>CBDDGZ010000001.1:0-226880 GCA_965228105.1 Cyclobacteriaceae bacterium
GTTTCAACAGGATTACCTGGAAAGTCTGGCCAATCAGGAATTTCTCAAAGCGGAATTTGAAAGGCAGCAGGAATTGTATAAGGAGAATGTGGCATCCGGTAAGCATTTTCAGCAAGCCAGGAGTGCTTATTTAGCTAATGAAGCCAGAATAAACGCCATAGCTGCCAAACTAAAAATGATCGGGTTTAGTCCCTCCAAAATTGGTAAAGGCAAGGTGATTTCTTATGTCGGTATTTATGCACCTGTGACCGGGCAGGTGAGGGAAGTTTATACCAATGTAGGTAAATACATTCATCCTCAGGATGTAATTATGGATCTTACTAGTTCGGAAGATTTACATGTGGAACTGACAGTTTACGAGAACGATATCCCACAGATCAAGGAAGGACAAAGAATCCGTTTTGCCTTAGCCAATGCGCCTGATCAATGGCGGGATGCAGAGGTTTTTCTGGTAGGTAGTGGTGTTAGAGAAGACCGCTCTGTTACGGTTCATGGCCATTTGAAGGAAAAGGATGATGATCTGATGCCAGGCATGTATGTGTCAGCCAAAATAGAAACCGGCAGCAATAAGGCATGGGCTGTTCCAGAAGAGTCAATAGTCAGATACGGAGGCAGGCATTACCTCTTTGCACTTGGAGGCAAGCGAGAAGAGCATGACAAGGTGGTGTTTGATTTCGAAATGATCGAAGTAATCCAGGGATTTAGCGAAGATGGATTTACTCAAATTACTTTGACTGATTCATCCATAAATGTTTCTGCTATTGATTTAGTCATAAAAGGTGCATTCACCGTGCTGGGGAAGGCTAAAAACACTGAGGAAGAAGGTGGACATGGACATTAAATATGATATTATATGGGACATGATCATCATCATTCAGAAGGCAATGTAAAAGTTGCCTTCTTTCTCAATCTGGCATTTACCATCATTGAGGTCATTGGAGGACTATATACCAATAGCTTAGCCATCCTTTCTGATGCGTTGCACGACTTGGGAGATAGCCTGAGTTTGGGTCTTTCCTGGTATTTTCAAAAGCTGTCAAAGAAAGGAAGAACCAAAAAATTCTCCTATGGATACAAACGATTTTCATTATTGGGCGCCATCATTAACTCTATCGTTTTGATAGCAGGATCAATCTTTATTCTTACTAAAGCAATTCCACAACTATTCAACCCCGAGGAAACCAACGTTCAGGGAATGCTTTACCTGGCTATTCTGGGAATAGTAGTGAATGGAGCAGCGGTTCTCAAACTTCGAAAAGGGGAATCACTCAATGAAAAAGTCGTATCACTCCATTTGTTGGAGGATGTTTTAGGATGGGTAGCTGTGCTCATCGGCAGTATTATTATGATGTATGTGGATGCACCTTTTATTGATCCGTTACTTTCTGTGCTCATTTCAATATTTGTGCTTTACAACGTTTATAGAAATCTCAAAAAGAGTTTGTTAGTCATTCTTCAGGGCATACCGGAAGAAGTATCAATCAAGGAAATTAGGGAAAAACTAAGGACAATGTCTGAAGTGACCGATGTGCATGATTGTCATGCCTGGTCAATGGACGGTGAATATAACATTCTTACAATACATCTCCGGTTAGACAAAGACTATAAACTTTCAGATCAAGCTGAGTTAAAGGAGAAGGTAAGGTCTCAGCTTAAAGATGAATCCATTAATCATATAACTATTGAATTTGAAGGTAAAGATGAAAAGTGTAAGTTAGAAAACTGTTAAGTTGATTATTCAAAAAAAATTCCTTAAAGGGGCCGTCTCATTTTACTATTGAGACGGCCTCCTTTGGATATTATTATTATTATTTCCCGGTTTTAATACCAAAAAGTGCTACAACTGTTCCCAGTCCGCCTATTACCGCAGCCGTCTGAAAGGCAGCCTGAAAACCCTCTGTTAGTGCATGCGTGCTGATTGGGTCTCCCGCAGCCAATCCGTTCGTCACGGCAATTGCTACAGCTACTACAATAGCCAGCCCTATCGCTGAGCCCACCTGGTAGGTAGTATTGACGAGGCCAGAGGCTAATCCTGATTCTTCAGGTTTTGCACCTGACATCGCTGCCATGGTACCCGGAATGTATGCCAGGGACATTCCAATAGCACCCAATAAGGATGCACCCAGTACATCGTGAAGAAAATTACCGTCTGCTGATACGGTAGAAAACCACAACAAGGATGCTGAAAGGGCTATCAGGCCCACTACCAGATTTGTTTTAAGTCCGAATTGTTCAATCAGTCGTCCGCTAAGACCTACCATGAGGATCATAATGGCGATGGTCATAGGAAGGAGTGCTACTCCGGACCAGAAAGCAGAATACCCAAGTGTCTGTTGCAGGTACAGGTTCAGGTAAAACCACATCGGTATCCATGCACCAGCCATCAACGCCATCACCAGGTTAGCTGCTGACAGGTTAGGAGCTTTGAAAATAGCCAGGGGAAGCAACGGAGCCTGTGACTTTTTCTGAATGACAATGAATACAATCAACAAAATGATTGAAGTGGCGAACAGACCCAATGTGGTAGGGGATACCCATCCATTGTGTTCTACCATTACCAGGGTGTACACGATCAGCATTGTAGCAGCAGTGACCAGTATAGCTCCCAGATAATCAATTTTCCCGCGAAGCCTGCTTCCATTAGCTAGAAGAGACGCTCCAAAAAGCATGACAATGACTCCCAGAGGGACATTGATCAGGAATACCCATCTCCACGACAGATATTCGGTCAACACTCCTCCAAGGAATACACCTGCTGATCCTCCGGCAGCTGCAGAGGCTCCCCAGAATCCAAATGCTTTGCCCAGCTCTCTGGGATCGGTAAATATGCTCATGAGCATATTCAAGGCAGCCGGAGCAATCAGTGCTGATCCAAGTCCCTGAAGGGCACGCCCCACGTTCATGGAAGTTTCAGACCATGCAAGGCCTGTAAGCACAGAAGCTACGGTGAGGATAGTAAAGCCCCACATAAAAATGTTTTTGGGACCATAGATGTCTGATAGTTTACCACCTAACAGCAACATACCACCCAATACAATTACATAGGCATTGAAGATCCATTGTAAGTTGGAAGGGGTGTAATTCAACGCACTTTGAATGGCGGGCAAGGCTACTCCAATGATAGAAGTGTCCATGATCACCATAAACTGTGCGGTACACAAAACAGCCAGTGCAGCCCATCTTTTCTCAAAAAGAGAGCTCGCATTTAATGAAATGGAATTTGACATAATTGTGAAATTTATTTTGGCAAAAATCCTTCGGCACTGATTACCGTATTTTATAGAATTGCTTCTATTCATTATATAATTCGTTTAATCATGTGGGGAAATAGGATCCATGATATTATTCTCAGTGGTTGGATGATTTTCTGCTATTGTTTTGTTACCTTAATCCACCTAAGCAAAGAAGATTTTGGAAGGAAAGCAGCTACATATCAAAAACATGGTTTGCCCCAGGTGCGTGATGGTTGTCAGCGAAATCTTTGACAAGCTCGGGGTGAAGACTTTATCTGTGGAGTTGGGGGAGGTAAAACTCGCAGAAGATTTTCCTGCCGATCAGCTGCCAAAGCTGGATGAGCTACTCTCTCAAAATGGTTTTGAAAGGATTGACAACAGAAAGGTACAGATGATGGAAAAGATCAAAACCCAGATCATCAACTCTATCCATCATCAGGAGCCCTACAATATCCATATACAATGGTCCTCCTTTCTTTCAGAAAACCTCAATTATGACTACAACTACATCAGCAGCCTGTTTTCCTCTATGGCAGGGATCACCATTGAGCAGTATATCATTCGTCAGAAAATGGAAAAGGTGAAGGAATATCTTTTCTATGACCAATTGTCTATCAAGGAGATTGCCTATAAAATGGGCTTTAGCAGTGTGGCCCATTTATCCAATCAGTTCAAAAAAGTGATTGGAATGTCCCCTTCTGAATTTAAAAAGAGTATAGAAAATACTCAGTCCAGGAAATCGCTGGACCATATCATATAATCATACAATTCTACCCGGCCATTATGTAACACCTGTGAGCTGTATTGTTATCAACTTTGATCAAAAATTGAATCATGGATACTCAGTTAAATATCAAAGGGATGGTTTGCAATCGTTGCATCTACACCATCAAGAAACACCTTCAGGATGCCGGAATGTTTGTCACTGAGATTGCGCTAGGCAGAGTAATACTTGGTAAACCATTAGCCGGAGATGATAAAACAAAAATAAAGAATATCCTTTCATCCCTCGGTTTCGATCTGATCTCTGACAAAAATGAGCAGCAACTCTCCAATATCAAGTCATTTATCCATCAATGGATAGAAGCCGGTAGTGGCCGCAACTCGAAGGAAAATCTATCAGACAGCCTGGCTGGTCATTTCCTGATCAATTATGATTCGCTGAGCATGTTTTTCTCGCGCCTTGAAGGAAAGTCCATAGAGCGGTATCACATAGAAAAGCGGTTGGAATCAGTGAAGGAACTGCTTGTCTATACAGACTGGTCATTATCAGAGATTGCCTACAACAGAGGGTTTAGCAGTGTACATCACCTTTCCGCTCAATTCAAAAAAGTAACCGGATTGAACCCTTCAGACCTACGAAAAGTTAAAGAAGAGAAGTCAAGACTTCAGGGTAAGCCTTGACTTTTTGATCCGAAATGATATGTTAACTAATGGACGCACTTTTTGCTTACATGGAGAAGGTGGTTTCACTCACTGAAGAGGAGAAATACCATATTTCGCAACATTTCACACCAAGGAAATACCTGAAAGGTCAGTTTATCGTCCAGCAAGGTGATGTTTGTCGCTTTGAAAATTTTGTGGTGAAGGGATGTCTTAAGACTTTCCATATCGACACAAATGGGCAAGAACACGTTGTCATGTTCGCCATTGAAAATTGGTGGACATCGGATCTGGGGAGCTTGCTCAGACAAACACCGGCTAATTATAATGTCCAGTGCATGGAACCCACTGAAGTCTTGCAAATCTCAGCAGAGATGTTGGACCGTTTGTATGCAACCATACCCAAAATGGAGCGATTTTTTAGGATTGTAATTCAGAATGCTTACATAGCCTCTGACCGGAGAATAATAAGGAACTTCAGTATGCCAGCGCGTGATCGTTACCTCGCATTTCGTAAACAATATCCTGAAATAGAACAGCGGGTACCTCAGTATCTGATCGCTTCTTATCTTGGAATCACCAAGGAATTTTTAAGTAAAATCAGAAGCCAATATATCTTAGAGCAATAATATTAACCTGGTTTAACCTCCTTTTATAATCTAGTTTGTCGTGGGTGGATAAATTGCCCGGGACCTTTGCCATATAATTTAAAACTAAA
This sequence comes from Cyclobacteriaceae bacterium, assembly GCA_965228105.1. GTDB lineage: Bacteria > Bacteroidota > Bacteroidia > Cytophagales > Cyclobacteriaceae > UBA7330. Next base: position 5,335 of record CBDDGZ010000001.1, read on the forward strand.
AAAATGGCAAAATTATTAGAAAACATCAGCAATTTAAATGACCTGGTTCTTGAAGGACGGGCATTGGAAGCTTTTGAAAAGTATTATCACAAGGATGTGGTAATGCAGGAAAATGAAAGTGCTCCTACAGTTGGAAAAGACGCCAATCGAAAACGAGAGATTGCGTTCTTTGACTCAATTATTGATTTTCGTTTAGCAAAACCTCTGAAAGTTACTGTAGGAGAAAATATCACGATGGTTCAGTGGCACTATGACTACACGCATAAAGAATGGGGGGTTAAAAACTATAAACAGGTCTCTATTCAGGAGTGGAAAGATGGTCAAATCATCAGAGAGCAATTCATCTATAGCAATTAACCTGAATTACATGAAAAAGTTAATTGTCAATACGAGCAGGTCATTTTCACCTCTTTTACTTAGGGTGTTTCTGGCAGTGGTGATTTTTCCGCATGGAGCACAAAAATTACTAGGATGGTTTGGTGGCTATGGGTTCACAGGTACTATGTCCTATTTCACGGAATTTATAGGACTTCCTTACCTGGTTGGACTTTTGATCATTCTATTAGAATTCTTTGGAGCCATCATTTTGATTACAGGCTTTGCAACACGCTTGATTTCAACATCTTTCCTGATCCTGGCCTTAGGTATAATTGTGACCAGTCATTGGGAAAATGGGTTCTTTATGAACTGGTTTGGAAACCAACCCGGTGAAGGATATGAATTCTTCCTTTTATGGATTGGAATGGCTTTAGCCTTGATCTATTCTGGAGGAGGTAGGTACTCTTTGGATTTATTCATGTCCAAAAGGAATGGTTAGTTTGCTCCAATAATTCAGGTTTTAAGAGAAGGAGTTGGTTAAAGATATTTCGGTCACCAGCTCCTTTTTTTATTCGATTGGATGAGTCTCGAAATCATACAACCCTAATCGGTAATTGTATAACACATCCTGATCACCTCGCTTCGAAATTTGCTTCAATAAAAATTCAAAAAATTATGGAAACAATAGAAGAAATAAAACCTGCACTAAATGGGCAGGTGTCTAAACAAACCTTCCCCGTTACGGGAATGACATGTGCTGCCTGTGCTTCCAGCGTGGAGTCCATGATCAGTCATACACCAGGTGTGAAATCTGCCAGTGTCAATTTTGCAACCAATTCAGTTCTTGTTGAATATGAAAACGCTGTTACCCCGGAGAAGCTTCGTGAAGCAGTTCAGTCAATAGGATATGACCTCCTGGTAGGGGAAGACGACCTGTCAGCCAAACAGGAAGAGTTGCAAAGGAAGCACTATCAGGAAGTGAAGTCACGAACACTTTGGTCAGCTATTCTCACCCTTCCGGTATTTATAATTGGTATGTTTTTGATGGAATGGCAGGTTGGTAGATGGATTTCTCTGGTGCTTACCATTCCTATTTTGTTTTGGTTTGGCAGAAACTTTTTCATCAATGCCTACAAGCAAGCCCGTCATGGTAAAGCCAACATGGATACGCTGGTGGCCCTGAGTACCGGTATTGCATTTATCTACAGTTTATTCAATACGCTCTTTCCTGAGTTTTGGCATAGCAGAGGGATTCATCCTCATGTATACTATGAGGCTGCTGTGGTCATCATTACCTTTATTTCTCTGGGAAAACTGTTGGAGGAAAAAGCTAAATCCAATACCTCATCAGCCATCAAAAAACTGATGGGACTACAACCCAAAACCCTAAAGGCCATAGTTGACGGGGAGGAAAAAGAAATTCCGATTGCTGCAGTGCAGGTGGGGTACACCATCGTGGTTCGTCCAGGTGAAAAAATTCCTGTAGATGGTACAGTAAGCAAAGGAGAATCTTATGTTGATGAAAGCATGATCACCGGTGAGCCGATTGCGGTGCTGAAATCCAATGGTGATAAGGTTTTTGCCGGCACAATCAATCAAAAAAGCTCTTTTCAATTCACTGCTGAAAAAGTAGGCGGAGAGACCCTTCTTTCTCAAATCATTAGGATGGTTCAGGAAGCCCAGGGAAGTAAGGCACCTGTTCAAAAACTGGTTGATAAGATCGCTGGTGTATTCGTACCCATCGTGGTGGGTATCTCCATATTGACCTTTATCACGTGGATGTTTGTAGGAGGTGATGATGCTTTTACCCAGGCTCTATTAACTTCTGTAGCTGTGCTGGTGATCGCATGTCCCTGTGCACTGGGATTGGCTACACCCACAGCGATTATGGTGGGTGTGGGAAAAGGAGCCGAAAACAACATTCTCATCAAAGATGCGGAAAGCCTGGAGCAGGCTCATCAGGTCAATGCGATCATTCTGGATAAGACGGGAACGATTACAGAAGGAAAGCCGGTGGTTACCGACATGATCTGGGCGGATAGGGTGAATGATTATGATAATTATAGCCAGGTATTGCTCGGTATCGAGGCGGTCTCCGAACACCCCCTGGCAGAAGCTGTGGAAAACAGGCTCAAAGAAACCGGAATAGTTGCTGCTGAAGTGTCTTCATTTGAGAGCATTACCGGACTAGGTGTACTGGCGGATGTGGGTCTGGACAGGTACTTCATCGGAAATCAGAAACTGATCACCCAAAATAATATTGAGATTGATCCTGAGATACGTGTAATAGCTAAACAGCTTCAGCAGGAAGCGAAGACAGTCATCTATTTCGCGAGTGAGTATCAGACGCTCGCTGTACTGGCCATTGCAGATAAGGTGAAGCCCAGCTCTGAACAAGCTATCCGAACGCTTCAGGATCGTGGTATAGACGTTTATATGCTCACAGGAGACAACCACCAGACAGCAGAAGCAGTTGCCGGTCAGGTTGGCTTAAAACACTTCAAAGCTGAAGTCATGCCATCGGACAAAGCCGAATTTGTGAAAACGCTTCAGGCTGAAGGAAAAGTAGTAGCCATGGTCGGTGATGGCATCAATGATTCGCATGCCCTTGCCCAGGCAGACGTAAGTATAGCGATGGGAAAGGGATCAGATATTGCAATGGATGTAGCGAAGATCACCCTGATCACCTCTGATCTGATGTCAATACCCAAGGCGCTCAAGCTATCAGGTAAGACTGTAGCGGGTATCCGTCAGAACCTGTTCTGGGCGTTTATCTACAACCTTATCGGGATTCCCATCGCTGCTGGTGTCCTGTATCCTTTCAATGGTTTTCTGTTGGATCCCATGATTGCAGGAGCGGCAATGGCATTTAGTTCAGTCTCGGTGGTAGCCAACAGCTTAAGGTTGAAAATATCTAAAATTTGAAATGACGGCCATGAAAGCAAGTATTAAGGTAAAAAAAGTCATCCGGGAAACCCCGGATGCCATGACCCTGGAATTGGAGCAGCATCAAATGATTGCAAGATATCAGCCGGGTCAGTTTTTGAACTTCTTCCTGGACATTGATGGGAAAGAAGTGGTTCGGCAATACTCTTTTTCATCCACAGCACTTCTGAATGAAACACCAGGAGTGACCATCAAAAGGGTAGCTGGTGGATTAGCCTCAAATTATTTGATAGATCATACAAAAGCAGGTGATTCGGTCATGGTAAGTGATCCTGGAGGTCGCTTCACCACTACATTTGGGAAGGACCGAAATGTGTTGATGATAGCCGGAGGCAGTGGTATTACACCACTCTTTTCAATATTAAAATCTATTTTAAGCAAAGAGTCCGGTAGTAAGGTTACACTGCTTTATGCCAGCAAGGATTATGAATCCATCATATTTAGAAAAGAGCTGGAAGCCCTTCAACAGAGGTATAATGGGTTACATGTCACGCATTTCCTTTCGGTACAGGAGACCATTATTGATACACATTTGGATTTGAAGTATCGGAGGATGAATCAATCTGATTTACAACATCATGTTGCTGCAGGGCATCTTGAAGTATTCATTTGCGGACCGGATTCTCTGATGAACTTTTCATCTGAGTCACTGACTACTTTTGGTATTGCCCCTGAAACCATCAGGACAGAGGCTTTCACAGGCTACGGGGAAACAGCTGCTCATGACAACCGGCAAAGCCAGTCCACAATCAATATTCATAACCTGGATGGTAAAGCTATTTCATTTCTGGCAGATCAAAATAAACCAATTCTTCAGTCAGCGCTTGAAGCAGGAATCAAGTTACCTCATTCCTGCAAAGAGGCCATGTGCGGAACCTGTAAGATCAGGTTGACATCAGGAAAGATCAATATGAAAGCCAATTATGCATTGCCGGATGACGAGCTCGATGATGGTTATGTTTTGCTCTGCTCAGGATTTCCCGAATCAGATATTCTGGATCTGATGTATGGGTGAATTGTGTAATCCATATAGGAAATAGTGTAAAATAAAAACCCGATACCTGCACGAAATTTGAATCAATATTAACAATCAAAATAAAGGACAATGAGTACGTTAAAATTCAAAACAACAATCAAATGTAGCGGATGTCTGGCCAAGGTCACTCCATTCCTCAATGCACTTGAAGGTGTAGACAGATGGGGAGTAGACATCCTCAATCCAAACAAGACGCTGACTGTTGAAAGCACCGGCGCATCTGCAACTGAAGTGATCGCAACTGTAGAGAAAGCCGGCTACACAGCGGAAAAATTAAACTAGTAATTTGAGTAGTTTTAAAAGGGTGGCAATGCTGCCCTTTTTTGTGCTATAATCTTGTACGACAATAGGTTTTTACTCTTTAGAAATAGATACATGATCTTTTTAGATTCTAAGTCTAGTTGTGAGTAAAGCCAAATTTCTTATAACTGGTATGAGATTTCGAAATCTACGTATTGAACGGTCTATCCGGAATGCTATCCCCGTTATAGTATCGGATGATGAAATCCCAGAGCGACGCGCGTAGACATTGATCACTGACCATTCTCGTTTTTCGCGGTCCATCCACTTAATAAAATCCGTGATAGCGCTCACATATTTCATATAGGCAGTTTGTTTACTTCTCTGGTAAATACTAATAAGACCTGATACCAAATTTTCTAATGTGGTTTAAAATTATATCTGACAGAATATTATTTTTTACTTACATTTATATTACGAAACATATATATTTTAAAATATTTATCTTTCGTTTAGTTTTTATTATCAACAGTTGACTGATTTTTACTATGAAAAAGGTTGTGACAATCTTGTCTTTGATAGTATCAAGTTTTGCATTATCTGCGCAACACTCTATAGCTCGTAATTGGAACGAGGTCCTGCTGGAAGGCATCAGGAATGACTATGCTCGTCCTACGGTCCATGCACGAAACCTGTTTCACGTATCAGCGGCAATGTATGACGCTTGGGCCATCTTTTCTTCAACCAACCGTCCCTACCTTATGGGAGAGGAAGTCCATGGTTTTAATAGCACATTTGAAGGGTTTAATGGCATAACTGGAACAGGGGACGAGCTGAGAGGCAAGGCCATCAGCTATGCTGCTTACCGAATGATCCAACACCGTTTTGCCAATTCACCCGGTGTGGCCCGTGTGATGAATATTGCAGATTCATTATTTGTAGGAGTCTTCGGCTATGATAAGGACTTTACAAGCACTGACTATACTACAGGCTCTGCTGCGGCACTGGGGAATTACATTGCATCACAATACATAGATTATGGATTACAGGATGGGTCTGGTGAGCAAAATGTTTATGAGAATGAGTTTTATGTTCCTGTAAATGAACCAATCAATTTAAAACAACCCGGTAATCCGGAGATTTCGAATCCAAATCGATGGCAGCCCATTACATTCGATGTCTTTATTGATCAGAGTGGGAATGAGATTCCTGGAAGTACGCCTTCATTTCTCGGTCCTGAATGGGGACAGGCAGCACCATTTTCTCTGAAAGATGAGCACCGATCTGTTAGGCAAAGAGATGGTCATGACTGGACCTTGTATCACGATCCAGGACCCCCTCCATATTTGGATCCTGTGAATGGGGGACCTTCCAGTGATCTTTACAAATGGAACTTTTCCTTAGTAGCGATATGGTCAGGGCATCTCGATGCCATTTTAGACACTCAAATGGATATTTCACCTGCTTCGCTAGGCAACTTCCCATTAAGCAGCCTACCTGTTGACTTTACTGATTATGACCAGTTCTACGATTATCTGGGAGGGGGAGACCCATCCTCAGGGCATACGCTTAACCCTGCCACCAATAATCCTTATAGCCCTCAGGTTGTTAGACTTGGCGATTATGCAAGGGTCTTGGCGGAGTTTTGGGCAGACGGCCCTGATTCTGAAACACCCCCAGGTCACTGGTTTACCATTCTCAACTATGTAAATGATCATCCGGATTTGGTAAAAAAATTTGGTGGTGAGGGGGAGGTACTGGATGATCTTGAATGGGATATTAAGTCCTATTTTATTCTTGGTGGTGCGATGCATGATGCTGCTGTAACAGCCTGGAGCATCAAAGGGTTCTATGATTATATCAGACCTGTTTCAGCCATTCGATATATGGCTGACCTTGGACAAAGCAGTGACCCTGCCTTACCAAATTATCACATAGGGGGCATCCCTCTTGTACCAGGTTGTATTGAATTGGTCGGGGATGGGGATCCCCTGGTAGGAAGTACGATGGAGCATCTAAATAAGATCAAACTAAAGGCCTGGCGTGGTCCGGATTATATTGAAGATCCCGATACTGATGTCTCTGGTGTTGACTGGATACTGGCTGAGCAATGGTGGCCCTACCAGCGACCCACTTTTATCACCCCACCTTTTGCGGGGTATATATCCGGGCACTCCACATTTTCGCGAGCAGCTGCAGAAGTGCTTACCCGAATCACAGGAGATCGGTTCTTTCCTGGTGGGATGGGCGAATTTGAGATGGAACAAGATGAGTTTCTTGTATTTGAGGATGGACCTGCGGAAAAGGTTACGCTGCAGTGGGCCACTTATCAGGATGCCTCAGATCAATGTAGTCTGTCACGTATCTGGGGTGGCATTCACCCACCTGCTGACGATATCAATGGCCGCCTGATAGGTGAGCAGCTTGGCAACGAAGCCTTTGAGTTTGCTCTGAACTATTTCAATACTCCACTGAAAATAGCTGTATTGAATAAGTTGGATGTAAGGGTATACCCTAATCCAACAACAGGTGATATTATACTGAAAAGAGGACCAAAGGAATCCTGGCCACTTGAAGCCGTACTAATAGATTCATTTGGGAGAGAGGTTAGCTCGTTTGTCTTTGATAATAATCCAACTGCTACTTACAGCATTAAAACAAATCAACCCCCTGGACTGTACTTTTTGCAAGTGAAGTATGAGGGGGGTGAACAATATTCATTGAAGCTTGTATTTGAATAATAGGCTCTAACTTACCATTACCAAAGGATAGGTGTGAAATACAAAGAATGCAGGGCAGTAATCATTAAATATCAAACCGAATACCCTGCGCTAATGGGAGGTCATTACCATAGTTAACAGTACAAGTTTGTCTCCGCATGTAAGCCTTCCATGCATCTGAACCACTTTCCCTGCCACCTCCTGTATCTTTTTCACCACCAAAGGCACCACCTATTTCTGCTCCTGAAGTACCAATGTTGATATTAGCTATCCCACAATCAGATCCCTGTACTGATAGGAATTTTTCAGTTTCCCTGATATCTGTTGAGAACAGTGCGGAAGATAAGCCTTGCGGCACATTATTCTGTATTTGAATCGCTTCATCAAGGTGCTCATAAGGCATGATATACAGTATAGGTGCAAAAATTTCTTCCTTCAAAATGGGTAGGTTTGATGAACACTCAATTATTGTAGGTACAACATAGCATCCGGATAGGAATTCATCTCCGGAAAGGACCTTATTACCATGAAGTAATTTCCCTCCTTGTTCAAGAGCACTTCTAATGCCCATTTCATATTTTTTTACAGCACTTTGATCAATCAAAGGACCCAGGTGATTCGATTCATCCAAAGGGTTCCCTACGTTTAATTTTTGGTAGATCTCTACTAACTTTTCTTTGAAATGATGGTAAATACTTCTGTTGACGATTACACGCCTTGTGCTTGTACATCTCTGACCAGCTGTACCAACAGATCCAAAGACAATAGCTGGAATGGCTTTCTCCTGGTCCGCATTTTGAGAAACAATAATGGCATTGTTTCCACCCAGTTCTAATATGCTTTTTCCCAGCCTTTTGGCTACTGTTGCTCCAACACTCCTTCCCATATTTGTTGAACCGGTTGCCGAGACAAGTTGTACCCTACGGTCTTGCGCTATTTCCATTCCTATATCTGCATATCCGATGATGAGATTTGAAATACCTTCCGGAAGCTTATTGTCTTTGATAATCCTGGCAAATAGTTGTTGACATAATATCGCTGAGAATGGAGCTTTTTCCGAGGGCTTCCAAATACATACGTTACCACAAACAAGACTTAATGCGGCATTCCACATCCAAACTGCAACAGGAAAATTGAACGCCGATATGATTCCAACGATTCCAAGCGGATGCCATTGTTCAAATAATCGATGGTTGGGTCGTTCCGAATGCATTTGTAGTCCATAGAGTTGTCTTGACAGACCCACGGCAAAATCAATAATATCTATCATCTCCTGAACTTCACCCTCACCTTCTGTCCGACTTTTGCCCATTTCATAGCTCACTACAGCACCGATATAGCTTTTATTATTCCGTAGAGAAAGCCCAAACTGTCTTAAGATTTCACCTCTTTGAGGAGCAGGAATGTTTTTCCAAATTTCAGATGCCTGAGAAGCTTGCTTTAATATTAGTTCGTAGTCTTCTTTTATAGCACCTTTAAATTCGCCAAGTAGTTTACCATCCACGGGTGAGTATTTTTTGATGATTTTACCCTTTCCCACCCAAGATTTGGTACCAGTGCTTGCTGCAATAGGGTCTGGTAATTTTATGTCCGTCATTGATTTCTTGATGTTTGATCTTTGTAGGTACTTTCAAATATTTTGTCTGCATTACCACTCTCGAAACCATCACGTCTATGTTGCGGTCGGATTAATTTCCTCTCAAGGTGTTTGTATGCTGGTAGGGGTAGTCTTTCTGCAAACTCTACATAGCTCCCAGCAATGCTTTGATTACCATTAGAAAAGGTGGCTTCAGTCATTTTAGCTACTGTGCTACTTTGTTTTAACAGCCCATCATTGCTAACCTTAATTTTCCCACCTGAGGTGTTCAACCGGATTCCAATTGACTCCAGGAAGTCATTAAATGATTCTAATGTATTGTATCCATCAGGTAGTTCATGGACACTGATGGTATAATGATTTAAGTAATATCTATTATATATAACCCAGGCAGCATATTCACTAACAGATGCCAAGTCATTATAATCTTCGATAGTCGGTAAAGCCCATAGAGACCCATTGAGAAAATCACCAACTTTAACAGCATCATTAAGCTCTAGTGAATTAACAGGGTCTGATGTGATAGATGAGGTATACTTTTTAATAATTTGTTGCTTATCCTTTGGTAAATCATCAACGATTAACTCGCTGATAAATATCCTTGGGTATTTTTCTGAGGGAGGGGAGTACCAGTAGGCATTAAGCTTCTTTTGTTCGAAGTAGTAATAGTCTCTTTTTATGTATCCATGGTAGAGAAATATCTTTTCAAGAGATGCAATACCTAGGTTTGGAACACCTAATGTTCTAAAAGCGATATGATCATTTACAATATCCTTTTCATCTACTATCAACCCCTTTTCTATCATGGCTCGTGTAATTATCGAGACATCGGGTACTCTTTTCTGGTAAGAATCAAAAAGTGCATACAGGATTTTTTCCAGTGAATTGTTTTTATCAAACTTCATGACTTCTTTATTTATTGAAACATCTTGCCACTTGAGGTGTTCAGGAAATGATTCAGTGGTATCTCTTCTTGTTTTATAAATCCAGAAGCCGGGATTTTTCCCTCTGCTACCAGTTCAACTACAGCTGCTAATGAGGCGGCAGTGGTCCATGATATTGCTCTCCACTTATATCCATTTATTTCTTTGGAATAAAAAGCATTGTAATACTCACTTCTTGTTATTTTCGATTGCTTCCAACCTTCAACGACAGCATAGATGTACACTACATCTTCTTCTACCGGGGGCTTAGCATTTTCTAAGATTGTTTTTAAGGCATTTATGTCGTCTTTCAGGATAAGTTCCTGGGTTAAAAACTTCATTAATCTACCATGACCGGGGTACCTAATTGATTTATAGTTTAGTGTATCCAGCTTACCATCATATGTCTCACACATGGTACCAAGTCCACCAGATGTGAAAAATGCTTCGAATTCCTTTCCTTCTATATTGATGTATTCGATTCCTTCAAGAGAAGGCACCATTTTTCTTTTACGATTTACAATAGCTTCAGCATCATTAATATATTCGTTTATCACTCCATCCGGAGACCAGGTAAATGAATATGCTAGAAGTCCATTTGGATATTTTGGGAGAGCACCTACCCTTAACTCAATATCTCTCAGTTTGGTAAATGGATTTGCCAGATCGGCTCCGATGATTCCGATGATTCCAGGTGCGAGACCACATTGTGGGGCCATTACCCCTTTGCTGGTTTTGCTTAAGTCTCTGATGTAATTTGTGGTTTGAACATCCTCTGTCAAATCAAAGTAATGTTTTCCGGCTTCATGTGTAAGCCTGGCAATCTCCTTGTTTAAGTAGTATGGGAGTGAAGAAACTACGGCATCATTTTGGGCAATTAGCTCCATCATTTCTTCTGATTGTGTGACGTCCGCTTGCTTAAATACAAATGGTAGATCTATGTCATAGTAGGGTAACTCCTTATCTACAGCAGTTACCTTGTAATTGTTACTAAGCAGAATGCTGACAAGTGTTCCGACTTTACCCATTCCAAGGGACAATACCTTTTCCATATTGGTTTATATTTTATAAGAAACTGTTTTTGGTACAATCTTAGCAGAACAAGTAATAACTAACAATTCTTATTTTATTGTTATTAATAAGTTTTTCTTATTGTTCATTATTTTCGGAAAATGAAACTCTCACAACTTGAATACAGACATTTAAGCTATTTTCTGACCCTGTCAAAAGTTTTGAATTTTAGGGTTGCCTCAGAGCAATTATTTATATCCCAGTCAGCACTCAGCCAACAAATTCTACGGTTGGAAAGTATTCTGGGGACCAAACTATTTCAAAGGACAAACAGAAAAGTGATACTTACCCAAGAAGGGGAATTGTTTGTTCAAATGGCTGGAGAAATGATCTTTCAAAGAGACCGGTCCCTGGAAAAATGGAAGATGGCTGTTTCTGGTGTTAAGGGGTTAATCAAGATAGGTTTTGTAGGTTCAGCAATGAATACTTATCTCCCTCCCGTATTAAAGAAATTTACTACTAACAATCCAGACATTAAATTTCAATTAGAGGAATTGTCAAACAGAGATCAGTTGTTGATGTTGGAAAATCAACAAATAGATATTGGATTCATGAGATCAAATCGTATTTCTCCTGAATTAACTATTCAATCCGTTTACAAAGAGAACTTCTCTTTGGTTCTACCCAAAGACCATTGGATAGATGAAGAAAACTTTACCGGTGTGGAGCAGCTGTCAAAAGAATCCTTCATTCTCTATCCGAATGAACATAGCCAGATGTACTATCAACAGATCTTGAATATCTGTTCGGATGCAGGGTTTAGTCCACGAATCTCACACAGGTCTATTCATGGTCCCACAATATTCAAATTGATTGAAAATGGCCTTGGTGTTTCGATAGTTCCTATATCACTAAGAGATGATCATAACTATCGTATCAAGTTTATTGAGTTAACAGAGGTCATTCAGAAAACAGAACTTTTTGCTGTCTGGAATCGAGCAAACCGAGCTGATGAACTATTTCATTTTATCCAGCAGTTGGACCATAAGAATGGCGGATTGATTCTAGATCAAAAACATTCTTAGTCATTTAAATTTGAGAAAGAATGGTCTAATTCATGAAAGTATTATCACTAAAAGTTCTCCAATCTAAATATTAAGGATTTAAAAGGAATATTATCGTTATATTATTTTTTTCACTACATTTATCCTTTCGAAACTTAACTAATCTGCATATTTCGAAATGAATAGCAGAAGTTAAGAATTCAAGGACCTAAGTAATTATTAAAGTATTGCAGTATACTGATAAGGAGCTAATTCAACTTTTACAGATAGACGACCGAAAAGCATTTGAAATTATCTATAGGTCCTACTGGGAAAGACTATATGCGGTTGCCTATAATCGGTTAAACTCCAAGGAAAATGCAGAAGGTCTAATTCAGGAAATCTTCACAGAGCTTTGGGAAAAAAGATCACGCTTATTTATACATAAATCTCTCGCATCCTTTTTATTCACCGCACTCAAGTATAAAATATTTAATTTATATGCCAGCCAATCAGTAAGAAGAAGGTATATAAATGAGAACAAGAAATTAGTTACTGAACATTGCAATGAAACTGAAGAGTGGCTTTCCTTTGAAGAGTTATACGGTCTAATAGAGTCTGAAGTAAACAAATTGCCTGAAAAGTGTAATCTCGTTTTCAGGTTAAATCAAAAAGGACAGACTTCCGGAGAAATTGCTGAGCAATTAGGCGTTTCAAAACGCACAGTAGAAGGACACCTTGACCAGGCCAGAAAAAAGCTGAGAGTAAGGCTTTCAGACTTAGGTGTTACGGCATCTGCTATCTCTGGTATACTATATCTTTAAGCACAACATTCTTTAATATAGATTAACCACTGAGTTAAGGCTCTTGGTTAATTATCATTCGCCGAAACTGAATTACACCCTTCTTACAAGGTCATTGTAACTGCTTTGTTTAAGAAGCTGGATATCCTCATTCAGTGAATTTTTCCAGAAAAATCAAAAAAAACCTAATGACACCAGGTAAACCACCTGAGTTAGCTGACTTATTAGTATGAATGGGCAATATGGAACGTCGTATAATGGATGAGAAGGAAATAGAAAGACTGGCTGAACGGCTTTTAAATGGTACCGCTACTGAAGAGGAGAGGAGACTGCTAAATACGTGGTACGAATCAAAAAATGATGACAGTGTGATTGTTCCGGCTCTATTTGAAGGTGAGAAAAAAAGTACAGAAGAGAAGATCTGGAGTAAATTAAATTCAATGCTTGAAGAGGATGTAACCAAACATACCACTAAACCATCCTGGCAAAGAAATGGTGTTGCTCACTATATAAGTATCGCAGCATTAATTCTGGTTGTTTTATCACTTTCCTTCGTGATTTACAAGAATAGCATTCAGTTTGAAGTAACTGAAGAGCCATTGACATTAGTAGAAAAGTCTACAAAATCTGGTGAGAAGAGGGAAATACAACTACCTGATGGGACCAGAGTATACCTTAACTCTGAGAGTTCCTTGATTTTTCCTGATCATTTTACTGGTAATAGTAGAACAGTAATGTTGAAGGGTGAAGCATTCTTTGATGTGGTAAAAGATGAGAAGCGTCCGTTTACAGTGACCTCTCAAAATTTATTGATCACGGTTCTGGGTACTTCATTTAACGTTATGGCGTACCCTGAGGAAGATGAAAAGCAAGTGTGGGTTAATACAGGAACAGTCAGAGTAGAGAACAATAAGAATGGTGAATCTAATATGGAAATCAATAGTGTCCTATTGGTACCAAATGAGGGGGTGGTTTTCAACACAAAAACAACAAGCTTTGAGAAGCGAGAAATGAACATTGATGATAAAATTGCCTGGAAGGATGGTTGGTTGATTTTTGAAAAAACTGAGCTTCAAGAAGTGATTGGCTCACTCGAAAGGTGGTATGGTGTTGTAATTGAAATTCACAACGAAGAACTCAAAAAGAAGAAAGTAACCTTAAAACAGCAGGACGAAAGTCTTGAGTCGGTCATGAAGGTTCTCGGCTTTCTTGCCGGGTTTGAGTACTCCATAAAGGACAAGCATGTAACTATTAAGAAGTAAATAAAATGTGAAAAATATGAAAGGAAGAAACTAACCGAAAAAATGAAGCGAAAGTACGTTGCAGGTACTTCCGCTCATGATTTTACGAAATGATCTTTTAACCATTTAACGTATCTAGTATGTACAAATTTATACAAAAAAAGTGGGTTAAGGCGCTTATTATTATGTCAAGACAAATATTTCTAGCTTGGATAATTACAGCATCATTTGCTGGTGTGTTGGCTGCCCATAATGTGAAATCTCAAAAATTATTGAGTGAATTCAGAGTCACTTTAAATGAGCAAAATACAAGCTTATTTAAAGTCCTAAATAAAATTGAAAAGCAAACTAATTTCAAGTTCTCATATCTTGATGGACTCGATCAAAGTGTTAGAGTTTCTGTTGAAGCAAGAAATTCTAATTTATATGAAGTATTAGAAACCATTGGTAAAGATGGTAAAGTCGAATTTCTAAGGGTAAATGATATGATTGCTGTCAGCAAGATTGAAACGTCTACTGACGGTATTATCGTTGCTGATAAGGCAATATTAGAATTAGACATCTCCGGCCAGGTTACAGACGAAAGTGGAAATGGTCTTCCTGGTGCCTCAATACTAGTGAAAGGTCAAACGCTTGGTACTACAACTGACCTGGACGGCAACTACAGTCTTTCTGTTCCAGATAATGCTGTCATTGTCGTTTCTTTTGTTGGCTATAGATCACAAGAGATAGCTGTAGGAGATCAAAGTGTGATCAATGTTCAACTCGCCGAAGATGCTTCCCAATTAGATGAGATCGTTGTAACAGCTTTTGGTATTGAAAAGGAAAAGAAAGCTCTGGGTTATTCAGCACAGGAAATTGGCCCCAAGGATTTGGAAGGTGCCAGAGATATCAATGTTTCCAGTTATCTCACAGCCAAAGTAGCTGGTGTGCAGGTATCCAAGTCTGCAAGTGGTGTTGGGGGTTCTACTAATGTTGTCATTAGGGGGAATAGTTCTATTAGCGGATCTAACCAACCACTATATGTTGTTGACGGAATACCTATCATCAATTTTAGCAATGATAGACCAAGTGCGGGTCTTGGGGGCAATGGAGACTATGATTTTGGAGATGGGATCGGTGATATAAATCCCTTAGATGTAGAATCCATGAGTGTGCTGAAAGGACCTGCGGCAACTGCTTTATATGGTTCACGTGGAGCAAATGGTGTAGTACTAATTACTACCAAATCTGGAAAAGGAAAGAAAGGGATCGGTGTAGAAATAAATTCAAATGTCACCATGGAGAAATTAAACCTTTTCCCTAATTACCAGAACCAATATGGATCCGGATATGATGATGAGGGTGTTGCAAGTTTCTGGAACGAGGAAGTAGATGGTGTACTCTATCCATTTCCTGATAACGGTAATCTTGATAGTTGGGGTGGCCCATTGGATGGCAGTATTAAAATTATCGATAGGTTCCTTATGCCGGATGAAGCGGGGCTACCATACCGAACGATGGATTATGTAGCTCAACCAAAAGACAATGTGAGAGAATTCTTTGAAACTGGGGTGACTATTTCAAATACTGTAGCAGTAACAGGGTCGAATGATGCTGGTTCAATGCGGATCTCAGTAGGTAATTCTTCTACGTCCGGAATTATTCCTAATCATGAAATCAAGAAGAAATCAGTTTCTTTTCGAGGATCATTAAAAGTGAATAAGATGATCTCTGTTGAAGGTAAGGTGAATTATCTAAGAACTGAAGGAGATCAAAGACCTGCAACAGGATACTCACAATATAATCCCATGTGGAATTTTGCGATTATGTCAAGATTTACTCCTCTTGACTATGTAAAAAGATACTATGAGGAAACCAAGAGTTACAACAGGCCTCCAGGTATGAATTACAGCCCTTGGTATATTGTAAACGAAATTAAAAATAATGATATAAGAGACAGATTTGTAGGATATACCTCAGCAAATGTTCAATTCACAGATTGGCTATCTCTCAATGGAAGAATTGGGCTTGATTTTTATGCGGATTCCCGATTCCAGAGTTGGAAAAAAGGTGCCCGGGGAAACGATCAGCGTAATGGTAGGATGATTGAGAGTATGGGTAACCATAGAGAGTTGAATGCTGACATGATATTGACTGCCAATAAAGATCTTTCGTCGGACTTTAATTTGACTGCATCACTGGGGACAAGTTTGTGGAACAGGTTTTATGAGAGTAGAACCTGGGATGCCAGAGAAGCTAAAATCGATGAGGTCTATCACATATCAAATTATTTGGATATTAGGCCATCAGCCAGTCAGGCGGAGAATGAAATACAATCTGTATTTATGACTGCTCAGCTGGGTTATAGAAATTTTTTGTTTCTTGATATCACAGGAAGAAATGATTGGTCTTCTACATTGGGAATAAATAATCAATCATTCTTCTATCCATCGATAAGCTCAAGTTTTGTATTTACTGATGCCTTTAATATGTCACAGGAAATATTAAGTTTTGGTAAGGTTCGACTTTCCTGGGCTCAGGTAGGAGCTTCTGCTCAGCCATTTCTTACAACCTCGGGCTATGCTTTCAGTAATGAAAGTTACAATGGTCAGCCGTACGCATCGAAAAGCAGTCAGATTCCTTTATTTGATCTGATGAATGAGTTGACTACCTCCTGGGAAGTTGGAACAGATATAAGGTTCTTTCAAAATAGGGTCGGTGTCGATATAACCTACTACAACTCAAGCACAAGCAATCAAATTTTAGAGCTCCCAATATCAGACGCTTCAGGGTACCGAACGCAAGTGATCAATGCCGGTGAAATTCAAAATCAAGGGATTGAAATAACACTAAACCTTACACCTGTAAAAACCAATAACTTTCAATGGGGCATAGATGCCAATTTCGCATCCAATAACTCAAAGGTAGTTGAGCTGGACGGCATTATACAGACTTATAAGATTCTGGATACAAATGATGATAGTTGGTCGAATGATGTTCATGCTGAAGTAGGTGCCCCTTATGGCAATATAATAGGGTATAAGTATCTGCGAAATGAAGATGGTCGTAAAATCGTTTCTTCCGGAGGAGAATACCAAAGAGAAAGCGAAGTATCGGTCTTAGGTAACATTACTCCTGACTGGATCGGGGGATTAAACAATACTTTTTCCTATAGGGGCTTGAGTTTAAATGTTCTTCTTGATTTTGTTCAAGGAGGTGATTTTACTTCCCATACCAAGCGTTGGATGACCCAAAAAGGAACTGGTGCATGGACTGTTGAAGGCAGAAGACCAAAACCTGTTGATGAAAACGGAAATCAATTACCCTATGTTGGAGTCTTGGATGGTGTTGTAGATAATGGTGATGGCACCTATTCAGATAACACACAGGCTGTACCAGGACAAAAATACTGGGCTTCAAGGGCCTGGAGTGGTATAGGAGAGGAATTTGTGATTGATGGTAGCTATATATCCCTCAGAGAAGTAATATTGGGATACTCTTTTCCTCGTTCAATAATTAGTAAGACACCTTTCACAACACTAACCTTATCCGTTATTGGTCGAAATCTAGCTTATTTGTTAGAACACACTTCAGATTACGGAATTGCTCCGGAATCAGCTCCAAATACTTCAGGTGGTGCATCTGGTGTTGAGGCACTTGCTGTCCCGTCAACCAGATCTTTTGGTATCAATCTAAAGTTGGGATTCTAAAACATTGAGTTATGAAATTGAAAAGAATATTAATACTATTTAGCCTGTCATTGTTCATCATTACATCATGCACTGATGATTTTGAAGGTATGAATACACCAAATAATTTGATTACTTCAGATGTAATCAATGTTGACTATCTGTTTACCAATGTGCTTGCCAGATCCATAGTACACAACATGGAAAGTGGAATGGGTACTACTGGGAACTATAGTGGGATGTCTTACTCCGGAGCCAATTCACCTTTTGCATCTGGGGATAACAATCAAGTTTGGAGTAGTACTTATGGTGAATATGCCAGAAATCTTAACGATATCATCAATCTAATCGAAAATAGTGATGATTCTGAGGAAATGGTTAATAAGAAGGCAGCAGCCAGAATCCTTAGGGTATGGGTCTTTGCAAGGGCTACAGACTGGTACGGTAACATTCCATACTTCCAGTCATCATTACCTATTGATCAGGCAGTTTCAACTCCTAAGTATGATGATCAAAGAGACATCTACATAGATTTTTTCAAGGAGTTGAGAGAAGCTGTGGCCGAAATTGACATTAGTAAACCAACTTATGGTGCTGCTGATGTTTTATATGGGGGTGATATGAGTAAGTGGATTAGATTGGGTAATTCATTGCGTTTGCGATTAGCTCTGAGAATACGCTATGCTGATGAAAATTTAGCAGCTTCTGAGATGGCAGATCTGGTTGAAGCTGACTTAATCACCTCAAGAGAACATGATGCCAAATTGTATACAACAAGAAGGTTTACAAGTCAACTAAACCCTCAGTTTTCAGCATTACAAGAAGCCCAGAGCAATCTTTCAAAAAGACAACCTTCCAAAACCTTTATTGATATTTTAAAGGATTCAAACGACCCTAGATTAAAGGTTTATGCTGATACTGCAATGGCTTCATTTCCGGGAACACCCGGCTATGAAACAGTTCCATTTTTTGGATATCGGGGAACCCCGCTGTTAGGTGCGGCTCCAGTGCAACAGAAGTATCCCTATGGAGATCAAACGACATCCAGATGGTCAGATTTCTTGTATACGCCTACTCAGGAGCTACCTATTTTTAATGCCTCTGAAACCTATTTTGCATTAGCTGAAGCAGCTTTAGTAGGACTAAAAGGTAACAGCGCACAGGCACAGGGCTATTTTGAGCAAGGTGTTAGCTTAGCTATGGAGAGAACGCTGGAAATTTACGAGTCGGGGAAAACAGAGATTCCTGAAGTAGAGGCCTTATTTCTGGCAAAGGAAGCAGGTGAGAGTGATGCGGAATTTGCTGCAAGACTAGCCCTTCACATCGAGAGTTATCTAGAGAGTCATAAGATTACACAATCTGAAATTGATGATTTTATTGCTAATTCACCAGCAATTACACTAACAGGAACTATGGAGGAACAGCTAGAACAAATCATCAATCAAAAGATGATTGCTCTATACCCTCAGGAGTCTGAAGGTTGGGCAGAATGGAGAAGGACAGGTTATCCAAGAATCCTGATAGGTGATGATAACAGTGCTTTAGAGGGGACTATCCCCCGAAGGATGCCGTGGCCAACCAGTGAACAGACAATCAATGGAGAGCAATATAGGATAGCCTTACAGGAGATAGGAGGAGAAGGTGCAAACAACCGACTTACAAAGGTTTGGTGGGATCAAAACCCAAACAGGCCTGTACATCCTGGTACTGTTGAATGGATGGAACAGCCCTGGGTGCCATTTAATTAGACTGTTGCTTGTTTAAGCCGGGCTGAAGCTTTGGATTGAAGGCCCGGCTTATTTTAGAACATGGTTTAATTTTTAATCTATTACCAGTTGTTCCAAAATGACGACAACTGGTTTTCTAATTCTCCTAATATTTCTATTGTAATCCGTATGATAGTTACACTTTCATTGGTAGGTATATGATGATAATCTTCCTACTAAGTGCTAATTCAGCTACTTCAATAGTCCACTTACCAGCCATTTTTAGCAACAATATGGTATTGCAGTGGAAGTGTATACCTGTTTGGGAGTGGGTAGGTACTGGAGAAACTCTACTTCGCCATTAGAAGTGATAATTGGCCAGGAATAACAAACAGAAAATGATGACACTTAGAAAGTTAGTCTTGTATAAGGTGCATGGGGTAGTAAACCTCATTTGCTTGCTGTCCTTTATTTCACCAATATATGCACAGAGGGACTTTACCCATTATAGTACTGTATTTGAACGAGAAAAACCTTTTAGGGTATTTCTACCAAAAGATTATGACTCCACACAAAAAAAGTACCCGGTCATATACTATTTCCATGGCAATAAAGGAACCCATGAGTTAACCCTATCAGGAGTTGCTGATCTAGTAGATCAAAATGATGTGATTTTGGTTGCGTGGAATGGTAGGTCTGTAGATAGCGATATTCGTCCCTATAACATCGGCAACCATTCAAATGTCAATTATGAATATCAGTTCAAAGATTACTTCCTGGAATTGGTTGATTATGTAGATCAAAATTTCAGAACACTTACAGATAGATCCAACATAGCTGTGATCGGACATAGCATGGGTGGTATCATGTCTTTCTTTTTGGCAGCCAAGTATCCGGATAGAATCGGTACAGCAGTTAATTCAAAAGGATCTCCAGAGTTCTTTATCGGATATCCAGATAACCATTCATTATACAGTGTCAGGTACTTCTTCAAGTATTTACATGGAGTCAATATCCGATTTCATAACAGTACATCCGGGGAACTGGTGTACCTCAATAACGAAGTTCACCGAGGTGCCATCAGGGAAAAAGGGTTAAACTATGAATATAAAGTATATGATGGTGGCCACAGTTTAAAGCCTCAGGAATTTGTGGATGCATTTAATTTCGTAATTCACTCTTTTAAAAATCCTTCTTCAAAGCCTAAGCGATGGCACCATACGGATATGTATCCCGAATTTGATATTTGGGGGTATGAGGTAAAGAGCAATCTTTCTGAGCCTGGCTTCATTGAGATACGTGGGGTTACAAATGGGGGAATGGAGATTGGAACTAACAAATGGCAGCCACTAGGGAGACCAGTCCCGGGGGTAACAATCGATGTCAAGACACCTCCAATTTATGAGCCAAACACAGAGTACAACTTTTTGGATTACAATCTTGCAAAAGAAACAAAAAGTCAATCTAAGGTCAAAAGTGACTCCATCGGTAGGATTCTGTTTGAAACAAACCATGAGCATCATCAGATTGGAATTTACAAGGATGGTGATCCTGGAGAAATTGTACTTCTGAATCATGAAGTAAATGATAAGGATATTTTTCTTGCTCAGAACAAGATCTCCGATGTTAGGCTTCAAATTCTGAATAGAGGTGGATCAACATTAAAAAACATTGTGATGAAACTGGCTACTGAACAACCAGGTGTCACAATCGAAAATCCTGAAATTGTAATAAAAGAGATAAAATCAGGAGAAGTGGCCTGGGTACAGGGGACTTTTAAGGTGAAGGCCTCAAACCCTCCGGAAGCTGATGGTACCCCTTTTAGAATCAGATTTAACCTGACATTTCTGGCAAAGAATAATCTATTGTGGCAAGATGAATTCGATGCCCCGGTTTTTTATGATGTACTGGAGTTTAATAATATCGGAATTGATGATGGTGATACAGAAATATTCGGAAGTGGCAATGGTAATAATGTGGTAGAACCTGGAGAAACTGTCATGTTCTACGAGATCACGGGTATGAGTAAACGGCTTAGGGTGTATTATGATGATCCTTACCTTGAGGAGCGACTATATGATGAGATGCAACCGGATAAATGGGGAGATGGATATACGCTTTCATCATTAATCAAGATTTCAGAGAATTGTCCGATAGGTCATAAGATCAGATTCCTTGCTAGTTATGAAATCAAAGACTGGGAATCCATAAAGCGGAATGTTACATGGGGCACTTTTACCATAACTGTGGGTGGTGAGAATAAATAATATTGTCAAAGCATGAAGAACTCTAAGCGTATAGTAATTGCATTACATCTGATTGTATTCCTGATTTTTACGGGTTTTGATACAATCAATACTATTGAATCATCTATTGATGCATGTGAGAGCGGAGAAAAGACACAAGAAAAAGTATTTATACTTCATTCGCCGATCACTGATCTGGATGAATTTAGGGAATTTGTGCAGCAAGCCTGCCGGTTAAAACCTTATGGAAGCGTACAGATAAATATCAGCACTCTTGCAGAGAAAAGTTCCTATGAAATCCCTGAAGGAAGAAACTTCTGGTATGAATATGCCAGTCGCAATCCAACTCCTTACAAGTTTTTCCCGTATCCAAAAATTGTTCCATTCATCCCTGAAGAATTTGTGAGAAAAAACAGGGAATTACTCCTTGCTAAAGCTAAAATCTTGCGTGAGTATGGGATAGATGCAGCTTTTTGGAGCTATGAACCAAATTTCCTTCCTGATGACTTTTTTGACAAATACCCGGAACTTATGGGACCTCGTGTAGATCATCCAAGAAGAAACAACCAGCCTGCGTTTGCACCATGTGTAAACATTAATGAAACACGTGAAATGTATCAAAATATGGTTGCAGAATTACTGAGGAATGTCCCTGAGATCAAGACTTTCTTTTTCAAAACAAATGATGCAGGATCTGGTATTTGTTGGTCTGACTGGCAATATGTAGGCCCTAATGGTCCTTCTCATTGCAGGGATAAGAGTATGGGAGAGCGGGTAGCTCAGTTGATGAATACCTTCCAGGAAGGTGCCAGAAGATCTGGGACTGAGATCTCTATTTACCTCACCGGATCAATGTTTTCCGATGATGAGAAAGCAGATATCTATAAACATTTACCTAAAAATTGTTACTATCAAAGTCACAATTCAGACAAGGTGAAAGCTGTTGCGAGCCTTGCCGTAAGTCACTTCCCTATAAGAGGAATGTTGGACCCTTTGGATTTTGTCAGAAACATAAATTCAATTGATGTAGAAGGAGACAATACGATCTTCATCAGTTTCAGGGCGTCCTATGACCGAGGCTATGAGCGACTGGATATCAGTAACAAGTTCCTGGAAATGTTTTCAAAGTATTTAGAAAAAGGAGATGCCAATAGTGAAGTCGATGAACTAGAAACTTTAAAACTAATTTGTTTAGAATGGGCCGGTAAAGAAGATAATGAAACATTATATGAAGCCATTCTTGCATTAGATGAAGCAGAAAAGTATAGAAAATCAGCTTTAAGGGGGATTTCGGCGATTTATTGGAGTGTGTCAACCCGCCATATCACAAGGCCCCTCGTTTTTAATCCCAGTCTATTATCAAAAGAGGAAGAGGCATACTTCATGCCTTATATTTTTAATCCTTCTGAAGAAGAAGCCCGAATGGATTACACTGATATCCATGGTGGTCACTTGACTGTAGAAGAGGGAGTAGTACATCACTATATATTGAAACTAAATGAAGCAATCAGACTACTTGAAGAGGTAAGTGATGAAGCTCCAGAAAGTAAGTTGATCAATGATCTGGCTATGGGCTTAAAAATCTACGGTTGTTTCATCAATAGTGCAGGGAATTTCGCTGAAGCTCAGTTAATCAGAGAGCGAAATACCCCTAAAATTGAAACTGGCCCACACCTTCCTGCTAAGAAAGCTGATTGGGAGGGAAACTCTGATTTGCAGCTCTTTAATGAAGTGATGCGCAAAGAGTTAGATAATACAGTTGAATTGATCTTGCTATTGGAAAATGGAGGCATGAATTATATCAACCATGCTAAAACTCCTGATTCTGAGGATACCTTTTTACTCGGTCCTGACCTGATTGATCAACTCAATGCCAAGCGGAGAATAATGCTAAGACATTGGACAGATATTGAAAAATATCTGACAACACCACTCAAGTAATCAAAAAAACATACTACTAAAAATCAGAAAATGAAATCATTAAAAATTGTCTTGTTCATCCTGGGAATTATTTTGATATCCTTCAATTTGATAGGATTATTTAAAACCATGAGAAATCCTGATATCTATACAGAGGAGAATACTCTGAGAAATAGAATTGGTGATGTCACGATCAGGTATCCTGAGATTTTAGAAATGCTAGATAGAAAATTGGGTGAATCTAATATTGATTTTGCCATCAGGATCAATAAAGTTGTAAATGATGGATTCATGCACTATTGGAAAAAAGAAGGAATTGAGAAATACCATTTAAGAGTGCCTATCTGGGAAAATTACATGCTATACTTTGCTTCTTACCTCAATCCAAAAAGATTTGAAAGGTATGAGTTTAGTGATTACAAGAAGAATCTTGAACGGGGAGCAGGGTTATGCTCTGCCCATTCAATAGTGGTAAAGGGGATTCTAAAGGAGAATGGTATGAGGGCTGAGTTGATGGATGTAGGAGGCCGTCATGTAGTTGTCAGAGCTGAGCTTAATGATACCGCAACTTACATTCTGGACCCTGATTATGGCATTGTAGTCCCTTATGATACTGCTGAGATTCAGGCAAATCCAGAACTTGTAAGAGGGCCATATAGTAATATGCATGAATTGTACTATCCTGATGCAGTGGACCCATATACCACTGATTTCATTGTAGAAATCTTTGGTAGCTACAAGAAAATGTATGATGTTAATAACTGGTTTGAACACTTTTCTTATAAGGTCATATGGATCCTTCCATTTCTTTTAATGATACCATTCGGAGTGAGCCTGTTTAGGAAAAATCAGAAATAACCCCCTTAGCTATTCATCTTATGAAGTATTGTAAATCCTTCCTACTCCTTACAATCTATTCACTGTCATTCGGCATCTCTTTTGGTCAGTATTCTAATCAGGGGCACAAGGATCTACCTGAAAACGTAGTGGCTGTAGATAAGCCGGGCTATTATGGTAAACCTGGGACTACCTACATGTTGACTCAGGATCTATCCTCTGATCGGAGTACAATCTTCCTGGGAAAAGATGTAACCCTGGACCTAAATGGATACACAATCACTTATGCGGATGGTGACTATGAACATATACCCAATTACAGCTTTGAAGAAGGTTTAAAGAGTTGGGATACCTCTCTTGCTCCTGGAGCCAGAATTGAAAATGCCAGAATTGTGCATGAATTTATTGGGGACAGTATTTTAAGGTTGAAAGAGGGAGATGTAATACGGTCTGCTTATATCAATCTTCCAGTGGCAAACCGTTCATATTACGCCATTTGCGGAGTTACCGGCCGTTTCTACAGGGAAATGAAGGATTATAATAATGAGGACATGAAGGTTAGTGTTTTTGTTGAAGATGAGTCAGGTAAGGAGGTCAGGTGTCTGACAAACTATGGAGATACAACAATGTTAAGTTGCCCGGTTGAGAGTCGCTCAGTAAGACTCGGCGGTGGTTTTGTTGTGGCACATATCAATAATCTCCCAGCTGGAAAATATCGAATTAAAGTAAGGGCAGACAACGATTGCCTGGTGGATCATATTGACCTAAGACCAGCCATGGATGTAGGAGTTGGAATAGTCGAAAAGACCTATTCGAAAGGACATACTGACCACTTGTTCGAGCGAAATTATAGTGCCTTTTTTGATTATACCGCTGATGCTAGCAAGGGTAGACCTGTTGAGGGCATTCCTATCGTTGAAGGTAAAGGTACCGTAACCATCAAGAATGGAACAATAAAAAATGGGTCAAGAGGAGTATTGTCTCGGGGACTCCAATCAACCGCAAATAAAACCACCCTGATATTGGATAATTTAAAGTTTGAATCCACAGGTATTAACAGTACTGCTGTGGACGTACCTCAAGCTGTTATCACCAATTGTACAATCGATATTGATAATCCATTTCTAATCAACAGGCACGGGTCTGAGTTCTATGCCATAGACTTAAGAGGAGAGCAAGCCTCTGAGGTATCCTATACAGAAATATATGGAGGACAAGGTTGTTTAGTATTCAAAGGAAAGTTCTCAAAAATTCATCATAATCTCTTTGTGAATAGGCAAATGGTAACCAACCACTATAGTATAATGGCTATGGGTGATAGTTCTCTGATATTCAATAATAAAATTAAGCCGGAAACTGGATCAGGTATTGAAGTTTATATCAGAAGAGGAATGGAAATCTTTAATAATGAAATATGGACCGAGCCATCACCTCCTACTTGTGAATATGGCCATGAAGAATTCAGTACCACCGCGATCAGATTAGCTGACTATAATGCTGAACCAGGATCTCTCACAAGGGGGTGTTTCGGAAACAAAGTTTACAATAACAAAATTTATGTAACAGGGAAAGACTACCCTGAATATCCCAAATACATACCTATGGCCTGGGCGGTTTTTTATAGTGCCAGCGGTGGTGATAATTACATTTTTGGAAATGATATATATGTAAATGACCAAACTGTGGGAGAGAAGAATGAAACAGCTGCATTTTATATAGGGGGTGGTGCAATCGGGGGTCATTTTTATAATAACAGGATAACTACAAATGTACCTGCAGCATGGGTGGCCAGTATGTATGGGTCAGCTAGGGAAACACAGATATATAACAATCACATCATCAGGACAGAAGGCGCTGAATTTATTCCGTTTCGGGTGGGTTGGTCTTCAGGGAGTGTAGCAACGGATATTTCGTTTAGGTCCAATAACTTCACAAACATCCAAATGGGATTTGACCAGACAAAATCTAAACACAGCTATTCGGTCTATTGGACCTTACAGGTACAGCTGGTGGACAAAAAGGGCAATCCGATAGTAGGACAGGAAGTAGAATTACTGGATTTCGGTGGGGATGTGGTGCATGACCTGCAATCTGATGATAACGGCATGGTGGTGGTAGAACTGCCTGCATATCGCATGGAAGGGCAACAAGTGGTCCGGTGGGCTCCCTATACGGTGCGTGTTGGAAAGAAAAGTAAAAGGGTGGATTTGGATCAGAATACTGAGTTAACTATGAAATTGCGATGAATCTGAAAACTGGTTTTATAACAATAAAGTGACCTAATGAATAATAATCTAACCACGCAACTATTTGTTTTTTGTTGTTGCGTATTGCTCTCAATACGTGTAGTATTTTCCCAAAACATTTTTTCAGTAAAGGGTAATAAGACCTATCTAAATGGAAAGGAATTCCAATCCATTGGATTAAGATGTTCAAATGCTTTGTTATCAGATGACTCGGTAGACGAATTGATCCAAAGCCTGGATGAATATAAAAAATATGGCATGAATACGATTAGTGTCTATTTTATGGGTTCCAGGTATAGTAATATCTATGGATATAACATTGACGGAACGCTAAATGAAATATACAAGAACCGAATGGCTGAAATAATTGAAGCTTGCGATGAGCGTGGAATTGTAGTGCTTGTTGGAGTCCTATACTGGGGGAGTGGAATGGCTGAAAATAAAAACGATTTTTATGCGGAATGGAGTCAGGAAGAAGTAAATAAGGCAATTCAGAATACAATTAAGTGGCTTAATGAGAATGACTATTTGAATGTGTTTATTGATCCTGACAATGAAGGCATGGCGGAAAGAGGGGCTGGGTTCAATATTGATGAAATGATAAGCAAAGCAAAAGAGATTGATGAAAATATACCTGTGGCTTACAATGGCAAAGGATATCCACCACCTTGTGCAGACTTATCAATACATTTTGGTTTCACGACGCGGGACCTTCCATATATAGAGACAGAGGGCACCCCTTCAAATTATTGGGGAGATTATAGCAAAGAGCCAGGAGGAGATTCCTATATCAATGTTGGTTTATATTCTGATCAAAAAAAAGCAATGCAACTTAGCCTGACAAAAAAATTGCTCGATGAAGGACATGGCTATTTATTTGCATCTACCTGGCTACAGAATGTACCACCAAATTACCATTTAGGGGGTGATGGGTCAGGTTGCAATCCCGGAATAAAGTGGTGGATGGATTTTATTAAGGAAAACTATAAGAAGGACTGATTGTCGACCTTTCCGTGCCAAGGTTATTTTGGTGTGTGGTATATAAACAAGGGCTGTAGCTATAAACATCTTATCAATAAAGCACAATGTTATTCAAGATACTCGTTTATACCTTTGTATTACTGGTATCGACAGCTGTCAACTCACAGCCCAGTTTCAATGACGTTACCAGATACAAAAACTTTACGGCGTTTAATGGTGCTCCAACTCTTGGAAGTGGAGTAAATGCAATTGATTACGATAAGGATGGAGACATAGATCTTTATGTTTTGTCTGATGAACATAATCCCAATAGTTTATACAGAAATACTGGTTCCGGAAATTTTGAAATTGCTGAAGTTGGTCTAGATCTTATGATGCGCAGCCGGGCAGCAGTCTGGTTTGACTATGATGGGGATCATCTGCTCGATGTCTTTGTAGCTGGTGACTGTCATAGCTGCGACGATAAACAAAATTTTAGGTTGTTACAGCAAAAAAGCAATGGGTTGTTCCTGGAGGTGACTGAAAATGCAGGTATCACACTACAGCTGCAATCAAATTCTACACTTGGAGGTGTGACTGCCGGAGATGTCAATAATGATGGGTTTGTTGATCTGCTCATAACTCAATATCCCGGTACGGCCACTTTGTATTTAAATTGTAACGGGGAGTTTGAAGATGTAACACAGAGCATTATAGGACTAGATAATCAGCTCTACTTGCAGCCAGTTATATTCGACTTCAATAATGATGGTTGGGCTGATATATACCTCGCAGTGGATTATCACCAAAACCAGTTTTGGCTAAATAATACTGATGGAACTTTCACAGAAATTGGAGAACAAGTCAACCTTGATAATGATCACAATGACATGGGAATGGCTATCGGGGATTACGATAGAGATGGAGATATAGATATATACATTTCAAATATCTATGACTTAAAAGTGAATGGACATCACAATGTATTGTTTAGGAACGAAATTGATAAAGGAGAACTCTACTTTACTGAAGTTTCAAAAGAAGTTGGTGTAGATAATGGCGGATGGGGGTGGGGAGTTGCATTTCTGGATGTCAACAATGACGGTTATCTTGATCTCGCTGCAACAAATGGGTGGGTGAACGATACAAAATACCAGTCAAAATTGTGGATTAATGATGGAAGTAAGTTTACAGATGTCTCACTTAAATATGGATTTAATGATTTATTAGATGCTACTACATTAATCTCGTTGGATTTTGACAGAGATGGTGATTTGGATTTGGCTCAGACTTTAAAAGAAAATGAGGGACAGCAGGTAGCTATTCGATTACTTGAAAACCAGTTAGCTGGAAGTTTTGAGTTTAAGAATTATCTGACTATCAAGCCAAGAATGCTAGGAACAAATCACTGGGCAATAGGAGCAACAGTTAAGATTAGAACAGGAACTATTGTTCAGACTTTTCCCATAAAGACTGGGATAAGTTTTTATGGGCAGGAACCAGCTGAAGCACATTTTGGGGTTGGTGAATCAACCAAAATTGATGAGGTAACCATTATCTGGCCGGGTGGTGCACAGTCCAGAGTATTTGACATAAATGTTAATCAATCAATTACTATTACTGATGAGCGGACTCTGCATACTCCTGTCAAATTGAAAGCAAAGTCAGGCGTTGACTCAGTCTTGTTGGAGTGGCATCATGTTCATTCTTCAGAAACTAAATTCATCCTTGAAAGATCTAAGACAAATGATTTTCAGGAGATAGATTCATTGGTTGTAAATAGCAGTAAAACTGAATTTACAGATACCAATTTAGAAACACTAACAGATTATTACTATCGAATAACAGCTTTTAATGACATCATTTATTCGGAGCCAAGTAGGTGGATAAAAACCCGAACAAAATCGATAATAAAAACACCATCTGATGTTAATGGAACAATCTTGTCATTATCTTCTTTGAAAGTGAGTTGGATTGATAATGCAGACAATGAGGATGGGTATCTTGTGCATAGGTCTTTGTACAGTGACTTTACCTCATATACTACAATACTTCTTGAGGCTAATGCCACAGAACTGATAGATAAAAATCTTGAACCTCATACCACTTACTACTACAGAGTCGCAGCTTCAGCAGGAGGAAACTTATCAGAATACAGCCCAGTTATAACCATGTCAACAATTCCACTGGCTGTTTCATCAGGTAGTATTTTATCGGTTTTTCCTAATCCAACGGATGGTCAGTTTACAATTAATTTGATTGACGGTACAAACTATCCAATCTCAATTACAATATTTAATTCATTAGGAAAAGTCGTTGAGAATTATGAACTGAAATTAAAAGAAGCCAAAACAAAATTGCTTCATATTAATCAACCATCTGGCATATATCTTTTGCAGATAGTTTATGGAAATAAGTCTGAAATATTTAAAATAATTGTCAACTAGATTGTTTTAATATTTCCTTAAGTATTAAACGGTCTATCCGGAATGCTATCCCCGTTGTAATATCGGATGATGAAATCGCGGGAGCGGCGCGCGTAGACATTGATCACTGACCATTCTCGTTTTTCTCGTTCCATCCATTTAACAAAATCCGTGATAGAGTTCACATATTTCATATAGGCGGTTTGTTTGCTTCCCTGGTAAGCGATGCATGTAAAGTCGTTTTTGCGTTTAAAAACAGTATCTGTCATTTGATATAAACTGTGGAATATCTAATTTAGTAAAAAAGTAATGAAAATTACTGGAAGGGATTTGTGCCTGGTTTCCGGGTATGGGTTCCTTCTTTTTTTTGCCTCTCAAGTTTGTTTTCAAGCTATTGTTCATCCCAATAGTTCCTTTAATTCAAGTAGAGTCTACAAAAGTAGAAAACAATTATTTATATACAACTGTTCGGGTTATTAATAATTAATTTTGCAGTACTAATCTTTTTAGCAAAGGGGCTGTCAATTTGTCTGCATATCCACTACTAACACTGAAATAAGAATATTTTGTGATTTTGATTTTTACCAAATAATATTTTGCAGCATTACTTTTTATTATTTGTTTAAAAAACGAATGGTAGATCATTAAAAAAATAGACAATATAATAAAAATAGTGCAATGAAATACATACTATCGAAATTGTAAAAAAACTTGTATATAATAGTGTAAGTGACAAAATCCCCCTACTATAGTGGACATAATCCATCTGTACAAGATAATTAATTGTGACAAATTCCCCCTATGTGTTGACATTTTATTTTTTTTGTCACATCTTGCATGGCCATGGAGGAACAATTGCAATTAAACATCTCTGAGGAGCCTGTAAAGGCAGATTTTGATAGTGATAGTATTGTAAGGCTTCAAAACAGCCTACTAAATGGACAGTACAAGTTCAATGTTCACCAATGGAGACTCTTCCTTGGCTTTCTGGCTTGTCTTTATGAGAATGAGTTTGATCTAAGATATTATAACCTCAGTGTTATAGATCTGTATAACCTGGCCAAGAAAGACCATAAGGATGCCCTTAAGTTACTTCGGAAAGACGCCAAGGGCCTCATGAAACATGTGGTTGAAATCAAGGATAAAAAACAAATTGAACAGGATGAAATTACATTTGTAAACCTGTTCTACAAGGCAAAGTACCTACCTAAACAAGGAATTCTGCAATTAGCTCCACATCCGGAGTTACTAGAGTTTTATAAGGAGCTTCAGAAAAACTTCACTGACGCCTATTTGGAAGAAGTATTGAAGCTATCAACGTCAAATACCATCAAGATCTACCTTATTCTTAAGCAATATGAAGATACTGGGTGGGTCAAAAAGCCATTTGACGATCTTAAACGACAGCTTGGACTTTCTCCAACGCAATATAAGCGTCCTATTGACCTGGAAAGACGTTTTATTAAGAAGGCTCAGGAAGAGCTCAAAGATACTGATATGGCTTTTGAGTACTCTAAATATGGTACTCCGGCTAAAGGATTCCACTTCAGGCTTAAATTTGTGAAGGAGCCTAAAGCCTTCATTCCTCAGACACCTGAAGAGAAAAGGGCTTATCAAAACCTGGAGGATGCAGGCCTGACCAATGAACAGATCAACGAGATCATGTCTTCAGTGTCAGCTAAAGAGATTTTCAAGGTGTATTACCAGATGGAAATTGCCCGATCTAATCATCTAATCAAATCCAATGAGGCAGCCTGGCTGGTCAATCAGTTTAAGAAGGAGTACAATGTATACTCCAGAGGCTACAAAAAGCCTGAAAATAAGCGTATTCCAAGTCTGGAGAAGCATTAAGACCTGCTTAAAAACGCCATTTAATAAATTTATCCATTTAAGCATCAACTATTGTGAGGGTTATTTTCATCTGTTTTTAAGCAGATGCAAGTTTTTTAGATCAAGATCTTGAAAATATCGTGAATGATATTTTCTTAGCTAGCCTCAATCACATCATCTACTTCCTGACTTCAGATCGAAGTATACAAATACATCTTCTCTTCAGTCAGTCGCATCTAAGTGTAACTGAGACTTTTTCAGCAGGCCTTATAAAAGTGAAATGTTCTGATATTCCGATATTCAGATGGTTTTTTATACCAGAGGTGACAGAATCCCCCTGTTCTCAGAAATCAGAAATCAGAAATCAGGAGTCAGGGTCAGGAGTCAGAATCTTGGAGGTGACAAGATCCCCCCGGAGTGACTGATTTTTGCGAAGGCCCCCAGATTTGCGTATTCCGCATTATACCCCAGAAATCTGTATATGCGCGCCGTATAGAGGCTTTATTTTGAAAAAGTGACAAAATCCCCCCAAGCTTAGGAGACAGAATACAGTATACAGTATACAGTGAGTGACAGAATCCCCCCATTTCGAGAATATAGAAGACAGTTTACAGTAAATAGGAGTGCAAGATGATGCCCCAATAGCCAAATTAGGCCATTTTTGAATAATTAGGTGACAAAATCCCCCTGCTACTTGAAAGACGTTAAAAACATGCGCGACACAAAAATTTGAGCTTGAAATGGAATTAGGTGACAGAATCCCCCCGTTCCGAGAATATAGAATACAGCATACAGCATACAGGAGATTTTATGATGATGCCTTAATAGCTCAATTTGGGGGTTTTAAAAGTAAAGGTGACAAAATCCCCCTATGTGGTAAGCAGGTTATAGTAGGCAGAAAGCAGGGGGTTTTGGATACTTGGGTGACAGAATCCCCCCACTTTCAGAGAATACAGAATACAGGATAAAGTATACAGGAGGCTGCCTGATTATGTCCAAATAGCTCAATTTGAGGGGTTTTAAGAGTAAAGGTGACAGAATCCCCCCTTCCCGAGAATATAGAATACAGCATACAGTATACAGGAGAACTGGTGATGCCTAAACAAGGTTAACCGGATTCAATACTTTGAATTATCAGTTATCCGGGTGACAGAATCCCCCCATCACAGGAGTCAGAATGCAGTATACAGGAGGGTTCAAGATGATGACTAAATAGCTTCAATTTGGAGGTTTTTAGGATAGGTGACAGATTCCCCCTCTTGTAGTAGGCAGGTCATAGTAGGCAGAAAGCAGGGGGTTTTGGATACTTGGGTGACAGAATCCCCCCGTTCCAAGAATAATAGAATACAGCATACAGTATACAGGAGGCATCCCATTGATATCTTGATTATGCCTAAATAGCTTCAATTTGGGGGTTTTTAAGAGTAAGGTGACAGAATCCCCCTTCCCGAGAATATAGAATACAGCATACAGTATACAGGAGAACTGATGATGCTAAATAAGGTTGACCGGATCCAATACTTTGAATGATCTGTTATCCAGGTGACAAAATCCCCCCTCTCAAAGTAAGCAGTATGTAGTTTGCAGTAGGCAGTCTCTAACAAAACTGTGCGGACAACGTGTGATCAGGGAATGGGGTCGGCTTTATTTGTAATTGATTTTATGATTGCGTTATATTTGATCGTTAGAGATCATTGCTAAACAAAATCCTAACATTATCAGCTATTCTTCTTCACCTATCTCAGGTACCGCATACTTCAAGAGTTTATTCGTCCTGGTCATCATTTGCATTTCATTTACTGAAGCGTACTCCCAACGGAATAACAAGAATCTGTTCAAATCAGGAGTGCAGCGAATGCGGCATTTGCAGGGATTGAAGGGTGGTGAGCTGCTCTATGGCTTAAGTAACCATGGTGAGATATTTGGCGTGGGAGGGATGTTCTACATGCTGGATGATAATTCGATCCGGGTACATGGATCTTTTGAACAATCTGAGATTGTTGACATCGCTCTTCAAAGATATGTCCTAGATATTTCCTACGCCTATACACCGATTGACATCTCGGGTTTTGCTTTCGTCAATCTATTGGCTGGTGTTACGGCTAACTATAGCATGGGCAAATTCTTTGAACGTCAAAGTCCGGATGAAGGAATCAACGTTGGAGCCCTGGCCGGTCTGGAACTAGAAGCTTTCGTGGCAGGTATGGTATCATTCTTTATCAAGGTTGATCAAAGGGTGCATGTGTATGATAACTATGGACGCTGGAGAAATTATAGCCAGGTGGGGTTGAGAGTGGGGTTTAAGTAGTCCGCTAGGGTAGTAGGCAGTTTAGCAGTAGGCAGGAGGCAGTAGGCAGGAGGTAGTAGGCAGTCCAACTATGCCAAGACTTCGTTGGATGAGAGCAGGAGGCAGTGGTTAGTAGCAGTAGGCAGTGGGTTAATGGGTTGTTAGGTTATTGGGTTGTAAAATGGATTGGAATAAGGTGTTTATTTAAATAAATAATAAAAAGTAATTGAAAGGAAGAGGGCACTGGGCAAGGAGCAAAGTGCTAGGAAGGAGCGGGTAGCTGGTAATAGAAGTAGACAGAAAGTAGTTGTGCAAGGGCATGCTTGGTGCATCCAAAGCCCCTAATCTTATATTGCCATTCACTCAAGATAAACCACACTTTCCCCAATTTTATATCGTAAAGTCTTTTCTCTATAATCTTTCTTTTCAGCAGTATCTATAATTTCAATTCTGCCACCACTAAACACAAACTTTTTCACGCCAATTGCTTTAATTTCATTTAACTCCTTATTGTAGGTGACTTTTTCAGCTTCTTCCAATTCTATTAAATCAGTTATAAGGCTTACATTCCCTTCCATGATAAACTCATTTTGGCTAGGGTTATACTCTGCCTTATCACATTTGAAATTGGATTTACCTAGTGAAACGATAGTCTCACTTTGAGAAAAGGACGCTAGACCTAATAATAGAAAAATTATGCTAAATAAAGGTTTCATCTTTTTGATTTTTGGTTTAAAGGGTAACGCTGTTTCTCACCAATGCGTATATTGTAGTTGTATTTGTAATCTTTATTTAACTAAATTTAAGACAATAGAATAGATTATAACTCACTAGTGTCCGACTAAAATAGAGATGTGGTCAAGGATGATCAAATTTGGCCTGAATTAGGCGGTTTTGAGTTCTGATATTCATCCCAAGCCCCAAAGGCTGTATATGGAAGTTTGATAGGCATTCAGTTTTTTAGCTCTTGATTCTGGGTTGTTAAAAAAATTAATCAGACAGACATATGCTATCACGTGGAACCTGACCATGGAGACCATATTCGAAAAAGCCATTATCTTTTGAGTTGCTTACGGATAACCTCCATTAGTAATAAGGAGATCAATGCACACCATATTGGTATTTCACTTGCATTCTGTTTCTCCCCTAGAAAGTTCTCAGTATCTCAATGGCACCCTCCACAATTTTAACTCTTACATCCCCCTAAATTGAATTTGTGGATAAATAATTTCCTCTAAAACTGTTCTGGTATCATATTGACGTTATATTTAAAGCAATAACTTACCGCTTTATACTATAACCAGCTTCTATGTTTTTACAGATAGTCCGGTATCCGGACCTTCGAATCTCTCGTTTCATTTTTTCAGTTATTTGTTATTTTATCTGGTACACGGGGATGGGCCAGCTGCAGTCCAGCAAGGATGTTTATCTCAAAAATACCATTACAACAAATCCAGATATCTGGTATTTGTACGGTGATGAGTTGTTCTCTTTCGTTGAGACTACTGAGGAGACCTTATATGCATATGTAGTTAATGACGGCAGTTTTGATGAGAAGTACATTGGCATTTATCAACGTTTCAACAGCAGTAATGACAAAGCATACGGTGGAAATAATTATTCTATTGTCAATGGAGACTGGGCGATTCGAGTTAGTAATTGGGGTAAGGAAAGTAGGTGTGACCCGTTTAACATCACTTGTGATTATGGAGTGACATATCAGTCTTTTGGAGATTATGATCCAGGGTCTACCCGAAATTATACTGGTAGATTTTACCTTCTTGATATTGATCAATTGGACAAGACTGGGCTTGGAGGAAGTGCCCCTATTTATTCCAAAGAGTTAGTAGAATACGAGTGCCTTGAATGCTCTTCCGGATGGAGCGTAGGCACCTCGAGTATATCATGCAGTGGGACTGTTACTCCAAAAACCATTCGTCTTGTTCTGGTAGTCCTTAATCCCGTTTATGGGACTACAGCATCTAATGAGTGTATAAATGGGGATGATATGCTGCTGATTGACGGGGATGGCAGCTTGCTAGATCCATGGCCTGGTGTATCCTTTCAGGATAGTTATACTGACTTCATAAGTGACATCACTACTGACAACGGGGACCACACCTTGATAGATGGTAATGACTTATTGGTGGATATTTCTGAGCATGGTGATGGCCTGGTGAATATGAATGTTACGTGGGAAGCCTCACCAGACTATTATCTCAATCTAGAGACTGACTATGTGTATACCCAGGAATTCACATTGGGCGAGGTCTATGCGGTCCCAGAAATAGTTATCCCTGACAACCTGACCTTGTGCAATAACAGTGGGCTGGTAGATCTGCCGGATGGATCCCCTTCTGGAGGGGATTGGTCCGGTAGTCATGTGGTGGATGGG
Source organism: Cyclobacteriaceae bacterium (assembly GCA_965228105.1). Lineage (GTDB taxonomy): Bacteria > Bacteroidota > Bacteroidia > Cytophagales > Cyclobacteriaceae > UBA7330. Next base: position 41,737 of record CBDDGZ010000001.1, read on the forward strand.
CAATTTGATACGGATGCGGCGCTGGCTGGGGATTATACAGTGAGCTATTCTTACACAAACTCTGATGGCTGTTCCGCAACGGCTGAGATGGCCCTCAGGCTCGAAGCGGTTGATGTCTCTACCCTGGACGACTTTTCGATCTGTGAGGGGGAAAGTACGTCGTTGGAGGTATTCGGGGCGGAAAGCTATGTATGGTCACCTGGCACCGGGTTGTCAGCTACTGTTGGAAGCAGTGTGATTGCAACACCAGCGACTACAACCACCTATACCGTAACCGGCACCACTGCTGATGGATGTATTGATTCAGATGAAGTAACAATCACAGTGCGTGACCTGCCATCGGCCACGGTTACCAGTTCTTTAGCAGATGATGAAGTATGCAGGAATGAACCTTTCACCTTATCGCTACCAGATGCCGGGGTTGGTGCTATCTATAGCTGGACACCATCTTCCAGACTGGATAATCCCTCGATCCGTGAACCTACAGCTGTTATCAGCTCCGGAACGGAATTCAGGGTAAGGGTAACAGATGATAACGGCTGTGAAACTGAGGAAACACTATTTGTATCAGTCAATGATCCTCCGATTGCTGAAGCAGGTGGTAGCACGGATGTATGTCCTGGTGAAGATCATCTGTTGAATGGAACGGGGAACAGCGGTGTTGGGCCATTGCAATATTCCTGGAGTGGAAATGGCATTGTCAGTGGAATCAATACTGCCACTCCAACTATCAACATTACTTCTGATGAGTCCTATACCCTAACAGTAACTGATGCCAATGGATGTATATCAACTGACAGGGTTAATGCTTCTGTGGATGTAGTTACAGCTTATGCAGGGCAGGATCGGAGCATTTGCGAGGGTGAGTCTGTGCAGCTATCGGGGAGTGGTGGAGCGACCTACAGCTGGGTTGGTGATGGCCTTAATGACCCCAATATTTCTTCTCCGACCGCGACACCAGGAACCATAGGTAATCATGTGTATACCCTGACAGTTACCAGTGCGAATGGGTGTGTAAGTACCGACGATGTGAATGTAAATGTCCTGGGAGAGCCTGATCTGGTGTTGACATCGGACCAAACCATATGTAAGGGCGAGTCTGTGATCCTATCAGCTTCAGGAGCGTTAAGCTATGACTGGAGTCCTTCTTCAGGGCTGAATGTTACCAACTTGGCTAGTGTGACTGCTTCCCCCACATCAACAGTGGTTTATACGGTAGAAGGGATGAACAGTAATGGCTGTATTGTCGAGGAGCAGGTTGTTGTTTATGTCAATGATCCTCCGGAAGCCGATGCCGGATCCACTAAAGAAACATGTGTGAATGAAGAGTTGGTGTTGAATGGTAGTGCGACTCTGGGAGTGGGACCATATAACTATTCCTGGTCAGGTGTAGGGATTGTGAGCGGAGAAAACACTGCTTCACCAACAATCAGTATAACATCTGATCAGACCTATACCCTGACCGTTACAGATGCTAATGGATGCAGTGATATAGACTATGTTGATGTACGTGTTAACAGCCTCCCTAATGCAGTGATATCCGTTAATGACTTTGTAACTACTGAAGCTGATATCTGCAGAGGAGAGGTGGTTCAGTTGGAGGCATTTGGAGGTAACAGCTATCAGTGGTCAGGAGATCCCGGGCTCTCAAATCCAACGATCCAGGACCCTGTTATTACCGTGGATGATGATAAGGTCCTTGATGTGGTGATCACTAATAGCAACGGGTGCGTTGGGCAGACCTCCATCACATTGAATGCTGTTGACAATCCGGTTGTAGATGCCGGAGAGGTTCTCAAGCTATGTATTGATGATGAACTATATGACCTGCGTCAGGATGTAAATATCCAGGGAGGAGTATTCGATGGGGACGGAGTGGTAGATGGCTTCCTGTTTGATGCCGGGGATGCGGGTCCTGGTATTTACCTGATTGACTATGAGGTGGCTGTTGGCGGGTGCCTGGGGAGTGACATGCGGGAGGTCAGGGTGAGAGAGAAACCTAGCATTTCGACTATTGATGATCTAACTACCTGTCGGGGGGATTCTGTCACCTTGAATGCTTTTGGGGGCGTTCAATATGAATGGATACCTAGTGCCGGATTGAGTGATCCTACGATCGCCAATCCCAAGGCGGGGCCTCTTGTCACGACAACATACACCGTTACCGGGACTGATATCTATGGTTGTACCAATACGGCTACAGTTGTTGTTTCTGTCAACGATTTCACTGTACATGCTGGTACCAATGAGACGATTTGTGAGGGTGAGGGCGTGCTAATAGAGGCACTAAGCAGTGGGCAGTCAGCAGTCTCTTTTGTATGGAGTCCTGCTGAAGGGCTGAATGATACTTCTATTGAAAGTCCAGTGGCCAGCCCCACTGAAACAACAACCTATACTGTCGCCGCTACGGATGTGTTGGGGTGTACGGTTACAGATGAAGTCACCGTAACGGTCATCCCTGACCCAGGGTTAGTGGTAGGACCAAAGCTCTGGCTGTGTGATAGTGATACGGAGCCTGTAGATCTGAGGACAGGTGTTAGCATCCCGGGAGGGGAATTTAATTCCTCATCATCGGGGCTTGAGGGTGTCCTGTTTTATGGAAGCAGGGAAGAGCCGGGGATCTATTTTGTCACCTATGAGGTAATGGTGGGGGAATGTCTGGTTAGCAGAGTTCGCGAGGTACAGGTAATGGAAAGTCCTGAAGTGATGGTGAGTGATGATGCTGTTATCTGTAAGGGCGAGGCGGTAAATTTAGAAGCAGTCGGCAGTGGGCAGGAGGCCGTTTCGTATTCATGGTGGCCAACAGATGGTTTGAGTGATCCGAATATTGCCAATCCTGTAGCGTCACCTGCTGTTACCACAAGCTATACCGTTGAAATCACAGATGTAAATGGTTGTATTGGCAATGCTTCTGTGACTGTGGAAGTTGAAGATCCTGAGGTTGGGGTTATTGGGGATGTGGAGATGTGCCAGGGAGAGTATGTTGGGCTGTGGGCTACTGGAGGGGAGACCTATCGGTGGTCACCTGCCACGACACTTGATGACCGGTATGCTGAGGCACCTGTAGCATCACCCATGGTCACAACATTGTATACCGTTGAAATTACCAACCGGAGTGGATGCATAGAAACAGAGGAAGTGCTGGTCACTGTTGCTCCGGCCCCTGACCTGGAGGTAGGTGGAGTGCTGGTGCTGTGTCAGGAGGGCGATACTCCTTATGATCTGCGGCAGGATGTCAGCGTCCAGGGAGGAGTATTTGCATCGACATCCAGCGGGTTAACAGGTGTGGAATTTGATCCCTCTGGGGTATCTGATCCGGGAATATATTTTGTTGATTACACGGTCATCATTGAGGGCTGTACTGTTACACGGACCAGGGAAATCAGGGTGAAGGGAGCGCCAGAGATCTCCAGTCTGTTTAACACTTATGAGATTTGTGCCGGGGAAGGGGTAGAGCTCAATATTGAGACTTTCGAATCTGGTGCAACCTATGAGTGGTTTCCGAAGAAGTTCATCAATAACCCCAGGATTTCAAATCCTGTAGTCAGTCCTATCTCAGATCAAACCTATACAGTTGTCGTCACCAGTATGCATGGCTGTCAGGCACAAAAAGAGATTGATGTTGATGTTACCAATTTCAGCGTTGATACTGGTGGTGATGTGGTTGTCTGCGAGGGAGAGGGGGTAATATTAGAAGCAGTTGGCAGTGGGCAGGAGGCAGTTTCGTATCGGTGGTGGCCGACTGAGGGTTTGAGCGATCCGGAAATTGCTAATCCTGTCGCGTCGCCAGAAGAGAGCACAACTTACTCTGTTGAGGTAACGAGTGCTGATGGATGTATCGACGAAGATCAAGTCAAGGTTACTGTGTTGGATAATCCGGATATTGTTTTCGTCAATGAAGAGTTGACGATATGTGAGAATGAGGGTTTGGTGGATCTTCAGACATTCCAACTTTCAGATAGTTCTGAGGACTTGTTTACAGTTTTTACCTGGGAGGGACCCGGAGTGAGTGAAATGGGTTTATTTGACCCGGAGGAAGCCGGACCGGGATCCTTTATGGTTAGGGTGAGCTATGAGAACCTGAATGGCTGTTCAGATGAAGCGTTTTTGATCATCAGGGTACCGCGCAAGCCCATTGTTGATGCAGGCCCTGATATTGAGGTTTGTCATTCCGATTCGGTTGTTGAGCTGGCCAGTGCTGCAGTGCCTGAGGGTGGAGTATTTGGCGGGGCAGGAGTGACAGGCAGTCAATTTATTCCTACTATGGCTGGAGCAGGCGAGCATGTGATCACTTACACCTATACAGACCCATTGACCGGCTGTGAAAACCAGGATGTAAGGGTGATTGATGTTTTGAATTCGCAGGCTGTATTTGCAGGGCCTCCGATATCCTTGTGCATTGATGCCGAGCCTTTGGACCTGTCACAAAGTGTATCTCCAGGTGGGGGGATCTTCACCGCTGATATGGGTGTTAACGGAGATTATTTTTATCCTTCCACAGGCGCAGGGGAGTATCATGTTTTATATTCTGTGGTAGATGAGTCTGGTTGCACGAGCAGCATGGAACGCGTTATCACAGTTAATGAGCGACCTATTCTTGAGTTGGAGTCGGCTGTCATTTCAGTTTGTGAGAATGAGGGTATTGTCAATCTGAATGCCTATCCAAACATTTCAGGGGGTACCTGGAGCGGTTCCACAGGTATTGTCAATGGCCTGGTGAAGGTGGATAGCCTGGGGATCGGCTCCAATATTCTGAGTTATGCTGTCAACACTTCTGATGGCTGTACCCTGTCGACAGAGCTAATTGTGCAGGTGGCCGAGGTGCAGGAATTGGCTCTGGGCGGAACGATCAACACATGTTTTGGTGGGGACCGGATAGACCTCCTTGGAAATTTTAACCGGGAACTTGTTTCTGTTACTGGGCCTGGGGTTGTGGATGGGGTATTTGATCCTGGGATGGTCGACCGGGGCACCTATGAAGCTGTATACCGATATGAGAACTCCAATGGATGTGTGGCAGAGCAGCGTCGGGTGATCGTGGTACAGGGTGAAGTGTTTGTCAGCGCAGGCCCCACGATCAGTGTTTGCCAGAACTTTGGGGATGTGGACCTACTTGGGTATGGGTTCCCTCAGGGAGGAACATGGAGTGGCCTATATGTTGAGCTGGGGACATTTGATGCAGTAGAGGCCCCTGTGGGTTTATATGAGGCCGTCTACACCATAGATCTGGGGTTGGGGTGTGTGAACAGTGATACGCTCATGATAGACCTCTCAGCCAGCGATATAACAGATTTTGGGGTTGACACCATTGTTTGTGTGAATGGGCCCGAGGTGGTGTTGAACTTTAGTCATGAGTTGGAGGGAGGTGAATGGTCCGGGTCTGGGGTAGTGAATAATATCTTCTATCCCTCTGAGGCGGGGCCTGGTAGTTGGGAGTTGAGCTACTCGAATGGCGGCTTGTCATGTGATGTTGCAGGGAGTAGGGTGATCCGAGTTATCGATGTACCTCCTAAGGCTGTGACCGAGACCTATTCGATCAGCGGTTGTGTAGGAGACATTGTAAGGGTTACTGCTGACCTGTTGGAGCAAGGAGGCCATACGCAAGTGAATTATGCCTGGTATTATGAGGGTGAGAGGACACCATTTGCCATGGGGAAAAGCATAGAATACCGGATCAGGGCCTCTGAGAATATTTACTTCACCAGTGTAAATGCCTTTGGGTGCGAGGCGGTAGAAAGGGACTTCATCAGAGTCAGTGCCAATGGGCCTGTGGGGGATATTGAGGTGGATAAGGATACCGTGGCTATAGGGGAGTTAGTAAGGTTTAAATCATTCGGGAGTAATGTGGAGTCTTACTTTTGGGAATTTGGTGATGGAAATTATTCAGAACTAAAAGACCCGTTGTATTATTTTTACAATACTGGATGGCATACCATAACACTGACGATGCGTTCTCCTGATGGCTGTGAGTTTAGGGTTAAGCGGGAGGACCTCGTCTATGTGTACGATCCCAATGATGATGTGACAGTTCTCTCCGTCGCCGATCCAAATTCTGATGACATTGTTATTTTTCCTAATCCTTCAAGAGGAGTGTTTGTGGTTGAGGTTCCGGATGACTTTGTTGGGGGTGATGTGATCGTTTATACTTTGGATGGGAGGGAGGTTAAGGGGCGTGAAATAAGTCACGCGATACAATCGCGCGCCAGGATAAGGATTGATTTAAGTGGTGAACCTAGTGGGACGTATGTGGTGATGGTGAGGAAGAATGATAGGGTTGAGTATAGGAAGGTGGTTGTTGAGAGGTGAGGTGAAGGGGGCAGGGTCCTCCTACGCTAAAGCTTCGGCGGATGAGAGCAAGGGGCATAGGGCATAGGGTAAAGGGCATAGAGCGAAGGTATAGGGTATAAGGTATAGGGTATAGGGTATAGAGGAAGAAAGGAGTAAGGATTAAGGAGAAAGGATTAAGGAGAAAGGTGTTGGGAGTGTAGAGCATGGAGCATTGATGGGTGACTGGCTCCGATCCTGTAATTGAGAGGTAAAAGGAAAAAAGGAAGGAGGGCAAAGAGCAAGGTGTTTACTCAACCTTCTTCTTTATTTTTTGCAGATCATTCGCCAAGTAATTTGCTTCTTCGGTTATATCGCTTGGAAAATCATTTATTTCCAATATTCTAATCGCATTTGTATTATTCAGGCTTCCATCTTTCAGCTTGTAGTCAAATGTTAACTGACCCTCTTCAATTATCTCTTCGAAATGATAGTACTTGTATTCCTGTTGTAAATAATCAATGAGTTCAAGGTCATGGGTTGAGCAAAGGACGAGGTTTGTAACACTATTCAAAAATGAAAGAACTGCCTTTCCGGAGGCAATTCTTTCGACAGTGTTCGTCCCTTTAAAGATCTCATCAAGAAGGAAAAGGTTAAATTGTTTTAGACTACATTCATTGATAAATTTCTTTATCGTTTTAACCTCCTCATAGTAGTAACTTGTATCCTCGAATAGGTCATCTGTAATCCGAATGGCAGAATGAATCTTAAACCTGGATAAGATCAAACTCGTTGCACAAGCAGTACCAATAGTCTGTGAGAGTAGAGCATTCACTCCAATGGTGCGAATGAAAGTCGTTTTGCCAGACATATTTGAACCAGACAAGAGAATGGAATTTTGGCTATCCAGATTTAAGTCATTGGAGATTGGATTTTCAATAAGAGGATGATATATGTTTTTTGAATCCCAGGTCTTGAGGGAGGAATCAGAGAATTCAGGTTTACAATAATAAGGTAGTGATTCGCGCCATGTCAAAATTGATATTGCAATATCAAGTTGACCTATTGCTTCAAATAAGGTTTTGATATCTGCTTTATTAGATTCAACCTGCTTTATCAATCGAAAAAAAACAATTGGCTCTACCAGGAAAGCCGCTTTTATCAGGTCAAAAATATAATCAAGAGCTTGTGCAAGCTCATCCAAATATTTCGATTCCCATTTAAAAAACACTGCTGATCTTCTAATTTTTCTCAGTTCATGAATCGCCAAGCCCACTTTGACATTTGATGACAAGAAAAGTTCTTTCTCCTTTAGAATAGACGCTACATTATGCAATTTCAATAATTGTGGAATTGTATTGGAATAACCCAGGATGTTATTCTTATTCCAAATATGAATGATGATGTTTATGCCAATCAAAGGCAATGCTCCAATTATCGCTTGACTAAAAAAAATTGAAATCAGAAGCATTAAAACCAATGAAATTGATAATGCGGGTATAAGCCAAAACCACCGAGGTTTTCGAATCTGATCACCAAAGAAAAGTCTTTGTAAGTAATATGCTCCTTGCTCGTTTAGGGTACTCAATTCAATTATTGCAGCCTCTTTTTTTTCAGGGTTTAAATTGAAATGATCAATGTAATGATCCAGCTCCTTTGATTGATTGATGCCTTCTGGAATAACCCGTAGTTTTGAATACAAGCACTGTTGCCCAACAGAAGAAGAAGTCCTATCCAATGAGATAAATAATTCGTCAAAGTCCAAGTCTATTAATGTCCTATCTTCAATAATTTGACTGGCATTTGTATGTGTCTCGTTTAGAAAGAATAGAGAGATACGATCAAAATCAAAATTGCCTTCCTTTACATTTTTTTGGTTCTCTAGTATTTCCTGTATCCTGTTCTTTCTGCGCTTAAACATTCAAAGCAGTTTTAAAATGGCCTACCATATCTTCAAATCTACGTTATTTTGAATTTAATAAATGGGTTAAGTGGGAAGTAAAAGGTAGTGAGGGGTAAGCTTCGTCTACGCCTAGGTTCTGTTTAGCATTTAATGGTTAAGGGTATTTCCCGGAAGTGGTATTCATTCCAAGTGTCTCTATTGTCAAACTCGATAATAAATTCAATTGTCAAACCATCTGGAAAATTATCGTAGTTGATAAGCAGATGCATTGTGAAAAGCGGGTTAGCCTCATCAGTATTAACTAGGCAAAGCCCAAGGGAGAATACTCGATATTTTGGAAATGTGATTGCTCCCAGACATATTTGGACTAGTTCGTCTTGATTGGATCTCATATTGATCATGGACCCTAGTACCTCTAAAAAGTAGTCATCAAAATAAAAGCTTTCAATTGGTTGTACCCTGCCCCGGATGAACTCTGCTACTTCCTTCAGATAATCCAAAGTTCACCAACTCATCTGCCTCGACTCCATTGTTCTTCGAGAATACAAATATGTAATCGATTTTTATCTGCAATATCAATAAACCTACGACCGATGAAATTTTGGATTAAATAGTTTCCTTTCCTTAAGTTGAAAATAAAGTATTGATCCTATAGGGAATGTCAAAACTATAAGTGTCCAAAATAGTCTGCTCCTCATTCTTCCAGCTAAAGCAATATCTATTAGAGCCCAGCATAACAATATAAGAATCAATGTGATATAAATCATGAAAACTGCTGTAATCATTTTAACTCCTTTTTTTGGTTGGACATGATCATTTCAAAGTTATGAGCACAGAGAATTAACTAAGGGAATTTACACTTTTTGAATAGTTTATCCAGGGTCCTTGGTAAAGAAATTCATTTTTCAGAGGAAATAAAATTCAAACCAATAACCTAACAATTTTATAATCAATGTGGCTGACTGTAGAAATAATGGGGTCATCAGAATAAATAAACTGTTTCTTAATTTAAATGAAATTTTATTAATATAAATTTAAATATTATTAAAACGTCATTTAATTTTATTTAAGACTACATATATTTTATTTATATTTATTTAATGACTAACAAGAAAACACCGATTTTATGTCCTAGTTGTGACAGCTCTTTAAGTGTTGTGAAGCTGAGATGTGACAATTGTGCAACTGAAGTTAGTGGTCACTTTAGTCTGCCTTTACTGAGTCGCCTAACCTCTGAAGAACAGCTTTTTGTATTGGAATTTTTCAAAGAAAGCGGCAAACTCAATGTTATGGCAAAGAAGCTTGGAGTAAGTTATCCTACGCTAAGAAACAAACTTGATGACCTCATTGAAAAAGTAAAATCCTTTGAATCCGCTAATGAAAGAGAGAACTGAATACAGCTTGATATTGAATCCATTTCAAAGAATCGCCGGATGGTCAGCTTTGCTTATTGGCCTAGTTGCCATGTTAATTTCAGGTCTGATGGCGGGTTACTATGGAGCACATTTTCCAGATCTGATCACGGTTCTTTTTACAGTATCCACAGGTTTGTATGTGCCGATAGCAGAGTTACTTTATGGATGGGTTTTATTAAGTCTTTGGAGCATTATCCTATTTTCAACTTTTAGAATTCGGAATTTTAGAATAGTTGATCTATTTGGAACAATAGCATTATCAAGGACACCCTATTTATTAATTGCAGTCTTAAATGCGGTTGCCAGTTATTTTGGTTACTTCAACCAGGCTATTATTATTCCACTTTTGCTTATCCCGCTAGTGTGGTCATATATTCTTATCTACAATGCTCTTCAGGTATCGGGCAATCTCAAAGCCCCAAAAAGCTGGATAATATCCCTTATTGTAGTAGCGTCAGCCGAAATTACAATTCTATTAACCATGTCTAAAATCTATTTATTCATCTTATAATACTACAAAAATGAAAGTCATATTTATTGGAATTTTTCTGGCATTTGCGTTTCTGCAATGCACCTCCCAACCATCAAACACTGAAAGTGATCCTCAATTGATTGAGAAAACCGAAAAAATTAGAGATCTGCTCATTAAAGAGGATTACAGTAGCATACCCACCGATTTTAACAAGCAAATGATTGAAGCTCTTAAGCCCGAGAAGATAGAAGAGGTTTGGAAAGGTATTATCAAACAGATTGGCAACTATGAATCCAATGGCGAGATTATTTCAGATCAAATTCAGGGCTACAGGGTAGTTTATTCTATTCTAAAGTTTGAAAAAGCCCCGATCAAACTCAAGGTAGTTTTTGATGAGAATGATCAGGTAGGTGGCTTGTTCTTTGTACCGGTTAATGCTAAATAAGAAGATGTGGGAGAGCTCAGACTAATTGCAATATCTGCAACTAAGGTCACCTGACACCTAAAATTCAATTTGAAGATCGATGTTTCAATTCCTAATTTTAATATACCACCAAATTGAAAGAAGATGGAACGTTTTACACATCAAATTCTTCTCATTGGTCTTATCGTGTGTTTGCTTCTCATTGTGTCCTGCAAGGAGGAAACAATAGAAAAAACGGAGGAGCTGCCTTTTATCATTCAGCCGGCACCATTTCATCCCCAGGTCATTGGTGATGGGCGCAATGATGGGCTGAATCGGGTGTATACATCCGCATTCGAAGAAGTCACATACCAAAATGGCTGGGCACAAACTGCAAAGCTTCTGAATTCAGCGAAGGTACCTGGTCATCGCCTCGTGCTTGCACAGGTAAAAGAAGCTGGTAAAAACTGTGTTTATAGCCTCACCGCCTATCGCCCAACCGGAGAGGAAACGGAATACAAGAGTTTTTTGATTGAGCATGATTGGGATGGATCAAGATGGCAACGAGACACTGTGCAATCCTCCTATCAATCCGAATTATTCTATATGGCAGAAGGGAATTTCAGGTCAACAGGTAAAGAATCATTGATCGTCTTCGAATGGGAGGCTGAAGTGGCGTACAGATACTGGGAGTACTACTTTGAAGATGGCAAATATGAAAAAGAGTTGATTGCAGAATTTGAACAAAACAGCGACGATTTACTGGTAGACATGAAATCAGGTGACCTTCGTCATGAGGGCAAGGAATCCCTTTATTTCACTAATAGGAGAGGATATCTACATGAACTGCGATTCACAGGCTCCTGGACTGACACTGAGATTGACCAGGTAGTACCCACAGAGCCAAATCTTTATTATGCGTATGCATTCAAGCTTGGACCATTAAGCACTGGCGATCGATCGTTGTTCGTGTCGGGTTTTGAAAACTTCCATATTTATCGCTACAAATCAGATTCCTGGGAAAAAGAATCCTTCGATGCTGAAGCTGGTGGCCATATGATGGTTGTCGGAGATCTGCGTAATGATGGTGTATACAGGGTTTATTTGCCTGCCCTTTTTGAGCGACTATACGAAATTACTTGGCAGGGTGAAATAACCGCATACGACATACCAGGAACCGCACATTTACACACTGCCATCATTGCAGATGGTCGTAATGATGGAGTGAATCGAATGTATCTCTCCCATCAGGATGGCATATCTGAATTGACTTATAGTGATTAGTAGCCTTTTTCAAGTATGATGGAAGATTTGATAGAAGTTAAGATAAAGACCGGAATAGGCTAGGAGAAAAGATCATCACATATTCAATACCTTTAGGAAGTATGACAAGGTCTACAGCAGAAATAACAGCCATTAACTTGTGAATAAGTTTTCTTTGCTTCTGCAACTGCACCATGGCAACTAGAGTGCCATCCTAAATCTTTTTGATTCTCTTTATCTGGCATATAATCACATCCTTCTGTTGTATTGTGAACCTCATGGTCTCCGTTTGACTGGGCATTTCTATTTACGATGAAATTGGGCATGGTAGTGATATTTTTTTGGGTAATTGTATATATAAACTAATCAAAAAGAATAGATATATGCAAGGAAACGGTCGTATTAATTTTTAACCAAAAGAAATCGACTTCCAACGTTTCAAAATTTGGAACCATTTGTGATTCATTACTTTAAGCCTTCAAGAATAATTAAAAATAGAAAGTTATTGTAATAACGTTATTTCATATATATTAGAATTTCATGTTGATTAAGCAAGAAATAAAAAGTAATGAGGGGTGAGCTGATCGAGAACCACACACAATCTAGTAAATGAGCAAAATAATTAGGGCAAGTATAGGGACCGGTTGGAAGACCTTTGGAGTGTTCATGTTGAGTTTGATATTATCCTGTGATGACACGCTAGAGCAGCTGCAAGAGGATAATGAAGCGCCGGTTGTTACATTCACTTATCTGGAGAATAACATTTCCATCCTGAATGACAGCATTAAGTTTTTTTCAAACCTTTCCAAAAACAATTACGAGCAGGACATCACAGTAACGGATGCGGAAGGGAACCTGCGGGAGGTCTACTATAAGGTGACTAGTGGTAGTGGTCGGGTGATAACTGCTGATGGGATTACCCAATCGATCCTGCAACCTGCTTTGGGTCAGGGGAGTGGAGGGATCTATTCATTTACTTACCAACCTTCGGAACTAGGGTATCATGAAGTCCTGGTATATGCCAGGGACCTGTTGGATGAATATGATACCCTTCAAATGAGGCTCACCGTATTCGATAATCTACCTCCGAAAGCTGCTTTAGATGTGAACCCTTCCAGGGTCGTGAGTAAGTATGAGTATATCATTGATGGGTCAGGTAGTATTGATGGGGACGCCCGGTTCGGTGGCGAAATTGAGTTATACCGTTTCACCATCAACAGTCAGGTGATTGATCTTGAAGAGCCTTCATTCCCTTATGTCTTTGGTGGGGAGCAGATCGTGAATATCCGATTGAAGGTACAAGATAGCAATGGGGTGTGGAGTGAGGAAGTAGGAGGGGTGTATTCTATTGATTGAGCGGGACTTTTTAATAGCATGCTTTCATTGAATGAACTTCTGAATTAACGTTCGACTTTGAGGTATCTATAAAATTGTAAAAGTTATTTAGCTTTAAGGTAAAGGCATTTATCCTAAAGCTATGAAAAGGATCGTAATTTGTTCAGATGGCACATGGAACAAACCAGATCAGCTAGATCGTGATAAGCGTAAACCCAGCAACGTTGTTAAGACGGCCAGAGGAGTCCTGCCACAAGATTCAAATGGTGTCGCGCAAGTGGTATTCTATGATCAGGGGGTGGGTTCCAGCAACTGGCTAATGGATAAGGTATTGGGTGGAGCGACCGGTGTTGGTGTATCCACCAATATCTGTGACTGCTATCAGTTTCTCTCCCACAACTATGTCCCTGGTGATGAAATATATCTTTTTGGCTTCAGCAGGGGAGCATATACTGTCCGGAGTCTTGCAGGATTCCTGAATCGCGTTGGATTGCTTCCAAAACGGAACATCTTCTATTTGCAGGAAGCCTTTGAGTGTTACAGAAATAATGACCAGGGGAGTGAGTTAGAAAAATTTAAATCTGACAATGAAGTCTTTATACCCAGTATCAAGTTTGTCGGGGTATGGGATACTGTGGGCTCATTGGGGATCCCACTGGGATTGTTTCAGAAGGCATTTGGGAAAAAGCATGCCTTTCATGATACTAAGCTTGGTCAAAACATTGAACATGCTTATCACGCCCTGGCCATTGATGAAAAGAGAAAGCCCTTTAAGCCTACACTATGGGAAAAAACCCATGATGATCAGCACCTGGAACAGGTATGGTTTGCCGGGGTACACACAAACATCGGGGGTGGGTATGAAAATGACGGGTTGGCCAACTGTGCATTGAACTGGATGATTGGTAATGCTAAGTCACATGGATTAGCGTTTGATTCTACATTCCTTAGCTTCTATAGAAGCTATGCTTTTGATGAGATGCGTGACAGCTTTAAGATACCATTTAAGCTGTTGGGGAAATATGAGCGAGTTATAGGTGAGGTATTGCAAGGCAATGAAACAGTTGATGACAGTGCTACAGACAGGCTTAATAACCATCATTCAAAAGGGATAGCACCTTATCAGCCTCTTAATTTAATGAGGTATTTGTCCAAGAGGGGTTAGGAATAATAAACTTTAGAGTATTGTGGGCACCAAAATTTTCCGTTACATTTGATATACCGGCTTGTCAAATAAGTTGGTTCTTAATCATATGATAATCCCTTGTCAGAAGGACGAGGGATTATTTATCTGATATTAGTAATACTGTTATTATGGTTGTTAGGCGAATGATCTAGAAGAAAAACTATGAGTAAAGAATTGATTCTTATCATCATTTCAAGTTTCGGAGCACTCACACAAGAGATATTGCATTGGTATGATTTAAGAGGGAAACTGGATCATCAGAAATATAAAGCAATGATGAAGTCAAACGGGTACTGGGTCATTACATCAATTACAATATTAGTTTCTGGAATTGGGACATTTTTATTGTTTTCAGACAACTTCAAACCTAACAACTACTCTATTCCTTTTATACTAGGAGCTGCCTTTCCACTCCTTTTCAAAAAAGCAGTTTCAGGCATTTCCAAAAACACCAACCAACATTTAGGAGGAAAAAATGAAGATTATTTTACTTAACCAAATTCTCTGTCTTTTTCTAATTACCAACAGTTCATTTGGACAAGGCGATCAGACCCAAACCTTTTCATTGTTTGATGTTTATTTAAGCATTCCGACCAATGATTCTGAATTCAAAAATATGTTTGGTCGAGAACCCAATTTAAATGATCAAAAGATTTATGAATTAAGTTATCCTGATGAACAAAAAAGTTCGGTTGTTCAAGGTAAGTCGTTAGAAGACTTCAAGAAAACTGTGAAAATGAAAAGTGAAGGGTATAACAACCACCTAATAATTATTGGACATAATGAGGACGGATTATTTACTTTTCCAAATGGTGAGAAAGTTAAAATAAGTGAAATCGAAAAACTACTACAAAAAGTTAAGGGCGTTTTTATTTCTTGCAACTCAAGGGATTACATCTCTGACCCTACAAAAGGACTCGCCAGTAAACTGACATATGATGAAGCAATCAAACTATCGCAGAATATAGAACTTGGTTGTAATCACTTTTTTATGACTCCGCAACAAATAGATGAAACAATAATAAAGAACATTCAAAAATTTGAACTTAACCGAAAGATTAAGCGGGGAATTGTGATCTCTGGTGCATTAGCAGGAACTGCCGGGCTAGTTTATATTTCAACTAAGGAGGATGACTCTGAAAAAGATAAAGAGTAATTCCCCATAATCGCGTGGATAGTCGTGAGCCAAACCAAAGGTGCACTTCTGGCACCCGAAATCTACTTGAAACTTTAAATAGGATAGGGGGCTTGATAATCGCTTAGAAATCACCTTCCTTTGGTATCTTTATGTTACAATAAATGCTTCCTGAAATAGTAATATGAGGGCAGATAAATACGATGCAGGACATACTATTTGATTTCATATCAAAATACATTTCTCTGACAGAGGAAGAAAGGAATGCTATCATTTCTGTAGACATCTTCCGCTCTTTTAAAAAAGGGGCGACTTTACTCAAGAAAGGGCAAAAGTCCCATGATAGCTACTTTGTTCTTAAAGGTTGTATTCGGACATATTATATCATTGACGGTGAAGAAAAAACAACGGCTTTCTACACAGAGATGGATGTTCTAACACCTCATTGTGTGATTAATAAAGGTCCTTCTGAATATTATATTAGTTGCTGTGAAGACAGTATCCTCACAGTTTCAAATTCTGACATGGAAACGGAGATAAACAGTAAATTCCCAAAGTTTGAAATCATGTGTCGGAAATTATCAGAAGAGTTGTTGGCTAAACAACAAATTGACTTTGACGAGTTTAAGACTTCTTCACCAGAACAACGATACCTGACCTTATTACAAAAAAGGCCTGACCTCATCCAGCGTATTCCACAGCACCAGCTGGCAAGCTATCTTGGTATTAAACCACAATCACTAAGCAGATTAAGGGCAAGAATCCAGGAGACAGGCAAAGGCGTCATTTCTTAACCTAAGTGAACGTATTTAAGCTAGCGGTTAATCCAATTTTGCTGTCTCATATGACGCTATTTAAAAGAGATGCAAAAGAAAATTTTATGGATTGGACTTGCCTTGGTGTTGGCAAGCAGTTTACAGGTTAAAGCACAGCATGCAAAAAAAGACAACACTTATAGGCGGTGGTTTGTCGGTAGTACGCTATTACTGTTAGGTAATCTTGATGATACTAACAATCCAGGCTATATACAAATAAATGCAGGCTATAGGATTACCCCTAAGGATGTTATTCAATTGAGATTTAAGAGGTCAAAGTATGCCTGGCCAATAGGTATCCCTTTCGGACCGGATTTTGATGGACCTGGGCTAAACTATCCCGGACATGCACGCATACTTGCTCCTCAAATTGGTTATCAGCGATTTTGGTGGGAAGGACTCTATACATCTGTTTATGTATTGAATGCTTTTGAAAAATATATGGATGAGCATAAAAAGGAGATTGGGCATGGATTCACCTTATATTCAGACTTTTATTTAGGCTACCAGTTTAAGCTTTTTAAAGACCGTTTCTTTTTTGAACCTGCTATTGGGTGTAGTTATTGGCCCCTAAGGACTGGGGTTCCGGATTCTTTTAAAGCTGTAGAACAAAGGTGGCCTAACTACTTTATTCAACCCGGGCTTGATTTTGGGTTTAAGTTTTAGTGGATAGTAGTGGGCCTGGTTAATGCACTCAATATCCAGGTCTTGTGTGTTGCAGCCCAAAGCCACCGATGAAAGGAGAAAATAGAAGTATCGCAGCTTTTTGAAAATCCCTAGTCCTCCTGACTAGGGATTTTTAATGAAATTAATGTGATGGGGAACCCATCACACCTGGGCATTATCAGCCATGGAATAGTAGGCACCTGGTTCTTCAGCCAGGATGATGTGATCAAGGAGTGCAATGTCCATATAATTGCTGGCTTCTTTAATCTTCTTTGTCAGAAACAGGTCAGCATTGGAAGGTTTAAGATTTCCCGAGGGGTGGTTGTGTGCCAGGATCATTGAGGTAGCATTGGAGAGTAGGGCATGCTGGAAGATAACCTTAGGGTCTGCTACTGTATATGAAAGACCACCTACACTTATCAAGGCATAGGACACCGTGTTTCTGCGGTTGTTAAGGTACAGGGCTATGAAAGCTTCTCTGTAGTTGAGTGGGACTGGCCATAATGCTTTGAGATATTCTGTGGCATCTCTGGCGCAGGTTATCCGGGCTGCCGGCATGTCCTGAACTGATTTGACGATGGCCTGGACTTCGACCAGTGATCTTTTGAAGGTTTTTAATTCATTTGATAGCGTTTTCATGATTACAGGTTTAGATGAAACATTTTATTGAATGCTCATCCAGGTCTTGAGAGCTCAATGACCAAAAAGGAAGTGCAATAAACAGTGGGGGGGGGACAATTCCGATTTTCAGATATTCTGATTCTCCGATTTTAGTAGGACAAATGTCTGTGAATTAAACTAGAGGATAATGTGCGATGGCTTTATGGCGAACCATTTTGAGCGTAGAGGGAGGGAGGTGTGGTCATTGAAGCACCAAGGCTAGTATTGTATTTAATAAATGTTGTGAGGTATACCTGTGTCGGGGATGAAAAGGTATTCAAGTAACGTTTTGGTTCAGCAAAAGGCCGTCACTAAGGTATTAAAACGTTTAGAAGACAAAGGTGAAATTGATCGTATTACCAGAGGTATTTATACTCGTACCAAAATTTCTAAACTTAGCGTTAAAATTCGTCTTGGATTTTCCTTTAAAAGGCTCAACAAAAAAGCTAAACCAATTTGAATGTTAATTTTCATTGTGAGGGACAATTTATGGTTGAATAATTTGTAATGACGATCATGGGTACAGTAAAAGGTTCGACGATAGTGGTACATATGTCTTCATCTATTGGGTATTCATTAGTTTCTGAATCGAAATACCGATAGTTGAAATATAAAATACTATCACTTGAAGTTTCTAATGAAGGATATTTTCTTGCAGGTCTCCTTTCCTGAAGGTTTCTTTCATGTTTGGGATTGAACTCCAAGTGGCTCCATCATCCTGATGTGCTGTTGGACGATGGTAGGGAGATTACGATGACCCTCTTTCAACAGTTGGTCCAGGAAGAAATGAGAAGTGTGAGATGCTTTTGGGGAAAGATAGATTACAGTTGGGAAAGCTTTCAAAAGCGGTGTATTTGTTCAATGATTTGTACTTAATAGAACATTCAAGAATTTTTTGACAGTAGATGCTTATGAGATGATTGAGTAGTTAAAGGTAATTGAGTACAGTTCAGAATTTATTGTTTTTAAAACTCCTGATAATTTGAGTTCATTTTCCGGCATATAGGTTGTCCGCTAAAATAATGAAGCAAAAAACAGCCTGTGATTGAGCAATTGTACCAAACCACAGGCTGTAAAATATTATTCCGAAATTACTTCTTGTGGGGGAACATTTAATTCAGCTCCATCATAACCCACATTTTGGTTAATCACGCCTAAAGTATTTGCAGTAATCACTTCTTGAGGGATTGGCCACAAAAAATGATTGGGATTCATTGTAGCGGTATTTCCGAAGAACTGATATGCAGGGGATTTATAAAAATGGTTTACTCTCATAACCCTGTCATAATACCAATTATTCTCAGAAAGAGTTGATAAGTCATAACCATCTCTATTGAGTTGACCGAAAATGTATGAAACACGTACCATCTCTGAGTGTCTGGGCTCTTCTGCGTACAATTCGCGCGCCCTCTCATCGAAAATATAATCGATGGTTACTTCAGCATTTGTAATTAATGGAGCATTAGCCCTTCCTCTGACCATATTAATGTCATCTGCAGCCAAAGACAATTGCCCTTTCCAAAAATATGCCTCTGCCCTTAGGAGATAAGTCTCAGCTAATCGGAAAATATACCAGTCACCCGGTCCTCCCCTTGGTTGTGCATTATTTGGAGTTGGCACGTAAAGTTTATAATACGGCCACGAAAACCAAGTATCTGTTGTATCCGCTAGGTTTTTGTAATAATTCTTAGTAAGTGGCTCACCAAAATTTGGAGATCCCTCACGTACTGTAATAATTTCAGAGATAGAATCTCCCATCTCTATCCAGTTATGATCGGCCCTACGCATATCAGGTGTGGTTTCCCAAGTGAATGTATTGTCTTCCCAGATTGAATAATTAAAGTAGTGGTTTACTCGAACATCTCCGTTCCCAATACCTAATGAATCACCCGGTGGCGTAGACCAGTTAGTGGCTCTGTTACCAGTAACATCAGGTACTTTCCAGTATGATGGAGTATAATTCCTCATAGATAATGTACCTACAGGATCCCACCATGACGACTCAGGTCCTTCTACTCTATCAACAGTAGCATATATTGTCTCGGTATTCTCAACAGCATTTTTATTTTCAATTCTGTGTAGATCCCACATCATATTGTGATAACTATTGGAGGCAGTACTACCAAATCTTTCAGTCATCAAAGAATAAGGTCCATCTATAACAGACGTTGCTGATTCTATGGCTTTATCAAACTCTGCATTCGCCAAATAAATTTTGGTAAGTAAGTGATTGGCAGCTCCTTTGGTCACATCTCCCAGGATACCCGCGGTTTCCGGCAACCATTCAACTGCAAACTCTACATCTTCTTGTATTTTTGTAAGGATTGCCGTCCTGGTAGTTGTTGAATAGTCCAGTTTTGCCCTTTTTATTTCAGTACCTACCCATGGTATATCACCATAGGTATGAACTAAGCGATAGTACCAGTATGCACGAAACCAAAGAGCTTCTGATAAAATACGATTCCTTGAACTTTGATCATTCCATTCAATATCATCTATTCGTGAAATTATTATGTTCGCATTTTTAATATATCCATAGGCATCAGTAAAAAATTTCAGTATTGGCTGTCTAAGACTAGTACTAGGTGTATTTTTTGTGAAATCACTCTGTCGTAATGGTACGGCAAGGTCAGAATAGCACGTTTCACTCACAATAAAATTTAGGTCGCCGTGGTTTTCAGCGTTCATTTCCTTTTTACACCTTACCAAAGCTGATTCAAAGCCCTCCTCATCAATAAAAATATTTTCTGGTGTGAAAAATGAGAGGGGATCTGGTTCCAACCACTCATCTGAACATGATGTCATCAGGAATGTGGCTAAAAAGCTATATATAATTATTATTAGTTTCATTGCTTCAATTTTATTTATCTCGTCAATAATTTAGAAAGAGCAGTTGAGCCCAAGTGTTATAGTCCTTGGCATTGGATCCATTCCCGATTCCGGATCCCATCCAGGCCATTTAGTGAAAGTAGCTAGGTTTCTCACGGATCCATAGACCTGTAAGGTTTTCAGCCTAAGCATTTGTGTCATGTTTATTGGGACATTATATGTCAAGGAAAGATCTTGGATTCTTACAAATGACCTTGGTTTATAAATCATCAATCCTCCACCATAAGCGCTAGTATTCACATCTAGCCTTGCATACTCATCATTTCGATTATTAGCTGTCCAATAGGGTACAGGTCCATTTATCCTGCTTCTTCTATCATTTGACTCGAAACCACCATTTAATGCATCTGGATATTCACCTATATGACCGAGGTCAGCACGGAGGAAAATGGACGCAGAAAAGTTCTTTAGAAAAGTTAAATCATTCCTAAAACCTAATCTATACCGGGGTGCGGTATATCCTATAAATTTTTTATCCTCCAAATTAACATATCTACCATCGTTATTTACATCAATTGCTTTAAAATCACCTGGTTGCATGTTATATTCTGCAGCCTCTGTTGCTTCCTCCAACTGCCAAATTCCGACAACATCATAATCCCACACAACATCAATAGCTTCTCCAGGAAACCACTGATTAGAAAAATCTGGAACATCCCCAGTCCTCTCTGTTCCCAATAAAGTATAGGTGCCAATATCCCCAAAAAGCTCCCTTATTTCATTCCTATTAAGGGAAAATGCAAGATTTGACTTCCATGAGAAATTGGATTCATTTAAATTCCATGAATCTACAGTTAATTCAAAACCACGGTTGGCCAACTCTCCAAGATTTGATACGACATTGGAAAAGCCTGTGACCTTAGGAAGGATTCTATTCATTAATAAATCTGTAGTGGTCATCGAATAGTAATCCGCAGTAATATTTATTCTGCTCTCCAAAATGGCTACATCCATACCAAAATTGACTGATGTAGTTCTTTCCCATTTTAAGTCATCATTGGCCAATGTAGAATTAAAAACTCCAACTCTGGTATTACTACCGTCATACCATAAACTCGAACCAGTTGTTGCAAGAGCTGAATATATTCCAATATTACGATTCCCATTTGCTCCCCATGATCCTCTGAACTTCATCCTTTCAATAAACTCAGTATTAAAAAAAGCCTCATCTGATATGACCCAACCAGCGGCCATAGATGGGAAAAATGCTCTTGGATTTTCCAGACCAAAGGCTGAGTAGCCATCCCTTCTGGCAGATGCAGTAAAGAGATATTTGCCTTCGAATGAATAGTTAACTCTGGCCATTAAAGCATCGCCCGTACTTCTTGAGTCATTATTGTTTATCTCCGGAGAGTCTCCAAATTGCAAACCATGATATCCTAGTTGTTGGTTAGGACTAAAATTCCTATTTAACTGAGATGTTGACCAAAATTTGTTTTCTTCTATATTGGCCAATAGTGTAACATTAAAATCATGCTTTCCGAATTGTTTATTCCAAGTCAAGAGGTTGTCAACCATCCAGGCCATAGTCGAAGATTCCTTACGCTCACCTCTTGGTATTTCGTTAGGTAAGCCACCCAATTCATCGCTAATTGTAGTAAATGAAAGGTATTTATATGCCTCGTATCTAGGCTGAAATGACACTTTAAATTTAAATCCCAGTGGTAGCTTTACCTGAGCATAAATACTTGAAAATAAACTATTTGACTTATCTAAAACGGATCTACGATAGTAGTCTAACAGAGGATTGTCGGTGTGCCCATGAGGCATCCTCATAACATTTCCATCACTATCAAACATTTGTCCATAAGGACTGTTAGCGTAAAAGTTGAGGCTGGCTGGTACACTACTCTCATTTCTAGTAGAAAACTGAGCATTCAATCCCAAATTAAACCAGTTGCTGACTTCAATATCTGCATTTAACCTAGATCTTACACTTGAAAACTGATCTCCTACTCTTATTCCCTCATTATCATCGTATCCCATAGACCAATAGTATGCTGCTTTTTCGGATCCACTGGAAACACTGAGATTATACTCTTGTCTGATCCCAACTCTGAAAACTTCATCATACATGTCCATTGTATTTCCAGCGAGGTAATTTTCTTGTTCTATTGGAAAAAGTTGTAGTCGACCCATCCATTCGTTAATATCATCGCTTAATGGAGTTGTCGAGCTTAAATCACGCCACTGTTGTAAAGACAAATCATTAGGGAGATTTCCAGGATGAGTAAAAAAATTATAATCTGTTCCAGGTGACACCTGTCTCAAGTAATCCTGTCGAAATTGAATATATTCTTCGGGGTCAAGTCCCCTTCTATCATTATAACTTTGAGTCACTCCAAGTTTGGTAGAAAAATTAATTACAGCTCCATCATTTTTCCCTTTTGTGGTGGTAATGATGATTACTCCAGAAGCTGCTTTTGAACCAAATACAGCAGCAGAACTAGCATCCTTCAAAACATCAACTGATTCAATATCATAAGGATTAATATCAAGTATGCTTCCATTAAAAATAACACCATCTAAAACAATCAAAGGGTCAGTGCCAGCTGACAATGAAGTTGGTCCTCTGATCTCCAAAGATGCACCTCCCTGTGCCATAGTACTTTGATTAGTATTCAATCCGGCAATTGTCCCGGTCAGCATATCAGTAAATTGCACCATAGATTGAGTTTTGAAATCCTCTGCCTTGATTTGGGTTACGGATCCCGTTAAATCACTTTTTTTCATAGTTCCATAACCTACCACGACAATTTCATCTAACTGCTCGGCATCAGGTTCCATTTGTACATCAATCGTGCTTTGGGTACCAATAGCAATCTCGCGTGTTTCATATCCAACGAAAGAAATAATTAGAACGGACTGCTCAGATACAGACAGGTTGTAGCTACCATCGGGATCTGAAATAGTTCCATTAGCGGTTCCTTTTTCAACTATAGAAGCACCTGGTAATCCTTGCCCTTTTTCATCAGTTATTTTTCCGGAGATGCTAACCTGGTCGATAGTTTGAAATTCGATATTTTCCTGAATAACATTTCTTTTATTTTTGGTAACACTTATATTATTGTTGACCTGCCTAAATGCTAATCCATGGGTCCTTGAAAGGGAGAGCAATATATATTCGACTGAAACCCTATTCAGGTCTATGCTCACTGTTTCGGATAAATTGATTTTATCCATACTGAAACTAAACGAATAATCAGTTCGGTTTTCGATCTCCTGGAACACTTCTTTAATTGTAGAGTTCTCTGTATTAAGAGATAAAATGACTTCTTTGACACTCTTTACCTGGCCTGAAATATTATTAGCCAGTGCTATTTGGAGAGTCAAGCCTAATAGAATAAATAACCTGGCTGTGAATTTTGTCATGTCCACAATGACTTCTGTAACTTTATTGTACATATCTTTGATTTAAGTTAAATGGCATATTTGACGGCAAATAGTCATGATATTTGGTCTGTCGTAAGTCTGAAATATCAAAGCTATTTGCAACTGGAGACTGGATATTCCGGTCTCTTTTTTTGTCTTCTTTTTTCTATTCTTTTATCATTTCTTCAGTTTTAGTGTAACAAAATCGTTTTCTTGAGTGTATTCCAATCCCAACGAGAAACTCATTGATGTCAGAATATTTGATAATTTTTCATCTTTAAATTTCCCTGAAAAATGTAAATCTTGGGTTGTGTCCTCCATCACAATCCTCACTCCGTACCAATTCTCCAATTCTTTAATGACTTGTGAAAGAGGGGTATGTTGAAACATAAGTATACCTTGAATCCACAAGATCTCATTCAGGTTTTTTATATCGGTGACCGCAGAAAATCCGGTCTCAGCATCATACTCAATCGACTGATCGGGTGAAAGGACAAAATGTGTGGTATTTTCATTTGTG
Source organism: Cyclobacteriaceae bacterium (assembly GCA_965228105.1). GTDB lineage: Bacteria > Bacteroidota > Bacteroidia > Cytophagales > Cyclobacteriaceae > UBA7330. Next base: position 66,035 of record CBDDGZ010000001.1, read on the forward strand.
TTTTCAACTTTAATCATACCTTCTGTTAATATTATCTTCGTTTTGTCCTCGTTCCTGGTGTTGATGTTAAATTCTGTTCCGAGAGCAGTCGTTACTACACTTCCAGAAGTAACCATAAAGGGGTTTTTTAAGTCCTTTTTCACTGTGAAATATGCCTCTCCGTCTAGTGTGACTCTTCTATTGCTAATTCCATAATCACTATTATATTCTAGTGTACTGTTTACATTCAAATGAACCTTAGTTCCGTCTTTTAAATGAATTATGGATTTTTGTCCTTGAGGATTATGCTTTATGATGTTCTGAACTGCCAGTCTATCCGGTTGAGCCTCTATGGCATCATTCATAAAGAAATAGAAGGAGTAAGATACTCCCAAGATTAGAGCAATGGTTGCAGCAATTTTTGAAAAAGAATAAATAGCTGGGCCCGGCTTGCTTCTGTGATCATCAGATATAAATACCTTATTTTTTTGTAATTCCTTTAGCTGATATATTCTTCGTTTGTCATTTAACAGTTCGTTTTTAGCATCTGAGTCTAGAAGAATTGAACTTTTCTGAGTGAAAATATTGAACAAAATCTTGTCCTGGCTTTCTCTTCGAGGATCTGTATAATTAAAACTAATATTCTCCGCAATATTTTTTGCTTCCTCTATTGTATTAGCCAATTCAGGATTGGAGTCTATAATATTTTTCCAAAAATTTTCTAAGGCTGGCGTTGGAGAGAGTATCCATTTCTTGAACATTTCATCGGACAAGAAGTCCTCTACATTGTAGTTTTTGTAATTCATTTTTGTAACTTCTATCTAGATAGAGCATTGGATCATAACAATGACATGGAAAAAAATTATTTTTTTTCCTGGAATGTCAAATTAGATTCTTTCGGGATTAGAAAATTTCAGAAGGAAGGGATAAAAAAAGTGCCGCAATACAATATGCATTCCCTAAGGACTTTTAACGCTTCATATATGAGGTTTCGGGAAGATTTGATATTATCAAAATGCATGACCTGTTGGACTTCTTCGTAGGACATGTTTTCAAAATAGAAGTAATAGATAGCTTCCCTTTGGCGAATTGTTAATCGACCAAGTGCCTTTTGCAACTTAGCCTTTCGCTCAGCGTAAAGGTCATCGTCAATAATTATGCTTTCTAAAGGTGGCACAAGTTCAAATCTGTAACCTTCAGTTAGCTCAACGGTTGTTTTCTTTTTATATCGAAAAATCAGCCTTCTAAATGATGCAAATAAGTATGCTTTAATGCTCCTTACTGCTCCAAGGTGTTCCTTGTTAGTTTTCAGTACAATAAACAAGTCCTGAATGGTATCTTCTATTAGACACTCATCGAATGTAATTTGTTTACCATACCGAAAAAGAGATGTAAAATTGTTTTTGTAAATCCAGGTAAACGCATCTTCACTACCTTGTTTGAAGTATTCCCATAACTCTGCATCTGATAATTCCTGAAAATCAATATCATTCATTTAGCAGGACTTAATTTACTTTGAAATGAATATAAATGTACAGAAATGTAGATAAATCCACGGCTTTTTGTGCTAAGTGTATGAAGTCACTTTAGAAATCAATATATCCAAAGTTTGAGTCCTGAAATTGCATTGAGTTTTTGAATGAGTTTTATTAAAGAATTAGATTCAATTTCTTTTTTTGTATTGTAGACTTAGTATTCTGAAACTGAGACAGATATATTCACAGCCAAGCTCCCAAGCGAAGTTTCTTTGTATCTGACATCCATATCACAAGCTGTACTCCACATGGTATCGATCACATTATCTAGTGATACTCTTGCTAATTCAGGATCACTTTCCATAGCAATTTCGGCTGCCGTAATGGCTTTAATTGCCCCATAGAATTTCGTTCTATACAGGGTATCTGTACCAATCCCTGAATAGGATCACAGGTAAGTATTTGACGCATTTTTAACCTATTGATTTTGAAGCGATTTATTAGGTATCTTTATTAGCGGCATAATTTCTAATTTGGATGGCGTCTCTCTATGGGTGAAGGCGTCATCTTTCTCTTTGCAGCCAAGTATAGCTTTTAGTACAAGTAAGTATAAAGGACTTCTTACTGAATGATTTCTAAGGGCTATCAAATTAATATTTGACATAGGAAGGAATGTTGAAAGGATTCCGGACTTGTAATAGTTGCAAGAAATCCACTAACTTATTCAACTAAATCATTTTGCCTCGTGCTGGAAGCTGAAATACTGACAATGGCCAAGACCCATCTCTGTGAGAAATTCGGTATTGACCAAATGCATTTGGTTATTGGAAGTATACGTATTAACCAAACGATAATTCATTATCACTTTAAACATCGAGAGGATAATTACTTCATAACTATTAAGGAGGATGGATGTGTAATTGATAGTTACGAGATTCGTAAATAAGTTAATACAGGCCTGTCACAGTTATCTTATGAGATAATCTTAACGTTATTCTTAATTTTTATTGGTTTTAAAGCAAGAGATAAGTACCTTTTTTTCACTGCACGGTTCTTAAATATAGATGGTGTCTCTCAAAGGGTGAAGGCGTCATCTTTTGTTTGAAAAACATATTTCGACCAATTGGATTGCTCACCTTTCGTTCTCCTGTATCGTAGTTGACAAGAACAGACATAACACATTTTTACTACAACGGTATTTATTCTGAATATTAAAATAGTAAGAGGTCACTGTTATTGTTAATCTATATTTTATTATTTATCTCATCATATATTGCTTAATATTAAGCATGGATAAATCTGGTAATTTAAGAAAATTACAAAATGATAGATCTTATGAAGAGAGGTTCAGAAGTCTTTATAGGGATTCGTTTCAGGATTTATTTATTTATGCAGAATCAATTATAAAGTCAGAAGATTTAGCCAAAGACGCAGTAGCTGAGGTCTTTGTAAAATTATGGGATTCGAAGAATGACTTTAAAAAGATCAAAAATATTCGATCCTATTTAATCATCGCTGTCAAGAATGAATGTCTTAAACTTCTTAACCAAACAAACAGGTTAGGAAAATTAGATACCTCACAACAGATAGAAATTATCAATCCGGAAGAAATCTTATTGGAAAAGGAGTTGCTAAAGCTGATCGATGAAGTAATAACATCTTTGCCAAAACAATGCCAGCTCATTTTCGAAATGAGTAGTAAACATCAGATGAACTATAAAGAAATTGCAACAGAACTCAATATTACTACCTCAACAGTTGGCACCCAGTTAAGTCGAGCCATTCACGCAATAAGAACTGAGATAATACTTAGGTATAAAGATTCTGATAACCGGGATAACATAAATTACCTGGCTAAATCTGTTCTGCCTTTAGCATTCAGCATCTTTCCAGGAGCCACGATTACGATTGCTTAATTAATAATTTAATAGTTATTTTTTGATATTTTCTTAACGTTTCAGGCATTATTATGGTCTGTTTATAATTATTAAGATATTTGTCAATAAACAGGCCCTGAACAAGATCTATTGTATTGAAAGCAACAAAGTTTTTAATCAATACAATAATTGGATATAGATCGAATCATATTGAAATACCTAAAGGGCGAAGCTTCTCTGGACGAGCAACACAAGCTCATGCAGTGGCTGAGTGAGGATCAAGCCAATAAACATTCTTTCAAAGAAATTTCTAAATACTGGAAGTCTTATACCAAGGATTTTGGTTTGGTTCAAGAGGATGTCGAAAATAAAATCTTTAATCGTATTAAGCACAAGGAAAAAGAGGTTAAAGCTAGAAAGAAGTTGAATTATAAAATGGTAACCGGTATCGCTGCTTCAATTCTAATTATACTCTCATCAATATGGTATTTGGATCAATACATGAATTTGTCGCAAGAGCCTTCCACCGCTCTTGAGGAGAATCTGTTTGTTGAAAAAGCAAGTCTACCTGGTCAAAAAATAACCACAAAGCTACCTGATGGATCCATTGTTCGATTGAATTCAGGATCAACTTTGATAGTTCCTGAGAAGTTTAATAACAGATTCAGAGAAGTCGAACTTACAGGTGAGGCCTTCTTTGATGTGGCTAAGGATGCTGAAAGACCATTTATTATTCATACAAAAGATTTTTCAATCAGAGTTCTTGGTACATCATTCAATGTAAAGGCCTATCCTAATGATTCGGAAAAGCTGGTTGCTGTGAAGACAGGTCTTGTAAATGTTAAGTCTAAATTTAATAAGTCTGTTGAGCTTAGTCCAGATCAGATGGTCAATATTCAGGGGGGGGCCATTTCAGATATATTAAAGACAGATAATAAACTGGTTTATGGTTGGATTGACCACCTCCTTGTCTTTCAGGATAGGTCACTGTCGGAAGCATTTGATCAGATTGAATTATGGTTTGGGGTCGAGTTAACGTTTGATAATTTGATCATACCTGAAAAGCCTATTACCGCTTCTTTTGAGAACCCAACCCTCGAAGAAGTTATGTCAAATATTTCAAAAGTATACGGATTCAACTATCAAATCAACGACGAAAAAGTACTTATTGAAATAAGAAAATAAGAAAAAGAAGGTCGGATCTACTCCTTGAAAAGTCTTCCGACCTCCGAGTTTATGTTTTAGTAAAAACCAAAACAATATGGATGTAAAGTTACACAAATTTGTAATTCGCATGTCAAAGATTGCCGTATATGCGATGCTTTTTTGCCAAACCATCATTATGGCTTTGGCAAGCGATTCTAATGCTCAGAGGAAGCACCTCGATGAAATTGCTATTAATCTTAGGCTAGAGGGTTCAGAAGGCCCAATTCCTTTGAAGTTTCTAATTGATGAGATTGAGGCATCAAGTGATTTTCGTTTTGTTTATTCCAAAGCAGATATCAGGGGAAAGGTAGTTAGTATTTTACCTGGAGCTTGGAATCTTCTTAATTTAATGAATGAAATTTCGACCCAAGCGAGATTTTCGATCAGTAGGGTCAATGAATCCATTGCTTTAATACCGGAGATTGATTCGAAAACGGCAACTGTTCAAGAAGAAATCTTAATTCAAATAAATGTAAGGGGAACGATTACAGATGAAAATGGAGAGGCGCTCCCCGGTGCCACCATCCAGGAGAAGGGAACGACCAATGGAACAATCACGAATGTAGAAGGGAAGTATTCATTAAGTGTTTCTGAAAATGCAATTTTGACCGTTTCATTCGTAGGGTATGCATCACAGGAAATTTCTGTTGGAAATAGAGCTGAAATTAATGTACAATTGGTACCTGGTTCACAACAGCTTTCTGAGATTGTAGTTACTGCTTTTGGGATTGAGAAGGAAAAGAAAGCTCTTGGCTATGCAACACAGGAGCTTGATGGTGAAGGATTTACCGAAGCGAGAGAAACAAATATTGTCAATAAACTTGCTGGAAAAGTTGCGGGTGTACAAGTAACGAATATTCCTAATGGAGCTGGCGGATCTGCACGCGTAGTGATTCGCGGAAATAGTTCCATAGCTGGAAATGATGCCCCCCTTTACGTTGTGGATGGTATTCCTATTGATAATCAGAATACAGATCCAGCTCACTATGCCTCAGGAGGTGTTGATTATGGAGATGGCATTGGTGGCATTAATCCCGATGATGTAGAAACACTTACTGTATTAAAAGGCCCCAATGCTGCTGCACTTTATGGATCCAGAGCTGCAAACGGTGTTATCCTTATTACTACTAAGTCAGGAAAATCTCGAAAAGGAATTGGTATTTCAGTCAATTCAAATGTGACGTTTGATTATTTAGCTACACTGCCTACATTTCAAAATAAGTTTACCATGGGTTATGACCCTAATCTTCCAGTGTTGGATTCAACAACCATCAATGGGACTAAATATGCAATTATCGATGGAAGACGTTGGGCTAGCTGGGGACCTGCATTAGAGGGACAGGTAGTAGCACACTGGGCCTACCCTACCAGAACAATGACAATGAATCCACAACCTATTGATAACGTGGAGGATTTTTTTGACACCGGAGTTACAACTACTAATACGATAGCACTTACTGGCGGAAATGAGAAAGCCAACATTCGCTTTTCAGTATCTGATATGCATAATAAAGGACTCGTGCCTGGGAGTACATTTGAAAGACAAACACTCAACCTTCGAGGGAGAGCAAACATCACTGATAGGCTTTCGATTGATTCCAAAGTGAATTATGTCCATCAGAAAGGGCATAACCGTCCTGAGCTTGGAGCTAGTTCTGCAAACCCAATGAGTGCGATTATTCAGTTAGCCAGACATATTGAATTGGATGACATTAAAAATTACAAGGACGATCAGGGGAACCCGATTTTTTATACAAATCGAATGGAAAACCCGTACTGGACCATCAATGAGATTGTGAATGATGATGAACGAAACCGTATCATTGGATTTGTTTCCTTAAGGTATAAGTTGAATGATTGGTTAAGTATTCAGGCTAGAACAGGTACTGATTTCTACACGGATAACAGATTTACCCGTCGTGCTATTGGCACAAGAAGCGCCAGAACAGGATCCGTCAGCAATTATACCTGGCATATAACAGAAAACAACAGTGATATATTGTTGTTGGGGGATAGAGATTTGTCAGATAACTTTTCGCTTTCATTCACTTTAGGTGCCAACCACTTATATGCAGGAAGAGAAGTTACAGGAGCGAGTGGTACAAACCTTAGAACACCTGGTTTGTATCATATCAACAATGCCAATGAAGTTGTGCCCAGATATCAAAAAGTTGAAAGGGAGTTAAATGCTGTTTTTGCTACAGCCCAAATAGCATATAAGAACTTTCTGTTCCTTGATGTTTCTGGAAGAAATGATTGGTCTTCAGTATTAGGTATCAACAATTATTCATTTTTCTACCCATCAGTATCATCTAGTTTTGCTTTTACCGATGCATTTGAGATCAATTCAAAAGTTTTGACTTTTGGTAAAATCCGTGCCGGCTACGCCGAAGTAGGAAATGGATCTGATCCCTATTTGACATCCATTGGATATGTGAATTCCATTCAAACTATTAATGGAAGGGGAATGGCGAGTGTACAAAACAGAGTGCCTAATCCTAACTTAAAAAATGAGTTAACTAAGTCCTATGAGTTCGGTGCTGATGTGCGTTTGTTTAGCAACAGGATTGGTATTGACTTCACATATTATTACGCATCAGCAAGAAACCAGATCTTGCCCGTAAATATTTCATCAGCCACAGGTTTTAGTACCATGGTGATAAATGCCGGAGAAATTACCAATGAAGGGATAGAGCTCATGTTAAATGCCACGCCAATAGATCTTCAGAACAATTTCCGGTGGAATGTAAACTTCAATTTTGCAAAGAATAAATCTAAGGTTGTATCTCTGGCAGACGGCATTGAAACCCATGAATTATCGAGAGACAGATGGGGAACCATTGAAGCCAGGCCAGGTGAAGATTTTGGAAATATCGTCGGATGGGTTTACAAAAGGAATGAGAAAGGTGAAAAATTGCTGGATGATAATGGAACGTATCAGCGAGATGGCAACACAACGCATATTCTGGGAAATATCCAACCAGACTGGCTGGCAGGCTTGACTAATGCATTTTCCTATAAGGGAGTAACTGTAAGTGCATTAATAGATATAAAGATGGGAGGTGAGATCCTCTCGGGAACAAAATATATTCAGGCTGCAAGAGGAACAGGAAGGTTTTCCACGGATGGTATATACAAAAATGAAGAAGGACTTTGGGTTGGTGTATCAGATGGCGTCATGGAAAATGATTACTATGTAGACGACGGTAGTGGGAATCAGGTTTTACATTTAGCTGCAGGAGAGAGAAGTGATATTGAATTACCGAGATGGTTTTTAGCAGGTCAGTGGACAAGAAGAGACATTATTGAGGAGTTTGTACTGGATGCAAGCTATGTATCCTTAAGGGAAGTAACGCTTGAATACTCCTTTCCTAAATCACTTCTCAGCAAATTGCCTTTTACCAATGTGAAACTTGCAGTGGTCGGCAGGAATTTGGCATACCTGGTGGAGAATATGGAGGGACTTGGCATAACACCTGAAGCGGCATTCAATACTCAGTCCGGATCCCAGGGGTCTGAATCTTACACGTCACCATCCACAAGAAGTATTGGGTTTAATGTTAAGCTGGATTTTTAAAGAAGTGATCAAGCAAAAAAGAATTTAAAATGAAGTATTTTATAAGAAGTAAAAAAATAGCAATTCTTGGACTGGTCATGTTAATCAGTCTGTCTTGTACAAAAGATTTTGAAAAGTTAAACACTGATCCCTCTTTACTTTCATCAGATCAGTTAGATGTTAGTTTATTGCTGACAACCATACAGAAACAGATGATGATAGATAATGGAGCCTACCCTTTAGGTGTTTTTGGTAATTATGCTGGCTATACTACTTCAGGGGGAAATTTGCCTTTTAACGGAGGGTTCTTTCCTAATGAATTCAAAGAAGGGTACAGTAGTCTGCTAAATGCATCAGAAATTATTCGGCTTACTGAAGGTGATCCTGAACTCATTAATAAGCATGCCATTGCGAGAATTATGAAGGTTTATATTTATCAACACCTCACAGATCTCTATGGAGACATACCCTACTCGCAAGCTGTACAGGCAATAGATAACATTCAGACACAACCTGCATACGACACGCAACAACAAATATATGTGGGTATGTTGAATGAACTTGAAGATGCAACGAATGCTCTGGACGAAAGCCTGGATACCTTTTCAGAACAAGATTTGATATATGGTGGTAATGTTGGACAATGGAGAAGGTTCGCTAATTCTTTAAGGCTAAGGATTGCACTTAGAGTAAGCTATGCAGACGAAGCATTGGCAACGAATCAAATATCCTCACTTGTGGGATCAGAACTTATTGAAAATAACGATGGGAACGCATTCGTTACGACAAGTACTGACTATGAGAGCAATCAGAATCCTATTTATAACGAATTAGTCAGAGTGGGAGGAACCCTTGGTCAGTTTATGGGGCAGTCAATTATTGACTTGTTGAAAGTAAACAATGACCCCCGATTAACAATTATTGCAGAACCAACACCTAATTCTGCAGAAGCTGCTGAAGAGAATAATGATACTGGCTTATTCGTATACAGAGGCCGTCCTCTCGGTCTTGATGGGTCGGAAGAAAGGGAGCACTATCAGATAAGAGATATTTCGTCGATAGGGGAATACTTCCAGCAGCCTATTATTGATATGTCCGTTTTATACTATAGTGAGGTATGTTTCGCGCTGGCAGAGGCAAAGTTACGGTTCGACCAGGGTAGTAAGACTGCAGAGGAGTGGTATCAATCAGGTATTAGAGCTGATATGGAACGATATGGGATAGAAGAGGACGAAATTACCAATTTCTTGAATTCATCTTCAGGAACGCTGGCAGGTACTGAAGAGGAACAATTAGAACAGATCCTATCACAGAAAAATATTGCATTATTTCCTAATGCCATAGAAGCCTGGTCGGAGTGGAGAAGAACAGGATATCCAAAAATTCTCATTGGATCGATGCAGGGAGAGACTAATGGGGAAATACCCAGGAGGATCAATTATCCATATGATGAAGCAAATCTTAATAGTTCCAACTATCAGGAAGTTTCCGACAGGATTGGTGGTGACTTGCTGACAACGAGGAATTGGTGGGACAGTAATCCCAATGTTCCTTACGAACATCCAGGAAATGTCCTAGATGACTTTTAACAGGGTAATCAAGCACAATTTATAAGTGACTGAAAGGAAATTGATTATGTGGTAAGTACCAGATCAGTTTCCTTTTACTCATAGCTTAAACGCCGTAAGAATACCCGGGGGTGTTCTTACATAAGCTTTGTATATTCTAATACACAATTTATATATGAACCAACTAATAAGATTCAATCTCCATTTTATCGTATGTGTTTTTTTACAATTCAATGCTCTTGGTCAAGGAGTGGTTTCAGAGCTACGAAGCCAAGGATATACGATATTTCCAGACCCACAAAATGTTAATTTAAGTGGGCGTAATATTGTTATTGATAATTCATGGAGTGTTTCAGCCATCGGAACTGTCTCGCAGAAAATCAGCCAAGGTCTGAAATCCAGGACTGCCGAATTACATGGATTGCATTTTAAAGGAGAAGGCTCAAGTTCAATTGAGTTGAGAATTTCAAAGGATGCGATTGGAAATATATCCGACCCTGATCGTAGCAAGCAGGCTTATAGGCTTACTTTAAAAGATCGTAAGGTAGTAATAGAAGGTAATGATGAAGTTGGACTCTTCTATGGAGTGCAAAGTTTCTTGCAGCTAATCAAACCGGTCTATGATAGTACATATCAACTACCAGAAGGAACCATCACTGACTGGCCTGATCTGGAAATGCGATTTGTCCATTGGGATACAAAGCATCACCAGGCAAAACTGGAAACACTAAAAAGATATATTGATTGGCTGGCTTATTTCAAGGTGAATGCCATCGCCTTTGAAATAGAAGACAAATATGAATATCCATCTCATCCGATTATTGGTGCACCCAATGCGTTTACCAAAGCAGAAATGCATGAGCTCACCCAATATGCCCTCGAAAGGTACATCCAGCTTGTTCCCAATGTTCAGGCCCCATCACACATGGCCTTTGTGCTTAAACATAAGGAATTCGAACATCTGAGGGCAGATGGCTCCAATTATCATATATGTATGTGTGATGAAGAAGCCATGGAATTAATTTTTGATATGTATCAGGACATGATTGATGCAACTCCGGGGGTCGATTACTTTTTCGTGTCTACGGATGAAGTATACTATGCAGGTATTTGTGGAAAGTGCGAGTTAGAATATAATGATAAAAACAGAAGCCAAACCTGGGTGAATTATCTTCAAAGAGTAAACAAATGGATGAATAAACGAGGCCGGAGAGTGCTGGCCTGGGTTGAGTATCCTTTGCTGCCTGAAGATATCTCAGAAGTGCCTAGTAATGTAATTGATGCAATTATGGGCCCTCATAAAAATAGTGAGTGGACAATTAATGAAACAAAAGCTGGCATTGATCAATTAGCCTATAGTTCAATGCAGGGATCAGAATACCTCTTTCCTAATTATTTTCCAACTGTCTACAGGGATAGAAAAATAGAGGGAAGACTATATGATGCCTACAACACAATCCCTGAGCGATTGAAAAATGGAGCTAGTCTGATAGGCACATTTGCTGCTGCATGGGACGATGCTGGTTTACATAGTGAAACATTCTGGTTGGGATGGGCTACGGTTACGCAATATGCATGGACCGCCGGAACTCCTTCTTTAAATGAGAATATCGTAGATTTTATTAATATTTATTACGGGGTTGATAGTCCGGAGTTATTATCATCATATGCTTTATTGCTAGAGGGTGCCAGATTTTACGAATCTATGTGGGACAAGGAACCAACAAGAGAAAGAGATAAGGGGTATGGCAGTTCATATGGTAAAGGTATAGGAGGAGATTTTAAAGATTTATTGATTCAACCACCACCTTTGCCAACTTCAGAAGATTTAAACATCAAACCATTTTTTCGAGAGAAATACGGGCATAAGATTGAGGAAGCTATTGCACTGGTTAGCAAAAATGATCAGCTAATATTTCAACTGCTGAATCAAATTAAATCGGTGAAGCATAATAGCTATAACCTGGAGGTTTATTTGTCCATTGCTTATCTGGAAAGATACGCTATGAATTCAATTATCAAATTAGCAGAGATTGAAGACGTTTTGATCCAGGCTTCTAAAACAGGCATCGACAAATCCCAAGCCATTGATCTCTTAATACAATCCCATGATATGGCTGAAAACATCCTTAAGGAACAGGATGAAATGTGGGCACAATTAACCTATACCTGGGAAAAGAGTAGGCTTACGAAAGGAGCAAGTGCAAATGGGAGGGATTTCTATCATGAATTTGATGACGTAAAAGATCATTTTGCAGATCGTCGCAAAGGCCTGGAGTATATGCTTGCACCATTTGAAAGAATTGGTCTGCCAGCATGGAAAGAACAACTTGCTGAAATCATCAATGAATATGCAACAACTCATAATATTCCGATAAGAGGTTTGGATGCTAAACGTCTGGAAGACTAACTGGAGCTGATCACTTAACCACTCTAAAACAAGGAATTTATGATTATTCGATTTTTATTGATTTACATGGTTTTTCTGAAGATGATTTCACCGTTGCATGCTCAGGATGATGTGTCGCTATTTAAATTCTGGAAGTATTATTCGGATGTTGAAAATTCCCTTTACAAGACCCTTTCGTCAGTTGCTTTAGACCAGCTGGAGCTAAGAAAACTTGAAATAAGCCAGTTGAAGACCAAAGCGGACTGGATAAACAGGCAACAGGAGGTTAAGGATAAGCTATTAGACCTTATGGGGCCATTTCCCGAAAAGACTCCGCTTAATATTCAGGTGACTGGAATTATTCAAAGAGAAGATTATCGTGTGGAAAAGCTCATTTTTGAATCAGTACCTGGGTTCTATGTTCCAGCGGTACTGTTTATTCCAGAAGGTATATCAGGAAAAGCACCTGCAATCGTTAATCCGATTGGTCATAGTCCAACAAGTTTCAGGAGAGATGTCTATCAGCATAAAATTATTAACCTGGTAAAAAAAGGGTTTATTGTTTTTGCTTATGATCCCATAGGACAGGGGGAAAGATTGCAATATTATGAAGAAGAGTTAGGCAAATCAATATTTCCTACAAACCATGAGCATTCCTATCCAGGAGCTCAATGTTATATGTCCGGATATTCATCAGCAAAATATTTTGTCTGGGATGGTATTAGGGCGATAGACGTGTTATTATCCAGGCCAGAAGTAGATCCTTCACGGTTGGGCATGAATGGGATTTCAGGAGGAGGCAATATGACTGCTTTTATTGCTGCGATTGATGATAGAATATTGGCTGCAGCCCCGGAGTGTTGGATTACAAGTTTTGATTATTTACTTAAAAGTGAAGCTCCTCAGGATTCGGAACAAAACCTTGTGGGGATGATCAAAAATGGTCTCGACCATGCAGATTTCCTTGAAATAAGAGCGCCAAAGCCAACACTGATCATGGCAACCACCAGGGACTTTTTTAGTATTCAGGGTACAAGAGATGCATTTCAGGAAGCGAAAAAGGCTTTTGAAGCCATGGGGAAAAGTGAGAATTTACAATTGACTGAGGACGATGATATCCACTTTTCAACCAAAAAGAACAGAGAAGCGATGTATGCCTTTTTTCAGAAACATTTGGATAATCCAGGGGATAGCAAAGATTATGAGGTGAATCTCTTTTCTGAAGAAGAATTGCAGGTCACAAAGACTGGCCAGCTGGCTACTTCATTGAAAGGAGAGACCATGTATTCTTTGAACAAAAAAGTAGTTGAGAAACAACTATCATCACTCAACTCATCAAGAAATAATATTGATAAGCACCAGGCAAATACACGACAAAATGCCATATCCATTTCCGGATTTTCCTTTCCTGGTAATTATGGATCACCTGTCTTTTCAGGCCGATTGAATAAGAAAGAATTCCATATTGAGAAATACCTGATTGATGGCAGTGGAGAATATAAGCTTCCCCTTGTCCTTTTTATTCCCGAAAAGAGGACAAGTAATAACTTGATTCTTTTACTCCATGAAAAAGGCAAAGACCATGCTGTAAACAATGAGAGTCTGGTAAAAGAGATCGTCGCAAAGGGATATACTGTACTTCTCAGTGATTTGCCAAATATAGGAGAAATGGGACCCGGCTATTTAAGAGGGGACACTTACATCAGGGGAGTCTCTTACAACAAATGGTTCGCAGGGATCTTAACGGGAAAGTCGATTGTGGGCTTAAGAGCTGAAGACATTGTCAGAATCACTCATTTTGTTGAAAATGAGCTAACCGCATATAATTCAATTTCAGCCATTTCTGTTGGAGTATTGGGGAGTGAATTGTTACATGCTGCAGTCTTTGAAGATAAGATTGACAAACTGTGTTTAATAGAGCCATTCCTTAGTTATGCAGATATCGCAATGTCCTGGGACTACAAAACATCTTTCATTCATTCTACTGTACCAGGTGCAATTAATGAATATGATCTGCCAGATCTGATTGCTTATCTAAATCCCCGGAAGATACATATTGTAAATCCACTTGAGGCGGATGGGTCAATTGGCAGCCACCAGAATGTCAATAAATGTATGCTATTTCCGATAAAAGTATATGGTGAGAAGGATTCCTCAAAAGACCTTAACATTAAATGTAGTGTGGATGGAGATGCGGTTGTTCATCATGTGATCTCCTGGTTGGAGTAGTTATAGATATAAGTAATCATGATTGACTTAACATAATACACAATGAAAAAGTATATACCCAGGAAAATAATTCACGTGATAGCAGACTGTATCAACCAGTTCGAAATCAACTTTATAACAATTCAAACTACCAGGCGACAATTTCATTGCCCGGGTGGAATAAAATGAAATAATAATAATGAAAAGACGAGCCTTTATTCGGAAATCATCCGCTGGTATTTCATTTACTTTGATTGCTCCTGGTCTATGGAGTTGCTCAAAAAAGTCAGTAAAGAAAAAACCAGTAGTATTTGAAGTTTATAAGTCAGGTCCTACTCTTGTACCGGTTACCAAGATCACTCCTGATGATGGCTTTTATGTGCATACCTATTACGACGTATTTCCCTTCAGCCCATCAGGGAAATATTTGGCAGTAAGTAAACTCCCTTATGAAGACAAGACACCTCGGTATGGTGATACGGCAGAGGTTTGTGTGATTGATCTTGAGAATAAAACTATTGAATCGATCTATGAAACAAAATGTTGGGCACACCAGACCGGAACTATGGCACAATGGGGGGGTGACGACAACCTGATCTATACCAATGATGTGATCGATGGAGTAGGTGTTTGTGTTATCATCAACAGAAAGACAAATGAGATAAAAGCACTCGAAGGTCCAATGTACCATGTGTCACCGGATGGGAGATCAGTTATTGGGTTTCCATTACATTTATACGATGTAACACAAAGAGGATATGGACTGGTCGCCAGGAATTATGATACTCCTCCTTTCTTACCAAAAGGGGCAGCAGCCGACGAAGGTATTTGGAAAACAGACGTGGCAACAGGTGAGAAATCTTTACTTGTAAGTCTTGAACAGATAGCAGAATATATTCCGGAGGAGCCACCCCGGGAGGATGGTACATTTTACTGTTGGCACTCAAAATTCAACCTCCTAGGAGACCGGATCATGCTTGTCCAGAGATGCCTGTTTCCAGATGGTTCCGGGGGTCGGAATGTGAATGTTTTCACATTTGACTTTGAAGGTAAGGATATAATAAGAACTCATAGTGAGCCTGTATGGGGACACGGTGGCGGACACCCGAACTGGCATCCGGATGGCAAGCATCTAATAAGAAATTTGAAGCCAGACGGGCAACAAGAGAGACTTTGCAAGGTCCCTACTGACGGCAGCACACCCATTGTATTGAGTGAAACTATTGATGGAGGTGGTCATCCTACCATCGAACCATCAGAGAAATATATTGTAACGGATTTAAAATACCTTGACCCTGATCCAGTAGTACGTATCAGACTTATAAACCTTCAGACTCAAACGGAAAAAGCTATCTGTAAAATGCCTACAAAACCTCTATTTAGGGGAAAAGGAGATCCTGCCGAATTGCGGCTTGATGGGCATCCCGCCTGGGACAGAAAATTCAGACAAGTCTGTTTTCAGGCCGCACCGAAAGGTCATCGTCAACTATTCATTGCCGACTTGTCTGAATTGTATCCAGTATAAAACTTGTGAATTGGTAACTGAAAAGAATAAAATGACAAATAAAGTAATACTTTCTGTTCTTGGAGTATCAATATTATTTGGATGTGATAACAGGAACTCAGCAAATGACCAAAACAATAGCCAAATTGACTCCAACATGTTTGAACATCATTTCGTGGTGCGGGACCTACCAGGGGCAGCTGATTGGGGTTATGGATGTCCCGCCATGGCTGATTTTGACAAAGATGGCGATCTAGATTATGCCTTTTCGGGAAGTGAAGGATACTATTGGTTTGAGAACCAGGATGAAGAAAGCTGGTTGATGCATAAAATAGGAACCATGGACATACGACAACTAGGTGCAACAACCTTTGATGTTGATAATGACGGTTGGACCGATATTATTATTGGTGGGTTTTGGTTCAGAAATACCGTGAAATCTGATCCTGAGATGTTTGAAAAGTATGAGTTTGATGATAGAATTAAGAGCAATATACATGATTTGGTAATGAGTGATATTGATGATGATGGAGCATCTGAGCTGGTTTTAATGGGAGAAAGAGAAGGTGTTGCCTGGTATGAAATTCCTGTAGATCCAAAACAAGATGTGAATTGGGTCAAGGCTATAATTACCAATGATCCCTTGGTAAAAAATGATCATATTCATTCAGGATTTTTTCCAAACGGGATCAACGATCTTGATGGAGATGGTGATATGGATATTGTATTACCAGACAGGTGGTTGGAGAATAGGGACAGAGGTAAAAACTGGTTCAAACATCAGCTTCCGTTTGGTAAAAGGGGTCCATTTGGGTTATCCGCCCGCAGCTGGATAATAGATATTGATAAAGATGGTGACAATGATATTGTGATGACAGACTCCGACCAGCAGGCTTCAAGAGCTGCGTGGTTAGAAAATCATGGAGATTTCCCAGCTACATTTACTGCCCACTTTCTTCCGATGACTGCCCCTGGAATTAGAGGATCCTTCCATACCTTATTCGTAGGAGATTTTGACAATGATGGTGATGATGACATCTTAACCTGTGATCAGGAAGACGATACTTTGCCGCCTGAAGGAGCCTTTCCACGCTGGTATATTTGGGAAAATGTAAGTACTGACATTAATATCAAGTTTATTGAAAGGGTTATTGTTAACAATAAGCTAGGTGGTCATGATGCCCTAGTGGGAGATATTGACGGAGATGGCGACTTAGATATCTATTCAAAAGTATGGAACCTATGGCAGGGGAGTGCCAATGATGGGACAGAACATGGAGATTTCTTTGAGAATAAAAAAATAGTGAAATGATCAATTCCGGCAACCATATTTATAATTGGATAAACTGGAAAAAGAAGATATCATCTGACTCAGTTATAGTAATCTGGTAGAATCTTAATGTTTTACCTATCTCTCATAAATATGACTGGTGTTAAGAGTATAGAAAGAGACCATAAATGGGATTACCAGCTTATATATCAACGCAATGAAAAATGATAGACGAGAAATGACCCCTATAGAAGAAGAGCATATTTCTGCTGAACACTTAATACTAGCTTCAAAACTCTGGAACTACCATAGGATTGACGATCCATTTCCAGAGGCAGATGTAATTATTGGTCTGGGAAGTTATGATTTGAAAACTGCTAGTTATTGTGCTGAACTTCTGAAAAGGAATGTTGCCCCACTATTAGTTTTTACTGGTTCCAAAGGAAACTGGACAGATGGGAAATGGGACAAAAGTGAAGCAGAAGTTTTTAGGGACCATGCCATTGAACATGGTGCCAATCCTGATCAAATATTAGTTGAACCAAACTCTACCAATATTGGAGAGAATATCTCATTTACTAAAAGAGCGCTAAATGATTGTAAGGTGGGGAAAACAATAATTGTGACCAAGCCCAATACTTTAAGGAGGGCAATGGCTACCGCTCAGAAGCAATGGCCAAACATAAATCATTCCGTAGGATGTGTTGATACGTCCATGATGGATCAAATCACTGAAGATCATAATCTCGAAGATTTAATAAATGAGATGGTTGGAGATATTCAACGAATAATTGACTACCCTAAAAAGGGATATCAGGTTGAGCAGCACATTCCCGATGAGGTGAGAAGGGCCTATCATGAACTGATTAGCTCCGGATATGATAAACACATTATGAAAAAATCATGAGAGAACTAAAAGTAGCCGTTGCACAATTCGAACCTCGAGGTGGAGATAAGAGCTATAACCTATCAGTAATTGAAAAGTTGACTTCGAAAGCAAGAATCCAGGGGGCTGAGTTAATCAGCTTTCATGAGATGTGTATTACTGCCTATACTTTTACTAAAGATCTGAGCAAAGTGGAGATTGAAAACCTGGCCGAAGTAGTACCTAATGGGGAGAGCACACAGAGGCTATTTAAAATAGCTAAAGAATATAAGATTCCAGTGCTTGCAGGTTTAGTAGAAAAAGACGCTGGAAAGATTTATAATACATATATATGTGTGACTGAAAACGGGCTGGTTGCAAAGTACAGAAAGCTACACCCCTTTATCAATCCATACATGTCAGCAGGCCAGGGGTACACCGTGTTTGATTTGCTAGGATGGAAATGCGGGATACTTATTTGTTATGACAATAATGTGATTGAAAATGTAAGAGCTACTGCACTTTCTGGGGCAGAAATAATTTTTGCTCCTCATGTAACCGGTTGTACGCCTTCTTCGATGCCGGGTAGAGGATATGTTGATGATAAACTATGGAGAAACAGAGAGAAGGATCCTGTTCCCTTAAGGCTTGAATTTGACGGACCAAAAGGTCGGGGATGGCTCTTGCGATGGCTTCCTGCCAGAGCATATGATAATGGTGTTTATTATGCCTTTACCAATGCTATTGGTTATGACGGTCAACACCTGAAAAATGGAAACTCAATGGTGTTGGATCCTTATGGCGAAGTTCTGACAGAGATCAAGTCCTTTGATGATGATGTAGTGGTGACCACTATTACAGAAGATAAATTAAAACTTTCCGGGGGATGGAGGTACCGGCAGGCTCGCCGACCAGAACTTTATAAAGAAATCATTGGTCAGAAACACGAGTCAAAGACCAAGCCAATATGGCTCAATCCAAAATGATGATTCCCACTTAGTCCAGAGTAATTACTTCATGTTTTATGAAATAATAGAAATTTTATTAGAAAAGTTATGAACTCAAATAGAAGAGCATTCTTAAGAAATTCAGCGATTATAGGAGCAGGGCTAGCCGTTCCTATACCATTCACAGAAGCGGGATCATTAAGTAAGAATAGCAAAATAAACATAGCGTTTATTGGTGTTGGGAAACGAGGTAGACGTCATCTAGCAAATTTCTCAGCCATTAACGAAGTTGAAATTACAGCAATTTGTGACATTGATAGTGATGCAGTTTCAGAAGCTCAAATAATTCTTCAAAATTCAGGTAGAGATAGGGTTACTACATATACCAAAAGTGATTATTCATTCCTGGATTTACTGAACAGGACTGATATTGATGGGGTGATCATCGCAACTCCCTGGCTGTGGCATACTAAAATGGCTATGGCTACAATGAAGGCACGTAAGTACGCGGGAGTCGAGGTGTCAGCTGCAAATACTATTGAGGAGTGCTGGGACCTGGTAAATACATATGAAGAGACCGGTATGCCGTGTATGATCCTTGAAAACGTGGCATTTCGTCGTGATGTGATGGCCGTTAGAAATATGGTAAAAGAAGGCTTGTTTGGAGAAATTGTTCATGCAAGATGTGGTTATCTGCACAGCTTATTGATGGTAAAATTTAATGAGGATCTAAAATTTGGTAAAGGGTCAAAAGGGGAAGCTCGATGGCGAACTCAACACTCATTAAAGAGGAATGCAGATATCTACCCAACTCATGGTTTGGGACCGGTTGCAACCATGCTGGATATTAATAGGGGAAATCGATTTCTATACATCACGTCTATGGCGAGCAAAGCAGTTGGATTGAAAGATTATAATGAAGAACAGGGAGGGAAAGATCATCCAAATGCAAAGCTACCCTGGACACTAGGTGACATAGTGACTTCTACAATTAAAACTTCCAACGGGGAGACCATTATTATAACGCATGACTGTAATTTACCTCGACCTTATTCGCTGGATTTCCGTATTCAGGGGACTGATGGTCTGATTGATTTTGATAAAAGCCATCAACGCATTTTTGTAGAAGGGGTAACAACTGATCATCACTGGGATGAGTTTAAGGTTTGGCAGGAAAAGTATGATCATATTCTGTGGAAGAAATATGAAGAGCAGGCTGCCGGATCAGGACATGGTGGCATGGATTTTTTTATAGCCAGAGAGTTTGTGAATGCCATCAAGGAACAGCGCCAGCCAGTTTTGGATGTATATGATGCCGCTGCATGGAGTGCAATTACACCACTTTCAGAAGCATCTATAGCTCAAAACAGTATTCCGCAATATTTTCCAGATTTTACAAGAGGTAATTGGATCAATAGGAAACCAGTTGATTTTAATTAAGAAAGCAATTTAGACAGCTACTCAACTTTCAATAATCTATGCAAAAAAAGAGACGTCAAATCAATGATTTTAATAATATTAATAATGGCTTCAGGAAAATATCACTCCTAATTGTATCAATATTTATTATTGGGAAGCTGATGGCTCAGGAGGATACGGTTTATTCTGAAAAGTATATCAAGAGATCACTCAAAAAGGCTGCAATTTGGCAGTTAGAAAATCCTAAACACCAGCCAAATGAATGGCACAATGGAGCATTTTATGCTGGTGTTTTTGCCGCATATGAATCGACAGGTTCCAAAAAAATGTATAAGGCAATCTATGAAATGGGTGAATCAGTCGGTTGGGTCCCTGGTAAATTGTGGTATGATGCAGATAGCCATGTAATCGGGCAGACCTACATTGAGATGTACAGGATAAGCAAGGAGAAAAAAATGATACAACCACTTATAGATACTCTGAGAGTATTCATGGAAAGACCTTTCCCAACTAGAGGAATAAGGAAGACAGCTTGGTGGTGGTGTGATGCTTTGTTTATGGCCCCCCCGGTATTGGTAAAATTGGGGTTGACACTGAATGAGGAAAAATACCTCAGTTTAAATGATCGACTTTATTATGAGGCTTATGAATTGCTATATGATAAAGATGAGCAATTATTTGCAAGAGACTTAAGGTATGTATGGGGATACTCCAATGAAGACCTTAAAGAATCCAATGGGGAAAAAATATTCTGGAGTCGTGGTAATGGATGGGTCATGGGAGGATTGGCAAGGATCATTGAAGAACTTCCGGAAAACTACCCAGAAAGAAATTTTTACATAAAGCTGTTCAAAGATATGTCACAGAAAGTGTCTGACATTCAGCAGACTGATGGCCTTTGGAGGGCGAGCCTTCTAGATCCTAAAGCTTACCCTGGAGGAGAAGCAAGTGGAAGTGGGTTCTTTACTTACGCTTTGGCATGGGGAATAAATCAAGGAATCCTTCCAGAAGATAAGTACCTACCAGTTGTCAAAAAAGCCTGGGTGGCACTGTGTCAACTTCAAAATAAAGAAGGCATGATAGGATGGGTCCAACCCGTAGGAGCGGACCCACGAAAAGATTTTTCAGAAGACAGTTGGGAAGTTTATGGAACAGGCGCTTTTCTTCTAGCGGGTTCTGAGATGATAAAATTAAACTTATAGAATACGTGACATACAAAGCTCACTTATGTATAAATGGTTCAACTTTAAAATTCTTTAACTAAGGATGGATTCAAAAGACAACAATCGCAGAAGATTCCTCAAAAAATCCGCTGTTGGCTCAGCCCTACTTATGACAGGCGGTGTACTACCTGCCTTTTCCGCAAAATCCTACTCACGGATCATTGGAGCCAATGAAACTTTAAATGTCTCCGTGATGGGCGTTAATAGCCGTGGTAAGTCGCTGGCACAGAACTTTGCCCGTCAGGACAATTTTGAGGTGATCCACATCTGTGACGTTGATAGCCGAGCGATCGACACATGTAAGGAAGCCGTTTCAGACAAGCAGAAAACCAAGGCTAAGGGTTATGGAGATTTCAGAAAATCACTGGAAAGCAAAGACGTGGATGTCCTTGTGATTGCCGCACCCGATCATTGGCATGCTCCTGCGGCATTGCTGGGTATGCAGGCAGGTAAGCATGTCTATGTAGAAAAGCCTTGCAGCCACAACCCTAAAGAGGGAGAGATCCTGGTAGAGGCAGCAGCAAAATATAAGAAAGTCGTTCAGATGGGTAACCAGAGGCGTTCGTGGCCCAACGTGATGGAAGGCATCAAGGCAGTTCAATCCGGTGCAATTGGACGTGTATATTTCGGAAAAGGCTGGTATACCAATAACCGCGGTCCTATTGGAGTAGGAAAAGAAGTGGCACCACCGGATTGGCTGGACTGGGAACTGTGGCAGGGACCTGCTCCGAGGAAGTCATATAAAGACAATATCGTTCATTACAACTGGCACTGGCTGTGGCATTGGGGTACTGGTGAGGCGCTCAACAATGGTACTCACATGGTAGACTTGCTGAGATGGGGTTTGGAAGTAGATTATCCTACGAAGGTAAGCTCCAATGGTGGTCGATATAGATATCAGGATGATTGGGAGACTCCGGATACCCAGGTGATTAACCTCGATTTTGAAGATGTATCCATGACCTGGGAAGGCCGAAGCTGTAATGGAAAACCTATCGAAGGAAGTTCTGTTGGTGTAATGTTTTACGGAGAGGATGGTAGTATTTTGATCCCCGGAGGTAATAGTTATACCCAGTTTGACCTAAAAGGCAAAGTGGTAAAAGAAATGAGTGATAACGTAGAGATAGACCCACGAGACCCTGTGAACCCCGCAACCCAGCTTGATGCCATGCACATTCAAAATATGTATGATGCGGTATTCAATGGCGGTTCTCTTAATGCAGACATTGATTCCGGACATAAAAGTACATTGCTGGTTCAGTTGGGCAATATCTCTCAACGGGTTGGAAGATCACTGGATATTGACTCTAAAAATGGACACATCAAAGACGATGCAGATGCCAATAAACTCTGGAGCCGTGCCTACGAAAAGGGTTGGGAGATGAAGTGACCAGATTTACAGAAATGGACTTTTTTTACAAGATTTTTGAATTTAGTGAAAGTTGTAATGTAATCGATATTTAATGTGATGGCAAATAAGGTAATTCAAGCCATTATCCATCATTTTATGAGATAATCTTAACGTTATTCTTGATTTTTATTGGTTTTACCAGAGATAAGTACCTTTATTTCACAGCACGGTTCTTAAATATGGATGGCGTCTCTCAAAGGGTGAAGGCGTCATCTTTTGTTTTATTGCTAGTCAAAATCATCAAGTAGAATTTTCTGCTTGAGGGTTTCAATCTCACCATAGAACTCTTCCTGTTCACTTATTTTGGCCCATTCCTCCTCGTTCCAGGCATACTCACCTGATGCCAGTTTCAGGTCTTTATTCGCATGTGGTTGGTAGGCAGTATGGGCTAAGGTAAAACCAGATAAAGGGAGATTACACCCGGAATCCCGTATGGCCTTAAATATTCCCGACAAGGTTGTACCACTTGTCACAATATCATCAATTACTAATATCTCAAAGTCAGGATCGATGTCTACCAGGTCAAAGCTAAAAACGTCCTCCATTTCATTTTCTCTCTCAGTTTTGGTCAGTCTTTTTAGGCTTCGCGTAATTCGTTTTTTTGAGATGCTGTGTGGCTCATAGATGGCATTGAGTGTACCAACCAATTTCAGTCCCATCCAGTCCAAAGCAGTTCGGCTGGCTGCGCTAACATCTGTTTCATTTGAAGCCAGGGCCCTAAGGATATACAGTTGCTTATTCCGAAACTTCTTCGACAGCTCCAGACACGCACAGGCTGTCCAGGCCTCTACATCAATTCTTCGTTTTGATTTGAAACGAATCAGGCTCTCAGACAGGCCATCAGTTAGGGAAGTGTTACGGGGCTGGTACTTGCAGAGATAGTAAACAGGATAATGAAATCCATTTGATCTAATATGGGTTTGTTGCAGAGGCATACGGACTTACTTGGGTGCTATGCGGAAGAAAAAAATTATGATCCAGAACTTGACTTGTTGGTATCAGGTTAGGAATTGTTGGTTTTTGGATGGGTCAAACAACGGCCTGAAATGACCGTACTGATCTTTGATAGAATATCTTTGATAACCGACACGAGTAATTAGCTTTTTGGCTAGAAGTTCGTCCAGTGAATCTTTAATTACTTTTTCTGATAGGTCTGTCATTTCGTGTAACATATTGATGTTCAAGCTGGGATTTTCTTCAAGCAGATTCTTGATCCTTTGGGCTTGAGTACTAAGATCATGTAAGGTGAGCAATCTCGCAATAAGTCGACAGTATTTGAAACCATTCGCAATCAATTGTTTTACACCATCTGAATAAGATAGTTCTTCAATTCCAACCTCGGTTTTATTGAAATATAATTCTCGATTATGATGTGAACGATAATCTATCAGGCGTACGTTTAAGGTACCATCATTTAGGATCACATCTATGAGAATGTTTCCATCAACCCTCAGGTTATGGATAGGTCTTACACCGGAGTCTACCATGGTTTAAAAGTAGGGGAAATTTTTTAGGGGTCAGAAATCAGAATGATGATGCTTAAGTAAGATAGGAAATGTGAGTTTGTTGCCAATTTGGCAGGTTTTCAGACTTATAGAGCTGCTGAGGGATTGAACAGTATCATTCTTTAGCTCATTTTTTACGTATCTCATTGGTTTGAGAAACTAAATTGCCTTTAAATGACTCAGTTTTTCATGAAATGTTTGTAGTGCTTTTGAGATATGTGCTTCCACAGTCCGTACAGAAATGTCCAATTCCCTTGCGATTTCATTATTACCTAGGCCTTTGATCCTGCTCATGTGAAAAATGAGTCGCCTCATGTCCGGCAAAGAGTCAATAATTTCTCTTATCTCCGATTGAAGCTCATTGTATAGGACTTTGTTTTCGGTCGTGTTTTCAGGTTTTAGAATGTACAGTTGGTATTGTCTGGCAGCATGTTCTCTGCCCTTTTCCCTAAGTTTATCAATGATGATATTCTTCGCTATTCTAAAAAAGTATGACTGGAAGTTTTTGTCAGGGTCTATTGATGCCTTGTTAATCCAAAGCTTTAAAAAGGTATCCTGAACCACTTCTTTAGTTTCATCCTGAGAAAGGCCGTAGCTCAAACAGTACGCTGCTATTTTCTTATGGTAGTAGTCATAGATTAGTCTGAAAGCTTTTTCGCTGCCCCGGGTAAATGCACGTACAATTTCAATATTTGGCGATTCCAAAATTCTACCAATTAATAAAAGCAATCTAGTCGATAAAAGTGACTCCACTTATTCCTTTGCAGTTGCTAAACTTCAAAGCATTAGAATAAGTTTAAGAAAATTCTATTAAAAAGCTCGTTTAATTATTAAGTACGCAATTTTAAGGAGCATATATTTTAAATAGTACATATTTTACAATTCGACTACGTGGAAGAGGACTGTCAAACCGTATTTAATACAAATAGTTTTGAAAAGAAGCTTAATCAAATTTGAAGGAAGATAGATTAAATACTTTCAAGCAGTTCTTAAGAGACCAGTGCGATCCAAATGATGTGCGCGAGATTATCTATTGGATTAATAGTGAAGAAGCAAGACTTTTCCTGGACAAAGAATTTGACAATTTTAAGGGTCAGGATGAAATTGATTTTGATTCCAATGAGGTCTTTACAAACATTCTTAGCAACATCCAGAAACATGATCTTGAGAAAAAGCTTATTAGTTCAATTGAAGAACCGGAAGTAAAACAAGTGACTTTAAGTCCACCGGTTAAAACTAAAAGGACTTCTGAATATGCATGGATGGTTGCTGCAGGAGTTGCAATTGTTTTATTAACCTTCCTTGGGGGATATTATACCAATGAGTTTTCCCCAGGATCAAAGGAACCAGTAGCTAAGGTATTTGAGAACAATTCATATATCACGAAATCTACCGAGAGTGGCCAAAAGCTCTCATTTCATTTAAGTGATGGAACACATGTAAAGCTTAATTCAAATAGTTTGCTTCATTTTTTACCTTCCTACGGAGCTGAGAAAAGAGAAGTTTGGCTAGAGGGGGAAGCATTCTTTGAAGTTGCAGAAAATGCCAACAAGCCATTCATTGTAAATAGTAACCAGATCAGCACAATCGCACTTGGTACAAGCTTTACAGTACGTGCGTTCAACCCTGAAAAAAATGAGGTTTTCTTGTTAACAGGGATTGTAAATGTGAAGTTAAATGAAAACCCCACAAAGCAACAGGTTCTGAACCCACTAGAAAAGGTCAGCTACAACATTGAAAAATTAGCCTTTGAGCTGAGGCATTTTGATAAAGATTTAGAGACTGCCTGGAAGGATGGCACTCTGGTGTTTAATCAAAGTCCATATGAAGAGGTAATTAAAAAATTAGAAACATGGTATGGAATTGAAATTCACGTCCTTGGAAAGGTTCCAATGGGGTTACATTCCAGTGCCCGATTTGAGAACGATTATCTGCATGATGTAATGAAGAGCCTGGGTTATTCCTGGGGATTTGAATATAGAGTCAAGGACAAAGAAAACATTGTAGAATTAGAATTTAATAAAAACAATAACCCTCAGAATATGAAATAGACAATCAACAAAAAAAGCCCACAGAGCCTATGCAGCGAACATGTTCTCTATGGACTATCGAATTAGTTAAACATTTAGTCAACTAACATTACAAATCTATGAAAAATAAACTTTTACTAAACATTGCCATGTTTGGAAAATACACCTTGTATGTGTTGGTTCTGCTTTCATTCCTCTTAAACCTTACTACGGCAAAAGATGGAGTTTCTCAAGGCATTATAAGTGTCAAAGAAGCAGTAATCAATATTGACATGGTGGATGTACCTGTTGAACGAGTATTTAAGGAGATTGAAAAAAAATCCAGTTATAGATTCGTTTACGACCATACCAAAATCAAAAACAAGACCCGTGTATCCGTAAAATTCAAAGATCAGACTCTAGATCAGTTGCTGCTAAGTATAGCAGAGCAGGCAAATCTTAGTTTCAGGCAAATCAACGATAAGATCAGCGTGAAGCAGCATGAGACAGATGATTTTATTGAGAAGATCACAGTCTCCGAATTAGCAAGAGACATTACAGGGAAGGTGACTGATCAAAATGGTGAGCCGTTACCTGGTGCTACAGTACTTGAAAAAGGAACCACCAATGGAACAATTACAGACTTTGAAGGTAATTTCAGCCTTTCGGTAAGAGATGGCGCAACGTTATTGGTTTCATTCATTGGTTTCCAATCTACAGAACTTGTTGTTGGGGACCAGAGTACTTTTCAGATTTCATTGGAAGAGGATTCTGAACAACTGGATGAAGTTGTGATTACAGGATATGGTTCGCAGATTCGAAGAGATTTGACTGGCTCAATTGCCAAGGTAAAAAGTGAGGATCTCACCAGTTTCTCTTCATTGAGTATGGACCAAAGCCTCCAGGGATTGGCACCTGGTATCCAGGTATCTGCATCAAGTGGTGTTCCCGGAGCTCCTACAAGAGTCATGATTAGAGGTACAAACTCAGTATCATCAGGAACTGAACCACTCTGGATTATTGATGGGATGATTCTGATGGGAAATGGTCAGGAATTGGAAGGATTGGGCAGAAGTACTAGTGTAACCCCTCAAAACCCTCTATCCATGATCAACCCCAATGATATTGAATCCATTGAGGTACTAAAAGATGCTTCTGCAACGGCTATATATGGAAACAGGGGATCTGGAGGAGTTATCATTGTAACTACAAAAAGCGGTAAAGGCCAGAAGGGAACTTTCAATGTCAATTATCAACAAGGAGTATCAAATGTCGTTCGTGGTCCTGAGGAGATTGGGTTTGTGAATGGGGATGAATGGTTAAGTTTGATGGATGCCGCGCTGAGCAACAATGGACAACCAGCTTTTGATCCTAACGATGTATTGAACGTCGGAAGAGATCCAAATGCCGTGCTCGACAGAAGTCAGACAACCAATACCAACTGGTATGACATTGTGTTGAGGCAGGGGAGCTTTAAAGATCTGGGTATTTCCGCTTCTAAAGGGACTGACAACACGAGTTATTACATATCTGGACAATACAGAAAAGACGAAAGTATTCTTGCTGGTAATGAGATTCAGCGAATCAGTGCAAGGGCAAACCTGGACTTTGAACCTGTGGAGCATGTTCAGCTTGCTTTAAGAACTACTGTGACATACTCAGATAACGACAGGGCTCCAAACGGTGGTGCTCCCGGTGGCAACAGTAATATTGCCAGACCGGGATATAATGCAGCGAGTTCATCTATCTATCCATGGCTGCCGATTTATCATCCCACTGCGGTTGATCCTGTATCTGGGAGTCCTTTACTGTTTGATCCGTTATCAGGCCGTAATCCAGTTGCTTCATTGAATCCAAACAATTTCAGAAATGATCTAATTTCATTTAGATCAGTATCCCTGTTCTCTGCTGATTATTTTATTCCATGGGTTCAGGGACTAAAGCTACATTCAGAATTTGGTTATGACTTTTTCCAGGTAAGTTCCATCGAATGGGGGAATACTGTTCTAAGGGAAAATTCTGCTTATGCTTTTGATAATTCACAAACATTCAACAGATCTAATTACAATGTTTACCTGAATTACAGCAAAGACATTGGAGCGAATCACAACCTGGGTATTACTGTTGGAACGGAATCCACTGAGCAGGCTACCAGAACTAGAAATACTGAGGCAGATGGTTTGATTGGTGCAGCTAAAGAAATTGGGTCTCCTGGAAATGTTCAGCGAGTTTCAAATGGATATGGCGGTGAGGTTTACTTCAGAGGAATCTTTGGAAGAGTTAATTACAAATTTATGGACCGCTACCTTTTCACTGGTAGTTTACGAAGAGATGGTACCTCCATTTTCACCAAAGAAAACAGATATGGTTTGTTTAGTGCCGTGTCTGGCGGATGGATCATTTCCGAAGAGTCATTTATGAATCAGTTAAGCTGGCTCGAGTTTTTGAAATTAAGGGTAAGTTATGGTCAGACTGGGAACTCAAACATTGACCCCCTCGCTACAGAAACCGGGTATGCTACCTGGGGCAGATATGGAGATGTAGGAGCGGGCGATCTGCTTACCAGAATTGGAAACAAAGATGTGACCTGGGAAACAACCACTGCAACAGACGTAGGAATTGATTTTGAATTGTTTGCCAACAGGTTAAGTGGATCGGTGGTATACTACAGGCAGGATGTGTCTGATATGTTGTACCAGGTACCTATCCCGCAATCTTCAGGCATATTTTCAAATTCGCCAACCATCTGGCAGAACATTGGTGACATGACAAACCAGGGAGTTGAATACTCTTTGAATGCCATCATAATAGATAAAAATCAGCTTCGCTGGGATGTGGGTTTCAACTTCACAACCAATCGTAATGAGGTAACCAGGCTGACAAGTGAAACGGATGAAATCTATAATGTAAATAACAGCGGTCTGGTAACAAGTGTGGGAAATCCACTGTCTTTTTTCAGACTGGCAAGATATGCTGGTATTCACGAACAGGGAGGTTATCCCATGATTGAAGAGATGGATCTTACTCTTTTCGACGAAACCGGAGAGCGTGTCGCAACCGGAAACTTGATTCCAGCTACCCGAAGTAACATGGAGGCACATCTTTTTGACAATACCAATAAGACTGCTTTACCTACTTTCTTCGGAGGAGTCAATACCAATGTCTCATATATGGGCTTTGATCTAAATGCCTATTTTTCCTTCTCCGGTGGAAATTACATTTTTGATGAAGCAGAGTATGATCAAACAACTGTTGGGAATCCGGTATTGAGGAGTGACATGCTAAACAATACCTGGACTCCAGAGAATATCTCTGCAGATTATCCACTGCTAATGTCCAACAGGCGGTATGATGTGATCAATGATGACGGAAGTACCACACCCAATGAACGTTTCGATTGGAGAAGAACAGGCCAAAAGACGGATAATTTCCTGAAGAAAGCTGATTACCTAAGACTTAGATCCTTGTCTTTAGGATATACAGTGCCTCGCAATGTATTGGATAAGTTGAAAATCCAAAGACTAAGACTCTATGTAATGGCAAACAATCTGTGGACAATCACAGGATTTGATGGCTATGACCCTGAGGTTGTGTCTACAGGAGGTGGATTTCAATCAAGAAACATTGGCCAGGGTTGGGTGAATGTCCAGATCCCACAGGTTAAGACCTATAGTTTCGGTATTAATGTTGGATTCTAAAAAGACTTTAATCATGAAGAAATATATAAAAATACTTTTTGTAGGGGTTCTGACTTTGTCATTTACAGCATGTGACGAGGATGAGTTCTTTGAACTCACTAATCCTCCGACATCCCCATGGCTTTCTTTGCTTGATTTGGAGAAAGCACCCATTGGAGCTTATTATGGTTTGACAGGGAATGGGGGTGGAAGAGCCATCTTTACTGCTGGGACTGTAGCAGCTGAAGCTTTTGCTGATAATACTAGAATTGCCTCCCCAGCTGAAGGTTTCGACATAGAGAGTGATGTTGAAGACCTATATAATCGATCACATGAGGGTGCTCAAATCGGTTACTTCGATAACAATATTTTCAATAGCGGTTATTTTGCTGTAGGGTTTGCAAATGGTGCTATTGGGTTTATTGAGTCTGCTGAAGGTAACAACCCGTTCCCTGGTGAGAATAAGCCATATGAGGTAGACAGGATTCGAGGTGAGCTGTACTTTGTAAGAGCCTATGCCTATTATTGGTTGGCGAAGTTTTATCTGCCTGTGTATCCTGATGATGAAAAAAGGATTCCTTTCAGAGTAAGTCAGCCTCTAAACTTCGAGGAAGCAATTGGATCGGACCTTGCGTCAGCCAATGACATCTATCCATTGATCGTATCAGACCTGGAGATGGCCAAGTCTTTGTTACCTGAGCGCTTTGACCCTGCTTTGCACAATGCATCCTATGCGGATGGAAGGGCTAACAGGTTTGCAGCAGCAGCGTTGTTGGCTAAGGTTCACTTTCACATGGGAAACTATACCGATGCCTTGAGTGAGTTAAACTTTGTGATAGACCAAAATGGTGGCGATTATGATCTTACTGAAGATCCGATTGAAGCCTGGAATAAGACTGGTATTGAAAGAGGAAGGGAAGTAATCTGGTACTACACGCTTTGGGCTGGTGATGGTTTAGGCGGATCAAGCAATTGGAAACATCCACTTTTATTCAGCAGATTTAACGCTAATCAAAGGGCAGGTGGTCCAGCTACCAATGGTGGACGTTACCTGGCCACCAGTCAGGATTTTCTGGAAGCTGCCGGATGGGCCAATACAGACGGTACAGAAAACCCAGCTGCCTTAAACGACCTACGATATACTCAGCTTTTTGTGAGATATGAGGCTGGCAATGATCCACGAACTGCATTTAACACTACTCAGCCTTATGTGTGGAACAATCGTTATTACAGGAGTGCTGTGGACAGATCTACAAATTACCCAGTGCTTAGATTAGCGGATATGTACCTGCTTAGAGCAACTATTCATGCCATGAATAGTGACTTTGTAGATGCAAGAGCCGATCTGAATATTGTCCGTAACAGGGCAGGTATTGGAGATTTTGGAGGTACAGATGGGCAATTAATGGATGCCATTATGTTGGAAAAAAGAATCGAAATGGCGTTCGAGGGTGATAGATTGTATTACCTGCAAGGACTTCAGACAGACATTCCAGCCGGTGATAGAACCACAGGAGCTGTCCCTTATAATAGCAACTTCTATTCGGAAGTCCCTGATTATGAGAAACAAGTCAATTTAGCTTATCAATAAATAAGCAGTGAACAGGAGGAGATACTCCTCCTGTTTTTTTCACCTTTTTTAACTCACTTATCAATTCATTTGATATGATATATCGCGTCATGCGCATACTGCTATTGGTATTTGTATTGAGCTCCTGCACAAACACAGCATACCTTGAGGCTGATTTGGGTCAAATCAGTAGAAGCCAGGACAAAATCTTGATCCAATCCAGTACGAATGCCCAGGAACAGAGTTTTACAGAATCTGATCAGGTCAAAACAAATGATCTTAGTTATCAGGTAGTCAACCAGGCCCTTGAATTTACATTAAACTCAAATACGTCGGGAATTCGTTTTAAACCAACAGTCCTTGGTCTGAGAGAAGATTGGATGGAGTTTTCATCACTTCATCTTGAATTCGCCAATAATTCCTCTGAAGATATTAAAATAGCCATCGTGCTTTGGAGCCATAGAGGTAGGCTTTCAGATACATTGATAGTAAATGGCCAATCTGCTGCAAAAAAGGAAATAGATTTACAGGACCTTCCTTTAATTGGGAGAGGCATTTCTAAATACCATGTAGACGAGATACAGTTTCTCTTCACAAGTCAGGTAAGTCCGTCTAATATGGTTCTCAATGAGATGAAGTTGGAAAAGAGGGCCGGACCTCCAACACCGGTTATAGATAGATATGGTCAGCGAATCTCCACAGAATGGTCTGGCAAGATCAAAAGTGACGAACAGCTTACTCAAAACCTTGTGGTTGAAAGAAATGAATTAAAGAGCCGGTTCCACGCCGATAAATATGATCAATATTTCGGATTGAAAATCGGAACCACCTATCAGGCTACCGGGTACTTCCGCCTGGAGCAGTTGAATGATTCCTCATGGATCTTTATCACACCCGATGGCAATCCATTTTGGTCGTTTGGAGTCACGGGGATCCGCCCTAAAAAAGCACTTCACGGTGTGACACTCATCAAGGGGAATGAGCAACTATTTGAAGAACTTCCGGATATGAATGGACCTTATAAGGATGCATATATCGATAGTACCATGAGTTTTTACTATCTGAACCTGCTCAAAAAGTATGAGAGTCTGGACGGATGGAGAAACATGGTCTACAGCAGACTGGAAGGCTGGGGGCTGAATACCATGGGAAACTGGTCTGAAGAAGCGCTTCTCATGGATAGTAAAATACCCTTTACCTATTCATTCATATCAGATGTGGATGACTGGCAAAAAGATGTTTACCATCCGGGGTGGTTGGCTCATCTGGAAAGTGTGATAAGTCATGCGACCAATTACAAGGACAATCCCTACCTGGTGGGATACTTTGTAGACAATGAGGCTGGATGGGGCCACCTGAGACTTCTTCAGAACTTGCCAAAGGATGCATACCTGAGAAAAGCCTGGGTGAAAGAAATTCAAAGAGACATTTCTACCATTGAATTATACAACAAATCCCGGGGAACAGATTTTAGCTCATGGGAAGAGCTAATGAAGGTTAGAGATGAAAAAGATGTTCCTCCTTCGGACATTATGTTCCTGGATTCGATGTTCACCGATAAATATTTTGGAGCCATTGCAGCTACTTTAAAAAAGTACGATCCCCATCATCTGTATCTGGGTTGTCGGTTTACTAGAAAGCTTAAACCTGACCATATCCTAAGGATTGCAGGGAGGTATTGTGACGTTGTAACGGTAAATGTATACAGCTACGAGCCTATTACAGAGCAAATGGATGCCTGGCATACTATCACAGGGAGGCCTATCCTGATAGGCGAACACCAGGCGGCATTGAAAGGACCCCGTCAACTTCCATTACGATGGCAGGTATTTACGGAGGCTGAAAGAGTACAGTACTTTAAAAATTATGTGAAGAAATGGGCTTCAATGCCCTATTCACTAGGAAGCCACTGGTACCAGTTTTCAGATCAGCACAATACCGGTAGAGCTAGTAATGGAGAAAACCAGCTAGTTGGTTTTGTAGACATTACTGATCAGCCCCATGCGGAGATGGTTAGTACGGCTAAAGAGATATCGGATTCTATCTATTACTGGCACAGAGTAATACAAAATACAAAATGACCATGCTGACAAAGTCCATCTGTAAAGTCTTTTGGAAAATCATACCGGTGGTGTTCCTGTTGATATTTTTTCGATGTGATACCAGCGAGAATATTGAGCAGGGACCTCTCTTTGAAAAGGTTTCCAGATCAAGAAGCAATGTGGGTTTTGTCAATAGTATCAAAGAAGATGCACAGCGAAATATTATTCGATACCAGGGATTTTATGATGGAGGGGGAGTTGCATTGGCTGATTTTAACAATGATGGTTTGGCTGATCTGTTCTTCACTGGCAATATGGTGCAGAACAGACTTTATCTAAACAAAGGTGAGTTGGTTTTTGAAGACATTACCAGGGCAGCCGGCCTGGAGGAAGAAGGCTTTGGTTGGTATACCGGGGTGACTGTGGTAGATGTCAACAATGACGGCTGGCTGGACCTTTATGTATGTAAGTCCGGACTATTTCAGCCGGAAAACAGAAAAAACATTCTTTACATCAATAACGGAGATCTCACTTTTACAGACCAGGCAGAATCCTATGGCCTGGATCATGAAGGTTACTCAACCAAAGCCACTTTTTTTGATTTTGACCTTGATGGGGACCTGGACATGTATCAGGCCAATTATGGGCCGACTAATATCTCTCAAAGTCGGGAGTCTGAATACCTACAAAGGTCGGAAAGTGATCTTTTTAGTGGAGATAGGTTGTTCAGGAATGAGAATGGTCGTTTCACTGATGTCACCTCTGAGGCAGGTATCAAAGATTCTCCATTGGGGTATTCTCATTCAGTAGGTGTAGGGGACTTTAATCAGGATGGATGGCCAGACATTTTTGTCTGCAATGATTTTACAGAGCATGATTTCTATTACCTAAACAATGGAGATGGGACTTTCAAAGAGTCAGTAAAGAGTAGCTTCAAGCACCTTTCCAACTTCTCCATGGGAAATGATGTGGCAGATTTCAATAACGACGGTTTACTTGATATTGTGGTAGTGGATATGGTAGCTGAGGACAACAAACGCCTCAAGGAGAACATGGGTGGAATGCAAAGGGCTGACTTTAACTACTTCCTGAGCCAGGGCTACTACTATCAGTATATGTTTAACATGCTCCACATGAATACGGGTAACAATACATTTAGTGAGATGGCCCACCTTGCGGATATCTCCAATACAGATTGGAGCTGGGCGCCATTATTTGCGGATTTCGATAATGACGGCTGGAAAGATCTGTATATCACCAATGGACTGAGAAGAGATGCCAGAAATCAGGACGCCAGATACGTTTTTGTTGATCTCCTAAAAAGTGCAGAAACTGAAGGAAGGTCTGACTTAAGTTCAGAAGAGTGGGACCAGGCATTGAAAGCCATGCCCTCCCAGAAGCTGACCAACTACATGTACAAGAATATCAATGGTTTCAGGTTCGAAAAGGTGATGAATGAATGGGGGTTGGGGGACGCTTCATTTTCCAACGGAGCTGCTTACGGGGACCTGGATAACGATGGTGACCTGGACCTGGTTGTCAATAACATCGATGACCATGCATTTATCTATGAAAATAAATCAAGAAAGAGCAAGTATTTGGATGTTGTCCTTCAGGGGCCACCACAAAATCTAGATGGGATTGGAGCTGTGATTCAAATATGGATAGCAGGTAATACTCAGGTTCAACAGCGATACTTTGATCATGGCTTTCGGTCTTCCATGGCCAGTCCTATTCATTTTGGGTTGGGAGAAGCCAAGCAAATTGACAGTCTGGAAGTAAGATGGCCGGACGGGAAAAAGCAGAAGCTGTATGACATTAAAACCAATCAGCGATTTGAGCTTTTGTATAACAAGGCAGTTAATACAGAAAAAGAAGGTGTAAAATCCTCATCATTCTTTTCTACTGCAACCCTGGAGTTGACGCCACCATTTGTTCATCAGGAAAACGCATATGATGATTTCGAACATGAGGTTTTATTGCCACATTCCATGTCGGCGTTGGGACCGTTCCTTTCCAAAGGGGATGCCAATGGGGATGGCCTGGAAGATTTTTATGTGGGCGGATCACTCGAATATTCGGGGTCGCTTTATCTGCAGACCGAAAGTGGTTTCAAAAAATCTGAACAACCTGCTTTTGATAAGGATCAGAACTTTGAAGATGCTGGCAGCTTATTCTTTGACGCTGACGGGGATGGTGATTCTGACCTGTATGTTGTGAGTGGTGGAAATGAATCGCGAAAAAGTTCCTTTTATCAAGACAGACTCTATCTAAATGATGGAAAAGGAAACTTCAGTGCCGCAATGGATTTTCTACCTGAGATCAGCGTCAGTGGGTCTGTCGTCATCGACACAGACCTTGACAATGATGGCGATCTCGACCTTTTTGTGGGTGGTCGTCAATCTCCTGGCAAATACCCATATCCGACTTCCAGCCTGTTGTTGGTCAATGAGGGAGGCAAGTTCATCACCAAAACCAAAGAGTTCGCTCCGGAATTAGTAGACCTTGGAATGGTCACATCAGCGTTGTGGCTCGACTATGATCTTGATCAGGACATCGATTTGATCGTTGCTGGTGAATGGATGCCACTTACGGTCTTCGAGAACGAAAATGGCAAGTTGACACGGACGAGTACCGGCTTAGAGGATACAGAAGGATGGTGGTTTAGTCTGGCTGCCGCGGACATAGACAATGATGGAGATCAGGACCTTGTGGCCGGGAATGTCGGTCTCAACTACAAATACAAAGCCACTAAGGAAAATCCATTTGAGATATATAGCTCTGACCTCGATGGCAATGGCAGAAATGATATTGTGCTGGCCTACTACGAGGACAATAAGCTCTTTCCATTGCGGGGCAAGTCATGTTCTACCGAACAGATGCCGGGTTTAAAAACCAAATTTCCAACTTATTCTGCTTTTGCTGTGGCGGAGTTAGAGGATGTTTATGGCAGTCAGAATTTAGAACACGCCCTCAGGTACCAGGCAAAAAACTTTGCTACATCCTACATTGAAAACAGGGGAGATGGCACCTTTCAGCCACATACTTTACCTGACTACGCCCAGCTATCCTCAGTGAATGGGATTGTGATAATGGATATTGACCAGGATGGATTCAAAGACCTAATTCTGGCTGGAAACATGTATGGCTCTGAAATTGAAACTGTACGAAATGATGCAGGCTATGGCATCTATTTGAAGAATGAAAATGGCAACTCATTTAGAGCAATACCATATCCTGAGTCAGGACTTTTTGTCGATGGTGATGTGAAAAGCATGGTGTCTGTGAAGACAAGTCAGGGAGAGAACCTTGTTGCCGGGATAAATGCAGGTTTGATGAAAACAGTTAGGATAACCAAATAAATTTTGAAGATTGATCAGTGATGAAAATAAACAAGCAATATTACCAAGTAAATAATTTCTTAAAAATCATTGGCGCTAGTCTGCTTCTACTATCAGGAATAGTACTGAAGGCGCAGGAAGCAAATTTCTATCATGATCTGTATGATCAACTGCATGACAGCCCAACACAGCAAAATTTTAGGAAGATTAATCCATTACCAGCTGGGGTCGTCTACATTCAACATCCGGGAGAGGGGGAAGCAGAAATCCGCGAGCACTTTAGGATGATGAGGTCGCTTGGCTTCAATAGTCTGAAGCAAATTATGACTATTCCTGGCTGGACACTGGAAGATATCCAATTGATTGCACTTGAAGAAGGGCTCATACCCTGGTGGTATGGACAAGGAGGATGGGAGACCATAACAGATGAGTTGTTGAGGAAGCTGAAGATACCCATTGACGCTGATGCCAAGACTATTCGCGAACATCCTGAAATGGTTAAGTATCAGACAGGAGTGCTCAGGAAAAGGATTTTAAGACTTAAAGAGTACCGTGAAATGCATGGTGATATCCCTAAGGGAGGAGCTACAGCTTTTGATCCAACAGTGGGGGACAGAGGATTAGATCTTACAGAAGCAGGTGAGCAACTTTTTACCCAATGGGTGAAAGATGAATACAAATCAATTGAAAACCTCAATGAGCACTGGACGCTGTTTCATGTTGGCACAGGGACACCCTTTGAATCCTGGGATGACTTTAACAAAAACTGGAAAGAAAAAGTAGCTCACAGGAATTTCAAACAAAAAATGGATGTGTTCAGGTTTAAGGCAGAGCATGGTGTGAAGAACATTGCCGAAAGGTGTGAGATCCTTGAAGAATTTGATTCTGATGAACCATTTAGGGGAGGTGGTGAAATGAGTCTTTTTTTACCTGCCGCCTGGTATGGGGTAGACATGGAAAAGATTGCTGATGTGGTAAAAGACTATGGTTCCTTTTATCCATCCATGCACCTATCCTGGCACTTTAATCTTACCAACAATGAGGTGGTAAGACCTTTTTACATGCAATCATCAATGATGAATGATTTCTTCAAAGGTGGATGGACCGGAGGTTGGGAGTCTAGTGGGGGTCCCCAGCAATTTGACGGCAACAAGAATGCCAGTGAAACAAATGCCTATTACTTCGATGATGGAACAGTGCTACAGCTCTTTATGAGTCAGATGGCAGCTGGTTTCAAAGGTTTTGGTGTTTGGTGCTGGAGTGTAAGATCTGCCGGGAAGGAGGGGGGAGACTATGCCTTACTGGACAGGAACAATCAGGTTACTGAGCGAGCCCGACAACTTGGACTAATGGCCAAGGCCATGGAGAGGTACAGGGATGAAATATGGGATGCACATAAGGAACCTGTTGTTGGAGTATTACTGGACTGGAACAACGATGCTGCCTGGGCTGCTATGTCTGTAAGACTTAGAGATGACTATCGGCATTATCCAATTCAAGCCAGGATCGGTGCTGCAAGAGCACTTATGAATGCTAATATTCCTTTCGAATTTGTCACATCTGATGACCTGAAAAATGGACTGGCCAAAAGATATCAAGCCATATACCTGCCCAGCATCATAGCAATGGATCGTGAGGTGTTTTCAATCCTTGAAAAATACACATCGGATGGTGGAAGAATAATTATGGATCTTCCAGGAGGAAAATTCGATGAAAACACACAACTCTTGCCAACAGGTATGGGATCTACTTATGAGAAGCTGTTTGGTGCAACTCTTGACAATTTTCAGTTTTCGGGTTCGAATAAGACGGTTGAGCTAGCAGGTCGACCCTGGACTGGCTATATAGCTGACTTCAGTGTTACAAAAGGAAAAGTTATGAATGAGTATAGTACTGGAGACCCCGGTATTATTGAAAATAGTTATGGGAAGGGCAGTGCTGTGCTGATCGGACTTGACCTGGGAAGACAATGTATGGCTCCAGGGAATGAATTGGCCGAGGAGATTCTCGTTAGTACAGCCCTAGGCGAAAAATTATCATCCCCTTATCAATGCGAAGGCGCACTTGTCTATCGGTTAAGTTCACCAAGTGCAGATCACTATTATTTCATCAACGATGGTGTGAAAAAGATTGTTTCATTTTCAAGTCAATTCAAATATAAGAGTGCGGCAGATGCACTAACAGGAGAGGTGGTTGATTTAGAGCGGATCAGCTTAAGAGATGATGGTGCAAGATGGATCAGAATGGAGAAATAATCTGTGGGACTCCTCTAATTATTAATGTAATTAAAACAGTAATATTCAAAATGCTTCGATTTTCTATTTCTTTAAAAGCACTGGTGATTTCTTTAGTGCTAATTTCATCCAATTCATTATTAGGGCAGGGAGACAATTTTCATCATGAACTATATGATAGTATGCATGACAGCCCTATGCAACAGAAGTTCAAGAAGCTGGCTCCAATGCCATACGGTGTGGTCTTTCTTCCATGGGCTGGCATGACAGAGGATGAAATGCGAAAACATTTCAGGATGATGAAAGAGCTAGGCTTCACCAATCTGAAACAAACAATGGGAACTCCCGAGTGGCCTGAGAAAGAGGTTCTCAGAATTGCCCTCGAGGAAGGCATCATCCCTTTCTGGTATGGTCAGGGTGGTTGGGAAGATATTACTCCTGACCTGCTCAAAAAAGTTGGATTATCTCAGAAGATGTCCATTCAGGAAGCTCGTGAACATCCAAAAATGATAGCCTATCAAAACAAAGTGCTGGAGAAGCATTTGTCAACCTGGAAAACCCCTTTACCGGG
Organism: Cyclobacteriaceae bacterium; assembly: GCA_965228105.1. Classification (GTDB taxonomy): domain Bacteria; phylum Bacteroidota; class Bacteroidia; order Cytophagales; family Cyclobacteriaceae; genus UBA7330. The sequence continues at coordinate 105,881 of CBDDGZ010000001.1, forward strand.
TGAGGATGAATTTGTTCACTACGATCACACACCCGACGAGCACCTTCGTGAGTATGATGTTCCACTTTTCAAAGCATGGGTGAAAGAGAAATATGGCACAATAGCTAAGTTAAATACTGCTTGGAATCAGTATGAAGTAGGAATAAGCGGCAATCCTTACCAGACCTGGGAAGATTTTGAAGATGACCCCCTGGTGAGCTATAATGCCTCAGGAGAGTATGTGATCATTCCACGTGCGGGCAGAGAGTATGGTCAGGTAAAAGATATACTCAGGTACAAGGCTGACATGTATCTGGAAAATGTGAAGTTTTATAAGCAGAATATCTACCCGGAGCAACCCCAGCGTGCCGGAGGGGAGATGGGACTGTTCCTACCTTTTGCCTCGCGTGCTACTGATATGGAAGGCATTGCAGAAGAGATGAAGGATCGTGGATCTTTTTACCCATCCATTCATCTTGCATGGCACTACGAGGAAGTACAATATGAAGTTGCCCGTTGTATTTACATGCAATCTTCTCTTTCAACAGACTGGTTCAAAGGTGGTTGGGCTGCTACCTGGGAAAGTACCGGCGGACCCCAGCAATTATCTGGAGGAAAAGGGTGGAACGTACTTAGTCAGTTTGAAACAGCTGGCTTTACAGTAGACGAAGGTACCATTACTCAACTGTTGCTTTCCTATCTGGCTGGCGGCTTTAGAGGTGCCGGGTTATGGTCATGGAACTATCGAAATGCAGGCTGGGAATCCGGTGAATATGCTTTGTTGAATCGACAGCTTGAACCAGGACCACGAGCTATTAGAGCTGGTAAGATCGCCCAGGCTGCTGATAAATACCGGGATGAAATTTGGGCGGCACACAAAGAACCCTATGTGGGAGTGCTGGTCAACTGGGATAATGAAGCCATCTGGGCTGCTGTTGCAGGACCTGGGAGAACACACTTCAAGCATTACCCCGTTAAAGCCAGGATTGGGATCAACCGTGCACTTATCAATGCCAATATCCCTTTCGAGCATGTGACGGTGACAGATCTTAAAAAAGGGTTGGGTAAGCGTTATAAAGTAATCTATCTGCCTGCACAGGCAGCCATTAACGATGAGCTGTGGCCAATCCTAGAAGAGTATGTCAGCAATGGTGGACGACTAGTGATTGATGCCCCAGGTGGCTGGTGGGATGATCAGGGAAGGGTACTGAAAACAGGAAAGGGAACACCATTTGAAAAACTATTCGGAGCTTCAATTGCTGACTTTCAATACTCTAATAATGTGCCTCAGGTCATTGGAGATCACCAACTTGAAGGATTTGTTTTTGACCTGACTCCGACAAGTGCGAATGTGGTCGAACGTTTCAAATCAGGTCGTCCGGCAGTGACTGAGCATGTCTATGGTAAAGGAACAGCGATTGTCTTGGCAGCGGATGCATCCTATGCCATGCAAAACCCTGGTAATGACTACCTGGAGTCGTGGACGCTTAAGCACACCATGGGGGCGCTTGAGTCTCCCTACAGCTGCGAAGATGCGATTGTGTACAGATTGGCCGCTCTGGAGGCAGACCACTACTTTTTTATCAATGATGATGAGGCGAAGTCTGTTGAATTAAAATTCAGAAATTTCAAGTACAAAGATGTGATGGATCCAATTACAGGACAATCGCTTAAAGTTGGGAATTCCATTTCTTTGGAAGCCTACAGTGGGAGATGGTTAAGGTTTGTGAAATAATAAAATGAAGCTGCTTTTCAATCTAGCGATTCTACTGCTTTTTAAAAGTGCTTTATTGAGTGCTTCGGCCAATGAGCCTGAAGCACTCAGAGGTATAAACAGGTATCGACAACCTGCGGATTCAAAGCAGACCAATAACGGATTTCGCTTAATTATGGAGATCAACTAAGTTGTAGTTTTTTAGTCTAGGTAAATCATGCATAGAATTGCTCTTTTCTCTTTTCTTTTACTCACCCAGTTTTTTTTGATCTGTAATACTTACGGTCAGGATGAAAAACATCCAAGAGGGCTCATCACTCCTGAAGAAGTCCTTGAGATCAGGGAAAAGGTACAAAGCGCTCCCTACAATAAGATGATTCAGAATATTATGGGTGAGATAGAGCTTTTAAAAAGGGTTAAAGAGGATGTTTACAAATTGTCTGAGCTCACTAAGTTGCAGGCCTTCATGTATCTTGTATCAGAGGATAAGTCCTGGGCCAAAGAAGCCTGGGAGAACTTCTCATTATTGGCAAGCGACACCCTTTTTGTTAGTGACCCTTTCTCAAAGGGCCTTACCAGGGCTTATATCTTGAGAGAAATGGCCCTTGCCTATGATTTTTGCTTTGCCGCTTTGCCGGTTGATCAGCGTCGGGATGCCAATAAAGCAATATACAACCTGATGTCATCTGTGAACAACAATATGGGGAATATGGCTAACTACCACATCGAAAGCAACTGGATGGGAGTACGTTATGGAAGCGTGGTCTTGGCTGCCAATATTCTTGACCAAGAATATCTTGATCAAAGCAAGGCTGCTAAAAAAGTAAAACCCTTCAAGTGGGATTCACAATATCGATTGAAAGATCATATCAAGGCTGCATACACAGATAATGGATGGTTTGTAGAGACACTAGGTTATCATATGTATGACTGGACCTTTGTTGCTCCTGCTTTGATTTCGATGCAAAATTCCACTACATCAGATGCTTTTGATCTCAAGAACTTTGTGCCGAATCAGGTTCAAGCACTTGACCAACATCTTACTGCTACGCTTTCCATTCCGAATGGATACGGCAAAGGGCTCAAACCAGATCTGGGTGATGATAATATGAATACAGGGATAAGCCATTTTGCCTTTGGCTTGAGGTTGATGTCAGAAGCCATGAAGCCACAGCTCAAGTGGATGGTGGAATATTTAAAGGACGCTGATCAGTATCAGGATGATTTCCTCATTCTGGCTTTGTGCCCTGCGGCAATTGACTCACAGATTCCAGGACCTGAGTATCTGAATTATGTTGATACACTTGTTGGAGTTACACTCTTTAGAGACCGTTTTCAGGATGAAAATGATATCGTAGCCTGTTTCAATACATCTGCCAAAAGGTTCCCGGGACACAAAGCCCCCGACAACCTCACATTCAGGATTTTGGGTCTTGGCGGAGTATGGGCCATTGGCGCCGGACGTACAGGAAGCGTAGCTGGTCAAACAAACCTGTTTCCTGGTGGAGACCCGGAAAAGCAGAAGCAAAAGAACCACGAAAGTGAATTCCTTGGGTATTCATTTGATCAGGGGGTGGGCTTTGCGACAGGAAAAGGGAGTTGTATGGGAGTTACCCATCATACGAGGCAATTTATTGCTGACTACTCCGGTAAGGATGGAGCAAGAGCTGTATTTGTGGTGAAAGATGAGTCCGAAAATGGTAAGGTATGGAGGTTGAATACTCCAGGTTTCAACAAAGTAATAGTGTTGAAAGATGGCTTTTTGTTGACAGCCCCTAATGGCGCCTCCATGAAAACAACGGTGGTAGGAGAAAAGAAGGTGGATGTATCGGTCAATCAGGTGAGGTATGGTGGTACCACGGTCGCCAACAATACGGGTATTGGGTTTGGGTCGGAAAGATATGAGCATTCGAAGGCCATTGATATTAGTTGCGATGGTAATATAACGGTTGTAATGACATTACAGCCAGCTGGTAAGGTTCACCCTGATGTGAATATTCAGAAGTATAGTTTTTAGTTTAAAATAATCCTTTTTCTATCAAATTCAAAGAATTGAGGTTTAAGAACTTAAAATCCTGTAACTTAACTCAAATCTGCTTTTAAGGAAGAACTATTCTGGAATGGATAGGTAAGATTAAGAGTAATCATGGCCTTATCAAAAGATTCAGTTGCAATAGCGATAGACATTTTAGGTAGTGTTATGGGTCAGGAACTTCCGGCATATGTGGAAGTGATCAATGATGCATCAATAGCAACTCCAAATATTATTATCCTTAATGATCCTAATCCCGATGGGGGAGTAGATTCAGTTTATGTTAACATTGAAAACCTGACTGAAAATCAGCTGGAATTGTTTGAAGAACGAGCTACTGAGATTCCTAATCGCTCTTTAATAAAAAAATCAAAAACTGTTACAGTTTTAGGCTGGATTTAAGCTTTGTTTTCAGGTCAAAAGATTTACTAACTCAACTGAAATGCTTCTTTAACAGCTCTTCCAGGCTGTCTTTATCAAGGAACTTATTAATATAACCTGTCACATTTGGATCTTCTTCTATTTTTCGTTGATCATGATGATTAAGAGAAGTTGTCAGTTTTATAAAAAGTGTCCTGGACTTTTGTCTCTCCTCCAGCTTACCGTATTCTTCAAGAAACTCCCAACCATCCATCTTGGGCATGTTAAGATCAAGAAAAATAATGGATGGAACTTCAAAAGTTGTCCCCTGTCGTGATTTAAGGAATGCCAGCGCCTCTAACCCATTTGTAGCGATCTCAACTTTTTCGGCAACTCCCATTTTTTGAATCAGCCGCTTATGGATAAAGTTGCTGTCGTCGTCATCATCAATGAGAAGTATCCAATCTAGTATAATCATGCTATCAATTTACTTAACAAAAATGTAATTCAGATGTTCAACTGAATATTGTTCGGGCAGATCATCCATTTAATAAGCGTTAGGTTTTAAACTTATTTCAAAAAATAATTTCCTCTAAGTGATTGATATTAAATTATTTATTAAATTCTTTTTTGTTTAAAACGGCCAATCAATCTCTGGTATATAGTAATTGGATTGGTGAGGGAAGGTATTTATATGAAATACAAATAATCAAATTGAAGGAGAACGGAAAATCAGCGGTTGATCCAGTATTTGATATTGAGGTAGACTCATTGTTAAACATTCTTAAGAATACTTACGGATATGACTTTAGCAACTACTCCCGAGCCCATGTCAAGCGCCGAATCATGAAAAACATGCTTGACAATCATTTAATGAATGTCAGCCAAATTCAGGAAAGGGTATTGCACGATGAGGAATATGCCAGGGGGTTGTTGTATGATTTGAGTATTCGTGTCACTGAAATGTTTCGCGATCCCGATTTTTATCATGCCATTAGGATTCATGTTATTCCCTTTCTAAAAACATGGTCACATATCAGGATATGGAATGCTGGCTGTAGCACTGGAGAAGAGGTCTATTCTTTAGCTATTCTTCTCAAGGAAGAAGGACTGTATGATCGGGTTCAGATCTATGCCACAGATTTCAATCAGGCATCTATAGATCAGGCAAAGACTGGCATCTACACTACTGATCTGATGAAAAAGTATGCCCGTAATTACCAAAATAGTGGATCTACGAAATCATTTTCTGATTATTTCTATGCCGAACATGATATGGCCATCCTGGATAGCAGTCTCAAAAAAAACATCATCTGGGCCAATCACAACCTGGTCACTGACAGTGATTTTGCAGAAATGCATATGATTTTATGTAGGAATGTGATGATATACTTTAACCGCCAATTGCAGAACAGGGTCCATGGATTGTTTCATAATTGTCTGGTCAACGGAGGGGTATTGTGTCTTGGCTCCAAGGAAAGTATTCAGTTTTCTTCTCATGAAAAGTCTTATGAGTTTATCAGCAAACAATATAGGATTTACAAGAAAAAATATCAAAACAGGTGAGGGACCCGATAGGAAATGGAAGAATGCAATCCAAAGCGATTGTTATCGGATTATCAGCCGGTGGTTTTGAGGTGATAAAGAAAGTAGTTACATCCTTGCCCAAAGACTATTCAATTCCCTTGATTGTCGTGCAACATATTGGGGACTTTTCACGGTCTGAGTGGGTGGAGATGTTTAATCAACGAAGTCAGGTTCATGTCAAAGAAGCTGAAGAAAAAGAAGAGATAATAGGTGGAAATGTTTACCTCGCTCCCCCAAACTATCACTTACTGGTGGAAGTTGACAGAACCTTTACACTCACTATTGATGAGAGAGTGAATCATGCAAGACCTGCCATTGACGTACTCTTTGAGACTGCGGCTGATGCCTACGGCTCCTTCCTGGTGGGTATTGTGGGCACAGGGGGCAATGCGGATGGTGCACGGGGGCTACTGAGGATTAAAGAACTTGGTGGTATCACCATTGTACAGGATCCGGATACTTCTGAAGTTAATACCATGCCCATCAGTGCGATAAAAATCGCTTCACCTCAATATATTTTGTCCGTTGATCAAATTATTCAGTTTATTCTTGAGTTACACACAATTAATCTAAAAATATCATGAATATAAGCCTTAACAGGTTGGGTACCAGAATTGTGCTGGGGTATATGGCCATGGCTGCATTTATTGCCATTACCATAGTTGTAACTCTGGGGATGGTGGATTCTCTGGAATCAACCAATGATCAAATTACAAGGCTGAGGGTACCCACAAGTGAAGCAGGCACGGAGATGTTGAATGGTTTACATCGATCTTCAGCGGCCATAAGGGGATGGATACTTACTTCTGACAGCCTATTCCTCTCTGAAAAAGACTCTGCCTGGGAGAACCAAATATATCCTGCACTGATACAGATGGAAACACTTTCTGTGGATTGGACCAATCCGGAAAACAAGGAGCTGCTGGAGCGGATTAAGCCGATGTTGAGTCAATTAAGGGATTTGCAGGATGGTGTTGATTTGGAATCAAAGGAAGATCAAATTATCCTATTGAGTAATTCTCTTGCACCCCTTACCGGTCAAATCAGGGGCCTTCTTTCAGACGTAGTCAATGATCAAAGACAGCTTGTAGATGCTGATTTGATCCAATCAAAAGCTCAGGTCTTGAAAATGCAGCGGATCGAATGGGTTTTATTGGGTTTCAGCTTACTCATGAGTCTTGTATTAGGTTCTGTGATCACACGCTCTGTCACAGGTCCAGTGGCCCAGGCTGTCTCTGTGGCAAAGAGCATTGGTTCGGGCAATTTGGATATCCAAATTGATTTACGGGGGACATTAGAAATTAAAGATCTTGGGTCAGCCCTGGCCAACATGAGAGATGCGTTACAAAGCAAGCAGCAAGAAACTGAACTTTATGAATGGAGTACAAAAGGCAAGAATATTTTATATGAAACCATCAGAGGGGATAAAGATCTTTCAACCTTATCCAATGATATTGTTGGCTGCATAGCAGAATATACACAATGTCAATCTGCCGCATTGTATCTGTTTGATGAAACCCAGAAACGGTTAGTGCTCCAAGGGAAATATTGTATTGACACACAGCAGCTGGTCAAAGCCTTTGGTTATGGGGAAGGATTGATAGGCCAGGTGGCCAAAACCAAAAAAAATATACTTATACAACTACCTGAAGATGATCATTTGACCGTCAGGTCCTCAATTATCTCACATAAGCCCAAACATGTATATGTGGTTCCATTTCTTTTTGATGGCCAGACCCTTGGTGTTCTTGAGCTAGCCCGTTCAACTCCTTTTGAAGTGAGTACCCTCCAGTTTATTGATTCCGTTCAGGAGAATCTTGGTATCACATTTAACTCCGCTGTAGGGCAGCAAAAAATCAAGGATCTACTGGAGGAAACTCAGCAGCAAAGTGAAGAATTACAGCAACAAACCGAGGAGCTTGAGCAGACTAACGAGGAGCTCGAGGAGCAAGCACAAAAGTTAAAGGAGCAGCAGGAAGAGTTGCAGGTAGCTAATGAAGAATTAGAAGAGCAATCCCAGTTGGTTGAACAAAAGAATCAGGCATTGGAAACCGCCAGATCGGACATTGAATTGAAAGCGCGTCAACTTGAGGTGAGCAGCAAGTATAAAAGTGAGTTCTTAGCCAATATGAGTCATGAGTTAAGGACGCCTCTGAACAGTTTGCTCATTCTGGCGAATGACCTGGCTGAAAACAAAGAGCAGAACTTAAATGAGGAACAAATAGAAAGTGCCAGCATCATTTCCAACAGTGGTTATGATTTGCTTAATCTTATTAATGAGATCCTTGATCTGAGTAAGATCGAAGCTGGCAGGATGGATCTCAACATTGAAGATGTCTACTTTGATGAACTGGCTTCTAATATGCAGCGAAACTTTAAACGAAATGCTGACGCCAAGAATATTACGTTCGAAGTTGGTATAGCGGAAAATCTTCCTCCATCATTTCTTTCAGACAAGCAGAGGCTCGAGCAAGTCTTAAAGAATCTAATTAGCAATGCCATCAAGTTTACAGACAAAGGAAAAGTATCTGTAATCATTGGTACTGACATTAATGAGCGAATAACTTTTGCCATAAAAGATACAGGTATTGGAATCCCACGGGATAAACATGATATCATTTTCGAGGCATTTCAACAAGCAGAGGGGGGAACATCAAGAAAGTATGGCGGGACCGGGCTTGGTCTGTCTATTTCAAGAGAGCTAGTTAAACTATTGGGAGGTACTATTGGGCTGGAAAGTGTACCAGGTGAGGGTTCGATCTTTACGATCTCGCTTCCTCAAAAAATAAGTTCAAGTAATGAACCCAAGAAAAAGCCCGAGGTAAGAAGCCAGAAGGTTGATTTCAAATCAAGTGAAAAATTTGTGGATTATCCCTCGATAGAGGATCAACGAGATGAGATTAAAGATGGAGATCATGTAGTTCTGATTATTGAAGATGATAGTGATTTTGCAAAAATCCTGGCAGGCATGTCCAAAGAAAAAGGATTTAAGTATCTGGCTGCTTCAACCGGGGAAGATGGTATACTACTGGCATCAAAATATAACCCAAGTGCTATTATTCTCGACCTTGAGCTTCCGGGCATCAATGGACATCTGGTTCTCAAGGAACTAAAGGGCAATCCCAATTTACGACATATACCTGTTCACATTATTTCAGCTAGTGAACAAACGCTTGATCCCATCCGTGCAGGTGCTGTTGAATTTTTAACGAAACCAGTCAGTAAGGATAAGTTAGACGCAGCCTTTATGCGCATGGAAGATCTCATTAGCCGGAAAATGAAAAATCTCCTAATTATTGAAGACAATGAAGCATTACGTAGGTCGATTATCAAACTCATTGGAAATGGAGATGTTCATTGTTTAGAAGCTGGTACTGCAAAAGAAGCCCTGGAGCATTTTAGTCAGCATACCATTGACTGTATTGTCCTGGATATTGGCTTACCTGATATGAGTGGCTTTGAGCTGATTAAAAAGCTGGAATCCACCAATGGTCCAGTATTACCACCAGTTATTGTCTACACTGGTAAGGACCTTACCAAGGAGGAATCAGACTCCTTACAGGAACATGCTGAAACAGTTATCATCAAAGGTGTGAAGAGCGATGAGCGTTTGCTTGACGAGACAGCTTTATTCCTACACCGAACTGTGCGTGACCTTCCTGACAATAAGAAACAAATGATTACAAGCATGTATGACAAGGAAACCATTTTTATCGGAAAGAAGGTATTGGTTGTTGATGATGACATGCGTAATGTTTTTGCATTGAGCAAAGTTTTGAAGGAAAAGGGGCTTGAAATCATCAAAGCGGACAATGGTAAAACGGCATTAAAGGCACTCAATGAAGATCAAAGTATTGATATGGTATTAATGGATATCATGATGCCGGAGATGGACGGTTTTGAGTGTATGACCGAGATCAGAAAGATCCAGAATTTTAAGGGACTTCCAATTATTGCCCTTACTGCAAAAGCTATGAAAGAGGACAGAAAAAAATGCATTGATGCAGGTGCAGATGATTACATCACAAAACCGGTAGATATTGATCGGTTACTTTCATTAATGAGAATATGGATTAAAAAATAAAACGATGGACCAGCTATTAGAAAAAGATCTCTCCAGGATAAAAGATTTACAAAACCAGCTAGAACCAAAGATTCTAATGGTTGATGACAAACCCGAAAACCTAATTGCTTTAGAAAGGTTACTGCGGGACATGCCTGTACAGCTCTATAAGGCTAACAGTGGCAATGAGGCTCTCCGATTGACACTTCATCATGACTTTGCCTTAGCGCTGCTGGATATTCAAATGCCTGAGATGGATGGTTATGAGCTTGCTGAGCTATTGAGGCAAGAGGAAAAAACTGTTGACATGCCCTTCATCTTTATCTCAGCCATTTATACGGATAGCATCAATATCTTCCAGGGATATGAAAAAGGCGCGTTTAGTTACATCACAAAACCGTTTGAACCAAAAGTTCTGTTGGCCAAAGTACAGTTTTTCATTGACAAGCATCGGAAAGAAAAGGCGCTGGAGGCAAAGACAAGACAGCTGGAAATGATGAATGATGAGTTGAAATCCTTTAGCTATTCAGTCTCACATGATCTTCGAGCACCTTTGAGGGCCATTTCTGGATTTTCAACAGCTCTCCGAAATAAAACTGCTGATTTGATAAATGATGACCATAGACGCTATCTAAATATGATAGTAGAAAATGTCGAAAGGATGAACCAGTTAATCAATGATTTACTGGCTTTCTCAAGTATGTCCAGGCAGGAGCAAAGTTTTATTAGTGTTAATATGCAGGAGATGGTAAAGACAGTTTTTGATGAACTCATGCAGTCTACTGAAAAACATGTTCCAGAACTGAAAGTATCAGACATTCCTGAAGTTACAGCTGACGAAAAAATGATGCATCAGGTCATGACTAATTTGATTGGAAATGCCATAAAATATTCGAAAGGTGTTAATAATCCGCGAATTGAGATAGGTGGAGAAGTAGGAAATGATGAAATTATTTACTACATTAAGGATAACGGAGTAGGGTTTGATATGGAATATTCCCATAAAATGTTTCAGTTGTTCCAAAGATTACATACAGATGATGAGTTTGAGGGTACTGGGGTTGGGCTGGCAATAGTGAAGAGAATTATTGATCGTCACCAGGGCCGAATTTGGGCTGAGTCTGAACTAGGAAAAGGATCCACTTTTTATATTTCAATGCCAAAGTAATTGAAATGAATGATGATACAGTAATTCTTCAAACTACTTCAACAGTGTTTACAACAGAGGATATTCCAGCTTTGCGTTCCTATAATCTGTTCATGGAAAAAAACTATTCTCAAATCAGCAAGGAAATCAGGGTAGCGTTAGAAAAAGAGCCCGAATTTGACTTCATCCAAAATTCACTTTCAATTGAAGAAAATGACCAGCAAGTGATCTTTAATAGAAAGCTTGAGAGTGATGCTATACTTAAAAACAAATGGAGGGCTTACGTTGACTTTCTGGAAGAGCAGGGTATTGGATTTGCCAGGGCGGGTGTTCAGTTTTCCGACTGGTATAAATTAACTTCCCTTTATCGTGATCTGACTACATCCATGTTAGTCAGTGCTTATGATTCTGATTCCCGAACCGTGACACTTGTCATGGACGGACTTCATAAAATACTGGACCTTGGGATTAGGGTTATTACAGAATCATATTTTGCTGAAAAACATAGTTTGATTGATAAATTAAAAGAGCAAAAAGAAGATTCTAAGCTAGGTCGGGATGAAAATGAAATTTGCTTTCAGGAGCTTATTGAGAACTGTCCGGATCATATTCTGATGGTTGACCGAAAGTATAGATTACAATATATCAACCGTGTTCTTTCTGAATATAAAGTTGAGGAAGTTATTGGTGCGAATGTTCTGGATTTTCAATCCCCTGATGGGAAAAAGATCCTCAGGAATGCAATCGATCATGTCTTCAAGACCGGGCAGACCACTATCTATGAAATCGAGACACCATTACCGACTGGTACCAGGCATTACACTTCCTCTGCAGCGCCGGTTTTTAAAAACTCAAAGGTTGTATCAGTAGCTGTCATATCCAGAGACACCACGGAGCGTGTACAAGCAGAACAAAAAGTTGCAAGGCTGAACCATGAACTTGAGAAACGCGATATAAAAAGATCTGAAACCATGTATTCCATGATTAAGGATCTTGAAAGTTTCACCTACTCGGTATCTCATGATTTAAGAACACCAGTAAGAGCTATCGATGGCTTTGCCAAAATTTTAAGGCAAAGGCTTGAAGGCAGAATGGATGAGAAGGAGGCCCATTACCTGAGCTGTGTGTTAGAAGGCTCAAAAAAAATGGGTATTCTGATTGATGACTTGCTTGCCTTCTCGAGGATGGGACGTATTGAAACTCGTTTCACCAATTTTTCCCTTGAGTTGCTATTTCAGCAGGTCTTTAGAGATCTCACTGTTAATTCAGATTCTACAAGGATTAATTTTTTCATGGAATCTCTGCCAGAAATCCAGGGTGACCGGGAATTGCTGAAGTTAGCAATTTGCCATATGCTTGGCAATGCCCTCAAGTATTCTTCAAAGCGAAAAAAATCCATTGTACGTGTAAAATGTAAGGAAAAAGCCGATGTGTTTGAGATAGAGATACGTGACAATGGGGTAGGATTTGAAATGGAGTACTTACATAAGGTATTTGAAATTTTTCAAAGACTACATACGGATGATGAATTTGAAGGCTCTGGTGTAGGGCTTGCTATTGTAAAAAAAGTGATTGATCGTCATGGTGGGGAAGTAAGGATATCATCAAAGCTTGGTAAAGGGACTAAAATCTATTTTTCACTGCCAAAATAAAATCCAATGGATAGCTCCAATTATGTAGAGATCTTATTACTGGAAGACAATAATAGTGATGCAGAATTAGCAATGATTGCTTTAGAAGACTTCAATCTTACCAATCAGATGGTATGGCTTAAAGATGGAAAGCTGGGACTTGACTTTTTATTTGGAAGGGGTGAATATGCAAATCGCAATCTCAGTCACCCACCCAAGATCATTCTGTTGGACCTGAAAATGCCAAAAATTGACGGTATTGAGTTCTTGCGAGCCCTACGATCAGATATGCGTACAAAGCATATTCCAGTTACTGTTCTGACCTCCTCTAAGGAAGAAGACGACATAATAGAGAGTTACAAGCTGGGAGTAAACAGTTATATAGTAAAACCAGTTAATTATGAACAGTTTACAAAGAGCGTTCAAAATATTGGTTATTACTGGCTTATGATGAATCAACCCCCAAACAAAATCATCTATGACTAATACCCTCTCCATATATTAATACTACGGATTATTTAGCTATGTAAAGAATTGACTATGGAAAATGTGCTAAAGGAAGTAATCACAAGGAATGAGAAAAACCAACAGAAAAAACTAAAGGTCCTTATCCTTGAAGACAGGTTAACAGATGTTGAACTTGTGAAGCTTCATTTCGAGGAATTAGATTTTTTACCTGAATATAGAGTTACTGAAACCAAAGAGAAGTATCTACAGTATTTAAGGCAGTATATGCCCGATATTGTCATCTCTGATTTTAATTTACCAAATTTTGACGGGTTAAAAGCACTTGATATTCTTAGAAACCAGTTACAGGATGATACAACTCCATTCGTATTTGTAACCGGCACATTAGGGGAAGAAAATGCCGTAAAAGCTATAAAAGGTGGTGCTACAGACTTCATTGTCAAGGAAAGGATGCATCAGCTACCAGCTGCAATCATCAAGGCGCTTCGGGAAAAGCAAGAAAAACTTCTTGGCAAAGAGGCATCCAGGCGGGAATACCTGAAAGAAAGAAGATTTAAGAAACTCGTGCAGGAAGGATCTGATCTCATATCTATTACTGATGCTGACGGTGTCATCATGTTCTCAAGTGACAATCATGAAAACATACTGGGTTGCACTCCTCAATCTCTTAAAGGTGCGGATTCATTCAAATTGATTCATCCGGATGATTTAGGGAAGGTAAAAACTTCTTTGCATAGGCTAAAGCACGAAAAAAGTACTAAAATCGATGCCTACAGAATTATTGATAGCAATAAACAATGGAGGTGGATACAGAGTACAGCAACAAATTTATTGTCAGATGAGGCGATTGCTGGAATAGTCATAAATTCTGTAGAAATAACTGAACTTATTGAAAAGGAAAGAGATCTGATACTCAGTAATGAAAAGTATTACCTGGCTACCCTGGCAACCCAAGACCTCATTTACGATTGGGATCTGCTGAGCGGTAAGATAATCAGGGATGGACAGGCCATAAATCAAATGTTTGGTTATGATCCCAATTCACTACAAAATGAATCCTTCTGGAAAACCAAAATTCATCCTGATGATGTTGAAAGGGTATACCATCATCTTACAAGTTGCCTAAAGGATAATACTCAAACCAAGTTCCAGCAAGAATATCGTTTCAGGAGGAGTGATGGCTCCCACGCTTATTTGCATGATAAGAGCTACATACTCAGAGACAAAGAAGGAACAGCCATCCGATTAATCGGAGCAACCAGGGATATTTCTGTTCAAAAAGAAAAAGAGCAAGTAAAGGACCTGACTTTAATACTTTCCAAACAAATAAGGAAGCCAAAAAGTCTTGCAGCTTGTGCCAACGAAGTATTAAAAACACTTTCGACGTACCTTGGAATAGCTTATGCCGAACTATGGTTACCTGCCAGCCACCACAAAAATCTGAACCTGATTTCGCAGTATGCAGCAGATTCATCAGGAGAAGCCATGTTTAATGGACAGGGCCAAATGGCAATAAATGAAGGACTACCAGGGAAAACATTTCATAAAGGGGAAGTAGCAATTTGGAGGGAATTAAGCAGCATGTCCGGGTTTGAAAGAAAAGAAGCCGCAAAAAAAGCAAAGTTGGTATCTGCGATAGGTATGCCGATAATGAATGGAAATCAATCTATTGGTATTTTTATCTTCTTTAGCAAAGAAAAGGATTTCAACTTTGACAGAAACATCGGATTACTTGAAGAAATCAATAGCTGGATATCACCCGAGCTACAACGCAAACAAGCCCATGAAGAACTCGACAAATTTTTCTCCGGATCTGCAGACCTGCTAAGTATAATAGGTACCAATGGTTTTTTTAAGAAGGTCAATCCTGCCTTCACCAAAGTACTGGGATATTCAGAGAAAGAGTTTTTAGAAATGCCTTTAAATCATTTTGTTCATCCGGATGATCTAGATCTTACAAAGTCACAATTAGACAAGCTGATCAATGAGGAGAGGTCCGTTCACTTTGAGATCAGGAATATCACCAAAGATGGAAGGATTAGATGGATTTCATGGTCGGCCATTATCCAGTCTAAAGATGAAGTCGTTTTCATTGTTGGCCAGGACATCACCGAAAAGAAAAGACTTGAAGAATTGGTTGAAGAGACTCAGTCCATGGCCAAAATAGGTAGCTGGGAACTTGATCTAATCAATAAGACATTACACTGGACACCTCAAACCAAGGATATTCATGAGGTCGACGAGGATTATCAACCCACCCTTGAGAAAGCTATTCATTTATATAAGGAAGGGATGAGTCGCAGGACAATTGAGAAGTGTGTTAAGGAAGCCATTGAGCGTGGGAAGCCCTGGGATGAAGAACTTCAGATAATCACGGCAAAAGGAAATGAGAAATGGGTTCGATGTATGGGTAAAGTGGAAATGAGTGAAGAAAAGTGCATTAGGCTTTATGGTGTCTTTCAGGATATAGAGGACCAAAAGAAAAGAGAGGAAAATTTAAAAATCAGCTACAGAAGGTTCGCCCTTGCAGCTAAAGCAACCCGTGAAGCTATTTACGAATGGGATTGCCAATCCAATATTCTTCACTGGACAGAGAATTATCAAATACTATTTGGGTATAACATAGACAATGAAGATTTCAATACCTGGAAGTCGAAAGTACACCATCTTGACCATGATCGAATCATTCAATCACTGGATAAGCTTATGGAGAATCCTGATCAAAACTTTTGGAAGAATGAATACAGGTTTATTAAGAAGGACAAAAAAATTGCCTTTGTTGAAGAGAGGGGATATGTCATTCGTGATGAAAAGGGAAAACCTATGTCAATGATTGGCTCTGTACAGGATGTTACGGAGAAAAAAATGTTTCAGGAACGGCTTTTAGAAAATACTATTCAGTCACAGGAGAAGGAAAGAAACCGGATTGCCCAAGAACTGCACGATGGCATCGTTCAGGAAATGGTTGTCTGCAGCATGCGTTGCAATCTGCTGACTAAATCAATTGATGATAAGCCTGAATTAACATTAAAAGTTCAGGATCTTACACAGTACATCAAACAGATCACCGACAACACCCGGGATATTTCTCATAACCTTCTTTCAGCCAATATTTCAGAAATGACTTTTGTTGAGTTGTTGGAGAGGCTTGATCTCAATTTGAGAATTATGTCAAACGTGAAGATTAATATCGACCATTTTCTTGATACGGAGATGGTACTGGATGAAGAAGTAAAAATCAATCTTTATCGGGTAATTCAGGAGCTCACAAATAATATTATTAAGCACTCTGGTGCCTCAAAAGCACTGATTCTTGTTGAAAAAATCAAGGATTCTATATCTGTAAAAGTACATGACAATGGGAAGGGAATCAATCAAAAACAAACTTCGAATGGCATAGGGTTAGCCAATGTTCGA
Source organism: Cyclobacteriaceae bacterium (assembly GCA_965228105.1). Lineage (GTDB taxonomy): Bacteria > Bacteroidota > Bacteroidia > Cytophagales > Cyclobacteriaceae > UBA7330. The sequence goes on from CBDDGZ010000001.1 coordinate 122,279, forward strand.
AATAGGATTAACATGATTGGGGGTACAATTGATTTCAAGAATGGGGTAAATGGTGGGTTGGAAGTAGACATATCCATCCCCATGGTTATCAGCTAAATTCAATTAACCTGAAGCAGGCGTGCAGACTCTACTAAATTCTTAAGTCTTTCCCCCATTGGTAATGACTCAGGTTCTGACATCCATTTAATGTTGATGCCATTTTTTAACCCATTTATTCCACTTAAGTAGATAAAAAGCTTTTCCAGTGACTTATAGGTAACAGTGTCAATCATATCTGCTTTTATACACACGGTTAACCTATCAATTTCCTGAAGGAAATCTTTCATTAGCTCAATACAGGTATAATCTAAATCATTCACTCTAAAAAAATATCCTTCCATTACTAACAGGTTTAGTACTTGATGGTATGCGATTTTATTGATTGATTGAACTTTCATTAAAACTAATTGGGGTTAAAAGATTACTTAATTATGAGACTTATAAAACTAGCTTGATTTTCTGGCAGATTCTTGTTCACCTAAGAGAGACAACCCATCTCTAGTTATCAGAGTATCCTCCCACCTTGTATTTTTTACAGGCTGATTTACTTCTTTGTTATTGAAGTAAGCTTTATCCAGCTTTAACTTTCCAAGGTCTCTTTTTACTTGTTTAGCATCTTCATTTATTGAAGTGTCTTTGAAAGTCTTATCATTTTCCTTTGTGTAACCCTGAGTGTTTGGGAGAGATGCTTCTATTGAAGTAGTCTTAGGGGATACTTGAGTAAATGCGTCTGCAGCGAGAACCATCACTATCATAAAAAGACTTACTTTAATTGTATTCATTTTTCTTGATTTTTTAAGATTTTGATTATTTAACCGTGATATGAAAATTAAGATTGTAGAGGTTTTTAAAATCCAATCCAACATCTATTAATTCCTGATCGAACTCATCAATTACCCAAAATATTTCTACTTTATTGCCATTAAGCTGAGCTTTAACCAATTTTCTAAAGAGTTTGAAAAGTGCCTTAGTAGTTGTTGCATTTATGACAGAGAAATTGAAATAACATTTAAGTTGCTTGCTCTCCTGAAAGTGGTACTCCACCTCGTTGATCAGATTATTATAGGCGGGAAATACTTCAAGTCCTGTTGAACGGCCACTAATGGCAACTGTGTTAATTTTCTTAATGTATCTGATAGAAAGACCTTCCTCTTTGGTGGAATTTTGATATTCTGATTCAGTGTAAATTGTATTCATTTTGTGTGGTTTATACTGGTTGAAAAAGGATGTCCTTAATAAAGATCTACTCTAAGACCACCCTGTAGTGTAGGTCTAAATGATCTTACACCAAGACCACCATTAATATGGAATCTTTTGATTATCTCATAGTCCATTTTAAGTGATGGAGTAATAGCAAAGTTTGTCTTGTTCGTTACCCCAATCCGCACATCCATGATCAAATTCAACTTGTTGAGGGAAATAAGTTGGCTTGCTACATTAACTCCAAGAAATTCTTTTTCATAAAATCTGGGCTTAGCACTCTCATCACTAGTTGGCAAGTCCACTTCTTTCTGGTAAAAAACTCCAACTTCATGCTTTGAAGCAAATTGATATCCGATTAGCATCCCAACTTTAGGACTTACTTTCGCCTTCTCTATATAAGAGGTAGTAAAAAGATTCTGAGCATACCCCTTGCTAAGCAGGGCGAAGAGAATAATTGAGTAAGTAATAACTGTTTTCATAGTCGATTAATTTTTTAATTATGATGCAAATTTGGGGTGCCGGTTTAACGTGTGTAACGGTGATTTTTGCAAAGAAATCTTTGGTTAATACCCGTATGAGATAAGCGAATTACCTATATCGAGTAACGGCAAGCAGTAAGGGTGAAAAGAATAAAGTTTTTGGAATTAAAACTTCTTATGGCATGAAGCATTTAGATCAAACCTTTTTCTATTGCGAAAAGGAGTAGTCCATGCTCATTCTTACAATTACATTTTCTATACAGGCTTTTGATCAACAGTTGAAGCGTGTGATGCTCTATATTGAGTGTTCTACTAATTTCCTCCTGAGGTAATTCTTCAATCATTAGACCAAGCACTTTCTTCTCAATAGGTGAAAGTTCATTTGTATCACTTGGTGAAGATTCCTGCCCCATCTCATTTAGCTTACGTTGAATTTCTGGGGAAAAATAAACCTGATTATTGAAGATGAGATTAAGGGCCAGCAGAAACTCAGAATGACCGGCGTTCTTTAAAATGTATCCATCAATTTTCAGGGCATTCAACTTACGAATGATTTTTGGATCTGTATCCATTGTAAGTGCCAGCACTTTCTGCTTTGGAAAATTTAATCTTATATTTTCGATGAGTTCAAGTCCATCTGACAATGGCATATGGACATCTGTAATAACAAGATCAAAGGATGCTTTGACAAGTTTATTAAATGCATCCTGGCCATTGGCTGCTTCTGCAATAATTGAATAAGAGGAATTCCCATTGAGATATTGCTTTATTGCATCCCTTATCATCTCATGATCATCAACAAGTAAAATTTTATGCATTGCTCTTATGGTATATCCTATATAATTCCCTTTTCGACCCCATACATTACCAATCCGGCAACATTTTTACAGCCTGTTTTCTGGAGCAAGTTTCCTTTATGTGTTTCTACAGTTCTTGTACTGATGAAAAGTTTATCAGCAATCTCCTGGTTACTAAAGTCACTTGCAATAAGTCTTAATACTTCTTTCTCTCGTTCACTTAATGGCACTTCATAAGTAAGCTTTTTATTTGACCTCTTATTTGTCAAGTCTGATATCAATAAGTTATGCACATCAGCCGAGTAGTAATCTTCACCCCTCATCAGGCAGTCAATTGCTTCAAATAGATCCTTCTTAGGAGAGTTTTTCAAAAGAAATCCATTGATTCCCAGCCCAATGAGTTTTTTAATCTTCCCAATATCATTCATCATGGTGAGCACAAGGATTAATTGATCGGGGTTAGATTCTTTGACCTTGCTGATAAATTCAACACCATCCATTTCAGGCATACTGATATCTGAAAGAATCAGATCAAATTTTTGGCCCTCTAATGTTTGAAGTGCTTCTTTTCCATTTGAAGCATGAGATATTCTATCTATGGATTCATATTCTTCCAGGAAGACGCTGATAGCATCCCGGATCATCTCATGATCATCAACAAGTAATGCACTTTTCATTAAAAATCATACTTTGGGCCAAACTGATTTAATCGGAAGAGCGATGCAACTTGGTAGGAAATATTGTTATGTGTTAATAAACCATTAAGTTAAAACTTTCATCTTTAAATCAAGGCCACAATGAGTACGCTAATACACGTATATTCACCTCAGTGATTTCCGGTATATCCGCGATGTTATCTGTGCCTCCAAGAAAGCTTTTTGTTGATTAATATGTAATTCGATGAAATAAAAAAGCCCATAATCCGCACAACAGACTAGGGCCCAAAGAAGATTCCAAGTAGAGACAATCGTCTCATTTATCGCTTAATACTTTTTAAATTACCGATAAATCCTCGATAATCCAATGGGTGTTAGTTGCATCCTTTGGCAGAATAAAATTCCTTTGTGCTCATGATTGAGATGCATGGCGTAATGAATGGCAAATTATGGATTTCAGAGGCAACAGTTTATTAACTTTCATTACTCATTTGTAAATCTTCAATTTGATGTTCTATTAAATCCAAAGCAATTTTTAGAGCCTCGATTCTATTGCAAAGTAAGGTATGTTGTGAAGTTCCGTCACTCAATTTTTGTAATGACTTTTCGCATTTATGAATTAGCGACTTAATTACAGGGGTGGCTTTAATTAACTTCTCTTTAGGATAATTTTCCATATGGCTCACATATTGTATTTATTCCGACTTGACCTTTTCCTTTAGCAACTTGGTAAAGCAATGAGTCGATCCAGTCTTTTGGACTCACAGGTGGTCAATAGGCTTATGATCAATAGCATTCTTGTCTTTGTCAAGCAATATAAAAGCATTGTATGCTATTTCAATTATATTGCCTTCAATGTCTGAGAAGTAGAAAAAGAGCCCACCAAAAGGTGGTTCTACTGGTTCTTTCAAGATTTTCACTTTTCCTTTTAATTGGGCATACAGTTCTAATACTTCTTCTTTGCTTTCAACATTATAGCCAATTGTCACAGAACGAAAACCTTGTCCATGATGGTCAACTCCTATAAAGTCTGCTAGCATTTTTCGATCGCAAATACTCAACAAGAAACCATTAAGTTTATAAAATGCGATGTCTTTGTTCTCTGCGACGGTTGACCAACCTAAAACATTTCCATAGAAATTTTTCATTGCGGCGAGGTTGTCTGCTCCAATTGTCAACACGCTTATTCTTTGATCCATTCCTATCATTCCTTTTGCTTGATTCTGTTCTTTATGACCCAATATTAAGTGTTTTCCATTTGCAACCACTTAATCGCAAAAATCAGTTTAGCCAAAGAAACACATATAATCTTATCTTTAGTTTTCTTGTTGAGCATTACGCACATACTTCGTTTTTGATAGATGCCAATAGGATCAATTATAACCCCCAACGAAACATCACTAAAGAATTAAAGAACAAAATAAATTGAGATGATTTTGTGACTGAAAATAAAGACACTGTTGAGTCTTTTGGAACGTGTGCTTGTTTAAAGGCCATGGATGAATTAATCCCCTTTGAGGACTAGAAATTGAGAGATGATAGGAACAAGGAATATGAAGATGAAAAAATAATTAGGATTGAGGATAATTAAAGTATTGATTTATTTGATAAAGTTGGGCATCTAATTTGAGTAACTCTAACAATTAGTTATATTCGAAATAAAGAGGACGAGTAGAAATTTTCCACACCCACATTAAAGGACACTCACTTGTTTGATTACGTTATTTTCGGTTTTATTCTTTTACTTCTGCTTGCAATAATAATTGTTGTACCAGAATGGCAAATAAGAAAAATTGATAACCCAAAAGATCGTGTAGAACATAGCAATAAAGCTCGAACAGCGATTGCTCAAATTATTGGTGGATTTATTTTATTGTTTACTTTTTTTTTAAGCCTCGAACAGCTTAGTTCTACAAATAAGATTGCAAGAGAGGATAGAGATCACAGCCTCCGTTTAGCAGACTCAAGTAACAAGGTATTGATGAAGCAGATTGAAGCAAGTATTACTTCTGCAGATAAGGATCGAAGTTTGGCTCGGGATGATTTAAATGAACGAATTCGAAACATGGACTCATTGCTGGTAGAAAATCGGAAGAATAGAGAATTATCCAACAGGCAAATTATTATCCAACAAGAAAATGCGTACAGGCAATCTAATTTATTGCTTTTTGTTGAAGCAATAAAATTGGTCTCTTCAAATGAACCAACTACAAGGATTGGCGGAATGAATACCTTGAGCAATTTAGGAATAACAGATAGTACATATACAGAACTCGCATTGAATACACTTATTAATCTAATGAAAGTAGCCGATCAGAAAGCTATTGAACGATCTATAAATCTTGAATCTGTAAGCAAAATATTATATAATAAGCATCTTAAAGACTTCGCATACCTTGGAGTTGATGGTCAACGAATTGGGGTCGATGGTCAGGCAATAATGATCAGAACTGGAGAGACTCCGCTCATTATTGATGGAATCGATTTCAGTAATATTTTAGTTCGTGATATAACACTAAATGGGGTGACTATAAGAAATTGTGATTTATCAAATGCGTACATCCAGGGAGATTTAACATCATCAATCATAAAAAACTGTAAAATGGATAGTGCGAAAATTGCTTCATCTGGAGACTTTAAACTTGATGAAATTTATTTCTTTGGCTTTGGAGCAAAAGCTAAGATGGGCTCAAGTGGTGAAAATTTGACATTATTTAGAACACAAGTTGAAGCTGATGAATACAGCAATAGATTCAAAGATGTTAAAGTGACAGAAACCACAAGGATAAAGGTTGTTCTCTCCAAGAACCGAGTCAAAGAAATTAATGATTCAAATGATGGAAGCATTTGGCCTATATCCCAAATGTATGGAGATACCCCAAATGACTTCATTGAGCTTTATGATGAGGAAACTATCGGAAAGCTTTCCAAGTTGGGATATACATTCATTTACTAGATACAATGCCGTATATGGACACCACTCTGACCATATTTTTCGGAATTGTTTTAATTCTTATCGGAATTTTCGTTACGGTATATGCTAACAGAAATAGAAAAAACTAAGAATAACAGGATCTTCTCAGTCATCTCATATTTAGAAATTGGATTATTGTCTATAGGAATTGGCTTCTGCTTAATTACCTTTTTCTAAACAAATCTCTTTCGTTAATACCACCCAGAATTCTCACCTTTCAATTTCCTAAAATACTCAAAATATTTGTATTATATATAAAACATTATATCCTTATATTACGTTTATTGTAGTATATATCATACAAATAAGTACTGTCAAATGGACACGGTTTTAAAATCTGATGCCACAATCCTGAAGGAGCTAGGGGAGAAGTTCAAAACCGCCAGGATCAACAGCGGTTATTCCCAGGAGGAGCTGGCTACACATTCTGGCTTGAGTCGAACCACCATTACCAGGTTAGAGCGAGGTGAAAACATATCTGTTCTTCACCTGATCAGGTTATTGCGAGAGGTAGGGGAGATAGAGGCGTTTGGGAGATTGATGGAGGATGTGATGTTAGATCCCAGGATCGCTTTGGAGAAAGAGCAAAAGAAACGTCAAAGGGTAAGATAGGATGGCATTGGAGGTGCATTTATGGGGTAAGCGCGTTGGTGTCATGAGCTGGGATGGCCAGAGAAACCTATCTGCTTTCAGGTATGATGATGAGTTCCTCAACAGCAAGTTACAGATCTCCCCGGTACATCTGCCTTTAAGTCCACGCATCTATTCATTTCCCGGACTTCCATTCCAAACCTTTAAGGGGTTGGCAGGGGTATTTGCTGATTCGTTACCAGACAGGTTTGGTGAGGCGTTGATGAACAGTTATTTCCGGACCAAGGGTTATTCCTTCGAGGACCTCAGTCCTTTGGATCGACTGGCCTATATCGGAAAGAGGGGGATCGGGGCATTGGAATATATCCCAGCAAAGGATGTGGATGTCAAGAAGGGCAGGATTGATCTTGAGGAGCTGAAGAGTCTTGCAGACTTTGGCATTCAGAAGAGCCTGAAGCTGCATACACACCTGGAAGAGGACTGTTCGGACGGTTTTCAGGACATATTGAGTATTGGCACCTCAGCTGGGGGTGCGAGGGCCAAAGCGGTGATTGCGTGGAATGAGAAGACTGGGGAGATCCGTTCGGGTCAGCTCGATCATGGAAAGGACTTCGAACACTGGATCATCAAGCTGGATGTTGGTAAGGACTCTTTGTCGCTAGGGCAGTCATTTGGGTATGGGCGCATAGAGTACACATATTATCAGCTGGCCAGGGACTATGGGTTGGAGATGAGTGAGTGTAGGCTGATGGAAGACCAGGGCAGGGGACATTTTATGACCAAAAGATTTGACCGGGTAGGGGGTGGAAGTGCAGGAAAGCGACATCTGCATACCTTGAATGGGTTAAGGCATCTAGATTATGAAAATGTTTTGAGTCATTCATACAACCAATTATTTGAGATGGCCCGATTTCTCCGGATCTCCTATGCTGAACAGGTTCAGCTATTTAAGCAAATGGTCTTCAATGTGGTTATGCGAAATTGTGATGATCACACCAAAAATTTTAGTTTCATGATGGGTGTTGATGGGGTATGGATGGTTGCTCCCTCTTATGACGTTAGTTATTCCTATGATCCCAATAATGTGTGGGTGAACGGGAATATGTCTGTGAATGGTAAACGCAATGCAATTGGTGTTGAGGACCTTGTTGCCGAGGGGAAGCGACAGGGGATAAAAAACTGTGAAGAGATGATTGAGGAAGCCAGGGATATTGCGATCAGATGGGAGTCCTATGCAACAAAGAATCATGTCCCGGAGTATATGATAATTGGTGTTCAAGCTAGCTTGAATAATGCCAGCAGGATGTTGGATACGGGGTTTGAATAAGTATAGAAAGGGCTGCATTGAATTATCGAAAAAGTAATGGGAAAGCCTCTTTTACCTCCATTTGGAAGATATAATTAGCGATACTATACCAATTTTTTAGCAGCTCATTGTAGATAAATGTTTTCTAATCAGATTTAGATAATTGGATTTTTTTGCATTCATGAGAATCAAGGTATATTCCCCATTGGCTCTTTTATTAGTCCCTCATAAAAAAAATTATTCTTGAAGTAACCGGGCAGAATGTAGCCTGTTGGTTTAAGAATTTCTAATAAAGCCCAACCGTTTGGTAGGTAATAAACGTATTTTCATAGGTAAAACGTCTCAAAATCAGGAATTTAAATATTTTCTGATTAAAATTTGTATTTCATATTTCTACTAAAAATGTTCATGGAAATAATGTAATTAGCGTGCTCTATATTCAAACTTAAACCATGAACTGTCTAATGAGAAGATTAGAATAAACCATGGAAAACTTTAAAAACCATTTAAGATCATTGGTTCAATTAGCACTTATCGATGATCAATTTGACACCGAGGAAAAAAAGCTGATCTACAATCTTGGGAAGGCCAATAACATTTCAGAAGCTGATATCAAATTATTGGTTCAGGAGGAACTCAGCAAAAAACATTTTGAATCGATAACATTCTCTGCTCTTTCATTCGATCAAAAATTCGAGTTTTTGTATAACATCATACAGTTAATGAAAGTGGACAGAAAGGTATTCTTAGCAGAAATTATATACTGTGAAGATACCTCGAAACGATTGGGCTTTAATGAGGGGGTTGTTGGCGAATTATCAAAAAAAATATTTGCAGATCCTGATATTACCGCTAACCGGGAAGAATTAAAAAGAATAGCAAAAAGATATGAACAGTAGGTTGTTGCTCATGCTAAAGCATTTGATTTTAATCATTACTAAAACATATTAACGATGATATTCAAATTGATTATTTGCCTGGGGCTTTTCGGCTTATTGACTCCTAGCATAGCCTCTGATCTAACAGATTCAACTAAAATAATCCTTATAAGTATTGACGAAAGTTTTAGTAAGAAGAGTTTAAGTGTGATTCAGGAAAGTTTGGAAGGGTATTATCAATACGACGTAGAGGTTGAGAGTCCAGTTATCTTATCAGGCGAAGAGGATACACTATATTCGGGAGAGGTACTTGACGAACTAATAGCATTAGGATATGACAATGAAAGCACCATGATTGCTGTGACAGAAAATAGACTCATGCTAAAACTTGATGAAGGTGTAGAAAGGCTCTTTCGTGGATACACTCACCCGGACCATAATATTACCATTATATCCACTCATTTACTTCAGTTAGAAACTGACTCAGAAGAGGATCTTAACTTTAATCTTGCCAAGTTGGCGAAACATAAAATCGGTCATTTATTGGGGCTACATCATTGTGAGTTCTCAGATAAGTGTTTCATGGTTTCTTTATATCCGGATCCCGTGAATTTCTACAACAGTGGTGATGAGTTGTGTTCAAAGTGCAGAGACTCCATCAGTTTGCATCATCTACGGGATAGCTCTACGGATAAATCGGATTCGCTCGATTGATAATTAGGTTAATACATGGTGAAACGTCATGATTGTTTAAAATTATTTCTATAAATGACGTCTTTGACTTATCTTTCAGCTTCCATAGCTGGTTCTTAGACCCCTTATCTTCTCTTTTGAGGTAGGGGGTTTTTTTTTCTTTACATTTAAGAGGTGAATGTGCCGAATGCTGGAGTCGAACCTGCATCTCATTCCTGGGAATGCGCTTTCATAGTATGGGTTTCTTAATTCCACACGTCCATATGGAAGATTCTTTTGAATCTTTGACCAATTAAGCTAATTCGGCATTTTAGTTTCCATAACGAGTAATAATCCATTTGATTATTCAGGAGTTATTAAAGGTAAGAGATTGTGGATTAAAATATCAACCTTTACTGCCCCATCAAGCTAGATCTAAAGACCTATTGGCCAAACTCAGATAAGATTTTCAATCCATTAAAGTAATATACTATATTAAAGAGGGATGAATTGGTCATCGCAATTTTAAGTAATGAATAAAAGTAATGAAGAGAGCAGTGTCCATCTTATTTTGACAAATTGGCATCTGCGTCTAATGAACTTTATCAATAAGTAAAGGAAAACCTTGAAAGGGCAGTGATGTTATTTGTTGATACGGCGTCCGATTAATCGGAAATTATTTTTTGAAACGCCACAAGTACTGGACAGCTCGGGCCACCGGGACAGTGAAGTCTGGACCTGATCTATGATAGCTTTGGCTTCTGAACGAGATAAACCGGCGGTCTCAGCTAAATTCAACAGGTCTGAAGTCTGTGGATCTTTTCCCTGGCCCATCACCATGGTACTTTGTTCCCCATTGGGACCTGAGGAAAAAGTCAAATCATAAGCAGGGGATAGGCTCCAGTTACCTCCTTCATCCATCAGGTAGGAAAAGTTCTTACCATGATCGTCGCGATTGTGGGAAAGGACATTGAAGACAGCTAGCCTATACATTTGTTCCACCTCCCGGACATCGCGGGTCAGGGCTTCGGTCAATTCGGTCAGGTTACCGTAGTCCAGGGATGGTGTTCTGAAATCACTATGTAATAACCCACTTGCAGTATGCATATGAAGGCGTTTTTCCCTGGTTCTGTCGAACCTCTTTGTTGCGTAGTATCCTGCACCTCTGGCAGCGGGAATTAGTTTTGTTTCCATCATTCTTAAACCTGCTGCTCTTGCCATCAGTGAATAGACATATTCAATAGCCCCAGCATCCACTCCATCATTGGTATTAGGGAATTTTACGATCCAGTGTTCAAAATCCTCAGGTATTTCCTGACTCCCATGGATAACTTCAGAAGAGTTTGGATTGATACCGATAAGGGCTTTAGGCCTCGCGCCAGCAGATGATCCGTTGAGACTCACGAGCTTCTCTAGCACCTCATCTGCATCTCCTTCCAATACCTGCCGGCTCTGATCAGCTAAAGTATCCAGGTCCACGAATCCGTTTTGTTCATCCGGGTCGCTATCTGGTTCATAAATGAGAGCACCCAGACCTTTTTTTCCGACGTATGCCAGTCTATCAAGAGGGGAGAAGGTTGCGGGCAGTATATCGTTATTCTTCAATAGTCTATCCAACAACAGTCTACCCCAGCCATCTGGTAAGCTATCATTGAAAACACCCGGCAGGCCATCGAACAATGAAGGAGTAAATGTTTTTACACCAGGTTCCAACGGCATTCTGAATGGTGATATATTAAGGTCTGAGGATGTGAATTCAGGGAAGTATTCAAAATATATTTGATGATCCCTACTTGCCAGCCGACCTACCGGGATGATCTGGTCACCAAAGTCCAGGCTTACCTTTAACTGGGTAACGGGCTGAATATTGTTCATTTGCGCCATCCCCGCAGAGGTTTTTTCTTAGGTTTTTCATTTTGCTTCAGCACCTCATCGATGGATGAAAATTGTTCTTTAGGAATATCCAGTGCCTTTATGATGCTTTCCAGACAATCCAGCACCATGGCTAACTTCAAAAATGACTCCAGAGATATTTTGCCTTGCTGTTCGAACTTCCTGAGGGTAGCCAGGCTTACTCCGGATCTCTTGGATAGGCCTTCCTGGGTAAAGCCTCTGCTAAGTCGTATAGACCGTATTTTCTCCGGAATGACCTTTTGTGCCTTGGATACGCTTATAAGTGATATCATAATATTACTTATTGTAATTATACAATTATAATTAATATTATAATGGTAATTATAATTACTTAAAGGTTTTAAGGTCTATAAATTCTAGATTTGCCATAATAAGTAGATTTTTACATGTATTAAAGTAGAGAGCTCAAATGCTGGTCTGGTCATTGAAGGTAATTTTGATATTGGCCAAAAACCAGGACAGGAATGGAGAACACATAAAAAAAAGTGCAAGGCCTAGTAATAAAGGAAGACATCAAAAAAGAAGAGCTCAAAAAGGTGCTGATAGGGGTGGTGAAAAAGGTGATATTAATAGTAGACCACCAAATTATAAAAGCCCATGGCCAGCTTTATTAAGATTCTTAATTCATAGTGGTAAGTCACTTATTGGAATCATAGAGATTTCCTAATATTAACGGATCAGATTATTTGGTCTGATCTGGGTTACTCATTTTTTCAGGCTCAGGGGTCTCCCTAGGTTCATGAATCTGCTCCGGTTCATTTGTTTTTGCTAGTGAAACCAAACCTCCCATGGCTCCCAGATTCATCGAATCCAGCGCAGAACTAGGTACAATTACCATGGAACCTTTTTCTTTTAATCCCTCAAACAGCATGTTCATACCCCTAAGATGTAACGCCACCGGGTTCTCCTTATACTGCTCGCTTGCTTTCGCAAATTTTTCAGAAATTTCTGTTTCAGCTGTACCCAGAATTACCCTTGCCCTGCGTTCTCGTTCAGCCTGAGCTTCTTTGCTCATTGCATCTGCTAACGTTTGTGGAATAATAATATCCTTGATACCTACAGTTTGACAAGTAATTCCCCATGGATTGGTATTTTCGTCTAGTATTTTTTGAAGTTCCTCAGCCAGCTTGTCTCTTTCCTGAAGCAAATCGGCCAATTCATGTTTTCCGATCAAATCCCTCATTCCTGTTTGTGCGATATAAAAAACGGCCGTTTCGAATTCCTGTACTTCCAGAGCTGCTTTTTCAACATCCCAAACAGTCCAGTATACTACTGCATCTACATTAACAGGAACAGTATCTTTTGTCAGGGTCTGTTCGGCTTTGAAATCAGTCACTCTGACTCGTTGGTCAATGTAATTGATTATCTGATCTATAATGGGAATAATAAAAAATATCCCAGGCCCTTTAAGCCCCTTATATTTACCCATCCTAAGCACAACTGCCTGTTCCCATTGATCCGCTATCCGTATGGAATGGCCCGTAAAAATTGAAATTAATATTAATACTGCTAATAGCCACACATTTACGATATCGAAAGCGAATAAAGCAATTGATGATCCGAACATTATAAAAAACACTGCAGTAGAGATAGGATTGAATCCCTTTGTAATTGATTTTGTATTCATCTTATTAATGTTTTTGTAGCTGATCAATGAGATCATCTATTGAAAATCCATAGCTAAATGCGATGGAAGAAAACTCATTGCATATTTCCTTTAATTTGTTGTTTTTCTCTTTCTCAGGTATTTGAATTTTTATTTCTCTTATGAAAGTACCCGTTCCTTGATGGGTTTCTAAAACGTTCTGAATTTCCAACTCCCTATACGCTTTAGCGACCGTATTCAGGTTGACTTTTAGCTCCACAGCTAATGATCGAACAGTAGGCAGCTGTTCTCCTGTTTTTAGATTTCCTACAGCAATACCGAACTTAATTTGATCAATGATTTGTCGATAAAATGGAGTGCCAGTTTTTGGATCTAATCTAAAATCAATCATTGTATTAGTAAAATATTGTCATATACATATAATACAAACATACAAATAAAACTTGAATTAAAAAAGACCATACATTAGAGAGATATAGACATCAACCCAATGTCCACAAAGGGAGATTTGCAATTGCTGGTAACGCCTGCCTATGGGCACATCAAGAAAAAAGTACCTTACACAGAATTATGATATTCAGTTAGCTATTAAAAAGCGATGCCGTCATGCTTATTATAGAAGTGAAAACTTCATTAACAAAAAAGTTTAATGGTTAAAATGAGTATTGATTCATAAGGAAAGAAATGCAGCCGCCTTCTTCTCCTGATCAGATTTTGAAAGTCCATAACTTGTCGCAACGTCACGCCAATTCCTAACAGAATTTACTACCTCATTAATAATTTTTTCTGCATTTGCCCGATTGAGGCGAAAATATTCATGGACTTCCATAGCCAGATCCAGGTCCAAGTCATTGTCATCCGCAGAAATATTTAGTTTTAATCCGGTTCCTGTTTCAACCGGGTTAATGTCATAGGCAGGGGAGAGGTGCCAACCATCTCTGGAGAGTTGAAAACCATGGTTTCTCAAGTGATCATCTGTATTCGAGACGCAGATGTTAAAAACGATCCTTCTCCAGAGTTCATGGAGGTCCGCTTTTATGTCTACACAGTGATTTGTGATGAAGTCAACTAATTCAAGGTAGCTTACTCCTATAGCAGCATCGGCCCCATCTGTATATCCTAGTTGGGTCATCGCAGAGGTGAAATGAATGCGTCTTCTATCTTCTGTGCGGTCAAATCTTTTTGTTAAGAATGTATGATGATTGCTGGAAAACTTTCTAGCCAGGCATTCAGCCATATTGATTCCTGCAGCAATGGCCAGTTCATAGGTTACCATTTCCCACGCTCCTATATCACCCTCGTCACTTCTGCTGGGGAACTTAGCGATCCATAGGTGATTATCAGGATCCAAAACACTGGCCTTTGGTCTGGCTCCACCCAATGAAGACCCTGGGGTGATCAGCATATTCAGCCATTGCAGATATTCCGGATCATTGACCGCATCACCTTCTTCCAATCTCATGCTTATTTGCTCCAGTTCACGAATGGATGTCCAGGGAGGGCTTGCCAAGTGTTGATCATGATTCAAAAATGATCCCTTTGGATCCATCTTGAACCTTAGTCCACCCATGCGATGATCATCATACACACCTAGAAGATAGTCCGTTTCGAACAGCTTATTTGCTTTACGGTCCTCAAGTCTTGCTCGCGCAGCTTCCCTTCGCTGCATGAGTACTCTTCCCCATCTGTCTGGTGAAGAATCCAGGAACAAGCCGAAATTGTATTTTTCTTCGCTATTCAGGTACTGGGGACCTGCAAAAAGTTGTAAATCGGGATCAAGGACTTGCGCAAACTTTGAAGAAAGCCATTGTTTATCATACTCAAATGAGAAAATCTCTTTTCCCCTTAACGGCTCAGATGTCAGAACTCCCATCAGCATTGGACCGTCCAGTTCCTGCCAGTCAGCATAAACGAATATTTCTCTTGCGGCCATAGCTAACTCCTTTTTGGTGCACGTTCTTTCGTTGAGAGACCAGCGTCCTGGAGTTTTCTACCCAATACATCATCTTTTGCCAGAAGCATAAAATCGTTTTCCAGACCCAGCACTTTCATCACATTAATCACATGACCGATGCTCACTGATGGTTTTCCCTGCTCAATGGATATGAGTGTATTTCTTCCGATCCCAGAGCGTTCGGCCACCATTTCACCACTTAGTTTACGTCTCAGCCTGGCAAGCTTTATTTGTTCGCCCATAGTTTCCAGGATTTGTTGTGTTTTAGGTAGTAATATGGCTCGTCTCTTATCCATAATGTTTATTATATAATACAAATATAGATATTTTGTTTATTATATTAAACATTATTATATGTGATTATCCATTAACAGATTGTAGGGTACAGAATAAATGGTTCTGTATAATGAATTTGACTCCACTCTTTCATAACAGAAAAATTTAAACAAACTTCTCAGCTGGATATACCGGCTCCATTAGGTCCCAGCAGCCCGAACATTCCACTACCAATCTCAAGATTGGAATATACTTTTGATAATCCTGAGATTTCAATTTTTCAAATATACTTGTTGCTTTTAACCTAAAATCACAGATACAAGAACCCATTTAAAAATTCTCATATTTCATTTAAAGTAAAATTCCTAAGCATTTATTACTCATATATAAGCCATATTCTGATGTCAAGAGGTTGATGGGCCTAACTTACCTCAATATTCAACGACAACCGTTTCCTGGCCTTCTACTACATATTCAAGTTCCTGGTAACCAATCAAGCCATTGACAGAAACGGCCTCTATCACCACCAGCATTTTCCCGACATTGTCCCCATTGTAAAAAGACCTGGTTATTTTACCGGTAGCATTGGTTTGCAAATCAGGTTCCCAATGTATCAGGGTTCTCAGGTCAGGTTTATCATTCAATAAATTGGGTTGATCCTCCGAATATTTAGGTTCATAAAATTCACGAGGAGCGGAGAATACGGGAATAGACGTATGTAGCAGGCCTACCGATTTTTGAGTTCCAAATATGCTTTTTCCTCCATAAGTATATATGGCAATGATTGCTCCACATTGCTCTCGTGGTGATGGAAGTCCAAAAACTTTTAAATAAAGCCCATCGAAATTATTTGCACACTCTATGATTTCAAAACTTTTAACTTCACTTGGTGGGATATTTTGGATCAATGGATACTCATTTATTTCCACAGGTATTCCATCAATAACAACCAGGGTAGCATCAGCACCACTTACAAAAGCAATCAAACGTGACTGCCTTCTGACTATCTGTATTTTGTCCGGAAAATTCATTTGCAGGACATTGAATAAACCCGTTGACCATTTTTGTTCTTTTTCAACAATAGCTGCTCCGCTTATGATGATATCCGAATCACCATACTTTTCCCTTACTTCTTCCTGGTCCTCTGTAAGCCTGATTCCTGTGAACTCAAGTTCATCCAATACAATGCTTCCACTGTCAATTTCAAATGACCGATCGATCTTTTTTTGTTGGATATTCTTTCTTATAAAATCGTTCACCAGACTATCCGGGTCCATGATGGTGCTTTTAAGGTTGAAATTGACGGTAGGTGATTCATTTTCATTCAATCTGATGCTGTAATTCTTTTTCTTACCGGAATCTGTAGTACTCTGGATCATTACATTGACTTGCTGCCCATATTCGTCATTTAAGGTGAAGGTGAAGTTACCCAAACTATCTACCTCCTGCACATCCACAGTTGGATTGTTACCAAAGGTGGTGAGTGTCAATTTGGGCTGCTTTTTCTTTTTCTCAGAAAACACACTACTCACCTGTCCTGAAATGGTGAGACGGGTCTCTGGCAAATTAGTGAGCATAACGTCAGGCTTATTATAGTTATACTTCCTCCATCCCTGGGTCAGCATCAAAGCGTCCAGGTGATCATGCATGCTGCTGTCCTTGTTGAAATAGAATCCCGGGTTTTCAATTTCTCCTTTTAGCTCGGAATCCAGTAAGAAGTACGACAGAATGTTTTGACGTTCCTGTTGAATACTTCCAAGTTGTTTCTTGCTGATGGCCAGTAGAGATAATTTGGCTGGGAGGGGGTTGCCTTGGTGATCTGTGGTTTCTATATTTAGCTTTGTTTCATCTCTTTTTTCGTATGACTCCTGATCCACTGATAGCTCCATTCTGATTCTAAAGACTGGATTCTCATTGAAGTAGATGCGTTCTGCTACGGGTCGACCTGAGTTATCCATCATGGTAAATGAGATAATTCCTTCAGGAAGCTTTTGACAGGGTATCTCAAGTTTTGAGGTTCCGTTTTGCAATAGTCTTACTTTAAGATCATAAAGCCTATTCCCCCGATGAGAAATCATTAAAAAGATACTATCATTTTTCATGTAATTCGACTGTGTTGTTAGAAGCAGGTTATTTCCATGCTTTTCTATGGTTAAGACATTTCCTAAAGCAGCTACTTTCGGCAGTGGGTACAGCAAGCTTTTCGATTCAGGGTAAACTGACTTTATTCGTGCATAGTATTTTTTAGTACTGTCAGGACTATCCAGGATAAAACTTCCCATGCCCAGAGTATTACTCTGAAAGGAATTAATTAACTGGCCCTGCTCATCAACGATGTCTCCTGCTACCATTTTGCCCTTTCCACTGGCATCCAAAGCCTTGAATCCTAATTTACTTTTAAGTCCATGTACCAGCTCACCACTTTCAGGCAGGAACTGAATGTCCAAAGAATTTTGATCCAAAATGATTGTAGATGCATAAACTTCATCGTTTTCTGTCTGCATCTTTAGCCGGGCCAATCGGCTGTTTTTAGAAAAGGAGTAGTTCAGGAGGTAATTGTCTTCCTTATCTCTTTTCAGAAACATAGAATCTACTTTTTCATCCAGGGTGATGGAGACCTTGAGCTTGTTCTGGTATAGGCTATCGACAACAAGGGGATTAAAACTGGCAGTCAACAGATATGCTTGAGCTTCCTCTTTGATGAGCTTCACATTACTAATGGGCTGTCCCAAGATGCTCGGATCATCAAATACCTGAATGTATTCTTTGAAGAAGAAGTCGGGGCCAAAGTTCTTGTTCCAGTTGGTAAAGGCCCGGATGAGATAGGTGCCCGGAGCGTAAGATTCAAACAGTTCGAAGAACCCTTTTCCAATCCCTTTTTCGAGTTTGATCAGCTTTCGTTCCATGATCCTTTGATCTGAATCTACCAGCTCCACGTACAGAATACCACTCAGGGATGAAGGTCGATGATCTTCAGTGCTTAAGACGAGGGACTTGAACCAGATGATATTGCCTTTTGTGTAGACTTTTCCATCCAGTTGCAAGTAGATTTTTTCTGCAAAAGAAGGAGGAATGGTTTGGAGGGATCGATTATCTGGTTGTTCAACTCTTTGCGCAAGTAGAGGAAAGAATCCGCTGATCATAAAAAATAACCATGTTAAATTCAATGACTTCCAATATGTCATGAATGCCTTAATACCGATTTTTTTGATCAGTTATATGTTTAAATTCCATTATTGCAATATAACATCATGAAACTTTTAAAAGAAATTAAAGACAGAGTGAAATTGTAGTCAAAGAGACTAGATAATTCCTAGGCACGCATGATGAAAACGGTAAAAAGTCTATTACTTGCTCACTACAGGTTTTGTCACTTTATCAAAAGCTTTATCATTTTCAGGGGATTGAAACATATGCATAGCTATCCCATTATTATTTAACTGGATAATACAAGGGTACTTATCATTTTCAGTTGGTAGTACAAAAAGATCTTCTCGATCTACATAAACATTAGTATATTCTTTGAGACGAATTCACAGTTTTTGCTGCAAGATCTTCAGATAAGAAAGTCTGGTTAACACAAAGAAAACATTGTCATTACCTATGTTTTCTTTCATAAATACCTCAGCGGTTTGTATACAACCATGACAACCCAGGCCAGGTAATACTATGACCCATTTTATTTGATCAGCTTCCCTATTTTAATAATTAATAAGAGCCAAATTTAAAGTCGCACGATACATTATTATTGGACCAAAATTTCTTTAATAGGAAAGTATAAAATAAGAACCAGAATGCTTAATGGGATTACATCTACTTAACATAAGAAATATTATATAACACACAATGCTATAACTAATAATACCAAAAATATCATAACGGTAATTCAAACTCTCTAAAAGTTCAATTTGAACTTTTGAAATTTACTTGTAAGATAATTCTTTCTGCAATTTTTCTATCAACTCTTTTTAAAACCCTCTATGGCCTGTATACTGAAAATTGCTATCCATAAATCAGTCTACTTTATCAGCTTGTCAATTTAGCAATGGAATATCGACTAAAAGACTGATGTTGAGGCTAAAAATGGCAGTGTTATTCTCTACACTTAAGTCCCTCAAGTAAACCGGACATTATGAAGCACATCTGGGAAACCAGAAAACAAGTTCCTTTTGAAATTATTTTCAATATAACTCTTCCTTATATCGATTTGGTCTAAATCATAAGCACTGGGTAAGTTGGATAGACACGGGACTTAGTCATATAACAGTATTTTTTATTGTATATTATGAGATAGAATAATTAGCAAAGAATATCACATCTTTATATCCTTGCTTACCGACTGCCTTCGGAATCTTAATTTTCATTTTATCTGCTTTAGTAATGCCCTCATTGCCCGTTTTGGCTTCCAGATCATTTGCTGCTGATAAAACATAACAGTTTGTTCCTATCCCCTCTATCTCATCGATGTTGGCAAAAAATGGAAAATGTTCCTTTCTCAAATCCAAATTCACATCAGAATCGTTTGTGGTTCCTGACAAAATCTGCCATTCATTGGGAAAATCATGTCGGAGACTAAATGTTCTGAAATAGCCATTTCCGCTGTTGATGGCATTCAATTCACTAATCAGATTACCTTCTACGGAAGTTTTAAATGTGCCATCGTAGTCAGCCGTATAGCTGATATGAAATATCACATCTGAAATGGAGTTATAGTCAAACGCGCGTTTGGCCTTAGGTAAAGAAAGTGTCCAAGTACTAATTGCCCCGGCTCCTTCAAACGGTAGGTATCTTTCATCTCTGAAGTTCAATTCGAATTGCCCCCCATCATTTTGAGCACTGCTGGTTACGATCATGGTATTTCCACCAAAATTGAAATCCGTCAAAGCACTGTCTTTGTCTTTTCTGACCTTATTATTGCCAAGTGTTAGCGTTGCTCCAATATTGGTGTAAGGTCCTGTTATACAAGGAATCGTTATTCTTATGGATTTTATTGTACGTCTAAAATATCCTGGATATATCAGGTCAAAGGCTGCTTCCGGAATTGTGAAATTATCACATTCTCCATCTGTTTTAAGTTTTAACAATTGATCAGGCGCTAGCTGAAGCATACTGAAGTGCTGGGTGATCTCCATTTTCCTCTTGTCAGTGTCATGGAACTCTTTTTCCATCTGCATCAACTGCGTCATCAAGTGGTCACCGGCTAACAAACCCAGTTTTTCGCTATTCCAGTTATCAGGCTTAATCAATCCCGTGCTTACTGTAGTTCCAAAACGTTCGAATTCAAATGCTTGTTGCGCCTGCATTGCAAGGTCATTGGCTAGATTGAAAGCAATTCTGTTAAGCTTTTGTAATTGCTGTACCTGGAAGGTATAGTGTTTGTAATCTGTGAATTTTGTGGTATAAAATTCATATAATTCCTCATACTGCTCAATATTCTTATCATGTACCTCCAGGTCAAACTCTGCCAGCGCCAGCGCAATTTCCGAGGATCTGACCTGCTCATTCATGCTCAGGAGTTCCTGGTTGGCTGTATCCAGCTGAAACTGCCAATCCTGTGCGCGCCTTTGATGTGAGGCCTCAAGTCCAGCTAAAATTGCCACATTATCAGCTATCTTGGCTATCGCCTCTGACGCATTTGCAAACCTGCTGGCACTGGCACCTAATTCCATACCTCCATATTTCATGGCGAAAGGACTTCCCAATTGTGGAATCAAGTGGAATGCAGCAGAAAGTAGCTGGATAACACCCTCTGTTGCCCTAAGTGACCCAGAAGTCCATTTGGCTATTTGTTCTGCCCTCTCCCACTCAATAAGGCCTTCTTCTAATAGATTTGCATAGTGGTCTCTGCGTTGCTCTACATTTGCTTTATTCTCCAATAGACTGCTAAGGTTTGCCTTGGCTTGTTCAATTTGATTCTTTTTGGTCTTAGAGGTTAGGGTTAGAATATTCTGTTCATGTCTGGCCCTGAGAAGTGTTAATTCTTCTCCATCCCTCTTTTCAATAGCGGCTAACAGGTTACTTCCAAAACTTTGAACTATCCCGCAGTATTGCTTTGCTTTCTCAATTAGAAATGAAAAACGGTGATTGGGAAGCTGGCTACTGAGAGAAGCCGTGATTTCATCGAAAGACAATCCACCAGCCACCATTTTAGCTAGCAAAGCGGGATCTATTTCAGGGGCAAAGGTCGCCATCTCTTTCTTAACCCCGTTTATATCCATGCAATTGTTTAGATAATAAATTTTTTCATTAACTCTGTCCCAGTAAGCAATGAAGTCTTTATTGTGAGGGAAACAAAATATCAGGTCAATGTCCGGATCAATATAGACTTCAGGTTTGGACGCGGTTCCAAGATGTTTATCTGGTAGCTCCTCATTTTCTACTCTTCCAGCAACATCTTTCATCCCTTTGCCATATGAATGATACTTTACAGATGTCTTCGACTCCCATTTAGATTCTTTTAGGTTCAATTGTAAACCTGGTACACTGTTCACAAGGTGGGTATATCTGGAATTTGTTTCAATAAATTGTATGTAACCTGGTGCTTGACCTGGCTTATTACTAACATTATCCTCTGATGGAGGTGCAACTGCAAAAAGATTATAAATAAAATCAGAATTATCGTTCACATTGATATCTGAGTATGTTAGTACTTTTGTGTCTTTGCACTTGCCTACATTTTCAGGTTTGCTACCCAGAATTGATTTAACAATGTTGTATAGGTGCCTAGCCTCACTTGTACTTTCCGGTGTATACTGTTGAAAAAGATAATCGGCCCAGTCGAGTAGATTGTCAAGATATTTCATGACAACATTCTTCTGGTAAGCTCCTATGCGAAGGCGGGCAATCGCATGTGGATTACCTGGATTTCGCTGATAGGTTACAATGGCATTTTCATCACTATATATTTCTTTAAGCTTTGGAATACTTATGTTTCTAAACGCCTCAAACCTCCAATTTACATCAGTTGGGAAAGCAAGCCGTTCAAAATTATCTTTTATTGCTGCTGGGTTGTAGATGTAGCTGTACCATTGATTAGCTTCCCTGTATTTTCCTGCAGCATTCAGATGATCTGCAATTCTCATAGGGATATGGAAGAACAATTCGTAAAAGTAATTACCAAAACTGTTGCTGTAGTTGAGCTGGCTGGATACGTGCCTCTGGGTATTATTGTCCAGGAGGTCATCCAGACTTATGGATATCTTATCCCAGAGCATCTGAATATGTTGCGGATTCAGTTTATATCCATCATTGCTGTCTTTATCCGAAGGCGTGGTGAGAATAGCTACCATATCCCGTTGCTGAATCCTGAAGTCGTTATATCCATCAGCAAAATCGACAGTACCATCAGTAATGTAAAAATCAGTAAAGGAATCAAAATAACTCCTGTATTCATTGGTAAATGACAGGCTACTTGAAGCATTGAGATCCTCCGATTCGATTAATTTTTGATCTGCCAGCTTGATAAGGTTACGCTCATTCTCGATCACACTAATCTCTACATATTCAATCTTTGGATACAGTTTTACATTTCCGCTTTTAATTTCAGCGTTATTACTCTTAAATCGAACCCAATCATTCCCTGAAGAATTACCGGTCCTCAACTCATATTCGGTACCATCTTCACTGAAGTCAAGTATGAATTCCAGTTTTTCCGGGCCGAAATTGAATTGAAAAGATCGATCTGTCGGATTAATTTTGGCAGGTTTTTCTTTCTGAGCTTCTGTTCCGTAATGTAATATTCTGTCAAACCTGTCGAATGAGAATTCGGCGTTAAACTCATGCCATCCAATGATTGGTAGATGTATTTTCACTTTAATCTCTTTTGTAAAGGCATCAATCACACCTCTGGTATACCGATATCTGGGCTCAAGAGCGTTCTCTTTATCAGTCCATATAAAGTCAAGATCTAATATATTTCGGTCATCTGTGATTACCGGATAAGGCTTGCGATACACCGTTTTTTCAAACGCTTTGAGTACATTTTCACGAATGTCTTCCTCATCCACATTATCTCCGAATTTATAACTATTGCCTTCCTGCTCCACCATACCTTTAAATTTTTCAATTCTTAAGTATGGGTCAAAGGGATAGCTTGTTCTATAGTTTACTTCAACCCTTTGGGGTGCAATCCACTTATTATCTACCTGCAGATAAGAGTAATTTGCATATACATCGAATGTATGTTTTGTAATGCTTTGTGTACCAACTGTTACATCAGAAATGTCTTTTCTTTGATAGGTAGTCCAGAAGATATATAGTTTCCCATTATATCTGATCGCAGAAACATCTTCTGTAGGAATGGATATGTTCATTTTTTCCCAGTTGGACCATATTACACCACCATTCTCTAAGAATTCTACATGGCGATAATAATACTCGACTGGTTGCTTGTTTGTTCTGCCAAAGAGGTATATTCTATTATAAGCTTTGTCATAGTATGCTCCAGCAACCTTTAGTTCTGCAAGGGTCATGATTTGCTGAATGTACTTCTTATAGGCATTTTCTACTACTTCCATGTTCAGCTTTTGCTGAAGTAGTTCGTCTTCTAACTCTTTAAATTCAGGGGTCTTGTTGTCCCTGATCTCAGGTTCGATATAATTTTCAGGATAAAGGAATATTTTGCGGTTGGCTTCCCAAACGCGATAGTTCTTTCTCCACTCCCACTCCTCCTGCTCATCAATGTCCAAAAGCACCGAAACAGATCCGTCTCCGGATCTTTCAAAGCCCATTAGGCATCTGTGAATATATACCTGCAGGCTATTGGTAGCAGCAACGATTCGCGTTAAGGTAAAGCAGTCCCCCATTCCCACATCAAGTAAAAAATAAGCAAACAGATCTTCCAAATTATTGAATCCGAAGTCTTTTGAACGTAATCCACTGTTAAAAACTACATAGTTGCATAGTGCATCCCGAAGGTTACTGCTAACCTTATTACTGTAATCTTGAATTTTCTCTTCCCATGTGGTGTTATCATCATATTTAGACCTTATGGCATTTTTCAGCATTTCGCTCTGATCTTTAAGCTCAGAAATGGTATTGTCAGTTTTTAATCGTTCAAGTAGCGAACTGCTTAAGTTGAGTTTCTTTCCCAAATCGATGCGATCCAGATTTGCCTTGAGTTCTTTAATTGAATCTGTTTGTGTGATAACTTCCGTTACCTGAGTAAGATCTATTCCCTTCCATTTGACAAATGCCTTTTGGACATCAATTGGCAATACAGGTTCTTTCTCAACATCATGTAGGACGGTCCAGAGATCAAAATTTCTGAGATCTGTTGTTTCTTTGATCCAACTACCCAGGTACGCCAACTCTTTTACCCACTCTTTATCCTGCCAGGTCTGGAAGCCTAATTTTACATAGTCGCACTCCTGAGAAACCTCAGCCATTTTTAATAATGAATCAAAATCTATCTTGAATTTGTCGACGAGGAATTCAAGTATCTCCAGTCGGACTCTCAGCTTAGAAAGCGTGATAATACTTGCATCGTCGGGTGAACCCCCACCAGTATCTGAAAGAATAGTTTCCAGCTCTGAATTTGAAATTTCAACGAAATACCTATAATAATCCAATACTTTAAGGTCGATGGAGAGCCATTTGTTAAAAAAGAGATTGTATTTATTACCAACTGAAAAAGCTTCACTTCTGAGCAAATTCTGAATTTCATCTCCAAGCAGAATTTGTTTGTCAGATTCAATTACCTCTTCTATAGCTGACTCACTATCGAAGATCATGATGAGATCCTCAATTGAGATCTTAATCCCAGCAAAAGAATTCAAAAAAGAAACAAGATCGGGGATATCTTCAATCGGGTTATCTAAAAATCTAACTGTAGAACCACCCCCCCAGATCTTAAGTAATGATGAGAACTGTTCAAATGAATCAGCTTCAGTCCATTTGTATACTTGGATATACCTATATATCTGATTTAAGGAATTAAGATCAAAAACAATTTTTATAGGGTTATTAGGAGCATTCTGAGTACCTATTTTGTTCTTTAACAGGTCAAGGCATGCCAATAGATCAGGAGAATTAACACCAAATGTGCCCTGCAATCTTAGTAAAAGGTTGAATGCCTCATCTTTAGTATTTGAATGAAGATCTTCCAAAGTAGTTTCCTCATCCTCTATCCAGTTGTCAGGAAGTATGAGTTTCCAGGAAAGTCGATTGATATCTTCATGTGAATCAGGTATTCCAGTCAGGATCCCAGCAATTACATCAACATCCAGGCCTAACAGAGTTATAATCTTTTTGAAAGCTGCAAGTTTCAGTATCCCGGATTTATTAAGGTTACTATGTTTTATAGATTGTGAATCAAAAATGATATCCAATTCTGGAATGGCCCACCCAGACAATCTCCAAAGCCGTATAAGGCGGTGCAGCTTACCCTTCCATTTACTTAGACTAGTAGAAAATTCAAGGTGAAATTTTTGAATATCCCCGGAATCCTTAACCTGAACGATTGATATCTTATCTTCCCAAAAATTCATTTTAATCAGAGCTTCTGTTTCTTCAGCACTCAAGCCGCTTTTTTGGCGAAACTTAAGTACATCTTTATCAACCGAAGCATTGAGCTGCCCATCAATAATGACCTCATATTGCTCCTGAGAAAGATTGAGGGTTTCTAATGAAAGTAAAAGCTTCTCATCGGTAGTTGGCTCCGAATATAGATACTCCATAACCTCTAATCGTGAAAGCTCGAAAAAGGATAACCATGTGCGTACCTCATCCAGGTGCTGATTATATGGTAACAGAAACTCCAGGTCTGGCTGTTCTTCCAGAAGTCTTTGAGATATTGTTTTATCTTCCCCTAAATGTTTTTTGACAAATGTTGAGATTACCTTGTTAATGATCTCCACATAAGGAATTCGCTTATTTGTATTTTCACAAGTTAATTCCAGTTCCCAGAGATCGGGCCTTCTCATCTTCAAATGGATAGGATGGTCTTCCTCAAGTATCTTTACATTAAGATTATCTGATTTTCTGTAAAGGACTCTTTTTTCAGTGAATCTCATAAGATCAACAAAATATGCCGCTGGCCCAAGAACAGATTTACAATGTTCACAATCACAATAGTTTTGTGATCCAAAGAGATCCTCGATACTGTTGATGTCTTTTAATCCATTTTGTTCAACAATATCTTGCCAGTTATGTTTATTACCAATCCCATCTAAGACCCCCTTCTTTGCGGGAGTCAAGTTCCCAAGGATATCAATCAGGAATGGACTAGAGATGATGTCTTTATATGAAAGGTAACCATTCATAGCAGCTTCATGGTAATACTGTGCTTTGCGTTTTATCTCTATCGCAGCTGAAGCATCTACGCCTAGGTGCCGCATTAGAGACTGATGTGTTGTCTGGACTGCCTTACGTACGTTGATTTGATTTTTAAATAACAAAGCAGCCATTTCACTGTTGCTGCTTAATTTCAATGCTTGCTGGGCGTGTGAGATTTCCTTTATAAGTTCTGGCATTGGCTTATCCAGCCCTTTAATCTTTGAGTTCGGCTTACCGGTTTCCAGAGAGATAAGTACCTCATTCTTCAGGTCAAAATCTTTATTCTCATTGTAGAATGACTTAAAGGCTGAGGATGGCTCAGGATATAATTTATCATCTAAATCAAGTAGCTGTGGGTTTTCCATGATCCTATACATGAAAAACTCTGAAGCATATTCTCGTTCAGCTTTTTCTAGTAAGTTGTCCACCTCGTCTTCCAATGATTTAGTGGTAGGCAGTTCTAAATTTTCTCGTTTTAAAATTTCTATTACAGAATCCCTGTTGTACTTGGCCAGGTCTTTCGTTTTATCAATACCATCCGTTGAAAGTGCACTTATTATATCAATGCTGCTGTTGGCAATACGCAGCAGGTCAATGATATTTGCTAAATCTTCGGTCTCCTGTTCAGATATCTTTTTGTTATCCTTCCACGATGATAGGATCATGCTTTTTTGGTCAATGGAGGATGTTAACAATAAGTACAGATCGACTTCCTTAATCTGTTTAATCTTTTTTAATCCAGGCAGAGATTTCAATTTTTTTGCATTCTGTTTAAAAATGTTGTCGGAAGTCTCAAGTTTTAGGTCAATCTTAATTTCCAGGCGAATGGAAGGTTTTCTGATATTCCATAATACAGACTTTTCAGTGCTAAGAATTAGTCTATTATTCTGATAAATTTTGAAGTAGATATCAGGCCTTTTGTCAAGGAAAAGTTCTTTGAATCTATCATCGGTGAATGTAATGGTGAAATTTCCTTTTTCATCTGATGTGGATTCCCCTATAAAATCATCGAAGATTAGATCCTTGTCCCATGCCTCGATTCTAAGGTCAGATAGACCTCTATTGTTAAAGTCAACAAGTTTCCCCGTTATGGTGTATTGTTTTTGCTTTGCCATAGCTAAAGTCTTTTAAAGATCAAACAGATGTATTTTAATTGCTTACATTTTGTATTGCAGCTCATGTTGTAAACTTAGGACTAAGAGGCACATTTCCATTTCTTCTAAAAATTGTCGAATAAATCAATTTCCATATTGATCAATCTTCTGCGTTCCGTATTCAATGCTTTCTGAAATTCAAATAATTCATCCCGGACTAGCTTCATTTCCTTATTAGTGCCAATAGTCATATCTGAGAATCTTTGGAACTTCTCCGCGATATAATTGCCCAAATAATCTTCTCCCCTAAAAATTTCCTGAATCTGGTGTTGCATCTCATCCCAATCCTGAACACTCACATGGTTAAGAATCTTATGCCTTAACCTCTTCGTCTCAGTCGCTACGTGTCGTAAACCGCTACAAAGTCTGAATTCTCTTTCTGCCTGTGACCATGAGGGGTCAAAGTTTAGTTGACCTACTTCTACTGCGAAAGCTGAGTCATCACTAATTCTCAAAATCTCACCCAATCTGATGATTACCATATTCAATGAAGTATCCAGTAACCTGAAAGTTTCATCAAAGGTGATTCGCAGTTCATCACGTGTATCCTGCGGAAGATTTGCTATTTGCTTGATGGCCTGAAAAACTTTTTCAATTGCATCAAATACTGCGGTGAATAGATTCATATTGTTTCCTACTTTTTAGTTCAGTTGTTTAAGAGAATTTTCTAAAAGCTTTTTCGCAAGCACACTAGTGTAGTCCTATTTTCAAAGACTTTCATTAAAGTACCAGTCATTCTGATGGATTGTCATCAGCTTAGTTGCTTATTCAATTCTCTTATCCTATGTGAAAGTTTACTCGTTTTTAAAATGAATTAACCATTCTTTCAGAATCCTAACCAACCAAGGTTTTCATGAGCCCACTGTTCAGCTTTTTGGTCCGGATCAATAAGGTCTTTCAATTCCCACCCTACATCTTGGACAATTAGTGAAACATCTGCGACTTGTGCTGCAATAGGCAATTCGGAAGCTCCTACCGCTTCAATATACCCTTCATATACATTAGGGGCTGTTACCACTGATGCTGCTCCAGCTGCTGTCCCTAGAAATGGCACAAGTTTTGCGCCCCTTTTTGCTCCAATTTCAGCCACATTTTTTCCGAATTTCTTTAACCTCTCAACAAGCTTTTTATTCTTGGTTAGTTTTTCAAATTTATCTCCAACCCACTGCAGAGCTTTTGTTGTCTTTGACTCCTTAATTACAATTCCAGTTTTAGGGTCAACTGGCGGACCCTTAGGTGTGGAAGGAGTCCAATCCATCTTGGCTCTTGCTTCCATATCAACTGTACCTGGCAACCTTGACTTTGATGCATCTGCGGCAGACAGTCGTCCAGCAGAAGTGTCTGGTACTTTAGCTTTTTCAATTTTATCTATTTCTGCGGCAACGTTGTGATGAGTAAGATCCTTACCATCGAGGGATCCTTTCATTTTTTCATCTACTTCAGAATATAAAGAAGTCATTCGGTTGGGATCGCCGACTACTTTTGGATCAACAGTTTTTCCAGCAGCTTCTAGCCTTTTGGCCTCGTTAATATCAAAATGATGATGCCCTTGGATTGGCGTTCTCTTTCTTGAACCCGACTTCATTTCATCCTGGATTCTCTTTTGGACCGGGTCAAGAGTTAAGCTGCTTTTTTGAGCCTTCTTCAAATCTCTAGATTTCTTTCGAGTATGTCGTCGACGTTCTTTTTCCCAATCTGTTTTAGGCTGAACACCCTCCGAAGCTTGTCCTTGTGAATCTGAAAAATTTATTGAATTGTTATGAGCATATTCAAAAAGATTTAATCCGACTTTGATCCCAATTGGATCACTACTTAACCATCTACCTAACCATGGTAAATAGTACCTTGCCTTATGGTATTCCAAGCCCGTTTCTTCATCCCGTTCCATTCCAGTGTATCGATATCGCTTCGCTACAGACTTAATTGCTGTATTTCTAGCCTGGTATGCTGTTGTTCCAAAAGGTTGATACTCTTCATAAGAAATCACCCTGGCAATCGAGGATCCATCAAGCTCTAATGAAGCGGATCCGAGGTGATTATGCAACTGGTAGCGAATGAGTTGCTTTTCGGTCCCGTCATCGACATTATTACGGGTCTCTACCATCACGAAACGATGGCCCTGATCCATCAGGGAAAGGCTTACGCGCTCCAGCCCGGCATTGGGAATACTATACTTCTTGTAGCGCTCATAACCGGAAACATAAACCCGCTCTTCTTTCTTGGTGGGGTTCCCTCCTGCCACAGTTTGATTTTCAGTGATCTTTCTGATCCGCTGGCCTTCACCGTCGTATTGATAATATGTGATTACCGGAATATTGTCGTCAGTGCAATGTTGTCTGGAGGTCAATACCACTTCTTCCTTGAAATTCCAGTGGATAGTCTCCAGGTGAGGTAACTCTTCCAGGAAACCATGCCTTGCATGGTGTTTATATTTCGTATAATTAATGGGGTTATTTATATCACCAATACCAGTGCTTTTGAGTCGGTTATTATTGGTTTCATATGTATAAGATCTTGTCCAGTTCCCCCCGGCAGCGAGGTGTTTCATTTCCTTTATGTTTCCGACAGAATCATACTGGTATTTTTCAGTATAATTTCGAATAGCCATCGGATCGCCAGGATTCAGAGCATGCCTGAAAGGTTTGTCATCCCAATTGTCACAGGTCCCAAAATTCAACGTGGTACCATTTTCCCTGCCTTTGGCTTCCACCAGGCGATATAAGGCATCATAGGTGTACTCCGAGACCCCAGCCACTTTTTGGTTATTATAAAATACCACAGGAATGTTCTTATCTTCAATATGAGTGATATTTCCGGAGGGATCATAGGTGTAATACCAATCCTGAAGCGGATCCCCATTGAGTCGTTTGCTTTCCAGCCGTTTCAGCCTGAAGGTCTCCTTATCGAAATAAAAATTTGTGGATACGTTATTGCCATAAATGATTTTATTTCGCTGGCCTTTTTCATTGTAACGGATGTCAATGATGTAATCTTTTTCGCCTTGATATGCATTGTTTGTAACATCGAAATGATTAACCTTCTCTCCTTTCAAAAGACCAGTTTCGTTGTAAGAGGGAGTAATGATGCTTTGGTCCGGGGCAGTTTGCCTGGTAATCCTTCCAAGAGCGTCGGTTTCTGTAGAAAAAATGAAATCATCTCCTTCGAGATCTGCTGCAAGATTCGCATCCTTCCAGTTAGTAACTTCTTTGTATTTCTTGAACAGTTTACGATTGACTGAGACTGGCTGTCCTTTGAAGTCATATTCAGGTGTGTCGATCAAACCACCTGTATCGAAATGTTTGATGACCTGACCTAGAACATTTTTTCCCTGAAGTGTCGCTTCATTGGAGCGATTGGGAGTCAATAAGCTTTCTCCGTAAATAACCCTCTCAAAAACATGATCCAAGGGCGCAATCCCATCGCCGCCAATCACTTTACTATGGGTTGGTCGTTGAGCGATGTCATAGAAGTACTGCATTTCATGGTTTCTTTCATCCCAGGTTCTAAGAGGACTTCCCAGAATATTAGTCAACAGCCACCTTTGTCCAGCGTCCATGCTGTTTTGATAGACCATATTGCCCAACATATCATATTTATAGCTCATGACCAGGTTCTGGCGATCATCAGTGACAGTTCGTAGATTTCCTTCAGCATCCAGACGGGTTTTTGTATAATAAAACACATCCGTATTGTTCTGGATATTCATGTTATGCTCCACAGCCAGCACAGGCCTTCCCAATGTATCAAAGTGTAAGGTAGCTGGCGTGTTTGCATGTTTAGCTGATTGATCAGCAGCAGCTTTTTCTTTGAGTGGATCCTTTCCCTCTGCAATCAATTGAGCATCTATCAGATTATTAGACCTTTTCTGGTACCAGGAAGAATCCAGTAAGGTATCATTGGCATCATAATCTCTTTGCTCCCAGGAACTAAATTCAGTTTTCAAAAATGTTCCATCGGGAAGCTGGGTTTTTGTCAAGCGTCCTACAGAATCGTATTCAAATACAGTCACAACTCCAACTTCAGTAAGTTCTTCAAAATCCTCAAATTCATTACAAACAGAAAAGTAGGGTTCATACTGCTTAACCACATTTCCCTTATTATTCCTGATTGTCTTTCCGTTGCCAATCCAGCGAAGATGTTTAGGGTTGAGCGAAGATGTATCTATTTCGGAAACAGCAATTGTATTACCCGGATTCACAGTCACTTTTTTAGCTTTACCCGGTTCTGCCTGTACCTTTTTCATGCATACTTCTCCAAGACCATTTGAGTATTCAAATGCCAACTGAACCTTACTTTCGGTGTTACTATCTAGCTTTCTGTAATGTGTCTCCCGCGAGATAGCTGCGACCGCTACAGGTTTACCTGAAGTTTGATATCGATCCAGATCATATACAAAACGTATACTGGAATGATTAAGGAGTTGTCTGGAAATATTCCTCAGACCATCAGAATCGGTTACACCTTCCGCTGTTTTAGCTAGATTAAAAAAATTGTTGGTCAGTGTAGTTTCGGTGCTATTGGTTGCTTCATTTATCCCGGCAATCTCATCTGCCTGCTGACCTTTACCCATGATGGCTACAGCTTTAACCAGACCCAATTCATCACTTACTGTCTCAGTGAAATTCCCGTTGATATCCTTCATTTTTTGAGGTGAAAGTGTCCTGAAATTGAATTGTTCGACACTTACTTTATTCCCCAATGCATCTTCCGTTTCCTCTATCATTAGATGGTAGCTCCCATAATAGCTGACTTTGGTTACAGCCCCATATGGATCTGTAAAAGAAATCGGAACATAGAACCTATTTTGTGCATGTCCAGCTGTCTCAGCACCTGTAATAAACTGGGTTGTCCCCGAACGGATCCACCAGTTGTTATCTTCTTCACTATGAGTAAATTTCCCTTCCAGGATTATGGTATCATTCACCCTGGTACCAAAGATGTCTGAAACCAACTCTGGTGTATATGCCAGTTGATAATTTTCAAAGGGTAATGCCAAAGACTCAAGTTGATGCAATGGCAATGCCCCTGATAGATTGTTACGATAATATGTGGATCGCAAATGCTCTATTAACCTCCTCTGGGCTTTTCCCTGAGTTAATGGTCGATCAATCTCATGATAGTGGACACTTTCAGATTTTCCATCTGATAAAATATTATCAAAATCTGTAGGTTTATAAAAAGTGCCTGACTTGGTCACTCCTTTTAATTCAAAGGTTCTGGATTCGGAGGGGAGTCGTAACCGATAGATATCCTCCAGTATAACATCATTGGTAAATTGGTTCTCAGTGTAAATGATCGTTGTCTTACTTTGTTCTTGTTGCGTTTCAGCTGGAAGACTAGAATTGGGGACCCCACGTGGATAAACTACAGAAGCAGATTCCAGTATGTTGCCATATCTATCTAATTTAATGTTCAGATTATGAGCAATTCTTGGATCTTCAGCATTTCTTTCGTAATGATAAGTGATGGATTCGCTTTCTTTCACTACAAATACAGCATGGGTATTTTGGCCTTTGGGTTGTATTAACTCAATAACGCAGTTATGGGAGGATACCCAAAAAGGAGTCAGTTCCCTTTTACGAGCCATATCCGTATTCCCAAACTTGACCGCATCTTTTGCAAAAGTTTCCGCTCTCAACATCATGCCCTTACATGCACGTATAGCTTCCTGCCATTCATCACCAGAAAGATTGAGGATTAAGTTTTGACCTATCCCGGGAGCAGCTATCAGATACGCATCAGGAAGTGATTTCTCATGATGATTGACAGTAAAACCGATTCGCTCCATTTCATTGTACCAGAAATCTTCTTTGAATTGATTTAATATCCTGTCCTTGCCAAGAAAAGCTCCAGTATGCTTCCAGGATCTGGTGATTACAGGCTCCTGATGCAGGGGCTCTTCAACAATGTTATTCGAATTTCCTTTTACCCAGTGTTCAAAGGTTTCAGAATCAATTTGTTCAACCATTCCAAACCCTCCAAATTCCTTCTCAGAGTGGTCAAAATAACCATGATGATATTTATATGCTGTGACAAACCTATACCCTGATACCTTATCTTCAATGGTTTTTTTTGACAGACAATGCACAGGAAAATGCAGTTTAGTAACCCAGGGTTTTCCTGCTTTCTTATCATCCAAATAGAATTTAGTTGATGGGGTATATTCAAGGTAAACCTCCTTACCCAGATTATTTTTGTAAGAAACCATTAAATGTGGCTTCTTACTGTTCATCAAATCGATATATTTTATATGATTGTCCGCATCTTTTGGTAGCGTGCTTGACCACACAATGCACGCGACCCCATTTCCCAAAAGGTCTGCTACAGTAATGTTGGAAAACGGATGGATCTCCGGAAACGGATCCAATTCGAATGGGTTAGTTCCAAATCCATTTCCATTAAGATTTTTCCAACAGCTAAATTTATTCTTCCCCAGATAAATGATATCGGTGGTTCCGGATCCATCAATATCTGCTAACTGTAAATAAGACGGATTGAAAGCCTCTGAATAATCAAATACTGGAGCATTTTCCATTGCTACCTTAGCTCCAAAGTTCCCATAACCCAAATTCGGCCAATAACACGTTTCCCCATTTCTTATCCTCACGATGTCTGTCAATCCATCTCCGGACATATCAGCCAAATAAATGCTCTGTGATGAATCAGCAAATAAAACATGAGGACCCAATTCCTCATCAAATGGTTTTGGAGTCTTTGAAGCTGTTGCGTATCCATTTTTCCCTTCGGAGGCATACCATGTAATGACATTGTCCTCAGTAATCACTACATCAGCTTTTCCATCACCTGTCAGGTCAAGCAAACGTGTATTTGAATCAGCAAAATCGATGTTAGGCTGATCATTGAATGCCTTGAAGGCCAACCATTCTTCCTTATCGTTTAGTTCATAATATCCATTGGCCAAGTTATCCATCACCACTGCCTGCTTAGCCCCATCAGCATCCAAGTCTGCTAACCTCCACTTAGCTCCTTGTCCTACAACCGCAGGTTTTGGACCAACCAATCGGGCATTTTCAAAATGGCCATCACCCAAATTTCTCTTATAGTACCACTCACCTGTCTGTTCAGTAAGAATGCCTGATAATCCTTCGTTATACAGATCCGTAAATTGATAGGATCCACTCTCCAATCCTGACGGAGCATGGGTCAAGTCTTCAGGTGAGACCGATTTGATTTCATTGTTCCATTCATGCGGTTGATAAGAGAATTCCAGTGGTGGTAAAGCTTTTTTTGAATAGGTTCCTCCTTTCTTGATATACCCATATGATGCAATGGATTTGAGAAAAGTAAAACCATTCTGAGTAGCTGTATCGTATGAGAAGTTTAAAGAACGTACAATACCATCATATTCATCTGTCCCTGTGAAATGGTTAAATTGCAAAACTCTTTTACATAACCTGGTGGTACGAATTTCAAAACCCGGTTTATAATCCGAAAAAGCATCATTCCTAAAGTCCCACGTATTAAAATTCTCTGGGTCATCTATGTTATATTCCCCATAGTCTAATTGAGTTTTAAACAGATAATCAGATAGAGGTGGACGGGGATCATTAAACCTTTTGTACGGATTCTTATTTCCATAATAGATTTTCTCAAGGTATCGATTTGTGTATGTGAGTTTATTTGATCTGAACCTGTTCGTATTGGATATTAAATCCTTTGGAAACTTTTCAATTGTTTCTTCTCTATATATATATTCCTGGCAGTTCCCTTTGTCATCAAAAGCAAATTCTGGTAGCCATTCATAAATTCTCGTAGAATCATTAGGATCCGCGATTCGCGAATCAGGAGTCCACCCGAAAAGGGTAGTCACATTTTCTTTTGATATCACCCTCCATCTAATTTCGCTTGAATCTTTACTATACCATCGTTCAATATGAGAAAAAAGACCTTCAATTCGGGGATAATAGAACCTTATAATGTAGTTACCATCGCTTGAGTCCTTTTCATCAATAATATAATCACCATTTGAATCTGTCTTTAGACTCCCATCTAATTTCAACTTAAACTTTGGAACAAGATCCTCTGCTTCTGAAAAAAGAAATGTATCAGAATCAGATTCATCTAAATAGCGAGGCAGTCCATTATCTGTCTTACGTTTGATGGAAGGTAGGTTGATAGACCATCCTAATCCAAATATCCCGTTGCCATTACCGGAATTATACGATAAGGTCAGGCTCGGTGAGAAACCTCTGGATTCTGCAAACGGAAGTGGAAATGAAAGGGAAGATGTACCATTTACTGCATTTACAGTAAATTTTTCGTCAATACCCTTTATGGCACCACCTCCCCTTGGAAGGGTGATAGAAGGAATCTCAATGGTGTTAGATTTTGATTTGCCCCCCTCAGTATCAAAAATTTTTGAGGTACTTCTTTGGGAGGAAACTCCACTTTTATCCACCATTTTGCTACTTTATTATTTCACAAAAACAGCAACTGCTCAAATTTGAGCTGGACACATGCAAATCAGCTTCTTAATAACCTCTGTTAAAGGGGCATCGATGCTCTAAGGAAGATCGCTAAATCTCTTATTATGGATTAATCCATAATGAATTGCTCATACCAATGTAATTCAGAGAAACATTAGTATAAAATTTTAGAGAAAGTCCAGAATTATGGTGAAAGGGAGTTGGTGCTCCAGTGTTTTAGTGGTCTCATAGCTTAGGTACTTATTGGTTCTAAATAAAGGGCTTAAGTGACTGAATTTAATAAACATAAATGAAAAAACCAAGAGTATTCAGGTATTTATAACATTTGTGATTCTCTAAATATAATATTAAAATAATTGGACACTCATTGCTATATACGTACAGTAAGAGCACAGTTTCATTGTTATGTTCATCCTATTTAATTTTTTGGTTCAATAGAACGAGGAATAAGGTGAATGGTAACATATTCAGTTAGTTACCTCATCGTTTAGAGTTTCAATTTGTGTGCTAGTCCCAGTGAAACTGCTGTGCCGTAATGCCTTATATCCCCTTCAGAGAAATAGTTCTCATTTGTGATACTGGTTATACTGTGTTGGTATGTAAAAGCTGTTGAGACTAGCAAAGATTCATTCAATTTAAAACAAAGACCAAATTCCCCAAGCACACCAAAATCAAATTTTGAAACTCTACTTGTCACATTTGTAGTTGTTGACTTAATAATTCCATCAATTTCATGACTTCTTACATTCCCATGTAACAAGATCGAGGGAACAATTCCCAAGTTGATAAACCCAGCAAATCTATTTCCTAGCCGAACCCCTCCTTTCATTGGAATCGACAAATAATTGTAATTAAAAGTTACTCTCCCATCAAGTGGTTCAGTAGGATTTCCCATTGCATCTGTTGCCACAAATTCATTATAAAAGCCCTTTTGAGTGAAAATCAATCCGGTACTGAAACTGTAGTTGTTGAGTTGATATTGAAAAGCTAATCCTACTCCCCATCCTTCTCGGTCTTTGCTATTTTCCAGAAAACCTCT
Organism: Cyclobacteriaceae bacterium; assembly: GCA_965228105.1. Taxonomy (GTDB): domain Bacteria; phylum Bacteroidota; class Bacteroidia; order Cytophagales; family Cyclobacteriaceae; genus UBA7330. Next base: position 159,538 of record CBDDGZ010000001.1, read on the forward strand.
GTTTTGAATATTAGTTCTTGTTGCCATACCCTCCAATCCAATATAATAGGATTGTCCAAAGCAACTAATGGAAGGGAAAATGAAGAGTATTAAGAAAAAGATTTTCATACTGGACATAAACCACTTTCTGTAATTTACTTAATTTGAAATGATTTAATGTATGATGACCTAAAGAATATAGTTCATCATCAGATTGGATGCGGTCGTAAATCCATTCCCTTTATACAAAGAGACTGCAGCTGTATTTGATGGATTCACTTCCAGTACAATTGCTTTAAAATCTTTTTTATAGCTGTCTTCCAGATACCTCAGAAAAGCAGTGCCTACACCCTGACTTCTAAACTCCCTTTTGATATATAGTTCATCAATAAACAAAAGTTTACCACCAAATTCATTACTCCAATAATTTATTAGTATTGAATAACCGATTACAATCTGATTTTTATAGAGGATCATTACCTTACCCTGGTCAGGGTGTGTAGTAAGATAATTATTTGTCTTACCTACCTTCTCTGAATCCATCGGTTTCCCACCAGGATCTTCATGGTACAAAGCTCTTACCATCGTTACTAGCTCAGATCTATCTTTTTCCTCAAAAAGTTTAAAATTTACATTTATCATTACAAATTCAGTATGTTCAAAGCGTGGTTCGACCATAAACATTCGCAAAAAAGAAATGGAAGTTAAACAGATATCTAACTCCCAATTCCTTTTCAAACCATTTATACTAAGTTACCAGTTCTGGTTTATGTAAGCTCACTACTACCAATACAGCAGAACCATTCATCCAATAGTAAAATGCATCTAAACCTTCAAATGCAAATAGAAATGGTGCAAGCACAAACGTTACTCCAACCAGGGCATCTACTATAAGGTGTCCCATATAAGGAATGATTTTGAAAATCCCCAATTGATGATCTGTCAAGATGGTCAGCACCAAGGCAGCTATTCCGGTCGCAACGGATAGTTGCAATGCAAATGGGTTAGATGTCCCCAAGCCTAAAATAAATGGAAGAGCCATTAATGCGATGGCGACAGGATAATCCAGATAGGCATGTATTTTCTTTGTTACAAATCTCATGATGATAATGTTTAAGCTTTAAAGTATTGTTTGGTTTTATTTATTGTCTGTCAAAATCGACTTGACAAAAGTCTTGCTAACCAAAAGCAATAAATATGAAGTAGATCAAGAAATAAGGTTGATCTAGATCAACTCTTTTGGGCTTTCTTATTTCTGATTCTTGATAAAAACTCTGTTGTCATCCCGAGGTATGAAGCCAGGGCATATTGAGGGACACGTTGGACGAAGTTGGGGAAGTTCAGCAAGAAATTTTCATAACGGGCTTCGGCTGTATTTGTAAGATTAAAAAGGATACGACGGTGTTCGAAGGCAAGTCCTTTCTCAGCCATTATTCTAAAAAATGTCTCGAATTTATGATTGATCTCCTTAAGCTCTTTTTCCTGAGGATAATTGATCTGCAGTATGGAGCTATCCTCCAGGGCAACTATGAAATGGGTTGCTGGTTGTTGGTATATGTAACTATTGAAATCTGATACCCACCAGTTTTCTATTGCAAATTGAAGCGTCTGTTCCTTACCTTCATTGTTTATTATGTAGCTCCGGAATGCACCTTTCACCACGAAAGTCCGATGCCTGTTTATGAAGCCAGGCTGAACGATAAATTGTCTTTTCTTAACCTGAATCTCTTCAAAACATGATGTAAACTGTTCAGTTTCTGCATTATCAAGGGATACAAAGTTCTTTACATACTTGACCAGCTGATCCTTACTCATTTCTGAAATGTTGTTTAGATCTATCAGATGACAGGTTAACGCTTAAGCCATCTGCAACAGATAGGAAAACTTCTCTTGAACGAATATCAATTCCTTAAAAAAATGAGAATCACTCATTACTTGCATTAGTAATATTAATCTCTACATGTGATAGCAACAAGTTTGGATCTGATATTTGATCCATCCGGTTTGGATCCGGAAGTAGGTTTACCAAAGTTCGAATTGCTTCCTGGGGTAAGCCATCAACTATAAATTAACCAGGTACCGTGGCAATAATAGAAACTCTTACATCAAGGTTTAGCCCGGATAAATTGATTGTTATTCAACTAGCGACTTTTAATAAATCTGTAAATAGTTGATTTTTCCTTTCCTTCGATTCTGAGTATATATGTCCCTGGTGAAAGGTTGGTAACATCAAGGTCAGTTGAATAACTACTCTGCTGTGAAACTGGAACTGTAACAGCTGAACCATAACTATCAAATATTGAAAAAGCCTCTAAGCTACCAGTTGAATATTCAACGGTAAGTTTATCAATTGTAGGGTTAGGGAACAACCTTACATTTGCAGGTAAATTTTCAGGAGTAATTACAATCACATCTGAATAAGTGAATGAACCATCAAAATCAGTTTGTTTCAGTTTATAATAGGTTAGTTCATTAGGATGGTGAGAGTCCAGGTACTGATAGCTAATATCAAAGTCACTGTTTCCCGCACCTTGAATGTTTGCAATTGCTTCCCAATCTGAGCTTTCAGTAGCTCGTTCAATGGTGAAAAACTCGTTATTGATCTCAGTAGCTGTAACCCAGTCAAGTTGAATTCCATTTTTTGTTTGTTCGGCAGTAAAGCTCTTCAGTTCGATGGGTAAATAACATCCACTTCCAGTACAACAGGCATTTCCGTAGTCAGTACATCCAAAGATGCTTCCTCCATCATTTTTCAACTCACCACCTACATCAATATTACCGTTTCCGGTAATATCCACTTTTACAGACATGTCTCCATCAATCATTACATTTCCATCTATCGTGATGGTTGAAGGCTCGTCATCACTTGTCCAATATCCAGCCCAATCCAACACACCTCCTGCATTTATTATCAGAGTACCCTTCTCAATCTTAAATTCCTTACCTGAACCTGTCCCTCTTAGCGTTCCATTGATAATAAGTGTTCCTCCCTCCTTGATTGTAAAAGTTTCGTTAGTAGTCAGTGTCACACCAGCATTTATTGTAATGGTATGGCCATTGTTGATTATAAATGGATTCCCGGTCACATTACTATTATGTGCTAGTATACCAGATCGATTTGTATCATATCTGGGTGCTGAGGCTGTCCAGTGAGAGTTTGTGTTCCAGTTGGGATTATTTCTGTTGGATGTGGTCTGGCCAAAAACGGTAGTTATAGAGAAAAGACCGATAAGGAAAAAACTTAAAAAAATATTTGATTTCATTTACTTAACTTATTCTTCCCAGGATATTGCGTAAGAGATTTACCTAGGTGAATAAGTTATTTCAAAATATGTGCCAACCCGTTAAAAAGAATGTGGGATAAAGGGTTAGTTGAAATGCTCAGAATTTTGTGGATGAAGTAACTATGGGTTAACAAGAAGCTTTTGATCGATCAATGGTCGTATTTTATCGGAGAATAAAAAAAGAATTTATTTCTGAAAAAATCAGAAAATATAGTCCCCAATACTAAAATCTAACTTTTAGTAAACATTTTAGATATAGCTAGAAATACTGAGTTTGTTTAATCACACTATCTGGTTTCCACCACTCCCCGTATTGTTCTTCTTAGCCGACTTGCGGGTCATTTGAAATATTGGTTTTCCCGGGCTGCATAAATCGCTGAGTTTTTTATACTCCCAATTCTTTTTTTTGTACTTAACCAATGTGTTCCCACATTTAGAGTTTCCACCACCGAAGGGGCCTCTTCTGATGAAGATTTCATCACCAACTTCAATCAGGCTATTGCATTCAAATTGATCAGGCATGATATTTTATTTTAGGTTAATTAAAATCTATGTTCTACGGCACTATGTTGGTCAAAGAAACCAAATGCTACTCCATAGCGGATCTGCCACAGGCTCTGATTAAAATATATGTTGTACCTATCCGAGCCGGAATACCCGACTTCAGCAAAGAGAGCTGTGAATTGTGACCTCTTTAACACATGAAAAGCTGTAAACCAGGCGTTAAACCTCCTGTTGACTCCGAAAAACCCAACCTTCTCCAAGGACAACATGTCCGGTCCTCTGTAGTAGTCTCTATCAAGAATATAGCTAAAGTCTGCCATGAAGCGCCAGCGTTCATAGCTTGCTTCCGGGGTTATAAGACACCACTTATCCTTATCAACAATGTATTCAATCAGCTTAGGTATCATCTGTACAGAAAACCTGGCATTGAGTCGGTTTCTGCCAATCATCCGTGACTTTTCAGGGAAGGTCATGTTATATCTCGTGTTATAGTCACTGAGGTCCCGGAATTCCGGGTTGGAAAGGCTGAACGGATGATTCTCCCAGCTCACCCTCCAATTGAAAACTACTCCACGGGAAGATTTGATAAATGCTTCCTTATCACGGTTTTTATTCCTATCTACTACTTTTTGGCATTTGCCATCGCGGCATGGAAAATCGCCATTGATGGCAAATTTTCTCTGTCCTCCGATAATGGGTTCGAAGACAACCTGTTCACCATAGTTACCATTGTAGAGGTTGACGGAGTCATTGGCGTATATTCCTATCCCGTCCTGTCCATTGGAGTGATGAAATATGTGAATACCAAAGTACTTGTTGTCTCGGAAAGGTCTCAGGGCCTCCCTCCTCTCCTTGGAGCTATTGTATTCTAAGTCTGCAATTGCTTGTTTCAAGCTACTATTAAATGAGGCCTCAGGGTTCCAGAGTTTATCAAAGCTAAAGTACCATGCAATTCCAGGCATTGTGCTAGGGGTTCTAACAGGAAGGCTGGTATCACCTTTGATTCCAAAAGGCACATCCGGATCATCCTGAAAGATCCTCACTTTAAATCGTGGGATGATGTGTATGGTGTTGAGTCCAAACCGAGGTCCTCCTATGCTGATTGGGAATCTAACATCAGCATCCAGAATGAAATTCTTTTTGTCATAGCCCAGAGTGTTGATGGTAAAACTAGTGACTGTACCCCCCGAAAGTATCGACGGAGGATGGATCATACGGAGTGTATTGTAAAAGTTGTTGTTACGGGTGCGTGTATTAAGCCTCGATTGTACGTCCGTTGAAAGCGAGGCATCATCACAACAGGTATCAAATTGTGGGTAGTCACATACCTCTGTTACTGACACACAATGAATGCAAGGAGTTTCCTGTGCGATAGCTGCAACACATTGAGCAAATAACAGCAAAAGAATTGAAAGTCTCATATCAGTTCTCCCCTTTCGGATCTTTGATTCTGTTGAATTGCTGATTAAGTGTTTCAAGGAAAATATTGAAACTTTTGCTTCCTCCACCTAGAAGGCCTCCAGTTACCACGATATCGGCCAGTCTATAAGCAGCCATCTGCCACCAGTAGCCGTTGGCCTGGTCTTCAAGAGAGCTGGCATCAAAGATGTCATTGAAGATGCTTAGGCCTATCACCGCAATGATCATTCCACCCACAAAAACCAATCTTGTTGTCATTTGATGTGTAATCTCTTCGTATTTCGTTCTCTTGAATTCGTAAACGCTTTTGGTTACTGTCAAATAGGCCAGGTACTCTTCTTTATGCAGCTCTTTATCATATTTCCCACTTGTATTTTTTCCGTCACCCGGAGGGTTAACCCCCAAGAACCCTTTCTGCCCTTTGAATTCATCCATGATGTGTTTTTCTCTATCATGGAACTGTACCAAGTCTGCGAGACTTATCTCAACCCTTTTTCTTTCCAGTAACTCTCTAACCCTTTTGATTCTTCTATCCCATGCTCTTTTAGCTTTTGTTCTATCAAGGCCAATATAGACCGCAGCTGCACGCTCAATGGCAATGATGATAAACAGGTATTTGGTAAATATGTCAGACCAATTATCAGCAAGGTCCAGTTTGAATGACAGAAGGCCCCAGCTCTCATTAGCGAATAAGATTGCCCCAACTATAGAAATGATAAAAATGAACAGAAAGGTAGATTGTAATACCCGCTCACTCTTTCTCAGCTCGTCGGGTGGAATTTGTGTGGTATCAAAAATGGGATGGACCTTCTTTGAAGTCTGTGAATTGGAGGGTGCCATGCTGGTTGGGTTTGGTGGTGGAGTTAATCATAAAAGTAGCAAATAACTTAAATAGTTATTTGAATTTAAGCTAATCAGGCGTAAATTCAAAGTGAATTACCAATCTTTCGGTTATGCTCAATGTCCCATTTGCATTGATTTTATTGTTTGTTTCTGCTGCTTCAATGGCTCAGCAGAATATTGAGATCACCCATTTTGACATCGGGCAAGGGGATGCGACATTGATCTTTTCCAGGGTAAATGAAGATTCAGTGATTACTGTACTTTTTGATGCTGGGGGGTATTCCAGGTTGTCCAAGGAGGATGCCGGGTCCATCATCCATCGATATTTGACTGATAAGAATATTGACCAAATTGATTACCTTGTAGTCAGTCACTACGATGCAGACCATATTGGAGGGATTGTATCGGGGGGTTATGGAAACCTGTATGAGACCAGTTTTGTACTGGGCCCTGATAACCGGGAAAATACCAATGACGATATTGAAGTTATTACTGTCGTAGATCGCGGGGACGAGCGTCCGCCCAGTTCGACGATCTATCAGCGATACATAGACTTCACAGAAAGTGTTGAAAGAGTTTCAATTGAGGACCGATTTGACCTGGATTACGAGATTGTACTAGGCCCTCAGGCTGCGATGAGGTGTCTGGCAGCAAATGGCTATGTGAGAGGAAGAGACAGCCAGGTAAGGTACACTAACACGGAGAATGAAAGAAGCCTCTCGTTTTTACTCTCCTTTATGGATTTCGATTATCTGATTTCAGGTGATCTCATTGGCAGAAAAGCCGGAGCAGAAAATGCAGAGATTGAAGCTGCTGTAGCAGACTTTCTAAACAGGGATAGTGAAGACATTGATGTCTTACATGTTAATCACCATGGAGCTGATAATACATCTGAGCAAAGGTTTTTGGATGATATCCAGGCTGAGGTTGCCATAATTTCGTGTGGTGATGGAAATACTCATGGGCACCCATATGCCAGTGCACTACAACGATTAATTAACGGAAGCGTTCAGATGATCTTTCAGACAAATCTGGGGGCTACTGAGGGAGAGCTACCCGCTGACATAGATAACTTCAGAAAAGTCTTTGATGGTCATATAGTAATAAGTACCAATGGTACTCAATTTGAGGTCTTTAAATATGGATACCCACTTCATGAGGGGTATTATTACACTTACAATTGTGTAGAATAAGTGCATCCTAGAAAATTCTTAACATATCGATTACTTTGATGACTTATTTACATTTTTTTACTTTTTCAAAGGCCTCCCAGAGGATGTCATTGGTTCGAGTATGAGAATTGAAATAATTTATCGGTCTACACTTAACACTCACATAGGTACCAGCAGTAAGCTGTTTGATGGAATTCTGATAAATAGCAGGAACATGAACTTTGCGCCAGTCGAGTTTCGAATCCCTGGAATTAGAAGGATTTGAATAATCCTCTAACATGAGAAATATTTCTTCAGCCCCATCAGCACTAATCAGAACCGGATCCAATGCCAGTCTGCCTTCTACCACTAGTTCAACTACCTTGATAAAGTGAGATATCACTTTATTGACTACCGTAAAATCAATTTGCTCTCTCTTAATCTGAGCCGAAACTATATCCCCTACTGATAATGGCTGAACACTTTCGACTACTTCATTGTGTTCATTGAGAGAGATTTCGAATTTTGTTCGGGAACCATCTTTGCTGATATTAGATTCAGGCTCACAAACAATTACTATTGAAGGTCCTTTTTGAGTTGTTTGTTTCTTAATTGATCTTATCGTAAAGTACTCTGATTCAAATGCAAGACGCCTGGATTTATTTTTTGAAGCAGATAGTTTTGACGGTTTCTTTTTAGGTTTTGTCTTCTGCTTTTTCATGCTGACTAAAAAATGATTCACTTGGAATTGATCCAAACATCTTAGTTAAAGATAATCCAGGATTGACTAAACTTGTATATATACCTTTATCAGATAATTTGAAGGGATAGCTTTTTATTGGTCAGTTTTCCATAATGATTAAACAAAGGGGCCAGTATCTCCCTCTTAAAGGGAATTGTCAGTACCTGGTCATTGGCTTTACTGTTTACTTCCTGGATAAGATCGCCTGAAGCAAAAAAGTAGTCTTCTTCTAAAAGAAACTTTTCATGTGGATCTTTCCCAGCCTGACCCCATGGGTTGAGTGTTCCCCGAATTAATTGTTTGATTGGTTCACTCAGTTGATCAATTGTAAAGGGCTTTTTCCCATATCCAGATATATGGATGGTAAGGTGTTTATTTTCCAGATCTACTGATATGGAAGCTGAGCTAAAAACCTTTGTACTAACCAAATGGTTGAGCAGGGACTGAAACACGACTTGATAATCATCTTCAGTAATGATGAATGAAATCTTGTCATAATCAAATCCAAGTTTGGGCATAGCTGGTCTGAAAGACTTGAAAAGAAATAAGTTACTGTCTTCCAGATACAGTTTGTTATTGATCAGATGATTAATATCAGAAACAATCGTAGCAGATGACTTGTCAGATTTTTTCAGGCTGAGCAAATAGCTGTTTCGCGTGAGAATTGATTCACTTATCCCCATGTTAAACCGGATGGCATTGATGAATCTGGAGTTCTGGTAGATACATCCACAAAATTCCCAATCTCGCTTACAAGTAAAAAATTGGATGTCAATACATTCAATGGTATTTAAGAACTGAAAGAATAATGGATTAGACTCTTCATCAAGTGAATAATCCACTGCATCATCTAATTGCAAGAGGTTAGGGAGTATCTGGGATTCTTTAACCACCTGGAATTCCGGAAGCTTGAAATATTTGTCCTTACTAAGCTCGGAGACCTGCCTGACCACCTTCTCTAGTTGTAAAGGTGTCCTCTCCGGGATGTTTAGCAACAGGAACTGAGCTGCAGTGAGGCTGCTTAGGGTACGGAGCCTCAAGCACTTGTCTCCACTTATCGTTTTGTATAAGATATATTCATCATCATTGTATTGAAACTTGCAGAAGTGATCATTCACTTCATTTAATCCAGTAATTCCTAACCAGCCCAGGACTGCCTGAAAATTTAGCTTCTTCTCAATTTCCGAATTAATCATACATTTTCCAGTAGCTCTTTAGTTTCTTCAAAAATAGTCTGATAATTCGCCTCAATAAGACTTTGGAGGTATTGATGATCAGGATATCTCAAAGGAAATGATACTTCACCTTCTGTATTCCTGTAATAAGAATCCAACATTTTAAACCTGGCATCAAACAGCGCTGGTTTACCATCCGCCACAAAACCAACAAATTCTCCTGCCCTCTTTGTCCTGATATCAGATGGTGTAAGTATATCAACTCGTTCATAGTTAAAAGAGTCGCTTGCTCCCGAATCCCCAATACTTGTGCTGGAACGTTCCCTATCATACTGACCAAACGCCTTAGAGACTTTCTCAGCTTCATTGACATCAACAACACCCCAGAACTGATTGGCACAGTTTCCCTTGATAATGGCTGCCTCATCTCTTTGATATTCTTTTTCCAACTGGCTATAGGTTTGCAAACCGAGCAATACTGCATTGTCATTGGATCTGCATGTCGCCATGTAATCTGATAGCCCATGGATATAAACTGTCGGAAGTTCATCTATAGCATATAGGACTGGTCGCATGCCCGGGCGGTTAAGTACCTTATTAAGCAAGGTAAGTAGTACTGATAGCGCTGGGCTAATCCCCTCCCTCCTATCCATGTCATTGCATACACATAGCCATTGAGGATGTTCAGGGTTGTTTACCTGCAGATTGATATCATCTCCTGAAAAGATCCAGAATAGTTCGGGGTTCAGTAGACTGTTCATTGGATTTCGTACGGATGCCAATACACCCTGAACCTGTTCGTTAGCCTTTTTCTCAAGAGCTTCAGTAATCGGTCTCACCAGTCTGGCTATTTCATCATCCTGCACAAGCCAATTGGTAAACAGGTCTGTCTCAGCTGTGATAGCAGCAATGACATGTGGCAGGGTACAATAGTTAGGGTGATTCTTTGCCATGTTCCATATGGTAGCATGAATTAACCCAATTGCAGAGTTAGACCAAAAGTCTCTTTTTCTGACCCACTCCCTGTCCAATGCATATGCCAGTGAGGTGGCAGCATTCTTGGCAGCCAGGGAACTGGTTATATATTCCGGAGATATCACATTGAGTCTTACTGATTTTTCAATGTTGGTAAAGGTGATCATATTAACTTCAGGCAGTTTGCCTGTATAATTCCCTGGCCTATTATTCTGAAGGTATTGATGTGCTTTGAGCACTGTTTCCGTTAATGGAGTGCCTTTAAAATCATAAACTACTCCCGTAAACCCCGAAAGCATCATCTGATAGATCATTGGATCAATAATAGACTTGGACTTTCCGCTCCCTGCTGACCCAATTGTCCAAGTGTGCCTGAATGGAGAATTAATGATCAGTGGTCCATTCTGGGTTTTCAGTTTGATATCGAAGTATCTACTCTTGTGTCGTGATAACCCAACTCGTTCATCCCTGGAGATGTTCTTGACATTAAATCCCATCGAATTAAGAAAATCAGGAGCCATTCTGGCCACCCCAATAGAAAGCCCAAAAAAAGATATAGGATATGCGGCCAGATGTAATTGAATATTCATCCATGTAATCGTCTCACGAATTGAGACGAGGTATGTCAGGGAAAGTAAAGTGAGTACACTGAAAAATAAGATCCCGCTAACAGACAGACTTGTCCTTCTTCTTTTAGAGGTGGACATTAGCATAAAGATGAAAAATACATATAGCACCTTCCAAACCAGGTGATATGGTAATAGATATTCTTTGACAATATGGATACCTCCAGAACCAAAAGCTCCCAGAACATCTGAATCAAATATTACCAGGTATTCAATAAACAAGAACCCCGTGAGTAATGTGATAAATAAGATCAGTAATAGGTTGAGCTGGTTCCCCGCGTTATTCATTCAGCCAAATTAGCAAAGGGAATGCGCAACAACCTGAAATATGTGAATAATTTAGAGGTCACGGTTTCGATACTTATATTTTTGTTCGTTCTCTTCCTCATTTGCCGCCTGTTTAGAATTTCCTGAAAGGGAAAACATAGCGGAATTCAATACTTGCTTCCCTCCTTTCGGTATCTTTCTTTGTACCCTCTCCTTTAATATATTTTTCAGAAACGTTTGTTGCTCCTCCTTAAGTGATTCAATTTTTCCACAAATAGATTTATAATCCAGCTTCATAGCTGATGATTTAATCTTATATCCCATATGAGTAAAGGTCAGGGAGCTGTTTCCATCCTTTCTGATAACCAGATCCGGGATTATATCTTCCTGATTCAGTCGTACCGAAAGATCTTCAAAAGAATCCGAGTAATAGATCAATCTTTGAATTCTTGACCTGACAAACTTTTTGACCTGATAGAAGTCTATCTCCTGATCTTCACCTGAATTACCAATAGCCTTCCCTTCAGTCTTTGTGAATTCATTCCAATACTTTTTCAGTTCTATTGCACTGAATTCTTTACTTAGCTTGGGTCCATCTATATATAGTGATTGAAAGCCATAGGTTATTTCATGTTTGTTAGCCAGGTATCTGGCGTAAAATCCCTGGGACTCATCATTGAATAGCTCAACAAAATGAGCCAGGTCCTTAGCTTCCTTCTTTACCTTTCTTGCCCTTTCCCAGATCAGGCTTCTTCGCGATGGCTCAATGAGGTTAGCTGTTGAGAGTATCCCGATCATTTTCCTGAATGAATCTTCGGCACCATTCTTTTTATACAATCCCCGCAGTTCTTCATTCGTCATCCTCTGGCCATCATGTTGAAATGCCAGCTCAAAGTATTTCTCAGGTTCTTCCCACCTACTCTCAACTAACTTTTGGTAGGCAGCCAGTCCTCGGGCATATCTGAAATTATCAACATCAAGTGATTCGCTTTTTTCTTCTTTGGAAGATCTGAGGGTTCGCAATCCATAAGCTTTTTCAAGTGCCCGGCTGACTTTGACACTTTTAATGTGATCATCTCTGGTATCAATTAGTTTACCTTCAATGTTAGAGGCCGTGGCGAATACATGCCAATGATCATGTGCCTTGTCGCTATGGCGGTAGGCACAGTGTAGCGTACTGTCATATCCCATGCCTTTAAGATATTCCATCACCACCTGTCTTTTCACTTCAAGAGATACATTATCTTCCTTAGGAAAATTTGCTGAGATATGATGAAAGTGTGCCCCTCTCTTTCCCGGGTTATTCAGTTTCATATGTGAAGAGAGTGTATCCGCTATTGCAGTTCCGGAATTCATTGACATTGATGAAAGCATGTAGTCCTTAGTGGCCACACCCTTCTTCACCTTCTTCTCATGGTAGTCTATGGCTTTCCCAATATTGCCATAGGAATAGTTCTTCAGAATCTTGAAAATCATTGCTTCAAAAGCTTCTCAACCAGGGTCAGAATATCACCCTGATTTCTCAATAATAATTCAGCAAAATGTTCCGGGTTTCTAGACATCTCCTGGGTGATCGCTATTTCGTTTAGACTTTTTACCGCCTGATTTATGTTTACTCCCTGCTTATGAAGTTCGTTGAAAATGCTTTTATACCCTTCCCCATAGAAAACTGGTTTTCTATTCAAAAGTATTTCTCTGGCATATTTTGAAAAATCTAGATTTGCCTTTTCGGCTTTTGAAAAAAGAGTTTTGTACTCAGTATCAGTCAACCAAACTGTCCTGGGTTTACGAACATTACTCTTTCTGGGTCTTCCGGGTCTCCCCTTTTCCAATTTTTCTTTCTCTTCCATTCATTCATGTAGTTACTCAGCTATCCAAACGAAGTGCAGGTAGCTCTCCCATCCGGTCCCTCGGATGGCAAGGTCGAATTTGCGGCAGAATGAAAGAATCGGAACAAAGTGTAGATTTTTCAGATGCGCATATTATACCTTGCGTTGCTAAGTAAAACCAAGATTTTAAGAAACAGGCCCTTTTTAAGCCCGCTAAAAGATCCAAAACACTTTGTAGGCCAATACACTAAATCAACATTTACTTTCAACAGTGACTCTCTGAAGGGCCTTAAATCGAATATTTTCTTCCAGCATAAATCCACCAGATTTTGGATGATGACATTTCAAATTCCCAAAATCACTCCTCCACAATCCAAATTTTCATTCCTTCTATTTTGCTATTTTGCTAGCTAGATATATAGATATATTGCTAGCTAGATAGCTATACTTACTAATATATATCTTGCTATAATGTTTTATTGCTTGCTTGCTTGATATATTGTTTTATATATCTATTTCTTTTTTTCTTGCTTTTTTGCATTACTTATTGTTTTTTTGCTTTCATTAATTCTTTAGATAAATCATAATTGCTTTAGATATTGCAAATTTTAGATCATGGAAACAAAATTAATTCTCTTTGCTAACCTTAAAGGTGGGGTAGGTAAGTCCACATTAACAAACTGGGCTGCCGTTAACTTCTACCATAACACTGACTGCTCCGTTCTGGTACTTGATGGGGACATGAAACAGCAAAGTATTGTAAAGTGTCGGAACCGAAACCAGGCGGAGTACAATGGAGACACTCAGTGGGATGATGTGCCGATGTATGATCTGTTACCAATGGAAGCCAGCAATTTCCTAAAGAAATACACAGATGTTATTGAAGGAAATTATGACGTTGTCCTGTTTGACGTTCCGGGTAACGTTGAGAGCAGTGACATCCTCAATGCTTATATGATGGCGGATGTCATCATCGTTCCTTCTTCACATGGCGACATGGACATTGACTCCTCTAATGAAATCATTCACTTCATCAAAACGATGGTAATTCCAAAGCGTGAAGAGCTGGGATTGGATACCAAAGTATACTGGTTACTTAATAAGGTAAGCACGCAACTGAAGTCTGTTAAGGAGATCATTGAGACAGCAGAGTCGGATCCCATGTTCGATGGTATACCACTCATGAAATCTTATATTCCTAATCTTCCTGCTAAAGCTGCAGTTTCTGTAAACACTGTGGATTTCGGTGAAGACCAGGCCTTTTACAACAAATACATCAGACCATGGGGAGAAGAGATCCTTTCGATAGTAGGAGTAGAAAGTACGGTTAAAGTATAATGTCATGGACGATAAAAAGACAAAAAATAAAAAGGACCTTTTAAAGCAGCTGAGCCAGTCTGTAAAGGACGAGCCTGCAAAAAGGTCGCGTGGTCCGGTTAACCTTGGGACCGGGAGTACCATTGGTAACACCCCTTCCCAGGAAACCCCAGCAACAACCATTGACTTTTCCTATAAGGTAGAGCAGGAGAAGAATGAAGTTTACTTTTATAATAAGTCGGAAGGGGAGGGGCTGGACCTGGAGTGGGATTTCGGGAATGGTAGTACTTATGAAGGTGATGAGCCAGGGAAGGTCAATTACGAGGAACCGGGGAAATATACTGTCATCTTAACAGACAGAAATTCCGGAACCACAAAAGAAAAGTCCTTTAAACTGAAGGATACATCCTTATCACCTCCAATTAAAGAGAAAACACCTGCGCCTATGGCTACCACAAACAAACTTACTGATATCCTGGATACAGCCCGAAAAGAAGAGTTCATGATGACAATGAACAATGTCCGACTTGACAAGACGGTACATTCTGTCTTTTCCCGATTAACATCAGATAATGGGACGATCACAAATCTTTCCAACTATATATTGAAGAAGTTCATCAGTGAACATCGGGATGAAATCAAAAAACACATTGAGCAATTAAACCAGGTGGAGTTTTAAATCCTGATAGGTTAATCTGTCTTTTAAACAAAAAATAAAAAGTAATAAGAAGGGGATCATCAATGATCAGCCTGTTGCTCTATCAAGGTTTGAACCTGAATCTTATTTGTTTTTCCGAATATACTGCTTCAGTAATGGGAAGGCTTCAAAAAACTTCCTGATCTGATCTGCATTTGAAAAATCCCTGGAGTCGGTTCCATACTGGTCCGTCCACTCAATGGTGATCTTGGCTTTCGTGATTTTGATTTTATCATTTGTCATCCTAAAAACATCTACGGGTGAATACTCTTTATCGAAGTAAAACTTCGAGATCGTAGCATAATCCGGAACAGGTGCCCCAACCTCTTTGCAGATATCTTCCACACATTTTCTAAAATAAGATAGGGCAGTACTACCTCCGTCAAACTTTTCGTACTGAAACAAAATACTATTTTTTTTAGTTTTTTGCTAATTTAATTATCATATAGGTTATTACAGAATATTGTGAGTGTTTGTTCTCAGCGAACACAAAAAAAGCCTCCGAAGAGGCTCTCTTGAGTTTCTGTATATAGATTGATCAATCAATCTTATTCCCGAGGTTCAGGAATTCCAGTACCTGGACTTCTGCAACATAACGAGTGGTCTCATCCTGCTTGTAAGTCCTGTAGATCAGTTTACCTCTAAGTGCGACATACGATCCTTTCTTGAGGATGTTCTCGGCATTCTCAGCATTTCTACCCCAGGTAGTGATGTTGTGCCATTGCGTATCGGTAACCTTTTTACCATCCTCACTGGTATAAGTTTCATTGGTAGCCAAAGGGAAGCTTACGAGCTTTCTGCCACTTTCAAATGTTCTTACTTCAGGTTCTGTTCCTAATCTACCAATCAATGTTACGCTGTTCTTTAAAGTGTTCATTTTCTTAAACTTTTAAGTGAATAATAATTTTTAATGATGCGGTTTGAACACTGGCTTATAGGTGAGATAATAAGTTGTCTTTTCTTGGAAAACGAAGTGAAAAAAATCGCCAACCGGACTATTTTTTTTCCAAGTGGCAACGTTTATCGGTGAGCCAGTAAAATTGCATTCATCTAAAAAGTATGGCAGTTAAAAGGAGACAGAATACTGAATAAAGAATAGTGGACGAGATGAAGAATAGATGGTAATTGGTAATTGGTAGGTGGTAGGTGGTAGATGAGTAGATGGTAGATGGTACGTGGTAGGTGGTAGGTGGTAGGTGGTAGGTGGTAGGTGGTAGATGGTAATTGGTAGGTGGTAGCTAGTAGGTGGTAGATGAGTAGAAGGTAGATGGGAGTTGGACTGTGACTAAGTGCAGACATCCATACTTCTCATCAAGAGACTAAAAATTATTGTGCTATGCATCACATGCACAACCAGGACCAACATTGCAGTTTTTTGATTTGGAAATACATGAATCTCCACATGCTTTACCTGTAGAGCATACTTTGCAACAATTGCTTGGTGTATCATTTACAGATTCGCAATTATTAAAGTAAAAAGTAAAAATTAACAGAGCTAACGTGATAAATAGCTTTTTCATCGTTTAGGTATTTAGGTGAGATTAGGGAATATCAAGTTTAATATTGCTAGATCTAATAACTAAAAGCCAATACCCGAAGAAGTAAAAATACTAGACTTGAAATATATTTCAGTTATCTTTAATTAACTATCTGTCCAAATGGTAACTCAAAATAGTTTTTGCATAAAAAGCATACTAACAATTCTCTGCTTATTAAGCCAAGTCTCTTGTAAGGTCGATACTCAAATCAATGAGAAACCTGAAACCATTATAAGTTTAGAAACATCACAAATCATTCAAGAAAAAAAAGTTACTATCGATAGCTTGAAACTTGAAGAAGTATTTAAAAGATTTCAAACCTTGTATTCTGAATTACATGGATTCAAAAACAATCCAGATTTCGTTAAGTACGGATTTAGTGTGGGTGGGCCTTATCATTCCTGGCTAAAAAGGACAGAGGCTTTGCGTGATGACAATAATTCAAAATTACTCATACATAAGGGCGTGTTGGCAGGAGAACTACTTCAGCTAGGAATGTCCTATGTTTTTTCTAAAGGGAAAGAAACTGAGACAACTGAATTTTATAATAAAGCATTCACCGAAGCACTAAGAAATAAATGAATTTAATCATAAATCTATGAATGTAGAATGGATAAAATGTGCATCAAATAATTGGTGTAGCTTTAATAATTTGAATATTGATCACGAACATTTTAATAATCTCTCAGGAGTTTATATTATTTGGTCTGATAGAACAACCATAAGGGTTGGAAGCGGAGTAATAAAAGACAGAATAGGTGCTCACAGGAATGATGATGAAATTACAAAATATCAAAATTTGCGTGTAACATGGGCTGCTGTAAATAGGAATCAAATGGAGGGGGTCGAGAAATATCTTGCTGATGTTCTTTCTCCAGCGGTTGGAGAAAGATTTCCGAATAGAACATCCATTGAGGTTAATCTTCCATGGAACTAACCCTAATATTCAATTAACATACATCACTATCCAAAACTTGTAAAGTCAAGATTAAATAATAATTATTCTACCGTTTTTAGCTATTTATCTGAGTGATTATTATCTTTAGTATTGATTCACCCAGCCAACCTATGGATCAGGAACAAAAAGATGCCCTTGAACTCATTGAGCACATTAAAGCTATATTTGATGTTTCTGATTCACTGGTTACACTGACCCTTTCTATTCTTGCCGGGTCATTATTGATGATTGCCAGCACTTCTTATCGGAAACCAGAAAATAATTTCAAGTTTACATATCTATTGTTTATTCCAGCCTGGGTGTTTGCCACAATATCCATCTATTACGCCAATGATATTGCCAGACATGTACCTGCTGCAGTGCTTCAAAAGGAGGGAGGATCAGGCAGAATAGACCTCTTGTATGAAATTATGAGTGATGCTAACAGTGAATATGCTCAGCAAATTAATTTCTTTCAAATATCTCTGGGCTTAATGGCCGTTTGGCTATTCTGCTATTTAATTTGGTGGGTGTTCTATCAACAAAAAACAAAACCTAATGAAGAAAACTAACTTACTATTTGTATTTCTTTGCCTGTCTTACTTCACCTATGGACAATGTGATACAGATGATTGTAAGAGTATCCCAATTACCAAGGGATGTGAACGACATTGTAACTCACTCACTACTATTATCACAGAGGCAACAGAATCAGAACTAAAGCTAATCGCTGGGCTAGATTCAGTAACCATTGCTGAGATATTTTCATATCGTCAGAATACTGAAAAGTCAGAAGCATTTGAATTTGCTTCTAAATTGACTGAAGATCAGAAGAATGAATTTACCAAGGATATCTCATCTTTAAATGAGACCCAAACCTGTTATTTTAATCTATCAGAAAATGACCGGAAGCGGGTCATTAAACAGTTTGAAAAGATTGATCTCTAGTGGAATGCTTATTAGATAGTCTACTAGCTACTTGAAGATCAGATCTCTAAGAGTTGTCATAAAGGAAGCAACCGGACTAATCGTCTTTAGATTTGAAATTCCATTTTCTCTATCTCTGAAAGTACGATAATGTATGCTTGTCCCGATTTTCTGATTCTTTACATTAATAGTAAAATAGTATTCTCCCAGGGTCGAAGTAGCTCTGATATAACTTTTATCATGAGGAGAATTCTTTTGACATAAATATACGTCGGTGTAACATCCAGCTTTGTTTAAGTGATATTCACTTGTCAACAATTCACTACCCTCCTGACTAGTTAAGACAAAATAATAAAGGAAATTATCTGACATTTTCACAATATAAGCGGGATGTTTCATTTAGCAAATAATTGAAACCACTATAGGTGAAAGGTCGAAATAAAAATAAATATATCCCTAATAGAAATAACCAATATTAGAAAACATTTGTTTGATGGACTCGATTCAAAAAAACATGGATTTTACAAAAGATATTTTCAGAATCTTTGCCTCTGATTCTAATGTACGTTATATTGGATCATTCTTACTCCCTTTCGAAAAGATCTTTAAAATTTTGATGTAAGGTCGAAACCCCAAGTAAATGCCGTTCTGACCAAATAAATTTTTATATTTTTTCATATATAACTGTGTTTTTTAGTCAAGTTCCCTATATTGGCAGCTAATACATTATTTATAATCTTCGGTCGTCTAATAAGACATTCGGGTTCTCGGATGTTCCGTTGCATAATGTGATATTGATTCTATGCCTTTGTATTTAAGCGTTGGTGCGCTAGTTGTATATTTTATTGTGATGGGGTACGTGTTTATCCTACTACCTAAAAAGAAGGGTAAGGTGACAGTAGATACCAGCAATCCAGGGGTCCTTGAAAAGTCTAAAGAAGTTATAACAGATGAGCATATCATTTCTGAAGTGAATGAATCTGGAAAGCCCTCTAAAGAGGAGCTGAAAAAACAATTAGTGAGCACTTACAAGGCTATTAGGGAGGTGGAGAGGACTGGGAGAGTAAGTCAGCAGAAGACAGGAGCTGTAGAAGAGAAAGGAGAAAGTTGCAGTAAGCATGAGGTAGGAGGCAGTAGGTATGGGGCAGTAAGCAGGAGGCAGGAGGCAAGGTCTGGAGTAAGAGAGGAGCCAGGAGGAAGAGGTAAAGTCGAAAGAAATAAGGAGGCAGTGGGCAGTAAGCAGGGGGCTAGTTCCGCTGACGTCAGTCTACAACAAGGCTTTGTTGATCAAGAAGGTACAGTGGATGAAAGCGAAGGACAAGGAGGAAAAAGTAAAGTCGAAAGAAATAAGGGGGCAGTGGGCAGTAAGCAGGGGGCTAGGGGAGAGTGGATGACGGATAAGGAAATTGAATTTTAAGTACTACTATATACAATTATTTATTTTTTAGAACTGCTATGAACAAATCTATCTTAAGACAATGTGCTGCTATTGGGGCTGGTGTGAACTTCCTAATCCTTTTGTTATTCTTTCCGTTGGTTTCCAGGGCTCAGCAATTTGATATTGATGACCTCAACGATGAAGTGGAAGATGCCACTCAATCAGTGGGAAGTATCGTTGAGAACATCATCATTGTCGCTCTGATCATCGGGCTGGTAGGTGTGATCTGGCAACTGGTGAATGACCAGGAGCAGGGTAAAAGATACCTCATCGGCTGGGGTGTCGCTGCGGTAGTCTATGTGGTAATATTTCGCTTCTTAAATCTTGTATAAGATATCTTGAAGCATGATGATCACCAACATAATGAAAGGGTAAGCCTCCTACTTTTCAAAAACCTTAACAGGCCCTTCCTAATTATGGGCCTGACGCCTCTGGCTTTTGTTCTGTTTATCATCCCCTTGTTACTGGTCAGTCTTGTGAACACTATCCTGGCTGGTGGGCTGTTTGTTTTTTTCCTGATGATTTCAGTTATTATACAAAAGGAGAACAGGCGGGGTTATCCGGATTATCTACGTGGTCAAATCATTCATCTATTACTGAAAAAACACTATTCGGACAGGGGACAGCATCTTCCCTATCTGTTACGAAATGAGACGAACCGCGCTAAAGAAGATTAATCCTTTTCATGCCGTCGACAGGGAGACGGGACTGATCCTGAATCAAAATGGGGATGTCACAAAACTATTCCGTGTCACTTTGCCCGGGCTGTTTACTCAGGACCATAATGGTCTGACTCACCTCTCCCAGGAGCTTAGTACCCGGTTTAAGACCTTACCGGTAAACACGCTGATCAACTTTATCGGGTTCTATTACAAAACTTCGTATGAAAGTGATTTTACTCAGATCAAAGATTTTACCACGTATCATGATCTCAGGCACTGGCATCTGAAAGATGTATTGGAAGCTGACTTGTTTATTGCCATAACGCTCAGCGAACGAAAGGCAAGACCCTTCAATCATGGGATATTAAGTCCACTATTCACTACTAAAGATTATCTGTTCAGTAATAAACCCTTTCAATCCATCAAACACCTGGATCGCTATCAGGCAACATTCAACTCATTTGAGGGACAGATGAATGGACTTGATGGTCTATCGCTCAATGCCATGGGTGCCGATGATGTACTTGGCATCCTGTATAAGTTCTGGACCTTTGACTTTCATGAAAAGGGTGACTCAGAGAACTATGTGGTGCCGGACATTGAGGTGGGTCCTAAAGACTTCCTGGTTGGAGACAAGAACTTTAAAGTTGTATCCCTGATCAAGGAGGGTAGTGACCTGGCCGGGGGTATTGCCAATCCGGGTCTGGCCGGGGGAGAGCAAGGGACATTCGGGACGATGCACCATACAAGATTACCAGTGTCCTATTCTTATCCAGTGTGCATGGGGTTGCCATTTGATCATATCACCAGTATTTCTATTGAGCTGCTGGACAGCGATGTGGTTACATCGGCGCTGGATGCGCAGAGCATCCCATTGAAGCTTGTACGCTTTCTATCACCATTTGCGCGGGTCAAGCTGGATGCTTTTGCTGAGTATAAATCCTTGCTTTACGAGGAAGATCTCTCTGCTGTCAATATCGGGCTAAATGTCATCCTGGCTAATGAAAGCACTCAACAGCTGGAAGATCAGGTCAAACATGTGAAGAGTGCCTTTTCAAGGATGTATGGGGCGGTGCCATTGGTGGAGACACTGGAGTCCTTCCCGGCTTTTATGTACAGCCTGCCTGGTAACCGAAAAGACTGGGACAGGAATCACCTCGGCATCCTTGAGCTGGCTACAAGCTATTTCCCTAAGGAGATGTCACACCAGGAAGATCCGGAAGGGTATCACTTTCTCGATCGGACGGGAAAACCTGTTTTGGTCAACTTCTGGGACTCGGCGCTGGTGACCAATGTGAACCAGGTGATCATCGGGCCATCGGGGTCGGGGAAATCATTTATGGCTAATGGGCTCAACCACAAGATGATCGCCCAGAACTACCAGGTGGTCATCATCGATGTAGGACATTCTTACCGGGAGACGTGCCGGCAGATCAATGGCGGAGCGGGTAAGGAGGTAAACGGGTACTTTGACTCTGAAGACAGGGAATCACTAGGGATCAATGTGTTTGCCTTGAATCTGGGGATGGGAAAGGACAAGGAAGCAACACTGGCAGATAAAAAGAACCTGATATACACTATTCTAAAGATCATCTGGAAAGGGCATCAGGAGTTGCAGCCGGAGGAGAGCCAGGTGCTGAAGGATATGATAGGGGAGTATTATGAGCTTGGGGCGAAGGGCGAAGGGCATGGAGCGGGGTCCATGTATGACTGTTCGGTGGGAGGGTTCTATGCTTTTGTGGAAGCGTTTGACAGAAGGCTTGAGGCGAATGATCCTATCAGAAAGTACATCGACCTGGAGGCGTTTAAGCTGGTGCTGAGGCCATTTGTGTCGGGGGACTATGCGTGGGTGTTCAAAGAACAAAAGTCAGGTATTGAGGAATATCCATTTGTGGTGTTCAGCCTAAAAGGGATTGAAGGGGATAAACTGCTGTATCCCATCTACACCGTAATCATTACCGAGCTGATCCTTTCCAAGATCCGGAGGTTGCCGCTAAGTGTGCGGAAGTCCTTTATAATCGATGAAGCCTGGTCCATCTTCAAAGGTGAACTGAAGACCTTTGTGGAGTACCTGTACCGGACGATCCGGAAGGAGAACGGGCAGGTCACGGTGATCACCCAAAATGCAAACGATCTGGCCAGCTCAGGAATCCTGGATGCCATCAAGATCAATACCGATATCAAGATCCTGTTGCAACATAAAAACCTTGACGAGTCCAGTCAACGGGTGTTGCGGGATGTGCTGGGCCTAACCAGTCGGGACCTTCAGCTGCTGGAAAGTCTTGGGTATAGTGAGCGAGGAAGGGAATTCTTTGTGAAGTTCGGGTCCGAGCCCTTTGTCTTTATCAACGAGAATAGTCCAGAGAGCAATCTTTTGTATACCACAGATCCGAAAGAGATGGCTGCCTTGCGGGAATTGACTGAGAAGACGGGAAGTACTGAAGCAGCTATCCATGAATATGTTGCTCTGAAAAAAACCAATCCAAATCAATCCTTATGAAATATTTCAAAGCCTGTATAGTACTCATCATTCTCTATCATGCTCCCGGCCGAGCTGTGGCACAGATCGATGCTGCGGTTGAAGTCATCGACTTACTGACAGGCGCGATGAGTGAGATGGATGTCTTTGTTAATATGGACAACAACCTGGACAAGTTGTTCAAGCTCCAGGAAGACATTGAGAAAATGAAACGCCCTATTGACTATGCCAAGAAGGCCAAGTATGTCTATGAAATTGCTACTACTTCGGAAAAGGTTGTTTGTGGGCTGAAGGAGTATAAGGATATATACAGTGCCTACACAGGGTCCACCTGGAGTGACTGGCAATCTGATGACGGGTCCTGCCTGTTTGGACTAGACCATGAGTTCTTTGTTGACAAGACTATGGCGGTGTATCGTAGTATCTCAAATACAGTAGAGTTCATTGATGAAGAGACCTGGACAGCTGCAGAGCTGGAAGAGCTGAATGCCAAGCATCGGGTAGAAATGCAAAAGATCATCGAAGAGCTCAATGAGAAAATTGCAGAGCTGCGACCCAAAGTCAATTTTGAAAGTAACCTGAATGACTACTTAAGGAGTACGGTAGCGTTGCCACAGGACATTGAGTTGGGGCAATATGATGTGATGGATGGTGGTGGCTCAGAGGAGTATGTCAGTAGATTCTCTCGCGGGGGTTATGACACGATCTTGAATATTATCAAAATGGTATTGGCGATTAGTCTGTTGCCTGTGGTGCAGGGTGCCATGAGACAAAACTATACACCAGCGATCGGGTGGGGGACTGCCTTCCTGATAGCCATGCTGGCCGAACGAATAATCTTATAAGGAATGGAAGATCTGGCAACGAATATCATGGGTAGCAGGGAGATTAGGGACTTCATTGAAGGGTTGATGGAACTGTTTGCCGGCATAGGGTATGGCTTTGCGGTATTGTTCCTGCTGATCAATGTTGCCATCATCTATGTTCAGTCTTTGATGGGGTCCGGCCAGCTGGGGTGGGCCACCATTAAGCCAGGGTTGCTGCGGTCATTGATTGTAGTGGGATTGCTGACCGCCTATGCTCCCTTTATGCGAGTTACCGATGGCGTTTTCTACGGGATCTATAATGACATCAAAGAATCCAGGGAGGATCAATCGAGACACTTCAGGGATTATATAGCAAAGCGGCAGGAAGACCTGGCCAGGCAAGAGGAAGCATCTAAATCAGATTCTTCCTTTAGCACAGTCGACAAATTTGCTAACCCTTCTGCCGTAATAAAAGAAAGCATTACCGCAACTATTGTTAGTTACATCCACAGCATTGTCACCTTCCTGTTGGGTATAGTCGGGGTAGTTGCCTTGATCATTGCCTGGGCACAGATCCAGATCTTTAAGATCATAGGTCCTTTGGCCATGACCTTTTCCATACTAGAGTTATGGAAGGGGAACTGGATGAAGTGGTTCAATGGGTATGTAGGGGGATTTGGCGCCATGATAGTGATTGTCACTTTGGGTCTGCTTCAAGAGTCCATGTCCAGTGTTATCCTGGAAGCTTCGGATGTGGGATTGACTGCCTTTATTGCCATTGATATCATCATGATCGGGATGTACCTCGCGGCTTTCCGTATTGGGTCTTACATTGTTGGGGATGCAGCTTTGGGGGCTATTGCACCATTGACCACTGTGGCAACCTCAACAGGAGTCCTGGTCACCAAAAAGCTTGGAGCACCTGCACTTGCTGAAGGTTCACAGGCATTGGGGCAGGCAGGAAAATATGTAAAGGAAAGGGCAGGAGCTGCAGGAAAGAACTTGCGAGAATCAATCAGACAATTTATTCAACGAAAAGACAAATCATGAAATACAGCATTTTAATGGTATTAATAATGGCCATCGGATTATTTAGATGCAGTACAATTTCTAAAGAGAATGAACTTAAGGAATGGGAAGGATGGTATGGTGAATCAGATAGCAAAGAACCATTCATGTTAGTAACGGTTGAAAATGATACCCTAATCAATTTGGGTCTCTTTGAAGAAAATGGAAACACAAAAAGTCAACTTCAAGGACAGTTCTTTACCAAATCAAGTGACCTTGACTTAAAGAAGATTCCAGCTGAATTGGGTCCAGCAATCCCATTTATTAAATCGGGGATAATTACAGATAACTTCTTTTTATTCAAAGTTTCCAAAGGAAAGTATGCCTTATTCTCATCTGATTACTATGCATACATACCATTGCTCCATGAGGGTATGCCCATGAAAAAGATGGATCCTCCTTCATTAATGACTAGTTCCGATGATTGAGTTAGTCAATGACATATTATCCAGTTCTGAGGTTGCACGGATGATTGGGCGGGTTCAGGGAGAGACATTGCGGGTCGCCTTTGTATTGGCGGGGTTCCTGTTTTTGCTGAATCTTGCGATCGTTTATGTCAAAGTGGTCATTAATCATGAATATCTCTCCTGGGAACATCTAAAACCCGGGTTGATCCGTGCTGCGGTTATTTTATTAATTCTTTCGGTCTATGATCCATTTATGTCATTGGTTGATGGGGTATTCCAGGGGGTATACAATGACGTTAAGGTTGAGTTCTCGAGGAGCCAGTCATATGAGGAATACATCGCTTTGCGAGAGCAGCAAAATGCATTGATTGAGAGTGAGGGTTTAGACATTGAGGATGTTGGGGTAACCAGTTTACCACCCAATGCCATTGTGGAAGCCAGTGCAATGGGAAGCTTTGTGAGGTTTCTACATGCTATTGAAGTTTTGTTGCTTTCAATCATTGGCGTGGTGATGACATTGTTAGCATGGGCACAGATCCAGGTCTTTAGGATTATCGGGCCATTGGCGCTGGTTTTTTCCCTCCTGGAGATTTGGAAGGGTAATGGGCTGAGGTGGTTTAACGGGTATGTGAATGGTTTTGCCACCATGATTGTGATCCTGTTGTTTAGTCTGATCCAGAGTAAGATGACGGGGTTGATCCTTGACTTTCCAGATATGAACCTGGCTTCATTCATTGTCCTTGATATCATCATGATTGGGATGTACCTGAGTGCGTTTAAGATCGGGTCTTATCTGGCGGGTGAAGATGTGTTGGGCAGGGCCTTGTCACCCCTTGGTTCGCTGGCTATGGGTCTGGCTACTGCCGGGGCATCGAAGCTATTGGGGCGGGGTCCATTGAGTCAATTGAAAACCTTAAAAAATAAAAAGTAATGGAGCTCAAGAATCTGGTTACCTATAAATCCTCCTTTACCCTGTTGCGGGTGAGTCTGTTGCTGGTAGTTGTGATCTTCAGTTGTGCGTTTATCGGGCTGTACTATTACACGGCCAGGGAGCTGGAAAAGGCCAACAGCAAGGTATATCTGCTGGAGTCATCCGGAAATATGATTGCTGCAAGTGCCATGGATGTTGTGACCAGGGAAGACTTTGAGTTGATGGTCGAGGATCATGTCAGGGACTTCTATACCTTATTCTTCTCTTTTGATGAGAATAGTTATGAGCAGCATACCGAACGGGCGCTTCAGCTGATCGGGCAGTCAGGCAGGGAGCTCTATGATAGCTACAGAAGAGAAAATGTGCTGGCCAGGCTGAAGGAAGCCAATGCCGTGGTCGAGATTGATATTGAGCAGGTGAAGGTAGAGGTGAGGAACATCAATAACATCCAGGTACAGGTGAAGGCAGTACAGACCACCTGGGCCGGGGATAACAGCATTTCGCGAAGGATGGATTCCAATGTGTTTCAGGTAGTGCGGAAGGGCATCAGCAGGAGTCTGGACAATCCTCATGGGTTAAGAATAGAAAATTTCGTCATTGTCGATAAATCAGAGGTAATCAGATGAAAGCAGTCTTCCTGATCTTTAAGAATCTCACTTTGACCAATCAGCTACTTGTTTTGCTGGGGGTCTTTGGGGTGCCCTTTTGTAGCTATGTGATCTACGATGACCTGACGAGTACGACCGATCCAGTTTCTGATACCAGTGAAGTTGCTTCTGATGGTCCATCGTTATTGATCCCACCTATAGGAGAGCAACCGGAAGTAGTGATGCCCAGGAAGTCAGAACTCTATGATGAATCCCTGGAGCGGATGGAAAAGTGGGAGCGGGGTGACCGGGAGATTAAAGATCCATTCAAAGAGATCATGGACAAGGACTACTTTGAGGCAGAGGGGAGCCGTGTTGAGACAGACAGTGGTAAGTATGACGCAGAGCATGACCCAGAAAGTAGCAAGTTGGAATCTAGGTATGCCAGTTGGCTGGCTGAGAAGGAAGTGAAGGAACGAGATGATAAGAGCTTAACGACCAGGCAAACCAGGGAAAGGGTTGAGGTGGTTGTGAAGGGGCATAGGGTGGAGAGCAAAGAGCATAGTGCTGAGAGCGAAGGGCATGGGGCTGAGGGCAATGGGCATAGAGCTGAGAGCAATGGGCAGGGGGCGGGGAGTGGTTCAGCAAATATGGAATTCAGTTTTTATTCGAAGGGGGGTACAGGGGATGACGAGCCTAATGGTTCAACACCATCTGAAATTGTTTCTGTGGTGGTACATAATGACCAGGAGGTTGGGAATCAAGCTTCGCTAAGGGTGAGGTTGACAGAGTCAGTAACCATTGGTGAACAAACTATGCCAGAGAACAGCATTATCTGGGGGAATGTTGCCTTTGGGAGAGATCGGGTGCGGATATCATTTACCAATATTGAAGTTGGGGGTAAGATCATTTCCTTTAGTCGGGAAGCATATGGGAAGGATGGTCTGGAGGGGATACCCATCAATGAGATCCCAGGTGCTGGTGAGGTATTGAAAGATGCTAAAAGAGATGGCCTGGTGGCTGTTCGCGGTAGGTCCAGGGTAGTACGAGATCTGGCTGATGGGCTAGATGCCATTACAGACAGTGATAAGAAGATTGTGTTCAGGGACGGGTATCCATTTTATCTGAAATGATGGTGGCTAAGATCTCCGTTGATAAATATTTAGGTTGAAAGTTAATGAGTTGTTAAAATGAGATTGGTTGCTGTTCTGATGTTGTTGTCCCTGGGAGTCCATGCACAAGAAGAGCCCCCTGAGGTATTGATCACTTACAACAAGTTCGTGTATCTGATGTTTCCGAGTGAGGTGGAGAAGTTTGACCTGGGAGTAGGGTCAGTGTTTGCGGATTATGATGGGAAGATATTGAAACTGATCCCCCAGGCGCCGGAGGTTCCGGAGACCAGCTTGTTTGTTACCACTGAGACGGGGCACTACTACTTTATTATCAATCTGCAGGAAGATGGAGAGTTGGAGCGGTATGTATATCGTGTTGATCAGGACAATCCGATGTTCGAATCATCAGACATGCAGACAGGTGAGAAGGAGCGAGAAGTTAAGGATGGGAAAGGGGAGCAAAGCAGCAAGGAAAAAGGAGTGGGGGACACTGCACTAAACAATCGTGCTAGTCATGATGACCAAGTGACTGAAAACATGCATAAGGTTTATGAAATGGAGAAGAAGCGGATTGAGATTGGGAAGATTGGTTCAGGGATGGGAGCCTATGTGGGGGTGATAGCCTATGACAGGAAGTATCTCTATCTGACTGTATTGGTTTCGAATGAGGCTACGATCGACTACAAGGTTGACTTCATCAAGTTCTTCATTGAGAGTAAGGCCAGGGCTAAGAAGGGGATATCGTACGAGGAAGAGCTGCTTCCAGTAGGAGAGCTTATGAGAGACACGGTCATTCCCCAGGGCAATACTGGAAAATATGTCTATGCCTTTGAAGCCTTTACCATGGACAGGGACAAGCAGCTGCGTGTTGAAATCCGGGAGCGCGATGGGGACCGTAATGTCGTGCTATTTGTAAAAGGAAAGGATGTGTTAGGGGCGGAGATGGTGGAGAAGTAGGGGGATCTTGGGATGTTCTGACGTTCGGATGTTCTGACGTTCGGATGGGTTTGAGGGTTTTGGTAAGTTTATCTTTCAATCGACTTAGGCTCAAATATGAATTAAAATTAAGATGTATTGGCCACTCTCAAATTATACACACAGATCCAACTTTCATGCTCTAGCTTAAGTTTATCAACCATTTCTTCAACTAATTCATCGTCAATTGCCTCTGGTTCCCCATGCATAAATCTATTTCTCCTTTCTTGAATTCGATTAAGTAAATTATTGACATTTTGAAATCCAAGCATATTAAGATCTAGGTAATATGAATTCCCTCTTCCAAATAGTACCTTATACAATTCACTTGTTCTAGAAGAGATTGACTGATATCTTTTTAGTAAATTTTCTTGAATTGACTTCGGAATATTTTTCATGGCACCTTCCATGAGCCTTTCTATTCTTGTTTCGAAATATGTCCAAAAAACTAGAACCATTATTGCTCTTGGTGAAGGCCTTTTATCTTCACTTAGAGCATTGAACCTTTCAAAATCACTAATTGGTCTTCTCCATTCATATTCCAACATATCTAAATAAACGTAATCCTCATACCTATCTTCTGCACCCATATAAGCCTGTTCTACCTTGGATTCAATACCATTTACTTTTATTTTGATACTATCTTCAGGTAGTTCAGCTTTGCATACAGGGCATAAACCATTGGCTATTCTAATTCCGGAACAATTTCCACACATTATATAGCCATACCACAGAGAATGCCATGTATAGTCATTAGGTAAGTTATCATACCAGTACTTACCCATTTCGGTAGATATTTTTTATAAGAAATCTTAGAAACCAAAAAAATTGCTTTAAGGAATTATTGCTAATCCTTATCAGAATCATCCTCTTCACTGTTTTCAGGAAAATCAAACTGATCAAGATTTCCGTTGGAAAAAGCTGCCATTTTATAGTTGACATCAAAATCAAGTGGTATTTCCTCTTCAATATTTATGGTTTCCATATTTTGAAGATGTTCGGGGATATCAATGTCGGTATCACCATATAAATGTTCAAAACCTTCAACATCCTTCTCGTTTTCTGGAAAAAGATAACCAAATCTCTTGAGTGAGTAAAATAGTCTTTTTTCAAATTCCTGTTCATCGGAACGCTTTTGCGACTTAGACATACTTTATATTTTTAATTTTTTCATTTTGAGGATTCCATCAGCTTTTTTAAAGCTCGACTCTTGATTTTCCTCAAATTCGTGCTGTTTGTTGTGTACTTATTGCACAATTCTGCAATAACATCATCCGGCAAGTGCTTATTTGGTTCTGAAGGATCATAATACTCCATATAAACCATTAATATATGTTTTTCCTTTTCTGACAGACTTGCCAGTCCATTATCTAATTTCTGCTTTTCTATTGTCTGAACCTCTTCTTTTATCTCCTCATCTTCCCTTGGATCATATCCGATTTCAACTGAATCGCTTTTGTCCCTGAATGGATTACTTAATTGCTTTTCATCTGGGTTTTTACGTAGAAACTCTCTCAGCTCATTTTTTGCAATAAATGCGAGCCAAGCCTTGATAGTCTTATTTATATCTTTCCTCTCATCTGATAAACGATTCCTAAGTGATGCGATCCCTTTGAAAGCTTTAAGCATCGTATTTTGAAAAATATCATCAGCTAGATCTTCTCCTCCATCAAAGCAGAAACATCTTTTTCTACAGATTTGGAGCAAAAAGCTCTGATACCTGTAAAAAAATTCTGATTTTGCTTGTGCGGAATTATAATCTACGATTAGGCAGATTATCTGCCAATCGGTTTTTTCAAGTAATGGGCGATATGTAAACGCAGTATTTATGATTACTTATTTTATATAAAGTAAACGTATAAGCGTGACAAAATATAGATGTCACGTTTTGACGTTTACCATATGAACAATAATTTTCAAAACATGACAACTGAAAATACACAAAATCAACAAGAAGAATACTTCGATATTGAAGAGCTTGCAAAGGCTGGTAAAACTCCGCCTAAGGGAAAGAAATATCTGATCCGAGTAGATAAAGCAAATTATAAAGTAGATGTTGAATGCTTGACTGGAAGAGAAATATTAGAGTTAGCAGAAAAAAAACCGGTGGAGCGATTTCAGCTCAATCAAAAACTTCATGGTGGTGTAGTTAAAAAGATTGAATATGATGAGAAAGTTGATTTTACTACACCTGGAATTGAACGATTTATGACAATTCCATTAGATCAAACCGAGGGATAATGAGAAAGCAGTTTGTACTCCCTGAACAGGATGAGGATTTTCTTGCTGCTAGTTCCTTTGAGTGGGAAACTATCAAAGATGGTAGGTTTGGATGGGTTCTCATCTATAATCATCATGTCCCTGATGGGTACACAATTGCAAAGGTGAATTTGGCACTCCGTATTGATCCCGGCTATCCGGTATCTCAAATTGATATGGCCTACTTCTATCCGGACCTACAGCTTATTAGTGGTAGACCTATTCCCGCAACTCAAGCAAGACAAGCTATTGAGGGAAAAAGCTGGCAAAGATGGTCAAGGCACAGGACAGGCCATAATCCATGGAGACCTGGTCTTGATGATATATCTACTCATCTTCAAATGGTAACAAATTGGCTAGAACGAGAAGTGAAAAGATGAATGAAATTAAATATAGTCTTGTAATTAGCGGTAAACACCATCAAAGTTTATTGGATCACCTTTATCCAGGAGACGGAAATGAGGCAGTTGCGGTTGCGATTTGTGGACGGTATCGTAATAAAGATTCAATCAAAATATTAGTGAATGAGTTAATTCTTATTCCCTACGACCAATGTTCCATACGAAGCCCGGAATTGGTAAACTGGTCTACAAATTTGATAATTCCTTTTCTTGAGAAAGCTGCTAGGAAAGGTATGGCTCTTTTGAAAATTCATAGTCATCCTGGTGGTTATCGGGCTTTTTCCGAAACTGATAATAATTCTGATAATGAATTGTTTGAATCAATTTTTGGATGGATGGATAATGAAGAGCCTCATGCAAGCGCTATAATGCTGCCTGGTGGTGAAATATTTGGAAGAGTGTTTCATTCGGATTTATCAAATCAGCCAATTAATAAGATCAAAATTGTAGGTGATGATTTGAAATTTTGGGATTTAGAAAGAGGAAATGATGTCCAAGAATTCGAAAGGCGGACTGCACAAGCATTTGGGAGTGGTACAACTACGCTTCTGAAAAAATTAAGAATTACCGTTGTTGGATGTTCAGGAACTGGTAGTCCGGTTATTGAACAACTGGTAAGATTAGGAGTTGGACAACTCACTCTTGTTGACCCTGATAGAATTGAAGAGAAAAACCTGAATCGAATTGTAAACTCTACACTCAGGGATGCAATGTCTAGAGAATATAAAGTTCGAACTTTAAAGAGAGCAATTGAAAATATAGGATTGGGAACTCAGGTTCTCGATTTCAATAAAAACCTATTTGATGATGGGGAAGTCATTCGCGAGATTGCTAATTCTGATGTGATTTTTGGTTGCGTCGATAGTGTCGATGGCCGACACCTATTAAATCAAATTGCTACATTTTATTTAATCCCATACTTCGATTTAGGGGTAAAATTGGTATCTGATGGTCAAGGTGGAATTGATCAGATTATGGGAAGCGTCCACTACTTACAACCAGGAGGCTCATCACTCCGAACCAGAGGTGTATATAGTGAAGAAGAGTTAAGAGCGGCATCGATGCTTAGGAGAGATCCAGATGAGTACAATACTCAAAAAAAATCTGGTTACATAGTAGACGTGTCTGTTGATAGCCCAGCAGTAGTGAGTATCAATACCCAGGTCGCAAGTATGGCTGTAAACGAGTTTCTAGCAAGAATCCATCCATATAGATACGATTCTAATCATCATTTTTCCATCAACCGAATTAGTTTTTCAGATGCCTATATTCAGCATGAAAATGATGGTGAACCTGACCTATATTTAATGAGGTATGCTGGTAGAGGGGATATGACTCCACTCTTGAATATGCCTGAACTAGATTAAAAATCAATGAAGATATTCAGGTATTTACTTTTACAAATTAAGAAACTTTTTGGCGTCAGAATAGCCAAAAGGAAATCCAAAGATTTCTCAAAACCAGAATATTCTTTACTTTATGTTGATGACCTTCCCGAAGAAAGCACAGTAAGAGAAAAAACAGTATACGTTGTTGGTGAGAATGGATATCATTGGGTTGCAGCATTCAAATGCCCATGTGGTTGTGGAGATTTAATTCAGTTGAATTTAATTCCTGAAGGAAAGCATATATGGAGAATTAGAATGCAGGAAGAGTCATTCTCCATATATCCCTCAGTCGATCGGGTTTATAGCAATTGTAGAAGCCATTTTAATTTGACCAGGGGTAACGTAGTTTGGTGTATAAACTCATAGAATTTATCGTTTTATCTATGCTGATTTTGATTAGGTTATTAATTCTTGAGTTACGAATATTATAATTAGGATACGCATTATTGAATGGAGTTGAATTCATGAAATTCTCCCATCCTAAGCTAAATAATGAATGACATTCATTATTGTTCTTAAGTTTGACCGGTCTATCATTTTTGAATGGATCGTTTGAAAGTGGAATTAATTTAATCTCTAATTCACGTTGATATCCTCTTCGTTTGGTTTGGGCTTTAACTGCATCCTTTAACCGTTTTACAATTTTTAGATTTTCTGTTGTCCCGGTTCCATCAATAAATGTTTTAATAACTTCTTGCCTTTTACTGGTAGCCGGATGCGTTGGAAAGAAGCCATCTCCATCTGCATTGAAAATTAAAAATTCTGACATTGTAACTCCTAAGTATTGAGTAGCGAACAAATCACAAAAATGTTCCATCATATAGTGATATATCTCACTCCAATCATCTTTATTCAATGTGCTAAGTGTTTTTGCTGGTTTTTCATATGAAAAAGGAATTCCACTTGCAATGATATGATGAGCGATTCCATAAAAGGATTCAATAAAGTGACCTAATTCATGATAGCAAGGAATAGAACTTATGAATTCATTATTAAAAACATTCGGTTGAGTTATTTGAATTAACCTATGTTCATACTTAATACCGAGATTTAGAATCAAACCCAAATCATTTATATCTTTTTCATAGTGTGGCCAGGTTTTAAAGTCTCTTAAAGTTGAGCTGTTATGTGAAAAAACAACCGCAAAATTTTCTGGCTTATCAAGCCAATAATTTAATGTAAGCTCTAAGCAATCAATAAGATGTTTGGGAATATCAGTATGCTTATTATAATGAAGAGATTCAACGCCGATATAAATTCTTTCTAGAATTTTATAAGCGCAGTCTCGCAATTGGATGTAATCAAAACTTTTATACCTATTCTTAACCTCACCATAAAGTTTAATTAGATTATCGTAAGATTGAGAATGATTTTTTGATTTAAAATTCTTTCTTGATTTCCTTATAACAAGGTCAACTTGGGCTAAGTATAATTCAAATTCACTTAATGTCATTATCGATCTCAGATACCACCGTAGAAATGATGCTATTAAATGAATTCAAATGTTGATCATTTAAATTAGAAGTATCTATTTCCTTCAAATAGTCAACTAATTTCGGCTTATCTGAACTAATCATAGATGTAACAATTTCATAAATATCGAAATCAATATCTTCATCTTTTATTTTGTTAGTCAGTTTATCATGGGCAGTTGTTATTATCCTTTCTAGATAATCCCTGAGTTCCGCATTATTCTCACCAAATTCGAAGCTATGAGTTAAGGTGTTAATAGCTTTAATCCTATTTGAAAAATGATTTTCTTTTGAAAACATGACTTTTTCTTTTGAAGTTACGCTTCATAAAAGTAACAATAATTCCATGATTTTCGATCACTCAACTTTCTTTCATATTTAACGGACCAATATTTATTGGATTTTTGCTTGACAGTGAGTTATCAGATTTGTAATTTAAACTCCTTCACTATTTCTCATTACTTTAGCGCCATGAAATCAAAAGAAACGAGAAGCAACCTCAGCCTCATTCAAAAATTTGATGAATTAAAGCTCACTCAAGAAAAAAAACCAAAATTTCAAATTATCCTGGATAGAATAGAGTCTATGAACAATCCCTCTATTGAACAAAATTATGAAGGAAATTTCAGTTTGGATAACTCCACAGAAAGCTTACTACCCGAGGATTGATTATGCCCAATTGGCACGAAATTCATAATGAGCTTAAAGAGGCGGGAAGTGCTCAGGATATTGTCAGGCGAAAATATCTTGGGTTATTAAGTGAGCGAACTGGTCGAAATACTATCATTTACTATTCGGGATGGCTTCAGAAAAATAATTCTCTTGCGCTCCAGGTAAATGACGCTGATAAAAATGGCTTCATGACGGTCATTCATAAATTGGATCGTTCTAAAGGCTTAGACCTGGTTCTACATACACCAGGGGGAGAAACAGCAGCGACTGAATCAATTGTTGATTATTTAAAGTCAATGTTTGATAACGATATAAGAGCAATTGTACCTCAATTAGCAATGTCAGCGGGAACAATGATTGCATGTGCTACCAAGGAAATTATCATGGGGTTTCAATCCAGCCTCGGTCCAATTGACCCTCAGTTTAGAGGAATCCCAGCTCATGGAATAGTTGAGGAATTCCAAAGAGCTTTTTTAGAAATAAAAGCGGATCAAACCAAAATGGCTGTATGGCAACCAATTCTAAATAAATACAATCCGACCTTGATTGGTGAATGTGAAAAGGCAATTGAATGGTCAGAACAAATGGTTGAGCAATGGCTGTCTGAGAATATGCTCAAGGGTGTAAGGGGCAAAACAGAAAAAATTAAGAAAATCATAGAAGAGCTAGGTGATCATGCTGTAAATAAATCCCACTCTCGACATCTATCCATGGCAAAATGCAAGGAGATAGGTTTACGAATAAGGAATCTTGAGGACGATCCTGTATTACAAGATTTGGTTCTTTCAGTTCATCATTCATGTATTCATACCCTTTCTACAACAAATGCATTTAAGATTATTGAAAATCACGAAGGAATTGCATTTATTCAAAGTCAACAAAATCTTATTGTACAAGGGTAATAAAAGAATTCAGGCAACTAACTTTACTATTTTTTCTTGAATTCAAAAAAAGACACTTGATTGATCAACAACGTGAGGCACTTGATGAAATGGTCTCACTAAGCCAGGAATACGGGCTATATGATTAGTTCTCACAAGTTCACGGGAGTTCTGGACACCTGTGTTATGATCGTCTTTCCAAACAACT
This sequence comes from Cyclobacteriaceae bacterium, assembly GCA_965228105.1. Taxonomy (GTDB): domain Bacteria; phylum Bacteroidota; class Bacteroidia; order Cytophagales; family Cyclobacteriaceae; genus UBA7330. Next base: position 195,494 of record CBDDGZ010000001.1, read on the forward strand.
TAACAGGATGCTGATTAATACTTTATCTGATGTAACTTTTACTCAATAGTTCTTCTTTATAGCCAAGGAATGACTCTAAGTTTTGATTAATTTTATATTTATCCTTTATTGAGCCTATTATTACCCCTGATATTAATCCATAGGAACCTCCTACGAAAAATCCCAAAACTAAAGCTCCTTGAGTGGAGCCTTCATTTCCATCATACGCACTCACATAAGTACCCAGGCTACCCGTTACTCCCAGAATTAATGCCATATTTTTCCCTACTCTTCCAACGCGCTTGACTTTCCGTGTCTTCAGTTTTTGAATATCTATGACCATGTATTCCCTAATTTGATAATTGTGATGTTTCTCGGGATTATATAATTCAATGATCTGGTTTTCTACTAACCAGACTGATGAGTCGGTCACCTGAAATAGTGTTCCAGATTCTTTCGAGTTTTCCAGGTATATCCAGACATGATAAGCCCTGAGATCCTTGTCTATCTTTGAATTAGAGGAGAAGACTGAGGTACTTTCGGGCTTTGAATTGACTTGTGCTTGAACAACCAATATTAGGATTGCAAGCTGAGTTGTCAAGAGAAGCTTAAAATTAACCTCTTTACCCATGATAACTATGTGGCCTAAAAGCTCCAATAATAGTTATCCTGGATGATTTTTCAAAGAGTCAGATGTTGAACCTCTGGTTGACTGTTCGCTCAATACAAACTTCTTCTGTCAGGTTTGGGGGAATGTTTTTTCTGTAATCTCCTCTTATATAGGCGGCTAACTTTTTGCCAATAGTAAATGATCAGGTGAAGGTATCGCCCTCCAGACCAGAGATCGTGTTTTATTGATAGGGGCTTCATCATATTTTATAGTACGTTGTAAATCAAGTTACAATATTTAACATTAATGAACGTGTCTTCGATATATATTAAAGTTGTCAATGACCTGTCCATTATGCAAAATCCATTTTAGCATCGGATGATGAAATTCAGGGAGTGGCATGTGTAGACCTTCATTTACTATCTCAATCATTTCAAATATGCCGAGTTGATGTATTTATCATTTATATCATAATACCACTGGAATTTTCTATTGTGTATTCTAAAATAATCCTCACCCAATTTGGTACTTTCCAAGTTTATTGAATCAGAATTATAGATCCCAACTAAAGAAAATTTATCTTCTAGGTATTTATAATTCAAGATACCTGATTCATTTTCCTGTACTTTTTTTATTGCAATTATATTTGATACTGTATCCACGTTCATCGCATATACAGAATAATCACCGCTTAGTGTGAAAATTAAAGATGTATAGTTATTCTCTCTAACAATATACTTCCATTTAAAAGGGTTCAGCTTTGAATTTGACTCCTCAATTTCGTAAACCCCAAATAACGTGACATTATGACTATCTAGATTTGAGTTCTGATATAATTTAATCTCTTTCATAATTGAGAAAATGACGAATAACAACACAACAAAATATGTTAAATATGATTTGGCACCCTTTCTATTAAGCTGATCACTCAAACTATGTAGTAACAACTCTTTCAATCTAGATTTATATGGTAAAATCAATGCTATTGTGAATAATAAGAGATGTGTTGTATACAGTTTTGCTGGTACGGCATAAAAGAAATTGATCGCAACTACATTGGTTATTGCAACCAACAAAATCAAGCTCCCAAGTAACCTTGTTCTACTATGAAATAACAATAAGCCGCCTAAGAATTCGATTATGCCTGTGAAAATCTTATACCCCTGGAAATGTGATAATTCCATAAAATTCCACAAAAGACCCATCCTGGAAGACTCTCCAAACGATATCATTAATCGAGATAATGGGGCCCCTCCCATTTGATTTGGAATTACTTTATCTAATCCATAAGAAATCATCACAAAACCCAGAAAGTACCTTAGGATTAATAATGTATAATTGACTGCTTGCGACCCATTTCTCCTATCTATTATTCCCCATATAATTGATCCCAAAATAGAAATTGAAATGAATAGTGGAACTTGTAAATAGGATAGCAATACATCTCCTTTTATCAAACTATGATCATTTTTAAAGGGATGTTCAGGAAAAGCTAATACACTGTAAAAGAACTCAAAGAAATCTCCGGAAAGACTATTGACCCAGATAGCAAATGGAAGAGATACAGGAAATAGGTCGAGAGGAAATGGGATTACATATAATATTATATAAAGCAATATGAATCTTCTAAAATTCAGATCCCAGTTAATCGCGCTACGGTTACCTTGTCCTTTCATGAAATAGCGTCCATATTTTATATGAATTTACTTTTTACCAAAAATTGTCATACCTCGAACCATTATTCCGGCCCTATTTTTTAAGTGGTAGAGATCATCAAGTGGATTACTGTTGAGCAATAACATGCATACATCTTTGAAAAAACCTTTCAATTAACTCTCTTTCCCGTTATCTCCTGGCCATTCTGATATAATGTCAAGGTCATCCTTCCTGAATCATTGGTCTGAAATTTAATTTTTATCTCGGCAACTTTCAGGTAAAATTCCTGATCATTGAGTGGAAAGAGTTCAACTCTTTTCTGATTGGTTGCCTGGCCAAAAAACTGGGTACCTTCACGTGTAATTTCAATGTAAATATGAGCTGCCATTCTATACTTCCCCACATACGACTCAAGCATTTCTTCAGACAATAATATTACCTCAGGTTCATAGTCTATTCCTAGTTCTGTGAGTTTGTCTTTCGCAACCTCGCTTTCTGGATATAGATCGCGTGCATGCTTGTAGTTTTCAATGGCAAGCTCAGTCTGACCATTTTCTAAAAGTGCTTCAGCATAGCTATTGTATGCATTAAACCCTGATGGATGCAATGCAACGTTGATACGAAATACGGCCAGGGCAGCTTCGATATTTTCATTTTGTAAATAAGCTAACCCGAGCTGGTTGATTGAACCTTCATTAAAGTGATATGCATCAAGTCCATCAGGATTAATATCATCAAAAAATGTATTGGCAGCCTCAATACTCTCATTTTCAATCTTTTCTTTCAGCTGATAACTCAAAGTTGGCTTTAACTCCCTGAGCTTCGCATCAGAGCTTAATAGATATTTGCCAATATCTTCAGCTCCATCAGTTGAGTTTGTTAAGATCACAACTCCTTTCCTTTGCTTAGTAATAAATCCGGCATATGCTCTATATCCACCTGTCGCTCCTCCATGCCAAGTAATGTTTCCAACCATGTCTCCATTGATAAACCAACCAAGACCTATTTCTGAGGTTCCTGCTTTTTTATGTCTTGATTTATGCGAAAGATCCATTGCTGCACGAAGAGTAGGGTCAATGTCCATCAGGCCAAGATTAGCAGAGAGGTACTTTATCATATCAGAGGCAGAACTTCTGATACCACCAGCTCCCGCTAGGGTAGGTAGGTCCCAGTTCGGAGCTTCCTTGGTTTGGTGAGTGCCAGTTGCCAGATTATACTTCATACGTTCAGTAAAGACAATTCTAGTGTCTGACATTCCAAGTGGCCCGGTAATGTCCCTGATTAACAGCTGTTCATAACTAAGTCCTTCATTCAATGCGAGGATGTGCCCCAAAAGTCCCTGAGCCAAATTAGAATATTCAAATTTTGATCCTACGGATCGGATTGGTTTATAGCTGCTTATGAAAGTATACAACTGAGTTACAGTGTAATCTGCAAAGGGGTTGGTCTCATCTGCCGGATCAAAGTTGCCAGGCATCCGTGGCAAACCTGAGGTGTGATCAGAAAGATGCCCCAGCGTAATTGGTTGGTCCCCAATAAAAGGAATGTCAATAGAATCGGGTAAAAACTTATCAATAGGATCATCCAGAGATACTTTTCCTTCAATTACCTGTTTGGCTAACAATATTGCAGTAAAAGTCTTGGAGATGGACCCTATTTCATAAATGGTATGCTCATCAACCTGTTTACCATTGATACTGGTCTTTCCAAAGGAATAGTAATTGGTCCCGTTTTCATCAATTATGGCTAGTGCGATACTGGGGTTATAACCATACAAAATGCGGTCCTCAATACTTGCTGTTATAGTCTCATCATACTTGTGTGGCTTTTTACATCCTGCGATGAATAAGAGAAGCATCAGGGTGTATAGCTTCCATGTTGAGGGTGATGGAACCTGGAGTTTCATGGGAAACGGGTTGATTTCTCTCCTTAAGATACCACATATTGGCAAATAATGGATGTATTTAACGTCTCCTCTTTAGTGCTGGTGGATAAAAGACTGACTACCGCAAATTGCTTTCTAGTCCCAAGGAACACTAAACTGCATCAAGTTCCCCGATTACATAAATTGCCCTTAATGATTTTTCAGATAATAAACGCAGAATAACAATGCGGATAACAGCATAATGGAACAGCCCATGGTAGCAAGAACATTATAGGTTGTGTTTGAACCTAATGAGTCATCAAGATAGTGTTGTAGAGGTTTATCCATTCCAAATAGATATCACCTTAGTTTGGCCCCAATAAGAACAAAAAAGTCATCTTCTCTCATGTGGTGATGTCTTAATTACTAAGATAATCAATGTGATTCATTAAGGGTCCTTAAGTCGAGCCAGCATACGGAAAGGCAGGCAGGGCTTTTGAAGCCCTAATAAGAATATCGTTGCTAGCTGTCCACATCCTTGACAAACTCTGTATATTATATTGACATTACTTTAATGTCAATGAAGCTAATCTATTGACTTACAGGGCTTTAGTAAAGAGGCACAAAATTTTCTTGTGTATATTTTACTGATTATTTACCTAACCCGATTAATCATGAAATTTCAGGCTTTTTTATGGCACTTTCGAAAAAACAGACTTAATGCACTAGTCATGATCATTGGGTTGGTCATCGCTTTCTCCGTTACAATCTACATCACAGAATATGTGTATTCAGAGCTAAGTTATGACCAGTCGATATTAGATAAAGACCGTATCTATCGCTTGTATATGGATGGGGAATTAAAGGACCGAACCTTAAACATTGCGGTAACCTCTCCAAATCTCGCTGTCAATATTGAGGATGAGATCCCTGAAATAGAATCACACACTCGAATAAATACCATTTGGAGACAGCTAACCTTAGGTGACCTGAAGTGGAACCAACAAATTTTAAGGGTAGATTCAAACTTTTTCAGTTTCTTCAATTTCAAAGTCCTTCTAAAAACGTCTGCTCAACCGCTTGAGGATATTTCAAGTGTTATGATTAGTGAACGTTTAGCAAACCAGCTTTTTGAGGGACCTGAGAAAGCCATCGGTAAAAACATTAAGTTAAGACAAGGGGATGGATATAAAGACCTCTTTGTAGGAGGTGTATTTGAAAACATTGACCGTTTCCACTTTGCGGTGGAAATGGTTCAAAATGTATATGTGAACAAGGATTTTGATTCTCAAACAGCAGAATACATTTTCACTTATATAAAAACTAAAGAAGCTTTAACCGATCGGCAGGCAGTAGACATTAAGTTAACAAAGAGTCTGTATGTACATCAATATGATATGGATGAGGCAAGAGGATTTAATACTTTTCAAGAGTTCATGGAAGCAGATGAAAACTACCTTTTTGTCCTAACCGAGCCGTTAAAGGATGTCCACTTTAGTAAGCATAAATTTGACAATGCCAGAACCTCTAACAAAGTCTATATTTATGGTGCTATCATTCTTGCCTTATTTGTAGTAGTCATATCATTCATTAACTATTTTAATCTATCCCTTGCCAGTCTTTCTAACCGGTTTAAATCTTTTGGTGTTCAAAGAATTATAGGTGCTAGTAAGAAAGACATCGCTAAGGTATTTGCCAAAGAAGGTCTAGCATTTTTCATCATTGTATTTGTCCTCGCTTTCATCGTATTCAGACTTATTGAGGAACCCTTCTCACAATTCACAGGACTCTCAATAAATGAAAGTGTAGGTAATGATATAAATCTACTAAGCATTATCGGGTTCGTGCTATTGTGTTTGGTATTAGGTTCAGGGTTCATATCATATATGATAGTTACCAAGCTATCTTCCCAAAAACTGGTCGCAAAGGCAGACCATGAAAGCCTTATTCGTTTTGCCAATTCCAGAAGGGTCTTTATGATTATTCAGTTTGCCCTATCATCGTTTGTTATTGTTGTTACATTGTTGGTCAACAAACAGATTACCCACTTTGCAACGGCGGATAAGGGTTATGATACAGACAACATCATAACTTTTGAAGCACCCAATAATGATAGTGGTAAGTATAAAACATTTGTTCAGGAACTCAAGAAAAGCCCATTGATCAATGGAGTAGGGACATCTACTTTCATCATGGGAGATGATCCAAATATGGGGGCATTTTTCTTTCATGGTGAAGATTATTTCCATGGGAGTCATATGACCATAGATCCCGGTTTTTCAGAAGTTTACGACCTTGAGCTTGTTAAGGGTAGATTCTTTAGTGAGTCGGAGGGCTCAGGCCAGGAAGAAGTTGTTATCAATGAATCTGCAGCCAAAGAATATTCATTGGATGGTGAGATCCTGGATGACTATATTGCCAGAGATATTGGAGGAGAATATAAAATCGTTGGGGTTGTAAAGGATTTTAATTACCGCACATTACACCATCCCATTGAGCCACTTATTTTGTTCAAAGGCTCTACACTGCACAGGTTTTCAGTCAAGGTGAACAATTCAAAGCTAGATGAGTCGATCCAAGTGATCCGTTCGACCTTACAGGACATTGGGATGGGAGAAAACTTCTCCTATCAGTTTGTGGATGATTACCTGGCTCAGGGCTATTATAAAGAAGCAAAATTCCGAACTCTGCTCATGCTGATCACCACCTTGGCCATTTTCATTTCGTGTCTGGGTCTTTTTGCAATCTCTCAAATAAGTGTATTGAGCAAGACAAAAGAAATCGCGATCCGCAAGATCAATGGAGCAAGCATTGTAGAGGTTCTGACCATGTTGAATAAAAGTTACCTCGGTTATGTTCTGACCGCTTTTGTCATTGCTTCAGTAATTGCCTGGTATGCTATAAACAAATGGCAGGAGAATTTTACCTATAAGACAGAGCTGAGTTGGTGGGTATTTGTGTTTGCAGGGTTGATGGTGTTGATCCTAGCTATTTTCACTGTGAGCTGGCAAAGTTGGAAAGCAGCATCCAGGAATCCTGTTAAAGCACTTAGATACGAATAATTTGACCATGAACTTTTACCATTTAAAACTAGTCATACGCAGCTTCAATCGTAGGAAGTTTAACAGTCTGATAAAGGTGCTGGGAATTGTCCTGGCATTGGTTCCAGCAATTTTGATATGGTCATTTGTAAGCCATGAGGTTTCCTACGAGAAACAGTTTACCGATGCGGAAAAGATTTTCAGGGTGGTCAGAAACTGGCAGGAAGATCCAAAATTTGATTCTTCAACACCCGTTCCATTGCTACCGGAGATGATAAGTACTTTTCCTGAAATTGAATCTGGAACGCGGATTTGGCCCCTTTATGATTTTGAACTACTCGTCAATAAGCAGATCTACCCGGAAGAGGTCATACTAACCGCTGACTCTTCCTTCTTCAACATGTTAAGCATGGAATTGATCGCAGGTGATAAAAATAAGGTGCTTGCTAATCCAGGAACAGTCGCCATCAGCAAGAGCATGGCCAATAAGCTTTTTGGAAACGATGACCCGATGGGACAAACTGTTGAATTGGTCGGCAGAGGCACATCAAATAATACTACCGCTTTTACGGTAGGTGGGGTATTTGAAGATTTTCCCTCAAATTCTCATTTTGGAGCAAATGTTATCTTCCCGTTGTCGGCCTTTAGGATCTACTCCCAGTCATCACACAACAATCACTCTTTGATCACCTATCTTAAGTTAAAAAATCCGGAAAGTGAGCAATCAATCGAAGACAAGCTTCCCGGTTTTATGGAGAGCTTTTATGGTAAGGATTATTACGATTATGCACGAACCACCTATTTGCTTCAACCGATTGCAGACATTCATTTAAATACTACGGTCAACTACAATCGATACGAAACAGCTAAGGGCAGCTACCTCAATCTTTACATTTTCCCGACGTTGGCTTTGCTTATCATTCTCATCGCCTCATTCAATTTTGTTAATCTGTCCGTCTCAGAAGGTGCTTCAAAGACAAAGACATACGGGATCAACAAAATTTCAGGTGCGGGTAAGTTCTACTTCTTTCGGATCTACATACTGGAATCGCTGATTCTTTCCGGGGTGGCATTGATGCTTTCAGTCATTCTACTTGAAATCATCAATCCATACTTTAAGTCTTTTGTCAACCGGGAAATCGATTTGTTGTTTTTGAGTAGACCGGGATGGATAGTAGTTATTTTGGCATTTACTTTATTGCTCGGTTTGATAAACGGTATTTATCCTGCTTATCTCTTTTCTTCGAGAAGCATGGTTGGCTTTCTCCGCGAAAAGGCAAATGTATTCGGAAGGCAGAACAAGGTCCAGAACATTTTCCAGGTCGCGCAATTTGCTATCTGTATCTTTTTTATTGCCGGCTCAATAGTCGTGTTTAAGCAATTGGATTTAGTTATCTCGACCATTGAAAAATCCCTTGATAAAGACAATGTCTTAATCATTAAAAATGCCGATAAGCTTGGAAGCAATCATGAAGTCTTTAAATCAGAAGTCAATAAGTTAACAGGCATTTCCAATGTTTCATACAGCAATGAGATCCCGGGAATAACCGCCTATTCTCACTGGGGACATCCAGTGGATTCGGCAGCTGTCGATGCACATGTTGTTGTTTTCAATTGTGACGAGGACTTCCTTGAAACATTAAAGATGCAGCTTGTATCGGGAAGGTTTTTTAATGATTCCTATCCGTCGGATAGTGAGGGCATTATCCTAAACGAAACGGCAGTAAAGATACTTGGTTGGCAGGATGATCCACTTGGCAAACGGTATAGACTGGATAAGACATATACTGTTTTAGGGGTTGTAAAGGATATCCATTTCAATTCCCTTCATCACGAAGTGCTACCGCAATGCTTCCTTTTCCAGCCTAAGAATACCGGGGATAAGGCGCTTATAAAGATCAATGCCGGTCAAACACCTGGTTCTATAGAAGATATCACGGCTTTGTGGGCACAATTTGCTCCTGGTACAGAAATGAATTACAGCTTCTTAGATGACGAAATGAATTTCTGGTATCAGTCGGAACGCAAAATCGGGTTATTAGCGCTTGTACTTTCGATGATTGCCATCACCCTGTCCGGGCTCGGCCTACTTGCACTGGTCCTTCAATCCATCAACAGTCGGATAAAGGAGATAGGCATCCGAAAAGCAAACGGGGCACAATCAATTGAAATCATTAAACTATTGAATTCATCCACGGTCAAGTGGGTGGTAATCGCTTTCATTGCCTCAACGCCGGTTGTTTGGCTGGCTATGAATAGTTGGCTGGAGACATTTGTTTACCAGACTAACCTGAGCTGGTGGATCTTTGTGGTTGCGGGTCTTGCTACTCTTGTCATTGCACTACTGACTGTCAGCTGGCAGAGCTACAAGGCTGCTACCAGGAATCCTGTAGAGGCACTAAGATACTAGTGAGATTTAATGCAAACTAGTAGTACATTTATATCTGTTTTTGAAACAATAAGAAGTAATTCTAAAATTGATGGAATTTTGTAACTCTATTCTCTAATTCTGTAAATCCATCCTTTTCGCTTTTCGTATATTTGTTAAGTTGAAAAAGATTATTTCCATATCACTGATCTTGCTTTTGATTACCAGTCATCTGGGAATAGCTGTCGGTACGCACTATTGTAGCGGCCTGCCAGTGGAGACAAAAGCGATGATCGGACATCAACACATGGATTGTGGAATGGGTGATATGGATAGTGGTTGTGAGAGTTCAGGATCCGAGACACAAGTGGATAAAATGCCATGTTGTGAAAACGACTATCTGAGTATCCCTGTCGAAGATGAGTTCAGACCCACATTTGATCAATCCAAAATAGACGTTGATTTCGTTGCGGCCTTTATCGTCTCTTATCTGGAGGTCTTTTCAGCCAACGCTGAAACAAAGCATTTTACACAATACGACCCACCTTTGGTGACGCGGGACATATCGACCCTGCACCAGGTTTTCATTATTTAATACACATAATATGTACCTGACTTCGTCAGGCTGAGGATATGCTCATATCCTATTGAACTCATGTTTATTCATGTTTTAAGGTTCAAATCATACATATTATGCTTAATCGAATTATCAAATATTTTTTAGAAAACAGGCTGGTCACAGTACTGATACTATTGGGACTGGTGGCCTGGGGTATTACCACGGCACCCTTCAATTGGGAAGTGAGTTTCCTGCCACGTGATCCTGTGCCTGTTGATGCCATCCCCGATATCGGAGAAAACCAACAGATTGTTTTCACCGAATGGATGGGACGGTCGCCACAGGATGTGGAAGACCAGATCACATACCCGCTTACCACGGCCCTGCTGGGGCTACCTGGTGTAAAAAGTGTGCGCAGCAGCTCAGCCTTTGGGTTTTCCAGCATATACATCATCTTCAATGAGGATATTGAATTTTACTGGAGCCGTTCAAGGGTGCTGGAGAAGCTAAACTCCTTGCCTACCGGCCTGCTGCCGGATGATGTACAGCCAAAGCTGGGCCCGGATGCTACAGCACTGGGTCAGGTATATTGGTATACCCTGGAGGGCAGGGACAAAGATGGAAACCCTACAGGTGGATGGGACCTGCATGAGTTGCGGACTGTTCAGGATTACTATATCCGTTATGCTCTCACCGCTGTTGATGGTGTGGCGGAAGTAGCTTCTGTCGGTGGCTACATAAAGGAATACCAGGTGGATGTTGATCCTGCAGCACTGAAAGCACATGGCGTATCTCTCATGGATGTGATGCAGGCAGTAAGAAACAGCAATATTGATGTGGGAGCCAATACCATTGAGGTAAACCAGGTAGACTACTTCGTAAGAGGTTTAGGCTATGTGAACGAGTTGGCTGACCTGGATAAAGCAGTGGTTAAGGTAACCGATAATGTGCCTATCCGGGTGCAGGATGTGGCTAAAGTAAATATCGGGCCGCAGCCCAGAAATATGAGCGGTATCCTGGACAAGTCAGGTGCTGAAGCAGTAGGGGGTGTGGTGATTGCCAGATATGGTGATAATCCCTTAAAAATCATCAATGCTGTAAAAGAAGAGATCAATACGATCGCCGATGGTCTACCCTCCAAAACGCTGGAGGATGGTACCATATCCAAAGTAACCATTGTTCCTTTCTACGACCGCACCGGACTGATCTATGAGACCCTGGGCACCTTGTATGAAGCGATCAGTCTGCAGATCCTGATCACCATCATCGTGATCATTGTGATGGTGTACAACCTGAGAGCCTCTATACTGATCTCTGCATTGCTCCCTCTGGCTGTACTGATGTGTTTCATTTTCATGAAATACCTGGGAGTGGATGCCAATATTGTGGCATTATCAGGGATTGCCATTGCCATTGGTACCATGGTGGATCTGGGGATCATCCTTAACGAAAATATTCTCAGACATTTTGAGATCGCGCCGGAAGGACAATCAAAAGTAAAGACCGTATATCATGCTACATCGGAGGTTGCCACTGCCATCGTTACGGCAGTGAGCACAACGATTGTCAGTTTTCTTCCCGTTTTCACGCTACAGGCAGCTGAAGGAAAGCTGTTCGGACCACTTGCCTATACCAAGACATTTGCTCTTGTCTCTGCATTGATTTTCACGCTCATTATCATGCCCGCTTTTTCTTACTGGATATTTTCCTTGAAGAAGGCCAAAGGTAAAACGGGTTTGTATCTGAACTATCTGTTGCTGATTGGTGGTCCAGTGATAGCATTCTGGGTATGGTCCTGGGCTGGCTGGGTGTTGTTTGCTTACGGAGTAGTCAATATCCTGCTTCATTATTATCCTGATCGGCTTTCACGCTACAGAGATCTGATGAGAGTAGGAGTGACAGTAGCGGCTGTTGCCTGGTTGCTGGCCACCGAGTGGGTACCTTTAGGCGTATCCAATAGCCTTCTGGTCAATTTTCTGTTTATCGCAGTGATCCTGGGGTTGGTTTTGGGGGGCTTTGCGCTTTTTCTCAGGTTTTATCCCCGCATTCTCCTGTGGTGTCTTGATAATAAAGGCATATTCCTGGTTGTACCCATAGTAATCATTCTGCTGGGAGCAAATATCTGGCTTGGGTTCGATAGGGTCTTTGGGTTGATCCCAAATGCAACCGAAAAGCTGGGTTGGGATATCAGGCAGACTTCCCTATGGACCGGAGCATCCGAAACCTTTCCGGGGTTGGGAGAGGAGTTTATGCCCTCACTCAATGAAGGTTCCTTCCTCTTGATGCCTACATCCATGCCACATTCAGGAGTGGAAGTTAACCGGGAAGTATTGCGAAAACTGGATATGATGGTCACTGCTATTCCGGAAGTGGACATGGTGGTCGGAAAGGCAGGCCGTGCGGAAACCGCGATCGATCCTGCACCTATGTCCATGTTTGAAAATACCATAAACTACAAAAGCGAATATGTTACTGATATCAATGGCAATAAGCTTCGATACAAGGTAAACGAGGATAGCCATTTCGAACTCATAGGAGGAGCTACCTATGACCCAGAAACCATGTCTCCGGAACAAATTGATGTGAATCAACTCATACCGGATCGTAACGGGGAGTATTTCCGTCAGTGGCGTAAGCACATCAAGACTCCTGATGACATCTGGGATGAGATCATAGCGGTTGCTAATGTTCCCGGGGTAACTTCTTCACCAAAACTGCAACCAATAGAGACCCGATTGGTCATGCTTCAGACAGGAATGCGAGCCCCTATGGGGATCAAGGTCTATGGTCCTGACCTGAAGACTATAGAAGCCTTTGGTATGCAGCTAGAAAAATATCTTAAGGAAGTGCCTTCCGTGAAAAAAGAGGCTGTATTTGCTGATCGTATCGTAGGGAAGCCTTATCTCGAAATCGACATTGACCGGGATAAGATCGCACGATATGGACTCAACATCCGGGACGTTCAGGACTACATTGAAACCGCCATCGGTGGTATGCAGCTTAGTACCACAGTGGAGGGTAGAGAGCGATTCCCGATCAGGGTAAGATATGCCCGGGAGTATCGTGATGATCCTACTGCAATTGAGGCTATGCAGGTCCCTACACCATTGGGAAACTATATTCCGCTCAGTCAGCTGGCAGAGATCTCCTATCGTCCGGGCCCTGAAATGATCAAAGGAGAGAACAGCTTTTTGGTTGGATATGTCCTATTTGACAAGCTCCCCCAATATGCGGAGGTCACTGTGGTGGAAGCAGCACAGCAACATTTGAGACAAAAGATAGATTCCGGTGAGCTTGTTGTACCTGCAGGGGTCAGGTATCAGTTCTCCGGCAGCTATGAAAATCAGATAAGAGCCGAAAAGCGGTTAGCTATCGTGGTTCCGCTTTGTCTGTTGGCTATATTCCTTATACTCTACTTTCAGTTCAAGGCTGTATCCACTACGCTGTTTGTATTCTCAGGTATCTCGATGGCGTTTGCTGGCGGCTTTTTGATGCTCTGGTTCTATGGACAGGATTGGTTTATGGACTTTTCTATCCTGGGCACCAACATGCGGGAGCTTTTCCAGATGAAGGTTTATAACCTCAGTGTGGCTGTATGGGTTGGATTTATTGCACTGTTTGGAATTGCCACTGACGATGGAGTAGTCGTAGCTACTTACCTCAAACAAAGCTTTGAAAAGCATACTCCGGAAAATGTAAAAGAGGTACGCCTGGCCGTGCTGGAAGCAGGGAAAAAGCGTGTCCTGCCAGCCATGATGACAACAGCCACGACACTGCTGGCCTTACTGCCAGTGCTGACTTCTTCCGGTCGTGGCTCGGACATTATGATACCGATGGCCATCCCTTCTTTCGGGGGAATGATCATAGAAGTCATCACCGTTTTGCTTGTTCCGGTATTGTATTGCTGGTGGGCGGAGAATAAGGTGAAAGGAAACCCTGAAGTATTTAATGAATCTTAAAATCCAGGAAGATGAAAAAAATTGCAATAATTATTCTGTTTTGTCTCGGAAGCGTGGCTGTTGGATTCTCACAAAGTCTGGATGAATACCTGCATGCCGCAGCTGAGAATAATCCAGCGCTGAAGTCTTACTTCAATGAATACCTGGCTACTTTGGAAAAAGTACCTCAGGTGGGCACATTGCCAGACCCTCAGCTTTCAATGGGTTTTTTCCTACAACCCATGGAGCGGTTTATGGGTACGCAGCAGGCCGATCTACAGCTTATGCAGATGTTCCCCTGGTTTGGGATGCTCAAAACTCAAAAGGATGAGGCCAGTAAAATGGCGTTAGCCCGATATGAACGCTTTCAGGAAGCAAAATATGACCTGTTTTTTCGGGTAAAGGCTACCTGGTATGAGCTGTACAGGCTGGAAGAGGAGATCAGGGTCACTGAAGAGAATCTTGATATACTCCAGCAGTTTGAGCGGTTGGCACTTATCAGGTTTCAGAGTGGTGGTATTGGAGCAGGTTCCGGATCCTCCATGTCAGGAGCATCCAATATGAAGCAATCGTCTGCAAAATCCTCTTCCATGGGAGCCATGAGTGGAGGAATGGGTGGTGCTGCTCTACCTGCAGCCCAAAGCAATCCGGCTATGAGTGCTCCTTCATCTATGGGTGGAGGAGGAGCAGGAATGCGTGATGTACTCAGGGTCAGGATAGAAATCATGGCACTTGAAAATTCACTTCAGCTCCTGAAAGATTCACAGATGCCTTTAAAAGCTGAATTCAACCAGCTGCTCAACCGTCGTTACGATGAACCGGTAGTGGTGGCCGATACGCTGATGAATACTTCTCTATCAATGGAGCGAATGGCGATGCTTGACAGCATCACTGAAAACAATCCGATGTTGAAGATGCTGGATGCTGAGGCTGAAGCATATGAATCGCAGCGGAAAATGGCCAGGCTGGAAGGAAGACCCATGATAGGTGCCGGGCTTAACTATATGCCGTTTAGCCCTAGAACTGAGAATGGATTCTCCATGGGAGGCAATGACATGGTTATGCCGATGGTTAGCTTATCCATTCCTGTTTATCGCAAAAAGTATACGGCCATGCAAAGAGAGGCTGAACTCCGGCAGTTGGCCGTTCAGCAAAAGCGGGAAAATGCGGTCAACCTGCTCGCCGTGGAATGGTCAGGTGCCATCCGTAATCTGGATGATGCAAACCGCAGGGTAGTGCTGTATCAGGGCCAAACTGAGCTCGCAACACAAACTTTGAATTTGCTGATGACTGCTTATACAACGGACGGCAGTGATTTCGAGGAAGTGCTTCGTGTACAACAGCAGCTCCTGGATTATCGCCTGGGGCTGATCACTGCAATTGTAGATCAACATACTTCAGTAGCCACATTAGAGAAGCTCGCCGCTACAGAATTGAAATAACGACATTAAGAAAACATTACAATAATGAAAGAATTAATCATAAATAAAAAAATCCTCCTTGCCTTGCTGGTGGCATTGGTGATAGGGGGAACATTGGGCTGGTTAGTCAAACCCGCTGCAAATCGGGAGGAAACGGTTATGTCTGCACATGATCATGCCGATCACCCGGAGGAAATATGGACCTGCTCCATGCACCCTCAAATCAGGCAATCCGAACCAGGACAATGTCCGATTTGTGGAATGGATCTGATTCCTGCTAATGCGAAAGGTGTTTCTGGTAACACAAATCCTATGGCGAATGAAATGACTCCTGAGGCTGTTGCTATGGCCAATATTCATACTTCAAGGGTTATTGACAGTCAGGCAGAGGGAGTACTTGCCCTTACTGGTAAAGTAAAAGCTGATGAACGTCAGGTCGCTTCCATTACAGCTAAATTTCCCGGTCGTATTGAGCAGCTATTTATCAATTTCACTGGGCAGGTTGTGAATGTGGGTCAACGATTGGCTACCATCTATTCACCTGATCTGGTAACAGCGCAGAAAGAGTTGTTGGAGGCCGCTTCGATCAAAGCTACCTACCCGGAATTACACAAAGCCGCCCGTGAAAAGCTGCGATTATGGAAACTGAGCGAAAAACAAATTGATGGGATTGAAAACACAGGAAAAGTCCGGGATCAATTTGATGTTCTGGCTGATAAAAGGGGCGTAGTGAGCCGACGAAATATTGCAGTGGGTGATTATGTGAGCACCGGGTCTGTACTATTTGATGTGGTGGACCTGAGCCGGGTATGGATCATGCTGGATGCCTATGAAAGAGACCTGAATGTTGTAAAGGTTGGCGATGAGGTGGAATTTTCAGCTGCTGGTATTGCAGGAGAATCTTTTACTGCCAGAGTTACTTTTATTGACCCGGTCATCAATCCCGATACCAGGGCAGCCTCTGTGAGGGCAGAAGTACATAACAAAGGAGGTAAGCTCAGGCCGGAAATGTTTGTGAATGCTACGCTTAAAACCAGGTTTACAAAAAACGGATCATCGTTGGCCATACCCCGCACATCCTTATTATGGTCCGGAAAGAGGTCTGTCGTTTATGTAAAAGTGCCGGATGCTGAGTTTCCTACATTTGAAATGAGGGAAATTACCATCGGTCCCCGATTGGGTGATATGTACCTGGTGGAAACGGGTCTTGAAGCCAATGAAGAAATTGTTACCAATGGGGTTTTTGCCGTTGATGCCGCGGCTCAATTGGCTGGCAAGCCCAATATGATGTCAAAACAAGGAGGGGCTGCCATGACAGGACATAACCACGCTGGTATGTCAGGAGGACAAGTAGGTTCTACTCAAGATGTCCCAGAAATGGATCATTCCAGCCATCAAATGGGTGGGTTGATGAAAGTCAATGAATTTAAGCAGGCATATACAAGTGACCCGGCTTTTCAATCACAACTGGAAAATGTATTTCAAGTCTATCTTCCTTTGAAAGATGCTTTGGTCCAGAGTGACCTGGAAGTGGCCCGGAGTGAAGCCAGGAAGCTACAACAGGCTATCAACAAAGTAAAAATGAAACTTGTAAAGAACGAAGCGCATATGGAATGGATGAAAGACCTGGAGGTATTGAAAAATTCCACACAAGCTATTGTTGATGCAGATAAGCTTGATCAGGTGCGGATGAGTTTTTCACCATTAAGTGATCAGCTATTTCATTCATTGAAGAAATTCCAGGTCTCAGTTGCCGGTTACCGTCAATTTTGTCCCATGGCTATGGACAACAAAGGGGCTTACTGGCTGAGTAATTCCGCGAAAATATTAAATCCATATTTCGGTGATGCCATGCTCACCTGTGGAAATGTAGAAGCACATTTGAATGAATCTATTAATTAAACTTTCAACTTAAATACGATGAAAACAACACTATTGACATTTGGACTTGCATTGGTAATTGCCTCGTGCAGTTTTTCAAAAACAGAGGAAAAGGCAAAAAATACGGAAGTAACTGTGACTGAGAAAAAGAATCAATCCCAGGGTGTTTCGGATTACATGTCACTAAAAGATGCCCTTGTCCAAACTGATGCAAAAGCAGCAAAAGGTGCCGCATCTAAACTTGCTGAATCTGCATTAAATGAGAATTGGAATGCTGAAGTAGTAGAGGCGGCAAAAACTATTGCCTCAAGTGATGATGTTGAAACACAGCGCATAGCATTCAAAACTGTAACGGAGGGCCTGATAGCGGCATTAAAGGCTAATGGTTCTGAGGATGGGGTTTATGTACAGCATTGTCCAATGGCATTTAACAGTACCGGAGCAAGCTGGCTTAGCACATCCGATCAAATCAGAAACCCATACTTTGGAGATAAAATGCTAAAGTGCGGGAAAATAACTGAAGAACTTTAAACAGTGAGCTATGAGCATTTTTCTTTCACAGTGGGGGGAAGCTGCACTTACTTCAATAGGTTTTTTTTGGATGGCACTCTGGGCCTTTATTCTGGGCTATGCTGTAAGTGGCATGATTCAGGTTTTTGTCACTCAAAACAGCATGCAAAAAACAATGGGAGATGGAAGTGCCAGAAGTGTCTTCCTGGGAAGTTTTTTTGGTTTTATAAGTAGCTCGTGCAGTTTTTCTGCACTGGCTACTACCAAATCTCTTTTTCAGAAGGGAGCAAGTTTTGTGTCTTCCATCGCTTTTCTTTTGGCATCTACCAACCTTGTCATTGAATTAGGAATTATCATTTCAATTTTTCTGGGTTGGCAGTTTGTTGTTGGTGAATATGTAGGCGGAATCTTGCTTATTTTAAGTAGCTGGTTGCTAATAAAAGTGATAAACCCTCATAAGCTCATTCAAAATGCTCGTAAAAATCTAGGGAGTGGCAGTGACAGTGATGAGACTATTGTTCCATTTTCAAAAAAGATCAAATCCATTGAAGGCTGGGCAAAAGTAGGTAAGCAATATGCCATGGAATGGAAGATGGTATGGAAAGATGTAACGGTTGGGTTTACAATAGCTGGAATTATATCTGCGTTTGTTCCTGACACTTTTTTTCAAACCCTTTTTATAAATTCTGGAAATGGAGTGGAGTCATTTTCGTTTCCGACATTGTTGCAGCATGTAATTATTGGTCCAATAGCAGCCTTTGTAACATTTATCGGTTCCATGGGCAATATCCCGCTCGCTGCTTTATTATTTGGAAAGGGTGTAAGTTTTGCCGGTGTTATTGCCTTTATTTTCAGCGATCTGGTAGTGTTTCCAGTACTGAGGATAAATGCCAGATACTACGGCTGGAAGATGTCTTTTTTCATCTTATTTCTACTCTTTAGCTCATTAATTGTTACGTCACTTTTGCTTCACTATGCATTTGACATTTTTGGAATACTTCCGAATGTGTCTTCAATCAGTATTACCGGGAAAGAACATTTTCAAATTGACTATACTTTTTGGATGAATATTGCTTTTCTGATTGTTTCAGGGGTTTTGATCTATTTTGGATTTATCAAGGGTAGAAAAGTTCATCACCATAAAGAAATGGCGCCAAAAAGTCCATTGATGGAAAGTATCTTAAAGTGGATCGCCTTTGGATGTTATGGCTGGCTTTCTATCGGGATTATCATTCAATTTTTTGCATGAAACAACGAAGTTTTACTTCACATAAATATTTTCAGCAACTTTTTGTGAAATCATTTGTGTAGTTCCTTCAATTTCAGCTTCCAGCGAACCATCAAACTCATAACGAGCTTTGATAGTAATCTTGCTGCGAATTGTCAATCCTATCTTGGTAATGTGTTGGAGAAACGCAGGGGAGTCATTTTTTACCCCCATCATTAAAAGAGATTTTCCGGGAATTGCCTTATCAAGCGTGGTTCGGTGTCTTTCTCGCATCTCTCCATTCACTTTAGGAATTGGGTCTCCATGTGGATCATATTCAGGATAACCCAGCAGCTTATCCAATTGATCAATGAGCTTGGTCGACTTGATATGCTCCAATTGCTCGGCAACTTCATGTATTTCGTCCCAGGTGAATTCCATTTTTTCCACCAGGAACGTTTCCCATAATCTGTGCTTCCTAATGACCATCATAGCTGCCTTTTCCCCTTTGTCAAGCAATGAAATACCTCCATACTTTTTATAGTTGATTAACTTCTTCTCCTTCAGCTTTTGTAACATATTACTTACTGTAGCAGGGGATATGTTAAGGTGACTCGCCAGCTCATTCGTACCAAGCTCTTTACCATCACGATCTATATTGAGACTATAGATTGCCTTCAAGTAGTTTTCCTCGGTAACTGTAATCATAAATCAAAAGTAAGTATTACTTATCACAGAATAAAGTTTGACATACCTAACTTTAATTTATATTTGCACTTAAAATATTTTATGATGAGTAAAATAACATATGCTTTGGCCCTAATTAGCCTATCTTCATGTGAAGGACTCATCCCGGAAGCTCCTTCAGATAATGAACTATTAGATGGTCCAATAGGAGGTTTATCCTATGCGGAACAGCGTCAATTCCTGAATGGCGATATCGCTTTTAATGATGAAGTATTCTCATCGGTTGATGGACTTGGGCCAGGGTTTGTTGCTACCTCATGTGGTAGTTGTCATCCCGGAGATGGGAAAGGACATCCGTTCACAACCCTTACCAGATTCGGACAAACCTTGCCCAACACATTGCCTGATCTATCTATTGGGGGTCCACAACTTCAAAACAGGGCAATACCAGGATTTGAACCTGAAAAAATACCAGATGGAGTTCCTTTTATGAAGTTTACGCCTCCTGCCGTTACAGGTTTGGGTTTTCTTGCAGCCCTCACTGATCAACAAATTCTCCAATATGTAGATTCACTGGATGAAGACGGTGATGGAATATCAGGGGTTCCAAACTATATAACACCGCCACTCTACTTTGAGCAAAAATGGCTTCACCAACCTGTTAACGGTAAAATCATTGGTCGTTTTGGAAAGAAAGCTGCTGCCATAGATCTTCTTCAGCAAACGGTAAGTGCATACAATCAGGATATGGGCGTAACGTCAACATTTGAACCTGTCGATCCCTTTAGTCAGTTGACTACTGATCCCGAGGTCTTTGATCAAACTATTCGTGATGTCGTTTTTTATCTGCGAACACTCAAAGCCCCTTTACCACGAGATGAAGATGACATTCAGATTCTTAAGGGAAAAAGAATATTCAATGAAATTCAATGTAACTCATGCCATATTCCCGAATGGACCACCCCGGATTCCGATATATCGGCTTTATCAAATAAGACTTTTAGTCCATATACAGATCTGTTACTGCATGACATGGGGCCCGGATTGGATGATGGAGCGACCGAAGGTTCTGCAGAAACTTACGAGTGGCGTACTCCACCCTTGTGGGGTTTAGGATTATCTCCTAATTCACAAGGTGGGTCTTTTTTCCTCATGCACGATGGCCGTGCAAGAAGCATCGAAGAGGCAATAATTTTACATGGTGGTGAAGCAGAAAGTAGCAAAAACCAATTCACCTCCCTTAGTGAAAGCGACAAGGAAGCCCTGATTAAATTTTTAGGATCTCTTTGAACATGGAAAGAAGGGTATTTGTCAGAAAATGTGGTGTGGGATGTCTGGGTGTCCTTGGGTCTGGTCTGCTTCTTCCCGGATGTGCTGCAACGCGCTATATATCCGGAAACATTCAAGGCTCTTTTTTGAGCATCAATGAAGATGATTTTCTGAATGAGAATCAGGGTTATTTGAAGCACGTTGTTGTACAGAATGATGCGCTACAATATCCAATAGTAGTCTTTCGCTTCAATACGGACAATTACAAAGCACTTCTGATGAAATGCACTCATCAGGGCACAGAGCTTCAGGTATTTGGAGATCGTTTGCAATGCCCAGCTCATGGCAGCGAGTTTACAAACATTGGAAATGTTCAAAATGGTCCGGCTGATTTAGCACTTCGTAGCTTCCCGGTTATTAAAGAATTTAAAACATTAAAAATCGATTTATCATGAGAAACTTTGGCTCCGTTCTGATTGCTATTGCCTGTTTGATTTCGCTTGACACCAATGCACAAATTGATAGTACCTTGCTGAAAAGAGTGCCAGTAGATACGTCCAGAAATCTTCTTAACATGGATGCGGTTTACAACCGGCCGTTTTTGCAAGTTGGGAAGCTTCCTGTTTCTGTAGGAGGGTACATAGAAGCTGATTATTCATATATCGGAGAAGATGGAGTGACTGACGGCCATAGCTTTAGAGTACCACGAATGACTTTATTTGTTGCGTCCAGCATACATCGAAAGATCAAGTTTCTGTCTGAAATCGAGTTTGAAGAAGGTGGAGCGGAAGCGGCTATTGAATTTGCAGCACTAGACATCAGTATGCATCCGCTACTTAACCTTCGTGGGGGGATTGTAATGAATCCCATTGGAGCATTTAATCAAAACCATGATGGACCTAAATGGGAATTTATAGATAGACCAATGGCTGCGATAGATATGCTCCCTGCTACATGGAGCAATGTAGGTTTTGGACTTTATGGTAAATATTACTTGAAAGACTGGGCATTTGGGTATGAGGCATATCTAACTAATGGGTTCAATGATGCGATTATCAATAATGGGGAGAACAGAACATTTCTACCAGCTTCTAAAGACAACAAAGAGCGCTTTGAGGAATCATCTAATGGTGAGCCATTGTTTACTGGAAAAGTGGCTCTCCGTAATAACAAGATCGGTGAGATAGGCTTGTCCTATATGGGAGGTATTTATAACACTTATGAAGAGGATGGTTTGATTTTGGATGAGAAAAGAAGACTGGACGTCCTTGCCGTGGATTTCAATACCACAGTCCCAATCCTTAACACTTTCATAGTTGGTGAATGGGCGTGGGTCAACGTTGATGTTGCTACAACCTTCACACAACAATTTGGGGACAATCAGAAAGGTGGATTTGTTGATGTTGTACAACCGGTACTGAATAAAAGGATGTTTGGTTTTGATAAAGCAACTTTCAATTTAGCGATGCGACTTGAATATGTGGATTGGAATGATGGCACCTTTAGAGAAACGGGTGAAAGCATCGGAGATGAAATTTGGGCAGTTGTGCCTGCATTGAGCTTTCGCCCGACAGCACAAACGGTAATACGCTTGAATTATCGTATGATGCAGCAAACTGATCTTCTTGGCAATCCCCCGGCTAAAATCTCAGGAATCCAGTTTGGGGTTTCTTCATACTTTTAAGTGTCCATCTAATAGAATCAAATACTTTATTTAAGTAATCGCTTAAATACTGAATCATTTTTTATTATCTTACGTTTTAGTAATTTATAAAATAATAAATTATGAGTGATACTTGTATAAGAGTGCTGGCTGATCCTGTTCAGATCAAGGATTGCCGGGAAGCCATCCTGACGAATCATGGAGAACTAGCTGAGTTGGCCAGGGTATATAGCCTGATTGGAAATCCAACTCGACTAAAGATGATGTACCTGATCATCAGAGAGGGTGAGATGTGTCCCTGCGATCTCAGTGATATTCTGGATATTTCTGTGGGAGGGGTCTCGCAGCACCTTAGAAAATTGAAAGATGGAGGGTTAATAGTCGATCGGAAGGTAGGACAAACCATTTTTTATTCAATTGTAGAGGAAAATGCTGGGTTGTTTGCTTCCGCTCTCAAAAAAATGTTCACAACATTGACAATAAAACCTGAAGCATGAAATTTAGTGTGACAACCGGAAGTATCGTGACAGGTATTTTGGCTGCTTTTATGACTTCTCTATGTTGTATCACCCCTTTGCTTGCTGTTTTAGCCGGAGCTGTTGGGTTTGCAAGTACATTCAGTTGGTTGATGCCATATAAAACATATCTAATTGGTATATCGGTACTATCAATAAGTTTTGCATGGTATCAAAAGTTAAAGTCAGTTCGTTCTGCAAAATGCACTTGTGACAACAAGGAGGGCTTTTCATTTTTCAAATCCAGAAAATTTCTGGGGATCATTACTGTTTTTGCTGGCCTTATGATTTCGTTTTCGTCCTACTCAAGTATGTTCTACCCTTCCAAATCATCAACTGATCCACCTAATGCGGAATCAATCCAGTTATTTGTTCAGGTTGAAGGTATGAGTTGTGCCGGATGTGAGGGGTTGATAGAGCATGAGGTTTCAAAGCTGAAGGATGTTCAGTCTGTGCAGGCGTCATTTAAGAATAGCAATGTATTAGTTGAGCATTCATCCACTGTATCAGTTGAAGAGATTATTACATCCATTGAATCACTAGGGTATTCAGCAAAAATGATGGAAAATAAAAATAAAAAATAAGATGGAGGAAAAGACCATTTTTTTGGAGTCGATTATAACATGCCCTGAATGCGGGCACGAAAAGAAAGAGACTATGCCTACACAGGCTTGTCAGTATTTCTATGAATGTGAAAATTGTAAGGAAGTTTTGAAGCCGCTTGAAGGTGACTGCTGTGTCTATTGTTCATATGGTACAGAGGCGTGTCCACCGGTTCAATTGGAATGTGGCTGTTGTAAAAAATAAGCACTATGAAAAAGTTAAAATTATTCGCAATCATATTTTTCCTTTCTCTCACAGCTGCAATGCCTCAGGAGAAGGTCCAATTCAAAGTGGAAGGATGGTCATGTCAAAGCTGCGCTAATTCTACAGCATCAGCATTGAACAAGCTGGACGGCATTAAAGAGGTTAAAGTGACCTTTGATGATAGCATGGTTATCCTTACTTCTGATGGTTCAGTTGGTGAGGATGAACTTCGAAACGTAATTGCTAACCTGAATTTTCAAGCCTTTTTTGAAGACGATGAAAAACCAATACCACTGACTGCTGATGAAAAGGCAGGACTTGATATTGAGGTAGTCACGGGTGGGGATAAGATCAAGTTTAATGACTACTTAACTGAAGGGAAACTTACAGTTTTTGATTTCTATGCTAATTGGTGTGGCCCATGTAAATTATTCACTCCAAAGCTGGAGCGGTTAGTTCTGGAGAACCCGGATAAACTCAAATTGGTACAGGTCGATGTGGTGGATTGGAAGTCAGATATTGCCAAATATCTGACCTATAAGTATCAAATGCCAGCCCTGCCTTTTGCATTGATATTTGATGACCAGGAGAAATTAGTTGCTCGCGTAGAAGGCAATGATATTACTTCAGTCAAAAAAGCAGTAGCAGCCAAATGAAACTGATTTTTTACATGTTGTTATTACTTCCGATGCTTCCGGCATTTGGTCAGTCATGTCCTGCATGTAGCAACCCTGCATTGCAAAGTAATGAGCGAATAGCAGCAGGGCTTGATAGTTTGTCATCAGGTAACCTTCGGCTGGCGTTAAATTTTGCCAGGGGCTTTGATTTCCAGGGAGGGCATCCCAATGATAAAGGCCTTAATCAGCAAGGTCAGGTAACAAATGTTCCATTACATCATCATCAAGTAAGTCTTGATTTTACCCGTGTGGAGTTACAAGCCGAATATTCCTTTGCTCCGAACTGGACACTTTGGTTGCAATTACCTTTTGATTTCAAACATCAGGTTGCGAGTGTGGAATTCACAGAACCCGTTGATGAAATCCAGCGGGCAGAAATATTGAGTAACCGTGATATCCATCATAGAAATGAAAGTTATATGGGGTTGAGTGATCCAGGCTTGCTGATCTCAAGAAGGTTTACCAGATTGATTGGTTTCAGAGATCGATTGGATGTTGCAATAGGGACTACAATTCCAATAGGAAAAACAGAACATAATCCATTGACAGCCGGAGAGAATGGAGAAAAGCATCTGCATATTCAGTTCGGTTCTGGTACCCTTAATCCAAAACTGGAATTCCATTATGCATCTCGTTTTTCCACAAAATGGTTCATTACTTTATACACCATTAACAAGTGGGCATTAATGGAGAATTCTCTTGGTTATAAAGCACCTAATGAATCTACCAATGGGATAAGTCTTGGTTATGATTTAAGCCGAGTCTTTTCAGTTCGTGGCTCGGTAGTAAACTTCTATCAGAGTGTAGCTACGTGGGATGGTAAAGAGGATCCTAATTCCGGGATCATGGCATACAATGCCAACATTGGGTTGTCGGCGTTATTGGGCAAATCAGTGATCAGTGGGGTTTACCGTTTCCCAATTCATCAACGAGCACTCGAATCACAAGGTGATACATTTACTTTTGGGCCTACGATTCTATTGTCAGTATCTCATCGATTAAATAAGCTTTAGCTATCCAACCATGCTCGAACAAAAACTAGAAGATCGAAACATTAAACCGACTGCCATGCGCCTGCTGGTGCTTAGAAAGCTAGTGGAATCTGGTTCTGCCATTAGTCTTGGTGAATTGGATGCCAAGTTCGAGCAAGCAGACAAAGCAACACTTTACAGAACGCTTAAAACATTTGAAGACAAGAAGCTCATCCATAGCATTGATGACGGAACAGGTTCGGTCAAATATGCACTCTGTGAAGAAGGATGCGAATGCGAACCACAAGACCAGCACATCCATTTTCATTGCATAAATTGTGGCGAGACATACTGCCTGACACAATCTAAAATACCTCAAACCAATATTCCTTCAGGATTTAAAGCGGCTAGTGTAAGTATGGTATACAAGGGCACCTGTGCCAATTGCGACTGAAAACAATGCAAACAGGTTGCATTCTTAATTGATTACATTTGCATAGATGAAACGCATGGCATCCATATCCTTATCACTGATTTTTGTGGTACAGATGTTTGCTCCAAACATGGATGTTTGTTGCGAATTACTGAAACTTCCAGCGCTTTTTGAACATTTTGAAGAGCATAAGGCCTTCGATGGAGATTCCTTTTTTGAATTCATCGTGGAGGACTATGTGCACCACGACGATAACAGTGAAGGTCATCACGACCATGATAAGGATGATGATCTTCCATTTCACGGACAGCACCAATGCAATCACTTACCTGTTTATGTCACCCATGCTTTCTCAAACATCGAATTAGAGGATAAAACCTTTTCGATTCAGACAAAAGGCAGCTTTTACCAGTTTTTGATTTCTTACGAATACCTGGAAAAGTTAATCCAGCCGCCTCAGGCCTAGTTTTTAATGACACTTTTTATCTACTCAAATTAATCCTGTGGGCTGTTAGCTCACACAGAGAGTTGTGTCCGGATGATGGCAACCAACCATCCTTAAATCATTTAGAATTTCTAAATCCAAATAAAAAATGCTGGATAAAATCATTCACTTTTCAGTGAAAAATAAGTTGATCATTGGCCTGCTTACCCTTGGCCTGGTCATTTGGGGAGGATATTCTCTTACCCAACTACCCATTGATGCCGTTCCCGATATTACTAACAATCAGGTTCAGGTGATCACCACTTCACCCTCTTTGGCTGCAGAGGAGGTAGAGCGGCTCATTACATTTCCCATCGAAATTACCATGGCAACCATACCTGATTTAGATGAAATCAGGTCTTTTTCACGCTTTGGCTTGTCTGTTATTACCATTGTCTTTAAGGAAAATGTTGATGTTTACTGGGCTCGTCAGCAGGTAAGTGAGCGATTGCCTGAGGTGCAATCACAAATTCCACCAGGCGTAGGAACTCCGGGTATGGCACCCGTCACCACTGGTTTGGGAGAGATCTATCAGTATGTCGTGGGTACATCTCCCGGATATGAAGATCAGTATGATGCCCGGGACTTAAGAACCATACAGGATTGGATCGTGCGTAGGCAGCTCCTGGGCACTCCCGGAGTAGCAGACGTGAGCAGTTTTGGAGGTTATCTGAAGCAGTATGAAATTGCCATCAAGCCGGATAGACTCAAGGCCATGAATGTCTCCATCGCTGATATATTTCAGGCGCTACAGGAAAACAATCAGAATACAGGTGGTGCCTATATTGAAAAAAATCTCAATGCCTATTTCATTCGAACGGAGGGCCTTGTTGGCAATCTTGACGACATCAGGAAGATCAATATAAAGACAAATGAGCGCGGTATCCCGGTTCTGATTAAAGATGTGGCCAAAGTGCAATTAGGAAGTGCCGTGCGATATGGGGCTACTACCCGAAATGGAGAAGGGGAAGTGGTCAGTGCAATTGTGTTGATGCTCAAAGGGTCAAACTCTGCTGAAGTCATAGAAAATGTTAAGGAAAGGATTGCACAAATCAGGAAGACTTTGCCAGAGGGCGTAACGATCGAGCCATTTCTGGATCGAACCAAACTGGTCGATACAGCTATCGGAACAGTTACCAAAAACCTGGCAGAAGGAGCACTGATAGTTATATTCGTTTTGCTGTTATTACTCGGTAATCTCCGTGCCGGACTGATTGTGGCTTCCGTCATTCCATTGGCACTCATTTTCGCTTTTGGGATGATGAGTTTCTTTGGAGTGTCCGGCAACCTGATGAGTCTGGGAGCTATCGACTTTGGACTAATTGTGGATGGTGCCGTCATCATAGTCGAGGCCACCATGCATCATCTGGGTTTACTGAAGGTGGGTAGAAGATTGACCCAGGATGAAATGGACACGGAAGTCTATCAATCAGCCAGCAAAATTCGAAATTCAGCGGCCTTTGGTGAAATCATTATACTTATTGTGTACCTGCCTATTCTGGCGCTGGTAGGCACAGAAGGGAAAATGTTTCGCCCCATGGCGCAAACGGTAAGCTTCGCCATTCTCGGTGCATTCATTTTATCCCTCACATATGTTCCGATGATGTCTGCCTTGTTTCTCAGCAAACAGACTGCTTATAAAAAGAATATCTCCCACAGAATCATGCATTTCTTTCATCGATTGTATGATCCTACAATTCGATGGGCCATGCACAGGAGATTGCCATTACTGGCACTAGCAGGTGGCCTTTTTGCTGGTTCCTTGTGGCTTTTTTCAAGCATGGGCGGGGAATTTATTCCAACACTGGAGGAAGGGGATTTTGCCGTGGAGACGCGTGTAATGACCGGGAGTTCGCTGGAAAACACAATAAAAGCGACAACCCAGGCAGAGAAAATACTGCTCGACCAGTTCCCCGAGGTTACTCAGGTAGTGTCCAAGATTGGGTCGGGAGAGATACCCACAGACCCCATGCCTATCGAAGCAGCAGACCTCATGATTATACTGAAAAACAAGAGTGAGTGGGTTACTGCGTCAAACCGTGAGGAGCTGGCAAACGAAATGGCTGAAGCGCTGGAAGTTATTCCGGGAGTAACCTTCGGGTTTCAACAGCCCATTCAAATGCGTTTCAATGAATTGATGACTGGTGTGCGGCAGGATGTAGCAGTGAAAATATACGGGGAGGATTTGAATGATCTGTCCGAGTATGCCAACCAAATCGGAAACATTGCCTCGGGCGTTGAAGGAGCGGTAGACCTGTACATTGAAGAGGTCACCGGGATTCCTCAAATAGTCATCACCTATAAGCGCGATCAATTGGCCAAATACGGCCTGAGTATTCTGGATGTAAACCGATCCGTTCAGGCGGCATTTGCAGGAGCATCTGCAGGTCTTGTGTATGAAAATGAAAGGCGTTTTGACCTTGTAGTAAGGCTTGATAAGGCCAATCGCAATGATATTGAGGCGGTGAGAAATCTTTACATTTCAAGAAAAGATGGACATCAAATTCCATTGTATCAGGTAGCCAATGTAGCGATCAAGGATGGACCATACCAGATTCAACGAGACAATACCCGACGAAGGATCCTCGTCGCATTCAATGTGCGGAACAGAGATGTTGAAAGTGTGGTTACTGAACTTCAGCAAAAGATTGAAGAGTCTGTTGTCTTTGCTCCGGGCTATTCCATAGCATATGGAGGCCAGTTTGAAAACCTGATTGAGGCCCGACAAAGACTCGCAGTAGCTGTTCCATTGGCGCTTCTGCTCATCTTTGTATTGCTCTATTTTACCTTCAGGTCGGTCAAGCAAGGTGTTCTGATTTTTACGGCTATTCCTTTGTCAGCCATTGGTGGGATACTGGCCCTTTATTTAAGAGGCATGCCTTTTAGTATTTCTGCAGGGGTTGGGTTTATTGCATTGTTTGGAGTGGCTGTGCTCAATGGTATTGTGCTCATCGCTGAATTCAACCATCTGAAGCAAGATGGAGTAACAGATATTTTTGAGCGCATCTATCAGGGAACGAAGACCCGATTGCGACCGGTAATCATGACAGCTTCGGTAGCTTCACTTGGCTTTTTGCCTATGGCGCTTTCCCAATCCGGTGGTGCCGAGGTTCAAAGGCCACTTGCTACAGTCGTGATCGGTGGGCTAATCACAGCTACATTTTTAACACTGATCGTGCTTCCTATCCTGTACTACTATTTTGAAAGTGGAATGAAAGTAAAACCAGGTATTGTATTGCCAATCTTATTGGTTGGAGTACTTATGTGCCAGGTACAGGTAGTACAGGCCCAAGAAATACGGGTAAAGGAATATACACTCGAAGAATCCATTGATGTTGCCATCAAGAACAACCCAAACCTTCGAGCGGCTGACCTAAAAACACAGCAGGAGAGGGCATTGAAAGGAACGAGCTGGAACCTCCCAAAGACAAATTTCAGTCTGACATACGGGCAGTACAACAGTGTCTTTGATAATGACAATCAATTCAATGTGAGTCAGTCGATTGCATTCCCCACAGTTTATGCCAATCAAAACAGGCTCGCCAATGCCAGGGTAGCATCAAGCGAATGGAGGGAAGCGATGACCAGAAATGAATTGGTTCAGCAGGTTAAATCTGCCTGGTATAGTTTGCTTATGGAGAAGAATAAAAGGAAACTTCTTATCGAACAGGATAGTATCTACCAAAACTTTTCGCAAGCTGCCAATCTTAGGTATCAGACAGGTGAAACCAACCTTCTTGAAAAGGTTACCGCCGAATCTCAGGTAGCAGAAGTCAAAGTGAAGCTGGAGCAAAACAAAGCTGATATTGAGATATACCAAACAGCTCTGAAAACCTTACTGAATATGGATGTCCTGGTTGATCTGGCAACGGATAGTTTGGTTGAAAGAGATGTGGCAGGCCTGATTGATGATGCAAATGTAAATAGTAACCCGACACTGGCATGGTTCAGGCAGCAAATTGAAATAGTGGAAAAGGAAAAATCGGTTGAAAAGGCCAGGTTGATGCCTGATTTGATGATTGGTTATTTTAATCAGTCTCTGATAGGCCCCAATCAGGATATCAATGGAGATCCAGTGACCTATAGCTCCAGCGATCGGTTCACAGGATTTCAGGTTGGCCTTTCCATTCCCATTTTTTCTACGAAATCTCAAGCCTCTTCTATCAAAACAATCGAATTGAAAAAGCAGGAAAGTGAAGCATTTGTTCAGTCAATCAACAATGAACTGGAGGGACGACTTCAATCGCTGCTTCAGCAATACGATAAATTTCAAAATAGCCTCGACTATTACAGGTCAACAGCGCTACCCCAAGCAGAGCTAATTCTAAGGCAAGCGCAAAAGGGATTTCAAAGCGGAGACATTGGTTACGTGGAATTCACCCAGGGGCTCAGCAGATCATTGGGTCTACGTTTTAGTTACCTGGATATTCTCAATCAATACAATCAGACCATTATTCAAATCGAATTCATTTCCGGGAATTCAATAAATAAAAAACAATGAAAACTATATATCAATATATTATCAGCATACTTTCGATCACCATATTGAGTGTGATCGTAATTTCCTGCGGTTCGAAATCGGCGGAACAGCCTGAAGTACATCATGAAGAAGAAAGTAGCATTGAACTAACCCAGTCACAGTTTGAACAGGCCAATATCCAGATTGGTGTAATTGAAAAGCGAATCATGGGTTCGGAGCTACGCGTGAATGGGGTCATTGATGTGCCACCTCAAAGCAATATCTCTATCAACATGCCTTACGGAGGATTTGTGAAGTACACAGAAATGCTTCCCGGAACTTCCGTAAGAAAAGGTCAGCTATTGGTGACCATCGAAAATCCGGATTT
>CBDDGZ010000002.1:0-412500 GCA_965228105.1 Cyclobacteriaceae bacterium
ACTCAGCTGGCTAAATGTGAAGTACGAGAAATTTATCTTGTTGCTATGGCAGCAGGGGCATAAAAAAACCGGATCTGCAAGGATCCGGTTCTTCAATTTGTGAAAACAGTATCTTAATAATTTGTTCCTGCGCGAATCATGGCGCATCGGAATCCTATTGTCGCAGTAGCAGAGTCTTCGAAAAGAGCTCTTCTTGTTCCTGGTGACATCCAGTAAGCAACATCTGCCCATGAACCACCTTTATAAACTCTCATTCTTTTTACCGGAGGAGTATCCACATTGAAAGCTCCTTGCAGACCAGATGTTTCTACCCAGTCTTCCTCAGTGTAGAAATCTTCGTTCCCAATAAAAGTCCATCCTGCATCATAAGTATCTCTTGGATCTAGCTTACCATCTCTTCGTACCGGGTTCATGTCAGCCACATCCTGAAATGTCAATGGTCGGTACACATCCTGAACCCATTCATTTACGTTTCCAGCCATGTTATAAAGGCCAAAATCATTAGGCGGATAATCATAAACATAAGTAGGGATCATCGCACCGTCATTCAGTTTACCAGCGATACCTGCATAGTCACCTCGACCCCTTTTGAAGTTGGCCAGGAAATAACCCATGCTTTTGCCGTAAGGATTTCTCAATGCGTGACCATCCCATGGATAAAGTCTTCTGTGTGTTTGATTTTCATCCAACCACTGAGTTCCGATAAGAGCCTGAGCAGCGTATTCCCACTCAGCTTCTGTTGGAAGTCTGTAGTCAGGAAGTACAACGCCTGATTCCAGAGGAATTCTTTGGGTAGCATTACCCAGGGCAGTGGCTTCTGCACCAGCAAACTCTGCATCTCCACTTGCCAATGGATCAAGCAATCCTGCATCTTCAGCAAGCTTCAGGTTTACTACGGAGGTTCTCCATTTGCAGTAGTTCACAGCTTGTCGCCAGTTTACACCTACTACAGGGAAATATCTGAAACCAGGATAACGATAATAATGATCTACATACGGATCATTAAAAGCTAAATCTCTTGTCCAAACGGTAGTATCGGGAAGGTTGTTTCTCCAGAAATATTCGTCTGAATCCTGTTTGATATAAAATTCATATTCCAACCAGTTGATGTTCGAAACCTCAGTTTCATCCATATAGAAAGAAGCAACTGTGACAGTTCGCTCCACATTGTCGTGAGCATGGGTAACATCTTCTTCAAATGTTCCCATCACAGTCCTACCACCTTCGATGAATACCAGGTTCGGACCCTCTGGTTGACCACTAAAATCATTTACTTGAAATCCTCCTTCTTCGTTGAATTCCAAACCGGTGGCATTACTGGCCGAGCCCGGATTAGAGCTGGTGGGCTGACCACCACCCCCACACGAAGCGAGGAATACCAACACCGATAGCAGTGATGTTGGATACATTGCTGCATTCACAAATCTTTTCATAACCTGTTTTAATTTACTTTGACGCGCACAAAATACTAATAAATACAATTAATTCAAAAATACATACAATAATACTATTGAATCGATTGTACACAATATCTAATGTCAAAAATGAAAAAAAATTGTGAAAAAACTGGGTTTTTATGCATTAGTTGTTTCTAACTGCATAAAATTTAGTGTTTTGATGGCTTTTTTGACCTCATCGATCTCCTTTACACTAATGATGAGCTTGTTTTTATACTCACGCATACTACAGTTTTTGGGATGTTGCTGAATAAAAGCCAGCACAGCTCCAAAGATGTCTGACTTGAAGTATGTCTCATCTTTTTTCTCGGAGAGATAGCATTTCATCACCTCATTTTTAATCGTTAGCTTTTCGAAGCCAATTTTACTGGCCAGCCAACGGAGTTCGACGGATTCAATGAGGTTGTTTACGCTGTCAGGGATTTTGCCGAAGCGGTCCTTCAATGTGGTCTTGAATTTCGCCAGTGTTTCACGGTCATTGATGTTGTCCAGCTCCGAGTACAGTGAAAGCCGCTCAGAGATGTTTGAAACATAGGATTCAGGAATGATCAACTCGAGGTCTGTTTCAATCACACAATCTTCGATCATTTGTTCGAGCTCATCCTCTTTTATTAATTCCGTTTCAAAGAGATTCTTGAACTCATTTTCCTTGAGCTCATGTACCGCCTCATCAATGATTTTGTGGTACATTTCAAACCCGATGTCATTAATGAAGCCACTTTGCTCGGAACCCAGGAGGTTTCCAGCGCCACGGATATCAAGGTCTCGCATAGCCACCTTGAATCCATCACCCAATTCTGAAAACTCTTCAAGTGTATTCAGTCTTTTTCTGGCATCTGATGACAAGGCCGAAACCGGAGGTGTAAGCAGATAGCAATAGGCTTTGGTATTGGATCTCCCGACACGACCTCTCATCTGGTGCAAATCAGACAAGCCGAAAGTCTGAGCCGAATTGATGATGATGGTATTGGCATTGGGTATATCCAACCCTGACTCTATAATATTGGTGGAAACAAGTACGTCATATTCACCATTGATAAACTTGAGCATCACTTTTTCCAATTGTTTCCCATCCATCTGACCATGGGCAATACCGATGGAGGCATCAGGTACCAGCTTCAAAACAATGTTGGCGATTTTTTCTATGTCACTGATTTTGTTGTGGACAAAGAAAACCTGTCCACCTCTCCGTAATTCATGGCTGATGGCATCACGGATGATTTCATCATTGAATTCGCTTATTTCTGTGACTACTCCTCGTCTGTTTGGGGGTGCGGTGGAAATAATGGAAAGGTCACGGGCTCCAAGGAGAGAAAAATGGAGTGTTCTTGGAATGGGTGTAGCTGTAAGGGTAAGCGCATCCACATTGACACGCATCTCTTTGAGCTTTTCTTTCACCTTCACACCAAATTTTTGCTCTTCGTCAATGATCATCAAACCAAGATCCTTGAATTCGATGTCTTTGTTGACAATCCGGTGAGTTCCAATCAGAATATCGATTTTGCCTTCCTTGATTTTTTTCTTTACTTCATTGATATCTTTGGTAGACTTGAATCTGTTGATGTAATCTACGGTGACCGGGAAATCAGCAAATCTTTCTGAAAATGTTCGGAAATGTTGGAGTGCCAAAATCGTTGTTGGTACCAGAACAGCCACTTGCTTGCCATTAAGTACCGCTTTGAACGCAGCCCGGATAGCCACTTCTGTTTTTCCAAATCCCACATCCCCACAGACCAGCCTATCCATTGGGTGGGGTTGTTCCATGTCTTTTTTCACATCAACAGTAGCCATGGCCTGATCAGGAGTGTCCTGATAGAGGAAAGAGGACTCTAATTCCGCCTGAAGATAATTGTCCTGTTCGAATGCGAAGCCTGGAGCTGCTTTTCGCTTGGCATAAAGCTGGATCAGATCTTTAGCGATGTCCTTGATCTTGCTTTTTACCTTTTTCTTCTTGTTTTCCCATTCAGGTGACCCGAGCTTACTGATGTTCGGTGGCTCTCCTTCTTTCCCTGAATATCTTGAAATTTTGTGAAGAGAATGAATACTCACAACAAGCAAATCATCATCTTTATATATGACCCGAAGTGCTTCCTGTTTGTGATCGTTTATCTCCACGGTTTCCATTCCCACAAATCGACCAATTCCATAATCCACGTGGACCACGTAGTCGCCTGGTTGGAGTGTCTTCAGTTCTTTTAGTGTGAGTGACTTGGATTTTGTAAATCGCTCTTTGGATTCTACTTTATGATACCGGTCAAAGATCTGATGATCTGTGTAACAGAGCAGTTCATGGGTATTGTCTATAAATCCCTCCCTTAGACTAGCTACAATACCATGAAATTGTAGTTCGGGGTTTATTTCGTGGAAGATAGATTCCAGACGATCGATCTGCTTTTGTGATTCTGAGGCAATAAATTTCTCCAGATAATTAGATTGGTGCTCGAGAAGGTCTGATGCCAGCAAGTCAAACTTCTTATGGAATGTAGGCTGCGGCCTTACCTCAAATTGTATAACCTGATCGTGATTTAAGTAGAAGCGCTTACCAAACTCAATTTTTTTTAGGGGATCTGTGAGTTTCTTGAAGCTACTTTCTGAGTCAAACAGATCTTCGGGTTTTAGTACCACCTGGGTGTTCCCACTCATGGCCATGATTTGGTCAAAAGACTCTTTGGCTTTCAGGTATCCCTTTTCGATCAGATCGGATGTTTCCCTGTAATCTTTAAACCAGCTGATTGTATTATCGGGAAGGAATTCAAAGAAAGATTGACGCTCTTCTTTTATCAGCTTATCCTGAACATTAGGGATAAGGCTGATGGAATTTACATCCTTGACAGAGATCTGCGTTTCCGGATCAAAGAGACGGATGGATTCTATTTCATCTCCAAATAGCTCCAATCGGAATGGATAATTGTCTGAAAACGAGAAAACATCAATAATGCCCCCTCTTACGGCAAACTGACCCGCTTCATATACGAAATCATTTTTTTCGAAGCCGTATTCTATAAGAAGCTCGGTCACAAAATCCACATCAAGCTTTTCGCCGACACTGGCCTTCATCGTATTTTCTACCAGTGATCGTTTATTGATCACTTTTTCATACAAAGCATCCGGATAGGAAACGATCACAATTTTTTCCTTAGCGTTGATTTTGTTCAATACCTCTGCCCGCTGAAGGACGTTGGCATTTTCAGTTTCTTCAAACTGATAGGGCTTTTTATAAGAGCTGGGGAAAAAATAGATGCTGGACTCAGGAAGAATGTTTTTTAGATCATTGAGAAAATAGGCGGCTTCTTCCTTGTCATGCAATATGACCAGGTGCGTATTTTCGAGGGATTCAAAAAAAGCATAAACGAGAAGACTATCAATACTTCCTGCCAAACCTTTCAAGGCAATTGTATTTCCAGTTGAAAGTGCAGTGATAGCACTTTGCACCTGTAAACTTTCTTTGTATTTGCTTTTTAAATTCCTGAGATCCACTCTGAACTTGTTAATTGGGACGCAAAAGTAACTGATAAAGTCGCTTGGTGAACTTATATTGAACCTAATTCACAATATATATGTTCCCTTATCGTCTATCAATTAACGAGGAGCTTCAAATAGGCTAATTAGATTATTTTAAGAATTAGTAGAAACTTTAGTCTAGTTTAAATCGTTATAATAGTAGAAAGCATTAAGCAACTTAGTTGCAAAGATTTCTTTTTAGGTTAGGTTGGTGATAGGCGTTCATCGATTCCAGATGGGCGCCTTTTTTTATAGTAGATTTTGCCGAAGCTTGTTTGTCACCCGTTCCAATTCGACAAGAGATTCGATAGCCACGAGTTCATCTGCCCGGATTCCCAATAACTTTGATGCTTCAGCCACTTGCTGCCGTTCTTCTAATGCATATTCATCATCTGCGGAGCTCATTCGAATCGCATCATAGATCAGCACTTTATCAAAACTGGTAATTGATTTTTTATTGAAGGAATTAAAGATTTTGATCAAATCAGATTTTTGATGATCAAAATTTAGCCATGCTTTCACGATCTCATCGTCCACACCCACCTGCTCAGCCAGCTCCACGGTCAGCCACTCCATTTCAGGATCCGATACCAGACCATCTGAACCAGCAATCTTCAAAAGAGCATAACCATATTCTTTCCATGATTCTTCTGGGACCATGGTAATACCATAAAAAGCTGGGGAAAGTTTTGAGTATTCGGAGATCATTTTGATAATGTTTAAATAATTATTCTGAACAAATTAAATTACTAATATTGACGCCAGATCGGAAATCATTACATAATTTAAGTATTTCGAAATAACCTAAGAAGCATGTTTACAGAAAAAGATAATCAACAGATCCAGGAGCATGGAATTGATGCAAAATTGATTGAAGAGCAGATAGCGCATTTTAAGTCAGGATTTCCCCCATCTATTCTGGTTGATGCTGCTACTGAAGGAAACGGTTTACATATATTAAGTGACCAAGAGGCTGATGATTTAATCCGATTTTATGAAGGCAACAAAGGATCACTCCAGATACTCAAGTTTGTGCCTGCTTCCGGCGCAGCCACACGAATGTTTAAAACGCTCTTTGGTTTTTTGAATGAATACACGGGTAGTGAGGAAGATTATGCCAGGCTACAAGCTGACCAAAGCTCCGGTTCTGTGTTTACGTTTCTGAAAAAGCTGGAAGACTTTGCTTTTTACGAAGACCTAAAAGAAAAATTTCAACAGATGAGGGGAATTACGCTGGAGGAAGCTCAGGTCAAAAGAGATTACACGGCAATAATTGATGTGCTTTTATCGGACGAGGGTCTTGCCTATGGGAGCTTACCAAAAGGCCTTCTGAAATTCCACAAATATGAGGGCTATTCCAGAACACCTGCCGAAGAACATCTATATGAAGGAGCAAACTACGCTGTTGATGATAAAGGGAATGTAAAACTACATTTCACCGTTTCTCCGGAGCATTTGGAAAAATTCAAGGCTCATATTGAGTCAGTCAAAAAAAGATACGAGAAAGAATTCAACGTGAAGTTTGATGTAAGCTACAGCATTCAAAAGAAGGCAACGGATACTATAGCTGTGGATATGAAAAATGAGCCTTTCAGAAACGATGATGGTTCCCTGCTGTTTCGACCAGCGGGACATGGAGCCTTGTTGGACAATCTGAATGACCTGGATTCGGAAGTAGTCTTCATCAAGAATATTGACAATGTGGTTCCAGACCGGTTGAAACCTGAAACGATCAAGTACAAAAAGGTGATTGCTGGTCTGCTTTTGAAATATAAAGATGAGATCAAAACTAAAGTAAGCAATCTTAGGTCTGGAACGGGTCTTGACGAAGCCATCAGACTTTTGAATGATTGGCTTGGTTATCGACCGGCTAATGAATTTGACAGTCTTGGCACACAAGACAAAATTGATCATGTAATTGCAAAACTCAACAGACCATTAAGAATATGTGGAGTGGTTCAAAGTGAAGGAGATCCGGGCGGAGGACCTTTTTGGGTAAAGGCAGAAGATGGATCTGTATCGCTACAGGTAGTGGAGACCGCTCAAATGAACCTTGATGATCCTCAGCAAAAAGAAGTTTTTGAACGAGTTACACATTTTAATCCTGTAGATGTAGTGGCTTATCTGAAAGATGTGGATGGTAAGAAATTTGATTTGATGAAGCATCGGGATATGAATGCTGGTTTTGTTTCCAAAAAGTCCAAAGACGGTAAAGATTTGAAAGCTCAGGAGTTGCCCGGGTTGTGGAATGGTAGCATGGCAGATTGGAATACGATCTTTGTTGCAGTCCCAGCCATTACTTTCAATCCGGTAAAATCAGTTAATGACTTGCTAAAGTCACAACATCAGCCAAAGTAATTGGGGTCTGGTTCTTTGTCCAGGAAAGAAGATAATTCCTTGTATTTTGTGGCGCTTGTACCTCCCGAGCCCATCCTCAGTGAAGTTCAGGGAATTAAGCAGGAGCTTTCATCCCGCTATCGCACCCAAGCAGCGTTAAGATCTCCACCTCACATTACACTGCACATGCCTTTTAAATATGCAGTGAAAGAGGAGCACAAGATTATTGCCGCTTTAGAAAAGATTGAGTTTGACACTTTTGCGATTTTACAGAAAGGATACGGAGCGTTTCCACCGAGGGTCATTTATATAGATGTTGAGGGTTCTCATGATTTATCCAGTCTGCAACAATCAGTGACAAAGTCAATTCGTCGGGAACTAAAGATCGTCAAAGAAACTTATCGAAACGAAGGCTTTAAGCCTCATATGACTGTTGCTTTTCGGGATCTCCGTCCAGCCATGTTTAGGGAGGCATGGAAAATATTCGAATCGGAACAAGTTTCTTATTCCTGGGAGGTAAAGTCTTTCTTTTTACTTAGGCATGATGGAAAAAAATGGGGTATATTGAAGGAATTTGTGGATACTTGAAAAGAATAAAACCAGCCACATTAACTTTGTAGATTTGTGATTTTGAGATAGATATGATGAGGATTTACTTTCTGGGGATTCTGCTTGCAGCCTCCCTAAAAGTCTTCACCCAACCAGCATGGGAAGGCAAATTCGAACAATTGGGTACGGTACTCCCAACACCAAATCAGTACCGAACAGCTTCCGGAACACCCGGTAAAGATTACTGGCAACAAGAGGTCGATTACAAGATTCAGGTATCATTGGATGATATCAACCAAAGTATCAGTGGCGAAGCGGGAATTACTTACTTCAACAAGTCGCCGCATGAGTTGCCATTCATTTGGTTTCAGCTGGATCAAAATATGAGAAAAGCAGATTCCGATGCCAGGACCAGTGAAACAGGAAGTATGCCGACATCTATGTCACCGATTGAATTTCAGAAATATCAGAAGCAGGATCCGGATGTGGACGGTATCAACATTCAATGGGTAAGATCAGCCTCCGGGATTGATCTTAACTATACCATCAATAAAACAATGATGCGGGTGGACTTGCCAAAACCACTCCAGCCCGGTCAGAGCATTGCTATTTGGATGGCATGGGATTACAAGCTCAACAACCGGTTGATTGATCGCTATGCAAGATCAGGCTATGAATATTTTCCGGAGGATGACAACTACTTATATACTGTCGCACAGTTTTTCCCGAGAGCTGCAGTCTATTCTGATTATGAGGGTTGGCAAAACAAGCAGTTTTTAGGGGAGAGTGAATTCAGCAACAATTTTGGAGAATTTCAGGTCGATATTTCAGTTCCGGAAGATATGATCGTTGCGGCCACGGGTACGCTGATGAATCAAACAGAAGTTCTAACAAAAGAACAGATTGAGCGCCTGGAAACTGCAAAATCCACTTATGATAAGCCGGTACTGATTGTGTCCTCTGCCGAAGCCAAACGAAACGAACCCAACCGATCTACAAAAATGAAGCGGTGGCATTTTGATGCCTCAGATGTGAGAGATTTTGCATTTGTTGCTTCACGAAAGTTTGCATGGGATGCCATGGCGGTGGATGTTGGTGATAAGGATGTGTTGGCCATGTCCTTATTCACAAAGGAGTCAAATCCATTATGGAAAAATTATGCAACGAAAGCAACAGCTCACACGCTAAGGTTTTTCTCAGATTATTTATTTGAATATCCTTACCCTGTGGCTATTTCTGTAAATGCAGCCTCTCTTGGGATGGAATATCCTATGATCAATTTCAGCTACAGCCGCCCGAACAAACACGGCAAGTATGAAGACAAGGACATGTATAGTCTGATCAGTGTTTTAATTCATGAAGTGGGACACAACTATTTTCCTATGATTGTAAATAGTGACGAGCGAGCCCATTATTGGATGGATGAAGGGATCATTGCCTATATCCAATACCTTGCAGAACAAGATTGGATGTGGGGATATCCTTCCAGAAGGGGACCATCAGCTAAAGTGATACCCTACATGAACGGAACGCATGGAGACTTTCGTCCAATCATGTCTGATCCGGAACATTTTGTCAGTAAATATGGTAATGCGTATTTGAGACCAGCTACTGCATTTAATGTATTACGTAATCTTGTGATGGGCCCCGAATTGTTTGATTTTGCAATGAAGACGTATGCAAATACCTGGAAATTTAAGCATCCTACATATGCGGATTTTTTTAGAATAATGGAAGAGGCATCTGCCGTGGATCTTGATTGGTTTTGGAGAGCATGGTTTTATTCTACAGATCACGTTGATGTTTCTGTGGCATCAGTGAAATGGTTCAAAATGTCCGGAGAAAAACCGACGATGGAGTTTAACGATTCAACAGACATTAATGATGAGCCCTATCATTTTAATTATAGTAAACCACATCGGGGTGAATTTTGGGAAGAGATAGAAGATGAGAAATACCGGGAGAAAATGTCGTCTTTTAATTTTTATGAAGTAACTTTTGAAAATATAGGAGGACTGGTCAGTCCGATAGTAGTTGAATGGAAATATGAAGATACTTCTACGGAAGTTGAACTGATTCCAGCCGAAGTCTGGAGATTGAATGAGCATACTGCTCGCAAAATATTTGTTAAGGAGAAAAAAGTGGTGGGCGTAAGAATAGATCCAGATCGGATGACCGGTGATGTAAATGAAAAGAACAATATCTTTCCCAGAATAAAACATTAAGAAAAATTAAAAAATGAGACTTCTGATTGTATCCCTGTTGCTTTCCGCTGTTTTCTTTTCATGTAAGCGAACGAATAAAAACCAGGCGGATGGGTCTGGTGAGTTAATACTGTACAACAACCCTCCTGCCGAAGGATTTAATGTAGAGGACTCTAACCCAATAGCGATTATGCTGGCGGACCAGGCCATGAATGCTATGGGCGGTCGTGAAGCCTGGGACAATACAAAATATGTGTCATGGAATTTTTTGGGAAGACGTCACCTTTTTTGGGATAAAGTAGAGAACAAAGTTCGTATTGACAGGGATGACATGGTGATGAGTCTGGACATGGACGACATGACTGGACAGGTTTGGAAAGCAGGTGAAGCAATTCAAAATGTGGATACAGTAAACAAGTACCTGAAGTCCGCGAAAGATATGTGGATCAATGATTCATATTGGTTGTTTATGCCATTCAAACTGAAAGACTCTGGTGTCACTTTAAGCTACATTCGTGATGACACGACCCAGTCTGGCGAACCGTCCAGTGTGTTGTGGTTGACATTTGAGGAAGTGGGTAATACACCACAAAATGCGTATGAAGTTTGGGTAAGTGATGAAACCAGACTGATTCGTCAGTGGGCATATTATAGAAATGCCGATGACAAAGAACCAGCGTTTATTTTGCCATGGGATAATTATGAACAACATGGGCAAATACTCTTGTCCGGAGACAGAGGAGATCGGAAACTCTCCGATATTAAAGTGTGGGACAAAGCCCCTAAAGACGTTTTCACTTCTCCTGATCCGATTTACAAACCCAGCTCATAAAATCTACGGCATCAACTTTGCGTTGTAAATACAGATGCGAAGAGTATTATTTTTATATCTGATTTGTATACCTATTCTGCTGTTTGGCCAGGGGGATAGGATATTAAATCGACACCTGGAACAGTACGGCCAGGCCACCTGGTCGCAAATTCAAACATTAAAAATTCTAGGCAAACATGTGAACGAGGAGTATCAGGCTTTCCCGATCACAATCATCAATAAAGAAAACAGTCAGGTTCGTGTCGATGCTCAGAACTACGTGCTTTCATTAGACCATGAGGTTTTTTGGACATCAGGTTTGACAGGTGATTACCTGCCATTAGAAAAGTTGATTCTTCAACACGCAATAACAATCGGTAGTCCCTTAGCCAAAGTTCAGCAGGAGCTTAAGTATGGTGGGTTAGAGGTTTTTGAAGGTACAATGTTCCACTCCTTTGAAAAGAGACAGGAGGATTATTCGGTCAGTTATCTCATGGATAAAGATTCCGATGAGCTAAGGCATATCATTTTGGAAATTGGAGGTAAGGAAGCCATGAGTGCTAGGTTAACTTTTGACAAATATAAATCCCACCATGGTTTGCTTATGCCCACAGCCATTGCAATGCATATTGGAGACAACTATAAAGAGTGGATATTTGACGAAATCCTCCTGGGGGTTGCAATCGATGAACGACTTTTTGTGAAGCCAAATAGTCAATAGAAAGACATATCGCTTATTCCACGTAACCC
Organism: Cyclobacteriaceae bacterium; assembly: GCA_965228105.1. GTDB lineage: Bacteria > Bacteroidota > Bacteroidia > Cytophagales > Cyclobacteriaceae > UBA7330. The sequence continues at coordinate 11,610 of CBDDGZ010000002.1, forward strand.
AACCGTCCTCCTGTGCGATAGATAATAGTAAAAACTTGAGATTATGAAAGCGGTTTGGAATAACCAGGTACTGGCAGAGAGTGATGAAACGATTGTTGTAGAAAACAACCATTATTTTCCTCCAGAGACCATTAAACAAGAATTTTTTAAACAAAGCAGTACACATACAACCTGTCCGTGGAAGGGTGAGGCAAGCTACTACACCCTGGATGTGGATGGAAAGAAAAATGAAGATGCAGCATGGTTTTATCCAGAGGCAAGTGAGCTTGCCAAAAAGATTGAGGGTTATGTTGCCTTTTGGAAAGGGGTTGAGGTAAAATGACTTTTCGGTCAATTTGTCCATTTACTAGTATCAAGATAAGTCAATATGGCAGACAATTCCACGTTTCGTAAATGTGGTATGAAGCTTGACATAGTCGACTAAGAACAAGACTGTAGCGTTATGAAAGTGGAAAAAAATTTAGTTAGAAACTTAGCGAGAACAGCAGATATATTAAATACAATCAATGGTGGGATGTCGCAGACTACCATTAATATTCATTCTCTTGAGAATGAATGGCTGATCAAGGTGAGAACTCCCGGAATTGAGCTAGAGAATCTAAGGCTGGAAGTATTGGACAATCAGTTATATGTCCATCAAATGATGGAGATTGAGCAAAATTCACCCGAAAAGGCGCCTTATGTCATAGCCATGATTCCACTGGTGAAACAAATCAATGTGGAGGAAATCTCTGCAACGTTTGAGGAGGGATGGACATTGATCAGATTGCCATTTGATGAAATGGTAGATGGTATAGATAGGCAGATAGAGATTGTAAGGAGATAATTCAGAATAAGGAAGCAACGATTTCTTCCAAATCTGATTTTTTCAATTTTTTGATGATTTTCAATTTAGTTTCAGGACTCGCATTCGGGTCCTGAAGTTTTTTTAGCGTAGCATCATCAAAATATTTTTCGAATTCATGATTGGAATCACCGTCCATGCCGAAGACCTCTATTTCTTCCAATGCACTTTGCATGATTTCGCGACCAATATTCTTGCTGGATTCAATCGGTTTGTATTTCGCACTGCTGTCTCTCAAGGTCCAGCTGCTATAATCAATCCTTAATCCTTCAATTTGTTTTAGCCTGGGATCAAAATCTCCAAAAATCCTTTTGATTACCGCATAGGCTGAAGACTTCCAGGCATCCAGGTCAAACTGTTCGTTGTCCAACTTGTCGATCTGCCTCTTTATCAACTCAGCATATTTTTTATCTCTTGGTGACATATTGTTTCAGTTTAGCTGATGGTACTCCAATTAATTACATTCTTACTTAACGAGTCAATTTGCTTTTTGATCGGGTAATTTTTTGAAAGCGTGATTTCCGGGTCTTCATTAAGCACTTCCACGGCTATAGATCTGGCTTGCTTCAAGATTTCTCCATCTTTACCCAGGTCAGAGATACGCAGGTCCATCAACCCACTTTGTTGAGTTCCCATCAGATCCCCCGGTCCTCTCAATTTCAGGTCTACTTCGGAAATCCTAAATCCGTCGTTCGTTTCTACCATTGTTCGAATTCTTTCTTTTGCTTCGGAGGTCAGTTTATGACCTGTCATCAGGATACAAAACGATTGCTCAGCTCCCCTTCCAACGCGACCGCGAAGCTGATGCAATTGTGAAAGACCAAACCTTTCTGCATTTTCGATGACCATGACTGAGGCATTTGGTATATCAACACCTACTTCAATCACAGTAGTGGCCACCATGATTTTAGTTTCCTTTTTGATGAATCGCTGCATTTCCCAATCCTTGTCTTCAGGTTTCATTCTCCCATGGACAATGGAAATGGGCATGTCAGGGTATCTTCTGGAAATACCTTCATAGCCATCCATCAAATGGTTATAGTCCAGCGTGGCGGATTCTTCAATTAATGGGTAAACGATATAGACCTGTCGGCCTTTTTCAATCTCTTTTTCTATGAAGCCAAACATCTGGATGCGCTTGTTATCTGTCATGTGGTAGGTCTTGATGGGTTTTCTACCAACAGGCAGCTCGTCAATAACCGAAATATCAAGGTCGCCATAAAGTGTCATGGCCAGGGTTCTGGGTATCGGAGTGGCAGTCATGACAAGGATGTGAGGATAGGTGTTCTGGTTTTTACTCCATAGTTTGGCGCGTTGGGCCACCCCAAACCTGTGTTGCTCGTCAATAATTGCTAATCCAAGCTTCTTGAACTTTACCCGATCCTCAAGGAGTGCATGCGTGCCAACAAGGATATGTATTTCACCGGCTTTCAATGCAATGTCCAGCGCCTTCCGCTCTGATTGTTTGGAGGAACCAGTGAGTTTGGCCACCCTGATGCCCAAAGGTTTGGCCTGCTCCCTGAGGTTATTGAAATGTTGATCTGCCAGAATTTCTGTTGGGGCCATGAATGCGCACTGAGTTTCATTTCCAATAGCAATGAGCATACTCAGGAAGGCTACCATGGTTTTTCCACTTCCAACATCTCCCTGGATGAGCCTATTCATTTGTTTGCCGGACCGGAAATCTGTGTATATTTCTTTAATCACCCTTTTCTGAGCCCCGGTAAGCTCAAAAGGCAGATGATCTTTGTAATACTTGTTCAGCAAGTCACTGTTGTTGAACCGGATGCCGGGATATGCATCCATACGTGAAATCTTCATCTTCAGTAACCTGAGCTGGACGTAAAAAAGCTCCTCCAGCTTCAAGCGATATTGCGCATATTGGAGTGCTCTGGAATCCTTTGGGAAATGGATCTGTATCAGCGCAGTCTTTTTATCCTGAAGCCTATACTGATCGATTAAGTTTTGAGGCAAAGTCTCGTCTATATGGTGAACGGCCTCTACCAAAAGCAACTTCATCATCTTGCTGATAGCTTTGCTGTCGATGAATTTCTTTTTGAGTTTTTCTGTGACGGAATAGACGGGGTGCAAATAGCTACCGGCTTTGTTTTTTTCGGTGAGGACTTCAACTTCAGGATGGGCTATATTCATCTTACTCCCATAGCGGGTGGGTTTTCCAAATACCAGGTATGGGACTCCTACTGTGAGTCGGCTTTTGATCCATTTTACTCCCTGAAACCAAACCAGCTCAAGTGCTCCACTATCATCATGGAATGTGCCAACAAGACGTTGTTTCCTTCCAACACCCACGGTTTGAAATCCTGAAAACTGCCCAATCAGCTGTACATATTGCAGCGAATCATTTAGCTCCCGGATCTTGTAAAATTTGGTTCGGTCTTCGTAACGGAATGGATAGTATTGTAGCAGGTCTCTGAACTTAAAAATCCCAAGTTCCTTGTTTAGCAGCTCAGCCTTCTGCGGCCCAACCCCTTTAAGGAATTCGATTTTTCGATCAAAGAAACTAACCATGCATTGCCCTTTGTGCTAATTTAATTCCATTCAAGGGACTGGAGCATATGAATAATGTCCGTTTTGATATAGTCAATGACTGGTTGAAGTGAGTCATTCTGTGTGGCCGTCTCAAAATAAAGGGCTCCCCGCAAGAAATGATGCACGCTATCGGAAACATGGAATTGGAATTGTGTTGGCACTTCCCCTTCCAGATCTGTGACACTTGCAAAATTTCCGTTTGGCAGCTCAATGATTTTTTCATCGATGGCATAAGCCTTGACGTTGTGCTGAAAAGTGAGTTTATAAGCATCACTATAATATCCCTTGAGCAGAGAATCCAAACTCAAAACCGGTTTATAGGTGATCTGAATATTTGCTTCCATCTCTGGATAGTAAATATCCACCCAATATCTTTCTGAGATCCAGGTGGTGTCGTCCAGCAATTTTGCATGCTGAGAATACTCAAAAGCATAGGGTAAAGAATCCGGAGTATGCTGATAGGCATAGGCTGGCAGCTCAATCCTGTTGTATCCTTTGGGTTTTGGGAGATAATCCGGAGTACATGCGCAAAAAATGAAAATAAGGGCAAATACGAAAAATCTGTTCATCAATCAGTGAAGTCTTTGCTGGTTTCTGTTTTGTTTTCAGCGCCAATAAAAACTCTAACGCGTTTTATTCTCTTATTGTCTACAGCTACAATGGTAAAGAGGAAATTCCTGAATCGAATTTTTTCCCCGGCATTGGGGAGTTTATTGTTTAGCTCAAGGAGAAGTCCACCCAGCGATTCACTTTCGCTTTTGATGGATTCGAATTCCTGGATATCCTGACTGGTAATTTTACAGAAGTCGTTGAGAGATGTCTTTCCCTCGAAAACAAATGTATTGTTGTCAAGCTTGTTGTAGGCGATGTCATTGTCATCGTCAAATTCATCATTGATCTCACCTACAATTTCTTCAATCACATCCTCCAGGGTGATGAGTCCGGACGTACCACCGTATTCATCAACTACTATGGCCATGTGCACCTGTTTTTCCTGGAAATCTTTAAAGAGGTCATCGATCTTTTTACTTTCCGGCACGAAAAAACCTGGCCTCAGCAGCGACTGCCAATGAAATTCCTCGCCCATTTCTAGGTGGGGCAAAAGATCTTTGATGTAAAGGATCCCTTCAATTTTGTCGATGGTCTCATTGTATACCGGGATTCTTGAATATCCTGTTTTGTTTATCTGATCCATCAAATCGTGAAAATCGGTATTGGCATCTACAGCCGTGATATCTATCCGTGATTTCATTACCTGCTTTACAGAAAGGGTGCTGAAATTCACAATGCCTTTTAGCATTCCTTTTTCTTCTTCACTTACCTCTTTGTCGGCTGTGATTTCCAGCGCCTGGTTTATCTCGTCGACTGAAAGATTATATCCCTTACGCTGAATTCTATTTTCTATGACATTGCTAATAGAAATCAACATCCAGGAGACGGGAAACAAGATTTTATCTGCAATATTCAATAAAGGAGCAGTGAATCTGGCAAAAGCCAGATTGTTGTGGTTAGCATATACTTTAGGCACGATCTCTCCAAAAAAGATGATCATGATGGTAATGGCCATTGTAAGCACGATAATAATTAGACCATCAGCATCTTTACTGCCCACGATTTTCCAGGTAGCAAAAGTGGAAATGGTAACAATAAAAATATTCACTAGGTTATTCAGTATGAGAATAGTAGCGAGCAGTCTTCGTGGATTGAGGACCAGACTATGGATCAGGTGATCCTGTCTCTTCTCCGAGCTTTTGCTGGATAAAATCTGATCATGGTTGAGGGAAAAGAACGCTACTTCAGACCCGGAGATCAGTCCGGACAGAAACAACAATACAAGTATGCTTAATCCATTAACAAGGAAAAAGGATACAGGTAGATCTGTTAAATATGCCAGTAAAACCGAGGGGTAAGGATCGTCAAGAGATGTATCCAATAATTGCTGATTTGGTGAAACAATTAGAACGGTAGATCATCAGTGGAGTCTTCCTGTGATTGATTGACTGGTTGGGATTCGCTTTCCTGATATCTGTCCTGAGTCTGTTGTGGAGATCCTCCTGATGCCTGGCCTCCTCCACCACCGGAGTTGCCAAGCATGGTCATATTGTCTCCTACAATTTCTGTTGTGTAGCGGGTAATGCCATCCTTTTCCCAGGAGCGGGTCCGCAGTTTACCTTCCACATAGACCATATCCCCTTTTTTGAGGTATTTCTCAGCCACATCCGCGAGTCCGCGCCAAAGTACCACGTTGTGCCATTCGGTCTGCTCTTTGCGTTCGCCTGTATTTCTGTCTTTGTAGACTTCAGAGGTTGCAACAGGGAAATTAGCAACAGAAGCCCCATTTTCGAGGTGTCTTACTTCTGGTTCTTTTCCTAAACGACCAACAATGATTACTTTATTTACTCCGGACATATTATAAAATTATATTAAAAACTTACTTGTTGCAAGTAGTTGATTATCGATTTGGGTTTCGGCAAAGTTAACACTTCTTCATAGGAATACGGTTGTAAATCAAATTCGTTCATCAGATTTGAAAAGTACTTTTCTTCAACTGAAACATGGTAGAACTTCAACCATAGGATCCGATGTGTGAGCAAATGCCTGAACTTTTCGCTTACCTGAACATGGCGGACCTTTGTAGAATCAAACGGATAATCTTTTGATGCTAAGGTTTTTCCACCCTCCAGGAGTAAGAATTCATAGAGGCCTTTCCAGATAGAGGTTTTACGTTGCTTCATCAGAAATTGACCATCACATTCAATGACAAAGTAGTGAAAGTGTTTTTCCTGAATTTTAGGTTTGGATAGCTTAACAGGGAATTTTTTTTGAGCATGATGTATTGCAGCATAACATTCCTGGTTAAACACACATCTTTCACAATCCGGGCTTGGCTTACATACGGTAGCACCAAATTCCATGATCGCCTGGTTAAATTCTCCCGGCTGATCTTTGTCTATGAGTTTATCCAGTACTTCCAAAAATACTTTCCTGGACTTGCCTTGTGAGATGTCTTCCGAAATTCCATAGAATCTGGAAACAAATCGAAATACGTTTCCATCGATGACAGGAGTAGGCTCATCGAAGCAAATAGAGGCAATGGCAGCAGCTGTGTAAGGACCAACTCCTTTCAGCTTTATCAGTGTAGCGTATTTGTGCGGGAAGGCCCCATTAAGGTGCTTGGCCACATATTTTGCTGTGGCATGCAGGTTGCGAGCTCGTGAATAGTATCCCAGGCCTTCCCAGTGTTTCAGAACAGATTCTTCTGTGGCATCCGCCAGCTCATTGACAGTCGGAAATGATTCTATGAATCGATAATAATAAGGCAACCCCTGGTCGATTCGGGTTTGCTGAAGAATAATTTCGGATAACCAGACGTTATAAGGGTTCTTTGTTGATCTCCAGGGGAGCTCTCTTTTAGCTTTTGAGTACCAGCTAATTAGTGATGAAGTGAGGTTATGTTCTATGATTTGGTTATTAAATGATCTTTAACTTTTTATTTCACTCGGGCAAAATTAAATTTGGGCCGCCTATTTCTTTTAACGTATCACCTAAATAATAAAACACTGTGACAAAAGCGGATGTAATCAATGAGATTTCCGACAAGACAGGAATTGATAAGTCAGATGTGCAGGTAACAGTAGAAGCATTCTTTTCTGTTATCAAAAATTCGATGGCGCAGGGCGAGAATATTTATGTCAGAGGTTTTGGAAGTTTTATCAACAAGAAGAGAGCTCAGAAGATAGCCAGAAACATTTCTAAGAACACAGCCATAGTGATAGAGGAACACTATGTGCCCAGTTTTAAGCCATCTAAAATATTTGCTGAAAAAATTAAATCCAGCAAGGACCTTAAAAAGGCCTGAAGTGTAAATGAATAAGCAGCAGATTTTTCTAACGGTAGGGGGGCTAGTTCTAATTATTCTATTGTTTCAGTTGCCGAAGGTGGTAGTCGAAAATGACGAGCCAGCGATGACCATGGAACATGAGGTAGAAATGGATGAATCGGTCAGGCAAAGAATTTCAGAATTAAAGGTCAGGCTGGCTGAGAGTGGAAATTCTAAAATTAGTATTAACTTTGCGGACTCTTTGGCCCAAGAGTATCTGCAGTTTCAGTTGACAGACAGTGCAACTGCATACGCAGAGAAGATTCTAGCCACGGATGTATCTGTAGAAGCCAGGCAGCTGGCAGCACTGATTTACTATCAGGCCTACAGAATCGGATCCGGCAGAGGCCTGGGAGAAAAAGCAGTTGGATTTGCAGCGAAAGCGCGTGAACTGCTGACTACTCTGGTAGAAGAACAACCGGAGAATAGTTCATTGAAAAACAAATTGGCGATGACGCTAATGGCATCAGAAAATCCCATGCAGGGAGTGATGATGCTCCGCGAGATTGTGGAGGCAAACCCGGATGACCGGGAAGCTATTCTGAATCTGGGTGTGCTGGCAGTACAGTCCGGGCAATACGAAAGAGCCATCGACCGATTTGACAAATTATTAACGCTTGACTCAGCGGATTATGAAGCGACTTTTTATAAGGCTGTTTCACTCACAGAATCAGGTAAGAAGGAAGAGGGGAAGGAGCTTTTTGAAAGCGTACTGAACAACCAGGATGCTGACGCCGCAACAAAGGCGATGGCATCTGAATATTTGAAAGAACTTTAAAAAATTTATTGAATTAAAAAGTAAAGACTATGCCTTGCGGTAAGAAAAGAAAAAGACACAAGATTGCTACACACAAGCGTAAGAAGAGACTAAGAAAGAATCGACACAAGAAGAAGTAATCTAAATTTTGAGTAGTGAGTAATGAACTAATAATCAACTCAACTCAAAATGGATGTCGAATTGCCCTTTTAAAAAACAAGCAACTTGTAGAATTCCATCAGGAAGATGATGGAGAGAGATTTAATGTAGGAGATATATACCTTGGCACCGTAAAAAAAGTGGTGCAAGGTTTGAACGCAGCATTCATTGATATAGGCTATGAGAAAGATGCATTCTTACATTATTTAGATCTTGGGCCCCAGGTCCAATCACTCAACAAGTTTACTAAACTTGCTTTAACAAGAAAAGATACAAGTGCCAAGCTTAACACGTTTAAGCATGAGCCGGATATCCATAAGCTGGGAAAGATCAACCAGGTTTTAACCAAGAACCAAAAGATACTGGTTCAGGTAGTAAAAGAACCGATCTCTACAAAAGGGCCTAGACTCTCATGTGAGTTGTCAATAGCAGGAAGATACCTCGTATTGGTACCTTTCTCTAGTACGGTAAACGTTTCTAAAAAGATCACGGATTCCGGAGAGCGTAAGCGACTCGGCAGGCTGATCAGCTCTATCAAACCCGATAATTTTGGAGTTATCATCAGAACAGTAGCTCAGGGTAAAGACGTAAAGGAGCTTGATAAAGACCTCAAGAATTTAATAAAGATCTGGATTGATGGTGTGAAAACACTGAAGAAAGCAAATCCAAGAGATAAAGTGATTGGCGAAATCAATCGAGCCAATACGATACTAAGGGATATGCTCAATGAATCATTCGACAGTATCCAGGTCGATGATAAGGAGTACTACGAAGACATCAAATCTTTCATTGGCAACATTGCCCCGGAGAAAGAGAAGATTGTAAAAATGTACCAGGGAAGACTTAAGATCTTCGAACAGTTTGGTATAGAAAAGCAGCTTAAGACTTCTTTTGGTAAATCTGTCAGCGTATCCAATGGAGGCTATCTGATCATCGAGCATACAGAAGCTCTGCATGTTATTGATGTAAATAGTGGCAACAAATCCAATAACGAAGACGATCAGGAAACGACGGCACTAAAAGTAAACCTTGAAGCTGCCGGTGAGATTGCACGACAGCTAAGGTTACGAGATATGGGTGGAATCATAGTAATTGATTTCATCGATATGCGAAGACAGGAAAATAAGAAAAAGGTCTTCGATCGTGTGAAGAGCGAGATGAAAGATGACCGGTCTAAGCATACCATTTTGCCATTGTCTAAGTTCGGATTGATGCAGATCACCCGACAGCGTGTGAGACCTGAGCTTAATATTGCTACAAAAGAACAATGTCCTACCTGTGGAGGAACAGGACAAATCACGGCGGCCATTTCAATATCTGATCAGATAGAAGCTACAGTTGAACATCTTCTGAAAGGCAATCTGGCTGATAAGCTCACGATAGCGCTTCACCCGTTTTTATATTCATACTTTACCAAAGGGATTATTTCTAAAAGAGTAAAGTGGTACTTCAAATACCTAAAATGGGTGAACCTGATGGCAGATTCCTCACTGGCCATTACGGAGTTTAATGTCTTCAACCGAAGAGGAGAAGCAATAGAAGTTTAAAATTTAATACCAACATCCAGGGAGACAATCGTATTACGATACGATGGGTCTTCCTGGAAGTTGACTCCGTTACTATTCAGCGTACGGAGTTGATTTACCAAACCGCGCTGATATGAAAACCCTCCTACCAGTGCAGTATTCAATCCCACTTTATATTCCAGGCCAACACCAAGAATGGCTGCAGCATCGATAAACTGAAATTCTTCCACCAGGTCGTAATCTTCATCCACCGGCTGATCGTAGATCTTTACTTCGGGAGCCGCGCCCACCTGGAAGAAAATCTTCATGTCAGGCTGGATCTCATTGGTATATAGTTTTAGTGTGAGTGGAACCTGCAGGTATTGCACATTATAATCTTCGAAAGGGTTAACTCCTGGTGGTAAACTGCTACCATCTTCATTGGAGATCAGAAAAGCCACTCGTTTGGGCATTAACGAGATTCCGGTGCTGAAATAATAGTTTTCTGCGAAACCATAATCAACCATCAGGCCCAGGCCAAACTTGAACCCCGGATCATCAGCTTCGAAATCACGGGTATCATCGGTGAGTAACGTCCTACCCATACTCATCTGGGGAGAAAATTTCAATCCTAGTTGGAGCTGGGCATATGAAAATGAAAAGACAAATAATGAAAGGACCAGCAGAACGATCTTTCTCATGTAGTCAAATAATAATGGCTAATTTTAGGAGTTAAAATTAAGGTGTATGCGAACAGTATTCATAATCTTTTCACTTCTTTTATCTGCAGCCTGCCAACAGGAGACCTGTAGACAGTCTGGGCTAATAGAAAAGCAGGAAGTAAACCTTGAGGTTACCCGTCTGGAAAAGGAATTATTCGCGGCTTCCTCGCAATCCGAGGTAAAGTCGATCCTGACCAATAATCCCGACTACACACAATACTTTCTGGATGGCGATCAGTACCCAAATCTTGATATCCTGGCCGATAAGGTTTTCCAACTTTCTAAAGACGACTACATCGATACTTTATATGCTGAGGCTACAGAAGCCTATGCTGATATTTCTGAAGTAAAAGCGCAGTTGGAAGAAGTGATAGGTAGATTAAAGACTTTATATCCTGATAAGCAAACTCCAAATCTTGTCACCACTGTAACTGGTATGTACAACGACCTGTTGATCACAGATTCAATGATCATTATTGGAATAGATTTTTTCATTGGGGATAATGCCACCTATAGGCCTATCAACATACCCAATTATATGCTTAAGCGGTATGATAAAGAGCATCTGGTAGCCATCATTGCGAAGTTTATGGCGTCCACCCAGGTGGCAACCAGTCCAAAAAACACATTACTTTCTGAAATGATCGATTTTGGCAAAACCTATTATCTGACAAGTAGGCTCTTACCCTGTGTGCCGGATTCTATCTTAATGGGATATTCATTTGAGGAAATGGAAGTGGTGAAAGATAATGAGAAGATCATCTGGGCAAATTTTGTAGAGAATAAGATCCTTTACGAGACAAGCCATTTTACCAAGCAGAAATTTCTTGGCGAGCGACCAAACATATATGAAATCTCCGAACGCTGCCCTGGTCGCGTAGGTGCATGGATTGGCTGGCAAATTGTAGAAGACTATATGCGCAAAAACAAAGTGGATTTGTTGACACTGCTAGATGAAACAGATCATGACAAAATATTTAGCAAGTCCGGATATAAGCCGAAGTAACTAATCATGAAGTGTCGCTACCAGTTTTTGGATAAGAAGAGACTTTTCGAATTCGCTTTTGGCCAGCTTCCGACTATTTTCCTGATAGGTTTTGAGCAATGAGCTGTCAGCAATAAACGGAAGAATCTTTTCTTGAAAAATTTCTGGTCTTTTAGGATCATGAGAAAAGCCACATTTTTCTGATTCAATCAACTCTTTGATCCAACCCTTAAAATTGATGATGATCAGCTTACCGGCTGCCAGACCATCAAATAATTTGTTAGGGCTTCCTGTATTGAGTACAGGTACATTCTTGTAAGAAATGTAAATAGCGTCCATACCATCCATCACTTTTCTGACTTCTTCCTTATTTCCAAAAGGCAGGATATTGATATTATTGAGGTCTTGGGATGCCTGTTTTATCTTTTGCTCTTCTGCCCCATTTCCCATCAGGGTAAAATGCACCGAAAGTGATCGCTTGTGAGCGAAACGGGCCAGTTCAATCACCTGACCCAGATCGTTGGCGGCACCAAAAGTGCCGAAATAGCCCAATTGGAATACCTTATTGTGATTTTCGGTCGGTTTAAAAAATTCACAATCTGAAAGGTTGGGGATCATTACTGTTTTCGTTCTGGTGATCGTCTGGATGTAGTCCTGGATGGCCGGACTCAAAGACACAATTATTTCCGCTTCTTCATAGCATTTTTTTTCGAATGCATAGAGCTTTTTAGTAAGGCGTGTATTTCTGATTATGCCCATTCGTACCGGAGCTTCAGGCCAGAGGTCCCCAACTTCGAACAGATAGGGAATTTTGAGTTTCTTTTTCAGGTACAAAGCAATCAGGCCAGTCGTCAAAGGCGTGGTCATGACATAGGCTTTGTCGACATGATTGATCTTCCTGGCTTCTTTTTTGGCCAGTCTGACAAAACTCAGGAAGGCAAAGACACGCCTCAAAAAACCAAAATGATTTTCATAGGGAATATTCAAATAATGTACTTCAATCCCATCAATCATTCGGACACCACTTAGCTCATTGTGGGCAGTGATCATGCAGACTTCGTGGCCATTTTCTACAAGTCCACGGGCCAACTCATAAGACCTGGTAGACCAGCCTTCTTCAGGGGTGCGGAAATACTGATGAATATAAAGGACTTTCAAAGTGAGATAAAGATAAACATTGCGGGGAGAGGTTATGATTTCTTAATGTTCAATGGTGTTTAATATTTAAAATAAAGATACGTTGTGAGTAAATGATTTTTCATACTTTCGTATCATGTCTACTGGTTTGAAAACCCTGGAACTCTTAGCAATTCTCTTGTTGATCGTCGTAAAAGGGTACGCTCAATCCATTGTGGAAAAATCTACAATTAGTGGATTTATCAAAGATGTGAAAAGTGGCGAAGCGTTAATTGGTGCCACTGTCTTTGATAAAAATAGTAATCAGGGGACTGTTTCAAATGCTTATGGGTTTTTTAGTCTGACACTTAACAGAGCTCCAGTTTCTTTACAATACTCTTATGTAGGCTATCAGAATGAAATTGTTGAATTTCAATTAAAAAGGGATACGATCATTTCTCTGGGGTTGAAAGAAGGAGCGCAACTCCAAGAAGTTGTAATAGAAGGAGTGAAAGAACAACCTTTACACGAAATGAGTCAGGCAAGCATAGTAGAAATCCCCATTAAGCAAATTCAATACATGCCCGCATTTAATGGAGAGGTGGATGTTCTGAAATCACTTCAATTGGTGCCGGGAGTGAAAGCGGGTAATGAAGGGAATGCTGGCATTTATGTAAGAGGAGGAGGCCAGGACCAAAACCTGATCCTGGTGGATGGAGTGCCGGTGTATAATGCGACTCACCTTTATGGGTTCTATTCCATTTTTAATGCAGACGCAATCAATACGGTGACATTGCTTAAAGGCGGTTTTCCTGCCAGGTATGGAGGACGGTTGTCTTCTGTGGTTGACATTAATATGAAAGATGGGAATATGCACCAATTACATGGTATTGGTTCAGTAGGACTGATTACGGTAAAGGGTTTGCTGGAGGGCCCGATTCTTAAGGATAAGATTTCCTTCATGACATCAGGTCGGACATCACATTTTGATCCTTTCCTTGCCGGGGGATTAGAAAAAGGCAGGCATGAAGACGTAAAAGGAGATGGCTTTCGCTTTTACGATTTCAATTTTAAGGTCAACTATAAGATCAATACCAAAAACAGACTCTATATCAGTGGTTACATGGGGCAGGATGAGTCGATTACAATAAGGGATTATTTTTATGAAGACTCGATCAGCTATTTTAACCAAAAGATATCATCTAGAATTCGATGGGGAAACCAGGTCGGAAGTATTCGCTGGAATCATGTTTTCAATAAAAAGACTTTTTCTAGCCTGGCTGTGAGCTATAACCGGTATGATTTTCAGGTAATAGATGAAAATAATTATGAAGCTAGGTACCAGACTAGAATTGACACAACGAATATTAAAAGTCAATTTGATTCCGGCATTGAAGACCTAACTATAAGCTATGGATTAGAATATATTCCGAATCCAAACCATCATTTCAGATTGGGGGTAGAGGGTATAAACCACACCTATACGCCGGGTATCAAGGTAAAAGCAACCAATAAATCAGAGCGGGATCAGTCTTCCAGTGTTGAAAGAAAATCACCCAAGGAATTTTCCGGATATCTGGAGGATGATTTCTTTCTTACTCAATTGATCAGGGCAAATATTGGAGTGAGATACAATCATTACCTGGTTGACTCCAGGAACTATTCATCTTTTCAGCCAAGGGCCTCAGTTCGGTTGGCGCTATCAGACCGCATGTCTCTCAAAACTTCCTACTCCATGATGCAACAGAACGTCCACCTGTTGACCACAGCTGGACTAGGATTACCAACAGATCTTTGGCTCCCGGCTACAGAAAATGCACCACCCCTTCAATCACATCAGTTTGTTATAGGAGCAGCGACTCAAAGGGGAGATTTGGAGCTTAGCGCAGAAGTCTATCATAAAAGATCATTTGGTATAATAGAATATAAAAATGGGGCTAGCTATCTGGATAGCAATAAAAGCTGGGAAGATCTGATTGAAGCGGGACGTGACGAAAGTTATGGGTTTGAGTGGATGGTGCAAAGGAAGTCAGGCAGGCTCAATGGTTGGTTAGGCTATACCCTTTCCTGGACTAATAGAAGGTTTGAAAATCTTAGCCAGGGCGAATGGTTCCCTTATAGATATGATAGTCGACATGATTTAAAAGTTGTGGCTATTTATCAACTTTCGGAACGATTAAGTCTTTCCGGAAACTGGGTTTTTAGAACGGGAAATGCTGTGACAATACCCACACATGCATATTACAATGAATTCTTTTTGGTAGATTATGTTAATCTGACACTTGGAGACAATTATCAGTATGAATACGCTGAAAGGAACAATTTCAGGATGCGATCATACCACAGACTGGACATCAGTGGAAATTACGTGATTCAAAGTAAAAAATTAAAGCACAGCATTTCGGCATCTATCTACAATGTCTATAATCGTTTAAATCCTTATTTCCTGGAGTACGGATATCGGATTGATATTGGAAAAGTACTTGTTCAAAAATCTCTTCTTGGAATAGTTCCTTCTATCAGCTACTCTGTGAGTTTTTAAAATGAAAATATTCATAAACATATTGTTACTTACTTTTTCAGCGCTCAGTTTTTGCTCTTGTGATCAATCAGATATTATTGAAGTTCCGGAATACCCAAAAAAGCTGGTGACTTTTGTCGTTGGAGTCTCGAATAACCATGACCTGAGGCTCGGGAGATTTGATAGAGGATGGAGTTCTGAAGTAGGCCTTAGCATGGGAGTTCTGGATACATACTGTTGGTCAGAAGGAAGCGAAATTTCACCAATACTATCTATAAGTGATGATTCCGATCAATTTCTGGTCCATGCTGAGGAAATGTTCTTTGAAATATGCAGTTATAGATATTATGAGAATTTTTCATCTTTTCCAGAAGGCGGAAACACTTATCATCTTGAAATAGAAGATGAAAATTTTGGAGAGCTTTATTCTGAGTATACCCATCCTGATATCGTTCCTTTTGAGATTATTTCAATGGAGTATATGGGAAAAGGCATATATGAATATGATGATCTGATATTGGATCAAAATTATTCTGAAAGTGGTCATTATTATAAGTTGGCAATAGAAATAGATGATCCTGATCAACCTAATTTTTATGGCATTAATTTAAGCTATACGATGAGTAATCAAATGGGCTCTTCTTCCATTTTTGTCGCCTTTAATTTTATTGATCCACAATATGATTATTCAAAATATCTTTTTGGAAGTAATTATGGACGCGACCTAAAAGATGAGTTTTTTAATGGGGAGAAATATAAGCTGTTGATTAAGATTTTTGTTAGTGATTTTTCATTCCAGGGAATGAATGATTATGAACCCGACGAAGTCAAGAAATTAAATGTTGTACTCCGAAACTACTCACCGGAACTCTATCGTTATTATGAGGAGACCTATCTTCAAAGCCTATCCGAGCAGGATCCCAATGGTGCGCCCATGCCTGTCCAAACCAATATAAATGGTGGTTTTGGAGTCTTCGGTGGATATGCCGAAAACCTACAATCCATAGAAGTGGACCTGGTGGACCTGGCTGAAGGAGATTAGAAATTCATGAATGCCTGTTTCTGACGTATCCCCTGGCCATTTGTGCAACCCTTTGTTCATACTGCTTTTTCAGGTTCAGGGCGATAATCGGTATATTTGAAGTTAGCAAAATAAACCATTTTTAGTTCAATGTCGGAAAAACAACCAGCAAGTAAATCCCTTCTAAAAATAGCGCTGACCCTGACGGCTGTTCTGGTCATTCTTGTGCTGATTCCATTTGAAGGACAAAGTCACTGGGTGCTGGGAATATTTGGAAGATTCCACCCCTTGTTGGTTCACCTTCCTATTGGTGTGCTAATTGCCCTGTTTACGCTTGAGGCCATAAATCTTTACAAGCCGGAGTATAACCTGGCTATGGCCTGTAAGCTATTGATCTGGCTGGCTGTTATTACTGCAATACCCACAGTTTTAGCTGGTTTGCTATTGGCTTCCGATGGAGGGTATGGCTCGAAAGGTCTGACACATCAATGGCTTGGTTGGTTCACCGCCTTATTAAGTATCTGGCTGCTGGTTCTTCACCAGGCCGAGATCACAGTCAAAAAGAAACATTTCTCTAAAATTTATCATGGAGCACTAGTAGTCAATATGCTGCTGCTTTCTGCTGCGGGTCATATGGGAGGAACACTTACTCATGGTTCGGACTACCTCACGGAATTACTGCCCGACGAGATCAAATCGATCATGGGCAATGACCGGAATAAAAGACTCGCACATCTCATTTCACAGAATGCGGTGTACAAAATGGAAGATCTTCAGCCTGTTTTTCAGGAATCGGTCGTACCCATTCTGGAAAACAATTGCTATAGCTGTCATGGAGATAAAGAACAAAAAGGCGGCCTTCAGCTAAATACGCTGGATCCGGACATTATCCACGGTAAGGATGGAGCCAAGTGGCGAGCTGCCCTTGACATGATCAACCTGGGTGATATGCCGCCCGAAGATGAACAGCCGCTGACGGACAAGGATCGTCAAATGCTTGTGGAATGGCTGACCTCCTCGCTGAAATATGACATCGAGTTGAAAAAGAGTGAGAGTCGCGTAGTGATGCGAAGAATGACCCGTGATCAGTACACCAATAGCCTGAATGACTTATTAAAAGTACCGGTAAACTTTGGGTCTGTCTTGCCAGAGGATGCAAAATCTGAAATGGGTTTTACCAACAATGGTGAAGTGCTTCAGGTATCCCCTCTTTACCTGGAATATTATCAACAAATAGCACGGGAAGCTTTGAACAAAGCCATCGGACCAGCAGAGAAACCTCCTGTGACTCGCTACAAAATCACCTTCGGAAAAGATATTGGAAAAGATAAGGTGGCCGCAATGATTGGTGGTTATCAGAGTGACCCTGTAAATAAAGACAATTTTGTGATTGACATTCTTGACGAAGATGGAAATCCAATCAAACCAGGGACAAGATATTCTCAGGCTGAGATTGACTCGATCAAGAATAATATTGGTATTGGTATGAGGGGCTCAGCAGCTGATCGTTATGGTGTGGTGGATGATGGAATGATCCTTTACTCTGCAGTACCACACAAGGAGGTTACTCCCAAATCATGGCAGGGACCGTCTCCTAATCTTAAGCTTCTGATGCGAAAAGTATTTCCTGAAAACGGGGAATTAAAGTTCACTATTAATGCTTCACGTGGATATCAGTTAAAAAATGATATTGAAGGAATGATCAGTTTGAGAGATGATCAACCGGTAGGGATCACTAATCATACCACTGTTCTTTCTGCCAAAGAGCCGAAAAAGAAAAGTAAGAATCTCATATTCAAAGATGGCCAGCTTGTTCCTGAGGATATTACCGTTTCTAGTTCGGCTCAGTTTGACTTTGAAGCAAAACAGGATGGATATTATCAGATTGATTTTACTCATCCTTATGTCACTGACGATAACATGCCATCTGTTTATCTCCGAGTTGATGGATTCAGGCTTGAAGAAAGGCTACATATGACCGAGGAGGAAAGTAAAAAGAAAGAAATCACCAGGCCGATCACCCTGATGTACCTGAATAAAGGAAAACACAATCTTGAAATTGGAGGAAAGTTTTTTACAGGATTCAGAAATGTGTTAGTGAGTTATTTGCCTCCTGAGCATGCTACAGCCAAGCAATTGATGCAGGAAGCTGAGCAAAGCAGGATCAAGTATGAGAAAGAAGTACCTACAATGAGAGCCTTTGCAGGAACAAGGACGGATGATGGAATGGATTACCGAACTTTTGGCCAACCAGTAAAGGTATCATCAGCTACTGGGCAGTTTGAAGAATTTGTCTTCAGAGAAAGGTTAGAGAACTTACCTATTCCTGAAATAGACCTTAATGATACGGAGATCCTTTCCAACATCATGATCCTTGGAATCTGGAACAACTACCTGGTAAAAGATAACAGGAACTCAGGACCTCCGTTGATGATCCGTTCGATTGAGTTTGAAGCGCCTTATTATGAATCTTGGCCTTCCAATAGTTATAACAGCATTTTCATTGCTTCGGAGAACAAAGCAAATCCTGAAATTTATACCCGGGAAGTGCTTGAACATTTTATTGGTAAAGCTTTCCGAAGACCTGCCAGAGAAAGTGAGCTCAATCTTTACATGAATTTCTGGAAGGAGATCAAAGATCAGTATCCACGATATGAAGATGGTGTTAAAGAAGCACTTGTGGCTGTACTCTGTTCTCCTGGATTTATTTACCTCCAGAATCCGAAAACGAAAGAAGACATTGAGTATGCACTGGCTTCAAAACTTTCCTATTTCTTATGGAACAGTCCGCCAGATGCACGATTGGTCGAGCTGGCGAAAAAAGGAAAGCTGGAAGATAATGTGGAGGACGAGGTCGAACGAATGATCAAAGACCCAAAAATCTGGAACATGATCAGCACGTTCTCAAATGAATGGCTGAGAATAGACAGGCAGGAAACCATGAGCACAAATGTCAATGAGTTTCCAGATTTTTCAAGATTTGTTAAAGCCGATATGCGCCAGGAGACCTACCACTTCATTCATAAAGTACTTGATGAAGACCTGAGCATAGAAAATTTCATCAATTCAGATTTTGCCATGTTGAATCAAAATCTGGCAGAGTATTATGGTATTGATGGCGTGTCAGGAAATGAGTTTAGACCTGTCCCACTTGAAAATAATGCAATCAGGGGAGGACTACTTTCTCAGGGAGCATTCCTGAATGGTCACTCGGACGGTACCCAGGCGCACCCTATCAAGCGAGGTGTATGGCTTAAAGCAAAAATATTAGGAGATGAGCCTCCACCACCACCACCGAATGTTCCTGAGCTCGATCCTGAAACACCTGGTTTCGATCAGATGACGTTGAAGGAGCAGCTAGAAGTCCACAGGGAAAAGCCTTCATGTATGGACTGTCACAAAAAAATCGATCCGTATGGCATTGTTTTCGAGAACTACAATGCTTCGGGAAGGTATCAAAAAATGGCGATGCAAAAACCGATTGACGCCAGTGTGGTTTTACCGGATAAGACAGAAGTGGTGGGTATCGAAGGGATTAAGCATTATCTGCTTGATAAAAAAATGGATGATTTCACAACCTCTCTGGTAAAACATCTCTTCACCTATGCCTTAGGACGGGATGTGTCGTATGCAGATGAGGAGGAAATCAGCGAAATCGTAGAAAATGTGAAAGATGACGACTACAGTTTTCAGTCTGTAATTAAGTATATTGCAATATCAGATTCATTTATTGGATCCAAAATAGAAATAGAACAAGATGAAAAAGTCATGGCACTTAGATAGAAGATCTTTTTTAAAGGGTTTAGGAGTTACCTGTATGCTTCCATACCTTGAAGCAATGGGTAAACCTTTGGCCAGGTATGAGGAAGGCATGCCTAAAAGACTTTGTTTTGTTTACTTTCCCAATGGTGCGGGAATACCTCCGGCAGACAGCCCTTATCACAAGAAATGGAGTTGGTTTCCTGTCGGTCAGGGAAAAGATTATCAGTTGACCAACACTCTGGCACCTTTGTCACCTTTCAGAGATGACATGTCTATCATCGGTGGAATGAGTCACCCGAAGAGTCGCCATCTGCTCGGTCACCTGGCGGGGGATACCTGGCTCACTGGTGGAGACCTGAGAGGCAATGAGTACAACAACCAGATTTCAGCAGATCAGGTAGCCGCCCATAAATTGAGTCAATATACTAGATATCCTTACTTAGCACTTTCAACTGATGGAGGTATCGGTTACAAATCAAGAGTTTCAACCCTTTCGTTTGATCATAGAGGGTTGCCGATCCCATCCGAGCACAGACATCGCGAAATCTTTGAAAGATATTTTGCTCCGGGAGGAGGTACACCCACCAATGAGCGAAGAAAAAGCATTTACCAGGGATTAAAAATCGTTGATCTGTTGATGGACGATGCCAAGAGCCTTCATCGAAATCTCGGTTCCCATGACAAACAAAAATTAGACGAATACATGACTTCATTGAATTCAGTGGAGGAGCAGGTTCGTCGAAATGAGCAATGGCTGGATATTCCAATGAAACCATTCAATGCGGATCATCTCAACTTCAACGTCAATCCTACTGTAGATCCACAGAGCTATCTTAGGACTACATTCGACCTGATGATCCTGGCATTCAAAACAGATCTCACCCGCGTGATCACATTTATGATGGGCCGTGAAGATGGAATGGGCTTTAACGACAACTTCCCTAAGCTGGCCTTAGGCTTTAACCTTGGTCACCATGCTATCAGTCACGACTTATCGGATGGACACTGGGAGATGTGGGGAAAATATGATCAGTGGCTGGCCAAACAATATGCCTACTTCCTGAATGAGCTTAAAAATACCCATGATGAGTATGGATCGTTGATGGACAATACTCTGGCGTTGTATGGTAGTGCGTGTAGTACAACACACGATGCGGTCAATTATCCGATGGTACTTGCTGGAGGTAAAAACATGGGTGTGAAGCATGGAGCTTATTCTGTGTACGAGGATATGCCAATGTCAAACCTTCTGGTGAGTATGCTGCAGACTGTGGGCGTAGAAAAAGAGACTTTCTCAGACAGTACAGGCACTTTACCAAACGGAATCCTTTCATAGGTTCAATCAACCTCTTGGCATATGATTGATAAACAGAAGGAAAAATCCCTTTTATCCTTATGGGTCTGTTTATCAGTTACTTTGCTTTTTACATCCTGTGTATCTGATGACCGGGGTCTTTCGCATGAAAAGAAGATTCCCGAGGAAGTAGATTATAATTTTCATGTCAGGCCCATCCTTTCTGATAATTGCTTTGCCTGCCATGGTCCGGATGTGAAAGCCAGACAGGCTAACCTAAGGCTAGATACCGAAGAGGGAGCCTTTTCTGCGCTTGCAGAGTATGAGCATACATATCCCTTTGTAAAGGGAAAGCCGGAAGAATCACTTGCTTTCCTCAAGATGATCTCATCGGACACAGCTGAAATGATGCCACCACCCGGATCCAATTTGAAGCTTAGCGATTATGAGATCAGGATAATCGAAAAATGGATCCGGCAAGGAGCTGAGTACAAACCTCACTGGGCTTTCATTCCTCCGGAAAAACCTGAAATTCCGTTTGTACAAACTGAAGACTGGACCCGCAATGAAATTGATTACTTCATCCTACAGAAATTAGAGGAGCAGAAGCTCACTCCAAATGAAACAGCTACTAAGCAGCAGCTTCTGAAGCGGGTGTCATTTGACCTTACAGGCTTGCCTCCTTCCCTGGAAATGCAGGAAGCATTTTTTAAGGATGATTCGGACAACGCCTACAATAAAGTGGTCGATGAGCTACTGGCGAGCAAGCATTATGGGGAGAAGATGGCACTTCATTGGCTGGACATTGCCCGATATGCTGATTCCCATGGATATCAGAATGATGGCTTTCGGACCATGTGGCCATGGAGAGACTGGATCATCCATGCTTTTAATGAAAACTACTCCTATGAAAAGCTGATCATATGGCAGCTTGCTGGGGATCTACTTCCCGGAGATAACCTGGAAGCCTTACTGGCTACAGGGTTTAACCGCAATCATAAAATCACCCAGGAAGGTGGAGCCATCGACGAGGAATACAGAGTGGAATATGTTTCTGATCGTACTGATACATTTGGAAAGGCCTTTCTTGGACTCACGATGGAGTGTGCGAAGTGCCATGATCATAAGTACGATCCAATCTCCACGGAGGAATATTACAGTACTTCGGCCTTTTTCGATAAAATTCCCGAAAAAGGGTTAGCAGGTGGGCTAGGAGTGATTTTTGCGGATGCACCCAAAATCAAGATCACTCCACAAATCAAGGAAGAGATCCTCACTTTCATCAACAACCGGGATACCGGATCGGTGGAAGTTATGGTGATGGCTGATTCTGCTCAAATACGCCAAACGCATATCCTGGAGCGGGGCGTCTATGATGCCAAGGGCAAAGTGGTGGATTACGCGACTCCGAAAGCGGTCCTTCCATTTGACTCAACTCAGTATGAAAAGGATAGATTAGGACTGAGCAAATGGCTGCTGAGTGAAAGCAACCCATTAACAGCCCGGGTCTTTGTGAACCGGATCTGGATGGAATTTTTCACACAGGGTATTGTAAAGACTGTTGGTGATTTCGGAATGCAGGGCGATCTGCCTACCCACCCAGAACTGCTGGATTGGCTTGCAGTGGATTTCCGTGAAAATGGATGGGACATTAAACGGTTGGTAAAACAAATTGTGACTTCTTCTACCTACATGCAATCGGCGGTAATCCAGGAAAATAAACTGAAGAAGGACCCTGAAAATATTTACCTCTCCAGGATGCATCGAAGCAGATTTAAGGCTGAATTTATCCGGGATATGGTGCTTGCAAGCAGTGGATTGTTGAATGAAGAGATTGGAGGACCTAGTGTAAGGCCCTATCAGCCAGAGGAAATGTGGGAAGTGGCATCTTCGGGAAGGGGATCCCTCAGAAAATATGTTCAGGATCATGGCGACCAGCTTTACCGAAGAGGGATCTATACTTTCATCAAGAGAACGGTCCCCCCACCGGTCATGCTCACTTTTGATTCATCGCCCAGAGATCATTGTGAAGAAAAAAGACAATCTACCAATACGCCTCTTCAGGCACTGATCATGCTCAATGACCCAACTGTGCTGGAAGCATCCAGGGTGTTGGCAGAAAAAATCGATGCAGAAGATCTTACAGATGAAGAAAACATCAAAAAAGCATCGAGGCTTATCATATGCAGAGATCTGAAAGAAAAGGAACTTGAACTGTTGCTGGGATACCTGAACGAAAGCAGGGAGCTCTTTGAAAGTGATCCTGGAAAAGCCCAAAAGTTTATCAATGTTGGTGAGTATCCGGCAAAAGAAGATAGAGATATTGTCTCAGTGGCTGCCCTGATGCAGGTAATTCATACTATCTATAACATGGAGGAGGCCATCATGAAGAGCTAGGGCCAGGCAACCAGTTTTATTCGATTATAAAATTTTGTAGCCCCAGCTCCTGCTCAACAATTCCTTTCAATACCAGTTGAGCCATTTTACGCGCACCCAATTCATTGAAATGTGTATTGTCCGTTCTGCCATTAGGATAATTGGGATGTTCCCCAGGTTCGAGGTGATGATACAGGAGTTGAGACTTTTCTTCTCCCCATTCAGTCAGGAGTCTCATAGAGATTTCGTTCATGTCAATTAGTGGGACTTCCTTTTCAGAGGCAATCTCCTTGGTTAAATCAGCATAGTGTTTGTGGGTGTCTTTTAGAACCCCATCCACAAAGGATCTTCTGGAGACGGAAGTCAACAATACCGGAATGGCATTTTTACCACGAGTATCCTCAATGTATTTGCGAAGGTTATTCTGAAATTCCTCAGGAGTTGTAGCAGTGGCTTTGGTTGGAACTTCATCATTGTGTCCGAACTGGATAAAAACGTAGTCGTCAGCTTTTAGGGTATTCATGATATTGTCCCACCGGCCCTCCTGCATGAATGATCTTGTGCTCCTACCATTTTTTGCCCTATTCTCAACAACGATATTTTCATTGAAAAAAGTTTTAAAGGGCGTTCCCCAGCCTGTTTCCGGAAATGCCTTTGGATCTTTGTCAGCACAGGTAGAGTCTCCTACCAGGTAGACAACCACTTTTTCCTCCAGGGAAGCAAAGGCAAAAAGGATAAGTAAAAGAGAAAGACTGAGAATCGCCTTCAGATATTTCATTAATTACAATTTGACAGATTCACTATTTACCTTTTGGTCAATCTTCATCGCTGACGGATCAATATTTGAATCTGTAAGATCAATATTCTGTGACTCAGCCCCCAATATTAACAGCCCTTTTGTTAGGTCAGGTGCTATTAGCTCCACACCAGGACCGACAAAATTAGTTGTGTTGTAAAGTGTTAATGCATAACCCTCAGCTGATTGGATTTTCACATTTTTGAAAACAATATCATTCGCATCAATCATAGAAACACCCTTTTTCCCTTCCAGGTAAGAATCCTCAATCTGGATGTTTTTCAGCTTCATTTCCGGAAGTCCCTGGAAGTACCCGGCACTGCCGGATCGCACTGCGCGAATGTTTTTCATATAGATATCTCTGAATGAAGGCGTTTCCTCGGTTACAGGTACTTTTTCAGGGTCAGCCACTGCAGCCTCCTGGTCTTCTTCCAGGATGGGTGATTGACCACCGTAGAATAAATTGAACCGGATGGGATCAGTAGGAATATCAATCATATCAATGTTGGAGATGTAGATATTTTCTACGACACCTCCCCTGCCTCTTGTGCTCTTGAAGCGCAGCCCAACATCAGTTCCCATAAATGTACAATTGGAAACGTGGATATTTTTCACTCCACTGCTCATCTCGCTTCCCACAGTAAATCCACCATGTCCATGATAGACAATGTTGTTTTTGATGATAACATTTTCAGTTGGCACTGCCCGGTCTCTTCCATCTTTGTCTTTTCCAGACTTGATGCAAATCCCGTCATCCCCTACATCAAACGTGTTGTCGTAGATCAGGACGTTTTTGCAAGATTCCAGGTCCAGTCCGTCACCATTTTGGGAATACCAGGGATTGCGAACACTCAGGTTACGGATGATCACATTTTCACACATCAATGGGTGAAGATTCCAGGCAGGAGAATTTTGGAAGGTGGGTCCATCCAGCAAAACATTCTTACAATTGATCAGGCTGACCATGACTGGCCGAAGGAAGTCTCGAATCTCCTCAAAATTGACTTGAGAGGGATCAGGTACATTGAAATTGGCAGTAAACTCCGCACCTCTTTTAAATTGCTCCGATGGATACCAGACCTTGCCATTATCGCTGGTCACACCACCACTCTTAAGTAGTTTTTTCCATTGTGGCTCGGTCATCTTTTCTTTTTTCACCATTCTCCACGCTCCACCATTTCCATCTATTGTTCCTGATCCGGTTATGGCAATATTCTCCAGATCCCTCCCATTAATAGGAGACTGGCATCGGAATGTATTCAGCCCTTCAAAACTTGTTTCTACTATTGGGTAATCATCTTTATCTTCTGTAAAAATGATCAACGCTCCAGCTTCCAGGTGAAGGTTGATATTACTCTTCAGCGTGATTGGGCCAGTCAGCCACATCCCTCTCGGAACAATCACTTTGCCTCCACTTGCAGCAGAGACATTCTGAATGGTGGCTTCGAAGGCTTGAGTATTTTTTGTAATTCCATCGGGCACAGCTCCAAACTCTGCAATTGATTTTTCCAGATCCGGAATGACCGGCTCAGTTACCATTGGCATGTCGAATTCCAGTCCCTCATAGAGTTCATCGATCGAGGAAGATTGGATTGGTAGTGGTTGTTGTGGTACGGGGCCACATGAGATAACGTAAAGTAGCGTGAAGATTATGAATGTGTATTTCATGGTGATATCTATTTGAGGGTTGAAACAATTTTAAACAAGATGATTTTGGGTTTTGCCAAAACCTCTTTGAAGATGTCTCCTTTCAATGTCCGTCCGGACAAAAATTGAAGCGGCCTTTTCTCTTTATTTTTCAAAGTAATATGAAATTATCAATCCAGACAGCCTGTAAGGACCTGTTTTTAGCAGTGTTGCAAAAAAATGAATACTGATTGATCATTTATGAATACTGTACTAAAAAGTAACAGGAGACATTTGTAAAAGGCCTGTTTTAAGTCAGGTCTTTTAAGAGTTTATTCATCTAAACAATGACCAAATGTTAAAAAGACTACAAAGGAAAATTCTTCTTCAAAAGAAGGTATTGGGATTGATCCTGCTATTGATTGCAGGAGTGTCCTACGGTCAGACAACGCTCTCCGGAAATGTAACTGATCCGGACGGTATTGGTTTGCCCGGCGCTACAGTATTTGTTGAAGGGACAAATACCGGAACCACAACAGATGTTGATGGTAATTTTACCGTAACCGCACCCAACCAATCGAAGAACCTGGTGATAAGTTTTGTTGGTTACGCTAGTAAAGTTGTCCCGATCGGTTCTAAAACTTCATTTGCTGTGGAGCTGGACCTGGACACCGAAACACTTAGCGAAGTGGTCGTAGTAGGTTACGGAACTCAAAAGAGGACAGACCTCACGGGATCTATTGCAAGTGCGAGTGCTGAGATTATTCAGGAACGAGGTACTACAAATCCGGTGCAGGCTCTGCAGGGGAGCGTAGCAGGTGTAAACATCACCAATAGCACAGGAAGAGTAGGAGATTCATTTGAATTTACCGTTCGGGGAAAGAGTTCACTCGAAGGAGGAAACAACCCTCTATTTGTGGTGGATGGTGTGATCACCGATAACATCGACTTCCTCAATCCAAATGACATTGCAAAGATCGACATTCTGAAAGATGCGTCTTCGCAGGCTATCTATGGATCCAGGGGATCAAACGGAGTCGTGTTCATCCAGACCAAAGGAGGAGCCAGTATTCCAAGTGGTACAAATATTAGCGTTGATTCATATTATGGAGTTAAGAAAGTAGCTCGGTTACCGAAGATGATGAGCCCGGAAAAATGGAGGGATTATCATTACTCTGCCTATCTGGGGACAACCAACAATGGGGCTGGAATGACAGAGCAGGAATATAATAATGTAGTAGCAAATCCGTCCAGCAACCAGGCACTTATAGATAGATTTAATAGTCTGGAAGGCTTTGACTGGTATGACGCCGTATTGAAGGATGCCTTGCAGTCTAATACCAATATTAATATCAATCACAGGAACGGAGGTTCAGCTTATACGCTGGGTATCGGCTATCAAACAGAGACCGGTAACATGGAGAACGAAGGCCTGGACAAGTTTAACCTGAGGTTGGGAATGGATCAGGATGTGAGTGACAAATGGAAAGCTGGAGCACAGGTCAATATGGCATTGAGTGTGATTGAGCGTGGAAGTAGTGTGGGAATGCGTGAGGCTTTCAGGATGAACCCTTTCCTAAGACCCTGGGCAGTAGACGAAAATGGGAATGACATTATCGGAGAATATTTTCCACAGCCAGGAAAGCTGCAGTTGCCATCACAGCTTGGAACAAACAACTATGTACTGAATAAAACAAGTACCTGGAATCCGATTCTGGAGATCAACAATTCTAACGACGAGACCAGACAATGGAACATGATTGGGTCTACCTATCTGCAGTATAGCCCGGTAGAATGGTTAACGTTCAAATCCACTCTATCTTCTGGACTTAAGACCTACAGAAGAGGTTGGTTTTCTGATTTGCTTACGAACAGTGGAAATAGTCAGGGGATCAATAGTCAATTAGAGAGGGTTGAGGATTTTAACTTCACATTGGACAATCAGGCTAATGTCACCAAATCATTTGGCAATCATGACTTCAACCTGTTGTTACTACAAAGTACATTCGTACGCAGAATTGAGGGCTCTGATCTGGGTTCAACGAATCAACCATTCGCCGCTGGATTTTACAACATAGGCTCAGCACAAACAGCCAATTACACATTGGGAAGTTGGTTTAGGCAAAACCAGCTACTTTCTTATGCGGTTAGGTTAAACTACACTTTCAATGATAAATATTTAATCACCCTCACCAATCGATGGGATGGTTCATCTCTCCTGGCTGAAGGTTTACAATGGGAGTCATTCCCTTCCGTAGCTGTGGGATGGCAACTAAGTGAGGAAAGCTTCATGCAGGATATCCAATGGCTTCCTACACTTAAGTTGAGAGCTGGATATGGTCAGGTAGGAAACAATGTAGTAGATCCTTACTCTGCTGTAAACAATCTTGATCAAACCACATACTATGATTTCAATGGCTCAGTAGTCAACGGATTTATTGCAAGTTCACTGGCCAACGAAAGGCTGACATGGGAAGTAACTACTGAGACAAATGTTGGTTTAGACTTCGCCCTTTTCAACTACAGAGTTAGCGGTTCATTCGATTTCTATGATCGATTAACTGATGGACAGCTACTGGAGCAGGACCTTCCATTGGAAACAGGGTTTGATGCTGGCATCAAGTCCAATGCCGGAGAGGTAAGAAACCGAGGTGTTGAAATCCAGTTGAATACCATCAACATTCAGAATAACCTGGTTTCATGGGAAACATCATTTGCTTTCACAAGAAACAAAAACACCATTGAATCCATCTACGGAAGAAAAGAATCCGACATAGGAAACGGATGGCATATCGGGGAATCGGTAGATGCACATTACTACCAGAAATTTGATGGGGTATGGCAGGCAGAAGAAGCTGCGGAGGCTGCAAGCTACAATGCTGCTGAAGGTAACGTAAAACTTGTAGATGTAGATAATGATGGAGACATCGATCCGGATGACAGAGTAATCCTGGGGTCAGAAGATCCTAGCTGGACATTGGGACTTACATCACGATTGAAAGTATCCAGTTTTGATTTTACGGTATCACTTTACAAGGTGCAGGATGTATTTGTATACAGCAATTGGCACTCGAATTTTGTGAACATGAGTGACAGAGGAAGAGCCAAGTTTGATGTACCTAGCTGGTATGTTCCTTCCAATGAGGTCGGAGTAGCAGCTCAAAGATCTAACGAATATCCGCAGCCGAGAAATACCGGATCTTTTACAAATGCACTTTATTACAGAGATGCTTCCTTCCTGAAAGTTCAGAATATTTCTTTGGGATACACATTGCCAAAATCACTCCTGAATAAAATTGGAATTGATCATACGCGAGTATTTGTAAACATCCTTAATCCTTTTGTTTTCACGGACTACGAAGGATGGGATCCTGAGTATGCTGATGCATCTTACAATATTCAGCGGGTAAGTAGTGTGACGACTCAGTTCGGTCTAAACCTTAAATTTTAAAACTCGAAAAGATGAAAAAGTTAATATTAATAGCATCCGTATTCACGATTTCTTTATTCGGGTGTCAGGATTTTCTTGAAGAAGAAAACTTATCAAATGTTTCAGATGCAGAATTCTATGTAACCGAAGAGGGTTTTGCATCCCTGATCAATGCGAACTACTCTCAGATGAGAGAGATATTTGGTCAGGATCCTGCATTGTTTATGGCAGGGACAGACCTCTATGCTGTGGGTCGTGGACGATCCAATGAGGATGACCTTGGAGATTATATTGGATTGACTCCGTCTTCTGGTGGAGTTTCACACATCTACACAAATGGATTCAAGGCAGTTCAATTAGCTAATACTGGCTTCAAGTGGGCAGCTGAGGCTGGAGCATCAGATCAGCAGGTTGGAGAGCTGCATTTTTTCCGCGCATTGGCTTATTTCTACCTTGTTCAAACGTATGGTGGGGTGACCATAATCGAGAGTGCAGTAAATGAAGCTGTGACCTCTTTTGATCGAAACAGTGCTGAGGAGGTATACAATCTCATCATTTCAGATTTTGAGATGGCATTAGCCAGCGTAGGTGACGGGACATATGATGGTCACGTGAATAAGCGGGCTGTGAATCACTTCCTGGCAAAGGCACACCTGACCAGAGCATATGAAAGTTTTGCAGCGTCGGACGATTTCAGCAAAGCAGCTACTTATGCTGATGCCGCCATCGATGGACAGGCTCTAAGTCTTTCATTCAATGAGATCTGGGATCCGGGCAATGATGTGAATGTGGAGACTATCTTCTCTGTGCAGTATGATGATGAGTCTATCAGTGCCAGCCCGGGTAACCTGGGTAGCCAGCAGCAGAACTTTATGGGTTCATACCTTGGTGGAAGTGAAGTTGCAGCTAATGCTCCATACAAGTCTTACACCTACATTGCTACCAATTTTGCGCTGAGCCTTTTTGAGCAAGGTGATGAAAGGTATGAAGGTACCTTTATGATGGAAGTGTTCGACAGGTACTGGGATTATTTTGATGTAGACCGTGGGGATCATGGCACACTAGGGGTTCAATATTTCTATGAGCCACCATGGTTTGATGCTACAGATAAAGCGAATTATATCGCAGCAAAGAATCCGGATAACTATTACGATTTTGGAACACACGATTCAGACCGACCAGCGGTAAGTAACAACTTCGAGCTGATCATCGTGAAGAAGTTTGATGATCCAAATTCGCTATTCGCCGGATCTACAGGCGGTGGTAGGACCAGTTCCAGAGACTTCATTCTTGCGAGACTTGCAGATACATACCTGTTGGCTGCAGAAGCTTACCTTGGGGCCGGATCAGCGGGTACTGCACTTGACAGAATCAATGAAGTGAGAGGCATAAGAGGTGTAGCAGATTATACATCTGTAGACATTGATGATATTTTGGATGAAAGAGCCAGAGAGCTTTTTGGGGAGTATCACAGATGGTTTGATCTGAAAAGAACTGGAAAACTTGTGGAGCGTGCTGTGGCTCATCATCCTGGAATTGCAGATGCTGCACAAATGACAGGAAACAACGGGGAATTTTTTACACTGAGACCAATACCTCAGCGAGCACTTGATTTGAACCAGAACAAATCATTCGCTCAAAACCCGGCATATAATTAATGTGTGGTTAAAGGGATCCTCCGAATTGTGGAGGGTTCCTTTCTTATTCTTTATCTATGAAAGTGGATTATAAAATTTTAGGATTAATCATCGTCATATTGTGGAGTAGCTGCGCTGTTCCACCTCAGGAAGATAAAACTTTGGAAGTGGATGCCAGTCAGCCAATTTATGTGCAGGTGGCTAATAGTGAGATTCAACGAAATCCTGATCCACGGCTTATCGAATTCAGAACTGAGCCCAAGTGGGAGTATACCAATGGGCTGCTATGCCTGTCGATACTGCGTGTTTGGGAGCAAACAGATAATCCTGTCTATTATGAGTATGTAAAAACGTATGCGGATTCGATGATTACCGATGAAGGGAAAATTCTTACTTACAACATTAAGGACTACAATATCGACCGGATTAACCCAGGAAAGCTATTGCTCGAGCTTCAGGAAAAGACACCACAACCAAAATATAATCTGGCCATTGAAACACTCAGAGGTCAGATGGTAGATCAACCCAGAACTTCTGAGGGTGGATTTTGGCACAAGAAACGCTATCCCTATCAAATGTGGTTGGATGGATTGTATATGGGCTCGCCATTCCTTGCCGCATATGCCCAAAATAGAAATGAGCCAGCCTTGTTTGATGATGTAGTGAATCAGGTGAAGCTGATGGACAAATACATGTACGACGAGGACAAGAAGCTTTATTACCATGGCTGGGATGAAAGTAGGGACATGGAGTGGGCCAATGATGAAACAGGACTTTCGCCTCATTTCTGGGGCCGCGCTATGGGATGGTTCTCTATGGCCCTGGTTGACATTTTGGACTATCTGCCAGCTGACCATCAAGGCCGAACTGAGATCATATCTATTGTGAATAAAGTAGCTGAAGGTATTGTCCTGTATCAGGATGAAGAGACGGGAGTATGGTGGCAAATTTTGGACATGCCCAACAAAGAAGGTAACTACCTCGAAGCATCATGTTCCAGCATGTTTAGCTACTTTTTGCTCAAGGCAATCAACAAAGGATATATCAGCTCAGACTATAAAGAAGCAGCTAATAAGGCTTTTGATGGTGTAAAAAATGAATTTATTGCCAGAAATGATGATGGAACAATCTCATTGAAGGAGGTATGTGCTGTTGCAGGCCTTGGTGGAAATCCATATCGGGATGGTTCGTACGAATATTACGTTGGAGAGCCGAGGCGAGACAACGATCCCAAGGGTGTTGGTCCCTTTATCATGGCGGCCATCGAGTATGAGAAAATGAAATAGTCAGTTTTGGGTTGAATCGGGGGTGTCAACAAATTGTTGCACCCCTTTTTTATACCTCCTGCTCACAAAATTCCGTGGGCGAAACACCATATTCTGCTTTGAAAGCCCTCGTAAAAGAATTGGGCACGTCATACCCTACCATGTAGCCTACCTCTGAAACTGGGATTTTCTGCTGAACTAATAATTGCTTTGCACGGGTAAGCCTGAACGTTCGAAGGAGTTCTTTTGGCTTCTTACCCGTAAGCTGCTTTACCTTCCTGCTGAATTGTGAATAGCTAAGGTTTGTTTCTTCGGCAAGTTTGCTCAGGTCAAAGGCAGAGTTAGAGACATTGGACTCGATAAGCTCTGATAGTTTATTCAGGAATTCTTCATCGTAAGAGCCGACCTCAATCTCTTTTGGCTCAAAACGAAAATCACGTTGAAAGCTTTTTCTCAGCTGTTCCCTTCCTGCCAGTAAATTTTCAACCCTTGTGATCAATACATCCGGGTTAAAGGGCTTTACAATATAAGAATCTGCACCTGATTCATATCCCTTTACCACTTTGTCGTCAGCACCAAGTGCCGTCAAAAGAATCACAGGTGTGTGACTGATAGCAGGGTTTTGTTTCACTTTTTTACAGAATGAAATTCCATCCAGCTGTGGCATCATAATGTCGGAGATGATCAGGTCTACTTCCTCCTCTTCTAATTTAAGCAGCCCTTCTGATCCATCATTGGCAGACAGTACCCTAAAATCTTCCTTGAGGACTTCACAAATGAAATAGTTCATGTCCTCATTGTCTTCTACGACCAATATTGTGCCTCCATTTGCTTTATCATTCACATCTGGTATCGCCAAGTTCACGTCAGGCAACAAGACATCTTCCGGTAAGGTAGATTTTGTAAAATCAGGATCGCCGGTGATCAGATGGCATGGTAGAAATACTTCCGCTTTAGTACCAACTCCTGGCCTACTGTTGACCTCAATGCTCCCGCCATGCACTTCGATTAGGTCTTTGATGTATGACATCCCAATACCACTTCCTTCCATGATGGTTCCATGGTCTTCCTCACCCCGAGCAAAGCGTTCAAATAATTTTTTTACGGTCTCTTCATCCATCCCTTTTCCGTGGTCTTCAATGGTGAGTCGATAAAAGTCTGACGAGGAATGAGCAACACCGTCTACTTTAGGAACCAGGTCCAAGTTGATAGAAACCATTCCTTTAGGGTAACTATATTTTATAGCATTCGAGATCAGGTTAAAAAGAATTTTTTCGACCTTATCTGCATCAAAGGAAACCATCAGGCTTTTTTCACTGCTTTTAAACTCAAGCTTTATACCTTTTTTGAGCGCCTGCTCTTTAAAGAAATCAAGGGTCTGTCGAACAAAATCAACTATATCCGCTTTATTTAATTTCAATTCCAAATACCCGGATTCTATCCTTCGGATTTCCAGCAATTGATTGATAAGCTTTTGCAGCCGTAAGGCATTTCTTCTGATGATGTGGTAAAAGTTGTTTTGTCTTCTTGTGGAATCCTGCATCAACTTTTCCATGGGTCCAATGATCAGGCTCAATGGCGTTTTGAGCTCATGGGTGATATTGGTGAAAAATTTCACCTTGGCATTTGAGAGTTCTTCAATTTTCTCGTAAGCCTCGGTTAATGAGTTGTTTTTTGTTTCCAGGTCTTCATTGGCATTTTGTAAGGATACATTAAGCGCCTGCAATGTTTGACGCTTCCGGATCAATTGCCATTGATAGAAAATGATGATGACCAAAAAGACTGTGACCAGTATGATAAACCAGGGCTCTCTCCAAACTGGTGGGTTGACATAAAACCTGGCCTCAGCTGGAGTAGGGTCTATATTACCAACGCGATCCATGGCCCTCACCTGGATGACGTAATCACCACTGGACAGTCCGGTGAAAGTATGGGACGACTGATTTGAAAACCGGGACCATTCCTCATCATTGAGGCAGTAGGAATATTTTAGCTCTGACTGAGGAATTTTATTGAAATAGTGCTTTCCAGACCAGGTAATGTGCGTGTTTCCTTCCGATCCTACTTCCAGGCTTTGAAGAAAAAGCTCTGTTTCAGGATAATGAACATCCCTACTGAGCCGAATGGTACGAAACCTGGAGGAAATTTCTTCCGAAGGGATCCTTTCATTGAATACCCTTCTTTTCCATTCCCTGGGAGAGTGATTGATCCACAATTCATTGTTTTCGCCTTCATTGATATTTCCCCCTTCCTGGGTCAGCTTGAGTTCATCTGGAAATACCTCGTTGATCCATGTTTGCCCATTAAAGAAACTGATATCCCGGTCGGTGGCAATCCAGATCTCCTCATTCTCAGATGAAGCCGTAATACTGATGATATTATTACTGATCAGGTTGTTTTGCAGATTGTGGTTGATCCACTCATCGCCTTCCTGGATATAAAGACCATGCTGCCGCGAGCCAACAAAAAATCTTCCACTGGAATCTGTATACAGGATATTGACAAAATCCTGGAAGTTTTGGTTAGGATGTCGAAACCAGCGTAATCCATCAAAATAATACAACTGTGTTCCACCGGCCCAGATTTGGCCATCCTGGGTCTGGACCATGCCATATACATTCAGCTGATCAAATCCATTTGTTCTGGCAGGGTGCAAAATGATATGGGGACGGTCGGAATATGGATCCTGTATTTGTGCCATCCCACCAGTCTGCCCTTTCTCGAAAAACACATCCGTACAGGCTCCCAGCCATATATCCCCATTTTGAGTTTTGAGAATGTCCCGATAGTCCAGACTCCAGGAAAGACTCGCAAACTGAAAGTTTTTCCATCTTCCATCTTTATAAAAACCTGCTGCAGCTGTGCCCTGATGGCTGCCAATAGCCCAAACAATTTCACCATCCAGAAAAAGCCTGACCGGAGCATCAATCATGCCCTGGGCATTACCAGTTTTCAGCCATGTATCATCACTTTCCGAAACAGCATTCCCATCAACATCCAGGAACCAACGCACTCCTGTTGGAGACTCCCCCATGTAGTTGAGATGCTGGTAAGAAAGCCACCTGTCATGGGAGAGGTCTACTTTGAAGACTGTTGACTGATAGCCGTAGATCCATAGGTCGTTCCCAGCAAAATGGAGTTTTACATGTGCCTGAGGGATTTGGGAATTTAAGTGGCTGTATTTAGACCATTTCCCATCAGGGCTTTTTCTATATAGTTTACCAATGCTGCTTACCCAGATACTACCATCTTCTGTTTCCAGGATATCTTCCGCATATTCATCATCACCAAAAAGGGCTCCACATGATTCTTTTTCCCATTTACCCTTATCGTAAACCATCGGAGGCACTTTATTCATTTTATTGACCACCCAAATGCTACCATGAGATGACTTCAGGAATGAATGTTCGGATCCCAGATCGATATTGTTTTTCGCTCCGATCTTTGTAGATCGTGTGATCTTATTGACAAGGATCTCATTGATATACATCTCCAACACTTCACCGTTTTCATCTTCATTATAGGTGATACCAATCCAGAGGCGATCGTCATTCATGGCCAGTACGTCAGAAAAGGAATCAAATTCACCTTCGGCCAAAAGTTCATTCGGGATCTTGACAAGTTTCAAGTCAGTAATTCCCTGAAAATTTTCAATTCTGGTTTCGTTACTCAACAAGATCTTATGATCTCCTGAAATTATGATCAGGCCTTGATTGGTGGCAGCCATCAGCAGACCAGGCAGGGTTTCCTTTAAGGAATTAATTGTCCACGATGTGTTCTCCGGGAATAGCACTTCTGGTACCCACCGATTGTCTTTAAATAAAAACAATCCATCATCATTCGCAACGTAGGTGTTTTTAGTGCCACAATGCACTTTTTGAATAGGTCCCGTGATACCATCATGTTGGTTATACATTTTCCAGTTGTATCCGTCATAGGACATCACACCCGAATCCAATGCAAACCAAAACCTGGATCCATCCTTTTCAGAATCCATATCCTTGATGCCCATACCATCCAGCTCCGGGAAAAAAGCATACCTCCAGGGCTCCAACATAGGGTCTGTTGAGGTAGGCTCATAGCTCGATTGACCAGGGAGGGAGAGAGCCAAATAACAAAATATAGTTGAAAATATTAGCCGCATAAAAGGAGCGTCATAGATATGAATTTACATAACCTCAGGATCAAGCGTGATTGAGGGCCAGGTATTCAAAGCAGGAAAACAGAAATACACCCAAATTGGATTACCTGCTTTGGATAACCAGTCATTTGAAATCATCTACTAATATACTTAGTAGGAAACAGGAATCTCTACCATTGTTTTGTCCCAGGCCATTCTCAGGATGGCCGCATTGTCGCCTTTTTCTTCAAACTGGATCGAGAAAGCTTCAACAACAGACGTAGTCGGTTTTACAGATACTGAAACCCGTAAGATATCATTCTTTTCATCATAGCTGTAGGCGCCCCAGTAATCCAGGTCACTGTTGAAAATGATCGTCCATTGATCTTTTTCTGGGATAGCAAAGATGGAGTACGTTCCTGCTTTTAGCTGTTTCCCTCCGATGGTAATGTCCTGGTAGGCCTTGAATTCTGCTGCTTCATTGGCTCCTAGTCTCCATACTTTACCGTAAGGAACTTTACTACCAAAAATGTCCCGGTCATTTTTCTGCGGACGGCTGTAGTAAATTTTGATAATGGCTTTTTCACCGGGGTCCCGGTCATGGGCATAGTTGTCAGGTAGATATACCGCATCCATCGGACTTTTATCCAGTCCACGAAAGGTTTGAGCGAATACCATGCTTGATGATCCGACAAAGAGGAATAGAAAAAGGTAAATTTTCATCAGTTTTTTGATTTTACATGATAAATAAAAATACTTTTAAGGAAGAGGAGGATGAGCAAATGCTTTCTATGGTAAATTTAGTTAATCCATGAAAAACCTGCTTTCCAAACTTCCTGACATCCGGTTCCTGAAAGCCATTCTACTGATAAATTAACGTTAGTCCATTAATGTGTTACTTAGTCCATTTGAATCATGAATAAAGCGAGTGTGATCTTAATCATCGCTATTTCTTCTGCAATGCTCTCTGCTTGTGAGAGCAAAAAGGAGACCAGGGGAATGTACAATGTCTTATTTATTGCAGTTGATGATCTAAGGCCGGAGTTGGGTTGTTATGGCGCTGATTACATGTATACACCTAATATTGATAAGCTTGCATCGGAAAGCAGGATTTTTAAAAATCATTTTGTTCATGTTGCAGCATGCGGTCCGTCACGATCGACTTTGCTTTCTGGAAGACGGACAACGAACTGGGATATTTTCAAAAATATAAGAGAGTCAAATTCAAAGCCAGACAGTATTTTTTCATTACCCCAGCTATTCAAAGAAAATGGATATATGACTGTTGGCATAGGGAAAATTTCTCACCAACCCGGAGGGGTTATGGATTCTCTTCAAACAATACATGAAGTACCATTTAGCTGGAATGAAACCTATGCTCCGGTAGGTGAATGGAAAGATCCATGGCAGGCTTTCTTTTCTTATGAGGGCGGTAAAGCGAGGACCAGCTATTACAACCGACCGACAAATCGTACTTTACCTCCTTTCGAGGCAGCTGATGTTTCGGATAGTGGTTATGCCGATGGGCTAAATGCGGAGGAGGCCATAAAACAATTGCAAAGATTAAAGGACACCCCATTTTTTCTGGCGGTAGGTTTCTATAAGCCTCACCTTCCATTTAATGCGCCAAAAAAATATTGGGATTTGTATGATCCTGACAAGATCCCAGAGTCGGAGTATCATGATATGCCTGAAGGAGTAAAATCAGATATATGCTTACACAGCAACAGGAATAGTTACGAACCAAGAGGCACTTATACATGGCCAGGTGACACATTGTGGTGGCACATTACCCCGGAGCGTCAGAAAATACTTAAGCATGGCTACTGTGCAGCGGTTAGTTATGTTGATGCACAAATAGGAAAGGTTCTGGATGAACTAAAAAATCTGAACCTGGATAAAAATACTATTGTGGTTTTGTGGGGTGATCATGGATGGCACCTCGGAGACTACGGCATATGGGGGAAACACACCAATTTTGATTTTGCCTTGAATAGTCCGCTTATTATCAAACAACCACAAATGAATCAGCCGGGTGAGTTTGCTAAAGGAATAGTGGAAACTGTTGATCTTTTTCCGACACTTGCTGATCTATGCGAATTAAGGCCTCCCGAAAATCTTGAAGGAATAAGTTTAAGACCGGCGCTTGATGATCCGGAATCTAAAATAAAAGCGTATGCTATAAGTGAACGGGATGCCTTTGGCAGCTATGGGGTTTCTGTGAGGACTGAGAAATACCGGTTGATGGTGTGGACTGATAAAACTACCGGAGACACGATTGATGTTAACCTGTTTGAAAATAATGAGCAACCAGTGCCATATCGTGATATCAGTACCAGCAATCCGGAAATTGTAAATGAGCTGATTGAAATGATATAAGTCTCTGAATACGGAAAAGTCCAATTGATAGCCGTACTTTAGAACTAAGACAAAGATCAAGTCTGTCCAAAAATTAATGCCTTTGAAAAAGTTACTTTTATCTATATGGGTTGCTACCCTCCTGGTTCAATGCACATCAAAAAAGCAGTCCCAAATAGTATCTGAGGAAGTCATGCAATCTGTCTTCGAAGAAGTAAAGACGCCTCATAAATACGGGGTGGTTTTCAAACATCCCGACACAACCAAAATGATCGATTCACCAACCATATTCAGAGAAAATGACCTGTGGTACATGACCTATATCGTCTTT
The DNA here is from genome assembly GCA_965228105.1 of Cyclobacteriaceae bacterium. Taxonomy (GTDB): domain Bacteria; phylum Bacteroidota; class Bacteroidia; order Cytophagales; family Cyclobacteriaceae; genus UBA7330. The sequence continues at coordinate 50,665 of CBDDGZ010000002.1, forward strand.
GATGGGCAGGGCTATGAAACCTGGATCGCTGAAAGTACGGATCTTCTGAAGTGGGAATCCAAAGGCAGGATCATGTCATTTACTGAAGACACCTGGGATGCCAACCAGAAAGCAGGATATGTCTCTTTGGTCGATATAGAATGGGGTGGAGATTATTCGGTTGAGAAATACCAGAGCAAATTCTGGATGACTTACCTGGGAGGAAACTCTTCCGGTTATGAAGCAGGGACTTTAAAGATTGGCCAGGCTTACTCAGAAAATCTTACTGCAGCTACCGAATGGTCAAGAAACGAAATGCCTTTGTTTTCTCCGGAAGATGCTGATGTCCGATGGTTTGAAAATAAAACAATTTATAAGAGCCTTGTCATCCGGGACCTAGAGGAGGTTTCAGGGTATCCCTTTGTGATGTATTATAATGCAAAGGGAGATACGGCCAACTTTGAAAGTATCGTCATGGCTGTTTCGGAGGACATGGTCAATTGGAAGCGGTTTGGTGAGGACCCGGTCATCACCCGGTATGCCGGGATTTGTGGAGATGCTCAAATTGCAAAAATAGACGACCTCTACGTGATGTTTTACTTTGGTGCCTTCTGGAAGCCAGGTGCTTTTGAGCGATTTGCTTGCTCTTATGATTTAGTTCATTGGACGGACTGGCAGGGTGAGGATCTAATTACTCCATCAGAACCTTTTGATCAAAAATATGCCCACAAACCCTGGGTCATCAAGTGGGATGGGATTGTCTATCACTTTTACAATGCTGTAGGGGATCAGGGAAGGGTGATTGCTTTGGCGACATCGGAAGACCTGAAATAAAAAGGGCTGCCAAATCTGACAGCCCTTTTTCTGATTATTCTAATTAATATCCTTCATTTTGAGGGAAATCACCAGGATTGGTGACACGATCTATTTGCGTTGTAGGAATAGGTCGTACAAGGTGCATTGGTTTAATGTTTGGAGCTCCGAGGCTATTATATGCCTGGACCCTTTCTATCAACTTACCAGTCCTTTTGAGGTCATACCATCTATGACCTTCTCCGCATAATTCTCTGGCTCTCTCGTCCAGGATAAAGTCGATATCTACATCTCCTTCAGCAACATTCATCTCCGCTTCGTAGCCAGGTACCACCGCTCTGACCCTTAATTCATTGAGCCTGGTGGCTGCATCGTCATTTCTGCCCTGCATATGTGCAGCCTCTGCTGAGATCAGATACATTTCTGCCAATCTTAGGACCGGATAGTCCCGGCTACCATCAGTGGCATTTACAGCCGATCTTTGTGAATCATAGTATTTATTCAGCACAGGGAAGTTTCTGCCAGCCTGTCCGCCTATCTGTGTATCATCAGATTGACCGTTCACATCTTCACCATTATAGTCGATCCATTGGTAGGGAGCAGAGGCTTGCAGTGCATCGTCTACCGGTTCCACCGAAATTTTTATTGCTGTATCTCCAGGAACAACCGTCTGACCATTGATTGTACCTGTGGAATTAGCGATAAATACTGTTTTAAAGGTAGCTGCCCATCTTGCATCACCATCTCTATTCCAACTTTCCAGAAAGTAATTTGTAGGCATAAACCTTTGGAACGGCCGGCCATTTTCCTGGTCTCTGATCATAGCTGGATTCCTGGTATAATCCCAGACCCAATAAAGGAATGATGGATTACCTCCCTGATTGGTCAGTGGATCAAGGGTATATTGAACAGTCCAGATAAATTCACTGTTAATTTGATTGTTAAAATCCCAAAGTTCCTTATAGTCAGGTACCAATGAGAAGTTGTAGTCATCAATCACATTGTTTGCCAATGTTTCAGCATCTGCATAATTACCCAAGGTAAGCTGAACCCTGGCCATCAAACCTTCAGCGGCTGCCTTGTGAACCCTGCCATAATCTGTGATATCGTCAGGATCTGGCAAATTATCAATGGCAAACTGAAGGTCAGGAACGATACCATCCTGATAGACTGTTGCAACCGGGGTCCTAAATGCTTCAGTTTGAACACCAATGGTCTCCTCCAATGTGAAATGGACATCTCCAAATTGCTGGACAAGAATAAAATAATAGAGTGCTCTCAGAAACCTGGCTTCTCCTTCAATGATTGCTTTCCTTGCATCGGGAATTTCATCAATTGCCGGGACCCGACCAATGATAGTATTAGCCTGGTTGATTCCAGCATAAAAGCTGTCCCAGAGCCCTATCAGGAATCCGTGTGAGCCTGTCAGGTTCACATCATAATTATTCCACGAAGGATTGTTTCTGTTTCCACCAAATCCATTGGTATACATGTCTGTCCCTACCACAGTCAGGAAAAACGATCTTTCCTGGCCATAATAATCCCGCAATGGGGTGTAGACCGAATTTAATCCGTCCAAAATACCTCTTTCATCGGTATAATGGCCATTTGCTGTTGCGATACTGATTGGGTCTTCAGTAATAATGTCACTACAAGAAAATCCAATAAACAGTGTAACTATTGAGAAGTAGCTTGCTATTACTCTTCTAATTGATTTATTTATATTGATATTTTTCATTGTCATCAGATTTAAAATCTAGCCTTAATTCCAACCATATAAGTCTTAGTAGAGAGCGGGTTGTTAACCCCAACATTTCCGTTTGCCGTTTCCGGATCCACTAAATCATATTCAGCGAATATGAGTGGGTTAAGTGCTGAAAAATAAATCTCCATAGAAGATATTTTGTCAGTTTGAATAAGACTGTTTGTAAGGTCATAACCCAGAGTGATGTTCTTTACTTTTACGAAGGATCCATCTCTGAATCGAAGTGCAGAGGCATACAGGGGTTGATTACCTTGTCTTGGAATAGGGATTTCGTTACTTGGGTTTTCGGGAGTCCAATAGTTGAAGTTCATATTGTTATACCTTCCTTCCCAGCTGTTACCTGCCACATCGTGAAGTGAGCTGTTCACCATTTGCCCCTGACGGGTATAAACAAGAATTGAGAAATTGATACCTTTATAGGACAATCTACTGGAAAGTCCGCCACTCCAGTCAGGAACAGTTGACCCCAGAATGGTCCTGTCATCATTGTTGATGGTTCCATCTGGCTGATTGGTCAAAAACCCATTGGCATCCCGGCCATTTACATCAGCAATCCTGATATCTCCGGGAGCCAGTCCAGCAGCCGCAGCTTCAGTAGCGTCTTCGGTTTGATAAATCCCATCAAATTGGAAATTATAGAAAACATCAATCGGATGGCCAATAAACCATTGATTTCCGACATCATCATCTTCACCATTGAATAGCTCCACAATTTCTTCTCTATTGGAGAATATATTCATGCTCACATCCCAGTTCAAGCCAGAGCTGTTCTTAAGAATTGTGTAGTTAAGCGTTAATTCCCAACCTCTGTTTCGGGTAGAGCCTACATTTTCCAGTACGGAAGAGTACCCGGAGGTAGAAGGTAAAAACCTTTCCAGTAGCAGATCTTCTGTCAATGTGTTGTAAAACTCAAAAGTTCCGGAGAATCTGTCGTCCCACAATCCAAAATCAAGCCCGATATTGACAGTTTTTGAAACTTCCCAACCCAAATTGGGATTGGAGATTTCAGATTGACCAAACCCAAAGGCACCGGCATCCCCAAACGCGTATACAGTGCGGGCAAGCCCACCCCAGGTTCTAAATGGATCTACAGCAGTGTTCCCAACTTCACCATAACCTGCTCTTAGCTTTAGGAATGATAGGGCGGAAGAATTTAAAAATTCTTCTTCAGAAACTATCCACCCGAGTGATACTGCGGGGAAGAATGACCATTTATTTCCTTCTGCCAATCGAGAAGATCCGTCAGCCCTTCCTGTCAAAGTAAACAGGTATCTATCGTTATAAGAATAGTTTAGTCGAGCCATATAAGATAATAGACCCCATTCTAAATAATCACTATCAATGCCGGTAATCTCTGCAGCTGAGCCCATATTGTTATACGTAAACCTTCCAATAGGTATACCTCTTCCGTTTAGATCTGATTCAACAGTGTTCTGGTTTTGTGTACTAAATAGGCCAACTACATTGATTGAATGATTGTTGATTTGTTTATCGTAGGTCAGCAGATTTTCGATTGTATAGGCGAAAATCCTTTCATTTTCTATAGAAGCCGTTGAGGCACTCCCGTCGTAATCTCCATTATATCGACCTCTACGGGAATTTTTATAATCTGTACCCAGATTTAGTCGGTATGTAAGTCCTTCCAGGATTTTATATTCTGCATACACATTTGAAAAGAACCTGTAGCCTTTGGTATTGTCTACATATTGATTGGGCACATATTCTAATATTGGGGTAGTCTGTAGTCCTTCATTCGGATTGGGGAAAGCAATGATATTACCATCAGCATCGTAGGGTTCTACAATGGGGACATACCTCATCGACCTCGACATTGGTCCATTACTCATTTGATCCCTTGTGTCTGTAGTCCCTGTAATACTGAAACCAATATTTATCCGATCGTTTACATTGCCGTCGACATTAGCTTTTAAAGAAAATCGCTCATAAGCTGTATTTCTAATCACACCTTCTTCATTAAAATAGCTTCCTGAGAGATAATATCTCATCCCAGCATTTCCGCCTGAAAAAGAAACCTGGTGCTCTTGTTGGGCTCCAGGATCAAGCACGAGATCTAACCAATCAGTATCTACGCCGGCTGAATAAGAATCCAGAAGTGCCTGCCCACCTAAAATAGCTGCATCATTGCTGTTGTCTGTCTTCGATAATCCGTTAGCCACTCTTACATATTGCACAAACTGATCGGCATTCATGATATCCATATTTTCAATGGCATTTTTTACTCCATAATATCCATTGTATTCGATCTGGCCTTTACCGGTCTTTCCTCTCTTGGTTGTAATGAGTATTACTCCATTTGCACCTCTTGAACCGTAGATGGCAACTGCACTTGCGTCCTTCAGCACTTCAATAGATTCAATATCGCTCGGACTGAAATCATTGATGTCCTGAGTGGTGGGAATTCCATCAATCACATACAAAGGGTCATTTCCCGCTGAAATTGATCGATTACCTCTAATTCTAATTTGAAGTGGAGATCCCGGAGAGCCATTATTTCTTACAATGTCCACTCCTGCCAGCCGACCCTGTGCCTGATCAAGCACATTTCCAACACGAGTTTCTTTCAAATCCTCTCCGGAAACAGATGAAATAGCCCCGGTTAAGTCACTTTTCTTCATCGTTCCGTAACCAATAACCACTACCTCATCCAGCGCAGAAATATCCTGACTAAGCGTAACATCAATAACCGATCTACCTCCCACAGAAACTTCCTGGCTCCCGAATCCTACAAATGAAACCACTACTACTGCATTTTCTGGTATTGATAAGCTGTAGGTACCATCAATATCGGTGATGGTTCCATTGGTAGTACCCTTTTCCTGTACAGTAGCACCCGGTAAAGGTTCACCATCGTCATCGGTTATCTTCCCACGAATCTGAAACTGATCAAGTATAAGATCTTCAACAGGAGAAGTGATGTCTTTACCCATTGGAATTAATGCAACAGACTCGTTAACCCTATTGAAGTTTAGTTGTGTTTGTTTGGAAACCTCCTTGAATAAGTTCAGCAGGTTCCATTCACCGGGAGATAGCTGGATGGTCATATTTCGGATATCCGCTTTCGCATAGGCAAATCGAAAATCGCTTGAGGACTCCACATATTCAATTAGCTCTTTAAGTTTAAGGTTCTCTTGTGAGTCCCCAAGATGAAGCTCAATAAAAATATCCTGCAGATATTTCCTTTGAGCACTCGTCTCACTTGCCATAACCATGATAACGGACTGACAAATGATCATCGCATAGATTGCCATTCTAGACATGCGAATTACAATTTTGTGTAGTTTTACATTCATATTTGTTTTGGTTGATTAAATACTAAAACACATATACTTTTATGTGGATCGAATCACTTGCCAGAGTACCTTCGATCCACTTTTTTGTATAGACTTTATCTTATTATTACGATCCCATCTCTTATCTCATAGTTAAATCCATATACTTTCGAAACATTGAGTAATAGCTCATTCAGAGTAGGGTTATTGAATGACGCTGTGAATAATTTCTTTGGTAGCGTTCTTTTCTCAATGGAGACTTCAACACCATACCACATAGATACCTTGTCCAAAACCTGCTGGATAGGAAGGTCCTGAAAAGCAAGGACCTGATCTATCCAACCAAAAATTAGTTCTTCATTTATTTTGGTGAGGTCAGAGACATTTCCGTCCTCATAAATTTTGATCATCTGATTGGTATTTAGCTCAACGGATCTGAAAGGGTCAGTTTTCACACTTACAATTCCTTCTTTTACTGCTACATGATTAGATCCTTCCTGATAAGCGCTTACATTGAATGATGTACCAAGTACATTTATGACAAAATCTTTTGTAGTGATTTGGAACGGTTTTGATTCATCTCTGGCCACATCAAAAAAAGCTTCACCAATTAATTCTACCTCTCGTTTGTCATCAGAGAATCTCTCAGGTAGAATAAGTTTAGAGTTTGCATTTAAATGTACTCGGGTTCCATCAGGTAAAATTGTAGTAATTTTTTGACCGGCCAGGCTGGTCTTCTCAATATAAGCAATTGGACTGGGGACTGCCTGTTCCACCTCTACCCTGGTAAGGTGATATATCCATAAAGATGAACTCATGATCAATGCTACAGCAGCTGCAATCTTTAAGAAATACTTACTTCTAAAAACCGGTCTTTTCTCTTCTTGAAGTTTGCCAATTCGTCCAAAAACCTGCTCCTCAATTTCCCTTTTTATTCCCGAATAATCCTGAGTATAGTCTGACCAATATGCCAGTAAACGTTTAAAAATTTTCTCATTTTCTTCGTCAAGCTCCATCCATTGAGTCAGTTGGTACTGCTCTTCCAGGGAGATTTTTCCCTGAAGGTATCTAAGAATGAGTTCGTCGATGTCTTTCAAAAGCTCATTTGTTTTATTCTCCCAAACTAGGGCTGGTCACATATAGGAGCCATCCACCCCCTTTTTTGTCCAAGAAACTCAAAACATTTTCATGCCAAAGCACTTTTTTGCCAAAGTGTTAAAAGTTTCATAGAGTTTCACATCATTAGTTGAAAATGATGTAATCAGAGTGGAATAAATTAGGATAGAAAATAGAGAGCGAGTGTTAAACCAAGAACAAGATTGGAATAACTGTCAGATTGATCAGAATCATAGGTATTGGTTATTTCTATGCGAAGTGCCTTTATTGCATTGCTAAGATGGGAGTTGACTGTGGAGATAGAAATACCGAATTCCTCAGCAACTTCACGGGGGCTCTTTTTTTCTACCACACAGGCCGTGAAAACCATTTGACATTTATCCGGAAGGGAGGTAATAAAACCATTTAGTTTTTCCTGGAGCTCTTTTTCCAATAACACGTCTTCAGGGCTGATTTTGTCAATTTGGCTGATGCTATTCTCTGCTTCTATTTTATTTGCCTGGTAGAGTAGTTTGATACATTCATTCCGCACGGAAACCAAAAGGTATGATTTGATTTCCTTGATCCCAATCAGATTTGAGTTATTTGCCCACAGATTCAGGAAGACCTCAGAGACGGCATCTTTCGCCAGATCTTCAGATTTTGTAATGGATTTGGCATAAATAAAAAGGTCCAAAAAGAACTCATTATATATTCTCCTGAATTTGGTTTCAACAGATTCAGAAACAGGTAATTCCCGTATAATAGATTTCTTTTTCACTTTCTTAAAAAGGAGCCAAATAGGTACGTTAAAAACCGATATTTCAAATTCACCCGTCACTAAATTAGAAATATTTAAACAAAATAGTCAACATGAATTTTTTAAAATGTCTAGTGTAACACAATGGTTTGTTCACGAGCCGAATTTTTTAGAATCATATATTTGTTTCCTTATCACAACCAATATCTAAGATGAAAAACCTGGATTACCTGTTATTTTTACTCATTGCAACCAGTGCCTGCCAACAAGCAAATCAGCAGCAAGCTCAACAAAAACCTAATGTCATTGTGATCATTACAGATGATCAGGGTTGGGGTGATATCGGATATAATAATCCTAATGTGTATACTCCAAATATGGATAAGCTGGCAGCAGAGGGAGCTACTTTTATCAATCATTACACCATGCCTCAATGTACTCCTACCAGGGTTGCACTCTTCACTGGCAGATATCCGGGTCGTTTCGGGACCAATGCATTGCAAGCCAACAATAAACCGGTATTTCAAAAGGGAGTTGAAAACCTGGCCACCATGTTTAAGCGATCGGGATATGAAACCTTTCTATGCGGAAAATGGCACATGGGGTCTAATCCGGATTATGGACCCAATCACTATGGATTTGATCAGAGTTATGGTTCTCTGGCTGGAGCTGTTGGTATGTATAATCATAAATACCGAAAGGGTGAATTCGAGGTGGCCTGGCACCGTAATCATGATTCAATACCCGGTCATGAGAATGGGATCCATGCAACCGACCTGGTGTCGCAGGAAGCTATCAGATATATCTCCAAAGAACATTCAGATCCGTATTTTATGTATTTGGCATTTCATGCTCCACACACACCATTGGATGAGAGAGGGAGATTCATTGATCGACCTACTCAGCTTGATCCGGAGGATACTACCCGATGGAAGAATGAAGATGAAATTGAATGGTTCAATGACCCTGCTGGAAAAATCCAGTCAGAACCTGATCCGGAGAAAAGATTGTTGTTGGCTGCAGTGCACCATGTTGACTATGCCTTAGGAGAAATTATACAAGCCCTGGATGCGTCAGGGCAAAGAGAAAACACATTGATCCTTTTTACCTCAGATAATGGACCCCAGGTGAACTGGCCTGGAAATGCATATCCGGATGATTTATATCTTACGGACTTCAACCAGGAAATCCCCATGAGAGGAAGTAAGATGGATGTTTGGGAGGGAGGGATTCATGTACCGGGATTTGCTAATTGGCCTGGGCATATTGTTCCCAAAAAAGTGAATGACCCAGTTCATGTAATCGACTGGTTGCCAACGTTGGCGAGTGTAATTGGGCAGGATCTTGGCAGTTTGGAGGTAGATGGAGTAGATATTTCGTCGGCTTTGCTAAGTGATGAGGAGATTGAAAGACGTGATTTCTACTGGACGTGGAATAGTAATATCAATCGTTGGGCACTTAGAAATGGCGACTGGAAGATTGTGAAGTATGGCACTGATGAGCCATCAGACCCGAAGGACTGGCAACTTTATAATTTGGCAATTGACCCCACAGAGACGACAGATGTAGCCGATCAAAATCAACCCGTACTTGAAAGGTTACATCAGCTTTTTCTTGCCCAGCGATCAAAGGATGTGTTTGTGGAGTTTTAAGCTTTAGCTTCCTTTCCAAACAACCGCAAGATCGGCTCACCATTACCATCCGGTGTGGTATAGACAGGCCTTCCTTCAATGGTATAGTGGGTTTCCGGTGGAATTCCCAATGCGTGATAAATGCTCTGGTGGACCTGGTCGATTACAACAGTATCCTCGATTGAGGAACATGGTCTTTCTTCCGCTGTTTTACCAAAGACCAGCCCTTTTTCAATACCGCCACCCCACATGAGGATTGATGCTCCATCCGTAAAATGGCGATGCATGCCATAATATTTTTCGTCTTCAATGACGTCTGGTACGGTGACCTGGTCTTTTACTTTTTCTCCAGGACGACCTTCAAGAATGGCATCCCGGCTAAACTCGCTGGCCAGGATGATCAAAGTTCTATCGAGGTGGCCACTTTCTTCCAGGTCCTTGATCAACTGTGCGATGGGCTTGTCAATCGCCTGTTTCATCGCTTTAGCCCGGATGTGTCCGTTTTCATGGGTGTCCCAACCGAGGAATGGCTCGTATTCTGTGGAAACGCTGATAAACCGGGCTCCTTGTTGCACTAGTCGCTTGGCCATGAGGCATCCCAAACCAAAGCGACCTGTATCATACTGCTCATATTTCTTTTCCGGTTCATCTTCCAGATCAAAAGCCTTCACTTCCGGAGAGTTGAGTAGTCTGTAGGATTGCTCCATTGAGCGGATCAGAGATTCTTTTTGGTAGTCACTGCCCAGGTCACCCATCGGGCTTTTGTTTGTCAGTTCTTTGTAGAGTTTGTTTCTGGCTTCGAACCGTTTGATGTCCATCCCCTGAGGAGGACGCACACTTTGCATGCCTGCAGATGGGTCCGGGATTAGGAAAGGACCATATTCACCTCCCAGGAATCCTGCCGAGTGAAAGGCTTTTAATTCTTCGGCTTCACCTACAGTAAATCTTTGCCCCAGTGCGATGAAAGGTGGGATCACTTCATTTTTCGGACCCAGTTCTTTGGCAATCCACGCCCCTATGTGAGGCATCTGCACGGATTGAGGAGGCTCGTAGCAGGTATGCCAATGGTACTGATGCCGGGTATGGAGGATATGACCCAGGTCAGCGGAGCGATAAGACCGGATGATAGCTCCACGATCCATTACACTTCCAACGGACTCCAGCCCTTCGGAGAAATACAAACCATCAACTGCGGTGGGTACTTTAGGGAAAGTACTTAAAACCCTTTTGCTCTCAACTCCTTTGGAGTATGGCGTGTATGCTTTCGGGTCAAAAGTCTCAGTATGAGCCATACCACCGGCCATCCACAACAGGATCACAGAATCAGCGGTTGATGGGATCTTCGGCCCGGAGCAGGAAGATAGAAAGCTGCTGGCGGGAATCGATGCCGACATCGCTGCTGCGGATGCCAGTCCCATTTTCTTGATAAACTCTCTTCTTTGTATTTCAATGTTTGATCTCATGGTACTAATTGATAAATTGAAATTCCGGTAATAACAAAGTGGCCCAAAAAAGGTCCTGAACGGCTGCCTCATCGGGCGTGTCTCCCAAAGCTGAAAGAATCACCTTTTGTTCTGTATCGCTTGGTAAGCGCCCAAGGCACTTTAAGTATAAACTATCCGCGATCACTTTTGGATCCGAATGATATTCAGCAAGCCATTTTTTTGCTCCCTCTTCCAGTAAATTATTGAAGAACTGGCCGTTTGTCAATTCAAGTGCCTGAAGTAAGGAGGCTTGCTCTTCACGTGTTGTGGCCACATTTTCTCTTGTTGGTCTGCCCAGTGCTTTCAAAAACGGATCAAGCTGGACAAGCGATGCGCGGGCAAATTTGTCTCCATTTTCATCAAAGGTAAAATTGACCATTTTGCCCCAGGCGCTGGTACCAAATCTTCTTACTTCCTCCCATTCAGAATCGTCATAAGATACTTTTTTCCATCCCTCTGATGAGACCTCTTTGGTGCTGACCCAGCTCCTGTCTGAAGCAATGGTGTCTGACGTACCGTCAGTATAATCAAGTTTCAATCGAAACAAAATACCTGCGGGATTCGGGATTGGGCCCTCATTTTCGCCTTCAATGGTGATGATGTTTTTTCCCATCACTATCAGGTTGCTTACATCAGCCCTGCCGATGTTTTCCCAGTTATTGTCAGACAAAACTTTTTGCTCATTGATAAAAAGCGTGTAGGAATGATCTACCGAGACCAGCACACGGGCCGATTTCAGTGATTTTCCGGATGCTGAAAATAACTTTCTGAAGTACCTTTTTCCCGGTTTGGGCAATACATCCCGGTCAAACTCTATTTCCCGATGCCAGATTCTGGAGAAGTCTTGTTCCGCATCCGATGGATCAAAGGCCACTGCATGATAAACCGGGGTGATCACCTGGCTCACTGCATCGGTAAACTGCTCCGCAGTCAGTCTGCGGATGACGGGTCCTTGATATACATACCTTTCTGTCTTGATAGCCTGTGGGTCTTTGTAACCAACACCCGGCAGCTGGTAAGCACGTGAGGTCATGATGTTTTCAATCAGGTATTTCAGGTCGTAATCATGAGCGATAAAGTCGCTGGCCATCCAGTCGAGCAACTCTCCGTTCCACGGTTCATTGTCCATTTCGTCCAAAGGCTCCACGATACCGCGGCCATTAAGACGCTCCCAAATACGGTTGACAATGGTACGATACAATCGGCCATTTTCCGGTTTGATGATCACTTCGGAAAGCAGCTTTAACCGCTCTTTGATGGTTTCGGCTTCTACAGAGCCCAACTCCGAGTAGATGAATTCGGTCTGAGCCATCTTGCCAGTAGGTTTATCACATCGATACAGCTCCAGGGTGGTGTCAGAGAAAATATTGGCGAATGCATAGGTCTGCGCAAGTGTAAGATTACTCACGAAACTGTTGTGGCAGGAAGCACACTTTACATTCATGCCCATCAGGGATTGCCCAATGTTCTGGGCTGCCTGCATCGACGTGGTTTGGCTGGCATTTACAGCGCCACGCCACTGGATGCCTTTGATAAACCCTTCGGACTCATCAGTAGGGTTTGTCAGCTCTTGTACCATTTGGTGATAGGGCTTATTATCCTGTAGTGAAGCATATAGCCAGTCGGTGATTTGCTTGCGACCACCTGTAATAAATCCAGTACCGGAATAGTCGTTTCTCAAGATGTCGTTCCAGAAGCTGATCCAGTGTTGAGTGTAGTTGTGGTCATCACTGAGCAAAGCTTGTATCAACTTCGTTCTTTTGTCGGGATCAGTGTCTCGTTCAAACTTTTGGATTTGTGCAGGAGTTGGCAATAACCCAATGATATCCAGGTAGGCCCTTTGAATGAATTTTTTATCATCAACTACTTCAGGCCATGAAATGTCATGCTCTTCAAAATAGCTGTTCACTAATCGGTCGATGGGATGCTGCATAGACCCATCAGCGGGAGGTAGTTCAGGTTTGGTTAGTGCCAGCGGTGCTTCCGGGAAGATCTTGATATCCCCGTCCACCCAGTGAGCCCCGTTGTCGATCCACCAGCTGATCAGGTTTACTTCTTCAGGAGAAAGGATGTTACCTTTCTTAGGCATCACCTCATCGTGGTTTTTTGGGAGTGTAATCCTTCGAATGATCTCACTGTTTTCAGCATCCCCAACCACTAGGATAGGACCTGACTCACCACCGACGAAAACGCCCTCCTTGGAATCCAGGACCAGCTCTCCCTTTTGTTTTTCTTCACTGTGGCACTGGTAGCAATTGTGAGCAAAGAGTGCCCTTACCTCCAGGCTGATCCTATCAAGCTGGCGAATAGAAACAGAGTCTGTGTTACTCACTTCTGCCAGCAAAGCTCCTGTTTTGGAGCTGTCATAGTTTGTGCCTTTTCCGGGGAGTAGCTCTGCCAGGAAATCTTCTCCGTGTGTGAGGCTGGCCCCGAGGTGGCCGGCTACTGTTAGGATGATTGTGGTAAGGATCAGCGATACTCTGTATGGGAGGAAGTTTGGGTTGGATGCTTTCTTGGTCCTGTAGAGGAGTATTGCAGTAATGATTGAGAAAAGTGTGGTAAGTAGCCCGGCAATCTGGTGGTTAAGCACGAGGTCACCCCCATAGCTATCGAAGTTGATGAGCAGGATACCCATGATGGATGCTATAACAGCCGAAAGCGCACCCAGATTTACCAGCCAGGAAATGCCTTCACGCAGTCCCTCTTTGCCACGATAAGTAAGCATCTCAAGAAGCAGCGCAACAAAGATCAGCCCAATAGGAAAGTGGACGATCATGGGGTGCAAACGACCGATTAGTTGAAAGATCCAATCCATAATAACGAAACCTAGAAAAAATTAATTAAAAACAGATACGTAACCATTAATAATTTATACTCCTGCTTTATTAACAAAGTATTAAGTGTATTTGGTCCAAAGATGACCTGAGTTGCCCTGAATCCCCAGGACAACTCAAAGTCAATTAAGATAATTACTACAAGCTATTAATACCCATCATTTTGCTTCAGCTCCTGATTCAGTTGGATTTCAACATCAGGAATTGGAAATAAGTATTGGTGAGTATTAAAAACATATTCTGTAGGTGTAAAACCAAAGCCACCTCTGCTTGTTGTTGGATTGGCCTTTTCCACTTCGCCATAGGCGTTTAGAATAGCTGCCATCTCAGCCGGGGTATTGGTTCTTTTCAGATCAAACCATCGATGATTTTCAAATGCCAGCTCCATTCTTCTTTCTTTTAGAACCGCATCTCTGAAGGAGTCTTGTGTCAACCCGCTTAAGGGGTCAAGGTCAGCTCTGACACGAACCTGATTGACATAAGTATAGGCATCAGCTGGTCCGGATTGCTCATTGATGGCCTCAGCAAGCATGAGCAGTACATCGGCATATCGCAATACCGGCCAGTTTTCATCCGGACGACCCTGAATGCTGTGTGGGTGCAAGAACTTCTTAATATATGGCACTGCCACCCAATTATTATCAGCATCGAAATATCCTTCAGCCAATGAAATATCCTTTCTAAGATCTCCGGCCTCATATGCTGCAATCATACTAAGGCTGGGAATATTCCAGCCACCTCCGCTTACTCCGGGGAATGGGACTACCTGACCTTCTGATAGCCTGGGGTAGAAATTATAAGTAAACCCAGAGTTCTCACCCAGATCATTGTTTCCCTGAAATTGAATATCGAAAATTGATTCTGAATGATTTTTAAACACCGGGTTAAATACCTGGGCATAATCATCCAATAAGCTATAGCCTAAAGGCAAAACCTGTTCAAGTGTAGAAACGGCCATATCATAATTCTTTTGTGTAAGGTAAACTTTACCTAACAAGGCCAAAGCGGCACCTTTGCTAACTCTTCCAACTTCTGATGCAGGAAGTGATTCAGGCAGTACATCCACCGCAAAATTCAAATCACTTTCAATTAGATCATAAACCTCTGAAGCCGGGGATCTCGTATAATCCCATGCTTCCGAAGGAGCTCCAATGGGCTGAGTCAACAGTATTACGTCACCAAAATGTTGGACTAACTCAAAATAATAATAAGCCCTGATCCATTTCGCCTGTCCTTCGAGATTCATCCTGGCAGCCTCATCAATTTCTGCAGTAGAAAGTTTCTGTATTGTGGTATTTACATCAACTAATCTTTGATAGATTGAATTATACAAATTTACAATATTAGAGGTGCTGGGCAGATATTGCCAATATTCAAGTGCCTCCAATGATGGGCCCTGCCCCCTATTCTCTACATTGTAATGCAAGGTGGTATTGTCAGAAATAAAATCACCAAATTGCCATTGAATGGCAACGTAGCCTTGCATCCCGCCATAAAGTGCGTTGACGGCCTGCTCCAATTGATCTTCTGTCTGATAAAAGGTGGAGGCGTTCAACCGTGTAGGATCGTTTTTATCCAGAAAATCCTCACCGCACGACCAAAAACTCAAGCCCGTTACGATCATCAATATTCTATATATGATAGTTTTCATAAATATATTTCTTAAAAGTTTTTACTTAAACTAAAATTTTATGCTGGCACCGAATGTGAATATTCGTGGAATGGGATAGGCCTCATCATCATTACCAAGATTTCTTCCTTCTCCTCTGTCAATATCCACATTGCTTCCGGGATATTTTGTCCATAATGCCAAATTATCTGCATTAGCGTAAAATCTTGTTCCACCTAAAACAGCCAAATCACTTGGCAGGGTGTACCCAACGGTAATATTCCTTAACCAGACGTGACTTCCATCAGATACATATCGAGAGTTTGTTTCTCGTTGCCATTTCCAGGTACTGGATGTTGGTATCCAACCATTTCCGGGATCTTCCGGAGATTTCCATCGGTTGACAGCTTCAGCAAGAATATTGAAAACGCCATCCATGTTCAGGGTCGTTTTTTCAATCTGCCTTGCAATGTCATAATCGTATGCTCCGGTAAATAATATGTTAAGATCAAAACCTTTATAGTCTGCACCCAAGGTGAGGCCTGCAATAAAATCCGGATGAGGATTACCCATTTCACCCATATCCGGAGATGTATTTCCATAGGTGATCTCCCCATCATTATTTAGGTCTCTGTAAATAAAAGTACCGGGAATGGCTCCATCCTGGGTAGGTGATGCATCAATCTCTGCCTGGGTATTAAAAATCCCTATCATGTCATATCCCCACATCATACCAATCGGACGACCTACTGCAGATCGGTAACTGGTTCCGTAAAAACTGTAGGAGAAAATCTCATCATTTTCGCCATTGATGGCCAGCACCTTGTTTCTGTTGAATGAAATGTTGAAGTCTGCACGGACATTGAGATCATTAGCCACTTTGGTACGATATCCAACGGCCACCTCAACACCCTTATTTTCTACTTTTCCCAGATTGGTCAAGGTAGAACCAAATCCTGTGATGATAGGTAAGGGAGCGCCCAGAAGCATGTCTTCAGTGATCTTGTTGTACCATTCCACTGTCAAATTGAGCTTACCTTCAAAGGCGGAAAAATCCACCCCGATATCGACCTGATTTGATTGTTCCCATCCTAAATTGGTATTTACAAAGCCTGCAAGTCTTTGGCCTGGTGCCAATTGACCTCCGATTATATAATTATCAGTGATCATGTTACTGGAATTTTGATATTCACCAATATTATTATTTCCGGTTACACCATAGCTCGCTCTTAATTTCAAATCGGAAATCCAGCTGACATCACTAATGAAGCTTTCTTCGGAGATCCTCCAGCCTGCTGCAAAAGCTGGAAAATTACCCCATAAGTTGTTTTTTCCGAACCTGGAGCTTCCTTCCCTGCGAAAAGTTGCTGAAAGCAAGTATTTATCATTAAAAGAGTAGTTGGCCCTTACAAAATATGCCAGGAGACTCCAGCTCTCTTCATCAGAACCTACATTAAAATTTTCTGCATTATTTAAAAACTGCACTACATCATCAGGAAATGTATTGCCGCTTCCGGATAAGGATCTAAATGTTTGCTCCTGGGCACTATATCCCAGCATGATATCAAATTGATGCGCATCAAATTTTCTGCTATAGGACAGCAGTTGATCAGCTGACCAGTTCATTACGGTCCTGTAATTTTCAGATAAAGTTGCATTTCTTGGAGGTGGCTGATTAAAACCACTCCCTGCCAATGTTGAGGGTCTCCATCTGTTTACCCGTCCATCGGTAAGTGAAGTATTGAGAGATGTTCTGAATTTAAAGTTCTCCAGAAATGATACTTCAACATAGGCATTGCTCAGGAGATTATTTAAATGCTCTGTATTTTTTTCCTGGGTAAGCTCCATTACCGGATTTACTGAACCGAATGTGCCACCACCACCGCCAATATAATCTACAAAACTCCCATCGGGGTTATAGACAGGAAACCTGGGATCTGCCCACAGTGCAGTACCGATGATAGCATCCCTTCCTGTAGTGTTGATAAACCTTTCATTGGAACGTGACCCAACGATGTTCAGCCCCATAGTCAGGAAATCATTTATTTTCCCATCAATGTTAGCCCTTATGTTAAATCGCTCAAAGTTGGTCTTGATAATGGCTCCTTGCTGACTTAAGTAACCTGCAGAAACTAACGTTTTTACGTCTCCTTTTCCTGATGCAAGCGTTACATTGTAGTTCTGGAATGCTGCATTGTCATTTACAATCTCATCAAACCAATCTGTAGAATACTGGGTTTGCTCAGGATATCGATAATTTTCAGGGATTTGATCAATGGTTGGAACACCATTTCCAGCAAGCACAGATTTATCAATGAATTGTTCTTTTCTCCATTGGGCATACTGCTGACCAGACATCATTTTAATTCTTTTTGAATCAGGGATATTCTGAAACCCGTAGTTTACAGATGCTGTCACAGAAACTTCGCCTTCCTGTGCTCTTTTGGTTGTGATAAGAATTACGCCATTTGATCCCCGTGCACCATATATTGCCGTTGAGGCAGCATCCTTTAGCACTGTGATGCTTTCGATATCATCAGGATTGATATTTCCCATCTGATTTCCAACGGGAAATCCGTCAATTACAAAAAGAGGCGCCTGGTTGGTCCCTAAGGAACCTACACCACGAATCATTATGCTCATTTCCTGGCCAGGGGTTCCATCAGTCTGCGCCACACTTACTCCAGCTGCTTTACCACGTAAAAACTGAGTGCCATTTGCTACTGGCTGGTCACCCATATCTTTCATGTCCACCACAGATACGGCAGAGGTAATATCAGCTTTCCTTTTTGAGCCATACCCAACAACAACTAATTCTTCTAATTGGGTATCATCTAATTTTAGCTGAACATCAATTACCGAGCGGCCGTTCACAGGGATTTCCATCACTTCATAGCCGACAAATGTTATAACCAAAACCGCATCTTCAGGGGCTTCTATTTTGAAGTTTCCATCATAGTCGGTAGTAGTACCATTGGTAGTGGATTTTACTACTATGGTTGCCCCTGGCAATGTCGCGCCTGTTTCATCCGTTACCTGACCTGTAATTGTTGATTGTTCTTCTGCAATACTTATTTCAACTTCTCCAACACTTTTGAGTCTGACCTTGCTAATATTGATCGTTTGATCAACCTGCTTAAAATCAAGGCCTGTTTGTTGAGCGATTTCACGCAACACTTCATAAACAGTGTTATTTGCAGAAGTGATCCGGATGTCACCAAGCCGTTCAAGATCCTTGCTGTTATTATAGGCAAACTTGTAATCCGTCTTTGCTTCTATTTCTTTTAGCACAGTGAGTAAATCGGTCTGAGACGACTCAATGCTTATTGAAACTTTGCGAATGCTCTTGTTTTTCTGAGCATGTACCTCATCAGCCAATAGAAGGTTAAGGCTTATCGACTGAACGATTAAGATCAATAATGAATACTTCATTAAAGTAAATAATTGCTGTAAAAAGTTACTTTTCATATCTTGGGTTTTTATTAATAATAAGTTTTAGCGCTTGTAAGTCGATATTCCGTGAGAAAGCTTATCTTCTTACAAGCCGGTATGAAAGTAGCATTTCTTAAATGCTGCTTTCTTCTTTTTTCATTTGGATCCTTTTGTCATATTCTATGGGTTTTATTGATAAGTGATGGTTACTTTCTGATCGTTTATGGTATAGGTGAAATCCATGGAAAAACTGATGGCAAGCAATACACTATTGAGATCCATCTTCACAAATTCTCCTGAATAATCCCATGGTAATGTTGATTTATTTGATTTTATGATGTCTACATCGTACCAATTCTCCAATGTGGAGAATACCTCCCTTTCACTTGCTTTCTTAAAAATGATTGCCTGGTCTTTCCATCCCAGTACAAGATCATAGTCAAAATATCTGGTAGTCAATTGCTCCGTTTCTGTTGAATATCTGGCTTCTTTTCCCGGATGTAGAATGACTTCCGAAGATTCAGAGTGAGTAGCAACCAGGACTTTGCCTGTTGCCAGGGCTACATGTGTTCCACCCTTGCGGGTATTTACATTAAATGATGTACCCAAAGCCGTTGTAGTAACGTCTTTTGTTTTTACGACAAAGGGCCGTTTTGCATCTTTGGTAATCTCAAAAAAAGCTTCTCCCTCTATGTCTACCTGTCGTTTTTCATTAGAAAACCTTTCAGGATAGGTGAGTTTACTTTTAGTATTGAGAACAACCTTGGATCCATCACCCAGGTAAATAGTTGATTTCTGACCTCTTTGTGTTTCTTTAACAATTTCAGTTACCTGAGTTTTAACAGGGATTTCGGATTTATCAGCATCATTAAGATTAAAATACCACGCAATAACAGAGGCAATCAATAACAGACTAGCTGCATATCGAAGGGATTTTTTCCAAAGACTCACTGAGCTGGTTTTTGAATTTGACTCAAACTGGCTTATTACGGTTTCAGCATTCAGTAGGTGAGAGGTTTTTTTGGCTTCGTCAAGGACATTATTTTTAGTTCCTTGCTTAAGTCTTTGCCATATTTCATCTATATCCTCCTGCCTCAATAAGTTTTGTTCTAATGGGAACTTCTTTAGAAGTTCCCTGGCTTCTTTGACATCATTGAGCTTTTCAGGGTGGCTATTAAGCCATTCCTCCCAAAAAGTATTAAGGGCAGGTGTGGGGTTGATAACCCATTCTCTAAATTTTGGATTTAGAATCAGGTCCTCCGAAGTATAGGATGAAGAATTCAATAGATTAAGTTTGGTTACCTATACTATAATGTGACCTGCTATTAATATCTATTCAATATTTCTTAACTTTTTTATTATTCTCTTAAATAAGAGATTTTTTTAGCCTCGAAATTGCTTTCCAGGCAAGAGTGTAAATTGATCCAACACTTATTGACATGACATTTGCCACTTCCTCGTAGGTCATTCCTTCAAAAAATATAAGTGTAATTACCTCCTTCTGACGAGAGGTTAATTTATTCAGAGCATTTTCAAGCTTTTTCTTCGCTGTACAAATATCCTGACCCTTTATCAACTCATCTTCAAAAGGAAACAAAATCTTACTTTGATTTGAGTAAGATTGGAGTGCAATGGATTTCATTTTCTCTTCCTTTACTCGTGCGTGTTGTACTTTATATCGAAGGGATTTTAGTAGGTAGTACCTGATATTGTTCGTTGGTGAGAGGTTTTTCCGTGCTTTCCAGATCTCAAAAAATAATTCTTGAATACAATCTTTTATCAGCGAATCATTAGGAACAATAGTTATTCCGTAATTAAACAAATGCTGAACATTTTCACGATAGATTCTCTCATATGAATCGAGACACCCTCCTTTAAAACTATCCCAAAGAGCAATGTCTTTTTCTGCACTATTATTTGCTGAGGAATGCTGTCCTTCCCAGGGAAAATCAAGCCTTTCTCGAATGCTGAAAAGTGCAGGGAATAGCAGCCCAATAGAAATATAAGGGATAAAGTGATGAAGCTGGCCTAAAAAATGAAAGATCCAGAGTGAATTACCCTCCATACTAACAAATTTATAAGATATACAATGCTAACCTACCTGTGGTGCCCTGTATGAATCAGGTTAGTTGAAATAGACTTCATTTGTAAGCACCCATTGCTTCTCTTTACCGATTTAGCTAGTTTTAAATACTTGTTGCGGTGACCCAATCCCTGGGCAATTCGCTTAAACCAATCAAAAAAGAGCTCTCCTGATGAAGTACATCTCGATAAATCTCTATCGAAAAGGAAATAGATTGAGAGCAAAAGCAGGACCATGATCTCTTTCGACGACTTAAAATCTCTGGCAATATCATTTCCGGAAGTCACAGAAGAACCTCATTTTGAGAAAACTTCCTTTCGGGTAAAGGGGAAGATTTTTGTAACCTACGATCAAAAAAGAAACAGGGCGACGATCAAACTTTCACCTGAGGATCAGGATGTTTTTTCACTGGGAGACCACGGTATTTCTCCGGTTGATAATCAGTGGGGAAAGCAAGGCTGGACATTCCTCGATTTAAATCGAACAGGCAAAGAGCTATTTAGAGACGCATTGATGACTGCTTATTGTGAAGTTGCCCCTAAAAGTTTGGCCGAGACGGTGAGAAAGAATCTCCCCGGGTAAATTCATGAAGAAATGATCCCGGAAATAGCTAGCTTTAAGGTAGGTATATTCCAAATACTAAGACTATCTAAACCAGCGTTTCACTACTCGACCCCACGATTACCCTATGGCCAACGATCAGGAAAAAATCAATCAACTGCTGGAAAAGCTGGATCTGCTTCTTAAAAAGCAGGAAGATTTTTCCAGAGAGATTGACCATTTGCGAGGTGAGATCGGGCAATTGAAATCGAAGGGAAATGAAGCTTTGATTCAGGAAGCAACCAAACAGTTCATTGCTGAATCAAACCTGGAAACCAAAGCTGAAGAAAAACCTGAGGCAGTAAAAAAACAAGAATCACCAGTCAACAGACCACCTACTGGCAAATCTGATATCGAAAAATTCATTGGTGAGAACCTGATCAATAAAATAGGTATTGCTATCACCATCATTGGAGTAGCCATCGGTGCCAAGTATGCAATTGATCATCAGCTGATCAGTCCACTGACGAGAATAATCTTAGGGTACCTGGTTGGAATAGGTTTGCTGGGTTTTGCTATCAGGCTAAAAAGGAAATATGAAAACTTCAGTGCTGTGCTGCTAAGTGGGGCTATGGCCATCATGTATTTTATCACATTTGCCGCCTATAGCTTTTACAATCTCATCCCTCAGATACCAGCTTTTGGTATCATGGTGCTGTTTACAGCTTTCACGGTGGTAGCCGCCATCAACTACAACAGACATGTGATAGCACTAATCGGGCTAGTAGGTGCTTACGCGGTTCCTTTCCTGTTGAGCGAGGATTCGGGCAATTCAGCTATTCTGTTTTCCTATATGGCCATTATCAATGGTGGGATTTTGGTCATCGCTTTTAAGAAATACTGGAAGTCCCTTTATTATTCTGCTTTTGGGCTCACCTGGCTGATCTTTTTTGCCTGGTCGGTGACCGAATATCAAACGAGCGAACACTTTGCCATAGCACTGACATTCAGTTCGGTATTCTTTGGCATTTTCTATCTCACTTTCCTGGGCTATAAGCTCCTTCAGAAGGAGGAATTTGAAAGACTGGATATTCTATTGCTGCTGACCAACTCATTTGTCTACTATGGCCTGGGATATAATTTCCTCAGTAATCACGAGACAGGATTACAATTGGTGGGTCTGTTCACCTTAGCCAATGCGCTCATTCATTTTGTTGTGAGTACAATTATTTATCGTCAAAAACTTGCAGATAGAAACCTTTTTTACCTTGTTTCAGGTCTGGTGCTTGTTTTTATCACCATTGCAATTCCTGTTCAGCTGGACGGAAATTGGGTCACGTTGCTTTGGGTAGGCGAGGCAACATTGATGTTTTGGATTGGAAGGACTAAAAAAGTGGGGATCTATGAATTGATTTCTTATCCCTTGATGCTGCTGGCATTTCTCAGCCTGGTCCAGGACTGGACGACAGTGTATGATCGATATTATTTTGATGAAATCGAATCACAATTCAGGCTATTTCTAAATGTTCATTTCCTGACCTCTGTATTGTTTATCGGGGCCTTTGGTTTCATCAATTTCCTGAACCAGAGTACGCGATATGACACCGCGGTTCCTGCCAATAAAAGGCTCTCAAATATCGTTTTCTTTTCCATCCCGGCAATTCTGATCATCACAATCTATTATGCTTTCCGCCTGGAAATAGCTAACTATTGGAACCAATTGTATGCAAACTCAGAGGTAATGACGGATTCAGGTTCTTTTCTGAATGAAGATTTGATGAAATACAAAATCATCTGGATTATCGACTATTCCATGCTTTTTGTTTCTCTTCTAGCCTGGGTGAATTTCAAAAAGATTAAAAATCAGCAATTGGGATTGATCACATTCGGTCTCATTACATTGATGTTAGCAGTCTTTCTGATCCAGGGCTTATTTGTGCTAAGTGAATTGAGAGAAAGCTATTCGGATCAGCATTTATCGGAATACTATAATCGCGGTATTTTCAATCTGGTGATCCGATATGTTTCTTTTGTTTTTGTTGCCCTGACTTTGGTCACCAGCTATAAATACATCAAGCTGGAGTTCATGCAGAGGGACTTTGCCCTGACTTTTGATTTTTTACTACACATCACGATCCTGTGGATTTTAAGTAGCGAGTTGATCCACTGGTTGGACATTGCAGAATTCACTCAGTCGTATAAACTGGGGCTGAGCATTCTGTGGGGATCTTATGCACTGATCCTGATTGTGTTGGGCATTTGGAAACTCAAAAAGCACCTGCGGATTGGCGCCATCTCATTGTTTGGGGTGACACTGATCAAACTGTTTTTCTACGATATATCCCACCTCGACACCATTGCCAAAACGATAGTATTTGTACTTCTGGGTGTGTTGTTGCTGATTATTTCGTTTCTGTATAATAAATACAAGCATGTTATTTCTGATGAAGGGGATCGCTAGTTTTCTTTTTGTCATGCTGTCGGTGACGTCATTAGCTCAAATGACAGATTATCAATTCAAGAGAGAAATATCGGGGATTGAAAATCAATGGCATAAGTTGGTTTTGCCTGATGAGGTTTTTGGGAAAACGCAACAGAATCTCTCGGATATTCGGATTTATGGGATCACCCGGGAGCAAGATACGATTGAAGCGCCCTACCTGCTTCGCCTGACAAAGGAAGAAACATACACCAAAGAAATTTCATTTAATGAGCTCAACGTTTCACATAATCAAATAGGATATTTTTTCACCTTTGAGATACCCTCTCAAGAGCCGATCAACCAAATAAAGCTGGATTTCACTCAAACCAATTTTGAATGGCAGATTTTGCTGGAAGGAAGCCAGGATATGAAGGAATGGTTTACCATTTTGGAGGATTATCGGATTTTGTCCATTCGCAATGACTATGTCAATTTTAAGTATGGAAATTTAACTTTTCCTGCTTCAAAGTATCGTTACTTCAGGGTGCTAGTCAAAAGCAAAGAGAAACCTGAACTCTCTACCGTAACCATTTCAAGAAATGAAACGAAAGAAGGCATTTTCAGAGATTATGAAGTTCATAAATTAGGTGTTCAGGAAAAAGAACAATCACGGCAGACCGAAGTGGAGGTTGAATTGAAACAACCAGTTCCCGTTAGTCATATCCGGATTGAAGTGTCAGACACATTGGACTACTATAGGCCCGTCACCATACAGTATCTGGTGGATAGCCTCAATACAGAGCAGGGTTGGAAGTACAACTATCGAACTATTGTGACAGGTACCCTGAATTCCCTCGAAGAAAATGAGTTTGAACTCGGTAGTATGATTCTGCAAAAACTCAGGATTATCATCAGCAACAGAGACAATCAGCCGCTAAATGTCGGAGCAGTCAAGGTGAAAGGTTATATACATGAACTGCAGACACGATTTGCCCGGGAAGCCGATTATTTCCTGGTGTATGGAAATGAGCAAGCCATAAAGCCCAGTTATGACATTGGATTTTTTGCTGAGAAGATACCGGAGACCTTGGGTGTCCTGACTTTGGGCGAGGAACAGGAGATCGGACAGACAGAGGAGGCTGGCATTAAGCCGCTTTTTGAAAGTAAAACCTGGCTGTGGGCAGTGATGGTAGTTATTATTTTTTTGCTTGGATGGTTTTCACTGAAAATGATGAAGAAGGGGTGATATTTCCTTAGGAGGACATTTGCTATGGGTTTTCCTAATTAATTGAGTTCAGATTTATCTATCTTTATATTCAATAAACCAGGATATGGAGGCTGCGGAATCTAAAATTAAAGAAGAATTAACTCACCGGATACATACGTTAAATGACGCCCACTTGCTCCATTCGATTAAGCTTTCAGAATCTAACACAAAAGTTGATTGGTGGGATGAGTTAACAGAGCACCAACGGGAAAACATCCAACTCGGTATCGAAGATCTCAATGAAGGCCGAACTATCTCTTCACATGAATTCTGGTCAGAATTAAGATCGGATGCCTCGGCTTTTTGCTCTTGTAGTAAAAACTGCAAATTTTGAATTGACCTACGCAAAATCCAGTTTTAAAAGCTTGAGAAGTTGATCTAAGTTAGCCTCCAATTTAATGTTGATGGCTATGCACAAGCGCGTTGTATTGTTGTCTTTCCTCAGAAAAAGGATCATCCTGACCAGGGTTATTTCTTTTTTACTTCTCTTTAGTTTCTGTACATATACCACTGGTTGTATCTTCTATAAGGCTCGACAAAAACCCGTATCAGAAAAGCCCATTGCTGATTTCAGTAAATTTAAGCCTGAGGCTTACACATTCCTGGTTCACTTTGGTGATGAGACCTGGCAATTATCTTCGGTCGAGCTACACCTTGATGAAGACAAAGTATATGGATATATGGCACCCGTTAATTCAACCATCCAGGCGCTTTATTCAAATATTGATATTGGCCAGACCAAAGTTCTCAGGGAAAAAGCACGGTATTCACGTCAGGTCCACTTTTATATCAATGAGTACAACGATCTGGAGAATGGCAGAATATCTATTCAAGGGTCTGCCATTGAAAAGGCTGTTGTTTATAATGTAGATGGCACTGTTACCGTACTTGCTAACACCGGTATAGCAGCACTAGCCTATATAGTGGTTCTGGCGATTTATATTCTCATTATTTGTAATTGCCCTCATGTATATGCATTTGATGGAGAAGGCTATAGCCTTGAGACTTCTTTATTCACCGGGGCTGTGACCAAAGGCTTGGAACGGCATGATTATAAAATTTTACCAGATTATCTAACGGACCAGGTCCAGCTTAAAATAGTCAATGAGGAATTAGAGCTGCAGCACACTGATCTACTTGAATTACTTGTTGTACAGTACGCTCCGGGTACCATCATTGCTCCGGACGCCGAGGGCAACATTTATTCGATTAACAACCCCATTGCCCCTTCAAGAACCCTTACAGCAGAGGGTAAAGATTACTCTTTTGAGATCAATGAACAGGATGATCTTCCATTCGCGTTTGATGCGCATGGGGAAAATGACTTTTCAGATCTCTACCTGACATTTGATTCCATTCCAGAGGAAAAAGTAAATGGAAACTTGGTGCTGAGACTTAAAAATACTACATGGGGAGGCCTGGTATACAAGCAATTCATATCAAAATTTGGTAGCTACTACGAAAAGTGGTCAGAGAAGAATCAGGACAAGCCGGGAGATCAAACAATGGAGTGGGCCAGGTCACAAGGCATCCCTTTGGCTGTTGAAATCAAGGAAAATGGTAACTGGAAAAGTGCAGGATACATTGATCTCATTGGTGAAATCAATTTCAGTACAATCGCTCTACCTGTAGAATTTTCAGGAGATGGAAATCCTCTAGAGATACGGTTGAGGTCGGGGTTTTTGTTTTGGGAAGTGGATTATGTGGCCCTTGATGTTGAGAATAAGCTTGTAGTTGATTACGAAATCCTCAAGCCTAGTCAAGCAAGAGGTCAGGAAGGTGTGGATTTCGTTGAGTCACTTTCTTATGCCGATGAAAACTACATGCACCATTTAAATACCGGGGATTACACTGAAGTCATCTATGAACCAAAAACTGTCGTATCCGGAATGGACCGTACACTTATTCTCCACAGTAAGGGCTACTACCAGTCAAATTTTAATCTATCGGGAAATCCGCAATTTGGTAAGCTTTTAAGATACAGGAAGGATGGCGAACTGTCCAGACAATCTATGCAGCTGTATGATGATTATCTCAAATCCGTAATTATCTCAAGCAATGAATAAGAATACGTTTTTTTTGATTGGGGTTCTAAACCTTTATCTGTGCCTGGATTCTATGGCCCAGGATACCCTTTATTTTAAAAATGGTAATGTGGCGATTGGCCATATTGTGGATTTAGATTCATTAGGAGGGAAAGTAGCTTTACAACAGGAAGGATCAACCAGGGTTTTATTGCTTAGAACGCTAAAGGGAATTGGCAGAGACAACCAGGGACGATTGAATGATGATTTCTTCAAATCCATGGAAGCTGCAATCGAGGCTCCTAATAATGAGATTACCACTCATGTTCCTTTCCTTGGAGAAAATAGATATAAGTATAATAACTGGTTGGTACAGTTTGATCTGTTCTCACCATGGCGAAGGGAGCCCATGAATTATCCTGAGAATTCATATATAGGCATTGGGGTTGAGTATTTTTTTTCGGATCGTATGAGCCTATATGTCATAGGCAGGATTGGCACCAATATGGAGACTCATTCAACAGACACCATCGATTTAACTAATAATTATAACTACGAAATTCCATACTTTACGGAAATGGATCATGAATTTCAGTTAGGCACCCGGCTTTATCCTTTTGGCCAGAGGAAGTTTGCACCTTACCTGGCGCCCTTCATTAGTTTCGGAGAACTCATCTACTACCATCGAAAGGATTTTAACCGCTACTATGAAATTGGAGAGGACTATTATTATTCTTATTCCATCTTGGTGGATAGAAGGACTGATGACTATTTTGAATGGGGGGCGTCAGCAGGGATTTTGATGAATCTAACCAGGACTATTAACTTATCTGCACAGCTAACCTTAGTATCTACCAATACAACAATGTCGTCGAACGAGTATTATTACGATAACAACGGGGGTGGGTACGCGCGTGAAGGTATTTACGACAGTCGATACAGGACTGGGAATCTTCAGTTCACGGTGTTTCTTGTAGGCCGCTTTGGTGGTAAGCTGAAGGAGGAATAGACTGGATAATTATTGATTTTTATAAAAGAAGTCAATTTGAAATTACCGGAAATGAGAGATCATGTTTTTTTCAGCATGTTGTTGGTACTGATTACCAATGCATCAATCTGTAATGCTCAGGATACTCTTTACTACCAAAATGGGAACATTGAAATAGGCAAAGTACTTGACGTTGACTCCACCAGAGGAAAAATTGCCTTTCAGCGTAATGACGGCCCCTCTAAAGTCATGCTGTTTTCAAGTTTAAGGACGATTGGACTGGATGGAAAAACAGTACCGCATAAAGATTTTTTCTCTGAAAGTGCTGGAGAAACGCATAGCGCTTCAGTGACTAGTCGAAGCAGGGAGTTGTCAGTATGGAGGACAAAATATAGTCCATGGATGATTCAGGTAGATGCTTTATCTCCATTCTTCGATTCCCCGTCCCCATTTCTAAATGCATCAAATGCTTACCCCTACAACTCAAGCATTGGGGTTGGGGTTGAACATTTCGTAACTGATAGGCTTGGTCTCTCTGCTATGAGCAGAGTGGGAACAGGCAAGCTGTCATTTTCATCCGACACGATCAGCGATCTCTATTTCTTCAAAGTTCCTTTTATTCCTGAACTTCTATTTGAAGTAACACTTTCCTCAAGAATATATCCAGGTTATCAAAGAGTTTTCTCTCCGTATTTGGCACCGTTCGTAAGCTTTGGAAGTCTTCGATACTATCACCGCCAGGAGTTCTTCAGATATGAGGATGAAAATGCTGAACTTCCCGATGCATTATATTCTCTCCTCTTGGTAAAAAGGGCAGAGGGCTATTTTCAGATGGGAGCGACTTTCGGATTTCTATTGAATTTTACAAAAAGCATTAACCTTTCAGCCCAGCTAAACATTGTGTCTACCAATGCCACACCGCGATCCGGGGAGCACTTTGAAGCTAGAGGAACTCCAGTATTCGAAAGAATACATGCTGATTATGATAAGCCGAGACAGATCAATATGAATGGCCAGATTTTCCTGGCTTATCGAATTGGAAAATTGGGCCAATAACCTACTTCCGAAAAGTGAACTCGCTCGTTCGGTTTTCAAATTTATAACAGCCCTCTTGCTGCATCAGGTCATAAGCTGTTGAGACATCTTCATCCAGGGCATGTTTGGTCTTGCTCCTGCAAAACGGACACGCATTTATGTATCCATCCGTATCTATGGTAATGCTGTTGAGTCCTGAAGCATCACACCCAAACCTTCTTTGGTTGAAGCTGGTATGTATTATCAGCGGATAATCACGATACCTTTTCTGATGATTTAAATGCAAGTAAAACTCATCTAAGATTTCATAGTGCTCAGGGAGCAACTGAACATCTTTTCCAGCGTACCTTCCAACAGCCCTAGGCTCTAAGAGCTGGATAAAAGCAGCATTCATTTTTTTAGCCAATTCGGCATACCTCATCAGATTTTCATGAGTGACAAAAGTGCGAGTCGTACAAACAGACAAAGCTACTGCCAGTCCTGCTTGTTGAGCATTTTTGATCCCCTCCATCACATATCGATATGAATCCGAATGACCTCTGAACGCATTATGGATCTCTTCCTGATGGTGATCCAGGCTGATTGAGACTCCACGAAGTCCAACCTCTTTAAGTTTTTTGGCTTTTTCGTGAGTGAGATGATATGCAGAAGTAGTGATCCAAAAATCGGAAAGCTGATGACCAGATTTCACTACCTCAAGCAGGTCCTTGAACCTTACAAGCGGTTCGCCTCCGCCCAGCAGAAAATGCGATGCACCCAGAGCCTGATATTTCTTTACAATGCCGATCAGTTGCTCCAGGCTTAGCGTTTCCTTCTTGTTGAGTTCATCCCATTCAAAACAGTGCTCGCAGTTTAGGGGGCATTTCTTGGTGATCAGCATGATCACGAGACGGACCTTGTCACGATTAAACTTGATACCGTCTCTTAGTTGGCTGACAGTGAATTCAAAAAAACGATCAAAGGCCAGAGATGGCCAGGCAGGAGCATTCATATTCCAGAAATATTTGCCATCTACCTTAATGATTTTATGAATCATTTTGGAGTGAACCAGTTTCTTTCTTTCCTCGAAGATCGCACTTGCAACTCGCAAAAATGAACCTAATGAAGTCGTTTGTTTCCAGGCTATAAATAGAATTCTGACCCATATGAGGGTGAGGGGAATTAAAGCTCGAGAGCCGGATAGGATTCGTGTTGAATTCATTTCAAAAACCAGAGAAAAGATACTGGAAAAACCGAATTTGATCAACTGTTATGGGGGAGGAATTAGACTTTATTGTTTTGGATTATTTGTCCACATTAAAAGCAATCCCTGAATAAATGCCCATAAATAATGGACCACTGCTGACTTGAAGGCTTCTATCACTTATCCGAGGCTTAAACGTGTAATATGTCTTAAACTTTAATGGTATGGAAATAGTATTTGATAACTTGAAAAGGTATCCACCTCCCAGACCTACCATAGGAGCTGTATATGATCCATACTGGGAGTTATTCTCATAGAAATCAAATAGAACACCCAGAGACCCTTCCAGAAATGTGTTATTTCTGAATTGATATTTCGAATTGAGAAGGAGTTGCCAGAGAAATTTTTTTGAAGTGAATTCAGTGGGAGCTAATGAATAGGGTTGATAGGGATTGTATGGAAATTGAGTTTCTGATGCATTCCAACGAAGATAGGTAACCTGAAATTTCTCTATGACTAGCTGACCCCCAGCCTCTAATCCGAAAGAAAAATTTCTCTTTTTCATAAAATTTAACTGAAGGTTTCCACCCATTGAATAACCAGGTGATTGCAGTTGGGGATATCGTACAGTATGAAATACCGGACCACCCCCTAAATTGAAACCAACATTCTGGACATTTTGACTTGTTGCAGAGATATTAGCCAATAAGCTAAGGCCAATAAAAACAGTAAAGATTTTATTAATCTTCATATTAGTATAAAACAGTTATGCAAGTTATCTAAATCTTTCAATATTTATTGCCTGTCTCAATTCGGATATCTTTGACTTCGTACAAAACGTACTTTTTATTGAATACTACTTTCTGGCCAACATTTAGTTGAAAGATGATCCATTAGTTTAAGTTGAATAAAATCCCTGAAACAACTCCGGGGTACAAGGAGCCACCATTGATTTTGAGAGCCCTATTTTTTATTTCTGGGGTAAACTCAAAATAGGTAATGAGTTTCACCGGAATGGACAATGAACGAGTGATTTTGAATTGATATCCACCACCCAGACCAATCAATGGGACAGCGCTTGCCTGAGGATCATCACGATCATCATTTTCTATAAACAGGTTTGTTCCCATGGATCCTTCAAGCAATATATTGTTTGGAAAATGATAATTGGAAATAAGGAGGAACTGCCAGAGATGATATTTAGAGATCCATACTTCAGGTTGATTAAAAGACATTGGTCCTGGTTGCTCCAGATATGGCTGATATAAGACATGCCAGCCATATTCAGTGATTTGGAATTTTTCCACAACCTGTTGTACCCCAGCCTGGATACCTATAGAAAGCTTTCTTTTTTTGAAAAAGTTAAGTTGAACACTACCACCTAGCGAATAAGCTGAATATTTATAATCAGCATCCAGATCGGTATGAAATATCGGCCCGCCACCTAAATTGAAACCTACCTCGTGAACTTTTTGACTCCTTGCATAGGCAATAGAAAGCAAGGTGCAGGCGATAAATGCTGAGACGATCAAATAGCTTTTCATGGAATACGAAACAGTTATGTAAGTTAAGTAATATTTTGCTATTTCACTGAGCAAGGAAACCCCTATTTCACGTAAAACGCAAATAACTATTTTTACTATCTTTAACATTCAATGAAACCAAAAGAACTCATCCAGCAATGGATAAAACATTTCAATGCTGCAGATGCAGAGGCTTTGTCAGATTTGTATCATGAAGATGCCATTAACCATCAGGTGGCCAATGAACCTATTCATGGCAAGGCTGCCATCAAAAGAATGTTTTCCGATGAATTTGCTACTGCAAATATGACATGCATTGCTGAGCACATTTTTGAGGATGCAGAATGGGCTATCCTGGAATGGAAAGATCCATTAGGATTAAGAGGATGCGGTTTTTTCCGGGTAATTGATGACAAGATCAAGTTTCAACGAGGCTACTGGGACAAACTGTCTTTTCTTCGCATGCACAATCTGCCCATTCCAGGTGAGTAATTTCTACCTCATCACCTCGTAATAATCCCTGCCTTCCGGAAGCCAAAATAAGGCCAGGGTATCTGAGGCACTTTTGGCAGTATATTCAATTTTAAATGGATACTTACCAGGGTCCAGTTCCAGCATTATCTCATTGTCATCCATTCGATCTGAAATCACCATACTTCCCTCCTTGTTCATCTTTCCAATACCGCTTTTTCTCAAGTAAAAGAAATGCTTACCCCGCTGAATCACAGAAATGGCTCCTCTGATTAAAACTTGACTATTTGGTTTTATATGCTCGTTACCTACCAGGTTGATCTCATCCATTGAGCCCGAAAAGGTTATTTGATTGTTGTCATAGATGTCAATGATGTAGGGGTGCAGCGTATCTGCATAAATTGGTGTATTTTGTGGTTTGAGCCTCGAAACAACTGAATCAGCATCCAGTGAAAGCACCCACTTTATAATGTTTCTGACATCTTTTGATTTTAGTAATGGATGCTTGACCATCTGTGCGCTACCCCATTTTCCACCCCCACCTTCAAGGACTTTGGTTGACAGGTCAGTGATCGTTTGTGGGTCCGGGTCATACCGCTCTGCAATCATCCTGTAAGACGGCACACCAGTGTAGTCTTCAATGCTGTGGCAGCTGAAACAGTCATTTGACCTCATGACTTCCAGTGCAGTTTTAGATGACTTTTTTTTAGGGAGTTTCTTTTCGGATTGTGAGCAACTGCTGATAATGAAAATCATCATCAGTGGGTACAGGAAATACTTCATAACTGGGCCCGAAATTAAAAAAGACACATCGAACACCGGTATGACTTATGTCATATTTGTTTGGGTAACTGTTTTAAGCAGTTACCTCCGTAGTCAAATCTCAGGAATCTGTTTTAAATTGAAATTTAATTCCAACAACCTTACCCAATGACTCAAAACAAATACCTCTCAATCCTGGCACTGATATTTTTACTGGCGACAATCATAAGCTGTAGTAATAAGAATACCCAAAAAAATGGATCTCCACAAACTGAAAAGCAGGTAAATCCAGATCGATATGAAGGGCTGAGTACAGATCTTTTTACCAGTGAGATGAAAGTAGAAACCAGGATTGAAGATGAGCAGGTTTTCACTGAAGGACCCGCAGTAGATAGCAATGGGATTGTCTATTTCACCAATATTCGGGTAAATAAAATTCTCAAGTGGGATCCAAATGCCAAAAATCTTTCTGTTTTCAACGATGCCTCTAATGCAGCCAATGGTCTTCGGTTCGATCCGCAGGGTAACCTGTTGATTTGTGAAGGAGGAAGTGGAAAGGTGACAAAATTGGACATGAAAACAGGAGTGAAAAGCACCATTGCTGAATCGTATAATGGCAAAGGAATTCAGTCACCCAATGACCTGGAGTATGATTCGTCAGGAAGGATCTATTTTTCTTCACGTACCAACGATCCTGACCTGGAAAAGGAGAATGTTCGGGGTCTGTATCGCGTTGATCCTGATGGTTCCGTACATCAGCTGCTCGCTGAGCCGGAAGTACACATGCCTAATGGTGTGGTGGTTTCACCAGATGAAAAAACATTGTATATGGTGGAAGCCCATGGTGGAGAAGGGAAGAATCGAAAGATACTTGCTTTTGATTTGGATGAAGGGGAGCTCTCGAACCGGAGAACACTTTATGATTTTTATCCTGGCAGAAGTGGTGATGGCATGTGTATTGACCGGGAAGGTAACCTCTATGTAGCAGCCGGACTTCATGAAACAAGAGGTTCCTCAGAAACCCTCGACACCAAACCAGGTATTCATGTTATTTCCCCGGAAGGCAAGCTCCTGGCTTATGTTGAAACGCCTGAAGGAACCGTAACCAATTGTACCTTCGGTGGTGAGGATTTGAAAACCCTCTATATCACCTGCGGGACCTATCTGATGAGTATCAGGACAAAGATTGCGGGGAAGTCGTCGTATTTACCAGCTAATGAGTTGTAGATAGATAATCTTAAGAAAAAATTTTATCTGCTTAACACTATTGAACTTCCAAGACCAAAGCTAATCCGGGTACGATAGAAGGTTGGATTAGATGAAGTGCCAATTTCAGGTCGTATGACCCAACGGTCTGTTGGTTTAACTGAAGCACTTAGACTAAGTAGGAAAGGATTATCTGCGAAGAGGAAGAAGTGATATAAGTGATCATTTATAAAATAAGATAAAGAAGAATTGATAGAGACGTGTGAAGATAGACTTTGAGTAAAAATCAGCTCTGGTCGCATACCCCAAATTATTGGTACACGATGTGTAGGAACTCCATAATGTAAATGAAAAGGCAGGAAAAGACTTAGTCTATTTTTTACGAGAGAAATTTTAGGACCAAGTTGAAAGTAATTTCTTAAGTATCTCACGCTATCGGAGCGTGTCACATCCCTTTCAAATTCTATTCCACTTCTTAGATCTACTCTCTTTGATAACCCATAACTTAATTTAATTCCATACACACTTTTCGCTTCTTTACTCTTATATGGGATAGGCTGGCCTGAAATGATAGGGTCGGGTTCATAAGGCCTGAACTTTACATATCTCAAGGTGTATGAGGGAGTAATTTCCAGTCTTTTAGGACCCGTTAATTCAGCGCCTTGAAAAGACAAATCCTGGCAGCTGGATTTGGTAGGCAAGAAGAAAAAACTCAAAATGAGTGTTGCAACAAACAAGTTATTTACCATAATATAAATATACGAACAACTGTTTAGATTCAAATATGATTATTGACCTATTTCTTGCGATTAATTTGAAAAGATGATTAGGATAAGCTTTACAAAGTTCTGAACACTAAAGAAGAGTAGGTTTGTAATCAGACGGACTCCCTTATAGTCGTTTTCTGTTTACTGATTCTTCTCAAAATATCGGCAGAAATGCACAATCTTACACTCCTCACATTTCGGCCTCCTGGCCAAACAGACATATCGGCCATGAAGGATCAGCCAGTGATGCGCCTTGTGGATATGCTCCTCCGGAATGTTTTTGACCAGCTGCTTTTCTACCTCCAAAGGTGTTTTGGCGGTCTGGGTCACGAGACCGAGTCGTTTGGAAACTCGAAAGACATGTGTATCTACGGCCATGGCAGGCTGATTGTATAGCACCGAAACGATGACATTAGCAGTCTTCCTTCCCACACCGGGGAGCTTCTGAAGGTCTTCATGCTTAATGGGTACTTCTCCGCCGAAATCTTCCATGATCATCTTGCTCAGGCCCATCAGGTGCTTGCTCTTATTGTTAGGATAAGAGACACTCCTGATCAGCTCAAAGAGTTCATCGAAAGATGCCGTAGCCATGAATTCCGCCGTCGGGAACTTCTCAAATAGTGCAGGAGTCACCTTGTTGATACGCACATCTGTGCATTGGGCACTAAGCACCACAGCCACCAACAATTCGAAGGGATTGTTGTAGCGAAGTTCTGTCTCGGGCTCTGGAAATGATTCCAGAAAATAGTCAACAAATGCGCTATAGCGCTCTTTTTTGGTCATTGCCTAAAATTAGGCAGACTGCACCTCATATCCCCTGGAGAAATCCAGGATTTTTCGGATAGTCCTCTTGGAGGGGGCGACTTTGATGTCGTCCATATCCGCCTGGAGCTTCCTCAGTTTGTTGATCTGATCTTGTAAATTCTGGTCAGTGAGAATTGCCCGCTCAATTGCTTCACTTTCATTTTCTGTTAATTCATTGTAAAGGAACCTTATCAGGTCATTTTCTGTAAACGTTTTTGTCATAGGCAACATGGGTATATTTAAATTTCTTTTGCAAATTTATCAGGGCATACCTCATTCTCCCCAGAGCAGTATTGATGCTCACTCCAGTCGCTTCTGCGATTTCCTGGAAGCTCATCTGCATGTAGTGTCGCATAACTAACACATCCTTCTGCGCTTCGGGTAGTTCCTGAATATACTTTTTCAAC
Source organism: Cyclobacteriaceae bacterium (assembly GCA_965228105.1). Lineage (GTDB taxonomy): Bacteria > Bacteroidota > Bacteroidia > Cytophagales > Cyclobacteriaceae > UBA7330. The sequence goes on from CBDDGZ010000002.1 coordinate 86,839, forward strand.
AAATTGTAAGTGTCTTGTTTAATGTGATCATCTTCAATCGGTCTCTCTGAAAACTCCATTGTATTAAAAATATTGCTTCCGTCTTCAGTAATTATTACTGGATACCGTTTTTGTTTTCTAAAATGATCAATTGCGAGGTTGTGTGCAATTCTCAGGATCCAGGGAAGAAACTTGCCTTCTTCGTTGTATTTCCCGGATTTGATCGTTTTCACGGCTTTGATGAAAACATCCTGCATCAGGTCCTCTGCCTGATAGCGATCCTTGACAATAAGATAGATGGTTGTAAAAACCCTGTCCTGGTGTCTGTTCAGCAATTCAGCAAAAGCCTCTTCGTTACCGTTTTTGTAGTGTGACAGTAGTTGTCCGTCTGTCATCTTTGCATTTTTCATGTAAAATCACCTGTTTGTTAACGTAGAGGTTTACTGCATATTGTCAGGGTTTTATGATAAAATTAGTTTTCCTAGTATCTCAAATCTATATGAATCTTTCAAATCATACAAATCTTAGCAGGTTAATTTCTATTTTTGCACGCTTTCATAAGGGATCTCCAATCAAAGATTTTTTGTTCCAGACAGCATGACACAAAGCATCGATCAGTACGATCCAAAGGAGTATATTATCATCAAAGGGGCCCGGGTCAATAACCTTAAAAACCTGAGCGTCGCCATCCCACGGGACAAGCTTGTGGTGGTCACCGGGCTATCCGGTTCCGGTAAATCATCCCTGGCTTTTGATACCTTATTCGCTGAAGGGCAAAGAAAATACGTGGAGAGTCTCAGCTCCTATGCCCGACAGTTTCTGGGCAGGATGGAAAAACCCGAAGTGGATTACATCAAAGGAGTCTCGCCAGCCATTGCCATTGAGCAAAAAGTACTGACACGAAACCCCCGGTCCACTGTAGGTACAACCACAGAAATCTATGATTACCTGAAGTTGCTGTTTGCCCGTGTGGGGATCACCTACTCGCCAGTGAGTGGTGAGGAGGTAAAAAAAGACAGTGTTACCGATGTGGTTGACTACATTCTTTCGTTTGAAGAATCCTCAAAAGTGATCATTTCGGCTCCTTTATCCATCAAAAAGGGAAGATCCATAGAGGAGGAACTAAAGATACTCCTAAGCAAAGGGTATACCCGGATCCTGATCGATGGCGAAATGAATTTCATAGATGACCTTCAGGATAAGCCACTTCCTAAAAAGGCCAATGTCGACATCCTTATTGACCGGGTCACGGCAAAGAAGGAGGAGGAAAACCAATACAGATTAGCGGATTCTATTCAAACAGCGTTCTTTGAGGGAGAGGGCAAATGTAATGTCGCTGTTGTAGATCAGGAGACAAGAACCTTTTCTGACATCTTCGAGTTGGACGGCATTCGCTTTGAAGAACCGACTGTCAACTTTTTCAGCTTCAACAATCCATATGGGGCGTGTAGAAGATGCGAAGGATTTGGAAAAATATTAGGAATAGATCCGGAGAGAGTTATTCCTGATCCCAATTTATCTGTTTACGAAGGAGCAATAGCCCCCTGGAAGAGTGAGACCATGCAAAAATGGCTACGACCTCTCTTAAAAGACGGCATTCGCTTCGACTTTCCTATCCATCGGCCGGTCAATGAGCTCACTGATAAAGAATATGAATTACTCTGGGAAGGGAACGAATACTTCAAAGGGCTAAATGACTTTTTCGACTTCCTGGAATCCAAAACCCACAAGATACAGTATCGGGTAATGCTTTCGCGTTACCGTGGTAGAACTGCCTGCCCAGATTGCCGAGGAACAAGGCTGAGAAAAGATGCTTCGTATGTGAAAATCGATGGGAAATCGATCACTGACCTTGTGCTCATGCCTATTGATGACCTGACGGCTTATTTCGAAAAGCTAAAGCTGAGCGACCATCAGCAATCTGTTGCCAAAAGAATCTTGAGTGAGATCACCAGCAGGTTGGATTATATGCAAAAAGTTGGGTTGGGCTATCTCACCCTCAACCGGCTAACGAGCACGCTTTCAGGTGGGGAATATCAACGAATTAAACTAGCCACTTCGCTGGGTAGCGCTTTAGTGGGAAGTATGTATATCCTCGATGAACCAAGTATTGGTCTGCATCCACGCGATACGGATCGGTTGATTGAAGTACTAATCACTTTAAGAGATATTGGTAATACAGTGATCGTGGTGGAACATGAGGAAAAGATCATGGAGGTGGCCGATCAGATCATAGATATCGGACCAGCAGCTGGTTCTCATGGAGGACATCTTGTTTTCCAGGGAAAGGTGAGTGAATTGAATGGTCATACAGACTCTTTTACTGCCAAATACCTTAAAGGAATCGAATCCATCGATACACCCAAACGAAGGCGAAAATGGAATCAGTCTGTTTCAATTGTGGGAGCCAGGGAAAATAATCTCAAGAATATTACGGTGGATGTGCCATTGGGTATCCTGACGGTTGTTACGGGTGTGAGTGGTTCGGGAAAGTCTACCCTTGTTAAAAAGATCCTCTATCCTACGATCGGGAAGATGTTGGGAACCACTGCCGAAAGCTCCGGTAGACATGAAAAAATAGGAGGTGATTACAAGAAGATCACCCAAATAGAATTTGTAGATCAGGACCCAATCGGAAAGAGCTCACGCTCCAACCCGGTCACCTACGTGAAGGCCTATGATGCTATTCGTCAGCTTTTTTCTCAACAGCAGGTGGCCGTAAAAAGTGGTTTCAAGCCAGCACATTTTTCATTCAATGTGGATGGTGGCCGATGTGAAGTATGCGAGGGGGAAGGCACTGTGAAGATCGAGATGCAGTTTATGGCAGATCTTCATCTTGAATGCGAAAACTGTAAAGGGAGGAGATTCAAAAAGGAAGTGCTGGAGGTCAAATACAAGGACAAAGACATTGCTGAGGTTCTGGACCTAACTGTGGAAGAGGCGCTCGACTTCTTTCAGGGTAAGAATGCAATCACCAACAAGATTCAGCCTTTGTTTGATGTGGGATTGGGCTATGTGAAGCTGGGTCAGTCATCAAACTCACTATCCGGTGGTGAAGCGCAGAGGGTGAAACTCGCTTCTTTCCTCGGCAAAGGGAAAAGTCATTCATCAGATCATATACTCTTCATCTTCGATGAGCCAACTACCGGATTGCATTTTCACGACATCAAAAAATTACTCGATGCCATCAACTCCCTGGTAAATGAAGGAAACTCGGTGGTTATCATTGAGCACAACATGGAGATTATTAAAAATGCTGATTGGATCATTGACCTGGGCCCTGAGGGCGGTGTGAACGGAGGAAATGTCACTTTTGCCGGGTTGCCTGAAGATATGGTTAAATTAGCCGAAAATCACACAGCAAAATATTTAAAAGAAAAAATCAAAACATGAGAAAAAAGATAGCTGCAGGAAACTGGAAAATGAATACTAACCTGACCACCGGTCAACAGCTGGCATCAGAGGTCATCAACATGGTGAACAGTGAGGTGAATTCAGATGTACAGGTGATCCTGATCCCACCATATTTCCATATCACAGGCGTAAAAAAATTGATTGGACCTGCAAAGAACATTTTTCTGGGGGCCCAGAATGTTCATCATGAAGACAGTGGTGCTTATACCGGAGAGATCTCTGCGGAGATGCTGCAGTCTTGTGGTGTTACTCACGTGGTAGTTGGCCACAGCGAGCGAAGAGAGTATTTTGGTGAAGATGAGGCTCTGTTGGCTAAAAAAGTAAGAAAAGTACTGGACTTTGGAATGACGCCCATTTTTTGCTGTGGTGAGAAACTTGAGGTCCGTGAAGCAGTCAAGTATTTCGATTTGAACAAAAAGCAAGTTGAAGGCGCATTATTTGGTTTATCTGAGGAGGATATCAAAAAGGTGGTGATTGCCTACGAACCAGTTTGGGCTATCGGTACAGGTGTTACAGCTTCTGACGACCAGGCTCAGGAAATGCATGCATTCATCAGAAAACTCATTGCGGACAAATACAGCCAGGCTACTGCAGATAGCATTTCAATCCTTTATGGCGGAAGTGTAAAACCAGGTAATGCCAAAGCATTGTTTTCTTGCCCGGATGTGGATGGTGGCCTTGTTGGAGGAGCCAGTCTGAAGTCACGAGACTTTACTGATATTGCCAAGTCATTCTGATCCCTTGAATTTCGTTGAGTTAAAAGTCAGTTGCAGCCAGGAGCTTGGCGAAATATTGATTGCCGAGCTCTCCATGCTCAATTTTGACTCTTTCGAAGAGATTGATGGGGGTATTGTGGCAGCCTGTGATGAATCTGCCTGGGATGAAACCGAAGTAAAAGACCTGATGGATCGCTATCAGGTCAAATTTACCTTTAACATTTCCCCCAGGGTCAACTGGAATGAAGAATGGGAAAAGTATTATGACCCGGTCATTATTTCAGATAAAATCTTTATAGGTGCCGACTTTCATGCGAAGCCTTCAGGGTTTGCTCACTACCTGAGAATAACCCCTAAAATGTCATTTGGAACTGGCCATCATGCCACTACCTCCCAGGTACTGGAGGCCCAGTTGAGCATTAATCATCAGGGAAAAACTGTGCTGGATGTTGGGTGTGGTACCGGAGTGCTTTCCATTCTTGCACATCAATTGGGGGCTTCTAAAATCACTGCCATCGATATCGATGAATGGTGCTATGAAAATAGTCGGGAGAATTTCACGTTAAACCAATGTGAAAATATTGATTTAATACTAACAGGGATTGATGGGGTGTCTGAAAAGGAGGTCTTCGATATCATTCTGGCCAATATCAACCGAAACGTCCTGTTGGACCAGATGGCTGACTACGTCACAAGACTAAAAAGTGGTGGCATATTGTTGATGAGTGGTTTTTATACAGAAGACATTGACGTTTTGATAGCGGAAGCCAACAAGTACAACCTGGATCTCGTTAGGAAAGAATCAAAGGACAATTGGGCCATATTGGTCACAAAAAAAGGCGATTCTTAATCATTTGAATTAATTTTAGTCTTGATGGAACGGGTGTTAAAGTATTTCCTGCTTACAGGTGTTGCGATGTTGCTCGCATTGCCTGGGAAATCTCAGTACTTTTCTGAGAATGATACCCTGTTTTTTCGTCAGGCCATGAAAGTGATCAACAATCGTGGCAATGAGGCAGCTACCAAGGTCGCTTACGATTTCAACGAAGCCTGGAATGGCAACTTTACAGGAGCACATCGTGACAAAATTGTATCCATTGCAATCCAAATGGAAAAGAAGGGGTATTATGAATATCCACACTTCTGGTATTACTTCACTTATTTGGCGTACGCTAACTCACAGGCACATCTTGACAGGCAGCAACTAACAAGTCTACTCGAGATCAATGACCAGATGGTAAAGTCCATGAATCAGGAGGAGTATTCCAATTTTCTCTTAGGCCTCAGCATGTTTATGGCCAGAAAGATTTTAGGTTACACCAAACATGTAAGGATGACTGTAGACAATGGGACATACCAGTTCAAAATCATTTCACCTGAAGAAGTGGTTGAAGAAGAGGAGCCGGATGAGCCCTATTATCCCACCGAGGAAGAAATTATAGAGGAGGTGGCTAAGCCGGACCAGGATGCTTCATTCGATGCCTGGGGCGCAGTGGATGATTGGGCCTCTGGTACTACCTGGGGTTCTGCCGACAATTGGGGACAGGATGACTCCTGGAGATCCACTAACAATTCAGGGTCTACTTCAGACGACCCTTTGGCAGAGGAAATTCCAAATGCACCAAAGCGTGAACTTATAGTAGGAGCCAGGCATAATTACATTCAGGAAAAGAGGTTGAGATACAATCATCCACTCGTTGATGGTCCTGTGATTGATCTCCTGAATATGGGGATGGTCATTGCCACTCCATATGATTCCCTTTTGATCAAAGAAATGGATGGCTACTTCCTTTTGAAAAACCGTGTGCTTGCAGGTACGCGTGCTGTGATCAATTGGCCACAGCAAAACAAGCAATTTGCTGGTGTAGTAGTCTCCCTAAAAGAATTTCAAATCAAAGCGGACAGGTCAGATTTCTGGACACCAAATGCCAGCATTACCTTACCAAGTCTTCCAGACCCTATCGAGGGGGTATTTACCTTCACTAGTGTGCCTCGCGACTCCAGGGAGCTGAGTTCCCAGCCCACTTTCACCTCCAACAATGCTGATGTAAAATGGAATTTTCCAGGAGGTAAACTCAAATATACTGGCGGAGTGAAATTGAGCGGGAATCGGTTGTATGGTACAGCGGTTTCAAGAGAACCAGGTGTTTTGCAGATCCTGGATGGCAGAGGAAACATTGTAAAAATTACTTCAGAGGAATTTTTATTTGAGGATTCGGTGGTGACATGTGAATCCGGGAAATTTAGCCTATTACATGGATCAGATTCTGTTTTTCATCCCTCGGTGAATCTACGCTATGACCAAACGACCGAAGAACTGGTTGTGTACCGAACTAAGCAATATAATGTTACTCCTTTTCAGTCTACTTTCTTTGAGATGAACCTCAATGTAGATCTATTCAAGTGGGACATGAAGACTGATTCTCTCGACTTATCCATCCTGAATGGCAAAGAGTGGATTGTGGCTACTGCGGAATCAGACAAATACTTTAACATGGAGCGACTCCATAAGCTCGGAGGTATTTACGAATTTCATCCTTTAGGGACCAGTGTTTTTTATGCCAGGAAATACGGCATTACGGAATTTAATCAGGAGGAGCTTACCAATGAATTTGGTATTGAACTCAACCAGGTAAAAGGAGCGATGAAGCTTTTGAAACAATATGGCTTTGCTGAATACAACCCGGATGGTGGAAATGTAAAATTGAATGACAGGGCTTTTCATTATTATGATGCGGGATCTAAGAAGGCGGATTTTGATAACCTGAAAATTCCTTCACTGAAACCCGACGAGCCCAATATGACATGGAACATCAGCAATGGTGAAATCACTGTCAGAGGTGTTCATAAGTTTTATGTCACTTCAGACTTTGGAGTGCGGGCAGAGCCAGATAGCAGTGTCGTCACCCTCCTGGAAGGCAAAGACCTTAGGTTCAGCGGTATGATCGCGGCAGGCGACTTTCAGTACAAAGGCAAAGATTTCAATTTTGTCTATGATGAGTTTTTGGTCCGAATGCCAGAGATTGATTCTATCAGGATCGATGTGCAGGTACCAGACTCGTTAAAAGCAGAGGGTGGTCCTGAAAAAAGCTCCCTAAGCAATCATCTCAATGAGACATCCGGTACACTTTACATTGACAGGCCTGACAACAAGTCCGGTGTTGTGGAGGACTATTCTTTTCCATACCTTTCAACGGATGGTGAGTCAGTAGTATATTTCGATGGCCCGGAGGTGTTCAATGGTGCTTATGATAAGTCCGTAAGATTTGTTGTTCCACCATTTGAGATGGACAGCACTGAGGGAAAAGGAGACGGGAAGATGGTCTTTAAAGGACAATTTAACTCAGGAGGCATTTTCCCTACATTTGATGAGACGCTCAAGGTAATGCCAGACCAGTCACTGGGCTTCGTCCATCAGATTCCCGAAGAAGGTTACAACCTCTATGGAATGCCTGCTAAGACCTACGAAAAAATCACACTTTCCAATAAGGGGCTTCGTGGGGGAGGCAAGATTGACTTCCTGACAACCACCATCTTTTCGGATGACTTTATTTATTATCCTGATTCAGTAACTGCGTATGGTTCAGGAGGACAGATCAACCCGGGTACGGTACAGGGTGCCAGCTATCCGGACGCAGTGCTAGGGCCATTCAAAATGGACTGGCTTCCAAGAAAAGACAGTATGTATCTTCAAAATATTGGTGAGCCATTCAGGTTTTATCATGGAACTGCCACTTTGGATGGGGAAGCCAACATCACATCGAATGGAGTTTTTGGATCAGGAGTGCTGGAGACCAGAGGGTCAAGCTCTACTTCTAATTCCTTATCATTCAAAGAACATTCATATTCTGCCCGACATGCACATTTTGAGGTATTTTCAAAGTCTGAAACTCCTGCGATGCTTGGAGAAGATGTACGTCTTGACTTTGACCTTGTAAAAAATGAAGCCTCTATCCGTCCGGAAGTAAGTGGCGTAGCTGCGATATCCTTTCCATATGCCCAGATGAGAACATCAATTACCAACGCGGTTTGGGATCTGGAGGATTCCGTGGTGACCATGACGAAACCTGCCAATATTCCATTAGAGGATTCTTATTTCTATACCACAAGAAAAGAGCTTGATAGTCTTGTGTTTTCCGGGACTGAAGCCGTCTACAATATCAATTCTAATGAGCTACAAATCAAGGGGATCCCTTTTATCACTGTTGCAGACGCCAGGATCATACCGGAAAATAATGAAACTACTATCTTGGAATATTCCGAGCTGCAACCCTTCAATAACGCCAGAATAATTGTTGACACGTTAAATGGTTATCACAGGTTCAAGGATGGTAACATCAAAATCATTTCCAGAAACAAATTCGAGGGAAGTGCCATTTATGAGCTGCTTGCCGTGGGTGATACATTCGACATAGTATTTGATCAGTTTGAGCTCGAAGACGTGAAGGTTAGTGAAAAGCAGAAGAAACTGATGACGGTTTCCAGGGGAGAGGTAGCTGAAGATCAACGATTGATCATCAGTCCCGGATTTTTTTACAAGGGTTCTGTGAAAATGTATGCGTATAAACAAGCGTTGGAACTTGATGGGGCAGTCCAGATTGACCTGGATCGAAAAGGTTATGATAAGTGGATAGAGTATACTCGAACTGATGAAGAAACAGCCATTAAAATTGACTTCCAAAATGCACAATTTGATGACAAGACGCCACTGATCGCGGGATTACATTATGATTTGCGAGGAAAACTGTACACAACCTTCATAGAAGAGCGAAAGACCCCATCTGACGAGGACTTTTTCTATCCCAAAGGGTTTCTTGGGTACGATACAGCCAGGAATTATTTTAAGATTGAGACCCAGGCAAAAAGCCGGGGAGAAAGTTATGCGGGGTCTACCCTTACATACAACCAGAATACCAAAGACGTCATCTTTGAGGGCAAAGTCAATTTCTTCAGCCCGCTAACCAAAGATGTGACCATCGATGCGACGATCCTCGGAGTGGGTAACGCTGAAGCGAACACCTATCAGGCTGATGCTTTTATGACCGTCTCAGCACCAAACATTGATGGTTTCCTGGAGATCATGGCAGCCGATCTTGTGGACATGGCCACCCGGCTTGGTTTTTCACCGGCGAACGATTTGTCCCTGGAGATGCTATACAAATTAGCTAATATGACTTCAGATCCCACAGCAAAGAAATATGAGACCGAAAGTCTAAAAGACTATGTTCCTTTCTACAGCTTATCAGAAAATCTCATCAAGCCACTGGTGATTTCTGGCGTGAAAATGAAATGGTCGGATGAACATGGCGCCTGGTACAATATGTCCAAAATTGCCATATCCAATGTGATGAAAACAGATGTCAACTCAAAATTCGACGGGTTTTTGGAACTGAAAAAAGATGCTTCAAATAATGACGTATTAAACATTTTTATTCAGGCTGCTCCTGGCTTGTGGTACTACATTAGCTATCAGGCAGGCACCATGCTACTATACTCCTCCAATAGTAACTTCAACAGCTCGGTAAGTTCAAAATCCAACTATGGGAAAGCCAAACCCGGTGAGATGGTTGTGATTGAGGGGGATGTGTCGGAAACACTTAAGTTTGTCAACGATTTCAGACAAAAGTATTATGACATCACCACTCCATACAACCTGCAGGTTCCGGGAGACGTTAGTTTCGATCGGGAAGAAAAGGTCGAAACCGTTGAAAAGCGGGATGATGGTTTTGGATTTTAATGATGCTTTTTAATATCAAAATATATGGCTTCATCGCAGTATCTGCAGGAAAATAAAGATCGTTTTTTAGAAGAGCTTTTGGAACTCTTGAGGATTCCTTCTGTTTCGGCAGACTCAAGGCACAAAGAGGATGTTCGAAATGCAGCAAAATTTATTCTCGAAAAACTAAAGCGTGCTGGGGTCGACAAGACTGAATTGTATGAAACCGGAGGTCATCCCATAGTTTATGGTGAAAAAATCATTGACAAAAGCCTTCCTACAGTACTCGTTTACGGTCACTATGATGTACAGCCACCGGATCCTTTGGAATTATGGGAAAGTCCACCTTTTGAGCCTGTGATCAAAGATGAAAAGATCTATGCAAGAGGGTCGAGTGATGACAAGGGCCAGATGTATATGCACATCAAGGCTTTTGAAGCTATCAATAATTCCGGTGAGCTTAATTGCAATGTCAAGTTCATGATCGAAGGTGAAGAAGAGGTTGGTTCCGATGGACTTGAAGGCTTTGTGAAAGAAAATAAGGCCATGTTGTCCGCAGATGTCATCCTCATTTCAGACACTTCCATTCTGGCAAACGATAATCCATCCATAACAGTTGGTCTGCGAGGTTTGAGCTACCTGGAAGTGGAGGTTACGGGGCCAAACAAAGATCTCCATTCGGGCACTTTTGGTGGTGCTGTAGCCAACCCGATCAATATCTTGAGTAAGATGATCGCTTCGCTGCACGATGAAAAAGGAAGGGTGACTATACCTGGCTTCTACGACAAAGTAAAAAGCTATGATCAGGCGGCGAGAGACGAGATGGCAAAAGCGCCCTTTGATCTTGAGAAATTCAAAAAAAATCTTCAGATTAACGACGTGTGGGGTGAATCAGGATTTACTACCAGGGAACGAATTGGTATCCGACCAACTTTGGACGTGAATGGTATCTGGGGAGGTTACACCGGAGAAGGAGCCAAAACGGTTCTTCCTTCAAAAGCCCATGCGAAGATCTCTATGAGGCTTGTACCCGATCAGGATAGTGATGAGATCACGGAAATGTTCGAAAAACATTTTAAGTCAATAGCCCCTGATTCAGTGAAAGTAAAGGTGACACCACATCATGGAGGGGAAGCAGCCGTGGTTTCCACCAAATCTCCGGCTTATCTGGCGGCCAGTAAGGCCTTTGAAAAATCTTTTGGTAAGAAACCAGTTCCATCGTATGAGGGAGGAAGTATTCCCATAGTAGCCCTGTTTCAGCAAGAACTTCAGGTAGATCCTATCCTGATGGGCTTTGGATTGGATGATGATGCCATTCACTCACCGAACGAGCACTTTGGCCTTTTCAACTTTTACATTGGTATTGAAACCATTACCTATTTTTATCAGTTTTTTAGCGAAAGCAATCAAAAATGATTAACCCAAGGTACCCATTTTTATTCCTGCTAATTCTGGCTGGGACAGCACTTTTTGGGCAGGTGTTGGAGCCTGCGAAGTGGACTGTCAGCCTGGAACCTGCAAAACCTCAGAAGGGGGATACCGTCAGCATAGTATTTGATGTAAAAATTGATGAAGACTGGTATTTATATTCTACCGATTTCGATCCGAATTTGGGCCCTATGGTGACGGAGTTTGGCTTCGAACCTGACGAGTCTTTTGAATTGGTTGGTGAGGTTGAACCCATCAATCACAGCAAAAAATACGATTCTTTTTGGGAAGGAGAGATCACTTACTTCAAGAAAACCGCACAGTTTGTCCAAAAAGCAGTGATTCAAAAATCCGATTATCAGATTTCGGGATATTACACGGGTCAAGTCTGTTCGGATATTGATGGAAAGTGCATTCCAATTGATCAGGAATTTGAACTAACCTCAAAAAAAAAAGAGCAGGCAACTGAAGTAGCTGCCTCATCAAAGCCCGGATTATTAAAGCAAAGGGGGTCCACGGATCCTTATGCATTGGGTTCTTTCATGCTGGTAGCTTTTTTGGCTGGCCTGGCAGCGCTTTTCACACCGTGTGTTTTCCCAATGATCCCTATGACGGTCACTTTTTTTACCGGGAAGAATCACTCTAAAAAAGGGGCAATCAAAAAAAGCTTGTTTTACGGCTTTTCTATCATCCTGATATACAGTTTTGTCGGGTTTATCATAGCCCCTTTCATGGGTCCGGAAGTCGCTAATGATCTGGCTACAGGATGGGTGCCAAATGTGATCTTCTTTACTGTTTTTGTCGTTTTTGCGCTATCATTTTTTGGATTGTTTGAGATCAACCTCCCCCACAAATGGGTGAATAATGTTGACAAGATGGGTGATAAAGGAGGATTGATTGGCGTCTTCTTTATGGCTTTGACCTTGGTACTTGTTTCGTTTTCATGTACCGGCCCACTGGTAGGTAGTATTTTGGTTGAGTCAGCTGGTCAGCTTTCATTGAAGCCGGTTCTTGGTATGGTAGCTTTTTCAGCAGCTTTCGCTATTCCATTTACACTGTTTGCCCTTTTTCCAGGTGCTTTGGAGAAATTGCCTAAGTCCGGAGGTTGGCTCAATTCTGTGAAGGTAGTACTTGGATTCCTTGAGCTTGCCCTGGCATTTAAATTTTTAAGTATTGCTGATCAGGCCTATCATTGGCATATCCTCGACAGGGAGGTATATCTGGCTATTTGGATCGTGATCTTCACTTTGATGGGTTTTTATTTGCTGGGTAAGATCAAATTACCTGGCGACAGTGAAACGAAAACTACTTCTGTTCCCCGTTTGATTTTGGCAATCATCACTTTTTCTTTTGTGATGTATCTCATTCCGGGTATGGTAGGTGCTCCTCTCAAAATGCTGGCTGGGTATTTACCTCCAATGACTACGCATGATTTTAACCTGATTGGACTGCTGAGAGAAAACGGTGCAGGGAATGGAGCTACGGAAAATGAAGCGTTTTGTGAAGAGCCTAAATATGCGAATTTACTGGAGTGGCCTCATGGGTTGAATGGGTATTTCGATTATGAACAGGCCGTTTCCTGTGCAAAAAAGCTCGACAAACCGATTTTTATCGATTTTACCGGGCATGGATGTGTCAACTGCCGGGAGATGGAGCAGCGGGTGTGGTCAGACCCTAAAATCCTCACCCGACTGCGAGAAAATTTTGTGCTCCTTGCACTCTATGTGGATGACAAGACTGAGCTTCCTGAATCTGAATGGTATGCGTCTGACTACGATGGCCGAATCAAGAAAAGTATTGGGAAACAAAATGCGGATTTTCAGATTACAAGGTTTAATAATAACGCACAACCTTTTTACGTTGTACTGAGCCCAAATGAAAAACTATTGTCAGAACCGACAGCATATGATCTAAATATTGATAACTTTGCAAAGTTTTTAGATTCTAGCCTTGAAGAATACAAAAACCACAAATAGAGACTAAAAACTGACTGAAGAAAATGTTCCAAAAGGCTAATTACCTGTTTTCGATATTGGTAACTGTTGTTCTCCTGTATTCCTGTCAGGAGAAGAAAGAGCAATCCACAGTGGATATTTCAGAGGCAATTGACTCTGTAGTATCAATGGTTGAACCTACACTGCTTTATGGCATCGCCATTGATTCATTTGAAGTGGCCCAGGCTAAGGTACGATGGAGCCAAAGCCTGGCTGAGATCCTTTCGAAATATAATGTGGATAATGAAAAGATCTATCAGCTGGCCCATGCCAGCAAGGGAGTCTTTGATGTACGAAAACTGAAGGCAAACTTTCCGTACACAATCATCCATGAGAAAGACAGCCTTAAAACCGCAAGACAATTTATCTACGAACCAGATCCCACTCAATATGTAGTTTTTAATCTGGCAGATTCTATTCATGTTTACAATCACCAAAAACCCACAACCATTCAAGAAAAAACACTTGCAGCTACTATTAGTACCTCGGTGTATGAGTCAATACTTGACCAGGAAGCTTCTCCAATTTTGGTTCATAGGCTGGTAGATATTTTTGCCTGGCAGGTAGACTTTTTCCGAATCCAGAAAGGCGATGAATTTAAGATCATCTATGAAGAAGAGAGTGTGGACGGAGAAGTGGTGAGTATAGGAAAAATCAAAGGGGCATACTTTAAGCATTTTGATAAGGAGTTTTATGCAGTCAAGTATGACCAGGGTGGAGAGGCCGATTATTTCGATGAAGAAGGAAATAGTCTCCGAAAAACACTACTGAGGGCACCACTTGACTACTCAAGGATCAGTTCACGCTACAATCCAAGACGATACCATCCAGTATTGAAAACTTATAGGGCTCATCTGGGCACAGACTATGCAGCTCCTACTGGCACCCCTATTCGAACAGTTGGTGATGGTGTGGTTTTGGAAGCCCGCTACCATGGTGGAAATGGTAACTACGTGAAGATTAAACATAATAGCAACTACACCACTCAATATCTGCACATGTCGAGAATAGCCAAAGGTGTAAGACCCGGTACAACAGTGAAACAGGGGCAAACCATCGGATATGTAGGACAAACCGGGTTGGCTAACGGTCCGCATCTTTGTTATCGTTTTTGGAAAAATGGCAGACAGGTAGATGCTCTGAAAGTGGATTTACCTCCATCTGAGCCAATAGATCCTTCCAAAAAAATCGATTTTCTACACACTAAAAACGTGATTTTGGATAGGTTGGAGAAAATTGAACCACCAACAGAAAAACACCTGTTGGCCCAAATTCCTGTCAATTAATAATGGTTATATAATATCGTATCGAGCGCTTAATTCGCGCTAATATTTCAGTTTTAAATTGAAATTAAGTTAATTTGGTCTTAAATCACTAAGCTACTTAATGTCCAGATTCCTATTTTCGATAGTTTGTCTAGCCTTACCCTTTCTCTCGCAGAGTCAAAACATAGCAGCTTCGTATGTAAAACTCACTGGTGAAGTATTAAGTGACAAGGATTCAACTGCGATTTCAGCTGTTATTTCCTATGAAAAACTTCCATACTATGATGACATGGGTTTGACCAAGTCCAAGTCAGATGGAAGTTATGAGTTTTATCTTATCAGAGGCCTCACCTACAACTTCACGGTTAAGGCTACGGGATATGAGACCATCAATACGCAAGTGGAAATTGACGACCCCGATGAAGATGAGCAGAAAGTTGTAAGTTTTATGATGAAACCTGATGGAGAGGTAAGTCTCATCACGCTTGAAAACCTTATATTTTCCCGGGGGAGTGACCAGATTAGCTCAAGTTCGTATCAGGAGCTTGACCAGCTGGTGTTGTGGCTCAATGACCGGCCAAACGTAATTATTCAGCTGGAGGGACACACAGATTTCGAGGGAAATGAGGAGGCCAACCTGGCTCTTTCAGAGTCACGGGTGGAATCTGTAAGAGATTACCTTCAGTCAAAAGGAATTAAAAAGAAACGGGTATTAACCAAAGCCTTCGGAGGAACCGTTCCTCTTTCTACAGACCGAACCGATGAAGCCAAAGCCCGCAACAGAAGGGTTGAGGTAAGAATCATAAGAAATTAAGAATCCGCAATGAAGAAAATTATTTTAGTCATCACCGCTTTCATGAGCATGACATTTGTGCTTCAGGCTCAGGAAACTGTCATCTGGGGATCAGAGGTAGTTGATGTATCCTCCGAATATTCTGCCCTGGAGTACTCGGCAATTCAAGCCTTACACAAGCCCAATGTGCTGCCTGCAGGTGGTGGGAACCCCAATGCCTGGAGGCCTAAAAGAGATAGCAAAGAAGACTATATTATGGTCTCCTTCGATCAGCCGATAAAGGCAAAGCAGGTCGCTGTGGCTGAATCGGAGAATCCTGGAGCTGTAAAACAGATTCTGGCCTATGATGGAGATTATAACGAGTATTTACTTTTTGATCTTACACCCAGATCTATCCCTTTGGAAAGCAGACTTTTGAATTTGTTTTTTGATGAACCTGCCTACGAAATCCACGCCATCAAAGTAGTAATTGATGGGGAGACGGTCCCTGGTTACAACAGCATAGATGCCATTGGGATATCAACAAGTAACATTCCTATCAGTGTATTGATAGACCTAGCAGCAGACGTAAATAATAATCTGCAAACCGAAAAGCTAAGTGCGAATGTAAACAGTTCATATATCGAGCACAGCCCGTTGATTTCACCAGATGGGAAAAGACTTTATTTCAGTAGAAAGTACCATCCCGACAATACAGGAGGAATAAATGATAGTGAAGATATCTGGCTTTCTGAGATGGATGAAGAAACAGGCGAGTGGAAACCTGCCATTAATGTCGGTCCTCCTTTAAATACTGACGGGCCAAATTTCATCAGCTCCATTTCCATTATCGATGGACAAGAGGTCTTGATCCTTGGGAATAGATATGGAAAGCGTGGCAGAATGTATAATGGAGTCTCCACCGCAAAGCGTAATGCTGATGGCACATTTTCGGAGCCCGTCTCTCTGGAAGTGATCAATGAGTATAACTACTCTCCTAAAACAGATTTCTTCCTGGATCCTACAGGGAGTGCCCTGGTGATTTCTGCGGAACGGGACGACAGTTACGGCGGCAGAGACTTATATGTCTCCTTTAAGGAAGGCGAAATTTGGAGTGAACCTAAGAATCTTGGTGAAGATATCAATACAGCAGGTGCTGATGTCGCCCCTTTTCTGGGTACCGACGGCAAAACTCTTTACTACTCAACCAATGGTATTAGTGGTTATGGTGGTTCAGATATTTTCGTGGCACTTAGGCTGGATGATTCATGGACAAAATGGTCAGTGCCTGAAAACCTGGGATCTGGTTTGAATACGCCTAGCGATGATCAGTATTTTAGTATTCCTTCTTCAGGAAGGCATATCTATTTCTCACGAGGTACCGTGGATGATGATACGGATATTTTCCGTTTTAAAGCAGATGAGCTATTCCTGACGGATAATAGTCCTTACCTGGCTTCCATGGAACACTTGCTGGAGTCCATGCAGCCTAGTGACTACCTTGTTACATTAGTGGGTCAGGTTACCAGCGGTGGAGAACCTGTTCCAAATGCCAGAGTGACACTTGAGCGACTTCCTGATGGTCTGTTTATTGCGGACATGTTGACCGACCAGGATGGTAACTATAAGTTTGTTGTACGAGGAGGTTCCAGGTATGGTATCTCTGTTGACCAGGAAGGGTTTATGTCAGAGCGGTCAAACTTTGATTTCAATGAAATTGCTGCCTCTGATACAATCTCCACTGGACTTGCACTTACTAAAATCGAGACCGGAGCAGCCATTGTGCTCAACAATATCTTTTTTGATTTTGATAAAGCAGTATTAAAGACTTCGTCTTATTCTGAGCTCAAAAAAGCACTTGAGCTGCTGCAGGAAGGTAAGATTCAAAAGATAGAGATCGCAGGACACACCGATTCCACTGGAGATGATGTATACAACCAGGGCTTGTCTGAGAGAAGAGCCAAAGCAGTATATAACTACTTCATCTCGAATGGAGTGAATAAAGAGCAGGTTACGGCAATTGGCTATGGAGAAAAAGAACCAAAGGTGCCAAATGATACTCCGGCAAACAGACAACTAAACAGAAGGGTAGAATTTAAGATCCTGGAAGCTTTATAAGGCGCTAATCATAAGCTGCTTTACACCGAGAATACGGTCTGAAGGGTAAAGCTTTTCAGCTTTTAAGATGTAGGAGTGAGCTTCTTCAAATTGCTGGTCAGTATAAGCTTTTACAGCCAGATTGAAGTATTGAAGTCCCGCGAGTCTTTGAAGGTCTACTGTTTCTTTGATTGTGTAAGATCCCTGCAAGTCTTTTTGTACTTCACCAACTCCCCGAATATCTACAATGCTATTGCCATCAGCCATAAATTGATCTATGCGCTCCTGAATTTCATTGCTGTCATTTATATACCCATCAAGTGGGTCGGTTGCCTCAAGAAGGACATTTTTATTGTCAAGATGAACCACCATGAAGATATGATAATCCAGCTCGTAAATGGAGAACGTGTAGTCGAGTTGATCTAATAGATATGAGTAAAGGATAGTCCCTGTCAGGCAATCATATTTCTTCCCAATGAAAATATCACCAAAGGAAACATAGTTCTCATACCATCCCAGCTTTTTCCTGTGAACGTAATAAAATGCCCATTCGAGAAATCCGTTGTCGTCGTTATATCCCTCCTTTTTGCTTCGAAGTTTATCTACCAGCGCATCCAGATCTGATTTGATCTCACTAAATTTAGCTTCATCAATGTCCGACTGGCTGGATAATATGATCTGCAGCGGATCATTTGTTGAGAATGCAGCTTCTTCAAAGGCAGAATGATAGGAGATCTGTCCCCAAAGGCTTGAAGACAGGAGTAGAGATATCAATATGTATGAAAATGATTTTAACACGATTTCTCTGGTCCCCCATTAAGGTAAGTGTACTTAAATATTACGTTAAAGTTAACAAACTGTTGTAATGTTACCAAATTGTTAAGTTTTGGAAATGATTGATCACATCGAATTATTTCAGCGACAACGTAAGAAATCCCTGTTTTTGAGGGAAGAGGGGTATAAGCAAAGGAAGGCCAGGTTAGTGCTTTTGGAAGATTGGATATTGAATCATCGGAACTTAATTCATGAGGCATTGGAAGCTGATTTGCTTAAATCGCCTCAGGAAACCGATCTCGCTGAGATCTACACAGTTTTGACTGAGATCAGAGAAGCTAGAAAAAACCTGAGATCCTGGGTAGAGCGGGAATATATAAGGACTCCATTTACCTTTATGGGTACTTCCGGGTTCAACCACTACGAGCCGAAAGGAGTATGCCTGATAATCTCACCCTGGAACTATCCATTTAATCTGGCTTTAGGTCCGATTATATCTGCTGTTGCGGCAGGGAATACTTTTATTCTTAAGCCATCAGAATTTACCCCTCACACTTCATCCCTACTTAAGCAGCTAGTCGGTGATGTATTTGAGGAGGATACAGGTTTTGTTGTTGAGGGTGATGCAAAAACGGCACAAGCACTGCTGAAGCTTCCCTTCGATCACATATTTTTTACCGGAAGCCTAACGGTTGGTAAAATTGTGATGGAGGCTGCATCGAAGCATCTCTCTTCAATCACATTAGAATTGGGAGGTAAGTCTCCATCGATAGTGGATGAAACAGCTGATCTGAAAGATGCTGCTCAAAAAATCACCTGGGGAAAGTGGTTAAATGCTGGTCAGACCTGTCTGGCACCGGATTATCTATATGTTCATCAAAAAGTCCACACCAGGTTTTTAGGGTATCTCAAAGAGCAAGCCAAAAGGATTTATCCTGACGAATCATATACGGGAATAGTGAATGAAAAGCATTACTCCAGGTTGAAAGAAATGATCGAAGATTCCATTAAGCACGGTGCAATAAAGTTTGAAATTGAAGAAGCTCATTCCATGGGCAAAATGCCTCCTGTGATTCTGGAAAACATCTCAGAGGAGATGCTCGTAATGAAAGAGGAGATTTTTGGGCCAATATTACCTGTGATTACATACACTGACTTGGCTGAAGTGATCAACTATACTAACAGTCAGCCAAAGCCCCTCTCACTCTATTTTTTCAGTAGAAGCCATAAAAATCAGGAAAGAATCCTTCAGCGTACTTCATCAGGAAATGTTGTTATCAATGACTGTGTGCTTCAGTTTGCCCACCCGGGTTTGGCTTTTGGTGGGGTTGGTCAAAGTGGTTTTGGGAAAAGTCATGGGAAGGATGGATTCCTGGCTTTTTCTAACAAAAAGACAGTTTTGAAGCAACGTGTAGGACTGACAGCGGCTAAGCTATTTTACCCCCCCTATTCAAAACTCAAAAAGCGAATGATTAATGTACTGTTAAAATACTTCTAGGATATATTTTTGATTCATGCTTAAGTGTTACGGAAAATTTTTAATCATCCTATCAGCATCAGTGTTATATGCATGTGGTACTCCTTCCGGAAATCATCAATACCTGGGGGACTGGGCGGCTGTTTGGGAAACAGATCCCGCCGGATATCCCGGTTTGTCGAACCAGCTGGATTTTACGATGAAGGGTCATTTTTTGATTGAAGAAGATAGCATTACCATAGAGGGATATGGCTACAAAGGATGCATTTTTACGGAAGACACCATCCAACATAAATTGACCTGGCAGGTAAGCAATGATAGCCTGATCCTATTTAATGACCCTAACACACCAGGTCTGACCTATAAAATCATCGAGTCAGGGAAGCAACAGATTAAACTCCAACTCGAAGATATTTACGTTACGCTTTCCAAATAGATCATTTATGATATCTGGCCGTTAATAGTAAATGCATCATTGCACATTGCTGGATGATTTCATTCTTATTCCGTAATTTGGTATCATAATTTAATCAGTCATGAAGAAGGTATTCATAATCTTAGGATCATTTTTTGCCCTGTTACTTTTGGCAGCTGTTTTACTTCCTATCATCTTCAAGGATGATATTCGTGCGGCCATAGATAAGGAAATTAAAGCCAGTATCAATGCCAATGTGTACTACAATACGGATGCATTTGGAGTGACCTTGTTCAAGAATTTTCCAAATATCACCGCATCTGTTGGTGATTTTGGAATCGCAGGTATAGACCAATTCGAAGGAGACACCCTGGTAGATGTAAAGCAATTTGAGATCACCCTTGACATCATGTCCGTGATTTCCGGAGACAAAATCAATATTGTCAGCGTGCTGCTGGATCAGCCGGACATAAAGGTATTTGTACTTGAAGATGGATCGGCTAACTACGATATTGCTAAAGATACAGGTGAGACTCCTGAACCTGAAGAAGAAAGCACTGAGCCAGGAAAACCCTTGGATATCGGGATACAGAAATGGGCAATCAAGGATGCCAATATCTTATACGATGATTTGTCTTTGCCATTTTATATCATCCTGGTGGGGATGAATCATGAGGGCTCCGGTGATTTTAGTCAGGATGTATTTGACATGATCACTACTACCTCTGTCCAGCAGATGTATTTAGGCTATGATGGGGATGAATACATTACTGATAAGAGTCTGACCGCTGACATCACTATGGCGATGGACCTCGCCAATATGAAATTCACTTTTAAGGAAAACAAAGTGGCAATGAATGATTTTGGCTTTGGATTTGAAGGCTTTGTGAGCATGCCTGAGGAGGATATTGATATGGATATCAAGTATGCTGGTAAAGACATTGATTTGAAAAGTGTACTTTCTCTCATTCCTGGAGTCTACCTCGAATATTTGGATGGCATCACTGCCGCCGGATCAGTGGGATTTGATGGGTATGTAAGTGGAACATACAATGAAAACTCAATGCCTAAGGTCGCGGCTAATTTTTCAGTCGATAACGGGAAAATCTCTTATGCTGAGTATCCTGTTCCCATGGATCAGATCAGCATTAAAGCTGCGTTTGATTATCCATCGGCGGATTTGA
This sequence comes from Cyclobacteriaceae bacterium, assembly GCA_965228105.1. Lineage (GTDB taxonomy): Bacteria > Bacteroidota > Bacteroidia > Cytophagales > Cyclobacteriaceae > UBA7330. The sequence continues at coordinate 108,070 of CBDDGZ010000002.1, forward strand.
GAGAGTCAAGCTTTATTGTAGATAATTTCTCCATGTCTCTGGATGGTGAAAAATTGACTGCTTCGCTGATCTTCAAAGATTTTGAAGACTACTTCTGGGATTTTAAAATGGACGGAGGAGTCGATCTTGAAAAGGTGACTAAGATTATTCCATTAGAAGGGATGGAACTGAAAGGAAAAATTAAAGCAGCCCTGGCCACATCAGGGCGCATGTCTGACCTGGAGGCAGAGCGTTATGAAAAATTACCTGCCTCTGGTTCTATGAGTATCGCTGAGTTTAGTTTTTATTCAGAGGAAGACCTCCCACAGGGTTTTGGTATTGCGGAGGCCAATATGACTTTTAATCCAAAAGAAGTAGTTCTGACAAAGTTTAAAGGCAATGCGGGCAAAACCGATCTGAATATGGATGGAAGTATCACAAATCACCTCCAATATATTCTGGGCGATAGCACCAAGCTGTATGGTAACCTGAACTTCACTTCTGCCATTGTAGATGTGAACGAATGGATGGTAGAGGAAGAAACTTCAGAGGAAGAAGTTGCCTCAAGTGATACTGCTGCCATGGAGCTGGTCCGCATCCCGGAGGACATTGATTTTGTGCTGGCATCTAAGATCGATCAGATCATTTATGATAACCTCACTCTTAAGGATTTTGCCGGTAAACTGATCATCAGAGACGGGGCGATGACCATGGAAAAGGTCAACTTCAACCTGCTGGATGGATACTTCGAGATGAATGGGCTTTACAACTCAGCGGTAAGTCTGGAAAAGCCAAAATTTGACTTTGACCTACAGATCAAAGAGCTATCAATTGCATCCGCCTTTAAGTCATTTACTACTGTACAGAAACTTGCGCCTGTTGCTGAGAAAATGGCGGGTAAGTTTTCTACAAATTTCAACATTGGAGGCACGCTGGGTGAAGATATGATGCCGATATATGAGGACTTAATTGGTGCGGGACTTGTGAACATTGCTCAGGCATCATTGAAAGACATCAAGATTCTGAGTGCAGTATCCGGTGTGACGAAGCTTAACCAGGATGATGGTGAAGTAACGATCAAAGACATCATCATGTCCACAGAGATCAAAGGGGGACGACTGCATGTTGAGCCATTCAACATTAAGCTTGGTGGCAAATCCGCTACTGTTTCCGGAAGTACTGGTCTGGATGGAAGCCTCCAGTATGCCATGATGATGAATGTGCCATCAGGACAGGTTGGTGAGTCCCTGAACAGTGCGATCTCCTCTTTTACAGGGATGAATAACCTGGTTTCCAATAGTATTGACCTGACACTCGGGATCACGGGTGATTACAATGATCCGAAAGTAAAATTATTGAGTGCCAAACCTGCCGGAAGTGGCGGTGATGCTGGTTTGAAAACTGCCCTGAAGACCCAGGCAACTGAGGAGATCGCCAAGCAAAAAGAAGTTGTTACTCAGAAAGTGGAAGCAGCCAAAGATTCAGCTAAAGCGGTTGTAGATGAGAAAGTAGCCGAAGCAAAAGAAGAGGCCAAGGAGAAAGTGGAGGAGACCAAAAAAGAAGTAGAGGACAAAGCCAAGGAGGCTGTGAAGAATCTGTTTAAGAGAAGGTGATCTGAGAATACAGGAGTCAGAATAAAGGAATCAGTAGAGTTTCTGATGATGCCTAAATAAGGTTGACCGGATTTAACACTCTGTATTTATCTAAATAACTTACTTTCATTCTGTTATTAGAATAAGACCTATCCATAATCAATTCTTCAAATTGATCTGGACTAATACCTCCAATTGAACTATGTGGCTTCTGAGAATTATACATTCTTACTGCCTTGGCTAATGCCGCTCTAAGTTCAATTGGAGTAGTAGGATTATAAGGTTTTAGGTAGTTATTCTTTATTATCCCGTTTAAACGTTCAGCATGAGGATTTTCATACGCTGTTTTACCCATGCTATTATCTAACCCTTGCTTTTTGGTTAAACTAAGGAATTCCTTGCAATAATATTGACCACCTCCATCAGAATGGAAAATAGTACCGGAGAGTTCAGTGTTTTTCCTAGTCAAAAATGCTTTTGTCAGTGCTGGAATTGTTGTTTGTTCCGCTCGTAATGTTGAGCTACAGCTCCAGCCTATAATCTTCCTTGAATACAGATCTGTTATGAAGGTCAAGTAAAAAAACTTTCCATTCATCTCATAGTATGTAATGTCACTAACCCAAGCCTGGTTGACATGTGTCAACTCCCTATCAACAATCAGATTATCAAACCTAATTACCCCTGTTGAATCAGTCGTCCTCCTAAAATTACGATCAATACGTACTTTATAGCCCAATTGAGCAAACTGCTGCTCGAAAGCATCTCTACCTAGTGTTTTAGGCTCAATCAGCTTATATATGTATCTCAACGCCATCTTTGGATGATCTGATCTTACCTGATCTACAATTGGTATTAAGTAATTCAACTCTTCCATCTTCCTTATTTGGCGGTTTAAACGCTTATGCAATGCTTGTTTGCTAATGCCTACTACTGCATAAAGTCGATTCAACTTGATTTTGTGTTTTTCCCTGTTGTACCAGAACCACTGGATGGTTTTGAACCAAACTTTTTTTTAATATCAATCCCCACCTCTTCAGAAGCTATTTCCACCATCTTCTTATGAAACTCAATCTCTATCTGCTTCTGATCCAAAAGCTGCTCTAATTCTTTGACTTTCTCTTTGAGAGCCTCGATTTTCCGTGTATCGCTTTTCACTTCAATAACTTGTCTTGTGCCTCGCTTTAATTGTGTGGAGTAGAGATGGATCCATTTATAAACCGAACTTCGGGTTACTTGATATTCCCTACTGACCTCACTAACCGTGGTTAAATGACGGTCTATCTCACTTACTTTTTTCTGCTTAAACTCTTTACTAAAATAACGACGTTGTCTTTCTAAGCGACTTAACTTCTCAAATTCATTTAATGTTGCCATTTCTTCTGTTTTCTAAACTTATAAAAATGGTCAACCTATTTCAGGCATTGACATTCCATTAGAAAGTCCAGCTTTTTGATTGACGAAGTGCATCGTTGTTAAACTTTTATACGTATAAAAAAATTATCTTTGTCGTATAAATTGAAGAGCGATGGATGCCAAAATCACACTTTCATTTGAAAAAGAAGTCATAGAAAAGGCGAAGCAGTATGCCGATGCTCAAAACATTAGCTTATCCCGTTTGACGGAGTACCTGTACAGACAAATTACAAGCAATCAATACGAGAACCTGGAGGAGTGGCCCATTGCTGATTGGGTTTTTCAGGTTTCTGAGGGGGCTGCTGAATATCGTACCAAATCACAATCCAGAAAAGATCTGAAAGAGGCATTTTTTAAAGCTAAAAAGTGAAGATCTTTTTAGATGCCAATGTATTGGTTTCGGTTCTTAACAAAGAGTACCCAGTATTCACACATTCAGCCAGGGTATTGAGTTTAGCTGACAGTTCGAATTACCAATTGTGCACGTCAACAATTTGCCTTGCTATTGCTTTTTATTTTGCAGAAAAGAAGAGTGGAGCTAAGAAAGCCAAAGAAAAAATTTCAATTCTAATCTCCAAAATCGAAATTGTTGAATCCAACAAAAAAGTAGCTATGCAAGCAGCTAAAGATAAGCAAGTTCTGGATTTCGAGGATGGGTTGGAATATTATTCGGCTCTCCATTCGGGATGTAAATATATTATCACTGAGGACGTCAATGATTTTCACTTTTCTACAATCGGGGTAGTAACCTCTGAGCAGTTTATGACTCAGATTATCATAAAATAGGCCTCATCAGGCTTTTTCATCTGACTGGATCATGCCATCAACCAGTTTTATAACCCTGCTGCCATATTTTGCATTCTTTTCTGAGTGCGTCACCTGGATGATGGTCATGTCTTCTTCCTGATTCAGTTTTTGCAGAAGCTCCATGATCATTTCACCCTGGTCTGAATGCAGGTTTCCGGTAGGTTCATCGGCCAGGAGTAACTTGGGTTTGCCGGCTATAGCCCTGGCAATACCAACCAATTGTTGCTGCCCACCTGAAATCTGTTCGGGGAAAAGGTCTTTTTTAGCCACGATGTTGAATCTATCCAACAGGTCTGCAACGATAGATTTCCGCTCTTTTCCATTCACACCTTTGTAGAGTAAAGGTGTTTCAATGTTTTCATACACGGTCAGGTCCTCGATCAGGTGGTAGGCCTGGAAAATAAATCCAATATAGTTTCGGTGATACTCAGTTTTGGTCTTTTCCTTAAGCTGATGGACAGGTTGGTCCAGCAGGTGATACTGACCCTCAGAAGGATGATCCAGGAGACCAATAATATTTAATAACGTTGATTTTCCAGCTCCACTCGGTCCCATGATGCTGACAAATTCACCTTCGTTGATGTCGAGGTTAATGCCTTTGAGCACAAATGTTCGTTGAAATTTAGAAGAGTAGTATTTGTCAATTTCGGATAGTCTGATCATAGAGGTAATTTAATTTTAATTATTGTTGTGGTGATAGTACGGAATAGTCATTCCTTTCTCCTTCTATTCATACCGTAAAGCCTCCACAGGATTCCTTGTAGCAGCTCTCCAGCTTTGTAAGCTCACGGTGAGCAGGGCCACACCCAAGGCCAGCACGCCGGCCAATCCAAAGATCCACCAACTAAGTTGAGTCTTATAGGCAAAATTTTCCAGCCAGCTACTCATGGCATACCAGGCCAGTGGTGTTGCGAAGACAAAAGCGATGATCACCCACTTTACAAAGTCTCTGTTGAGCATCAACAACAATTCCGAGGTGTTGGCACCATTCACTTTTCTCACCCCTATTTCCTTTACCCTTCTTTGGATCATGAAGAGAGATAATGCGATTAAACCCAGGACAGCGATGGAAATGGCGATCACCATGAAATAGGTAAGGATGATCTTGATATTTTGTTCACTTCGGTAAAGCCGGTTGTACCTGTCTTCAACAAACTCATAAAAAAACGAGTAATTAGGGATATTGTATTGCTGCCAGGTTTGTTCAATCAGGTAGATGGTCTGCTGCATTTCAAAAGGTGAAACCCGAATGGAGACCCTGTTAAAGTTTGAGGGGTCTTTATACAGGATGATAGGGCTAATAGGTACATGCAGCGATTCATAGTGAAAGTTGCCAATCACACCAATCACATTAGCTCTATTACCACCATAGGAAATTACCTGACCTATTGCTTCTTCCGGGGTTTCCCATCCGATTTTCCTGGCCGCTTGTTCATTGATGAGATACCCGGCATAATCTGCATCTGTTTCATCAAAATTTCTTCCGGCAATCAGGGGAACATTATACGTTGACAGGAAATGCTCATCCACCCGCACATTAGGCAGTCTGAAATCAATGTTGGTCACTTTACCATCGGACTCAACTTCTGCTCCATCGTTGTCCCAGAGGCCATCGGAGGGTACTCTTTTGGATCCGGAGACACTAAGGATGTTTGGATTGGCTCTAAGCTCCTGACGGAATACATCAAGTTTTTCAACCAGCTGAGGCGTAGTCGGGATCACGATGATGTTCTCTTTTTGTAGACCCAACTCCTTATGCTGAATGTAACTGAGCTGCTTATACACTATCAAAAAAGAGGTAATCAGTGTGATCGAAACAAAGAATTGAAAGACCACAAGACCGGTTCTGAAAGAGTTTTTACCAAATGACAATCCCTCATTTGATCTGGTCGACACTGGTTTGAACGAAGAAAGCACTATAGCAGGATAAAGCACTGAAAGCACTCCGGTCAGAACAGTTAAAATGATAAAACCTACGACCATGGGGAAGTTATCCGTGAGCACAAATTGCAACGGACTACCCAGAATGTGATTGAACTCCGGGATAAACAGGTATACAATACCAGCAGCTAACATCAGGGCGGTGAGACAGAATAAAACGGATTCACCAACCAATTGGGAGATGAGCTTCTTGGGAGATGCTCCCATGATTTTCCGAACTTTTATTTCCTCCAGCCTGCGGGAATACATGGCCAAATTCAGGTTTAGGTAATTGATACTACCTATGATCAGGATCAAAAGTGAAATGGAAGCCAGGACATAGATGTATGTTTCATTGCTATGCCAGTTGAAGTGGATGTCGGTAAGTGCTTCAACCCTCACCCTGGTCCAGCTTGTTCCGTCTTCCAGGTACTCATCGATGATATTGTCGAGCTGTGCGTCAATGTCGGAAGGTAGGTGAGGGATCAGGGCAAAGGTTTCGTAATTATTGCTCCCCCAGCTATTCATTTCTTCTTCTCCTACAAAGGATTCAAATGTGATAAATGAGATGAGAAACTCCGGGTGGAAATGGCTGTTCTGGTTCCATTTATCAAACACACCCACGACCTTCAAATCCTGCTTTTGTCCATCCTGGGTATAAAAGGAGATGACTTCACCGATCACATCAAGCCTGTTGAAATATTTCATGGCTTGCTCATTCGAGATGATCATGGTTAAAGGTTCTTCCAGCAGGTTGTCATCAACAGGCAACCCCTCAAAATTGAAAATCTCAAGCAGCTCTGGTTCGGCGAAACAAACTTTATCTTCCAGGCTCAATTTGTTGTCATGAACGAAAGTAAATGATGCATTTTTAGTCCTTGCGATATACGCTATCTCTTTCAACTCTTTTTCCAGCAGGGGAGCAATAGGAGGAGCCACATTGGGAAGATGTAGGCTTTCACTACCGTCAGGATTGTAGAAGTATCTGTGGACACGATAGATCTTATCGCTGTTTTCATGAAAAGTATCATAGCTGAGTTCGTTTTGAATCCAGATGGTGATCGTGATTATACATGAAAATCCCAGCGTCAATCCAAAGAGGTTGATCGCTGTGTTGAGCGGATTTTTCTTAATGCCCCGGTACAAAGTCTTGAAGAATCTAGTCATGTTTTATTGTTCAATCAGTATGGAATCCTGATAAGAATATATCAAAACCGTGCCGAATTGTAAGACATTGAAAATCAGATATTTATAGAGTATATGGGATAGAATATGTAAATTATTTAGACACCGGGATGTACGTTAAATGGACAGTGTTAGAATACTAATATGTGAAACCAAAGATCCATAGGGGAAACGAGTCACCCGCTGGAAACTCTAAATCGTCTTTCACCAGGAAAGCGTTTTCAGACTCCTTTATTTGTTGTCTGCCTTTGTTTTTCCCACCTATTTCAAATATTTGAGACCCATCAACCATGAAGTCTCCTTTTCCAGGATAACGAATAGAATGAGTCACCTTCATCTGGTTTAGAAAAAATGTTTCTCTTAAATTTCCTTGATCAGGAAGGTTGACTGCAAGTGCACTAGTGAGATTAGGATTGTTGAGATAAACTTTTTCAGGTTTTTGTAAAATAGATGTACTTATTCCAGAAGGATAAAGTAGATTAATTAAGCGGGCCTGATCAAGATATATTAAATAGGAATTTATCGAATTTCGGTGGATTTTACTTTTTTCCGCTAATTTGGAAATATTAGGTTTGAAGGGCACATTTTCAGAAAGAATAGATAGTAACTGAAGCATTTTTTTCGAATTTCTAATGTCAAAATCTCTAAGCTCAGCCATATCGTACTCCACAATTATCCTAATGAGTTGCTGTAATCGTTGGTGATAACCTTGCTGATCTTCTTTAAAGAAGGGGTAATAGCCAAAGGAAAGGTATTCCTCAAAATGTTGAAGTGGCTTAAAGGTGGCGGGAATAATTTTTCGAATATCTGTAGATTTTGTGATTTCATCCAGAGATATAACTGGTAGTTTTACTTCGTAGTTGTATTCAAGAAATTCTCTGTATGATAATCCATGAAGTTCATACATTAAAACTCTACGACTTAGATCTGCTTCTTCTTTAGCAATGTCTATAATAGATGAACCTGTGAATACTATATGAAGATCAGGATAGAAATCGTATAGATTTTTGATAGCCTGAGACCAACCTGGAAATTTATGTACTTCATCCAGAAAAAGGTATGTACCGCCTTTTTTGTAGAAATTATCAATAGTATCCAGGAAAGAATGAGTAGAAAAGTATAGATCATCGAGGGTAAGATAGACAGCTTCATTAGCGCTTTTTCCAAGCTTTTTTAATTGCTGCAAAATCAACGTAGTCTTCCCTGTTCCTCTTGCTCCCTTTATTCCAATTAATCTGTTTTTCCAGTTAATTTCTTTATGCAAGTAGCGATGAAAGGTAGTATCTACTATACTAACAAGCCTATCTGATTTCTCCAGTAACTTATTCATTGCACATCTTAATATGCAAATATAATATATAAATGCACACCTTAATGTGCATAAATCTTTATTTTTATCTCAACCCTCAATCAGGTTAGCTTTACAAGAATCTAAGAACAAGCTCTTGCGTATATTAAAATAAACTTAAAGTGATGGGAACGAATGTTGGTTTAAGAATTTAAAGATAGAGCAGCTACGTCATTAAAAAATCTGACAAAAGAAGAGCATTTAGTTATTTCGGAATGGATCAATGATATGATATTTCCGACCGGAAGTGACCAGATACTTGTTGCTATTGAGTTAATTGAAAGAGGACTTCCCGTAGAATTAATAACTAAAATTTCCCGTTTGGATCAGGATTTTATTGCTGAATTATCCCAAAACATTAAAAGCAGATAATTGGAAATAATTCTGGACACGAATTTCCTGGTGAGTCGCTGCAATGTTCCCGAACTCCAAACCTGGACTTTCCTTTAGTCTAACGCTTCAAAACCACCAATTACTTCTTTCATCTCCTTTGGTAGAAGAATTGGAGAAAACCCTCTTATCTGAAAAACTGCGGAAGTATATAAATTGGTACTAAATCCTTATAAGAATGTTTTTATTCTTACTCCTGCTGATTTTTTAAATAGGTATTCTTGAAAGAAAATTAGAATTAATCCAAATATCTCCATATCATCACTCATATCTCAGTGCCTCCACAGGATTCCTCGTCGCAGCTTTCCAGCTTTGCCAGCTAACAGTCAATAACGCAATCCCCAGAGCCAGCAATCCGGCCATTGCAAAGACCCACCAGCTGAGCTCGGTTTTGTAGGCGAAGTTTTCGAGCCATTTACTCAGGGCATACCAGGCGATGGGAGCGGCGATGGCAAAAGCAATCACTACCCATTTTACGAAGTCTTTGTTGAGTAGAGTGAGAATTTCAATTACTCGGGCTCCGTTGACTTTTCGGATGCCGATCTCTTTGATTTTGCGATTGGTTGAAAAAATGGCAAGTCCCAGGATGCCCATACAACTCAGGAAGATGGTACAAACAGAGGCCCAAAAAAGAAAGAGTGAGGCGGTCTTTTCCGAATTGTAAATGTTACTGATGTCATCTTCCAGAAAAACATACCTGAATTCTTTATCAGGATATATAGCTTCCCAAGCTGATTGGCATTTTTGAATGGCAGCCTGCGATAATTCCCGGTTATTGTCGGCTAGTTTGATATGGAAAAAATCTCTACTTACGGGAAAAGACTTAATGACCAATGGTCCTATCGGGTGTTCGGTCTTTTGAAAATGAAAATCTTTGACGATACCAACAATGGTCAAATCACCATCATCATGAGATAGTGTGCTACCAACAATCCGGCTTGGCTCAACGATACCAAGCTCCTGCAAAAATCTTTCATTGATCAGGCACTCCTTTTCATTATTGGACTGAAAGCCAGAGCCAGCAAGGATGTTGAATTGATAAATGTCCATGTACTCCTGATTTGCATTCTTGTGTTCTGCCAAAATCTCAACAATTCCATTCTCATTTTTATACTTAAAGACCTGTGACATGGAGAATTGTCCCATAGGGGGGTAGCTCGCCAAAGAAACTGTTTTTGCCTCCGGGATCTTCGTTAATTCATCCTTCAAGTTCTGGTCTTTATCTGTTTGCCCGGATCTGAAAGTAATGACCCCTTCTGGGTTGAACCCTAAATCTTTACTGATTGAATATTGGGTTTGTTTATAGATAAAGAGTGTGGCAATGATCAGAAAAAAGGTAATTGTAAATTGAAAGATTACCATGATCTGACTGGTTAATCCCAATCGGATTTTTGGTAGGTCCGCATTGCCATTAGACACCATTCGAATCCCGACTTTGACAAGGGATGCAACCGGAAAAAATCCGGTGATTAAGGCAAGAATGAATATCAATCCCAGCATTGGGAAAATCACTTCCAAATCCCAGAGAGAGTCGAAGGTCAGATCAACCGGAATGAAGTCTCTGAATCCCCGGATAATGAGAGCTACGAAAAACAGGCTGACGATGGTGGATATCGTAAAGACTACCAGCGTTTCGGTTAGCTGTTGAAGCATCAGATGGGTTTTGTTACTCCCCAGACTTTTTCTAAGAACCACTTCTTTCACCCGTGATATCCCTGTTGAGGTGGTCAAGTTGATGAAATTGAAACAGGCGAGTAATAGCAGAAAGAATGCAATAAACGATAAGGCATACAATTTAGACTTGACCATTGTAATGCCAGAAAGGTTTGACAAAGCTGTATTAAAGTGCAACTCGCTCAGGGCTTGGAGTTCTTGGACCCTTTCGGGATTTTCCTTCTCCAGGTGTTTTGCGAGCACAGCAGGGAACTGTTCTTCTACCCTTTCTGGTGCCACTCCTTCTTGTAGCTTAATTAGCAATTGATTGTCAGAATTAACCCCGTGCCACCCCCTGTAAATGTTAAATTTTTCTGAATAAAAAGAGGGGAGGGAAATAAACACGTTAAATAAGAATTCAGTTGGTTTTTGAGGGTCTTCAACAACTCCTGAAAGTCGCAGATTTACCGTATCATTCACCGTGATAAGATTTCCAATCAATGAGTTATAATCGGCCTGCGATCCATAAAACTTAGTGGCAATAGTTTCTGTCAACACTACATTAAATGGTTCACTGAGCGATTGAGGTGATCCTGCAAACCAGGTATAATCAAGCATTTCAAAATAGCCTGGATTGGTAAAGATGATCTTATTCCCACCCTTGAAATTTTTGGGTGTACCAGCCTGTTGGATAATGATATCAGCGTACAATTTGATGATGGGAGCTGTCTCCTCAATACCTGATATTTCTTCCGAAACAGTTTTGAACATAGGTACCGAAACACCGGGATTGGGAAATGCTGTGCCATCGATAAAAGAGGTTGTGAATAGCCGGTAAATCCTATCCCGGTCGCGACGATAATCATCAAAGCTGAAGTGGTAGTTTACGATCAGGTAAATAACCACAGCAATGCCAAGGCTCATTCCAAGCCCCAATACATTAATTGTAGAGAAGGCCCTGTTTTTCCACAGGCTGCGGATCGCTATTTTAAGGAAATTGTATAGCATGATCATTCATATCTAAGTGCTTCTACAGGATTCTTTGTCGCCGCCTTCCAGCTTTGCCAGCTAACAGTCAATAATGCAATCCCCAGAGCCAGCAATCCTGCCAGGGCAAAGACCCACCAGCTTAGTTCGGTTTTGTAGGCGAAGTTTTCGAGCCATTTACTCAGTGAATACCAGGCGATGGGAGTGGCGATGACAAAAGCAATCACTACCCATTTTACGAAGTTCTTATTGAGTAGAGTCAGGATCTCAATTACTTTGGCTCCGTTTACTTTCCTAACTCCTATCTCCTTCATTCTTTTTTGAGCGGTGTATGAAGCCAGTCCAAATAAACCAAGGCAAGCTATAAAGATGGCTAGCATTGAAAAAGTCCCAACAACCTTTCCGAAGGACTCATCAGTTTGATATTGATGTTCATATTGAGAGTCTAAAAAGAAATAACTAAATGCATTATCCGGGTAATGGCTATACCAGGCCTTTTCAATCGTTTGAATGGTTTTTCTAATGTCATTTGTATTAAGGTTAACTGCATAAAAATTTCCCGTATTGGTATAAGGAAAGATCATTGGCAAATGTGACTCTTTCGGTGAGCGATGATGATAATTTTTAATAGCCCCAATGATAGTAGATGGTTGTCCATTATTCGAGTAATATGTGATTTTGGAGCCTATTGCTTCGTCTATGCTATCGAATCCCAACAAGCGTATGGCTTCTTCATTCACCAAAACTTGACCTTTCGCGTTTTGCTGAAAATTTCTTCCTGCGATCAACTGGATGTCCATGGTTTTGAGGAAGAATTCATCTACTCTGACCACATAAAAGTTGTAACCATTTCCGGGATAACTATTTCCAAAACGTTTAATCCCGGAGGTTGTACTTAAATCGTGCAAACTTTGCCCAGGCAAAGACTCCACATTGGAGACAATGTTTACTGATGGAATTCGGAGAAGCTCCTCTTTATAGCTTTCACCTTTTACATGAGCTTTGATGCCAACTACTTGTTCAAGTTTCATCCCCAAATCCACTTTCCTTAGATGTTGTATTTGCATAAAAATAGTAGCAGTACAAATCAATAAGATTATTGTAGCCGAGAATTGAAAAATTACCATACTCTTGCCCACAAGACTGCCCTTTATGGAATGAATAATTTTTCCTTTTAGAACAACTGTCGGCTTAAAAGAAGACATTATAAAAGCTGGATAAAATCCCGCAACCAATGTACCCAGGAATAAAGATCCGACTAAAAAAAGCCAGATGTAGGGATCGAAAATATATTGATAAGAGAAAGGTAAATTAGCAATTTGTATGAAAGCTGGTAGACTGATAAATATGATTGGGATTGCCAAAAGGATCGCTATCAGGCTAATTATTGCTGCATTAAAAAGGAATTGTAGGATTAATTGTATTCTAAATGATCCAATTACTTTACGGACTCCTACTTCACGGGCACTTTCCATTGATCGTACTATAGACAGGTTTGCATAATTAACCCATGCTATTAGCATAATGATAAGTGCAATTACTGTAAGAAAATTTACAATCCGGGCATCTCCATTTACTTCTGGCTCGAACGTTTTGTTAGAATAGAGATGTATATCATTTATGGGTTCAGCAACCAACATTTCATCTTCCAATTTATCTCCCAAACCGACACACCATAGGTTCAGTTTTTGATTGAAATGTTCCAAATTAGTCCCAGGAGCCATAAGCAAATAGGTATACTCATTGTTACTATTCCATTCGTTTTCTTTATACCATGACCAAATTGAATTTATTGTAGTATGCGAAAGAAGGATATTGAATTTTAAGTGTGTGTTTGGAGGAAGATCTTCAATTACTGCGGTGACCTCATAGTATTCATTACCTACTTTCATGGATTTGCCAATCGCATCGGTACTCCCATAATATTTGGTTGCAATGGATCGGGTAATAGCAATTTTATATGGTAAGGACAGTGCTGTGGAGGGATCTCCCTGTAACATTTGGTATGTAAAAACGTCAAAAGCTGATGAATCTGCAAAATATATTCCATTTTCTAAGAAGACCTTATTATCTACTTTTACTTCCTGCTGGTCAAAGTGAAGAAACCTAACAAAGTTTGTTACCTCGGGAAATTCATCTTTGAGTTGGGGACCAACCACAGCATATGTTTCACAATCTGTAACTACATATTCGGATCCATTGTATAAGTCTAAGGTTACCCGATAAATATGGTCAGCATTTTTGTGAAAGCTCTCATAACTTTTCTCAAAACTGACATATTGGATAATTAGTAGGCAAGCTGCAATTCCGATCGAAAGACCAAAAACATTGATCAAGCTGAATAATTTGCTTCTTAATATGTTGCGGTATGCAAGTTTCAGGTAAATTTTTAGCATTTTGCTTTATATCAATGTAAAAAATAAAGTAAGTTCTCAGTTCAGATAGTTACTCATATCTAAGTGCTTCCACAGGATTCCTGGTCGCTGCTTTCCAGCTTTGCCAGCTTACCGTCAATAATGCAATCCCCAAAGCCAGTAATCCGGCCAGGGCAAAGATCCACCAGCTTAGCTCGGTTTTGTAGGCGAAGTTTTCAAGAAAGAAATTTACAGTATACCAGGAAAAGGGTGAGGCAATGAGAAAGGCAATGCCGATCCAGATGAAATATCTTTTATTCAGGGATAGAATCACTTCATAGATTCTTGCACCATTGACTTTTCTGATACCAATTTCCTTGATTTTGGCCTGGATGGAATGCTGTGTCAATGCAATCATTCCAATGATCAAAAGAGCTATGGACATAATAGTACCAGTGAGAAATGCTCTGTTTATCTGAAGAACAGTCTCCAGATACTCTTTTACAATGGCACTTGTAAAAGTGTACTCAAAAACTGTTGCCGGAGAGACATCCATCACCAGCTTTTCTATATCTGATATGGTCTGAGCGGCACTATTCGGATTCAGGCTCACAAATAGAAATTTGGTAAATGCTTGCCGGTTTGGGTCCGCAAAAAAGATCATCGGTTCAATCTCATTATACAGGTAATTGTTTTGAAAATCCTTTACAACTCCGATTACTTTGCATTCAATGCCCCAGAAGTCTACCAGCTCACCGACCGCGCGATCAAAACCGAGTATTCTCGCAGCAGATTCATTGATGATTACACCTTCCCTTCCATTTGGTCTATTATCGAAAGGCTTGCCATCGATATATTCCATCTGAAAGGTTTTAGTATACCCATCGGTGACAATGGCAAAGCTCATACTTTGTTCGCGTTGAGTTCCCCCTTTATCTATCCATTTCACCCCATAATTATGAGGGATACCAACAGGTGAAGTAGAGCCAGCAGCCGCATAATTCACACCTGGAGTTTTCCTCAATTCCTCTATAAGGAATTCACCTTTATTCTTAAGTTCGTCCGAGAATGGGATTTGCATTACGAATTCGTTTTCAAATCCCAGAGGCATTTCTGTCATCAGCTTGTACTGCCTGCTTATCGTTAATGTCATGATGATCAAAATGATAAAGATGGCAAATTGGGCGGTTACCAGGATTCCTTTGCTCTTCATTCGTTGTTTACCCTGGTTGAGGAGTAAAACCGGCTTCATTCCTGAAAGGATCATCGCTGGATAAAAACCAGTTGCAACGATCAGAACAACGAAGGTGATCAAACCATATCCGGCAAATAATTCTGAATGTGAAAGTATAAATGGCTTAATGTCTGATCCTGTGAGCTGTTCAAACAAGGGAGCTCCGACGAAGGTGAGCACCATACCTAAAACAATTGCCACAAAACACATTGTGGATGTCTCCAGCATAAATTGCATGGCAATGGATTTCCTGCTGGCTCCAGATATCTTTTTTAGCGCAATTTCTCCATGCCTTTTACCTACCAGGGAGACAGACATGTTGATATAATTAAATATGCTTATCGCCAACACAACCAGTCCGATAAATATGAGGAGGTATTGAGCTTCACTATCAAAGTATAATCGTCTATCAGCTATTGGAAAAAGAGAAAGATGAATAGTGTCGGCATTAGCCTCATTGACGAACTCATCATAAAAATGCCTGATTTTCGCACCAAAAAGTTTGTAATCAACATTAGGTTCCAGTCTGACATAAGGCTCTCCATTTTGATTTCCTCCCACTCTATTGAGCATGCCAGGTGAATAAACAGTGTAGATTGGCGCTAACAGGTCAAAATCAACAGTCACATAA
This sequence comes from Cyclobacteriaceae bacterium, assembly GCA_965228105.1. Taxonomy (GTDB): domain Bacteria; phylum Bacteroidota; class Bacteroidia; order Cytophagales; family Cyclobacteriaceae; genus UBA7330. The sequence continues at coordinate 123,563 of CBDDGZ010000002.1, forward strand.
TCAGGTATCTTCACCACTCCTGTGACCGTATAATATTGCGTGCTATTAAAAATCAGTGTGTTCCCGACCGCTGAATTGTTTCCATAGTATTTTTTAGCCGTTTCCTCAGATAGAACTATGCCGTCCGGTGTATTGAGCGAATTGGAAGGGTCCCCCTCTAAAAAGGGAAACGCAAATACATTGAAAAAAGAGCTATCAGCCACATAGAATTCATCTTCGGAAAACGTTTTCATTTCTCCGTCATCAGTCCTTATAGTAACAGAACAGTCGGAGAAGTTCGCGTAATTTTCAAACCTTGTAAAGTGCTTAATCTCTGAAAAACGCTCTGCAAGCTTTGGTGCCAATCCATATGTGATATATGTAGATCCTCTAGCATCGTCCTGAGACTTCTTTAGTAAATGAAATATTTGTTCATGGCCGGGAATATCTTGATTGTAGCTATACTCTTTTATCGTGTGAGTCGTAATCGTAATGGAGCAGGTGATCCCGATGGCTAGTCCCAGAATATTTACAGTGGTAAACCCAATGTTTTTACCCAGGTACCTCAAAATTTTTTTCAATGGATACATAAGCTGCTTTTTTTAGAAGAAATAAACTAACACTGTGCCTTTTATTTAAAACACTGAATATCAACGAATTGTGATAACCCTTATTCAGTTTATGTTAAAAATTTAGACAATAAGTTGTCTATAAATCAAACAATTTCTACTCACTCCGCAGCACCTCCACCGGATTTACCCGGGCGGCTCTGATCGTATGATAGCCAGCAGTGAACAAGGCAATCACAATGGCAATGCAACCTGAAAGCGCGAAGATCCACCAGGCTATGTTGGTCTTATAAGTAAAGCTTTGAAGCCATCCATCCATCAGGAAGTAAGCAATCGGCCAGGCGACCAGGTTGGCGATGACTACCCACTCTGCAAAATTTCTCAGCAGAATCCCTGCCACCTGGATAAAAGTGGCACCAATGATCTTTCGTACGGCAACTTCTTTGGCCTTTCGGACAGTCGTATAATGGATCAGGCCAATGATGCCCAGACAGCAAACAAAAATCATGATGATAGTAAAAATATGTACCAGTGTAGCGGTTTTCTTTTCTTCCTCATAATACTCGGCGATGGTATCATCAAAGAAAGCATACTCAAAAATCTCGTTCGGATAAATCTGGCTCCATTTTTCTTCAACAGCGCTGATGAGTCCGGACATCTGGCTATGGTGCTGATCATCGCCAGTCAGGTTGAACCGGATACCTGCCGTGTCAAATCTTCCCGGAAGGAATTCAAGGTAGCAAGGCCGCAGCGGGTCATAGATGGGCGAAGTATGGAAATTTTCTACTATACCAATGATCGTTCGGTCCTGACCATTGAATTTTAGGGTATAACCTATGGCGTCACTGGCATCTTCGAATTGAAGCTCCTCTATAGCTTTTTGATTGACCAACACTACGGATTCATCATCGTCCAGCCGGAAGTCTCTGCCATGAAGTAGTCTTATGCCATAGGTTTCCAGGTAGGCAGGATCCACGGATTTCTGTTCTATATCAACAGTAACCATCAGGCCATTCACCATCCTGGAGGCATCTCGAAAATTCCCTTCTCTGGCGGGAGTCTCGGAAGACAGTGAGATTGAGCTGATATTGGGATTGTTCAGAAGTTCATTTTTAAATCTCTTCTTCATTTGGTCATCACCCATCACATCTACCACCAGGACGTTGTTACGATGATATCCCATATCCTTAGACTCTATAAAATTGAGCTGACGAAAGATGACAACTCCACATACGATCAAAATCTGAGCAATGATAAACTGGAACGTAACCATCCACCGGTTGAAATTTCCGCTTCCTTTCGCTGTGCTGAATCCATTGTTGCGGATCATTTCCACAATATTTGTTTTGGAGATGAGGATGGCGGGGTATATTCCGGCTACTATGCTGATGACTGCGGGTAGAGCAAGAAGGAATAGGGCAAATTTCAGATTAAGGAAGTTCCAGGCTTCAGGGAGACCAATAAGCTGGTTGAGGTTGTTCATAAGCAGTATGGATAGTACGACACCCCCAAGCGTAGCTACGAGAGCCAGGATCAGTGTTTCCAGCAATATCTGACTGATCAGTCGCTTTCGGGTATTTCCCAGCACCTTATGGATACCTGCTGATTTACCTCGGGAAGTAAGCTGTGCGGTTGTGAGGTTGCTATAGTTTATACAGGCCATCACTATGAGTAGAATCCCAATACTCATTAGGGAAAGAATAGTCGATTGACTTACTATACGATTATTGTAGTTGCCAAACCGGCTGTCCTGGTGGATTTCTGCCAGTGGCTGAAGCTTATATACCCGGAAAGCGGCTGTTTCCGCTGAAGTATGGGTAGCGTGTATTTGCTTGATCTTTTCTTCTATCTGTGCGATGTCTGATCCGGGTTTGATTTTAACCAGACATTGATAGCTGTCACTGAGGCCACCCCACGAACTGGTTCCTCCATTAGAAACAACATCAAATGTTTCCATTGAAGCAAGTATTTGAAATCGAAAATCTGAGTCAATGGGAAAATCAGCGATCAGCCCGCTCACCTGGAATTTCATCCCATTGAATTCAATTTGTCTCCCCAGTGCATCTTCATTCCCAAAATATTTTTCCGCCAAGGATTGCGTGAGGACTACCTGAAAGGGGTCCTTAAAGGCTGAGGGGTCTCCAGAGATCCATCTTACCTGTTCATCGAAATTAAGTACGTCAAAAAAGTGTTCATCTACCAAAGCAATGCCTCTCTTCTCATTGAAAATCCTGGGTTTTACGCTGGCATCATCTTCTGCGATCTTTACATTGCTTCCTCCCATATGCATCATCCGGGTCACAGCTTCCAACTCGGGGATCTGCCCATTGATCGCGTCCGGTAATGGGAAATTTACTCCGGTACGGTACTCCAGGCCACCCTCCAGATAAGCTAATCCTGAAGTGACACGAACGATTCGGTAGATCTCATCGGAGCCCTTGTGAAATCGGTCATATCCTGACTCAAAATCAATTTTCGAGAAGATGATCAGGAAGCAGGTTATCCCAATAGTCAGTCCGGTGATGTTCAGGACTGTATTGAACTTGTTTCGAATCAGGTTTCTCCAGGTTATCTTCAGGTATGTTTTAAACATTAGGTTAGTATTTATTGATCAGGTGATTCACTTATTCAGATCTTAAGTTTTCAGCAGGGTTTACCAGTGCCGACTTGATGGCATGGTAGCTGATGGTGAGTAAAGCTGTTGCAATGGCTACTACTCCCGCCCACATAAAAATGTCCCAGGAAATAGTGATTTTATAGGAAAAATCTTCCAACCACCTGTTCATTACAAATGATGAGATGGGTATAGCTATGATAATGGATATGATTACCAATAAGGTAAAATGACCTGTGACCAGACGGAAGATGGATTGGACGGAAGCGCCCAGTGTCTTTCGTACGCTTAATTCTTTTTTACGCTGATCAACCAGGAAGGCTGAGAGGGCAAATAAGCCTAGACAAGAGATGAAAATTGCCAATCCGGCAAAATTTGTAAAGACTGACCGGGTGCGATAAATATTGTCGTACATTTTGGCATATGACTCATCCATGAAGGAGTACCTGAATGCTGCATTTGGCACAAACTCATTCCAAACTACCTCCATACCATTTAGAAGCCCGGGAATGTCATCAGTATTTACTTTTACAGATACAATGGATTGACTCCTGCCATAAAATAATGCCAGGGGTTCTATATTCTGCTTTAATGAGCGAAAATTGAAGTCCTCCACCATTCCGATGATGTTCCATTTCCTACCAAAACGGACCAGAATCCGCCCTACGGGATCTTCGAGACCCAATTTTTCTGCCATTGTCTCATTGATGATAACTGCCTGCCCATCAGTAGACATTTGCTTTGAAAAATTTCTTCCTGCTATCAGGTTCATGCCCAAAGTCTCAATGTAATCCTCATCAATGATCCAGGCCTGACCAGGTACAGGAGCATCGTCAGGCCGTTCGTCGCTGTAGAAACTATTCCCATTTCTTTTCGTCCCTTCAATGGGAAGGTAGTCGCTCACACTCACGCTCTCCACACCATTTACTTTTGAAAGCTCTTCTTTGAAGGTTTCAATTTGGTCCCCTATCATGTTGGTTCCCAGAAGCTGGATCACCTGGTCTTTTTCGTAGCCAACCTTCGTATTCAAAATGAAATTCATTTGTCTGAAGATCACCAGTGTGCTGACAATCAGGAAGGTGGAAATAGCAAATTGAAACACCACCAGGGCCGTTCTGAATCTTTTTGATTTCAGTCCTTGAGAATAACGACCCTTCAAAATTTGTAGTGGATTAAAACCCGAAAGATAGAGCGCAGGGTAAAGCCCGGCGATCAGTCCGACAAGGATCATTCCGGCGATGAGTGAAGGGATGAACCAACTTTCATTCCATGGAATGGATAGACTTTTTCCTGCCAGCTCGTTAAAATAGGGGAGTAAAACGGTGGCTAGAACCAATCCTGCAGCAAAAACAAAACAGGTGATGATAAATGATTCAACGATAAACTGACCGATGAGGCTGCTTCGTTGCGACCCGATGACTTTTCTCAGACCAATCTCCGGAGCACGATTAGCTGATTTGGCTGTCGTCAGATTAATGTAATTGATACAGGCAATCAGCAGGATGAAAATGGCTATAGCAGCAAAGAGCTGAATGATCTTAATATCCCCGCGTGGATCATATTCGGTGATATCACTTGAATAAAGATGGATATCTGTCAGGGGTTGCAACGCATAATACATTCTCTTGTCAATGGTGCTACCCAATTCCCTGTTGAATGCAATAAAGGCTGGTTTGATATAGTCACTGATAATTACATCGGAGAACTTTTTTTCGAAGAGCGGAACATTGGTGGAGGGCTTCAGCTTAACATAAACAAAGTAGTTGTTTTGTGTCCATCTTTGTTGCTCACCCTGCCCCAGCTCTACCCCGGAAAGTGTTAAAAAATAATCATACTGTAGATGGGAGTTTGAAGCAAAACTCTTCATTACGGCAGTTATTCTACGAGGATTTTCATTGTCTCCTTTAAGAAGAATTGATTTACCAACCGGGTTTTCATTATTAAAGAATTTTTTAGCAATTTTTTCAGAGATGACGATTGTATTCGGTTCATTCAGGGCTGTAGCAGCATCACCATAAACCATATCGATTTGAAATATTTCAAGGATTGATGGGTCTGCGTATGCAAATCCTGCTTCGTGAAACTCATTTGCGCTGCCTTCAATGCGGATATCGTTGCTTCCCGCACCAAAAAAGAGATTGTTGGCCATAATTCGGCCGGTGAGTTCTGTTTCTTCAAAAATTTCACTGATCGTACCCGACAATGGTGCAGACATAGACCACCCTCTCATCCAGGTACCATCAATATCAAATGACTTTAATACTCTGTAGACCCGATCTCCTTCTGTTACATCAGTATCATAACTTGTCTCATGCTGGATATAGATGGTGATCAGGATGCAGGTAGTCACCCCGATGGTTAATCCGGCTATATTGATCAGAGAAAAGACTTTATGCTTTACAAGGTTTCTCCAGGCGATTTTTAGATAGTTTTTAAGCATAGTTAGATCTTTTAGTTCTCATTAGATCAGTACAAAAAAGCATGCCTTAATTGAAAGTGGCTGAAATTCAGATATTTACAAATAAATACAGATGATTTTTGTAAAAATATTTGACAACACAATGTCCATAAATTGAACAAGTGGCTATCCACTCTTTTCATTTGCGACCATTGTTGCACAAAATAAAAAGGAGAGACTATCCTCAAATAAGATAGTATCTCCTGTTGGCGTGTATATATGCATTATTTGCATACTGGTAATAACTTAAAGTATGCCAGTTATCTAACTCATTGATTATCAGAAACTTGTAATTATACTGGATTTTGACCCGTCAAAATTTTATACATGATGTGTAAGAAAATGGACAGGCACTGCTACTTGAATTTGACTGACATGAAGAAGCCAAGTAGCTTTTAAAAGGTGGTGGTATAGCTCACCGCATAGCACACTTCAGGCATTTTTTGCAATATTTTTTCAGCCATCAAACCTGAAGTATTGTTCTCTTTAAATTTCAAAATACACGGAAAAGATGATGTTGAGTAATGGGTTTTCATTTAATCAAAAAATATGGAAGACAGAAGTCAGATTTCTTCACCATGAATTATCTGCCTCCGCCTCCATATTTATAATCAACTAATTACTCCTAAAACAATAATCTTAAAACATGCCAGAATCATAACGCATTGATATTCAGGAAGTTTTGAATCAAAGTAAATTGGAAGGTCAAAAATTTATACAGTGAGTGTCATAAATTGAACAGTAGAAAATGGTTGTAAGAACCAATTATCAGATCGTTCTATGCAAAAACTCTTAATTCGGCAACTAACAACTATGACCGCTCAATAAGCTTAACCAATCATAATAATTGTAAATAATTGTTATGAACTGTTAATAAAAGCAAGACCTTAAGTTCCTTCTAATAGTTTCGCTGATACATCACAAGAAATCAAGAGCTTCTTTATGAAAAAAGTAATGCTGACATTGGTACTTAGTTATGGTGCAATTGCCAATGCAAACGTGGAAGAAAACTACATGCATTATCATTCACAAATTACTGAAGCAGAAAGACTGGTTGGAATAGAAAAGTATGATGAGGCGTTAAAGTTATATAACCAAACCCTGGCTTCTTATGACTCACCCTTTCTAAAGGATTATAAAATCGTAACACAAATTGCTCTTCATGTCGGAGAAATTGAATTAGCATTTGACTACTTACAAAAAGGGATACTCAATGGCTGGACAATGAAGTCCATTAAGCGTTACAATTACCTCAAAAAACTTAAAGATTTTGATGAATGGGAAAGCATCAAAAAGGACTATGATAATCTTCACAGACAATATTTGTCTGGTCTGAATTTACAAGTAGCAAAAGAAATGAAAAGACTTTTCAAAGAAGATCGAAGACAAGCTTTTCTTGGATTGTTCTTCCTTACTTCAAAGTCTCAAGACAGATTTGCTGAAAACATATACGCACCAAAAAGTGAAAAAAGAATAAAACGGGTCATTGAGATTGTAAATGAACATGGTTACCCTGGAGATAAATTAGTAGGAAACGATAAATGGAGTTGGGGACTGCTGAGCCATCATAATTCAATATCACAGAAATATACTGAACAAGATACTTTGTACCCATATTTAAGACCAAAGCTATTGGAAGGTATTCAGTCGGGTGAAATGTCTCCTTATTACTTCGCCATCATTGACGAATGGTACATTTTAGTAAAGTCCCAGCGAAAAGAAATAGGCTATGGTTATGTGCAGGAATTGACATCAGATGACCTTGCTGAAACGAATAAATTGAGACAACAGTTAGGCATTCGCTCAATTGAAACAAGAAACAACTTAATTGACATAGAGAAAAAGACTGGAATGAAGTTCACATTGGGGCCATGGCACGATGGGAAAATAACAGTTGCAGGCACTCAATAAAATACATTAACGTGAGTTCGATCTAAGAAAACAAAAAACTGGATGACGTTGGGCTGGTCCCGATAGGGATGCCTTTAGGCAGCATGCCTGCCGCGGCAGGGGTGAGGTAAGGCCATCGCACGCCCCCGAAACCCCTACAGGGGACCCACCGCACAGGTTTAGAAGGCGTCATAAGCAGGCTTGGGGGTAGATTTGTGGAGATTCCAGACCTTACCACCCGAATAGTCACCCTGAAAGATGTGGGCAACAGACATGTAATGTTAACTTTGATGACAAAATTTTATCAAATTCTTTTTCTGTCGGGCTGGCTTTTTGTTTCTACTGAGTGTAGTGCCCAGAAAAGCTACCTGAGTTACCATTCAAAAGTAATTGAATGCGAAAAACTAATTGTTGAAGGAAAATACGCTTCCGCAATTGTTCAATTTGACGCTCTTTTTAATCAGTTTGATTTTTTGTTTCTAAGAGACATCAAAGTCGCTACTGAACTCAGTACACATGAAAAGGACTACGAGCTGGGATTAACCTTTTTACAGCTTGGAATCAAGGCTGGCTGGACGCTTGAGAATATCCTTAAAAATCAAAGATTAAGACCCTTAAGGGAACATGCAGAGTGGTTGACGATTGTATCTTCTTATGATTCGCTTCACAAGGCCTACTTATTAAGACTGAATTTGCAAATTCAAGCACAAGTCCATGAAATGTTTAAGAAGGATCAGAAAAAGGCGTTTGGAGCACTATTCAGAATTGGACAAAAAGCTCGGGATAAATATGCCGAAAAGAAATTTGCTCCTCATAGTGAAGAACAGCTGCAGTCCCTTGATAGCATTCTGCATCAACATGGCTATCCGGGAGAACAACTAATTGGAAATAATCTATGGGCGTCAGTTATTTTATGTCATCATAACTCTATATCGCTCAACTATAATTCAAAGGATACCCTGTACACGCAATTGAAACCAAAATTGATTGAAGCCTTAAAGCGGGGTGAAATATCGCCCTACGAGTTAGCCCAAATAGAAGATTGGAAGACGGCTGGTCTGACAGGACATGAGTTGACTGCATGTGGATTCATTGGCAAAATTCCCAACAGCACTGTACTCAAAAGGGTAAATGAAAACAGATTGGAAATCGGATTAAGAAGTATTGAACTCCGAAACAATCTAATTGATGTTGAAAAGTCCACAGGACTGAATTTGTATTTGCCAAAAGGGTGGCAAAATGGGAAAATTATGGTTGCCAACAAATGATACACTCGATGGGCTTTTCTGGACGTTAGTTCACCTCACCTGTACCAGCTAATTCACATAAGCATTCTTTGGCCTGGTCTGTGAAGGTGTATTGCACTTTCGCCAAGTAGTAGCGACAGTTCTTCTTTTGATACGCACCTGTTTGAGGGAAAATCCATTAGATTTGAATAGACATATGGTGGTTATCCGCAATAAACCTGCGGATAACCAATTGTTACAGCCCATTAGACCAACTCGAAAATGTTTCTCTTTGGACTCCTGATATTGTTAGTTGCATTTGTTGGACTTATAACAACTCTAACTTTTGTAGTAATAGCAATTTTCAAAAAGAACTCCAAAAATTGGAAACGGTCTGGAATTAGCCTGGCAACGACAACTTTGGCGGTAATCGTCCTAATCCTTGTGCAGGAGACAATTCTTTATCCACCCAACCCGAAAACTGAACAACTACTTTTATCGGCGTATCGTGAAGCTCCTATTGGAGGAATTTGGCTTGGTGTTTACAACGATCAAACTTGGCAACTCGGCTACTCATCTGTCGAGATAACTTCTGAAGGGACATACGAAGTTGCTGGCGATACTATAACTCTCATTGCGTATGATGGAACAACTGTCATCGGTGAAGCCGAAAGAACTTCTTTCTTGATCGAACCGAAGTATTTGGTCGAAGTTGAGAACTCTGGTATTCGATCATTGGAAATTCAACTTAACAAATTAAAATAGATTGGGTAGATGGATAAGATTCTCTTTATCAAGTTTCTCGCAATTGGAATTACCATCTTCTACATCTTTCGCAACAATGAACGAACTTCGAACTGGATTGGTGGACTACTGGCAACATCTTTCGGACTAACTCTTATTGGAGTTGCAACCTTAACTTCTGTAGCCGCAATTCTCTACCTCCTAACTCTTTTAGTGAGTCTTTATCTGGTGCAGACTAACAAGATTAAGAATGACCAGCGAACTCTTTTTTCAATTTTCCTACTGATTGCTATTATCAACTCAACTCCTGTTTTGCTGAACCTCCCCAACTACGGACTTTTCTACTATTTAGCAGCAGGAGGAACGCTGCTTTACGCCTTTTTCCAACTCAAACATCGAACGGCCAACATTCTCGCAGTAACATCCATACCAGTAGTTAACTTCATCTTAACTCTCTCAGAACTGGTAAACGAACGGATAAAAACGGGCTGTAACATTGTGTATGGCCGCATGTGCTAAGTGCTACTAGCCATTGTCTGTGGGGCTCCACCGTTCATCTGCCGCTGGGAACGGTAATCCATCTTTTGACTTGAGGAGCGCAGGAGTTTTTTAATCTTCTGAATGCAGTACCTCTTGGATTCTTTGCCAACACCGGCAGATTCACTATTTTAGAGCTGTTAGCCAGTGTAGGCACACGCGCCATACACGGGCGTTATCCCCAATAATTCAAAATGGAAAAAGAAGAATCAGGACTAGAACAAATAACTGACACGATTGAAACTCTTGTCACGGGAGTTCCCGCACCCATTAGAAAAAACTTCTTTAAAGCATTTGGGCAACTATGTACAGCGGCAGTTGATATACCTGTAGCAAAACTTCAAAGTAAGGCTGAAGAAATTAGGGCTGAATCAAAAGCACGGATAAAAATTATTGAAAAGCAAGGTGAAATTTTATCAGAACAGCTAGATGTACCCAAAGAATATGTAAACAAGGCTTCAGAAAAGTTTGCTTCTAAAGTTATTAAGGAACAGCTCAATTTAGATGAAATTGGAATGAATGCTGCCAATAACTTAAATAATGAAGAATACAAAGAAAAGGAGCCGCCAAGCGAAGAAATTAGTGATGACTGGCTAAATGAGTTTGAAAACCACGCTAAACTGAAATCCTCCGATGATATGAAGCTTATATTTGGAAGAATTCTCTCAGGCGAAATACAAAAACCTGGTAGTTTTTCAATTAGGACAGTAAGACTTATGTCTCAATTAGACAACCAAGCTGCCAAACTTTTCCAAAAGCTCTGTTCTCAAAGTGTCTCAATGTATTTAGGTGGTGTTCAAATCTTCGATGCACGTGTTGTTTCTCTAAATGGCAATGCTGCATCTAACTCATTAACTCAGTACGGACTGTCTTTTGATAACCTTAATATTTTACAAGAGTACGGTCTAATAATTACTGACTATAACTCTTATATGAACTATGCCCCGTGTATTGTAAACGAACAAATGAACGTAGCAGCTAGCTTGAAGTACGGAAACGAGCACTATGCACTGAGACCCAAGGACAAAGAGAAATATGATAAAACGGCACGATTCAATGGTGTTGCATTGACAAAGGCTGGAAAAGAATTATTGCAAATTATTCCCCTTGAAAAGGCTGAGAGATATAAAGCTGATTTTGAAGAGTTTTTAAGTAAGAAACATCTTGAACTAATAAGGATGAAAAATTAATAAAGTGGGTAACACTGTGTATAGTGCATAGCACCCTCCGGGATGCTACGACACCATACACTGAACGTTAGAATTTATCTTCTACAAGACGTAATTGGACTTTCGAACTACAACATTTAACAGAGATGACGAGCAACCAAGTGTTTGGCAACCAACACTTAACTACATCCTGATTTTGATCATTTTAATGCTTGTCATGTATTTACTGTATCAATTTGAAGTACCTGGATGGATTATGACAATATCCATATTAGCTGTAGTAGGTATGTCAGCATTCGTCAGATTTCACGATATGGGTAAGAAGGAGAACATTCGGGGTAACTTGGGAAGAGACCTTGAACTAACATCGAAATTTCTTCGAATTGACAAACTGAAAATCGACATGAACGAGATTAACTCCATTCAAATCGATATTGATAAATATGAGGGGCAGATGGTTCCCTACCATTCAACTTACGAACGAAGTGATGGAGTTTCGAACAGAATTACCGTTGTAACAAATAGACAAACCTACACCGAACTTTTCAGACTGGGTAACGAACGCCATTACCATGATCTTATCTTAACAATGAGGGAACTCAAGAAGAACGGAATCAACATTGTGGTAAATGACAAATCCTAACAATCGCTAGCATGAATGCGCCAACTGCCACTTTACAAACTTCAGTGCGAACATCACCATGAATCAGCCGCTGGGAAATGACTGTACTTTCTACTGGCCTCAGCTCGCAGGAGTTTTTCTCTTTCTATGCGCAGTGCTTTCTGCAAATTTTGGAAGCACCGGCAGATTCACTAGTTTTAACGGAACTTGCCAAGCTCGGGGCGCACTCCTGCTAGCTTAGCGTTAGCGGTCACATGGGAGCATTATTTGACAGAAAAATCATCTTTGTAAACATTGGAATTGAAGTGTCAATGATCCTAATGATTTGGCTTATGTTTCAAATTCTTCCCCAAGAACATCAATTTGCTACTCTAGTAACAATTGGCGTCCTAACTTTCATCCTGTTCGTTTTTGTTAACAAGAAATATCAGAGAAGCAAGGTGCTAACGACTAAATTGGAAGAACAATTTCGAACTTTGGGATTTGAGATTCTATCGGAACGACCACTCAACTTTGTCGAATCAATAAGGTATGGAATAAATCTATCTCTAGGTAACATTAACGGGATACCAATCGAGGCGTTTTTACACCACACGGTGAATCAACGTGTGTTCAGAACAAGGAGAACGGATAGTGGAAACGAATGGGAACTTTACTGTGAAATCAAAAGAACTTGGAGTAACAACATCGAAATAGACATACTAACAAAATCTCGGCTAACCTGGTAGTAGAGCGCTAACATGTGCTAGCAGTTATGCGCCAAAGTGCTTTGCTGCCTGGGCCTGTAGGACTTGATCGCTCACTGCCCATTCTGCTACTTCATCACCTTTTGGGATCTTCTGCAGGTTCTGGCTTTTATCTGTGGAACGCAGTGCTTCGTAGATACCTGCCTGCCGGCAGGCAGGCTGTTGTGGTAGTTGGGCAGTTTCGCTATCTTGTGCTAGTTACAACTGGTAGGCGCACACCTGCTAGCTTGGCTATGCCTCATACTGCCATGAAAATCATAACCTACATACTTTTTTCGATTTTAACTTTTGGGGCCATTGCTCAAAAGATTGAATTCAAAGAAGAACTAATCAACCCTAAAACTTTGAAAATTGTAAAGGGGATTTCAAAGGTCAATGAAATTCATAGCGCGGGAATTGGCTTTGCTGGGGAGCGATCAGATCAATATGATCGGTTCGAAGAACTTGGCAAAACCGCAACTAAAGATGAACTTCGGATTTTAACAGCACACCCAAGCTCCGCAGTGCGTGGTTATGCATTTTGGCTATTAACCATTAAGAAGGATAAAGAAACCTTTGAAATTTTAAAATCAACCCTTGAAGATACTGCTACCGTAACAACTTTTTTCGGTTGTATTATTGACGAGGAACTTCTTGTAGATTTTTATATAGACCTTCTCACGCCAGAATACATTGACAACAAAAGCATCAGACTCACTTTAACTCAAAAGCAAGAACTCGACAGCCTTTTACTTTATAGTAACATCAACAGCTATTGGAAGTCAAGAATAATATCTGAATTGGAACCTTTACCAAAATATTATGAGCGGATTAAGGAAATAATTAATGAAGAAGGAACACCGGCAGCATATGTCGCTTTGGCCAAATACAAAAAGGAACAAGACTTAGAATTATTAAGGCCCCTAATTTCTGACCGTAAACTGGATTATTATGGTATGCAAGCCATTAGGGAATTTCCAAGTCAAACACTATTGAACGACCTAAAGGCAGTGCACGACAAAGAAATAAAAAAGCCTGGAGGATTTGACTACCCAATGATCGCAACGATGTATGAGGCAATCGCTCAATTTGACGGAGAGACTGCCAGAGAACTCTTTCAAAAAACTATCAACGAAGGACATCCAACAGCATTAAAGTATCATCTTCCGGATATAGTAATAGCAATTGGAAAATATCCAAATCCAGCTTATAACGATATCAAGAGTCAAATAAAGCTCAGCAACTATCAACAGAACGAGGTTAACTCTGCATTGGAGAAAAACTAACGAGGCATAACATTGTGTATGGACGCATGTGCGAACTGAGCATTTAGCCAGATTCAGTGGAACTCGACCGTGAATCTGCCGCTGAGGATACTTTTCTGCTTTCTACAAAGCCCTGTTCGCAGGAGTTTTTCATCTTCTGATCGCACTGCCTCTTGGATACTTTGGAAGCACCGGCAGATTTCACTATTTTGCTGCTATTAGCCAGTGGGGCGCACACAGCGCCATACACGGGCGTTACCTTCCATACCTCCAATGAGATACTTATTCCTACTATTGGTCATTGTTTCATTCTCGTGCTCTAACGGATCAACAGAAACGGAAAAACCTGTAGGATATATTGAAAAGCAACTCTCATTCTTCAACCCTCTCGAACCCATGTGGCAGGATGGTGAGAACCAAGGATTCATTTACGAACAGTGGATTAGAAGACCAGAAAACATCCGGATGATTCATGAAACACTAAAAAAGGTCGGATATCGAAAATTGATTAATCAAGAAGATAGATTTTCAACGATTAACTCATATGGAATTCTAATCAGAAAGCCTATGAACGAACTTTTAGACAGTCTGGTTCTCACATATGAACAAGACACGATTTTCTCAATATATTACAGAGAATTCTGGAATAGAAGGAAGAGTGAAAACAACCACGAAATGGTCTACAAAGTATTGATCGACCTGAGCGCTCAACTTTATGAAGATCACTTAACCAAACCGAACGAGGATTTAGTTAATGATACGTTGTATAACCTTGTCACGATAAGAGAGATTTCGGATTCAATCTCATTAGATCTAGCTAACCAACATTTTGAATACCTGAGGAAAATCGGGATGCATCAATCAGCCTACAACCTACTATTCGAGAGTTATCGATACTCGCATTTGAACTGGAATAGAGACAAACTTCTGGAACTCTTGAATGTTGACTCGGTGAATTGCTGCCGTGAACCATGGATTGTTGACGATACGAAATAGAAACGGAAGGTAACATTGTGTATGGCCGCATGTGCTAAGTGCTACTAGCTACAGACTGTGGAGCTCCACCGTTCAGCTGCCGCTGGGAACAGCAAGGCTTTCTATTGATGTGGAGAGAGCAGGAATTTTTTGATCTGCTGAATGCAGTGCCCCTTGGATACTTTGCTAGCACCGGCAGATTCACTATTTTAGAGCTAATTGCCAGTGTAGGCACACGCGTTATATACGGGTGTTATGGACAATACCGCATGGTCATAAGGATATTAATACTAACACTTTTTGCTTCTGTTCATCTGAACTCCTATGCGTGTCAATGCATAGGAATTGAAGACTTGAAAGAAGCTCAACTGGAAGAGTTTGAGAACTCTGACTTAGTCTTTGTTGCTGAAGTCGTCAAGGTTTACAAGAGTGAAGAGTATAAAGAGAAAGGTTGGTTCAACAACGTGGTATTTGAACTCAGAGTGACCGAAGGCTTTAAGGGAACAGAGGTCGGAATCATTATTAAAGGACACGCCTTGACAAGCTGCGACATATATCCGAAAGAAAACGAAACTTGGCTTATTTATGCGAACAAAGGAAAGAAAGGCATGATTTCAATTTCCGAGTGTGGATTATCAAGATCCATATTCGAACCTCAACGGATTCTATTTGATGGTTATACCCCTGAACCCCCACCTCGTGATTATGAACAAGATTCTGACTTCATGTTTGACATTGGAATTCAACTAGCCGAAATAAAACTCAAAGCGGCTAAGGACTTGAAGGAGGAAATACTCTGGTTAAGGTCGAAAAACTAAAGTCCATAACAAGCGGTAAAAATGCATGTGGCTACTGCCTATCTGCCACTTCCAGTGCTAAACAAACCGCGATTTCTGGCTTTTGGAAAGGGCTGTGCCTTCTACTTTTTTTCTGACACTCGGAAAAATGCTTGTGTAACGCGCTGTATCTGAACCGTTGTGAGTTGGAGCCAGAATCGCTACTTTAGTGCCATTAATAAAGCTCGGGCCACACAGCATTTACCTGAGCGTTATGCCTCACTGTGCTACTCATGATGATTTTCAGTAAAAAAGAAAAATGGAAGAATTTTAGCGGCAACGTCAATATTATTGACAACATTTCAACATCTGATATAACCAAAATTATAAGTGAACCTCACCTACACTCATTGCAATTTTATGAATTTAAGAATCCAGCTGAAAAAACTTGGAGAACTCTGAATGAACTATTCAAACTCCACCCTGAAATTGGGATGAGAGTTCTATGGTATGACGAGAATGATTTTTCCTTCTTTAGCAAAATTCCAAACATTAGAAGTATTACGATAGCCTCGTTTCTGTCAAAGGATTTTACACCATTTGGGCAAAATAAAGACCTAAAGCATTTCGGAATTGAGGAAACCAAGTCAACAGCAACAGATATCTCTTTTATTGAAAACTTCCAGCAATTAGACTCCTTGTATGTCGATGGAATGAAAAAGGGAATAGAAAGCGTTCAGCATCTTAAAAAGCTTAATAAACTAACATTTAGAGGTATCAAGAAAGAAAATCTAGACTTCCTTACTGAATTAAGAGAGCTAAGTGAGTTGAACCTTCTTTTCGGCAGCTATAAAAATCTTGAATCATTAACGAAGATTCAATCTCTGAAGTCCATTGAATTCAGTAGGGTTAGGCAGATCCCCAACTTCGATTTCCTTAACTCCCTTTATAACTTGGAAATTCTTGAATTCGAAGGAATGTCTAAACTTGAAGATATTCCACGTTTAGACAAACTTGAAAAACTGAAAAGGCTGCATGTGCACAACAATGTCAGACTGAAAGGTTTTCAAGAGGTCAAGAGAATACCGAATTTGAAGGTGTTCCAAATCTCCTTTGCAGAAAATTCGAAGGCCTCTGAACGCAAGAACTTAATTGATCAAGCGGTAGACATTGTACTTAACTCTCCAAGCATTGAGTATACTAACATAATGCATTGGACTGATGAGCATATCACAAACCAACTCAAAGAAAAAGGGATCAAGAAATGGCAATGGAATCAGGAGGTCTTATAAGAGGCAGAACAAATGCTATGAATGGGGTTTCATCGGTCAAGATATTTTAGTGGGGATTGGAAAGTCCGCCACAAGTTTTAATTTTAAATCAAGGCGTGGGACTACATGGGGATTAGATGTTTACCTACTTTGAATTTTCGGTAACCAGACTTTATGTAGTCACATGATCGACATGTCTGAGGTTTCTCTGCAAGGTCTTGAAAAGCCTGATCAATTAGGGAAAGATACCTGTTTCGCTGATTGATACCCCATTCTTGTTGTGTATACCTGGCAATGCTTTTTAAGCCTTTCATCGCCTTAATGGTTAAATGAAAGCCCACAAATATTCCCCATCTAGTTCAGCAATCAGGTCATTTAGCGAGTAATCTGCCTTTCCACTTTGCTCTCCTTCATCCAATGCAAGTCTCAAAGCTTCCAGCTTAGCCTCCTCCAGTTCCAGGAGTCGCAGACCTGCACGGATAGACTCAATTGTAGAACCATACCTGCCTTTTTTAATCTGGCGCTGAATAAAATTCATCGAAATGAGCACCTAATGTGACACTTGTATTCTTTTACATAGATTAAAGATATGGAATTCAATATTGAATTATAATATTTATTGGTATAGACATTAAATCAGAGAGTTCATTCACTTCTCAAAATCTTCGCCGGATTCACCATAGCAGCCTTAATGGTCTGAAATCCTACGGTAAAAATTGTAATTACAAGACTTGCAGCAATGGCCAGACCAAAGATCCAGAAACCCATTTTTATCTTAAACTCAAAATTCTGCAGCCAATTTTCCATCACGAACCATGAAATTGGAATGGCCACGATAGCTGCTACCAGCACCAGCCTGAAAAAGTCATTCAGGAACAACCACAACACATGTGCAATGCTTCCGCCCAGCACTTTTCGCACGCCTACTTCTTTAATTCTTCTGTTGACCAGGAACGAGATCAAGCCAAACATACCCAGGCAGCTGATAAATATTGCCTGGAAGGTGAATATCTGGATCAGCCTGAGAGTCCGGGTCTCGGATTCGTAAAACCGGGCGATATGGGCATCGAGGAATTCGTAGTCAAAGATGTAGTCGGGGAATACTTCACTCCATCGCTCCTCTATCTGGCTGATGGTATTTTTTGCACCTGTCATATTGATCTTAACAGCGTAGGTATTCTGAGCAAAATCCAGGTCAGTAATAAAAATGGGGGTGATTTCAGCCCGTAGGTCCAGGTTATGAAAATCAGCCACCACCCCAACAATGATCCCGGTGGTAGATCTGTTTACATGCAGTGTTTTGCCAATGACTTCCTCAGGTGATTTCAGATTTAATTTTCTGACCAGCATTTCATTGACCACAAACTCTTTGATCGAGTCTGAAGGGAAGTAATTCCTGCCAGCTATCAATTTTAGATCAAAAGTTTCCAGGTAGTCCTGGTCAGCTACTTTTACCTGTATCGAAAATTCCTCATTCTCCACATGATCACTAAACCGAACACTCGTTCCCCAGTTTTTATTGTATGACGGGGGGGCAATACACGAACTGACCATTTCTACACCTGGTATATCCAGTATCCTGTTTTTCAGGGAATTTTTTTTCTCTTTATCCAGCTTGCCAGGAATCTCCAATGTGACGATGGCTTCTTTGTCGAATCCCAGATCAGTATTGAGGGCATAGTGCATTTGTTTCCCGATTACGATCATACCTACAATCAAAATCTGGGAGATCACAAATTGAGTAACTATCAGTGATTTGCGGGTGAGTAGTCCTCCTACGTGTTGCTGGGTGATTTTACCTTTCAGGGCAAGTACCGGTGAAATACCAGATAATAGCAATCCGGGATATAATCCTGCAAATACTGTAATACCAATATATGACATACCTATGAAACCTAATGTTGACAGGCTGACTAATTGCCAGGCATTTACATTGACATCAAACCACTCGTTGAGGTATGGCAGGAGCAGAAAAGCCAAAATGAGTCCCAACAACAATGAGAAGAGGCTCAATAGGGCTGTTTCACTCATAAATCGTCTGAAAAGCTGCCAGCGGTAACTGCCCAGGACTTTCTGAACACCCACTTCACGCGACCTGCTGATGGCCTGAGCTGTGGACATATTGATGAAATTGATGCAGGCTGCCAGGATTAGAAAGAGACCAATGAAGGAGAATACGATAATTGTTTGATGAGAGATCGCTCCCCCGTAACGTGTGTTGTAGTGAACATCAGAGATGTGCTGGAGCTTATAATGATGCTTATTCTTCGCGTTCAGTCGATGTACAGCACCATACTTTTGTAACTCATTTTCTACCAGATCGGGCGAGATATTTTCTTTTAATAAGGTAAAACATTGCAGGGTTGTTGTAATTCCATTCCAACTATCTTCTGCGATAAATCCTCCGAACTCTTTGGTAGTACGATAGGAAATGAAAATTTCGGATTGTTGATGTGAATTAATGGGTAGATCCTTCAATACCCCTCTAACAGTAAGCTCAATCCTGTTGTCTAACCTCAAAGACTGGCCTATCGGATCGATATCTCCAAACAGTTTTGAAGCCATCTTACTGGTGATAGCCACCGTGTTTGGCTCAGCAAAAAAATCGAAGGAATTCCCTAAGATCAGTGGGTAGTTAAATATTTCAAAGAATTCTTTCTCAACGAAGGCTATGTCTTCACTGTATTTTTGTTTTGTGTCATTTAGGGTAAGAGAAATGATTTTATCATCTTCGTTGACAATACGAGCTACTTTTTCTGCATAATCATAATCAGCTCTGAATGCCGGACCAAGAGCAGGGGGAACGCTTGCAGTATAATCAATGATATCGCGACGCTCTTCCGTAACTATCCGATAAATCCGTTCAGATTTCTCATGGAAGTTGTCAAAGCTGAGGTGGTATTGGGTAAATAGAAAAATCAGGATACAGCAGGTGAACCCAAGCGCTAATCCGAGAATATTGATGATCGTGAAACGCTTGTTTCTGGTTAAGTTTCTCCAGGCGATTTTTAGATAATTTTTTAGCATAGGTTCAGAAATTTTAAAGTCTATTCATCTCAAAAAGAATTTGTAAGATTAATTGTTGTCACTTTAAGCGAAATTGTGGATATGGTTAGCCAGGAGCGTGGGTCACCTCGCCCTTTTTCCATACACTAGTACACCATTATCCCACTAAATGTTAACTGAGGTCTTTCCTTTGTCCATCGCCCGAAGGAATGGGACTGATTCGTCACGTAATGAAGTACATAATCTCCGGCAGGCAACCGGGTAGTCGTGCTTACCAAAAAGTTGGAAGCATCCCCACCGGCCGGCTCACAGATATCCACAGACTGGATCCACACCGTATCCTGGTCTGCATTCGTTATCCAGCCAAAATCAGCTGTTTTTTCAATTTTCTTCTTAAACTCATCTGATACTTCAATGAAAAAGTAAATGTTGTTTTCATCCCATTGAAACCGGAATCTACCGGAGAGATCCTCTGGTTTAGTATTTTCCAGGTTGAATTCTTTTTTAGGCATGTTGAACGGAATGCCATTCCATTCACCTGTATTTTTCCCATCAAGGGTAATCTTTCCTTTACTCTTAGGTGCAAAATAAGCGGTATCAGATCTCCCGGTAGTGTAATTGACCAGCAACATGGAACCATAAGTGGAGGTGTTGGTCCATGGGGTCGTCCCTTTGTCAGAGCACCAGGATAAAATGCTCTCCTGACCATTCCCATCATTGTCTGACAGCAGCAGGTCAAATCCGAATTGCATTCCTTCAACAAACCTGATAGTATCTGTATTGAAAAAGGTTTCCCTCGGGATCATTACTTCCAGATTGTAACTGTTAGCTGTGGGTTCGGATTGTGTGATCAGAAATCCTTCAAGTGTAGGCGCATTTCCAGTAGACATGGCCCAGTCATAATGAAACCGATATTGACGGTCGTCACTTGTGTTGAAACCTTTGGCTCTCTCGTGACTTATGTCGAAATACAAATCAACCAGGTCATATTCCCAGGGGTTGAGCAACATCTGCTTGCTGTATTCAGCAGTACCGAATATCCCTATCGATTTTTCTTCATCCAAAGTAAATGGTCTTTTATATTGCATGTAATCCATTGCATTTGTAATTGATGCCTTCGAATCGGAAAGCAATGTGCTGATAGGTGGATCCTTTACAAATACTTCACCATAAACTGAAGACAGTTTTTCCAGTCCGGCTTGATGATTAGAGGCATTGAAAAGCTTTGCATAAGCTAATAGCTCATGATAGGTCTTATCACGATGATCGGTTTCAAGTGTTGATACTACCGCTTTTTTTATGGCTTCCTCGTGATCGAAATAATCAATCTCCGGAGCTTGCAATGAGTCTGATGTCAAGAGATACTGGCTGAATGCATAATAGATTGTGGAGTTCAAAAGATTGCCGAAATCTTGCTTTAAAGGCTTGTTGAGTGCTTGAGATTGAGCCACAAGAATCAGGCTGATGCTATCTGATTCGGATTTTATTAAGAGGGAAGCGTAGTCTTCGGACTGACCAGCAGACCAAATGATTTTACCATTGTCAGAGAGATGAATAAAGCATCCTAAACCCGTTGGCATCCGTTCTCCATTATCCAGGTAGACCGGCCGGAACATCAATTCATGGGTATCCTCTGTTTCGAATAACTTTTGGTTATCAATAGCTTGTGAGAACCTGAAAAGATCCTGAAGTGTACTGTGTATTTTACCTTCTTTAAAGGAGGTTTTATTCATGTTCAGGTCACTCGCTAAACCAGAAACAGATCCATTGATATCCTTTCCCCCTGTGGAGGTGATCTTATCCATGATCAGCATGAAATTATCCTGATTGGCGTTGGCAATACGATTCGTGAAGGATAATATTTCCTTGACGGTACCTTTGTTAGCCAGGGACTCTGAAATATTTAGCTGGTCGCTTTCAACAAGCCTTAACGTACTGGTTGAATATAACATGCGATCGATTTCATCAATTGGAAATTCCGTATCTGTCGTAATACCCTGCTCAAAAGTGTTAATCACCTCCTTGTTGGTCGCAATCACATACCCATAATTTTTCACATTGATGGCGTTCATCAGTGCACTGACTTTTCCCTTGAATTGAGATAAGGATTTTTCAGAGGGGATATTTGAGGGTCCCGTTATTGGATCCTGACAGCCGGAAAAGATCAAGACGGTGAAAATGAACACGTAGATTATAGCTTGTACACTTGACTTGCTGGCTATATTGGTAGTATTTGCAGAAGTAAAACGGAGGAGATTCATAGTGCTTTATTTAAGTCTCTAGATGTCAATGGCGTCGGGATCCAGCACATTTTCTAATTTTCTCTTTTCTTCCTCAGTTATCACTTTCCCGTCAAAGAGATTAATCACACGATGCGCAAAGGCTGCATCCCTGTCTGAGTGGGTCACCATTACGATGGTCGTCCCTTCCTTGTTGAGTTCGGTTAAGAGTTTCATCACTTCAAAACCATTTTTTGAGTCGAGATTTCCTGTAGGCTCATCGGCCAGGATCAATTTTGGATTCGCTACCACTGCCCTTGCTATGGCTACACGTTGTTGTTGACCACCTGAAAGCTGTTGTGGGAAATGTTTCTTCCTGTGGCCGATCTTCATGCGGTCCAGCACATTTTCTACCATATTTTTTCGCTCAGACGCTTTCATCTTGAGGTAGATGAGAGGCAATTCCACGTTTTCATAGACATTCAGCTCGTCAATGAGATTAAAGCTTTGGAATACGAAACCGATGTTGCCTTTCCTTAACCCTGTCCTTTGTCTTTCTTTGAAATTCGATACCTCTTTGGTATCAAAAAAGTATTCTCCACCGGAGGGATTATCCAACAGACCGATGATATTCAGGAGGGTGGATTTTCCACACCCGGATGGCCCCATGATGGCAACAAATTCTCCATTTCTTACATGGATATTTACCTTGTTAAGCGCAGTAGTCTCCACCTCTTCGGTGCGGAATACTTTTTTTAATTCAATTGTTTTTATCATGTTTTTATTAACTGAGAGTAAAGTACATGGCGCAATAATTATTGCAATGACTGTACTCAGGGTTTACGCTTTATATTGAAATTCTAAATTTTGAAATCTTGCTATGATTTTGAAAGGTTAATGATTTATTCAGATTGCTTCCCATGTCTTGACTATTTAAAAATCAATTTCTCATTGTCACCAAACACATCGTAGCTGCTGGTTACAACTTTTTCGCCCTCTTCCAACCCTTCCAGCACTTCGTAGAATTGAGGGTTTTGCCTCCCGATTCTTATGTTCCTTCTGATAGCAAAGTCTTCCTCCGGAGAGAGTACATACACCCATTGCCCACCAGTTGATTGAAAGAAACCTCCACGAGCGATCAGAGTGGCTTCCTGAGTTTCTCCAAGCTGTAAGCTAATGTGATAGCTCTGCCCTGTCCGGATGTTCTCAGGTTGCTTACCGGTAAACAACAGGTCTACTTCAAACCTTCCTTCTCTTACTTCCGGGTATACCTTCGTCAACTCTAGCTGGAAAGTATCCAATTGACGCTCGAAGGATGCAAGCAGTCCTCTTCTGATCCGGTCAATATAATGTTCATCGATCTCTGCCTTGATTTTATAGGATGTGAGGACATTTACCTGGCCTAACCGCTGTCCACGGCTGATAGACTGTCCCAACTCCGCGTCCAGTAAGCCTAGCTGACCATCCACAGGAGCTTTGATATTTAAATTTTCCTGGCGTTGATATATCAGCTCCAGGTTTCGCTCCATGTTATCAAGATTCAAACTGATCTTTTCAATCTGATTTTTCCTGAAAATAGAGTCTTGCTGGTTTCTTTTTATGGTCAGGTCTTTGAGTTCGAGTGCCATTTCAAACGCTTCTCTGGATTGAATGTAATCTTCACGGGCAATCAATTCATCCTCGAATAATTCCTTATTTTGTTGGTAGAGCCTTTTCTTTTGTATCAGATCATATTCCTGGTTGATAAGATCTCGTTGAAGAATCAGCTTTTGCTGCTCCATGTTGATCTGCGTTTCCCTAAGAAAGTTTGACTTTTCGGCAAGGGATGCCTCACTGTTCAGAATATCCAGATTTAGGGCTGTATTGCTAAGTTTGAGTATAATATCCCCCTTATTGACCATGCTACCTTCTTCTATCAGAATTTCTTCCACTATTCCCCCTTCAATCGCATCCATGTAGATAGTAGAGATGGGTTCTACTACCCCGATAATTCTGATATAATCCTGATATGGGCCGTATTTTACCGTTTCGATATTCACCTTTTCTACATCCACCCTGTACGTACTTGTAGGGTCGCGAAGCACCAATGCCACGGTAACTATCAGGATGAAGGCACTTCCTATGATGTACTTCCAGTGCTTCGGCTTAATCCATCTCTTATCAACAATCTTCCTATCCATAATTAAAAAGTCCCATTTAGGTAGAAATCAATCAATTTCTTATTTAAAAATAACTGTAATCGTGTGCGCAAGCTTTGTCCTCTCGCAGTGGCGAGATCATTCTTTGCCTGATAAAACTCCATGATGCTGGCTAAACCTTTTTCGCGCTTCTTCTCAATCACCTCAAAAGCCAATGCTCTGCTGTCTTCTGTCTTATTAGCGGATTTATATTCTGCCATTACACCGTAGTAATCCATGAGTGCTTCATTGATCAGATATTCGGTATCTCTGGTCATGATTTTCAAATCATTTTCAGCTTCAGCCAGACTGATCTTTGATTGCTGAATATTGTTCCACTGATTGAGCCTGTTGAATACCGGGAATGATAAGCTCAAGCCGTAAGACAAATTACTATTAAGATTAAACTGTTCTCTATAAGGTATCACATTTTCGTTGGCATCAGTTCTGGTCTCTGTAAAAAAGCTTCCCCATCCAAATCCGGCACTGATACTAGGTTGTCCGAATGCCCTGAACACACTCAACTGCTTTTGTGCGGCATTTAGCCTGGCCACACTGGATTTCATCTCCGGAAGAATTTGGATGTTAAACGGGTCTTCTTCTAATTCCATCTGGCTCAAAGGCTCGCTTAATGGATCAACCACAATATCTTCAGGAACCAATGCAGAATCGACAGGTAGGTTGAGCAACTTTTTTAGTTCGTTTTCTGACACATTGGCTGCATTTTGCATTCTGATCAATAAAAATTCGTCGCTTGCAAGCTGGGCTTCGGCTTCATATAGATCGCTGCCAGATGCCAGTCCCAGATCGATTCTTTTTTTGATGCGGTAAACTTCTTTATCAGATGCCATTAGTTGCTCCTCCTGTATTGAAGCCAGGCCCAGATTTATAAGGTGCTGGATAAAAGCGTCCATCACCAGATATGTGACATCATTGATAGCTTTTTGATAGTCATTTTGCACAGCTACCTGTCTGTACTTTTCATATTTTAGCTGATTTTGTAATCTGAATCCATTAAACACAGTCATGTTGGAGCGTATGCCTACACTATTGGATAAAAACGGATCTGAATCAATAATCTGGTTGGTATTTGGGTTGGTAGTCCTTCCCTGAGAAATATTGATGTTGGTACTTGCATTCAGGTCAGGTAGAAAATTTCCATAAGCTCTTTTGCTGTTGGCATCCTGACGAAGGACCTGGTACTCAATATTTTTAAGCGCCAGGTTGTTATCCAAAGCATAATCAATGCATTCCTGGTAAGTCCAGGTTTTCTGCGCAAACATTGAAGATGTCAACAGCAGTGTGGTAAGTATGGTAAGCCATTTTTTCATGTGCCAAATTAAGATGCCAATAGTGTGCCGTGTGTTTTAAACACCTGAATATCAGATAGATAAAAATTGATGTGTGGTATTCCTTGTAAAGAAAGTGAACAATCAAATGTCAAATTATTTTACACTTGACATTTACGTTGCAAGCTTTTTTATTTTTGGATAAACCAAATCTTGATTTATGTCTGGCAAAGTACTGATCGTGGATGATAACAAAGGGGCTCTAAGTGCTCTCCGTCTCCTGTTGGAGCCGGAATTTGATGAGATCGATACGTTGTTCAATCCAAATGCCATATTGGGAGTATTTCGCAAGAAGGAAATCGATGTGGTGCTATTGGACATGAATTTTACAGCCGGAGTGAATTCAGGAAATGAAGGATTTTATTGGTTGAAACAGATCAAGGAACATTCTCCAAATACTGAGGTGATCATGCTTACGGCATACGGAGATATTGATCTGGCCGTCAAATCAGTGAAAGAGGGTGCAACCGACTTTGTGATGAAACCCTGGGAGAATGAGAAGCTTTTAACAACCGTACATTCAGCTTTACGAATCAGCGTATCAAATAAGCAGGTCCATGAACTGAAGAGAAGGGAGAAATCACTTAAAAGCGAGATCAACCGGGAAAGCAAAATGCTGGTAGGCTCATCACCGGCCATGCTCAAGATCATGGAGACGGTGGAAAAGGTAGCAAATACGGATGCCTCGGTACTGATCACCGGAGAAAACGGCACCGGGAAGGAATTGATTGCTCAGGAGATCCATCAAAAGTCGGATCGAAGAAGCGAGCTGCTCGTAAGGGTAGACATGGGAGCCATACCAGGCTCATTGTTTGAAAGTGAGCTTTTCGGTCATAAGAAAGGTGCCTTTACCGATGCCAAGGAGGATCGCATTGGTAAATTTCAACTGGCTGATAAGGGAACCTTGTTTATGGATGAAATTGGTAACCTGCCTCTGGTGATGCAATCGAAGTTGTTGGTGGTATTGCAAAACCGGGCTGTCACTCCCGTAGGTTCCAACAAAGTCATTCCGGTTGACCTGAGGATCATCAGTGCTACCAACAACAACCTGGAGGATGAGATAGCTGAACAGCGGTTCCGTGAAGATCTACTCTACCGACTCAATACCATACGTATAGAGCTGCCACCATTGCGGGAGCGGGGAGAGGACATTGAAGAACTGGCTACTTTCTTTTTGATGAGTTATCAAAAGAAGTATAAGAAGCAGGGGCTCAAGCTCAGCCAGCAAACCATCAAGAAACTGAGCAGGTACCATTGGCCTGGCAATGTGCGTGAACTTCAGCATGCCATTGAGAAAGCAGTGATCCTCGCTGACTCCGACATTTTAAAACCTGATGACTTCTCATTGCGGCATACGGATAATCAGCCGGTGAATAAATATCTTACCTTGGAGGAGATGGAAAAATCCATGATTGAGGAGGCACTGGATCGATACAATGGTAACTATTCGCATGTAGCAGATAAGCTGGGGATTACTCGTCAGACCCTTTATAACAAGGTGAAGAGATATGGTCTTTAAGGATTTCAGGTCAGCCATTGTTTTACGAGGAATTGTTCTAATCGGAGCTTCTGTTGCGGGGACTATTTTTTATGTAGAGGGCAACTTTTGGGCGATGGGATTTTGTGTTTCGATTCTCCTCATTGTTCTTTTTAATACACTCTACTTCTACAATGCCATCAACAGGAAACTCACACTGTTTTTTGAATCTATCCGCAATGAGGATAGCTCTCTTCACTTTCCTGAGAAGGTGAAGTCGGGATCATTGAAAAACCTTCACCGAAGCCTAAATAACATCAATGAGGTCCTTTCAACTATAAAATCACACAGCGAACATAAGGAATGGTTTTTTAAGGAACTGATGCGGCATTCTTCTACCGGATTGATTGCTGTGGATTCAAAAGGATATGTGGAGATTGTGAATAAGACAGCTCTTCAGCTTTTCGGGGCTAAGCTGATCGTACATATCGACAGGCTCAAGCAATTGAATAAAGAGCTTTGGGACACATTTCAGGTGCTGGAACCCAACCAGTCAAAGACCATCAGGACAGTGGTAAGGAATGAACTGCATGTGATAATGGTAAAGATGGTGAAGCTTAAATTCCAGGAGGAAGAGTTTCTGATCTACTCGCTAAATGATATCAAGAGTGAGCTTGAAGAAAACGAGTTGGATAGCTGGCAAAAACTGATCAGAATTATGACACACGAAATCATGAACTCCATCACACCGATTTCATCTATCAGTGAAACGTTGTCGGGATATTTTAAGAAGGAGGATAAAATCACAGAAAACCAGTTAACAAACCTCTCGGATGGTCTCGAAGTGATCAATGAAAGAAGTAAAGGCTTGACACACTTCGTTGAGAATTACAGGAGGCTGAGTAGGGTTCCCAAACCGGAATTTAAGGAGATCGTAATTGAGGATTGGCTTGAAGCCTTACAAAAGCTGGCTGATCAACGAGTGTCGGCAGAGAATGTCCAAATGACCGTTTACAACCGAATCAGTGTTAAAACATTTTTAGGAGATCAAAAATTGTTGACCCAGGTGGCACTGAATCTGATTTACAATGCCATTGATTCACTTTCCCAGGTTAAAAAAGATGACAGATTGCTTAAGATCAAGGTGATTGAAAAAGATAACAAGTTAAGAATCCAATTTGTGGACAATGGCCCCGGCATTCCAATGGAGCAGATTGACCAGGTCTTCATACCATTTTTTACCACCAAAGAAGATGGTTCGGGAATTGGACTCAGCTTATCGAGACAAATTATGAGACTACATAAGGGCCAGCTGAATGTACGATCGAACCCAGGGATAGAGACTGTGTTTGAAATGGTAGTGTGAGTATTGATGATTAAATGAGGCATTATCAATAAAGAAATGATCGTTAACTTTGAATGTATGAAAAGATGAAGCTCATGAACATGGCACTAAAGAAAGTTGAGTTGATAGAATGGCTAACCAGGATAGAAGACAAATCATTACTGGAAAAAGTAGACACTCTAAAAAAGAAGGCAATGGCTGAATCCTATGAAGCAAAGCTGAAACCTATGAGCTCTTCTCAATACAAGTCATTCTTGGATCAGGCTGAAGAGGAATATGAAAAAAGGAAAGTCACCACACAGGAAGACCTGGAAAGGGAATCTGAAAACTGGTAATCCTTGATGATGAGAATTGTATGGTCAGACCTGGCCAAATCCAACATTAGAGAAATCTACACTTATTACAAAGAAGTAGCGGGGCTTAAAGTAGCGAAATCCATAAAGGTTAAGATTATCAGGAAACCCCGTTTACTCAAAAAACGCCCTGAATTAGGACAGGTAGAAGATAATCCAATGGTTATTGACAGGGGGTTCAGATACTTGGTTGAAGGAAATTATAAAATTGTCTATAAAGCCTATCCTGAAGACAAAGCAATATTGATTGCAAACGTTTTTGATACACGTCAAAATCCTACCAAGCTAAAAGCATAACCCTCACCGTGCAAGTCTTCAGCATGGCCATTGGTAAATTGGAGTTCGTCAGTGGTTGGCTGGCAAAGGCCACTCAAGACCTATTCATCAGCATCCAGCACCTTCCACCTTTCGGTTCTCCGCTTAATCTTTAACGTAGAGATTAACCTGATTCCTTAAAATATCTTCTACTAGAATCCCAACAGTCGGCTTTCAATCAATTTTAAACTCTCATCAAAAGTTTTGGGTTTGTATCCCAGTTTTTGCCGTGCCTTGTCAATGATGAAGCCAGTTTTCATAGGACGCTTACCGGGCTGACTGAAAGTGGAGGCGTCAACCGGGGTGATTAGGCTCTGATCAAAATCAAAGTAGTTGGCTATTTTGATGGCAATGTCATACGGACTCATGATTTCATCTCCAGAGATGTGGAAAATCCCCTCGGCTTCTTTTTGAAGTACTAATAAACTGCCGGCAGCAAGATCATTCACATTCGTAGGGGTCCTGATTTGGTCGGTCACCACCTTGATGGGCTGATTGTTTTTCAAACTCTGATAAATCCAGGTGATGATATTGGAGCGACTTATGTCCCTGCCCACTCCATACACCAGCACAGTTCGCGCTATTGACCAGCTCATACCAGAACCTTGAACCAGTTTTTCAGCCTCAAGCTTGCTTTCCCCATAATAATTGACTGGGCCAGGCTCATCCGTTTCAATATAATTGCCTTGCTCTCCATCAAATACAAAGTCTGTTGAGATATATTGAAAATGTCCTGCAGACCCTGACATTTCATTCAACAGATATTGTGTGGCGGTCACATTACTGGCCCAACATAATGCTCTATTCATTTCACAGTCATCCACCTGGGTTTTTGCCGCCGCATGAATGAGATAGTCGGGTTTTGCCGATTCGATTAGCTTTTTTACTGCATCTTCATTTGTAAGATCACAAGGCAAATAAGTGTAATTCCCAGCAGGGTTCCTGTTTTTACCATTTCCTGTTGCCATGACCTGGTGGTCATTGTGATTGGCAAGAAGAGAAAGTAAATGTTGTCCAAACAGTCCGTTAGACCCGGTGAGTAGTATCCTCATTGGCTACTCAAGCGGAGGGTACTCATACCCGTATTTTTGGGTAATGGTTGATTTAGGCACCATCTCCACTTCCATGGTGAGATATATAGGCTCAACAGGCTTGTAGCCGGGACCTGTTTCAACAGCAGCAATTTTATCAATGACATCCAGCCCCTCTACCACACGACCAAAAATGGTATAATTACCATCCAGGTGGTAAGCACCGCCCACCGTCATATATTTTTCCAGACGGTCAGGAGCAAAATCTCTTTTCAGGTCTACGCTGTATTCTCTTTCCACGAGTTCTCTCAGGCTGAAAATAAATTTTTGGAGACTGTCTACGTCACCTGTCTCGTTGATTGCTAAGTATTTCTCTCTTAGATCTGCAAAACGTTCTTCAGCCAGAAGCTTGCCAAGGTTTTCGTTGAGTTTAAACTGATCTACGATCAGCTCTTCCTCTGAAAAAACTTTTCCATCCACGATATAGAACTGGACAGATGATGACATTTTCTTAGGGTTTTGGTTGTCTGGCTGCCGGGCAGCAGCCAGTGCCCCTTTTGTGTGGTAGAAACCTTCGACAAACTCTGATGGTAATCGGTCATCCACGGGTTCCTGCTCACCTTCTTTGGCAAAAACATCTCCACCCTGGATCATAAAATCTTCTATAATTCTGTGCCATTCCGTACTGTCATACTTTCCACTTTTGGCCAGGCGGATGAAATTTTGCTTATGTATGGGAGTTTCTTCATAAAGGATCGCCTTCATGTCTCCAAAAGCTGTATGGATGGTGATTAAAGCGTCTTCATTTGGGTTGCTACTGTTGCAGGCTCCTAAAGCTAGCAACACAAGCAAAGCACAGAAATTAAATTTCATACCACGTAAATTTTGAATAAATATAATCATCCCAACTGTTTTTTGATCTTTTTCAGGATTTCCTGCCCTCCATTCTCAAGCACTTTGTTAGCAAGAGTGGTTCCAACATCAGCCGGATCTTCACCTGTCAGATCATAAATTATTCGTTCCTTTCCGTCCAGACTAAAAATGCCACCCTTTAATTTAATCAGCGCTCCTTCTAGTGTAGCATAAGCAAACACCGGAATACTACAGCCACCTTCCAGTCTTTTCAGGTAAGCACGTTCTGCCAGAAGCTGTTTCTCTACCCCCGGGTTATTCACTTTATTGTAAATATGGCTTTTCTTATCTGTATCCAGGTTATGATGGGCTTCCACAGCTATACATCCCTGGCCAACAGGTGGGATAAATTCAGTGGTAGGCAACTTAACCTTAATGAGGTGATCATATTCCATTCTATGTACTCCAGCATGGGCTAGCACCAATCCGTCACAGACTCCTTTCTGCATCTTGGAGATCCTTGTTTGCAGATTTCCACGCATGTCCACGGTTTGGATGTGAGGGTAAAAGTGCTTGAACGCTGCTATCCTTCGTGTGGAGCTTGTACCAAGGATAAGTTCTTTGCTCGTGAGATCGATTTCTTTTTCGCTGACAATCACATCTTCTATAAATGCCCGCTCAGAAAATGCAATGATCTCAAAACCATCAGGCAATAAAGACTGCAGATCTTTGGCACTGTGAACAGCAATATCCACTTCTCCCGATTCCAACAAGGCCTCTAACTCTTCAGTAAACACCCCTTTGCTTCCGATTTTAGCAATGGCTAAATCCTGGATCTTATCCCCCTTGGTTTCTATTAAGACCTTTTCTGTGGTATATCCGTCGGACTCCAGCAGGTCAGCTACATAGTCGGCCTGCCATACCGCCAGCTTACTTTTTCGAGTACCTATTCTTATGGTTTTCAATCAGGCGTTCTTTTTATTGGTTCTGGTTTTGTGATAGTTGTTCTCAACAAACTCAATGATCTTACCAGCGATATCTTTTTTCGTTGCTTTTTCAATACCCTCCAGTCCGGGGGAAGAATTGACTTCCAAAATTAATGGACCTCGGTCGGACTGAAGCATATCTACACCAGCAATATCCAGTCCCATGGCTTTAGCAGCTTTGATTGCGGCAGCCTTTTCGGCCTTTGAAAGCTTAATAAGCTCTGCAGTGCCCCCACGATGGAGGTTTGACCTAAATTCACCTTCTTTTCCCTGTCTTTTCATGGCTCCTACCACCTCCCCATCAACGATGAAGGCGCGAATATCAGATGCCTTGGATTCTTTGATGAATTCCTGTACGATGATCCTGGCTTTTAACCCGTGAAATGCTTCAATTACGGATTTAGCAGCTTTGATAGTTTCTGCTAAAACAACACCCAGGCCCTGTGTGCCCTCAAGTAACTTGATGATTAGTGGTGTACCCCCTAACTTCTGGATGATTTGTTTTTCCTCCCGTGAATAATTTGTAAAAGCTGTTCGGGGTAAGCCTAATCCATGCGCTGCCAACAATTGCAAACTTCTGAGTTTGTCCCTGGAGCGAACAATAGCAATGGATTTGTTAGCAGAAAAAACATTCATCATTTCAAACTGACGAACCACAGCCGTACCGTAAAAGGTAACAGAAGCACCAATCCTTGGAATGACGGCATCATACCCAGTCAACCTTTCGCCTTCATGGTAAATCTCCAATAGATTTTTTTCAATGATTATATCACATTTCAGGTGGTCAATGATGTGAATTTCATGACCTCTTTTCAATGCAGCATCGCGGATCCTGGATGTAGAGTAAAGATCTGCTTTTCTTGAGAGGATGCCTATTTTCATTGATTCTTAGAATTAAAGGAGAGGTCTTTTTTTGATACGTCCACCACAAATCTATTTTTTAACACTTTTCTACCCAACAAAACCGGGTTCTTCATTTTGCTACGGTCTGTCAATGTGAATTCTTCATTGAATAGCTGTCCAAACAACCGGATATGGGTCTTGATGGTATACCTCGTCTCAGACTTTCCATTTGAGCTTTTCACTCTTTTTTTGGTAAACATATTCGTCTGGAAATCTTTCAGTACATGATGGTCCATAAAGCCCGGAATTTGGAAATGCAATATTCCATCAATTAGTTTGATTTCTATGCAATGAATGGATGAAGTAAATGCTCCGGTATCCACTTTGGCATTTACATCAAAGATCTCAAAATCGGGTAAGTCGACCTTATCTTTCCTCCCTATGATGATTTTGTCTTTCATCTCCGTCGGAAAATGTTGCAGAAACTTAATGATAGGTTCATATAAGTGATCCTTGGATTGGCATTTCTTTCCAGATTGCTAATAGCATTACTCAATAAGAGATGAATTTGTTCCATAGACTCTAATGAATTAGCCGATCCGAAATTTGAAATAAACTTCATCTCATCCTCATTGTGTCCGCCAGCAACAGCAGCTGAAGTTGAACGTAAAGATTCCCTAACTAGCGCCAGACCATATTCCAGCTGGTTTTTCTGATCGGATTTGGACCGTTGACCAAAACCCTCACTTTGTTTGACAAGCTCAGAGTAATTTCTCTTAAAACAACTTCTCATCCACTCCTGGAATTCCTGATATGCAATTTCGCCCATGCTTTCCAGCTCCTGGAATGCCTTGCTCATACTACCATTGGCAAGATGGGCCACTTTCCTGGCTTTCTCTTCCGGAACTTCTTTCCTGTTGACTAAATAACCTTCAATTTCTTCATCTTTGAAAGGTGGGACAGAGATTAGTTGGGTCCGGGAAGTAATGGTTGTGAGTAGATTTTCATAGGCATACGTCACCAGAAAATAGATGGTGTTGGTAGGCGGCTCCTCAAGTACCTTCAGGATGGCGTTGGCAGATGAAGGGTTCATGAATTCGGGATACCAGATGAAGACAATCTTAAATTCACCTTCAAATGATTTCATGCTCACCGTTTTGATGATCTGCTTGCTATCCTCCTTTGAAATCAAGAGGTTTTTACTTTCAAAACCATTGATGTTGATCCAGTCGCTCAAATCGGGAAAGAAGTTTTGCGTTGCCAGCTCTCTCCATTTTTTGAGTGAGTCGCTGAATGCCTTGTCGTAATCTTTCGGTTTGGCAGATGGCTTTGGATAGAAAAAATGGATATCCGGATGGATCAATTTATCAATCCTCAGGCAGTTTTCACATTTACCACATGCATCTGTTTCAGTCTTATTTTTGCACATGATATAGGTGGAAAATGCCAGTGCCAGCGGGAAATTGGCGCTACCTGGAATGCCGCTAAACAATTGAGCATGCGCAATACGATTGTTTCTGTGGGCAGAAATCAGATATTCCTTGATGTCTCCGTGACCGGGGATGTTTTCAAACTTCATTTGTGTTGCTTTTGCCAGCTTCTGATATCTGCTGTATTGTCAAAGACATATTTTAAAATCTCAATTTCTTCTTCTTTCATCTCAATGTTTCTCCTGCCCATTACCTTTTTGATGGTGTCAATGGCTTTTTGAAATTCATAGGTCATAAACCCTCGTGCACCACCCCAGGCAAAAGATGGGATCAATTGACTGGGCAGTCCTCCTCCAAAGATATTGGCACAAACACCAACAGTGGTTCCTGTATTAAACATTGAATTTATTCCTGCCTTGGTATGGTCACCCATGATAAGGCCACAAAACTGCAATTGGGTTTTTTCAAACTGGTGTGTCTGATAGTCCCACATTTTTACTGGCTCGTAGTTGTTTTTGAGGTTGCTATTGTTAGTTCCAGCTCCAAGATTACACCATTCTCCTAACACGGAGTTTCCCAGGTAGCCATCATGGGCCTTGTTGGAATTTGCAAAAACGACGCTGTTGGAGACCTCACCTCCAACTTTTGAATAAGGGCCTACGGTAGAGTCTCCTCTGATTTTGCTTCCCATACGGAGTGAGGCGCCTTCACCAAGGCTAAAAGGTCCCCTGATGATAGATCCCTCCATCACCTCGGCATTTTTGCCAATGTATATGGGTCCGTTCTCAGCGTTGAGGATAGAAGCTTTTATACTTGCACCCTCCTCGATGAAGATGTTTTCACCATATGTTTTCGTATAAGGATCAGTTATTGGCTGACTTGTTTTATTCGATGTCACAAGAGCAAAATCTTTGGTTATTTCCCTCCCGTTTTGTAGAAATATGTCCCAGGGATACTGAATTAAATCAATTGACCCTTTGAATGACTTTTTCTTGATGATAGCCTCTTGTGATTCACCCTTGAATGCTAAAATCATCTCCTTTTGTATAAGGGCTTCATGGCTCCCAAGTGCCATTACGGCTTCAACAAGTGCATCGGATGGTAATATTGAAGCATTGATCCAAAGTGTCTGAAAATCAGCATCAATTTTTGGAAAAGCACCTGCTAAGTAACTTTCAGTATCGTAACCAAAGTGTGGTTGATTCAATCGGATACACCACTTCTCTGATATCTTAAGTATGCCGATCCGCATTTCTGCTATCGGACGTGTATAAGTGAGGGGGAGTAGCGTTTTTCTGCTGTCCGCTGGATCAAAGAAGAGGATACTCATGCGGACAAAAATAGAAAAGTCCTCAGGATACCTGAAGACTTCTCAAAATATTGTTGCTGGAATTAAAACCAGATTATTTTCTGTACTTTTTGTTGAATTTCTCAACACGTCCGGCTGTATCAACAAATAGTTTTTTACCGGTGTAGAACGGATGTGAAGCAGAACTAACTTCAATCTTAATCAAAGGATACTCGTTACCGTCTTCCCATTTGATCGTTTCATCACTTGTCATAGTAGACTTTGTAAGAAACTTAAATTCACTTGAAGTATCTAAAAAAACTACTTCTTTGTATTCCGGATGTATTTCCTTTCTCATCGTTTTTTTTATCTCTTTCCTAAAAAGGACTGCAAAGATATGAGAAAAATGCAGATTAACAAAAGGCACAATTTTAATAATTTTGCCGGTGTGAAATATCTTTTACACCTGTCAATCTTATTGGTGGCCAGCTATGCTTATGGACAGAGTACGGACCTCCCTCTCAATGGCTGGCTTTATCCTTCTATTGACCGTTGGGATATCAAATCGGAAGTATCGTTTCATTCGGCAGTAAAACCTTTTTCAAGAAAGTATCTGAATGAGTTGTCTTCAGACTTCGACTTTAAGCAATCTCCAGGGGATCAAGATGACCTCAATTACTTGAAGAAGGAATCTCCGGAGTACCAGGATTCTGTTCCTACGCGAGATCCGTTGCTAAAATTTTTCTTTAGGCACCCTCCGGATTTCGTATCCTACTTTGATGATGACGTCGACCTACATTTCAATCCCGTCATTTATTTTGGGTTGGGCTCTGACACTCAGCTGGATGAGTTTACCTATGTAAATACCAGGGGTGTGGAGCTTAGAGGGACAATTGACGATAAAATTTCCTTCTATAGTTTACTCACAGAAAATCAGATGCGATACCCTCAATACATCAATCATGTGATTGATTCTACCCTGACCGTACCCTATGAAGGTTTTTGGAAACGACTTTCAGATGAAGTTGGCATTGATCTGCTGAGGGCTAGAGGTTATATAGACTTTAACATCAGTCGACATGTGGCTGCACAGTTTGGTTACGGTAAGCACTTCATAGGTAATGGTCGTCGATCACTTATTCTATCTGATTTTGGAAATAATTATCCATATCTTCGGCTTAATACCCAATTTTGGAAGCTCCAATACACCAACATTTATGCTCAGCTTATCGGTGAGGTCCGAGGAGGAAGTAGCTTTGGATTACTGGGTGTGGGATCCTTCACCAAAAAATATTTGACATTTCATCGGTTGGGGATGCAGTTGATCCCGGACCTTGAGATTGGCTTGTTTGAGTCTGTGGTTTATGGCCAACCCGATTCGTTGGGTAGCAATAACCTGAAGCTGGAATATCTGAATCCAATCATATTTTATCGGGCGTTGGAGCAGCAGGACGGAAGCGCCGACAATGTATTGCTGGGGCTTGATTTTAAGTACAACCTGTTGAACAGGTTCCAGATTTATGGACAATTGGTCATTGACGAGCTAATTGTGAGTGAGGCTTTTTCGGATAGTGGTTGGTGGGGTAATAAAAGCGGAACACAGATTGGGGCTAAATATGTGGATGCCTTTGGTATTGGTGATTTGAATCTTCAGGCAGAACTTAATCGTGTGAGACCTTATACTTACAGCCACGAGAGCTTGTTTACGTCTTATTCTCACTATATGCAGCCTCTTGCTCATCCCCTGGGGGCTAATTTTACCGAAAAGATTTTCTCCTTTGATTATCGACCTTTTCCTAAATGGAAATTCGGATCAGTATTTATGCTTGCTGAATATGGCAATGACCTGGGTGATGTAAGCTACGGCCGAGACATTACCAAGTCATACAACCTGAGGCCCACTGACTATGGCATTGAGCAAAACCAGGGAGAGGTAATGAATTTGTATATGAATCAGACCTCACTGACCTATCAATGGTTGCATAATGTGTTGGTTGACCTGAGCTATGTTTACCGAAAAGAATCTGTTACAAACAATAACATCGGAGAACCATCGTCTATTTTAGCATTGTCATTCAGTTGGAATTTTCCCATTAGACCCTATCACTTTTAAATGAGGACATATCTAAGAATCATGGGTTTTGCCAGGCCACTCGGATTACTTGTGCCTCAGTTTGTCATCTTCACGCTTTTGGCTACCATTTTTAGTGTTATCAATATCTCCATCCTGGCTCCTGTTATGGAAATCCTTTTTGGAAGCAAGAGCGAAAGTTGTGATTGTGGAGAGGTGGTAGACAATGACGCTGCAATTGAAATGCCTACTTTCAATTTTTCAGTCGACTACTTTATAGATCTTTTCTACTATCATCTAAATACATATAAGATAGAGGAGGGTATTATCACCACATTGTACTTCGTTTGTGGGGTTCTGGTCACCAGTGTATTGCTGTCCAATATCTTCAGATACCTGTCGGCACTGATTTTAGAACGGGTCAGGATCAATGTCATTGAGAACTTACGAAACAAAGCCTTTTTTGCGATTACCCATTTTGATCTGGGATATTTCACAGAAAAGCGCAAAGGTGATATCATGTCGAGAGTCTCTTCCGATGTACTTGAGGTTGAATCTTCTGTAGTGAGTTCACTAAAGGTCTTGTTCAAAGAACCTTTTCTTATTATCGGATTTTTTACTGCGATGTTTATCACCTCGCCGAAGCTCACCCTTTACAGCATGATACTCATCCCGCTTTCCGGGGGCATCATTTCCTATATCGCCAAGCGGTTAAAGCGAAGGGCAAGGCTGACCCAGGATACTCTGGGGAGAATTAGTAACGTAATTGAAGAAAGCCTTTCCGGGATGCGGATTATCAAGGCATTTTCAGCCAAGAGATATATCACTGACAAATTCAGAGGAGAAATTTCAAACTATTCAAGACATAATTATAGGATGGCATCCAGATTCAACCTGGCCAGTCCAATTTCAGAGTTTCTTGGAGTATTTGTTGTGTGTATGATCATTCTGATTGGTGGTGGCATGGTTTTAAGTGATGAAAGCTCGCTCACTGGAGCAGAATTCATTGTCTTCCTGGCGTTCTTTTCACAGGTACTTACACCGGCGAAGGCTATCTCTAATTCACTCACTACCATTAACAGAGGATTAGCATCAGGAGAGCGGATCTTTGAATTGATGGATAGTCAAACGAAGATCAATGAAAAACCGGGAGCCAGGGAGATCAACTCATTCAAGGACGCTATTCGGTTTGAGAATGTAAGCTTTGGGTATGAAGAAAAGCTGGTCCTTAAAAAAATCAACCTGGAGATCCCTAAAGGAAAAGTCATCGCCCTTGTAGGACCATCAGGGGGAGGAAAATCCACTCTCGTAGACCTGGTACCCAGATTTTATGATCCCAAATCCGGACTCATCACCATTGATGGAGTAGACTTGAGGGATTGCACCATCTCAGGGGTTCGTGGACTGATGGGAATTGTGACGCAAGAGTCCATACTCTTCAATGATACGATCTTCAACAACATAGCATTTGGAAAACCAGACGCCACAATCGAAGAAGTGAAAGCAGCTGCTAAAGTGGCCCATGCAGATATTTTCATTGAACAATTTGATGACGGATACGAAACGTTGATTGGGGAGCGGGGGACGAAGCTTTCCGGTGGCCAGCGACAAAGGTTAAGCATTGCAAGGGCAGTTCTGAAAAACCCGCCAGTGTTGATTCTTGACGAAGCTACCTCTGCATTGGATTCGGAATCCGAAAAATATGTTCAGGATGCCATAGAGAACATCATGCAAAACAGAACGGCTATCATCATTGCACATCGGTTGAGCACCATCCAAAATGCCGATAAGATTGTTGTGATTAAGGATGGTGAAATTATACAGGAAGGCACACACACCGCTTTGATGAAAAGTGGCGGGCTATATAAGAAGCTCATCGAGATGCAGTCATTCTAATTTTTTTAGCACATTTTGATCTTTAATTCATAGCTTTATCACCTGATGAAAAAATTCAAAATTTTCTTCTATCCCATCTATCTCCTGATTGCTGTCGTGGCACTTTACTATAGTATAGACATCTTGTCAAATCAGCAGGAATACATGGAAAAGGTCAATGACTTTGCTACGCTGAGAAAACTTCCACAATATCTTCTAACAGTAGTATTGATAGTTAGCTTATTAATGCTGATAGAACTTATTGTTGAAAATGTTCACCTTTACCGGCTGAGGAAAAAAGTTGCAAATGCCGAAGAGGAGTTGCTGAAACTGAAGGCCAAATTATATGATCAGTCGGGTGAGTCTGCACCAAAAAATGCACTCAAAGAGGCGAAAGTGGAAGAAGATGATGATGAACAGGAAAACGATTATTTGTTGGACGACGAAGAAGAGAAAGACTGATTAAAGCATGCGGGATCTCATTAAGCAGGAGCTGCTCGAAGCTCAGAAAGTACTGGATAATTTTTTAAAGGATGAAAAATTGCTCTCTGCCATTCAGCAGGCGGGTGAGCTAATGGCTCACTCCATCCAGCAGGGCGGCAAAATTATATCATGCGGAAATGGGGGATCACATTGCGATGCCATGCACTTTGCCGAGGAGCTGACGGGCAGGTATCGTGATAACAGACCCGCTTTACCTGCGGTGGCCATTTCAGATGTCTCTCACATCTCCTGTGTCGGTAATGATTACGGGTTCGACGAGATCTTTTCAAGATATGTGGAAGGTTTGGGTCGTCCGGGTGATGTGTTGTTGGGGATTAGTACAAGTGGCAATTCAAAGAATGTGATCAGGGCTGTGGAAGCAGCCAGGGAAAAAAAATTGAAGGTGGTGATCCTGACTGGCAAAGACGGCGGCAAACTTCAGGGGATGTCAGATGTTGAAATCTGTGTGCCTCATTTCGGTTATGCTGACAGGATCCAGGAGATCCATATCAAGGTTATCCATATTCTCATTCTCATGATTGAGAAGCTCACCAAAGAATAAGAAAGGCAAATCAATTTTCGACCTATCTTTACGCTTTACGCAAAAAATACCCTTTCGTAAATGTTAGCAAAAACATTTGGTAGTGCAGTTTATGGCGTTGATGCTATTCCCATCACAGTTGAAGTAAATGTAAGTCCGGGCAAATATTTTTATTTAGTTGGGCTTCCGGATTCCGCAGTAAAAGAGAGCGAACAAAGGGTAGAGTCTGCATTAAAGAATTACAACTACCGAATGCCGCGGATCAAGGTTGTGGTAAATCTGGCCCCTGCTGATATTCGTAAGGAAGGCTCGGCTTATGATCTGCCCATAGCTCTGGGAATACTTCATGCATCAGAGCAATTAGAGTTTTTGAACCTTGAGGATTACATGATCATGGGTGAACTAGCTCTGGACGGGACATTGCGACCGATCAAGGGTGCATTACCAATTGCGATTGAGGCCAGGAAGAAAGGCCTCAAAGGGTTTATCCTTCCTAAGGAAAATGCCATAGAAGCAGCCATAGTGGATAATCTCAAGGTATACGGAGTGGAAAACATTAAGGAAGCTATAGACCACCTGACCGGGGAAAAGCCGCTTGAATCTACTTTTTATGAGACCCGTGACGTCTTTCTCAATGAGATTGATATGGTAGAGACGGATTTTGCAGATGTGCAAGGGCAGGAAAATATTAAACGAGCGCTCGAAATTGCGGCGGCAGGCGGGCATAACGTGATAATGATCGGTCCACCAGGAGCTGGAAAGACCATGTTGGCTAAAAGACTCTCATCTATTTTACCACCATTGAGCCTGCATGAGGCACTGGAGACGACCAAGATTCATTCTGTCGCAGGGAAGCTCGACGGTAATGGAAAGCTAATCTCAGCTCGGCCCTTCAGATCACCCCATCATACAATAAGTGACGTGGCGTTGGTCGGCGGTGGAGGGATTCCTCAGCCCGGAGAGATTTCGTTGGCTAATAATGGGGTGCTTTTCCTGGATGAGCTCCCGGAGTTTAAACGTACCGTGCTGGAAGTGATGAGGCAGCCACTTGAAGAAAGAAAGGTAACAATTTCGAGAGCCAAAGTCTCGCTGGATTACCCGGCTAATTTTATGCTGATTGCCAGCATGAATCCATGTCCCTGTGGATATTATAATCACCCTGAAAAGGAATGTGTTTGTCCTCCCGGAACTGTTCAGCGTTATCTGAACAAAGTAAGTGGACCATTGCTGGACCGAATAGATTTGCATGTAGAGGTGACCCCGGTATCTTTTGATGAGATGACAGCACAGCGAAAGGCTGAATCCAGTATTGATATCAGGAACCGTGTGATTCAAGCCCGCGAAATTCAGAAAATTCGATTCAAAGATCAGCAGCAGGTCCATTG
Organism: Cyclobacteriaceae bacterium; assembly: GCA_965228105.1. Taxonomy (GTDB): domain Bacteria; phylum Bacteroidota; class Bacteroidia; order Cytophagales; family Cyclobacteriaceae; genus UBA7330. The sequence goes on from CBDDGZ010000002.1 coordinate 165,409, forward strand.
CAATGCCATGATGGGATCATCCAAAGTGAAGGAAATCTGCAAGATCAATGAAGCAGGAAAGGTTCTGTTAAAGACGGCCATGGAAAAATTAGGGTTGTCTGCACGTGCTTATGACAGGATCCTCAAAGTTTCCCGAACCATCGCTGACCTGGCTGCATCTGAGGAAATTAAGATCGAACATCTTGCTGAAGCTATTCAATACAGAAGCCTGGACCGAGAAGGCTGGGCAGGATGAAATTTGAATATGCTTTTTTGCGCTCCTACGTAGCACTAATTTCAAGGTATATATATTTGTTAGCTTTTTACTAAGAGCCACTTTATTGTTAAGTGGTATTTAAAAAAATCTTATGTCTTACGTCAAACTCTCCATTTTTAGTATCTGCACAATTTGGCTGCTCATTGGCTGTGAGCAAGATCAGGCTGTAAAAACCATAGATATTCAGGAACTAACAGATTATTATCAATCCCCCGAATCTGATTCTGCATTGTTGGAAATAACCAATATTGCCGGGCCCGACATAGTGCCTAGTCCGGCATGTTTAGCGGCTGCCCCTACAGGTGAAATATTTGTTGGGGTCGACATGATGGGATCCTTGGGGAAAGAACCCGGCAAGGGAAGCATCGTAAGGCTGGTGGATAGTGACAATGATGGTGCATATGAGCAGCACACCGAGTTTGTCAAGGTGGATAATCCCCGTGGCATTTTGGTTATAGGTGAGAAGGTATTTGTGCTCCATACAGTTTTTGATGAAGATACCGGTGAGGCAGAAAGAATGGATCTGGTGGTTTTTGAAGACAAAAACTGGGATGGTCAGGCCGATGGGCCAAGTGATTATCTAATCAAAAATATTTGCTCACAGCAGCCATTAAAAGGTCGTGGAACGGACCATGCTACCAATGGTATCCGGATGGGAATCGATGGGTGGATCTATATAGCAGTTGGCGATTTTGGCTTTCACAATGCAGAAGACAGGACAGGTAAAAAGATGACAATGCTGGGTGGAGGAATTGTGAGGGTTAGACCTGATGGTACTGAAATGGAAGTATATGCCCATGGAACCCGCAATATCTACGATGTAGCCATTGACCCATTTATGAACATTTATACCAGAGGCAATACAAATGACGGCGGAGGCTGGAACGTCCGTTTTATTCACTATACGCAAAGTGGTGAGTACGGGTATCCCATGAGATTTAAATATTTCACGGATGAAATACTTCCGGCATTGATTGACCTTGGTGGAGGTTCTGGTACAGGTAGTTACTTTATGGATGACGACAGGTGGCCAGCTGCATACAATCATGTGCCGATGATGGCGGATTGGGGAAGAAGTCAATTGTATACCCATCGGGTAACCTTGGATGGTCCTGGCTTCACCCAGTCAGAAAAAGAGTTTATCAAATTATCACAGATCACAGATGTGGATGTAGATGGTTCGGGAAGAATGTTACTTTCCGCCTGGGACGGGGCAGGATATCGCGGAAGTCCGGAAAAGGGCTATGTAGTGAAGGTTATACCCAAAGACTGGGTTTATGAACCCTTCCCAAATCTCAGTGAAGCATCAGTCCAGGAATTAGGGGAACTCCTAAAAGCTGGTAATTCTGTAACCCGATCCAGTGCTCAGCAAGAATTAATTAGAAGGCCTGGTGATGAGCCTGGTCAAGTGGCCCTGGAAGTGGCTAAGGACAGGTCATTGTCTCTAGCCTCCAGGGTGGCTGGTGTTTACACTTATGCTCAAATCACATGTGGTGATGGGGTTGTGCAGCTATTAGAACTCTCGAAAGAAGATAAGATTCGTGAATTTGCCTTGAGGGCTCTGACTGACCGATTAAATTGTCTGGAGTCAGTTCCCCTGGACCCATTCATATATGGAGTACGGGATGCAAATCCCAGGGTACAGGCAGCAGCGATTGTCGGATTAGGTCGATTGGGGAATCCTAAAGCAGCAAAAGCCTTGCTTGATGTAAAAGTCCCGGTCACAACCGAAACACCTGAAATGGGAACCGAAGGGCCACATGCTGCACCCAACCCGGACATTATTCTTCCACATCTGGCAGTTCAATCTTTGATCAAGCTCAACGCTGTTGATCAGGTGTTGGAGGCGATTGACAGCAACCCAAAACTTGCGCTGTGGACACTTAGGTTTATTCATAGTCCAAAAGTGATAGACGGTTTGATCACTAAATATGAAGATTCTGAGGATGAACAATTAAAGAAAGAAATACTTACAACCCTGTCCAGACTATATCACAAAGAGGCTCCCTATGACGGAAGCTGGTGGTGGGGCACCAGGCCTGATACCCACGGCCCCTACTATAAAGGAATTACCTGGGACGCATCAGAAACGATCAAAACATTCCTCATTGAGGAAATGAAAAAGTCTGCTGAGAATAAAAATGTATTTGCATATCTCAATGATCGTCACCGGATGGAGATTGAAGCGCTAGGCACGATGGCTGAGAAGGAAATAGCGGAAGAATCCAAGGTAGATCTTGATGAAATAAAGAGTAAAAAGGGGCAAGTCGGTAAATCATCGATAGAAGATGTGATTCTGGCTGTTTCGGAGATCAAGGGAGATGCTGCAAAAGGTAAGCAACTATTCACCACCCAGGGATGTATTGCATGTCATAGCATATCAAAAGGGGAAACCATGAAAGGTCCATTTATGGGTCAGATTGGTTCAATAATGAATAGGGACCAAATCACGGAATCCATATTAAAACCCAATGCGTCTATTTCTCAGGGCTTTGCTTCCTTCCTGATCAAAACGAAAGACGGTAAGCCTTACATGGGATTTGTCACAGCTGAATCAGCTGATAAGATCACCATCAGGGACATTGCCGGTCAGGCCTCTGAGCTGGAAAAAAGCAATATCGAAAGCCGTGAGGAAATGGAAAATTCAATGATGCCTTCTGGCCTGGCTAATGCACTTTCATTTGAAGAGCTGGCATCATTGGTGACATATCTCCAAAGTCAGAAATAAGGAATTAAACATGGCTCGTTGAGTGATGAAAAAGGTTGTTTGGATTCTTGTAATTACGCTTTCAATTTTAGGAGTTATTTGGTTTTCCTTATTTACCAGGGTAGATAGAAAACCTTACAAAGAATCTGAATTTTATCTTGAAATGGATGCAAGACTGGATTCTTTGTCTTCTGCTTTTGAAGAAGTACCAAATGAGGATCCTTTAAAGGTCGGTTGGTCAAAGATTTCCATCACACCAGTTGAACCAGCCCCATTGGCCGGATATTCTAACAGAAATCCTAAGCTGATGGACAGTCTACATGATTCCGTCTTTGTTAGGACAGTGGTATTTCGGCAAGGGGATAAGAAAGTTGCTCTCGTTTCAGCTGACCTGCTCATCTTTCATCCAGAAGTTACCAAAAAGATTTACTCAGGTCTTCCTCATGGATGGTCAACTCAGCAACTGTATTTAACTACAACTCACTCACATTCAAGTCTGGGAGGATGGGCTCCTGGACTGGTTGGTAAAGCCATTGCAGGGCCGGAAAATGATACAACGGCTCAGTTTATTGCAGATCAGGTGATTGAAGGGATTCAGAGGGCTGAGCAGGCTTTAGCATCTGGTCATGTGGGAATGGTGGAATCCAATGTTGAACAGCTGGTATATAACAGACTGGCTCATGATGAAGGAATTACGGACCCATGGCTCAAATCACTTTTGATCAATAGAAAAGAAAAGCTCGGGATCATGAATTTTTACGCCGCACATGCTACCTGCCTCAACAGTCAATGGCAGAGATTATCAGGGGATTTTCCTGGTCATCTGAATAAACTGCTCAGTGAAGACACACTATACAATTTTGCATTGTATGGGGCTGGAGCAGTCGGTTCTATGGGACCTGTTGCTCCTGGTGAAGGTTGGGATCGCGCGGAGCAATTCGCTTCCAGGCTTAAAAAACAGATGGATTTCCTGCCGATGATTACTTCATTTTCTGACATTTCCTCAATCACCTCGTTTCATTTGCCATTACCATTAAGAGATCCTTATGTGAAAATCACTGAAAACTGGGCGATAAGACCAACCCTATTCAAGGCGTTGGCGGGTGACTACGATGTCGCCATCAGCGTCTTCAAACTAGGTAGCATTGTATTTATTGGGATACCAGCAGATTTTTCGGGTGAATTGGCGGTTCCCTTGTATCAAAAGGCACGGGATCTGGGATTGAACCTGGTGATTACTTCATTCAATGGAGGATATATTGGCTATGTAGTCAAAGATGAATGGTATGACCTTAATAAGTATGAATCCAGGTCCATGAGTTGGTATGGACCAGACAATGGAGCTTATCTTAGCGAGATAATTGAAAGGATTCTTCAGATTGTATCATGATCATAACTAAACCGACCTTACTAGTCAATGAAAAGATAGCCAGAGCCAATATCCATAGGATGGCTCAAAAGGCTAAAAAAGCCGGGGTTCAGTTCAGACCTCATATGAAAACCCATCAATCATCCATTGTCGGTGAGTGGTATCAGGAAGAAGGAGTGAGCAAAATCACGGTTTCATCAGTAGATATGGCCACCTATTTTGCTGATCATGGCTTTGATGATATAACTATTGCCTTCCCGTACAATTTACTTGAAGCTGGTCATATCGAAGCATTGGCTAAAAGAGTAAAACTAAGTGTACTGATTGAGTCGCCTGAATCACTTGAGCACATGGCTACCCATGTCCGGGCAAAGCTCAATTATTTTATCAAAGTAGACATTGGCACACATAGGACCGGGATCAACCCGGATAACCCCAGGTTAATCCATTCATTGGCCAGGTCTACAAATCCTGACCATCGATTGGTTGGTCTCCTTGGGCACGCAGGACATTCATACCAGGCCAATGATAAGAATAGCGCTCAGAAGATATTCAAGGAATCTCAGAAGGCATTTAAAAAGGTCATTGCTGAACTGGGAAGAACCGATCTTATTATTTCATATGGAGATACCCCCACTTGTTCATTGTTGGATGAGTTCCCCGGGGTGGATGAGATCAGACCTGGAAATTTTGTCTTTTATGACCTCATGCAGTATGGTTTTGCGTCATGTGAGTTTAAGGATATTGCTGTCTGCATGGCTTGCCCGGTAGTGGCTATTCATGAAGATAGAAAAGAAGTCATTGTATATGGTGGCGCTGTCCACTTTTCTAAAGATCATATCAATGTGGGTGGCAAAAGAAACTATGGGTTGGTTGTCAGGCTCAATGAGACCGGGTGGGAATCGCTGGATAGCTCTTACATGAGTAAGCTATCGCAGGAGCATGGCACTATATCTGCTTCAAAAGACTTGTTGGCTTCAGTGAAAGTAGGTGATGTCCTTGGAGTGATACCTGTACACAGCTGTCTTGCTACCGATGTCAATGGCTATTTTTATACCTTAGATGGTCAGCAAATTCGAATGAGAGATAAGAAATGAAAAAAAGATACTTAATCATAACACTGCTAGTATTTGGTTCTATTGCTTCCTATGCAGCAGATTCACTTGAAGTAAAGATCGGGCAGATGATTTTGATCGGATTAGGAGACTTTAGTACTGTGGATCAAAGCGAGCCGATTTTTCAGGAATTGAGAGATGGCAAGGCAGGGGGGATCATCCTTTTTGAAAAGAATCTATCTAAGAAAAATACTGAATCTGAATTGAAATCAGTACTGGAATATTCACAAAGTCAGGCTTCTATCCCCTTGTTTGTGGGTATAGATGAAGAGGGTGGGCGAGTCACACGGCTCAAGACCCAGTACGGGTTTCCAAAGACTGTAAGTGCTGAATATCTGGGCAAACTGGATAATCTTGATTCCACTAAATATTATGCTGTGGAAAGAGCTACACTGCTGAAGAATTTGGGCTTTAACATGAATTTTGCTCCATGTGTGGATGTGAATGTTAACCCGAACAATCCGGTCATTGGTAAGCTGGGGAGATCATATTCCGACTCTGAGAGGGTTGTTGCAACGCAAGCACAAATTGTGATCAATAGCTACAAGGATCAGGGAGTTATCCCTGTGATGAAGCATGTTCCTGGTCACGGTAGCTCTCAAAATGACTCCCACCTGGGCGTCGCTGATGTTTCCAATACCTGGGAATTCCGTGAATTATATCCTTATAAAGCCCTGATCGATTCGGGTATTGTCAATGCTGTGATGACGGCGCATATTGTAAATCGGTCGCTGGACAGTAATATGCTTCCATCTACACTTTCAAATGAAGTTGTTTCTGGTTTACTCAGAGGTTTTTTTGGGTACGAGGGGGTGGTAGTATCAGATGACCTCCAAATGAAAGCCATTGCAGATCACTATGGACTTAAAGAAACGATCCGGTTGAGCATTGAAGCTGGAATTGATATTCTTTTATTTGCAAATAATGTCCCTGATTATCAATTGGTTTCTGCTGGTCAGATCGTTCAGATCATTAAAGAGATGGTTCAGGAAGGTGTGATTAGTACAGAGAGAATTGAAGAATCCTATCAAAGAATTATGAAATTGAAGCTAAATATTGGCCTAATAGAATAAATTCGTTGAAAATTACTGACCTAATTTATGATTCAATATAACCCCAAATCCTGGTTCTCTCTCATATTTGATGTGTATAGCAGATACGTCATCAAGCTGCTGTTTCCGTTAATTCTGTTTGTCGGGTTATTCACCACTGTGTTGTGTTTCCTCATCCTGGATGTTTTCGAATGGCATTTTAGTGGTACAGTGGCTTTTCACTCCATCCTGGGGGTTATCCTGGGTTTATTTCTTGTTTTGCGAACCAATACTGCCTATGATCGCTGGTGGGAAGGAAGGAAATTATGGGGTCAACTGGTTAACGACACACGACAGCTTGCCATCAAAATCAAGAGTTTTTTACCTGCTGATGCCAAGGAGGATTTGGAATTTTTCCAACGAATGATCCCCAATATCACTTTTGCCATGAAAGAACACCTGCGAGACAGTATCCTTATTGGTGAGATGGACCTCAGGGATGATGATGTCAAAAAGACCATTATCAATAGCAAACATAGACCTAATGCAATCTCGAAAGTACTTTACAAACGCGTGATGGATTGCAGAAACAGAGGGTTGTTTACAGACCAGCAACTGTTTATACTGGATAAAGAATTGAAGGGTTTTACGGACATTATTGGTGCCTGTGAGCGAATTAAATCTACTCCGATCCCTTATTCATACAGCATGTTTATCAAGAAGTTCCTTTTTATCTATGCTGTTACACTACCCGTCAGTTTTTTATGGGACCTACGCTATTATACCATCCCGGTAGTCATGCTGGCCTTCTATTTCCTTGTCAGTATAGAACTGATATCTGAAGAGATCGAGGAACCTTTTGGAAATGACATCAATGATTTACCGCTGAATGATCTGTGTGTTAAAATCAAAAGGAATATTATTGAAATAATGAGCTAGCCTTAGATGGGCACATTCACATGACGTTCAGCGTGGTAGCTTGATCGCACAAGCGGTCCTGATTCCACGTACTTAAGCCCTCTTTTCAAGCCTTCTTCTCTGTATGCCGCAAACTTATCCGGGTGAACAAACTCAGCCACCTCAATGTGCATTTTTGTTGGCTGTAGATACTGCCCAAGTGTCAGGATATCCAGGCCATTTGCTACCAGGTCGTCCATTGCCTTGTGTACTTCGTCAGTTGTTTCACCCAGTCCAAGCATGATGCCGGACTTGGTTCTTTTACCATAAGCCTTGGTTCGTTTGGTTTGCTCCAGGCTTCGTGCGTATTTGGCCTGGGGTCGAACCCTTCGATAGAGACTTTCTACAGTTTCCATGTTGTGAGAGACCACTTCCTGACCACCTGAAATCATTCTTTCAAGCGCTTCCCAGTTACCTTTTACGTCCGGGATAAGCGTTTCTATGGTTGTCTCAGGACTAAGTTCTTTTGTTTTTACTACCGTCTGATACCAGATCTCCGCACCACGATCTTTTAGTTCATCCCTATTGACTGATGTTAATACCGCATGCTTCACACCCATGGTTTGGATAGCCTCTGCCACTCTTTGGGGTTCTCCTTCATCGTATTCCGGAGGACGTCCGGTAGCCACTGCACAAAAAGTACAGCTTCGGGTGCATACATTACCCAGGATCATGAAAGTGGCCGTGCCAGCTCCCCAGCACTCACCCATGTTGGGGCAGTTTCCACTCTCGCAAATGGTATGTAATTTATTCTGGTCAACGATCTGCCGGACCTTAGCATACTCTTTGCCCACAGGCAATTTTACACGTAGCCAATCCGGTTTTTTCCTTTTCTCAGGTTGTATTGTAGGTAGTTCAATCATTATTCAGTGCAAATAAACAAGATGCCAGCCTTACAAACAAGCCGCACTATCTACGGGTTCCCCAATACAGCGTAATGTAGATGGAATTAAACCATGCTGTATTCTTTGCTGTAGGGATGATAATGATCTCTTTGGTAAACAACTCCGTGGCGAATCCGGTCTCTACCCCGGCCACATTGTTTTTGAATGGGCCAAACTCAAACGAAAGTCCTGCCTTGGCATTTACTCCAAAAGCTAAATCAGATTCTCCAATAGCCCTGATGAACTTCCCGGAACCCTGAATATTATCAAAACTATGGATTCTCGGATCGAAAGGAACGTAGCCATTATTGTGTTGGATGTAATATGGTGCGATTAGTCCGAGAGAGGGCCCTCCACCAAAAATAGTGCTGATCTGCACTCCCTGTTGAGGAGCTTTTTTAAACCACAGGTGCTCTCTGCCGTAGCTCATCCGGACAGTGTAAAAACTATTTTGTTTACCCCAGATAAATGATGTACCAGATGGAGAAAAGTATTTTTCTTCTTTTGGATGCTTGACATTAAGCAGGTCCAATGCAAAAAATTGATATACGTTTTCGTCAAGCAGTCTGCCCAGCTTAAATGCTGCTCCGCCGATCAGTCCGCTGTTAGTGTTTTTATTTACCCCCCAGGTAAACTCAGATACATACTCAAAATCCTCATCCAATTGCGCGTAGGACGAAAAGCATGTCATCAACAACAATATTGCTATGGTGGTCTTCATTCTCCTATTAAACAAGAACAGAAAAATTATCCTAATAGTTTTCAAAAAAATGTCTACTAAGTTAGACAATTTAATTTTTAATAAATACGATTTTGACTGGTAATGGATGCAGGGTAACTACTCGTTCCAGATTTCAGCTTCTTTCTTATCAAACTTGGGTTCTTTTATCTTCTCCTTTGTGCCGGCGGGCATCTCCTGATTTCGATTTAACCGAACCCAGAAAATATTCCATTTTCTCAGCCCCTGCTTGATCATATTGTTGGAAATATTGTCTGCTCTGTGGTAGTTAGCACCTGGGTGCATATCCTTTTTCTTAGACCACTTAGATTTGTATGAGCCTTCATAGGATGCTACATCTGAAGAAATGGCTTTAAATTCCTTTTTATCCTCAGCTGGTACTGCAAAAGGTCCATCATATCCTTTTCGTTTAAATGACCTGATTACTTCATTGAAATTTACTACCCATTTACCTTGTGTAGGCACAACACTATTGAAATTTGCCCATTCTCCCTGACTAAATTTCTTTTCATCTTTTGTGTCAAATTGGTGTCTGGGTTTCGAGTACCGCACATTTGCCACTCCTTTGTTTTTGAAGGGTGATCCTTTTGAATACCTCGTGGCCACTCTAAAAGTCTTACCCTGAAATGGGGAACCTGCAGAATATCTTGGTGATCGCCTGAAGTCCTTATTTCTGTAAGGGGACCCGGAGATTGATCTCGCATTGGTTTGATACCTGGTTTTACCGAAAGGATCAGAAACTGAATACCTTGGATTGACCTTGTAATCCTTGCCTCTGAATGGAGAACCCTTTGAAAACCTGGTTACAGATTTATACTGGGCACCCTTGAAAGGTTGGAATGTAGTATACCGTGGATTGGCATTGTACCTGCTTCCTGCAAATGGAGATCCTTTTGAATACCTTGGAGAAACAACCATCTGACGCTTGGAGAATGGGTTCGGTTTTGAATATCTCGGTGAGACATTGAATTGACTCTTTGCAAATGGGTTTGGAGGCGAATATCTCGGAGAAACGTTGAATTGGTTCTTCGAAAACGGGTTTGGAGGTGAGTACCTTGGGGAGACATTAAACTGTCTTTTGGAGAAGGGATTAGGTGCCGAATACCTGGGCGAAACCTTAAAAGATTTAGCTGAAAACGGCGAGCCAGGGGAATATCTTGGGGCAACACTGAAGGTTTTTCCTTTGAATGGCGAGCCCGCAGACCTGGCGACCTGTTGATATTTTTTGCCTCTAAAAGGAGATCCTGGAGAGTACCTTGGGGCTACCTTTGCATATTTTCCACTCCTAAATGGAGATGCCGGCGAATAGCGAGGAGAAACTCTTCCTGCTCCGAAAATGCCTGAGGGGCCACTGGTTGAATACCTTGGAGCGACACCTTTATTTCTAAAAAGGGACCTGGGACTTGCAACCGAATATCGGGGGTAAACTTTTTCCTTTTTGGTTTTTCCTGATCGGTCGCTGATGCTACCGCCGCCACCAGACTTTGGCTGAACTTTCTGAGTCTTCAGCTTTCGTTTGGAGTCAGTGATGATCTGAGCCTGTGCATCGGATACAATAAACCCGTAGCTCAGGGCAAAGAGGACCAATATTGTAGATAACCTAAGCAAAAAAACCTGTTTGATTACTTCAAAGATTTGAAATAAACGGGACTAATCCCAATTCGGAGGGGATTCAATCTATGCTAATAACGCATTATTTCCTGAATCTTGTCCATCAAGCGGCTTTTTGGGAGGAAATTATCTTCTAATTCCTTAGCAAAGGGCACTGGTGTATCGAGACTTGCACAACGCATTACAGGGGCGTCCAGATACTCAAAGCAGTTTTCAGATACCCAGGCGGCGATCTCAGCACCAATACCTCCTGTCAGCGTGTCTTCATGAAGAATGAGCACTTTGCCTGTTGTACGTACAGCGGAACCTACTGCCTCTTTGTCCCATGGTTGCAGACTCCGAAGATCGAGTAAACTTGCTGAAATATCCAATGCCGCAATTACATCCTGCGCCCATTGAACTCCCAATCCATAGGTTACAATACATAGATCTTTTCCTTCAAGGATCATATGAGCTTTCCCAATAGGTAAGGTGTAGTAATCATCAGGGATCGTATCTTTTGCTGATCGGTACAAATATTTATGCTCGAAGTAAAGCACCGGATTGGGGTCTTCAATGGAAGCACAAAGCAACCCCTTGGCGTCGAACGGATTCGAAGGATATACAATCTTTAACCCCGGAACATGGAAAAACCATGATTCGGTAGACTGCGAGTGAAATGGCCCGGCATTGACATTGGCACCGGTAGGTAGTCGAATAACAACATCTGCATTTTGACCCCATCGGTAATGAGATTTAGCTAGATTGTTTACCAGCTGGTTGAAACCACAGGACACAAAATCGGCAAACTGCATCTCAATAACAGATTTCATCCCTGCTATAGACAATCCGAGGCCAGCTCCAATGACTGCTGACTCACTGATTGGTGTATTCCTTATCCTTTCTTTAGAAAATTGTTCGACAAATCCCTCTGTTACCTTAAACACACCACCATATTCGGCGATATCCTGCCCCATGACGATGAGGTTGTTATGTTTTTCAAGGCTCTGCTTCAGACCGTCAGATATCGCATCCACAAATCTTTTTTCGCTGGTTTTATCGGTCTCAGGATCCTTGATAATTGGTTCGTATTGCTGGAAAACATCCTGCTCCTCCTCTTCCAGCCTAAAATCAATGTCATTGGAATCATATACCTCCCTGGTTGCAGAAAGTATTTCTTCGGAGATTTTCTTTTTGATTTTTTCCAGTTCGCGAGGACTAATGAGCCCTTCTTTCAGCAGAAAGTTCTCGTAAGTCTCGATGGGGTCTTTGCTAGCCCATTCATCCATGAGTTTTTGAGGAACATATTTTGTCCCTGAAGCCTCCTCATGTCCACGCATCCGAAAAGTTCGGGCTTCCACAATGACTGGCTGAGAGGTTCTTCTGACTTCTTTGGCAATTTTCCTGAGCTCATCGATCACTTCCAGGATGTTATTTCCATCCAGACTGTAAGCATTTATTCCATAAGCTGGGCCTTTTACTGTAAATGAATCGAAATTGAATTGCTCACTGCTCGGTGTAGACAGCCCATAACCATTATTTTCGATGAGAAAGATCACAGGTAGATTCCAGACCGACGCCAGATTGACTGCCTCGTGGAAGTCTCCCTCACTGGTGCCACCATCTCCTGAAATGGCGAGGGTTACTCGTTTTTCGTTATTGAGTTTATGAGCCAGGGCAATACCATCGGCCACTCCAAGCTGTGCCCCCAGGTGCGAGATCATTCCAACGATGTGATGCGCCGTTGTACCAAAATGGAAAGACCGGTCACGCCCTTTTGTGTATCCGGAAGGGCTTCCCTTGAGCTGGTGGAACAGTTTCACAAGCGGCACTTTCCTCGAGGTAAAAACGCCCAGGTTACGGTGCATGCTCATGATATAATCATTTTTGTTCAGGGCAAGTGTAGCCCCTACTGATACCGCCTCCTGGCCTATCCCCGAAAACCATTTACTGATCTTTCCCTGACGCAGCAGAATAAGCATTCTTTCCTCAATCAGACGTGGTGCAACGAGCTCGCTATAGATCCTTGTAAGCTCTTTTTTGGAATACCCTACTTGCTCAAAACTGATGCTCATAATTCGGGCCTAAAGGTAATTTGAAAACAAGTCAAGTGAAACCACATCGGTTTGGTTAATTTTATGGCGATGATTAATTATCACAGAGAGTCGTTGCGCAATGGCCTGGATGTCATTGTACACGAAGACCACAGTGCTTCCACAGTATGCCTGAACCTACTCTATAAAGTAGGAGCAAGAAATGAAGATCCTGAAAAAACCGGGTTCGCTCACTTGTTTGAACACCTGATGTTTGGGGGATCTAAGCATGTGAAGAATTTTGACGAGCCGTTACAAAAAGTAGGTGGGGAAAATAATGCCTTTACCAGCAATGATATAACAAACTACTACGTCACAATTCCATCAGATAATGTTGAAACGGCCTTTTGGCTGGAATCTGATCGAATGTTGAGCCTTTCTTTCGATCCTGAAGTTCTGGAGGTGCAAAGAAAAGTTGTGATTGAAGAATTCAAACAGCGGTATCTCAATCAGCCTTATGGGGATGTGTGGCTGAAATTACGCCCTCTCGCATATCAAAAGCATGCTTACCAATGGCCTACAATCGGTAAAGACATTTCACATATAGAGAATGCCACAATGGAAGATGTGAAAAACTTCTTTTATCAGTATTACCGTCCATCCAATGCCATTTTGGTAGTTGCGGGAGATATTACCGTTGACAGAGCTATGAAGCTTTCTGAGAAGTGGTTCGGCGAGATCGATGATCAAAGAACACTTGTCAGGATGCCCGACATCGAGCCTGAGCAGACAGATGCCAGAGAGCTAACCATCCATAACAAGGTACCAGTGAAGGCCATCTACAAGACTTACCATATGTCTGAAAGAGTCAGTGAACAATACTATGCCGAAGATCTTTTGAGCGACATCCTTGGTAGGGGTCATTCAAGTATCCTATATCAGCAACTTGTAAAGGAAAAGAAATATTTTTCTGGTATTTCGTCGTATGTTACAGGAAATGTAGATCCGGGGCTAATGGTTATTTCGGGCAAGCTGAATGAGGGAGTGGATGAGCGGATGGCCAATGCAGAAATTGAACAAATCATCCAGGAAACAATTGCAAAAGGAATCCAGGGGGATGACCTGGAAAAAGTAAAGAATCAAAGTGAGTCGAGTCATCTTTTTTCACAAATTGAGGTTCTAAATCGGGCTATGGGCCTGGCTTTCGCGGCTTTTTTAGGTAACATTGATCTTGTGAACATCGAACAGCAATATTTCAGAAAAGTAACCAAAGAGGAGGTGGTGGGTGCTGCATCCAGGGTGCTGAGACCAACAAACTGTTCTACATTATTTTATTTACCCGAAAACTAAATGAAGCCGAAAATAAGGATTGGTTTTGGATATGATGTCCATGCTTTAGAGGAAGGAAAGGAGTTTTGGTTAGGAGGAATTCAGATCAAACATCGAAAAGGTGCTGTCGGACATTCTGACGCCGATGTGCTTATTCATGTCATATGCGATGCCTTGCTAGGTGCTGCCAACCTGAGGGATATTGGCTTTCATTTTCCTGATACGGATGAAAAGTACAAGGGTATCGATAGTAAGAAGTTGTTGAAAGAAGTCAACGCATTGATCACCAAAGAAGGTTATGGCATTGTGAATATAGATGCCACCATTTCACTACAGAAACCAAAGGTAAGCCCGTACATAGAGCATATGAAGGAGTGTCTGGCAGAAGTTCTCGGACTTACTACAAATGATATATCTATCAAGGCAACGACGACGGAAAAACTAGGTTTCGTTGGAAAAGAAGAAGGTGTCGCAGCCCAGGCGGTTGCCTTGCTTTACTTTGACTAGTTATTGCACAACAAAGATCTCAAAACGATTACAGGGATTAAAAAGTCTGTAGACCTGTAGGCCCTGTATAGGATAATCATAGGCATACACCCTTCCTCCGCTGAATATGGTTTCCGTTACTTCAATCATGTTGGTGGTATCCTGAGAAGTCATCATATCGTCAGATTGATAGAAGTCATTGGTGAAGACAATATTCACCTGGTTGCCAATGCTTGTGGTTGGCTCAAATTCCCTCAAAATAATATCTGTACTATCACCATCTTCAGTGATGAACCCTATACTATAAGCTGGAAGGTTCTCACTGTCAAACCCGTAGGTCATGATAAATGCGATGGCATTGGGAATGAAGTCTTTTATGACTCCTTCATCTGATAGTGATTGAAGACTGTCGTCAAAGATAAATGGGATATTAACTGCATACACACCATCATCATTCGCATTGAAAGTTTCGCCACTACGATCAAACAAAGTCTTTGAAGCAGTAAATGCACCATTGGATCCGGCAGTCCCTGTATAGGTTGGTGTAACATCGCTGGATACAGGGCATAATGAACCTCCCCCAGCTTCATCAAATGAGCTAAATGATAATGTGGATATGGTGATTTCATTCCCTCCTACAGTCATGATGAGTGGATCCTGCAGGATCAGTTGATCGCCTGCATAAGAAAACCCCGAACTAAAGTTGAGGTTCACACCACTTCCATTACTGTAGATTTCTTCGAATGAATTACCTACCCCGGCAAAATCTGCTTCAGCAATGCGTTTATCCAGGTTAATTGTCCAAAAGAATGATACGCCACTGTTGTCAAGATACACTTGTTGAATGGGGGGCTCAGCACCAAAAATCTGTGGAGAAAGGCCCTTAAATTTGTCCAGGTTGGTTGCTATAGCTGTAGCCAGCTGGTTTACATCATTGGTTGAAGCGGGCTCAAAGGTGAGCATGGTAGGACTGGAACCTCCGTCGGTTTTACTTTCAAAAATCAGTTTACCATCTTCTTTCCCCTCGTAGTTGAATTCAAATTCGGCTCCAAATGTGGTCTGGTCCAGCTCAAATAAATAATGAAAGATGCCATAAGTTTCAAAGATCAATTCCAACCTCATGGAATTATCAACCCTATAGCTCATGTAGTGATCAAGGAACTCACCATCGTTGGCGGCTACATCGGATCGAACACGAACACGACCATCCAGGGCAAAATCAAGCAGCATGAAGAAACCGCCGCTTTCTCCGGTAGGTGTGTAGACCACTTTCCATCCATTGGCTGGCTCGTTCAATTCATCAAAAAGTCCACCTATGGCTGCCTCCACCCTTTTTTCAACGCTGTCTATATCCTCTTCGTTTTGCCGGCAAGAAAGCAGCATCATCAATGGCAATATGTATAAAATCCACTTCATTAAAGCTTAGCCTGAATTATGTTTCTCAGTGATTCCAGATTGATCCCGGTTACCTTTTCATAATGATTAGATATGGCAGAAACCTTCTGTCTGATTAAAGACCTTCCAATATTTCGGGTTTCACATTCATTGGTTTGGCAATTGGATTCTGCAATGGTAAATTTTTCGTGAAATTCAGAATCAAAGAGATAAAAGGCTACCGTTTCCGCGAAGTCTTCGTTGGGGTTTAAGGTGGCGTAAGGTGTAACGAACCCCCTTTCAAGAGCTTCTTCATCCGTTAATGTGTACCAAGACCCGGGACCGGAATAACCATTTGGTGAAATAGTCTCAAAGCCTGCCGGTAACTTGTATCGTTGGTGTACAATGTGAGAAAATTCATGATATACCACATTGAGTTGTAAATCTCGCCAGTCTTCATCATCAGGGTTCACACTGTTTACATCAGTAAAAGTGATTCGGGCACCGGCATCAGCTGTTCCAAGAGTAAGTGTTCCGTCTACGTTATAAATTGGCCCGCCAAGGAAGACGACTTCAGCTGGCACATGGGTGCGGAAAAACTCTTCACCATTGCTCACTTCAAGATATGGGTCAATCCAATAATCCTGGATAAAATCCAGCATGGGCATTACAGCAGACAATCTTGGAGGAATGGCGCGCTCATTAGGATCTACAAATCGGTCCTCATACTTGTACCGTATAGCCACATTAAATTCTTCCAAAAAGTTATTATTGATAAACACATCCAGGTCTGTAAGGTTACCCTCGTCCACCTCTTTTACAGGAACATTCAATTCCTCTGTAGGAAAACATGACGGCCCTAAAATAAGGCCAACCATGAGGAGAAGACTACTTATTCTTGTTAAACTCATCTTGCATTAGGTTTTAAACCACCGACATCGATTGCAGACTGCGGAATTTGCAGGGCCTTGCGTGGATCATCTGCTTCCAGTAAAATGGCTCCATTTTCCGGTGTAATATGAATGACTTCGAAACCAAACCTTTTGATGTCAAACCATCGCATTCCCTGAACCAAAAATTCTTTCTGTCTTTCGAGGATCACAAAATTGAGGAGCACTAGCAAATCAGTAAATTCAGGATCATTCTCTGCACCAAACCAGCTTCTGAGGCTTTCCATGGTTACGGTGATATCATCTCCCCGGTAACGTCTTTCTACAAAAACCTGGAGGTCAGCAATTGCTCTGCTATTGTTACCAAAATAAGCATTCGCTTCAATCCTGTTTAACAGTACTTCTTCTCCTCTAAAGACGGGAGCGATACAATAGTAAAGTCCGGTATTGGAATTTAAACTACTTCGCTGAAAGAGAATTTCATAGCGCAAAGGAAGCACCGCGTTGATTCCCATCCTAAGAGCAGGGTTTTCCCTTTCGTCTGTGGACCCGGGAAACGGGTTGAGTGCATACAGGTCCGAATGCTCGTTTCTACCAATACCATGGGCGAAAAATGGCACATGCGTAAGGGTGATTTTTCGCATTAGCAAAAGGTTGCTCTGTAAGTCCGGAGAATTGTAAAGCTGTGGGTAGGCATCAATGGAGCTTTTAGCACTTCTAAACTCATCCGTAGTCATATCACGCACAAACGAACCCGGATCTGATCCCAGTAGCTGATCGCTATAACGGATGCAACTCTGAATATCATCTGCATTGGCAGCCCGATAAAGGTAGAAGCGGGAGGCAAAGGCCAGCGCAGCATTTCTGTTGAAGTGATATTTTCCGGAATTGGTATAAAAATTGTCATTGACCAGATCCAGACCACGTTGTAGATCATCCTCTATCTCTTCGTAGACCTCTGCAACAGTATTTCTCTCATATTTTGCCAGGAAAGTTGTTTCAGGGGTTTTGATATACGGTACACCTAAATCTGTATCAGCAGTCTCAGAGTTGTAGTGAGGAGCAAAAATGTTGACCAACATAAAATGTCCGTAAGCTCTGATGAGCCTGGCTTCTCCTTTGATGGCATCTTTATATTCTTCTTCCTCTTCGTTGGTTGCTTCAATGTCATTGATAACAGCGAGGACTTCATTGGCATGTGCGATGGCGTTGTAGGTTTCATTCCAAAAAAATTCGGGGGAATCCTGTTCATCCGGACCAGTCGTACCATCTGACCAACTAAATAACTGCTCGTGATTTTGCCGTATTGTTGTGCCCTGTGTGAATGTGACATTATCCGTCATCCAATCAGTGAAAGCAGGACTGGCAACGGAATATCCATTAGTCAAAAGTTGGCTGGCTTTTTCCAGATTGTCCAGCTGCACCCTATTGTCTGGCGGCTCATCCAGGAAGGCATCACAACCGGCAATTCCGACCAGGAGCAACGATAAGATCCATATTTTTATCTGACCCTTCATCAAAATCCAATGTTTAATGCCAAAATCACCATCCTTGGTTGCGGCAAGGCCACACCCCCACTGCTAAAGAATTCAGGATCCTGTCCGTTGAGCTTACTGTCTCTATAGAGTAGTGCCAGGTTTTGGCCTTCAAGTGAAATAGAAGCAGATCCCAGCCTCATTTTACTTACCAGGTTTTGTGGTAAGCTATAGGAAAGGCTTGCTGATCTAAGTCGGACATAGGTGCCATCGGCTGTCCTTGCCGTACTCTTATTATAAAATTGGTATGCCAACACATAATCGAAGTTGGCAGTCGCCAGATTTCTTTCAAGGATCACAGGAATATCGGTGATTTCTTCATCACCCGGAGCCACCCATCTATTGACAAGGTCTCTAGGTAATGCGTCGAAGTCAGTGTATGCTGAGTAGAAAGCATCATTCAGACGGATCTTGAAGTCAAACTTGTAGGAAAGCAAAACATTGAGGGTCAGATTTCCCCAGGTGAAAGTATTGGTAACACCACCACCGCCTCGTGGTTCTGATGGCCCTTCATATTCCAGTTTGGTGGATAGTCCCTCTCGATCCTGGAGGTCAAGATCAGCCAGAGACACTTCTCCATCTTCATTGAAGAACTGCGGAACACCAGTTTCTGATAATCCCGCAAATTTTGTTGAGAATAGTCCTCGACGTGGCCCACCTAATACTGCAGCTCCATTGGCATTGATGGCATCGACTAATCTTGGACCAAAATCAAGTTTGGTTATGCGGTCATAGGTATAGCCAACATTAAAACTTGATCGCCACGTAAATCGATTTCTGTCAATATTGGTTGTAGAGATTGAGACCTCAAACCCATCTGCTTCCATATTGGCAAAGTTTCCCACCTTGAGCCCGCTGCCACCAACCCCGCTAGTTTGTACAGCGCCGATCAAATCGAAAGATTTTCGTTTGTAATAATCCAGAGAGGCGTTGACTTTACCTCCAAAGATGGAAAAATCCGTACCTACATTAAATTCTCTGAGTTTTTCCCAGGTAAGCTCACTATTGGTAAGGTCCTGAATGAAAAGATAGGGTTCCACATCAGTTGGTCGGACAGTCACGTCTGCCTGAAGGTTTAGCAGGGCACTGGTATTTGGTGGAAGGTTTCCGGAGATGCCGTATGTCGCGCGTATTTTCAGATCATCCAGGAAGGAGAATTGCATAAAAGGCTCCTGTGAGACATTCCAGGCACCACTCACATTCCATGTGGGTAAGAAACGTACATCACGTGCCCGGCCCAGCTGGTTAGATCCATCATATCGCGCAGTGAAGTTAGCTATGTATCTTGCCTTATATGAGTAAGCACCATTGATGAATGATCCAATAAAACGATCTCGTTCGTTCCCTAAATCATAATAATCAATATCCTGGATGTTGAAAAACTCGATAATATTTGGGTCAGTGACCACGATTTCTCCACTGCCATAAATAACTCCAAGACCTGTGGTGCTAACATTGGACCTATTGGTGAATCTGATTTCCTGACCCGCAAGTACATTGACCTCATGGACTTCTCCGATGGTTTTGTTCCACTCTGCACTGACCCGACTAAAAAAATTGAACAGGGTTGTCTGATCAAGGTATTGAAACCCACCCTGCGGCAAGACAACAGTAGGGTTCAACCCTGGATTATCGGGATCATTAAAAAGCAAGTTGTTTGCATCCTGAATGAATTGGGTGTCATTGGCTCTATAGGCTTCCGCCTGGTTAGAGTTTTCATGGACCGTATGATCTCGTTTGGTATTGGCATACCTCGCCTGAAACACACCTTTGATGGAGAGGTCTTTTAAAGGGTTGATCTCAAAGTCCGTTTGGGCAGACACGTCTGCAACCTGAATCTCCATAAAGTTGTATTGCAGTTCATCTATGATATTGAATGGGGCATAATTCCTTCGGAAATATTCCGGGTTTCCATTGTCATCAAATGGCCGAATAGATCTGCTGGTATTCAAGGCGTAACTAAATGGATTTATGTCAAAACTCCTGCTATACTGGCCGGTTAGTGGATCTAATTCTCTGTTTCTTGTACCCGGCACTTTTTGATTTCTAAGACTTCCTGTAAGCTTTAATCCAAAAGAGAATTCATCAGAAATAAAGTAGGTATTTCTTGCTGTACCAGTAATTCGCTGAACATTGTCGGCGATGGTCTGACCCTGATCGTCAAGATAACTGACCGAAAAATAGTTATTTGATTTTTCTGTACCTGAAGTGAAGCTAAGAGAGTGCGTTTGCTGGAGGCCTATATCATTGAAAAGGACCTGAAACCAATCCGTGTTAGCATTTTCGTAGGTGTTGAGAAACTCTTCATTGAGCGTGCCATAAGGACCCCAATCCAGCTTATGGTTGGCAATGAGGTCAAACATTTTGCCCATTGCCCCATAGTTCTGTGCTCTCACAGATGTTGTGATATCCAATAACCCCTTATTGTACAGTTCCCGATAGACAGACATCTCCTGGGCCGAGTTCATCAGGTAGAATTGATTGTAAGTAGGTGTGATTTTCCCGGTAAAATTTGCTGAATAGTTGACTCGCAAAGCTCCACTCTTACCTCTTTTGGTAGTGATCACAATCACGCCATTGGCAGCTCGCGCACCATAGATGGCGGTGGCTGATGCGTCTTTCAGGATCTGAAAGGACTCTATGTCGTTGGGGTTGAGGTTGGCTACCGATGAACTTATCAGGGTATTGGCATCTCCCGAGATCAGGTCTTCAGTATTCACGCTGGCCATATCCTCAAGAATTACCCCATCCACAACAAATAGGGGCTGGTTAGATCCGTTAATTGATGTATTCCCTCTGATCCGGATCTTTGGTGTAGTACCAAAAGTCCCTGAGACATTGTCTACGGTAACTCCAGCTACCTGACCTTCAAGTGCCCGGCTCACATCTGTAAGACCATTCAACTTGATATCATCCATGGATAGGCTTTCCGACGAGCCAGTGAACAGTTTTCTGTTTACTTCCTGAAAACCTGTGACAATAACTGCCTCCAGCTCTTCGGTTTCTTCCTTTAACTGAACATTGATGGGAGTAGGAGGGTCAGAAACCGGCACTTCTACCGTCTCCATCCCTACCATTGTGACTTGCAATGTCTGGCCAGGTTCTGCTTCAAGCGTAAAATTGCCATCGAAATCAGTGACAGTACCCTCACTGGTACCCAATATTCTGATGGTCACACCGATCATTCCTTCACCTGAAGCATCGGTGATTTTACCCTTTACAGATTGTTGGGCATACAGAAAGTTTGCAGCTGTTAAAAGAAGTACAATTATTGCAAATCTCATACCCGTCGTCAACTATCTCCCTGAACAGTAAATTTTAGTTGGATAGATCGAAGTTCAGATCATATACTTCAGTGACCTCGGTATAAAATTCAGAAACAAGAGCATTGATCTCTTCTGTTGTTAGCTCCGAGTTGAAAACATATGCAGTCTGTGCTTGATTTAATACAAATGTTCCGTCTTGAATCCAATCTTCAACCTTAGCATCTGGAAAATAGAACCAGTTATCTTCGAAAGTTATGTCCAACTCCCTATTTGTGATACCAGTTATTTCAAAATCATAGAACAGACCATCAGTTTTAGGAGTACCAGCTTTAGGATCTAATTCGATGAAATCTTCATCCTGTTCCCAGTTCCCTTCCTCAATAACTTCCTCGGCTCCTTCTCCAACTGTTCTTACATATGTCAGATCGCTTTTAAATTCAATTTTATAAATGCCGCTGGCATCACCGCTTGTATTGTTACTTTCAAATCCTGCTTCCTTCACCTCTATGGCGAATTCATCCAACTGCCATACGCCTACTAAAGGGTTTACTTCAGGCTCGTCTTTACTACATGCCGCCAACAATATCATGGAGCCCAGCACTGCGATAAAAAAAATGTTTTTCATATAATATTTTGTTTTGAATACTTCTTATCAACTTTAATTAACGGTTATCAAAAGAAATCAATATAAAATTATAATTCCCCTATTCTATATAAAATTAATCACATCTTATGACTTCACCTAAAGTAAGACTCCTTACAACTCAGGATGGTTCGACTACACTCTATTTGCCGGAGTTAGACGAGACCTACCATTCAACCCGAGGGGCTCTTGGTGAGTCCATTCATGTTTATATTGAGAATGGGATAAATACATTAACCAATACCGAGATCAAATTGTTGGAGGTTGGCTTTGGTACCGGATTAAATGCCTTGCTTACTTACCAATTTGCAAAGAAAAAGCACGTAAATGTCAGCTATCATACGTTAGAACCGTTTCCCTTACATGCAGATACTTATAAGAACCTGGGGTATGCTCAGGTGAGTGAAGAGCAGGGGGTTTTTGAAAAAATGCATGCCATTGTAGAGGGTAGTTTCCAGTTCACACCATTCTTTGACTTTAACCGATATCAGAAGACACTTGAAGAATTTTCGCCAAACATGTCATTTGATATCATTTATTTTGATGCTTTTGCACCATCCAAGCAACCTGAGATATGGTCAAAGGAAAATCTGGGTAAATGTTTTAGCCTTTTGGATGCTGGTGGGATCATGGTGACCTATTGTGCACAGGGACAATTCAAGAGAGATTTGGCGGCTATAGGTTTTCAGGTGGAAGTTTTACCTGGTGGTATGGGGAAAAAAGAAATGGTTAGGGCGCGGAAGCCGGAATAGCCTAGAAATTGAATTCAAAATCAATCAGCTGGGAAGCGAAGCGGCCCACTTCTTCATGGACAAGCTGGTATTTATCTTTTGACAGAGTATAGCCCAATGTCAGTTTGCTATCGGGGTCCACGATCCAGTATTCCTTGACTTTAAATCTTTCGTACAGGTCTTTTTTCCTGATCAGGTCATGGTCCTTGTTACCAGGGGATAGGATTTCTATTAGCATATCCGGCACGCCATGGATGTGACCTTCCTCATTTACTATCTTTTGATTTGGATTTAAAATCACGATAATATCCGGTTGAACGGCATTGCTGGATTCATCTAAATATACATCCAATGGGGCAATATAGGTCATGCCTTCCCGAGTACTTTTGAAATATTGTATTAGATGAAAATTAATTTCATTTAATATGATCTGGTGTTTTGATGTTGGCGATGGAGACATGTAAATCACATTGTCTATGAGTTCAGCCAAAGTGCCCTCGGGGAGGCACTGGTATGCTTCCATGATTGTTTTTGGAGGACTTTCAATAGAATGACTCATAAGTGTGGTCTTTACTTAAAGATAAACAAAAGCCTCTAAAGAAAAGATCATGGCTGCACTACCCGAATCGCATCATCAGTGAATTTTCTACCCATTCCATTGAAAGCTGAGACGCAAAAAATTCCCACCGCTTTTTCATCTTTATCCTGCGGCACAATGTTGCTGTATACGTTCGACAATGGTGTAGCAAAAAGTTCACTGAAACCACCAGGCCGATTGGTTTCGTCAATCACATTGGTGAGAAAAAACCATACATCATTGTTGATGGATTGAATCTGAACGTACACAGAGTCTCCTTTTTCGTAGGGTGGTAAAAACTGATAATCATCACCAGGGTCTTCGTCGAAAGGGTTGATCAGATCTCGGATCGGCTGGATAAACAAGATATTATCAACTGGTGCACTCTGAGAGAAGCCCGCATCGTAGGCGATATTGATCTCTGAAGGCTGATTGAGATACTCTCCATTTTTCCAGGTTTTGATCCAGTAGGTATCTCCTTCTCCTTGCAGATCCCTGGACCAAAATTCCGCGGCGAAGAAATCAGGTATAAAGTTCTGAGCTCCGTCTTCCGGGCGGAAAGTGATGCTATCAATTGTGGGGACGGCATTCAACCTGGATTGACTCAAAAATTGCTTACCATCAATGAGTACTTCGAGGATGTAGAGATTGCCTACCGTGCCAAAGGAGTCAGAAGCAATTTCTGGTGCCCAGGTGTAAACTCCTTCATCAGTTTCGGAGAAGGTAAGGGTGTCTTTAGGAGAGGTTCCTTCTACCTCAAGTATACGAACACTTGCTCCCTGAATGCCTTCAGGTGGTGAGTTGTCAAAATAAGGTCTTGTGTATTGAAGAATGATCTGTTGTTCTCCAGTTCGATGTTCCAGCCAGGCATCCACAGCTAAAATAGGATCAGCATCAGCAAGTTCTACATTGATATTGTCTTCACATCCAAACAGACATCCAGCGATAAGTAAAGTAAATGCTAAACGGTTCATTCGATTAAAATTTGAAGTTGTAAGTGATAGATGGAAAAACAGATCCTATTATAGACAATTGCGTAGCCTGTGTGGCTACCGGAGTCCCATATTCCTGCCTGTCAGATCCCTGGGAGAAGTAAATGGAGAAAGGGTTTCTTCGACCATATACATTGTACACAGTAAACACATAGGAGTCTTCAAATTTCCTTTTCTTGCCCTTTTTATTGTATTCCTTGCCAAGTAAGGTGAAACTAAAATCCAACCGGTGGTAATCCGGAATTCTCACTTCGTTTCTGGAATCAGTGCTGTTGAGTGGGATGGTGTATCCCTGTATTTCATATCGCTGATCCGGGAAGTTTGTTGGAGTACCTGACAGGTAGGTAAAATTGCCGGAGATAGACATTCTTTTGTTGATATCATAGAATGCTGCAACCTTCAGGTTATGGGTCTGGTCAAATCTTGTTGGATACCACTCGTAGTTGTTGACACCATCTATCCTGAGTTCCGTTCTTGCCAGGGTATAGCTGATCCAGCCGTTTATTTTACCTTCATTTTTCTTCAGATAGAATTCAGCTCCATACGCTCGCCCGATGCCTGGAAGCACATCTCCCTCAAGTAATTCGTTGATGAAGAGCTCAGCCCCATCAATGTAGTCTAGCTGATTTTGAGTCTCTCTATAGTAAACCTCTAGAGAAGTTTCGTAATCATTGTCTCGGAAGTTTTGGAAGTATCCAAGTGCCCACTGGTCTCCGATTTGTGGTTTCAGGTTGTTGGTACTTGGGGTCCATACATCCAATGGATTTGATGCTACGGTATTGCTGATTAAATGGATATATTGGACTGTCCGGTTGTAGCTGGCCTTGAGTGAATTTGTCAAGCCCAGTTGATACTTGACCGAAATCCTTGGTTCAAAATAGTCGTAATTGGCAATGCTCTCCAGACTGCCATATTCTATTGATCCTGTCACTGTTCGTCTTTCACCGGGTATTGTATCATTAAATGTGTATGCGGTACCTTCTCCCAGGTAGTCGAAATGAGAAAAGCGGAGACCATACATTGTGGAAAGCTTATCAGTAAGCCTTTGTTCATTTCCTATATAAAGAGAAGTTTCAAAAGCCTTTTTCTCAGCCAGGCTGATATCATTGCCCTCTCCGTTGCTCACGCCAATGGCATCAGCAGGTTTAAAACGGTAGAGCACGGCCTCGCCGCCAAACGTCAACTCATTATTTGGATTAATAAAGTAGGTAAATTCTGGCTTGAAATCGTATGTCTGAATCCTGGAAGTCCACTCAAATTTATCCCTGTCAGTTTCACCAAAAGCCAACTCGTAGTCATAGTCGCTAAAGAAAAGTGTGAAGTTGCTAAAGATTTTCTCACTGAAGAGATGATTCCAGCGCAGGGTGGCAGTGTTGTTTCCCCATGAAAATCCCTGCCTGGCATCAAACTTAAATACATCCCGTCCAAGGTATCCCGACAGGAAAATCCGATCTTTCTTGGAGATATTGTAATTGGTCTTGATGGTCAGGTCATAGAAATATAGTTGTGCGCCTTCATTAAAAATATCCGTGAAAGGACGGGCGAGGACATCGGCATAAGACCTTCGACCGGCCACTATAAAAGATGCCTTCTCTCTGACAATTGGACCCTCTACTGCAAACCGGCTAAATATGGTGCCGATCCCACCAGTAAAATCATAAGATTTATTGTTTCCCTCTTTCATCCTAACATCAAGAATGGATGAAATTCTTCCTCCATATCTGGGGGGAATACCTCCTTTGTAGAGTTTTACATCTTTTACAGCATCTGGATTAAACACAGAAAAGAAACCCAAAAGGTGAGAAGAATTATACACGGGAGATTCATCTAGCAGGACCAGGTTTTGCCCGACACCACCACCCCGAACATTAAAGCCTGAAGCACCCTCTCCGACAGTACTTACCCCAGGGAGTAGTTGTAGAGATTTCACTACGTCTACTTCACCGAGAAATGCAGGAATTTTTTGGATGGTTTTGATGTCAAGCTCAGCAGTGCTCATCTCTACATTGGTCACATTGTTGTCTTCAGCTTCAGCTGAAATCACCACTGCTTCAAGCTGCTTGTCTTCAGTTGGTAAATCAATGTCTATTCGGACATTTTCCTTTAGGTCCACCTTTCTGGTAACTGTTCTGTATCCCACAAATCGATATTTGATGGTATACTCTCCGGGAGGTAAGGTGAGTGAATAAAATCCATAGACATTTGTGATATTGCCGCCTGAGAGTTCCTCGATGACCACATTTGCACCGATCAAAGTTTCACCATTGGAGGCATCCCTGACATACCCGCTTAAGGTAAATTTTTCCTGTGCATGTACATAGGCGATTATCATCACCAGCAGTGATGTGAGTAAGTGTTTTTTCAATTTTTTGAGCTTTTTGACCGAAAATTATAACGGTCTGATCCAATCAAAGTTTTAGAATATTAAACCATCAACACAAAAGGCAGAATTATTGTTTAAATGGCTCTCTTATCTGACGAAAGGCTCAACAAAAAATTTTATTTCCGGCTCTTGATCGCTTTTACAATCATCTCCGCATGTACACGGGAATTTTCAATGAACCAAATACTCGTTTTTAATCCCCCGCAGATTACCCCGGCCAGGAAAATGTTCTTCATGTTGGTTTCCATGGTTTCTGGATCGTACTCCGGAGTTCGGAATTCATCGTTACCAATATTGATTCCAACCGTTTTTAGAAAGGAGAAATCAGGCTGATATCCGGTCATGGCCAACACGAAGTCATTTTCAATTGTTTTAGCTCCTTCAGGTGTATTTATGTCTATGGTACGTTCCTCGATCTTGGTGATTTCAGAATTGAAATGTGCTGTGATAGATCCTTCTTTAATGCGGTTTTCGACATCCGGTCTTACCCAGTATTTTACCCTGGGATTGATTTCGGGTTCACGAATCACCATGGTGACCTCTTTGGCTCCTTTTCTAAAAGTTTCCAGTGCTACGTCCACCGCAGAGTTGGCAGCACCAACCACAGCAACTTTCATCCCATAATATGGATGAGGTTCATCATAATAGTGTTTAACTTTTGGGAGATCTTCTCCAGGGACATTTAGCTTGTAAGGAAGATCGTAAAATCCGGTAGCAATGATGATGTTTTGTGCTTCATAGGTGCCCTTAATGGTAGTCACCTGGTAGAATTCATCTTTTTTTTCTATTCCCTCTACTTGCTCATACAGATTTACATTGAGCTTCCAGGAGGAGGCTACTCGTCGGAAATACTCCAATGCCTCAGCCCTTACTGGTTTTGGGTTGTGAGAAATAAAAGGCACATCCCCAATCTCCAACCTGTCTGAGGTGGAGAAAAAAGTCATATTTTTTGGATAATTGTAGATAGAGTTGACCAGGCAGCCTTTATCGATGATGGTATGTGATAAGCCTGCTTTGGTAGCTTCAATACCGCATGCCAGCCCTATAGGACCTGCTCCGATAATCAATATGTCAGTCTTTTGATTCATTGACATGGATAGATTTCAAATGGTGTGATACAATAGTCGAGTTTGATGTCATGAGCCTCGGCAAAATTAAATTCATCAAACAATGGGCCCAGGGTGAGTCCTACCTTATTCACTTTTGGGAGATCATTAAGAAGTCGGTCATAGTATCCTTTACCATAGCCTATCCTATTGCCCTTTTTATCAGCTGCCAACAATGGGATGAGCACTAGGTCCACAGTGCTGACATCAGCAGCTACCGCATTGATAGGCTCCGGAATTTTCAAGCGATTGAGCCTGAATTTTATTTGTGGATGGTAATAATAATGATTCATTCGCTCCTTTTGAAGATCGGTACTGGACACTACGACCTGAACATTATTTTCAATCAGTGATTTGATGATTGGCCAGGTGTTCACTTCTTTATTTCTTTCAATAGGGAGAAAAGAGTGAACTACTTTGGCAGACTTCTTCAAGATAAAATCTACCACTTCAGACGCAAGCATTCTATTTCTACCTTCCCAAATATTGGAAGATAGAATTTTCCTGGCTGGCAGGATCTGCTTCCGTAAAATGGATTTAAATTCATTCATCCAGCAGGATGTTAAACCTGAAATCAAAGGCATTAAACTTTTCCAGGAGCAACTTGATGAAATCCGGGTGGTTTAGGTAGAAGTTGAGGAAATTATCATGCCGTTCCTGGAGGCCACCAGCGGGAAATAATTTCTCTTTGAGATTGTCGATCTGCGAAATGGCTATCTCATTGTTTTTCTCTTCTGACTTTTTGATTTTCTTACCTATTTCATCCAGGATCTTAAATCCTTTGGCACTTTCGGCCCCAACAAATCCTGAAAGTGATGGATCAACATCCACCGCTTTGCTCTTGATTTTTTCAAAAAGCTTATCAAGTTCTTTCTTTTCCAGACTAAGATCAAACTCGTGATTTCCGACGTTTTGGAGAAAAAGTGTTTTGATTTGATTGATCTCTTCAAACAGTGAAGCTGGTTTCAGGTTGAGCTTTCTGAATTTCTTCGCACTGGATTTATTAATCACCAACCCAAAGCTTCTTGGCATCAATACAGGAAAAGGGACATCAAAGGCCGCAAAGACATTTTTAAGCTGCATCCAATAGCTGATTTCAGCCGGACCCCCGATGTAAGCCAGGTTTGGCAGAATACATTCCTGGTAAATAGGTCGAGTGATCACGTTCGGACTAAAATTCTCCGGACGTTCACCGATGAGTCTGTCCATATCCTCATCAGAAAAATACAGATCGGTGTTTAATACCTTAAATAATCCATCTTCCCTCACTATTCTTTCTCTTAGCTCATTGTCGATATAGAAAAAGTTAATCTCTCTGGAAAATGCCTGAGACTTATATCCAAGCTCATTAAGCCGTGTGGAAGCAGCTTCTACAAGTGGATTAGCAACATTTTCAAAGATTTCTCTTTTGATCACCGGGGCGAATTCCTCTTTCAAGGCAGGATGGTCGGCATCCACAACGATCAGCCCTTGATCGCCAAACAATTCATTTACGTAGAACCGGGTAGCTTCGGCCAGTGTAGAGAAATCGAGATAGGCCTGCTCAAATAGCTCCACGGAATCAGGGAGCTCATGGAAGATGGTATTGATGGAATGTGGCTTAAACCTCCCTACGGGTCCTCGCTGGTCTGTATTCCATTCATATCGCTTGCCAAATAGATTGAAATGATTGATTTCAGCGAAATCGTGATCTTCTGAGGCCATCCAATAAATCGGCACAAAATTGTAATTGGGGTATTTGGCCTTAAGTGCTTTGCAAGCATTGATGGTGCTCACAATCTTATAAATGAAGTATAAAGGTCCTGAAAAGATGTTGAGCTGGTGACCTGTCGTGATCGTAAATGTTCGCTCGTGATTAAGGGAGTGAATATTAAAATCAACGGCCTCTGTGGTTTTGAGCGGGCCGTATTGCTCTACCAATACCCTGTTGAGGGTATTCCTTTTATCTTCAGGAAATGTTTTTTGAGAAATAAGCTCTTCAAAGTTATCAACCTTGGGGAAGGTGTGATAGAATTCCTTTAACTCACTTTTTTGCTTTAAATAGTCAAGAAATAATGGAGAGAAACAGCGGGTTTCTTCCAGCTCTATATTTTCTAAAATCATGTAAGTCGGTAGTCGTTAAGATATTTTTTCATTCAACTGCTTCACCATACAGGTCGAAAGCAGTGGCATCAGTAATCCTGATTTTTGAAAAATCTCCTATTCGAAGATAGCTATTTTCAGCATTGACCAACACTTCATTGTCCACTTCCGGAGAATCAAATTCAGTTCTACCGATAAAATGATCCCCCTCCTTGCGGTCAATCAGAACTTTCAGCACCTGACCAATCTTGTGTTGGTTGATTTCGTCAGAGATATTTTCCTGTAGTTCCATTACGCGATCTGCGCGTTCAAGTTTTACTTTTTCAGGAACATCGTCTTTCATACCAAACGCATGGGTGTGCTCCTCATGCGAATAAGTGAATACCCCAAGCCTTTCAAAGCGAGTTCTTTCAATGAAATCCATCATCTCCTCAAACTCTTCTTCTCCCTCACCCGGGTGCCCGGCGATCATGGTGGTACGAATGGCTATTCCCGGCACTTTAGCACGGATAGTATGAAGGAGTTCCTCTGTTTTTTCCCGGGTTGTTCCACGGCGCATCAGAGAAAGCATTTTAGTAGATCCGTGCTGCAATGGTATATCCAGATAATTGCAGATATTGTCTCTTTCTGCCATCACTGTAAGGACGTCCTCTGGAAATCCTGTTGGGAAAGCATAATGCAGGCGAATCCACTCCAGACCATCTACCATAGATAATTGATCCAACAGATGAGCCAGGTTTCGCTTTTTGTAGAGGTCCAACCCGTAATAAGTAGAATCCTGGGCTATGAGAAGTATCTCTTTGGTCCCGTGTTTCACGAGGTTTTTGGCTTCTGTAACAATTTGCTCTATGGGTTTGGAGATATGCTTGCCTCGCATGATGGGGATTGCACAAAAGCTGCATGGCCTGTCGCAGCCTTCCGAAATTTTAAGGTAAGCATAGTGGTTGCTTGTGGTGAGGACTCGCTCACCAATGAGTTCATGCTTGTAGTTGGCATTGAGTCTTTTGAGCAGTAAAGACAGCTCCATAGTACCAAACCAGTCATCTACATCGGGAATCTCTGTCTTGAGATCGTCTCTATATCGCTGTGAAAGACATCCTGTCACGTAAACCTTCTCCACCAATCCTTCCTGCTTGGCATCCACGTATCTTAGTATGGTATCAATGGACTCTTGTTTAGCATTGTCAATAAAACCACAGGTGTTGATGACCACAATGTTGGCATCATCTTTCTCAGATTCATGCGTTGCGTCAATTTTATTGCCCTTCAGCTGAGTGAGCATTACTTCAGAGTCTACGATGTTTTTCGAACAACCCAGAGTGACAATATTTACCTTATCCTTTTTTGCTTTTGTCTTCACGCTTAAAAATTGATCTGCAAAGCTAAACAAAATGCTTCCCACAATAAGTTCGCTACAATCTCTGTTATTATACCTTTGTGCCACATTTTCACTATGGACAACCGGATAGTATTCTTTCTTATCGTCATTGGCATACTTGGCTGCAACGAGATCAAAGAGTGTGACCTTGATGATAACAGAAAGTTTGCAGTGATCGAATTCTATCACATTTCTGACAGCTCAATAAGGGATACGCTCATTTTTAACCAGGTTTACAGTTTGCAATCGCCGTACAATTTTGCCGATACCATTTTGGAAGCTACAGGATTACCACTGGATCCCACCAGTGATATTACTTCCTTCATTTTTGAAACTGATTCCGGGGACTTTGACCTGGAATTTACATACCAAAGAGAATTTTCAGTCTACAGTGTAGATTGTGACCCATCAATAAAGTTTTTTGAATTGACAGGGACATCTAATGTCTTTGATTCCATAGCAATCATAAACCCTGTTCTTAATCGAGAAGAATTCACCAATGTTGAGATATATTTTTAGCCTGCTTATATCAATTGGTGTTTCCTATGGTTTTGCTCAACAGGCTGCCGACAGCACTACCGTGAAGCCAAAGAAGGATTATAAGCCTTCAATGCTTATAATGGGGTATAATGCCGTTCCATTGGTGCGCACGGTGTTTTTCAGTGGTAGTGCAGCGCAAAATGGCCAGGTCGGGGTAGACTTTGCCAATAATCTTTTTATGGTAGATTTTGGTGTTCAACGTACAGAGCGCACGGGGAGTAACTATTCTTATATTAATGAAGGCACTTTTTACCGTCTGGGGGTTGAGACCAACGTACTAAAAAATGCATCTGATGCCAATGGTCTGACGCTT
Organism: Cyclobacteriaceae bacterium; assembly: GCA_965228105.1. Taxonomy (GTDB): domain Bacteria; phylum Bacteroidota; class Bacteroidia; order Cytophagales; family Cyclobacteriaceae; genus UBA7330. The sequence continues at coordinate 197,715 of CBDDGZ010000002.1, forward strand.
GGCTTGAGGTATGCCCGCAGTAGGTTTAGTGATGAAATGGAGATGACAGATGATTTTGGCTTTGGAGAAGTGACTATAAATACAGCAAATAATGTGGCTAAATCCAGGTGGTGGGAGCTTACATTCGGATTGAATGTGAAGGTGTATAAGCAGATCTATTTTGGCTATCTGATCCGATATAAGCTATATAAGGTCACCAAAGACATTGGACAGCTAAAGCCGTATGATCTGCCAGGATTTGGATTAAATGAGAATGACACTTCTGTCGGGTTTGACTACTATATTCGGTGGATCTTGCCCTTTGGAGACAAGGCTCAAGTGGTGGAAGAGTAGAATTATAAAAACCTTACCTCGGATACTAGCTTGTAGCCAATCTCTTCTTCCAACCTCTCCAGTACTTTTTCTTTGTTGTTTGTCAGTTCCTGCTTCAGTGGCGCAGAATCAAGGTAGACAAACATAGTACCCTTATCGATGCGAATTTTTGACGTCCTCGAAGCCACTACATTACCCATTATTTTCTTCCAGGAATGTATCAGTTTTTTCTCATCCCATGCCTTCTCCAGGTTTTCGGATTTAAGGAATTGCTTCAGTGCCGATGAAAAAGATGAGGTGTTGTGCTTATCCATTTAAATGTCCATTTTCGATTTCATAGAATGCTACTCCCTTATTTTTTTCAAAAAACTTTTTGGTGCGCTCTTTTCGGGCATCAGAGATGAAGACTTGTGAGAATCTTTTACCATCGGAGAGGAGCTTTACGAGGTGACTGATCCTGTGATCATCCAGCTTGTCAAAAATATCATCCAAAAGTAATAAAGGTACCTCGTCTTTTTTAGCCTTCAGAAAATCAAATTCAGAAAGTTTCAAAGCAATGATCAAAGATTTCTGTTGACCCTGTGAACCAAATTTTTTCGTCGGTTTGCCATCAAGAAGAAAAACAAAATCGTCTTTGTGACTACCCATCGTGGTTCGTTCCAGGATCAGGTCTTTTTTCACTGCTTCGTTAAAATACTTTTCAAAATCTTCATCCAGGCATTTTGTGCGGTAGCGGATAGCAGGGATTTCATCCACCTTGAAGATCTCATGATAGTTACGGGTAAAAAACTCACGAAATTCTTCCAGAAAATCATTTCTTCTAGTAGATATGGCCTTGAAAAGAGGGATGAGCTGTTCATCATAGGTGCGGAGCAGATTTTTATTGTAAGAAGATTTGCCGGCATTCTGTTTTAGAAAACTATTTCGTTGGCTGAGCAATTTTCTGCATCTGATGAGCTGCTCCATATAATGATGATCATATTGCGAAATCACCCTGTCGAAGAGTTTTCGTCTGACTTCACTGCCTTCTCTGATCAGCTCATTGTCATCAGGAGTGGTGAGCACGCATGGAATCGACCCGATGTGACCACTTAGCTTTTCAGGCTCTTTGCCATTTACCTTAAACACCTTTTTCTTTCCACTTTCAAGAAAGCAGTTGACTTTCAGGCCAGAGCTGAAATCTCCGATGATCGAGAAGTAGGGCTCACCAAAATGTATGTTGTCCTGGTCGATGTTGTTCTGACTGCTGCGGGTCATACACAAATAATGGATGGCATCAAGCAGATTGGTCTTGCCCATGCCATTGAGCCCAAGCAGGCAGCTGATACCTTCCTTAAATTGAAAGGTTTCCTCCTGATAATTCTTAAAATTTACAAGTTTTAATGTGCTGAGAACCATATCTTTTTGATCAGCGCACCTTTTGGTTTAATTTCGCAGGGCCGAAGGGAATTCCGACGCAATATTAAGCATAGAACATTAGCAAAAGTTATGGCTGCAAAGACAAATACAAAATCAACCAGCAAATCATCCTCAAAGTCATCCTCTAAATCATCCGGTAAGGCAGCATTCAGCAAAGAGACTTACCTGACCTGGTTTGAATCTATGTCCCTCATGCGACGATTTGAGGAGAAGGCAGGCCAGCTATATGGTCAACAAAAAATCAGAGGCTTCTGTCACCTGTACATTGGTCAGGAAGCCTGTATGGCAGGAAGTGTTTCTGCATTAAAAAAAGGAGACAAATATATCACAGCCTATAGAGATCATGCTCATCCATTGGCATTGGGCACTGATCCAAAAGCTATCATGGCAGAATTGTATGGTAAAGCTACCGGTGTTTCAAAAGGTAAAGGTGGCTCCATGCACATGTTTGATAAAGAGAATGGGTTCTTTGGTGGTCATGGAATTGTAGGAGGTCAGATTCCTCTAGGCGCTGGTATTGGCTTTGCAGAAAAATACAATAAAACTGACAATCTGTGCGTGTGCTTCATGGGAGACGGTGCTGTGAGACAAGGTGCATTTCATGAATCACTCAATCTGGCCATGACTTTGAAGGTGCCAACAATCTTTGTGATCGAAAACAATGGCTACGCCATGGGTACCTCAGTGAAAAGAACTTCTAACGTGACTGACCTGTATACTTTGGGTGAAGCTTATGACATTCCTTCTAAAGCAGTTGATGCCATGTCTGTAGAAGAGGTGCATTACGCCATGGAAGAAGCCGCAGAAAGAGCCAGAAAAGGTGATGGACCTACTTTGCTTGAGTTCAGAACCTATCGATACAAAGGTCACTCTATGTCTGACCCTGCTAAATACCGAACCAAGGAAGAGGTAGAAGAATATAAGTCTAAAGACCCTATCGAGCAGGTAAGGACTACTATTCTTAAAAATAAGTTTGCTACTGAAGAAGAGCTAAAGGCGATCGATCAGAAAGTAAAAGATATCGTTGCTGAGGCAGTGGAATTTTCTGAAAATTCAGATTGGCCAGCTCCTGAAGAAGCTTACAAGGACGTATATGTACAAGAAGATTATCCATATATCATGGATTGATGGAAAAATCATATCTTTGCGACCTTAATTTTTAAAAGCAATGGCAAAAACCAAGACTAAAGAGGGAGAGGGGATAGAGATTTTAGAGGATCCGGGTGCCTTAGTCAGCAAAGCTGAAGAGTTTCTTAACAATAAGAAAAACAGGAACTTAACCCTGATTATTGGGAGTATTGTTGCCCTGGTTATCGCTGGAGTTTTTGGATACAGATATTACATATCCAACCAGGATCAGGAAGCTCAGCGAGAGATGTTTCAGGCAGTATATTATTTTGAAGCAGACAGTCTGGGCAAAGCCCTGAATGGTGACGGGATCAACTATGGATTCTTGCAGATCATTGAAGATTACCCTGGAACTAAGGGGAGCAACCTGTCCAACTTTTACGCTGGAGTGACCTATTTAAAATTAGGTGATTTCGATGGAGCCATCAGGTATCTCAATGACTTTAAAAGCTCTGATTATCTGCTTCAGGCCAGAGCATATGCTTTGATTGGAGATGCTCACCTGGAATTGGGTGACTACAGCAGTGCAATTTCATCTTACAATGATGCGATTGACTATAAGCCAAACGAAAGTTATACTCCAATTTACTTGAAGAAACTTGCCTTAGCTGAGGAGCTTCAGGGCAATTTTTCCGGAGCTGCAAATGCGTATGGCAGAATACTAGAGGATTTTAAAGAGTCAGAGCTGATTCAAGAGGCTAAAAAGCAAAAAGCCAGATTAGAAGGATTAGCTGCAGAATAACAAAAATTAAAAAAATTGTTAGGGATAGAGCAGCCATGTTTTATCCCTTTTTTATTGGATGGCAACTTCAAACAAAAATTTAAGTTCAGGTAAGCCAACAAACCTGAAGAACCCAGAGAGTTTCCGAATAGGAATTGTTGTATCAGAATGGAATGAAGAGGTGACAGAAGCCCTTTATTCCGGGGCTGTTTCAACACTGCTTCAGGCAGGAGTCTTAAAGGAAAAAATTGAAAGGAAAGATGTTCCCGGGAGCTTTGAGCTTCCGCTGGGCGCACAATGGTTGGCATCCCGCTCCGACATTGATGCTGTAATCTGTATTGGATGCATCATCCAGGGAGAGACCAAACATTTTGATTTTATCTGTGATGCATGTGCACATGGAATCACTGAAGTAGGACTGAAGTACAACAAGCCCGTAGCCTTCGGTGTACTCACTACAGACAATATGAAGCAGGCCATGGATCGGGCGGGTGGAAAGTTTGGAAATAAAGGAGATGAAGCGGCTAGTACAATATTGAAAATGCTCAATTTTTAAATGATGAAAGTATTAAAATTTGGAGGTACATCTGTTGGTAGTCCTGAAAGGATGAAGCAGGTAGCAGAGATTATCACTTCGATAAAAGGAAGAAAACTGGTTGTTTTGTCTGCCGTATCGGGCAATACAAATAAGCTTGTAAGTATCTCTGAAAAGTGTGAGTTGGGGGAAAAAGCAGGTGCACTCAAGCTACTCAAAGAATTAAGGCAGGTTTTTGATCCATTTTTAGACCAGCTTTTTGAAAAGAAAGAACTACGTGATGATACCGAGACATATATCAATCAGGTGATCGATGATATTGAAGGTCTTATTGATCAGCCTTATAGCCAGCAGGTAAATAAAATGATGGTAGTTCAGGGAGAGTTAATTTCCACCCGGATTTTCACCAACTACCTGAAGGATCAGGGTGAAGATGTCGCCCTTCTCATGGCTCAAAATTTCATGACCCTGGACGAAAATGACGAACCTGATATGGTAATGATTGGGAAGAAACTTGACCATCTATTGGGTAAAACCTCTTCCAAGACACTCATTACGCAAGGTTTTATCACTAGAAATGCTGCAGGTGGTATAGACAACCTTAAGCGTGGAGGTTCTGACTACTCAGCGACCATCATTGGATCAGTTTTGAAGTCAGATGAAATCCAGATATGGACAGACATCGATGGAATGCACAATAATGACCCAAGGGTTGTGGATAAGACTTTTCCTTTAGCCAAGCTGAGCTTCGAGGAAGCAAGTGAGCTTGCTTATTTTGGTGCCAAAGTACTCCACCCTACCTGTATTGTTCCGGCACAGCAATTTGGAGTGCCTGTCCGAATTAAAAACACCATGGACCCTGCTGCCGGCGGTACACTTATCTCAAACGAGAGCGACGGTGGTGGTATCAAGGCCATCGCTGCCAAAGACAGCATCACGGCCATCAAGATCAAATCCAGCAGGATGGTGATGGCTTATGGTTTTATGCGACGGGTCTTTGAGATCTTTGAGATGTATAAGACTCCTATAGACATGATCACCACCTCAGAAATTGCGGTTTCACTCACCATAGACAATAACGAGCATTTACCAGAGATTGAGCGGGAGATCTCCAAGTATGGTAAGGTTGAGATTGACAAAGATCAGACAATCGTTTGCATTGTGGGAGATGATATCGCCGAGAAAAGAGGTTTAGGAAAGCAAATCTTCAAGGTGCTGGATGATGTGCCTATCCGCATGATCTCGTTTGGTGGTTCAAGGAATAACATATCCCTTCTTATTGATTCGGCTCATAAGAAAACCACCCTTCAAAGGCTTAATGGTCTGTTTGAAAAATAATCTTTTAATGCTGGAAGGCAAAGAAGATTAGCCAGACCAGGATAAAGATAGGGATCAGCATCGGGATTGAAAACCGAATGATATACCCAAAGAAGGAGGGCATTTTGATACCCACTTGCTCTGCTATGGATTTTACCATGAAATTAGGGCCATTGCCGATGTAGGTCATGGCTCCGAAAAACACAGCAGCTACAGATATTGCCTTTAAGTCAAGAATACTATCTCTAAATCCTCCATTGGCGAAGGAGACGACATCTTGCAAGCTGTTGATACTGGCTCCAGTGGAGGCCATGGCAGCGGTCAGAAAATTGATATATGTGGGCGCATTATCCAGAAAACCTGATAGTAGCCCGGTCCCCCAGTAAAGTGTATTGTGAGAGATTAACTCAGCTCCCTCGGGAGATTTTGCATAGTTGCCTACCATTTCCAGGGCGGGCATCATGGTTCCGAAGATTCCTATAAAAATAAAGGCCACTTCGCGAATTGGCTCAAAGCTAAAGCCATTGCCTTCCAGGGCGTGTTTGTCTGCAAGCTTGAAAGATAATACGGCAGCAGTGAGCATGATGATTTCTCGGATAAATGAGAATTTTTGTCCATGGTAATTGATAGCGGGAACCCAGGAAAACACATTGGGGTCAAGAAAGACTGAAGCCACTACGATGGCCAACCAGATGAAGTTTCTGGATCCGCGCATGCTAATGTTTCCGGTGGGTTCAGGAAGCTCTTCACCTTCTGATAGATCTGTCTTATTTCGTACATCGAAATAGTAGAAGATGCCCAAAATCAATACGAGTGCAAAAGCCCATGGAAGCAGGTTGTGAGTAAAAGTCCAGAAGAATGGCACACCTTTAAGGAATCCCAGAAACAGTGGAGGATCTCCAATGGGTGTCAGGCTACCACCGATGTTACTCACAACAAAAATAAAGAAGATAATATGATAAGCTTTTACCCTGTTTCTATTCAACCGAATAAAAGGGCGTATTAATAGCATACTGGCACCTGTAGTACCTATGATGTTCGCAATGACACCTCCGATCGCCAGAATCGCCACATTGGTTATTGGTCTGGCTTCTCGGTCCACATTTATCATGATCCCTCCCGAAGCCACAAAAAGTCCTGTCAGCAGAGAGATAAATTGGAAGTACTCAAAAAAGGAATGGACTGGAGAATGTTGATTGTGCAGGCTGAAGAGATAATAGGCCACGACAAGAACCGCTAGAGCGACTGATATGATCGGATAATTTTTATGCCAGAAATGCTCATAAAACAATGGCCCGGTAGCGATCATTAATAGGAGTACTACAAATGGGATTACACTCCATGGACTTGGGCCATGATGTTCTGCTTCTTCTGTGGGCTCCGTGTCGGAGATCGTGGTCTCAGATACGATCTCAGTTTTGTCAAGAACTTCTGACTTTGCCTCAAAAGCGCTTAAGACCCCTATGGATAATAGAAGAATTAGAAAAATTCTGAGAAGTAAGCTCATTGGGCGGTATAAGGGGTATTTTGATAAGTCCGTACTAAAATACTATTCAGCATAGATAATGCAAATGGTTCACTTAATAACTTAATTCGTTGAATTGTTAACCTGAAATTAACACAACTTTTAGTATCAATTATTGTGGTAAAAACAACTCAAGGTAGGTGCAATATACCGGATACAGTATCCTGTGAAGCACCTGTTGCCTTCCCTATTGTATTGGGGATTCCAAGCTTTCTGAGCAACCCCAGAAAACCAAAAATCAGTGCTTCCTTGAAGTCAATTATTTCTGCAGACGGCTTGATGATCTGGATATTTTGATCTCTCAAATAATTTTTTATTCTCGTAATTAAATAGCTGTTATGGGCTCCTCCTCCCGTAATGAGTGCCTGCTGATTTTTAGTCAGATGCGACTGCACAGCATGAGCGATCTCAGCTGCCAGCAATTCAACAAATGAATGTAATCCAACCTTTGGATCCATTTTATTATCCTTCAAGATGTTTTCATTTATCCATTGATTACTCATTGACTTCGGTGGTCTTATTTTAAAATAAGGAAGTTCCTTTAAACGATTTGTCCACTCTTCATCGTGATTTCCTTCCCTCGCTAGCCCTCCATCTTCATCATATGGGACATTGAGCTTCTGTGAAAAGAAATTGAGCACCTGGTTACAGGGCGCGATATCCCAGGCCAGGACGTTTTCGGATTTCTTTACCGTAATATTAGCAATTCCTCCCAAATTGATCCAAGCATTATATGCAGGAAACAACATTGTTTCACCTTTTGGCACGAGTGGAGCGCCTTGTCCACCCATCAAAATATCCTTTGTTCGGAAATCATCGACCACAGGAAGACCGCATATCTGACTGACTACAGATCCCCTCCCAATTTGTGTACTGATTTTGTCTGATGGTTCGTGAAATACAGTATGTCCATGGATCCCGATCACTTCAATTGGGAGATCCTTCGGCAATACCCGCTTAAGTTGTTCCCCTATCCATTCTCCGTAAGTTATATCCAATCTTAGGAGGTCATATCCTGCAAGTAGCGCACTCTTTTTTAGCTCATTTTTCAAATCCTGTGGCAGGGACACGGTATGAGACTTCACAATCTTAAATGACCAATGGTCTTCCAATTTGAAGTTGGCAATGCAAATGTCAATGCCATCTAATGACGAGCCTGACATGATACCAATGGCATTGTATTGATTCAAGGTTTATGATGCTTAATTTTACTCTTATTATATGAATGGATGGCTAAGAAAAGAAATATTGCGGTAGATATAGGCAATACCAGAATAAAATCAGGTGAATTCGAAGAAGGTAAGCTTGTAAAAGTGGATCATTGGGATTCCCTGATACAGCTTTATGCATTAAAAAAGGAATATACGGATCATTGGATGTTTTGCTCTGTTCGTGGCAACCTATATGAGATCGAACAGGTCTTTGAAGGAAAAAATTATATGTACCTGGATCACAAGACCCCTATCCCAATTCGTTTAGATTATAAAACCCCTGAAACATTGGGGATGGACAGGGTGGCGGCTTTAGTTGGAGCACAAACGCTATTTCCAAACAAGAATCTGCTAGTGATAGATGTTGGAACCTGCAATACCTATGACATTCTAAGTTCTTCCGGGGTTTTTAAAGGAGGTGTTATTGCCCCGGGGTTTAAAATGAGAATGAAATCTATGAATCACTATACCAAAGGCCTGCCTGATATCAGTGATGAGTGGGAAGAACTTAGCGATGGCATTCTGGGCAAGACAACGAAGGAATGTTTGAAAAGTGGCTCATTTAGTGCAGCCATCATGGAAATAGAGGGCTTTATTGATCATTTTAGCAAAGAATTGCATGATTTAACAATTCTTTTGACAGGAGGAGATGCAACTTACTTTGAATCGAAGTTAAAAGGGCCCATCTTTGCAGGCTCTAATTTGGTTTTAAGAGGTTTGAATAGAATAATGCATTTCAATAATGCGTAAGATTAAATCAGTCATATTTAGTGCTGTTTTCCTGATTTTCGGAGGAGCGTGGGGCCAAACAATTACGTCACTTTATTCTTCCTATGGGATCGGGGAGGTTTCGGAAGTTGGATTGCCACAGAATTTTGCTATGGGAGATCTCGGTTATGGTACACCCTCCCCATTTGGGATCAACCTTCAAAACCCTTCCATGCTGTTCTATAACCCATTAAGTTCGTTTTCAGTAGGGCTGATGGGCGACTTTCGCTCGTATGATGGAGATGGATTATCGGACAATTCAAATGCTGTTTCGTTGAGATACCTGGCCATGGCTTTTCCAGTGGTAAGATCAAGATGGGCAACGTCATTTTCCCTGTTACCTTATAGCTCTGTTAATTATAATTCTTACTCAATAGATACATTATCTAATGGTGTGGCGGCAGTTAACCAATATCAGGGGAATGGTGGTCTTTCAAGTTTGTCCTGGTCTAATGGGATCAGAATTTACAAGTCTCTTGCATTGGGAATTAAGTCATCATTTGTGTTTGGGACAATAGAAAAAGACTCACGTGTTCAATTGACTGGGGAGGACTTTTCCAGTAGTTACATCATCAGCTATAACGAAAAAACTACTTATAAAGACATTATTTTTTCATTAAGTATCTCAAATAAGTTTAAGCTTAGCAACAAAAGTTTTATTAATGCAGGTGCGGTTTACAATTTATCCGGAGAGCTTAATGGTAACCTTGAGACTGGCTATGAAAGATACTCAGGATCCACATTGCTTCAGGAGGTCAGTCTTTCTTCGGAGTCAGCTGCTTTTAAGCTCCCAAGATCGTTTGGAGCCGGTCTTTCATACCAGATAATCAATAAGTTACTGGTCGGAGCCGACATAGATATCAAACAATGGCCCGGCAGCAGTGAAAACAGTGGTGATAGCTATAACGATGCCATTGCTTTGAGTCTTGGGGGAGAAATAATTCCTGATATTCAAAGTGTAAGCAATTACTTCAAAAGAGCCAGATATCGAGCAGGAATCAACTATAAGGAACTACCATACCTTGTAGAAAATACACAAATTAACGATTTTGGTATTAATTTTGGAGTTGCACTTCCTGTTAGCGGGTATTCAAGTATTGAGACTGCTTTCAAATATGGTTGGAGAGGCACAACAGATAATGGCCTTACCAGGGAGTCTTATTTCCAGGTTGTACTAGGTGCAACGATAAACGACCGCTGGTTTGAGAAAAGAAAGTATAATTAAAAAATTTAGACTAATGAAATTTCAAGTGAAACAATACGCATTTTTATTGCTCTTGATAGCGATGTCTACCATAGCCATGGCTCAGCCAGGTTGGAACTGGGGTGATTCGATTGATGTAGCCAAGGAAAAAAATGCATTGTATACCGATCAGTTGAAATCAGAAAATTACGCTGCTGCTGCCAAGGCACTGGACTGGCTGCTGATCAATACACCGGACCTTAATTCATCGATCTACATCAATGGGGCAAAGATCTTTGAAAACCTGGCGGAAAAGGAAACAGATGCCACCAAAAAGAAACAGTACGAGGAAAAAGCTTTGAGTATGTATGATCTACGGATCAAATACTTTGGTGATGAAGCTTCTGTAATGAACAGGAAAGTGATCGCTGCATATGGCTTTTACAAAGACGATAGTAAGAAATATAAAGAGCTTTTTGAAATGCTCAAAAAGACCATCGAGATGAATGGTGCGGAGGTATTTGATGGTAACCTGCTTTACTACATGATCGCTACACATAAATATAAAAGGGCATCAGATGCATTAACTGATGAGGAGGTATTTGATATCTACTCGCAGATCATGGAAATAGTAGATCAGAAAAAGGAAAATGGAAAGCCAGTCAATGCTAAATATATTGACACCATTGACAAGTTGCTTACCAATACAGTAAATGTAGACTGTAATTTCATTGAAGAGAAATTAGGTCCGAAGTTCAGAGAGACGAAGGACATTAAATTAGGTAAAAAGATATTTGCTTTGATGCTGGCTCAGAAATGTACTGACAGTCCGCTAGCCATCGAAGCTGCAGAGGCGATCATCGAAGTGACACCTGATTTTGCAATCGCAAAATTTGTTGCCAGCCGATATCAAAAGGATGAACAGCTGGAGAAAGCAAAGGATTATTATCAAAAAGCCATTGAGTTGACTGATGATGCGGCTAAGAAAGCAGATGTATATCTGAGCATCGCTAAGATCCTTCAGGTACAGGGACAAAAAGTGTCTGCCAGAGAAAATGCAAGGGAAGCACTTAAAAATGACCCATCATTGTCAGACGCTTATGTGCTAATAGGTGATCTTTATATGGGTAGCGCCGAAGAGTGCAAAGGTGGTGAAAGCCGTGTGAAAGACCGTTCGGTATATATCGCAGCTTACAATATGTATCAAAGAGCTGGTAATAGTGAAAGGATGACAATGGCTAAAGCGCAGTTCCCTTCGATTGAAGATATTTTCAATGAGAGTTACGAGGAAGGACAATCTGTATCTACAGGATGTTGGGTTGCGGAAACCGTAAAACTTGAGCGTAGGCCTCAGTGAACTTCAGGAAGATAAATATGAGAACGGTCATAGGTAATCGCTATGACCGTTTTTTTGTTTGGGGCACAATTGTTGTGTTTCTGAGCTCGGGTTGTCAAAAGGAATCAGAGAAAGTGGTGAATGAGATTTACGAGGGACCTTTGATTGCGATAGATAGTGTGAATACCGAGATGAGTGATGAAGGAAAGATAGTGGTAAAACTTAAAGCTCCCCGACAACTCGACCTCGCTAATGGTGATACAGAATGGCCACAAGGACTTTACCTGCAATACCTGAATATGGAAGGGGAGATCACCTCTACATTTGTGGCTGACTATGTCTATAAGGATTCCAAGGAAAATATTTATCGGGGGGAGGGTAATGTGGTGGTACAAAACCGTACCAATGGTGATGAACTTAATACGGAGGAATTGTTTTGGGACCCAGTAGATGAGATATTTTATACTGACCGCTTTGTCACAATCAAGTCCGAAGATGAAGTACATACTGGTGAGGGACTGAAGGCTAACCAGGATTTTTCCTCTTATCAGATACTCAAACCCTCTGGCACCATCAATATCATTGATCAATGAAGGGAGTAGATGCCATCATCTTTTATTTAGGTGTAGCCATTTTTTTGATTGCCATTTACGAAGCCATGGTTCTGGGAATTGGTCAGGCTTATGGTATCTTTATGATCAGTCTCGTGTTGTTCTTCGTTTATGGCTACCGTAAGGGGAATAAGAAAAAGTGAATGCTTAAATGATTGATCCGGCTCTTTTATCTGCCATTTTAGTCTGTTTATTATTTTCAGCTTTTTTCTCAGGTATTGAAATTGCTTTCATATCTGCAGATAAGCTTCATATAGAAGTAATGAACCTCAAAGGCTCTCTGACCGGGAAAGTACTCTCAGAATTTACTGGTAAGCGGTCACATTTTCTGGCCACTACCCTGGTTGGCAATAACCTCTCGATAGTGCTGTATGGTATCCTTATGGCCAAACTTATAGAGCCCTTTCTTTACAGTGTTTTGCCGGCAGCACTAAGTGCAGACATTTTCATTCTTGTAGTACAATCGCTCATATCCACACTCATTGTGTTGGTTACTGCGGAGTTTCTACCCAAGAGCATTTTCATGATCAACCCGGACTTTATGTTGCGACTTTGTGCGCTTCCTATGGCATTGATCTATTATCTGCTTTATCCTGTGGTGATGCTGATAGTAATCACATCCAGGCTTATGATCATACATGTTTTGAGGTTTGATTTTTCGGAAGATAAGCCAGTTTTTGGACTTACAGACTTAAACAATTACATCAAGAAGAATCTACTGGATCTTGACAATGAAGAAGAGACGGAGATCGATGCAAAGATCTTCAATAATGCTATTGAGTTCAAATCTGTGAAGGTAAGGGAGTGTATGATCCCCAGGACTGAATTGGTAGCTGTTGATGTAGAAGGAAAAATTGAGGATCTCAGGCAGGCATTTATTGAAAGTGGCCACTCTAAGATACTTATCTATCGCGAATCTATTGATGACGTGATAGGCTATTGTCATTCATTGGAGATGTTTAAAAAACCGACTGAAATAAAGCAGATTCTTACTCCGGTCCTGATAGTGCCGGAAACAGTGCTGGCCAATGAGTTACTAATCCAGTTTATCACTGAGCGAAAGAGCATTGCTTTGGTCGTGGACGAATATGGGGGTACATCCGGCATCGTGACCATGGAAGATGTGATTGAAGAAATATTTGGAGAAATCAGGGATGAACATGATGATGAATATCTTGTGGAAGAGGCGCTTGATGAGCACAATTTTATACTCAGTGCCAGACATGAAATAGACTACCTTAATGATAAATATGATTGGGAACTGCCCGTTGGGGATTATGATACCCTTGGCGGACTGATTTTATCTATTCATGAAGATATACCACATGTGGATGAAGAAATTGATATTCCACCGTTTAAATTCACTATTTACAGCATGGAAGACAACAGGATTGACAAAGTAAAGATCTTTGTTGGTGAGAAGGCTGATTCTTAATTAGATACACTGATAATAACATTTTTTAATTAGTGGGGGACTCGTTATTTTTGCCCCCCTTATCACTTATGTGAGGCAAGATTATGGCGTTGATTAATACATTAAGAAAGAGAATGGGCAAGATCGTTGTCGGTGTTGTGGCATTCTCCATGGTTGCTTTTATTCTTACAGACTTTCTACAGTCTGGTTCCGGCTTGATTGGGAACGACAATGAGATCGGAGAGATAGCAGGTGACGAAATTACCTATGAAGAGTTCCAGCGGAAAGTGGATGAACTATCATATGTTTTTGCAGTGAATCAAAATAGAAATCCATTGACTGAAGATCTGGCTATGATCAGAGAACAGGCATGGAATAAACTGATTCTCGAAAAGGCATATTATCCACAGTTTGAAAAGCTTGGAATCTCTGTTACCGATGCCGAAGCTGTAGATATGGTCCAGGGCAATAACATAAACCCTCAGATCCGTCAAACATTTACAGACCCAAACACAGGTTTGTTTCAACGTGAAAACATTACCAGATACCTGAGTACAGTAAATCAGGATCCACAGCAAAAGGCGGCCTGGTTGTCATTTGAAAATACACTAACTCCAATCCGAAAGATGACGAAATATGAGTCTTTATTTGATAAGACTAATTACGTCACCAAAGCTGAAGCGAAAGCAGCTTATGAGGAGCAGATGACAAATATTTCTGTTGAATATTTTTATGTCCCGTTTTACTCCATAGCGGATAGTACCATTAGTGTTTCCAGAAGTGAAATGGAAACTTTTTTGAATACAAACAAAGATGAATATCAGCTGGAGGAGTCAAGGGGCTTGAGTTATGTGTTATTTCCTATTGAGCCATCAGCTGCAGATACAGCGTTTATGTTGAGGGAAATTACTGCATTGAAGAGAGGACTTGAAAATGCTCAAAATGATTCAACCTATGCATCTATCAATTCTGATGGGCTTCAGCCATTTACGGTAATCAATGATCCTGAACTTTTACCCGAGTCACTTAAAGGTCTTGAAAAAGGAGCTGTAACTGATCCTCAGATAATCAACGGTCAATATCAGATTTACAAGTTATCTGAGATCGGGGATGGTGACGAATATTACAGTAATGTGAGCCATATTCTGGTTCCTACTCAGGGACAGACCCCTGAAGCTAAAGAGAATTCTTTGCTGATGGCGCAGGGAATTATTGAACAACTAAACAATGGTGCTGATTTTGGTACTTTGGCTGCTATGAACAGTGCGGACCAAAGCAATAGCCAGAATGGTGGTCTTATTGGCTGGATCGGCGAATCAAGTCAGTTAGTTCAACCTTTTAAAGATGCTGTATTTAGTTTCAGTGGAACGGGTGTGATACCGGAGCCAGTAGAAACTCAATTTGGTTATCACATTATCCAGGTGAATGAGCCAAAAACCACACAGGTAATCAAGTATGCCAGAATTGTGAAAGACTTTTTTGCGAGTGATGAGACACTCAACGAAATCTACAGAAAGGCTGATCTCCTTTCTGTCAATAGCACAGATGTAGACTCATTCAAAGCAACTGCAGAAACTTCCGGATACACTGTAAGAAATGCTTCTGGTCTTGGTAAGAATGACTCAAGAGTAGGAACAATCTCCGATGCCAGATCTGTTGTATTGTGGCTTTACAATGATGCCTCAGTAGGAGATGTTTCTGAAGTTTTTGAGCTCGGAAACTATTACATGACCGCCGTAATGACTGGTAAGCAGGAGAAAGGCACTGCAAAGCTTGATGCCATTATCAACGAGATTGAAGCCAAGGTTAGAAATACCAAGAAAGCAGAAATCATTAAAGGTAAAATCGCTGATATTGTAGGCGACGATTTCGAAGCAATGAAAGATGTATATGGTGATGAAGCCAGGTCAGGAGAAGCTGATTTGACTTTGAGTTCAAATTCTTTCACCGGAATTGGTTTTGCTCCGGAAGCTGTAGGAATTGCTTTTTCGCTCAATGAGGGTGAAAAGACCAATCCATTTGAGGTTACTAATGGCGTATTAATGATCAGATCAGTAACCAAGAGTGTACCAGAGGAAATTGAAGATTATTCCACATATATGACTCAGACGCAAGCCGCAAGACAAGCACAGAAGGAGATTATTTCAAATTTCCCACTTACTTTTTCACCATTATTTATCTCTGGCAGGTTGCATGAGGCGGTGACAGATTTTGCAGAAATTACTGATCTACGCTACAAGTTCTTCTAGTTTGATTTATTTTCTTCAATTGAATCAATTAAATTGAAGGGATGAGTTGGGATGTTGAGTCTTTCAAAGAGAAGGTAGAATCTGAGCATACCTTTCCAGGAATTTATGTCTTCAAGTTTATTGTACCAACTGAAAAGAAGGAAGATATTCTTGAGCTGTTGCCTCAGGGTAAAACCTCTATGAGGTCGAGTTCCAACAATCATTATGTGAGTATTACCTGCCGAGCTCAACTAAGCAGTAGTCAGGACGTTGTAGAAGTATATTTTGAGGCCAATAAGGTCGAAGGTACCATAGCATTGTAAATCCAAATAATATGTGGAAGCAAGTAGACGACAAACTTACAAGAACCATAGAGTTTGATGATTTTGTATCAGCATTTGGGTTCATGACCAAAGTGGCAATTATCGCCGAAAAAATGAACCATCACCCTAACTGGAGCAATTCTTATAACAAGGTAACCTTCGAATTGAGCACACATGATGTGGGCGGCAAAGTGACGGAGCGTGACAGAAGTTTGGCTTCAGCAATCGATAAATTGCTGGCTGAATGAACGAGGAAACCCTGCTGTATTTAGTGTCCACTCCTATCGGAAATCTTGGGGACATTACTTATAGATCAGTGGAGGTACTCAAATCAGTGGATAGAATACTTGCTGAAGATACCCGGACAAGTGGGGTGTTGCTCAAGCACTATGGCATCTCCACCCCCATGGAGAGCTTTCATGCATTCAATGAACATCAAAAGGTAAATCAGGTTATTGAAAGGATGAAGAAAGGTGAAAGGCTGGCCCTTATCACCGATGCTGGCACTCCGGGCATATCTGATCCGGGATTTCTTCTGGTAAGAGAAGCTTTGAAAAATGAGATCTCCCTGGAGTCACTTCCTGGAGCCACTGCTTTTGTTCCAGCCCTTGTACAATCGGGATTTCCATGTGATCGGTTTATATTTGAAGGATTTCTTCCTGCAAAGAAGGGAAGGCAGACAAAATTGAAAATGCTGGTAGAGGAAGACCGGACAATAATTCTATACGAATCCCCACATAGATTGTTGAAAACGTTAGAACAGCTTGGAGAGCTCATGGAACAAAGATTGGTTTCTGTGTCACGCGAGCTTACCAAGAAATTTGAAGAAACAGTAACCGGCACGTTTGAGGAAGTGATCAACCATTTTCAAAGTGGTACTGTAAAAGGTGAATTTGTAATTGTCATTGGAGCCAAATGAAAATTGAAAGCATCGTAAGGGAAACAGAGCAGATCATTAAATCATGCGGACAATTTATCAGGGAGGAATCCAGGAAGTTTTCCATGGAAGATGTAGAGTTGAAGGGTAAAGCAGACCTGGTATCTTATGTAGATAAACAATCAGAAAAACTGTTGGTCTCTGAGCTCAAAAAATTATTGCCTGAGGCTGGCTTCATCACCGAAGAGGGAACCATTGATCAGCAGGTGAAAGAGTATACCTGGATCATAGATCCATTGGATGGCACCACAAATTTTGTACATGGGATCCCATCCTATGCTGTGAGTATTGGCCTCAAAAAAGGCGACGAGATGGAGATGGGTTTTGTGTATGAGATTAACAGGGCCGAATGCTTCTATGCCTGGAAAGATGGAGGAGCTTACATTGATGGGGCCCCAATAAAAGTATCGCCAGTAAAAGACATTGAGGAAGGACTATTTTCTACAGGATTTCCCGCCAATGATTTTCCCAAAGTTGATGAGTATCTGATCATTCTTAAGTCATTATTGTCTCAATCCCATGGCCTCAGAAGAATGGGAAGTGCTGCTTCAGATCTAGCCTACGTGGCCTGTGGAAGGCTTCAAGGATTTTTTGAGTACAACCTCAAACCCTGGGATGTGGCCGGTGCCATTCCCATCATCAAAGAGGCTGGAGGATTTGTCTCAGATTTTAAAGGCGGCGGTAACTACTTATTTGGAGGTGAAATAATTGCTGGTTGTGGTGTACACCCACAGCTTGTAAAACTGATCGATAAACACTGGCATAGTTAAAACTCACCAAATGAGGCCTGCTTAAGCCCAGACCTTCGAGCCTTCAGAGCAGTTTTTACACATCTCGATTTGGCTTCTGGAGTGAAATAGCGATTCTCTAAACTGCTGATAAGCCTTTGAATGCCATACCTCCTCAAAATTTTGTTGATCCAATCTTCCCATAGGGTGTTCAGCATCTTTGTCGAAGCAGCAGGGCACAACCTGCCCGTCCCAGGTAATCACACAAGAGTGCCACATCTTCCAGCATTCATCCGTCACTTTATATTTTAGCTCATATTTTCCCTGACCGTTTTTCGCATATCTTGAGTATTTTTCATCTGATGGGATTAATGGATGGCCTTCTGCATACTCATAGATTTGGGCAGTTTTAAAGGCTACTTTATCTACACCATAAGCTTTTGCCAGTTGCTTTACTTCATCTACCTGATGCTCATTGGGTCCCACAACCAGGAATTGCCAGACAACCTGAGGTGTGGCACTATTGAGCTTTTTTTTCCACTTAATGATCTTCTGAGTTCCTGCGAGTACTTTTTCCAGTCTTCCATTTTTGCGATAAACTTCATAGACTTCTTGTGTAGTGCCATCTATTGAGATGATCAGTCTGTCTAATCCGGATCGAACGGTTTTTTCTGCCTGTTGATCTGTAAAGAAATGTGCATTGGTAGAAGTGGCTGTATAAATATTCTTTGAGTGCGCGTACCTGATCATTTCATTCAGCTGGGGATGGAGATACGGTTCTCCCTGAAAATATAGGATCAGATATGTAAGTGTGGGAGATAGCTCATCAATAATTTTTCTGTACAATACATCGTCAATCTTGCCTGTAGCCCGTGTAAATGATCTCAACCCGCTGGGGCACTCTGGACATCCAAGGTTGCAGGCTGTTGTTGGCTCGATGGAAACACTTACCGGCATCCCGGATATTCGGGGTTTGCCGGTCATACGTGATATTTGATAACTCAGGTATATAGAAAGCGCATTGATTAATCGTTTAAGGGTTAGCTTTGAGGCCAATTGAAGTGTATCACTTACGCTGATGAACATACTTTAAACATACAAATTTTGAAGCCAACAACCCTCTTTATCTACCTGCTTCTTAT
The DNA here is from genome assembly GCA_965228105.1 of Cyclobacteriaceae bacterium. GTDB lineage: Bacteria > Bacteroidota > Bacteroidia > Cytophagales > Cyclobacteriaceae > UBA7330. The sequence continues at coordinate 216,553 of CBDDGZ010000002.1, forward strand.
TTTGGGAACGGTAATTCCCGGTACTGCTAGCTCACAGCAAGTGTCCCTTTCAAATCAGGCTGAAATATCCGTTATGACTTTGGGGCCATATCAGGAGGAAATCTATTCAGCTTTTGGACATACGGCCATTCATGTCAAAGATCCATTAAATCGGGTAGATTGGGTTTTTAATTATGGAGTATTTGACTTTGATCAGGAGAACTTCTTTTGGAATTTCGCGCGAGGCAAGCTATTATACCAACTAGGTTTATCTGATTATACACGATTTGTAAATCATTATATTGATGAAAACAGGTATGTGATTGAGCAGTACCTGAACCTGACACAACAGGAAAAGCAGCAGGTGGTAGATTTTCTCATCAATAATTATAAACCTGAAAATAGAGAGTATAACTACAATTATGTCTATGATAACTGCTCAAGCAAGATTCCCGAGATTTTAGACAAGATTTTCCCGGGGCGTATTGAGTACGATCATTATTATGCAGAGGAAGAGACCACCGTCCGGGATTTGATGGATGAGTATCTTGCCTATCAGCCCTGGGGCGACTGGATCATTGATGTAGGTCTTGGCTACCAAATTGACAGTGAAGCAACCCCGGAGACTTACATGTTTTTACCCGATTATGTAAAACTGGCCCTGGACAGTGCTGAGTTCAGCAGGGATACCTTAAGTGTACCTCTGGTGAAGCGAACAGATTTGGTCTACCAGGCTAAGCCAGAAAATTATACCAATGGTGTTTTCACTCCATTCAATACTTTTATCCTGGTATTTTTCATCGTTGGATTTTTTACTAACAGAGATTTTAAGAGAGAAAAACGGAGCCATTGGGTGGATGTTGTCCTGTTTACTTTTGTTGGAATACTTGCGTGGTGGCTGGTTTTCTTGTGGTCTGCTACTGACCATTTGAGCAAAGAAAACATGAATATCTTTTGGGCCATTCCATTCCATATTCCACTGGTTTATTTCCTGAATATGAAAAAGATGCGAAAGATTTCCATGATTTATTTTCAGCTGGTCGGGGTATGGTATCTTATTCTTTTATTGATTTGGGAGGCTATCCCTCAACCGCTTCATAATGCGCTCCTGCCTTTGGTAATTACCATGATCCTGCGATGTTTTTACATTGCTTTCGATCTGCGTAAAAAGCTTAGAGCGAAAGCCATATGACAACATTGTATGTTCCAAGTCCGATAAATATCAGCCCGGGTAATCGATGAACCAGGAATTGATTATCTGCAATGTTGGAGAATTTCCTTCCGAGCATTATGATGGATATCATGAGAAGAAAAGTCCCTACAGAGATCCCTATCAAATAATACCAAAACAGCGAACCTTCAAGTGAAATAAGATTGTGGGTTTGTAGATACGCTGTAACTGTTAGCCAATAGGGCAATGTGAGGGGGTTAAGCAATCCTAAAACAAGACCTCTTTTAAATCCACTTCTTCCACTCGCTTTTACTCTGGTTAAAAAAGATTTAGTGTTTGATGAAGTCCATAGATTAGCGACGCCCAAAATAAGCATCGGAACGGCGGTGATAACATAAAAATGGTCTGTGAACCATTCAGACTCGCTTAGAAATAGCTGAAATCTAACTGTGATACCAGCATAAACAAATTCCACTAAGGATGCGGCCAGTGAAAGGAAAACTGCTGCTCTTCTTTTTCCCTGGATAGACAGCTGCATCGTAGAAATATTTATGGTACCCGGAGGGATGGAACCAAGATAGCTAACTATAAAAGCAACCAGGAATACCAGCATCAGGAGGCGTTGAGAATTTTGTTGTATTTACGGACTTCTTTCAGCTTTGTCATTCCTTCTTTCAATGACCAGTATCTGTGGCCATTCTGCTTATTGAGGTGACTAATTTTAGCTAAAGTAGCCAAATGCCAGTTAATGTCCTGATAAGCCTGAATGAGTGAATAACCTGGCTGATAAATGTGACCAGGCTCAGCTCCTGCCCCATTTAGTTCCAGAATCTTGAAGTTTTTTAGCTCAGCAAGCTCTTCCATTGAATTGCAACGAAGATCAAAACGGCCAAAATAGAAATTTGGAATTTGATCAGCAATCTTATCAAAAGCCCTTTCTAATTCAGGGCTTATTTTGTCATTTTTATTTAGAAACTGAGTGCCCCGACAATGATTTCCAATAGACTCTATTTCGACCAATTCATTTTTTGAAGGAACCAGGGTCAGCAATGGAGCTATCCTCTTATGATCCATGTCCACCTGCAAGCTGGCCCTGGGATTGCTTCGCAACAATGTTTTGATGGTTGATTTTCCATCTCCGGTCACTGATAAGAAGGCTTTTTCAACTACAGATGTGATCTTGCCTTTTTTTTCATTAGGAAAACGAACATAAAAGACGCCCAGCTCCACCGGATAGTTAATCAGTTCCTGGATAAGGAATTGGACCGGGCAATCTCTGATATAATTTTCGAGGGCAGCTTGATCTTTTATCTTTTCCACCCAGGTGCCCCGCTCACCAATGTCTGGCTTGGCGATAATAGGGAAGCCAATTTTATTGGCAAAATGAATGGCTTCCTGCTTTTCATTTTTACTGAATAGCTGGGTTTGGGGAATAAACTTTTTGGGAATGAGTTTATAGATGTCAGATTTCTTTTCCCCCATCATCCCACCAAACTCAATGGACGGGTTAGCCGCCGTAAAAAAGAAAAAAGAGCCTCGCTTGATTGCTAACCAGGTATAGTAGAAGCCAACCGGGAAGTATAAAAATGAAAAAGGCCAGTATTCCCAGTTCGACCATCGGATCCACCACTTTTTAATTGGGGATAGCTGACCAGACATTGATCATTGGCTCTTTTGATACCTGACCGTGGAGCTGGCTACACCAAAATGATCTGGCAGCTCAACCTCAGGGAATTGGTGCTTTACTCCGATCTTGATCAATGCCATATGATGAATGGCATGCTCAATGTTATAGGCGAGTTCACGATAGAAATTACTGTCTATTCTTATTGGATCAGGGCTGTCTACCTGGTAATCACCCTCCAGCTTTAAGGCAAAATCTGATTGCTCCTTATTGAGAAAATCTCTGATAGATTTGATGACACTCCTGGCTAATGCACCATCTGTTTCGATCAACTGATCGTGCTTTCGGTTGTCATAATTGATCACACCATTGGTTTGAGCATCCATCAGGCAAAGAAAGAATTCTAATGTATGGCGGACATGCTGACCGATGCTGGCCTGACTTAAAACCTCAAGAGGTTTTCCAAAGGCATCTTCTGACAATTGGGCGATGACGAAATCCAGCTGGTCAAGTATCTGGTGTGCAGATTTGTTAATCGACATATTATTAATAGCTAATCAATGGTAACAAATTCACGCGATGTGATCAATCACTCTAAAATTAAAGCTATTTATTTAGAAAATTGATCCCGGTTTCGGTCTTATGTTAATTTGTCAATCACCTGATAAATCATAGCACTTTCAAAACCGCGTCGGATCAAAAAATTTGCGGTTTTTTGCCTCTTGATGAAAGTGTCTGACTCTGAGCTCAAAAGTTGCCATTTTTTTGATGCCTGATCGTGAATGGTCTCAATGTACCTTGCATCGGATATACTAGAGAGTCCTTCATCAATGATTTCGTCAGGTAATTGAAATTTTTGAATTCCATACCTGATCTTGATTTTCCCCCATTTGTTGAATTCAAACTTGTCATGACAATAGGCGTTTGCAAAGCGCTGCTCATCAAGAAAGTTATCCTGCTTGAGTTGTGTGATGATATCGTCAGCTTGAGATGAAGGCAATCCCCATTTGATAAGCTTTTCCCTCACCTGATGAGGTGCACGCTCCCTCGATGAACAGTAGCGCATTACTTTGGCCAAAGCCTGCTCTTTGAGGGAACCGGCCATTATTTGTAGAATCCTTTTCTCTTCAATACTGTATCAAGGAATCTGATTTCATTTTCATTGTTGAAAATTTTGTGCGGGAAGTAAAGCAGCTGGGCTTTGCTTGCAAACAATACAAAGTAGTCTTTTCCATGCCTGGCTCTTTTGATTTGTTCCCATTTCATGGGCATACCTTGTTTGTTGTTGAGTTTGATCAAAATCTGCTGACTACTGATTTCGTAGGAGAGTTTTTGGAACATAAATTTACCCTGCTCCAGCTGAGTGACTCCAGCAAACTGGATCAACCAGAAAAGGAAATAGAGACCAAGGGCAATTGTAGCACCAATGACCCACCACCAATTGGGGATCCAGAAATAACCGGCACATATGGCCAGGTAGATAGGAGCTACCCACCATTGCTGGGCTACGATACCCAAAAAGGCTTGCTTAATATATACCTTGGTAGGTAATTGATATTTTCTTGTTCTTACAATCATTATTTATCTGCTTTTAAACTCATGTCCAGGCTTGTGTAGGAATGTGTGAGTGCACCTACAGAGATATAATCCACGCCTGTTTCGGCAATTTCACGGATATTCTTTTCAGTAATTCCTCCTGAAGCCTCGGTTTCTTTGGTTTTATTCACTTTTTGGACCGCCAGACGCATTTCTGAAGGCAACATATTGTCTAGCAAAATTCTTTTTACCTGAGGAAGTTCAAGCGCTTCTTCCAGCTCAATCATACTACGGACCTCGATCTCAATATCCAGCTCCAGCTTATTTTTTTTTAGGTATTCTACAGCCGAATTCACAGCTTTTTTTATGCCACCTGCATAGTCTACATGATTGTCTTTGAGCAAGACCAGGTCATATAGCCCAAACCTGTGATTGACACCACCTCCTATGTGAACAGCCCATTTTTCCATCATACGAAAATTGGGCGTCGTCTTTCTGGTGTCAAGCAATTTTGCGCTTGTGCCTTCAAGGAGCTTGTTGAGCTTGAAGGTATAGGTGGCTATTCCGCTCATTCTTTGCATGCAATTGAGGACCAGTCGTTCACTCTGGAGGATATTTCTGGTGTTGCCAGATACCACAAGGGCAATGTCACCATTGTCTACCCAGTCTCCGTCCTTTTTGCTTAGCTCCACCTTGAGGTCAGGGTCTACATGATTAAAAATATTCACGGCAAGCTCCAGCCCCGCAATGACACCACTATCCTTTATAAGTAGTTTTGCTATGCTTTTATCTTTTTTTGGAATGGAGCCAAGAGAAGTATGATCACCATCCCCAACGTCCTCTGTAAGAGCAGATTTGATGAATTTATTGATACGAGCCTTCGATAGGTAGGTCAAAGCCATAGGCCGCAAAAATAGGCTACCGAATTGTTACTAGGGCTATTCGCGGCTAAAATTGATGGTATCTATCCTAAAATTAGCGCCTACTTTTTTTATCAGCATGACTACCCTATAGCTGCCATTACTAACTGTATAGGTACCAATGGTGTATTTCAATCCTTCAGGCGATGATCCATGATGTATGTATCTGAAATTTTTAGGGGGATTTTTCATGAAAAAATCCTTGATCACCACTTCCGCCTGAGACTTGCTGTAGTTTGTACTTTTCCCGTCAATCTTTATCTCCAGGTTATCGTTGCAATACTTAATAAGCTCTTTGGAGCTTCCTGCTTTCATGGCCGCACTGATGTTGGTCAATGTTTGGTCCTCCTGAATAAGAGGCGAAAATAACATCAGAAAAGCTGATATCACAAAATGAGCTATTATCATGACTTAAAATTATCAAAAATTACGCCAAGTATTCAGAATTAATTTAATGATTGCCCCATATCGAACATTAGCTTGGGGGTCAAGGTTTATATTTGCAGCATGGACAAAAAAGTAATACTTATCATACTTGACGGTTGGGGAATTGCTACAAATAAAGAAGTTTCAGCAATCGACAAGGCCAATACACCTTTTGTAGACGGACTATATAAAAAATATCCAAACAGCACATTGGAGGCTTCCGGACTGGCGGTGGGTTTGCCAGAAGGACAAATGGGTAACTCGGAAGTGGGTCACATGAATATCGGAGCAGGGCGCATTGTATATCAGGACCTAGTGAAGATCAACAATGCTGTGAAAGATGGTTCACTGGCGAAAGAACCTGCATTGACAGATGCGTTTGCCTACGCAAAGAAAGAAAATAAAAATGTCCATTTTATTGGGTTGGTATCGGATGGTGGTGTGCACTCACATATTCTTCACCTGAAAGGACTTATTACTGCTGCCAAAGAAAATGACTGCAAAAATGTTTTTGTCCATGCATTTACGGATGGTAGGGACTGTGATCCAAAAAGTGGCCTTGGATTCATTCAGGACCTGGAAGATCATATGTCCAAAAATGTGGGTAAGGTAGCCAGTGTAGTTGGAAGATACTATGCCATGGACAGGGACAAGCGATGGGAGCGCGTGAAGCTGGCCTATGATGTCATGGTAAAAGGGGAAGGTGAGAGCTTCGAAGAAGTAACAGAGGGAATCAGGAAGTCATATGGTGCAGATGTTACGGATGAGTTCATCAAGCCAATTGTACACACGGAGGGAGGTAAACCAGTTGGTAAGATTGAAGAAGGAGACGTCGTGATGTGCTTCAATTTCCGCACAGACCGTGGACGAGAGATTACGGAAGTTTTAACCCAGGCGGATTACCCTGATCACGGGATGCAAAAGCTGAAATTGTATTACCTCACCATGACCAACTATGACGATACGTTTAATGATGTAAAGGTGGTGTTCGATAAGGACAATTTGACGAATACACTTGGTGAAGTGCTATCCAGACATGGTAAAAAGCAGATCCGGATTGCGGAGACTGAAAAATATCCTCACGTCACATTCTTCTTTTCAGGGGGTCAGGAGACTGAGTTTGATGGCGAAAGTCGTATCCTGTGTCCGTCGCCAAAAGTGGCAACGTATGATCTGCAACCTGAGATGAGTGCCCACGACATCAAAGACAAGATCATTCCCGAGCTGAAAAAACAGGAGGCCTCTTTCATCTGCCTGAATTTTGCTAATCCTGATATGGTTGGTCATACAGGTGTTTTTGAGGCCGCGGTAAAAGCTTGTGAGACAGTGGATCATTGCACAAAAGAGGTGGTTGGGGCTGCCCTGGAGAATGGCTATACCAGTATAATCATTGCCGACCATGGCAATTCAGACATTATGCTGAATGCAGATGGATCACCAAATACTGCCCATACAACCAACCTTGTACCAGTAATTGTCGTAGACAATGACTTTAAGGGTAAAGTAAAGCCTGGCAAGCTAGGAGATTTAGCACCGACTATTCTCAAGCTTATTGGATTGCCCAAACCCGAGGAGATGACTGGCGATGAGCTAATATGAGGCAAATTTTCCTGATGGTATTGATGGCAGCTCTTTGGAGCTGCAATGAGTCTGGCGAACAAGCACTTCGTGTGAAAGACTACTATGATCTGGATTCACTATTGGATCACCAAATCGTCTTACTTGCTGAAACAGATCTTAAATTACAAAAGCAAGTGACACTCGATGGTGAAAAGGAGAATGCTGTTTTTGATCCGGATACTACCCTGCTCAGGGATGAGTTCAAGATATTCCGTGAGTTCGATCTGAATAAGACCAACTATGTAGGGGCTTATGAAACCACAGTTTCAGGAAATGAGATGAGGTATGAGCTTAAATCGGATCAGAAGAGTCCGGTTAAATTTCTTGAGATCGAAATCCTAGATGATAAAATTCTTCGGATTGAAGGGCTATTTATCGAAGATAAGGAAATCTTTCAACATCAAAGGGAGATCAATATCAGCTTCGTTGATGGGCTGATGGCGGCTTATTCAGTTCGTGGGTTTCAGGATATGGTAATGAGGGATACCGTTCATTTTTTCACGGAAGCCAGGTTTCAGTAATCAAAGCCATCTTTTCGTTTTGATATAGATAACCATCAGGAGTGTCGTAACTCCAATGATTATATAAAAACCCTGGGGATAGGCAAATTCCCAGCTGAGCTCTGGCATATGCTCAAAGTTCATCCCGTAGACCCCGGCAATGAATGTCAAAGGAATAAAGATGGTCGCGATGATGGTCAGCACCTTCATCACTTCGTTCATTTTGATGCTTAGCTGAGAGAGGTAAATATCCATGATGTTGGAAAGCGTTTCTCGATAGGTATCAATGTTATCTACTACCTGTTTTACGTGATCACTGGTGTCCCTGAGAAAGACAAGGGTGTTTTCAGAGAATACTTCGGATTCTTTATTCTCCAGGCCTAGCAAAGCATCTTTTACTGGGTAGATGAATCGCCTGAGCTGTAGTAGGTCTCTCTTTAGTTGCTGAATATCCTTAAGTTCGATACGTTCGGGTCGCCGAACTACCTGATCGTCAAGATACTCAATTCTATTCCAGATCTCATCCAGGGTTTCATAATAATAATCGATGATTAAGTCGAGTAACATGTAGGCCAGGTAGTCAGCACCACGCTTTCTAGCTCTTCCTTTACCATCTCTCAACCGTTTACGCACGCTGTCGAAAATGTCTCCCGGCTTTTCTTGAAAGCAAATCACATAGTTTGCATGAACGATGATCCCTGCCTGCTCAATATCCACTTTTTTCAACTCCTGATTGTAGTTGATCATTTTTAATGTGAGATATAGATAATCATCATAGACTTCCATTTTAGGGCGTTGCCCTGTATCTACAATGTCTTCAAGTGTAAGCGGGTGAATATCAAGGATTTCGCCAATTTTTGAGATGAGCTCTGTATCATGCAAGCCCTGAATGTTAATCCAGGTGACTGTTTTATTGTGGTTGTAATTGACGAGTTCATCTGGATTGAGGATGTTTACTTCGTGAATTTGGCTATCAGTATAGTCGATTACTTCTATCAGGACATTTTCCGCATAAATTTTTCCTGTGTAGATGATGCTCCCGGGAGCGAGTCCTGTTTTTGGCCTTTTTTTCTTCCCTCCCATGATTGGATTTAAAGGATTTAGAGATTTTAAGGTCTTATAATTTACTTTTTCAGATATTTTCATGAGGTAGATATTCTAAATCCTTGTGTGAATTGGAGTGTTTCACAAAAATGGAACAGTTGTGCTATCAGCCAAAATTATGGAGCAAGAAGTAATTAATAAGTACTCAATCAAGAAACCAGCTTTTTAGACTAAAACCTCTTCTTTTTCGCGTTTTGATCTGGTTGGGTCTTTGGGGAGGCAGATGCCAGGAGGCAAGTCCAGCTCGGGAGGAGTAAAAACCGGAATCCCGCCATCTTCATCCGAGTCATTGTCTTTCTTTTTTCTCCTGTTGTGATGAATAAAAAGTACACACAGTAAAACTGCGTATACAAATCCAAATAGCAGAAGATCAACAACAATGCTCATCATAGTACCTTAAATTAATTGATAATTTGCATCAATCAAAGGACAAGCCGATAAACTTCACTAATTGCGATTAAAAGGTGATTTTATTTATTGGTTATTATTTATTTATTTTTGTTGGCCGTTTCAAAGTTTTCAACCTCTGGGAGAATAACAAAATTTATAAATCGCCATTCACTGTATGCTTCTAAGTATTTTTTCTGGGGAAAATGAAGGCCTGTTATTCGGGATTTTCGGAGTCGTTATTGTAGCTTTCCTCATCGTAGACCTAGGTCTTTTTCACAAAGCACATCACAAAGTTTCGCAGCGTGAGGCACTTCTTCAAAGCCTGTTTTGGGTAGCTGTTTCATGCGTCTACGGAGGCCTCATCTATTTTTATGGCGATGGTTCGGCCAGCACCCTGGAGTTTTTCTCTGCTTACGTCACAGAGAAAGCCCTTTCAGTTGACAATATTTTTGTGATACTGCTGATTCTCAGGTACTTCAAAGTTCAGGAAGAACATTATCACAGTATACTTTTTTGGGGTATACTAGGTGCCATTGTTTTTAGGGCCATTTTCATTTTTGTGGGTGCTCTCGTGATTTCACAGGCTCATTGGATCTTGTACATATTCGGTGCCTTCCTTATCTATTCCGGTATCAAAATTTATGCTGATGACGAGGAAATGGAGATCGAACCGGAGAAAAACCTGATGCTTCGATATGCCAAAAAAATTCTTCCATTGACAACAAAAGACGACGGTGGAAAATTCTGGTTGCGAGAGAACGGTAAACTCTTTTTTACTCCGTTGTTTCTGGTAATCATTTTAATTGAATCAACCGACCTGATCTTTGCTGTGGATTCTATTCCGGCAGCATTCGCGATCACTCAAAACGAGTTTGTGATCTATACATCAAACATCTTTGCTGTAATGGGTCTTAGAGCGATGTTCTTTTTGCTTGCTAATGTGTTGGACCGGTTTTACCTCCTGCAAAAAGGTCTTTCTATTGTCCTGATCTTCATAGGTGGTAAGATGATGCTGGAGATGGAGATCATCCAAAAAGGATTGGGTTACGTTCTTGGTGTTGAGCATATCCATATACCCACTTTCCTTTCATTTGCAGTGATCATGGGAGTGCTGATCGGATCAATAGTACTGTCGCTTATCTTTCCTAAAAAGCCCGAGCTGGTCGAATCGCAATAGATTTTCACTTTTAGATTGACCTTCTTTAATAGGATTTGACAAGAGGACCAAAAATAAATTCTTAGCCTAAAGCATTCTGAGATGGCAAAATTTAAAGACCCGGTTTTCTTTTTTGTGATCCTTCTCTTTATCCAATGCAATAACCCTAAAAAAGATAATGTAGACATGGTTTCTGACAATGATCAGTATTCATATAAAGTAAAAAAGACTACAGCTCCTGGTGAGATCAATGCTGATTGGAATAAAACTATGTGGGATGAAACTCAGGGGCTACACCTGGAAAATTATATGGGCGAAAGGCCAGAACATTTTCCAAAGACCAAAGCAAAACTGAGGTATGACGATGACTTCATCTATGTGATATTTCACGTTCAGGACAAGTACGTTAAGGCCGTTGCCACAGAGACGAATGGAAGGGTATGGCAGGATAGCTGTGTGGAGTTTTTTTTCTCCCCCGGTGAAGATGTTGAAAGGGGGTATTTCAACTTTGAGGCAAACTGCAAGGGTGTTTATTTATTTCAAATTCATCCGAGTGATGGCACCAAAGCTTCATTTACAAAGGATGAATATGATCAAATAGTCATCTCACATTCAATCTCGAGAGATGTTACCCAGGAATCTGCTGATCCTGAAATCTGGACACTGGAGTATAAGATACCTTTTGCTATTTTATCAAACTACATTGAAGTTGATAAACCTCAGTCAGGTGTGGTTTGGAGGGCCAATTTCTATAAATGTGCAGACAAAACTTCGCATCCGCATTGGCTAACATGGGCCCCGGTTGATCATCCTAAGCCGAATTTTCACCTTCCGGAATTTTTTGGCCGATTGACCTTTGAGTAGTCAGCATTCTAGTTCTTTTTAGGGCATAAAAAAAGCGTGAAATTGCTTCCATGCCTTTTATTGTGAAAGAAAGAAAGCTAATCAAAACAGTATATCTGTTTTTGTTAAGCCATTTATATCCTATGATGAAGAATTAGACTAGCCATGTAAAGTTTTTTAGAGATCATCAGAGATTGCGGAGGGATGTCACTTAATATCATTCAAATGCGGACCAATGCTGTTATCGAAATGTGGGAAAAAGCTTTAACTTTAGAACACAACCCATCAATCATGAAACTTATAAGTGTATTTCTCTTACTGCTATTGACAACGAATCTTCTCGGGCAGGATGTCGAAATTCCGACGAAAGAATGGCAAATGAAGACGGCCGTACTTGCCCTACCAGAAGCGAACCGCGATAAGGCAACGATACTTGGCTATGACTCGTCTGGTGATTTGATTACCCTCCGTGAGGGTAGTAATGAATTTATTTGTCTAAGTGATGACCCAGGGAAAGAGGGTTTTAGCGTGGCAGCATACCATAAGGAGCTCGAACCTTATATGGCAAGAGGCAGGGAGCTTCGCAAGCAGGGAAAAGAAGCTGGTGAGATCTTTGATATACGGGAGGAGGAAGTTAAAAACGGAACACTTGCTTTACCGGATAAGAGCACACTTTATGTTGGTAGCGGAGAATTAGATGCTTCAGGAGAAGTTCAGAATCTAAAAGTAAGGTTTGTGGTATATATTCCATTTGCTACTGCAGAATCTACAGGTCTCTCTCCTGCCCCTATTGGTCCTGGGGCTCCATGGATCATGAATCCGGGTACTCACAGGGCACATATAATGATCACCCCGGAATGAATTCTGATGATTTAATGATATAAATGCTTTGAAAAATCGTCATTTTCAGCTATCATTCGCTACCCAACATTAACCTATTTGTGAATATGATAAACCCCAATCGAAGATTCACTTCAATCATTGTTATTTCAATAACCATTTTTCTGCTTTCTGTAAGTGAAACAACAGCTCAGCAGATCTCCAAAGAAGAACTTATTTTTCTCACTCCCGAATGGAAAGGTGAGCGTTTTGCAGATGGTCGACCTAAAGTCCCCGATGCGATATTAGACCGGATGAAACTCGTGACACTAGAGGAGGCGTGGGCTGTTTTGAAAGGTGAAAATTTCAAACATCAATATGCCGATGAATGGATGACCATCAACCCCGACAGTGTGCTAGTAGGACGAGCAGTTACCGCCATTTTCATGCCCGGGAGACCGGATGTGCATCGGGTCATTGATGACCGTGGTCATAACCAGGATGGTCGAATTAAGTCTCAGAATGCCTGGACCATTGATCTCCTTGTTCAGCGGGATGTGTACGTAGTGGATCAGTTTGGGCTGAAAGAAGACGGGCCCACCATCGGAGACAATCTTGGCAATTCCATCTATGCCAAGACCGGAAACGGCATTGTTTATAATGGAGCTCTTCGAGACATTGATGGACTGAAAGAAATTGGTGGTTTCACCTCTTTTTTTAGAACCTACCACCCTTCACATCACCTCAACAATCCTGATGGCGCACTCAATACTACTCTTGTTGGGATCAATACCCCAACAAGGATCGGAGATGCTATGGTAATACCAGGAGACGTCGTATTAGGCAGAGATGGTGGAGTCATATTTATCCCACCCCATCTTGCGGAAAAGGTTGTGAAGGTGTCTGAGGTTGTAAGGCTCAGGGATATGTTCGGACACCAGCGGCTAAGGGAGCAGAAATACACTCCTGGTCAGATTGACAACCGTTGGTCCGACGAAATAGAAAGAGATTTCTCAAAATGGCTAAATGATCACATTGACGAACTTCCAGTACCCAAAGAGCAGATACAGGAGCTGTTGAAAAGCAGAACCTGGTAAAACCCCAATCATCCTATTAAGCAACAACCTCATGAAATCACACCAATCAAGAAGATCTTTTTTAAGTAAAAGTGCAATGGCTGGTGCCATTGGGCTCACTCCGATTACCATGTTTGGCAATGAACTGGAGCATGCTGTGGACAGAACCCCAAAGTCCTCAATGCCTTCTGACCTAAAAATTACGGATGTAAAATGTGGTTATATACGTAACGGAAGCAGCCTTTTTGTCAAGATTTACTCTAACCAGGACATTTGGGGGTGTGGTGAAGGTGTGGACGCTACTCCCGGCACATATCACCTGGTGAAGATGATGGGCCGACAGCTAGAAGGAAAAAATCCGCTAAATGTCCATATGCTTTTTGAAGACATTCGAAGGAGTGGCTTTTTCAGAGGAGCTCAGGCTGGTATGTATGTGGCTGTATTAACAGCTATTGAGACAGCTTTATGGGACTTGACAGGTAAAGCACTAGGGCTTCCTGTTTACCAGTTGCTGGGAGGCAAATTCCGGGATAGTGTAAGGGTTTATTGTGATACGGCTTTGTATCAAAACAGGCTCCCCACACCTCAGGATTTTGCCAATGCCGCCAAAGAGGCTAAAGACATGGGCTTTACTGCCATTAAGTTTGACCTGGATCAGGCAAATGATCCCAACAAATATGACAAGTATAACTGGACAGCCAGTCCCGCAGAGCTAAAAAGGATGTACGACCAGGTGGCTGCTGCCAGGGAGGCTGTGGGTCCAAATGTCGATATCTGCTGCGATATGCATGGAAGGTATGATATGGTCACCGGAAAGCAGGTGGCCAAGATGCTTGAACCTCTCAAGCTGATGTGGCTCGAAGAGCGAGTCCCAGCTGAAAATGTGGATGCTTACAGGTATATCACCGAATCTACTACCACTCCAATCTGTGCGGGTGAGAACGTTTACCTGGCTCACGGTTTCAGGAGGATGCTGGAGATCGGTGCAGTTGATATTATTATGCCGGATATACAAAAAGCAGGTGGCCTGGGCGAAGCACAGCGAATTGCGAACCTTGCCAACCTATATTATGTGCCGTTTGCGCCACATATGGTTGCCTCGTACCTCGGAGCGATGGCGGCGGCACATGTTTGTGCTTCTGTTCCGAATTTTATGATCCTGGAATGGCAGATTTATTTTCACAAGAACCCCATGTTCGAAGAAGTCGTGGATTTCGATGGGCCAATGGTGAAGGATGGATTTCTAGCTATATCAGATAAACCGGGCATTGGAGTAGAAATAAACGAAGAAGGAATGAAGAAATATGCGCCGGAAGGTGTTCCCTTCTTTGAATGATTCTCCAATCTGATATACAAAGTCAAAAATATTCTAAGGAAACATTCCATTGAATTTTGCATGATCTGCTGATTATGGAATCATTTCTTCCAATGATTTGCAAAATCTGCAAATAAGATTCTGCAAGTGCTTAGTCATTGGTGCATTTTGCCAGAAATAAATATTCACACCCAATATCCAGTTTTCGGTTGATAGCTGGTCCCCCTACTTTTATATCAGATTAATTGATTAATGGATACCCAAATCTAACTTAATCTCTAATCACCGTCTCTTCATGAACCGGCTAGACCCATCCCCACGAGGGGGTGGGTTTCCTTTTTTAGTGATGTTCACTGTTCGTTGATCCAGATATTCAGTAGCGGAGCATTCCAGGTGTAGGGTTTGCCTAGGATATCAAGGTCCCCATCTCCATCCAGATCGGCCATCCTTCCTTCATGTATTCCAAAACCTCTCACCAGGATCATTTCCTGAAATTGCCCCTTTCCGTCACCAAAGAGAACTCTGGCTTTAGCATCCGGGTTGCCCTCTCCAAAACGCATTTCCGCAGAGAATATGTCCGGGTTCCCGTCATTGTTATAATCCAATACCTGAAGGGTGTGACCATTATCCAATTCTTCTATAAGCAGGGTCTTGGCCCACGTACCTGTCCCGGACTTTCGTTCTCTCCACTCATACATGTACATGGGACCCAATCCATCACCCACGGTCAGTATTACCTCTGGCCTGCCGCCTTTGATGAAATCACCGACTCCACTGCGAGAGAATGTGTAACTAGCATCAATGATGTTTTCTATGAACTGTCCATCCCGGTATCTGAACCAGCGTCCACCTCCAACGATGTCTAACAGTCCATCTCCATCAATATCGATACTCGTCAATCCCTCATGTTCGTTTACCGAGCGCCACGCAGGATATCCGTTGAATCCTACCAGTGGTTCCATTTCACTATCCCTGCTGTATTTATATACAACCTGGAGTGGCCATTCTACACTTTTTTTGGGATATTGAGGCACTTCCGCCATGATTAATTGATCAGCTCCCTGATTCCAAAACACTAGTTCAATTCTACCATCACCGTCAAAGTCACCAAAAAGCTGATCATGATGTTTATTGCTCCCAGATTTCTTAATGGTATATCTATTCCATGGTGACGTCGGGTCAAAATCTGGGTAAGGGTTTTCCCACCACCAAACTTCATTGCTTTGAGCATCTCCACCAAAGACAATGTCCAGATCACCATCATTATCTATATCATGAGCAGCTGACCCAGCTTCTATTCGAAGTAGATTACCTTCGATGATATATCTTCTCCACTTACCATCCTGATGCCTATAAAGTGTGAGAGCAGGTGCGGCAGTTCTTTCGGCAATGAAAAAGTCCTGATCTCCATCCTGATCGATATCTGCGATGAGTGAAGCAGTTTGTTGATTACCTGAATTGGGAACCTGCAATGTTCCATCTTCTGTGGAGATTCTTTTCCAGGTAACTTCTTTTGCCCCAACAATTTTATGATTTACTACCTGTGCCAAGAGTGGGATGGCAAAGAGTAATGTGAACAGTAATAGGCTTGGTTTTTTCATTTATAATGGGTCATTGGCCTATTCAATTTAGTGAATTTTTGATGGCAACGATATTGGGCCAGACAAGCTTTGCCTCCAAATAATTAATTTTATTACCATGCTTGGACCAAAACGGCTTATTTGGATAACTTTTCTAATACTAACATTTTCTTCCAGGGCTCAAAGTATCACAGAGGTTAGTTATCAGGAACGACCGCATTTCCGGATCATCTCAGAACAAGGTGAATACCTATACGATCGTAATGGAGGAGGATTTTCTTCAATAAAGGATCCTGAGGGTATTGAATGGGTTGGTTATCAGCCTGGAGAAGGACGGGTTCCGGAATCGGCTGCCAGAGATTTCAGAGGACTGCCCAATCTGGTGTTTCGAGGAGAAGATTCCGGGGCGGGACATCCCGGTTTTGACCGCTGTATTTCTGAACTTGTTACGCCAAATAAGATTCGCACAAATTCAGTTTCAGGAAAGTGGGCATGGGAATGGAGATTTTATAAAGAGGGGGCTTTATTGGAGGTACTAAAGGTGGATACCAGCAGGGCTTACTGGTTTTTGTATGAAGGTATTCCCGGTGGAAGTTTTGACCCCAATCAAAAATTTTGGGGGAATGATTTGGACGGGATTCGCTTCGACAGACCAGTCCTCAAGGCAGATTCAATTGCAAGAGGCTCCTGGAGATGGGCCTATTTCGGTGATAAAAGGTTGAATAGGTCACTTGCAGTGATTCAGCTTACACCAGATGAGGAAGAAGATAATTTTTCCTATATGGGAAGCTCTTTAGCAGGGATTTCAAGCCCTGACGGAATGGTTGTATATGGTTTTGGAAGGTCTGGAAGTGCACCAGCTTTAAAAGGTGAGAACAAATTTTTTATTGCGTTCACCAATCATGGAAGCAAAGATCCCAGAGCCATCCAAAACCAGATTAAAAAGCTGTTAAAGAAGTATCAAAAGCACTAACCTTCACTATCTAACAGATCAGAGAGATTTACACGGAATACAGAGGCAAATACTTCAATATTTTTTAAGCCAATATTCCTTTCTCCCCGTTCTATCATCCCGATGTAGGTTCTGTGAAAACCGGTCTTTTCGGCCAGTTTTTCCTGAGACCAACCCCGCTCAACACGGTGTTGCTTAACTCGCTTTCCGAACGAGATCAGAATATTTTCATGCACCGGCCAAAACTGTTAAGAACAAAAGAATAAGTCCACATACAATAAGTAGCATAACTTACTTTTATTTAGTTAAACAATGGACTCTTAGCTGGTAGTGTGGTTGAAATAGCAGTTAACTATTTGTTTATTGTTATGCTATTCCTGTGCCAAAATTCCTCAAATGACATATCAGAAGTGGTTTAATTCGGTGAATGGTATGAAGGTGAAGTTTTTCTGCTAGGAAGAGAGGATGGACATTTCACAGATGTTTAGCCAGTCTTTGCTATAAACTGATTTATTCATATTCGTCCGGGTTAAGAATTACGAAAGATCAATCATTTTTCACTCTTCAGCTAATTTTCGTAACTTCATACTGCAACACAAACCCATTAAAAAATGAAAATTGAAAGAAGAGATTTTATAAGAAAAGCAAGCCTGGCCGTAGCATCTTCGGCTGTCTTTTCTCCCAATGTCTTATTGAGTGCTACAAGACAACAAAAAGAAAAGCTGGGTGTTGCCCTGGTCGGTCTCGGATATTACAACACTGACATCCTTGCTCCGGCATTACAAAAGACAAAGCTATGTGAGTTGAAAGCTATTGTCACTGGTACACCTAGCAAGATTCCTGTCTGGCAGGAGAAATATGGAATACCAGATAAAAATGTCTACAATTACCAGACCTATGAAAAGATGGCTGATAATCCTGAAATAGATGTCATCTACGTGGTTCTTCCACCCTCCATGCATGCGGAATATTCAATTAGAGCTGCCAACATCGGCAAGCATGTTTGGTGCGAAAAGCCTATGGCACCCTCTGTTAAGGAGTGCGAAGACATGATCAGTGCAGCCAAAAAGAATAAAGTAAAGCTTGCCATAGGCTACCGTTGTCAGCACGACCCTAACATTCAGGCGTATATGAAAGTTGGAAGAGAAAAGCGATTCGGTAATGTAAAAATGATTTCTTCTGCAGCCGGATATTTTGATGGGCGTACCGATCATTGGAAACAAAGCAGAGCCATGGGTGGCGGATGTATGGGTGATATGGGTGTATATGCCCTACAAGGGGCTCGTCTTGCAACAGGCGAAGAACCCATCTCAGTAATTGCACAAGCTTCTACTACCAGGCCAGAGATTTATCATGAAGTAGAAGAAACGATGATGTTTCAGCTGGAATTCCCCAGCGGAGCTCGGGCAGCCTGCCAAACCAGCTTCGGTATCCGGATGAATCACCTGATGGTCAACTATGAGAAAGGTTCTCTGAGGATGGAACCCCAGTCTGGTTATAGCGGCAATAAGGGTATCATGTCAGATGGCACCGAAATCAACTTCCCTGTAGAAACCCAGCAGCCCATCCAGATGGATGACGACGCATTGGCAATCATGAACAACAAGGATATGTTAGTCCCCGGTGAAGAGGGTTTGAGGGATATTACTGTGGTGGAAGCGATTTATAAGTCAGTGCAGACTGGCGGTGAGGTGAAGATTTAATGGAGAGGAGTCAAGGAGAAGAATTTCTTTTTCAATCTTCTCCATTTCTTAGCCATTGATCCAACTCACTGATTCGGCTGATATGCTCATCCAGCCATAAGGTAGCCTGTGGGTTTGCAGACTGTGAGATGTAGTAACAGTAGGTGTCAAGATGATTTGATAAGGCCAGTTTGTGGAAGAAAGGGATGTAAAAGCCCCACCAGAGCCCTCTCTTTTTCTTTCCTTGTAATTCACCCAGAGTGGTGAAAAAGGACTTCGTGTGGGAAAAAAATTGCTCTTCGGGGGTCTTGTCTTTGTTTTCGTCGGTCAGGTTTATGGACCCAAAAATGGAGAGCATCATAGCCACTGTTGAGAAATCTTCGTTTTTCTTGTTTTTCTTTTTGTCTACAGGCACTAAGATGTTGATGTTGTTGCCATCACGCTCGGCACTTCCATTTAGCTGATTTGTTAAGAGCTGGTGTGCTCCGGAGGACCGATTGGAGTTAGGTTCCAAAAACAGGAAGTAATAAAGTGAAAGCAAGCTTTGTACAGGTTGATCTTGTGTAAACAATAGCTGACCCAGAAGCAGGTGACTGCTAGCATGAGTGGGATTGTTTTTAATGCCTTTGATCAATGCCTTTTCAGTGGCTTCATGGTCATTCAATGCAAAGTGCGTCAGTGCCATATTATAATAAAGGAGGTAATGCTTCCCTACTTTTCGTAGTCCTGTTTTGTAAGCTTTGATGGCATTTTGTGGTTGCCCCAGAGCATCGAGTGTATTGCCTTTAACAATATATGCTGGGATTAGGCTATTGTCATCCAACTCGATTACTATGTCAGCATATTTTAATGCACTGTCATATTCATTCATCACACTGTAGGTCATAGCCATCTCATAGTTAGCGAGTGAAGATCTGGGGTTGAGGTATAGCGCATGCTGGTAAACTTCCAGTGCACTTTGATAATCACCTGCATCGTGGTACTGTACGCCCTCCCGAACATACTTTTCCACAGTATTCTGGCTATGTGCTACCATTGCTATAAAGGCCAGCAGCAGGGTGATCGGGGCTTTCATAGTGATAAAGATAGTAAGGAACAGGGAACAAGGGGGAAGGAGCAAGGGGAGGAGAAAGGAGAAAGGAGCTTACTGCCACCTGCCTGCTTTAAGCCTACTTCCTGTTTTCATTGAAACCCGATCTTTCAGGCTTTCCAGCCTTTATTTTCCAGTTCGGAAGCGCTGTCGAGAACTTTTTTCTTCAATCCCTCTTTGTAGTCGGCCATGGCTTTGGATACTTTTTCATCAAAAGCACCAATGATCTGGGCTGCTATCAGGCCGGCATTTTTAGCTCCGTCGAGGGCTACGGTTGCAACAGGTACACCAGCTGGCATTTGCAGGATTGAGAGCACGGAGTCCCAGCCATCGATAGAATTTCGCGACTTGATAGGGACGCCAATTACTGGGAGGGTGGTCAAAGAAGCAACCATCCCTGGCAGGTGTGCTGCACCTCCTGCACCGGCAATGATTACCTTTAGTCCCCTCTCGGCAGCCTTTCGACCATATTCCACCATCCTGTCTGGAGTTCGGTGGGCAGAAACAATAGTCACTTCTACAGTGACATTTAGCTCTTCAAGAATTTCAGCAGCTTCAGCCATGACCGGAAGATCTGACTGACTACCCATGATGATCCCTACCTGTACTTTGCTCATGCGATTACTTTTAAAGTATTTTTTACTTTATCTACCGTTTCCTTTAGCTCCTGGGCATTTTTAGCAGTTACTGTCACATGGCCCATTTTCCTAAAAGGCTTGGTTATCTTTTTTCCGTACAAATGTAAATGTACCCCTTCCATGGCCATTAAGTCATTTATTCCATGATATTTGGCGTTTCCGGTGTATCCCTCTTCGCCTAGCACGTTGACCATCGCAGCCGGAATAACGAGATCAGTAGCTCCGGAAGGTAGGTTCAGAATAGCTCTCAGGTGTTGTTCAAATTGTGATGTAATATTTGCTTCGATGGTATGGTGCCCGCTATTGTGGGTCCGTGGGGCAATTTCATTCACCAGGATATCCCCTTCTTTAGTAAGAAACATCTCCACGGCAAGAATCCCAACCATGTCTAGTTTGTCAATAACGTCTTTAGCAAGATCGTAGGCTGCTTCCTCAATTTTAGCAGGGATCTCAGCAGGAGCAAACAAATACTCCACAAGGTTGGCTTCTTTATGAAAGACCAGTTCAACAACGGGAAAACAGGCGATTTCACCGGATTCATTGCGAGAAACAATCACACTAATCTCTTTTTCAAAATCAATGAGTTTTTCCAGTAGGGAGGGTTTATTGAACCCTTTATCCAGATCTGCTTCTGTTCTGATGACCTGGACCCCTCTGCCGTCATAACCTTCTTTTCCCAGCTTATGTACACCAGGAAGGAAATAACCATGGTTTTTCAGGTCTGAGAGATCTTCAGTTAGTACGAAATCTGCAGTTGGAATCCTGTTAGCCTTATAAAATGTCTTTTGCTTTCGTTTGTCCTGGATCAACTCTATGATCTCCGGCTGTGGGAACACTTTTTTGCCCATCTTTTGGAGCTCTTTCAGGGCATCCGTATTTACATTTTCAATTTCGATGGTTATCAGATCTTTGTCTTTGCCAAAATCCATTACTGCATCGTAATCAGTAAGTTTTCCTACAGTAAAAGACTGGGCTATATCCTTACAGGGGGCATTTGGATCCGGATCAATGATGTGGATATTTAGGTTGAAGTCAATGGCGGATTGGATGACCATGCGGCCGAGTTGTCCACCACCGAGTATGCCGATCTGCAAGTCCGTGATTTCCATGGCGCAAAGATGTGGTTTTTCACGCAAAATAGTGGTCATGCCTTGATGCAAAGAACGTGGAGGGTTTTATCCGCAGCCAAGCAGTTTTTTGAAATCCATATCAGGAATTCCTCCCTGGCTATTCTCTTCTTCTTTCGTTTCCTTTTTGCTTGAGGCTTTCTTGATTGATTTTTTTGTGGATTTTGGATCCTTGTGTTTGTTCATTTCATCAGGGTTACGTATAGATAACGTAATCGCATGCAATTCTGTTTGGGACACCATGTTAAGCTAGAAAATATGTCTAATATTTTGTTAATTCCTTGATGCGAATACTTCTACTCTGACCGAAAGACCCGCTTCACCCGCTGGCTTACATTGGTCAGGATTTCATAAGGGATCGTATGGGTCCATTTGGCGAGCTCTGTGATGGTAGGGTTTTTACCAAACAAAATAACTTCATCTCCTTCTTTCACATTTATCCCACTTACATCAACCATGGTCATATCCATACAGATATTTCCGATGGTTGGTGCTTTCTTGCCATGAATACTTACCCAGGCATTGCCATTCCCAAAAACACGCAGGTAGCCGTCTGCATAACCGATAGGAAGGATGGCAATCTGGCCGTCTTTTGGGGCCTTACCCATCCTGGAATATCCAATGCTGTCCCCTTTTTTCACTTTTTTTACCTGGGATACAATCGTCTTCAGCGTACTGATGGTTTGAAGATCTTTCATCTTGCCGGATGCATCAAATCCATACAACCCGATGCCCAACCGGACCATATCAAACTGATAGTCCGGCCAACGTATAATTCCCGCCGAGTTTAGAACATGTTTGATGGGTTTGTATCCAAGGGTTGAGGTGATTTCCTCATAGCACTGTTCAAATTCCTTTATTTGGCCAAGTGTGTAATCATCGTTGATAGCTTCTTCCTGGCTACTCAGGTGTGTAAATACACCTTTTATCTCCAGCTCACTGTGATTCTCTAATATAGTCTTGAGTTCGTTCAGATCTTCCCTGGGGATTCCTAGTCTGTTCATTCCTGTCTCTAACTTGAGATGGACCCTGGGCATTTTTTTCAATGTTGACAGCATATGCCGGAGCATTGTTAGGCTATAAACCTCGGCTTCCAAATCAAAGGTAGTGAGTAGGGAAAGCGTTTCCCAGTTCGGATTCATCACCAGGATCGGTATTTTGACTCCGTGCTTTCTGAGGAAAATCCCCTCATCTACATAAGCAACACCAAGCCGATCAACTTGCTGGTACTGGAGCAGGTTAGCGATTTCAGCTATTCCTCCTCCATAGGCAAAAGCTTTTACCATAACCATTAGCTTAACGTCCTTTTTGAGAAGATTTCTGTAGCTATTAAGGTTGTGAAGCAATGATTCGAAATTTACTTCTAAAACGGTACCATGATTTTTTTCTTCCAGGAAAGAGACAATCTTTTCCAATCCGAATACCCGTGCTCCTTTTATCAGGATCATCTCATTGGCAAACGTGAGGTCAGATGCCAGGAATGCTTCTACGTCGGGGAAGAAATGTTTTTCGGTATCAAACTGTCCTTCGGATGCTGTAATATTTGGTCCGATACCGATAATTCTGTCAACAGCATGTGCCTTAAGAAGTGAATTGACCTCATCATAGAGCTGATGATCTTGTTGGCCTGATTGGAGGATATCTGACAGAATTACTGTCTTCTGACTGTATTGAGTTTGCTGCTGTAAATAGTTTAGTGCAATTCGAATTCCTGTGAGATCATTGTTGTAAGTATCATCCAGAATGTAAGTGTCATTGGTCCCTTGTTTCAACTCAAGTCGCATCGGGACAGGAACAATATGCTTTAGACCATTGGCAATTTCGGATTGACTCAGCCCGCTCACCATAGCTACAGAGATCACATGGTACAGGTTTTCGAGGTCCTGATCAGCCTTCTCTCCAAGCCTGAAGCTAAACTCCTTCTTTCCATATTTAAAAATGTGTTGGAAATGGTCTTTAGATATTGTGATTTCAGCGTGTGTTTGGGCACTCCAGGCAAGGAGTTTTTCGCTATACGCCTTGTTCAGGTGATGGTATATTTCCTGATGGTCCTTACAGCAGATAATTTTATTTGCCGTCTTAAACAACCTGGATTTCTCATCAATTTTTTGTGATATGGACTCAAATCCCTGACTATGCGCCTCCCCAATATTAGTAAAGACACCTATGGTTGGCTGGATGACGGCCTGGAGGTTTTCCATCTCACCTTTTTGGGAAATGCCTGCTTCAAATACGGCTATTTCATGCTGATTATTCATTTCCCAAACCGAAAGGGGTACGCCAACTTGTGAATTGTAGCTCTTAGGGCTTTTTACTACCTTAAATTTCTCTGACAAAACAGTACTCAACCACTCTTTGATCATGGTCTTACCGTTACTGCCCGTTATTCCGATCACTGGAATTTTAAATTGTGTTCTGTGATGGGCAACCAGCTTTTGTAGTGCTGCTAGGGTATCGTGAACCTTGATTAGATTGGTATCTTCGGGAATATTTATTTCTTCCGATATAATGAAATTACGTATTCCATTTCGGTAAAGGTGGGGAATGAACTGGTGGCCATCATGGTTAGCACCTCTCAGACAGATAAAAAGTGAATCAGGATGTCCTGGGGATTGCCTGGAGTCGATCACCAACTCTTGAATAGATCCATCATTATTGAGTCGCAATATTTTGCCTCCAACAATTTCCGCTACAGCTGAGAAAAGCATGGCTGCTAAATTAATGTGTAGGGCATTAGTTCATTGTCGTGTCCTGCCTTATTTTAGATCGAGTACCATTTCATATTGATCTATTTCATTGATGAATCCAATATTCTTTAGAAAGGTATTGAAGGAAATATTGGCTTCAGGCACATTCATGACGGTCATGTGCGTGGTAGCAGATTGTTTGAAAGCTTCACAAACCAGAAAATTCCCAATACCCTGACCTCGGTAAGACGGATTTACGGCGATCTGACTGATTCTCCCAAGGCGAGGCTGAAAAATGATGTAGCCTGTTATTTCATCTTCCTGGTAAGTTTCGAGGATGCACTCATTGTGAAGGTTGAATTGTAATTGCTGAGACTGATCAAGGAAACAGGGTTCCATTTCCCAAAATTTCTTGTATTTAGGGTTGACTTCTTCTTTGGTGCGAACATTGTGATTTTTCTCAGAATGAAAATATCCACGCTTGGCGTAACATCTAAATCCACGGACAATCTCAAATCCAATGTCTTCATAAACATGGATCGCCCTTTTGTTTTTTTTCACGGCTTCGAGTATTACCTGTTCCACACTGATGGATAGTAAATGTGGGATGAGGGTCTCATACAGGATTTTTGTTAATCCCTTTCCCCGGGCCTCAGGAATCACTCCAGTGCCTCCATTGTAAGCACTCCATTTCCCATGATAAGTGTTGAGTGTATGGAGTACAAACCCCTGGATAAACCCACCACGTACAGACAAGATTGAAACGTCTTCTTTTATGTTCAGCTTGTCCGTCAATCTCTGTACAAAGAGGTCATAAGAAAGTGACAGCCCTGGTTCCTGGTCAGCCCAGGCTTCCCTAAATGAGTTGTACAATGGCTTTAGAAATTCTCTGCTGAATTTCTGAATACCGTCCTCCATTTAAAACTGGGGAATTGAGAGTAAAGGAACACTCGGGTTAAGAGCGATGGTCTTGGAAATGGACTTCTTAAACAACTTCTCAAAGAAAGTATGCTCTTTAGGCACCACAGACAGTAAATCCAGATTATGCGACGAAGTAAACATTTTTACCCCGTTCAAGACACTATCTGCCTCAATGGTTCTTACAGAGGCCTTGTGGTTCAAAAACTTTTCGTGAAGCTCTTTCATTTTCTTTTGAGTGGCTACTGTCACATCTGTGGGGTCCTTAGCCACATGGAAAATCAATATTTCCGATGAGAACAGATGACTGAATTTGGTCAAGATTTCAAGGTTTTTGTAATTGACCAGCCCCTGAAAATCTGATGCTAACCCTATATTTTTGGGGTTGAAGGATTTTGTGGACTCGGGCACCACCAACACAGGCACTTCAGCACTTCTGATGATGTCTGTGGTATTACTTCCCAAAAACTTCTCTACGTTGGAATGATCTGATCTTGTACCCATTACGATCAGGTCAATGTCTTTCCTTTGAGTTTCACTAAAGATGGCATCCACCAGGTACGCAATGAAGCGATCGGACTCGTGAGGAACGTTTTTGAGTTCGATCATTTCAGATTCCAATGAATTAAACGACTTCTGTATCTGATCTTCATAATCCGTAAGCAGGGAATTTATAAGTGTACCCCCACTAATGTCAGGATGCGGGGCATGGATGTGAATAGAATTGACCATGTGGATCTTTGCCCCACACTTTTTTGCCAGGTCAATCGCAATTCTTAAGGCATTTTTAGAACAATCTGAAAAGTCTACGGGTACTAAAATATTGTTGATTTCCATCTTTTGGATTTTGAAACTAAAGATACAAATCAAATCTATGGAATATTCAAAAGAAGGTTGTTGAATAACTATATTTTCCCTAACCGTTGAGAAAATCTTATCAGTAAAGTTATTTTTGTGAACCAAACTAGCCAATAGGCTAATGGGAAGTTAGCTCAGTTGGTTCAGAGCACCGCCTTGACAGGGCGGGGGTCGCTGGTTCGAGTCCAGTACTTCCCACAGAAAAGTGCCTACCCACAATTTTGCAGGTAGGCATTTTTTTATTCTACTGCTTGTCCGGATAAGAAAAGGTAAGTATAGGCCTCACTTTCATTCGTTTTTACCCTGATACTTTTTCGAAATGCACCCAATTTCGAAGGTTTAAATTCTACTTGTATGGATGCTTTGGATCCTGAGAGAATTTCTTTCTCAGGGAAATTTACAACAGTACATCCACAAGACCCCCTGGCCTCAATGATCCTGATAGGACTGCCACTGTTGTTTGTGAACTCAAACTTAATTATTTGCTTTTCTTGAAGCTTCACCTTTCCCAGTTTGGTTTCTGCATCTTTCCATTCAAGGTTTGGCGTACTTGAATAGGCAGCCGCCGCGAAACCCATCGCAAGTAAAAAGATAAAATTTTTCATTTCATTTTATTTTTTGATGATTCTGCAAATGTGAGAATAGACTTTTTAAAAGGCTGTTAATGATTTCCAAACGATTGTTAATGGGTTGTTAAAGATTCTGTTCGGCGCTTAAACATGTTTTAATTTTATAGGATGAAGAACACTCCAATCCGTGTTTTAATCCTCCTGGGTGTTGTAGCAATTGCAGGCATCATGTTTACCCAGATCTTTTGGGTATCGAGGGCTATGGACAGTCATGAGGAACAGTTTAACAGATCTGTTCAAATGGCACTTAGGAATGTGGTGGAATCTCTTTGTGTGATCAACGGGAATGACATCCCATCCAATGACCCCATCGACCAGATTTCTAATAATTATTTTATTGCCAGGACCAACTATAAAATCGATCTGAAATCTCTGGATTTTCTCATCACAGGAGAATTTCAGAAGAGAAATATTGAGCTGGATTTTGAGTACGGTGTATATGACTGTCAAACTGATCAGATGGTTTATGGTCAGTTTGTGTCGATGACTGGAGGAATTGAACAAGCTCCATCTGGAAAACTTCCTGACCTGGTAAAAGATGAGTATTACTTTGGTGTTTATTTCCCTTCCAAAAAAGCTGGACTTGTCAGTGAAATGGGTTTCTGGCAGTTCACTACAGTCCTTACATTGCTTATTGTAGCTTTTTTTGGATATGCCATGTTCATTATACTTCACCAAAAACGATTGAGTGAAATTCAAAAAGATTTTTTCAATAACATCACTCATGAATTTAAAACCCCGTTGTCTACGCTGAAAGTATCCTCGGAAGTAATGATTGACAGCGCAATGGATGATAAGCAAAAGAAATATTCGGGGATAATACTGGATGAAGTTTGTCGATTGGAGAAGCAGGTAAATCAGTTGCTTAAAGCATCATTTATTGATCATTATAAAGCTCAAAAATTTGAATTGATAGATCCAAGTATAGTCCTGACTGAGGTAGTCAAGTACTTTCAGGAGCGGGAGGGGCTCAATGTATTTTTACAACAAGTTGACCAACATGTATCAATTAAGGGTGATAAAAACCTTCTGGAAACCATCATTTTTAATCTCCTGGACAATGCAAAAAAATATGGAAATGGTAAAGTAGAGGTCAGGTCAGCTATCGTAAACAATCAATGGATGCTCAGTGTCAGCAATGAAGGAAGCGAGATTCATGTGAGGCATCAGAAGAAGATTTTTGATAAATTTTACAGGATTCCCACAG
Source organism: Cyclobacteriaceae bacterium (assembly GCA_965228105.1). Lineage (GTDB taxonomy): Bacteria > Bacteroidota > Bacteroidia > Cytophagales > Cyclobacteriaceae > UBA7330. The sequence continues at coordinate 244,400 of CBDDGZ010000002.1, forward strand.
GAGATCAGCATAATGTGAAAGGCTTTGGGCTGGGGTTACATTTTGTAAAACAATCAACCCGTCTGATGAAAGGAAAAGTTTCATTGTTAAGTGGGGAAAATCAAACTTGTTTTATACTAAAATTCCCAGTAAGATGAGTGCCAGGATACTGATTGCCGAAGACGACACTAACCTGGGAATTGTCATTGAAGATCATCTCAAGTCCGAGGGTTATGATGTTCATTGGGCTCTCGATGGACTGGAAGCCCTGGCAAAATTTGTAGCCCTGGATTTTGATCTTTGTCTACTTGATGTGATGATGCCGAGGCTGGATGGTTTTAATCTTGCAAAAAATATCCGCGAGAAAGATGAATTCATTCCAATTATTTTTTTGACAGCCAGGTCTCTTGAGGAGGATAAACTCAAAGGATTTGAAATTGGGGGTGATGACTATGTGACTAAACCCTTTTCCATCAAAGAGCTAACCCATAGAGTCAGGGTATTTCTACGGAGATCAGTCAATCACAATAGACCCGGAGAGGAAATTCAACTAGGGAAATATAAGTTTGATATCGTCAATTTGACTCTTAGTGATGCTTTTAAAATGATTAACTTAACTCAAATTGAAGCAGACTTGCTCAAGCTACTGGCTACTAACTGCAACAAGCTGGTAACTCGTGAAGACATCCTGGTCAGGATCTGGGGCGAGAACGACTATTTTAAAGGAAGAAGCTTGGATGTATTTATCACCAGGCTTCGTAAATATCTGAAAGAGGATTCCGCATTAGAGATCCGAAATCATCACGGAGTGGGTTTCACATTATTGAATCACCATCTTTCTGACTAGCCTTTTCTTGTCATGACTGATCTCCAGAAGGTACATTCCGGCATCCTGACCTCTTAAATCGATGAGCTCTGAAAAAACACCGGAGTATCTGGGAAAATAGCGAACAAAAACTTCTTGCCCTTCTATATTATAGACTTTCACATTTAAGGGTCCCTCTTCTTTTAGCTGAAATTTCAATCGGAATCTGCCAGGAGAAGGATTAGGGTAATAATCAAGGACTTCCAACTCCAGCAATTCATTTTTGCCAACCTTGCCTCTTTTTCCCAACTCATTGTCGTCAATCGAGCTGATGGTTATTTGCTTGCTACTTTCTTCATTTTCGGTGATCAATTCATCAATTTCTTCCTCCTCATCAATTATCATGATTTTGTGGCGCTCTCTGATCTCATCCCAATCCATGTCTCCCAGGATCTCTATTTCTTCTTTGATATCCAGCCCCAGGTTGGCGAGTGCTTCTTCAAGTTTATAAATCTGTTTTTGAAGTTTTACAGAAAGAGAATCATCGTCCATATCATCGTAAGACTTCATTTTTTTCACCACCTTCTTAACTTCAGTATCGAAGTCAAAAGCATAGGAAGAGGATGAATCTGTTTTTTGGATTTTTATGGTTTGAGTCCCACCTGGAGCTACCGCAACACGAGTAACCTGATCCATATCCTCCGAAAAAGATTGCAACTCTTCATCAGCTTCCATTTCCTCTTTGGAAGAATATGTCTTACTAAACTTTTCAGTTTTTCCATCAACTTCCCGGGTGATGTCTATCTTAATCTGTGATTCATTTTCCTGGGCCATTATAAGGCCCTGATTTGCCAATAGGAAAACTGCAACAAAAAATGAGGTAATGATAAATTTTTTCATGGTCCCTATATTTTGGTTAAAGACAGTTCTAAAGTAAAAAGGTTGCCAATACGTTGTTGTTAAAGGCAGGTTAAGGTGTGTTAAAAATGGTTAAATGGGCATTTCAGGCCACTTTTAACTCTAAATTTGTAGCATGAAGAAAGCGCAAATCAGGTGGGTCATCGGGATGATGAGCGTAGCCATGCTTGGCTTGATAGCTTTTCAGTGGTATTGGATAGACTCGGTCATTTCGGCAAATGAAGTGAGATTCAAGCAGGATGTGACTGAGGCATTGAACCAGGTCTCTCAAAAGCTGGAGCGCCAGGAAGCACTTGATGCTATGCGTGTTCAAAAAAATCTATTAGCACCTCAACCCAACATTTACCGACAGTGGTCCTCTCAAGGTCAGCTACAGATCTCTGAAGATATTGTGGTTAAAAAAGATACCATAGTCGGTCCTTCAGGTGTTCAGATCATCGCGGAGTTCAAGGCGTCGGGGGGAGGAATCTCTGCATCATTTGAGTCAACATCTGGTATTTCTAATGAGCAAATGAACGAGCTCCGCCGTAGAAACGAACGGGAGCTTGAAGAACTGAACCGACAACTACAGATGCTTTCGAACAAGACGGAGATGGCATTTTCGGTCATTGAAAATGTGATGGTCGCCGGTCGATCTCCATTGTCGAGGTTTAATCCCAATCAATTGGATTCTATGCTGACAAAAGAACTTCAAAATAAGGGAATTGATCTCGCATATAATCATGCGGTTGTGATGCCTCAGGAAAAACGATTTGTTTATCTAAAGAATCCATCGGAAAAATTGACCTTACAAAACAGTGAGCTCAGGGCTAGTCTTTTTCCCAATGATCTAATTGGGGAAGCCCCTGAGCTAGTCATCGATTTTCCTGAAAAGGAGCAATATCTCCTTAAAAAGATCTGGGCTACTATGATAAGCTCTGGTGTATTGATCGCCCTCGTGTTATTTTGTTTTGGCTATGCAGTGCGCACAATCGTGCGTCAGAAGAAGCTTTCAGAGATGAAAAATGATTTCATCAACAACATGACCCATGAGCTGAAAACACCCATTGCCACAATCTCCTTGGCTACCGAGGCGCTGAGTGATAAAGATATCAGTGAGACACCCGGGCTGAGGGCACGATACCTCAAAGCCATAGGGGATGAGAATCACCGGTTGGGGGATCAGGTGGAGAAAGTGCTTCAGATGGCAGCCCTGGACAGAAATGACCTAAACTTAAAATTTGAAAAAGTTGACCTCAAATCATTACTTACTGAGGTGGAAGAAAAGAGTCAATTGCAGGTAGAAAACAGAAATGGCCAGCTCAAACTAAATGTGGAAGGAGAGGAACTACCAGTTTGGGGAGATAAAGGACATCTCACCAATGTATTCCTCAATTTAGTGGACAATGCAATTAAATACAGTCCGGACGATCTTTTCATCAGCATGCGAGCCCAGCAACATGGAGATTCCATTTGGGTTTCCATCCAGGATCATGGGATCGGGATGACCAGAGAATCGATCCGTAACATATTTCAGAAATTTTATCGTGTTTCTACGGGAAACATTCACAATGTGAAAGGTTTTGGTCTGGGACTGGCCTATGTCAAGAGTATCGTAGACGCACATCAGGGTTCTATTTCAGTAGAGAGTGAGCTCGGAAAAGGAAGTAAATTTGTCGTAAGCTTACCTCTTAATAATGGAAAAAATTAGAATTCTAATTGCTGAGGATGATCCCAATCTTGGTCAAATTCTCAATGAATACCTGAACCTTAAGGGGTTTGATTCCACACTTTGTCCTGATGGAGAGGAAGGCTCAAAGACATTTAAGCCAGGCAAGTTTGATTTGTGCATCCTTGACCTGATGATGCCCAAGAAAGATGGGTTCACCCTTGCTACAGAAATCAAAGCCATAGAGCCAAAAATCCCCATCATTTTCCTTACCGCGAAGTCTATGAAGGAGGATATCCTGCATGGCTTCAAGATCGGTGCCGATGACTACGTGACCAAGCCGTTTAGCATGGAGGTACTATTGATGCGGGTGAATGCAGTGCTAAAGAGGACCAAACAATCTGCCGAAGGACCAGGCAAGCTACCTGAAGAGTTGAAGATTGGGAGTCTTACCTATCAGTATGCAGACAATCGGCTGGTCAGACCATCCGGCGAGATCAAACTCACCACAAAAGAAAATGAGCTTTTGAAACTATTTTTTGATAACCTCAATCAAACGGTTGATCGAAGTATTGCGCTGAAGAAGATATGGAAAGACGATTCTTACTTTAATGCGAGGAGCATGGATGTGTACATTGCAAAAATCAGGAAATACCTGAAAGAAGAAGAATCATTGAAATTACTCACGGTGCATGGAGAAGGATTTAAGCTAATCCATTTAACCTAGAATCAAAGCTTTTCTTCCAGCTTGTTGATGTCCTGGTATTTGTGCTTATAAATGAAGTAAAACAGGTAGTTGAATTTACTGAGCGTATTGTTGTCAGTATTTTTAGTTTCCTCAATTGTGGTGCTGTTTGTAATTACAGCTTCCTTGTTCCCTTCTTGTGTGGTTACTTGCTGCTCTTTTTTGGCTTCTGTGACTGCTTTGGTTTCTGTCACGACTTTCACTTCTCTGGAGTCCGCCTGCTTTTTATCAGCCTCGTCCTTATTCTCTACAGTAGGATCATTGGCGAGACCAAGAAATGGTAAGAGGCAAAATGCCAGAATGGGTAATATGTGATTTGACGGTCTCAGCTCAAGATATTTTTATCAAAATTAGTAAAAATAATGTACTATTTACTTTTCACTCTCCTAAATTTTTGTTAAAAGCCTTACAGGATCCTATGCGATTTTAGGTGCCTGGTTTGGACTTAAGTATTTGAATTGAATGGTATCTGTCAGATGAGATGTAAGATATCATCAGCCTACCCGTTCTTAAGCTATAAATAAAAAAAGCCCAATCGATATGAAAGGGCTTGTTTAAATAAGGGTGGAAGATCGGGTTCGAACCGACGACCTCCTGAACCACAATCAGGCGCTCTAACCAGCTGAGCTACAACCACCATTTTTAAAAGGAATGCAAAGTTATATCCATTGACGGATATTACAAATAGCGAAGCGGAAAATCAGTTGATACTTTTATCTGTCAAAACTCAGACGTTGTCCCAGGATGCTATCATTAATTGCTCCATCATCATACGCCAGGTGTCCCGAGACAAAAACCTTTTCAATGCTGGACTTAAACTGATGGCCTTCAAATGGCGACCAGCCACATTTTGACATAACATTTTCTTTTGCAACCGTCCAGGGTTTATTGAGATTAGCTATAACAATGTCTGCATGATACCCTTCTCTAAGATAACCCCGTTCGGCAATCTGAAAACAATCAGCTGGTGCATGGCTCATCTTTTCAGCTACCCGCTCTAATGAAATTTTTCCCTGCTGATAAAAATCCAGCATTGCCACCATGGAATGCTGAACAAGTGGCCCACCTGATGGGGCTTTGGTATAAACATTTTGCTTTTCTTCCAAAGTGTGAGGTGCATGATCGGTAGCAATTACATCGATGCGGTCATCAAGCAATGCTTCCCAGATCTTCTCCCGGTCTGCACTCGTCTTCACAGCAGGGTTCCATTTAATGAAAGATCCTTTTTCTTTATAATCTGAATCAGAAAACCATAGATGGTGGATACAAGCTTCAGCAGTGATGCGTTTTTCTTTTAAAGGCTTTTTATTGGAAAAAAGCCCTGTTTCTTTTCCGGTAGATATATGAAGTATATGAAGGCGTGTATTGTGTTTTTTTGCCAGACCAACTGCATAGGATGATGATAGGTAGCAGGCTTTCTCACTTCTGATCAGCGGGTGCATCTCGAAGGGAATATCCTCTCCATATTTTTTCACATATGCTTCCTGGTTATTTCTCACGGTCATTTCATCTTCACAATGTGTGGCAATAAGCAATGGTGCTTCATTAAATATCCTCTCCAGCACCTTTTCATCATCTACCAGCATATTGCCTGTGGAAGAGCCCATAAAAATTTTGATTCCACAAACGGACCGAATATCAGTTTTGAGTAGTTCATCCAGATTATCATTTGTGGTGCCCATGAAGAAAGAGTAGTTAGCCAGGGATTTCTGAGCTCCAAGCTGATATTTTGCAGCCAGCAAATCCTGTGTTACGGTTTGAGGAATTACGTTTGGCATTTCCATATATGATGTGATACCCCCAGCGACTGCAGCCCTGGATTCTGTAAATATTTCAGCTTTGTGTGTGAGACCTGGCTCCCTAAAGTGAACCTGGTCATCGATCGCTCCTGGTAGCACTACTTTTCCCTCAGCTATGATCTCCAAATGGTTCTCACTGATTGAGATATTATGACTGATTTTTTCAATTCTCCCGTTCTTTATAAAGATATCCTTTACCTCAGACGTTCCTTCATTGATGATTTTACCCGACTTGATTAGATAACTTTTACTCACTTTCATGGAATTAGAATAATCTATATTGCTTAAATCATATTCCGTAATGTAGGTTTTATTCTAAGAAATAGGAAAAACCACTCTTTTACGAAATAAAAAGTAACTGTATTTAATATAAACAAAATTTATGTTTGTGTTTAATAAGCATGGCGATATAAAAAGGCATTCTTATTAATTATTTTGATTACCACTTCTTGGAAACTCAAAAATCAATTATTATTGTAACAGAAAGATGGATTTACTCTTTCTTTCCATAGCTGGTTGAAAAGATCTTGTTCGGGGTTTAGGAGCTATCCTATCCCCTTCAAGATCACTTAATCAGGCTTGATCCTCTCCTCCCGATTAGCAATCTCCCACGTAGTAAAGAAAATATAATCAGTTATCTTTTTAACTTTTTCAAAGTTGATTTTATCCACGGTGTCGGTAGGCTGATGATAATCTCCGTGAGTACCACTGAAGTAAAAGATGATTGGAATATTATTTTGTGCGAAGTTGTAGTGATCTGATCGTTTATAATACTGGTTTGGGTCATTGTAATCGTTGTATCTATAATCCAGGCGAAGCTTGGTAGAATAATCCTCATTTACCGATTTGGCTACTTTGTCCAGATCTGACGAAATGCGATCCGACCCAATAATATATATGTAGTTAGGATCTTCGCTGTATTTGAGATCTTGCCTTCCAATCATGTCGATGTTTAAATTGGCTACCGTATTTGCCAGGGGTATCTCCGGATGTGCAACATAATATTTGCTACCAAGTAAACCCTCTTCTTCACCTGAGAATGCTACAAACATGACACTCCTTTTAGGTCCATCGCCATTTTCTGCTGCTTCAGAAAAAGCTTCTGCTATTTCAATAATTGCGCTTGTTCCGGAGGCATTGTCATCCGCACCATTGTATATTTTCCCTTCTCTGATACCCAGGTGATCGTAGTGAGCAGATAAAATTACTACCTCATCGGGGTTTTCAGATCCTTCCACAAAGCCCAATACATTTTCAGAGTTTATAGTCTCTATGAGCATATCCGCATTAAAAATGATCTTTTTAGTCACTCCTCTTCCCTTTCGTAACAGAGATTGAAAAGATTGCTCAAAAACCCATTCCGCTAGAGCCGGGTTGGCTATAATTGTTTTGGTGCCCACATCATCCACTGTAAATTCAATCTTCTCTCCAATCATGACCACCCCAAACCTGTTTAAAGCATATCTATACTGATCTTCATTCCTCACGATGATAAAATATCCTGCGGCTTCGCTATTCTCCAGCTCTGCAAGCTTGCTGCGCCAACCTGTCATTTCCTCGGCACTAAAAGCAATGTATTTCCCTTTTACATCAAGACCCCGGAGGTCGAAGTCTTTGATATCGCCACAAAAGACCATTTCGATGTATTCTTCACCCATGGTTTCCATCCTGGAATAATAGAGGAAGTCAACAAGGTTTTTCTTTACCTCATCACCCCTTTTAAAGTATGAAGTATTGTACTTGCTGCGGTATAAGTGAAATTCCTGAAAATAACTGTCTCCCTGATTGGTTTTTACAGGGGGTGCCAGTCCTGCTATTTTGAATTTGTTGGCGATATAGTCCGCTGCCATTTTCTGCCCCCTTTCGCCGGTGGCTCTCCCCTCAAATTCATCAGAAGCCAGGGTACTTATTGATTCTTTTAACTCTTCCAGCGTGATTGTTTTGGCATATTTGATAGCCTTTCGATTCTGACTAAAAGAAAAAGGAATGAAGAGAATTAAGGTGAGAAATGAGATGAAATATGACTTCATTAATCAATCGATTTGAACTAAGTGGGGCAAATCTAAACTAAATTAATTCGCCCTAAATAAAGCAATTATTGAACCAAATTATTGTACAGTCAATTGTATACTTTTGCAAGATAATACGACGTGTATAATAACCACCATTGCATGATAAATTTAAATGAGCGTGTTGATTTTGGTTCCAGGCATATTGGCCCGGATTCAGAAGAGGTAAAACAAATGCTTTCAGAGATTGATGCAGACTCCATCTCATCACTTATAGATCAGACGATCCCAAAAAATATCAGATTAAAACATCCGCTAAAACTTTCTCAGCCTCTAAACGAGCATGAATATCTCAAAAGGATCCGTTCGATTGCTCATAAGAATGTGGTGGCCAAGTCATTTATTGGTCAGGGCTACTATAATTGTATCGTTCCGAAAGTTATTCAAAGAAATATTTTTGAAAATCCGGGGTGGTATACGGCATATACGCCTTATCAGGCAGAGATAGCACAGGGAAGACTGGAAGCCCTTATCAATTTTCAGACCATGGTGATGGAGCTCACAGGGATGGAAATAGCCAACGCCTCACTACTTGATGAGGGTACTGCCGCTGCAGAAGCTGTGACCATGCTCTATAGTGTCAGACCCAGAGAAAAAAAGGAAGCCAAATGCCTTGTGGTGGATAAACATATTTTTCCGCAGACATTGAATGTCATTAAAACAAGAGTAGAGCCCTACGGTATTGAGATTTTGGTTGACGATATAGAAACTGTCGATCTTAGCAATGAAAAGATATTTGCAATTTTTATCCAGAACCCAAACAACAATGGTGAGGTAAAAGACTATTCTTCCATCATTTCCGCCGCTCATGCACATAGCGTCACTACTGCCGTGGCAGTTGATTTGCTGAGTTTATGTTTAGTCACCCCTCCTGGTGAATGGGGTGCGGATGTGGTTGTTGGTACTTCACAGCGATTTGGTGTGCCTATGGGGTTTGGTGGGCCACATGCTGCTTTTTTTGCGACAAGAGAAGCTTATAAAAGATCAGTACCTGGCAGGATTATAGGTGTTTCCATGGATGCTGATGGTAACACAGCCTATCGTATGGCACTACAGACCCGCGAGCAGCATATCAAGCGGGAAAGAGCTACCTCCAATATCTGCACAGCTCAGGTTTTGCTGGCCGTGATGGCCTCGATGTATGCCGTATATCATGGTCCTGAAGGCTTGAAAAGAATTGCAAGCCGGGTTCATGGTTTAGCCACTACCACAGCTCAAGCATTGCAAAAGCTTGGCATCAAGGTTTCTTCTAACTCTTTTTTCGATACCCTAAAGGTGGAAGCAAACGTTCAGTCTGTATTGAAGCAGGCCAATGAATCCCTGGTTAATTTCAGGTATTTTGAGGACGGCACAATAGGGATTTCATTTGATGAAACACACACGCCCGCTGATGCACAAAAGGTGATCGATATTTTTGCAAGGGCTTTAGATCTTAATGCAGTCCAGGTTGATGTCGAGGTAGAAGCAAGTCTCCCAAAGTCAATCCTTCGGTCATCTGCTTACCTCACTCCTGAAGTGTTTCAGACTTATCATTCTGAGCATGAAATGCTGAGGTATATGAAAAGGTTAGAAAATAAAGATTTATCTCTTGCTCACTCAATGATTTCGTTAGGTTCATGTACAATGAAACTGAATGCTACCACGGAGATGATTCCTGTTAGCTGGTCCGAGTTTGGAGATATGCACCCCTTTGCTCCGGCCAACCAGACCAAGGGTTATCAGGAGCTGATAGATGAGCTGGGTAGTTGGTTGAGTACTATTACCGGGTTTTCGGCAGTTTCCTTTCAGCCCAATTCAGGAGCACAGGGAGAGTATGCCGGGCTGATGGTGATCCGACGTTACCTGGATGCTAATGGAGGAAAACATAGAAATGTGGTTTTGATTCCGTCCTCTGCGCATGGCACAAATCCTGCCAGTGGAGTGATGGCTGGAATGTTGGTAAAAATTGTGAAATGTGACGACCACGGCAACATTGACGTGGCAGATCTAAAGGAAAAAGCCGAAACCTATAAAGATGAGCTGGCGGCATTGATGGTAACCTATCCATCTACTCATGGAGTTTTTGAAGAAAGCATCAAAAATATTTGTGACACCATTCATCAGCATGGTGGCCAGGTATATCTGGATGGTGCCAATATGAATGCACAGGTTGGCCTTACCTCACCCGGAGAGATCGGGGCAGATGTTTGTCACCTGAATCTTCATAAGACATTTTGTATCCCTCACGGAGGAGGAGGGCCAGGTGTAGGGCCGATTGGTGTGGCTGCTCATTTGGTGCAATATCTTCCTGGCGAAGATTTACATATCTCTTCCGCTCCATACGGTTCTGCAAGTATCCTTCCAATCTCTCATGCCTATGTAGCAATGATGGGTAGTGAGGATCTAACGAGGGCCTCACAGATCGCCATATTGAATGCTAACTATATTGCAAAACGGCTTAGTAGCCATTATCCAATCCTTTATACCAATGAGAAGGGGCGAAATGCGCATGAACTGATCATTGACTGCAGGATATTTAAGTCTGCAGGAATAGAGGTAGAGGACATCGCAAAAAGGATGATGGACTATGGATATCACGCACCAACAGTGTCATTCCCCGTTAATGGTACTATGATGATCGAGCCAACAGAATCCGAAACTAAAGCGGAGATCGATCGGTTTTGTGATGTGATGATTTCCATCCGGAAAGAAATCGATGATGTGGTTGGGGGCACAACGGATCAGACTAACAATGTATTGAAAAATGCACCACATACTCTGACAAGACTACTCTCTGAAAATTGGGATTTACCTTATAGCAGAGAGCAGGCGGCTTATCCGCTACCATTTTTGAAGAAAAGTAAATTTTGGCCATCAGTCACAAGAATTGACAGTGCCTATGGGGATCGAAACCTGGTTTGTAGCTGTATCCCTTTGGAAGACTATGCTGAGCAGGATCTAATCACAAAGTCTTAAGCTGAAAGATCCCTGGACATGGTTATTGTCGTCGTAGGATGCGCTTAGGTAGCCAATGACCTCGGTGGAAGTGACGGCAACAATTTCGATAAATCCAGTGTTTGCCGTGTACTCCGTAATACCGTCTTCAGAGAATACTACAAAGTAATTAGGGGTAGCAAATGGAAGGTTGAAATTTCCACGATCGTAAGGGATTGCAATAGAGATGTGGGGGTCTACTGTATTTACTTTAGTACATGGATCAGTCAGTTCTTCTTCAAACAAGATGCCAGTCAGGCCCTTGGCATAGAACTGATCATGTCGCACGCGTCCACTGCCAAAAATCCATTCTTTACCATCGATTTCTCCCACCAAGGGATCATTCTCAATTTCAAAGTACTGGTCTTTGCATCCGATTAACAGTAAAACTGAGAGAGGAAAAACTAGAAATCGGCTCATGAATCTATTTTGAAGCTAAAACGTTCAATACCTTCATTTCTTTTACCAACAGGATAAGACTTTTCTGTAAACGAAACTTCTCCATCATTTGTGATCGTGATGGCTGTTGTGCTACAGGTGCCATATTTTTCTGTGCGGATACACATGGCCGAAACGGCTTCTTCCAAGTCTTTTGGTATGCCTGTATCAGGCAGATCTTCTAGGTTGGCCGTTTTGCTGTCTCCCATCATCTCAATTAGATCATCGTGTGAGAAGTTGCTCTCAACGATGGATTTAAACATTTCTTTTGAACGCACAACTTTTGGCCAGGGTGTATTGAGTGTGGCATTACTCACTGCATGAATACCATCTGCAAGCTTACTGGGTTCTCCATTTTGGTTGTTGTAATGCATCAGGTCATTGTTGTCTAAGACAAGCAGGTTATATCCGTTGAACCTGGATGATTCTTTTTCCAGATTCCGAATATATTGATCCGCCAGTACCCTGGAATCAAGAAAATTAACAGGGATCTGACCGCGGGAAGCTTTATTGTTTTGATAGTTGGTCGGATCCCGATAGTTGGTCACTGCGGCTATGTGCCCCATTTGATTCACCCCGATCCAGGTACCGCCAGCTTCCAGGTCTTTACCCGCAAGCAATTGGTTTGGTCCATTCCAATAATGAGCGACTTTTGTTGGACGTTCATAGAGTTCATCCCGGTTGGCAACCAGGATCAACTTATATTTTGGATGAATATTCCTGCCTAAAACAATCAGACACATATCTTTGGTCAAATTTTTTGAATGAAGAAAATCCTGGGCTATATCATCGACTATCAAAGAAAACACTTTGATACAAAGTTATATCTTTCCACTGCCCTTTTTCTGGTACTGATTTTCTTCTTCAACTACTATTATGATTTTGAGAATTCGGTACTTGATAAGTACAACGGTCAATTTCGTGACGGAGTTCACATGTTCTTATTTCACGGATTGCCGTACCTGGTAGTTTGTCTACTGCTTTACCTTTTCAATAAAAATAGGGGCTGGGTTTCATCAGGTCGTTTTTGGCTGATGTTTGTAATTGGATTTACTATCCTGGCATTAGATCGGTCTTTTTATGGATATGTCATCTTCAAAGATCATTTTGATGTTCGGGATTATGTTTTTGTATCTAAAACAGCCCGTTGGTTGAGTAGTACTTTCATTGTAGTAATACCCTTGTTGATTATTTACACAATTGTCGAGAGGGACAACCCCAAAATCTACTATGGGCTCTCCCCTAAGAAATTTGATTTTAAGCCTTACCTGATCCTCTTATTGCTTGCTGGTGTCTGCGTGGGTATTGGCTCTTTTTTCGCTGATTTACAAGCTTATTATCCACGATACCAGTTTTCTCGGGGAAGTTATTTTGCCGAGCAAAGAAACTTACCGGAGGTAGTTACGGTTTTGATCTATGAGCTGGCCTATGGGTCGGATTTTGTGGGAGTAGAGATATTTTTCAGAGGTTTTCTGATCTTTGCATTTAGCCGGACACTTGGTGGCTATGCCATATTACCTATGGCGGTAACATATGCAGTATTGCATTTTGGTAAGCCGATGACAGAGGCCATTAGTTCAATCTTCGGAGGTTACTTATTGGGCATTATTTCTTACAATACCAGGAGCGTGTGGGGAGGAATTATCATCCACATGGGGATTGCCTGGTTGATGGAAGTGTTCGGCTATCTACACAGATTGTTGTAAATTTAAAATATGGAATCAGAAATGATCATAATGCTTGGCATTGGAGCCGTCCTGGGGATAATCATTGGCTATTTACTGGGAAAGCTCAACTCCAAAAGTGGAGGGGACGATCAGAAGATCAGATTGGAATTGCAAATGGAGCGGGAAAAGGGTCAGAAGCGAGAGCAGGATCTTGTTTCTCTCAATAACCAGCTAAAAGAAGAGCGGCAGGGAGTGATCAGGCTCAACCAGGAGAATGCCAGTCTTCAGGCCAACTACAAAAACCTCCGTGAGCGACTTGATGAACAGCGGCAGGAGATGATGAAAGTGCAGGAGAAGTTTACAGCTGAATTTAAAAACCTTGCCAATGAGATTTTTGAAGAAAAGAGTAAAAAATTTACCGATCAGAACAAGTCAAACCTGGATGAGCTGCTGAAACCTTTAGGAGACAAGCTTCTTCAATTTGAGAAGAAAGTGGAGCAAACCAACAAGGACAGCATGATCAGTACTGCAGAGCTCAAAGTGCAGCTGGAGGGATTGAAAACCCTGAACCAACGCATGAGCCAGGAGGCGGAGAATCTGACAAAAGCATTGAAAGGAGATGCTCAGGCCCGGGGCAACTGGGGTGAGATCGTTCTGGAAAGGATTCTGGAAAGGTCAGGACTAGAAAAAGACCGGGAATATTTTATGCAGGAGTCTTACAGTTCCGAAGAAGGTAGACGGCTGCGTCCGGATGTGATTATCAAACTGCCGGATGATAAAAACCTGATTATTGATTCTAAAGTTTCTCTGGTATCCTATGAAAAATATGCCAATGCTGAGAATGATGAGGAGAAAGAGCAGGCATTAAAGGCTTATTTGGTTTCCGTCAAAACGCACATTAAAGGTTTAAGTGAAAAGAATTACCACGAGCTTTTTGAGACAGGTTCTTTGGATTATGTTTTGATGTTTGTCCCGATCGAGTCAGCTTTTGCAATGATCGTGCAGCAGGGAGGTGAGCTTTATAATGAGGCTCACAACAAGAATATCATCATTGTTTCCCCTTCCACTTTAATTGCAACCCTGAGGACGGTGGCCAGCATCTGGAAACATGAATATCAAAATAGAAATGCACTTGAGATTGCCAGACAGGGTGGTGCATTATATGATAAGTTCAAAGCATTTGTGGATGATCTGATTGAAGTAGGGAAATCACTTGACAAGTCTAAACATCAATATGGCATGGCCATGAATAAGCTGGTGGAAGGAAAAGATAACCTCATCAGGAAAACTGAGCGCCTTAAGGAACTGGGTGCTAAAACCAGCAAGGAGATGGATCCGAAGATTTTAGATCGTGCTGAATCTAAGTCTGAAGATGTATCGGTTGCCCAACCTACAGGTCTTTTCGGTTAATCTATTTTTCTACATTTGCACTTTTTTACAAGAATATTATGGAATTGACAGCTGATAATAAGCTAAAGAAACTGATAGTTGTTGGGGATCGAGTACTCATCAAACCCAAGAAAGACACAGAGAAAACATCCGGAGGTATTTACCTGCCACCCGGAGTAGCTGAAAAAGAGAAGGTTCATAGCGGCTATATTGTAAAGGCAGGACCCGGCTATCCGATACCAATGGCTATGGATGAAGAGGATGACTGGAAACCCGAGGAAGAAAAAGTAAAGTATATTCCCTTGCAGGTAAAAGAGGGTGATTTAGCGATTTTCCTTCAAAAAACAGCCTTTGAAGTCATGTATGAGGGTCAAAAATATTATATTGTTCATCAATCATCCATCCTCATGGTGGAGCGTGATGAAGACCTCTTTGACTGATAGCCTATGAATAGAATTCTTTTTTTCGGAGTCCTGTTAGCCCTTACATTAAGTGCAAATTCTCAGGATGTAGACAAACTGGCTCGTGAGATTGAGCCCAAAATGATTGAATGGAGACATTACTTCCATCAGAATCCGGAGCTTTCGAATAGGGAATTCAATACAGCCAAAAGAATTGAGAAGCATCTCAGGGACCTCGGGCTTGAGGTTCAAACAGGAGTGGCTCATACGGGCGTCGTAGGAGTATTAAAAGGAGGCAAACCAGGACCGGTTGTCGGTATCCGGGCTGACATTGATGGATTACCTGTCACCGAAAGAGTTGATCTTCCCTACAAATCCGAAGCTATTGGAGAATATAATGGTGAAAAGACCGGTGTGATGCACGCCTGCGGTCATGATACCCACATTTCTGTAGTCATGGCCGTTGCCGAAATTCTCACTGGCATGAAAAAGGACCTCAGAGGCACTGTGAAATTTGTATTTCAGCCTGCCGAAGAAGGTCCTCCCAGAGGCGAAGAAGGAGGAGCACCACTTATGGTGAAAGAAGGTGTGCTAAAAAACCCGGATGTGGACGTCATGTTTGGAATGCATATCAAGTCAACCATGCATGTTGGATCAATTGGTTATAAAACCGGAGGTATCATGGCGGCGGCTGACCGACTTTACATTACTGTAAATGGTAAGCAATCACATGGTTCCAGGCCCTGGAGTGGTGTAGATCCGATTACGGTCTCTTCTCAAATCATTTATGGCTTACAAACAATTGTTTCCAGGCAGGTTGAGCTCACCAAAGAAGCTGCGGTTATTTCCATAGGAAAGATCGAAGCTGGTGTGAGATATAATATCATTCCTGAGAAGTTAGAGATGGTGGGCACTATAAGGACTCTGGATGAGGAGATGCAAAAAGACATTCATCAAAAAATTGAAAAGACAGCAAAACTAATTGCAGAAAGTGCTGGCGCTACAGCTGACGTTGAGATTACCCAGGGTGCACCAGTCACTTACAATGATCCTGAGTTGACTACCATGATGGTTCCATCCTTCAAAAAGTCATGCGAGAACCTTGAGGTGGTGAATGCCAGTACGGGAGCTGAAGATTTTGCATTTTTTGCTTTGGAAGTGCCATCCATATACTTCTGGGTCGGTGGTTGCCCCAAGGATGTAGCATTGAAAGATGCTGTAGATCATCACACCCCGGACTTTTATGTTGACGATGCCGGAATGATTACAGGAGTAAAAGCCTTCCTGAACCTTACTCTGGACTACATGAAAATGAATAAGTAGTCAGCAGGCCCTAATTAGTCTGGAGTTATTTCAATGCGGTAATAGGATACTCAGATATAGCTCACTATATAGTATATCACGACTATACGCTATGAAGCTTTAAGAACGGATCGATTCCGCAAATTCCTTAGAAAAATAAGTCAGGATCATATCTGCTCCGGCTCTCTTGATGGATGTAAGTACCTCATCACGGGCTCTGTCAGCATCCAACCAACCTTTTTGTGCTGCTGCCTTGACCATGGCATATTCTCCTGATACGTTGTAAGCGGCAACCGGCAGATCGAAATTGGCTTTAAGGTCGGCAATAATATCCAGGTACGCTAGGGCGGGTTTCACCATTAGTACATCCGCCCCCTCTTCAATGTCCAGCTGAGCTTCGATCATAGCCTCCCGACGATTGGCTGGATCCATCTGGTATGTTTTCTTATCTCCGAATTTGGGTGCTGAGTCGAGGGCATCCCGGAATGGCCCATAAAAAGCAGAAGCATATTTAGCGGTGTAGGAAATGATCCCTGTTTCTTTGAAGCCTGCTTCATCCAGTTGATCTCTAAGGAAACCTACCCTGCCATCCATCATGTCGGAGGGACCAACCATATCAATACCCGTTTCTGCTTGAGCGATGGCCATTTTTGCCAAAATCTCCAACGTTTCATCGTTGAGGATTTTTCCGCCTTGCACGATACCATCATGACCGTCTGAGCTATAGGGATCCATGGCCACATCTGTGATGATCACCGCTTCAGGAAATTCCTGTTTAATTTGTTTGAGGGTCTTGAGATAAAAGAATTTGGGGTCATAGCTGCGGGTGGCCATCTTATCCTTGTATTTTTCTTCTACCACAGGAAAAACATCAAATGCTCTGATTCCAAGCTTCATGCACACCTCAATTTCTTTAAGCATCAGGTCTGAAGAAAGCCTGAAGATTCCCGGCATGGAATCAACCTCAGATTTTTTATTTGCACCTTCCAGAAGAAATAATGGTAGGATCAGGTCATCTGTCGTGACATTTGTTTCTCTTACCAATGAGCGAACACCTTCATTCTGTCTGTTTCTTCTTGGTCTGCGGGAGAAGTAATTCATCGTAACTTCAGTTCAAATTGATTTTCCAGGTATCTGTAGCAAACATACATCCCGCCAAATCCAATTAAAATAGTTAAGAGGACATAAGCAGGCTCATCCAGTAGATTTGTGATGGAAAAAAGTGGATCATCAAAATAAACGAATGCTCCAAAGCCCAGGCCATTATTTACAAAATGAACAAACATACAAAGTACGATGTCGCCAGTCTTGTAGAAGATGTATGCCAGGTAGACTCCAGCCACAAATGCTCCGATCCCTTGCCAAGGATTGAGGTGAAACAAAGCAAACATGAAGGCTGACATCAAAATAGCTTTCTTCAAAGAGTAATTTTTTAAATAACCCTCAAATATGATCTTTCTGAAAAGTAATTCTTCCATGACTGGAGCCATGATAGCCACAGTCATAAAAGAGGAAATATTTTTTTGGATCAGGTTGGCCATGATCTTTTCCAACCATTCTGGAATGGGAATAAAAGAGGTGATCGGATCGATGGCCATGATCATAAAGACAGTAAAGAGAATGGAGATCAGATAAGTCTGCAAAGAAGCAAACTTCATATTCTCAAAAAGATACTTGAAAGAAGCATTCTTAAACTGAAGAGCAAAAAAGATAACAATTAGCATGGATGCCAAGCTGGCCAGAAGTGTGACCAAAGACTCAGACATGATACTCATAAGCGGCTGCACAGTGAATGCCAGACCTATAGATAATAAAATATAGATTCCCAGCAGCCCAAAGGTCTGCAGGATGTTTGGGTATTGCATCTTCATTCCCCTAAAATGGCAGATCATTCTCTAAATTCCAACAAATCCCCAGGCTGGCAGTCTAATGCCTTACAGACAGCCTCCAGAGTAGAGAACCGGATTGCTTTGGCTTTTCCTGTTTTTAAAATGGAAAGATTGGCTTCTGTGATCCCCAGCTTATCTGCCAGATCCTTGGACCGAACCTTTCTTTTGGCCATCTGCACATCCAGATTGACAATGATAGGCATAGGCTTAAATGGTTAAATCCAGTTCTTCTTTTAATTTTAGACCTTGCTCAAAGGCAACTCCCAGTGCAAAAATGATTGCGCCGATGATCACAATGTGCCAGCCCAATCGAGTTTCGCTCACCAGTTCCATTCCCTCAATGTGGTAGTTGCTGCTGAACCACAAATCCCCAATCTTAGCCAGGATCTTTTCACCCAACATGGACAGGGCAATAAGAATACCCAGCATTTTGATCTTTTTAATATTTTCTAATGTAAATGGATATCCTGAACGGATATTTCCAACCACTTTTCCGGCCGTATGTAGAAGCAGGAAGAAATAGGCAGAAACAGTGCTGATAAAAAAGATGAGTAAGATCTTCAATGGCCAATTCAAGGGAGCTTTCATTCGGGATTGGATGTCATAATATTCAATATTTTCATGTAGGGGAAACATAGGAATTATTTTGTTCGATATTTCATCACTATTTACAAGCCAAAACGGCTCTCCAACCTCAATCATTTTACCTGTTGGTAACACCAGAAAAAAAATGATGGCAAATAAGCCACCAGCTAAAGCCAGTCCTTTGAATACTCTGAGCATTATCAGTATGATTTTTAACTTATTCATAATAGATATTAAATTATTGTAAAACAATAATAAATGTTTTATTTAGAATAATTTATGTTTGGATGAAATTATTTGTAAAAAGTACTCAAAATCACGTGAAATTCAAGATTGAAGTTAGGAGTAAAAGCAAAGTTTGTGATGGATTAAGAATTATTAAGATTTATCTATACTTGCACAAAACAAATATAAAATATGAAAAAATTACTAAAATTATTGTCAATCACTGTACTAATATTTGGTTGTTCAGAAGATCCGGACGCTGATGAAAACACCCTTACTTGTTTATTGAATCACCTCGAAATTTCTGAAGTTGGAAGCCAGGATTCTGATGATATATCTTTTTTCTATGACGGCGAAGGAAGAATTACCAAGATTGTTGAAGTAGAAGAATACATGAATGGTGGATCAGTGGAAACGAATACAGAAGAGTATCAATTCATCTATGATGTTGGCAAATTAACCACAATGAAAGAAGTAATGGAAGATGGGAGCGTGAGTCAAACATTGCAGGTAAGCTATGATGGTGAATTAGTTTCTACTGTGAGTATTGAAGATAATGAAGGTTATATGTATGAATATCGTTTTGTGTATGAGTCAGGGGTACTTGTAAAAATTGAAAACTGGCATAAAGACGGCTCTCAATTTTATCTTGTTGAATACGAGGAGTTTACATACTCACAAAATAATCTAACTCAAATAAGTGAATTTCAGGCCAATGAAACTACTGCTTCAGAAACCACAGAAATTACTTATGATGATAACCTGAACCCCTTCAAAGGGAACCTTGCAATGTTATTGTGGTGGGGTGACTTTACAAGATATTTAAGTGAGAACAACCCGCTTACTGTTGATGAAACAGAAATATTAGGGAACGAAACTTATACATATAATGAGACTTATACCTATGAGTTTGATGATTCTACAAATCTTGTAGAAATCACGCTATCCAGTGATGGATATGAAGACATCTATACTCTTACCTATGATTGTGAATAGGTTGTACTTCACGTGCAATCAATCATCAAGCAATTAAAAAATTGAGCAGGGTGTTTTCAAAACATCCTGCTCAGATATTTTAAAGTTTATGTAAGGTTTTAGTGAAGCCGAACTTCAAGAGTTAAAAGCCATAACTGTCTTCTCAATAATATCACAACAATCATGGAGTTGCTCTTCTGTCATCACCAAAGGAGGAGCAAAACGAATGATATTTCCATGTGTTGGTTTAGCCAGCAGCCCATTGTCACGTAGCTTCAGGCATAGATCCCAGGCCATACTGCCTTCCGGGCTATCATTGATCACGATGGCGTTTAGCAATCCTTTTCCGCGTACAAGAGTCACCAAATCAGATTTCTGAGTCAATAGGCTCATTCTTTCACGGAATATTTCTCCTAGAACTGCAGCGTTCTCAGTAAGTTTTTCATCTTTCATCACCTGCAGGGCCGTCATGGTGATTTTGGTACCCAATGGATTGCCCCCGTAGGTGGATCCATGGGTTCCCGGAGTAATTACTTCCATGATATGATCATTTGCCAGTACTGCTGATACTGGATAAACACCACCGGATAGTGCTTTACCAAGGATCAGTATGTCTGGTTTTACATTTTCATGATCCGCAGCCAGCATCTTTCCGGTCCGGCCAACACCCGTCTGTATCTCATCATCAATGAACAGTACGTTGTGCTTTTTGCAAAGCTCTGCCACTTCTTTGAGGTATCCTTCATCAGGGACAAACACACCTGCTTCACCCTGAATCGGTTCGATCAATACACCTGCAACCATAGGGTCGGCTATTGCTTTTGCCAATTGCTCGGGGTCATTATATTTCACCGTTTCAAATCCGGGTGTATAAGGACCAAAGTTTTTTCGAGCTGTATGGTCGGAAGAAAATGATATGATCGTTGTTGTTCTTCCATGAAAATTCTGGTCAAACACCAGGATCTTGGCTTTGTGTTCTGGGATTCCTTTCTTCTCATAAGCCCATTTTCTACAGATCTTGATAGCAGTTTCAACAGCCTCAGCACCAGTATTCATCGGGAGCACTTTGTCGTATCCGAAATAAGATGTGATGTATTGTTCAAATTCGCCCAGTACATTGTTGTAAAATGCCCGTGAGGTCAGGGTAAGAACATCAGCTTGTTGTTTAAGCGCCTCAATGATTTTGGGATGACCATGCCCCTGGTTCAATGCAGAATAGGCAGATAAGAAGTCATAGTATTTCTTGCCGTCTACATCCCATACGAACACACCCTCTCCTCTTGCTATCACAACCGGTAGCGGGTGATAGTTATGGGCTCCATGCTTATCTTCAAGGTGCATGAGTTCCTGTGCTGTATGTTCGATCTCAGATATTGCCATTTCCTCCTTTGTTTTTGACTTGTACAACAAGCTTATTTGCCTAAAGTTCAAATGTAGGTTTTACAATCAGAGGCCACAAAGGATTTTGTGAACTTTATAGATGTAAAATCAAATTGTGAAAGATGTTGGAACTTAAAAAGTTTTATCTGATATTTGCAGTCCTTTTTAGAAAAGCAGGAATATTATGTCAAAAGTTTGTCAGATTACAGGAAAGAGGCCGATGGTGGGTAACAATGTTTCTCACTCCAACAATAAGTTGAAGAGAAGATTCAATCCCAATCTTCAGAAGAAGAAATTTTATCTGGCTGAAGAAGACAAGTGGATCACTTTAAAGGTATCTACATCAGCTATCAGAACCATCAACAAGATCGGTTTGAATGCTGCTTTGAAAAAAGCAAAAGCAAAAGGATACATTTCCTAAGAATATTACCTGAAAAGATATTGCAAAGCCTGATTGTACGATCAGGCTTTTTTAATTTCGTCAGCATGATAAAATGTCTTGCTGTTCTTCTCCTCCTTTTCAATTTTACTGATGTGGTATCTCAAAAAGCAGATTACACGCGTCAGGATTCCCTGAGAGGATCAATCACTCCCCAGCGTGAGTGGTGGGATCTGCTTCACTACGATCTTTATGTTTCTGTTGATATACCCAAAAAATCTATTTCGGGTAGAAATATCATTACTTACAAAGTATTGGAAAGCAACCAATTATTGCAGATTGATTTGCAATCACCTATGCGTATTGATCAGGTAACGCAAGCGGGTGTTGAACTGGACATCATCCACGAAGGAGATGCGCACTTTATCAAATTAAATGAATCACAGAGTGTGGGTAATACCAAAACCATTGAGGTTGTTTTTAGCGGCCAGCCGAAAGAAGCCGAGAATGCCCCCTGGGATGGTGGTTTCGTCTGGACCAAAGATTCCAATGGAAAAGATTTTATTGCCAATGCTAACCAGGGTATTGGGGCCAGTGTCTGGTGGCCAAACAAGGATCACTATTATGATGAGCCTGATCGGGGTTTGAAATTGAGTATAAATGTCCCCCGGCACTTGAAAGCTGTTGGAAATGGCCGGCTTTTGGAAGTGATAAAAGAAAAGGACAAAACCCAGACTTACGTATGGGAGGTGAAGAATCCCATCAACAATTACGGGGTCAATGTCAACATCGCGGATTATGTCAATTTCAAAGATGTTTACCAGGGTGAGAAAGGTCCCCTTGATTTTGACTTTTGGGTGTTGAAAGAAAACGAGAAAAAAGCCAAAGAGCATTTTCAGGATGCCTACAGAACAATAGAAGCCTTTGAACACTGGTTCGGCCCATACCCCTTTTATGAAGACAGCTACAAGCTTGTGGAAGTGCCTTACCTGGGGATGGAGCATCAAAGTTCAGTTACCTATGGAAATGGCTACCTCAAAGGATATAAAGGTAGTGACCTAAGTTTAACCGGCTGGGGTTTGAAGTGGGATTATATCATTGTGCATGAAACCGGGCACGAATGGTTTGCCAATAGCATTACACATCGGGACCCGGCAGATATGTGGATCCATGAAAGCTTTACTTTCTACTCGGAGAGTATATTCATTGAGTATTTCTATGGAAAAGAAGCTGCATTCGACTACCTAAAAGGTAGCAGATATAGCATTCAAAATCAGGAACCGATTATTGGAGATTATGAAGTGAATGACCGTGGAGCTGATTTATATAACAAGGGAGCTAATGTATTGCACACACTGCGCCAAGTCATTGATGATGATGATCTTTGGAAAGACTTATTGAGAGGTTTGAATAAAGAGTTTTATCATCAGATAGTGGAGACAAAAGATATAGAAAGTTATCTTGCTGATCGAACTGGATTAGATCTGGATGCTTTTTTTGATCAGTATCTACGAGACCCGCGAATTCCTGTACTGGAGTATATTATTTCCGGAAAAGACATAGCATTTAGGTGGACCAACTGTATTGAGGAATTTGATATGCCTGTAAAGATTTTATTGAATGATGCTCCGGTAACAATTCATCCAACCAGTACCTGGTCCAAATATGCGGTGGGCAATGGAGTGAATAAGGTAGATATTGATAAAGAATATTATGTTTATCTGAATGAAGTGATCGTGAATAGGATTAATGAATAGACATTCAACAAATTCTTTGTTCAATTATATATTTTCCCTAAATTTGCACTCCCTTAAAATTAAAGGTGCTAAGAAATGGCTAAGAAAGGTAACAGAGTACAAGTAATATTAGAATGCACGGAGCATAAGACATCAGGACAACCTGGTACTTCAAGATATATTACTACCAAGAACAGAAAAAACACTCCTGAGCGGATTGAATTGAAGAAGTACAATCCTATCTTGAGAAAATATACCGTACACAAAGAAATTAAGTAAAAATGGCTAAGAAAGTAGTTGCAACCCTTAAGCAGCCTGGTGGAGCCAAATTCGCCAAAGTAATTAGAGCTGTAAAATCTGAAAAATCAGGATCGTATGTTTTCAAAGAAGACATGGTGCCTGAAGCTGAAGTAAAGAACCTGGTTAACAAAGGTTAATACTTAGCTATCAAGATATTGAGCCGGTTTGCATAGCATTCCGGCTTTCTTGTTTCTAGCGTTTCGTGATAATTTTTGGTATTTTTAGTATAACTAAATCCAAAAAACCATGAAACCTATAAATCTATTCGGCCCACTATTCCTCATATTATTTCTATTGATGGAGGTTGAAACTGTAGCTCAGGTGCAACAGGGGGATGTAAACCTTGGTGTCAATTCTTCCATTCAGGTTACCTCCTTTCAGGGCAGTTCAATTACTACTACCTCCTTTATTTTTTCTGGCCAATACTATTTAACCGATAATATCTCTGCTGGTGCTGCACCTATCTTGGCCTTCAGTGGCTTTGATTTTGGAGGTCTGAAAACGACAAGCTCCACATTTTCACTCAGCCTGTTCGGCAACTACAATTTTTTACTCGAGGGTGGTGAATTTTTGCCCTATGCTGGTGCCAGTTTAATGTTTACCAATACTACAAGCAAGATTAAAGGAGGAACAGGAGGAGACACTGAAACTGTCAATGGAAAGGTGAATTTTGGTTTAAACGGGGGAGCCAAGTATTTTATCAACGAGCGCGTCAATATTGATGGCAACCTCAGCTATACATTTAATGTCTCTGCATCGAATAAATCAGACGGGACAAAAGTATCTGTAGATTCTGACGGAGGTACATTTTTGTTCACAATTGGATTAGGTATAATCCTGGGCAGCAGAGGAAATTAAGTTTCTGTTTTTATAGCATATGTCTTATATAGTTCAAAAAGGATTAGTTCTTCTTGTCATAGCTTTTTCTTTATCTGGAAGAGCTCAACAAATTGCTGTATATCCGCTTGGTAAGTTTGACCTGGAAAAGGAAGTCACACAGGTTGCCATTGCGAATGATGCGCTCCTGACAGCCGCTATTGACAAAAAGGGACTATTGTTATTATGGGATATTCAGAACCTCAATGTCAAGGCCAAAAAGGAAACAGGCTTAAAACCCATCTATCTCTCGTTCATGAGGGATGATGATCAGGTAATAGTGATAGACAGAGGCGGAGATGCTTTCATTTACGACCTAAACCTTGAGCTTAAACAAAGCTTTGAATTCGGAGTCATACAGCTTCCCGGTCTTGATCCAGAGCGGAAGCTGATCACTTTTATTCGTGATGATGCTGTGGTTGTCTATAACCCAGGATCCGGATTACCTCAACATACAATCCAGCTAAAAGATCGAATGAAAGAGCCTGCTTATTTGGGGTTTGACCAATTTGGCAACCAGCTTTTTTTAGTTGATAAACTGGGAACTGCCCTTACAATTGATCCTATCCGTCAGCAGGTATTGAGTGAGTTTAGAATCAGAAGTGACGAAATCGATAATTCAGCATCGGTGTTGCATTCCGTAAGTGTCAATTCAGCCGCCAATTATTTTGTTGCGGGTGCCCAGGAAGTATTTATTCCTAAAGGAGGACTTGCAGCCAATACACAGCCACAGCGCCGCAACTCACTCATTGCATTTGATGGAACCACCAAATCGGAAATTAAACGGATTAGGGTCAATGACCGGCTTGATTACCTCCAGATAGGACCCGAATTGCACAATGTAACAGGGTTCACAGAAAACAAATTTGATGTGACTATATACGATATCATCAATGGGATGGAAGTAGCTAGAGTGACGCCACCCGACATCCCCGTATCAGTAAATCTTTCTGCTGGTGGTCAATATCTCGCAGTTGGTACAGATCGGGGAAATACCATCGTTTATGAACTGGTCAGACAATCAGCGCCCCAGATTGAAATACAATCACCGGCAATAAATAGAAACATTGGAGAAAATGTGATGAAGGAAAATTCTGTGGAAGTAAAAGGAACAATTGCAAATACCCGGATGAAAGAGCTTTACATAAACAGTGAAGCTTTGGAAATAGGTGTGTCCAATAGCTTTCAGAAGCGGGTGGACCTTATTCCAGGAAAAAATCGAATTAATATTTCGGGAACTGATTTTGACAATAACCTGCTGACCAAAGAGATTTATGTCACCTACGAACCGGAAAAAGTCATCAATTCAGTTGGACCATCAGCTTTAAACACTCAAAAAAGAGTAGCGCTTGTCATTGGGAATGCAGACTATGAAAGCAATGCGAAATTGAATAATACAAGAAATGACGCAGTGCTAATGACTGAAACACTGAAGTCATTAGGTTTTGAAGTCACTACTATTCTGGACGGCTCTTATGAAGAAATGAAAAATGCTGTACTTGCTTTTGGCAGTAAAATTCAAAATGTCGATGTTTCAATTTACTATTATGCCGGACATGGGTTAGAGGTAGAAGGAGTAAATTATCTTGTACCGGTTGATGCACACATTGAAAATGCCCTGGATGTGCAGCAAAAAACCCTTCCGCTTACAAGTGTTATCAGAATGGGGCAATATGCCAACAGGCAGGGTCTGAACATGATCATACTGGATGCCTGCAGAAACAACCCTTTTCCAACCGGGCAACGAGGAGGAGCGGGTCTTGCAAAAGAGAATGCACCAAGCGGGACATTAATAGCCTATGCCACCTCCCCCGGCAGCGTGGCTTCTGATGGCACAGGGAAAAATGGGTTATATACAAGTCAACTTGCAGAGCAGATGAAAATTCCACAGAGAATTGAGGATATCTTTATAAAGACACGGAATAATGTGGAACAACTAAGTGGGGGGACACAACAGCCCTGGGAAGAAGCCAGACTCAATGGAGTTTTCTACCTGGCATTTGATTAATCCATCCAAATTCATTATGGTGAGCAAATACACCTTATTTTTGCCTCCCCAAAAGCGATCGCCATATGAAGTTTAAGAATATATTTTCACGAGAAAAGAAAGAAACTCTTGATCAGGGATTAGCTAAAACCAAGTCCAACTTCTTTGAGAAGCTTGGAAAAACGGTCGTTGGTAAATCCGTCGTTGATGAAGATGTGCTGGATGAGCTGGAGGAAGTCCTCATTACCTCAGATGTAGGTGTGGAGACTACCGTGAAAATTATTGATAGAATTGAGGCACGTGTGGCTAAGGACAAGTACCTGAATACCAACGAACTCAACCAGATCCTGAGAGAAGAGATCGCTGGCCTTCTAGCGGAAAACAATACAAAAGACCTTGTTGATTTTGATCTCCCAAAAGTGGATGGACCTTATGTCATCCTCATCGTAGGGGTAAATGGTGTAGGAAAAACAACTACAATTGGAAAGTTGGCCGCTCAGTTCAAGGCCATTGGGAAGAATGTGGTTCTTGGCGCAGCGGATACCTTCAGAGCAGCCGCTGTCGACCAGATAAAGCTTTGGGGAGAGCGAGTGGGTGTGCCTGTGATAGAAAAGGGGATGCAGACCGATCCAGCATCGGTTGCATTTGAGGCAGCGAAGTATGGAGCTGATAACAATGCGGATGTAGTGATCATTGATACTGCCGGCCGACTACATACCAAGGTCAACCTGATGAATGAGCTGAGTAAGATCAAATCTGTGATTAAGCGATTTATTCCTGATGCACCACATGAAGTGTTGTTGGTTCTGGATGGGAGCACCGGACAAAATGCCTTTATCCAGGCAAAAGAATTTACAAAAGCTACAGAAGTTACCTCTCTGGCCATCACCAAACTGGATGGCACTGCTAAAGGTGGTGTTGTAATTGGAATTTCAGATCAATTTAAGATCCCTGTAAAATATATTGGTGTTGGTGAAAAAGTTGAAGATCTCCAGGTCTTCAATAAGATGGAGTTTGTGGATTCTTTTTTCAGTAAATAAGCTAAACTACTCCTGAACGGATTTTCGACCCAGCGATGTCACTTTGCGTCCCTGTTTTCTCACACCTTCGAAAATTTTACCTCCGGCATCACTAATTGCTTCCCAACCAGATTTCAAGGTATCTGTACCTGCTTTTTTAGTGGCTTTTAGCATTCCGGTAAATATCCTTGCGGAGGATTTCAGGACAATTTCTTTTAGCTGGCTAACTGACTGGTTGAAAGCGATTTTTTTAATCTGCTCTTTGGTGGTGACTTCATAAGTGCCACAGTATTTCGAAGCAATATTTCCAATCCTTAATGTAAGAAACGCATTGGTTGATCCTTCCATCAGCGAATCAAGGATGATATTTGCTGTGGGCCCAATAAGTGGAATTGATTTACCTGCAGAATTTCTGAAAAAAGACTGTAGCACCGGTTCAATCTGGGTAGAAATATCCAGATCTTCAATTTCTGAAGCCAGGAGTGTGCTGGCTCCGACATTGGCATATAAATACACCATTTCTCTTAGTGTAGGACGTTGATAATAGAGATGGGCGATCCGCCATACCATTCGGGACTGGGTTACTAACACAGTGAATGCATCAAGCTTTCCATTTTGGGATACTGAGGTTGTTAGAAAAACGATGTTTGCCGTATCCCGGATCACTTTTGAAGCTTCTTTGTTGAGGTATTCAATAGACTGAGGCAACATTTCCACATCGTTTGGAACAAGACCAGCACTTTTCAGGTGTTTGTTTCCCTTCAGGCGCTTGAGTAGATTCTTTTGATATTTAGCGAGTTCTTTTTCGTTTTTTGGAAGCTTGAGCGGAGAGGGTAGTTTCAGGTATAATATTACTGGCCAGGCGAAGAGGCCAATGGCCACTATAGAAAGGAACGCAAGGAGAATGTTAGCATAAAGTTCACTTGAAGATCGAACAAGCAGATATACTCCTGAGATTTGATTGATCACAAACAATAAAAATCCTATTATTAGCAGAACTGATAACGGGATTAGGATTTTAGAAAACTGCTTGATCATTTACGTGGACTTTGGTACCCATTACGTTTCACGTCTGCCAGGCTTTCAGGTTTCATCACGATAGAAAATGAGGCGTAGTCCCTGGACACGTGAACTTTGGTACAAAATCCATTTTGATATTCATAAATATTGTCTCCATCAGGTGATGTCAGGCTGTATTTATGATCTCCTATTTTCTTAAATTGAAGATATCTACCAAAATATTGAGAATACATTCTCTCATTTCCTCTGGGCTCCTGGTGGTATACCTGCGAGGCAGCATATTTTATTGAATCTCCAGATTCTACATATCCTTCAATGCCATCAATGATGAGTTTATACTTTCCATTTTTGAAATCAATGGAAGTCTCTTTTTGAGTAGATCCATTCAGCGTATTGAATCCCTCTCCGGAAATAAGCATTCCGTCTTTAAATTGTTCTTTTAGTACATATTTGATGTTGAATGTGAAAAGAACCTTGAATTCTACTACATTTTCCAGTGAATAAGTTTCAATCCCATTCTCAATGGTCCTAACTACATCTACCGTCCCAATGGGCTTGTCATTTCGCACGACTTCATAGTGCAGAACCTGTCCATCTGCTGACTTTATCAGGATGATAAACAATAATGCTATGAGAATAGGACGAATCAATTGTATCTTGTTTCTTATAATCTTAAAGACAATTTACTAAATCAAAGGTTTCCATGCGACTTAATTTATAAGAAATCTTTCTAAAAATGTCATGAAAACAGTTAATATCAATTTTACAAATTCAGCAGGATTAAAACTAGCAGCCAAGATTGATTTTCCATTGGTTGGAGAGCCAAAAGCCTTTGTGCTTTTCGCCCATTGTTTTACCTGTTCAAAAAATTTAAAGACAGTAGAAAACATTAGTAGAGCCCTCACTCAGTCCGACATGGCTGTCTTTAGGTTCGATTTTACTGGTTTGGGACAGAGTGAAGGAGATTTTTCAAAAACGAATTTCTCCAGTAGCCTTGATGACCTAAAAAAAGCATACGATTTTCTTGACAATGAATATGAGGCACCAAAAATTCTGGTGGGACACTCACTTGGGGGTGCTTCTATGCTCCATGTGGCTGGCTCTATGAAAAAAGTTGAGGCCATTGTCACCATTGGAGCTCCAGCTTCCCCAGCACATGTCAGGAAGCTTTTCAAAGGTTCTCAAGATGAGATAGACAAAGCTGGTAAAGCAGAAGTTGACATTGGGGGCAGAAATTTTACCATTGAAAAGCAATTGATCGAAGATCTGGAAAGAAATGATTCAAAAAAGCTCATCAAGGCTCTAAAAAAACCGTTGCTAATTATGCATTCGCCCCAGGATAATATCGTCGGTATAGAAAATGCTGCGGAAATTTATAATGCTGCTATGCATCCAAAGAGTTTTATTAGCCTTGATGGGGCAGACCACCTCATGTCCAAGACAGGGGATTCATTGTATGCGGGAAGCATTATTGCCCCCTGGGCTGCCAGGTACATTCAAGTAGAAAAAGAACCAGTCGCTCCTGAAGGTGAAGTATGGGCCAGAATTTCAGAGAAGGGATTCGTTACGGAGATTACTGCTGGCAAGCATCATATGATAGCCGACGAGCCAGAAGAGCAAGGTGGGAATGATCTTGGACCATCTCCTTATGGCTATTTATTGGCTGCACTGGGTACCTGTACTGCCATGACTTTGCGGATGTATGCTGACTATAAAAAAATAGAACTCAAAGAAGTGAAAGTGAAACTCACCCACGAAAAAGTACATGCCAGTGATGGGATTTCGGTGGATGGTAAAAAATCTAAGATTGATCAGATTAAACGATTTATTAAACTGGAAGGGGATTTGAGTGAAGCGCAAAGAAAAAGACTTATTGAGATCGCGGATAAATGCCCGGTTCATAAGACGATAGAAGGTAAACCGGAGATTATTTCAGAAGAGATTTCAACTTTTTAGTATAGTCCCTATTAAATATCTTTTCGTATTAAGCGTTGAAGGGAATTAACCATATTTGCAAAAATTCAACTTTCTATGCGGCTTCTTACATTAGCTCTCATTACATTTTTTGTTTTTACGTCAAACCTAATCCATGCTCAGCCAGCTCCTGTCAAAGAATTTTTTTCTGAGGTTAGGCTGTATGTCGATTCAGCTGAATATACATGGACAAAGGATAGAATCCGGGTTAACGATTTCGAGGAAAAACTGGCATTCCGATACAACGATGAAAATACGGTCATGGAAGTCTACCTCTTCAAAAAGCAAGGAGTAAATTTTGAAAGTCTCGAGTTGATCAAAACCGAAGATTTTGAGATTATAGATCCTGTTGTGCAATTCGAAACGTTTGTCAGGTTTAAAGTCAGGTTCAGAGACCTGGATCAGACAAACTTTCTCAAGTTCATGGTCATGATCAAAATGGATGCATCTACCACAGTCATGACTGAGATTCCTCTCCAGGCCTACACGGACACCTATGTGGATTTTTACCCAAGTATTACAGAATTATACATTGGTGAAGAAAAAACATTTGAGCTGACTACAAATAATATCGACAACATTCAAATAGAAAATCGGTGGACTGAAGGTCTACCTATTGATTACAGGGTGACCCGAAGTGGGGAGCAGCTTTTTATTCATCTTGTTCCAAATGAGTTGGGCAGCCAGTTTATCGAGTTGGATTTCATGGCAAAAAATCCATCCCTGAAGAATGGTAAGCTCACCTATAAAGCAGATTCTATCTATCAGCGATTCAGGGTGATGGCGGGCCGGTTGGCTTTCCTTCAATTTGATAAGCAGGAAGTAACTCCACAGGATGACAAAGCAAGTGACATTGAGATACAGCTCGACAACCACTACAACCTGAAAATTGGTAAGACCTACAGAATAGAGAACCAAGAGGCAGTAGGTGGTCCTTTAATCGCAGAATTATTTACAAAGAACCGACTTAATAATGACAAGATTCTTTGCCTGTTGCGGGTGTATGCATTTCATCGGAAGTCTGAAGGTTATCTATACATCAAGGATGGTGATGAACCTCGTTTTGTAACCAATCTTGATATCACTCCAAAAACCAATATCCAGACGATTTCAATCAAACGTGAGGGTCGGGATTGGGAAAATACCAACGTGGTCTTCCCGGGAGAAACCATTGGAGTCCGCTTTGAAGGGGATGGGATGCATAAAGCCAATTTTGCCTTTCAGGGTATTGGGAGAATAAGCCCGGATTCGGCATTTCAAAATGAGAACATTGCTTCTTTTGAGTTTCGGGTACCCATGTCAATCGCTTCCAGTAAAATTGAGATATTTAATCACAATCAAAGTACCGGGAAGTCGTTATCGGTGCGAGAATATCAAAAACCTAAGGCCTTTGATTATGTGATTCTGGATTTTGGTGATGAGCAACATGTAGTCAGCGACATTGATAAACCCATCTACTATGACAAGACAATTACTGACCTGATATTTTCGTTCGACAGGGCACTAATTGACCAGAACCTCAGTATCAATGGAGTCCAATACCTGACCATTGATGTGAAGGTGAGTAACAAAAAAGGAAACCTGATTGAAATTTACAAGTTTGATCAGCTAGCTATTTGTCCATCAGAGAGATCGCCCCGATATTCCTTCTATAATATGGATGAATGTAGGACAGATGATATAAATCTCAATAATCATTTGGCTAAAAAAACATTTGATCTGGAAGAATGGTCCAGGATAGATCTCACCGTTTCACATTTGAAGGATAAGTATGGTGGTAAGGGACAAACCAAAAAGATTGTAGTCTATCTAAAAAGGGACTATACATTTGATATAGATGTCTCTTTTCCTTCTGGTCTGCTGATCTTCAAAAAGGATGAAGAAAATCCAGATGCAAAATTTGCCAATTTTGGAGGGATCAGTTTTGCCATGATGTGGCAGATGAGTTTCTATCAGCCCGGTAAAATTGCCAAATATCGACCATATAAGATTGGTGCTGGCTTCATAGCCTTAAATGCATTCAATTTTGCGGATAATGCAGATCAGGACATCGGTTTGGTAGTCATTGGTTCGCTTTACCCGATTTCCAGTGATAACAAACTGTCATTTCCACTTCATATGGGTTTTGGATACCTGCTTGATGATCAAAAATTATTTGGATTGATAGGTCCGGGAATCAGAGTGAGGCTATAGGTGAAATTGTTAATACGACATTTTGGGTTCTTACTGATTGGAGCAATCCTCGTTTCATGTTCAATAGATCGGAAACCTAAAAATGTACTTTTTATCATTGCCGATGACCTCAATGATAATCTGGGCATTTATGGTCATTACATGGTCAGGACTCCAAATATTGACCGTTTGGCTGAAAGAGGAATGCTTTTTAACAAAGCTTATTGCAATTTTCCCTTGTGTGGTCCTTCGAGAGCCAGCATGATGACAGGGCTCTACCCTGATCAGACCGGACATCACAACCTGCGGGATTATATCAGAGATCATGTACCCGATGTTATCACGATGAGTCAGGCATTTATGCATGCCGGATATGAGGCCACCAGGGTAGGTAAGATTTATCATTATGATAATCCAAGGGGTATTGGTACACCTGGTCATGATGATTCACTATCCTGGAATAGACGGTATTTCCCACGAGGGGTAGATAAGGAGCTGGAGGAACAGATATTTAGCTTATCGCCAGGCAGATTTGGGGCTACTCTGAGCTGGCTAGCTACAGAACAAGCAGGAGAACAGCATACAGATGGTCTGGTAGCCACAAAGGCCATTGAATTGTTAGCTGAGTATAAAACAAATCAGACACCCTTTTTTCTGGGAGTAGGATTTTATAAGCCACATACGCCTTATGTGGCTCCCGCAGAATACTTTGAGATGTATGATCAGTCGGCAATTATTGTCCCACAGGTTCCAGAAGGGTATTTTTCAACACTCCCTGATCCGGCTGTGAAGAACCTGACACGTAAGTCAGTACAAAATAATCTCCCTGATTCAATAAAACGCTCAGCTATTCATGCCTATTATGCTACGATCAGCTTCCTCGATGCTCAGGTAGGACGGGTAACGAATGCGTTAGATAGCTTGGGTTTGTCAGATAATACTATTGTGGTATTTACCTCAGATCATGGGTATCACATGGGTGAGCATGATTATTTTCAAAAGTCGACTTTGTTCGAAAATTCAGGTCGTATCCCGTTGATCATCGCTGACCCGGAGCTAAAAAATGATGGCAGCATCACTAATTCATTTGTGGAGATGATTGATTTTTATCCTACTCTCTGTGAGCTGACCCGGGTTACTCCACCTAAATACCTGGCGGGTAAAAGTCTTGTTCCTATCCTGGAAAATTCAACTGCCAAAGTAAGAGAGTCAATTCTGACACAGGTGTATGACAATTACACCGTGCGAAACAATGAATACAGATTTACACGCTGGGGTGAAGGAGGACAAGGGATGGAAGAACTTTACAATCTCAAGAATGATCCACAGGAACTAATTAACCTGGCTGGCACCGAGTTATACAACGAAACCATAATTGAGATGTCAGAGTTGTTGGATCAAAGAATCAATAATGCCAATCAACCTCCTGCGGGACTTAAAGTATTACCTTCTGAGTGATTACTTTGTAGCAAAATTTACATCCGTTTTTAACTTATTGTCAGTCACCTCACCAGGCATATTCACATAAATCTCAAAAGGATCTATTTTTTTGTTCATTTTGAAAGCTTTGTTCCGCTGAAGGTTCTGCATTGTACTCCAGGCATTGCCTAAATGACGATATGGACCCTGATGCCCTAAAGTGTAAATGGGAGTGGCAGGAATAGACCCTGAAATTATTCCATTAGAGAGATCGGAAGGGACCTTTTTCACGGGGAGAGCCACCGTATAGGTGGTCGTACCCTTGACCAGTTCCCATTTGTGGTAGATAGCCAGGGCCTTTCCGCAAATGAGATCAGTTTTATCTTTTACAAATGCGCCAAGTTTATCAAAGTCAGCTTGCATGGCACGCCCTACATCATCGATGGCGCATTCCGTCTTAATCCCTATATAGTTGCAACCAGGATAATTTCCGCGTCCCGTAAATGTCAGTGTGGAATGAATCTCACCATCCTCTACATAATCCTTGAGTAGCTCCAACCCCCGCCTGTAGTCCATGCCCAACCAGGCAACCATTGCTTTCTTCATCCAAAACATGAAAAATGGCAAACTACTATCCATGAACCAGGTTACTTTGGTCCCGTTGTCCAGTTTTTTCAACTCGAACCAAACTTTTGCGGTGGACTTGTAAGGGGTAAGAAATGTAAGGTCCAGATAGACAGACTCGTTAGCTTTTTCATCATAAATCTTCATATTACCTCGCCCTACGTGCTTGCCTTCCCATTCATATGATTTCTTGTCCTCAGATACGGTCACTTTTGCCTGTGGCTCCATGATCAACCAAGGGGACCATTTTTTCCAGGTACTTAGATCATTAAGTGTGGAATAGACTTTCTCCTGCGATGCATTGATGGTGATTGATTTTTCTACGTTGAATTTAGGCATGACATGAATCTTTTGGTGGTATTAATTTAAACAATGTTGAAGACAATTGTCTTTGAGTTGAGTGGCTAAAATGTAAGTGGTATCGACCGGCTGTGCATTGTGAAGTCCTCCAAATCAGACTATCTTTATAAAATGCTTCAAAATACTTTCCTTCATTTAAAAAAGGTGAACCTTAAACAGGAAGGTAAGTTATGGACGAAAGGAATTACTGACTGGGATCAGTACGAGGCTGCTTTTGACCAACAGCTCAATTTGTTTGAAAAGCCAAAGCCGACTTTTGAAATTTCGAGGCAGCACTTTGCAAAACATAATTATCATTACTTCATAGAGAGAATTCCTGTATCTGAATACTACCGGATAGCACTCCATTGTCCAGAAGATGTATTGTTTTTAGATATTGAAACCACAGGCTCAGGATTCAGGTTT
This sequence comes from Cyclobacteriaceae bacterium, assembly GCA_965228105.1. GTDB lineage: Bacteria > Bacteroidota > Bacteroidia > Cytophagales > Cyclobacteriaceae > UBA7330. The sequence continues at coordinate 279,858 of CBDDGZ010000002.1, forward strand.
GATCAAATTACTGTGGTAGGGTGGTCATTGGGCAATGACTTTGGATTCTACATTACCGGAGAAGATCCGCAGGCCATGTTGGATGCGATTGATCGAGCGAAGGTTGTAGTAACTTTTAATGGATCCGGGTTTGATATCCCTATTGTGAAGTCAGCTTTCCCTGAAGCAAATTTTCCTGTTTGTCATATTGATCTCAGATATCTGACAAGACGAATTGGCCTAAGAGGAGGACAAAAGAAGATAGAAAAGGCAATAGGTATGTACCGTGACTCTGATATTCTTGACATGACTGGTCAACAGGCCCCTATCCTGTGGAGTCAGCACCTGAATGGTGATCCTCATGCTTTAGGTACCTTGGTCAGGTACAATTATGCTGATGTTTACGGCATGAAGATTATTCTGGACTATGCCATAGGTGAGATACTAAATGAATTTCCGTACCTTGAAGTAGCTCCATCCACCTTCGCCAGACAAAAAGGAAAGATCCCTGAGCGGTTTCTCGAAAAAGAGGAAGCTATTAGATGATGTTTACACTTTCTTTTCAGCAACAAATATTCCTGCAATCACTACCATAGCTCCTACCAATTGCAACCATGTCATGGTCTCATCCAGAAAGATCCAGGCCAGCACAATGGTAGATACAGGTCCCAGGCTTCCCAGTATAGAAAAGTTATTTGCTCCCAATCCTTTAATAGAATAAGAGATCAGATATGAAGGAATGACAGTGGCAAAAATTGCCATTAGCAAGCCGATCACATAAACTTCATAGGTCAACTCAAAAAGGGGCGTGTCAGTGGTTAGTAAATAGTGTAGAATCACACAAGCACATGAGACTACCATGGCGTAAGAAGTAAATAATGTGGCTCCGAATTTGGGGATTAACCAGCCAGACCCAACAATATAACTTCCATACGTGAGGGCACTAAGGAATATTAAAATTCCTCCTAACCATACATTTTCCTGCACTGAAAGATTGAGCTCTGCTGCGAATATTCCAACTACTCCTAAATAGGTAATGATCACGCCAAGTAATTGCTGCCTGGTGATCTTTTGTCCAAGAGCGAGCCATGAAATGAGTAATACAAGGGTAGGATAAAGAAATAATATGATACGTTCAAGGCCCGCTTTGATGTAGTTTAGGCCAAGAAAATCGAAATAGCTGGCCAGGTAATACCCAAGGAACCCAAACAGGATAAGGAACCCAAAATCTTTCGCTTTAAGGTCAGAGGCATCACTATCATTGCCCTTATTTTTTCTTAATTGATGCCAGGAGATCACCCCCAGGTAAAATGGTAGGGAGAAAAGCATCCGGAGTAAGAGTAATGTAATGGTGTCTACATCATATTGATAGGCCAGCTTCACCATGACGGCCTTGCTTGAGAACATCAGAACACCAAGTATGCCTAGTAAAACAGATAATGCTTTGGTTGACAAATGATAGCGATTAGATCGCAAATCTATCAAATGTCGATCCGGCAGGTATACATTTTTATGAAGGAATTAAAGCGGAATGCTTATTCCTCTTTGCCTGATTCACCAGCGGCTACAGTAACCTCTGACTCTTCTTCTTTGTGGAAGAATTTTTTCTGGAAAATAAGGATAAAAGTGATCCCAAGGAAAATGGAAGCATCAGCTACATTGAAAACAGGCCAGAGTGCCATGTAATCGCCACCAAATACAGGGACCCAATCCGCTACTCGCCCTTCCCAAATATCGATATAGAACATATCTACTACCTGACCATGAAACCAGGGTGTAGGAGCATCATACGGGGCGTTATCAAGATATACACCAAAGAAAATACTATCCAAGACGTTACCAATGGCTCCTCCAAGTATCATCGCGACACAGATGAGAAGCCCTTGAGGGGACTTACTGATATATAGCTTGTACAGGTAATATCCGATAGCCACCATGGCGATGAGTCTGAAAATGGTAAGGATAATCTTACTGTTTTCAAAGGGCATTTCCATTCCAAAAGCCATGCCGGGGTTTGTCAGATAATGAAGTTTAAAAAAATCACCGAAGATCTGGATCTGTCCTTTCACTCCCATTTCCATGTTGAAATGGACCAAAAGCTTTACAACCTGATCAAGTATGATGACGAGGAAGCTGATCCCAAAAAAGTATAATACGTGAGGTGTTTTCTTTGCTGTCATTTTTGTACGTCTATTGCAATCCTGATTGGAATTCCATCAATATCCAGCTCAGTTCCATTGCTCAATTCATTTTTATACTCCAGTTTGAGGGCTTGGGTTTCCTTTTGGATATATTCTTTGAATATTTCTACTGCCTGTCTAGTCACCTCATCTCCTGAAAAGTATTGGATTGAGATTTTATCTTGTACCTCCATTCCCTGATCTTTTCGGAGGTTCTGTACACGATTTACAATGTCTCTGCTAATACCTTCTTTTTTGAGGTCATCCGTCACAGTAATATCTAAGGCCACTGTTAATCCACCCTCTGATGCAACTAACCATCCCGGAATATCCTCGGAAGTGATCTCTACATCTTCCAGGCTTAAAGTAATTTCTTCACCATCCAACGATAGCGTGTGAGAGCCTGCCTGCTCAAAATCTCGAATGGCGTCCTGATCCAATCCATTGATCAGTGGTGTAAGTGACTTCATTTTCGGCCCGAAGGTCTGACCCAGTTTTCTGAAATTGGGCTTAATCTTCTTAACCAGAATTCCACTGGTATCATCAATCAATTCTATGTCTTTCACGTTGATTTCTGTTTTAATCAATGCTTCTACATCCAGAATTGTCTGTTTTTCTTTCTTACTCAGTACCGGAACAAGGATCTTCTGCAATGGCTGACGCACCTTGATCTTTTCTTTCTTCCGTAGGGAATGAACAAGAGATGAGATGGACTGTGCAATGTGCATACTGTCGCTCAATGACCGGTCGATCAGGCTTTGGTCTGCTGAACGGAAATCAGTCAGGTGTACACTTTCAGCGACACTACCGCCACCTATTGGTGATACCAGGTTTTGGTAGAGCCAATCCGCGTAGAATGGAGCGATAGGACTCATCAATTGTGAAACGGTAAAGAGACATTCATAGAGAGTTTCATAAGCTGCTCGCTTATCCTCATTCATGTCGCTCATCCAGAACCGTTTTCTTGAAAGTCGGATATACCAGTTGGAAAGCTGGTCATTCACAAAATCCTGGATCGCCCTTGCTGCCTGAGTTGGCTCGTAGTTCTCGTAATTGGAATCTACTTTTTGAATCAGCTCCTGCAACTCTGACATGATCCACCGGTCAAAACGAGGTCGCTCTGCAACAGGAATCATTGCATCAGGATCTATGGTAAATCCATCCAGGTTGACATAAAGAGCAAAGAAGGAATAGGTGTTGGTTAGTGTACCAAAAAACTTCCTTTGTACCTCCGCTACACCTTCAAGATCAAATTTCAGGTTATCCCACGGATTTGCATTGGCAATCATATACCATCGAGTGGCATCAGGACCGTATTTTTCTATGGTGTCAAAAGGGTTGATGGCATTCCCCAACCTTTTTGACATCTTGTTGCCATTTTTATCCAGCACCAATCCATTCGCCATCACATTTTTGAAAGCTACCTGGTCATAAAGGAGTACTGCTATAGCGTGTAATGTAAAGAACCAACCACGTGTCTGATCTACTCCTTCGGCGATAAAATCTGCGGGATAGTTGGCATCAAAAATATCTTTGTTTTCAAAAGGATAATGCCATTGCGCATATGGCATAGCGCCGGAATCAAACCACACGTCAATCAAATCTGGCTCCCGATACATGGCCTGGCCTGATTCACTTACTAGTATGATGTCATCTACAGATGGTCTGTGAAGGTCGAAATCATCACTGATTCCTTCTTTCATTAAGCCCGCTTTTACAGAATTATTTACTTCAGTCTTGAGCTCTTCCAGACTTCCGATGCACTTTAGTTCTTTCTTGTCTTTGGTCACCCAAATTGGAAGTGGAGTCCCCCAGAAGCGGGATCGGCTCAGGTTCCAGTCAACCAGGTTTTCAAGCCAGTTGCCAAACCTGCCGATGCCAGTGGCAGCCGGTTTCCAGTTGATCGTATTGTTAAGCTCAACCAATCTGTCTTTGAGCGCCGTGGTCTTGATAAACCAGGAGTCAAGCGGATAGTATAGCACTGGTTTGTCAGTTCGCCAGCAATGTGGGTAACTGTGCTCATATTTCTCTACACGGAAGGCCTTGTTGTCTTCTTTCAGCTTGATGGCGATAAGCACGTCGGTGGGCTTGAAGTCCGGGTTTGACCGGGTTTCATCATCGTAGTATTCTTCTTTGACAAAACGACCTGCAAAATCTGTTACTTCATCCACAAACTGGCCTTTTTTATTGACCAGTGGCACTTGCTCACCTTGTTCATTTTGGATAAGCACTGCAGGTACTCCATTTTGCTGAGCTACTCTAAAGTCATCCGCACCAAAGACGGAGGCAGTATGTACCACGCCGGTACCATCTTCAGTTGATACAAAATCTCCTGCGATTACTCTGAAAGCATTTTTTTCCAGGTCTTCATTGGTTACGTATGGCATCAATTGCTCATAGCGAACCTCAAGCAGTTCTTTTCCAGAAAATTCCTTCGTGACCTCATACGGAACAACTTTGTCTCCTTCTTTATAGTCAGAGAGCTTAAGATCTTTGGCTTTGGCTGAGAAATGGCTTCCTAATAAATCTTTGGCCAGTACAACACTTATTGGCTGATAGGTGTACTGATTAAATGTTTTTACCTTGACATACTGGATTTTCTCACCTACGGCAAGGGCACAGTTTGAGGGTAATGTCCAGGGAGTGGTCGTCCAGGCCAGGATTCTTACATCTTCATCGTCAGATTCAAACAAAAACGAAGATTGCTCGCTTTTCTTTACTTTAAACTGGGCTACTATTGAAGTGTCTTTCACATCCCGATAGGTACCAGGTTGGTTCAACTCATGCGAACTCAGTCCAGTACCTGCAGCAGGCGAATACGGCTGAATCGTGTAACCTTTGTATAGCAGGCCTTTGTCATAAAATTTCTTGAGGAGGTACCAGAGCGTCTCCATATAGTCCCGCTCGAAGGTGATATACGGATCATCAAGATCAACCCAATAGCCGATCTTTCTGGTGAGATCATCCCACTCACCTTTGTACTTCATGACCGCTTCCTTACATCGCTGGTTGTACTCCTCAACAGAGATTTTTACCCCTATATCATCTTTCTTGATCCCCAGCTCCTTTTCTACATGGAGCTCTACTGGCAAGCCATGAGTATCCCAGCCACCTTTCCGCTTTACCTGGTAGCCTTTGAGTGTCTTGTACCGGCAAAAGATATCCTTGATAGTTCGGCCCATGACATGGTGAATACCAGGTGTACCATTGGCCGAAGGTGGTCCTTCATAAAAGGTAAAGGTCTCGGCATTTGCCCTGCTGGAAACAGACTTTTCAAATACCTCTCCTTCCTCCCATTTTTTCAAAAGGTCATTCGCCAGCTCTGGATACGATACTTGTTTATGTTCAGGATATTTTGCTGCCACGGTTATTTCTTCTTCGCTTTCCTCGATGATTTCTTTTTAGGTAAGGCATCCACATCACCCTCGATCATCTCAGGGTAATCATCTTTCAGATCCATTCCCTTCTTGTTGAATTTTCCACTGTCAAATTGCAAGATCAACGCGGGAAGCACGATCAGGTTTGCCATCATTGCAAACAACAAAGTGAGGGAAGTTAGTTTCCCTAGAGCAATAGTGCCTCCGAATTCCGAGGCGGTGAATATTACGAATCCACAGAATAAGATGATCGATGTATAGATCATGCTTGCACCAGTTTCCTTAAGACTTTTGGTGACTGCTATGCTAACCACTCCTTTGCTTGCACGGAGCTCCTGTCTGTACTTAGCCAGGTAATGAATGGAGTTGTCCACAGAGATTCCAAATGCGATGCTGAATATGAGTGCTGTACTCGGTTTGAGGGGAATTCCAAAATAACCCATAATCCCTGCTGTGATGACTAATGGGATGATATTAGGAACCAGAGAGATGACAATCATTAAGAAGTTTCTGAACAACAAACCCATGATGGCTGCAATGATCAAAAAGGCTAATACCATAGAGGTGAATAAATTTTCTATCAGGTACTTATTTCCTTTGATGAACATCAAAACAGTACCCGTTAAAGTGACAGAGAGCTTGGATTCACCGACTATCTCTTCAATCTTTGGTCTGATAACTTCGGTAACCAGGGAGTCCATTACATTACTGCCTACATCAGGCATTTTTAGAGAGACCCTGATGTATTGACCTGTAGAGTCAACAAAGTTTTTGGAAACACCCTCCATATTTCCACTCTGGTCAAGGTAGCGGAGAATAAAGGCGGTCTCCCTGCTATTTGGCAAGTCGTAGTATGCCGGACTTTGATTGTAGTAGGCCTGTTTGGCTGCTTTGATGAAACTCACAACAGAAACCGGCTGAGAAATCATGTCAATTGAGTCTTTGAAGAAAGTCTCCAGTTCATCAATTTTTCTCAGATTGTCAAGTCGTTGAACTCCCCGCTTATTTCCAGTATCTACAACAACTTCCAGGGGCAACACCCCGCTAAAATTCTCTTCAAAAAAGGCCAGTTCTCTTTTCAGTGGGCTGTCTTCAGGAAGGTCGTCCACCATGTATGATATTGATTTGATAGTGAGCATCCCGGCTACTGATGCAACCACGATCACAACAGTAGTGACGAAAATGAGCTTTCGGTGTCTGTGGACGATGTAATCAAGAAACTCAAGTATCAAAGAAAGGATCTTGAAGTCAAGATGCTTCAAATGCCGCGTACTCGGTGGCTTGAAGAATGAGAATACTGATGGGATCAGAATCAGACTCACAATAAAAGTGCACATGATATTTACACCTGCCACGATACCAAACTCCATCAGGATAGTGATTCCTGTAAACATCAGTACCAGAAACCCCACTGCTGTAGTGAAGTTGGTCATGAACGTGACGATCCCTATGTTTCTAATAATCGTTTCGAGTGCTTTTCGCTGATCACCATGGATGGCATATTCCCGGTGATACTTGTTGAGCATATACACCGAATTCGGTATCCCGATGACCACGATAATGGACGGGATCAGTCCGGTGAGCAATGTGATTTTATACTCTAGAATAGCTAGTGTGCCCAGTACCCAGATCACAATTACTCCGATAATGATTAAAGGGAAGATTACAGCTTTGATAGATCGGAAGAAGCCAAAAAGAATCAATCCTGTGATAATAACAGAGATAACGAGGAACTTATTTAGCTCCTGTTTGATCTTGATGGTATTGACAGATCGGACGTAGGGCAGCCCTGCAAAATAAACTTCAATACCTGTAGCCTCTGAAAATTGCTTACCCGTAGTCATGATGTCATTAATCATGATGTCCCTGCGGTCAGAATTGAGTACTTCTTTATCCACAGTGACCAGGATAAGCGTGGCACCGTTTTCTTCGTTGATGAGCTGACCGGAGTAAAACTTTAATTTTCTAACATTATCCAGCATTACGTCCAAAGAATCCTGATCCTGAGGAATCTCAGGAAATGCAGGAGCCAGGTCGAAGCGTCTCTCGGCTGTGTTTTTTTCTAATGTTTTGAGATTTGGAAGACCTAAAACATTGTTTACACCAGTGATGCTTCCTAGTTCTCGAGTTAAGTACTGAAGTTTTTGAAAATTATCAACTTTGTAAACTGAGGTATCGAGGATACCGATGGCCATAATATTTCCATCTTCACCAAAGGTTTCCTTAAACTGTCTGAAAAACTGTTGTTCGGGGTCATCCTCAGGCACAATATTGGCCATGTCGTACGACCATTGGATGTTTTGGGCTTTATAGGCCATAAATACAGTAATCACCCCTAATATCACCATTAGGGTAATCCTGTATTTCAAAATAATATTTGCGATTTTGGTCCACATTCGGAAAAGAGCTGCAAATGTAATATTTAAAAAACATAGAGGCTACATAAATTCAAAATGACTCAAAACTTGCCCCCGATTTTATACCCTAGTGGCAGGTAAAGAGTAGCCATTTAGTATTTTGTATAGTTTTATTGCATAGGAATCTGTCAGTGATGAAATAAAATCCGAGACGATTAGTAAGTGGTCATATATGGACTGATTAGGTTTTTCCAGGCGGAGCCTAATGGATGGATTCAGAAGAAGGTAAATCGATCTTTGTCTTGGATTAAATGCATCTTTTTCAAAAAACTTAAAATATACTGCTCTGGCAAATGCATTCATCAACCTTTCAATCACCTCAAATCCTCCAGCCTCTCGTTCCAAGACCTGTTTTGCTCTGTATATTTTATCAATGGATAATGTGCTTATTTTCGCCAATGCTGCTGCAGATGGAATGATATCTGTAAGGGCCTGATCAAACTCTCCGGAAAGCATCGATTTTTCATGACGCTTGAAAACCTCAACTGTCTCAGTGATCAATTGGCTTATGGCAAGAGCTCTCAGCATTCCAAGTTTATTATTCTGGTCTTCAATTTTAAGCAACTTCGCTTCATTGAACTTATCACCAATGATGGCTGCCAGCAAATCTTTCGTCTTTTCAAAGCTCAACAAACCAAGCCTACAACCATCCTCCAGATCAATGATGTTATAACAAATGTCATCTGCCGCTTCTACGAGGAAGGCCAACGGATGACGACACCAGGCTTCATCATCAATAGAGACAAGCCCCATATCAATGGCCATGAATTTGAACTGTTCGAAGTTGGACCTGTAAACACCGTATTTCTTCTGACTTTTCCTGCCTTTGATAACTGGAGCCGAGGAAGTCTTTGGATACTTGGTAAAAGCACCCAATGTTGCAAAAGTCAACGCGAGTCCACCTTCCTTTTCGTCATTCATGATTCGAAATCCCTGGGCATTTCCTTCGAAGTTGGTCAGGTCCTCCCATTCCTTGTCAGTTACCAGATTTTGAAAAAACTGGCCATCCGGATGATTGAGATAAAAAGAAGAGATCGCAGATTCACCGGAATGTCCGAATGGCGGGTTGCCCAGATCATGTGCCAGGCAGGCTGCCCCAACAATACTACCCAGGTCATGGATGGTAAATCCTTCTTCTTTTAATTCCGGATGACTTTGGAGCAAATATTCACCGGCTGCTCGACCTAACGAGCGGCCCACACTGGAAACCTCAAGGCTATGGGTCAATCGTGTATGCACAAAATCATCTTCAGGGAGCGGGAAAACCTGTGTTTTGTCCTGCAATTTCCGAAAAGGATGAGAAAAGATCAAGCGGTCAAAATCCTGGTCAAACCGGCTTCGGGTTTCACTAATGGGTTTTACATCCTTATCACCAAATCTTTTGGATGAAAGCAGTTGTGTCCAGTTCATGGGGCAAGTTTAGCGAGAAATTGAATATAGGAGACAGAATGATAAGTTTGGGGAACCAAATATTGGCTATTTACCGAGAAGAATTGGGATGTTTCCATGAAAAGCGAGGTCGAGTTCGTGAAGCTCATCCTCCCTATCACAGAAATACTTTGGGCCGAAGTAACCAAAAGTAGGGAATGGTGTATATGGAGTACTATAGGTAAAACTCATTATACCAAAAGTATAAAGAAGATTCCCAAGCCTACTTAAACTTGTACTGTGTTCTGTAATAACAATGGATCCTGATTCAACAAATCAGTCATCACCCGATAGAGTTTGGTGTGGTACTCGTTAAATGCTTTTGGCCTTTCGAAGAAATTTTCAACAGCGACTGAAAAAAATTCAGCCTGGTTGGTGCTTCCGTATTCCCGAAAAAAGGTTGCCTGTCCATTTTTCATTTTGTTGATTTCATCTGTTGCCAGATCCTGCCACTTTTTGATGTCTTCGTCTTTTAGAAAATCAAATTCTCCATTTTCCACGATGTTTTCCAGCTGCAGGGCATGGGCCATCTCATGAAGACCCAGATTCACGCCCTCATTGTTGATATACCCTTCCACAAAATGTTTCCAGGAGAGCACAATGGCCTTTTTCATTGGATTCACCTCACCCTTGTGGTATTTATTACTTGATTGGCTGTAAAAATCATCTGGGAAAACCAGGATGTATTTGAAATGACGCAGGAAGATTTTAGGTAATCCGAAAGTGAGTTGGATGGCTGAGGCAGCAATGAGTACCTGCATCTCTTCTGTGACTTCATCCATATTTCGGGGGATAAATTCTTTGAGGCTAATAAACTTGGCTACCCGGTACTCAAAGATCTTTTTTGACTTTTGAGGTAGCAGATTATAAAAGTCAAAATGCTTTTCAAGAATGGCTTTTTGAGCGGGTTTAATCCCTGTTGTTGAAAGATTGGTGTGATTCAGAAAGTATTCGTATTGATACTTTGTAATTAACCTCCCTAAAAAGAAGGCCACTGCAATCCCAATGAAGAATGTTACCATGTCTGGATAGAAAGATATGTATTTCTAACCAGTTATTTATGAGCCAGAGCTGAGTTAAGATTAGAATTGGTAAGTATTAATATAAACTATTGTGTGTGAATAATGAGAATATTTTGGTATTTTAAAGTTCAATTTGATCTAACGGTAGATGGTAAGGCTATACCTTCTAATCATTCTTTTTGCGTGCTTTGGATGTAATACTTCAAGCCAGGATAACCTGGTAGGTCTCTGGCAACTTGACAATGTTCATTTTATGCACTTCGAACGAAAGTTTGAGCAAGCCATTTTAGCTATATATGAAAATGGGACCTTTGCTGTCACAGGAGCAGAAAAGGATTTTGTTGGGGTTTATAAAGTCAATCAGGATACTCTGAATTTTTTCAGTACAGATGAATCATGGTTTAATGAAAAATGGAAGCTAAAGGTTAAAGATGGGAAGCTGTTATTGGCAGGTACGACTGACAAGCACACCAGCACTTCACTGGAATTCATATCGCTTGAAAAAATTCCAAACCTAAATGATGTTGAAGAAAAACTAATAGGTAGCTGGGATCTATATAAGATCAGAGGAAATGGAAGGTCAGACAAAAACCTTTCCAACACATTACTGCACATCTCTAATGATGGTCAATATATCATATATGATGAACTTGGGCTTCTAGAGCAGGGAAAGATGCATATCAATTCCAGACACAAAAACATTGTATTTGAAAATAGTAACATCAAATGGGATGTTTTGCTCCTGAACGATGAACTCAGATTGACTAATGAGCAAACTGGTCTTCAGTATTGCCTGAGAGAAATAGATTGAGCTGGTTTTATATGCTCTTCAATAACTTATTGAGATCAGTCTTGTCTTTTAGTCGATCTTTCAATACAGCTACAGAAACCCGCTCCTGTTGCATTGTGTCCCTGTCACGGATAGTAACAGAATCATCTTCCATGGTATCATTGTCGATGGTCACACAATATGGAGTTCCAATAGCATCCTGCCTTCTGTATCGCTTTCCAATACTGTCTTTGGCCTCATAAATCGCGTTGAAATCCAACTTGATGTCATCCATGATCTTAAGTGCCTTCTCAGGCAATCCATCCTTATCCACCAGAGGCAATACTGCTACTTTATTTGGAGCGAGAGCTGGTGGTAATTTAAGTACAGTTCTTTCACTTCCATCCTCAAGTTTTTCTTCCTGGTAAGCGGCCGACATCACTGCCAGGAACATTCGGTCCAACCCGATGCTTGTCTCCAATACATAAGGCACATAGCTTTCATTGGTATTGTTGTCGAAATACTGAAGCTTCTTGCCGGAAAACTTTTCATGACTTCCAAGGTCAAAATTTGTTCTGGAATGAATGCCCTCAAGCTCTTTAAATCCCATAGGGAAGTTGAATTCAATGTCGCAGGCAGCATTGGCGTAATGAGCCAGGTTCAGGTGATCGTGGAACCTGTATCTTTCATCTCCCAGACCTAAGGCTTTATGCCATCGCATTCTTTTTTCTTTCCAGTGCTCATACCATTCTTTTTCACTTCCCGGCTGAATAAAGAATTGCATCTCCATCTGCTCAAACTCCCGCATCCTGAAGATAAATTGCCGCGCAATGATCTCATTCCGGAATGCTTTACCAATCTGGGCAATCCCAAAAGGCAGTTTCATCCGGCTGGTCTTTTGCACATTGAGGTAATTGACGAAAATTCCCTGAGCCGTCTCAGGTCTGAGATAGATCTTTCCTGATTCATCAGCCACTGATCCCAACTCAGTAGAGAACATCAGGTTGAACTGGCGAACGTCAGTCCAGTTTCTTGATCCGGAAACAGGATCAGCAATTTCAAGCTCATCAATCAAATCTTTCATGGCTTTCAGGTTGCCACTTCCCATTGAAGCTTTGAGTTTTTCCTCAATTTCATTGATCTGACTTTGATAGCGTAGTACACGGTCATTGGTCTTTAGGAATTGCTCCTGATCAAAAGCATCTCCAAATCGTTTTGCTGCTTTTCCTACTTCTTTGTCAATCTTTCCCTGGATCTTGGCGATCTGTTCCTCAATCAGCACATCGGCACGATATCTTTTCTTGGAATCTTTATTGTCTATCAAGGGGTCATTAAACGCATCCACGTGACCACTGGCTTTCCAGGTGGTTGGATGCATAAAGATGGCAGCATCAATACCCACAATGTTTTCATTCATGCGAACCATTGCTTTCCACCAGTAATCCTTGATATTGTTTTTCAGCTCTGATCCGTTAGGGCCATAGTCGTAGGTTGCACTTAGTCCATCGTATATCTCACTGCTGGGGTATATAAAGCCATATTCCTTGCAATGAGAAGCAATATTTTTAAGGGTAATTAATTCGTCTCCGTTCGCCATAGTGCGCAAAGATAAAATTTTGAGGGTCTAAAAAAACAGAATTTATTCGCTGGCATCGACATAATTATTTGCCATCATCAAAAAATAATCTAATTTTGCAGTCCATTAAAATTTCAAGGAAAGTATGATTATTGTAAACGTTAAGGAAAACGAATCAATAGATAAGGCCCTGAAGCGATTCAAAAAGAAATTCGAAAAGACCGGAGTTCTTAAAGAATTGAGAGAAAGGACTGCGTTTACCAAGCCTTCTGTGAAGAGAAGAAGCGAAGTTATCAGAGCTTCTTATCGACAAAAGATGCGCGATCAGGAAAATATCTAATCCCTCCCCTCAGGTATTTCTATTTTATTTAGTAAGTTTAGTGATCCTCATCCAGAGGAGATACTGAGCTTATGACAGATTCTTTCTTAAGATACCTTCAATACGAAAAACGGTATAGCACACATACCATTGAAGCATATCAGCGGGATCTGACCCAGCTTTCAGAATATCTATCTGAAACTTTTGAGATTTCTGATTTTAAAGAGACAGATCACGTTCACTTGCGTGGATGGGTCGTTTCTCAAATTGAATCGGGGGTATCCCCCCGTACGGTAAATCGAAAGATTGCCACCCTCAAATCATTTTTTAAGTATCTGCAGGCACGGGAGCATATTGTAAGTAATCCTGCCACCCGACTCAAACCACTCAAAACCGAGAAGAAGCTCCCATCCTTTGTCAGGGAATCTGAGATAGACACTTTATTGGATCAAATCGAGTATGCTGACAACTTTGATGGGCTTAGGGATAAGCTTATTCTTGAACTCCTATATGGTACCGGCATCAGGTTGGCAGAGCTGATTGGGCTTAAAGATCAGGATATCAACCTGTTTCAGGAAAATATTAAGGTGCTGGGAAAAAGAAATAAGGAAAGAGTCATACCAATTGGCAAAAATCTCGTTCAATTAATTAAGAGATATAATGAAAAAAGGCAACTTGAAGATTTTGCAGAGATGACGCCATATTTAGTAGTTACCAACACCGGCCAGCAGCTTTATCCCATGTTTGTGTACCGCATCGTTCAGAAGTACCTTCAACTGGTAACTACTCTTTCCAAGAAAAGTCCGCATGTGCTAAGACACACATTCGCAACACATTTGCTCAACAAAGGAGCCGATTTGAATGCAGTAAAAGATTTATTGGGGCATACAAGCCTGGCAGCTACCCAGGTGTATACCCACAACTCGATAGAAAAATTGAAGTCTGTTTTCGAGCAGGCCCATCCAAAAGCTTAATGTTTAATTTCTAAATTCTAATAGACATGAAACTACAGACGCATTCTATTCACTTCGACGCAGATGTCAAATTGATTGATTTTATCCAGAAAAAAGCCAATAAACTGGATACCTTTTATGATCGTATCATTGACGGAGAAGTGTTTCTGAGGTTGGATAAGGATGACTCAATGGAGAATAAGATTGTCGAAATAAAGATCAACATCCCGGGCCAGCAACTCTTCGCAAAGATGAAAGCCAAATCTTTCGAAGCTGGCACCGACGAGGCTGTTGAAGCTTTACGTCGCCAGCTGAAGAAGTATAAGGAAAAGCTTTACGCTCATTAATCTTACAAAGGGGCTTCGGCCCCTTTTTCTTTGTCTAGTATTATTCCTCGTAGGCCCAGTCGATGCCTGTTTTCATATCTTTCACCACGATTCCACTCTCTTTTAAGGCAGACCTGAGCTCATCCACCTTTTCATAATTTTTGGCATCCTTCGCATGCTTGTATTCCTTGAGTACAATATCAAGCAACTGACCGCTAGGCAATGAATCCTCTGCTTTTATTCCCAACACTTCTTCATTGAATTGGATAAATGTGGTTTTCATCCGCTCAAATGTTTCTTTGCCAAGAGCCTCTATTGACAGCTGTCCTGTATGGATGGCATTGATCTTTTTGAGGATGTTAAACAGATGACCGATTGTCAATGCAGTGTTAAAGTCATCATTCATAGCATAATAGCAGTTGTCACAAAACTTCTCTATTTGCTCTTTCTGCTTTTCATCAATGGTCCCCTCTGCTTGATCCGGGAACTCTAGTTTTTTGATGATACGCATACCATTGGCCATTTTGAAATAACCCTTTTGGGCAGCAATCAATGCCTCGTTAGAGAAATCCAATGTACTAGCGTAGTGTGACTGCAGCATAAAAAACCTGATTGTCATCGGGCTAAATCCCTGATCAAGCAGCTCGTGGTCACCGGTAATGAGTTGTTTTGGTAAAAATGAATTGCCGAGTGACTTACTCATCTTCTGGCCATTCACAGTAAGCATGTTGGTATGCAGCCAATACCTGGCAGGCTCTTTTTTATGAGTGCCATATGATTGAGCGATCTCACATTCATGATGTGGGAATTGAAGGTCCATGCCGCCACCATGTATATCGAATTCTTTACCCAGGTATTTTGTGCTCATTACGGCACATTCCAGGTGCCAACCCGGAAACCCGTCACTCCATTTGGTTTTCCATCGCATGATATGCTCTGGAGCTGCTTTTTTCCACAAAGCAAAGTCGAGTGGGTTCTTTTTGTCATCCTGACCGTCGAGCTCACGGGTCTGGTTTAGCAGGTCTTCTATCTTCCGGCCACTGAGCTTACCATAAGTATTCTCCTTATTATACTTTTCTATATCAAAATAGACTGATCCATTGGATTCGTAAGCCAATCCATTTTCCACCAGTTGGTCAATCATATCCAATTGTTCCATCAGGTGACCTGTGGCTGTTGGTTCAATGTCCGGGCAAAGGATGTTGAAAGTGGCCATTACATCATGGAAGTCGTTCGTATATTTCTGCACGATCTCCATGGGCTCCAGGCTTTCGAGGGTGGCTTTTTTAGAAATCCTGTCTTCACCACTATCAAGCAAATGGCCCACGTCAGTGATATTCCTGACATATCGGACTTTGTACCCTAGAAATTTCAGGTACCTATATATTACATCGAAAGACATGAATGTGCGGACATTTCCCAGGTGAACGTCACTGTAGACAGTTGGGCCGCAGACGTAAAGGCCTACATGAGGTGGATTTAAGGGTTCGAAAACTTCTTTTTTCTTAGTGAGTGTATTATTGACCTTTAGTTTGCCAATCATGCTAGTTTTTTTGGATTTCCTTTAGACAGACGAAATAACTTAATAATGGTTAGTTTGTTGACTAATTTGAATTGATTTTTTTTTCCTTTAGCTTTGCATGCAAATATAGAATTAAGGATTGAGGGGGCTTGTGTCCCCTCTTTTATTGTCAATAAAAATTGTTTTTGATGGGTGCAGAAGAACAAGTGCGGTTAATAGCAGAAGAAGCAATAAAAGACAATGAATCCCTTTTTCTAGTTGGAGTAAAGCTAAAAGGTAATCCGGGGAACCAAAAATTACTTGTTTGGATTGATGGTGATGAAGGCATCACGATTGATCAATGTGTGGCGTTAAACAGAAAAATTTCTGCCGCACTTGACGAACAGGAGGATTTGATTCCCGGAAAGTACAATTTAGAGGTTTCTTCTGCAGGGATTGACTATCCATTACAGTTTTTTAGACAGTACAAAAAGAATGTAGGGAGGTCGCTCAAGGTTGTATTGAAAGATGGTAGCGTGGTAAAAGGCGAACTGATCAATGTAGAAGAAAAGGGGATCACACTTCTTGAAGAGTCCAAAAAGGATCATAAAGAAGTGGAGATAAGTTTTGAAGAAGTGGAACAATCTAAAGTAGTAGTATCATTTAAATAGAAAATGGACGCAGGAATTTTAATTGATTCGTTTGCAGACTTTGCCAGGAATAAAAATATTGATCGTCCTACGATGATCAGGATTCTTGAGGATGTCTTTCGTACAATGATTCGGAAGAAGTACAAAGTGGATGATAATTTTGATATTATTATCAATACCGATAAAGGTGACCTTGAGATCTGGAGGTTTAGAGAGATTGTAGATGACAACTCAGAGGATATCTGGGATCATGACAAGATCAGCCTGACTGAGGCGAGAAAGATCGAACCTGATTTCGAAATTGGTGAAGAGGTAGCAGAAGAGATCAAATTAATTGATTTTGGACGTCGTGCTGTGATGACAGCTCGTCAGACACTGATCCAGAAGATCAAAGACCTGGAAAAGGATATTCTGTTTGATAAGTATAAGGATCTTGTTGGTGAGATCATCACAGGAGAGGTTTATCAAACGCTAAGCAGGGAGGTTCTTTTGATTGATGGGGAAGGAAACGAATTGAACCTGCCAAAATCAGAACAGATTCCAAAAGACAGGTACAGAAAAGGTGACTCTGTCCGTGCCATCATCCATCGTGTGGAAATGGTAAACGGTAATCCAAGGATTATCCTTTCAAGGACATCTCCAATATTTTTGGAAAGACTCTTTGAAAGCGAGGTGCCGGAAGTATATGATGGTCTGATCACCATCAAAAAGGTGGTGAGAGAGCCTGGTGAGAGAGCCAAAGTAGCGGTAGAATCTTATGACGATAGAATAGACCCTGTAGGAGCTTGTGTGGGTATGAAAGGATCAAGGATTCACTCTATTGTTAGAGAGCTTCAAAATGAGAATATTGACGTTATCAACTACACTGATAATCTTGACTTGTATATCTCAAGGGCATTAAGTCCTGCAAAGATCCAAAGCATGAAGATCAGCGAAGAAAAAGACAGAGTTTCTGTTTACCTCAAGCCTGACCAGGTATCTCTGGCTATTGGTAGAGGTGGACAGAACATCAAACTTGCCAGTAGATTGGTTGGTCTTGAAATTGATGTCTTCAGAGAGTTGGGTGATTTTGAAGATGAAGATGTAGATCTGGATGAATTTTCAGATGAAATTGAAGATTGGGTAATTGATGAATTGAAAAGGATTGGTTTGGACACCGCAAAAAGCGTGCTTACACTCCCTATCGATGATTTGGTAAGAAGAACCGATCTCGAAGAAGAAACAATTACAAACGTTGTAAATATTCTTAAGCAAGAATTTGAATAATAACACGGTAGCAAGGAACCGAATTTATGTCTGAAGAGAGAACATATAGATTAAGTCAAGTAGCACGAAAGCTGAACGTAGGGAGTGGTACTATCCTGGACTTTTTGGAGGAAAAGGGTCATCCTATAGATAGCAATCCTAACTCAAAGATTACTCAGGAGCTATTCAATATGCTTTCCAAGGAATTTGCTGACTCTGCGATGGACAAAGAGGAGGCTTCCGGTCTGACCATTGGTACTACGCATTCAGACAATCTGGTCATCAAGTCCAATAAGGAGGTAGAGCCGGAAAGTACTGACGATGATCAGATCCTGATCAAGGATAATAGTGCCAAGGAAGAGGATGTTGAACGTGCTGAGACAAGCCATGGAGCCAGCAAGCTTGGTGGTCCAAAAGTGGTTGGTAAGATCGACCTGGATCAGAAGAAGAAAGCTGAGCCACCTGCAGCTCCTCCTAAAGAAGAAAAGCCGGAGCCTGAACCAGAGGAGAAGCCTGTGGTTGAGGGCGAGAAAGAGGAGGAAAAGAAGCCTGAAGTAGTTGAAGAGAAAAAGGCTGAGCCTAAGGTCGAGGAGAAAAAAGCTGAGCCTGAAAAGCTGGAAGAACCTGAAGGAAAAAGTACCATTAAGGCTAAGGGTGATTCTTTGAAAGGACTCACCGTGCTCGGCAAAATCGAGTTACCTGCTGAGAAGAAAAAGCCGAAACCGGTTGCTTCCTCAGACGAAAACAAAGAGCGTAAGAAGAAAAGACCTAGAAAGCGTATCCAGGGGTCTACACCTCAGGATGGTGGAAGATCTGATCAAAGACGACCTCAAGGTCAGGGAGGAAGAAGAGACCAAAGAAAAACAGAAGAGTTATCCGATAAAGAGATTCAGGATAAGATCAAAGCTACACTTGCGAAGCTAAGTGGAGGAAAGGGACCGGGAACATCCGGAAGATCTAAATATCGAAAAGATAAGCGATCTGCCAAAGCTGAGGCAGAGGAAGAAAGATTACAGGCGGAAGAGAAGCAGTCAAAAATCCTGAAGGTAACCGAATTTATTTCAGCGAGTGATCTGGCTTCATTGATGAACGTGTCAGTGAACGATGTGATCAGTACCTGTATGGGGCTGGGAATGTTCGTTTCCATCAACCAACGACTGGATGCTGAGTCTATCACCATCATTGCTGATGAATTTGACTTCGAAGTTGAGTTCACCGATTCAGATGATGAGTTTGAAATTGAGGAGGTTGAAGACAAGGTAGAAGACCTGGAAGACAGAGCACCTATTGTTACCATCATGGGTCATGTAGACCACGGTAAGACATCACTCCTTGACTTTATCAGGGATTCAAAAGTGACAGAAGGTGAAGCTGGAGGTATCACTCAGCACATCGGTGCATATGATGTGATGACCGAGACAGGCAAACGCGTAGCATTTCTCGATACTCCGGGTCACGAGGCCTTTACAGCCATGCGGGCCAGGGGAGCAAAAATCACGGATATCGCCATTATTGTGGTTGCAGCAGATGATGCGGTGATGCCACAAACAAAAGAAGCAATCAATCACGCTCAGGTGGCTGGTGTACCTATTGTTATTGCTATCAATAAGGTAGATAAGCCAAACTCTAACCCTGATAAGATTAAGGAAGAACTTTCCAATATCAATATACTTGTCGAAGACTGGGGTGGAAAATATCAATGTCAGCACGTCTCAGCGAAGACTGGTGAGGGTATAGACGAGCTGCTGGAGAAAGTACTTCTGGAAGCCGAACTGCTGGAACTGAAAGCCAATGCTGAAAAACCAGCTATAGGAACGGTGATAGAAGCCACACTTGATAAAGGACGTGGTTATGTGACTACGTTGATGGTTCAGGCCGGTGTGATGAAAATGGGAGATGTTGTACTTGCCGGTCCACATTTTGGTAAGGTAAAAGCAATGTTTGACCACAGAGGAAAACGAATTGATAAAGCCGGGCCTTCTACTCCGGTTCAGATGCTTGGCCTGGATGGAGCACCACAGGCAGGAGACCGATTCAATGTAATGGAATCAGATCGGGAAGCTAGGGAGATTGCTACAAAAAGAGAACAAATCCTTCGAGAGCAATCTATCCGAACCAAGAAACACATCACTTTGGATGAGATCGGAAGACGACTTGCGATTGGAAGCTTCAAGGAATTGAATGTGATCATCAAGGGCGACGTGGATGGATCAATTGAGGCCCTTGCTGACTCCATGTTGAAACTCTCCACAAATGAGATCCAGGTGAATATCATTCATAAGGCTGTCGGTCAGATCTCAGAATCAGACGTCTTATTGGCATCTGCATCAGATGCGGTAATCGTTGGTTTCCAGGTAAGGCCATCAAACAGTGCACGTAAACTGGCTGAGACTGAAGAGATCGAGATCAGGTTGTATTCCATCATCTATGATGCCATTAACGACGTGAAAGATGCGATGGAAGGACTTCTTGAACCAACTTCAGAGGAAGTCATCACTGGTAATATTGAAGTACGCGAAGTCTTCAAAATCTCCAAAGTGGGTACCGTAGCCGGATGTTATGTGACAGATGGAACAGTGAAACGAACCAATAGTGTAAGATTGATCAGAGATGGTATCGTGGTTTATGAAGGTGAGATCAACCAGTTGAAGCGATTCAAGGAAGATGTGAACGAAGTGAAGAACGGCTACGAGTGTGGTGTAAGTATTAAAAACTTCAATGACATCAAAGTAGGTGACATCATTGAAGGCTTTGAAGTGAAGGAAGTAAAAAGAACACTATAATCTACATTGTAGGACAATAATGAAAAAAGCAGGCATTCAATGCCTGCTTTTTTTGTTTGTGAGAAAAATCTATCGATCACCTAATGAATGAACTATTCTTCTTGAGGCTTTACTTATAATCTTACCAAACATTTAGTAAGTTCGATCTAAAGAGGCGTTTGTAAACTCCTAAAGCTATAATCTGATGGAAATAAACACAGCTTTAAACCTGCTATTTATCGGTATGATCACTGTTTTTGTCGTTTTATTACTTGTGTATGGAACTGGCAATTTGCTCATCCGTATGGTGAATATGATGCCTGATCAAGAGGAGGAAAAAAAGAAAGAAGGCAGAATATCAAACAAAAAGATTGCAGTTCTAAATGCAGCTGTAGAGGCTTTGACAGAAGGCAAAGGAGCAATTACTCAAATAGAGAAATTAAAATAAAATACCCATGGGAAGAGAAATTGGATTAGGTCTGGTTTACAGGGATATGTGGCAATCTTCTGGTAAATACATGCCGAGGGTAGACCAGCTAGCACGTGTGGCAGAACCAATCATTGACATGGGCTGCTTCAGAAGAGTAGAAACCAATGGAGGTGGCTTTGAGCAGATCAACTTACTATATGGAGAAAATCCTAATACTTCAGTAAGGAAATGGACGCAACCATTTAATGATGCTGGGATTGAAACCCACATGCTTGAGCGAGGTTTGAACGGGCTCAGGATGTACCCCGTTCCAAGAGATGTTCGTCGTTTGATGTTTAAGCTAAAGAAGATCCAGGGTACAGATATTTCCCGATCTTTTGACGGGCTTAATGATACCAGAAACCTCAAGCTCTCTATAGAATATGCAAGAGAAGGTGGCATGATCGCGCAGGCAGCCTTGTGTATCACCCACTCCAAATTACATACGGTTGAATATTATGTAAAAATGGCCGAAACACTCATTGGCATGGGGGCAGATGAGATTTGTATCAAAGATATGGCAGGGATTGGACGACCAGCATCGATGGGAAAACTAGTGGAAGGTATTAAAGCAATTAAGAAAGATATCCTTGTTACATATCATGGGCATTCCGGTCCGGGGTTTTCTGTAGCCACCTCTCTTGAAACGGCCTGGGCAGGTGCTGATTTTATAGATGTTGGCATGGAGCCACTTTCGTTTGGTACCGGGCATGCTGATTTGCTGACAGTACATGAGGTATTGAGAGATGCAGGATTCAGTGTGCCGGATATTAACATGAAAGCGTATATGCAGGCCAGATCGCTGACGCAGGAGTTTATCGATGAGTTTTTAGGTTATTATATCAACCCAAAAAACAGGTTGATGAATGCATTATTGATCGGACCCGGACTACCGGGAGGTATGATGGGTAGCTTAATGTCTGACCTCGAAAATTACCTTCAGTCCCTTAACAAGTGGAAAGAAAAAAACAATAAGCCGCTACTGACCCAGGATGAACTGCTCATTAAGCTTTTTGAGGAGGTTGAAGAGATCTGGCCAAAGATGGGCTATCCTCCACTGGTTACCCCTTACAGCCAATACGTAAAAAATGCTGCCCTTGTAAATGTGATGCAGATGGAAAAGGGCAAGGAAAGATGGTCTTTGCTGGATGACAACACCTGGGATATGCTGCTGGGAAAATCCGGAAGGCTACCAGGTGAAGTAGCTGATGAACTGAAAGAATTAGCTGAAAGTCAGGGACGTGAGTTTTTCACAGGGGATCCACAGGATTTGCAACCTGATGCATTGGAAGAGTTCCGGTCAAAAATGAAAGAAAAAGGATGGGAAACCGGTCCCGATGATGAGGAGCTATTTGAGTATGCGATGCATCCTCAGCAGTATGAGGCTTTTAAATCAGGGAAAGCAAAACAGGATTTTGAAGAGGATCTGGCCAAAAAGAAAGAGCCCATACCACCACTTACTGATTCCGCATCTGCTCCAACTTCGGTGGGCCAACCCAAAGAATTGAACATCAAAGTGAATGATGAGACATTCAGGGTAAGTATATCCTACAATGCTTCTACAAATGGTCCCTCAGAAGAAAAAGAGGAAAAGCAGAGTCCCGTTCCAGTAGCTTCTTCCAATGGAAGCACAAAAGAAATTAAAGCACCACTCGAAGGTAAGGTTTATCTGACCAAAGAATCTGGTGATAAAGAGATTAAGCCTGGAGATAAAGTCAATGTCGGTGATATTGTACTCTATATCGAGGCTATGAAAGTGACCAATGCCATAAAAGCGGATGTCTCAGGTGTGGTTACCGAGGTGCTGGTGAAAGAAGGCGAAGAAGTTTTTGATGATGATGTGCTAATTAAATTATCATGATAAATAAGTTTCTTTTGATTGTATTCGCTGTTGGATGTGGTTACTATTCAATGGCACAAGTTGGAGTTTCCTATCAATTTTCTGAGCTTCATCCGAATATAAGTGTGAGCTATGGAGCCAAAAATCAATGGTGGGGTGAACTTCGACTCTCTGCAGATGTGGACCTTTCAAATTTTTCGCCTGAAGCTCTTGGTTTGTACAATTTTATAAAAAAGGAAAGTGCAGATTTTTATGGAGGAGTAGGGCTAAAAGTCAATCTGATACCCGGGCCTATGGCAGTGACTGGATTAAACATTTATCCTTTTGAAAATAGACAATTTGGCTTTCTGGCAGAATTGGGTTTTATGTATAATACTGATAATGATAATGGTATTCTGAGAGGCCTGGGAGGGTTCAGGTACATTTTCAATAAAGATTAAAATTGGAGTTAGCAGAAAAACTTTACCGCATGACGGCCATCCAGAATATTGTGGATGACCCGAGGATACTTTTAATGATCCTGATCGCTTTTGTATTACTCTATCTGGGGATCAAAAAGAAATATGAACCCCTGCTACTTGTCCCGATTGCTTTTGGTATCCTGGTGGCCAATTTTCCAGGTGGGCAGATGAGTGTAGACAAAATTGATGAGCGTCTTACACTGTATCAGATTGCTACCCAGCATGGCATCATGAATTTTATCTATTACTCATTGATCAAAACAGGATTTTTGCCTCCGATTATCTTTCTAGGTGTGGGTGCGCTGACTGATTTCGGGCCAATGCTTAGAAACCTTCGACTGGCATTTTTTGGTGCCGCAGCACAGATAGGCATTTTTACTGTGTTGATCTCGGCAGTAGCATTAGGATTTACCTTAAAAGAAGCAGCGGCACTTGGTATCATCGGGGGAGCTGATGGCCCAACAGCTATTTACACTACCATCAAACTTGCCCCCCACCTGTTGGGACCGATAGCCATAGCTGCCTACTCCTACATGGCATTGGTTCCGGTTATTATTCCGTTGGTGGTACGATTTACCACGACCAAAAAGGAATTAATGATCAACATGAAGGAACAGGATCGACTTTACCCCTCTAAAACACCCATAAGAAACCTACAAACCTTAAAAATTCTGTTTCCAATTGCTGTGGCAACCATTGTGGCTTTACTCGTTCCATCATCGGTGCCCCTTATCGGTTTGCTGATGTTTGGCAATCTTGTGAAGGAAATTGGCGTTTCAACCGGCCGTCTTCACAAAGCCGCATCTGATACCATTCTCAATGCTGCAACCATTTTTTTAGGCTTGGCTGTTGGAGCTACCATGACAGTGAAGGCCTTCCTGAATGTGGAAACGCTTATGATCATTGTAGGTGGTTTTATCGCCTTTGCGATTTCTATTGCTGGTGGAATATTGGCGGTAAAGATCTACAACCTGTTTGCTAAAAAGAAGATCAACCCATTGATAGGTGCTACGGGCTTGAGTGCGGTGCCGATGGCTTCGCGGGTCGCCAATGATCTGGCATTGAAGCATGATCCGAGTAATCATTTGTTGCAATATGCCATGGCCAGCAACATTTCCGGGGTAATTGGTTCCGCGGTTGCAGCAGGCGTGTTAATTTCGTTCCTCAGCTAGATAAAAATAATAATGAGTAAGACTTTAAAGTATACAGGAATAGGGCTGATTGCCCTGGTCCTGATCATTCAGCTTTTTGCTGGGAAAAAACCCGATGTGCAATCACAGAATCCCGGAGACATTCATCAGATATTGGAGATCGATCAGGAAGTAAGTCGGATTCTGAGGGAAGCATGCTACGATTGCCATTCCAATGAGACTATATATCCGTGGTACGCCAGTGTGGCTCCTATTTCATGGCTGGTGATCCATGATGTAGATGAAGGCAGAGATGAGTTGAATTTCTCTACTTGGGCTGACTATCCATTAAAGCGACAGAATCATAAGCTGGATGAGATCATCGAACTCGTTGAAGAGGGCGAAATGCCAATGGCAGTCTATAAAATTACTCATCCACAAGCCCGACTAACCAATGAAGAGATTAAATTAGTGATTGATTGGGCCCGAAAATCGATGGTTCCGGAAGAATAAGTTCAAAATAGGTATATAACCCCAAAAATGATATGAAGCAGACCCGAAAAACATTCCTAAAAGTACTGGGAGCCAGTACGATGATAGCAGCATTCAATCCCACAAAAGCCAGTCAAATGGCTGCTGCAGCTCCAAAAACTGATCTTAATCTTGGTATCGCCTCTTACACATTGCGAAAATTTAACCTGGATGAGACGATAAGCATGGTGAAGGGTTTGAATTTGAAGTCAGTTGCCTTTAAGAGTATGCATATGCCGCTTGAAAGCTCCGAAGCAGAATTGAAGGCCATCTCTCAAAAAGTGAGAGCAGCAGGACTTGACTTATATGGTGCCGGAGTGATCTACATGAAAACAGAGGATGATGTAAATCAGGCATTCAAATATGCACAGGCTGCAGGTATCAAAGTTATCATCGGCGTTCCAATCCCAGAGGTTCTGGCATTGACCGAACAAAGAGTGAAGGAAACAGGTATCAAAGTAGCCATTCACAATCACGGACCGGAAGATGATGTATATCCAAGCCCAAAATCAATCATGGATAAAATTGCTGATATGGATGAGCGGCTCGGCTTGTGTATTGATGTGGGACATACGCTGAGAAGTGGATATGACCCTGCCACCGAGATCAAAAAGTATAAGGCACGTCTGTATGATGTTCACCTGAAAGATGTGAATAGTTCAGAACCGGACGGAAGCACACTGGAAATGGGTCGGGGCGTTTTGGATCTTCCTTCTGTATTAAAAGCGCTTGATAAGATCAACTACACAGGCGTAATTGCAGCAGAGTATGAAAAAGATGGAGACAATCCACTACCAGGACTGGCTGAATCCATTGGCTATGCCCGAGGGATCATTGCCATGCTTTAATAGTACTCGTAGTCATAAGTGATAGTGTATTCGGGCTCTCCGTAGACATTGAAGATTTCAGTGCGCGTCTTGAGCCCGGATTCATCGTAGTAGAATTCGCGATAATGATATTTTGTATTATTTCTGTAATAGGAGGAGCTCTTCATTATCCCATTCTGATATTCCATTTTAGTTGTCTCAGGAGATCCATTACCCTGCGTCTGACCTGAAACTTCAATTAGATTTTCGCCTTCGTATATATAGTTCATTTCGTGGAGGAGTCTGGAACCACCCACATTATGACCTTGATTATTATATTGTATGACTAACTCTGGAGACTCAGTCCTTCTTACATGAGAAATGACTCTATTGTTATCGTAGGTAAAAAATTCGATATGAGTTCTCAATACAGTACCTTTTTGCGTTCTTTTAGAACCGTTATAATACAAATCTTCATTTAGTTCTGTCGTTAGTGTGAATTTGACAGGTAATCCCTCATCATTTTTATCAATAGTTGTGCTATTGCGATACATTTCGCTGTTTGCCCTGTAAAATTCAATCTTATTATACTTTGGCCAGTCATTTCCATACAAGAGATTATTTTCGGCATGCCCTAAATTAAAACCATCCAATACATGAAGCACTCCAGCAGGATTTGGACTTGTTAGGAATTTTCTTTGAAAAGGATGTTCATAGTCGTAGGGATAAGTCATATACTGTTCAACCCTATCCACTGTGCCATCAGGTAGATAATAGGCGATCGCAATGATCTTCCCATCCTTTTGCTGTGTGTCCCTCTGATGACTAATATACCTGGTCGTCACAGTCTTTACATTTTTTAAAGCGGCCTGTGGATTCATGGTCGTAAAATCCATCACTTCTGGTTCACAGCTCACAAGCCAGGTTGCTATTGCCAGAAAAGGAACGGCTAACAGGGATTTAGACCAATGGGGAGTTTTACCTCCAAGAATATTGTTTATCCTTCGCCTGACATTCATGGCACTGAATGAAACGATCCCTTCAAGCTGCTGTGTGTTTGTGGATAGTTTCAGGAGAGTATCTGAATAGATATATTTATCATATCCCATGGCTGTAAATTGATCCGCTTCGTATTCTGCATTAAGCTTAATTTCTCGTCTAACCAGCCATGAAACAGGATTCGGCCAAAACACAATACAGTAGAATTCGGAAACCAGAATATCTAATGTGTGCCAGAACCGACTATGACATTGCTCATGTGTCAGGATGATGTCCAATGCCGGATCATTCTGAAAACTCCTGTTGATAAAAATATGATGGAAAAATGAGCCACCCGAAAAATGCGGGTTGTCAATGAGATAATATTGCATCCCATTCCTCTCTTCTTTTGGATTATTGATCAATCTCCAAATAGAGAAAAGAGAAATCAAAAATCTTATTAACAGGATGAAGCAAACCCCCGAATAGAGATAAAAGGCCATGCTTACCCAGCTTATTGAGGATTTTCTTTTTATTTCATTGTTTTGAGCTGTTTCAATATTCAGCTCAGATTGGGGTATAAAACCTGTTGACTCTTCTGTCTTTTCGACAAATAACTGATCGATCTGTTGTGGGAGCTCAGTTACCACTTTATCTGCCGTATTAAAGGCGATAAGGGGTAGCATTAACGGGATGATGAGGCATCCTAGCAAATAGAAGCGTCTAAACGAAATGGATAGATAGTTTCTGGTTAGGAGGAACCCCAGGAAAAACACAGAGGATCCCAATATTACCTCAACCCAGTATTGTGATAAGCTATTCATCTTTTTGTTTTTTTATCAGTTGCTGTAATTCTTTAATTTCTTTTTCAGTCAGGTTTTCATCTTTTGCCATGAAAGACATTAGTCGCGAATAGGAGCCCTCCAAATAGTCATTCATTAGATATTTAAATAGCCCCTGGCCGTATTCTATTTTACTGACCAATGGATAATACTGATGAGTTTTCCCATAAGTCTGATGTCCTACCATCCCCTTTTCCTCCAGGATTCGGATCACCGATGAAACTGTGTTGTAAGGTGGTTTTGGTTCGGGGAGCTCCTCAATAAGGTCTTTTACAAAGGCTTTTTTCAACTTCCACAAGAGCTGCATGATTGGTTCTTCTGCTTTGGTGAGACGTTCCATGCAATAAATATAGAACGGATTTTTCAGTTATACAACTAAAAAATTAGTTTTATTTATTTCTGCATTTCTTAATTTATCCTTGTTGAGAAGGAAACCTAAATACGCTGACTCCGTTTGCTTGTACATACAAATATGAAAAATTCTGAAAAATCGTACTTCTGCAACTGTCTGTTTTTCTCATCAGCCTCATTTGCTCGAAATATGTCTAGACTGGCAGAGGAAGCATTTGCCAGAACTGGATGGTCACCTTCGCATGCTTTCGTGATGATCACCGTAAATCGTTTTGATAAAGGGGTGATTCCTTCTCAAATAGCAAAGGAACTGCATCTTACTCCGTCCACTGTGACTAGACTCCTGGACAAGCTGGAACAAAAAGCAATGGTCATGCGAGAGACAGATGGAAAAAATAGTCTGGTTAAGCCCACGAAAAAAAGTCTAGCACTAAATGATGAATTATTGACTTCCTGGAATTCTCTGTTTGAGAATTATAAGCAGCTGCTAGGTAAGGGCTTTTCCGAAAAGCTGGCGGATCAGCTTTATGATGCCTCCGAAATAATTAAAAATCAATAAAAAGAATGAATATGAAAAGAATTGGAATTTTGGGATCTGGCAATGTCGGAAGGACGTTGGCAGATGGGTTTATCAAGCATGGATATGAAGTGAAGATTGGAACGGGCAGTCCGGAGAAGTTATCGGAATGGCATTCCGGTGCGGGAGAGAAGGGCAGTGTAGGATCCTTCAAAGAAGCAGCAGCATTTGGTGAGCTACTGGTTTTGGCAGTAAAAGGAATCGTGGCGGAAAAGATACTGGAAGTGGTAAAATCAGAAATATCAGGTAAAACCATCATCGATACAACCAATCCTATCGCTGAAGAGGCTCCTGAAGAAGGACTTGTAAAGTTCACCACGGATTTGAATACTTCATTGATGGAGGTTTTGCAGTCAACGTTTCCAAAAGCCAATTTTGTTAAAGCATTTAACAGTGTAGGTGCCCACCTGATGGTAAACCCTTCGTTTGTAGTGACTCCAACAATGTTTATTGCCGGAAACAATGAGGATGCAAAGAAAGTTGTTACCAATATACTGGTTCAGTTTGGCTATGAGGTAGAGGATCTTGGCGGAGTGAAGTCAGCAAGAGCGATCGAACCCTTATGTATTTTGTGGTGCATACCAGGATTCAGAAACAATGAATGGGGTCATGCATTTAAGTTACTTAAGAATTAACCTATGCTTTTCCGGAAGGCAAGTGTGTCCTTTGTGTCCTTTAAAAATTAATTATTACTCACATGAAAACAATTGTAGTGACAGGAGCTAATCGTGGGATTGGATTTGAAATATGCAATCAACTAGGCAAGCTTGGTCATGAAATAATTTTGACAGCCAGAAATGTGGGTAAAGGAATTGAAGCTTCGAACAAGCTCAGAGACAAAGGGTATAACTCACATTTTTATCAATTGGATCTGGAAGAGGAAAAGAGCATTACTCTTTTTACACACGAAATGAGTAAATCACGTAACAAGGTAGATGTTCTTATCAATAATGCTGCAATTCTGCGTGACAATGGTATGCATCTAAGAGACCTTGACATGAGGGTTTATGAAAGAACGATGAAGATCAACCTGCAAGGACCCATGTTACTGACACGCGCAATGCTCAAACTATTGAGAAAAAGTTCTGACCCAAGAG
This sequence comes from Cyclobacteriaceae bacterium, assembly GCA_965228105.1. GTDB lineage: Bacteria > Bacteroidota > Bacteroidia > Cytophagales > Cyclobacteriaceae > UBA7330. The sequence continues at coordinate 309,444 of CBDDGZ010000002.1, forward strand.
TTGTCAATATAAGTAGTGGTATGGGTGCTTTAAATTCAATGGGAGGAGGCAATCCGGCCTATCGCCTTTCTAAGGCAGCACTCAATGCGCTTACTGGAATTTTTTCGGCTGAAGAATCCGGAATTAAGTTTAATACAATGTGTCCAGGTTGGGTGAAGACTACTATGGGAGGTTCAGCAGCAACCAGGGATGTGGAGAAAGGTGCAGAAACAGCTGTCTGGCTCGCTTTGGAGAAAGATATTCCGTCAGGAAAGTTTTTGAGAGACAAAAAAGTAATCGATTGGTGATTAATCGATTCTTTTTCTCAGTTTTATTGGCTTCCTGTTCTTTCTCATTCGCATATTGATCAGCTCCACAATCAGGGAGAAGAACACTGCAAAATAGATATATCCCTTCGGAACATGGAAATGCATGGCCTCGACCATCAACATAAAGCCAATCAGTATAAGGAACGAAAGTGCCAGTATTTCCAGTGTAGGGTGCTGATTGATGAAATCACTGATTTTTTTGGCAAAAATCATCATGATCACAATGGAGATAATTACAGCAATGATCATTAAGGTGATTTCATTGGTTAATCCTACAGCAGTAAGAATTGAATCAAAGGAAAAGATCATATCTAATGCAATGATTTGCAAGATAACACTGAGAAATGTGGCTGATTCCTTTTGGCTCTCATGTTGCGCCTCTCCTTCCACTTTGTGATGGATTTCCATGGTGCTTTTGGCAAGGAGGAACAACCCACCAATAAGCAAAATCAGATCACGTCCGCTTATATCATGTTCAAGAACAGAAAAAAGTGGTTCAGTAAAAGAAATGATCCAGGTAATTCCAAGGAGTAAACCTACCCGCAGGACCAAAGCCAATGTCAAGCCAAGATTTCTAGCTTTCCCTTGTTGGCTTTCGGGAAGCTTATTAGAAACAATTGAGATAAAAATGATGTTGTCGATCCCCAGTACTATCTCCAGAAAGGTTAGCGTCAATAGCGCAATCCAGTTTTCCGGCTGAAGAAAGATCTCCATCGCTCAGCTTAAAGCTTAAATGCTTCCTTGATTTTATCTACATAGTCGAGTTTTTCCCAGGTGAAAGTTTCCACCTCTACGGATTTTTCATTCCCCTCACCGTCTTTGAAAGTTTTAGTGAGTTTTTGAGATTCCCTTCCCATGTGACCGTAGGCTGCAGATTCAGAATAAATTGGTGTTCTTAGTTTCAGCCTGGTCTCGATTCCATAAGGAGTCATGTCGAAGATCTCACTGATCTTTTTGGCTATGGCACCATCAGTCATGTCTACTTTGGCAGATCCGTATGTATTGATATAGATGTTTGTAGGTTCTACTACACCAATGGCATAAGAAACCTGTACCAATACTTCTTTACATACTCCTGCAGCTACCATGTTTTTAGCAATATGTCTTGTAGCATAAGCTGCAGACCTGTCAACCTTCGAAGGATCTTTTCCTGAAAATGCACCACCTCCATGGGCACCTTTTCCACCGTAAGTGTCCACGATTATTTTTCTTCCTGTCAGTCCTGTATCTCCATGCGGACCACCGATCACAAATTTCCCTGTTGGATTGATGTGGTATTTGATATTGTCATTGAACAATGCCTGGATCTCCGGGATCAATTTCTTTTTTACACGAGGGATCAAAATGTTGATGAGATCCTGCTTGATTTTCTCCAGCATCCTGGCTTCCTCGTCAAAGTCATCATGCTGAGTAGAGATGACAATGCTGTCGATCCTGATCGGTCGGTTGTTGTCATCATATTCTATAGTTACCTGAGATTTAGCATCTGGACGCAGATATTTAATGTCTTTGTTTTCTCTTCGAATAGCCGCCAACTCTAACAATAGATTGTGAGATAGCGCCAATGCGAGCGGCATATAGTTGCCTGTCTCATCTGTTGCGTAGCCAAACATCATTCCCTGATCCCCTGCTCCCTGTAGTTTAGGGTCAGTCTTATCTACTCCCTGGTTGATGTCCGGAGATTGCTCATGAATAGCCGATAAAACTCCGCATGAGTTGGCCTCGAACATGTACTCGGATTTGGTATAACCAATTTTTTTGATGATGTCACGGGCTATTTGCTGCACATCCAGGTAGGATCTGGATTTCACCTCTCCAGCAAGGATCACCTGACCTGTTGTCACAAGTGTTTCACAGGCTACTTTTGATTGTGGGTCAAATGCCAAAAAGTGATCAACTAAAGCATCAGAGATCTGGTCAGAGATTTTATCAGGGTGTCCTTCGGATACGGATTCAGAGGTAAATAGATATGACATTGCTATTCGCTATTATTTTAAGGCTGCAAATATAGCATTTTTCGATACTTAAAATTCAGGAAGGGTAATGTCCAATGCTGAAGACGGCCGGTATCTTATGCAGAGAAATTTTCTTTTTTTCCCAATCTTCAATACGCATTGTCCTGATTAGCTGATTTTGACCGAATATATCTGCAGCAATAGAGAAAAGAGTACCCTTACTAAGCGTCTTAAAAACCTTTTCAATCAATTTCATATTCCTATATGGAGTTTCCATAAAGATCTGAGAATACCCTGTCTTTTGCAGGGTATTTTCAGCATCCTTCAAAAAACGGATACAGTCTGCATCCTGGATAGGAGCATAACCATGAAAAGTGAATCGCTGGCCATCAAAACCTGAGCAGATTAATGCAGTCTGTATGGCAGAGGCACCAGGCAGGGGCACTACTTCACGTCCAAGCTCATGGGCAAGACTGATGGCAATATTTCCCGGATCAGCCAGTCCAGGCAATCCAGCTTCTGAAAGGATGCCAATTGGATGATTCTGCCAGCTCTTCATTACCGTAGCTATCCCTTGTCGGGAAGCCTTTTTGTCCATAACTTCAAACTCAAGTTGTGATATCTCAAGGTCCAGGCTAAGGCTACTGATATACCTTCTGGCTGTCCTCACATTTTCCACCAGAAAATGGCGGATGTTTTGTAAGTAGGATTTTACAACAGGACTAATATCATCTGGTTGAGCATCGGATGTGAGATAATTTGGAATTAGGTAGATTGCATTCTTCATAACATGGGAAAATCACTGATCATCATTGGTATTATCTTAATCATCCTCGGCCTTTACCTTACTTTTGGAGGCAAAATTAATCTTGGGAAGCTGCCTGGAGATATCATTATTAATCGGGAAAACTTCACCTTTTACTTCCCAGTTACTACCATGATACTGCTTAGCCTTGTCTTAAGCCTGGTAATTTTTATTGTAAATAAACTAAGATAAGAATTCTCTTAAAAGTGAGGTGATTTCAGTGGGTTTTTCCGCATGTACCCAATGACCTGCACCGCTTACAGTCTCAAACTGCGCATCGGGAAAATGAGTCAGGATCAATTCATGGTCCGAATCTTTGATATAATCGGAATTGGATCCATTGATAAATAATGCCTTACCACCATAGGTTTTTCCTTTCTCGAGGCCTTTACCAATGAGTTCAATATTATCTTCAATTGCCTGGTAGTTTATTTTCCATTCAAAGTCTCCCGATTTATTCCGCCCAAGACTTTTCAGGATAAATTGTCTGACACCCGGGTTTGAAATTTTGGAGCTCAATGCGTCATCAGCATCTTTACGTGATTTTAAAGATTTTAAATCCAATGTTTTGAAGCTATCAAGAATTTCCTGATGATGTGGGGGATAATATTTTGGTACAATATCCACAACTACCAGGCTTTTGATTATCTGCGGAAATGAGGTTGCCAACTCCATGGCTACTTTGCCCCCCATAGAATGACCTACTATATGAGCACTACCAAGCTTTTCATTGTTTATAAGCTCCATGATATCCCTGGCCATCACTGGATAATTCATTTCATCATTGTGTGGGGACAATCCGTGATTTCTCAGATCTACCAGATAAACTGAAAAATTTTCTGACAGCGCTTTGCCAACCGTTTGCCAGTTATCCGACGAACCAAATACCCCATGAAGAACCACGACTGGTTCTCCTTCGCCAAGAGCCCTAAAATTTAAATTCATTGCAGCTTTCGTTTATACATTTGAATAGTGTTTTCCAGTCCATAATATAGCGCATCACAAATAAGTGCATGCCCAATGGAAACCTCGTCCAGGTAAGGAATAGATTCTTTGAGAAACTGAAGGTTATGAAGGTTGAGGTCATGACCCGCATTGATACCTAAACCGATTTCGTGAGCAATTTTTGCGGATTCCACATAATCCCTCACAGCCATCTTAGGGTCTTTATGGAAACTTGAAGCATACGGTTCTGTATATAACTCAATTCTGTCTGCACCACATTTTTTTGCACCCTCCACCATTTTGGGATCAGGATCCACGAAAACTGAAACCCGCGCTTCGGATTTTTTGATCTCTATGATCAGGTCCTTGAGTAAACCCTCATTTTGAACCGTATCCCAACCGGCATCTGAAGTGATATTGTCCGGAGGGTCAGGTACTAGTGTGGCCTGCGCAGGTTTAGCTTTTTGGATGATTTCAAGATATCTGTCGTCGGGATACCCCTCAATATTAAATTCAGTTGTTACCTGATCTTTTAGTGTCATGACATCACTATAGCGGATATGTCTTTCGTCCGGGCGTGGGTGCACTGTGATTCCCTCTGCACCGAATCTTTCACAATCCAAAGCTGTTTTCAATAAATCGGGATTGTTGCCTCCGCGAGCATTTCGCAAGGTTGCAATTTTGTTGATGTTTACACTAAGTTTGGTCATCGGTATTTGGCTTAACTTCGCGCAAAGTTCCATAAAATTTGAAACTGACATGTCATTAAAAGCACAAATTGAGGCAGAGATCAAACAATCGATGCTGAACAAAGACAAAGATCGACTACGAGCCCTGAGGGCAATTAAGTCTCAGATCTTGCTGGCAGAAACTGAAAAAGGTGCCAAAGAAGAGCTTACAGCCGATGCAGAGATGAAACTTTTGACCAAGGCAGCCAAGCAACGCAAGGACTCATTGGAGATTTATGAAAAGGAAGGCAGAAGCGATTTGGCGGAAGTAGAAAAAGCCGAATTAAATGTGATAGAGAGCTTTTTGCCCAAACAATTGGATGAAAGTGAGGTCAGGGATATCGTGAAAAAAATAATTTCCGATGTTGGTGCTTCAGGGCCTCAGGACATGGGGAAAGTGATGGGAGTGGCTACCAAACAGCTAGCGGGAAAGGCTGATGGGAAAGTGATTTCTACCATTACTAAAGAAATCCTTAACAGCTAAAAGTGAGCTGGCTCGATATACTTTTCATTGTTGTTTTTGCCATTGGAGCTATTAAAGGCTACAACAAAGGATTTATCATTGAAATTTTCTCGTTTATAGCCTTTTTTTTAGGCTTATTTCTGGCCATCGAACTTACTTTGCCACTCGCAAATATTTATTTTGAAGGTAGCGATCATTTCTATTTGCTAACCGTTTTTGTCTTCATTGGAGTCTTTATTGGCGTGATTTTTGGAGTAAACCTTCTTGCCAGAATCATCAAGAAAGCTGTTGATCTGACTTTTTTAGGCTTTTTTGACAATATACTGGGAGTGGTTGCCTCAGTAATCAAGTGGGCATTCATTATTAGTGTATTCTTTTGGGTATTGGATTCAATTGGATTTAGACTCTCTGAAAACCAAATGAGTAATTCGGTTATTTTTCCCTGGATCAAGGACATTGGACCAGCTATTTTTAGGTGGGTTGCCAATATTTTACCTTTTATCAGGGATATGATGGATTCGATGGATGATATAGGTAAAAAGCAACGGGAACTTTATACCTTTCTGCAATCTTTTAAGTATGTTTAATTATCATGGAAATTAGAAAAGACAGCGGTTTCGAATACATAGATGAAGGAAAGGGCGAAGTTTTGCTTTTGCTTCATGGACTGTTTGGTGCGCTTAGCAACTGGGACGGCGTGGTCAATTATTTTTCTAAAAATTACCGGGTGGTTATCCCACTGCTACCTATATACACCATGCCAGTAAGGCAGGCAGGATTGGAAGCACTCAATAAGCATGTAGAAGAATTTGTGAAGTTGAAGGGTCTCAAAGACCTTCATCTCATTGGGAATTCTTTAGGAGGCCATATCGGATTGATTTATACGCTTAAAAACCAGGAAAATGTTAAGTCCCTGATACTAACCGGGAGTTCAGGCCTTTTTGAAAATTCTATGGGAGCGTCGTTTCCTAAAAGAGGAAGTTATGAATTTGTGGCAGAACGTGTTGCGCATACTTTTTATGACCCAAAGACTGCTACCAAAGAGCTCATTGATGAAGTATTTGAGACAACAAAGAGTATTTCCAAGTGTTTAAATATTGTAGCATTTGCCAAATCCGCACAGCGAAACAATATGGCAACCGAGGTAACAAAAATTACCGTACCGACATTGTTGGTATGGGGGCTGAACGATACGATCACCCCGCCTATTGTGGGTCATGAGTTTAATCAGTTGATCCCAAATTCCACTTTGAGATTCATTGATGAGTGCTGCCATGCACCTATGATGGAAAAACCTGAAGAATTTAATAATCTTGTAGAAGAATTTCTAAAAGAAAAGGAGTTGGTATGATTGCCAAAGATTTAATCAACTATATGGTGCCACCACTGAAGCTTACCGATAGAATCGCAAAAGCTAAATTGTGGATGGATGAGCTTCGGCTCTCTGAGCTTCCTGTGGTTGATGACAATCAATTCTTAGGCTTTCTTGATGAGGAAATGCTGCTCAATGATGAGTTGCAATATGATACGGTAAAAGAGTATCCACTTGTAGGCAAAAATTGTGTTGTATTTGAAGATCAACATTATTATGAGGTCCTTAAAATATCTAATGTTGAAGGATTTAGGCTTGTCACTGTTGTAGATGCTTTAAATCATTACCTCGGGGTAATTACTACCGAAGATGTAGTTGAAGTTTTTGCAAAATCATCTTCTGTGAGCACTCCTGGTGCTATTCTCATACTAAAACTCAAAATACAGGATTATTCATTAAGCGAAATCAGCAGGATAATAGAATCCAACGAAGCGAAAATTTTAAGTAGTTACCTGGCCCCGAATGATGAGGATCCTGCCAAGGTATCTTTGACATTAAAAATCAATAAAGAGGAAGTTTCTCAAATTGTGTCAACACTAGAAAATAGTGGATACACTGTCATCAATGCCTTTAATACGGCTGCTGCCACACGGGATGATAAAGAAAGAATAGACATTCTGATGCGCTACATCAAAATTTAGTCATGTCTAAAGTAGCGATTCATGGTCATCAAATCACCGAAAACTCAATTGATTCGGTCAGAACATTTCTGGACAGACTAAAACAGGAAAAGAAGGAGATTTTTGTTTCTTCTATACTTAAAGAGAAGAATCATACATTGTCTTTCGAGGAGTTTCCCGAATATAAGCCCAGGCAGGAAATGGAATCATTTGAATTTATTGCCAGCCTGGGAGGAGATGGTACTTTGCTTGAGACCATCACCCACGTGGGGAAATCCGAATTGCCCATTATGGGAATCAACACTGGTCGGTTGGGTTTTTTAGCCACCATTTCAAAGGACAATTTAAATGAAGCCCTCGACCTGTATTTTCAGAATGAATTTGATTTTGACATAAGAACCTTATTAGAATTCACCTCGGAAGACCAGTTGTTCGAAGGGAAAAACTTTGCTTTGAACGAATTCTCGATTATCAGAAAAGATACGTCCAGCATGATTGTGGTAAAATGTTACCTGGACGGGGAATATCTAAACACTTATTGGGCTGATGGTTTAATGGTTTCGACGCCAACAGGTTCTACTGGTTACTCCCTGAGTTGTGGAGGGCCAATCATTATGCCTCATACTAAGAATTTCATTATCACACCGGTGAGTCCACATAATTTAAACGTGAGACCATTGATAATTTCAGAGGAGAGTAAACTTACTTTCAAGATTGAAAGTCGAAATCAATCTTTCCTCGTTTCATTAGATTCGAGGTCAGAAAGTATAGATCATTCCAAGACTTTATCTGTCTCAAAAGCTGATTTTTCAGCGAAATTGATTAGAATTAAGGGAATTTCTTTTTTGGATACATTGAGAACAAAATTGTCTTGGGGTTTTGATAAGAGAAATTAAATTTGTGTTTGGACTAACCAGTCATGAGTACACTTACACGAAATTTTGTTAATAAATGCTCAAAAAAGTCCATTTGCTTGCTTTCCTACTTGTTTTATGCGGGTCTTCTATAGTAGAAGCACAGAGTAGAAAGTATAAGATAAGAAGAGAAACAAACAGGGTTATTTCCCACTACAAAGGGTTTGCGCAGAGTAAATTCAGACCGCACTACTTTGCATCATTTAATGTAAATGCATTAAACTACTTTGGGGATCTTGCACCGCTAAATCAAGCTGCAAGTACTGATATCAGCTTTACAAGGCCTGGTTTTGGGGCTGCACTGGGCTATAGGTTTAGTCCAACCATGTCTTTTAGAGGAGCCTTGAGCTGGGGTCGCATTAAAGGAGATGACTTCACTTCAGATCCTCAGGACGAAGCGTCAGCGCCCAGGTACGCTCGAAACCTCAGCTTCAGAAATGACATTAAAGAGCTTCAGGCCGGGTTTGAATATTACATCATGCCAACTTCCGGTGGTATCACTACCAGGGCAAGAATGAATGCGTATGTATTCTTTGGTGTAGCTGTATTCCATCATGAGCCAAGAGGAAAAGTCCCTCAATTTGATTATCAGGCAAATAATACAAGTGATGAATTGTCTCAGAGTGGAGAATGGGTGAAACTGAGGCCATTAGGAACTGAAGGACAATTCCTTGATGGAAGTAGCGTTAAACCTTACAGTCAGTTTCAGCTTTCGATTCCAATTGCGATTGGTGTGCGAATGGCCTTGCCAGGTCCATTCGACGCAGGCGTAGAATTTGGTTATCGCTTTTTGTTTACTGACTACATAGATGACGTTAGTGGTACCTATGTGAACCTGGATAGATTTGAAGACCCTGTGGCGAGAATTATGTCGGATAGGTCTTCAGAGCCAGTTTCTGCTTGGAATAACGAGCAAAGAGCAGAAAACCTGAACATTATTAACAATACCTATGGGAGCGGCGAAACATATAGGATCAACGGTAGTAATGGCACAGGTCTTGACGGCTCAATCCGTGGAAATCCTGACAGAAATGACATGATTTTCATGACAACCATTAAAATTACTTACCTCATCTACCCAAGGACTGCGATTTCTCACAAAACGAGGTAAACTTGAAAAGCGCTTTTTCCTTTTCACTTATATTATTCCTTACTCTAAGGGCATCTGCTCAATTCATTGAATTTGGGGCTGGGGTGGGAAGTTTCAATTACCTGGGAGATCTTAATGGTTATCCCAGGCCAGGCCAATCCGGAATCGGTGGGCAGGCACTTTATAAGTTGAATTTTACAGAATATGCGACAGTACGATTCTCCTTGGCTTATGGACAGCTTCGTGGAAATGACGAAAATCCAGTAGATGCATTGGCTCAGGAAAGGGTGCATTCTTTCAACCAAAGCATTTTTGAATTAAGCACCATTGCCGAATATCACTTCCTCGATTTTCGAGGCCCTGACACATATTTAGATTGGTCCCCTTTCATATTCATGGGGTTTGGTGTACTGAAGCTTGGAAGTCCAGACATGACGAAAGCACAGTTTAGTGAACTGCAACCAGTTATACCCATGGGTATGGGCTTCAAAAAGATGATTGGTAAGCAGTTATGTTTAGGGCTGGAAGCCGGAGCAAGAAAGACATTTTTCGACTATCTGGATGGTATTGGCGACAGTGAGCAGATCATCAAAGACTATCAATATGGGGACCCGGTCACCAATGACTGGTATTTTTTCACCAGTATCAGCCTCACCTATGTATTGTATGAAATACCCTGCCCGTTTTCATACAGACCTAATAAGTCCCTTTTTTCACGTTAAAATCAGTTAAATTCTTCAATAAATCAGGGTAAAACCAAAAAATAACACACCTTTGTAAACTGGAATTTTTAGGCCTGTATGGGATTGAAGGAGCAAATTGATTTAGGCAATCTACCAAAGCATGTTGCCGTTATAATGGATGGTAACGGGCGTTGGGCAAAGAAAAAAGGTGCTGCCAGGATTTTTGGACACAGAAATGCAATAAAAGCAGTGCGTGAAGCAAGTGAGGGATGTGCCGAATTGGGAGTGGAATGCCTGACTCTTTATGCCTTTTCTACCGAAAACTGGGCACGACCTAAGATTGAAGTAGACGGGTTGATGTCTTTATTGGTCTCGACTATCAATGATGAGTATGGTACCCTGATGGAAAACAATATCAGGTTACATTCCATCGGTGAGATCAACCAACTACCTGGAAATGCAAGGGAAAAGCTGTTGGATACTCAGGAGAAAACAAGTGGTAACACTGGTTTGAATCTAATTCTTGCCTTGAATTACAGTGGCAGATGGGATATCCTTAATGCTACAAAGAAGATAGGAGAGAAGGTGAGAAGTGGTGAAATTGTTCCGGAAGAATTGACCCATGAGGTTTTCCAATCTCATTTGTCTACCGCTGGTTTTCCAGAACCGGAATTACTCATTCGAACCAGCGGAGAGAAAAGAATTAGCAACTTTCTGTTATGGCAAATGGCCTACACAGAAATGGTTTTTACTGATGTTTTATGGCCTGATTTTAGGAAAAAAGACCTTCATGAAGCCATCATTTCATTTCAACAACGAGAACGAAGGTTCGGACTGATTAGTGAACAAATCAATATTTAAGGGATGAAGGGGAGTCTGCTCACCATAGTTATTATTTTGTTTTCTCTGCTTGAGGTTTCGGCCCAGGTAAATTTTGGAAGAAAACAAGCGGATGCTACAAGCCAGGATGGGCTTTCTATCAATTATTCCAATCCCAGGGAATATGAGATTGCGGAGATTACTGTGTCTGGGGTGCAATTTCTTGACGATAATGCATTGATCTCTATTTCAGGATTAAAAGTAGGTGATAAGATCAAAATTCCTGGCGATGATATATCTATGGCCATCAGGAAGTTGTGGAAGCAGGGGATCATTGGAAATGTCAATATCACTGCTAGCAAAGTTGAAGGTAGCCAGATTTGGTTGCAAATAGAACTTACCGAGCGGCCCCGATTGGTAAATTATGAGTTCGAGGGAGTAAACCGGAGCCAGGAGAGTGAGCTGAAGGAGAAGGTGGATCTGTCTAAAGGACGTATCCTCACTGACGTGACTATGAAAAATACTGAGCTCACGGTAAAAAAATATTTTGAAAGTAAAGGTTACCTGAATGCCCAGGTGAAAGTGGTGCCTTCGCAAGATACAGTGATAAATAATGGTGCTGGAATTAGAATCATTGTAGACAAAAACAAAAAGGTCAAGATCAAGAATATCACCTTCGAAGGAGATACAATTTTTCCTTCAGCCAAGCTTAGGAGTAAGCTTAAGAAGACCGGTGAATTGCCCAAAGCTACGCTACCTACTGATCTCCTGTCAAAAACACTCAATCTGCTGAATCCGGTAAACCTGTTTCACTTTATTACCCATAGAAAAGAGACAGATGAAAATGAGATTAGTGAATACATCGCTGAGCATCTAAATGTGAATTTCTTTAAGTCATCAAAGTATATCCAGTCTGAGTATGATGAAGACAAAAAGAAACTTATTGCATTTTATCAGTCTAAGGGTTATCGGGATGCTGAAATCCTCACAGACTCCGTTTATAATATCAACAACAAGCATCTCAATATTGATTTTGTGGTTGACCCGGGCAAGAAATACTATTTTGGAGACATCTCATGGTCAGGAAACTATGTGTATGATGATGAAATTCTGGCGCGTGTACTAGGTATCGATGAAGGGGATGTTTATGACCTCGAGCTAGTCAACAAGCGACTTCAGTTCAACCCGACAGGCGCCGATATCAGTAGTCTTTATATGGATGATGGGTATTTATTTTTCAGGGTAGAACCTATTGAAGTAGGTTTTAACGAGGATTCTGTAGATCTGGAGATGAGGATATTTGAGGGTGCTCAGGCCACCATCGATAAAGTAACCATCAGTGGTAATGACAAAACGAATGACCATGTGATCTACCGAGAGCTGAGAACAGTTCCCGGTCAGAAATTCAACAGGTCTGAGCTTATCAGGACGCAGCGAGAGCTTTCGCAGCTTGGGTATTTTGATCCTGAGCAGATTGAGCCTGACGTAAAACCAAATCCAGTAAAAGAGACAGTAGATATTGAATGGCAACTTGTAGAAAGGCCGAATGACCAGATTGAACTTTCCGGAGGTTGGGGAGGTATCTATGGATTTGTAGGTACGCTTGGTTTAAGCTTCAACAACTTCTCCATGCGTAATATCCCCCATTTCGAGAAATGGAGACCACTACCTATGGGTGATGGGCAGAAGCTTTCTATTAGACTCCAGGCCAATGGAAAGAGCTTCCAGAGTTATTCAGTGTCCTTTAATGAGCCATGGCTTGGCGGCAAAAGAAGAAATAACTTTGGGGTGAGTTTTAGCCACTCTATCTCCAGGTTGCGTACGAGTTTCTTCAATCCCGATGAATTCCGGGGTTATCTTAAGGTATCCAGTGTAACAGTTTCATTAGGTAGAAACGTAAGGTGGCCTGATGACTATTTTACTGTAAGTAATTATCTACAGTATCAGAAGTATGATCTGTTCAACTATGGTAATTCATTAGGATTCCCGACGGGTGTCTCAAATAGTGTAATCTTTAATTCCACTATAGCGAGAAACTCTTTCGACAGCCCGATGTATCCACGTACCGGCTCCGCTGTTTCATTGAGTGCTTCATTTACACCGCCTCTGTCATTCTTTAGAGATATTGACTATGAGAATGCTTCCAACGAGGAAAAGTACAAATGGCTGGAGTACCACAAATGGAATTTTGATGCAAAATATTACCTGAAGCTAATTGGAGATCTTGTATTGGCACCAAGGGCCCACTTTGGGTATATCGGATCGTATAGCGACAAGGTTGGGGTTGGTCCTTTCGAGCGATTCCAGCTGGGAGGTGATGGTCTCACTGGTCAGAACTTCCTGTTGGGTACTGATGTTATTGGCCTCCGTGGTTATGAAAACAACAGCATTACCCCGATAGACGCTGAAGGGATCCGTGGTGGAACGATATTCTCAAAATATGTGATGGAGCTGAGGTATCCGGTTTCATTGAATCCTTCGGCAACAATTTATGTGCAGGGATTCTTCGAAGCAGGAAACAACTGGCAGGGATTTAATGAGTTTAACCCATATGATCTTAGAAGGTCGGCCGGTTTAGGTGTAAGGATCTTTATGCCTGCCTTCGGATTGCTCGGACTGGATTGGGGATATGGATTGGATCCCGCACCGGGTCAGCTTGATATCAGCGGATCACAATTCCACTTCTCTCTTGGTCAACAGATCAGATAAGTTAATGAAAAGAATAGCACCATTTTTTCTTTTTCTTTTTCTTTTGGGGATAAATGATATTTTTGCCCAAAAATTCGGATATGTTGACACGCAGTATATTCTGAGTCGAATGTCTGAGTATAAGTCTGCACAGGCGGAGATTGAAACCCTGGCAAAGGGTTGGGAGGGTGAAATCCAACAAAAGCTGGCTGAAGTAGAGGAGATGGAGATAGCCCTGAAAGCTGAAGAAGTGTTACTCACTGCCGAGCTAAAGGCAGAGAGAAAGCAGGAAATAGACAGAAAGTGGAGAGAGGTGAAGGATTTTCAGCGACAGATTTTTGGGTCGGACGGTCTTTATTTTCTAAAGAAAAAAGAACTCATAAAGCCTGTCCAGGACCGCGTATTCGAGGCTGTAGAACGTGTAGCCAAGAATAACAGACTTGAAATAGTATTTGATAAATCCGGCGAGTTGGTAATGATTTATACCAATCCGGTACATGATTATACGGATTATGTCATTGAAGATTTGGGTATAGGAGAAAATAAAGAGACAGAAAATAATTAAGAAGAAAAGTAGTTTCGGAACGATTTTGGGAAGAAGCTAGATAAATGAACATTTAACAATTATGAAAACGAGATCATTATTGATAGCAATAGCCTTTACTGCAATTACGTTTGTAGCTGCAGCACAGGGTGATTTAAAGATTGGTTATACCACACCTGATTACATATTGAATCTGATGCCTGAAGCCAAGCAGATTCAAACTGATCTGGAAAGCAGGGGTAAGATTCTTCAAAATCAATTGCAGGCTAAACAAAAAGAGCTACAAAATAAATATGCTGATTACCAGGCCAATGCAGCTACCTGGGATGAGCTCATAAGAGCTGATAAGGAACAGGAAATTAATGCTTTGGACCAAAGTTTACAGAAGTTCCAGCAAGAAGCTCAGCAATCAATTCAGAATAAGCAAAATGAATTGCTAAAGCCTGTTTATGAAAAAATTGGGAAGGCCATTGAAGAGGTAGCCAAAGAAAATGGCTATTCCCACATCTTCAACCTGGGGGCTCCGGGCGTTGATGTTATTCTATATGCCAGAGAGCAGGATGATGTTACAAATCTTATCTTGAAGAAGCTTGGCATAAACCCTCCTGCTGAGCAATAAAAAGTTTCAATAAGCTTTTAAAAGAACCCGCCTAGAAATAGTCGGGTTTTTTTGTACCTAGGATCTGCTGAAAAAGTCTCAGATGTATGAGATAATGCAATCCTGATCCAAAAATCTTGCATCTGCTAAAAACAAATCGAAGTATTGTTACGATTATTAAAGCTTACATATAGATTTATATGTTATGGTTTAGCAGGTTCTAGCTAAAGATGATTCCTGTGATTAGGCCAATAATCACAATGAAAGGGGTGGGGATCTTTGTGAAGAACATCAGGCATATTGTGCTCAGAATGATCGTGTAGTTTAAAGTGGTTTGTGAGATAGGTTCCAACAGCAAGAAAGTGGCTGCAATCACAAGCCCTGAGCTCACGGCGTTGATTCCTTCCAGGGATGCTTTCACCACCCTGTATTTTTTAAGCTCCTCCCAGAATCGACTCACAAAAAAGATAAAGAATGTACCGGGAAGGAATATTCCTGCCGTAGCCATTAGTCCGCCGAGTATCTGCTGACTGATGGATGCATCCCGCATACTAAGTGTACCAACATAGGCGCTAAATGAGAATACAGGACCCGGTAAAGCTTGAACGAACCCATAGCCTGAAAGGAATTCTTCCGAGGTGAGATACTTTTTGAATTCAACAAATTCCGTGTATAAAAGTGGGACCAAAACCTGACCACCACCGAAAATCAGGGATCCATTCCTGTAAAAGTTTTCAAAGAGTCTAATAGGCAGGTATTTGGTGATACCTCCTAAAATAGCCGCAAAAACCAGTACGGAGATCCACAGAATAAAGTTCGACCAGTTAATCTTTATTTTGTCTTTTTCCTCAATAGGTTGTTGTTTGAACTTAAAGGCTGTAACAAACCCACCAAAAAGCATAATGATTGGGAAGGTCCATGGTGATCTGAATATGTAAGCCACAAAAGCTGAAATAAACATCAAAAAGAAGCCCGTACGGGTAGATACAACACTACTACTGATACGATAGGATGAATATGCTACAATGCCTACAGCAATGGGTTGGATAAACTTCAGGAAGTCAAGTGAAATATTCATTTCCTGAAAGTAGGTCATGAAGATCCCCATGGTGATCATGATACTCACAGCAGGAAGCATCCAGGTAAGTAAAGTAAGGTATGCCAGTCCGGGACCACCAATTTTAAATCCAAGTGCTGTAATGGTTTGAGTAGAGGTAGGTCCGGGAAGTACCTGGCAGAGAGCATATAGCTCTATCAGGTCCTGTTCGCTCAGGTAGCCACGTTTCTTTACCATCATGTCAAGAAACATTGCCAGGTGAGCTTGTGGTCCACCAAATGAGGTAACTGAAAGAATCAGAACGTCTCTAAGGAAAATGAAGTATCGTACGGTCCTAAAAGTCATCTATGCCTTTAGCCCAATTTCTCTTAGCCGTAAGTTAAGAAATTCACCGGCAGTGATATCACTATACTGTTTGGGATTTTTTTCATCAATGCAGTTTTCCAGGCAACTGAGATCCATTTCTGAAATAGGATGCATGAAAAATGGAATGGAAAACCTTGAAGTTTTCATCATTTCTTTAGGTGGATTCACCACACGGTGTATGGTGGATTTCAGTTTATTGTTTGTCAGGCGGGATAACATGTCACCCACATTTACCACTACCTGGTCAGGCAAAGCTGTGATCGGGATCCATTGACCGTCTCGTCTTAGTACCTGAAGGCCATCAGCACTGGCTCCCATTAGCAGCGTGATCAGGTTAATGTCACCATGTTCAGCGGCTCGCACAGCATCTGCGGGAATGGCGTCTGGATCTTCAATGGGGAAGTAGTGAATTTGTCGCAAAATGCTGTTCCCCTGCCTTACTTTGTCATCAAAGTAGTTCTCCTCCAGTCCCAGGAAAATGGCAATTGCCCGAAGCATTTCAATACCGGTTTTCTCCAGAATCTGAAAGGCTTTGATCGTATGGTTCTTAAATTCAGGAACCTCAGTTGGCCAAATGTTGTCCGGGTAATCACTCAGCTTATTCTCATCTGGTTGCCCAACATGATAAAACTCTTTGAGATCACCAGTATGTCTGTCTTTAGCTTTTTCTTTTCCCTTGCTGATGTACCCACGCTGACCAAAGAGATCCGGGCGTTCGTATTGCTTTTTTACATCATCGTCCAGGTAAAAAAATGTCTTTACAGAGTCATAAAGAGCACGTGTGAGCTCATTGGATAACCCATGGTTTTTTATAGCCACAAATCCTATATTCTCATAAGCCTGTCCAAGGGCACGAACAAAATCATTTTTTCGTTCAGGGTCACCAGATTTAAAATCAAGTAGGTCCAGGGATGGAATTTCTGAGAATAACTTATTAGCCATATTCTGTGATGTTTCTTTTCAAAAATAACTGAAAATATGACTAGCTGAACACTTGATGAAGCACTTTCAAAGATTTGATCTCTCCCATCGGAGTTCCATGATGATTGTAATATTGGATGATCAGATCCAGCGCTTTAAGCCGCTCTATGCCAGATGAAGTAATGGTATCCTCCAGGTCGGAATGAACGAGGTTAGAAATGTATTTCATGGTAGTGCTGTCCGGGCTTTCCATCTCCATCGACTCCAGGAAACTTTCTTCATCTGTGATTCCTATACCCAAGTATGGGGTAAATCGAATGAGGAAATGCAAGTGAAAGTTTTCGATCCCTTTATTGATGGAATCCAATAAAACAGTCATATCGTGAAGAAACTGAAAAAGCTCCTGCTGAGTCCCTTCTTCATGGTGTAGCACCTTTCCCAATATTTCGGAAAGAAATAATACTATCGTAGACTTTTTTATGTTCTGTGTAATAGAATGGGTAGTCTTCAGGTACTTGTATTCCGAAAGGCGTTGGATCTCTCGCCCGTCTTTGATGTAGGCAACCAGATCGAGCAATGAGAAGGGTTGGAAATAACCGATACTACGCTTTGACTTGCTACTTCTTATGCCATTTACCAAAAAAGGGACCAGTCCAAATTCCTCTGTAAATATTTTCACAATGATGGAGGAGTCCTGATACTTGATGTAATGAATGACGATACCTCTTGTCTTCCGGATCATTAGTTTACCACAGCTATTTTACCAACATATTTCTCTTTCCCATCATTGGTGGAAGTAAAGACAATATAGATTCCGGAATTCACCTTGACGTTGTTGTAGTCAAGAAGATCCCAGGAAGCCGTTCCGCCGTTTGTTTCCAATTCACGGATCAGCTTACCATCGATATTGGTGATCTTGACATGGGTATCATATTGTAAGCCGGTGATACCCACCAGACCAGCAAAGTTGGGTCTGACCGGGTTTGGGAAAATACTTACTTCATTGTAGTGGTCCTTTCCAGCAGATGAGCTACCTCTGAAAGAAACCAATCCTTTGTTTGTTTGGATATACATTTCACCATTATCAGGATTATAGACCAGTTGGGAGATTTTGTTGGATGGCAATGGACTATTCTCTGACGTGAAAAAATGATCCAGGGCTGTGAATGAAGCATTGAAAACCCATAGACCATCTTTGGTGGCGATCCACAGTCTGTTTCCTCCATCAAAAGCCAGATCAAAGATATTGTCATCCTCAAATAGCAGCGTGTTTTCGAAAGTTGGATTCACTGGTTGAGAAAATTCAGGAAGAAACGAGGCATCAGGGAATGTAATGAGTCCTTTCTCTGTCCCTACCCAGGCATCGTCTTCGAAGTCCACCTCCAGTACATTGATGTTGTTGGATGGCAGGCCGTTTGCAGTACTGAATCGAGCCAGTTCATTCGGCTGGGCAAATGTGAAGAACCCACCTCCCTCAGCAGAAGAATTTTGAATTATAATGGGGCCTTCCTGGGTGTGAAGGATTTTTTCAGGTTTGTCTGTTCCAACGATTGATTCATTGTAAGTAACAATTTCACCATTCTCCTCCATTACAATTATTGGACTATTACTGTTATAAGAAGCCATCCAAAGTAATCGGGACGGCGCAAGGTCAGAAATCATAGGACCCAGACCAGATTTACTATTAGCAAGTGAACTATTGAGATGATTCAAAACCAGGTCATCCTCCATGGAGTAGATTCCATAGCCAACAGACGATAAATATCCCCTACTGTTATGGAAGGCAATATCTGATAGATTATAAAAGCCATCAACTATTTGATAGCTCCAGATATTGCCATCAAAAAAATTATATCCCAATCCATCACTCTCTCCCTGATAGGATTCAGGGGATGGACCATAGAAGAGAAAAATCTGACCTTTTTCTGCAACTATATTACTTGGTGTGTCATTGATAGGGCCCTCGGGAAAGATTGTTTCGCTTGTCATCTGCCTTACCAGCCCATTTTTTTCTGTCCCAAGCCAATATTCATCGGAAAAGATAAAGTCACGAATCAGAATGGATTGTAGATTTAATTCAACATTCAAGGTATTGCCATCGAAGCTGAAGATGCTATTTGCTGTACCAATCATTAATTCTGACGCACTTTGCAATGCAACAACAGGAGAAGGAATGACTGCACTGCTTTCAACCCAGGAATCGTTTTCATAAGTCAGGACAATTGTATCATTTTTAATGCAATGAATATTAGTGCTGGTTTTACCAAAGAAGCTATTTTTCTGAGAATCTGTTTCTTCAAAAAAGCTCCAGTTATTAAAATCCAGTAGGTTGTCATTCAAACTTCCTCGCTGAATTCCTTGATTGGTAATTGCCCAAAGGTCATCTTCGTCAACAAGAAGGTTCGTTACGGAAACGTCTACACCGTTCAATCCAATAGAGCGGAAATTTTCAGTGATTTCTTGTTTGGAAATAGAGATAACAATAACACCGAGTGAGGTTGCTATTAATACATCATCCTTCCAAAATTGAATGTCTTTTATTGCTTTATCTGTTACCAGGTCAGTTGCCTTAAAATCTGGAAACTTGGTCGTTCCAGCATCAGTTATGAGATCAATACCTCCAGAACTATATCCGATGACCAGTATATTTTCCAACTCATTAAAAGCCATTGACGTGATACCCACATCAGAGAGGCCATTGATTTTGGTGACCTTATTCACACTTTCATCCTGCAGATCATAATAAAAAAGCCCATTTTCTGCAGCACAGAAGATTTTATTACCCGCCTTCTCTATCAACTCTACTTTATTGTAGCTAAAATGAGTCCTCCATGTCTCCAGGGGAATGTTTTGAGCCGAAACAGTTGATAAGACCAGAAGCCAAAAGAGACTACTTAGGTTTATTTTTAGCATAAAAGCATGATCTACATAAAGCCTCATAAATATCATTCTCACCTAGCACAATGGTCTGTTTGGATTTCGTTCTCCTGTGAGAAAACGTGGCTATGCCCCCACAGCTCATACAAATAGCATGAACTTTAGTAACAAAATCCGAAATCGCCATCAGCTTGTCCATCGGATGGAATGGCCTTCCTTTGAAATCCATGTCTAACCCAGCAATGATCACCCGTTTACCCTGAAGTGTAAGCTTACTTACAACATTCAGAATCTCATCATCAAAAAATTGCGCTTCGTCAATGCCTACCACATCACACTTGTCTGCACGAAGTAGGATATCATTGGCAAAACCCACCGGAGTGGAGTGGACCTGTTTTTGATTATGCGAGATTACCTTTGTCTTGTGATACCTGTTTTCGATTTTGGGTTTGAAAATCTCAACGCTTTGGTTAGCAATCAGGGCTCTGTTTATTCGACGGATCAACTCCTCAGTTTTACCAGAAAACATACAACCACAAATGACCTCGATCCATCCGATGTTGCCTGATTTTTTATTAACTATTTGAGGTTCTACAAACATAATTAGTTGCTAGGCGTATCAAATTTAGTGGATATGGGTTTAGCTGTGACCTATCAAAGATTCATAATGGAAAATAATCGTTTGATCTTTCGTTTTAGAGCCACAATAAATAGCTTTACTTTGTTTGGTAAGACCTGCTCTGAGCGTGGTATGTAAGTAAAATTGAGATGGCAAATAATATCAATGATCAGTTTATAAGTAATTACTCAAGAGATTTTGCAGAAAAAATTATTGCTAATCTTCCAGGGTCGGACAGTGCTGTAAATGGCAAGGGGATCTTAAATCTCACACCGTCCAGGCAGGTGAACTTTTTCGTCTTGAAGCTATTGTATGGACAATGGCAGGATGAGATGAAGAAGTTGGAAAGTCCATACTTCAATTTTAAAAATGATGAGGTAAAAAAAGCGCTAACTACTTATATGAATGTGCTTTCTCAACACATTGAAGTATCACATGAAGATCTGAAGCCCTTACTTGAGAATGGAGTTAAGGATACTTTGAGTTGGGTATTTTTTCCCGGTGAGACCTTAAGGGCAGAAGTTGAAGAAAAAGAGTACAAGCAGCTTTCGGCAATAAAGAGTATCTCAAAATATTTTAAGGTTTATCAGGACGATCTTTCATACCTGATCGCCGAAAGGTCTGAGATGGGAGTTGCGGAATTTTTAGATGAGTGGGATCAATTGATGGATCAAAAATCCAAAGACGCTATCATCGAAAAGGAGTTGGGGGTCCTGAGCGAGGTGTTGGAGATTTCTTTAAGTGGCCTGGTGGAAACTGAAGAGGAGTCTGTTGATGAGGAAACAGAAGAAGAAATGGTTCTGGAGGTAAAGAATGATGTTGAAGAAAATTTCTTTGACAGTGTTGAGGATAAACCTGAGGAAGATTATCCAGAGGATGAAATAGAGGACTCGTCTGATGATGCCGAACCAGAGCAGGAAGTGGAGGAGGAAACTTCGATCCTTGATGAAAATGAAGAATCTGAAGACCTTGATCAGGATGATGAGCCTACAGGTAATGGTTATGCTCACTCAGAAGCGAGTGAAGAAGATCGGGTTGAGTTAGACGATTCACTAAATCAAAAATATGCCAGGACCGAGGAAACACTCAACGATCAATTTAAAGAGGATCAGGAAAATGATGAGCAGGTATCTGTAGCTGCCAGACACCAGCAAAAGAAAATCTCTTCAGTGCTGGAGGCTGTTTCGGTAAATCAGGAATATATGTTTACCACAGAACTATTTGGTGGTGAGAAAAGTATATTTCTTGACGCTGTAGAAAAAATTGAATCTTGTGATTCCTTTGATGAGTCGGTTGAAATGCTGGTGTCAAACTACTCAAAGGATTACTCCTGGGACATGAACAGTGTCGAAGTGAAAGAACTGCTAAAGGTGGTGTTTAGAAGGTTCAGATAGATTCTACATCCTTTGGAGTACCTGCATTCTGTGGGCATCCAACTTGATAAAAACAAATAATAATAAGGTAAAGCCCCATAAGCTTGAACCACCATAGCTGAAGAAGGGAAGAGGAATTCCAATAACTGGAAATAGCCCGATTGTCATGGCAATATTGAGGGCAAAATGGATAAAAAGGATTGAGGTAACACCATAACCATAAATCCTTGCAAAGGCAGATTTTTGTCTATTGGCCAGGTAAATCAACCTAACAAGCAGTGTAGTGAAAGCTGCGATAAGCAACACACTTCCTATCCAACCCTGCTCCTCTCCAATCGTAGAAAAGATAAAATCTGTGGTTTGTTTGGGTACAAAATCAAACTTTGTTTGAGTTCCTTCAAGGTAACCTTTCCCTACCCAACCCCCGGAGCCAATAGCTATTTTTGATTG
Organism: Cyclobacteriaceae bacterium; assembly: GCA_965228105.1. Classification (GTDB taxonomy): domain Bacteria; phylum Bacteroidota; class Bacteroidia; order Cytophagales; family Cyclobacteriaceae; genus UBA7330. The sequence goes on from CBDDGZ010000002.1 coordinate 331,639, forward strand.
CGTTACATTCCACCCAATACCTAATGGATCAGCATTGGGATTAACCAAAGACATAACTCTTTTTTGCTGGTGTGGTTTTAATACCTCGGTGAGTATAAAGTCCACACTAAACACAAAAGCTATTGCTACGATTGCAGTGATGATGGTCACGGCAATTTTATTTAAAGATTTGCTTACCAAACCAACGATCAGCATGGCAATAGCAGCAATACAAATAAGCAATACTAGCTGGGATAGCAACAAAGTCAGAATAAACAGGACTGCGATACCTATTGCACCGACCAGAAAGATTGGATGCATTCCTTCCTTGAAAAGTACGATTACCAGTGCGGCAAATACGATCGCAGTACCGGCGTCTCCCTGCAGTATTACCAGGATCATGGGAACGAAGAACAGTAGGAATCCTATGATCTGAACATTCAGTTCTGATGTTTTTCTCGTGCTTTTGCTAAAGTAGCGTGCTAATGCCAGACACGCAGCGAACTTGGCAAATTCTGAAGGTTGAAACTCAAAGCTTCCTATACCAAACCAGGATTTTGATCCTGCCACTTCTTTTCCAAAAAAGAGTACGGCAATCAGGAGGATAATCACTCCTCCATACACAAAATAGGATACGGCATCATAAATCCTAAAATCCAGTAGCATGATAAAAGTAATTAACCCAATTGAAGTAGTGATCCAAACAAATTGTCTTCCAGCACTTGAATTGAAGCTAAAAATGCTGTTGTTAATATCCGGGTTATATTCTGCTGCATAAATGCTCAGCCAACCACCAATTACTAATACGAAATAAATGGAAACTGTAATCCAATCGAGGCGATATATCAGTTGATCTCCCCTCATTGCAATGTGACTGCTACTTCTTTCAATGGTTTGAGCTGCAACGTATCCTTTTTCTCTACTTTTTCAACCTTTTTGTCGGCAAAGTCGCCTTTCAGTACATAATCTTCAAGCCATGTCCGCTTTATCTCTCCATTGAGGTATTTTTCAATGATAAGACTGGCGGTAGCCGCTGCGGCCCTGGCTCCCCAACCGGCATTTTCCACGTAAGCCGCCACGGCAATTTGTGGATTTTCTTTTGGAGCAAATCCCATGAATCCTGAGTGATCCTCGCCATGAGGATTTTCAACAGTACTGGTTTTTCCACATACGGAAATATCAGGCATTCTTGCTCTGAGACCAGATCCATGAAGCACCACCCTTTCCATTCCATCAATGACAGGACCAAAATTTTCCTCGGATATGCCCACTTCATTTCTTGCAAAGTTCTGTACAGGCTCACCATCGATGCTCTTAACTATATGTGGGGTAATGTAGTATCCTTTATTGGCCATAATGGCACACAGGTTAGCCATCTGGATAGGTGTGACCAGCAGCTCACCTTGCCCGATGCTTAAAGAATATATGTTGGAAAACTTCCATCGGTTTTCACCATAGACTCTGTCATAATACGGTAGTGAAGGCACAAATCCAGGAGATTCATTTGGGATATCAACTCCCAACTTCCTTCCCAGACCAAAATTGTCAATATACCTATGCCACTTCTCTAACCCAATTCTGGAATCGATAAAGGCGCTTTCGTCAAAACCCTGTTGTATGACTCTTTTAAATACTTTGAAATAGAAATTATTAGATGATTTCTCAATCGCTTTTCTTACATCATATATCCCCGGAGGAGCGAGGTCACCTATGAGTCCACCTTCGCACATAATCTTTTCGTCCGGACCCAGCTGACCTTCTTCCAATGCAATGAGTGACTGAACTACCTTAAACATGGAACCTGGCGGATAGGTAGCCTGGAGTGGTCGATTAAATAAAGGCTTAAGGGTATCATTTTGAATTTCTACGAAGTTTTTACCACGATCCCGTCCACTTAAATTGGATGGATCGTATGATGGGTAAGATGCTATGGTTAATATTTCACCAGTTGCGGGATTGAGCGCAACTACTCCCCCTACTTTTCCTTTGAGGAGCTTCTCTGCATACTCCTGAAGCTCCAGGTCGATGGTTAGTTGGATATTTTCTCCGGGTATTGGAACAGTATCATATTCACCTTCTTTGAAGGCTCCTTTTACCACACCCTGGACATTTACCATTTGGTACCTTGTACCCCGCTTACCTCTTAAGTATTTTTCGTATTCTTTTTCCACCCCCGTAATGCCAATGAAGTCACCAGATTTGTAATAGTTGGTAGTGTCATTTCTTATGGTTCTTCTATCTACCTCCCCTACATAACCGATTGTATTAGCCATGATGGGAGATGAATAATCCCGAACTGTCCTTGGCAAAGCATAAAAACCGGAATAAGAAACCAGCTGATCCTGGATGGAGGCAAATAGGTCGTTGGGGATTTGCTCCATAAATTTCGAGGCAAGAATAGGAGAAAAGGATTTTGCCTTGTCGTATTTTTCCATAAACTCCTGATGAGAGATTTGCAACAGCTTACAAAGCTGCGTGCTATCCTTTAACTCAGCTTCTTTTGGGACTATCATCAGGTCATATACTGGTGTATTAAACACCATGAGGCTATTATTTCGATCATAAACCAATCCACGATACGGATAATCTATGATTTTCTGGATTACATTGTTTTCAGCAGCCAGCTTATAATCCTCATTGAAAACCTGAATAGAAAGAAGCCTGATGGCAAAAACAAAACCTATCGTTATGATAAAAACCTGAATGATCAATCCGCGATTCATATTCTTTGTTTTCTGGGACTCAACAAAAAACCAATGGTCAGGATGATGATAAAACTAAGGATGGTGCTGTAAAAAACCTTTCCGGACAACAACCAGAAATTATTCAAACCTCCATTTTCAACTATAAAAATAATACAATGGTGGATAAAAATTAAAGGTAAAGCATACTTGGTAAACCCCCACATTCCAACAGCATTGACAGATAGATCCACGTCATCTTCGGAATGTTCATTGGCAACATTATACCACGAATCTTTAATGAAAGTAACCAACACACAAGCAGCTGCATGGATGCCAGGAGTACTAGAAAATATATCGATGATCAACCCACTCAACATGCCAATGATCATCATCAAGCTTCTGTTAGTGCCATGAGGAAGTAACAATATGTAGCCTACATAGAAGAAGCCAAATGCCGTATCAAAAAAAACTAACCGATATAGCAATGGTATTTGCATCAAAAGAAATGCAGCCAGATATTTCGCTTGTAATATGTGATTTATTCTGATCACTGTTCTAATTGGTTTTCAAGGCTGTCTTGTTCAGCTTTCAGGTCATCGGAAATCACATAAGCATATGTCAATGAAGTGAAATCTGTTGTCAAATCGATTCTGGCTCCGTAATAAACATCTTCTTCCTTTACATCTATTTGCGAAACAATACCGATCATAATGCCAGGAGGAAAAACAGAATTATAATCAGAGGTGACTACGGAATCACCGACCTGTAAGTCTATATGTTTTGGAACAAATTTTACTTCTGCCTCAATGGGAGAAAGACCATCCCATGAGACAGTACAGATAGTATTGGTTCGTTTCAATGTGCTGCTTATCATCAGGTTTCTATGCAATAAAGAGATCACAGTTGAAAAGTTTTGAGATACTGATTTTACCTGACCGATGACCCCTGTGCCAGAAATAACTCCCATTCCAGGAGCTATGCCTGCTTGCTCACCCACATCTAAAGTCATGAAGTTCATACTTCTCCTATAAGTATTGTTAATTACCCGTGCTTTAGTGGCATGATACCTGGCTATGATACTGTCGTTTCCTGCAAATATCAGAGGACGGTTGATCAGCGAATCTTTGAGCCGTTCATTTTCCTCCAGCAGCTGTCGATTAATTTGCTGGAGATTAAAATAATTTTCGGTGTTTTGAGTGGCCTGACTAACACTTGCTGCTAAAGCGTTGGATGAATTCAAAAATGATGCATTGTACCTATTGTTGTATTGAACAATAAGCCAGGCACATAAAACTTCCAATACAATAAACAGACCGAATGTTCTGTAACGGTAGAGGAAGTCTAAAAGGTTCCGCATTTATTTCTAGGTCATTAGCACCGGCTTGTAAGTATTGAGCAGTTTTAGTGCAAGACCGGTACCTCTTACCACTGCCCTTAACGGGTCTTCTGCAATGTGAATTGGCAACTTTGTTTTCATGGAAAGACGTTTGTCTAATCCACGAAGCAACGCTCCGCCTCCAGTCAAATAGATACCATTGTCGTAGATATCTGCAGAAAGTTCAGGTGGTGATATCTCTAGTGCTTTGAGGACTGCTTCTTCTATTTTAGACACAGATTTGTCTATGGCGAAGGCAATCTCTGAATAGGAAATCTTAATGACTTTAGGGATACCAGTCATCAAATCTCTTCCTCTGATTTCGTAATCTTCAGGTCCGTCATCAAGCTCTGTAAGTGCAGATCCTACTTCGATCTTTACACGCTCAGCTGTACGCTCTCCTATCAGGAGATTGTGTTGTCTGCGCATGTAATCAAGGATGTCCTTATTGAAAGAGTCTCCTGCAACCCGGATGGATTGATCACATACAATACCACTGAGGGCAATCACAGCGATTTCGGTTGTACCTCCCCCAATATCCACTACCATGGATCCAACTGGTTGTTCGATGTTGATGCCAATTCCTATTGCTGCTGCAATTGGCTCATGGATCATGTAGACTTCCTTGGCTCCAGCATGTTCGGCCGAGTCTCTTACGGCTCGTTTTTCTACTTCTGTGATACCAGAAGGAATACAGATGACCATTCGATGAGAAGAAGGCAACCATTTTTGATTGTTGCTATCTATCATTTTGATCATCCCACGGATCATGTGCTCTGCAGCATGGAAGTCAGCGATCACACCGTCTTTAAGTGGACGAATTGTCTTAATATTTTCGTGAGTTTTTTCATGCATCTGCATGGCCCCTCTTCCGATTGCAAGTACTTTGTTTGTAGACTTATCAATTGCAATGATTGATGGTTCGTCTACTACAATTTTCTCCTTATATATTATTAAGGTGTTGGCTGTGCCAAGATCTATTGCAATATCATTATTAAAAAAATCAAAAAAACCCATTTATTATTTGATCAAAATTTTAGCGTGAAAGTTACGAATAGTTTTGTATTCATAAAGTTTACTAGTGTTTAAAATGTCTTGTTCCTGTAAAAACCATGGCTAACCCATTTTCGTCACAATAATCAATGGATAGTTGATCTTTTACAGATCCTCCTGGTTGTATTACAGCAGTGATTCCTGCTTTGTGTGCAATCTCTACACAGTCAGGGAATGGGAAGAATGCATCTGAAGCCATTACAGCTCCATTTAGGTCAAATCCAAAGTGCTTTGCTTTTTGAATCGCATGCTCCAATGCATCCACTCTGGACGTTTGTCCTACACCACTTGCCACCATCTGCTGATCCTTGACCAGTACAATAGTGTTGGATTTGGAATGCTTGCAAACTTTGGAAGCAAAAATCAGATCTTCAATTTCTGAGGTTGTTGGTGCCTTCTTGGTGACAGTCTTTAAGTCATTTATCGCATCAGTCTTGCTGTCATAATCTTGGGCAAGTACCCCATTAAGCATAGACTTAAATACTGTATTGCCTCCCCACAATCTATTTAGCTCCAGCAGGATCCTGTTCTTTTTTGTTTTTAGGATCTCGAGGGCTTCAGAAGTAAAAGACGGTGAAATGAGAATCTCAAAAAAGAGGTCATTCATTGCTGAAGCTGCATCCATGTCAATCTCTTTATTACTGATCAATACTCCTCCAAATGCGGAAGTCGTATCTGCAGCAAAGGCTTTTTTATAGGCATCTGCTACATTGCTGCCTTTTGAGATTCCACAGGCATTGTTATGCTTCAGGATTCCAAATGCTGTTTCATCTTTAAACTCACTTATCAATTGAATAGCTGCCTCAATGTCCACCAGGTTGTTGTAGGAAATCTCTTTTCCATGAATCTGATTGAAGTAAGGCTTGTCATTTGGATAGAAGATCCCTTTTTGATGTGGGTTTTCTCCATATCTAAGCACTTTACCATCAGCTGCACTGATTTTGATGGATGGGACTTGTTTGTCCTCATTCATATAATTGAAGATGGAAGAATCATAATTAGAGGAGGTATCAAATGCTCTGGCAGAAAACAGTTTTCTGTCTGATATTTCTGTTTCTCCACCACCTTTTTCAAGCAATTCCAATAAGTCTGCATAATATTTTCTGGAACTGACGATCAGTACATCTTTGAAATTCTTAGCGGCAGCCCTGATGAGTGCAATCCCACCGATATCGATCTTTTCAATGATTTCAGCTTCTGATGCACCACTGGCCACAGTTTCTTCAAAAGGGTACAGGTCAACAATTACCAGATCAATTGCTGGAATTTCGTGCGTCCCCTTTTCTTTTTCATCACTATCCAGACCCCTTCGATACAGGATCCCACCAAAAATTTTAGGGTGCAGCGTTTTGACACGACCTCCAAAGATTGCAGGATAGTCAGTAATATTTTCTACAGCCGTTACTTGGGCTCCAAGATCCTCAATGAAGCTTTGTGTGCCACCGGTTGAATAAAGCTCAACGCCAAGATCTTTTAGTTTTTTGATAATTGGTTCCAGCCCATCTTTGTTGAAGACGGATACTAGTGCTGATTTGATTTTTACTTTACTCATGACCCTCCAAAAAATAAAGCTGCAAAGCTAAGCATTAATCATACTTTCAAAAGTGTTTGTCTCAAGTAATCCTCGACAATTTGAGGGAAGTGCTGATACTCGAGCTGATGAATTCTTTTTGCCAAGTCTTCGGGTGAGTCTTTTGCCATAACAGGACAGCTTGCCTGGAATAGGATTTTCCCTTTATCATACTCTTCGTTGACCAGGTGAATGGTGATACCGGATTCCTTTTCACCATTTGTGATGACAGCTTCATGAACATTGCTGCCATACATGCCTTTTCCACCATATTTTGGGAGCAAAGCAGGATGAATGTTGATTATTTTCTCAGGAAATTTCCGAATGAGGTATTCCGGTACTTTCCAGAGAAAACCTGCCAATACAATGGCATCAATATCCAGGTCTTCTAATGTTTTTAAAAATGAATCTTGTACAAAATCACTTTTATTGAAAGTGGTGGATTTTGTTTTAAGTTTTTTAGCTCTTTCCAAAACACCAGCTTTTGGGTTATTACAAAAGATCGCTTCAATGATGAAGTCCTTGGAATCTTGAAAATATTGAATCAGGTTTTCGGCATTGGTGCCGCTTCCTGAAGCAAATACTGCTATTTTGATCATAAGATTAAATCAATAACATGCTGATCAGACCGGATAAAATGATCAGGTTGGTAATCATGCGAAGGTGAATATAATGTTGCTGTCTGTCTGACCTGGCTAATTTATAGATGAACCAACCAAAAACCGGGATCAACAGTAAAAAGTAATACCTGACCAGCAAACTTTCCGTAGTCAGGAGGAAGGATACTAAAAAGGACCCTCCTGCAGCAATTACGAGGTAAATAAAGGCTTTGGCTCCTCGAATACCCCACACAACCGGGATTGTTTGGCAACCAGCTGCTGCTTCCCCTTTTACATCCTCTATGTCTTTGATCACTTCTCTAACCAGAACGGTAAGAAAAGCAAAAAGTGCATAAACGTATACCAGCAGTTCATGCCTTCTAAAAAATACCGCAACGATCAAAAGCGTAAGACTGGTCAAAAATGAAATGGTCATGTTTCCAATAATGGGTAGCCGACGAAGATGATTGGAATAGTACCATAAACCAAACGTGGAAAAAATATGAACGACCCCGATTTTAATGTCGAGCCAGAATCCAATCGCAATACCTGTGACAGATAGTAGTGAGTGAGACAGCATGGCCAATCTCCTTCTGAATTTTGTGCCTACCACAACCTTTTTGGGTCTGTTGATCATATCTATTTTTTGATCATAATAATCATTGATGATAAAGCCTCCCGCTGCTATCATGAGAGTAGAAATAATCAGTAGGATAAAATCAATCGAATAAATAATTGAATACTTATTGGAAAAATCAGAAACCAGATAGACAGCTGTAAGAGCCTGTGTAATGCTAATTATCAGCAGGCTGGGGATTCGGCTGGCCTTTAGGAATCCTGGGAGATCGGTCGTGAGCAGGCGAATCATACTTGAATATACGTATCAAATCTGAATTTATTTTGTATGCTTTGTTAACAAAGACATGGATTTATTAATAATCCTTTATGAAAGATCATTAATGATTGGATTGTGATTATTCCATCCCTTTGTTCCGCATTTGCTTAAACTCAGTGTATCTTCTATAGATAGCTATCCCAAATCCAATTGAGAAAAGGAAAGTACCCAACCACAAAATATTGATGAATGGTTTTTCCACAGCTTCCAAAATGATCCAGTCTTTTTGAGTCCTGCTTATGCCAAGCACAAAGCTGTTTTCGGCAGGTAGAATTTCCTGAATGGTGATTTTTGAAGCCAAATCATAAACCGTAGCAGGGATTTTACCTGCCATTCGGTCTTTAATAATGTAATATGGTTCTGCAGTATAGGTTTTGGTTTCCCCTTCGATTTCGATGATGGCTTTCACAGCAATATCACCTTCAGCCAGTTGGACTCCTTCCAGGTTATTCACTGCCTGAATGTCTTTCAGTACAGCGACATAATCATTGATAAAAAACTGTGTGCCCGGAACAACTTTGACGGATTCTTCCTCGCTCCATTCTATCTCCTGCTCCGGATCCGGGAATGTCCTGACGTGACTATATAAATCAGCAGTCACAGTGCGATTGATATCAGGAGAAAACACAGTCATACCCATGGTTTCATTGATCTGAAGTCTTGGATAAAGGGTAAAGGATTTGCCAGATTCCTTTTCATATAGCACCTCAAAGTAGCTATTCTCAGCATTGATGATGTCCACAGTATCTCCAGGGTTTAATTGTTTCCCCGAAGAAGAGACTTCATCTGCAGTGACAACCAATTTGAGTGGATGACCTGTTGCTGCTACGCTATTGATATCAACAAAACCATGATCAGTTGTTTTCTTTCTGATACCCTTGTAATGCAGGGAGTACTCCCCCATTTGGCGAGGCTCGTTGAGGAAAAGTAGCAGATTATTCTGATTCACCTCATCCGGAAACTCCTTGTTCCACAGAAGACCTGTATTGTTTTTGGACAGAATTTTAGAATATCCGGAAGAAAACAGGATGCCTATAAGCATCATGGCTACACCAATGTGAGCAATTGAACCTCCCGAAAGTTTAATATTTGATTTGGTAAATTGTAATAGGATCTTTCCATTGGCTACTACAGAATAAACTGATGCAGTAAGCAAAGCCAGGTATGCTGGGTCCTGAATTCTGGCCAAAACGAAAATTGTCGCTGAAACTATTAGAGAAATAATTACCGGAAGTGTTAGTGATTCTTTGAGTTTTACTTTGTCCATTTTATTCCACCAGAAAAATTGGCCGGTACCGGATAAAATGGCCAGGACTATGGCAAAGTAAAGTTGGAAATCTGTATAAAATGCTACCTGATCTACCGGAGGAGCTACATTGGAGTCAATACCAAAGAGCCCCATGAAGGAGTTATAAACAGGAATGGAAGTAGGTAGAATTACCTGGAAAGCCATCAAAGAAAGCGTCACAGCCCCCATAAAGATCCAGAACTCTCTTGAGTATGCACTGATCTCGGAGGATTCCGAAGGCATTTTTTTCCATGATCGGACGATCAGAAAAGTGGTGATCCCGATGAAAACCAACAGATAGATCAGTAATTGTCCTGATAATCCTAAATCTGTAAATGAGTGAACTGATGTGTTTCCCAGGATTCCGCTTCTGGTCAAAAAAGTTGAATAAATAATGAGAATGTAGGTAGCAGTAACCAGAATGATTGATGTCTTGAGTGCTGTCGGACTTTTCCTGAAAGCAATCATTGTATGGATAGCCGCCACGAGCACCAGCCATGGGACATAGATCGCATTTTCCACAGGATCCCAGTTCCAGTATCCCCCAAAGTTAAGTGTTTCATAAGCCCAGTAAGCTCCCATCAAGATACCGATACCAAGAATTGCAGCAGAAAACTGTGCCCATGGCAATGCGGGTCGGATCCATTCTTTATAATCCTTTTTCATGAGCCCACCCATGCAGTAGGCAAACGGGACTACTGTTGAAGCAAATCCAAGAAACAATGTTGGTGGATGAATAACCATCCAATAGTTCTGCAACAGTGGATTGAGACCTCGTCCATCCTGAGGCACGAAGTCAGGGTTCATGTTGAAGATAGGATCCTGTACCGCATCTCTTAATAAGATAAATGGTGAGCTTCCGATTTTCAAATTGAAGACAACCACACCCAGGATCATTGAGGTAAGGAAGATCTGAGTGAATGCAAATACCGTCATGACGGGTGCTTTCCACTTTTTGTTGGTTTGAATGATGATCAGTCCGAGTATCACATTCCAAAACATCCAGAGCAGGAACGACCCTTCCTGGCCATTCCAGAAACTTGAGATTTGATAATAGTAAGGAAGAATCTTGGAAGTATAGTTATAGGCGTAGTGATACTCAAAGTAGTGATTGTGGATGATCAAAAACAGTGTGACACAAACTCCAATAATAGAGATAGCATGGACATAGAATATCAGTTTGGAGTATTGCTTCCAATCACTACCCTCCTTTTGTGCTTGAAAAAAGGCATAGGTAGCCAGGATAGCCGAAACAAACGATGTAATGACAAAGAGATGACCTAAATCACCAATGAAATAATGCATAATTTATAGGTTGACCCCCTCTTCCTGATATTTAGAAGGACATTTGAGTAGAATTTTGTCCGCCACAAAGCGATCATCATTATATGCTCCAACGACCACCACCTGTTCGGATCTTAAAAAATCGGTAGGCATGGGGTTTGGATGATAAACCATCTGCTCGTTGTTGTGTTCGTCTATAAGAGAAAAACGAAATGAACGATTGTCCGGGCTTGTCTCCACGTTGATCACATTTCCATCATGATCTTTTTTAAGTTTTCCCACAACATGAATTTTGTTGTTGTTTCCTTTTTCAGCCATTTCATGGGCTTCGTTGAAAGAAACATAGGTACTCGCGTCGCCGGCAGTAGAAATGATGATCATCAAGGCTACTGCGATTACAACCAATCCAACGATATGTGTCTTTTTCATCCCTCTTTATTTGCTTTTTCTTCAAGCTTTTTCACCCTCCTATCCATTCTCCACAGGAATACAAAAAAGCCTACAAGTAAGATCAATATAACTCCAACTACAACGTAAATCTTTCCATCCTGCCTGAATTGATCGGCCATCGGAATTTGAAAGAAACCATAAAAACTAACCAAAAATATGCTCAACAAGTTCATCATCATAAACCGAGTTTTTCTGATACTAATTCGTACCTTATTTTGATAGTTGCCAACCAAAAACCAAGCAATGCCCACCCAATCACAGCAGGGTAAAACACCAGCCTCATTTGGCTGTCAAGGTCGTAGGCATTGAAACCAGGATTGCCACCATTACCAGGATGTAAGCTGTCTTCAGCTAGTCTGGGTAATATGAAAAGCAGTGGAATCAATGTTGTAAATGCAAAGATGTTGTAAACGGCGGAAATTTTCGCCCTTTGCTGCTCATCCTTGATGCTTCCTCTTAATACGAAGTATGCGAAATATATAAGGAGTGCAATGGCCGACATATTTTGTTTGGGGTCGCTGCTCCAGGGCTCACCCCAGGTATAGTTAGCCCAGAACATTCCTGAGATCATGCCCAGGATGCCAAAAAGAATTCCTACCTCAGCAAGTTGGACACTAAAAATATCGTTTGTAAGCTTTTCTTGTGATAAGTATCTGATGGCCTGAATGCAAGAAGCAGTGAATAAGGCTATCATACCAAACCACATAGGTACATGAAAATAAAGCACCCTGATTGTTTCGTTCAATATGGGTAGCCTGGGGACAGGTAGCAATAGTCCTCCTATAAAAACATAGAGCAATACCGCCATTGTTAGCCATTTCCACCATTCGGTCCGTAGCATGTACTTCATTACGATTTCCAGGTAAATGGGAAAAGAATAAATGAGAGTGCAATGATAATAACATTAACACTCAGGAGGGTCAATAAGTCAGAAGTAATATCTGACGCTGGAGCCCCCAGGATTAGTTGCTTTGAGATTGATGTTGCCATGAGTAAAATGGGTATAACAATTGGGAATCCCAGAATCGCCATGAGTGTGGCATTGTTTTCTGTTTTAGATGCTAATGATGAGACCATGGTAAATGCTGATGCTAAGCCGATACTCCCGGCAAAAAGATTGACGAAAAACCAGGTGTTTAGGTTTCCAGGGGACCCGAGTAAGAGTGAAAATAAAACTATAGAAACGAGAATTAAAGTGAATTGGTAAAGGTTGCTATAGATCAATTTCGCTGCAATGATCTTTACCGGTGAAGAAACAAAGTACAGATAAGTTGTCCGGTTTTCCTCCTGCATAAAACTCTTGGCGATGGCGTTAACAGAAGTAAAAAGAATGATCAACCAGAACAGGGCATTCCAAACTTCCGGTTTGATGAAATTCATAAAGGACATGTAAGAAATGATGATGATGGCAGATAGATACAGAAGAATGCCAAACACCGGGTATCTGTTTCTCCAGTCCGTTTTTAAATCCTTTTTTACCAGCTCAAATACTTCTTGCATAGGGTGCAAAATTACATGGGTTATTCTTTAAAAATTACATTTGGGTTGGTTATCTAGTGTTTGAAATTGTTAATGTATGATCTATAAATAATGACAAATCCGTGCATTAAGAAGATATTCCAAATACTTTTGCAGCCTAATTTGCTATTACATCAAAGGATTGATGAAGAAAGCCATATTAATTACAGGAGGTGCAGGATTTATCGGATCGCATGTGGTGAGGCGGTTTGTAACAACTTATCCTGACTATCTGATTGTGAACCTGGATAAGCTGACTTATGCAGGAAATCTAAATAACCTGAGGGACATTGAGTCTGCACCCAACTATAAGTTTGTCAAAGGAGATATCTGTGATTTTAAATCTATGGAATCTCTTTTCGATGAGTACAAATTTGATGGTGTGATCCATTTGGCAGCAGAGTCACATGTAGATCGTAGCATTAAGAATCCGCTTGCCTTCATTGAGACGAATATTTTGGGTACAGTCAGTCTTTTAAGTGCAGCAAAATCTGCCTGGAAAAACTTTGATAGCAAAAGATTCTATCATATATCAACTGATGAGGTTTATGGGTCTCTAGGAGAAGATGGTTTCTTTACAGAAACTACTTCTTATGATCCTCAATCACCCTATTCAGCTTCGAAAGCATCATCTGATCATTTCATAAGAGCTTATAGCAATACATATGGAATTCCTGTGGTATTGTCTAATTGTTCAAATAACTACGGTCCCTTTCAGTTTCCCGAAAAACTGATCCCTTTAATGATTAACAACATTCAAAACAACAAGCCCCTCCCTGTCTATGGTAAGGGTGAGAATGTTAGGGATTGGTTGTATGTGGAGGATCATGCCAGGGCGATTGACTTAATTTATCACAAGGGAAAACTTGGAGAGACCTATAATATAGGTGGATTCAATGAATGGAAAAACATTGATATTGTGAATCTTCTGTGTGATTTGCTTGACAAAAAGTTAAAAAGGACTCCTGGAGCATCTTCCAAACTGATAACTTATGTAACCGATAGGGCAGGTCACGATCACCGTTACGCAATTGATGCTTCTAAAATCAAAAATGAATTGGGATGGGAGCCGTCACTTCAATTTGAAGAGGGGTTAAACAAAACAATCGATTGGTATTTGGAAAATGAGAAATGGTTGCAGGAAGTAACTTCAGGAGATTATCAATCATATTATCAGGAGCACTATAAAACTGAGGCATAAATGAAAGGGATCATTCTAGCAGGAGGCTCAGGCACACGTCTTCATCCATTGACTTATGCGGTAAGTAAACAGATCCTTCCTGTTTATGACAAACCGATGATTTATTACCCACTCTCTGTATTGATGCTGGCAGGGATTAGAGAAATTCTCATTATTTCAACACCCCGGGATTTACCAGTTTTCAAAGAACTTTTAGGAGATGGTAAAAATCTTGGATGCTCATTCTCTTATGCTATCCAGGAAAAGCCTGAGGGTTTAGCTCAGGCTTTCATCATAGGTGAAGATTTTATTGGCGACGATAAGGTGGCTTTGATTCTCGGCGATAACATCTTCTATGCATCTGGCCTATCGAGGAAACTTCAAGCTTGCGCAGATCCTGATGGCGGAATCGTGTTTGCCTATCATGTTCAGGATCCTGAAAGATATGGAGTGGTGGAATTTGATGAGCATGGAAATGCTTTATCAATTGAAGAAAAGCCTGCTCAACCGAAGTCAAATTATGCTATTCCGGGACTTTACTTTTACGATAATGATGTAATTGAAATTTCCAAATCTATTAAGCCTAGTACCAGGGGAGAACTGGAGATCACAACCGTGAATAATGAATATTTGAATAGACGGAAACTGAAAGTTGAAAAATTGGATCGAGGAACCGCCTGGCTTGATACAGGGACGTTTAAGTCATTGATGCAGGCGGGAGAATTTGTACATGCAATTGAAGAAAGACAAGGGCTGAAGATTGGATGCATTGAAGAAGTAGCATATAAAATGAAATTTATCACTCAGGATCAATTACTGGAGTTGGCTAAACCACTTGAGAAAAGTGGATATGGGGAATATTTAAAGCAATCCATTAAATGGAAGTAATTGAGACTCCGTTGAAAGATTGTTTTGTCATCAAAGTCCCGGTCTTTGGAGATAGCAGAGGATTTTTCCTTGAATCCTTCAACCAAAGAAAGCTGAAGGAAAAAGGAATTGATTTTGAAGTAAAGCAGGTCAATTTTGCTAAATCTGAGAAGAATGTACTGAGGGGATTGCATTACCAGGAAGCACCAAATGCTCAGTCGAAGTTAGTTGGTGTCATCAATGGAGCTGTACTGGATGTCGTGGTCGACATTAGACCAGAGTCGCCAACTTACCTTAACCATTATAAAATCATTTTAGATAGCAATGACACCTTTTTATTGGTACCAAAAGGCTTTGCACATGGTTACCATACGTTGAAAGATGAAACGATTTTTTATTATGCAGTTGATCAGTTTTACGCACCAGATTCCGAAAAAGGGATTAGGTTTGACGATCAAAAGCTTGAAATAGATTGGGAACTAAACTCAACTCCCAAAGTGTCAGAAAAAGATTTAAAACAACCATATTTATAGTAGTATGAAAATAGCTGTAGTCGGCACAGGATATGTTGGACTCGTAACAGGAACATGTTTTGCAGAAACAGGTAACCATGTGACATGTGTTGATATCGATGAAAAGAAAGTTGCCAAGCTTAAAAACAAACAAATGACCATCTATGAACCAGGGCTGGATGTGTTATTTGAAAGAAATATTAGACAAGGAAGACTTGAATTTACGACAGATCTCAAAGAGGGTATCAAAGGGGCAAAAATTATTTTCCTTGCATTGCCAACACCTCCGGGAGAAGATGGATCAGCAGACTTGAAATATGTATTGAAAGTGGCTGAAGACCTTGGACCTATTCTTGAAGAATACGCTGTGGTGGTTGATAAAAGTACTGTACCAGTGGGTACTGCAGAAAAAGTACATGCTAAGATTGCTGAGAATGCAAAGGTGGATTTCGATGTGGTTTCAAATCCTGAATTTCTGCGCGAAGGAGTTGCGGTTGATGATTTTATGAAGCCTGACAGAGTGGTCGTTGGAGCAGAATCAGAAAAGGCAAAAAAGGTAATGGATCAGCTGTACGCTCCTTTCGTTAGACAGGGGAACCCGGTTATTTTCATGGATATCAGATCAGCCGAGCTGACTAAATATGCCGCAAATTCATTCCTGGCGACCAAGATCACCTTCATGAACGAGATCGCCAATATGTGTGAGTTGCTGGGTGCAGATGTGGATATGGTGAGAAAAGGAGTCGGAACTGACTCAAGGATTGGTAAACGATTTCTATTTGCTGGTATAGGATATGGTGGAAGTTGCTTCCCCAAAGACGTTCAGGCCTTAGCCAAGTCTGCGAGTGAGGTCAATTACGATTTCAAGATCCTCAATTCTGTGATGGATATCAATCACAATCAAAAGAAAAAGTTGATTGATCCTGTCAAGAAATATTTCGGTGGTGATATTTCAGGGAAAACCATTGCCATATGGGGTCTTGCATTTAAACCATACACAGATGATATCAGAGAAGCTCCGGCATTAGAAAACATTACAACTCTTCTTAGTCTTGGTGCTAAAGTCAAAGCATATGATCCTGAAGCCATGGAGAACGTGAAAGAAATTTTTGGAGATAAGATCCAATTTGCAGAAGATGAATATGATGCTTTGAAGGATGCAGATGCATTGATGATCATGACGGAGTGGCCTGTTTTCAGAACACCTGAATTTGAGAAAATGGCTGAGAGTCTGAAGAACAAAGTAGTATTTGACGGAAGAAACTTATACGATCCTAATCAGATGCAGGAGCTTGGTTTCGTATATCATAGCATCGGAAGAAAAGCAATCACCCAATGACAAAGAAAAAAGTTTTAATCACTGGGGGAGCCGGATTTCTTGGATCCCATCTTTGTGATCGATTTATAAAGGAAGATTATCATGTAATTGCCATGGATAACCTGCTAACCGGTGACATTTCAAACATCGAACATTTACTCAAGGAGAAAGACTTTGAGTTTCACCATCATGATGTATCCAAATATGTTCATGTTTCTGGTGAATTATCTTATATTCTTCATTTTGCATCACCGGCCAGCCCTATTGATTACCTGAAGATGCCTATCCAAACAATGAAAGTGGGTTCATTAGGAACGCTGAATTGTTTAGGGTTAGCCAAGGATAAAGGAGCCCGAATTTTAGTTGCCTCTACTTCTGAGGTATATGGTGATCCTTTGGTCCACCCTCAGAAAGAGGACTACTGGGGGAATGTAAATCCAGTCGGACCACGTGGGGTCTATGATGAAGCAAAGAGATTCCAGGAGGCCTTGACCATGGCCTATCATACCTTTCACGGATTAGAAACCAGGATAGTAAGAATATTCAACACTTTTGGTCCTCGTATGAGGTTGGATGATGGTCGTGTACTACCTGCATTCATTTCTCAGGCTTTGCGTGGTGAGGACCTGACTGCTTTTGGGGATGGCAGTCAAACACGGTCATTTACCTATGTCGATGATCTGGTCGAAGGAATTTACCGGTTATTGATGAGTGATTATCCGCATCCAGTCAATGTTGGAAACCCGCAAGAGATCACCATCAATGAATTTGCTGAGGAAATCATTCGTTTGACAGGCAGTAAATCAAAAGTCATTTACAAACCACTACCTAAAGACGATCCAAAGCAAAGAAAACCGGATATCACGGTGGCAAAAAAGGTCCTTAGCTGGGAGCCAAAATATTCTCGGGCAGAGGGATTGAAACCTACATTAGAATATTTTAAGGAAAAGGTTCTGGGTTGAGATCATAGATATGAACATTACAATCATATTAGCAATTTCGGTTGCCGTATTGATTTAATGGAATATCGTTTACTTTTGCAACCCTAAATTGATTTTGAGACCCATATACAACATAATTTGGGTTTGAAATTTTCACCCTAAGACAACCGACTGAAATACATCAATGGAAAATATCATTCCACATAGACATTCTGTAACCCTTGATGATCGTATAGAGAAAAATGGTCATAAGCCTAAGCTTGTATGGTTTACCGGACTTTCAGGTTCTGGAAAGTCCTCACTCGCCAATGCTTTGGAGCAACAACTTCATAACCGTGGATTGAATACATATATTCTCGATGGGGACAATATCAGGAGCGGACTCAACAAGGATTTGGATTTTAGCGAGGAGAGTAGAAAAGAGAATATTCGTCGAATCGCAGAAGTTTCAAAGCTGTTCGTTGATGCCGGTGTCGTTGTATTGACAGCTTTCATATCCCCATTCCGGGAAAATCGAAGGTTTGCTAAAGAACTCGTGGGGGCAGAGCATTTTATTGAAGTATTTGTGGATTGCCCACTGGAAGTTTGTGAGTCCCGAGATGTAAAAGGTTTGTATGCCAAGGCCAGGGCAGGAGAAATTCCAGATTTCACGGGAATTACCTCTCCATTTGAAGAGCCGGAGAACGCCGATATAGTTGTTAAAACAAACGAACTGTCTCTGGAGGACTCATTGAAAATATTAATTGATAAAGTATTACCTAAATTAAAGTAATGCAGAGTTATAATCTCACACATTTAAAAGAACTTGAGTCTGAGTCTATTTACGTCTTGAGGGAAGTATTTGCTCAGTTTCAGAACCCATGTATTTTGTTTTCCGGAGGGAAGGATAGTATAGTTGTCACACACCTTGCTAGAAAAGCCTTTCATCCTGCCAAAATCCCTTTTCCATTAGTACATGTGGATACAGGTCACAACTTCCCAGAGACTATCGAATTTCGGGATAACCTGGTTAAAAAAATCGGAGCAAAACTTGTTGTTGGATCTGTTCAGGCTTCTATTGACTCAGGGAGAGCTGCAGAAGAAAAAGGAAAGAATGCCACAAGAAATGCCATTCAAACAGTAACACTACTTGATACCATCGAGGAGCACCAGTTTGATGCGGCAATTGGTGGGGCGCGGAGAGATGAAGAAAAAGCCAGGGCAAAAGAGCGATTCTTCTCTCACAGGGATGAGTTCGGTCAGTGGGATCCAAAAAATCAGCGTCCGGAGCTTTGGAATATCTTCAATGGGAAGCAGCACTTTGGCGAGCACTTCAGAGTGTTTCCATTAAGTAACTGGACTGAAATGGACGTCTGGCAGTATATCCTTGCGGAGAAGATTGATATTCCCTCCTTATATTTTGCTCATCAACGAAAGGTTATCAGAAGAAGCAATACCTGGTTACCCATTTCAGATTTTATCACGATTGATCAAAAGGAAGAGATTTTAGAAAAGAAAATCAGATTCAGAACACTCGGAGATATTACAATTACAGGAGGAGAAGAGTCTGATGCTGATACGCTTGAAAAGATCATTGAAGAGGTTGCGGCTGCACGTCAGACTGAGCGAGGGAATAGAGAAGACGATAAGCGTTCTGAGACAAGTATGGAGGATAGGAAGAGACAGGGGTATTTTTAGTATGTTATAGTTGGCAGGATCAGTAGGCAGTAAGCAGTGTCAGTCAATAGCAATGGATATAGGGATTTGAAAGTTTACCAACTTGCATACGAGACAGCTAAAGAAATATTTGAGATACCAAAGCTTTTTCCTGGTGAGGAAAAATATTCCCTGACTGATCAAATAAGGAGATCGTCAAGATCGGTTTGTGTCAATATTGGCGAAGGATACAGAAAGAGAAGATACCCGAAACACTTTTCAAGTAAAATGTCTGATGCAGATGCTGAGTGTACAGAAACTCAGATTTGGTTGGATTTTGCTCGAGACTTTGATTATATAGAACCTGAAATTAGAGATAGATTATATTCAAAATATGAGGAAGTAGGAAGAATGCTAGGGTGGAATGATTGAAAATCCAGACAAGTTCTTGCCAAGGAACTGACTGCTACTGCCAACTTTTTACTGCCACTATTGTAAATATTATACAAAATGGAAGATCAAAAAAATTACCTTAACATGGAGCTCCTTCGATTTACTACCGCAGGGAGTGTTGATGATGGAAAAAGTACCTTGATAGGAAGGTTACTTTTTGACTCAAAATCCATTTTTGAGGATCAGATGGAGCAGGTTAAGCAATCCAGTGAACGCAAAGGATTACAAGATACCGATTTAGCCCTGTTAACCGATGGATTGAAGGATGAACGCGAGCAAGGAATCACCATTGATGTAGCCTACAGGTATTTTGCAACACCTAAAAGAAAATTTATCATTGCTGATACTCCAGGGCACATCCAGTATACGAGAAACATGGTTACTGGCGCATCTACCGCGAATGTGGCCTTGATCCTAATTGACGCTCGAAATGGAGTTGTAGAGCAAACCTGTAGACATTCGATTATCGCATCTCTGCTTCAGATCCCTCATATTGTTGTCTGTATCAACAAAATGGACCTTGTCAATTACGACAAAGAAGTCTATGACAAGATCGTTGATGATTACGAAAAATTTTCCGCAAAGCTCGATGTAAAAGATGTTCGTTTTATCCCTATCAGCGCTTTGAAAGGGGACAATGTTGTAAACCGATCCGAAAACATGAAGTGGTTCGAAGGGTCTACATTGTTATACACACTGGAGCATATTCATATTGGAAGTGATCATAACCACATTGATTGCAGGTTTCCTGTTCAAACAGTTATTCGTCCAAAAAGTGATGAATATCATGATTACAGAGGCTATGCCGGACGAATTGCCGGTGGTATTTTCAAAGCCGGGGATGAGGTAGCGGTATTGCCATCTGGATTTACATCCAAAATCAAGTCTATTGATACTTTTGATGGTCCTGTCGAAGAAGCATTTGCACCCATGTCAGTAACAATTCAACTGGAAGATGATATTGATATTGGTCGTGGTGACATGATTGTTAGGGCAAATAATCAACCAGAGCAAAAACAGGACTTGGAGGTAATGTTGTGCTGGCTAAATAACAAAGGACCTGTTCCTCGTGGAAAGTATACACTGCGCCATACCACTGCAGATATGAAAGCGATGATCAAAGAGATAAGATATAAGCTGGACATCAATACGCTTCATAGAAACGAGGAAGATAAGGATATCAAGATGAATGATATCTGTAAAATCCTATTGAGAACAACAAAACCTGTTTTTGTGGATCCTTACAGAAAAAACCGACAGACAGGAAGTATTATCCTTGTCGATGATGCAACCAATGAAACAGTAGCTGCTGGTATGGTGGTTTAAAAGTTAAATAATCAAATTATCATTGGATTTTCGTCTCTGCGAGAAACAAAAAATATTACATGGACTTCCATAACCTATTAAATATATCTAAAAAAGCGGGTCTTAATGCCGGAGATGAAATAATCAAGATCTACGAATCGGGTGATTTTTCAATTGAAAGCAAGGCAGATAATTCTCCGCTTACCCTGGCTGACAAAGCCTCTCACAAAGCAATTGTTGAAGAACTAGAGCAAACCAATATTCCTATTTTAAGTGAGGAAGGTAAAATGATCCAGTATCAGGAAAGAAAAGACTGGGAATACTTCTGGATGATTGATCCATTGGACGGAACCAAAGAGTTCATCAAAAAGAATGGTGAGTTCACAGTCAATATTGCTTTAATTCATAAAAATAGGCCAATCCTTGGAGTCGTTTACACACCTGTACTTCACGATCTTTTTACTGCTATCAAAGGAGAAGGAGCAACCAAGAATGGCGAAAAGATTTCAGTTAATCAATTCTCGAAGATGGATGAAGGGTTAAAAGTCGTCGCCTCAAGGTCGCACTTGAATGATGATACTCAATCATTCCTGGATGAATTGAACAATCCTGAAATTGTATCAAAAGGTTCTTCATTGAAACTTCTGATGGTTGCAGAAGGAACAGCAGACCTGTATCCTCGTTATGCCCCAACAATGGAGTGGGATACCGCCGCAGCTCAAATTGTCGTTGAAGAAGCAGGAGGTAAGGTATTGATAAAGGATACGGATGATCCAGTTAAGTATAATAAAGAGGATTTACTGAATCCGTATTTTCTTGTTTCAGGAGTAATTATTTAGTTATATAACATGAAATCTTTGAGTCTCCTGAATACTGACTCCTGTATTCTGCCTTCTTTACATATCTTTGCGCACTGAATTCAATCTTCATTCATGAGGAAACATTTTTTTCGAAGTCTTTTTCTGCTTTTCACTGCTTTCTCAGCTATTTATTCAGTTGAAGCCCAGGATGCTCCCAGCATCCAAAACCTACAAAATATCAATGTTGACGATCTGTCTGATGACCAGATTAAACGTTTTATTCAGCAAGTAGAATCAAGTGGATACACAGAACAACAATTGGAATTGTTGGCCCGTGCCCGTGGTATGTCAGAGACTCAAATTCAAAAATTGAGGACACGGATCGCTCAAATCCAAACAGGCACTACTGGAACAACACAATCAGAGAGTGTAACACGACTAAGAGAATCACCTTCTTTTCAAACAGATAGGGAAACACCCTTTGATCCCTTTGCTGATATAATCCCTGCGGATACCTTGATGAAAGGAATTGAGCTGGAGATTTTTGGAATGTCCTTTTTTGAAAATGAAGATTTAACGTTTGAGCCTAGTCTCAATATTGCCACGCCAAAAGATTATCAAATTGGTCCTGGAGACCAAATAATTATTGATGTTTGGGGTGCATCAGAACAAACCTACCAACTGGATGTATCACCAGAAGGAAATATCCGAATCCCAAGTCTGGGTCCTATTTATTTGAATGGCTTAACTGTTGATAAGGCAGATACCAGGATCAAGTCAAGGCTAAAGGCAATTTATAGCACTTTGGGAAATAATACATTTGCTCAAATCAGCCTTGGCCAGATCAGAACCATCAGTGTTAATGTAATAGGCGAAGTAAAACGACCCGGAACCTATGCAATGTCATCCTTTGGGACAGCTTTTAATGCTTTGTATTATGCAGGGGGGCCAAGTGAAACAGGCTCATTAAGAGATATTCAGATTTTTAGAGGTGGAAAGAAGATAAATACATTAGACGCTTACAACTTTTTGATCTATGGAGAGGGTCAGAATATTATGCTTCAGGATAATGATGTGGTATTGGTTAGACCCTATCAGAACAGAGTAGGTATCGATGGCGAGGTCAAAAGACCTGCCTACTATGAACTTATTGAGGGTGAGAGTTTGGAAAAAGCAATAGATTTTGCGGGTGGATTCTCACCAGACGCGTACAGAGGTTCTATATCATTAAGGCGTAACCTTGCCAATACCAGAGCAGTTCAAACGGTGAAAGCTGATTTCTTTGGAGATTTCACGATTCAGGGAGGAGATTTCATTGAAGTTGGGAAAATCACCAATCAGTTCACCAATCGAGTTCGTGTTGAAGGAGCTGTTAATCACACAGGTGAGTTTGAGTTAAAGGAAGGGATGATGCTTTCTGATCTTTTAGATTTAGCAGAAGGGTTCCGTGGGGATGCCTTTATGGGTCGGGGTTTGATTATTCGCCAAAACAAAGATTTTACACTTTCAAGTACAGCTTTTATTCCTTCTGAGCTCGTTTCAGGAAGTTATGATGTTGAACTTCAAAATGAAGATCACATTAAAATTCAATCCATTTTCGACTTAAAAGAATCTTATAATGTGACCATTCAGGGAGAGGTACAAAAGCCTGGTAATTTTCCTTTCGTCAAAGGTATGACAGTCGAAAACATCATTTATCTGGCAAACGGATTTAAAGAAAGTGCAGCGAGATCCTTCGTGGAGGTAGCCAGAAGAGTAAAGGATGAAAATGGCAGTGATGACGTTTCTTCTAAGGTGTATAATTTTTCGATAGATAGAGGATTAAATATTTCTGATGAGGCCTCTGATTTTGAATTAGAGCCATTCGATTTAATAGTGGTAAGAAAGTCACCATATTACGAAGAGCAGGTAATGATCGAGATCGAAGGCGAAGTGAAGTTTCCGGGCAAGTATGCATTAGAAAAGAAAGATGAACGCATCTCCGATGTATTAAAACGAGCAGGTTTTCTCACCAGATATGCTTATCCTCGTGGTGCAACACTGATCAGGCGAACAGAATACTATGTTGATGAAGAAGATGAAGGAGATGAAGCTGCCAGGTTACGTAGGGAAGAACTTCAGGAGTTATTTGAACGAGATACAGTGATAGACGATGCCAAAAAAGCATTTAAGACTCAGGAGTCAATTGGGATTCAATTGGAGGAGATTATTAAAAATCCCGGATCAAGGTTTGATATGATTTTGAAAGAGGGAGACGTCATCAGTATCCCGAGAGAGCTACAAACTGTAAGGGTTCGTGGCGAAGTACTTTATCCTAGTACAGTCCGCTATGACAATACTTTGTCATTTACGGAAGTGATTTCGCAAGCAGGAGGTTTTTCTGATACAGCAAAAAGAGGAAAAGCTTATGTGATCTATGCAAATGGTTCTGCCGAACGTACAAAGAATTTCTTGTGGTTTAAGGATTATCCGAGGGTAGAGCCTGGAGCGGAAGTGATAATTCCTGAGAGAGAGGATCGTCAAAGGTTAAGTCCTCAGGCGGTGATTTCATTGACTTCTGGGGTAGCAACTTTGTCATTGGTAATATTAAGGGTATTGGATGAGTTTCAATAGTAATGATTGACTTCAGGTTTGGTTTCCAAAATTTTATGAATTTATGAATAGTGATTCGAATCACGAAGATAGGGGTGATGAAATTGACCTAATTGAACTTATAAAAATTATTTGGTCAAAAAGAGTCTTTGTTATAAGGGTAACTGTAGTTTTCTTTGCGTTTGGAATATTAATTGTATCTACATCTAAAGTAGAATACCAAGCTTCCTGTAAATTGATGCCGGAAAGCCAAGAAGTGTCGAAAAGTAATTTTGGAGGACTTAGTGGTTTGGCTGGTTTGGCAGGGATTGACCTTGGAACAGGTGCAAATGGATCACTTACTCCAGATATTTATCCAGAAATAGTCAGGAGTGTACCCTTTCAGCTTGACCTTTTATATCAACCGATACGATTTGAAAAACTTGATTCAGCACTATCAAGTTTCACATATTTTAAGGAATTAGATAATCCTTCCTTAATTCAATTTATCTACAGTTATACAATTAAATTACCAATAAGAATCAAAGATTTCTTTTCGGATAGTGAGCTTGCAAATACTAACGCTGCTAAGGAACATGGAAACCTAATACAGCTTACAAAGGAAGAATGGGACCTTATTGAGAAGTTTCAAGATAGGGTAGAAATTGATGTAGATGCAACTACAGGAATAATTACTATTATAACAGAAATGCCTGATCCTTATGCAGCTGCTATGATTGCTGATGTTATAGTATTTAAGTTAACAGAAGAGGTAATCAATTATAAAACAGAGAAAACTAAAGTAAACCTTGGGTTTATTGAAGAGAGATATCGAGAAGCCAAACTTGATTATGAAGGTAAGCAAAATAACTTAGCTTTATTTGTAGATCGAAATAAGAATTTGAGTAGCTCGTTAATACAAACTGAGTACCAGAGGCTACAAAATGACTTGAATATTTCTTTCGAAGTATATAAAGGATTGGCGACACAATTAGAACAGGCTAAAATTAAAGTAAAAGAAGAAACACCTGTTTTTACTTTTTTAGAGCCTGTAAAAGTTCCTGTAAATAAAAGTAAGCCAAAAATAAAAATCATCTTAGTGATTTTTATTGTATTAGGAATAATATTTTCATCTGCATACGTCATTTTTTTAAACAGATCACAAATATTCTGATGCTAACTAATAAGTCAATTTTAATTACTGGAGGGACGGGGTCATTAGGGAAAGCGCTAACAAATTATCTTGTAACAAATTACCCTCAAATAAAGCGGTTGGTAATTTATTCCAGGGACGAACAAAAGCAATTTCAAATGGCCACGGAATATCCTCCTGAAAAGTATCCCCAATTAAGATTTTTTATTGGAGATGTCAGGGACAAAGGCAGGTTAGTGAGAGCCTTTCAAGGAATTGATTACGTGATACATGCAGCAGCAATGAAGCACGTGCCAATTGCTGAATATAATCCTGATGAATGTGTTAAAACAAATATTGGAGGTGCAGAAAATGTTATTCATGCTTCTTTTAAAACTAAGGTTGAAAGGGTTGTAGCATTGTCAACAGACAAAGCTTGTGCACCTATTAATCTATATGGGGCGACTAAATTGACTTCCGATAAGTTGTTTGTTGCAGCCAACAATATAAAAGGTGACAATCCGATTCGATTTTCAGTGGTTAGGTATGGAAATGTGATGGGTTCAAATGGATCTGTCATACCTTTTTTCATCAAGAAGAAAACCGAGGGAATGTTACCAATAACTGATCCTGAAATGACTCGTTTCAATATTTCACTTGAAGGGGGTGTTAGAATGGTAATGCATGCTCTTGAGCATGCTTGGGGGGGTGAGCTCTTTGTGCCAAAAATACCTTCTTATAAAATTCTCGATGTAGCTGAGGCAATAGGTCCTAATTGCGATAAACCAATTATTGGCATTAGACCTGGAGAGAAGATACATGAAGAAATGATTACAGCTTCCGATTCATTTAATACTTACGATTTAGGCAAGTATTATGCAATTATTCCTTCCAGACCAAGATGGGATATGGAAAATTTTATTTCGACATTTAAAGCTAAAAAGGTTCCGCAAGGATTTAGATACAATTCAGGAGAGAATGAGGAATGGGAAACAGTAGATTCCTTGAGAAAATTAATCAAAGAACATGTAGATCCAAATTTTCAATATGAGTAGATCTATTCCATATGGCCGGCAACAAATTACACAAAATGATATTGATGCAGTTGTTGAGGTTCTAAAGTCTGATTTTCTAACGCAAGGGCCATGTATTGAAGAATTTGAACGATCCTTTGCCAATTATATTGGATCTAAATATGCAATAGCTGTAGCTAACGGTACAGCTGCACTTCATTTAAGTGCAATGGCAATAGGTATCAAACCAGGCCAAAAGGTAATCACTACTCCCATTACATTTGCCGCTACTGCAAATTGTATTCGGTATTGTGATGGGGAAGTTATATTTGGAGATATTGATCCAACCACTTACTTGCTCGATATAAATTATCTTGAAGAATTATTGAAGGACAGCACAACCAATGAGTACTGTGGAATAATACCTGTTGATTTTGCTGGTAGGGCAGTTGATTTGGAAAAAGTCCGTGAACTTGCTGATAAATACAATTTATGGATAATTGAAGATGCATGTCATGCTCCAGGTGGATATTTTGTAGATTCTAATGGTGAAAGGCAAAACTGTGGTAATGGAGAGTTTGCTGACTTAGCAATTTTTTCTTTTCACCCAGTTAAACACATCGCAGCAGGAGAGGGAGGGATGATTACCACAAATGATGATGACCTCCATCAAAAACTTTTAAGGTTACGTACTCATGGGATTACAAGAGACCAAAGCATGTTCAGAAATTCAATCGCTTTTGCTAGTGGGATCGACGGTAGCGAAAAGGATTGGCCAGGATGGTACATGGAAATGCTAGATTTGGGATTTAATTACAGGTTGACTGACTTTCAGTCTGCATTAGGAAACAGTCAACTCAAAAGAGCAAATGACGGATTGGGAAGAAGAAGGGAACTAGCTAAAAATTATAATAATTACTTCGATGGAGAATCCTTTATTAAAGGGCAGTCAGGTGATATTGACGGTCATGCTTATCATCTTTATATAATTGAAGTTGATGATCGATTAGGTTTATACAATTTTCTCAGGGAGCATCAGATTTATGCTCAGATTCATTATATCCCATGTCATCTGATGCCTTATTACCAACAATTTGGTTGGAAACAAGGTGATTTGCCTCACTCTGAGGAGTACTATAGGGGCTGTCTTAGTCTTCCAATGTATCCGTCATTAACTGATGAAGAACAGAACTTTGTAATTGAAAAGGTTTTTGAATTTCAAAGGAATGCCAAGTGAATTCAGCAGAATTGGAATAGGTACTGTTCAATTAGGTATGGACTATGGGATATCCAATGTACTGGGAAAACCTAGTCATGATGAAATTTCAAAAATATTTAAGGTGATTAATGAATTAGGCATTGAACTTTTGGATACAGCTTCAGCCTATGGAGAAAGTGAAATTATTTTAGGTGAATTTAAGAAAGAGAATCATTTAATTGTAAGTAAATGGATAGAAAATCCACTTGAATTAGGAGATAGCCTCAATAATTTGAAATGCAATAAAATCTATGGGTGGTTGGCTCATAGACCAATGAAATTATTGGATAATAAGTTTAACTGGGAGGTGATGAATAGTCAGGCAGAGAATGGTTTAGTTGAAAAAATTGGCTTCTCTGTTAGTGACCCATCTGAACTCGAGGAGTTATTGAACAATGACATAATACCTGGAATAGTGCAATTTCCATTTAATATAGTTGATCATCGGTTTGAAAAATGGCTAGACCCTTTAAAGAAACTGGGAGTTGAAATTCATTGTAGGAGTATTTTTCTTCAGGGATTGTTTTTTATGAATCCTGAGAGTTTAGATCCATTTTTCGATCCAATAAAAGAATGGCTAATACCATTTAAAAAAAACAATCCTTCAAAGCTGAAGTTGATGGCAGTTTTGATGCTCTCCGTATTACAAAGAAAGGAAATTGATCGTATAATTTTGGGTATTAATAACTCATCTGAATTGAATGAAATAAATGAAGCTTTATTAACGAAAGCTAGTTACTCAACTGTTTATCCGTCGGTTCCCGATGAAATATTAAATCCATCAAAATGGCCCAGAAAGAAATCAACTTAGGCGTTATTGGTCTTAGTCAAGGTAATGGTCATCCATATTCATGGTCATCCATATTTAATGGATACAACTTTGATGAAATGGCGAAATGTCCTTTTCCAGTCATACCGGAATACTTATCCAAACAGAAGTGGCCAGATGATCAAATAAAGGGGGCAAATGTAACACATATATGGACGCAGGATCCCAAAATTTCGTTAGACATTTCCAAAGCCGCGAAGATTCCTGAGATTGTGGATGATCTATGGGATATGATTGGATCAGTAGATGCTGTTTTATTAGCTAGAGATGATGGTGAGAATCATTTGGAAATGGCACTTCCGTTTATTGAAGCTGGGTTGCCAATTTTTATTGATAAACCTCTAGCATTAGATATTGGAAGCGCAAGGCAACTTTTTGATGCACAAGTACGAGAGGGGCAGCTATTCACCTGTTCGTCCCTGCGATACGCGAAGGAACTTTATTTAACTGATGCAGATAAAACTACATTGGGAGAAGTTAAATATATTGAAGCGGAAATAGCAAAGTCATGGGATAAGTACGCAATTCATATTATTGAACCAATAGTGGCAGGAAACAAACATAGAGGTAAACTTGTAGATTTGAATGTGGTGAAAATTAATGATATAGTTAATACATATGTCAAGTGGGATCATTTAGGGGCAAGAATTTCTTGCTATAACAATTTCATCGTTCCCATTCAGCTTAGAAATTTTGGGACTCATAGCTTTATTAGTAAAACTTTTAATGATACATTTAGTGCTTTTAAAGCATCACTCGAAAAGTTTCTAGAAAGTATTCTTGCTCCAAAACAAATCATTCCAATGAATGAGACAATGGAAATAATAGAAATTATTGAAAGAGGTAGAAATGCGTAATGTTTTCATTACTGGTGGGACAGGCAAAATTGGATCAGAACTGGTTTCTAATATGATATTAGATGGTCATTCTGTTGTTTTCACAAGTCGATCTCAAGATAAAGCAGATTCCTTTATTTCAGATAAAGGACTAGATCCTGTCAAGTGTTTTGGGATGGAAATGAATTTTGATCAACAAAGTGATTTCACAAATTGGGTAGGATCAATTCCAATCAAAGTTGATACCATTATTCATAATGCTAGGACTATCGATCATTTAAGGTCAGATAAGAACGGAAGAATGAGTGTAAATCAGTTTCAGATTGAATATTTTATGGCTGTAACAATGCCTTATTTACTGACCTATGCCTTACTGGATGCTGGTCATGATTTGAAGGATATTGTATTTATTGGTTCAATGTATGGGACAGTTGCGCCAACACCTTCTTTGTATGACAATTTTGAAAATAGTTCTCCTATAAATTATGGTCCTGCAAAGGCTGCTCAAATTCATTTGACAAAGGAATTAGCTGTAAGATTACGAGAAAGAGAGGTACGAGTAAATTGTATTAGTTATGGGGGTTTAGTTGGCAGAGTGGATGAGGCATTCAGGATGCGATATAATAAATTAAATCCTCTCAATAGGATGTTAAATAATCAGGATTTATACCCACCAGTTCAATTTTTGCTAAATAATCCTGGACTTGCAATAAATGGTGAAAATATACAAGTAGATGGAGGATGGACAATCTGGTGACAAAATTTTAGCTGTGATACCAGCTAGGGGTGGTTCGAAAAGATTACCAGGAAAAAATATCATGGATTTCTATGGTAAGCCAATGATCACTTGGACAATTGAAGCAGCAATTAAAACCGGAATATTTGATGATATACTGGTGAGCACTGATGACGAAGAAACTGCCAAGATTGCAAAATCTGCGGGTGCTCAGGTGCCTTTTTTAAGAAATCAAGCTTTTGATGACATTTCCCCTGTAAGTTTAGCCACTATGGCTGCTACTAAGCAGATGCAAGAATGGTCTGGAAAAGATTATTCTATTATTGTACAATTAATGGCCAATTGCCCATTAAGAGGAGCAAATTCAATTGTTGGCCAGATAAATAATTTCAAACAAAAGAAAGATAAAGAAAGTGTTTTATCAGGATTTTCATACGGTATGACAAATCCTTGGTGGGCACATAAAATAGAGTCTGATGGCTCTGTGAGTAAGATGTTTCCAAATGAGATTAATATGAGATCGCAGGATCTTCCCAAATTAGTTTGTCCAACTGGAGCAACTTGGGTTAGCTCTCGAGAGAACCTTGAAAAATACAAGACCTTCTATTCACCTGGTTACTCATTTTTTGAATTGAATTGGATGGAAGGTATTGATATTGATGATCGTTCAGATTATGAGTTGGCAAGGGCTGTATATTCATCACAAACCAGATTTGGTCAATGAGTATTATTTGGGGAAAATATAAAGTTCTAAAAAGGCAAGAATTTTTCCATGGTGATTATTCTATTGTTCCAATTAGGTATGATGATCGGTTTGACATCATGAAATGGAGAAATGAACAAATATATCATTTGCGCCAATTTGAAAAGCTGACGCAGGAATCACAAAACCTATATTTTGATAATGTGATATCTAAAGTATTTGATGACCCAGCCCCTCAACAAATACTTTTTTCTTACCTAAAGAATGATAAATGCATTGGATATGGAGGATTGGTCCATATAAATTGGTTGGATAAAAATGCCGAAATATCATTTATTATTAATACGAGCCTCGAAACCCATGAGTTTGAATTGCATTGGTTTACCTTTCTTGAATTAATTGAAAGAGTTAGTTTTTTAGAAATTGGGCTATTAAAAATATTTACCTATGCATATGATCTAAGGCCGAGATTATTTAATGTATTGAATGAAAGCGGGTATTTAAATGAAGCTATACTTAAAGACCATTGCCTATATGACAACTCACTGATTGATGTGCTAATACATAGTAAATTTAACAGAGAGATAATCTTAAATAAAGCTAGCCCTAAAGACGTGGAAATTACTTACAAATGGGCAATTGACGAATCTGTTAGAAAGTATTCCATAACCAAGCATAAAATTGAGTATAATGATCATAAAAAGTGGTTTCGTCAAAAACTGGTTGCAGATAATTGTTATTATTTTTTAGCATATCTATCAAATCTTAAGGTCGGATCTTATAGAATGGACATTATTGAGGATGGTTTGGCTAGGATTAGTTATCTGATTGATCCAAAGTTTCAGGGTCGCGGATTAGGTAAGAGAGTAATTATTAATGGGATTGAAGTGGCTAAAAGAATTGAAAATATAAAAGTTCTAATTGCCGAAACCTTTGAAGAAAATATTGCCTCGATAAAGATTTTTGAAAATCTGGGTTTTGAACTGATCAAAAGGGGGAGGCTAAT
Organism: Cyclobacteriaceae bacterium; assembly: GCA_965228105.1. Taxonomy (GTDB): domain Bacteria; phylum Bacteroidota; class Bacteroidia; order Cytophagales; family Cyclobacteriaceae; genus UBA7330. Next base: position 363,429 of record CBDDGZ010000002.1, read on the forward strand.
GACTTATAAATTGGAATTAAAATGAAGATTGCAAATTTTGAAATTGGTAATAATTCACCTGTTTTTATCATAGCAGAGCTTTCTGCAAATCATAATGGGAGTCTAGAAACGGCAATAAATACTATTAAGGCTGCAAAAAAAACAGGTGCAAATGCAATCAAACTTCAGACATATACTCCTGATACTATTACAATTAATTCTGACAAGGATGATTTTGTTGTTAAAGGTACAATTTGGGAAGGAAAAAGATTATATCAATTATACGAGGAAGCATATACCCCTTGGGAATGGCATGATAAGCTTTTTCAGGTGGCTAAAGATGAAGATTTAGTGTGTTTTTCTTCTCCATTTGATAAGATGGCTGTTGATTTTTTGGAGAAATTGAATGTGCCAGCTTATAAAATAGCATCTTTTGAAATAACCGATATTCCTCTTATAGAATATGTAGCGTCTAAATTGAAGCCAATAATTATTTCAACAGGTATTGCTACCGAACAAGATATAGAGTTGGCGATAGACGCTTGTAAAAGGATGGGAAACGAAGAAATTGCTTTACTAAAATGTACTTCAAGCTATCCAGCCCCAATTGAAGAAGCTAATATGATTATGGTCAAAGACTTTAGAAAGAGATTTGGAGTGGTGTCGGGATTATCTGATCACACTATTGGAAGTACAGTACCTATTGTGGCAACTGTACTTGGAGCCAAGATAATTGAGAAACATTTCATTTTGGACAGGTCTATAGGTGGTCCGGATGCCTCTTTTTCTATGAATGAGTCCGAGTTTACAGAAATGGTTAAAGCTGTTAGAGATACTGAAAAGGCTATTGGTAATATCAGTTATGATCTGACAGAAAAACAGCAAAGCGGGAAGAATTTTAGTCGATCTATCTACGTTGTCGAAGATATCAAAGAAGGGGAGAAAATTACGGAAGAAAATATAAGGAGTATACGTCCTGGATTTGGACTTCATCCAAAATTCTGGAATGATGTAATTGGTAAAACAGCTAAATCTGATATTGAGCAAGGGACAAGATTAAGTTGGGAATTAATTCAAGACTAGATTTAAAATCCTAAAGAAATATTCTGATTTTGAAAAGAAAAAAAATCATACTTGGATTTGTTGTCAATAACCATAAAATGGATTTGTTGACAAAATTTGAAAAATCGGGAGAGTTTGAAGTCTTTTACCTGTTTTTGAAACATCTTGATTATCTGGATGCAATTCAGGACGGTTATGATAATAATCATTTGATTAGCATCCCATTAAAACGGAGGGATTTTAATAAAACCTTCCGATCCATAAAAGAGCTTACAGTTAAAATAAATGATAATGAGAGAAAATATGGTATAAGACCTGCCAGCAGACTGATTAGCTATAATTACATGCGTTCCACGCTACCCAGTTTTGATGAACGGGAGCTTTATGAATCAATTTTGTTTGAGCAGGAAACTATGACTTCTTTGATAGAGGAAATCAAACCTGATGCCATGTTAGGTGAATTGAGCAGGTCCTACTACATAATTGCCTATGATATATGTAGATATTATGGGATAAATTATTTCAATCCACTTGAAATACGAGCTTCTTATTATGGTGAACCCTTATATGCTTTATTTGACGATCTTGGTGACAAAACCTTATATCAGGAATATCTAAATGCCTATATAAAGGAAGAAAAATCCCCGACACCTAATGCAGTTAGTTTCGCCAATGATTTTGAAGCAAGGGTATTTAATACCGCAAAATTTGGAAGTAAGAAATTAAGAAACTTTGAATCTGACGGTAAAGTATTTGTTAAAAAGATTAAAAAACGGATTAAGACATTAAAATCATTCTTTGATGCTTATAATATCGACAGAAAATACTTTGCTGAGAAACTCACATTCAAAAACCAGGTCTATAGTGTTTACAAGAGATTTATTGTTGACGTTATCAGAACGCCGATTATTCATTTCATCAAATCATTTTATTATACTTCAGAACTGGATTTATCAAAAATAGATTATGTCTATTTTCCACTTCACTTTTATCCTGAACTTGTCTCCAGTGTATGGGGTAACCAATTTATTCATTACCATGATCAGGAACTTCATCTAATTCAATCTGTATCTAAAAATCTTCCGACGGGCTATAAGCTTTTGGTGAAAGAACATATGCCAATGGTGAATAACCGAAAGGTAAGTTTTTATAGAAAAATTAATAGTTTCTATAATGCTATATTGATTGACCCTTCATTTAATAGTTTTGAACTCACTCAAAACTGTAAATGCGTAATAACTATTTCCAGTACTACAGGCTTTGAAGCATTCCTAAAGGATAAGCCTGTTCTCACTTTTATGGGTGCATTTTATAAGCATATTCCTACCATCAAAGTGATTGATCAAAACCAGGATATTCATAATCAGATAATTAATGCTATTGAAACATTTGAAACTGATCATTCATTAAAGATGAATGCGCTTTGTGCTTTCTATGACTCATCCTGTACATTTAAGTTAGGAGAGAATTCAGTGAATGAGTTTGATATTACCTATGATGAATCATCCATCAAAAAAATAGCTGCATATCTAAAATCATTTTTAAGTGATAAAGAGAGTATACAAGAACAATAGGGATTCAATCCATTATTTTCTTGTCGTGATCATTCAATCCGGCCTTCAGATAATAATCATTCCATTTATCACAGCCATTTTATCAACTGAACAATATTCAGAATTAAGTCTGGCCAACAACATCTTTGGTGTTGCAGTTATTATTACCCATTTTGGATTCTTAAATACATATAGTGTCTTATTTTATCAGGTTGATACTCAATGGAAACTTACCTATAATATTATTATTTCATACGCGATAAATGTAATTGTAGTTAGTGTACTATCTCTTTGTATCTATCAGATTATTGATATCAAAATACTAGATACTTATTATCTGTTTTATATACTTATTGCAATCCTTGCGGAAGTTTACTTTGAAGTCTATAGGACTACACTTAGACTGGAATTAAAATCAATGAATTATCTGGTGGTGATGTTTATCAAATTGGCGACTTCAAATTTGTTGTTTTTATATCTTCTGTACTACCATGATATGGATGGGAGATCCAAATTCATCGGTCTTTTTATTATGATTTTCATTATGCTTTTACCAATTTATTTTAAGCACAGAAAGGATTTTGATTCATCCTATTTTGATCGTGGTCTAATCAAACAGATAATTAGAAGATCCAGCCTGATTGCTCCAGGACAAATAACCAAATCGATACAGAATACATTCGACATATTTGTTGTTTTTTACCTGATTGGGAAGTCTGAATTTGCTCTTTTTGCAATTGCGGTTCAACTTTCACGACCTTTAGAAAGATTTTCAGCTAGTCTTATGGATTCATATATCCCCAGACTCTATAAAAACCTCTCTGTTGGAGATTTGCTCAATAAAGAGGATGGACTAAACCGGCTCAAGTATATTTTATTGGTAGGGATTGTAGCAGTTGCCGTGATTCTATTTGGTCCATTAATATTTGAACTTCTTGTCAAAAATCCATATTTAAAAGAGGCAATAATTATATTCCCTTTTTTGATTGCTGGCAGATTTGTTTTTTCACTTGCACAATATCATGAATCTGTTATTATTTATCACGGGAAAAACCTTTATTCCAGTATTGTCAATTTGCTAAATATTTTTACAATGCTAGGTTTATTTTATTTTCTCTTTGATCGATTTGATCTTATTGGGATTGGATACGCCTTTATCTCAGTAAAGCTTATTCACTATCTCTTTCTTATTTCTGGTTATTATGTCTTTAACATAAAGCGTCATATTTTCTGGGATAATATTTCAATTATCATTCTAATCGCTATAGTCATGATTTATCAATTATGAAGAAGGCGAACCTTATTTGTTATGTGTTTCTATTAACTATTTTCATTCCATATGAAGGTGCATTACAATATGTTTCTCATGTTCTATTGCTTGGGTTAATTGTAGTATTCTACGATTATTTTAAGGTAAAACCAATTATCTTGATCTATCTGTATGGATTTATCATTTTTGGCATTCAAGTTATTTTTTTTGACAAAGATGTTTTTATAACCAATTACCTTATTTCAGTTCTATATGCCCCTTTACTTATACTTTTATCCCCATCATCCAAATTGTATGATGAGGTTAAACTAAATGTTGAACATGTCTTAAAGGTTTTGTTTTTTCTTTATGCGTTAATTCTTTGGTACCAGGCTTTAAATAACTGGTGGACACCTGAATCAGTCGGGGGGGTTCATGGAATTATTAAAGGACCTCATTTGAATGCTCAGCTTTATTTGTTATTGAGTGGTTATTTTCTTTTCCGGAACAGGGGGCCAAAAGATTTAGTTACAGCTTTTATATTTCTATTAACCGCATTACTGTGTGACTATAATTTAGGTACAGTAATATATCTATTTACTATACTGGCCGTAATATCTTCACAATTCAATTTTCGAAAATCTTACCTGAAATACGCTTTAGGTGGATTGATTCTTTTATTGGTTACAATTGGCTTGATAATAAGGATAGCCGATGAAAGGTCCTATCTATTTGAAATGGTATTGGCTATTGCCAATAACGCAAATTATAGTGGAAAATTAAGCTACTTGCTTGACTTTGGAAGGGTGTTTAGCGTAGAAGACCCATTTACATTTTTCTTTGGAACTGGACCAGGGAATGGGGGTAGTAGGTCAGCCCTACTTTTAACGGGAGAATATATAAAATTTAATTTGCCACATTATTTAGTTGGTGAATCTTTTTATGTCAAAGATTATGTATATCCATATTTATACGGAGTTTCGAATGTGGCGAGAGGAACCATTAATCAGCCGTTTTCAAGCCTGGTAGCCATATTGACAGAGTTTGGTATCTTAATTGGACTTACATTTCTTGTTTTCATTTCCAAGGGTCTTAGAAGATTTAAATGGAAAAGTAACATGTCGACGAGCTTCATATTCTGGAATTTAATTATATGGGTTATTGTTTCGCACAGCTTTGAATTATTACCATTTATTATTTTGACGCAGTTATTATTACTAGCCAATTATGAGCCAAAATAAGATAAGTATATTGTTTGTACTAAAGGTACCTCCTCCAGTGCATGGCTCTACATTGATGAATTCTTATGTAAGAGACTCTCAAAGAATCAAAAATGAATTCAATACTTTTTATTGCTGCCAATCAATTTCAAAGAATGGTGATATAGGTTCGGTTAGTTTTAAAAAGCTTATTAGAGTTATTAGAAATTATATTGATCTTATCCGGATTACAAAAAGAGCAAATCCAAAATTGACTTATTTTGCCTTATCTCCTTTTGGAATAGCATTTTTAAAAGATTTCATATCTGTTTCAATTATTAAGATTTTTAGTAATGCAAGAATCGTTTTCCATCTTCATGGAAAGGGTATTTCATTACAGGCTGAAAAATCAAAACTGTTCAAAGTTCTTTATGAAAATCTTTTTAGGGATCAGTTTATCATTCATTTATCTGACCAGTTGATGTATGATGTCCAACCCTACAAATGGAATGCAGCATTTATCGTCCCAAATGGTGTAAAGGATAGTGGAATTTTAACGAAGAATAGAGAAATATTCACAATTACGTTTCTATCCAACTTAGTAAAAACAAAGGGCATTTTTGAATTTTTGAAAATTTGTCATTCATTGAAGTTGAAAGGCATGAAATTCAAAATGATGATAATTGGTAAAGAAGTTGATGTTAGGTACGAAGAGGTTCTATCTAATGCCAGGGATATGGGTCTGCAAGAATTAATTTGCCATTCAGGACCAGCTTATGCGGATGAAAAGCTTAATTTATTATCCGCTACATCATTACTGTTATTCCCGACTCAATATAAGAATGAATGCTATCCGCTGGTACTACTGGAAGCCCTTCAAATGGGCATTCCTGTAGTTGCTTCAAATGAAGGAGCCATATCTGACATCGTCATTGATGGCGTGAATGGATATATTGTAGATACAGTAAAACTTGATATAAGTATACAAAAAGTAGTAGGATTGATGACGGACAATCAATTGTATACTCATATGAGTAACAATGCCCGAAAGTTATTTCTTGAGAAAAATACGATTGAAAAGTTTGAAATAAATTTGGTTAATACCTTGACGGAAATAGTTAAGAATGAGGATCTTTAAATTATGGTAGGTTATTTTTTGACTATTATTAACAGTGTTATTCTTAAGCTTAGTAATGTGAAACTTACAGGAAATATTACAGTGAGGGGCTTATTAATTATCAAAAATAAAGGAAGTATTGACTTTGGGGACGGTATAATAATCAATTCATCATCTTTCAGAAATGTTATTGGTGGAGATACAAGGACAAGTATAGTAGTTAAAAAGGGAGCAGTCTTATCGATTGGAAATAATGTAAGGATCTCCAACTCAGCTATATATGCCAATACTGAAATAATAATTGAAGATGATGTAATGATTGGCGGAAGCTGTAGAATTTGGGATTCAGATTTCCATCCCATTGATCCCATTGAACGAAAATTAAATCCAAATAACAACTATGTTTGTAAACCAATCAGGATAGGTAAAAATGCATTTGTTGGTGGGGGATCGATGATCCTAAAAAATGTAGTGATTGGTGAAAATTCAGTTATTGGAGCTGGCAGTGTGGTCACAAAAAACATACCGCCAAATCAGATCTGGGCAGGAAACCCTGCAACGTTCATTAAAAACATCAAAAGGTAAATTAATCAAATCGACCTTAAGCAGATGAGGAAATTTACTTTTTTAAATGTGTACTTAAACGCATTAAATATCGATGGAGCATTTGAACAACTTTCGTCGAAAAACAATGCAGATGATTCTAAATATATTTTGTTTCCCGATTTATATGTTCTGTTAAGTGCCCAAAAAGACAGTAAACTATTGGACACACTAAATAATGCTTATATGGCCTTGCCAGACGGAAAGCCATCTGAACTGGTTGCACGTTTTAAAGGTCTGAAAGAGGTAAGGACAATAAGTGGTTATCGTCTATTATTAAAACTTCTTCAGGATACGCAAAACAGACACTTTTTCTATGGATCAACTGAGGAAAAATTATCAAGCATTGCTCAAAGTCTCAAATACTATGACCCAAATAATGAGAAAATATTGGGATTCAAAAGTGCTCCATTTATCGATTTATCTGAAATAGAGCATTCTGAACAGATAAAAAGTGATTTTGAGGAGATTAGTAAGTTATCCCCTGATTATATTTGGATTGGGTTAAGTAGTCCAAAGCAAGATTATTTAATCTATCATCATCATAAGCTTTTGAAAGGGGGTTACTTATTAGGTGTTGGCGGAGTATTTGATTACCTAAGTGGATCTGTGTCTATTAGTCCTGAATGGATGAAGAAAATGGGTTTAAGGTGGCTTTACAGGTTGGTGAGGGAACCCAGAAGACTGTTTCCAAAGTACCTAAGTATTTTCAAAAATTTGATTTACCTTCTGATCAGAAAGCTAAAAAACAGCTAAATTTCTAGGCCGCAAAACTAAATAACCCCAAAATGAGAATTGTGATAATTCTTCTGATCTTGTTTTTTGCAAATTGCAGAGAGTTAGACCCCCAACCCAGTTTTGACGAGTACACAATATCAATTTTGGAAGAAGAAGTTACCAATTTCAGATTGGATAAACCCTGGGAATATATTCTAGGGTATACAAATGTTATTTATAAAGATTCAATTTGGCATTTATGGTATGAATCTTTTGGATCTGATTCCTTCACATACAAAGACCCAAGTTTTAATACCTATTTGTGTTATGCATATTCTTATGATGGGATCAATTGGATAAAACCAGATTTGGATTTGGTGTATTATAAAGGTGTACCAAATAATATAGTTCATTCAAACAATGGGGTCGAAAATAATGGTATTCATGGAGTAAGTATTTATTTTGATGAGTCAGCTGAACCAGCTGAACAATTCAAAATGGTTTATTCAAGATTCGTTGAATCAGTGGGTTTTAGTTGGATTTTTGGGATGGTATCAAGTGATGGTACTCACTGGGATGATGAAAGAATATTATTGAAACATCATTCGGATACCCAAAATACTTTATTCAAGAAGGATGACAAGTACAAGTTATATTACAGATATTGGAGAGCTGGGAATGACGGGCGAAAATATAGGAAAATTGCATATGCTTCATCTAACTATTTTAATGCAAATTTTAGTAGTAAAAATGTCCAATTTAGTGAAGCCGATGATAACGTTCATTACTATTCAAATTCAGCGAGGGTATTAAATAGTGAACATGTTATTATGATTCCTAGTATCTTTGATGTTGAAAAAAACTACATGAAATTAGCAATTGCGGTTAGTGCTATAAACGATTTTTCACATTTTCAAATTAGCGATTCCCTTAAATTGAATAATGCTTTTAAAGAATATGTACAAAGGTTTGTTGCTCCACAAAGCATTGAAATTGAAAAAACTGGATTAAATAGTACTTTTTGGAGTTATGTTGTGTTAAGTGAAAATCGGCATGATGGTTGGAGGCAGTATATAAATACAAGTGAAATCAGAAATGTTCGGTTGGGGAGATTATTGGTTTCAGTAAAAAGAGTTGATTAGATATGTTAAACTTTTTAGAATGAGGAATTCCAAAATTAATTATTCTGCGTTCACTATATATATATTTCTAATTGCAGATCTTTTTTGTCTAAATCTAGGAATTTCTCTAGCAAATTATTTAAAATTTGATTCATTTTTTTATCCAAATGAGATCTATCTTTTTTTGGGGTTGATTCTTAATTTTACGTGGGTAATCATTTTAATTTCTACAAGATTACATAAGATCAACAGAGAATTCAGATTAATAGATCATTTGAATAAAGTACTTACGGGGCTGATCATTAATCTTTCAATTGTTTTTGCTCTATGGTTCTTTGCTAAACCCTTCTATTATTCTCGACAACATCTATTTTTCACCTATCTCTTCTTTACATTCTTTCTTGTACTTTGGAGATCCTTTTGGCATTATTTGATTAGATATTTTAGAGCAAAAGGCTTCAATTACAGGAAAGTAATTGTATTGGGACACAATTCATTGTCTGAAAATCTAGTTTCTTATTTCCATCGAAACCCAGGAATTGGTTACAAATTCTTAGGATATTTCGACAATACCTTAAAGCAAGATAGTAATAGAGGGATCATTGGTAAGTATGAAGATTTATTCGATTACTCTCTTAAAGAGAATATAGAAATAATTTTCTGTAATGCGCCTAGAATGAGCCATCTTGAGATGCGGAAATTGATAAATTTTGCAGAAAATAATCTTATCAAGCTTAAACTCATTTCTCAATTTAGCCACCTAGGCAATAAGGATTTAACTATTCAGCGATTTGGTGAGATACCTATAATCAGTATAAGTGAAATTCCATTGGATAAAAGGATCAACCAGATAATCAAGAGACTTTTTGATGTTTTATTTTCATCACTGGTTCTAATTTTCATATTTTCATGGCTGATACCTATTATAGCACTTCTGATAAAGATTGACTCCGCAGGTCCAATATTTTTTAAGCAACAGAGAACCGGAAAGGGTAACATCCCTTTCTATCTATGGAAGTTTAGAACAATGGTTGTTAACGACTTGTCAGATATAAAGCAAGCAACAAAGGATGATCCAAGAATAACAAGAGTCGGAGCAATATTAAGGAAAACAAGTATAGATGAATTGCCACAATTTTTTAATGTTTTTCTTGGTGATATGTCAGTTGTTGGGCCGAGACCACACAGGTTACGGTTGAATGAAGAATTTAGTAAGAAGATAGATAAATTTATCCAGCGTCATGCGGTTAAACCGGGTATAACTGGATTAGCACAGGCAAAAGGTTTTAGAGGACAAACTGCTGAGTTCAGCGATATGAGTGGTAGGGTTCGTCTTGATAGGTTTTATGTGAAGAACTGGAGTTTGATGTTGGATTTCAAAATTATCATCCTCACAATTGTGTCGATCATAAGAGGTAGTGAGAATGCTTATTGAAATACTTTTTTCAATTTTCTCATTTATAAAATCAACTACCCATATTCATAACTTCTATTAGTTTTACAACCTGAATAAAAATTCAAATGGTCTCGGTTAAAATTCATGGACCGTTTTAGATATTTCTACATGAAAAAAGCACTCATCACGGGGATCACTGGACAGGACGGAGCATACTTAAGTGAACTGCTCCTTGAGAAGGGGTATGAAGTACACGGGATCAAAAGAAGAGCTTCCCTTTTCAATACAGATCGGATCGACCATCTCTACCAGGATCCTCATAAGAAAGGCACCAGACTGTTTCTTCACTATGGAGATTTGACAGACTCCATGAACCTGACCAGACTGATCCAGGAGATTCAGCCTGATGAGATCTATAACTTGGGGGCCATGTCGCATGTGAGGGTGAGCTTTGATACTCCAGAATATGTGGCCAACGTGGATGCAACAGGTACATTGAGGCTCCTGGAGGCTGTTCGCCTTTTGGGTCTTACAGAAAAGACAAGAATTTACCAGGCTTCTACCTCGGAACTATATGGTAAAGTTCAGGAAGTGCCTCAAACAGAAAAGACCCCATTTTATCCTCGTTCCCCCTATGGAGTAGCCAAGCTTTATGGATACTGGATCACTGTGAATTATCGCGAAGCTTATAATATGTATGCGTGTAATGGTATTCTCTTCAATCATGAGTCTCCGCTACGAGGGGAGACGTTCGTAACCAGAAAGATCACCCGGGCTGTTTCCAAGATGGCCCTTGGCCTGCAGGATGATGTGTTCCTGGGAAATCTCGAAGCTAAGAGGGACTGGGGACATGCCAAGGATTATGTAAGAGGGATGTATCTGATGCTTCAACAAGACAAGCCTGAGGACTTTGTATTAGCTACAGGCACCACTACATCCATCAGAGATTTCTTAAAGCTAGCTTTTGAAGAAGTGGGTGTGGAACTGGAGTATAAGGGATCAGGAGTTGATGAAGTGGGGATCGTGAAGTCGGTAGCCAATAGTGATTATCATCTCAAAGTTGGGCAGGAAGTGGTCAGGATAGATCCGAAATATTTCCGACCTACTGAGGTAGATCTACTGATCGGAGACCCTACTAAGGCCAAAGAAAAGCTCGGCTGGGAGCCCGAGTATGATCTCAAAGCATTGGTGAAAGAAATGATGGCCAGTGATCTAAAACTATTCGAAAAAGACAAGTATCTGATGGAAGGCGGTCACGATATCCTTCATCAGGCTGAATGATTTTTTAAAAGCAAATGATGCTAAGAATGCTTAATTCACGCATTCTTGGAAGGCGTTCTTTGCACAATATCTTTGCGACCCTTTCGGTACAATAAAATGGATAAATCTTCAAAAATATTCGTTGCCGGTCATCGAGGCATGGTGGGTTCAGCCATCGTGAGACATCTAGAGGTTGATGGCTTTAATAACATCATTGTTAAAACTTCCAAGGAGCTGGACCTCAGGAATCAACAGGCAGTTGAGAACTTTTTTCAGTCCGAAAAACCCGAGTACATATTTTTAGCAGCTGCCAAAGTAGGAGGTATCCATGCCAACAATACCTACCGGGCTGATTTCCTATATGACAACCTGGCTATGGAGGCCAATGTCATCCATTCCTCACACACACATAGCGTAAAAAAGTTATTGTTCTTGGGGAGTTCCTGCATCTATCCAAAAATGGCCGAGCAGCCTCTGAAAGAGGAAAGCCTCCTCACCGGTTTGCTGGAGCCAACCAATGAACCTTATGCAATCGCCAAAATAGCAGGTATCAAGCTCTGTGAGAGCTACAGAGACCAGTACCAGGCTAACTTCATCAGTGCCATGCCCACAAACCTGTATGGCCCCAATGACAACTACGACCTCAACAACTCTCACGTCCTCCCTGCACTCATCCGAAAATTCCATACTGCGAAGGTCAACAATGAGCCCAATGTCACTGTATGGGGCACTGGTTCTCCCCTGCGGGAGTTTCTCCATGTGGATGACCTGGCCGAGGCTTTAGTCTTCCTGATGAATAACTATGACGAAAAGCTTTTTGTGAATGTCGGCTATGGAGAAGACCTCTCCATCAAAGACCTGGCACTGTTAGTTAAAGAGGTAGTAGGGTATGAGGGTGAGTTGGTATTTGATACCTCTAAACCTGACGGCACACCTCGTAAACTGATGGACAGCTCAAGAATTCATAAACTGGGGTGGAAGCCTAGGATCTCATTGAGAGAAGGGATTGCTAAGGTTTATGAGACGGTGGACAAGAGTGGGTGGTGATCTGAGACATATTTAAAAATCAACAAAAGCATTGACTAGAATTTTGTCAAATTATCCTCAAAAAGTTTATCATCTGTAAAGTATTAGATACGATTGACCGGTTAAACAAATATCAGTTCCTCCGTCTTCATTAAGTTGTATTGCAATATCAATTGTAGTTTCAGGAAGGTCTGAAAAAATATTTCCTGTAGTTACTACTTCATATTCAGTATTGGAAGTAGTAAGTGTTGTGTTTGCTATGGGGGTAGATTCAGTTAAATTATATAACTGTGCAAATCCCGGTGTTGATGGACTATTAGTTTTCAAGTAAGATACGAATACAATACTATCAACCCCATTATAGAATCCTTTGTTAAAACCACTTAATATGCCAAATTCATCTGCATAACAAATTCCATTTCCGTTACTATATAACAATATATAAATCTGCTCATCATAACCACCATCAAACCCATTGCAAACATATCTGGTTACGTCAATTTCCCCATCATCGAGAGTTCCATCTCCATTAACATCCATACCAGAATCGATTTTTATTCCTCCATTTTCACAGAATTCTCCAGATTCTTCATTTGTAATTTTAGTTAGGCTGTTATTCCCTTCTATACCGTTACATACATATGCAGTTGTAACGATCTCAATATCATCCAGAATACCATTTCCATCCATATCAATACCAGAGTCGATCCTAATCCCCCCATTTTCACAATTATCACCTGCAGCCTCATTTGTAGTTTTGATGAGAGAGGTATTGCCATCAAACCCATTACATACATAAGCAGTGGCAGTTATTTCAGTACCGTTTAGAGTCCCATCATTATTGATATCTAACCCAGAATCAATTCTGATTCCTCCGGATTCGCAATTGCTACCTGCTGGCTCAGTTGTGATCGAGGTCAGACTGGTATTCCCATCAGCACCATTACAAACGTAACTTGTACTGAGTATTTCATCAGTATCCAAGGATCCATTAGCGTTGTTGTCAATACCTACATCAACTTTGATTCCTCCATTTTCGCAATTTGTTCCTGTAGGTTCAGTTGCCACGTTTACAAGGCTATTCAATCCGCTTGCGCCATCATTTCCATCCACTCCTGAAGGACCTATTGGTCCTTCTTCACCCTGGCATGCCAAGAGTAAAAACAAGAAGATGAAGCATTTGGCAGGAGGGAAACTAAAAAAAGTCATCGAGATCTCAACTTGAGTTATACTCAACAATGATAGAAAAGGTATTTGAGAAATACTTAATGAAAAAGAAAAAGTGAAACAAAGTTCTTAATTAAGGGTGAGGGAGCAAACTTTTTTCTCAAAAAAAATACCGTTGTAAATAAATATATATTATATTAGATAACGATTAAGAACCGCTAATTTGAACCTTTTACGATATATCGTGCCGGTGCTGGCATTGGTATTGCTATGTGAATATACATTATTTGCTAATAATGGTGTAGTAAATACCGGGAAAAATGAGTCACTCGCCAGCCATACTTTATCATTGAAACATGATGAACAACTGGCACAATTATTTAAAAAAGGAGGCCAGTCAGCAACAGAATCTCAGTTTTACGTCCCTAATCTTACTCCCCCCTCCGAAGACGATCTGAAGACCCGCCAGCAGATCGATGCCACCCTAAATAAAGTCATTTCCGAAAATCGTTTCGTCCAGTTTCTGGATGAGAATGCCATCGTTGACCTCCCGGTCGGGATCCAAACGACTGTTGGGGTGCTCACCTACACTATACTCATCGATAGCTTGATCCTGAATCCAATGGGCTCCTATCTTTTTGCTTCCATGAGTTTTGAAGCTCCGGGACTTGGGAAAATTCATTTTAGAGGTGCGGGTATTAAGTTTTCAAAGACAGGAGGCATTGCGGATGTCGGCGTTCTTGAGCTGGTGGGGAACTATCCCTTAGATTTAAGTGAGTCGCAAAAACTAATTATCAATGGTGATCAGCAAGGTACTTTTGTAGAATTTGATTGCTATGGGTTCAGGCAAATGTCGCTGGATGCCAGTGTGGTTTTTTCACGAGAAAAATTATTGCCCGAAGATGAGCAGGGTGAGATCATTCCCCATGAAAGCGTTTCCTTCAATTTCAGGACGGTGGTCTCTGATTGGAATGACCTGATCGTGGGGGTCGATATACCACGATTCCAGGTGGTGGGGCTGAAAGGATTTTCATTCGAGGTGAACCAGGCCATGCTCGATCTGAGTGACAAAAGAAATGCGCCAACTATTATATTCCCACAGAATTATTCCCAATACTCCCCTTTCCTCGCTTCAGGAAATCTCAATCTTTGGCGTGGGGTGTATATCAACCAGGTATCGGTTTACCTTCCCACCCAGTTTGAGTCGAAAACGGATGGGATCAAGGAACGACCATCCATCAATGGCTATCATCTACTGATCGACGATCAGGGCTTTACCGGGATGATCACCGGAGAAAATCTCATTCCACTTGACAAAGGCAAGATTGCCAACTGGGACTTTTCGCTCGACGAGATCCATGTGGCCATGGTGGCCAACGAAATCCAGGAGTCCGGGCTACGTGGAAGGATCAACATTCCCATCAATGAGATTGAAGAACAGGCCAATCCTGAGGACCGGATTTTCCAGTATACAGCCATGCTCCTGCCTGGCAATGAGTACCTCTTTAATGTGACCACACCGGACCAGGTCAATTTCGATCTTTGGAAGACTTCCGAAGTTATCTTAGATCCCTCTTCTCACATCCTGATCGAGCTACAGGACGATCAGTTTGTGGCCCGTGCACACCTGAGTGGAGAGATGACCATCAATGCCGGCCTGAAAGATGGTGAACGTGACCAGAAAGACGAGAAAAATATCAAACTAGCTGGGGTGGCCTTTCAGGATTTGCAGGTGAGCTCTGTGAAGCCGTACGTGAGGCTAGGGTCTTTTTCTGTAGGGACCAAATCAAGTGGAATGGGAGGATATCCTATCCAGGTAAATCATATTGGTGGCGGCCAGTCCGGCAATGAGCTGTTTCTGGATATTGATGTGATGCTAGCACTCACAGGCAAGGAGGGCGGCGGTTTCGGGGCTGGTGGTGGTGTAAGGTTTATCTCCGAAGCCATAGAAACCAGTGATGAATTGAGGTATGAATACCGTAACCTGGAGTTCACACGCTTCCAAATAGCTATCGATCAGGGCTCGTTTGCGTTTGTCGGCGACCTCACCTTTCGCAGGGAGGATCCGATCTATGGCAATGGGCTGAACGGCACTGTGAAGGCACGGTTTACAAACATCAGCTTAGGTGCCAGTGCCATCTTCGGTACCAAAGCAGGGTTTCGCTACTGGAGCGTGGATGCGATGGCCAACCTGGGTACGGGTGTTCCCATCCTGCCCGGGGTTTATATCAACGAGTTTGGGGGTGGAGCCAGCTACCACATGCGGCGCACCAATCAGCGGATGGGTTCCAGGATTATTCCGGAGGACAACGAGATGATGTACGTACCGGATGAAACCATCGGGTTGGGTATCAAAGCCATTGCCGGGCTCAAGGGACAAAATGAAAAACTCTTTAATGCGGAAGCCATCTTCGAAGTGACCTTTCGCAGCTCAGGCGGCGTGAAGAATATCAATTTTATGGGGAATGTCTACCTGCTTTCCATGCCGAAGGAGGCATCAAGGGGACGACTTGGCGAGCGTGTAAAACGTATGGCCTTAAAAGCCAGCCAAACCGACATCCTGAATGGAGATCCGGCCATCAGCAATGAGGTTTTCGGACCTCCCGATACACAGGGTGCCCAGATCTATGCAGGCATTATGATCAATTATGATTTTGACCAGCAGGTACTGCATGCCAACCTGAAAGCCATCATCAATGTAGCTCAGGGGGTGATCAGAGGAGGTGGTGATGCCGTGCTTCACTTTGCCCCTGACGAGTGGTACATCTATATCGGAATGCCTGAATATGCCAATCGGTTCAATCTCAACCTGCTGGGACTTGCCCAGGCGGATGCCTACTTCGTGATGGGATCTACCGTACCGGATTCTCCTCCCCCACCCGAAAACGTTTCCGAGATACTAGGTGGCATCAACCTTGACTATATGAGCGACCTCAATGCCCTGGCAGATGGGCAGGGCATCGGTTTCGGGGCAAGCCTGCGGATCGATACCGGCAACAAGACCTTCCTGATCTTCTACGGACGCTTCCAGGCAGGTGTGGGCTTCGATGTGATGATGCGCAACTATGGAGGGGTCACCTGTGCGGGCAGGGGCCCACTGGGCATCAATGGGTGGTATGCCAATGGCCAGGCCTATGCCTATTTCGATGGCAACATCGGGGTGCAGGTCAAGCTGTTTGGCAACGTGAAGCGGGTGGATATCCTCAAGATCGGGGCTGCCGTGGTGGCCCAGGCCAAGCTGCCAAACCCTGTCTGGATCAAAGGCACGGTAGGCGGTCATTTCACTGTGCTGGGTGGCCTGGTAAAAGGCAACTGCTCCTTCGAGGTGACCATTGGGGAGGAGTGCGAGATCCAGCAGGAAGGCTCTGCCCTGGAAGGTGTAAATGTGATCGCGCAGCTCACCCCGCAGGATGGGCTCGGCGAGGTGGATGTGTTCACGGCTCCCCAGGCGTTGTTCAACTATGAGCTGGAGAAGGAATACCAGCTGGTGGATATGAACAACCGGAAAGTGGATTTTAAAATATCGCTGGACCGACTTGAATTGACAGGGCCAAATGGTAGTATCCCCGCTACAATCCAATGGAACAATGATCACACAGTAGCGGTCTTGAAGACAACCGAGATTTTGCCACCGGAATCCCAGCTGACATTGACTGTAGTCACATCTTTCATGGAGAAGAAGAGCGGAAGGTGGCAGCGGGCTACAGCCAATGGAGAAGCCCTGATCGAAAGCCAAGTCATAGCATTCACAACCGGGGAGGCTCCCAATTATATTTCACCGAACAATGTAGCCTACAGCTATCCGACAAAAAACATGCTCAACCTCTATAAGCAAGTTTATCCTCGTGGGTATATAAAACTTATTCAGGGACAGGAGTACTTATTTGAAGAAGATAACGAATTTGTACCGTTAGTAAGATTTACTTCAAGTGGTGGATCAAGAGAAACATCGATGTCCTATGATGCGGGTCAAAGGCAAGTCAACTTCACTTTTCCTGAACTGCAGAATGGCACCATCTATCATTTAAGTCTTGTGAAAGTACCCAAGCTAAAAACCAATATCGAAGGAAATGTAGTGCTGGCTGAGCAACGTGTTGAAAAAGTTGATGCCAGCATCACCACAAGGGGAGCAATAGGATCAATCAAGCAATATGAGGAACAAATATTGTTTGAATCAACTTTCAGAACAAGCGACTATGGCACATTTGAGGAAAAAATGCGTAGTATCCAGCTTTCATCGGGGTGGAGGTTTCCAGTCACCACCGGTGTCCACCTGGTCGGATCAAACTTTAGTGGTCCTGAACCTTTTTCGCGAGAAGAAATCTATGGTATTGAGGATGGATCACCGATGATCAGGATGGAGGCTGATCTAACACGAAATACCTGGTTTTATAATAAGGTCAATCCACTAATCTATGAAAACTATCCACTGCCAGGGGACATTACAATTTCTCCTTCGGTTCGCGATGTTTCTCATTATGGTTTGGTACCAATACGTGCAGTACAATTAATTCAATTTTCCAATAATACGCAGCTCTTAGATGGAGGAAGTGATCCTATGATATTAGATACTGGTGAGGGGATAATGGAGTACCAGTTGGCCTATTTTATGTCCAAGGACTTTAGTAACCTCCGCAATCAGGCAGCAAATTATCTGTATCAAACTGGTTCAAATAATTCCATCCTTACTCGATTGACTGAGAGCCAGTTCCCGGTTATTGAAAAGGGCCATTATGTGGTAGATGTAAACTATTATATCCCTGGACAGGAAAGGCCTGTAAGTACTTATCGTCATAGCATTTTTAACCCAATCAACTGATGATAAGAAAGTGCTATATATCAATTTTAATGGTTTTTTCCTGCATTGGGTTGATGGCGCAGGAGCCTGATCATGGCGTGCAGTTAAAGGGGAAATCCAATGGGACTGAGATTCTATTGAGATGGGCACCCACAACCCCTGTTGTTTGGCAATATGCCAATACATATGGGTATACTCTGGAGCGGGTTACACTGATGGAGAATGGGAAAATCCTCCGAGATAAAAAGCTTGAAGTATTGGGTGTTTTTAAACCTGCACCACTTGCTTCATGGGAAAGCGGAGTCAACGAAGATGACTATGTAGCTGTTGCTGCCCAATCAATATATGGAGAGGGATTTAGTGTGACCGAAACGTTTAGCTCAGACATGGTGAAAGCCATCAATCAGGCAAGAGAGATTGAAAACAGGTTTTCATTTGCCTTGTTTGCCTCAGATATGTCCGGGGAGGCTGCTCAATTAAGCGGCTTGTTTTATCGTGATGAGGAAGTCTACAATGATTTTCAATATTTGTACAGGCTGTACCCTAATATTCCTTCAGACCTGCTTCCAACGGATACAGCCACATTATTGATAGGACTTGAGGATGAAATTGAATTGCCAGTCGTCAATGATGTTGATGTTCAGTTTGGGGATAAAATGGTTGAGCTGAGCTGGGGGAGTATCTGGAATGGGTATTATGGTGGTTACTGGGTCGAAAAATCGGAAATTGGCGGGCCTTTTCAATCCATCTCCAATGTCCCGATTGTGCAGGCAACAAATACTGAGACCCCGCGCATTTTTATCTATGATAGTCTGGCCAGGAATGGACAGAAATACGAGTATCGTGTAGTTGGAATAGATCATTTTGGTGAGAAGGGTCCTCCTTCAATTGCGGTTTTCGGATCAGGGAAACCAGATTTTCAGGAAGTCCCATCAATTGACAGAGTTATTGAGACATCGTACGGGGCGAAGATAGAATGGACTGTTCCTGAGAGTTCGGGATCTTTGATTAAATCATTTGATTTATTACGCCAGAATCAGTCAAATAAAATAAATGAGGTCGTTCTCCAAGATATTGCAAGAAGCCAGAGAACAGCGATAGACACTCTCCCTCAATCATCAAACTACTATATTATCCGAGCTACTGATAGATACGGGCGAAGTGCAAACTCTTTCCCTTTCTTTTATCAGCTGGATGACAGCATTCCACCTGCTCCACCTGTCAATTTTACCGGAGTGATTGATACAACGGGACTTGTTCATTTATCATGGGATAATAATATGGAGAATGACCTATACGGATATAAGTTATACATATCCAATTATTCGGACGCGGAATTTATCCAGGTGCCAGGACCAATTATCACTCAGTCTCATTTTACAGACACAATCAATCTGGAAACATTAACTGAAAAGATTTATTATCAGCTAAGGGCTTTGGATTCCAGGTTTAATCCATCAGAGTCATCAGAAACTCTTGAACTTAAAAAGCCCGATCGAATTCCTCCATTACCTCCGGTTTTTACACATATAAAGGCTGACTCTTTGGGTATTCATTTATCCTGGAAAGGCAGCCCAAGTAAGGATGTGATCAGCTATTATCTATACAGAAGAAGTGAAGTTGAGGAGGACTGGACATTTATTGAACGCTTTAATCCTACTGACTCGATTAATGAATTCCTTGATGCAAAAGTTGATGGACGTCTTACCTATGGGTACACTTTTATAGCAGTAGATGACGATCGGTTGGAGTCCAGGCCTGCAGAACCAATAACAGCCAAAGCTTTAGATATTCCTCAACAAATTTTTACGGGTGTATTCTCATTCGTTGATGCTGAAAATAAAGCTGTAAATCTTAGCTGGGAGGCTTCGAATAAGGCTGTTTCCTCATTTCAGATTTATAAGAGCAAGAATGGTGAAAGCTTATCGCTATTCAAGGTAGTAGAGGGTTCCACTTATGCATTAAAAGACAAGTTTGACCCTTCCGATGAGTTCATCGAATATCAGCTATTGGCAACCTTTAAAGACGGCAGAAAGTCTGGTTTTTCAAAGAAAATCCTGGTTGAGTTATGAGGTGGTTTGAGAGACATATTGGATCGTGGAGGTCACTAAGATGGTTGTTGATATTTGTGTGTGTGATGGGATTGAATGGGTCGATCGTGGGACAAGATCCATGGGAAGATGATTGGGAATGGGAAATAACAAACTGGTTCACAAAAGGACCAGTACTAATGTCGAGTATAGAAGTATTAGACTTCAATCAAAATGTAATATTCAGTCCAGCTAAGATTAAACCAGCGGAAATCAAAGTCTCATACATGTTACATGTTGAAGATGAATCCTGGGTACCTCAACATGAATTTATTTCTCTCAGTCATTTGTCAGGAGATTTTAATAATTACTGTGATGACGGGTCGTATGAGAATGAACATTTTGGCATAGAATGGTCGATTCATGTAAATCCACAGGAATTTTATGATAAGTCAATAATTCCAGAATATGTATGCCTGGACGAAATGCTGGATTTCAATATTAAGAATAAAGGCTTTGAAGGCAACTTATATAGATTTTATATCTCAAAAGGATTTAATAGCAAACTCATTCAGGAAATCTATATGGGAAATTCTTATCCGAAACTTGATTTCCAATTTGAATTTAGTGATTCCAATATCAAAGGTATTTTTGGTTTGGGACCGGTAGAAGAAATCTATGGCTCATATAACTTTTATGTTAATGTAACTACTTGTTCTTCCCAACCTGAGATAAGGGAGCATTGGAACGGTATCCAGTTAATCCCACGTCCTCCACTTGTAATAGATGTAAAACCTATCCCACCTGAGTGCCCTGGGGGGAATGACGGTGAGATTACTGTTGAGTTTGAAAAGATTTATCCTAATACTCAATTTGTCTTTACAATTGCTCAACTTAAAGAAGTAGATGGTGGTGGTTCAATAATAAAGGATGACTGGATAAGTGATATTAATTGTGATGACCCAAACGTATGGTGTGATGGGATTCATGATTTAAGTACTTTGAATCGGGCATTTATTGGGAATTACGTACATGATTTTTCGGCTGATAACAATGTCGTAAAAATCGACCCCAAAAAATTTTCTGATACTTCCCTAAATCTTTCGGCTGGTCTCTATGCCCTGCGAATAGAAACTAAAGTCGGAGACCAGGTTTATTGCGACAATCAATATTTTATTGTGGAGATTACGGAGCCAAAAAAAATGGTTCACACAATAATATCTGATGTTGGTCCTTCATGTTTTGGGGGAAGCGATAGAAATCTGGAGATTGAAATATCTGGAGGTTCTCCACCATATACTTATATGATTGAGGAGGGACCAAGCAATGATTTTGAATCCACGATTAACTTGGAAGGGCGATCGGCTGAAACTTTTTCGATAACTATTGATGATAACTGTGGTACACCATACACTTTTAATGTTCCTAATGTTGAATTACCAAACTATGAGACCACTATTGAAGATATAGTACATCCTACTTGTAATGACGGATCATTTACTGTTGTCACAAATTATCCTGGATCATCCTCTGTTCAATACCAAATTAAAAATCAGGGTCATGAGTGGAGCCCTACTCAGAGTTCTAATTTTTTTGATGAATTATCACATGGCCTATATACAGCTACCACGATCGTTGATGGGTGCTCATATATAAGTACCGAAGTTCAACTTGATACTCCGCGTTCTAAAGAAGTTGGTCATGCACATTGGGGACAAACATGTTCGGATGATAAGTTTGGAGCCATGATCGTTTCCATTTCTAGCAGAGATGATGTAAGTGATACACTAAGTGTCTCTTATAGGTTGGAGGAAACCACAACAGGATACATCCAAACCGGACTGATAAGCAACCTTAATTTTCCAGGTTCTAAAATGCAGCATTATGAACCAGTTCCTCCAGGGGGATATAACCTGACTTTAGATGATAACTGTACTCATGAAAATTTATTTGTAGGTGAACTCCATATCTTACCACTATCACCAGTATCATTAGATCCCGTTGATGATATAATAATAGAATGTCCTCAGAGTAAGGATGGAGTGGTTGATATAAGAGTGACTGGTGGGACTACAGCCTATAGGTTTTTTCTTGATGGATCCTCGATCGCATACAAATATCTTGGTGAAAGTATTTATCAAATATCAGGTTTAACAAAAGGTGAACATACTGTTGAAGTCGTTGATTCCTGTGATATTTCCTTCACAAGAGAATTTTCCGTTTTGGTAAAAAATGGAGCAAAAGAAGTTTCTCTTAATCAGTTAGAAGTTCTTAAACAAATTTCCTGTCCCGAAAAGAAGGATGCAAAAATCATAATTGGGGTTTCAGGAGGAACACCTATCACATCTTCTGATAAAGACTATCTAGTTTCGCTGTACAATGAAAATCACGAAATTTTTTCTCCAACCACTGATGGTGGAAGATCCGAGTTCTTTTTTGAAAATTTAGGTCCGGGAGAATATTACCCGGTAGTGAAAGATGCTAACGACTGCGAACAATCATTTGAAGAAGATATCATTAAAATTGATCCTGCTTCCGAAATAGAAATTTTTAATATTACATATACCCACTTCGATACAAATCAGGTGAAACCAGATCAAGATGGGAATCTAATGATCAGATGCCATGGTGAAACAGTAAATTTTGTTCCCAAACTCGAAACTGATTATCTGGGAGGGACCGGGGTACTTGCAACCAAGCTTGAATTGGAAAGCACATACGTGCCGTTTACCAACTTAGGCCCCGGAACTTACACATTTACAGTCACCGATGATAATGATTGCTCTGACAGCAGACAATTCGAGCTTCAGGAACCAGCTTTGATGGAAGGTGATTTTGTTCCAACGACCTATTCACATGGAAAGCATATTAAGTGTGTTGGAGAGAATAATGGCGTGATAAAAGTCAGCATAAGTGGTGGAATACCCCCATATGATTATGCTATTAATGGAGAAATACAAGTAACGGATGATCCTGATGGTCACTGGACCTTCACTGATTTGACCGCCGAATCACCCCAGACCTCATATACAATTGTTGTTACTGATTACCTGGGTTGTGAATTTACACAAGTAGTCATCTTGGAACCACCAACCAAGCCGATATTGGAATACTCTATAATCTCTGAAGTGGTTGGTGAGTATGAGATTCCATGTAAAGGAGAATCAGCCACAATCAGGTTTACGGGTTCAGGAGGTGATGAGATCAATGGATATAGACTTCAAATCAATGGGGAAATAGTTGGTTTATTAGATGCTGATGGAACCATTGAAAAGGAATTCTTGGCCGGTAGCTATAGTGTAAAAATGCTCGATGATCTTTATTGTTACTCTGATGAGTTTGTACTAGACCTGACTGAACCAGATGAAAAATTAAGTTTTACAACAACAGCTATTCACCCAAACTGTATTGGGGGCGAGGACGGCTATATCTCCATTGAGGCCTCAGGCGGTGTCCCTTCATATAAGTACAGTCTCGATGGTATTAGCTGGCGGGATGATTATCTTTTTCCGGGTTTAGAAGCTGGAGAATATGATGTATTTGTAAAAGACAATAATGAATGCACAACGAGTGAAACGATTATTGTTCCTGATAATCCAAACCCCTTAACCATTTCGCATACTTCAACCATTTCACCATCCTGCCACCATGGAACAGATGGGTCTATCACAGTTCAAACAACAAATTTCAGACTCAAAGATGGTAATAAGCTGAGTTATTTCATTTCAGGTGGACATTATGGGGATGAGGTCATTGAATTTGTTGTCGAAGTTGACCCTATAGAGGAAAACCATTTTATAACGTTCGAAAACCTGTGGGACACAAAGGATCCGGATTTTGTGACTAAAAATTATGAAATCTGGGTGGAGGATTTCTATGAATGTGTGGATTTGGTAGATCAGTATATCGGGAACCTGGGTTTGATTGCACCTGAGCCAATTAGACTTGGTGACGAAGTTAAAGCTCCATCCTGTTATAATGGAGAGAATGGCTGGTTTGTGATTTCTGCTCAAGGGGGTGTTCCGCCTTATGAATTTTCACTGGATAATCTATCTTTTGTGCCCTCCAATACATCTGATAATTCAAAGTTTAATTTTTCTGATCTATCGGCTGGTGATTACACGGTTTACGTTCGTGATGCAAACTTTAAGTCTGATCAACCAACTTGTCTGGCGGCTTTGGATATCCATTTGCCTCAGGGTTTAGATATTGATGTGATTGAGCATGTGCAAAACATCTCATGCGTTGGAGGAGATGATGGCGCGATAGAAGTGGATGTTGAAGCTTATTATGAAAGTAGCCCATTTGAATATGAGGAGGATCGATTGGGTCTGGATTGGTTTTTTGGATCAAATCCATTGTCTGAAGGAAATTCTCTAACCAATCTATCCAGGGGAGTGTACACTCTGAAAATGTCCTATGATCAGGATTCGCTTGTTTGTCGAGAGCAGGAAGACCTCGCCATTATAGGTCCAAATATTCCGCTTTCTATCGCAAGCGTTAAAACCTACCCAACTTCTTGCGGAGAAGTAAATGATGGCAGAGCAATTGTCAATTTTACCGGGGGATGGACTGATTCAACTACCTATTATAATTTGAATGATGAAGGATGGAACCCTGCACTGGGATCATCAATAGTAATCAATGAACTATCAATTGGAGATCATAACCTCAAAATTGGTCAGTCAGTATTCAATTGTCAGGATGAAATTTCATTCACCATACAGAAGTCTAAAATTAGCCTCGATACTGTTTTCATTCAGACTGCTACATGTTCAGATGGGTCAAATGGAATGGTAATATTGAAAGCCTCAAATGTTGCAGAACCAAGATTTTTAATTGCTGATAGCACTTACAATTCATCTTCAGGCGCTTACTCAGGATTGTCCAGCGGAAAAATCTATAACCTGGTAGTCATAGATGAGGCAAACCATCTTTGTAGTTCTGATACAATATCATTTTCTTTCCCAACGTGTGAAGATGACACCGAAGACTTAGTTATTGCCGGAGTCCCAATCATTCAATCTGCCACCTGTGAGTCAGCAAGTGATGGAATTGCTCAGGTAATCGCAACTGGAGGATTACCACCTTATCAATACAGACTTGATGGAGGTACAGTTTCCAGTGGAAACCTATCCAATTTATCATATGGAATCCATAAAATAATAGTATTGGATGAGCTGGGTAAAAAGGACTCTGTTGAATTTTTCTTGGAGGCTGAAACCAGTTTGAACATTTCATCCATTGCTAATACCAAAGTCACTTGTAGTGGGGGTTGCGATGGTTCAGCTATCATAGATGTTGAAGGTGGTTCGGGCTCAAATGAGGTTAGATGGGAAGATGATTTCATTGGTCATGAGAGAAGTGAATTGTGCCCGGGTATTTATTCGTTTCAGGTGATTGATAAAAGGAATGAGGTTTGTCTTCTTGCTGGTGAGGTGAATATTTCTGCATTTGAACCATTAGCTATTGAGGTAATTCAATTGGCAAAACCGACCTGTCCGGGAGGTTCTAACGGGAAAATTGGTATCCGGGGCTTAGGAGGGAGTGGCAGCTTTTCTTATGCCTGGGGTGATGGCAGCACCGAATCAGGATTAGTAAATATTTCAGCAGGTTTTTATGAGGTGACACTTACGGATAACCTGCTGAATTGTAATGTTACCGAGGAAATTGAGCTCCCTGACATTCCAACCATATCTGTTTCAGATACCATTTTGGGTATCCCCTCATGCAGAGGAAGCACTGATGGGAGTATCGAGTTGGTATTGGAAAACGCTGTTTCTCCACTCGTTCAATGGGATGATGGAGGCATTGGTCTTTTCAGGAATGATCTTTCATCAGGCACTTATCATTTTACTATAACTTCATCAAATTCTTGTCAGATTTCGGGAGAAATAGAACTTCCTGATCGTGATCCATTATCTGTTGACGTTTCCAAAACAGATAATCATTGCTTTGGTCTTTGCCAGGGGACTATTGATTTGTCAATTTCGGGAGGACTTGCACCCTACTACATTGAATGGGGATCAGGATTAAAATCACCTCATCTGAATCGACTGTGCAATGGCGTTTATGATTACCAGGTTATTGACCGATTGGGCTGCGTTGTGGAAGGATCTGTGGAAATCAGATCTCCCGATCCATTGTCCATCGAGCTTATTTCAAAGAATGACGTTAGCTGCCGTGGACAAAGTGATGGTTCCCTTGAAATTTCCGCATCCGGGGGTACTGGAAGTTATTCTTATGAATGGAATACAGGAGATAACACTTCATCAATTGAAGATCTTCAACCAGGCAGCTATACAATCGACATTTCTGATGAAAATGGTTGTAGTACAACCGCTACCTATGCCATTACCCAACCAGAATCCCTTTTTCTCAAATATGAAAACATTATTGACCCGTCGTGTGATGGCGGGAATGATGGACAAATTGAAGTTTTAGCGGCAGGAGGGAACTCCGGCTATCAGTATTCCTGGGATAATTTGTCTACTGCTTCCTTCATTGATGAATTATACGAAGGGGACTACCAACTGACCATCCTTGATGAAAAAGGATGTGATTTCACTAAGACATTTACACTGGAGGCGCCTCTGCCATTGAGTTTAGTTAATACTCGTGCTCTGGATCCAATTTGTTTTGATGAAAGTTCCGGGTTGATTAGTATAGAAGTAATTGGAGGAACACAACCTTACTCTTATTCCTGGGGCTCAGGTCAAACAACTTCAACAATTGAAGATATACCTTATGGTGAATATGAACTAACAGTTACTGATAATAACGGCTGTGTAATTGCATCTTCCTTTCAATTGACAAATCCTGAGCCACTTTCTATAAAGGGAATTGAAGAACTCGTGACGCTTTGTGAAGGAGGATCAGTGTTTATAAGCCCAGAAGGTGATTGGGATAAATACTCATGGCAAGGCCCATCAGGATTTTCTTCGGGAAGCCATCGCATTGAGGCCTCCCTACCGGGAGAGTATATGTTGAGCGTTCAAAATAAAGATGGTTGCGAGGTATCTCAATCTTTTTCCATAGAATGGTCAGAGAGCATTCTGAATGCCGATTTTATCAGGATTAGTGAAGCCGTGGTAAATGAGCCTTTGATTTTTGTAGACCTTTCACTCCCAGTTCCGGATGAGGTAGAATGGGTAATACCCGCATCTGAAAATGTCATTGTTACTTCAATGGATGATCAATTTATTGAAGTGGTCTTTACTGAGACAGGTGCATATGAGCTGGGATTGGTGGCTTACTACCAGAGTTGTATTGCGGAGCTTTTCAAAACAATAGAGATAGAAGCGGGTACCGGAGAATCCTCCAGTGCTAGGGTTGCGGAGATAGATGCCATCTATACTTCAGTTTTTCCAAACCCATCTCAGGGTAATGTGGAAGTGATTGTAAATGCACAAACAAAAGAACAGGTTTCTGTCCGCTTGCTGGACATGAGCAGGTACGAATTAATTAAGGAAAACCTCTCAGGTAAACTGGATTATTTGCTTCAATGGGATCTTTCTGAAGTACCCTCTGGTGTTTATTTTCTGGTAGTTCAAGCAGGTGACAATGTTCAACAAAAAAGGATTCTCTTGGTCAGATGAATGGGTATTATTCATTTTGCTCAGGGAGGAAACCTTCCCCATCCCGTCATTCAGAGTCCCGCCTTAAGCGGGGCGAAGAATCCCTTTGCTCCAGGGGTTTAGCCTTTGCTAGTAGGCTTGGTGAAAAACTTCTCATTTATTGGTATGTAAAAGTCCAATGGATTTTCAGAACGTTTGCAATATATATTTTGCTTGTGATTTCTGGTTTTCCGCTTCACAGTCAGGCATTCACGCCCATCGGTACCGCTATCACACCTATGACCGATGCCCAGGCTGCCTGGGCAGATATGAACAATGATGGATGGCCCGACCTCATCCTTTCCGGTACGGATAACCTGGGCACTTCTTCGCTGGCCTATTATGCAAACAATGGCGACAGCTCCTTCCATGTGCTGGAGATCGCACAGCTTTCGCAGGTAAAATTTGACCTTGACGATTTTGATCATGATGGATTCATAGACCTGCTTGTTTCAGGCAAGACCACTGGCGATGAGCAGGTGGTCCGGGTATATCGCAACAACCTTGGCACGTCCTTTACTGCTATGGCGTTTGCGCTGGAGGGGGTGACCCATGGGGATGTGTTGTGGGCAGACCTGGATCGGGATGGCCGGCCGGAGGTGGTGGTGTCGGGCGTGGATGCTGCCGGTGAGGAGGCCCTGCTGGTGTATGCGGCGGAGGGTGCGACGTATGTGCCGGTGTGGCCGGAGCTGGTGCCACAAGCCTATGGCAACCTGGCGGCGCTGGATGCCAACAACGACGGGCTGCCCGAGCTGCTGGTGACGGGCTATGATGCCCTGGGCCGTCCGGGGACCCACCTCTACACCATGAGCGGGGCGCTGGCTGCCGAAGGATATGCCGAGGGGCAGGATGGGTATGCGCTGAGTGCTGCGGCGGTGGCGGACCTCAATGAAGATGGCTTCGCGGACCTGGTGCTGGCGGGAATGACGGATGCACTGGTGAAGGCTACGCATGCGTACCTCAACAACCAGGTGAATGGTTTTGCACGGTCCGGCATGGTGCTGGATGCTGTGAGCAGTGCTTCGCTGGCTATGGCCGACCTGAACCTGGACGGTCTCACGGACGGGGTGCTCATGGGGCTGGACACGGATAACGATGCGTTGACCCGGTACCTGACCAATGCCGGGCCCGGCGGCGGGTATGCGCTCACGGCTGCGAGCCATGCGCTGGAGCCGCTCCACAGTGGGGCTGTCGCGGTGGCGGATTTTAACCGGGACGGGAGCCCTGATGTGTTTCAGACGGGTCAGCAGGTGGGTGGACTGTATGCGGGGCTCTATACTTCGGACCGGCACCTTGCCGTTACCAACGGGGCACCTTCGGCTCCGGGGGGATTGGCCTCGGAGGTGCTGGACGGGGCGGTGACCCTGAGCTGGGCCGCTGCCACGGATGACCTGACGCATCCCCTTTCCCTGACCTATAATGTGTATATCAGCGGGTCACCCGGCGGGGCGGACCTGGTGCTTTCACCCCTGGCGGATGTGGCGACGGGCTACTGCCGGATCCCCCGTACGGGTAATGCCGGGTACAGGACCGCGTTTACGATCCGTGACCTGCCCGAAGGCCGCTATTACTGGAGTGTGCAGACCCTTGACCATGCGTTCGTGGGGTCGGCGTTTGCCGGAGAGGCGGAGTTTGTGGTGTGTGACCCCCTGGTGGTGGGGGCGGATACGGCCGTTTGCCATGGTGCCACGCTCACCCTGCAGGTTGGCGAAGTCGGGGATGTCGTGAACTGGTATTCGGTGGTGGAGGACCGGCTGTTGGCAGTGGATGTGCGCTCCTACGATCATCGGGTGCTGGTGAAAGATACGTTGGTAGCCGAGGTGACCCGACAGGGGCTGGGCTGTGTGCTGTACGACTCTGTGGTGGTGGATGTGACGGGTCCGGTAGCACTGGACCTGGGGCCGGACTTTTCGGTTTGCACGGGCGACGCAACCACGCTTACGCTTTCGGGTTTTGAGCAGGTGAACTGGTATACGGAGGACGGGCTGCTCGTGGCAGATCAGGAGACGCTGCAGTACCTGCAGGCTGACAAAGATACGCTGGTGGCGGAGGTGTTTTTCGGGGGTGGCTGCACGCAGTATGACACTGTGGTGGTGGACCTGTTTGCCCCGGTGTCCGTTGACCTGGGGCGTGATACGGCTTTGTGTGTGGGTGCGCCGTTGTCGCTGGCCTTGGAGGGCTATGCCACGGTGAACTGGTATTTGGAAAGTGCCGGGCTGGTGGCTGCTGATCAGGCGTCATGGCTGCTGGAGGTGGAGGCAGATGACGCGGTGATTGCAGAAGGGATCGATGCGCATGGCTGTTCGGGTTTTGATACGCTGTGGGTGGAAGCGTTGTCGTTGCCTGTGCCGGACCTGGGACCTGATACGGCGTTGTGTCACGGGGCGGTGCTCGAGCTGCTGACAGAGAGCTTCGAGGCGGTGAGTTGGTACGCAGTTGGAGAAGGGTTGCTGGGTGAGGGGCCGTCGCTGCTGCGTGAGGTGCTGGCGGATGATACGCTCGTGGTGGAGGTGCGGAATGCGGGGGGCTGTGTGAACCGGGATACCCTGGTGACGGAGGTGCTGGCGTTACCGGTGGTGGATTTGGGTGTGGATGTGCGGGTTTGCGAGGGAGAGACCATGCTGCTACAGCTGCAGGATCCGGATTTTGGACGGGTGGACTGGGTTGATGTAGCAGGGAATGTTTTGGTGGATGATCAATGGTTTTATGCGCATGCGACGGGTCCCGATAGCCATACGGATACGTTGGTGGCGGTGGTTGCCAGCGTGGCGGGGTGTGTGAGTAGTGATACGATTGTGGTGGCGGTGGATCCGAGACCTGTTTTTGCCCTTCGGGATACGACCGTTTGTGCAGGTACGGAATTGGCGCTGGCGGTGGAGGGCGACTGGGACGAAGTGAACTGGTACACTACGGGGGACCAGGTGTTGGCCACGGATCAGCCGGTCTATGCATTTGAGGCTATCGCATCCATGACCATCTGGGCGGAAGCGATCCTGGATGGTTGTGTGGGATTGGACACGGTAGTGGTGACGGTGAACCCGTTGCCGGTATTTGAGCTGGGGGAGGATCAGTCTTACTGTGTGGGTGACGTGATCAACCTGGCGGTGGAGGATATGGGCGTTGACTATGTATGGAGAAATTCAGTGTTGGAGGTGTTGGCTACAGGGCCTGGTCTGGAGGTGACGGCTGCTGAGAGTGATCAGTTTTCGCTTCGGGTGGAGGATGCAGTGGGTTGTGTGTATGAAGATTCAGTATTGGTGCCGGTCCATGCGTTGCCGGAGGTGGAGATCTCAGGAGAAGCAGAAGTGTGTGCGTTGAGCCCTGTGGAGCTTATGGTTGATCATGCAGATGTGGCATCGGTTCGCTGGTATGATGCGGCGGATGTGACGTTGGGGGAAGCGTTGAGTCTGGAGGTTGTCTTGTCGGAATCCGGGCCGGTATATGTCCGGTTGGAAGATATGAATCATTGTGTGGGTCGGGATACTGTGGAGGTGGTCGTGCATCCCCTGCCGGTGGCGGATGCCGGGGAGGATGTGTTTCTCTGTTATGGTACCGGGACTACTCTTGGGGGAAATGACGGGGAAAACGACCTGGTGTTTCGGTGGGAAGGCGATGAGGCGCTTACTGCTCCGGATGTGGCGAACCCTTATGTGGAGCCTGTTGCGTCGTCGTGGTTCCACCTGGAGGTGACGGATGGCAACGATTGTGTGGCGGAGGATTCGGTGTTTGTGGAGGTGAATCCGCGCATTGTGGTAGATGCCGGGCCAGACCGGGTGTATTGCATGGGTGAAGCAATGACGATTGGCGGGGATCCCTCCGCTACGGGCAGCCTGCTCGACTATGTGTATCAATGGTTACCGGGTGACGGGCTTTCAGCAACATCGGTACCGAACCCTGTGGTAAATGCTGAGGAGGATCGGACCTATGTGCTGTCGGTGACTTCCGGAGATTGCGAGGCTGAAACGGATACTGTCCGGGTGGTGGTGCAGTCCCCACCCGAGGTGGAGGTGAGTCCCACACAGAGCATTGGGGCCGGGGAATCCGTCCGGCTGCTTGCTTCGGGGGGTGTTGCCTACCGATGGTCACCGGCTGAGCTGCTGGATGCTGCTGAGGGGGCCGAGCCCCTGGCGACGCCTTTTGAGAATACAACATTCACGGTGGAGGTATGGGATGCGCTGGGCTGTGTGACAACGGACACGGTGGTGGTGCTGGTGCAGAACAACCTCTTTATCCCCAACCTGTTTACCCCCAATGGGGATGGCAGCAACGACTTTTTCCGGGTGTACGGTTCGGGGCTTAGCGAGATCCGGTTTTCGGTGTATAACCTGAATGGAGAGCTGCTCTACAGCAGTACGCAGCCTGAGGAGGCGCTGGCGGTGGGCTGGGACGGCACTTCACGGGGTCGACCGATGAGCAACGGCACCTATGTGTGGACGATCAAGGGGACGTTTTTCGATGGGAGCCCGCTGCGGTTTAATGAACAGGTAAGGGGGACAGTGAAGTTGTTGAGGTGAGGGGGAGTTAGACAAAACTCCTTCGTGCAGAAGATGGTAGCTAGCTTCAATTTCTTAGCGACAGATAAGCAAGATCTTTTGCATTCACTTTACAGATGACTATGTAAGGCGATGAACAATCATCATTTGTTAATGTCTTTTTCGACTATGTTTTTTATTAAGGAGTATAAACGTGCTTTAGTCGAATAATACAAAATGGCTAGGCTAATTGAAGCAATAGTCCATCCAGTTAATATTATCAGTATTGAGTTATAATCACTACTAATCAAGAAACCAAACAACGTCCATATGACCATTAGAGCTAATCCGATATAAAGCACAATCTTAAAGTTATTGTAAGGTCTTATGTTAATAGAAAAATTATTGTTTGAGGATTTCACTAGTACAATTGTTCCAATTGCTTTGAATGGATTGTGGTTCTTCGGGGTTTGTTGAATATGAATTATATTTTTGTGAATAGTCACTTTATCAAGATTAGTTTTCAATTCTCGGGCCTTGAGTGTCAAAGCTAATTTGTCAAAAGATATATTTAGTTGTTCGGGATTCATATTAAATGCCTATAACATTTACTATGTTACAAAAAGTGTAACATAACTACTTATATCATCTTATAAATCTAAGGAATTTCCCTCATACAGGTGTGCAGGAAGGAGATAGTTTATGCTTAAAATATTTGGAGTCTGTTGTGGTGGAGTCTGTCGAGGAAGAAATAACCATTGAGTCACTGCTAGTTAAATTTCGTTCTTCACCATTTCTATGTTGTTCAATTCCCACCCTTGCCAGGGGGGCTCTTGATACTTTTTCTTGTCAAAAAGTATCCAAAAGACAACGGAAAATGAATAAGTGCACGGCTTTCGCACCACACGCCTCCCACAAGGCCAACCTCCGGCAACACACCCTCGCGCTATCCGCCGCCTGCCTGCACGGAGCCGTTTCGGCAAAGGCAGGTTTTCCGCCAGCCGCAGTGATTGCCCATGAGCTTTCCTGTATTACGTTTTGAAGATAATTGAATGATTTTTCTAGCGACTTTCTCAATGAACGATCTTATGTTTTATTAAGGTGAAATTTGATGTAATGGTAGATCTAAGGCATCTCCCTCATACAGGTGTGCAGGAAGGGGATCGTTTATGCTTAAAAAAGGGAAGGGGGATGGTGAAGTTGTTGAGGTGAGGGGATATACTCAGATTTTGTTATCAGCTGACTTCCTTGTCAGTTGTTTGTGTGTCAGAATGTTAAACATTAGCCTAAGAAGCTCAAGTCCTATTGCCAAATAAAGCAATGGTTGGTAAATGTTCAATGTTGTTAGTCCGTTCAATTTCGTTATGAATCCAAATGTCAAAATGAGTACCGTAAATCTTGGGATCAACTGAAAGTAGTAAATCTTTATCCCCAACAGTGGATTAGAAAAGTTAAAGAAAGCAGTTGCCAGTAAGGAAATCAACAGAAAAACGCTGAGAATGTTGAAATACCAAAAACCAATAAGTAAGTTATTGACGGAGTTCTTTAGGATGTCAAAAAATCTTATGAATGTATATAGATCACAAATGGCAAATAATTGTAAGATTCGTGAATTTCCAATTAGGTTGTTCATTTGTTGAGTTTATGTATTCTCATATCAGGTTATCGCTGGTAGTACATAGATTGCATATATAAATCTAAGACATTTCCCTCATACAGGTGTGTAGGAAGGGGATTGTTTATGCTTAAAAAAGGTTAGGAAGGACGGTGAAGTTTAGAGCATGTCATAGTCGATTTTTAAGTTTTTCTATTTCATTGATAAGTTCGTTCTCATCAAAGTTTCTCATCAATTTTTCTGTTAAATGGACTAATTCTGCGATTCTAGTTCCAGTTCTTGGGGAGTGTTTAGTGGCTGTTTGTATCCCATAAGGTCCTCTAGCGGCAAAGTGATATCTTGTGCCATCGCTAGTTAATATTGGTTCATCAGGATATCTGGTTTTTGATAAAGCCAGTACATATAGACTTGATAGGGAATCAGCAAGTTCAGGTTTAATGATTTTCGTTGTAATTGACTTTTTGATTTGTTCAGGGTGCTTCGAATACCAAATGTTGCTGTCTAATTCGATTTTAGTAATTAGGTAATCATTATCAATCATATCTATACTGATTACGTATTCTGGTGAAAAAGAAGGCAAAACGACCATTCTTATAATTGGTCTTTCACTTAAAGTATCGAGTAAAATAGATCTAATTTTAGAATGGTAATCGAGTAAAAATTTGTAAGTGACTAAGTCTGCTTTTTCAGGTTCAAGATGGTCTTGTAACTCAATTCTTTCAATTTCACGGATTCTTTGTTCCTTACGCTTGCTCTGCGAAAAACAAAATATTCCACTCAATAGTAAAATAGGTAACAACGTAAATTTCATATATGGCAATGTGCTCTATCAAATAGCTATCAGCAACTTTATTATGGATAACTTCTAATAACATATATAAATCTAAGGCATTTCCCTCATACAGGTGTGAGGGAAGTGGGAGATTGAAGTCAAAGGTGAATTTTGGGTTTGTGCAAAGTCCTTATGAGTCCTTACACAATAATGTTATTGTGCTTGTTTTTCTCCTTTACCGGAAATTGACCTGACATAGGGAAAAAGTGCAACACCTTAATTGGTTAATAATCAATTGTTTAGGGCAACATATGCAAATTATGGTATTATCATACTAAAATTTACTGTTATTATTAAAATATCGGGATGATAATCCTTTTATTTGCATTATGGCGTTTGATGAAAGTATTTTGTCCGGGAGAATTAAGAAAGATCATATTTGGTGGCAAAATGAACCTGTGCCATTTTGCGAGTTAAGCAAGCGCAGGTATTATCAGGGTTTTTATTCTCTTATAAAACAGCAGGCACTACATAGAGCAGTAGTTCTGATGGGTCCCAGGAGAATCGGTAAAACCGTGATGATGTATCAGGCAATTCAAGATTTAATTGATGAGGGTATTGATCCGAAGAAGGTACTTTATTTCAGTATGGATACCCCACTCTACACAAACATTGCATTGGATCAATTAATTGAGTTAGCCATTCAATCACAAGATATCCATATAGAAGGCTGTTATATCTTTTTTGACGAGATCCAGTATTTCAAAGACTGGGAAATTCAC
Source organism: Cyclobacteriaceae bacterium (assembly GCA_965228105.1). Taxonomy (GTDB): domain Bacteria; phylum Bacteroidota; class Bacteroidia; order Cytophagales; family Cyclobacteriaceae; genus UBA7330. The sequence continues at coordinate 398,963 of CBDDGZ010000002.1, forward strand.
CTCAAAGTCTTAGTTGATAGAAATAGGAATACAAAGTTTATTGCTAGTGGTAGTGCAGCGGCAGCTTTAAGAATGAAGAGTATTGAAAGTGGAGCAGGTAGATTTAGTGATTTCTTTTTACCTCCTCTTACATTTTCAGAGTATATAGATTTGAATGGCTTTGACCATATATTGGAAGAGGTAAATATAGATTTTAGCGGCCCGAGATCATTCTATCAAACAAAGAATATTGATGAATTAAACCATCACTTTTATGATTATATCAATTTTGGAGGATTTCCTGAAATCGCGTTGAATAAAGATGATGTTAAGAATCCTGAAGGGGTAATTCAGAAGGATATTACAGATAAGGTGATCATGAAGGACTTGCCGAGTCTATTTGGAATTGAGAATACGCTTGAGCTTCAACAGTTTTTTAATGTTTTGTCATACCGAACAGGTGAAATTCTTAACTTCCAGAGTGTATCGCAAGAAACAAAAACGGATAACAAAACAGTTAAGAAATACCTTGAGTATTTAGAATCTGCTTTTCTAATTAAAGTTTTACACAGAGTAGACGTAACAGCAAAACGATTTAAGAATATCACACAGTTCAAAGTCTATTTGACAAACCCGAGTTTGTTTACTGGTCTTTTTAGAAAAATTGAAATGGATGATGATAGATTTCCTCATCTGGTTGAGACAGCTGTATTTGCCCAATATCTTCATAGAGAACATAATTATTTAAGGTATGCTAATTGGAAAAGGAACGGAAAAGAGGGCGAGGTTGACTTGATTCAACTTAGTACGAATTTTCAAAAAGCATATTGGGCATTGGAGGTTAAATGGTCTGATGATCCAAAGATTGACAAATTAAAGTTTTTTATGGCGAAGAATGGTATTGAAAAAGGGATTGTTACTAGTCGAACCATTTTCAATGACAGAGAAGATTTATTGATTGTTCCAAATTGTATTTATGCATATGTTGTTGGAAAGAATGCATTGAATAGTCTCTATACAGACTAGAATTAATTGATTAGCACCACTGCTCACATTTAGCTGTCTGATAACTACAAATAAACATCAGTTAAAATACCCATTACATATACGGGTATATGGTCGAGATCAAGTATATTACATATACATGATGCGGTATATGAGCCAGCTAACCAAATATATCCGGAAATCAGGGGTGTCTTTGCTTCTCCTCCTCCCCCACCTGCTCCCAGCCCAGGACGCTGTCCATACCCTCAACCAGTTTACCCCCCTGCTCTATCAGCCGACGACACCGGTGCTGGACCACGCCGCCACGGTGAGCTTTTTTCATGACCAGTACGATATCGGATCGGGAGACTATATAACCAACAATGTCCTCAATATGGAGCTGCCCCTGACCAACCAGGTGAATGGCAACCGGTACATGGGTATTGGACTGGGGTTTGTGGAAAAAGACTTTGGGGAGTCCGACCTGCTGAAGACCCAGCAATTTGATCTGGCACTTGCAACGAGTATCCGGATTGCTTCCAACCAGATTTTGGCGATGGGACTCTCCGGGAGCTATGTTAACAAGCGGACGTCGTTGGAGCGTCTTTCAACGGGGTCTCAATGGATACAGGAAGAGTTTCGATACGATCCGAATGCTAACCTCGGGGAAGCATTTGTTCATAGCCGCGTAAACTATCTGAGCCTGGGGACGGGCATCTTCTGGAGCGTAAGCCATGATGACCAGGAAAGGTTTTTTGTTTCGGCAAGTACCTTTCACCTCAATACACCGGGAGAATCGTTTTTTGGAGAGTATTCTGAAGTGCCGATGACCTACCTGCTCAGCTCGGGTATCACACTTGTTAGGAGTAGACAATTTGAGGTGGAGCCACAACTCTTTGTCACCTGGTCAAACAAAAGGACTGAGTATCAAATCGTCAGCTCGGTGAAATACACCTTTGACAATACCAATCCATATGATCTTGTGCAGCCAGGTGCGCTGGAGTTACTCGTGAATGCTGGTACTGTGCCGGATATTGGGCTGGGCCTGGTCTGGCATCAACCAAATTTTAAGCTCGGGGGCAGTTATTACGTGCCTGTTGGTCAGTCGGTAGACTACTATCAGAGTAGGTTCCAGATAGCCGTGGGTCTGGGCCTTGTCACCTGGAAGCGGGAGCCCCAAAAGGTTGTAATTGAGTCGCACGAACCAAGACGATTTGATTTTCAGGAGCAAAATACTCAGCCTGCACAGCAGGAATCGGAGGTTCAGCAAATTGATGAAAAGCTCAATGAACTGGACGATGTGCGGTCTCTTCAGTTTGAGCTGACGAAGGACTTTAAATTCAATTTTGGTGAAGCTGAGCTGATTGGGAAGAATGATCCCTTCCTGAAAGACCTTGTGCAAATGCTCAAAGAAAACCCGGACTATCGTCTCAAGATCATTGGCCACACGGACAATGTGGGCTCACCCCAGGCTAACCTGGCCTTGTCCCGGGATCGGGCTAAAGCAGTGGCGGATCACCTGATTTCAAATGGTGTAGATGCAGGTCAGGTGAAGACAGTCGGGATGGGTGACACTCAGCCGGTGGATGAAGGGTATACCGAGGAGGCCAAAGCGAAAAACAGGCGAGTCGAATTTATCATTTATATAGACAGATAAAGTTGAGAAGCATCAAAACGATATTGATTGTGCTTTTAACTGGTAGCTCCAGCCTCCTTTACGCTCAGAACTTAGAAACCATCGGGCAGGGAAAGGCATTTTCGATTTCCGGTGGGCTCAACATCAACCAGGTCTTCTACCAGGCTGATGGCGTTGAAAACCGAAGAGATCCCTATAATTATTTTATTGCGGGTAATCTGAACCTGTCCATCTACGGCTGGAGTGTTCCTTTTTCTTTTTCTTACTCGGATCAGAACACTTCCTTTCAGCAGCCTTTCAATCAATACGGGATGAGCCCCACCTACAAAAATGTGACAGCTCATATTGGCTTTCGCAGCATGAACTTTTCCAGGTATAGCCTGGCAGGACATTTGTTCCTGGGTGCAGGGGCTGAAGTAGCCGTGAATGAAAAGCTGAAAGTAGCGGCTATGTACGGGCGGTTGAATAAAGCCGTGGAGGCGGATACCACTCAATCCCTGAATACCCCGGCCTACAAACGGATGGGTGGGGGAGCGAAGGTCACCTATGGCACCGCGGAAAACTTTGTAGACTTTATATTCTTTAAAGCAAAGGATGATGTGGAGTCGATATCCAATCCTCTGACTGAAGAGATCAAGCCTGAAGAGAACCTGGTACTGGGGCTGGGCTTTGGAGTCAGTCCACTTAAGGGGCTATCATTGAAGGGGGAGATAGCCGGGAGTGCGTTGACCACCGATACCCGTGCTGAAAGGGTATCCACCGGCAACATTTATGATCACCTGAACTTTCTGATCCCGCAGCGGGTATCATCCTCATTTTACAAAGCCATGAATGGTACGGTGTCGTACCAGTTTAGTCAGTATGTTTTTGGTGTGAATTACGAAAGGGTGGATCCGGGATACAGGACCCTGGGGGCTTATTATTTCAACAATGACCTGGAAAATATCGCATTGATCCACCGTTCGTCCTGGCTCCAGCAAAAGCTGAACCTGAACCTGCGTGTTGGGGTTCAGAAAAACAACCTGGACAATACCGAACTGAGCTCCATGCGGAGGGTGTCCATGTCCGGATCAGTCAACTACCAGATCACGCCCCGGTTCACCACACAATTCAATTATTCCGATTTCAATACCTATGTCAACTTCCGCCCCCTGGTAGAAGTGATCGATCAATCTACCCCGTACGACAACCTGGATACGCTCAACTATCACCAGCTGGCCCGCCAGGCTTCATCCAATTTCAACCTCGTGCTGAGTGAACGGAAGGAGTCCCGACAAAATCTGAATATCAATTTTTCCTACCAGGAAACGACCGAGGGCAGGGCTACGGAGGATGCCTATTCAGGGACCCGGTTCTACAACCTCAATACGGCTTACATCCTGAGCATGGGAGAAACCGGCTGGTCATTCAACATGGCTGGGAATATCAACCTCACCCAGGCACTGATCATCAACCTGATCGTGGGGCCGTCGGCCTCGGTTCGGAAAAGCATGCTGGACAACAAGCTGGCTACTCACCTCACTTTTTCCTACAACCAGGCCCGCGTGGAGGGAGCCGTTGCCACCAGGATCTACAACCTCCGGGCCGGTGGGAATTATACCTTCAAAGAGGTGCATCAGTTCACCCTCAATATGACCGCCATCGATCGTAACAGTCCGGGAAAGGAAACCGGCAGCCACTTCCGGGAGTTTGTGGCCGAGGTGGGGTATAATTATCGGTTTGGGGGAGGGTAAGGTGTTTGGAGTAAATGAAGCAACTAATTAAATTAGTAATATGTTATGGAAAATATGAAAGAACGGGTAAATCAACTTGAATTACTGACGACAGAGATTTTTCAACGGATGGACGCCCGGGATGCCAGGCAAGACCAATTTAATCGTATTCTGTCGGTGATCTCCACGGCTGCGATCATTACTGCAAGCCTAAGTTTTCTGGTGACAGTCTATATTTTCTTTGGGTGATCTCCTCATTCTCCTTTAACTATGGAAGCTTTTTATGATTATCTTATTAAGACAGGCTTGAAAAAATTTAATCTTAAGATTCTACAAGAAAAAGAGGAACTGATTTTAAGGAATAATTTTTTTGTTATCAAACTTAAGAAGCGGGGAAATAGATTTGATCTGTCATATTTCTGGAAGCTAGGGATACTTCATATCTTTTTCAAGGTTCAGCATCGAAAGATGCATGAATTCTATTCTGACATTAAATCATACGCTAAGGAGAATAACATAGTAATTAATGAATTACATCTGAAATATTCATAAGGAGCTTTTACCGGGCAGGAAAAGCTTAATTCACTGCTTTCAGTCATTTCAGTGGTAGCTGTGATCATGGCAGGGTTGAGTATTGTTGCTACTCTGTATATTGTATTTTTCTCTTGGTTTTTTGAGGGTTCAGTATGTGTGAAACTTCCATAAAAGGAGGTAACTGAGGGCACATTGAATAAAAAATGGAAATAAATTGTTACTTTGTAGTAAAGGAAAAAATATGACCATATCAAAACTGCAATTACAACTTCATCAGGCAATTGATACAATAAATGATGGCGAAAAGCTGGAGGCAATCTATAAACTTCTGAAGGGATCAAAAGGTCCTTACAAACCAATGTCAATTGAAGAATATGTCGGGGCGATCGATGAAAGCAGACAACAGATTAAGGATGGAAAATACCTGAATGTTGATGATTTGGAAAAGGAATCTGATAATTGGTGAAGAAAAAAGTCATCTGGTCAGAAAAGGCTAAGGAATCTTTGAAGTTGTACCACGACCATATTAAATAGGATTCCATGCCAGCGGCAAAAAGAGTTAAATCAGAAATCATCAACGCTTCAAAAGAATTAATCCACTACTCAGGCAAATATCAATTGGACGAGTTCTATCCCAATAACCCAGGAAATATCAGAAGATTTTTCCTGATGGAGTTACAGAATAGTTTATCAGGTAAACGAAAATACTATTGATATCTTGAATGTTTTGCATACAAGTCAGGAGCCAAATCAGAAATAGATTCACTGGTGCAAGTCAGAAATAATATACTTCCACAGAGGTAAAGAACTCAATACCCCCATAACAAACTTCTATGCTAGTTTTGGGTAACTGGATTTAGCTTTGGATATTAGACCCAATAAGGATGAAAAAAATAACTTTAATACTCGTATTCGCTTCAATAGTAGCAGTGACAAACGCTCAAACGAAAATTATCGCCCATCGCGGGTTTTCCAGTGCAGCCCCGGAAAACACTTTGCTTGCCTTCCAAAAGGCCATTGAAGTGGGTGCCGACTATTTTGAGCTGGACGTCCAGCGATCCAAAGACAACAAAGCCATGGTCATCCATGATGCTACAATTGACAAAACGAGCAGCGACAACCAAACCGGTGAAGTCGTTCAGATGAATTCCGCAGAGCTGAAAAATATCAAGGTCGGGTATACGAAGAAGTTTGGCGATCAATATGCCGATGAGAAGATGCCTACCCTTAAGGAGGCCCTGGAAGTGGCTAAGGGAAAGATCAAGGTTTGCATAGAGATTAAGTCGTATGGGCTGGAGCAGGAAGTACTGGACGCCGTGAACGAGTTGAAAATGAATGACGAAGTCATCATTTTTTCATTCTACTACCCAGTGTTGGCAAAAATCCGACAGCTGGACAAAAAGATCCCCATCTTGTATCTCATCAGCGTAGCAGATAAAATGACCATTGACTATGCGAAAGTCATTGATGCCGAAGCGATCGGCGTGGGTGGGGGAACCAACCTGACGAAAGAGTACATCGATTTCGCACACAAACGAGGCGTGGAAGTCTGGCAATGGACCGTCAACGATGAGCAGGAAATGCAAAAACTCATGGGAATAGGACTTGATGGATTGATCACAGACTACCCGGACAAGGCGTTGGCGTTGAGGAAGTAGACTGGTCCTTGAGGGCCAAGGGCCGTCAACCAATAGGAATTTGTTGAAAGTTGGAAGTCCCCTTAGGGACGACCATTCCTTAGAATTACCATTGATTCCTGTAATGGTCAGGGGCTTACCAATCCACCTCTATGTTGAGCAAAAAGGGCTTGACCCTTGTACTGGTACAATCCTGTTAACAAACTCATAATAATACGGTAAGCAGATATTCATTTGGTTCTCCTATTGTAGGCACTATTTTGCGAAATGATTAAATTATCCAGGTGAAGATCGATAACAAAGTCGTTTACGAAAACCTCAACAAACTCTACAAAAAATCCGATATCATCCCATTGGATGACTCGCAGAAATGGGTGATCTTTAGCGACCTGCATGTGGGAGATGGGAGCTCCACAGATGACTTCCGGACCAACTCAGACCTGTTTCTCACGGCACTGAAAGATTTTTACCACAAAAATGATTACGGACTCATCCTGAATGGTGATGTGGAGGAGCTCCAGCGTTTTTCGCTGAAAAAGATCACAAGTAAATGGCCTTCGCTTTATAAAGCTTTTGAGCTTTTTGCCCAAAGGGGAAATTTCATCAAGACCACAGGCAATCATGACCTGGAGCTGGAGTTTAAAGAAAAGGCCCCATTCAAAGAGTATTTAAAGGAAGCCGTAAAACTGAAATATAAGGATGACTCCATTTTCGTTTTTCATGGCCACCAGGCATCCAAAAAGTTTCAAAAACACAATGAACTCATTGGCTTCACGCTGAAGTATTTTGCCAATCCACTGGGCATCAAAAACTACTCGGTGGCACACAGCAGTAAGAAGCAATACAACATTGAGAAAAGGGTATACCATTATTCCAGCTACAACAAGATTGCTTCCATCATTGGCCATACCCATCGGCCTTTGTTTGAGTCCCTGCACAAAGTAGAGCGTCTCAAGTATAAAGTGGAGCAATTGTGCCGCGACTTTTCACTTCACAATCAAAACGAGGGGAAGATCAGCGAAGCAATCAAACTCCTGAAAAAAGACATCCGGAAATATTATAAAGAGAACAAGGATCACAATTTTCAAAGCTATGTGTACAATACTGCCTTCCATGTGCCTTGTGTGTTCAACTCAGGATGTGTCATTGGCAAGCGCGGTATGACATGCATAGAGATTGAGGGTGGGAATATCAGCCTCGTCCACTGGTTCGACAAAAAGATCAGTAAGAAGTATCTGCTTCAGACAGGCTATGAACCGGGTCAGCTACCCGGCACGGATTATTACAGAATGGTCATCAATAAGGAGTCGCTTGGCTACATTTTTACCAGGATTAAATTTCTGGCTTAACAGGGTATTGTCTTCGGGTTTAATAACACCTCTCAATCTGCACATGAATGCAGGTAAGACAATGACGGGTGGTTTATTGATAATGATTAAATTCACCCGTTTCAAAAAAATCCAAACCCAATGAAATCATTTAATCCCCGGCATTTATTAAGTTTCATTTTTCTTCTGGTTGCTTTCGTTGCCATCAGTCAACCCAGGATCCCTCGGGTAAATATTGTTGTCACTCCTACCCAGTCAGATTGGACATACAAGACAGGCAAGCAAGCCGACTTTGATGTGAAAGTCTATAAAGATGGCATGCTGGTCCCGAATGTAGAGATCACTTTCGAGGTAGGGTTGGAAAAAATGCCTGCTATGAGACAAGGTAAGACAACCCTGAAAGATGGGACAGGTCAGATCACAGGAGCAAAACTGGCAGTACCCGGATTTTTGGCATGTACTGTGACCGCAGAAGTTGATGGAAAAACGTATAGCAGCCGGGGCACGGCGGGATTCGATCCGGACCACATTCAACCTACCGTGGCCAACCCATCAGACTTTGATCAGTTTTGGGCCGATGCCAGGGCAGAGCTGGCTAAAGTACCTATTGATGCGGAGCTAAAACTATTGCCAGATCTATGCACATCTAAGACAAATGTCTACCACATCAACCTTCAAAACATCGGCAATAGCAGATTCTATGGGATTCTTTCAGTACCAAAGGCACCTGGAAAATACCCGGCCCTGCTCAATGTCCCGGGAGCTGGTATCCGTCCGTATGGACCTGACCGCAGGTCAGAAGAAGGATTTATTACCTTATCGGTAGGCATCCATGGTATACCGGTAAACCTGGATCAGGTCGTTTATGACAACCTGCGCAGTGGAGGACTGAGTCAATACTGGACCGTAAAGCTGGATGATCGGGACAACTATTATTACAAAAGAGTTTACCTGGGATGTGTTCGTGCAGTGGATTACATCTTCTCCATGGAATCTTTTGATGGGGAAAACATCGCTGTGAATGGAGGAAGTCAGGGGGGTGCACTTTCAATCGTGACAGCTGGGCTTGACCCTCGAATAAAATACCTGGCAGCTTTCTATCCTGCTTTATGTGACCTAACAGGATATCTTCATGGCCGCACCGGTGGATGGCCTCATATGTTTAGAAATTACGACGAAGAGGTGCAGCCCAATTGGCTGAAAGTTGCCCCTTACTATGATGTTGTTAATTTTGCCCGCCGGGTGAAAGTTCCGGGTTGGTATTCATGGGGATTCAATGACATCACCTGTCCGCCGACTTCCATGTATGCCGCTTACAATGTAATAGAAGCATCCAAGGAGCTTAACCTGTTTCTTGAAACTGGTCACTGGACATTCCCTGAGCAATGGGAGCAGGCTAATGCCTGGTTATTTGATCAGCTGAGGTAACAAAATCATTTTAACAATAAAAAAAGGACTGAATGGCTAAGAAAAAATATGATGTATATGCAATAGGAAATGCATTGGTAGATTATGAAATTGAGATCAACAATGATTTCCTGAAAAAGCATGAGGTGGAAAAGGGTTTAATGACCCTGGTGGATGAAGAAAGACAAGCAGTCCTGTTAAAAGCCGTTCAAAATCAGATCCGAAAAAAGCAGGGGGGCGGGTCTGCTGCCAATACCATCATTGCTTTGAGTCAGCTGGGAGGCAAAGGATTTTACTCGTGCAAAGTAGCCAGCGACGATGATGGAGTTTTTTATATCAAGGACCTGAATGATAATGGGGTTGATACCAACCTGAAGCCAGATGCCCTGGCCAGCGGCACTACCGGCAAATGCCTGGTGATGGTGTCGGAGGATGCCGAACGTACCATGAATACATTTCTTGGTATCACCGCGGATTTCTCCACTGAGGAAATCTCTGAAGAGGCGCTAAACAATTCAGAGTATCTTTTCATTGAGGGTTACCTGGTTTCTTCCGAGACTGGACGGGAAGCCATGAAAGTAGCAAAAAAGCTGGCTGAAGAGAATGGTGTAAAAGTCGCCCTTACTTTTTCAGATCCATCCATGGTCAAATATTTCAAAAAGGAAATGGAAGAAGTAGTGGGAGCTTCGGTAGACCTGCTATTCTGTAATGAGGAGGAAGCTATGCTTTTCACCGGCAAAGAGACATTAGAAGAAGCCCGTGAGGAGCTCAAAAAAGCTGCTAAGAAATTCGTCATTACACAAGGTAAAAACGGAGCCATGGTATTTGATGGGGATACCTTTATAGATATAGAACCGTATCCAATCAAAGCTGTTGACTCTACAGGTGCCGGCGACATGTTTTCAGGAGCTTTTCTGTTTGGGATTAATCACGGGCATACTTTTGCATCATCAGCTAAGCTAGCCAGCAAAGCGTCGTCCGAAGTAGTTTCAAAATACGGCCCTCGATTGGCTTACTTTGAATTGCAGGAGATCAAAGAAGAAGTTTTCGGATAGAAATAATTAGGAAGGTAAGCTTAATAGCGCTTGGATGGAATTGGATTTAGTCATTATTGAAAAATCAAGAAAAGTAATGATATTTTAGTTGAGGACATCAAAAGTTAGTTCTGATTCTGTTTTAACTAGCTTTCAAATGCTAACAAATACAACTTCGGTTTCAGAACAGGGAAAATAGCCTAGAATTGAACAATTAAAAATTCATTTGTCAGTAATTATTCTTTAATCTATCTTTGCCCTCCATTTGGAAATTAGCAGTTAGAAAGCATTATGAAAAGAACGTTTCAGCCATCGGTTAAGAAAAGAAAGAACAAGCACGGATTCAGATCAAGGATGGAATCTGCAAACGGTAGAGCTGTTTTGGCAAGAAGAAGAGCAAAAGGTCGTAAGAGACTATCTGTTTCTGACGATACTCACAAGAAATAATCATGAATTGATGGCCTATGGAAACGAAAGGCCAAATCAAATACACATTCCCTAAGTCAGAACGACTGTCAGGAAAGAAAAGCATTGAGGAACTTTTTGCAAAGGGTTCCTCTTTTTTTATACATCCGATTGTACTGAAATACCAACTTGTAGAGGGGGCCTCACACAAAATCCTAATCGCAGTATCAAAAAAGGCCCTTAAGAAAGCCGTGGACCGAAACCTGGTCAAAAGAAGAATCAGAGAAGCCTATCGATTAAACAAACATCAGCTCTCTGCAAAAAATAATTCTTTTTATAACTTAGCTTTCATCTATACTGACCAAAATATTCTGGCCTATAAAGAGATTGAAAACAAACTATGTAAGCTGTTACAACGTTTAGAAAAAAATTAAAGCCTGGTGTGATGAAAAAGCAAAAGATTGGATTCCTGATTCTAATAGCCTTTTTAGGAGTAAGCGTTTGGTCATATAAATCCATTGAAAACGATCGGTATTTCGAGATCGTTAAGAACCTCGACATTTTTGCCACACTCTTCAAAGAAGTCAATAGCTACTATGTGGATGAGATCAATCCGGGCCAGCTCATGCGGACAGGTATTGATGCGATGCTTGGTTCACTCGATCCATACACAGATTATATCCCGGAAGATGATATTGAAGATTACCGCACCATTACTACAGGTGAATATGGTGGTATTGGAGCCATTGTTGATGAAAAGGATGGAGTAAGCACGATTGTCATGCCCTACGAGGGTTATCCGGCATTCAAGGCAGGGCTTAGAGCGGGAGACCAGATCATAAAAATTAATGGAATTGACATTAGCCAGCGAAATTCTGAAGAACGTAGCAGGCTGCTGAAGGGTCAGTCGAAGTCTGAAATCGTACTTACCATTAGACGCCCGATAAAGAATGAAGAATTTGAAGTGACCCTCCACAGGGAAAAGATCACAATAGCTAATGTGCCTTACTATGGTATGGTGACTGACAACATTGGGTATATAAAACTGACAGATTTCACCACAGAAGCAGGAAATGAAGTAAAGAGTGCTCTTAAAAAACTCAAGCATGATGGGGCAGCAAAAATTATACTGGATCTTAGAGACAATCCCGGGGGGTTGCTGGAAGAAGCCGTAAATGTTTCCAATGTATTTATCCCAAAGGGCGCTGACGTAGTGACCACTAGAGGTAAGCTGTCCAACTGGACCAAATCTTACAAAGCTTTAAACGATCCTGTTGATACACAAATGCCATTGGTAATTCTTACCAACAATGGGAGTGCTTCTGCGTCCGAAATTGTCTCTGGTGTCGTGCAGGATTATGACCGTGGCGTACTCGTCGGTAGAAGAACATATGGTAAAGGACTGGTACAACAGACCAGGCCCCTCGCCTACAACTCCCAGCTTAAGGTCACTACTGGAAAATATTACATCCCTAGTGGCCGGTGTATTCAGGCTATTGACTACAGCCACAGGAATGACGATGGAAGTGTAGGAAAGATCCCTGACAGCTTAAAGACGGAATTTAAGACGACAGGAGGCAGGATCGTTTTTGATGGTGGTGGAGTAAATCCGGATATCGAAGTTGAAAAAGATCATTACGCGCCTATTACCTATAGTCTTGTTAATAATGATCTGATCTTTGGCTATGCTACAAAGTACTACTATGAGCATTCTGAAATCGGTGATGCCAGAGAGTTTAGCTTTACTGATCAGGATTACCAGGCATTTACTAACTGGTTAAAGCCTAAAAAATATGACTATACTACCCAGGTAGAAAAAAACATTGAACACCTGATTACATCAGCCAAGAAGGAAAAATATTACAACGACATAAAGGAGCAGATCTATGCCCTTCAGCGAGAGACACTGCACAATAAGGATCAGGACCTCAAATCCTTCAAAAGGGAAATCACCAGATTGATGGAGCAGGAAATAGCTGGGAGGTACTACTACCAGGATGGCATCATTGAGTCTTCTTTCAGCAATGATGAAGATATTCGGGCTGCTATCGATGTTCTTAATGATTCTGCAAAATACCAGTCGTTACTGGTAGCCAAATAATCTGTTTTGCCAAAAATCCTTTGTATAGAATCATCGACCAGGGTTTGTTCCGTAGCTATCCATGTAGATGGAGAACTTATAGGCTCACAAACTTATCACCTGGAGCACTCTCATTCATCCCTTCTTCCGGAGGTCATCAAACAGCTGCTCACCAATTGTAGTCTCAAACTTGAAGAAATGGAAGCATTGGCTGTGTCGATCGGTCCTGGCTCCTACACGGGGCTGAGGATTGGTGTTTCTACTGCCAAGGGTCTGGCTTTTGTATCAAAAATACCTTTGATAGGAATAGATACCCTTACAATCATGGCTAAGGGCATTGAGAAAAGTACTTTGCCTCATAAAACATTGCTTTGTCCGATGATTGATGCCCGCAGGATGGAAGTTTATTGTCAGGTACAGGATATTAAGGGAAAGCAATTTTGGGAAACAATGCCACTGATCGTTGAGTCGGACTCTTTTTCTGAGTTTGGTGATGCTCCTATCCTATTTTGTGGAAATGGTGCTGAAAAGTGTAAGGACATCCTGGATGCTCCAAATTATTATTTTATAGACGACATTCATCCGGAAGCAAAAAATATGGGGCTTATGGCACTTCAGAAATTCCATAACAAGGAGTTTGAAGACCTTGCCTATTTGGAACCAAACTATCTCAAGCCATACAGAACTAATAAACCAGCAGTTAAGTTTAAGGTGTAATGGAAACTCAAATCGAAAACCGTGTTACCAATAGTGTGTTACAATCCATCGATCTGGCTGAATACCTCGACAATCAGGAGACAGG
>CBDDGZ010000002.1:417500-1607500 GCA_965228105.1 Cyclobacteriaceae bacterium
CGAAAGATGAAGTATAAGGCCTGACACCTGCCCGGTGCTGGAAGGTTAAGGGGGGATGTTAGAGGTAACTCGAAGCATTGAACTGAAGCCCCAGTAAACGGCGGCCGTAACTATAACGGTCCTAAGGTAGCGAAATTCCTTGTCGGGTAAGTTCCGACCTGCACGAATGGTGTAACGATCTGGGTACTGTCTCGGCCATGAGCTCGGTGAAATTGTAGTAGCGGTGAAGATGCCGCTTACCCGCAACGGGACGAAAAGACCCCGTGCACCTTTACTATAGCTTCACATTGACATTGGGATAATGATGTGTAGGATAGGTGGGAGACTCTGAAGCTGCGCCGCCAGGCGTGGTGGAGTCGTTGGTGAAATACCACCCTTTATTCTTCTGATGCCTAATCCGCCATCTGGCGGAGACAGTGTGTGGTGGGTAGTTTGACTGGGGTGGTCGCCTCCAAAAGAGTAACGGAGGCTTTCAAAGGTGTCCTCAGTACGCTTGGTAACCGTACGTGGAGTGCAATAGCATAAGGACGCTTGACTGTGAGGCCTACAAGCCGAACAGGGTCGAAAGACGGATATAGTGATCCGGCGGTTCTGTATGGAAGGGCCGTCGCTCAAAGGATAAAAGGTACGCCGGGGATAACAGGCTGATCTCCCCCAAGAGCTCACATCGACGGGGAGGTTTGGCACCTCGATGTCGGCTCGTCACATCCTGGGGCTGGAGAAGGTCCCAAGGGTTGGGCTGTTCGCCCATTAAAGTGGCACGCGAGCTGGGTTCAGAACGTCGTGAGACAGTTCGGTCTCTATCTGTTGCGGGCGTAAGAAGCTTGAGTGGATCTGACCTTAGTACGAGAGGACCGGGTTGGACCAACCGCTGGTGTACCAGTTGTCTCGCCAGGGGCACTGCTGGGTAGCTATGTTGGGAAGGGATAAGCGCTGAAAGCATCTAAGCGCGAAACCCACCACAAGATGAGGCTTCTTTTAAGGGATGTTCTAGATCAGGACGTTGATAGGCTACAGGTCTAAAGGCAGTGATGTCATAGCTGAGTAGTACTAATTACCCGTAAACTTTCCGATACAACACTCGAATACACAGTGAATTTCAATTCCTATTGTCTAATGTTTATCTACTCATAAAGTTGAGTAGTAAGATATCATGCCGCCTTCATCAGCGGACAAGATCTTTTGGTGATTATTGCGGTGGGGTCCACCTCTTCCCATTCCGAACAGAGAAGTTAAGCCCACCAGCGCCGATGGTACTGCAGTAAAATGTGGAAGAGTAGGTCGTTGCCAGATTTTTATTAGAAGGGATGTTGAGCAATCAGCATCCCTTTTTTATTTGTGGAAAATATAAACAATAAGGTGGCAACAACCTACTCTACGAGTAGGGCTACGCGCCCCGGTCGTTGCCAGATTTTTATTGTAGGGGATGTTGAGCAATCAGCATCCCTTTTTTTATTTACCCATCCATAAACCCATCAGGCTTTAAAACCTGATGGGTTTTTCTGTTTTAAATACTAAGCGAAATAAACCTGCTGGCTTTTCAAAACCTGGCATGGCTACTTATTAAAAGTAAAAATGGACTCATCGCTAACTGAACAGAATCTATTTTTCTGTTAATTTTAAGCAGCTACCCCCTGAAGAGAAAAGAGCGAAAATTTGACTCATATGAAAAGGAAAAAGGGAATCCACAAACTGTATCAAAACCCCGACATAGCTGACCAAAACCTGTGGGGCCGAAAGATAAACCCAGAAACACGTAGAGGCTTCCTAAAAAAAGCTTCGCTTACTGCCATGAGTATGGCTGTTGGAGGAAAAATAGTATTTGCCGAGAATATGCCCTCAGGTCTTATCCCGGCCATCCTGGCAGACAATGACCAAACCTTCGAAATACCAGGTAAAGATCCCGGATTAGTTATACTCAATGACAGACCAGTAAATGCAGAGACCCCCCCTCACCTACTGGATGATAAGATCACACCTGCAGATAAGCTCTTTGTCAGAAACAATGGCATTCCACCTGAGAACATTGATCCAGACAACTGGACGCTCACATTTGATGGTGAATCAGTAGTCAATAAGAAAACGTACACACTCGCTGAACTAAAGTCCAGGTTTAAAAACTATACCTATCAGCTTACCCTGGAATGCGGTGGTAACGGTCGTAGCGAGTTCAACCCTCCTGCCAAAGGAAATCAATGGACAACAGGAGCTGTAGGGTGCTCCAGGTGGACAGGTGTTCGCTTAAAAGATGTACTGGAAGAAGTAGGTGTCAAATCAAATGCTGTATATATTGGATACTATGGTAAAGACACTCACCTTTCAGGTGATCCGGAGAAAGTAGTAATATCCAGAGGAGTTCCTATCTCAAAAGCCATGGAAGATGAGTCTCTCATTGCCTGGGCTATAAATGGTGAAGACATTCCGATAATGAACGGATACCCCCTTCGCCTTGTATTTGGCGGCTGGCCAGCCTCTACCAGTGGTAAATGGCTTGAAAGAATATCAGTCCGAAACAAGGTACATGATGGTCCTAAGATGGAGGGTGATTCTTACCGAGTCCCGTGTGAAACAGTACCCCCTGGAACTAAAGTTCCGGATGAAAATATGTGCATCATAGAATCCATGCCAGTAAAATCCCTCATCACCTATCCAAAAACAGGTGCACAAATCTCAGAAGGCCGTACGTTGAATATCAGGGGACATGCATGGGCCGGCGATAACAAAGTCAATGAGATGCAATTTTCTATAGATTTTGGTGTCACCTGGAAGAAATGCCAACTTGAAGCCCCGGCAAACAGGCTGGCATGGCAACACTGGAGTGCAAGAGTTGATTTTCCACAAAAAGGATATTACGAAGTGTGGGCCAAAGCAACTGATGATCAGGGAAGGTCCCAACCCATGATAGTACCCGGCTGGAACCCAAAAGGCTACTTAAACAATGCTTGCCACCGAATTGCAGTAATGGTTAAATAATGGATATCAATAACCTTTCACGTCTGGTAAATCTTTTGGTAGGGCTGACTTCGGTGCTGCTGGTGTTTTTCGTTTTAGTGATCCTTTTGAAGTTTGATATTCTCAGAATTCCTGCCCAAAATGAGGTCGCCGCTGAAACAGGCGACTTAACAGAAACAGTTTCTGATCAGGCTGTTCCTACCGAGGTGGTGGATCCATATACCGTATTAGAAGCCGATGATGCATTGCCCATTGTTGTAGGAAATTGTACCAACTGCCACTCAGCGAAGCTCATCGCTCAAAACAGGGCTACTCGTGAAGGATGGAAAGACCTGATACGATGGATGCAGGAGACTCAAAAACTTTGGGACCTGGGAGCCAATGAAGACATCATACTCGATTATCTGGCGGAGTATTATGCTCCCGAGAATATTGGCCGGAGGAGAAACCTGGAAAATATCGAGTGGTATGAGCTGAAATAGGAAATGCTGTTAAAAGCAGTTACTTCAGTAATAAGTATATGTATACTTTTTTACGGTACTGATTGGTTCTCTTTTAGGTTTCGGTAGCAAATCAAAATTAGGTGACGTGATATCAAAGTTTAATTGAGAAAATTCCTCCAAGGTCATATACCTGGATAATTCTTCACCAACTTTGATGAGACCATTTTCATAATAGGAAATAGGTACTACTCTAGTGTATTGATAAATTGAATCTGTTGATAATGGAAATGATAAAGTAGCAAGATTATTTCCAAATTCATCATATTCATAGATTATAGCTGGGGGTGAAACAAGATCTTCTAAAAGAATTTTATAGTTATCAATCCAGGCAAATGTCCCAATAACAATTTCTTCTTCAACAAGCTGATAATGATTGCCTGATAACTCATAATTAAAGTGAACTAAGCCCTTTATTGTATCATATGATCCAGAGGAAACATCAATTCCATCTACACTAAGTAAATTCCTTTCCTGGTCATAGTTAAAAACATCCATGTTTTGAGTGTATATCATTGTAGTATCCCCATTTGTAACCTCAAATAAAATTGTTTCCTCTAGAATAGATTTGATAGAATTTTTGAAAGCCGGTTGGGGAAGTGCAAAAACGTATTTAACCTCCTCAGTATCGTGTGGAGATTTATTGGAACTACATGCATAGATTGATAATAAAAAAAGAAAATAAATTTTGTTTATCATGGTTTTAAAATACTGCAACTAATCCAACCAGTATTGCCTAACCGGATCTTCACAATAGTAGCAGACCCCTATCAGTTCAAACTCACCTGCCATCACAAAATCTTCCAGGTCCTCGTCCAGAATCAAATTACGTTCCAAGCTGAGATTTTTCGTATCAAAAATCAATAACCTCATCTTTTCATCTTGCTTTTTGGGCATTAACGGTACACCATATTTATAGAGTACGTACAACTTTTTCTGATACACTTTCATCTTAGTGAAATAAGCATAAGGAGTGCTTGCTCTTGTCATGTTGACCAAAATGTCATGCTTAGGCGGAAAAATCGAATTGGCTTCATGAGCCAAAACCAACAATTCCGCTGTAGCCACATTAAACTTCTCTATAAAGTTTGTATACCGATAACCAATGAAAACATGTCCCGATGTAGTATCAACAGCCATTGAGGCATTTAAATGATTATTTGATATAGAGTCAATCCCAAATGCAGACACCGGAGCTAATCGTTTCTTTTCTCTTAGTTCTTTATTCAGTACTATTAGCCTCTCAGTATTTATTTCTTCGGGAGTAAATATTATCAATTCTCCTGCCTTATAGGGATAAATACTGGTATTCCATGAGACTTTAGATGGTAAGCTCACCATATAAGATTCTGGTTTATTTCGGTTCAGCATCTCATTCAATGAATAGTGAAATAAACTTCCGTTTCTCAGTATAACCACTTTACCCTCATGATAATACAGACTTAAAGGATTTGGGTCCCCGTTGTCAAGGCAGGTATTGAGATAATTGAATTGCTCATCAAAAAGTGTCAGTGTGTGGGCTCCGAATGTATTCTTAATGATGAAGACCGAATCAAAATAAAAGATCTGGTTGGGTTGGTCCAATAGGCCTTCACTAACAGGGATGGATTGTCCAAAAATATAAGTTTCTTTTGCTTCTGTTAGATCATAAACTGTGGTATACAGCTGAGCACAAGACAAATTTGAGTAGAGGAAAGCGAAGGATATTATTGCTAACTTTTTTATCACACAGATTTTAATACGTTTTATATAACGTTTAATTTAAATAATAATGATAAATTATTTGATCTCATTCATCAATGCCAATCAGGTTTTGGTAAAAACTGACTCCTACATTTAAAATTATCGCTCTTACCTCTCGCTTTCAGTCAGCTAATTTGTAACTTAATCGTACCAACAATAGCAACATAAACCCATGGCCTCGAATAAGATCAACCGAAGAAACTTTATTGGGAAGACCTCCGCCGGACTGGCTGGGATTACCATTGTTCCCCGGCATGTAATGGCAAAGTCAGGAGAGGTACCGCCATCAGACAAACTAACCATTGCAAATATTGGGTGCGGAACGGAGGGGATTCGTCAAATGGGGGATCACCTGAAAAACCCGAAGATCCAGGTCGTCTCAGTTTGTGATCCCAATAAATACTCAACCAATTACCTGGATTGGTCACCCCACAGTATTCGGAATACTATCAGGGAAACGCTAAATGAGTCCAATTGGGGAGAATACATTACCGGTGTGCCGGGAGGTCGTGATCTTATGCAGGATTTTGTCGAGAAATATTATGCTAAGCATAAGCCTTCAGGAAAGTATAAGGGCTGCTCGTCTTATGAGGACTTCCGCGAGCTTTTGGAAAAAGAAAAAGATGTGGATGCCATCAAGATCATGACTCCTGATCATCTTCATGCTACTATTGCAATAGCTGGGATGAAAGCCGGAAAGCATGTGATCACGCATAAGCCCATTGCCAATAGAATGTCCGAGGCCAGATTGACGATTGATATGGCCAGAAAGACAAACGTCAAAACACATCTACTGGCATGGAGAGGCAGACCAGAACATAAGTTGATCCGGTCCTGGATCGAGGATGGTGTAATTGGTGACCTTACTGAAATACATAACTGGTCATATCGTCCGGTTTGGAAACAATGGACAAAATTTCCTACTGAGACACCACCCGTCCCTGATGGATTTAACTGGGACCTTTGGCTGGGCCCGGTACCTGACCGGCCTTACCATCCCAACTACACTCACAATGTTTTCCGGGGATGGTTTGAATTTGGTGGTGGCAGTGTGGCAGATATGGGTCACTACAGCCTCTTTCCTCTTTTTGCTGAATTTGGGATCACCAAATCTCCTGTGAGTGCTAAAGCATTTGGTACCACCACCCGGGAAGCGGATAATAATGTATTTAAATGGGTTGACAATAAAGTGGCTTTCCCGGCTAGCTGCCTGGTGAAGCTAAAATTCCCTGCACAATCCTCCCTTCCGGCCTTTGATTTATATTGGTATGACGGAGGAATGAAGCCATTTCCTCCTAAAGAACTCGAAGAGGATGGTCGGGACATCCCAAATGAAGGCATGATGTTCGTAGGTACAAAAGGTAAGATTTTAGCCGGTTTCAGAGGTGAAGATCCTACTATAATTCCCGGTTCGAAGATGAGGGCCTATGCTGGAGACAAGACGGTTCCTGACCAGGAGCCTCAGGGAGATAATATTTGGGTGGATCCCATTCTTAAAAATGAACCTTGCCCTGGGAACTTTCCAAAAGCAGAGACTGTAACAGAAACCATCAACCTGGCAGGCGTTGCCATCCGATCAGGTGAGCAGCTTCAATACGATGCCCAAAGTATGAAGATCACGAACAATCAGGAAGCCAACTCTTACCTTCACAGGGAATACCGTAAGGGGTGGGAATTAACTATATAAAGCTAGATAAAGCATGAACAGGAAAGAACAATCCAGAAGAGCATTCATTGAAAAGGGCTTGCTATTGAGCAGCTCAAGCTTTCTTCCTTATCAACTACTAACAGCAAAAAATATGACACGATCAGATAGAATGGTCAGGGATGATATCTCGCTGGCACAATGGGCCCTAGTGGATGAAGTAAGATCCGGTAAATGGAAAACCGTGGATTTCCCCAAAATAGCCAGAGAGGATTTTGATCTCAATGGTATTGAGTTTGTCAATACCCTGTTTGAAGTTCCTACGGTCAATTACCTGAACCAACTGAAGAAAAATGCAGATGACCATGGCGTGAAGATGGTACTTATCATGGTAGATGCCGAGGGTGATGGGGCAGAACCAACGCCTCAACTTAGGAAGCAGTTTGTGACCAATCACAAAAAGTGGATTGATATAGCGCAATATTTAGGTTGTCATGCCATCAGGACCAACTGCAGGGGCAATGAAAGCTCAAATAATGAAGAGGCTCTGAAATGGGCTGCTGAGTCCTACAACATGCTCCTGGAATATGCTCAGCACGCCAGGATAAAAGTTGTAATAGAAAATCATGGAGGAGTGAGCAACGATCCGGATTGGATGGTAAAGCTTATGAAGGAAGTCAATAACCTGTATTTTGGAACTTATCCTGACTGGAGAAGCCCCGGACCTGACTTTGATAATGTGGATTACCTGGCTAAGACACTCCCCTACGCATATGGTCAGTCTTATCGAAACCAACCAACGGAAGAGCTTTCGGCCAAAATGATCAAAATGAGCAAAGATGCAGGCTATCGGGGATGGTATGGGATCGAGTCAGGAGGAAGGGATGAAATCAAAAAAGGAATTAAAATTTTGAAAAAGTATCTTTGATTTGAATAAACCTGTCTGGTTAATTATCCATTACAATGACAACCTGACCAGATCTTCCCCCCAATTAGTAATTGGAAACTTGTCTTTAATTCGTCTGTCTACTCCTATTACATGGCAAATCCTAGAGTAATAAGCCATCCTATAATCATTATATAAGGTCCTGTTGTTCTTTTCTTACTGTAAAAAAAGTCCTAATAATGTATTTAATGCTTAATTACTAAACTCCTAAAAACCAGTCTTTTATACATTTTAATACTCTTCCAATCCTAATTTTTAATAAAAACCTCTAAAATCTACGCTCAACTGCGTAGAACAAACACATTTTCTCCGGTATTCGCACTACGAAAATCACCTAGCAAATCCGATCATTCATTGCATACTAATCACCTATTTTTCAATTTTAGGTATTAGACTCTTATACAGTTTGTGGATTTGTTGAACTTTTGTAATCACAAAGCAAGATAAAAAGCATATGATGCCAGCTATACAAACCACCACTACACTCAAAACCGCTCCGCGGACTTTACGCAATGAATACATTGTCTTTCCGGGTAAAGGCATTCCATTCATCAAGTTTGACGGATTGAAAGGTTCACTCACTATCAATGGAACTGCTACTGACACAGATGTGGCCAGCAAACTGATCCCTTTGACTAGCATGGTAGATGAATACCTAAGTACACATGACAGACTGACTTGCAATTTCCTTTTCAAGGATTTCAATTCAAGCACATGTAAAATGTTGTTTAAGCTTTTCAAAAAGCTTCAGGGACATAAAAGAAATAACAAGTCTATCACCATCAACTGGCTGGTAGATTTTGACCAGGATGAAATGATCGATACAGGATTGGATTTCGCAGAAATCTATGATCTGACATTCAATGTACAGTACGCATTCAGTAAAAATTAATGGATCAGGTGCGGGCAGCTTGACCAGCTAGGCTGCTTTCGCACCGGGTCTTTTTGCAAATTCTGCAAGCATCTACACTTTTTTTACGGCTTTCTATCATAATAACCATTTGTAACTCAGATTTTGGTAAGTTCTGATATTTAGATCCAAAATCTTCAACCATTGTGTGATCGATTGAAACCAATTGGTCTGCCTTCTCGGTAGTCCGTTTTCAAATCTTTTGAAGTGTTTGCACTTTCACCCTCACAATCAAACACTTAAGGAGATGAGAACACTAACAAAAGAAAAAATCCAATGGCTGATCCTGATCTTTCAGATCATCTTTTTGGGAATCGTATTTGCAGCAACTGCACAGCCAAAGAAACCTTCTATTGCTTTGATCAGCATAGATACCAAAGGGCTGGAAATAGACAACACTACAATGGCCAGCATTGCGAGGCTGGAGTTGGAAAAAACCAATCACTTTGAAGTACTGGATAAGTATGACGTACAGGATGTGGTCACCCAAAACAATATCAATCCTGACACCTATTTTGGTAAAAACAATGTAGTAAAGGTGGGTAAGATACTGGGCACAGATAAAATGCTTACCGGCAGTGCAGAGCGATTTGGTGATAAGATCATCATGATCTTTCGCCTTATCGATGTGCAGGAAGAACGCATCGAAAAAACTGCAGTGATGGAGTACCTAAACATTCAGGCAGAAATCCAAAATATGACCATGCTCTGCCTTAATGAGCTTCTTGGTATAGAAAACGATCCTTATATGGTAGACCTGCTTGTAGAATATGACCTACCCATAGCCTCTACCAAAACCTCCGTAAACCTCAATGGACCCAGGATTGGGATGGTCTATACCATGGGTGATACAGGCCAGCGACTGCAGGACCCTAAGAACGAAGGCGGCTACGACATGTTTCCCGTCACCACCATGTTTGGTTACCAGCTGGAGAAGCAATACCTAAGTGCAGGTGATTTCCAGGCACTCGTTGAAGGGATCTTTGCTGTAAATGGATTGGAGTCTGGAAAATTTGTCCCCTCTATCACCTTTCTAAATGGATTTCGGTTCAATACTTCGGGCATTGAGTTCGCGACAGGGCCGGTATTTAGATTGGTGAAGACTACCGATGGTTTTTATCAGGATGGTAGATGGATTCGAGAGGTTGATGCTGCAGAAATCCCCGTAGGCACAGAAATCGTGGAGCGTCTTGACAACCGTGGAGTGTACAGTCTATCATTGGGTATGGTAGTGGCTGTGGGTAAAACGTTCCGCTCCGGCTACCTCAATATCCCGGTGAATGCCTACATGATACCCAGAAAAAATGGCACCACCGTTGGTCTCACCTTCGGCTTTAACACTACAGCTAAGCCAAAGCTTTAACCGGCTAAATCCTCAAATGTGTTTGCAGGTAGAGTGATCAATGCACTCTACTTTTTGATTTGGAAGGCATCTGAGTTTCAAGGCTTATTATGTCTTTACACATCACCAACCTCACCTTTCCCGCTTTTCTTCGATTGATATTTTTTGTAAATTCATAAAAGTATCACCCTTACACATTAAACCCATCATCATGGACAGACGATTATTCCTTCGATCCTCTGGCGTTTCCATTGGCTCTGCTCTCACCCTGCCTGCCGTACTCACCGGCTGTAGTTCAGAAAATCCTCAAGCAGCACCGGCTGACCCTTCTACCGACTTAAGCACCTGGGAGGGGGTTCGTGGCCAGTTTCCACTGGATCACTCCATGATTCAAATGTCTCAGATGCTACTTGCTTCTCATCCCAGACCAGTGGCTGATGCCATTTCTCTCCAACGACAGGCCTTTGATGCCAGTCCGGCGACCTATTGGGAAGAACATTTCCAAACAGCAGAAGGTATCGTGGCCCGGGCAGCAGCCAAATATATGAATGTGGACCCGGGAGAGGTGGCGTTGACGGATAGCACTACCATGGGCACCTCACTTCTTTTCAATGGCATGAAGCTAAAACCAGGTGATGAAATCTTGTCAACCACCCATGATCATTACGTCACCGATAAGTCTATCGATTTTGTATGCGAAAAAACCGGAGCTACAAATCGGAGAATTGAGGAATATGCTGATCCAAGGACCGTAACAGTAGGAGAAGTGACCTCAAACATTGCCAAAGCTATTTCCGACAAAACGCGCGTGGTGGCAGTGACCTGGGTTCAGTCCTGTACTGGAGTAAAACTTCCCATTCGGGCCATCTCTGAGGTGATCAGGGAAGTCAATGTCGGTCGATCCAGGGAAAACCGGATCTACTTTGCAGTAGATGGTGTCCATGGATTTGGCAATCAGGATGAGGACATTGCCGCGCTAGACTGTGATTTCTTTTCTGCAGGCACACATAAATGGATCTTCGGACCACGTGGTACGGGGATTCTGTATGCACGAAAAGACGCCTGGGATTTTATCCGGCCTACCATCCCCCAATTTTCGGATTATCCCTATTTTGAATGGATGGGTATGGCACCTGATCGCGAGCCCACTTTTCATGAGCTTATGAGCCCCGGAGGTTTTCATGCCTTCGACCATCGATGGTCACTGGATGCTGCTTTTGAATTTCAGATGGCCATCGGAAGAGATCGTGTTCATCAACGCACAACTGATCTCAATACCCGACTCAAAGAAGGTATTCAGGGCATTAGTGGGGTGGACCTACTTACCCCAATTGATCCTGAACTCTCAGCAGGTATAAACTGCTTTATTGTTCGCGATCTGGAAGCCACAGAGACTGTAAAACACTTCCACAACGCAGGCGTGATCGCCAGTAGCTCTCCATACCGTATCTCCTACGCCCGGCTTACTCCATGTGTGATCAATACTGAGGCTGAGGTGGATGCATGTCTTGAGATACTAGGGCAAATAGCTTCAACGACATAGATACACAATGATTCTTTAATAAGGTTTAGGCTTGAGACTGCTCAAACCAAACCTTTGTCACAACAATATTGGTTAAGGGTGGCTAAAGATCATGATTGTTTTTATGCAAGAGCAAAAAATGATATTTTAGTCGCCTTATTACCAGTAAGTGTTTTCAGATTCAATTAAAACAAAATCTAGATGAAAAGGGAAAATGCAGGTCAGATGAGTCGAAGAAGTTTTGCCAGGAAAACAACCATGGGTTCTATTGCCCTTGGACTTGGCAGTATGGTTCCTTTTTCTGCAAAATCATACAGGAAAATTATTGGCGCAAACGAACGCGTGAATATGGGCGTGATTGGTTGTGGAGGCATGGGAAATTCTCACATGACCGCATTATTGAGAATGGGTGACCTGAACAACGTGAGCGTTGGATATGTATGTGATGTATATGATAAGCGTCTGGCATCCGCAGCGGAAAAGATGACTGCAAGACCCATAAAAAATTATAAAGAGATTCTGGATAATAAGGATATTGACAGTGTGCTGATTGCTACTCCCGAGCATTGGCACCACAGGATGATTTTGGATGGAATTGATGCTGAAAAGCATGTATACTGTGAAAAGCCCATGACTCATACTATCGAAGAATCCAAAGAGGTGGTCGAAAGAATGAAAACGGCAAAGACCAAATTGCAGATTGGTGTTCAGGGAATGTCGGATGACTCTTACTCTAAGGCCAATGAATACATTAATCAGGATGTGTTAGGTGATGTGGTGATGGCCCACATCGACTATTCGAGAAACTACAAGGGAGAAGACTTTTGGGATTACACAGTAGATTTTGATGCAAAACCTGGTGTGAACATCGATTGGGAAGCCTGGCTTGGACCGGCTAAAAAGCGCGATTATGATCCTTACCGTTTCTTCCAGTGGAGAAAGTACTGGGATTATTCAGGCGGGATTGCCACTGATCTTTTTATACACAGAATTTCCAGGATCATCAGGTCTGTCGGCTTTAAATTTCCTGATAAGGTGG
Organism: Cyclobacteriaceae bacterium; assembly: GCA_965228105.1. GTDB lineage: Bacteria > Bacteroidota > Bacteroidia > Cytophagales > Cyclobacteriaceae > UBA7330. The sequence continues at coordinate 430,100 of CBDDGZ010000002.1, forward strand.
TGGCTTCCGGGGGATTGTGGCACTATGAAAATGCCAAGGGTGAGATTCCTGACACATTCAATATGATGATTGATTATCCTGAAGGAGTCACTGTAATGGTGGTGTCGTCAATGGCAAACGATACTTCCACCAAACACATGATCCGAGGTAAAAAAGCCACGCTTGAGTTTACAAGGGAAGGATTTGTGATTACCCCTCAACAGGCCGGAAGAGAAAGTGTGAAAGAGGAGGATCTCATAAAATTTAGAAAACGCGGTGCCGAAGATATTGTGTTGCATCACAAGAATTTACTCGATGCCATCAGGGAGGATGTGCCATTGAAATGCGATCACAATTTGGCTTACTACGGTGTAGTGGCTTGTAGCATGGGTGTTCAATCATTTAGAGAGCGGTCATATCTGCAATGGGATAACGGCAGGCAAAAAGTTGTGAAAGCATGACGATAACACATTATTTATAATAATTTTCCGTAACTTTCTGAGATTCAGTAATTAAGTCCGTTTACTATCCTAATTGAATTATGAGTTCCGATCGGGACATACAGTCCAACTTTATCAGTTGGGTTAAACAAAAGGCTGACCAAAACCATTCATTTGTTGATGATCTGGCAGATCTTCTTAATGTTAGTAAAGACAGTGCTTATCGTAGGGTAAGAGGTGAGACATTGCTTACGTTCAATGAAATAAGCAAAATAAGTTCACATTATCGGGTATCCCTGGATTCTTTTCTCAATCTTTCAACTAATGCTGTGGTGTTTAATAGCCGTCAGATTGGTGAAAACTTTTCTTTTAAAAACTATCTTTTGTCTATCGAGGAGCATTTAAAGCTGGTATCTTCTGCACCTCAAAAGAGGATGATCTGGACGGCAAAGGATGTCCCAATCCTTCATTACTTTCAGTCACCCGGACTGACGAAATTCAAGTTGTTTTTTTGGCAGAAGACCATCCTCAATACCACCTTCAAGGATCTGGATAGTTATGATCCAAATAGTGTAGATCCTGAACTGGTGTCAATAGCCAAATCGATCTGGCATCTGTATTGCAAAGTCCCATCGTATGAGATATGGAGTGATGAAACTTTAAATATTACCCTTCGACAGATAGAGTATTATTATGAGTGTAATCTCATTTCCCGCGAAGTTGCACTTAACCTGACGAAAGAATTTATTGACATCATCAGACACCTTAAAGGTCTTGCAGCTTTGGGTAGAAAGTATCCGATGGGAGGTGAGGACTACCCTGACAACGGATCTTTTCATCTCTACTACAACGAGATTGCCATCGGCGATAATACCATTTTCTTCCAGATTGGTGAGAAGAAAGTAGTTTTCCTTACCTATAGCATGCTGAATATTCTAACCACAATGGATGATGCATTTTGTACTGAAACGGATCAGTATCTACAGAACATCATCCAAAAGTCAACCCCACTCAGTGTTTCATCTGAAAAAGAAAGAAACAAATTTTTCAGAACCATGGAAGCTAAAATAAGCCAAATACATGAGCGGATTGAGAAATCTCTGTGATGGAGGTTTTAAAAAAGTCCTGGAATTAAACTTATGGATTCCAACTATTAACAGATAGTTGGTTTCTTGGGAGAATTGGGGTTGTACGTATAATCATTTGCAGTTTCTGCAGTTAATTTAATAAATAACTCAAAAATCAATTTTGTTAAAGTTGAAAATTCGGATTACTTCGGGTGGACAAATCTTTATAAGATGAGAAGATTAATAACCTGTTTATTTTTTTCCTTGTTAATAATCCATTGTTCACTGAAACTGGTTGGACGGGATTCGATTGTACATCCTTTGCAAGGAGATCGAATAAATACAGATACTTCTCAAAGTTCCGTTGAAAAGAAACGGCTAAAAGTCACAAAAAAAGGTGAACATCATAAAACAATACCCCTTAAGAAGTCAATAAAAGTCTGGCTAAGGGATAGTCCGGAACCCCTTAAAGGTAGATATCAAATCATAGGATCAGACTCAATTTCTATAGATTCTGTTGTGTTTAAAATAAGTGAAATTGAAAAAGTCAGTACTGTCAATGTTTTTTCGGTGATTGGTGTTGCAGCTATCCTGGGTGGTTCCGCATATTTACTGGTCATTCCAGGGAAATTTTTAGTATCACTTGCCCCGATAGAAGGAGATTCGAAACCATTTGAAAATGCTGGAACAAATGCATTCCTAGGACTTTCGCTCCTTGCGGTTGGTGAAATCCTCACTTATCCATTATTAAAGAAAGAGATCAATGAGAATTATGGCATTAGAATTGAGTAAATCAAAACATTTTCTTTTTCCCTTATTATTCTATGTTTCTCAGATCGGATATGCTCAGGATTTATTAGTCACAACAGCCGGAGATTCGGTAAACTGTGAAATTATCAATATAGAACCTGATACTGTAAGGCTGAAAACCAGGGTCAATCGACGGTCAGTGGAAACCTTCTACTCAATGGACAAGGTATCCGATATTCAAATTGGATTTTTTGAACGCATTCAAATGGATTCAGCGGCTTACTATAGGATTGAGACCCTGGATGGTAATGTATATATTGGTGAGATCCTGGGTAATCAGGGTAATTTAATGAAGGTAAGAACCACCAATATTGGAGATATATCCATCAATACGCATGACATAGCAAGTATGAAACGTGTTGGAATGGATAAGGTCCAGGCGGATAGAGGCAGGTGGTTTGATTACTTACAATCAAGCAGGTATTTCTACAATCCTAGTGGTTATGGACTTAAGAAGGGGGATGCTTACTATCAGAATGTCTGGATTTTCTTTAACCAGTTCTCCATGGGGATTTCAGATTATTTTTCAGCAGGAATTGGTATGGTACCATTATTTCTTTTCGGAGGAGCACCTACACCGGTGTGGGTGACACCAAAATTCTCAATTCCGGTTGTTGAAAATAAGTTTAACATCGGAGCCGGTGCATTGCTTGGAACTGTGGTTGGTCTGGGAGACTTTGATGGTGGATTCGGAATAGTATATGGGATAGGTACGGTGGGTAGCAGGGACAAAAACTTTAGTGTGGGTGTTGGTTACGGGTATGCTGAGGGCGATTTTGCCAAATTGCCTGCAATCAGCTTTAGTGGGATGCTACCCGTAGGAAGGAGAAACTATCTGATCACAGAAAACTATTTGATTGATGATATAGCATTGTTCTCCATTGGGGGCCGAAGCTTAATCAACAGGGTTACTCTTGACTATGGCGTCCTCCTTCCTACACAGGCAGGAACCTTTATTGGCATACCCTGGCTTGGCATTGTGATTCCAATAGAGACTAAACTCAATTAAAAGCTGATCATCTCATTGAAATTGCTTACGTCTTCTGGTTTGCCAACCACATAAAGCATATCCCCCAGCAGTACGATGTCATCTGGCAGTGGATTGTTGATGATGTCGGTGTCTCTGAGGATGGCAACGATGTTGACATTGAATCTTCTTCTAATCATAGATTCACTCAGTTTTTTCCCCACAATATCATTTTCCTGTTGTTGCACGGTAAGACACCTGACATTCATATCCGGAAACTGTGGCTCGCTACTGACCTTTTGGGTATTTGATGGTCTGAGCATGTCATAGTTATCCCCCCGAATATTCTTTACGAAGGTATGTATAGCTTCTTCCGGAACCTGGTACTGGTTTAGGAGCCTGGAAAATATTTCAATGGATGTCTCGAATTCTTCAGGAATGACTTCGTTAGCCCCTATTTGCTGGTAGCTCTCAATCTCTGCGACAAAGCGGGTTCTCACAATAAGATAGATGGTTTGGCAGATACTTCTGATGTTGATAATTACTTTCCTTGTAGCATTGGGGTCAGAGATGGCAATGACAGCTACACGAGCTTGATGTACATGCAAGTGTTCCATAAGGTATGGATTTGTAGCATCTCCGTAATAAATGGGTTCACCTTTTGCTCGTTCACGGCGGACTGTGATAGGATTCATTTCAACAATCACGTAAGGAATGTTTGAGAATCGGGCTGCAGCAGCAACGTTTTTTCCATTCAATCCATATCCGATAATAATCAGATGGTCTTTTAAGCCTGTAGTATCTACTTCCAAATCTTCCTTTGCCGTGCTTTCCCATTTGGCCAGTTTCTTCTGCAATTTAGATTTGAGCATAAGGTTGGTGATTCTATCAAAATTCTTAATCAGGAATGGCGTTGCACCCATTGTAAGAATTGAGACACTTAGAAAATACTGGTATGTACCCCTGTCAAGGAGGTTGTATTCCATTCCGACACCGGATAGGATGAAAGCGAACTCACCCACTTGAAAGATTGACAGTCCAGTGATCACCGCTACCCTGAAATTGTACCGCAATACAATAGCCGCGATTCCCGTAAAAAATGTTTTCAGGAAAATTACGAAGAGGGTGAGTCCAAGGATAACCGGGAAGTTGAAATACAAAAACCGAAGGTCAAGGAGCATTCCTATGGACACAAAAAATATTGAGGTGAATATCTCCCTGAATGGGATGATCAGGCTGGTGGCCTGATGGCTATATTCTGACTCCGAAATAATTAATCCTGCCATAAATGCACCCAGTGCAAGGGATAGACCAATGGCTGAGGTAGCCCATGCTACCGCAAAACAGATCACAACAATCGTCAACAGGAAAAGCTCTTTGATCCTTGTCTTGGTGATTGCGTAGAGAATCTTTGGAACAATGTAACGAGCGCTGATAATGACAACGATGACTACCAGGACCGCTTTGATTAATAACTCAAGGATGGCCATCGCGGGATTTCCAGCTTTGCCGGCAATCACTGGGGTGAATAACATCATTGGGACTACAATGATATCCTGGAAAATCAGAATTCCAAGTGCGGCTTTTCCATGAGGACTGTTAAGCTCGTTTTGCTCCTGCAGCAACTTGAGTACAATTGCCGTACTACTCAGTGAAACCAGAAATCCAAGAAAAATTCCTTCCTGCCATGTGAATCCTCCAAAGAAATAGGAGAATCCAAGGATACCTAATATTGATAAACCCACCTGAAAGCTTCCCCCTACAAAGATGGTCCCACTTATGGAAGCCAGGTGTTTGAGAGAAAACTCCAGGCCAATCACAAAAAGAAGCAATATTACGCCTATTTCAGAGAGCATTTCTACTTCATGAGAAGCCTCTATAACAGCAAACCCCGTAGGGCCGGCAAGAATACCTGTCAACAGAAATCCCAGGATAGGAGGAAGGGTGAACCACTGACAAATAAAGACCACTACTATAGACAGTCCAAGTATGATTACGATCTCCTTTAGCAGCTCGAATTCTTCCATGGTTTGAAGATATAAAATGAAGGTGAGTTGAAGGGTTTAATTGGATTTAAATCTTTCTAAGAAGCTATTCTTAAAAGATTTGCTCACGGGAATTTCATGCGATCCAATGTAAGCTTTATTGGAAGAAAAACCATCAACATGCTTTAGATGGACAACGTATGACCGATGGACCCTAATAAACTCATTGCCCACCTGTTGAAGGAAATGGGTAAGGTTAAAAGCCGCAGTCAAGGACTTTTCAATTGTGTTTATGATGGTGTAGCTTCCATCTGCTTTTGCAAACTGTATTATTTCAATGGGTATTTTTTCCAGGATCCCCTGATGTCTGAACAAGAGATGAGATCCATTTACCTGATTTTCAAGCCTACTTTGTGCAAGACCAATGGCAATTTGTATGTCTTTGGTACTGAAAGGTTTTACAATGAAATTTATTGGTTGGGTCTCAAACGCGGATTGTAGAATATTTGGATCAGCATGTGCAGTTAGGTAAATGATTGTGACTTTACCCAGTTCCTGAATTCTCTTTGCTGTCTCTATTCCATCCATTCGGCCCTTTAGCCTAATATCCATTAATATGATCTCGGGTTGATTCCTTTTGAAACTTTCAATTGCTGATTCACCTGATCTTACAATATCTGTAATTACACACCCCATTGAGACCAGGATATCCCTAATGTCCTGCGCTATGATTACTTTGTCTTCAACGATCAATATTTTCGGATTCATGGCTCATGCGGTTGGTGATGGATCCTGGAAACTAACTTCTGCAATTGTCCCCTTGTCAAAATAAAAATTTAATGCTCCCTCCAGTTCCTGAACAAAGGAAGAAATCAACCTGATACCAAATCCATTTTCATTCATAGGGAAGTTTCTTGTACCATTATCTCTTACTCTTAGACAATACAGGTGATTGGACTGTTTTAATGTGACATTTAAATGGGGATGATTGACCTCCGGAAAAGCGTGTTTAATTGAGTTACTAACGAGTTCATTGACAATTAACCCAATGGCAATAGCTGTGTCATAATTGACTTGAATTGGTGTAATTTGGGTTGAATATTCAATCTCAGTGGTGTTTTTGTGGGTACTAAGCAATTGTTTTATCAAAGAATGGAGGTATTCCTCTATGTTGATGGTTTCTTTTAAGATGTGTCCCTCATACAATTGTTGGTGGATCATCGCCATTGCATAAAGCCTGTCCTTGTTCTTTTCCAACTCTTCTTTTGCCTGTTCATTTTTAGTTTTGTTTGATTGAATGTTGAGCATGCTGATGATCATCTGCAGGTTATTTTTCACCCGATGGTGAATTTCATAGAGCATGAATTCCTTTTCTTTATTGGCTAATTCAAGGCTGTGTCTCTGGGATTCTATTTGAGCATTCTGCGCAGACAACCGGTTGATATAACGGTATCTTTTGATGGTAAAAAAGATCACTATGAGGAGGATAATCAACGTGAGAAGGATGATAAAATTCCGCTGGTTAAGTTGAATTTCCTTGAGTTCGAATTGCGCATTTAATGCTTCAATGGTCTGATTTTTTTTATCAGTTTCATGTGCCACCTGCAATTCTGCCAGTTGCATGCTTGTTTTGTCATTGTACAGGCTGTCTTTCATTTCCGTAAGCTTTTCCAGATACTGAATGGCAGCGTAAGGGTTTTTCTGCTGAAGACATATTTTTGTCATCACCTCGTAGCAGCTAATGACAATTTCTTTTAGGTACAATCTTTGAGCATTTTCAAGAGCTAAGTTCGATTCATTCATAGCGGCCTCAGGATCAGATAATTTGAGCAAAAATTCAGCTCTCACAAGGCAAATTTTGCTGTAAAAGGCGTTCTTGCTCATCGAGGCTGCAAGGGCCTTTACCTGGTTAATCAGCGGAAAGCCTTTCTCCATGTTGCCTAGTTCAAGGTAGGTTCTGGCAAGATTATACTGTATAATGCTTTGACTGATTCTTGTGCCAATAGAGTCCCAGAGATGTTGGGCTTTTTTAAATACCTGTTCAGCCTCTACATATTGTGCATTGGCGATCAGAGCCTCACCCAGTTCATTGAGTTGACCTGCATAAGAATTGCCACCTGTTGCTTCACCAATAAGCTCCGAGCTTTGTCGATAGTAGTGAATGGCTGAATCATATTGTCCCGCATTCATAAATGTACTTCCTATGTTATTCAGACTAAGACCGAGTTTCTCTTTGTCAGTGCTATCTACTTCCTGAGATACTTTCTTATGATATCTTATGGCTTCCTCAAAGGCTTTTTGATTGAATACCTTACCACCCTGCGAGTAGTATTTTGTGGTATTCGAATAGCCTGGGATGGAATTTCTTGTGTCTTGTGCTTTGGTCGAGTACTTAAGGACATTGTGATAATCGCCTAACTGGCGATAGACTACGGCGATGTGATCAAGGTTCTCGATCATTTCTCCTTTCTCCTTCAGTAAAGTATTGATTGCAAGCGCTTTATGTAAAAATATTAGTGCTGAATCATGTACAGCATCGTAGAGAAAGCTTAAACCGGTGTAGTGATAATCCTGAGCCAAATTAAAGGAGTCTAGATAATCGAGATGGTAAGCCGCTGCTTGTGCATGAAGTGACCGTGATTGAGGGTAATAGCCGTTGATCCATCTTTCGATACCTCTGGTCTGGCAGATCAGGGCAATTTCTTTCCCATTATTTGAGGCCTTAGCATAATAGTCAGCAGAATCCAGGAGCTGAGGAACTTGCCTTATGTTTTGATACATAAAACTCTTAGCTAATTCAAGGAAAATCTGAGATTTTGATGATTTATCAGAGTCTGAAAGCAACTTATACAAACTGTCAATTTCAGAAGTCTGTGAATAACCAGTCAAGGGGATCAGAAGACACCACAACAGGAGGCAAATAATCGGCGGCTTTTTGCTCATATCGGTTGGTTAGTCTTACTAAATATACCAATTTGAAGTCAGATTGTCCAGTTTAGATGTATGCGGTCTATCATCTTCAAGTTGCCATAGAATCAGATGTCTAAGAGATTATCAAGTTGGACTCTGGAAATATTGGTTCTTAATTGATGTAATAATCATCGGCCATTCGCTTTCTTGCCTGCATTCGAATTCAATCAGCACTGCCTCTTTATCAGATGAATCTTAGATAACATTAAATCCCTTATCTTTTCAAAAAGTTAAGCCCCCAAAAATGAAGACCAATTTCTTATCTACATGTTTTCTGCTGCTCTCATTTTTTTGCGTAGCACAAAAACAGCAGGCCCCCAACATCCTCATCATCATGACTGATCAGCAGTTTGCAGATGCCATGAGTTGCGCGATGGGAGATGAATATATCCATACACCCAACATGGATAAACTGGCTGCCTTGGGTATTAGGTTTACCCGGGCATATACTCCAAACCCATTGTGCACCCCCATGCGGACCAGTATGATGACGGGAATGTTTCCTCATCAGACCAGGGTCCAGACAAACAACGACAAAAAGAATTTCAGACCGGAGGACCATATCTATATGGGTAGAATCTTCAAAGATGCAGGATACGAGACAGGTTATTTTGGGAAATGGCATGTAGCATTAGAGGAAGGTGAAAAAGAACTTCACGGATTCGACTCCTTTGGTGAGGACAATCCCCGGCTGGACGCTGGTCCGGTGGGCGACTTCATTAAGGAGAAACGCAAAAAGCCTTTTTTTGCTTTTGCCTCTTTTTTGAGTCCCCATGAGGTCTGTCAATGGGCCCGCAAGGAAGAACTACCAGGTGAACCCCTTGGTGAGATGCCCGAGTTAGAGGCATTACCTCCATTGATGGACAATTTTGGGATTCCACAGAATGAAACGGATATTGAGGCTTACATGCGGAAGTCTTATCAGGCCAACAGAAGGTTTACAGTCGGAGACTATACCTATGCAGACTGGCGGAGACTCCGCTGGGGATATTATCGGCTGATCGAGCGAGCCGATATCTTTGTCGGAGAGGTGCTTACTGCATTGGAGAAGTCAGGGAAAGCAGACAATACAATCGTAGTATTTCTCAGTGATCACGGGGACTGCGCCGGAAGTCATCATTGGAACCAGAAGACGGTGTTTTATGATGAATCCACACGTGTTCCGTTTATTGTTTCTATGAAAGGAAAAACTACTGGCTCAACTTCCGATATCCTGGTAAATGTTGGGATTGATCTCATGCCTACACTATGTGAATTGACTGGAGTTGAGGTCCCGAATGACCTTCCCGGCATGAGTATGGCAGGAATGATTTTAGGGAATAAGAATCAGGTAGATCGTGATTACCTGGTGATCCAAAATCACATGGTACAGGGAGATCCTGTGGATAACGTCAGCCTGATGCCTCATGGAAGAATGGTCAGGAGTGAACATTTCAAATACTGTCTGTATAGTGAAGGAAAGAAAAGAGAATCACTGGTAGACATGCGGTTTGATCCGCTGGAAATGATCAATCAGGCAGAAAACCCAATTTACCGTGAAGTGCTTAAGCAACATCGAAACTATCTCCAGGACCACGCCAGCAAGCAAAAGGATGAAGTAGCTCAACACATGCTTGACATGCTTTGATCATCCAAATTCTGGTCCCGCAATGGCAAAATGTTTTTCCGTTTCACCAGGATAGGGGTTTCCTTTTAAATACATTCGGGTAAAACTTCTTTGGGTCGTAAATCCAGCTTCTTCAAGCCACCCCACTAATCCTTTTTTATCTGCCAGGACATCAATGACCATTGAGCCATGGACTTTAGTCATAGCATTTTCCACTAATCGTATTGCAGCGTCTGATGATTTCGCAATAACAGGTCCCATTTGAGTGAAATTAGTTCCGGGACGAGTGAGCAGATAGCCATCTGCTTTACCATTTTTGGAAATACATCCGTTCACATTCGCACCTTGTTCCAACAAATACTTTAACAATCCGCTTCTGTCTGCGCCGAATACTTTTTGATCTATTGCAAAAAGTGATGACAGAGCTTCTTCATCTATTTCTCTGACTATTGTGTTTTCAGGTTCATCCATATTTCTTTCCTCTGTATGCATCATGCGAAAGATTTCGTATTCGTCCTGAAAGCCAAGTTTGGTATACACATGTGCACCTGCTGGCGTAGCATCCAGTTTAATCGATTCGCAATCTTTGAGGGATTCAATCATGGTGGTCATCAGCAACTTGCTGATGCCCTTTCCGCGGTAAGGTTTTGAAACCAGCATCATCCCAATCCAGGCCACCTGGTTCTTGAAATTGGTTGAGGTGATCGTCCCTACGACCTTTGCTCCGTCTAACGCTACCAGGCAATACTGAGGAAACTGCCCCATCAGAAAAAGCCAGTCATTCTCCGTCTGATTCCAGTTTTCAGCGTTCTTGATCTGCATCAGGGAGGGGAGATCTGATGGGTGCATCTGACGGATTAGGATATCTTTACCTGACATATTTAGGGTCTGCTGAAAAACGCTAATGAAATATTAAGTCTATATATGAGCTTCAATAATCGTGATATTGTTTCCATTTGTATTAAGCAAGTGCAAGGTTTTTAGATCGAGATTATATTATTTCATGCATCTGGAAAATATCGTGGACGATAGTTTACAGGCTAGCCTCAGTCACATCATCTACTTCCTGGCTTCAGATCGAAGTATAAAGATACATCTTCTCTTCAGCCAGTCGTATCTAATGCAACTGAGACTTTTTCAGCAGGCCCTAATTATCTTGGTCACGTTAATTTTTGAAATTTAATCAATCACGAATCAATTGGGGAATATGGATACAATAGCTTTTAAAATGCAGCTCAATGAGGGTCAGAAGCAAGCATATAAAAAGCGGCATGACGAAATCTGGCCGGAATTGAAAAAGGTGCTAAAGGAAGCTGGGATCAGTGACTATGCTATTTTCCTGGATGAGGAAACCAATATTTTGTTTGCGGTACAAAAAGTAACTGAAAACAGCACCAGGCAAAACCTAAAGAATGAGGAGATTGTTAAAAAGTGGTGGGATTTTATGGCAGATATCATGGCAGTTAATCCGGACAACTCCCCAGTGGTAAAACCATTGGAAAAAGTATTTTATATGGCTTAATCCATTTTTGGACCTGTAGAAATAGAGAATTTGTATCTATCGCCTCGGTAAAGCGATCTCTCTATTTCCACGATCTGACCTTTGCTGGAGAAGATCACACCGTCCAGCATAAAAGCAGCGATGGGCTTGGTGTTTTCAAAGTAATTATTTTCATCGTTGGGTAAGACTACAACAGATCCAAGGTTCCTGTAGACATTTTCCAGTTTCAGGTGGTACTTGTGCTCGTAAATTCCAATCAGATATTGATCCAGGTCCAGTAAATTGATTTTTGGACAGACATTCAATGAGATATACTTGGTCTCATCTTTTATCATGGTTTCATCGGCGTATCTCAGTCGATGCAGCTTCAGAACCGGTCCTTCGATGACAAAATGCTGATTGTCTATCTTGGAAGACAAGCCATCTGGTAAGATGGTCTTTTCCAGGGTGATATTTTTGGGTGTAAAGCCTTCTTTGATGAGATTAGTGCTGAAACTTTCCCTTACCGCACTAAATGAACCAAGTGCCCTTGTCAAATGCTTGTCTTCGGTCTTGTTTAAAACGAAGGTGCCCCTGCCCTTTATCCTGGTTACCCAGCCTTGCAACTCCACCTCATGCAGGATCTTTCGCGCAGTGGTATTGCTCACATTATAGGTGCTAATCAATTCATTTTCAGAAGGCACTTTGTTACCAGGAAGTAATTCGCCTGACTGGATCTTTTGGATGATCTCCTTGCTGATGGCGATGTACTTCGGTGCAGGTTTATTCATATCATGAAATAATCAAAAAGTCAAATTTAAAAAGATCGAGTTATTGCGAAGTCAAAAATTAATCTTATATTCGTTCTTCTATTACTTAGTGCGTTAACCTAAAGATGAAGATATTACCCCGATATTGGTTCATTGTTTTGTTGCTGTTGATAGTGACTTCGCTGAGTTTTCTCGACCGTCAGGTCCTGAGCATCACCATTATCAAAATCAAAGAAGACTTATTTATCTCCGATGTAGACTATGGGTTCATCAACTCAGGATTCCTGGCCAGCTATGCCATCATGTTTACACTTGGTGGTGTATTGATAGATAAATACGGGAGTCGGCTCGGATTGGCTTTCTCTGTTGGGTTCTGGTCATTGGCTACTATGCTCCATAGTCTGGCTGGAAGTATCATGCATTTCACATTATTTAGGTTCATGCTTGGAGCTGGTGAAGGTGGATGTTTCCCCGGAGCAGTGAAAGCGGTGATTGAGTGGGTGCCTAAAAAGAAAAGGGCATTGGCCAATGGAATTGCCATCGGAGGTGCTGCATTTGGTGCTGTAATAGCGCCACCTTTATGCGGATATCTTTTAGGATTCTGGGGCTGGAGGATGATATTTATTATCACGGGTGGTTTTGGTTTCATCTGGATCCTTTTCTGGATGTTGGCTACCAGGAAAAAGCAGGAAAAGGTAACCACGAAAATCATTGAAAATAGCCCTACAGGAGAGAAATTTAGCTTTATTAAGACATTTAGGTCGAAAGAAGCCATTGTATTTATGCTGATGCGATTCCTGCTGGATCCGATTTTATACTTCTACATGTTTTGGATCCCCAAATATCTGAATGAAGAGCATCAGATGGGAGTTGAGTTTATTGGGCAGGTATTGTGGATCCCATTTCTGGCTTTGGGTATTGCAAATATCGGAGGAGGATGGTTCTCAGATCTGATATTCACCAGGACCCAAAAGACAAGGGAATCAAGATTGATTGTGATGGGTGTTGCCGCTTTGCTTACACTACCGGTCATATTTATCGGATCGATTGCTTCGTATGTGGTGATCCTTTCCATCATGGGTCTGGCATTTTTTGCCCATGGATTGTGGATCACAAATTACATTACTTCTATAGCTGATGTTTTTGGAAAGCGATCCACATCTACGGTGGTTGGATTGTCGGGTACTGCCGGAGCATTATCCTCGCTCGTACTCAATCCTATCATAGGTTTGATCATCACCTCTTACTCTTATAGTCCATTGTGGATCTATTCAGGGTTAATGTATCCTGCAGTGTTTGTCGGTTTTATGTGGTTCATGCAACCTAAAAAGATGAAAGTAGGAGTAGGAGTTTAATTTTTTGAAAATTAAGTTAGTGCGTAAAGAAATATATTTATAGCAATAAGTAAAAGATACATGACAAGAATTGGAGTTTTTGGAGTTGGCTATGACAAGTATTGGTCGCAGTTTGACGGTTTACTTGACGAGCTTTTAGAGAAACAGAAAGTTTTCATCGACAAGGTCAAGACAAATGATGTAGAGGTTGTGGATTTCGGTATTGTTGACAATCCGGAAAAGGCTTACCAAATGGCGGATAAGCTAATTCGCGAGAATCTTGATCTCATCTTTTGTGACATGTTGACCTATGCCACGAGCGGTACATTCGGAGTGATCATCAAAACAGTTCAAACACCAATGGTACTAGTGGCTTTGCAACCGATGAAGGCGCTGGATTATACCAGGGCATCAACATACATGCAGCTGGCAAATGATGACATCTGCGCGTTGCCAGAATTTGCCGGTGTTGCAGTCAGGATGGGGAAACCAGTTCCCAACATGATCATAGGTACATTGTATGATGATCCTGAGGTGGATATACAGATCAACGAATACTGCAGGATCGCTACAGTCCTTGGAGGATTAAGAAGAGCTCATCTGGGACACATTGGTCACCCGATCAATGCCATGCTCGACATGCATTCAGATGCTACGATGCTCACCTCCTTTTTTGGGAGTCACATCGCCCAATGCGAAGCCAACCAGCTCATGAAATGCTATGACGAGGTGAAGGAGCAGGATATAAAAGCCATGGAGAAAAGGATACTGGACTTTTTTGACACGCCTGATCCGGTATCAGACCCGATCTCAGAGAAGCTTCATGATGAAGACCTAAGAGTCGCAGCACATGTGAGTGTGGCACTCGAAAATTTTGTGAAGGAAAACAGGCTGGACGGGCTTGCCTACTATTATGATGGACCAGAAGGGAGTGAACTGCAAAAAGTAATGAGTAACCTGATTGTTGGCAACTCGCTGCTTACAGCCAAACATATCCCCATGTGTGGCGAATCTGACCTTAAAACATTGATCAGTCTGTTCATTTTCGACAGGTTAGGGATCGGTGGAAGTTTCGCCGAATTTCATCCAGTTGATTTTAAGGAGGGGTTTGTGTTGGTTGGTCATGATGGTCCACACAACATTTCTATTGCTGATGGTAAACCTGTCTTGAGAAGCTTGAAAAAATACCACGGTAAGCCGGGTCATGGTGCAGGCGTGGAATTCAAGATCAAAGAAGGGCCTATCACGATGCTTTCGATTAACTCTACCTATGAAGGAAAATTCAAATTTATTATCGCAGAAGGTCAGTCGGTAGCTGGCCCAATTCCTCCTACTGGGAATACCAATACCCGTGGGTTTTTTGGCCCCGATGTGAGGACATTTCTTCATCGATGGATATCAGAAGGCCCTACCCATCATTTTGCCCTGGGAATCGGGCATCATGCCGAATCCATCAAAAAGATCGCCGATTATCTCAACCTGGACTCAGTCATTATAAACACCAAATATTAACATCAAAAATGAAGTATTATGAAAAACAGACACAGGATTGATCCTGATTTGGGTCAGAATCCCGATCACTAAATATCCATATGAGGTCACACGAAAAGCGTGACCTCATTTCTATCATTATTATTGAAACAGCGACTTATGACTTTTCATTTTTTCAGATCTTTCGAGAATTTTTACTTTGCATTCATTGCACTCTTTGTATTAGGTTGCTCGGGTCCATTAAAAAAGGAAACCGCAAGCAAAAGACCTAACGTGATTGTAATCCTAACTGATCAGCATAATCCAAAAGCCATCAGTGCTCATGGCAATCCGTATCTGAAAACCCCAAACATTGATTTCCTGGTCAATGGGGGCATTAGTTTTATGAACTCGTACTGCACATCCCCTGTTTGTGGCCCGGCACGAAGCAGCCTCATTACAGGGATGATGCCACATAATACTGGTGTAAATTATAATGGTGAGTCAATGAAACCTGATATTAAAAATCTGGGTGAGATTCTGAGTGAGGAAGGTTACAACACCGTGTGGGCGGGTAAATGGCATATCCCAGACTCTTATCCCCAAAGCAAGGATATTGATACGTTGGCCGGGTTTAAACTCCTGGATTTTTATCAAAATGATGCATCGTGGGCTTTGGGAGAAGATACGGACCAGCCACTGGCTGACGTTACAGTTGACTACATCAAAGGATATGACAGCGAAAAGCCTCTCTTGATGTATATCCAGTTTCACAATCCGCATGATATCTGTCATGTGCCTCGAAGGCCAGGTGACTATCCAAATGTGGGACCGGATTTTGAATTGCCTCCTTTACCGGAGAATCATGAGATTGATCCTTTGGAACCAGAGATGGTGGCGAACAGCCGATTCAGAGACCACTATGGGGATGAACTCCTGCTTTCCCAGGATAATGATGAAACCCGATGGAGAAATTATCTGTGGTATTACTATCAGTTTACCGAAATGGTGGATATAGAAATCGGAAAGGTGTTAGACGCACTGAAAGAGAAAGGTATGCACGAGAACACAATTATTGCCCTGAGCGCTGATCATGGTGATGGGATGGCCGAAAAAAAGTGGGCTGCCAAGCTTTCCCTTTACGAGGGACCGGCCAGGGTACCATTTGTGCTGTACTATAAAGACCAAATAAAAAAACAGGGAATGGATGACAGATTGGTGGTTTCCGGTGCTGATTTGGTACCTACTATTTTGGATTACCTGCCCGTTACCAGCAGTCTGAAATTTGATGGGATAAGCCGAAAACCTTACATCGAATCCGGCCAATTTGATTCCACAGATTTTGTAGTGACTGAGTTAGCAATTGATCCATTTGACAAAACACTCACCGGTAGGATGATTAGGAATGGGAGATATAAGTACAACTACTATTCAGAGGGTGCTCGAAATGAGGAGCTTTTTGACATGGTCGAGGATCCTCTGGAGCAAAATAATTTGGTCTCTGATCCTAAATATTTGGAGATAAAAAATAATATGAAGGAGACGTTGGTTCAGAGACTTAAAGAGACCCATGACCCATTCGAAATCTGAATTTAAGATTCAAAAAAACCTTAACCTATGAAAATCAGAAAATCAATATCAATCCTTTTGACTTTCCTCATATGTGTAAGTGGGAACCAATTATTCGGGCAAAGTTTCGATGATTATGAAACCCTAAAGGCTGGCTTTCTGAATCCACCTCAAGGTGCCCGTCCCAAAACCTACTACTGGTGGCTCAATGGGAATGTAGATACCGTCAGGGTAAAAGAAGAAGTAGCTGCAATGAACAAAGCTGGTATCTCTGGTTTTGACATCTTTGAGATTGGTGTGCCAAATAGGGATACCATGGTGGCACCTGGTCCGGCTTTCTTAAGTCAAGAGTCTTTACAAGCAATAAGGGTAGCCCTGGTCGAAGCGAAAAAGTACGACATGACCGCTGGGCTAAACCTGGCCAGCAGCTGGAACGCCGGTGGAGCATGGATCGCCCCGCAACATTCAGCCAAGTCGATATATTTTTCTAAAATCCGGGTTAATGAAAATACCGGTAAAAAAGTAAAACTTCCTTTTCCGGATATTTCCGAAAAAGATGCAAAAGGAAAAGACAGGGTCATTAAATATCAGCGCAATGGGAAACCTGTATTTTATGAAGAAGTAGCAGTTGTGGCTGTACCAATCAAGGATGGGGAGCCTGTTCGGGACCCTTCAAAGTTTGTTGATCTATCTGATAATTTTGATTCGGACAAGGAAAACCTGACCTGGACTTTGTCCGGTGACTGGGAGGTCCATCGATACATCTGTTCAAACTCAGGAGAACAATTAAAGTTACCAAGTAAAAATTCTGTTGGTCCGATCATAGACCACTTTGATGCGGACGCTACCGAAGCTCATTTCACCTATATCATCGATAAGTTAAAAGAAGTGATGGGTGATGATCTGCGAGAAACAGCATTGAAGAGTTTATATCTGGCAAGCTACGAGGCAACAGGATTCGTGTGGACTTTAACATTACCCGAGGCATTCAAAGAAATTAACGGATATGACATCGCGCCATATCTTCCGGTTTTGTTTAATGAGGAGGCCTACAGCGAATCAATAGTCAAAAAGTTTAAAAAAGATCATCAACGAACGCTCTCTGAACTGATGATTGAAAATTTTTACCGAAAAGGAAAAGCCATAGCCAATGCTCACGGTCTGAAGATCAATTCGGAATCTGGAGGTCCGGGCTTCCCACTTCATAACGTACCGGTTGAGCCATTAAAATCTCTGGGTGTGATGGACCTGCCTCGAGGGGAATTTTGGATCAACCATAATCGGTTGAATGCGGATGGGATTGATATCCTTCGAGTGGTGAAAGAAGTATCATCAGCGTCTCATATTTATGGTAGGGGAATTGTGGAGGAAGAAGCATTCACTTCATTTCAGCATTGGCAGGAAGGACCTTTTGATATGAAACCATCAGGAGACCGTGCCTTTGCTGAGGGGATGAACAGGGTGGTGGTCCATGGATTCAGCCATAACCCTGCCCAATATGGTTACCCGGGCATAGTGTACCATGCTGGTACTCATTTCAACGATAAACGGGTATGGTTCTCCAAGGTCAGACCTTTTACGGATTATTTGGCAAGGGTTTCTTATATACTTCAGCAGACCGATTTTTTTGCTGATGTCTTATATTATTACGGCGACGCCGTACCCAATTATACAGGACATAAGAACAGTCGTTTTACGGTAGGTCCTGGATATGACTATGACGTAGTTAACACAGAAATCCTTTTAAAGGCTGTAGTTAAAAATGGGAAAATTGTATTACCTACCGGAGCATCATTTAGTGTGCTGGCACTGGAAGGTGAAAAGGAGATCAACCCGCATGTATTGAAGAAGATCGAAGAATTGCTTCGTGCTGGAGCAAAGATTGTAGGGCCCAAACCTGGTGACGTTTCCCAAATGCCCGGAAAGACTCCTGACATGCCTGCCCTAATTGATAGAATATGGGGATCTGGTCCTGCGAGAGTAAATGAAAAGCAATCTGTGGTGGTGCTGCATGATTTAGGGATTGGACCTGATATTGATTACCTGGACCTCACTGCCAACACACTGGATTTTGTGCATTACAGCAAACCCGATCTGGATTATTACTTCATCAGAAATGCAACGGATGAATGGTTGACAAGGGAAATGGGCTTTAGGCAAAAAGGGAAAGTTCCTGAAATATGGGATCCTGTTTCTGGACAGGTAATCCCGGTCTCGGTTTATAGACAGGACGGCGATTATTTACGTCTGCCGATATCACTTCCTCCAAGGGGTTCAATGTTTGTGGTTTTGAGAAAAGGAAGCCAACAGCCAAAATTTGAAGATCTGGTTAAATCTGGTTTGTATCCTCCTTTGATGACACACAGACAGGATGGGTTGTTTTTGATGGAAGAAGGGGTGTTTAGGTCAACTAAGAATGGTAAAGAGCTGACAATAACCAATTTCATCAAACGACAGAAATTGGATGGTGCGTGGGAAGTATTTTTTGATAAGGATTGGGGTGGGCCTGAAAGAGAAATATTTCCTGAGCTAAAAAGCTGGACAGAATCCGAAATAGAAGGTATCAAATACTACTCCGGAAAAGCCATGTACAGGAAAACCTTCCAGTATGAGATCAACGCATCCACGATG
This sequence comes from Cyclobacteriaceae bacterium, assembly GCA_965228105.1. Classification (GTDB taxonomy): domain Bacteria; phylum Bacteroidota; class Bacteroidia; order Cytophagales; family Cyclobacteriaceae; genus UBA7330. The sequence goes on from CBDDGZ010000002.1 coordinate 449,178, forward strand.
AAGGATCAGCGAATATTGTTGGATCTGGGGGATCTGTCAAAAGTGGCTGAGGTATGGTTGAATGGTAAGTCATTGGGTATTGCCTGGGCAAAACCATTCCAGTTTGATGTGACAGACATCATGAAGCCGGGAGATAACCTACTCGAGATCGAAGTGGCCAATGTATGGTCAAACCGGATCACTGGTGACCAGCTCACGGATGGCAAAGATTATACTTTTACCAATGTGAACACCACTGACATTGCCGGGTTGAATAAGATCGATGTTCCCTGGGCTGAAGTGCCATTGATCAAGTCGGGTTTATTTGGACCAGTACAATTGATCACGGTTAGTCCGATTGAATAACCGACCTGATCCTTGAGCGGCTGATGCATGCCAATACTTTGGGAAATCGCACCATTGATGAGTCTTTTAGTCAGATTCAGTCTCTTAACAATACACAATTACTAAGCCTCCTGGAGCTTTATGAGCAACATCAGATCAGTGATCAGCGTTTGTGCCCAATATTGGAGAAGTCAATGACCAATCAGAATGCTTTTGTCAAAAACCAGATGCTGAAGTATTATGACAAGTTTTCGTGTAAGTAGGGCCTGCTGAAATCACTATTTTTTCCCATTTGTTTTAAGCCGTTAAATGAAATTTCAAAGATCTGCTTTTAATATATTTTTTATTGCGTAAATTACGTTACGTAAATTACGTAACTCAAAATATGTAATGAGAAAACCAACGAATCCATTTGTACTATCTGGATATCACAGTCCTGGTTACTTCTGTGATCGAGAAGAGGAGTTGAAGTGGTTATTTGATCAATTTAAGAATGAGCGGAATTCCGTCATCTACTCAAAGCGAAGAATGGGAAAGACTGCCTTAATTAATCATTTTTTCCATCATCTTGAAAAGAGAAAGGGTGGTCAGGGTGTATTTCTGGATTTATTAGGAACCACAAATATTTCTGAAGCAAACCGTAAAATTACGGGTGCTATTGTTCAAAAATTTGGGAATCCTCAAAAAGGAATAGGTGCAAAATTAGCCCGATTGATGGGTGCCATTGGTGCCAAAGTTGGCTTGGACCCTGTTACGGGAGCTCCTGAAATTTCTATTGGACTGCAACAAAAGGAAGAGATTCCCCATTCCCTGGAAGCTATTGGGAGATATCTTTCTGACGAAAAGAAACCCATAGTGATTTGCGTAGATGAATTTCAACAGATAGTCAATTATCCGGAGAAAAATGTTGAAGCAACTTTTAGAGCCTGGACACAATCCTTCCCTATGATCAGGTTCATATTTAGCGGAAGTCACAGGCAAATGATGATTTCAATGTTTAGTGAAGCATCACGGCCATTTTATCGCAGCGCTCAACTCCTGCATCTTGATCCAATTGAGGCAAATGCTTATCGGGAATTTATCAATAGCTTTTTTAAAAAGAACAAGCAGGCCATATCAGAGGATCAAATTAATAGGATTTTTGACTGGACACGTATGCAGACCTATTATGTACAGCTGGTTTGTAATAAGCTTTACGGAAGAGGTACAACAATTGACTGGGATACAATTGAAGAGGTTTTTCACGAGATAGTCCAACAGGAAGTGCCCTTATTTTCATCCATGCAGCAATTATTTACGAGTTTTCAATGGAAGCTCTTAAGAGCAATTGCCAGGGAAGGATATGTTGCTAATCCATTATCCAAAGATTTTATTGGAAAGCACCATTTAGGGGCTGCGAGTTCAGTAAGCACAGCACTCAATAATTTTTTGGCTAAAGATTTTGTCTTGAAAGAACATGATGAATATACGATACAGGATACCCTATTCATGCGTTACATTCAACAACTTTAGCGCATGTTCTAATCATATATTCCACCAATACGTCAGCTTCACTACCAGGGATCTGTTTTTCACATTGATCGGAGCCGGGAAGTAATTGTCGCTGTATACAATGAAGAGATCCGAAGCCGGGGCATAACGCCACTGTAGCCGTGAGTTGATATTGATATTATCTATCTGCTCATTGTATTGAGCAAAAGTGGTGAGATACAGATTATTGGTGAATGTAAGGTCGAGCCTTGGACCAACCAACCAGAAATCAGATGTGCCCCACGGTTCTATCATGTTGATCTTGTTATAGCTAGAAGTCATGGAGAAGTTGACGTATGGCTGAAACCTATAACCAATGTCGGTAGTCAGGTTTAAGCGGGTGCCATCCTGGTAATAGCCTCCATACCTGGATTCAAAGCCATAGGTGAATAAGCTCTGAGGTTTAGAGGTGAAGTTTGTACCCCAGGATGTCCAGGTATTCTGACTTCCTGTAGGCAACTCCTGTTTTCCTGAGTTCGTTGGATCGAATGGAAATTGTAGCTCAACGAAATCATAGGCCAGCCAGGTAGTGAAATTATGTTGGCTTTTGGTTCTGAAGTTATAAGAAAAAATGAAAAGCTTATCTGTCACTCTGTTTCTGCTAGCCGAATAGATATTGCTAAGCCTCAAAGAGGGTCCATGAGTATTCAGAAATCCTTTCTTTGGAAAGAAATTATAAGATATCTCAGGATTGATTCGGAAAAAGTCGGTACGAGGAACATAGCCAACTTCAGCAGTATAGTTTTCCCCAACATATTCATATTGACCCTCAATGGTCCATTTACGGGTTTTATAGCTCAGATTACCAGCCACAGTGAGGTCCTTTTCGGTGTGCACCGGACTGAATGATTTCAGGATCAGTGCTTTCCCGGTCCACAAGTTATTGGATGAAGCCAGCTTGTATTCAAGACCGATGTTGCGGTTATAAGCCAGCGTATCAGGCTGTTCATTTCCCACCATCGAGACATTATCTAATGATTGCTTATTTACCATCAGCAGTGTGACATTACTTCTGGAAAACACTTGCCTTTGCAAAGCAAGAGCAGCAAAATTCTGACCGCTCAACCCCTTTCCTTCTACCGCACTGGTTTGCATATCCATGAGCCCGATTCTCCAGTTCTTATCCAGCTTCCCGCTGAGTCGGGCACCAAAGTGGATGGGCGCATCGAGACCAATTCGTCTTGAAAAAAATGGTCTGATCCTGCCGTAACCAAAAGTGGCTAACAGATCAGCGTTCTCCAGGAAAAACTGCCGTCTCTCCGGAAAGAACAATTCAAACCGGTCGAGGTTGGTCACCTGCCTGTCTACATCTACCTGAGAAAAATCGGGGTTGATTGTCAGATCCAGGTTGAGGGAAGAATTCAAAGCTATTTTGGCATCACCTCCGATTTCCATCTGGTAATTAGGACTCTTGTTGTTTTCGTAATCTTTGGTGACACGGCCCAGGGTATAAGGAATGATGGAAACATTTGGGCCGGGTTCCGGAGGAGGTTGATCCCATACCAATACACCCGAGTATGCCAATGAAGAAGTTGGAAACTGACGTGGCACGGGTGCCCAGGCAGATTTTTCTGTGGTTTTAAGATCCAGCCGGCTAAAGTTTATCCCCCATTCGGTGATACCTTTTTTATATCTAATGCTTTTAAACGGGAGCGACATCTCAAAAACATATCGATCCTCATAGGATTTTACTTCAGAGATCCACTTATTGTCCCAACTTAGACTAACAGCACTACCTTCCGATTCGATACCATCCCATTGAGCCCCCGCAGCATTGGCTCCAAAAGTGAATCCATTGATTTGGTCATCGAAGGGGTCCATAAAAAAAATAAAATTGTCATTGTTGCCAAATTGCCAGTCTCGCTTGAGTGATTCTACATAATACCGACCTGGTAGGGCATGATAGCAGATGGCTATCAGGTAAATATTATCATCATCAAATGCCATTTTCACTTCAGTTTTAGCTCTGCTGAAGCTGGTGTCCATTGGGAGAACATTATAGAAATCTTTGGCCACATCAGCATCCTGCCACGCGGCATCGTCAGCTATACCGTCAACCAGTACAGGTTGTGATGTCTTTTTTATGGTGATCCTGTAGTCTGCATTGATTTTTTGTGAGAAAGCATGATTGCAGAACAGAAGAAAAAATGCGGCTAATACCGGAATATGTTTCACTTATTCTAAATATTGGATTGAAAGGTTAATTCCGTACAACCGAACAATCCGGTTAAACGATGACCTGTAACTAGTTAATGATGATAAGTTTTCTCATTAAAGAGACTTAAATCAGCATGTAAAATTAACACATATAATGCCATGTACCTTAACAGTATTATGTTTGAATTCCACCTTTATCAACAAGAATGGCAATACATCCACTTCAAATAATAGGTTCCAGTTAGATTCTTCCCAAACCCAACCCGACTTTTGATGAAAATCGCTTTGAAAAAATTTCAGTAGACAGGACTTTCTCAAAAATCTATAGCAATCTACTCTCTGAAGTTACGCTGTCTCTGCTAGACAGGTATGTTTTGGTAGAGAGCTGGTATGAGTTAGCGGTAGGAGTAGGGTGAAGTAGTTATTGGTTCCTTATTGTTTAGCCAATCAACCGTCAATAACAATATATTGTATTGTATCTGTACAATTTCATGTGGATTCGCAATAGTGTACACCCGTTAATTTAATGTGAGTAATTTACGGAATGCAGAGCTTGATTACGTGTCGAATATTACCATTCGTACCAGTAAAATATACGTTAAAATACTGATAAAATAGGTCTTTTGCGTACATTTCAAATTTCAACGAGAGAATATATCACTTCACCCTTTGATCCTCATAAATGACCGAATGCTTAGCTGATAGTAGTCCTTGCAAGGTCTCTTTTGCAACTACGAATAATTATAATTCATCAGCTTATGAGATCAATTGTTACATTATCTTGTTCACCCGGATGGTCTAATTCCATCAGGCTAGTTACCTTATTATTATTTTTATTTAGTGCTGAGTTTGCCAGCGCACAATGTACTACAACAAGTGATACACCTATTGTCACTTCAGATTTGTGCAGCAGCTCTGCCATTACATCGATACAAGGTACGTCAACGGAAGCACATGGGTCTTTGGTAGAGGTTTTTTTACAAACATCACTTCTTGACGCGCTGGTATCAATTGGTACCACCACAGTGAATGCTGATGGGTCCTGGAGTCTTGTCGGATTAAACCTGACAACGGGCCTTGTGTCAGCAAAAGTCACTGCGGTGAACGAGCTTGAAAGTTTGTTGAGTGCCAAGGTTGAGATCTCTGTACCACCACTCATTAATCTTGGAACACTTTCAGACCCTACTGCTTGTGGTGCGACTGATGGGTCCATTCAGCTGACAGGATTTATTCCTTTTGTAGAATATGATATCAACTATACTGATGCAGGTGGACCTCAATCTGTTTCTTTGACAGCAGATGCTCTTGGGCTTGTCACGATAAATGCTTTAGCAGGAGGAACCTACCAGGAATTTTTTGCAGAACTCAATGGCTGCACTTCTAATATCCTTTGCTCTGCGGAGCTGAGTGAGCCAGATATTCCAACAATCTCATTGGGAGTGCCCGTCCAGCCACTTATTTGTGGTGGCACCGGCTCATTAATTCTTTCATCTTCACTTTTATCTGCTGAAGATTATGAGGTGAGCTATTTTGATGGTTCTGCCACCATTGGTCCTGTGACAATTACTTCAAGTATTCTGGGAGTTATAGAGATAGCAGGTCTGGCTGCCGGAACTTACAGCAATATTGAAGTAACAAAAGATGGATGTGAGGTAGGACTGTTGATGGATCGGGTGACTATATATGATGGACTTTTGCCATCTGTTGTTTCACTGGGTTTGGTTACTCAACCTTCATGTGCTGCAAATGATGGAAGTATTGTGTTACAGGGATTGCTACCTGCTACTGCTTATGATGTTTCTTATGAAAGGGAGGACGGTACGATTGTTACTGTTGCGCTTTCAACGGCCATAGCAGGTACCAGTTTAACTTTGTCCGGTCTTTCCGAAGGTGTTTACAGAAATATCAGAGTTACTGGACCGGGAGGATGTGTTTCCACTCCATTGAGTGATGTGAATCTGTTTAATCTTCCTCAGATTGCTCTGGTTACCGCAGTCAGTCCCCTCAATTGTCTTGTGCCGGATGGATCTATTTCTATTAATGGATTAGTGCCTAGTCAGACTTATGACATCAACTATGAACTGGACGGAGTGAGTCAGTCTGCAGTTTCATTGACAGCTGATATCACAGGTCTTATTACCTTATCAGGTCTTGGTGGTGGGATATACACGGACTTATATGTTACTCAGGGAGCTTGTCAGAGTAATATTTTATCCAACATTATTGAACTTGTAGATGTAGTAGTGCCAGAGATTACATTAGGGGTCACTTCTTTGCCTTCATTGTGTGCATCTGTTGATGGTTCTATCACACTTACAGGACTTTCTGCTACAAATTATCTCTATGATGTTACTTATACCAATTCACTTGGGGTTCAGACGGCTGCGATAACGTCTAATAGTGGCTCACTAACCATTTCTGGTCTCGGAGCAGATGAATATAGTGACATCAGCGTGACTTTGAATGGATGTGAGTCAAATGTCTTGGTATGTCCGGTAGACCTATCTGTAATCCCATCTGTTTCACTAGGACTTGTTACACCAGAAACTTCATGTGGAGCCGCAGATGGCACCATTACGCTAAATGGGTTGGCAACAAGTGAAAACTATGATATTTCATTTATGACTTCCGCTGGCCTCCAGGTTGTCAATTCAGTAAACAGTGGGCTACTGGGTGTAATTACACTGTCTGGATTGTCTCCCGGAATCTATAGTGGGCTAAAAGTATCATTAGGAGGATGTGAATCTGCCCCACTGGCTGATATTAGTGTTGGAAGTTTACTAAGTATATCCACAAACCTCATCAATCATCCAACTTCTTGCGGTGCTTCAGATGGTGAGATTATCCTTGCCGGAACATTGCCAACAACCAACTATGATGTTTCTTACACCACTTCTTCGGGTAACGTGGTGGTGAACCTTACGAGTGATGTTGCTGGTTTGTTGACTATTCCAAACTTGTCAGCAGGAAGCTATACCAACATCAGTGTGAATGATGGATCTTGTGATTCCAACATCATTCTGGATCCTGTTTCATTGATTGAAGTTGGGGCACCAACCATTGCATTGGGAACAGTGGTGAATCCATCAGGATGCGGAGTTAATGACGGTTCTATTTCACTGGCTGGTCTTATCCCTTCCACACTTTATGATGTTTTTTACACTACCAGTGCCGGAATCCAGTCTGTAAGTCTTTCTTCAAATCTCTTGGGTGTGATCACTATAGGGGCATTGGAAGCAGATGACTATGAAGATATTTATGTAAACCTGGGAGGGTGTGAATCTGAAAAATTATTAAGTGTGATCTCACTTGTAGATGTAGGCACACCATCATTGGCATTGGGAAGTATTACTAGACCTACAATGTGTGGCGCTTCAGATGGTTCTATTGAACTCACGGGATTGGCACTGAGTACTTCTTATGATGTGACGTTTGTGAGTAGCTTAGGACCTGTTGGACCAATTTCCATCACCTCTTCTGGCACTGGATCGCTGGTGATCCCCAGTCTGTCTGCAGATTTTTATGAGCTTATCAAGGTGTCAATAGGCGGATGTCTGTCAGCCGCAGTGGGACCGGTGGATTTGACATGTGACATTGAGGCAATATACACTGTAGATAATCAAACAATTGATTTACTCAATGATACGGATACATTGGCCTACCCTACGGATGCAGACGGTGACATTGTATGTGCTACTGTGACGATGGGCAGTTTGCCTGCCGGAGTCTCAATCAATCCTGGCAATGGAGTGATCTATGTCTCTGCTGAGGCTAGTCTTGTGATAGGTGCAACTACTGTAGAGGTTCGTACCATCGATGTAAAAGGTGATTCCACCACCCAGGATGTCACGATTGAGATACTCAATGATATTCCGGTAGCCAACGACGATAATTACACAGTTGACGAAGGGAACACGCTTGATGTAACTGATTCTGATGGTAGTGGTGGTGATCCATCTGTATTTGGGGTAATCGTAAATGATTCTGACATTGCCAATACTGGTCTGACTGTTACTAAGCTTTCGGATCCATCGAATCACTCCGGGACATTCACACTAAATGCAGATGGTACATTTCAATACGTACATGATGGCTCCGAAACAATTTCTGATACTTTCACCTACAGGTTAGATGATGGATTGGGAGAAACAGCTGATGCTACGGTTACAATAACCATCAATCCACAGAATGATGCACCTGTAGCAGTTGCGGATAGCTACACCTTTGATGAAGGAAGTACCAATAACGTCACGGTTGCGGATGGTGTATTGGATAATGATACGGATGGTGAAGGAGATCCCATGACATCCATCCTTGTAACTGATGTGACCAATGGAACATTAACGCTGAATGCAGACGGTTCATTTACATACATCCATGATGGTAGCGAAACCATTTCAGATAGCTTTGAATACAAAGTAAATGACGGCACAGAAGATGGAAATACAGTAGCTGTCAACATCACGATCACACCAATAAATGATGCACCTGTAGCGGTAGCTGATGCCTATACCTTTGATGAAGGAAGCACGAATAATGTTACTATAGCAGATGGTGTATTGGACAATGACACTGATGCGGAAGGCGATGCATTGACATCCATCCTTGTAACTGATGTGACCAATGGAACATTAACGCTGAATGCAGATGGTTCATTCACATACATCCATGATGGTAGCGAAACGACAGCGGACAGCTTCGAATATAAAGTAAATGATGGCACTGTTGACGGCAATACTGTGACCGTATCAATTACCATCAATCCAATCAACGAAGCGCCAGTTGCAGTGGCTGATTCTTACACCTTTGATGAGGGGAGCACGAATGATATTGATAATGTCAGTGGTGTGTTGAACAATGATTCTGATTCTGATGGGGACCCAATCACTGCTATTCTGGTCACAGATGTAAGCAACGGCACGTTGACATTGAATGCGGATGGTTCTTTTACATATACACATGATGGAAGCGAGACGCTCTCTGATAGTTTTGATTATAAAGTAAATGATGGAACGATTGATGGAAATACTGTCACGGTATCTATTGCAATCACACCAGTAAATGATGAGCCTGTTTCCACATCTAATTCCTATACTTTTGATGAGGGTAGCAACAATTCTGTAGCCGCTTCAGACGGAGTTTTGACGAATGATACTGACAGCGAAGGAGACACAATGACTGCTGTTTTAGTCAGTGATGTTTCTAATGGAACTTTGACACTGAATGCTGATGGATCATTTACATATATTCACGATGGGAGTGAAACCACATCTGACAGTTTCACTTATCAGGCAAATGATGGAACGGGAGATGGAAATATAGTAACCGTTTCTATCTCAATCACACCAGTGAATGACGCTCCGACAACTGTTGAGGATGACTATACCTTGCACAAAGGAAAGAGCAATGAAGTGATTGTTGGGACAGGCTTGCTTGCAAACGATACTGATCCTGAGGGAGACCCTTTAACTGCTGTATTGGTGGGTGATGTATCTAATGGCACATTGACATTAAACGCTGACGGGTCATTCATTTATGTTCATGACGGTAGTAACACAACGACAGATAGTTTTACCTACCTCGTGAATGATGGACAGGCAGATGGGGATATTGTTACCGTGTCTATCATGATTGATGCTGTAAATGATGCACCAACGGCAGTAAATGATGCTTATACTTTTGATGAGGGAAGCAACAACACAATTGTAGTGGCAGATGGAGTTATTGCCAATGATACCGATCCGGAAAATGATTTGCTGATTACTTCCCTTGAAAGTGATGTAATCAATGGCACCTTGTCATTGAATGCTGATGGTTCATTTGAATATCAACACGATGGTAGTGAGACCATCTCAGACAGTTTTACATACAGTGTAAGTGATGGAGATTTGGAGAGCAATATTGCCACGGTTAACATTACTATCATACCAACAAATGATTCACCAACTGCTGTGGCTGACAGCTACACAGTCTTGAAAGGAAGCACAAATTTCGTTTCGGCTAATCAAGGGGTACTTTCAAATGACATTGATCCGGACGGAGATCCATTAATGGCCATGTTGGTGACAGATGTTAGCGAGGGTACATTGACATTAAATAATGATGGTTCTTTCAACTATGTTCACAATGACGGAAGTGCAGTTTCAGACGGCTTTTCTTATCGTGTCAGCGATGGATCGGTTGATGGAAATACGGTTGATGTGGCCTTCACTATCACAGATGGGAATACAGCGCCTATGGCAAGTGATGATTCATTTTCTACTGTCGTATGTGAGACTCTTTCGGCCAATGTGCTAGACAATGATTCCGACGCTGAGATTGGTCAGCTGTCAGTGCAATTAATTGCTGATGTGAATGCTGGTTCTTTGACGCTGATGTCTGACGGAAGCTTGACTTATGCTGCAGAGGATGGATTTTCAGGACAGGTAAGCTTCACTTATCAGGTATGTGATGCTGGGAATCTATGCTCGGAAGGCATTGCAACTATTGAGGTGATTCAGGGTCCCGATACAGATGGTGATGGATTAAGCGATTGTGAGGAGTTAGACAAAAATGGATTACCGATGGATACAGATGGTGATGGCATTCCAAACACAGAAGATACTGATGATGATGGAGATGGTAAGCCAACAAGTGAGGAATTAGCTGAATCTGATCTTGATTGTGACAACGATGGTATTCCAAACTACCTGGATAGGCTTGATGCTTGCGAAAGTCTGCCTGTGACAAATACTGTGACACCAAATGGTGATGGTATCAATGACTATCTCAGGATTGTAGGAATCGAAGATTATGATACAAACGAAGTGTTGATCTATAACCGATGGGGTAACATAGTCTTTTCTGTTACCGACTATCAAAACATCATTGGAATCAGCAGTTTTATCGGAGTGTCAAATACATTAAATGCAGGACAAAAACTGCCCGATGGTACATACTTCTATGTGCTAAAGCTTAACAGTAACGGAGTAGGAACAGTGCAACGCGGTTCCCTAGAAATCAGAAACTAAAATAAACCAAATAGGTATCAGCCTAATTCACCGTGTTAAACGGCCAATTCAAAGAATTTACACAGATATCCATTAAATAATTAATCAATTTTAAACTAAGAAAAAGTAACGGCTATGAGAAAATATTTACGATTTCTGACCCTTTCGGTGGCTCTGCTGGGATATTATTTAGGTTGTTCACAACAGCAGTTTATGATCACACAGTATATGTATAATGGGTTGCCCATTAACCCGGCATATGCAGGCATTCATGAAGGCCTCAGCGCGAGCGTGCTTACCCGTCATCAATGGGTCGGTATCGAAGGTGCTCCAAATACGCAGTTCATCAGTGTGCATTCACCGCTGAAGTTCCACAAAGCATCGTTGGGAGCAGTACTTTATCGTGATGAGATTGGGATTAAGAAAGAACATTCCGGCTATTTCAGCTATGCCTACCGCATAGGGATCACCCAAAAGATAAAACTCAGTATGGCCCTGCAGTTGAATTTTCATCAGCTTAACCAGGAATATAAGATGGGTGCTGCAGATGATCCGAATGACCCACTTTTGATGGATGACAATGCGGTGAAAATAAACTCTGGTACAGGGATCATGCTACATTCTGATCGGTTTTACCTGGGGTTCTCTATTCCGCAAATGATGAAAACAAAGTTTGGGTCCGATCAATCATTAGGACACCTGGTACAGCATTACTACATCGCGGGAGGTTATGTTTTCAATATCGTTGAGGGGCTGATTCTAAAACCTAATTTTTTGGTCAAGGCTGTAAAAAATGCACCAACACAATACGATTTAAATGCCAATGTACTGATCAAAAACCTGTTGTGGCTGGGTATCAACCACCGATGGAAAGAAAGTAATGCACTTTTGATGGCTCTGCAGCTAGGTCCCAGCTTTCAAATTGGCTATTCAGCGGATCTAAATAACAATGATTTACAAAGTACCTCACATGAGATAATGGTGAACTATGTGTTCAAACGGGATAATCAAAAGATGTTAACACCAAGATATTTTTAATCATGAAATGGGCATAACTGTGACCAAATAAGATAAAAAGATATAGACATGAAAAAGCGATTACTAACTCTTATTTTTCTACTAATTATAGGTTTGGGCTATGATGCTTCCGCACAGAAGTTGCCAAGGAAGTCTCGGTTAGCGATTAAAAAAGGGGATTTTTATTTTGAAAATCTTGCCTTTCCGAAAGCGATACAATTTTACGAAAAAGCACTGTCGTCAGGGCAGCCCGCAGGAGACTCTGCCCATTCGTATACAAAACTGAGGTTAGCAGATGCGTACCGGTACCTTAATGACAACACCAACGCGGTAAAATATTACAGTCAAATAGAAGGAGCAGGTATTCTCACCGATTTGGATAAGATCTATTATGCTTATTCACTCCTGGTGGAAGGTCATTACAACAAAGCGCATGAAATTTCTACAGGCACCAGTGTCAAAGTGGAAAGACTTGAGCAGTTGAGTCAGCTCAATTCCGTCAAAATCGAGCCAGATTGTTATTCTTTGACAAACCACTGGATAAATGGGTCAAATGATGAGTTTAGTCCGACGTATTTTAAAGATGGATTTATTTTTTGCTCAAACAGAGAAAATGAGTCTATCATTAAAAAGAAATACACCTGGGATCAGTCTTATTTTCTGGACTTATATTACGCTCCAATCGATAAATATCTGGGCGATTCCGAGCCGATGGAAAAAGAAATCAACTCCCCTTACCATGAAGGGCCGGCAGCTTTTAGCACAGATGAAAAGAGGATAGTTTTTACGCGAAGCAATATTGAGGGTAACAAGATTGCCCGAAGTAAGGATGGAACGAATAAGCTGAAACTATTTACAGCAGAAAAGGCTGAGGATGAAGAGACCTGGTCCGATCCAAAAGAGATTTGGTTTAATAATGATGAATATTCTACAGGACACCCTACCTTGACTTCTGATGGTCTTACAATGTACTTCGCTTCGGATATGGCAGGTACTGTCGGTGAAGGAGATATTTTTGTTAGCCAGTGGGTTGATGAAAAATGGTCAGAGCCGGTCAGTCTGGGTGCACCGGTCAATACCAGGGAAGACGAATTATTTCCATTTATTCACCAGGATTCAATCCTGTATTTTGCTTCAAAAGGGCACCTGGGCTGGGGTGGTTTTGATATCTACCGCATTAATCTGAATGATCCTAATGCTGAAGTAGAAAACCTGGGACCACCGATCAATTCAGCCCATGATGATTTTGGATTGATTAGAAATGGTAATGTGGGCTTTATAAGTAGCAACAGACCCGGAGGCAAGGGGGGTGACGACATCTACCAGTTTACATACACCCCAAGGGTTGAGACAAAATCATACGTTGCTGCCCTTACTGTTAAGGATAAGGAAACTGAAGAGATCATTCCTGATGTCGGAGTTTTTGTGGCCAATGATATCACTGAAACGCCTGTGCCATATTCCAAAGTTGACAACAGTTATATCTTCAAGATACATGAAGGTGCCGAATATGTGGCCGAGGCATTACATATGCAGTATTTCAGTGATCAGGTAAAGGTCAAAATCGGGGAGTTGGAAAATGATACACTCTACATTGATTTGCACATGCAAAAGTTGGAAGTCGGTAAGGCAATTGCTTTGAAGAACATCTACTATGATTTGGATAAGGCGGAGATCTCGCCTGAAGGAGCAAGGGAGTTGGACAGGTTGGTGCAGATCATGCGTGATAACCCAAGTTTTAAGATTGAGCTGAGTGCTCACACCGACTCCAGAGGTACTTATGAGTATAATAATGACTTATCCCAGCGAAGGGCGGAATCTGCAGTTGATTACATTTTGGGAAATGGAATTTCTACAAAAAGGATTTCAGCAAGAGGTTATGGTGAAACAAGACTTATCAACGATTGTGTAGATGGCCAGGATTGCTCAGAAAACGAGCATTCACTTAATAGGCGTACGGAGTTTACTATCCAACATATTGAAGTAGCCAGCACATATTGATAGGGTAAAAATTTGATTTTGTTTTGATGTTTCGTAAGCTGGTTACTAAACCCTGGTGGATATTTTGAATTCTATCAGGGTTTTCTTTTTCTGGCTTTATTAGAATTTTGATCAGGTCAATTTCTAAGAGAAGTCGAGTAACAGCCTGATTGTTTTGTGGACTATTCCTCATCAAACTTTATTGTTGCCACTCACTTTTCTTATAATAATTTAACTAAAGAAAAAAACTGTTTGCAATAGTCACAAACTATGCTACATTTGCAGTCCGAATTTTTCGGGTTCAGGCAATAAACAGCCAAAATGTAACCGAAATATTAGGGCTCTTAGCTTCCGCCTTCACACTGTTTCGGCGGACAGGCACTTCGCCAAGAGCCATTTGAAAAATTTGGGCTCTTAGCTCAGTTGGTTCAGAGCACCTGCCTTACAAGCAGGGGGTCAATGGTTCGAATCCATTAGGGCCCACATCAAGCAGAATGACCGCATCCATGGGATGCGGTTTTTTTATTTTAGGAAGTCACTGAACCAAAGGTTCAAAGTGGCTGAAGAAAATGAAAACCTCATCCACCGAAGGTGGATGAGGTCATTCTATTTGCAGAAGTGAGCCGACATGGATCACCGTAGGTAATCCATCAATTCGCTTACGTTTGGTGACAACACTGTGACAACACCAACATTAAAGCTTAAACAGACAATGCAAAGCATTGACAGTTTTCTATTTGCGGGAGTGGTCCCTTATGGATCACCGCAGGTAAATCCCTTTTCAAGATTCTGATGGCTTGTGAGCCACCATAGATGTCACCCTAAGAATTTGTTGATGGTCGGAAGTCCCATTTATGGGCGACCTGTCTGTAGAATAATCATCGAATAGAGATTAGCCTGTAGGTGCGTCCTGTACGTTGCCTTTTAGGCCGCCCCTACGGGGCTATGGTTAACGGATAATTTAAAATCTATAGACAGGTCACCCCTACGGGGCTCCCGTTAATTATCTTGGGTGAATTGTTAAGTTGACGGCAATGGGGAGCCACAAGCCATGGGTTAGATGAAGAGCAATACTGACTCGATGCAAGTTGGTGAAAACACCAACTTGGGCCTTAAGGCAAAAGCTCATCCCAAACCAAACCCATATCTCAGAACTCCTTCACACCAGTTTACCCCTCCCATCCCTCAAATTACCTATGTTTGGAGCTTTAACACCATAAACACCCTATGAACCCAAAGATTCTCGTCATTGGCAGCAGCAATACAGACATGGTCACGCTATCCGATCGGCTGCCTAAGCCTGGGGAAACGGTCATTGCCAAAGAATTTTATATCGCCCAGGGAGGGAAAGGTGCCAACCAGGCAGTAGCTGCTGCACGACTCGGTGGTGACGTGACGTTTGTAGCGAAAGTAGGGGACGATGACTTTGGGAAGCAGGCAATTGCGGGCTACAAGAAGGATGGGATTAAAACGGTGCTGATATCCCGGGATCCTGATACTCCTACCGGTACTGCCCTGATAAATATCGACGCAGCAGGTGAGAATATGATCGTGGCCACCATGGGAGCCAATGCACGACTATCTATAAAAGACGTCGAGACATCTCTTGACCAAATGAAACATGTAAAAGTGGTTTTATCACAATTGGAAATCCCGCTTGAAACGACACTTTATGCAGCAAAAAAAGCCAGGGAGTTGGCCAAGCCATTTATCCTCAATCCCGCCCCACCCAATACATTGCCAGATGAGTTAATTTCCTTATGCACGTACATCATCCCCAACGGAACGGAAGCCAGTTTTTTCTCTGGGCTCACCTTAGGAAGTGATGAAGACATCCAAAAGGCGGCCGATTACTTTATCCAAAAAGGTGCGGAGAATGTGATTATCACCCTTGGTTCACGAGGGGCATTTTTACACAATGACAGGACCTCCCAATTTATAACAGCCCCTAAAGTAAAAGCTGTGGACACCGTGGGAGCAGGTGACGTCTTTTGTGGTGCCTTTACCCTCGCCATAGCGGAAGGTAAGTCCGCTACGGGTGCTGTTCAATTTGCTAACCAATGTGCATCTCTGGCTGTGACCCGTAAAGGTGCTCAGGAGGGGATTCCTTATCGGAAGGAGATCAGGGAATAGCAGCATTATTTCGCCTTGCATATGCTATTGAAACCATTAATTAGGAAGTTTTCATCTATCACAGGTTGGTTGAGTAGCCATACTTTTACCACAGGTTTAAATGACTGTTATCTTAATTGTATTCACTTGGTTATTTTTTGATTTCTCCCTAAAATAGCCCAGATTAGTTTTTGCGAATTTCTCAACAACCCATGCAATTCCAGGCAAAATCCTTAAGTGATCTTAATCATTCCGCTGATG
Organism: Cyclobacteriaceae bacterium; assembly: GCA_965228105.1. Taxonomy (GTDB): domain Bacteria; phylum Bacteroidota; class Bacteroidia; order Cytophagales; family Cyclobacteriaceae; genus UBA7330. The sequence goes on from CBDDGZ010000002.1 coordinate 465,548, forward strand.
AAAAGAAGGAATTTCAATTTTCAAACGATCTGGAATGTTGGCAAGCTTTCAAGAGGGGTAATGAGGCAGCCTTCATTCATATATATAAGCAGTATTTCACCAGGCTTCTGGATTACAGTGTTCAATATACCTTAGATAAAGAGCTGGTTTTGGATTGTATCCAGGATATTTTCGTTGAGCTACGAAGAAACCGTAAAAACCTTTCTGATACCAATTCAATTTTAAAGTACCTGCTCATATCCCTCAAAAGAAAGATCATATACCGGCTGAACCAGGCCAAATCTCTGGATTTGCGACATCAGAAAGTAGAGCGCTTTGAGATAGAATATTCGGCTGAAGATTATATTGTAAACAGACAAATATCTGAGGAGAGAAACGACAAAATAAAGCATGCCTTGTTGCAACTTTCTGAACGCCAGCGTGAAGCCATCTATTGTTTTTATTATCAAAACATGAATTATAAGGATGTGGCAGATGTCATGGAGTTGTCCAGCACTAAGTCTGCCCGCAATCTTATCTACAAAGCCTTGAAAGAGCTGAAATTAACCCTTATTGTTGATGTATTTGCCGTATTTTCTCTCATCCATTTTCTCTAAAGAGATAATTTTCTTTTATTAATTAACCTGCCCAATTAAGCAGGTCACAAATTTTTTTTCAATTTCATGATGTCGTTTTGGGGGTGTGCTTTCTTATTAGATTATAAGAATAGCAAATGAATTACCACAAGTATCAATTAGAAGATTTTCTTTCAGACGAAGATTTTAAACAGTGGGTAATCGAGCCTGACGCTGATCGGGATCATTTCTGGAAATCCTGGATTGCATCCAATCCGGAGAAAAAAGACATTGTCTACCAGGCCGTCGAAATTATTCGGGGGATAAAGTTTAGAAACAGAGAGGATTTTAAGGATCACGATGATTTTGATGATCAACAAGCATCAACCCTGGAGGCTATATTGCAAGCTGATATTAGCACTACAGAGCAGACAGGGAATCATCGAATTAAGATCTTTCATTTGATTCCAAAAATTGCAGCCTCGTTACTTTTTGTCATCGCCTCAGCAGCTATTTTCTATTATCTAACGACTTCCTCTGAAAATGCAGGAAGTGTGGCGAATATTAATACTACTGTAAAAGAAAACCCTGCAGGGCAGAGGTCTACTACACGTCTGCCAGATGGCACCATAGTAATATTAAATTCATCCAGCTCAATTACCTATCACGACCCTTTCACCGATTCTACAAGATTTGTTGAACTCGAAGGTGAGGCATTCTTTGAGGTAGCCCACGACCCAAACAAACCATTTGTGGTGGCTTCTGGTACAGTGCAAACCGTAGCGTTAGGCACATCTTTCAATGTGCGCGCTTTTCAGAGCGAACAGGATATCAGGGTCTCACTTGCTACAGGAAAGGTAAAAGTTAAAATCACAGGTAAATCAGCTGAACAGGAAACTTTATTGGAACCTGGCCAGCAGTTGGCTTATGATAAAGTTTTAGAGACACAAGAAAAAAAGGCGTTTGATGAATTGCTTGATTTAGGATGGAAAGATGGCATCATCGTATTTGAGGATGCTGACCTGGATGAGTTCATTACCACTGTGGAGCGTTGGTATGGCGTCACCTTCGAAGTAACAGGTACGCAGCAAAGCAGATGGCATATAGAAGGGAAATTTGATAATGAGACCTTAAAAGAAATAATGGAAGGTCTGAGTTTCACCTACAACATACAATATGAAATGGAAGGAAAAAAAGTGAAAATAAAGCTATGACATGAACCCAAAAAAAACGGATACCCGAAGTTTAGCGACAGGGGTATCCGTGTACAATTAACAACAAAATATGTTATTAAAAACCCAAAATTATGAAGAAAAAATTACTACAACTATTTTCTAAGTTGTCCAAATATCTGTTATGCCTGATATTGATACAATTTCTCAGTACGAGTGCACTGTGGGCAAATGAGAGGTCTACACAGCAGATTCAAAGTGTAAAAGAAGTTCGGTTTAATCTGGAGCCGGGCAAAATCCAGCTACTCGAAATCATCAATCAAATTGAGGAGCAAACTGATTTTAAATTCTTTTTTGACAAAAGGTATATCGACCAGAACATTGGGATTCAGATAGATCAATCTGAAAATATTGTGGCTGATGTACTCCTGAAAATATCTCAGGATGCTGGTTTAAAGTTTAAGCAAATCAACAAAACGATTAATATCAGTAAGATTCCTGAAACGGAACGCGCTGATGATGCAAGTTTGGAAATCATCATTCAAGGTACTACGATTACTGGTCGCGTCATCTCATCTGAAGATGGCGAAGGACTTCCTGGTGTGAACGTGGTCGTAAAAGGAACTACGAATGGAACAGTGACCGACGTAGAAGGGAATTACAGATTGGATGTTCCTGATCAAAACACAATTTTGGTGTTTAGTTCTGTTGGGTTTACAACTCAGGAGATTGCCGTCGGAAACAGGTCTGTAATAGATGCACAGCTTACAGCGGATACCAAGACGCTGGGTGAGGTAGTAGTTACTGCGCTAGGTATTTCCCGGGAGAAAGAGTCGCTTGGTTACTCAGTGGGAACAGTAGGTGGAGAAGACTTGAATGAGACACCTCAGGCAAGTGTACTTAACTCGATGCAGGGAAAAGTTGCTGGTGTACAGATTTCTCAAACCTACGGGGTAAGAGGTTCTTCTGTGAATATGGTGATCAGAGGAGCCTCATCGCTCAACTCTGACAATCAACCACTATTTGTTGTGGACGGTGTACCTATTTTCAATACTTCGGATAACAATTTCAATCAGGTTGACCTCGGTAATGCGGTGTCAGACTTAAATCCCGAGGATATCGAGTCAGTTTCAGTATTGAAAGGACCAAGTGCTGCTGCTCTTTACGGTTCACGTGCAGGAAACGGAGTAGTGCTGATTACCACGAAATCCGGAAAAGGTGGAGATAAAGGTTTGGGGGTTGATTTCAATACTTCATTGATTGCAGATAATCCATATAGATATCTTCCGGTTCAGAATGAGTTTGCTTCCGGGCAGGATGGTGCATTCATCTTTGAAAACGATGCCTATGAATTCTGGGGACCTAAGTTGAATAATGGGTTCATTGCCCAACAAAGAAACCAGGATAGCCCAAGCGAATTGGTTTCTCATGAAAACAACATCAATCGCCAGCAAGATTTTTATCAAACCGGCTGGACCCAGGTAAATAATGTGGGGATCAATGGGAACTATGAGAATGCAAAATTTCGCGTTTCTTTAGGTAACTACAATAACACAGGTATCATGCCAAATGTGGATCTCAAAAAGAACAACATCGGCATCAATGGCACAATGAATCTGACGGATAATTTGGATGTAACCGTGATGACCTCCCTGAGTGAGTCAAAGTCGGGTAACAGGCCAAATACTGATGATAGTTTCCTCACTCCTACCAGAGCCATACTAACCATAGGATCACAAGTTGACATGGCTCCTTATAGCAATCCCGAGACATGGTGGATGCCTAATCAGGAGGGGGTTGAACAACGCAGATGGAAAACAAGATGGAATAACCCATACCTGATGCAGGAGTTGGCAACAACCGGTTTTGATCGCACACAAGCGATCACCAAAATACAGATGAGCTGGGAATTTATTGAGAATCTACGCTTCACAGGAAAATATTTACGTAGTCATCTAAGCCAAAGAGCTGTAAATCAAAGACCATGGAATACTGTTAATGCAACAAAAGGAAACTTTGACATTCAAAATTCCAGCTTTAGAGAGCAAAACTGGGAAGGTCTTTTTTCATACAACAACACTTTATTAGGGGATTTTGACCTGCAAGCTAATGTTGGAGGAAACCTTCGATACAACTACAAAGAAAACCTTCAGAACTCTACCACAAACCTGGTAATTCCCGGACTATATACAATTAGCAACGGAGCACCTGGCTCGGTCATCTACAACAACTTTCTGAGTGAAAAGAAAGTAAATAGTCTTTTCGCGCAAGCTTCCATTGGCTTCAGAAATATGGTATATCTTGACCTAACGGCAAGAAACGACTGGTCCAGTACACTTCCAAAAGAAAACCGTTCATACTTTTATCCATCGGCGTCGCTTAGCGTGCTGGCAAATGAAATATTCGATCTGCCCGAATGGATTGGCCTAGCTAAGCTTCGCGCTGGATATGCCCAGGTGGGAAATGATGTAGATCCTTATCAGCTTCAGAGATATTACAGTTTTGGTGAAGACTGGGGATCTGTGAAGAGAGCAAGTCTGGATTTAACTTCGAAGAATGCACAACTAAAACCAGAAATAGCTACATCGAAAGAAATCGGTGTTGACCTATCATTTTTTGATAACCGATTATCTCTGGATGCTACATACTATGTAGTGGAGAATGAAAACCAGGTACTTGGCATTAATACACCTATTACTTCTGGTGCCCAAAGTAAGCTCATCAATGCAGGATTGGTAAGGAGTAATGGGTGGGATGTTACGCTCAATACCTCTATAATCAGGCAAAAGGATCTCTCTTTTGATTTGGGATTGAATTTCACCAGGAATAGAACCACCATTGTAGAACTCGCAGATGGCATTGAATATTTTGGGTATAGTAAGGGGTATGCATATTTCTATACTTATCCGGGAGATCAGGTTGGAGATATTTACCAGGCACCTTACTTCAGAGTACAGGATGAAAGCTCAGAGTACTATGGACATGCCATCATCTTTGACAATGGTAAACCCGAAAGAGATCGGAACCCTGACAATTTTGAGAAGATTGGGAACTACAATCCCGATTTCATATTAGGAATAACCCCGAATATCCAATACAAGAATTTCAGCCTTGGTGCTGTTTTTGACTGGAGAGCAGGAGGGGAATTCTATTCAGAAACTTTGAGGCAAGGAAAGAACGATGGAAGATTTCCTGAATCAATTAATGGAAGCGTGGATTATGACCCCAATGTAGATATCGTACAGCAAATCAAAAATAATCCTGAAAAATATTCACATGAATGGATAGGAGGTCGAGACTCCGAATATGGTGGGTTTGAATGGCCTACAGAGGCTGAAAGAGAAGCCAGAAGTTATGTGAATGCTTCCGGAGAAAAGGTATATGTCAATGATGCCAGTTTTGATGTCGGAGTCAGAGAAGATGGCAGTGGAGGTTATATCGAAAACTTTGGAGGCCCGGGAACAATATGGCTAAGTCCGTATCATGCGCAAAAGGGAGCTGACAGATATCTGGCATCAGCTAATCTTTTCAGTGCAACTTATGTGAAGTTTAGAGAGTTGTCAGTTACCTATAGGTTTCCAAAGGCCCTTGTCAGCAAAGTGATGCTTCAAAATCTGTCATTATCTCTGATAGGCCAGAATCTGTTTATCTGGACAAAACACGATGTATTCATTGATCCGGAAACAGCATTTGTCAATAGAGACGGTAAAAGAGAACCGGGATATGAGTTTTACTCGGTAATTCCCTATACCCGTAGTTTCGGTTTCAAATTAAGTGTTGGAATTTAATTATAACAGACAACGACCATGAAGAAATTAGCAATAATATTATTATCCGTTACAATCATTCCATTTATAAATTCATGTAGTGATTTTGATGAATTAAATGTAAGTCCGAATGATGTAAGTGATGTCGACCCGAGCTTTCTCTTAACTACAAATACGAAGAACTTAGCTTATACCTATAGTGAATTTGGCTATTGGGGATCAAGGATTCCTTCCTTATTACAGTATTACCAGGTCGGTGATGGTTATAAGTCAGAGGAACTAAACGCACTCTATTGGGTGCCAGGGAGTAGTAGTCCCTGGGAATCTATTTACTCAAGTTTAGTGAATGTTCAGGCTATGTCAGACCTTGGTGTAGAGCAGGAAAACGTCTTTATTGAGGCAGCAGCTTTGGTCTATCGTGCTGTACTCATTGACCTGGCTTCAAAGGTTTATGGAGATGTCCCTTTTTCCGAAACGAATAAACTGGACGAAGGAATTGTATTCCCTAAGTACGATCGGCAGAAGGAAATTTATGAAACACTTTTGATTGATTTAAAGACTGCAAAAACCATGATTGAGGGACTTGATGCTGAACTTCCTGTTTTAGATGGATATGATCTGTTGTACAATGGTGATAGAGGTATGTGGATAAAGTTTATCAATTCCCTCAGGATACGGATGTGCTTGTTGTTAAACAGCAAGAAGGGTGAAATGAATGTGGATGTAGACGCCGAATTTCAGGATGCAGTCCAGAATGTTTTTACGAGCAATGCTGACAATGCCGTTTTGAATTATCTTGGAAATTCTCAAGGCACATCTTTTCGAGGGGGGCCATTTGTTGCTTCTGAGCTTACTTATGCCAGAAGGATGGGGTTAACTTTCCTTAATTCTTTAAGAGATCAAAATGATCCGAGAATGTACAGATGGTTGCGACCCGTTGAAAGGAAATGGGATGAGGATGTTGCAACAGAGACCATGATCGAGTATACAGACCCTCTTGGGCAGTCTTTCGATGTTGAGCTATTGCCGTATCCAGCTGGCTATGTTGGTTTGGATACTAATCTGTACGTTGGATTACCGATTGGTAACAGAGCATCCTGGACGTCATATAATGCTGGTCCTTATGCTTCCTCTGTTGAACCTAAAACCACCCCGTTTAACAGCCGTCTTAGCGATATCTATTTTCAGAATGCGAATGATTATGTGGGGATGAATATCATCACCTATTCTGAAGTTGAATTTATCCTGGCGGAAGTAGCCTCAATTGGTGCTTTTGGTGTAACTAATACAGAGTCTCACTACAAAAACGCGATAGAAGCATCTATGAATGAATGGGGGATATTTGATGATTATGTAGGAGGCTTTGATTTTGATGATTATTATAGTCATGCATCAGTGGACCTGAGTCAGGCAGCCAATGAGCATGAGCGCATTATGACTCAGAAATATATTTCAATGTTTTTCAGAGCAGAGCCATGGTTCGACTGGCGCAGAACAGGTTACCCTGATTTTGAAGTACCTGTTGATGCAGATCAACCTGCCATACCGATCAGGTATCATTACGATACGCCAAATCCACCGGATCCTCAGTATGTTGAAGAGTACAATGAGGCTGTAGACAGGTTGGAGAAAACTGAGTTTGTCCAGGTTCCTTCTAAGGATGATACCCGCTCACGAATGTGGTTACTGCAAGGAACCAACTTGCCATATTAAGGTAAGTTCAAAAAGAGAAATTAAGAAAGTAAAACGTTTAAAGAGATTTAAATGGAGTGGAGTCGAAGAAAGTTTATTAATACAGGGATTGCAGGATCTTTTGGTGTTCTCAGTTTCAGCGCAGGCCTCAATTTGCCGGGCGATAAAGGAAAGTTACCCGGAGGATTTTGGCCAGTCATGATGACACCCTTTAAGAAGGATTTATCTATTGATTATTCCGGACTAAAGGACTTAATCCGTTGGTATGAATCAGCCGGAGCGCAAGGGCTCTTTGCCAATTGTGCCTCGAGTGAAATGTATCAGCTCAGTCCTAAGGAACGCATCGACCTCACGCGATTTGTTGTGAAACATTCAAATGTCCCGGTAGTATCTACCGGGACATTTACTGATGATGTAAGTGAAAACATTGAATTCATCAAGAAGATCCATGATACCGGAGTAGATGCAGTAGTTATTATCCCTTCAGTCATTGTGGGGAAAGAAAAAGGTGATGTGGAATTGATGAATCACTTTGAACAACTAGTAAATAAAACAGCAGATATTCCATTGGGTATTTATGAATGTCCCAGCCCATATCGTCGATTGATAGAACCTGAGAAACTGAAACAGTTGACCAGGTCAGACAGGTTTCTATACTTCAAAGACACCTCATGTGATGAATTGCTGGTTGAGAAGAAGATAAAGGTTTCAGCTAATTCATCCTTAGGCATTTACAATGCACACACACCGGATGTATTGCATTCTATTCGTCATGGCGGAGCGGGGATCTCCTGCATAGCCGGCAATTTCTATCCTGAGTTGTTTTCCTATCTATGGAAAGAAGGCAGGGCGGAGACTGTTTCTGAATCAGTGAAAAAAGTCAATGATTTTGTTCTGGCAAATGATCGTGTAATTGGTAATAAATATTCCATTGCAGCGAAATATTTTATGAAATTAAGAGGGCTCCCTGTAACTGTGACTAGCAGAAGAAGCAATCAAGTACTGGATGCTTCAGACAAAAGCCGTCTTGATATGCTTTGGAACGAACTGCGCGAATTAGGCGAGGACCTGAACATCGAAATTGTGTAAAGGGCCTGTTCAAGCCTTAGCAAAACAAGAGACTACTGAATTACTTCCAGCACCTTTTCCATTTGCATGCTCCGTGAGCCTTTGATCAGGAGATTACCAGCTTGAATGGGATTGGATGTCAGATATGTTTGGGCTGCTCCCACATTCTCAAACCAATGGGACTTGGACACTTCAGCTGATGCATATTTCATCTCCGGACCCACCAGGTATACAGTATCGAAGTCAAAACCTTGGAGTTCATTGCCAAATTGTTTGTGTCTTTGGATGGAATTCTCCACCTCTTTCATGTCCCCAAGGATCACATGCTTGGGTCCAGTGAGTTGGTTAAAGCTCTCCAAAGCTGCCTGCATAGAGGTAGGGTTGGCGTTGTAGGCATCCAGAATGATCTTCAGCTTTCCTCTCTCCATCACCTGAGATCGTTGGTTTGCGGAAACGTAACCAGATATCGCTGATGCGATTGATAAGTCATCGACACCGAAGTAACGTCCTACAGAAATGGCCGCAGCTATGTTTTGAAAATTATAGGCACCAACGAGCTGAGTGATGATCTCTTTGCCACCCATTGAAAACTTAATATAAGGATCTGCGCTAATTAGTTTTACATCCTCAGCAGGATAGCTTTCAGGATTTTCAAACCGCTTGATCATGTTGTTGAGCACCCGATCCTGAAGATTAATAAAGGGTGTCCCTTCCGATTTTCTGAGATGGTCAAACAGTTCACTCTTACCCCTGATCACACCTTCGATGCCTCCGAATCCTTCCGTATGGGCCTCACCAATGTTGGTTATTAATCCGTATTTGGGTTCTGCAATGCCACAAAGCTCAGCAATGTCACCCACCTTATTGGCTCCCATTTCTATCACCGCCATCTCAGTGTCCACAGGGATTGAAAGTAAAGTGAGTGGAACTCCAATATGATTGTTGAGATTGCCTTGGGTACCAATGGTTGAATATTTTTTTGCCAGTACTCGTACTAAAAGTTCTTTGGTTGTGGTTTTGCCGTTTGATCCGGTTAAGGCAAATACTTTTCCTTTGAAATGCTTTCTATGGTGATTGCCCAGCTTTTGCAGTGACTGGAGCGTATTTTCTACAAGGATAGTCTGTGGATGGTCAGCTAAAGTGGAGTCATCAACTACGGCATATTTAGCTCCATTATCTATGGCCTGTATAGCATATTTGTTGCCATTGAAATTGAGTCCGGTTAGCGCAAAGAACATATTTCCGGACTGTAGGGATCGTGTATCCGTTGATACCCCCGTGGATTCCAGAAATTTGCTGTAGAGAGTTTCGATCAAATTGGCCATATTGCAAATATATCCCAATGAGTTCCAAAGCGATTATTTTGATACAGGCACTTGAAGATGTAAGTCAATATGCTTTCGACTATCCGCTGGAAAAGCAATTAAAAGTGCTGAAAAATACCACAGTGCTAACCCTCGATAGTCTGTCCGATCGCTCGATCACCACAGCGGTAAAAAAGCTTTTAGAGGAAAATGAACAAAAGGTAATAATCCTGGATACGAGAATCTCTCCCAATATTGGAGTTGGGCAGTTAATACTGAATTCCTTTATTCAATCCAAAGACTTTGAGCTGATTTGTCTGGGGAATTCGAAAAGCATTATACCATTCCTCAAGCTGTTTGATGGTAAAGTTTTTGCAACAGAGGATGAAGCGGTCACCTATCTCAGCTCAAACTGATCGGCATCTTTCTGAAATGGATACTTCGACCTGAATTCTTCAAGCTCGGCCCAGTCCAGAGTCACAGTTATGATCTCCTCTTTAGTCGAAAAAGCCATTTCCTCTCCCCGGAAATTGTAAGCCGCCGAATGCCCGGGATAATGAGCGCCTGGTGCATCCGTTCCAATCCTATTAACTCCGATGCTATAGCTCAGATTCTCAATGGCGCGGGCACTCAGTAGGGTATTCCACGCGTGGATCCTTGGGGCAGGCCAGTTGGCCAGGTAAAAGATCAGGTCATATTCATAGGGATTGTCATCCTGCTTTTTAGACCTGGCCCAGATAGGAAATCTAAGGTCATAGCAGATCCGGGTCCTGATTTTCCATCCCTTCAGGTTAAAGATCAGATCTTTGTGATCTGTTGTATATGAAGCCCCCTCGCCACCAGGAGTAAACAAGTGTTTTTTGTTATAATATTCGGTACTTCCATCTGGGGAAACTACCAGCAGTCTGTTATAAAATTCGTTCTTTTCAGTAATCACACAACTTCCAGCCACAACCGCATTACGCTGAGCTGCAATCATCCGCATCCAGTTGTGGGTCTTGCCATTCATCAGTTCTGCCACCGGCTTCGGTTTCATCGTAAAACCCGTAGTGAACATTTCCGGAAGGAGGATCATATCTGTTTCTTTGATACTCCAGATCAGTTCCTCATAATGCGCCAGGTTGGCATCTATGTTTTCCCAGACGATATCCGATTGTACGAGACTTACCTTTAGATTTTCCATTATCTGCTCTTCAATGCAAGGGGTGCCTTGATTTTGTATTCCGTATCTACTTTTCCTTTGCAGATATTAGCCAACTTACCCTTTATCAGGCGCTTTTTGAATGCAGAGAGATAGTCAGTAAATAAAATTCCCTCGATGTGATCATATTCATGCTGAATAATCCTGGCCTGGATCCCGTCAAAAGTTTCTTCATGAAGATTCCAGTCTTCATCAAAATATTCAATCGTGATCTTTGGTTCGCGCTTCACATCCTCACGGATGCCAGGAATACTTAGGCATCCCTCTTCAAAATCCCATGGGTCACCACTGCTTTCTAAGATTTGAGGATTAATAAATGCTTGTTTACGCCCTTTGCCTTCTTTTTCCTCGATAGGCTCACTGTCTATTACAAATAGCCGCAAAGATTTTCCAATTTGCGGGGCAGCCAACCCAACACCTGAAGCATGGTACATGGTTTCGAACATATCACTAACCAGTTCCTTGATGTCGTCCCCCTCAGGGATTTCCGCTGTTTTCTTTTTTAAAACAGGGTCTCCGTATAATATAATAGGATATATCATGCTTTCGATGCTAAGTAAGATTGTAAAATAATCGTTGCACTCACTTTATCAATATTTCCCTTTTCTCTCCGATCCTTTTTCTTACTGCCGGCCACGATCATCGAGTCCAGTGCCATCTTGGAAGTGAATCTTTCATCATGCAAAAATAACGGCTTATCAGGAAACAGTTTTTTAAATTGATCGGTGGCTTTCACCACTAGTTGTGTGGCATTAGTTGCTGATCCATCGGGTTTGGTTGGCCAGCCAAAAACTACTTCACTTACATCCTCCTTGCTGAAATAATCTTTTAAAAAGTCCATCAATTGTGCAGAAGGCACGGTGGTGAGTGGGCTGGCAATGATGCAAAGGGGGTCTGTTACTGCAATGCCGGTCCTTTTCCCTCCATAATCAACGGCAAGGATTCTCGCCATCAGTTCTGGCGGCTTATCTCATGAAATAATTTATTGACTTTTTCCTCCAATCGTATGGCTCGTGGAAACAGGATCTTGTTTTCAATCTCAGCATGATACCACATTTCTCTGTCAAAGGATTTTATTTCATTGCTTATCACCCTCCAGTGAATTGTGGGATCGTCCCTGTCCTCAATAAGGTTGCGGATTCCTTCAAGCTCGTCTTCTTCCTCATGAGTAGCGTGAATCTCCGACAAAGAAAGGTGATTCAGTTTGAGATGACTCTCAATTTTGTGAGGTAGAATAGGTTTTTCAAATTCCAACAGGTGCTGAATGTAGTGGAATACCGTATCTTCCTCTTCATAGATGTGTTCTATAAATTCGTCGACAAACTCGGGGAATACCAGCGTAAGATCATTTTTCGCCTCATAATTATTGAGCAGCTTCACGATGTATGGCAGCTTGTCTTTAATGAAAAGGTGATGGGTGTGTTTGAGATATTCGATAACTATTTCCAGGGGATAATGCTGAAGCTCCCTGAAAGAAAACTGGTGTGACTTATTGAAAAGATAAAAGCTTTGTATAACCTGCTCACGCTTCAATCCCTTTTCGGCACAGATTTCGCAGAGCTTTCTGTTGGGGTATTGATAAAACTCTATCCCAAGGCAGTTTAATGCCCGGGCGTAGATAAAGTTCTCGTCTACCAGAGAAGCTAATGTTCGATCAAATAGGCGCATTTAGTTTCAAAGATACTAAGACAATGGAAATTTGAATAATAACTTTGGCGGAAACGAATTTATAATTAATGCGTTTTACAGAAACATAAGGAGCAGAATAATATTTTATATTTAATATTCTATAAAAGATATCAGGGTGAAGGAGAAGAAACTATCAAGAATTGCGATTGGCTTTCCATTGTTTATTTCCATAGCAGTTGCTATTGGGATATTTATTGGGGCCAATATGGCCGGCCCGGAAGATGGGGTTTTCAATTTACAAAAGAGCTTATACAAATTTAGACAGGTACTTTCCTACCTCGAGAATGACTATGTGGACGAAGTAAACCCAGATGAGCTGGTAGAATCAGCCATTGCTGAGATGCTCGAAAAGCTTGACCCGCACTCGGTTTATATCCCGGCAGAAGAGCTGGACCTGGCAAAGTCTCAGCTGGAGGGAAACTTTGAAGGGATTGGTATTGAGTTCAATATTTTCAAGGATACCATTTACGTAGTAAGCGCCTTGAGTGGAGGACCATCAGAAAAGATTGGTCTCCGGTCCGGCGACAAGATTATCACTGTAGACGGTGAGGATGTTACAGGCGAAGACCTCAACAACAGGAGGGTTATCAATTTGCTTCGTGGACAGAAAGGGTCAGAAGTAAAAGTTGGTATCCTTAGAAAAGGTTATAAGGAGCTCATCGATTTCACCATCATCAGGGATGTGATCCCGCAATACTCAGTGGATGTTTCATATATGGTAGATGATGAGGTGGGTTACATTAAGGTGAGTCGGTTCTCAGCCACTACGTACATGGAGTTTAAAGAGGCACTGGTCCAGTTGAAGTCTCAGGGCATGAAAAAGATGATTTTGGATCTAACCGGAAACCCGGGTGGCTACATGGATCGCGCAGTGGATATGGTGGATGAAATCCTGCAAGATCAACAGATGATCGTTTATACCAAGGGCAAAGAGTCACGCTACAATTCTCAACACTTATCGAAGAATCCTGGCGATTTTGAGCAGGGGGCAGTGGTGGTGATGATCAATGAAGGGTCAGCATCAGCCTCGGAGATTGTTTCAGGAGCGCTACAGGATCACGATCGGGCCATCATTGTTGGTCGCAGGTCATTTGGCAAAGGTTTGGTGCAGTTACCGATTTCGCTCAATGACGGGTCTGAGCTCAGGTTGACGATCTCAAGGTATTATACACCAAGTGGCAGAAGCATTCAGAAGCCTTATGGTCAAGACTCAGACGACTACTACAGTGAATACTATGAGCGGTTTAAGAATGGCGAGATGTATGTAAAAGACAGTGCGAAAGTGGTTGACTCATTGGTTTACCAGACAGATGCCGGAAGGGTAGTCTATGGTGGAGGAGGAATTATGCCAGATTATTTTGTGCCGTTAGATTCTTCTCAAACCAGTCTGTTTCTTTCGCGGCTATCCAATACCAATACTATTAGGGAGTATGCTTTGAAGTACTTTGAAGCCAACAAAGAAAAGCTGGAGAAGTATTCGTTAGAATCGTATATCGCTGATTTCAACGTTACAGACAGAATGTTGGAGGATCTCCTGAATTTGAGCTATCAAAACGGTGTAAAAAAAGATTTACAGGGTTTCGAAAAATCCAAAGAGCTGATTCGGGTTTATACCAAGGCATTTATCGCCCGTAGTGTTTGGGACAACAAAGGCTTCTATCCGATCTTTAATGAGCAGGATGAAATTTTCCAGAAAGCCATCTCCCTGGTGGATGAAGCCGAAAACCTTTTGAAGAAAGGTGCCGGATCATCAAATTGATATGGCGGCTTCATAAGCCTGGTCATAATATCTGATCAGCTGATCCCAGCCGAACAGATTTGACGAGGCCTCACTGCGGTTTCTCATCTCAATTCGTTGCCTACGTGATAGCCTGGCAAAGTTATACAGTCGATTGGCCAGCTGTCCGGCAGCATGGTCAAATGATTTTTCCTGTCTTTGAATCACGTAGATACCTCGCCTATCATGATCTTTTACATTCTTTTTCACATAGTCACCGAAGCCGGCCAGATCACTGGTCACAGCCGGGATACCACTGGCGAGACACTCCAGGGGTGTGTAGCCCCAGGGCTCATAATAGCTGGGGAATATCCCCAGGTGACAACCCCGAACAAACTGTCCGTATTCCATTGAAAAAAGCGTGTTGGTATAATTGATGAAATCCGGGTGATACACCACCTTCACCCGATCCTCTTTTTTATTCACAAGGTTGGAGGCCCGAATGAAGTTCAGGATTTCATCGTTGGAATCATCCACAAGGTTGTGTGTGACTACTGCAGGAAGTGTATCAGACTTCCAGGTTTGCAGTGTCCTTCGATAGCGGAGTCTCCAGTAATCATCCACAAATCGGTTCAGGTCAGGTAGACGTGTATCATCACGGGCTGCGGCATCAAAAAGTAATCTTTCACCTACCTGGCGCTTGATGGCGTTAATTGTTTCTCTAAACTCTTCAAGGAGGGCTCTGCTTTGAAGAATCTCCGGATTGATAGAGTAGTAGGGTTTTTTGGTGATGAAAAACATGACCACAGTAAGGTCAGATTTTTCAGTGAGCAACCTGTGGTTCAGACGGGCCAGAGCTTCCAGGGTGAGGTCATACCCTTTGTTTAGATACTCATATCGGCCGGAGGTGAACAGGTAAAGCGTTTTGTTCAGGTCGAAGGTATAGCTAGAAAAAAAGTGAGCCATGGTAAAGCTATGGATCTTATTTTTTGCTTCCACATGGAGGTTTTGAAACTCATGTAAAGCCTCAAAACGCTCATTGTTGATCCCATTGGGTAGCACATAGTCAGGAGACCTTCCCAATAGCTGTCTACATTCTTTGGCGGTAACCTCACTCACAGTGGTGAAGACATGAGCTCCATGGACAGCAGCTCGTTCCAGGGCTACTATTGATTCTATATTGAAATGTTTTGCCTCCCGCTGCCAATCCATAAACGGAAGATGCTCATAAAACTGGGGGTCATTCATCGCCAGATACCGGCCAAGCATGGTGGCATGTGTGGTGAATACCGTTGTGACGTTTAAATTTTTTCTGCGGATTTCAGGCAAGCTGGTCGCCGACATCCACTCATGAAAATGTGCCAGCACTTGTTTGTCATTTCCTTCATTGGAAAGGTGCTCCAGGAAAATCTGCACCAGTTCACCAAAAGCAAGTACATCATCAAAAAGGCGATCGTCAGTAGGTGAGGAGATACCATGGTTCTCCCATAAGAAATATTTGATCTCACCAAGTTTGTGCATAATACTGCCAAGGTCAAACAGGATGACTTTGGGCCTACCGCTGACCAGCCAGTGACCATAATGAACTTTATAGCCTTCACTCTGCATCTTCTTTGCAACCTTGCCAAAAGAGTCTCTGGCGTCTTCAATCGCTTCAAATTCTGAAGCGTAATTGGGCATCCAGGGGCCAATCAGGCAATAGTGAGCTCCCCATTTCTTGGTTACGGTAGGTACTTTAGAGCGGATAACCGTATAGATTCCCCCGACCTGGTTCACAACTTCCCACGCAATTTCTACCAGGTAGGTCTTTCGGATTTCTTTTTTAGTTATTCCCATGATTCAGGTAAGAATGGTGTTATCAGTAAATATATCCGAAAAGTTGGTTAAATACTTTCCATAGAATATTTAACATTTTTCTGTGTAACTATTGAAGGGTGTGGGAGTATTCAAGATGAATTATTTTTTCACATGGGTGCAACCAAACGGTCTCTTTTGTCATCTAAAGGAATATGAACATGAGAAATTCCAGAATTATCACCTTGCTCCTTCTACTCATGCTTTTTTCATTTATCAGCGAGGTAGAAGACAAATTCAAAGAACAGGTAAGCCTGTGGAAGCACAAGTATGCTGAAAAGCTGGAAATGGGATTTAAATTCAGCCCGCTCGATCTCAATTCTGACTCCCTGTATTTCAGTGTGTTGAAATAATCTTTCAGCAGAATCGTTTTAATTAAGGGATTATCTATTACAGTTTATTTATCTTTAGACGCTAATAAATTGTTAATGCTCTTTTTTTGATACAGATCATCCACATTTAAGGTCTGTTTGTTTTTTTAAGAAAAGAAGTAATTTTCAGGAGTCAAAAGGTGAAATCAACATTATCATTTAAGAATTATGGATCAAGACAAGTATATAGCTTTACTTGAGATATGGCAAAAAATTGCCTGGATTGGATTTTTTGTAGGAGTCAGCGTAGCAGTTTTAATTTTTTTGGTCCATCAGATATCTTATTTATCTGCAAAAGGCTACAAACAGAAATTTGATATTGCCAGCCGGCATGAGGTCAACAGATATATACTTGCTAACTACGCATTGGCGGTAGCAGCTTTTTTTCTTATCAATACCTTACAGTATGAAACTGTACAGCTTAGCCCGATCTGGTTTTTTATCCGGATGTTTATAGCTATCTGCGGTGGTACGCTGCACGGATATATCACACATCTGATATTCAAGTATTACTACCCGGGTCCATTGGATAAAAAATTGAAAAGGCTGAGGTATACACCTCGGACGAATCCAAGAACAGGGGCAAAGCTGAAGCTCTTATCTGAAGAAGAGGAGGATGCCTACCTTGATGAGGGTATGCAGGCAGAAGAGGATGCATTCTCTGTTGATTATGATGTATGGATTGACACCAATACGGGTGAAACATTCATTGAGAAATATAAAGGATATCTAAGTGCACTTGAGTGTGACAGATGTGGCTTCCAGACCTTGAAACTTCAAAAGGAAGAGGTTATACAAAAGGCTACTGCCTTCGAAGACGGTGAGCTATTGAAGGAATACAAGTGCGGCTACTGCGGAAGAATCCGACGAAAAAAGGTGAAGCTTTCCAAGAGAATGGAAAGAGACAGAACGAAGAGTATCCTGGTGGATAATCCACTGCGTCTGGATAAACGGATCAATCATGTCAAAGTGGAGATCCACAGCGTGGATGGAGATAACAAAATCTTCGAGTTCCAGAATATTCAGCAAGCAGAGAATTTCCTAAAGGAATTTGACTTCGATAAGGTCGAGGAGACTCAATAGAACTTGTCTGTTATTAGTGCTTACCTGATTTTCTGATGAGATGTGTCTGATTGGTGATATAAACACCAATCAGAACTGCTATCATGCCTAACAGGTGATTGAGGAGTAGCGTCTCACCGTCAAGTAATCCCCACACAACCGCTACCAATGGGATAATATAGGTGACAGATGAAGTAAATACCGGGTTGGTAAGCTGCACAATCTTGTTGAAGATGATCAATGCAAACGCAGTACCCAGTACTCCCAGTATACAAATGTAGAATACTGCCTGGAGCGTTCCTTCCTGACCAAGCTTGCTTGTGAAATCACTGAATCCGAACAGTGTCACCGCAGCAAATGGTCCAACAAAGAATAATGAGATGCTGGTAATCGTTACGGAACGATAGTCACTCAGCTGATATTTGATCAGGTTGGAATTTGTGGCATATAGCATAGTGGCTATGATGATAAACAAGCCGTAGAAATTGATCTTGCTGAGCTGTCCTTCAGACCCTGCGGTGATAAGAAGAATCGAGCCTATAAATCCAACCACTATGCCTAACCATACAGACGCTTTTTGCCTTTGTCTGAAAAACCATAACCCAAAAAGCACCGTAAACAATGGTGTCAAAGTATTCAGTATACCTGTCACGGCACTTTCTATCCTGGTTTGAGCGATGGCAAACAAAAATGCAGGTATGAAGCTACCGGACAAGCCGACGGCCAGGAAGTATTTTATTTTTTCTCTCTTTACCAGCTTAAACCTGTTGGCTACAAAAGGCAGTAGCGTAATAGAAGCGGAAAGCATTCGAATGGACCCCACTTCCAGAGGGGACAAGGCCACCAGACCTTTCTTGATGAGAATAAATGAGCTGCCCCAAACCAGCGCCAAAAGCATTAAAAGTAGCCAGGCCTGAAGCGGGGTCTTTTCATTCATTAGAGCATTACTTCCTCCGCAAAGGTTTCAGGGATGGCAGCCAGGATTTCATTGAGCTCATCAAGTGTTTCTGCTTCCACCAACTGTGTTCTGAACGGTTTGAAATTGGGGATACCTCTGAAATAATTGGTATAATGTCTTCTCATCTCAAAAATCCCTTTTTTCTCCCCTTTCCATTCCACTGAAAAGTTGAGATGCTTTCTGGTGACATTTACCCTTTCCATCAGGTCAGGCTTATCCAGATGGAGACCAGTCTTCATATAGTGTTTGATCTCATTAAAGATCCATGGATATCCAATGGCAGCCCTTCCAATCATCACACCGTCTACTCCATACCTGTTTTTATACTCCAGGGCTTTTTCAGGTGAATCGATGTCACCATTGCCAAAGATTGGGATATGGATATCGGGATGGCTCTTGACCTCAGCGATCGGTCCCCAGTCAGCCTCACCTTTGTACATCTGCTGCCTGGTGCGACCATGAATTGAAAGTGCCTGGATACCCACATCCTGAAGTCGCTGAGCCACCTCAACAATTTTGATGGTATTGGCATCCCATCCAAGCCTAGTCTTTACTGTCACAGGCTTAGACACTGATTTTACAATCTCAGCTGTCATGGCCTGCATCTTTGGCAGATCAAGCAGAATGCCTGCTCCGGCACCTTTACAGGCTACCTTTTTCACCGGGCAGCCGTAATTGATATCTATGATCTCAGGGTTGGCCTCCTCAGCGATAGCAGCTGCTTCACGCATCGACTCGATTTTATCACCGAAGATTTGTATGCCGATTGGGCGCTCGTAATCATAGATATCGAGTTTCTCTACGCTTTTTTCCGCATTGCGGATCAGGCCTTCCGATGAGATAAACTCAGTATACATGAGGTCTGCTCCGTTTTCCTTACACACGGCTCTGAAAGGGGGATCACTCACGTCCTCCATAGGAGCGAGGAGCAGCGGAAATTCACCTAATTCAATGTTTGAGATCTTAACCAATTCTTATCCTTATTTTTGCCGTAAATTTAGCTCAAATATGCAGAATATCCTTAGGAACACCTCAACAGACCCTTCGGGTTCCACACCGTGGTTGATGCTATTGATTCTTGGAGGATATGTAATCGCAGCTTTATTTCTGTTTTCCTTCCTGGCCCAGGCCATCATTTTGCCCTTTTTTGAGTTCGACTTGCAAAAAGCCCTTTCTGTACTAACGCCACCTTACAGGTCAGATGATGCCAGGATACCCTTGCTCATCATCCAGGCAGTGACCTCGATAGGTGCTTTTGTTATTATCCCGTGGTTTTTTATCCGGCGAAATTTGAACCTCAGGCTTGGTTCCTTCCTTACTTATCCTTCACAGCTTTACCAGCCGTTGCTGATGACCATCCTGATCATGTTTAGCTTCATGGTGGTCAATTCAATGTTTATAGAGTGGAATAGAAACATTGTATTCCCAGAGTTTTTAGGCTGGTTTGAAGATTACGTGTCTTCGAAGGAAGGTGAACTGGAGCAGCTCACCAATTATATTACATCATTTCAGAATATTTGGCAGTTCTTATTTGGGTTTTTAATCATCGCAATTTTGCCTGCCATAGGTGAAGAGCTACTATTCAGGGGGTTGATTCAAAACCTTTTTGCCGATGCGCTGAAGAATAAACATGCGGCTATCTGGCTTACTGCTTTTATTTTTGGTGCAATGCATATGCAATTTTATGGGATGGTGCCCAGGGTGCTGCTGGGAGCCTTGTTTGGTTACCTCTATTTTTGGTCCGGCCACCTTTCCATAGCCATTTTTGCGCATTTTATCAATAATGGATTCACTCTGGTGCTGCTCTACCTTAGCGAGGAGGGTTGGATTGATTATGACCCTGTAAGTAAAGAAAATACGCCGCCCATTATGGTGGTGGTCTTTTTCTTTGTAGTAGTTTCGGGGTTGTTATTGCTTTTTAGGAATTACTTTAGGACGGGCGAAAATGGTTGAATGGCAGAAGGTTTATCAGGACCCCCAACAGTATCGGGCAGAGATAGTGAAAGCAATTCTTGAAGAGCATGATCTGGACCCCGTGTTGGTAGATAAAAAGGATTCTGCTTACCAATTTGGTCATTTTGAAGTCCATGTGGCAGCAGATCATGTGATCAGGGCACTGAAAATAATTAACGAAGAGATCAGGTTTTGACAAAATTTACAGATTTATATAAGCGGGTTCTTTCAGCCCTGGCAGGGGCTACGGTCATTGTTTCCTCCTTACTCATTGGCGAGTGGTCATACTTCATTGTATTTTTAGCCATCAGCATCTTTTCGCAATGGGAGTTTTATCGACTGGTGAAGCTTCGTAGCTATTTACCTATCAGACTCCTTGGGGTAATTCTGGGCACTACCATTTTCTGTTTTTCTTTTTTTATTGAAAAAAACCACCTGGACCCCAAATATTATTATGCGATCTTTCCGTTAGCCTCTTTGGTTTTCCTGATCAAACTTTATAAAAGGAATGATACTTCGCCGTTTATCAATATTGCATTGTTTTATTTGGGTATTACCTATGTAGCCCTTCCCTTTGCATTGATGAATGTGGTAGTGTTTTACCATGGATACTATAGCTACCAGATTATGCTGGGTCTGATGATGATCATCTGGTCTAGTGATACAGGTGCTTATTTTGCTGGTATCAGGTTTGGCCGGACAAAACTTTTTGAACGCATCTCTCCCAAAAAATCCTGGGAGGGCGCTCTGGGTGGTGCAGTGGTGGCACTGTTAATGGCCTATGGCATGTCACTTTTCTATAAAGACCTTTTGCTGTGGCAATGGCTTTGCGTGGCCATGATCGTTGTTATAGCGGGTACCTATGGAGACCTCGTAGAGTCTTTATTCAAGCGATCTATGGAAATCAAAGACTCCGGAAGTATAATTCCCGGTCATGGTGGCTTTCTCGATCGTTTTGATAGTCTGATTCTTTCTATTCCTTTTATTGTTGTTTTCCTAAAGCTTTTTTAATTCGTAAACCTCATGAGAATACATAAAGAAGGGTATGTTATCATTCCAGTTTCAGCAGTGCTGATCGGTTTGCTTTACGCATTGTTGTATTATTTTATTCCGATAGCTGTCATACAATATGTGTTGGCCGCAGCCGCAATTATTTTTTGGTTTCTTATCGTTCGGTTTTTCAGAAACCCTGAGGTGCCCGCGTCAAAGCTACCTGATCAGGTACTGGCACCTGCTGAAGGGAAGGTGGTAGTGATAGAAAAAACCAGGGAAGAAGAATACCTCAAAGAAGAGCGAATTCAAATTTCTATTTTCATGTCTCCGCTAAATGTGCATGTAAACAGGAGCCCCTTCAAAGGAAAGATCAGCTACTTCAAATACCACCCTGGTAAGTACCTGGTAGCATGGCATCCAAAGTCCAGCACGGACAACGAAAGGACTTCCATTGGATTTGAGCTGGAAAGTGGCAAAAAGATGCTGATCAGACAGATTGCAGGTGCTGTGGCGAGGCGAATACGTTTCTATCCGCAGGTTGGTGATCCCGTAGATAATGGTTCTGAAGTAGGTTTTATCAGGTTTGGAAGTAGGGTGGATGTATATCTTCCACTGGATGCAAATATCAAAGTGAACATTGGAGATACTACGGATTGCGGCAAAACAGTACTAGCCACATTAAAGTAATTGTGAGGTTTAATTAGGTATAAGGAATTGCAATATTCAATCATTAGGGATAACTTGATGGGATATTCTTAACCGTACCTAACTTAAATTACAATGACTTTAACCATCAAACACCAGGATACTTACTCACGAGGTGAGCTACTCCTGAGAACCATTTTTGGATTCCTGTATATTGGGATTCCGCATTTTTTTCTTTTGTTTTTTGTTAGTATCTGGTCAGCCATTCTACAATTTATCTCATGGTGGGCCATTCTTTTCACCGGTAGATATCCTCAAAGTTTCTTTGAGTTTCAGGTGGCCGTAATGCGTTGGAATATCCGACTTAATGCTCGACTAATGAATTTGAGTGACGGCTACCCTGCATTTGGAATTCATGCGAATGATGATCAGACCTCTATTGATGTTCCGTATCCGGAATCACTAAGCCGAGGATTGGCCGTGGTTAAATTGCTTTTCGGTGCCATTTATGTAGGAATTCCACATGGATTTATTCTCCTCTTCAGGCTCATCTGGGGCTATATCCTCACTTTCATTGCTTTCTGGGTGGTATTATTTACCGGTAAATATCCGGAGAGCTGGCATCAATTCAATGTTAACACCATTCGATGGAGCACAAGGGTGAATATTTACCTGGGCTTTATGAATGACAAATACCCTCCATTCTCGGGAAAACCAGACTGAAATGACAAATGAAGAAATATATCATCCGGTAGAACAACCGGATGATATTCCTGTTAGAGATCGAGAAGATGCCATGGGCGCATATCTGATGATGTTTGCAGCCCTAGCAGCCGGTCTCCCTTTACCAATAATCAACCTGATTGCTGCTCTGATCTATTATTTCACAAACCGTGCTAAGAGTAGGTTTATTGAGTTTCACTCTCTGCAATCGCTTTATTCCCAGATCCCTACTACCATTTTGAACGCTGGACTGGTGTTCTGGACCCTGAAAATTCTCTTTCAGGATGGATCCTTCCTTAGTGATGAATCCTTCGCATCAGACTTTGCCACAGTAGGTGATGTATATTGGGGATATATCTATGTGGTGGTGGCCGCTAATCTGATCTATGTTATATTTAGCATAGTAGGTGCAGTTTACGCACGAAAAGGCCGGATGTATTATTTTATATTTTTTGGTAAGCTAGCTTATCACTTTGCCTACAAAAAAAGAGAAGAGGCAAAACCATTTCTGAATCAACCACCTGCTTAAGTCTATGATTCAAAAGATCTACAAGGAACTGCTCATCGTTGTCGGAGTATTTCTGCTGGTTTGGGTTGGAATCATTCTATTACGACCTGTGCCGGAGGCACCTGAGCTTGCCGTTTCAATTGAGACTGAAATGGAGCTCGGTGATAAGCTGGCAAGAGAAGTACTCGACAATTATACGTTGATTGAATCAGACACCGTCAATGATGCTATCTACAAGATCAGGGATAAGTTACTCAGGTCTATAGGACTTACCTCGTATGACTACACATTTTATGTGGTGAAGGAAGAGCAAGTTAATGCTTTTGCTACCCTGGGTGGGCATATTTTTATTTTCTCTGGGATGATTGAGATCGCTGAAGAACCCGAAGAGCTGGCAGCCGTGCTTGCTCATGAGATTGGGCATGTAGAAGAAAGGCATGTTGTGAATAAGCTGGTAAAAGAGCTTGGAGTTACGGTGCTGTTTTCCATCTTGAGTGGAGGTGATCCAGTGCTGGTTAGTGAAATAGCCCTGGCAGCAGTTTCCAGCGCTTTTGACCGTTCTCAGGAAACTGAAGCTGACCAGTTTGCCATGAAAACACTTGTAAATGCTCACATCAGTCCCAGGTATGTCGCATCCATATTTAGAAGGATCAAAGAAAAATATGGAGGGTTTGATGAGCGGCTGGAATTCCTGATGTCACACCCAAACCTCAATAAGCGGATCAAAGAGTCACTGGAATATCCGGTAGAAGACGATTTCAAGCCTGCAGCGCTCGAAATTGACTGGGCGGCGGTGAAAAGAAACCTCTAGAATCCCCTTAAATAATCTAGTTCTTAATAAGTTTCCGCTTATTTTGTTGCGTTGAATATTGAATAAACAAAAGCCTAGAAAGACACATGATTGATCTAAAAGATATTACTGTTCAGGATCTAAAAGCACCCCTTGAAAATTTTTGGAACCTGGCTGCTAATAAGACGGAGTTGCTGAGAAAAAACTATAAAAGTGACACAGGTTCTCCAGTGATCACCAAAGCCGGTAAATACGTTCCACAGGGTTGGACGGACTGGACACAAGGATTTCAGTTTGGAATTCCCCTCCTGGTATTTGATGCTACCGGGGCTAGTGATTTGCTGGGTAAAGCCAAAGAAGACATCAAAGCAAAAATGCCTGCTCACTTAAGTCATTTTGGAGTACACGATCATGGGTTCAATACCATCAGCACTTATGGAAACTTACTAAGACTGGGCAACCAGGGGAAAATAAACCTGGAATCCTATGAGAGAGAATATTACGAGCTGGCCATAAAGATGTCGGCTTCGGTGCAGGCCAGGAGATGGTCACAAATAGAAGATGGAGGTTTTATATATTCATTCAATGGGCCACATTCTTTGTTTGTAGATACCATCAGATCGTGCAGAGTACTATTGATGGCTACCAAACTGGGGCATCAGCTCTATGGTGAGAATGATCAGAAAATTGACATGCTTGACCGGGCCATCAAGCATGGTTTGGCTACTGCCAAATACGGAATATTTTATGGTGAAACAGATCGAACGTATGACGAGTGGGGCCGAACAGCCCATGAATCGGTCTTCAATATGAATGATGGTCGATACCGATGCCCCAATTCTCAGCAGGGATTTTCAGGGTTTACTACGTGGACCCGTGGATTGGCCTGGGCCATGGCTGGCTTTACAGAAATACTGGAGTTTATCCGTGAGGAAAACCCGCAATTTGAAAACAGATCAGAAGTAGAAGCAACATTCATGAAAGCTGCCAGGGCGACCTGCGACTTCTTTATTAAGAACACACCAACTGATGGCGTGCCCTACTGGGATACAGGCGCTCCTGAATTGCATAAGCTCGGTGACTACCTCAATAAGCCTTCCGACCCCTTCAATGATTATGAACCTGTAGATAGCTCTGCAACGGCCATAGGTGCTCAAGGTCTGTTCAGATTGGCGAGTTTGCTAAGCAAAGAGGATGCGTCAGCGGCAGATAAGTACAAGAAAGCTGCATTAAACAGTTTGGCTACGCTGCTAAAAGGGCCATACATTTCTTCAAAAACTACCCACGAGGGCATTTTGCTGCACGGCATCTATCACCGGCCAAACAATTGGGATTACATCCCTAAGGGCTCTAAAATTCCATATGGTGAATCATGCATGTGGGGCGACTATCACATGACTGAGGTTTGCCTGATGGCCTGGAGGATGCTAAAAGGTGAATCACCATATAAATTTTTTAAGTAAGCTGGAATAACACAAATACTTATCATGCCAAGATCATTCTTTCTTCTGCTTGTATTGTTTTCATATTTGCAGGCTGTCTCCCAGGAGCGACCCAATGTGATTCTTATTATTACTGACGATCAGGGTTATGGAGATATTGGATATCACGGAAATCCGGTCGTGAAAACACCCAATCTCGATCAGCTGGCGAAAGAAAGCATAAGGTTTTCCAACTTCTACGTATCTCCGGTTTGCGCCCCTACACGTTCCAGCCTGATGACAGGGAGGTATTCCCTGAGAACGGGAGTACATGATACCTATAATGGAGGAGCGATCATGGCCACCGAAGAGGTCACTATCGCAGAAGTGCTGAAGCAAGCAGACTATAAAACAGGGATTTTTGGAAAGTGGCACCTGGGAGATAATTATCCTTCAAGACCTTCTGATCAGGGATTTGATGAGTCATTGATCCACCTGGCTGGTGGAATGGGTCAGCCAGGGGATTTTACCACGTACTTCAAATTTGACAGCAGCTATTTTGATCCTACACTATGGCATAACAATGAAATGGAGGACTATAAAGGCTACTGCTCAGATATTTTTGCAAACGAAGCCTTAGCGTTTATCAGAACAAACAAAAAAAACCCGTTTTTTTGCTACCTGGCATTCAACGCTCCGCACACCCCACTTCAATTGCCTCAGAAATATTATGACATGTATAAGGATGTAGATCCGGAGGCACCCTTTGTGAACGGTGATAAGCCCATGCCGAAAATGTCTGAGCAAGATAAGGAAGCAGCCAGGAAAGTTTACGGGATGGTTACCAACATCGATGATAATGTGGGGATGATCCTGGATGAGTTGAAAAAACTAAAACTTGATAAGAACACCATTGTGATCTTCATGACTGATAATGGACCACAACAATATCGGTATACCGGTGGATTCAGAGAAAGGAAAGGTTCTGTTTACCAGGGAGGCGTGAGAGTCCCATTTTATCTTAGATATCCACAAGCCTTCAGAAAGAGCCAGGATATCAGAGCAAATGCCGCGCATATTGACGTTTTACCTACACTCGCAGAGTTGTGTAAGGTTGATATGCCTGCTGAAGTTAATCTGGATGGCCAAAGCTTATTGCCTTTGATGGATGGCAGCAAAAGTGCATGGGATGAAGATCGCTCACTGTTTTTCTACTGGACCAGAAAGTATCCTGAGCGGTATCAGAACATTGCCCAACAGGTAGGAAATAAGAAACTGGTAGGTCACACATCCTATGGATCAGATATCGAAGGGTTTGAACTTTTTGACCTGGATACTGACCCCTATGAACAAAAAAATTTGGTGATGAGTAATACCACAATGGCTTT
Source organism: Cyclobacteriaceae bacterium (assembly GCA_965228105.1). GTDB lineage: Bacteria > Bacteroidota > Bacteroidia > Cytophagales > Cyclobacteriaceae > UBA7330. The sequence goes on from CBDDGZ010000002.1 coordinate 492,378, forward strand.
AGACCTAAAGGCTGAACTGGATCAGAAACTTTCGGAATTGATCAGGTCTCCTCATTTAGTCAATCAAAGCCCGATAATCATAGGTACTGAGTATGAGAATCCTGTTTACCTCAACCGCAACGATGCCACCGGAGAACGAGGAGTTTGGCGGCAGGAAAATGTTTTTGGAAAGTGGGTCGTAAGCCTGAAAGAGGGAACTTACGATGTTGAGTTTAAATTTATAGAGTCTGTAATAGGAAAGGGAATATTAAACCTGGAGACAGGCGCTGTCATCAACAGAATGCGCTATGACCTTGGTGAAACAGACACTCTGGTGATGAAAAATGTGACACTGCCTGAAATGCAGAGAGGTGATCTTGTTCCTTTCTTTAACCCCGATGGATCTGGCCAGGCAATCTTCCCGCTTTGGGTGAAGCTGACGAAGAAATAAGTTACTTTACGGGCTCTGGTTAAGGGCTCTTCATGGAGGCACTATTGCTACCTCACTTTTGTGAGATCGGAAGTAATCTGGAATCTAGCAAAGCTGCTTTACGGTGACCGGCTGTCTTCAGGTAATCCTGATTTTGAGAGAATTCAATAAACCTCGCGACAGATTCGTGCTCTACCAGAAGTACTGCATCCCAACGCTCCTCTTCAGGCCCAATCAAATATCCCATACTATCACCATAGAATAATACACGACTACCAGCCTTATTGAGTAATGGCAAAGTCAGGTCCATGTATAGGTCATACGCTTCCTTCCCGGAGATTGCCTTTGCAGGTTTTATTTTTTCAACTCCCTCATAATCTGCCAGCGTTTTAAACCTGAGCAAATTCAGCATTACTATTTTTCCCTTATCATGGAAATTTTGATAAAACTGCTTTCCCAACTCTGGATTGGAATCTATGTATTTTTTCATGATTTATTCAGAACGGTTTGTGTCTTGACAAATATATTATTTACCACCTCAACCGCTCAAGAATCTGCTTCAGATATTGCTCGTCCACCTCAGAAAAATCGTTCAGTTTGTCGCTGTCTATGTCCAATACTCCCATCACCTCTCCATTATTTATGAGGGGGACCACGATCTCTGATCTGCTGGCACCGCTACAGGCAATGTGACCTGGAAACTGATCTACATCAGGTACAATTAAGGTTTTCTTATGCTCCCAGGCCTGGCCACAAACACCCTTTCCTTTAGCTATGCGTGTACAGGCGATCGGTCCCTGAAACGGTCCAAGTACTAATTCATCATTCTTTATGAGGTAGAATCCGATCCAGTAGAAATCCAAAGCTGTTTTCAGAGCTGCTGAAATATTAGCAAGGTTTGCAACCAGGTCAGATTCGTCAGCGATTAGTGCATGAATCTGCGGAGCCAGGGACTTGTATTTTTCCTCCCTGTTGTCAGTTTGGATGAGATTGAGTGTCTCCATTTTTTACTCGTTGTAATAGACCTTTAAGCGATCTTCCAGAATTTTAGTTTCAGTTCCGGAAGAAATATTCAGTTTAGGAGCAGAGATTCCTTCTTTGAAAGTGTTGCTGCCAATAAATACACGGGCTTCATCCCATAAGCCTTTGTCAATAAATGCTTGCAGCGTTGCACTTCCCCCTTCAATGATCAGTGACTGTATTTTACGCTTATGAAGATCGGACAAAAGATCTTCCAGAAAATGATTTTCGGCCAATTGGATCCACTCAGTTTGTTTTAATGTTTCTGGAGACTGCAGCGTGTATACCAATGTCGGCATTTCATCTGTAAATAGATTTAGATTCTTTTCGAGGATTTTATTTCTATCTAAAACTACTCTCAGTGGGTCCTTACCTTTCCAATCTCTGGATGTCAGTTTTGGGTTGTCGTAAATAGCTGTATTTTTTCCTATAAGAATGGCGTCTTCCTCGGTCCGCCATTTATGCACGAGCTGCCGCGACGAGGAATTGCTAATCCATTTGCTGGAGAAGTCAGACCTTGCGATAAATCCATCTCTTGTCTGTGCCCACTTCAGAATGATGAAGGGTCTGTTTTTTTGAAAGAAAGTATTGAAACGGACATTCTGTTTCATTGCCTCAGCTTCGTATATCCCAGTGTCAACGTCAATGCCTGCACTCCTGAGTTTTTCAATACCTCTTCCATTGACAAGGGGATTTGGGTCCCCTGCAGCCACCACTACTCGTTTTACCTGATGCGAGATCAGTAGATCAGCACAGGGAGGTGTTTTACCTTGGTGACTACAAGGCTCTAACGTAACGTAGACTGTTGCTTGCCTGAGCTTCGATTTATCGGTTACACTGTTGATAGCATTCACCTCTGCATGTGGACCTCCATACTTCTGGTGATACCCTTCACCAATAATTTTACCATCCAAAGCTACCACACAACCAACCATGGGATTAGGGCTTACCTGGCCCAGACCATTCCAGGCAAGTTGTAATGCCCGCTGCATATATTTCTTATCTGAAGCTGAATCCATTTGGAAACGCTAAATTCGCCATATTTCATCGAACATGCTTTCCAACACAAAAACTATTTTCAAGGATATTGTTGATCAACTTGCCAACACTTATGGGCTGGAAGAATCAAAAAATTTAGCTTACCTCATGATGGAAGAGGTGGCTGGTCTACGCAAAACCGATATACTGGCTGAAAAAACGATCACTGCTTCGGAAGGTATCAATCATAAAATCGAAAAAATCCTTCAAAGGCTTTTAGCTCATGAACCCATTCAATACATCTTTGGCAAATCAGCATTCTATGGTCTGGATCTTTCAGTTAATGAGCATGTTTTGATACCCCGGCAGGAAACCGAAGAGCTCGTTGATTGGATCATCAAAAGTAATCACGACGTTGAGAGAATTCTGGACATAGGTACCGGAAGTGGATGTATCCCTATTGCCCTGGCCAGGGGTTATCCATCGAGTGAAATTCATGCATGGGATGTATCTGCTGGAGCACTAGAGGTTGCCACAAGGAATGCAGCAATCAATGACGTCAGGATACACTTTCAGCAAGTTGACGTGCTATCAAATCTACCTACTGGGCAATTTGATTTGATTGTGTCTAACCCCCCTTATGTGCTTGAAAAAGAAAAGAATGAAATGCATTCTAACGTGCTTGATCATGAACCGGAAGAAGCCCTGTTCGTTCCGGATCATGATCCATTACTTTTCTACAGGACCATCTGCCAGCTTTCCGAAGGTCACCTTAAACCCGGTGGGTGGTTATACTTCGAAATCAATGAAAAATATGGTCATGAAACAGCAAACCTCATGAAGGAAAATCATTTCGTTGAAATAGAAGTCAGACAGGATCTGAACCGGAAAGACCGGATGGTCAGAGGCTGTAGGCCTACAGATCAAAGATAATTCTAACCCTTACAGAACCTTCAACCGGATCACCATTGTAAGTTGCAGGAGTCCATTGTGGTCCTTCCTCGATCAACCTTACAGCTTCTTCATCACAGCTGGCACTGAGGCTTTTTTTCACTTCAATGTTGTTGACCGATCCATCAGAAGAAACAGTGATTTTTAAGACTACTACACCCTCAATCTGCTGACTTCTGGCAGCTTCCGGGTATTGAAGGGAGGTGTTTACGTATTCCCGGAAGGCATTTCGCCCGCCCGCAGGTTCAGGAGATTTGTTCACGACGTTGTCATATCCAATGATTGCTACTTTCTCGGGGGTAGAAGCCGGAGAAAGTACAGTATTGACAGGCTCCGTATTTTCAACAGCCACTTCTCTGGATACCAATCCTTGTCCGGAGAAGGTTAAGGTACTTCCAATATTTACACCAGTTAATTCAAACTGGCCGTTCAGTCCACTCACCGTACGATTTCCACCTGCAGATACCTGGACTCCCGCCAGAGGTTCACCGTCTTCGCGGTAGTACACAGCTCCTTTGACCGATTGGGTTTCTGCTGCTATCGCTGAACTTGCCTGGGCAGGAGGGGCCAATGATTTCTTTGCAGCCAGTTCGTCAGTCTGAATTTCTGTAGTTGCTGAAGAAACCCTATCATTAATTGTTTCCTGAGAAACAGATTCCTGGGGTGCCACAGGTTCGGGCTCATTGGTTCCAGATGGCTGGTCATTAATAGCCAATTGTCCGGCTCCTGCACTTACATCATCATCACCATCAATTTCAGCTTCTGCAACAAATGCATCATCGGATTCAGTAACATCAGCTACAGGGAGTTCCTCTTCTTCCACTTCAATGTCCTCTGTCTCAGGGGGCTCACTTTCAGCTATAAGGGGTTCTATTGCTGCATCAGTTGTCTCTTCAGTGGCCATTGTATCCAAATCCAGAACCATCTCATCATTTGCAGGTTCCCGATCATTTTTCATGGATATCTGGCTACCCGGTAATGCATTATTTACCACAAACCAGATTGAACTAAAAGCGGCAATGAGGAAAGCAAAAGTAGCAGCTATGCTCATATAGCCAGGCTTATGATAGATCTGCTTTTGCTGAAGCCGCTCCTTTAGTGTCGCAAGGTCTTCTCTGATTTCAGGTGCCGAATGTTTGGAAAGTCCCTCGAAGGCTTCCTCTTCAAAAGAGGAGCTCAGGATCTGTCTTTCTATCCGATTGGCTTCCACACCCTTAATTTTGCCCTCCAGGTAATCGAGCAGTTCTTGTTCGGAAACTGGCTTATTTTGTTGTTTATCTTTTGACATGTTTGGCCTCCAGGCAGTTTTTTAAATTTCTCTTACCATTTTGAATGCTACTTTTTACCTCCTTCATCGAGAAGGATGTAGTATGAGTAATTTCCTCATAGCTCTTCTGCTTCAAATAAAACAAAGAGACACATTCTTTTTGTTTGTCCTTGAGCCCGTCCATACACTCCTTCAGGGCTTCCAGGTCATTATCTACTTCGTATTCATCATTTGGATGCACAACAGCTTCATTTTCCATAACCAACCCATTAAATTCTTTGAGGTTGTTTTGTTTACGAAGGGTCATCAGGCAATGGTTTTTTGCTACAATGTATAGCCAGCTCTTAAAGTAGGTGACCTCCTGAAACCTCAGCTTTTCTGTAAGCTGCTCAAAGATAATCATCACAGCATCCTGACTTTCTTCTCTGGACTTTAGGTATTTCAGACACAGGCCATAAACCAGGTGCATATAACGCTGAAATAGGATACCGAGCGCCTCCGGATCACCATCACTTTTGTAAGCTGCGATGAGGTCGGCATCACTATGGATATCTATATGTGATGTGGATTGTTTCAATGGCAGATATCAAAAAAAATAATTCACCTTTTATGGAATCTCCGAGAGTTCTACATCTCAATGGTAGATCAAATTTATTATCAAGATGAAAAAATTAACATTTTTATTAGTAATTCTACTCATTTCAGTAGCGGAAAAACCAGTATTCGTGGTTACCGGTACTGTATTCGATATGAATGGTGATACCATTGAGGGTGTATCTGTAAATGAAATAAATACAAGATCCAGCACCTTAACAAACGCAGAGGGGAAGTATTCAATCAATGTAAATGGTGCTCAGAGTATACTCGAATTTTCAAGGAAAAATTTTGAAATTCAAAGAGAACGGGTTGGAAATAGAAGGAAGATAGATGTGATTCTGTCTCTAATAAAGGTTAAGGATGAAGAGGATCAGATCAGCTCACATGAGATGGAAATGCCAGCTGAGATGCCTTCCCCTACAGGTCCTATACGAGATAGGTCCTACAAGAAAGCTTCGTATTCTAATGGGTATGGAGGCGCAATGATCGTCCAGGATCACCAACCAGTTTTCAATACGGAAGAATATGATGGTATTGAGGAGAATATCTTCCATCGACCAACAGATAAGCCGTTATCTACATTTTCCATTGATGTAGATGCCGCCTCATATAGTAATGTGAGGAGGTTTTTGAATCTTGGTCAAAAGCCACCAAAAGATGCTGTGAGGATTGAGGAAATGATCAACTACTTCACTTATGACTACGAAGGACCTGATGATGATCATCCTTTTTCTATCCACACTTCATATGGAAATGCGCCCTGGAATGAAAATCATTTGGTGGCGCATATTGGTCTACAAGGCAAGCGAATTGATGTGAACGAGTTACCCCCTTCCAACTTGGTATTTCTGATTGACGTGTCCGGGTCTATGAGTGCACAGAACAAACTTCCGTTGTTGAAGTCGTCAATGAAAATGCTTGTGAATGAAATGAGACCTAATGATAAGATTTCTATCGTGGTTTATGCGGGAGCTGCCGGGTTGGTCTTACCTCCTACTGGTGGGGAAAATAAGGCAGCCATTGTCAATGCATTAGAAAAGCTTCAGGCCGGAGGATCCACTGCAGGGGGAGCTGGTATCCAGTTAGCTTACAAGGTGGCAAAGGAGCAATTTGTAGAGGGAGGAAACAACCGGATCATCCTGGCAACTGATGGAGATTTCAATGTAGGACCTTCCAGTAATGGTGAAATGCAGCGATTGATTGAAGAAAAGCGAAACCAGGGGATTTTCCTTACTGTCCTGGGCTTTGGTATGGGTAATTATAAGGACTCTAAAATGGAGATTCTGGCTGATAAAGGAAATGGTAACTATGCATATATTGACAATATTCAGGAAGCAAAGAAAGTGCTGGTGACAGAGTTTGGAGGTACGCTATTTACTATAGCAAAAGATGTAAAGATTCAGGTGGAGTTTAACCCTGCAGAGGTTCAGGCTTATCGCTTGATTGGATATGAAAACAGAAAGCTGAGAGATGAGGACTTTAATGATGATACAAAAGATGCCGGAGAGTTGGGGAGCGGCCATACCGTAACGGCTCTTTATGAGATTATCCCTGTGGGAGTAAAAAGTGAGTTTGGATCTTCAATAGATCCCCTAAAGTACCAGGATGTAACACCAATAAATAAAGCCAGGGGAGAGATGCTAACTGTAAAATTCAGATATAAGCAACCCGACGGAGACAAAAGCAGATTAATCGTGAGAACACTGAGTAAAGGTGACCTTAATCCAGCTGATAAAAATTTGCAATGGGCATCTGCAGTTGCAGGATTCGGGATGCTTTTAAGAGATTCTGAATTTAGAGGAGACCTTACTTTCGACAAAGTGTTAACACAGGCAAAAGCTTCTATAGGAAATGATGATTATGGTTACAGAAGCGAATTCATCAAAATGGTAGAAGTGGCAGGCAGGATACAATAGTCGCCACATGGGTATCCGGATAAAAATCTTATTACGCTGGTCTTTTCGTTATAGGCTATGATGGATTGCTGAGATACCCATTTTTTTTATTTTTTTCTAAGATTCAAGCAACCCTTTAAACATTTTTCATGGTATTCTGTTAATTGAATACTTTTTTAAGAAAAGTGTTTTTTGTCATTTCTACATCACTTATTAATGAATTCTTTAGCTGACGCAATGATATGAATGATAAATTATGTAGATTAACACAAGAATCACCATTTGTTAAATGCCTTGAATGTATAGAAAATGAATAAGTCACTTTTACTTGTATTGATTCCCATCCTTATTTTTGGTTGTTTGGCAGAGAGAGATTATATCGTTGAGTCAGACTATAGCTACAGAGGGAAATTCAGAAGATATAAAACCTTTGACTTCATGTCTACCAGTGATACAGTGGGATTCAATGGACTCAGTGACAGCATGATCCGTGATGAAATCATGCGAAGACTCGAATCACAAGGGTATAAGTTTGACAGGGATAAGCCTTCCATGCTTATCATTTATACGGTCTTTGGAGATGATCTCAAATTCAGAGGGTTTGATCAGATGGATCTCGAATATTGGGATGAAAAATACAGTTTGATCGCAGAATATGATGATGAGTTGGCCAAAATAGATGAGGCAGATTACAACAAGGTGAATTATGAGCTGAAGGAGGGGACACTATTGATAGATTTTGTTGACAGCAAAACGCATAGCGTAATATGGCAAGGTTATGCGAGCGGCCTATTTGACAATGCCAATTTCTTTAGCAAAGACATCAAATACGCCGTCCGCTCTATACTCAATAAGTACAAGCTCGTAGCTTACAACGAGCGCTTATAGTCTAAAACCGTATTCTGGTAGTCAGGTAAATGTTTCTGGGTGGCTGAATAAGAAACGCAGGGTTTCCATTAAAATCAGGAGCACCGTAAGTATAATATTGCCTGTCAAAAATGTTATTGACCATAAAGGTAAAATTCACATGCTCACTCACTCTCCATTGGGCATTGATATCAAAAGTTGACCATCCCGGCACTTTGAGTTGCTCACTATTAGTCAGTTCCATGTATTGCTCGGTCATGAAATGATGCGTAAATGTCAGGGCAAGGTTTCTCCTTAGGTGAACCGTCAGGCTTTCGTTGCTTATCCACTCAGGACTGAGAATATGTTGCCGATCAAAATAGGTATTGTCTCCAAATATGTTCACCTCTTCGATGGACGTGTTTAGATAGGCCAGATTGCCATGTATATCCAGGTATTTGACTGGTGACCACATCCAGGTTAATTCAACTCCCTTTCTGGTACTTTGTGGAATATTCTGCCTTTTTTGTACCCCAAAAGCAACCACCTCACCTATAGGTGCAATTTCATTCTGGAAGTTCATGTAAAACAGATTTCCTTCCAGAGATAATTGTTGAAGGTTTAACTTATATCCAGCTTCGAAATCATGCACAAACTCCGGCTCGAAACCATCTTCGGATCGAACAAAATCGATGTTGGATGCATTAAGCTGAAATCCTCCATAAAGATCAATCTTCGTGGGTTCCCGGCCATTAAAGCCATAGGAGAAATAAAGCGTTTGGTTTTGGCTGGGTATATAGTTGATACCAAGTTTAGGATTGACAAAAGTCCAGGATTTGGTAATTACTCCAGTGTCTCCTGAACCGATAAAATCGTAGTCAGGATTGATGTTGAGCTGCATGGACCGTATCTGGAAATCTCCAAACACCTGAAATCGCCCAAGCTGATAATCCACTTTTCCAAACCAGCTAAACTCATTTTTATGACTGTTTTCCTTGTAGTAAGGATTTGAATCATGTGGTAAGATAGACTCTCTGTTTTCTCTATGGAAGGTATAAGCATGAATCCCCATAGAGAAGTTTAACCTTTTTGTGTTGAGGAAAACATTGGATATCAGGCCGAAATGGTCATTCTTCAAAGGGTAGTTTATTTGAAAAAAGGTGGTGTAGTAGGTCCCGAAGTAATTTTCTACATAGACACTGTCATCATCAAGCGTGCCTTCAGCAAAATCTCCTCCGGATCCACCATAATAGAGCGAAGAACTCATGTTCCAGCTATTGTTGAATTTATGGCTATGCTGAAGCTGGACCAGATATTGCGAAAAGTCGTCATTGTCATCGTCTGTAAGCGGATTAAATGTTGGGTTGTCATTTAACGTTGGTTCATCCACCACATAATAGCCCAGCCCATTTGCTGACCGTGAGGTAAAAGCCGTTAACCGAACCATATCCTTATCGCCATAGTATCCACCGGTGAGGAAGAATGAATATGCCTCTGACTCTGTAAAGTCTTTGTATCCGTCACTCCATAGCCTCCCGAAACTCGAGTAAAATCCGAATCCCTTTTCGGAGATTCCGGTATTCACATTGTAGTTGGCCCTGAAAGTGTTGAAAGATCCTGCACCCAGTTCAACAGAGCTTCCCACAGGATTCTTCTTGAGATTGATAGACTCAAAATTTACAGATCCACCATAGCTTGAAACACCGTTTGTTGATGTGCCCACTCCTCGTTGCACCTGGATAGACTCGAAATTGTTGGAGATATCAGAAAAGTTGGAAAAGAATACACCATGATCAATCATGTCATTCAATGGGACACCATTCAGGGTAAAGTTGATCCTTTCCTGACCAATGCCTCTCAATCGGATGCTGCCATAATTTCCGACAGATGTGCCTGACTCTGAGGAAGAGATGATCCCGGGCGTTTTCTTGTCGAGGATGAAAATGGGATGCTGGCCGACATACTCTTTCTCAATTTCCTGATGTGATATAGTGGTTTTGGCCACCGGGTCATTTTCAAGAGCCCTCACACCACGAATCACCAGAGACTCCAGCTCATAATTGGACATCATTTCGATAGCCATATCGGTTTCTTGCCCGACTGGCAGTGTTTGCTCCTCATATCCGATGTAGTTAATCACTATAGTGTCACCTGGTGCAGCTTCCAGTGAAAAACGACCGGTTTGATCTGTCAATGTTCCGTCAATGGAACCTTTGAGTGTTACGGTGGCTCCTACTAAAGGGTCACCATAATCTGAATCTGTGACTTTACCGCTCACAATATTCTGTGCGGTCACTAAAAAGACATTGCCAAGCAGAGACAATGCAATCATTGAAAACTTTTTCATTTTTGTTTTATTAACCATTCATTGGGAAGAGGGGAACTCCCCATCAATTGGTTATCATACTCCCTACGCCGGCATTACCCGGATCAGGTTATTTGGGTATGATCTCAGCCTGAACTATTAGGCACCCCTTAGACGTGCAAAATTATGTGATAATTATTTGGTAAAAAAATTGTCAATCGCCTGGACGGCATTGGCCAGTCTAATGTCCTCAATCCCTGAAACTAATTTGTAAGGCAGATTGTGCTCGATTAGATAATTTTCATACACCTTCAGAAAATGCTTTCGGAGCTGTGGGTGCTCCCTTTGGGGGTCGTCTCTCCAGGGTAGATCAATATTGGAGAGCAAATAGAAATCATAAGAAATTTTTGCGAGCTGTTCTTCAATATATGGATCAGTATTACCGTATTTATGATCACTCCATACCTTGATCACAATCAGGTTGGTATCACAGATCAGCCACTCATTAGCCATCTCCAATTTATCTTTTTCCCATTCAATCTGGCCTTTGGCTATCTCCAGCAGATCAGACTGAGTATATGCTCCTGGCAGTCTATCAAGATAAAATCGGGCATATTCCGGAACCCACTCCGTATCATAATGTCTGGCTAGTTGTGCAGACAGTTCACTTTTTCCAGTAGACTCTGGTCCAATTACCGCTATCTTCTTAATCATAGGCCATATACGTTTTTCTCCATGCAAAATATCCCATCGTTGCCAGGATGGTGAATACCAAGAATTGAAAACTTGTGAGATAAAGTTCTTTGTAAAAGTAAAGCGGTACGGCAATCAGATCCGTAATGATCCATGCGATCCAGTTTTCAAGCTTTTTTCGGGCCATAAGCCACATACCCACAATGGCTGTGGTGGTAGTGATAGAATCCCAGTTGGGGACATCACTATCTGTAAAGTCAAGCCCAAACCTGATCAAAGTAAAGGAACAGATAGCCAATAAAATAGTGATGAGCCATTCTGACCCGGTCATCATTGAAATTTTTATTTGTGTCCGATTATCCTTTGTATTTGTCCAGAAATACCAGCCATAAATACTCGCAACCAGGTAGTAAAAGTTGATGCCTGTGTCCGCGTACAGTTTATAGTTGAACGTGATATAAATGTAAATAACTACACTGATGATGCCTGTTGGATACACCAGGATGTTTTCCTTCATTGAAAACCAGACACTCAGCAACCCAAAGATGACTGCAATAGCTTCCAGACCGTTTAGCTGAAGGAATTGTTCCCAAAGAACCTCTAAAATTTCTTTCACGGCGCAAACATAAATTTATTTTCATCACAACCTTTAGAATCTAAACCTTTCCACGTAGCTTTGCACCGCAAATAATCTCATTATTTGCATGGATCCCAATACAAACAAACTACTCTTCGAGGCACTCACTTACGATGATGTCCTCCTTCTTCCAGGTTATTCAGAGGTACTTCCAAGAGAAGTAGAAACAAAGACACAGATCAGCCGAAATATCAGCCTGAACATCCCTTTGGTGTCAGCTGCTATGGATACTGTGACAGAAGCGGCATTGGCTATTTCCATGGCGCTGGAAGGTGGCATTGGGTTTATCCATAAAAACATGACCATCGAAAAGCAGTCGAACCAGGTCAGGAAGGTCAAAAGATCACAAAGTGGTATGATCCTGGATCCTATTACACTTCCCATTGACAGCATCGTGGGTGATGCAGAGAAAATCATGAGGGAAAACAAGATCGGAGGAATCCCTGTAGTAGATAAGGACAAGAAACTTATTGGGATCATAACCAACAGGGATCTCAGATTTCAGAAAAAAATGACTACTCCTATCAGGGATATCATGACCAAGAATAATCTGATCACTGCTGATGCGGAAGTGGGGTTAAAAGAGGCAGAGCAGATCCTACAGGAACATAAGATTGAGAAGCTTCCTATTATAGACAAATCAGGGAAGCTGACAGGACTGATCACCTATAAAGATATTTTGAAGAACAAAGATCGGCCATTTGCATGCAAAGATGAATATGGTCGTCTACGGGTTGGAGCCGCCATTGGGGTAACCCCTGACATGATGGAGCGGATTGAATCTTTGATGAATGCGGGTGTTGATCTGATCAGTTTGGATACCGCTCACGGACACTCCAAAGGGGTGATCGATGCTGCAAAGCAGATCAAAAAGAAATTTAAAGATCTTGACCTCGTAGTCGGTAACGTCGCTACAGAAGAAGCTACCCAGGCACTGATAGAAGCTGGAGCTGATGCGGTCAAGGTGGGCGTTGGCCCCGGAAGTATCTGTACTACACGAGTTGTAGCTGGTGTGGGTGTGCCACAGCTATCGGCTGTTTTCGAATCCGCGAAAGCTGCACAAAAGAAAGGGGTACCAATCATCGCAGATGGTGGAATTCGGTTTTCCGGTGATTTGGTGAAGGCGCTGGCTGCAGGAGCAAGCAGCGTGATGATTGGGTCATTGCTGGCAGGTACGGAGGAAGCGCCTGGTGAAGTAATCATCTATGAAGGAAGAAAGTTTAAGACCTATCGTGGAATGGGGTCACTTGAAGCCATGGAAGATGGTTCAAAAGATCGATACTTCCAGGATGCAGAAGATGACATCAAGAAGCTTGTACCTGAAGGGATTGTAGGTCGGGTACCATACAAGGGACTTGTTCAAGAGGTACTATACCAGCTGATAGGCGGGCTTAGAGCTGGCATGGGATATTGTGGAGCGGGCAACATAAAGGACCTTCAATCTGCTAAATTTGTAAAAATATCTGCTGCCGGTGTGGCCGAGAGTCATCCTCATGATATCACAATTACTCGCGAAGCGCCTAATTATAGCCGTAGATACGGCAAAGGGGAACGTTAAAATACCTTAAAAAGGCATTCCATAGCAGTACAGAGGTATTGCCATGTTTTTTAATTAGCGTGCCCCACGTATTTTTGCACGACACATGCTTTCCATGAAATTAAAGACCAGGCTTAGCGTATTAGGAGCTATACTTTCATGGTTGCTGTTTATGTTTTTTGACATCTACGGATTACTCGTGGATCGCTATGACATGAACGTAGCCTTAAGTCATCTGATCCCTCAGGTATTTCTGACGTGCTTCATTGTTGCTGTCCTGCTCTATTACCGCTTTATTATCTCCAAGGCGGAAAGCATCAATTTTATTGATCTGCTGTGGCGTGTATTTCTCACTGGCCTGGTCACAACGGTGATATCCTTGCTGATCCGGCTGTTCATGAATGTTTTTCGCAATAGCTCAATCATTCAGAACGAGATCACGATTAACGTACTTTATCACATTGTAGGTGGACTTGTCATTGTTTTCCTTGTGTCCACATTTGTGGTTTGGAAGCGACTGATTCTCTACCAGAAGTCCAAGTCGCTTATCCAGCTGTGGAACTTCTTTGAGTATGCCTTACTATCCAGTTTGTTGTTCGACCTGTTTGACAACAAGCTGATGACTACCAATTTCAATATTTTCCTCATCTTCCTGTTGGGTTTTGCCCTGGTATTGTCATTCAACCTGAAGTGGATAGCTTATCTCAACTTTAAGCAGAAATGGAAGAGTATTCTTTTCATCTTGTTGTCAGGTGTATATGTTTACCATTTTTTACTCTTCCTGATCACATTTTCTTCTACTGAGTCGCTTACCATTGACTTGTTAGACAGAGTATTTGTAGTCGCACTGCTCATTTTCATTCTGCTATATGCAGTAGTGGCCATCCTTGTTACGATTTTCAATTTGCCTACTTCTTCTGTTTTTGAGCGTAAGCTTCAGGAGGCTATAGACTTTCAAAAGCTGAGCCAGGCTATACCAAGTGGTCAAAGCATCGAGCAGACCTATGATGTGTTGTTGGACAGTTCGATGAGTGCAGTATTTGCTGATGCGGCATGGATAGAGATGGATAGCCCCACTGAGATACTTATTACCAGGTCTATTGCAGATGAGAAAGTAAAGGAGATAAAAGCCGGGGTGAAGGCTGAATATCTTCGTTCAGTTTTAGACAAAAAGTTCGAAGGAAATTTTTCCAGCGGGAAGGCCTCAGGAGTTGTAAAACATCCCGAGTATAAATCCATCATTGCTCTGCCCATTATGGTAAAAGGAAAGCAGGAGGGTACTTTGGTGCTGTTACAAGAGGTTGTTGATGCCTTTAACAGGGAGATGGTTGATATCATTGTCACGTTTGTGTCTCAGGCAAGTGTTTCTCTTGAGAACTTTAGACTCATCTCTGAGGCCATTGAAAACGAAAGATACAAGGAGCAGCTAAAGATTGCTAAAAGTGTCCAGAAGAGCCTTCTTCCTTCAGCACTCATTAGTACCAGTGATTTTGAGATAGATGCAGTGTCCTTTGCCGCTGATGAAGTCGGTGGCGATTATTACGATATGGTGGACATGGGGGGTGGTAACTATAAGCTAATCATTGCCGATGTGAGTGGAAAAGGTACCTCTGCAGCATTCAACATGGCACAAATGAAAGGTGTATTTCATAGTCTGGCGCAAAACCAGGATGGTGTGACAGAATTTATCGTTAGAGCCAATGCAGCCTTGGGAGACTGTCTGGAACCTTCCTCATTTATCACGGCTACATATTTTGAGATTGACACCAATAAAAAGGAAATAAATTTTGTTCGGGCAGGGCATTGCCCCACGCTTTTCTTTAGAAATGAAACACAGGACGCCTGCTACTTCAAGACAGAAGGTTTGGGATTGGGGATAGTAAGAAACTCTGACTATGCGACTTACGTTGAAAGGAATAGTATTAAATATCAGTCAGGGGATTTGCTGCTCTTATATACGGACGGAATCACCGAGGCCAGAAACAAAGACTCACAGCAGTTTGGCTCAGATGGTTTGAAAAAGGCATTCCTTGAAAATGATAGAAGCACACCTTCCGACCTGAGAAAGGGGATCATTAAAGACTTGAACGAATTTTTAGCTGGAAATAAACTGGATGATGACTATTCATTGGTCACATTGAAATTTTTATAATAAATGAAATGGTAGAAATAAGTACCAAAGAAGAGGCAGATTATTGTTTGATAGAGGTAAATGGCGAAGTGGATGCCAGCTCTTCCATTGAACTGGACGATGCGATAAAGGAGGCACTCGAAAAGAAACTCAACTTACTCATCGACCTTCAAAATCTGGAATACATTTCTTCTGCCGGATTGGGTGTTTTTATCTCCTATCTCGAGGAATTTAAAGAGAATGAACGGAAGATGATCTTATTTGGTTTGAAGCCTAAAGTGAGAGAAGTTTTTGAGATCCTTGGGCTCCAACATATTATCAAAATGGTAGATACTAAGTCTGAAGGCATCGATGCAGTATAAGCTGTCCATACCGTGTAGCAAGACCAACCTTGAAAAGGTCAGGAGCTTTGTGGCGGAGGTATTGAACGATACTCAGCTGGAAGAAGTGGAGTGTCATAAAATCATTTTGGCAGTAGACGAGGTATGTGCCAATATGATGATCCATTCCAATGGGTGTAATCCATCCAAGAAGCTGGATATACGGATTGAATATGTGCCATCCAAGCAGCTTGAGTTTATAATCAGAGATACGGGAAAACATTTTGATATAAAAGGATATCATGAGCCATCTATGGAGGAGATTGTCTCCTCAAAGAGAAAAGGAGGCCTTGGGTTGATACTGGTCAAAAGAATAATGGACGGAATTGAGTTTTCGACAGAGAAGAATTATAATATTTGTAAACTCACGAAGAAACTGAATTTCGAAGTATGAGAATTGCCATATTAGGATGCATCCTATTGCTGGGCTCCTGCGAATTTTTTAAACCTAAACAGGAAGTTGATGAGCTTCCTATTGCCAAAGCGGTAGACAACTACCTGTATCCTTCTGACCTGGAGGGTTTGCTCCCTCAGAATATTTCGCCTGAGGATAGCACAAAGCTTGTAGAAAGATATATAGCAGACTGGGTAGAGAAACAGTTGATGATATTCAGGTCCTCTCAAGTAGTAGATTACAACGAAGCTGAAATTGAACGTAAGGTGTTGGATTATCGGTATGCACTTATTGTTCACAACTTTGAAAAGCAATATATCCAGAGGAACCTGAATACTGAGGTGAGCCAGGAAGATATTGAGAAGTATTATGAAGAGAAGTCAGACAATTTTTTGTTGAAGCAAAATATCATCAGATGCATCTATGCTCAGGTGCCCTCCAATGCTCCAGACCTCAATCAGTTTAGAAGAAATTTCAGGGCCTACCCTGAATCCAACCTGGAAGATATCAAGGCATATAGCTCCCGGTTTAGTGTTAAATCTTTTTTAGAAGACTCTCTCTGGGTTATTTTTGATGATGTAATCATAGGCACTCCGCTGGAAACCATTCAGAATAAGACTGATTTTCTATCGAGAAATACCTACTCAGAAGCAACCAGGGACGATCAGATCCATTTTTTAAAGATCTTTGAATTTAAAATTTCTGATGAGATTTCCCCGTTAGAGTTTATTAAGGAGGATATAAAGAGTATAATTATTAACAAGAGGAAACTTACATTAAAGAAAGAACTCGAAGAAAAGATATATAATGAAGCGCGTGAAGAGAACCTGTTCGAGATTTATCGCCATTAGTGCATTTTGCCTCATGGCTATTCCTGCATTTAGTCAGGATGTCGTCATTGACAAGATCGTGGCCAAAGTAGATGATTTTATTGTTTTAAAATCTGACCTGGAAAAAGCGTATCTGGAGTATCTGTCCAGGGGTGAATTCAGAGGGACTAATGCCCGATGTCAAATACTTGAGAACCTAGTTGTGAACAAGATGTTGGTTGCCAAGTCACTGATAGATTCCGTTGAGGTGGCGGACGAAGAGGTTCAGGCGATGCTTTCCCAAAAGATAGATTATCTGGTTTCACAGCTGGGCACGGTTGAAGAGCTGGAGCGTTACTATGGCAAGACCATGGAACAGTTCGAAGAAGAGCTTTTTGAACTGGAAAAAGAAAAGCTGATCATTCAGCGAATGCAGGGAGAAATTACTTCTGAGCTTAAAGTTTCACCTGCTGAGGTAAGACGGTTTTACAATAACATACCAAGGGACTCCCTTCCTTATTTCTCAACAGAAGTTACTGCTGCCCAGATCGTGAAGATACCAAAAGCAGGCAAGGAACAAATTGACAAAGCACGTGATCAGCTCAATGATATCAGGGCTAGAATAGTGTCCGGTGAGTCGTTTGAGGCTTTGGCTCGTCAATACTCCGAAGACCCGGGGTCTGGTTCAAAAGGTGGACAGTTACCATTCTTCAAACGTGGTGACCTGGCCCCTGAATTTGAAGCTACGGCTATGACGATGAAACCGGGTGAATTGTCAAGACCCATAAAGACAGACTTTGGATTGCATCTGATAGAGTTGCAGGAGCGGAGAGGAAACACCTTTAGGTCCAGGCATATTCTATTGATTCCAAAGCCCTCACAGAAGGATATTGAAGACTCAAGGCTATTCCTCGACAGTCTGCGTAAAGAGGTTCTAAAGGACAGTATTTCATTTGAAGATGCTGCCAAAGAACATTCTGATGATCAGATGACGTCTGACAATGGAGGATTTTTCACTGATCAGGCAGGATCATCCAGGGTGCCTATCGACCAGTTGGACCCTACCATCTTCTTCACGCTAGATACTATGCAGGTAGGAGCTGTGTCGGAGCCTATCTCTTTTCAGCAGCCCGATGGATCTACAGCATTCAGGTTGCTTTATTACAAAGACAAGGTACCACCTCATCAGGCCAACCTTCGACAGGATTATCAACGGATCGCCAGGGCAACACTTGAATCTAAAAAAGCAAAAATTTTGAATGAGTGGTTTGAATCAGCCAGAGGGGATGTGTATATTGAAATCGATCCGGAGTATAATACATGTAACCTCCTGACACAATAACTTAAAAAGGATCCATGGCAAAAATTGAAAATGAAGTAGCCCTGGCCAATGATTTATTCACGGCCTTTGAGAAGCTTGAGAACGAAATTGGAAAATCTGTAATCGGGCAGAAAGAGGTAGTGAGGCTACTGATTACCTCAATTTTTTGTGGGGGCCACTCATTACTGGTTGGTGTGCCAGGTTTAGCAAAGACCCTCCTGGTGCATACCATTGCCAATAGTCTTGGATTGGAATTTAGCAGGATTCAGTTTACACCTGACCTCATGCCTAGCGATGTGCTGGGGGCTGAGACTTTGGATCAGGAAAGAAATTTCAGGTTTATCAAGGGACCTATTTTTGCCAACGTTATCCTGGCGGATGAGATTAACAGAACGCCTCCCAAGACTCAATCTGCTTTGCTGGAGGCAATGCAGGAAGGAGCTGTCACCATCAGTGGCAAGCATTATGTGCTGGATAAGCCATTCTTCGTGCTGGCTACCCAAAACCCGATTGAGCAAGAGGGTACCTATCCGCTTCCGGAAGCACAGCTAGACAGGTTTATGTTCATGATCAAGCTGGAATATCCCTCATTAGAAGATGAGCTGGAGATTGTCAAAAAGACCACTACCGGACTTACGGATGAGGTAAGTAAAGTATTGTCCAAAAAAGAAATCATAGAATATCAGCAGTTGGTAAGGAAAGTACCAGTGGCTGACAATGTCTTAGAGTATGCAGTGAACCTTTCACATAAAACACGTCCGGGCACAGCTATGGCAGCTGCGGAAAGTAATGAATTTTTGGAATGGGGTGCTGGCCCCCGAGCCAGCCAGTTTCTGATTCTTGGTGCTAAATGCAACGCCTTACTCAATGGTAAATATTCACCTGATATTGAGGATGTAAAGGCTGTGGCTAAACCAATTCTCACCCACAGGATCGTGAGAAACTTTAAAGCTGAAGCAGAAGGTATTACCGAAGAAATGCTGATAGAAAAGCTGCTCTGATCAGAATTGCTGCAAAAACCTCAGATCATTTTCCGAGAACAGTCGAATGTCATCGATCTGGTATTTGAGCATAGCTATTCGCTCAATGCCCATTCCGAAAGCGAAACCACTATATTCTTTAGGGTCTATATTTACGCTTTCCAATACATGAGGATCTACCATGCCAGATCCACCTATCTCAACCCAGCCTGTTTGCTTGCAGATCTTACAACCGGACCCACCACAAATAAAGCAGCTGATGTCGATTTCTGCACTTGGCTCCGTAAAAGGGAAGAATGAGGGCCTGAACCTGATTTGAGTGTCTTTGCCAAACATTTCTGTCGCGAAGTGGTAGAGGGCTTGTTTCAGGTCTTTGAAGCTTACATTCTTATCTACATGAAGCCCTTCTACCTGGTGAAAGAAGCAATGAGCTCTTGCTGAGATGGCCTCATTTCGGTATACCCTACCAGGCATGATAGCTTTGAATGGAGGTTTTCCATTTTCCATCAACCGAATTTGCACGTTGGAAGTGTGTGTGCGTAATAGGATGTCAGGATTCTTTTCGATGAAATAGGTGTCCTGCATTTCACGCGCAGGATGGTTTTCAGGGAAATTTAGTGCAGTGAAGTTGTGAAAGTCATCCTCAATTTCAGGGCCATCAGCTACTGAAAACCCCTGTCTTTCAAAAATCCGGATGATTCGGTTCCTGATCCTGGAGAGTGGATGAATAGACCCCTTCTCATATACGGGAGGAAGTGTAACATCAATTGAAGAAGACCTATCAGAGCTGTTAGACTCCAGGTTCTCCGAAAGCTCTTTCAGTCGAGCCATAGCCATCTGCTTGAGCTCATTCAGAGCAGGACCAATCACTCTTTTCTCTTCTGGAGCTACTTTCTTGAAAGACTCAAAGAGATCATTGATGACACTTTTCTTGCTGATAAATTTGAGCCGAAAACTTTCCAACTTTTGACTATTATCGGCAACAAATGCTTTTACCTCTTCTTTATATGCTTCAATTTCCTTTTTCATAATCTTATATGGCTGGCAAAAGTAATAAAGCCATACTTGTTATGTGCTACAAGAGAAAGAAGAAGCCTATTTTAGGACTCGATCTTATGCGGATTTTGAAATGGACATGGTTTTTGCTGCCTCCAATTTAGCTGTTGCACCAAGCATTCTCCTCTTAGAGACAAGGTGATCTACCAGCGTGCCAAAACCAAACGTGACACCAAAAAGGAGTAATAACAGTACACTGTTGTTGAAAGTGCTGTTTAATAGCAGCGCCACAGCAATCATTGTGATATTGTACAGGGCAAGAATCTGTGTAGCCTGGGCATGGTTCAGACCAAGCTTCAGGAAGCTGTGATGAATGTGATTTCTGTCAGGGCTAAAAGGAGACCTTCCCTGAATAAACCTAATCGTGAAAACTCTTAGGGTATCATAAAATGGAACTATCAGGCAGGCAATAACCAGCGCCACACTTGATTGAATATCAATCAGAGCGTTGATAGCCAGGCCGTCACTTACGTTTATCACTTTGATAGCAAGTGTCGAAATCAGGAAACCAAGTATCATCGACCCCGTGTCACCCATAAATATTCTGGATGGGTGCCAGTTGTAAATAAGGAATGCAAGCAATGATCCGGATACTGCAAAGCTTATTAGAGCCAGATCCATGGCATTGACTGTATAGAGTATCCAAGAGAAAAATAGCAAGATTATTATTCCAAGGCTAGCTGCCAAACCATCTATTCCATCAATTAGGTTAAAGGAATTGGTCATGGTTACAATCACGCAAATAGAAAGGATATAATCGAGGCCGAAAGGGAGGGCACCAATGCCGGCTACATCATAGAATCCGGTGAGGCGGATATCCGCTAAAAACACAACAAGTACAGCTGCAAACACCTGTGTAATAAGTTTTTGATGGGCGATCAGACTGGAAATATCATCCCGAATGCCCAGAAAAAATATTAAACTAACTGCGCTGAACAGATATTTGTTAGATACTAAATCTGTTGCTGGGAGCGTCATGAAGATAGCCATCATGAAGCCAAAGAAAATGGCAATACCTCCCATGGATGGAGTACCTTCAAGGTGAACTTTTCTTCTGTCTGGCAGGTCCAATAGTTTTATCGACTTGGTTACCTTGATAACCACAGGCAACAGCACAAAAGTGACCAGAAAGGCAGATAGTATGGCGATGACAAAAAACATAATTTTATTTAGCTGCTAATCAATTTCTACAAATTATATGCCTAAATAAAGGAACCGTTAGAAAATAAATCACATAATTTCGATTGATTGCACTTATCCTCCGATTAGCAGAACACTCTCATAGCTTGGTGGTGGGGTGGAATGTGTATGCTAAAATCATTCTACAACACAAATAAAGTCAAAAAAAGTGCAATTAATAAGGGTCTTCATGAAAAACATGTGGTTTAGAGGTCAATGAAACAAGCTTTTTTTGTCGGTGCAGATTTTGTGATATTTGAAAGGAATAAGTTTGAGAAATTATTTGAATATCTGTTGCTTAATATTTTCCATCCCCGTAAGTTTGCAGTCCTTTTCGGATAAGGGAAAGGAAGTTAAAATAAATATTCCTCAGTAGCTCTCCCGATAGTTATCGGGAGGTTAGAGCATCTGACACTGGAAGGTAGCCAGTTAATCAGTGGGTCATTGGTTCAGACCTGAGGAAAAAGGAACCAAAAAACATACTCCTCAGTAGCTCAGTTGGTTAGAGCATCTGACTGTTAATCAGAGGGTCACTGGTTCGAGCCCAGTCTGAGGAGCATTGTAAATTAGGCAGTTAACATTTTGTTAATTGCTTTTTTTATGCTCAAAATGGCAATAATTTAAGTGAGATGTAATTGTGTGAGCTTGACTGTAGGCCACTTTTGCATTCTGCCCTTTAAATTTTCGCTGGAAGGTACTTTTTTGGTAACACTTCTGATAGAGGGATAAAATAGCACATATATACCATTAATAAGTTTGGAACATCAAGACGTAAAAAATGTTATATATTTGGAGCAGATATGCAATAATGCTATATCGTTATACTTCAACTTATGCCGATACCCTCGAAAATTGATCCAGATTTTCTAAAAGACAGTATTGTTGAAGTGAGATTCTTGGATAAAATCAATCCTGATCTTATAGCTGGTCAAGCCTATTTACTGCTCCAAAAGATCAAGTATAAATATTCACCAGGGTCCTTTCAGCCTAGTGGCAGTAATCCAACTTTCAGGGCACCATTATTGCACAAGGAAAATATAAAAATTTCTTTTCAAAATAATTCAATTGTATTTAACCATCACCTGAAGTATCCTTTATGGAAGGAATTTAAGAGAGAGATAATAAGCGCCTATGATATTTTGGTGACTGAGGGTAAGATTTTTGAGAAACCATTTAGAATAGGTCTGAGATACATTAATATTTTTGATGAGCAAAATATATTTGATCTGATCAAACCGAAATTCAATCTTAATCAATTTGGTGAGCATCAAAAAAATACTCATGTTAAAACAGAATTTATTCAAAATGGATGCAGAGTAATTTTGAATGTGGGTAATGGTTATGTAGTTGAAGATGTAACTAAGTCAGTTATTGATATAGATATTATTGTTAATAAGGATAAAGAATTTTACAGTAAGAATGAGTTTTTATCAAACTTGGATCTTATTCATGAAATAGAAAAGGAAATAGTTTTTGAAAAACTATTAAAACTAGAATATTTGAATTCACTTAACGTTAAGTACTAAGGTTATGCCTACACCATGTACACCCCCGCAAGACACAAGTCAAACTCTTGATTTTCATCCAAGAATTGAGAATCATGATCTAATTCCAAAAAGAGAAGGGATACATGTATTTCATGGTTCTGATTTGGATCTATCTACTATTACAAATTTGGATGATAAAACATTTGAGATTTTAAATCCTTCACAGCTTGAAAGTAATGAAAGAATTAAAAATGAAAATGTTGAGAGAAAAATAATCAAAGCATGGACTAAATATATGGAATCGACATATATACTTGAAGAACTTGCTGACTTTGAGAATACTACATTAAATTTTTACTCTGTCATCAGTT
This sequence comes from Cyclobacteriaceae bacterium, assembly GCA_965228105.1. Classification (GTDB taxonomy): domain Bacteria; phylum Bacteroidota; class Bacteroidia; order Cytophagales; family Cyclobacteriaceae; genus UBA7330. The sequence goes on from CBDDGZ010000002.1 coordinate 515,621, forward strand.
TTATTCACTCCTTAAACATTGAGGATATTCATTTGGAAACTACAGAGGAAATGAGTTTTGACCTCCATGTCAAATTTGATCCTAACAGAAAATTAATAATAGATTTCTATCCTGGTTTGATTGAAGATAATTCAACTGATACATTCATTGTTTCTTACATAAATAACGTTCTGGTAAGCGAACTGAAATTTAATAAATTCAAGGATTTGTCAGATCACTTAGATAAATTCGTTGTATAGAATTTATTAATCATTAGCTTGAATTATCCATCTAAGCTTCTTCCAAAGATTTTCTATGGGTTTATAAACCTAAATAGACTAAGCCGTACCAAAGGCTATTGGCTTTTAAGGAATTGTGACAAAGAACTTATAGACATCGATTTAAATAGTGCAATTGCTGAGAGATCATCATTATTAAAAGACCTCTCAGTTAGTCTAGGAGGGCACTATGAAAGGGATCATGCTAATTTTGAAATTCTGAAGGATCTAAATCAATTTGACTATCATCAAAGGTGGACACCACTCTCTAAAGCAAAAACTCCCAATAATTCAGAATTTGAAATACTTAATAGTAAGGACTGTATATTTTTTAAACTTGAGGAGATCAATAACTATCCATTCAATGATACGCACCCAACGTTGCAAACTAATATATCATATAAATGCAAAGTAGAGCATATTCCAACCTATGCAAATTTTTGGCATTGTGAGATAAGATGGTATGATGAGCATGGGAATATTCTTGAAAAGAAAGGTAAGCGGATATTTCCGGTAGAGGTGTTAACAAGATTCAAAAATATTTACAGAAATATGACCTATAAGCCTAGTAATGTTAATAAGGTTAAGAAACTCCCATTATTGTGTCATATAGTTACACCCAAACAGCTTTTAGGATATGTAAAACGTAAAAGGCAAACAGTTTATAGTCAAAAGGAATAGTCTATTCCACTTTCTGCTTGCTGATATATTCAAATCTGCTTAAATGGTACAAACTAGCTCATTTTTGGCTGACCATCAGAGGGTCACTGGTTCGAGCCCAGTCTTCAGCGCAAAGTCACCATTAAGTGACTTTTAAATGACTAACCTTTGTCTGGTAACCAAGCCTTATCACTAACTTGACGGTTTGAATCAGAATCACATCTATGAGAGCTCTTCCCTTTAATCACTTGATTTTTACCACAGCCCTTTTTTTTCAGATATCTGTAGGGGTTTCTGCTGATTTCTGGGTATCCCCAATCGGTAGTGATTCCAATCCCGGGACGAAGGAAAGACCATTTGCCACTCTCCACAAAGGAGTAGAAATCGTAACCGGTATTTTTGAAAAGGATCTTGATGAAAACTGCACACTATGGCTGACCGGCGGAAAATATTTTCTTGAAGAACCAATTGTCTTTGATTCAGAAGTGCTAGAGAATAAGGAGGGGAATTTTTTTATCAAAGCACTACCAGGAGAGGTGCCCATCATTTCTGGTGGTAAGGAAATAAATGGCTGGGAAAAGCTGTCAAATGGATTGTGGAAGGCAAAGCTTTTAGTTGGTCCAGAAAAGGCGCCACGGGAACTTTTTGTTGGTGATCAACGTGCCACACGGGCACGGTTTCCCAATGACGGATTTTTACATGTAGCCAAAGCAGGTAATGATCGTCGCACGCATTTTTTCTTTGAACCTAATGATTTTCCGGTTCCGGATACTCCGGAAAATATTGAACTTGTATTGCTTCATGACTGGTCAATCTCACGGATTACTGTCAAAGAAATTGACCTCGCGGTCAATAAACTCACAACCGTGGATTCTATCGGAGCAAAAAGTCCCGATTTTTTCCATATTGACCATTGGGAACCGCATCCCCGATATTATCTTGAAAATGCTATCGAATTCCTTGATGCTGACTATGAGTGGTATTTTCAGTCAACCGAAAATGCTATTTATCTTAAACTACCCGATGATTTAACGCCCGGCGAACAACCGATTGCAATTCCCCATGTCTCCGGTCTGGTGCACCTTGAAGGAACTAAAGAAAGGAGCGTGAAGAATATCCATTTTGAAGGAATTGTATTTCAACATTCGGCCTGGCAAATTCCCTCACTCGGATATTGTGGTATACAGGCCTGTCACTTTGATCCAAGGCCGGATCGCGATGGATGGGCAGAGGTGCCCGCAGCTGTAAAAGGAGAATGGGTACAGGGTTGCAGTTTTATTGATTGCACCTTCCAGCAACTGGGAGGCTCTGGACTATGGCTTGGAGCTGGTAGTAAAGACTGTGTGATCACAAATTGCAGTTTTACAGATATTTCCGGGAATGGGATCATGATTGGCGAAGGGACTGATAGAAGAGTAGACGGAGATACCTGGTACAAGTCGGCACCGGAGCAGGCTGCCAAGGCCAATACCATTGAGAACTCCACAATTACTAAATGCGGTCAGCAGTTTTATGGGGCTGTGGGAATTTGGTGTGGGTTAACAGCTGAAACTACTATTCGGAACAACACCATTTCATATTTGCCTTATACAGGGATTTCTATTGGATGGGTTTGGAGTCCTGTACCAACACCTTGTCGTGACAACAAGATTGAGGGAAACCATATTCACCACATCATGCAGAAGTTGAGTGACGGAGGGGGTATTTATATGTTGGGTTTGCAACCGGGGAGTAGGATTGAGAATAACAGAATTCACGATGTGGATCTGAATGCAGGCAGGGCGGAAAGCAATGGGATGTTTTTAGATGAAGGAACAACTGATGTTGTGGTATCCGGTAACCTTATATATAATATCGCAAAATCACCCCTTAGGTTCCATCGGGCAACTACAAACATTGTAGAAGGAAATTACCTGTTTTGTGGAGAAGAAACACCACCTATTCGTTATAATAGAACCAATGAGGATGACATTCGTAAAGTTGGCAATTTCGTTTTTCATGAAAATGACCCCGATTACAATGAGCAGTTCCAAAAAGTCATTGATGAATGGGATAGTGACCTTTGAAAGAAGTCCTACTTGAGAGTATGTAGGCTCTCAATACGTAAAAAGCATTGTGTCACATGATGCAATTCGTGTATTACATCATTTTTCAATTGGTGACCGGAGCATTTTTCATTCTAAATATCGTCTTTCTGACAAGGTCTACCGGAATAATCAACAAGGCAAATCCCAATACATACATCCATTCCTGAAAAGTCAGTGGAGTAGTACGCAGGATAGTACCACCTATATAAGTAAAGATTACCTGCAGCCCAAAAATCATGAGCATAACCCGTAGAAAGCCAGGGTTTTGCCTAAGGTTTTCGAGTAGGTTCAGGTTTTCTGTTCTTACATTGAAGGCATTGATCAGGATCATAAAAATGAAAATGTTGAAAAAAGCTGTAAGAAAGACAGCTTCATTGATCATCCCATTTCGTGTAAATAGCTGATGGAACGGTTCAAAAGAGAGGAAAAAGATAGAAAAGAAGGTGATAAATAATCCACTGGTTAGAATAGAAGAACCCATATTCTTTGTGAGAATATGAGCTTCCCGATCTACTGGGGGCTCGTTCATATAGCGTTCCAGAGCGGGCTCACCTCCGAAGGCAATTGCAGCCAGGGTATCCATGATCATGTTGATCCAAAGCAGCTGGATGATAGTCAGGGGGAAATCAATCCCAACGAGTGGTCCCAGGAAAGCAGTTGTCACAGCTGCCACATTCACTGTGAGTTGGAATACAATGAATTTTCTGATGGATTTAAAAATGGTCCTTCCATACCTGATAGCGTTGTTGATTGAATGGAAATTATCGTCGAGAATTACAATATCCCCAGCTTCTTTTGATACTTCCGAGCCACTTCCCATAGCAAAACCTACATCCGACTGTTTCAGTGCAGCTGAGTCATTGACACCGTCTCCGGTCATACCCACCACTTTTCCTACACTTTTTGAGATCCTTACCATCCTGCTCTTGTCCGATGGCAAAGCCCTTGCAATTACTTTCAGTCGAGGGAGAATGGCTTTGACCTCATCATCCGACATAGCATTCAATTCCGAAGACTTAAGCACGATGTCGTCCTCCTTTGTAAGCAAGCCTACTTCTTTGGCAATGGATTTGGCTGTTTCAGTACGGTCTCCAGTGATCATTACCACATGAACACCAGCCTTATGCATGGCTTCGATAGAGGCATGTGATTCATCCCGTATTTCATCTCTAATTCCAATGAGCCCCACCAAAACAGCATTAGCTGGTAAGGATTGGGAGTCATTCAGTTCGTTCTCTGAGACAGCCAGTGCAATCAGGCGCATACCGGAATCAGCCAACTCATCGAGCTTGGCATTGACTTCCTTTTTGTTACTAAAGACCTCGATTTTCCCATCTTCATGGTGAAAGTGATTACAGATGTCCAGTATAACCTCAGGAGCTCCCTTGATCAAAGTGAGTTGATTGGACTGGAATCCTTTAGGGATGAAATCTGATCTGACCTGGCTGGCTGAATATTTTCTTTGACTGTTAAAGAGGATTTCTTTCTGGCGAACAGCCTCATAGACTTCCTGGTCACTATTGTTCTGGACAAACATAAGTAAGGCCTGCTCAGAAACATTCCCGCCTACAATTTCGCCGGCAGGTGAGACAAAGCTTGAAGAGTTCTCAGTAATTGAAAAGGAAACCAGGGATCGGGAGGTGATTGGGATCGTTTGAAAGCCTTCGTAAATGTTTCCAGCACCGGTGATGAACAGTTTTGCTTCCAGCCGGCCCTTGGTAATGGTTCCTGTTTTGTCTGAGAATAGCAGGTTGATGCTGCCTGCAGTTTCAATTCCCAGGAGTTTTCTCACAAGCACTTTCTCACTCAGAAGTTTCCTCATATTGAGGGACAGCACAATGGCAATCATCATTGGAAGCCCTTCCGGTACGGCAGCTACCACAATGATAATTGCCAGCACCACCGCTGAAAGCAAGTCACTTACCACGGTATGCCAATTTCCAAAGTATTCAACGATGCCTTCAATCTCAAATCCATTAGCAATCACCGATTTTTGAAACATAAAGGTGAAGAATATGAGAATGGCAGCTATGTATCCAAACTTGCTGATGAGCTCTGCAAGGCCTTTGAGTTTGAGCTGTAAAGGAGAAAGCCGGTCATCTGATTCGGCCAGCTCTTTGGATAAGACCCCATAAAAGGTATTGTCACCTACACTTTCAATTACAAGAATTGCTTCCCCATCTTCGATCACAGAACCTCTGAATACGCTGTAGTGGTTAGCCAGGTCCTTATTTTCGGGCAGATCATCCGGACCAATGGCGTGCTTCTCCACAGCCTCTGCTTCACCCGTAAGTGAGGCCTGATTCACCTTGGCCTCTCCTGAAATGAGATATCCATCTGCAGGAGCCTTGTCTCCTGCCTGAAGCAATACGTAGTCTCCTTTTACCACATCATTGACCGGAAGCTGAACCACATGGCCATCTCTTAAGACATTCGCTTTTATCCTCGAGGCTTCCTCCTGTAACTTCTGAAAGGAAGTTTCATTTTTATACTCTGAAAAAGTAGAAACGAGAGTAGCCAGAATCACTGCGGCACCTATTGCTACAGCTTCGTACCATTCAGTCATCCCAAAGAGGGATAGCACAAAAATCAATACGAGTGCAACACTCAGGATAATGATAATAGGGTCCTTTAAATTGTCCCTAAGCTTGTCCCAAAAACCTTCAATTTTTGATGGAGAGAGTGCGTTGCTACCATATTTTTTTCTGGATTCTTCAGCTTCGGCCTGGGTAAGCCCTTGATATTGGAGTCTCATAATAGTTTAAAATTTGGTCTATTCCCTAAAGGAATAATTCTTGAGGTAGATAGTTGAAATCACTTTCCAAAGCCGGTTTTACCGAATTTACTTAGATTTTAGACGATTTTAATGGTCTTACTGCAAATTTTTCTTCGAACAATCATATTTAGCCACTTCCAAACTGGATTGAGGATCATCCATATATCACTTAGAATGTATTTAAACATGTCTGTGGATCAATGTATTGTACGCAATCCAAGTCAATGGAATAGGTTTTGGTAACCAAAAAATAGATTTCAGGAAATGCTATTTGGGGGAGCTTAAAAGCAGAGTAGGATACCATGACATCTAGATTGAGTCATGGCACCTATTCCATTGCTTATAGATCATATCGCCCCACAGCCTCAGGTTGATAGGTTACTTTAAGAATTTCAAATTCAGCTACCCTGTCCTTTATTTTCCAGGAGACATGGTCTCCAACAATTCTACCAAGAAGAGCACTGCCAATATTTGAAAAAACTGACACTTTTCTATCCAGCTCGTTGGCTTCTTCAGGATAGGTTATGTGCAGCTCGATTTGTTTTCCTAAGCGTAATTCCTTTAGTAACACTTTGCTGTTCATGGTGATTACTCTCTCGGATATTTTCGTTTGATCCAGAAGCTGTGCATACATCAACTCACAAAAGAAATGCTCTACGATCTCAGGTATTTTGGCTTGTAAAAGGGCATAATAACGCCTGGCCATTAGCCGTTCGTAATCCGGGATAGTTACTATCTTTTTCATTATACATTTAAAGTGATAATTTCATCAGACATGAAGTGTGCCAGAAATAAAGGGCTTAAAATGCAATTAAAAGCACATTCCATGCTCATCAGCTGAGGAAAAATTACCCGGGAGGACATTTTTTACACACTTTTTGGCTGTTGATTGATCAAAGTGATTTTAATGCCTGCCATTTTAAAAGGGCATCACTCTATTTCAATCTGGGTAATGTGAGGCCTTTATAAACAGCAAGTAGTCTGATCAAAACGATCAATGAAATTGAAATCACCAAATTCCATTGTCGTAGCACATATGAATCTAAAATCAGGTAACACCCGGCACCAGCCAGGCATGCAGTAGCATATATCTCCTTTCTGAAAATGATAGGTACCTCATTCGTAAGGGTATCCCTGATCACTCCACCCATCACTCCACTGAACATGCCCATGATAGCAGCTATTTCTGGTCGAAACCCTAAAGAGACTGCTTTTTCTACTCCCAAAATAGTGAAGAAGGAAATACCCAATGTGTCAAATAGCATCAAGGTCTTTTTTAACTTATATACAGTTCGGTGGAAGAAAAATGTAGTGATTACGCCCAACAAAATGGCATAGATGAAGGAAATGTCACTGATCCAAACAAGTGGATAACTGTCAAGCAACACATCTCTTAAAGTACCACCCCCAATTGCTGTTAGGAATCCGGTGAACATGGCTGCAAACCAATCCGGCTCTTTATCTTTCAACGCCAGGGCCCCCGAAATGGCAAAAAAGTAGGTCCCGAAAAGCTCAAAAATGTACTGGATTTCCAATGTGCTTATAGAATTTTCGGATAATGATAGAATGCTTTTCCAAATAATTCAAATGAAAAGCCTCAAAGGGAGAAGTCATCAAATGGCCAGCTCACACTGAAGACGGAAAACAATGAATTCCTGCGCTGCTCTGGTAAGGTGAGAAATATCACTTTGGATCTTTAGGTCATGATTACTGATATACCATGAAAAGCCCATAGTATATTCCTTTGAGGAGCTTAGAGAGCTAAACGATGATATTGGATTGATCTGTGTGTACCGGCCCGCAATCTCAAAGTTTGATGGGAACAAGTACCCAATTGCACCAAAGATTCCGCTGCCGTAGCCATATCCCTCTTTTCTATCGGAGGCATCCCTATACGTGTATTCAGAACTAATCGATAAACCCCTGTATTTGAAGATCCCATCTACCATGACGGTTGCCAGGTTGGAGGAAAGGTAGGTGGCTTCACCGGTAGTATCAATCAGAAAAGATCCGAGATTCCCCCGAGATCTGGCTGCATTACTATTGTAATCACCTGTAATGCCAATGGACAATTTCGGAATCGATTCCCTCATCAGGTCTGAACCAAAATAATCACCTTTGTTGGTGAATGCGCCCATGGGTAGAAATTCTAACCGACCGGTATATTCTCTGCCTGATTTGGGATTATCAGCAATTAGATTTCTTCCATTTCCCTCCGAAATGGCAATAGCATGCTTAATGAGTAGCTTGTTGATATTAAACTTATGATGTATTTGAATCCCAATATCCCGGTCCAGGGTAAAGGATGCATTGACGAGACTTCGGTCTACAAATTGCATGTTTTGTGACGATATTACCCGCTCTCGATTTCCGGGAAGTTTAGTCTGCCCTGCCCACAACACCCAGTTTCCGGCAAAATTCCATTTGATCACAGCATCCAGGATGATGCTTGCTGTCTCACCACTTTCAGGGATCGCGCCTGCGCGGGTATCCCTGTTTGATAGGCCCAACTCTATCTTGTATACTATCCTGGGATCTAAAGCGTACCCATCAAATTTTAACCTGTATCTTCTGATTAAAAAACTCTCGCTCCACACTGAGTTTTCCAGGTCCTGCCTACCACTGTATAGGGTCTGAAACCGAAGCCCGAATTTTGTGGAAAAACTGGAATCCCTTGCTGCGATATTTATTCCTTCACCAAAGCGTTCTGCCATGAAGCTTTGAGATTTTGTGACGTGCATCAAAAAAATGCTCAGTAAAGTCGTAAGAAATATTTTGGGGAAGAGAGAATTGATCTCCACGAAATATGATTGATTTTACTTTTAGAAAATGAAAAATCAATATTATGAAGATTTTAACTGCTTAACAATTTATTAACATAAAATACATCTTTACGTAATGTGATGCGACATTTAATCAAACTCGCAGAAGATTAAATAATAAAATCTAAATATTGATTATCACATTAATGAAACTTGCAACGATCACGACAGCGGAATTTGCACGGCAGTTACGCAGCCTTCATCTGGTTTAGAATCTATTCTAAAAGTACCTTCCAGTGCATCTACTCTATGCTGAATATTATTTAATCCAATTCCCTTTTCTACTGAGCCGGGTTTAAACCCAATGCCATTATCGGAGAGCCTTAAATCGATGTAATCTGAGTTTATTTCTAAAGCGACATCGATTTCATTGGCTTTTGAGTGTTTGTTAATATTGTTCATTTGCTCCTGAAATATTCTATAAATATTGAGGAGTAAATCTTTCTGAACTATCACGGTGTGATCGATTTTAGATTGGAAATTGATCTTGTATTTTGACTCCAGATTAAAGGTGTTTAATAAGCTCTTTATTGATTCTTCAAGTGATTTTTTCAGAACATTCGAAGGTGCCAGCTGATGTGACAACTTTCGGATTTCATTCATGCCTTCCTTGATGAAGTCCTTGCTCAACTGTACATGAGAGTTACCGTCGGAATCGTTGGCAAGCTGGTTTAGTTGCATTTGAGCACATACCAGTAGTTGCATAATGTTATCATGTAGCTCCCGTCCAATTTCAAATCGTTCTTTTTCTTGCGTGTTGACTATAGTTTGCAGGATTTTCTTGTCGGCGAATACTTTTTCTGTGATATCCTGAATGGCACCAAGCATCCTTACCGGTTCATTTTTATCATAAATGATATAAACCTTATCCTGAAAATGTTTGTAATCACCTTTGGCCGATTTGAAGCGAAAGTTTCTTTTGATAGAATTTTTCGGTTTACCCGGAATGTGCTGTTCCATATTTCTTAATTCAATAGCATCATCAGGGTGGATGTTTGAAAAGAATGCCTCACTCTCAATTTCCATATCTGGATTAGGTGAAATTTCACAGAGTTTGAAAAACTGTTGATTTCCGGTGATCTTATTCGCTTTTATGTCCCAATCCCAGAGACCATCATTAGTGGCTTTTGAAATTAGCTCATGTCGTTCATTTGAGATTCTCAGCCTTTTTTCACCTTCTTTAGTAGCTGAAATGTCTTGAAGGATTCCTTCCATATGAACAATTTCGCCTTCATTATTGAGTGTAGGTGTTAAAACTGCTTTGAACCAACAAGGATCACCATCATATTTAGTCGCCCTAAATTCATGTTCAACTTTTTCTTTTTTATTGTTCAGTTCATGAAGTTTTGATTTGATAGCCTTGTGATATTCCGGATGAATTAATTGGTATGTCTCCATTAGCGTTAATGGTTCACAATCTTCTTCAACCCCCAATAGGTTATACATTTCATCAGACCAATATATTTTTTGGGTTTGGATATCTACTTCCCAATAACCTGTCTTAGCAATTTCCTGGGCAGTCTTTAGCTGACTGTTTGATTTTTCTAGTTGTTTTTTGGCTTCAACTTTTTCACTGATATCTATTCCTACTCCCATCAGACAGGTCTGACCCTCATAATAAATAGTTATGCCCGTAAAATAGAATGGAATAGTTTCCCCATTTTTCAATAGAAAGGGTGCTTCTACACTATCTTCTCCCGCAACAAAGACATTTGATATTTTGCTGATTAATAATTCTTTCTCTTCCTCTCTGAAAAAATTCAGAGGATGCATTTTAGCAATCTCAGCATCCGTATAACCAGTGACCTTGGCAAAATTATTATTCCAACGCAGAAACTTTCCCTCCTGATTATAGAGGTAAAACACCCCCGGAAGACTAGCTAATATTGTGTCTGACAGATTTTTTTCAAGTAAAAGTTGATGACTCTTCTTTTCTACAGAGTTTTGGATTTCAAGTAGTTTTTTTTCAGTGTTAATACGAGAGGAGATATCACGAACAATAGCTAGAAGATTGCCATCTTCCATCATTTTGGCGCTAACCTCTATATCGAAAGTACTGTTGTCTTTTCTTTTGGCAATGCGCTGACTGATCAACTCTTCTCCATTAATCAGACGATCAATGGCAAGCGGATGTTTTTTCAGATGGTCTTTGTCTAATACATCTGCAATCGTCATGTTGAGAAGCTCATTCTTTTCGTAGCCAAGCGTCTCATAAGCCTTTGGATTTGCTTCAATCAAATTTCCTGATTGATCAGAAATGAAGATCCCATCTGATGCATGGTCGAACAATCCTTTGAATTTCTGTTCACTTTTTGTGAGTTGATCCTGAGCGAGTTGTTTTTCAGTCACATCAAATTGAATTGAAAAGTGACCGGTGATCCTACCATAATCGTCGTAAAGAACTGTATAATCTCCTTCTGACCAGAACTCATCTCCGTTTGATTTGCTAGATTTTGTGAGTTTGTGAGAATGACCATCATCGAATAGTTCTTGGAGTAATTCTTTTCCGGATTGTACTTGTACGGAGAAAATATCTGCGGGACTCAACCCAATGATTTCATCTTCAGATGCACCACGTTGATTGAGAAATGCCTGATTTACTCTGGTAATCCGCTGATGATAAAAGGCATCAATTAGTAATTTCTCATTTTCAGCACCCCGGTTCCAATCGATTGGGACATCCAGTTTCATGATGTAAAAAGCGGCCGCGGATTTATCAAAAATTAAATCCAATTCTTCTTCCTTTCTCTGAAAAGTTTGTTCTGGTTTGCGGTATTGGGTTATTGCCTCCATAATTTTACTGTTATGAATGTGAGGCAAAATAGGTGTTATATATAAGTGTTAGTCAGCAATTTCGTTGTTTCAGAGGTTTAATTCGGTGAGTTAATAGTTATGAAGGGTGGACTATAACGGGGGTTATACCCTTAAGTGCGGTACTGAATAGAATAAACGTTATAGTGTTTTTAATTTACTCATTAACTGGTCCTTGAAAGAGTTACTAATAGGAAGTATTTTATCTCCTATCTGTAAATTACTGACATCAACATTGACAATTTTGTCGATTCTGACAATGTAGGACCGATGTATTCTAACAAATTGTTGAGGGTCCAGGACTTTTTCTGCATTCATCATTCGGCCATGAGTAGTATAGGTCTTTTTCTCGGTATGGACCTTGATATAATCCCCATATGCCTCAAGATAAATAATTTCATCGCTGTTCAATTTAACCAGTAGCGAATCAGCTTTAACAAAAATGTTATTAGAGTCAGACTTAGTTGATTTTTGTTCAATATTTCTTATCGCTTTATCAACAGCTTTTAGAAATCTACCATAGTTTTCGATAGGCTTAACTAAGTAATCAGTAACCTCAAATTCATAGGATTCTTCTGCATAGCCTTCCTGCGAGGTGACCAGGATTATTTGGGGTTTTTTATTTAAACTTTTGATTATTTCCATCCCGGATAACCGCGGCATTTGAATATCCAGAAAAACAATGTCGGGGTTTTTGCTGATGATTGCTGAAGCACCTTGAGATGCGTCCTGATATGTATCTATCAAGTCTAGAGCGTCCGTTTTCTCAATTAATGATGAAATAATCTTAAGTGCAACGATTTCATCATCAATAGCAATACATGTAAACTTTTGTTTCATAGCCTGGATTTTGAGTCAGTCAATTTAGTAAAGGATGGTTTAATTTCTTTGCTAGAGGGCGAACTTTTCTAAATCTTTAATTGCTAATGGGGCCACTTTTTGAAATTTTTTTATTTTTAGCTTGAGTGCATGTGTATCATTGGAAATTGCATTTTGTTCAATCTCCTGTAGGAGATCTGCAATATCATGCCTTTCAATATTTTTGAAATTTGGTTTCATTTTATGAGCTATTTCACCAATATTTTGTAATTCTTTGGCACTATAAGCTTGATTCAGATTCTCCATTTCAAGAGGTACCGAATCCATTATTGTTTCGAGGATATCTACAATGAGATCTTCCTGTTGTCCTGTGATTTTGTATAAATAAGGAAACTGGTTAGCTGAAATGTTTATTTTCTTGGCTACAGGGTGATAGTGTAAAACAACTGTGTCAAAGTCGATGGATAATTTATCAGAGGTGGGAATTTCCAGGTCATTATTGGAAAATAATTGACGAATTGTACCCTGGTCTTTTGGCAACAAATGACTTCCTCTGAAGTAAACCCTTAATCTTTTCTGCTTGTCATCACAATCAAAAATAATTTTTAACTGTCCAGCTACTTGAACCTGGGCAATGAGTGATAAGGCTTTCAATATTTCTGAAAAGATTACCAGGCTTTGTCCGACCAAAAAAGTAGCAGAAAATTTTCTTTCGAATTGAACAGTATATTTTTCAAAGAGCGGATGGAATCTCACACACATTAACAAAGCCTCTTCAAGATAGTTTAGCTTAAACGGCTTATGCTTAGCATTCAGCAAAGATGAGTCTTCAATGGATTGCAGGTATTGGTCAATAATTGAAATTGCTTGTACAGATATGTCCTTTGCAGACCTATCTTTGAGCATGTATCTTGAGATGCCTACCATCGCTATGATAGGTGCTTTGTTGTCAATCTTATTGGAGTCCTTCACCTTTTGATATTGATTATTGTGCTTTCATATTACATCACTCTAATTTGGTTTAACTCGAAGTAAACGCTAATGACACCTAAATCGATGACTTATTCGGCGAGCTTTGTGCCTGAACAGTTCATATACACCATTGCCTAGTTGAAATATTTTATCATACTACCTGGAATAAATGGCAAAGACATTTTTTATGATAAGTGAGTAGGAAAATGTGATTCCAGAATTTTTAATAATGCTTCTTCATTCAAATATTTGTTTAGGAAATCATCCACAAATTCGTTATTATCCGCTCTGTTCTTATCATCAGGGTTTATAGAGGTAGTCAACATCACAATGGTTATTTGTTGTTGTTGTACCTCATCCAGTTGTCCGTACAGGTCCAGGAAGTCCCAACCATTAACCTTTGGCATATTGATATCTAAAAGAATTAATTCGGGGATATTTCCATTTGAGTTGACATTCTTTTTGAGAATATCTAAAGCCTCGACACCATCCCTTGCAAACTGAGTGTTTTCTGCACAGTCCAACTTATTAATTACCTTTTTGTGATAAAAATTACAATCTTCATCGTCATCGACCAATAAAATACAATTAAGTTTTTTCATAGCTATAAGTTCTTTAAAGTAAAATAAAAAGTGCTGCCTTCATCAATGTTTGGTTCTGCCCAAATCCTACCATTGTGAAGTTCTGTTATCTTCCGGCACTGGGCCAAACCAATTCCAGTGCCAGGGTATTCGTCTTGCCTGTGTAAACGTCTGAATATAACAAATATCTGTTCTGTGTCCTTCTCCGAAATACCAATGCCGTTATCTTTTACTTCAAAACGATAACCATCCTTTATTTTTTTTGAATTTATTTCAATAATAGGGGGTGTATCAGCTCTTTTGAATTTAATAGCGTTTGATATCAGGTTTTGGAAAAGGGAACGGATTAGAACACTGTAACCAGATATCTTCGGCAATATTCCATCAATAGTTATGGTTGATTCAGTATTTGCAATTATTGGATTTAGATCCTCAATAACTTCCTTTATTGTCTTTTGAATATCAACTTGTTCAACAGTTCGGGTTTTGCTAAGTCTCGAGTAGTCAAGTAAACCATTGATTAGATCATCCATCCGCACGACACCTTTCACAATGGACCTGATATATCTATCTGAATCTCCTCCTTTCACAAGTTGAGGACTAAATTCTTCCAGTAATAAATCAAGATAATTTTTGATGGCTAATAATGGCTCTCTTAAGTCGTGTGAAGCAACATAGGCAAACTCCTCCATCTCCTTGCTTTTAGCTTCAAGAATGGCATAGTTCTGCAATTTTACTTCATCATTTTTTCTATCGGTAATATCCACTCCCACTCCCAGTATACCCGTAGTTTTGTTTTCATTATCAAATAACGGAATTTTTGAGATCAATATCCACCTGAGAGACTCATCCTGCATTTTAATTTTTGTTTCTCGCCCCAGAATAGGCTCTCCTGTTTCAAGCACATGCCTGTCTTGATCCGTGAATGCTTTAGCTATGTCTTCAGGGTAGTATTTGAAGTCATCCTCACCTAGTATATCAGATGCATTGTCATAACCGAGAAACTTGGCTTCTTCCTTATTGGCCAACACCTTTCTGAAATTTTTATCCTTCACATAAATGTTAACGGGTATATTATCAATAATTGTCTGTAGAAATTCGCGCTCTTTGTTAGCATTGATTTCTGCAGTTTTTCTACTATCTATATCCTGAAAAGTGCCAGTAAGTCTAACGCATTCCCGTTCCGTGAAGATGGGTTTGCCTATTACTCTAACCCATTTTTCTTTTCCAGTAGAAGTGACAATTTGAAGCTCCAGATCCCAGGAACGTCTAAGTGAAATAGCATCGTTTATAGCTCTGGAAATTTGTGCTCTACTCGTTCCTTGCTTATAAAAACTGATACCCTTATCCATATCAGGGACGTACTCCATAGTAACGTCGTGAATCATCTTGGTCACAGGAGTCCAGGTAACCTTCTTTGAAACGAGGTCAATGTCCCATCCACCCACCTTGCCAACCCGGTTGGTCTCTTGCAGCAAATCCAGAGTTTCTTTCAGCCTGGAAGTTCTGTCATTAATTTTTTCTTCCAGGTTGAGATTAATGTCTTTCAGTTTCATTTCTGCTTCGAGTCGTGCTTCATCAGATATATTCAATGAAACAGCAATCACGGCTACTGAGACCAAAGCAACCGCAAGGACTATCAAACCGAATAAAATGATGGTAGTGGAATCAGAGATTATTCCCTGCTTCAACCAATTTGTAAGTATGTAACCTATCAAAGCAACAGTAAAAATGAGTGTAGGAAACATCCTTCTTGCCAGTATGTTTCCAGGAGCAGATCCATTTAAGAGATCGATAAGACCAAGATTTGGATTTATCAGCGATGCGGCAACTGAACAAAGGCCAAATAACACTGAAGTGTGAATGGCCATTGAGGAGATGAAAACCAGCCTGTCTGAATCTGAAATTCCATAAATAAATCCTAATATGGCAAAAAGTGAAATTGCAGAGACTAGGAGCAATAAGTGCTGACTAACTTTCCTGAGAATTAGCCTGTGGTTTTTGATAAATAGAAACGAGATACCAAAGAATAGAAAATTTAAAGCTGTGCCTGATGACATTAAACCGGGAGCATCCGACGAAGAATCATCTGAGACAAACAACTGATCTATGCCCAGATTAGCACTTGATAGGTTTTCAAATAGTGATGCCCCGGCTAAAATTATCAGGCTAATTGCCATAATATAACGGGGAATTTCGCGCTCATAGATTACGATCAGGGTGCCAGAAAGCATAAATCCCAGGGCGGTATTAAATTTCATTGAGGGAAATCCGGGACCTACGGTTTTTAATATTTCGATTTCCCAAACCCATCCTGCAATAACTGTAAGAGAGCTTAGCACAATGAAAAGGCCGCAATATTTTGTTACCCTATCATCCATTAATAAGCTGGTTTTTTAATTGTTCTTTAAATATCAAACATAGCCACATGTCACCTTTCACTTATTTTATTCAATTCGTCAATGATCTCATGACATTTTGTTTTTATGCTGTCTTGTAGAGCTTTTTGATTATGAAAATTCTTCTTATCATCGGCTAGTGCTGACATCATTTTTTGTAGCTCTTCCTGCTCAAATAGATTATTTAGTGTAGTGATCTTATGAATTGCGGACTGGAGTAACTGGCTATCCTGATCCTGGATAGCTGTCTCAAGGCTGGTAATACACTGTTGATAGTTTTGAACACAATGATGGGCAAATTCGCTTTTGAAAGAAGTATCGCCTTCGGCATATTCATCTATGAGTTTTTCAATCTGTGATCGTTCGGTAATGACTTTTTCCACCTGCCCGGTATATTGATTGATTTTTGCATAAAAGTCCACTGGATTAAATGGCTTACTGAGATAATCAGTAATGCCTATTGAAATGGCTTTCTCTTTCATGTTGTGAAACGCATCAGCTGTCAATGCTATAATGGGAATGTTTTGATAGTATTCATCATTGGTTGACCTTATTTTAATAGTGGCATCATATCCGTCCATTTCAGGCATCTGGAGGTCCATGAAAATCATGTCATATTTTTTGGACTGAATGCGTTCAACCACTTCAACTCCATTCGCTGCTATACTGTATTCAACTCCGCTTTTATTCAAAAACTTCTTGATGATAGTTTGATTTGTTTTATTGTCCTCCGCAATAAGAACATTCACCTTTTTAGCAGAATAGTCCTGGATCTTAAAGTTTACTGACTTTTCGGTTTGGTCCAGTGAACCTTTTTCCAACTTTAAAGTAAAGTAGAACTTTGAGCCCTTGTCTACTTCGCTTTCCAGGTGAATTTGACTATCCATCATCTCAAGGAGTTTTTTGGTGATATATAGCCCCAGGCCTGTTCCTCCAAAATGTCTCGTGGTGCCCGTTTCTGCCTGTTCAAAGGATTGAAATATTCTTTTTTGATTTTCCGGACTTATGCCAATACCTGTATCCTCTACTGAGATCATCAGCTCATAAGTGTCATTATTCTGGCTAAGCTGATCAACCTGGATTTTGACCGTTCCCTCATTGGAAAACTTAATAGCATTACCGGTTAGATTAAACAAGATTTGGCTGATCCTTGTGACGTCACCAACAAAAACGTATGGCAAGTTTTCGTCATAAAGGATATCAATTTCCACCATGTTCTCTTCAGCACGATAAGCCAATGATCTTTTGATATTGTCAATGAGATAAAACAAATCAAAATCAGCATATTCCAAAGTGAGTTTTCCTGATTCTATTTTGCTGATATCCAATATATCATTGATTAATGTCAATAGGTTATCACCTGAAAATCTCAGCAGTTGAAGGTTTTCTATTTGATCTGATCTCGGATCCTCGGAAAGTAGTATATGTGTTAAACCGATAATGGCGGTAAGTGGTGTCCGTATCTCATGGCTCATGGTAGCGAGGAAATGTTCCTTTGCTTTTGAGGCTTTTTCTGCCTCTTCTTTAGCGTTCTTCAATTCCTCTTTGCGCTGCTGCTCTTCTGTAATATCTTCGGAGAACATTAAGATGCCACCTACTTCATCCTCATTAATGTACCATGGCCTTGCTTCCCATTTCATCCACCTTAAATGCTTATTTGAATTGATGAAGGGTACTTCATCCCTTCGCTCCACGCTTCCTTCCAAACTCTTGTTTAGTATTTCACTCCACTCTTCTCTGGTTTCGGGGAATAAAGCATAGTGGTTTACACCCATTATAATCTTTTCTTCCAGCCCATAGTCTTTTATCCACTTTTTACTGGCAGCCAGATATTCTATGTTTTTGTTGAACATGGCGATGGCAGCGGGAGCGTACTCTACAAAGACTTTCAGCTGACTTTCAAGGCTTTTTCTTGCGTCAATGTCCTCAATCCCTCCTACCATCAGCATAGCTCTACCATTCTGATCCCGTTTCACATTGCCAGTAGCTTCAATCCATTTATAAATGCCACTTTTGCTCTGAATCCTGATTTCTATAGTGGTTGGAATCCCCGTTTTAAGTGAAGCCTCTGAAGCATCTATCAATAATTGTTTGTCATTGGGGTGGACTCGCTTCAGTATAGTATCATACGTTCCTGCTATTTCTCCTGGTTTAAAACCAAAAATCTGATAAAGTTGATTTGACCAGGACTCGGTTTCATCAATTACGTTTCTCTCCCAGATTCCTACACTAATTGCCTGGGTAAGAAATTCAAACTTTTCAATTTCAAATGTCTTTTCGTCAATAGATGCCTGGAGCTTATTTTGGATTTCATCAAGCTCTACAGAGTATTTTTTGAAAATCCGAAGCGTGATAAATAAGACAAAAAATGCAGAAAGCAAGATGCTAAAGGCATAAATATTGACTGGATGAGAAACTTTGGCATCTATAGATTCCAGGATGCTTTTAGAGATTGCCTCGTATTCACCGGTTATATTATTCATTATTGGAAGGAAATCACCTTCCGCCTGTAGTAGTTGCTTTATCCTTTTTTCATAGTTTAGAGAATCCCCGTTTGAAATTGCGTTACCACACTGTATGATAGTGTGATGGTACCCTTCAGCTATCTCAAACAATGAATCTATTTTTATACGGGCAGAATTGTCAATCTCCAGAAGCTTATTTTGTTTGTGGAGATAGTGATGCGAACTGTCAAATAAAAGAATCATGGAATCTAATGCAGAGGATACATTAGCTTGTTTTTGTTGGGACGCTAGGATGAGAGAGGTTTTAGAAATATTTTGACTTAGCATCCGCTGTCTGCCTGAAATGTTAATGACAGATCCAATCTCAGAATTTTTATTGATTAAATAACTTACATTGTTATTCAGTACAATGATAAAAGTGATCACCGCCGAAACAGCTATGACAAATATGACAATTAATCTGAATCGGATAATTCGGAAGGAGTCGGCTTGCATATAGGTCTATGACATGATGCTATTGAATATTTAGTGTTGGTGGATAAGATGTTAAAATAACAAATAATTGTTTGAATAGATGTTTTATAGAATCTTATTCATGAAATAGTCTTTTTAGCTGCATTTGTTATTCCATATTCCGTTTAAGTTAATAAAAAATACTTAAAAAGTGATATAAATTGTCTTAAATATACCATTCGAGAGAATCCATGGAATCATCAATTTGTATTTCATATATTTATGTTTCATCACAAATATTAGCCCCATGAATAATAAATCCAGAAGAGACTTTATCAAATCCTCAGGAGCTGTAGCGTTTGGTGCAGCCATCTTGCCCACTACTAGTCTATCAGGACAGCCCGAACAAAGAGCTGCTAAAACATTGAAAGTTGGATTGGTTGGCTGTGGAGGTCGGGGTACCGGTGCTGCTGTCCAGGCTGTAAATGCCGATCCTAATGCTGAATTGGTGGCCATGGGGGACATATTCAAAGATCGGCTGGACAATTCTTATTTGTCCTTACAGCAGGAGATTCCTGACAAGCTGAAAGTAGACGATAAACATAAGTATGTGGGTTTTGATGCTTACAAAAAAGTTATTGATGTTGTTGACGTGGTTTTACTGACTACCCCACCATGTTTCCGGCCTGACCACCTCAAGTCGGCCATAGCGGCAGGAAAGCACGCATTTTGTGAGAAACCAGTAGCCGTGGATGCACCTGGTGTAAGGAAAGTGATAGAGGCAGCCAAGGAAGCAGAATCTAAGAAACTTTCCATCCTGAGTGGTTTTTGCTATCGATATGACAATAGCAACAGGGCAATATTTGAACGGATTCACCGGGGGGATATTGGTGAGATCAGAAGTCTGACCACATTCAGATTTGGGGGTGAGTTGTGGTCCAAGCCCAGAGAAGCCGGCTGGACTGATATGGAGTATCAATTGAGAAATTGGTTATACTATGATTGGTTGTCTGGTGACTTTATTACTGAGCAGTCTGTCCATAGTCTGGACCTGATGGCATGGGCCATGGGAGATAAAACGCCAATCAGGGCCATTGGAAACGGCGGACGGCAAAAAAGAACTGATCCTGTTTATGGAAATATCTATGATCATTTTGCCATTGAATTTGAATATGAAGATGGCGTCAGGGCAAGTCATTTCACCCGACAGATGGCTGGATGTAGGAATCGAAACACAGTAGATGTATTTGGATCAGATGGTCAGGCTCAACTTCAAATGGGAAGAAATTTGAGCATAACGGGGAAAAACGCATGGCAATTCAGGGGAGATAAAAACAACATGTACCAGACCGAACATGACGAGTTTTTTGCTGCTATCCGGAGCGGGCAACCAAAAAATGATGGAGTCTGGATGGCCAATAGTTCTATGCTTGCAGTACTTGGCAGGATGGTAGCCTACAGTGGCCAGGAGATCACCTGGGAGGAAGCGATCAATTCTGATATAAAATTAGGACCCGACATCAATGATTATGACTGGGATCTGAAATGGGAGGGGTCTGATGTGGCTATTCCGGGTATCACTAATGCTTCCATGATCTATTAATTTTATTTTTTTATGCGTCAATATCTAACTGCACTGTCAATAATGCTCTCCCTCGGGTACGTTAATGCCCAGGAGTTTCTGTTTGAGTTCGGAGAGGTGATCCCACTAAGTAAAGCCATTGAGCTGGATGATAAAAAGCCAGAAATGATCCGATGGCATAATGTGAATACTGAAAAAGCAACCTGGGAACACAGGGACAGCATCCTCGTTTGCTTTGGCAATCCCATTGGGGTGGTTCGCAGTGCGAAGAAATACCGGAATTACATCTTACATGTTGAATGGAGACACATGGAGCCGGGGGGCAACTCGGGGATGTTTATGTGGAGCAAGGCCGAACCAGGAGATAATAGATTACCGGACGGGGTTGAAGTTCAGATGCTCGAGCTGGATTGGGTAAACCTCAATACCCGAGATGGGAAAAAGCCCCCGATAGCTTATGTGCATGGTGAGCTGTTTGGTGTAGGCGGAGTGAAAGCCGTGCCGGACAACCCCCGGGGCGAACGAAGCAAATCCATAGAAAATCGCTGCAAGCCTCGAGGCGAATGGAATACCTATGACGTGGTCTGTGTGGATGGAGAAATCAAGCTATCAGTCAATGGCAAGTTCGTAAATGGCATCAGCCAGGCTACCCAACGCGAGGGCTACATGTGTTTGGAGTCGGAAGGAGCAGAGATCCATTTCAGGAACCTGAAGGTGATTGAGTTGCCGTGATCTTGCCATCAACTGTAAATTATATATTTCACAAAGATATTACCTGATTATTGAAAACCTTAAGGTTTAAATATAGGTTTGCGTAGAAATCCTTTAACTTCGATTTCCAATCAAGCTGTATCAAATCCTATGAGAGTTTTACTTCTTTTACTCACATTTTTTGTTATTTCTTGTAGTTCACCACCAGAGAAAGAGCCCACTAAGACCCGGCCTGTCGTGATGGCCTATTATGTTGCGGAACACGACTATCGGCCGGAAAAAATCCCTGTAGAGAAGCTTACACATATCATTTATTCATTCACCAATGTGATCGATGGTGAGATGAAATTCCGAAAGCCTGAATCGGCAGGACCGAAACTACAGCAGCTGGTAGATCAAAAGTCCAGAAACCCGGAGCTGAAGGTAATGATTGCCTGTGGTGGATGGGGAGCTGATGGTTTTTCAGACATGGCCCTGACAGCTGAAAGCAGAGAGAGGTTTATTCAAAGTGCTTACGAATTTGTAGAAGAGTACCAACTGGATGGGATCGATATGGATTGGGAATATCCCAGCATTTCCGGTGCCGGAACGATGGCTCGTCCCGAGGACAAAGAAAATTTCACACAATTGATGAAAGGTCTTAGAGAAGCCCTGGATAATACAGGAAGACCGCAAACCCTGACCTTCGCCTCTGCCGGGTGGAAAAGGTATTATGACAACATTGAGCTGGAGGAGGTCATGAAATATGCGGATTATATGAACATTATGACATATGATCAGGTAAGCGGCAATTGCATCTATACCGGGCATCATACTCCCCTGGGGGCGGTGAGTTATGAAACGGTTGCCGGTACTCCTTTTGGAATTTATATGGACAGCCTGTACCAGGCTGGAAGACTGAAAGACCCCAACCCAAGGTCAGCAGAAAAGATTGTTAATTTCCTAGTGGAGCAAGGTGTAGACCCAAGCCAACTGGTGATTGGTGGTGCATTTTACGGCAGAGCATTGAAGGGTGTCCCGCCAGTTAATAATGGACTGTACCAGCTCAGCAGTGGTATCCATATTGGATGGAGTGCCTATCATCACATCAGAAAAACGTTTGAGCCGGATTCGAATTTCGTTAGGTACTGGGATGAGGATGCAAATGCTCCCTACCTGTACAATACGATGGATAGCATCATGGTTTCATATGATGACACGGTATCAGTCAGGTTAAAGACAGAATATGCAATCGAAAAAGGTCTGGGGGGAATCATGTTTTGGGAGTTAGGCAATGACACCAAAGAGGAAGGAAGCCTTTTGGATGCCATCTTTCAGGCAGCCAGCAAATAATTAATCATTTTTAAAGTTTTAGGTAATGAAATACAGTTTGATTTGGGTATTGGTGATGTTGGTGGCTGCTTGTTCATCACCGACAAGTGAGAAATCAGGACCGGAAAAAATCCCGGTTTATGCGTGGACCGGTGGTCCCGGTAAAGCGACAGATGCTGAGATCAAAACACGATTTGAAGATTATAAGAAGCATGGCATTGATGTGCTCATGTATAATGGAGGTCAGGACCCGACTGTCTATGCCCGTGTAGGGAAAATAGCCAAAGAAGTGGGGCTTGGACTTCACACATGGATCCCAACGATGGTTCAATCTCCAAAACCTGGCATTGATACCACCTGGTACGCCATTAATGGACTCGGAGAGTCAGCATATGATAAACCGGCTTATGTGGACTATTATAAGTTTTTATGCCCAAGCAAATCAGGCACTTTCAACTTTCTGGATAGCATGTATTCCAATATAGCTGCAGTGGAAGAAGTAGATGCCATCCATCTGGATTACATCAGGTTCCCTGACGTCATTTTAGCTCGGGGACTTTGGGATAAATATGGTCTGGTGATGGACCGCGAATATCCCCAATATGACTATTGTTATTGTGATGACTGTACGAGTGGGTTTATGGAGAATACTGGTATTGACATCAATGCTGTGGAGGACCCGTCAAGTGTTGAAGAGTGGAAGCAATACCGATACGATCTGATCACCAATATCGTCAATAAATTAGCGAATTCTGTCAGAGCTAAAGGTAAAAAAATTAATGCTGCTGTATTTCCAGGCCCGCATTCTGTGGCAAAGAAGATCGTGAGGCAGGAATGGGATAAATGGGACCTGGATGCGTTCTTCCCCATGAACTACAATGATTTTTACCTCGAAGGCACCCATTGGATTGGTGAAGTCACAAATGAAGCAACTACTTCAGTGGACAAGCCGGTCTTTAGTGGATTATTCATTTGCCCTAATCCAGAGACGAAAACCTCAGATCCTGAAAACCACGGATTGATCCCTGAGGATTTAGGAAAAGCCATCACCCTATCAATGGAGAATGGTGCGGCTGGAATTTGTCTGTTTACACCTGAGCGGATGACACCTGAGCATTGGATCGAGCTAGAGAAAGTGATCTACAAAACACAATAGAGTCAATCATCCTAATTTACTTCGATTGACCAGGAATCCGACTTTGCCGTTCACAGGTTCGATGGTAAAACTTTCAACACCGGCAGGGATGACAAAGGTTTCTGAATAGTGGACTGTAAAGGGTTCAAATTTTCCAGTGATTTTGGCCTCTACACCATCTATGAGGTTGAGCACATTTATCATGTGGTCACTTGAAATTTTCACCGGCTTGTCCACATAAAACCTGATCAGCTCAAACTCACTTTGATCTGAGGAACCAAGCAATTGAGCTTTTACTCCATAAAAGTCTAATTCAGTAACATTGTTTAATGGAATGTCATTTGGATTTAACTGATTGGCTGCTCCAATAAATTGATGGATTCCAATGGACTCATCCTCCTCGGTAAAAAGAGCGATTTCATGAATTGTGGAAGTTGTGGAAATAGCCAGAATCATCAGCTTACTTCCTTTATCATGAGGTGTCTCGTCAGGAATGATAAGGTGGTCGTGGTTTTTCAGCTCAACCTTATTCAACAGCTTCCGTAACTCGCGTTTTGATTTTTTTGTGGATGCTTCTTGCGCTGCCTGTTCGAAATATTCCGGGGAAATACCTTGCTTTAATCCAAGTGATACACCCGATTGAGATCCTGATTCCATCACATAGTAGCATTCTGAATGCTGCTGGAAGGTCTCTAAGCTTTCTCTGACACGACTCCCAGGAAAAGTATAAATGTTTAAATCCTCCGAATCCAGCGTGTCGATGAAGTTGTGTCTGATGGGGAAGTCCAATCCGTATTTCCTGAAAATATTGTTTCCCAATATTTTGGCAGGATTGAAATATATCAAATTTATTGCTGGCGACTCGAACAAGATATTTTGAAATTTAAACAACACATTGTTACGATCGAGGTTGCAGTCAAACCCCCAGCTGAAATCGTCCGGATTATTTGGTTCATTTTTTTCGCCATCCCACAATTCAGGGTCAAAAAATGGTGCGTTAAAGAAAGGCTGCATGTAGGTATAATCATAAGCCTTCCTGATTATATCTCCTGTAGCTATTTTGGGTTTCTTCCAGTTGTTTGTTTCAAGAAAAAAATCACAGTCGTGTATTACGGTGCGCTTTATTTTATCACAGATCTTTCGTTCTACAAAATGAAACCAGTTTGATTTTGCTCGGTAAGAGTCCTGTAAATTGTTAAGGCCAATATTTTCAATTTCGCCCCTTCTGAATCTTTGGTCCTGCTCCCATCTTGAGAGATCTGAATAGATGAGAATATCAGGTTCACAAATCTTGTACGCGCCAATTCCATAGATCAGAATGACTCCAGCTTCTATAAAGTCTATATTTTTTCTTAGACTTTCTAGCTTTTGCGTATCAAAATAATCCTCAATTGTAAATGAGGGGTTGGTCAGACTGGTGGTGCCATTGCTTTTCCTGCCTGTTAGTTTTTGTATCTGCTCAGGTGTTTTGAAGATATTACGAGCCCTGCAAGTTACGTTCGGAGAGAAAGTATCTTTTAGCGCCTGTATGTTTGGTGTGATGTGCGTTCCAAGATTTGACTCAATTGTAATGATGATCTTTTTCTTCGGGATTTTACTGATCCTGGCTTTCAATAAAGTTCCAATGTCTTCCCAGCCTTCCCAGCATGAAGTTTCATCACAAGGTATTTCTATGTATGGATTTTTATTGATCATAAGTGTTTGATTCGACTACTTATTGATCCGAAATGGCATCAACCAGATCAAAATTTAATATACCTCCTTTTGTCAATTGTTGGTGATCAATGAAGTATTTCTCAAATACCTTTCCATTGAAAGACATGCTTTCAATATAGATGGAATTATCTGATGATTTGTTGGATTCAATAATAATTTCTTTACCGGAGTAGTATTCCTGGTTCAGTTTAATGGTTACTTTATCAAAATATGGGGAGGTAATGGCATAGTCCATATCTCCGGGACAAACAGGGTAAATACCCAACATGCTAAAGGCTACCCAGGCGGAAAGCGATCCTGTATCATCATTACCGGGTATACCATCTGGGCTGTTTTTGTAGTATTTGTTGATTAACCGGTTGACCTGGAACTGGGTCTCATGCTCCTTACCAGAGATATAGTTGAATAGATATGGAAAAGTGATATCCGGTTCATTGGCCATGTCAAAGTTGTCCGTTTCAAAGAGCAGAGAGAGCTGCTCATACAACTTTTTCTTTCCTCCCAGAAGTTTGGAAAGCCCTGGAATGTCATGAGGCACATAAAATCGGTATTGCCAGGCATTCCCTTCTACATAACCAACTACTGTTTCAAAATTTTTCCCAGCTTCAGGGTCAAAATTGGGGATCCATCTGCCATCTGCGAATTTGGGACGAAGCATGCCCGTCGATTTGTCATATAGCTGCTTGTAGCCCAATGATTTTGTCATATATTGCTTTGACTCTTTAGAGTATCCAAGCTCATTGGCGAGTTGTGCGATATTCCAGTCAGCAATGTAATACTCCAGAGAGGTAGACACACTACCTCCCCAGATATCAGCAGTATCCACCGGTACATAACCTAACTTATTATATGCATCAACGCCAGGCCTGAGGTTGTTCTTACTTTCCTCCGTATCCGAGGCTTTCTTGATAGCTTTATATGCCTTTGCAACATCAAAGTCTTTGATTCCTCTTAAGTAAGTATCGGCGATTACAGGTGTCGACGGGTCGCCTACCATTACATCGGTCTCCATAGCGATGAGCTCCCACTTTGGTAACCAACCACTTTCGTCATACATATCCACCATAGTATTGATCATTTCAGACTGTATCTCAGGATAGATCAAACTCAGCAGTGGGTGTACATTCCTGTAGGTGTCCCATAGAGAAAAGACGGTATACCTGTTAGAATTCGTATTCCCGACTTTACTGGATGACATTTTGGGATAATCTCCATTGACATCATTCACGATGTTTGGATGGATCAAATTGTGGTATAAAGCAGTATAGAAAATCGTTTTTGCATCTTCATCTATTGATTCTACAGCTACTCTTCCCAATAGTTCATTCCATTTTGCTTCGTTTGCCTTTTTGGTCCCCTCAAAATCAAAATGAGGTTGTTCTGTATCGAGGTTCTCGCGGGCATTTTCAATGCTTACATAGGAGATGCCGACTTTTACACTGATTTGCTCATCATCTGAGGTGTCAAAACTGAAATATGCTCCAATATCATCCCCAGCCATAGGATACATATACTTTTCATAAGGTTTGTAACTGTCATTATACCCAATCCATTCACCTTCCACTCCATGGTATTCAGGCATCTTTTTCCAGGTTCCATAGGTCATTGGTGCTTTGCTTAACTTCATGACAAAATATACTGGCCTCACATCCTCATCACTGTAGCAAAATGTGCCAAAGGTTTTAAAGCCTTCCACCTCTGTGGGAGATATAATTTTCAGAGATGAACCAGTCTCATTGGTAAGGCCCAGCCCAAGGTTCAACAATATGTGTGATTCCCCTGCAGGAAAGGTATACCTGCTGAGGCCGGTCCTCAAGGTGCTGGTCATTTCCGCAACCACATCATATTTCTCCAGCTTGCTGGAATAGTATCCGGGACTGGCTACTTCGTTTCCATAGGTACTTCCATACTTTTCTGAATCAAATTCCAGCTTTCCGCTAGTAGCCATGAGTAAGATGCTTCCCAGATCCGGGCACCCTACTCCACTTAAATTTACATGACTAAATCCAGTCAGGAACTTATTTTCATTCACATAT
This sequence comes from Cyclobacteriaceae bacterium, assembly GCA_965228105.1. GTDB lineage: Bacteria > Bacteroidota > Bacteroidia > Cytophagales > Cyclobacteriaceae > UBA7330. The sequence continues at coordinate 543,214 of CBDDGZ010000002.1, forward strand.
GGTCTGGAGTGCCATTCTGAATCTTTTTCATACTTATTTTCCTGTCCTTTTTTGTGTGCTACATTAAAAGGTGTCACTGATGCCATGCCATGAGGAAAGTTGGCTCCCGGATGGGTTACCCCATAGTTAGAAGTTCCAATAAAAGGATTCACAAAATGGGACACGGTCTGTCCAAAAGAGAGCGTATAGAGAGTCGTCAGTGCGAGAGATATAAGTAACCTCATTTCAGATCGATTCCTTTATTTCTGAATCGATTAAGCTTAGGGTCTTCTGGATCAAGGTCAGTAATAAGGGAGTGTACCCAGTTTATCTGACCCACTTTGAAGGGTTGGATGTTTCCAATGTCATCAGAAAGGCACAATGCTATTACCTGTGACGAAGATTTTATGATCGATTTTTTGATAAATGCATTTTCCCTGTCCCCATCGGTAATCCCAAGCTCTTCATGAAGACTATTGATTTCGAGGAAACTAAAATCCGCATGAATCTCAGATAAAGAATTGATGACTTCCATACCCATGGTGCTCTGTGTTTGCCTGGAGACACGTCCTCCAAGAAAAATGGTCTCTACCATTTCATATTCACAAAGCAAAGAGGCGATCCTAAGCGAGTTGGTAAATACGGTTAGATTAAGGTCTTTAGGTAATGATTCAACCAGCATGAGGTTGGTGAGGTCACCATCTAAAACAATCACCTGATGATCTTCTATGATACTTGCCGCCTTTTTGGCAATGATCGTGCGTTCTGTCTGATTAGAAATATTGTGGTCAAGCTTAGCCTTGGGGAGATTGGGGTTAGCCATGGCTCCACCATGTACTTTTTTGATGTATCCCTGCTCTGCCAGATCCTTCAAATCCCGCCGTATAGTGTCTTCGGAGACGTTTAGGATTTCACTCAATGTTGATGAGTGCACCTTGTTGTTTGCCTGGATCTTTTCCAGAATGATATGCTGTCTTTCCTCCTTGAGCATTCAGTTAAAAATTGGGTTTGGAGGCTAATTTACTTAATATTTTAACTATTAATGATACAACAGACCATCAAAAGCGCACAAAAATGCAGAATAAATGATAATAATTTTGTTTTTGTGCGTATATGTGCAGATATTAATAGATAAAGTGTAATTTTAGGCATCATAAAGCACTTGAGTGTCAAGTAGATATTTGTTTTTGCGTTTAATGAGATTGAATAGCGTGTAGTCACATAGCAGCCCTAATACAGGAAGTAAATCAAAAGAAATATTAGAGAATCAGCGCCATGAATTTAAAAAACTGTAACAGACGTCATTTTATAAAGGTAGGAGCTCTTGGGGTTTCTTCCGCCTCATTGTCATTCTCATCTGCCAGATCTTTTTCTGGTTCTGCCACCAAGCCTATCATCATTTCTACATGGGACCACGGTGCTATGGCCAATAATAAAGGATTTGAACTATTGACAAAGGGAGCCGAGGCTATTGATGCTGTCCAGCAAGGGGTGATGGTCGTGGAGTCAGACCCAAAAGTGAGAACCGTAGGAGTAGGTGGTTACCCGGATCGAGATGGGGTAGTAACCCTTGATGCGTGTCTTATGAAGGGAGATGGGTCTTGTGGATCAGTGGCATTTCTTCAGGACATTGAGAATCCGGTGGCGGTAGCCAGAAAAGTGATGGACGAGACACCTCATGTCATGCTGGTGGGGTCAGGGGCAAAGAAGTTTGCGTTAGACAATGGCTTTGAGGAAACCGCACTATTAACAGAGGACTCTAAAAGAGATTACAACAACTGGCTGAAGCGGACAGATTATATGCCGCCAATAAACATCGAAAACCATGATACGATCAGCACACTAGCCATTGATCAAAATGGTGTGATTGCCGGAGCCTGTACGACGAGTGGAGCATCATATAAATACCATGGTAGAGTGGGTGACTCTCCTATCATTGGTGCTGGTTTATTTGTAGATCAGGAAGCCGGAGGTGCCTGTGCCACGGGCTGGGGCGAAGAAGTAATACGTACCGCCGGTTCAGCCATGGTTGTGGAGATGATGCGCAATGGCAAAAGCCCGCAGGAAGCATGTGAAGCCATTGTGAAGCGGATCAATGAGCGTAGAAAAGGCAAAGAGATTCAGATTGGTTTTCTGGCCATGGACACCAATGGAAATTACGGAGCATATAGCCTTAGAAAGGGATTCACCTATGCTGTGAAACATCAGAATGAGGATGCGATCAAAGCTGCAACCTACTTGTATTAATGCTCAAAGCTCCAAAAATATCAACCGCCAAAAGCTCGGAGGGCCAGCTTGAAAAAGTTAGGCTAACAAAAATTTTGCTTGATGGAACGTGGAAGTTTAGGAAACTAGGGGACAAAGAGTGGTTAGATGCCTCTGTGCCTGGTACTAATTTTACGGACCTACTTCAAAATGGTATCATAGATCACCCCTTTTATAGAAATAACGAGGATAAGCTTCAGTGGATTGAGAATGAAGACTGGGAATATATTCGTCAATTTGAGGTTGAAAAAGATGCTTTACTTGATGAGGTGAATATCGTGTTTGAAGGGCTGGACACATTCTGTGAAGTCTATCTTAATGGTGAAAAAATACTGGAATCTAACAATATGTTTATCCAGCATAGGGTTCCCTGCAAACACCTGCTTAAGCCGGGCAAAAATGAGGTCCATTTGATTTTCAGGTCTCCTATTAGGATGGTGGAAGGCATTCAAAAGAAGAATGGTTTTCAATATCCTGCTGAGAATGACAAGACAAAGGATAGACTGAGTGTTTTTGTTAGAAAAGCTCCCTATCATTTTGGGTGGGACTGGGGCCCTAAGTTTGTGGTTTCGGGCATTTGGCAGTCTAGTTACCTGGAGGTGAATGCTCAAACCAGAATTAATGATGTGGCTGTTCAACAGCACTGGGTTTCCGATGATCTGGTCAATGCTTTATTTAATGTGGAACTTGAAATCAACCCTACAGAGTCGCTGATGGTGGAAGTTTCTTGTGCAAATCATCCTGAGCTTGAGACAGTAAAAGATGGTTTCAATTCACAAGAGCCAATTATCATCCCGGTCAAAAATCCTGTAAGGTGGTGGCCGCATAGACTGGGAGAGAGTCATTTATATCAGTTCAAAGTGAGAGTTTTGGCTGGTGATGAAGTTTTAGATGAGCGATCATTAAAGATTGGTTTCAGGACCATCAAGGTAGTGAACGAACCCGATGAGTTTGGCGAAAGCTTCTATTTCAAGGTGAATGGCCATCCTGTTTTTGCAAAAGGTGCCAATTATATCCCATCCGATAGTTTCCTCACTGAGACATCGGATCAGAAGTATCGACAGCTATTTGAAGATACCTGTAACGCCAACATGAACATGCTACGTGTTTGGGGTGGAGGGATCTATGAGAAAGATATTTTCTATGAGCTTGCCGATGAATATGGAGTGATGATCTGGCAGGATTTTATGTTTTCATGCACGCTCTATCCTGCCAATGATGAGTTTTTGGAAAATGTCAGCAAGGAAGCTGTATTTAATATCAAGAGGCTGAGAAATCATGCATGTCTTACCCTTTGGTGTGGAAACAATGAGGTGGAGATGGGTATCGCCTTCTGGGGATGGAAAAAGAACTTTAATTATTCTGATAAGCTGTGGGAGCAGCTGCAAAAAGACTACGATAAGCTTTTCAAGGACATACTTCCTTCGTTGGTGAAGCAGCATGATTCGGAGAGGTTTTACTTTTCATCCTCACCTATTGGATTTTGGGAAAATCCGGAAGATGATAACAAAGGGGACAATCATTACTGGGGGGTATGGCATGGAGAAGAGGATTTTGAAGAGTTTCGCAACAGGGTCCCCAGGTTTATGAGTGAGTATGGATTTCAGTCTTTCCCACTACTTCAGTCAATCAGGAAATTTACGACAGAAAAAGATTGGGATATTTCTTCTGAGGTCATGACCACACATCAGAAGCACCCTAGGGGAAACAATCTGATCAAAAAGTACATGCTCAAGGATTTTCCTGAGCCGAATACTTTTGAGCAATTTTTGTATCAAAGTCAGGTTTTGCAAGGAGAAGGGATGAAGGTGGGATTCGAAGCACACAGGGCAGGCAGGCCATTCTGTATGGGCACACTGTATTGGCAAATTAATGATTGCTGGCCGGTAGCCTCATGGTCTAGCATTGACTATTATGGCAAGTGGAAGGCTTTGCATTATCAGGCAAAACGATCTTTTTCCAGAGACTTACTGGTCGTTGCAAAAGATAAAGATGAAGTGACCATCAAAGCTATTACAGATGGCCTAACGGACTTGAAAGCCACGCTTACCATACAAGTGTTTGACTTTTCAGGTAGAAATATTATTCAGTCTTCAAAGGAAATTGACCTGCTTAAGAATAAAAGTGTTGAGGTTTTCAGAGCCAAAGAAAGTAATCTGGTAAAAAAACATGCCCCCGAGACTGCTTATTTACTGGCTACCCTTAAGGGGCCAGGTGTAGAAACCTTTGAGACTATTTTCTATTTTAGAAAACCTAAAGAATTATGCCTGACAAAACCAGTGATCGAGTACCAATTAAAGGAGACGGGAGATCAGTTGGTCGTTGAGCTTCAATCAGATACACTTGTGAAAAGCCTCTATGTCTATAGTGAAACACTGGAGGGTAATTTTTCTGACAATTTCTTTGATTTAGTTCCACACAGGAAGAAAACTATCTTCATATCAAAATTCCAACAGCATGTTTCCGATCAAAAAATCAAGTTCCTTTACATCAACCCGAATGATGTAGATGAATCTTGAGTTTATTGATATAGCCATAATCGTTCTCTATCTGGGATTTACTGTCTTTCTAGGCATGTACATTTCCAAAAGAGCTACCAGTAACCTGGATTCATACTTTCTGGGGGGAAAAACCATTCCCTGGTGGGTCCTTGGTGTTTCCAATGCATCAGGAATGTTTGATATAACAGGTACGATGTGGCTTGTATCAATGTGCTTTGTATATGGTCTTAAGAGTGCCTGGCTTCCATGGATCTGGCCAACTTTCAATCAAATCTTTTTGATGGTCTATCTCTCCGCATGGATGCGCAGATCCGAGGTGATGACAGGTGCTGAGTGGTTGAAAACACGTTTTGGGACAGGGAGAGGAGCTACACTTTCACACCAGGTAGTCGTGATTTTTGCAGTCATCAGTGCCATCGGATTCATCTCATATGCATTTAAAGGTATTGGTGGATTTGCGGCCATATTTTTCCCCTGGGACATTCCACCCAATTACTATGCTGTAATTATTTTCACCATCACCACTATATATATTGTGAAAGGTGGAATGTACAGTGTGGTCTTTACCGAAGTGCTTCAGTTCCTGATTATGACCATTGCTGCAATCGCCATTGGCATCATTGCCATGAATGAAGTTACTCCCAGTCAGATAAGTACGGTGGTACCCGAGGGGTGGAAAGACCTGTTTTTCGGATGGAGATTAGACCTTAACTGGTCAGGCATTATAGATTCTGTAAACCTGAAGATGGAACAGGATGGATTCACCCTCTTCGGGTATTTTTTCATGATGATGCTATTCAAAGGAGTGATGTCGAGTATGGCTGGCCCGGTGCCTAACTACGATATGCAAAGAATTCTGGCCACAAAATCCCCATCGGATGCCGCCAAAATGAGCGGAGTTGTTTCGCTGGTGATGTTTATCCCAAGGTACATGATGGTGACTGGGCTTACAATACTTGCTTTGGTATATCTGGGTCCGAAGATCCAGACTTCCGGAGAAGTCTTTGATTTTGAGCTAATTCTGCCATATGCCATAAACAATTTTATACCGGTAGGACTTACTGGTCTTTTAATTGCAGGGCTGCTCGCGGCATTTATGTCAACATTCGCAGCATCTGTGAATGCAGCCCCTGTTTACCTGGTCAACGATATTTACAAAAGGTACATCAATCCTGACGGAAGCGACAAACTTTATGTCAGATTGAGCTACCTGGTTTCTTTTCTTCTGGTAGTGATTGGGACTTTATTCGGATTTTTTATCGATAGCATCAATGCCATCATGCAATGGATATTCGGAGCACTCTTCGGAGGATATGCGGCATCCAACCTGCTGAAATGGCACTGGTGGAGATTTAATGGGTTTGGTTATTTCTGGGGTATGATCTCTGGTCTGGTGGCGAGCCTGCTTATGCCAGTTCTGTTCCCAGTATTACAGCCGCTTTATGCCTTTCCTTTTATTTTCATCTTTGCGCTGATTGGTTCATTAGCAGGAACACTGTTAACACCTCCGGATGACAAGGATGTGCTTGCAGAATTTTATAAAAAGGTCCGTCCATGGGGTTTTTGGAAACCAATTCATCAGAAAGTGATACAGGCAGATCCTTCATTTGTCAATGATGCCCATGCTGGTAGAGATGTCCTGAATATCATTGTGGGCACAATCTGGCAATTGTCTATGGTGATTATCCCTATCTATTTGGTGATCAAAGAATTTAACTATATGTGGATAGCCATTGGTGTTTTTATACTTGGCTCTATCCTGCTCAAGAAGTTTTGGTATGATAGACTAACTGATTAATCGATGAAAAAATTAGCAATTGTCTTTTTAGGCATTTCAACGATGTTTGGATGCCAAAACCCTGAATCCGGTACTGAAAGATTTACGGTGGATTTTGATAGTCCGGTTGAAATGGTTAATCCGCTTATGGGAACCGATTCAGAGTTTAGCCTGTCGAATGGTAATACCTATCCGGCTATTGCTACTCCATGGGGAATGAACTTCTGGACACCTATGACGAGCAAGATGGGTGATGGCTGGACTTATAAATATGATGAATATAAGATCAGAGGGTTTAAACAGACACATCAGCCCAGTCCATGGATCAACGATTATGCTGCGTTTTCATTTATGCCAGTGACCGGGGCATTGAAATTCAATGAAGAAGAAAGAGCCTCCTGGTTTTCACACAAGGCTGAAACAGTATTGCCTCATTATTACAAGGTATACCTGGCAGATTATGATGTGGTTACTGAGATTGCCCCAACAGAAAGGGCCGCACAGTTCAGATTTACTTTTCCTGAAAGTGATCAATCCTACATTTTATTGGATGCTTTTTTTAAGGGATCGATGGTGAAGATCATTCCTGAGGAGAAAAAAATCATTGGTTATTGTAGGAATAACAGTGGTGGAGTCCCCGATAATTTTCACAACTACTTTGTAGCTGAGTTTGACAAAGAGTTTGAGGTGAACCACACCTGGGGCGACGGATGGAAACTAGTTGAAGGCTCTACAGAAAATGAAGGTGAACATGTAGGCACTATCATCGGATTCAAAACCAGAAAGGGTGAGAAAGTAAACGTAAAGGTGGCTTCATCTTTTATTTCTCCGGAGCAGGCTCAGCTAAATCTTGACAGGGAGATTGGTGATGACACCTTCGAAATGACTAAACAAAAGGCGTTTGAAGCCTGGGATTCAGAGCTTAGCCGACTTAAGGTGAAAGATGATAATATCGACAATATCCGAACTTTCTATTCATGCCTGTATCGTGTATTGCTTTTCCCAAGGAAATTCTATGAGATTGATACCAATAATGAGGTGGTTCATTACAGTCCTTACAATGGAGAAGTATTGCCAGGATATATGTTTACCGATAATGGCTTTTGGGACACTTTCAGAGCTGTATTCCCATTTTTCACCCTAATGTATCCTACACTGGACGCTCAGATCATGGAAGGGCTTGTCAATACTTACAAAGAATCGGGATGGCTACCCGAGTGGGCCAGTCCCGGGCATAGGGATTGCATGATTGGGTCAAATTCAGCCATCAACATTGCGGATGCTTATGTGAAAGGTGTTAGAGATTTCGATGTGGAAACATTGTATGAAGCCATGATAAAAAATGCCACCACCAGTGCGGGAAGGCCAACTTCGAGTAATGGAAACCCTATCCGATCTGTTGGAAGGGAAGGTGTGGAATATTACAATGAACTAGGTTATGTGCCTTATGATGTAGGCATCAATGAGAATGCCGCCCGAACGTTGGAATATGCCTTTGCCGATTTCAACATTGCCCAGCTGGCGACAGAAATTGGTAAGGCAGAAGATGCCATACATTACTATGGTCAATCCAAGAATTATGTCAGGCTTTTTGATCATGAAACAGGCTGGATGAGAGGCAAAAATGAAGACGGATCTTTTCAGGCGCCATTCAATCCTTTGAAGTGGGGGGATGCTTTTACAGAGGGAAATAGTTTGCATTATACCTGGTCAGTCTTTCACGACATCAATGGTTTAGCCGACCTCATGGGAGGTAAAGCATCGTTTTCTAAAAAACTGGACGAAGTATTTGAGATGCCTCCGGTCTTTGATGATTCCTATTATGGATTCACGATTCATGAAATCAGAGAAATGCAGATCATGAATATGGGCAACTACGCACATGGCAACCAGCCAATACAGCACATGATTTACTTGTACAATCACGCTGGTGAACCATGGAAAGCGCAGCAAAAGATCAGGGAGGTGATGGAAAAACTTTACGCTCCTACTCCTGATGGCTATTGTGGGGATGAGGACAATGGGCAGACTTCGGCCTGGTATGTTTTTAGTGCACTCGGTTTTTATCCGGTCACACCAGGTACTACACAATATGTGATTGGGAGTCCTTTGTTCAAAGAGGTTGTCATGACTTTGGAAGATGGTAAGGAATTTACCATTCAAGCACCTGGCAACGATGACAAACATGTTTATATCAATAGACTTCTCCTGAATAATGCAGAGAGATCAAAAACCTGGATAGATCACTTTGATATCCTGAATGGAGGAACGCTTTCATTCGAGATGTCAAATCAACCAAATCAGGCCTGGGGCACTGACAAAGAGGATGCACCCTTTTCTATGTCTATGAACTAATTTCTAACACCCTAGATCAAATAACGCATAAAAACGCATTTATTGATGCGTTTATTTTAGAGAATATGCGTGAAATTATTTGATTTAAGTAGTGATTGTTTTATCATTACATAGAGGATGTTTTGAAGGTCTGAAGACTTGATTCAAACCCTTTTTTAATTGTCTTATGATGATTTTAATGGTGGGTTGAATGCACCTCTGCAACTGAAAATCTTAGATTTGTGTTTACATATGATTGAGTTTTGTTAGGGCAGGTTTATCCTGCCTTAATTTTTTGCTCAATATTTAATCTTACAGATGAAATCGACCTTAGAAGCTTGTGTAGAAACATTGGGCCAATGTTTACAGGCCGAACAAAATGGGGCAAACCGAGTAGAATTGTGCGCGGATTTAGCTAGTGATGGACTTACACCTTCCAATACACTGATACAGCAGGTAAAAGAGAAGCTAAAAATTCCCATCAGGGTTATGATACGTCCAAGGCCCGGTGATTTTGTTTACTCTGTATCGGAGCTTGAGGAGATGAAGCGTAGTATTAAGGTGTGTAAAGAGATTGGTGTTGAAGGTGTGGTTTTTGGTGTCTGTACGAAGAATGATGAGCTGGATATAAAGGTATTATCTTCTTTGGTAGAAGAATCTAGACCACTAAAGGTGACCATTCATAAAGCCATTGATACCTGTAAAGACCCCTTGTCTGAGGTGCAAAAGCTGAAAATTATTGGTGTGGATGCTATTTTGACATCAGGAAAGGCTGGTACCGCCAGAGAAGGAGCAGTCCTTCTTAAAAAAATGGTCGAAGAATCTGGCAACATCGAAATTGTTGCTTGCGGAAAAGTAACAAATGAAAACCTTCCTGAAATTGATCAGCTGATTGGAGCGCCTGCCTATCATGGTAAGAAGATTGTTGGAAATCTGGATTAGCAGTTGCTGGCCATTCTTTCCTTAACTTTTTCTAATCACCAAAGCTTTTTTGCCTTTTTGGTGCGAGATGCAACATTACTCAAAAACCAAATCAGCAAAGTTCATGTATTGCTCCCAATCATAATCAGTCACATCGTGGCCTCCGGATCTCATATGGTATCCTGTTTTACCAACCATTTTGGGTTGATCTACTGCGGGCATTTGAGAATCATCTATGCACTTATCACCATAGAGTTTGTAAACGGGATTTGCATGGTAAGTAGATAAGAATTCTCCTTTAGGGTCCGCCCAACGATCGTCCTCAGCGCTAGCTACATACAAAGCTCGGGGAGCAACGAGGGCCAACAACATATGCTGATCCATTGGTAAGGCAGATTCATTTTCATTATACTTCGTAAAATTGTCATTAAACCAATGTGGGAAAGATGTGTTTATTCTACCAACTGTTTCTCCAAATGCTCTTTTAGAAAGAGCTGCACCACCACATCCGGAATCATTGGAAATCACCAAAGCAAATCTTTGATCGTTCACTCCAGCCCACAAAGAAGTTTTACCCAGTCTGGAATGGCCCATCACGGCAACCTTTTTAGCATCAATTGCTGGATCAGTCACCAGATAGTCCATTGATCTACTCATTCCAAATGCCCAGGCACCAATACTCCCCCATTCTTCTGGCTTGGGTTTTGACTGACCCTGATCGTAGAATAAGGGGTGAAGTCCATCCTGAAAGCCATCGTCATAATCCGGGTCCAGGTCGCCATAATAGATGCTTGCCAGGGCATAACCTCTATTTATGATAGATTCGATATCCCAACGGTAACTTCTTGCTCCTCGGGAAGCTTCAGTTGCTTTATTTTCTCTAATGTTGAAATCTTCATTATTTCTCACCCAGGAGTTAGTCAGAGAGACATTTTTATCATCCAGCAGTGTGTGGTTTCCATAGAAATTGATGGTCATGAAGCAGGGATGAGGTCCGGCACTATTTGGTGTAATGATCATCAAATTGAAAGGAAGTGATCCATTCACAGTGGTGATAGTAATGATAACCTCTTTGAGCAATGCTTTGCCAGATAATATAGAGATTGCTTCTTTTGCAACTTTAAAATCCATCGAGTAAGGCACGTCAGGTACTTTGCCGTACATCTGATCGGCAAATAATTCCATGATCTCCGGCCTTCGTTTGGTCTCCCAATCCTTTACTGACTTAATTTTTCCATGCTTATCCGATTTTAATAATTCTGGTAATTCATAATCCGGAATTCTGGACTCATCATAATTAGGTTGGAACTGCCCAAAAGTGGAGATGTACACAAAGAGCAAAAGGGTTAAGGCGAAGTATTTCATCATTCAAGTGTTAAGAACGGGAATTTAAGCATAAGGCTTATTACTCATTGAATATGTCATTCAAAAAAGTAAAAACAGACATAATGTCAGTGTATTTCTCATATAAATTCATCTAAAGAAGACAAAATGACATTAAATGGTTCAAAATTGAAGCTTTTTTGGAATGGCACAGAATTCGATCAATCATCAGCATACGATGTTAAACTTAAAAAAACTTAATAAAATGACACTTATTAAATATAAACCCAACGATTACGTACCAGGCACATTTGGTAGCTTTTTTGACAGATTTTTTAATGACGACTTTTACAATGGAAACAAGTATTCACCCACTGTAGATGTTGCAGAAACCGAGAAGGAATTTGAAATTCAGTTCCATATTCCGGGAATGAAAAAAGATGACATTAATATCAATGTTGAAAATGACCGATTGACTGTAAGCGGTGAAAGAAAATTTGAAAGTGAGAAAAAAGAAAAGAACTACCACAAAGTGGAAAGTCACTATGGAACATTCAGCAGGTCATTCTATCTGCCTGATTCAGTGAACGCAGAGAAAATCGACGCGTCATATAAAGATGGAATTTTGACAGTGACAGTGCCTAAGGATGGCAAAAAAGAGTCAAAAAGAACCATTTCAATTAAGTAAGCTTTAATATAGATGAAGAAGAAGGGTGGGCTGTTGCCTGCCTTTTTTCTTTTTAGTAAATTAATAAGCACTCGGTGTTAAATATTGTTAACCAGGTGTATCCAAATGGGTGGTTTTTCAGTTTAACCTAACCACAAGCAAAGAAATCAGTTTATATAATAGAATTTTAATTGAGAGGTGAAAATGAATAGAAGGAACACAATACTAGCCATGATATTTTCCTCATTTCTGGGAGGAGTGATCGCAATAGGAGGCTTTACAATTATACAACCGGAAATCAACAATAATGTGGTACCTGTCAATGGATATCAGAATCCAGTCAGTTTTACCAATTATGTTTTTGATTCAGCAGATTTTGTTGTCCCGGAAGGTCTAAACTTTGTCTATGCCGCTAAATCAGCTACACCAGCAGTTGTACATATAAGAACAACTTACTCTGCGGAAGTGAGTGAGTTTCATAACCCCATCCAGGAGTTTTTCAGGGATTATTATGGGAGCGAGAGTCAGCCAAGGCAAAGAGAAAGACAGGGAGCTGGTTCAGGGGTAATTGTATCACCCGATGGTTATATTGCTACCAATAATCATGTGGTTGAAAATGCCTCAGAAATTGAAGTGGTGCTTAGTGATAACAGGAGCTTCAAGGGGACAATTATAGGTACAGACCCTGATACAGACATTGCGCTGGTAAAAATTGATGCAAAAGAACTTCCCACGATGGCTTTAGGAAACTCTGAAAGCATTCAGGTAGGTGAGTGGGTTTTGGCGATTGGAAATCCATTTGCATTTAGATCCACCGTAACAGCCGGGATTGTAAGTGCAAAGGGTAGAAACATTGGTATCCTTGCAAGCAGGGATCGGGACACACAGATCGAAGCATTTATCCAGACAGATGCTGCAGTAAACCCTGGTAATAGTGGTGGAGCGCTCGTCAACCTCAAAGGAGAACTTGTGGGAATCAATACCGCTATAGCCTCTCCGACAGGAGCTTTTGCCGGGTACTCTTTTGCAGTGCCAACGACTTTAGTTAAAAAGGTGATTGCAGATCTGAAAGACTTTGGAGCGGTTCAGCGCCCTTTGTTAGGTATCAGGATCCAGGATATGAATGCTTCCCTGGCAGAAGAGCATAATGCAGACATTCTGCGTGGTGTATATGTGGCAGGTGTCAATGCAAACTCTGCAGCTGAGGAAGCTGGAATCCAGCAGAATGACATCATCATTGCTATCAATGAAAAGCCAATAACTAATGTAGCTCAGCTACAGGAGCAGGTAGCCCTAAACCGTCCTGGAGATAAGATTTCAGTCACTTATGTACGGAATGGTAAAACCTATAATACACAGGCAAAACTGAAGAACATCCTCAATACAACCGAGATGGTGAGCACAACAAGCTCATTTGAAATCGAGGGAGCTAAAATCACACCTATTGGCAAAAACCTAAAGGAAAAGTTAGGTATTGAAGGTGGAGTTCAGATTACTTCCTTAGAAGATGGAAAATGGAAGCGCGCTGGCATCAAAGAAGATTTCATTATCACGAAGATTGATAAGCGTGATATCAGGAATCCTGAAGACCTTACCGGTGCTTTAAGGATTGCCAAAGGAGAAGGAATACTCATAGAAGGACTGTACCCTAATGGCGAAAAAGCCTATTACGGTATTGGATGGTAAAGTTAGGTTAGGTTAGTTTGTATAAAGGTCATTCACTATATGTGGATGGCCTTTTTTAGTTATTAATCCCCTGCAAACCCGTACTTTTGATTAAGCATTAATCCTATGAGCACATCAATTCAAAAAATTTTAAACAATCTGGAAATAGAAGCATTGAACTCAGGAACTTCATTTGGCCAGCAATGGATAAGTGGAGGTAAAGAGAAAATAGATTCTTTCTCTCCGGTAGATGGTGAAATAATTGCTTCTGTCTATACCACGTCCAGGGAGCAATATGAAGAGGTGATTTCAAATGCACAGGAAGCATTTCATTCATGGCGTTTGCTACCAGCACCCCAGAGAGGAGAAATTGTAAGACAGATTGGCCAGGCCCTTCGGTATAACAAAGACGATCTGGGCCGACTGGTTTCTTATGAGATGGGTAAGTCGTTGCAAGAGGGGCTTGGTGAAGTTCAGGAGATGATTGATATCTGCGATTTTGCAGTTGGTTTGTCCAGACAACTGTATGGCTTGACAATGCATTCCGAGCGACCTGGTCACCGGATGTACGAGCAATGGCATCCATTGGGTATTGTGGGGATCATTTCGGCTTTCAACTTTCCAGTGGCTGTTTGGTCCTGGAATGCAGCACTTGCCTGGGTATGTGGGGATGTCACCATATGGAAGCCATCCGAAAAGGTTCCACTCACGGCCATAGCCTGCCAAAAGATTGTTGAAAAGGTATTTAAGAGCAATGGTATAGAATCTGCAGTGAGCTCCCTGGTCATAGGAGCACGTGATGTGGGAGAGTGGCTGGCAGCAGATACCAATGTTCCACTAATTTCTGCCACCGGATCTACCAGAATGGGTAAAGAGGTAGGAAAAACAGTAGGCGCCAGATTGGGTAAGACAATTTTAGAGCTTGGAGGAAACAATGCCATTATCATCAGTCAGCATGCTGATCTTGATGTGACCATCCCTGGAGTGGTATTTGGCTCGGTAGGTACTGCCGGTCAACGATGTACCAGCACCCGAAGACTGATTATCCATGAAAGTATTTATGAAGATGTAAAAGCCAGACTGGTCAAGGCGTATGGCCAGCTGAAAATTGGTGATCCATTGGATGCATCAAATCACGTAGGACCATTAATAGATAAGGATGCGGTTAGAATGTATGAATCTGCGATGAAAAAGATCATTGAAGACGGAGGCAAAGCCCTGATCGAAGGTGAAGTACTGAAAGGAGATGCCTGGAAATCTGGGTGCTATGTAAAGCCGGCTATCTATGAGGTGGAGAACCACTACCCCATAGTATGTAGTGAGACTTTTGCGCCAATCCTATATCTCATCAAATACAAAACGATCGAGGAGGCCATAGAAAAGCAAAATGCAGTGCCACAAGGACTTTCTTCGGCTATCCTCACAAATAGCCTGAGAGAGTCTGAGCTATTTCTTTCTCAAGCCGGATCAGACTGCGGTATCGCCAATGTGAATATTGGAACATCCGGAGCTGAGATAGGCGGTGCCTTTGGTGGTGAAAAGGAAACCGGTGGAGGTCGGGAATCCGGATCCGATGCATGGAAAGCATATATGAGAAGGCAGACCAATACCATCAATTATTCGGACAATCTGCCTTTGGCACAGGGGATCAAATTTGATCTGTAATCATAAAAGAGAAACATACATACCTGGTCAAGCAAATAGCTTCACAGCTTGGTTTTTCCTTCTGTGGGATTTCTCAGGCTGCTTATCTGGAAGAGGAAGCTCCAAAGCTGGAGGAATGGCTCAAAAGAAATTACCAGGGAAAGATGAGCTATCTGGAAAACCACTTTGAAAAACGACTGGATCCCAGAAAGCTGGTGCCAGGAGCCAAATCAGTTATTTCGCTGGTTTATAATTACTATCCCGAAAAGGATCTGGCTACCAGTGATGGATTCAAGATTGCCAAATATGCATATGGCAAGGATTACCACTTTGTGATCAAGGATAAGCTCAAAATATTTTTTGAGGAACTGAAAAACCAGATTGGTGAGATTGAAGGGCGGGTGTTTGTCGATTCAGCACCTGTTCATGAGCGAGCCTGGGCTGCAAAATCCGGGCTGGGATGGATTGGCAAAAACTCCTTATTACTCAACAAAGAAATGGGTAGTTTTTTCTTCCTGGCTGAGATCATTTTGGATCTGGACTTAATTCCTGATGGGCCTGTTAAAGATCACTGTGGTACCTGTACGGCCTGTATGGATGCTTGCCCCACTGATGCCATCCCGGAACCCTATGAAGTGGATGGAAGCAGGTGCATCTCGTATCTGACTATCGAGCTGAAAGACGAAATTCCAGATGAGTTCCAGGGCAAGATGGACAATTGGATCTTTGGGTGTGATATCTGTCAGGATGTTTGTCCCTGGAACCGCTTCTCCAAACCACATCATGAAAAGGAATTTGAACCTGGTGGATGGGAAAACCTTACTAAAGAGGATTGGACCGAATTAACTGAGGAGGTTTTCAGGAAGGTCTTTCAAAAGTCTGCTGTGAAAAGAACAAAGTTTTTGGGCCTCAAGCGAAACATTGATTTCCAAAAGGATTGACGCTTAAGGTCGATTTATTAAAAGTCTTAAATTCGCGGAAGCTAAAAAAGATCAATGGAACCAAATCAGGCCATATTACTCATTCATTGCAACGACAGAAAAGGGCTGATTGCAATTATCACACAGTTTCTGGCTGATCACAATGGTAACATCATTGACCTGGATGAACACGTGGAAAAAGAAGAAAGTATTTTCTTTATGCGGGTACACTGGGAGCTGGCAGGATTTGATATTCCTAAGGACGAGATCAAGCAGGTTTTCACAGAGAAGATCGCCAATAGGTTTGAGATGGAGTGGGAGCTATACTTCACTGACAAACGACCAAAGATGGCCCTGTTTGTTTCGGGGAGCTCTCATTGTATGTACGATATCCTGGCCCGTCAATACTCCGGCGAGTGGAAAATCGATATCCCACTTATCATCAGCAACCACGAAAAGCACCAGGCCCTGGCAGACAGGTATGAGATTCCCTATCATTATTTTGACATCAACAAAGAGAATAAGCCGGCTGTAGAGAAAGCCCAGATTGAATTATTGAAGTCCCACGACATTGATTTCATTGTCCTGGCCAGATATATGCAGATCCTGAGCCCGGAATTTATCAGGACGTTTCCCCACAAGATCATCAACATTCATCACTCATTCTTACCTGCCTTTGCAGGTGCAAAGCCTTATCACCGGGCACATGAGCGTGGAGTAAAGATCATTGGGGCCACGAGTCATTATGTCACCGAAGACCTGGATGCAGGGCCTATCATTGAGCAGGATGTGGTGAAGATTACTCACAAAGACTCAATCTCCGATCTGGTAAGAAAAGGCCAGGACCTGGAAAAAATCGTACTCTCCAGAGCCATCTGGAGCCACTTGCAAAGAAAAACCCTGGTCCACAAGAATAAGACGGTAGTCTTTGATTGATTAGTTATTTGCGATAGTCCGGATTATTGATTATTATTCCTAAATGAATAAGACCATTCTTTTAGGTTTGAATAATAAATTCTCCTTAAAGACTAATCTATGGGGGCATCTCATTTTGGGGATACTGTTTGTTGTTCAAGGTGTTTACCACATAGAATCTAATATTGTATTTCCTCTAGGACGGATGATGGGGATAATACTGGTTCCGGCAGGTATAGCATATTCGATCTATGGATTTTTGTCTTTTAATAAGTTTTCAAAATATGCACCTGGTTTTTCTATCAGTGAAGACGAATTATCATTCAAAAAAAGTCTTTTAAAACCTGCTCAAAAGATCCCATGGAGTCACATCAAAAAGATTGAAATGGCTCCCTATTTATTGATAGTATCGACTGAAGAATCTGAAACTGTCATGCATTACTCAAGCAATCCGGAAATTTCTAAAGAAATCAAATCTACCGTGCGCGAAATGGCCGAATCAAAGGGAATTGAAGTACTTGGTGGGTGATATATTCTAAGATAGAGAAGGCGACAGATCAATTTTAGTTGAGGAATCTATATCTTAGTTCTGATGTTCTTACTATATAGAAAATGACAGAAATTATATTCATTGTTGAGGAATCACCAGAAGGTGGGTTTGAGGCAAGGGCCTTAGGTGAATCTATATTTACAGATGGTGAATCTATGGATGAACTAAAGAACAACATTAAGGAAGCAATAAAATGTCATTTTGAAAAAGACTCACCTAAGATTGTAAGACTTCATTTTATCAAAGAAGAAATTTTTGCTGCGTGACTTTACCAAAAGGATTAAATGGTAAGGAATTAGTCAATTTGCTACAAAAATTAGGGTATGAAGTTACGCGGCAAGTTGGTAGTCATATTAGATTAACTACACAACAAGAAGGAACTCATCATATTACAGTCCCAAATCATCGCCCCATAAAAATTGGTACTTTATCAGCCATTTTAAAAGACGTCGGTAACCATTTTGGGAAGACAAAAGATGAAATTTGGGAGATAATAAAGTAGTTGGTACCTCACTTCAACGAAAGCGCCCCTGACGGACATTTCATCACCTGGGCTCTGATCTCTTCCTCAGAAGCGTTTTCCAGCTGGATCCATGGCTTTTCTTTTGGTTTAAATACTCCTGGAAGTCCTCCCACACAGACTCCTGAATGAATGCATTTAGTGGGTTCCCAAACGACCGTAGTATCTCCTTTAGTATATGTCTTTTTCATGGTTGTCCTTTTTAATTCAATTTAATCATAATTGATTCCTTATCCGAAATGTCGCACAAAAAGCTATTAGAAGGGAGAGACTGAATTACTATAAATTCATTAAAAGTCAGATTATTTATATTCTAAAAATAAAATTGTTAAATTAAATGGTCATTTTTTAGAAAATAGCAAAACCCCATGCTTCAAACAATCACAAACTTTCTCGAATGGCTATTTACACCATTTGAAAATTTTGCCCGAAAGTATTTCCTATACCCATTTCATTGGCTACTTACCAAAGTCGATCCACTGAGCTACAAAGTAGAAGGTACTTTATTCAAAAAGATCCTACAGCACAGTCTCTACCCCATTTTCATGACCCTAACTATAGTGATCGGGTTTGAGATGGTGGAGGGTGGATATACCGTTCGGACCTTTTTTGGGACCATCATCATGTTCCTCATCTTTGGGTTCATCTTTGCTCCGCTGGAGCGTCTCATCCCATACAGCAGAAAATGGCTCAACGACAGTGAGACCACCACAGATATCATGCTCTTTTTTGGCGGAAAATTCTGGGGAGACTACATCAATGCACCACTGAGGCTGGCCACCATTGCACTCGTGGTCCAGGAGATCTCACCGCAAATAGGCCAGGATATCTGGCCAACCTCTCTTCACCCTGTGATACAGGTATTCCTATTGCTATGTGTCAAAGACTTTTTCAGATACTGGTATCATCGGTGGATGCATGAAAATGAATTTATGTGGAGGTGGCATTCTGTACACCACTCTTCCAAAAGGCTTTACTGGTTCAACGGAACACGCAGTCATCCATTGGAAGGTCTTGTATCCAGCTTTCTCTGGGCTATCCCATTTGCATTTATCAAGGCACCGGTGGAGATTGTATTCGTGACCGGTTTACTGGGAAGGACCATTGGCAGGTTCCAACACACCAACCTGGATGTGATCCTGGGGCCCTTTGACTATATTTTTTCTTCTCCGAAGAATCACCGATACCACCATCAGAAAAACATTGAAGAAGGCAATTCAAATTATGGAGGTGATGTTATCATTTGGGACTTGCTATTTGGTACCTTTTATCTACCCAAAGGCAAAAAACCGAGTGATGATATCGGGGTAGATCTACCGAACTATCCAAATACATTTGCCGGACTCATGATGGCGCCTTTCAATTATCATAAAATCAAAA
Source organism: Cyclobacteriaceae bacterium (assembly GCA_965228105.1). Classification (GTDB taxonomy): domain Bacteria; phylum Bacteroidota; class Bacteroidia; order Cytophagales; family Cyclobacteriaceae; genus UBA7330. Next base: position 562,575 of record CBDDGZ010000002.1, read on the forward strand.
AAGAGGCCCAGAATCCGGAATCTGAGAAAACTGGTTCCATCAGCGAACCCATTCCTGAGACTAAAGCCCGGGTTATAGCAGGTAAGTAGTTTTTTTCTCAGCCGGAACATACCTATATTTCCTCAATCAGAGAGCATTTGAAGCATATCGATATTAACTGTGATCTGGGAGAGCTGGCTGATGGCAGCGACCTTCTGATCATGCCGTACCTCTCATCCTGCAACATAGCCTGTGGAGGACATACCGGTGATCCGGACCTTATGCTGAAAGCTGTTCAGGAGGCCTTCAGATATCATGTTGCCATTGGGGCTCATCCGGGATATGTCGACAGAGCCAATTTTGGAAGAAAATCAATGGATCTGAGTGCTACTGAGATTTCAATGCTGATATTTGATCAGATATCGAGGTTGCAAAATATTGCCTCAAATACCTTTTCGTCCGTGAGGTATGTAAAACTCCATGGAGCCTTGTATCATGATGCCTCAGAAGATGTCGTGGTAGCCGGGGCGGTCATAGAAGGAATTAAGAAAACAGGGATGAAATTGAGTGTTTTGGGACCAGCAGGCTCAGTTTTGCAGCGGATTACTGTTTCAAATGGAATAGAGTTTTACACGGAATCATTTATCGATCGGAGATATAATCAAATGGGTCGTTTAGTGCCCAGAAGCCAGCCGGATGCGGTGATAGCGGATGCTTTGGGAATTGAAAAGCAACTTAAGGAGATTACAGTGAATGAAAAGGTTTCTACGATTGAGGGTGACAAAATTGATCTGAAAACAGATAGCATTTGCATTCATGGGGATCATGAGGGGGCTCTTGAACATGCGAAACTTGTCAGGAAGATACTTGCTGCAGAGGGGATTGGGGTTAAATCCTTTCTTTCTTAAAATGGAGGTCAAACGATTTGGTGACCAGGCTTGTATCATCTGTTTTGAGGAAAAAATTTCACATCAGGTACATCATCAGGTAATGTCTGCCTATCAGTTTTTCCATACTGGCGAAATAAAAGGTATCACCGAACTTATTCCCTCTTACAATTCATTGACGATTGTTTACAATACGAAAATTACACCGTTTGAGGAATTAAAGATGATGGTTGATAATGTCGATCTTCAAAAGACCGGGTATATAGGGCAGACTTTTCAAATGCCTGTTTGTTATGAAAATGCGGCGGATCAGGATGTCTTTTGTCAAGCAACAGGCTTAAGCTGGTCAGAGATAGTCGATATCCACATTTCCAGCAGCTACCTGGTTTATATGATGGGTTTTCTTCCGGGTTTCCTGTATATGGGAGAAGTTGACGAAAGGATACAGTTACCCAGAAAGAAAATACCCAGAAAAAAAGTTGAGGTGGGATCTGTAGGCATTGCAGGGGCGCAAACGGGCGTATACCCGATTGCCTCACCAGGAGGATGGAATATTATGGGACGAACTCCGGTCACGTTGTTTAATCCTTCATCAGCTAAGCCATTCCCTGTTGAAATTGGAGATGAAATCACCTTTTATCCCATTACGAAAAGTGAGTTCATGACGATTAAGAGTGACAAGGGCTACAAAATGGAAGAAATCAATGGGAGCTAACCAACTCTTGATCAAGAAGCCCGGGCTATACACCTCCATCCAGGACCTTGGCAGAGTGGGACTGATGAATAAGGGTGTCGCTAGGTCTGGTGCAATGGATGCTCACAGTGCCAGACTTGCCAATTGGTTAGTAGGGAATGATCCGGATGCGGCTCTGCTGGAAACAACTTTTCAGGGTCTGTCGGTTGAGTTTCAATGCAGCACTATCATGGTGATTACAGGTGGGAACCTCGGGGTAAGATTTAATAACCAGCCACTTGAGATGTACCGTCCAACACAAGTTCAACCAGGAGATGAGCTGGTATTTGAGAAAAGACAAACCGGCATTCGTGCATATCTGGCCATTTCCGGGGGTATTGAAAACCAAAAAATTATGGGGAGCCATTCGGAGCATTCGATGATTGATCTGGGGGTGAAAAGGATTGAGGCTGGAGCAGTGCTCAAAATCAACCCAGCAGGTAAAATAAAAACAGGAAGGAAGGTAGCGAATGAGTTGAAACCTGCCTATAACAAACATTTTACGGCCAGAATATTACCAGGTCCTGAATTTAATCAGTTCCCCCAGCAGTACATCGATCAATTAACCACGCTGCCCTTACAGGTTTCATCAGACTCTAATCGAATGGGTTATCGACTTCAGGGAGACTTTTCTTCAGGTGAAATCCCAAAGGGTATCTTGTCTGGGGGTGTTATCCCCGGGACCATACAGGTGCCCTCATCAGGACAGCCGATCATCCTGATGAATGATGGACCTACCACTGGTGGATATGCACGCATAGGAAATATCATCACTCCGGATCTGAATTATGTTTCCCAGCTAGGCCCGGGTGATTCCATTCGTTTTACATGGGTCACTTTCGAGGAAGCGGATCGAATTTTGAATAATTATGACTCGCTAATGAGTGGACTCTTTGGAGCAGTGAACTGAGTGGTCAGGCCTCTTCGCTAGCTTTTTTCTCCCTATCAATGGTAAACACAAAGGGTAATCCAACGAGGGACGAAAGGGCTGTGACCATAAAAAATAGTATCGTGAATGCGATGGCCTTGCCTTCCTGGATCTGCAAATATTGATAACCGTATAGAAAGACCAGCTCCCTGGCACCTACCCCACCAATGGTGAATGGCAATACGGCCACCACTGACGAAACCATAAATAGCGTGAGATAATCAACAAATGGGTCCTGCACATTAAGCGCTAGCAGCAAACAAAAAGCACTTGTTAATTGCCCGATCTGTACCCAGAAGGAAAGATGCGAGGTAGGAATAAAAGCTGATTTAAATGCTGGAAAGAGAATTTTGATGAACAGGTAATAAACGGGCAGAACCAGGATGGCCAAAACCAGGATCACCCATTGGATCCAGGGGATATCCACCTGGAAAGTACTCGAAAGCAGTAGTAAACACCCCAGAATGAACAAAAATGCCAGTCCGCTGATCCGGTCAAGGATGGAAACAGATACCAGCTGCCGGGTTCTCGCTGCCTTGTATTGCTGCTTAAGCACGAAAACTTTATAGCCATCACCTCCGATAGATCCGGGAAGAAATAAATTGTAAAACATCCCCACATAAGATAGCATCAGGTTGTACTTATCCTCCAGATAGATCTCCAGGGGACGCAAAAACTGCTTAAACCGGAAGGCCGCAACAATTTTGGATAGATTGAATGCCAGGAATGCCAGGAAAAATAGTGGTACACTCGTGTCCAGGATACTGGCTTTAAACTCATCAATATCGATCTTCCTAAAAACAAAAATCAATGCTCCGGTTGTCAGACTCAGTTTGACAACAAGCTTGATGATGGCATTGATCTTTTTCTTGTTCATGGGTTAAACTTGATTAGGCCAAAGTCAATTCCCTTATGATTGAATTGATAGAAGGATTCGTATGATTGGTCTTTTTTGATGAGGTTCAAGTCAGCAAGATAAAATCGATTGGGTGATGATGTGGAATCAAGTTTCAAAACTTTTTGCGTATCGCGCTCAAGGTAAAAAATCGCTGAACGAAATGCCACCTCTGTTTTATAAATGTAAATGGGTTCTTCCTGGGTGATCGCATGGATCTCCTGAGCGATCTCCTTTTCCTGAGCACCCAGCTCCTCTGTTGCCCGGATTGGTAAAATGATCAGGTCAAACAAGATCCTCATGAAAACAAATGCAGTGATAAAAGACATCAATTGCCATTTTGGCCATTTGACAAACCAGTACAGTGAACCACCAAAGCAAATTGCACCAACTACTGAGATTGCTGGTAGTTGAGAAATGTTTTCCAGTCTGGGTATGAAAGGAAGGACCATACTGGTGATCAAAAACAGAATGATCACACCCAGGAAGATATACTTCAGGATGGCTTTTAATCGTGATTCCATTTCCACTTCGAAGAATGGGTATGTTATGACCGTAATCATCAACGGGAAAAACATGTACAAATACCTGCTGGCTGTGCCTGGGGAGATCCAGTACACCCAAATATTCGCCGTTATCAGTACCAGACAAAAACGAATGTAGTCATCAGATAAGACAGATTTTCTGCCTTTTTTCGAGATGAATAGCAGGATAAGCAATGATCCCGGTGCTAGGATCTTCAACAGCTCCAACGGAAATTCGATCAGGTGTAAGACCAATCTCAGTGCTCCGTTTTCAAAAGGCGTTCGTTCCATCGACTGGCTCACAATTGAATCCTTTGAAAAAATGAAAAGCGAGGGGTCGTTATACTGACCATAGATTAGCCCATACCCACCAACGATGATGATGAAGGTGAAAATGCCCACAAAGTGACTGAGTTTGAACAGCCCCTTGAAGTTTTTGTGGTATAGGAATACCGTAACAATGGAAATTCCCTGAAAAACGATTGACGGAAGTCCTTTGGTGAGTACCCCAATAGCCGCCAGGAAGTAGCTCACCTGGAAGAGCATCCAGAAATTAGATTGCTTATAGAAATGAAAAATCGCCAGGAAGCTGAGGTAAACGATCAGTGAATAAAAAAGGTCAATCTCACCGGAGGTAATGGTGAAGTAAAAAAGCAGGTCAGAGCAAATGTAAAAAAGCAATGCTGCATAAATTCCGAATGTCAGGCTCACATATTTCCTGCCTGCCCAAAATGTAGCCAGACCCATCAGCAGATAGGAGACCACAGAAAAGAAGCGAACGGCAAATTCTGAGTAATCATTAAATAGTTTATAGCCCAGAATGATCACCCAATTGAAAAAAGGAGGTTTCTTGTAGTAATAAACTCCAAATTCAGTAGGTACCCAGATATTGTCTTTGTACAGCATTTCCAGGGCGATCAGGGCCCGACGTGGCTCCTCCAGATAGAGTGGGTAGATCCCTAGGTTGAGAAATACTGCTACCAGGAGCAATAGAAATACCAGAATAGGTACAAATGAGTTTTTGTTATTGATGGAGGAGATCATGCCGGGTTCAATGAGATCTGTTCTTTCAATTCAAAATCGCTAACCTGGTAAAGGTAATATGGGCCTTGATGAATGATCAGATCTACTTCCTTATCAAATCGTTCAAGGTTTTCAGAGGTTAAAATATATTCGATCCCTTCTCTTTTGCTCAGAAATTCCGGAAGCAGATCCCAATTTTCTTCCAGCGCTTTTTGTTCTTCAAATCGCTGATACCATTCGTATAGCTTTTCTCCACCCGAAGGCACATACTTCTGCGTGATAAACAGGTCGCATCGTGTTTCCCTGATGAAATCGAAACCCACCTCATTGAGTGGGCCTAAAATCGTGGTGCCAGGCTCCATATTTTCTCTCAGATAGGATGTCATGGATTGATAATCCGGATCTTTCTGAGGGAGTTTAGATATTTTCCTGTGGAGTACATGAGGAACAGAAACCAGGCAACCCACAAGCATAGCTGTTCTAAGCCCACTGATATATCTGGACCTGGCAATGGCATGCTGTAACTCATATAAAAGCAGCATACAGGTAACTAAAAAAGAAACTGAGCCAATCCTGAAAACATAGAATTTAAGGAGTTTTCCTGTGGTGTCTACAGCACTGATGCCAATGGCTATCAACAGCAATATGTAAGTGGCAAAAGCAAAGAGCCAAAGATTTTTCACCATTGGATTTGATGTCCTGCGGTAGAAAATTATTCCCAAAATGATTGCCACCAGGAGCATCCAGAATCCGTCGAAACGATGGATCCTAAAAAAGGTCCAGCCCTTATAAAAAGAAACGGTATGATGCGGATTTCTGTAGTAGGTATACACCCAATCCAGGTTTACTCCATTGATAACGTTTCGTTGGTCAATTAGCACCTGACTGGACAAATAAAACAAATACGGAAGTACCATTAATGTGAATATTGCCCCATAGCTGATCACCGTTTTCAATGGCAGCCTTTTCAGGTTTAAGTAGATAAACAGGGCAATGAAATACCACCCACCCACGAGAACGTGAAAATAAACAGCCGGTACAGTCCATAAGACAGAGGCCTTCCATTTTTCGTGAATCACAGATTTTAGTGAAAGCAAAATGAAAATGTAGGCGATGGTTTTTGTTTCAAAATCCTGGAAGATCCACTCCCCTGCAAAGAACGCCTGGTTGCGATTGAAAATGACCTGTAGCAGGAAGAAGACGGAAAGATTTGTCAATTGAAAAGCAGCAAAAATCTGAGCCAGGAGTATAGAGAAGATCGCATAGCAGATAATCCGACCAATAATGGCCATCCATTCGAATGAAAGCACTTTCAGGGCCATTCCTACAGGCCATTGGAATAAAAGTCGTGTACCGGGGCTCTCGGAGAATGAAAATGAATCTGGTACCCAGCCTGGGTCCACATATTGCAGGGCCAGCCCGAAATACATTTCTTCATTCGCATCCGGAAGGGGAATGAAGTGATTGATACAAAGAATTACGAATATCAATGGTGCCTGAGGCCATCGGTTAAAAGCATCAATCCACCTCATCCTATTGATAGAACTTCTTTACAATGTAGATCGGTCTCTGCCTGGATTCGTCAAAGATCCTGTAGACATATTCACCGATAACTCGGATGGAAAAAAGTTGTACACCACCAAAAAACATGATCGCCAGGATCATCGTGGTAAATCCCTGTGGTACGGCATCAAATGCAAAAAGCATCACCAGGATATAGATTGTATAAGCAATGCATCCAAACATGATGAATAATCCCAGGTTGCCCATGAGTCGAATGGGAGCATTGCTAAAACCAAAGAAGCCGTCGAAAGCCAACTTCACAAGTTTTTTGAAAGTATATTTTACCTCCCCGGCATCTCTTTCATCCCGTTCATAGATAAAAGGTAACTGCTTGAATCCCACCCATGTCCTAATGCCTCTGATGAAAGGATTTCGCTCTTTTAAAGAGACCATCTCATCCCGCACCTGGCTGGTAAACATCGAAAAGTCACCGCTATCAAGCGGAATCTTGACATGAGAGGATTTTGAAAGTACTCGGTAAAACAGGAAGTAAGCAAACCGTTTTAGGAAGTTCTCTTTTCGCTTCTTACGGACTGCGTAAACTACATCGTATCCGGAGGTAAGCTTTTCATGAAAAGAAGCAAACAGCTCCGGAGGATCCTGCAGGTCACCATCCATGATGCCAATGTATTTTCCTTTAGCATGTTCGAGACCAGCCCAGATCGAAGCCTGGTGACCAAAATTACGGGAAAAAGATAGGATTTTAAACCGTTTATCCTTTTGATGGATCTCCAGCAGCTTTTCTTCTGTACTGTCGATGCTGCCATCATTGATGCATAGAACCTCGAAGTTCTCATCGAGGCTCGATAATGATTTCAAAACCCTGTCATAGAGCTTTGAAATCATTACCTCCTCGTTGAAAAGTGGTATGATTACAGTAATATTCGGACTCAAAATGAGTAAGCCTTATTCAGGATAGCTTTTTGTTATTCTTTCTTCTTGCTAGTTGTTCCACCTTTACGCTTTCCTGATCCGGCAATGGATTCTCTCATGCTGGTATCAGACTGGATGTTTTCCAGTTTGTAGTAATCCATCACACCAAGATTACCACTTCTGAAAGCATCTGCAATGGCCTTAGGTACCTCTGCTTCAGCGAGGATTACTTTGGCACGGGCTTCTTGCGCCTTCGCTACCATTTCCTGCTCTTCAGCTACCGCCATGGCTCTTCTTTCCTCAGCCTTAGCCTCGGCTACTTTCAGGTCGGCAGAAGCCTGGTCAGTTTGAAGTTTCGCACCGATGTTGGCTCCTACGTCTACATCCGCAATATCAATAGAGAGGATCTCAAACGCAGTACCTGCGTCCAATCCTCTTTGGAGCACAAGTTTGGAGATCTTATCGGGGTTTTCAAGTACCTCTTTATGAGAAGCAGCAGAACCAACAGAGGTTACAATACCTTCACCTACCCTTGCAAGGATCGTGTCTTCACCAGCACCCCCAACCAGTTGTTGGATGTTGGCCCGAATGGTCACCCGTGCTTTGGCAATCAACTGGATACCGTCTGCAGCTACAGCAGCTACAGAAGGTGTGTTGATCACTTTCGGATTAACCGAGATTTGTACCGCCTCAAATACGTCTCTACCAGCCAGGTCAATGGCGGTAGCCTGACGGAAAGTAAGGTTGATATTGGCTTTATCTGCTGAGATCAATGCTTTAATGACCTGCGGTACGTTACCACCTGCCAGGTAGTGGGTTTCCAGGTCAGAAGCCTTTAATGTTCTTCGTTGGCTGGTTCCTTCTTCAGCGATATAAAGACCTGCTTTGGTAGCTGTAATAAGTGAATTTACTACAATAGATGGTGGCACCTTACGGATTCTCATGAACACCAGTTCTAGCAACCCGATCTTAACACCGGAAAATATTGCGGTGATCCAGAGGTTGACTGGGACAAAATAGAGAAACACAAAAAAGGCGACAATGCCCGCTAATAATAACAGAATGAGGGTAAGATCCATTTTATTGGGTGATTGGTTTTACAATTATTTTTTTATTATCGATTTTAATAATCTCAATTTCCTGATTTTCACGAATGTACGTCCCTTCCGATCTCACTTCCAATTCCTTGTCATTAAAAATTGCTTTACCTATTGGTTTGAGAGAAGAAACAGTGGTGCCCTGATCACCTACGTTCAGCTGAAAGCCCTGATCTTCATTGAAACGACCTGAGTTGATATCTTTCAGGGAGAACCGTTCCCAGGATTTGGTTTTAAATGCATATACGATAGCACCTCCGTTGAAAACAATGGCGCCAAACAAAACCAGCGTGCCGCCAGTAGTACCGAAGTAGTCATAGCCCAGGTATACGCCGTATACTGAACATAAAAAGCCTGCGATGCCCACAATGGTTGTTCCAGGAATAAAGATGATTTCCACGATGAACAGTATCATCCCAAGTACAATCAATCCGATGACGGAAAACCATTCCATTTTTTTACATTTTAACTAGTACGCTTTGGCAAAAAGCACGCGACCTTTCGACGGCTTTCCGGAATAGATACATTTGCCTTCTTCCTGCTTTTGATCCAAAGGGATACAACGAATCGTCGCTTTGGTCTCTTCGCTTATCTTCGCCTCTGTCTCCGCTGTACCATCCCAATGAGCATAAATAAATCCTCCTTTTGTTTCGAGGACCTCTTTGAATGTCTCATAGTCATCTACCTCTTGCGTATTTTCTTTTTTGAAATTTAACGCTTTACTGTAGATATTTTGCTGGATTTCGTCCAAAAGATTGGAAACAAACTCCACAGCTTCATCCTGGTTGATGGTTTGTTTCTCTTTGGTGTCTCTACGGGCTATTTCCACGGTTCCATTTTCCATGTCCTTAGGACCAATGGCAATCCTCACGGGTACCCCCTTTAGCTCATACTCGGCAAATTTCCAGCCCGGCTTGTGTGTTTCTCTCTTATCAAATTGTATGGAAAAGCCTTTTGCTCTTAATTCTTTCGTATAGCTATCTGCCAACTCGGAAATCCTCGTTAATTCCTCATCCGTTTTATATATAGGTACGATCACCACCTGGATAGGAGCCAGTTTAGGAGGTAAAACCAGACCATCGTCGTCGGAATGTGCCATGATCAAAGCTCCCATGAGCCGTGTGCTTACACCCCATGAGGTGCCCCAAACAAATTCTTCTTTACCTTCTTTTGTGGCATACTTCACATCAAATGCTTTGGCGAAGTTTTGACCCAGGAAATGTGAAGTACCGGCTTGTAACGCTTTTCCATCCTGCATCATGCTTTCGATACAATAGGTTTCTACTGCACCAGCAAAACGCTCGCTTTCTGTTTTCATACCCTTAATTACTGGCATGCCCATGTAATTTTCGGCAAAATCAGCATACACCTCCAGCATTTGCTTGGTCTCTGCCTGGGCTTCTTCACTGGTAGCATGAGCGGTGTGTCCTTCCTGCCACAGAAACTCGGCAGTACGCAAGAAAAGTCGGGTTCGCATCTCCCAGCGCACCACATTGGCCCACTGGTTGATAAGCAGCGGTAGGTCTCGATAAGACTGGATCCAGTTTTTGTATGAATCCCATATGACTGTCTCCGATGTAGGCCTTACAATGAGCTCTTCTTCCAGCTTGGCCTCCGGATCAACGACCACACCTTTGCCTTCCTCGTCATTTTTGAGCCTGTAATGTGTCACAATGGCACATTCTTTGGCAAATCCTTCTACATGGTTGGCTTCTTTGGAAAAAAAAGATTTTGGAATAAAAAGTGGAAAATATGCATTAGAATGGCCAGTTTCTTTAAACATTTTGTCCAGTACATCCTGCATTTTTTCCCATATGGCAAAACCGTATGGTTTGATTACCATACAACCTCTAACAGGCGAATTTTCGGCTAATCCGGCTTTTTTTATCAATTCATTGTACCAAAGTGAGTAATCTTCTGATCGATTCGGTATTGCTTTCCCCATTTACTGTTATCTTGGTATAAAATTTGCTTATTTTTAAGAAAATATTCGGCGGCAAATATAACCGGAGTAACCGGAAACTGATAAGTTACGTTGAATGTATTAAGTTTAAATAAGGAGGATCATGAAAGCATTTAAAAAAATAGCAGGGATTTCATCAATGATCATCGCATTGATGGTAGTGGGAAGTTCGGTTTATGCGCAGGAATACGATGATTTGTATTTCACACCAAAAGACCGAAAGGAGATAAAGTATGATGGAGAAACTGTCACAAAGAGTGATGAATCCAGTTCAACTTATGAGTCATTTACGAATAATACTTATTCGGATAAATATTCATCTCACAATGTAAACCCGGATTATATCGCAAGATATCAGTCCGGTAGCAGCATTAAAAGCTACAATTCTGATGACAATGACAATGCAAACTACAGTCAGCCATCAGAAAGCACTGTAGAGTATTATGATGAAGACAATCAATATGCCAATGACAACACCAGTGGTCAAACCATAATCAACAACAATTATTATGGTAACACCAACAGCTTTAATGATCCTTACTGGGGTAATAATTGGAATTCATGGAATAATTGGAACAGATGGAATCGTTGGAACAGGTGGAGTAGATGGAACGCCTGGAATGATCCATTCTGGGGTTTTAACACGGGAATTTACTACGACCCATTCTTTGGATGGGGAAACTCGTGGTCGGTTTCATTTGGATTCGGAAACAGATGGGGATGGGGCAACCCATGGAACAGATACTATATGTATGATCCCTTTTATAGTCCATTTTATGCAGGTGGTTTCTACGATCCATGGTTCGGAGGCTTTGGCTCACCTTACAGAGGTTGGGGCTGGAGAAATTCCTACTATAATGGATATTATAACGGATTTTACAACGGCTACCATAATGGCTTGTCATACAATGACCGTAACACCAGAAATGTAGTGGTCGGTGCCCGAAGCAGTACACGGGGTGGGTTTGTATCTAATAGTCCAAGAACAAATTCTACAACCCGAAGCAGTATTGATGGTCTGAGCAGAAGATCAGACAGCAGAGATTTTTCTGGTACACAGAACGAGTATTTCTCAAGATCACGCACCAGTGCGACATCCGGAAGGACAGTTTCTTCTGCGAGGACAAGTACTTCGGGTAGATCAAATTCTGCTGCTACCTATGATGCTAGATCGTCTAGATCCAGCTCAGCCGATTATTCCAGATCAAATACTAACAGCAGAAGCGGAAGAACTTATTCTACTCCTTCTTCTACAAATACAAGGTCATCTGGTACCACTAGAAGATACAATAGCTCATCATATGACTCGAGGTCTTCTTCATCTTCCAGCGGCCGATCCTACAGTCCAAACTATAGCAACAGCAGGTCATCATCCAGCAGCTATAGAAGCAACAGCTATGGATCTTCTTCTGGTAGAAGCAGCGGAAGTAGTTATTCTTCAGGATCTTCATCAAGATCCTCAGGCTCCAGCTACTCACCATCCAGGTCTAGTGGAAGCAGTAGCGGAAGAAGCAGCGGCTCTTCAAGTTCGGGAAGAAGCGGTCGATAAAAGTAAATATTAGGTCAAATTATTGGATATGGTAAGTACATAATGAGCGTTATGTACTTACCAGATTCCTGACCCAAACGAGGTCAGGGCAGGACAAAAACACACTATTCAAAATGAAAGCTTCAAGATATATCATGCTGATGGGAGTAGCGTTGTTTACCCTTTCAGTTTCAGGACAATTAGAGGCTCAACCATTGGGTTATTACAAAGATGCCCTGATGTTTAGCCAGGTAAGCCCCAACTACGGAAGCTCTGCGAGAGTGCAAGGATTTGGTGGTGCTTCAGTATCACTAGGTGGAGATATCAGTGCAGCAGGTGTAAATCCGGCAGGTATCGGCTTTTTCAATAGGAGCGTATTTAGTGTAACCCCTGGAATGAATTTTCATTCTTCAGATGCCAGATACCTCTCCAGTAATGTATCCACAATCAGGAATAATTTTAATGTAGCCAATGTCGGCGTAGTGCTCAACAATACTGTGGGCGACATCGTCAACACAAAGTTTAAAGGTGGGTCCTTTGCAATTTCACTGCACAGGGTAAATGATTTTAACAACACCATTAGATATCAGGGAAGAAATGATAACAACTCTGTGATAGATGCTTTCATCGAGGAAGCAGGCAACCAGGACCTCGATGAGCTGGGAGATCAGGCCTATTCGGCCTACATCAACTACCTGATCAACCCGGTATATAATGGTAGCAATCAAATAGTCGGATATGATGCCTTTACTTACGGTTTTCCCCTTCAGACGGAGACCATCACAACAAGTGGAGGGCAATATCAACTCAACCTTGCCTGGGGAGGTAATTATAACGATAGGGTTTATTTTGGAGGTGGCTTAGGGATACAAACAGTTTCTTACAGCAGGGTTCGAAGATTTATTGAAGATCAATATCAACCATTTGATTCACTCAATAGCACCCAAATCAATGATGAGCTCAATATCAATGGGTCGGGTATCAATGCCACCTTTGGAGTAATTGTAAGGCCGATAAACAGATTGACACTTGGGCTTTCATATGTAACTCCCACTTTTTATGCATTGAATGATGAGTACAGCTTTGTGCACTATACCCGGTGGAATGGCGCAGAAGTAATTGAGGATGGTGAAACTGTGGTATTGAATGACCTAAACTACACAAGTGACATTTCAATCAGCAATTATACATTGCGGGCACCATCACGCCTTTCGTTGGGTGCATCCTTGTTTTTTGGGAAGCTTGGTCTTGTGACTGGTGATGTTGAATTTGTGGATTATACAAATGCACATCTACAATCCAATGACTTTAATACCAACGGAGACAATGATTTTATCGGTGACAACCTCAGGTCAGCAATAAACTATCGTGTGGGTGCAGAAGCAAGATTGGAATCCTTTAGATTTCGAGCTGGGTATTCCTTCCTGGGAGACCCATATGAGGGAGCTGGATTTAGTGAGGGAAAACGAAACATCTCTGGAGGGATTGGTTTCAGAAAGGCTGATTATTTTATCGAGGCGGCATACGTACAGTCAAAATTCAATACCCTGTATCAGCCTTATACCATATCTGTGGATCAGCCTGAAGCGGATATTGAAAACAGAAACAGCTCGTTTCTACTCACTATTGGCTTTAATTTTTAAAATAATCTTTGATAAGCCGGGTCAGGGCTTCTGGCTGAGGGTCAGAAGTCTTTAGCCTGGACTTGCTATATATCTTATGTCTGGCTTCAAAAAGCTCAGTAAGCTTTTTTTCAGGATCATTCTGCATCAAAGGGCGACTCTTTGAGAGCTTGATTCGTTCTAAAAGGGTTTCCCGGGGGGTGTCTAAAAAAACAGTTAACCCTACATTATTCATCCTGTCAATGTTGTTGTAAAAGCATGGGGTGCCGCCTCCTGTTGCCATCACAAATTCGCTATTATTTTCAATGGTCCTGGTCAGCACGTCTCTTTCTACAGTCCTGAAAGCATCTTCCCCATTATTGGCAAAATAATCTGATATGGACATGTGAATGGTTTTAATTATTTCCTCATCCAGGTCTATAAACGGCAGATTCAACTTATCAGAAAGTAGATTTGCCTGATAGGACTTGCCAGATCCTGGCATTCCTACTAAAAATATCTTACGGTAGTTGCTCAATTCGCCAATCTGTTTAGGGTACTCATATCCGGTACATCGTTATGGTGCCACTTACCTACGACAGTCCCATCGGAAAGCAAAAGGATGCCGGGGTTGGACCTTACCATGGTTTTTAATACAGTAGCGTCAGCATAGAAAAAAGGAATGGCTAATTGGTATTCATGTCTCAGAGCTTCTACCTGTTCATATCCTGAAGAAGTAAGGATCCTGGGTTGAAAGCGTTGGGCCAGGCCGGCCAATGCAGCGATCTCTTCCATATGATCTACAGAAGAATTTTCAACATCGTAGATCACCAGCAATAATTTATCCCCTTCGAAGAGCTGGTCTGTGTAGTCTCCCTCGTCAGTCCACACACTAAGGTCAGTGATTTTTGGCTGTGCATCCGGGTTGAGCAGTTTCATTTCCTTAAACTCGTAGCCCTCATCGGTGGGATATTGTTCGAAGGAAAAAGTTTCACCATCTTTCTCCATCACATACTCATACTGAAGTTCTTCAGAAGGATTCATCAGTGAAGGAAGATGATTTCCAATGGCATAAGCCCTGAAGTCGATGAATGGCAAATGTCTGATGGCAAAAATTCCAATATAAGTAAAGATCAATGCTGTAATACCAATGGTCAGGTGTTGCCATCTGACGGGGTAGAAGGTCTGATACTTGTCCCGATTGATGAAGATGATAACTATTAAAACAAGCAGGATTAGGTCCTTATAAAACGATTCCCAAGGCGTGAGCTTGATGGCATCTCCAAAGCAACCACAATCCGTAACTTTATTGAAGTAAGCGGAATAGAACGTCAGGAACGTGAAGAACACAATCATGCCAAGCAATACCCACGCAGAAATCTTCATCTTATAGCCAATGATCACTGCAATACCTAAGATGATCTCAAGAACACTCAGTAACACAGATAGGAACAAAGCTGCCGGGATCAGGTATTCGAAGAAAGGCGCAAAATCATAAGAAAAGACATCAAAATATTCTTCCAGCTTTATGGCTGTGCCTTTAGGATCATTGATCTTTATCAGTCCGGAAAAGATGAACAAAGCCCCAACAGGGTACCTGGCAATTTCTTTGAGTATTTTCATATTAGCATTCCTTTAAAAGGTCTCCTAGTTAAGTTTAATCAGACAGAATACTGCATAGTTGATCATGTCCTGATAATTGGCTCCTATTCCTTCGGAGATGATTGTTTTACCGGAATTGTCTTCAATTTGTTTCACTCTAAACAGTTTCATCAGAATTATATCCGTGATTGAGCTCACCCGCATCTCTCTCCAGGCCTCTCCGTAGTCATGATTCTTGTTGGTAAGCAATTCAAGTGTCTCTCTGGCAGCAGTGTCATACTTTGGTTCAAGAAACTCGTACGAAAGCTCCATGGGGTCTTCTTCTGTTAGGGTCATCTGGATAAGTGCGATGATGCAGTAGTTGATGATCCCAATAAATTCTGACCGAACATCCTCTTCTACTTTTTGAGTGCCCTTTTCCTGTATCGATCTTATTCTTTGTGCTTTGATCAATATCTGATCAGTAATAGAGGGTAGTCTTAGAATTCTCCAGGCGGTACCATAATCGAGCGTTTTCTTCCGGAAAATCTCCTTACATGTTCCAATTATTTGTTCGTATTGCGCTACTGTTTGACTTTTCAAATTGTTAAATCAATTAACTTGGATTCCAATATTTCACGGACAAATCTAACACTATTGAAACTTCATCAAACATTAAATATTAAAGGTAATTTATATGAGCTGAGTGAACCCAAAGTGATGGGTGTGATCAACGTGACACCGGATTCGTTTTATGCTTCTAGCCGCCAAAACAACATTGACCATATTTTGAAGGTTGCAGAAAAGATGATTTCTGATGGGGCATCTTTTGTTGATATCGGGGGGTATTCCTCTCGCCCGGGGGCAAAAGACATTACGGTTGGACAGGAATTGGAGCGAGTCATTCCAGCTATCGAAGCAATTAATCGGGAGTTTCCGGAATTAATTATATCGATTGATACGTTTAGATCTAAAGTGGCTGACGAATCGGTTTCTGCGGGGGCCTCGATAATCAACGATATTTCAGCGGGTGATTTGGATGCACAAATGCTGGATGTGGTAGCTAAGCATCAGGTGCCTTACATCATCATGCATATGAAAGGTACTCCTCAGAATATGACTGAAAAGACTGAGTATAATGATCTGATTAGAGATATAATTTTTTCACTTTCTGCAAAGATTGCACTATTGGTGGAAAGAGGGGTGCCGGACATCATTGTGGATCCTGGATTTGGGTTTGCGAAAAATATTGAACAGAATTTTGAGTTATTATCCGGGTTGGAAGCACTGGCTGTATTGGAA
Organism: Cyclobacteriaceae bacterium; assembly: GCA_965228105.1. GTDB lineage: Bacteria > Bacteroidota > Bacteroidia > Cytophagales > Cyclobacteriaceae > UBA7330. The sequence continues at coordinate 579,052 of CBDDGZ010000002.1, forward strand.
CGTCCGGTATTGGTAGGAATGTCAAGGAAGTCAATGATCTATAAAACGCTAAAAATAGAACCAGAACAAGCTTTAAATGGCACAACTGTTGTGAATACATTAGCTTTGTTGAAGGGGACTTCCATTTTGCGTGTTCACGATGTGAAGGAGGCTGTTGAAGTGGTGAAACTTGTCAATAAACTGAATCTGTGATCTTAGGGTTTAACATTGGTTTTTTAGAGATAGATCTGGTGGATATCGTTGATATACTCCTGTTTGCTTTCTTATTGCAGCAGGTGTATAAATTGATGAGAGGAAGTGTCGCCATCAAGATTTTCCTGGGATTTCTGGTTCTTTACCTTGTTTACCTCGTTGTGAATGCTGCCGACATGGAGCTGTTGAGTACAGTACTCGGTCAGTTTATGGGGGTTGGGGTATTGGCAGTGATCATTCTTTTTCAACAAGAAATCAGAAAATTCCTTCTCTTGCTTGGGCGTACACATGTTTTTAGGGAAGGGTCTATTTTGGAGAATATCAAGTCGATCTGGTCGCTCAATGGCAACAACAAAAAATCTGAAATCACACCAATAATTGAGGCTGCTAAGACCCTGGGTGGTTCAAATACCGGAGCCTTGATCGTAATTTCAAGGAATTCTGAGTTGAAGTTTTACGCAGAATCCGGTGATAGACTGGATGCCAATGTTTCAAAAAGATTGCTTCTGGCAATTTTTAACAAGTTCAGCCCGCTGCATGACGGGGCAGTTATTGTGTATGACAACCGAATTATCGCTGCTCGATGTATCCTGCCCGTCACCGAACGGGATGATCTCCCGGCCCAGTATGGACTTCGCCACAGAGCTGCTGTTGGGATGTCTGAAAATACAGATGTCCTGATATTGGTAGTGTCAGAGGAGACAGGCCAGTTAACCACTGTAAGAAACGGTGTGATCAGTCAGAATCTTTCAGCACAGGAGCTTCGAAAGAAAATCAATGATTATCTGTTTGAGAATGAAAACTACGAAAGTACAGGTGAAACAGTCCTGAAAAAAGCAAAAGAAGAAGCTAAAAAGGAAGAGAAAGTGGCAAATCCGGTGAAAGACCAAAAGCCAGAGCAGCCCGTAGATGTCACTTCTTAATCCTGGGAGCCATTTTTGGTTTTGGTTTCTTAGCAGGGGCTTCAGCTGCCTTTTTATCCTCAGATTCTAGCTTATACAACCGTCTGATCTTGTTTATCAGGTAGAGTTTTTGTGCTGTGAAGCTATCCGGATGTAGCTGGCTAAAAAGCAGGTCAAACTCTCTAAAAAGTCGATTATTTCCCGATTTGAAGCGATCCGGATCAATTTTTTTGGATATCAGGTACTCTTTCCAGGTCATCTGGCAAAGCTAATTCAAACAATTATCATTCTATAGAACTATTCTTTTCAATAGCTTTGCAGAAAAAATAGTCAGATCCTCAATCCTTCCCCAACATCCAAACAGCACAATTATGCCTGACTTAAAGAACTTAACGCTATCCACTAAGGAGAATATCCTAACAGTGACCATCAACAGAGAGAAGAAGCTAAACGCACTCAATAAAACCACGCTCAACGAACTCAAAGAAGTAGTACAATCTATCTATGACGACAAAGAGATCAAGGGCGTGATACTTACTGGTGCAGGCGAAAAAGCTTTCGTAGCAGGAGCAGATATCAGCGAGTTTACAGAACTCAATGAAATGATAGCCCGGAAATTTGCCGAAGAAGGCCAGGAGGTGATGGCGCAAATTGAGAATTGTCACACCCCGTTCATTGCCGTCGTCAATGGCTATGCATTGGGAGGTGGCTGTGAACTGGCCATGGCATGCCACATGCGCATAGCCACACGATCAGCCCAGTTTGGTCAGCCGGAAGTGAATCTGGGGATTATCCCTGGCTACGGTGGCACTCAGCGCCTGACTCAATTGATTGGTCGGGGACGAGCCAACGAATATTTGCTCACAGGAAACATGATAAGTGCTACGGATGCCGCAGCATTTGGTCTGGTAAATCATGTGGAAGCTGATAAAGAGGCAGCTCTCAAGCGGGCGCATGAATTATTGATCACCATAAGTAAAAAAGCACCGATAGCCACCGGCCTGGTAGTAGACTGTGTGAATGCAGTGTTCAATGATGAGAATGGCTATCAAACAGAAGCGAATGCCTTTTCGCGATGCTGCGGCACAGAAGACTTCAAAGAAGGATCACGTGCTTTCATCGAGAAACGGGCGCCTGAATTTACGGGCGATTAATGGCGAGACTCCGAACACTGGCTGGACAGACAGTCGTCTATGGTGTAAGTGGTATCCTGGGAAGGCTCATCAATTTTGCATTAGTTCCCCTTTATACTTCGGTATTTGTTGAATCAGAATACGGAATCGTCATAGAGCTGTATGCCTATGTGGCTTTTCTGAACGTTTTGTACTCCTATGGTTTTGAAACATCTTTCTTCCGACATGCCACCAAAGAGCAGGATTATTCCGGATATTTCAATGTAGCTCAGACCAGTCTCTTGTTATCCTCACTTCTATTTAGTGGGATACTGGTACTTCTTGCCAACCCGATAGCGCAATTCATTGAATATCCGGACAATTCAATTTATATCATCTGGTTAGCCATCATTATTGCCATTGATGCTATTGTAGTTATCCCCTTTGCCCGATTAAGACTTGAGGGTAAAGGCGTCCGATTTGCCACATTCAGGATGATCAATATCCTCATCAACGTCGGACTAAACCTGTTTTTTATTCTATTCTGTCCTTGGTTCATTGCCAACCATCCGGATGCTTCAATTGCTCAATGGATTGAAAGAATTTACTCACCAGAGATTGGAGTTGGATATGTATTTATTTCCAACCTGGTAGCCAATGCCTTTTACCTGGTTTTCTTTTTGCCTGACCTTTTGAGGGTGAGGCTTACACTAGATAAAAGGTGGAAAATGATGTTTAACTACGCTGCCCCGTTATTGATTGTGGGCCTGGCAGGAGTCATGATAGATACCCTTTCCAGAACCATGATAAAATATTGGTTGCCTGAAGGATTTTATCAGGGAAAGACCAGCCAGGACATACTAGGCATTTTTGGAGCCTGTTTTAAACTATCGGTCTTTATGACTTTGGCTGTACAAGCCTTTCGTTATGCTTTCGAGCCGTTTTTTTTCAGCGAGTCCACCAATAAAGATTCACCCGATCTGCTAAGCAAAGTCATGAATTACTTCATCATCTTCGGGGCTTTTGCATGGATGATGATTTCGTTGCTTTTGCCGGATATTGGGCCGATTTTCCTTCAGTCCGATGTCTACCTTGAAGGGCTTGATATTGTTCCCTGGTTGTTAGGAGGGGGGCTCTTTCTGGGGATCTACTATAATTTATCTGTCTGGTACAAGCTCACAGACAAAACGATCTATGGTGCTTATATCAACATTTTTGGGGCATCCATGACGGTTGGATTAAATATTTGGCTGATTCCTATCATGGGTTATATGGGAAGTGCCATTACAACGTTTGTAGTTTATGGAACCATGATGGTAATCAGTTACTTATATAGTAAGAAGCATTACCCTATTCCTTACAAAGTAGGGAGGGGATTGTTTTACCTGGGTTTGGCAGGTGGTTTGATCATAGGTGCTTATTTTTGGGAAAATTATGCTATCATGAGATATGTGTACCTGGTCTTGTCTGCAGGTATTTTTATTACAACAGCATGGTTTTTGGATATTAAGAGATTGATAAATTCCTCCGGATTGTAACCTGTTTGTTATTATTTCGATTATAATTCAAACATTTAACTGAGAGAATAGAGTGATAAAATACTTTCACTTATGGTTTTTTCTAATAATTCTTGTACAGGGCTTTGACGCTGCAGCTCAAAGAAAGAACAAGGATATTTCTCCTATGGATGTAACCCAACTCTCGGAGGACATAGCTTTGAAAGCTGAGAGTACCCTGATCGAAGCTGAAAAGGAGATGATTCTCGAAAACTATTCCAAGGCCTATGATCTGTTCCAGGTAGCACTCGGATTGAACCCAAAGAATCCTACCATTCATTTCAAAATAGCAGAGGTGTTATCCAAGAACGGGGAATCACGACAAGCCGTAGGTTACATCAAGAAAGCCATTGAGCTCGACAAGAAGAACAAATACTTTCATGTGCTGGCAGCTGAGATCTATAAGTCAATCTCTGAATATGATCAGGCTCTGAAGGAATATGACTTCCTGGTAGAAAATTTCCCGGGCAGCAATTCATACCTGTTTGATATTGCCATCATTTACCAGTTTCAGGGTAAAAATGAGAAAGCTTTGGCCACTTACGAACGAGCCGAACAGATATTTGGGCTCAATGAATTTGTGTTGAGGGAGAAACAAAAGATCTATCTGAAAGAGCGTAACTACGAGGCATTGATCACTGACTGGGATGAGCTCATTGCTGCATACCCTGACAACAAAGATTACACCATTGAGCTGTGCGAATTTTTATTGCAGCGAAACAGGGTCGATGAGGCAAAGGAACGATTGGAGCGGCTACTGAAAGAAGAACCTGACAACATGAAAGCGGAGCTACTTCTTAGTCAGATTTCACTTCGATCCGGAGATCTTGACAAGGCCATTAAGCTGGCAGAGAGCACCCTGTCTGATTCTGCCTTTAACTATAAGGCGAAATTTCAACTATTAAATGCCCTGGTGAATCTGGCTGTGGATTCCGGGAAAGTAGAAAAAGTCAAGGATTTGTCTGTTTCTCTGGCCAATCAATATCCCGACCAATACGAGGTGCAGGCCTTTGTTGGAGACTTGCTTTTTAAAATGGGCGAAGAAAGTGCAGCCGTAGATTATTACCTCGCTGCCCTCAAGATTGAACAATCAGATTTCAAAGTCTGGCAAAACATTCTCAATATTGAAATGCGGATGGAGGCCTATGATCGTGTAGTGCGCCATGCTGATGCGGCCATGGAGTATTTCCCTAATCAGGCGATTCTATACTTTTTTTCAGGTACGGCCAACCAGATGATAGGTAACTATCAGCAAGCAGTAAATGTCCTCGAAACAGGTAAAAAGTTTGCTTTAGAAGAAAATCTTATCGTATTGTTTCAGGGCCAACTTGGAGATAGCTATAACAGCTTGAAGATGTATGAAAAATCTGAGGTCGCGTATGAAACTGCATTACAGTATGACCCGGACAATAGCCATGTACTTAATAACTACAGCTATTTCTTAAGTTTGAGAAGTTCAAATCTTGAAAAAGCATTGAAAATGTCGACCAGGCTGGTGGAGTTATTTCCCGATGAGCCGACATTTTTGGATACTCACGGGTGGGTGCTCTATACATTGGGTGAATACGATAGGGCATTGGTTTTCCTGGAAAAAGCAGCACATTTAAAGCAGGATGGTACCATCATTGAGCACCTGGGAGATGTTTTGTTCAGGCTCGGCCGTGTGGATGAAGCAGTAAAGCAATGGGAAAGAGCAAGTAAGTTGGATGATGCCTCAGAAAATATTGATAAAAAAATCTCGGACAGGAAGCTATATGAATAAATCTCAAGTTCTTTATTTAATGCTTTTTGTTCTCCTTTTTTCTTCATGTAACAAAAACATCAAAAACTTTTTTGATCGGAACAATAATGTGCTGGAGGTTAATGAAGTTGACTTTGACTACCTATCAGCCAAGGCAAAAGTGGATTTTCAAAGTGAGAAAAACCTTTCCCTTTCCGCCAACTTCAGGATCAGGAAAGACAGTGTGATCTGGATCTCACTTTCTCCGGGACTTGGGATTGAAGCTGCTAGGATTTTAGTAGCACATGATTCTATTTGGGTGCTCAACAAATTGGATAAGACCTTAGAGCAGATGGATTATGCTTCCGTGAGCAAGGATTTTGATTTCGATATCAATTATCAGCTCATACAATCTGTTATTCTTGGAAATCTGATTTTTCCTTATGAAAGCGAGCAGGTGGTGCGGTCGGCAGACATGTTTACCTATGCTACCAGGGCAGGCAGTTACAGATTCGAAAATTCGATTGGTTCATTGAGTAAAAAACTTGAAAAAATTGAGGTTCGTGACAATGTTACGAAAAATGAGGTATCAGTAGGCTACCAGGATTTCCAGATGGTAGGCGAACAAATCTTTCCTTTTAAGATCTTTGCATTGTTGAAGTATGGGGGGACGACCAAAAAAGATGATACCAGAGTTGATATTGAGTTCAATAGGATTGAAATCGAAGATAAACCCTTAAAATTTCCCTTTAACATCCCGCAAAGGTATGAGGTGGAGTAGTCCTTATAGTGTTTGTGCTATTTTGATATTTTTTCTCTTTCAGACCCCTGTCTACGGTCAGAAAACCAAGACGGAGCTGGAGAAGGAGAAGCGGGAGAACCTTCAAAAGATCGCCGAGGCAGAGAAGATTTTAGCGGATACCGAGAAAGAAAAACGGGCGACGGTGGGACAGCTTAGGGCGTTGAATCAACAAATATCAGCCCGTGAAGGGTTAATCAGCTCGTTGAATCAGGAAGTAAGTTTAATCGATGTGGAAATGGGAGATCTTGGGGTCATCGTGAGGTCCCTTCAGCGAGACCTGGAGATCCTCAAAGAGGAGTATGCCGCGATGATCTACTCCGCATATAAAACAAACCATGGTTTCAATAAAATCACCTTTCTGTTTTCGGCGTCTACTTTCAATCAGCTCTTTCAGCGATTGAAATACCTGGAGCAATATGGTGAAGCAAGAAAAAATCAGGCAGCTCAGATAGAAGCGGTTTCTAAAGAGCTTACCAGTCAGAGAAATCAGCTTGAAGTCAAAAGAAGGGAACAAAATGTGATCCTAAGTCAACAGATTGCCGAAAATAAAAAGCTTTTGGGGCTAAAGACCAAACAAAATAGTTTGATCGCAAACTTATCGCAAAGAGAAAAAGAGCTCAGCAAAGAGCTTGCTGCTCGTAAGAAAGCTGTTGATGAGTTGGATAACCTGATCGCTGAGGTGGTACGAAAAGAGATTGAGCGATCCAAGTCACTGTCTTCTGCAGCACAGGCCAATGAAGAACAGCTATCCAACGTTTTTGAATCAAACAAAAACAAGCTAAACTGGCCAGTTTCTCCAGGCTTTATTTCTCAGAAATTTGGCCGGCAGCCCCATCCTGTTCTCAAAGGTATTGTGGAAGACAACCCCGGTGTAAACATTCAGACCAGCCCTAATGTACCTGTAAAGAGTGTGTTTGATGGAAAGGTCATTCAGAAGGTGTTTGTACCTGGAATGAACAATGCAGTAATTATACAACATGGAGAGTATTATACTCTTTATGCCAAGCTAAAAGAGGTCAATGTAAAGATTGGGCAACCGATAGCAGCAAATGATGTTATAGGCACGGTATATACAGACAACACAGGGCTGAGCGAGCTCCATTTTGAGGTTTGGAAACAGCGGATTAAACTAAATCCTGAGCAGTGGCTACTGATAAAATAGAAATTAATATTCTAAAGCATCAATATTTAACTATCTTTGAATTTAAACTTTAAAAAAATCATATGAATACGGTATTAGCAATAGGAATGCCAGGAGGATGGGAAATACTGGTAATAGCACTTTTCGTCATTATCTTTTTTGGTGCTAAAAAAATACCTGAAATCGCGAGAGGAATGGGAAGAGGTATCCGTGAGTTTAAAGATGCCACAAAAGAGATCAAAAATGAAATCGAAGAAGGCGGCAAGACCTCTACCGCTTCTGCTTCTAAAGTAAAAGAAGAACAGCACAAAGATTAATCAATCTTGCAGGCCAATTCAACTTATCAGCAGATCAGGCAGCAGCTTGATGGTGGGAAGATTACGTGCGCAGAAGTTGTATCACATTATTTAACCAATATTCGAGAAAAGGACGTTGACCTCAACTCCTTTCTTTCTGTATACGACAATGAGTCTATCCAGCGGGCAAAAGAGGTTGATGACAGGTTGAACCGTGGGAAAGCCGGTAGGCTTGCCGGTATGGTAGTAGGTATCAAAGATGTACTTTGCTATGCTGACCACCCATTACAATGTGGGAGTAAGATTCTCGATGGATTCAATTCTCAGTTTAATTCTACTGTCGTTCAGCGGTTGCTGGATGAAGATGCCATTATCATTGGGAGAAACAACTGTGATGAATTTGCAATGGGTTCTTCCTGTGAAAACTCTGCTTTTGGGCCTGTAAAGAATGCCGACAATACCAACAGAGTGCCGGGAGGCTCTTCAGGAGGTTGTGCGGTAGCCGTTCAGGCAGATATGTGCACAGTTTCTCTTGGTACTGATACTGGAGGGTCTGTAAGACAGCCGGCTTCATTTTGTGGTACTGTAGGGCTGAAACCCACTTATTCAAGGATATCCAGACATGGTCTGGCAGCTTACGCCAGTACATTCGATGTGATTGGCGTTTTCTCCAATGACATCCGAGATGCTGCCCTCGTGCTCGAAATTATAGCAGGTGATGATGAGATCGATAGCACAGTCTCTAAAAAACCGGTTTCAAAGTACAGTGAGGAGCTGGAGTTTGATAAAAATGTCAAGATTGGCTATTTCAAAGAAATTGTTGAGAGTGAGGCCATCAATGAGGAGGTAAAGGAAGTATTCCTGAAAAAGATTGACCAGCTGAAAGCGCATGGCCATACGGTGGAAGAAATTTCATTTCCGTTAATGAAATACGCACTCCCAACCTATTATATCCTTACCACAGCAGAAGCTAGTTCGAACCTTTCACGTTATGACGGTGTCAAATATGGTTATAGGGTTGATAATCCTAAAAACCTTGAAGCTATGCTCAAGACAACACGATCACTGGGTTTTGGACACGAGGTCTTTCGACGCATTATGCTGGGTACTTTTGTGCTTTCGGCAAGCTATCACGATGCCTATTATCTGAAAGCTCAAAAGGTAAGAAGAAAAATAAAGGATGAACTGGAAGCGCTGCTTCATGACTTTGATTTCATCGTTTTGCCAACCGCCCCTTCCACAGCTTTTGAGTTGGGCTCTAAAACTGATGATCCAATGGAGATGTATCTGGCAGACTTATTCACGGTACAGGCATCAGTAGCAGGAATACCTGCTATTTCTGTCCCTGTGGCTAGAGATAAGGATGGGATGTCAATTGGCCTACAAATCATGAACAGGCATTTTGAAGAGTCCTCATTGTTAGCATTTGGTAATCATGTCATGGAATCAATTGCAAAATGAGATATCTGACGATCATATTGGCCTGCTTTTTCGGAATCTCTGGAGTGTTTTCACAGGAACTGACCTATAGTTATTCTTCAGAAGTTCCGTATGATTATATCCCGGATGCATCGTATGACCTTGCGAAGGACAGGATTTCATGTATCGAGACTGATGTACCGCTGAATTATAATGAAAGGGTAAAAGCTTTTATTGACTATTTCACGGTTAGAGACCGAAACTATACCCGCTCTATCATGAGCAAGGTAGATCACTTTTTCCCCATTTTTGAGGAGGCCCTGGCAAAATATGACATGCCTGAAGACCTCAAGTATCTTTCTATCATTGAATCGGGATTGGTCCCCAATGCTGTTAGCCCTGCAAGCGCTGTGGGTTTGTGGCAGTTTGTATCTTATACTGGCAAGATGTATGGTCTTAGCAACGACTGGTATCTGGATGAACGCATGGATCCATATGAAGCAACAGATGCCGCATGTAGACACCTCAGAGACCTTTATCGCATGTTCGGAGACTGGGAGTTGGCATTGGCAGCGTATAACTGCGGACCGGGTAATGTAAGAAAGGCCATCCGCAGAAGTGGCTACAAGAAGACCTTTTGGGAAATCTACAGGTATCTGCCTCGTGAAACAAGGTCTTATGTACCTCAATTCGTCGCGATGATCTATACATTGAAATATGCTCCGGAGCATAATTTATTTGTCGATGAGAAGGATTTCCACAGGTACCCAGTGACAGATACCATTACTGTCAGCCAATATTTCCATCTGGAAACATTTTGCAATCAGCTGGGCTTATGCCTGGATGATATGCTAAGGCTTAACCCTCAGATCAAAAGAGGAGCCTTACCCGAAGGGACAAGAAATTTTGGACTACGTATTCCCTACGACCTTAAAGAGCAGATTGTTGAAAACAGGGCTTTCTTGATGGATACAGCCTCCAAGGTGGGGAAAGAAGAACTGGTCTATTTATCGCGCAATATGCCGGGAAGTACCTACGGCCGCCAGAAGGTAGTATACAGAGTGAATAGTGGCGATGTGCTGGGGACCATTGCTCAACGTCATCATGTGAGGATATCTGATATCAAGGAATGGAATAATCTAAATTCAAACCTTATCCGCGTAGGTCAACGTTTGAATATTTGGGTGCTCCCTACCTACAACAGCTCAACAAAAGATCTGTATCTCAACTCTGCTAATACCACAGCAGTAGCTCCTGCACCAAAGCTAGATCCAAACAGTACCGGGCAAAAATTTCATACGGTTCAATACGGGGATACATTGTGGGATATTGCCAATATCTATAAAAATCTTTCGATCGAAAAGATCAAACAGCTCAACAACCTCACGAGTAATGTGATCAAGCCGGGCATGAAGCTTATTATTTCCGAATAATAAGATTTGTTGAATTGAATACTGTTCGTATAACTAAATATTTAGTTTTTATTTATTATGTTTATGTAAAGATCTCATTTTTAGAGGGTGAGCTATTATCATAATCCTTCAAGAATGTATCTATAAATGGAAATGATATCTCATTTCTGAATAACAGCCCATTAACTTAAAGGGAAACAGTTTTAACCTTACATTTGTAATAAACCGATCAAGCATGAAAAACTCAATACTTTTCCTTTTTGGAGCACTACTGTTGGTTTCTTCCTGCAAGGAGGCCAGGGATCAGATGAGAGAAGATCTCAAGCCTACAGCAAGGGGTGAGGTCGGGGAGATCATATTGATCATGGATTCTACTCAATGGGGAGGTCCGCTAGGTGAGCAATTAAAGGATATGTATCGTGCACCCATGCCAGGATTACCCCAGCCAGAGCCTATGTTTGATCTCAGCAAGGTAAATCCATTGAAGATAAACGATGTATTCAGGTCTTCTACCAACATGATTTTCGTGATGACACTGGATAGTCAGACTGGTCAAAGTCAGCGAATAAAGGAGTACTTCACCAACAAGTCTCTGAAATTGATCCAGGGTGATTCCTCATTATTCATGGCGGTACACCGCGACGAATTTGCAAAAGGGCAGATTGTACTATATCTCTTTTCTCAAACGGAAGATTTGCTTATCCAGAAGCTGGAGCAAAATCGTGATCAGCTGATTGGTATTTTTGAGAATTCAGCCATTGAAAACACAAAAGATAAAATTTTTAAGAGCAAAGAGGTAGCACTCATGAAGGCTTTGAAGGAGGACTTCGGTTTTGAATTGACCGTTCCTTATGGGTGGGAGTTAGCCAAGCAGAATAAAAACTTTGTGTGGTTGAGAAGGCTGGAAGCCGATTCAGAGCAGGACGTATTCATTCATTCTGAACTGTATACCGACCAAAATATCTTTGATAATATTGGAGCTTATCGTGACAAGATCACAGAGACTTTCCTACGGGACAGTGAAAAGCCTGAAAAATACATAACCAGGCAGTTGCAGGAATACGTACCACTTGAAACCAAGCAGATTTCTTTTAAGGGGCAATTTGCCATTGAGGCCAGGGGATTATGGAAAATCAGCGACAATTCCGGAGGAGGTCCTTTTGTCAGCTACACCATTGTTGATGAGGCCACTCAGCGTGTTTATTATATCGAAGGCTATGTTTATTCCCCTGGAACAAACAAGAAAAACCTGGTTCGGGAAGTGAATGCTATTTTAAGTACCTTTAGCCTTCCACCAGCAGAAAACTCAGCTGCTATGCAGTAACCAACCCTACTTTTTATGTGTGCTAAAATCAGAAAGAATGAAGCCCTGGACTTCCATGAAGCCAGTCCGGCAGGTAAGATAGAAGTAAGACCCACCAAACCACTCAGCAGCCAGCACGATCTGGCTCTGGCCTACTCACCTGGTGTGGCAGAACCTTGTAAGCTCATACACAAAGACAATGAGTTGGTATATAAATATACGGCTAAAGGCAATCTGGTAGGGGTTATATCTAATGGGACGGCCGTTCTCGGTCTTGGAGACATCGGACCTGAGGCTTCCAAGCCGGTGATGGAAGGAAAAGGAGTACTTTTCAAAAAATTTGCGGGTATTGATGTGTTTGACATTGAGATCAATGAAGACGATCCGGATAAATTTATTGAGATCGTGAAAAGCCTGGAGCCCACTTTTGGGGGCATTAATCTGGAGGATATCAAAGCCCCTGAAAGCTTCAAGATTGAAAAGGATCTAAAGCAAAAGATGAACATCCCGGTGATGCATGATGACCAGCACGGGACAGCCATCATTTCCAGTGCAGCGCTCATCAATGCGCTGGAGGTCAACGGGAAGAAAATCGATAAAATCAAGATTGTGGTGAGTGGAGCGGGTGGAGCAGCTATTGCCTGCACCGATCTCTATGTGGCCCTTGGAGCCAAAAAGGAAAATATCATCATGGTCGATAGTAAAGGCGTGATCAAGAAAGATCGACCGAATCTGGATGAGAATAAAGCCAGATATGCAAAAGATATCAAAGCCAATACCCTGGATGAGGCGCTTGAGGGGGCTGATATGTTTCTTGGCTTATCCATTGCTGATATTCTCAAGCCTGAAGTGCTGAAGAAGATGGCTAAAAATCCCATTGTCTTTGCACTTTCTAATCCTGATCCTGAGATCTCCTATGATTTGGCGATGAAGACCCGTGATGACATCATCATGGCCACAGGAAGGTCCGACCATCCTAACCAGGTCAACAATGTGTTAGGGTTCCCATATATTTTCCGTGGTGCATTGGATGTAAGGGCCACGGCAATCAATGAAGAGATGAAGCAGGCTGCGGTTTTTGCCATTGCCAAACTTGCCAAGCAACCGGTCCCCGAAATGGTCCTAAAGGCTTATACAAGTACCACGATGAAATTCGGGAAGGAATACCTGATCCCCAAACCACTCGACCCCAGGTTGATAACCTCTATCTCACCGGCAGTGGCCAAAGCCGCCATTGATAGTGGAGTGGCACGGATACAGATCAAAGACTGGGACAAGTACAATGAGGAATTATTAGACCGAATAGGGATCGATCAGCGACTGATTTCCAGAGTAGTTTCCAGGGCTAGGAAAGATCCTAAACGAGTGGTCTTTGCCGAGGCAGATGATGTTAAGATCCTGAAAGCTGCTCAGATGTCCGTCGATGAGGGATTTGCTATTCCAATTTTACTTGGGAATGAAAAAATCATCAAAGAAATAATTGCAACAAATGAGCTTGATGGGCTGGAATCTTGCCAGATCATCGATCCCATTACTCAAGCTAAAAAGCTCGATCAGTATGCAGATAAGCTTTATGAGAAGCGTCAAAGAAAAGGACTGACACTCCGGATGGCACGCAAACTGATGATGAGCAGAAACTATTATGGAGCCATGATGGTGGAGCTTGGAGAGGCAGATGCATTAATATCAGGTCTATCAAATGACTATCCCAAGACGATCTTGCCTGCGTTGCAGATAATCGGCGTAGCCAGTCATGTAAATCGTGTGGCCGGGATGTATATTCTAAGCAGCAATAGGGGGAATTTCTTCTTTGCAGACACCACCGTGAATCTCAATCCGGATGTCGATGCGCTTGTAGACATTATCGGCCTCACCAAAAATGCTGTTCAATTCTTTGATACAGTGCCTAGCATGGCAGTGCTGAGTTACTCAAACTTTGGATCGGCTAAAGGTGATGTACCTGTGAAGACTGCAAAAGCTGTAGCTTTGGCAAAAGAAAAATGGCCTGATTTGATTATTGATGGTGAAGTTCAGGCCAATGTTGCCTTAAATAAGCAATTGCTGAAGGAGAATTACCCTTTCAGTATTTTGGCCAGTCATCCGGCAAACACTTTTATTTTCCCAGATCTCGATTCCGGTAATATTGCATATAAATTATTGATGGAGCTTGGAGGTGCTGAGGCGATTGGGCCTATCCTGATGGGAATGAATAAACCCGTTCATGTACTTCAGGTTGGAAGCTCAGTGAGGGAAATATTTAATATGGTAGCCATTGCCGTAGTGGATGCTCAAATAAATCCTGAAGAAAATGATTAATTATTTGTCTGGTAAGTTGGTAGTAAAAGATCCAACTTATGTGGTGGTGGATGTTGGTGGTGTGGGCTATGAAGCCAAAATAAGCTTAAGCACGTTTGGGGCGGTCAAAAACCTCGACACGGTGAAGTTGTTCACTCATCTTCATATCAAAGAAGATGCACATACACTATATGGATTTTCTGAACCATCAGAGAAGAAGAGGTTTTTGGATTTGATTTCCATTTCGGGTGTAGGTCCAAGCACAGGGCTGATGATTTTGTCCTCTCTTTCACCGGAGGAGTTGCAACAAGCTATTATTCATGATAATGTTCCTGTGATCCAAAAGGTGAAGGGGATAGGGCTCAAAACTGCACAGCGGGTGGTGCTTGAGCTTAAGGATAAAATGAAAAAAGAGGGACTATTGGATAAATCTGTCGATATTTCGATCAAATTTGACAATACATTGAGGACGGAAGCGTTATCCGCTTTGACCACTTTGGGAATAGCCAAGCCAGCTGCTGAAAAAAGTGTTGATTTGGTTTTGAAAGAGCACGGCCAGGAAATTAAACTTGAAGACTTAATCAAACAGGCGTTGAAGAGAGCCTGATTCGTACTTTTATTTCATTTGTTTGAATTCAAAAGCCTACATAATAGTATTCTTAAGTGTAGCGTTGTTTTTTGGTTGGGAAGCTGAAGCAATCACCCTGGATGAATCTTTTTTATATATCCTAAGCCCGGATACTATATCTGAAGATACCATTCCACCGGACTCTGTCGGACCTTACGAGCCTTCTTACACACCAACTTATCAACCTGACTACCGCTTTGGAGACCCGTTTTCCAATCGTCCCAGTTCATCACCACTTTTGCTGAGTGACCCTTCGAGTATTGACCTCCAGGTAGAATACGATTCCGGGATCAACTACACAGTATACGAGCGTATTGGAGATGTAAATTTCCGACCGATGACATCCATGTCCTTTGAAGAGTATGACAAATACAATGACAAACAGATTGTCAATGAATACTTCAAAGAACGCTCGGCAGGACTTGATGGTGAGAGCGCTGTGAGCGGTAGGAGCTTAATCCCAAGGCTTTACGTAGGGCCTGTTTTTGATCGATTGTTTGGAGGAAGCTATGTAGACATTCAGCCAAACGGGTTTGTCAACCTGGATTTTGGTGGCCGGTTCCAGCGGATTAACAACCCCGCTATACCTCTACGTCAGCAGCGAAACGGAGGATTTAATTTCAATCAACAAATTTCCTTAAATGTGGTGGGTAAAGTGGGTGAAAAGCTGGCCATCACCGCCAATTTTGATAATAACAACACTTTTGACTTCCAGAATAACCTCAAGGTGGAATATACAGGCTATGAGGAGGACATTGTAAAGAAAATTGAAATTGGTAATGTCAGCATGCCTGTTTCCAATAGTTTGATGACGGGTGCACAATCTCTTTTTGGGATCAAGACTCAGCTGCAGTTTGGTAAATTATTTGTGACAAGTGTGCTGTCGCGTCAGCAAGGACAAAGTGAAGTGCTGACAATAGAAAGTGGCTTCCAGGGACGGGAATTTGAGGTACGGGCTTCGGACTATGATGAAAACAGGCATTTTTTCCTGGGACACTTCTTTAGGGACAATTACCAGAATTGGCTGGGAAATCTGCCCCAGATCACCTCTGGTGTAAACATCACAAGAGTGGAGGTTTACCTGATCAACAGGACGCAGGATACACGGACCACCAGAAATGTGGTAGGATTTATGGATTTGGGAGAAGGTAGCAGAATTTATCGCCCGGGGAATCCAAACATCGGAACAGGACAGGGAGTTGGCCCAACGCGAAATGAAGCGAATAATCTATACGCTAATATTCTCAACAATTCAGGTGTAAGAAACTCAAGTGAGACCTCAGGAACGCTTCAGAACAATTTCGGATTTGTCAACTCCACTGATTATGTACTTATCCAGACTGCAAGGAAACTTGAAGACAATGAATTTACCATCAACAAGCAATTGGGATATATCACTTTACTCAGGAAACTGCAGAACGATGAAGCTTTGGCAGTTTCTTACGAGTATACCTATAATGGGCAAGTGTATAAAGTGGGTGAACTTACCGAAGATTATTCAGGATTATCAGATGATCAGGTGATATACATGAAGCTGCTCAGGCCCAACAAGATCAACTCCGAAGTACCTTCATGGGACCTGATGATGAAAAATATCTATAACCTCAATGCGAGCCAGATCGATCCGAATGGTTTTACCTTGAGGATCCACTACCGTGATGACCGTACCGGGATTGACAACCCATCTCTTCATGAAGGCCGACGTACCAAAGACAAGCCCCTTATCGAACTGATGGGGCTGGATCAGCTAAACCGAAACAATGACAAGCAGAAGGACGGGAACTTTGACTTTATTGAAGGTATTACCATTGATACCCGGAACGGTAACGTGATATTTCCGGTCCTTGAACCTTTCGGAAGTGAGTTACGAAAATATTTTGACCCAGCTACCGAACCCAGCCTCATAGAAAAATATGTATACGATACACTTTATAGCACCACAAGGGCTGATGCACAGCAGGTAGCCTCACAAAATAAATATTTTATCCTGGGTAGGTTCAATGCAGGGTCTTCTAGTGAAATAGTACTCCCGGGTATCAACATTGCTGAAAATTCTGTGGTTGTTACAGCAGGAAATACCCCCTTGACTGAGGGGCTGGACTACACGGTGGATTATAACCTTGGACGGGTCCGAATTATTAATGAAGGGATCCTAAATTCTGGTAAAACCATTAATATATCCTATGAGAAAGCCGACCTGTTTAATTTCCAGAGTCGTTGGCTCTATGGTACCCGCCTTGATTACAGGTTTAGCGACAAGTTCAACATTGGTGCTACGTTACT
Organism: Cyclobacteriaceae bacterium; assembly: GCA_965228105.1. Lineage (GTDB taxonomy): Bacteria > Bacteroidota > Bacteroidia > Cytophagales > Cyclobacteriaceae > UBA7330. The sequence goes on from CBDDGZ010000002.1 coordinate 596,113, forward strand.
CCACCTCAATGAGCGTCCCGGGGGTATTACCCGGTATAAGATTGGTGATGAACCAACCAGCAACACCAAATATGGATTTGATATCAACTATCAGACGGAGGCCAATTTCCTCACCAAGATGGTTGACTTCCTGCCTCTAATCAGCACAAAAGAAACTTCAAACCTTAGGTTCAGTGCGGAGTTTGCCCAGATGGTCCCCGGCACCTCCAACATTGTAGATGGCGAGGGTACCTCCTATATCGATGACTTTGAAAATGCCATCACACCTTTCAACCTGGCCGGAGCTTTGGGTTGGGACCTGGCCAGTACTCCTAGAACAAGAACCAATGAATTTGATCAGTCTACACCAGACTCTCAGTTGGGGATCAATTATAAAAGAGCAAAATTGGCCTGGTATAGTGTGGATCCAAATTTTTACAATGGGAACACGTTGATCAATCAGGCTCCCGATAACCTCACAGATGATGATTTAAAGAATCACTATATGCGGGCTGTATTTCCCCAGGAAATCTATCGACAGCGAGACCCACAGATCTGGATTACTCCTGAGAGAATTTTCGACGTTGTTTATTATCCGTACGAACGAGGCCCTTACAACTACAATCCCAATCTGACTCCAGAGGGATATCTTCCAAACCCCGAGAGTAACTGGGGTGGAATTACCCGGGCAATCACCAATGAGGTAGACTTTGACAAGACGAATATTGAATATCTGGAATTTTGGATGATGGATCCATTTCTTCAGGGAGAGCTTGGCAGAGTGATTGACGGAGTCTTCAATAGTAATAACACCACCGGAGGCGAGCTCGTGTTTAACCTGGGTAGCGTTTCTGAGGATTTGATGAAAGACAATGGCAGACATGCTTTTGAAAATGGCTTGCCTGTAAATGATGATTCTGCCAGGGTAGACTTTAACGATTGGGGACGAATTACTACCGAACCATTTCTTACAAGAAACTTTGAAAGTGCGAAACAAAACGCACAGGATATAGGTCTGGATGGACTGAACAATGATCAGGAACGCCAGTTCTTTGCTGACTACCTAAATCAAATCAATGTAGTGGGAGATGGTTTGGAGAGGATTCGGGCAGATCCCTCAGCAGATGATTTTCAATACTTTCTAGGAGCAGACCTCGATAATAATGATGCTAAAATACTTGAAAGATACAAAAACTTTAATGGCCTTGAGGGGAATTCGCCAGCACAGACTAATGACATCGTAACCGGGTCCACACAGCAGCCAGACAACGAAGACCTCAACAATGACAATACCATCACAGAGCTGGAAGAATATTATGAGTACAGAATCCCATTAAGACCTGGTGATCTGGAGATTGGCAAGCACCACATTGTAGATGAGATCTCCGATGATACTGATCCAAATTCCGCCAAATGGTATCTTTTCAGGATTCCTATCAGAGATCCTGACAATGTAATTGGTGACATCAGCGGCTTTAAAACAATGCGGTACATCAGGATGTACCTCACCAAATTCCGCCAACCAGTTGTGCTCAGGATGTCTAAGCTTCAGCTAGTGGGTAGTCAATGGAGAAAATACCAGGAGACACTGCTGGAGCCGGGCTTTTATGAGCTGCCAGAAGCATCTTCATCTGATTTTAATGTTTCCGTGGTGAATATAGAAGAGAACAGTACCGGATCCGAGACAAAAAATAAGTATCGGGTTCCTCCGGGGATCAATAGAGACAGAGACAACACAACCATCGTGAACCGGCAGGTGAATGAGCAATCGCTGCAGATATGTGTGGAGGACTTAAAAGATCAGGATGCTCGGGCAGTCTTCAAAAATGTGGATATCGATCTCATCAACTATGGCCGATTGAAGATGTTTTTTCATGCTGAGATTTACAAGGAAGACATGGTTCTGGATGATGAGGTAACGGCCTTCCTGCGATTGGGAACTGACTTCACAGAGAACTATTATGAGATTGAGCTTCCTTTGAAGATTACACCACTTGGGGTATCCAGTGCCAGTGATGATGAGCTTAGAAGGCTATTGTGGCCCCTGGAAAATGAAATTGATATTGCCATTGATGAACTTCTTGGGCTAAAATCAACCAGGAATCGCGGCGGATTTGATATTCAGGTACCGTACCAGCAATCTTCAGCAGATGGAAAATATAACCTTACCATTAAGGGGCGGCCAGACATCAGCACTATTCTGACCATGATGATTGGTATCAGAAACCCGAGAACTGATGATAATGAACCAAAATCCATTTGTCTCTGGGCCAATGAGATGCGGGTGACGGATTTTGACAAGACCAAAGGCTGGGCAGCCAATGCCAATGCCAGTGCTAAATTAGCCGACCTGGGCACAATCAATGCTTCTACAAGATATTCTTCCATTGGATTTGGTAGCATCCAGGAGAATATTCAGCAAAGGGATCGGGCGGAAACTTTCCAATACGATATTTCTGCCAACCTAAACCTGGATAGATTTCTGTTCCCTGAAAAGACTGGATTGAAAGTCCCTATGTATGCCAGCTACGAAAAGTCAAGGACCACACCTCAATTTGATCCACTTGATCCGGATGTGCCACTGGAGGCCTCTCTCAATTCAATTTTATCGGCCTCGGAAAGAGAAAGATATCGCAAAATAGTTGAAGACAGAAGTGTGAGAAGAAGTCTAAACTTTACCAATGTTGGGAAAATAAAGGTAAACCAGGAAGCCAATGACCATTTCTTCGACATTGAGAATATTTCACTTTCTTATGCCTATTCAGATATTGTGACAAGTAATGTAAATACAGAAACCTATCTTCAGAAAACAGAGGCTGGGGGGGTTGCGTATAATTACTCCCCTTCGGCATTTATCATAGAACCTTTCAGAAATGTAGATGCTTTTAGCAGCCCGTGGCTGAAACTGATCAAAGACATTAACTTTTCTCCCATTCCTTCCAACCTCTCCTTCAGAGCAGATCTAAGGAGAAGCTTTGTGATGACTCAGCTATATAATGATGACCTTACCATTGATGGAATTGATCCTTATTATGAGCGATTGTTTACGTTCAATAGGACCTATGCCATGCGTTGGAACCCTATAAAAAATCTAAACCTCGATTATAGTGCAGCAGCCAATGCTGTGATTGATGAAGACTCAACCATTAATGGGGACATCAATACAAGTGCCGAACGCGATTACATATGGGAACAGATAAAAGATCTTGGGCGGATGAAAAACTTCAGGCAGGATATCAATGCCACATTTCGTGTGCCGCTTGATAAGCTACCTGTTACCGACTGGTTGAATGCAGACCTTAAGTATTCCGTGGGGTACAATTGGGTGGCAGGATCACTGAATCAAACGGATTCGGCTGACAATTTCTTTGGACATACTATCTCCAATAGGAGAGATAGAGGGGTAGCTGGTAAAGTGGATATGGTGAAACTCTACAATAAAATTGACTTCCTGAAGCAAATCAACGCCCCACCACGGCGAACCTCAGGAAGTGAACCAAAAAGCTTTAGTCCGGGTAAGTCTTTCCTCAGGCTTTTGATGTCATTAAGGTCAATTACAGCTAATTATAATGTCAGGGAGAGTACAACACTGTCAGGTTTTGTGATCACACCGTTTCTTTTAGGAATGGATAGCTCATGGAATTCGCCAGGGTGGAATTTCATCCTGGGGGGGCAGGATGCCGGTATCAGGCATGATGCTGCCAGAAATGGATGGCTTTCCAGGAGTCCCGTTCTTACTTCGCCATTTCAGCAGACATTCAGCACAGATATTGATATTAGAGCAGCCATTGACCCGGCACCAGATTTCAAGATCTCTCTGGATGCCAAAAGAACCAATACGGCAAACTTTCAGGAAATTTTCAGGTATGACCCTGGCCTCGATACTTTTAGCAGCTTGACTCCCGCCAGGTCAGGAAGCTACAATATTTCATTTATATCTATAAAAACAGCCTTTGGACAAAATAGGGATGACAATACCTCCCTGACCTATGAGAAATTTTCCGAAAACATTGATGTGATCCACGACAGACTTCAGGGAGTAAATCAAAATGGTGAATTTAACCGGCTTTCGCAGGACGTACTGATTCCTTCATTTTTGGCCGCATACTCTGGGCAGGAAGCTGATCAATCAAGTCTGAGTCCTTTCCCAACCATTCCGGTACCTAACTGGAGGTTGGACTATACCGGACTTTCTAAGATTCCAGGTTTATCGGATCTCTTCTCTTCAGTTTCGGTGACACATGCGTACAGATCTGCGTTCAATGTAAACAACTATACCAATTCGCTAAAGTACAGCGACAACATTACGTTAAACAATAATATTCTTGACTACCCGGAGGCGACGATCATCGATCCTCAGACCGGACACCTTGTGCCTGTTTATATTATCAACCAGGTATCCATAGCTGAACAATTTTCGCCCTTGATGGGTATTAATATCAGAACGAAAAAGAATCTTTCTACCAGGATTGAATACAGAAAAGAACGTAACCTTTCACTGAATATGTCCAATGCACAGATTACAGAAGTGAGTAACAATGATGTCACCCTGGACTTTGGGCTAACCAAGGAGGATTTCAAGCTACCATTTAAGATACAAGGAAGAACAGTAGCGCTGGAAAATGATGTGACGATTAGGGTAGCCATGACCATTCGAGACTCTGAAACGATCCAAAGGAAGCTGGAGGGAGAAAATACGGTGACAAATGGAAACACGAATTTCCAGCTCAGACCGTCACTCACCTATAAGCTGAACGATCAGCTTGATTTAACCATGTATTTTGAAAGAAGTGTCACAGATCCTAAGATTAGTTCGTTCAGGACAGCTACTACTGCCTTTGGTACACAACTAAGATTTGGCCTGGCACAGTAGCGAATCTGAATAATTGATATAATTTTAAAACCGAAAGAATTAAACCATCCTTAATAATAACATACTTATGAATATTCCTGATAACCTCAGCTACACAGAAGACCACGAATGGATCAGAATCGAAGGCGATACGGCCTTTGTGGGTATTACAGACTTTGCTCAGGGTGAGCTTGGTGATATTGTATATGTAGAAGTTGAGACCATCGGGGATGAGATTGAAGCTGGTGAGATTTTCGGTACTGTTGAGGCAGTTAAAACCGTCTCTGATCTTTTTATGCCAGTATCGGGTGAAGTGCTTGAATTCAACGATCAAATAGAATCTAATCCTGAGATTGTAAACTCAGATCCCTATGGTGAGGGTTGGTTGATTAAGCTTAAGATTACTGATAAAGGAGATAAACTACTCTCACCAGAGGAATATAAATCCCTGATTGGGCAGTAAGGTTTGAAGACCCTTACTACCATTCTGCTGGTTGTATGGACACTACTAATGGCCTGGTTACTACTTGCTCCCGGGTCACCTGATATTGGTGATTACAATTTCCCCGGTATTGATAAAGTTGCACATTTTACCCTGTTCCTGGGTTGGAGCGGATTGATGACCCTTAGGGGACTCTATGGCTCAATGAATACACGATGGATTTTGTTGGTGGTACTTTGTTTTTCACTAATTATTGGGGCCGGCACAGAACTGTTGCAGGGAATTATCCCTAACAGGTCCAAGGACTTAATGGATTTTTTTGCAGATGTTTTGGGAGCCATTTGTGGGCTTATTTTGGCCTTTGCGGTAAAAAAAGTCCTTCCAATAAAGTAAATTTCAAACTAAGAATTTCGTTTTCACCCCAACAATGTTTATTTTAGTAGAACGTTTTTATGCGTTTTTGAGAAAAAGGAACTTTTGCAGCTATTAATAAAGTTTTATAATACATATATTTGAAAGCATATTATTCTGGGAATAGATAATTATTTAGAATTATGGAATTGAAGAAGAATCCAAAAGCCGATCTTAACAAGAAATACGGGCTTTTCCTTAACGTAGGGTTAAGTATTAGCTTGTTGCTTGTGATCGCTGCCTTCGAATGGCCAACATTCGATGACAGTGGGTTGGTTGACCTGGGTCAGGTAAATGATGATTTTGAAGATATCATGGAGATACCACCCACTGAGCAACCACCGCCACCACCACCAAAAATTCAGCTTCCTGAAATTATAGAGGTGCCTGATGAGGAGGAAATTGAAGAAGAGATTGAGCTGGATCTTGATGTTGAGGTGACAGAAGAGACAGTGATTGAGGATGTGGTTTTTGAGCCAGAGGAAGAGGAAGTGGAGCAGGTATTCACCATTGTGGAGGATCAGCCAGAATTCCCGGGAGGTCTACAGGCGTTCTACAAATACGTGGGTGATAACATGAAATATCCTTCACAGGCCCGACGAATGGGTATTGAAGGTAGAGTATATGTGCAGTTCGTTGTCGATAAAAGCGGGAACGTGACTGAGGTTGAGGCAGTAAAAGGTATTGGTGCTGGCTGTGACGAAGAAGCAGAGCGTGTGTTGAGAGAATCTCCACAGTTCAAACCAGGTAAACAACGAGGTAGACCAGTTAAGGTAAGAATGGTACTTCCTATTATCTTTAAACTGAGCAACTAAGACTTATCAAAGCAAAATATTTAAACCCCTTTCCTTACAGGATTGGGGTTTTTTGTTTTCTATGCTCTTTCTATTTGTTAGCTTAGTAAGATTCAAAATTGATCTCCAACCTTGAAATTATTTACCCATGAAGCTTCTCCCCCATAGTGAATTATTGAAATTAAAACGTTGGAATACTCCCACCATTTACAATGGTTGGGAACAAATAACCAGTCACGACAGGACTAAAGGTTTTTTCAATCTGGAAGAAACCCGGGACTTTATGCCACAGATGGGACCAATGGTAGGTTATGCTGTTACGGTGATCTGTGAACCAGGTAACCCAAAGCATAAACAAAACAAAAATGCTTTGTCTGAGTACAGAGAATATCTAAGTACCATTCCATCGCCAAAAATTGTTGTTGTTCAGGATCTTGATAAACCCAATCATGTAGGCTCATTTTGGGGCGAAGTAAACGCCAATGTACACAGGGCTTTGGGATGTGTTGGAACCATTACAGATGGTTGCATTCGTGATGTGGACGAGATGACAAATGCCGGGTTTAAAGCAATTGCCAGCAGGATGTGTGTTGGTCATGCCTATAGCACGCCTGTTGCCTGGGGAGAGCCTGTAAAAGTGTTTGGCTGCAAAGTAAAGCCCGGAAACCTGATACATGCTGATAAACATGGGTTTCTCGTAGTGCCAGAGGAAGATATGGATGCATTGTACGATGCATCATCTTTTATGGATGCTAATGAGTGCAATACAGTCATCGCAGCTGCCCGAAGTGCTTCAGGAAAGGGTCATGCAGAGGTTCTTCAAGACCTTAAGGATGCTTCAGTTCGATTTCAGCAAGCGGCAAAAGAAAAATTTGGTAAAAAAGGAGAATGGTGAAAATTCTCACTATTTAGTTGCGCAAGTCTTATAACCGAAAATGGCATAGATCGGGCAAAAACTCACAAGGCTGGTCAGGAGAAATATTACCGCAATAGCCACTAGAACCAAACCAAAGGTTCCCGGAACCACCCCTGTAAAATATAAAACAGCCGCAATGGCAGCGATCACCGTTCTGGTGATTCTATCTGCAGATCCCATGTTCTTTTTCATCATCTAAATATTTTGTAGATATTCAATTAAAAGTACAATTCCCGAAACCACTGATAAACACACCAGGCAAATCAAAATGAGCTTCAGAAGATTACTTTTCACTATACACTAAATATAAGAAGACATATTGTGTTGAAATGTAACAAAAGTGACAATATGGAGGGATTTTTGTTTATATCCTTCTTAATTCATTGCGATTGGTTGCTTCTTCCAGAAAACATCCAGGATCTTTTTTACTTCTAAAGCCTCGTCGGACCGACCAAGTAATTTAAGGGCTTCTATCTTGCCAATCAGGGCTTTTGCACGATTGGTCCTGTTTTCCAGACTTTGATTAAACTGGATCAAGGCCTCCTCTGCTCTGCCTTTAGTAAGGAGCCATTCACCGTATTGCTCAAATGAAGGGTAAGTGATAAATGGGGGTCCCGGATCATAACTGCTACTTGCTTCTAACCTGATTGCCTGCTTTAAATGCTCTTCAATCATTTCCTCATTGTTATCCAGCATCGCAATTAAAGCTTCCATCTGATGAATGATTACACCAGCTTTGACAATACCCTCCTGTGTAGGTGCAAATCGTGTAGGACCAGCACTGCAGAGTACAATACCATCGTCACCCACAAGAAGTTTAGCTGCTTCTATATGAAGTTGAAGTTTATCTCTTTCCCTGGCAATCTGAGCTGCGTCATTTTGATCAAATGCCAGTAAGCTGTTGAAGAAGTGCTTTTGGGATTTAGATTCCAAACCAAGCTTGCTATAGTCAACATCTACAGGCTCCTGATCGCTTAGCCAGACACCACTTTCAATGCGTTGTTGGTTTTGCATCATGATGGTATAAGTATCTGAGCCTGTGGAGTCTTCATTATAGCTGATCATTTCTCTCATAAGCTGACCGGCTATATCGTAATTGCCTTGCTGCAGGTATCCATAATGCAACCAGGCCATAGAATGATATCCTCTGTCACTCCCAGTAAGACTTTTTCTCTCAATCCTGTTTAAGCTGGCCTGGTAGGAATCCACATTCGAACTCACTACTTCATTCCACATTCCCAGCGCTACATAAATATGCGAAGGCATATGTAGTGCATGAGCAGCATCAGGAGCCACCCGGGCATATTCATTAGCGGCTGCTACTGCCAGTTTGGCAAATTCTGGATTGTCATTAGAGTGAATCATATAATGAAGTGCTCCCGGATGAGTGGGGTTTTCTTTAATAATTCCTGCTGCCACTTTAGCCGACCTGTTCAGGTATTCTCTGCTGTCATAGTCAGCCCACATAAGAGCCAATGAGTAGAAAGCAGCTATCTCCAGATCATCGGGATATTTCTGATAAAGAGATTCCATGTGACTGGCGTATTTTTCATTTCGCTCCTTTAGCTCACCCTCACCATATAATAATTCGATGCCCGCCCAAATCTCCTTTTCCAGTCCTTCTTCAGCTTTTTTCAATCGGTCTTCCCTCGTATTCCCAAGCTTGGCCATGACTTTCCTGCCTTCTTCTAAGTTTTGCAAACCCCAGAGCGCTTTATAACTGCACATGGCTTCCCCCCAGTATGCCATGACCTCCTGCTCGTCAGCTTTCTGGGCTTCCAGAAATGCATCCCTGGCATCGTCGTACTCAAAACTATGTAGTAGCAATAGTCCTTTGTCAAAACCTTCAGCAGCCTTTTGTGAAACAGGGAAACGATAATTGATGTCCCCCAACTCATACTTATCTCCAGCAGTTTCCTTTGGTTGGCTGCAGCTGATCAAAATGCTCACGAGAAGTGACAGATAACATATCCGACGCAAAGTGAAAATTAATTTCATGGAATAAGCAGTTAATATGTTGTAATGTTTGTTACACCCTATATAAAGCTATGAAATTTTCATGAATTTTTATGTGTAAGGACATGCCGATGGCACCATATAAACTGTTTAAGTTCTGCTTTGAATCTTAATAGCAGGGATTGTATTCTGGTGATTCCTAAAATTGAATTTTTTCTGTTTGGTCAATATGAAGGTTTCTGGGAACCCCGTAGATAGAGACTTTAATTTCGCCATTGTAGTTGATTGCAATTTCCTTACCGCCAAACATGCTAAGCAATCCTCTGAGCACACCAATATCTCCAATATTAACAGTGGCATCCAGAGGGACCTTAAATTCAGATTCTGGCTTTATTTTCAGATTCATTGACTTATCGATCTGACCAATAACCCGATCTTCAGATTTAACATCTATAGTTACTTTCTTTAAGGTCATTCCACGCTTGTTAGGGTTATAAAATACTGCATCTGCATTGAGGTCAGCTGTCTTACCCCTGAATTTAGTGACCTGAAGCTTTTCAATCCCGAGAAATTCCGGAGGATCCTGAATAGCAGCACATTGTGAAAAAAAGGAAATGATGAGGATAAAAGTGAAGATTCGAATCATGCGCCAAAAATAGTTGTAAGCTGCACTTTATATACGGAGATATCAGTTTTCTAGTTGAAGATAAGGTAATGTGATTTTTACTTAAAACTATTAAATTAGTTAAACAACTAAAAATTTAGTTTTATTGATTATATTTAACTAAAAAATTAGTTTATGGAATCAAAAAAGAACAAAAAAGCAGATCTTGAGAGGATGTACAGACTTTTTCTCAATGTAGGATTGTGCACAAGTTTGATGCTTGTGATTCTAGCGTTCGAGTGGCCAACGTATCGTGAGAGTGGTATTGTTGAACTCGGAAAATTGAATGACGATTTTGAGGATATTTTAGAAATACCACCTACAGATCAACCACCGCCACCCCCTCCGAAAATTGAGCTTCCTGTGATTGTAGAGGTACCTAATGAGGAGGAGATTAAAGAGGAGACCGAAATAATTATTGATATGGAAGTGACTGAGCTTACCGTGATAGAAGATATAGTGCCTAAGCCAAGAGATGAGGAAGTAGATGTAGTTGTTGACATTGTAGAAAATTATCCTGAGTTCCCCGGTGGGATGAAAGCTTTCTATAAATATGTTGGCGATAACATGAAATATCCTACTCAGGCCGTCAGAATGGGTATAGAAGGCCGTGTTTACGTCCAGTTTGTAGTGGATAAAGAAGGTAATCTGTCAGAGGTCAAGGCCATCAGAGGAATTGGAGCCGGGTGCGATGAAGAAGCAGAGCGGGTATTGAGAGAATCTCCAAAATTCATTCCGGGGAAACAACGAGGCAGACCAGTAAAAGTCAGGATGGTAATGCCGATTGTGTTTAAACTACAGTGATTAAGAATCAGGATATGTCTGGCCTTAGTGCCAGGCATATGTTGAATTGATCAATGGATCTGACCCTTTGAACACAATAAAGTCTTTATCTATATTGGCTTGCCACCAGCTATAGTACATAGATGCAACTTCCCTGTGAATCACTTCGGTTGATACCGGGTTTGATTCATCAACATTGATTGGTCTCAGGATCGGGTTCAGTGAAGGAAACCTGATTTCATGCTGATCATTTTGTCCCGAAAAGACCCTGATATATTCGATACTCCAAAGGATCAATACACCTAATTCAACCTCCGCCACATAGAAGGATGAAATAGGATTTCTTGGGAATACGGTAACGATATCCGTCTCATTGCGATAGTTAAGTAGGGCAGGGATGTCATCAGGATCAAAGTCAGGTAGCGTTGTCAACTGATACTGATTATTTCTCAGTAACTCAACGTAAGTTTCTACATCCATATTCGCGGTGACTTCATCACTCCTACAACCCGAAAGGGCTATGATAAGGACAGCCAGAATGATCGAATAGTATTTCATGAGAATAACTTTACTCTAAAGTTAATGATAAGTCCGTTCCCTGTTAAGAAAGTGTTTGTTATTTCGGAAATGTGTTTTCACTGAAAGCTATCAAAACTCTCCTGACGAAGCGTTGTAATCTCATCCATGATTCTGGTTTTGAATAGAAAGAATTCTGTTGGATTGATCAGAGGTTCCAGTCGGTCAAGTCCGGATTCTGCATAGTTAAACAACCGCTGCCTTAAACTTTCTTCTATAAAAGCTTTCATCAGGCCTGGGTGGTTTGGGTTTGCATCTGTCGCTCTTACCAGTAAATCATAAGCCATCATATTTGCTTCTGACGACACCCTTTTAGCTATTTCAATAATGAGGGGTACATTGTATGCATTCATTTCTGCATGAGCTACCAGTTTATTGAAAGTTGTAGAGTCCGGCGTGTTGCCATCAACCAATTCAAGTGAGGCCAGTTGTATTTCCCAATCATCTCCGCTCATATGAGGGGTGAAAAGATCAATATATTGGCTACGTGAAGAAGAATTTTCCATGAGTTTTTCCCAATATATTTTCATCCAAAGTCCTTCAATATACAGCCGATCAGCCTTTTCAAGGGTCTTCCTGATTGCTTCAGTAGTCAGTGTCTCATAATTGTAGTAAACAAAGGATTTTGTCATTTCTTCCGAAAGATCAGTGCCTCTTTCCATTGTCTGTATGTCTTTTTTCAGCGCAACGTAAAAACTATCAATCACTGAGAATTGATCAAGACTTTTATAGACCTCGTCCATTTCATTTTGTTCCAGCAAGGTAGCAATGAGATTAATCTTTGCTTCCTGGTTGCCATAGGTGATGGCTTGTTCAAAGGATTCTCTGGCTATCGGAAGAATATGCTGTTCCAAAGCCATTTTCCCTTTTTGATTGTAAAAGATCCCTTTCCAGTTGTTTGATGCCTGGAAGATCATATCATCCATGAGTATGAAAGCCTGGTTGATATTACCCATGAGATAGCTCCTGATAGCCACAGCTTGTTTTGCTGACCGAAAGAGTTCTTCATTCATTGGCACATTCATGGCATTCAGCAGGAAATTGTTCTCTTCCGGGTCATCACTTGTCCATGAATAGTTTACCAGATACGTCCCTTTATGGAGTGTGAGCTGACTCTCGTTGAAAGTAATTGTGTCAAGGGGGAGATCTACAGATATATTGTTTTTCAAGGCACTGGAGAGCACGTTAGACTTTACAGCCAGGTTTTCGATCTCGTAAATTTCAGTCAGGGAAGCGCTGTCGGCATCATTTCGAACTACAAGATAGTTGGTGTGATTGGCTTCGTTCCAGTTACCAGTAGAAGTGGCATTCCCAAGATATTTTCTGGCAGAGTCCAGGCTCCCAATTTCAGTATAGAGTAAGCCTAGGTTATTCTTCAGGTAGCCATTATTAGGAAAATCAAGTAACCCAGTACGTAATGCCACAATGGCTTCTGTAGTTTCATCCATCATCTCTGCAGTCCTGCTTTGATTGATGTAGGATTGGGGTGAAGGATATCGGTTGGTAGCCCGCTGGAATCTGAAGTTGGCTATTTGAAATTCTTCCCGTTCCAGGTGATGCATCCCTAGCTGGTAGTTGGAGAAATGGTTGTCATGACCAAAGATTCTGGCCTCTTCAAAGTATCTGACAGCAAGATTTTGATCATCTTCTGTCTGGGCCTGTGCACCCAAATAATTGTAATGCCCACTTCTCATGAGGAAGTACGGTTGTTTCTGCGCAAGGAAAAAGAATGCAGCTATGGCCGCAAAGCCAGCCAGCCTTGCTGAGATATAGGGAAAGTTTTGAGAGTGATATACAATTTTAAAGACCTGTAAGCCTTTGTTCAGCGGATTAATAAAATTGAGAATGATATAGGCCAGAAAAAAAGTACCGAAAGCCAGGTGTGTGTAGATGATAAAATACAGGAAATTTTGATAGGCTGGGTCATTGCCCCGAAACATGTTATGTGCCAAAAAGAATAGGGTGATTAATCCCAGGGCAAAAAAGAGGACCCTCGCGTTTCCCAGTTCAATAAATTTGTTAAAACCGCCTTCCTTATACCAGAAGCTCCAGCCAGCGACAACAGCTGAAATAATGAATAATACGAACGGATCAAAAAACCGGACATCAAGTGGGATCAGATCAGCCATATCAGCATAGTAGAGACCAATCAACAGCAAGTAGCAGAACCCAAAAATCATCAGGTGCTTCTCACTGTTTTTACTTCCCTTGACCCGGCTAACCAAATACAGGATGGCAAAAATGTTTTCTTCTGCTATTAGTACCAGAAACAAAAGAGCAATGATTTGGAAAGAGAAATATCCATTGGTGATGAGGTGGTCAATCAGCAGATTAGAGGGAGTCCCGATGAATGCCCAAAGAATAATTGTTATTCCACTAAGGATCAGGATACGGTAGATTAATGATATTCTCCAGAATGCCTGAAATATGTAAGCCGGGAGTAGATAGCTGAGAAATAAGACAGCCGTTGCGTACTTGGATGAGCTGGAAAAGCCAAATGCACCAGCTTCTTCCATCCGGAGGAAAAAGAAGAAAAAAACGATGACAATAGAAAACCCAATAAACATTCCACGTGAAAGTGTGGAACTGACTGCAATGATCGTTGCAACGCCAAAAAAATAGATGGCAAGGAAGATTGTGTCAAATGTGAGATGGCGCTCTATTGATCCGGCGCTGAAGACTTCAGAAAGCTTATAGATCATGCCTTTGAAGTCCAGTAGGAAAGGTCCTTTCTGAAAAGTGTGAACGATTAAATTTTCGCTATTGGCTTTGGCGATGATGCCCCATGAGATGGATGAATCATATCCATTGTAATAGAAAAAACAGAAGGCAATGACTGCCAGAACATATAATCCCAGGAAAAACTTTTGGATCAGATCATAGCCGCGAAACATGATTACTCAAGTACTTTCGGCACTCGGAAATACTGATCGTCGTGAGCTGGTGCGTTCTTCAAGCCTTTTTCTCGTGGCAGTACCTCTCCAACTTTATCTTCTCTCAGAGCATTTACTTCAAAAGACATATTGGTCAGAGGTTCAATCCCCTCAGTATCCACTTCATTCAACTCCTCTACCCAGTCCAGGATCTCTTCCAGGTCTTGCTTGAGTGATTCCTCTTTCTCTGGTTTCAAATCCAGTCTCGCCAGATGAGCAATCTTTTGCAGAACTTCTTTATTGATCTTCATAGTTTGGACACAATATTAGTGAACACAGCTAACTTTTACCTATCTGTTTACAGGTTATTAGCTGTATTCAGTTCGGTTTGGATGATTTCATAGACCCTTTGTTTTAATTCATCTACTTCTTTATTGGAAGTTCCGTTAGGGAAAACAGGCTCATGGATTACTATATTGCAGACTGCCCTATGAAACACATAACGATTGTCATCCGGTAGTATTTGAAAGTTGTTGACAAATGTTACAGGAAGTATGGGTAGTTGCTTTTGGACAGCCAACTGGAAGGCACCGTCTTTGAATGCTTCCATGGATGGGGGTGCTTTTGCTATGATCCCTCCCTCCGGAAACATAGCCAAATTAAATCCATAGTCCAGGGCATCTTTGGCTTTTTCAAAACTATATTGCTTACTTCTCAAGCTAGACCTGTTTACCGTGATGTGGATTTTTCTGTACATGTAACCGAAAACCGGAATAGTTGAAAGTGAACTCTTGCCAAAGAATTTAAAAGAAAGGGGAATGAGACCCATAGCTGGAATATCGAGAAAAGAAAAATGGTTGCCACACAATATATGGCGTTGATCTATTCGAGGCTGTGAGCGAAAGGTGATCCGATAAGGAATTAATGTTAGTTTAAAGAAGAGTTTTGCCCAATAGTGGTTAATTTTCAAAGCCAGGAAATGCCAGCTTTCCCTTTGAGCAATGATTAAGAAAGGAAACAAAAACACAACAAACAAGCTGATGAAAACAGCAATGATGTATAGGGAATACAATCTTGTCAGTATCTTCACTTCCTAATGTGTCTGGGCCGTTTTTATTGAATTAAAATAACACAAATAATTTAGCTGTGACAGTTTTAGATATTCAAGGTGTCAGTAAAGCCTATAGCGGTCATCAGGCACTCAAAGATGTCAGCATCCAAATACCTCAGGGTAGTATCTTCGGACTGCTTGGTCCGAATGGTGCAGGAAAGACCACACTCATCAGGATAATTACCAGAATAATTGAGCAGGATAGTGGTGATATTTTCCTAAATGGAGAACGAATTACTGCTCGAATGGTGCGGGAGATTGGTTATCTGCCTGAGGAAAGGGGCCTATACAAAAAAATGAAGGTGGGGGAGCAGTTGCTTTACCTGGCCCAGCTCAGAGGAATGTCAAAAGGGGATGCTACTAAAAAGATTTATGAGTGGTTGGAGCGGTTGTCATTGACCCCATGGATCAAAAAAAAGGTCGAGGATCTATCGAAGGGTATGGCGCAAAAGGTCCAGTTTATTGCAACAGTACTTCACCAACCGCAACTACTGATTCTGGATGAGCCGTTTTCAGGTTTTGATCCCGTAAATGCTAACCTGATCAAAGAAGAAATACTCCGGCTTAGGGACCAGGGTGCTACCATTATTTTTTCTACACATAGAATGGAATCTGTAGAAGAGTTGTGTGATCACATTGCTTTGATCAACAAATCTGAAAAGATCCTGGAAGGGCCAAAGATTCAGATCAAAAACCAGTTTAAGGATGGTACCTATGTGATCACCCACCTGGATTCGTTAAATGGGTCGAATGGATTTGACGTGCTTAGCACTACACAAGATGAGTTTGGAAGGCTGGCAACAATGATTAGGGATACCGAGCAAAAGGGATCTAATGCAATCCTGAAATCTGTGATGAAAAATACCGAGGTATTTTCCTTCGTTGAAAAGGTGCCCACGATCAATGAGATTTTTATTAAAAGCGTAAAGGAGGAACCCCATGCATAATATTTTTTTGGTAATAAAGAGAGAATATCTGAGCCGGGTGAGGAAAAAGTCTTTCCTGGTGATGACGATCGTGGGCCCTTTACTTTTTGCTACCCTCATGGTTGTACCCATCTTTCTGATGGATCGGGGTGGGGATGAAAAGGCGATTTTAGTAGTTGATGAGAGTAACTTGTTTGGGCATGTTTTTGAGGATGAAGAAAAGATTATTTACTCCTACAATTCGATTGCTGATGAGGAAGAGGCAAAGAATACCATACAGCAGGGTAAGTTTGATGGTTTGTTGATAATACCCGATCGGTCGATCGATGACCTTGCCGAAGTATCGTATTATTCCATGTCTAGTCCGAGTATATCTTCCCTCAATCACCTGGAGAGAAAACTGAGAAATGAAATTGAGCAACAAAAGCTAATCCGGTCCGGTCTTGACCAGGAATTTCTGGAAAAACTAAAGGCCAGGATATCTGTGAGTGCCTTCAATATATCTGAGTCAGGAACTGAGACGCAGGGTAGTGCGGTCGGAGCTACAGTAGTAGGATATGTTGCCTCTTTTATGATATACATGTTCATCTTCATTTATGGGGCCATGTGTATGCGTGGAGTTATTGAAGAAAAGAGCAGCCGCATCATTGAAATTATTGTGGCTTCCGTCAAACCATTTCATTTGATGATGGGAAAAGTACTGGGCATCGCCAGTGTCGGCCTATCGCAATTGTTGCTTTGGATCACACTTACATCAGCCATCCTTTTTGGAAGTAGTTTGATTTTTAGTCAATCGATGCGGCCCAGTGCGATGGATCAGATTCAGCAGATAGATCCGGCGAGCGTGGTAATTGCAGCTGGCAACCCACTTGAGCCGGTTTTTCAGGTAGTTGATTCACTCAACCTTCCACAGGTTATACTGGCTTTCGTTTTCTTCTTTGTGAGTGGTTACCTTTTTTATGGGGGACTGTTTGCAGCTGTTGGTTCTGCTTCTGACAGTGATGCTGATGCCCAGCAATTTATGCTGCCTGTGACTATCCCGCTGATTTTATCCATAATGCTCTTGGGTGTTGTACTTAATGATCCCAATGGTTCCATGGCCTTTTGGATGTCTATGGTCCCTTTTACTGCACCGGTTGTCATGATGATGCGTGTGGCCTTTGGAGTTCCGTTTTGGGAGCTGGGTCTCTCTATGATATTCATGATAGGAGGATTCATTTTTATGATCTGGTTTGCCAGTAGGATTTATCGTGTGGGTATTTTGATGCATGGCACTAAAGTGAATTACAAAGTGCTTGCCAAGTGGTTTATGTCTAATCAATAGCTTTAATGTTTATTTAGTGCCTTATGGTGAAACGTTTTAAGGAAGTAACCAGTGTCAACCTATATCCTGAGCGACCAAACTTTAAGTGGATAGTGCTTATTCTTTCTTTTACCATTGGTGTCGGCTCAATTGTCTATACCAATAATCTGGTGAAAAAGATCAGGGAGCGGGAAAGAAAGCAGGTGGATCTCTATGCCAGGACGCTTGAATACATAGCTAATGACCAAAGCGATGCGAATGTTGACTTCATGCTTGAAGAGATCATCAAAGCCAACACCACTATTCCTGTTATCCTTACGGATCAACATGGGAATCCCGAAGATTTCAAAAACCTTTCCAGAGGTGACGATTTCGATACTCCAAAAGATCGGAGAGCATTTCTGCTCAAGGAGATAGATGAAATGAAGGAGCAGCGTGAACCTATTGTTATAACCCTCGTGGATAGCGAGGATCAGATCTATGGCTATAAGTTCATTTACTATAAAAACTCCTCCCTGCTGACAGAGCTCCGGTTTTATCCTTATGTTCAGCTTTCTGTTATTGCGATTTTTGTATTCATTGCATTCATTGTGTTCAATTATTCACGATCAGCCGAGCAAAACAGGGTATGGGTGGGGCTGGCCAAAGAGACCGCTCACCAGCTAGGCACTCCGCTCTCATCTTTGATGGCATGGGTAGAATATTTTAGGGCCACTTACCCGGACCAGGAAGAAATCATAAATGAGTTAAATAAAGATATTGAAAGATTGGAGCGCATTACTGAACGGTTCTCTAGTATTGGAAGTGTTCCTCAATTAAAAGAAGAAAATGTCTATAGCCTGGTACAGGAAGTGGTAAAGTACCTCGAGAAGCGTTTATCCACTAAAGTAAGTATTTCTGTGACTGTTTTTCCGGATGATGACATTTTGGCAAATATCAACCATGCACTTTTTGCCTGGGTCATTGAGAATCTATTGAAAAACTCTGTGGACTCTATGGAAGGCAAAGGTCAGATCTATATAAAGATCTTAAAAGTAAATGAAGGCCGCGTAGCCATTGATGTAACCGATACTGGTAAAGGAATACCAAAAAATAGGGTCAATCAGATCTTTACGCCTGGATTTACTACAAAGAAGCGGGGGTGGGGTCTTGGTCTGACCTTGACCAAAAGGATTATTGAACATTATCATAAGGGGAGGATTTACATCAAGGAAACGGAAGTTGGTAAGGGTACGACCTTCAGAATATTGTTAAGATCCTGAGGTTTTAAAATTTTACCTTTCCTGGGTAGATTTTTTGGTTTAATTTCGCACCAAAATTTCAGAGTTCTCATAAAAAATTTCATAAATGGCTAATAAAGGCAAAATCACCCAGGTAATCGGTCCGGTTGTGGATGTCAGTTTTAATTCAGAAGACGCTAAACTTCCCAGGATTTACGATGCCCTTAAAGTTGTGAAAGGTGATGGTACAGAAGTAATCCTTGAGGTTCAACAACACCTTGGTGAAGAAACTGTACGAACTGTGGCAATGGACGCCACTGATGGGATGACTCGAGGTATGGAAGTCACTGACCTGGGTGCACCTATTACCATGCCAATCGGTGAAGATATCAATGGTCGACTTTTCAACGTGGTAGGTCAAGCCATTGATGGAATGGATCAGCCAGATGCAAAGAAAGGATTGCCAATTCACCGTTCGGCACCGAAATTTGAAGATCTTTCTACTTCTACAGAAGTATTATATACTGGAATTAAAGTTATTGACCTGATCGAGCCTTATGCAAAAGGTGGGAAAATCGGTCTTTTTGGTGGTGCCGGTGTTGGTAAAACCGTATTGATTCAGGAATTGATCAACAATATTGCGAAAGCTTATGCTGGTCTTTCGGTATTTGCGGGTGTTGGAGAGCGTACCAGGGAAGGAAACGACCTGCTAAGAGAGATGATCGAAGCCGGGATCGTAAACTACGGAGAGGACTTTAAGAAATCCATGGAAGAAGGTGGATGGGACCTTTCTAAAGTAAAGAAATCAGATCTGAAAGATTCTAAGGCAACTTTCGTATTCGGGCAGATGAATGAGCCTCCGGGTGCGAGAGCACGAGTTGCACTTTCAGGACTTACCATTGCAGAATACTTCCGCGATGGTGATGGATCAGGCAAAGGAAAAGACATCCTTTTCTTCGTAGATAATATCTTTAGGTTTACTCAGGCAGGATCTGAGGTATCTGCACTTCTTGGAAGGATGCCTTCTGCGGTAGGATACCAGCCTACACTTGCTACTGAAATGGGTGTGATGCAGGAAAGGATTACATCTACAAAGAGTGGTTCAATTACTTCTGTTCAGGCGGTATACGTTCCTGCGGATGACCTTACTGACCCTGCTCCGGCTACTACTTTCTCTCACCTTGATGCAACTACGGTACTTTCACGTAAAATTTCTGAGCTGGGTATCTACCCTGCTGTGGATCCCCTGGATTCTACATCAAGGATCTTGAGTGCTGAAATCCTCGGAGATGAGCACTACAACTGTGCGCAGCGAGTAAAAGAGCTGTTGCAGCGATACAAAGAACTTCAAGATATCATTGCTATTCTTGGTATGGATGAGCTTTCTGATGAGGATAAGCTTGTCGTACACCGTGCCAGAAGGGTTCAGCGGTTCCTTTCACAACCATTCCATGTTGCTGAACAGTTTACAGGTCTTTCAGGAGTTCTTGTAGACATCAAAGACACTATCAAAGGTTTCAACGAGATCATGGAAGGAAAATACGATCATCTTCCTGAAGCGGCTTTCAACCTTGTTGGAACCATCGAAGATGCTGTGGCAAAAGGAGAAAAACTATTGGCTGAAGCTAAAGCATAATTATGTACCTCGAAATAATCACACCAGACGAGAAGATTTTTGAGGGAGAGGTGGAAAGCACGATTTTCCCAGGTAGCGACGGGTCATTTCAGATATTGAATGGCCACGCTCCCCTGATTTCATCTTTGACAGCCGGTGACGTAAAAATTGTCTCAATGGTAGATAAGAAGCTTAAAGAGACCTATTATGCCATTGATGGAGGGATCGTTGAAGTGCTCAACAACAAAGTAGTTGTGCTAGCAGAAAGCGTCCCAGAGAAATAATTAAAAAATGATTTGATCTACCGGGAGTGAAAGATCTCCCGGATCTAACATGGCATTGATCAGACCTACCTCAGTGTAATTGATCATGTCCCGAGGCCTGATCTCCTTTTCAAGGATTTCTTTTTTAGCAAGAAGACTTTGCCTCTTCACACCATTGAGCAGATAGGTATTGGGAGTAAACCAGGTATCACCTTGCTTGAAAACCAGGTTGGAATACGAAGCGTCTGTTATCTGACCATCCCGGACAATGATTATATCTTCGTTTTCCTTCTCAGGATTTAGCAATTCAATGAGGTTGTCTCTGTTGAGGTATTTAAAGGAGTAATCCAGCTGTGCAGATTCTACAGCTCTGAGCTTTGAAATGGGTTTTGGGACATAGTGATTTACACTTATATCATGATCTTTCCCATCGTACCGTAGCCGTACTTTTCTCTTATCTTCTCCTGATAATTCGGGTAAGATATTTGATAGTTTAAGAGGAGGGCTGTCAGGATAAAAATGATTAAATGTCGTATTTATCCTGATTTGATGATAGTCCAGTAGCTGATAGGACCCAGCTTTGAAGCAAATACTTTCAAGAAACCTGAACATATACTTTATCAATCATTTCCTGATATTCCTTTTTAGGGTCACTTAATGCTGTGATGCCGCCGCCACTTCTAAAATAATACTCTCCATCCATATTTTCAATAAACCGAATCATCACACCACTGTCAAATGAATGGCCATCGAAATGACCGCAGATGCCAGTAAAGAAATTCCTTCCTTCTTTCTCGGCATTCTCTATAATTTCCAATGTTTGCTTTTTGGGAGCACCGGAGATGGAGCCTGCGGGTAGCAGGCTAAAAAGATTATTACCCAAATCCTGTGGATTTTGAAGCGTACCCACAATTTCAGAACTCACCTGCAATAGGTGTTTGTCAGATGTTTTGAGCTCACTGATGAAGCGGAACTTTGTGACATTTACCCCTGAGGCTATCTGGCTTAGGTCGTTCCTGATAAGATCTACGATAGTGATATGTTCCGACATCTCTTTGAGATCGTCCATGATGATGGCTTCTGCATTCGGAATAGACGCATCAATCGTCCCCTTCATAGGATAGGAATAAATTTTATCTCCATCGATCCTGACGAAAGTCTCCGGGGAGAAAACTACAAACTCATCTTTGTATCTGACCCTGTATAATGCCTGACTTTGATCAAAGATTCCATCTAAGTTAAGATTTGTGGCTACTGGAGTCTTAAAAGTAAGATTGGTAAGATATGAATTGCCAATTTTTAGCTGATGAACTACTTCATCAAATGCCTTTCTGAACACATTATAAGAAACT
This sequence comes from Cyclobacteriaceae bacterium, assembly GCA_965228105.1. Taxonomy (GTDB): domain Bacteria; phylum Bacteroidota; class Bacteroidia; order Cytophagales; family Cyclobacteriaceae; genus UBA7330. The sequence goes on from CBDDGZ010000002.1 coordinate 618,149, forward strand.
GGTGATTTCCTGAAAGAAAGGTCTTTATAATTCTTAGAATTATCGGGTACTGGTTTTTTGTTGGGAAAGTGATATCTCAGTTCGTCGGGTTGAATTTCTGCCGTGGGCTTTATCCATGCTTTATCAGCTAAAAAGTCAGTAAAACAGACAAAAGGTATTTTATTAGCATAAAGCTTATTGAGAAGGGTAATGGCCTCAGCGCGCTGATAGATCATTTACGAACGACTAAATTCCTAATGCGCTCGAAAGTTCGTTTTTCAAAATTCCAGAAAAAAGTAAACTGCCCAAAAATAAATGCATACAACAATAAAAGGATGTTGTAGATGGGCCAAATCAGGATAAAATAGATCACGTAGAACCAGGTATTTGGTTCATGGGGATACACAAAACTCAACACCGGTTGTTTAATAAAAAGTACGGTGGTGCCGGTCAACGCAAAAACAATTAATACGATGACTACTTGCCAGGTGGATTTAAGGTCCCACTTTTTTTTTAACTTCTCAACCCAACTCATGCATATGTGATTTGAAATCCGGCCATTCAGGAATTGATCTGACTACAATCGCTTCCTTTTTTACCGGATGGATAAATTTCATTTCAAAAGAGTGCAAACTTATACTTTTATCTCTATTTGCTTGCGTGAAGCCGTATTTAATATCTCCCTGGATAGGGCAACCAATCTTGGATAATTGAGCCCTGATCTGGTGTGGACGGCCTGTTTTTGGCTTTACCTTAAGTAAAGAAAGCTTATTTAAGCTAGCAATTAGCTCATAAGACAGTTCGGCCTTTTTTGCCTTACCTTTCGGTTGGTTATAAACGTGAGTGATGTTCTTTTTATCATCCTTCTCCAGCCAGTGAATCAATATCTCTCCTGTGATCTCCAATCGCTCTTTTACTACTGCCAAATAAGTTTTTTCCACCTGATCTTCCCGAAAAAGGGCATTCATTCTCTCTAATGCCTTGGAAGTCCACGCAAAGACTGTTACTCCGCCCACAGGCCGATCCAATCTATGTGTTGGATGCAGGAAGACATCACCCGGTTTTTTGTACTTGTCTTTTATATAGTTCCTGGCCCAATCTGTGAGCGTGCTGTCACCCGTCTCGTCTCCCTGAACCAACCATCCAGCCGGTTTGTCCACGATGAGCAAATGATTGTCCTCGTAAAGTACCCTTGGTTTTTTTGCCATTTAAGAGCAAAGGTACAAATTCAAGAGGCAAAGACTCCAGTAAACTCCAGCAGTAAAATAGGATTCATTTTCTAATTCCTTTTTTTGCATACAATTAGTATCATTATTGTGACAGCGGCATGAGTTATTAAATAAGTTTGCGGAAAATTCAAGAGCCACGATAAATGGTTGACAAATTTAAATTTATGTGAAGTAGCTTCACATTTTTGATGTGCCCACATAATTCTTTAAATTAACGGGCGAACCAACCAACTATGGAGATAAAAAAGTTATTGATTTGTGCCTTTCTAGGAGTCATTAGCTATTCCGCTATGTCCCAGTTCTCAGCAGGTACGGGCACTATCAATGATCCCTATCAAATTACAACCCCATCTGAGCTGAATCAGTTAAGAAACTATCTAAGCGCTAATTTCATACTGCTCAATGACATAGATCTTACTTATGATACTCAGAATCCCGGAGGTCTCTTTTATAATGGTGGAAAGGGATGGGAGCCCATTTCAAGTTCATCCAGTACAGGGTTTGCTGGCAGGCTAAATGGCAATGGTTTTAAAATTACAGGTGTCTTTATTGATCGCGGGTCTAGTAATTATGTTGGTTTCTTTGGAAATATTAAGGAAGGAGAAGTCAGGAACCTAACACTGGAAGACTTTTCCATCATGGGGAGCAATAACGTAGGCGGATTGGCTGGAATTAGTTCAGGTGTGATCAATGACTGTGCTATTATCAATAGTTCTATTGATGGAAGTATATCTGGTGGTCTAGTAGGAGAACTCTATGCGGGAGGAATCCTGAGGTGCAAGGTTGTGAATGTAGACGTAGATGTCAGTAGCTCTTTTACTCATGGAGGTGTTGCCGGGCAAAGTAGTATGGGGTCGATCCGGGAGACTTACGCAATAGTAACTGTTCGAGGATCTTCAACATTGGGTGGAATTGTTGGCCACAACACTGGTATTGTGGAAAACTGCTACGTTTTAGGTACTGTGGATGGAGATTCCAATGTTGGTGGATTGGTGGGAAATAATGATGTTGCAGGTAAGATCCAGAATTCCTATTCCACTGCTGCCGTTTCTGCTACATTAAGCTCGGTAGGAGGGTTGGTAGGAGTGAATACCAGTTCCGTTCCCATCCAAAATAGTTATTGGAACACCGAAGAAAGTGGTATAGGCACTTCAGCAGGAGGAACACCTCTTACATCCAGTGAATTAAGTATGTCCTCATCGTTCCCAAATTGGGATTTTACAAATACCTGGAATATCTATAATGAGCAGTCTTATCCGTTCCTCAGGGTTTTCAGTGACGACTCAATACCCGGATTGCGAAAATTTCTGGCTGGATCAGGAACTATGGGTGATCCATACGAAATCACAACAAACATGTCACTTTCATATGTGCGTGAATATCTGTCAGCCCACTTTATATTGATGAATGACCTTGATCTGTCTGATGATACAGGAACTTCGGGTGGGCATTTTTGGGATGATGGAGCCGGTTGGGAGCCAATTGGAACCTCAGCATCCCCTTTTAATGGAAACTTTGACGGGCAGGAATATGCAATTTCAGGGCTTTTTATTGATAGGTCGTCTGAAGATGAAGTAGGATTGTTCGGATCTACAGGAGTTGCGGCAGTAATCCATGATTTGAAGCTGCAGGGAGTTGATATTCAGGGCGGGACCAATGTTGGGGCAATAGTAGGAGAAAACCTGGGTAATTTAAACGGGTCCTCAAGTACTGGAGATGTATTTGGTAATACCTCAACAGGTGGGCTTGTAGGTTCTAATTCTGGAGATATTTCAGAGTCTTATACATCAGTTTTATCAAATGGGGGGCATACAACCGGGGGATTTGTTGGGTTCAATGAAGGATCAATCACATTAAGCTATGCCATTGGTAATGTGAATGGAGTGGATAAGATCGGTGGTTTTGTTGGAGAAAATGATGGCAGTGGAACCGTTGGAAACAGCTATGCAACGGGTGATGTTTCTGGAAATGAGTTTGTTGGTGGCTTTTCAGGAAATGCCCTCTCCGGATCAGTTATCACCAATAGCTATTCGTTGGGAAGTGTATCGGGCACTGCTAATTTTGGAGGTTTTATTGGTGCTAATCTGGGCACAATTGATGATTCTTACTGGAATATGGGGACTTCCTGTATATCATCGAGTGGTGGTGGAGTAGGTAAGTCAAATTCAGAATTTCAACAAGGCGAAACATTTAATGGGTGGGACTTTTCAAGCACCTGGATTATCGATGAAAATGCTTCCTATCCATATTTAAATTTCCAGGGATCTGCAGATGTTCAGAATTTTGCAGTCACAATTGCTGATCCGGTTCCTCAAGTAGCAACACTGGCAGATTTGATCGACGAATGCACGATCGAAGAACCCACCGCACCAAAAGCCACGACAAACTGTGGTGTTGAAGTCACGGCAATTTCAAATGTTTCATTTCCTGTGGAGGACCAGGGAACTACCATGATTACCTGGACTTATGAGGATGCTTTTGGCAATCAATCGACCCAGGAACAGAAAATAATAATCACAGATATTACTGGTCCAGCCCCTGACGAACCAAGCTTATCTGATCTAACAGGGGAGTGCTCAATATCAGCGCCAGTAGCTCCCACAGCTACGGACAATTGTGGGGAAAATTTGGTAGGGACACCCGATGTTGTCTTTCCCATTGTAGCTCAGGGAACCACGGTAATTACCTGGAGCTTCGAAGACCAGAACGGGAATATATCTACACAAAGTCAAAATGCTGTTGTTGATGATATTACCAACCCAATAGCAGATGTAGCCTCTTTACCAGACCTCTATGGAAATTGTGAAGTAGCGGCACCTACTTCCCCCACCGCAACGGACAATTGTGTTGGGACTATCACAGGGTTGGCAAATGTGACATTTCCGGTCACTGAGGCAGGCACCACTGTGGTGACCTGGACATATAATGATGGAAATGGAAATGTTGCTACTCAGACTCAAAATGTGATCGTTGAAGATGACGATGCACCAGCACCCGATGTAGCTAGCTTACCGGATCTCAATGAGGAGTGCTCATTAAGTATGCCGATTGCACCAATAGCCACTGATAATTGTGATGGTGAAATATCGGGGGTGACTTCTACAGCATTTCCAATCACAGAAAGTACCACCATTACATGGACGTATACAGATGCAAGTGGCAACTCAATTGTGCAGACACAGGATGTTATTATTGCCGATGTGACACCACCCGTGCCGAACAATTCAACACTTACTACTTTAACGGGAGAATGTGTGGTGGTGAGGCCAACAGCTCCTAAAGCCACTGATAATTGTGGGGGTACAATTACAGGGACCACATCAACTCAGCAACTGATTACAGAAAGTACAACCATCATTTGGACCTATACTGATGCAAGTGGTAATGTAACTACTCAGAATCAGGAAGTGGTTCTGACAGATGAAACTGCACCCTTCCCAGATCTTTTTAATCTTCCCGATCTTGTTGGGGAGTGCTTTGTAAATAGTCCCGCACTTCCCACGGCATTCGACAATTGTGACGGCATTATTCAAGCAACTACAGAAACTAATTTTCCAGTTTCAGCAAGCTCCACAATCACGTGGACCTATACTGATGATGCTGGTAATGCATTTTCTCAACCCCAGAACGTTGTGATTACTGGTATAAACAATAATGTCACGAAGTTAGGGGGAGTGCTCACAGCTGAGGCAATTGGTGCTTCCTATCAGTGGATTAATTGTGTAGACAATACGCCGGTTTCCGGTGCAACCAGCAAGGTGTTCATTCCAACAATTGATGGAACTTATGCGGTCGAAATCAGTAAGCTGGGATGTACGGAGCTTTCAGACTGTTACGATGTTACCGTGCTGGGTCTTGAGGATAGTGACAAGTTCAATGTTTCGATATATCCCAATCCAGTTTCTGACGAATTGACCATAAAAAATACATTGGGTAAACAGCTGCAAATCAAAATCATCAACACTCTTGGTCAGGAGCTAATTCAAACTACTGGTTCGGCACCTATCATTCAAATTGATGTGCGTTCACTCTCAAACGGTGTTTATTTCATGCTCATGAATGACCAAAAGAATGAGTTTACGAAGCGGATCGTGAAGTCGGAGTAAGTAAAATTGCCAATAACTTCTATTCTCTTTGGGCGAAAGGCTGATATCTGAAACGTCTTAAATAAAAAGACGGCCCTTTTGGGCCGTCTAGATGCCTCGTTCCCTGGGAACGAGACCTGCCTTAGATTATCTTAATTATTCCTTAATGAATGGTATTACAGTGATTGATTCTGTGGTCTTTTCAATCAATCTCAGGTAAAACGTCCCGATTTTCAGATCTGACACATTAATTTGTTTTTTGAGCGGACCATCCATCAGAGATCTTCCGGTAGCATCAACTATTTCAAAAGTGAATTGCATATTCTGCCCATCATCCATGGATACATTCAGGAAATTAGAAGTAGGAACCGGGTAGAGAATCAATCCTATTTTATCCTCCAGACCAAGTGCTACTTCCTCATAAACAATCTCATTGCTGAAATCGCTCGATGAACATGAGCCTCCCTGAGCAACGGCCGTGTAAGTCCCAGATTCCGAAGGTGTGAACGTATTATTTGAATTGTCAGAAACCTGTAGAAATACGCCATCCTTATACCACTCATGTTGGTCCACAGTATTGTCCGAAGAGATGATGTTATTATCTAAAGTAAGGGTTGGGGCAATCGGACTGATACAGAATGATAACGAGACCGGTAGAGCCGGATTATACACTTCATTCCCGTCCTGGGATATGGTGATCTGCGCCTGACCTGCTGGTGCATCTGTCAGGATGGTGACGGTAGTGCCATTAAGTTCAATATTAGAAGAGTTCTTTTCAATGATAACATTAAGTCCTGAACTGGAAAAAGCATCAACAGTAAAAGGATCATCACTTTTTAGCTTATCCGGAATATCATTTGAGGTGATTGTTTGATCAGCCTTCAGCACGGTAATTATCTGAACCTCATCTTCAGCAGCATTGTAGGACTCGTTTCCTGGCTGGCTGATAGTGATCTCAAAAGTGCCTGCCTTTGAAACAGTAAGTATATTATTATCCAGGGAGCCTCCCTCAGGGAATCCGGTTATTTCATAGGTCAAATCAAGTCCACTGGTCGCTTCGGCATTGATTACAATTCCATTTGGATCATAAGTTACGGTATTAGCATTTCCATTGGTGATCCCCTCGTATAAAATGGTTTGGTCTGCTTTAATCACAGTAAATGTAAACTCCGTGGTCAGACTCCCATTGTAAAAATCACTTGTAGGAGCCCAGGCAGAAACGGTCACTTCCCCGGTTTCAGTAATGTTATAAATATCCATGTCCTCCCCACTGAAGAATCCCGGTCCATCGATAATGACATAGCTTACTTCTCCCGATAGCGTGCTGAACTGGTTTTCAAAATTATAAGTGCCATCTGAAAATGGAATCTCAGTAGGCAATGTACCATTGACAATAATTGTTTGATCAACCTTTACAGCCTCAAATGAACCCTGGGATGTGGCAGCTGGGTTGAAGTTATCATTGCCCTCATTCGTTACTTCAAATTCTACTGTACCAACCCCAGTGATGGTTAGCTGTTGTGCATTGGTTTCACTGACTTCAGCTGGCCCGCTGAGTATACTAATAGCAATCAATCCTGTGCCAATACCTGGAGGTGCTGTGGTATTGATCTCATAGTTTGGATCTGTTCCATAAGAAAACGAGACTGTTGAACCATAAGGGATGTCCTCTATCTCATTTACTGTTATAGTATGGTCTGCTTTAGCTATCGCAATGGTTTCTGTTACGGAAACAGGGTTGTAAATGCTGTTACCATCATTGGAGACAGTGACCTCAATGGTTCCTGCACCGGTGATGATGACTTCATCATTTGAAATAGCAAGTTGACCTGGCCCAGTGATGCCATATTCGAGTATTAGAGAGGCATCTGAACTGGCGGGAGTAAACATAATTGGATCATCCAAATACGTTGCAGCATCAGGCAATTCAAAAGTAATATTTTGATCTGCTTTGATAACATCAAATACTACCACGAGCTCTTCAGCTGGATTATAAGTTGAATTACCTGGTTGATTGATTGTGAGTGTCACTTCTCCAGAACCACCAAAGACCAATTCTGAACCAGAAATTGAAGCAGGTCCGGACACTCCATAATTGACAGCTAATCCAGAAGTACTGGTGGCATCCAGAGCGATAGTTTCAGTTGCAAGTGTCTCTCCAGGGTTATCGAACATGATCTCCTGATCAAGTTTCACTACCTCAAAACATGCCGAGTAGGCTCCCTGAAGGTCATATTGAAAGTTTTCTCCACCTAAATCTGTATATTCGATCAAGGTAAAGTAGTAAGTTTGACCAGGAGTGAAATCAGTGACTGTTGCCATATTGATTGCCCCTTTGGCTACAAGATGACTTGATGAATAGTCTGTCGGTTCAGCAATCGAAGTGCCAATTTTGAGGTACATTGGATCAGCCTCATAGACTTGACCATCTTGGATATCTGATAGATTCAGATTTGGGAAATTTGATGCAATTAACAACCTGCCATCTCCGCTTCCTGAATCCCATGAAACGTCTACATTGGAACCGTCTTGCACAAACTGTAGATTTGAGCTACTTGTTATGGATAGCCCTTGGCGGGATGAAGTGTATTTATGAGGCTCAGACCCAAGTTCTCCATCATCAAATGGGAAGATTAGTTGGTCATTGAAACCAACTTTGTAATTAACATCAGAGCTTATTGCTTTACTTATAAAACCATTAGATTCATACAATGTTCCACTGTTTTCAAAGTAAACAATATCTTCGATCACTAGTGGATTATTCCATGATTCTGTGTCATTTATCGAGACAAAATCATTTAATGTAACTGTAAGTCTCTTATAGAAACTTGAAAATGAATCTGATACTCTGAAACTCATAAAGGAAGGAGTAACAGTTACTTCACCAGAGGAATAAGATGCATCCGAAGCACTGAAGTAGTAGATGTTTGAAAAAGTAAGATCAGAAGGATTGAGTTTGGCAATTGCTCTTGTATTTACTGAAAATTGGTAAGTCAGATATAATGATCCGTTAAAATTCACAAGGTCATCCGGGAATCCATCTGCTGCGCCTTCGACCATATCAATTTTTGTGATTTCTTCATTTATTGTGTTGTAGACCTTTACTTCCTCACCAATGATCAGATCATCAATAGTGAAGAAGATTTGATCGCCGATAACAGTAATCTCATCTACATCACCAATCACATCATTAAACACTACCTCTGTTCCCACTTCTGAACCATCGGATTTCCACAAACCTTTTGTCCCTTCGCTTGGGTCAATAGCCCGAAAGTAGAGTGTCCCGTTGACATCAACCAATTGATCTGGTGATGAACTGAAACCAGCCCCAGGAAAAAGGTCAAAAACTTCAGTCCCTACTTCAGTACCATCACTTACCCATAGTTCAGTTCCTTCGCCTGCTGAAGAAGAGGTAAAGAATAAGTTACTCCCGGAAACAGTAAGTTGTGAAGCACCAACCTCAAGCGTCTTTACTGTGGACACAGTTGTCCCATCAAATTTTTTCAAAATATTTGGAGTGGCGTTGAAGAAATAGGCGTTGTCAAAGACAACCCCGCCTTCATTTATGAAGTTCGGATTACTATTGATCACTTCAACAGTATTTCCTTCTGTACCGTCAGTTTTATATAGATTGCTTGTACCACTTCCTAGATCACTTATGGCGGTAAAATATATTTCATTGCTTAATTCAAAGAAATTGGTTGGAAAAGAACCCCTGGTAGCTGGAAAAGAACTGGTTGTTACTTTTGATGTGTTGGGGTTGGTACCATCTGTCTTCCAAATCTGAATGCCGTCTAAATCATCGTATCCAATAAAAAAGACCTCTGAACCAAGTATCGTGAGTTCTTTGGGACGATCCTCGGAAAAGCCACTTGTAAAGGTGTAAACAGTAGATTCATTTCCACTGAGATCTGACTTGTAGAGATTTTCATCGTCATTAAATTTTGAATACAGTAACTCCGAGCCCAACTCTACCATTTTATTGATATGAATGGTCTGGTTGAAAGTAAGTGAAGAAACAGAAGTTGATGAGCCGTCTGTAGAATAATCCCCAACACCTGGAATATCGTAATATTCGTCTCCTGCAATTTGCCCAAGAAACTGAAGACGATTTAATGCTGGTATCCCACCGGGTGAATTATTGGTTATTTGTTGAATAGGGCTTGGAGCATTGGTTCCATCATAGGCATAGACATCCACATCGATTGAAGTGAATACACCAGTCATATTATAATATAATAGCTTGCTGTTAACCACCGTAATATCAGTAGTCTTGGGAGTTGTATTGTATAATGGCAATGCGGTGGATGTTTCGTAAGTAAAAAATTCCGTCGTACCGATCAACGTTCCATCGGATTCAATCAGAGCCTTTGGACCGGTTCCATTCCCATTGGAATTATCCTTGAGTGCCACCCAATAGCATTTGCCATTGAATGCAGTGAGGTTGGCAGGTTCAGAACCTTCGGACCCACTAATTACATTGTCTAGTATGGTGACGGATGAACCGAAATTTCCGCCCCCGAGGTCAGTGATGTCTGCGAAGTGGACCTCCTTACCTTCATCTGTTGTTTCCGCAACATAAAATAGATCGTCCCCTACAGGCTGTATCTCACGATCGGGTATCTCTGAAAACAAAGAAGTAACACCATTGATTTCATCAGATCCGTTTGTAACGTAGATATAAGATCCTGTGTAAAGAAAGATCACATTTGCCGCAGGAATGATCTCGCCACCCGGGAGGGGATCACCTCCTAAACCGGTGATAAGGGTAGTGTTTTCCGGAGTACCATCAACCTTCCACAGACCTTGGATATCCGTACTAAAGTAGAGGATACTATTCCAGACAATGAGACTGTAGGGGTCACCATACAATTCATTATCAATATCAGAGTACATCTCCGTTGTAGTCCCATCAGTCCTCCAGACTTCCAACCCGTTGGTGCCATCATCTTTTACAAAGTAGATGTATCCATTGTAGTTTACCAGCTCACTGGGTGCTCCTTCACCATTATGCTGGGTATTGATGTCTTTGATTAGCTCCGGTGATTGTCCGAATGAGAAGTAAGAAATTGTTGCCAGGGATAGCAAAATGTAGATCTGTTTCATAGTATAAGCGGTTAACTATGATCAATCTTATAAAAACTTGAATTAAAGGAGGTTAAAAGTTTGTGAACGACACCTTTACTATACGAACGACATATTTTCTTTCAAAGAAACCGTCTTTTCACGTCCTCTTTATATTTCCGACCAATGGGAAGTTTCAGGCCTTCAAGGTATACGTGATTCGCATCAATTGAGGTAACCTTATGCCTGTTAACCAGGTAAGACCGGTGAATCCTTGTGAAAAAGTTATCAAACTTGTGAACATAGAACTTTAAGTTACCTGAGATGATGAATTCACCATTCGTAGTGAAAATTTTACTGTAACTTCCTTCAGCCTGTAGCCCTAAAATATCTCTGGTATTTAGTTTGTAGTACTGGTCCCCTTTTTTAACAAATAGGTCTGATTCCACTGCAACATTTAAAGAGGGGTTTTTATTGAATCGATCAAAAGCCAATTCAAGTGATGCAACTACTGTTTCAGAGTTGAATGGCTTTGTCAGGAACACCGCCGGATTTGTGTCAAAGGCTCTGGCTTTCGTTTCCAGATCAGAGTTTCCTGTCAGATAAACTACCGGACAGACTACCTCAGTTTTATTGATTTCATTTACCAGGTCAATTCCATCTAAATCTCCATTTAATTTAATATCTGCAAGAATGGCTTCAGGTTCTTTTCTATGAAAGGTAGTCAGGGCTTCTTCATAGGATTTACAGATACCAACAACCTCAAATTTGTGGGCACATAAAACCTCTTTCAAGTCGTGCGCAGTAAGCGGATCATCTTCCACAACGAGTACCTTCAATTTCATTCAGTTTTATTTGAAGATCTTCAAATTTATCCAAAAACAGTTTTGTTTGTTATTTAATCTCCATGTAAAACAGAGTTTTTAATAAATTGAGGGAGTAAACGCCTGAAGAATGATTGAGAAAGCCTGGAATTATCGCAGTATTAGATTCCTGATTGTTGTTTTTGTCGTAGCTAGCCAATTTCAAAGCAACCCGCTTTTTGCACAAAAAAATAAAGTCGATAGTCTTCTCAATATCATTGATGCATTACCTGAGGATACCAGCAAGGTTAATTTTATCAATCAGCATTATCTGACCATAACAAATTATAATTATTCCATAGCACAGGGGCTGGCCGAAAAAGCAAAAGAAATTGCTGAGAAACTAGATTACTCCTATGGGTTGGCATCGAGTCTTGAAAACATGGGCATTTACTATTGGTACAATGGTTATTATAACCGTGCTAATAATTTGTTTAAACAAGTAATAGACCATGGCATAGAATCTAATGATTTCCGACTTTTTGCCGAATCTTACAATAGGATCGGTTTAATATTTTATTATCAGGCTATATACGATAGTGCGGAGTATTATCACTACAAAGCGCTATCCTATTTTCATGGGATGGCTGATAGTATTGGAGTGGCCAGAATCTGGTATCATATCGGTCTTCTCCATTATCAGCAAAGTGAGTATGAAGAAGCTGTTAATTATTACCTCAAAGCACTTAGCATATATGAATCTCATGGAAAGCCCACGAGTCAGGCAAAAATGCTCAACAAGCTAAGTGAAGTATATCAGGCATTGGGCCATACCGAGTTGATTTGGGAAAAACAGCAGGAGCTCATTGCTCTTACCAGTAGAGAATCTAATAAAACTAATATTGCCTTATTCAATGAACAGATTGGAGATATCTTTTTCTTGACTAATTCGGCAGATAGTGCACTGGTTTACTTTAGCAAAGCAGTGACACAATACAGAGAGATGGGTCGCATTGTAAATTATGATTTTGTTAATGAAAAGATTGGCAAGATATACCTTTCTAAAGGCGATTATGAAAGAGCACTGGAATATATCGAGCGTGTTTATGACTTTAGGAAGGAAAGTAGCACAAGAATCCATCTGGCATCTGCTGAAAGACTTATGGGTGAAGTATATCATGCTATTGGAAATCTGGATAGATCGATTTCACACTATTCCAGATCTATGGTCATGCATCAGCAAATGGGAAATGCTGTTGCACTTGCCAAAGTATACAGACATATAGCTGAAGTCTATTATGATTTGGGGGCGTACGATCTGGCAATTGCGCATGCAATCAAAGGATTGGAAGCATCGAAAAAAATCTCTGCGAGGAGTATAGAACTTGACAACCTAAAAATATTGAGTGAGGCCTATTTTAAGACAGGAGATCATGAAACTGCCTATACATACCTGAATGAATATCATAAAAAGAATGAAGTGATTTCAAAAGGGAAATCATTACAACGTATCAATCATTTGCAGGTGCGATACAATGAAGAGAAAAGTGAGCGGGAAATAGCTGAATTGAAACAAAGGGAGATTCTCCAGGCATCCAAATTGCAACAGCAAAACCTTTTGGTCATTTTATTCCTGATCCTTTTTTTATTGATTTTAAGTATTTCGATATTACTATATAACCGCTACCAATTGAAGGTAAAGAACAATTTAATTCTCTCTTTAAAAAATCAACAATTCGAAAAGGATAATCATCGTCTAAGCAGGAAGAATAAGGAGGGAGAAATCCTATTGGCCGAGATACGCCATAGAATAAAAAATAATTTACAGACAATCTCCAGCCTCTTAAATATGCATTCCAGAAACTTGTCTTCTCAGCAAAAATCCCTTATCCAGCAAAGCCACGATAGGGTTCAGGCTATGACATTGATCCATCAGAAATTAGACAGGGATTCTAATTACGCAATCATTGATCTTAATTCGTATCTGAGAGAGCTGACTAAGAATCTTGCTCAGTCCTATGGGTTCATAAATATCAGAATAAACTTCAAAATATCTTATTTACCTGTTGAAGCTGATGTGGCGGTTCACATCGGGTTGATTGCTAATGAACTTATTAGCAACTCATTGAAACATGCATTTGTAGATCAGGAAAAACCTATGCTTGATGTGACTGTCAGAAGAATTGATAATATCTCGATAAATATGGTTATCAAGGATAATGGTATTGGTTTTACAGGAGATTACAGCAATGAAGGATCGTTTGGTATAAAGATGATTTCTATTTTAATCAAAGAGCTCGAGGGAGATTTAAAATTCGAAGATCAAAATGGAACCAAAGTTGTTGTTACAATGAAATGCCCGGTGATTAAGTTAAAATCATTTGCGGGTTCCGAGGAAACCCTACAGGTGTTCAAGAATTAGGTAGATACTGGTAACATCTATTTCCGCGCGGAGTAAAAATGGTTTTCATATTGATATTTCTGATGTCTAAAACTCACTGATAAAGTGAAACTCGATATCTGGGAAGTTGTCCTGAACCATCTGGAGCCAGGCTTTTGACTCGGCCATAAATACCAGCTTACCTTCTTTGTCCTTGGCAATGTGACGGTATTTATCTTTCACAAAAGCATCCAGCTTCGATTGCTCTTTCGCACTGATCCAGCAGGCTTTATAGATATTGACTGCTTCGAACCGGGCACTGGCTTTGTATTCGTTCAAAAGTCGGTGCTGCAAAACTTCAAACTGCAGGGCTCCTACTGTGCCAACAACCTTTCTGGCACCCATTTCATAAGTAAAAAGCTGCGCAACACCTTCGTCCATGAGCTGGTCCAGCCCTTTTTCCAACTGCTTTGATTTCATGGCATCCAGGTTGATCACCTCCCTGAATAGCTCTGGTGAGAAGAAAGGAATTCCTTTGTATAAGGCCTTTTCACCTTCGGTAAGTGTATCCCCGATCTTTAGATTGCCAGTATCATAAAGTCCCACGATATCCCCAGGGAAGGCCTCATCTACCGTTTCTTTTTGTTGTGCCATGAAAGCGGTTGCATTGGAAAACCTAAATGGCTTATCCTGTCGGACATGGTAATAATTGTTTCCTCGTTCAAACTTCCCCGAGCAAATCCGGGCAAAAGCAATCCTGTTGCGATGCTTCGGATCCATGTTGGCATGGATCTTAAAGATGAAGCCGGTAAATTTCTTTTCTTGAGGAGTAACCAGCCTCAGCTCGTTTTCTCTTGCCTTTGGTGGTGGAGCAATTTGGATAAAGCAATCAAGCAATTCGCGAACTCCAAAATTATTGACAGCACTGCCAAAGAATACAGGAGCTACTTTTCCGTTCAAATAGTCCTCTTTGTTAAATGGATCATACACGCCATTGACCAGCTCAATCTCTTCTCTCAGTTCTTTAGTCATCGATTCTGGTAGATGCTGATCCAGCTTAGGGTCATCTACTCCTTTAATTTCCACTACATCGGTGACCTTCTTTGTTTTGTTTGGCTCGTACAGGTTGAGGTTGTTTTCATAAATATTAAAAACACCCCGAAGTGATTTACCCATGCCGATTGGCCAGCTCATAGGTCGCACTTTGATATCCAGTTTTTCCTCGATCTCATCGAGCAGGTCAAAGGCATCTCTTCCTTCACGATCCAGCTTATTGATAAAACAAAGCACTGGAGTATTTCGCATACGACATACCTCCATCAGCTTTTCTGTTTGCTGCTCCACACCTTTCACACAGTCGATCACCATGATCACACTGTCAACAGCTGTGAGCGTGCGGTAGGTATCTTCGGCGAAGTCCTGGTGACCTGGTGTATCGAGGATGTTGATTTTCAGGTTTTTGTATTCAAAACCCATTACAGAGGTAGCTACAGAAATACCTCTTTGCTTTTCAATATCCATCCAGTCGGATCGGGTGCTAACATCAATTTTATTGGATTTTACCGCACCGGCTGTCTGAATGGCGCCTCCAAAAAGCAGCAATTTCTCAGTCAGTGTCGTTTTTCCGGCATCGGGGTGGGCAATGATACCAAAAGTCCTTCGCTTGTTTATTTCCTGTTCTAAAGTCATGGATGTGAATATCAGGCCGCAAAGTTAAATCTATTCGCTTACCTTTGAAACGTGCGAAGAACTTCCAGGTACATTATTTACTTTGTCATAGGAATATCCATCTACTATGGCTTGGAGGCAGACAAAAATCCGGATGCCTTGAAAGAGGTACATAATATAGCACCTATTGCCATTCTGGTCATTTTTGCAGCCTTGATGGTTGTTCGATATATCCGAACAAAACGTGGCGAGTAGCGACATTCTTTAGCTGTCAATCAGTCAATTTCTGATCCTTTTGCAATTTTTCCTACTCAATTATGACATTCTGTCACAATTTCTCTGTCATTTCTCTGTTGGCACAACCATTGATGAATAGAAATGGACAGGAAAAAGAAAAGTAGCATTAAACATAAATTATTACAATGGGAAAAATTATCGGCATAGACTTAGGTACAACCAACTCATGTGTGGCGGTAATGGAAGGAAACGAACCTGTTGTCATTCAAAATAGTGAAGGACACAGAACCACACCTTCTATTGTGGCCTTTCTGGATGATGGAAAAGGAGAACGAAAAGTTGGAGAACCAGCAAAACGTCAGGCCATAACCAATCCGCACAACACCATCAGTTCGGTGAAGCGGTTCATGGGTAAGAAATACAAGGAAGTTTCTGAAGAAAGGAAGAATGTCTCTTACAAACTTGAAGCCGGAAGCAATGACACGATCCGAGTAAAAATCGGAGATCGCAACTATACACCACAGGAAATTTCAGCGATGATCCTTCAGAAAATGAAGTCAACTGCTGAAGATTTTTTGGGTCAGGAAGTAAAAGAAGCTGTGATCACCGTACCTGCATACTTCAATGATGCAGAACGTCAGGCTACAAAAGAAGCCGGTCAGATCGCAGGTTTGGAAGTAAAAAGAATTATCAATGAGCCTACTGCTGCTGCGTTGGCATATGGTCTTGATAAGAAGAATAAAGATTTAAAAATAGCCGTATACGACCTTGGTGGTGGTACTTTCGATATCTCTATCCTTGAACTGGGAGATGGAGTATTTGAAGTAAAATCTACCAATGGTGATGTTCACCTGGGTGGTGATGACTTTGACTCTGTGATCATCAACTGGTTGGCTGAAGAATTTAAGAAAGACGAAGGCATCGACTTGAGAAAAGATCCGATGGCCCTTCAGCGATTGAAAGAGGCATCCGAGAAAGCCAAAGTTGAGCTTTCCAGCTCTAGCAGCACTGAGATCAACTTGCCTTACATCATGCCTGTTGATGGTATTCCAAAGCACCTTGTAAGGTCTTTGAGTAGAGCCAAATTCGAGCAGCTGAGTGAGGACCTGGTAAGAAGGTCAATGGAACCTTGTAAAAAGGCATTATCAGATGCTGGAATGACCGCTTCAGACATTGATGAGGTCATCCTGGTAGGTGGTTCGACAAGGATCCCTAAGATCCAGGAAGAAGTTGAAAAATTCTTCGGTAAGAAACCTTCTAAAGGAGTGAACCCTGATGAGGTAGTAGCGATTGGTGCTGCGATCCAGGGTGGTGTATTCACCGGTGAAGTAAAAGATGTATTGTTGCTTGATGTGACTCCGCTTTCACTGGGTATCGAGACTCTTGGTGGTGTTTCTACCAAGTTGATCGAGTCCAACACTACGATCCCTACGAAGAAGTCAGAGACTTTCTCTACAGCAGCTGACAGCCAGCCATCTGTTGAGATCCACGTGCTTCAGGGTGAGCGTCCGATGGCCAAAGACAACAGGTCTATCGGTAGGTTTCATCTGGATGGTATACCACCGGCACCAAGAGGAGTACCTCAGATTGAGGTGACTTTCGACATCGATGCCAATGGTATCTTGAATGTTTCTGCTAAAGACAAGGGAACAGGAAAAGAGCAAAAAATCCGAATCGAGGCTTCTTCAGGCTTGTCAGATGAAGAAATCGAAAAGATGAAGAAAGAGGCGGAAGCAAATGCTGAGTCTGATAAGCAGGCTAAGGAGAAGATCGAAAAGATCAACCAGGCTGATTCATTGATATTCCAAACTGAAAAACAGTTGAAGGAATTCGGTGACAAGCTTTCCGAAGGCAATAAAACGGCTATCGACGGAGCATTGAAAAAGCTGAAAGAGGCCCACGCTTCTCAAGATCTGGCTGCTATTGAAACGGCTATGAATGAGTTGAATACTGCGTGGTCTGCTGCTTCTCAAGAGATCTACCAGGCACAGCAAGCTGCTGGTGGAGCTGAAGGTGCTGCAGGAGCAGGTGCTTCAGGTGGCGAAGAAGCCAATGCAGGAAGTGACTCTGAGGTTTCAGACGTAGAGTTTGAAGAAGTAGACGAAGACAAGAAGAAGTAAGAACTTCTTGATTAAAAATAGATGAAAGGACCCTCCCTAGCGGAGGGTTTTTTTTATGTCAATAAAATCTTATTAATCACCCTACAGGCAGGATTTTGGACCCAAATCAGTAATTTTAGTGACCCAAACAACATTAACCCAAATTCATGTACTTACTCTTAGCTTTTCTGGGCTCGTTTTTAGCCCTTACCCCACTCAAAAAAGATGACGACTTCACCATTGTTAAGAAAAAAGTCGTTGACGAGCTTCTAAAAACTTCCATTGACAATGCCAGGGTAGAAGACATCTTTTCCAGGATGAATCCTGATGGCAGCTTCAATGATATCGACTATTCTGACCTAAGTAGGACAGCCGGATTCCCCCATCGACGACATACATATGACCTGGTGTATCTCGCTCAGGCTTATCGAACACCCGGTTCAAAGTATCACAAGAGCAAGAAAATCAAAGAACGGGTGACCACAAGCCTTAAATACTGGGTGGATAATGACTTTTTCGGTGACAACTGGCACAACAACCAGATTTCCACGCCGACCAACCTGGTAAACCTGATGCTCTTGATGGGTGACGAGTTCCCCAAAAACCTCGTGGAAGGTGCACAACCAATCATTGGCAGGGCACACATGAATGCTTCCGGGGCACGGCCAAGCGGTGACAGGATTGTGATCGCAGGTATCCTGGCAAAGAACCTTTTGTTTATCGGAGATAAAGAGCGCTTTGATGAGATCATCGAACTGATTGAAGGGGAAGTGAAATTTTCCACCGGTCAGCGAGGGATGCAGCATGACTACAGTTTTCATCATCGTCACGACCGGGTCAACAATACGGATTCCTACGGTTATGGAAAGTACGCCAACAATTTTGGAGAATGGGCCTACTATGTAGCCGGAACAAAATATGCCTTTTCAACGGAAAAGATCAATCACCTGATCGACTACTACCTGGATGGGATATACAAGCAGCAGGTTTATGGCATCTACCAGGATATCAGTGTGAAGAACAGGAGTATTACCCACAAAGCAACATTTGAACCGAAGGAAACTGAGGAGATAGAGCGGTTGCTGATCAGTACAGATTACCGAAAAGATGAGCTTGAGGAGATTATGCGGTTGCGAAAGGGTGAAGCACAACCTTCTGCCTCCTTTGCCAAATTCTTCTGGCAAACGGAGCACTTTGTGGTCCAGCGACCCAATTTTTACACCACAGTACGTATGTTCTCCACGAGAAACAAAAACATGGAAGTGCCTTACAATGGTCCGGGGAAACCCACTCACCATAGGGCAGACGGGACCAACTACCTCCAACTGAAAGGAGACGAATACCATAATATCTGGCCGGTTTATGACTGGCAAAAGATTTCCGGAACTACCATCATGCAAAAGCCCCAGCTTCCCGGACCTGATGAAATTCAAAAGCCAGGCTACAAAGATTTTGTGGGTGCTGTCACGGATGGGTATTATGGAGCTGTAGGATTTGATTTCATCAGCCCTCATGACCTAGTAACGGCTAAGAAGTCCTGGTTCTTTTTCGATGATCAGTATGTGTGCTTAGGGGCAGACATCTATTCTGATCCCGATCTTCCGGTGGCGACAACACTCAACCAGGTTTTGCTAAGAAGCAAGGTCACCGTAAAGCAGGGATCAGAAGTCAAAGACCTTTCTAAGGGAAGCCGACAACTTGAAAATATAAAGTGGGTGCACCAGGATAAGATTGGTTATGTTTTTACTGCTCCAGCTGTGGTACAATTATCCAATCAGGTGGAAGAGGGACGATGGTCAGACATTACGGATGAGAAAAACGTTTCAGATGAGCTGATCCGAAAAGAAGTATTTATGCTTTGGCTTGATCATGGTAAAAGTCCGGACAATGCTTCTTATGAGTATATGGTATTGCCGGATGTTACGATTGATGAATTGAGATCTTTTGAGGAAAACAACCCGATCGAAATTGTAAGTAATACAAGTAAGCTACAAGCTGTTAAGCACAATGAGCTGGGTGTTTACCAGGCTGCCTTTTATCATTCCGGGAAGGTAGACTTTTCAGATGATTTATATGTGAAACTGGAAAGCCAGGGGATGGTCATGCTCAAGGCAGATCAGGGAAAGATTACGGAGATTTCTGTAGCTGACCCATCAAGGAAACTGAATAAATTGATGCTGATTGTATCCGGACTCTATGAGGTAGATGGCGATGGATATCACAGCTACCCTAACACCAAGGTTGGTGAAACAACGTTTATAATCGACCTCCCACAGGGAGTATATCATGGTAAAAGTGTTACTTTCAAACTGTGAGTGCCATCAAGGAAAAACTATTTAATCACTGCCGGCAGCTGGTCAATAAGAAGATTGCAGTGTTGGAACAATCCATGAAAGATTTCCAGGAGGCTGCCAATGAAGACTCCAAGAGCTCAATGGGAGACAAGTACGAAACCAACCGGGCGATGATGCACCTGGAGAAAGAAAAAGCAGCCACCCAGCTTAACCAGATGCAAAAAATGCGCCAGCTACTCGACACCCTCAAGATTGAGAAAAAGACTGAGCAGGCTGCAATCGGTTCACTTGTTACCACGGAAAAAGGAAAATACTTTCTGTCTATTGGTCTGGGGCCCATTGACTATGAGGGAGAGCAATATTTTGTGATATCAGCTGCATCACCCATAGGTCAGGCAATGGTTGGCAAGAAGGTGGGTGAGGTTGTTGAGTTTAGGGGAGTAAAGGATAAGATTATTAAAATCGATTAAGAATTTTAACAATTACATTTTAGCTAATTCGACAAGTTCTTTTTTTAATGACTCCTGGCTAGGTCTCTTTGCATTATCATTTACATTTCCTTTTCTGTCCACAATCAGATACCGTGGAAATCCAGTCAAATTAATCTTATTTGAAAGGATGTTATACTGATCATTGTTTAATAAATAGTGGGTTCCATTTAAATTATATTTTGCTATCGTCCCTTCCCATTTTTCCCTTTTTGAGGTGCATCCAAAATAAATAAATTCAATGGGAAAGTTTTGCTCCTTCAAATCCTGAAACAAAGCCTCAGAATAAGGGAATTCTTGTAGACATGGTTTACACCATACTCCCCACAGGTCGATATATAGGACTTTATCAGGATGGTTTATTTTAATTTCAGAAAAGATATCTCCAATTTCATCTAATGCTATTAAATCAGATAGTGATAGGTTATCATTAGAGATCGAGGTGTTATCCATTTCAAGAATCGATGAAATATGATCTGTAAATTCTTTGTGATGAATTTTATCAGACAAATCATACATCATGTAAGAAATAACTTAATCATATCCTTTACTAATGAGGGTGATACAAACTTTGGTAAATAATAAATCCTTTGAGAGAGTATCTGTAAATAGGCGATCTACTGTCTCAAAATAATCTAGAATGGCGGAATGAGGATCACCTTCAGATAGATATGCTGAGTAAGATGATTCTCTATATAATTGTCTTTCATAATATTCGTTGAGAAAACCTTCTGTGTATTCAGAATTATTTAAATCTGATTCTTCAGATTGCAAATATTTATTTAGGACAGAGTAATACTTGTCATTCAACTGACCGTCTTCAAACCGCCGCTTATATTCAGCTATTTCATCACCAATTTCATATTTGAATTTGCTCTCAAACCAATTTCGTTCTTCCACCTTAAGACTATGTTTGTCCCATTCCATTAGCCATTTGCTTAGACTTTTTTCGAAAGCACCGATTCTCTTCACAAGAGGGTTTGAGTCTTTTGAAGAATGCTGAACGTGGTATCCTAATTTATGACCTAGAATTAAAGCTCCTAGAAGAAGGAAAGAATGAAGCCTTTAATGAAATACGAAACTTTCTGAACCAGAACGAAAACTAACAGACGCTGATCGGGCATATGTCTCAGTGCTTTCTGGCTGGTTTCAGTGTAACTCGACCGTGATATCTGCCGCTGAGAAACGTCAGTGCTTTCTACCATCTTTTGCTCGCAGGGTTATTAGACTTTCCGAACGCAGTGGGTTTCTGAACCGTTGTGAGCTTCCCCTTGCCGGGCGCGACAGATTTCACTACTTTCGTGCTATTCACCAGTTACGGACATACGCCCGATAGCTGGACGTTATGTGTCACTGAATGATGGCAACAGAAATTTAGAATGAACCCGATAACTATCCCGAACCATTTAGTAACTCCAACTGCAATAACAATTATTGGAATTATTCTACTTCTAATCTTTAGACGAAGAATCAACAAGAGTTTATTTACCGGAACTCTTACATTCCTAGCTTTTTATGCATTTATTGTCGGAACGGCCGTTTATGATGACATCTACAGTCAATGGCATTTGAACCAATTTGACTTGAACCAAGATGGCGTCTTCTCAGGTAACGAACTGACACCTGAACAGGATGAAGCAATGTCTGAACTAACCAACGATGCTGGCCGGAATTTCTCATTCATAACTGGAGGAATCGCTGGCTTTATCCTCGGTCTTGCTGCCTACATCTTTAGTCGAATTTTCGAACGAATCAAACCGAAATTAAGAGACACAAAACGTTGTGTGTGGAAGCATGTGCGAACTGAGCATTTAGCCAGTTTTGGAGGAACTCGACCGAGAATCAGCCGCTGAGGAAACTTCTCTGCTATCTGCCAAGCTCAGTTCGCAGGAATTTTTTATCTTCTGAGCGCACTGCCATTTAGATACTTTAGAAGCACCGGCAGATTCACTATTTTAGTGCAATTAGCCAGTGCGGCGGACACAGCGCCATACACGGGCGTTTGATGTCACTTACGAAACGCAGAAGCAATTTGCAGATAATTGAGCCATATCCATTTGACGAAGATTTTCGAACTGAACTTGAGTATCATTTGACTCGAACTTATGGGAACATGAACGAACCAGAACTTCGAGGCTTCTGGTGTGATGGAATAAGTGAACCAGAAATTACTGAACATCTTGACAGAAAATACATCAACGATCACAGAAAAATTATCACATCAGCATGGACGGGGAAAACAGGTCAAGAAAAATATGAACTTATCATTAACCTTGGAAACAGAACATTGAGTCGTTACGCTCGGGGTTTAACATTGAAAGAATGTATACCACCAGCAGAAACAACAAACTGGATTTTGATTGACATCAAACAAAAAAGAATTGAACTACAACTTCTATAAATGATGATTGGATTTATGACTCATTTATGAACTCCACAAATGATAATTTTATAACGGCTTGGGAACAGGCATCCGAAGATCTGGGAATTGAAATCGAGATTAACTGCAAGTTAAATACTGAAGGTGGAAGAGTTAACTATCCGATTTTTGTCAAGTATTTTGGGAAAAAGACGGGAACGCTGGTTACAAGACTTGAACTCTTAAAGGATGACCCAATCTTTGAGATTGAGGACTTTTACCTTTCAGCTGTTAGCGCAGATTCATATTCCCATTATAATCGAGAGCATTTTATCGAAACGCTTGAAGATTGGGGTTACTTTGGACCTGATTCAAGCCGACCATTCTGGTACATAGGAAAGTATTACCAAAACGGATAAAGCGACATCTAACAAGCGGTATGACGAATGGCCTTAAGTATTTCATAGCCACTTCATCAGGAACCTCACCGCTAAAACCTCTCTGAGAATTGATAGTTTCCGCTGCCCTTGGAAGCAGTCAGGTGCTTTCATCTGCTAAACACAGTAGGATTTTGCCCGTTGCATCTCACCGTAGATTTAGCTAGTTTAGTTTTTCATCGCTTTGGGATGGCCACTCGCTCTATCCATACGTTTACACACATGAGCGAACCGAAACCGTACTTACAATAAACTATAAAATATGTTTGGAATAAAACACATCAAATTTGATTCAATGACACACGTTCTGCATTACAAGAACGGGAAAATTGTTAGAGAAGGACGTGGGCTTTCATTTTTCTATTTTAGTCCCAATAGTTCAATTGTAGCCATTCCGATGGGCAGTAATGATCTCCCTTTTATTTTTAATGAGTCAACGAATGACTATCAGACCGTAAACATTCAAGGTCAAATTAGCTATAAGATTTCTGATCCTAATATACTTGCCGATGTATTGGATTTCACGGTTACAGATAATGGTCAATACAAGAAAAATGATATTGAAAAACTGAATCAACGGATAATTAATGAAGCACAAACGGCAACATCAACTTTTATTCATGGGATAAAGCTCAAAGATGCTATTCGTTCCGCAAAATCAATAGAAGAACAAATTTTGAA
Organism: Cyclobacteriaceae bacterium; assembly: GCA_965228105.1. Taxonomy (GTDB): domain Bacteria; phylum Bacteroidota; class Bacteroidia; order Cytophagales; family Cyclobacteriaceae; genus UBA7330. The sequence continues at coordinate 641,952 of CBDDGZ010000002.1, forward strand.
TGGTCTAAAATCGTCTTCCGCAATCGGAATGATGGGTATTGAAATTTTAGGAGCAAATGTATTAGCAGTTCAAGCGACCCCTGAAATGACTAGAGCATTGGAGACTGAAACTATGGAAAAACTACAGCAGGAAGCCGACCAGGCTATTTACGAGCGTAGAAACTTTGCAGTTGAACAAGAAAGGAAAATAAAGGAATCTGAGTTGAATACAGAAATCGCTGTAGAAGAAAAGCAAAAGCAGATCGCGGAGAAGAAAATGGAGTCTGATGTACAGAAAGCTGAAAATCAACGAAAACTACGAGAGATGAAGCTAAAAGCAGATATTTCTGTGGAGAATCAGAGAAAGCAACTTATTGAACAAAAAACATCAAATGATAAAAAGGAGGCCGAGACACAAGGGTATGTTACCGAGACAACATTAAAACCATTTAAGGATATAGATTGGAAAACTTTAACTGCTTTAAACAATAATTCTGACCCCAAATTCAACATATCTCTCGCGTTCAGACAACTTGCTGAGAATGCAGATAAAATAGGTAATCTTAATATCAGTCCTGAACTTTTGGAATCTATCTTATCCGATAAGAATCAAAGTAAAAAATGAAATATGAATATGCTATAATAGTTAAGAATAAAACACGCCTTGAATCCTTGATTGAGCGTTTCAACACCAAGGCTCAGGCAAAATTCTACATCGAACGATTAGGGGGGCATTTTGAAGATTATGAGCATGAACATGAGATTTTTCAAAATTCTTTGTCCATACTCCAAAATCAACTTTCAAAAACGATTAAGAATAAGGTTGTAGAAAGGAAGTACCTGCCTTCATTCATATTCTCAGAGAAGAACATAATAATTGTAGTAGGTCAGGATGGACTTGTAGCAAATACTGCAAAATATTCAAAAGGTTGCCCCATTATAGCGGTTAATCCAGACAAAGAGCGGTATGACGGAGTTTTATTGCCTTTTGACACATCGAATTTTACGGAGGCCGTTGAAAGTACTTTAGCAGAAAAAAATGAATCCAAGATTGTACGATTCGCAGAAGCAAAACTGAACGATGGACAGCGCCTTTTAGCATTCAACGACCTATTTATTGGAGCTTCCTCTCATGTTTCCGCACGTTATAAAATCTCTTATGGTAAGAACTTGGAAGAGCATTCATCAAGTGGAATAATAATATCAACTCAAGCAGGTTCTACCGGTTGGCTGAGTTCAATTTTTAACATGGCATATGGTGTGACCGGCATGTTTGAAAACAACCTGAAACTAAAAAGACCAAAACTAAAAGATTATGAACTGCTTTTTGCGGTTCGAGAACCATTCCAGAGTGTTAAAACTCAAACAGGAATAACGGCCGGATTAATTCGAAAACAACAGACTTTGAAGGTTGAGTCATTAATGCCAATGAACGGAATAATATTTAGTGATGGAATCGAAAAGGACTTTCTTAAATTTAATAGCGGTGCAATTGCGACTATAGGTGTTGCGCCAGAAACTGCAAATCTTGTGATAAAATAAACGTGTGCAAACATAATGTAAGAAATCATAGCCCCACAATGTCTGCGCACAATCAAAAGCTACAATTCTTACATAGGCGTTAGATTTCATTTGCTGCTTTATGCAATACAACTCTTAAATGAAGAATACCTAACTTTATAGAATGTTAACTATAAAAGAAAAATTGATACACCGGATCAATGAAATCGATGATCCATCACTCTTAGAAGAACTTTTAAATGCAGCCAATTTGGAATATGAAATTGAGAAAACTGTTGAACTTATTAGTGAGAAAAAAAAAGCTATTGACGAAGGCATAATTGATGCTGATTCGGGTAACACTCATTCAAGTTCTGAAGCTTCTCAACTAGTCAAAAAATGGCTAAGGAAATAAAATGGACAAATCGAGCTGTAATTGATCGAACAAACATTTACAAATATTGGCTTGACCGAAACAAGTCAAAATACCTACTCAGAAAAACTGGAAGAACTTTTTAATAAATCAGCAGATATAATCTCGGTTTCTCCTACATCGGTTCAACGACCAAGTATAAAGACGTATTCGCCAAAATCATAAAGGACTATTAAATCTTCTATAGAATAAAATCTGATTCGATTGAAATTCTTAGAGTTTGGGATAACAGACAACACCCGAATAGAAAATCAATATGATGTCTAAAATTTTTTCTCTAATAGTTGGAATCATCATCTCTCTTTCAGCCAATGGTCAGGTACAGAATAAACCTGAGAATAGTGGTAGTGAAGCCAGGGTTGAAGTGCGTATTTTTTACCTACAGACTAACGAAGGAAACATAAGACTTGATAGTACGGAATGAAAAACTATAAATCCAAACTGGATAAAAGCTATCAGTGTCATAAAAATGGTTGAAGACTCTGTACCAGATCATAAAACAATTCACTTTCCATCATCTTCAACTATATACATAGAGCTAAAGAAAAAAATTTAAAAAAGTATCTCATCAAACGAACTGATAAATAGACGAAATCTAACATGCAGTATGACTAATAGCGACGCGCTCCGTGCCTTAAGCATTTCATAGCCACTTCATGAGTAGCCTCACCGCTAAAACACTCTCCATAAACTGTTATTTTCAGTGAGGGTACATCTTCCTTTGGTGCGTTAAACTGCCAGAAGGAACAAGCTGAAACCCCAATGGGATTTCTTCTTTTGCATGTATCTTTTAATTCCATCCTCCCCCCAATGCGCGGTAAAGCTGCACATTGGTTTGTAGCCTTGCAGCCTTTAAATCTGCTAATTCGATGGCTGACTCAAGTGTCCTCGTCTGGGCATTGATCACTTCCAGATAAGTTGCATAGCCAACAGAGAAAAGCGTATTCGAATTTTCGATACCTCTTTCCAAAACCGCAACTTCATATTGCTTGGTTTTCAGTTGCTGGTCGTAAGTATTCATATCATTGATAAGATCCAAAACCTCAAGGTATGCATTCAGCGTCCTTTTTTCATATTCTAAAAGCGCCATTTGCTGGTTGGCCTTTGAGGTTTCGAACATAGTTCTAATCTGTCTCCTATTGAATAAAGGAGCAGTTAGCCCTCCCCCGAATTGATAGATACTGGAGGCTGGAGAGACGAACAGGCGACTAAAATCGAATGCATTAAAGCCTGCCAGCCCCATCAAATTGATAGAAGGATAAAATGCCGCTTTGGCTGCATTGACGTCCGCGTTGGAAGCTTGCAAAAGCCTTTCTGCTTCTCGTATATCAGGTCTCTTTTGAATCAAATCAACTGGTAAGCCGGTAATAATCTGGTCCTGGATTACGATTGCACTGTCCAAATTCATTCTGTCCATCTCATAATCAAGCGTCCCAACCAATCTTGCCAGGTTAAACTCAGCAGCATACAGTTCACGTGTTTTGGCCTGTAGCAGAGCCTTGGTATTTAGGGAAAGTGCCTCAAATTGATCGATCGCAAGCTGATTGGCCTTTCCACTTTCTTTTAGGTCCTGGATCAGTTGGAGTGCCAGTTCCTGCAGCCTGATGTATTCATTCAAAGTTTTTATTTCCTGGTCTAATGCGAGCAGATGATAGTAGTTGGTCGCCACTTCTGCAATTAGCCAGGTTTGAATATGCCGACTCATTTCTTCACTGGCAAGAAACATGGCCATTCCGGCTTTACGTTTATTTCTAAGTTTTCCCCAGATATCGATTTCCCAACCAAATTGAGCAGAGATAAAAAAGTCCTTGTAAGGATCAGGAATCTGCTTGTCTTCGGTTAGGTTTTCGGAAAAATTGGTGTCAAAATTACCGATCCCGTCCATCGTATAATCACCAAATCTCTCTTGAGAAGCACCGGCATTCAGTGAGATAGCAGGTAATAATCCCTGCTTGGCTTGCAGCATCGCTGCCCTGGAGGCATTGACCTTTGTCAGGGCGATCTGGTTGTCCTGATTGTTCTGTAGCGCGGTAGTGATAAGGCTGTTTAATCGTGCATCTTTGAAGAAATTTTCCCAATAGATATCCGAGCTATTTCTGACCGAGTCACTTTCAATTCCTTGATATTCTTCCGGAAGTTGAATCCTATTCTCCGGCTGTGCTATTTGCTGCACCTTACAGCCTGTCAATACCAAAACAAAGCATGAAATAATTGAAATGGATTTTTTCATCAGACTTCAGCTGGGTTTAATTGAGCTAATTGTTCTACTGATTTTTTTGTTTTGAACTTTGTATCCAAAGTTTCGAAAATGACGTAGAGTCCAGGAATTAAAATCACTCCTACGAAGGTACCTACCAGCATCCCGCCGGCTGCAGCGGTACCGATAGTCCTATTACCAATCGCCCCTGCTCCACTAGCAAGAGCAAGGGGTATCAAGCCGCTGATAAATGCAAAAGAGGTCATCAAAATCGGCCTCAATCGTTCGGTTCCCCCTTTGATGGCACTTTCTACAATACTCATTCCTTTCCGTCGGTTTTGGATGGCTATCTCGATGATGAGGATGGCATTTTTCCCAAGCAAGCCAATCAACATAACTAAAGAAACCTGAGCATAGATATCGTTTTGAAGACCAACCAGGTAGAGGAAGAAATAAGAACCAAAAATTCCAGCGGGGAGAGATAGAATGACGGGCATAGGCAACATATAGCTTTCATACTGAGCTGAAAGCAACAGGTAAACAAACACCAGACAGATTAAGAAAATATACACCGCCTGATTTCCCGAGGCAATTTCCTCTCGGGTAATACCCGACCAATCAATAAAAAAGCCACGAGGCAAAGTTTCCAATGCAACTTCCTCCACAGCTTGAATCGCATCTCCTGAGGAATATCCTTCTGCTGCTTCTCCCGATACTAAAGCAGAGTAAAACATGTTGTAACGGGACAATTGCTCCGGGCCGTATACCCGCTCCAGGCTCACGAAGTTGGAATAAGGCACCATTTCTCCGGCTTTGTTCTTCGCATACATGTCTAGCAGCGATTCGGGAGAGGTCCTGTATTCCGGTGAAGATTGAATCATTACCTTGTACATCTGACCATACCGGATAAAATTGGATGCGTAAACACTCCCAATAAATCCCTGTAGTGTTTTCATAGCCTCTTCCACAGATACGCCAAGCTTTGCAGCTTTATCGTGATCGACAGATATCATAAACTGCGGGAAATTTGGATCGAAATTAGTGAAGACTTCCTGAAGCTCGGGCCGATCATTTAATGCAGCTACAAAATCCTCTGTGACCTGGGCCATGACGTTCAATTCCCCACCTGTACGGTCTTGTAGCCTGAGCTCAAAGCCAGAAGCATTTCCAAAACCTGGTACGGGTGGCGGTGCAAAAAACTGAATGCCCGCTCCTTTGAGGTGGGAAGTACGCTCAGAGTAGTCGATTATGAGGTCATTGACACTCATCTCACGCTCATCCCAGGCTTTGAGGTTTACCATTCCCATTCCGTAGGATGCTCCCGTAGTCTCTGTCAATAGACTGTAGCCTGCAAGTGTAGAGACCGTTTCCACTTCCTCAAGTGGAAGGAGTGCTGCCTGCACCTGGTCCATAATTTCGGAAGTCCGGTCCACTGTGGCACCAGGAGGAGTGGTGACATTGACATAAACCATACCCTGGTCTTCATTGGGGATAAAGCCTGTAGGCACTAAGGAAATCATTCCATAAGTCAAAGCAAAAAAACCGACTAGAATACCTAAGGTAATCCCCCTTCTTCCAGCGGTCCTGGTAATGAGAAAGGTATATTTTCCGGCTAGGGCATCATATCGCCTATTAAAGCCATTGAAAAAGCGCTGAATCAAACCAACCTTTTTTCCGGGAGTGTGTGCCTGAACGGGCTTCAAAAGCATGGCACACAAGGCTGGTGAAAGCGTCAGGGCATTAATTCCGGAGATCACAATAGCAATCGCCAGGGTCAGAGAAAATTGTCTGTAGAAAATTCCCACCGGTCCGGAGAGAAAACTTACAGGAACGAAAACCGCTGACATCACTAGTGTAATGGCAATGATCGCGCCTCCGATTTCCTTCATTGCGGCCAGGGTAGCATCCATAGCATTCAAGCCCCGATCGTGCATTTTTACATGGACAGCCTCCACCACTACAATGGCATTGTCTACCACAATTCCAATGGCCAGTACTAAGGCAAACAGGGTGAGCAGGTTGATAGAAAATCCAAATAGCTGCATGAAAAACAGGGTCCCAATAAGTGAAACTGGAACTGCAATGGCAGGAATCACTGTGGATCGGAAATCCTGCAAAAAGAGAAATACTACCAAAAAAACAAGCAAAAAGGCTTCAATCAAGGTTTTTACAACCTCCATAATGGAGGCATCCAAAAAGCGACTTACATCATAGGAGACATTGTAAGTCATTCCCGGAGGAAATGAGGTGCCTTGAAGCTCATCCATCTTTTCCTTAATATTTGATATCACCTCACGGGCGTTGGAACCGGGACGCTGCTTTAGCATGATGGATGCAGAAGGTCTTCCATCGGTCATGGAAACCATGTTATAGTCCAGTGCATCGAACTCGATATCTGCGACGTCTTTTAGTCGAAGTAAAGAGCCATCGGGAAGTGCCTTAAGGGTAATGTTCTCATAGTCGGTTTCTTCACTGAATTTCCCGGTGTACTTCAGCACATACTGCAAAGCTTGTGGGTCTCTATCCGAACTGATACCGGATTTACCAGGCGCCGCTTCAACATTTTGGTTTTGGATAGCCTCCGTGATATCCTGAGGAGAGATATTGTAGGCAGCCATACGGTCTGGCTTCATCCATACCCGCATCGCATAGTCTTTCATCCCCATGATTTCAGCGCGCCCCACTCCATCTATTCGCTTTAATTCAGGAAGAATATTAATGTCGGCAAAATTGTAAACAAACTTCTCGTCCTGCGCAGGATCATCCGAGACCAGGTTAAGATAAAGCAGCATGCTATTCACTTCTTTTTCGGTCATCACACCTGCTCGAATCACCTCCTCGGGCAGCTCATCTATTACAGTTGCTACCCTGTTTTGCACGTTTACCGCTGCCTGGTCAGGGTCTGTACCAACTTTGAAAACGATGGTGATGAGCGTCATCCCGGCATTGGTATTCACCGAGTACATGTAGTCCATTCCGGGAACACCATTAATGGCCCGCTCTAAAGGAGTTGCAACCGCTTTAGCCAAAACCTCTGCGTTTGCTCCGGTATATTTAGCCTCCACTGTGACAGAAGGAGGTACGATATCCGGAAACTGGGTAATCGGTAAGGAAGTCAGAGCCAAAAGGCCTAAAAGGGTAATAAATACCGAAATGACCGTTGACAGAATCGGTCTTTTGATAAACAATTCCAGCATGGATCTTTGGATTTTTATCGGTTACTCAAAATTTCTCTAAGTAGGCTTCCTTCCTTGGAACAGGAATGGGAGTTATTTCAAGCCCATCGGATACTTGTTGAATTCCCTCGTACACAATCTTGTCGCCGGGCTGAAAACCATCAGCCAGATAAAAAAGACCATAGCGCTGAATAGGTTTGAAACTTCTTACGATAACCTTCCCTTCCTGATCTACCAGGTATACATAAGTGAAATCCTGTATCTCAAAGGTGGATTTTTGAGGAATTAAGAAAACGTCCTCCAATTTTGTATTCATTTGGACTTTCCCTGAAGCTCCGTGCTTTAGCAGCTGATCAGGGTTGGGAAATCGAACCCGAAAACCAATCGATCCTGTGCCGGATTCAATGTCTCCTTCAGTGGTCTCTAAAACACCTTTATCCGGGTAAACCTGGCCATCGGACAAAACCAAGGTCAATTGCTCCGTGATCTCCTGAGCACCTTCCTTCTCTATTTTGTCTCTCATAATACTCAGGTATTCACTCTCGTTGACCTTGTAGTAGGCAAAAACAGAAGAAATATCTGTAATGGTTGTAAGCAGAACATTCTCTGTGATCAGGCTTCCGATTTTGAAAGGTATCCGGTCTACCAATCCATCAAATGGCGCCTTGATGGTGGTGTATGAAAGGCCAGTGAGCGCACGCTGAAGCATGGATTCAGCTTCCAGGATATGAGAATCTGCTACAGCCATTTTTGACTTGGCCAGTTCGAGTTCCGAGGCTGAGATGATGTTTTTGTCTACCAAAGTTTGAAGACGTTCTACCTCTACTTTTGAAGCTTGCTGTTCGGCTTGTGCCCTTGCAAGGTTTGCTCGTGCTGAATTGACCATTTCAATATACTCCTCACTGGAAAGTTGAAAAAGTTTTTGCCCCTTCTTAACAAACTGTCCTTCATCAACAAAAATCTGGTCCACAAAGCCTTCGACCTTTGATCTTACTTCTACAAATTGAATAGCCTGAATATCTGCAATGTATGTCTGAGGAACCTCTACATCAGCTGGCAAAAGTTCAAGCACAGGTATTTCGAGTGTGTTTTGGTTGCCTTTCCTTTTTTCGCCATCAGGATTGCAGGAGAAAAGCACAAAAGATAACAGAAGCACAACAGTTAGTAAGTTTCCCATCCAGCTTTCATTTTTTATTTCAAAATTCATTGATCGATAGGGTTAAATAGGTTTGGTTTTGATTAAGTATCTCCTTCAAGGTAAATGCTTATTATTATTAGATGTAAGATGATTTCTTATGGAAATATGAATTAAAACCAACTAAATCATCATTTATGAGCGTGCAAAAATGACCCATCTCATCTTTTTTCCTAAATAATTTCCAATTAAAAGCTCGATTTTTTTTTGTTTTGACGGGAAACCACTAAGCGATTTCGTTAGAAAGACCTAAACTCCAATCAGTGAGGGGGGCAAACTTTAGTTAGCTGTACTGTGCTTTAGCATAATCTATTGCCACGGAATTAGTGCATCTTGCCATTTTACCAATTTTTGGTAACTTTGGAGTATGAGTAAGAACACCTCCGTTTCACTTGGGAGCTACTTTGATGACTTTGTTAAACACAGCATTTCAGAAGGTAGATTCAAGAACGCCAGCGAAGTTATACGAGCTGGCCTAAGACTGCTAGAAGAAGAGGAGAACAAAGTTCTTTCGCTTAAGCAAGCAATTCAAGAAGGTATAGACAGTGGAGTTGCTGAAGATTTTAATCCATCAAATCATTTAAAGCAATTAAAGACAGCACGATCGAATCGTTAGGTATAAACTAACCAATCTTGCCGCTCAAGATTTATCTAATATTTGGAACTACACTTTTGATAACTGGTCTGAAGAACAGGCAGACTCCTACTATCAACAACTTGTGAACGCTTTTGAATCAATTGCTTCTAATCAGAACCAAGGCCGCAACTATGATGGAATTAGAAGTGATTTATTTGGTTTCAAAATCAACAGACATATTGTATTCTATCGCATAATATCAAATGAACTGGTTGAGATAACCAGAATTCTACATGAACGCATGGATTTGAAGAACAGGCTGAAGAATCAACATAACAACTAAAGCTTCTTGTGGTCGGAATGACCCACATGGACTAAACTCCAATTTAGCATAATCTATTGCCACGGGCTTTAGCCCGGGGACAATAGATTTGTACTCAGTGGCTTTAGCCACTAATTTTTATGTATGCCCTTCATTAAGATCAGGAACAACACCATTTAGAGGCTAAAGCCTCAGGAGGACTGATTTCCATTGCCACGGGCTAAAGCCCATGGCAATTTGGCTGAAGCCCATGACAATTTCAACTAAATCCCCATAGCAATTTCGGCTGAAGCCCCATAGCAATTTGGCTGAAACTCATCCTGAATAAAGCCCATGGTATTCTGAATGAAGTCTATGGCAAGTCCAAGATGGAAAATTTACTGATCCAGTTTAATTATAATTCAGAAGCTCATAAGGTTTGGGTGCAGAACAATTGAAACACAGAATGGAATAAGATATAGATAAATTCTTTGTTCCGTATAGTTCGGAATCCTACCTTTGCGGCCGCAAATCCCCATTTATGATCAAAGAAAAGATAAAACGCGGCTACAGAATCAGCAAATACATTGTCTATAAAGAAACCCTGGTAGACAATAAGGAGAAGTTCTGGTCTTTTATCGGTTCCTTTTTTGGGATTGCATCAATCGGGTACATTCAAAGCAAATATTTGGAGCCACTGGAAAATGTTTTTCTGATCGGATCTTTCGGGGCCACATCCGTCCTGATCTATGGTGCCATACAAAGTCCTTTGTCTCAGCCTCGCAACCTGATCGGTGGCCACCTGATCAGCGCGCTTATTGGGGTTACCATTTATAAGATTATTCCGCAACCCATTTGGATCAATGCGCCCCTGGCCGTGTCGCTTTCCATCGTGGTGATGCAATTTACCAAGACCTTGCATCCTCCAGGAGGTGCTACTGCATTGATTGCTGTCATTGGAACAGAAAATATCAAGTCACTCGGCTATCTGTATGTGCTTTCACCTGTACTCACGGGTGTTACTATTTTGCTTTTGGTGGCTTTGATCTTCAACAACATCACGGATCAGAGAAAATATCCAACGGACGGGAGGTTTTCCCGAAGTATCAAATGGATGGTTTCCCCTACCAAAACCCAAATCAAAAAGATCAGGAGAAAACTTTCCAGGTGATAATTTTAAGAATTTTCATTCTTCGCATTTTCTATCATCTTTAGGAGTTTATTTCGAGTTAGTGGTTTGATGATGTAGTCTGAAACTACAGAAATAGAACGGGCCTTTTCAATTTCCTCCGGTGAAATGGAGGATGAACAAATAAAGATTTCAATTTTTTTTGCTTCTGTGAGTTTCAGGTTCTTAAACTTATCCAGAAATCCCCAACCATCCAGAACTGGCATAGACAGGTCCAGGAGAATAATATTGGGGAGCTTTTCAGGATTATGGCTATGTACACTCAGGTAGTCAAAAACTTCTTTGCCATTGGTATACACCTTCACTTCCTCGACCATATCAGAATCATCTACTACCAGTGAGGTAATGTGTGTAAAAAGCGAGTCGTCATCTACTATGAATAGCCGGGGGACCTTACTCATGTGTTTGGTATTGGAAATGAGACATAAAATGTTGACCCCTCATCGGGCTTACTTTCTACCCATATGGTACCACCCATTGCTTCTACCTGAGTTTTAGTCATAAAAAGACCAAACCCGCGAGCCTCCGGATGTTCATGAAAAACCTTTCTGATTTTGAATAAATTGTTTTTATGCAGTTCTGTGTCAATGCCAAGACCATTGTCAGAAACTGAAAGTACTATATCACCTTTCCGTTTTTGTGAACTGATTTTTATTTGTGGTGCCCGGTCAGGGGATTTGTACTTTAGCGCATTACTCAAAAGGTTGGTAAAAATGCTCTCCATATACTTTCTGGGATAAAATATATGAGTGACATTAGAAAAATCTATTGAAATACTTGCATTATAAGCTTTGATTTGGTTTTCAAATGATTTTATAATTAGCTTCAAAACCTTTTCAAGATGGATTTCTTCACTTATAATTTCTGTATCGTAGCGAACTGAAATGGATTCTACCAGCTCATTAAAGATCTCGTTGAGATGATCTAAAACCCCATTCAGTTTACCAATCATCTCTAATTGCATATCATTTAATTCTGTTGTTTTCAGATAATCTGCAATCATAGAAATATTGCTGAGAGGTCCTCTAAGGTTGTGAGAAATAATGCTACAAAAGTCACTCAGGCGTTGATTCTGCAACTTCAATTTTTTAGCGGAATTCACCTTTTCGGTCACATCGATACAGCTCACACGGTGGTAGAGTATTTCCCCTGAATCATTCCTTACGGAAGAGGCATTGAGAAGGACTTCTACAAGAGATCCATTTTTTCTCTGCAAAGTAGTTTCAATATTATGCACTTCAACTGCCTTGCGAAACTCATCAAGAAACGTACCTGCCACATCTTTCTTCTCCGCCGGAAAAAGCAGGTACATTGGGGCGTTCAGGATTTCATGCGTTTCATAGCCCAGATTGTGACGGAGTGTCTGATTACATTTGATGATCGCACCATCCGTTGGCCTGACAGAAAAGTGCATCGAATGAGCATTGTCATACAAATACCGATAGAGGTTTTCTGATTCAGCTAGCTTCAACTCAGCTTCTTTTTGCTCAGTCACATCCTGGCAGGTCCCAATCATCTCAACCACATTGTCATCCTCATCAAGGAAAATTTTACCCATGAGGTGAATGGTTCGAACTGTTCCGTTTTTGAGAAGGATACGATGGAAGAATCCATGAAACTTTTTGTCTGCTATGGATTGAGTTACACACTCTGTGACATATTCCTTATCATCCGGATGTACATATCCAAAATAAGTATCGTAGGTAATATCAGATTCGGGTTCATGATGGAATAACGAATACAAATTGTCCGACCAAAGAACCTCATTGGTAGTTAGAAACCATTGCCAATGCCCGATCATCACCATCTCTTCGGCAAGGCTTAGGAGATAGTTCTTCTTGATTAATTCCGCTTCTGTAGAGATATTCATTGCAACTAACTTGCTAGAAAACCAATAGTACGTCAAAAGGTTCATTACAATATACTAATTTTCAGGTGTTATTACCAAAAAGGTCCAGATCAAAACAGATGATACCCATATCAACTAAAGCCTATTTAAATACTTTCCAGAAGGATTTTGGTTAATAATTGTGCTTAACTTGTGTCAAAAAAACACCCATGCTACGTCTCGTCAACCCCATCATCAAGTGGTTTACTGTCATTACCATCTTCTTATCTGCTTGTAGCAATCCTGAAGAGTCCAACCAGGACATCCTTTGGTATACTCAGCCGGCCGAAAACTGGAATGAAGCGCTGCCACTAGGGAATGGCAAGATTGGGGTCATGGTATTTGGCAACACTTCCAATGAACGGATCCAACTCAATGATGACTCGTTGTGGCCAGTAGCTGATGAAAGCTGGGTACAGCCCGAGGGCACCATTGAAGACATTGAAAAAATCAGGCAGCTATTGTTTGAAGGTAAAAATGACATGGCCGACGAGATGTTTGTTGCAAAATTTTCCAATAAAGGAATACTCCGTTCTCATCAAACGCTGGGTGACCTTTTCATCAATTTCAACCATCAGAATATTACCGATTACAGGAGAGAGTTGAATATCAGTGATGCTACTTCAACGATCTCCTATAAGTCCAACGGAAATCTTGTTACTGAAGAAGTATTTGTTTCGCATCCTGCCAAAGCCATTGTGGTGGAGTTCACTTCTGAAGCACCTGAGGGGCTCAGTGGAAAGATCCAGCTCAGCCGTCCGGAAGACAAAGGATTCCCTACAGCTACTTCCATGACTACTGATGACAACCTATTGATCATGAAAGGGGAGGTGACACAGCGGGGAGGCCAATTCAGGTCGGAGCCTTTTCCGATGACCGAAGGCATAAAGTTTGAAACCTGTGTGAAAGTTGAACATGAAGAGGGAGTAGTGAACAGAGGGGATGACTACCTGGAGTTGCAAAATGTGAAGAAAGCCACACTCTACCTGGTGTCTAATTCATCTTATTATTTTGATGATTTCAGTAAGCAGAATCAGCTTGATTTGGAAGCACTGGAGAATAAAAATGTCAATACCCTAAGGGCAGAACATATTGCAGACTACCAAAAATTCTATAACCGACTCGATCTGGATCTGGGCGGAAATGAATTGGATACCATTCCCACGGATCAGCGTTTAGAACGGATCAAGGAAGGGTCGGAGGACATCGGGCTGGAGGCGATGCTGTTTAAGTTTGGACGTTACCTGCTGATCTCGTCGTCGCGAGAGGGTACCAATCCGGCCAATCTGCAGGGTCTGTGGAATGAGCACATCGAAGCACCCTGGAATGCCGATTATCATCTGAACATCAACCTGCAGATGAACTACTGGCTAGCAGATGTGGCCAACCTGAGTGAGTTGAACAATCCTTTGTTTGATTATATCGACAGAGTGGTGGAGAGTGGCAAGTTGACAGCGAGGAAGAATTTCGGGAGTGATGGTTCATTTTTCCCACATGCTACTGACTTGTGGGCCCCCACGTGGATGCGGGCAGCAACTGCGTACTGGGGTTGCTCTATAGGAGCCGCCGGCTGGATGATGCAACACTACTGGCAGCACTATGAGTATACCCGGGACACTACTTTTCTGAAGGAGAGAGCTTTCCCTGCCATAGAAGAAGTGGCGAAATTCTACAGCGATTGGCTTATTGAGGATCCCAGGGATGGCACATTGATATCCGCGCCTTCTACATCACCGGAGAATAGGTTTATCAACGCCGAAGGCAAAAATGTCTCCACCTGTCTGGGAAGCGCCATGGATCAGCAGGTGATAGATGAAGTATTTGAAAACTACCTGGCCGCCAGCGAAATTCTGGAGATAGATAATGAGTTTGTGCAAAAGGTCAGAGAGCAAAGGGCTCAGCTTCGCCCGGGTTTTGTAATTGATGACAATGGACGAATCCTCGAGTGGGATAGACCCTATGAAGAATCTGAGCCCGGGCACAGACACATGTCTCACCTGTATGGATTTCATCCTGGCACGAGTGTCACCATTGATGAGAATCCGGGAATCTTTCAAGCAGTGAGGAATACTCTTGACTTCCGTCTTGAGAATGGAGGAGCCGGTCCGGGCTGGAGCAGAGCCTGGCTCATCAACTGCAGTGCACGATTGATGGATGGTGAGATGGCTCATGAGCATGTCAATCTCCTCTTGAAGAGATCCACTGGCAAGAATCTTTTCAATTTGCACCCGCCCTTTCAGATCGACGGAAACTTTGGTTTTGTGACCGGGATCACGGAGATGTTGCTGCAAACACATGAAAAAGGGATTGTTCGGGTTTTGCCTGCGCTACCTGCCATCTGGAAGGAAGGTCACATCAAAGGGATCAAAGGAAGAGGAGGCCTGATACTTGATATTTACTGGAGTAACAACCAACTGGAGAAGGTTGTTATCCGATCCGACTTTGACCGATCCTTCAAGTTGGTAGATCAGGAAACGACTGTGGAGGTTGAGATGAAAAGCGGGGACACCTATGTGTATGAACCTGAAAAGGAAATGGCTTAAGCCAACCTATAATTAGTACAAAAACTACAGTCTAAGTATTCGTGTTATTCAGAGCCTATTTTTTGATTCCAAACACCGAAAATTAATGATGACAGGAAATAAAATGACATAAAGTTAAGACCATTATGTCCCTCTCTCGGAGAGGGTGAAGGGAGAGGATGAGGGTGATTCTTAACTTTTATGTCATTTGAAGAAATGAGAGCAAGGTTTGGTTACGAATTTGATGGTTTAAAAGCTAATTTGACTCTTTACCTCTCTGATCAATTTGAGATAGCCTGGGATCAGCTGCAAATTCAAGGTCTTCAGACATTGCCGGATCTCATACCAGCAGCGGGAAATGAGGGCCTGGTTCTCAGCTTTTGTTTGGTTCAGGGAGAGGATTTTTTGACAAACCTCCTGTGTACTTGTTTGATGTTTGTTTCGAAATGTGAATTGATTTGAAGACAGCGATTTTTTCAAAACCCGTTTCTTCACCAGCGGTGTTTTGTTGAATAGGTATTTGTATTTTCTTGATGATCTGATCCAGAAGTCGAAGTCTTCATAGCTCAAAGTCTCATCGTATCCACCCAGAGCTTCCAGTACCTCTCTTTTCATCATCATGGTAGGTGGATTGATGAAATATCTCGTGATCAACTCCCGGTAGATATCGCCTTGAGGAATATCTTCTATCAAATCACCATCCTGATTTCTGACAAAGTGGGTGTTGAGGATTTTGCCCTCTTTATCGATGATGAAGGCATCCGAGAAATGAACACCGTAAGTCTTGTCAGCCATCTCAAGATCAGCCACCCCCATTTCCACCCTTACTGGCAATAGCAGATCGTCAGCAGCCAGGTCTATGATGTATTTACCTTCTGTCCGGGCAAATGCCAGGTTGAAAGCTGCACAGTTACCCAGGTTTTTGCTGAGTGGAATGAATTTTATGTCAGGATGATCCTGCAAAAAGCTTTCAATCTCTTTCCGGCTGCCGTCAGTACTCGCGTCATCCACCACAATGATTTCAATATTGGGATAGGTTTGTGTGATGGCCGATTCCAATGCAGACTTTGCAAACTCCTTTTGGTTATAGCATAGACAAACAACACTGACAAGTGGCAGAGATTCCATAATTTTCCGTCAGGAGACAAATATGAGAAGAATTAAATTAGCACGATTCCTGGTGATGATCAGCCGGATTATTCCCTGGGGGTTTCCGATAAAGTCAGGCACCAAGCTCCAAAAACCAGTCTTTGTGTTTGGTTCGGGGAGGAACGGGAGTACGTTGCTAAATAGAATGCTGAATAAGCATCCCGAGCTGTTTTGTCCCACTGAGCAATACTTCCTGGGATCCAATATCATTAAATTTTATCTGTATCGGCATTTTTTAAACTGGCGGGATTTGGTCAAGGTACTTGCAGGCGAACTTGATCCATCTTCTGGATCTCATACCTGGGCAACCGGATACAATCCGCAATTGAGCGACCTGTTTGAATCCGAAAATAAGAGCCTGCAGTTCCTCATAGATTCACTCTACCGGACGTATGGTATGAGTCAAAAGAAAGGGTTCAATACCTGGGTAGATACAAGCTCACCAAATACGCGTTTTTATAAGGAAATTTATAACTGCTTTCCCGATGCAAAATATTGCTTTCTGATTCGTGATGGGAGGGATGTGGTTAATTCTTATATCAAAGGTGGCAAGCAACATTTTGGTGAGGTAGCAACCCCAGCTATCGCTACCCAACATTGGATTGATTCCGTCATTGCTTACCACTGGTTGGAAAAAAGAACCCAGGTCTTAGTGATAAAGTATGAAGAGTTGGTCCAAAATCCTGAGTCTACTTTAAAGACGATTTGTGAACATATCGGCACAGGATTTACCGAGGAGATGCTGGATTATCATCAGGAAGAGCTTCCGGCCGGTTTTCGTGATGACTATTTTACCAATGTTACTAGGCCGGTATTCAAATCTTCTGTGAGGAAGTGGGAAGATGAACTTGACCCAATGTTACTCGAAGAAATAGGACCTAAAATTGGGCCGTATCTTAAGCTTTTCAACTATAGATGAAAATTTTTATCATTCCATCGTGGTATCCTACCGAAGCATTTCCTTCGACTGGGATTTTCTTCAGGGAACAGGCAGTGCAGCTGGCTGAATTAAGACCAGATTGGAAAATTGGCCTAAGCTTGTGGGGCTCTCATGAACCAAAACTTTGGATCCAGCCAAAGAAACCTTTCAGCGCACTCATCAAACTCAGTTCCAGGATACCCATGAAGAAGTACCAGCAAATACTTTCTTCCAACTGCATCGAGTTTTTCACTCCTGCTTTTACCTGGAACAGAAACATTAAAAGCGGAAACTTGAACGGTATTCTTGAAGCCCAGGAGAATAATCTCCGATTGTTTACCCAGTATTATGGAAAACCGGATGTGATTCACGCACAGGTTTCATTTCCGGCTGGATACCTTGCAATGAAACTCTCCCGAAGGCATAAGATTCCCTATGTGATCACCGAACACATGAGCCCCTTTCCGATGCCTTCATTGAGATCAGCTCTGAAAAAATACCTGTTGCCGACTTTAAAACAGGCTAACCAGGTGCTAGCCGTAAGCACGGCTCTTCAAAATCAATTGCAGAAACATGGAATTGAATCAGAAATGATTAACAACTTCATCGATCAGAAAACTTTTTGTTTCCACCCAAAGCCAGAGGGGACATTCATATTTCTTGCCTTGGGCAGGTTGGAAAAACAAAAAGGATATGAATTGTTACTCAATGCTACACGGGAGTTGTTGGATAGAAAAATCGATTTCAGGTTGAGGATAGGAGGTAGCGGGAGTCTTGAGGGATCATTAAAAAGACAAAGCAAACGACTTGACCTGATGGACCATGTGATATGGCTTGATGAGTTATCACGAGAGGCGGTAAAAGCAGAATTAACGGGATGTCATTGCCTGGTTTCGACAAGTCATCATGAAAACCAGCCCGTAGCCATGTTGGAAGCTTTGGCTGTTGGTCGGCCTGTCCTTACCACCGCATGGGAGGGAAGTAAAGAATTGATTTTTGATAAGGCCATGGGGAAGGTAATCCCCTCTCGTGACCCCGAAAGCTTTGGCGAAGCAATGATAGAAATGATTAAAAAGCGCTATGACGCTCAAACGATAGCCAGTTTATTTGAAAAACATTTTGGTGCTCAAAAAACCGTAGATGAATTGGAAGAAAAGTTCGGGAAGGTGTTGACTAAATAGGCTGCTGGTGAAGACTTATTATTTTATTCAGCGTTTCTCAACAGGTCCTAAATAAGGGCCTTATTTGGTAGTAATCCATCCTCATAAAGTGAGATCCCAAATTCATTAACTATCCTGCCGATATTATCTTTTTGCATGGGAGTAAGGTGTTTTTTCCAGGCTTCTAATTGGTCCTGTCCGCCAATTGATTTCAGCGAATGATCATAGGTGGAGGCGCTTGGCTTTAGCTGAAGATCAAAAATCTCAGCGGGTATTGGCTTTTTCAGATGATCGAATATCCTGGTAATTTCCCGTTCATAATTCAGCAGCAGGTCCTCATAAAAAACAATCAGCGAAGACCCTGATCTATTTTTATCAATACCTTCTTTGACGTTGAGGCACCACAAAAAAGTGAAGTATTCCTCTGGTGTTTTGATTGACCTGTAGATACTTTCATATTGTAGATAGATCTCATTGTATCTGAATGCAGGTACATTGATTGCTGCCGGGATGGACAGCTTTTTTGATAGATTGTGTTGCAGGATCGAAGTAATGCAGGCATAAGGATTGCGAATCAGAAATAGGGTTGTAACCTGAAAATTCTTGAGCAACCAGGACGAAAGCAGCATGCCATAATTGAATTTTATCATGTAAATCTCTGCCTTATCCAATCGGTGAAGCCCATAATCATCATACAGCCCGATGGAAACCGCTTCACCTTTCAGCAGTCTGCTCATCATTGTTTTGATTTCTTCATCCTCAGCATCTTCCGGAACAGGCTGGAAAAAGTAAAAATCCAGCTCGGCTACTTCTTTCAGTTTCCTCGTGGCAAAATCAGGCATTTCTATTGGTGACCCGATATTATTTCTTTGTAGAGGCTCATCAAAAAGGCAGGAATGAGGGATAGTCAAAAGTAATTCAGACAGCCAGGTGGATCCGCTTCGTGGAAAGCTGAACAGCACGAATGTATTTTGGGGGTTGATCTGCCTCGTACTGTTTCTTTTATTGAATGGATAGACATATCGATGAAGGTAATACCTGTCATAAACTTTCGAAACATATCTCCCAATCAAATTCATGGTTACAATGATATAAATTTGGCTCCATATGTATCAGAAGGTAGGCATAGCATTCTGTTGTGAGAGAGGGGAGCTGGAGCGGATTACCATGGTGATGGTAGAATCCCTGTTGAAGTATGGGGGGCTGACTGATCAAATTGAGTTGTTTTGTTTTTGTCCACGACCAGCATTCAGGCCTGGGTCACAAGTGTTGAAGAAGTTTCAGGAACTAGGTATCCATGTGATTGATCAGCCCCTGAATACAGAGTATTCATTCTACCCATTGATGAATAAGGTAGTAGCGCTAAAGTATCTGGAGGAGAATACAACATTGAATCGGGTTATTTTTTTTGATAGCGACCTGATCATTCTGAACAAAGTTTTTGACAAAGAATTGATGGAGCATGACGTCGCCCTTCAATCGGACTTTATGGCCCTTAAAAGCGATGATTCTTTTCATCCTTTTTGGTCCAGGCTCTATAAACTGGTTGGTGTCAAAGAATTCAGTTTTACAAATTCATTTGTCTCTGGTAAAAGGGTATTTGCAGACTGGAATTCGGGCCTGATTAGCTACAAGCGACAACTAATGGTATCAACCAAATGGTATGAAAATCTATCAAGCTGTTATGAACACCACCATTGGCGAGGCCTGGAATATTATTTCCTGGAACAATCCACTCTCGCAGTTACGCTTCAGCAACTTAAACTGCCAGTTCATAGATTGAAATCAGGCTTTAATTATCCCATATGCTTCCAGGATGAAATCATTAAAGAGAATAAGGTCACGGAAACGGACAAGCTTCATATCATCCATTACTTAAGATATGCTGGTGAGTCCATCGATAAACTCAAGAAAATCGAACCGTCAAATGAAAAGGTCAAATGGGTAGAGCAAGCGTTTCGACTTCATGGGCTTATCGAAGCAGGTACCTGGCGCAAGATCAAAGATTTTTATTTGAAATTCAGACAGGCCAACCTTCAAAAGATCATTTACTTCTACAGCCGATTCTCAGGAAGAATCAAGTAACTAGCGCAGTTCTTTCTCAAACACCAAAGAAGGTGTATCCTGTGCGCCCATTCTTTTTTTGAAGGCGTGTAAACCACTTTGTTTCTTTCCATCGATGGAGGACAATCCCAGGTCAAGGATTCTGGCTCCCTTTGACCTCAGACCTTCCATGAGAGAGACAAGTAACAACACCATTGGACTTTTTGACTTGTGATTCGGGTGTGTAGCAGGCAAATAGTAGTAATAGATGTCCGGAAGAGGTCTGGAAACCACACATGCAGCCAGAATTTCATTATTTCGGCGTATGCTATATAGGTCATAGCATGTTGGGAATGCTGCAAAAAGACTTTTGAGTTTTTCCAGGGTGATATTGATGGTAAGGCCCACATCTGATCTGCAGAATGCAATAAATGAATGAATTTCCTCAAGAGCTGAAACCGGATCATGTGAGAAAAGTAATCCTTCTTTTTCAGCATTTTTCAGCTTTCTGAACTCCATCTTATGAAGATTTTTTTCAAGGTGATCCGTTAGTGGGATATACTGATTGACATCATTTAATTTAAGTTTATACCCTGCGCTTTCCAGCCAACTATAATCAATAAAAGAACTATAATAGGCAGGAGGCTGTCTGATAATAACCTTTTGAATGTTTTCCAGTTTTAGTTTCTGAGTCAACTGGTGTTCAAAATCCAGAAATTGCTCAAGGGAGGAGTTGTTTTTATGGATAAACGATCCGAAAGGACCTTGTCTGAAGCTATAGGCGATTCCATCTTTTAGTGTGACAACCACCTGAAAATGGTTGTTTTCATGAGCCATTATCTGGTCGTTCTGGATAGCCAAATACTCATTGTGAAAATATATTGGGAGAAAATCCTTGAATTCACCAGAGGTGATAGAACCCATCCTTTTTATTATTGGTTGTGTCCTTAAATTTAAAGGTGATTAGACATAGGAACTGAATATATTCATTGATAAATTGATCTAAACCTAAGAATTACGAGATTGCGTAAATATTTACTCATACTCTTCCTCAGCTATTCACACTTTTCTGTTGCTCAACTCTTTAATGACGAAAGCAAAGTAGCCCTGGTAAAGCGTACGGTTGATTACATCTACAATGTGCAGGAAGATTCGGCATGGATGTACATTGATTCTGTAAAGCAAAAGCTCCCTAACCATCCGGTTGTACCCATGTTGAAAGGCATGAAAATCCTTTGGGAAAATATTCCGCTGGTCACCGTGGATTCTGTTTTCAGGAGATTCCGGCATGAGATGAATGAAGTCATCAGGTTGGCCGGGCGAATGGATGGCGGACGACAGGAACATCCCGAGGCTATCTTTTTTGAGATGGCTGCAAGGGGCCTTCTTGCTGAATATTATGCTGACGATGATCAGTATATGAAAGCTGTGGGTGAAGCATCGAAAACCTACCAGCTTTTGAAGTTGGGGTTTGATCTTCAGGAAAAGGTACCGGAATTTTTATTTACCTCCGGGCTTTACAATTACTTCAGGGAGAAATACCCGGAGCGCTACCCCGTCTACCGGTCTTTTGTATGGCTATTCCGTAGTGGCGACATTGAAAAAGGGCTTGATCAGTTACAAAAGGCCTGTGATGTGACAGTGATCAGCCGTGTAGAAGCCACTGTATACCTGGCGTACATCTATCTCAGATATGAGTACAAGCCAACAAAAGCTCAGAAATATCTGACAAGCCTTCATCATCAGTATCCTAATAACCTCTACATCAATGCCAAACTGCTGGAGTCTTATGCGGATGGGAAAAACCTTGAAAATGTGGAACTTACAACTATCGATCGGTTGCTGGCGAGTGATAGGCCCTATTATCAGTTGGCAGGTAAGTCTTTTCTAGGGTTATATAATGAAATAATACTCGGGGATCCGGAGAAGGCCCTGCGCCTGTATAAAGAAGCTGTAATTGCCGGTGCTGGCATACTTGGGCATGGGGAATACTACCGGAGCCTTACCTATCTGGGTATGGGCAGGATTTATTATGCGCAGGGTGACCACAGAAATGCAGAATATCACCTCAAAAAATCTTTGGAAAATCAGCCTACACAGGTCATCGAAAAAGAGGTAGAAAGTTTATTGGACCTGATTTAATGGACTCCTTTCAAACCATCAACCAAGCTACAGAGGGAATTTATAAAGAAAAGGGCAGCAAGTTTCTGGCCTTTGCTTTTCCTGCGTCCGACAGTGAGACTGTTCAGCAGCTGATTGAAGAGATCAGAAAAAAATATCATGATGCCCGACACCATTGCTATGCCTATATAATTGGCATGAATGACCAGGTATATAAATCCAATGATGATGGTGAGCCTAACCATTCGGCAGGAGATCCCATTTTGGGGCAGATCAGGGCATTTGGGTTGACTAACGTGGTGGTCATTGTAGTTCGATATTTTGGAGGCATAAAGTTGGGTGTTGGAAGGCTGGTGACTGCGTATAAATCTGCTGCTGAGGATGCCTTGAAGCAGGCAAAGACTCTGGAAATTTACCCTACTGAAAGTTTTTCTCTTCAATTTCCCTATGAGCTGACAGGTGAGATGGAAAGTCTGTTCAATGACTTTCATATAAATTTCAAAGAAAAATCATTTACCGATAGCTGTCGATTTGCCGGAGAGATAAGAGAAAAAGACATGGAAGATTTCAGGCAACGCCTGGAGAGTGTTTATGGATTGGAATTTTCGTTTGATGAATCATGAAGCCTTGACAAAGCCTCTTTGCATCAGACTATCATACATTTTCATACAGACCCAGGCATCAGTAGCAGCATATCGCTTCTGACCAGGGGTGAGTTTTGGATTTTCCCAGTTCGACGTTTGTTGATTCTTAGCCACCCTTCTTTCCAGGAAAATACCTGTTAGGCTCTTAATGCCTATTTGATTGATGCCCAATTCTTTTGCTATATTATTGAGATCAATAAATCCGGCAGGTCTAAACGGTCTTATTTTTTTGAGATCCTTTAGATCATCTCTTAGGCTGATGCCAACTTTGCGAATGTTCTCATTCTCCAGGATTTTTTTCAGCCTGTCAGGGATACCAAACCTGTTGATTCGAAGTAAAAAAGCCTGATCAAGGGTAGCAAACTGGATCAACGCTGTGTGATTATATGCCCCTTTGGTAAAGGTAGGTTTTGTCTCTGTGTCAAAACCGAGGATAGTTTCCCTGCCAATGAATTCAAGTGCCTTACCCAGGTCTTCGGGCTTTTCAATGACATGAATTTCCCCTTCAAACCGGATTAGAGGCAGTTGTTGTAAGTCTGATTTTTCTATTTGGTCAGGAAACATCAGCAGTTGAAGTAGTTAGTCTTTTGATTTTGTAACCAATTATACCAAAAAATACAGTCATAAGAGGACTGATAATATTAAAAAAGCAATATGGAGCATATATGAAAGGTGAAACTCCCAGTACACCCATGTGATATGCTCCGCAGGTATTCCACGGGACCAGCACCGAAGTGACAGTTCCGGAATCTTCTAAAGTGCGGCTTAAATTTTCGGGAGCCAGACCTTTTTCACTGTAGATTTCGTGGTACATTCTTCCGGGCACTACAATGGCCAGGTATTGGTCGGATGCCGTAAGATTGAAAAATAAGCACGTACCAACGGTAGAAGAAAACAGGCCTCCAATGGTTTTTACCCGGTTAATAATGGCCTGGGCAATGACCTGCAACATTTTAGTTCTTTCCATTGCCCCTCCAAAAATCATCGCTGAGAGGATGAGCCAGATCGTACCCAGCATGCCCGCCATACCTCCAGAACCCAGAAGATCACTCACCATAGGCATAGAAGTTTCGAATGCTATATCACCGTAAAGAGAAATCATACTACCTGCAAACAGTCCTGTCCAGTCATTAGACCCACCTACCCCAGCAACGAGGTCTTGCTGAAAAATCAAGGCGAACACAATGCCTAATAAGCTCCCCGCCACGAGTACGGGTAGTGCAGGCATTTTTCGGGCGATCATGATCACCACCAGTACGGGTACGATAAATAGCCAGCCGGAAATATGAAACTTTTCTGCCAGCGCATTTTGCATGAGCTGTATTTGGTCAACCGATTGGTCGGCGCTATTGAAAATCCCCATCACCAGGAAGATGATTAACGCAATGCTGATGGATGGAAACGTGGTAATGGTCATGTAACGGATATGGGTAAACAGATCGGTACCTGCTACGGCGGGGGCAAGATTGGTGGTATCCGAAAGTGGTGACATTTTATCTCCGAAGTAGGCTCCAGAGATGATTGCTCCCGCTATTTGCCCTTCATGGATTCCTAAAGTTTTTCCTATTCCCATCAATGCGATACCAACTGTGGCAGCTGTAGTCCATGAGCTTCCTGTGGCAACAGAGACGATCGCACACACGAGGCATGCAGCAAAGAGAAAAATGCCAGGATTTAAGAGGTCAAGTCCATAATAGATCATCGCAGGTACGATCCCGCTGATCATCCACGATCCGGAAAGGGCTCCAATCACGAACAGGATGAGGATACTTGGCATGGCGGTGTTGATGCTTTTAACCATGCCTTTCTGAATTTCTGACCAGGTGTAACCCAGGCGTACCCCAATGATTGCCGTGACTGCGGCAGTAAGCATGAGGATGATCTGGTTAGAACCTGAGGGACCATCATCACCAAAAATAGAGACACTAATGGATAAAGCAAGTATCAGAAAAATGACAGGAATTAAGGCTATGAGTAATCCAGGAGCACGTTTTTCTGTCATATTATATTTTTCGTTAAACGGAAAAATAACTGATTTTAATTAAAAATGTGCCTTTAGGATGCAATCAGCCAACTCTTCACCGACCATGCTGCCAATAGCTACACCCATTCCTCCCAGGCGAACCCCGGCAAAAAGGTGATCATCAACTTGCTGAATCACAGGTGCTTTGGTGTCGCCAAAGGCCATGATCCCGGACCATTCCATCTCCACTTCATAGGATTGATTTGGGAGAATGATATTTTCAAGGTCATCAATCAGCTTTTGCCTGATTTTTGGGTTAATCCCAAATTCAATGGTTGACTCTGTTTCGTAATCCAGGTTTCTGCCACCACCAAAGAGGAGTTTTTGTTCAAAATGCCTGAAGTAGTAATAACCACGATCATAGTGGAAGGTGCCCTTAAAGGCGATAGGCTTCTCAGGTTTAATAAGCAAAACCATTCCACGACCTGGTGTGAGATCAATGTCTATAAGTGCAGGAGCAAAGGCGTTGGTGCAGATGGCAGTGGCTTTGGATTTGAAAGTAAATGAATCTGTATGCACCGTCCCGGAGGCCGGGTCCACGGCAGTAACCTGTGTGCCAGTAATAATCCTGACTCCCAAAGATTGGCAATAGCCCCACAGCACACTCATCATTTTTCCGGTATGGAGGGCACCCTCATATTGATTGAATACCAGGCGATTGACATCGTTAAATCCAAGAGAATTCAATTTATCTGAGTGGTCTACAAAAACTTCTGTTCCAACAATATCCTTTAGCAGGTCGTTGAGCCGGGGCAGGGTTTCAATTGCTAGTGGGTCAGATGGCCTGAATAGCTCATAACCTCCACAAGGCTCAAACCCTATTTTGCCGGCGTCAAGACGATCTCGGGTCTTTTGTAAACCCAGCCACCGCTTTTCTACCAGCTTTTGCGTGCCCTCTTCTCCTAGGAGATCAATATCTTCAAGCAGTTCTGTGGCACTGCCAAAACAGGCAAATCCAGCATTTCTCGTACTGGCCCCTGAGGGAAGTGTACCTTTTTCGATGACCAATACATTCAGTTTAGGAGAGTGTTCTTTTAGAGATGCTGCCGTTGATAAACCGGTAATACCCGCACCCACAATGATCACGTCATAGCTGAGCAGAGAATCCTTTTCCCAAATGCTTATCATCAAGCAAAGGTATCGCTAATGATTTTGGCGGTTCTGGCCCAGGTGAGGCTTTTGGCTTTTTTCAAACACACACTCACCACTGCTCTTTTGTAGTCCTGATCTTCAATGAGCCGCTCTGCCAGGCTAGTGCTGTTGTAGATATCCCAGCGGTCCGCTTGTGGGAGTTCAGGGATAAACTCTGAAAGTCCTGACCCCGGGGTTGAGATAACGGGTACTTCCTGCAAAATGGCTTCGAGCATCACCAGACCAAAAGGTTCTGCGTTTGAGGGTGCAACCAGGAGGTCTATCTGCCCCATAGATTCCAATACCTTTTGGTGGCTTAAAAAACCCGGAAACTTGAGTCGATCGGCTAAATTGAGATCACGGCATTTTTGGGTAAGGTCATGGTATAAGTACCCGTCCCCAATCATCACAAATTCGTAATCTTTACCCCTCGATGTAAGCTCACGTGCAATATCAATAAATGTACCCGGGCTTTTCTGGTCAGTAAATCTTCCGACAAATGCCAGGGTAGGTTTCCTCTTTTTACTACCAGCCTTTTTGAAACCTATTAATGGGCCCGCATTCGGTGCTACTGTGATCTTTCCTTTTTTTACCTGGTACCTCTCCACAATGGTCTTTCGGGTCTGGTTGCTGACTGCAAATACATAGTTCGCAGCCCGAATACCTTTGCCTTCTTCCTGAATGACGATAGGATTGGTAAATACTCCATTTCTTTCATATTCGGTGCTATGCACATGCACGGCCAGTTGTTTGCCCAGCATTTCTTTGATCAATCTACCTGCCTTGAAGGTGGGCCAGTCATGGCAATATACCAGATCAAAATTTTTCTCTGAAGCATACTGAACAGCCAGGAGAGCAAATTTGCCCGTTTCATTCAGTAGGCCATCGTTGTATTTCCCTGTCAGTTGGACATCCGGAACCTTAGGTGGCTCTTCAATCTTTTTTATCCTGACTTGTGTCGATAATTTCGTGTAGACCCTGGGTGGCATGTAAGCAATGACCTGCGAGCCCAGCTCAGCATCTTCAATTTCCTTAATAGATTCACTGGTTTTGACCCAAAATTGTGGGTCAACAACCATGGTTGAGGCGTCCACCAGCCTGACATGCTTGCTTTGCTGCTTTGGACTTTTTTTCGGCAGCAAAAAAGTAACCTGGTGACCTTTTTCCGCCAGGGATTCCGCGATCCCATGGCTTGCTATACCAAGACCACCAGTAATTGTAGGAGGGTACTCCCATCCAAGCATCAGTATCTTCATTGAAGTTGAAGTTTGCAGGTTGATGAATTGGTACTCAAATTAATACGATGGATGAACTAATCCTAAAAGAAGCTAACATTCGTAATTCTTTTTAGATGTTGTCCTGAAGTAATCGCTACTTAGATAATATCAATTGCATTACCCTACAAAAAAGAGATGGTAGGAAAAATATTATGATGGATCGAAAGTACTTACCAGTCCACTACTGACCCGTCGTCCGGATCGTAAAATGGTGGATATTCTCTTGGTTCACCAACTTCATCCATCAACTTATTTTCATCGATGGTAATACCCAGCCCGGGATCAGTCGGAATAGGGCGGTAGCCATCTACCACAGGTGGCAGAGGCTTGGCAAGGAGTTCATGTTCCCGGTCTCCTCTTTCCTGTACCATAAAATTAGGGATACATGCTGCTACCTGAAGACTTGCTGCCAGCGAGCATGGCCCATTGGGATTGTGTGGAGCGATAGGAGCGTAGTAGGCTTCAGCCATTCCCGCAATTACCCGTAGTTCGGTGATGCCTCCGGCATAGTTCACGTCCGGTTGCAAAATCATCGCAGCGTTTTTTTCCAGGATTTCCCTAAATCCCCATTTGGTAAAGATCCGTTCACCGGTTGCGATTGGAATATGGGTTTTCTTAGCCAGCTCAGCCATCACATCTACATTTAATGGCTGAATGATTTCCTCATAAAACCATGGCTGCAAAGGCTCAAGTGCTTTGATAAGTAAACTGGCTGTGGTAGGCTGTACGGCCCCATGGAAATCAAGACCAATATCTACCCCAGGATGTTGTTTTTGTAAAGCAGCAAAGCGTTCTACTACTTCACCAACAAACAACTTTCCTTCGGTATACTTAAATGCTTTTCTGCTGGCCTGTGGACCAACTTTCATGGCTTTAACACCGGTCTTTTCATTGGGTGTTCCATAGACGAATGCCCGTTCACGGGTTGGTCCACCGAGTAATTTATATACTGGAACACCATAGCATTTTCCGGTAATGTCCCAGAGTGCCTGATCGATACCTGAAAGAATAGCCGTCTTGATAGGTCCTCCCTTGTAGAATGCTGCCCGGTGGATAGCCTGCCAGTGATGGACAACTGGTCGTGGGTCCTTGCCAACCAGGTAGTCCGCCACTTCCATGGCACCGGCAGCACAGGCCTTGGCGTCGTCCTTAAGCATCTCTCCCCAGCCCACAATTCCTGCATCAGTAGAAATTTTCACGAATACCCAGGAGTTTTTCAAAACAAACGTCTCCAGCTTAGTGATTTTTATTTTGTCATTAGGGTCGATCGGAGCTCCTTTTTTAAGGTCTTCTTTGGGCTCTCCTTTCAGAGCGTTTAGTCCAAATGCACCGGCTACCAATGAGGTAGTGGTGTTCCTGAAAAATTTTCTTCTTGATTTGGTGAATTTCATTTTGGGTTAGGGGTTTAACTGTTTTTAAAAAATGAAGATAACCATTAAATGTGAATAAAATAATGATATGAACAGTGGACAAACCATTTACCACTGTAATACATGAAGATTAATACCCTGCGGCCTGCCCATCTTTCCGGCTTTCTGAAGCACCCCGGTAAACCTTATTTTCTTTATCCCACATGATTGCCTGGTATCCTCCGTACGCTCCACGGGCATAGCCCACTTCATGACCTCTTGACAGAAGTCCTCTGATAGTCTCATAGCTAATACCGGATTCCACCCGAATCATTCCGGTCTTTTCTGCAGGTTGGCCAGTGGGGGTCGGAGACCCGGTGTGATCCCATCGTGGGGCGTCACCAGCTTCCTGCAGGTTCATCCCAAAGTCCACCAGGTTCATCACAATCTGCGTGTGACCTTGTGGTTGAAAGTCACCACCCATCACCCCAAAGCTCACAAATGGCTCACCATCTTTGGTGATGAAGGCGGGGATGATCGTATGAAATGGCCGTTTGCCCGGTGCATAAGTGTTGGCCTGCCCGGGAGTGAGACTAAAAAGCTCGCCTCGATCTTGTAGCATGAACCCAAGCCCCGGAGGTACCATACCGGACCCCATGCCCCTGAAATTGCTTTGGATGAACGAAACCATATTGCCATACTTATCAGCCGTGGTCATGTAGATAGTCTCACCGGCACTGATCTCACCGGGCTCATAAATTCCAGCCCTGGATCCGATTAACTGACTTCTTTGTTTGGCATAGCTTTCATCCAGTAGTTCAGAGACCGGAACATTAGCGAAGTCCATGTCGGCGTAGTATTTTGCCCGATCATGGAAGGCCAGCTTTTTGGCTTCGGTGAAAAGATGCAAGTGCTCCGTGCTACCGAATTCGATATCAGAAAAGTCGAATTTTTCCAATATCTGTAGCATCTGAAGTGCGGCAATTCCCTGTCCATTGGGTGGGAGCTCCCAGACATCATATCCCCTGTAATTGATGGATACAGGCTCTACCCATTCGGATGTATGCGCAGCCAGGTCTTCCTTTGAAAGAAAACCACCATTGGCTTTCATGAAGTCTGAGATTATCACAGCAATTTCACCTTTATAAAATGCATCTCTCCCTCCTTTGGCAATCTTGCGATAGGTATTGGCCAGCATGGGGTTTTTGAAAATTTCACCTTCTCCCGGCATCCTGCCTCCATTTGGATCTTTGTAGGTTTCTTTAATATTAGGAAATCGCTTTTCCATGCTATTTACAGAGCTTTGCATTCCGATGCCGATCACCTGGGTCAAGGGAAACCCCTTCTCAGCATACTCGATGGCCGGAGCCAGCAATGCATCCATTTTCATCGACCCAAATTTTTTGTGGAGCTCAAACCACCCATCCACGGCACCAGGCACGCTCACCGGTAGCGGTCCGTAACTGGGTATCTCTTTCAGTCCCTGCTGCTGAAAATATTCGAGTGTCAGGCTTTTGGGAGATCGGCCGCTGGCATTGAGACCATAGAGTTTTTTTGTTTTGGCATCCCAGACAATGGCAAAGAGGTCTCCACCAATGCCACATCCGGTGGGTTCCATCAGTCCCAACGCTGCATTAGCAGCGATAGCAGCATCAATGGCATTGCCTCCCTGCTTGAGGACATCCAATCCGATTTGTGTTGCCAGCGGATGACTGGTAGCCACCATGCCATTCTGAGCCATGACTTCTGATCGGGTGGCAAACAATTCACCGGAAATCCGATCCTGAGCAAGTGTAATGATTGAGAGAAATAGTGTAAAGAGCGTGAGTACTTTCTTTTTCATAGGGTAAGGTTTATGAGATCCTATCGTAAGATAGATCAATCCTCGCGGAATAGAAATATTCTCAACGGTGCTCTCCGGATCTGATATTTTTTGTGATGTACTTGGAAATACATTTTAATTTATATTTACTTTGTAATTCAAAGTACTTTTAATGAATCAGGACAAATACAAACAAGACCTTCAGGATATCAAGGATATCATGAACAGGTCTTCGAGATTTATATCACTGAGTGGCCTTTCCGGGATATTTGCGGGCCTTTTTGCACTGGGGGGAGCATACGCTGCTTATCAAACAGTGTATGCAGGGCAGGATTACCTCAGTTACCGGCATGCGATAATTACCCGTGAAAGTCTCATGACGCTCCTGATCATTGCCCTTGTTACGTTAGCATTGTCTATCGGGGCAGGGATTTTTTTCACTTCAAGGGAAACCAGGAAGCAAAATGAGAAAGTATGGGATCATCAAACCAGGCGGCTGCTCATTAACCTTGCCATTCCGCTGGTAACCGGAGGAATCGTCTGTCTGATATTGCTTCTAAAAGGATTTGTTGGAGTTATTGCGCCTCTGACCCTGATCTTTTACGGGCTAGCACTGGTAAATGCAAGTAAGTACACCCTGAATGAAGTTCGGAGTTTAGGTATCATCGAAATATTGCTGGGATTGATTTCACTTCAATTTATTGGTTATGGCTTATTAGCCTGGGCAGTTGGATTTGGAGTCTTGCACATTGTGTATGGCACAATGATGCAATTGAAATATAAGTCATGAAGAATCTTCTGAAGGATCTGAATAAGGCTTTTGAAAATAAAGTTCGGCTGGGCATCATGTCTGCTTTGGTGGTAAACGATTTCCTTGACTTCAATGCTTTGAAAGAACTGCTGGATGTGACCGATGGCAACCTGGCCAGTCATTTGAAATCCTTGGAGAAGAGTAAATATGTGACTTTCAAAAAAGAGTTTCGGGATAGAAAACCTAACACAAGATACTCGGTGACAAAAGAAGGCAGAAGTGCATTCATAAAGCACATAAAAGCGATAGAACAATTACTCAAATAAATTTTTTTACTCATATACTTTGAAATGCAAAGTACTTTTAAACTATAAAATTATGAACATTGAAAATCCAATTGAAAAATTCAATAACTGGATGAGAAATTCGGTTATGTTGAAACTGATCACCATCATGATCCTGACTTTGCTGCTGTTAATCCCGGCTTCCATGATTGAATCTACAATCCAGGAAAGGGAAGGGCTAAATTTGGTAGCTATAGAAGAAGTGAGTTCAATATGGGCCCGGGAGCAGAAAGTGAATGGTCCTATTCTGGCCATTCCATTAGTCTATGAGTACAAGGAAGAGGATAAGGTCAGGACTACGATAAAGCACTTGTTTATTTTACCAGAGAATTTAGTAGTTGAAGGATCGATTAGTCCGGAAAAATTACACCGGGGAATTTATGAGATCGTGGTTTATAAGTCCTCAATGAAGGTGGAAGGTAGTTTCAAACTTGATCACGATATTGACCCGACGAATTTGAAAGAGATACAGTTTGAAAAGGCTTTTCTTACAATTGGGATCTCAGATATGAGGGGGATAAAAAACGATATTACCTTTAAATGGGCTGAAAAGGCACTGGATATAGAACCCGGTTCACGCATTGGCCAGATGATTCACTCAGGATTAACTATTGACATTCCTGATCTGGAAGCGCAAATGGGTTCGGAAGTAGATTTTGGTTTTGATCTGGATCTCCATGGTAGCCGAAACCTTGCATTTGTACCTATTGGAAGTAATACGGATGTGCGATTAGCATCCGGATGGTCATCCCCAAGCTTTAATGGAAACTTTCTGCCAGCTACCAGGGAGGTAACCGATGAGGGCTTCAATGCTGAATGGTCAATCCTTGAGCTCAACCGCAATTACCCTCAATCCTGGATTTCACCTGATCAGTCACATAACCTGGAATCTTCGGCTTTTGGTGTGGACTTATTGTTGCCTATGGATGATTATCAAAAATCCATGCGATCTGCGAAATATGCCATCATGACCATCGCGCTCACATTCCTGGTATTTTTCCTTGTTGAGATCATCACCAAGAGAAGGATCCATCCTTTCCAGTATGTGTTGGTAGGTTTGGCGCTTTGCCTGTTTTATATACTTCTCGTTTCTATTTCCGAGCAGCTGAATTTTAACATGGCCTATCTGATCTCTATGCTAGGTATCGTGTCCATGGTAGTACTTTATTCATTGAGTGTTTTCAGGAAGCAAATACTGTCTATGGTTTTAGTTGCAGTTCTGCTGGGTATCTATGGATTTCTTTTTGTGACCTTGCAGCTTACTGATTATGCGTTGTTGATGGGAAGTATTGGTCTGACATTGATTCTGGCTGCCACGATGTATTTCACCAGAAATATTGACTGGTATAAGCTAAACAGAGCCTAAACATTTTTGATCACTCCCCAAAATGTTAAGGGAGTGATCAATTCTTGCCTGACGTTTGACTTGCTTTTTCTATATTTATTTCACCAATCATTAACCTGAAAAGTCATGAGCAAGTATTTATCGATTCTTCTTGTCCTAGTAATTGCCTGTCAAAGCCCTCAAAAGAAAGAAACTGAGGAGGGTCAGGTGACTGAAGCAAAGCCATTGTTTAAAGTGCCTTTGGGAGTTCAGGCTTATACTTTTAGAAACAGCTTCCCCAATGGAATAGAAGCCACACTGGATTCCATTGCTGATCTGGGCATCGTTGAGCTTGAAGGTGGGCCACTTGGAGATTATTCTCCTGAGGAATTTCGTAAGTTGTGCGAAGACCGGGGAATTACAATCCCTAGTACGGGAGCAGGATATAAAGAGCTTGTAGAAGATCCACAGGCTGTAGCAGACCGCGCCAAAGGTCTGGGAGCCAGCTATGTGATGTGCGCCTGGATCCCTCACGACAGGGGAGCTTTCAATCTGGATAATGCGAAAGAAGCGGTTGAGGTATTCAACAATGCCGGCAGAGTGCTCAAAGAAAATGGTATCACCTTTACCTACCACGTGCACGGTTATGAGTTTCAGCCACATGAGAATGGGACATTGATGAATTATCTCATCGAGGAGACGAATCCAGAATATGTGTCTTTTGAGATGGATATTTTATGGACCCATTTCGGAGGTGGTGACCCTGTAGCTTTACTTAAGCAATACGGGGATCGATGGAAGCTCCTGCATGTCAAAGACCTGAGAAAAGGTACTCCCAAAGACCTGACCGGTGGAACATCCATTGAAAATGATGTGGTTTTGGGACAGGGGGAACTCGATATCCCGAGTATTCTGAAAGCCTCCAATGAGATTGGTATCAAGCATATGTTTATTGAAGATGAAAGTCCGCAACCTATGGTGCAGGTGCCTCAAAGTATTGCTTATTTGAAGAGTTTAAACTATTGATTCTAACAAGTTATTAATCAGTTGTCTACTAGGCGTATTGCCTAAATTGATCAAATCAGGTATTTGCTGATGTATTTGGGGGTTGATGTTTCTCATCTTTGAGGTATAAACCACTAAATACGGAAAGCATGGAAAAGCGTAGAATCAAAACCAGAATGGTAAAACTTCAGTTTGCAATCATCACCTTCGTCAACCTTCTGTTTGTATTGGCTTTGATGTAAGCCAGAGTTTCTTAGAAAATCCTGGACGGGTATCAGTTAAATAGTTTTAAACCGATTGACTGGTACACCCTTAAATTTACCTTTTGTATCATACACAAATAGTGATCCAGCAAGGGGTTCTTTACTCAAAGCTTCCTCACTCAATCCTTTTCTGGCACATGTGATGTACAGTTGATCCAGCTTTTCACCACCAAAAGCACAGGAAGTAACCTGACTAACCGGCATTTTTACAGAGAATAACTTTTCCCCGGATTCTGGGTCCCATCGGGCGACCTGGTATCCACCCCAGTGCGCAATCCAAAGTTTATTTTCATCATCTATGGTCATTCCATCAGGAAAACCTTCGGATTCAGGGATGGTCACCGCCACTCTTTTATTAGTGATGGAGCCTGTTGCGTTGTCATAGTCGAATGCCCATACCTCCATCGTAGGTGTGTCGATATAATACATGGTTTTTTTGTCAGAGGTCCAAACCAGACCATTGGATATACTGATATCAGTGAGCTTTTTCTCTACAGATAAGTCAGGATACATACAATAAAGCCCTCCGAACGGCCCGTCCTCTGCCTGTGGCATGGTTCCGGCCCAGTATCTTCCTGCCGGGTCACATTTACCATCGTTGAACCGGTTGCCTTCCAGATCTTTTTCCACTTCTCCCAGGGTCTTAAAGGACTTCTTCTCCCAATTGAGGCTCACAAAAGAGCGATTGTTGAGCAAGATCATTTCACCTGATTCGGAGGGTACAACCGACCCCAGAAAGCCCCCCACCTCAATGGAGTCATGTTTGCCACTTTTTGGGTCCAGCCTGTGTAATATGCCCTGGTAGATGTCTACCCAATAAAGACATTGTTTTTTATCATCCCAAATCGAACCTTCACCCAGCGTAGACTGGATCTCAACTGCAATACTTAAGTTTTCTGTTAGCATTTTTTATTCTCTGTCAGCCAGCATATCTGCACCGGGAACCAGATCCTGGCGGTGCTTTTCAATCAAAGCGTCAATTTTAGCAACCATTTCAGAATTATCCTCATAAATGTCCCATTCTTCTGACGGATCAACCGAAAGGTTGAATAGAAGAGGAGTCTCGAGTTTTTCTTTTGCTTCCCACATTCCATAAGAACCCTGGATGGTGTAGTGAGCTTTGTAATCTCCCAGTCTGGCAGCAAATATTTCCGTGCCCCGGTAATAGAGCATGTGGTCTCTTGGGCTTTGCTTTCCCTGCAAGAGTGTTTCGGTCAGGTCCAGACCGTCAATGATGCGGTCTTTAGGGATTTCACCACCAGCCATGCTCACCAGCGTAGTGAAGATGTCAAGTGTAGAGCCAAGGTCTGTCTGAATACCAGGCTTGATTTTTCCAGGCCACCAGAAAATTCCAGGTACGCGCATGCCCGCTTCCCAGGTATTCCCTTTACCACCTCGCAGCAATCCGGCAGATCCGCCATGACTCCTGAAAACTCTCCAGGGGCCATTGTCTGACGTAAAAATCACCATAGTATTTTCATCAAGCCCTTCATCTTTCAGTGTTTGCAGGATTTTACCGACCCCATTATCGATTTCCTGGATCACATCTCCATACAAACCGCGGAGACTGGATCCCGCAAATTCATCTGAAGTGAAAAGCGGTATGTGAGGCAGGTTGTGAGCCAGGTAAATGAAAAACGGCTCCTCCTTATGGGTTTTGATATAGTCAACTGCTGCCTGGCTATATCTTTTAGTGATGGTATGCTGTTCAGCAGGTCTTTCAACAATCTCAGTGTCTTTCATCAAAGGTACATTGTAGTACCTGACAGGTATGCTCTCTGCAAAATCCCAGTAACGATGACCTTCTGTCTGGGCATCCATGTCATTACTATACGGAATGCCGAAGTAGGAGTCGAAACCATTGTTGGTAGGGAGGTATTGCTCCTTATGACCAAGATGCCATTTACCGATGGCAGCAGTCTGGTAACCAAGGTCCTTCAGGGCTTCGGCTACGGTGATTTCATTTTGAGGCAATCCGTTCACTGAGTTAGGAAACAATACCCTGGATTTATCACTACACATTCCGCTTCGGATAGGGTAACGACCTGTCATTAGTGCAGCACGTGAAGGTGTGCAAACGGAAGCTGCTACATAGAAATTCGTCCACTTTTGGCCTTCGGCTGCCATCTGGTCCAGGTGAGGAGTGAGAATAGTAGGATGTCCATAGGTGCCCAGGTCCCCGTAACCCAGGTCATCGCAGAATATCACCACGAAGTTGGGTTTGTCAGAGGTTTTTGTTGTCTCGGGTTGTTGACACCCGAAGATCAATGTGAGCAGGAGCAATGGGATTAGGTTAAGGTTTTTCATCATCAGTTTTGGTTTGGGAAACGCTAATTTAACCGGAGTTTGCTTTAATTGCAGTTATTGTAAACTTCATTTCAGTAATTGGAGAAGATTATCCTAAAATTGGAGAAGATTATCCTAACCAAAAGTTGTTTCAGTAAATGGAATGACTTATCAACTGGTGCTGATGACAGTAATAATGAGACTAATCGAAAACATATGATAAACCTTTTAAAAACATTTTTTATGATCTTTTTAGGGGTCATTTGTTTCACATGCAAAGAGGATATTGGTGTAAGTCGGGAAACCTTTTATGTGAAGGGAGCTAAAATTTTTGCACCAAATGGAGAAGAATTCATTGCCAGGGGTGTAAATAAAATGATCTTTTACCAGGATCGATCCGGAGAAGAGTCTTATAGGGAAATTGCCAGGACAGGTGCCAATATTGTCCGGATTTTCTGGTTCACCAAAGGAACTCCCGAAGAACTGGATGCTACGCTAACAAATTGCATAGCCAACAACATGGTCCCCATGCCCAGTGTATGGGAAGCGACCGGAAAATGGGAAAACCTTCAACAATGTGTGGACTATTGGAGCAGGGAGGACATTGTTGCAGTCATCAAGAAACATAAAAAATATGTTTTGCTCAACATTGCCAACGAAGCTGGAAATCATGATGTCTCTCCACGAGACTACCGTGATACCTATCAAAACGCGGTATTAAAATTGAGAAATGCGGGTATCACCGTTCCGCTTGTAATCGACGCAGCCGGATGGGGGAGAAGAGAGAGTGATATCCTGAATCAGGGGCCTGAAATACTAAAGGCTGACCCGGATAAGAATCTGATTTTTTCCTGGCATCAGTGGGATTCCAATATCCCTCAAAGCAGGATCAAGGATGCCATTGACGGAGCAAGAAATAAAAATCTGGCCTTCATGATAGGGGAGTTTGCACACAAGGAGGTAGGCTGCAAATGCTGCATTGATTATAAATATATCCTGGACTACTGTCAAGAGACTGGCACAGGCTGGATGGCCTGGTCTTGGGGGCCGGGCAATGGTGATTGTGCTGAAATGGACATGACAGAGGATAATCAACTTGAAACGCTACATGCCTGGGGGTTCGAAGTAGCTCTTTCACTGAAAAACAGCATTCAAAACACCTCTAAAAGACCTTGTATTTTTCCTAACATGGGTTGTGACTAGCTATTAATATGACTGTTAGAAAACTGATTGGACAGATTCATTTGTGGGTTGGACTTGTCGTTGGGATTTTATTTTTTGTAATTGCTGCTTCCGGAGCAATCCTGGTCTGGCAGCCGGAATTTCGTCACCTGCTTTTCAATCAAGGTGTTGAACCACAGGATGAGAATTTTGTTCTGCCTTCTGATTTAAAAGAGACCATAGACCAGGAATTTCCACAGGGTGATTACCGGACTGCATTCTTTAGGGAGCGGGACAAAACTTGTGAGGTGCTGCTTTATGGTCAGGGCACCTACTACATTGCTCAACTCAATCCTTATACCGCAGAACTGATCCATCTGCAGGATATGAACACTGGCTTTATCAGTTTCATGGTGGGCTTGCACAGAAATCTTTTGCTGAAAGATTTTGGTAGACAGGTAGTTCACTGGTCTACATTGTTATTTCTTGTGATGCTTATAACAGGTCTGGTGATTTGGTGGCCCTCCGATAAAAAGGAGCGAAAAGGCCGGTTTATCATCAAGTGGGGGGCATCACCGAAAAAATTGAATTATGACTTGCACAATATCCTTGGCTTCTATGCTACCTGGATTGCCATTTTCACGGTTATCACCGGTCTGTTCTGGGGGTTCGATCTGGTGAAGGATGGATTGAAGTCAGTAACTGGAGAATTGGGGGTCACCTATGAACAACCAAAATCAGATACCCTGGCAATACCCACATTTGAAAATGCATTTGATATTATGGATAGCATTACACTTTCATTTCGAATGAAATATCCTGATAAAACATTAAGGATAAGCAATCCACACGGGAAACAGGATATCATAAGGCTGACGCTTAATGATCCGGAAATGCTTAACTATAAATCTTCCCACTACTATTTTGACCGATATACCGGGAAGGAAATTGTAGGAAATTTTATGCATGGGCCAGGCGATGAAATATCTGCATACGAAAAACTTCATGGAATGGTCTATGATATTCATTTTGGGTCCATTGCAGGATTTCCGGGTAGATTGTTGGTTTTTTTCTCATCCCTTATTGCCGCTTCACTGCCCATTACTGGCTTGATCTATTGGTTAGGCAGAAAGAAAAAATGATTTAGATTTAAAGCTTCTATGAACCTTAACCCGGACCCAAACGCTCAGAAGCGACTTCTTTCTCTCGACTTTATGCGCGGCTTCATAATGGTACTGTTGGCTATCGAAGCAGCAGGACTTTACGATTTGTATGACCACACAGAAGGCATTGTTCATGGCTTCTTTATGCAATTTCATCATCATCCGTGGAATGGCCTGCGGTTTTGGGATTTGATCCAGCCGGGATTCATGTTTATCGCTGGTACGGCGATGGCTTTTTCATTACATAAGCAATATGCTATGGGGCGATCATGGAATCAAACCTTTAAAAAAGCACTGACCCGATCCGGGTGGTTGTTTTTCTGGGGTGTATTGGATTATGCAGTGAGACCAAACGGTCTTTCTTTTGAGCTTTGGAATGTGCTTACGCAACTCTCTTTTACCATGCTGGTAGCTTTCCTGATCTTCAGGTGGACATATACACAGCAGATCCTGGTTTGTATTGGATTGCTTTTACTCACAGAAGGGCTCTATCGGTTTACCAATATTCCGGGATTCGATCAACCCTTTACGGATCAGCACAATTTCGGCAACTGGATGGACCTGGTTTTGATGAACAAGATCAATAAGGGCGGCTGGGTAGCAATCAATTGTCTCCCCACGGCAGTACACACCATTGGTGGTGCATTAGTTGGGAAATGGATTTTGAATAACAGAGGCGCTATCAAGCCATTGATCATTTGGGGAGCGATCTGTCTGGTTGTCGGCTATGTCCAGGATTGGACGTCCCTGACTCCCATTATTAAAAGAATAGCCACCACATCATTTACGTTGGCATCTCT
Source organism: Cyclobacteriaceae bacterium (assembly GCA_965228105.1). Lineage (GTDB taxonomy): Bacteria > Bacteroidota > Bacteroidia > Cytophagales > Cyclobacteriaceae > UBA7330. The sequence goes on from CBDDGZ010000002.1 coordinate 681,644, forward strand.
TGGTTGGTGTATTTTGGGTTTGGTTTTCTGCTACTGGTGGATAGACATGAAGGATCACAGACAGTATCTCAAATTCTTCACCATCGTAGGGATGAACTCTATATTCATCTATGTCACTTTTGAAATTGTGGGTAGCCGGTGGCTGAATGGATATGTGAGGGCAATCACTGATGATATTACCAGCTGGTTTGGAGCCCCTGAGGTAGTTCAACTCATTATAGGTTCATTATGCATTTTTGGGATTTACTGGTATCTCTGCTACTGGCTGTATCAGAAAAAAATATTCTTTAAGCTATAGCTCGCTTAAAAACTTTCTGAACTTTTTGGTATCATACTTGGCCATACCATGCCTGGCTACTACGATTTCTCCACCCGGTGAGATCACGTAGGTTGTTGGTATTGCGCGTGTTTCGTAGACTGATGGCAGAGATGAGGCCAGGAAGTAAACCGGGAATGTGAATTCTTTGTCCGCAACAAAAGCTCTGGCTTTATCTCTCTCCTTGTCCATTGAGATCATCACAAATGTAGTGCTATCGCCAACTTTTTTGTACAGATCATGAATATCTGGCATTTCTGCAATACAGGGAGGACACCAGGTAGCCCAAAAGTTCAGGAAGATCGTTTTTCCCCGAAATTGCTCAAAATGGACTTTATTTCCCTCCAGGTCTTCAAGTATTAACCTGTAAGAGGCTGGCGTTTGCTCTTCGGTAAGGTCCGGAGTGATGATCCCTGTGGCCAACATTACACGTTGCATTTGTCCGAGGACTTGTGTGTGCAGCCCCGTGAAATAAAGTGTAGCTGCCACAACGATCAGAATGCTCCATTCTATAACTTCCCTTCTCTTGATTTTCATCACATTGTTTTAATAAGTCAACGCAATCTCAGCAAAATAGATAACAGGAAAACCTATTTTTGAGCCAAATGATGGTTGCCAGACAAAATACCAGAAATAATTCTACGATCAAGTCGTTTTTTCTGCGAATGAAACAATGTATTGTATTGGCATTTTTGCCATTGATCTTTAGCTGCCAGGAGCAGGACATACCCGTAGGCTTTTATGATTATCAGGTTGTACGGCTTCTTGCAAGCGACAGTGCAAAAACCTGGTTCAGGACCCAATATATCGAGAATGGCCAGAAACAAGCCATTATTTCTTGTACAGATAGTGTTTATGCCTCATTTGTACTGCACGAAAGACACCAGGAAGACTCAGTTTATTTGTATGAGATTGTCCCAAAAACAGATTGTTCCTCTTCAGATACCCTTCTGATTGGTTTATTTGCAGCTTCGGCCACTGACAATATTTTCACAGATTCACTGAACTTTAAAGATGGCCCAGTGGACTTTATGCTGCTTGAAAGCATCACCTCAAGGTTTATGAAGCTTAATTACCAACGTGAAGGTGCTAACATCAGTGCATCTTTTGAGGCTGTTCAGTAGTCATTGACAACATTTACGATATGACATGCCATCAATCCTGCAGTTTCTGTTCGCAGTGTGGTTTTCCCCAGAGAGATCAATTCAAATCCCTGACTTGATGCCAGGTTAATTTCATTCTCAGAAAAATCACCTTCAGGCCCGATCAAAATTGTAGCAGAGCTTCCTTGAGTAAGACGCCTTTGTAGCAGTGGCAAGCCGTGCTTCACTGTAGCCAGATACCTATTATCTGATAATTGAGTTGATTTAATAAATTCGTTAAATCGAATAAGCGGATTTATTTTTAAAAGATATCCGCTTTTTGCTTGTTTCATTGCGCTGATTGCTTTCTTTTCCAGTCGGTCTGTCTTGATTTTTGGTCGTTCAGCATGCTGCGTGTGGATAAAGGTGACTTCATCAATACTCAACTCGCCCAGCTTTTCGATCATCCATTCCATCCTGTCGGTACTTTTGGTTGGGGCAACCACTAAATGTGTATAAAAAGGCTTTCGAGGGAGTATTTCTTTCTCAAGGATCTCCAGGTCACAGTGATTTTTGGCAATAGCACCAATTTTTACTTTGAAATACTGACCCTGACCATCAAAAATTCCTATTTGATCTCCTGATTTTTTCCTAAGGACTTTGATGCAGTGTTTAAATTCATCCCCTTGCAGTACGGATGTTGAAGGGATTTCCGGCTGGTAAAAATCATCCATCAGTTCATCAACTCTCTGAATAACTTACGATAGATCTTCTTGATCACCTTGCCATTTTTCCGGTCATCTACAAGCAAACCATAGATGTTTGAGGTAAATAATCGCTCATTGTATTCTGCATCGAATATGTCAATAGTGATTTCTGCCACAACATCCTGAGGCAGTGGACCTTCAGGTCGCTGAAATGCTATTGGTAAGGTGTCTACCTGGAGGTGATAGTTGAAATAGATGTCTCCTTCTTCCTCTTTTTTATCAAAATCTACTTTCTGCATTCGTTCATGCAGCTTTTCCATCAGAAGTTTTGTTCTTATGTTGAAGTCATGACTCACATCTTTTCCATTTAGCTTAAAGAAATTGATATTGTAGGTTTTGAATGGACTGAAATCATCTTCAAAATAATTGAACCGGATGAGAGGTTCCTGGGCATGGCTAAAAAAGGCTGAGACTAACACTAGGGTGGAAAAGAGAAATTTCATAAAAACAGATTTGAGTCCAATTTAATAAAGAGTGGTTATATTCCTGCGAAATTAAAACGATGAGGTGGTTGACATACATCTTTCTTGCATTGATTCTTAGCTCCTGTATGGAATTCAGGTTTAGTGCGCAGGAGATGAGGGACTTTCTGGAATCCAACCAAAAGAAACTGTATGCTGATACGCTGGTAGTAGATGGGCAGAATATTCATTATGTCTACTCTGATAATGGTCATGATGCGCTTGTTGTATTTATTCATGGTTCTCCGGGCTCATGGAATGCCTTCTCCCGGTATTTAACAACGGATAGTTTGCTGAATAATTACGACATGGTCTCCGTAGATCGGCCTGGCTTTGGGTATTCGGACTATGGATTTGCCGAGCCTTCCCTTAAAAATCAGGCAAAACTCATGTGCGAGGTACTAAAGCATTTTGAGCACAGCAGGAAGATTCTTGTAGGGCATTCACTAGGGGGACCGGTCATTGCCAGAATGGCCATGGACAATCCAAATATGGTTCAGGGATTACTTTTTCTTGCCCCTTCAATAGATCCCGAGATGGAAAAGTTTGAGTGGTTCAGACCATTGATCAAGACCTGGTTGGGAGATTTGGTTACTCCCACAGACTTCTGGGTCAGCAATGAGGAAATTGTCCCATTAAAAGCCGAACTCAATGCAATGTTACCGCTATGGAGTGAGATCACCATTCCTTGTATCGTGATACATGGAACAAAGGACACTTTCGTGCCAGTGGAGAATGCGGATTTTGCACAAAAGATGATTGCTGACACATTAATTAAGGTACAATATCTTGAAGGAGTACATCATTTTATTCCCTGGACGCACACTTCGGTAATTGTGAAGGCCATTGATGAATTGGTGTTTGCTGCGGACTAGTCCTGTGGATCGTGATTGATCACCTTAGTTAACCTACCTCTGGGATTGTAATAGTTCCATTTGCCTGTGATTTCACCATTTACATATTTACCTTCTGCTGCCAGGGTGCCATTGTCGTGGTATTGTTTCCAGCTGCCATCCCGTTGCCCCTTTGTATACTTACCTGTTTCTTTGGTAGAGCCGTTTGGAAAGAATGCTGTATATTCTCCCTGAAGCAAGCCACTTACGTAATTGTAAACAGCTTCAGTTCTGCCTTCCGGGGTGTATGTGATAAGTGTGCCATTGCCATCTTTCAATGTGCCCGGATTCAGCTTATCTCCTCTAATGCTATAGAAGGGAGTCACATTCATGAGCTTGCCAGCTACCCACTGTTGCTCCTGCTTGAGCTGTTCATTTTCATAAAATAGCCCCCACAATCCGTTTTTCTCATCATTTTCAAATGAGCCAATCATGGAAGCTTTGTTCGAATCATAATAGTAAATCCACTGCCCATTGCGTTGATCATTGACAAACGGACCTTCTTCTTCCAGGGCTCCATACTCCTTAAAATATTTCCAAATCCCTGTTTTTTGATCAGTTTCATAGTCACCAATGGCGAAGAGATTGCCACTGGGATAAAAACTGACCCAGGTCCCTGTTTTCATCCCCAGGGCATACTGCCCCTCCGCACTTCTCTTACCATCTTCAAAGAATTCAAAGTAAGGTCCCTCGATTAGTCCATTCTTATACCGAAATTCTTTTTCTTTTTGCCTGTTAGTATAGTAGGTTGCCCATTTCCCGGTTTCTACTCCATAAGAGTACTCTTCCTCAGCCTTTATTCTGTTGTAGCCATAATAGTAGGTCCAGCGACCGTGAGGCAGTCCATTTTGATAGTTCTTGATATATCTGATCGCACCATCTGAAAAGTGTTCTATCCAAACGCTGTCTTTCTTACCGTTTTTATAGGTACCCATGAGAGCCAGTACACTGTTGTCGTAATACTCTTCGTAAAGTCCATTGAGGATGCCATCTTTGTATGTAGTGGTACTGATCAGAATGCCAGTATTATCAAATCTCTGCTGAATACCGTTCTTTTCTCCGGCAGTAAAATTGATGAGCTCTTTTATTTCTCCATTTGTATAATAGTAGGCCCAAAGACCTTCCTTCTTGCCGTCTTTTATCTCACCTTTCATAGCCTTGCGACCATTATCATATACAGCCTGATAGATCCCATCTTTTAAGGAATCCGGGGCAAAAACATAATCATCGGTGTCTGTATATTGGGCGATAGTGATGTTGGTGGCAAACAGCCACAGAAGGGACAAAAGATAAACTCTGATCATAGTTAATGAAGCAACGTAAGAAATTGTCTCAAAGTAGTTAACGAAAAATCACCAAATTCATCCCAATTATCCAGAGGAATTTTTCGGCTGATCTTCATAAAATCATGCGATGCGATGTGATTCTCCATGTTTTTAATACTCAAATTTTTCACTGGCATGTAATTGGATTCTTCAAAATGGTATTCCCAGGGATTGTCATTGATGCAAAAAAAGACGTCTTTTTCATTTTTAAGTCTGGAGACCAATCTATTGCCCGCTGCCTTCAAGGGCATACCGGCAAGGTGTAAGGTGCAACTAAATTCGTTGCCCCACCAAAGCATGGACCTAAAGGCAAACACATCCTCTTTTGTGAACAGCCTGGGATAATCCAAAATAAAAAAGGGGAGTGAGCGATAATTCTCACCTTTAGAAATTTTCCCTGCACGAAGGAAAGTGCCCTTTGGAAAATCAAAAGAGGATGAACTCAGCTCTTTGTGTAATGTACGTTCAATCTCAGCCAGCTCGGTTATGATTTTTTCCGAAAGCTGCTGCTTGACGATCAGGTAACGCTGATCATTGAGTATTTTCAGTTCTTCCTGGGTAGGATGATCCATATCACCACCTGATCAGTGCTGAAGCCCACGTAAAACCGCTTCCAAAGGCTGCCAGGCATACCAGGTCACCCGATTTGATCTTTCCTTCCATGTGCGCCTCACTCATAGCGATAGGAATGGAAGCAGCTGTCGTATTCCCATACCTCATGATATTGTTGTAGACCTGGTCATCACCAAGTCCCAGCTTCTTTTGCACAAACTGGCTGATTCTGAGATTGGCCTGATGAGGGATAAGCATATCGATCTGATCCTTACCTACTTTATTTTTCTCCAACGCTTCGAAAATCACTTCCTGGAATCGTGTGACAGCGTGCTTAAAGACGAAATTCCCATTCATATAAGGGTAGTAGCTCGTATCTTCCGGGTCGGACTCGCTGATAATTGTATCTACCCATCTGTTGGTCGCAGGACCTATAAGGGCCAACTCTTTGGCATGTTTTCCTTCAGCATGTAAGTGAGTACTTAGAATACCTTTCCCTGTTTCCTCTGATCTTGACAGGACGACCGCTCCAGCCCCATCTCCAAAAATCACCGTGACTCCGCGACCCCGGGTAGTTTTTTCCAGACCCCCTGAATGATATTCTGAACCAATAAGCAGGATGTTTTTGTACATCCCTGTTTTGATAAACTGGTCGGCAACAGATAAACCGTAAACAAAGCCAGAGCATTGATTGCGCACGTCCAGGGCACCAATTTCACCAATTCCCAGCTGGTCTTGTACCTGTACTCCCGGTCCGGGAAAATAATAGTCCGGGCTAAGCGTGGCAAAAATGATGAAGTCGATATCTTCAGGCTTGAGGCCCGCATTTTTGATAGCAATTTTAGCTGCTTTCGTGCCCATGGTGGAGGGCATATCATCTGTGGCAGGGTCGATCCACCGGCGTTCCTTGATTCCTGTTCTTTCCTGGATCCACTCATCCGAAGTATCCATCAGCTTCTCCAGATCCTTGTTCGATACTACACGTTCGGGCACATAATGCCCTATTCCTGCTATTCGGGTGCTGTACATAGTTGCTTATTTTGATTAAAGATAATAAAGCGGGCTATTACAGCAATTATACTGGCAAAATGTGGGAAACCATTCTAATATTTATTTGTCTTTAATCTTACAACCCATTCAACGAACTTCAATGTCATGATTAAGTTTATCGCCTTTACAACATACTTGTTTCTCATTAGCGCCACTTGTGGTCAGGCAATCGTAAAAAATGGTAATCAATATGGGCTCTTTGATATGCGGGGAAAAACTGTGTTGCCAGTCAAATATCAGCATATAAGCCAATTTCCTAATTCCCCTTACTTCCTGGTGAAGGAAAATGGCAGGTACGGTTTATTTACCAGCCAGGGGAAAAAGAAGATAGCAATTAAGTACCAAAAGCTTGATCCTTTTCCTGACTCACCCTTTTTGTTGGTTATGAGGGATGATCGTTATGGCCTTATAAACCATGGTGGTAAAAAGTTGATACCAATAAAATATCAGAGCCTGGAAAGCATTCAGGGTAGTCCATATATCAAGGCTAAAAGAAACAACTTGATCGGAATTATAGATCAGAGAGGGAAAAAGAAGATACCTATTAAGTATCAGGGATTAGTAAAATTTGGAGATAGCCCCTATTTCCTGGTAAACCTGGATGGGAAATTTGGTATTGTTGATTTCAAAGGGCGAGTAAGAGTACCTATGGAATATCAAAGTATTGGCAAACTTGTGGGCAGTCCATATTATTTGGTAATGAGAAAGGATAAATACGGATTTGTGAACCACAAAGGAAAGATAGTTGTAAAGGTCAAAGCAGAGAATGCAGATCAGGCTGTACAGTTTTTAAACCAAAGAAACAGATAGTAAATATTTAATTAAACAAAGTATAGTTCCCATGCTGATCAGAAGGCAGTGTTGCTTTTATTAAGCCTTTATGGTTGTTGTCAAGATTTGAGATGAGTGGGGAGACGGGGTGAAATTTAAATTTATCTGTCGACGACCTGGTGAAGGGGTTTGGGTTATCAGCAACTTCTGTTCCATGGTCCAACCATAGTTTTAGAGATTCACCGGAAAGAATTAGCGGCATGTCCTCCTGGTAGGCTGCTAACTGTGTAGTGGCTGGGGTGGTCAGCATGATAAAGGTATTTGTCGGGTTTCCGTCCATGTCTTCGTAGGATTCCCACAAAGCAGCAATTCCAAAAGGTTTTTGATCACCGGGAAAGAAAAAATAGGGGACTCTCTTTGCTTTACCTATTTGCTTCCACAAGTAAAACCCATCTGCGATCACTATACATCTGTTTTCTTTGAGCCCTCTCTGATACATTTTCTTTTCAAAGGCCATCTGAACTGGCAGGTTGAAGAGCTTAGGACTGATGCTCTTGTTGTTAGACCATTTGGAGATCAACCCCCAGGTCATGTGCTGAATGGTATCTGGTTGGGAGCTAAGCAAAACAGGTAACTCTTGTGTTGGACCTGCATTAAAGCTGGGTTCGAAGTCCGCGGTATCTTTTATTCCAAAGACTTTTTTAAGCAGATCAGGACTTGCGGTGATTGAATATCTGTCACACATGAGACTGAAAGTTAAGCAGGCTTTAAAACAAATCAGTATTCAAGACTGAAATTCAGGGCTCTTTCTTCAGACCAATACAATCCCATCCTGTTGAAAGCCGAAAAACCTACATGACCACCCACTTTTGGCGTTTCGAAAAAAACCATTTTTAAATTCGATGCTAACCCATGATTTAGTGACTCTCCGGGCAAAAAAGGGTCATTCAAAGCATTGACAATGAGTGTAGGTATCTGAATGCCCGACAAAAAATGCTTGGATGAATTTTTGGTGTAGTAATCTTCTGCTCCTTCGAACCCATGGAGAGGTCCTGTGTACAAATCATCAAAATCGCGAACGGTTTTCACCCGATCCAACAGGGAAGCATCAATTTTGTCAGGCATTATTTGAGCTTTCCTCATGACCTTTGAGCTAAGAAGTCGTAAAAATCGCCTTTCGTAGATATAACAATTAGGAGTGGAAAGATTATCCGAACCCGAGGCCAGATCTAACGGGACAGAAAAAACGATGGCTCTTTTTATCTGATCCGGACGCTGCTTTTCGCCCAAATATTTCAGTGTGAGATTTCCTCCCAGGCTAAATCCAACCAGTGTGATGTCATCATACTCATTTTTGAACCGGTCCACGACTACCTCCAGGTCATGGGTGGCACCGCTGTGATAGAACTGTGGCTTAAGGTTCATTTCTTCACCGCATCCACGGTAATTCCATGCACAAACATCATAGTCATTGTCATAGAATGCTCTTACCATTCCTAATATGTAAGGACGGGTGCTGTCTCCCTCCAGTCCATGCTGCACGATGAGCAAACGCCTGTTGTTTTTGCGATAAACATCACAGGCGATGAAATCATTATCCGGTGTTTTTAGTTTTTCTTTAGTGGGAGCAGGAAGTCCTTTTATTTTCCTGAATAAGGCCGGATAGATGGTTTCCAGATGCTGATTGAATAAAAAAAGCGGACGTCGATAGTTGGTGATATGTCTTGCTGGCATCTGTTTTAAGTCCTAAATATGGAATTTTTCCAGTGATTTAAACATTCTGTCAAATTAATAGAATCAAAGATGTTACCAAAAAAGGTGCTTATGTTTAACTTTGAAAAATATTCTTAACTGTAAAACTATTCCCCGGAAATGGCTGAAGTAATAAAAATGCCCAAGATGAGTGATACCATGGAAGAAGGTGTGATTGCATCATGGTTGAAAAAAGAAGGTGATGAAATAAGTTCAGGTGACATACTGGCAGAAGTAGAGACAGATAAAGCAACCATGGAGCTGGAATCCTATCAGGATGGTTTTTTACTTCATATTGGTGTGAAAGAAAAAGAAACTGTGCCTGTAGACGGAGTGATTGCAATCATCGGGGAAAAAGGTGAAGATGTGAGCGCACTGATCAAAGAAATTGAAAGTGGGGGAGGAAGTAATGGAGAGTCTAAGGCTGCTGAGTCTGCACCTGCGGAAGAAAGTTCAGCTCCTGCGGAAGACATTGACACATCAGGTATCAATGCTACAGTGGTGAAAATGCCTAAGATGAGTGACACCATGGAAGAAGGGGTGATTGCCCAGTGGATCAAGAAAGTGGGTGATAAAGTAGAGAGTGGAGATATCCTGGCTGAAGTTGAGACTGATAAAGCTACCATGGAGCTGGAAGCATATGACGAAGGAGTTCTCTTATATACTGCAGTGCCTGACGGTGGATCCGTCCCAGTTGATGGAGTGATCGCTGTGATTGGAGAAAAAGGTGCAGACTATGAGACATTGATCAAAGCTGAGGCAGCCGGATCGAAACCGGAGAAGAAGGAAGAGTCGAAATCTTCTGCACCTGCAGCATCCAGTGCTCCGCAGGCTACAGCCCAGCCAGCAGCTCCTGCTGCCAGCTCAGCTTCAAGCAACGGAAGAATAAAAGCATCTCCACTGGCTAAGAAGTTAGCAGAAGAAAAAGGTATTGACATTTCACAGGTGAGTGGTTCCGGTGATGGTGGACGGATTGTTAAGCGAGACATCGAAGACTTTAAGCCTTCAGCTGCTTCGGCACCTGCCGCTGCAGATAAGTCGGGTGGAAAAGCGATCAGTCTGCCACAGATTGTAGGTGAGGAACGGTCTGAGGATATTCCTGTGACACAAATGCGTAAAACCATCGCCAGACGATTGGGAGAGAGCAAATTCTCTGCACCGCATTTCTACCTTACCATGGAGATCAACATGGATAAGGCCATGGAAGCCCGTAAGAGCATGAATGAGATTGCTCCTGTGAAGATCTCTTTCAACGACATCGTGTTGAAAGCCTGTGCGGCAGCCTTGAGGCAACATCCGGATATCAACGTATCCTGGATGGGTGATAAAATGGTGAAGCATCACCACATCCACATCGGTGTGGCCATGGCATTGCCTGAAGGGTTGATCGTGCCTGTGGTAAGATTTGCTGATAATAAGACACTTTCTCATATATCTGCCGAGGTAAAAGATCTTGCTGACAGAGCCAAGAACAAGAAATTGAGTCCGGATGATTATTCCGGCAACACGTTCAGTGTTTCTAACCTGGGGATGTTCGGTATCGATGAATTTACCGCCATCATCAATCCACCGGATGCATGTATCCTGGCTGTTGGAGGTATCAAGGAAACTGTTGTGGTGAAAAATGGTGAAATGAAGCCCGGTAATGTGATGAAAGTAACGCTTTCTTGCGATCACAGAGCTGTGGACGGAGCCGTTGGAGCAGCCTTCCTACAGACATTGAAAGGCTTCCTTGAGGATCCTGTTCGAATCCTGATTTAATACAGATTTCCAAATACATTTTTCTAAATGGGAAAGGAAAAAATCCGTAGTACAACCGTACTGGCCATAAAGCACAATGGAAAAGTTGCCATTGGTGCAGATGGTCAGGCTACTTTTGGCAATACCGTAGCCAAGAGCAATGTGAAGAAGATCCGAAAGCTTCAGGATGGGAAAATCGTTACCGGTTTTGCTGGCTCTACGGCTGACGCATTTACGCTGTTGGAACGTTTCGATGAGAAGCTGGGTGCTTATTCCGGAAACCTGAAACGGGCTGCTGTAGAGTTAGCCAAGGACTGGCGAACTGACAGATACCTAAGGAGGCTGGAAGCCATGATGATCGTGGCTGATAAGGAAGAAGTACTCATCATATCTGGTACGGGTGATGTACTGGAGCCTGACAATGAGATTGCCGCGATTGGCTCCGGAAGTATGTATGCTCAAGCTGCTGCTACGGCCTTGAAGAAACATGCTCCGAATCTTAGCGCCAAAGAGATGGTAACAGAAGGATTGAACATCGCAGCAGATATCTGCATTTATACCAATCACAACCTGGTAGTAGAGACGATCGATTAATCAGAATCTGAATTTATAGAAATAAAAAAAAACGCCCCTTGAGGGCGTTTTTTGTTTCATTCTGTTCACCGTTAGGTCAGGGTTGGATTACCTGTCTGTTTGAAGTACAGTCTCTTCCACCACTTCCCCTTTAGGATCAAGCTCTACCAGTTCATAACCTAGTTTTTCCAGTTTTGACCGGTTGGAAGCGCCATCACCCACTACCAGGATATACATGTTGTCATTGTTCAGGTATTTCTTGGCCAGTGCATTGATCTCTTTCTTGGAAATCCCCTTTATGATCTTAGTTTGCTCATCCACAAAGCTCTTATCAAGATTGTAATGAACGATTTGTCTAAGGAAACCAGCTTTCTGACCAGGTGTCTCGTAGCTACGGGCATCCCGCTGACCGATAGAGCGTCGCATAAATTCCAGTTCGGCATCAGTGATTCCATTTGCTTTGTAATCTGTGATCTCCTTTACAAATTCGACCACCGAACTGTCTGTTGCTGATGCCAGCACCCCTGCGTATGCGAGGTAAGGACCCGGATCTTCAGTGGAGCTGAAATAGCTTCTTGCACCATATGTCCAGCCCTTGTCCTCCCGAAGATTGATATTGATCCGGCTATTGAATGCCCCACCCAGTGGGTAATTCATCAGGTATGATTTGAAATAATCACCGGTGGCATCATATTTTAGGTCTGTCATATATCCAATGCGGATTTGAGACTGCGGGGCATCAGGTTTGTCAACCAGATAAATCTTGGTCGGGTCGCCAGCTTTAGGGTTTGGCAGCTCCGGAACCTTCACATTTTTATTCTCCCAGCTTTTTAGGAAATCCAGTTTTGGCAGAATGTCATTCTTCTCGACGTCCCCAACAACAACCAGTTCGCCCAGGTTTGGAGAATAGTATTTGTTGTAGAATGCTTTCACATCTTCTAAGGTGATTTTACTCACAGTTTCTTCAATACCCTCTGTAGGAACGGAATAAATATGCTCATCCCCATACAGGAGCCTGTTAAAGACCTGGGAGGCTATGGCAGACGGATCTTTCTGATTGGCAATGATTCCTTCCATTTGTTGTTTGATGACACGATCGAAGTCTACCTGCTGGAATCCAGGACGAAGGATGATCTCCTCAGCCAGCTCCAGTGTTCGATCCAGGTTTTTCTTCAAGGTGTTGATACTGACTGTTGTTCCATCTCTGTCGGCAGAGATATTGATGCTACTACCAATCTTTCTAAGCTCTTCCTGAATGGCTTCAGCGGAATAATTCTCAGTTGATTCGTTCATCATTGAAGCAGTGATCTGGGCCAATCCACTTTTGGTGGGCTCATTAGCATCAAATTTATGACCTCCTACAAGCGTCAGTTGAATAGCTATTGTTGGGATCTCATCACTTTTGGTACCAATGACTTCGATACCATTATCAAATTTGGTTTCCCAGAAGTCAGGAACTTTTACCAATGGACTTGGTCCTGCTTTTGGTTGTTTGCTCCTATCAAAAGACTCATTGGTGGGTTTATTGTAGGTCAACCCACTATAGTCAATGGTTGGAAATGGGTTTTCACCACTTGTTGGCTTTTCAAAGTTGTCTGGTTTCGCAGGTTCAGTTTCTGTGTCTGGCAGATAGCTGAGGATCACACCTGGTTGCTTATAGATATACTTGTTAAATGCCTTCATTACATCTTCAGCAGTAAGGTCAAGATAGCGTTGCAGATCTTTGTTTACCAGGTTTGGGTTGCCAAACGCGTACTGATAGCGCGCAAGTTGACTGACTTTACCGCTTACACTGGCAAGGCCATTGATAAAGTTGGACTCCATATTGGCTTTGAACTTGATAAGATCGTCTTCAGTGACCCCGTTTTCAGCAAACTCATCAAGTATTTGCCTGACCTCAGTTTCAAAACCTGACAAGGTTTGTCCAGGGTAGGGTAATACAAACATGGTGAATTCTCCGGAATGCTCGGCAGCAGGGTGGAAAACAGAAGCCTGAATGGCCTTTTGAGTCAATACAAACTTTTTGAAGAAGTAAGAGCTTTGTCCTGTACCCAGGATATCTGAAAGACAATCCAACGCTGCCTCATCCTCATGCATATTTGGTATGGTTGGATAAGTAAACATGAGAGCCGGGAATCTGATATTGTTATCCACGTGTGATATATATCGATCGGATTCGATGGTTGGGGGATCGAGATCCAGTTTTTCTACTTCTGGTCCCCGCGGGATACTCCCAAAGTACTTTTCTACTAAAGGGATTACTTTCTTTGGATCTACATCTCCACCAATGGTAAGTGCGGCGTTGTTGGGACCGTACCACCGTAAAAAGAAATTTTTAAGATCTTCAAGGTTAGCACGATCCAGATCTTCCAAAAGCCCGATTGTACTCCACGAATACGGATGTCCGTAAGGATAAACTGCCGCAATGGTTTTCTCATTCCACATACCATAAGGGCGATTCAGGTAGTTCTGTCCTTTTTCATTTTTTACGGTTGCACGCTGAACCTCAAACTTCTTTTGGGTAACTGCATCCAGGAAGAAACCCATTCGGTCAGCTTCAAGCCACAGCATGGTTTCAAGCTGGTTGCTGGGTACTGTTTCATAGTAATTGGTCCTGTCACGGTTAGTTGACCCGTTTAATGTACCGCCTGATTCTGTTACAATCTTAAAGTGTTCTTCATCGGCAACGTTGTCTGAACCCTGAAACATCATGTGTTCAAAAAAGTGGGCAAATCCGGATTTATCAAGTTCTTCCCGTGCGGATCCCACATGATAGGTGACATCGACATGAACCAGGGGATCTGAGTGATCTTCATGGATGATCAGAGTCAACCCATTTTCCAACACATACTTTTCATAGGGGATCACCAAACCATTTTCATTTTTAGTGACTTTCTCAATGAGCCTGGTTTGTGTTTGCGCGGTTACCGTGAAAGCAACCCCAAGACATATAAGGAGCAATTTTTTCATGAAGCTTGTATTTTTATTTAGATGCTATTCAAATATATCGATTTCCGTGAATGGATGTTAACGGATGAAAATGAATTACAGTTTTGGTAAGAAATTACCATAAGTGGTGCTCATACTGGTTTGGGAGGAACCTAATCTTTCAGAATCGTCTTCAATGAGCCCCCGGTGAAGAGTAAAACCAGGAGGCAAACGAGAAACCAAAGGGTGATAATCATTGGTGAGCCAAGTACCCAGTAAGCTGATAATATGTCATTGCTTAAAACAAGTCCCTGTAGTAAGCCAAATACTACAAGGCCTGTCATGATGAATGGGATGAGCAGCATTGATACAAACCACAGGATTTTGCGTGTGTTATCAATTACCAGATAGGCCTTAATGGTTGGGGGAATGATGGCCAGACAAACAATGAAGAGTCCTGTTATCCATGAAATTGTATGATTATTGAAATGGGTATTAAGTGCATAGACCTCGTCTCCACCTCCAAAAAGGGGAGTGATCACTCTGGAAATAGGCATGGTAGAGATCACAAGAGTAAATCCGATAGATTTTTGTCGGGAGGTTTGCTTTGTCAGGAAGTAATATCCAAACCAAATAATGGCAAAGGAATAAAGAGGCCCGGCATAGGTAGCCAGTATTGCCAAGGGATCCTCACAGCCTTTGCACAACCCCCAGAAATTAAAGTTCCTTTTGCCCCAGCAACCACAAATGATCCTCCCTACTCCTGTGTGAGCCAGTTCATGAGTCTCCTGCATGATAAAGGACAAAAACAACAGGGCAATGCCATTTTTGGGTGTCAGGTTGATCTTCATCTTGTGTCGGGGTAGAACCGATCTGATAAAGATAGTGTTTTCGGGCTACTACCATGAAAATGTATCTAAGGCATGATTTAACCTCTTGGTGACGATCTACTCAATAAACCCCGGAGCCTCGCTAACGACTAATGTTTCGGGGTTTATTGATTGAAAAAGATCATACCGGTAACCCTTCAAAGATTACCCCTGAAGAAGTGGTAGCTGAAAGCCTTAGAGACTTCAGCGCTGAGTATTCTGTAGATTCATACCAGTTTTCAGCCATTTCATAATTCGGGAATTCGAGCATTACCAAATAGGTCGGATTCCACGGTCCTTCAACTACCCTGGTTTTACCACCTAACACAAGATATTTACCCTGGTATTTTTCAACCACTTTACCAACGCTGGTTTTGTAGGTTTCTAGTGCCTCAGGACTAGTCACCGTGATGTTGTCAAATAAAATATACGCTGACATACTAATTACATTAATGGTTTCACAATTTGAATTTTTGTACAAAGATTGAAAGCGTGGAATCGTTTTTCATTAAGGTATCTTAAGATCGCTGTGGCCATTTAATTTTTTTGCAAATCGGGACTAATGCCAGATGGCCTAATATCCTTTAATGATTTTCCTCGTTGTATTTAAGTTGTAGCATTAAAAAAACCGGGAGTCACAAAAACTTTGGTCGGTTTGAATAAAAAATTTCGTTGATATGCATAAATGGAAGATAGTTCGAAGGATACTATCCTGGATCGCATACTTTTTCCTTTTCCTGTTTGTTTGTGCCTTGTCTGGCTCTATTCTACGAGGAATTAATGACGGTGTTGAGAGGAGCCCTGTGACTTCGGAGGCCAAGTGGTTTGGCGAGAGCTACGGCTATGCACCTCATCCGGATGACTATGAAGGGGCCATCGTTCAGGTCTATGCGGGTAGGACCAGAGGGGTAAAGCAGGCATTGGCCGTTCACACCTGGATTGCCGTAAAAAAGAAAGGAGCTACAGAATATATGGTGGGTCAAATCTTTGGGTGGCGATTGAGGCGAAATGGCACAGCATTGTTTTACGAATCCCGTGTGCCCGACAGGGCGTGGGCAGGGAATCCACCTATCCTGATAACAGATCTGAGAGGAAGTGAAGCTGAGGAAGCCATCCGGAAGGTAGAATCGGCCATTCGGTCATACCCCTGGAGAGATGAATACACTGTATGGCCCGGCCCTAACAGCAATACTTTTGTCGCCTGGTTGGGCTTGCAGGTCCCGGAACTAAAACTGGATTTACCATCCACCGCTGTAGGGAAGGACTGGAGACCGATCTCTGAAAGTTTTGGCTCCGCGCCCAGCGGCACCGGGTTTCAGGTTTCACTTTACGGTTTGGCCGGCGTCACGTTGGCCTATGAAGAAGGACTTGAGGTCAACATCCTGGGGATGAATCTTGAGCTAGACGTGTTTGATCTGAGTGTCGAGCTGCCGGGTATTGGCCGGCTTTGGTAAGAAACCAGTTAGCGCGGGGAGATGTGTCTGTAATTGTGTGATCCATGCCGCAGCGTGTGTTTAAACGTTGATTGTTAATCAGATATAGCTAACGAATTGCCTGGCTGGCTAAATTCAGAGGTGTTTTTAGTAACTTGATTACCAACCATTAGTCCAGTCAACCATGAAACCAAATCTATTCAGCGTTCTGCTGGCTTTGATGCCAGTGGTAGCACTTGGCCAATCTGTACAGGAAATTGAGGTTGGAGTAAATGACAATGTCGAAATACTCCGGGATCAATGGGGGATCAACCACATCTACGCAGAAAACCAGTACGACTTGTTTTTCGCTCAGGGCTATGCAGCAGCGATGGACAGGCTTTTTCAATTTGAAGTCTGGAGGCGTCAGGCCACTGGCACTGTAGCTGAAATTCTGGGAGAAAGGGAACTGAAGCGAGACATCGGGACACGGCTATTCATGTTCCGCGGTGACATGACGGAAGAAATGAACCATTACCATCAGGATGGAGTGGAAATCATCACGGCCTATACCGATGGGGTGAATGCCTATATAAATGACATCAATACCAGGCCGGAAGAGCTACCAATTGAATTTAAGTTACTCGGGATCAAACCAGAACTGTGGACACCAGAGGTCGTGATTTCGAGACATCAAGGGCTACTGGGAAATATTGATAGTGAACTGGAGGTTGGGAGAGCTGTGGCCAAGCTGGGTGTAGAGCTGGTGAAAAAGCTCTATTGGTTCCATCCTAAAGATCCTGATTTGACGCTGGACGAGTCATTGACTTTTGAATTGCTTTCTCAGGATATTTTGGGCTTGTACAATGCATACCGAAAGTCTGTGAAGTTTATCCGTGAAGACATCTTACCGGAGTTTCGATCGGATGAAGCCATGAATATTCTACTGGAAGAAATCCCTGCGGACTCACTTTCGAAGGGAAGCAACAACTGGGTGGTTCGGGGCTCCAAAACTGAAGATGGCAATACCTATATGGCCAATGACCCGCATCGAACCATTGCCATTCCTTCGCTGAGATACATGGCGCATTTGGTCTCACCCGAGTGGAACGTGATCGGTGGTGGAGAACCGGAAATTCCGGGGATTTCTATTGGACACAATGAGGCGGGGAGCTGGGGATTGACGGTTTTCGAAACGGATGGTGAAGACTTATATGTGTATGACCTGAATCCCGAAAACCCTGATCAATACAGATACAAGAGTGGCTGGGTGGATTTTGATGTGATCAAAGATACCATCCCAGTGAAGGGCCAGGATGACGTGATTGTAGATCTGGTGTATTCGCGTCATGGTCCCGTGACTTTTGTCGATAAGGAACGACTCAAGGCTTTTGCGGTGCGATGTGCCTGGTTGGAACCGGGTGGTTCTCCTTATCTCGCATCGCTTCGAATGGATCAGGCCAGAAGCTGGGAGGAATTCAGGGAAGCGTGCAACTACTCACACATCCCGGGAGAGAATATGGTCTGGGCTGATAAGGAGGGGAACATCGGTTGGCAGGCTGTGGGCATCGCACCTGTTCGACCTCATCACAGTGGGTTGGTACCTGTTCCGGGGGATGGCCGATTCGAATGGAATGGCTACTTGCCAATCATCGAAAAACCAAATGTTTACAATCCCCCTGAGGGATTTTGGGCATCCGCCAATCAGAACGTAACACCTGACTCCTATGACCGGTGGGATGCCATTGGATTTTCCTGGTCAAATCCATATCGGGGTGACCGGATCAATGAAGTATTAAGCAAATCCAATGCGCTGACCATGGAAGATATGATAGCACTTCAGGTAGATTATTATTCCAAACCCGCAGAAACATTGGTTCCCATCCTTTTGAAATTGAAATTTGATGGAGCCGCAAAGCAAGCCCAAAAGCGACTCAATAAATGGAACTATGAATTGCTACCTGAGTCCGTTGCTGCAGGCATTTATGTGGCGTGGGAAAATGAAATACAGGCGCAAGCGGTCAAGGAATTTGTACCGGAAAACGGAAAGGAACTGATACCCGAAATTCAAATGTACCGCATCCTGGAGTGGCTGGTAGATTGGAAAATGTCATTCGGTTCAGAGGATGCTAGAAATGTCTTTTTGGAAGAAGCTTTCATATCCGCAGTAGCATGGCTCACTGAAAGACTGGGCGAGCATCAGAATAACTGGCAATATGGTCAGGAGAAGTACAAGCACACAGCCATCGAGCATGCCATGAGTGCGGCAGTGAGCGATGAAGTGAAAGAGACTTTGAATGTGGGACCCTTGCCGAGGGGAGGTAATGCCTATACACCTGGCTCAACGGGTAGCAATCTCCGACAAAGCAGTGGCGCATCTTTCCGAATCATTGTCAACACAGGAGACTGGGATGCTGCTATTGGTACAAACAGCCCCGGCCAAAGTGGAGATCCGGCCAGCCTATTTTATAGCAATCTCTTTGAACAATGGGCGAAAGACGAGTACTTCCCATTATACTATACCAGAGAAAAAATTGAGGAGGTGACGGTGAGCAGGATGTTGCTTGTTCCGGTGGAGTAGGCTTTGACCCCGATGGAACGCTTAGTTCGTTTGTTTTGAGCTATTTAGCTTTTCTCAGTATTTTGACGATCCTACTATTTATGATTTCGGACAAGTTCCAATTGTAAAGCTTCGAATCTGTCGTGCTATAGAACTCAATAACTACAGCGTCAAGGTCTTTATGGTATTCTGCAAAGCTCTGGTATCCCGGAACCCAGCCAGCGTGCTTAAATTCATATATGGAAGAATAGATTTCTAATTCTCCTTCATCAAACAAAGAACCTTGCCCATCGGATGAGGAGGCATTGTTTAAAGCCCTGAGGAATGTGCCCACATCTTCTGCTGTGGCTAACATACCATGCTCGTCTTCTTTTAAATCAAAGGGATGACCAACATGATATCCACTCATCACATCATCTATAGCTACTTCATTGAGCGAACTGAAGGTATTGTTAAGGTTTAGCGGTATCAGGATCTCCTCCCGGATGAATTGAAAATTGTCATACCCAAGTACATCATCCATTATCTTATTGATTAGAAGATAATTGGTATTACAGTACTCATAGTCTTCTCCGGGCTTAAAGTTGGCCGGCTTGCCTGAAATCAATGCCAGACTTTCTTCATAGGATTGTGTTGGAGCTGACCAAAAATTTGGAGCGTCAGTAAAATTGGGAATACCACTTCTATGCTGAATCATTAATCTCAGGGTGATTTTATCTGAGTTTTCAATTTTTCCTACCAAATCCGGTAAATAATCAGCAATTGTCTTATCCAGGGAAAGACGTCCATCACTTACCAGTTTGGTAACAGCTACAGCATCATATAGCTTGCTGATACTGGCAATTTTGAAAAGCGCCTTCGGATTGGCAGGTATCCTGGATTCACGATCGTGCCAACCAGAAGCCAAATATTGAGGAGGTTTACCAGCCTTGTCTACGTAAGCAATAACCCCATCAAACCCGTGTTCAATTGCCTCGTCCAACTGTTCTTGAACAGTATCTGGTAGTGGTAGTATCCAAGCTTTAACCAAAAGCCATGGTACGAAAAACAAAGAGACGATCGTTCCAACCAGCAGTGCGATTCTGATTATTAGTGTCGCTCGTTTCTTTGCCATTTATTTTAGATGGGTGGGTGATGCTCGAATAGTCCAATTGAGGTGCAGCTCACTGCAAAATAGCAAAATTTGCTATGCCAGGCAATTGTGGGTAGTGTATACCTGTCTTCTGGCAAGACATGTTCTATATGGCAAGCTTTTCTCCCTTAACAGCCTGATCAAAACATTTTGGTTTTCGTTTAAATACACATTATCAAACTCAATTGAATCTTGTAACAAAATGAAAACCTTGTTTTTAATTGCTTTCGTAGCAATTGGACACTTCGCTTTACATACTACCTGCCTGGCTCAACCTTCAGAAATTTATGAATTAACTGCTGCACTCAAGGAGAATAATGTTTCCGCTGACCAAAACGTTGAAAGCGTTGAGGAACATTACCCGAAAGAAATTACTACTACCGGTCGTCAGGATTCATTATCTAATCTATCGACATCGTCTACATGGTTAAGCCTTGGAATTGGGGCAAGCCCTGGTCTGCTTGGCAGTCAGATTGGCTTAAGTCACAAGACCAAAACCAATCATTATCTTGGCATTAAATTTTCTGCATTTGAGCAAATGTCTATCTGGACTGGAAGTGGCAGTTCCTCAAAATCTGGTGACTTCTTATTGGGTAAGGTTAAGGATAAAACGTCAAGAAAATTTTACTACTTCACAGGCTTAAGTTATGTGACGGTAGAAAAGACTAGGGAAAACCAATCGACCGGTAAATATGAAGAGACAAAAAGTACTATCGGATTACCAGTGGGGGTAGGATTCATTGCTTCTGGAGCAAGAATTGGGGTTGATATACAGTTAATGGCAAATATCAATCCACAGTTGTCCTATGGTGCTTTAATGATTTCGCTTGGTGTAGGGGATTTTAGGTAGAAGGATTACAGACTTTTTTAGAGTGCTATGATAGGCTCTGTTACAGTCAATAATCAAACGAGAGATATCCGGGATTTCTAAAGAGACGGAATCAGGAGACACCTCTTTATTTTACCTTTGTGAGGTAGTGATTTTTTTAGTCTTGCGCTGTATGAGTTACAAAATCAATACCCACGTTATTCGGGTCAATTACCGCAAAGTGCCTGTCTCCCCAATCTTCAGTTCTAAGGTCTAATGCTATTTCTACATCGTTTTCCTTTATTGTCTTAAAAATTGAATCTACATCATCAACCTCAATTGTTAGATATATGCCGTTCCCATTAAATTCTTTCCGAAACTGTTCAATCCCTTGAGTAGGGTGATTAGGGGCCAGGAATGAAATTGTGTCGCCACCATTCGGTGTAGAAAGCAGGAGAAACCAATCTGCTTCCCATACTACGCCAAAACCGAGTTTCTCAGTATAGAATTTTTTGGTTTCCTCTAATTTATACGTGATTATTCCTGCGTTAAGTCTCATTTCATTTTTCTTTTAGATTCATAAGGTTTTGTTTCATCAAGCAAAATGGCCTCCTGAATGATTTCATTTAAAGTTTGTTGTGGTATTGCCTTGACGCTCTTGAATTCTACGCTATAAACTTGTTTTCGTCCTTTGTTATCCAATAATCCTTGGTCATTGGAAAGTTCATTTCCACGCACAAAAGCAAATTCAACTGTGTCCTTTTTCGTTGGATTCAAATAGCATATCCAAGATTTACCATAATAAAATGGTATTTCAAATCTAATTTTTTCAGTCAGGTTTAAATCTTTGGTCAACCAGTTATGAAGAAATAGCATTACCTCCCTTTGATCGTCTTCGTACTGATATATGAAATCTTCTACTTCAGTCATTTCGTAAGAATTACCACCAACATCTAGATTGAGCGACTAGCGTTCCGTGGGCAATGAAAAATCTAATCTAAACTAGCTAAAACCCCGATGAGAAGCAATGGGAAATTATTACTTCCACTAGAAGATACTACGCTCCACAGATGAATGGCCAGAACTGCTGAAGAGCAAAAAATGAAGAAATATCAGAACCTGCCTGCAGGCAGGTGGGCAGTGAGCGATCAAGTCTTCAGGCCACGGCAGCAAAGCACTTTGGCGTATGACTGCTAGCGATTGTTAGAGAGCTTTAAGGCGCATAATAGCGGATAAATACCTTTTTAGGTTCGTACCATTGTAGCAATTCATGACGTATTTCGGGTTCACCAAATAAGAAAAGTTCGCCATTGAAGGAGTCGAAGTATTTGATGTATTCAGCATCTGAAATTTTCAAGTTCTGACTTTCAATATCCCACTTACCCATTTTAAGTGCAGTTCCTCGATCAATACCCGAGTAGTCGGTTCGTTCACTAAGTTCTGGGGCACCATATTGAACAGCAATAGTGAATGTTACCCAAAGATGCCTATCATCGTAAGAGAAAATATCATCATTATTTATTTGAAGGTAAGGATTTTTAATTTCATCGTTCCACAAAAGTTCACCGTTCCTGTTCCATTTTGAGTCAACGAATACAGTATCATCAAGCACATAAATATGTGTGTTAACTGTGTCCATTTTTCCGATTCCATCAATATTTCCAATGGTTAGAATAGTTGTATCAGCGGGACGTTCATTGAATTGATTTATGGTTTCAAACATTTTATCCATGAATTGTTTGTCCCACTTGTCGGCGGAATTGTAAGCGCTTTTATATTGGTTAAGTTCAGCTTCCCTTATTCTGATGATTTTTCGCTCAATTTCATTGCGTTTTTTGTTCTCAAGTTCTAGGATGGTTTGGATGTTCTTCTTATCCAGATCCGTCAATAAGGAGTCCACATTTTCATATTTCGGTTTATACCAATCGAATGTTGAAAAGTGATCCTGTAAATCTTGTGAGTTAAATATGTAGCCTTTTCTAGCGAATATTTCGTTTCTGATAATTCTAAGTTGGTCAATTGATTTATCCTGAAGTTCTGATATTGAAAGTACTGTAGGATCGACAATTTTTTGTTCCTTTTTATCAGTTCCACAGGAAAACAAAAGGTTAATTATTAATAGGAAGGATAATTTTCTCATTGTAGTTAATGCTCTCTAACACCTAACTATCGGTTTGTGTGCCCACAGTTGGCAGAATGCACTAATCTAGCGGAAGTGCGCCATACGCACTACGGTATCTATGAAAAACTGCGTTCTGAAAGTCCAAATCCAGAACCACTAAAGTATCCAAAAGCGATGAAGATTCAGAAGGTGCACTTCTGCGGGCAAATCCCGATAATGCTGGCAAAAAGGCAGTTTAGCACATAACCGATAGTGTCTGTTAGAGGTTTTTCCAAGTTCATGCAAGGTTAGTAAGTTCAAACGTTCATCTAAGATTCTTTTTTGATGGAGATATATTTCTTTTTTAATTCCTCCCTTACTATTTCCTGCATTATCAGTTCAATAATTCCTTTTAAATCTGAAATATTAAAATCAGTATAGTATTGTTTGTAATGAACGTGATCAGCGCCTAACCACGTTCCACGATGAAATAATTCTTTTACATCATCATCGAAGTATTGGTCAATAACATTTCTAAGAGGAGCTTTTTCAATAGTTTCTGACTTATCCGGTGCTATGATTTTCGCATAATCTCTGGCTAAAAACTCAATTGCTTTTCTCAAGCCAGTACCCGTCAGTTCATCCAACCCTAATTCTTCTGATTGGATACATTGCGCATAGATTTTGAAGAAGCTACTACTTATTAATTTGACAGGCTCTGGAACAGAAGTTTCTGGGTATCCATTTAAGAATCTCTCTGGATAATAAAGTCCATCTTGTTTCTGTGTTGATTGCAGAACAAAAACCCTCTGGCATTTGCGATTAGTGCATCTCCAGAATGTTAGTAATTCGTCTTGTTCCTGGTGATTCGGATTAAAAGTGCTGTTAGTTCCGAAACCACCCAAATATTTAGGTTCGATTGTAACATGGCAATGAGGACAATCATTTGGGTCTTGAGATGTTCTAACATCATTTCCAGTTAACAATCTACGTATAATCATATGCTTCAAATTACCACTAACAATCAAAATAACAGTATTACTGTTATTTCCCTTATGTATTTTTTCTTGTTAATTTATTCAATACCAAAACCTTACCCATTTTTAAGTGACAATAAACATTTATAAGCGACTTAAAACGGATACGTTATCTGTATTGCCCATCTAAGATAAGTCTTTTCGTGAATTTTCAATTGTAGTTCGAAGATGATGGTGTGAAGGCGAGTATAATCCTACACCAGCCAGAGGACTATTAGAAGACCAGGTCTCTCGGTACAACCGAGCGACTGAGTGATGTGTGCTTGTTACTTTATGAATTACGTGTGGTTGTGTTCCGGATCACACTTAGTTTCTCTCCCATTCACATGTAGTTTTTCTCCGAACCATACATAGTTTTCCTCGGAATCACGTGTAGTTTCCCTTCCAACCATGTGTTGATTCGCTTTTAAGAACGTGTTGTTGAGGAATTAAGATACGTATATAAATGAAATAAGATAGGTATGTAAATAAATTGAGATAGGTATCAAACAAGAAAAAGATAGGTATTATATTATTTGGAGACCAAATGACTTGTTTGAGAGAGCTTTAATACCTCAATTATAAAAGATACACAAATCCTTCCAGAAATGCAACGGTTTAGCACCTAAAAAATGCAAAAAAAAGCCTGTGAGCTTGAAATCTTAATGAAGGGAATGCAATAAAATTAGTGGCTAAAGCCACTGGAGTGCAAATCTATTGTCCCCCGGGCTAAAGCCCGAGGCAATAGATTATGCTAATGCCCCTGGAAGCAAACTAAAGTTTGTGGCGGCAAGCCAAAACCTGTTGCAGCAAGCCAAAATCATTGTAATAAGAAATTTGGAAATTTGCGATTTATTGAATGTGAATCGCGAGTTTTTTTGTGGTATCTACGAGTCAGTAGGTTTTAACCAGAATGGGCTTCAGATAAATTGCCAATGAGCTTTGGTTATAATTGCCATGGGCTTCAGCCCATGGGCAATGGAAATCAGACCTCCTGGGGCTTTAGCCCCTAAAGGTCTCAAATTCATATTTCTCCATGAATTCTTCATACTCTTCCTGAAAGCTTTCTTTGCTATGGTGTTGTTCCTGTTGGTTGATGTAATTCCTGACTGCTTTAACCTGGGATTCCCCTACAGACACAGCAAAGAATTCAGTCTGCCAGGCAAACCGATCAGGAATCCATTTTTGTTGATTGATCCAAAAGGAGGATTCTCCTTTGATTAGCTGCATAATATTGGAAATGCTTTGTTCGCCTTTTAAAGAAATCAGGCAGTGTAAGTGGTCAACATACCCATCGATACTATCAATGTATATATTTTTTGCTTTAGCATTTTCCCTGATATGAGAAATAACTGATTTTCTAATGGTCTTTTCCAACAGTGGCGCTCTATTCTTAGTCGCCCAAACAGCATGAATCCAGATCTTAATGAAGGGCATGCGATAAAATTAGTGGCTAAAGCCACTAAGTGCAAATCTATTGTCCCCGGGCTAAAGCCCCAGGCAATAGATTATGCTAATGCCTCTGGAAGCAAACAAAGTTTGTTGCGGCAGCCAAAACCTATATCGGCAAGCCAAAATCATTGTAATAAGAAATTTGGGAATTTGCGATTTATTGAATGTGAATCGCGAGTTTTTTTGTGGTATCTACGAGTCAGTAGGTTTTAACCAGAATGGGCTTCAGATAAATTGCCAATGAGCTTTAGCTGGAATTGCCATGGGCTTCAGCAAAATTGCCATGCCTTCAGTCAAATTGCCACGGGCTTCAGCCCGTGGCAATGGAAATCAGACCTCCTGGGGCTTTAGCCCCTAAAGGTCTCAAATTCATATTTCTCCATGAATTCGTCATACTCTTCCTGAAAGCTCTTTTTGCTATGGTGCTGTTCCTGTTGGTTGAAGGGCATGCATTAAAATTAGTGGCTAAAGCCCGAGGCAATAGATTAAACTAATGCCCCATGCAGCAAACTAAAGTTAAGTAATTTCAGGTGGGACTTGATGGCAGGGATAAGAAACCAATATAGTCCACCGAAATATCTGAAATCCCCCAACTCATTTCCCTGTCACCCCATTCACCGCATATAAGTGCCCCTGGTCTACCCGACTCATACCTACATATCCTACCGAACCAGTAGTGAAATAGATCATTTGATCATGGCACACAGGCCTGGATGAAAGTTCGGTGTTAGTCCTCAAAGACCACAAAGTCTTTCCTGAGGAGAGATCCATAGCATGCACCTGCTTGAAAGAGGTACCATAAAGGATATCATTTTCCAGATGAAAGATCCTGTAGTTACGATCTACCTTATATGACTTTTCGATATTTCCGGTTTTTGGGTCCAGCTTCAATAAGCTGCCATGATCTACCAGATATACCCCTTCATCGACATAATAGCTTCTCTCTGGCAGGTTGATTTTTTTCTCATCAAATAAATACTGCCATCGAAGGGCTCCTGTATGTTTATCCAGTACAAAAAAGTCTGTCGGACTTTCAAAATATACGGTCTGGCTGTCTGCACTGAAGTTTTTGAATCCGTAAACCACCTCCTGGTCAAAGGTCCATTTTACTTCACCAGTGCTGGCATCCAAGGCGCAGACCCGCATATAGGAAGGCTCTGATGCGGAGCCATTTGTTTCATAGAGAACCAAAAGAAGGTCATCAACCAAAATGGGGTCCTGCACGTCCCAGCCTTCCAGCTCCACTTTCCAATTGTATTCTCCAGAAACGATAGAGACCGAAGACACGTGCACCTTTTTCACAGTGCCCCGCACCCAATTGGTAAGGTAGATCTCTTCGCCGCTAAAAACCGGTTGATTCGGTGGGTTGGGGAATGGACCTGGTTGTGAATATGCCAGCTTCGCCCCGGGATAAGACTCGGCTTCCATCTTTTTCTCACCTGTGAGCTTGTCCAGCACATATAATAGCCCGTCCTCAGATACAAATGCCACTAACTCATCTTCTACAATCGGTCTGGTATTTACCCTTCCCCCGGTCTCAAAAGTCCAAATTTTTTCGCCGCTGAGAACATCCACCATGTAAAGGCTAAAGTCCTCAGACCCTATCCAAAGTTTGTCACCACTCATCACCGGGGTGCCCTGGATCTCTTTTTTTCGGTCTCTAAGTGGCCGATTTGCAAACATGTTCATTTGTGTGGCGAGATCCGTTCCGGCAGGGACAACAATCACCTCGGTACCGCTTGACAGACCCTGTCCGGTGCCAATATCCCAGAGCTTTTGTCCGTTTTTGATATCAAAAGCATACAATGAGCCATCGAGAGACCCGATATAGAGTTTGCCATTCCGAATCGCCGGCCTCGACTGACTTCCTTCAAACCTCACCTTCCACCCCTGGTCAGGAGCGGTGGATCTGGATTGTGCAGGAAGAAAAAAGGGGCCAAAAACTAAAACAATGAGAACCAGGTATCGGAAATCATGCATTGCCATCGGGGTGTTACATTAAGTTTTATCCGGAGTTCATTAAAGTGAGAAATCCGTTCCCAGTATATACGTTTTTTCATTGGAATTGATCATCCCTTTTGAGGCTATGAAAAGCACGGCTCACCCATCAAATCCATAGGCACGTTCCACTTTTGCGATCCGGATCTTGTAGTGGCTATACCATTGATTCCGTCCCTTTTGTTGGGCTTCCCGGTGCTCGAGATTGCTTTTCCAGTGCCGTATTGACTCAAGGTCCTTCCAGTAAGAGACAGAAATACCAATCTCACTACGTGCAGATTCAAACCCCAGGTATCCGGGTTGTTTTTTTGCCAGCTCTTCCATCTTTTTGCTCATTTCTGCATAACCCTCATCTGTTTGGGTTTTTAAGGAAGTAAATATCACCGCATAGTAGGGTGGATCGGGTGTATGGGCAATCATGGGAGTGATTTTGGTGTGATAGAAACAAATTGTTGACCTCGAACTTTGTCCAGCGATTTCCAGCTATCCATCTTGTATTCAATGCCGATAACCCCACAGGTTGAGATGTTATCAATATTGGCATCAGAAATGGTATTAGCGAGGTCCGTGAGACCGGGATTATGCCCGAAAATGGCTACAGAGGAAATGTTTCCCAAAGCGCTCAGCGTTTTGATGATCCCATTGGGTGATCCATGGTAGAATGCCGGATCCAGTACGATTTTATATTCAGGGTATCCCCATGCATCGGCAATGAACAATGCCGTATAAAATGCCCTGCTGGCAGGGCTGGTGATCATCAGTTTTGGTGGATCCAGGTTGTCCTGCAGATATTTTCCAATTTTCTTTACATCCCTTCGGCCTCTATCTCCAAGGGGTCTGTCGAAGTCTCTCAGGTCAAAAGACCAGGAAGATTTGGCATGTCGAATGATATAGAGTGTCTTCATAGCTAACCAGGCAGATAAAAGTCAAATACTACCTCTTTCATACATTTAAAATGACCCTTGGGGCATTTTTGAAATCCGATTTTAGAACAGGGTCTACACCTGATCTTATTGTTCTCAAATACAATAAATTTAGTGCGATATGGGTACATTCCAAAAGCCGGTATGGTATTTCCCCAAATACTATAGATCTGTTTTTTGAATGCTGCCGCTACATGCATGAGTCCGGTGTCATGAGTGAATACCCATTTTGCCTGTCGGACAATCGATGCGGACTGATTCAGATTAAACTTTCCACATCCATTGTAGATCAGGCTATGCTTTCCAAGCTCAATGAGCATCTCTTCCATCTCTTCATTACCCTCGGGCCGCCTAAAGAAGTCTTCGATCTTGTTGGCATTTTCGATGTCCTCTTTTCCTCCAAGCAGGACAATCGGTTTATTGATGCGGTCACAGAGTTCGATCATTCGCTCGACAGGAAGTCTTTTCGTAGGAAATTTTCCTCCTATTATAAATACTGCAAAACCCTGACGATGAGTCTCGGGTAGCCATTCTGGCTCTACCTCATCTTTTTCGGGGATGAAATAGTCAAGGCCCAGACTGTCCATTTTCACTCCCAGGTCACGGGTGGTATCCATATACCTGTCCACAATGTGTTTGTTTGGCAGACGGTTCCACTT
The DNA here is from genome assembly GCA_965228105.1 of Cyclobacteriaceae bacterium. Classification (GTDB taxonomy): domain Bacteria; phylum Bacteroidota; class Bacteroidia; order Cytophagales; family Cyclobacteriaceae; genus UBA7330. The sequence goes on from CBDDGZ010000002.1 coordinate 710,784, forward strand.
AAAGTTTACCATGAGCCACTTGGCAATATTGATTTTCTTAAACCGGTAGGTTTTCACTCCCAATGACCAGGTTACCCGTTTGGTGCGTAGATTATTGTGCAGGTCTATGATTACATCATATCGCTCTTTTTTCAGTGTAGAAATAAGCTCACCAAGATTATGATCCAGTAAATGAAGCTTGTCGATGTAAGGGTTGGAGGTAAGGATGGAGGCATAGGAGGCTTTGGTAGCATAATGGATCTCAGCATCTTCCAGTTGGGTTTTTAGGGTGCGGACCACAGGGGTAGTAAGGACAATATCACCAATAGAAGAGAATCTGAGAATGAGTATTTTCATCGAACAATGGTAAGATAAAAATGGTTTATTACCAGTGTGGCAAAGGACTTTTCATTGATTTTTAAATTAACCAAACAACTTTAATCAATTACCTTTATACTTTTAGTGAAAATAATTTGATTTATGAACTATTGGCTGATCAAATCAGAGCCGGGTACTTATTCGTGGGATGATCTGGAAAGGGATAAAAAAACGTTGTGGGATGGTGTCAGGAATTTCCAGGCCAGAAATAATATGAAGGCCATGGAGGTGGGTGATCTTTGCCTATATTACCACAGTGTGAATGAAAAACAGGTCATCGGTGTTGCTAAAGTAGTGAAAGCGTTTTATCCTGATCCCACTGCCAAAGAGGGAGACTGGGTAGTAGTAGATGTAGCACCAGAGCAAAAGCTGAAAAATCCGGTCACTCTGGCCCAGGTAAAGGCAGATGAAAGGTTGACTGACATGGTGTTGGTAAGAAATTCACGGCTATCTGTGCAGCCAGTGAAAAAGGAAGAATTTGATATAATTATTGCAATGGGCCAATAAATCCAATATGCTGAAGCGGCTGACCATATGGCTAATAACTTTTTTACCTCTGATTGCTTATGCTCAGAAAAAAGAGCCAGAGCAGAGCAATTATATAAGTCAGCCAAACAGGATTGAGTTCAATATCCAGGATTCAGACACTGAATTTACAGTCATCAGTGGCGAAGAACAAGGCTTGCTGGTGGTAGTAGAGACCTACGAACGCCTCGGTAAAGGATATAAGTGGATCTTGCATATGGTGGACACTACGCTCAACGTTAAATGGACCCGATTGATCACAGTGCCCTATGAAAGCCGGTTTCGCGGCTATGATTACTACAACGGATCTTTTTACCTGCTCTTCAATGCATCCAGATACCAGACCGTAGATCTCATGGTCTATTCCATTGATGTGAGCTCAACCCGGGTTGAGGAGGTGAATATCAGCACGGTATTTCCTGTGCAGCTCTCTGAGTTTGAAGTTCTGGGCAACAGTATTTTACTGGGTGGCTACGTCAATACCCGACCGGTCATGATCACCTTCGACCTGGATGAAAGAGTGCCTAGGGTTATCCCCGGGTTTTACGGCGACAATAATGATATCCTCAAGTTGATCACCGATGATGAAGCAGAAGTATTTACGGTGATCACTTCTGAGCGGATGCGCAACAAAAAGAATTCTATCCGAGCCAGGACGTACACGTCTACCGGAACATTGATCCAGGATAACATGATCAATCCTGAAGAAAAGAACCTAATTGATGGAGCCTCAACCAATTTCTTTGGAGGGTTTCAGTACGTGGTAGGTACCTATTCTCGAAAGTCGTCCCTCTATAGCAAGGGATTATACCTTTCCAAATTCCTGAATGGCAGGCAGCAATTCATCAAATATTATGCATATGCCGATCTCAACAATTTCTTTGGGTATATGAAGGAAAGACGAGAGTCCAGGATCAAAGAAAGGATTAAGAGAAAAGCGGAGAAAGGCAAAAAGCCAAATTTCAGCTATCAGCTGGTTGTGCATGATATCATTCAGCGTGAAGATGCCTACATCCTGATTGCCGAAGCCTACTATACCCGGTATTCAGGCTACTCCTCTTCAATGCCATTTTACGGGTCTTATGGCAACTATGGTGGTTACAATAGCGGTTTTCTGGGCTATAAGTACACCCATGCCATTGTGGTGGCTTTTGATAAAACAGGTAACATTATCTGGGACAATAATTTTGCCATTGATGATGTAGTCACCTATTCTCTTGATGAGTTTGTCACCGTAAACACCTATGAAGATAAGATCGTGTTGATGTACCTGGATGAAAACGAGATTCGTACAAAGGTGATCAGTGGCAACGAGATCATCGAAGGCAAGACCATCAATCCGGTGAGGCTGACCTATGAAACGGACGAGTTACGATCCAGGGATCCGGAGGTAGAGGGGTTGGACGAATGGTATGGCAATACCCTTTTTGCATACGGGGAGCAAAGGATCTATAACGGTATTCGTGCTTCAGGAGAAACCAATCGGAGGATATTTTACATCAACAAAATAGAATATCACGTAGACGTGAAACCAAATTGACAAGATGAGGCTATATTTGCCCCAGTTTTGTCATGCAAAAACGACTTCTGTTAGACAAGCATCTCCTCAAGATCACAATCAGCCGGTTGTGTCAACACCTAATTGAAAATCATAATACTTTCAAAGAGTCGGTTATCCTTGGGATGCAACCGAGGGGAATTTTCCTTGCTGAGCGAATAAAACATGAGCTGGAAGACATCCTAAAGGTGGATATTCCTTTGGGTTACCTGGATACTACTTTTCATAGAGACGACTTCCGCAGACGCGACCAGCAACTTACACCCAATAAAACCAAAGTCCCTTTTGTGATCGAAGACAAGAAGGTGGTTCTCATAGATGACGTGTTGTTTACTGGGAGAACGGTGAGGGCTGCACTGGATGCCATGACCATGTTTGGTAGACCCAGCAAGGTGGAGTTATTGGTGCTGATCGACAGGATGTATAGCAGGCATATCCCTGTGGAGGCAAACTACATTGGAAGAAAAGTGAATACCCTGCCATCGCAGCGAGTGCTGGTGGAGCTGAAGGAGCAGGGCAAAAAAGATAATATTTGGCTGATGGACGAAACCGATACGGATGAGTGAATTGAAAACAAAGCATCTGCTGGGGATAAAGGATCTGAGCGAAAAGGAGATCCATCTCATCTTCGAGACAGCAGATGATTTCAAAGATGTTTTGAATCGCCCCATTAAAAAGGTCCCCTCATTGCGGGATGTCACCGTCGCCAACGTCTTTTTCGAAAACTCTACCCGTACCCGTCTTTCCTTTGAATTGGCAGAGAAAAGATTGTCTGCTGATGTGATCAATTTTTCATCCTCATCGAGCTCTGTAAAAAAAGGAGAGACCCTGCTGGACACGGTCAATAATATCCTGGCCATGAAAGTGGATATGGTAGTCATGCGGCATTCCAGCCCCGGAGCACCACATTTTTTAGCTAAGCACATTAATGCCAATATCATCAATGCCGGGGATGGTACCCATGAGCACCCTACACAAGCTTTGCTGGATACCTTTTCCATTCGGGAGAAGTTCGGTGATGTAGCGGGAAAGAAAGTATTGATCGTGGGGGATATCCTTCATTCCAGGGTGGCACTGTCTAACATTTTCGCACTTCAAAAACTGGGGGCTGAAGTGATGGTCTGCGGTCCTGCTACCTTGCTGCCCAAACACATCCGGGAAATAGGCGTGAACGTAGAGCTGGACATAAAGAAAGCCCTTGAATGGTGCGACATTGCCAATGTATTGAGGATCCAGCTCGAGCGTCAACGGATGAGCTACTTCCCATCACTCAGGGAATATTCTCTTTATTATGGAATCAATAAAAAACTCCTTGATTCTTTGAAGAAGGAGATCACCATCATGCACCCCGGACCGATCAACAGGGGTATAGAATTAACGAGTGACGTGGCGGATTCTGATCATTCGATTATTCTGCAGCAGGTCGAAAACGGTGTGGCTGTAAGGATGGCAATTCTGTTTCTGCTGGCGGGTACCAGGGGATAATTCACTTCGACCAAATTTAATTTCTGATAAATAAAAAAGACCCGATTCAGAGAACCGGGCCTTTTTGGTATGGGCATTGAAACAAAGGTTAAGCTGATGGCTTTTTGTCCATCATCAGCAATTCATTCAATGAGATCTCGGTGATATACTTCTTAACACCTTTCGACTCATAGGATCGGTTGATTAATTTACCTTCCAAAGCAATCTCACTTCCTTTCTTCAGGAACTTCTCAACAATATCAGTTTTCTTGCCCCAGACCACAATGTTGTGCCATTGCGTGTCCTCGACCTTTTCGCCTTTATTGTTGTAATAAATTTCATTCGTTGCCAGAGAGAATGAGGCCATTTTTTTTCCGCTGTCAAAAGTTCTCACTTCTGGTTCATTACCTAATCTGCCGATTAATTGTACGCTGTTTTTTAAAGTTGTCATGATAAATAAGTTTTAGTTAAACGATGAGTCTCTGATTGGCAGATGACCCGGTGAAACAATCACCATGGCAAATGTGAAACAGCTGCAAACTGATACTCGGTAGGTAATCACTTAAAAACGATTATAAACGTTTAAAAATGGCTAACTATCTGATAACAAGAAACTTATTTAATCGTAGAAAAGTGTAAATCTTTTCTTTCTGCGTTCAAAATGATTCCAGGAATCGTTGAGGATTGTAGTGACCAGAGACAGGAAAACACTCTCTCTCCGAGTCTTTTTTGTTTCGAATTTCATAGCTAGTTGTATTTTGGTTAGATTAAATATAGTAAAAATTATATGAATACAACAAAACCAAAATAATTTATGCATGCTTATAAAAAAGAGATGCATTCGCTAACTTTTTAGTTAAACGTTGTGTAATATTGATCGTACCATTGTGAATCATTTACCAGCTTGTTCAAATGGAAGACAAACGTTGCCTTGAGTGTGGAATCGAATTTTTTGGGAGAGCAGATAAAAAGTTTTGCACGGATTCCTGTAGAAATAGTTATAACAATCGCCTGAACTCTAAGGCTACAAGTTATGTCAAAGAGGTCAATAAAACGTTGAAGCACAACTACTCCATTCTAAAAAGACTCAATGGAAATGGTAAGACCCGGATTCACCGTGACAAATTGTTGAAGGAAGGCTTCGACTTTGAGTTTTTCACCAATACCTACATCACCAAAGACGAACGGGAATATCACTTCTGCTATGACCAGGGCTATCTCATCCTTGAAGAAGACAACATACTGCTTGTAAAACGAGAGCGGGAGCGTGTCTGAAATATGATTACAGTCACGCTCCCGCTCTCCTAAAACGTGAAACTACTTGCTAGCAGCTCACATTAAAATCTCTCATCCCTTTACCAGTTCCGCTCCTTCATAAACTCGTCCAGCTCCTTCCGAGACATTGGCAGTAGATTCGGATTTGCATCCAGCCAGGATAGAAAATCTTTTTTGATGGCGTCTGTCCATCGGGTGTCAATCTGTCCGGGAGTATATTTCCCCTCTTTTAGTCTAAGAATTCCAAACTGATCACGCAACGCTACAAACTCTGCATTGATAATGGTAGCCTCTGCTAGGTGTGCGGGAATAGCAATGATCCCTTCTCGTTTAGCCAGAATTATATCTCCGGGTAAGATTGTTGCTCGACCAATCTGAATTGGAGTATTCAATCCCATGAGCATCATTTCCTGGATAAATGATGGATCCCAACCCCTCACAAACGCATTGAAGCCTTCGATTTTTTCTAGTCCCTCCAGGTCACGCAGACTACCATTGAAGATCACACCATTTTTAGACTTGGCATAGATGGCGTTGCCCAGGTTGTCACCAATCAATGTTCCGTCAATGATCTTACCATAGCTGTCAGCAATGTAGATATCACCTTCCTGTAGCATATCGATAGGCCATGAGTTTGGAGCACCTATTCTTCCAGCCTTTTGCCCATCATTTTTCATCCTTTCCGCAAGCTCGGGTCTGTTGGGCATATACTGAGCTGTTAAAGCTCTACCCGCCATAGGTATATTGTTGATTGTTTTCCAGTCGCCCTCAAATTGATTGTGGTATCCCCTGTTTCTCAGGTAACCCCAGGCCTCTTCGATAGAAATATTCAAAGCTCTCTTCAACAGGTCATCAGATACTCGTGGGCGACCATCCTCGAAGCGTTCTCCTTTCCACTCCTGGGTATAGTAGATTAGTTGTTCCCTTGAAATGGTTTGGCCTAACGCCATTTGAGCTGTAAAAGCCATGAAAAGAAGAATTGACAGATATTTCATTTTCGTGTTGATTTTAAATTTTGATTTGTGATTTTAATTTAATTCAGACTGGTTATTGTGTTATTCTGATTTTGGTTTTTCATCTCCTGGTGGACGATCGCGCCACCAGCTAGCTAAAGTGGAACCCGTAATGTTCATCATTGGACCGAAGACGGCAGGTGCCAACCCGACAGTAGCCACTTTGCCCATTTGAAGTGCAATCCCTGACGCTAATCCTCCGTTTTGCATCCCTACTTCCAGTGCTATGGTACGGCAACTTCGCTCATCCATCCTAAGGAGTCTGCAAGCCCAGTATCCAAGGAAATATCCGAAGGTGTTGTGGATAAGACAGGCACCGATAAGTAACAATCCAATTTCCAGCAAGCTATCTCTACCAGCTGCTGTGATGATACTGATGATCACTGCAATTCCAGCCATAGAGATGAACGACAGTGCTTTATCCATGGTCTCCTGGCTGCCAGCTGCCCATTTTTTAAAGAGGATACCCCCTACGATTGGAAGAGCTACAAACCACAAAGTGTTCGAGACCATTTCCATAATTGCTGTAGACATCCCCGCATCGCTGGTTTGGAAAACCATCACATTCTTCAGGATCACTATGATGAAATAGCAGATCGCCTGAATGATAATATTCTTTCTGGACTGGATGCCATAAGCTATAGCGTTAAACATCAGTCCACCTATGATGGGCAGGATGACTATCTCCGTAATGCCAATCATCATATTCCAGAAGTCAATAGGCACAAACTGTCCGGCAAATACCTTCATCAGCAAGGGTGTCATGATGGGTGCCAGCAATGTAGCTACGGCAGTCAGTGTTACTGACAGTGCCAGGTTTGCCTTGGAGAGAAACGCCATCACATTGGAAGCTAGTCCACTGGGTGACGAACCAACCAGTACGATGCCAGCAGCGATCTCCGGCGGAAAACCAAAGGTAGTAGCAATTGTGATCCCGATAACTGGCATGATGGTAAACTGACAGATGATCCCAACAATCACTCCTTTTGGCATCTTGATCACACCCTGGAAATCTTTAATACTCATCTGCGAGCCCATTCCAAACATGATGATTTGCAGGAGAGGAACAATAAGTATCTTAAGGTCGAATGATCCCCAGCTTTGAAAGATGGATGGGTAAAACATCGCGGCAGACACTGACGAGAAGATCCATAATGCAAAAGCAAATCCTTTGATCTGCTTCACTGCAGGGGCACTCAATGCCAGCAGGACAAAAAAGCCAATGGTAAAGGGGCCGGTAAGTGAAGTGAGATCTGAAAAATATGTGATGACTGCCAGAAGAAGGCTCACCAGAGCGAGCCACATTAAAAATTTAAGCTTCATTAGGGTTGGGTTAGTTTATTTGAACTTACTATAAAGATTAGCCAAAAAGATCACTTTAATCAACATTTATTAAACTTTTTGATTAAATACAATTTCTATCAGGCTGCTTTCCGGCTATATTAATTCTAAAGATTTATCACTGTTTGCTTTTCCTGTGATTCATAGATAGCACATATGATCTCAACAGCTTTTCTAGATTCAGTACCATCAATATCAAAAGATTGATTGCTTTCTATTGCATCCAGAAATGAAGCAATATTTTTCTTATGGTTGTGATGGGTCATGGCTGCCGGATCTGCTACGCCGCCACCTTCATGGGTTTCGCCATACTTGTTGAGTATTTCTGCATCCTCAGGCTTTGAGTTCTTGAAGTCCCATATAGTAATGCTGTCTTCCACAAGGTGAATGGTACCTTCACTACCTGTTATTTCCATCTTTCTGAATTGTCCTGGGAAGGAAGCAGTGGTTCCATAGATGTGTCCCAAAGCACCATTTTTGAATTTCACAATAGCGACCCCGGTATCCTCTGCCTCAATGTCGTGATGCAGGTGATCTGTGAATGCTGCCAGTGAACTGACCGGACCCATGATATGCTGCAGGAGATCAATCATGTGGATAGACTGGTTCATCAGGGCTCCTCCACCATCCAGCTTTTTGGTGCCTTTCCAGCTACCTGCGTAATATTTTTCATCCCGCCACCAGGGAACAAAAATGCCAGCAAAGGTTATATGGCCAAGCCTGCCCTCGCTAATGGCTTTTTTGATCTCATCAATAACCGGCGTAAAGCGGAAATTGAATATCCCACCGAGAAATGTTCCGGATGCTTTATGTGCTGCGATCATCTTGTCTACACGCTCAGGGGTGATCTCAATCGGTTTTTCACACAGCACATGAATTCCTATTTGGGCTGCCATCACACTGGGCTCCATGTGCAGGCCACTTGGGGTAGCGATGGTCACCACGTTGATGCCTGGTTCGTTGAGGAGGTTTTCATATCCGGTGAATGCTTTGGTGCCGTATTTCTCAGCCAGGGTTTTAGCTTTTCCCGATCCACTATCACAAAAACCAATGATTTCAGTATCTGGGATGTCATTGATTGCTTTAGCGTGAAAATCCGCGATCATTCCGGAACCTACAATTCCAAATTTCCATTTAGCCATAGTTGTTTTTTTATTTATGTCCTTTCCAATCTTTTACACCTGCTTTAATCTCGGTATCAAGCCTATTCGCTTTGGGTGGAATTGGGCACGAAAACCGTTCATTATAAGCGCAGTATGGGTTGTAAGCCTTATTAAAATCAATTATGATGAAGTTTCCCTCAGGAATGCTCAGGTCCAGGTATCTTCCACCACCATATGTTTCAATGGCATTGGTTTCATCAGTAAATGGTAAAAAAAGATAATCTTCCATGGCATCAACATTGAGGAGGGTCTGACTTTGATACAACGGCAGTGTGAATTCCTTACCACCAAGAGTAAAAATTGCTTCCCCGTATTTCACATAGATAGGAAGTCGCTCTGTGGTGGTTGGCATATTGAATGGCAACTCATTGGGAGTGCGGACAAACCTTGCCTTCACCCTGAAGGTAGAATCAATGGGATAATAATCCAGGCCATCAAATTGCTTGAGTTCCTTTTTTCCAAGGGGAGTTTCCTCTTTATCCATGAGTAGGTCATCCATCTCCTGCTGCCATTTCCGGATCTCAGCTTCGTAAGAAACAGATTGTGCGGTTGCCATCCCGTTCCATAAAATCGCCGTCAAAAGCAGTGTAAAGATCTTCATCACACGCTAAGTTACAATTTTGATCGTTTTTGAAAGCTTAAGCATAGATTTGTATAAATTCAAACGAAAATATCCAGGTTGATGAAGCTGATTTACAGTATTTGTTTGCTTTTGCTGGTAGGGTCCCAGGTGGTTGCCCAGAAAGGTGGAATACAATTCCAGGATTTGGAATGGTCTGAGGCTTTGGAAAAGGCTAAATCGGAAAATAAATTAATATTCCTGAATGGGATGGCCCAATGGAGCCAACCCTGCAAATTGATGGAGGAATACACCTACTCTGATGCGGAAGTGGGTGAGTATTTTAATGAAAAATTTATCAACCTGAGGGTTGATATGGAGGCTTTTCCTGGTTCCGAACTCGCTGAGCGATACCAGATTTATTTATATCCTACACTTCTATTTATCGATGATGAAGGCAATGTCGTACATCGTGGATGTGGAGCCATGGAGTCTGCTGCTTTGATTGAAGTGGGGCAAAGAGCCCTCGATCCGGAAAACCGTCTTGCGGGTCAGCAGAAGAAATATGATGAGGGCAATCGGGATCCGGAGTTTCTGGCAGAGATGTCTGCTACGCTTAGTGCAGCTTGCCTCGACCAAACAGCCTGGGTAGATCATTTTTTTAGTGAGCTTACGCAAAGCGAGTGGACTTCCAGGGCAGCATGGACCATGATAAATCTCAATATTGATGATCCTTACAGCCCATACTTTCAGTACCTGATGAAGTATAAAGACCTGTATGTGATGAATTTTGGGAGGGATACGGTAGATCAGAAAATCTATGATGTCCTGCTGAGCCAGTTCACTCAGATCTACGAGGGTGAAGACATCACACTTTTTGCCATCCAGGCACTTAAAAGTATTATTCAACCATTGCAGTTTGGTCAGAAGGATGAGTTGGAATCCATGGTAAATCTTCAGTATGCTGAGGAGAAGGAGGACTGGGATTTATATTGTGAAAGTGCGATCAAGGTGGTGGCACAACAAGAGGTGGAGGATCCACTTCAGCTCAATGAATTTGCCTGGAAGATCTATGTGTTCTCTGAAGATGAAACGCAATTGAAGACAGCCAAAGAGTGGTTGGAACCGCTGGTAAATCAATATGATGATCCTTCATTGATCGACACCTATGCCTCTCTTATCTATAAACTCGGAGACCCAAAGTCAGCAATCAAGTGGGAGAAAAAAGCGATTCGCTTCGCCGAGATGGCCGAAGACGAAGATCTGCTACATTACCAGCTTCAGCTGGAGAGATTTGAGAGTGGGCAGTGAGGTGTAGGCTTTAATCCCCTCGCCCCCTTTACAAAAGTCCCTTCATCTAAGCTAAAGTCCTTTCACAAAGGGGGCAAGGGGGATTTTTTTCAGTTCATGTCAGGACCGTCACCTCAATTCCCTACTCAAGAATGATCCTTTCCTTCTTTGGATACTTCACTTCGTAACGCATCTCTAAAGTTTTCTGCTCGCCGGGCTGGATGGTCAGGTTCCAGGTGATCTCACCAGTGGTCTTGGTTAGCTTACCACCACTGATCTCCTCAGGAGTGACAGAAATGTCGTCTCGTGTGGAAACTGGAATCTGATCATGTAGGGTCAGATTGATTGCAGAAGATTTTGGGTTTCTGATAGAAAGCTTAAATCCCCGACTCTCCACCTTGTTGGATCCGATGAAGCTGGACTTGGTATATAAGTCAATCTTGGTTCGCTCAATGGCGATGCCAGGATCTCTGCCTAATGAAATCTCCAGTGTATCCGAAACTGAGTAAGTATCTAAGAACGACTTACCAACATGGGTGCCCTCAAGGAAAAGGTTGGCCTGGCCTGGTAGCAGGCTGTATTTCTCCCAATCAATGATTTTAGCCAGCAGGAAAGCTTCGTTGTCCAACTTGGGCACTGCATAATACTCATAAATAGAGTTGATGTCGTATTGCTCCAGGCTTACTGTAAGCTGATCACCGTTTGAATCGATAGAGTATTTTTCCTTCACTTCGATTTCCACGGTGGTCTGGTTTTGTGAGATGTTTACTGTTGGGGTTGCTGACTCACTTAATTCCATATCTAAATCTGCAACAACGATTTCCTCGAGCATGGGTTCACTTGATCGTGATGCAGCTTCCATCGATTTTGCATAGGGTACTGGTCTGGGCTCCGGCTGATAGAAATTGAGGTACCAGGTATATAGCTCAGGTGCGATCCCGCTTTTGTTGGGATTGCCGTTGCTGAGGACCAGGTTTACATTTTTCCAATCCTCACGGGTATTTTGATAGACCTCTGCTTTGTATTCCAGCTGAATAGGAGAGGAGATGTCCTTTACACGGATGTCGTATTTAGGAAACCAGCCGGCATTCTGCGTGAAATAGCTCACTTCAAGTTCTGCCCTGGATCCGCTTCTGGATTCTACATTGACAACAATCTCACTGGAAGGCAGTTCATTCCCACGGTTGATCTGATTGATCTGGTTTTGGATCTTAGTTCTTTCCTTCTTCAGCTCCTCTGTTTTGATCTTTGAATTGATCTTGCGCTCTTCCACGCTCATCAACTCTTCCACATAATAGTCAACGATCTTGGTCAGTTGATCATAAGAGATTCCCGTGTCCGTGCCACCCAGCTTCTGGTTTTCTTCCAGGAGCTTCTTCTTGGCATCCATCACAGCCACAAAAGAAGTTTCCGTATCGATCTCTTTGGTCAGCCTATCAACGATTTTTTGAAGACTATCCACCTTTTCATTTTTGGTTTGCTCAGCGAGATAATCCAATCTGTGGTTTACGGATAAGATTGTAAAATCACCTTTCCCATTTACCTGAATACTGTTCTGATCGATAAAGGGCGAAAGGGATTTGATTACCAGTACACTTCTACCGGCAGTAAGTGTTGTTTTGCCTGTTCTCGTGAGCTGTGCACCCTGACTAAAAACTTTTGCTTCCTGTATCGAGGTGTTGAGTGTTGTTTCTCCGGGCTTCTGAGCCGTGGCTGAAAACCCGATGACCAATGCTATGATTAATATATACTTATTCATTTTTTAGTTGTGTTTTCTCTTTGAGATGCACATCAGTCAGGATTCCATAAAAATTTATCACATTTATTTGATGTAATGCAACTGGGTAACTCCGGTCTTATACATGGTGTGATCTTTCAGCTTGAATTTTTGCTCGTATTGGACCTTCGAGAACATCGGGATGCCTTCACCAATGGTGATCGGCATTATCGAAATGATCATTTCATCAATCAGGTCTTCTGCTATCATGATCGAATTAATTTTCCCACCTCCGATCAGCCAAATGTCTTTTCCGGGTTGCGCTTTCAAATCTTTTACAAACTGACCAATGCTTTCATCGACAAATGTGACAGTTTCCATAGCCGGATAGTTGGAACGGGTGAGGACATAATTTTTTTTGTCAGCATACGGCCAGGGAACACCGAACCCCAATACTTCTTTATAGGTTTCTCCACCCATGATCGTGGTGTCGATGGTGTCGATAAACTTTTTGTATCCAAAATCTTCCCCTTCAATCATGAACTCAGGGTATTCCAGCCAGTCTACCTTGCCATTTGGACGTGCAATGTAGCCATCGATGCTGGTGGCGATGTAAAGGACTAATTTTCTCATTGGGTAGCTAATTCGTAGAGTTTGTTGACTGAGTTCCAGTTCCTGGTCGTGGCTTTGACCTTGAGCTTTTGTTCAAAAAAGTTGTTGTTCATTTTGGCCTTCCCATACCCATCCGGGGAATAGAAATACAACAGATCACCTTTTATGATGAATGCTTCAGGCGCATATTGTTGTGGTTCAATTTTTTGGATAAGCATGGGGTCAGGTTCTTCTTCCAGGAATGTAACATAGCAACGTTTTTCTTCCTTTCCCTGTTGCAGAAAATCGTTGTTTGTCAGCACCATTTTAAAGTAATCAGCGGTTCTAACAATACAGGGAACGTCGAAGGTGAAATCTTTTTTGATCTGCTCTGAAATGTTTCTGGCAAGTTTGTGTAAGCCCTCTTCATCAGCACTGAACAAGATGTTCCCGCTTTGTACATAAGTGGCTACATCTTTTAGCCCCAGCCGGGTCATCGACTCCCGCAGATCAACCATCTTGATGAGCTTCTGACCACTCACATTGATACCACGGAGCATGGCGATATATTTAGACATATTATTTGGTTAGGGCAGTGATGGGTGTCAGCTGCAGGTTGTAGAATTCTACTTCGGAGCCCTCTGCCTGCAGCGCGATCTGTCCTTCGGTGGCGGTGCAACCATAACCAAAATTGACCAGGTCGCCATTTACCCAGACTTTCACTGAGTCTCCCACACATTCCACCATCATGTCGTTCCATTCTTTCAGGGGCTTTTCGGAGCCATCCGTAAGGTTGAGGATCCTTCGTTTCATCCCTTCGGTGATACCCCATTCATCTTTGGGCCCACGTCTGGCTTCCATATCCGGAACGGTAATATCAGTAACGATACACCAGAAATCCCCTGCATTTTCGTGCATCATCTGGACCTCCATGGATTTCGGGAACATGTCATAAAGTGCTCTCGGAGTAGAAGCATGTACCAACACCCCGCAGTTACCCGGTTCGCCAACAAAGCGATACTGATAGGTCAACCGGTAATTGCTGAATACCGAATCGGTAATCAGATGACCACCCGGTGTACCCAGGCTGACCAGCACACTGTCTCGCACAATGAAAGGAAAGGGTAAGGTATCAGTATCGTCAAGCGCAGGTACATCGGCATGCCATCCTGTAAGGTCTTTTCCATTGAATAAAGAGATGGAGTTTGTGGAGGATTCCGAAACATCCTTTTGTGTTTCTTTTTTGGGGGAAGAACATTGGAATGCAGCCAGGACAAATAATACAAGGATCGTATTTCTCATGATTAGATTAGGTTTATTCCAAAATTAAGTAATCATTTAGGGAATCACCTCAGGATTTGTACCCACCCGTTACAGACGTCCCCATCGCTTAAGGTCAACGAATAATAATAAGTATCATTCGAAAGATCGTCACCGTCCCAGTTGTTCTGGTAATTGTCTTGCTCATAGAGGGACTTTCCACTTCGATCAAACACTTTCAGGTCCATGGCCAGGTCCGTGTTGACCACAAAAGCATCATTGATGCCATCGTTGTTGGGGGTGAATACATTAGGCACAAAGATCTCTTCAAAAGTGAGTTCGATGGTCTTATCTACCACACATAAGGTGTCAATGGTAAGGCTTACCGTGTAGCTACCCGGAGCTTCATATTGATAGCTGAATTCATTTTGCGAGCTGAAATTGCCATCGCCGAGGTCCCATTGATACGAAGCATCAGATTCAGTAGTGTTAGTAAATAAGTACTCTGGTAAACCATTACAGCTTTTGGTTCTGATGACTTCAAAATCCTCGGTGGTCTCATTGACAATATGTACGGTCATTTCTTCCTCAAAATCACATCCATTGGGGGTGATAATGGCCACCTTATAAGTGGTGGTAGTGTCCGGTGAAGCCACCGGGTTCCCGATATTAGGGTTGCTCAAGCCAGTTGTAGGCTCCCACTCATATGAAGCTCCGCCAAAGGCCTGAATGACCTTTTGTGTGCCCCTGCAGATGGTGATGTCCTCCATGATGGAAGTCTGATCATCATGTGCATATACAAAGCCATTGGTCTGATCGATTGTCTGACAGGTATTTTTATCAGTCACCGTGAGTGTAACTTCATAGGTGCCCGTTTCAGTGAAGGTGTAAAGAAAAGTCTCCTGGTTCCGGGTTTCTCCATTGATGGTCCAGAGGTATTCCTCGCCACCTATGCTGATATCAATAAACCGGACTGTGAATGGAATACAGTCACTATTGTAGCCAATCTCAGTGCTATCCTCTTTGCTGGTGATAAACCTGGCCTTTAAGGATGCCAGGTCGAATTTGAATGCTGCGTTGTTGCACCTTTCTGTACCATTGATGTTAACTCCTCTGTTTATGGTAGACCAGGCATTTGGTGTGGTGGGGAAGTCATCCTGGGACCCATTGCAGGAGCAGACTGACTGGTAGATAATACCTCTTTTGTCAAATCGGCTGGTTCCACCATCCACATGGTCACCCTCGGGTCCTGAAGAACCATAATAGGTTGCGTATAAAAGTTCGGAACCATCAGCAGAAAGGACCATTAGGTAAAAATCTGAACCATCAGTGGTAGGGAACATCGCATTTTCTGTGATGGGCATGCCGTATGTATAGCTGTTGTTGTATGGTCCAAAGTTATTGGTCACCCCACCCCATCCACTCAGGAAGAGGTTACCACATTCATTGGCCAGGAAAGCAGTGGGAGAGATGTTTGGCAAGAGATTGCCGGCTCCAAAAACCGTAGAAAACAAAGTGGAGTCCAGGTTGCGAGTCAGCTTATGGATAAACTGACTGCTATTGGGGTTGTTGTATTTCCCAGGGGTAATGGGGTAATTGCCAGTGGTTTGCCCAAAAGCAAAAATGGATTGCGTCTCATCAATGTCAATAAAATAGGTCTGGTCATAGCTGGTGGTCCCGAGGTAAGTGCTTTGTAAGATGCTATCACCTGTAAGGTCCAGCCTGGTGATAAATCCATCTATGTTTCCTCTGTAGGTGGGAAATAATGCACTTGGTGTGGTAGGGTAGTTTGAGCTGCGCGTACCACCAGCAACATACACTGTTTTAGAGGTGTCAATTTTAATGGAGTAGGCCGCATCTTCATTCTCACCACCCAGGAATGAGCACCATCTGAGAGTGGTCAGGTCGGAGCTTAGTGAAAAAACAACCGCATCGCTAACTCCACCTCCATACGTGTTTTGTATAGTGCTGGTAGTTGGAAAATCAGCGGATTCTGAGCTGGAGGCAACAAAGATATTGTCATCGGCATCTACGATCACATCTCCCCGCATATAGTCACCATAGTTGCGGATCAGATTATTAACGGGAGTTAACTGATCTAAAAGCTTTAGGATACCATCATTTTCCGATCCACCTATGAATGTAGAAGCCAACAGATTTCCTGTAGGCCCAAGCTTGGTCAGGACAATGTCAGATCCCTGGTTGTAGGGGTTGGTAAAGAAAATGGAAAAAGGTTCGCCTCCGTTGTAAGTTGTGTCATAGGCATTCTCAGTCACAGGGTAGTTGAACGATCCGGTTGTGCCCAGGATGACCAGTTCGTTGTTGTTGTTTACGATCAGGCTGTGGGGAGTATCCTGGGAGGAGCCTCCAATGAAAGTAGCGTAATCCAGCTGACTGCCAGTGGAGTCGTACTTCAGAATGGCGATATCCGTACCACCAGAAAAGGATGTACCATTGGTACTCGGGAAGTTGTTGCCAAAGACAATACCCCCACTGTATAGACTCCCTTCATCGTCGAAGCAGGCTGTGTAGCCAAAATTGTCCGACACAGAACCTGAAAAGGTAGAGAAAATGAGCTCGGGGTCAATTATTAATGGTAATGAAGGGTCATAAGAGCCCAATTCAAAACCTACCTCATTGTTGCTGAGCCAATAATTTGATAGAATCGAAATTTTTTGCTTGTTACGTACCTGGTAGGTGACAGGTCTGTTTTCTGTAATGGTGCTGATCCGGGATTGAGCAGTGATGCATCCGTCCTCAAAATTCAGGTTGACATTACCATCATAGCGGTATCGAATGCAGGAGGGGTCTGCACCAGGCTGGATGATCAGGTCATATTTGAGGATACCCTTGTCGTAGTAGTAGATCAGATCAATACCATCGTACAGGTCATGATAGGTCACTTTGGAGAAGGCCTTATTTCCAGAAGTCCATTTTGTCCGATCCTTTCCAAGGTAATAGTTATATGTTTCTGTCGACGGACCTTCAAAGGAGACTGTTGGAGATGCATTGGTGCCAATAAATTGAAAGGAGACTGAGTCAGTGATCACTTCATGAGCTATCCTGTTACTGGTCTCATGGTGTTGATGGGCCAGGGATTGTTCGTTTGAGATATGATGGATGAACCTGTTGGTATGTAATTCCAGGTGACCTCCCGGAATGGCTGTTTTGAATCGAATGGATGGGTCCCACTGACCCTTATTCTCTATAAAAACTCCATTTCCAAACTGAGCCAGCAACGACAGGGGTGAAAGCGCGCAGAACAAAAGGATAGTTTTTATAGTCAAGCTTTCCTGGGTTTACTGAGTTGAGCTGCAATCGTTTACTCAAAAATCTTAAACCACTTCACTGCATTGTGGTAGAAGACTTTGTCTACCACCTCCTTGGGTAGCTTAAGACCCTTGAATTCCTGAGCTACCAGGTCGCTGGTCATGGTCTCGTCTGTCACAAAAAACTTCCAGTCTCGTTTCCAGACTTCTGTATTGGATTTGTGAACCTGTTCCTCTGAATTAGACCCATTGTCGCCCAGATCGGTTGCATAGATGATCCTGTCCTGATATTGGATAAAGAAGTCCCTGACTTCATCATAGTTGTTAGCCGTTTGGTAGAAGATTTGCCCCATCCGGGCTGCCAGGTCCACGGACATCCTTGGAAACTTGTCCAGCCTTTTAGCCAACTCATCCACATCGTATTCCAGGCTGGCTACATGAGCGCCAATAAACCGGAGGTTTGGATTTTTGGCAAGGCGGTTATCCCGGGCAGTCATCTGATCAGCATGAGAGGGCATGTCAGGATGTTTATACATGTGATATTCCGGGTGTCGGCTGAAATATCCACTGTCATTTTTTGTGGTCATCTTATCCAGTGGCAGCCAGCAGTTTAAAGGCTCGCCCAGATGGCCGATCACGGGAATGTCTTGTTCTTCCAGCATATTAAAGATCGGATCAAATCCCGGGTCATCCAACATCACCAGGTTGCTGTTCTTATCTCTGTACACCATCCCGATATTCTTCCAGAATTTGATCCCGATGGCCCCTTCTGTGAAGCTGGAATCCATCCAGGTCAGGCTTTTCTCCAGCCAATCATCGTTGTCCCATCCTTCCATGGATATCGAGGTTGCAAACTGGACAGTCTCAGGATGTTGTTCCATCTGATGTTTGCTAAAGGCATACCTTTCTTCCACCCATTCCCAGGTGTTTCTCGAGTCAACCACGATGGTGAGCAGTTGGAAGTTGTTGGCTTTAGCTGATTTGACAAAAAAGTCATTCTCCGTCATGATATGAACATGCGTATCAATTTTTTTAACACGCTGATAATCCTCAACGGTGTAATACGCTTGCTCCTTTTCAGTTGAAGAAGAGCAGGAAAAACAAAGAAGAGTGACAGCAAGTAATGCAGTGTGTAGTCGGGTATAGCTTTTCATAAGGTACACGGTATATCACTAATTTAACATGAGTTTGTTATAAGTGACCAATAAGTGTAAAATGAATTCAACTATTCAATCCCCATCAACACCCGTTAGATTCACTTATAAATTAAGCTCCATCCAGAGGTCACAGCGTTTATACTTGGTATTGGGGTCAGGTTCTATGATCTGGAAACCGGCTTTTTGATACAACGCAATGGCAGGGAGTAGTTTGGAGTTTGTTTCAAGGACTATTTTATTCATTCCTGATGTTCGGGCATAGTCAATCGCACTTTGGATCAGGCCTTTGCCAATTTTCAGTCCTTTATATTCTGACAATACACCCATTTTCACCAGCTCAAAAGTGCCAGGCTCTTTTAGGATTAAGGCAACGGTTCCCACAGCTTTTCCTTCTACCAAAGCAAAAAAGATCTGTCCTCCTTTATCAATTACCTCACCCACAGGGTTTTCCAGCACAACCTGATCCTGTGGTTCAATATCAAAATAATCCTCCAGCCATTGATAGTTGATGCTGGCAAAGTCCCTGGCATATTCCTTTTCAAATGTGATATAGGAGACTTTATCAATTAAGGGGTTCGTTTCATTCATTGTCTGTAAAGTGTTTCATCTGTTTCTCCTGGTCAAATTTCTTCTTGTTGTAGTTGTCAGACTGGTTTTTAGGAATGGAAAGACTCTGCCAGCTATCGCCCTTGATCATTTTTCCTACCATCACAATTTGTCCAACATGATATGCATAGTGTGCCAGTTGCCTTTGAATGGCTTCCGTCACACTATGGCCCTCGTTTCTGATATAGACCGTCTTATTCAGATCGTCCTCATTCAATGTCTGAAGCACACTGCGAAAATGCTCCCAGCCCTCGTCCCATCTTGCGATAAGCTCAGCCTTGTTGAGTAGGTCATCCTCAAATTCACTATCTCGATTACGCCATGGTTTTTCGCCATCTTCTGTCAGGAAGTTAGTAAATCTCGAAAAAATATTTCCTGCTATGTGTTTTACAAGGATCGCAATATTATTTCCTCCTTCGCCAGGCTCCCAATGGAGATCATCCTCAGCAAGTTGCTGAAATGTTCGATTCCCCAGCGACTGATAAAATAGGGTAAGCTTCAGTGTGCTATCCAGAAAGTTATTTGACATAATAATTGTTTGATATTCAACAGGTTTTTATACGGATTATAACGTTCCTAAATGAAATTTGAATAGGAAAAATATTGTATATTTAATATGAATTAATTTCATACCCGCACTAATTAATTCAAATAAAGAGGGAGCCCCGTGTCAGGGACTCCCTCATTTTTTTGTATTTAACAATGGTATCACTGATGGACCGCCAGCATAGGTATTTTGATTTTCAAGGCTACCCTTTTGGTTTCACTGGCTTTAAACAAGCGTTCCAAAAACTTATGATGTCTTGGAAACATCACAAGTAGATCAATCTTATGCTTATCAATGTATTCGAAAATGCCATGTGTAGCTTTTTCGTCAACAACCTGGTGGTAGCTTAATTGGTGATCACCAAAAAAGCTTTCCAGTAAGGTTTTGCTTTTACTGTGCTTAAAGTCCATTCTTTCATACTCTTTTCCAATATTGAATACCTGGACCTCTGAACCAAATGAATCAGCCACCTTTTTTACTAAATTGAAACTGCTTGGTTCGATGAGATGAAAATCTGCTGCGATGCCAATTCTTAGTGCATCAAAGCTTGAGACATTTTCTGGAATCACGAGCACGGGAGCCTTGGCAAAATCAATTACTGTGGTGGTGATACCACCGATGAGTTTCTCCAGGATGTCGTGAGACCCTTTTGTTCCCATCACCACCAGGTCAATGTTGTTACCCTCTATTTCAGTCCAGATGGCATCGGTCACTACGGAGTGATATTCTTTGGTGGAGTACGAAAGGTTTCTCAAAGCAGGGAATTCTGTCTCTATCTCACCAAAGGGATCGTCATAATTTTCGTAGGGATTGGCCACTGGCTGCACCATTGCATCCCCGACACCTACTGTAGCAGAAGGGAGGAAAGTGGAGTGCATGATCCTCAATTGGCACTTCCATTTTTCTGCAAGCTGAATCGCGACTTTCAAAGCGTTCTTCGAACACTTTGAGAAATCCATTGGGATAAGAATGTTATTGATTTCCATGACTATTTGCTTTTTTGATGTAAGATCAAATTAGAAAAGTATGACATTTAATAAAATGACATTTGGTCACTATAAGATATGACGTGTGTCATTAGAAGAATGTTCACCCAATCAATAAGTACTCAAACCATATATTTGCACTGAAACCCATTCCTTTTCTATGTATAACAATAAAAAGGTGGTAGTCGTGCTGCCTGCCTACAATGCATCCAAAACCCTCGAAATCACTTACAATGAGATTCCTTTTGAGGTGGTAGATGAAGTAGTTCTCGTGGATGATGCCAGCAAGGATGATACATCTGAGAAAGCCAAAGAGCTTGGGATAAAGCACATCATCAGACATGAAGAGAACCGGGGATATGGTGGAAACCAAAAGTCCTGCTATGACAAAGCACTTAGCCTGGGGGCAGACATTGTGATCATGCTTCATCCGGACTATCAATACACTCCCAAACTGATCTACGCAATGACCACGATCATTGGGAATGACCTCTATGAGGTTGTTTTCGGTTCCCGAATTCTTGGAATGGGAGCGCTAAAGGGGGGGATGCCCATCTATAAATACATTGCCAACCGATTCTTAACATTTTTTCAGAACCAGTTGAGCAGACAAAAGCTTTCGGAATATCATACCGGGTATCGTGCCTACTCAAGCAAGGTGTTGAAGGACATCGCTTACGGAAGAAACTCAAACGATTTCATTTTTGATAACCAGGTGATAGCACAAATCTTTGCCAAGGGCTATTCCATTGCAGAAGTCACCTGTCCGACTAAATATTTTGAGGAGGCTTCGTCCATCAATCTTCAGCGGAGCATTAAATATGGACTGGGAGTGATGGGTGTTTCTATGAGGTACTTCCTACACCGGCTGGGCTTTAAATGGAAATTGCTTACCTGAGAAAATGAAGCTGTTAGAACGTCCCTTCAATGAGGAATTTCAATATCCTAGGCTTTTTATTCTGACCCTTGGGGCATTCTTTTTCATACCATTACTAGGGTATGTACATTTGTTTGACTGGGATGAGATCAATTTTGCTGAGTCTGCAAGGGAAATGATCATAACCGGGGACTATACCCGGGTGCAGATCAATTTTGTGCCCTTCTGGGAAAAACCTCCATTGTTTTTTTGGTTACAGGCCTTGTCGATGCATATTTTCGGGATCAACGAATTTGCTGCAAGGTTTCCGAATGCGGTTTGTGGTATCGTGACCTTACTTGTGATCTACAGGATAGGACGTGAACTGTATGATCACCGGTTCGGGATGCTTTGGTCAATCCTGTACCTTGGGGCGTTGCTGCCACATCTCTATTTTAAGTCGGGGATCATAGACCCGATTTTCAATCTGTTTATTTTTCTGAGTATCTGGAACCTGATCAAAGTCATTGGTCAGGAGGAGCAAAAGAACAAACATGCGATTTTGTCGGGTGTATTTGTAGGTTTGGCGATTCTGACCAAGGGCCCTGTAGGATTGCTGATAGTGCTATTGGCATTCCTGGTATATTGGGTAAGTGTAAAATTCAAAAAGGTAGCAGGTTGGCAGCAGGTGTTGTTGATGGCAGGGAGTGCATTTCTTATTTCTTGTTTATGGTTTGGTCCTGAAACTTTGAAGAATGGACCATGGTTTATCGTTAGTTTTATTGAGTACCAAATCAGGCTGCTGAGCACTTCAGATGCAGGTCATCAGCAGCCCATCTATTATCATTTTGTAGTTGTGTTGATTGGGTGCTTCCCTTTTTCTGTTTTTGCCATCAGAAAGCTTCTTTCAAGAAAGGAACCCGTCTCACCGAAGCAGACCGATCGATGGATGCGCTATCTTTTTTGGGTAGTAATGATTCTGTTCACCATTGTAAAGACAAAAATTGTTCATTACTCATCAATGGCCTACCTGCCGTTATCATTTTTGGCCACGCTGTACATTGTGGAGTGT
Organism: Cyclobacteriaceae bacterium; assembly: GCA_965228105.1. Lineage (GTDB taxonomy): Bacteria > Bacteroidota > Bacteroidia > Cytophagales > Cyclobacteriaceae > UBA7330. Next base: position 733,390 of record CBDDGZ010000002.1, read on the forward strand.
GTAAGCCAGCATAAGAAGCCGGATAAGTGGATCCTGTATTTTAACCTGGTAGTGGGCTTATTGCTGAGTATTTTAATAACAGGGCTGGCGGTATTGCTCATTCGAAAAGACTGGCTAACCTCACTCATCAGTCATCCGAGTCTGAACGTGGATGTCCCCATGGTAGGTTTCGAATATCTTATTGGTATTTTTTATCTGGGAGCTACCATATTGGTTTTCATTTTTATTATCAAACACAACCAGATACAAAGAGGGTTGATGCTCCATGCAATATCCCTGGGTATCACTCTGTTCCTGAGTGCGGTTTTTATAGTGCCGAAGGTAGAAGCCTATTCTCAGCGACCTGTCATTTCATTTTATCAGTCTCTGAGAGGGGAGGATGTCTACGTCTATCCATTATTCAAGACTTACGCCCACTATTTCTATGCACGGGTTACTCCTGATCAGAGCACAGCTGACCAGGAAAGAGAATGGTTCCTCAAAGGGGAAATAGATAAGCCAGTGTACCTGGTTGAATACTCACGACGAGCAGCTCAAATACATGAGCTGCCCGGGTGGGATCATTTATACTCTGAAGGTGATTTTTCCTTTTTCCGAAGAGACCCTTAAGCTGCTAAATATCTTAGAATGACCATTTTGCAGTGGCTCCACCAAAATAGTTCCTGGGAGTCCCCGGATAGTAATATCTTCCAAACCTATTGTTGATCTGAAGCATCGAAGCATATTTAGCATCAAAAATATTATTGATTCCGGCATGTAGATCCACCTGGATAGGGCCCATGTTCAATAAGTAACCAACTTTAGCCCGACCAACGAAATAACTTTCAGCATATAAGGTGTTTCCATCATCGATAGGAATATCTCCTGTGTACATACCATTGAGATTACCATATAAGCCTTTTTCTGAGATAAGCTCTAAGCCCATATTCACGGTTTCTTTGGGTGTGCCGGTAAGTTCGTTGCCGCTGTAATCCACATCACCATCTTGAAACTCCAGGAACTCATAGTTCATGAATGCTCCTGTCACGAAGTAATTCATTTGATACATAGAATTGAGGTCATGGGTATAATTCAGGGACAGCTCTACTCCCAGGTGTCTTGTTTTTCCTGCATTGATACCTGTAATTGCTCCATTCAGGTTTGTCCTGCTCACAATCAGGTCTTTGATGAGCATATAGTAGAGATTAGCATCATACTGCATCTTGCCATCGAGGAAATAGCCTCTGGTGCCAATCTCATAATTCCAGCCCATCTCTGGCTGGATATCCGGGTTGATAGCTCCATCCGGGTTGAGTGTTTCCTCCAGGTTGGGCGGAGAGAAACCATGGCTAATGTTTCCGTAATAATGCCTGTTGCTCTTGGAGTGGTAGACGAGACCTATCCTCGGGGACAATACCGGGTCGAAATCATAATTACCACTGTTCTCAATACTATCACGAACATAGAGATCCTTCAACTGATAATTAGTCTTGTTGAAATTGGCACCAGCCTCAACACTCAACTTAGGTGACAGATCAAAATTAGTTTGTATAAAGAGGTTATGGTAATCCCTGTTTTCAATGAAATCACTTTGATCAAGTCCCATGATCGTTCCCGTGCCCTGTTGATACAGATTTTCAAAAATCTGTTGTTTGTAAGTATCTCTGAAATACTCCATACCACCGCTGATTGACCAGGGTAAGGAGCCCTTACTTTTATATCGAAGAATGTTTCTAAAACCTGTACCTACAGTATTCTCTTTTAGTATGCCCAGTGGTCTTGGCCTTGGTTCAAATGCATCCCTATAGCTTACATACACTGAGCTGGTGTTGCTCAGGCCTGCCTTACTTCCAGTGGTGTAGCTCAGGCCTAACAGTACTTTGTCATATTGCTCAAACCCTTTGGCTCCTGCCCAGTTTGGTGCGGCAGCTGATGGAATGCTGTCATAATAAGCCTGATTAATAGAGCTCGGGATAAAACTTTTCAGGTAAATGTAATTGCCCACTATACTCAAATGACCGGATTTTCCGGTATTTACCCTTCCAACTAATCCTATTGACTCACGTTCGAATTTATTGTTATCTCGGTATCCGTCACTAATCATTTTGCTGTGAGACAAACTGAAGTTGCTGTGGTTGCCTCCGAACGAAATTTTGTTTACCCACCGACTAAGACCATAGCTGCCAACAACGAGGCCTGACTGTAAGGAAGTCTTTTGATAAGTAGCAATTACGGGTTTAAGGTTGATCACCCCACCGAGTCCGGCTCCGTAAATACTTGAGTTGGGTCCTTTGATCACTTCTACTCGTTCTATCAATGCCAGGTCAATATCTTCAATGGTGGTTTCTCCCACACCGGAAGTCAGAGGGATGTGATCGAAGTAAGCTCGTATCTTATCTGTGCTAAAGGGTGTCCGACCTCCGATACCACGTATGGTAATTCTATTGGTGTTTAGTGAACCGGAATGCATATAAACTCCAGGAATTCTATTCAAAGCTGGGGTGATGATGGTCTGGTCATCTCGCTCTAAACCTTTTTTTGTTATTACACCAATGCTTGCCGAGGCATTCTTCAAGCTTTCATTTTGCTGCGACGCTGAAACAATGACTTCGTGAAGCTGAGTAGGTGCTACACCAAGAGGGATTGTAATCAGGTCATCATTTGAAGTAACCCGTATGACCTGTGAATAATAACCCAGGTGGTTTACAGAAATGTCTATTGGTAGCGCATCTACCTCAATACTGAAAAGCCCACTTTCATCAGCTAAGGTAAACTCAGGCCCCGTTGAAATGATAGACGATTCCAATGGTTCCTGATTTGCTGCATCTATGATCTTACCCCTGATAATGAATTGAGCAGAAATACTCTGAATACATACAACAAGTAAAATGATAGCCAGATTAAATTTTAATTTCATATTAGTTTGGTCAGCCCAATTCGGGTTTAAAGTTTTATTTTTCTCCTACAAATCAAATCAAGACTCATGAAATGAGCATAAATATTTGAGACTGAATTTACACCAGCCGATTAATCAATGATTATCTTGAATACGGGTGTACGATCAAAAGGCAAACGCTATTAGCATGAAAATATCACTACAAGTAGAAGAACTTACTCAATTTGTCGCCGCTATTGCCGTTTTGGCGTTCCTTGAGGTGAATGTGTCATGGTGGCTTTGGCCGATCATATTTCTTGCTCCAGATATTGGAATGATCGGCTACTTAGCGAACCCGAAGATAGGTTCATGGACCTATAATTTTTTCCATTTTAAAAGCATTGCGTTGGTGGTAATTGCCTTTGGGTTTTTTATCGAGTCCAAAGAACTACTTGTTGCGGGGATCGTCCTGTTTGGTCATGCAGCTATGGACAGGATGCTTGGATATGGCCTCAAATTCCCTGATAGCTTTAAGCATACACATTTGGGGATGATGAACTAACTTGAGGAAAATGCAATTGGCTTCTTTATTGTGAAAGTGAATTGTGAATAATTTCCTAACTCTGACTGAACATTGATCGCACCGCCTAATTCTTCAACTAATTTCCTGACAGTTGCTAATCCAATCCCATTTCCTTGTTTTCCGAAGCGATCTTGTGGTTTCATCACCTGAAAAATCTCAAAGATCTTTGTTAGATGTTTTTCCGGGATACCCGGGCCATTGTCCTTTACACTGATTTCATATTGACTCTCCGTACTGGAGATTTTTACATTAATTTTGGGTTGCTCTTTATCATTGTATTTGATGGCGTTTGTGATGAGGTTCACAAGTATCTGGTCTAAAGCGGTTTTATTGGTTGAAATCTCCTCTAAATCAGATATAAAGCTCAGTTTGCTTTTTTTATCTGCAATAATTTGAATTAGGCGTTGCTCAAGTTCAACTAGCTTAATCACATCTACTTTCTTTCTTAGCACTTCGGCGGTACGACTATACTCCAGGAGTCCGTCTACCAGCTCTCTTAGCCTGTCTGAAGATCCCTGTAAAGTTTCAATGATTTCAATACCATCAGCATCCAATTTACTTTTATAATCCTCGACAAAAAGTGAAGCCAGTTGTGAGATATTATTTAAAGGGGACTTAATATCATGAGCAGCTACCATTGCAAACTTCTCCAGACCTTTATTTCTCCTATTAAGCTGCTCCAGTGATGCCTCAAGTTTAGTTTTTACCTGCCTGAGTTCGAATAGATTCATTACTTGTTTTGCTAATGCCCGAAGCGAATTTTGCTGTTCTTTAGACAGCTGCTTAGGCTTATTATCTATTACACACAAAGTACCCATGGGCAGTCCCTCCTCGGATTTTAAGGGGACCCCAGCATAAAATATCACGTTAGGATCATCAGTAACCAATGGGTTGTCATGAAATCTGGCATCTTTTCTGGCATCTTCAACAATGAAGATATCTTTAGGATCATTGATAGCATGTGCACAAAAAGCATATTCCTTGGGAGTTTCTTTGGCTTCCAGACCATAATGAGATTTAAACCATTGACGTTTTGAGTCAAGTAATGAAACAAGTGAAATGGGTGTACCGCAAATCTGAGCTGCGATAGCTGTAAGGTTATCGTAGTCTGCTTCCGGTAAGGTATCGAGGATCGAATAACTGTCCAGTTTTTCTAAACGTAATTCCTCTGAAGGGTGGTCTTTAGGGTGTTCCATGTTTTTGAGGTTTGTTGCAGTTTAGATTTATATATTAGTTATCGATGTTCACTGATTTCAAACAGATGACCATCCGGATCTCGAAAAAAGCACCTTGTTTCCAGCCCTCGTGATGCCGGGGGAGTAATAAATTTGGCACCTCTTCTTTTCAATACCTTATAAGCTTCCTCACAGTCAATGACGCGAATGGTGAATGAATGGCTTACTGATTTAGGGTTCATTGGAGGTTCAAAATCTATCTCTGGTTTGTCTTCAGTAGGTCCTCCCGGTGTGACAAGCAAGATCCAATGATCAAGGAAGCTGAGCACTACTGAATCACCTCCATACTCCCGAAAAACACTAGCTCCCAGGACTTTTGTATAAAAGTTTTTCGATCGTTTAATATCCTTGACTACAAGAATAGTGGTCAAAGCGGACTCCGAAAAAAAATTCTGATCTGCCATGATAGTAAATCTAGTCCATCGGTGAGGTAAATCCGAATTTAGTTGCTGAACACAATGTAACCATTTAATGAGGTGGCAATTAATAACCATAAGACATATGGCAAGACTAACAGTGACCATAGCTGTGTTTCTTGTTTGAAGTAAAATAGGAAACCAATCATAACAAGGGTCAACACGGCGATGATGGCCAGGCCAAAAGCAGGATTTTGAAAGTAGAAGAATACCGGGTTCCATGAAACATTCAGGATGAATTGAATGATGAAGAGTCCGAGTAGGAGTTTTTGGTTACTTACCCGATTCCATGATATAGCCATAAAAATGGCAAAGCATATCATAATTGTAGTCCATGCCACACCAAATGTCCAGCCTGGTGGTGACCAGGGAGCTTTGTTGAGAGCAGCGTACCATTCAGATGACACACCTTTCCCCGTAAATTGAGCGCCTATAGCCAGGGCTCCGAAGTTGATAAGAAGAAATACCAGCAGTCGAAGAATCATAAACGACTAACTGTATTGTCGAGGAATAGTTTAATCTGCCCTTCTAACCTCAACTAAAAAATTGGGATCAACCACCAAAGCTTCCAATTCAGAAGCCTTTTTGAACTTAAATTCCTTCCAAGATTGATCTGCATCGATCCATTTTTCAGGCTGGACTAACCTAATGGGCATTTCAAGTTCTTCAACGTCTGCAACAAGACGATAGCTGATCTTATTCTTTTCAAGACGATATTCAAGGATTGGGACAGCTGAATGTCTTAAATACTGATCAAAATAGGGGGCCAGGTCCTGCTGAAAGAAATTGCTACTGAATTGCTCTAGCTGTTGAGAATAAATGGTCTTATGATAGAATTCTCTATTCAATGATTGGAGGTAGGATTGAAATTTTTGATCATCATTAGTCATCTCTCTAAGTGTGTGAATGATCGCCCATCCTTTAAAATACATATCCCGGCCAGCATCTTTGAAAATGCCATAATCTGAAATGAGTGGCTGTTGGTTTTTTATCTTATTGGGAAGCCGGGTCACAAAAAACTCACGGCCAGCGTCTCTCCCCAGCATTTCTTCAATAAAGAGTTCTTCACCATATGCTGCAAAACCTTCCTGGACCCATCTGTCTGCCATGTCTGACATTGTAATATTATTGCCAAACCACTCATGCGCGAGCTCATGCACAATGAGCCGATCGGTCTGCAAATCGAGCGCCGTGAGGTTTTTGAAAGAAAAGCGACCTTTCTTAAACTTGTTGCCGTATGCGATGGCACTCTGATGTTCCATGCCAATATAGGAAGACTCCACCATTTTGAATCCATCCTCATAAAACGGATATTTTCCAAACCACTTTTCGAATGCTTTTAGGGTTTTTATGGATTCGGGGATCAGGTGGGAGATGGCTTTATCCTTGTTGTAGTCCAGCACCCAAAAGTCCAGATCCAGAGGTCCGTCTACTCCTTCATGTTTTTGGCTAATGTTAATGTAATGACCGATATAAAAAGAAATGCCATAGTTGTTGATCGGGTTCGTGACCTTCCAGGTGTAGGTGGCTTTATTATTTTCTTTTAATTTATGTATTAATAGGCCATTGCCAACTACCACACCAAGCGAATCATCTATTGTAAGCGTAAGTGATGCTCCCTGGTCAGGTTCTTCGCTATAGTGATCCTTACATGGGTACCAGACACTACCTCCCACCAGTTGGCAGGCCACAGAGATCCAATCCCTGTTTAGAGAATCTTTCGCCCAGACAAACCCACCATCATAGGGAGCATTTGTTGACTCTTTCGGTTTTCCGGAATAATAAATGCTGATGGCATTTTCGCCTTTGACAGTTTCAGGTACTTCCACCATGTATGCCAATCCCATCCGCTTGTAATTCAGGTGAATTCCCGCCAGTAGAATGCTATCGATCTTCAATGGCTCTTGCAGGTCAATCTGCATGAAACCAGGATGTTCCTCACGAATCACATCAAAACGAATGGTATTCTTACCAGCAATACGTCTTTTATTTGCATCTACATCAAGAGCAATGTCATAGTGCAAAACATCCCACCATTCTCTTTCCTTTGAGATGGATCCTTTCAGTGAGTCTTGAGAAGTGAATGAATGTTGGGCAGTAACAAAAGTGGTAACAAATATCAGGAGAATCCCTGAAGCTTTCTTCAAAACCATTTTATCGGGTTGGTTATTTCACTTCATTTATCTCAGAAATAGCCCGCTCAATGTCAAAGATCCGAGAGCTGTCCAGCCTTGAGTGCACCAAAGAATCAATGTGCCTGTAAGCCTGTAATTCTTCTTCTAGCTCCCTGTCATTAGCATATTTCAATGCATTTTGAATGTGTTCGTTGGCATATTTGATAGCATAACCAGCGTCCTCGGCATCACCTTCCAGAAGGTATCGTTCAGATAGTCTTAGTTGTGCCGTAGCAACTGAATTCAGTGCGACAATAAAGGCGTGATTAATATGTTCGTAATTGACAATACCTTTTTCGATTTCCGCTCTCACAGTTTTCAAATCCGTCAAAGCCTCTTCCATTTCTGCCACACTCAGTGAATCTGAGAAATCTTCGATCAATTCTATCGAGTGTATAGCACTATTGAGGTGATAAAGACTCCTTTCTATAGAATGCTCCCTGATATATAGCCTGGAATTACTTAAGTGAAGATCTGTTTCCAGGTTGATGTCGGTGGTGCCGGGGTGTTTCCTTTCGGTAATAACCTCATAATAATGCAGGGCGAAAACACCTCCAAAAATGAGCAGAAGTAAACCAATGTAAAAGGGGAGATTGCTTTTCATGGATCAATTTGGATTAGAAGTGAAAGTTAGAAAAATCTTTTGATTTTACCTTAAATGCCATGGAATCATGCAATTCCAACAAAATTAAAACACTTTTGCAGTCTGTCAACGAGTAGCACTTTGATCAACGCTTTCAGATATTTATTTTGTGTTGTATGGTCCATCCTGATGATTACCTTGTCTATCATCCTGATGATCGTATTGTTCAACAGGAAATTGCCGGTGGTGATGGCACGCACCATGTGGGCCCCCGGGATCTTATGGGGTGTTGGCATCAGGCTGAAGGTACAAAATGAAGGTTTCGACACAAAAAAGCCACATGTTTTTGTTTCCAACCATATGTCCTACCTGGATATTCCCGTATTATTTAGGGCCATTCCTTCCAATCTTTACTTTATCGCAAAAAAGGAGATTAAGTGGCTGCCATTTGTAGGTCAGTATATGATGGCTACTGGTATGCTTTTCGTAAATCGGGACAATAGACACAAAGCCATTATCAGTTTGAAAAAGGCAGCCAGGCTGGTAGGGAAAGGGAAAAGTGTTTTGATGTTTCCTGAAGGGACCAGAAGCAAAGATGGCAAAATCAATGCATTTAAGAAGGGACCATTTCACCTGGCAAAAGATGCTGGTGTGAGTGTGGTTCCAGTATCTATCACTGGCACTGACAAAGTACTGGATATACATACTGGCAAAATCAAGCCGGGAGAGGTCAAGGTAAATATTGGAGAACAGGTGTATCCCAATGGATTTCCTGAAATTCAAGGTTTGATTCAGGAATGTCAGAAACAGGTTGAGTTGCTGAAAGGGAAATAAAAAAGGCTGTAACCACTCAGATCACAGCCTTTTCAATATGAAAAGTTATCAGATATTTGGTTGCGGAGTAATTCTCAAATAAGGTTTAATCTCCTTATGTCCTTTTGGAAATTTTCCAGGGATTTCTTCATTAGTCACAGACGGTAGGATCACTACATCCTCGCCGTGTACCCAGTCTGCAGGTGTCGCCACACTGTGGTAGGCAGTCAACTGCAACGAATCGATAACCCTAAGTATTTCTCCAAAATTTCTTCCAGTGCTTGGTGGATAAGTAATTGTCGCTTTGATTTTCTTATCAGGTCCAATGAAGAATACAGACCTTACCGTAGCATTTGCAGCAGCATTTGGATGGATCATGTCATACAGAGTGGCCACTTTTCTTTCCGGATCAGCAATGATCGGAAAGTTAACCGTTACGTTTTGCGTTTCATTGATATCCTTGATCCAGCCTTGATGTGATTCGAGGTCATCAACACTTACTGCCAGTACTTTGGTATTCCGTTTTTCAAATTCACCCTTGAGAGAGGCTGTTCGTCCAAGCTCTGTGGTACATACTGGTGTATAGTCAGCAGGGTGTGAATATAAAAGTCCCCAGCTGTCGCCTAACCATTCGTGGAAATTGATTTTTCCTTCAGTGGTCTCTATAGTAAAATTGGGTGCATCATCACCTATTCTTAAGCTCATAAGTAATATGGGTTTTTAATGGGTAAAAAAATCTTAATAAGCTATACGTCAATTATTGATAAGCGTTCAGCCTTTTGCCAAAAAATAATATAGCAAATGCGTTAAAGGGTTGCCTGACTACATTTAGCAGCATCCGCCGCCATCATAGAAGAAGGTACTATTTGAAATAAAGATGTCCTTTCTTCCAAGCATAGCCAGGTTATTGGCAGTTTTATCACAGACTGATAAAGGCTGGTTTTTGGAGAGAACATGTCCTTTGTGATCGTCATAATAATTCTCCGGACCAAAGTAGATGGCAGTTTTTCCCGTAAACACACATGGACCATCTGTCGGCATGGGGTCTTTGATAGCGCAAACCTCTACGCTTTCGAGGAAAATATTTTCAGTAAGGTTGTAGGTATCCTTATCCAGGATCCGGTATGGTCTTCTGGCTCTAATCTCTACCGTTCCAAACCCAATCTCCGTGATGAGGTCTATATAAGTTTTCAATGGAAGCGCACCGCTCAGGCAAAGTGCTCTCAGCTGAGGGTCGTCCACCAGATGTGGAGGTAGGGGCTGGTCACTAATGGGATCAGACAGAATCAACCTGCCATGGGGTTTTAATACCCGGTACATCTCAGCAAGTGCAGTTTTCAGGTCCTGGAGCTTGAAGATATTAAACAGACAGTTTTGTGCTGCCACATCCACACTATTATCCTCCTGTGGCAAATCGAGTGCTGTTCCCTTTATGGTGGAAACTGATTCCCTGTCAAACCAGTCATTCTCCATTACTGCTCTATCCAGGTTTTGATTACACGCTGTGAGCATTTCATCTACGCTGTCCACCCCGATGATGCTTCCCCTGGATCGGCTGAAATATGCAAATTGAAGTAGCTCCATTCCTCCGCCGATACCAACATATAAAACCTTCGGATTATTTACGAGATCTCTGGGATGAACCGTAGAGCCACAGCCATAATTCATTTCCAGCATCTTTTTCGGAATATTCAACCCGGGAAAGGCCCAAACAGGTGTTGTGGTACAGCATAGACCTACATCTGGAGTCAATGCAGCTTGCTTGTATACATCTGTGGTTGTATCAAGGTAGTTATCCATAAAGTTACGTTAGGGTACCTCCACAGCTTGAACCAGCTCCCGCAGTACATCCAAAGCAATGTTGATTGATCCTGATCTCCCGTTGTTCAAGTGCTTTGATGTCAAACTGAGATATATGCCTGGCTTTTGAATCCACTTTCATATCCAGCATCTGATTGAAATCACAATCGTATATGTAACCATCCCATCCAACACTCAAGGTATTTCGACACATTACTCCAAAAGCAGCCGATGGGTTGAAATTATTGACCAACTCATTCATGTAGTCATCATAGTTTCCGGAATTCACGAGGTAGTCCAGGAATCTGCTGATCGGAAGATTAGTGATTACAAAGAGGTTGTTGAAGTTGATACCATACCCATCTCTCAGCTTAACCTTGAAGTCATTCTCAAGCTGTGCCTGGTCTGCAGGTAGGAATGCTCCCGATGGATTGTACACCAGGTCTAGTTTTAGGGATGGGTCATGACCGTATCCCACTTCGTTAAGTTTTTTAAGTGCCTGGATTGATTTCTCAAAAACCCCATCACCACGCTGAGCATCTGTCCGTCTGGCCGTGAAGTAGGGCAGTGACGAAACAACGTTAACCTTATGTTTTTTGTAAAACTCGGGTAGGTCGTTGTATTTAGGATTCGCCATGATAATGGTGAGGTTACACCTGACGATGATGGATTTGCCCATGGCTGAAATCTCTTCTACAAACCACCTGAAGTCAGGATTCATTTCTGGCGCACCTCCGGTAATATCCACCACTTGGATATTAGCACCTCGAATGGCATCGAGACATTGCTGCATGGTTTCCCGGGTCATGATCTCCTTGCGGTCAGGTCCGGCATCCACATGGCAATGCTTACATTCCTGGTTGCACATTTTACCTATGTTCACCTGGAATATCTCGATTCCCGTTGGCTTTAGTGGATAAAGACCAATTCCTTCCAGTTTATCCCGGAAACTTGGAATGCCCAACGTAGCATGATCATCCAACAACTCAATTTGGCTGTCGGGAGACGAAAATCTATGTTTTAGTTTGTTTAGTGAAGACACCTTACATCATTTTTTCCTTGACCTGATTCATCATCTGCACACCATGAACCAATGAAGCACCGCCCCTGATCGCCGATGCCACATGCACGGCTTCCATCATCTGTTCTTCGTCACAACCCTTGGCCATTGTATCTGCTGTATAGGCATCTATGCAATATGGGCACTGAATCGTATGAGCTACCGCCAGGGCTATCAAAGATTTTTCACGGGCTGTAAGTGCCCCTGGTTCGAATACCTTACCATAGTATTCAAAAAATTTATCACCCAATTCCTTCTGAAACTCAGTCACATTGCCAAATTTCTTCAGGTCTTCTCTGTTGTAGTATGTTTCTTTCATAGATTTATTCTTAACTCACCTATTCAACTTATAAAAATTGAAATTGGGTAAATAACCTTTCTTTACCAACAGCAATTGGAGAAATGTGTTCCCGAAAGTGGAGAAAGAAATCTATTTTATCTCAATGCCGACACTTCTCAGGTCCTCCCAAAAAGCAGGATATGATTTGTTGACCACCTCAGGATCCAGGATTTCAATATCTCTGACCTGACAAACCGGAGCAAAGGCCATGGCCATACGGTGATCTTCATAGGTTTCAATTGGGGCGATTTTATCTGGCACTACCCCAGGTGTCAATGTCCAGGTTGAACCTTCTTCGCTAAGCTGAGCACCAATCTTTTTGAGTTCATTGGTCATGGCGGCGATGCGGTCCGTTTCTTTGATCCTTAAACTTTCCAGCCCAGTCATCTGTAGCGAAACACCTTTTATAGCAGCAGTTACCATGACAGTTTGAGCCAGGTCAGGACAGGTTTTGAAATCTATTTGCACTGATTTGTTAGGGGACTCTGCCTTCGTAAGTCTTACCCCTCCATCACTATATTTAGTTGCAAGTCCCAATTCCCGCATGATATTAACAATCTGTTGATCTCCCTGCAGGCTTTTTTCTTTTAATCCCGTGAGGACAAGATTTGGACTAGTGTCCAAAGCGGCAAGTGAAAACCAGTAGCTGGCACCGGACCAGTCACTTTCAATGGTATAGGCCTGCGCCTGATAAGCCTGAGGTTTAATAGAGATTGTATTTCCGTTCCACTGACTTTTTACACCAAAGTGATCCATCAGGGCCAGGGTCATTTCAATATAAGGCCGGCTGAAAATCTCTGTGGTCAGCTCCAGTTCAAGGCCTTGTGGTAGAACCGGGCCGATCATGAGTAGAGCACTGATGAATTGGCTGCTTACATTGCCGGGAATCTGGATATTTTTTGTTTGCTGTTCTTTGATACCCTGGATCTTCAGCGGTGGGTACCCTGCTTTTTCCATGTAATCCACTTTCGAACCCAGTTTTATGAGGGCATCAGCCAGCAAACCTATGGGTCTCTCTTTCATTCTGGGTGTTCCGGTGATCGTTTCACCTTGCCCCTTCACTCCCAGGTAGGCCGTACAAAATCGCATGGTGGTTCCGGCATCTAGTACATCCCATATTTCACCTTTTTCGCGAAACAGCCTCATCATGGTTTGGGTATCCCTGGCTGCCGAAAGGTTTTCCAGGGTCATTTTATTCCCACTTAATGCATTGATAAGCAGTGCACGGTTACTTTCACTTTTTGAAGAGGTTAATCTAACGACTCCCAGAAGGCTTTTATCGAATTTTGAAATTATTGATCTCAAATTATAATATTTTTAGAATCAAGTAGAACCATACTACAACCATTCTCGTTAATTGATTGTCTTAATAATAAATATGTCATTTACTAGAACGATAGCAACCATTTTAATCACTGCGGTGGTAGGTACTTTTGCACTTGTTTTTTCAAACCCTAAGAAAGTCAGCAAAAATAAGGTCAAAACTCACAATAGCCGTACTGATTTGGGTATTGAAGAAAAAGAAGATCTTTTTATTTGAGGGTATTGTAGAAATCAATCGCCGCCGCGATCATTTTTTCATCCACTTTCATATCATAAACACACTTCCCAATCTTCTCTAGCAGGGAAAAGTTGATTTCATTACCAACATTTTTCTTGTCTTGCCCCATCAATTCCATGAGATTTTCCATGGGTGGGATTGCTATGCCCTCATAAATCGACGTGATGTATCCGGTAATTTCATTCAAGGATTTCTCATCCAGCAGTTTAAGCTGAAAGCTTAAGTGTGCCTCAAGGATCATGCCCACAGCAATGGCTTCCCCATGAAGTAAACTCTTTTGATGGTTGAGGTACCATGTTTCCACAGCATGACCTAGGGTGTGACCATAGTTTAGGATTTTTCTAAGACCATTTTCTTTCGGATCTTCCTTCACCACCTTTGACTTGATCTCCACAGATCGTTGGATGACCTTTTTCCAATCCATTTCAGGAAATTCGGATTTTAGAGTTTCATTCCAATACTCTTTGTCCCGGATCAGTCCGTGTTTGATCACCTCTCCAAAACCGGATCTAAGCTCTCTTTGAGGCAAAGTCTTCAGGAATTCTGTAAAAATCATTATCCTTTCCGGGTCATTGAACAGTCCAATGTGATTTTTCAATCCCATGAAGTCAATGCCTAGCTTTCCACCAATGTTGGCATCTACCATGGCCAGCAGGGTAGTGGGATAGTTCACAAAGCGGATGCCACGCTTGTAAGTAGATGCTGCGAATCCTCCCATGTCACCAATGACACCTCCACCGACATTGATGAGGAGTGATTTCCTGGAGAATCCTGCAGTGGTAAGCTCTTCCCAGATATGCTCGCAGGTTCGTAGGTTTTTATTGATCTCACCACTTTTGATCTCAATGATCAAGTGCTTATCATGCTCAAAATAAGGCAAACAATGTTCGGCCGTATTTTCATCCACCAGCAAAGCAACTTTATCAGGCTTAAGCTGTTGTATTACCTCCTGAAGTGCTTCATTAGGTGAATTGATAAAAAGAATATCCCTGGATAGTTCCACTATAAATGATAAAAGAAAAAAGGTTCAATGATGATGCTATCTTTGCATCGCTGTTCAAAACTATGTCAGAAAATTCAGAAATCAACTTTGAGGATACGGCAATTGGCTTCGCTTCGAAGGAGACGGGCGAGCTGAGAAAGACATATCTTCTCTTTTTGTCGATGCGATTTTCGTGGATGGTGGATGTAGGAACGTTTCTGACAAACGCAGCATTGAAACTGAGGCTTCCAGTAAAAGGATTGATACGAGATACCCTCTTCAAACAATTCTGCGGTGGGGTTTCTATCAAAGACTGCAAGCATACCATCGATCACCTTGAGAAGTTTAATGTCAAAACAATTCTGGATTATTCAGTAGAGGGCCAGGAGACCGAGCAAAGTTTTGATGACACGATGGAGGAGGCGCTCAGGGTGGCGGATTTCGCTAAAAATACACCTGGCATTCCCTACTGTGTGATAAAGCTTACTGGCCTGGGCTCTGCCAGCCTCATGAAGAAAAAGCAATCCGGAAAGATACTCACCGAAAAGGAGCAGCAAGCCATTGACAGGTTTGAAGACAGAGTTCATCGGGTTGCTGACCGGGTGGTAAACAACAATCTTCGGTTTATGGTGGATGCTGAAGAAAGCTGGATTCAGGAGATCATTGATGACATTGTGATTGATCTCATGTTGAAGTATAACCAGCAGGCTCCCATGGTATTTATTACCTATCAACTATACCTCAAGGATGCCCTGGAAAGGATGAAGGCCGATTTTGAAAAGGTCTCAAAAAGTGGTTGCTTTTTTGGTGCTAAAGTAGTGCGGGGTGCCTATATGGAGAAAGAAAGAGATTGGGCAGAGGACAAAGATTACCCTGATCCTGTACAGCCAGATAAAAGATCTACCGATCAAGCATACAAAGATGCGTTGACCTTCGCGGTTGATCATATTGATCGTTTTGCAGTCTGTGCCGGGACGCATAATGAGCATTCTTGTCAGCTACTTGCCTCACTTATGCAGGCCAAAGGGATAAAAAAGAGCGACGAACGTGTTTACTTTGCGCAACTATTGGGAATGAGCGATAATATATCGTTCAAATTGTCTAACATGGGTTACAATGTTGCAAAGTACGTGCCCTATGGACCTGTGGAAAAAGTTTTGCCCTATCTGTTTAGACGGGCAGAGGAAAACACCTCAATAGCCGGACAGAGCAGCCGGGAATATGCACTGGTAAAAACAGAACTAAAAAGAAGAAGAAAAGAAAAAGCCTAAAGTAAATGCTTAGCGAACAAGAAATACAACGTAGAAAGGAACGAGAAGACTTAATGAAATTGGGTATAGATCCCTACCCAGCTTCTTTATTTGATGTAGATGTTTCTGCACAGGACATCAAAGAAAACTACGAGCGTAGAAAGACTGACTACAAAAGCGTTTCCATTGCCGGGAGACTCATGAGTCGTAGAATCATGGGATCTGCTTCGTTTGCTGAGATTCAGGACAGTACCGGGAGAATACAAATTTATCTTCGGCGGGACGACATTTGCCCCGGAGATGATAAATCCCTTTACAATGACATTTTTAAGAAACGACTTGACATTGGAGATATCATCGGGGTAAAAGGCTATGTCTTTACCACACAGATGGGTGAGATCTCTATTCATGTACAGGAGCTGACCTTACTGTCAAAGTCGCTTCATCCACTACCTATTGTAAAGGAGACGGAGGACGATAAAGGTCAGAGGAAAACCCACGATGCCTTCAGTGATCCCGAGCAACGCTACAGACAGCGTTACCTGGACCTGATTGTAAACCCCAAGGTTAAGGAGACATTTAAGATGCGAACGCAGCTGATCAATACGCTGCGCGATTTTTTCAATAGCAAAGGCTACCTCGAAGTAGAAACGCCCATCCTTCAACCCATTCATGGTGGTGCGGCAGCACGACCTTTTGAGACACATCACAACACACTCAACATGAAGCTTTATCTCAGGATAGCCAATGAGCTTTATTTGAAAAGGCTAATCGTTGGGGGATTTGATGGGGTATATGAGTTTGCCAAGGATTTCCGAAACGAAGGTATGTCACGTTTCCACAATCCTGAATTCACCCAGGTAGAGCTGTATGTGGCTTACAAAGATTACTTCTGGATGATGGATTTCATGGAAGAAGCCGTAGAGAAGGTGGCCTTGAGTCTGCATGGTGATTCCAAAGTAAAGGTGGGTGAAAACACCATTGATTTCCAAAGGCCGTGGAAGCGATTCACGATGTTTGAAGCGATTGAGCACTTCACAGGTATCGACATATCGGAAATGGACGAGCAGCAGCTCAAGAAAGTATGTAAGGATCTGAAGGTGGACATGGATGACTCGATGGGCAAAGGAAAGCTGATTGATGAGATCTTTGGCGAAAAATGTGAGCCACATTTGATTCAGCCTACATTTATTATGGATTATCCTGTGGAGATGTCACCATTGACAAAGAAGCACCGATCGGAAGAAGGTTTGGTGGAGCGGTTTGAGGTGATCTGTAATGGAAAAGAAATCATGAATGCTTACTCTGAGTTGAATGATCCCATTGATCAGCGTGAGCGATTTGAGGAGCAATTGGAACTGGCCAAGCGGGGAGATGAAGAAGCTATGGCCCTGGATGAAGACTTCCTGCGTGCCCTGGAATACGGAATGCCTCCAACATCCGGAGTGGGTATTGGCATCGACCGGCTTACGATGATCATGACCAATAGTAATTCCATCCAGGATGTATTGTTTTTCCCTCAGATGAGACCTGCCAAGAAGCCAACAATGGCGTCGGAAGGTGATTATGTCAATGTAGGGGTTCGAAAGGAACTGGTGCCAATATTGCAGAAATTAGGTTTCAATACTATCAAGCAACTAAAAGAAGCAAACGTAAACAAGCTTTTTAATGACGTTTGTGGAATGCGGAAAAAGCTGAAGCTGGAGATTCAAAACCCAACAAAAGAAGAAGTGGAGTCCTGGCTGGCCTAACCAGTCAGGAAGCTATTTTACCGGGACCTTAATTTTGAGGGTAGTACCTGCTTTGCCGGATACGATCTCGAGGAATCCACTGCATCTGGCTACTCTTTCACGGATGTTTTTGAGCCCGTTGCCAGTATATTCCTTAGCAGAATTGAATCCAACTCCATTGTCTGAAATGATGAGATTCAGAAAATGGTTTTCGCGACTCATAGACAAACCGACTTCACTGGCTTTTGCGTATTTGAGGATATTGGTGATTCCCTCCTGAGTAATTCGATAGATCTGGGTACTCAGTTCATCGGAGAGTTCTATCTCATCAAAATCCAGTTCATATTCTACTGATGTAGTTTCAGGAAAAGTACTCATCACGTCTTCGATAGCAGATTTTAGGCCCAGTCCCTGAATGGTGTAAAGCGAAAGGTTTTTGGACAGGCTCCTGATTTCGTCAATACTCTGATCAATCAATTTACTGGCTCGGAGCAACGCCCCAGAAGCATCATCTTCCAGCTGGCTGAGAAACATCTTGGATGCAACCAGCTTCTGTCCAAGACTATCGTGGAGGTTGGATGCGATGGTCTTCCGTTCTTTTTCCTGGATATCCAACATCGATTTTCTCAGCTGTCTATCTTTTGTCACATCCGTCATGATGCCGAAGTAATATCCTTCGCTGCTTCTGTTTGGGTCGGGTACCAGATAGGTCTTACAATGAATGATTTTTTTGTCATTTATCCTGGTGCAGCGATGTTCCATGTAGAACTCAGAATTTTCCTTGATGGCTCTCTTCAATTCATATTCGAAAATCTCTCTCTCTGCTTCATTGACACGATCAAGAAATTCATCATAGGTGATCTTCTTTACCTCTGAATCAAACCCAAGATTTTTCGTGAATTGTTGTGAACAAAGCAGCTTGCCCTTGGGGATGTTGTATTCAAAGCTTCCGGACAAGGATTGCTTCTCAGATTGTTTTAAAAGTTGCTGACTGGTTCGGAGCGCCTCATCATCCAGTTTCTTTTTTGTAATGTCCCTTGTTACATCAACAAAGCCAATGCTCTTACCTTCTTCGTCTTTGAGGGGTGTCTTGATGGATTCAAAAACAAATCTCTTTCCTTTGCTGTAATAGTCAAGCTCCAGCGTAACAGGCCCCTCTTTCTTGAGTACCTCCTGATCTGTTGTCAGGATTTTTTCCAAGACATCCTGCTCAAACAATTTTTTGATATTTTCTCCAATAAGCTTTTCCTGTGGCTTGTTAAAAAACCTGCAAAAGCCTTCGTTTACTTCAATCAGGTTGCCTCTCAAGTCCCGGAGAAAGATCAGGTCTACAGCGCTTTCCATCAAGGTCTTGAGGATGCCGTTTCGATAGAGTAACTGGGCCTGATATCTGGCAGATTCTTCCCTTAGTTTGGCCTCTTCCAGTAGCTGGAGAATGATTTTAGGGGCTTTGGCCACATGATCCTTTAGCAAGAAATCATTTGCCCCATGCCGCATCACTTCAACAGCCTTTTCTTCTCCCAGGAAACCAGTGAGAAAGAAAAACGGAATAATCTGATTGATATCACGAAGGACCTTGAGCGCATCTAGTCCTGTGAATGAGGGGAGATTGTAGTCAGAAATGATGATATCTGTGGAGTCTAATCCCTCTTTTATATAGTTAGTAAATTCTCCCAGACCGGTTGTGACATTAAGATTCACACTCATGTCCGACTTTTTCAACGCCTGTTTCAGAAGCAGGATATCATCAGGGTTGTCTTCAAGAAGCAGTATGTTTATTTTATCTTTTTCCAATTTTGCTAAATTAGTCCAAGTTTGGGGGTTCATTGACAAGCAGCCAGTACATACTTATTTGGCGGGCAGCTTTAATAAACTGACCAAAATCAATCGGTTTCACCACATATGAGTTTACTCCGTACTCATAGCATTTTTTAAGGTCAGCATCCTCCTTGGAAGAGGTCATCACCACCACGGGTATATTCTTGGTAAGCTTATCCATTCTTAGGATTTGGAGTAATTCTGTTCCATCCACCTTAGGCATTTTCAGGTCCAACAGAATCACTTTTGGTTTATTGCTGATGTCTCTTCCACTATATTCTTCTTTACCAAATAAAAAGTTCATGGCCTCTTCACCATCTTTTAGCCATACGATTTCATTAGTCATAAATTCTCTTAATGCTCGTATTGCCAGAGCAGCATCATCAGGATTATCCTCGATGAGCAAAACCTCTACCGGTCGTTCGGATTCTTTCATTGGGTATTTAGTGTTAGCGTAACTTTAGTTCCTTTGTTAATTTCGGATTGAATGTCGATTGTTCCCTGATGTCGGTCGATGATCTTCTTACACAAGGCCAGACCAATTCCGGTCCCGGAAAATTCAGCTTCTGTGTGTAATCGTTGAAAAACACCGAAAAGCTTACTGGCATATTTCATATCAAAGCCTACACCATTGTCTTCAATTGTAATTATTGCTTTGGATTTCTGTTTTTCACCAGAAATGGAAATCAGCTGTTTTGGGTTTTTACTGCTGTATTTTACCGCATTTGATATGAGGTTACTGAATACAACATCCAACATCGCCTTATCACCCATTACGTCAGGTAGGTCATCAACTTCAATATTTAATTGCTTGTAGTCATCATTGTTTCGGATGATCTCACTTATCAACTCTTTTGTCGAGATTACTTCCTTTTCATTTTTCTTTCTTGTGAGTCTGCTGAAGGTGAGGAGATCATCAATCAGATTCCCCATTTTTGAAGTATTGAATATTATTCGCTCGAGATACAATTTTGTGTCTGGATCCAGGTTTTTTAGTTCATCCTCCAGGGCACTGGCAAAACCACTAATGGCTCTAAGTGGAGCCCGCAAATCATGAGAAACAGAATAAGTGAATGATTCAAGCTCCTGATTGACTTTTTTTAGTTCCATTGTACGTTCCCCCACCTGCTCCTCTAGCATCTTATTGATTTCATTGCGCTCGTGCTCTATCTTTTTCTTTTCCGAGATATTGGTGATTGAAGCAGCTGTCAGTGTTTTGCCCTCTGTATGTATGGAACCCAAGACAATTTCCACGGGGAATTCTTCACCTTTTTTCGGTTTACAATAAATGTCTTCTTCTATCCTGGAAGATCGATTGAGTGGTTTTTTAGCAAAGTATTTTTTTAATTGTTTTTCCAGTTTATCATAATTCTTTGAAACAATGGATTTTAATGGCGTACCCTTCAAATCCTGACTGGAGTACTTTAATAAATTGGTGGCTTCCCTGTTATTGATTTCTATTTTGCCACTTTCATCTGCAATAACCATTGCAACTGGTGTAGATTCAAGTAATTCACGAAAACGTTTTTCAGAATCTTCAATTTTTTTTCTTGATATTACCAGGTTTGTTACATCCTCTGTAAACATGATAATGCCACCAATTTCATTATTATTTTTGAACCAGGGTCTGGATTCGAACTTTATGTAGGTCATGGATCCATCCGGATTTGAATATCCATAATCTTCTTGTTTGATGATCTCACCGTTCATAGACCGCTGGTGGTAGTCTAGCCACTCGGGCATTTCCAACAATACAGGAAATATCTCATAGTGTGACTTACCCGTAATATCATCCTTGATCCCATAATCTTTGTACCACTGATCACTTGCCTTGATGTACCGCATTTTTGTGTCAAACATGGCCATGGCTCCGGGAGTATATTTAATAAATAGATCTAGCTGGTTTTCAAGCATTCTTTTTTCTTCAGCTACCTTCTCATAGGTTTCTCTCTTGTAGAATGTGAGTGCGATTGGAACTGCCTGCACCAGCGCAATAACTGTGACCCATGAAACTATGCCTGTCAGTAATTTCACGAAACCAGCGAGACGATATACTGGGTCCCAGAAGATGACTACCTCAAGAAAA
This sequence comes from Cyclobacteriaceae bacterium, assembly GCA_965228105.1. Lineage (GTDB taxonomy): Bacteria > Bacteroidota > Bacteroidia > Cytophagales > Cyclobacteriaceae > UBA7330. The sequence goes on from CBDDGZ010000002.1 coordinate 754,675, forward strand.
TGCGTGAACCCACATAGGAGAATAAATGCACTGAAGAGGATCAGAAATTTTTTATAGGGTACTTCCTTCCGTTTGCTGAGGAAAAAAAGTAAGAGCAGCGGAATGGATAGATAGGCTGTGAAAATCAATGAATCAGAAATGATTGTGATCCAACCATCCGTTTCGCTCCAGTTGCCGCAATACCACCGCGCAGGCCAGTTTTCTGTTTCAAATAATGAAGCAAAATAACCGCTCAAACTATTCGGTCCCGTAACAGCAGCCTGATTCACCTCACACAGCGCTACTTGTTTTTGTATCGGAATAAATTCTTGGTCTTCTGCTTTTGTGATGTTTAGGGTGTGAATAAGCAGACTAAGCAGAATGATTTTTTTCATGACTTAGTTATCTTCAATTTATTACAATTTATGTAAAATTGAACCGTTTAAGAAGATTCTGGATGCTTAAGCCTGAAAATAGGTGTTTTACCTTATATTCAAATCAGTCTTTTTCGCGATTGTTTTTCTACCGTAAAACAAGGTTGCTTTCTCATTGAAAGTATTTTCATCATCGGTGGTAAAAAAATTGACAGTTCCGGATTGTTGCAGCCTGGTTTCAATTTCAGTATGTCTTTTCAGATAGTCCACCAGACTGTCGCTCACTATTCCACCCTGATCAATAATTTTGATGTTTGAGGGGACATGCTTCCTGATTTTTGGGATTAACAAAGGATAATGAGTGCATGCCAATAGTAAAGTGTCAATTTTAGGATCTGCCGCAAGAATGTTTTTGAGGTTTTTTTGAATAAAATAATCAGCTCCCGGACCATTCTGTTCACCATTTTCCACTAGAGGAACCCACATGGGACAAATTTCCTGCGTGACCTTCACATCCGGGAAAAACTTGTTGATTTCAATCAGGTAGGATTCGGATTGGATGGTGCCTTTGGTGCCAAGTATTCCGATATGACCGGTTTTCGTTTGCTCACCAATGGTTTCAGAAGTTGGCCTAAGTACTCCCAACACTCTCCGGTCAGGAGCGATATGTGGTAAGTTCAGTTGCTGAATGTTTCTCAATGCTTTGGCAGAGGCTGTATTGCATGCCACAATGATGAGTGGACAACCCTGACTAAATAAGTATTTTACAGCTTGTAGGGTGTATTGATAAATGGTCTCAAACGATCGAGTACCATAGGGTGTTCGTGCGTTATCACCGAGATAGAGGAAATCGTAACTTGGCAGCTTTTTGACCAGGGACTTTAGGACAGTTAATCCCCCATACCCTGAGTCAAATACACCAATCGGGCCCTTTTCAGCCATAGAATAATTGGGTTTCTTTTAGAAGGGTAGTTGGTCAATTATTTCCTGCATCTTACGATCAGAATATCTGCCTTTTGTGGTCCAGATAATTTTCCCTGATTCATCCAGCAAATAGAAATAAGGGATGTCTTTTTCATCAAACCCTAGTGGGGCTTCGTAGTCTTTGACCTTACCCTTGTAGAAAAGTACGTAGGGTTCAAGTCTGCGATCTATGGTTTTCTTTACTTTTTCCATCGTGGCTTTATATGCAGGTCTTTTTGCTCCCGTAAACATGGGCACGAAATAGAGGTTCACATCGTAGTCAATTTGGAAAATGCTGTTTTTATCAGGATCCTTAATAAACTGATTATAAGCAGGGCTAAACCACGTTTTTAGATCGTTTTCAGCTTTCTTAGAAAAAGCAATTCCAATGATAGTATGCTTGCCTTTTGTATCTTCAGGAAGGTTAATAAATTCATTTTTTAGGTTTTCTCCTTCTATCAATGGGAATTGATTGCCAACCTGTGCAACGGTGATAAATGAGATGAAAAAAAGGGTAATAAATGCTGAGTTCTTAACCATGATTTTAAAATTTGATGAAAGGTACGAAGTCTCCCGGAAACAACGGATTTGATTATGCAAATAGTATACCTAAATTTATTTGATAAGAAACTGAATCATGAAAAGAATATTAATCGTACTTACATTATTCTCACTGAATGCCTGTGACTCTGATATAAAGGCAATAAATAAAAAAGAGTTGCTCAATTAGAAAAGGTCGCCCATGAGGCTCAAAAAATGGCTGAGGTTAATGCACTTGATGCAATGAGGCAACAAGCTATTGCAGAAGAAAATGCAGTTGAAGCCAAAGACAGGCAAAGGTAGCTCAGACTAATGCAGCTGAAGCACATAAAATGGCAGAGCTGCAAAAACAGCTGGATGCTTGCAAAGCAAAAAAGTGATCAAAAATCAGCTTAGCCTCTCGATGTAACTTTTTACTGGTCTGATATAAGTTTCATTTATATTTAACCAAACCTTTTGTGAGCATGAACCCTTTGCCCCTTCTCCTGTTGGTCTTGTTTTCTTTTCATGTTGGCGCTCAGTCACGCATTAATATCTCTCAACCACTTAGCAGCAAGGCAGAGGTTGAAGCCATAGGTGAGCAGATCACTGTAACATGGGAGGCTGGACCAAATACTGTTGCAATGGTGGTGTTGGACATGACCTCAGATGCACCTCTTTTCAATTCTCTGGCGATCAAGAAAGGTGATTCATTCAAGACCGTAGGTGAAAACCTGGACCCCTCCTTTATCTTATCGGTGGGGCAGCGAAACCTGGATCGAAATGGCTGGACGGTATTTTTTGATAAAGTACACGGGCGAAAGTATTTCAGTCGGTCCATGAAGCTTGACAAAAATGAACTCACAGTAACCAGCAGTGGTAGCAGAACTTTAATAAAGATCTCAGATGTCAGTTTTGATGAGTTTATGGGCCATCTTGAGATTACGCTGTATAATGGCAGTCCATTGATAAATATTGCTGCAGTAGTGGCTACTGAAAATGACGGAAGGGCGATTATTTATGATGCCGGACTGGTTTCAACTACCAAAAAATGGAGCTCAGTAAACTGGATTGAAACGGATGGCAGTATGAGAACGTCTGATCCACTGCAAACAGGATCAAAAAATCTGGAAGTCAAACATCGTGTGATTCTTGGGGCTCAGGAGGCAGGTACTATAGCAGTTTTCCCGCCACCTCACCAGTATTTTTATCCCCTGGATGAGGCTTTCAACCTGGAGTTTGTTTGGCATGGCAACTACTACCGGGATTTTCTCGCTGGCTATGGCATTGGGATTCGTCATGATCCAAAAGGAGACTTGCGATATGTCCCCTGGTTTAATGCACCTCCCGGCACCGATCAAAGGTTGAATTTCTTTGTACTCATCAATGATGCAGATGCTGAAAATACCATCGAAGATGTAAAGAAATTTACTCGAGGTGATCAGTATGAAGAACTGCCAGGCTACAAGACACTTTCAAGTCACTTTCATAATGAGTTTATAATGAAAGTGGTTCTCGCAGGCAAGCCAGTGCCTGACATACCGGAGTTTGTAGATGTTTTTAAATCATTGGGTGTTGATATAGTACACTTGGGAGAATTCCACTATACAGCACATCCCAAAGGGCCAGACTCACTTCGATTGAAGGAACTTAAAACCTTGTTTGATGAGTGCGCACGACTCTCGGATGAGGAATTTCTTTTGTTACCGGGTGAAGAACCGAACGAACACCTCGGAGGTCATTGGATGCAATTTTTCCCGAAACCTGTTTACTGGGTGATGGAACGTAACGATGAAGTTCCATTCTTGCTAAACGATCCAATCTATGGTAAGGTATATCATGTGGGTTCTTCAGAGGAAATGTTGAAACTTTTGGAAGTGGAAAATGGACTGGCGTGGACGGCTCACCCCCGTATCAAAGGTTCTATCGGTTATCCGGACAAATACAATTCCGAGGATTTTTATTTATCTGATCGGTTTTTAGGTGCTGCCTGGAAGCCGATGCCTGCAGACCTGTCTTATGATCGGCTTGGCATCCGGGTACTCGATCTTTTTGATGATATGAACAATTGGGGTCAACCGAAACGCGTGATTGCCGAGGCAGACCTGTTTACTGTGACCCAAGAAAATGAGATGTGGGCCAACATGAACACCAATTACCTCATGATTGATGAGATCCCGAAATTTTCTGATGGCTGGCCTGAGGTATTGGAGGCTATGGAGAAAGGGAGGTTCTTTTCCACTACTGGTGAAGTACTCATCCCCGAGTTTTCAGTAAATGGAACCCTGTTGGGTGAAATCGTGTCACTCCCTGGAAACGGGAAAGCCGAGATTCAATTCAAAGTGAATTGGACCTTTCCACTCAGTCATGCTGAGATTATTTCAGGAGATGGGGATAAAGTATTCAGGGAAAGGATAAGTTTAGAAGACACTACACCATTTGGTGAGCAGATTTTCAAAAAGAATCTGAATCTAAAGGGAAGAAAATGGGTTCGCCTGGAGGTTTGGGATGCAGCTGTCAATGGTGCCTTTACCCAGGCCATTTGGATCAAGTAGCAAGTATTTAAAATCATCTATAATACGGCCTGCCTTTCTCGAAGGAGTTATCCCGAATGAATACCGTTTCCGCCCCATTTTCCACGAGGTGGAATTCGTGCTTATTGACAAAAAATAAGTGCAAATTCGAGCCCTTCAGTTCGAAATCATTCTCCTCTCCAAACTTAAGGGCTATATCTACCATGGATTCCTGTCCTTTGATGCTCACCCACTGAATCGTTTTCTGATCCGGATTGATCTTCAGGTAGGCTTTTCTGATGAGTTGATCATTCACATCATACTGTTCCAGTTCCAGGGCATCCTCAAAGATCTTATTGATTGTAAGACTTGTGTTATCAGGGGATAGGAACCTATCATCTTCAAGGACACTCACCAACTGCGTGGCATCGCTTTCAAAACTTTCTGTGTGATAGACCTTGGTGGCGACGAGTATTGCCTGTTCAAACTTCTCAACGATGGTTTCAGCAAAGTTGGTAGTACTGTCTTCGTATGCCTTAGGGATGGACAGATATAGGAAAGATGCATTTGAGGGTACTGTTCCATTTTTAATTTGACTAATGTCTTTTGCCTGTTGATACGTCCCTATTCGGATCGTCTTTCCTTTTACCAGTCTACCTGAATTGGTTTTTGCTTCTTCTATATTAATGGTGTATGGGTTGAGATCACCAAACTGGAAGACCCGCTGCATGTGTGTTCTGTCCTGAATGGCACCAAGGTTTTCGGTTGAGATATTTCTAATGGTTGCCTTTAGGGTTTCGGGATCAAAATTAAACCGGTTGTTCCACCATTCTTCATCATCAATGTTGTAGTAATGATAGGTAAGCTTCTGCTCCAGCCACTCTGCAGTTTGCTGGAGCACCACCAGGTCTTCATCTTTACTTTGGCTGATCAGTGCGAAAGGCAGTAGACTAAAGAACAAAAAGAACAGGCCGGATCTCATTTTATCAGGGTTGTGACGGTTGGCTAAAATTATAGATAATATCTTTAAACCTGAGAATAATATTAACATGTTTCAAGATCCTTCGCCTTTAGCAGAACGTATGAGACCCCGCTCCCTGGATGAGCTGGTAGGGCAAGAGCATTTGGTAGGTGAGAAGGGTGTTTTGAGAAAAACGATCCTTTCCGGAAAAGTGCCTTCCATGATTCTATGGGGACCTCCGGGAACGGGCAAGACCACACTAGCCAATATCATTGCCAACCAGGTGAAGGTGCCATTTCATACACTAAGCGCTATCAGTTCCGGTGTAAAGGATGTACGTGAAGTGATCAACCACATCAGACCGGGAAGCAAAGCCATATTGTTTATAGATGAGATCCACAGGTTCAATAAATCTCAGCAGGATGCCCTGTTGGGAGCCGTAGAAAAGGGTACGATTACGCTCATTGGAGCTACTACTGAAAATCCTAGTTTTGAAGTAAATGGTGCTTTGCTGTCGCGGTGCCAGGTCTATACCCTAAAGCACCTGGAGACTAAACACCTGACTGCGATTTGTGAAATGGCGATCAGCAAAGATGAAGAGCTGAAGAAGATTGAAGTAAAGCTGAAGGAAACGGAAGCGCTTTTCAATTTATCCGGTGGGGATGCACGAAAATTGCTCAATCTTCTGGAGCTTATTGTCAAAGCAGAAGATGGTAAAAAAGTGGTTATCACCAATGAAAAGGCCATTGAAGCAGCTCAGCGGAAGACGGTATTGTATGATAAAAAAGGCGAGATGCATTATGACATCATTTCTGCTTTTATCAAATCCATTCGCGGGAGTGACCCCAATGCAGCAGTTTATTACCTGGCCAGAATGATCGAAGGTGGAGAAGACGTAAAATTTATTGCAAGAAGACTCGTGATCCTTGCCTCAGAGGACATCGGCAACGCCAACCCAACAGCCCTGGTGATGGCTACTTCAGCATTTCAGGCGGTGAATGTGATTGGTTATCCCGAATCCAGAATCATCTTATCTCAATGCGTCACCTATCTGGCTTCTTCTCCCAAGAGCAACGCCAGCTACCGTGCAATCAATGAAGCTCAAAGCATCGTATCCAAAACCGGAGACCTTCAAGTGCCGATGGCCATCCGCAATGCACCCACCAAATTGATGAAAGAGCAGGGCTATGGTAAGGGCTATCAGTATGCACATAATCATGAGGGGAATTTTGCCGATATGGAGTTTCTGCCGGAAGAGATTAAAGGCACCACTTTTTACGATCCCGGTCATAACACAAGAGAAGACGAGCTCAGAAAGTTCTTACGACATCGCTGGAAGGATAAATATGGATATTGAAGTTGAAGAGCTATTTTGTTTGTGTCAAACTAATACTAAATATATATTTTTACCAAAATCGTAAAATTTAACATGAGTGCATGAGGCAGTTCAATGATCTCTTAAACGTCATAGACGGATATCTGGGCAGTGGCGCCTGGTTTGTTTATCTTCTTTTAGGCACTGGTTTATTTTTCACTATATATCTTGGTTTTCCTCAACTCCGGTATTTTAGATTTGCCATCAAAGTACTGAAGGGCAAGTTTGATAAGAAGGGGGATCAGGGAGATGCATCACATTTTCAGGCACTTGCCACAGCACTCTCAGGTACTGTTGGGACTGGCAATATCGGTGGCGTGGCCCTCGCAGTCCACCTTGGAGGTCCAGCAGCACTTTTTTGGATGCTGGTCACAGCATTCCTGGGGATGACAACCAAGTTTGTGGAGGTTACCCTGTCACATAAATACCGTGAAACAACAGAAGATGGATTGATCGCCGGTGGACCCATGTATTATATGAAGAACAGGCTCAACCTTAAGCTTGGTAATGGGAAGGTATTAAAGACCGGTGTGTGGCTCGGAGGGGTTTTCGCTGTAGCCACGATTTTTTCCTCTTTTGGTACGGGTAACCTACCCCAGATCAATAATATCGCAAATTCTGTTTTTACCACTTTTGGCATCGAGCAGATTATCACAGGTGGAGTGCTCACCGTATTCCTGGCTCTGGTAATAATTGGTGGCATTAAGCGAATTGTGAAAGTTACAGAGAAGCTCGTGCCATTGATGGCTGTGATTTATTTCGTTGGTGCGCTTTCAGTGATACTATTCAATTACGAAAATATCCTTCCTTCCTTCATTTCTATTTTCTCGGACATTTTCACCGGCACTTCCGCTGTCGGAGGATTCCTTGGAGCCAATTTTGCCTTCGCCTTTAATAGGGGCGTTAACAGGGGATTGTTCTCTAATGAAGCGGGTCAGGGATCTGCGCCCATCGCACATGCTGCAGCCCGGGCCCATGAGCCTGTTTCCGAGGGTCTGGTAGCGATTCTTGAGCCATTTATTGACACCATCATCATTTGTACGATTACTGGCCTGGTGCTGCTTTCTTCCGGCGCATGGTCTAACAAGTATGAGAATGAATTCCAGTTTACGGACGTATACGTAATGGAAAAGCTATATGATGAGAGTAAACAGGAGGATAGGCAGAAGATCAGAAGTCATGTGCTGGGAACGAGCACAGAGAAATTCTATGAGGGATCTTTGACCATCGAAAACGGAAAGGTTACAAATCCCCTGACCATCATTGCTGCGCATTCATTTGCTGAAGAGGTGAAGGTCTATGAAGGAGAAAAGCTATACTCCGGTAGTCTGAATGTGGTCAACGGCCAGATTGCCACTGACAATGAGAACATACGCATGATAGGTAAATCTCTGTTGCACAGTGCGCCTTTAACTACTATCGCATTCAACATGGGATTTTTTGGGGATTTTGGGCAATATATCGTCAGTATCGGACTGTTGCTTTTTGCGTTCTCCACTTCCATATCATGGTCTTACTATGGAGGTAGAGCCACCACCTATTTGTTTGGTTCCAAGTACGAAATCTATTACAAGATTGTCTATATAGCGGGGTTCTTCTTTGCCTCTTTTGCAGATACCACCATTATATGGACAGTTGCAAATATTACCATTGCTTTGATGACCATTCCAAACCTTATCGGCCTGCTGTTGTTGCATAAGGAAATGAAGTCCACCGTAAACCAATATTGGAAAGACTTCAGTGAAGAATGGCCGGAGGAGAAGGTTCCGAGGTAGTTATTTTGCCAACCAAGTAATAATTTTTCCACTGATCCCCTTTGATGATGGCATTTCAAGAGGGTACTGTTTTATTTGATTATGATGCGTAAAGAATTCCAGCTATATACAATTTGTCTGCTTTTTAGTTTTTCAATCAATGCTCAGAGAATAGTAAAAGACATCAAGAAATCTGTTAGTCAGCAAAAGATTGAATCACACATGTACTTTTATGCCTCCGATGAGTTGCGGGGAAGAAATACAGGCACCATAGAAAACAGGATTGCCGCCAGATATATTGCCGAACGGTTCAGGTCATACGGGGTTCAGCCTGTTGATCAGGAAGCCGGGTTTTTTCAGGAAGTTGGTTTGACACGTACTAAAATCCCCAACAAGGCTGAGCTGGTGGTTGGTGACTCTGTCTTCAATCTCTGGGACGACATGATTTTTACAAGCCCTGCTAATATCGATGTTGACTCTACCCGTTTCGTTTTTGTAGAATACGGCACAGCAGCCGATTTTGAAGGAAAAGATTTCGAGGGGAAAATTGCTGTAGGGATCTATGCATTGCCACCGGAAGGTCAACGACTTGATAAAGAGGAAATGATCTCCATCCTCAAGGAAAAGGGGGCTCTTGCTTTACTTGAGCTCTATCGTCCCGCCAAATTCGACTGGCCACTATTGATCAATTATCTGTCTAATGATTCTTACGATCTCAATGACAAGGAAGTGGAGCAGGAAACTTTTCCGGTTGGATGGATCGTGGACCCTAACCTGGAAAGATTAAAGTTTTTTAGGGAATCGGATAGTCTGGCTGTTTCATTGAATATCCAGGGATCACAAATCGATGAGCTGACCGTGCCAAATGTGGTAGGCTACATAGAAGGAACTGACCCAAAGCTGAAAGATGAATACATCCTGATTTCAGCACACCTTGATCATGTTGGCGTAAAGAATGTGGTGCCAGGAGAAGACTCCATTTATAACGGAGCACGTGACAATGGTATTGGAATCACCAATATGCTAACTACGGCGGAGTACTTTGGTAAAAACCCACCAAAAAGATCCTTGCTATTCCTGGCCTGCAATGCGGAAGAAGTTGGTCTCCTGGGTAGTGAGTGGTATGCTAATCATCCTTTGATACCACTTAGAAAAACCGTTTACAACCTCAATACGGATACAGGTGGCTACAATGACATTACCAAGATCACCGTTGTGGGATTGAACAGAACTAACACCGCTCCGGAGCTGATTAAGTCTGGCAAACCCTTCGGACTCACGGTGATAGACGATCAGGTACCCGAAGAAAACCTCTACGAGCGATCTGATAATGTAAGTTTTGCCAAAAAGGGAATCCCGGCCATTTCCTATGATCCGGGCTACACCGCCATGGATGATGAAATAAAAAAATATTATCATCAACCCGGTGATGAGCCTGAGACCATAGATTACGATTACCTCACAAAGTATTGCAAAGCGTATATCTATGCAGTATACCTCCTTTCAATCAAGGAAGATCTGAGGTGGACAGAGGGAGATAAATATGAAGATATTGGCAAAGAACTCTATAAATAGGATTTTACAGAATAGTTTAGGAAGCCTTTCGCTCCGCAACATTTAAGTTCATCTCTGAAAGTTTTTCTCCTCCTTTGATCCCAAAATCCAATGTACGAATTGGAAATGGTATAGTAATGTTATTTTTATCAAAAGCAGATTTAATGGCTATGATAGCCGCTGTTCTTATGGCAAGGAATCCTGGGTCATCAGGGTATTTGATCCAAAATTTAATCTCAAAATTGATTGAGCTATCCCCGAAAGCAGTATAGGTGAAGATCATTTCGTCTTTTCGGATTACGCCTTTCACATCATTTAGCGCATCCAATACTATCTTTTGCACTTTTTCCAGGTTGTCACCATAAGAGACACCCACCGCAAGGTCTATTCTTCTCTCACCAAGTACGGTAAAGTTGATGATAGGGCTCTGAAGTACATCTTTGTTTGGTAAGTAAACCTCCTGGCCCTGGAAGGTTCTGATTACAGTCACTCTGAGGTTGGTCCGTGTAACCGATCCCATAAAATCATTGATCTTGATGATATCTCCAACACGGAATGGTTTACGAAAAGCCAAAATGATTCCTGAAACAAAGTTTGCTACGATATCCTGAAATGCAAAACCAAGGGCCAAACCTATTACACCTACACCAGCCAATAGAGAGGTGACAGCTTTTCCCAGGTGTAATACCTCCAGAATGATAAACAATCCAGCCCCCATTACAGCGTAGTAGATGATTGACCCAAAAAGATTTTGCAGGGCCAGATTGTCAGATGATTTTTTGAATATTTTAATGAAGAGCCTTTTAAAAACTTTTGCCAGCAGGATAAAAATGATAAAGAGGATGAGGGCAATTGCCATGTTAGGTAAGAGCTCAATAAATGAACCAATCCAGTTTTCAATTTTACCACTGACTGTCTCCACGATTCTCGCAGCTTGTGTGTCTTGTATTTCTTCCATTATGTTTACTTTTTGTACATAGAAATCAACTATAAAGTCAGGTGAGTGTTCAACTACTGGTTTTTCAATCAGCTTCTTTGGTATAATAATTATCCCTTACCTTTAGTGTAATGCGTTATCTCTTGGTTGTTTTATTCCTTGGTGCTGTCGGGGTATGGGTGTTTTTTGCTCCATCTCAGGAGGCTAAGCCTGCCACTCCAAAAATGAACGGAGCCAGCCTGGTAAACCCTCCAAGGGAGATCAATACAGATAAAATGGCTGAACTCAGGAAGATCAATGTCGATTGGGTGGCTGTCATACCTTATGCATTTGCTCAGTCCGGAATGCCGGAGATCATCTTTGATCATGAGCGTCAGTGGTGGGGAGAAAGGACACAAGGTACAGGAGTATTGATCTCACAGGCACGGGAGTGTAGCATGAAGATCATGCTGAAACCGCATGTATGGGTCAGGGGTGAGGGTTGGACCGGGGACTTCACACTCGAAAATGAGAATGATTGGAAAATCTGGGAGAAAGATTTTTCAGCATATATCCTGCATTTTGCTGCCCTGGCAGACTCGATGAATGTAGAAGTGTTTTGCATCGGAACGGAGTACAGAATACCTGCCAGAGAACGCCCTGAATTCTGGAGGAAACTTATTGGGGAAGTGCGTGAGGTATTTAAAGGAAAAGTAACCTACGCTTCCAACTGGGATAACTACATGAATATCAGCTGGTGGGATGCAGTAGATTACATCGGGATAGATGCTTATTTCCCGCTGACAGAAAATTTAAACCCTACTACCGATCAGCTAGTAAGAGGCTGGAAACCCATTGTCAAAGAGCTTGAATCCTTTTCAGGGAAGTGGGAAAAGCCCATCTTATTTACCGAGTACGGATTTCAAAGTATGGATGGGGCAGCCGGCAGACACTGGGAGCTGAATAAGGAACAGGCCCTTGTAAACGAAGATCTTCAGGCCAATGCCTATGAGGCCACTTTCCAGGTCTTTATGGATAAAGATTGGTATGCAGGTGGCTTTTTCTGGAAATGGTATTTTATGCAACGTTCACCAGACCGGTACACCACCGACTGGACCCCACAAAGCAAAAAAGCTGAACAAATAATTGCCAAATGGTACGGACAAACGCCTGGTATTCAGTAGGTTTTTACATTTAGTGTGTAAAAAATACATAAAAAGGATTTAGGTTTGAGGATACGCTGTAGTAATAGATAATATAACAACATGAAAGTTCTTCAATTCACCCTATTGACCTGGCTGCTTTGCCATGCTGGTTTTGCCCAGGATTTTGTCAAATCAAAAGTAAAAAAACAGCAAGCTCCATCGAGCGAAGCTTACCAATCCATGACTTTCAATGGTGCCTGGTGCTGGTTTTCGGATCCACGTGCAGTCTATTATGAAGGAAAGCACAAGCGGACTTATGTTGGTTGGATAGACAATTACGGAGACGTTCAGATTGGCTACTACGATCACACCACTGGTGAGATTGATTCACGTGTGTTGTATGACAACCTGGAGATTGACGATCACAACAACCCGTCAGTGCTGTTTGATGAGGATGGAAAGCTCATGGTCTTCTTCAACAACCACATGCTGGGTGTGAAGCCACTTTACATCGTCCGAGCCACAGTATCGGAGAGCATTGAAAGTTGGGAGCCTGTGCAGAAGCTTTACCTCAACGATGAGAAATTGAGCGATCTGGGTAGCATGAACCATACCTACACCAACCCGATCAAGCTTTCTGCTGAAAATGGAAAGATCTATCTTTTCTGGAGAGGTGTGGATGGAAAGCCGAGCTATTCCACATCAACTGACAATGGAAAGACCTGGGCGACGGGGAAGATCTTCTTCATGCCCGAGCGGAAATATTCATTCAGAAGACCTTATACCAAAGTCTATTCAGATGGAGTCAACAAGATCCACTTCACTGTAACCGATGGTCATCCACTAAAAGAAGACGCCAACAATATCTATTACATGTACTACCAGGGCGGGGCATTTTACAAAGCTGATGGCACCAAAATCAAAGACCTGGGAGGGGAGCCTGTGTTGCCTGAAGAAGCTGATCTGGTATATGATGCAGTCAAAGGGAAAGCCCGGGCCTGGAACTGGGAAATCGGTGAAACGGATGGAAAGCCAGTGATCGCTTATGCAAAATACCCTGATGAGCAAAATCATATCTATTGCTATGCCCGCTGGGACGGGAAGCAATGGCTCAACTACGATTTGATCAATTCAGGTAGCTGGTTTCCGCAGACCATAGAGGGTGTAGAAGAGCCGGAAACTTTCTATTCGGGGGGGATGAGTATAGACCATGAAAGTCCAGGAACGCTTTTTTTATCTGTGAAACGAGATAGCATCTTTGAGATCGAGCAATGGGATACCAAAAATGGCGGAAAGTCGTGGACGGTAACGCCTGTTACAAATGGCTCATCCAAAGACAACATCCGGCCATTTGCAGTGCGAAATGCAGGTGAAGGAAATAAACTTCAACTGTTGTGGATGCAAAACACCAAATATCATCATTTCACCTTTGGTAACAGGATGAAAGACTGGGGACTCCAATTCAAGGATAGGTATCAAACAGCTATCCAAATGAGTATCCCGATGAATTCGGTAGCTGATCCGCTCTCACAAGTGGGCGTGGTAGATATGATGCAGCGGACAGCAGAATGGCATCTTTCCAATCCTCGATACAAATACGATCCTATTGACTGGCATTACGGAGCATTATATACAGGAATAAGAGCACTTTATGAGGTGACTGGTGAAGACAGGTATCGCAACGAGCTGATCAATATCGGTCAGGCAGCGGAGTGGAAACCACTCGATGACTTTTTACATGCGGACCGCCTGACGGTCATTGACAACTGGGCATGGCTGTCCGGTCTTATGAATGATGAGGAGATGATTGAAAAGTCAAGATGGGCACTGGATATTCACATTGCCCGGGGCACTAAACATACGGATGTGAGATTCAAGGACAATCCCTACAAACTCGAGTGGTGGACCTGGTGTGACGCCCTTTTTATGGCACCTCCGTCTTTCGTTGAGATGTGGAAGCTCACCGGTGAGACCAAATACCTGGATTACATGGATGAGCAGTGGTGGAGGACTTCCGATTACCTCTACTCAAACGCGGACTCTCTTTATTATCGTGATGATCGATATTTTGACAGGCTTTCAGACAATGGCAAGAAAATTTTCTGGGCCCGTGGAAATGGCTGGGTCATCGCCGGACTGGCGAGGATACTGGAGGACCTTCCGGCAGATTATTCCGGCAGAGAAAAGCTGGAGCAGCAATACATGGAAATGGCTCATAAACTACTCAGGATACAGGGTGCTGATGGCTTGTGGAGAGTGAGCCTGCATGACCCGGAATACCTGGATATGGGAGAGTCCAGTGGAAGCTCATTCTTCACTTTTGCATTGGCATGGGGATTAAACAATGGTATGATCGATCAAAAGTATCGGCCGCAGGTGGAGAAAGCCTGGAAAGCGCTTTGCAACAATGTGAATGAAGAAGGAAGGTTAGGGTATGTACAACAGGTGGCTGGGGACCCATACCCGTTCAAAGCGGATGAATCCCATGTGTATGCAACAGGCGCTTATTTATTAGCTGGCAAAGAAATGTTTAAACTTGCTGATAAATAACATCCCAATTATGAACCAACATTTTTCAAGGTACCTTCTCATGCCTCTGCTGGCATGTGTGTTTGTTTTTTTGTTCGTCCCAGGCTTTGAAGCCCAGGCTCAACGACCCAATATACTCATCATTATTCCGGATGATCTGGGCTGGTCGGATGTGGGGTATCATGGCTCAGAGATCATGACGCCAAATATTGATAAGTTGGCCAGTACCGGGGTGAAGCTGGAGCAGCATTATGTGATGCCGACTTGCACGCCCACCCGGGTAAGCCTGATCACCGGGAAATACCCAAGTCGCTATGGTGTCCTGGCTCCGGCTTATGGTGAAGTGATCGACCTGGGAGATGCTACATTGCCCTCTATTCTTTCCAAAAATGGATATTTCACAGCGCTGGTGGGCAAATGGCACATGGGGTCACCACCGTACACACCTAAAAAGTATGGATTCCAGTCCAGTTATGGCTATTTCGATGGGCAGATTGAGCCATACACCCATGAATACAAGACCGGTCGAAATTCGTGGCATCGCAACGATCAGCTGTTTGAGGAGGAGGGTCATGTAACAGATTTACTGACAGCAGAAGCCATTCGTATCATTGAAAAAGACAGGGAAGAGCCATTCTTACTGTATCTCGCCCACCAGGTGCCTCATTCCCCCCTCAATGAGCCAGAGGAGTGGACATCAAAATATGATCACCTGTCTTTGGACCCCTCCCGCAAACTTTTTGCCGGCAGTGTTACCCACATGGATGATGGCATCGGTCAGGTCATTGATGCTTTGGAAAGAACCGGAAAACGGGACAACACACTGATCCTCTTTCTCAGCGATAATGGTGCTCAGCATAGCTGGCAACACAGTACGCACTATCAAGGTGCTTACGCTGATAAACCTCACCTGGTACTTGGAAACAACTATCCGCTTAGAGGCTGGAAAGGGGAGGTGTATGAAGGCGGTATCCGTGTACCAGCTTTGGCCAACTGGCCCGGGAAGTTGGAGCCGGGAACTGTCAATGTGCCTGTTCACATGTCTGATTGGTTGCCTACTTTATGTGGTTTAGTGGGTGCCGAAAAGGATCTCAAAAACCTGAAGCTCGATGGTCAGGACATTTGGGATATCGTGCAGGGCGACAGGGATTCCAATCATCCGCTCTACTGGAAAATTGCTAATTCGTATGCTGTCCGTGATGGCGATTGGAAACTGGTTGTGGACAGGAAAACGGAACAACAAGAGCTTTACAATCTCAAAGAAGATTTCAGGGAAGATCGCGATCTGAGTGAGAAAAACCCAGAAAAAGTTAAATATCTGAGCGAGTTGCTGGAAAAATTTAAGGAAGGCGATCGGGAAAGAACCGAATAGTCCGATCTTGCGCTCATTATTTAATCAATTGAAGATATGATGAGGCTACTAGCTATACTATTTCTGGGTTTTCTTTTTAGTTGTGGGACAAGCCAAACTGAGGTAGAGGATATACCACCTCTCTCCGTGACACCTGCACCACATCAGCTCCCTTATCAGAAAATGGAGATCGTGGGTTTTGTCCATTTCACGGTTAATACCTTCACCAATAAAGAATGGGGTTATGGCGATGAGAAGCCTGCTATTTTCAATCCGTCTGAGCTGGACGCTGAGCAATGGGTGCTGGCAGCGAAAGCCGGGGGAATGAAAGAGCTTATCCTTACCGCTAAACACCACGATGGGTTTTGCCTCTGGCCCAGTAAATACACCGAGCACAGCGTAAAAAACAGCCCTTATAAGGACGGTAAAGGCGATATCGTTCGGGAGTTTGTGGATGCCTGCCGCAAGCATGGACTCAAAGCAGGTTTGTACCTTTCTCCCTGGGATCGAAATCACAAGGATTACGGCACTCCGGAATACATTACCTACTACCGAAATCAATTGAAGGAGCTGCTCACCGAATATGGTGAGATCAACGAGATCTGGTTTGATGGTGCCAATGGTGGTGATGGATATTACGGTGGTGCCAACGAGGAAAGAAGAATTGATCGAAAGACATACTACGATTGGCCAACCACTTTCCAGCTGGTCAAAGACCTTCAGCCCCATATCTCCATCTTTTCAGATGCAGGACCTGACATCCGCTGGGTGGGGAATGAGCATGGCTATGCCGGAGAGACCTTCTGGTCGCCGATCCATACGGACTCCCTTGTGATCGGTGATTCAGATCCGTCTTATCTGAATACCGGGGACTCAAATGGCAACAAGTGGATCGTAGGTCAATGTGATGTGTCCATCCGTCCGGGTTGGTTTTACCATCCGAAAGAAGACAGCCTAGTGAAGTCACCGGAGAAAATTCTCGAAATCTATCACAAATCAGTCGGTAGAAACGGGGTGCTGCTTTTGAATTTACCTCCTGACAGACGAGGCTTGATCCACGAAAATGATGTGGCCTCATTGAAGGACTTTAAGGCCCTGGTAGATGGCCTGTTTGACATGAATCTGGCAGAGGGAAAGGTAGGGGCTTCCAATACCCGATTGAAGCATGATAAGTTTGATGCAAACAACATCCTGGATGATGACCTGGATTCATACTGGGCGGCTGATGACGATGTGATCGAGGCATCATTGGTTGTAGAATTAAAAGAGTCGGTTGATTTTGAACGAATTGTCATTCAGGAGCCTATCAGGTTTGGGCAGCGGGTTTCGCAATTTGAAGTGCATGTGGAGAAGGATGGTCAGTGGGAGTTAGTTTACGAAGGCACTACCATTGGATATAAAAGGATCCTGGAGCTAGAGCCCAATAGCAGCAATCGCATCAAATTGACAATATTGGATGCGCTTGGGCCCCCGGCCATCTCCAATTTTGAGATCTATTGATCGTTCAATCTAAATACTTGACCTACAAAATATAAACTACATACATATGAATTATCAGCGTATTTTATCGGCGTTTATTGTCATCATTTTCCTGGTCACCGGATGTCAGGAAAATAAAGAAAAGCAACCGGAGGTTGGTACAGTGGTGAAATTTCCTGAAGTGACCGGACCGATCCAGATCACAAACAATGATAAGGAACATTTTTTTGCCAGCTATTATGGGATTAACTCTTTTAGCGCTAACCAAAAATATGCTACTGTTCTGGAGACAGATATCCAGTATGTCTTACCCTCAGAAGATCAGCCTGCTACATTGGGCCTGGTAGATTTGGAGAGCAAAGAGTTTATTCCTATCGCACAGACAAGGGCATGGAATTTCCAACAAGGTTGCATGGCCCACTGGTTGGGGTACTCCCCTGATTCACTCATCATTTACAATGACCTGCGGGATGGCAAATTCGTTTCTGTCATATTGAATGTCCACACAAAGGACGAAGTGAAGGTGATTCCTCATCCTGTGAGTGCCGTTTCTCCGGATGGTAAAGAGGCGATCAGCATTAATTTTGCCAGATTACGCATTACCCGAACCGATTACGGTTATGGGGGTGGTGGACAGGATGAGCGTGAAGATGTTCAATTCCCCGAAGACGACGGCCTTTTCTTGATTGATCTTGAAACAGGTGAATCCAAATTAATTGTATCAATCAGCGATGTCAAAGATTTGGTACCAGAGATCCCTGCAGAAGGAATTGAATACTTCAATCATACATTGTTCAGCAGAGGTGGATCCAAAGTATTTTGGCTGGCCAGGGCTGTGCCAAATAGAAATACTACATCATTTACAGTAAACAAAGACGGAACCAATCTTCAACGTGCATTCCCGGATGGCTGGGGCGGGTCGCATTTCGATTGGCTAAATGACGATGAGCTAATGATCACAGCAGAATATGACGCCCTGCAATATGCACATATTCTTTATACTGTTGGTCAGCAGGATTATAAACGATTGGGAAATGGACTGCTGGATTATGATGGACACGGAACCTTTTCTCCTGATGGAAAATGGATGGTGACGGATACCTATCCGAGAGATGGAATGAGGGAGCAGAAGATCTACCTGATGGACATGGAAACAGAGGCTATTTTGCCTTTGGGCAGATACCACGAGCCCAAAGAGTTTAGCGGGCACTGGAGGTGTGATATTCATTGTAGATGGAGCCCCAAAGGAGACATCATCGGGTTCAACAGCACTCATACGGGAACCAGACAGGTCTATATCTTCAAACTGGATTTCTAAATCGCTACATTCCCAGTCCAACAGATGAATAAGGAAAAGATGTGGCAATTCTGAGATGCCACTCATGTCGTTTTACCACGAAATCGGTCGGTAATCTTTCAGGAACTGGCCACACCAGTGCTTCCCGCTGTTGATCCCATCAAATAGGGGGTCCAACACCCGGGCTGCACCATCCACGATATCCAAAGGCGGCTGGAAGTCATGGACGTCGGCTTTCTTTTTGGCCAGCTCTGCAGGATCCTCGTCAGTGACCCATCCGGTATCCACGGCATTCATGTAGATGCCATATTTAGCAAAATCTGAGGCCGAAGTGTGGGTCATCATGTTGAGGGCAGCCTTGGCCATGTTGGTATGCGGATGGCGATCTTCTTTGTGAAAGCGATGAAACTTCCCTTCCATGGCGGAAACGTTGATGATGTGTTTCATGCCGGTGTTTTCTCTTTTCATCACGTTTACCAGTCGGTTGCACAACACGAAAGGTGCCACGGAATTTACCAGCTGTACCTCAACCATCTCGGTGGTGTGAATTTCTCCCAGCTTCAACCTCCAGCTGTTGGTTTTTCTCAGGTCCACCTGTTGTAGATCCGCATCGAGTTGTCCCTCCGGGAACACTTCTTCCGGCTTGAGCGAATTGTCTATCGAGTAAGGGATCTGTGAGAGCTGTGCAGAAGCGCTCAGCCCGATGCCAATTTGTTTGCCATGCCAGGAGACCGGAAGGTTGCGGTTGGCACCCATCAATTCCTTGCTCAGGATACCCAGCTCATTGAGACACGCGTGGTGATCTTTCAGAAGCTCTTTTACCGCAGCAGGCAGCTCTGAGTACGCCTTTTCCTCATTGGGCATCAGGTGCTGATAAAATCCGGAAGGTCTGCGGACCGTCTGTGCAGCATTGTTGATCAGGATATCCAGCCGATCATATTTTTCTTCGATGAAATTGCAGAACAGCTCCACGCTGGGAATGTGCCTGAGGTCCAGGCCATGGATTTTGAGCCGGTCACTCCATTCTGCATAATCCGGCTCCTTTGAGAACCTTATCGCCGAATCTACAGGAAATCGTGTGGTAGCAATCACCGTGGCCCCGGCCCTCAACATCATGAGCGTGATGTGGTAGCCGATCTTGAGCCTTGAGCCTGTGACCAGCGCCACCTGGCCGGTGAGATCTGCCGTTTGAAATCGCTTGGCATAGTTGAACTCCGCACAGGTCGGGCACATGGTGTCATAGAAATGATGCAGGCGGGTAAACTCCTCCTTGCAGACGTAGCAATTCCTGGGAGAGTTCAGCTCAGCGCCCGGAAAGGATTCCATCCAGGCCAGATCGATCATTTTGGGTGCTGTGAAAACAAGGGCTTCACGAGCACTTCTAATCCCGGTAGCATTGCGTGCCTCTTTATCCTTTGTGTTGATCTTTCTTTTCTCAGCTTTCTTCGCTTCTTTCCGGCGACGAAGAAACTCCTCCCTGCTGGGTCTGGAAAGCAATCCTGCAGCCATGATCAGCTCTAGACGTTTGTCTTTGGGGATCTCAAAAATCCGGTTGGTCTCAGCATTCAGGGTATTCAACACCTGTATGCATTGTTCGATTTGCTCAGCACTTAGCTGCGTGCCGGGCATTGCTTCTTCGGAGAAAGCTGTCATGTAATATCAAATTGTCGGCAAAAATAGTGATATGATAGGCTATATTTATAGGTCCTATTAAAATTGCTATTGAAAGAAAGGCTTTAGCATAAACCCGGATTTATGAAAACCAACCTAACCACATTACTGGCTGTCCTGATTATGTTTCAGGCATGTAACCAGGCTGCAAAAAACACCGAATCTACAGCGTCAGAAGCATCAGCAGCAGCTGACAACCTCTGCATGGGCCATTACTGGACCGAAGAAGAGGCCAAAGAAAAGCTTAAGGAATTCGCTGCCTCCTATGACGACCAGGCTACCTGGGAGAAGCGGGCGAAAAGGATCCGACAAGGCATCCTGGATGGGTTGCAGTGGGACAAGATGCCAGAGGTGACCAACGATTTTGACCTGATCGTCACCAAGACCATGGAGATGGATGGCTACATCATTGAAAATGTGGCCCTAGAGAGCTTTCCCGGGTTTTACATCACCGGAAACATCTACCGACCCACCAATGCCAAGGCAAAGAATCCTGCCATTCTTTCGGCGCACGGCCACTGGGAAGACAGACGGTTTATGGAGGAGGTACAAAAACGATGTGCCTATCTCGCTCGGGCTGGTGCCATTGTATTCATGTATGACATGATAGGCTATGGCGAAGGCAAGCAGACCACACACAAGATGCCAATCGCACTGCTGCTGCAAACATGGAACAGTAAGCGGGTTTTGGATTACCTGCTTTCCAGGGAAGATGTGGATACTGAGCGCATTGGGATGACCGGTGCATCAGGTGGAGGCACGCAGACCTTTGTACTCACTGCCATTGATGACAGGATCAAGGTATCGGTGCCTGCTGTCCAGGTTTCGGCGCACTTCTTCGGAGGCTGTGTGTGTGAGAGCGGCATGCCGATCCACAAGAGCAACGATCACCAGACCAACAATGTGGAGGTGGCTGCTCTGACGGCACCAAGGCCTTTGCTTTTGATCTCCGATGGTGACGACTGGACCAAAAATGTGCCCGAGGTAGAGTATCCCTACATCCACAACATCTATAAGCTATATGGCATTGAAGACAAAGTAGAGAGTGCCCACTTCCCCGACGAAGTGCATGACTATGGCGCCAATAAAAGAGTGCCCATGTACAGGTTCTTCGGTAAACATCTGGGACTAAATGTGCCGGAAGGCCCTATCAACGAAGATTTCATCAAAGTTCTCTCGAAAGAAGAATTAAGCGTGCTCACCGGCACAGAGTTACCCGAAGGCGCACTGAAAGGAGATGAGGCGGTGATGGCGTATTTGGGGTTTTGATTTTCTAATTCAGCGAACCGCAAACGAGCTATTTATCATGGTGAAATTGATAATATGGTATAATGGCAATCTCCCTTCGTTCATCGTCTCTCGAAGAGGACGATGTAAATAAAACGTATGTATTAGGTGTGGTCGGGGTATGGGGTATGGGGACACTCACAATTGTTCCTCTATATTTAACAGTCAATTATGAAATCAGAAAAGAAAACAGCCATTGTTACCGGATCAGCGTCCGGGGTAGGTGCGGCCACCTGCATCGAACTGGCCAGGCGAGGATGGAATGTGGTGATCAATTACTCCCGCAGCGAAAAAGAAGCGCATGAGACCGCCGAAAAGTGCAAAGCCTTCATTGAAGGAGTCATGATCATCAAAGCCGACGTTTCGCAGGATGACCAGGGCATCGCTATGGTCAAAGAGACCGTTAAAAAGTGGGGCAGAATTGATGCGTTGGTAAACAATGCCGGGACCACCAAATATTGCAATTACCATGACCTGGACGGACTTTCCAAAGAAGACTTTTTAAAGCTTTACGAAGTAAATGTGGTAGGGGCTTACCAGGTTACCAGGGCTGCGGCTCCCTATTTAAAGGCAGCCAAAGGTTCGGTGGTCAACACGTCATCCATTAGTGCCATCTCCGGTGTGGGAAGCTCCATCGCTTATGCGGCTTCAAAGGGAGCACTGTCAACCATGACGCTTTCCCTTGCCCATGCGCTGGCACCAGACGTGAGAGTAAATGCTGTCTGTCCCGGATTTATACAAGGCAGGTGGACCAAAAACTTCCTGGGAGACCGATACGACCAGGTGCTGCAAGACATAGAAAAAACCACCCTCACGCAAAAGACATCCGTACCAGCAGACATCGCCAAAGCCATTGTTTACCTGGCCGCCGACGCCACCACCACTACCGGCCAGCTCCTGACCATAGATAGCGGACAGTTGGTGAATCAAAATATTCTTTGAGTGGTGGTGGGTGGTTGTTAATCGCAAGGTTTTTGTTTTATTTCATAACGGCTCTTGCGATGAAATCCGTTAGATTTACTACAAGGATATATGCAGGTGAAGTGAACTGGTTCACTTTACTTAATTGTTGTGACTCATTGTCTTCTGAGCGTAGAACTATGAACTTTTTGAGACTTTTCTGTTGTTCCATTATTAGTTAACTTTGGGCTTTGGAGCAGCATCGTCAACTTGTCTTTTTCAAAAACTATTTCAGTGATTTTTTCGAACCGCTGAACGAGAAAGTAAAGGATAAGATTGATCAGGTGCTGTTCATGGTACGAACAGTGGAACGAGTTCCCCGGAAGTTTTTCAGTCATATGACTGGAACGGATGGGCTTTTTGAGATTAGAGTCGAATTTCAAGGTAATATTTATCGGATTTTCTGCTGTTTTGATGATGGTAACTTGGTGGTACTCTTTAACGGTTTTCATAAGAAATCCCAAAAAACACCGAAAAAGGAAATTGACAAGGCCCTAAGAATAAAGGACGAATATTTTGAACTTAAAAGGAGATCAAAATGAAAGAACATTTAACAACATTTGACGAACATCTTGACCGACGCTACGGAAAGGCCGGATCTCAGGAACGCACAAACTTCGAAATAAAAGCCAAAGCATTCGCAATTGGTGAAATTATTCGAGAAGCACGTAAGGAGGCACACATTACGCAGGAACAACTTGCAGAACGAACAGGAACAAAAAAGAGCTTTATCTCCAGAATTGAGAACGGGCATAGTGACATTCAGCTTTCCACACTTTATAAGCTGCTGGAGGTGGGGCTTGGAAAAAAAGTGAACCTAACAATAGGATAAACGAGCCATAACATGCGGTGTGATGAATGGCTACGCGCCCCGGGCCTTAAGCATTTCATAGCCACTTCATAAGGGACCTCACCGCCAAAACCAGCAGCCGGGAGCCTTCATTTTACGCATATCAATTGTTTCTTAATTAGGAAACTTTTAACTTTGTCGGAAAATAACTTGTGAACGAACGATTTCGAGTAGAGTTTATGGAAGAAGCTTCTGAGTTTCTTGACAGTTTGGACGAGAAGTCGAAGGAAAAAGTCCTTTACAACATTTGGAAAGCCAGACTTATTCCAGGCTTATTAACGACCCAGAACTTTTCAAAAAGTTGAAGCGTGAGATTTGGGAATTCCGAACACTCTTTCGAAAAACACATTTCCGATTCTTGGCATTTTGGGACAAGACCGACAAACAGGACACGGTTGTAGTTTCTACCCATGGAATTGTTAAGAAAACTGGGAAGGTGCTGAACTCGGAAATAGAAAAAGCGGAACAACTCAGACTTAAATATTTTGATGACAAGAAAAACAAGAGGTCATGAAAACATATTCACTTGAAGAACTAACTGACAAACATGTCGGTAAAAAAGGAACTCCAAAACGAGATGCCTTTGAGTACGAACTCCGAATGGATCTATTAGGTCAGGCCATCAAAGATGCCAGGAAGAAACGCAACCTAACACAGGAACAACTTGGCGAATTGGTGGGTGTGAAAAAGGCTCAGATTTCTAAACTGGAGAACAGCCTAACTGACGCAAGATTTGAAACAATAATCAAGGTATTCAGAGCTCTGAACGCAAAGATTAACTTTAACGTTGAACTGCTGAACCAACGAATGGATATCGCCTAAAGCTGATAACAGACGATATAGCATATGCCTATACAGACCAATCTGGAGGTGATTTTGAAAGACAGTGGCACGTGTATATCTGGTTGTTAGGGCTCATGCCATGAAGAACCAACTTTTACTTATAATCGCAGTTTTTGTGCTCGGATGCACTTCTGAACGAACCAACGAACTTTCTGGCATTTGGGACGCAACCAACTACGTGAAATATCCATTTGACACTATAAGACTAGAATCAGATTTCGATCCGGTTATGGAAAGAGTAACAGTAAAAACTGATTCCGGAATTATGGTAATTTCTCATGTTAACGACTCAATAATTGACATCAGTCCTACAACCAAAATAGAAGTCTTGCAATTTCATTTTGACGATGGAAATCACGGTGTTCTTTCTATGTATGACATTGATTCAGAACGAACTCCTTCGAACGAAGACCCTCGGTACACTGCCAACAACTACAATTTCTCAACCCTAACCAAGAACGGACGAACTTACTTAATCGTGGATTATCACTTCGGTCAATTCGGAAGGACTCTTGACACTGTAGAATATCAACTGATTTCGGCGAACAAACTACTAATTGCAAAGGACACCTTAACTCGAATAGACGAGCCCTAACAGACGCTGATCGGGCATATGTTTTAGTGCTTTTTGGCTGGTTTCAGTGCTACTTGACCGTGAATCTGCCGCTGGGGAACTGCTGTGCTTTCTACCTTCTTTTGCTAGCAGGATTTTTCACTTCAGAACACACTGCATTCTACAAACTTTGGAAGCACCAGCAGATTCACTATTTTACATTTCATAGCCAGTGTAGGCGCACTCACCATACCTGTGGTTACCCTCCAAAAACAACTTCCAATATCGCTGGCCCCCAATACTTCTTTGTAAAAAAATATGTCGCCAGGATGAGGAAGGTAGTAGCACAAAACAAAATGATCACTGCAATTCCTTCACCCAGTCTACTTTTGATCAACTTTTTCCGCTTTACAAAAAGCTCTGCGACCAGAAGATTTGGTATGTAAAAGAAGAAATCCATGAAATAATCAAATGGTCCGGTAAAGTCACTTGTATGCCCTAACCTGTCCATGAATAAAAACCAAAAACCGTATTCCATTCGGTAAAGCCAGGAGCCAATTGTCAGGGCAAATAATCGGATGGCCCATGCCCGGTGACTTTCAAAATTTCCTGACCGGGCAAATAGGATGGTATTGAGGGCCACGACCAACGTGAGTATACCATAACCTGTAAAACCAATATCCATCCAAAAGCCACCGATGGTACCTTTAACTAAAATGAAAATCAGTCCACCGATAGCGGTAATGAGAGAAGCTGAGACATATATCCGTCCAATCCACCTGTGAAAAGTAGGATACCTCAACCTAACCGGATCAAGTAACTGTATACACCCCAGGATAAGAATGATGCCTCCTGCGGCAAAGTGTAATCCTATGCCTGCTGTGGCACTCCTGGTTTGTGTATCGTGCAAACCCGGCAATACTTCATTCCATTGTGAAGTATTGCCCTGAACCAGGGAAACAAAATAGAATGCCAAAATATAAAGCCCAAAGAGCAACGCACTTATCCAGACCGTGATGACCAGCAAATTGAGCATGAATCGCAGCAGTACACCAGGCTTAAAATCAGAAATAACTTGATCCATAAAACGACAGCAGAATTTGCTTATAAAGTAAATTTATTTGTGCGTAACGAATCACGACTTTCCCGACAAATGCTATTAAATATCCGACTTGGCTTCTCGTGACATAGCACGACAGGATACATAAACGGATGATTTTTTACTATTTGAGTTTTTTTCATCTCACAAATCGGACGCAACCATTAGCTGTATTATTGTGTCTTAGATACAAGCTTCTTAATCATGAAAATCTTTACGACTCTACTTGTCCTGCTCACTTTGATATCGTGTAATGATTTCAACGACGACCAGTTTAGTGATGAATTCCAGGTAACAGTCGTAGGGACAGGCATTGATTGCAGACTTCCTCTCATTGATTTTTTGAACGCAGATTCGTCCAGAATTGCCGATCTATCTGGTAATCCCTATTGGCTGAGGTACCATGCGTTTGGACTTGATTCATCTCTGATGGATGTAGGATTGACTCTAAACGTGACAGTAAGAAAAACGCGGGATAATGAATTATCTCCCTGCACATCCTTGGGAATCGGATATCCCTGGATTACAGTTTTGGCAGCAAGTAAATGAACTGAAATGGTGTCTCCTAAATAGAATAAAAATACGACTTTCAAAGGTTCTGTATTTATCCGCTCTACCCATTAAATAAGCAACAATCACCTTTAAGTCTGACGGTAGAATACGCATGGGTTGGCGTAAAGATTTTGTATGTTTGATATATGAAGAAGACCAAGGTTTTGGAAACAGTTCAGCTGATGCCAGAGGATGTTAATCTGGATGAGTTAATAGAAAAATTGATTTTTATTGAAAAGGTGGAACAAGGAATAGAGCAAGGAGAAGCAGGCAAAGTAGTACCACATGAACAGGTCAAAGAAATAGTGAAAAAATGGTGAAATTTATATGGTCAGAATTGGCCATTGATGACCTTAGAAGCGTTCACTATTAAATACTTAAAGGTAAAATATGCATGGACTGGCGTCACCCTCCATCATTATCAAAACTAAATTTGAGTATGGCGGAACAGACATCATCCACTGATTTTTTATCTTAGTCTTATGGAATCTAAATTAAAAGAACATCTCGTTCAGATTGCAGATCGAATAACTCCTGAGTCAACTTTAGAAGATGTTTATGAACAGCTTTCATTGTTGGTTGATATTGAAGAGTCTGAGGAACAAGAAATGAATGGAGAAACTTTAACCCAAAAAGAAGTAGAAGAAAAATCTAAAGGGTGGTTAAAGTAATCTGGACCAAAAAGGCATTCAGTCAGTTATAGCTGGGCAGTTTGCATTAAGTTGAACAACACATATCCTACGCTTAGATTTCCTTTCAAAAATCCTGACGTCATACTACGAGAAATCCTTAAAAGTTATAGTTGGTGTAAGGAATCATTTAATCCTTAGGTTTGCTCCTAAATGAAAACAGCTTTATCCTTCCTTCTCACACTATTGGTTTTAATCGGCCAGGCTCAAACCAAGAAAGTCTGCATCACGGTGGATGACCTGCCTACGGTCTCCTATGGAGTGGGGGGCTATGACCATCGGCTTGAGATCACAGACGGGATCATTGAAGCCTTCAAGGCCTTTGCCGTTCCTGCGATCGGATATGTGAATGAAACCAAGCTCTACCAACAGGGTAAACCAGATCCCACCGAGGTTGAGCTGCTGGAAAAGTGGCTCAGCAATGGGCTGGAGCTGGGCAACCACACCTACGCCCATTTAAATTTTCACGAGGTGAGTTTCGAGGAATTCACTGCAAACATCTTGAAGGGTGAACGTGTCACTAAGCCGCTGGCGGAGCAGTACCATTCCCAGTACAAATATTTCAGACATCCTTACCTGAGAATTGGTCTCCGACAGTCACAAGTGGACTCGCTTCAATCCTTTTTGGCCACCCATGGATACATCGAATCACCCGTCACCATAGACAATGATGATTACCTGTTTGCGGTGGCTTATGCCAGAGCATACAAAAAGGACGACCAGGCGCTGATGGAAAGGATTGCTACGGATTACATCGATTACATGGAAGCGAAACTGGTCTATTTTGAGAAGCAATCGATCCGACTTTTTAGCAGGCCGATGGATCAGACCTTGCTCATCCACGCCAACTATCTGAATGCACGACACCTGAAGGACCTGCTGGAGGTGTACCAGGATCATGGCTATGCCTTCGTCTCACAATCCGAGGTACTCAAGGACGAGGCCTACCAGCACCCAGTCACGAAGCATGGCAACTGGGGCATCTCGTGGATCGACCGGTGGGCCATCAGTGAGGGTAAAAGCGGAGACTTCTTTGAGGGTGATCCGGCGGTGCCGGGGTATATTCGGGAGTAGGTTGGAATAGGGATAAATTTCGGTTCAATTAACCTGAGTTCGACGTTAGCACTCAACAAAAAAACCTTTACCGTCTCTGCGCTTTCGCCGAAGCTTCAGCGTAGGCGCACATAGCCCTTTTTAACGGAAGGAATGTGGGCAGGCAAGCAGGGCTCCCAACACGCCTGCTCATGACGTGTTAGAACCTGTGCGGTGGGTCCCCAATAGGGGTCTCGGGGGCGAGCGATGGCCTTCCCTCGCCTCTGCCTAAAGGCATCCCCAAAGGGACCAGCCCCCCATCTTACAGTTTGTGTGTTTTAGAAAAAAATTACCTCTCTGAATGACGGTTTTTTTGTTTTTACCAGAATCCTACTCAGGTTAATTAAACCGCATGTAATTTTCCACCTCACACACCATCATTTTCAAACTTACCAACTTGCAATAGATTGCAGATCATGATTTTTAACCCAACACCTCAACCATGGACTCGTTAAATAAACTCAAGTAGAGGAAGTTTTTTCTTGCTACACACCTGTTAAAAGCATTTGAATTGGTGGACCATGCTTAGTAAGGAGTAAATCAAATTTTGTTTTTATGTAAGTATATTCTACATTTGTAGAGTAAACTCTAATTATATAGAACATGGAGCTTTCTAGAACTGAAGAACAACTCATGCATTATCTGTGGAAGCTTAAGCGGGCTTTTATGAAAGATTTGCTTGAAGAGTATCCGGACCCCAAGCCTGCAACAACAACAGTAGCCACTCTCATCAAAAGGATGAGAGACAAAGGTTTTGTTGATTATAAGCTATATGGAAACTCCAGGGAGTATTATCCATTGGTGGAGAAATCTGACTATTTCTCAAAGCACATGAGTGGGTTGATTAAAAACTTTTTTAATAATTCCACTTCGCAGTTTGCTTCATTTTTCACTGCAGAGGCCGACCTGACCAATGAACAACTTGAAGAGTTGAAGAAGATGATTGACAAACGTTTAAAAGACAATAGCAAATGATACTTTATCTAATTAAAAGCACGCTATGTCTGTTGCTGATGATTGGTGTATACCAGGTCCTGCTAGCTCGTGCAGGAACATTTCATTTCAACAGGTTTTTCCTTCTGTTTGCCATTTGCTTTTCCCTCACTATCCCCCTGGCAGATATTAATACCTGGAAGACGAATATGTCTGAAGAGGCGCCTGTTATCTCCGTCATTACCGGGGTAGAACAGCAAATAATCTCATTTGAGAGTCCAGAGGTCATTGTTACGGCTCCGGAAGCATCCGGAAATGATCCCAAAAGTATGATTCCTTTGTTGGTGTTTTCGATCTATAGCCTGGTGCTGTTAATCCTATTCTCTCGATATGTGCTGAATATCATGAAATTGCTCAAGAGGAATAGGAATGCACAAGTTGTTTACCATAAAGGTATCAAGGTGTATTTACTTGAGGAAAATATAGCTCCACACAGTTTTCTCAACCGTATTTTCATAGGGAAGGAAGATTTTCATAGGGGAGTAAGTATGAAGCTTCTAACGCATGAGCTGGCACATGTTCAACAGGGGCATACATATGATATCTTATTTATTGAGTTGGTTAGAATCGTTTTCTGGTTCAACCCGATCATTCATCTTTATTCAAAAGCCATACGAGTCAATCATGAATACCTGGCAGACAGGAATGTCCTTGAACATCATCATGACATTGAGGATTATCAGCTTCAACTAATTCAGTACATATCGAAGTTTCGATCGCCAGTTTTTGCAAGTCAACTAAATTATTCTTCCACTAAAAAACGATTTGAAATGATGAAAAAGAAAATATCAAAAACGGTGGCTGTGATCAGCATTGCGACATTGATTCCAATCCTGTTTTTAGCTTTGATGGCATTTAGTCCAACTGTTAAAAAGATTGAGCAATCAATAGAAACTGGAGTTTCCAGTATGGAAACTTTGATGAAGCTAGAAGTTTTAGAAGGAGAAAATAGTATTCCTTTAATTTCACCTATCGAAAGGTCAGCCATACATCGGGTTACATCAGGATTTGGACAAAGAATGAATCCTTCAACAAACAAGATGCAACCACACCTTGGAATAGATTTATCGGCTGATACGGGAGATGATGTTATAGTCACAGCAGATGGTAAAGTTACTCTTGCTGATTATGAAAGCGACTATGGCAATCATATTAAAGTAGATCATGGCAACGGATATGAAACATTATACGCACACATGCATGAGCTGAAAGTGTCAGCAGGAGAATCTGTGAAAATGGGAGATAAAATAGGTTCCGTGGGGAACACAGGAAAAAGTACCAGGCCACATCTGCACTATGAAGTGATAAAGGATGGCAAGCATTTGGATCCAAAAACATTCATACCTGATATCCATACTAAAACTGGTCGGAATGAACGGGTTGCACGTATAGTAACATCTAAATCGGCGCATAACTGGGGAAGCTTCACAATAGATGGTAAGACTCATAAACTGAATAACGTTAAGAGAACTGTCATGGGTAGTAAAGACGATGCTATAGGTTTAATTATGTTTAATGATTCGATAGTTGTAGTGATATACAGGAATCCTAAAATTATTACTGTAACTAGAACATTTGATGAATTGACTGAACTAGAAAAAGAAATGCTAAATACCCCTCCAAAAAAACCTGAAAGGGTTTCGCCCACACAAGAACAACTTGATAGCTGGCTTGACTCTAGCAAGTATGGTGTATGGCTGGATGGAAAGAGAATTTCAAATGAAATATTAAAGGGGTATCAGCCTGACGATTTCTCTGCGGTTTTTATTCATGCACAAGACGAAAACACCAAAAAGCTAGCAAAATATGATTTCCAGATTAGCCTTAGAACTAATGAATCTTTTGAAAAAAGATGGCAAGATCAATTGAATACATGGGAGAAACAGAGGAAGTTCTAGTTTAATTCTGATGTTCATTTAGGTCATGATTCTTAACCCAATACCTCAACCTTACTGGATTTTTGTTCTTGCTTGCCTGATCACCTTTTCTTCAGGTAGTGCCTGGGTATATTGTGGAGTAGGTTGTCTGAACTGATTTTGATCTGATTTCGTATCTTTGATATATGAGCAGAGAAGAAGTAAAAACAGCAATCAACCGACTTTTGGACAATTCTTCTGAAGAGGTACTTCAGGAGGTTTTTGATTACTTGAAGTCAGTTGAAGGAAAACCCAAAGAGGCTGTAAAGATTTCGCAAAATCTCAGAACCATCTTAAAGGAGGATAAAGAACTTCTTGAAAGGTTGGCTCAATGATTTCAAGAAGAGAGGCTATTGAGATCCCTTCCTAGCCCCGATCAGTGAGGGTAAAAAGCGGAGTGATCCGACGGTGCCGTAAGATAATAGGTGAAATGGACTGCGTTAAATAAGCTCAAGTAGTTTTAGGATAGCAAAAATGGTTCCTCCACCAACGAGGGAAAGCACGATAATGGTGATGACCTGAATTTTTTCCATCACGGAAAGTCTATCCTCCATCACAGAGAGCTTTTTTCTGAGATCTCATTGCTGTGAATGACTTTGCAAAGCAGAAGTTCAACCTGATTTGGTTTATTATTGTCTTCCATGGCTCTTTGTGAATTTACAACATATTTATCCTAATTGAAGTAGTTGAAATGGCCTGCCTTGATCGGAACTCATAACCTTGAAGGCTCCGCCAGAGATTCCGATTTTGAATTCAAGTGCTTCTGTTTATAATCTTTAGGTGAATAACCGGTAATACTTTTAAATTTTCGATTAAAGTTCGACAAGTTATTGAAACCGGATTCATAGCAGATCTGATTGATGGTCATTTTATCATCCAGCAAAAGTTTGCACGCATACCCCGTTCTTATTTCATTGATAAACTGGACCAGGGTTTTTCTTGTGGTGTTCTTAAAGTACCTGCAAAAAGCAGCCACACTCATATTGGCTACTTCAGCAACATCCTCCAATGATATCTTGTCTCTGAAGTTATTGATCACATAGTCATATACTTTGTTGATCTTGTCAAGGTCCTTGTCTTTGGGTGTGGAAATAAACCCGGGGCTGGCTAGGGGTGAACATTCGGTGCTTTCAGCAAGGACGAATAATATATCTAACAATTCGATGAACCGCCTTCCTTCATCCTGCGTCACGAGGTGTTGCATTTTCTTCGCTACAGTACTTCTTGTATCCCCATAGAATTTTAATCCCCTTCTTGCCTTATCAAATAAATTTTTGATTGGCTTCAGCTCAGGCAGATCAAGAAATCCCTTACCTGCAAAATCCGGTAGAAAAAAGAAATTAATTACCTCAACCTTAAGGCCCGGTTCATTCTGATAATACCTCGAATCGTTTCGCCAGACATGCGGCAGCTCAGGACCCACTAGAACAAGATCAGGCCCATCAAAACTTTCAATGCTATCCCCTACATATCTGGTACCTTCTCCCGTTAGCGCCAGGTTAAGCTCGAGCTCATAGTGATAGTGCCAACTGTCGTACATATGCGAAACACGGGCATGCTGAATTTGAAACGAGCTATCAAATGATTGAGTCTTCTTTTTTAAGAAGAGTGGTTGCATTAATGATATTTTTAGATCAATAAATGTACTTAGAATTGTAATATATGCAAATAAAGTATCATAATATGCAAAATTCAGATAATAATCGCGTCAAAGGAGCCTCTAGTTTTGAAAAATAATTTTCGTTTTCCGAGAAAAGAATCAAGGAAAATGGCCCTAAAAACAACAATAATTATGATTAAAAAATTACTCAAAATTGGAAGATTGCTCTGCTTCTTAATGATGCAGATGTTTTGCAGTCTAGCCTTTGCAGGCCCTGTGAGTCCTACACCTGATCAGTCCTTGACTATTTCAGGAAAAGTGACCAGCGACGAGGCTCCTGAAGGAATGCCTGGTGTGAACGTAATTATTAAAGGCACCAGTAATGGTACGATTACGGACATTAATGGTGATTACAGGTTAGAAATACCTGATCGAAGTGTAACCCTGGTATTTAGTTCGGTGGGTTTTCAGCAGCAGGAACTATCCGTAGGTAACAATACCGTCATCGATGTTGTATTGGAGCAGGATGTGACAGCCCTGGGCGAAGTCATAGTGGTTGGTTATGGAACCCAAAAAGCCAAGGACCTGACCGGATCGGTGGTCAGAGCAGATCTTAAATCCTTTGAAGAGGCTCCCAACACGAGTATTTTGCAGGCTCTGAGTGGTACTTTGCCAGGAGTGAACGTAAACCAAACAGCTGCAGCGGGTTCCGAACCAGCGATCCGTATTCGTGGTCGCAATACCTTAAATGGGAATCAGGAACCTCTTGTTGTAGTAGATGGTATTATTTACCGTGGAAGGCTTTCAGACCTCAATCCAAGGGACATTGAATCTATAGATGTGCTGAAGGATGTAAGTAGCAAGGCTATATATGGTGCTCAGGCCGCCAATGGTGTTGTTCTGGTTACTACCAAACAACAGAAAGGAAACAGACCGACAAACATTACATATTCAGCCAGCTATGCTACACAGACCCCAGTCAATGAGCTGCAACCGCTTCAACGAGAGGGATATTTGAAAGCGGCACGAGATGTAGATTGGCAAAATGGCTATTTAGGTCCTGATTATACGGAAGAAAACCCAGCCTGGACTCATGCCAATAACACCGGCTTTTTTCCTCCCGTCATTGCGGGATTAAATGACGGTACTGATTTTGACTGGTACAATGAGGTGACCGGACCGGGTTATATTGCAAACCACCATGTAAACATTACCGGTGGAGCAGGCAATACAACTTTTTTTGTTTCCGGGGGATACACCGATCAGGAAGGTTGGATGCTCAATGATACGTATGAAAGGTTTACTGGTCGTGTTAATCTGGATATACAGATCACTGATTGGTTGAAAATCGGAACGAATACTTTCGGATCCTTTTCTGATTTTTCCGGAGAAAGTCCTACGTTGGGGACCATCGCCCGGATGAGCCCATTGGTTACCCCGCGCGATGCCAATGGCGACCTGATCATCAATCCAACCGGTGACCTGGCACTCAATCCCTTCCTGATTTCAGCATCTGATGATCTTGAAGAACGCAATAACATCTCAGGTATTTTTTACGGTGTCATTACCGTTCCCTGGATCGATGGACTGAGTTATCGGTTAAACATGAGTCACAATTACCGTTGGAGTCTGACCGCCAATGCCAATGAATTCGGTGCAGGTCAAATTGGAAGTGCCGGAAAATTCAACGAGTCCACCTATGACTTTCTGATTGATAATATTCTGTCATATAAAAAGGTGTTTGGAGACCATGGAGTAGAAGTGACATTAGTGGCAGGTCAGAATGAAATTCAATATCAGTCTACCTTGGCCAATGGTACCGACTATCCAAACCTGAAGCTCGGTTACCACAGCCTCGAAACAGGCGTAAACCAGTTTATCTCCTCGGCTGCCTGGAGAGAAGCTTTTGTCTATCAAATGGCCAGACTGAACTACAATTTTAAAGGCAAATACAATTTCACTGCCACGATCAGGAGAGATGGATTCAGCGGTTTTGCAGAAAACAATAAGACAGCACTTTTCCCCTCTTTGGGCCTTGGATGGTTTCTTTCAGATGAAGCTTTCATGAGTGGTGTAGATGCGATATCCACGCTGAAGCTTCGTGCCAGCTATGGTGAGAATGGTAACCTGACCAGCCGGTACAGCTCTCTGGCCCAGGTTTCAATTCCAAATGATTCCAGATATGTATTTGGGGACGGTGGTTCCACCGTAAATGGTATCACAGTTGCTTCATTATCTAATCCAAATCTGGCCTGGGAATCCACAAGCGGAATCAATATTGGATTAGACTTTGGCATCTTAAGTGATCGGGTTTCTGGTTCACTGGATTACTACCAGACCACCACCACAGATCTGTTATGGAATTTTGCACTTCCTGAATTGACCGGTTTCAACAGCATCCGATCAAATCTTGGCAGAATAGCCAATCAGGGATTTGAAGCCATCGTAAATGCAACACCTGTTCAGACCTCGGCTTTCACATGGAATGTCACATTCAACTTTGCCAGAAATACCAATGAAATCCAGGAATTACTAGGCATTGATGCGGATGGCGATGGGCAGGAGGATGACCTGATAGCGAGCGGACTCTTCATCGGAGAATCTATTGGAACAATTTATAATTATGAGATTGAGGGGTTATATCAGATCAGTGACACGGACATCCCTACCGGATGGAATCCGGGCACTTATCGTCTGGCAGATCTAAACGATGATGGGAACCTCACTCCTCAGGACGATAGAAAGGTTCTGGGTAGAACCGAGCCAGCCTATAGTCTGGGTTTTCAAAACACACTGAATTACGGTGATTTTTCTCTTAAGCTTTTTGTTAAGTCCGTTCAGGGTGGGCAAAATAGTTATATGGGTATTAATAATCCGCCTTTGCAAAACACACCGGGAAATGCCCAAAGCAACAACTGGTTCGCTGAGATCGATTACTGGTCACCGGCTAATCCCAACGCAATCTTCAGAGTACCCGGACAGGATCAGCCTCTCGCGGCTCAACGTTACTTCCAGCGAAATTTTGTGCGATTGCAGGATATTTCACTGGCTTACAATGTGAATAGTGAATGGGTTGAAAAAATTGGGATACGTGGTGTGAAGGTGTTTGTAAGTGGGAAGAACTTGCTCACTTTAACCGATTGGCTAGGCTGGGATCCTGAAGTAGAAGATCCCGGAAGAAACATATACGGCGCAGCCTATGACTTTGATGCCCTTCCGATAATGAAGGGGGTTTCCTTTGGAATTGATATCAATCTTTAAAATCCAATGACGATGAAAAATATTTTATTCAAATACAGCCTATTGTTTTGCATGTCAATCACAATGATCTCATGCGATGAAGAAGAATTTTTGAGGGAAGAGCCGCTGGATTTTCTTGTGACCGGTAATGCCTTTGTTACAGTTTCCGACTTTGATGCAGGTCTGGTGGACCTTTATGCTAAAACCAGAGAGCTTTATTTTGACGAGAACGAAAGATCAAAGGCATTTCTTTATGGAACAGATCTGTTTTTTGACTCAAGGGAAAGCAATGCAATTCAGCGTTTTGGCAATTATAGTGTGACGTTAAATCCCACCAGCAATGTAGTGACCTGGCACTGGGATAGACTATATAAAATTGTGGCGAATGCCAATACACTACTCAACCGTGTAGCAGATACAGATTTTGAGGCTACAGATAAGACCCGTATCGAAGCCGAAGCACGGTTTTTTCGGGCTTTTGCTTACAGACACCTGGCCCACTATTTTGGTGGAGTGCCATTGCTGGTCGATGCCGTGGAATCGCCAAGAAATGATTTCACAAGAAATACCAAGGACGAGGTGCTCAACCAGATGGTCGATGACCTCAGTTTTGCAGTGAATAATCTACCGGGAATTGCCGCAGTTGAAGATGGCAGGGTATCTAGCCTGGCCGCTTCACACTATCTGGCGGAAACATACCTGGCGCTGGGACAGTTTACCGATGCCATTACTGCCGCTTCAGACGTGATCGATGATCCCAATACGGCGCTGATGACAAGCCGGTTTGGCACCAGATCGGGAGAGCCGGGAGATGTGTACTGGGATCTTTTCCGAAGAGACAATCAAAACAGAGGAACTGGTAATACAGAAGCCATCTGGGTAGCCCAGATGGAGGTGGATCTTCCAGGCGGTATGCTGACTTCATCCGACAGAACAGGACATACTCTTGAGCGGCAACACGTGCCTGCTTCATGGACATTGCAGGATCCGGATGGCAATTCTGCCGTGCTGGGATGGAGGTCTGACGCCAATACCGGCGGCCGGGGGGTATCCTTCATGCAGCCTACCAGCTTCTTCGAAAATGACCTCTGGGCCAGCGATTTCAACAATGATATTCGAAATTCTGTTCACAACTATGTAAGAGACTTTTTCTATGATGACCCTTCTTCTGCGTGGGTGGATTCCAGTGCTGTGAAGTATCCCGGACCTAATCTTTTGGCCCAGGGATGGCGATGGTATCCATGGCTCACCAAGGTCACCACTCCGGGTAATCATCCGGCCAACTTATATCAGGATCCCGCTCTGGGATTGCTGAATTCAGGTGGGGGATCTACCTATCATGATCCGTATTATCTAAGATTGGCTGAGACCTATTTACTCAGAGCTGAAGCACACCTGGGAAACAATAATCCTACCCTGGCAGCCGATGATATCAATGTAGTCCGAGCCAGGTCCAATGCAAACCCTGTGGCAGCAGGCAGCGTGGACATCGATTATATTCTTGACGAACGGGCACGAGAGCTTAGCTTTGAAGAAAACAGAAGAGTGACCTTGCAGCGACTTGGAAAGCTTGTGGAGCGAGTGAGGTTGTACAATCATCACAACGGGCCCCAAATCCAGGATTTTCATGAATTATGGCCAATTCCTTTTGGAGAGATTGAAGCCAATACCGGTGCCGATCTTGGTCAGAATCCAGGCTATAACGAATAACTTAGAAAGGGGTATTCGAAATAGTTAATACCCCTTATCTTTCTTTTCCTTTTCAAACTACTGATGTTAGCAACTCAACTATATGTTGGTGGACTATTTAAGTTCACGATGATCTGGTCTTGCCTGTCATGCATCCCAGGATTGGCTGGTGCCCAGGCTGGAAATTTTCCGGAAAGAGATGGCATCACCTTCAGTCCCAGATGGGTGGACAACCTGGTGTTTCTCAATCACATGGGAGAGGGGATATCACCTGAAAAGCAGATGCTCTATAAATGGGCGGAAGCTGTCCTGGCCGGTGAGGAAGAAATGGACTTCAGAACATTGGCAGAGAACGCAAATTTTCAGAGTTACTGTAATGCCCACGGAATCATTCATCTCGGCGGACCGATGCTTGGAGACATTACCTCCACCTCGGCTAAAGTCTGGATACGGACCGTCAAGCCTGCTGAAGTCTCAGTGGAGATTACTATTGATGGGGAAAACAAGATTTTTGGTCCGGTGAAGACCGGTCTGAAGACACAGCTATCGGGCGTTGTGCTAATAAAAGGATTACAGCCAAATAGTCAATATGAATATCACGCTTACGTGGGAGATCAGATGATTGGCTCCGGTACGATCCGGACAAGTCCGGGAAACGCTAAAATTCCAACGAGGATTGCCTTCGGCTCTTGTTTCCACCGATGGGGATTGGGGAACCCAAAACAAGCAAACACCTTGCTAACCAGGTCACCCCATGCATTCTTTGGCCTTGGGGACATAGTGACTCAGGATCGGTTGAATAAAATCGGATGGCATACGCTAGATTATTTAGCAAGGGATCTGTATCCGGCCTGGCAGGAGCTGACCAGCAAGATTCCCTTCTATGCCTTATGGGATGATCACGACTACTTTGGTAACGACCTATCTGGTATCCCGCCAGGTTATGATGACGAGGACCGACAGCGGGTTTGGGAAATTTTTAGACACTCCTGGAACAATCCTTCCTATGGCTTTGGCGATGAGGAAAAGGGAGCATTTTATAGAACCAGAATTGGCCTATGCGATGTGATCATGGTGGATCATCGCTATTTCAGGACACCGGAATCCTTCCTGGGTCAGGCTCAGATGCAATGGCTAAAGGATCAACTGCTGGATTGCAAAGGACCTTTTATTGTCCTTGGAACCGGGACCATGTGGAGCGATGAGGTATCCAATGGCAAAGATTCCTGGGGCACCGCTGATCCAGAAGCCAGAGAAGAAATCTTTCAGTTTATTGAGCAGAATAACATTCCGGGAGTATTGCTGATTTCAGGTGATCGCCATGGCTCTCGCATGTTTAAAATTGAAAGGCCTTCCGGTTTTTCTTTCTATGAATTTGAAGTAGCCAGCCTGGGTGGTTTATCAGGTCCTCCGGCTACAGATTCATCGTGGAAAGGTCAGCTATGTGGATTGTCAGGCGGTTTCGCCTTTGGAGAATTCACCTTTGATGCAACATCAAAAGATCCACTAGTCACCTTTAGACTGGTATCAGAAGACAACAATCTTTTATACGAACTTAAATTGAAAAGGAGTGAATTGACTCCGAATAATAAAAAGAAAAGATGATAAGAATTTCAATTTTTTGCGCCTTATTATTCCTGGCTGGAACCGGGATTGCCCAGAAAGATATCAAAATCAGCGAGCCCGCTAAAGACATAGCATTCAAGGAAATCGGAGAGATTCAGCCACGTCATTCCAAAGACATAGCCTCATCCAACTGGTCGATTGGTGGAGAGACCATGGATCGGGATTACACTACTTACAAAGAATGGAAAGACTACCTTGGGCTAACAGGTGCTAAAAAAGTCAGGTTACAGGCGGGATGGGCCAAGTGTGAAAAGGAAAAAGGCGTGTATGATTTTGAATGGCTGGATGAGATCATTGACGATGTGATAGCTCAGGGT
The DNA here is from genome assembly GCA_965228105.1 of Cyclobacteriaceae bacterium. GTDB lineage: Bacteria > Bacteroidota > Bacteroidia > Cytophagales > Cyclobacteriaceae > UBA7330. Next base: position 794,361 of record CBDDGZ010000002.1, read on the forward strand.
GTGGAACCCTGGCTCCAAACGTCTTACGGGAACCCTATATATGAAGGTGGTGGTCAGATCTTTCTTTCTGGAGGTTTCCCCACCTCAGAAGAAGCGCTTCGGGCCTGGGACAACTGGGTAATAGCACTGGCAAAAAGATACGAGGGCAGGGTCAAGGTCTGGGAAATCTGGAATGAGAGTGACCTCAATGCCAAAAATACTGCTGATGCTTACTCAAAGTTATTTGTTAGAACTGCTGAAATCATTCGTGGTGAGATTCCTGATGCGACAATTTATGCTTTGTCTCTGGCAGGGCCAGGTAAAGTAAGTTATGTGAAGTCTTTTCTAGACTATTTGAAAAACTATGATAAGCTGCACCTGGTGGACGAAATCACGGTTCATGGTTATTCCTACAGACCTGAGGATATTTACGGCTCCTACTACAATCTCAATCGATTGATTGATAGTTACTCGGAAGATATATTACTAAGCCAGGGGGAACTTGGATGCCCGTCCGAGAATCAACCTCAGTATGCACTTCGAAATTATGATTGGACAGAAATGTCTCAGAGTAAATGGCTTTTGAGGAAGCTTTTAGGAGACCTGGGGCATGATTTCCACTCTCTATACTTCACAATTATTGACATGAATTATATCAAAAGGTACAAAAGGGAAAATAACGAAGTAATAGAACTTGAAGAACCTATTTATACCCAAAATACAAAAGGAATAATCAAAGCAAATACTGATAATACTGTTGCTTACTTAAAGCCTTCTTTCAGGGCTTATCAAAATATCACTGCTGTTTTTGATCATTCATTACAAAGGGTAAAGGGCTTTCCATTTGGGACAAACTCTTCCAAATCCCTTTCGGTCTATGGTTATCAATCAAAAAACTATGACTATCAGGTGATCACAATTTGGGAAAATGGGGATACACCCAATAATTCAGCCGGTAAAGTGAAGACTGATTTTGATTTTCCCTGGGCAAGCTTCATCGATCCGGTCTACGTTGAAATGAGAACAGGCAAAGTATATGATATCCCTGACAATCAATGGAAAAAGTCAGGTTCAGGATTCAACTTTAAAGCTATACCAGTTTATGATTCACCTATCCTGATTGCAGAAAAAGAGCTGGTATTACCTACTAAACCAGTGAGTGATTCAGGTCATTAATTAGAAGAACTGAAGGAAAGAGAAATAACTTCTTATGATAGAGTTACAACCATTTGATTATATCACCCTGCTCATCTACATGCTCCTCATGGCAGGTATTGGCTTCTTTTTCAAGTGGTTTGTGAAAGACCTTGCCGCCTATACCAAGGGGTCAAACACTATCCCATGGGTAGCTGCAGGGATCAGCAACTTCATGGCCATGTTCAGCACATTCGTGTTCGTGGCTTATGCCGGAATAGCCTATGAGCATGGCCTGGTTTCCGTAACCATATTTTGGAGCACAATACCGGCTTGTATTGTTGCTGCAATATTTTTTGCTAAAAGATGGAGACGTGCCGGTGTATCCACACCCATTGAGTATCTGGAAACAAGATTCAACCATCCTGTAAGACAAACCATTGGTTGGGTTGGATTGATTATGCGGATCCTCGATAATATGGTGAGATTGTATGCTATTGGGATTTTTCTTACTGCAGTTACCCCATTGTCTTTGCCGGCTTGCCTGATCGTCTCCAGTATCATCATTATTTCATTTACCCTTTTTGGAGGGATCTGGGCAGTCTCGATTATGGGAACAATACAATTTGTGATCCTGATCTTTACCTCACTGATTCTCTTTTGGCTTTCACTAGACCATGTAGGAGGTTTCTCCACACTCATTAACGAAGTGCCTGACCACCTGGGTTGGTTCAACGGACCGAAGGGTGAATTTTTCTGGCTTTTCGTCTACTACCTGATGATCATTATCAAGTACAATGAAAACTGGATCTTCATACAGCGATTCTACATTGTGAAAGACGAATCTTCTGCGAAGAAGGTGGGCTATCTGTCTGCATTCCTGTTTTTCATTTTCCCCATCATTTTCATGATCCCCCCTATCGTGAGCAAGATGGTCTTTCCCGATCTGCCAGATAGCGAGATGGCGTATGTGGCGATCTCCAGCTACCTGTTACCTCCGGGTCTTATGGGCATCATGATTGCCAGCATGTTTGCTGCTACCATGTCCTCTCTCAACGCCGAGTACAATGTAATAGCCAGTGTGTTATCGAAGGATTTTTATGAAAGACTGATCAACAAAAATGCCAGCGACAAGCTGCTGTTTCGTGTAGCACAGTTGTCAACCGTTTTGGTAGGTTTGATTGTTCTTCTCGGAGGTTTGTTTATCAAGGATTTTGGAGGTGCTTTTGAGGCCAACAAGCTATTTACAGGCGTATTTGCGATTCCCGTCGGGATTCCTCTGGTGCTTGGCATAATCAATAAAACAGCCACTTCCAGAGGAGCTATATTGACGGTAGTGCTTGGAGCATTGTCTGGTATTGTGCTGAACAGTTTCCCGGACCTGCTATCATGGGAAATGGCCACATTGATTGAAACGATCATCTGCCTTGTAATATTCTTTGTATTTGCCTGGTTTGACAAAGCTTCGAAGGAATCCACAGCAAAGGTGGATGGGCTTTTTGAAAGGTTAGAGACAGCCATTGTTGATAAGCCGAAGCCTGACAAGAAATTCACTATGGCACTAAGCTATTTATATGCTATTTCGTTTGCGGTAGCTGCTTTACTATTTATTGGTTTAGGCCTTTTTCACCTGGATAAGCTAAGTGGTGCATTGTCCATAGCATCAGGGATGACCTGCTTGCTGATTGGCATCGCTTTGTGGATACAAAACCGTGGCAAAGAGGCAATTGAAGAATTAAAAGAAGGATAAGATGGATATGACTAAACAATTTATTACTGATCAATTTTTGCTGAATTCCCCTTTAGCAGTTGATCTGTACAAGCAGGTAGCCAAATCATTACCCATTATTGATTTTCACAATCATCTGAATCCTACTTTCCTTGCTGAAGATAAAACATACAATAATATCACTGAACTCTGGGTAGCTCCAGACCAGTATAAGCACCGTGCGATGCGGATCTGCGGAGTACCTGAAACTGAAATCACTGGTAAGGTTGCTGATGAACTAAAATTTAAGCATTGGGCTAAAACACTACCAAAAACGATTGGTAACCCGCTTTATCACTGGTCAGCCCTTGAGCTTCATACCATATTTGATATTGATGTATTGCTTTCCGAGGATACTGCTGAGGAGATTTGGCACAGGTGCAACGAGAGACTGTCAGATCCTGAGTTTTCTCACAATTCATTACTCAGGAGATGGAACATAGAATCTTTGACCACTTCTGATGACCCATTGGATGATGTGTCATTGCACCAAAAGGCACCAAAAGAGCTTGGGGTTAAGCCTTCTTTAAGGCCAGACACTGCTCTAGCGTTTGAGATGGAAAGTTGGAAGCGTTGGAAAGAAAACCTGATTTTATCATCAGGGATAGATTTCAAAAACCTTGAAGCGTACAAAGCTGCCATCATTAAGCGAATTGATGCCTTTGAGCGTGGTGGTTGTATCATGGCCGATCATGCGCTTGATGCAGGATTCACTTTTAAACCCACTACAGACAGTAAAGCAGATAAGTTCTTCAGCAAGGTCATGGATGGAGAGCCTTTGAGTGCTGATGAGTTGATAAGCTTGAAATCCAATATGCTTGAGTTTTTTGGGCATGAATACGGAAGACGAAATTGGGTAATGCAATTACATATTGGGGCCCAAAGGAACACCAGCAGTAGGTTGCGAAAACTTGCCGGGGCTGCGGGGGGATATGCCTGTATTGGCTCGTCGTGCAACATTTCTGATTTAGTTGCTTTTTTGGATAAGCTGGAGAAAAAGCGGTTACCTAAGACAATTCTTTATACCCTCAATCCGGTGGACTATGAAGCGTTAGCTTCCATTACCGGATCTTTTTCGGAAGATGGTGTTGAGGGAAAGGTACAGCTGGGACCACCCTGGTGGTACAACGATCATCTCTTCGGGATTGAGCAGCATTACCGGATCCTTTCCAGCTACGGACTAATCAGTACATTCATTGGTATGACTACGGATTCAAGGAGTATTCTCTCATTTTCGAGGCATGATTACTTCCGTAGGGTGCTCTGTAACCTCATCAGTAAGGATGTACAGCAAGGATTGATCCCTGATGACGAGCAACTACTGGAAAACCTGGTACGAGGGATATGCTATGAAAACATTAAACAATGGTTGAGCTAAAATCTGAGATTAGAAGATGAATTTGAAAGACAAAGTAGTGGTGGTGACAGGAGCAGGGGGTACCCTCTGTTCGGAAATGGCTATTTCACTGGCCGGAAAAGGTGCCAAAGTAGCCTTGCTTGGCAGAACTAAAGAGAAACTTATCGCCGTTGAAGAAACCATCAAAAAAGCGGGAGGCACTGCCAGCTCCGTAAGTTGCGATGTGATTTCGGAAGCTAGTGTACAGGCTGCCAGAGAAGAGGTGACGAAACAATTTGGAGATTGCTCAATCCTGATCAACGGCGCAGGAGGTAACCAGGCTGCAGCGATCACGACGCTTACGGAATTTGACCCAAAAGAACTTGAAGACAAAGAGCTGAAAGGCTTTTTCAATCTAAGTATGAACGATTTTCACAGCGTAGTGAATACCAATACCATGGGTACTGTGATTCCCTCATTTGTATTTGGACGTGACATGGCCAAAAATGGTGGTGGATCAATCATCAACTTTGCTTCCATGACCAGCTACCAGCCTCTCTCCAGGGTAGCCGCATATGCTATCGCCAAGGCTGGTATGGTCAACTTTACTATGTGGTTGTCTGCCTATCTCGCTCCGGCCAATATCAGGGTCAATGCCATTGCGCCAGGCTTTTTCCTCAATGATCGCAGCAGAAAGATCCTGCTTACTGAAGATGGGTACAGTGAGCGAGGACAAAAGATTTTGGATCACACACCAATGAAAAGATTTGGGGAAGCTAAGGAGTTGATCGGCTGTATGAACTGGTTGATCGATGACGAAGCCTCAGGCTTTGTAACAGGCATTACCGTCCCAATTGATGGTGGTTTTTTAGCGACTCCCGGAATGTAAAAATATGATAATCATGCAAAGAATCTTTTTTCTCTTCATAGTTGGCCTTATAGTCGGCTGCAGCGAGGGTCAATGGGCCCTGGTCGATCAATCTAAGACCAGCAAGATCTATTTGTCGGACGAAGCCAGCGGACCCGTGCAGCAGGCAGTGGAAGACCTGGTTTCTGATATCGAAAAGATCACTGGTCAAAAGCTGGAAATCAGCACCAGCTCAGAGGAGCTTGGCGAAAATCCAATCCTCATCTTAAACCTAGAGAGTGAAGCAGATCAGACCATACTAAACGGAATCAATAAAAACCTGGACAGTCTGGAAGGACAATGGGAGTCGTATGTAGTCTATCTCGATCGGGAAACATCTTCCTATCAAAATTCATTGGTGATTGCCGGAAGCAACGAGCTGGGGACGATTTTTGGAATCTACCATTTCATTGAAGAGTACCTGGGTGTGGACCCATTCTACTATTGGACTGACATGGAACCTGAAAAGAAGTCAGTCCTGGCATTTGATGATATTTACATCGCACAAGGCGAACCTGACTTCAAATACCGTGGCTGGTTTATCAACGATGAGGACCTGCTAACTGAATTTGTCAATGGTGCCGGAAACCGCAACATTGATTATCGATACTATGATCAGGTTGTTCATCCGGAGGTAATAGACAAAGTAATGGAAGCACTTGTCCGTTCAAGATATAATCTCACCATTCCCGCAAGTTTTATCGATATCATGAATCCTCCGGAACGAAGATTGGTTGATGAAGCAGCTAAAAGGGGGCTCTACATTTCCCAACATCACATTGAGCCCGTCGGAGTGAGTGCTTTTTCATTTTTTAACTATTGGAAGGCAAAAGGAGAAGATTACCGGTTCTCGTTTTTCAGCAGTCGACCTCAATTGGAGGAGGTTTGGGAAGCCTATGTACAGGAGTGGGCACAGATTCCCAAAGTAGTCTGGCAGATTGGTCTCAGAGGTATTGCAGACCGTCCTATGTGGCAAGCCGATCCTAGTGTTCCGCAGTCGGATGCTGATCGGGGAAAATTGATTTCAGATGCTATGGAGGTACAGCTAGATCTGATCAAAAAATATGATGATCGGGAGGAGCCGCTCATTACTACCACTTTGTGGGCAGAGGGTGCTGCACTCAATGAATTAGGGCACCTAAAGTTTCCTGATGACGTGATTGTGGTTTTCGCAGACAATAGTCCGGGGTTTGTCTGGCAGGAAGATTTTTATGAAACACAAAGAGAATCAAACCGGAAATATGGAGTTTACTACCATCACCAATTGTGGGGTTCCGGTCCACATCTTGCTCAGGCTGTTCCCCCTTCAAAGACACACGAGATGTTTAAGCTAGCCTACGAACATGAGGCCAGTCATTTTGCCATCATGAACGTATCCAATATCAGGGAATTTGTCCTGGGTATTGAGGCCTCTGCGGCTATGCTGGATGACATCACCGACTTCGATCCTGACAAGTATCTCATAAGCTGGTGCATGGATCGCTTTGAAGCCGCAGGTGATCTTGCTTATGAAGCTTATCGCCAATTTTTTGACAGCTATCAGATCCACCCTGAGACGATCACACCTTACACCCTGGACGGACAGATGCGATCTTATGGCATGGGCAAGCTCAATGATATTGAAAAACAACTCAATGACCCGGTGGCTTTTGCAGCGGAATTGAAGAAGCGAAGTGAACGACGAGAGAGCGATGCGCTGGGTATGGACCTGAGCGATGCCTATCCACACCATGGCATGGCGCCTGCAGATTATCTGCCTGTGGTGCAGAAGCAATCGGAAGGCCTGCAACGATGTCTTGCTCTGATTCCGCAGATTAAAGAACAGTTATCAGGTGCTTCAAAACAATTTTTCCAGACAAACTACGAAACCCAGGTGCTGATCCTTAGTGGGATCACAGAGTGGCTGGAGCAGGTGCTAAAGGCCAACCTGGCCCTCCAGGGTGGAGATCGTGAAGCTTGTCTGCAACACTTGAAGCAGGCATTGGATTCACTGGAGCAAGTGGAGAGAGGAAAGGAATTGTCCAGCTATGGCAAGTGGGAACACTGGTACCGCGGGGATAAGAAGATGAACATGCCAGGAGTGAAAAATCGGACCAGCCAGGTAGTGGAGAAATTTTCAAAGTAAATGATTCAATCAAAAGTCAAGATCTTTTTGCTTTTTCTGGCCTCTGTGATCGCTTTTCAGACGTCGCAAGCCCAGGACCTCAGCTGGGTGGAGCCTACTTTAGAAGCGCTTCAGGATCCCATCTTTCCTGCTGATACCTTCTCTATTGAGGAGTTTGGGGCTCAGGTAGGACGTGAGCAGTTAAATTCACAGGCTTTTACTGAAGCTATTGCATCGTGCAACAAATCTGGGGGTGGGGTGGTGCTGGTCCCTCCAGGACTTTGGCGCACCGGACCCATACATTTGAAGTCCAATGTAAATCTGCATGTGTCTGAGGGTGCGATCATTGAGTTTTCAGACGACTTTGAAGATTATTTACCGGTAGTGCTGATCCAAAGAGGAGGTTATTTCTGCTATAACTATTCACCCCCTATTTATGGCAACGAGTTAGAACATGTAGCGATTACAGGCAAAGGCACGATTGATGGAAATGGTTCTGTGTGGTGGCCCTGGAAAAAGAATCAACCGGGAATGGTAGAATTATTTCAAATGGGAAAAGCCGGAGTACCAATAGAAGAGCGGGTCTTTGGAGTACCGGAGAAAGGTGTCAGGCCTCCGTTTGTACAGTTCATCAAAAGCAAAGATCTTCTGATTGACGGACCTACATTCAAAAACGGACCCTCATGGATGATTCATCCTGTTCAATGCAAAAATCTCATCATCAGAAATATCAGTATTAAGTCACATGGACCAAACAACGATGGAATTGACCCCGATATGTGTGAAAATGTATTGATTGAGAATTGTGTGATAGATGCAGGCGACGACAATATTGCCATCAAGTCGGGACGTGACGAAGAGGCCTGGAAGATAGGGATCCCTTCCAAAAACATCATCATTAGAAACTGCCGAAGTCTTAGTGGGCATGGGGGATTTGTCATTGGTAGCGAGATGTCTGCAGGTGTGCAGAATGTCCTTGTAGAAAATTGCGATTTTTCTACTACAGACAGAGGGATCCGAATTAAAACCAAAGTAGGCCGTGGAGGCGTGGTAGAAAATATATATGTCCGAAATATCCGGATGGAACATATCAAGAAGGAAGCCATCCTCTTCAACATGATGTATGATTCAGAGCCCATTGAAAGAGCAATGGATTATAAGTCGACAGCCAGGGCAGTGCCTTACATAAGAAATATTCGGATTGAAAACCTTACCTGTACTTCAGCAGGCTATGCGCTTACCTGTATAGGGTTGGGACAGGGCACACTGGAGAATATCATTGTAGAAAATACCACCATTACTGCCGATGAAGGCATTGTTATAGAAGGAGCAGATCAGGTCACCATTTCAGGAATTGATTTGGACGTTGATCAACCTGTTCGAGTGAAAGTTGTCAAATCAACAGATGTGAATATTTCCATTAAAAATGATGAATGGGATGAGAAATTTGTGAAGCAAGAGCAGTCTAAGAACGTTTCTATAAAAAGATACCAATAAGATATGAGTACAGAACAATACAAAAAGGAAGTGGGAATGATGAACCTCGAAAAGCTGATCGAGGTGAGGGAAACCGTATCGAAAGATCCGTTTCCTATTCCGGATGCAGAATTACTGGAGCGATACGAAAAAATCTACACCGGGGCTATCAATGATGTTCTCAGGGAGTTTACCTACCTGGATCAGGCCTTGCCGATCCGGATCAAGGCTTTGAGAGAATATCATACCATAGCAGGATTTGCTTTTACAGTGAAGAGCTCATCTAGTACCCGTGTAAGTGGAGAAATGCAGTACCGAACCAAGATGCTTGATGAGATGCATCCCAACGCATTTGTGGTGTACGACACCAGCGGTGACGAAGAGTCCACGTCCTGGGGAGGTGTGATGACAGCTACTGCCAAAGGAAAAGGAGTAAAAGCGGCATGTGTGGATGGGGGAATCAGGGATACCCACCAGATATTGTCTGCAGATTTCCCGGTATTTTATAAGTATAAATCCTCCAATGGGAGTCTTGGACGCTGCCTGATTACGGACTATCAGGTGCCGATCCAGATAGACAAGTGCTTCATCAAGCCCGGGGATGTAATTATGGGTGATGTTGACGGTGTACTGTGCGTACCCAGACACATTGCTTACGATGTGCTGTTACGAGCTGAGGAGATCAAAGAAAATGAAAAGAAGATCTTTGGGTGGGTGAAAGAAGGCCAGAGCGCTAAGGACATATCAGATAAAGGAGGATATTTCTAGCAAGATGGGTTACAAGTTTTGTATGCTACTACCGCCAAAGTACGATGAGCGGAAATGGTCACTGGCTGCGCAGGCAGGTGTCAAATATGTGATCACCAAGGCGATGCCGGAGCTGTCTGGTAAGGCGGCACCATATGACTTTGAGGCATTGAAATCAATAAAAGAAGAGTTTGCCAATCATGGATTTCAGCTATATGGCCTGGAGGGTGATCAGTTTGACATGTCACCCATCAAAGAAGGGCTGCAAGGCAGAGATGAGACCATAGAAAACTATTGCCGGATGATTGAGAACATGGGTCGGCTGGGCATGCCGTTGCTATGTTACAATTTCATGGCCGTATTTGGCTGGATGAGGACAGATATCAACATCCTGGAAAGAGGAGGAGCTTTGACAAGCGAATTTGATCTGGAAACGGCAGAAAAGGAATTGGTACCTGAGGAACGACGCATCTCCGAGTCCAGGCTTTGGGAGAACCTGTTTTACTTTTTGGAAAAAGTGCTCCCGGTGGCTGAGGCCAATAATGTAAAAATGGCTCTACATCCCGATGATCCACCGATTTCGCCTTTGAAGGGGGTCGGAAGGATACTGACCGGTGCTGAGAGCATGGACAGGGTATTGGATCGATTTCCGAGCCCCAACAATGGACTCACTTTTTGTCAGGCCACTTTCAAGACCATGGGTGAGGACCTGAAGGCCATCTCAGAAAAATGGATTAAGGCGGGCAAAGTTCATTTCATCCATCTCCGCGACATCAAAGGGGAGAAAAACAAGTTCTGCGAAACCTTTCACGACAACGGCACCACCAACATGGCCGAGATGATGATCCATTACAAAAACTGTGGCTTTGAAGGACCCATCCGTCCGGACCACGCGCCGGCAATGTATGGTGAGCGACAGAATCAGTTTGAAGGGGGCATCTCCGTGGGTTATGAGCTGATGGGGAAAGTACTGGCATTGGGGCACATGAAAGGCGTTTGTGATGCAGAGGGGATTGGGTATGATTAATTCATTTCGTTCATATTCTTTATCAAGGCTGAGGTTGATAATTGTCTACCTTTTAAAAGAATTGAAATAAGTGAGTAGTAAATAGATCTTTTAAAATTTATTTATATGCGATAGCTTGCACTACCATGCTTCCTAATTTCAATTGCAAGTCCATATCGTTATGGGTTCTTTCTTGGTTTTCCATTCTTTCACCTGCCGTTCTTAAAGCGGACTTAATTTCTAAACCCAACATCATTTACATCATGGCCGATGACCTTGGCTACGGCGATCTGGGCTGCTACGGTCAGAAGTTGATGAAGACACCCAACATTGATAGGCTGGCTTCGCAGGGCATCTTGTTTACCCAGGCTTATGCAGGTGGCCCGGTTTGCACACCTTCCCGCAGCGTGCTGATGACGGGGTTGCACAACGGACATACCCCGGCAAGGGACAACATTCCTCACTATCATACCTATCTGCAGAAAGATGATGTGACGCTAGCGGAGACCTTGAAGACAGTGGGCTATCGGACCGGGGGCCTGGGCAAATGGTCGTTGGGAGATCCGGGCACTGCAGGGGATGCCACCAACCAGGGGTTTGACATGTGGCTGGGATACCAAAACCAGGACCATGCGCATTACTACTACCCGGAATACCTCGATGATAGCTACCGGGCGGAAAACGACTTTAAGCTGGGGCTGCCGGGCAATACTGAGTCCAGGGAATTCTATAGCCATGACCTGTTGACGGATCGAGCCCTTCAATTTATCCGTGATGCTAACCAGGATCCGTTTTTCCTTTATGTGGCTTTTACGCTCCCTCACTTTTCCAGTAAAAAAGAAGATCCCGATGGATTGACAGTCCCAACCACTGATCCGTACTCAGACGAGAGCTGGCCGGAGAAAGCTAAAAAATATGCTTCCATGGTCCACATGCTGGACCGGGATGTAGGTAAGATTGTGAGTCTGATAGATCAGCTAGGCCTTTCAGAGCAGACTTTGATCGTCTTTACCAGTGACAATGGCGGGCATCATGATGTGTGGGAAGGCTTTGATACCAGTGGCCCGCTAAGAGGCTTCAAAAGAGACCTTACAGAAGGAGGGATCCGGGTTCCTTTTATCGTGCGATGGCCCGGAACCGTCCCGGAAGGAGTAATAAGTAATGAAGTGATTGCTTTCCAGGACATGCATCCGACCTTTTCTGCCATTGCAGGGGCTCAAGTACCAGCCAATCTTGATGGTATCAATATCAGCGAAGCATTGAAAGGCAAGAAGCTTTCATCCGGGCGACCTTATCTGTATTGGGATTATGGACACAACAGAGATCAATACAACCAGGCTGTGAGAATGGGTGACTGGAAAGGAATCCGGATGGGCCGGGGAGGTAAAATCGCCTTGTATGACCTCACGTCTGACCTGGGAGAAGAACAGGACGTGGCTAAAAAGCACCCTGATATAGTACAAAAGATCGAGGCCATTATGGAAGAGGCGTTTACACCCAGCAGTCGGTACGAGGTGGGCAGGCCATATATCGGTGACCCCATTTGGAAAAAGAACAAATAATATCCCCAAAAATGATTGAAAGACTACCTTATCTGATGATGCTCATCCTTTTGATGAGCTGCACTGATATTGAGAAAAAGACCCCAAAAAACACAAAACCGAACATCGTCCTCATTGTCGCGGATGACCTGGGTTGGGCGGATCTCGGGTTTACCGGGAGTGACCTTTTTGAAACCCCCAACATAGATCAGCTGGCCAAAGAGGGCATATATTTCAGTAACTTTTACTCAGCCAGCCCGGTCTGTTCACCTACCAGGGCCTCCATTTTGACCGGTAAGTATCCCGCCCGGCTGAAGATGACCACCCACTATGAGAATTCAGAAGATTACTGGAGAAATGCGGGTCGCGACATGACGGAGTATAATACCAAGCTGGTCCAGCCGAAAACAGTCGGCAACCTGCCTCAATCAGAAATCACCATAGCGGAATACCTGAAAGAGCAGGGTTATTTCACGGCACACATTGGGAAATGGCACCTGGGGAACTTTGAGCATTACCCGGAAAACCAGGGCTTTGATGTGAATGTTGGGGGAACTTCATGGGGAGCACCGGATACGTATTGGTATCCCTGGACCGGCAACAATTTTCAAAAGCAGATCCGCTACATCCCGGGACTGGTGTTGGGAGCTGACTCCGGTGCCTACCTGCCGGACCGACTGACAGATAAAGCGCTGGAGGTGATCGAACAAAAGAAAGCCGATCCATTTTTCCTTCACCTCAATTTTCACATACCCCATACACCCATGGAGGGTAAACAGGAGCTGGTAGACTATTTCAGCAAGAAGATCAAGCCGGGAATGAAAGACACGAATCCTGTGTATGCGGCCATGATCAAGACCATGGATGAGAATGTAGGCCGGATATTGACCGGGCTGGAGCAGGCTGGAATCGCCTCCAATACCATCGTGATGTTTTTATCGGACAATGGCGGACGAGTGGGGGAGTTTCAACAATGGGAGACGGTAGCCAACAATGCTCCGCTGAGATCGGGTAAAGGATCGCTCTACGAAGGCGGGATCAGGGTTCCGTTGATCATCAAATGGCCCGGAAAAGTAAATGCTGGCAGTGTCAGTGATGTGCCCCTGATCACCAATGATCTTTTCCCCACCATTGCCGGGATGGTGTCTGGCAAAGCAGTGGATACCGACGGCCTCTCGATGATTCCCTTGTTGCAGGAGCCATCAGAAGATTTGGGAAGAGAGGAGGTTTTCTGGCATTACCCACATTATTATACTACTACCACACCTGCCAGTGCCGTTCGTCGGGGCAAATGGAAGCTGATCCAGTATTTTGAAGGCGACGAGGTGGAGTTGTACGACCTGGAGCAGGACCTGGGTGAAGAAAAGGACGTAAGCAAAGATTTCCCCGAAGTGGCTGCGGAGATGAAGCAATCACTGGAAGTCTGGTCGAGAAGTTTGGAGGCACAGTTACCGGAAAATAATCCTAATTATGATCCAGGGGCAGAAAATTAACTGGGGGCCTGAATTCTGAAATGACAACACTTTCTATGTCAGGTGGGCCGGAAAGGAATAAGCCACTAATGCTAAATATTATATTTTAATAAAGCCACGGATTCACAAATCACTTTCGGCCATAATGTCACTCCTTCGGAGTTTAATTTTGGGTTAATGCTATTTCTACAATCCTGTCATCCCTTCGGGATTTGTATTGTAGGCCGTTTTAGCCAAAACTCCTCGATTGATGTAATCGATACTTAACCAGTTTGCTAAAGAGAATAGGCCAGGATTAATCCCGGCAGGGATGATACTATTATAGATGCCAGGTCGAATAAAATATCAAAACCCCGAAGGGGTGTCATGATAACCAATCAAACAAAAATTGTTCCCCATACCGAATCCTATACCTACCAATAAACTTAAATAGATGGTGGTAACTTACATTTTGTAACTTACATTTTGTTAGTTGATAATTATGGCCTCAGATAAACCCTTATATTAAAGGCCATAGCCAGGGAAAAATGTGGTGAAAGAACCTTCTTCAAAATCCTTTATTTCCAAATATCAATTGGGAAGCTCAGCCACGGTACTCAGGTCACTTGAATCCTTGCAACAAAAAGAGCTCGTTTTCAAAGAATACGATGAAAATGGAAATCCTTTTTATAGTGTATATGATGTACTCTTTGAGCAGTGGATTTCCAGTAAATACTTAATCAGATAATTTTAAAATCTAAGGTATCACATCCGTTTAAATCCTTTATTTTAGGGTCAAAATGTAGGCTGAAAACTATCAGACTGTTTCGCACCGGAAATGAATAAACTAAGATGATACACACTCAAATAGACAGCAAGGAAGCAAAAATGCTTCAGAAGAAATACCCTGCTTTGGCCAAATCCATGAAATGGATCAAAGAGGAAGCCGGAAAACTCGAAGATGGTAATTATCCCCTCGGAGATGGCATGGTGGGCATGGTTCAGAGCTACCAGACCAGACCATTGGATCAGTCCAAATTTGAAAGTCACAGGGCCAATGTGGACCTGCAATATGTGATGGCAGGCAGAGAGATTATGGGCTGGCTGCACATTGATGACCTTTCTCCAAAGACGGAGTTTGATGAAGCCAAAGATGTGATCTTGTATCACGTACCTGAAAACTATCATCAGATGACACTCACTGCTACAAACCTCGCTTTACTTTTCCCCGAGGATGGACATATGCCCAAGCTTATGGTGTCCAATCCCGAGGATGTGAAAAAGGTGGTGGTCAAGATCCCGATTGAGTTGCTCGAGTAGCCACAAAAGCCCAAAGGTGCTAAGGGGAATTCTTTGCTTTTTGCCATAGAATTTTAGAAGCACGGCACATAATTATCGATTTCATAATTCACAACGCAGTGTGAAGGGTTAATTAAAAATATTATTGTAATTCAACTTTATTTCATAATTTTCGCATTCATTAATCCCTTTAACCTCTTGCAAGTAAACCGATTTTCAAAGGAATCAGAGCCTACAAAGCTGACCTCTTCCGGGGAAGATATTTTCTCCGAAAAGGATGAGCAGTTGGTTTGGGAGCGGTTTATCAAAGGGGATGATCAATGTCTTGTTTATATCTACAGAGCCTATGCGGATGTGCTTTTTCGGTATGGAAGACAATTCACCAGCAGATACGAATTCATCAGGGATAGCATCCAGGAACTGTTTTATGAGCTGATCGATAAGCGGTCCAATCTATCCTCTGCAAAATCGGTCAAGGCCTATTTGTTTACTGCACTAAAGCGAAAGATTGTCCGGGACCTGAAGAAAGAAGAAAAATTTAACCTGGAGCAGGAAGGGTTTTTGTTTTCTTTATCAGACACCAGCCTGTCGATCTCCAACAACTTACAGGAACAGGACTTTGCGCTGATCCAAAAGAAGCTCAACCTCCTGCCTGTCAACCAAAGAGAGATCATTCTTCTACATTTCTATGA
Source organism: Cyclobacteriaceae bacterium (assembly GCA_965228105.1). Classification (GTDB taxonomy): domain Bacteria; phylum Bacteroidota; class Bacteroidia; order Cytophagales; family Cyclobacteriaceae; genus UBA7330. Next base: position 809,801 of record CBDDGZ010000002.1, read on the forward strand.
GGGACTCACTTACAATGAGATAGCCGATATCATGAATATCAAAGTCAGATCGGCCAGGGCATTAACTTACCGGGCATTGGAATCCCTTCAAAAAGAATTGTCCCCATTTAAGGGATCTCTTTATTTTCTACTCATCCAGTTTTTTATCCACTAGTTTTTATTGATGCATTGATAATAAATCAATATAAGTATTGATGTGTCTATCAGTAAAGGGTTTATTTTAGTAAAAATATTGTAAATCTCACCTTTTACTATGTACATCTCGTATCCTGTTGCCTCTATCCGTGTAAGAGAATCAAAATATGCAGGAAAATTCAGGCAACGTATTAGATCTGGTCAAGAATGAGTATTTCGTACACTGGATCGTAGCTCCAACTGAGGAATCCACCCACTTCTGGACGCAATGGATCTCCAACCATCCGGACAGAAAGCGGGATGTAGATGTCGCCCGACAGCTCATCCGATCCACTCATTACAGTTTGGATGAGAAAATGCCTGAGAGCGATTACTATACTGTCCTGGAAAACATTGTGGAGAGGAGTCAGCAAAGAAAAAGCAAAGCCAGAACCCTCAGGCCGCTCAGCTGGAAGATGGTTGGAATTGCAGCATCCTTGATCATGGCCATGTTTTTAGGTATCTGGATCTCGCAAGAATGGCCGACAAATGATATCCAGGAAGTGACCCTGGCACCACAAACGATAACCAAAGAAAACCCAAGGGGTCAAAAATCTACCATTATGTTGCCGGATGGCACAAAGGTGATCCTGAATTCAGAAAGTACGATCAGCTACCTATCCAATTTTACTGGAAGCGAAAGAATGGTTGAGCTGACCGGGGAGGCCTTTTTTGATGTAGTGAGAGACCCTTCTAAACCTTTCGTGGTAAGAACAAAAAGCCTGATGACAACCGCGCTTGGAACATCCTTTAATGTGGATGCATACCCTTACGGGAAGGAAGAGATTACATTGGTCACAGGAAAAGTCCGGGTAAATAGCCACATCGAATCAGACCAATCTACCCTGCTGGAACCAGGAGAAATAGCTGCACTAGAGTTAGGTGCACTTAACAAAAAACTGGGTAGCTCATTGAATCATATCAAGTGGAAAGATGGGTTCATTGTTTTTCAGAAGACACCTTTTCAGGAAGGAATCATGGAGCTGGAGCGATGGTATGGGGTGACTATTGAGGTTAGGAATTTGCCCTCTGGAGAGGAACCGACCTTTACTGCCCACATAGAGAACGACAATCTTGCCAATGTGCTTGAGACTCTCGGCTATGCGATGAGATTTGACTTCAGGATTGAAGGAAAAAAAGTATTGATAAACTTTAAATAGATCCCTATGAAAGAAAGTTAAGAGTCCTACTAAAGATCGAGCCTGAAAAAGATGCTACCAACATACGATTTTCAGGCTCTACATAGAATGAATTTTTTCACCCTAATCCTACAAATATATGCAAGGAACACTACAATTAATTCGAATGACAGGGAAGCTTACCATATACTCATTCGTGCTAACAACATTACTTTTTAATGCGCTGCTGGCAGAAAAAGCGAATAGCCAGGCCATAAAAAGTGTAAAAGAGGCGAGGATCAGTATTGTGATCCAAAATGAGAATCTAGTTGACGTGCTGCAAAAGATTGAAAGCAGCACGGAATATCATTTTGCGTACCAGGACAGCGAGTTGCTGGAGAATAAATCAAAACGCATTTCATTAGAGGCCAATAACCAGACACTTGAGTCTCTCCTGATAGAGATCTCCAAGCAGGCCAATGTGAGTTTTCGGCAGGTAAATGACCGGATCAGTGTTAGAAATGCCAAATTCAGAAATGCTGAAAAGAGTATTGAGGTCATCATCGTGCAGAACGTATCAGGAGTGATTTCTGATGATTCCGGTGAAGGACTTCCGGGAGTGAGTATTGTGGTGAAGGGAACTTCACAAGGTACTGTAACTGACCTGGATGGAAGGTTTTCTTTAGAGGTGCCATCCAGCGAATCCATCCTGGTGATTAGTTCGGTAGGATTTAAAACGCAGGAGATTGTGGTGGGCAACCAATCCACTTTGAATATCCAAATGATTACTGATGTACAGTCACTGGGTGAAGTGGTGGTGATTGGCTATGGAACAGCCAAAAAAGAAGATCTGACAGGAGCCATTGCTACAGTGGACATTGAAAATACAAGAGATATCCCCAACGCAAATCTTGTGCAAAGTTTAAGGGGTACTGTGGCTGGTGTTGTGGTTACCGACAATGGACGACCAGGGTCGGATGCTTCTATTCAAATTCGGGGAAGAAACTCAATTTCAGCAAGTAATAATCCACTTATCGTGCTTGATGGAGTGATCTATGCTGGGGGAAGTTTGTCCGATATCAACCCCGGTGATATTGAATCGATCCATATCCTGAAGGATGCCAGTTCTACGGCCATTTATGGTTCACTGGCTGCAAATGGAGTAATTGAGATTACCACCAAGAAAGGGCAAATGGGCAAACCACAGTTTTCAGTGAATACTTACTACGGTTTCTCTGATTATGCCCATATCCCGGACTTTTTGAATGCAGAAGAATACCTCTCATTCCGTCAGGATGCCGAAGCTGCTGATGGTGGACCGATTCCTTTTGGTCCTACGGAGCAAGTAAATATCGATGCCGGTAGGAGTATCGAACCTTTTGAGGAGATCAGGCAGGAGGCGCCGATGTACAATGGTGAACTCAGCGTTTCCGGAAAGACAGAAAATGTCAGTTATTATCTATCCGGTTCATATACCAATACCAAGTCGCCGGTAGCTGGTGACAATTTCAGCAGGATCGGGGGTAGAGCCAACCTGAATGTGGCTGCTACAGAATGGTTAAATATCGGATTGAATTCGGGATATTCATTGCGTGACTATTCAGGAAACAGAGCTAACCTGGGAGCGGCCAGCTGGTTAAGTCCATGGGCAAGCTTGTATTATGATGATGGGATGCCGAGAAAACAACCCCAGGATGTGGGTCTTGTGCAGAACCCTATGTTTTCCACCCTTTGGAACGATAGGGAGGAAAAAGCAGGTATTTTGTTCGTGAATACTTTTGCTGAAGTCACCATTTTTGATGGACTAAGCTACAAACTCAATGTAGGCTATACCCAGAGCCGATACCATGAGTTCAAATACAACAACTCTTATGACAGAGATACATTTTTCAACCTGGGGTCAGGTAGCAAAGAGCATTTTGAATCACACAACCTTACGGTAGAGAATATTCTTCAGTTTTCTAAATACATCAATGAGGATCATGAAGTAAACGCCACACTCATGTATGGTTTTTATGAAACCAAAGATGAACGTTCATTCCTTTCCAGCCAGAACATCTTCAATGACGCATTAGGCTGGAATGCGCTGGAGATTGGCGATAACTTCAATGTAGGGACTGCTGCAGGAGAAAGTGTTCAGCTTTCAACCATGGGCAGGATAGGCTATCGCTACAAAGGCCGATACATCTTCGATATGAGTTTGAGAAGAGACGGGTATTCCGCATTTGGTGAGGGAAATAAATTCGGACTATTCCCGGCTGTGGGAGCAAGCTGGAACATGATAGAGGAAAGCTTCCTGACTTCAGTGGACTTTTTAGATAACCTGAAGCTTCGGGTTTCTTGGGGTAAGAATGGAAACAGGGGGGTAAGTAGATACTCTTCTCTAAGCGAGATCACTTCAACCAACTACATTTTCGGAGATGCTGGTACATCGGCTGTAGGACTATACCCAAGCTCTTTTGCTAACCCCAACCTGGGTTGGGAAACAACTACAAGCACCAACATTGGAGTGGATTTCGGGGTTTTTAATTCCAGGCTAAATGGATCAGTGAATTACTATATCAGTCATACAACAGATCTGTTGCTACGTCAACAAATCCCGAATACCAATGGATATGACAACTTCCTTCGAAATGTTGGTGAGACAGAAAACAAAGGAGTGGAGATCAGTCTTTCTTCCATCAATCTCGAAATGGGAGATTTTGTATGGGGCACATCTGCTGCTTTTACACTGAACAGAAACAAAGTGCTTAAGCTTACAGGCAATGACCTGGATGAAGATGGAATTGAGGATGATGACATTGCCAGTGGCTGGTTCATTGGTCACCCTTTGGATGCCAATTTTGATTATGTATTTGCCGGTATCTACCAGGAAGGGGATGATTTTTCTGAGTTAGCTGGAGCTAAAGCCGGGGATATCAGGTTTGAAGATGTGGATGGAGATGGTGAGATCACACCGGATGATCGTCAGGTAGTTCACTCAGAGCAACCCGATTTTATCCTGGGGTTGACCAATACCCTTAGCTACAAAGGGTTTAGCCTGATGGCCATGATCAACTGGAGACAAGGGGGATACAGCGATAATTACGCTCTCAATCTGGGAAGAAATTTTTATTATGAGGCAAACGTGTATGACGTCCCTTATTGGACACCTACAAACCCTATCAATGACTGGCCTGCCATTAATTATGGCAACCCGTTAGCCTATGGGTTTTATCAGAGTCGAAGTTATGTGAGGCTGCAGGATCTTTCGATCGGTTATACATTTCCGACACAGCTGGTTGAGAAAGCAAACCTTCGTAACCTAAAGGTCTATGTAAGTGGAAAGAACCTTTTTACCTGGACAGATTGGATTGGCTGGGACCCTGAACATGGAGCCGGTGGTATAAGCCCCGGGAATAATGGTCCTCTGATGAAGACCTACACACTAGGGGTTAATGTTCAATTTTAAACGAGAGGAAATCATGCATACATATATAAAACATTCATTGATATTGACATTGGTTCTGGGATTGCTGGGTTCATGTAGTGAAAGCTACCTGGATGAGGTACCATTAGACCAGTTTAGTCCTGAAAATGTCCTGGAAAATGAGGCTGGCTATGAAGCAGCGGTTATTAGTATTTACGAGGCTGCTCGTGAAGAGCATCTTGTGGCTTCTGCCAACTTTGAATACATGACAGTGGGGACGGATCTATCTAGATGGGGAAGATATGACAGCCGGGGGCTGAAGGATTATTCTTTGCTAAATTCCAGCTATAGTGCAGCAGCTATATATTGGGATTGGGCATATGAGCAAATGATTGTACGGTCCAATCTTGTTCTTGAAGACATTGATAATGTAACATTTAGCAGTGATTCAAGGGACAACATCAAGGGGCAAGCCCTGTTTTTCAGAGCATACACCTACAACTTTTTGATCAACATCTACGGAGGTGTTCCTATAGTCGCTTCCAGGCTAACCGAACCAAAGTTTGACTTTGAAAGGGCAACAAGATTAGAAGTATTGAACTTTATTGTGAATGACCTGGAAGCAGCAGTTCAGCTTTTACCAGTTGATGTTGAGGACGGACGAGTTTCACGTGCGGCAGCCTATCATTTATTGAGTGAGATTTATATCTCTGTTGGACTAGAAACAGGCGATGGTTCATATTATGATGATGCTATAGATGCAGCAAGTATGGTCATTGACAAGCAGGTTGGTGACTATGAGCTGATGACAAGTAGGTTTGGTCCTGCCAGCGGACAACCCGGAGATGTGATCAGTGATTTACATGCAGCAGGACAAATCAACAGGTCATCCGGAAACAAAGAGGTGATTTTTGCCTGGCAGATGGAATCCTTTGCCATTGGTGGAGGCGATGGTAATAACTGGCCAAGATATTGGGCCCCGGAGTATGACAAAATCGTATCTCCAAATGGTTTTGGAAACAGTGCTGCTGATTCTTTGATCAGGGGTATTGGAGTAAACTCACCTACCAACTTTGTGAAGTATGACATGTGGGCCCTGAATTGGAATGACCTACGAAATTCTGAATACAATATTCGCAGGACTTTCTATTACAACAATCCGAATGATACCGAATACTTTGGGCAGCCTATCAAGACCGGGCGTGGCACTGATGGTAAACTTTATATCCTGGAAAATGATGGGGTGACCTTCACAGATAATGACCTGGACACGTTGAGGCAGTACTATCCATGGATCAGGAAGATCGACGGGCAGCCTTTTGAAGATAATGTATCAGGAGGAAGATCATCCAAGGATATTATCAGGATGAGAGTTGCAGAAACGTATCTTCTGCGAGCAGAGGCGTATTACAGAAAGGGTGAAATGACGCTGGCAGCTAATGACATCAATGCTGTACGAGGAAGGGCTAACGCGGTGCTGATTGCTCCCGGAGATGTATCGGAAGATTTCATTTTGGATGAAAGAGCAAGAGAGCTATTGGTAGAAGAGCCAAGGGTCAGAACGCTGATTCGTATGGATCGACTGGTAGACCGGGTACGAACCTATAATTCTGCACCTGATACACAAGGTGGCGTTTCTTCTGGAAATACCATTCAGGATCACAATAGGTTATGGCCAATCCCACAACATGTGATTGATGCTAATACACAGAGAGAGTTTAAGCAGAATCCAGGTTATCCGGGAGCTTCTGAAAATTAAATTAAATAGGGCAGGGTAATTCCCTGCCCTTCATTTCTTTGACAAGAACTGACAGACAACACCAATATGAAAAGAAGAGACTTTCTTAACCTGAGTATCCCGGCCACGGGAGCAATCCTGGTCGCTCCGGGATTTATGAACAAAGAGCTTTACCAGGAGATCAATCATCAGTTTATCACCAATCAATCGATTGAATCGTATGATGTGGTCATCCATGAAGCTGGTTTTGGAGGGTATTTTGCTGCTATCCAGGCAGCCAAACTGGGTAAAAGTGTGCTGGTAGTAGAAAAAAGAGCAAGCCCGGGGTACGAGGTTACCGCCAAACACAGGCTATGGGTAAACACAGAAGGTTTAAAAGATCTTTCTGCGGAACATAAGGAATTATTATTTCCGGAAGCTGAAAAGAAAGAAGTCTTCAATAAATCGGGAGCGGGCATAAACAACAGTGTGTTTGGGAATGATGCCATGCTGTTTAATGGCTCAGTCAGGAAAGGCCTTCTACGTAACCTGTTGGTCAATAAGGTTCACGTACTGCTGATGACAGATGCATGCGGACTAATTGGTGATTCAAAAAATGTAACTGGGGTGTTATTGGCCAGCAAACATGGAATTCACACTATAAAGTGCAAGAGCTTTATTGATGCCTCAGACAATGCACTTTTTTCCAGAAGACTTGCTGGTGAATCCTATAAGATTGATCGGGCTGGTTTTGTTATAGAGTTGCACAATGCAGAAGGTGCACAACCACGTACAATCAATGTTGACGCAAAGTATGGACTTTCCAACAACCAGTTGATCTTACGTCCCGGTAAATACCTGGATGATCAGGCCTTTTTAGAGTTTCAGTTTCCTGTTAAGTCCCAGAAAAGGGAAGAAATTGAACATCAGGCCAGGTTTATAACGGCTGAAATAGGTAAAGATCTTGCCTTGTTAGATGGTTCGCTGTCAAAAGCCCATGTTGATCAACTGGCCATTGAATGTTCCATTTTCCTTAAAGATTCTACTCTTCCGGATACCACACTGAAGGGACATTACATTTTTAGTCAAGATTTGTCTGATTTCAAAGCGGCTGATTTGCCCAAATTGGATCTGGCAGCAAGGTCTTTGGTCGATTCCATCAGACAATCCAAAAGTTCAAAACCGTCCAACATACTTGTTGAAGGGGGAAAAATTCCATGGAATGTTGTCAAAGAATCAGCTCCTGATGATCCTGGGTTGATGATCCCATTGAAGCATTGTTCATTTGATTTTGAAAAATGGATCAGGAACAAAGAAAAATGCCAGGTCTTGGTTGCCGGTGGAGGGACATCCGGAGCGATGGCAGGTATGGGCGCTGTAGAAAAAAGTGCCAATACAATCGTCGCTGATTATTTCAATGACATGGGAGGAACGAAAACCATTGGAGGCGTAATGGGCTATTACCATGGATACAAGGACCATGTTTTTTTCAAAAAACAAGATCAGTTGTCATCGCAAGTAGCGAACACTTACAATTTGAGTGGCAAAATCGGGAGGAAATTTTTTCACCTCAAAGAAATAGTGGATTCCGGTAACCGATTTCTTTCCGGATCTATCATGTGCGGAACATTGGTGGATGGTAATACAGTCAAAGGAATTGTGGTTTGCAGAGATGGTGCACTCGAGCTGATCGAAGCATCCATCACCATTGATGCAACCGGTGATGCAGACCTGGCGTATTTCGCTGGGGCTAACCACTGGCATGGAGATTCGAGGACAGGGCTGACCCAAAATTATAGTCAATGGGACCGAAACAAAGGAATTTTTTCCACCTCTAATGGTCACCGAGATTATGATATGATCGATAATACCAGAATATCGGAGCTGCAGAGAGGGTTGTTTTTATCACATTACCAGGCACATTTCTATGACTTTAGCCCGATGCTAACCGTGAGGGAGTCCCGAAGAATAGAAGGCTTGCATGTTATTGATCTGATAGATGCTGTTGAAGACACACATTTCAGTGATGTGATGACCTATGCCAGCAGTGATTTTGATCCCCATACTATTGGCAGTTCGGAGTATTCCAAGTGTGGATTTCTGTTACCTCACTCAAATGACCTGACGATGGAAATTCCTTATAAATCCATCGTCCCTAAAGGCATTGATGGGATGTTGTTATCCGGCAGAGGTATCAGCCAGACCCACAATGCTTTACAATTTACCCGGATGAGTGCTGACCTGGCTGTACTCGGTTATCTGACTGGTCAGGTGGCTGCCGACCAGGCCTGGAATGGCATTCAACCCAAAGATTATAATGTCACAGGAATTCAGAAGGAGTGGGCTGCACTTGGTTACCTCAAGCCAGATTATGCCGCTAAATCTACCGGAAATCTGACCGATGACGAACGGGAGGTTGAGCGGAGAGTAGCACAATTGGCTAATGCTGTTCCGGAGTATCTGTATGAGTGTATCAAACTCCCTAAAGAAAAAGCGGTACCTGTATTATACAGGCACTATAAAAAGACTGAGAATAAAGAAGGAAAACTGTTGATTGCTAAAGCCCTGGCCTGGTTTGGAGAGCGGGGAGTAAATGATCCAATAATTGAGGAGTTGAAAGTGATGTTTGAAGAGGAACACAAAGTCGGCTACCCTGAAGATTTTGTGGATACTTATGATGACATCCGGGGAAGGCCCAAAAATATCTTGCACGGGTTATATTGGAGGATCAATCAGAACGTAGCATTATTGGCGATGTCCGGAGATCCGAATGGCGTTGAAGTGGTAAGCCAAATCCTTGCCAAAGCGTGGTCAGGGGGGCGTATCATGGAAAGAGAAAATGAATACTACAATGGCAGGATTGACCTCAAGCTGGTTCCATACTACAATCGGATTTTGGCCGCCTGTTTTTATGCTGAGCGTCTGCCGGATCAGCAATTGATAGCTGGTTTTGAGAAACTATTGGGTGAGGATATTGTAAAAGGTTATAAGACTGAAGAATATGATAAGGTCATGTGGAGAGTTTATGGTGGAAACCTGGAATTGTCCATAGGTTCTGCCTTGGCCAGATGTGGTGCTGAAACAGGATTTCAGATTTTGGCTACCTATCTGATGGATATTCATCATAACTTCAAAACATTTGCCATGTCAGAATTGAAGAGCCTTACAGGAGTGGACTTTGGCTATGATTCAGGTAAATGGAAGAAGTACCTTTCAGGCTTAAGCTATCCCATGGCCGGACAAAAGCTGAATAAAGAAGTTGAAGTATAGATTGGAAATCGTGTGATCATTGTCTGGCTCTTTTACTTCATTTCATTTTATGACAATGGGGATATTTTCTTTCAAAGTAACGAACTAAGCCAGGTAAAACTGACCGATGCGGATATTGTCAGGACAATCAAATCTGATGATGGCGATGCTATAGAGGTGTCCGGACTCAATGACACATTGGGTTTATTGTACTGGTACAGACGGGTGGAAACACCTGTCTGTCTTACGGGCACCTGTAAGCTGATTGATATTGGTATTTATTGGACCTGCGATGGAAGGTTCTTTGGCCTGGAAGTTTATGGTGAACATTTGACCAAAACAGATCATAGCGACTTCAAGGAAGCAGACTATAAAAAACTCATTGAGATCCTGAAAAATGACTGGTCAATACTCAGAGAATATGAATTGAGTGATCTAACGGAAGGGCCGGAAGTAGATGGAGTCTCAGGGGCAACAAGGGAAGAGCTGGCAGGAGAAGCCATTGATCAGGCTGTTTACTCTACCCACACCATGTGGCATCTGATCCATGTAGGGGAGGAAGTGCAGCTGATTGATTTGATGGCAGATTTACTTGAAAAAGATAAAGCACTCCTTGAAAAACTGATTGATCAATCTGCTTACCATCCATTCCTGATTGAGTTGCTGGCTACCGAAAAGCTCAGTCCCTCAGCTGCGACGGATCAACTGCTTTTGGAGGCATTGTCTTCTGGTGATTACGAAAGCAGGGTACTCGCTTTTAAAACGCTAAAATTTTCTGATGTTGCAAGCTTGCCCTTCCAATCAAAAATGGCCAACATATATGCCAAAGCTTCCATTCAGGAAAAGGTCAGGCTATTGCAGCTTTTCAAAGGAGTGAAAATTTCTGATCCATTGAGGGTAGTGCTTAGCAAAGATCTCCAGACTGATAATTCATGGTTTAAGGAGGTGTTGTTGGAGGTGGTGGAATAAAAGAGAAAGACAGAATTCTCAAATACACACAAGAAAACTTTTCAAATCAAATAAGCCAACACCAGAAAGGCTAAAACAGCAGAGGATTGTCCCAGGTCGCTTCGGAAGTTTTGAATGGCTTTGGCGATGTGATTTTCTACTGTTCGGATGGAGATACCTAGCTCCGAAGCAATTTCCTTGTTAGAATATCCTTTGAATCTACTCATCTGAAAGATCAGCTTTCGCATTTCCGGCATGGCGTCAAAAGTCTTTTGGATTTCTTCTTTCAGCTCATTGTAGATAACTGTGTTTTCGGTGCCATTTTCAGGTTCCATAAAGAGGATCTGATATTCACTGGCTGCCCGCATCTTCACCAGCTTGCGGTACTTATCTATGATGATGTTTTTGGAGATGGAGAAGATATACGATTGAACATTATCAGGGTCAAGCTTGTGACGCTTGGCCCATATTTTGAGAAAGACTTCTTGCAGCACTTCCTCAGCGTCCTCGTGTGACTGTCCATTGTTGATGCAGAATCCAAAAATCTTCTTGTGAAATAGCATATAGAGCTTTTTGAAAGAAGCTGTATCGCCTTTTCTGATCCCCGCTATTATTTCATGGTAGTTATCCTCCATGGACACTTTTTCGAATGATCCTTGCTTAATCCTGAATGTAATTTATGGAAAAAATAAAATTACCTTCATTAATGGATTTCATTTTGACTGAATGCTAAATGTTTGATTATTGTGATATTGTCAATACATAGTAGTAAATATTATAATACTTGCAATCATATTCATAGTTTCATAAGCAGGGTTAAAATATTTCAGCTGGACTAGGTAGTGATGAGTGTAATAGAGTCTTACTTCCAAACGAGCGAGTCTTGAATTTAGAAACACTAAAAAGATTTTTAATTGAGAAATGTGAACCGGAGTTAGCACACAAGCTAATCGCGTGGATTTATAGCAAAGATGCCAAAGCGGAAATCGAAAGGGAATTGATTGCCCACAATAGCAACGATGTGGCCGTTGATTCAGAGAGGATCTTTCATAAGATCGTTTCAAAGATCAGCCAGTCAGAAGTAGCAGATGAGACTCCCGTTGAAGTTCGCTCTTTAGAAAAAATATCATCAGGAAACAAAACCCGGTATTGGACAGCAATTGCTGCTTCCATCGCATTGCTTCTTGCCTTCACATTTATTTTCATTTTTAACAATCCATCTGCTGTAGAATCTGTTGTAGCTGACCCAGATGCAACTGTTACAAAAGCAACTGACATCGGTCAAAAGTTGATGGTTCGATTGCCTGATGGCTCTCATGTGAAATTAAACGCGGGAAGTAGTATTAGCTACGGAACCATGCAAACTGGTATCAGGAAAGTTGAGTTAACAGGAGAAGCTTTCTTCGATGTGCAAAGGGACGAAAGTCGTCCTTTTATTGTGAAGGTAAACAATCTCCAGGTGAGGGTACTGGGTACTTCCTTCAATGTGGATGGCAGATATTTTGAAAAGTCGGGTATTGTGGCCGTAAAGTCTGGAAAGGTTGAGGTTAGAGACATGGTTAGCGATCAACATGTCATGCTGGAAAAGGATGAATTTGTTGAGATGCAGCAAGGTAAAAAGCTTACAGCGGAGAAAATTAAAAATCCTGAGTTACTCTTCGGCTGGACCGAAAATAAGCTGGTATTTGAAAATGCCAACATTCAGGAAGCTTTAAACAGGATATCTGATTGGTTTGGCTATCAGATACAATCGGAAATCAATCTTAAGGCGCTGGATAACCTTACAGGAGTATATGAGAATCCAACTTTGAAGGAGGTATTGGAAAGTTTGTCCTACTCCTACAAATTCAATTATGAAATAAGAAATAAAGTGATTTATATCGAATGAACAGCTAGAGATAAATAAAAAAGAGCCGAGAAACTTTGAGGGAAGCCATCGGCTCTTAAGTGTAACAGTTTCAGTATTTAAACCAAAACCATATGAATGCAAAAGTACACAAAATTGTAATTCACATGTCTAAATTGGCCATATACGCATTGATTATCATTCAATCCCTGCTTATGGCTATGGCAAGTGAAATTGAGGCCCAAAGACGGCTATTGAGCGAAATTGAGATCACAGTACCTTCCTACGACCAGTCGGAGGTGTCATTGGGGTTTTTCATCAATGAAATCCAGAAGATCAGTGATTTTAAGTTTATATATCCCCAAAAGCTTGTAAGGGGAAAAGATGTTTCTATTCGACCAGGGGCATGGAGGATGGACGAGCTACTCAGGGAGATCAGCTACCAGGGACAACTTTCTCTCAGAAGGGTCAACGAGACGATCGCATTGACCCAGGCAGAGAATGTATCAGATCTGCCGGAGTTGGTTGAGGAAGTTGTTATCCAGACCCTGGTTACTGGCCAGATTACGGACGTCCAGGGAGAGTCTCTTCCAGGAGCAACAGTGCTTGAGAAAGGCACAACCAACGGAACCATTACAGATGTCAATGGCAAGTACTCTTTGAACGTAAGTAGTCAAGCTGTCCTTTCAATTTCATTTGTGGGGTACGAGGCAGTTGAAATTCCGGTAAATGGCCGGGGTTTGATTGATGTCGTACTTAAAGACAATATTTCTGCTTTGGAGGAAGTGGTTGTAGTTGGATATGGAAGTGTAAAGAAGTCCGATTTGACTGGAGCAGTTTCCTCTTTATCCGGCGATGAGATAGAAAAGCAATCAGTTACATCCCTTGAGCAAGGTTTACAGGGGCGAGCTGCAGGAGTGCAGGTAACTCAAACAGATGCGGCACCTGGTGGGGCCATATCCATTAGAATTAGAGGAGGAAATTCCATCACAGGGAATAATGAACCTCTTTATGTAATAGATGGATATCCAATTATCAATGAACCTATTACCAGCACTGGTAGAACTGGTGGAGGAGCGGTCGTTTTAAAGACAAACCCCATGTCTACCATAAATCCTAATGATATTCAATCCATTGAAATCTTAAAAGATGCATCGGCAACAGCCATTTATGGTGCCCGGGGTGCAAATGGGGTAGTAATAATTACAACTAAAAGGGGAAGTAAAAATGCTTCAAATTTCAATGTAGATTTTAATGCTGGTGTACAGGAAATCACCAAAACGATTCCAGTTCTTGGATTAAGAGATTATGCTGAGCTTGCAAATGAAGCATATATACAGGATGGAAGAACAGCACCTTTCCCAGATGTAAACCGGTTGGTAGATAGTTTGGATGGGGGAACTAACTGGCAAGATGAAATTTTTCAGCTGGCTCCGGTTTACAACACCCAGATTTCTTACTCTGGCGGAAATGAGAAAACAAGATTCATGGTCAGTGGCAATTATTTTTCACAAGAAGGAATTGTCATTGGTTCTCAATTTGACAGGATAGCACTTAGATTCAACCTGGATACAGACGTGACAGAAAAATTCAGGATGGGATATACTTTAAACCTAAGTTTCCTTGACAATGATGAAATTCTAGTGAATGACGGAGCAACTGGAAGTGCCGGTGTCGTTCATAATGCGCTTACAGCAGCTCCATACATACCAGTCTTTGATGAGAATGGTGAGTACTTTGTTGATTGGCAGCAAGTTGGTCCTGTATTCAGGAGAGATAATCCGGTTTCATTAGCATTAACTACAACCAATAACACTAAAATAGGACGAAGCCTGGGAAATGTATATCTGGAATACGATTTAATTGAAGGCCTGAAAGCCCGAGTAAACATGGGTGCCGACATGCAATATTTAAAGCGAAACATTTATGTCCCTAGAACCACCTACAGGGGCTATTTCCAAAATGGAATTGCTGATATACAAACCACACAGATCTTTAACTGGCTTAATGAGAACACCTTGAACTACAATAAAACATTTGGTGGTCATAGCATTACCGCTTTGGCCGGATATACCATGCAAAGGGAAACCAGGGAAGCTGTAAGGGCCAGGGGAGAAAATTTCGTGAATGATATTCTGACATATAATACATTGGAATCAGCTTCCGTACCTATACCTTCATCATCCGGAGCGAATGAATGGTCTCTTCAATCTTTTATTGGCAGGATCAATTATAATCTGAATGAGAAGTATTTAATAACATTTACCGCTCGAGCTGACGGCTCCTCAAGATTTGGAGCAAACAATAAATGGGGATTTTTCCCTTCGGGAGCTATTGCCTGGCGAGTTTCTGAGGAATCATTTTTTGCTGACAATACTTTATTATCAAATTTTAAGCTTAGGGCAAGCTACGGGCTGACTGGCAATCAGGAGATTCCTCTTTACAGGTCTCAGTCCTCACTGGGCACATCCACATATGTGATTGGAAATAGTGCGGCGATCGGGATTGCCCCAAATCGAATTGCTAATCCGGATCTTAGATGGGAAACCACCTCACAGTTTGATGTTGGAATTGATTTTGGCTTTTTTGAAGAAAGATTACGGTTTACTTTGGACTATTACTACAAAAGGACTGAGGATCTGCTTCTTGAATTAACCATACCATGGACATCAGGATACTCCTCTACACTTCAAAATGTGGGTAGTACTGAAAATAAAGGGTTTGAGTTTTCTGCAGGAGCTGACCTGTTTACAGGTGATTTTGAGTGGTCTCTGGACGGTAATATTTCCTTCAACAGAAATCAGGTATTGAGCTTAGGTGATCTTGATCAATTTTTTGGCCCTGAAGTGGGAGCGGTAGGTTTTTATTCTCCGGGTGTCGGCGTACTTGTGAAGGAAGGTCAGCCAGTGAACTCTTTTTATGGATATAAAACAGATGGGCTTTTCAGAACACAAAGTGATATTGACAATGGTCCATCTCAAAGATTCATGGAGCTGGGAGACGTAAGATATCAGGATATCGATAATGATGGTGAGATAACCCCTGATGATAGGACATTTCTGGGAACCGGGACACCGGATTTTATATATGGTATAAATAATTCTATGACTTATAAAAACTTCGACTTTACACTTTTCCTGCAGGGTGTACACGGGGGTAAAATTCTCAATGTATTGCGCATCTATGAGCTGGAATCAATGAGAGGTACGCATAACAATACAGCTGACGCTATAGATCGATGGAGTCCTGAAAACCCAAATGCCTCCATGCCCAAAGCAGACAGGCGGGGACATGAAAACTGGGTGGAAGACCTCCAGGTGGAGGATGGGACTTTTTTCCGTGTAAAGAATCTTGTGGTCGGGTATACATTACCTACTGAAAATCTTCGGTGGTTGAGTAAGATGCGGGTTTACTTCAGCTCTCAGAATTTACTTACTCTGACCAAATACCGTGGATATGACCCTGAAGTGAATTCCCAGGGTCAGAATCCAATTAACCAAAATATCGATTATGGAGCATATCCAAGAGCCAGAGTTTTCAACCTCGGCGTAAATCTTGGTTTTTAATCCTCAAAATATTTAAAAATGAAAAAGCTAATATTCATCTTAACAATAATATCTGTTAGTTCCTGTGATTTTTTGGATGAAACTCCAAAAGATTTTTTATCACCAGCAAATTTTTATGAAACAGAGAATGATGCTGTTGCAGCAGTGAATGCAGTGTATGATCAACTGGGCTACTACGGTAGTCTCTGGCAGCTGGGAGAGCGGCCCTCTGACAATCTGGAAGATGGACCTGTGGGTAGGGATGTATCGCTGGAATTACACACATTTACCTGGAACAGCGCCACTGGAATTTTTGGCGGTGTGTGGCAACAATTATACAGATCAATCAACTTAGCCAATACTGCCCTCGAGCAAATTCCCGGGATAGAAATGAACGAAGAGTTTAAGGGTAGATTGATTGGTGAGGTAAAATTCTTAAGGGCCCTTAATTACTTTGATCTGGTAAGAAACTTTGGGGGCGTTCCCATCACCACGACTTCTACATCAAGTTTCAATAACCTTTTTAGTACCAGGAATACCTCAGAGGAAGTTTACGAACTGATCATTGAGGACCTTGAAGAAGCAGAAGATTTGCTTCCACTTAGTTATTCATCTGGCGATCAGGGTAGAGTAACCAGAGGGGCTGCAAAGGCACTTCTGGCAAGAGTGCTTCTCTATGAAGGTGATTTTTCTGGTGCGGCTCAAAAAGCAAAAGAGGTGATGGATCTAAACGAGTATGATTTGGTCACCAATGTAGATGATCTGTGGATGGTTGCAAATGAAAATAGTATTGAGCATATATTTTCGGTGCAGTACCAGGCAGGAATTCAGGGAAGTGGATTTTCAAGCTCATTTGCTGTTAGGGGTGGCGAACCTCCGTTGACTGGCTTTAGCACCGCCATAGTCCGTCAGGATTTACTGGATTCATTTGACCCATCTGACGAACGTAGGGCAGCCAGTATTCTGGAAAGCTATACCTTTCCCGATGGAACGGTGAAAACTTATGATCCGCATGTATGGAAATTTTATGATGAAACAGCAATTGACCCAACAGAAGGTAATACCAACTGGCCTGTCATACGGTTTGCTGAAGTACTGCTGATATATGCTGAAGCTGTAAATGAAAGTAACAATGGACCTAATCAGGAAGCCTATGATGCCATCAACGCAGTCAGGGATAGAGCAGGATTGACCGATCTCCCAATGGGATTAAGTCAGACACAATTCAGGGAAGCTTTATTGGATGAACGTAGGTGGGAGCTTTGTTTTGAGGGCCATCGATATTATGATCTGAAACGAAATAATCAGTTAAAAACGACTATGAGCACTTTGGGCATTAATGTTGAGGATAAACATCTATTGTACCCCCTTCCACTCAGGGAAATGGATGCAAATCCAAACCTGGTTCAGAATGCAGATTATTAATCATGGATTAAAAAACAAATGATGATGAAAAGAAGGAAATTCATTCAATGGGGGGCGGCTACCCCCCTTCTTAGTCTGCCTTTAGCCTATCAGGCCAATGGGAGTACAATTATTCAGGCAGATTCTATTGATGAGCCCAAACGCACTGTTAAGGTGACTGGAAATTACGATGTCATTGTAAGTGGGGCCGGCCCGGCAGGTGTAAGTGCAGCTATTGAGGCTGGGAGAAATGGAGCAAAGACTCTTTTGATAGAAGCACATGGATGCCTGGGTGGGGTATGGACCTCAGGTTTACTGACCTGGATACTTGACCAGTCAAACAAGCCTGGTTTGATGAGGGAAATAGAAAGTAAGCTTGTAGAAAGAGGTGGTGTCTCCAGGTCAATTGACACTGGAGGAACACTTTCCTTTGATGCAGAGATGATGAAATTGCTTTTGGAGGAATTAGCAATGGATGCGGGAGTTGATGTGCTTTTTCATGCCAGAGTTGTTGCATCTGCAAAAAATGATTATAAGAAATTGACCCATGTTGTAACTGAATCAAAATCCGGAAGAGAGGCATGGAGTGCGAGTCAATTTATTGATACCACGGGAGACGGGGATTTAGCTGCTTTAAGCGGGTGCGGTTTTGACCTTGGCAGGCAAGGGGATCAGGCATTACAGCCATTCAGCATGTTGGCATTGGTATCAGGAATCAATTTTGATGAGATAACAAAATATTCCAGATGGGCAGCTGATTCGAAAGCTGGTTCGCCATCTAAAAAACTTCTACTGGAAGAAATCGTCAAAGGAGGGGTGTTACCTTCATATTTAAAGCCAGGGTTATATCCGATTCATAAAGGATTGTATATGATGATGGCAAACCATGAATATGGTTATTCTCCTTTAAATGCGATGGAAGTATCCAAAGCGACTCTTCATGCCCGAAAGGAAGTTAATGGGATTATCAATGCACTTAAATCGAATGGTGGAGTTTGGAAGGATATTCAACTTGTTGCCACGGGGGAACAAATTGGCACTCGTGAAGGAAGGAGAATTCATGGCATCTATACAGTAACTAAGGAAGACCTTATCAAAGGGGCAACTTTCGACGATGCTGTATGTAAAGTTACTTTTGGTGTGGATGTCCATTCAGTGAGTAAGCAGGATGAAGAAATAGATACGAAGAAACAGGGCAGATCTTACAATCAGGGCATCAAGAGCAAAGATTATGATATTCCTCTAAGGTCACTGATTGCAAAAGATGTCGGAGGCTTGATGATGGCCGGTAGGTGTATCAGCGGAGATTTTATTGCTCATTCAAGCTACAGGGTAACAGGGAACGCGGTTGCCATGGGGGAAGCTGCTGGAAGGGTTTCGGCTAAAGCCGCCAAAGAAAACATGCTTCCGCAGGAAGTAAATTATCAATCGGTCCTTAAGTAGCAATCTTTATCTTAACGTCAGTTCGGTATAAGAAAAAAAACCGTCATCCAGAGACTTAGACCATATTCTGCGGGGGTGAGTCGTGGGATCTCCTTTAAAAATGAGACTCCACGCCCTTGCCACCTGAATCCCTGGCCAAAAAGGGCTCTGAGTGACGTTAGAGGGTTTTTTATTTTGAATTAATATCGAACTCAGGTTAACTTAGATTAATTACATCGTTAAAAAAAGGTTGATGCGATTTCTTAATCGAAGGCAGTTTATTCAAAAAACAGGAATGGCAGGGGTCTCATTATCTGCTGCCATTCCAATGTTTTCTTTAGGTCAGCGAACATCCAAAAATGATGTGATCAATATAGGGGTAATTGGAACCGGCGCAAGGGGAACCGGTCTGATTAGGTTGATGCAGGATATCCCACAGCTAAATGTCATCGCCTGTTGTGATGTTTTACCTTTTAGGTTGGAGGAGGGATTGAGTCATTCACCGAAGGCTAAATCTTATGCTGATTATAGAGCGCTTCTCGAAAATGAGGATGTGGATGCAGTGATCATTGCAACGCCACTTTATTTACATTCAAAAATGGCTATTGATTCATTGGCCGCAGGAAAACATACCTATTGTGAAAAAACGATGGCTTATAATGTGGATCAGACAATTCAAATGCTTCAGGCTGTCAACTCCACATCAGGTCTCATTTTTCAGGTGGGACATCAATATCATAGCTCCCGACTTTATAGTGGTATTGTTGACCTGATCAGGAACAATCAGATTGGAAAGGTGACTGGTTTCGATTGTCAATGGAATCGAAATGGAGATTGGAGGAAACCGGTGCCTGATGGAAATTATGAACGTCAAATCAACTGGCGTATGTATCGCGAATATTCATGTGGATTATTGGCGGAATTGTCAGCTCATCAGATTGATTTTGTGAACTGGGCGACCAAATCTCATCCGAAAAGTGTAATAGGAACGGGAGGCATTGATTACTGGAGGGATGGAAGAGAGACCTTTGACAATGTTCACGTAGTTTTTGATTATCCTGAAGGAGTTAAAGCTTCGTTTACCTGCACCACCGCCAATGCGTATGAAGGTTATCAGATCAAAGTAATGGGAGATAAAGCTACTATAGTAGTGAAGCCTGAGCATGCTACAATTTATCCTGAAAGCGTCCTTTACGAACGTGAAACAGAAGTTGTTGATGGGGTGTCAGGCGCTACGGCAGATTGGGGAGAAGATACAGATGGCGGAATCCCAATAAATATTGAACATTTGGATCCTTCAAAACAGGCATTGTTAGACTTTGCCGACAGCATCCAAAATAATAGAGAGCCTATTTCAAATGTGAGAACTGGTGCTGAGACCAGTTTTTCGGTACACATGGCCCTGGAAGCCATGATGGAGATGAAAATGGTAAACTGGAAATATTGAAATTTTTCGTTTCTCAATTTTTCCTTATTTTGCCCCTTCTCTTTAAACAACACTAACATTGAAATACAGGAAACTAGGCAAGACAAATTGGGAGGTAAGTGAAATAGGCTATGGCATGTGGGGAATGGGGGGCTGGACCGGCTCCGATAGAGAAGAATCCATGAAATCTCTACAGCTGGCAGTAGATCTGGGGTGTAACTTTTTTGATACGGCCTGGGGATACGGAGCAGGAAAGAGTGAAGGGTTGCTGGGTGACCTGATCAGGGCAAACAAGGATAAAAAGCTCTACACAGCCACCAAGATCCCACCAAAGAACTTTAAGTGGCCCAGTACAAGGGACTACTCCCTGGATGATTGTTTTCCTCCTGATCATATCGAAGAATTTGTACACAAGAGCCTGGAAAATGCCGGCATAGAATCTTATGATCTGATGCAGTTTCACACCTGGGAAGATCGGTGGCTTAATGACAACCGATGGGCACATAAAATGCAGGACCTGAAATCTCAGGGTTTAATCAAAGCCGTAGGGATCAGTCAGAACAGATGGGAACCGTGGAATGGTGTAAAAGCGGTGGAAAGCGGTCTCGTGGACGTCACCCAGTTGATCTACAACATCTTTGACCAGAACCCAAAAGATGAACTGCTTCCGGCATGCGAGAAACACAACGTGGGTGTCATAGCCCGGGTGCCATTCGATGAAGGTACACTCACAGGTTTGCTGACAAAAGATACTACCTGGCCCGAGGGTGACTGGCGTAACACCTATTTCGTTCCTGAAAACCTGAATTCCAGTGTGGATCATGCGGATGCCCTCAAACCTTTGGTTCCCGAAGGTATGACCATGCCGGAGATGGCTCTGAGGTTCATTTTGGGTGAATCAAGAGTAAGCACGATCATACCTGGTATGCGTAAGCTGCATCATGTAAAGTCCAACATCGCTGCGAGTGATGCCGGTCCGCTGGAGGCATCACTCATGAAGGAGCTGGAAAAGCACCGCTGGGACCGTGAGCCAACAGACTGGTCGCAGTGATAATACTCATGTCATCATTCAGGTTTCTTCATCACTTGTAAGAAATCTTTGATCAT
This sequence comes from Cyclobacteriaceae bacterium, assembly GCA_965228105.1. Lineage (GTDB taxonomy): Bacteria > Bacteroidota > Bacteroidia > Cytophagales > Cyclobacteriaceae > UBA7330. Next base: position 831,166 of record CBDDGZ010000002.1, read on the forward strand.
AGCTTCATTGTCAAAGTTTTCCCAAAGGGTCATCTTAAGATTGTTATCTGGCCGGTCTATCCATTCTTCATTTTCCATGATCGGTCTGGGTATTTCTTTTGATTCTCCCCATTTGGGATTCTTTAATATAGCCAATGCAACCATGTCAAAGAGAGCTCTGGATGGTGGGTCTCCATGCATTTTGATGTTTTCAAACAGACTGACAGAATAGTCTCCAAAATTGGTGAATTGCCCTTCATGTCTACCTGTTACAGCTGCTACCTTCGGTCCAAGACCAGGCATCACTTCTTTGACTTCATCTAGGGTGATCCTTACTGCATCAGACCCCGATGGTTTACCGTAACGGACAGTAACCATCTCGAAAGGCACATCCTGATTCAGGACGTAATTCATAGCCGGAATGTCAGCGACCAGGTTGTATTCTCCTTTTTCAGGGTAGTTGGCGCCTAACCAAACAATCTTTATTTTATCTTTTATATCAGGAGCTATGGAAAGGGCAAGCGCTATGTTAGTCAGTTTTCCTACAGGAACAAGGACCAGTTTTTCACTTCGGGATTTACGGGACTCTTCAACAATAAAGTTCACCGCATCTTCACCATCAAACTGAGGGCTTTTTGTGGTAGGAAGAATATCCTCAAAGTTTGAATTAGCGCCGGTGTGCAAGGGATATTTATCTCTGACATCACATAAATTCATCACGCGTTCTGCTTCGAGATAATGTTGTCTCACTTCTCCTCCGCTGGGAGTTGCATTGACTGTGACACCCACTATATCAAAATGACTTTCATTGAAAAAAAGGTACGCCATTGCATGCTGGTCGTCTAACTCATTGTTGGTGTCTGTGTCCAGGATGACCGGTATTTTGGAAGACACACTGATCTCACCAGAATCAGCTTCATTTTTGGGCTGTTTGGTTGGGGAACAGGAGAAAAAGAGTAAAATGCCGGATAGCAAAATGTAGTTAAGGTAATTCATAGATGTATCAGATTAATCGGGCAGCGATAATTAACCCCAGCCCGGCTATAAAACATATAAACATGAGATTGATTAGTGTTTGAGTACCTTTTGGTGCTCCCTTAAATTCTTTCCAAATAAAAACTCCCCAAGCAGCAGCGACCATGGTTGCGCCCTGTCCGAGCCCATAGGAAATAGCAAAGCCGGCTTTTTCACTGGCAATCATGCTAAAGGACATACCAACGCACCAGATAACTCCGCCCAGTATCCCAATCAGGTGCAGTTTCAGATTACCCAGTACAAAATAATCTCTATACCTCACTGGTGGTCCCTTGAATGGCCTGTACATAAAGAAACTGTTCCAAATAAAATTTGAGAAAAATACGCCCAGTGAAAAAAGGAATACTGCGGAATACGGGGTAAACAATCCGGGCTCTGGTGCCGAAAAATCAGTTGAAACAGAGGCTGCCACGAACCGGAAGAAGAAGCCCATGAGGATACCACCTAAAATAGAAAGAACAATACCTCGGGTATGAGTTTTTGACTTGTCAGTGGCGGTCCGTTTGTAAGCCAGGGCATCAAGCACTATGGCAATAGTAACAAGAATTACTCCGGTAAAAAGCAATATTGGGTCTCCAATGGGATTTGCAATGTAGTTGAGTACTACGCCGAGCACCAGAGCTATCCCAATACCTATGGGGAATGCGATGGCCATTCCGGCAATGTCAATGGCTGCCACGATCAGAAGGTTGGCGATATTAAAAATTATACCTCCTGACAATGCAAATACAACAGCATCAAAATTTCCCTGAAGTAAATCTTCTATGAAACTACGACCTTCTGAACCCATGCTGCCAAGGGTAAAGCCAAAAAGAAGAGAAAGAAGAACTATCCCCAGGCTATAGTCCCAATAGAATAGTGGAAATGCCCATGTTTTGGTTGCTAATTTTTGAGTGTTGGCCCATGACCCCCAACAGAGCATTGTGATGATACACAAAACGACTGCGAGACTGTAAGTTTCTGGAATAAACATATTTGGTGTTGTTTAATTGATTTCTTTTCTGGATGGGATTGAGTTTTGAGCACCCATTTTGGTGACTGATAATGCTGCGGCTTTGTTGGCAAATGTGATGGCCTCTTTTAATGGCATCTGTTCTGAAAGCCCCACTATAAGTGCACCGTTGAATGTGTCGCCCGCTGCAGTAGTATCAATTGCTTTTACTCTATTAGCTGGAATTACTTCATTCAATTCATCTGAAAGCACATAAGCACCTGAAGCACCCAGTGTAATGATGACGGTATCAACGCCTCTTGATTTCAAATGTGATGCCGCCTGAAAAGCGGAACTTTTATCAATTACCTTAATGCCGGTCAAAAGCTCCGCTTCAGATTCATTAGGAGTGATCATATGCAAGCCTTTCAAGAGGGAGTCTTCAAGCGGACAGGCAGGTGCCGGGTTTAGGATGACTTTTACATCATGTTTATTGGCTGTTTCAACTAAATGACTAACTACCGGAATAGGAATTTCCAGTTGTACCAAAACATAATTTATTCTTTCAAGGATCTCTGAGGCTTCGTCTATTTGGGTGTTTTCCATTGAAGCATTTGCACCCATTGCCACAGAAATACAATTTTCGCCATTATTATCTACCATGATCATGGCCACTCCTGAAGGATGTCGGGTATCCATCTTAATGAAAGATGTATGGATGCCCTGGTTGGCATAGGTAGCCATTGCAGCCTTTCCAAAAAGATCATCGCCAACACGTGCGATGAAAGTGACATCTCCGCCAAGTTTAGCAGCCGCCACTGCCTGATTGGCTCCTTTACCTCCCGGATTCATCATAAAGTCACCACCTAAAATGGTTTCACCAGGTTTTGGTATTCTACCAGACCGGATCACCATGTCTGTATTACTGCTTCCTACTACAAGGATCTGTCGACTACACATAAAAGTGTTATTTTAGCACAAACGATTGTGCAATATACTAATTTTGGAAAAATGCCAGATATGAATTTTGGCATTTCCTAAGCATACCAAGAGATTTGATCGATGACATTAAAGGATATAGCTTCAGAATTGAATATTTCACCATCCACTGTTTCAAGGGTGCTAAGCGGGCAGGCCCGAAAGTATAGGATAAGTGGAAAAACTGAACAAAGAGTAAATGAACTTGTATCCAGGCATGGTTTTACCCGAAACCAGATTGCCCGAAACCTTAGATTACAAAAGACAGATACTATTGGACTGGTTATTCCTGATATCTCAAACCCATTTTTTTCTAATCTCGCCAGAACTTTGGAAGAGGAATTGAGAAAACATAACAAGATGATCCTCTTATGTGATACTTTGGAAAGTTGGGCCCTGGAAAAGGAGTCTATTGACCTCCTTGTAGGTAGAAAAGTTGATGGACTCCTTGTATCATCGGTAGGTTTAAAAAATGCACATCTCAATAATCTGGAGGTTCCAACTGTGTTGATAGATCGCTACTATCTTGATCTTGACATTCCCTATATCGCTACAAATAATTTTAAAGGGGCCTATCATGCAACTACTTATCTGTTAAAGCGGGGCCATCAAAGGATTGCCTGTTTGCAAGGTTTGAAAAATACAGTTTCCAACAGCGAGCGTATTAGGGGTTACGAAAAGGCAATAGCTGACTTTCATCTTTCTGATATCAAGAAGTTTATTATAGGCGAAGAGTTTAGTTTTTCATCCGGATACAAAGCGGCAGTAAAAATACTTTCATCGCCAGATCGTCCAACTGCATTTCTATCACTTGGAAATCAAATTGCCCTGGGAGCTTTACAAGCTATCAAGGAACTGGGTTACAGGGTTCCTGAAGATATTTCGCTGATCACATTTGATGAGCAACCGTATTTTCAATTGACGGATCCGCCTGTTTCGACGATCAATCAGCCGGTGGATGACATTGCCAGAAAGGCCGTAAGCATGTTAATCAGCAAAATGAAGGGTGAGGATGTTAAGAGTTATTTATTGGAACCCAAACTGATTGAAAGAAATTCTGTGATCACAAAGAGTGAGAAGAAATAGACACATAATTCAGAAAAAAATGAAATTCCTCAAATATATAATTGCACTGTACATCCTTTGGTTTTCTGGTTGTAATAGCCTCGAAAAAGAAAACCGTATGCACGAATCATTAAATATCCCAAAAGTCATCTTTGATACCGACATGGGTTCTGACTGTGACGATGTGGGGGCACTGGCTCTCTTACATTACTATGCAAGAGAGAAAAAGGTGGATATCCTGGGATGTATCTACAGCTCCGGCAAGGTACCCTATGGGGCTGGAGTCATCGATGCCATAAATCACTATTACGGAAGACCGGATATTCCTATTGGAGCTACTTACGACACAATCGTTGGGGACCCGGTGGATAAAATGGGTGCTGAAAAACTGGCGAGTGATACCGCTAAATATGGCCATCAGATCGTAACGAACCAGGACGCTTTGGAGCAGACCTTCCTTTCAAGAAAGCTCCTGGCTCAGGAAGAGGATAACAGCGTCGTCTATATCACTGTAGGTCATACCAAAGGATTGTATGATCTTTTGGTCTCTGAGCCAGATGCTGTTTCCCCACTGACAGGTAAGGAATTAGTAAAAAGGAAAATCAAAAGATGGGTGGCGTTAGGAGCCCTCAATGCAGACAATCCTGAAGGTGATTTGAAGAAGGACTGGAATTTTTTCTTCAATGGCGCAGCTCCATTTACTGAATTTCTGATAGAAAATTTTCCACGACCAAGCTACTTTATTGATGGAGGAAGCAAAGTGATAACGGGCAAATCCCTTATGGATACGCCTGAAGGAAATGTTGTAAGACAAGCTTATACTGATTGGTTAGGATGGGCCGGTAAGACTCTAGAAGATCAAAGGCCGAGTTGGGATTTGGTGGCTGTCAATTTTGCCATTGAGGGATTGGGTGATTATCTGGAAGAGGCTGAGCAGGGAAGCTTATTTTTCGATCCTGAAAAAGGATGTATTTGGGTGAAGGGAACTAGTGAGCAGCAACATCATTTGATCAAACAAAAGGCAGGAACTGATTCGCTTTTTGCTGCTGAGCTCAATGAAAAAATAGCTGATTATCCACGATAAGGGTCTATGTATTTATCACACTTGGCGCCATATATGCTACGTATTTACCGCAAGTCAAGATTACCAATTAGCACTTATTGTATAATATTGAGAAATAATTGACTTTTGCCGATACCAACCGCTTAGTTATTCACTTTTAAATAATTATGAGGTTAATCATATTCGTATTGATCGCGTTTGCGTCAATTAATAGCTATGCAACCAACCCAAGCAATACCCTGGGTCGGAAAATTATCTTATTATCTACTTCCTGGGAAAAGGAATCTAAGAAGCTTGTAGAATACCATGGCCTGACGGGGTTTTGCAGTGATGCCGAATTCCGAAATGTTGTCTATACTCTCCTAAATGAAATACACTATTATCACGCATTGCTGTATAAGGAGCTTTTAATGACATCTGATCAGCATGATCAGAAGAAGCTTAGAAAGGTATTGTCGGAGCTTGAAATAATTGAAAAAGATTACGCCATTGAGAGTTTTAATGATTTCTTCCGTGAAAGGTGCCTGGATCAGAAAGCTTTGGAAAAGAATTCAAAGCAACACAAAAGCGGATTTGGGGTTCATTCTTATCATGGACAGATCTACGTGATGGAGGAGGAGCTTAGGAGGTATATCGATAAGTTGAGCAAACGAATTGGTCGTGTAAAACGTCACGTAAAACATTTAAATCTACATTCTGACATCAGTCTGGAGTGATTTTTTCTGGGAGGGATTCCAGTTATTTTCAATTGTGTTACACAAATAATTCTGGCTGGATAGCTGTTATTGGTTTTGATAACATGCGCTTTTATAAAAATGAATTTTTGTAATTTTAAGTTTATAATCTTTTAGAATTTCAAATCACGGAGTGAAAAGAGGCGCTGAAATAAAGAAATTACATCCTGTAACTCCTTTTGAGGGAGCCTTTGAAAATGTGTATACAGAGCATTTTCAATCCTTATATATCTATGCCCGAAAACTCACAAACTCAGCTGAACTAGCCAAAGACATTGTTTCGGATGTCTTCTACAACCTTTGGAAGTCCAACCCTGATTTTTCTCAGATCAAAGAGATCAAATCTTACCTGTTTATTGCTGTAAAAAACCATGCAATCAGGATTTTGACCAGAAATCCCCAGGATTTTATCTCGCTGGATCAGGATCAATTCATCAAGAAAGTAGATCGAACCGATCCTGAAGAAGTCTTGCTGGAAAAGGAATTACTTGGAGCTATTGAAATGGCTATTTCAAAACTGCCTGATCAGTGCCGACTGATCTTCGATATGGCCAAGAACCAACAATTGAGTTATCAGGAGATAGGTAAGGAGTTGGGCGTTTCACAATCTACAATTAAGACCCAGGTGAGCAGGGCGCTCAATGAAATCAGAGTTTCCATAGCCGAACACCTTGAAGCCGGTTCTGATCATGGAAGCGGTATCAAATCAGGGATTGTATCTTCAATCATCCTGGCGCTTCTATTTGCGTAATTTTCAATAAAAATCAGTTTATCTTATCAATTTTTTACTATATAAGTTAATTGTATAAGTATTTTACAAATATTCTAGTTGTTGTAGACCAAACCTTTTTAATTGGCTCTTTATAAGTAACGAGACAAGAAATCTGTGGTCGATCAATTAATTTATAAATATCTGAAGGGAAACCTGAATCTGGAGGAACAGCATGAGCTTTCCAAGTGGATGGCTGGTGATGTAAAAAACCAGGAAGTTCTCGAAAAGCTCAGGATCTACTGGAATGAATATGATTCCAATCTGAAAGAAGAAGAGCTGGCGGTCAGGAGGATGATTTTAGCTAAAATGGCATCAGACTCAGATAGACAGGTAAGAAGAAGTTACCCAATTACCAAATACCTACTAAGGGTTGCTGCGGTCATAGTTCTTAGCTTATCCATAGGGCTTGTACTATCACAATATATGAAAAAAGAGGAGTTGCCTCCTGAGATCACCTGGGTAGAAAAAGAGTCTAAGCCTGGACAAAAAATTACCACCATACTTCCAGATGGTACCAGAGTGAAACTAAATACAGACAGCAAGATCGTTGCTCCTACCAGTTTCACTGAGAATGTAAGAAAAGTTATTCTAAAAGGAGAGGCTTTCTTCGAAGTAACCAGAAACGAGAGTAAGCCTTTTATCATCGAGACGGAGAAAATGGAGATCATGGTACTGGGTACTTCCTTTATAGTGAGTGCATATGACGATGAATCTGTAAACTCTGTATCTGTAAAGTCTGGCAAAGTAGAGGTAAAGGGAACGAATGCCAACAGATCCATTCAACTCACCCAGAATGAAGCAACGTTTTATCAGGGGGGAGCTGAAATGAAAAAATCAGAAATCACTAAGCCTGATTATGTTTTTGGTTGGATCGACCAGAAACTATTGTTTGATAACCACTCCATTGAAGAGGTGCTTGACAGGATCTCCAGATGGTACGGAGTGGAGATTGACCTGAGAAAAAGGCTGGAACAACAAAAAAGATATACAGCAAGCTTCGAAAATCCAACACTAAAGCAGGTGATGGATATTCTGGCATTCGTTTACGACTTTGATTATGAAATTAATGGAAATGAATTAATCATTAAATAAGAAAGAGAGGGCTGGTACTTGGGGAAGTCATGAGCCCTCTCTTCGCAAAAGTTTTAGTATCAATAAACCAAAACTCTATGAATGTAAAATTACGAAAATTCACAATCCGTATGTCCAAACTAGGGATTTATGTGATGATCCTGTGCCAATCGTTTACGATGGCACTTGCAACCAATACGGCTGCTCAACGGAAATTTCTTGAGGAGATCAGTGTTGAGTTGAGTCAAAATGAGAATGAAAGATCTTTGATCGATGTCATCAAAGAGATCGAAGAAAACACCAATTTCAGGTTCGCTTACTCTAAAAGCGAAATCCGAAAAAATGAAATTTATCTGGAAGGTGGAAGATGGCAGATGAATGAATTGCTGGCAAACTTGTCCGTACAGGCTAAGGTTTCCTTCAAAAGAGTTAATGAAAGTATTGGTGTTTTCAGCGCTCAGGAATCCAATATCCTTCCTGAAGTCTCTGAAGAAGTTACAGTACAAACAACAGTGACGGGAAAGATCACTGATGAAAACGGAGAATCCCTGCCGGGAGCCAGCATCATTGTAAAAGGAACAAGCAGTGGTACTACCACTGATATTGATGGTAATTTCTCTCTTAGTTGCCCAGCTGATGCCACATTGATTTTTTCATTTGTTGGTTATGAATCCAAAGAGGTTGCGGTAAACAACAGGTCTGTTATCGATATGACTTTGACTCCGGACCTGGAGCAACTGGAAGAAGTAGTAGTTGTTGGATACGGTCAGGTAGAAATGAAAGACATCACAGGATCAGTAGCTCAGGTGAAAACCAAGGAGCTTGAAGCTGTTCCTGTTTATAATGTGGAGCAGGCACTGAAAGCCAGAGTAGCTGGTGTTCAGGTAACTCAAAACTCAGGTCAGCCTGGGGGAAGGATTGAAGTAAGAATCCGGGGTGGTAACTCCATGATTGGAAGCAACAATCCACTTTATGTGGTAGACGGATTCCCTGTTACAGGTGGTATTAACTTCCTGAACCCTGCGGATATAGAGTCAATTGATGTCCTAAAAGATGCGTCTGCAACAGCCATTTACGGAGCCAGAGGTGCCAATGGAGTTGTGATCATTACATCGAAGCGAGGTAAAAAAACAGAGCAAAGCAAAGTAGAGGTGAGTAGCTTCTACGGAGTGCAAAAAGAGACCAAACGATATGATCTTTTAGATGCCAGACAGTATGCGACTGTTGCCAATGAATGGTTGCTCAATGGCGGCCAGACTCCATTTTTTGATTTGGATAATTTTAATATTCCAACCACAGACTGGCAGGATGTGGTATTCCAAAGTGCTCCAATCCAGAACCATACGGTTTCATTTACTGGAAGTTCTGAAAAAACAAGGTATGCTTTGTCTGGTAACTACTACGATCAGGAGGGTATACTCATCAGTACAGGAGTGAAAAGGGGGTCTATGAGATTAAACCTGGATCATGAAGTAAACAACTGGCTAAAAATGGCTGTAAACCTTAATTTGTCAAGGAGACAGGCTCAGTCAGTACCAGTAAACAATGGTAGCAGAGGAAGTGGTTCGGTCTTGTCAGCTGCAGCTTCAGCACCCCCAACCTTGCCTGTTTATGATGCAGATGGATTGCCTACACAAATAGAGCAAGCTTATAACTTTGGTTCAGCAGACATGAGAAATCCACTCATTTTTGCCGCTAACCAAACTACGACACTTGCAAATTCTATAATTGGTAATACCTCATTTTCCGTTTCACTATCTGAACATCTGACTTTCAAGTCATTGATTGGTTTAGAGTATGAAAACGCGTTGACAGATCAGTTTACACCGATCATTTATGCTGCGGATAGAGGCTATGGAAGGCAGCAGTATAGCTATGACAACTCATTCCTGAATGAGAACACGCTGAACTACAACAAAACCTTTGGTATCCATCAATTAGATGTTGTTGCAGGTTATACCTACCAGAATTACATGAGCAGGTTCCTGAGCATGAGCGTTTCTGGTTTTGCTAACAATACAACAGAAAACTACGAGCTTGCAGCTGCCGAGACCATCAACAATCCAGGATCAGGTATTTCAAGATGGGTACTAGCATCATGGTTAGGAAGAGTTAACTATTCCCTGATGGATAAATATCTGTTCACCATGAGTATTCGATCTGATGGATCCTCTAGATTTGGAGCTAGTAATAAGTGGGCTGTCTTCCCTTCAGGAGCTTTTGCATGGAGAATCAGCGACGAAAGTTTTATGCAAGGCTTGACTTTCCTAAGCGATGCGAAGATCAGAACGAGTTATGGTATTACCGGTAACACGGCGCTTTCACCTTATCAGTCACTGGATAGATTGTCTGCTACCCGTGTAATCTATGCCAACCAGGAAGAGGAAGTTGGATTCGTCCCAAGTGGTATTGCAAATAGTGACCTGAAGTGGGAAACAACTGCTCAGTTTGATCTGGGTGTCGACGTTGGGTTGTTTGACAACAGGTTAAGAATCACTGCAGATTACTACAAGAAAAATACCAGTGATTTGCTGGCATCTGTGCCATTGCCTCCTTCAGTTGGATTTGGTGCAATCCTACAAAATGTAGGAGAAATTGAAAATAAAGGTGTTGAATTTACTGTAGGTACCGATATCATCTCCAACAATGAATTGAGATGGGATGTCACTGCCAGTATATCAGCTAATAAGAATAAGGTAATTGAGATTGCAGGTGATAGTGACATTTTGAGTAATGGTCAGGGAGCGCTTTGGTCAAGTACCAACATCGCCAGAGAGGGTGAGCCTTTAGGTAGCCTTTATGGATACTTGGAAGATGGTCTGGATGATAATGGATACATCCAATATGTGGATGTAAATGGTGATGATGTGGTTAATGCACTTGACAAAGTGATCATTGGCAACCCTTATCCTGATTTCTTCTATGGCTTTAATACGAATCTTACTTATAAGAACTTTGAGTTTAACCTGTTCTTAGAGGGTGTTTATGGAAACGAGATTTTCAATGCTACTGATGGTACACACCTTAACTCTTTCCAACGAGGAAACAACCAGTTCACAGATATCATCGGCAATTACTGGACACAGGAGAATCCTGATCCAAATGCTAAATACCCGAGGATTAGCTCTTTGACAGGCATTGATATTTCAGACAGATTTATCGAGGATGGTAGTTACCTAAGAGTGAAGTCAGTGAGACTTGCTTATAATTTCCCATTAGAACAGTGGGGCTTGAATGTATTTGATTACGCCCAGGTATTCGTTTCAGGAACTAATCTTCTGACGTTCACCAAGTATTCTGGTCTTGATCCGGAAATAAACACAAGGGGTACAGATTCTCAGAGCATTGGTAGTAGACTGCAAATGGGCCATGACCAAAGTGGTTATCCAAATGCAAAGAACTATACAGTAGGCTTACGACTGAGCTTCTAATTCAAGTCTGATCAATAATCTATTTTTTTAAAAAAGAGATAAACGATGAAAAAATTAATATATATCATGATACCGCTTTTCCTTATTTCATGTGAGGGAATGTTGGATGAAGTGCCTGAGGATTTTGTATCAAGGGCCAATTATTATCAAAATGAATCTGATGCTCAGGGAGCAATCAACGGAGTTTATGGTTCTTTCAGTCCAGATTTTCTGGGTATTACTCATTATCTGATGGTAGAGCTACACGGAGATTTCCTGAATGGTCGTGGATCTCAGCAACCCATTTCAGTGATGGATCAGGTGCTAAACGCTCAAAACATCGGTCGGGTAGCAACCAACTGGGGAGAGTTGTACAAGTCTATTAACCGGGCCAATGCGGTGATTGACAATGTGTCTACCATTGAAAACATGGATGATGCCGCAAGGACTCGTATTGTGGCTGAAGCACACTTTTTGAGAGCCTTGTCATATTTTGAGTTGGTTAGAGGTTGGGGACCTGTTCCATTGAGGACAAAAGAAAACACAGACCTGACTGGACTAGACGCTGCCAGGGCACCTGAGAGCGAAGTTTATGACCTGATCATTCAGGACTTAACAAAGGCTGAGGCTGGGTTGCCAACAGATGTTGGGGCAGAGACAGGAAAGGCCTCCGTTTGGGCAGCCAAAATGCTAATGTCTCATGTATACCTGACTATTGAAGAATGGGACCTTGCAGCAGAAAAGGCTGATGATGTAATCCAAAGTGGACTGTACGATCTGGTAACGGTAAATGAGCCAGATGATTTTTATCAGATTTTCGGAAGTGAGACCAGCACAGAAGATATCTTTTCAATCCATCACTCTGAGACTACTACCGCTAATATTCAAACTTACCTACACAGGGGAAGTGCAGCTCCTTATAATTACTCTACACGAGGTTTCTTTGCCTGGCTTCCAGATACGGTGAATACTTTTATCGGAAGTAGCTGGGACAACAACGATTTAAGGAAGGCATTTAACCTGTATCGTGAGTATCAGGATGGTGATGGAAACTGGGTGCCATTACCGGAAACAGTACCTGTTTTATTTAAGAAGTTTATTACCACAAGTGATGGGTTGAATATACCTACACTACCTGTTTACAGATATGCTGAAGCATTCCTTTTTTATGCCGAGGCTGCTACTAGAGCCAATAATGGACCAACTGCATTGGCCCTTGAAAGGTTAAACATGATCAAAAGAAGAGCTTACGGGTACGACCCTAATGCAGCTTCACCGGTTGATTATGCTTCCGGAATGACTGAAGATCAATTTGCCGATACGGTATTGCAGGAAAGAGCTTATGAGTTCCTTATCGAGCGAAGAAGATGGTTTGACCTGAAGCGGACAGGAAAGGTTCAGCAGGCATTTGCAGCTGTGGGTAAGGGCTTCATTGATGAAAGATTGTTGTGGCCAATCCCTGAAGATGAGATCAACAACAATGCTTTGATCAACCAGGAAGATCAGAACCCTGGATATTAATAAACAATATGAAGGGTGAGTCTCAAAAGCTATTAATTGACGTCATTCTGACCGAAAGGGAAGAATCTTATTCTTATTGAGTTATTAACGACCAATTAAGTATGATTTTTTCTGTTCTTCGGAATGAAAGCTTTTGAGACTTGCTCTTTTTACCTTAGTAAAACCAAACAGGCATTAACCAATAACCTAAACCCATCTCACGTGAAACTTTTCAAGCATCCATCCACAAGGAAATTCAATTTGATGATTTTAGCTGCTTTAACCAAAGTAGCTTTAGCTTTTTGTATCATCATCTCCTTAATCAATTGCTCAGGCTCAAACCCAAATGAGGCGGATCTCATCATCTATGGAGGTACGTCAGCGGGTGTTGCTGCAGCCATTCAGGCCAGCCGAATGGACAAGTCGGTGATCCTCATTGAACCAACCAACCGGTTAGGCGGACTCACAACTGGGGGTCTCGGACAAACTGACATTGGTAATAAGCAGGCCATTGGTGGGATAGCACGAGAGTTTTATCAAAATATCAAAAAGCATTACGAGGATCCGGCCAGCTGGAAGTGGCAAAAAAGAGAAGAATATAAGGATGGTGGTCAGACCCAGACTAAAAAAGGAGAGGATGCCATGTGGACATTCGAGCCATCGGCCGCATTGAAAGTTTATGAAAACATGATCCAGGAGGCCTCCATAGATGTTCGTTATGGAGAACGCCTCAATAGGGAGAGTGGAGTAGTTAAGAATGGAAAAGACATCGTTTCCATCACCATGGAATCGGGCCAAACATTTACAGGGAAGATATTTATGGATGCCACATATGAAGGTGATTTGCTGGCGACTGCTGGTGTAAGCTACACTGTAGGCAGGGAAGACAATAGCGAATACAACGAAACCTTAAATGGAGTACAGCCTTCTGATACATCGAGCACAATCACAGGCCTTCCTTCCAGAAATGGGTACAATCACAATTTCGTTAAGGGGGTGGATCCATATGTGGTTGCCGGAGACCCATCAAGTGGTCTTTTACCATACATCAATCCTGAGCCACTTGATCCGGAGGGTACCGGTGATGACAAAATCCAGGCTTATTGCTATAGAATGTGCCTGACTGATCACCCTGACAATCGTATCCCATTTGAAAAACCAGACAACTATGATGAGTTGAATTACGAGCTCCTTTTTAGGAATTACGAAGCTCGAACTGGTGATATAAGAGACATGTACAGCTACGGAAATTCCCTGCTACCATGGATCAATTCAGCCATGCCAAACCGCAAAACTGACACAAACAATAAATATGGATTCTCTACGGATTTTATTGGCCAAAACTATGATTATCCGGAGGCGACCTATGAAGAAAGAGAAAGAATGGAGGAGGAGCACAGAAATTATCAGAAAGGTCTGATGTGGACTCTGGCCAATCACCCAAGAATTCCTGAAGAAGTGCGGAACGAAGCTTCCAGGTGGGGAACATCAAAAGATGAATTTGAACGAGCCGACGGATGGCAAAAACAACTATACGTGAGAGAAGCAAGACGTATGATTGGCAGCTATGTGATGACACAATACAATTGTGAGGGGCTTGAAGTGGCCGAGGATGCTGTCGGGTTAGGAGCTTATGGAATGGACTCTCACAATGTCCAGCGATACGTTACAGAGGAAGGCTTCGTTCGCAACGAAGGAAATGTGGAAGCTAAAGTAAAATCACCATATCCAATCAGCTACCGTTCGCTTGTTCCGAAAGCAGAAGAGTGTACTAACCTTTTGGTTCCAGTTTGCCTAAGCGCCACACACATTGCTTTTGGATCTATTCGAATGGAACCTGTTTTCATGGTATTGGGACAGTCAGCGGCTACCGCTGCTTCATTGGCCATTGATGGTGGTACATCAGTACAGGAAGTGCCTTACGAAGCATTGAATAAACAACTATTGGCTGACAAGCAGCAATTGAAGTAGTTGATAGGTTTCCAGTAAAACTTTAAATGCAATGAGAAAGCTTACCTTCCTGATATTTCTATTTGCCGGGCTTTCCTGCCAGGTGAGGCAAGAAAACAGTGAAGTGACTGATGTGATTATCTATGGTGGTACCTCTGCAGCAGTCACAGCAGCTGTACAAGCTAAAAAGATGGGTAAGTCAGTCATCATTGTTTGCCCCGATATTCACCTGGGTGGACTCACATCAGGAGGATTGGGCTATACCGATACTGGAAACAAAGCCGTGATAGGTGGCCTGGCACGGGAGTTTTACCACCGAGTATACAAGTACTATCAGGATCCTGCGACCTGGAAATGGCAGAAGAGAGAAGACTACGGCAACAAGGGACAGGGTACTCCGGCCATTGACGGAGCCAATAAGACCCAATGGATCTTTGAACCGCACATTGCGGAGCAGGTGTTTGAGGATTTTATTGAGGAATATGAGATCCCGGTTTATCGGGATGAGTGGCTCGACAGGGAGAATGGAGTTGAGAAAGTAGATGGCAAGATTACTTCAATCACCACACTAACTGGCAAAACTTATAAAGGCAAAGTCTTTATCGATGCCACCTACGAAGGGGACCTGATGGCTGCTGCTGGAGTGAACTACCATGTTGGCCGTGAGGCAAACTCCGTGTATGGAGAAGAATGGAATGGAGTTCAAACCGGAGTGTTGCACCACAAGCACTTTTTCATTGATAAGATCTCACCCTATTGGATTCCTGGGGACAGCACCAGCGGCGTCTTGCCAAGGATCTCCACCGAACACCCTGGAGAATTTGGATCGGGAGATAAAAAGATCCAGGCCTACTGCTATCGGTTGTGTATGTCAAACCATCCGGATAACCAGGTCCCATTTCCACGACCAGTAGATTATGATTCTACGCAATATGAGCTATTGTTAAGGGTTTTCAACGGTCCAAGTTTCGAAATGCATAGAGACTTCTTCGGAAAATTTGACACCATTCCGAATAGAAAAACAGATACCAACAACAGGGGACCTGTTAGTAGCGATAACATTGGGATGAATTATGATTACCCGGAGGCCTCATATGAACGCAGAAAAGAGATCCTGGAAGAACATACCACTTACCAGCAAGGGCTGCTATGGTTTGCAGCCAATGATCCCCGGGTAAGACAGGATGTACGTGATGAAATGAAAAACTGGGGACTTGCCAAAGATGAGTTTGTGGATAACAATAACTGGCCTCACCAGATCTACGTGAGGGAAGCCCGTAGGATGATCGGCGACTTTGTGCTTACAGAAAATGAACTGTTAGGAATGAAACCGATGAAGGAGCCCATTGGAATGGGGTCCTACACGATCGACTCGCATAACATTCAGCGGTATATCACTCCTGAAGGTTATGTACAAAATGAGGGGGATATTGGAGTTCATGTCAAGCCTTATAAAATCCCACTCGGCACCATTTTACCAAAACAGCAGGAGTGTAGCAATCTATTAGTTCCCGTAGCTGTTTCAAGTTCTCACATCGCTTTTGGATCCATTCGAATGGAGCCTGTTTTCATGATCCTTGGCCAATCTGCAGCTACTTTGGCAGGGCTAGCTCTGGATGGCAAGAAAGATGTTCATGAAATCACTTATGATGAGTTGTCTACCCAATTACTTACCGATAAACAAGTCCTGGTGTATGAGGAATAAATCCTTGATCGGGGTTTTATTGCTAAGCATTCTGGGTTGTCAGGAACAAAAGGGACCTGCCTTACCAAATGTGCTGGTCATTTTGGCCGATGATTTGGGTTATTCTGATATTGGGGCATATGGTTCGGAGATTGCCACACCTAACCTTGACAAGCTGGCAAAAGAAGGAGCGCTGTTTACCCAGTTTTATAATACTTCCAGATGTTGTCCCTCACGCGCCTCTTTGCTCACTGGTCTGTATTCTCATCAGGCCGGAATAGGATTTATGGATGCAGATCAGGGATACCCATCCTATCAGGGGTATCTAAATGATCAATGCAAAACCATAGCTGAAGTATTGAAGCAATACGATTACAGTACTTATGCAGTTGGTAAATGGCACGTTGGCACCGATGAACAATACTGGCCTGCAAAGAGAGGATTTGACAGGTTTTACGGCAGTGCCACGGCCATGGGGCATTATTTCGGTTTGATGGAAGATCGAAACCTGATCATAGATGATACGGAAGTCCAGCCCGAGGGAGAATTCAGAAAACTAACCGGCTTCAGTTATACTGATATTCAAGGCAAAGATGGAAGGGAATGGTATGCCACAGATGCCTACAGCGACCAGGCAGTAGATTATCTTGAGCAACATTTACTAGTGGGGGGTGAGGCTCCATTCTTCATGTATCTGGCCTACACGGCTCCACATTGGCCTTTACATGCCCTGCCAGAGGATATCAAAAAATACGAATCCGTATACCAGGTGGGTTGGGATGAAATTCGAAAGGAGAGACTTGAACGACTTGTTCAGAAAGGGATACTAGAACCCGGAACTGTCTTGTCAGGGCGGGAGGAAATTGAACCATGGGAGGAAGTCATCAACCAGGATTCAGTCGCGCGTTTCATGGCGGTCTATGCTGCGATGGTTGATCGTATGGATCAGGGCATCGGACGTATCATGGATCAGCTGGAAAAGAAAGGGTTAAGAGACAATACACTCATCATCTTCCTGTCAGATAATGGAGGATGTCCCTTCGGACCAATCAAAAGTGAACCAGGTTCACAGGTAGGTGATCCGGAGTCCTATGCCAAGCTACCTTATGGATGGGCCAACGCAAACAATACCCCGTTCAGGTTGTATAAACAGTTTACTCATGAAGGAGGGATTTCATCTCCATTAATAATTTCTTATCCTGAAAAGATCGCGGGTTCCAAAATAATCCATACTCCTACACATATCATTGATCTTTTTCCTACAATATTGGAGTATGCGGGTATTAATTACGAAAATGTTTTTCCAACGCAATCCCTACTTCCTCTTCTGGGGAAAAGCCTTGCGACACTCGTGGATCAGGGGGATTTCAAACGTGAAGATCCACTGTTTTGGGAACATCGTGGACACAAAGCCATTCGTGATGGAGAGTGGAAGTTAGTACTTGGCGATCAGGATTGGGAACTCTATAATATTAAGGAGGATAGAGCGGAGCAGAATAATTTAATTGACCAGTATCCTGAAAAAGCTGGAGCCTTAAAAGTAAAGTGGATGGAATGGGCAAAAAACAATGGGGTCATGGATCTGATTGAAGGGAAATTAGTACCCTTTCATTAATCCAATGGGATATACATACAAAATAGAAAGTTATGCATTCAATAGTTAAAGAGGTTAGCTTGTCAATTATTGTTCTTGCTGTGATGGTATTTGGGTCATGCAGTCCAAGCAGTAATGAACAAAAGCTACCCAACATCATATTCATCTTTGCTGATGACCTGGGATATGGAGATCTGGGCGCATATAATGCGCAATCATTAATTCCAACACCCAACCTGGATAAGCTGGCAGCTGAAGGGATCAGTCTGACCAATGCCTATTGTCCGGTCTCTGTTTGCTCACCATCCAGGTATGCCCTGATGACCGGGACCTATCCCTGGAGAAGCTGGAACAAGCACGGGGTGCTGAGAAATTATTCAAAGTCCATGATGGAGCCGGGTCAGCTTACCCTGCCTCAGATGCTGAAAGATGCCGGCTATGTTACTGCTGGATTTGGGAAATGGCACCTGGGAGCACAATTTCCAACGCTGGATGGCGAAAAGCCTGTAGGGCATGGTACCTTTTTTCATGAAGACAATGGAGCCAATATTGACCTGTCCAAACCTGTTTGGGATGGTCCAGTCGATCATGGTTTTATGCATTGGGTTGGGTTTAGTTGTGCAAGCGAATGTTGGGTGTTGACAGATAAAATGGTGACGGGCACAATCAATCATGACTTTTACACTACTGAAAAAGCGCAGAACCAGGAACATATCGAGCATTTTGGGCTGGATGAGTATCTACCTTATGTCACTGATAAAAGCATTGAGTTCCTTGAAAACCATGTAGCCAGTGAAGATGATCCATTTTTCCTCTATTACTCACCTTATGTCCCTCATATTCCCCTGGCTCCGGGAAAAGAATTTGATGGAAAGACCGATGCAGGTACTTATGGGGATTTTGTTCACGAGCTTGATATTCGCATTGGGCAAATCCTACAGTTTGTAGAGGATAATGATATTTCAGATAACACGATCATCATGTTTGCCAGCGACAATGGTTCTACTTTTAGCCTCACCAGTCGCTTCCTGGATACCTCCAATACGACAAACAATCTATCAGGAAACCAATTCTCTGATGAAGAGCAGGCCCTTATCGATTCGGATACCATCCCGCTTCATGCTCCAAACGGCATTTTAAAAGGCAGAAAAGGTTCCATCTGGGAAGGTGGTGTAAGAACTCCATTTATTGCTAAATGGTCAGGGCATTTCCCTGAGGGAAAATGGAGTGATGAGCTTTTTGCATTGAATGATGTGTTGCCAACACTTGCTTCTATTGTCGGCTACTCGTTACCAGAAGGCAGTGCAAAAGATGCATATGATATGCTGCCGATTTTAGAGGGAAGTGAAAAAGGGACTCGTCCCAATGTAGTAGTGCAATCTTCCGGAAATGCTTTTGCCCTCAGAAAAGGAGATTATAAATTCATTCTTTCAAAGGATACATTAAAGCTTGGTGAACTTTTTGACCTTGAGAATGATCCTTCCGAAACCAACAACATTGTAGAGTCGCGCAAGGACCTGGCACAAGCCATGAAGGACGAATTAATGCCTTATATTACTAAAAATTAAAATTTAAACAGACATCAATTAAATACTCAACCCATATGAAAAATATCTTTCTCTTTCTGTTTTTAATTAGTTTTTTCTCCTGTCAGCAGTCGTCAGATCAAAGTGATCAGACCGATCAGTATTCTGCTGATGTGATTGTCTATGGGGGAACCTCCGGAGCGGTAACCGCAGCAGTAGAAGTGGTTCGTTCCGGAAAATCTGTTATTCTGGTATCTCCGGATATTCATCTCGGAGGTCTGTCTTCGGGAGGTCTGGGCTTTACAGATACAGGTAAAAAGGACGCCATTGGAGGTTTGTCTCGTGAGTTTTACCAGCGGATCTTCAACTACTATGCTGAAGATAGCACCTGGAAATGGCAGAAAAAGTCGGAATATGGAAACAAGGGACAGGGAACCCCCGCCATTGACGGAGCCAACCGAACCATGTGGATCTTCGAGCCCCACATTGCAGAGAATGTGTTTGAAGACTTTGTGAGAGAATATGAAATAAAGGTATTCCGTGATGAGTGGCTGGACCGATCTGGTGGTGTGGAAATTGCTGATGGTAAAATCATTGCCATGACTACTTTATCCGGAAAACGTTTTGCTGGTAAGGCTTTTATTGATGCTACCTATGAGGGTGACCTGATGGCTGAAGCCAATGTAAGCTATCATGTAGGAAGAGAGAGTAAAGACACCTATGGTGAGGAATGGAATGGTATTCAGACCGGAGTATTGCACCATCAGCACTGGTTTTGGGCAGATATTTCACCCTATGTAGTGCCTGGTGATCCATCAAGTGGCGTGCTGCCAAAAATATCTACAGAAGATCCCGGTGAGTACGGTGCTGGAGATGATAAGATCCAGGCGTATTGCTTCAGAACATGCATGAGCAACCATCCTGATAACATGGTGCCCTTTCCAAAACCTGATAACTATGATCCAAAGGACTACGAGTTATTGGGTAGGGTATTTGATACAGGTCGTAAGGACTGGTTCCAAAAGTTTGATGTAATTCCGAACAGGAAGACAGATACCAACAATCACGGTCCTTTCAGCAGTGATAACATTGGGATGAACTACGATTACCCCGAGGCTTCATATGAGCGAAGGAAAGAGATCATCAAAGAACATGAAGATTACCAGAAAGGGCTTCTCTACTATGTGGCCAATGATCCACGTGTTCCTGAAGACATCCAGACAAAAATGAATGAATGGGGACTGGCAAAAGACGAGTTTGTTGACAATGGCAACTGGCCTCACCAGATCTATGTGCGTGAAGCAAGACGCATGATCGGTCAGTATGTGACTACCGAGCATGAAGTGATGGGCACAAGGGAAGTAAAAGATCCGGTAGGAATGGGGTCTTATGCCATGGATTCACATAACATCCAGCGATACATTAAGAAAGATGGTTTTGTTCAAAACGAAGGAGACATAGGGGTACACCCTAAGAAGCCTTACCAAATTTCTTTTGGATCGATTGTACCTAAAAAAGAAGAATGCACAAACCTGGTTGTGCCGGTATGTGTCTCTTCAAGTCATATTGCATTTGGATCTATTAGGATGGAACCCGTATTTATGATCCTTGGTCAGTCTGCTGCCGTCACAGCCAGCATGGCGATTGATAACAACTCTGCTGTACAGGATGTAAATTATGACCAATTAAAAGAGGCCTTGTTAGCTAAAGGACAAGTATTATCATTAGACTGATTAAACAATAAACCCATCTAATGAAGTACTTTTTTGCCCCATTACTATCTATAGCACTCTTTTTTAACTGTTCAGCTCCTAAGGAAACCAGCATTACGAAAAAGGAAGTTGAACTGATGAAATACAATAACCCGGGCCTGACCTCCGACCTTGGAGTAGGGCTCTGGGCCTGGCCTCTTCCCATGGATTACGATCAGGATGGGGACATGGATTTAGTTGTTTCCTGTCCTGACAAGCCTTTTAATGGGATCTATTTCTTTGAAAATGTTTCAGGAGAGAAGTTCCCGGATTTCAAAGCACCGGTTCGATTAGGGGATGCGGTGAAGAATATCCAGGTATCTTATGTGGATGGTGAGCCCCGATTTATTGTTGGAGGTGAGGAGCTTCTGGATTTTCGCACAGCTCTTGATGCTAAGCGGAAAGAACTTTTTCCTTTGGATTCAATCATTGAAGTGTTGAGAAGTGATTATCCGGAAGGAAAGTACGATAAGAAACCACGATTCAACCAGTGGAAGTATGTTGACTATGAGAATGACGGAGATCTTGATCTGGTCGTTGGCGTGGACGATTGGACAGATTATGGCTGGGACAATGCTTACGATGAGAACGGAACCTGGACCAACGGACCCTTGTATGGCTATGTCTTTCTTATTGAAAATGTAAATGGTACTTATGTCAACAAAGGGCGATTGGAAGCAGGAGGTGAAAGGATCAATGTGTACGGAGCTCCGACTCCGAACTTTGCAGATTTTGATGGGGATGGTGATCTTGATCTCATCTGTGGAGAGTTTATAGACCGATTCACGTGGTTTGAAAACATTGGTACCAGGGAAAAACCGAAGTATGCAAAAGGTAAATTCCTGGAAAATGAATCCGGTCTCGTAAAAATGGACCTCGAGATGATTATTCCTGTCGCTTTGGATTGGGACAATGACGGAGATGTTGATCTTGTTGTTGGTGACGAAGATGGGAGAGTAGCTTTAATCGAAAATACGGGCGAAGTAACACAGAACATGCCGGTCTTTGAATCACCGGTCTATTTCCGACAGGAAGCAGCGCACGTCAAGTTTGGTGCATTGGTCACACCCTATAGTGTAGACTGGGATGATGATGGCGATCTGGATCTTATTTGTGGAAACACCGCAG
Organism: Cyclobacteriaceae bacterium; assembly: GCA_965228105.1. Taxonomy (GTDB): domain Bacteria; phylum Bacteroidota; class Bacteroidia; order Cytophagales; family Cyclobacteriaceae; genus UBA7330. The sequence continues at coordinate 853,337 of CBDDGZ010000002.1, forward strand.
GTTACATTGGCTTCATTGAAAATCTGGATGGAAATAATCCTCCAAAATGGGCAGAACCTGTACGATTGGAGATTGGTGGTGAACCCATCAGGATCATGGCCGGAGATAATGGATCTATTCAGGGACCATGTGAAGCAAAGTGGGGCTATACTACCTTGTCAGTGGCTGACTGGGACGGAGATGGTCTCAAAGATGTGATCGTAAATTCTATCTGGGGTAAGGTGGAATGGTATAAGAATGTGGGAAGCAAAGGAGCACCTCAACTATCAGAGAAGCAAAGTGTAAAGGTGGCCTGGGAAGGAAAAGCACCTAAGCCGGCCTGGACATGGTGGGATCCAAAAGAGGATGAGTTGGCTCCACAATGGAGAACAACCCCTTATGCCATCGACTGGAACGAGGATGGACTGATGGATTTGGTCATGCTTGACCATGAAGGTTATCTGGCGTTCTTTGAGCGATTTAAAGCAGGTGAGGATTTAATTCTGAAACCAGGACAGAGAATTTTTAGAGATGAGAATGGTGAGGTATTAAGGTTGAATGAAAGGGAAGCAGGGGGAAGTGGACGAAGAAAGTTTACCTTTAGCGATTGGGATCAGGATGGTGATCTGGACCTGATCCTCAATAGCAAAAACGTGGATTTCTTTGAAAATATTGAGGCCAGGGATGGCGTCACTTCTTTCAAGGACCACGGCAACATGTCTGATGCTTTGCTTGCAGGTCATACTACCAGTCCCACCATCGTGGATTGGGATGGAAATGGTTTACCTGATTTACTTATTGGCGCAGAAGATGGATTTTTCTATTATCTGAAAAATGAATGAACTCAACAAGCTGATATGCTAAGATTTCCACCACAGTTTACAGGTTGTCTGGCAGTGTTACTGCTATTTTTTGTTGCCTGTGAGGGAAATAGCAATAATGAGACGCGGAAAGATGCCAATCCCAATATCATCCTGCTCATGGCAGATGATCACGGCTGGGGTGATACAGGATACAATGGGAATGATACCATCCTTACGCCACACCTGGACCGGATGGCTGGTTCAGGTCTCCAATTCAATCGGTTTTATGCTGCTGCGCCGGTATGCTCACCCACACGTGGCAGTTGCATCACTGGCCGGCATCCTTACAGGTATGGCATCTACACAGCCAATGCCGGCATGATGAAGCCGGAGGAGATTACCCTGGCTGAGGCAGTAAAGACCAAAGGGTATCGTACAGGTCATTTTGGGAAGTGGCACCTGGGTACGCTGACCAATGACACCATCGATGCTAACAGGGGAGGCCGCAAGCTGGATGTGTATTCCCCACCATGGGACAATGGGTTTGATGTTTGTTTCTCCACAGAGTCTAAAGTTCCAACCTGGGACCCGATGGTCACCCCTTCAAGAGAGACTTTAGATGTTGGGAACCGCACACCAGGAGATCATTTTGGTACCTTCTATTGGACTGGCCCGGGACAAATAGAAACCGATAACCTGGAAGGGGACGACTCCCGTGTCATCATGGATCGGGCGATCCCCTTTGTGCAGAAAAGTGTAGAAAGTGATGAGCCATTCCTGGCGGTGATCTGGTTTCATACCCCACATCTTCCGGTCCTGACTGGTGAAAAGTACCGGAACATGTATCCCGGAATGAATGAGGATATTCAGCACTATTATGGCTGTATCACTGCCATGGACGAACAGATCGGTCGGTTGCTGACTATAATTGAAGAATTGGGAGCTGATGAAAACACGCTGATCTTCTACACCAGTGACAATGGTCCCGAAGGCGCAACAAGAATAAACAGGACTCAGGGTTCCACTAACGGACTCCGAGGCAGGAAAAGAAGCCTGTATGAGGGTGGTATTAGGGTCCCAGGTATCATGTATTGGCCGCAAAGGATTACTCAATCCATAGAAGTTGACCTCCCGATCAGCACAAGCGATTATTACCCTACCATTTTAGATATCCTGGATATTGAGATGCCTAATCAGCCCGCTCTTGATGGCATCAGTTTGCTGCCTCTACTTGGAAGGAAGATGGATACCAGACCGACACCCATAGGTTTTCAGTTCAAAGACCAGCTGTCCTGGGTGGAAGGGAAATATAAACTTTACTCACCGGATCAGGGTGAAAGCTGGGAGCTATATGACATAGACGCTGATCCTGGTGAAAACTCAGATATTAGTACTGAAAACGAGACTTTAGTAACCAGACTCAGGTCAGACCTTTTGCTGTGGGTTGAATCCTGTAAAAAAAGTGACCATGGATTGGATTACAAATGATTAGAGAATAATCTCCTGCAATAACTTTTTATAGAAATAGACATGGATAGACGGAATTTTATAGGCAATTTATCTGCTGGGAGCCTCATTTTAGGCGCTCCTGCATTGGGATACTCAACGGCATTTGGTGATCAATCAAGAAGCATTGCTAACCTGGGGACAGAAGCTCGCATGGACGTAGTGATAGCGGGTGGTGGCCTGGGAGGCGTAGCAGCAGCTTTAGGATGTTTGCGAAATGGCTTGTCCGTTATCTTGACTGAGGAGACAGATTGGATTGGAGGGCAGATCAGTCAACAGGGGGTACCTCCGGATGAACACAAGTGGATCGAGACTCATGGAGCCCCCGAATCCTACAGGGAATATCGTAGAAGAGTCCGGGATTTCTACAGACGAAATTACCCATTGACTCCGGAGGCAAAAACCAAAGAAAACCTTAACCCCGGAGACGGCTCGGTTTCCAGGATTTGTCATGAGCCCCGAGTGGCCCTGGCGGTAATGCTGGAGATGCTTGCTCCGTACATGAGTTCTGGCAAGCTGATTCTGCTGCCCCAGCATAAGGTGGTGGCTGCTGATGTGGAGGGTGATTCAGTAAAAAGTGTGAATATCCGGGATCTGAGGGATGACAACGAAAAGTTCGTTTCTGCCAGCTATTTCATTGATGCAACGGAGCTGGGAGACTTACTACCACTCACCGGGACGGAATATGTGACAGGAGCGGAGTCAAAAGCTCAGACCAATGAGCTGCACGCAGCAGAAAAGGCAGATCCTACCAACAATCAAGCGTTCACAGTTTGTTTTGCCATAGATTATGTGCAGGATGAAAACCATGTGATCCCCAAACCCAGGGAATATGATTTCTGGCAATCATTCACACCCAAAATGGACCATCCCTGGTCTGGTAAGCTGCTGGACCTGAGCTATACCCATCCCTCAACCCTGAAGCCCAAGACCCTTGGATTTCATCCAGAGGGAGTCAGGACCGGTGACGCCCTGAATCTTTGGCTGTATAGACGCATCATCAACCCGGGTAATTTTGTGTCGGGAACCTACGCAGGTGGAGCTACCATTGTCAACTGGCCGCAGAATGACTACTTCCTGGGTAACATCGTGGACGTGAGCGAGAGCGAGTTTAATAAACATGTGAACAGAGGGAAGCAGCTAAGCCTTTCCTTGCTGTATTGGCTACAGACGGAAGCTCCACGACCCGATGGTGGCGCCGGCTGGTCGGGCATCCGGCTGCGAAAAGACATGATGGGCACGGAAGATGGTCTGGCCAAATACCCATACATCAGGGAGTCACGCAGGATCAAGGCACAATTCACCATCCTGGAAGAGCATGTGGGAGCAGAAAACAGGATCATGGTGGCTGGAAAGAAAAAGGGAGCCAAGGCAGCCAGTTTTGAGGACAGTGTGGGCATCGGGTATTACCACATTGACCTGCATCCCAGCAGCGGCGGAAATAACTACATCGACTTTGGTTCATTGCCGTTCCAGATCCCTCTAGGGGCCTTGCTGCCTGAGCGGATGAAAAACATTCTGCCAGCCAACAAAAACATCGGGACCACCCACATCACCAATGGATGCTACCGACTGCACCCAGTGGAGTGGAGCATTGGGGAGGCAGTAGGGATGCTGTGCGCCTTTGCCATGAATAAAAAGGTCACTCCTGAAACTGTAAGAGCTGACGCGAGTCTACTGGCCGACTTCCAAAGATTTATTCAGTCGCAGGGGATTGAGCTGGAGTGGCCCGAGGGGTAATTTGATTACCATGGCCGTCAACTTAACAGTCTTTACTTAAAGCGGTGCATGAATCTAATCCCGAAGGGATGACAGAATTATAGTAAATATCATTGGAACGAATTAAACTCCGAAGGAGTGACATTATGGCTGGATCATTCTCACCAATTTACATTCATGCTGTCTTTGCAGTAAAGGGACTTGATGAGAGATGTTAAAAACAATACTACAAATTTTATCAATGAGAAAAAGTGGTTGCCTGGCAAATTCACATGGCAAGAGGGATATAGAGCATTTTCATATTCCCATTCACAGCTCAATAACGTTTATCAATACATTCTCAATCAAGAAGAACATCATAAAAAGCAAACCTTTAAAGAAGAATATTTAGCTTTTCTAAATGAATATAAGATTCCATATGAAGAAAAGGTTCTTGTTTGAATGGTTATAATGTCACCCCTTCGGGGTTTTGGATCTTCTGTTGACCAAGCATCTATAATAATTTCATCCCTTCGGGATTTAATTTAGATGAAAAATGAATGAAGAATTGGTGGCGTAGGTTGACGGCAATGGTGTCTTCACAGACCGGTAAGAAAATCACGGCTACACAAATTGCGTATTGATGGATTTAACAAAAATCCACCTTAATTTCATCAGGCCCCACAGAATAACAGATTATTAGAATTGTACTCAATTAGCCGTAATTTTGAGTCCGATTTAACCACATCAAATGACCTTAAAACCCACACTCTACCTACTCATCACTGCATTCGTTCTCTCATGTTCACAAAAGGAACAGATAAAATCCGGAAATCCTGTCTTTGAAGGATGGTATGCAGATCCGGAGGGCATCATCTTCGACAACGAATATTGGATCTACCCTACCTATTCGGATGTCTATAGCCGGCAGGTGTTTATGGATGCTTTTTCCTCAAAGGACCTGATCGAGTGGACCAAGCATGAAAGGATCATCGATACTGCAGCCATACAATGGGCAGACAGCGCCATGTGGGCACCAGCCATCCTGAAGAAAGGCACTGACTACTTCCTTTTTTTCGCAGCCAATGACATCCAGAACAATCAATCCATAGGAGGCATCGGAATCGGTATTTCAGATAAGCCCGAAGGACCATATCGTGATTACCTGGGTAAGCCGTTACTCGACTCCATCGTCAATGGAGCTCAACCCATCGACCAATATGTGTTTCAGGATGTGGATGGTCAGTATTATATGATCTACGGAGGCTGGCGTCACTGCAACATTGTCAAGCTGAAGGATGACTTCACTGGTTTTGAGCCATTCGATGATGGCACCATCTTCAAGGAGATTACACCCGATCAATACGTAGAGGGCCCAATCATGTTTATCAAAGAGAATAAGTATTACTTCATGTGGTCTGAAGGCAGCTGGGGTGGCCCGGACTATCGGGTTGCCTATGCCATAGCCGAAAGTCCGTTTGGTACATTTGAACGGATAGGCGTGGTCCTCCAGCAGGATCCGAATGTAGCCACTGGAGCCGGACACCACTCCCTGCTAAAGAACGGGGAGGACTGGTATGTCGTTTATCACCGCCGACCTCTAGGGGATGAGGGCCGTGACCACCGGGTGGTTTGTATCGATAAGATGGAATTCGACGACCGTGGCCTGATCAAACCAGTAAAAATCACATTTGAAGGGGTAGAAAGGAATTTGATAGAGGCTAGTAACTAGCTTGCGTCAACTCTATTACATCGTCACTCCAAAGCAGAATAAATAAGAGGGCTGTTCTTGTTGACCTACTTACTTAAATTGCTGTCTTCATCGATAAACATTATCCGGCAGAACCATATTAACTAAATCCCTGTTTTTAAGTCACTAATATGTTAAATTAGTGACATGCAAGGTAACATTGATGGAATCAAAGGGGCAGTTAGCGATGTTTTCAGTGACTTTTATAATCAGGTTATCAAAAAACGTTTTGATGCAGTAGATAAGAGATTTGATTCAATTGATCACGAGATTACAGATCTTAGACTCACAAACGAAGCTTTGGTGAAAATCGTTGATTATGCCCGACTGGAAGCCCGTGTTCTTGAGCTTGAGGACCGGATAAAAAGGCTTGAAGCTAAATGACTCCACTCCCAAGGTCTGTCCCCTGACAGACCTGTTTAGCATTATGTCCTGTCCTCCTGATGTCGGATAGTTCGCTGGACTGTCAGGGGACTGGCCATGGAAGAAGATCAAAGGGGTCTCCAAATTCACAAAGTACAGATTGAAGCCTTCGTTGGTGTTTTCACGTGTGTTTTCACCAACTAAGAATTGGCAGCTCGACCAATGGTACTTATGATCTACTCATTTCCCATTACCAAAATCCCAAAAATCAATCCCTTCCGAAACTGATTTTTGAAGATATTTTATAAATTGGCCTGGCTATGGCGCTTTTATCCATGGTGATTCTGCTTTATCAGGAGAATGAAAGAAAAGAAAATATACGAAAAGTCGGCCCAGCGTTTCGAGGAGATCTATCGGAAGTATTATGAAGGTCTGCATACTATGGCAACTGTAATTACCGGGTCCGAAGCCCAGGCCAAGGATGTGGTGGCGGATGTTTTCTTTAATCTCTGGAAGAAAGCAGAACCCGACTTTCAGGCCATCAAGCAAATCAAAGCCTACCTGTATACCAGCGTCAAGAATCAGGCACTCAAGAGCCTGGCAGCTGATCCCTCCAAATTCAATGAGCGGGACTACGATCTGAAGCTGACTTCTATTGAAAATATCGATCCGGAGGAGCTTCTCATTGGCAAGGAGCTGGAAGACTTCCTCGCAAAAGCCATTCAGGACCTGCCACCGCAATGTGGTGTTGTCTTCCAGCTGTTCCATGAAAAAGGCATGAGCCAGGAAGAGATTAGCATTGAGCTGGGGATATCCACGGAGACTGTACGATACCACCTCAAGACAGCTTTGAAGAAGATCAGGCAAAAGCTCGAAAACGAATTTGACAACACCCGTGTCATCAACTGGTATACCTCCCTGGTGATATTAATGCTGCTGTCGATTTGATACACAATACTTTATGCGGCTGATATCAATTATTGTGTTACTGACCATATCCTGCTTTTTAGCGACGGCTCAATCCGATTGGAGAAATATCACTGCGGGCATTGAGATACCAACCAGGTCCTATGCTGATCAACCTTACATTGTGAAAACAGATGATGGAGCCTGGCTGTGTATTCTTACCACGGGTTCCGGCAGAGAGGGAGAGCCAGGGCAGGTCGTTGCAGTCACCCGGAGCGAAGATCAGGGTAAGACCTGGTCCGACCTTACCTATTTAGAGCCGTTGGATGGTCCGGAAGCATCGTACGCCGTGATGCTGAAAGTGCCCTCAGGAAGAGTCTATGCTTTTTATAACCACAACTCAGACAACATCAGATGGGTACGGGCGGACAGTGCTTATTATAAGGATGGAAAATGCTATCGCGTAGACAGCCAGGGGTATTTTGTTTTTAAGTATTCGGATGATCATGGGAAGACATGGTCAGAAAACCGATACACCATTCCGGTTCGCGAATTTGAGATAGACCGCAACAACTCCCATGGCGGGGATATCCGGTTTTTCTGGAATGTGGGCAGGGCGTTTCAGCATAATGGTAAAGGCTATGTGCCCTTACATAAGGTAGGTGGTTTCGGGCAGGGGTTCTTTACTTCCAATGAAGGTGTGCTTCTGATGAGCCCCAATATCCTGACAGAAAAGAATCCTAAAAAGATTAAGTGGGCAACGCTGCCTGATGGCGATATTGGGCTTCGTACGCCTCCCGGGGGAGGGCCCATTTCCGCAGAGCAAAATTTCAGCGTGTTGAGTGACGGAAGCTTTTATGTGGTCTATCGATCGGTTGATGGACACCCTGTGTATAGCTACAGCAGGGATGAAGGACATACCTGGGAACCCCCAAAATACCAGGCCTATGCCAATGGAAAACTGATGAAACATCCACGGGCTGCGAATTTTGCCTGGACATGCCGCAATGGAAAATACCTCTATTGGTTTCACAACCACGGCGGAAGGAGCTATGACGACCGAAATCCTGTTTGGATAAGTGGAGGTGTGGAAGTGGATGGACCGGACGGAAAGATCATCCAATGGTCCCAACCTGAGATTTTGCTTTACGATCGGGATCCATACATCCGCATGAGTTATCCGGATCTGGTAGAAGAAGAAGGAGAATATTATTTTACCGAGACCCAAAAGTCCATAGCCAGGATACATCGGGTAGATAGGAAGCTACTTGAAGGATTATGGGGTCAGTTTGAAAAGCAACAACAGGAGGCTTCAGATGCGGTATTATCCTGGCGGCGGGGAAATAGTGCTGGCTCGGAAACTGTGAAGATGCCCCGGCTACCTGAGTTTGTGGGTAGAGATGCCAGCAGGGCCGATCATGGCACTAAAAGTTTGAATGCCGGTTTCACGATAGATATGAAGGTTAAGTTTAGTAACTGGGAAGCAGGTAAAATAATCCTGGATAGCCGGTTGGACAATGGGCTGGGACTTGTGGTGAGCATGACCGATCGCGGCACCCTGGAATTACAGATGCACGACGGAAGGACCATTGCGGCGTGGGACTCTGATCCTGTTTTTGAAGAAGATATAACGCACCATGTCACAATCATTGTAGATGGAGGTCCTGGCATCATTTCGTTTGTGGTGGACGGCCAGTTGTGTGACGGCGGCACCAACCGACAGTTTGGCTGGGGCAGGTTCAGTCCCGATTTCAGGCATGCCAATGGAGCCGATCAATTGATGATCGATGATGACATCACAGAGTTGAAAATCTACGACAGACCGCTTACAGTCTCTGAATCCATCGGAAATTACCTTTCAAAGTAGATTTAGTTTAATCAACACCTGTTTTGGTGAGATTTATTTCATTGTGAGATTATCATTTAAATCAATATTTTATTGTGTTTAATTGATAAATACAATCTATTTTATAAATAAATTGTATTTATTTCAAAATATCCTACCAGAAATCAGCCATCGCAGGTCTTATATATAGTCGCATGAAAATGCCACTTCAGACTATATGGATATTGACGACATCATTATACGAGACCTGGAAGGTATACTTTCTTCGGAAGATCAATCACGGCTGAATGCCTGGTTGAAAGACAGTCCGAAGAACATGAAAACATACAACCAGGTAAAATACATACTCGCGAAGCAGGGGACACCATTAACCAGCAATGGTGAGGAGGAAGTGTGGCAGGAACTTCGCAAAAGGATGAACGCTGATGCTTCCAAAAAACAGGATACCCCATCAAAAAGAACAATCAGTCCATGGCTCAAATATGCAGCAGTTATTTTACTGAGCATTGGGTTGGGTGCTTTAATCCATCAGAATCTACCTGAAGAACAAAACCAAGCACAAAAAGAACCCAGGATCATCGAAAAGGTGAGTATGCCTGGTCAGAAGATCACCACGAAGCTACCTGATGGCACCATCGTAAAACTTAATGGGAACAGCAAGCTTTTGGTACCGGAGCAATTTGTTGGAGAGATCCGGCGCGTGGAATTGCAGGGGGAAGCTTTCTTCGATGTACATCCTGACAAGTCGAAACCCTTTATCATCAGTGTGGGGAATATGGAGGTGAAGGTGCTGGGTACCTCTTTCAACGTGAAAGTAGATGGCGTCCTAAATCAAAAAATTGTAGCGGTTAAAACCGGAAAAGTGGCTGTGGAAGATAAGCAGAGCGGGGAGCTGGTTGTGCTGAATCCGAGTCAGATGGTAATCCAGCATGAAGGGGAAGGTATGTACAAGCAAGATTTTAAGCTGGCCGAGGAACAGTTTGGATGGACAGAAAATAAGCTGGTGTTTAATGACGACGATCACCAAAAAGTATTACAGGAGCTGGGTTACTGGTTTGGGGTGGAGGTAGAAGTGAGGGGAAAAATCAGCCAGAAGGTGAAATACACAGCTACCTATGAGAACCCGACATTGGAAGAGGTGCTGTTGAGTACTTCTCACATTTTCAAGTTTAATTATCAGATAAATGGCAAGAAAATAATAATAGAATAATAGAATAAAATGTAAAAAAGAGCCGGATTCACTTTGGGCAAAGCAGCCGACTCTTCGATACAGCTTTAGCAATCAAAACCAAAACCATATGTTAACAAAACTACTAAAAATTGCAATTCGCATGTCGAAATTGGCGATTTATACTATGATTATCTGTCAGTCGATTCTGATGGCCATGGCCACCAGGACCGCTGCTCAGCATAAGTTTCTCAAGGAAATTCATGTTGAGCTAAATGGCAGTGAGTCTGGCGAGAGAAAACTACTTGACCTGATCACAGAGATTGAGGCCAAGTCAGATTTTCATTTTGCATATTCCCGGGCGGCAGTACGTAAGCTAAGTCTTGAGCTGAGAGGGGGTATGTGGAGCATGGATGAGCTAATGAAAGAAGTTTCTGAGCAGCTACATCTTTCTATTCGAAGAGTGAACGAAACTATTTCGTTGATGCCTGTAGCATCCTCCGAATATGTGCCTCAGATTAATGAGGAATTCGCTGAGCAGAAAACCATTTCCGGAAAGGTTACTGATGGTGAAAACGGGGAAGGAATTCCTGGGGTCAATGTCTTGATCAAGGGTACTACTACCGGTGTGGTGACCGATGTGGATGGAAACTACAAACTATCTGTGAATGACGACAATATCATCCTGGTTTTCTCTTCAATCGGGTATACCAAACAGGAGATTGAAGTAAACAACAATACCGTAGTTGACGTAAAGCTGATGCCTGGTGTTCAGTCTTTGTCTGCGGTGGTAGTAGTTGGTTATGGAGAGCAGAAAAAGGAAAGTGTGGTAGGATCCATCGGACAGACATCCGGGGATGAGCTACAACAATCCGGAGGTGTGAGTACAGTGGGGCAAGCGCTGACAGGGCGTGTGCCGGGTGTGATCACGGTAAGTACCAACGGACGACCAGGGGCAGAAGACCCGGAAATCTATATAAGAGGTAAAAGTACATGGAATGGTAGTGGGCAGCCATTAATTCTTGTGGATGGTATAGAGCGAAGCATGAATGACATCAATATCCGTGATATTGAGAAACTTTCAGTATTGAAAGATGCCTCTGCCACAGCTGTATTTGGTGTAAAAGGGGCCAATGGTGTTATTTTGATCACAACCAAGAGAGGAGAAAAAGGGAAGCCACAGCTTTCAATTTCGGCAAGCTCAGCCCTCAAAGCACCATCAAAGATACCCCAAAAGCTTAGTGCTTATGATGGCTTATCCGTAGTAAACGACGCGATAGAACGAGAAGTAAGTGCAATTGAAGAGTCGTGGGCAGATTACACTCCACAGGCTATTCTCGAAAAATACAGAAACCCCGCCAATCAGTATGAAATGGAGCGTTTCCCTAATGTGGATTGGGCAGACGTAGTGTTAAAGGATTTTGCAATGGACTATAATGTCAACCTTTCAGTGAGAGGTGGAACTGATTTGGCAAAATACTTTGGAGCCATTTCTTATCAGCGTGTCGGTGATATTTTTGATGGAGGTAAGTATGATAATGGCAGAACTTATCAGCCAAACTTTGGCTATGACAGATTTAACTATCGAAGTAACGTAGATTTTGATATCACAAACACCACACGAGTTTCAGTGAACCTATCTGGTTTTTATGGTGTGCAAAAGACTGTTGGTAGCGATGACCTAAGGCTTGTCTATTCCAGTTTGTACGGTATGGCACCTAGTTTGTTTTATCCCATCCATGCAGACGGTACATATGGTAAAGACCCGGCCAACATATGGGATACCACTAATCCCTTAATGGTGATGACCACCAAAGGCTCTGTTCAAAAGCATCGAATACAGGTCAATACAGACTTTATTCTAGAGCAAAAGCTCGACTTTTTGCTTGAAGGCCTGAAGCTAATTGGTAGATTGGCTTACGACAATAATTTTAATGGGGAAGGTGGAATACGTGAAAATAATCCGGGTGGTGTAGACAATGTAATATTTAAAAGATACCTGGACAATGGTGAAGAATTGTTTATCACACCTCCCGGAGACAATCAGTTTGATTACGTGATTCAGCCATGGTACTATGATCCTATAGATATCTGGGCTCCCAGCCGTAGGCTTTTCTTGCAGTTTTCAATCAACTACGACAAGACTTTTGCAGAAAGACACAATGTTACAGCACTTGCTCTGATAAACAGAGAGGAATATGCTGAAGGATCCATGTTTCCACGTTTCAGAGAAGACTGGGTTGGCCGTGTTACTTACAATTATGACCTCAAATATTTCCTGGATATCAACGGCGCATACAATGGAACAGAAAAATTTGGGCCTGGATACAGGTTTGAACTTTTCCCTTCAGCGGCTTTGGGTTGGATGATCTCCAATGAAAGCTTTATGCGTGGTATTGGATGGCTGGATATGTTAAAGATTAGGGGGTCGTACGGACTGGTAGGTGATGATAATGTTTCTGGTCGTTGGGGATATGACACCCAGTGGACTTCAGGAGGATCAGCCTATATGAACAATTCCAATCCATGGGGGCAGAGGTCACCATATACCTTCTACAAAGAGGATGTGATTGGTAACCCGGACCTTCACTGGGAGACATCTACCAAAGCCAATATTGGTTTTGACCTTGCTACCACTGATGATTTTATCACTGCAAATGTGGATGTTTTCAGAGAAGAGCGAAATGATATTATCGTTTCAGGTGGCGACAGAAGTGTTCCATCGTTTTTGGGCTTTAGTGCTCCTGACGTGAATGTGGGTCGTACTTTGGTTCAGGGTTATGAGTTGGCACTTGGACTTAACTACCAACTGAATCCAGCTTTGAAGATTTGGTCAAACTTTGCCTTCACCAGGGCTGAAAGTAAAATTCTTTACAGAGAAGAACCAGAACTTAAAGATGCTCACCTAAAGACAGAAGGTTTTCCTATTGGTTTGAATAAGCGGTCAATCAATGGAGAATTGATGACCTCATGGGATGATATTTATATGTCTGTTCCCCTTGCCAATGATATGCAGTACCGCAGACCAGGTTACTATGATCTGATGGACTTCAATGCTGATGGACGACATGATGGAAACACCGATCAGGCCCCATATGGTTTTCCTGTCCAGCCAATCAATACTTGGAACCTGACAACAGGAGTAAACTACAAGGACTTTTCATTTATGATTCAGTTCTATGGAGCTTATAATGTTACTAAAGAGCATACTGTTTGGGATTTCCATAAGTTCACACCACTTTACTTTGAACACAATCTGGACTATTGGACAGTTGACAATCCTGATGGAGACAAGATTCTTCCTAGCTGGAAAGGTGGCGCAAGCACCGATGCGTACAGGAACTATTTTGATGCTTCATACATCCGACTCAAAAACGTTGAGGTAGCTTATACGCTTACGGGCAAAGGAGGCACTTCCTATAGATTCTATATCAACGGGAACAATCTGTTTTTATGGTCGCATCTACCTGATGACCGAGAAAGCAATGGCGGAGGTGAGACAAGGGTCAGGGGAGACTACCCAACATTCAGGAGAGTGAACGTAGGTTTTGATATCAACTTTTAATCCGGAATATTATGGTATGCATCATGCAACTGTTTGATGCTCAAAATCTACCCAACACCAAAAAAATTAATTAACAAATGAAAAAGAGATCATTAAAATTACTAAGCATATTGTGTCTCCTGTTGGGGTCATTTTCATGCGAGGAATATCTGGATAAAACCATTGAAACAGATCTTGACCAGGAAGAAGTTTTCAAAAATTTCGACAATGCTCAGGGTTTTGTTGAGGAGATGTATGCAATGGTGGTCAACTATGGAACGGCCACACACTGGCAAGGATACATGTGCTATGGTGATGATGCCATAGGTACCCAAAACTGGCAATTTGATTATAGAATAGATCAGGGAAGGTACTGGAACTGGATAGGAGGAATTGGTACATTTTTTTACAATGATAACGCCAATACTAGTGATGGTTTACCATTCAGAAGAGCCGGTATATGGCAAAGTAGCTGGGCTGGAATCAGAAAGGCCAATATTGTAATAGATAAGATTGACCTAATGATTGATGCCACTGAGGCAGAAAGAGACGCGATACTAGGTCAGGCATATTTCTTCAGAGCTTTTTTCCATCATGAGATCATGAAGTTCTGGGGGAGGATCCCTTATATTGACGAACCGCTTAGCTCTGATGGATGGCGCCTGGAGAGACCAAAAACTTTCAAAGAGACTGCGTTGGCCATCGATGAGGATTTTGAAAAAGCTGCAGAGCTGTTGCCAGCTAGCTGGGACGACCATCCTGCAGGTCAGAAGACTAAGGGATCAAACTTGTTTAGAGCTACCAAGGGTGCTGCATTGGCATTTAAGGGCAAAAACCTGCTTTTTGCTGCCAGCCCATTAATGATTGAGTCAAAAAACCCCTATGAATATGATAAGCAGTTGTGCCAGCTTGCTGCAGATGCTTTCGCCGAAGTGCTAAAGCTAGAAGATGCGGGTTACTATAGCCTGGCAGACTGGAACAATTATCAGGATGTTTTCTATTCTTTCAGTGGTACTACAGGATATATCTATCCAGGAAGCACTGAATTTATTTTCAGCCAGTCTGGTGATACCGGATGGTTCCCTCGGTTCCTTGCTCAGGGTTTCCAAATTGGTAGCCATTGTGATCAGCGAGACACGCAGTTTCCTACTCACAACTATATCCATTACAACTTTGGTATGGCTGATGGTTTGTCTACAGAAGACAGTCCTAATTATGATCCTGCTGATCCGTGGACAGGTCGTGATCCAAGGTTGTATAAGTGGGTAGTATTGGATGGCGATCAGATGGTAGAGAATCTTGGAGCTGCCAGCGGCAATAATGAAAAACACAGATATGCTCAGCTCTATGATGGTGGTGCGCATCGATATCCTAACGTAGACCTGGGTTCCAGAACTGGATACATCTGCAAGAAGTGGTACGGGCTTTCATTTAACTGGTTTGATAATAAAATCGGCAATTACCTGCCTTTCAGGCTTCATATGAGGCTAACAGATGTTTACCTCATGTATGCGGAGGCTGCTCATGCAGCATACGGCGCACAGACTGCACCTGGTTCATATTCACTGACTGCTGAAGAAGCAATCAACACACTTAGAAACAGGGCTGGAGTGGCACCGGTACAATTTACCAGTGATCAAAATAAATTCATGGATGAGGTTCGCAGAGAACGTGCCGTAGAAATGAGCTGGGAAGGTCACAGATGGATGGACTTGAGGAGGTGGCGCCTTGGTGAGCTGACCAGGTACAAAGAAAAAACCGGACTAAGGTTTGATGCTGGCTATACGTACTTTAAAGAGGAAATCATTCGAACCAAGGTGTTTGATGAAAAACATTATTGGTTGCCTTTCCCACAAAATGATACGGAGCTATATCAAGGGTTTGAACAAAACCCTGGGTGGTAAACCTCATTAATTTCTGATTTATTAAATCGATAATGGAACATGAGATGAGCGTGTCAAAAAAACATCAACAGAGAAAACCATTTTTGTCAGCCTTAAACGCTAAAACTTTAGTATCAGCAAGTAGGGTGAACAAGGGTATAAATGAAACATTCTCTGTAGGGGAATTTTATTGTGCCAATTTCATGCTTAATGCTAAAGTGCATTTCAGCATGCTAGCATGTGTCCAAGAAAAAAAATTACTATTCAAATGAAAAACCGAATACTAATAAATAAAGCGACCCTCCTGGGCTGCATATATACTTTTTTCCTTACTTTCTATGCCTTCGGTCAATCCACAAATACTGAAGGGGAAGTAAAGGAAGTAGACCTCAGTCAATCTCAAACGGAGCTAATTGTAAATGATAGCATCAATTTGGGATTTAACAAGAGAAGTAAAAAAGATGTCATTGGTTCCGTGTCCTCAATCAGACCTGCATCATACCTTGAGTACGACAACACACAATGGGTAAGGGATGCTTTATATGGAAGGATCACAGGACTTTATGGAAGTGACAACATCCGTGGTTTAGGCAATGCATTAATTGTCGTGGATGGAATTCCTGGTAGATCGATAGACCTGTTAAACTCCGAGGAGATTGAACAGATCACAGTCCTTAAGGATGCCAGTGCAATCGCACAATACGGTGCTATGGGTAGAAACGGTGTAATAGTAGTCACTACAAAAAGAGGTAGTAGCAATTTCCGTCGAGCCAATGTGATACTCAGCTATGGCACACGTGAACCTATTTCACTTCCCAAATATCTGGGTTCTGCCGATTATATGCAGTTTTACAATGAAGCGAGACTAAATGATGGATTGGATTCGGCATTTTCGTTGGAACAGATTAACAACTTTCGCAACAGCACAAATCCTTACCGCTATCCGGATGTTAACTTTTATTCCAGTGATTACCTGAAATCCCGCGCAAACTATACAAACATTCTGACTGAGTTTTCAGGCGGAAGTGAAAACACCCGGTACTACATAAACCTGGGTTATATAGGAGCCGAATCCCTGATGGGAATTAACCCCTCAGCGAATGGCGGTACCAACCGGTTCAATGTAAGGGGTAACATTGATTTTAAAGTCAATGACTTTATTTCGAGTAGTCTGGATGTGGTTTCAATCATTAGTTCTACAAAGACTGCTCAAAATGACCTGCTCTATCAGGGCACAATAAGAAAGCCGCATATTTTCGCGCCATTGTTGCCAATTTCCATGATCGACACAGTGGGTAATCCTGTTTTGAAAGGCCAGGTAGATGCAGCAAACATTTATAATGGAAGTTTACTGGGTGGTTCTCAGGCATTCCAAAACAACAATCCTGTTGCGGATATTTTGGCTGGTGGCTACAGAGAATATATTTCAAGGGTGACACAGGTCAACAATGCAGTGGATTTTGACCTAAGCAGAATTGCTAAAGGTTTGTCGGCGAAGTCTTACATCAGTTTTGACTTTTACAACACCTATGCATTATCTGTGAATAATACATTTTCTGTGTATGAGCCTACCTGGAACAATGACAGCATTGTTTCGCTAAACCGTCTGGGTAATCAGGATAGGAAGGACCTCACTGAAAATGCCAATACACAGGGCTTTATCACCCGTTTTGGGTTCTACGGAATGCTCAACTATGAGCGAAAGATCTCTGAAAAGCATGGTTTCAATACTTCACTGATTGGTTTTGCCAACAATACATTTATCAGAAACCAGGAACAACCACAGAAAAACGCGCACATTGCTTTCCAGGCTGTCTACAATTACGATGGTAAAGCATTCCTGGACTTTAGTTCAGCATATGTAAACTCTGTAAAGCTGGCTGAAGGAAACAGGACAAAATTCTCACCAACCATAGGAGTTTCATATGTGCTGAGTGAAGAAGGTTTTCTAAGCAATTCTTCATGGATCGATTATCTGAAAGTAAGGGCCTCCACCGGCATTGTAAATTCGGATATAGGCATTGCAGATCATTTTATGTATCGGGAGGTTTATGCTCAAACTGGTGGAGGCTATAGCTGGGCAGACGGTTTCAACAACCAGGCTACAAGAATTTTGCAAGGACAAAACAACCTGCTGGATTATGAACAGCGCAAAGACATCAACATAGGTTTTGAAGCTGTTCTATTCAATAATGTTTGGATTGAAGCGAATGCTTTCAGGACTGATATTGACAATCAGATCACGAAACGAAATAATGAGTTCCCATCATTTTATCAGGATTTCACACCATTCAGCAACTACAACAGCGATCGTTACAAAGGAGTTGAGCTAGGCTTCAATTTGTCTGAAAAGATCGGTGAGGTAAGGGCAGATATTGGGGCCCGAATCATGTATACAAACTCGGAGAGACTTAAGGTGGATGAAAAGTACAATGACACTTACCAAAACAGAGAGGGGCTGCCACTAGACCTCTACTGGGGTCTGGAAGACCAGGGTTTTTATGGTACAGCAGATTTCACTCAGGATGGTGAACTTGTGGCTGGATTACCGGTCCCAGCATATGGTGATGTAAGACCAGGCGATATCAGGTACAAGGATCAGAACAATGATGGGGTCGTGAATGATCAGGACGAAATCAACATAGGAAGGTGGCAGGCACCCTGGACCTTCGGCACAAACCTTAGATTATCCTACAGGGGGCTGAGCTTTTTTGTATTAGGTGTTGGAGAGTCAGGAAACCAGGGCATGCTTAATAATGATTATTATTGGGTTGATGGGGATGATAAATACTCTGAAGTGGTACTCAATCGCTGGACTGAGGATAATGCCTCAAGTGCAACATTTCCAAGACTTTCTTCCCAGCGAAACAACAACAACTTTAGAAACTCAACCTTTTGGCTTTACAGCAATTCATTTTTCAGAATACAGAGGGCTCAGCTAACTTATTCTTTGCCTGCTATTTGGGTAGATAAAATCAGCATGGAAAACATCAGCATTTATGTTGCAGGATCCAACCTGGTCGAGATCGCTGAAAATAGGAAAGAAAGGCAATTGCTGATAGGTTCCGATCCTATGTATCGCTATTTCTCGGTTGGTTTAAGAGCAAAATTCTAATCTAATGAAAGACATGAAAAATCTATATCAATACATCATTATTATAGGTCTGACAGCAATGGTAAGTTGCGAAAGTCTGTTAGAACCCGTAGATGAAAATCTCCTGGGTGCAGAGAGAATTAACTATGATCCGGCTTTTGCAGAGGGGGTTCTTATGAATGCTTATGAGGAACTCATCAATCAATATACATTTATAGATGTAGGGACCGACGATGCAGTTACCAATGACCTCAGCAGCGGATTTAGGCGAATGGCTGTTGGTGAATGGACAGCTCAATATAATCCTGCAAGCCGCTGGAATAAATTTGAATCTGTTTTTTACATCAACAAGTTTATACCTACCATAGAAAACGTGCAATGGAAACGGGATCCTGAAATCAATGAACTGTTTAAAATGCGGTTACTTGGAGAGGCTCTGGCATTGAGAGGATTGCACCATTTTTACATCTTACAGGCTCATGCAGGACGTGGCCAGAATGGAGAGCTGCTTGGGATACCTTACTTTACAGAATTCGTACAACCTGAGGGGGACTTCAACGTGCCACGGCTTAGCTTTGAAGAGACTGTGGCTGCAATCAATGCTGACTTTGAGGAGGCTATGGAGCTGCTACCGATGGATTATTCGGATGCAGTTAGCGAAGCTCCTCCTTTGTATCAGACATTTGATCTGGATGCTTACAGGTTTGTGTTTGGGTCAAATAATGATCTGAGAATCAGCACAAGGATCATCATGGCATATCAGGCCAAGCTGGCTCTACTTGCAGCAAGCCCCGCGTTTACTGATGGTGGTGGCAACTATTATCAGGAAGCTGCGGACCATGCAGCGGCGCTCATCAATGACATTGGCGGGATTGGAGGACTGGATCCGGGAGGTGATGAATTTTATGATGATAACGGTGACAAAGATTCACCGGAATTACTCTGGAGGAGCTCAGTCTATCGCAGTTCATGGCTGGAAAGAAACCAATTGCCACCTTCGCTCAACGGAGATGGAAGGGTAAACCCTTCTCAAAATCTTGTCGATGCTTTTCCAATGCAAAATGGTTACCCTATTTCCGATCCTTCTTCGGCATATGATGCCAACAATCCTTACGACAGCCGTGACCCCCGTTTGGGAAAATATATCCTTTATAATGGAAATGGAATTGGTGGAAGGACAATCTTCACAGGAGCTGGAGCTGGCATCAATAGATTGGACTCTATCACACAAAGGTCAACAAGATCAGGTTATTACTTGAAAAAATTGTTAAGGCCGGATGTAGTCATTAGCGCAGATGGTACCAGCACAGATCAGGAGCATTACAACATTTTTCTCAGATATACAGATATCTTCCTGGTCTTTGCAGAGGCAGCCAATGAGCTCGGTGGACCGGATTTCATGGTAGATGGATTATCCGCCAGGGATGTGATCGGAGCGATAAGACAGCGTGCAGGAATAGATCAACCCGATGCCTATCTGCAATCTATTACTAACACTGCAGATATGAGGACTTTGATACGCAATGAACGAAGACTGGAGTTATGCTTTGAAGGTCATCGGTTTTGGGATATGCGTCGTTGGATGCTGGATCTCAATGAAGACGTTGAAGGATTGTTTCACAATGGTTCTGCGTATATCCCTGTCCAGGTGGAACAGCGACAGTTTGGTGAAAGAGCAATTTATGGTCCTATACCGCAATCTGAAACGGTCAAGTTTAACAGGCTAGAACAGAACAATGGCTGGTAATCCTATTTATGACATTAAAATACTGAAGACATGAAACTTAAACATATAATTTCACTATTGATAATATTTGTTCTGGTGGCCTGCAACAACCAGGAAATTATCTATCCGGACTATGAGACAAAAGCGGTGTATTTCCCTTTTCAGACTCCTGTCCGAACTTTGATCCTGGGGGATTATGATCAGGGAGACAATGAGAATGACAACAATCACCGGTTTGAAATTGGGATGACCATGAGCGGAGTCTATCAAAACAGGGAAAACCGGCGGGTACATTTCGAGCTGGATAACAGCCTGCTGGACAATGTCTCCAACGTTCGGGCTTTGTCTCCGGAATATTATTCGATGGAAACAGAAAGCCCGTTAGTGATTCCTGCCGGAGATACAAAGGGGAGAATCCTTATTCAGCTTACCGAAGCTTTCTTTAATGATACATTGTCTTATGCTCCCAAAGGAGAGGTAAACTTTGTAGTCCCGGTACGCATTACCCAAATCGAAAACCTGGATACATTACTTTCGGGAAATAGTGCTGTTGAGAGCCCTGACAGGGTAAATCCAGCAGATTGGAATGAATTGCCAAAGGATTACACGCTATACGGTATCAAATTTATAAATATGTACCATGGCAACTATCTGAGAAGGGGAGTAGATGTATTGACAGATGGTTCCGGAGCCACAACGGAAAATGTGTATCGAAGTGAATTTGTTGTAGATGATGAAGTAATACTGGTGGCTACCTCTGGAAAACAGTCAGTGCTGTTGTCAAAGTCTATTCCGCGGGGTGAAAACCCAAGTCCTGGTAACCTCATGATGGAGCTTTCATTTACTGATAGTAATCAATGCTCCATCACTGGCGCAGATGACAACCCATATGCCATTTCCGGAAATGGAACGTTTGTGGAAGATGGCGATACATGGGGTGGTAAAGCCAGGGATGTCATTTATCTGGACTATAGCTATACCGATTCTGACAACAATGAAACACATGCTGTTAAGGATACACTGGTAATCAGAGATAGGGCAGTTGCCTTTGAGGAGTTTACAGTAGAGCTTACGGAGTGATAAAGTTAAATTGTTTTAGATTATGTGATTAAGGCTAGCCTGGGTAATATCATTCTCGATATTACCCAGATACATAATTGATAATTTAGATTTAAAGGCCGGAAGTGCTATAGGTTCCGGCCTTTATTTTTTGAGACTTCGGCCTTAGATCATGGTGAATGATATAAGTCGAGGCTAGTTCTCACCCACATGCTACTTCAGTGAGCGAAGCGTCATGCTTTCCCGCAGTGACGTTACTTTTTATTGAATAGAAAAGAGGACCTACAGAACAGTCATTACGAAGCCTGCCAGCTATTAAGCTGGTAAGGCTGAAGTAATCTTGGCATCGAGAGGGAGCTTAAAATCATTCACCAATCTGATTATTTACATAGTCGATTGCTTTCTCCAAAACTTCATCAATACCATTTCTTATGCCTTCAATTGTGGGGTGGACTTCAATTTCCGGAACTAGACCAGTTTTCTGAAGCTGACCGCCATCAATATGCCGGATATCATGTCCTGAGAAATAAAGTGTAATATTTCCCGGAATTTGAAAATTAGTTACATCCCCATTAGCTCCCGCACTTTGGCTGCCAATAAATTTTGTTTGATTAGCAGCCTCAAAAAACAATCCTGTATGCTCAGCCTGACTCTGTGTCCTTTCATCAATAAGCATAACAGTTAAACCCTTATAAAAAGGCTGCTTAGGTAAAGGAATGGATTGTTTAAAAATGGTTAAATTCTCTGTATATTCATTACCCATCTTCATGCTCATTGGTGAATACCGTCTAAAACTTGCAGCATATACAGTTTTCTTGTTGGTGAGGTGTGGTGCTATTGCCCAGGCTGTTCCGTTCGGATACCCCCTCATATCTAAAACAATAGCCTTAGTGCTTGCGAAATTTTCAAACATTTCATCGACCATTTCTGAGGAGAGTCGATCAAGATCAGCGTAGCCGATATTATTATCAATTAATTTGATGATTGGATCATGAATGCGCCCACTCCCCATTCCTCTCCAAATCTGTGTATATTGATTAAAGCGTGGTAATTCAACTGACTTAGTTGCATTCTTACGATTCTTAAACTCAATTTTTACTACAGTACTGTCATCACCCTTTAGTAATGACCAGGAAACATAATTAAGCAAAGCAGCTTCATTTGAAGCGGAAAGATATTTTGCCTTTCGACTTAAAACCGATTCAATTGGTTCGCCATCAACTTTAGTAATGATATCTCCAATCTCAATTTTTTTTACCGAATGAACGGAGTCCGAAAATATATCTACGACAACAGGTAAACCTTCAATGTACCTTATTCTGATAGGAGGAGAGGCTGTACCCATATAATTGGATAGAATGTTGCTTCTAACAAATCCATGTCCATCCTGGATATGCTTGTACATTTCAGCAACTGCTAAATGGTACTCCAGGGAATTTGAAGCACTTACAAAACGGGGAACAAACGTTTCTAAAACTTGATTCCAATCATAATCCATCAGTTCTTTGTATGCAAAGAAATACTCAATCACAGTCCATATCTTGGCTGCAGCCAAAAGCCTGTTTTCCAAATTAGGATAGAAAGTATCATCTATCAAGGAAGTCTCGGGCTTATCCGAATTCACCGTTTTTTTCGTCCATTCTATTTTAGATTGCTTAATGCCATTGATGAATCCGGAAGCTATTTCATATATTTCCTGATCGCTCATTTCGTCAGATAGCTGATAATCTGCCTGCACTTCATATTCACTATCCAATTCATTCAATCTTACTTGAACATTGATGTCATCTTCCATTTCATAGACTGAAGTTTTTACCAGAGCTGCATCAGACATTTCATCGATCGAAAGTATAAACCCTTGTCCCGACCTTTGTAGGGCAAAGGCAATTCTGGGTAGTTCCGAGGTAGAATTAACAATGAATACAACTTTGTTAGAATTGGTGGCATTATCTGGTAAAATCTGTTTGGCATCTTTCACATAATATCCTGATGAATATCCACCAGAGGTAGATCCGATTTCTGGAACAAATCCGTCATGAAATCTAGCTTTATACCCAGGTATAGTTAACACTTGATCCGAAAGATAAGATTCTATAAAGGGAAAATAGGAATTGATATACCCCTTTATATCATCTGATATAATAGATTCATTTCGTAGATCAAAAATTATCCCAGTAGAAGAGGGGATCTTCTCCTTGAGACTATTGAACTGGGAAAAGGAATGATTAATATCTTCCAAGTCTCTGTAATTTTGTATTGACATAAGAAGTATGCTATCCTCCAGATATGAAATTATTGGATAATGTAAGCTATCACTGTGATCTACCTTTTCATAAGATTCAATAACCCTGGTGATTGGGTCATTCAGGTTCAGTAGCATCTCCTGAATAGCATTTTTGAACTCTACTTTATTTTTAGATTCGATAATACCCATAATGTTATCAGTAAATGCCGTCTCCCAATTAATGTAATTATCTGCCAAAAAAGGGTGAAAATACTTCAGGTGTCCCCATAGCTTACATGTTTTTACTATTCTGTCCACTTGGATGGAGTCAAGTTGAGGTTGAGCATTAATGGGTCCTCTTGCTAAAATTATTATTAAAGTTATTACCAGCTTTTTCATGATTTCAATCTGTTAAAATTTCTACTAATATTTAATTTCAGCTGGTTTATGACGAACAACTACCAGATGTCCTATTAAATTTAATTACTTCCATTCAAACAGGTATGCATCAAGAGGAAATATCAAAGGTGCTGTGGAGCTGAGGCACATACCATCTCGGAAGTTACTTCCGGGCATTGTATCACACTAATTATCTCTGTCCCCCGACAGACCTAATGAGTGGACTGTTCAGCTCGGCAGACAGGTTGTCACCAGTCAGAATTGTATCTGGAGTCATAATCTCCTGATGTAAGTCGGTTTGTTGGCCTGAGGGGACTGCTTTCGTGCTTTTTAAATCCATTTTCCGATTATTACTTTTATACCAAAGTGACTTCCCCATTTTGTTTGCCCATTTTCTTGTGGTAAGTAGGTTCCGCCTAATTGAACTCCAAATGTCATTGCAAAATCATTGTCAAACAACAAATTGTAACCTGGTTCAATCCAAAGCCCTAAGCTATTATGTTCTTCCATTCTATTTCTGGTTATACTCAAAAGTGGTGCAACAAAAAATCCTTTTGATATTTCGTTTTTAGTCTCCTTTGATTTCAAAAACATAGGTAAACCTGCCTCAAAACCAATGTGGCTTATTTCATTTCCATCATTTCTTACACCAAGATTTAGGATTGAAGTCAGTCTGATATCAAATCTTTTTGTAAGTGATCTTTGATAGACTATTGGAAATATGTTAATGTCTAATTCTCCTTCTTCATAGAATGGTTCAACAGTCACACTTGGGTTAATTCCAAAAAAGTTAAATCGTTTTTCATCTTGTCCATAGACAGTGTTAATTGTCAATGTTGTTAGAAGTAATAAAATAGATTTATTCATTTTCTGATATTTTTTGCATGAAGCTCAACAATTAACTAAAACGAATTTATCCACTTTACTTCTATTATACCCTTATTTGTAAATGTTCCTTCCGCAATCTTCCCTAGTTCGGAAGATACTTCCTGGCATTGTATCACACTAAATATCTGCTTCCAAGGTCTGTCCCCCGACAGACCTAATGAGAGGACCGTTCAGCTCGGTAGACAGGTTTGTTAACTACACGGGATTTGGAAATCCCTTTTTATCTGTTGTCCGACATGCCCTTCGGAACATGTCGGACAGCACTGACAAGGGGTTGGGGAGATTGAGCTTAGTTAGCAGTGCGGCGGGTCCCTTTTAGGGGATTAAGGGGTGTGCGTTTGGGTCGTCACCGATCTTTAGCCTTCGTTGGTGTTTTCACCAACGAACAACAGTCTTCCAGGCAGCTTTGTAATTATCAATT
The DNA here is from genome assembly GCA_965228105.1 of Cyclobacteriaceae bacterium. GTDB lineage: Bacteria > Bacteroidota > Bacteroidia > Cytophagales > Cyclobacteriaceae > UBA7330. Next base: position 878,594 of record CBDDGZ010000002.1, read on the forward strand.
TCTGCTTTGAAAGTTGTTAGCACATCGTCATCATGTTTATAGCAGCTCATTTATTGCCGCTTCCAGTATTTCATCCTTAGTTAGATGACGCCAATCAAACAGGACAGGAATATCGACTGGCACCCCATTTTCATATTCAGGTTTTTGTTCTAAAGTCAGCGTTTGACTTATAGAAAATCTATAAGTCCATCCATTGGGCAATTGCCCGCCATTAGGGATGCCAAGTCCTCCACCAGTTGTATCGCCGGCTAAGGATACATTAGGTAAAGCTTTAGTTGCCAGGGCTAGTAATGAACCTGAACTGTAAGTCCCTCTGTCTGTCAATACAATTACTTTCTTGGAATACCTCACACCATTATAGGCCTGCACATATGCTCCTGATATTTCTGAGAAATTATCGTGCTCAGCACCTGATTTAATTCTGGAATAATAGACCAAAGTTTCTGATTCTACAAAGCGACTTAAGATTGCAAACACGTTCGCTATAGCCCCACCACCATTTTCCCGGATATCAAGTATCAATCCTTTGGTATCTTGATAGCGGTTCAGAATATAATCCAAGTTTTCATTATCGATTTCATTTCTAAAAGAAGATAAGCGGACATATCCAATTTCTTCATTTTGAATAAAATTGTGTGAGAACGGACCTGAAACAATATAATTTTTAGAGATATAGTTATCTACAATAACTCTCCAATCAAAATTATCCGGAGATTGGTATTCAATTCCAAAAAATGAGGTTCTGAAATTAGAGATCAAATTAGCGTGATCGTCTTTCAGTTCGGCAAGCATAGCTCCAAGCACATTGAAAAGAGAATCTTCAGACATGCCATCATAAACTTTTTGGGAGTAGTCTGCTCTAACCTGATTCCAATCCACTCCTTTCAAATCAAAGTAAGAATACTTCTCGTTGCACTCATTCCAGAGATACTTAAAGTTTTCTCGTGGAGCAGTACTGGCCATTTCTTCATCAAATAGCATTTTTTCACATGAGGAAAATAGAATGATCAATAGGGTAAGCGGTATAAGTTTTGTCCTTTTCATCTTAAACCAAATAAAAGTGAACATTTTAGCGTGTGGGTGGCCATTTGAAAATTGTCATGGTGTCCCCCTGTTCTGTATGCATCCCAGAGGTAGGAGAATTGAATAGCATTTTTGTTATGCAAGAAAATGGTGTAATCCAAAGCACTGTTCAATCGAAATCCTGTGAAAACGTTCAACTCATAATCTGCAAAAAAGTCGTCATTGTTAATTGGTACTGAAGAACTGGTATAAGCAAATCCGTTTCTATAAGAACTATTGATTAGGCCAATATTCATTGTAAAGGATAAGTTCCTGACTTGCTTTTTAGCTTTGTATCTTATAAAAATAAACTTCTTCTCTACTTCTTCTTTACGACTCAAATCTATTGTTGCCTTCACAGTGCCGAATAGAGTAGATATGAGATCTACACCCTCGCTGTTGTTAAACAAAGCTTCATTATTCCGCAGATTCATTGTAGAGTTAAACTGACCTCCAACTTTCAGATTAAACTTCTGACTACTCCAGTGCTTTAACTGAAATAGTTCTAAATAATTTAAAGAAATAGTATTGACCTTGCTCACTGAGGGTAATTCGTTAAACGTATTTTTATATGTTCCAAAGGAGTAAGAACCTGTTATGGCAGAGGCTCTTCTTTCATCCATATCGATATGAGACAGGGAAATGTAAATAGGCCTTCCGGAATAGGTTAGGGGAGAGGTCCCAAAGTCTCTAAAAGATGAATAATTGAAACCAAAACTTATATCCAGGTAGGCTGGACGTTTAACTTTATTCTTCTTTTTTATTGCTGATTCTGTCTCCACCTGGCTGAACGCCAGAGTATGGTAAACTAAGGTAATAGCAATAAAAACTGAAAACCGAATCCGGTGATATAGCATGTTCTTGATATCTTTATTTCTATATGTCATCGTTGTAATTCAGTTCTATGTTGGGTAACACACAGATATGGTGCTATAGCCTCCGAGCTAAATTAATTTGCGATAAAAGTAGCTTAACTGCCGGTGTATTCAAATTAATTGATCAGCACACTCGGCTTCAAAAGGAATGGATGGTTAACTACCCGGGATTTGGAAATCCCTTTTTATATGAAGTCCGACATGCCCTTACGGAACATGTCGGACAGCTTGGGTTTTATCAATGATTTTTCCCTGCTCTAAGTTTTCAGCTATCCAATCAGCTAACTTGTTGGTACTTCCAAACAGTACTTTATTTTTTGCTGGGTCAAAATATGTCATTCAGTTCAGTTTTATAGATGGATAGCTTTTTTCTCATGAAGCACAATATTTGTTATGATACACAAAGTGCATCATAACTACTTATATCACTTATAAATCTAAACTATTTCCATCAATCAGGTATGCATAAAAAGGAAACATCAGAGGTACTGTGGGGAGGGGGAACGTGTCGGAAGGGCAAGTGGAAGGTTGGGGTTCTTATTATAGATAGAAAGGAGTAGGTGCAAAGCGCGTCTGGGTTGGACTGTTTTTATTCAACAGCCTTAAAATTTATTATTTTTTGTTTTTTAAGCTTGTCAAGTTCTGTTTTTGCTAGCTCCATTGAAATCCAGGTTGAACCTTTGTCCAGATTATCATATGAAGTTAGGTAGAAAATGTCGCCCCTTTATAGATATGTTGATGCATGATGTTCCAGCTCAAATCCCAGCTGTCTATATTCCTTAGAATATCTGCTTTTGCATCCTTGCTAAGTAAAATTTTATAAAGTTTTTGTTTTGGCCAGATCGTCCCTTTTGATGGTTTTTGTTCATCGGTTATGATGTGTTTTGAAATCACGTCAAGGATTTCTTTGTTTCCTACCTCTTCAATTGACCATACAGATTCATCAGGGACCAATTCGATAATTCGTGCCAAAAGCTGATTTCTATCATTAATTTCATTTATGTTCCAACAGTTATTGAAATCGATTTCTTTACCGTTGATATCCGTTTCAATCCCTAAAAATTTCTTGATTGAATTAATCATAGGCGGTCTTCCAACAGTCGCTCGACTTCGCCAAGTGACTGTTATTACTTAAAACTGAACGTTTTTTCATTTAATGGATCATTTTTTTGTGAGCAGCATTTGCAGGCCATCTTGAATTAACAGAATTCTGTCTTCAACTTCTCTAAAAAAGAATGCATAATCTCTATATCTCTTAACTTTCCCTTTTTTCTTCCAAACATTATTTACCCAATCATCAATATCTAGGATAATTTTATTGTAATCTTCGGACAAGGTTGGAAGATTCGTACTAGCAAATAGTAATTTTATGCTTCTTTCAGAATTACTGTATTTTATTAGACTCGCATGATTACTAGAGTACTTGTAAATCCTTGAATCAATCCCCATATCCCAGCAAAATTTTGTAAAGTCTTTTAATTCAGAATTGATATTTGCCAATTTCCTATTACGGTCAAATTCATCTTTAGCAATACCTAAAGAATCAGCATATTGCGTTTTGACAATCTCAAATCCAGTTTTTATAGAATCTACCTTATATGTGTACCTATCAACAATAAATTTTATTTCTAGCTCTTTTTCTTTTAGATCTGCTTGTAGGTTTCCTAAAGTATTATTCAATAGATTATATCTCTCACTTGCCCGTTTGTTTTTTGTTAGAGCAGAGTCCAATGAGACTTGCAGATTGGTAAGACTATCGCTAAGACCCAACATTTGCTCATTCATTTTCAGCAAAGCATTTTCTTTTCTTTTTAGGTCTACCCCCAAAGAGTCTTCTCGCTTTTTGATGTCAACTTCTTGAAATTTTAACTGCTGCTCTTTCAAGTCTTGTTTAAGCCCGGTTATCAATTGACTCTGTTGAACATAGTCTTTGTTCAATAGATAAGTGATGAATGCCCCAATTAAAGGAACAAAAATTGCAATTAAAATTACAGGCTTTCTAAAGAAAGGTTGATTGAGCTGTTTAATCTCAACTTCCAGTTTCTCTTTTTCAAGTTCTTTAATTTCTTTTTCTAGGTCCGTCATAATGTATTGAAATAAAAATGCTATTTATTGACTCACACATATGTATATCATGAGGAATAGGGAATCTTTTTACTTGATTATCTCTAATTCAACGTCGCCCATCCAAAGAACCCTGCCAGGGCTCCAAAGATGAAAAAGTATACCCGGGACCGTTTCAGGTCCTGGTTTTTGTCTTGCAGGATCACCACTTCCTTTTTGGATTCCTGTAGCTCTTTGTCGGTCTTCACCAGGTGGTCATACCAGTAGTTGGCCTCCAGCTTGCCCAGCCTGTTCAGGCTGTCGTACAGGTATTGCTGCTCACCGAGGTTTTCCACCAGCTCCTCATAGGTCCTCAGCTTCATGGAATCGTACTTGTGCTTCGTTTCGTAGTCCATGTACCGCTTGATGGTCGGGTAGTCCATGTAGAAGATGGAGCCTCCCGTGGTGTTCTCATAGGATTTTCCCGGTTCTAAGCTCCCGAATACCTTGTCCTGCGCCTGGCTGACCTGGGCAGCGAAAAGGAGCATACATAGTGTGCATATCGTCTTCATATCAGTTTCCTCCCAGGCGTCTTAAGATTTCTTCATCGGATAGCTGTCGGCTCAGCTCCCGGTTCTTTTCTTTTTCCAGCTGATCAATCCGCTGCAGCAGGGTATCCGCCTTCACTTCCAGGGTCCGTATTTTATCTTCCATCGCTACCCGTGTGGAGTCAAACCCCGCTTTCTCGTTTTTCCAGGTTTCCCGCTTCGCTTCATGGTGTTCATCGATCTCTTCCAGCTGTGCTTCCAGGTTGGAGGAGTTGCCAAAGAGTTTGGCTTTCAGGGCCGCCAGCCCACCAAAGAGTGCTGCCACCACAGATCCAAGCTGTACCTTATCTACAAAGAGTACCACGGCTACTGCGGCGATCACGGCGATGAATATGAGGATGGTTCTCGTCTTCATGGTCAATCCGGTTCGCTTCCTACTATGATGGTGCCGTCCTGGTTACGGGTGGTCCTGGTGGGGTCGTCGTCTTTCTTCGCCAGGATCGAAGCGATCTCGATCTTGGAGTCAATCTGTGTCTGCAGCTTCTCCTTTTCCGCCATGTCCTTGTTCTCGGAGATCTTAAACACCTCCTTCATCCCAAAGATCAATGCCCAGATGGTGGTATTGAAAGTGAGCCAGTCTGAGTTGTCTATTTTGCCGGAATTGAGCAGCATTGTTGAAATGACAATGGCCACGGCCAGCCCCCACACCTTTACGCTGATGATCGTAAAGAGGAACTTGGAAAACCACCTTTCAAAGAAGCTGTCGCCAATGTAGACTTTTTCATTCTTTTCCATAGTCAGGTTGTTTTAGCGATTAATGTCTTCCAGGTGCTCGGTCCTACCACCCCATCCACATGCAGCCCGTTGTCAGCCTGGAATTTCCTGATGGCCGAGGCGGTCCTGATCCCATGGATGCCGTCTACCTTTCCCACACCATAGCCCAGCTTGTTCAGCCGTTTCTGGACCTCTTTGGTCTCCATGGGAATGTTATTCGCAGCGATGGTTTCTATGATTTCGTTTCGGGTGGCCTCTACCCATTCCTGGATGGTGTAGCCGGGGCACTCCGGTTTGCCAAAGTGATAGTGACCATACACGTCCTGCTTGGTCAGGCTGAAACCGGAAAGCAGATGGTCTACCAGTCCTTTGAGTGATGTCTTTTGAGCTTCCGTGGGCTCGGAGGTCCCAAGCGAATACCCGGGGCCATTGAAATTGCCTACCAGCATGATCCCGATGGCGGTGGAGTTTTCTCCTTTGCAATGCCAGGTGATGGACGAGAGGTCATTGGCCTGCACCACCTCGCCATCCTTACGGATGCAGTAGTGATAGCAGATGTGCGGGCACCCTCTGCTGGAGATGTGGTTAGGCGCAGTGATATGATAGCTATTGACCTGTTCCACAGTACCCTCACCGAGTTCCTGGTGCACAATGATTTTGTCAATTCTATTCAGGGATCTTTTGCTCCATCGTCTGTTGGGGTGCCACGGGAGCTGTTCAATCAGGTTGGTGATTGGGATCATAGGCGGCTGGTTCTTAGGTTCTTAAGCTGGTAATAATGGCTACCCACCATTATAAGGTAATTATGAATATATGTTTTTATTACAGATAAATGAAACAGTATTTGGCAAAAAATGAAATATTGTACGAATAATGATATTATTTCATCTGACTGTTCAATTTTGATTTAGAAGAATACGGACAAGGGGCGGTGAGATCGAGCTTATTTAGCAGTGCGGCGGGTCCCTTTTAGGGGATTAGGGGTGTGCGTTTGGGTCTTCACCCATCTTTAGCCTTCGTTGGTGTTTTCACCAACGAACTACACTCTTCCGGGATTTATGTTTGTTATCTACACGGGATTTTGGAAATCCATTTTTATATGAAGTCCGACATGCCCTTCGGAACATGTCGAACAGCTCATGATCATTGTCTATTGAGGGAATCCCCCTTCACCTAATACCATCTTTCTGGCTAAAAGCTTTTCACTTGGCCTTCGTTGGTTTTTTCACCAACGAACAACACCACCGATCAAAAGCGTACCTGGATGAGTTTGTTCAGTCACTCGTTGTCTTGTCGGGGGACAGGCCATGGAGAGAGGGGTGGTACATAGGTTATTATTAACTGAATGATCAATATTGACTCTAGAACGTTCTATTTAGGTGTTGGCCGGAAGCCGAAGGGCTAGACCGAAGTGGCCTCTGAGCGTTGGCAGGCTAGACCCGGCGCGAGGGGGGTAGTGAGTTGGCTATGAGGGTGGATAGTGCGGCCCCATAACTACACCAGCTCGGAAGTTACCTCCGCCTTTGTATTACACGAATGGAGAGAACGTGCTTTTGTTGCTTATCCAATACCTGCCTTCGTTACTTTCCCCTATCTTTAGCCTCAATCAATTTCAACATCAACCTATTATGAATAAACCTCTTTTGAGAGGAAGTGCATTACTATCCTCTATCATCATTATTTTATCCTTGTTTTCATTTACTGCAACAGCCCAGTGGAAAGTCCCCTCTGATGCCATGATCACACCTTTTGGCAAAAAGGTGACGCCGGAAAATGCCTGGCAAGAGTATCCGAGACCTCAGCTGGAAAGAGGAGACTGGATGAACCTGAATGGTTTGTGGGACTATTCGCTGATCAAGATCAATGAAAAACAACCCTCAAAGTATCAGGGTAAGATCCTGGTTCCATTTGCTGTGGAGTCTGCCCTCTCTGGTGTACGAAAGAGCGTGGGAGATGACGACCGGATCTGGTACCGAAGGACATTTAGTGTGCCTTCCGACTGGAAAGGAAAAAGTGTCATCCTCAACTTCGAGGCAGTGGACTGGAGTGCTACCGTGTGGGTGAATGGCGCACTGGTGGGAGCTCACAAAGGAGCCTATGACAGGTTTTCTTTTGATATCACACCTTACCTGACTTCCTCCAGAAACCAGGAGATCGTGGTGAGTGTAACGGACCCAACCAGTCTCGGTACCCAGGCACGTGGAAAGCAGCAGATGCCGCAGGAAGGTATCTGGTATACACCCGTGAGCGGCATCTGGCAGACGGTATGGCTGGAGGCTGTGAGCTCAACCGCCTTTATCGGTGAGGTGAAACTCACGCCTGATATTGATCAAAAGACTCTTTCAGTGATCCCAATTCTGAATTACCCTCCTGCAAAAGACCTGTATACGGTAGAAGTAGAAGTTTTTGATGGTACCAGATCTTTGGGTACAAGTGAAGTAGCCGCAAACAATGAGCTGATCATCGACATTAGTAACCCTAAGCTTTGGTCGCCTGATTCGCCATTCCTATATGACCTGAAACTCTCTTTAAAAGATAAAGATAACAATACCCTGGATGAGGTATCCAGCTACTTCGGGATGAGAAAGATCAGCCTGGGAGATCACCAGGGAGTAAAATATCTATTCCTCAACAACAAACCATTGTTTCATTATGGTCCGCTCGACCAGGGCTGGTGGCCTGATGGTCTGCACACCCCACCATCTGATGAGGGCATGCGCTGGGATATCGAAAAGACCAAAGACATGGGCTTCAACGCCATCAGAAAGCATATCAAAGTGGAGCCGGACAGATGGTACTATCATTGTGACAAGCTGGGTATGCTAGTTTGGCAGGATATGCCTTCAGGGATGGTTGTTCTTCCACCAGAGGGTGAAGAGCGGCCAACAAGGGTTCAACATGTGGGTCGGACAGGTCCGGATCTGTTCAGACGAACAGAAGAAACCGCACAGTTTGAATATGAGCTTCGCAGGATGATTGATCTGCGGTACAATGCACCAAGTATCGTCATGTGGGTGCCTTTCAATGAAGGTTGGGGGCAGTATGAAACCTGCCGCATCTCTGACTGGGTCAAAGCTTATGATCCCAGCAGATTGGTGAATGCGGTGAGCGGCTGGGCTTTACGACCATGTGGCGACATCTATGATATTCATACCTACCAGGTAGAGGTACACATACCGCCAACTTCTTTGAGTCAGGCCAGCGTCATCGGAGAGTATGGTGGCATCGGCTATCCTATCAAAGGACATCAGTGGAATCCGGACATGCGTAACTGGGGGTACCAGACCTATCATTCCGACGAAGAATTATTGAAAAATTACATTCATAAATTTGATCAGATTGTGGAGATGAAAAAAAGTAAAGGTTTATCTGCTGCAATCTATACGCAGACTACTGATGTAGAGGGAGAGGTCAATGGACTGATCACTTACGATCGGGAGGTGATCAAGTTTCCGGAGCGAAAGATGAAGGAAATGCATTCAGTGCTTTATGAAGAATAATTATTCTAAATGATGAAGAAACTAATCAATCAATCAAGTGCCTGGGTAGCTACCCTGGCACTTCTTTTTAACCTTTCCTGTATGCCCTCAGAACAAAGTAGCCTCGTTAAAACCGGCTTTGGAGAGATTGACAATAAAGGTGTCGATCTATATACCATAGGATTTGCCAATGGTCTCAAAGCTGAGATAACCAATTATGGACTCATCGTCACCTCACTACTAGTTCGTGACAAAAATGGGAATATGGGTGATGTGGTGCTCGGTTATGACAACCTTGAGGGATACCTGGAGGCTTCACCGTATTTTGGATCCATCATTGGTAGGTATGGCAACCGCATTGACAGTGGGAAATTTTCTCTGAATGGAAAGGAATATACCCTGGCGATCAACAATGGACCCAACCATCTGCATGGCGGGATCAAAGGATTTGACAAAGTGATCTGGAATGTCGTGGATACCTACAAAACAGACGACAGTGTTGGGATTTCCTTTCAATATATAAGTCCCGATGGTGAGGAAGGCTATCCCGGCGCATTAACGACTAAGGTCACCTATACTTTTACTCCGACTTCTTGGAGAATCGACTATCTGGCTACTACGGATGCACCCACAGTTGTTAACCTGACTCAGCATGCTTATTTCAACCTGTCCGGAAACCCTGCAAGGGATATCCTTGACCATGAGCTGATGCTGAAAGCTTCACATTTTTTGCCGGTGGATAACACTTTGATCCCAACAGGTGAACTGCGACCCGTGCAAGGGAGCCCTTTCAATTTCACCCGGTCAAAAGAGATTGGAAAAGACATCGAAGTTGTCAATCTGCAGTTGGAATATGGCGGAGGGTACGACCATTGCTGGGTGTTTGAAGATGGCATCACCAGTAAACCACGCAAGGTGGGCACATTATATCACCCCGGCAGTGGGAGGTTGATGGAAGTGTTGACCACAGAACCTGCGGTGCAGTTTTACACCGGAAATTTTCTGGACGGCACCATCACCGGGAAGGAAGACATTGTGTATAAATACCGATCAGCTGTTTGTCTGGAGACCCAGCATTATCCGGACTCACCAAATCAGCCCGATTTTCCATCTGTTGTTTTAAATCCTGAAAAAAAATATCAAACAACCACCCAATACAATTTCAAGGTGAAGTAAAGGGATAGCCCCGAATCGTCATTTTAGAGTATTATTACTTTATATAGAAAGAGATTTTTTTTAACCCATATTTCAAAGATGAAAAAACTGACCAGCCAAAATAATTTTATTCAAACCTTAATTTTAAGTGTAGTCATCACCCTGATAGGTTTTGCCTGCAGCTCATCGAAAGGTGAAAAGGGAACCCAGGAAGCAAATGACATCACTGGAAATTTCTTTATTCCCCCATTGGCTTCACCCGGGGAAGGAGCTTACTTAAAAGGAGAGCTCATCTATCCCCTGGATGATAAGCCAACTCCTGAGTGTCACGCATCCACACTGGTAGAAACACCATCTGGTATCGTAGCTGCCTTTTTTGCAGGTACATATGAAAAACATCCGGATGTTGGTATACGGGTTTCCAGACTGGTAGGTGGAAAATGGACCAGACCCGTAGAGGTAGCAAATGGTGTTGAAAACGACACGTTGAGATACCCATGCTGGAATCCGGTATTGTTCCAGCCCAAAGAAGGTCCGCTGATGCTATTTTACAAAGTTGGTCCTGACCCTCGCACCTGGTGGGGAATGCTGATTACGTCAGAGGATGATGGCAAGACGTGGTCTGAACCTGTGAAGCTCGGTGAAGATGAAAAGATCGGTCACCTGTTAGGACCTGTTAAGAATAAGCCTGTTCAACTTCCTGATGGAAAGATCATCAACCCGACCAGTACCGAGGTGGAAAAAGAAGATGGTGATGATCTGTGGATGGTCCACTTTGAGATCAGTGAAGACAATGGCAAAACCTGGAGAGTGGTTGGTCCTATCAATGATGGTGTTGAATTTGATGCCATTCAGCCAAGTGTGCTTACTTACCCTGATGGCAGGCTGCAGATCCTGTGCAGAACCAGACAAGACGTAGTTTCTCAAAGCTGGTCTGAAGATGAGGGAGAGACGTGGTCACCGATGACTGCTACCAGCCTTCCGAATCCAAATTCGGGAACGGATGCTGTGACGCTGAAGGACGGTAGACAGTTACTTATCTATAACCATACAACAAAGAAGGGTGAAGAGCCCAAAAACAGAAACATGCTAAACCTGGCCATCTCCAATGATGGTATCAACTGGGAGCCAGTGATGACCCTTGAGAACGTACCTGCCAAAAGTGGATATTCCTACCCTGCAATAATCCAGGCTGAGGATGGGTTGGTTCACGCCACCTATACCTACTTGAGGCAATCAGTAAAATACATTGTGATTGATCCTGATAAGCTCTAAAGATATTCCAATAAATATGATGAAGGTTAGCTTTTACGGGCTAACCTTTTTTTTGACCACTAAGCTCCAGTAAGAGAATCACGCGTTTAAAAGTTTGCGTATTTCGTAATAATTTGTGAAAAAAGATGAATATGTGGCAATTTTTACAAAATATTACTTAAAATATTTGCTAGAATTAAAATGTCGTTTTAAATTGGTCGACCAGTTGCTGGTAGACTACCAGCCACAACTATTGGACAGTTAAATTTTTTAAATGGAAATATTAAAAAGTTTTAGCGAGATAGTCATTGAAAAGCCGGTCGATAAGATCATAAAGCAAATCAAGGAGTTAATCTCTTCCGGACAATTAAAGCCAGGCGACAAATTACCATCCGAGAGGATGCTCAGTGAAAAGTTTGGTATTGGTAGGACACATGTACGAGATGCTATTCGAAAGCTGGAGTTTTATGGTATCCTAAAGACCTTGCCTCAAAGTGGAACTGTTGTAGCAGGATTTGGTATAACAGCCCTCGAAGGATTGATGACTGACGTTCTTGAGCTTGAAAACAACGATTTCCATTCTCTGGTTGAGACACGCGTTTTGTTAGAGACCAATTCTGCTTATTTCGCTGCACAGCGAAGAAATAATCATGACATTGTTTCGATTGCCAATGCACTCTCAAAATATGAGGAGGTAGTAAATGAAGGTGGAGATACAGTAGAAGCTGATCTTCTGTTTCATTTGAAAATCGCTGAGGCCAGCAAAAACTCGGTTCTCAAATCGTTGATGTTGATCGTGACACCTGATATTCTCACTTATTTCAAAGAAAACAATGTGTGTAGTGGCAACAGGCCAGTAGCTGCATTGGAGGAGCACTACAGAATTCTTGATTTTATCGAGAAAAAGGATGCAGTCGCGGCGCAAGAAGCCATGAAAGAGCATCTCAAAGACATTCTTAATTTTTCTGTAAATGAAAACAAACTGATAAACACTAATGGTGTAGAAAAGGAAATGGATTAGCCAAATGACTAATCCATTCAAACAAGCAGATTAAGACAAAAACCGCATCAATTACCACACTGAACGGTTTTTTCTTTCGATTACATCCGCTAGGCAAATATAGATATTTCCTATTTCCTCTGCGGTTGGCTTGTTCCTGATTTAGACCGATTCTGGTATTCTCATAATCAAAACAAACCAATTATGAAACACAATTTACTTTCCGATTTTTATTGGATAAGGTTCCTGGGAATGATACTTCTGGGAATGGTTGCACTTAGCTCATACGGGCAGGACACTCAGACGGTGAGTGGTACAATTACAGATGAAGGGGGTGATGGACTTCCCGGAGTTACCATTTTAGTTAAGGGTGGAGTAGATGGAACAATCACGGACTTAAATGGGGAATATTCCCTCGATGTGAAAGAAGATGATGTCCTGACATTATCATTTATTGGATACAAAACTGTAGACGTACCTCTCAATGGAAGGTCCACCATCGATTTTCAGATGGAAGTGGATCTAGAGCAGTTGGATGAGGTAGTCGTAGTAGGTTATGGAACCCAAAAGAAATCTCATCTTACTGGCGCCATTTCCAAAGTCGAAAACAAAAAACTAGACCAGATACCCGTTGCCAGGGTGGATGATGCCCTTATTGGACAAGTATCCGGAGTCAATATTCAAGCCACTAATGCTGAGGCAGGTGGAGCGCCTACCATTACAATCAGGGGCTTTGGTTCTGTCACCGCTGACTCAGGTCCTGCAGTTGTTGTAGACGGTATTGTCGTAAGCTCAGATTTCCTTTCAAACCTCGACATGAACGACATCGCGTCTTTTGAAGTATTGAAAGATGCAGCTTCCGCTGCCATCTATGGTAGTGAGGGATCCAATGGTGTGATCATGATCACGACCAAGAGTGGTAAGCCTGGCCAAACAAAATTCAGCTATCAGGGATATGTGGGTAGAAAGGAAGCCCATGGAAGTGAAGACTACCGAAAGAGTGTAGCTGATTGGGTGGCATTTGAGCGAGCACAGACAGGGGAGTTGAGTGAGGAAACTCAATACATGCAAAAAATTGTCGAGCTGACTGGTGTTGATAGAGACTGGCAGGATGTTTTCCTCGAAGGTGGCTACATCAATAGTCATTCATTATCTGCAAGAGGTGGAAATCAAAACACGACTTTCAGTGGTTCACTGCGATATCTTCATGATGAAGGTGTGGTCATCACAGATGACTATAAATTCTACAGTGGAAGAATCAAGGTGGATTCAAAAGTCAATAACAGGGTAAAGTTTGGGGTGAATATCAACCCTTCATACTCAAAGCAAAGACAGTTACCCACTTCAATTCATAATCCATTACGACTGTCTCCATGGTTGCCTATCTATCATACAGATGCCACGCTGCAACTTATCGATCGGGATGTTTATCCTGATGTGGGTGTAGGTGATTACTTCCATGAAAATCACCTAGTTGAACTGGATCTGAATGGTGATGGCAGTGATACTCGTCCACGTACTTCTGGTGATTCAAATCCTTACCAACAGTATGTGGAGAGAGAACACATGGAGTTTGAAACTAATTTGTACGGCTCTACATACATCAGTGTAGACATTATTGATGGACTGAAAGCCAAAACTTCTTTGGCCACTACTATTGAGCACAGGAAGCGAGAACGTTGGGATGGTACCAACTACCACGCTGCTGGAGCAAGCAGATCGCAGTATTACTTGCAAAACAGGTTCCGTACAAGGCTGATTTCCGATAATACTTTGACTTATGATAAGACATTTGGGGATCATGAGTTTGGGGCACTAGCTGGTGTTACGATCCAAAGAAGAACAAGCAATATCAGTGAACTGACAGGTGTGGGATATACCAATGATCTACTGCCGAACCTTGAAGGTGCCACTCAGATTTCTGAGCCAGGTGAGATCAATACTGAGCTTAGGAAGCTGGGGTATTTTGTAAGAATCAATTATGCATTTGCAGGAAAGTATTTGCTAAATGCTTCATTCAGAAGAGATGGTAGCTCCGTTTTCGGAACAAATTCCAAGTATGGTAATTTCCCTGCTGTCTCTGTTGGTTGGAATGTGGCAGATGAAGCCTTCCTTGCCGGAAATAACCTGTTAAGCACTTTAAAACTAAGAGTGAGTTACGGTTTTACAGGATCTGAGCGATTCAATGTTGGAAGTGAAGTGGTAAACAACTGGCCATATCTGGCTTTACTCCAAAACTCAAATGCCATCATGGATGGGGCCATTGTTAATGGTGTTTCACCTTTGAATATTGCCAATACCTTGTTACAGTGGGAAGCCTCAGAAGAGTTTAACCCTGCAGTGGATTTTGGATTCTTTAACAACAGAATAACGGGTTCCCTGGATTATTACTCAAGGATCAGCAACGAGTTGTTGTTGGAAAATCCGGTCTCTTATGTGACCGGTTTCACCAGTGGTATTGTAAATCTGGGTGAAGTTCGTAACAGAGGATGGGAATTCGAGCTTAGGACCAGGAATGTGGTTGGAAATCAATTAACCTGGAACACCACAGTCATTGCTTCTACCAACGAAAATGAATTGTTAGCCTTTGGTGAATCAAACAATGCACTGATCCAGGATACCTATGGCAGGAATTCTCAGTGGATTAACCGGGTAGGTGAACCCATCTCGGCATTCTGGGGCTATGTGGTAGATACAGAAAAATACAATGATGCCGAGTTTAGGGTAGCTTATGTTGACAAACCCTGGAACCGAATCAATGGTCAGGCAGAAGATGTGATTGTAAGAGACCTGAACGGTGATGGTAGAATTACAGAAGATGACAAAGCAATCCTTGGTGACCCTTATCCGGACATTTTGTACAGTCTTACCAATGAGTTCACGTACAGAGATTTTGATTTCTCTTTCATGCTTCAAGGAAGCCTGGGTGCCCAGGTAAATAACATTGGGGATCAATATTTCTACAACTGGTTTGGAAATAGTAGCAGATCAGGAGCCGCGACAGAAGCAGTAGAAGCCGGACTTGTTCCACACGAATCTTTCATTCAGGAAAAAGTACTGACGAGCGAAGTGATCGCCAGTGCAGACTATTTTTCATTACGTAATGTGACCATCGGCTACAACATGCCAACGGCGCTCACCTCAAAAATTGGTGTGCAGGGTCTGAGAATTTATGCCTCTGGTCAAAACTTATTGTATCAGACCGCAGCTGATTATCACGGATTCAATCCGGAGCACATCGATGACGATAATCCAAGGGCTTATGGTGCTCAAAGAGCAGGTACGCCACTATACCGCACAATTACTCTGGGTCTGAACCTTGATTTTTGATCTTAAAGTGAAACAAATCATGAAAAAACATATAAAATATTTAGTATTTGCCATTGCAGCGGTTTTTACCTCATGTGATGATGAGTTTTTGAATCCGCTGCCGGATACGGTTGTGGCGCTGGATGCATATTTTGCTACTGATAGCGATGTATTATCCGGGATTTATGGAATCTATGATGCCATTCAGGGGACCAATGAAAACACGGAAACCAATATCGGGCGTGCCAACAGAGGGGTGCAATTTGAGCACCTGCTGACGGAGCATCGAACAGATAACACCAGAAACGCAACCCTGGAAGGTTCCAAGTCTGATTTTCACCGATATATCGTGGAAGCCATCAACGTAGAGTCTGAGGATTACTATCAGTCGATGTATGAAGTCATTTTCAGGGCGAATAATATCCTGAACTACATTGATGTGGCAGACGAAAGCAATCAGGCTGCATATGCAGCAGAAGCAAAATTCCTGAGAGCCTATGCTTATTTCAAGCTGGTCAGGATGTATGGTGACGTGCCATTGGTGACAGCGCCTGTGAATCCGGAGGATACCGAGTCCCTCTTTACAAGAGTGGCAGAAGCCCAAATATATGCACAAATAATCGCTGATCTTCAGGAGGCTGTAGATGTGCTGGACAATACGCATAAGTCCAGGGCTTCGAAAGCGGCTGCGCAGGGTATTTTGGCTAAAGCGTATCTGTCACAAAGCACTCCTGATTATGCAGCCGCGGAGGCCTTGTGCGAAGCGATCATCAATTCCGGCGATTATTCATTGCAGGATGATTACCACGATGTGTTTTACAGCGAGCTGAACAGTGAAATCATTTTTGCCATTCAATACATTCCTGGAAATGCAGAAGAAAGCCAGGGGTTTTCTGCGGAGTTCACTTCGTCAACCAGAGCGGGTAGAGAAGACGGTCAAAACATTGTCAATGCCAACCTGAAGGCGGATTTCGATGCTTTTGGAGGAAACAGAACAGCGGTTTCTATTACTGATCTGGGCTTTTTAGCTGATGATCTGAATGAAGTAGCCAAGTTTTTACCTGAAGGTTCAGACTTGTCAACAACGCCTCCTTCCTATGGAGTAGGACGTAATGCGGGCAATGACTACATCGCACTGCGATATGCTGATGTGTTGCTTTTACATGTTGAGGCCACTATGGCCGGAGGTCCTGCAACTGTGGATCCAGATGCACTGGCTTCTTTCCAGGCAGTAAGAGACAGAGCCGGGTTGACAACTCCTGTCACTACGATTTCCAAAGCAGATCTGATGACAGAAAGAAGAGTGGAACTGGCTTTTGAAAACCAGCGATACTTTGACCTGATCAGGTTTGGTGAGCTGGACAATGTCTTATCTGTTCATGCTACAGAGATGGGTTATGTATATGATTCGAGAAAAGCGAGGTTCCTTCCTATCCCACAACGGGAAATCAATCTCAGCGGTGGTGTATTGACACAGAATCTGGGTTATTAAAATTTAAGTTAAGAGTTATGAAAAATAAGATTAAAATATTTAGCAAAAGGTTAGGGTTACTCTTAACAGTTGCCATAGCAAGCTTTATTGTAAGCTGTGAGTTAAGACCTGAATTACCTGAGACGGGAAGTATCCCTGATGCTACTCCTCCAACTGCAGACTTTTCCTATATCCCCACTGCAGAGGATTTCAGGATTCTGTCATTTTCCAATTTATCGACAGAAGCCACCAACTACATCTGGGACTTCGGTGGTAATGCTTCTGTTTGCGAGATGGTAGACGGTACATTGGTTTGCGCTACAGAATCGACTACAACTGCTTTTGAACCCTTTGCCAAGTTTGAAGCGGGAGAAGGAGTTTACACTGTGAAACTGACAGCGCTGGATGCTAACGAAGCATCTCATACTGTGGAGATCGAAGTAGAGGTAATAGATGAATTTGTACCGCTTCCGGTGACAGTTCTCAATGGAGACTTTGAAGATGGTCAGGACAATTGGAAGATTTCCTTTTCCAATGGTTGGAACAACAATGGATTTGAGTCCAGCTCGGATGGATCCAATAATCTCTATGACGGAACAGACAATGGTTCTAAAACCAGGGGAGCAAAATGGAATGCCTCCAGGTCAGTAGGAAGTTTGGCTAGCTCCAACACCAGGGTGGCTTATCAGCCACTTGTTGTATCTCCTTCATCGGAAGAACGCACGGTGAAGTATGTCCTGGAATTTGAGTACGCAATCAAGGATGACATTGCAACGGATCCTCCGGAGGGAAGAATAGTGATTGCCGATATCATCGAAGGTCACTATGATGATGGTTGGGCTGCTTATCAGAAGACCGATCGTGGTGGTGGAACCAGCCTTCTGCACATGGAAGTAGCAGAGGTAAAAGGTAAGGGGAATTTTACCGTAGTCACAGGTGAGTTTGACGCTCCTGAGTCCGGTTTGGTTTCTGTCATGCTCTCTGCCATCACGCCAGTGGATGTCTATGTGGATAATGTTAAAGTATACCCGCTTGACTAACCTGTAGGAGTCAGCATTTACAAACACAAAAGATTTAAATATGATGAATTATGTAAATAAAGGAATTGGGGTTTTGCTGATAGCGATCCTCATAGTATCCTGTAAGGAAGAGGATGCTCCTAATCCGACAGGTCTGTCTGAGATCACGCTGTCAAGCTTTTCCGCGACAGCTGGTCCGGATGAAAATGGATTAGAAGATGGTACTTATATCACCGTCAAACCTTTGTCGATCGGAGCTTCGTCTTATGTGGTGGATTTTGGTGATCCCAACAGCGATTCGGATGTGATAACCATTACCGGGCAGGGAAACACTGCTTCTTATGATTATCCCAATGAAGTAGCGCAGGTTTCATATACGATTACGGTCACTGCAAAATCAGATGCAGGACTGACAGATGTTACCATGACAGAGGATGTGGTTGTAAATCACACAGTTATTCCTTCCATCAAAACAGTGCCTGCATCACCTACATTGAGGGATGCTAATGTATACGCACTTTTTAGCAATGGTTTCGAATTGGGTGGTGATGTCTATTCCTGGGAACACGGAGAGGATGCTGCGGGAGGCACGATGGTATCTGTAGACGGAAATGATGTGGTGCAATTTTCTCGGCTTGGCAACGCTGCCGGAGTTCTTTCAGTGGGAACCATAGAAACTGCAAACACTTTTATTGACGGTGTAGCTGCTACCCACATTCATTTTGACGTACATGCAGATTTCGATGAAGGTATTGATATACTAAAAGTAACGCTGGTGAATAGTGGCGGCTCTGAGTCTTACGAAGTAGATGGTTTAGCACTAACAGATGGAGATTGGACAAGTTTTGATTTTGAATTAGCTACTGATTTCTCAGCAGCAGTTACAGCTATTGACCAAATCAAGTTTGAACTGGGAACAGGAGGCACGGCAAAGGACCATGCAACGATCTCTGTAGATAATGTTTACCTGTATAAGTCCCCAACATCGGTGATTCTAAATGGTGATTTTGAGTTTGGTCAGGATATGTGGAAGTTTCCAACTTTCACAAACGGTACTACCAATCCTTACGGATCAAGTTCTGATGGATCTAATCTGGATTATAACGGGGTGGATACCGGAAGTAAAACAGCTGGTGCAAAATGGAGTGGTAGCCAATCAGGGGGAGAATTCAAAAGTGGTGACTCCAGGTACGCCTACCAGGAACTTGCTTTAGCGCCGAGTACTAACTATATTCTACAATATCAATACGCTATTAAGGATGGTAGTGGTGATGATCCAGTAGGAGGCAGAAGAGTGGTAGGGTTGATTATGGATGGATACTATGTAGATGGCGCTGATGCTGTTGGTGAATTGGGTGCCAATAATTTAGGATTCCATGAAGGTTTTGTAGCTGAAGGAAAATTCTCGGATACGGCAGGTGGTATTGGGACAGTGGTTTCTATTCCTTTTACCTCTCCTGCAAGTGGTGGAGTTTCCATCATGTTTTATGCAGTTACCCCTGTGGATGCATACATAGACAATGTAAAAGTCATATTAAACTGATTTGATTGAGGTCACCTTCTGATATTGAGATATCAGAAGCATTACCCGGGCAGAGGGGCCCGGGTAATATTTTTCTAATTGATTTTTAAAGACAACATAATAAGACCAAACCATAAAAGATGCACGCTCAAATGATCCAATCAAACTTTTTCACCTATCATTCATTCCTTCATAGATCCATGATTGTTATCATGATGGTTCTGGTTGTTTTAGGAACCTCATGTAATAATCAATCAGGTAAAATAGTAGGTAATCAGGAGGAATTAAATCAAGCTATTTCCGCTGCTCAGCCTGGTGAAACTATCATCATGGCAAATGGAGTATGGAAAGACACCGAGATCGTTTTTAAAGGCTTTGGACAGGCCGACATGCCCATAACACTGACTGCTGAAGATCCCGGAAAAGTCCTGATGGAGGGTCAATCCTACCTCGAATTATCCGGTGAGCATCTAGTGGTTTCAGGCCTGGTATTTCAGAATGGCTATACACCAACCAGCACCGTCATCTCTTTTAGGACAAGTGGCGATGAGTTAGCCAACAATTGCCGGGTGACCAACTGTGTCATCAGGGATTATAGTAACCCGGAACGTTTTGAATCAGACTTTTGGGTGTTGATGTACGGGAAAAACAACCGCTTTGACCATAACAGTCTGATGGGCAAGCGAAACCTGGGTGTTACCATGGCCATCCGGTTAAACACAGAAGAAAGCAGGGAAAACAATCATATCGTAGAATATAACTACTTCGGCCCACGACAGATACTGGGCTCAAATGGCGGTGAGACCTTCAGAATAGGTACCAGTCATTATTCAAGAACTTATTCCAATAGCATTATCAGAGGCAACTACTTTGACCGCACTAACGGTGAGCATGAAATCATTTCCAATAAGTCATGTGGTAATGAGTTTCGTGACAATGTATTCTTTGAATGCCAGGGCACGTTGACCATGCGTCATGGCCATCATACCCTGGTAGAAAACAACTATTTCCTTGGGAATAGAAAGCCCAATACGGGTGGTATCCGGATCATCAATGAGTACCAGACAGTAAGGAAAAACTATCTGTATGGCTTAACTGGATATCGTTTCAGGGGCGCATTGGTGATCATGAATGGTGTGCCCAACTCACCAATCAATCGATACAACCAGGTGGTAGATTCTCATATGCAAAACAACCTTGTGATCAACTCCGATTTCATCCAGCTATGTGCCGGAAGTGACGAGGAACGTTCGGCTGTGCCAGTTGGGTCGTCGTTCACCAATAACCTGATCTTGGGAACTACCAATCCGGAACCTTTTACCATCTATGATGATGTATCGGGTATTGAGTTTGCGGGCAATGTGATGAGTAAAGGTGTGGAACGTCCCTTTGAACAAGGGTTTTCATATACTAGTACTTCTTTGGAAAAGAATAACAATGGCTTGTTGGTTCCATCTGATGATCTGTTAAAAAGCATCAATTTTGGTGAGGTAAAGCTCCCTATTTCAAAAGATGAGGTTGGAGCTACTTACTTTCCTAAATCCGATGAAACAGTTTCTTTTAGGAGTGGTCAGACTATCGAGGTGCCAGCCGGAACCAATACTTTAATTGAGGCTTTAGATGCTTCACAACTCGGAGCTGTACTCCAACTGGAAAATGGTGGAGAGTATTTGCTCACCAAATATGCCATGGTCAACCATCCCGTTTCGGTGATATCACCCCAAGGAGATAAAGCAACGATACTATCCGAAAAACAAACATTCTTCAAGATAGAAAATGGTGGAGCCCTTCACTTCAACAATATAAGATTCGATGGAGCCCAGTCACCTGACTATGTTGGGAATAATGTGATCAGCACCAGCAAGTATTCCATGAATAAAAACTATGCGTTAGTAGTGGAAAATTGTGAAGTCAAAGATCTAGATAAGAATCTTTCTTTTGATTTTCTGAAGGCCTATAAAGACACGTTTGCAGATTCTATTCAGATCCTCAATACCAGCATGAACAATATCACAGGGCACATCATTTCGCTCGATATGGAAACAGAAGATCGCGGTATCTATAATGTAGAAAATCTCAAAATTGTGGGATCGACTTTCAAGGATGTTGAGGGCGCAATAGCCAATATCTACCGCGGCGGTACCGATGAAAGCACCTTTGGGCCTATCGTTGAGATCTCAGAAGTTGAAGTGATCAGTGGTGGTGTAGGAAGCCGTAATAAGCTGGGCTCTTCTTTTCGGTTTCATGGAGTACAGAAACTGATAGTTGATGATGTGAAAGTGACCGAAAGCGAAAAGTTTGATCTGTTCATGACCAATGGCGAACCGATCACCAAACTATCCAATATCACCTTTATCAACTCCAAAGGCCTCACAACAAATGGAGAACCCTACCAGGCCGAAAACATTGTAAACCGATGAGACTAGTCCGGACCATATTGATCCTTTGCCTGGTTTTGTCCTTAACTGCACAGAAGCAGGTAATAGCACAAACAGCACATCCGAATCTGATTCTTACCGGGGATGGTGTAAAATCCATGCGATCCAGTTTGGGTAAGGTACCTCTTTTTGATCAGTCGGTAGAGGAGGTTCGCATTCAGGTAGATGCTGAGATCGAAGCTGGTATTGATGTCCCTATACCAAAGGACCTGGCTGGGGGATACACCCACGAAAGACACAAGGCTAATTTTCTGACCATGCAGAAGGCGGGTGTGCTCTTTCAAATCACAGGTGAAGAAAAATACGCTATTTACATCCGGGACATGCTTTTACAATATGCTAAAATGTGGCCGACGATTGGCAAGCATCCGGCAGAACGATCTTATGCAAGAGGTAAAATTTTCTGGCAATGCCTCAACGACTCCAATTGGCTGGTTTATACTAGTCAGGCATACGACTGCATTTATGATTGGCTGGACAAAAAGACGGTCAGGAAGCTAAACAAGGAGTTGTTTAGGCCCTATGCTGAATATGTCTCGATCGAAAATCCACAATTCTTCAACAGGATCCACAATCACAGCACCTGGGGCAATGCTGCCGTGGGAATGATAGGATTGGTGATTGGTGATGAAGAGCTGGTTGAGTGGGCCTTGTATGGTCTGGACATACAGGTACCCGGAGATATCGTAAAAGACAATGATGGTGGCGACATTCAATTGGAAGGTCAGAAAGAAGCCGGCTTCCTGGCGCAGCTGGATCATTCGTTCTCACCAGATGGGTATTATACAGAGGGTCCGTATTATCAGCGATACGCCATGTACCCGTTCTTGATTTTCGCAGAAGGTCTTGCCAATAAGAAGCCGGAGCTTGAAATTCTGAATTACCGTGATGGTCTCCTCATCAAGGCAGTAGATGCATTGATCAATCAAACCAATGCCGCCAGTGAATTCTTTCCTATCAACGATGCACAGAAGGGGATGTCCCTCAAATCCAGGGAGCTTGTCAATGCAGTTAGCATGGCTTATTTCTATGGCGGAAATGACCCACAACTATTGTCAATCATTGAAGATCAGGGTCGCGTGCCACTCAATGATGCAGGTCTGGCGGCAGCCAAAGCAATAGCTGCTGGTAAGGCACAGTCATATCAGTACAAAAGTATGGAGCTAAGAGATGGAGCCAACGGCGATGAAGGCGCCATCGGGATCATCAGGAGCAGTGATCTCACGCTTGTAATGAAATATGCCAAACATGGTATGGGCCACGGCCATTTTGATCGTTTGGGCTTCCTGCTCTACAATGGGGCAGATGAGGTGATCCAGGATTATGGTGCAGCCAGATGGGTCAATATCGAACACAAAGATGGAGGAGGCTACCTGAAAGAAAATAACTCATGGGCTAAGCAGACACTTGCTCACAATACGCTGGTGATAGACAAGGATTCCCACTTTGATGGAAAGGTTAGAGATGCAGATAAAACTTCAGGCACGCCATACTACTTCACTTCTGAAGATCGCGTCCAGATAGTCAGCGCAAAGGAATTGAATGCTTATGAGGGCATGCCTATGCAGCGAACCATGGCATTAGTAGAAGTAGAAGAGCTGGAAAATCCATTGGTAATTGATCTCTTCACTGTGCAGGCATCTGATGGTACAAGGTATGACATGCCACTTTACTATAAAGGTGAATTGATGTCTGCCAACAAGGAATTTCAACCGATCAATGACCTCAAGCCGATGGGCATGCATGATGGTTACCAACACCTTTGGGTAGAGGCACAAACTGAGCTGAGCGAAGAAGTCTTTAGCATGACCTGGTTCAACAAAATGAAATTTTATACCGTAACTTCTCTTGCCCGACTAGGGGATCAGGTATTGTTAACAAGAATTGGTGCCAATGATCCCTATTTTAATCTTAGGAGAGATCCGGGGCTTATACTGAGAAGAACAGCTGGCAGCACCACATTCGCCAGCCTGTATGAGACACATGGACAATACAGCTATTCGGATGAAATACCAATCAACTCCTTTACTTCTATAGCTGATTTAGTGGTGTTACATGAATCAGCAGAATACGTAGCCATTCAGTTTGAGCTGAAAACAGGAGAGAAATATCAGTTTGCGTTTTCGCAAAAGGACAAGGATGGATCCAGCACTCATACCATTGATGTAGGCGGTTTGCAACTGACCTGGAAGGGAGTTTATGACTTTAGAAAAATTACCAATTAGAATATAAATATCAATAATGAAGAGAAACAGCGAGAAGTACATACTGACAGATAAGATGGAATGGGAAGACCTTGGAGGAGGGGTTTCCAGAAAGTTTTTAGGATACGACAACCAGATCATGATGGTGCTGGTAAAGTTTGAAGAAGGTGCATTGGGGTCACCACATCAGCATTTTCATACCCAGACCACCTATTGTGTAGAGGGTGAATTCGAGTTTACCATCGATGGGGTAAAACAAATTGTAAAAGGTGGTGATGGCGTGTATATCGAACCCAATCTACTACACAGCGCCAAGTGCCTGAAAGCAGGAAAACTCATCGACGTTTTCAGCCCTGTTCGTGAAGACTTCCTGGATGGTTCGGGAGTGTCTTACTTTGGCAAGAAGTGACAATGAATTTGATGTGCAATCAATCTAAACCTGTGATATTATGAAAATGAAAGGACTCAGATGGTGGATAATAGGACTCGTGTGCCTGGCCACGATCATAAACTATATAGATCGTTCCGCCCTGGCAATTATGTGGCCGGATATTTCGGAAGACCTGGGTATGGACAAAAATGACTATGCGCTCATTCTGAATGTCTTTTTGGTTGCCTATGCCATTGGTCAGTCACTATCAGGTAAAATGTTTGATAAAATAGGAACAAGGTTTGGATTTATTGTCTCTATAACGGTTTGGGGTATAGCCACTGCGCTTCATGCTTTTGCTAAGGGTGTCCTATCATTCAGTGTTTTCAGGGTGCTGCTAGGTTTAGGTGAAGCAGGTAACTGGCCAGGAGCTGTAAAAAGCAATGCGGAATGGTTCCCGGTGAATGAGCGGGCATTAGCTCAGGGTATTTTCAATTCGGGGGCCGCCATGGGATCTATTGTGGCGCCACCGGTCATTGCGCTTGTATGGCTGGCCATTGGATGGAAAATGACTTTTGTGCTATTAGGGCTACTGGGGTTACTATGGGTGATCCCCTGGTTTATTATCAATAAATCTGTGCCGGCAAAGCACCCCTGGATAAGTGAAGAAGAGAAGAAATACATTCTGTCGGGTATCGAAGAGAAAGATGAAGATGCTAAAAAACCGGGCCTGAGTATGACAGCCATTATGTCGCATAAGGAGTCTTGGGCAGTATTGGTGTCCAGGTTTTTCATTGAGCCCATCTGGTGGCTTTTTGTAGGTTGGATGCCTATTTATCTGGCTGATGTATACGGATTCAATGTGAAGGAAATAGGCTTTTTTGCCTGGGTACCATATGTAGGCGCTGCCCTGGGTAGTTTGAGTGGGGGATATTTTTCTGGAAAACTCATGATTGGAGGTGCTTCAGTTGATAGTGCCAGAAAGAAAACTGTATTGACCGGGTGTGTCATCATGTTTTTGGGTCTGCTAGCCACAATCCTTTTTGCGAATACACCTTTGAAGTTTGTAGTGATAGTTGCTTTCGTGCTCTACGGATTTCAGTTTGTGATCTCAAATATTCAGACGATCCCCAGTGATCTGTTCAGTGGTAAGTCAGTAGGCTCACTCGCTGGACTGGGAGGAACTGTAGGTATTTTCTCAGTGATCATCATGAATTTTTTGGTACCGGTCATTACAGAGACTTATTCATATACTCCGGTCTTTGTCATGATAGCAGTGTTTGTCCCACTGTGTTATTTATCCATCCAATTTTTTGCGAAGGAGATCAAGCCGATAGGCTAAAAAAAATTTTAATTCAGTAAATAAAAAGTAGAAAAATGTCAGATAATAAAATAGCGGTAGTCACAGGAGCAACAGGTGGGATCGGTTTCGCAGTTGCTAAAAGATTAGGGAAAGATGGATATACTGTCATCTTGAATGGTATTGAAGATGAAGCTGGAAAGAAAAGGGTTGAAGAACTGAAAAAAGAAGGTATAGAGGCTGAATACTACGGATTTGATGTGACCAAAGAAGAGGAGGTAACCGCAAATATTAAAGCCATTGGGGAGAAATATGGTAGGATCGATGTATTGGTGAACAATGCAGGTGGATTAGGTGGCCGATCAAGGTTTGAGGAGATGACTACCGAGTTTTACCGGTTCGTGATGGCGCTTAATCTGGATTCTGTTTTCTTCACGTCAAGAGCTGCCATTCCTTACCTCAAAAAAGGAGAAGATGCCACGATCATCAACTATACATCTAATGCTGGATGGAATGCCGGAGGGCCCGGAGCAGGCATCTATGGTACCTCAAAGGCAGGCGTTCATGCCATTACAAGGGCATTGGCGAAGGATTTGGCTGAGTATGGTATCAGGGTAAATGCGGTATCTCCAGGCACCATCGACACACCCTTCCATGCACAGATCAAGGAGACCAAGCCTGAAGTATTTGCATCATGGAAAAACAATATTCTGTTGGGAAGACTGGGAGAGCCGGAGGAGGTTGCTTCTGTGGTGTCTTTCCTGGCTGGCAAAGATGCTTCTTTCATCACAGCTGAGACCATCCAGATAGGTGGTGGACAGGCACTGGGTATTTAACAAAGATTAAAACTGTAATTGATGAAACTGAAAGGGAAAGTAGCTGTAGTCACTGGTGGAGCTCGTGATATCGGAAGCGCGATCTGTGTCAAATTAGCAAAGGAAGGCGCCAAAGTAGTTGTCAACTATTTTGGTAGCCAAAAGGAAAGCGAAAAGACACTTGCAGCCATTAAAGCTGTAGGAGGTGAAGGAATCTCAGTAAAGGCTGATGTATCTAAACAGGCAGATATCGATAACCTTGTAGCCAGGACCAAAGAAGCATTTGGAAGTCGTATAGATATCCTTGTAAACAATGCAGGGGGGCTCTTCGCCAGAAAAACCATCGACGAGATTGATGAGGACTATTATAACCTGGTGATGGATGTGAATTTTAAAGGGACTGTGTTTGTCACAAAGGCCTTTAAGCCTCTTATGGGCGAAGGAGGAGCTATCGTCAACCTGTCTTCCCAGGCAGGACGTGACGGAGGAGGTCCTGGTTCAGCCATTTATGCCGCTTCAAAAGGGGCGGTGATGACCCTGACACGAAACTGGGCCAAGGAATTGGGTCCCCAGGGAATTCGAGTCAACGCAGTTTGTCCCGGGATGATCGCTACGAAGTTTCATGATGATTTTACTAAGGATGAGGTAAGGGCTAAAGTAGCCGGCAGTACGCCATTAAGACGAGAAGGGCAGGCAGAAGAGGTTGCAGACCTGGTGGCTTACCTTGCCGGACCTGAATCTACATTCATGACAGGCAATAATGTAGACATCAATGGAGGACTTGCCTTCTCGTAGCCGTCGGAACATCTAATAGGAATTGAGCCAGTACCGGTTGGGGGAACTGGTCAATTTCTTTTTACTTATAATCTGTATAAAAAATGCTTAAGTGTTAGAGATGCATTTCCAGGTCTTCAGAAGAATATCCGCAAGTACACTTGTGATACTGGCTTTGTATTATTCTGTAAGTGGTCAAAGCATGAGCAACCTTTATCCCTGGTGCATTGTAGCTTATGATTCTGAGGATCGAACTCCTGCTGAAAGGGTTGAACTGTTACAGGGCCTGGGTTTTACAAAATATACCTATGATTGGCGAGACAGGCATCTAGACGATATGCCCACCGAGCTGTTTTTGATGAGGAATGCAGGGATTGAAACAGTTGCGGTATGGCTTTGGCTAAATGCATCAAGGGATTCAGTCGGAAACCTGAGTAAGGCAAACAGTAGGGTATTTAAGATTCTGAAGGACACCCAAACGAAGACCACGATTTGGATGAGTATGAGCCCCAATTTTTTTGAGGGATTAAGCCAGGTTGAATCTCTTAGGAAGGCTATGGATTTTGTGCATTATATCGCTGAGGAAGCACAAAAGGTTGGTTGCGATCTGGCACTATACAATCATACCGGGTGGTTTGGTGATACTTCGAATCAAATTGAGCTTATTAAAGCGTTGGAAGAATATGACATCAGGATCGTTTATAGTTTTCATCACGCTCAATCAGATGTAGATGAATTCGAACAAATAGCCAGGAAGATCACCCCTTACCTAGTGGCAGTAAATCTGTCCGGTGTGAAAAAGGATGGTCCTAAAATCATGACTATCGGTGATGGAGACCACGAAAAAGAGATGATTGAGACGTTGATCGAAGCGGGATTTGACGGGCCGTGGGGGGTTTTAGATCACGTGGAAGGGGAGAACACAAAAGAAGTCTTGAAAGCCAATATTGAAGGGCTAAAGTCTTTGAAAATCAAAGATTTCTGAGATGAAACGACCAACTTTTTAACCATGAACAACAGAAAATACCCAGAAATGATGAAATCAGGAATTTTCCTAACCCTTATTTTATACGTTCATTTTATTGCCCATTCCCAGGTCTCATTTCCACAGGTTCAGCCGGAAGATGGAAATTTCAACAGACCGCTTGCCGGGCAGGTACTGGACGTATCTCCCCCCGGGTTTTGTTGGTGGCGAGCTGCTCCAAAAGGGGAAGTCAACTATCGCATCAGGATAGAAAATAGTTCAAAGAAGCAGGTTTATCAATCAGGAATTCTTTCGGATCCTGTACACGTACCAGATAAGGTGTTGCCTGCGGGTACCTATCAGTGGGTAGTGGAGGCATTGGATAAAAAAGGAAAAGTGGTGGCTCAACGCGATGCTCAGGGTTTTACCATTAGCGAAAATGCTTTTGAGTTGCCCTGGGTAGAGCCTAAAGAATTACTAAGCCGTGTTCCGGACGATCATCCCAGGTTATTATTTCCCAAAGCCAGCCTGAAAGAAATTCGTTCATCACTTGATGGTCCACGAAAGCAGGCTTTTCAGGATATCAGGGAAACGGCTGACGAAGCACTGAGTCTGGAACTTATGGATAAGCCTGACTTTGATAAATACGATATTGAGACGGAGTACCCGGCACGCAGAACGGCATATCGGGCCTCATATCATGAATTTACCCGGATTTTTAATCGTGGGATGATCCCAATGGCACTGGTGTATGTACTAAGTGGTGAAGAAAAATATGGTCTGGCGGCAAAAAAACATCTGCTCAACCTGCTAGACTGGGAGCTCGATGGAGTGGCTTCCCTGGACGAAAGCTTTGACGAGATCGGACTGCGTATCGCCCGTACTGGCGCTCAGGCATATGACTGGTTGTATGATCTGTTGACAGAAGATGAGCGTGAGGCTGTAAAACAGATGCTGATTGCCCGTGGTGATCAGGTGTTGGCCAGGCTGGAAAGACGCGATTTTCTACACAAATCAGCATACAGTCACGATGGGAGGCTGCCTGGATATCTGGTGGAATTTTCCATCGCTCTTGCAGAGGAACCTCGAGCTCAAGTATGGATGGATTACGCTATGCGAAC
Organism: Cyclobacteriaceae bacterium; assembly: GCA_965228105.1. GTDB lineage: Bacteria > Bacteroidota > Bacteroidia > Cytophagales > Cyclobacteriaceae > UBA7330. The sequence continues at coordinate 908,091 of CBDDGZ010000002.1, forward strand.
ATTGTTAACGGTATTTCCCCATTGGGGAGGCATTGATGGAGGATGGGCTGAAGGGATCAACTATTCGCTGTCTTACAACGAGCGGTTCATCACACCCTTGCAGTCACTATATGAAGCCACTGGTTATGACCTTTGGAATAAATCCTACTTCCGGAATATGCGGCATTTCCTGGTCTACTGTGCTTCACCTGAAGGCGAGATCATGCCATTTGGAGATAACGAACACCATCCTCTCAGTTACAGGGGAGGCGACCTTTATGCTATTTTGAAATTTCATTCACTCAAACACAAAGATCCGGAAACCCGATGGTGGATTGAGCAACTCAATACGGAACGAACCACTGACCGCTTCAATGCCATGCATGAAATTATCCTTGAGGATAACCTTGAGCCCAATAAGCCATCGTCAATGAAGCCGGACAGGGCCTTTCGTGGAATAGGGTGGGCCGCTTTGCATTCAGACATCCTGAATCCAAAAAACGATCTAATGTTATTATTCAAAAGTAGCCCTTACGGATCTGTTAGCCACAGTCATGCTGATCAAAACAGTTTTGTCATCATGAAAGGGGGGAAAGCACTGGCCAACACAAGTGGTGCACGATACCCTCAGCACCAATCTCCGTTCCATTTTCAATATTCCAATCTGACAGTGGCTCATAATGCACTGCTGATCAATGGAGAAGGGCAGATTGACAGGAGTGCACTGGCGAGTGGAGGCATCGCTGATTTTAAGAGCACTCCGCACATGGGATATGTGGCCGGTGATGCGGAGAAATGTTATGGTGATCGACTGGACTACTATCAGCGGCATGTGATCATGATTCGGCCATCTGTAATTCTGGTGGTGGATGACCTTTCGGGCCCACAACCGGTAGACATAGATTGGCTGCTTCATTCGAGAGAAGAAATTGTCCTTGACCCGAATACCCAATCCATGGAGTCTTTCCGCAAGGGTGAATCCATGATAACTCATCTGATCACTCCGGGAGGATTCGACTTTTCGATCACCAATGAATGGCCCATCGATCCGAAACAGGACTATCCAATGGTCACGGCAGAGCCTCCTGCGAAGGAGTGGCATTTTACAGGCTCAGTAAATCAAAAAACGTCTAAACGCAGAATAGCGGCGATCATGACGGTGCAAGAAAATGGAGAATATCCGGTTTGTAAATGGAACCAGGTTGATGGGATAATTAAAATGGAAGGAGTTTTTGGTGGAGATAAATGGTCAGGAATAATTGACCTGAATGTGGATTCAGAGGAACTGCTGGATCTGGAATATGAACCTGTTACAGGCCCAAAAGAAAATATAAGAGTTTTGAGGTAATGAAAAATAGTCTTAGCCATATACTCATTATTTCACTAATCTTCCTGTCACAGCTTGTCGATGCTCAGCCCTATGAGGCTCCCTCGGATATCCCAAGATTTCGATCCTTTTTGAGTGGTTGCAAACTGCAGGCTCCAACGAGCTCGATAGCTGCAACTTCAAAAAAATTGATGGATGGTTACACATCCAGCCAGTTTTATGTTGTGGAAGGAGATAAAATTGCTTTCAATCAATCAGGGCAAAGCAACCGCACGGAGCTTAGGCATGAGACCAATTGGGATCTAACAGCGGGTGATCGTTCTTTTCATGGCAGACTAAAATTCGTAGAGCAGACCTGCGACCAGGTGACTGTCGTACAAATTCATGATGATGCTAATGCTGGTAGCGGACCCAATAAACCCCTCCTGAGGATATATAAGCACCTGACCAAATCACCTGCCAATCATCTGTGGGCAGCCATCAAAACAGATGTGGGTGGCGTCAATACTACACATGTGGATTTAGGACTTGCACCGGATGATTACTTTGACTGGGATGTGCTGTTGGAGAATGGAGACCTGATCATTAACATCAATGGGGAAGAAAAAGCCAGGGAAGACGTCTCATTTTGGACCTTTCCAAGCTACTGGAAGGCAGGTGTATACCTGCAAAACGATGGGGAGGCTACTGTCTACTTCGATAAGCTATACCTCGATGGACAGGAAGTGTTGTCTGCTGTGGATGGCCTTTCCGCTAAGATCAAAGTGTATCCAAACCCTGCCGATTTCTATACCACCCTTGACATTGGGGATTCAAGATTTCTCCTTGGGATTCTGACCCTTTACAATATTTCTGGACAGATTCAACATGAGTCCACCGTAAAGAGTCAAAAAATATTATTGAAGATGCCGGAAAATTCGGGGCTATATTTATTGAAAATTGAGAAAGACGGAATATCAAAGACCGTCAGAGTAATCAAAAGATGATCAATAAATAAGTTAACACGAGACAAGCACTATGAGAAAATTTATCAAATTTCTACTTTCCTTCGGGCCCGGAATTTTTGCAATTGGTTACACCATCGGAACAGGCAGTGTGACCTCTATGATAGTGGCCGGAAATTCTTTTGGTATGGACCTGCTATGGGTACTCTTTTTCAGCTGCTTGTTTTCCGGGGTACTCATATATGTATCTGGGTATTACTACTTGGTTTCTGGCGAAACGCTACTCTTTGCCGTCCGCAAACATCTTCCATTTGGGAAGGCCATTGCCATCGCTACAATCATTACGGTTGGGATTGGTCAATGGAATTCGTTGATTGGTATTTTGGGCATCACATCAAATGTCATTTTTGAAATCCTTCAAATCAATTTTCCGGGAATCAGTGAAAATCAATACTTCGTAGTGCTTGGTTTGGCCATCATGATAATTGGTGTCTTTTATGCCCTTTTACTCAAAGCAAATTATACACTGTTCGAAAAAGTCCTGGCATTGTTCGTTTCAATGATGGGGCTATCCTTTGTCTTCACCTTGTTTTTTGTTTTCCCCATGCCGGCTGATATTATTTTGGGGCTCATTCCCAAAATTCCCGAGGTGGAGGGAGCTGGGATCCTGATTGCCGCATTTGTGGGCACTACTATGGCCGCAGCAACTTTTCTGTCCAGGCCACTATTCATCCAGGGAAAAGGATGGACGATGGCAGATGTCAAAATACAGCGAAATGATTCTATCGTAGCAGGCCTTTTAATTTTTGTGATCAGTGGATCGATCATGGCAGTGGCCAGTGGAAGTCTTTATGGATCAGGCTTGGAAATTACACATGTACTGGATATGTCAGAGTCACTTGAACCATCTGTTGGAAGGTTTGCTGTTTCCATCTTTTTTGCAGGAACTCTGAGTGCCGGGCTGTCATCAATTTTCCCCATCCTCATGATCGTGCCACTGATGATGGCAGATTACTCATCGGGAAAACTTGATGTGAGTTCGAGGAGGTTTAGGATCATAACCGCTGTAGCAAGTGTCATTGCGTTAACTGTGCCTGTATTTGGTTTCAATCCCATCAAAGGTCAGATTATCACTCAAATTTTCAATGTTTTTGGCTTGCCACTGGTAGTCATAAGTCTCCTGGTTTTATGGAATCGAAAGATTTCAGGACTTCCATCCAATCGGATCTGGACCAATGTCATCATGATAGCAGCCCTGGTTTTTTCCATCATCATCGCATTCACAGCAATAGATGCCATCTTTAATTAACGCATTATGAAAAACTGTCTTTTCACTACTTTTTTGATTTTGAGTCAGTTACTGTCTGCACAAACCAGGTACGATGTGGCCACTCAGGCTGAATTTAATGCTGCTCATAGTTCTGCAAGTGCCGGGGATTCAATTGTCTGGGCTTCCGGTGTGTATGCCGATGTGTTTATGGATATCCCCAAAAATGGACTCATTGTCACTGCTTCTATTCCTGGCACTGCCATATTTAATGGTGAATCAAAGGTGGAGATCGAGGGAGATCATGTAACCCTAAGCGGACTTCAATTCATTGGTGGAAACATTGGCACAAGTCATGTCATTCGTATTTGGGGCAGTGATGTACTGATCACTCAAATCAATATTCAAGACTATACCTGCTATAAATACCTGATCGTCGATGAAGATTCCAGGAGAACGACAATCAGTTATAGCAACTTTGAAAACCGACTTAACCTGGATGATCAGAATATCCTATCCATCCTTGTGCATGATACGGAGCCCGGATATCATAAAATACAACATTGCTCTTTTAAGAACTTTGAAGGGACCGGGAATGACCTGGGAATTGAACCAATCAGGATTGGAGTGAGCACTCAGGCAGAGTTTGACAGTCGAACCATTGTAGAATATTGCTATTTCACTCATTGTGATGGCGACGGAGAATTGATCTCAAACAAAGCTGCTCAAAACGTGATTCGATACAATACTTTTGAGAATAATCCAAAAGCCGAACTGGTCTTAAGACACGGAGATGAAGCCATTGTTTATGCCAATTTTTTCCTCAATAATATGGGTGGTGTGAGAGTCAGGGAGGGGTCTAATCATTTCATCTACAACAATTACTTTGAAGGTTTGGAAAAACGGTCCATTTACTTGCAAAATGAGCAATCAGATCCGCTTTCCGATGTTCATATTTATTTCAATACTATCGTCAATTCTGCAGAAGTGATTTTGGGTGGTAATGGAGGAAGCTATCCACCTGCTAATGTCACCTTTGCAAATAACATTTTTGCCGATCCGGTTGACGCACTATTTGAGGACCCGACCGGAAATGAAACCTGGCTTGGGAATATCTCCAGAGGTACACTTGGCATGAATGCCCCGGCTGGTATTGAGGCCATGGATCCTGGACTGATTGTCAATGCTGACGGATTTTCTCAAATCACAGATTTAAGCCCGGCAATAGACAATGCTGTAGCGAGTTATCCAGTAATACCAGGTTTTGAGGGGATGGATTACGATTCACTGATTTTGTTGGACCTTATGAGGCAGGAAAGACCGGAATCTATTGATTTAAAAGACATTGGATCAGTGGAATATTCAGCAGGACTGGTTGTAAAGCCTCATGCGACAGCAGAAAATACAGGCCCTTTCTACCTCTATGATGAAAACATGACGGCGGTCGAAATCGCAGAAACGACAGGAGGTGAAATTATCCTTGAACCTGACTACGAAAAATATGTGATTGGATCAGTGATCACCGCAACAGCCATTCCTGCCAATGGATTTGATTTTAGTACCTGGTCGGGTGATGTGCAGCGAGACGAAAATCCTATACAATTCACAGTTTCAGATGGGATCGTGATTGACGCTGAGTTCGTTCCGGAACCTCTCGCGGTGATAGCAGACAAATCTTTAAATGTGTATCCAAATCCAACCGATGATAGTCTGGTCATTGAATGGCCGGACCATAGGTATAGCAAAGCTTCAATTGAAGTTATCTCGGTTAGTGGCAAAACGGTTAAAAGGGAGGACCAACTGATAAAATCAGGCCAGGGTAACCTCCGGATTGATATTTCAGGGTTGAAGCCAGGGACCTACGTGTTAAAAAGTGTTTTCCATTCGAAGGGTAGGTCTTCGGAGACCAAACAGGTTAAATTCATCAAGAACCAGTAAATTATAAGAGCATTATGAATGAGAATCAAAACAACAAAATGATGAGATCACTCAAGTACATATCGTGGTTAACCATTGGATTGTATATCATTTTTGGGATTATGGCAATGTCCTGCTCTTCAGGCTCAAAGTCTCCTGAAATAGTGGTCCAGGATCTGAATATGGAAATACCATCAGGCATGCAGATGTTTTCTGAGGAACTTCTGCCGGGTGAAATAGCTGAAACCAGGATTGAGCACCTGGCTTATGCCGGACCCATCGAAGAAACCATTCCTGTCACTGAGGGCCATGTGACCATGTTCCTCTTTATTCGTGGCAATGGGATCCTTCATGCAGATTCTACTTATCAGCTTGTTCCAGAGTCCATCGCCATTCCAATGAATAATGTCAGCCAGGTGAAAATCGAAGTTCCTGAGGGCGAGCAGCTGCACTTTCTTCAGTTTGTAAAGAAACTTTCGGATCAGGACCTAAAGGACATGGAGAGCTTTCCCGATGAAAACAAATACGATCTGTATTTCACCCGGTTTGAAGACTGCGAACCTTATACGGAGAAAATTAAGAGTCCGAATACCGTAAGCCGTACTGTCCTACCTGCTGATATCGTTCCACGAGTCTCTTTGGGTACTGTAGAGGCCCCGGGACCTGATGCGGTCGGTGCTCATAGCCACCCTATGCTGGATCAGCTCTTTTTGGGGCTGACAGACAATGACATCATGGTGTATGCTGACAGTGCTTCTACCAATTTAGGACAATATTCACTGCTTCATATCCCAATAGGGTCCAGTCATTGGGTGACAGTGGGTGAAAACAAGAGAATGTATTATATGTGGATGGACTTTTTCCTCACAAAGGAGGGGCAGGAATGGCTGAAGACGCATAAGCCAGCAAGTTCAGATAATGAAAACTACAAGGAAGATGACGAATCAGAATAAGAAAGTTGTAACATTTGGTGAGGTGATGATGCGCCTGTCTCCTCCCGGATTTGCAAAATTTTCACAAGCCAACAGCCTGGTGTTGGAATACGGAGGTGGCGAAGCTAATGTAGCCATATCCCTCGCATACTTCGGTATGAGAGCCGCCCATGTCACCCGGTTTCCTGATAATTATATTGGTAGAGCGGCCACTCAGTTTTTACGAAGACACTGGCTGGAGACTTCAGCAGTTCAGTATGGGGGAGATATGTTGGGAAAATATTTTGTGGAGAAAGGGGCGGTACACAGACCTAGCAGGGTGGTTTATGAACGCGATGGTTCTGCTTTTTCTGAAATTGATGCTACCATGTTTGACTGGGAGACCATTTTGGATGGAGCCGATTGGTTTCACTGGACGGGTATCACTCCCGGGATATCTAAAGGGGCTGCGGAAGCCTGTAAAAAGGCCATAGAAGTGGCCAATACTAAAGGATTGACCGTTTCGGCGGATATCAATTCAAGAAAGAATCTTTGGAATTATGGGAAAAAGCCATCCGAGATGATGCCGGACCTGATTACTGGTACAGATATCATCATTGGTGGATATAACGACATCAAGGAAATATACAATATTGAGGTTTCCGGCTCCAAAAAAGAGAAATTCAGTATGGCAGCCCAGGCGCTTATCCAAATTTGTCCCCGTGTAAAGAAAGTCTTTGACAAGGAACGCAAGATGATCAGTGCTTCCCATAACACCATTCAGGGGGAGATGTGGGGAAATAACGAGTTTCACAAATCACCCAAATTGGATATTACCCATATCATTGACCGGATTGGAACCGGAGACGCTTATGCTGCAGGTGTGATATATGGTCTTCTTCACTATAAAACGGATCAGGAGGCACTGGATTTTGCGAATGCCGCATGTGCACTGAAACATACAGTTGAAGGGGACGTGAATATGGTCTCTGCAGAAGATGTAGAATTCTTGATGCAGGGAAACACATCTGGCAAGATAATTCGTTAGGACAAGACCTGTTCTGGGTTCGAAGGAATTGCCGATATTTATCGGATCAGTAAAAGATCTAATAATATGCGGTTTTCAATCTTAGTTTTCTCTGTAGCATGTCTTGCCATTTTTACTCAATGTGGCCAGCAATCCAGCAACCAATCTGCTCAGCGTAGCTGGGAGCAGCTAGAATGCAACGGGACTCCTCATGCCCGGCATGAATGCAGTTTTGTAGAGGTAGATGGAAAATTCTATCTGCTTGGAGGGCGTGGTATCAAACCCGTAGATATCTTCGACCCGGAAACCAAAACCTGGACTCAGGGGGCAGAGCCACCACTGGAAGTTCACCATTTTCAGGCAGTAGCCTACAAAGGTAAAGTGTATGTGATGGGAGGGATGACCGGAAAATATCCGCATGAAGACCCGATTCCTCAGATAGTCATCTATGATCCGGCCCAGGATCACTGGTCACTCGGTGATTCTATCCCAGCAAAGAGGCAAAGGGGTGGTGCCGGTGTTGTGGTGAGTGGCAACAGTGCTTATATCCTGAGTGGGATCACGGATGGGCACTGGGAAGGTCATGTAAAGTGGGTAGATCGGTACAACTTTGAAACAGGAGAATGGTCTGTGCTCCAGGATGCTCCCAGGGCACGCGATCATTTTCATGCAGCATTGTATGACGGCAAGATCTATTGCGCTGCCGGAAGGAATTCCTCTGCCAAAACCGAAGAGACTTTCAATCTGACCATTGCGGAGGTTGATGTATATGATTTGGCATCCAATTCATGGACTACCTTACCAGAAGACCAGAACCTCCCAACAGAGAGAGCTGGCACGACCGCCATTTTCATGGAAGACAATCTGTTAGTTATCGGAGGCGAGAGTGCAGCACAGGAAACAGCTCATGCAGAGGTAGAAGCCTATGATGTTTCAGAGGCCAAATGGACGCAACTGGATATGCTGGAGAGAGGAAGACATGGCGCCCAGGCCATTCTCTATGATAAATCCGTCTATATCGCTGCCGGCTGCGGAAACAGAGGAGGCAAGCCAGAACTGGATACGATAGAGAGGTATTAGGAATAGGAGAGGGGAAAGAAAAGAGATATCTCAAAGCGCTACTTTAATGTTATTCAGACTGAAGGAAAGAATCTTATACATATTTAGAGTAATACCTGAAAGCCCCAACGGGGCGTTATATCTCAACACAGGGTGTAAGCCCTGTGTTATTAACGTACTACATATAAGCCCCAAAGGGGGTGTAATGCCTTATTATAAAAATAGACGGCATTTTACATATAACTCAAAATGCTTAAATTAAAGCTCCAAAGGAGCGAAAGCAGTACCTCAGGGCATTAGCCCTGAGGTATGCAACTTATTTTAAAAAGCCCTGAAAGGGCGTAATCAAACGGATGACATGCCACAATCACTAGTTAAAAATTACGTCCATATAATTTACTCTACCAAGAATAGGCAACCCTTTATTGACAAGGAGATTAGGAATGAACTATTCTCTTATATCGGGGGTATATGTAGAAATCTTCAATGCAATCCAATTATTGTGGGAGGATACACTGATCATGTACATCTTCTCTGCCTTTTGTCACAAAAATTCCCCCTTATGAAGTTGTTGGAAGAGACCAAATCTCATTCATCAAAGTGGATAAAAACAAAAGGGGACAAATATTCAGATTTTTATTGGCAAAACGGATACGGAGCATTCTCTGTAAATCCAAAAGAAGTTAATATGGTTGAAAACTATATTCAAAAACAGGAAGAACATCATACAGTTAAGACATTTCAAGATGAGTATCGTGCATTCTTGGATAAATATGATGTACAATACGATGAGAGATATGTCTGGGACTGACTAGTCTCAGAATTTTGATTTCGCCCCTTTGGGGCTTGGTATAATAATTACTTAATAACGCAGGCCTGACACCCTGCGTTATTTTATGGCGCCCCTTTGGGGCTTTTAGAAGTGTCTTGCAAAATTCCTTGACAAGCTCAAAGGAATCTCTGCTACACCCCCCCCCATATCAAAATCCTGCAGAGACCACAACAAAAAAGGGTTAACCACATGTGGTCAACCCTTTTTAATAATTCCGATATTCCCTTACTTAGGATTATACATTTCAATCTTTTCAGGAGAAGGATCTTCTGAAAAGATACCAATTCTGTGGTAGAAGGTGGCTGATGCTCCTGTCTCCAAAGCAAAGTTCAGTTCTTCTTTTCCTTCGCTGAAGATCTTTTGTCCAAGCGGATTGGCAGCGAAAAGGCCATATCCACGTGCATGCCAGTAGGTAGGATAGCCCGGGTTGTCCTTTGTGTCATAGATCACAAGGGCAACACTTTCACCATTGATCTTACCTGAGAGTTTCATCCAATCGGCACGGGTTCCCCAGACATCACCACCACTGATCCCTTCACTGCTCAGGTAGTTTCCGGTTACTCCTGTATTGTCAGGATTTTCGACCACGGTGATATTTCCTTTAGCGTCAGAAAGTTCGATTTTCCCCTCCTGTGGAAGCTCAAGTTCACGAGCCATACGTACACCAAGCATACCCTCTTTGTTGTCTGTGAATGTAACTTTTTCGCCGACTGCGGTCAAGACAGTCTTACGATCGATGATGCGTACACCATCCACTACTTTGAATGTGAAAGTAGTCTCATCATTGAGCAACTTCTTGCCATCCATGGATACCCAGTCGGACTGAACTTTAAGGACAGCCTCATCACCATTCTCAGTAGATAGCACTTTGGCATGCTTCACCATTCCGTATTCAGACATTTTCTCTGAGTCGATTGAATCTGAGTTGTTCCAGAAGTCGAGCCCATTGACATCTCCGTAATTGAGCCACAGCCCTACATGGTGAGGGTGGTCCACCCGCTCACCTTCTTTCTTTTTGAAAGGAAATTGTCTGGTAAGTTCGTTACCACCCTGGCTGATCAAAGGCCATAAAGCTGGCTTTTTGATGTTTTCTGGATAAATGTATGAAGTAAATAGTTTGCCTTCTATCAGGACTTCTACCTTCTCTTCAGAAGGTTTATCGATGAGTTCTATTTTAGGTTTTTGTGTTTCTTCCTTTGCTTCCTGATTGCCTGAAGTAGTACATGCAAACAAGAGCGCAAGCGTCATCACAAGGATTGTGTTTAAGTACATCATAACTATTTGGTATTCTATTTAAATGATTTAGCTGCCAATTTTTAGCGCATTGCGACCTGTAAATTTAGATAAGATGTTGGTAAAATCTATAAATGAGCCATGTAGCTGGATATTTGGATCAGTTTAGTTATCCCAACCGGGCACAATGCTCCTTAATTTCAATAACAAGACAAACCATACCATTTATTCATTTCTCAGGACATCATATATTTGTCGGTCGTGTTTTGACCTAGGTTGATCACGCTAACCCATTAACACCAAATAACCCATGACAGAAAAAACATCTAAGCCGGTTGTTAGCAAAGAGTATCTGGTACCATTTATCATGGTTACCACCTTGTTTGCTCTTTGGGGCTTTGCCAATGATATCACCAACCCCATGGTGGCAACCTTCAAAACCGTAATGGAGATTTCCAATACCCAAGCCTCTCTGGTGCAATTTGCATTTTATGGCGGTTATTTCACCATGGCCATCCCTGCTGCATTGTTTATCAAAAGGTTTACCTACAAATCGGGGATTCTGGTAGGTCTGGCACTTTACGCCATTGGCGCGCTGATGTTTTACCCGGCTGCCAGCTTTGAGATGTTCGGACTGTTTTTGATATCTTTATATGTACTCACCTTTGGACTGGCATTCCTGGAGACCACTGCCAACCCGTTTATTCTCGCATTAGGTGACCCTGAAACAGCCACACAAAGGCTGAACCTTGCCCAGGCATTCAACCCGATAGGAGCCCTACTGGGTCAGTTTGTCGCGATCAATTTTATATTAGTGGCACTTCAGTCTACTAACGGAGATTTTGCTACCCTCGACTTTGCTGAAAAAGCCATCATCAGAACACACGATTTGATGCTGATCAGGAACCCTTATGTTGTTCTCGGATTGGTTATCCTGGGTATGATGGTTGTTTTTGTGCTAATGAAAATTCCAACTAAAGGAGATAATGTCCATTCACTGAAAGTGAGAGATTCCTTCAAGAGACTTTTTTCTAATTCTAGATACATGTTTGGGGTGGTAGCTCAGATGTTTTATGTGGGTGCTCAGATCATGTGCTGGACTTACGTTGTGCAATATGGAGAAAGCATTGGGATGACCAAAGCTGAGGCACAGAGCTACAACCTGATCGCTACAACCTTGTTTCTGGCTTCCCGCTGGATCTGTACGTTTTTGCTTAAATACATCAGTGGTCCAAAGCTGATGACCATTTTTTCTTATGGAGGAATCATCATGATGCTGGGAACCATGTTTATTGGTGGAACACTAGGGTTGTACTGCCTGATTGGTGCCTCTGCTTTCATGTCTCTCATGTTCCCGACGATCTATGGCATCGCCCTGGAGGGTTTGGGTGATGATGCCAAACTTGGTTCTGCCGGTTTGGTGATGGCCATTGTAGGAGGTGCTGTGATGCCAGTTGCCCAGGGAGCCATCCTGGATTTTGGAGGTCCGGAATACAATGACCTTTCAATCCTGGGGGTGCCTGAAGTGAATTTCTCATTTATTCTGCCGCTGATCTGTTTTGTGGTTGTGGCTGCTTATGGAATCCGGTCTGCGAAGCAGGCGAGGGGATGAAAGATTTTGATTTGAAAGTCTGGTAGATGTGTAAGACATTCACCCTTGCGATGTCTTTTTAAACGATGTTTAAAAACATTGGTGGAGCCGGAGGGATTATTCATACACACAGGCATGCCGCACAACCCCTCGTGAATCTCCGCTTCGCTCCGATTTCGAACCCAAGGATTCTCATCCATTTCATAAAATACAAAAAGCTCATCTTTCGATGAGCTATAATGTGGAGCCGGAGGGATTCGAACCCTCGTCCAGAGAAGGAAAAAATATACCCTCTACATGCTTAGTTATCCTTTTAATCTCGCAGGGGAGCAGGCGGAAAACTACCAACTCGTCCTACCAGTCGCGATTAAATTTCACTATCAGCTCACGACACCGCTTCTAGCTATTCCCGAATGTCGACACCCCAAAATCCTGCCTACGGGACAGAGGCATGGTGGGATGTGGCAGGACTGACCGATAGGGCCAGAACTAATTAATCTCTACTATACTTCGAGATTAGGCTGCCATGGCGTAATTAGATTCGCCAATTATGGTTTGAGCGAATTGATCGCAGGTGTACACTCACCACCTGACATGCAAGCATATCATCTACACTTCCTGTCGATTCCGGTCGGCCCCAGAATTAATCGTGCAAAGCTACTACATCCTTTTAACAGGAAAAAAGGAATATGGGTTTCAGGATCTTAATAGGATGTTGTACGAAGTGAATATGGTATGCATCAGGGAGCAAACACAAATAGAATCATAGCGGTATGCCGAATTTCATGGTAGCCACAATTCACTGATAATCATCTTATAATGTAAGAATTGTTCCCCGTATGTGTATCTTTGAAGGTTCAAATCACTGTATAATATAATTGTGGGGAAATTGCCATTTCTTCACAGCCTGAAATTTTATTAAACCACCGCCATGAAAAGGATATTTTTCCCCTTAGCATTGCTTATATGTACCGGGCTGATGGCCCAGGAAGGAACTGTTGGTATTGGTACTCAGACTCCAAATAGAAAGGCTGTTCTACACCTTGTGGCAAGAAATAATAACCAAGGTTTACTGGTTCCAAAGCTAACTACCACACAACGAACCAACTTTGGTTCACAGTTGAATTCTAGCGATAATGGAATGATGGTCTATGATTCAGATCTGGACCAGTTTTTCTATTGGATAACAAACAAATGGGAAGCAGTTGGGGAAACCTTAAAAGCAGGCACTGGAATTGAAATTAGTGGTGGTACAGTCATAAACACGGGTGACACCAATGCCAGTGATGATTTTTCAGGTGAGTGGGCTGATTTGGCGAATATGCCCGCCGGGTTTCAGGATGGTACCGATGATGTGGAAGATGCAGATAATGACCCGACCAATGAAATTGAGCTACCAGCCTCAGCTTTGACCAATCAGATACTTATATACAATGGAACCAGCTGGGGTGCTGGATTTCTACCTTCCGATGGAGACACTGATGCAACAAACGAAATCCAGGATCTACAGTTGATCAGTAACATCCTTTCCATAACCGGGAAATCCGGTGCTACTCAGATTAACCTGGCGCCCTATGTTGGAACAAATACAGATGAGCAGGATTTACAATTTTCAGGAAGTATTATTTCCCTTACCGGAGATCCTGACAATACGCAAATTGATCTGAGTAACTATGATTCTGACGTGTCAGATGATTTTAGTGGCGATTGGGTCGATCTGGCAAACATTCCTGCTGGTTTTTTGGATGGCACCGATGATGTAGTTGATGCAGATGCAAGCATCACCAATGAAATACAGGATTTGAGTTTGACAGGAAATAATCTGACCATTACAGGAAATGCTTTTCCCACAACCATTGATCTTTCTCCGTACCTGGATAATACAGATTTACTGACTACTATATCAGGTACAAGTGGTCAGGTTTTAACCTATGATGGTTCAGATTGGGCTGCTGCTGATATTCCAGCAGATGGAGATACTGACGATACCAATGAACTCCAGGATTTGCAATTTTCCAGCCAGGTGATCTCACTCTCAAATGACCCTGGGAGCACAACAATTAATTTGGCTCCATATATGGACAATACTGATCTGCTAGCTACCATCTCTGGAACAAATGGGCAGGTATTGACCTACAGTAGTGGTAATTGGGTAGCTGATGATATTCCCGCAGATGGAGATGGTGACGCTACCAATGAGATCCAGGATCTTGAATTAGCTGGTAATATCTTAACTATCACAGGAAATGCTAGTCCAACCGCGATTGATCTTTCTCCATATTCAGGAACCAACACGGATGAACAGGATTTGGCTTTTAGTGGTGGTATCATTTCGCTATCGGGCGATCCTGACAATACACAAATTGATCTGGCACCATATCTTGATAATACAGATTTATTATCAACCTTATCCGGTACGAGTGGCCAGGTACTGACCTATGACGGGGCAGATTGGGGAGCAGCCAATTTACCAGCAGATGGAGATATTGATGATACCAATGAGATCCAGGATTTGCAGTTTTCCAGCCAGGTGATTTCACTCTCGAATGACCCTGGGAGCACAACAATCAATTTGGCTCCTTATATGGACAATACAGATCTACTTGCTTCCATATCCGGAACAAATGGGCAGGTATTGACCTACAGTGGTGGTAATTGGGTAGCTGATGATATTCCCACAGATGGAGATGGTGACGCTACCAATGAGATCCAGGATCTTCAATTAGCTGGTAATATTTTAACTATTACAGGGAATGCTAGTCCGACCATGATAGATCTTTCTCCATATTCAGGAACCAATACGGATGAACAGGATTTGGCTTTTAGTGGTGGTATCATTTCGCTATCGGGCGATCCTGACAATACACAAATTGATTTGGCACCATATCTTGATAATACAGATTTATTATCAACCATCTCAGGTACGAGTGGCCAAGTACTGACCTATGATGGAGCAGATTGGGGAGCAGCAGATCTTCCAACTGATGGTGATTCGGATGACACAAATGAATTACAAGATTTGAGTATCGCGAGTGATATATTAACTATCACTGGATTAGGAACACCTACGGATATAGACCTATCTCCGTACATAAATACTGATTTACTGGCATCTATATCTGGTACAAATGGCCAGGTACTTACTCATAATGGTACAGATTGGGGAGCAGCCAATTTACCAGCAGATGGAGATTCGGATGACACAAATGAATTACAAGATTTAAGTATTGCGAGTGACATATTAACTATCACTGGTTTGGGAACCCCTACTGATATAGATCTATCTCCATATATAAATACTGATTTGTTGGCATCTCTAACGGGAACAAATGGTCAGGTATTAACATATGATGGCTCAAACTGGGCGGCAGCAAATTTACCTACCGACGGAGATACTAATGATGCTAATGAACTGCAGGATTTGGATCTTACGGGAAATACGTTGACTATAACTGGATTAGTTACACCAACGGACATTGATTTAGCACCATATCTTGACAATACTGATTTACTAGCATCTATATCTGGTACAAATGGCCAGGTACTTACTCATAATGGCACAGATTGGGTAGCTGGTAACGTACCCTCTGATGGAGATTCGGATGACACAAATGAATTACAAGACTTGAGTATCGCGAGTGATATATTAACTATCACTGGATTGGGAACACCTACAGATATAGACCTAACTCCATATATAAATACTGATTTATTGGCATCTATCTCTGGAACTAACGGCCAGGTGCTAACACATGATGGCTCAAACTGGGCAGCAGCCAATTTGCCAGCAGATGGAGATATGGATGATGCCAATGAGATTCAGGATCTGAGCTTAACGGGAGATAATCTAACTATCACATTAAATGCTTCTCCAACAAGCATAGATTTGTCTCCCTACAAGGATTCTCCCCTTACAGAAAGCACTGATGCCATTGGTAGCTACGTATCCTATTCAGGACATATTAAAGCGCTTAATGTAATTAATACTGTCTCGTCTATCACTCATTCAAGCCTTTCAGGTAGCCAATTGCCAATATTAGCTCACCTACATGCAAAAACTGTCATGCTGGATGTTTCAGGAGCAGCTGGGTCCACCGACACAATTACAGAAATTGAAGCGGGTCTGAATGGCCAGGAAATGATTATTGTATGTACGGGTGGCACACTGGTGTTTGATAATTCACAAATGAATGGAAGTAATCTGGTGTTGCCGTCAGCAACCGTGTCACTTCCTACTGGAGGAAGTATTAAACTGATGTATGTTTCGGCTATGAGTAACTGGGTTCATTTGGAAAGTGTCACTACCGTGGTAAACCCAAATTAAGATGGCCAGACTTCTATTCACCATATGGTTGATCCCGTTTTGGCTTTCCGGTCAAAACATTCAGAACGTAGAGTCTCCTATGATCATCACCGAGGGGACCATTCTCCATGTGGACGAAGATTTTGTGAATACAGGGAATGTGCTCAACGAAGGCCAGTTACTTATTGGAGGCAATTGGGTGAATGCAGGTATTTACCGGTCCGAAGGGTTAGGGGTTCTGGAGTTAAATGGTCCGGTGATACAGGCTATCAGTGATCAGTCTCCGATTGAAAAACTACGATTATCCGGCGGAAATAAAACCCTCACCGCTGATCTAGTGGTGGGCAGACTTGAATTGAGTGGAAGCAGATTGACCGTAGCTGATGGATATAGTCTGGAAGTCACCGATACTATTGTCCGAAATCCGCGCGACTATATCGTAGGCCGATTGGTGATGACCGGCAGCACTTTATATCCTATAGGGACTGAGAATAAATTTTTACCGGTTTTTTTGGAACCTCTTACGGAAACTCCCTCCCCACTAGGTATCAGAGCGGTTGGATCCCCACTTGAAGGGTCACTACCTGCCTCAGTAGCTGGTTTAGCGCCCTTTCACTGGGTGATGGATGAAAGTGACGATCTTTTTAATGTACAACTGGCACTTGAGAACGCCACCTCACTCATGGATACTATCGGGAGCGCATTGGTCGTCCAGGCTGAAAGTCCTACTGGCGATATTATAAGTTTGTTTCAAAATCAGGTGGTAGGGGACCTGGACTCGTTATCTGTGACAAATGGAACCACCTTACCTCTTTCGATGCCATATTTTACCATAGGTCGCAAATTTACTGCAGATGAGAAACCACCTCTCAAGGTGTATAACCTGGTAAGCCCAAATGATGATGGAATAAATGACTTCCTATATATCGAAAACCTGGATTCATATCCAGAAAGCCTCATTTCTATCTACGATCGCTGGGGGACTCTGGTCTATAACCAGGAAGGCTACGACAACAGAGAAAATGTGTTTATTGGAAAAAACAATGTCCTGAATAAGAAAGATCTTGTGGAGGGCACCTACTACTACGTCATTCGGTACAAAGGGAAAAAATTAGCAAACGGTTTTTTTGAATTGACTCGATGAGAAGCGTAATCACCATATTGTTGATTTCCTTTTACATCAATGCATTTGGGCAGCTAGATCCGCTCTATCAGCAATATCATTTCAACCAGTACATAATAAATCCCGCATATGGAGGGATTTATAAGTCAACCACATTTGCAGCCAACTCCAGATTACAATGGGTAGGTATTGAGGGATCACCCTTTACCAATACATTTACCTGGGTGACCAATGTGGGAAACTTCGCTGGGTTCGGATTACGGGCAATGAGTGATGAGGTAGGCATTCGTAAGACAAATGAAATAGTTGCATCAGGGTCTTATTTTATACGGGCTAAAAAAGTAGTCATTGGCTTTGGCTTACAAGGAGGCATTGCAGAATCGACCAACGACTTATCAGTTTTTATTCCGGAGGTTTTGCATGATCCTACGCTGGATGATTTTGTTCCCAGATTCTCATTCCCAACTTTCGGGGTAGGCTTTATGATCATGCACAGCAATTATTTCATTGGTGTCTCGGTCCCCAGAATGTTGAATAAAACAGAACCTATCCTTTCTTATGAGGATAACGGAGCATATCACCGACATTACTATTTCTCAGCTGGCTTTATTCCGAACCTGATTGATATGAAGTTACAGACCCTTGTCAGGGTGATGGATAATAAAGTGTCTGTTGATGTATCAAGTACTTATTTTGTCTCAGAAAATTTGTGGGCAGGTGTGATTTTCAGGGATATATTCAATATTGGTTTGTTTGGTCAGCTTCAGGTTAAGAAGCGATTGAGATTTGGGTATACCATTGAGCTCCCTTTTGATGATCTGATCACCACCCATTATGGTACCCATGAAGTTACATTGAGCTACACTATTGCTCCATCTAAAGGTCAGACACTGGAAGATCGTTTTTTTTAGGGGCAATGACTCCCCGCTACTTTCCAATTCTAATTTTGTAACCATTGTTACACCCTTTCTCTCTCGTACATCGTACTTTAACATAATTATAATTGGATGGAAGAGATCTGGGATATCATCGCAGGGAGCTATACCGGGTATGCGAATTACCTGTGGCAGGAAATTACAAACCCCTCATGGCATAGCTATTTCTACTGGTTGATCGGGGTGTCTGCATTCTTCTTTATCCTAGAAGTGATCAGGCCCTGGCGGAAATATCAGACTGCGTTGATATCTAATCCAACATTAATTGGAGATAAAAATCAGCTAAGTAGTAGTTCAAAGGCCCATGATCACAAGGGCTTTGCCCTTCGAAAGGACTTCTGGCTAGACTTCTTCTACATGTTTTTCAATTTCTTCCTGTTCTCCCTGGTCATTTACAATGCTGCATCTAATGTGGTGGTACATTTCTTTAATGACGTGCTGGCCAGTATTGGGATTACCAACCTGGTAGCGTTTGAGGTGATGTCATGGCCCACTTGGGCACATCTTCTGATTGGGTTTGTTTTGAGGGATTTTGTGCAGTGGTGGACACATCGGTTGTTGCATCGGGTGCCTGCTTTGTGGGAATTTCATAAGGTACATCACTCGGTAGAACAAATGGGATTTGCCGCTCATTTACGCTACCACTGGATGGAAAATGTAGTGTACCGATCAATTGAATATATCCCCCTGGCTCTTATTGGGATTGGGCTACGCGACTTTTTTATCATTCATATTTTCAGTCTGGCCGTGGGCCATTTCAATCATTCCAATTTCAAGCTCAACCTTGGACCGCTGAAATATATCTTCAACAATCCCCAGATGCACATCTGGCACCATGCTTATGACATTCCCAAGGATAGAAAGTACGGGGTGAATTTTGGGCTGACCCTGAGTATTTGGGATTATCTTTTTAAAACCGACTACATCCCCTATGAAGGAAAAGACATCAAGCTGGGTTTCCCGGGGGTTGAGGATTTCCCGAAAGACTTTATACACCAGAATACCCACGGGTTTAAAGTCAGGCACACGATTAAGGAATCAAGTGATTGATATTTACTTATAGTTCACTTCAATATGAAGTGGGAGGGTTTTACTAATCCCTATTGACGCATAAGTAACTTATGTTACTTCCCCAATCATATCCTGAATGTAACATTGTAATCTCTATAAACAGGATATACTATGACAATAGATAAAAACGAAACAAAGAACAAGACAAGCAGCAGAATCAGAATGGTTGTGGTCCTGTGTCTTACCCTTGGGCTGGCACCCTTTTTTCCGGAACCGCATATCCTGGGCAAACTGAGATGGGTAATGGGAGGAGCTCATGGCATGACAACCATGGACTATTTTGATCTGGCGTTGCACGGACTTCCGTGGGTATTTTTAATCTTTCTGATGGGCAAGTGGGTAGTTGAGAGAGTTAAAACACAGGGCAGCTAATGTCCTGGTATTATGAAAAAAATAATTGACGGATCACTCAATCTTAAATCTGAATTTTATTCGTAGATTCATCTTTCAAATTCAGGTTATGAAAAAGTTGATAGCCGCCTTTTCCTGTGCACTCCTCATAGCAGGATGTTGCAATGAAGATTTCATGATTCCCACCTCTAACTCAAACGATCTACGAGCCGACGCCATAGATGTGACAGCACTCTTTGATGTGGATCCGAGCTGTTCTAACCCTAACCCAATTTATACTACAGTCAATTCCACACCGGATGGGGGACTGGGAACATGTTGGCAGAATCAGCAAAATGCAGGTGATGTATGGTTCAAGTTCACTGCTCAGGCTCCAAATGGGTATGTTTCGATCTGGGTTCTATCAGGTGATCAGGAGGGGACTCAGGAGTACACGCAGCTGGTACTTTGGGATGTTGACGGGGTCACCGAATTGAATTGTGACGGATTCGATGGTGAGGTGGTCGATCGATACCTTTTCTACGGAAATCTTGTAATAGGAGAAGTATATTACTTCTCAGTTTCCGTACCGGAAGATGCCTATAAGGGCACTTTTACCATGTGCGTCACAACAAGTGACTAATGGCTTACTTAAAGTCGTATCGATAGCCGACTGACAACTGGAGCGATCGGTTTTTGGTAGATGCTACGCCCTCAAAATCGCTGATGTCAGCCAGCCCCAGGTAGTAATTGATGCCAAAAATCAATCCCTTTTGAGTTTCAAAATCGATTCCGGCATTCAGACCAAAATCAGTTTTCTTATACGCTTTAGTGTAGTGTTGCTCCTCAAATCTTTCTCTGGTCACTGGGTGATACTCCGATCTGGCACACATGAGAAAACCCAGCTGAGGACCAACCGAAACATGCAGTGATGGCGTAGCATCATAGGTCACTAAAAGGGGAATCGAAAAATAGCGGATGTCAAAATTCAGCTCCTCATCCGCTGTTTTCACAATGGCCCGCTGGTTTGAAAGGAGAAACTCTGATTGAATACCTGTAAAGGCAGGCTTGAACCGGGCAAATGCACCCACATGAAACCCGGGACCGGAGGAGTAGTCATTCACCTCACCATCTACAGATAAGTTTGAATAGTTGAAACCGGCTTTTGCTCCGATGGACCATGGTGCCTGTGCGAAAGAACTAAAAAAAGGAGCGAGCAGGAGCAGGGAGAAAACAACAATCGTCTTCATAATACAATCCTTAATGGGACCAATGTACGAATTATCCATGGATTTATGATGGACCCGGATCCAAGAAATTTTTGCACCTATTCATCACTTTATCTGAAGTAATGACTAGGGATTAAATTGACTAGTTTTGTTTTTCATCTAAATGCTTTCCATGTCAAAAAACATACTCATCAACCTTTCCCTGACCCTGAGCTGTACGATACTGTTTTCATGTAGTACAAACGATCAAACAGGACTTTCCTCCAAAAGACCAAACATCATCTTCATTATGTCTGACGACCATGCGTATCAGGCGATTAGTGCTTACGATGACAAATTGATCCAGACGCCGAATATTGACCGGTTGGCAAAAAAAGGCATGCTCTTTACCAATGCCTGCGTTACCAATTCCATCTGTGCGCCGTCCAGGGCGACGATCCTTACCGGAAAACATACACACATCAATGGGAAAATTGATAACCTGTCTCCTTTTGATACCACACAGGTCACCTTCCCGCAGATCTTTCAGCAGCATGGATATAAAACTTCCATGTTTGGGAAACTACATTTTGGCAACAATCCCAAAGGTGTAGATGAGTTTGCTATTCTGCCAGGACAGGGATCGTATATCAACCCAAGGTTCATTACGAAGAAAGGTGATACCACTATCCATGGCTATGTCACCGACATCATTACCGACATGGCACTTGACTGGCTGAAAAAGGAAGCCAATGATGAAGAGCCTTTCATGATGATGTACCTCCATAAGGCACCCCATCGTCCATGGTGGCCAAGGGCTGATAAATTCCAGGAATTTACAAAGAAGACATTTCCAGAACCCGCCACGCTTTTTGATGACTATAGCAACAGGGGCACAGCGGCCAAAACTGCTGAGATGAATCTGCTGCATCATATGCGGTATAGCTGGGACAGCAAGATCAGGCTGGAGACTCTGGAAAAGATGGGTACCGTATTGCCAAAGACTCCTGAGTCCGCAAATGGGTTTCATGGAGTATATAACAGGGCCACACCCGAGCAAAAAGCCGGGTATGAGCCCGTGCTCGATTCCATCAACGACTATTTCTACAACAACTGGCCACGCATGACTGATGAGGAAAAGATGAGGTGGAAATATCAGCGCTACATGCAGGATTACCTCGGCACCATTGCTTCGGTAGATGACAACATCGGGAGGTTGCTGGATTATCTCGATGAGACCGGGCTGGCAGGAAATACCATTGTTGTCTACACTTCTGATCAGGGTTTTTACCTGGGGGAACATGGCTGGTTTGACAAGCGGTTTGCATATAATGAGTCCTTCAAGACGCCCTTGCTAATCAGGTGGCCAGGCGTGATAGCACCTGGTAGCCGGGAAGAGGAAATGGTTCAGAACCTCGATTTTGCCCAGACATTTCTGGAGGCAGCACAGATATCCTATGATGGTGGTATGCAGGGCGAGAGCCTCATACCCTTGTTGAAAGGAGAGAAGGAAAAATGGACGCGCGATGCAGTGTATTACCACTACTATGAATATCCGGGTGAGCACGCAGTGAAAAGGCACTATGCCATTGTGACCAAGAAATACAAGCTCATTCGTTTTTACCATGATGTGGATGAATGGGAATTCTACGATAGGCTGAACGACCCTAATGAGATGAACAATGCCTATGATGATCCGAAATATGCGGATACCATTGCGATGCTAAAGCAACAGCTTATTGAGCTGCGAAAGAAATACAAAGACTCTGAGGAGCTCGATCAGAAGTTTATTCAGATGTATCAGAAATAGTCCTGCCCGAGGGGTATCGCAAGGTATCTTTCAGGGTATATCTTATACCCAGGGGGTATCCCGAATACCCGAGAGGCATTTCCGAAGGGGGTCAGTTGTATCCGGAGATGAACTGGTTCGCCTTAGATACAAACCAGTTCGCCTAAAACACGAAATAGTTTCCGAAAAACTCGATCCAGTTCGCCAAAAAGACCAACTAGTTCATGACCAGGACGAACTGGTTAGTAAAAAAGACGAGTGAGTTCGTAAAAATCTTGAACCGGTTTGGAAATACCACGAACTAGTTCGGATCAGAGGTGAAGTGGGTTTGGTGACAACACAAAACAGTAGGCAGAATTCGCTGTATCAGATCGTCGGAAAGTCTGAAAATCGGAATGTCGGATAATCCTGACTACACCTCCTTAAAAACTTCCTGGTAATGCTCCGAACCCTCGAAGATGCCACCATCTTCATGGAAGAAAGGCTTGCCAGTTTCGTAGACTCCATCCTTTGTCACTACCCAGGGGGCATCTTTTCTGGGATGATAGGTCATCATCCTATCCCACTCCTTGTAATACTGGTGTCCATTGGTCTCTTGTAGCCCCAGCTTAAGTCCGGGAAAGGCGGGGAGCCTGGCGGCTACGTTTTTGTTCCACTCTACCAGAATAGGGTTCACTGTTAGGTCGGCACAGAAGCACGGCACATTCTTTTCATAGGCCAGTTGTGTGATCTTGATGGTCTCGCTCAGTGTCTTGGCAATAGCTTTCACTGCTATGGCCTGGTAACCCTGTTCAATCCTATTGCCGGCATCTTCTCTGGTGTGGGCACTTTCATCAGCAGCTACCCGTACGCCCAGATCACCGACATAGGTCTCATTAAACTCACTGAAAGGTTCCTCAATGACAGCGATTTGGTCAAAAGCCCCAATTTTTTTAGCATGGTCCAGGAAGCGCTCAAGAGATGCTTTTTCCTCATATCGACCATTCGCATCGAAGTAGTATGGGATTTTTCCATCTTTGGTATGAGGTGTTTCATAGTTTCCAATGGTTTTGTGCACACCTTCCAGAAACTCGATATCCTGCTCCAGCATTTCCTTCTGCGTACCAGCTGATCCGATCTTCAGTTTCAGCATAAAAAATCCTTCATCCGCGGCTTTTTTTACTTTTTCTACAGAGGTCCCTGCGCTGAATGAGGGGATACTGGCCACCTTGTCATGTCTGGCAGAGAGTCCAGGCCTGTATTCTGCCGGGATCATATCATCGAAGTCGGTAATGTTGTTTTCTGCAGCATAGAGCAGCCAGGCAGCGTTGTCCAGACCCACAAGTGCATTCAGTCCAAAAGTCTTTCTCAGGTCGGGGTTTCCAGTGATCTTCTTTCCATATTCGAGCAATTCCAGTAAGACGCTATCCACCATCTCCACTGGGTTGCTAAACTGTTGCCCGTTTACCATCTGAAGGGCTCGTTCCGACATGGCGTACATGAGGGCGTTACCACCGCTCTCAGAGTGATTGAAAAACACTTTAGCATCAGACCAGAGGATTCCCTGGGTTGCCAATCCGATCTTGCGGACGCCATCGGCATTTTCCAGCATCGCCATCGTCTGCCAGCACTCGGTAATGGCTCCTCCTTTAAATCGATAAGGATACAAGGATTCTCTTTCGAAGTTTGAGCTAACCCGGGCAATGTTCAGTTTCATATTTTTTTGTGGTTTTACCAGTTTGAGATCGTTCATGGCATAGAGGCCTCCCATACCAGCGAGACTGGCGGCACTGCTTTTTTTGAGAAAGGATCGGCGGTCCATCCCGCTTTGACTGCTTTTGTTCATGTGTTTAAGGCTAATGTAAATGGAGCAGAGACTCCTCCGACCAAATGTAGTAAAAAGATTTTTTCCGGTCAGCATACATTTGAGCGTTGTCGGTAGTTCGAATATTTTCAGATGCTGATCAAGTAGCTGTCATTTTACCATTTCAATAAATATCTTCATATTTAAGCTGTTCTTTTTCCCAATTATGCAATTCACCATCCATAAAAATGCCTATGAGCCTGAAAGCGATAAGTGGTTTGAGGCCATTTATAACGACCATTTCGAGGGGCTTTTAAGGTACGCCTTTTCAATTGCTGAGGACAAGGCAACTGCAGAGGATGTGGTCTCTGAAGTTTTCATTGCACTCTGGAAAAGGAGGGATCAACTAGATGAAATACAAAATGTAGAGGCATACCTGGTACAATCTGTCAAGCACCTGACCATCAAAAAAATCAAAAAATCCCGGACGGAAACATTTGGTCCAATTGATGAGTCAAAATACCCACAGACATTAAATCCGGAAAATATCCTGATCGGGAAAGAGCTTGAATCCGTGATCAACCAGGTGGTACAGTCGTTGACTCCTTATGGTAAGCTGGTGTATGACATGGCGAAAAACAAAGGCTACTCCAATGAAAAGATTGCCAGGGAGCTGGACATGAACCAGGCGACTGTCCGAAAACACCTTAGCAATGTGATCAAAGCATTTAAAGCAGCTTTGAAGAATCAGCAGCAGTCTGAAGAGGGAAAAATCATCAAGCTGGGCAAAGCACTTTTGATAGCTGCTTTGATTTTATCAGGAATTCTTTCCTTTGTTTGAGCACTCTTGCAATTCTCCAATTGAATAATATTTAATGTAAGTACGATAAATTTTTAATATTTCAAACAAAGCGTTCAAATGTTGAATAAATACGAAATATTTAAAATTCTCTTCACACTTTTAACCATTACAGCTCTTTTAGGTGAAGCAATCATCTAAATGGAAGAGCTCATTTACAAATACGTCCGGAATAAACTCACCAAAGCGGAAAAGCTCAGGTTGCAGGAATGGATCAATGAGGATCCTGAGAATGCACGGTTATTCAAAAACTTTGTAGGCCACTGGAAACTGTCTGACTTTGATGTGGATCTGCTCAAGCACAAGGTCTGGCAGAAAATGCCACATCAGAATGGAAGCCCTTCACACGAAAGGGCAACATTCAGCTGGACCTGGCTAAAAGTAGCTGCTGTTCTTGTTGCAGTGCTCGGAATTTCATTTTATCTCTGGAAGGATCAGATTATTCCGGTCGACCAGGTAGCGATTGTAGATAAGCCTGTGATTATTGAAAAGGTTGCTGAGCGTGGTCAAAAGCTGACTGTTAAATTACCAGATGGATCCATGGTCAAATTAAATTCGGATAGCCGGCTCAGCTACTTAAGTAATTTTGGTAATCAACCCAGGGATATTCAGCTGACCGGAGAAGCATTTTTCGAAGTCGAAAGAGATGAAACACGACCCTTCAGGATATTATCAGGTGACCTGCAAGTTGAGGTACTCGGCACTTCCTTCAATGTCAATGCCTATCCGGACCAGCATGCAGCTATTGTGGCTGTTAGGACGGGAAAAGTATCTGTCAGCAATTCAGCGAGGACCATGGGCACGGTACTGGTAAAGCAGGAAAAACTGGTTTTCTCCAATGCCAATGGATCATTCAGTAAAGAAGTTTTCTCAGATGCTCAGCTGGCTTATGGTTGGATCGATAATTATTTGTCTTTCAACGATCTCAATCTTGAGGAAGCCATGGCATTGATTGGTAAGTGGTTTGATATGGAATATGTGATCATGAATAAACAAAACACGAATAAGCAGATCACAGCGAAATTCAATAATCCATCGCTCAAAAATGTAATGGAAAATCTATCATATTCCTATGAATTTAAATATGAGATCAATGAAAACGGAATAGTGATAAAATAAGGATAATGTAAAAAAAAGAGAGCTGAGGCACTTTGGCGAGGACTCAACTCTCAAAACGTTTAAAGTTTGATTAAACCCTAAACTTCTATGAGTACAAATCTACTAAAATTAATTATTCGCATGTCGAGATTAGCGATGTATGCGACAGCGGTCTGCATGTCACTCACCATGGTGTTTGCAGCTGAGTCAATCGGGCAGCGCAAGCTGCTGAAGGATATCCCGATCGAATTTTCCCTCACGAAGACCATGAGCCTTCAAAGCCTGATCGATGAGGTGGAAAGTTTGGGTAATTTCACCTTTGTCTATTCCAAAAAAGATATCAGAGGCATCACGCTTGCTTTTGATCAGCCCATTGGGAGCATGGAAGATCTTTTAAATGAGATCTCTATCCAGGCCAGAGTCTCGATTAAACGCGTTAACGAGACCATCAGTTTTAAGAATGTTGTCCAGGATGCAGCGATGCCTCAGGTATTTGATGAAGTACCTGTTCAGGTAAGTGTTTCCGGAAAAGTGACCGATGAAACTGGAGAATCATTAATCGGAGCCGCCGTCTTAGAAAAAGGAACCTCAAACGGTACAATCACAGATATTGATGGAAGCTACCAACTGACAGTGGGCGATGGTGCCATTCTGCTGGTTTCTTTTGTGGGATATCAGTCCATTGAGATTCCTGTTAATAACCGGACTACTATCAATCCTCAATTACAACTGGATACTGAACAGCTTGATGAAATTGTGGTCATCGGATACGGTACACAGGTTCGTAGAGAGATCACAGGGGCTGTATCCAGCTTAAATGAAAAAACCTTTAGTCCTTCAGTCAATGCTTCAGTAGAGCAAATGATAGAAGGAAAGATGCCAGGTGTTCAGGTAGTACAAAACAGTGGGGAACCTGGTGGAGGAATGTCAGTAAATATTCGGGGGGTTGGTTCAATCAATGCAGGAAGTGAGCCACTTTATGTGATAGATGGATTGCCAATCGATAACTCAGTCCTAATTGGAGGCACAGGCAATCAGGTAGCTTCTACACGGTCTCCCAGAAACCCAATCAGTTTTTTGAATCCTGCAGATATTGAATCAATAGAAGTGCTCAAAGATGCATCAGCTTCTGCCATTTATGGTGCAAGGGGAGCGAACGGTGTTATTTTGATCACCACCAAAAGTGGTAAATCTGGTGCGCTGAAAGTTGATTACAGTGGACATACGGGAATAAATCGGGTTCACAATCGATTAGACCTCCTTGGTCCTGAAGAATATATGGAAGGTATCAATGACCTGATTGCTGCAGGTGGAGGAGATCCCAGCGAAGTGGTGACAGAGATTCAAAACGGTGGTACAGATTGGCAGGAAGTTGTATTTCGTGATGCAGCCAAACTACAAAAGCACAACCTTTCATTTTCGTGGGGTAATAAAAATACGTCCTACATGGTTTCAGCAAACTATACAGATGAAGAAGGAATGGTGAGGAATACATCCTTTACACGCTATGGGGCACGATTTAATTTATCTCATACTGATGAAAAATTCCGATTTGGATCAAGTATGACTACCAGCTATGTAAAGGATGTTTTTGTACCTAATGGATTTGATGTAAATCTCCGTGCTGGTGCGATCAATGCTGCTAAGCTATGGGATCCAACTTTCGATGTTCGTGATGCAAATGGCAATTACATCACTACAGATCTATTTGATATTGATAATCCGGAAGCGATTATTACAGGCAATCACATGGATGGGAACCGGTATCGCTACCTGGGTACCATGTTTGGAGAATACTTCATCACCCCTGCCTTGAGCGCTAAAATCCGTGTGGGTGCAGATGTAGCTAATGAGGATAAAACCGTATATAAGGATCGAACTACCATCATTGGAAATTCTTTAGGAGGTGTAGCTACAGCCTATCAGGCTATGCAATCCAACTATTTGTTGGAGGGGACGATGAATTTTCAGGAAACCTTTGATATTCATACCATAGAGGTTTTAGCCGGAGTTACAACACAGGAATATACCAATCGATCAAGCTCTCAGCAGGCCAATAATTTCCCAACTGATGCCACGTTGGCAGATAACTTTGGGTTAGCTGATCGAACAACCCTGGTCAACAGCAGTGGTAAGAGCAAAAATTCACTTTTATCCTATTTGGGAAGGGTTAACTATAAATTGTTGGATCGCTATCTTTTCACCGCTTCTTTCAGAGCAGATGGATCCAGTCGATTTGGTCCTGGAAATAAATACGGATACTTTCCATCCTTTTCAATGGGATGGTTAATAAACGAAGAGTCCTTTTTTTCAGCAGCTGATAACTTATTTGAAATGTTGAAGTTGCGTGGATCATGGGGGCAAACAGGAAACCAGGAGATCGGGAATAATCAATATCTCACCACCTTTACTGGTGGAGCTTCTCGGACTAGTTATGTTTTGAATGATCAATTTGTAACTACCTTCAATCCGAGTAGGATTGCAAACCCGGATCTGAAGTGGGAAACCACAGAACAGCTTGATATTGGATTGGATTTTAGCATTAAGGGCGGACGGATTTCAGGTACATTGGAGTGGTATCGTAAAAACACGTTTGATATGCTCCTTTCTTTGCCAGTTCCAAGCTCAAGTGGCTACTCCAGTAAGTTGGTAAACATAGGTAGTATG
Organism: Cyclobacteriaceae bacterium; assembly: GCA_965228105.1. Taxonomy (GTDB): domain Bacteria; phylum Bacteroidota; class Bacteroidia; order Cytophagales; family Cyclobacteriaceae; genus UBA7330. The sequence continues at coordinate 937,344 of CBDDGZ010000002.1, forward strand.
TATAACTCAGGTTTTGAGTTTGGGCTGAATACCAATAACATCACCACTAATGATTTCAACTGGAATACAGACCTTAACTTTTACACACTTAAAAATGAAGTAGAAGATTTAGGAGGGATAGCACAGATCTTAACAGGTAATTTTTCTGTGGCAGCCGGTAATATCAGTATTATTGAACCCGGTTTGACATTGAGAAGCTTCTACGGACATGAAGTTGAAGGTATCTGGCAGGAAGGTGATGACCTCAATGCAGTGACTAACAATGTGAGCCCTGGTGATTTCAAATTCAGGGATGTGAATGGGGATGGTACCATAGATGGTGATGACCGGGTAGTGTTAGGTAATTCCTTTCCGGATTTTACCTGGGGGCTGGGAAATACACTCACTTATAAGGGATTATCATTACACGTTTTCTTCAGAGGCGTCCAGGGCGTAGAAATGATCAACGGTAATTTGCTTGAGCAGTATTTCCCTCGTTCAGGTGTGCGGATCAACAGGTTTAGGGAGCCCTTTAACAACAGATGGACACCCTCCAACCCAACAAATGATCAACCAAGTTATCTAAATGCGGCTAGTCAATTGTCTCAGGCAGTGAATTCGCGAACGGTCGCAGATGCTTCATATGTGAAATTGCAAACAGTTCGTATTAGCTATGTTTTGCCTCAAACTGTCCTTTCACAAGTGTTTAATTCAGTAGAAGTGTATGCCACTGGCCTCAACTTACTGACTTTCTCAGATTATGATGGGTTTGATCCTGCACTTAATCCGAATGGAAGTGCCAATTTCCGAATCGACTGGAATGGTTACCCTTCGGCAACCACCTTTCTCTTGGGTCTAAACCTTGGCTTCTAATTAGTTAATCACACAAAATTGAAAATGATGAAAAGCATAAATAAAATAGTTTTAAGTGCATTCGTAATCCTTTCTCTCCTGTGTGTCAGGTGTGAAGGGCCGCTTGATCCGGAAGTGTTTTCGCAAACGGCTCCTGATAACTTATTTAATTCCTTACCTGGAGTTGAGGGTGTATTGTTTGGAGCCTATTCCTGGGCCGCTGAAAATCATGGTAACGACTTGGCGCAGGGTATTACCGCTCCGGAAGCGATGACGGACATTGGGTTTGCTACAGCGGGAGCAATCGCCAACTGGTTGCTGAACTTCCAGGATTTTATTCTGGACGGTTCAGGAAGCAGCCTGTATGATCTCTACTGGAATGATCCGTACAGAGCGATCAGAAATGCTAATATTATACTTGAGAATATTGAATCAGCAAATATTGGGGATGATGATAAAGTATTGATTGCTGCTGAAGCAAGGTTTATCAGGGCATGGAGCTACACTAAGTTGTATAATCGCTTCGGGCCTACCCCTTTGCGTACAAGTAGCACACAAGAACTTCAGCTTTCCAGGGCAGATGAGCAAGAGTATCTGGATTTTATAGAAACAGAGCTTCTGGAAATTATACCTGATTTACCTAATCCTGGTGAAGAAAAACAATGGGGCAGAACGCACAAAGGTGCTGCGCTCGGTGTTTTGACTAAATTCTATCTAAACACTAAGCAGTGGCAGGAATGTGCAGATGCAGCGCAGGACTTGATTGATCTTGGTTATTTCGAATTGTACCCTAATTATTTTGATATATTTCTGGTAGATCATGAACGCAATAAGGAAATTGTCTGGGTAGTTCCTAATAAGGCGGACCTTGGCCGTGAAGCAAACATTAGTTTTATGAATTTTGCATGGCCCACCTCATTTAATAGTCATCCCAGAACCGGGTTAGAATTTTGTGATGGTTGCCGAAATTTTGCTACAATGTTCCGTATTCGTGACGATTTCTGGAATTCTTTCGATCCAAATGATACAAGGAAAGACTTAATGATTGAAGAATATGTCAACAATGATGGCGATACGATCAATCTGAGACCACCAAATGACAATGTGCGGCCATTTAAGTATTGGCCAGCTGGTGATTTTGCCGGTCCTGCCTATGGTAATGATTTCCCGGCTATCCGCTATGCAGATATCCTCTTGTCAAGAGCAGAAGCTTTGAACGAACTTAACGGACCTACCCAGGAAGCTATTGACCTGATCAATCTGGTGAGAGACCGAGCAGAGGTTGATGATATTTTATTAGCCGACTTTGGCTCCACTGATGAGTTAAATGATCATATTCTGGCAGAACGTGGTTGGGAGCTTTGGTGGGAAGATAAGCGACGAGAGGATTTAATTCGTCATGGCAAGTTCATTGAACGAGCTGTTGATCGGGGGTTGCCAGCACAAGCCCATCATGTACGGTTCCCAATTCCTTTGTTTGCTTTAGATGCCAATCCATTGCTCAAGCAGAATCCGGAATATTGAACCTGTTTTTTAATACCCCATTTTCAAACCAGATTTCAAACACACTCAAATTAACCCAATTGTGAAATTTCAGTTTCATATTACTATTGCATTAATCCTGTTTCTGAGCCTGGCGTGTTCCACGCCGGCTCAGAAACAGGATTCCTTGGAATTTACCCTTTTGAAACACAAAAACCCAGGCCTGGTTACTGATCTTGGTGTGGGTCTATGGGCATGGCCAATGGCCATGGACTACGATGGTGATGAGGATCTTGATTTAGTAGTGATGTGCCCCGATACACCTTATCGAGGTTTGTATTTTTTTGAAAACACTTCTGGCCCAACTGAAATGATGCCCGTCTTTGAACCCCCGGTTAAAATCGGAGAAGGTGCTAAAAACCTCCAGATTTCCTATAGCGATCAGGGACCTCATGTTCTAGGGCCAGGGGTTGAGTATAAAAACTTCAGGGAGGAAGGGCTGAGTAATCCAACCGATTTATATCCGGCAAAATCATTAGAGGAGGGTTTTGAGAAAATACGTTTCAAGCAATGGAAATATGTGGATTATGAGGGTGATGGTGACCTGGACCTCATTGTTGGGATGGATGATTGGGGAGATTACGGTTGGGATAATGCCTTTGACCAGGAAGGAAACTGGACGAATGGCCCACTACATGGGCATGTGCTGCTTCTGGAAAACCGGGATGGGGAGTATGTAAACAAAGGCAAAATTATGGCTGGTGGAGCTCCATTGGATGTATATGGAGGACCTTCTGCCGAAATGCATGACTTTGATGGGGATGGCGATCTGGACATCATCTGTGGGGAATTTCTTGATAGGTTCACCTGGTTTGAAAATACCGGAACAAGACAAAAGCCTGTCTTCGAAAAAGGACGCTTTCTGGAAAATGAACAAGGACTGATCAAAATGGACCTTGAGATGTTCATACCAAATGCAGTGGATTGGGGCAGTGACGGTCATATTGATCTAATTGTTGGTGATGAAGATGGGCGAGTAGCATTGATTCGTAACACAGGTAAGGTGCGTGATAATATGCCCGTTTTTGATTCTCCAAAGTATTTTCAGCAAAAAGCTGATCTGGTGAAGTTTGGAGCATTAGTTACTCCATATAGTATAGACTGGGATGCTGATGGCGACGAAGATCTTATCTGTGGCAACACAGCGGGGTATATTGGATTTATCGAGAATCTTGATGGAGCCAGTCCACCTCGATGGGCAAGCCCTCGATACCTGAAAGCAGAGGGTGAAGTGATTAGAGTGATGGCAGGGGATAGTGGCTCTATTCAGGGGCCAGCAGAGAAAAAGTGGGGATATACAACGCTCTCCGTAGCAGATTGGGATGGGGATGGATTAAAGGATATTTTGATTAATTCCATATGGGGTAAGATTGAATGGTTTAAAAATGTCGGAACCGAAAAGCAGCCGAAACTACAAAAAGCACAACCTGTTCTATTAGACACCAAATCCCAAAAACCGAAGTGGAATTGGTGGAATCCGGAAGGAAATGAACTGGTCACTCAATGGCGGACAACACCCTATGCAATTGATTGGAATGAGGATGGGATGATGGATCTGGTGATGCTGGACACTGAAGGATACCTCAGCTTCTATGAACGCTATAAGGAGAGTGGTCAATTGAAGTTAAAGCCTGGTAAACGCATCTTTTATGGTGAAAAAATCTCTGTTTTCGATCGGAAAAACAGTATAATGAAAGAAGGTGCCGGACCCTTAAGACTAAACGATGGGGAGGCAGGTAAAAGTGGTCGAAGAAAATTCACTTTTACTGATTGGGATCAGGATGGAGACATGGATCTGCTTGTCAACAGCACCAATGTGGCCCTTTTTGAAAACATTAGTCAGACAAGTGAGCGAGTCACTTTCAGGAGTCGGGGGGATCTGTCAGATTACAAGCTAGCAGGCCATACCACTTCACCAACTATTGTAGACTGGGATAAAGATGGATCACCTGAATTACTTGTGGGAGCAGAAGATGGCCACTTTTACTACCTTGAAAGCAAATAGAATATTTTTCAAAGATGCTCTCAAAGACATTACTTGCTCTTTCTCTGGTCACTTTTTTCATTCAATGTACACCCACTCAATCTCCCGTACAACCTAACATCATCTTCATCTACACCGATGACCAGGCTGACTGGGGACTGGGGAAAAGTGGTAATAACCAGATCCATACTCCCAATCTGGATCAGCTGGCCGGCGAAGGAGCTTACCTGCCCAATTCTTTTGTAACAACTCCGGTGTGCAGTCCAGCCAGGATCAGTCTGATGACCAGTCAGTACGCCAGTGAGCACAATGTGTTGGACTTTATCCCTCAGATTGGACATCGCCTGTATGATCCTGATGTAGAGATAGGCCTTTCTCCAGAGAGCATCACTTTTCCAGAAGTACTTAAAGAGGCTGGATATCGAACTGGTCTGGTAGGCAAGTGGCATGTTGGCATCTGGACAGAGGAGGGCTCCAAAAAATACCATCCTACCAACCATGGCTACGACTATTTCATGGGTCTGAACGGGGGAGGTACCTCTCCGGTTGATCCACCATTGGAGGTGGATGGAAAGATGCAGCAGTTCAAAGGCTTGACTACAGATATCCTGACTGACTACGCTATGGAGTTTATCAGAAATGCTGATGACAGGCCTTTCTTGCTAAGCCTGCATTATCGGGCACCCCATGCGAAATGGCTTCCAGTGGCGGATGAAGACTGGGCTCCTTATGAAATACTTGATCCGGAGATTCCCAATCCGAACTATCCGGACCTTGATATTGAAAAGGTGAAACGCAAGATGAAGGAATACATGGCCAGCATCAGTGGGGTGGATCGAAATGTAGGAAGGGTACTAAACCTATTGAATGAAATGGGTATTGAGGAGGAGACCATTGTGATCTTCACTTCTGATCATGGGTATAACATGGGCCATAATGGAATTGAGCACAAAGGGAATGGGTACTGGATTCTAAATACAGAAGTGCCGGCTCAGGGGAACCTTGCGAAAAACTCTCGACCTAATTTGTTTGACAATTCACTAAAGGTGCCGGCTATCATCAAATGGCCGGGGGTAACAAAACCAGGGATGGTGATTGATGAAAACTGCACGAGTCTGGACTGGTACCCGACTATTGTGGAAATGGCTGGTGCAAAACTCCCTCAGGAGCAGCCCATTCGTGGAATGAGCATGGGACCATTGTTGAAGGCAGAAAATATAGTTTGGGATAATGACATTTATTCGGAGTACAGCATGATCAACTACAGCAATGCATATATGCGTAGTTACAGAACTCCGGAATGGAAACTAGTCCGTGACTTTCTCAACCCCGAGCGGGACGAGTTATATCACATTTCCTCTGATCCGGAGGAAAATAATAATATGATTGATGATCCAGGTCCCGAGGTTCAAGAAAGAATCGAAGCACTACATCATAATATAGTCGAAAAAATGCGGGAGATAGGAGATCCCTTATTGAGTGATAAGGAGGTGGATAAATACTATTACAGATAGTCCTGATTTGAAAAAGCCGATATGATTTATAAAATAGTCAAACTGTCAATCCTTAGTTGTGCAATATTTAGTATGGTATTTCAGGCAATTGGGCAGCAACTTGAAAATCGCCTGAATGTATTGATGATTATAGCGGATGACCTTTCCTCGACAATCTACAATAATGAGGAAATTCATACACCAAATATCGACAAACTGGCAAGCAATGGGAGGCCATTTTCGAAAGCATATTGCCAGGCATCACTGTGTAATCCTTCCAGGGCATCGATTTTAACAGGGAAGCGACCAAATGAACTAGGGATATATACTAATCAACCTCATTTCAGAGGTATATATCCCCGAATAAAGACGATACCTGAATATTTTAAAGGAAAGGGATATTATACGGTTGGATTGGGTAAAATATTTCATAACTGGGGACAAGCTATTGAAGGAGATCCCCAATCATGGTCTGAACCTCAGAAGTATCACTATGCAGCCCATTTCCACGACTGGTATGTGGAGGGCCGTCCTTATCAACTTCATTTTGACTTAAGGAAAGGACCGGCTGTACAATCTGCGGATGTTCCTGACGAAGCATATCTGGATGGGCGAATCACCAATATGGCCATCACAAAGCTGCGTGAATTACAGGAAACACCTTTTTTCATGGCAATAGGGTTTTGGAAGCCGCATTTGCCTTATAATGCTCCGAAGAAATATTGGGACTTATATGATAGAAATAGCCTGCCCAAACAAAAATATATGGAGCCGGTTCAAGGAGTGCCAGAGCTGGCGTATGTAGATTCTAATGAAGCAAGAAGCTACACTGATGTTGACAAAAGTGGCCCGATACCAGAGGACAAAAAGAAAGAGCTGAGACATGGATACCTGGCTTCTATAAGTTACCTGGATGCTCAGATAGGAAAAGTGTTGGATGAGCTTGATAGACTGGATCTCGCAAGGAATACCATTGTAGTATTTTTATCAGATCATGGGTATCATGCTGGTGAACATGGTCAGTTTGGTAAATGGACCAACTTTGAATTAGGTACAAGGGTACCTGTGATCATCAGCAAGCCTGATCTTCCTTCTCCGGGAGTCCCTTCAAATAACATCGTTGAGCTGATTGATCTATACCCAACACTTTTGGATTTGTGTGGGATAAAAGATGCTAACCAAGACGCTCAGCTCTCAGGTACCTCACTTGTACCCGCATTAAATGATCCAGCTATAACAATAAAGCCTACAGCTATATCACAAATCACAAGACCCATTGGTGCAGGAACTGACTTTACCATACTAGGTTCTACTATACGTACGAGTGATTTCAGGTACAATATATGGGTCGAAAATGATACTAAGGAGGTGGTCGAAGAAGAACTATATGACCTTAAATCCGATCCCTTTATAGTTGAAAACTTAATTCACAAATCAAAATATAAGGATGTAAGACAATCGATGAAGAATGACTTGTTGAATTCATTGAAATAGGTAAGATGCTACGATTGAAGACACTACAAATAGTTTTAGTTGCCTCAATACTCACAGTTTTTACGGGTTGTGATTTAGAAAAAGAGTCTCAGCCTCCCAATATCCTCTTGATCTATGTGGATGACCTTGGGTATTCCGACCTCTCCTCTTATGGAAAAGAGTTTGGTAATGAACTGACTGAAACCCCCAATATTGACCGGTTAGCAGCAGAAGGCATGAAGTTTACGGATGCCTATGCGGCAGCTCCCTTATGTTCTCCTTCCAGAGCAGCTTTGCTGTCAGGTAAATCTCCGGCGAGGCTAAATTTTGAGTTTGTAACGAAGTATGAAAAAGACAACTATGCATGGGATTCCCCCGAGTGGGTATCCAGGTTTGAAGAAATGCCTTTGATTCCGCCACCTTATACACTTTCTCTACCTTTAGAGGAAGAAACACTGGCAGAGGTACTGATCAAACAAGGGTATAAAACCGGGATTGTAGGAAAATGGCATGTAGCACCTCATTACAAACGATATAAAGGATGGAGCCTGACTTTGGGACCTCGGCAGCAGGGGTTCAGTTGGGCTGCAGAAACGTTTGGATCCCATCCTTATGGATATGTTAAAGGAGAGGATTCTCCGGAATACAAAGATGGAGAGTTTCCTATTGACTCTTTGACCGAAAATGCCATCAGGTTTTTAGAAGAGAATAAAGAAAACCCAGATCCATTTTTCCTTTATGTCAGTCATTATTATGTTCATACTCCGCTTAGCAATCGTCTTGAATGGCTTATTGAAAAGTATCGTAAAAAAGCAGGTAGTAATGTTTCAGAGGCTCAAATAAAGTATGCGGCTTTTGTAGAGACAATGGATCATTATGTGGGCCAGCTACTGGAAGCCTTGGACAAACTGGGCTTGAGGGAAAATACCCTGGTTGTATTTACATCAGACAATGGTGGACACCCGGAGCATGCATTTAACCGACCATTGAGAGGAAGCAAGTGGCACTTATATGAGGGTGGTATCAGGGTGCCCATGATGGTGAGGTGGCACGGTCATGTAGAACCTGGTGCTGTAAGTGCAATGCCTGTAATACAAACAGACTTGTTGCCAACTTTTTTGGAGGTAGCTGGAGGCATCAATCAAAATGATGAACTGGATGGAAAGTCTTTGGTTTCTCATTTAAATGGTAATCAGAGTTTTGAAGACAGATCACTTTTTTGGCATTTTCCTTATTATCATCCTGAAGGGCAATCATTTTATGAAGCTTCTGAAGAAATTGGTGTAGAAGATGGGTTTAAAGCAAGGACATTACCACAGTCTGCTATTCGGATAGGGAAGCACAAGCTAATATATTTTTACGAGGATGAACGGGTTGAACTCTACGACCTGGAAGCAGATGTTCAGGAATCCAATGACCTTTCGCATGAAGAGCTGGAGCTGGCATTATCCCTGAAAAATAAGCTTTTGTCATATTTGAAGGCTGTCAATGCCAGGTTGCCTTATAGAAAATAGATTTTATCAAACCTTTACCAACAATGTCAAAGTCACTCAATACTCCTAATATTTCAGTAGTTACCAAAACTGAAATTAATTCAAATCTGAAAGTGTACGGAGTTGCTGGACACAAAGTGATTTTTGGTATTAGATGGTGTATTCTGGCATTGCTATTATGTTCAGTTTTTGCAATTAATGCTTCAGGGAATGTGACAGATAAACCCAATGTCATTCTGATTTTAGCCGATGACATGGCTGTAGGGGATATTTCAAGCTTTAATGAAGGGATAAATAAGACTCCAAATCTTGATAAGCTGATTAAGGAAAGCGTTTATTTTAATCAAGCTTATTCGGGCTCTGCAGTGTGCGCGCCTGCCAGGGCATGTCTACTTACGGGTAAATATCCGCATCGAACAGGGGTTGTCAGCCTCAACATGGAGCGTTTTCCAGAGCACACCAGCCTCCATTTAAATCAGGTCACGATAGCAGATGTATTTAAAGAAAACGGATATAGGACAGCATTGATTGGAAAGTGGCACTTAGGTAAGGATGCGCAATATCATCCGATGAAGAGAGGCTTTGATGAATTCAGGGGATTTATGGGGTTTGATGTTGTAGACTATTTTGACTTTAAATTAGATATTAATGGTACCTACAAGACCTATAAGAAGGAATATCTGACGGATGTTCTTTCTGATCATGCAATAGATTATATCACACAAAACAAAGATCAACCGTTCTTTTTGCATCTGGCTCACTATGCGCCTCATCGACCCTTGGGCGCTCCGGAAGAAATAGTTGAATTTTATGTCAAAAAAGGCTTTGATGAAAAGACTTCAAAAGTCTATGCAATGATTGAGGTAGTGGACAGAGGTATAGGGGAGCTGATCAATACATTGGATGATTTAGGTATGAGAGAAAATACGATCATCATTTTTGCCAGTGACAATGGTCCGGATCCCCTGGTGGGAACAAGATTTAATTTTGATCTAAGGGGAACCAAATATACCATCAATGAAGGGGGAATAAGGGTCCCATTGCTGTTTAATTGGGAGGGGCAATTTGCAAGCTCAGAAGTCAATGAAGTGGCGCATTTTGCGGATATTTTCCCTACATTGTTAAACTTATGTCAATTGGATTTTAAGTCATCTCACACACTGGATGGCATCAGCCTGGACAACCTTCTTACTGGTAAAATTGATAACGATCCTAAAGTAGATCGATTTTGGCAGTGGAACAGAGGAGTTCCTTTGTATTCCCATAACGCCGCAATGAGAAGAGGAGAGTGGAAGCTTGTCAGGCCATACATAACCAGGAACATTCCTGACGGTGATGTAGATAACACACCTGTGCTCTTCAACATCAAAAATGATCCTGGTGAGAACATCAATTTAGCAGATAAAGAACCTGCTATATATGGGGAAATGAGAGTCAAGTTAGAGCAGTGGTGCCGTGAAGTTGAGTTTGATCGAATGAGATCAAATTACTTACAAAGAGAAGCAGCCCTTGATTGAGTATTTAAACCTGGATATTACATATCTCTAATGTAATCCAGGTAACTTCTTGAGCTGAAAATAATGAAGGCTATTTCTTATACTCCACTCCCTCCAGCTTCAACACAATAGGGTTGGGCCACTTTTTGTCATTGTATAGCCGCTGGGAGCGGGTAAAGCTGACAATGAGCCCATTCTTTGCTGGTCTGCACCAGGGAACAACGTCGGCGCCGGGATTGTATTCCAGGGTTTTCCCATCATGTCCAAGGACAGAGATTTTGGTATCAACCGATCCGGAGATATTTTCCAGTAGCAATTGCTTTCGGCTGCCAATAGGCAATTCCATTCTTGTGATGAAAGCGTAAACAGTGTTTTCTCCTGGCTTTTTGGTGTACCAGACAAAATCCTCGTTGGTGATGGAAAATGGCTCAATACCATAGACGGCTTCCTGGTTCACGACCCGCCACAGTGCGATCTCCTGCAATCGCTGGATCTGTTCAACTGGCAGACGCCCTGTCTCATCAGGTCCAACATTTAATAAAAGATTTCCTCCTTTTGCCCTGGTCTCAATCAGCATTTCAATGAGCTGAGTCCCGGACTTATAGCTTTCGTTAGTGGGTTTATATTGCCATTGGGTGCCCATCGTGAAACAAGCTTCCCAGGGACCTTCCAGGGGTTGGTTAGGCAGATTCTGTTCGGGAGTTTTCATACCACCTCTTGTCACGAGGATATCCGGATCCAGGTCCCAGCAATAAGCGGCCAGCTCGGTATTGATCCACTCATGCTTCTGCGTCTGACCGTCCAGGAAGATCATGTCGATCTTACCGTAGTTGGTCAGCAATTCTTTGAGCTGTTTTTTTGTGAAAGCCATCAGCTCAGGATTTCCTCCTGGCAGACTTTTGGGTGAATCCCTGTCAATTGGAAGCCCATTGTTATAAAGGTAGGTGAAGTCATCCGGTGAAAAGTACAGCCCTACTGCGATACCCTTTTTTCTGAATGCTTCAAGTATCTCCTTTGTGGCATCCCGCTGGAAGGGAGTATTTTCAATGGAGAAATCGGTTGTCTCCGTATGAAACATGCAGAAACCTGAGTGATGCTTGGCTGTGAAAACCACGTATTTCATTCCAGCCAGCTTCGCATAATCTGCCCAGGCATCAGGGTTAAAATCCACCGGATTAAAAGTTTTTGGTAATTCATTGACAAAGAAATCCAGGTAGTCCTCAGAAGCCCCGACCATGGAATGGCTGATCACTGAGCCTAGCTGTACATCATGGCTCCAGTGGATAAACATCCCGAAACCCAGATCTTTAAACCACTCGACCCGCTCCGGTTTGTTGCGTTGGACTTTCAGGAGCCAGTTGTCACTTTCCTGGGCCTGTATGCCGAGTGCACCAATGAAAAGAAATATGCATAAGTAAGATTTGATTTTCATGTCTGGTGTTGGTTTTTCAATTAATAATCTGCGCCTGTCAGGCTTTTCAATACTGATCCCTGCCACTCTGTGAGCTGGGTCTCCATTTCTTTGGCTATATCGGGCTTGCTTTCGATGATGTTGATCCTTTCCCCGGGATCCTGGCGTAAGTCAAACAGTTCCCGGATCACCTGATCACCTTCTTCACGGATCACGAGCTTAAAAGTATTGTCCAGCCATGAACGATCACCTAGATAATCTTCTTCGGTGACCTCCGGATGATGAAAGTTAGTAAAGGTCCTGGTGTATACACCATCCATTTTTTTGACAAGTGGAGTTGTACCTTTCTGAAGTTCCGGATCAATATAAGGCTGATCATCGGTCAGATGCTTGGTATCAAACATCCAGAAACCAATGGGTTTAGGACGTGCTTTCATCTCCCCATTGATCAGTGGCATCAGACTCACTCCATCTATCGGGCGGTCCGGCAGGTCAAGATCCAAAAGATCTGCCAGGGTGGGAAGCATATCCGTGGTGACGGCATTGACATTGGAAGAAAAGGGCTCACTGACTCTGGCCGGCCATTCGATGATTCCGGGTACACGCGTTCCCCCTTCGTAAATCGTTCCTTTGAGTCCACGGAAAGCGGAATTGTACAGGCCACTCGAAGGGATGCCATTGTCACCATAGTACCAAAGTAATGTATTGTCCGCTTCACCAGCTTCTCTCAAAAATGACCGCAACTTACCGATTGCACGGTCCATGGCTGTGATCTCTGCAAAACGTTCCTGGAGCACTGAATCAAGAGGTCTTTCAGTTCCTGAACCGGTGATCAGTGAAGTGAGTCTGGTGAAATGATCACTCAATGAATCCGGCAGGTCTTCGTACAATGCCAGATCCTCTGGAAGTCCCTGGTAAGGCTCATGGGGAGAGCCAAACCACACGATGGCGAAGACTGGTTGATTCTTAGCTGTCGACTTTTTGAAGAAACTGATGGTTTCATCAATGATGATTTCCGAGCTTTCTCCCATGATCTGTTCCGGAGCTTCTCCATTTCGGCTTAGGACGGGATCAAGTTCAAAGAAATTATCATGTGAAAGCCACTCATCGAAGCCCATGGCTCCCGGGCTTGTCGGGGATTCTTTTTTTACGGGTCCAACATGCCATTTACCAAAATGACCCGTAGCATATCCTGCTTCTTTGAGCAGGCTGGCAATCGAAATTTCTTCAGGTCGCATGGAATAGTTTGGTGTGTAGGTTCCATACCTGTTAGGGTGCCTGCCAGTGATGATACTCCCACGTGTAGGTGAGCATGAAGGATGTGCTGAGTAAAACCGATCGAGGCGTAAACCCTTTGCTGCCATCTCATCAAGCACCGGCGTTTTCAGGAAGGGATGTCCATTATATCCTGTCTCTTCAAAGCCATGGTCATCACCCATCATGAGGATGATGTTAGGTTTTTCTTTTCTAGTATGTTCACCATTACTACCGGTGTCACATGAAAAGATTAAAAATGAGATAAGGAAAATGATTCCATTTAGGGATTGGGAGCTTATTTTATTCATTAGGTCAATCTGGGTTTGGAGTACAATTTAAAGTCATTTACGAAATGAACTAGCCGAAAAAACCAAAATTATCGTACTATATTCAGATACCAGTAAATTAACAATCTGAAGATCTAACCATATCATCAACTTCAAATGTCGATCCATTTTATGGAAAAAAGTTCAAGAAGAAATTTTATTACGAAGGTCTCTGCCGTTTCGGCAGGGGCAATGGTTGCACCACACCTTGGGCATAGTTTGCAAACAGGGATTAAGAAAGTCCTGGAGAAAGACTCCTTTTCATTTATTTTCCTGACTGACATACACTATCAGCAGGAAAGACGTGCTGCTGAAGGATTTGAGCTGGCCATAGATACCATCAACAAAAGGGAAGCTGATTTTGTGCTGACAGGGGGTGATCTCGTTTTTGATGTGCTGCGAGGAAATTTTAAGCGCTCGGACTCGCTTTTTAGTATGTTCAAATCAGCCAGCAAGCGACTTAAGATGCCAATGCATCACTGCCTTGGTAATCACGATCTCTTTGGAATCTATGAAGAGAGCCCAGAGGATGCTGATCATCCGGATTACAAATACGGCATGTTTCAAAGATATTTTGGAGATACTTACTACTCATTTGACCACAAGGGGTGGCATTTTATTGTGCTGAATTCCCTGGATGAAAGAGCCCAGCGGTATGTTGGTATCATCAATGAACCTCAGATAGAATGGCTGAAAAACGACCTGGCAAAAGTAAGTAAGGACACCCCGATAGTCGTTACTACACATATTCCTTTTTTAACGGTTTACCGCCAGGTTTATCCCCCAAATGAACCCGCCCCGATAAAATATGTAGAGAATAGTGATGAGGTCCTGAATTTGTTTAACGATCATAATCTTAAGCTGGTCCTGCAAGGTCACATGCATTGGATTGAGGACATCAATGTGCAAAATAAGACCCGATTTATAACAGGAGGTTCACTTGCGGGAAGGCCGAGCTGGAGAAGGGTGGATGATCGGGGGGATGGAAAATATTACAATCAGGAGGGTTTCATGCATTTTACCATCAAAGGAGAAGAAATTGACTGGAAGTACATTGACATAGGTTGGAAGTCGATTGAAGAGTAATCTTCTGAGGAGCTAAATAGTAGAAATAATTGTCCGGTTATGGCAAGGCTAATCCAGCCATTCATTAGGCCATCAAGAGGTATTGGCTTAGTTTTGAAATCTTATATCCCAGAGTCAAACAATGAAAAGCAATTCAAGAAGAAAATTTATTAAAGGAGTGGCGACAGCAGGAGCCGGAGTTATGATTGTACCAAGACATGTGCTTGGTAAGGGTTTTATCCCCCCAAGTGATCGTGTGAATGTTGGGATCGTGGGAGCAGGCGGACAATCCATGTATAGTGTAAGAGAGCTCATGAAGCTGGATAATGTGAGGTTGATTTCGGTTGCTGATCCCATGGAACATCAAATGCCTACCGGTGTTTTGTATGGCAACGAAACAGGACGGGTTCCTTTCAAGAAATTGATAGAAGAAGGATACGCTGAAAAGTCAATTAAACAAAAGATCTCTATCTATGAAGACTTCAGGGAGATGCTGGAAAAGGAGAAATCCATTGATGCCATCGTTTGTGCTTCACCGGATAATACCCATGCCTATATCTCCATCACTTCGATGAGGGCAGGTAAGCATGTCTATACGGAGAAACCCATGTGTCACAATATCTGGGAAGCCCGTAAGATGCGTGAGGTGGCTAAAGAAACCGGATTGGCCACGCAAATGGGAAACCAGGGTCATGCGGCAGATGCACTCAGAACCACTGTTGAGTACTTGAGAGCGGGTGTGATTGGGAATGTAAAGGAAGTAAACTGTTGGGTAGGCGCCACACGATGGAATCCGGGTTTGACGGGACTTCCAACTGAGCCGACACCCGTTCCTGCAGGCCTGAACTGGGACCTGTGGCTGGGGCCAACAGAGTTTCAGGAATACCATGAGTCCTACACGCCAATCACCTGGAGAGATTTCTGGAAGTTTGGTGCAGGTGCACTGGGTGACTTTGGCTGTCATGATATGGATGTAGCGGTATGGGGGCTTGACCTGGCTGACCCTACAAGTGTACAGGTATTCCCTGCAGGTAACAGAAGAAGCAAAGAGATTGCGCCATTTGGAGAAATTGGTCATTATTACTTCCCTGCAACAGATAAAAGGCCTGAAGTGAAGCTCAATTGGTATTCCGGTGGATTACAGCCTGAGTTACCTCCTGAGATGCCTTCACGTTTTACCCTGGAAGGTCGGGGAACCATGTTTGTAGGTGAAAAAGGGGTGATCGTACAAAGTGGCGGCATGTGGAGTCCTCCGCTGGTATTTCCTCAGGAGTTGGGTGAATCTTTTAAAAAGCCTGACCAAACGATTCCACGGGTTAATTCCGCTCACCACAAGGAGTGGATTGATGAAATCACTGGTGGACCACAGGCATTGTCAAATTTCGAATATGCATCAAGGTTGACAGAGATCACTTTGTTGGGTGTGCTTTCTTTAAGAATGAGGGGACAGAAAATTGAATGGGATGCCGAAAACATGAAAGTAAAAGGTTGGCCAAGCGCCGATGAATTGATTAAAGAACCTGTAAGAGCAGGTTGGGAAATGAGTTGATAAATTTTTGAAATGAAAAAACTAAGAGTTGGAATTATCGGCTACGGATGGGTAGCCACAGCACACATTGATGCCATCAATAGTACAGGCAATGCAACTGTGAATGCAATTTATTCTTCAAGACCCCACAACGATGCTGAGCTTAGCGCGAAATGGGGATCGGACATCACATCTTACACTGACCTTGATAAGATGCTGTCAGACAAATCCATTGATGTCGTTTCTATATGTAGTTACAGCTACATGCATAAAGAGCATGCCATTGCTGCTGCGAAAGCTGGTAAACACATCATCCTGGAAAAGCCCATGGCATTAAGCTGGGAAGACTGTCTGGAGGTGGAGAAAGCTGTGACAGCAGCTGGTGTATCGTTCACCATCTGCTTTGAGTGTCGATGGTCAAATCAGTTTCTGTCGACAAAGTCAATCGTTGATCAGGGCTTGTTGGGTGACCTTCACTATGGTGAGGTTGATTACTATCATGGTATTGGTCCATGGGTGGGCCAGTTCGACTGGAACGCCAAAAAAGATGGGGGTGGTAGTGCCCTGGTAACAGCAGGATGCCATGCCATGGATATCCTGTTGCTGATGATGGGAGATGATGTGGAAGAAGTGACCAGCTACGACACCCGCAGCAAAAGTGAGATCTTTTCACCATACGAATACAAGACTACCAGCGTGACCATTTTGAAGTTCAAAAGTGGTAAAGTGGGCAAGTGTTCTGCAGTGGTAGATTGTCTGCAGCCTTATTACTTCCATACGCACCTGGTTGGTAGTGAAGGGAGTATGCTGGATAACAAATTCCATTCAGAAAAACTGCATGCAGACAAGTCGCGATGGAGTGAGCTGGCACTGAAAATGATTGATTCAGGGGATGTCTCAGATCACCCCTATGAGGGACAGTTCAGGCAGTTCTTCCAGTCAATCCTGGACGGGGAGCCAATGCCGCTTACCGGATTGAAGCAATGCATGAAAACGCACGAGATTGTTTTCGCAGCGGATAAGTCTGCCGCGACAGGCAAGAGTGTTAAACTTTAAGTAACTGGTCGGGATGAGTTTATTAAGATCTGTAATTTGGGTGTTGATATGCTCATCCTGTACTTTATTATTCGGTCAGGGGAACGAAAAGCCGAAGTTCCAATTCGGAGTAATAGCCGATGTACAGTACTGTGCCTGTGAGACCTCTGGCACGAGAAACTACAGCCAGTCCCCTGCAAAACTCTCGGAAGCCGTAACTGAATTGAATCAACATGATTTGAAGTTTGTAGCCAGCCTGGGGGATTTCATCGACAGGGACTTTGAGAGCTATTACACCCTGATCAGAATTGCCGATGGATTGAAATGTCCGTTACAACATGCACTGGGTAATCATGAATATGCTGTTGAGGAGGAATTTAAAGCTCAGATTCCCGGACTATTAGGCCTTAAGGATCGGTATTATTCCAAATCGTTGATAAGCTGGAGATTTATCTATCTCGATGGTAACCATGTGAGTCTTTATGGAGCTGAAAAGGGTAGCGATGAACAAAGAAGCTGAGGAGATATTCGAGAAGCTAAAAGAGGCTAATGCACCAAACGCCTATGCCTGGAACGGCGCTCTGGGAAGTAAACAACTAGCCTGGGTAAAGGAGGAGCTCGAATTGGCGAAGCGAAAGAAGCAGCGAGTTGTACTGTTTTGCCATTTCCCGGTGATGCCAAAGAATGCAGCCCACAATCTGTGGGATGATACAAAGCTCCTTGAACTCATAAATGATTACAGTAACGTAGTCGCTTACTTCAATGGTCATACTCATAAGGCACATTACCAAAAAGAGAACAACATCCATCACCTGGCTTTTGAGGGTATGGTGGAGCAGGACACCAATGCCTTTGCCATTGTAAGTGTCTATGATGACCGCCTGGAGATCAAAGGCTTTGGCAGGGAGCTGGACCGCGTGTTGGAGTTTAATTGAAATTTCTGAATTGACGATTGCGGATTTTCATGATGAAACTGAAAATCTAAACAATACATCCTGCTATCCTTCCGTTATGAAAAATAGACATTAAATTTGAAGGGAAACTCAAATTACATCACATTGCAGGAAGACAATAAAGACACATCGACCTGGTTAAGCCCTAGTACTTTTGCTCAGACTTATTTTCATGGTACTAAAGCTGATCTCAGGATCGGAGACTTCGTTGAAGTGGGACAAAATTCTAATTTCGGACAAAAAAATAAGGCCAATTACATTTATCTCACCTCCACTTTGGATGCTGCTATTTGGGGAGCCGAGCTGGCTATTGGGGTTGGTCGTGAGCGAATCTACCTGGTAGAGCCTACCGGGAGTATAGAGGATGATCCCAACCTTACTGACCAAAAGTTTTCTGGCAATCCAACCATGTCTTACCGTTCAAGGCATCCGTTCAGGGTAGTGGGTGAAGTGACCAACTGGCAAGGACATCCTGCGGAACAAGTTAAGGCTATGCAGCAGGGTTTAGCCAGGCTTCACGAGGATGGTATTGAGGCCATTGAGTGATTAGCTCTTAATAATTAGTTACATTGCATTATTTGCCCTTGTCTAAGCGCATCACTAATATTTTTTGTTTCTTTTGGGAAGCGTTCGACTTCAGAATATATGACCGAGAAAGAAAAATTACTGGCAGGGCAATACTATGATGCACGAGATCCTGAACTGATCGCGATGTATCACAGGACCCGCAAGCTGCTTAAAGCATTCAATAGCCTGGATTCGGAATTGCTGGAAGAACACGAGAGACTACTCAATGACTTGCTAGGATTCAAGGGTTCTGGTGTTTGGATAGAAGCACCCTTCTACTGTGATTATGGTGAGCATATTTCGATTGGTAAAAACACTTTTGTCAATACCAATTGTATTTTTCTCGATGACCATAAAATCACCATTGGAAAAAATGGACTCATCGCCCCATTTGTGCAGATCTACACGGCAGAACATCCCATGAAAGCCTCCGAACGGGTGATAGAAAGTGATACCGAAACTCCATACCTGACTTCCGCAAAACCAGTGTCGATTGGTGATAAAGCCTGGATTGGTGGAGGGGCTATTATCCTCCCTGGAGTTACTATTGGTGACAATGTAACCATTGGAGCAGGCAGCGTGGTAACAAAAGACATTCCTGACAATGTATTGGCTTTTGGAAATCCCTGTAAGGTTGTAAAGGAGTTGTAATATATTTAGCCATCTAAGCCATAACCGATTTGATCATTGGTTTCATCATATTATGATTGATCTTCTTCCTTCATAAGTTAATTGTAGGTAGTAAATTGTGGTATGTCGGAACAGCTGCTTAGCTACGTAAAGCGTTTTATCGAACCAACTCCTGAAGAGGCTGCGTACTTTTTGTCGCTTTTCAAGTCCAGAAAATATGTGAAAAGGCAGCTTGTGGTTCAGGCAGGGGATTTTTGTTCGGTTGAGTCGTTTGTGGTCAGTGGCTGCCTTCGGTCTTATTTTGTAGATGCGAACGGTGAAATTCATATCGTTCAATTTGCTATAGCGAACTGGTGGATTTCTGATATGGAGAGTTTGACCAAAAACATCCCCTCAAAACTGAATATTGATGCACTCGTAGATAGCGAGGTCCTTCAAATACGCAAAACTGACTTTGAAAATCTTCTCGAAAAGTACCCGAAGTTTGAGAGGATGTTTAGGATTATGCTTTCCAATGCATTTATTTCCCATCAACGTAGAATCATCGATAACCTGTGTGTGCCGGCTACTGAGCGTTATCTCAATTTTGTGAAAAACCATCGGGATATTGAGCAGCTCGTGCCACAACATCAGATAGCCTCCTATCTAGGTATTACACCGGAATTTCTGAGCCAGATAAGAAGAAAGCTTGCTTCAGAGAGATCTACTTAAGGTAGTTTAAGAAGCGTTCTTAATGTACTTGAATGCATTTCACCTGATCCGAAATCTAATTTTGGACCATCAAACTCAGGAGAAATGAAGCATCATCAACTGCACATCGAAAGGAATTATTTAATCAGAGTTGCGATGACTCTGATGCTCCTAAATTGTTGGCTTTGGGTAAAATCTCAGGACATCCCACCGCCACCCATCCCAATCGAACTGTTGCAGGGAAATCAAAAGTTCTATTCACTTTTGGTCGTAGACAGGTCTGTTTCACCAGTCCTGCCAATTAATTATTTTAACATCACAACTTTTTCCGCTAACAATCAAAATGAGGTTTCACACAATGAATTTTTTTCATCTTCTTTAATTTCATATCCACTCTACGGAGATTTTAGGATCACTTCCGGGATAAACCTCAACTCTGTGGTTGGACTGAACTATTTCGCTGGATTTCAATTTTCTAAACTCGCTGGTAGCTGGCTGATTGTGGTTGTGCCAGGCGTTTACTTTCAGGGCGGAAGCAGCTTTGAGACCCTGGCACTTGTAGAATATTGTCCGCCCATTTCTCAGCAGCTCAAGCTGTATACGAGAGTTCATGTGATGCACAATGCCAACCTTACAGATTGGAAACACAATAGTAGCTTCGACTATCTACGCCTTGGGATAACTGCAAAAAGCATCACCATGGGAGTTGGATTAAATGCTGATTGGTACGGCCCATCCCGAATACTGGAAAAGAACTACGGGGTATTTATCAGGGCAGAGCTTCACTAAGCAAATCAGATAAGATTTCATACAGGTATTTGATACAAACAATAAATAACAAACTAAAAGTGCTGTCGACACTATAAATACTGATCAAACTAAAAATGGACTTTAAGCAATTCTATATGCAAGTTACCCGCCTGTCGGTGACAGCTAAACTTGCGCTTGTTTATAGCTTTTCCATGGGAATTATCCTGCTATCATGCCAGGACTCTGATAAGCCAGCAGAATCTCAGGTATTTAGTCAGGAGGCACTGATCAAGCGTGGTGAATACTTGGTAAATACATCGGCTTGTCATGATTGCCATTCACCCAAGGTGATGACATCACTTGGACCAGAACCTGATCCATCCAGGTTATTGTCAGGCTATCCGGAAGACATGCCACTACCGGAAATCAAAAAGGAAATCCTGATAGATTGGGTGCTATTTAATCAACAGCTCACCAGCGCTGTTGGACCATGGGGAGTATCCTTTGCTGCCAATATTACATCTGATGAAACAGGTATCGGCAACTGGACAGAGAATCAGTTTTTAACTGCCTTGAAAAAAGGAAAGTACAAAGGACTGGAAGGAGGACGATCTTTGCTGCCACCTATGCCTTGGCCAATCTACCGCAACATGACAGATGAGGATCTAAAGGCCATTTTTGCATATCTGAAAACGACAAAGCCTGTGAGGAATATCGTGCCTGGCCCCATTGCCCCGGAACAGATTGATTGAACCTACAATTATCCACTCCGGATGATCTTTTCAATCCTAATGGCTGGTAGTCCACTGACAATCAGGCTTGTAAGGTGGAGTTCAACCATAAAATATCTTAATCTTTTACCTGTTGAAGCCTATCTTCACATGAACTAAGCGTTCAAAGCATGCAAGTCAATCGCCAGACCTTAATTCTCATCATAATATTTGGTTGCTCATTTATTCTGTTGACTTATTCAACAAGCCAGATGAATCTGACTTATGACTCATGGGAATACCTGCATGCAGCTAAAACTTTCAAAAGCGAAGGAAAACTATTAACCACGAGCGGCGAATCCTTCACCAATTGGGCTCCTTTATTTCCATTGATTCTGTCGTCGTTTGAAGGTGATTTGCAGGTCTACAGATACTTCAATCTCCTGTGCTATCTGTCCCTGTGCTGGGGAATGATTTTACTGATCAGGCATTTTATTCAGAACATGCGATTGCAAATCATGTGCGCAATTTGGCTAGCCTTCTCTACGCCAATACTCATGCAATTTAACTTTCTGTGGTCAGAGCCGCTTTTTATCACATTCCTGGTTTTTAAGATCATGGCCTTATTAGCGTTTCAGAGAACAGGAAAACCAGTTTATTTCTATGGTCTGGTGGCACTGGGTGTTTTAATATGCCTTCAGCGGTATGCCGGCCTGTTTCTGGTGCCCGCTTTTGCACTTGTTTTAATTGATTTTAAAAAACCAAACAGAACTTCCCTATTGAGAGGTCTTTTTTATGGCCTTATCTCAGTTTTGCCAACGCTAATCTGGATCGGATTGCATTACCAGCAAAAGGGAACAGGATTCAGCGCTTTTGCGGCCAATCTTTTTACCAGCTTTTTCCCCAATTTGTTTCGCAGTTATTATCAGGACATTTTCTTCTCCTGGTTCCTTCCGAGTAAGCTGGTCTTTCAACTGGGACAGTTCTATTTGTTGGCCGTGTTAATCATCCTGGTCGTAGTTTGGAGCAAGACCAAACTCCGCTTGACTAAGGACCAGTTTTTCTTAATGACAATTTCAATCACCTACTATTTATTTCTGCTCCTCATTGACTACTCCCCTGTAAATGACAAAGTGAAGGATTTTAGCTATTTGTCTGATCTGGAACGCTATTTGGCTGTTTTATACATCCCTATTCTGTTGTTGGTTTTTAGTGTCATAGATCAAAAGATTGATCAGATGAGCGCATTTAAAAAGCAAGTATTATTTGCAGTCCTCATCATCTGGTCATTATATCCTATAACCAGAACCATCAAAAATTCAATCCATTGGAAGAATTATCCCTCACTGGCAAAAGTTGATCAGAATCTCCTTGGTCTGTCCCACGACTGTCTGTCGTCAAAGAGACTTCACCCACTAGCTATAAACACTCCTGTGACCGAATGAATTCTGAGAATTCAACTGACTGTTCGAAATGTTCTGTAGGGCATGTCGGACTTTAGATAAAAAGGATTTCCAAATCCCGCTAAACTAAAAACCACTTCCTTCCCATCTCGTACCCGTTCAGCGTTAGACGGATCTTACTCACAAGCTAAACACACTTCCATTAACTGTAGGAATTCTAAGAATTCAATCTCACTCAATCAAAGTACCCCAACCGACAAATTCATCAGTAAAAAACAAGATTTATAGAATGCGGGGAACAATTCTCATCATATCTTTCTTTTCACTTATTGTGAATGAAGAAGAAAGAGATTTTTAGATGAATTATACAGGATACAAGCAGCTGTTTGAAGAAATATTAGCAAATCCTTCCTACTATAGTAAGGAATCGTACATGGAATACACCAGGCTCAACCGGTCGAGGATGAAGCGCTGGGATAAACTGCTGGTGTTGGACGAAAAACTTTCTACCATATTAAAAGCCATTACCTCGCCACAAAAATGGATAATCATCACTGAACCCTGGTGTGGAGATGCTGCACATGTGATTCCATTTCTGGTAAGAATGACTGAGCTTAATGAGCTGATCTCCTATGATATTCAATTGAGGGATAGCGAACCGTTCCTGATAGACAGCTACCTAACCAATGGAAGTAAAAGCATCCCGAAGCTCATCATCAAAGATGGGTCTGATACAGATCTGTTTGTCTGGGGTCCACGACCACAAGGAGCAGCGGATATGCTTGCGAAGCTAAAAGCTGAAAATGCAGATGCAGAAACGAAGAAAATTGCCATCCAAAACTGGTTTAATGCCAACAAGGGTAAGTCACTAACAGAGGAGTTATTGCAATTTTTTGATCAGGAAGAAAAATGGAATTCTGAGAGACAGGTTAGTAGAATTGTTAAGGGTTGATTACCTTTCTCCTAACTGGAGCAAATAGTTCAAGGAACAATATTTAACCAACCCATAATAGAACCGTGATAGGCATGTAATAAAGAAACTACATGTTTGTCAATAATTAAAACCAACCCTTAGCCATGAAATTTCTTTCATCCTTCATTCACTATTCATTACCGATTTCTGTTCTTTTATTGCTGACCTATTGTACTCCCCAATCGGGAAAGCAGGCAGCAAAAATTGAAGTTTCTGATACTCTCAATCCATGGACAAAGCTGGAGTGGAACAATGATCCAACGAATTTCCAGTTTGTGATTGTAACTGACCGAACAGGAGGATTGCGACCAGGTGTATTCGAAAAAGGAGCAGAAAAGGTGAATCTGCTCCAGCCGGAGTTTGTGATGAGTGTGGGTGATTTGATCACCGGATATACTGAAGATGAAGCGGAGATCAATCGCCAGTGGGAGGAGTTTGATAGCTATGTGGAAAGCCTGGATATGCCCTTCTTCTATGTGGTGGGTAATCATGATATTACCAACAAGGTGATGGAAGACATCTGGAAACAGCGTCTGGGGAGGACCTACTATCACTTTGTCTACCACGATGTACTGTTCCTCTGTCTGAATAGTGAGGAAGGTCTTGACGCCCATAGGAGTTCCTTTTTCTCTGAAGATCAGAGAGCTTACATTAAACAGGCTCTTGATGAAAACCCGGATGTGAGGTGGACACTTGTATTCCTGCACAAGCCCGTTTGGCTAAGCGAAGGGCATTTAGGTGGTGAGAAGCCTGAAGATCCGAGTGGATGGAAAGAAATTGAAGGGATGCTTCAAGGTAGGAAGCACACCGTATATGCAGGTCATATCCATCGGTATACCCACGATACTCATGAAAACAGCAACTATATCACCCTGGCCACAACCGGTGGTGGAAGCAAGCTGCGGGGACCGATCTTTGGTGAATTTGATCATGTGATGTGGGTGACTATGACCGATGATGGCCCTATCATGGCCAACCTTCTGCTCAATGGCATTTGGGATGAGGAAATTGATAAAGGTGATATTGAAGATTACCTGAAAATGGAGGTTCAAAGAAAGGTAGTAAGTATTGGTGCCCCATTGAAGGTAGATACATTCCCCCAAAGTCAAACCCTTGAGCTAAAGCTGTTCAACAGTCAGGAAGTACCAATGGTAGTGAGTGTAGCACTTAAAAATAGTGAACACTTCCAGTTTGGTCAGGAAAGTATTCAGATGACGATCTCACCCAATTCACTGGAGTTGGTAAAAGTGCCTTTGACGCTAAAAGGAGCCAGTGGTATCTCTTCCGAAGTGCTGAGAAAGGAACTGGATCAGCTACCTGCACAATGGGAAGTGACCTACAATTTCGAGGATTATGGAGAAATTATCATCAATGGATCTAAAGACCTCTTCTGACTTCTGACTTCTGATTCCTGATTTCTGACTTCTGATTTCTAACTACATGAACTGGATTCTATTGATCATCGCTGGTCTTTTTGAAGTCGCTTTTGCGGCCTGTCTGGGGAAAGCCAAAGAAACCTCAGGAACAGAAACCATCTATTGGTACATGGGGTTTTTCGTATGTCTTGCGATCAGTATGGTACTGCTGGTCAGGGTAACTCAGACATTGCCGATTGGAACTGCCTATGGCGTCTGGACAGGTATTGGGGCTGTGGGGACTGTGCTTGTTGGGATCTTTTTCTTTAAAGAGCCTGCGACTTTCTGGAGACTCTTTTTCATCACGACTTTGATTGCGTCTATTATAGGGCTGAAACTGGTTTCAAATTGAGGTTATTGTGATTTCTTAAGTAACTAAAAGGAGAGGTATGAATTTAGAATCATAGGTTAACTGAGGGAATACTTTTTTTAAATGTGTTTTTTTTATTTTTCCTACACCTTTCACTACAGTATTTTACCTCCTCCCAGTCTCTTGCCCATTTTTTTCTCCAGGAAAATGGTTTTCCGCATGTAGCGCATATTTTCACCGGTAAGTTTAGTTTCTTATGAGCCAAAATCGGGTATTTCGTTATTCCTCACGTAGGGGAAGCTTTCATGAAAGCTTAGCTTGTAGTAGGAGTTGAGCCCTGAGATGCCGGATGCATTCAGATATTCCAGGTTGATATAACCCAGATCATTGACTGCCCCATCTTCTATCCGTAAGAGTTCTATTGATCCCACGATCAAAATAGTTTTATTGAGCGGAATTGGAATTTCCTGTTCAAATTTCAATCCGATTTTAAGTCTGCTTTCCTTAACAAAAGGGGCCTTAAAATCCCCGATGAATTCTTTTGATAAATTCATGCGATCAAACTCTGAGGTATCCTTGTCCACCTTTGCAGAGGTATAATGTGCCTTTTTAGTGATATTTAAAGAAACCTGATTGATGCTGTAATATCCGATCTCCTTGATGTTTTCATAAGTGTGTCTGGGAACTTCTCCAGTAGGTCGTGTGATAAATCCAAGCAATGCAGGATCGCTTCCCAGATGTACTATACTGCTGAAAATAGCCAGGTTTGTCTGGCCTTCTCTGGATGTGGTTCCAATCAGGTTGGCAGGTTTGATACCTGTGACAGAATTGATGATATTCAGCCTTTTCTTTCTGCTTAGATTATGGATGTCCTGTTTAGTCAAAAGCATGTGAGTAATACTAAAAATACAAACCAATTGTTTTCCGTCGAACTTTATTCAGCGACCTTCCTGATGGTTTTGGAAGAATACAGATCATCATGAATTTTTTCTTCCTGCTCTGGTATGCGTAGCCAGGATACGTTTGTTGTCCGATTTTACTGCCTGGTTTTTTCGATGTCCCCATATTTTAGCTCTTGCCTGCTTTCCACTTGCCCCCAAATCAACGATCGGTAGCGGGTAATCTTCACCTATTCTAACGGCATAAAAGCTTTGATCCATCTCCGTCATCAACCAGGGTTCATGGATATACTCAATGGGTACATTCTCCAATTCAGGTATCCATTTTTTGATAAAGAGCCCTTCAGGATCATGGTCCTTGCTTTGTTTCACCGGATTGTAAATTCTGATGGTGTTGATTCCCGTTGTTCCCGCTTGCATTTGAAATTGGGGATAGTGAATGCCAGGCTCATAGTCAAGGAATTGCTGTGCCAGATGATAAACTCCTGCTCGCCAGTCCTGATCCAGATGATGGCACAAAAACGAAACAAGCATAGCCCGCATTCTAAAGTTGATCCATCCCGATTTGGTAACACATCGCATACATGCGTCTACCATTGGAAAACCTGTCTCACCAATTTTCCAGGCTTGGAGCTTTTGGTCATCATTTGTATGTGATAATAGTTCATAGCCTCGATTAATGCACGTATGTTCATACTCGCACTTCACCTCAAATTTTTGAATGAAATGACAGTGCCATTTAAGTCGTATGAGAAAAGAACCAAATGGTCGCTTAGCCGAACTGAAGTTGTCATGATTTTTCACATGCTGATAAGCTTGCCTGATACTCAGGTTGCCCCATGCCAGGTAAGGGGAGATCCGTCCACACGATTTTCTGCTCTCTGCTGGCTTGGAGATATGCCTGCTGTAGTCGAAACCTCGGTGATTGACAAAGGAATGTAGATATTTCCAGCCGTTACTTTCTCCAGCGGGCTGATAGATTTCTGGATATACTTCTAGCTGTTTTAGATAATCAGCAGGGATCAGAAAAGGATGATGAAATGAAGAAGTTTCACTTGTTGTGTATATATTTTTAATCACTGGTTTCGACATGGTGCTGTACCAGCTTTTATCCCAGCCGTCACGGTTGGTGATACCTCTGACAACACCATCTCGCTGAAATTCCTTCCAAAGAATTCCCTGCTTCTTGAAAAATCCATTGACTTTCCTATCTCGCATCCAGGTCAATTCTATGCCGGTTTCCTGATATGAGAATACTTTATTCAAGTGAAATTTCGTAACTAAAAAACTGAATACCTCGGAAGCTTCACCATAGAAAATTTCAACTTTTCGATTGTAGGTCTTAAGGGTTTGGTTTAGTTCAGAGATGGAATGATAGACGAATTGCTGATGGCGCAAAGAAGTGTCAGGGTGAGCCAGAATAGACGGTTCAAAAATGAAGATCGTAAGATAGGGCAAACCGTCATTTTCGGCCGCCTCAAAAGGGGCATGGTCTTGAGTACGGAGGTCATGCTTTAACCATACAAGGTTGATCTTTTCCATGGCCAGAATGCTTACATACTTTGCGCTGATATCAGCGTTTACTTATTTTATTCAAACTGATTGGTCTTTGGCGAGTGGATTTGAAACGCGAAATAAGATTGGTTCTTTTCTTTAGATGCTTTTGTCCGGAGCCGGAATTCACTCGTTTTCTCCAAAGCAAGAAACTACTCCTTTTCAACACTGATCGCATCAATCTTATGACATCCTTTTCAGTTAACCCAAATTGCCATTCGATGGCCTCTAATGGCGTCCTGTCTTCCCAGGCCATTTCGATGATTCTGTTCTTTTCACGTTCATTCAATCCCATATTTCCTTGCGTCGCAATTAATCTGCACCATGATTAGATTATTATCAATCATACGTTGAGCCAAAATGTTTACAGTTCTTGGGGATTTGTGAAAATCTGAAATATGTTAACGCTCCTTAGAACAAGCAAAGGCCTTTAGTACCCAATATTGGTAGGAGTTTATTTAGGAGGTGTTAAGAACTATTCTGCCAAAATTCTATACAACTCCAGGTTTAAATAATAGTGATGTCCTGAGATGGTCTTCTTTTCAAGAATGCCCAGGTCACATAGCTGATTAAGGTAGTTTCGGGCAGTTCCTTCAGCGTAGATCTTTTCGTCCGTGAGGTGACTTACTTTAGTCAGGGGCTGAACAAAAATTCTTTGAACCAGTTGGTCAGGCCTTCGGATTTTGGTCTCTGCCCGGATCGACTCAATAATTCCTTCCCTGGCATCAAGTATGTTATTGATCTTATTGAAGGTAATGTTGGAGGTTACTTCTATGGCTTTGAGCATGAAAAGTATCCATGCCTCCCAAAGGCCTCTTTGAGTAACACCCGCAAGTAGGGAATAGTATTCATACTTGTGGTCGATGATGTATTTGCTGAGAAAGAGAATGGGCAGATCCAGCAATCCCTTTTGAGTGAGAATATTGATGTTGAAAATCCTTCCTGTCCGGCCATTGCCATCCCGAAATGGGTGGATGACCTCAAACTGATAGTGCGCGATGGCCATTTTGATCAAGGGATCTACTGGATATTTCTCATCGTCATTCACAAAATCAGCGAGATTGTTGAGCTTCCTTTCCAGTATCTCTTTACCTCTGGGTGGCGTATAGATAGCCTTGCCTGCATTAGGGCCACTTCCTCCTTGCCGGATATAAATTCTGGCGCTGGGTGGCCTTACACCATCATTGGTTTGTTTCACAATTTGGTATATCCTGATAAAGTAATCAAGGTCAAAGAGCTGTTTGGTTTTGAGATAATCATGACCCGCCCATAAGGCTTCCCGGTATCTCAACACCTCTTTGGCTGGTCCTTTCACTACTGGTTCATCGTTTTTTTCACTATATGCCTGGTAAAGTTCATCATCAGTAGTAAAAATATTCTCGATTTCACTGGATGCCTTTGCTTCCTGCAAGCTGATGGTATTGATAAAGATTCCTTGATTAGGTATGGCTACCGATCTCCCGTGGAGCCTACCGAGTGCTGATTTGGTATTGCCCAGCTGTTCCAGGATGCTTACTGTTCTGTACAATTCCGCAGCGAGTGGCAAATCCGGAAGATCATTCCAGGGGACTTCTCTATCAGGATTAATGTGGAACAGGGGCTTTGTCATTTGATGTCTGATTTAGAGTAAACGTCAAATAATTAATATTTTGATGTTTACTCAAATGTAAGACTTTATTTTGATGTCTGGAAACAAGTAAACATTAAAAACTGATTTATTTGATGCCTACTAGTTTGGAGGTATTAAAAACCCAGACAATGATTACTTTCTGAATTGATTAATCTTTTTGTTCTTCCGTTATAAAAAATACAGAACTTCTGCGCTAGATTTGGTAAACAACTCATCATGAAACGTCTTGAAATAATTTCGGCGTTCCTTGTCATTCTTGGAACCGCATTGATGCTGCTTCTGATCTCTGGTGGATCGATCCTGTTAAGTATCTCATTGAGCATATTAGCTTGCATCTATAACCCGCTTGGTATGTTTTATTTCAATAAAATTCCTATTCGCAGGATGTTCAAAAAGGAATACTATGAGGGGATTTCAGTATTGAGGTTGGTGGGAGCCGCTGCGGGAGGGATAGTGCTGAGTATTTTATCTGTTGGAATGCTGGTTCAAGCTATTACAGCTACCAGGATCAGGTATCATGTTAACTGTGGGACTGATTCCGGGAAGCATTTTATGCCTCGTTGTGCTGATTAAATTTTTGATCAATACGCGTACCACTTTCTACCGCAACATGCTGATCAGAAGTTTGCTTGTAGTAGGCCTTTCCGGAATCATTTATACCATCCCGGGCTTGACGATGGTCAGGATTTTTTTCCGAAATCATCCGGATTACATAGAAGCATACGAAAAGGCGATGGATAACCCGGATGACAAAGAGTTGTATCGTAGAGCCGAAGAAATAAGGCAAAAGATAAGTAATTGATTTCTCCCTTGCCAAAAGGATACCATTGCCAGGTATTTTTTAATGCGCTCACGCCTTAATGACACCATACAAACCTCAACCATAATTACCTGGAGTGCTAGAAAGCATTGGCTTCGTTAAATTTAGACTTAAGTCTATTTGATTTGACTAAATCTTATTTAATCCAAATTGGACTGGTTGTTTATGAAATACCTACTTGAACTTGCTTTTGTATTTACAGCTTTTGTTTTTTTCCAATGTTCGGTAGATCAATCAATAGAGCAAATCAATGAAGCAGAGATGGAGCTATTGGAGGGATTCAGAAGATTGGAGTCGGAAAGTCAAGTTAAAATATGTGGTAAGGAAGAGCCAGGGCATAGATTAATGTTGTGTCTTACTTTTATGTCCAAAGAGAGCCGAAAACCTCTAATCAATCAAAATATCAAATTCTATCATACATCAACCACTGGTGAATACGAACCTACAGTCTCAGGGGATGAATCTACTGCCAGGCTTAGTGGATCGGCTATTTCGAATCAGTATGGACAGGTTTTTATTGAAACCATTCTTCCCGGTAATTATAGTAGTTCTGGAGACAACCGCCATATTCATACAACTGTTGCAGGAGCAAATCCTGAAGCATACGACATCCACTTTTGTCAATATACGGGGCTTATGGGTAGAAACTTTATCAATGGAAGTGATCAACACTTTTTGGCGGACTTAAAATTCACTAAAGACAGTATGCTGGTATCTTTCTTAAATATTGAAGTAAAAACCCAATAACAGTATCTTCTTGGATCCAAGATGATCATTGAATTTATATGATGTAAATCTCAGATCAACTCATTGATTATTCAAGGTCACTGACACAAAAACTGTTGTAAGAAGAATAAGAGTTGACAGAAAATAAGAATTGAAAATTTCATAAATAAATAGTTTACTCTGTAAAATATTTGAATCATTTTCCATGGTTGATTGTTTGATGTCTATTTAAAAGATAATTTTGTTAAAAAATCACCTTATTTGATTCTTTTTATGAATAGATCCTTGTTAGCGCTGGCCTTTGGTGGGTTTGGTATCGGTATGACGGAGTTCGTTATCATGGGAATTTTACCGGATGTGGCCGGTTCTTTAAATATTACCATTCCTGAGGCTGGTCACTTCATCTCAGCCTATGCGCTGGGTGTTGTGGTAGGTGCACCTTTGTTTTCTGCCATCGGTGGACGTTGGTCGTCTAATATTGTGCTAATCATGCTGATGGCCTGGTTTACAGTCTTCAATTCGCTTTCGGCTTTAGCAGATAGTTATACTTCGTTGTTGATCTTGAGGTTTTTGGCAGGGATGCCACATGGAGCCTTTTTTGGTATTGGTGCTGTAGTAGCTGGTCAGGTGTCTGCTCCTGGTAAATCAGCAAAGGCCATTGCCATCATGTTTGGTGGTTTGACCCTTGCCAATGTAATTGGTGTGCCCATAGGTACATACCTGGGACATCAATTTCACTGGAGCATTGCTTTCATGATCACTGGGGTGATAGGAATTGCCACCATGCTGGCGGTGAAATTCTGGATGCCTGTGATGCCGAAAGCATCAACGGCTGGTTTTTCCGAGGACATAAAACTGTTTAAGAATCCGGAATTGTGGTCAGTTATACTGCTGACCACCATAGGTACCGGAGGACTTTTTGCCTGGTATAGCTATATCGCTCCAGTGATCACCGAGGTGGCAGGACATCCGGAATATGTGGTGAGCTATGCCATGACTTTGGCGGGTATCGGAATGGTCATTGGCAACATTCTGGGAGCCAAAATTCTGAAGTACTTCTCACCGATCCATGCTGTGATCGTCAGTTTCACCACAATGGCAGTGTTGCTAGTTGCCAATGTTTTTCTGGCTTCTAACCCGGTCATGGTGCTCGTGATGACCCTGATTGTGGGTGTAGTAGCTTTTACTGTAGGGACTCCAATACAAATGGTGATGATCAATACTGCAAAAGGTTCTGAGGTCTTGGGGTCCTCCCTGAATCAAAGTGCTTTTAATACCGCAAATGCCTCTGGTGCGTATTTTGGCGGACTACCTATTGCCATGGGGTTTGGTTTTACTTCCCCGAATATTGTGGGAGCTGCCATGGCAGCAATGGGTGTGTTTCTGGCTTTTGGGGTCATCTACATCAGAAATCAGCGGGAAGTACAACAGCCGGTGCGAAGAGAAGCGATGGCCTAAGGACTGTTGTGCTCATTCCTGTCACGTCTCCGGTCGTTGTAGGACTGAGATGTTGTTTGACCTTCCGGGTGGATCTCGGCTAAGAAGCGCCAAAGCCCTCCAGCAGAGTTTGTAGCTTAGACCTAATGAAACTTGAGTCATTGAAAGTAAAATAAGATTTACTTTATGTGCCCCACTCAAGACCAACCATCCATCTCATAACTCAAATAACCTGAAAACTACCTAGATTTGGGATCCTGCGGAACCATGATTCCGACAATCCTCAAAATGGTAGATCAATCTGACGTCCGCCCAAAATATATCCTTCCGGTCATTGTCATTGCGCAGTTTTGCTGCACCTCCCTTTGGTTTGCGGGGAATGGGGTGATGAGTGACCTGGTAAGAGATTTCGATCTACAGGAAAGTGCTTTGGGTCATCTGACCTCAGCGGTACAATTCGGGTTTATTACCGGCACCCTGACTTTTGCGATCCTGACCATTGCGGACCGGTTCTCGCCTTCAAAAGTATTTCTGGTGAGCGCATTTTTTGGCGCACTGTTTAATCTGGGGGTGATCTGGGAGGGGAATACATTGGTAAGCATCCTGGTTTTCAGGTTTCTCACGGGTTTCTTCCTGGCGGGGATCTACCCCGTAGGGATGAAGATCGCCGCTGACTACTTCGAAAAAGGCCTGGGAAAGTCATTGGGGTTCCTGGTAGGGGCATTGGTGATTGGGACGGCCTTTCCGCATTTGCTACGGGACATGACAAGTGATTTTCCGTGGAAGCTGGTTGTGATGATCATTTCAGCGATAGCCATCTTAGGTGGTTTAGTTCTCTTCTTCCTGGTGCCTGATGGACCTTTCAGAAAAGCCGGACAGAAAGTGGATCTGTCTGCCTTTTTCAGTGTATTCCGAAATCAACAGTTCCGATCGCCAGCCTTTGGATACTTTGGGCACATGTGGGAGCTCTATGCATTTTGGGCTTTTGTACCGATCATGTTGAAGGAGTATGCCCGTATAAATCCGTCAGCCTCATTCAACATTCCATTGCTTTCATTCCTCATCATTGCCATTGGTGGAGTAGCCTGTATGATCGGAGGATATGTAGCCCAGACCGTAGGAACAAAGAAAGCAGCTTTTTGGGCGCTCCTCCTATCAGGTGCTTGCTGTCTGGTGTCTCCATGGTTTTTCAATACCAATGCTCCGGTGATATTTGTTGGGTTTTTGCTGTTTTGGGGAATGGTGGTCATCGCAGATAGCCCGCTTTTCTCTACCCTGGTAGCCCAGAATGCTACTCCTGAGATCAAAGGCACAGCATTGACCATTGTCAATTGCATTGGGTTTTCAATCACCATCGTCAGCATTCAATTGATCAATATTTTAAGTACACTGACTGCCTCAAAAAGTATATTCACGCTATTAGCCATTGGTCCGGTGCTGGGCTTGCTGGCTTTGAGAGAAAAGAAGTCTCGTTGAATGACATAGGGCAAGGGGATTAGGTGAAGAATCCCCCCTAAGGAATTAATAACTTCCTTGGTCTGTCCCCTCAGACCAAGAGAACATCCGACATCAGAAGAAAGGTTTGTCAGTGGACAGACCTCGGGGATAGAAACCACAAATACCCACTATCCGTGGTAAGTGTCCTCACCTACCATTAATTGGAGCTACAGGAAACCTACTATGTACAAGAACTCTCTTTAATTAATCATGGAATTAGTCTCAATGATTTTTCCAGTTCTCAATAAAATCATAGATTTCTGTAAGGACAAATGCCATATTGTGTTTTACATCCAGATCGTCAAACCTAAGAAAACTTAATCCCATTTGTTCCAATATTCTTTGTCGCTTGGTATCTTTTACTTGAGCTAGTTCGCTATGGTGGCTGTCGCCATCCACTTCAACAACAAGATTTAACTTTTTACAATAGAAATCAACGATATATTTTCCAAGTGGCTTTTGTCTATTGAACTTGAACCCTTCCATCTGACCAGCTTTTAGCTCTTGCCAAAGAAGCACCTCTGAGAGTGTACTGTTTTTGCGTAACATTCTTGAGAAGTGTTTTAGATTTTTGTTGTAGGGTAGGTAGTACATTTTCTAAATCCCCCTGTGTCCCCCTTTTTAAAGGGGGATTACTTCTAATAATCATTTCGAAAAAATTATCAATTTAATGGTTATTTTCAATATACCGGTAGCGTAGTGGAAACCGCCGATAGGCAGGCACCAACCTAGAGCTAAAAATTTGAGGGATTGAACAAACTAAAGATGAAAACATCATTACTTGGAAATCCCCCTTTTCTACTGCCCGCTAATCAAGGCTTAGGCCCGTGCACAAAGGGGGCAAGGGGGATTAGAAGCAGCTACCACAGAAGGAGGACTTCGTGCAGATCCTATCAAAAAATCTTATTAGCTATCAATTAGTGCATTGGTGGCATTCTTGATATAATTCCTCGCTTCTGGTTGGTGACAACCCAATCTAATGCTAGAGCATAAACTCTTTAATCCCCCTATTTCCCCCTTTTATAAGGGGGAATACTTCTATAATCAATGCTGTCAAGTTTTAACGAAAGGCTTATTTTTTAAAACTAGAGGGATTGAGCAAGCTAAAGATGAAAACGTCATTACTTGGTAATCCCCCTTTGCTACAGCGCCTTAATCAAGCGTTATGCCCGTGCATAAAGGGGGCAAGGGGGGATTTAGGTGAAGAACCCCGCCTTGGCCTTTATAAATCCTGGATTTTAAATACATAAGTCTTTAGCTTTATAGTCCCATAAATCAACAACCAATTGGCAAAACATAGAATATTTAACACCTCATTCGCCAGCGTATATCCGCATTATGTGGTAAAAGCTGAAAAGAAAGGACGTACCAAAGAAGAAGTAGATACCATCATCGAGTGGCTTACCGGGTATGACCAGCAGGCACTACAACAGATAATCGAGCAGAAAACAGATTTTGAGAACTTTTTTGATCAGGCAAAGCTTAACCCCAACGTCTCCAAAATCACCGGTGTGGTCTGTGGTCACCGGGTTGAAGAGATCGAAGACCCACTCATGCAGAAGATCCGGTACCTGGACAAGCTGGTGGATGAGCTGGCCAAAGGGAAGGCCATGGAGAAGATTTTGAGGGATTAGCCATACAAACCACATGAAGCTAAACGTGCAGGCCGATTGCGGCAATTCACCCAAAAAGGAACTTATCAAAGATCTCACTTTCTACTTTGTCTCCTATGAAATAGAAAAAGCCATGGAGTACATGTACGAAAATGTTGTCTGGACACTCGTGGGGGATGAACCCATAAAAGGGAAGGGACCTTTTGCGGAAGCGCTGAAAGAAATGATGGACAACAAAGCCAAAGAACTGACTATCTACTCAATTGTTACCCATGGAAAGGAAGCTGCAGTAAATGGTGAGATGACTATGGAGGATGGCAACGTCTTTGGGTTTGCTGATTTTTACGAGTTTGCATCGGCAGGAAGCTCAAAGGTTAAAACCATCAGGTCTTATGTGATCCATAAGCGCTAATCTGTTGTGACTCTGGGTAGCACAATTGAATCTCTTTCGAAGTTTGAGGCCACGAGGTCAAACCTTAAATCCCGCATTTCTGTCAATGTATCAATGTTCATAATGATTGCTTTATCATTCCCGATTTTGGTAGGATGTAGGATGATGATATTACGTAACACAAAGCTAGAATCCTGGTTTCCTACACCCTGATATTCAAACCTCAGATTTTGATTTTCGACAAATTTTGACTTGAATCTCCCCCCTGAAGAAAACCATTTTTTAGATACTGTCTTTTTAGTCACTTCTATACTATTTAATGCATCTGAAGTGTATCCCCTGGATTGAGTGCCCGTGTACTCCAAAAGTAAATTGATATACTCACGGGATTCATTACGAAATACCTTCTCAAATTTTGTCTCAGTTTCAGGGCTGTAGGTAAGCTGCTGCCTGGTGTCCAGAGGGATATTGCTTTCGATAAACGGCAGGGATTTCTGAGATGATAGTGTCTGCTCCCCTAATTTGGCTGTAGACAAATGATAAATTGATTCTCCAGATATCAATTTAAATTTAAACACGGTAAAGTATACCTCAGTATATGAAGGTGATCCGGGGTTGCATTCTTCAAGATCATTGGTCAAAAAGGGCTCTTCAATTGCACTTACGAAGCGTGAGCATCGGTATAGCTCCGATTCAAAGATCCATAGCGAGTCATATTCATAGGTTTTATAGTCAGATGCTTTCCCTTTAAAATCACCATTGTCACGACTGATAATATATTCCCGATGATCAGAAATAGGAAGGATCGTATTCTTACACCCAAATGCAACCAGGAAGATCATGGTACACACCAAATACTTATTCAAAGGAGTTTTCATAAATCTGATGATTTGTGATAATGCCAATATAATGCCTATTGGAAGAGTTGTTGGGGTGAA
Organism: Cyclobacteriaceae bacterium; assembly: GCA_965228105.1. GTDB lineage: Bacteria > Bacteroidota > Bacteroidia > Cytophagales > Cyclobacteriaceae > UBA7330. The sequence continues at coordinate 974,184 of CBDDGZ010000002.1, forward strand.
AAGCGCTATGTTGTTTGAGGTGAATGATGTCCTGGATACCCCAATATTTTCCTCCTTTTGATCTCAAAGAACCCATGATCCCTGCATTGATTTGGACATTCTTGAAAAGATTAATTCTAAGGTCATACGAAGAGGCATTGTACTCCGCAGAGGTGGTTTTAACACCAAGAGAACTCTCTTTATAGCTGGGGATATCAATACCCAAAACGTTTGAGATTTCATAGGCGAGTGGTGAGTAGCCAGTAAACTGATTGTATGTAAGCTCAATCAGGTTTTCCGCAGAGAAGCTTTCCCATTTATTTTCAAGATGGTAATCTTTGTTGTGTATTCTGATCCCTCCACCTCCAGTCCAATACCTGTCAAAACGGTCTCCTAAACCAAAAGCATTGATACCCGGACCACCATCGTTATAGTAGTTGATACTGACATCCCCCAGGGTAATATTCATCGACCCTACCCACTGGTTGCGCTTGCTGCTATTGAGGATCCAGTTGGTAGCCAATAAAACACCATAATTTCTATCATGCCGATAATTATAGGATGGATTGTTGCTCAACGTATTCTGATACTTGTAATATCCCGAGCTTTCCTTTGTGACCAATCCCATCCCAAAAGAATTGATGATATCTATCTGGTAGTCTGCAAAGATGGGATTGAAATTGCTGCCTAAACTTTTCTGATAATAGACCAGTGTAAAAGCATAATTGGTATGGATGATAGAATTCCCTTCTCCGGAAATCATAAAACTCAAAAAACCTTTGGTTCCAGGTCCTTTTGTAGGTTTGGATTTGCTGAAACTGACAAGATCATAGATAACAAGGTTTACTCCTCCACGAATTTCATAGGAGTACCTCCAGCTGTCGTTTACTTCCTGAGAATATCCCCAATGATGGTGGATTAAAGACAAAATGATTAGAGAGTAAGCAAATAGAAACTTACGAATTTCCACCTTTTGTTGATCCATAGCTGTATTGGTAAGGTTGGAAATCTAAAGTATGATAATATGGTACTAAATGCAATACACGATTTTTATAAAAAGTATGAATATTTTAACAAAAAGCGGAATTGTACCAATTTTTGATAGTTGACTCAACGTAAACTGTTTTGATACATCTTACGTATTGAGACACAGAAGGCAGTTTGGTATGTAGCTGTACTAATTCATTAAATCAACTTCCAATTTGAACTTACACGACGTTATTATCATCGGAGGAGGTCAGGCAGGTCTTTCTGTTGCCTATTTCCTCAGGAGGACCGGCCTGGATTATATCATCCTCGATGAGCAGGATCGGCCAGGTGGTGCATGGCTGCAAACCTGGGAGGGTCTGAAACTTTTCTCTCCCACGACATATAGCTCACTCTCCGGCTGGCAGATGCCACCAGCTAAGAACGAATACCCTACGAAGGATGAGTTCATTGACTATCTCACGAAATATGAGAAGCGTTACAATTTCCCGATAATCAGAAATACTGCAGTATCCGGGGTGTTAAAGCAAGACGATCATTTTGAGGTTACCACAAATACCGAATCCTATGTTGGAAAGACCATTGTGAGTGCTACAGGCACAGCAAAAGGACCGTACATTCCAGGGTATCCTGGGATTGATGAATTTCAAGGAATACAAATCCATTCGAAAGATTACCGATCTCCTGCAAACTTTGCTAATAAGAAAGTCCTTGTGGTAGGAGGAGGCAATTCCGGGGCACAAATCCTTGCTGAAGTTTCTAAAGTGGCAGAAACGAAGTGGGTCACCCTCGAAACACCGAATTTTCTTCCTGTGGAAATTGATGGCCGCTATTTATTTCACCAGGCTACAGCAAAATTCCTGGGTAATCAAACTGATTCGGGAACGGCATCATTAAGTGATATCGTGCAGGTAGAAAGTGTGCAGGAAGCGCTTGAACGGGATGTCTACAAGGATCACAGACCTTTTCAATCTTTCTATGATGGAGGAGTGATCTGGAAAGATGGAAACAGGGAACACTTTGATGCAGTGATCTGGTGTACTGGTTTCAAGGCTGACTTTTCACATCTTAAGCCTTTGAATGTAATTGAGGATGGGTGCATCAAAACAAGATTAACCCGATCAGTCATCGAATCCGGGCTTTGGCTGGTGGGATATGGCAACTGGACAGGTTTTGCTTCTGCCACTATCTACGGTGTGGGTAAGACGGCCCGCCAAACAGCTAAGGAAATAGCATCATTTGTTGGGATCAAAGAAGCTGTAAAAGAAAATTAGCATAAAACCCCTGAATATTTTACGAATATCATCATCTATACGTCTTTTAAGCCTCATTTTTTGCCTGATTTTTATTATATTTAGATAGGACACAAACTTCAATCACCCCTTCGAATTTATCAGATAGTTGGGGTTGATAGCATAAAAGAGACAAAGTCTGATTTTGTTCACATTTAAACCAGAAGATGATGAAAACTATGACATGTAAGCAATTGGGAGGAGCATGCGACCAGCAGTTTCATGCAAAAACCTTCGAGGAAATGGCCGAGATGAGCCGGAAGCACGGGACCAAAATGTTTCAGCTTGGAGATGATGCACACCTAAAGGCCATGGAAGCCATGCAGGGACTGATGCAAGATCCTGAAGCCATGCAGGAATGGTTTGCCAATAAGCAAAAGGAGTTTGAGGCGCTCCCTGAGGACAAATGAATTGCTCATTTCCTCGATCGATGCCTCTCATCACTGCCTAAAAAGAAATAACCTGATTTTGAAAAATACTACTCAATGGATGCAACGCATGTTGCTGAGTAGTTGCGCTGTGTCTGGTAATATCGTACATTAGAATGCCTCTTGTCGTAGAAGGGGACTCAAGACGATAAGCCTGAACAATGAAACGTACCAACCTTAGAAATCTAGCGCTGGGTGGATTGATTGGTCCACTGATTTTTGTGCTTGCAACGCTTGTGAATGCGAGTCTAAGAAGTAATTACAATCATGTTTCACAGTTTATCAGCGAACTGGGAGCAACCGACACTTCCTATGCCATGTTGATGAACATTTCCGGGTTTTTACCCTTTGGCCTGCTGATGATAGGCTTTGGTATTTCATTGTTTTCACTGTTGCCAAAGGGCATAAGTTTTAGAATCGGCTCCTTTTTGATTGTGATCTTCGGTCTTGGAGTCACGCTCGCCGGACTGTTTTCGTGTGATGCTGGATGTCCTGATAGTGGCTCTATGGAGAATACCATTCATAACCAGGTCTCGGCTGTAGCTTTCTTTTCTGTGATCTTTGGGACTGGTATACTTGGTTTTTCCTTCAGAAGTCATGCCAATTGGAAATCAGTCTGGTTGTACACCTTTCTCACTTTCATTGCTTCTGCAGGATTTTTAGCCGCGATGATCAATTCCTTCGAAGCTTCGACTCACAATGGTATGTGGCAGCGATTGCTTTTGCTCACCCTTTTTGCATGGTTTGGGGTATTGGGAGTAAAGTTGCACCAAAGACCCAGATCATAGGATTTTACAATTCCAGGAATAAGTGTCACCCATTTGATTACGGCTGAAAAATCTCACATATCTTGTCATATTCGGTGCTTTTCGCTCTCCCTGATTGTCATGTTTGGACTGGTTGTTTTGTATGTGAAAGTAATAATCCTGGTGAGTTAATTGCTTTAAGGGGGTAAGACCGCCACCAATAATGTTTAAATTACTTAGAGCTGCTGAAAGACAGATGGAAACATATCACAATAACTAAGAGTTATGTTAAGTCTAATCATATTATTTAGAGTTTTTGAGTTGGCCCTAATTATTTAAATCAAACAACATGGAAGCACCAATTGACTATACCGAGTTTCAGGATTCGGATTTTGATGCCCTGCTGTGGATGGGCCTTAAGCTTTGGAAGGATTTTGATGAGGCTGAGCTGAAAAAGCTACTGGAGGAAGCTCCTACCTGGGGTGCTCAAAAGATCTACATTGCCAGACATAAAGAGAAGCAAGTCGGCTTTGCGATCTTCACGATCAGAAGAGAGTATGTAGAGGGAGCAAAACAATCACCGACCGGATACCTGGAAGGGATTTTTGTAGAAGCAGATTACCGTAAGGCAGGTATTGCAAGAAAGTTCATAGAGCTGGGAGAGCAGTGGGCCAAAGAAAACGGATGTATCCAGATGGGATCAGATACCTGGCTGACAGATACTCAGTCAAGAAAATTTCATAAAAATGTTGGTTTCTGGGAAGAGGAAGAGGTCGTGCATTTCCTGAAGGATATTTGATCACAGATGGTTCCGACATTCTGACTTTCCGACACTCGGACTGTCGGATCATTGGAGAGTCGGAACATCAGACAATCTGAATATCCTTTAACTCCTCAATCACATGCTTTTTAAACTTCCGACCTATGGGAATAATGGCTTCCCCAATCATGATCTGCTCATGGTTAAATGAACTGATCTTATCTCGATTTACAAGGAAAGACCGATGCACACGGATAAATCTATCCGGAAGGTTTTGTTGCAACTTGCTGATCTTTTCACGGGTGATCGATTCTGTTTTTTCCGTCACCACTTTCACCAGGTCGTCAAGACTTTCTATATAAATCAACTCAGCCAGAAATACTTGCTGATTCTTTCGGTCAATCCGAATTGTAATGGAAGTCTGCTCATTTTTCTGTTTTTCACTCTCCAGCATCTCCAACTGGTGAGCCTTTGATCTAAAACGGATCATCAACCTGATGAAGCTGGTGATAAACACAATCAGGTACAGGGTGATGCCCAGCACATAAATGGATGAGCTCATGCCTCGCATCATCTCTATTTGGTAGTTGGCAATGACCACAAAGGATAAAAGTGCTACCAGGATCTCCAGGTACAGCGATACCACGAGCATGTAAAAGGAATACAAAGCCATGGTCCAGTAATTTCCTCTCAATAGATAGTTCGGGACCAGGTAGAGATTAAAGAAATACGAAGTACCCATCACAATTGGCAGGAGCAGGCTGGAAAAGTAGAAGGCCAGGAGATAACTATCCCAGCTTTGGCCAAAGAAAAGGGTTAGGAAGAGCAGGACCAAAGTCCAGTAGATGATATGCCAGAGAATTCTCATTCGTAACTTAATGGATGACTAAAATCGTGGTTTTTATACAAACAAAAAGCACTTCTCCCGTAGAATGCAGGTTTCGAACCGGATACAACCTTGTACTTGATGTGCGCCAGCCGGACTTTTGATTTTGTAAATGTTTAATTAAAATTTGAAAATCATGTTCGATCTATTTTACATGGGCGGCCCGCTGTTTATGGGCACATTAACGATCATTTTTATCTCAATGATTGCTGTGGCTGTTGTCAATGGCTTACCAATTATCCGCGGAAATGCGGATGATGTTGCAACAGCAGCCAGAAAGCTGGGCTATGTCAAGTCTGTAGGTTTGTTTGCACTCATCATTGGAGTGCTGGGGCAGCTTATCGGGTTGTTTTCTGCTTTTGAAGCCATTGAATCTATGAATGTGGATGTTTCTCCTTCGCTGTTGGCTGGTGGATTTAAAGTCTCAATGATCACCACCTTGTATGGAATGCTCATCTATGCCATTTCGCTGCTCATCTGGTTTGGTCTGAGCCTCATGCTGAAGAAACAAGGGGATTGATGTGAACAAGGGTCCCCTTTAGAGTCTCTCACTGACGAGTGGAGACTCTGCATTTTAAGCTAACATTTTCTGAAAATGTATCCCGACGGACTCTTGATATAAGCTATCCCTCTTTGCGACTTTAAAAGATGTTCTTTTGTGGTTTGGATCCCATTTTTGGGAATGAGATATTCTTTTAAACCCTTAGTGCTGATGTTGAATTTTTGATCGTTTACCCTCCTGTAAACTCCCAAGAGTTCATATTCCGGATCAATAGCGGCCATCGAAGCATCACCATGTGAATTGTTGCATACCAATAATCCACCGGCTTTTAAATAGACCTTAGTTGCCTGGCCCACAAAGCCTGCATACTGGGATATCAATAAATCGAATTCATTTACCAGGTCCGGAAATGGCTTATTATAGTCCTGCTGATAGAATCTAATTAAAGGTTCTTTTGCGTATTCTTTATGCTTTCTGATAAATTCAATCGTTTGTGGATCCTCAAAAAAATTGTGGGTATTTTGAAAAGAGTCAGCATAGACCACATCAGTAAAGATCAGTGATGGAGTGATGTGTACATGTGACCCCGGATAAAACACTTTCCTGATCTCAAATTTATTTTTCAAAGCCCTGAACAAACCAATGGAGGTGTGTTCTTTATCAAGATGGTATTTTTTGTAGAGGGGTGGGGTGGCAACCAAAGCTTATTTATTTGATTCTAGACATTCACATTGGTATTCAATTATAACGTATTTAGCTGAATAAGATTCCGGCCATTGATTTTGTAAATTAATGCAACATAGTTGCATTAGTATTCGTATTGACTAGCATAGCAATTCAAATGCAATACAATATGCAAAAGCATTTTTACGATGTAGTCATCATAGGAGGGAGTTACGCTGGCCTCTCCGCTGCCATGGCTCTTGGCCGATCACTAAGAGATGTACTGGTCATTGATAGCGGCCAGCCTTGCAACCGGCAGACACCCCATTCACACAATTTCCTCACCCAGGATGGAAAGACACCAGCTGAGATATCTGCCCTGGCCAGGCAGCAGGTAGAACAATATAACACGGTACAATTCCTGAACGGACTCGCCAGCAAGGGAAGGAAAACGGAAGATGGTTTTGAAATAGATACCAGTGACGGCAAGACCTTTCGCGGGAAGAAACTGATCATAGCAACAGGAGTCAGAGATCTTATGCCCGATATCAAAGGGTTTGCCGAATGCTGGGGCATTTCTGCGATCCATTGTCCCTACTGTCACGGGTATGAAAACAAGTCGAAGCGGACGGGCATCATGACAAAAGGTGACCATGCCGCACACTTTGTTCCCTTGATATTTAACCTCTCAAAAGATGTCGTCTTTTTTACACAGGGTAAGGATGATGTAGATCCTGATTTTCTCAAAAAGATGAAGCAAAAAGGGATTGAAGTAATAGACTCACCAATTAGTGAGATTGTTCATCAGGATGGATACATGAGTGAGGTGATCCTGAAAGCCGGCAAGAAGGTTAAGCTGGATGCCCTGTATGCACCAGTACCTTTTGAACAGAGCACCGACATACCCGCTTCACTGGGCTGCGAGATGACTGAACAGTTCCACATCAAGGTAGACATGATGAATGCCACTACAGTGCCTGGTGTTTATGCTTGCGGAGACAGCATCATTCCATTCAGGGCTGTGGCGCAAGCCGTTTCCAGCGGAAATCTGGCCGGAGCTGCTCTCAATCGGGAGCTGTCGATGGAGGAATTTTAACCAAATTTCAAGAGATTTATACAAAGAGTTGTTCTGCCTATGGATCATGAAAAGGTTTTATTCGAATCTATAGCTGCACTTCGTGAATGGCTGACATTGAACCATAACACGGGAAAAAGCATATGGCTTGTCAAATGGAAAAAAGAATCCGAAAAGCCTTTCATTGAATATGACGAAATAGTGGATGAGCTGATATGTTTTGGCTGGGTAGACAGCTTGCCGAGAAAACTTGATGATCAAAAAACGATGCTCCGGATATCGCCGCGAGACCCAAAGAGTAATTGGTCAGGGTTAAATAAGAAGCGAGTCACCCGCCTGTTGAAAGCAGGTAAAATGCACGATGCGGGTTTGGAGATGGTTGAACTGGCTAAGGAGAATGGCACCTGGGATTTTTTAGATGATGTAGAAAAACTAATCATTCCCCCGGATTTAGAAACCGCGCTCAAGGCACACAACAAAGCTGAATACTATTTCCACAGGTTTCCGAAATCCTCAAAAAGAGGAATCCTGGAGTGGATTAAAAATGCTAAACAGGATGCCACACGTCAGGGAAGGATCAAAGAAGCAGCAGTGAAAGCGTCTCAAAATATCAAAGCCAACCATCCAAAAGGAAGAGATGCCGGGCCGAAGGATGATTTAGCATAAAGCATGATCCTGACAAATTTTAGTCGTCAAATCACGACATTATCAGCATCCTTCCATAGAATTGCCTTTTCAAAAGCCTTTATCCTATGGAAGGATTTAAATTTTCAATACCCGTACATATTCGCTGGCAGGACCTGGATCCGCTAGGCCATGTCAACAACGCCGTTTTTGTGACTTACTTTGAGATGGCCCGTGGCGCCTACATCGGCGAGGTATGCCTGGATTGGGATTGGAAGCAACACATCTTCCTCATAGCAAGCGTTCACGTGGATTTTAAAAAGGAGTTGATGCTTACCCATGTAGTACCCAAAGTACATGTCCGCACTTCCCAGATCGGTACCAAAAGTTTTGGTCTTGAATACGCTATCACAACAGAAAAAGACGGTGAAGAGACACTCCATGCGACAGGCAGCACTGCACAGGTCATGTTTGACCCGGTCAACCGTAAGACCATCCCCATGGCCGACTGGATCCGGGAAGCGCTTACGGAGTATGATGGGCCGTTTGAGGGTTAGAAGTCTTTTAATCCCCCTTTGTCCCCCTTTTTAATGGGGGATTACTTCTACAACTGTTCACGTCAAAAGTCATCAATTTAGTGTTTGATTTCAATATACTGGTGATATAGTGGGAATTAAGCAAGCTTAGAATAAATGATTAATATAGAAATCCCCCTCTAGCTCTTGACCCTGGATCAAGGCTTAGGCCTTGCACAAAGGGGGGTAGGGGGATTCAGGTGGATCTTTAGCAAACACTCTCAACGCATGTTTTTAAGTCCAGCCTTACCATCATTTTCTACAAGGCCTTGTGCGACCTTCCGTAAGGCCTTGTGCGACCTTCGATAAGGCCTTACGCAAGCCTCTGTAAGGCCTTCCATCGAGGCCTATGAAGCCTTACGGGAGCTCATGTAAGGCCTTGTATCTTCTACTGCCAGGTTTCGATGCTCCATTAGCCTCTTTTTACCATTCAGAAATCAAGGTTGTCAGACTGCTATTATTGCTATTGATAAACGATGGAAACATGAGGTTATAACGGGGTGTATACGGTGTGTGTTAAAATGTGTTAAAATTGGAGCAAATAACTAACGAAGGACGGGATCAGGCATATATATTAATAAGGTGTAAAGTAGCCAATCTCGAGACCACTACCCATCCCCAGGAGCTCCACTTCTTTAATTATTTTGTTCACTTTTAAATTGTAAAACTATGTCTATTCAATTCAAAACCGTTCGCCGTTCCGAGCCGGGAGTGCCCGGAGGTGGACAACACAAATACTATGCGGGCATCGAAAGGGACCGCAAAGTAGAGATGAGAACCTTCATTAAGGCTATTGGGGCAAGAAGCACCGTGAATGTGGCTGATGTATATGCAGTCATTGAAACGTTTCTTCAGCTGATCCCTGAATACCTGCTTGAAGGCCGAGCTGTCGATTTGGGACCATTTGGTAAGTTCAGTGTGAACATATCAAGTATTGGCCATGAGCAGCCAGAGGATGTATCAGTTTTCAGTATCCGTAAAACCAAGGTGCAGTTTACCCCGGGAGAGGAACTGAAAAACCAATTCATCAAACCGAAGTTTGTCAAAGCAGAAAATGGCGATTTAGTCACACCTGCTGATGTTGAACCAAAACAAGTTGCATGAATACGTTAGATAATTTCATCTGGACATAAATCCCGTTGGCAACAGCGGGATTTTTTTATTTAAAATGTATCGGTTTTGGATAGATGAATAGCCACCTGATTTTGCTAAAATCTAATCAAAAATTTTTTTGAAAAGTGAGAGTGAAATCACAATACTTTTAGCTACTTTCGGGAAATTTATCCGGGAGATAACGGTCTTTGGATAAGTCGATAAGTCTTAATCCAAAAACGATGAAAAAAATAAAAAATCAACCCCTTCTCCTGTGTCTAGTTTTATCCTTAGTCTTTAGCTCTTGTCAGCAAGACGAACCAGATCCAATTCTTGAAAATGAAGATGTTAACATTACTTCTATCATTGACAATCCTATAATTTATGAACCTATCAATCTTACTATTGAGATAAATAATAATGAGCTAGGGGTATCTAAGATTGAAATATTATTTAATGATGATGTTGTTGCGACAAAGGAAGGCTCAAAAGAACTTGAAATTAATTTCAACCCTGATGAGTATCCGGTGGGGGACGCTGTTATTACCATAAAAGTTACCGATTCAAATGGTCACCTTACTGAGCATGAATATCCCATCAGCATACATCGATTGCTTTTGGAGATATCTCTGCCTGAAGACTTTTTTGAGGAGTATGTATCAGAATTTTATTTTTTTGCTTCAGCTTTAGATGGGACCTTGTTGGCAAGCAGGAAAGTTAACCCTGAAACTCAGGTTTTTAAATTGACTACACCTATTGAAATAAATTCTGACACTCCTTATATGCTAACCTACTTAGAGAGGTCTACGGCAAATGCATTCAACCTAACAGACTTATTCACTATTAAAGATCTGACCAGGACCAACCTCCCTGTCTTAGCTCCCAATATCCCAGATCGCGTTGTCAATGGTATCACAACTCAATATAGAACAACAGGGTTTACGGATGAAAACTCATTCAATGTGGGAACAACTTTTCCTAGCTTTGGATATCGGGCGGGGTTTTCTCATACCAATAAAACGCTTAATATGACAGTATCTGAGTTTAATAAAAGTAATAGAAATGTATCCAACTATTATGTTCCATTCCAAAATCCTCTTCAAAATGACTATGCATATGTTTGGTTGAATGAGAATGATTTATCCACGGATTTTATTTTGGATATCGGTGATTTACTAAGAGAGGGTATAGAGGAACGGTATCTTGATGTTTCTTATAGTGATGGAGTCGGAAATGACAGGTATGGTCATTTGACTATACAAGGATTCATTAGTGATCAAGACCTAGAAGCTGGATTTTATCACAATATTCTACAAAAATACATTGGTGTAGATGATATATATCCAGACTATAATTCTGAAGCGTATTTATTCAATGCAACGTTTGAGAAATACCGGCACGTACTTCAATGGGAGGATTTTTACACGAAAAAAGACGGAGCTCCATTGAATACATATGATATACCTACCTGGTCTTTTGAGTACGTTCATGAAGGAAAGGAAATAGGTTTGACAAAAGATGGCGATGGACACATAATAGGAAGAATAGTGCTTAATAATATGAATGATGAGAACGTAGTAGATGGAAACAGGACGCGATACAACTGGAACATCATTTTTGATAGCCAAAGTACCGATGAGGTTATCTTACCTGAATTTCCGGAAGAGATACAATCCTGGGAGTTTGTAAAACTGCATAATTCCAATAGCCTGCTTGTTGAACGAGTATTGCTTTATGATGCTGAGAATATTACCAGCTATTCAGAATATCTTAATAAAGTGATTAAAACCGATGAAGACTTCGTGAATATTTCCCCAAACATGGAAGCAAAATTTAAAAGTAGAAGAGGGAATCATTGGATTATTGAAAGCGATAAATTCTTTAATTGATTTTTCCATTCAATAAAAGTATTAGCCCTTCCTTTACTTCTTCAAAAACTCTGTAGTACACCCTCTAAACAAACAAAAAACGACTTTTAAACAAAGTCGGTCTTTTGGCTTCACTCGACTTTTGTATCATCAAAAATGAAACAAGAGAGAGATGAACACTAAAAATCAATTTGGAAGTAAGGGCTGGACACCGGATAGGATCGGCTCCCTGAAAGGCAAAACATTTGTAATCACCGGCACTACCAGCGGTACTGGATTTGAAGCTGCACGCATTCTGCTGTCTAAAGGTGCGAAAGTGGTGATGCTGAACCGCAACCCCAAAAAAGCAGAGGAAACCGTCACAGCATTGAAGCAAGCGCTTGGGGTTGCCATAGATGTCACCAATATTCAGATGGATCTGGGTGTACAGGATTCTGTGAAAAATGCTGCAGCGGAAGTATTGAAGAACGTGACCCGCATCGATGCCCTGATGTGCAATGGTGCCATCGCACAGGTGCCTACTCAAAAAATCACTGTGGATGGCTGGGAAAGCCAGATGGGCGTGAATTATTTCGGACATTTTACGCTGCAGGCTTTGCTGTTTCCAATGATCGAAAAGTCCAATGGACGTATTGTCACGGTAGGAAGCATGGGGTATAACATGGGGATCAAAACCATCAAATTTGATGATCTGAACTGGGATAAAGACTATACGCCCAATGATGCTTATAGCCAGAGTAAATTGGCTCAGATCATGTCAGTGTATGAATTGCAGAACAGGCTGGAAAAAGCCAGAAATGCGAATGTGAAGGTCTATGCCTGTCACCCGGGTTCTTCCAGGACCAACCTGATCAATACAAGTGGCAGCTTCATGATGAAAATGATTTTTGGTCTGATGAAACTGTCACCCTTGACGCAACCTGCAGAAAAGGGTGCCTACCCTGAATTGATGTGCGCTACGGAAGAAGATTTGGATCAGAAGGCTTTTTACGGACCAACCGGCAGAAGCAACTGGGTGGGTCCGGTAGGAGCGCATCATTTGGAGCCTCATGCCAAAGACAAAGCAGTTGCCGAGAGACTGTGGGATCTATCGGAAGAAGAAACCGGTGTGAAGTTTCCTGTTGAAAGCAGAGACGTTTCAGTGGAAACTACTCATTAATTTTTAACTATTTTTAATCTATGGCACGTCCAGGAGCAACAGACAAGGGGAAGGTATTTTTATCCGGAACGGTGGAAAAAGAATACACCTGGGAGCACATTTCACCGCAGGACATCATCGTGTTTGTTTATTCGGGTGAGATGACCCTGTCGTATGGTATCAATACGCTGAGCTTTAAAGCCGGGGATACTGTTTTAGTCCCCAAGAATCAATTGATCCGGGTCGTAAAAAGCCCGGCTGATGGACAGCCATTCAAAGCGGTGTCTATGTTTATGCCGGAGGTGGAGCTGCGCAAGTTTTATGTGGATCGTCCGGTTCTTGAAAGTTTGGATGAAAGCATCGCGAAGCAAAGGCCGATAAAGTCACATCCTTTGTTGGACAGTTTCTTTAAATCGATGTTTTCCTATTTCGACATGGGGGACGAGCTGCCAGAGAAGCTTGTTTCGATCAAGATTCAGGAGGCCTTGACCATCATTGATGAAGTGGATAAAAGGGCTAGTGCGATCTTAGGCACGTTTAGTGAGATCGGGAAGGTGGACCTGGAGAAATACATGGAAGAGCATTTCATGTACAATTTGCCATTGGAGAAATTCGCTTTTCTAACAGGTAGAAGCCTGACCACTTTCAAGTCAGATTTCAAAAAGATATTCAAAACCACACCCGGGAAATGGCTCACCGAGAAGCGGCTAAACCTGGCGCATCATAAGCTGACAACAGAAAAGCTGCGGGCCACGGAGGTCTATCTCGGAGCGGGTTTCGAGAACCTCTCTCATTTTTCATTTGCCTTTAAAAAGGCGTTTGGGTACAGCCCCAGCAACATACAGGGGCAACAATTAGCCTGATAATTATCAACTAAATAATAAATCATCAAGACATGGAAATATTAAGAGCAGCCACGGAGTGGGCACGAGCCGAAGTTTTCTCTACACGGTTTTTCATCTTTTTCGCAATGGTGTTTTTGCTTGCAAGTATTGGGTTTTGGCAGCTCGGCAAAACAGATATGGCAAGGGCTTACATTATCCCCATGTTGGTAGCAGGCGCTTTACTGCTGACCATCGGGCTGGGCTTGTTTTATACCAATAAAGAAAGGATCACCCAGTTCGAAAAGGCTTACAATAGTGATGCGCAGGCCTTCGTCACTTCAGAAATTGCCCGTACCGAAAGTACGATAAAAGAATACAAAACCATCGTGTTTACGGCCATCCCGTTGATCATTGCTGCCTGCGCCCTGGTTATTGTATTCGTCGATATCCCTGCCTGGCGAGCAAGTATGATTACCACCATAGCCATGATGGTCGTGATTTTATTGATTGACGGTACTGCTCGTGCCAGGATTGAAGCCTATTACGAGCAATTGCAGGAAGTGGAGATGAAGAGAGGGGGATAGTGACTTTGGTTTCTTAACACTCTACATGGAGCATCTTTAAAGCCTTCATGTCGGTGACAACACTGTGGCAACAACGATATTATGCCTAAATGCCATTAAAAGATTTTTCACCAGTTCATTGATAAAAAGACAATCACCTGGGGCTGCACTCTCAGAACTATAGTGCTTGAGCAGCGCCTGATCCCTTTCCATTTCTCCCCACAATTCGCGAACTTACCTGATCACCAGTGAGGGAATCATGAAAGCCGGAAAAAAGGAGAAGGCCAGGAGTAAAAGGAAAGTCGATCTGTTGGTGCTGTCGGATATTCATTTGGGTACTTACGGATGCAAGGCTAAGGAGCTTACCAATTACCTTAAGAGCATTGAACCTAAACAGGTCGTCCTCAACGGTGATATCGTAGACATCTGGCAGTTCAGCAAACGGTACTGGCCCAAGAGCCACATGAAGGTGCTCAGCCAGCTGCTGAGATGGATCTCCATGGGCATCGACACCACATACATCACAGGCAATCATGATGAAATGCTCAGGAAGTTTGAAGGTCTGAGCGTTGGAAACCTGCACATCGAAAACAAGATGTCTCTCAAGCTAAAGTCGAAGAAAGCCTGGATCTTTCATGGCGACGTCTTTGATGTGACCATGGCGCACTCCCGCTGGCTGGCGAGGCTGGGTGCGATTGGTTACGGGATGCTGATCGTGCTCAACAAAGTCTTTAACTTCTTCAGTCAACTCGTGGGGAAGGGAAGGATCTCACTATCCAAAAGGATCAAAGATGGTGTGAAGGGATCCTCAAAATCCATGCAGTTGTTTGAGGAGACCGCAACACGTATTGCAGCTGACAATGGATACGACTATGTGGTATGCGGCCATATCCACAGGCCTAAGCTGAAGGAATATAAAGTAGGCAAACGGAAGGTGATGTACCTCAACTCCGGCGACTGGGTGGAAAACATGACTGCCCTGGAATATCACCAGGGAAAGTGGCGGTTGTTTCACTATCAGGAGGATGACTTTGTGATCCCGGATGCATCCATCGAAGTGTTGGAAGATGAACAGGAAAGCCTGTTTGATAAGTCGCCCAAAGAACTGTTCAGCCGGATGATGGGGGACATGTTGAATAAGCCGAAGTGAAATTGGCCATGGCTGATAAAAACATGTCACAAGCGGGACAAGTTTTTTTTCGACAGTTTTTACAATCTGTAAAAGCGCCCATGTCGGTGACAAAACTGTGACAACACCTACATTAAGCTAAATTGTTAAAGCTAGGGAAAGGGATTGGAAATCCCTTTTTATATGAAGTCTGACATGCCCTTGGGCATGTCGAGCAGCTCAATTTTACCCATTCTTGCTTCAATATCATTGAATGGCTGATAACTAAATCGTTTTAATTTCATACTCTTCTACTGCTTCGCCACAAACACAAAATCACTATTCGCTTCGTCAGTACCGAAGCTGCCGAAACGGGGCTCGGTTGGTAGTCTGAGGAAATAAGGGATCAACTCAGAAGTGGACAAGATACGACCTTCGCCTCCACCCACCTCACGTAAGGCCAGGATGAATTTCTCTGCAAAGGGTGAGTGCCTGCCGGGTCGTCCATCCGGCACATATTCTTTGCTTCCACTGGTCAGGAATTTCCGTGTTCGTTTGGTCAGCTTTTTCACCAGATAGTCGGCATCTTCTTTTTCGATACCCTCAGCACCCCTTCTTCTGGCTAAAGAGGGATCAAAAGTCCCTCCGAAGCAGACATCCATCACAAGCATGATGTGTTCGCACTTGATGTTGTCGATCCTTACCCGAAGCAGGTTGTGGGAGAGATAGGTAGTCCTCCCCTTATCGTTCTGCAAGGAGTTGGTGGCTACCACGTAACCCTCCTCCAGGGTTTCATCGAAATACCCGTGCCCGGCAATAAAGATCAACAGCTGATCCTGAGGATTGAATCTTTTGGTGTTGTACTCATAGATCACATCGTTGATCTCCTCTACCGTAGGATTCACGACCTTTTCTATCTCAAAACCATATTTCTCTTTCAGGATTGACTCGATGGTATTGGCGTCGTTGATAGGGTTGTTTAGGTCTCCCCAGTTTTCGTACTCATCCGTTGCAATGATGAGCGCATAGTCTTTTCTATTGGCATCCACGGTCGCAGTGATGTCGTCAGTGCCATGGAGGATACTTCGTTTACTGCTGACCGTTCCACCATCTTTGTTGATGGCAATAAGCTCTACCACATTGGACCCATCCAGCAGGTTGAGCTTCTGCTCAAAATTGAAGCTGTTTTGCAATGCTCCAATGGGGATCTCCTTTTCTATCTGCTGACCTTTCACATCCAGAACCAGCTTCACTGACTTTAGCTCCACGCTGGACTTGATTCGCGCCTCTAGCATGATGCTTTTTTCCGTACTGAATGAGGACTCAATCCGCGGTGTTTCCCAGATGATCTCTGGCAGCGTGGTATGTTTGACTTCTTTGGTGAAGTCCAGTCGTATGGCGTTTGACTTCTCTACAAAACTTTGTGCTACAGCCCAAAGCGGTAGAATTACGATAATAAGTAATGCAATTTTCTTCATGGCGATTCTCCTTTCTTAATTATCCGGAATAGCTGGCGGACCTTCCACAGCAGATTTGTCGGGAGGGTCGGTCGTAATTAAATATGTGACGGCTCCACCGGCGATCACCAGTGGGACTACTTTTAGGAAAAAAGGAATACGAGGCTTAACAATGAACATAGGGGAATGCACCTCCTGGTCTTTGTTTCTCGAATCAGTAATATAAAAACGGTATTTTCCAGGCTTTATTGAACCAGGCATTTCAATATTGGCATCCCCGGTATTGGCTACCTCAGGTAACACAGCCTTCAATTCCTCACCCCGGTAAAGCTTGAATTCCAGGATGTTGGAGCTGGATTTTCCTGTCCAGGCAAAAGTGTAGCTCTTTCCTCTTTTCAAGACCTGATTCTCCGGAAATCCTTCAAACTCAATGAAGGGCACATAAACTTTACCCCTCACCTCAAGCTCGATCTTTCCCCTGAAATCCGATCCAAGTTCTTTCCTGGCATTCCAGGAAATCTTGTTGTTGATACCGGGACGCACCTCAAGCCCCACATCCCCGATCACCTCTTTTACGGGAGCAATGGTGCTGTCGGTGAGTAAGTAGAGGTAAATAGAATAAAACCTGTCATGTGTGGTATCTACCAGGTCATAGTGAACGATCAGGTTGTCCTGGGTCTGCTCAATAATCGTGATATCAAATTGCTGGGCCACACCCCGGAAACCTATTAATAACAAGAGCGATATGTAGATGATGCGGCTCCTCATAGCTGGCTGGTTTTGATGACCATAAATGTTCTGGAAGCACCAGGCAACTCCAATTGGATGATGTACAGCCCTTCAGGCAATTCATTGCCTTGCTGATCGACCCCCGGCCAATGATACTGTTGCTTCCCTCCTCTTTCGAATGATTTGCTTTCCCGGAAAACCGCCTTACCACTAAGGTTAATGACCTTCACATCAAGTATTTCCTCACGATCCTTCAACAGCACTGGGATGAAAAGCTCCTGTTGAAATGGGTTTGGGTAAACGATGCCTATCTGGTTCACTGATGAAGTCAGTTCCCCATCCAATGAGTAAACAACTTTCATTTTTTTCCCATTCTCCCAGGCAAATCCATAGGAGGAGACATTGCTCATATCGATCACTTCCAGGGTAGTCTGATCTACCAGGAAGCAAGTGCCTTCCAATGAAGCAAGCTTTTCAGCATCCCAAGATATACTGGCCTCTCCTGATTTTTTATCTGAAGCCAACGCAAAAGTCCATTCAAATCCACTGGATATTGGTACGATATCACTGGTGAAATGTGGTGCAAAAAACTCGGGGTGGTGGGTGGTCATCTCTAGATATGAGATAAATCGTGGGACAACTATCTCGTCGAGACGGTCTTTACCTACCAGTGCATCTTCAGCCATTCCCACACTGGAAATCTGAGATTGTTCACCCAATGTGAGTTTTAAATCAAGTTTCCACTCAAAATCTTCATTGCTCACGGCTACTGTACGGGCACCCGTCCTGGATGAGATCGGATAGCTCACTGTACCACCAGTTTCACAAAAGACAAAGACGCCTTCCCAGGGAGAGAGTGTGTTAGTGGTCTGATAAGAGCCATTACTGAACTCGTGTGCAGAGCCCAGAACCCGATCCGGGTTCGCTGCCTGAATAGCATCCCAGCTGATTTCAAAGGGGTACGGATTACCGATCTGGTTCCAGCCTTGTCTGAACGTTTTGGTATAAGGGTTCTGCTGATTCCTCCCCACTGCAGTACCCTCATCAATATTGATTGTAAAATCCTTTCTGATGGTATTGAACCAGTAGGCATTCCCCAGGTCAATGCGGCTACTTGTGGTGAGTTCCAGGTAATCCGTTTGTCCATTGTAGTGGAAAACCCGCCAGGTATCCTGGTTTTGCTCGCCAAGTGCCTCAGAGAACACGTCACTCACAAGATTGTTGTTTCCAAGATCATACGGAATGGAAAACATCTGGTAAGAGTTTGTCTTTCCATCAAAACTGGCTCCCGCAAAAGGAATGGTAGCATCCTGAGGCACTGATCTGTATAGGAAAAAGTGGACGGGGCTTTGTGTGGTGTTACCCACTACATCTTCTGCCACGATATAACCTTCCATTCCCAACTCATCAGCCCAGGTATCCTCCGTATTTACGGTGTAGGTATTCCCGCTTACCGTGGTCATTTCAATAAACTCAAAGTCAGTCCCTGAAATGGGTTTATAAAAAAGCGTGGCGGAAGCGACACCCGAACCCCCATCAGTGACTGTAGCGGATAGGGTTACCCCGAATTCACCGGATGGATTAGTAATTATTGGAGGATCTGTGTCCACGGTACCACTTTCTTCTAAAGTTGTTACTGACTTCTCAAGAGAGTTTGCGGATACACCGGAAGCATTTACCGCACGGACCCGATACTTATATGCGGTCTCAGCATTTAATCCGGTAACAGATTCTTCAAGTCCTCCCGTCACCAAAAGCGCTTCATAGCCTTCTGCGTAGGTAGCAAAATTATCCAGCGAAACATCGAGTTGATAGCTCGTAGCTCCAGTGGAAGCATTCCATGAAGCTGAAAAACTGGAACTGGCAATCTGTGTTGGATCCTGAAGGACAGGAGCCGGTGAAATCGTTATCGCACTGCTCTCAAGAGGGCCTGTCACTTTATAATTTAAACTGGATCCACTCCCATTATAACCAAAAACATCATAAAAATAGACTTGCCCTGCTTCTAGCCCGGTGCAAGAAAAAGTGGTAGCACTTCCGGCATGGATCACCGTACTGGCACCTAATGCTTCTTCCTGACTGTAGCTTGTGCCATCAACAGGTGTTTCTGTCGGTGATGATGATAGCCGTCGCAAGACCAGGTAGCCTTCAGCAGTGTTTGCGGTGAAAGAGCCATTCATCGAGTTTGTAGTAATGCCATCAAACAAAAGGCTGGTAGGTGATTCACCTGGTTCGCTAGCCAGGGTTGTTTGGCCACCCGTAAGGGGCACAGTGGTTAGGTAGTGGGTAGAGACTCCGGTTCCATTGTAGGCATAAACTGAATAGAAGTAGTCCGAATCTGTATCCAGACTCTCATTGGTGAAGGTAGTCGATGAACCAACAAAGGCTACAGAGCTCATTCCAAGATGATCATCTACAGCATAAACAGTACCATTCACAGGCATCTCTCCTGGAGTGGAATCTACCTTTCGAAGCACCAGATAACCATCAGGCGTGCCAGTAGCTGCCGTGAACGATGCTGTCATTGAAGAAGGAGTGACGCTACTGAATACCAATGATGTGGCCTGTGCGGCTGGTTTATCAGCCAGCGTAAAGGCGCTACCCTCAAGTGGCAAATCAGCAAGATAATTGATATTGGTACCAGCGCCATTGTATGAAAATACAGCAAAGTAATATTCCGTTGCGACAGACAGGCTGGTAACATCAAATGAAGTTCCTGTTGATGCATATACCACCGTTCCATCCCCAATATGGTTTCCGACCATATAGCTTGTCCCATCTGAGGGTATTCCACTAGGTGCAGATCCTGATTTCATCAAAATGATATATCCATCCGGTGGCTCCACCCCTGCAGTATATGATATAGAGAGGGAAGACTCAGCAATGGCATCAAAGCTCAGCACTGTCGGTTGTGCAGCAGGCTCAGTGGTTAATGTGGTAATGGAAGCGGGGTTTCCGCTCTCATCGGCGAGACTGTAATTTTCCAGACCACCTGGTCCATTGAATTCAAAGACTTTCAGGTAATATCCGGTTGCTTCAGTAAGTCCGGTGATAGTAACAGGCCCATTACCGATACCAACCACATAATTTAATGAGCCCAAATCATCTCCATCACCGAATACTGCATTTGCCACATATGAAACGCCGTCTGATGGATTTTGATCTACAGCAGCTCCTTCTTTCATGACTAAAAGTCTTGAAGTACCATCCCCATTTGTAAAATCAACAGTTATGGAGGTGGTCTCAAGTATCGGGAAAACAATGGTAGAAGCTTGTGTAGTTGGCTCAGCTTCATAAGTTGTTGCGGTGCCCTCCAGTGGTGTAGTTTCCAGGTAGTTAATTGAACTACCACTTCCATTAAAAGCATAGATGGCATAGAAATAGTTGGTGGCTGGGGACAGACCCGTATCATCAAAGGTGACCTCGCTTCCTGTATAGACAACAATGGCATCACCCAGGGTATTTCCTGCAGTATAAATTGTTCCATCCACTGGAATACTCGTCGGAGTCAAACCCTCCTTCCTAAGTACAATGTACCCATCCGGCGTTCCTGTGGCAACAGCGTATGAACCGGAAAGTGAAACATCCGTCAAATTTCCAAGACTCAGACCGGTAGGTTGGTTTATTGGCTCAACAGACAATGTAGTGACCATGTTGGGGTTGTCTGTATCCATTGAAACATGATAATTTTCCAACCCACCACTACCATTGAACTCAAATACCTGAAAATGATAGGTAGTAAATGTGGAAAGACCTGTTATGGTGATCGGACCGCTTCCGGTACCAACCACATAATTGGAAGAACCCAGATCATCTCCAGATCCGAACATGTTGTTTTCGGAATAAGTATTTCCATCCACCGGGAATACATCAACGGCAGCACCTTCTTTTGCTACTATGAGACGTGAAGCTCCATTTCCATCTATGAAATCAATTGTAACCGCTCCTGTTTCGACACTGAAGAATTCCAATGAAGATGCTTGGGTGGTAGGTTCAGTGGCAAGTGTGGTTACATTTCCTTCGAGGGGGGAGATTGTGTAGTAATTAGTGGATGACTTAACTCCATTATACGAAAAGATATCGAAGTAATATGTAGTATTAGAAGATAAACCGGATTGATCAAAGGTCAATTCACTTCCGATATAAGCCACAGTACTGGATCCAATGACATCATCTACTGCATATTCCATATGATCCTCCGGTGTATCAGTTGGTGAGGAGCCGGTCCTTCTGAGAACTACATAGCCATCGGGCGTATCTGTGGCTGCTGTGAATGAAACTGTATAAGAGGAGGCCGTGACAGACGACACAGAAAATTCAGTCGCCTGGTTGGTGGGCTCATCATCAAGGACGGCATAGAATTGTCCCCAGACTTCTATTTCATTGTCAACAGTAGTTGTCCAATCATCATCACCGTGCCACGTTATTAGATATTCACGGTTAATTGGATTATAGGCAATAGCAGGGCTTGTTGCTGAATAAGACGAACTGCCTGTGCCTCCAGCATCCGAAACTCTAAAATCATTTGAGGTTTCAGGATCGTTATCTCCTGTTTCAGTTAAAATCTGACCAAAAATTTCATTTTCGTTGTCAACAAGTCCCCCTGAATTATCATCTCCATTCCATACGGCGAAGAATTTGTTCAGATTCTTATCGAACACAATATCAGGATTTAATCCATCAAAATTTGCATTACCATCAGGTCCCATGTCACTGATCCTAATATCATCTCCAGTAGGTGAACCAGTACTTGAAATTAAATGAGCGAAGATTTCATTTTCTCCATCTGTTGTACTATCCCCATGATAAATCACAAGATAATTTCCCTCATTTTCATTGTAAGCCACTGAAGGATTATTGGCTGAAAAAGATGTACTTCCATCAGTCCCCAACTGACTAATGCGCGTATCCAATCCTAACTCACTACCGGTTGATCCATTCAATCGATGTGCAAATATTTCATATTCATTATCTGCTGAAAGACTGTGATCTCCGTACCAAACAACAATAAATTCATTTGTGAATGGATCACTGTTCCACGCTACCTTTGGCGTTAGAGCAATGTAGCTTGTACTGCCCAATGCACTTACCTGACCTTGTGACCCATATAATGTTCCGTCACTATTAACCTGTCGGTTAAATATTTCAAATTGGTTATCCGTATCGTCACCGTACCAGACCACCATATATCTTCCAGTTGTTTCATTGTAGGCAACATCTGGTTCAAATGCTCCATAGGCATTTGATTCAGCTAAGCCCATAAAGCTGATTCGGAAGGCATCATTTGTCTTTTGAAGTGTATCGGGATCCATAAACTGCCCCCAAATCTCATATTCCAGAGAGCCAAATCCAGTGGTCCCGTCATTCCCATACCAAACCACAAGAAATGCAGTATCTGATGCAACAATTGATGGACTCAGGGCATCATACGATGAATTAGTTGAATTATTCATATCACTAATTTGTATGTCAGTCCTTCCCGGATCGGGGTTTGCGTCAAGGAGAATTTTTGTATCTCCATCAATAAATTGTCCGTAAATCTCTATTTCGCCAGTTATCGAACCTTCCCAGACAACAAGGTAAATACCCCCAGGATATGTAATAGGATCAGATGTAGGACAAAAGGCAATTGCTGCATTTGATCCACTATAATTTGATGCATCACCATCTGAACCCATGCGGCTGACCCTAAGATCACTCGCCCCAATTTCGGGATCAACAGTGATCGGGAATGTTGCTTGCTGTAAGTTCTCATAACCTATTGTTATTTCTGTCCCAATTGGATTTACATCCATGGAAGCAATAATCTCTTCTCCATTTGCATCATATACAAAAACATTTCCCAGTGTGACCCTACTAGCCATACGAGACCATGACCATCCCTCTTTATTTGCATTAAACTTGCCTTCAGAATTTATCTGGCCTGTAATCTTTAATGGTTCACCAGGCATCAAATCAGGCAATTCGTCTAATACAAATATTTGCTCAATCGAATTTGACTTAATTAAATACTCCTCACGCCAGCCATCACGTTGATAAACAACTGAATTTCGGTCTTTTGAATAATATGGCTTACTTTTATAAGGTACTGAATTGACCCAATTCCAGGTTAAATTTTCGTAGTGAAACTCAACCTTTGGGCCATTTTCGGTAAACGAGAAGTCATAACCCTCTTTACAAAAGCGTAATCCATTTTCAACTGTAATAACATTGCTTTGATAAGGCCTCTTATGTGATGGAATTGCTTGTCTATATAAAAAGACAGCAAATATGATGGCGACCATGCCAAATAAAAGGGATACTATGTACCGATGAATTAACATTAGTTCTCTTCATTTACTCCTTCTAGCAAGGATTTATGCTGCCTATTGGAGTGACACAATCTGAAGAATTATCACTGTACACCCCACCCGGTGTACCAACTCGGATTCTAAATTTATAGTTAAGCGTTGGAGCACCTGGGAAGTTTGTGCCATTGATCGGTATGGTATCAGCATTAATCCAAGCATTTGTTGAAACGGAAGTTGAAAGTAGGATTGACCCATCAGGCTCTGTTGTTGTAAAGTCATCTGATGACCATTCCACAAAATAATCAACCAGCGGATTGGTATAATCTGGTGGAGTCCCGGGGGTTACATTGGGGATATAGACCCATGAAACGACCAAATCAGACCCATATTTTTTCATCGCAAGGATTGGCTTATTCATTGTGCCATCAGGATTGACATAGGATGGGGTGTTATAAGACACCTCGATTTCAGAGGAGCATTCGCAAAGATCAACCTGACCATTCGTATTATTATCATCCGCGCAACCAGCAGCAAAAACATCAACACTGGGATCACCCCCTATCAAAACTCTGGTTGATTTAATATTGCCTGACGAATCAAAGACCCGCAGTCCTATGGCCTGATTTTCTAGCATTCTGGCGATTGCATGCACTGTGCTATCTGCTGAACCACAAATTCCTGGACATCCAGGACCAATCGGAAAACTATTAACATGACCTGGAACGGCTACTTCAAGAGATGCATCCACTGGAAATGTTCCTGAATTGGGATTATAGATTCGGGTACATGAAGGAGTTGTAAATTCCTCATCCATATTGTAAACAGAAAAGTGAGATATTTTAGCTTCGTAAACTAGGATCTCACCACGTTCCGGATCCTTTATTGAAGTCAGAACACCTCGGTTTATCTTTTCAGTCCACCTGTCTATATCGTCTTTCCATTCTCCTGTTTTCTTATCGTAGATTAATAAAGGAATGGTTTCAGGTACGTTTTGGCCTAACCCATTTGCTGCTACCTGGTCAACAGGAATTCTTAACCTGGCATATTGCCCTTTTTTGAGCTGCATAGGCTTCCCGTTCTGGTAGAAATTGATGTCAGCGGCTCCAAAAGTTCGCATAAACCCCGCTTCTCCTTCCAGGCTTCTGTAGGTATAATCTCCTGGCATTCCATCCGGATTGTAAATATCTATTGTACCAATTGACCCGGTAATACTTCTCTTTTCATCGCCCAGGATACTCAACATTGAAGCCGTTGTGGTAGCTGGGACTTCAAGGTCATCTATGTCCACTTCTACCGATGCACCTTGATTCATTGTACTAAACTCATCAATAGCTTCATAGGTCTGGCCCAGCTCGAGAAATGACCCAAACCCGATGAGGCGACCTTTTTCATAAATAAATGGAAGAGTATCCAAAGGTGAAGATACTATGGTAATATTTGTACTGAGCGGTGCTGATTCCGGTGGTGGTGGAGTAGTGTCCTCAATCACCACTACACCATCATCATCTGCTTCACTTGCCAGGTCATCAACTACGGTGGCAGAGGTCATTCTAATACTGATCTCTTTTTTTGGTTCCGAATAGATTTTCGAAACCAGCCCAAATCCCAGCTTTTCGATATTTAACACATACCTGGGATTTTCTTTTTGTATTACTGTATTTATACAAAACCGGCCGTCACCATCAGTGGTTGTGGTTTCACCTCCCAGTTCTACTGAAGCATCAGCCAAAGCAACTGAATCCTGGTCCAGTACCACCCCTTCGAAGTGGCATGCGGTTGGTTTATCTCCATTACAGCTGATCAGGGTTAGTAATACACCTACCAGCACTCCGATAAATAGTACCAGTGTTCGTAATAAGTAAAATTCTCTTTTCATAGTGATTAGTGTTGGTGGTAACAGCACCCTTTGATTGACCTTCATCAATGAGGCGCTGATTAAATGGTTCCTTACTACCTAATTTAATAAAAAAATGAATGTCATATGTACAGCAATGTGTATTTGTGATTAATTCAATAAACCGGGCTTATAATTCAAATATTGAATGTTTCCTGTCCATTCTAAAATTGAATTCTGCATAACAGCATGAATTATTTGCATATATCACAACTTAGAAACAGACATGGTGGGGAGTAGTCCGGTCTGATACCAAACCGGTTTAGCCAAGTAGTTGATTTTGCAAATAATTTAAGGGGATTGACCCCTGTTTTAGATGAAATTACTTTTTTAAATCATCTTCAAGGATCCTTTCAGACCTCTCAGGTTAAGACTTGTTGCTGGAATCAACCTATATCAGGTTGTAGAAAAGAGATTTTACGTTTGATATGTCACTAACATGTTAGCCACAAACCAGGATTTTGGTTTGATTTACGAAAGATGGAGTAAGCGCGTTCAGTAAAGGTCGAAGCCTCCATCGACCTATGGATGGGATTGTATTAAAAATAAAACTACTTTGCGGGGATATTAATTGTTGTCTCCTGACCCACGTGCTTCACGTAAAACTTAGGGCTGGTGACTGAAGAGAAAAAAGCGATTGACATTAAGAACAATACAGCCAATAGAATTCTGGCCTTTGTTGATACCTGACTAAATCCGATGAAATTCATAGCTCTGTTTATTTGGTTGGAAAATAAGCACAAAACTATCTCCTCAAACTATATGCCAGAATACTGAGATACACGTAAATTTTTTTCAGAGAAATACCGATATATGCGTAGGGTGATCATCTTACCAATAAAAAATAATCTCTACCCAGGAGTAGACCAGAAGCTTGAGCCATTCATGTTTCATCATATTTGTTCAAAATGGCAATAGTGTGTTCATTTTTAGATTTGTCCCTCTGCGCCAAAACAGGAACTGCCAAGTATAATCCGCTTGCTCCATTGGTCTGGTCTTCGAAATATTCTCTAAATTTTCCAAAGTAAATTTCATTGATCATTCAAACCACACCCCATTGAAGAAAGATAAGCAATACATCATCGCGTTTGACCAGGGAACGACCAGCTCCAGGGCCCTTCTTGTAGATACCGACGGCCAACTTTGTGACATTGCCCAGCAGGAATTCAAACAGATCTTCCCAAAGCCAGGCTGGGTGGAGCATGACCCGTCCGAGATATGGTCTTCACAATGGGCTGTGTTTAAGAAGTTAATAGATAAGAATAAGCTAAATGCAAACCAGATAGTGAGCATTGGCATCACGAACCAGCGGGAGACCACGGTGATCTGGGACCGAAAGACTGGCAAACCCATCTACAATGCACTGGTATGGCAGGACAAACGAACTGCTCCTCAGTGTGAGGTATTAAAAGAAAAAGGTCTGTCAGACTATGTGAAAGAGCACACCGGGCTGGTGATCGACTCGTACTTCTGTGCCACCAAGATCCACTGGATCCTGGAAAATGTAAAAGGGGCCAAGGCAAAAGCAGCCAACGGAGAGCTCTGTTTTGGTACGATTGATACCTGGCTGATCTGGAACCTGACCAAAGGAAAATCCCATGTGACTGACCATACCAACGCCAGTCGGACCATGCTTTTCGATATTGTGAAGATGGACTGGGATCAAAAGCTGCTGAAGGAGCTTGAAATACCAAAATCGATGCTTCCCTCCGTTCAGCCGTCCGGAAGCCACTTCGGAGACTTTGAGTATGAAGGAGTGAAAATACCTATCAATGGTGTGGCAGGTGACCAGCAGGCGGCTCTCTTCGGTCAGGCGTGCTTCAGCCCGGGACTGGCCAAAAACACTTATGGGACCGGATGCTTCCTGCTTATGAACATGGGCTCCAAACATGTAGTATCTCAAAACGGACTACTTACCACGTTGGCCTGCAGCATGAACGATCAGCCGGTCTATGCGCTGGAAGGCAGCATCTTTATTGCGGGTGCAGCAATCCAGTGGCTAAGGGACGGAATCAAGATCATCAAACATGCCGCCGATACCGAACAGCTAGCCATGGAGTCTGACAAAGATGAAGTAGTGGTCGTGCCCGCCTTTGCCGGGCTGGGTACCCCCTACTGGGACATGTATGCACGCGGAGCCATCTTCGGTCTCACCCGAGATACAGGAATCCCTGAGATTGCCAAGGCTACGTTGCAATCCCTTGCTTTTCAGACCAAAGACGTAATCAACGCCATGATAGACGACACTGACATCAAAATCAAGACACTTAAAGTAGATGGTGGTGCCTGTGCTAATAACTACCTCATGCAGTTTCAGGCAGACATTTTAGGAGCACCGGTGGAGAGACCGGAGATCATCGAGACTACAGCCATGGGCGCGGCTTATCTGGCAGGTATCGTTTCCGGCATCTGGAAAATAGATGATGTAGACAAGAACAGAAAGGTAGAAAAATTGTTTAAACCTAATATTGACAATAAAAAGCGGGATAGCCTGTACAGTCAGTGGACGAAGGGTGTGCAACGCGTGATGAACTGGAATGAAAAATGAAAAACGGAATGAATAAGTTCTCTTTCGTACAGAGATCGGAGATATTACAGCAAGCGGAGAAAGAAACTTATGACCTTGTGATCATTGGTGGTGGGGTGACAGGATGCGGGATCGCCCTGGATGCTGCCTCCAGAGGCATTAAGACGCTACTGATTGATAAAAATGACATCGCCTCGGGCACCAGCAGCAAAAGCACGAAACTTATCCACGGAGGGCTCAGGTATCTGAAGCAGTTCGACATTGGCCTGGTGACCAAAACCGGAAGAGAGAGGGCGGTGGTGCATAGGCTGGCTCCTCACCTGGTACACCCGGAAAAGATGCTGCTCCCTATAGTGAAAAATGGAAATTACGGTCGGCTATTGTCATCGTTTGGGCTTTGGGTCTATGATCTGCTTGCAGGGGTAAAAGGCAAGGACAAGCGAAGGATGTTGTCAAAAAAGCAAACTCTCCGACAGGAGCCCCTCCTCAACCGCAAATCTATTATTGCTGGTTTTTTGTATGCGGAATACCGGACCGACGATGCCAGGTTGTGCATTGAACTGGCCAAGACGGCTTCCAGACTTGGAGCACACCTCCTGACCTATACCCAGCTGACGGATTTCATCTATGAGAACAATAAAATCGCTGGTATCAGGTGTAAGGACCTGGACGACAACAAATCCTATGCGATCAAATCCAGGTATGTTGTGTCTGCTGCAGGTCCA
The DNA here is from genome assembly GCA_965228105.1 of Cyclobacteriaceae bacterium. Taxonomy (GTDB): domain Bacteria; phylum Bacteroidota; class Bacteroidia; order Cytophagales; family Cyclobacteriaceae; genus UBA7330. The sequence goes on from CBDDGZ010000002.1 coordinate 1,002,916, forward strand.
TGGGTAGACCAGATACGAACGCTGAACAATTCCATTGACAAAAAAAGGCTTCACCTGACGAAAGGAGTGCATATCGTTTTCGACCGTTCAAAGTTGACCATCAAAAACTCCGTGTACTTTGATGGTCCTGATGGCCGGATGATTTTTGCCATTCCCCGCGGTAAAGTCACTTATGTAGGCACCACAGATACCACCTATAAAGGTGATCCGGAAGAGGTAAAGGCCAACACCGAGGATGTGGCTTACCTGCTCAAAGCCATCAATCATGGTTTTCCATCTATATCTCTTACATTGGATGATGTGCAATCAACGTGGGCAGGTCTGCGTCCGCTGATCCATGAGGAGGGGAAATCACCCTCAGACATCTCCAGGAAGGACGAGATCTTCGAAGCTGAAGACGGGCTGGTATCCATCGCTGGTGGCAAACTGACGGGTTATCGTAGGATGGCCCTGGAAATTGTGGACCTGATTGCCAAAAAGCTGAGAAAGTCTACGGATAAGGTTATATCTAAATCAGGGACCAACACCATCCACCTTACGGAGAAACCCTTTGGGCACTATCGTAATGTGAAGCAATATGTGAAGAAAACAGCTAAGCGAATGACGGAACGCGGGCTAGACCCAAAACGTGCAGAATACCTGGTAAATAACTATGGCAAACAGACCAAAGAAATACTAAACAGCATCAAAAAGTCAACCAAAGACCCCGAAGAAACCCTGCTGATGGCGGAATTGGATTTCTGTCTGGAAAACGAGATGGTCCTCAGCACCATGGATTTCCTGGAAAGGCGGACTGGGAGACTGTATTTTGACATCGAAAGTGTATTGAAATACCACAAAAAAGTGCATACCAGGATTGCTGCTTTACGTGGATGGAACAATGCAAGAAAACAGGTTGACACAGAAGTTGTCAGCAAGGCGATTGCCAGCACATTATCGTTCAGAAATTAGTCATAACAAGCTGTATCACTGAATGTTATGCCTATATAGGTGATTGCATCACACATGCTTACCCTGTATGATCTCATAGGTAATTTACCTTAATATACCTTACTGAAAATAAGCTTTTTTACGGGTAGAAATGGCATGATTCCGGTCCTAGATTTGTATTAAGATTTAAAAGAAATTAAACGAATATAGGGTTACGGTCTGGAATTCGAGACCTACAGCCTTCTACCTTGATGAAAAAGACTGTAGAAAAAGAGCGGGAAGAGATTCAACACATTGGCTTTGATAAAGTGATTTTAGCTGTCCTGGGAGTTTTTATCCTTGGGACCTCCCTGTCATTGTATATGCTCAACCAGGAGCTTCTCCCACCTGCTGTCCTTCTGATTGCCACATCTGTCGTCATGACCATCACTTTGATGTCCGGGGTGATCTATCTCCACAAAAATACCAGTGGCATTGCCACCAAGCATGTTTTTTGGAATACACGGCGGCCGTATACCGAACATAACGCTTCTCACAAGAGTACCGCCTCCCTTGAAACATACAATCTTAAACTTGCTTCTTACAGAAAAGCGCTCGAGAGAAGTAGCCTGGTTTCGGTCACAGATCTAAAGGGAAATATCGTAGAAGTAAACGAAATGTTTTGCGATATATCAAAGTATTCTAAGGAGGAGTTGGTCGGTCAAAATCACAGGATTATCAACTCAGGCTACCACGACAAGTCTTTCTGGAAAAACCTTTGGAACACCATCTCTTCAGGAGAAGTATGGCGAGGGGAAATCAGAAACAAAGCAAAGGATGGGTCCTTATATTGGGTGGACACAGTCATCTGTCCGGTCTATGATGAAGATGGCAGGATCTCCAGGTTTCTTTCAGTGCGACAGGAAGTCACCGAAAACAAAAAGGTATTGGAAGACCTCCAATTTACCTCGGGTATATTGAATGCGGCTCAGGAGCTGGGCAATATTGGTGGCTGGCAGTTGGATGTGGAAACAGAGCATGTGACCTGGACTGATGAAGTCTATAAAATACATGAGCTTCCCTTGTCATACGACCAAAACAAGGAAAAAGCGATCAGTTTTTACCACCCTGATTATGTTCCGGTCATTGTTGGTTCATTAAGTAATGCCATCAATACTAAAGAGGAATTTGACGTTGAATGTAGATTCATTACAGCCAAGAACAAGCATCGATGGGTGAGAGTAACCGGCAAACCCATCATCACAGATGGTAAGGTAACACAGTTGGTAGGGGTCATTCAAGACATTTCAGAGATGAAAAAGAACCAGGAAGAGCTCGTCAAGGCCAAATCTGAAGCGGACGAAGCCAATCGAGCCAAATCGGAATTCCTTGCCAACATGAGTCATGAGATCAGAACACCACTCAATGGAGTGATCGGTTTTACAGATCTACTATTGAAATCAGAGCTGAACCCAATCCAACAGGAACACATGATGCTTGTGAAAAACAGTGGGCAGTGTTTGCTGGATGTGATCAATGACATTCTTGATTTCTCTAAAATTGAAGCTGGTAAGTTTGAGCTAAACACGGAAAAAACGGCCTTCTATCCGCTCATAGAAAGTGTAATCGACGTGCTTAAATACCAGGTCTCCAATAAAAATATCAAGATGGTGAGCAATGTGGACCCTAGTAACATTCCGGATTACATCTGGGTAGATGATGTTAGGCTCAAGCAGGTATTGATCAACCTGATTAGTAATGCCTGTAAGTTTACTGAAAAGGGAGAAATCGAATTGTCAGTAGCCAGGCTCAAAGAAAATAGTGACCAGAGCACTTTCCGGTTTGCCGTCAGAGATTCCGGGGTAGGCATCTCCGAAGAGGTTAAGCAAAAGATCTTCGGTGCTTTCAACCAGGCTGACAATACTACGGCAAAGAAATATGGGGGAACAGGTCTTGGGTTGAGTATTTCTCAGTCCATCCTACAAATGATGGGTAGCGATCTACAGCTGGATAGCACGGTTGGTGTAGGAAGTACGTTTTACTTCGATCTGGAATTAAAAAGTAGTACAGGGACCACCAACAAAATACTCCCTAAAGTGGCTATGAAGGAAGCCCTGATCGTAGATGACAACGAGGTGAATATTCGCATCATGGCCAATACGTTAAGTCTTTTCGGGATCAATTCCGTGATGGCTACGAGTGGAGAAGAAGCGTTAGATATTCTCCGACGTATCAAAGACTTCGATTTGATCTTCATGGATTATCATATGGAAAATCTTAACGGCCTTGAAACAATTGAAAGAATCAGGGAAGATGACAACCTAATTGATGAGAAGACAAAAATCGTTTTGACCCATAGCTTTATTGAAGATAACCTGTGTGCAAAGGTCAAGGCATTGAAGATTGACTATCGATTGCCAAAGCCGATCAATCTGGATATGCTTTCCCAATGTCTTCAAACACTCGGTGGTGGGAGCAGTTTTCCTTCCGGGGGTGTCACCCAAAAGAAAAGAATAAAATTCAACCATGAATTAACGATCCTGGTGGCCGAAGACAGCCTGGTAAATATGAAACTCACCAATGCTATTCTTAGGAGAGTATTGCCAAATGCCCGGCTCATTGGTGCAGAAGATGGTTTATCTGCTATCAACCTCTTCCAAAAAGAAGCCTTTGATATGGTGATCACAGATATCCAGATGGATGAGTTAAATGGCTATGAACTGGCCCGGGCCGTCAGAAAAATAGATAAAAAAGTGCCCATCTTCGCTTTGACTGCCGGAACTGTGGAGGGTGAGCGCAAGCGGTGTCTCGATGCCGGGATGAACGACATGCTCAACAAACCTCTGAAAGAGGACGAGGTAGTTACTATGCTTACCAACTGGTTTGCAGACCGGAAGTCTGAGACGGTCCCTCAACAACCAAAAGATGATCAGGCGGAGCATTTTGATCAGGAAAAAATCGCCGAACTCTTCGATGATTTACAAGAACTTGATGAGCTTATAGAGTTGGCTGTACCTATACTTAAGGAATCAGTCGCTGAACTGGGGGTACATATGGTTGCCAAACAAATGGATGCCATAAAAAAGGTTGCACATAATATTTGTGGCACGGCCCGATCACTGATGTTGAACCGATTAAACGTATTTGCCTCGGAACTTGAAGGGCTGGATAACGCTCAAATTGAGAAAGCCGAAAACCTGGTTGCCGAAATTACCGAAGAAGTACATTACCTTCTCAGTGAAGTATTGCTGCCCGGAAAGAAGAAGGTGTTTAAATAAGTATAGCCAGCAACAGTCTTTGGTCTGAAAACTCTTTCTCATGGCTGATCTATTCATATTCATTTTGAGGACAAAATAAATCAGACAGTGATGTGCATACGATTTTATATCTGCAAACGATAAAAATGATACATTCAAAGTGTCATATTGGCTTTCTGGCGATTATATCCCCCATACTGAGATAGATTGATGATATTGTAGGTGGTTGGAAATGTAAACAAAACTGAAAATCATTATAAATACACCCAACAGTTTGTTTCAATAACCCTAAGAACTTTAACTTACACAATATCAATCCTTTACCAGTTTCCAACTGGTAAACCCTGATTTATGATGGCATGAAAGAAGAGGAGAACTCAAGGTTTACAAAATTTATTCGGATCACGAATGTAGTGGTCATGACCCTGGGGCTCGTGGTGATGATTGGCTGGGCCTTCGACATCTCAGTTTTCAAAAGTATTGTTCCTGGTTTTAGCACCATGAAGTTCAATACGGCGCTCTCCTTCCTGCTTGTGGCAGGTTCCATATATTTTCAACTTTTAGGGCCTCTTACCAAAACAAAAAGGCTCCTGTGGAAAATTCCTGCTGCATTTGTGCTATTAGTCGGGCTGATCTCGCTTACAGAGGAATTTATTCAAAGCGATTTTGGTATTGATCAGCTGTTTTTCAATGATAAAGCAGGAGCTAATGAGACAGCATCATTTAGAATGGCTGCAGCTACTGCACTATGCTTTTTGTTCATGGGTTTCTTTTCGGTGGTGTTAGGAGTCAAAAATAAAGTCATCCTACAAATCACCCAGATAGCAGTTCACCTGGTTACACTCATTTCGTTCACAGCCATTACGGGATACATCCTTGGAGTGTCCACCATTTATAAACATTGGTTTATTACCTCCATGGCTGTGCACACTTCCATGGCATTTATACTCCTGTCCATATCATCTTCATTGATCCATCCTTCGGTTGGTCTCACCGCGTTATTTACAGGACGCCAGATCGGAAATCTGATGGCGCGAAGACTGTTCTTTCAAATGATAGTTGCAGTCTTTATTCTTTCATATATCCGCATTATTTCAGATAGATTCGATTGGGTTAGTACTGATTTTGGTATCGCCTTGCTCGCCTTGTCTTTTATCCTGGTTTCACTCTTCTTGATTAGAATAACTGCTCAGGCACTAAACACAATGGATTCCAAAAAGACCCAGGCAGAATCAAATCTGAAACAAACCAGTACACTCCTGGACTCTACACCGGATCCCATGATCATCATTGATGAAGGTGGTACAATCCTTTTGTCGAACAATCAAACACATCAGATTTTTGGGTATTCAAGAGAGGAACTGGAAGGCCAAAAAGTTGAGCTTCTAATTCCCGAAAGGTTTTCCATTCAGCATGAAGCACATAGAATCAGCTACTTTCAATCGCCAAAAACTAGAAACATGGGATCGGGTCTGGACCTCTTTGCGAAAAGAAAAGATGGTAGCGAAGTTCCGGTAGAGGTATCACTGAGTCCAATTTCCCTGAATGGCAAGACCTGGGTTTCTGCAGCTATTCGAGATGTGACCGAACGTAAGCGAGAACAGCTTAAACTTAATCAGTTGGTTAGTATCATCAGCTCATCGGCAGATGCCATTGTAAGCAAAAAACTGGATGGAACTATCCTTACCTGGAATGCTGCTGCTGAAAAGATACTGGGATATTCTGCTGAGGAAATAGTGGGGAAAAACATTACTCAAATTTATCCGCCTGACCTCGTAAAAGAAGAGGAAATATTGATCTCCATCATTAATAAAGGGGAAACAGTCTCGCAGTATGAAACGCTCAGAATGCGTAAAGACAAAAAAATCATTAATGTTTCCATCACATTGTCCCCAATCAGGAACAGCAATGGAGAGATTACAGCTATATCAGCAATTCTAAGAGACACCACAACCCAAAAACAAGAAGAAGCTGCCAGCCGCCGGGTGGAAGAAGTACTGGAAAAGACCAATGAAATTGCACGTATCGGAGCATGGGAAGTCGATTTGATCAAAAGTACAGTATACTGGAGCAAAATAACTAAAGAGATCCATGAAGTACCCCAGGACTTTGTTCCCGACCTGGCCACAGGAATTGAATTCTATAAAGAAGGAAAAAGCCGTGATACCATTCAAAGTGTTGTTGGAGAATCCATTGAAACAGGTAAACCATTTGATGTGGAGCTCGAAATTGTCACTGCGAAGGGAAAAGTAAATTGGGTAAGATCAGTAGGCCAGGCAGAATTTCAGGATGGAAAACCAGTACGGCTATATGGAATATTTCAGGATATCCACGAGATCACCAAATCCAAAGAAAATCTCCATACAAGAAACCAGGAATTGCAAGCCATTCTCAATTCAGGCCATGTTTCCATCATCAGTACAGACACTTCAGGAGTAATTAAACACTTTAATAAGGGTGCGGAGAAACTGCTGCAATACACCTCTTCAGAGATGGTTGATAAGCAAACCCCTGCGATCATTCATTCGGCAGATGAGGTAATTCATAGGGGTAAAAAGCTTTCTGAAATCTATGGAGAAGAAATCAGTGGATTTGAAGTCTTTGTTCGAAAGGCCAGAGAGGGCAAGTTTGAATCCCGTGAATGGACCTACATCCGTAAAGATGGTTCTACCTTTCCTGTTCAGCTGGTTGTGACAGCGTTAAGAAATGAAACCGGTGAAATCACTGGCTTTCTGGGGGTAGCGACTGATATTTCAGAACGCAAAGAGGCTGAAGAAAAAATGAGGAACTATTCCATACTTGAATCCAAAAGCAAAGAAATGGAACAGTTTGCTTATGTGGCCTCGCATGATCTCAGGGAACCACTGCTGACCATCGTCAATTATATGGACTTACTCCTCGAAGATTATGGCGACAGATTTGATGGAGACGGAAAAAAATATACGGGTGCTATTACCAGAGCTGCCAGCAGGATGGACGAGCTCATCAAGGGTTTGCTGGACTACTCCAGACTAAGCGCCACTAAAATGCTGGAGGATACAGATTGCAATAAAGTTTTGAATGAAGTGCTTGCTGACCTTAACCTCTTAATTAAAACCAGCAAAGTAGAAGTGATTAAAAATCCACTCCCGCAATTAAAAGCGCATCCGCTGGAGCTAAAACTTCTCTTCCAAAATCTTATTGCCAATGCTATCAAGTTTGCCAGAAAAGGTGTGAAATCCACTGTGGAGGTATCTGCAGAAGAATTAGATCACGGTTGGAAATTTGCGATTACTGATAATGGCATAGGGATTGATGAAAAAGACTGGAAAAAAATATTCCATATATTTCACAGAGTACATGGCAAAACAGAATATGAAGGCACCGGAATTGGCCTGGCTCATTGTAAGAAGATTGTGGAATTGCACAACGGTGAAATCTGGATTGATTCAGTGCCAAACCAATACAGCACCTTCTACTTTACGATTATGACTTCCTAATGGGCCTGCCTGTAAATTCTCTCATTCCTTAATTTCTCCAGCTACTAATCCGACAAAAGGATTCAATTACCAGTATGTTTAAAACTGAACAAATCAGTTAAAAACCAGTTTTTTATGTATTCCACTAAAATATTTTATTAATTAAGAAAAAAATGATACTAATTGTCTGCCAAACAGTTATATAAATGGTTTATTTTTAAGGAATAGTAAAATTTTTTATCATAATATTACCATTACTCAACTTTGGATGTATTCGATAGGAATTTTAACATTAAACACCAACAGATGAAAATGTATTTTACCTGATTTCGATTATACGAAAAAGGACAGAACATAATGAGCCAGCTAATAGAATCAGATTCCAGAAAGAAATCACCATTTCATTCGGGAAAATCAAAAATATTGATTGTTGACAGGGAACCCAGAGACCTTGAGGCGTTATGTGTTGATTTTCCTGTAGAAATATTTACTGCAGACAATCCGGGTCATGCACTTTCTTTAGCTGAAAGCCACGACTTTTCTATAGCTCTGATAAAAGGAGCTGACACCAGCACTTTCCTATTACAATTAATTGAGACTTCAAGAAATCCGGTACTTCCGATTATTGTTCTTTCATCAACAGATGCTGATACAACCATTTCAGGCAACTCATCCGTATTTAAGCATTGTCTTTTCCTTCCTCACAATTTCGCACAATTGACAGACGTTGTTTCTCTCTATATCTCAAAACAGCAAGATGCAATTGATCTCAACGAAAAGAACAGACAACTTGAATTGGTCAAGGAAGAATTGGAATCCTTCAATTATTCTGTATCTCATGATCTAAGAGCTCCACTGCGTGCAGTCACAGGTTTTTCTAAAGTGCTTATTAAGAAAGCCTCCGACAAACTTGATGGTGACCAACTTCGCTATCTGAACTTGATTTCAGATAATGTGGATAAGCTCAATTCACAGATTGATGACTTGTTGACTTTGTCCAGACTGTCAAAACAGGCCATGAATATCGAACAGATAGATTTCACCAGTCTCTCAAAAGCTGTCTATAAAGAACTAACCCATACCTACGACTTCACGGTGCCTGTGCTCAAGGTATCAGAGATGCCTATGCTAAATGCAGATCGAACAATGATGCAAATGATGCTTCAGGAGCTGTTTGATAATGCGTTGAAATTCTCGACCAAAGACTCAAATTTTAAAATTGAAATTGGCTGGGCAAGTAGTAAAGAAGGAAATTTTTATTACATTAAAGATAATGGTATTGGATTTGACGAGGAGTTTGCAGAAAAGATGTTCTTTCTGTTTCAGAAGCTGCACAGTGAGGATGAATTTGATGGAAATGGTGCTGGATTAGCCATTGTCCGGCGGATAATCAACCGTCACAATGGCAAGGTGTGGGCAGAATCAACTTTAGGAGCCGGAGCAACCTTTTATTTTTCAATCCCTGTATAAGCCCAATGAAGACTATCACAGCTATATCAGACAAAATGCCCTATAGGTTTAATGAGGAAGAGCTTCCCGCTTTAGAAGCTTATAATGATTTTATGGAGATCCACCATGCTACACTCAATGACAAGCTCCGGAACGACCTGGTAGATGACCCCACCTTTGGTCCACTCATCCATGCTCAATCCCCTGAGGAACATAAAGCTCAGCAAGCACTTTCGAGAAAGCTCGAGCATGAGGCCATCACAGAAAATAAGTGGAAAGCTCATTCAGATCATTTGCTCAACCAGGGTATTACCTATGCTCGCCTGGGATTAAAATTTTCCGATTGGTTTCGGGTGATCAAGCTATACCGGGACATGTCGCTTCCCTTCATCCTGAAGCAGTATAAAAGTGAGCCGTTCAAGTTGGCCAGTGTGCTTGATGGAATGAATAAAATGGTGGATTTGGCGCTGAGTATCATTTCAGAGTCTTACATCATCGAAAAAAACACCTTAATTAAGGCTGAGCAAAAAGAAAAAGAAGAAGCGCAATTCGAACTACAAAAAAGTGAATCCCGATTTAGGGCACTATTTGAAAATAGTCCTGACCATATCTTCATGGTAAATCGAAACAAAAATATCGAATACATCAACCATGTAGCACCGGAGCTCAAAAAAGAGGAAGTTGTTGGAGCCAATCTGTTGGATTTTCAGACTGAGGAGGGAAGGATAAAAGTGGAAAAAGCACTCAATTATACATTTGAAACCGGGAAACCTACTACCTATGAAATTGAATTTCCTCTACCTTCAGGTGGAGCCAGGTACTATGCCTCGTCCGTAGCTCCTGTCTTCCATGACTCTCAGGTTGTTTCGGTGGCCGTTATTTCAAGGGACAATACGGAGCGTGTTGTTGCCGAGATGGAAGTTCGAAAGCTCAATCACGAGCTGGAAGAACGTGTAAAAGAACGAACAGCCAACCTTACAGCGATCAATGAAGAGTTGGAAAGTTTTACCTATACTGTATCTCACGATTTGAGAGCTCCCATCCGAGCCATCGATGGTTTTGCGAAGATCCTTGTGAAGAAACTAGAGGGCAGAATCGACGACAAAGAAGCACACTACCTGGACAATGTATTGGAGAGTTCAAAAAAAATGGGTCATCTGATTGATGACCTGCTTTCCTTTTCTCGTATGGGACGTATTGAAAAGCGTGTGGCAAAATTCTCCATGCATCAACTGTGTCAACAAGCCTTTAAAGACCTCACAGTGAATCAGGATCCCAAAAGGTTTGATTTTGCCATGGATGAGCTACCTGAAGTAAGAGGGGACCAGGAAATGTTTCGGCTTGCTATCGGCAATCTAATCGGCAATGCAATTAAATATTCCTCCACGCGTGATGTTTCTGTCATCCGGGTGAAAGCTACAGAAGAAGAGAATCAATTTGTATTTAGCGTAGCAGACAATGGCGTAGGCTTTGAAATGGAGTATCAAAGCAAAGTATTTGAGATCTTTCAACGTTTGCACGGAGAGGATGAATTTGAGGGGTCCGGGGTCGGGCTGGCCATCGTAAAGAAAATAATCACCCGACATGGTGGAAAGCTTTGGGTAATCTCCGAACTCGATAAAGGAACTACATTCTATTTTTCTATACCAAAATAAATAAATGAATACATCAAACTTAGTAGAGATCTTATTGTTGGAAGACAATAAAAATGATGCAGAGCTGGCTATTCTGGCACTTGAAGAATTTAACCTGGCAAATCAGATGGTTTGGCTCAAAGACGGCAAGCAGGGACTGGATTTTCTTTTTGGACGTGGAGAATATGAAGGTAGGGATGTAGGAAGACCACCCAAGCTTATACTCCTGGATCTGAAAATGCCTAAAGTTGGTGGGGTAGAAGTGCTGCGTGCCATCAGGGAGGACCCAAGAACCAAGTTCATCCCGGTCACCGTGCTGACTTCATCTAAGGAGGAGCGTGATATTGTAGAAACCTATAAGTTAGGAGTGAACAGTTATATCGTGAAACCTGTTGATTTTGAACAATTTTCGAAAAGCGTAAGAGATGTAGGATACTATTGGCTTTTGCTGAATCAAAACCCAAGTGGACAATTGGATTCGTAAAAGTGTTTTGTTGATTAGACCGTAGCTATGGAAAAGAAAGATAAATTGTTGGTCTTGATATTGGAAGACCTGTTTAGTGATATTGAGCTTATCAAACTGCAATTTCATGAGTTGGATTTTGAAGTGAGTTTTCTTTTCTCACACAACAAAAGCTCTTATGAGGAAAAAGTAATTGAGGAAAAGCCTGATCTGGTTATCGCAGACTACACCATTCCAGGATACAATGGTATGAAGGCCTTGCAGTTTCTACGAGAAAGGGATGAGCTGACACCATTTATTTTTGTGACTGGTACGCTGGGAGAGGAAAAAGCTGTGGCAGCAATCAAGGCAGGCGCCACTGACTTTGTGACTAAAAACAGGATCGACCTCTTGCCTGCAGCCATCTTGAGATCCCTTCGTGAACGTGAGGAGAAAATGAAAAAGAATGCTGCGCTTCTTGAGATTTTTGAAAAAGAACGCAAGTTTGAGGCACTGATAGAAAATTCAAGTGACTGGGTGAGCATACTCACAGAGGATCACTTTTTCCTCTACATCAGCTCATCTGTCGGCCGCATACTGGGCTACCGGCCTTCAGACCTCAAATCCCTTAATTATTTCGACATCGTACACCCTGATGACCAGAGACAACTCTACGAAGAGTTTGGCAGAATCCAGTCTTCCAGCGAGCTGACGCTTACCCCTTACCGGGTGCTGGACAAGCAAAAAAAGTATCGGTGGCTGGACACTATCATTGCCAACAGGACCGATGATTCTGCCATAGAGGGTATCTGTGTCAACTCCAGGGATATTACAGAGACTCACAATCAACGTATCCTGGATGACATCGCGGCAAAGATCCAAAGGATATTTAGCTCTCCAAAAAAGTTTGACACACAGCTTCAGCTCATTCTCAGACTTCTCAAGAATTTTGGTGCAGCCGACTATGCCGAATTGTGGCTCAGTGATGTAGATGGAAGCAGGATGATCAAGAGAGCCACTTCTTTCAGAGGTAAGGACCTCATCCCATTTGCACAAAAGTCCCGGTCAGTGAGAGTGGCCGACAGAAAATCAGGCATCCTCGGCAAGATCTGGTCGGCAAAGAAACCGACTTTTATATCCACTGTTGATTCCGACCAGGACCTCAGCCTTGATGAACTGGCAAAGAATGAATTAAAATCCGTGTTAGGTATTCCTTTGATGTACGGAGGCAAATCTGTGGGCACCCTTTTATACTACTTCAGATCGGCCATTCCTGAGTTAGACGCTTTTTACGACATTATGGAGACCACCAACAATGTGTTGAATGTTGAACTGCAACGCCGCAAAAGCGAAGAAGAACTGGAGCACCTCTTTAACCTCAGCCCCGATATCTTATGCATGATGAGTCTCGAAGGAACGATCAAAAAGATAAGCCCATCAGTAGAGGTAAATATGGGCTATCTGCCAAAAGAAATACTTTCCAGGAATTTTGAAAAACTCTTGCATCCGGACGACCTCGAGCAGGTTGCCCTGTTTCAACGAAACAACCTGCAAGGGAATTCCATACATTACTTTGAGAGTCGTGTGATCACAGGTGACGACAAATACAAATGGTTTGCATGGTCTGCATATCCCTTACTTGAGGAAGAGCTTATTATCATCATTGGTAAGGACATCCATGAGAAAAAGATCATCGACAAAACGCTTGAGGAACAAAACATTCAGCTCAAGCAAATTGCCTGGTCACAGTCACATGAGGTTAGAGCTCCTTTGGCAAGGATTCTTAGTATCCTTGAATTGATCAACAAAGGGAACGGGACCGATACAAAGATTGAATATATTAAACACCTGAATGAGTCAGCCAATGAGCTCGACACGATCATTCGGAAAATGGTGGATTCCACCATAAATTTGAATTTATCCTTGCAATGATGAGTTATTGGGTAGTTGTCGTAGATGATGATCTTATTACTACTGAAGTGCAGAAGCAGATGATCATTGATAGTGGTTTATCTACTAAGCCAATGTCTTATAGAGATGGTAAAGAATTTGTGGATGCACTGGCGGTGCTTCAGGAAAATCCAGAAAAATATGTCGTTTTTCTGGATATCAATATGCCTGGGATGGATGCCTGGCAGGTAATGGACCAGCTTACTGAGGCACAATGGAAGAAGGTAAAGGTATATATCACTACTTCTTCAACGGATCAACGGGACAAAGAGCGCGCCCAACAATATCAGATCGATGGGTATATAGAAAAACCACTTACTATGAATAAGTGTATGGAGTTGAAGGCTAAGCTGATGAAAAACGGGACCAACGGGGCTCATATATGACACTCACGAATCACCCTTCGGATTATGGTAAACATTGGTCAGGTTTTCAAATGCCTGATAACTTTGCATGGATTCCCCGCCGCGACCACATCAGAAGGGATGTCTTTTGTCACCACACTTCCAGCTCCTATGGTAGTCCTGTCTCCAATAGATACTCCCGGGCAGATGACCACACTGCCACCAAGCCAAACGTCCTCCCCGATATGAATGGGTTTGGCAAATTCGAGACCAGTGGCACGTTCTTTATAATCCAAAGGATGAGTGCCCCCATATATTTGGACATTAGGGCCAATTAATGTTCTTGACCCGATGTGGACTTCCATTACATCGAGCACTACACAATTGAAGTTGAAGTAAACATCGTCTCCAATGACCATGTTATAGCCATAGTCGCAATAGAAAGGTGTTTGAATAAAGAGGTTCTTCCCCTTCCGGGAAATAAGTTGACTCAAAACCTGATTTCGCTCATCTATCTCACTTTCGGGGAGGTCGTTTAGCTTTTTCAGGAGCAACCTGGCATGAATTCTCTCCTGTGTCAACTCTTCGTCGGAGGCATTGTATAGCTCTCCGGCTAACATTTTTTCTTTTTCAGATTTCATCCACTTGGTGTCTGTTACGACCCTGAAATTAAGATGAAATATGTTCATAGGTTAATGGTGATCTGAAAACCTACTCCTCCTTAAACGGGAAGTAATCAAGTACATCATACTCCCAGACATTGGTTGGGAATATCACAACCAGGTTCGCAGTCTTCTCTCCTATGTTTTTAAAGGCATGAGGGACCATCGGAGGAATATTCACAATATACGGAGCCTCAATTGTGAAGAGCGTATCTCCCAAAGCATAGAGAATCGTTCCTTCTAATAGAACATGCGATTCCTCACCTTTATGCGTATGCATCGGGGGCGCCCCACCAGGGAATGTCTCGGTAATGCCAATGACAAGATTTTGGTACCCGTGTTTGTAGCCTTCCATGACGTGCACGTACTCACCCGGACCCGGATTGATGGCAGGTAAATCTTCCACTTTGGCAACATACTCACCCCAGTTTTTCAATTCCTTAGTCTCATATCCGGGCGGCACGGTTCTACGCTCCAGTACTTTGTGTGAGTGGTGCTGAGCATGTAAATACTCAATGATTGAATCAGGAACGGTTTTCACCTCATCCACGAGCTTATCAATAGAAAAAGTCTCTTTGGTAAGGTCGTGAGGATGCGGGTGATCATGTGAATGTTCTGCAGACTGGTTGGAACAGGCAATCATAGTCGCACTCATAAATAAAACGCTGAAAAAGTAAACCAGATTTTTCATGTTGGTGGGTTTAGGTGGTTAATAAATGGATATTGAGCAGAGAAATGGTATAACTAATATAGTCCATTTTACTTTTAGGCGCAACGGGTAAATTGCTTAAACATCTAGCTGCCAGTGATTTGGAATCTGAAGATCAAAAGCATCCAGGCTCAATGATGATACTGAGTTTAGGATAGAAAATGCGGAATTAACTGTTACTTTACTTTTTCAGTTTGGCCACTTCAATTGAAATGAATTTCGGTAGGTAACTGGGTACACATCCTCTTGCCACTATTTCATCTTTATAGAGGCCGGTATTTTCGCCTATAGCGATGCATCTGTCTCGATAATCCTCCTTCCATTTCCCAATCTGACCGGCGGTATAGTTCATAGCCCACTGAACTTCGGGTTGCTCCTTGAGTAGATTTTTCTCAATTGAAGACAGTAAGGATTCAGTATTTGAATGATTGGTATTTCCCATCCATCTCAGCCGAGCCTGATAGTACCAGAAAAGTCTTCGTTGCAAAGCAGAAGGGCTGTCTTCCCATGACTCCATCAGAGAAATCAGGCGTTTGTCTTTTGATAGCTGGTTGGCCATGAGCCAATCAATCAATTGGATCTTTTCATCTCTTCCATGCTGGTCAATCTCATGAATAAGTTCATCAACTTTCTCAGGGGTCAGGAGCTTTTTATCCATGATAAGTATGGCCAATTGCCTTGGGATGAATTCACATGTAGACCAAAGTTCCATTGCTATCTCATGATCCTTTTTGATCTCACCTGCAATTTTTCGTAGGTCTCCTAACTTAGTTGATTTCTGGCTGATCTGCTCATGAATACCTTTTGCCTTTGCTGAGAGTTTCATTTCAATCGTCTTATTTTGAATTGCTATCTGGTGGTTGATTACCCCTCTATTATAAATTTAGGGGTATTATGTCAGACCATAAAAAAACAACTTGAATAACTATTGATGAAAAGCCTGCTCAATCATTCTATTGAAAGGTCCTGGGCTGACTTTGGAGACACTAATGGATGAGCACTCATTGAAGCTGGCGAAGCTGTTCACTGTTTCAACAAAAGGATCCAGCCAGTCGTTGATGTCATATTTTGTGTTTTCAATGTGCAGATGGATCAACTCCAGCTCACCCTTTTTACGGTGTGCCTTGCAGTCGACCCGGCCAATGAACTCATCCCCAAATAAAATGGGTAAACAAAAATAACCGAACTGCCTTTTGGGTTGAGGGGTATAACACTCAATGCGGTAGTCAAACCCAAAGAGTTTCTCTGTGCGATCACGGTGGATGACGGCATTGTCAAAAGGAGATAACAACCTGATGCTCGCTGACGCTTTTCTTACTGTCTTCTCCAGAAGCTCACTGTATGCATACAAGGCAGGAAACCCATCCAGGTGAATCTCTTTCACTTCTTTATTCCTGGTCATCTCAAAAAGGATAGCCTCAACGTTTTTGCGAAGCTCCTGACCTTTCTTGAGGTGGGTGATTTGTTTCACATTCGTCACCCCGTAAGCCCGCAGATGCGTTTCGACTAAATACTGTGCATACTCCCGACGGTCTGGCGCTGAAGTATCGATGGTGTCCGGCAAGATCCTTTCTTTGATATCATAGATCTTTTGCATGCCCTCCCGACCTGCGATCATCAGCTCGCCCTGCATAAAAAGTTTCTCAAGAGCCACTTTCGCAGGCTTCCATTCCCACCAGCCCCCTGATTTCTTATTCGGTGCCTGAAAATCCCGAGCCTTTAGCGGACCATCAATCTTAATCCGGTCATAGACCTGATTCAGGACCTTCTGATCCACATTGTAGTAAGGTGATTTTCGCTCTCTGAATCGTTGCATCAGCGGGATTGCAAAACGATAATCTCTCATAGGCAGATATGAGGCCGCATGAAACCAGTATTCAAAGAGCTTTCGTTCCTTTATCAGCCGGTCCAGGTGTTTTTCCTGGTAGTCAGGTACTCTTGTCCACAGGGTATGATGATGTGCCCGATGTACGACCGAGATCGTATCGATCTGTATATAACCCAGCTTTTCCACCGCAGCCAGGACCGCTCGTTTTCCTTTGCCAAAGGGGTTTGGCTTGTGTAAACCCTGACTGGCCAGGATCGCCCGGCGTAGCTGTGTTAATTCCCTTTTTGTCATTTCCGGCTAAGGTAGGAGGATTTGGTTTCTAATCAACTGGGCTTGTTGAGTGTTGGGTATGATTACGCCCCTTCTATGTTGTAATCCAAGAGAATCACCTAATACTTTTCTCCCAAATGCCTTTTTTGGCCTCTTGTTTCATCATAAAACATCCTTCTATCAACGGACTTAAGAAGCCGCATTTCCTTGTTTAATTCTTATTTAATGATGACAGCAGCCTTTCAGGAAACGAATACTACAATGTAGCATCGCAAGGGACGTATAGCTGTCATTCAATTAGAGGTTGTTTTATGATGATAGTTATTTCGTTAAGCCACAGCATACTGATACTCCGTTTCATTCTTCAATACATACCTTACTCGGCTCAATAGCTTCTTAGCAATTCGAATGATAGCTCGATTGGGCTTCATTCGCTTACATAAGGTATTATAAGTCAGAGCCAGAGCAGGATCATTTCTGCTGGCAATCCAGGCACTTTCTACAAGTACTCCTCTCAGTGGTTTATTACTTCTGGAAGTAATCGAACCTGTCAGATCCCTATCCCCAGAAGAACTAGTGGTCGGGACCAACCCGATATAAGAGCAAAGTTTATCCAGGCTATTAAATCTTCTTATATCTCCTAACTCAGAAAGTAAAGTCATCGATACGATTAGTCCTATTCCCGGGATACTTCTCAGGCAATTAACTTGATGTGCATACTCTTCACTTTTAGCTATTTCTCTTAGCTGTCTATTAATCTTCAGTAAAGTGGATCTCAAATGGGTTACCGTATCCAGTGTTCCGGATATTACAGCGTGACCATACTCGGTGCTCAATCTTATGGTAGTTAACCATTTGGAAAAATTGGCTGACCAGTAACGTGAAGCAGAATCCAATTCAGCTGGGATCTCAATCCCATAAAAATGTAAAAAGGCCTTGATCCGCGTTTTATTCCTGCTAATCTCCTTCACCAGAGTTTTGCGATACCTTACCAGGCCGCGCAGTTCTTCGGTAGTCCTGGTGGGTACATGAATGGATTCTAAATCTCCATTTCGTAATGAACGAGCAATTTTTCTACTATCTCGTTTATCTTCCTTCTGCTTCCTCTCCTTATCAGTAGTGGGAATATCTGCCGGGTTTACGACAATATTGTGAATGCCTTGAGCCTCCAGAGATCGATGAACACTGAAACCGCAAAACCCAGCTTCATAGGCCGAATGGTATTCAGCTCCCGGAAAGTTCTTTTTCAAATAGTTTGCAAGAACTTCTGGGCTAGGATCTTGTGAAAATGTTTTATGCGTGATGTGTTCCAGTAATATGGTAACTCGCCAATTCTTCAAATGCACATCAATCCCTACGAATACCTTTTGACCATCGAAACTCAATTCTTTACTTTTACTTTTCATAAGCTTCTATCTTTTAGTTTGATTATTGTTTACTATTCAAAACTAAATCACATAGAAGCTTATGTTTTTACAATCATAAGGCCTTTGGGGCTTAGGTTTCTATATTTTCTAAACTACACAGGGCTTCACCCTGTGTTACTTTTGATTTCGCTCCTTTGGAGCTCACGCTTAATGTCCAAAATCGTTTTTGGTGGTGACAACACAGTGACAACACCGACCTAAGCTAAATTGGTGTTTTCACCAACATGCCAATCGGTTTTGCAGGTTCTTCTAAACCACCACGCAACAGTCCAATACAAACAAAAAAGGCACAGCCTGAGCCGTGCCTTTAGGATAAACAACAAGTGACAAAGACTATACTTTATCTGCCCTTTCGATTTTACGGGTGATGAAGAAACCGGTGATCAGCCCCAAACCGCCAATGGTGAAGATCATAGATGAGATAGCTACTTCTTCCTGGAACCCCATGTGGGTAGAAAGTATTGAGCCAAACAGGATGCCCAGGCCAATACCCGTTAACAACAGGGCTAGATTAAGGATAAATTTGGCAATAGAGAATGTAGACCCTTTTCGATCAAAAAGGGAGGCATCAGCCCCTTTCTCGATCATGGCAAGGCGTTCCTTGTTGCGGGTGGTGAAGAAGACATACATTACTCCAAATACCGTGGCAAAAAGGGCAATAAATACAATGACAGGTTCCATAAGATTATTTTAAGTTTTAAGATTAAGTTTCAATGTTTTTGTATTTTGACTACACGGTTCGGGGATTGGTTACAAATAATTGTGAAATATTTTGTAACCGAAGATCCGAAGCCCTAGTCTATAGATGCAGATGCCTGGCCAGGAAGACAACATGTTGATCAAAGCGACGCTTAAGGGTGATTCGCGCGCGTATGCCCAATTGCTGGACAGGCATGAGCGCAGGGTGTACAACTTTGTCTTCTATATCCTGAAGCATAGGGAGGAGGCAGAAGAAACGGTGCAGGATACATTTGTAAATGCTTACCGGTCTTTGAAATCCTTCAGAGCGGAGTCGCGGTTTTCTACCTGGTTGCTTCGGATCGCCTACAACAATGCATACACCCGACTGCGGAAACGCAAGCTCGATATGGTGGATGTGGAGGCAAATGGGGTGCACCAGGCCATTCCGGGGGTAAACAACATTAGAGAAGAGACGGACCAGCAGGATGTACGAACCATGCTCGCCCTGGCCATGCAGGCACTGACTGAGGATGAAAAGGCGTTGGTGACGTTGTATTATTACAATGAGCAGACCGTAAAAGAAATATGCGAGATCACCGGGAAGAAGCTCTCCAATGTAAAGGTGATCCTGCATCGAAGCAGACAAAAGATGCTGCAAAAGCTTAATGAAGTAGGCATAAAAGAATGGACGATATGATGAACAATGACATGCACGAGGATGATGAGTTGCTCAGGGAGCTCTTTCAGCGTTCCGAATCTCGACCGGATGATGACCTGAAAAAGAGGATCATGCAGGAGATCGCTACGAAGCAGGCCGTGTTTGAATATCAGCCCGTGATCAGCAGGAAGGTGTGGATCATCCTGGCGATTGGGTTCGTTTCTCTGATAGTGTTCCTTCTCAGCTATGGTAGGGTGGGTATAGATCCTAAATGGCTCGACTACTTCACCACATGGAGCTTCCCTGCAGTTGATCTGAGTTTGAGCTTACCAGACCTACCCGATACTTTTACTATGGGGCTTCTGGCTATTATTGTATTCGGTGTGTATTACATACTGTCATTCAGCGTACTGAAAAAATACCATCGTTCGGAAGATTAAAAAAAACTTCACTAATTTTTGGGTTTCAACACTTATGACTCTAAAATGAACGACCGAAGATCATTCCTCAAAAAAAGCACGTTGGCTGCCTCAGGTATATTGGCTGTCCCCTCCATCATACCCGCCTCAGCCATGGGTCGAGATGGCTTTGTGCCACCTTCCGACAGGATCACCATGGGTATCATCGGTGCAGGAAATCAGGCAGGCAATGATGTCGGGAATTTCCTGAGAGACAACCGGGTACAGATCCAAACCATCTGCGATGTGAATAAGAGGAGCTCCGGCTACTGGGACGGCAAGGTGGCTGGTAGAGAATTTAT
This sequence comes from Cyclobacteriaceae bacterium, assembly GCA_965228105.1. Taxonomy (GTDB): domain Bacteria; phylum Bacteroidota; class Bacteroidia; order Cytophagales; family Cyclobacteriaceae; genus UBA7330. The sequence goes on from CBDDGZ010000002.1 coordinate 1,023,354, forward strand.
CACGGAGATGGTGAATCAGTCCTATTCGGAAAGGACGGGCAAAACATATAAATCCACCGTTGGGGTCACTGACTTCCGGGAGGTGATCGAGGATAAGTCTATTGATGCCGTAGAGATCGTCACGCCGGATCACTGGCATGCCATCCCGGCCATGATGGCGGCAGCAGCCAAAAAAGATATTTACTGTCAAAAGCCACTCGCCTTGACCATCGAAGAAGGGCGGGCCATCAGCAATGCCGCCAGCAAATATGGGGTGGTCTTCCAGGTAGGAAGTCAGCAGCGATCCAATCCCTATTTCAGAGGTGCAGTGGAGAAAGTGAGGAGTGGGAAGCTGGGTAAGCTCACCAAGGTAGTTTGCGGACTGCCGGGGGGCACACCGGATTTCGGAAAGACGGGTGAACAGACGGCTACCGTACCAGTGCCCAAAGATTTTAATTATGAAATGTGGCTGGGACCGGCACCCAATGCACCTTACTGCCCTGCCAGGACCCATGTGAATTTCCGGTGGGTGCTTGACTACTCAGGCGGGCAGGTCACAGACTGGGGAGGTCATCATCCTGACATTGCCCAATGGGGCATCGACAGAGAAACCTCCGGACCTGTCAGGATCCAAAATGCCAAGGCTACCTGGTCCGATCATCCTGTCTGGAACACGGCCACTGAGTTTTATTTCGAAGCGGTATATGACAATGATGTGGTGCTGGTCATCAGCAATACGAGCGAAGAACGAGGCATTAAATCCGGAGTGACCTTCTACTGCGAGGAAGGCTGGATCAATGCCAATCGTCATGCCCACGATGCTAATCCCGAATCTTTGCTACGTATGAAGGTAGATGAAAAAGACCGTCTGTACACCAGCGATGACCACTACAGAAACTTTATCGACTGTGTGATCTCCAGAGAAAGGACAGCTGCTCCGGCGGAGTTTGGGCACCGGTCCATCTCCATCGCCCATCTGGGAAACATTGCCATGATGCTTCAGCAGGACCTGGAGTGGGACCCCGTGACAGAAAAGGTGAGGAATAATTTTGCAGCCAATCAATTGCTCTCACGCAAGATGCGTGATCCATGGGATAGCGTCTTTAAGAAGTATTTGGTCTGATAGCTTACCAGTATTAAGACGATATTAATGGCAGCATATAATGGATTGATACAACTCATTTTGCTGGCTAATGAATATCATGGTGAAATCGAAACTTCATGATTTCCTTAGCGATATCATTTAGCTGTAACTATTGCCGTGAAATATTTATTAGCAATCATTGTGCTTATTCATGGTGGTATCCATATTCTGGGATTCATCAAAGCATTTAATTTTTCTGAGATTCAGCAGCTTACTCAACCCATTTCCCGGGCGACCAGTCTCTTGTGGTTATTTACATTCCTACTGTTATTAACTACAGCATTGGGGTTGCTTCTTGAACAAAGCTGGTGGTTTTACCTGGCCATCGGTTCTGTTTTTGTCTCACAGATCCTCGTTTTTATGTCCTGGCAGGATGCCAAATTTGGTACCATTGCCAATGTGATCATCTTGCTTGTGGCAGTGCTGGCATGGTCTGATCACCGTTTCGAAGCTCAGTTCATTAGGGATACCCGGTTAAACCTGGATCGGGTAAAAACTTTACCAGGAAAGATTTTGACGGAAGCAGATATCGCACATTTGCCTCAGCCAGTGCAGCATTACATGAGATATTGCGGGGCTCTGAATCAACCTCAAGTAAACACTTTTCAACTAAAGTTTTCCGGACAGATGCGAGGCAAAGGTCAGGACTGGTTCAGCTTTGAATCTTTGCAGTACAACTTCTTCGATTCACCTTCACGACATTTTTTCATGCGAGGGAAGTTTTTTGGTTTGTCTTTACCTGGCTATCACAAGTATCAGGACGGCCATGCTAGTATGGAAGTGAGCTTTTTTGGAGTTTTCCCTATTGTTAAGGTGTCTGGTCCCGAAATGGATATCGCCGAAACAGTGACATTCTTCAATGACTTGTGTCTTTTTGCTCCTGCAGCATTAATTGATGACAGCATTGCATGGGAAACAAAAAGTAATAATGAAGTATTGGCCACTTTTAGCTACAATCAGATATCTATCCAAGCGATATTAAAATTCAATGATCAGGGACAATTGGTTGATTTTATTTCTGAAGATCGCTATGAGGTAAATGAAATGAAACAACTCACTTTTTCAACACCTGCGTTTTCGTACAATCAGATAAACGACAGAACTATGGTGAGCTACGGCGAAGGTGTCTGGCATTATCCCGAAGGCCCATTTGTATATGGGAAATTTCACTTGAAGGATATTCATTATAATATTTTCCAATGAGGTATATTATCATGAATTAGGCTGTGCTGAATCAATTCCGCGGATGAAAATCCCGGATCACCTGCTTGAGGTAATCTCTATCCAGGTGGGTATAGATCTCAGTGGTGGTGATGGATTCGTGGCCCAGCATTTCCTGAACGGCTCGCAGGTCGGCACCTCCTTCGATCAGATGCGTTGCAAAGGAGTGCCTGAAAGTGTGTGGGCTTATCGTCTTTTTCAAACCGATCTTCAATGCCAGGTCTTTGATGATCATAAATATCATCACTCGTGAGAGGCTACTACCGCGTTTATTCAGAAAGAGAAAATCCTCCTGGCCCCGCTTGATCGTGACATGTACCCGAACCTGATCCCGATAGATCTTGATATGTTTCAGGGCTTCTCTGCCTATAGGAACCAGCCGCTCCTTGTTTCCTTTACCAATCACTCGAAGGAAGCCAATATCTTCGTAGATGTTGCTCATTTTTAGATCGATCAGTTCGGATACACGAAGCCCGGAGCTATAAAGGGTTTCAAGCATTGCCCGGTTTCTTGTGCCTTCGGGAGTGGAAAGATCTATTGCTGCGAGTAACTCTTCAATTTCATGAAACTCCAATGTGTCCGGGAGTTTTCTTCCAAGCTTTGGTGCTTCCAGCAGTTCGGAGGGGTCATGGTCCATGAGCTGTTCATAGACCATGAAGCGGTAAAAGGCTTTGATTCCGGACAGGATCCGAGCATGAGAGTAAGCGGACAGTCCCAGCTCCCCGATAAACTCCAGGAAATCAATCAGGTCTTGTTGGGTGACCCTGGTAGGGGAGATGTCCTTCTTTTTGATTTCGAAAAACTCCTTCAGCTTGGTAATGTCACGGGAGTAGGCTTCAATGGAATTGTCTGAAAGCGATCTTTCCAGTTTTAGGTAATTTCGAAATTGCTTGATGTAGATATCCCAACTCACGCGGCTAAATTAAGGTGAGTTTGGATTTTATGCTTCAAAAAGATAATCCTTCCTGTCACAAGGGATCGAGGACGCAAAGGAGCTAAGTGACCTATAGATTCGGAATCATATATTTTTCACTAGCGGAGTTTTACCCAATGGGAAAGTCTTGGCCCTTCGTTGCTCCACCTTTTGCTTCCATAAAGAAAAACTAAGCCTGACGCTATGGATACTTAATTGATCAAAAAAAGAGGGGGCCGGATGACCCCCTTTTTACTAAACTTGATATGTAGCTTACCCAAAACCTATCAGTCTTCTCCCAGTCCAGGATTTGTAAGTACTTCGCTTGCTGGAAGCGGCAAATAATATGAAATTGTACCTAATGGCTGTAAATCGTTTGGATCTTTGGTAGCAGTCACTGATTCCACCATTTCCAGTCTTGTCAGATCAAACCATCTGCAATACTCTCCGGCAAACTCCCAGGCTTTTTCCTGAATTATTTGCTGTTGTGTAGCTGAGGTATAGTCCACCCCGGCATCCGGAGTATTAAGTGGCAATCCATACGCCCTTCGTACAATTTTATTTAATGCGTCAAGAGCGGAGGCATCACTTGTATTTCCAGTCGCCATTATCTGAGCTTCCGCATAGATGAAATATACTTCTGCCATTCTGATAAGCGGCAATGACAGCGCATTCAACCAATCAGGTCTGTCACCCTGCAACTTTTGAAAATAGGGTCTTTCAGTACTAAAATTTGGCCAGGGGGTTCCGTCAGACAACTCAGTCATAAAAGTAAAGTCCTTCCTCCTTTGGTCAGGGAACGTATTGAAGAAAGTGAGCTCTGCAAAATAGTCATCCCATCCACCTTCATCACTTGGTCTGGCAGGCAGCCCGTAAACGGCATTGCCATTCCACCATTGCCCCGCAAAGAAGTTGAGAGCAAAGACTTCTTCCTTGTTGCCATCATTGTTGATGGTCGGAGAAGGCCATAGATCAGCAAAGTCATCCATCAGCCCGAAGCCGTATGTAGCTTCATTATCTATCAACTCTTTGGCTGTACTGGCTGCCATCGCATACTTGTCTGTTTGTTTCAGTGGCCAGCCAGCCATTTGAAGATATACCTGAGCCTGTACAGCCAGCGCCGATCCTTTATTGGCTCTGCCTGGTGAGGGCTTGGTGTCACTGAGTAATCCTATAGCGGCATCCAGATCAGAAAGGATCTGATCATAGATTTCCTGAGTCTCACTGGATGAGATTTCCAGGATGGCAGGATCAAACGTATGAGTCTCCAAAACGAGAGGTGCCTTTCCCCAAAGTTTTACGATCCAGAAATAGTTGTATGCCCTTAAAAAATAGGCTTCTCCGGCAATTTGATTGATCACATCGGGGTCACCGGTAGCTCCTTCATAATTGGCAATGATATTGTTTGACCCCTGGATGGATTTGTAAGCTCCGCTCCACACAAAAGGTAGTCGTCCATTTTGCTGCGAAACTTTAAACTGGTCAAACTCCCTGAAGTCCGCCTTGTTGCTGGCCTTATGTGTGGTCAGATCATCTGCACCCATCAGGATGGCCTGAGTGGAAGCATTTCCAAGTCCTGATTGCCAGGTAGCCGTCAATGGTTTATATGTGCCAGCCAGAGCAGCCGTCAAACCGCTTTCATTTTTCAGGGCACCACTTTCAGAAGTTATCAAGGTAGATAGGTCCTCATCAAGAAAGCCACTGCATGAAACGCCGAAAAGAACTATGATAATTATGATTAAATTTTTCATTTCTCTAATTATTTTCCTGATTAGAAATTCAAATTGATGCCCAGTGTATAAGTACGGGCGTTGGGATATGATCCGCCATCCGCTCCACGGTTGTCAGCAGATCCATTGTTGCTATATGCCTCGGGATCTAATCCTTTATAATCGGTGATCGTGAGGAGGTTGGTAGCTGCCAGCATTAGGCCAACCTTTACATCCTTATCCTTGTTGATAGGGAGTTCATAGTTGAGACTGACATTTTTTAGCCGCACAAAGCTTCCATTTTCAATAAATCTGGAAGATTGTAATTCAATCACATCTGTACTGCTAAAAGCTGGAATATCTGTCTGATTCTCAGCTGTCCACCTGTTTAGGATGTCTACATGGGTGACTTCTCTGGCATCAGCAAGTGCGGAAATGGCCTGACCATACGTGAAATTCCACTTGTCATAACCTCCCATGGCCTGGAAGAATACATTTAAGGTGATGTCTCTGTACACCACGCTGTTGTTCCATCCAAAGAGCATTTCGGGAATTCCTGTTCCGATGATCTGATAGTCATCACCACCAATCACGTTGTCACCATTCAGGTCCTCATACCTTGAGTCTCCTGGTACATTGCCATACAATGCGGCTTCTGCAGCCTGATCAGATTTCCATGTCCCGAGGTACTTTAAGCCCCAGTAGCTCGTCAGCGGTTGGCCCGGTTCCAATACACCTTCAGGTAGATTGGTGATACCTGCCCCAGCATTGCCATCAACAAAGATCCTCTCATTGTCTGAGAGACTCACTACCTTGTTTTTAAGGAAGGATGCATTAAGGCTTGATGTCCATCTGATTGCGATATTGTCAATGATGGTACTTGACAGACTGAATTCAAACCCTTTGTTTTCAGTCTCTCCCACATTGGTTGAGATAGTACCACCTCCCGTATACTGAGGAAGCGGCTGGGCCAGTAGCAAATCCGTAGTTGATTTCACAAAGTAATCGGCTGTGATACCAAGTCTGCCATTTAGTATCAGTACATCAATACCAATGTTGGACTGAGTGGTAGTTTCCCACTTCAGGTTAGGGTTTCCTGGGTTACCAATTTTTATTCCTGGTGTAAGCGAACCGTTATCAAATGAGGTGGCAGCATCAAAGTCCCCTGTTAGAAAGCTTGTGACCGTTCCGTATACGCCTATACCCTGGCTGCCTGTCTGTCCCCAGCTACCTCTTAGCTTGAGATCATCAAAAATATTATCAGGAATAAATGATTCTTCAGATAACCTCCACCCCAGAGCAACCGATGGAAAAGTGCTAAACTGATTGTCTCCTCTGAATTTTGAAGAGCCATCTCTTCTTACCGAAGCAGTAATAAGGTATTTACTGTCATACTGGTAGTTTATCCTTCCTATCAATGACTGGATGGTTTGCTTCTCAAAATATGAGCTGGTGCCTACGCCACCTGCCAGGGTGATGTTGTTGTATTTTAAGTCGGGAAATTGCAATCCAGAAGCATTACCTCCAAAACGATCAGTTCGTCTAAGCTGGCTTTCATATACTGCAGTGGCTGTGAAATCGTGGACATCAGCGATTACCTTGTGATAGTTTAAGGTGTTGGTGCTTTGCATGAACAAAAACTCAGAAGATTGTCTGGATGCTGTAGGATTGTTGCTGATAGAACCCTGACTGAAGTTTTTTTCCTGCAAATTGACATAGCTGGCACCAAACCCAACATCGAGAGTCAGTCCGTCAATAAACTCGTAAATGAGCCCTGCATTTGCCAGGAAATTATTGTTTTCATCGATATTGTCATTTAAAGCAAGTTCAATTGGATTACTCTTGATAGAAGAAATATTGTCTCTCACCGTAGGAAACCCATTGGCATCGTAGGCAGGGGTGGTTGGAGCCCAGCCTGTCACACCACCTGTGGCAGAGCCTATGTTACCATTACCACTTACATTATTAGTCTCTCTTCTGATGAAATTGAGTTTCAGCCTTGCATCCAGTCTATCACCAAGCTTTGAGGCTACATTGGTTCGGAGTGAATACCTCTTAAAAGATGAATTGATAACAATACCATCCTGATCAAGATAATTACCGGAAATAAAATATTGTACCGCATCCGATCCTCCGGAATAATCTAACTGGTATTCCTGTCCATTACCTGCCCGGAATATTTCATCCTGCCAGTCTGTACCTCCATTGGCTTTGAAATCTGCCACTTCCTGGCTGGTAAACGGAGCAGTTGTACCAAGATCACTAGCTCGTTGGTTGGCCACTTCTGCAAATGTGCCTGCATCCATCAGGTCCCATTCATTGAGCAGCGATGAAGTGGTGAAACGGGAAGTAAATGAAAATTTCTGTTGACCGGGTTTTCCACTTTTTGTAGTAATTAACACTACGCCATTTGATCCCCTACTTCCATAGATTGCTGTTGAAGAGGCATCTTTCAGGACCTGGATATTTTCAATGTCAGCGGGATTGATATCATTAAAATTACCGCCAACAAAACCATCAATCACGTAAAGAGGATCATTATTCCCGTTGATGGAATTGGCACCTCTGATACGTATGCTTACATTTCCTCCGGGTGCACCCGATGAGTTTGTCACATTTACACCTGCTGCACGACCCTGAAGTATCTGATCCATTCTTATGATGGGTTGTCCTTCAAAGTCTCTGGCATCCACAGAGCCTATTGCTCCTGTTACATCTTTCTTCTCCTGAGAACCATATCCAATTACAATCACCTCTGATAGGGACTGAATATCCGATTCCATTGTGATATCAATTACGGCCCGGTTTCCGACTGTGACTTCCTGCATCACTGATCCTACAGAGCTAAAGACTAACACTGACTCAGAACCGGGTACAGAAATCTGATAGTTTCCATCAAAGTCTGTTACAGTACCTACTGGTGTAGCCGAAGCGTCATTTTTTAAGATTACATTGACACCCGGAAGGGGTTCACCATCCTCTGCTGAAACCACCTTGCCAGATACAGAAGTCTGTGCGAAGGCCGGTTGAGTGCCGATTGCGGCAAACAAAATCATCAGGTAGGCCAGGGGCCTCCATACTCTCATTTTGTAAGTTTTTTTCATAAGGTTAATAGTTTAGTTTTCTAAAAGCTTTAATTCATCTAAACCGAGGGTTAGATGATAAACAGGAAAAGAATCACACATGCTATCAACAAAATCGCCAGGATCGAGATCTTGATGGATGATACACTAAATTTCTTCCTAATTTTTTTTGCTGATTTCATATTTTAATTTTCCTGAAATATGAAATTCAAAATTTTGCCTTGATAAAGGGTGGAATTTTTAATTATTGATAATCTACCCCAATGGAAACGGGTAGAGATATTCATTGATTTGGTATGGTGAATTCGTTAAAATCGTCAGAAGCTCAATACGCCTTGCTGCCGAAATGAACTGAATATCAGGTAGTTATATGTATTTTTGTGGGAAAAGATGAATAATTCCACCTACTGTCGCCCTTAATGGTGATAAACTTTGAAAAATATCTTTTAGAATTTCGTTTTTTTGATACCTACACTTTAGCTAATGCTGCTGAGTGAACTGATTTTTGTATGATGAGGGGGTGTCTCCGTATCGTTTTTGGAAGCACTTGCTAAAATATTTAGGGTCTGTAAACCCTACTTCAAGGCTAATCTTATTAATGGGTATCTGAGTTTTTGTAAGAAGTTTTGCGGCTTTTTTAAGTCTTATGGTTCGAATAAATTCCACCACAGTCAGATCTGTTAAGGCCATCACTTTCTTATAGAGCACCGAATGAGACATGCCCACTTCTCTGGCGATCATTTCCACCTTTAAATCACTGTTTGAAATATTCTTCTCTATAATAGCAATTACCTTATTGAGAAATTCTTCATCCGGATTTGTGATGCTAATGTCTACCGGCAGCAGGTTGGATTCCCTGGCAAACCTTTCTCGCAGCTTTTTCCTGGACTCAATAAGATTCTGAACCCTTAGTTTTAATATTTTCTCTTCAAATGGCTTGTTGATGTAATCATCAGCACCTGTTTCAAGTCCTTTGCTATGAAACAGCACAGAGTTTCTAGCTGTCAGCAGGACCACAGGGATATGACTGGTTCGGATATCTGTTTTAATTTGTCTGCAAAATTCCAATCCATCTATTTCAGGCATCATGATGTCGCTAATGATCAGATCCGGAATAGATGTAAAGGCTTTTTCTAATCCACTACGTCCGTTTTGGGCAACTACAACATTGAAATCTTCTTCAAATATTTCTTTCAAATAATACACAATGTCCGGGTTATCGTCGACAATGAGTAGGGTGGGTAAAGCTTCATTGTGACGCTTAAAGATATCCTCAGAAAATACCTTGTTAACATCACTCTTTGAGGCCCTTCTGTTCAATCGATAATGATCCTCATGTTCACTAGGCTTGAAGTCCTGTAAAATATCAATATCTGATAAATGACTTCGTCCTATTGGGATCCAGATATGAAAAGTGGTGCCTAGATGTACTTTGCTCTCCACCATAATGCATCCATGATGCAGTTCGACATAATTTTTGACTATTTCAAGCCCTATTCCTGTGCCATGACTTGAAATGTTCTGGACGTTATTTGCTTGATAGTATCGGTCAAAAATCCTCGTGAGCTGATCTTCCGGGATGCCTATTCCAGTATCTTCAATTTTGATCTGAACAACTTTTTCTGCTTTCTCAGGCAATTCACCATGGATGGCTTTTGGAATATTTGACTTTTCTGAAGTTTTGTGGTTAGCAGCACGTTTGTCTACAGAAGAAACATGAAAATTGACTTCTCCATCCTGAGGAGTAAATTTGAAAGCGTTGGATAGCAAATTCACAATGATAATTTCCAGCTTATCTCTGTCATAGTAGGCGTCAACAGGGTCATCCGGATGTGAAACATTGAAAACCACTTTGTTGGTTTCTGCATGCTGTTTGAATGCCAGGCAAATTTCTTTTAGAAACTGTGTAATATCCCCTTTTGCAGCTCTGAGCTTTAAGTTTTCAATTTCATATTTTCTAAAATTCATTAGCTGGTTGGTCAGCTTATGAAGTCTTTGAGCCTGGGATTGCATGAGTTGAAGGTTCTTAAGCACCCGGTTGTTTACATCTTTTGAGTTGATTATTCTGTCTAATGGCCCTAAAATCAATGTAAGTGGGGTCCTTAGCTCGTGACTCAAAGTGGTGAAAAATTGAAATTTTTCCCGATTTTGCTGGTTATCTCTTTCATGCTTGTACTTCTCCATTTCCAGGTGGCTTTTCATTTTGGCCCTGTTGTTTAGCTCCCTTTGAAACAGATAAAGCAGAAGTCCAAAGACCATGAGGTACATGATATTAGCCCATGTAGTTTTCCACCAGGGTGGCAGCACCTCAATGTGTAGGGATGCTTCTTCATTCCATGAGTTTAGATCCTTCCCGGCCTTCACACGAAAAGTATAGATACCTTTCTCCAGGTTGGTATAAGTTGCTGTACGGCTCTTAGACCGGGTATAAATCCAGTCTTTATCAAACCCTTCCAGCTTATATGCAAAATGTATGTCTCCGGGGTTTGAAGTATTTAATACCCCAAACTCTAGCAGAATAAAGGATTCATGGTGAGTAAGTGTAATCGACTCCATGTATCTGATGCTTTTGTCGAGTATGAAATTTTGGTTTACCGTGTCTCCCACATGGATTGGAGCGTGATTAATAACCAGTTCTTTGAGGTATGCCTGGTATCGGGAGTTGTCCTCTACCAGGCTATCCGGATGGAAGACTGTGATCCCATCAAACCCTCCAAAATAAATTTCTCCTGAGTGATCCTGGAAATGGGAATCCCATGTTAGTGAATTGGAAAGCACGCCATCCGATTCATAGTAATTTGTAAAATGATTGGTTGTGGGATCAAGCTTGCCTATTCCATTGGATGTACTGATCCAGATGTTTTCTTGTTGATCTTCCAGGATGGCATAGACTTGATTGGATGGTGCTCCTGTGGGTTCATCATACCTTCTGAAGCTGTATCGGCCATTATCATAGGTCATTTTGATAAGCCCGTTGAGATTGGACGCTAACCAAAAGTGTCCATTATCATCTCTGTGGATATTAATAAAACGATTGTCGATGGATTTTCCCATCTCATCACGAATGGTATCGATCACCAAAATTTCATCTTTGGAATTCATATCTGAAAGCGCAGGATCCGAATTAATTGTCAATCGAACAACTCCAGTATTCCACGTAGCAAACCAAAATACATTTGGAGGCTCCCTGATCACAGATTGTATATTGATAGACTTAAGTAAAGGGGCCTGATTTTCCAGGTCACCATATTGACTCAGGGTTTCAGTGGGTTTGTCATATATAAACATGCCATGGTTTGTTGCAATCCAAATCCTTCCGGCCTGATCCTCAGTAAATTCGTGGATTTCGGTATTTTGCAGTTCAGGAAAATTTCGAAATTTTGGATCCTCGGAATCATAAATATGATCTGTATAATTCAAGCCATTTTCGAAAGTTCCGATCCACAGACGATCATTTGAATCAAAAAAGAGAGCAGTAATAAAATTTGAATTGATTGAGTGAGGATCAGCCGGATCTGCCTGATAAGTTTTTATTTGATTTCTTTCCTCAAGTATTCTGGAGAGACCATTGCTTACTGTACCGACCCACAGCGTACCCGTTTTATCCTTTAGAATTGAACGGGCGATCTTTTTTCCATATCCTGAAGGATCTTCCGTGATACCGTTGATTCTCCTGAATTTGTTTACATTGGTGTTGATTCTGGTGATTCCCTGAGTCTCGTAGGTAACTACAATGTTGCCACTCTGATTCCCATAGATCCCTTTGATATTTTCATCCAATAACCCATATTCTTCATTTTGGTCATATCTCAATTCTGAATATGTGTCGGCACCAGCATTGAGAATATAGATGGTTTTATCAATGCCAATCCACAAATTCTCTTTGGAATCAAAGTACAGACAACTGATTGGCTTATATGTCCACTCAGGAGCCCCGGGCTTCTGAAGGTTGAATATTTCATGTATCCTGTAGAATTTATTATCTGAAATGTTAAATATATAAAGGCCTTTAGTAGTACCGATCCATAATAAGTTGGGGAATCCGGGAACAATAGAGGTGATTGAGGCCAATGTGTCTGGCAAATCATATGACCTGGTAGCTCTCCCTGATGGATCATATTGCGTTAGGTTTTGGCAACCAATCCAAAGTACTTCTCTGTGGGGATCGTAGATAGTCTGTCCAAACAAGGCTTCAGAATGGTGCTCTACATTACCTGAGACTGGATCTATTTTATTGAAGCCGTCGGGTGTATTCAACCATATATTCCCATTATTGTCTTCGACCATTATCCTTTGGCTTCTTGGTATCCTATTGCTGAACAAGGAGGTATTACTACTTGAATCGGATTTATAGTGCTTAAATCGCTGGTATCTTTTATCAAAAACATTCAGGCCATTATTATAGGTGCCCACCCAAATAAAGCCGCTCTTGTCTTCAAATAATGAGGTAACAAAATCTTCGGAAATAGAAGAGATTTCCTGCGCATTGTGAGTGTATGCGGTGATGTGGTAACCGTCATACTTATATAATCCAGTGGTGGTTGCAATCCAGTTAAAACCATCAGAATCGATCAATATACCCTCTATCTGTTCATAAACGATATCCTCCTCAAAATCATTTTTTTCAAAACTTAAGAGTGGTTCCTGGGCCAGCATCGGAAATGCCAGACATAAGAAAAGTCCTGAAAGATAGCGATTCATGGGTATGAAATTACTCCAGGAAGATAACAGTAAAGTAAGTATTTGTCTGATCCATGGAGTACGACTTAACATTTGAATTATTGAACAAGTATAATTTTCCCCTTACAGGACCTAAATACATTATCAATTGTAAACTAAATTCATTCATTTTTTGATAATATAAAAATGTATGAGATTGAGTGGTTGAGTTACTTGTAAAAAAAATTAACTCCTGATTTACTTTTTTATGCTGAATTGGCCTTACTTTTTGGATTTCATAAAACTCCTTTAATTTCGTAACCTCTTAAATGGGGAAACAACCATAAGGTAAGTAAACATGGACATCATAATCATCAACGGACCGAACTTAAACCTGCTTGGAAAGCGGGAAACCGATATTTATGGCAACCGGTCATTTGATGATTATTTCAAAGACCTGAAAAAGCAGTTTTCTGACATCAACCTTACTTATTTTCAGTCAAACCATGAAGGTGCACTAATCGATAAGCTACATGAGGTAGGCTTTTCGTATGATGGCATTATTGTCAACCTGGCGGGGTATACACATTCTTCTGTTGCATTGGCCGATGCCATTGCAGCTATCAAAACTCCTGTGGTGGAAGTCCATATTTCCAATATCCATGCCAGAGAAGCTTTCAGAACCCATACCTACACAGGTGCTAAAAGTGTGGGGATCATTTCTGGCCTGGGCCTGAAAGGATACGAACTCGCCATTAGATATTTCACCTGAAATGTTGAATTTCAAAGAGATCCTGTCTGTCACCCTGATCTTGTTTTCAGTGATAGATATCCTTGGAAGTATCCCTGTCATTATCAGTCTCAGAAAGAAAGTAGGACATGTGCAATCCGAAAAGGCTACCCTGGTTTCCGGTGGGATCATGATCATTTTTCTGTACCTGGGAGAAAGCATCCTGAAGCTGTTTGGGATTGATGTATCTTCTTTTGCGATTGCTGGTGCACTTATCATGTTTATTATTGGTCTGGAGATGGTTTTGGGCCTGCAGTTTTTCAAAACAGATACTGAAGATGTTTCGTCGACATCCATCGTACCTATTGCCTTTCCTTTAATTGCCGGTGCGGGCACAATGACAACTATTATTGCCTTAAAGGCGGAGTTTCAAGCCATCAATATTTTAATTGCTATTTTGTTGAACGTCATTTTTGTCTACCTGGTGCTAAAATCCAGTGGCTGGCTGGAACGCAAGATCGGGAATGCGGGATTTAACATTTTAAGGAAGGTGTTTGGAATTATATTACTATCCATCGCTATCAAACTATTCAAAAACCACTGGTTCTTATCGTGATCAATCTATATACAGACGGAGCTGCCAAGGGAAATCCTGGCCCGGGGGGATTCGGAACAATCCTGGAGTTTAAAGGCAAAAAGAAAGAACTTTCGGAAGGTTTCCGCATGACCACAAATAACCGAATGGAGTTACTGGCAGTGATCAAAGGGCTTGAGGCAATCAAGAAGTCTGGTTGGGAAGTGCACGTTTATTCTGATTCCAAATACGTGGTAGATGCCGTTGAGAAAGGATGGGTTAAAAACTGGGTGGCGAAGGGCTTCAAAGGCAAGAAAAATGGTGACTTATGGGATCGTTTCTTGAAGAGCTATTACCAGCACAAGGTTAAATTCCATTGGATAAAGGGGCATGCCGGTCATCCCGAGAATGAACGTTGTGACCAGCTAGCAGTAGCGGCAGCAGAAAGTGGTGACTTACAGGTGGACGTAGTCTATGAAAAGGAATACTACGCAAAGGGCAGTTAAATAAGTTTAACTCATCTCTGGCTCGTGTTTTGCAAAGCCTCTTATTAAATTTACTCCTGACTAAATCACCTCGTTATGAAATATGGTCTATTGCTACTCATGGCGGCTAGCCTGTTTGTTCCTGCCCATGCCCAGCTAGGCAACTTTGGGAAAAAGCTGAAGGAAAAGGCTAATGAAGTCCTTCAGGAAAGGAAAGAGGACATCAAGGACAATAGCCGCGACTATGCCCAGGAAAAGCTTGCGGAAAAGCAATCTTCCTACGATACCACATCTTTCAATTATGCCATTGCGTTCCTTGATAAAGCTGAATCATTCGAAAATCAACAGGAAGGAGAAAGGCTGGTGCGTACAGCTGGTTTTTTATTGAAGGATGATGAAGAAAAAACGGACTTGGAAGAAGCCAGGAGCCTCTATGAGAGTGGCAGGCTTCATTATAACCTGCGAAGCTATTCACTGAGTGAAACGTATCTACTGGCAGCTATTGTTGCCTATAATCTGCTGGGTGAGCAGCAAAACCCTGTCTACCTCAAAGCGGTAGGAACGCTGGGTTTGTTGTACAATAATATGGGACGATACGAACTAGCAGATACTACAAATGCCAATGCGCTGGAAGGATGGAGAAGGAGTGAAGGCACAGGTAGCAAAGGTTATGCCGCGGAATACAACAACAAAGCAGTGATTGCTTTCAACAGGGGGGAATACAATGAAGCAGAGAAACTTTTCGGAGAAGCTTTTGCACTGATAGAAAAAGCAGAGGGTAGAAATTCTGTTCCTTATGCTATAGCCAACAATAACCTGGGAATTCTCTACCAGCATATGGGCAGGAGCGAGGATGCCCTTGAAAAACTCAACGTATGCCTGGATGTGGCTGCAAGTGAATTGCGAGAGAAATCAGGGACCTACATCCAACTCATGACCAATAAAGCTTTGATCCTTCAGGAAAACAAGCAATTTGAGGAGGCGGAAGCCACTTACCAGGAAGCCATTGATTTGCAGACAAGCCGGCTGAAATTAAATCGTAAGTCAGACCCTGACTATGCGCATCTTCTCAATAACATGGCTTCACTGTACCTGGTAACTAGGAAAACCGAAAAGGTAGAGCCACTGCTAAAGGAAAGCCATGACATCTATGTGAGCAAGTTTGGCGAGGACCATCCATCCACGGCTTCCGCCAAAGCAGATCTGGGAAACTTCTATCGTTCACAAGGAAAATTGACTGAGGCTGATCCACTATTGAAAAAGGCCTATGAAAGCCGAAAATCCAGTCTGGGTACTACCCATCCAGTAACCATACAAAGCCAGGAAGACCTGGCCATTTTGCAATGGTTGCAGGGAGATGTTGCAGCTGCTAAAACCAATTACAACGAGGTGATGGAGTATAGCATGTCTTTCATCAATGAGTTTTTCCCGCCGATGAGTGAGGTAGAGAAGACCAAGTACTGGGAAAAGATGAAAAATCGGTTTTTTACCTTCTACAATTTTGCCCTGGTTAATTCGGTCTCCCACCCGGATCTGGTAGAGAAGATGATCAATTACCGGTTGATGACAAAAGGGATGCTGCTCAGTACTACCACTAAGATCAAGAATACCATCTTAAACAGCGGCGATAAGGCTTTAATTGATTTGTACAATCAATGGCAGGATCAGAAGAGGACTTTGGCTATTTACTATTCTTTCTCTAAAGAGGAAGTGAGCAAGCAAAATGTAAACATTGACTCACTTGAGAATGCCGCTAACCTGAGCGAGAGACAACTTTCGCAAAAATCTTCTGCTTTTGCTGATGCTTTTGTTGCCAAGGATGTCGACTACAAGCAAGTTCAGTCAAAATTAGCTGCTGGTGAGGCTGTGGTGGAGATGATCCACTATCCGGAATTTGAAAACGCAATGACTGGAAGCTATAAGTATGCTGCAGTGATAATCAAAAAGGTGGGTCCACCGATTGTATCTATTCTGGAGAATGGAGATCACCTGGATACACGTTACCATGCCTACTACAACAATGTGATTCGAAATAAACTCAAAGATGATTTTTCTTATGAGCAGTATTGGGGTCGTGTAAATAGCTCACTGAGTGATATCAAAACGATCTATTTTTCTCCGGATGGGGTATATAGTCAGATCAATCTTAACACTTTGAAAGATCCAAATGGTAAGTACCTGGTTCAGGATAAGGTGGTGAAACTAATCGGTAATCCACGGGATCTCCTGGCAAGTAGTGCTTCAGTGTCTGCAACGAAGAATGCCTTCTTATTGGGATTCCCGACTTATGGATCAAAAGATATCGTACCACTACCGGGGACGCAGAAGGAATTGCAACAAGTAAAGTCTGCATTGGTATCGGGTAAATATAGCGTGAAAGATGTCACACAAACCAATGCTACTGAATCTACCATCAAGAGCGTAGCTTCACCAAAGATCATGCATGTGGCTACACATGGGTATTTTTTAGAGGATGTACAAAGCAAAGGAAGCGTATTTGGTGTTCAGGTAGAATATGCCAAAAATAATCCATTGTTGAGGTCCGGACTGATGCTGGCTGGAGCATCTTCGGAATCGGATAATGCATCATTTTCAGAAGAAGAAAATGGAATCCTGACAGCCTATGAAGCGATGAACCTGGATCTGAATAAAACCGATCTGGTAGTGTTGTCTGCTTGCGAAACAGGTAAAGGGGATGTGCGATCGGGAGAGGGAGTATATGGCTTGCAGAGAGCCTTTGTGATGGCAGGAGCAGACAAGATGATCATGAGTCTCTGGAAGGTAGACGATGCTGCCACACAGGACCTGATGTCACGGTTCTACAAAAACTGGATTCTTTCGGGCCAGGAGATGACCCAGGCCTTCCGCAATGCCCAGATCCAGCTCATGAGTACTTATCCTGAGCCTTACTACTGGGGCGCTTTTGTGATGGTAGGAAAATAGGTTTATAGAATACAGAATACAGAATACAGAATACAGAATACAGAATACAGAATTCAGTAGTCTTTCTGATGATGTCTGAATATGGTTATTCTAAAACAGGTTTTGTGGCTCAAAGACCTTCGGGTACATTCTGTTTCCTGTCATAACAAAGAGATGAAGAGTTTGTGTTTTACCCCCACCTCTCCACCTTGCCCTCACTCAAAACATGCCCTGATTCAATAATAGTTGTCATGAGGAAGATCTGATCAGAATCAATTTTCAGGTGTTTTTGCAACAATTCGGATAGTGACAGCTGTATCTTTTCTATGTCTTCCTCAGACCAAAGGGAGGGAAGAAAGAGGTTAACCATTACCGAGTACTGTTGTCCAAACTGTTTGAAATCAGTGATGACATTAAGTGAAATATCAGTTTCACTGATTTGAAGGTTTTCTGCCCATTCGGCAACCACCTGTTGGAAGTCTGCATTTCCAGAAATTTCCTTATGGATATAGCAATTGGCGATGGGCATTTTTAAAACTTAAAAAAGAGCGTCTCCTCCCGACTGGAAGAAGACGCTCAATATATGGCATTAAAATATTTCTATCCTTTGATCAGCTTATAAGCGACTACCCGGTTGTCGAAGAATGTTGGAACCAGTACCAGTTCCTGATCCATCATAAACCAGATGTCGGCCGTGTTTTTCTTCTCATTTTTTGTATGCAGCAGGGTTTTCTTTCCTATTTCGCCACCAATGATGAAGATTTCACCCTGCCAGTCAGATACCAGGTACACGCCTGCCTCTGTTGTAGGAGTGATACCATCACCATGGCCGATGCTGTCTGCCACCAGGGTCATTTCACCAGTTCCCAGATCGATGTCATAGAATTGTTGTGCCCCGGAAAAGGCAGTAAACAGGTGAGAACCTACTACCAACTGACCATTGGGTCGTCCCGGAAGGCCTTCTTTGTATAGCTCAGTATTACCGTTTGAATATTTGAAGATTTTATCCCCATTAGAATCAGAAATGTAAAGTGTACCTTGTCCGTCGGAAGAGATGTCGTTCATACCGCTGGCTCCTTTTACAACAGTTTTGGACTTCACCTCACCGGTAGTCACATCAATCTCAACAAGTTCGTCCAGATCAGCAACGAATAATGAAGTGCCAACAAGTGCCATGCCCTTTGGGCCATTGAAGCCAGTCACCCACTCCAGATCAGTTATTTCGCCGGTTGATGAAACTTTAGAAATAAATCCATTGCCATCTTTTTCCCAGGGATTCATGTTTACATTGGAGACATAGATCACGTCTCGCTCCGCATCATAGAGTACAGATTCTGGGGTACGCAGCAAAGTGTCAGTCGCCCATTGCTTCTCCAGCTTGTATGTTGCTTTTTTGGGCATTGTGTCTTCGGGTGTTTCAGTTGATTCCTTTTTAGCCGGACTGCACGCAGCAACTGCCAGGATCAAAGCAATTGGTAATAATCTTAAAAATCTCATAGTATTTTGGTTGTTTAGGTACAATAAAGTTAGAATGATTGCAGCTACTTAAAAAACACCTTGCTTAACTTTTAGTATCTCAGGAATGATCTGCTTTCAGATTCGTATCGAATCACATTTAGCGTCAGGGTGTCACTTTTTATTTTCCATTCAATCCTGCTATACTCTCTGGTATAAAAATCGCTAACCCTTGATGTGAACTTCAAATTGGAAAAATAGATGATGGGTCCGTCTGTAAGATAACTTCCAGTAGCTACTTCGTGGATTTCATTTTCATCAAAGCATTCATGAATGATTTTAAATGATTTATCGCTGAAAATAAGCTCTTCAGTACAGGATTTGGTATGGTCAGGTACATAGAGCCAATGGCCCTGGATTTCAGTGCCTGGTTGCTGTAGTAAGAATAACAATAGCCAGTTAAGGAATGTTAAATTCATGCTTCGGGTGCTTCTCTATTCAATTTCATGAGTAGCACAGGTTTTTTTTGTAAATTAACCAGCCAAGCTGGAATTAAAAAGATCCGGCTTATTCAAGGCCTTTTTTTAATATCCGATTTAAACCCTAAAATCTTAACTAATAAATGGATTCAAAAAACAACAATCGCAGAAGATTCCTCAAAAAATCCGCTGTTGGCTCAGCCCTACTTATGGCAGGTGGTGTACTACCTGCCTTTTCCGCAAAATCCTACTCACGGATCATTGGAGCCAATGAAACTTTAAATGTCTCCGTGATGGGCGTCAATAGCCGTGGTAAGTCGCTGGCACAGAACTTTGCCCGTCAGGACAATTTTGAGGTGATCCACATCTGTGACGTTGATAGCCGAGCGATCGACACATGCAAGGAAGCCGTTTCAGACAAGCAGAAAACCAAGGCTAAGGGTTATGGAGATTTCAGAAAATCACTGGAAAGCAAAGACGTGGATGTCCTTGTGATTGCCGCACCCGATCATTGGCATGCTCCTGCGGCATTGCTGGGTATGCAGGCAGGTAAGCATGTCTATGTAGAAAAGCCCTGCAGCCACAACCCTAAAGAGGGAGAGATCCTGGTAGAGGCAGCAACAAAATATAAAAAAGTCGTTCAGATGGGTAACCAGAGGCGTTCGTGGCCCAACGTGATGGAAGGCATCAAGGCAGTTCAATCCGGTGCAATTGGACGTGTATATTTCGGAAAAGGCTGGTATACCAATAACCGCGGTCCTATTGGAGTAGGAAAAGAAGTGGCACCACCGGATTGGCTGGACTGGGAACTGTGGCAAGGACCTGCACCCAGAAAGGCGTACAAAGACAATATCGTTCATTATAACTGGCACTGGCTGTGGCATTGGGGTACTGGTGAGGCGCTCAACAATGGTACTCACATGGTAGACTTGCTGAGATGGGGTCTGGAAGTAGATTATCCTACGAAGGTAAGCTCCAATGGTGGTCGATATAGATATCAGGATGATTGGGAGACTCCGGATACCCAGGTGATTAACCTCGATTTTGAAGATGTATCCATGACCTGGGAAGGCCGAAGCTGTAATGGAAAACCTATCGAAGGAAGTTCTGTTGGTGTAATGTTTTACGGAGAGGATGGTAGTATTTTGATCCCCGGAGGTAATAGTTATACCCAGTTTGACCTGAAAGGCAAAGTGGTAAAAGAAATGAGTGATAACGTAGAGATAGACCCACGAGACCCTGTGAACCCCGCAACCCAGCTTGATGCCATGCACATTCAAAATATGTATGATGCGGTATTCAATGGCGGTTCTCTTAATGCAGACATTGATTCCGGGCATAAAAGTACATTGCTGGTTCAGTTGGGAAATATTTCTCAACGGGTTGGAAGATCACTGGATATTGATTCTAAAAATGGGCACATCAAAGACGATGCAGATGCCAATAAACTCTGGAGCCGTGCCTACGAAAAGGGTTGGGAGATGAAGCTATGAGAATGAAATATTTTATTTTGCTGTTTTGTCTGGTGGCCCTGGCCTGTGATGGCCCCAAAAAGGCTAACGCACTTGATGAAAAGGAAGCAATAGGTTTAAATCAATTGACCGAACAGGAAAAAGCAGATGGGTGGAGACTACTTTTTGATGGAGAAACATTCAATGGATGGAGAGGTCTTGGAAGAGATCATGTCCCGGAGGCCCATTGGAAAATTGAAGACGGAGCTATTCGAAAACTCAATAGTGATGAGGTTCCAAAGCTTCCTGACGGCAGTGATCCGGAAAGTGGGGATTTGGCTACTGTAGAGACCTTTGAGAATTATGAGTTATATTTTGAATGGAAGATCCTCAAAGCAGGCAATAGTGGATTGAAATACAATGTGTCCGAGGAAATATCCAAAAAGTACGGATCTGGATTTTCAGCGCTTGGGTTTGAGTATCAGCTTTTAGATGATGAAGATCCAAAATACGACGGGAAGCTTAAGCCATCTCAGTACACATCCTCGCTTTATGATATGATCCCTGCAAAGCCAGAATCGGTTCAGAAAAAGCCAGTAGGTGAATTCAATTCAAGCAGGATCATCATTGATGGAAATTATGTGGAGCATTGGCTGAATGGTAAGAAAACAGTCAGCTATGAATTTGGATCGGACCAACTGATATCTGCATATCAGGATAGCAAATTCGTCAAATACGAAAAGTTCCTGGATAAGAAGAGTGGACACATTATTCTGCAAAACCACAGTGATGACGCCTGGTTCAGGAACATTAAGATTCGAGCGTTAAACTAACCCATATCAACCCAAAAACATATCATGAAAAAAAAGGATAACCACCTCAACAGACGATATTTTCTGAAATCTTCAGCTTTATCCGGGGCTTTTTTGGGAATACTACCCGGAAGCCTTTATGCAAATGATCAAGGATATATCAAGGACAGGTTGGAAAAAGGTATTGAACCGAGTCCTGCAAGAGGAGAGAATGTTCAGGGATTAAAAGTGAAACCGATTGAGCAGGTAAGAGTTGCCTTTATAGGTGTTGGAAACAGGGGTCGAAACCATGTCAACAGGATAGCAGCACTTTCTCCTAAAGCAAAAGTTGTAGCTATTTGCGATATCCGGGAGGAGAAAGCCAAAGCCTCGGCAGATTTCTTGAAGAAACAAGGTCAGAAAGTGGATATCTATAGCGGAAAAGAAGAGGCATGGAAGGAGATGGTCAAAAGAGATGACATTGATTTGGTTTTGATTGCCACTCCATGGGAAGATCATGCACCTATGGCTATATATTCCATGCAGCAGGGCAAGCATGTGGCGTGCGAAGTGCCCCTGGCATGCACGTTGGAAGAATGCTGGAAGCTGGTCGACACGGCAGAGCAAACACAACGTCACTGTATGATGCTGGAGAATGTTTGTTATGGCGATGAGGAACTTTGGATATTGCGAATGGTGCAGGAAGGCATCTTTGGGACGTTGACCTATGCGGAAGCAGCCTATATTCATCATATGACTGCTGGGCTGTTTGATGACAAGTATTACAATAAATGGCGAATTGGTCATCACGTAACCACTAATGGAAATCTTTATCCTACTCATGGTTTGGGACCGGTAGCACAATATATGGGCATCGGAAGGGGAGACCGTTTCGATCACATTGTATCAATGAGTTCTCTGCAAGCCAGTTTGTCGGAGCATGCTAAAACTGTTGATCCGGGTAATCCATATTACAACCGGACTGACTTTGCGCATGGGGATATGAACAATGCGCTGATCAAAACCTACAAAGGCAGATCTATTTTGATGCAGCATGATGTAGTTACGCCGAGGCCGTATAGCCGAATCAATGCACTGGCAGGCACACAGGCTTACCATGAAGGATATCCCAGCAGGTTGTCACTCCACAATGGTTCACATGATTGGCTACCAGAGGATGAGTACAATGAAATGCGTGAGAAGTTCAAACACCCGATCTGGAATGAGCTGAAAGAGGAGATCGCCAGACACAATGATCATGGAGGAATGGACTTTGTGATGACTTACCGCATGATTGATGCCCTCAACAAAGGACTGCCTTTGGACATGGATGTTTATGATGGGGTAGACTGGTCTGTGGTGACACCCCTAAGTGCCACTTCTGTTGAGCTGGGTAGTATTCCCGTAAAATTCCCGGACTTTACAAGGAACCACTGGGAGAGCAAGCGAGTGCTGGAGATTTTGAAGTAGCTATCAGGCCAGGCTAGACTACAAAAGTTTAGAAGAACTTAAGTGTATCTAACCCAAGGTTTGAATTATCAGACCTGGGAACCATTTTTAATCTGAGAATTTGAAAACTTTTGTAGTCTGCCGGGGGGGCGGCGGTTCTAGAAAACTTTTGTAGTCTAGCAATCACCCCTGCATCTCAATCCATTCTTTCACGACCGATTCGAGCTTGGCTTTCTTACTTTCTATGTCTTCAAGCGAGTGGAATCGGGCTGTTCTGGCTTCTTTTCCATCCCCTTCAAGCAAGTTTGATTTATTCGGCAGAAGAGCTCCTTTATGAAACATCAGGCTAACCTGCTTTTTGGCATTCATGAAGAAGGAGGCGATGTTCCCTTTGTACATAAACGTAGGGCTGGACCATTTGATGGTTTCTTCTACTCTGGAGTCAGTCGCCAGGATGATTTCTCGCACTCTTTGGATCTCCCTGTTGAGCGGATGATTTTTCTTTTTAAGATATTCGTCTACTTCAGGGTTGATGTTCATAAGCTAAAGATACAAAATCTGGGTGGAGATCGGAGGCTTCTAATTGCCCAGAGCTGCAGACTACAAAACCCTCGACTACAGACTACAAAAGTTTAGAAGAACTCAAGTGTCATCTAATCCAAGGTTTGAATATCAGACCTGGGGACCATTTTTAATCTGAGATTTTGAAAACTTTTGTAGTCTAACGGGGTGGAAACTTTTGTAGTCTAGCACAGCCCTCAGACCACCTTCTCCATCTTGTAGTCATCCATTACAAAACCTCCGCCAATATCCGCGACTGGTTCACCCACGATCTTGAAACCCCACTTCTGATAGGCTTTGATGGTATCAGAATTGTGTTTGTTCACCGTCAGCCAGATCTTTTCTAACGACCTTTTTCTGGCTTGTTGCTCAATAAATTGAAGGGTCTGCTTACCCTGGCCTTTACCACGTGCGCTTTTGAGAAGATACAATTTGCTGAGGAACAGGTCATTTTCTCCTGCTCTAAAACAGATATAACCAACTGCAGAGGAGTCACTAATGATTTGAAAATACTCATACCCATCCGCTATTTGCTTTTTCATTGGACCAAAGGACTGGAGATTTTCCAGCATATAGCTGACCTGGTCTGCGCCGATCATCGGAGTGAAGTATTCATTCCAGATTTCATGTGCCAGAGCAGCAACCGATTCTATTTGCTGGTCACTATAGACAGATTTAAACTCTACCAAATTAGGCTTATTTAACTGAGGCAATCCAACGATCAATCTTAGCTTCCAGCAAAGCCAGTGGTATACAGCCCGTTTCGAGCACCTGATCATGGAATGCTGCGATGTCAAATTTATCGCCAAGTTGGTCTTCTGCCCGCTTCCTGAGTTCACGGATCTTTAGCTGACCGATCTTGTAGGATAAAGCCTGACCGGGATTAGCCATGTAGCGTTCTATTTCTCTCACTATACCATCATATGGTTCTGCCTCATGCTCTACTGAGTACTGGATCGCTTCTTCCCGGGTCCAGCCTTTGCTGTGAATCCCCGTGTCGACCACCAATCTAATAGCACGATGAATTTCCGCACTCAGCATTCCAAAATACTGGTAAGGATCCGTGTACAATCCAAGCTCTTTACCCAAAGACTCGGTGTATAGTGCCCAACCCTCACCATATCCACTGTACCAGAGTGTTTTTCTGAACATAGGCAGGTTTTCATTTTCCTGGGTAAGAGAGATCTGGTAGTGATGTCCGGGGATGGCCTCATGCAAAAACAGAGACTCATTGTCATAGATATTGTATTCTTCTACATCGGGAATGGGGGTGTAGAAAATACCGGGCCTGGTGCCGTCCAAAGAACCGGGATTGTACTCCGCACTGGCTGAAGCTTCACGGAAGGCTTCCGTTCTTCTCACCTCAAATGGTGTTTTAGGCTTGTTGTTAAATAGCTTCTCCAGGTGAGGCTTCATGGTCTCATGGATGCCGTCAAAGTATTCAATAACCTGCTCTGGTTTAGTAAATGGCATCAGCTCCTTGTTGTTTCGGACATAGTCGAAGAAGGAAACAAGGTCACCTTCATAACCAACCTGAGCCTTTACTTTTTCCATCTCAGCGGAGATCCTGGCAACTTCGTCCAAGCCTAACTGATGGATCTGATCAGCCGTCATATCGGTGGTCGTATATAATTTGATCTGATGCTGATAGAAAGCCCCTCCGTTTGGCATCACGCCATATCCGCTGCTTTCCCGTCCGGCTGCCAGGTAATCGGTCTTCACAAATTCGGCAATGTCTTTATAGGCTGGCACTACCTTGCCAAGTACCATCTCTTTGTACTTAACTGTCAATTCCTCCTTTTCCTTATCCGTGAATGACTCAGGGAATTTTTTAACAGGACCATAAAAAAGGTTTTGTTCCAGGTCCTCTGTTGTCATGGCCTCCAGTTGGGGAATGACTTTCACGATGAGGGATTTGGGAAGCACATAATTTTGTTCAATCCCTTCCTTCATTTTCTCCTTGGCAGAATTAAGCCATACCAGGTATCCATCGATTCGTTTTAGCCACTTTTCGTAATCCTCAACCGTTTCAAAAGGCTGAGCGCTCTGACCACTGGCCAGCTGCCCGATCATCAGGTTGGCTGACCACATCTGATCTATTGGAGTCAGGTCCTTTTTGAACTCCATGTCCTTTAGGGTCATCTCACATTCCCATTGAACAATCTCTTTACTTAGTAGCTGGTCAGAGGTTAGCTGAGCATCCTCATATTGGGCAATCAACTCCAGGTATTTGTTGCTGTAAGCTTTGACTTCTTCATTGTACTCATCAGAAAGAAAGTCCGGGAAGAGGTCGTTGTATCTCGGGTCACCAGCAAACGTGGCATTGAGGGGATTCAGTTTCAAACCCTCTTCATAATATTGATCGAGCATCTCATCAAAAGTCATGGCAGGTGCTGTGGTCTTGTCGTTGGAGCATGATCCCATGATGATCATGAGAACAGCCAGAGAAAATAGTCTTTTCATAGCAGATATTGAGATTTTAGCCAAAATTAGGGAATGTTAACGGGCTGATGAAACGCTTTACATAACCGGAGATAAATACCTGTAAGGGGTGAATAAGTTGTTTTTCTCCGGGATTGAGGAATAGTTCGACATTTTTTTGAATTTCTTTCATGATACTGTGCAACGAATAAATACTCTATTCGATGCATTTGCTTATTAAATACTCCCTTGACCTGCATTCATCTTTTTTGTAAGTTCAGTATATGAAAAAGTTTGCAGGTTTAGTGATAATTCTCCTGGGAACCTGTTTCTGGCAATGTGGCGATAAAGAGGGGGTGTGTACTGGTTTTAGTACCACATTTAATAAGACCTATTGCTACGATGGCTGGACAGAAAGTGAATGTAAGGAATATGATGACGAGCAGGTCAACGGAGCCGAATGGCACTTTCACGAGGACCAGACCTGTGCTTCCAGAGGGCTATAATAAGTTCCCATTCGATTCTCAATGATAATCCGGGATATTCAATCCGAGGAAGAGGTCTCGGTCTATTGTAAGAATCCCATCTTTGAAGACTGGTTTGACGATCCCTGAGCCGCCTCTGTTGCTCAATAATTCTCGCTCAGCAATGGTAAGCAAAGGGTCATCTTCAAAAACGTACTCGTCAAGGAAGTATTCATTTTTATCCGGTTCTTTCACAGTAATGTGGATGTGTTCGGGCTCTCTACCGTCAGGGTATGCCGCCGGACGAAATGTGTAGAAGGTATATTTTCCATCTTTTCCTGTTTTTACCCAACCACGTATAAATCCATGTCTGCGTGCCCAGCCCTTTTCATCACCTCTTGTCTCGTAAATTCCTTTTCTATTGGTCTGATAGATATAAATAATAACATCATTGGCTGGCAATCCATTTTTCTGAAATATCGTTCCGGAAATCTTTAGTTTGGGTTCGGTTTCTTCAAAAAGTGGGAGAGTATCAATGGAGGTAAGTACTTTTTTTTCATACTCGAATATAGCATCACAACCCTTCGCAAGGTCCGCCAACTGGTCGCTGTGTGTCTCTTTCCGACTGGAGATGGCAGGAGAGAACGATAAAGAGAACTAAAATCATTGGGGACACCATTTTCATACATCAATTTAAGAAATATGGAAAAAGAGCAGAAATAAATCGGTTCGTTCACATGAATCACAATTTTAAGGCTAATCAACACCATCGTATGGGTACTCATCGAAAAAGAAACATTAAACATTGCATTAAATGATTAATTCGCTACTTTAAAAATGTGATTAGTTGATTGAGAGATTTTACTGGAATACTGGGGTTTTTGATTTGCCGCAATGTTGGCGTGATAATAATAGCTAATGTCGATTGATCAAAATAATGCGATTCCCTACTCCACGAGCCTGAAATGTAGATTCATTCTTGTATTTGGAATGATTGGTTCTTTGACTACTACGTCTCAGTTTCTGTACCTTGTTATCACAGATCCTATTCCGGACACAGCCTTCTTTTACACCTTGTGTTGTGCCGCTCCATTGCTTTATATAACTACTTATTTTGCCTATAAGAAAAGACCATTGACTGCATCTAATCTGGCCATGATTGTATCAGTTTTAGGATGTTTTGCTGCTCTAAACCTCATTTTTGCTGCCTTCCTTACAATGATCATGATATTTATATTTTCTGCTATCTTCATTTCAATTCGTAGGGGTCAAATGGTAATATTTTATGTGAGCATGATATTGGCCGCCGTTATTAAGGTCCTGGTGGAATTGAGAGTTTTCGCCATTTCATTCATTCCACATTCTGGTCTTGACAATGAGAGTATATTATTTATCAGCATGTTTCTCATTTCGGTTTTTACCTATGCTTTCATTGTAAATTATCTAATCAACAGAGGATTGGTGTCTTCTGAAAGACTCATTGAAACCTCCGCTCAATTAGAAGAGACACTAAAAGTGAAAGACCAACTTATAACTTTGATTTCACATGATCTGAAGAATCCGATAGGTAATATCTCCATGATCGTGAAGGAAATCCAGCGTAAAACTTTACCTGTGACATCTGAGGTGCTTGATATGCTCAGCGACACAAGCACGAAAGCCAGCAATTTGATTGAGAATCTGACGAGATGGTCCGTTGTGAAACAGGATGAAACCATGGTCAGGAAAGAGATATTTAACCTTTATGAATGTATTCAGGAGAATATCGATCTGCTGAACATCATGTCCCGCCAAAAGCAAATTGAGATATTCAATAATTGTAATAGAGAGGTAGATGTAAAAGCTGATCGTAGCATGATCAGTACAGTCATCAGAAATTTAGTAAGCAATGCTATAAAGTACTCGCACGACAAAAGTAAAATTGAGATTGATTCCACTATCAAATCAGCTTACATTCATACAAGTATCCACGATTTTGGTGTTGGCTTGACACCTGAGCATCAGCAAAAACTCTTTCTGAATAACAAGGATTATAATTCAATTCCTGGCACATCAAATGAGAAAGGGTCTGGGCTGGGGCTAATCATAAGCAAGGATTTTATTGACTTAAATGGAGGTAATATCGGTGTTGATAGTAAACTTGGGAAAGGGAGTACTTTTTGGTTTAGTATCCCAATTGCAGAAAATAACAAATAATCTCACAGGGTTTGAATCGGGACATTGCATGAGGGTTGAATTCATTCCAGACTGTATTTTAGTCAGATGAAGATTAACCCAACCTTTTTTGTAGCTGTACTTCTTGTAATTGTAGCATGTAGCTCTAAACCGGAACAAGAGACTCCTCCAAATATCATTTTACTGATCTCTGATGACCAAAGCTGGACCGATTACAGCTTTATGGGGCATGAGACCATACAGACACCCAGGATTGATCAGTTGGCTAATGAGGGATTGACTTTTACTTATGGCTATGCCACAGCACCTCTTTGTAGTCCGTCACTGGCTTCAATGATCACAGGACTGTTTCCACATCAGCATGGAATTTTGGGGAATGATCCTGTTTTTGAAACGGAAGGACCTAGGTACCGGGAACAATGGTTGCAGCAGCGAAAGGAATTATATAGTGAGTATGAAAAGCAATTTGAAGAACTGGCCACTATTCCGGATCTTCTTAAACAGAAAGGCTACGTATCCCTCCAAACTGGAAAGTGGTGGCTCGGGCACTATAGCACTGGAGGATTTGATGAAGGTATGACACATGGCGATCCTACCCGTGGCGGTCGTCATGGTGATGAAGGATTGAAAATTGGAAGAGAAGGCCTGCAGACTGTGTATGATTTTATTGATGGTGCCCAAACCAATCAAAAGCCATTCTTCGTATGGTATGCTCCTTTTTTGCCTCACGCTCCCCACACCCCACCTGATAGCATTTTGGCAAAATACATGGATAAAACACCCTCTGAAGCAGTGGCCAGGTACTGGGCGATGTGTGAGTGGTTTGACATCACCTGTGGTCAGCTAATGGATGACATTGAACGTCGAGGACTCTCTGAGAATACTTTGTTTGTATACGTTACTGACAATGGATGGATCCAGGATCCTGAAAAGCTAAACCGGTATGCTCCCCGTTCGAAACGAGAGCCTTACGAGATGGGCATCAGGACACCGATCATGTTCCGCTGGAAGGGGAAGATAGTACCTGAGATGAATACAACAGATGCTGTAAGCGCCATTGATATTGCTACGACCATCCTGGGAATCAATGAGATCGAGCCGACTGCTGATATGCAGGGGATCAATGTTCTGGACAAGCAGGTACTGGAAAGCCGTGATATGGTCTTTGCAGAGAACTTCGCCCATGATTTTTCTTCACTGGATTCGAGCATCTATCACCGGATGGCCATTGATCTGCCTTACAAGCTAATCCTCCCTGATCCGATGAATCAACCTGAAGATGAAGTTGAGCTATTTAATATAGTTGCAGATCCTCACGAAGAAAACAACCTGGCAGCAATAGATCCCGGAAAGGTGAAAGAACTCACTGCGAGGATTGAGCGGTGGTGGGTAGAGTGAGATTACAGGTACGCAGGATACAAAGATCACCTCACCTCATATACAGCCGCTCCTGAAAAAATCTCACCATTTACCCCAATCCCTTCGGCATAGATGATAAATTCACCTGTCTCGTCGGAAGTATAAAAATGATCTTCTCCAAACCCATCCTCTAAATGTAGTATCGGGTTCCAATAGATGGTGCTGCGGAAGTCCGGTCGGATCTTTTCGCTTTCCGTGGGATTGCTATAGTCAGGCATGTAAAACTCCCTGGGTGCTGTATAGCCAATCAGCGGAAAAACGGCTAATCCTTCAAGGTCAGCATCCGGTAGATTGCGGTATTCGTCTCCTCGCCTGGTGAATAATGCAATGGCACCACTGATGGCTCTGGGCCCATAGGCAAATGCTCGGGGTCCCTTAAGCACATCAATGAAGAGGATGTCTCGTACATTAATATTCATCAATTGATCAAAATTAATTGCAAAGCCGTCCAGCAGAAACATGGGCGTCCCTCCCCTGATAGTAACACTTTGATTCATAATAGCCTGAACACCGGGGATCATACTTAGATAATGAAAGATGGTTGGATAAAGAAAAGGCATTGAATCCAAAGCCACTCGATTGTCGGGCATCGAGTGCAACATACCAGGTCTGTTAAAAGGGTCGTTTTCCGGATGAATCTTTTCTTCAATACTGACCTCATCCAGGATAATCGTCTTCTCATTAAAAGCTGAGGATATATCAAAAAGCTTCATGCCCCGATTTACCTGGATTGCATCAGCTTTTGTGATCGTAAAACTCCTAAAAGCACCTATTGGAACCGGAGGAACATAGGGTTCATCGATATGGACCAAGGTATTACTGTTTGCTTCCCCGGATTCTTTATGCTTTTCTTTATCAGATATTGTTTTGACATAAGCGGTTACCGTGTCAGTAAAGTTCAATCCGTCGAACCAGAAGACTCCATCTTCCAGCGAAGTTGTCTGTAATTGCAATAATGGGTTTTCAAGGAAGCTTAAATACAGATCTGTAGTCACTTCCTTTTTCTTGAATATGTAACCAGTAATCTTTCCTTCAACCCTAATGCCTTTTTCATATGGATAAATGATCTCAGGTCCTTCTGAATTGATCACTTTGTCCCATTCAAAACGTCTCCACCCATGAGTCATCATGAGGAGGTCCAAATGTTTTTGTCTATCAGCATTCTTTTCATCAAAATAATAGGCCGGATTGTTTATAAAACCTTTAAGGTCTGAACTTATATGTAGAAATGAAGCGATTGTATGCTCCGGTTCCACAAAAAGGTTTTTGGGGATCACAGCTGTGGACAAAGAAGCCAGCTCAGGCGATTTCCCATCTAATCTGTTTAAAGTAAAACCAACGTCGACAGCAGATCTTCTCCTGTAAGTTTCCTTTTCGGTGGATATATCCAGGGTATGATGCGTGTCCGGATTCTCGTTGAAGATCAATCTTTCAGCAACCGCGCGATGCTGAGGATCAAAAAAAGTCAGCTGGATAATCCCGGTTGGGAGGTCACTGTGACGGAGCCAAAGTTGAATATTACTGGCGTCAGGTTTTGGTTCAATGACATAAAGTAGTTTTCCCCGACACTGAATCATCAGGAAGGTCTGATCCATTGAAGCTTTGTATGGTTTTACTTCGATACTCACCCGACTTTTGGTGGGATGGACATGTAACAGATAACCCGAAGACTGCATTTGGGGTAGGGCCTGAGAGAACTCTTCACCCGCATACTGAAAGAAACATGAATACCTGGCCCCCTCTACAACCGCCAACATAAATCGACCCATGCCATCATGCTCCGTTGTGATTTGGGCAACTTTATTTCCATCTTCATCCAGGATGTTACCAGAAATTTCAATGGGTTGTCCATGCTGATCTACTGCTTTAAAAGCTACGAAATTGGTATTTCCAGCAATAAGCACGCCGCCCTCCGGAAAGAATTTTAAATTAACCTGAGGTATTCGGTCAGAGTTTTCCTCTGTCGCCTTTTGAGATTCCAGCCTTGGCAAGAGTTTAATATTCTTTGAGAAAAAGTAATCCTCATCATAATTCAACTGGTAATTGGTGTAGCCCCGTAAAGTATAATTCCCGTCATTTAAACTATCAGAAAGCGAGAATGCACCTTGAGATCTACCCAGGCTATCAATTTTCAATCTTAATGAACGGATGATTTTATCTTCTGGTGAGATTAAATCGACATGAAGCGTTCCACTTAGGGCAGTGTGTTTGTGATCCATGCCATTCAGTACATAAGCGCTTAAGTAAAGGGTATCTCCCAGGGTGAGCACCTCCCTGCTTGTGTGTAGGTAGACCTTTTCAACAGGTATTGTTCATGGTAAATCTCAAAACGTTTTGCTATATCTGCTGGTTGAGTTTGAGCAGCTAAATGAAATGAAAAGTAGAGCAGGAGGAGAGAAATGAAAGTTTTGCCCATAGAGGAAATTTAAATTCGCATTTAAGATTAACAAAATCTACTCACTTTCAATCCATTCAGCAGCTCTCAATAATGTTTGATCCGGGTCCACTTCTTCGTCAGGAGGGATGCGACTACCAAAGGCCTGCATATTTCTGTTTGCCATTATCGATATTGCAAGACCTAAGGAGGATCTGTCGCTGAGTTCGAAGCCGGAAATTCCTGTTGAGACACCACAGGTTGGTTTTCCGAAGCTTCTGGTATTTTCTCTCCCTGAAAATGCTGCGGCAATCGCTTCGCCCGAACTACCACACTCCTGATCAAGCAGTATGGCAACTTTTAGATGAGGTGTTTTAAGCTGATAGGGGTTATCAATTTGAGCGAGTACTACATCACTAAAATAAGCTCCACCGTTTCTGTAACTAAATGAATATGAGTTATTGCTCGCATATAAGAAATATCCTGCAACTCCTTCTCCCAAAATGGGACCTATACCAGCCAGCATGGGATACATGTTACCACCGGTGTTGCGTCTCAAGTCAACGATCCAGCCTTTGAGTGTTTCACTATCCTGTGCTGCTATTTCATCCTGGATGGCCTGGGCAAAAGAAAGACCTTCTTCTTCAGTACCACTAAAACCAGTTACTCTTACATAGCCAATGTTTTCAGGCTTGGGTAGAAAAAAATTGGTCTCAGATTCACAATGTAGAGGATTGAAACCGCCAATGTATTGTCCATTGGAAGCAATCAGATAGCTATGACTGTCACCCAGCAAGGTGAGTGCCTGTCTGATTCCGTTCAACTTTTTAAATCTGGGGTCAGTAGTCCTGGCTGTGTCAATTACACTTTCTCTGAATGCGGTCCAGTCAATTTCATTTCGGTAAACCGAATGGGTTTCCATCACGTCCATGAGCTCATGCAGGTAGACTTCTATTTCATCTGGTGGGGCTGGCTCTTCATCCTTGCAAGCCATAAATGACCCAAGGAGGCCTAGTAGAAAGAATATATTTATATGCTTTTGCAGCATGTCTATTCGTTTACGACCAGCCTGATATCCGAATAACTGATCTTGCCCTCTGTTCCCGGCAATAACCGCACAAAAATGACAATAAACCAGGTGTCACGCGAAAGACAAGGGATGGTTAGTTCTTCAGTATGGTTGACAAGCACTCCGGATACTGCGTTATCTGTTGTTGTAAGATGAAGCGTCTCAGTATATGAACTGGGGGCACCAAATTTTGTCATAGGATCTCTTTCGAAAACCCTAAGTGCCACCGATGCTCCCGTGCCTGTTAATCCTTCCGAATTCATTGTGACTTTGAAGGACACTTCCGAACAATCAGGTAGGTTGGGATAAATGGTTTTATTCCATTTCCCACCATCATTGGCTGTTCTGCCCGGTGCCAGTTCGATGGAAAGTATTTCATCTCCTTCCCTGGTGCCAATAAAATCGCCATCATGGTCTTCGAAAAACCAGTATTCGTCGGGATCATACTGGTAGAAGGCCGTATCGTTGGCCCAGCCGGACTCCCATTCGACGCATTCCTGGCCATATGAACCATCAATTAATTCAGTAATGTAGTAGTCCCTTTTTTGCATTTTCTCATAACCCAGGAATAGATTAGGTACATTTTCAGTCATAATGGACATCGGAAAGCCATCACACAGTTTGGTGTTGGTATATACTCTATCCAGAAAGGCACGCCCTATCTGCTGGAAAACAAAAGCTTCCCGTTCCAGATCAGTAAAAGATTCCCAGCTACAATTTGTTGCAATTTCAATTCTTCTTTTACCAAGTCCATCATAATTTGTATACCCATATGAGCAATACGTGAAATCTCCAAGCCTGATCTCTTCAACATATTCTGCTTCCACCTCTGACAAATCAAAATCATATCCCCTTAGTGCTGCTTCCTCTTCAAATCGGTCCAGATAGGTCCTTAGGTCAGGGGGTCCGGGTTCGGTGTCATCGTTACAGCTTAGTAGGAAGATGCAGAGGGTAAAAATGGATAAGAGGGTGTAGGTTCCAGGGTATAATTTCATCATGGGAAAGTTTAGGTTAACCAACTTTTACGGTATTTTTTATGTGTTTGTTATAAAACGGCGAAATGGATTTGTCATTTTACTTCTGGAAAAACAACACTGGATTACCTGTTTTCCACCACATATTTAGAGATTTCTCCCACGGGAGCTACCCAGATCTCCGGTTGGTCTTCCAGGTATTTAAGCAGCTTGTGCAGCATTTTCGTTTCGGTGGTCTGTCTGCCTTTCCTACCAATATCATGACCTGCCAGTACCAACCACAAACCGTCCTTTCTGGTGGTCTCGATGACAGCCAGGATCTCCTTAAAGCTCTTTTCATCCATCTCCACCCCTGTGAGTTGTGCCAGGTCACAGTAGGAGGGATCATTGGGTGCCTCGTCCAGCCAGGTCCTGCCAGAGACAAACCGCTTAGCCACCACTGGTACATAGCTTTTGGTATCCTCACCACGCCCAACGAAAGTCTGGCCACAGGGATAGGCAAATTCTGTGGGTTCTACGCCAAGAATCTCCCTGATCCGGGCATTGGCATCTTCAAGTTGTTCATCCATATCAACCAGATCCATCTCTTCAAGGGCTTTTTCCCTCGCCCACAAAAAATTACCTGAGCAAGGATGGGTCATCGAGTGGTTACCGATCTCGTGCCCATTGGCTACCGCCCGCTTCCAGCCTTCAAGGGATCGTTCTAATGCCGATGGCACCACATAGAAGGTCGCTCTGATGCCATATTGATCGAGTATCGGGGTACCCACTTCCACCTGGCTACTCCGGCCATCGTCCCAGGTCAGGCTGATGGCCATCTTTTTGCCCTCAGGCCATGGAAATTGATTTTGGGAATAGCTAAGAAAGGGGGCGATCAATAAGAATGCGAAAAGGTTAAGGTGTTTGTTCATGTATTATTTTTTTAGATAGGCCAGTAAATCGGCCATTTGGGTAATGGTTAATTGGGTTTGCAGGTTTATAGGCATGGCTGAGCTTTCGAAGGCGGTCAATTTACTGATCGCAGCACGTTCCAAAGTCTGCTCCTGTCCTGCGGCATCTCTTAAAGTCAATGTGCCCGGGCCCTCATTGGCAATGATCCCTGTGAGTGTTTTGCCATCTTTCGTCTCCAGTTGCCACAGCTCATAGCCATCGGCGATGGACCTGTTGGGCTGAAGGATGTCCAACAACAAAGCCGATTCACTCCGGTTTTTGATGGAACCCATGTCAGGACCAAAAGCAATTCCATTTTGCCCGGCCTTTTGATGGCAAGGGCTACAGGTCTGAGTGAAAATCCCCTTTCCCGCAGATGGGTCACCCCGGAGCGACAATACCTGCTTATATTCATTCCAGACTGCATCATTGTCGAGCTCATTTCCTTTGAGAATCCGGCGCGCATCTGCCCGGATATCATCCTCACGGCTGTTCAGTAGACCGACTGTTCGTGGCCAGGACAAGCTGGAGGCGTTCATTTGTCCTGATTCGATGGAGGTCAGGATCAACCTGTTCCCTTCATTGCTTTTCATGAAGATGTCAATGGCTAAGTTCCACTCATCGGGTAACAAACCAGGCCAGGCATCCATGAGCTTACTTAGAAAGTTTTTATCCCTGATAAAATTGAAGGCTGATAAAGCTTTCTTACGTACCTGAGGGGAATGGTGATTGAGAAAACCCCGGAGCAATTCGATGTTTTGGTCAGCGTTGGTCATCGCCACTACTTTCAGAGCGTCTGCCAGGAAATCTGGATTTGTGTTCGTATTGTTGGCTATTTGGACAGCCTCACTAAATAACTTATTTGCCGGGTTTTCAAAATAGCTGGTTTGATTCAACAGGTCCAGGCTTTTCGATCGCATTTCCGTATTTGCAGAAAGGTTAAACTTTTGCTCCAGTAGCTGAATGTTGGTCGGGGAAAGCTTCAAACCATCAGCATTTGAAAAACCTTCGAGCACCATCGGAAGGTACCATATGGACTCATTGGAAGTCAATGTTTTTGTAAGGAAGCGATTGATTTCGACGAGGTCATTCGCCCTTGAGATGAGCTCACTCAGCATTTCAAAAAACTTCGTGGTTTTAGCAGTCTTTTGATCGATAAGATTTTCAGATGCTTTGTCATAAAGCGCAAAGATGTCCGGGTTTAACGCTGAGAGTGCCGCCTGCTGGACCCATTCATCTTCAATGTCATCAAACAGCAGTTTTGTCCTGGCCTGATTAGCCTGAGGAACATTCAGATTGCCAAGTGAAAGCAGCAGCTGATACCTCACCTTTGGATTTTCATCCTCAACCATGGAGATCAGGGTTTCGAGCAACGATGGTGAATCGGTGACCCTTTTTTCAGCTATCCTGATCGCTTGCTCCCGAATGGCCTGGTGATTGTCCTGCAATAGTTTAGTAAGTGATTCCTCTGTCAACTCGCCTTTTCCTTCCAGGATCCACATGGCATGTAATCTGCCCAGGTCGGTCATGCCATTCAGTCTATCATACAGCAGTTGTGTGATTGCTTTTTCATCCCTGTCCATCAATAATCGCTGGGCATGCATTCGCCACCAGTTGTTGGTGTGACTGAGAAGTTCTATCAACGATGGCATGTCCATTTCAGCAAGATTGAGCTTATCCAGGAAGTCCGGTGGCGAGGTATTGGTGGGCGTGATCCTGTATATCCTGCCCTGGTCGACACCTGCATACAAGTCGCCGGAGGCAATCACCTCGTCAGAAAGCCACTCTGGGTGCTCGATGATCTTTCGGTAGTAATCCACCACATAGAGTGCTCCATCGGGGCCCACATAATGGTTGACCGGTCTGAACCAGGAATCCCGGGAAGCCAGGAACTCCCGATCCTCAAACAGGTTCACCGATTCAAAGGTGCTGCCCAGGTCGTTGATGCGATCGGCATGGATGAGGTTGTGAACAGGTTCGGCAGTGAAGATGACATTGTCGTAATCTGAAGGAAAGATCCCTCCCTGGTACCATTGTATGCCGCATGCAGAGGTCATCATACCTACATCTGTAAGTAACTGATGATTGGGATTTTCGGTGATAGGAAAGATCTCAAATCCCCGACCACTTTTGGGGATGTAGTGCCGACCTGAGGGGATGAGAAAATCTGGGTTTCGCTGCATGTAGCTGGCATCCATCACCACATGAAAAAGATGTGTGGCATTGCTGGAGAGGAAATGATGACCCCAGGGATCAAAGGTATGACCAAACTGTCCGCGGGCAGAACCCATTTTGGCAATCCCCAGGTCCGGGTTGAATTTGACAAAGAGTCCATTGGCATTCTGCGGAAGGGAGTCTGCTTCCGGGATGTTTGGGAAATGGATTCTGGAGCCACGGTCACCTAAGATATCCTCATAGCTTTTAGTGCTGACTGCACTTTCGTGAGAGATGTAGATGAAGTTGTCAATGCCGTATTCCGGGTTGTTCACGTTGTGTTGTGGATTGGAGCGGGCAAAGCCTGTCAGCACAATTTCTCGCTTGTCGGCTCGTCCGTCGTCATCTGTATCCTCCAGGTAGAGTACGTTGGGTGGGTCCGTGACCAGGAACCCCTCTTTCCAGCGCATGATCCCTGTCGGAAAGACCAGGCTATCTGCAAAGACTACGGCTTCATCGGGATAGCCATCATCATCCGTATCCAGCAGTCGTTTTACTTTTCCACTTCCACTCACGTCCAGGGGGTATCCGTGCATCTCCACCACGTACCATCTCCCAAGCTCGTCGATCACCATGTCCACCGGATCTGCGATTAGGGGTTCCATAGCCATCAGCTCGATCTGGAATCCATCAGCGATTTCGAAGGACTTGAGCGGGTCCGATTGGTTTTGTTGTGTTCCGCAAGCAATGAGGATTGAAAGAGAGATTAAAAGAAAAGAAGTTCTTATCATGCTTTTGGGTTGGTCACAACCGAATAAAGATAATTAGATCTCCTGAATAGACGGCATCAGAGTTACCAGAGGACTCTGAGCATTGGGAGTGAACCACCAAAATCTCCTATCCTTGGGATTACCCGCTCATTTTCGTAACTTTTAATCTTAACTCATTACCCATGGCCATTTCATTCAAACTAAACAACAAGGAAACCAACCTGGATGTAGACCCACAGATGCCCTTGCTCTGGGCGATCCGGGACTATGCCGGACTCACGGGCACAAAATTCAGCTGCGGGATCTCCGTATGTGGTGCATGCACTGTACTTATGGAGGGCGCACCGGTACGCTCGTGTGTGATGCCCGTATCGGCTGCCGCAGGGAAATCGATCACTACCATCGAGGGACTCTCGCAAAACAATGACCACCCGGTTCAGAAAGCCTGGATTGAAGCCCAGGTACCCCAATGCGGGTATTGCCAGTCTGGACAAATCCTGAGTGCAGTGGCACTTTTGGAGAGAAAGCCCAACCCCACCGATGAAGACATCGACAATGCGATGAATAGCGTGCTCTGCAGGTGTGGTACCTATCCACGGGTAAGAAAAGCAATTAAACTGGCCAGCAAATGAAAGCGAACACCATCAATACAAAGGTCTCCAGGCGTAAGTTTGTGGCCCTCTCCTCGGCATCATCAGCACTGCTGCTGTTAGGATGTGTGCCCTCTACAGGAAAGGATAAGGTAGTAAACCTTGCCGACGGAGGCGTCGAAACGGCCTTAAATCAATTCATCTCCATCAACAGCGAGGGGCTGATCACACTGTATAATCATCGGCCGGAGATGGGGCAGGGCACCTTCCAATCCATCCCCATGATCCTGGCAGAAGAGCTAGATGCGGATATCACCCAGGTAAAGATTGTGCAATCCGAAGCCAATTCATCGCTCTATGGTCGACAGATGGTTGTGGGCAGTCATAGCATTCAAAGTGAGTTCATGAACTGTCGTAGGATGGGAGCTGCAGCAAGGGATATGCTTGTCAGGGCTGCAGCGGAGACCTGGGGTGTGCAGCCAGCCGATGTGAAGGCAAAGAATGGAGTGGTGACAGCCAACCAAAGTGGAAAGACTCTGACCTATGGGGAGCTGGTAGCCAAAGCGGCCAAGCTGAAAGCCCCGGAGAATCCAAAGCTAAAATCTGTCAAAGAATTCAGGACGATTGGTGGTTCGTTTCCACGGGCAGATATCCCCCTGAAGACGGATGGGTCAGCAAAGTTTGGAATTGATATCCAGGTGCCTGGCATGCTGTATGCTTCTGTTCAGCGATCCCCGGTTTTTGAGGGGAAGGTGGTGAGTTTCAACAAAGAAGAAGTGCTGAAGATGCCGGGAGTGACCCATGTGTTAAAGACCAGCCGGGACCTTTTTGGCAACCGGGAAGGAGTGGCCGTGTTGGGGGAAAGCTACTGGGCAGCCTACCAGGGACGTAAGGCGCTGAAGATTGAGTGGGACAACCAGGGCCTGGAAAAGATCTCCTCGGAAACCATCAGGAATGACTATCTCAAGGCTTCTCGTGAGCCGGGAGATGTGCTGCATGAAAAAGGGGATGCAGAAGGAGTTTTTCGTAATGCATCTGAGGTGATCGAGGCGGTCTATGAGATGCCCTACCAGGCGCATGTGCCCATGGAGCCTATGAACGCCGTAGTGGATGTGCGGGCTGACTCAGCAGAGTTCTGGGGATCTACCCAAAACCCCAATGGAACGAGGTCGTATCTGGCGAAGTTTCTCAATCTTCCGGAAGAGAAAGTGAAGATCAACTACACGTTTATGGGAGGTGGGTTTGGACGCAGGTCCAGAACCGATGTAGCTGAGGAGGCCGCTGACCTATCAAAGAAATCAGGACGTCCGGTGAAGGTGATCTGGACCCGTGAAGATGACCAGACAGCCGGACCATTTCGTGCTGCATCCGTCAACACATGCAGGGCAGTACTGAAGCAGGGTAAAATCGAAGCCCTGGAGCACAAGATCGTCGCCCAGGAGATCCAGAACCAGTCGGGCTCCAACAACAAGGCCGGACGCCAGCTGATGGGCGGGGTCAACACCGAATATGCCATTCCGAATGTCTCCGTGAAAGGGGTGCTGCAAAAGCATCATGTACCGATATCGTACTGGCGGGCGGTATATCACTCTACGAATCCGTTTGCGCATGAGTCGTTCATTGACGAGCTGGCCGTGAAAGCAGGAAGAGACCCGTTGGAGTTTCGGCTGGAGATGATGCAGGACCACAAACGCTTCAGGCGGGTGCTGGAAATCGTCGACGAGGTATTTCACTGGAAGGACAAACCGGAAGGCGTAGGCAGGGGACTGGCCATTGCTGAACGGTCCGGTGCGCATTTTGCCATGATGATCGATGTGGAGCGGAATGGCAAGGGTGTGCAAGTGAAGAAGATCACCACCGTGGTGGACCTGGGCATCTGCATCAACCCCGACACGGTGAAAGCCCAGACCGAGGGCTCTATTGTGATGGGGCTGGGAGCAGCTCTGTATGGGCTCACCATCGACAAAGGTGCCATCGTAGAGCAAAACTGGCATCAGTATCCTTTGCTCCGGATCGGGCAATGCCCCGAGATCGAGACTTACATCGTGAAGAGCGAGGCCGATCCGGATGGTGCCGGGGAGAGTGGCCTGCCCACTGTAGCACCTGCCCTGGCCAACGCCATCTATGACCTGACCGGAAAACGGATCAGGCGGTTGCCGATGGATTTGGAGAAGGTGAGCTGAGGGGTAGGAGATGGAGTTTGTATGACTCTGATGGGCGAAGGATATCAGCCTGCTTGGCAGCTCGTACCGGGATAGGTCCCGATTGTCTAACTCACCATCTTATTTTAGTACAATTATAGCCTGACTACTGTTGGTATGGAGCGAGTATACAGGAACTGTGGGAGCACTGTGGGTTCACTGTGGGTGGAGACTGGAGGGACTAGGTGGTTTATTTATTAGAATAATGCAATTATTGATATTGAGTTGGGTTTTTGGGAAGGGGGGCTGAGATTTGATGAATCGCTCAGTACAAGAACCGTACGCTGAGTGGCGTGACCGGGCTGGCGAACCAGAGGCGAGGGTTTATTGTTCATAGCCGTCTACTCGATTACATTCTTTTTTAACCCATTTGAAATTCTGGTTCTTCGTTCCACTCTTGCCCAAGTAATAATCGACCATTAGCCTTTTTGCTCCTCTTAACTCCATCTGCACCCCAAGTACCCCATTGCTTAAAAAAGAAAGACACTTCTTGGTTGTCACATTGCTCCTGAATTGAAATCGCCCATTGCTGCTTCATTGGTCTAGCATTATGGCCACTTTCACCACCTACAATTACCCAATGGATCTTGTCAAGTCTCAGTTCACCCAAATCTTCCAAAAGGGGTTCGAGAGATAGGAATCTAATTTTTGCTGGGATTTCTCGAAGGATATCAATTCTATTTTTAGTTTTTTGATTCTCAACACTTACTCCAAGCCATACATTATCAGGAACCTTAGAATTTTTAAAATATTCCTTGAGTCTAGCTTCTCTTTTAGTTAAAATCTGATAAGTATGTCTGGGGGTTCTAGCAATTACTTCAAAAACGCGATCTAAAAATTCAAAAGGCATATCCTCATGAAAAAGATCACTCATTGAATTGACAAAGTATTTGGTAGGTTTTCGCGTCCGAATAGGAATACTCAACCTTTCTGGCATTATAGCAAACTCAAAACCATTCTTGTAACCAGGCGTTCCCATCGCTTGAAGTCTTTTAGACATAGTTTCTGCATAACAGTTTTTACAACCAGCAGAGACTTTATCACATCCTGTCGAAGGATTCCAAGTCGCTTCAGTCCATTCAATTTTTGATTTACTCCTCATAGCGACAATATTATTTGCTCAGGGGCTAATTTATGAATTTTCTGAGTCGCAGTTTTTACTGGATTAATTCTTTTCTCAGCGACGAGTTTTATGATAACCTTATTAGCATGTTTGGGTAAACATCCCTGGTCGAAGGAATATTTATAAATTTCAACCGTGTTTCTTAAAGTTCCATCTAAAATGGCTGCCTCTAATTTCTTTTCAAAAAGAGTTAGTTTCCTTGGTCTGTTGTCTTCTGCAAAGATTGAGAACTGACCAGTTTCAAGAAAGATTTCTTCATCTATATTAAAATTCGCATCTCCAGAGTGTTCGTTTAATTTCCAAGCTACCTTCATGAATTTTTCAATTCCGAAAAAGTGGTTAGATCCGAAAATAAGGCCATAAATGTTAGATCCCTTTTTAATTGAAAATGGAGCTAAAAAATAATCCTTATCCTTCACTAATGATTTATAATACTCGAAAACAACTCTATGGCTATGGTATGGTCTTGATTGGTCGAACTTTACTTTTGTGATTTTTATATAGTCCGAAAATTCAGGGAGTTCATTAAATCTTCGAATGAATGATGATGAAATGAAAAATATGAAATCCGTTCTTTTGAGCTCTGTGAGCTTTCGAAATACTTCCTCAGTGACTTCCTTAATTCCATATTGATCTAGAAAAATTAGTCTTGGGAATTCCTTTCCTCTAAGCATGGAGGGATAGATTTCAAAGAACAGTTCTTTGAAATCTTTGTTCATCGGAACTATTTCATATGGACTTTCACTTTCATACGGAGCGACATTTTGTGATAATTTTTCAAATGTCTTTTTGATTTTCTCGTTAAGAACTACTTTCAATTGTAGTTCATTTTGCTCAATTGCCGAATGATGTTCTTTTAACTCTTCTAATATAATGAGAGGGCTGCCATGATTTCCATCTGAGTCTTTCCCTTCTCCTGCAAAAAAGTCATAAATAAAAATCTGTTTCCATATTATTTTGGTTCGCTTTGTAAAAGTAGGAAGCCATTCTCTCAGATACTCGCGAAATATTGCAAGCTTATTCTGTGTTCCTTCGTCAAAAAGGTTTTTTGAAAATATCTTTTGCCATTTGTTCGTGGTAAAAGGCAGTATACTAAATATTTCATACTGATTGATTTGCGTTTAGAATTGAATGTAACAATCAGAATAACCGCGTTACTGTTATTCCTCAGTAAATACGGATACGTTATCTATATTCCCCATCTAAGATAACTCTTTTATGAATTAAAAAGCATTATTTGAAGATGATGGTTTGATTGTGTTCATTCAAGCTATGACGAGGTCTGTGAGCCACAGACCTTGGGGGGGTATCAGAGTCCCTGCGGTGACTCTGATGGGCGAAAGATGGTGGAAGCCAGGTTACCAGAAGCAAAGGAGATGACCAAGGTGGAGATGAAAACACTTATTAGAGAACTATCAGTTGGCAAGCCGGTAGCTGCTGGTTTTGGTGATAGCCCTAAAATATCTGTAGGAAACAGGTTGATTGAGCTTGACGAAATTATTCAATGGGTAATTGCGGAGAAGGAAACCCTGCCGGAGGCATATAAGGATCAGATTATTATTCTTTTAAAAGCCGATCAGGAGGTACCCATGGGATTGATATCGGATATTCAGCAGAAGTTACGGAAAGCCAATGCCCGGAAAATACTTTTTAGGACGCTGGATGAGTAGTGGGGGTGTGAAAAGTAGATGACGAAGTACGTGAGGGCTCAGACCTTAGGTAGATGGGCAAATGAGAGACGAGATCTGTGAGGACACAGGCCCGGGGGAGGACTGACCTTTGGGTTGGGATTTATGGCCTCAATAATTCAGTTCGGCCCAAAGTCTGTTTGTTTTATCATCAAAGGCGTATGTCCATTGTATTCCCCAGCGTTTCCCCGAAGCTAGCCAAATGTCGGCCTGTTGGGGTCGTTCTTCCGCAGATAAGAGGTTAAGTCCCTGTAAATGATTCACACTGGAAAAACTTACCAGTTTAAAATTTGCCTTATCGACAACTCCTTTCAGGTTGTAGACCGATATTCGGGTATTCAGGTCAGCATCGAAGTAGCAATTCACAAATTCCACTTTAGGTATGTTGATCCCGGAATGGAGCTCATATGTATCTATCACCAATTGGCTGCAATCTG
The DNA here is from genome assembly GCA_965228105.1 of Cyclobacteriaceae bacterium. Classification (GTDB taxonomy): domain Bacteria; phylum Bacteroidota; class Bacteroidia; order Cytophagales; family Cyclobacteriaceae; genus UBA7330. The sequence goes on from CBDDGZ010000002.1 coordinate 1,067,748, forward strand.
TGGAGTTGGTAAAGGTGAGGTAGATGAACAGTATCGGAATAGCCACTATGAGCAGGGAGAAGGACACAACAGTGATTTTTTCTTTCTTTTTCATGGCTGGTTGGGTAGTTATTCAAAATTCTTTTTGTATTCTCATCTAAGATAACTCTTTTATGAATTAAAAAAGTCATTTATTGGAAATGATGGTTTGATTGCGATCATTCATCCTTTGGGGATGTCTGTAAGGAGACAGTGAGGACACAAACCTGGGGAGGGTATCAGAGTCCCTGCGGTGATTATGATGGGCAAGAATCTGTTATGCGTTTAGCTGTTCTATTCGTTGAAGTTGCAAAGTCCAACGAGTTTAGGATCTGTTATCTGAATTAAGAGGTAGCTTAAAAGTAAAGTTAAGGTGTAATTGAAATTCTACATTCAATCCGGTTTCATCAAAGAAGTCCGTTGAACGAAACCCCTCATAGGGATTTTCGGAGGTTTTGTTAAAGGTGAAAGTACCCATTTTAACATTGGTACCCATGTAAGCACTATCAAAGAGTTTGACTTGAAAACCATATCCTGCATTCAGAAACAGGTAGTTGTAGGTAGCCGGATAATAGGTATTTCGTTGATTGTGAAGAATGGCTAATTGTGTGACGAAATAGAGGTTGAATTTCTGTCCTAATCCATTGGGAAAATACTTGTAGTTGACTTCACCACTGAGCAGTGATTGATCTACCCGATCAAATGGATTGAAACCCAAACCTACTTCGAGCTGACTATTTCCTTTCAAATAGGCCAGACTTGGAGTAGCCAGAAAGGTGTATAGCTCGCCATTAAATCCTGTGTTAAAACTAGCACCTAATTTACCTGTGGTTTTCGAATCATTGGTCTGCGCATGATGCACCAATGGGGACAATAGGATCAGTATGATTAGGATGGGTCGTATCATGCCCTGATTTGATGGATTAGTGGTTCATTTCGATGATTCGGACAATGCGTTTGTATAGCCTATTGAGCTCGAGCCAGTAGATTTCTTTGCCGCTGGTATTGACAAACTGGACCACCACTGCGTCTATGTCAGGATGGTAGCGAGCGATACTGGTATAGCCTGGCAACCAACCAGTATGTTCGTACGGATAGACCGATGTGTAAATGCTCTGCTCCTCAGGTGAAAGCAAGGTACCATCGATGAGTGCCCTTAGAAAGACACTCACATCTTCTGCAGTGGCGATCATGGATCCGCCAGGTAGGGGATATTCCCAGTCCTTCACATCGGGTTCCCAACCTTTCAGATAACCACTCATCAGGTCATTCATATCTACTTCAGCTGGGATGTTGTAGGTATCGCTTAAACCAAGTGGCGTTAACAGCTCGTCACGGATATACGTATGATGAGCGTATCCTAATGTTCGATCTATGATTTCCCCGATTAACAAATAGTTGGTATTGGAATATCGGTATTTCTTATTGGGCTCAAATACCGCTGGTTTATCGTAAATCCGCGCTGCGAATGAGAGGTAATCATCAAATGTTTCGCCTGTAACTTCCGGTTCAGAACTGTAATCCAGTATGCCGCTTCGGTGTTGGAGCATCATCTTCAGGGTGATCTGATCCGCAAATTCTATGCGACCTTCTGCTTCCGGAATATACTCCGCCAGCGTTTTGTCCAATGACAATTGCTCATCTGCAACCAAGCGAGTAGTTGCAGCCGCGATGTATAGCTTGCTGATACTTGCAATCTTGAACAATGCATAAGGGTCTGCTGGAATCTGGTTTTCACGGTTATTCCATCCTGCAGCGTATAGCTGCATGTCACCTGGCCGATTGACACAGACGATGATACCATCCATGCCCTGGTCCACTGCTTCATTTACTTGTTCCTGGATAGTGTCTGGCAGAGGCTGAAGTCCAAAAGTGCAGCCCGATAAAATAACCACAACACAGGCAAATGTCCTAGATGAAATGATTGGTGTAACTCGCTTTTTCATCTTTGTCGGATTGTCATTTATCAGCTACAGCACTGCTGACTTTATTTTTCATACTCTTTTATCTGTTCCAATATTTCTGCTGATTTAGCAATGGGTTCCCATTCACTACCTGATAGAAAAAAGTCTCTAATCTTTGATTCTTTATGTTTAGCACCGAGCTTTTTGAATAACCAGAAAGAAATGAAGGTGAGAATTAAGAATATAATTAAGTTAACTCCTCCATAAACATATGGACTTGCTTTAAGGGCTTCTATACTTATCCAGCATACCGACCAAAAGGGTAATTGAAAGACTGAGAAGTTTAAAGCATTGAAACTTGAAATCCTCAGTTTTGACAATTGTTTTTGAGTGAAAAGAACGTCATCACTACTTCTAATTTCACTGATTAAATGTAACTGGTAGAAATAGTTCCCAAGCACAATCGCCATAATAAGAGATATAGCTCCAAAACCCATTGCGACATAGTAGGCATTGGAAATTGCAGCAGTTACTGTAATGCCAATTAATAGAATAGTGTAGGGTACTCCAATCAAGACCCCAGTCCATTTTGGACGGTTTAGTTTACGAATTTGTTTATCCAGTTTCTGCCTAGAAAGATCTAAAGCTATTTCCGTATTTAGGGTGAGCATGCTTTGAATCTTTTGATCGTAGGACTTCCAAATATGTTGCAATTCAATGTTATCCATATTATTTACTTATTATGTTGTTGAAATTTGAGTTTGAGTTTCTTTTTGATTCTGGAAATTTTGGTTGTAACGTTGGTCTGAGTTGTTGCCATAATATCCCCAATTTCCTGGCTACTCAATCCTTCGAGATGTAACAGCATTAAAGCCTTGTCTATTTCTTTGAGTTCTTGTAAGAATCTTCTGAGTAAGATAAAATTGTCATTGTCAGAAGGTTCTTCATAAGCATCTGAGATTTCAATTACCTGGTCAAGGTTTACTGTTTTCTCCTGATGCGTTCTATTTTTTCGATAAAACGAAATTGAAGTGTTCAAAGCGATCCTATAAATCCAGGTTGACCATTTATACTCGTTATTATAGTTTTCAATAGATTTCCAAATCTGTAAAGTGATTTCTTGAATCAAGTCATCTCGGTCGGATTTATCATAGCAATATGTATTAGCTACCTTATAAATGATGCCTTTATGACTTTCAAGAATTGATAAGAATACTTTTTCTCTTTCGTTCAAATTGAATTCTGTTTGTTTCATTATTCGCAACAACAATCAATTTGTCACACTTTATTTTTAGCAAATGATAGTAGCTTAATTCAGTTTAATTAACTGTGCTGTAGACAATATAGTAGCAGACTCTCTAGTGACCCGATTAAAATGCTTATCAAGACTTCTACCAAAGACAATCTTTTTAGGCTAAATGAATTTGCATGAGCAAGCCACAGAGCTACAATGGCACAACATCCAAACAGTATTGTTGCAGTAGTGCCCAGGTTATTGGGTAATATTCCTATCCAATCCAAAGCAACCAATTCGAAAATCGTATACCCAAAAATTGCCATCGCGAAATTCGATTTTGGATTCTTTCTAATTAAATAAAGTCCACTATAAAAAAGCATAATGCTAATGAAATATGGAGCAAACTGTATGTAATACTTAAAGCTCATCCAAGATTGGAGCTGAATACTAAATTCAGTTCGGGTTATGAAAATACTGAAAGTAATAAGTGATGCCACCAAGAATACTATTCCAATAACCTTTCTCATTTCCATGTTTTCACTATTCACCCCTACTATAAATGTTTGGCTCAAAAAGTTTACTGGGTTCTTCTATTCAAATTCAATGACTTGCGCATGTACAGTAATTGTACGTCGTGTATAAAAAGGCGGAAAACCTCCTACATGCTCCTCCGTGGTCAAATTGGTGATGGCTTTTGACTTACCTATCATATCAGCCTGATCAAGCAACTGAGTGTATGCATCCTTGTATAGGTTTCGTTTCTTGATTCCCCCAAAAAAGAATACATATTCTACTTCCGAGCTGCCACTTACTTTGTCGACGACTTTAAAGTTTGATTCAGAAAGTTCTACTTGTGTAGCATTGTGATTTTGATTGAGTACATACGAATACCCTACTCCACAGCTACTAAGTACGCCTAGAGATAAAATGATTAAAGTGATTTTAATTGTGTTTTTCATTTTTGTATTTGATTTATAGTTGATCATGGTTTCTTTTTGATTAGTTTACGAATGCCTGACAAGCCAGGAATAATACATCCTGACTTGTCAGACTAAGTTTAGAATTTCCACCCTATGTAAAGGTTTGGCTCAAAAAGAAAGACGTTTCCATATTTGTCATCAAACTCCTTAAACCCTTCAGGAGAATTGTTGTCAAACATCCACTGGTTGCAATGAACCTGAGGTTCAACGAAAAATCGTTTTTTCTTCCCAAATGCAATATGGTAGCCCAAATGAATCGAGTTGTAAACTTTAAATCCATTTTTAATTTTATTACCGTCTAAATCCGTATAGGTTTGAATTTGCGGAAGGACTTCAACAGCAGCAAATAGCCCTTTCCAAAGCATGCGTTGGTACGTGATGCCAATTCCTGTCTCTCTTAAATATCCATCGTAATATTCAGTCCCGGACTCTATTTTATCGACAACACCATCCCACCAGGTGATGCCCATGGGTTGAAATAATCGCCAGGTGGCAAACTTTACCCCAATGATGTTCTTATTATCCAGGTTGCGCTTTACATGCAATTCTACCATTTGAACACTTGTTCGATCACTATAACCAGAGATAATCTCATCTGGAACAATATAAGGAATACTTACCCTCCACTTATAGGCCACTTTAGTTTCTTCACTCTCCGTTGAGCTTGTTTGTGCAAAAGCACCAAATGTGCTTAGAAATAAAAGAATCGTAATTAGATTTTTCATGTGTATAATGTTTTTTAAGGTTCGATTACTACAAAGCCCTCCCCTTATGGTTAGTTTGTTTGGTAAGGAGAAAGGAATCATCTTTTAATGATCATCTACTTTGCTTTAATTAATTGATGATGCGAAGATGAAGCAGACTTGCAGGCGAATCGTTCTGAAATGAAAATCCGAACTTATTAGTGAGATTTGGTACTTTTTAAACAGGCTTAAGATTGATTAGACCTCAACCAGGCTTTCGGTGTCATCCCTTCTACTTTTTTAAAGAAGACATTGAATACCGTTTTAGAATTAAAACCGCTTTCATAAGCTATAGCTAGTAGGGTAAGGTGGCCATTGGCAGGATTTAGGGCATTTTCTTTGAAGTCTTCCAATCGAAAACCATTGATGTATTCATTGAAGTTTTGGCCAATTCGCTCATTCAGCAACCAGGAGAGCTTGTTACTGCTAATATTCATTTTATCGGCCAGTTCGCGTAGGGTTAAAGATGGGTTTTTAAACCACTTTTCTTCCTTCATTCCTTTTTCAGAAACTTCTAAAATCATGTCGATTTCAGCCTCTGACATTAAGGCTTTGGAAGGGGTAATATGTACTTGTATCTCAGGATTAGGGGGTAATAGTTCTATCCGAAAAACGGCTTGTACTAAATCCTGAAATCTCTGATACTGGTGTAAAGGTTTAAGCAACGGAATATTCATGAAGTTTATGATTTGACCGGTACGCATTTTGATCTTTTCCTCCAAAAAGTCCAATGCCATTTCGTGTTCCCCCAAATGGACCATCAAAAACAATGGCCAGGCAAAAAGCGCTTCCCCAATCTCTTTTTTTATCATGAAGTGAACCCTGCTGATATCAACATCGATCTTATCTTCGGGATTGACCAATTGGTATAATACTCGGCATTCTTCCGGTCTCTCCGCTAAAGGGGTTTTATCTAAAAAGTCATTTAGTTTTTCGTAATCTTTTGTAAGAATTAGGCACAGTTGTTTTAGTCCAATGGGATGTGTAAACTCCGGGTTGATGCTTAACGATGTCTCTATACATTCTAAAGCTTTCGTATAGTCCTCATTTAAATAATGAATATTTGCTTTGGTAAAATAATGATTCGGAGACAGAGGGTTTATTCTTAAAATATTATCAGTATGCCAGAGTGCTTTTTCAAAATAGCCTATCGCTGTGTACAATTCACATAAACCTTCTTCTGCTTCCGTATAGGATGGATTCAGTTCTATTGCTTTATGAAAAAACTTTTGCCCATTTATGAAATCCCATTGACCCCAAAAAAGGAGTGTCGCTTTGCCAAAATACCCTGTGTAGGATTGTTGGTCCAGGTTAAAACCTTTGTTAAGGTAATCTTCTGACAACTGTAATAATCCTTCATTATTTGTCCATGATCCATACATGGCATAACTATACACCAAACCAAAGTAGGGTAAAGCAAATGAGGGGTCTGTTGTTACACATTGTTCATAGAGAGCTATTGAATTTACCATTCCCTGTCCATCCCACATTAAATGCTGATGACGGCCTTTAAGATAAAGGTCATAGGCCTCTATATTTTTAGTTGGTGCTTCAATTAAATGTTCCTGAATGTTGAGGTGACCAAAATTTTCCCGGATCTGGTCAGCAATTTGTATACTTATTTCATCTTGCACTGCGAATATGTCTTCCAAATCCCGATCGAAATTTTTTGACCAGAAGTGGGTGCCGTCATTGGTACTGATTAACTGCGCTGTAATACGAACCCTGTTGTTGGCTTTCCGGACGCTCCCCTCCAAAACAGTACTCACCCCTAGCTGATCACCAATGTTTCGTACATCCATATTTTTATTCTTAAAGGCAAAAGAGGATGTACGGGCAATGACTTTCAGGCCTTTCACGGTGGTTAGCGCGTTGATTATTTCTTCTGTAATGCCATCACTGAAGTATTCATTCTCAGGGTCGGCACTCATGTTAACAAAAGGGAGAACCACAATGGACTTATCAGACGATGATATATGTAGGTTGCTCATTTTCTACTATTCTTTATCAGGGCTTCTTCGAGCTGACATTGAATTCTCCATGATCTTTTTTTAAATGGCTACAACCTTCAGATTTGACGCTGTGGGCTCAGAGCTTAATTTATGGTGATAAAAGTAGTTTATCTGTCGGTACATTCAAAGCCTGGCCGCTGGGAGGCAGCTATCAGACATAGGGGAGGAGGTATCAGAGTCCCTACGGTGACTCTGATGGGCAAAAAAAAGCTATCATATTTGTCTTGATTTATGTTGGTTCGTTATCCACCTATTCCTAAAATCCACTTTTCAAATGCTTGCCAGATGGCTGTTTCTGAAATAATAAATCGTAATGGTAGTGAGAGTAGTGTTATCACCCCTCCAATGAGCGTTACTCTATGTATTTTTCTTGTTGATTTAATATCCCATATTGCCAATGCTATTATAAATAAAGCATAGATTAAAATGGGTGTAGCTTCTCCAAATGCAGTAGCACCAGGCATGCGGCCAATGGCTGGGCCAATGAAGTTTATGGTGGCCAAGAGTATCCAGCGTTTATGGGTTTGAGGCTTGTGTCGATTAATAATCCCAAGGACTACAAACCAGGAAAATAGAATAATATCAGTGATGGGAAGAATGAATGGTAACGGGCCTCCAAATCGGGCATCTACCCGTCCTGTTTTGACCGCGTATACTGCCAGGTCCAGGCCTTGAATGACAATAATAATTGCCAGTATCCCAGCAAACAGACCTAGCCGACGGTGCAGGTTTGTACGATTATTCTTGATTAATAGTGTTTGTACCATAAACAATATTACCCAAAGGCTGAATATAGTACCGTGCACAAAGACCATTGGATAAGAAGCTGCAGGGTTTTCCGGAAATAGGGGCCGGAAATAGAAACTTTGAAAAAAACCGAGAAAGACAGTAATTAGTATGGTGATAGACATTCCGGTGTAGAAACGGTGTTCAGCTCTTATACTTAATTCACGCATTTTAGGATGGTTTATTGGTCATAAGTAATATTATTTGATAATTAGTATTTGCACTTAATCCTTGTTCTCTTTTTAGAATAACAAACTTAAAACCTACACTTACCCATTTTAAGGGATAATAATTATTCCCCACCTAAGATACGTTTTTTTGATTGAAAGGTGTTTTTAAGAGATGATGGTTTGGTTGGTGTTGCATCTTTCGACCAGGTCTGTGGGCACAGACCTAGGGAGTATCAGAGTCCCTGCAGTGACTCTGATGGTCAAAAAGAGAGCTTCATACCTTGGACAGAGGAACCAAGGTGATCAAACATCATAACCGTCATCCTGAACAGAGCTACAACTATTATTTTACAAAGGAAAGCTCTGAGAAGTCAGTAAGGTCTTGAAGTGAGGCCAGTCGACCGTGAAGTGAAGGATCTTGTTCAATAATGATGGAGTGTGTTTAAAGCTCCTTCCGAATTCTAAGATCCTTCATTTCATTCAGGATGACGTGGATGTACATCGGTCCAGGTTTCGCTGGGATAAAACTATAATGGACAAATCGGACGTTTGAAAGCTCCAATTGAGTAATAAAGATTGTCTAATCATGGATAATACTAATGTCCGATAACAACCTTGAATACACCACCTTTATACAGCCCCAGGTATAGCACCTGCTTTCCATTTTCCACGGTGGATAGCATGTCATAGACGCCTCCAAACAGATCATTTCTTTGATGGGTGATCTCCTGCCAGGTGGTCCCGTTATCGGGTGAATATAAAAGGATCAGCTTCTGGGGATTGTCAAAATCTTTGAGCCAGCCAGCAGCGTAAAGTATTTCAGGTTTGAACTCGTCTCTGGCCAGACCAAAGTAAAACTTAGATGACTCGTGATCGTCTTTGAGCAGCTCCCAGTTATCACCTCCGTCTTCGGTGGAAATGATGCCACCCTCTGCGCCCACAATGAGATGATCGGGATCATCTGAGTCAAAAAGAATGGATTTGGCTGTACTGGGCATTTCCACCAGGTTCATATAAAGGGTTTCTTCCTTGCTATCGAGGTTATATTTATAGAGGATAAACCCTTCAATGGCATTCTGACCACCGATCCAAAGCTCATTTGCTTCCGGGTTTTTCTCCACAAAATCCAGTCCTGAAGCCAACCAGTCCCAGTCACCAATAATGGGTGTCCAGGTCTGACCCATGTCAGCAGACTCTGCCAGTACGCCATAACCTACTGCATAAAGCATCTGGGTTTCCGCTACATATTCCAGGTCATTGATGTGTTGTTCATATTCACCCCCAAAGTTGTTTTCAACCTCCGCCCAGGTTTCACCCTGATTTTCCGATTGATACAGATGAAAGGATGACTCAATGTTTTCCGCTGCCAGCCAAAGATCATTAGTGATTTCTACAAATGTCCTGATGTTCTTTTCTGCTAAACCTGCAGATTCCCAGTTATCGGGTGCAAGCATTTCCTGAGTTTCTGCTTTTACAAAAAGTCCCTGATCCGTAGCAGCGATGATTCCCAGCGAAGAAGCTGAAAGTTCGTTGATGATTCTGTTTTCCAGGCCACTGAAATCAAAAGTGAAGGACGGTTGCTTATTGATCTCGTCTTTATCACAGGAAGTGATAAACAAAGCCAGACCCAGGGATATAGGAATTAAAAATTTGTTCTTCATGACTGAATGATGTTTGGATTAAAATCGTTTTTCAGGCTAGTGTGATTTTACCCGATTATTGGGGATACACAAAAACCGGCTTCCCATCCGCACAAGTAACTTCCGAAGGCTCTGCCGGGAGGTCGCACGTAGAAAAAATACTCCACTTGGTATTGAACTTTGCTTGCTGTTCGGTGAAGTAGCTCACTTTTTCCAGAAACTGCTCCTCATTGATCTGTGTGGAATAGGCGATGTAGCCGGTAGGCCCACCGCATGCTTTTGATCCGACGGCTACAAATTTCCACTCCTCAGCCTCGGTACAGGTCACACTTTTGGATAGTGCTTCAATCTCCTTGTGCAACTGCTCCAGGAGTTTTTCGTCTTCCTCACGGTTGGTCTTATCGGTAATGCCGGTGCTGTCTTCACACGCAAAAGCCAGCAATAAAATCGTCGAAAGGGTCAATAGTTTGTTCATACCCGGATGACACATCAAGTCGTGGAAAGGTTTGAAATAATGAGCCCGTCGTTAAACTTATTTCTTAAGAGGAATATATGTGTTAAATTAATCAGATGAGTAAGCAACTGACCTTCCTGTTATATTTATGTTTCATGATTTTGATGTGTTGTCAGCCCACAACAGATATTGAAACCAAAAAGATCATCCTCCTTGCCGGCCCCAAGAGCCATGCGCCGGGTATGCATGAATACCTCAAAGCAGTCCGGCTTATTAAGGTGGCGCTGGACAATTCCAATGTTGCTGGTATTGAGACGGAGATACATCTTGACGGATGGCCCGAGGACCCTTCCACACTGGAGGATGCTGACCTGATTGTTGCCTTATCTGATGGCTATGATGGCCGGGTGGGAGACCGGTTCAAGCATGTGCCCTGGGAGACACCGGAAAGGATGGAGGTGATGCAGCAGCAGATGGATCGCGGTTGTGGTTTTTCGGCGATCCACTTCACCACTTTCATGGATGATAAAAAGGGAGTACAGATCCTGGAGTGGGGTGGAGGATACTTCGACTGGCAGGATGATGCTGGCGATCCCAACTGGTACTCGGACATCAAGACCATCACAACAAAAGTGACCAATGAATCGCTCGCAAAACACCCGATCAGCAATGGGGTGGAGCCCTTTGATCTCAAAGAGGAGTTTTATTACAATATCCGGTTCAGGGAAAATGATCCCAGGCTCATCCCCATCCTTTCGATCGGTGACCTGGAGACTACACAGGAGAACGGACAGGTGGTGGCCTGGGCAGTGGAGCGAGACAATGGAGGGCGTGGTTTTTCCACTACCATGGGACATTACTATGACAACTGGAAAAATGACAACTTCCGTAAGCTCATGCTGAATGGCCTGGTATGGGCAGCGGGAGGTGTGGTTCCCGAAGGTGGTGTGCAGTCCGGGTTTTATGAAGATGATGAAGTCACCAAAGTGCTTTATGGCAAAACCAGGAAGGGACTTCTGCTTACTGGCAACAATCATCCTGCTCATGACTGGAAAGCGACTACCCCGGTACTCAAACAAATGATTGAACAGGAGACTGATATCCATATGGATGTGACCAAGGATCCGGCAGACCTGTATGAATATGACCTGAGTGACTATGCTCTGATTCTGCTCAACTATTGCAACTGGCAGGATTCTGTGGGGTTGGGTGAGAAAGCCAGAGAATCGTTCATAGACTTCCTGAAGAATGGCGGAGGACTGGTAGTTATTCATTTCGCTAACGGAGCCTGGCATTATTCGCTGCCGGGAGCTGGTAGTTCGGACTGGCCGGAATACCGCAACATTGTACCAAGGGTTTGGGATCATCACGGAGAGAGTGGTCATGATAAATATGGCCCATTCACGGTAGAACCCACAGCCATTGATCATCCCATCACAACTGGAATTACTTCATTTGAAACCACTGATGAGCTATACTTCAGACAAGCTGGCGACATTCCCATTGTTCCGTTGCTTCAGGCAAAGTCGCAGGTTGCCGGGGCATATGAACCCCTGGCATGGACACATCAATATGGGGAGGGTAAAGTGTTTCAGATCCTGCTTGGTCACAGTGTGGAGTCATTAAGCACACCTGAGGTTCAGACGATTATCCAGCGAGGAGCTGTGTGGGTGGTGAGTCAAAATTGATTTTTTATCATGTACTGGTCATCTTACCGGTAGGGATGTCAAGCATGTTCTTTTTCGTAAGATTCGTATTCGGCTTCCTTGTCCAGGCTTGATAGTGTCACATCACGACTTTCTATGTGTCTGCAATAGGTACATTCATAAGACTTTCTTAACAATCCTTGCTCATGCAGTTGTGGCTTTTTGATCACTTCAGATCTTCTTTCCATCAGTGTTCTGAAGTTGCAGGAGCTGCAAACTTCGGGATCAAATCGTGTGTCGTACCGTTCGATAACTTTATAATCAGAATCTTTATCAATCCAGACGTCATAGTCGATTGTTGAGGCTTCTTCTTCCTCAATCATTTCTTTCGACATAAATTTATCTTCTTGTGTTTCATTGAGTAAGGTCATCGGTTTTCCTGACCTGGGAGATATCATCGGTGCAAAACGGATGTCTTTAAGTCTCTTTTCTAGTATGAAGGGATGGTAATATGAAAAATAAACATAGAGACTATAGCCGACAGCAAGTGCCACTCCGATAGAGAGAATGGAGGCAATCCAAAAATAATGAGCACCATTTAACCCAATTGTAAGTTCAATGATCAGAAAAGAGTATAGGGCTGTACTGCAGGAAAAAAGGATGGCTGACCCTTTTAATACTGGCCGTTCACGCTTCGATACAAATGTGTATTTTTTGGTTCTCGATTTGAAACTCTTCAACCGAATCATGTAAAGCAGGAGCATAAAAAGTGAAAGACCGACGAAGGCATGACCTATGTCAGCCAGGATACGGAAAATGTTTTCCAGGGTAGCATCCATCATGATTAAAATAGTTTATATCTAGGGGTAAATGGAGGTAGAAGTTAGAAAAATTATATCAAGAACGCAATGATTATTTCATGATTGACAATTGAACCAGCTTGTTGGTAGAATATTAGGGAAGTTGTTTCAGGAGGTATCTCTTTACGTTCTCCCCCATAATTGCACGGATCTCATATTCAGTGAAACCTTCTTTCAGCATTTCCTCAACCAGTAGTGGGAGGCCTGTCACGTCAAAGGGTACAGTAGCTGCGCCGTCATAATCGGAGCCTAAAGCAATGCATTCTACTCCTGCGATGGACTTTACATGCTTCATGGCTTCCACGATACCTTCTGTCAAAGGTGTGTTGACCGCTCCTTTAAAGAATCCTACACCGATCAGTCCGCCATTGGCAGCTATACGCCTGATATGGTCATCGGAAAGGTTTCGGATATTGTCTTTGGTACCTCGGACGCCAGTATGCGAAACCAGGATAGGTTGGGTGGTCTGCTCCAGGATGTCATCAATCATAGCGGGTGCAGCATGTGCCACATCGATGATCATGCCCAGCTCGTCCATGCGGTCAATCACCTGGTGCCCGAAGTCTGATAGGCCTCCTTTGGTGATGCCGTGAGCGGAGCCCCCAAGCTCATTGTCGAAGAAGTGTGTGGGCCCTATCATGCGGACACCCTCTGCGTAAAGTTTGTCCAGGTTTTCCAGTTTTCCCTCCAGGCAATGAGCACCTTCGATGCCCAGGAATCCACCAACGATGTTTTTATTTTCTTTCCTGGCTGCTATGAGCCGTTCCAGGTCTGCCCCGGATTTCACCACAATAAACTTATCGTTATAATCTTCGGCAAAGACGTGGAGTCTCCTGCTCTGGTAGACAGAACGTCTGAACAGGCTAAACCAGCTCGTGATGGGTCGGCCCTGCAGGAAGCTTAATAAGGTGATGTTGTCAAAAGCATCTGCGGAGTTTTTAGAAAAGTTTTGTCCGGCAGGTGATTTGGTCACAATGGTAAATGCCTGTAGTGCCATGTTGACCTGCTGCATTCGTGGAAAATCCACATGCCCAACCGAGTTTTTCTTCGTGAGGTCACGGCTCCAAAGTAGTGCATCGCAGTGCAGGTCTGCTACAAAATCCAGTGAGTTGTACAGGGCTTGTGCCTCAGCAGAGACACTGTATGGAGGCAGCGCCATGGTCTTGTTGAGTGCTTTGTCGTATTGGACGGGTACGATTAGCGTTGTTGCGAAATAGATCAGTGCCAGAGCGGCTACAATGATGATGGGCCATTTGAATTTCTTCATTGACAGGTAAACGAATAATGATGCTATACATTATGTACTGCTTTATCGGTTGATTGATCTATTCGGGAGGGAATAGTTTTTTTAGATATGAAGAACTGTCTATTGAAGGCGGTCTGGGAAAAGTGCACATGCACTTCGGTCAGAGGGGACTTCGATGGGAGGTAAGAAAGTAAACAAGCAAGTGTGTCGGTGACAACCGACATTAAGCTAAATCGAGGATTAAGAAAGTAAACAAGCAACTACGGCGATGACAACACCGACATTAGCTTACCTTGTAGGTTGGGCAAATAAAAACTTCGATCCAATCCCAGAATCATGGGAGCTTTTTGTGATGATCAGGTAGACTATCCGAAGTATTCGCTTTTGATGTGTTTCACTCCAACCTTTACTCCTAATCCAAATATGATAATGGCAAGTGCGACCGTGCCTGGTTCTTTGTACAATCCGATTTCACACACCAATGCACCGACTCCGAAAAGTATGGCATAACTACCCAATTCATCGACATTTCGGGTGAATTGCTCAGACTCTTCCTGGTTTTTGGGTTTGCCTGTATAGGGAGATTGGAGGCCTTTCATGTAGTTTTTTGCCCAAAGGCCACTTAAAAACATCCATAACCAAACCACAAAAGCCACAGGAGCAATTTCATATTGACCAATTAGAAATGGGATCAGTGCCCCTGCTATCACGACCAGGAAGTAGATGATTCGCTTCATGATTATGTTGTTTTCTTATAGTAAGATACAAAGAAACAGACTACAAAACAGGCATATGAAATAAAACTATTTATTTAAGTATAGCTCCCTGTGGGAAAGCCATTCATCATACCAAACGCCAACATCATTCCACCAAATAAGCCATAGATGACTAAAATGATAATGGCCAGTATGCCAATGTATTTGTAGTGGGAATTCAGGTTACTAAATGCAGAATCCATTTGTGCCGGGTCTTTGCTGGAAAGACTCCTCCTGAGGTGTATGGAAAACTTGAATAAAAACAGGATTGGGAAGAAATATATCAACCCCATCACCAGGTAAATTATGGTGAATACAAAAGAAGGGAATGGTGTAGCCGGATTGATTTGGGACATGAAGGAGCCCATAAAAAATGCCAGGATGACCAATAAGCCGATAAAGATGAAGCCGGCAATTCCCAGGAATTTGGTCCAGTTGCCTATTTCCCTTAGCTGATAGATGGTGTATTTGGATAATTCGATTTGTTCGGATCCGGTATTTTGAGATGTGTTGTCTTCCATAGTGAGAAAAAGTTCCTACCTAAAGTAATCGATAATTATTACTTATGCTCGATGATTCCCTCATTATTGAGCTCAATAAAATTACTATGAGCTAGTGCCTTCTTAATAACCAGGATGTTGGATCTGAACAGATCGAATAACTGCCGGTTTTTTAGGTTTCCAATTGTAATAATGAATAGTTTCTTTGGCTTATTCAAAGCCATGTGTGAGTGGTAAAAATCAGTATCCTTTGTCGTGACAATTAGATTATTTTGATCTGCATAGTTCGAAATTTCCGGGTCAGGAGTTTCATCTCCTTTTATGATTTCTTCTACATGAATACTCTCAATTTCCAACTCATTCAGTATTTCACAAAGTTTCGTTGGAAGTTGAGCATCAATGATGAGCTTCATATTGAAATTCTAGTGAAACTCGAGTATTTAGAAAGTTTTGAGGCATAAGCAAGGCAAGCCAGGATATCCGCTTCTTCGAGGTTTGGATAATCTTCAAGAATTTCTTTGTGAGTTGACCCTGCAGATAATAGGTCCAGAATTAGATCAACAGTATATCTCTTACCTCTGATTGTTGGTTTACCATGGCAAATTTCTGGGTTAACTGTAATACGATCTAAAAGGGATGTTTCTATAGTTTAAAAATACGAAATAATTATTATCAGTGTTTAATTGCTGCTAGTCTATTCTTCATCAAATTTCGGCACCCACACCCCATTCAGCATCACCTTTTCGATGTTGTACATGGCACTTATGTCTTCCAAAGGATTTCCGTTTACCAGGATCAGGTCGGCCTGCTTACCTGCTTCAATACTCCCAAGACGATCTTCGATCCTTAAAAACCGGGCGTTTTCCATGGTAGCGGCTTGAATTACTTCAGCATTGGTTAGCCCACTTTCTGCCAGCAGCTCCATCTCTCGTTGGTAAGCCCATCCATAGTCGGCATAAGGCACCCAGGTATGTGAACCAACAACTACCGGGGCTCCCGCTTTTTTAGCTTTCCCGACAAAAGCCATCATAGTTTCAAAACCTTTTTGTTTGGTGGTATCCGTATGTTCTGCATCCAGCTGATATTCAAAGATGGCCAGGGTGGGGCTGAGGACTGTTTGCTTTTGTACAATAAGATCAATCATTGAGACGGTTCTGGGGTGATCCAGATCAATTTCACTCCACATTTCGTACCGGCCATTTCTTCGCGCACTATTATCTGCCAGCACACTCTGACGGTACTGCTCTGCCCGTTGCCGGGGCACCAGGTCAATGCCAAATGAGGTGATATGCTCGATGCCGTCAATGCCAGCTTCAATGGCATCTCTGGCATAAGCAATCTCAAGATGTGCCGTTGTTGGGATTCCAAGCTCGTCTGCTGTTTCACAAATGACCTTGATCAAATCCGGAGTGACCCGAAAGTAGACTTTGATAGCTGAGGCACCTTGCTCATAAAATGTGAGGACATGGTTTCTTGCTTCAGTTGCATCCCTAACCATCACGGAATTGCGAGGGTAGGCAGGAGGGAACATATCAAAATGAGGTCCTGTCAGGAACAATCTGGGAATCATGTGTTCTGCGTTTATAGCCTCTTCATAGGCTTCGATCCAGGCTCCGGGGTCTCGTACCGATGTGACGCCATGGCTAAGAAAGGATCCCGACATCTTTGGGTTGTCTCCATGATAGTGGGCATCGATCAGGCCTGGCATCAGATAAAGTCCGACTGCATCAATGACTTCCGCATCTTCGGGAAGCTTCACAGCTGTATCCGCCAATACGTTTTCGATCAGGTTGTCTTTCACAATCACTGTAGCATTAGTCACAGGTTCACCACCATTCCCATCAATCATAGTGGCCCCTTTAATTACGATGAGCCCCTGACCCGTTGCAAGACCAGGTTCATTTATTGCCTGGATAGGTCTTAATTCTTTTTTTACTTGACCATTTTTCTGTGAATCCCCACATGAGAGTAGGAGGCAAGCGATTGCTAAGCAGGTGAAAGTATGAATAAATCGACGTGTATTAGAAAGCATGAGTTGGATGTTAGGTATTGGCAACTAATGTAATACGCTTTTGTGATATCACCCAGATTTATTACTTTCCGACCCGGAATTCAACATTAACTTAATTACTAACCCCACATGCTTACTTTCATCAGTTTTCTGGCTTTCACCGGATTTGTAGCTGCTTATGCTTCCTGGAAGCTGAGAAAACAAAATCTTCATACCCAGGATGGTTATTTTCTAGGTGGCCGAAGCCTAACTGGGATTGTTATCGCTGGATCTATGTTGTTGACAAATATTTCCACCGAGCACCTGATCGGGATGAATGGCTCTGCCTATAAAAATGGAGCGATCATCATCGCCTGGGAAGTGCTGAGTGCTGTAGCTCTGGTGATTGGAGCACTTTACTTTATCCCCAGATACCTGAAAATGGGTCTGACTACTATCCCCGAATTCATAGAGAAAAGATTTGACCGACCCACACAAGCGATCATGTCCTTGATACTGATTGTTTCGTTTGTCGTTACCCTGTTACCTATTGTCCTATATACTGGAGCTATCAATATCGAATCCATATTTGATATATCGCAAACATTGAACATCACCAAAAAGGAAGGGATCTGGCTTACTGTGGTCGTTGTAGGTTCCGTAGGTGCTGTTTATGCAGTTTTTGGCGGTTTAAAAATGGTAGCGTTGACTGATACGATCAATGGGTTTGGCTTATTGATTGCCGGTTTGCTGGTGCCCACTTTTGCCTTATGGGATATCGGTGATGGAAGTATATGGCAAGGATTGCTTACAGTTTTTAATCATGCTCCACAAAAGTTTAATGTTGTGAGTCATGAGCCTTCGATTGGACCAGGAGCCCGGGATTCAATTCTTCCGATAGAGGTTCTATTCACCGGTTTCATGGTCAATCAGCTGTATTTCTGGACCATGCACCAATCGATCATTCAGCGGGCACTTGGGGCTGTCAGTCTGAAAGAGGCTCAGAAAGGTTTGTTGTTCACCGGTGTGCTAAAAATATTGATCCCGCTGGTGATTGTGCTGCCGGGGATCATTGGTTTTTACTACTTTGGAGATTCCTTGTTTAGTAACCAGGACAGTGTATACCCTATGCTGGTGAAGAAAGTACTGCCTCTCTGGATGACCGGCTTCTTTGTAGCGGTGATCATGGGAGCCATCCTGAGTACCTTCAATAGCGCGCTCAACAGTGCGGCAACGATTTTCAGTCTGGATATTTTTAAGAACTATATCAAACCAGATGCTTCCGAGGGTTCACTGGTAAACCTGGGGAAATGGGTATCGATGGGTCTGGCTATTTTATCTATTGTTATTGCTCCGCTAGTGGCTAATGCTCCAGAGGGTCTTTACCAATTATTGCAGCAGCTTAACGGGATATTCTTTGTGCCTATGGCTTCGGTGATCATTGCCGGTTTTTTCTTCCCAAGGGTTTCATCTGCAGGGGCAAAAGCTGGACTGATCTTCGGGTTATTTTTCTATGTGGCGACCTATTTTGTTTGGGAAATCAATCTCCACTTCGTTCATATCATGGGACTGGAGTTCGTGTTGAACATTATCGTGATGCATTTGGTTTCTCTTAAATTCCCAGTACGAAGTACGTTTAAAATTGAGGATTCCGGAAAATTGGACATACATCCATGGAAATATGCCAATGTTGTGGGCATCATTCTCATTGGTATTACGTTATTAATTTATCTAACTTTGGGATCAATAGGTTAAGTATTATGGAAATAGCAGAGAAAAAAGAATTCAGGAATTACGATCAGTCAGACGTGACTGCTGCGGTGCGGGAGCACTATCGTAAAATGCGAATGAATCAGACGTATGACTATGTTCAGCGGATGAAAGCTAAATATCTCACTTTTGACAAGCCAATGACACTGTGGGATGCCATGGGAAAACTGAATGCTCTTATCGATGTGAGTGATCCGGATCTTAACCTGCCAAACGTTCAGCACTTGATTCAGTCTGCAGAGGCACTTCGTGAAGATAAAAGACCAGACTGGATGCAGCTTGTTGGCCTGATCCATGACCTGGGAAAAGTAATGTACTTATGGGGCAGCGATGAAGATGGTACAAGCCAGGATGAGCAATGGGGACTTGTAGGAGATATCTTTGTTGTAGGAGCCAAGCTTCCTGATACCTGCGTATATCCTGAATTCAACAAGCTCAATGCGGATATGAATGATCCGCGGTACAACACCGAAAATGGCGTTTACGAGCCAGGTTGTGGTATTGATAACCTACAGCTTGCCTGGGGCCACGATGAATATTTTTTCCAGGTACTGAAGAATCATCCTACCAATACCATTCCTGAAGCTGGAATGACCATGGTTCGATACCATTCTTTCTATCCATGGCACAATGAGGGTAGCTATTCCCAGTTCGAAACTGAAAAGGATCAGCAATACAAGGAATGGGTACTGGACTTCAATAAATATGACCTTTATACCAAGTCACCTAAGATCTACGACCTGGATGAGGTAAAAGATTACTACCTGCCGATTGCTGAGAAGTATTTAGGTAAGGGGCCTATTTACTGGTAAGATTTAACTTGTCAAGATATTGATCCTCACGAAAAATGAGGATATTAGAGAAGGGGCGTTTTGTAACGCCCCTTCCTTATTTTGCTACATTTCTTCGGGCATTAGGATCCCTACGATGTAGTCGTCCCTGAGATACTTTTTGCCGACTTTCTGGATGTTTTTGACTGTCAGGTCTTCAATGCGTTGCTCCAGTTCTGCCACAGTATATGAAGCACCTTGAGTATAAACATCACCATACATTTTGCCTACCCAAAATGTGTTGGTTCTAAGACGCTCTTTCAGTGTCTTTCTTTTTTCTTCCTTAATTTTATTCAGGTCTTTTTCCGTAGGGCCTTCTTTCAGGATTTTATTCAATTCTGCCAACGCCGTTTCTTTGAGGTCCATGGCATTTTCAGGTCCACAGGGGAATCCGATGGTAAAGAAATACCGGGGATAAGGTGTCACCCTCAGGGAACCCGATGCTCCTACACCATAAACACCTCCTTTTTCCTCTCGCAATATCTCTATCAGCTTAATGGATAGGATATCGGCCAGACAGCTTAACCTAAACTGGTCCTCCCTGTTAAAATTGGCTTCACCCTCAAAATTGATGGTGACGTAGCTTTTGGGGTCCACGCCTTTCTTATAGATCTTTTCATGAGTTCCATCGGGCATTCTTACGCCTCTATCGATCGGGTTATCTCGCCTTCCATTATCAGGGATTGAGGCCAGATATGTACTGACATTTTCCAGGAACTTGTCTTCCTCAATGTTGCCCACAAAGAATAATTGAAAATCGCCAGGATTGGAAAAGGCTTCCTGGTATTTTTTGATAATCAGATCGTAATCAGTGGCTGCCCAATCTTCCTCTGTAGGAATTTGAAATCTACGAATGTCATTTTGTGTGGTAAATTTCTCGTGCTCAATCCTGAAATAAGTTTGAGGATTGGAAAGCAGATTGGCATACATACTTTTAGTTCTTGATACGTAGGAATCAAAAGCTTCCTGATCTTTACGAGGAGAGGTAAAGTACAAATGCATCAGTTGAAACATGCTTTCAATATCTTTTGGAGTAGTGTTTCCATAAAAACTTTCCTCATTTTCACCAATTCTGGGACTGATCCCAACTATTTTTCCTGCAAGTACTTTTTTCAGGTCAACCTCAGAGAATTCGCCAACACCAGAACTGTACATTACATTTTCTGCGAGGTGTGTTTTAAGATATTCTTCGTCTGTGTAGGCAGCTGTTCCACCATAGCTAAAGCCTCTCATGATGATTTCATCATTCTTGAAATCTGTTACTTTGTAGCTTATTCTCATGCCATTGCTAAGCGTAATCGTCTTAAAGTCCTGCGCTTCATTGACTTCCGTTTTTACGATTTTACCCGGAGTTGGCTTAGCATCGATTAGGCTGCTGGCCAGTTCTTCTTCCTCGTAGGGCTCCGGTACGGCCTTGTCCATTTCATCAAGTACCTTACGAATGCTTTCTTCAGCCACTTTCTCTAAACCTTCTTTTTCCGGTCCAAGGAAAATGACTACCCGGTTCTCATTGGAGATGAAATTTTCAATCAATGCATTGACATCTTCAATTTTGATGGTGGGAATCAGCTCCTGGTATTTTTCATATTCCCATTCGATGCCAGGTGCAGGTTCATCTTTGAGGAAGTTCCGGATGAGTTCACTCGCAAAACTTCTGGATTGCGACTTATCTCTTTCGTTGTAGGCTCTTTCTATGGAAGCCAACATACTCAGCTTAACCCGCTCTAATTCGCTTTCTATAAAACCATGATGCCTGATCCGTTGGGCTTCCGTAAGCAATACTTCCAGGCCTTTGAGCTGACCGGTTTCGGGTGTGACCGCATACATCTGGAAGGCATTTTTCATCCGGGTAGCAAATGATCCATAATATCCTCCGGCATAGGAAAATGGTGGATCGGCAGAATTCCGGATCTCATCCAGGCGGGCATTGAGCATTGAAGAAAACATGCTTATTGTCAGCATCTTTTTATAACCTTCCACCGTAGATACAACTTCTACTGGCTTAGGGTCTTTGAAGACTACCTGTACCTGGGTATAAGGATTTTCTTTGTCAGATTCTATTGAGAGAAAAGTCTCCTTATGATTTGGAACCTCGTATGTTTCTCTTTCCCTGGGATTTGATGGGTTCTTAATACCAGAAAAATGATCCTTTACTTTTTGTTCCATCTGATCAACATCAATATCGCCTACCACGATCACGGCCATCAGTTCAGGCCTGTACCAATCCTGGTAGAAACTTCTGATGGTTTCGTATTCGAAATTCTCCAGAACTTCTTTGGTACCAATAGGCAGCCTATCGGCATACCTGGATCCATAAAGTAGTTTTGGTAAGTAATTGTTGAGCATCCTTTTTTGAGCACCCTGTCCCAGCCTATATTCTTCCAAAACCACACCACGTTCTTTGTCGATCTCTTCATCTGTGAATAACACATTGTGTGCCCAATCCTCAAGGACCTGAAACCCTTTGTCTACTACTTCCTGGTCTTCCGTGGGTAGTGTGAGCATATAGACAGTTTCATCAAAGCTGGTATAGGCGTTGAGGTGAGCTCCGAATTTTACTCCGACAGATTGGAGGTAATCTACAAGCTCATTCTTTTCGAAGTTTTTGGTGCCATTGAAGCCCATGTGCTCTGCGAAATGGGCAAGGCCCAATTGATTGTCATCTTCCTGTACTGACCCTGCGTTTACTGCCAGCCTGAGCTCTACTTTGTCCTTGGGTTCTGTATTTTTCAGGATATAATAAGTAAGCCCATTGTCAAATTTCCCAAATCTTATTTTGGGGTTTAAAGGAATTGTTTCAGCATTATTTTTTGGACTTTGAGCTAGCGATTCACTCATGAAGAGTGCCTGAATCAAAACCAGTATAATTGTGAAAACAGTTAATTGGGGTAAAAGATGTTTAAGCCTTTGCATAATCAAGGGGTTTGTGGGAATATTGAGATGTAGCGGAATTAATTTAACAATAATACGATCTAATAGAAAGAATATTGCTGTTAAATAGCAGTCCCTTTGTATAAACGGTTTTAAATAGTGTTAGAATGTGGGCTGAGTTGTGGGGTGGGTAGTAAATTTTGTTTATGAGTACAAGTAGCTTTTCCACCCCCTGCCCCCGCCAGCGGGGGAAAGTTCTAACTGTGGTTTTCTTGAGTTTTTGTGGGAAGCATTTTGTGGTGATAAAGCCTTGACGAGTTTAAGTACTGAAGAGTCTATTAATTTCCCTACTGGGAGTATAGGATTTGGTTCAAACAGGGATTCTTACATTCTTAAATCTTCTCTCAAATCGAAGGATAATCTTTCCCTCGCTGGCGGGGGTTAGGGGTGGAAATATTATACGACTGATAAGGTGCTGGGATGGCTA
Organism: Cyclobacteriaceae bacterium; assembly: GCA_965228105.1. Lineage (GTDB taxonomy): Bacteria > Bacteroidota > Bacteroidia > Cytophagales > Cyclobacteriaceae > UBA7330. Next base: position 1,090,647 of record CBDDGZ010000002.1, read on the forward strand.
CTTTTTTCTGTTTCGTACTCTTGGAGATACTCCTTTTTCTTCCATTATTTTGGTTACCTGATCCTCTAATTCCCAAAAGACGTTGTTGATGTGATGCAGTACTTCTTCATCAGTGAATCGAACAACTGTAAATCCGGCTCTCTCTAAGTCAGCTTGCCTCTTTTTATCATTTTCAGCTACCTCTTCATATGTATGTGTAATACCATCAACTTCAATAATTAACTGCAATTCTTTACACATGAAGTCTGCAATATATTTTAGAACGGGTCTCTGTCTACGAAAAGTAAAGCCTTTCATACCTCCTGCTCTAAGCACATATTTCCAAAGACAAGCTTCTGCTTTGGTCATATTTTTACGAAGGTTGTTGGCATAAGAAGTTAGGTTTTTATTGTAGTTGTAATTATTGGAAGAAGACGGTTTCATCTCATGAAGATACAAAATATACTGCTAAATCCCATGATTTGTAGTCGGAATCAGTTACCGGGAATATTTTTTGAAGCGAGCCATTTAAGTCCACCCTGGCCTCCGCCAGCGGGGAAAGTTCTTACTAGATTTTGCTGAAGTTTATTGTTGAGACTATGAAGTGGCGACGAGGAATAAAAAAGCCCCTAAATTTTAGAGGCTTGAACTGATTTGATCAGTATTTTATTTCTTTTTGGTCAGCTTTAAGGGAATCTTGCCTTCCTCCGTATCAGCTATTCCTGAAACGACTCCGTCTTTTATCTCAAGTCTTACATTCACCCTTGATCCTTCCACATAAGTATAAAAAGAAAGAACATCCTTTTCCACTTTGACGTCCTGGGCTGAATATTTTTGGTAGCCACCGATGACGAGCTCCAGCTCCTTCCCATTAATGGTCATGGTACCTTTCTGATAGCCTTCGGGTGCATGCTCGGCTACATATTCCCAGGTCCCGTCAAATTTGCCTTTTGCTAATTCATCAGCCTGGGCAAACCCACAGATTACAAGTATGAGTAAAGCAACTCTTAAGATGTTCATTGTCATAGTTATTGGTAGTTAATGGTTTTAAAATATTTAGTCTAACGATGGAATATTGTTTAACGTATACCAGGCTTCGCCTGACCAGAGATCTAAGCCGTCATCAGATTTCATCGTCTCGGGTAGCAAGAAATAAACAACATGTCCTGGCTTGAGACCTGGTATTTTTAGATATAGTTTCTTCCGGTCTTCAGAAATGGTAAGCTCCGAAATATTGAGATCAACCAGATCCACTTTTGGTCCTCCGTAGGCTGCAGTTGGAACATATCGCCATTGCTGGATCTTAATTTCATCAACAGAAGGAGCTTTCTCCATCGGCTGGGTCATTTCTATTTCAAAGCCATCTGGTTTGGCCCGGATGGCAAGCATCTCAAAAGTCGGTTTCCCATTGTACTCCATGCGTTCAAGGCTGTATTGTCGACCTTTCCAGCTCCAGCCACCTACCATTCCGACACCTCCTGCATAAAGGTGTCCGTCAGACCCCCACCGCATCCTGTTAATGCCGGCGGTGAGTCCCTGTGTAAACCTAAACACAGCTCCCTGGTACTGCCCATTGACCTTTTCAAGGAAGTCACGTTTGATCCCTCCGTGGGTCACTTCACCATGAAGCAGTTGCCCTTTGTATGGCCCCTCATGGACGTACAGGATTTCTGATGGGGAATTCCCAATCTCATCTTCCTGCAGCCAGATGGCCGGAGGGGTCTCTTCGGGCAGTTCCATCCCTTTCAGAATACCCGGCCGCATACCCATGTAGGCTCCTTTTTGGAGGTGAATAATCTTATTGGCAGGTGTCCACCGACCCTGGTTGTCAGCAATAAAGATCTCATTGTCCGGACCGACTCCAATCCCATTGGGTGTCCTCATTCCATAATTAACCCACTCATAGCTGCCATCCATGGCTATTTTGATGGTTCTGCCGCGGTCAAAAAGCTGTTCTTCGCTATCAAGCAACCGCATAGCCATGGAGAGGGTTACATAAAAATGATTGTCTTTATGTATCAACCCAAAGGCAAACTCATGGAAGTCACTGGAAACCTGCCAGCTGTTGCAAATGGCCTTATATTCATCGATGATGTCGTCACCATCGTGATCAATGAGCTGTGTGAGCTCATGTTTCTGGACCACGAAAATTTCATTATTTACCACTTCCATACCCAATGGCTCATGAAGCCCTCTGGCAATCTTTTTCACTTTGAGTGTGCTGCTATCGCCCTGTACACCATCCAACAAGTAGACAGCTCCCTCGGTATCCCAGGTAGAGACCAGTAACCGACCATCAGGCATGAAAGCCATAGCGGCTACTCTAGGCTTAAAGTCAGAGCGATGCAATACGGTGACATCAAAACTTGGGTGAAGACCTTCCAGGGCTGCACCGAATCCAGGAGTTGGTTTTTCTTCTTCTTTAATTTGATCTAGAGGTTTTCCAAGTTTCTTAGATAAAGAGTCTTTTAACTCCTTTGACATTGCACTTAAAGGGGGATAAACGGTCCAGTTATTTTTGGATTCTTTTTTAGGTTCTTTCACAAGAGATAGGATATAATTCACAGACTGTCTCAGCTCTTCCTGTGATAAAGTAGGGTGTGGAGTCATGATGGCCTCGCCCCAAAATCCTTTACTTCCGTTTTTGATCCGCTCCATCAACACGTCGCGAACATCCTGCCCGGCATAGCGCTCAGCTATCTGTATATAGGAGGGACCCACCATCTTATGGTCGAGTTCGTGGCAGGTGGCACAATCGCTTTTGCTGATGAATAGCTTACCTCTGTGATCGAATTCCGGATCAAGGTTAGGCTTTTCTGGTTGGGGGATGGGATCAAAAGTTTTTTCCCAGATGATTGTATTTCCGGATGCCAGTTCGATGGTTTCTTCTGAGTTTTCAAGCTTTAATTCATATCCCTCAGGTATTTTTCCAACTTCAAATTTGCGGGTTAGGCTGGGGTTTCCGTCCTTTTCCGTAAAAAATGGCTGCTCAGTAACATTGATTGTATCGGATCCCAGGATGACCTGATAGCCCAATTCAAGTCCGCTGTCTCTAAAAATATATCCAGTGTTACTGACTCTGGCTTCAATCTGAGTACCTGCTAGTAACACAGACCAACGAAACGGATCACTGTGGTCATTGGTATAGGTGACTCCCCAGGAAGTTGGTTGGATGTTTTTCTTGTCGGTATAAGGTGCCCCCTCAATACTGATGCCCCCACGCCAGACTTTGTATACTTCACATTTGGCAAGGTCATATGCCAGATACATCTGGCTATCGAGCAGAATTGAAAACATCCTGGGTTGTTCATCCAATACCGACCGCATGGTCCAGGGACGGTTATCAGGATCCTGATATTGGTTACAGGCAGCTAGAATGAAGACAGTAAGTATTGAATAGACGTTTCTCATTGAGTGCAAAGTAGTTTGACTTGGTTTTCTGCAGTTACTTGGTGATGGGGATCAATTTAATTACAAACATTTGTCGGGTCTCGTTCTGATCGATGCCAGGAACCAAAATAGCGTTGTTATCACGATTCCATCTTGGTGCCGGGTCTATGCGTACATCGCCGCGATATGCTCCACGGCTCAGTCCTTCTGTTTGCGCATAAGCACCATCGCTTCTTCGTAAAATCGTATAAGCATTCTTGTTGCCATCTACCCAACCATTGACAAACAAATCGCCACTTGGAGACAATGCGATGTCTCCCTCAGGGTCAGGGAATAGGGTTTGGTCTCCCAGGTATCCTAAGATTTTCTGCTTTACGACATCGTATCTTACTTGTCTCTCAATCCCTTTTTCATCGGGGGCACTGCCGAGAATAACATTTCCCAAATCCCATTCGGGATGTCCTCCGACAAATTGTGAATGAGCGGTAAGCCCCGTACCATCTGCATTGACAGTGAAAGGAACATTCACACGTTTTCCCTCTATTTTGCCGCTCCACCCTGCCCTGGCAAAGAAGTAGATTTTATCAGAATTACGGTTCCACAGGGTAAGATTGATAAACAATCCGGTATGAAGGTTTGGATCTGTCTCTCTAATCTTTTCAGCTATCTGACTAAAAGATACCAGTAGCTTTTTTTCACCAGATTTAATATCAACTTTAAAAATTCCATCATTATCCGGAGCGATCTGGTCCTTTGAAAAGTCGAATGCTTCCGGATATCCGGTCACCAGACGGAGCCTTGCCATCCGGCCAAAGTTTACACCCAGCCATGCCGATCCATCCACCGCAACTCCGCTATTCCCAATGGGCGTATCCTCAAATCGATATTCTTTTACACGTTTTCGTTCCTTGATATCGTATAATACTGTAAAAACCTTGCGGCTTTCAAGGTCTCTGTCATTGAAAAAAAATTGTGTTTCAGGTGCATTGGGATTCCATGAAAACATAGTGCCCTGCTGAGGGTTCCACGCATAGGTTCGGTCCAGTTCAATGATTTTGTTGTTATCGTAAGTGTCAATAATAAAGATTGTGGCAGCTTCATCAGGATTTGGCATACGGTGGATGGAGTCTATTTCCATTCCAAGTATGAATTGTCCGGATGCATTCCATGGGATGGTCTGACAATGGCCTATATATCCAAAGAAATGATGCTTTTCTCCCATAGTGAGTTGCTCAATCTTCAAACTAAACCCAGCAGATTCTTTTGATGTTTCTGCTTTTTTATCCGGGATACATCCTAGAATAAAAAGCATAATAATAATTACAAGTGCACTGGTCATTTCTGCCTTCAGTGACGTGGCAGAAATACTAAATAGAGAAATTTTGCTTTGATCGAATTTCACAAAAATCAGTTTGAAGGGATCATTTTGATCACAAACATTTGTCTGGTCTCATTGCTATCAATGCCTGGTACCAGGATGGCATCATTGGTTCTATTCCATCGTGGCGCCGGGTCTATGCGGATGTCTCCTTTATATTCTCCTTTGCTGAGTCCCTCGGTATAGACAAAATACCCGTCGCTGCGACGAAGGACTGTATAGGAATTTTTATTCCCATTGACATAGCCATTGACAAACATATTGCCATTGGGTGACAGGGAGATATCCCCTTCCGGGTTAGGAAATATTTCGGGGTTGCCCATATATTCAATGATCTCCTTAGTTTGTACATCATAACGAACCTGCCGGATAGCTTCTGTTTCATCCGGAGCACTTCCAATGATGACATTGCCCAGGTCCCATTCGGGGTGACCTCCCACAAATTGTGAATGTGCGGTTAACCCGGAACCATCTACATTGATGGTGAAAGGCACATTTACCCGTTCACCGGAAGTTCTCTTACCATCCCATCCGGCTCGCGCATAGAAGTACACCATGTCTGCATTTCTATTCCAAAGGCTGTGGTTGATAAATAGTCCGGTATGCAGGTTGGGGTTTGTGTCTTTTATCTTATCAGCAATTTGTGCAAAGGATACCAATAATCGCTTCTCTCCCGTTTTCACATCGACAATAAAGATCCCGTCGTTGTCGGGTGCAATTTCATCTTTTGAAAAGTCGAAAGCTCCCGGGTAGCCAGTGACCAATCTAAGCCTTGCCATCCTCCCATAATTAAGCCCTAGCCATGAGGATCCATCCGCAGCTACGCCACCATTACCAATCGGTGTATCCTCATACTTGTAATCTTTCACCCGCTTTCTTTCACCCACGTCATAGAGTACGGTAAAGACCTTGCCAGTTTCCAGGTCGCGGTCGTTGAAGAAGAACTGGGTTTCCGGTGCGTTGGGATTCCAGTAAAACATTGTGCCTTGCTGGGGATTCCAGGCGTAGGTTTTATCCAGGTAAATGATCTTATTGTTATCCCGGGTATCAATCACAAAAATGGATGCTGCCTCATCTGGCAACGGCATCCTGCTGATGGTATCGATCTCCATTCCTAGGATGTATTGCCCGGAAGCATTCCAGGGAATGGTCTGGCATTGCCCTATATATCCAAAAAAGTGATGTTTGGCACCTGATGTCAATTGCTCAATTTTCAACTCAAATCCTTTTGGATCCTCCTTTTTCTGTTGCGAACAGGAGATTAGAGCGAAACATAAAATAACGGTCAAAAAGAGGGTGTTTGACAAAAGGCTTTTGATGAGGTTGAGTTGTACGACCATTTTAGGGTGTTGGATCTAATTTATCAAATGGGTTAAGTCCATAAATCTACAAAGAATTGAATTGAGAGGGTAAATATTTTTTAGTTGTGATAGACCACTTTGAAAAAGTCAGGCGTTAGGGTTTTTGTTTAACTTTATTCTCTTTCAAAAGTAGCCCTATGATGAATGTTTCTAAGAAGCTGACCTTAATCACAAGCCTGATTGTGATAGTAGCTATTCTTTTTGCCAGCTGTGATTCTACACCCAGATATGAGCCAGCGCGTGCTTATAAAAGCATTGAGAAAGCCTTAATGACCCAATTTCTGCTGGCTAAGGACAGCTCTGTAATCGAGCTTGAAGAAGGGCATTTTATCTTCAAAAACAGTCTGATCCTGGATAGCAAGAAGCATATTACCATAAGAGGTAGAGGAATGGATAAAACAGTGCTGTCTTTCATTCTCCAGGAAGAGGGAGCAGAGGGTATTCGAGTGGCTAATTGTGAAAATATTGTCTTGGAGGATTTTACTATAGAGGATGCTGCAGGGGACAATATAAAAGTGACAGATACAAAGGGGATTACTTTTCGCCGAATCAAGTCTGCCTGGACAGGGGAGATCAGCGAAGACAATGGGGCATATGCGCTCTACCCGGTGATCTGCTCCGATGTGCTGATCGAGGAATGTGAGGTGCTGGGGGCCAGCGATGCGGGAGTATATGTAGGTCAATCAGAAAATGTAATCATCAGAAATAACAAGGTCTACTGGAATGTGGCCGGTATCGAAAGTGAGAATTCGGAAAATGTGGAGATCTATGGAAATAAGTCTTATCACAACACGGGAGGTATCCTGGTATTTGATCTGCCGGGATTGACCCGGAATGGCCGAAACGTGAAGGTTTATGACAATGAAGTCTACGAAAACAATCTGTTCAACTTTGCCCCAAAGGGAAACATTGTGGCCTCGGTACCTCCTGGTACCGGCATGATCATTATGGCGACACGAGATGTGGAGGTCTACAATAACAAGATCAGCAACAACAATACCATTAGCATAGGGATCGTAAGCTATGAGCTGATGGCAGCATTGAGTGAAGCACCGGATGAAGAGGGCAATACCTCCAGTGCGAAAAGAGTAGAAGAGAATCCCCGAAAGGATGAAAGGTATAACCCCTATCCAGGCAAGGTTTACGTTCACAATAATGAGTATGCTGGCTATAGTATGATTCCTAATTTGGACAGCGACTTTGCCAAATTGTTTGTGCTGAAGTTTGGGTTGGATAAGCCTCATGTGGTTTGGGACGGGATCCAAAGCCCTGATTACCTGTTGGCTGGCGGTGAGGTCAATCCAGATTACCGCATCTGCGTACAGGAGGAAGGCATCAAGACGGCAATTCTGGATGCTGCCAATATGTTTGAAGGACTGGAAAGCAATCCGGCAAGTCTCAATTGTAGTTTATAAGTATGAAGGCAAAAGTTTTATTGCTGTTAGTTCCCTTTGTTCTGGGATGTGAAAAATCGAACAAGGAAAGAAAGATCACCTATGAAGAAGAGGTTTATGACGAAAGTGTCTTCACGGCTTCTCTAGGTTTTGGGCTGCTGTCTGAATACGGCTTTTTCGAAGGTGAGCTAAGGAACCTGGACCCGGCTAAAAATGTATTTCCATACGAACTCAATTCTCCATTGTTTTCTGATTACGCCCTCAAAAAACGGTTCATTTCATTGCCTGAAGGAAGTGAAGTACAATACCATCCTACTGAAGCAATGGATTTCCCTGTTGGCACTACATTGATCAAAAATTTCTACTACGACGATGATCAGCTAAGTGGTCAAAAAGGGAGGATCATCGAAACTCGGCTGTTGATCCGGAAAGAGGATGGCTGGCAGGCGCTACCTTATGTTTGGAATGAAGAGCAGACGGATGCTAAGCTTGAGATTACAGGCGGAAATCAGGAAGTTGTGTTGAAAGGGAAAAAACCAATCAATTATCTGGTTCCCAATATAGCGCAGTGCAAAAGCTGCCATGAGCTCAATGGGAAAATAGAACCAATAGGGCCTACTACGCGTCAACTCAACCGAGACCTGGAGTTTCGAGGAAAGACTTACAATCAGCTGACCAATCTGGCTGAAGCTGGTTTTCTGAAGGGATTGCCTGCATCTGGAATTCCGAAACTGGCCAGATATGAACATCCTGAGTCAGGTACCCTGGATAAAAGAGCTCGTGCATACCTTGAAGTGAACTGTGCCCATTGTCACCGGTTGGAGGGGCCTGCCAAGAATTCAGGGTTATATCTCCTGGCCAGCAACGACAATTCAGAGCAGGTGGGCATCATGAAGTCTCCTGTTGCAGCTGGAAAAGGTTCCGGTAATCTGAAATATGACATTGTGCCTGGCCAACCCGATAAGTCCATCCTGGTCCGCCGAATGAATTCCACTCAACCCGAGGTGATGATGCCTGAGCTGGGCAGGAAGCTGATACATACGGAAGGAGTGGAGTTAATTAAGGAGTGGATAGAGGGGATGAATTAAGACAAACAGGTAATTCCTCAGTTTATGCCTACTGAAAGCACTTTTCCCTGGTTCGTGTCCTCACGAACCGGAAAACTTTGATACGAGCCACGAGTGAACCTATTATAAAGCAATGATTAAACTCGAAGGAAATAGAAAATCAAATATTGAATTGGGTAAAATCTATTTTTGGACGGCTACAATTAATAAGTGGAAATGGTTATTGAATGAAAACTCATATAAAGATGTTATCATCAATTCACTTGACCATTTAAGTCAGAGAAATTTAATTGATGTTTTTGGCTTTGTAATCATGCCAAATCATATACATTTAATTTGGCGTTTAAATGCGTTAAATGGAAAAGAAAAGCCACACTCATCTTTTCTAAAATACACATCACACCAATTCAAAAGTAAGCTTATTAAGCACGAGAAAATGGTTCGTGAGGACACGAACCATGGGAGAGTTGAGGAGCCAGGGTCAACTAATCCCAGTTTAAGCCAACCTCCTCAAAATCCCCGTCTCGGGCCCTCTCAAACTGAAAAACTGTCTTCACAAATCGGAAAACTTAATTCAACTACATATGAACTTGAAAGTTATCTGGTCAATGCAAGCAACAAAACCTATGAATTTTGGAAACGAGATTCGTTAGCAGTTGAATTGAACAATATGGAGGTCGCATATCAAAAGCTGGATTACATACATTTAAATCCCACGATTAAAGAATGGTTTTTATCTAATAATCCGGGAGATTACAGATATTCCTCATATAATTTTTATGAGACTGGTAATAGCGAGTTTCGGTTTCTTAAGCATTTGGGAGAAGAGTTTTAATTTGTAGGGGATCACACAGGTGATTTTGGCAATGGTTCGTTGGAACGCGAACCATGGGTGGTAGTGACTCACAGACCTTCGGGCAGATGTAAGTGGACTAATTAGTAAATGGGGTCTGGACTCATGCCCTTACATCACAAGCACCACATTCCCTCTTTTATGTCCCTGATCTACATACCTGTGGGCATCAGCGGTTTCTTCCAGGCGGAACGTTCTGTCAATAATTACATTTAGTTTTCCCTGGTTGATCAGGGAGCTGATGAAGCCGATGTTTTCCAGCTTTTCTTCTGTTTTCAACATACCTGTAGCCGCAAACATGGCCCGCTTTTTTCCAGAGAGTGAGGTGAAAAACATATCCATGAGCAATCCAAAATTCAAAACTGGTGATAAGTAGAGACCGAAGGGCATAAGCACTGATTTGCATTTTTTGAATGATTGCTTTCCAACCGTATCGAAAATGATGTCATATCTTGTATTGCTCTTGGTGAAATCTGTTTGTGTGTAGTCAATCACTTCGTCAGCACCCAGCGATTTCACCATCTCCTGGTTAGTAGGCCCGCAAACTCCCGTGACATGTGCTCCGAAGAATTTTGCTAGTTGGACAGCTGCGGTCCCTATACCTCCGGAAGCCCCATTGATCAGTACTTTTTGACCTCTTTGGACTTTTGCGATGCTTTGAAGAAAGGGCAGAGCCGTAGTAGAGCCATCTAGGATTGCAGTTGCTTCTTCGAATGAAATGTTTTTAGGTTTTCTGATTAGAATATCACCTTTTTTGATCACAACATACTCGGCATAGCAGCCCATGCGGATGTCGGTTGAGCCGAAAACTTTGTCACCAATACTGAAGTCTGAAACATTTTTCCCGGTAGCTTCCACCACACCCGCAAGGTCGGTCCCTGAGATCGTATTTTTCGGTTTGGTAAACCCTAAAAACAACCTGCCTATGAGCGGGAATCCGGTTCTCATCATACAGTGTGCCCTGGTTACGGATGCAGCATGGATTTTCACCAGCACTTCATCATCTCCGGGCGTGGGTTTTTCAACCTCTTGAAATTTGAGTACATCGGGTGATCCGTATTTTGTAGAAACGATGGCTTTCATGGATTGTGTTTCTTTTGTGATCATGATTATTTCTTTTTTAAGTTTCATGATCCAAAAGTAGAAGTGCAGTATACCGCAATCGTTCGGGTTTTTAAATCCGAACTTATTTCTGCGTGATGGTCTTCATGTAGGCCTTTGGCGTCTGTCCCGTCACTTTCTTGAAGTACGTGTTAAACACGGTCTTGGAGTTGAAGCCGCTGTCATAGGCAATCGCCAGAAGGGTAAGGTGGCTGTTTTTGGGGTCTGCGACTTTTTCCTTAAATGTTTCTAGCCTGTAAGCATTGATGAATTCAGAGAAATTCTGGTTAAAGCCTTCATTGAGCAATTGTGAGAATTGGTTTGCTGGAACCTCCATCTGGACGGCAAGATCCCTAAGTGTTAGGTTTGGGTTCAGATGGGGCTGTTTGGTGATCATGAGGTCTCTCAACTGATCATGGTACTGGCTGAGCAATTCCGGGTTAAGGAGCGATTTTTTGTATTTCCTTGTGTGTTCTTGAGTCGATTGGTTTTTACCAAACACTTGCTCCATGAGTTCCCTGAATCGGGACACCTCATGGAGAGGTTTGAGCATTGGTTCCACATTGAGATAAACTATGAGAGGTAGATGATACTCCATTCCTTTCTCTACCATTCGAACCGCCTCATCATATTTTTTCTCCAGGGTATAGCAGAGGACCAACAGGTTGATGGCACGTTCCATAGATTCGGATTCCAGATAGGTCTTGATTTTTCCAATCCCCAGTGCCACCTCTTTTTTATTTCCTAAGGCAGCATTTGCAATAACAGTTCCGCCTATTGCGTACAATTCATCCGTTCCTTGAGGGAGATTTTGGAAATATTCCAATGCTTCCCCTGCTTTCCCCATTTGGATCAATGCCTGTCCAAGGTAAAAAAGGGAGACATGTGAACCTTCCTTCAACGCAATGGATTTCCTAAAATACACTAATGACTCTTCATACTTTTCCTCCAGGTAAAGTGTATAGCCTTTGAGGTGGTGTGTGATCTCTGAGAGGGGATCGATCTCGAGGGCTGTATCTATGTAGTGATGTGCTGCTTTCAGCTTCCCCTCTGCCGTAAGCATCGAAGTCATTGTCTGATATGCGTCGACTACCGGGCGTATCTCTAAAGTTTTGTTGACATAAGCATATGCTGCAGGAAGATCCCAATCCTGGAAAAAGGAGATCCAGGACTGCTGGAGTAAACACTCAGGGTGGTCTTTGTCCAATTCAATGGCTTTGTCGAGATAGGGTTTACCCTTCAGCCAGGCTTCACCTGCAGGCATAAATCCCAGTGCACCTATAAGCGTATAAGCCATGCTCACACCAAGAAATGCAACCGTAAAGTCTTTGTGCTGATCTGTAATCTGAAGGAGTGTAGAAAGCCCCTCTTCAAGATCAGGCTTGTTCATTTTTAATATCTGGTATCTGCTTTGTAAATAGCGTTTATAGATTGATGGGGGTACTCCTGGAGCTTCCACCAGTTGATCGCTTATCTCAAAGTGTCCTGTGTGCTCTCTAAGCTTGTCGGCTATGAGCAGGCTGATCTCATCCTGCACAGCAAAAATATCATCAAAGGACCGGTCAAATGTCTCGGTCCAGAAATGTTCGTCATTTTCGACATTCACCAATTGGGCTGATATCCTCATTTTATTACCTGCAAGTCTCACACTGCCCTGAAGAAGAATTGAAGCCCCTAGCTGCTGTCCGATCTCCTGGATGGGTATCGTCTTGTTCTTGAAGAAAAATGATGAAGTTCTGGAAGTGACTTTTAGCTCTTTGATCCCGGTTAGTGCATTGATAATCTCCTCTGTCATGCCATCGCTAAAGAACTCATTGTCTTTGTTGGCGCTCATATTCACGAAAGGAAGCACCGCAACACTCGTGGCTGCATTACTTTTTTGGCCTTGCAACTCATCGGTTTTGGGAACATAGATTCCGGGATGATTCACAGCAAAGACCTCCATGGGTTGTGTAATGTTTTTGAAGTTAAACTTACCCATGGAAAGGGTTTTGATCTGATGGTTCTTCAGTTCCGAATGGATTTTTTCAGAAATAAGCACCGATCCTGTCACCCCGATGTGTTCGATTCTGGCGGTCACGTTTACACTGTCACCATAGACCTCCGAGCCTGTATGGACGATGTCGCCCAGGTGCAGCCCAACGCGAAGGGGTACGATTGGATTTCCCGAGGATAGTTCAACCTGAATTGCAGTTGCACACTTTACCGCTTCTACTGCACTCCCGAAAATACTCAGTGTTCCATCACCATAATACTGGATGATCTCACCGTGAAATTCCTTGTGTTTGCTTTCAAAAGTCTCCCTGTGCCGTTTTCGTGTGGCAGCTGCGGTGACCTCATCTTTTTGCATCAATGCAGAATAACCAACGATATCGGTGAACATAATAGCAGCCAGTCTGCGCGCAGGTGATTTAGTCATTAGATAGAGAAAAGGTCGGTTAGGGGCTACTAAAATAGTTGTTTTTACACTAAACCTGATCTGGACTAGCTGGCATTTTCAATGGAAATACTATATCTATCCAATAATCCGGCAACTCCGGATAAAGAAAATTTAGCGCCTTTAATGCGATTGACTTCCGGGTTGATGCTGTAGTTAATGGAGTTTCTTAAATCAGCCTGCTCGAGGTTGGTACGTTCAAAGGTGGCATTGAGGAGGTTGCAATCTGTAATTTTGGCTTGTTTCAGATCTGTTTCGGTGAAGTCGACACCCTCCAACTGGCATTGGGTAAACGGTGTTTTTGGGAGCTTCATCTGGTAAAAGGTAGAATGATTGATCACACATTGATCGAATGCTACAGAGAAGCCAAACGCATTACACCGCTCAAATTGTAGACCAAGTAACTTACAGTTTTTGAAAATAGCATCCTGGAAAGCTGCATTGTTGATCGCGGCATTACTAAAATCACATTCAACGAATTCGCACTCCAGGAACTTGACATCTTTCAGGTCCACTCCATTAAAGTTACAGTTGATGAACGTACAGCATTCATATTCACCCTTGTCAAATGGGGTTTCGTTAAAATTGATCTGTTTGAATTGCTCGTCTGCTACGTAGTTTGAATCCATCTGTGGCCAAATTAAATTTTCCCGGAAAAGAAATCAATCAACATAAACCGGTTCAATGTCAAAAATATTGTTCCGATTCATATCCATGCTGATTTTCACATAGTTTACATCCGCGGACCCGAAGACCATCAAAGCTGTAAAATTCGTCAGCAGTTTGCCATCCAGGTACAATGGTTGCGAAATCAGAAAACGGTGTGAATCTCCGTAGATTCCAAGAACAGGTTTTTTGAAATCCCTGATTAAAGGCTTCAACTCGGCCAGAATTTTTGTGTACCCCGGATCATTTTGACTGCTGAACATGTTGGCATGAAAAGCGATTACAATTCCTTTGGAATTATCTTCCTTTGCTTTTTGAAAGATCCTTTTGATCCAGTCAATGGCAGCTGATTCTCGCTCTATAAATTCAGTATTGTCTCCTTCTTCCTGGTAGTTGTTGCTCGAACCACAGATATGTACTGCTGAGATTAAAAGGTCTTTATGCTTCCACATCACATTCTCCACGTATTTTTCATAGGGAGAGAGGGTACTTTGGCTGATCAGATCAATTGAATGCTTCCCAAAACTCTTTGATGGATTTTTGAACATGGTCTTTCTCAGGATATCCAGTCTTTCAATTGGCTCATATTCGCCGCAAGCCTCGCGGTCACAGTCCGTCCACTCATTATCTCCGGGTGTATAGATCAGGGGGTTATTGAATCCATTAAAATGATTAAGCGTCTTCTGATAGAATTCATTAGAACATAGAGTGCTACCTGATTTTGTATCCCCAACATGAATAGTAAAATCCGGATCAGTTTCATTGATGTCTTTTACCAATCGGTTATATCTGGGAATGGAGGCTTCATCATAGGGCATATCGCCGAATGCATAAAAATAGGTCGGCTCATAAGATTTCTGAGCGATTGCCGAACCGGCCATCAACATCATACATAACAGAAGAAGGTGAACTTTTTTCATTGGTCAAACATGTTGAATTATCCTGTTTAATTCAAAGGAAGAGGTATTATCTTTTTATTGTGACTTTACCTTGAGCCATTCTTCCCTGGTGATCCTGAAAATATCCACCGGCATCTTTTTATACGTTGTCCGCTTCCATTTCGCCATTCCGTTTCTCAAGGCTACCTGGGCGGACTTGGTATTGTCAATATGAATGATTGATATGATATGGTCGGAATAGTTATTTTCAAAACCATGATCGCGGCATTTTTGAGCAGCCTCGGTTGCATAACCCTTGCCCTGGTATTGTGGAAGGATGGAATAACCAACCTCTAATTCCTTGATTTCATCTACGTCCTGGATAAGCAAACCACATTGCCCAACCATCTTATTTAAAGTTTTGTCAATCAGTACATTCATTCCACCCAGGTCTTTTTTATACCTGTTGTCACAGATATCAAACCAGCGTTGGCATTGTTCTTCCGGAGTGATGAGGTCGGCCATCCCAAGGAAGTCTCCGGCGTTACTGTCCCTGAACAGGCTGATCCAGGTGTCGAAGTCATCAGGTTGAACCAATCGGAATTTAAGTCTTTTAGTCTCTTGACCGTCGAGGAGGTATTTCACAGGTTATGATTTATGTGCAAACAAATAAACTCAAAATTGATAGGAATAGTCTTAATCCGCATCCTTATGATGGAACATTAAACTGACAGATCAAGGATTGAAATTTCCAGGTAAACTTTTAGTGATTCCAATTTTCGTTGTAATCGTTCCTTAGATTTATTTGATCCGAGATAGATCTTCTCGCTGTCAGAGATCTTCAGGTACGCATCGAAGACTACACTTTTCATTGTGCTTTCAATAGGACCCAAGGCCATTTTCTGGCTTGCTTTAGCTTGTTTGATAAATATGTTTTCCAGGGATAAGTATGGCTTCCATCCTCCAAAGTTGATTAAACCAAAGAGAGAAACGGCTGAACGGTACCGTCTTTGTACTTTATCGATTTCCAGCATTTGTGTGCCTGCTAGCAAAAAGAAACCGATCCCCAGGACGATCAACCATAAAACAACTTTAAAAATAAAGGGGACTGATAGCGCATAAAATCCGGGGATGCCAAACAAAATAATGAGCGCTCCAAGTATTTTAAATTGGGGGAGAAATAGTGACTCGACAATTACTTTCATCATCAAAGGAGATGGATGAGAACCAGATTCAGGATGGCAGGTAAGCCTTGAATGTAGAATATTTTTTTTGAAGCGGTGAAGGCTCCAACAATCCCGGCAATGGTGACACATCCCAGGAAGAAGATGGCAATATACATGCTCCAGGTAGGGTCTTCAATCAGTAAACTCCAGATCAGACCCGCTGCCAAAAAGGCATTGTAGAGTCCCTGGTTTGCGGCCATACTTTTGGTTTGCTGGAAAAATTCCTTTGGAAATCGCTTAAAGACCTTGCGGCCGGTTGTAGTCCATGCAAATGACTCAAAATAGAAAAAATACAGGTGCTGTGCTGCGATGATTCCGATGAGTATGTTGGTGAGGAGGTTCAAGGGTTATGTGCTTTTAGGATTTAAAAACATCATTTATTTGGATTGAAAACCCGGACAGTACGGATGATTTAAGGGTGTCGCCCTCAACGAACTTGCCTCTGGAACGAAAGATTCCTTCATGATCCAGCTCAAAAGGCTCGATGATGTTTTCTCCGGGATACACCACCCAGTATTCTTTCACTTTGTGTTCCTGGTACAGCCAAAATTTTTCTTTGAGGTCTTTTGATGAAGTGGAAGGAGATAGAATCTCCACAATAAGATCAGGGGGCCCTTTGCAGCCTGCCTCATCAAGTTTTGTAAGGTCACAGATCACCAAGATGTCCGGCTGAACCACCGTGAATGTTTCTTCATCGCTGTCGGTAAGATCTTTAGGAAATCGAACATCAAAGGGTGCATAGAATACTTTGCAAGGGTTCCCTTTGAGGTGATTGTAGATTTCATTACCGATTATCGTGCTTACTTCCTGGTGTTTCACAGCAGGAGCAGCAGACATTTTAAAAATTTTGCCTTTGATAATCTCTACCCGTTCCTCAAAAGTCCATTTCAGGTAGTCAGCATAGGAGTAGACACCTTCAGGTTCGAGTAGTGTGATGTCATCAATTTCCTCTTCTTCTTTTTCCGGATATTTCACACCCATCCAATAAAGATACTAAACCTCGTCTAAAACGGACCGGGGTTGTTGTTTTTTGTCGCGTTCAGGCTTTCACCGGGAGTTTCTCCTCTCACACTATGGGATTCGGTTTTTACATACCCGGGATCGTAAGTATACCAGCTGGTGGTGAGGCTGTCAGGTACGTTGTCACTTGTCGACGTGATCCACTCTTCCAGTACATCTCTCATTTTCGAGAGGTCATCAGCCATTTCAGGCACTGAGACAATATTCTTGAGCTGCAAAGGATCATCTTGACAGTCAAATAACTCTTCATGCGGTCTTGGGGTCACATAAATATCAGCCTGGATAGCAGAGAGGGTACCATTTTTTTGCCTTTCTCTTAAAGCAACATTGGAAGGGCTTCCTACGGCATCAGCCGGACCCATCTGTGGCAGGTTGGGTCGTGAGTTTTTGATGTACATGAAATCCTTATTGCGGACCATCCTTTCGTGGGCCTCATAGTCATGCCAGTTGTGCTCTGCAAAGACATAATTCCTAAACGAATGATCAGGGTCCGAGATCAATGGGTCGAAGCTTTTTCCCTGAAACTGCTCGGTTGGTGTGACTCCTGCCAGACTTAGCAAGGTAGGCGCTATGTCAATGGCACTCACCAGGCTTTGTGAAGTCTGCTCCCCGGTAATCTTTTCCGGCCAGTGAACGATAAATGGAGATTTCATCCCCCGGTCATTGACGCGGGTCTTGCTGTGAGGGAAGGGGCGGCCATTATCAGCCATCACGATGATCAAAGTGTTTTCATAGGCACCCTGCTGCTTCAGCTCGGCCATGACTTCCCCGATATAATGGTCGAAACGTTTGATTTCATCATAGTATTTACCCAGATCTTCCCGAGTCTCGAAACCTTCATCAAGGTAAAAAGGAGCAACAATGCTATCCGGGTGATGTGTGCCGCTGAATTCATTGGGTCCCCAGGCCCTGTGCGCATCAAATGCAGCGAACCACATCATGAATGGCTTGTCTTTGGGTCGATCCTGTATAGTCTTCACCCACATTTCCTCACCACCATCACCGGTTTCCGAGCGTTTTTCATTGATGATATCAAACCCTCTACGGGCATAAGGCCCCATGTGGAATTTCCCGGATTGCCCGGTGTAGTATCCATTGGCTTTTAGCAGTTCGGGAAAGGATTGCATGAAATCCGGTGGGGCCTGGTGCAACTCAGGCGCGCCCGTATTGTGCGGATACCGACCAGTCATGATGCTGTTTCTACTGGGACTACACGAGCTGGCGGTGAGGTAAAAATTAGAGAAATTAATACCTTGTTTTGCCAGTTGGTCAATATTTGGGGTTTTGACATAGGGATTTCCAGTACAACCAAAGTCATCAAAGTTCACGTCATCGGCGATGAAGATGATGATGTTGGGTGGGGTGGTGGTTTCAGTTGTTTGTTTGCTAGGTGAGTTGCATGAAAAAAGAACAGTAAAGATCAGCAGGAGGGTTGTGTATTTCATGTCTTTGGGTTTTGGCTGTAAGACTACAAAAGTTTTACGAACTTAGGAGGCCGAAATTTCATGAAGTACCCTGATTTAAATATTAATAAAACTTTACTAGACCTACTCTTTGTCTAAAATACCCTATGAAAAACTCAACCCAATCCCATACACGTCGAAATTTTCTAAAAACAGGTAGTATTGTGGCTCTTGGAACGACTCTTCCTCTCAGCTCCTCTTTAGCCTCACCACCAGCAAAAAAACTAAGGATTGGCATTGTCGGCGGGCGATTTGGATGTTCGTTCCAGTTTCATGAGCACCCTGATTGTATTGTAGAAACCGTGAGTGATCTCAGACCTGAGCGAAGGGAGAAACTTATGAAGACCTACAATTGCAGTAAATCATACCCCTCACTTGAAGAGCTTGTTAAGGATAAAAAAATCGATGCGGTGGCTGTATTTACCGAAGGTCCTAACCATGTGAAGCATGTGCTGGAATGTCTGAAGCATGATAAACACGTACTATGTGCTGTTCCAGCTATCTGGGGATCAGTGGAGGAAGCAGAGATATTGCTGGAAGCTGTGAATTCATCCGGCCTCATATACATGATGGCTGAAACCAGTTACTATCAGCAGTTTACCATTTCCGCCCGGAATTTCTACAAGGAAGGAAGGTTTGGAAATATTTATTATGCGGAGTCGGAATACCAGCACGACGGGTTGGAAGAGCTTTACTTTGAAAATGGTAAGCGAACCTGGCGATATGGTGTGGCTCCGATGCATTACCCAACACATTGTACAGCCCATTTGATCAGTGTGACCGGGGAGCGGCTGACCCAGGTGAGCTGCAATGGCTGGGGCGACGATGATCCCATCCTGAAAGACAATAGCTACAACAATCCTTTCTGGAATGAATCAGCCATGTTTAAAACGGATCGCGGCAATAGCTTTCGGGTCAATGTTTGGTGGAAAGGAGCGCATATGGGATGTGAGCGTGCTCAATGGATCGGGAATAAAATGAGCTTTTATACACCTAACCCAATCGGGAGTGATTCTATCATTGTCAATTCCACAGAACAACTTGGGAAAGACGATGCCGGGTTTGTCCGTACCGATGCCAAAAAGCAGGTGTATGACCAACCTGAATGGTGGGAAACGGAACTATTACCGGAACCCTTGAGGCACAATAGCGGCCATCATGGTTCTCATACCTTTATCACTCACGAGTTTGTGGATGCCTGCCTTCAGGAAAGAAAACCAACGGTGGATGTCTATGAGGCACTTGCTTATACTGTGCCCGGAGTGATTGCTCATGAATCCGCGCTGAAAGGTGGGGTTACAATGAAGATCCCGCAGTTTGGGTGAGAGTAAGATGGAGAAACTCACGCTGATAATCATCAGCTCTTGAGAAATAACGAGGTACTCTTGAGAAATAATCATCTGCTCATATGAAGTAACGAAGTGCTGGTGAGAAATGATCAGGTTCTCATAAGAAATCATCATCTATTGCTAAGGAAATGACTACCTAAAAAGTTGATTGTGTTTCATTAAGATTAATAGACGATACTGCTCCATCATTTCTTTAGATAGAAATGATTGATTGACAAAATCCAGCCACTTCTTTGAGAGTTTAGCATATTTATTCAAAATGTTTTCTGCTGCTTTATCCGGCATCCCTGAAGTAGTCATGGCGCTAAAAAAATC
The DNA here is from genome assembly GCA_965228105.1 of Cyclobacteriaceae bacterium. Taxonomy (GTDB): domain Bacteria; phylum Bacteroidota; class Bacteroidia; order Cytophagales; family Cyclobacteriaceae; genus UBA7330. Next base: position 1,110,524 of record CBDDGZ010000002.1, read on the forward strand.
AGATTTATTTAGTCTCTTCTTTTTACCGCATAGTGTCAGTGCAAGTTCTTCATCGTCACCTTCCACCACAAGCGCCGATGCAACCAAATCGTAGGCAGGAGCCAATTCATAACCCTGCTCATTTTTAATCAATGAAAAGTTTTTCAAATGCATGTCAGCATTTCCGGTTAGGAAACTGAACAAAGTCAACTCATAGAACCTAACCAGGTCTAGTCCGGGATTTATACTACTTCGTTTTATCTCCCTTGCTATCTGCTCATGTGATGATTTATATTTATCTGCGGTAAGTCTTCCCAGCAATTGACACATGTCTTCCATGTGTCTCTTGGTTCCGTTCACTCTGTCCATTCGTTTAGTAATGTAAGCAAGATCACCTGAGCCCAGTCGCACCAGTGAATGCTCAGCTGTTCTAATATTCGATAATTCGGCGAGATGCATTGTTAAATCTTCTATTTCCGGCAATTCTTCCCACTTGGGTGACTGTGGTTTTAGGATATATTTCCCCCACACACCAACTATTGCTAATTTTTCTGGTTCGTTGGCAGGTTTTTCTATATGCAAAGACAATTTAGGTTGAACACCTGTAATGGTGGATTTTCCTTTAATCATCTGTTCAGCAAGAATAAGTAGATCTTTATCTGTAAACGGTACGGTTGGGGGAATCTCAGCTCCAAACATTTTCTTGCAGCACCTAATGTGAAATTCACTGTCCGAGTCTTTATAGCAATACAAGCACTTCATACCAGTGGTTCAATCGAAACAGCTCCAATACAATCTTTGCAAGCTACCAGAAGAATTCCCATTCTATCCTTTTCATTGACTTTCCAGTTTTTTTCAACTATGTCTAGTATCCAACCTTCTGGTATCAGGCCGTCAAAAAACGGAAATAAAATATTTGAATGATAAGGGAGTTGCTGTAACGGCATAGTCAGGCTTATAGGTTCACCTTCCACTAAGAAATATTCATACTCATATTGAAAATGATACCCCTCTTCATCCTCGGTTAGTGTTCCAGCCCATTTATCCTGATATAAAACCTTAGCTTTTCTCATCTCTTTCAACTTTTATAGGCCCTAACTCATGCCCGAAAAGATTTAATATCTGATTAACCTTATCCATTCTAAGTGTAGGTTTTCCTTGCTCCAACTCTCTAACGAACCTTAAACCAACCCCGGCAGCATATGAAAGGTCTTCTTGTTTCATACCTGCCTGTTTTCTTTTCATTTTAATGAACTGTGACAGTTGTGTCTGCATCTATTTTTATACCCTTTAGGGTGTAAATTTAGTAATATTACATAATTATACCTTAAAAGGTATAAAAAATTTAATTTATAATATAATACACCCGAAAAGGTATAATATAACTTGATGAAAGGTTGTATGTCAGATCCTAACCCAATATCTGTTTCAAATGCTGCCCCATGGTCCATAGTCCGTCATGATGAATTTGGGGTTAGTAGTTTTGGCGTCACTTTTTTTTAGTTAAGGACTAACGTATTAATCTAAAAATCTTTTAGATTTGATATGATTGAATTTAAGATAAAACTGATGAATTGTGCTAACACTTTTGTGCAATCCGTATTTAACAATACTTTAATTGTTATGATAAATTCACTCAATCCACTTAACGCTCAGTAGCCATGGTACAAAATAAAGTAAGTTCAACTGATCAACTTAAATTTCCATACCTCATTACCAGGTACAAAGCAGCTTTAATTGATGGATTAGTCCTTTTTGGTTTATTTGCCGTGACAATGATCCTTGTTCAAGACCCAGAATCCAGAAAAATAGCGTTTGGAGTTTACCTATTGTTTGCACTACTTTATGAACCCCTCATGCTATCTATTTTTTCAGCGACGATTGGACATAAGGCGGTCAATATCAAAGTTAAGAGCATCAACAATACGGATAAAAACATTTCTATTATTCAAGGCATCATCAGAAATACTCTGAAATTGACATTAGGTTGGCTTTCATTTTTAACGATCAATTTCAATTCTGAACACCGGGCAATACATGATTTTGCTGGCGAAAGCATTGTACTGGATGAGTAGTAAAGTATTCCTCTTTCTAAGAATTTCCTAGAGACTTTAATACCAACCCTACCCCAATATCTGCTTTAAATGATGCTCCATGTGATCTACATAATCGGTCATGATGAATTTAAGATCAGTGGTTTTGCCATCACTTTTGTTGTGGACCTTCTTTGATAAGGCTTTTTCGGTTTGCTTTTTCATCACTTCGATGATCCGTCGGTTGACTGCTTCATATAGGAAAAATACCTCTTTCAGGCTGGCATTTTGATATTGATTGGCAGCAACCAGGTCATCCTGCTGATAGTTGTCATATTCAAACGGCTCAGGCTTGAACTGGGCCTCGGTGAACCGCTTGAGGTTGTTGATACCGGAGTCCGTCAAATGACCAAGGATCTCAATCTTGCTCCACTTTCCGGGAGCAGGTTTTTTGCGAAGGTCCTCCTCTGAGATGGACGTCAGGTAAGTGCTTAGCTTTGAGATGATGTCTTCCAGTCGTTTGGTTTGAGTGATCATGATAGAATAAATCTAATCATTTATAGCCCCATTTCACTGACGACCTCTTCATATTTAGTGGATAATTTTTCCAGTACCTGAGGTGACCCGGCAGCAAGATCATTGAGTTCTGAAGGATCCTCAATCACATTATACAATTGCCAGTCTTCACCATTCATACGGACGATTTTATGATCACCGGACCTGAACATTCTGAATCTGTCCAGTCCGGACATGAAATATTCCGGTTCCTTACGCTGCTCTCCCTTGAAAATTGGCAGGAGCGATTTGCCGTGGAGCGGAATCGTTGGAAATCCATTGATGGTTTCCGGATAGTCTGTTTCCAGCACATCCAGAAATGTAGGTGCCATGTCAACGATGTGCCCTGGCTGGTCGGTAATGGTGTTGGGTCGGATCACTTCTGGCCAGTAGGCGATGAATGGTGTCCTGCTTCCTCCTTCGAAGCCGGCCTGTTTGTATTGACGAAAAGGGGTATTGCCCAGGTTGGCCCAGGTAGATCGCAAGCTCCAGTATGAGTTGGCTGGCCCTGGTTGCACATCTTCGATCTTATTGGCATAGAATGGGCAGGAGCCATTGTCAACGAGAAACATGATCAGCGTATTCTCCAATTGACCTTTGTTTCTTAAATGATCGAGCACCCTGCCGATATTTTGATCCATCCGGTCTATCATGGCAGCAAATACCGCCATCTCAAGGTCCAATGAGTCCTTTTGCGCGTCTGTCAATGACTCCCATGGATAATGGTCAGTGTAAGCGGGTTTTAAGGGTCCCCGGAATTTGTTGAGGTTGCCCTCTGCCGGGCTTAACTGTGTTTTATCTGAGATGATCCCCATGGATTTCATCCTTTCATATCTTTCCTCTCTCAATACATCCCATCCTTTCATGTATTTGCCCCGGTATTTGGCGATATCCTCCGGTCTGGCCTGGAGCGGATAGTGTGCTGCATGATAGGGGAGGTATAAAAAGAATGGATCGTCAGGGTTAGGGTTTGCATCAAGCCACTTGAGTGCATAGTCTGTGATGAAGTCCGTCTTGTGCATGGGTGCTTTCTGGTATTCGATCTCAGAAGCTGGGATTTGCTTTCCCTCCAGGTAGAAAGGACGCTCAAATTCTCCAGAAGGAGGCAGAAAGAACTCTGTGGTAGCCCAGAAATAGAATGAATGCTCAAAAACGTTTTCGGCTTTGCAGTAATCCGGTACCCACTTGTCAAAATGTTCTTTGCCACTCATGACCGTATAATAACCCGCTTGTTTGGTTAGGTGCCCCAGGTGTACAGCACCCTCACCACCATTATACAATCCGGTGAGCATTGAAGACCTGGTGGGATTACACTTGGCCATGTTATAAAAGGTCTGAAATCTTAGACCATTTTTAGCAAGGAAATCGATGTTAGGCGTTTCGATCTCACCTCCATAAGAGCCGATATCCGAAAACCCAATGTCATCACCCATAATCAAGAGAATATTGGGTCGAGAGGCTTTCTCCTGAGGTGCCGCGCAGCTGGTGATCAAAAAAATAATTATAGGGATCTGGAAAACAATTCTCATGGGGTGCTTTTTACGTAAACTTAGTGGGATTATCCTGGATATACCAATGGTCTCCGGCCATGTGTTTCGTCCTTCTGTACCATTGATCATCTGATGGTATTGATCTAAGTGATTCACCATCAACATTTGAAACTTCTGATGACTTGCTGTTGTAAACAAACTCATCCAGGTAGACCCCGTATGATTTGTTGTGACCATCATTGGCACTCCAGGTGCCCAGTGTAACAACCAGACGATCTACTTTAAGGTCATTGAAGCTGGTTTCATTCCCATGTTTATACAGATCCGAAGCAATGTTTAGGGAAGCAGAATGCCATCCTTTATTTTCATTTCCAAGATCTATTACGATATGCGGGTCGGAGTTATATCCATCGGTATGGAACCATGCTTTACCCAGACAATACATGATATTGAGCTGCTTGGTTGTGCCGGAATAACCTTCCACAAGCACATATGCACCACAGAGGGCATTTCGGTTGCTTTTAGCCAGGTCTACCTGGTATCTAAAGTTAATCTGGGGAGCGTCCCCTGGAAAGACACTCACCGCCTGGTAAACCCGGTTCAAGTTTTGAGGCCATCGATCCTGCCCTGGTTTATTGTATCCCCTGATCCTGGTAAAGAGGTATAAAGCATGATCCCTGGTGTTGGGTATTTCGGTGACCTCAGCAATGTTACTTGGATTTTCATCCTCCTGGTAAATCCATCGCTTGCCCCATCCTTTCAGCTCTTCTTCAAAGCTGCCGTTTACAAACTGACCGCCAGCCGGAAGCTCCCATTTTTCCTTTAACTCTAATGAAAAAACCTCCTGATCAAGTTTTGGAAAAACGCTGGGGTATTTATATTCTTCCAGCGTGATGGATTTAAAAGTGATATCCGCTTCTTTGCCCTTTACCTCTACAATGGCGATGCCCTGGCTCAGTCCACCATTATAGTCTTCCTCACCAAATGCTCTTGGACGATATCCCGCTGCTGGAAGGTTGATGAATTTAATGCCATCGATTTCCACAGCAGTTTTGAAGGAAGATTTGATGGGGATATGCACATGCCCACTCAACACGTATTTCACATTTCCGTATTTCTTAAGGACCCGAAGGACTTCCTTTTTGGTGCCTATATCCTCCGTGTAGCTGATCATCGGATTGATACCAATTGGGTGTATGGGCACATGTTGGAAAAACATGATGGGTCTGTCCTTGTATTTTTCAAGGTCTCTTTCCAGCCAGTCGAAATAGTGGGGGTGTGTCTCAAAAAAGTGTGCCCGAAGAGGATCGGGCCATACTACAAAATGCCACTGCCCAAGGTTGAAGGAGTAAAGCAGTTTCTCCAAACCATTCACGGCCTTTTGAGCAGCGAAGTAATTGCCAAAGCCGTCCATGTTGTATCCGGGCCCCAGGGCCACCCGGTAGGTAGTCTCGTGATTTCCAATTGAATACAGGAGGGGACCGTTGACCTTTTTCAGGAACTTATTCATTTGAACAAAATCCTCTTCCTTGCCCTGTCCATCCGTGATATCCCCGATAACCATCGTGAATTTTGGATCACAGTTGATCTTTTTTACGAGGTCCACGCTTTCTTCCAGGAAGGCATTATGTACGCGCATGCGGGTCATCAATGTATCCGGTTCGACAAACGGGTCACCACCTTGTGGGTCGGCCATCGCCACGTAGTTGAAGTCATCGCCCGGTACATTGATCCCTACATCTGCCGGGTCGATCTCCCCGATCTCATGATAGTAGAGCAAGTTAGCAGTCCAGCTGATATCTCCCGTTTTGCCTGTGATCTCTGGCTGTTTGAGAAGGTCTTCTGCGTTAAATTTAATGCCCGATCCAGCATTGAAGGAGGTAGCTTCTGAGATGTCGCTCATCCATATCGTGATGACATCTTGGTTGCCATTGTTGGGAATGAGGTAATAAGTGTCTTTGTCCTCGTTGAATTTGTCACTGCTTTCAAAGTGTGTGCTTTTGATTCTGGCAACAGAACCTTTACTCACCCTGATCTTTCCGGCCAGGTTTTTCACCACCTGACCATCTCCAGTAAAAGCCAGCCGTAAAGCAACATGCCCCTCATCATTCTTTGCTTCTTCAAATGTGGAGGGATAAGGATACTTGTAGGGCGGATAAGATGAGCTCTGCAATCCATGACTGAGTCCGGGTACCATTGAAAGGGCTGAGGTACTCATTCCAACTCGCTTGATAAATTTCCTTCTTTGCATGACTTTGTGTTTAGGGATTTCAAACATATCAAAAACACAAGGCTTGGGTATCATTTAGCCTCCTGAATCATTACTGCCTGAGTATTTATTACAAAAGAATTACCTGAAAAATAAAAAGTAGTTAAATTACTTATAACTACATTGATAGGCTTATGAAAGTTTTACTGGTTCTAATCATGTTTTCAGTTTTAGTAGATGCGCCTGGTTATAAAATAAAAAAGGGTGTATTGTACAAGGACAAAAAGGAGATCGGTTCTGTATCAGGAGATGCGAGTCTGGCCAAATTTGTTGATCTTACATTTAAGGATCTCAATGGAGAAGTGGTGTTGACAATGCAACAGAGAAAATTTCAAACTGGTTATCCAGGGCATGAAGAAATACTGTGGAACGAGTTAGACTTTTCTGCTTTGGGTATTCAATGTGTACTTAAGTGTAATGTATCATACCTCAATGAAGAGAAAGTGATTAAGCATGAGTTAGAAAGTAGAGGAGTTGAAATCTTCGCAGATGGTTTTCATCAAAAGAATGTGGAAGAGCTACTATTAATTGATGACTATACTGATCAGTTGAGAGAGGATACTTTGAAGTACTGGAATGAAAGAGCGTTTTATCAAGAATCATTAGAAAGTCAGCTGGTCAAAAGGGACTATAGTTCGGATATCACCTTTAAGCCCATGCCTGGAGAGGTCGGGATGTATTACATCAACCAGGGAGCAAACCTCAAGTCTGAGCCCCATGAGATAGGTCGTCTGGCAGTCGTTATTACTGATAATATCATGGAAAAGAAGACCGAAATTGTGATCATGAAACGTCTTGCTGAGCCGGTGATCAGAGATGGGGAAAAAACTGAATTTGTTGAGGCTGGTTATTTGAAAGTTGGTCAGTTCCATAAGCTCTTTACTTACCAGGATGGAAAAGAGCATAATATAGGTACACAGTTAAGTGAACCCCTGCAGGGAATTTATCGCAAAGCTGTTAGGTATATGATGCTCAATAAATACCTGTAACTATTCCGCAGCCTGATTTAAAAACTGGTCGAAAGGATACAGCGCTTTGAAAGCCCCGGCACAGTGTTTCAGGAAATCATCAGACAGCACTTCCTTGTCATCACATCGATGAACGGCCAGGAAACTCTTTTGCTTGAGTAGTTCTATTTCTGGATGGTCTTTGGGGTAATCTCTCGGTGCAGTCTTGAGTTTTTCGCCCTCCATGGTAAAATATTTTTTGAAACCCGGATCATTGATGATTTTCCTGAGTGCATCTGCATTGTAGTGTATTTCCTGGCGTATGGCTTTAAGCCAATTGCCTTCAGGCATATAAGCCCCTCCCGCTAACATTGTAGCGCCGGGCTCTAGATGTATATAATATCCAGCTCTGGAATGAATTTCCGATTTTTTAGGAGCGGACGTGACATGTGCCCCAAAATTGGTCTTGTAAGGTGACTTATCTTTAGAAAATCTGACATCTCTGTGAATCCTAAAAATGGTGTCTTTGGCAGAAAAGTGGGCAATGTTCTTATCGAATTTGACTATCTCCGAGATCAACGCATCCATGAAGTCGATAAATTCCTTTTTTGCAGATTCGTAGTCCTTTTTGTGATCTTTAAACCAGTCACGATCATTGTTTTTCTTCAATGATTTGAGAAATTGAAAAGTGGATTGTGTGATCTTTTGCATAATGATGTCTATTATTTTTTCTTACTTGATTTTGCTTTTGGGTTAAACTCCAGGCATTCTCTTACCCAAAGTTCAAGGTCCTCATCGCTGTCATATCCTGTAGATTCGATGAATAAATATCCGGTCATTGGTCTCCCTCCATGAATCATTTGGGCTGCACCCTCATGTTTTACCAAAGCATCAATTTTATCAGGATCAACACGGGCCATGATACCTCCTTTGTAAGTACCGATGCACATTTTATTGTCTACCATGAAGCAATCTCCACCAAACATCTTTTTCTCGGTCCAGGTGGTTTGTTGATCTTTCAGGACTTTTCGAATTCGATCCAGCAGGTAGGGGTCAGTAGCCATTATTTTAAGGTTTTAGTGAAAGTTAAAGCCATTTCGGCTAGTGGCTCCCAAAATTCCATTTCTTTCTGATCGATCACCAGCCAGCCTTTGAGAGGGGGTTTGGTTTTGAACGGACTTAAGGGCTCAGGATTTTTGAGTCCCCATTTAATGGGATCAAAATTTGGCCCTAATCGAAATCCCATTTTTTCCTTATATAAAAAAGCAAAAACTTTCTTTTGATATTTTAGTCCTGGTGAACTCATCATGTTTCCAGTTTCTACACCTGGATTTACCGTGAGTGATGTACAAATGTTCTGAAAATGTTCTTCAGCCGTTTTCATAGGGATTGTATTTACAAGATAACGAATACACACTTCGATTCCGGACAATTATATTGATCTGTTTAAGATTATTCAAATCAAGTTTTGTTCGCTTATCCCGAAAAACTACTACTCATATAAATTTTATCCGGCTTGCGGACCACAACGAAACACCAAATATTATTTGGCCGTATATCAATCGCCCACTTTACTCATGGGCTGATGATTTATGAGATCAATATTCAAAATGATTTTTGCTATCACAGTGATGGCAGGACTAATAGCATGTAACGAAGACGAAGCTGGTCAACTATCTCCCGTGGTAGCACAGTTCCAGGGAGATGTTTCGATTTCTGAAAATTCGGGAGCTAATAAAATTGCATTGGTTTTTGATAAAGCCGCAGTTCAGGATGGACAGGCAATTATTGAATTGTCTTCAGCATTTGAAGCAGCTTTCTATCTGGACAATGAAGTTGTAGAGGGTAAGATTACCCTCGATATAGAGGAAGGTGATACCGCTGCATTCATTGTAGTAACTCCTGTGGATGACGAAAAACTTGAGGATAGTAAAACACTCCTACTTTCAATTGATGAATTAAGTGACGGATTCTTAATGGGTCAGTTAAAAGATATAGAGATTACAATTCTGGATGATGAAGCACCTGCCAGAATAAGTTTTGCTGAAGGATTGGTTGAAATCAAAGAAAATTCAACAGGAGGAAGGGTCATCCTTCTTACCATGCCTACACCAGCACCAGCACCAGGTAAAGTCACCATCGCATTTGACCAATCCATTGAAAACCTTGTTTCCAGTGATCTGACCTTTACGAATGAAATAGCTGTAATAGATATTCCTTTTGGCGCAAGGCAAGCAACCTTCTTTGTTGGTGGAATCGACAACACACTTTTGCATGGACATAAAAGTGTAGAGCTGACGATTACTAATGTGGAAGGCGCTCTGCAAATCGGAGATTTGAAGACAATGAACCTGAAGGTACTTGATGATGAACTGATTGGCAAGCCTAAATCTTACGAGACTACAGGTGGGGGCTGGTTCTACAGTAAAATGTATGAATACGATGAGAAAGGAAGATTAGAGAAGATTCATTGGGAAAAAAGAACTCCCGGGACGTCTCGTGGTACACAAACATTTAGTTATGATGAGCAGGGAAATCTGGTGAGGATTACCGACTACGAAAATATCTATGAAGTTTTCACCTATGAGAATGGAAGGCTTGTGAAGTCAGAAAACTTCAAAGATGATGTGGTTAAATCATACCACCTATATGATTATGATGATGCAGGTTATTTAGGCGGTATGGCTAGTTTTTACCGGCAGCCTAATGGGGAATACATCAAGGACCTGGTATTTATTTATCTAAACCATGAAGATGGCAATATTTACAAGAAGCTTGCCTACTCGGTAAAAGAGATTAACGGGGAGGAGGAATTCACACTGATTTCTACTGAAACTTATAGAAGTTATCAAGATAAAGCCAATCCATTCCCTATGTTCAATGTGATTCCGACAATTGTTTCACAAAGTAAATTGCCTGGAGGATCCCTCTTCGAGGATAGCGAAAAACTTTATCAATATGATTTTACCTACGTATTCAATTTGGACGGTATGCCTACAAGTAGACGGGTAACCGGGTCTGCAAATGAAATAACGTACTATTCTTACTATTAAAAAAAAAATGGTTGTTGGATAAAGCCTATGATCAGAAGATCGTAGGCTTTATTTTTTTAAACTTACCTGGTACAGGTCACTTCTTTTATCTTTAAGATTCTGTACACTACCAAACTGATTTAATTCTCTCAACAGGTCAATATCAACGTCAGCAATAAGCATCATCTCCGTGTTTGGTGTTGCCTCTGCCTTGATTCCATTTGAAGGGAAGGCAAAGTCACATGGAGTAAAGACCATGGATTGAGCAAACTGCATGTCCATGTTATGGACCTTAGGGAGGTTACCCACACTACCTGCAATAGCAACATAGCATTCGTTTTCGATGGCACGGGCTTGTGCACAAAGCCTTACCCTTGAATATCCATTTTGGGTATCGGTGAGAAACGGAACAAAAAGAATATCCATTCCCTGTTCGGATAAAATTCTACCGAGTTCGGGGAATTCCACATCATAGCAGATCAGGATACCGATCTTACCACAGTCTGTATCAAATACCTTGATCTGAGATCCTCCTTCCATACCCCATACTTTGACCTCATCGGGGGTCACATGTACTTTTTCGTATCTGTCTATCTTACCATCGCGATGGCACAGATAACCAGCATTGAACAACCTGCCATCTATCACTTCGGGCATGCTACCTGTGATAATATTAATGTTGTAGGAGATAGCAAGCTCACCAAGTTTTTGCGTGATGATCTCTGTATATTTAGCAAGCTTTCTAATAGCTTCTGGCTCTGATAAATGGTTATTCTCCGCCATCAAAGGAGCATTGAAAAACTCCGGAAACACAGCAAAGTCAGAGCGATACCTGGAAATGGTATCAATGAAATACTCAACTTGCTGCATAAGGTCAGCCATGTCTTTGTATGGTCGCATTTGCCACTGAATAAGCCCTAACCGGACAACAGTCTTTGTTTTGGTGGTCGTGAGCTCTTCTGAGCTCTTTTCGTGGTAGATGTTGGACCATTCCAGCAAGACAGCATAATCTTTTGAAGCTTTGTCTCCTTCCAGATAGTTTTTAAGAATGAGCTTTGGATGAAAATCGTTTGACATCTGGAAGTCAAGCACAGGGTCCTGAATTTCCTTGTGTTTTACCTTCTCAATATATTGTTTCGGTGTAAGCTCCTTAGCGTATTTATGGTAGTTGGGGATTCTCCCCCCAAAAGCCACCCCTTTGAGGTTCAGGTTTTCGCAGAGCTCTTTCCTGTAGTCGTATAATCTTCTTCCAAGTCGTAACCCCCGGTATTCAGGGAGAATAAAAATATCGATACCATAAAGCATGTCACCATCAGACTTATGGGTGCTGAACTTATAGTTTCCGGTTACTTCTTTATAAGTATGTTGATGGTTGAACTTTTGGTAATCGACGATAATAGCCAATGCACAACCTGCTATCTGGTCATTAACCTTTACCGCTACCTGACCTTCTGGAAATTTCTTGATCAATTGCTTTATTTCCGCCTCCTTCCAATGTGGATTTTGCATGTTGGGATAAGCAATGATCATGGCCTCCCTTAAATGATGGTAATCCTCTTCCGTAAGGTACGTGAGGGTCACATTCTCAATATCTTTCATCATGGGGCAAAATTCCTCATAATTCTATTATGAACAATTACCTTGGTCAGCAAATTATTTTGAGACCTGAAAGAAGTCCGGGAAATAGGGGTAAGAAGTGACGGAATTAAGTAGAAATGAGCTCGTTATAATAATTAAAAACCTGAATAAGATCTTCCTCTTTGTTGATATTCAGGCCTTTGTCATCGATGTAAACTTTGATTTCTTCCCTTTTATCATCCATTAGTTTGAAAAGATCCCTTTTTCGGGTTTTAAACTCGTCTGGCTGTAATCCTTCTTTCTGGACATAAAGATCGTCATTCATCATGTATTTGTCGTTGGTAGCACCAATGATGCCTTTTGATTCCATTCCCATAAGGATTTTGCAGTAATATCTTTTCAGCAGACGGATGGGTCCATCACTGAGTAGTTGATAAATATCCTTGCTGTGATCAGAATATAGGTAGACGAATACATCATTACCAATTTCAAATTTTTTCAGGTCCGTATATGTTGAGATCAGGTACTCCTTATTTCGCTCCATATACGTCAGACTACTTTCAAAGACATTGTAATTAAGGAGATTTACACTTATTTCAACGTCATTTTCCAGGTAGAGCATACCTGGTTTCCAATTGGGACTGAAATAGGGATCGCCATCTATGGTATTATTAGTTTCTTTTGTATTCATCAAAGTACCAAAGAAGCCGGCCCGGCCATTTTGCTGCTGTGCACTCCCGATGAGATTTTGAGACTGAGCAGTTGCCCAATATGTAATTGATATTAAAATAATGAAAGAGAAAATTCGCATAAGATACCTGCTAGAGTTTCTTGACTAAATCTACAAAATGGTTATTTACAATATTACGATAACAACTCCGTAAGTAGAAACCATTATATATGGAAAGGCATTAATTCACCAAATAGTTTACTTTTTCCTACTAAATCTGGGACCAAACCCGATGATTAGTCCGATTGCCATTCCCAAGGCCACCCACATGGTAAGATTATCTGTAGCTACACCAATGGCGCATCCAATACCAACTCCTAAAGCAATTCCAAGTCCTACATTTTTAGAATTTCTCAACGTGCTATTTAAAGTAATATACAGCACATATAACTATTGATATTCCGGTTAATAGGGCAAGTGGGCCAAGAACAGGAATTGCTTTCAACTGAGACTCATCTCCTTTTCGGGCTTTCTTCGCTTTTGAGCTGATGATTCCAATCAAAGCTCCCAGTACCAGGAAAAGAACCAGTTTAGTGATGAGGATGGGTGATGATCCCAGGATAGACCAGTAGGGTGTCATCAGGTATCCCCCGGAAATAAACAGCAAGCCTAAGCCAATATGACCCATGGTGCTGATTGAAAAGGCATTCATGATAAAATTTCTACCTGCTTCAAGCTCCATTTTTGCAGAGGCTCTCCCCAGGAAGAAGAAAGCAAAGCTTGTTCCCAGCCCCATGGCTAATCCGATGAAATGAAGAATAAGCATTATTTCTCTCATGGTGTTTTTTTGGCTAAGATAAGTGAAATTCAAGTACATGATGTAAGGAATTAGTGTGAATAAACGCCATGAGCTTACACATTTACAAATTGTTTGGGATCAATTAAGCAACATGTCTCTTAAGTAAGGTTATTGCGTTACCGGAACAAAACCCTCGTAAAACCACTGGGGGAATTTGCCTTGTTTCGATCTTTCTGGGTGTCGGTTAAAATATTGTCTTCCTCGATCAGGTAAGATGGGTGCATTAAGTCCATTAGACTCTTCTAGCATTTCAAATAGTTGTTCTCTCATAGAATGCACAATTTCACTCATTTTGGGATCAAGAATAAGGTTGTGCTGTTCTAGCGGATCATTTTCTATATCATAAAGTTCATCAGTATCCCAGATGCCATGGTATCTAATAAGCTTAAACTTGTCGTTTCGAATCGCAAAAATCGTGGGAGTTTGTGGGTAGTTCCATTCCCAGTAATATTCGTATAGCAAATTTTTGCGTCCTGTTCCTTCTCCTGCATTGCTAATAACACCCCATTGACTGTCTCCATCAAAATTGCCTCCATTTACATTGGCAGCTTCCAGTAATGTAGGAGCGATATCGATGTTGGCAATGATATGATTGAAGCGTGAGTTTGGCTTAATTTTATCAGGATACCTCATCAGCAGAGGTACTCTTATTGATGATTCATAAGCCGTCCGCTTATCAATCAAGCCATGATCTCCGAATTGGAAGCCATTATCACCCATATAAACTAAAAGTGTGTTCTTAGCGAGATTATTTTTCTCCAGGTAGCCCATTAACCGACCTACGTTGTCATCTACAGCAATGAGCGCTTCACAGTATCTTTTATAATAAGAAGCGACATCAAAAGTGTCAAGGTTATAACCATAATCCACTCCATGTCGACTATTTCGCTGATCAATGAGCCAACGTGGCTTGCCTAAACGATTTTCAGGTGTATTTGCAAAGGTGGGAGGTGGAGACCATTCTGCATTTTTGTAAGTTCCTTTGTCTTCATCTCGCGGCACAAAATCGGAGTGCACTGCTTTATGACTAATATATAGGAAAAAAGGCTGGTTCTCCTCCCTTATAGATTCCATCCATTCAATAGCATAATCAGTCAGTTCATCGGTGATATATCCTTTTTGTGGCACTCTTCTTTCACCATTGATATTGAACCCATCATATCGTGTTTGAGGTACTACCCGAGTGGTTCCATGGCCATCGGGATAGTAAGTGCCCTGCCCTCGAAAAGCCACCCAATGATCAAACCCTCTTTGGGGATCATCAATATCTCCCATATGCCACTTTCCTATAAATGCCGTTTCGTATCCTGCATCTTGTAAATACTGAGGGAAAAAGATTAAGGAGCTATCCACGGGATGGTAATTATCCACAACACCATGGTTGTGGGCATATAATCCTGTTAAAATAGAAGCTCTGCTAGGGGAGCATAATGAAGTTGTAACAAACGCATTTTCAAATAATGCACCCTCCATTGACATTCGATCAAGATTGGGAGTTTTCAGAAAAGGATGGTTTCTCACTCCCAGTGCATCCCAGCGATGGTCATCTGTCAGGATAAATATAATGTTAGGAAGATCTGCTGGTCTTTCCGGTGTCCTACAGGCCCCAGACAGAACTAGCAAAAGGATAATGAATACTTCTGTTTTGGTTGTTAAATATAAATTGGTCATAGGTTCATGTTCTGCATTAAATCAAAGTGGAACTCGAGTGAATGCCGACTGATCAGCTCTCCAATTTATTGCTTTACCATTAGAATTCAATAAAAAATTCCACTCTGCAGATAGTCTAAACCATGAACCAGACTCAAAAATCAAGAGCTGGTTTACAATTTCTCTAGCTTCATATCTGTCAGAGTCTTCATGAAAGCAACGACTGCTTTTTGCTCTTCTTCTGAAAGCTGCAATGAATCAGTCGGCAAAGTCTGATAAGGAATGTCAAGTCCCATGCCGGATCCACCACCAAAATTGTAGAACCTCACCACCTGCTCCAAACTATCGAATACTCCATTGTGCATGTAAGGCCCCGTAAGGTCGATATTGCGGATGGTTGGTGTTTTAAAGAAACCTCTTCTTTCCTCTACTTCAAATGGATAATAAGCACCCGGATCACTATCCAGTTCAGGATTTGTAAAACTGGCATTGGCTGGAACACCCAGGTTTTCAAATTCCGTTTCCAGAAATTTCGGAGGTACGGTACCATTAAAAGCAGGAGGGAAATGACAGGTAGCACAGGCAGCTTTCCCCATAAATAGGTTAAATCCATCTACTTCCGCTTCAGAAAGTGTTACTTCTTTTCCTTGCATATTTCGATCGAATTTTGAATCGAAGGAAGATTGATCTCTTATATATGCTGCTATGGCATTTCGAATGTTTCTTTGATTGACACCATCAGGGTAGATAGAATCGAAGGCTAGCAAATACCCTTTATTATTTTCCACTGTCTTTGTCATGATTTCGAGTGAAGTATGAAACTCATTGGTATTGTTCAATACACCCACAATCTGACTTTCCAGTGCTGATGCACGGCCATCAAGGAAGAACTTGTACTGGTAGCCAGAATAAGTTAAAGTAGGCGAATTTCTTTGAAGCTCCATGCCATCTGTTCCTTTAGATTTCCGCAGCCCATCTGTAAAGGCTAACTCCTCCCTGTGGCAGGTTGAACAACTCATATCTCCTGTCTTGGATAGTGAAGGGTCATTGAATAAGGCTTTCCCTATCGAAATTAAGTCGGCTGTTATTTCCGGGGAATTTGGAGGACTGAAGTAACTGATATTGAAAAAGTCCTTGGCAAACAGATTATCTGACGCTGGATTTAAAGGTCTTGAAGTGTTGAGTTCAATACCAAAGTCCTCAGCAGTTTTTTTCAGAAGGCTAAGCTGGTGGTTAATATGATCCCTTATAAAAGTATATCTGTCAAAAGCATTAAATTCTCCGTCAGCAAGTACTTTTTTGCTAGCTTCGATTTCATTTTTCCATTCAGCAAATAGCTCTTTATCATTGAAAGCTTCTTGGTATATTTCAATAATTCTAGCGAGACTTTC
This sequence comes from Cyclobacteriaceae bacterium, assembly GCA_965228105.1. Classification (GTDB taxonomy): domain Bacteria; phylum Bacteroidota; class Bacteroidia; order Cytophagales; family Cyclobacteriaceae; genus UBA7330. The sequence continues at coordinate 1,126,977 of CBDDGZ010000002.1, forward strand.
ATAACTGTATATGGCCTCTTGCAGCGACATAAGGAGGGCTGGGGAGTCAAAGCCGGTGATGCCTTTGGTTGCGATATTTACAATTACATCACGGATCATTTTAAGGTGATGCTGGTCCCGCTGGTCAAAAAGCATATTGTTGTTTCGTATAAAGGGCAGGCGGGCACTTAGAAAGTTAATATTCCTGTGCAGGGTAATTTTATCAGGCGTCTCTTCAGCAAAGAGTAGCTCCTCAAGAACCTGGTAGCTGGTGGGCTCTGTTTTTTTAATATCAGTAAAGTCTTCCGCTTCAACCTTTAGAAGGTTTGGTCCATTGATAGTCTTATAGTTCTCATGATCGTAGGCGATGATCATGGGTTCAGCATACTTGTACCATTTTCGGGATAGAAAATACAATTTTTGATTTTGGTCGAGACTCAGGGAAGTGTCCATTTGAGCGAGATAGTAAGTAGCGCTATCCAGTGTTTGCTTATAGTATCGCTTTATATCATCATTAAAAAGTGATGGCAAATCCTGGAGTGGCTTTCTGGTCTCTGTGTTTGAGCATCCAAACAAAATCATCAAAAAAAAGAGCGCTCCATAAAGGAGCAGCTCTTTTGATAACTCACAATATGTTTTTGGCATACCTTATTCTAATCCTGTGATTTTGAAAAGGAATGATCCCTCAAGACCTGCATCTACACCATCGATGGCTGTCGCGTCAAAGAATTTTCTTCCATCAGCCCTTATAGCTGATTGTGGAAGACTTTCGTAGTCCCATCCATGAACCTGAACACCACCAATGAAAGTAGTTTCAGTAGCCCCAATAATATCAGTTACGTCTATTAGTCCGGTGATCTCCCATCGGCCACCTCCACCATAGTTTGCGTTGTTGTCCTCATCACACTCAAGAACTACTTTTAACTCTGGAGTCTCAATGTTATACTGGTAAAGTTTGGCCCAGCCTACAATAGCATCATTTTCATCAGCGTAGCCATTCGGATCTTCCTGGATGTAAACGTAGTTTTCAGTAACCATGATGTTGTCAGGTGAGTGAAATCCATCAGCCATACCGTCTACTTTGTCACCATCAAGAATGCACGTTAGCTTGGCATCACCCATTGGGTCGTTCTCATTGAGCTCAAGCATGTAGATTCTTCCAAAAGAAGTGCCTCTTTTGGCAAGCGCATCATCCACGATCCTTCCGGTCACAGCAAAGAAGATTGTTCTTTGGTTGGCAGCAGAACCTCTTCTCCAGTCGATGTCTTCGATTCTTTGAAACCCAATTGCTGAAGAGTCGATGGCTTCCTGATTGAGCTCATCAATGGTTCTTTCTGTCATTTTAACCCATTCCACATCATAAGTCTCACCTTCTGCCATCCCCATTTCAAAAAGTAGCCCACCCAAACCAGGATCAGTTTCAGTAGCATTTTTGCCTCTCAGGACAAAAAGATCTCCGGTTGTCAGGTCACCCCTGTCGCCAACGTACATTCCAAAATGACCATCTGGGTAGTCATTGCTGCTATCATCATCCCCGATAAATGCCAGGGTTTTGTCTGCATATGCATCTTTGCCGATCACTACAGCATTTTCCGTTGACCATTCACCAAGAGCGGGGAGTCGTTGAGCATAGGATGCCTGATCAGGAGCTGAGAAAGGGTCAATAAGAAAAACTCCCTTGCTTGAACCTCCCCACTCACCGCCAGACAGGTACCAAGGTCCGAACCCATGCTCAGCTTCTGTGATAGAAGATCCCGAGCATTGTGCGGTATAAGCAGTGGCAGTGGCATTGACAATGTAGTCGCCTTGTACTGGCTGAAGGTTTTCATTCATTCGAATACGTGCAATGGAATAGTCTCTCTCGAGGTTTACGATAAATGAATAGGACCCATCAGTGTTCGGGAATAGAGCTGCTCCATCAGTATAGGATCCATAAACGAAGGATGAATCAGACTGAAGGATATCCTTTGATGTCATGATCATGGTAACTTGATCCAAAGAGAAATCCGGTCCGGCTTTGAACACAGTATTTGGCACAACAGATGATTCTAGCGGTACAAGTTCATCCATGGCTGGAGTAAAGTCCGCTCCATCTTGTCCGGGAGCTCCATCAGCTCCGTCAGTACCGGCAGGACCCTGTGGGCCAGCAGGACCTTCAGGGCCTTCGCAACTAAACATGACTGAACCAGTCATGGCCAGTAAACAAATAAAGAAAGAAATTTTGTTGAGTAGTTTCATAGTGTAGGTAGATTTAATTTTCTACCAAGTAACTACTCAGCTATTGCTTAGAATTTAAGCGCAGAGAAATATTGTGTTAAGGATGTATAGCGATTTAATACTACGCTAATTATCTCTTAATTCCCGAAGTGTACCAAATGTTTAAGATGTTGTCATTCAGTTTGTTATCAACTTGAAATGTTAACAATTCGGCAATGTAGACCGAAAGCGAATATTACAATTTCTTAATAATAAGTTCACTCATTTTCCGATGAAACTGCGTGATGGCTTTTTGATGAAGTAGGGGTAAAGCAACTATCCCTGATGAGTGATGTACCCTTGTATCGTGTTTTATGCTCAATTGTTGTTTTGTTCTTACCATTCTCTTGCATCAGTATCCAATTGCGAACCCTCCGTTTTGCCGGTATTCAGGTAGCAAAAAGAGGCAGGCTCAAAAGAATTTTGAGCCTGCACTATTAACCGTTAAGTACCGGTTAGTGATTATTCTTTGGAATATAAGAGTTTATGCACCTGGTTGACATTTTCTCCTTGTATAGTCAATAGATAGATACCAGATGGTACGTCCATAGCCGGTTTAAACTTCCAGCGATAAAAGCGGAATTCGTTCACTGCTATCGTCTTCAGATCCTGGATCTGTTTACCATTGATATCATATACAGAGATCCGCACGGTAGCATCTGTTAAGCTGAAATACTCGACACTGAATTCCTGATGAAATGGATTGGGATAGACAGAAATCTGGTTCTCAGGAATCTTTTCGGGGACATGTTCGTCAATCTCTGTGACCTCGCCAGCAACACGGGCAGAAGAACCGGATCCATTATTGAGTGAGTCAATGATGGAGTCTGCGCCATCAAGTAGGGTCTGTGCCTCGTTGTCGTCCATCAAACCAAAGAAGGCGAACAATCTCACCCTGAATTTAAACGAATTCAACTGTAAGGTGGCCACGCGGGTATTACCTCTGTCAGCAAACCTCAGTGCTCTGTCCAGCGGTCCACTTAAGATGGTTCCCTGGAATGAAGAGATTGTGCCTGAATTGACCAGATCTTGTATGGAAGTAGTCAGTTCTTCAATAGCTTCCTCTGGTGAAAGCACGGTGATTACCACTTCATCAGGATCGCTAAATACGAATCCATCATCCACAATAAGCTGAACCGTATAATCACCTGCCACATCTGGCGTAATTCCAACAAATGCTCCCGACCCTGTAATAGCTGCTGTGCTACCTGTTGGTGCAGAAACAATTGACCAGCCGTAGTTGATCATGTCATTATCTGGGTCGGATGAATCACTGCCATCCAGGGTAACTACTTCCCCGACTGTGATTGACTGATCAACACCTGCATTAGCAATTGGGGCAGCATTATTCGGATTCAGGTACTCATTTGTATCATCGGTATCATTTCCGTCCAGAATGTAGCCGGAAGGTTGTTCACATTGGACAACCGATTCTTCAGGGTTTCCAAATCCATCTCCGTCAGCATCTTCATACCATACTGTTTCAGGATTAAGAACTGCATTGGTGTCGTCACAATCGGGTCCTGCTACGGTCACATAATCATCACAGCCAGCAAAGTACCCGTCACCATCACCGTCAAGACAAAAGGCACAGCCCGCCTCAGTCCAGTTGTTTGGATCTTCATCACAGATATCGCAACCACCAATGAAGCCATCTCCATCCGAATCATTTCCAGCCACTAAAGGTTCTGCGTCTTCCACGTCATCACATCCATCGTTGTCATCATCTGTATCACCGTCATTGCAAAGCCCATCACCGTCAGTATCTATGCCGTCTGCATTCAAATCAAAAGTTCCGCTGGCGCAGTCATCACAACCGTCTCCGTCCAGATCACTACAAACCAGGTTATTGAACGGATCTGAGTCGTTCTGATCGACGACTCCGTCATTGTCATCATCAGGATCAGCTGAGTCACAAATTCCATCAGTATCGTTGTCCGGACCATCTGCAGCAGGGTCATTGTCAGCAAGGGGTCCGAAACCGTCGGAACCTACGCTACAATCATCGCATCCATCTCCATCGACATCCTGACAGATCATCGGGTTTAGAGGATCAATATCAGAACCATCGGCTACTCCATCATTGTCGTCATCAAGATCTCCAATGTCACAGAGTCCATCACCGTCTGTGTCGGTACCGTCGGCATTCACATCAAAAGTTCCGCTGGTGCAGTCATCACAACCGTCTCCGTCCAGATCACTACAAACCAGGTTATTGAACGGATCTGAGTCGTTCTGATCGACGACTCCGTCATTGTCATCATCCGGATCATCTGAGTCACAAATTCCGTCAGCATCGTTGTCCGGACCGTCAGTGGCAGGGTCATTGTCCGCAAGAGGTCCAAAGCCGTCGATACCCACCGAGCAGTCGTCACAGCCGTCACCATCGGCATCCTGGCAGATCATCGGGTTCATCGGATCTATATCTGAACCATCGGCCACCCCATCGTTGTCGTCGTCAGGGTCGCAGGCGTCGCCTATTCCGTCGCTGTCGTTGTCCAGTTGCTCAGCGTTTGGAGTATTGATGCAATTGTCATCCGGATCGATGATGCCGTCTCCATCGGCATCGGGAGCGATGATAGTGATGTATGCACTAACCGCTGCTGAGGTTTCGCCTTCATTGTCAGTAACCGTGTAAGTGAACTGATCCGTGAAAGTGTAACTACCATCGTGGGTATAGGTGAGTGAATTATCCGAATTCACTACCAGTGTACCGTGCATAGGAGGAGTATCCACAAATACTACCAGGTTTTCGATGCCACCGTCATCAGAATCATTGGAGAGCACGTTTAAAATAGCGGGTGAACCGTAATCGATGGAGAAAGCGTCTGCCACAGCCACAGGAGGATCATTGACAGGAAGATAATCGATACTGACCTGAATAGGGTCGGAGATTGCGGTGCCATCCGTGATGGTATAGGTAAACTGATCTGTACCGTTGAAATTTTCATCAGGTACAAAGAGAATATTTCCATCAGAAATTGTTGCCGAACCATGATTGGGCATTGAAAGATCATGGATGATAAGCGCATCCCCATCAGCATCCGTATCGTTTGCCAGGACATCCATGGTTACTGATATGTCTTCGTTTGATGTAAATTCATCGGCTTGGCCTACCGGGGCATCATTTACCGAATTTATTGCGATAGTTACTATTGCGGGTTCAGATTCCAGGCCTTCATTGTCACTGATGGTGTAAGTGAAACTATCATTTCCATTGAAGTTCGGGTTTGGAGTGTAAGTGATGGTCTGGTCTGTATTGACCACAATTGTTCCATTAGAGGGGGTAGTAGTGGCTGAGATTGTCAGAGGTTCAGTCCCGTCATCCGTATCATTTTCAAGTACAGAAATAAGTACATCAGTATCTTCATCTGTTGTGACATTGTCATCAATTGCTACCGGAGGTTGGTTATTACAACCAACTTCGATTTCATCTCCAGTAATGATCCAATTATTTGGGTTTGAAGTAAGTATTTCGCGCGCATCTCCGCCTTCACAATACATAAGTCCATTAGCACCAAGTGTTACATTGGGCTTGAGTGTTTGGGCTGCCCATCCAGCAAGTGTAGCATCATAATTCGCTATAGAAAGTCCACTGTTGCTAAACATATCAGTCATATCGGTGACATTACTTACATCCCATTCTCCGAGAAGCTGGTCAAACGATCTAGCATTATAAAACACCTGCTGCATGTTTGTGATTTTGCCGACATTCCAATCTCCAATAGGCTGGTTGAAAGCTAAAGCTCCGTAAAACATATAAATCATGTTTGTCACATTTGCTACGTTCCAGTTTCCAATAGGCTGGTCAAATGTTGAAGCTGACAAAAACATAAAAGACATATTTGTAACGCTACTCACATCCCAATTGCTGATGTCACCATTAAAAGTGTAATGGTTTCTAAACATAGAGGACATATCCGTAACATGACTGACATCCCAACCACTGATATCCTGATGAAAAGCCTCGGCAAAAAAGAACATCTGTGACATATTGGTAACCTTGCTTACGTCCCAGCTACCAATATTTCCATTGAAAGAGGAGGTCAAACTGAACATGCCACTCATATTAGTCACATTACTTACATTCCAGCTATCCAAATCTTGGTTAAATGCATCTGCATTCTGAAACATAAGACTCATATTTGTAGCATTGCTTACATCCCATCCGTTAACATCCTGATTAAATTCTCGGGCACCACCAAACAAATATTGCATGTTTCTTACATTAGAAACATCCCAGCTGCTTAGATCTTGATTGAATGATCCAGCACCTCCAAAGAGGTAACGCATTGAGGTGACATTGCTAACATCCCAATGGTTAATTGGTTGATTGAATTGGAAACAATTAGTGAACATATTTCCCATATCCGTAACAACAGAAAGATCTGGTGCATCGGTTGCTGGTACTGTCAGGTTGATACATCTTTCAAACGCACCCCTCATGGAGGTCCATTCAATATCTCCCCATTGCTCTACGGTCAGGATCTTTTCTTTATCACCTTGATTGTTAAAATATATTCTTGGGAAATCTCCAGTAATTTCCACTTTGTAAATACCCACCTCAGGGAAAGTAATGGTTACATTGCTGGTGATTCCGCTAAGAGAACCATTGACACTTGAATTATCAGCCTTCTCCCAATATATATCGTAACTATAGCCGCTACCAGTGGTGGGGATGGTAATTTGGTTAGGAGCAGATGGTCCTGGATTATCCGTTTTCCACGTTGTAATAAAAGGCTTGAAACAATCTTCATCTACATTACCATCCCCATTATTATCAATCATATCCCCACAGGTTTCCTCATCGCAAACATTTCCAATACCATCTCCGTCGGTATCTGCCTGGTCAGGGTTGGGGTTAAAAGGGCAGTTGTCTGACTCATCTGGAATACCATCTCCATCCTGGTCTGGAAAATTATCCACAATTCCATCGCAGTTATTGTCGAGCCCATCCATCACTTCAGCAGCTTGCGTGTTGACACTTCCTAAGCCATCATCACAATCGTATGGATTATCAACATAACCTGTTGGTTGAGCACAGGCTTGAGTCGTATTCTGACCATCTCCTTCACCATCTCCATCTGCATCTGCATACCAAATCGTACCTGGATTGATATCAGCGTTTAAAGGTTCACAATCACAAGCGTCTCCGTAGCCATCTCCGTCTGTGTCGGTTTCTACGGCATCTCCCAAAATGATCCAATTATTAGGATCCGAGGTAAGGGTGTTGCGAGCCTCCAGTCCTTCGCAATATGTAAGTCCGGTTGCGTCAAGAGTTACGTTAGCTTGTACTGATTGTGAAGCCCACCCTGAAAGGGTAGCATCATAATTCGCGGTTGAGAGCCCAGCATTTCTTAGCATACTGGACATATTGGTCACATCTCCAATACTCCAATTACCAATATTCTGATTAAAGCTTAAAGCAAAAGAAAACATTGCATTCATGTTTGTTACTTTGCTCACATTCCAAGTACCAATGTCCTGATTAAATGCATGTGCCTGATTAAACATTGCAGTCATGTCTGTAACATTACTCACATCCCAACCACTTATATTCTGATTGAAGGCTTTTGCATTGACAAACAAAAAGGTCATATTAGTGACATTTCCAACATCCCAGTTACTTATATCCTGGTTAAAGGGAGTACTCTGAAATAGTTGAGCCATATTGTTGATATTACTCACATCCCAGTGACCAATTGGCTGATTAAAGGAGTATGCCAATGAAAACATTAAAGACATATCAGTAACACTGGAAAGGTTTGGAGCATCTGTAGCAGGTATTGTTAAATTATTACATCCCCTGAATGCCCTTTGCATCGAGGTCCAGCCAATACTACCCCATTGTTCAATCGTTAAGATTTTTCGCCGATCCCCTTCATTATTAAAATAAATCCTGGGGAATTCACCTGAAATCTCAACTCGGTATGTTCCTACTGCTGGGAAGGTGATGGTAACATCTCCAGATAGATTACTTATTGTACCATTAATACTTAGATTATTAACACTCTCCCAATAGATATCATAATTATAGCCGGAACCTTGTGTAGGAATAGTGATCTGGTTGTTTTCCGAAGTTCCAGTGATGTCCGTTTTCCAGGTAGTAATAAATGGAGTATTGGGGGTGGTCTGAGCACCAAGTATGTGAGTAACTACGGTGATTATTAAAAAGAATATGCAGATTGATAAGATAGAGGGTCTCATGATTCAGGCGTTTTAGGTTAGTTAGCGATTCTTAACGATAGCGTGTTCCAGGAACCTCCATTCGTTATTTAAAAGCTAAAACAATTCCCAAAAAATTGCCCATTTTCTTTGTGAACGACCGGTTTTCTTTGTGAATGACACTTCGGGGTGAATTTTGCTGGTAGCAATGAGCACCTAAGAGGGTACCAGGTAGGTGAACCTTCTAAGACTTATCAATAATCAGTTCCTTCATCCTTTGATGAAACTGATTCATAGCTCTTTGATGAAAAACAGGGTAGAGGAGGCGGTCTCTGATAAATGAGGTTCCCTTATAAAGCGTTAAATGTTCAATTTCAGTGAGGTTGGATCCGGCATCGATGAATTTGATCCATTGTGATCCAGCTGTTTTTCCGGTATTTAGATAACAAAGCTTGATAATTTTTTCTTTTTCATCCACAAGGTCCACTTCATGTGCTACAGCAATCTGTAGTTTTTCACCTAAAAGATGAAGATTTACCAGATAGACCTGGCCTTTGGAAATGCCCGCGTAAGGTTCTTCTTTATTGTAAATATAGGCATCAGTCTGCCGGGAATACATGAACCCAAATCGGATCATTTGGGTCTGCCAGGAAATAGCGGGGTGTGCGTTTTTATATCCTTCCCATACTTGTTCGATAGGGACATTTAAAGAATACCTGATCACCTGTTTCAGGTATTCCTTTTTATTGCCATTATAACAAACTGGTATTAAATCCTTTGGGCCTTCAATACCGGCATCAAGGAATAGTTTACCAATGCTGGGATACTGGACCCGGGTAAAGTCAGGTTTACTCAATGGAATTTTAGCTGCTAAAGATCAGAGAAATCGAAATCATCCAGGAACTTTGTGGTGAAGTTACCTGATTTGAATTTCTCATTATCCATCAGTTTCAGGTGGAAAGGAATGGTAGTTTTCAAACCTTCAATCACCATTTCAGAAAGTGCCCTTTTCATCCTTACAATCACCTCTTCTCTTGACTGTGCAGATACGATCAGTTTTCCGATCATACTGTCGTAGTGAGGAGGGATCACATAGCCAGCATATACATGGCTGTCTAGCCGTACTCCATGGCCTCCTGGCATGTGTAGGTTTGTAATTCTTCCCGGAGAAGGTCTGAATCCATTGGCTGGGTCTTCAGCATTGATCCTACACTCCATAGAATACAATTGAGGATAGTAATTTCTACCCGAGATCTCGACACCAGCTGCAACTTTGATCTGCTCTTTTATAAGGTCATAGTCGGTTACTTCTTCAGTGATGGGGTGTTCTACCTGGATCCTGGTATTCATTTCCATGAAATAAAAATCACCATGCTTGTCCACAAGGAATTCGATGGTTCCGGCACCTTCATAACCGATAGCTTCAGCACCTTTGATGGCCGCCTGGCCCATTTTTTCTCTCAGCTCCTGAGAAACGATCGGGGATGGAGTTTCTTCAACCAGCTTTTGGTGTCTTCTCTGGATAGAGCAGTCTCTTTCAGACAAGTGGCATGCTCTCCCTTTGCTATCACCAATGATTTGGATCTCAATATGTCGGGGCTCCTCAACAAACTTTTCCAGATAGAGTCCGTCATTGCCAAATGCAGCAGATGCTTCCTGTCTGGCATCGTCCCAGGCTTTTTTAAATTGGCTGGGTTCATTGACAAGGCGCATACCTTTTCCTCCACCACCGGCAGTTGCTTTCAGGATTACAGGGTATCCAACTTCTTTTGCCAGTCCCAGTCCCTCGTCAATATCTTTTAATAAGCCTTGTGAGCCAGGAATGGTGGGCACCCCCGCTTTTTTCATGGTGTCTTTGGCTGTGGCCTTGTCGCCCATGGCATTGATCATATCAGCGCTGGCGCCAATAAATTTAATGCCATATTCCTCGCATACTTTAGAGAACTCCGCATTTTCTGAGAGGAAACCATAACCCGGATGTATCGCATCCGCGTTGGTAATCTCTGCTGCTGAGATGATTTGAGGGATTTTCAGGTATGAAAGTTTACTTTGAGGAGGTCCTATACAAACGGCTTCGTCAGCGAATCGTACATGAAGACTGTCTCTATCTGCTGTGGAATAAACAGCCACAGTCTTGATTCCCATTTCTTTACAAGTCCTGATGACTCGAAGCGCAATTTCTCCTCTATTTGCAATCAGTATTTTATTAAACACAGACTAGGGGGTTAAGATGGATCAACTAAAAACAATGGTTGGTCAAATTCTACTGGCTCTGCATCGTCTACCAGGATTTTGATAATTTTTCCAGATACTTCGGATTCCACTTCGTTAAACAGCTTCATTGCTTCAATGATACAAACTGTATCTCCGGGTTTTACAACATCACCTACTTTCACAAATGCTGCTGTCTCCGGATTTGGTGACTTATAAAATGTACCAATCATTGGAGACTTAATGGCGATAGCATTAGAGTCACTGCTTTCAGCTGCTTTTTTAGGAGCCGCTTCCGCAGGACTAGGCAATGATGGGGCTGGGGCTGGGGCTGGAGCAGGTGCTGCCTGAGGCAAAGCAACCGATCCTGCACTAATAATATTTTGTGATCTCTTGACTTTCAGTTTTACTTCGGAAGTCTCAATGTTGACTTCTTCCAGTCCTGACTCTGAGATGAAATCGATAAGTTCTTTAATTTCTTTTGCTTTCATGTGTTGAATGTCAATTTTTCATCGGACCCCTCCACCACCTAACTGGAAGGTAAGGACAGTCCGGATCATTTTGAATAATAATTGGAATCCTTCTAAGCCTCCAAAGCTAAGCACGGATGGTTAGATTTTGGACATTAAATGCAAATTGGTTTTGGGCTTCTTTAAATATAAGTAAAATTATTTTACTCGCTCTACGTAGGCCCCCGTAGTAGTATCCACCTTAATTACTTCGTCCTGATCGATGAAAAGTGGCACCTGAACCTTAGCTCCGGTCTCAACTTCAGCAGGTTTCAGCGTATTGGTTGCGGTATCACCTTTGAGGCCAGGCTCAGTGTAGGTTACCGTTAAGATGACGTGTTGTGGTAGTTCACAGCCAAGTACGCGCTCCTGCTCAGCATGAAAAAGAATCTCGACGTTTTGACCGTCTTTTAAAAATTGAGGGGCATTGATCAACGCTTCTTCAACAGGGATCTGCTCAAAGGTATTGCTATCCATGAAGTGATACCCCAAATCATCTTTATATAGGAATTGATAGTCTCTTCGCTCCACCCTGGCCGTATTGACCTTGTGTCCCGCAGAAAAAGTATTGTCAATCACTTTTCCGGTCGTTAGACTTTTGAGCTTTGTCCGCACAAATGCCGGTCCCTTTCCGGGTTTCACATGTTGGAATTCAACGATAGCAAACAGGTCATGGTTATACTCGATAACCAGCCCATTTCTGAAATCAGCAGTAGTTGCCATTGATGTTGTTATTAATTATTTAGAATCATAAGCCCATCTCACCCAGGACGACCCCCAGGTAAACCCACCACCAAAAGCGGCAAGCACAAGGTTGTCACCTTTTTTCAATTGAGATTCATAATCCCACAGACAAAGTGGCAATGTGCCCGCAGTAGTGTTACCATAACGCTCAATGTTCATCATCACTTTGTCTTCCCCGATACCCATTCGATTTGCAGTAGCGTCAATGATACGCTTGTTGGCCTGGTGAGGTACCAGGTATCGAATGTCATCTGAAGTAAGCCCATTTCTTTCCATGATTTTTGCTGCTACATCTGCCATGTTGGTAACAGCAAATTTGAAAACCGTAGACCCTTCCTGGTATGCGAAGTGCTCTCTATTCGCTACAGTTTCGACAGTGGCAGGTTTTACACTTCCACCGGCTTTCATATGTAGATAAGGCGCTCCCGATCCATCAGCTTTCAGGATAGAATCCATCACTCCTACATTATCTTCTCTGGGAACCGGTTCAAGCAATACAGCACCACCTCCATCACCAAAAATGATGCAGGTAGTTCTATCTGTATAATCGATGATAGCAGACATTTTATCTGCTCCGATTACAATAACTTTTTTATACATACCTGACTCAATGTACCGGGCTCCGGTATCCATTCCGAATAAAAATCCTGAGCAGGCGGCACTCAGATCATAACCAAAGGCATTTTTCGCTCCTACTTTATCAGCAATGATGTTTGCCGTAGCAGGAAATGGCATGTCAGGAGTGACGGTAGCACAAATGATTAGATCGATTTCTTCAGGGTCTGTCCCGGTTTTCTCAAGAAGACCATTCACAGAGTTGATCCCGATCACCGAGGTGCCGTGGTTGTCTCCCTTAAGAATTCTTCGTTCTTTAATTCCGGTACGACTGGTGATCCACTCGTCGGAAGTTTCTACCATGGTTTCTAGCTCCTGATTTGTTAAGATATAATCAGGCACGTATCCATGTACGCCAGTGATAGCTGCTCTAATCATGCGGAAGTATTCGAGCCCTTAGGCCAGGACTTCTTTTTCCATTACCACTTTGCCCTTATAGTAAAGCTTGCCTTCATGCCAAAAAGCCCTGTGAGGTAGATGTGCTTCACCAGTGGTTTGGCAGATCACATAATTCCTTGGAGAGGCTTTGTAATGAGTCCTTCTTTTATCCCTTCTGGTTTTTGATTGTTTACGTTTAGGATGAGCCATTTTTTAACCTACTTTTATTTGTCTTTTAATTTTTTGAGTGCTTCCCATCTGGGGTCCACTGCTTCTTCTGTTTTTTCTTCCTCTGATACTTGCGATGAATAGATCAAATCCGGTGTTTCCTGACCTTCATACCGAGGATGAAGTTTTTTCATGGGCACCGAAAGACTGATAAACTCATAAATCAGACCATCAACATATATACTTGGTGTGTCCTTTCTGATGATCGTATATTCTTCATGACTATCATCATCGACCTCACCAAACTTTATAATATAGTCTTCTTCTATATTCAGCGGATGGTTATACTCGTCCAGGCTTCTGTCACATGTAAGTTCTACCTCTACATCAATGGAAAAATGAAGTGTCATCATGGTTTCCGATTTCTGCAATTGCAGCTTACAAATCCCTTTTCCTCTGGTGAGTACACTATTTTCCGTCATGGATAATAATGCATCATCGATCGCAAATTCAAACTCATGAAGCTGATTGCTCAGGTTGAAAATATCGATCTGATACTCACGTCTTCCCTTGGTTAGCATAGCTTACCTCCGCTCAAAGAACCGCAAATTTAGGGAATATGTATGGATAAAAAAATAGTATAGTGTACTTTGATTTTCTGGGGCTTTGGTTATTGAAGTAATTTTTTCAATGAGCTAAATCAAACAGAAGAGAAGGCGTTATTAATGATTTAAGTTAATGGTGTAAATTTAAATCCTGAACCTAAGATGTGCTGCCACTGTGAGTGGTGATCTAAATCCTTAACTAATAAAATGGTACCTGAAAATTTCTATCATATTTATAATAGAGGAAACAATCGGATACCTATTTTTTTCAAAAGAGATAATTACGTGTACTTTTTGCGGAAGGCCAGGACCCACTTACTATCTCATCTGGACATACTAGCATTTTGTCTAATGCCAAATCATTTTCATTTTTTAGTATTCTCTAAAGAGAATCTGATTCCTGAAGACTTTAGCAAAGATTTGAGAATAATGCTTAGCTCTTATACCAGAGGGATTAATAAACAAGAAGGCCGCGTTGGTTCTCTATTTCAGCAGAACACAAAAGTTAAGCCAATGGATAGTCGTGATAGTCGTGCTACCACTCCAAGTGGTGGCACGACTTCATACGACTATCCGCTTACTTGTTTTCATTATATACATCAAAATCCCATGAAAGCAGGTTTGGTTCAGAAAATGGAAGATTATGAGATGAGTTCATTCAGAGATTATGTGGAAGAGAGCCAAGATTCCTTGTGCAACCAAAATTTGGCCAAAGAATTGTTAGATCTTCCTGATACACCCCAGGAATTCTTAAAAGAAAGTTACACGGTGCAAATGAATTACTGAACAGAATTCTAACCATGTAGGCTTTAGCGCGAACATATTATGCCCTCATCTGCGCGATTCACTCACTCCATTCGCCTTATGATCACATCCTTAGCAAGAAACAAAGCATTTCTAAGAGATGTTTCATCGGCTACTCCTTTACCAGCCAATGAAAAAGCAGTACCGTGATCCGGTGAGGTTCTCACAATAGGAAGCCCCGCTGTATAGTTTACCCCTTCAGTAAAAGCAAATTGTTTAAACGGTGTAAGTCCCTGATCGTGATACATCGCCAGGATACCATCGTACTTTTGGATATCGCCAGAGCCAAAGAAACCATCTGCTGGGAAGGGTCCGAAGACCAGATGCCCGGAGTCTTTGAAGGTTTTGATCACTGGGAGTATGGTTTCGATTTCCTCATTCCCCAACAGGCCATTTTCTCCTGCATGAGGATTGAGTCCCATCACTGCTACTCTTGGCTTCTTGACCCCGAAGTCCTTCTTCAATGTATTGATTAGGATCTGGAGCTTTGCGGTGAGCTTTTCTTTTGTCAAAGCCGCAGAAACATCTTTCAGTGCGATATGACCAGTCACAACTCCTACGCGAAGATGTTCACTCACCATTAGCATCAGGCTATCCTCCACTTTGCTTTCCTGAGTTAGATACTCTGTGTGGCCTGGGAAATTAAAATCATCACTTTGTACCGTCTCCTTGCTGATAGGGCAGGTGACAATACCCTGAATAGCACCTTCCTTGAGATCTTCAACTGCTTTTCTGAGGGATTTTACAGCATATTTTCCACTCTCGGCAGTAGCCTTTCCTGGTTGCACATTTATAGGATCATGCTTCAGATCCAGCAGATTGATCTTTCTGTTTTGGGCCTTATGAGCATGATGGGTTAAATGATAATTGAAATGTTGCTTGTTGAAATGTTTTCGGTAAAAGGAAAAGATCCTGTTGTCGGCGTAGATCACAGGGGTGATATACTTGAGTATCCTGTTATCTTCCAGCGCTTTGATAATCACCTCTGGTCCGATGCCATTGTAATCACCTACAGAAATTCCAATGACTACAGGGTTCTGTTTTTGTGAAGATTCCACCATTTTTTAATCACTTTTACATTCGCGAAGATATAAGTCATTCATTGAATAATACGGGAGTGAAAAGTGTAAGACCAAAAAAATACCTGGGACAGCATTTTCTTAAAGACGAAAATATAGCTTTTAAGATCGTAGAGGCGTTGCAGACCGATCAGTGTAACACCCTACTGGAAATTGGTCCCGGCACCGGGGTTTTGACCAGACATTTATTTGAACTCCAAGAGATAGACTTCTATGCACTGGATGTGGATGAAGAATCTGTTAACTACTTAAAAGAACACTACCCGGAACATGAAAAGAAGGTATTGTTTGCAGATTTTCTGAAATTTCCATTAGAGGATTTCGGTGACAAGATCGCGGTCATCGGGAATTTTCCTTACAACATCTCCTCCCAGATCTTTTTCAGGATATGGGACAATCACGATCGCATTGAGGAAGTTGTCTGCATGGTGCAAAAAGAGGTGGCACAAAGGTTGGCTTCCAAGCCAGGGAATAAAACTTATGGTATCCTGAGTGTATTACTTCAGGCTTTTTATGAGATAGAATATTTGTTTACAGTACCACCTGGTGTTTTCAATCCTCCTCCTAAAGTTCATTCAGCTGTGATTCGCCTGAAAAGGAATCCAACAAGGCAGTTAGCCTGCAATCATTCTGATTTTAAAAAAGTGGTTAAAACTGCATTTGGAAAACGAAGAAAGACCTTGCGTAACGCCCTAAAAGACCTAAATTTGGCTGCCCAAATCTCCGATGAAAAGGTATTTGATCAGCGAGCAGAACAACTATCTGTCTCTGAGTTTGTTGAGCTTACATTAAAGGTTTTTTCAAATGGTTAAAGTGATGGAATTTTCCCTTTCCAAAGAATTTCTGGATCGATTTCAGCAAGCGCTGACTGAGCGGGAAGATGCATTCATCAAAGAAAGCCTGGACGGGATCAACCCTGCGGATATCACTGCCTTGTTGGATGAGTTCAATGCCGAAGAATGTAAGTATGTCTTCGATTTGCTTCCTGTAGAGGTGGATGCAGCCATTCTCAACGACCTGGATGAAGACGAAAGGGAGCAATTCATTGAACATTTTACTCCCAAGGAGCTTGCCGGCTACATCGAGTGTCTAGACTCTGATGATGGTGCTGACATTCTCTACCAGATGCCACTCAAGCGGCGAGAAGAGGTCATCCGCCTGATAGAAAACGAAGAGAAAGCCGGACACATATTGGATCTCCTCAGGTATGATGAGGATGTTGCCGGGGGGTTGATGGCCAAAGAGCTTATCAAGGCAAATGTGAACTGGACAGTACAGCAGTGTATCGAAGAGATAAGAAAGCAGGCTGAGAATGTTCAGAAAATCTATTCCGTTTACGTGGTAGATGACAAGGACAAATTCCTGGGCAGGGTCAGCTTAAAGCGGATCATACTTGCTGATGACAAAGTGAAGATTGGTGACCTGTATGATACGGACATCATTTCCGTGGAAACCTCTATGGATGAAGTGGAAGTGGCCACTATCATGGAGAAATATGATTTGGAAGCAGTCCCAGTGCTGAACGCCCGCGGTAAACTCGTAGGTAGGATTACGATTGATGATATTGTAGACGTAATCAAAGAGCTGGCTGATGAAGAGCGACAGATCATGGCCGGTATCAGTGCTGATGTAGAGGAAGACGATACCGTATGGAAACTTTCTAAAGCACGTTTGCCCTGGCTTACCATTGGAATGGCTGGCGGATTGCTGGGTGCTCAGTTTATGGGACTCTTTAAAGGAGACATAGCAATTATTCCCGCTCTGGCATTTTTTATTCCACTCATTACAGCTACTGGTGGAAATGTTGGGATTCAGAGCTCCTCCATCGTGGTGCAGAGTCTTGCCAACCCCAACGTATTTGCCGAACGTCTGTGGCGTAGGATGGTAAAGGTCTTATTTGTTGCAGTAGTAAATGGGGTGATACTGGCGTTGATGGTGTTTGGAGCAGTGATCCTGGTCAACCGCGATCAGTCTTTAGCATTCACGGTATCTTCGGCGCTTTTCAGTGTGGTGTTGCTTGCATCACTGATGGGTACCATCACTCCATTGATATTAGATAAATTTGGCATTAATCCAGCTCTGGCATCCGGCCCATTTATCACAACAACGAACGATTTACTAGGTTTAGCCGTTTATTTCTCAGTGGCTCATTTGTTGTACCAATTATAATATGAATAACAAAATCCTCATCGTCGATCAAATGCACGAGAGCATCATAGAGATGCTTGGTGATTCCGGATTCCGTCCCGACTATCGACCAGAAATTAAAAGACCGGAAATCCTGAATATCATTGATCAGTATGCAGGAATTATTGTGCGGAATAAGACCCGAATCGACAAGGAATTGATATCAAAAGCCTCCAATCTGCAATTTGTTGCCAGGGCAGGAGCAGGTATTGACAATGTAGATTACCAGGAGATCTCTAGCAGAAACATCAAGCTAGTGAATGCCCCGGAAGGAAACCGGGACGCACTCGGTGAACACACTGTAGGCATGCTGTTGACATTGCTTCACAAAATACATACCGCAAACCTCGAGGTGAAGCGAGGTGTATGGAACCGGGAAAGTAACCGGGGTTGGGAGCTTAAAGGAAAAACAGTAGGCATTTACGGTTTCGGCTACATGGGTTCTGCATTTGCCAGGAAGCTAAGAGGGTTTGATTGTACGGTGCTAGTATATGATAAATATAAGACTGGTCTTTCCAATGAGTTTATTCAACAGGTGGATCTGCAGACATTCCAGAAGGAAACTGAAATCTTGAGTCTTCATGTTCCTTTAACATCCGAGACCAGATTCCTTTTTGATGAATACTATCTCAATCAGTTTCCAAAGTTGAGGATTCTGTTGAACACCGCGAGAGGTGAGATACTTTCTCTCAAGGCTCTGGAAAAGCTGTTGGGCTCATCCAAACTTATTGGTGTGGGATTGGATGTATTGGAAAATGAGAAAATTGATCAGTTGAACCTGGAAGAGCAAGGCGTTTTTGACAGGCTGGCTAAAAAAGAAAATGTTATCATGACTCCGCATGTAGCAGGTTGGACTTTTGAATCCTATAAGCGGATCAATGAAATTATCGTTTCCAAACTTCAGGAAGAAGGTCTGGCGCACGTTCGCTGATTGTTTAGAATCTTTGAATTCTCTATATTTGCTTTCCTAATCAGATAAAAAAGATCACACAAAACAGAAAACGGTTCATATTCATGGCCGTTCTTTTTTATTTATTGGGGCTAATAAAAAATGTTATGGCTGTAAATTATTATACAAAGGAGGGGTTGCAGAAGCTTAAAGATGAGCTAAATGACCTCAAGACAAAGGGAAGAGCTGATATGGCCAAGCAGATTGCTGAAGCCAGGGATAAAGGTGATTTGAGTGAAAACGCCGAATATGATGCAGCTAAAGATGCCCAGGGATTGCTGGAACTAAAAATCTCCAAATTAGAAGAAGTTGTAGGTAACGCTAGAGTGATAGATGAATCATCCATAGACACTTCAAAAGTGTCTATTCTTTCTACTGTAAGGATCAAGAACGAGAAAAACGGTATGGAGGTTAAATACCAGATTGTAGCTGAGGAAGAGGCTGACCTTAAGCAGGGTAAAATTTCTGTGAAATCTCCAATCGGAAAAGGACTTTTAGGTAAAAAAGTAGGAGAGAAAGCCCTGGTAAAAGCGCCCGCGGGAGACATTGAGTTTAAAATTCTGGATATCACACTTTGATGCCAAGCATTTTTTCAAAAATAGTAGCAGGAGACATCCCATCGCATAAGGTAGCAGAAGATGAAAACTACCTGGCTTTTTTGGACATTAATCCACTGGTAGAAGGGCACACCCTCGTAATTCCAAAGAAGGAAGTCGATTATATTTTTGACCTTGATGATGATACCCTGGCAGGGATCAATGTCTTTGCCAAAAAAGTTGCTAAAGGAATCGAAAAGGTAGTTCGTTGTGAACGTATCGGAATTACAGTGATTGGGCTGGAAGTTCCGCATGCCCATGTGCACCTGATCCCTATCAATGGCATCAATGACATGTATTTCGGGAAGAAAAAGCTTTCTTTTAGCCAGGACGAGTTGGCTGCTACAGCCGAGAAAATAAGAAAAGCTATTGACGGTTAGGATTTAAATCGGGAAGGGTTTTCTGTCAGAAAGGCTTTCCAGCTTTTGGCACTTTTTACTTCATTACCTCCCTGGTAATGGTGACACACCGCCACAGCCAAAGCATCCGAGGCATCCAGCAATTTTGGGGTCTGGCTGAATTTTAGAATCGTTTTGAGCATGGCAGCTACCTGCTCTTTAGAGGCATTTCCATTTCCTGTTACGGATTGTTTCACTTTTTTAGGAGCGTATTCTGTGATCGGGATTTCTCGTGACAAAGCAGCAGCCATGGCGACACCCTGGGCGCGTCCCAACTTGAGCATTGACTGGATGTTTTTCCCAAAGAATGGGGCTTCGAGTGCCACCTCATCAGGATGATAGTCGTTGATCAGGCTGAGTACTCGCTCAAAAATCTTTTTCAGCTTGAGCTCATGACCGCTGTATTTTTGCAAGTGGATTACTCCGAATTGGAGCAATTTGATGTTTGATCCTTCCGTTTGAATCAATCCATACCCCATGACGCTGGTGCCTGGGTCCAGACCCAAAATAACTTTTTCTTTGCTCAGTTTTTTTATTGCCACAACTGCAAATTAAGCCAATGGATTCAGATTTCTTGGAATCTGTGAAACGAATAGTTCGTTGGTTTTTAATTTAATCTTAACATTGCCATATGATCTTTTTCCTCTCATTCTCTCTGCTGAGAATTTTATATGTGCAATTGCTGGCCATCATGTGGTGGAGGATCCCGAATGTCAAAACTCAGTCGGGAACAACAAGCCTGTTTTCGGTATTGATCCCGGTGAGGAATGAGGAGGAGAACATTACAGCGCTGCTAAAAGATTTGGAAAAACAGGACTATCCAAACAAATACTTTGAAGTAATTGTGATAGATGATCACTCAGAAGATCAGACGGTTACTCTGGTAAATAAATTCATAGAGAATTCAGAAATAAGTATCACGCTTATCCATCTGGATGAACTAAGTGGCAAAAAGTCAGCGATCACACAAGGTATCAAGCTGGCTAAGAATAAGTATATACTGGCTACTGATGGGGATTGCAGGATACCTTCTACCTGGATCAAATCATTTGCTTCAAGGTTTGAAGATAGTGATGATCCAAACATGGTAGTAGCTCCTGTTTTAATGCAATCGAATAGCCTGTTTACCAGTATGCAAAGCCTGGAATTTTCAGCGTTGATAGGATATGGGGGGTCAAGCTTACAAATGGGATTTGCCGGGACATGCAATGGAGCCAATATCGGATATAAAAAGGAAATTTTTCATGAAGTAGATGGATATGTCGGGAACGAAAAGGTACCATCAGGTGATGATGAGTTTCTGATGTTTAAGGTTTTCAATAAGTATCCGGGGTCAGTGGTTTTTCTTAAATCACCCAATGTAGTGGTGAGTACACCAGCCAAGAAGACTTTGATCGACTTAGTCAATCAGCGGATCCGCTGGAGCAGCAAGTGGAAGTTTCACAAAAGCACTTATGTTACTGCCACAGCAATTACCTTTTTTGTGGATTATGCCATACTGATTGGTGCAGTAGTCATGGCCATGCTTGGGTTACTGGAATTTGCCACTGTCGCCTCGGTTTTGCTACTTCGATGGCTTACCGAGTACTACTATGTATCAAATGTCGTTAGGTTTCTGGGTGGAAAATCCCGGTGGTTCAACTTTCTCGCTATGCAGATAATTTATCCTGTATTTGTGATTTTCTTGGGTATTGCCTCTATTTTTGGAATTTATCACTGGAAAGGCAGGGCATATTCATGACAGATGATGAATTTGATGTATTAGACGAATTGTATTTCGTTCAGTCTTTTCACGAACTGGTTGATCTTACTGGTAAAGAAGGTAAAAATCTCCGGAAAATATTATCAGACCTGTTTGAAAAGGGATGGATCAGGGTCTTTAAAGAAGTGGATGAGGAAGTCCCAATCGATGAAATTGACCTGAACCATCGTGCCGAGGAATACATATTCCTGGCAAGTAAAGAAGGGTTGATGGCCCACAATACAACAGATTAATGGCTACATCCATAGACATACGTGACCTGGAACTAAACGCCTTGCTGGAGATTACTCAGGCAATCAATAATAATTTGTCTGAAAAAGACCTTTACAAAATCTATAAGTTCACTCTACTAGGTGATCTTAAGGTTAAAAAACTGGCATTGTTTGTCCATGATGATGGGTGGAACTGTCCTATTCATTTTGGCACTTCCAAAGATTATAGCAAAGCCAGGATTGATAAAAACCTGACGGGTATTGAAGAGATTACTTACTTGAATACAGGGCAATACAAGTCAGATGAATTTGAGATAGCCATCCCTGTCTACCATAAGCAATCCCTTTTGGCCGTAGTACTGATTGGGGGGTTACCTGAAGAAAGCCAGGATGACAGTACCACATTTCTTAAGGCCCTGACCAACATCATTATTGTGGCCATAGAAAACAAGAAGCTGGCCAGACGACAGTTGCAGCAGGAAGCGTATCGAAAGGAATTGGAGATTGCTAAGAAAGTACAGAACTTCCTTTTCCCGAAGTCATTGCCAAAGTCCCAGAAGTTAAACATTGAAGCCGTCTATCTTCCGCACCATGATGTAGGAGGCGATTATTACGATTATCTGTCCATTGATAATGACCGGTTTTTAATTTGTATTGCTGATGTTTCAGGAAAAGGAGTCCCCGCAGCACTCTTAATGTCGAATTTTCAGGCATCTCTAAGGACATTGATCAGAAGGACCCAAAATTTGGATGAAATTATTGTTGACCTAAATCATTCAACCTTCATCAGTGGAAATGCTGAAAATTTCATTACCTTTTTTGTAGGAATTTACGACTTTAACAACGCCACGTTTGATTATGTAAATTGTGGTCATAATCCCCTGTATCTGGTAAAAGATAGTGAGGTGATTTTGCTAAATGATGGCACTACCATACTGGGTATGTTCGATCCCCTTCCTTTTTTGAGTACACATAGAATTGAGAATGTAAGAGATTTTTTCTTTTTTGGATATACGGATGGATTGACAGAAACCTTTAATCAAAAAGAAGAGCAGTATGGCAATGAACCTATCGATCAGTTTTTGAAAAAGGGAATGCCCGAGGATCTAAGCGGTTTCCATCAGTACTTGTTAAGGGATTTGGATAAGTTCAGAGAAGAGGTATCATATCGAGATGATATAACAATGTTGTCCTGCAGGGTGAAGAATTTATGATCCCCTATTTTCATAGGACGCCCGGATGGCTGATGAAATGGCTTCCTACCATGACATGGTCAAGAAACTCGCCTTCAAAAACCCTTTTTTTAACATTTGATGATGGGCCTATTCCTGAAGTCACACCATATGTAATTGGCGAACTTGCAAAACATGAGGCAAAGGCTACCTTCTTTTGTGTAGGGGATAATGTTAGGAAGCATCCCCAGGTTTTCCAGGATGTTGTGGCCGCGGGTCATGCAATTGGGAATCATACATTTCATCATCTCAACGGATGGAATACACCTTTTACCGAATATTTAGAGGATACAAATGCCTGCGGAAAAATTATGCTAGAACATGGTGTCTCTACGAAATTATTCAGGCCCCCTCACGGCAGGATCAGAAGAGATCAGCGGCAAGCAATTGAACAACAATATGAAATTGTGATGTGGAGTCATCTCTCCGGAGATTTTGATCCTCGCTTAGATATGGATCAGTCAATAAATAAGATGAAAACAGCTAAAGAGGGGTCCATTTTGGTCTTTCATGACAGCATCAAGGCAGAATTGAACCTTAAAAACATTTTACCTGTAGTAATGGAATATTTTATTGATCAGGGATATGAATTTAAAACTTTGTGATAACGATGCAAGATAGCCATGCACATATATACCTTGAACAGTTCGACGAAGACCAAGGAGAAGTGATTGAGCGTGCCCAGGAGGCAGGATTAGATAAAATTTATATGCCTAATATTGATCATACTTCGGTTGACAGGATGTTGGAGACTGCGGAGAAATACCCCGGGTATTGTATTCCTATGATGGGGCTACATCCCTGTTCTGTTGATAAAAAGTTTGAGAAAGAGCTCTATCTTGTTGAGGAGTGGTTTTCAAAGAGTGATCAGTTTGTGGCAGTAGGAGAGATAGGTACAGATCTTTACTGGGATAAAACCTATTTTGAGCAGCAAAAAGAAGCTTTCAGAATCCAATGTGATTTAGCAATAAAACATAATTTACCTGTTGTTATCCATTGCAGAGAGTCATTAGAAGAAAACATCATACTGGTAGAAGAATTTCAGGAAAAAGGACTGAGAGGTGTCTTTCATTGTTTTTCAGGCTCAATTGAGCAGGCTAATAAGATTATTGAACTAGGATTTTACCTGGGTATCGGTGGTGTGGCTACTTTCAAAAATGGAGGATTGGCTGAATTGTTGCCAGAGATCCCCATGGAAAGTATTGTTTTAGAGACAGATAGCCCTTACCTGGCACCGACGCCGCTTAGAGGTAAAAGAAATGAGCCCTCATTCGTCACTCACATTGCAGAAAAAATAGCCGTTGCAAAGAATCTGGATGTTGAAAAAATTG
Source organism: Cyclobacteriaceae bacterium (assembly GCA_965228105.1). GTDB lineage: Bacteria > Bacteroidota > Bacteroidia > Cytophagales > Cyclobacteriaceae > UBA7330. Next base: position 1,151,157 of record CBDDGZ010000002.1, read on the forward strand.
GAGAAATTGCAGCTCAAAACACTGCAACCCTGTTCAAAGCCAATTGAATTACAAGATTGTAAACATACGCACCAACGCCAAGGTTGATCCTAAAGACTCTGTTTTGATCATCTATACAGGAGGTACTTTTGGTATGGCCTTTGACAAAGATGGCTCTTTGGCACCTTTTAATTTCGGAAGGGTAATAGAGATGATACCGGAGTTGAAGAGTCTGGAGTTAAGGCTCACAGTGATCTCATTCCCTGAAGCACGGGATTCAGCTAATATTCAACATGGTGACTGGGATAATATTGCTTACATCATCTATGAAAATTATACTCAATATGATGGGTTTGTGATCCTTCACGGCACGGATACAATGGCGTACACAGCCTCAGCACTTAGCTACATGCTTAAAAATCTTAATAAGCCTGTAATCCTTACCGGGGCCCAGATTCCTATTGGGTACATCCGTTCTGATGCAAGGGAAAATCTTCTAACTGCATTGGAGATTGCTACAGCAAAGCAAAATGGCTTCCCGATCGTGAATGAGGTTTGTATCTATTTTAACCTGGTGCTGCTGAGGGGCAACAGGTCTTCAAAGATCCGGAGCAGTACTTTTGCTGCATTCCAGACCAAGAACTATCCGGTTTTAGCTGAATCCGGTATAAACATAGAGTATAATCAAAATTTCATGGCTCCCCACAACCCTGAAGCAAAAATCAAAATTGTGCGTGGGTTTGACGAGAATGTGGTGATCCTGAAAGTATTCCCTTCCATAAGTGAATCAATTGTAAAGGCTATACTTAACAGCAAAGGTTTGAAAGGTGTGGTGTTGGAAACTTTTGGGTCAGGGAATACGATGAACTTCCCCTGGTTTTTGAAGCTAATTGAAAAAGCTTTGAAAAAAGATATCATTATTTTCAATGTGAGCCAATGCAGTGGCGGTGAAGTATTACAAGGAAGATACGAGACGAGCAAGCGCCTCAAGGAACTTGGCGTGCTGGGAGGAGGAGACATCACAACCGAGGCTGCGATCACTAAAATGATGTTTCTTCTGGGGACCGAGAAGAATAATTCATTAGTTCGGAAAAAACTGATTAAGCCACTCAATGGTGAGATGGATGAATGATTCAATTTATTTGAATTTGAATTATTTGCATAAAGGTTTATTTATTGATTTATTTGTTGCCTTTGATTGACCTTTGAAAGGAATTTAGGAGAGGTGGCCGAGTGGTTGAAGGCGCACGCCTGGAAAGTGTGTATACTCTTCACGGGGTATCGAGGGTTCGAATCCCTCTCTCTCCGCGAGTTCTCGAAAAGGTTTATATTTACGGACTTTTAAAAACTTAACCGGAGACTACCAAAAACGAATTATGAAAAAGTTATCTTTTGTTTGGATTGTTACAGTTGCTTTGACTTTTCTATCGGCAACACTTTATGCTCAAGATTCATCTGAATCTGATTCTGCTTCAATGTCTGATACAGTAGCAGCGGCCGAGGAGCCTGCTGAAGAACCTGCTGTGGCCATCGCCGAAGAGATTGCTGTAGAAGAAGAGCAATCAGAATCATTTCACAATGTAGTAAAACAACAATTTATCGATGGAGGTCCTGAATTTATGGGGATCGTTCTTTTGTGTTTGATTCTTGGATTGGCAGTAGCTATTGAAAGGATCATCACATTGAACCTTGCCACTACCAACACTAAAAAATTATTAGCCAATGTTGAGGAAGCACTTAGCACAGGAGGTGTTGAGGCTGCAAAAGAGGTTTGCAAAAATACAAGAGGACCTGTTGCTTCAATTTTTGTGCAAGGTATGATGAGGATGTCTGAAGGTATTGAAATGGTTGAGAAATCAATTATTTCTTACGGTTCAGTAGAAATGGGTAAACTAGAGCGCGGAATGGTTTGGATCTCCCTATTTATCTCCCTGGCTCCAATGCTTGGTTTCATGGGTACGGTAATTGGTATGATCGACGCTTTCGACGCCATCGCAGAGGCTGGAGACGTTTCTCCTTCACTTGTGGCATCAGGTATCAAAGTAGCCCTTTTGACTACAGTAGGTGGTTTGATCGTTGCTGTTATCCTTCAGTTGTTCTACAACTACCTTATTGCAAAAATTGATTCTTTGGTAAATAGCATGGAAGACGCTTCTATCACTTTGGTAGACGTATTGGTAAAACACAACCTTGCTAAGTAATAACCATTCACTTTAAATTAAGATATTATGGTTGATATAGGTCTGATCGTAGCATATGTACTTATCGTACTATGTGCACTATCTGCAATTCTGATTCCATTGGTTCAGTCTTTCAGCGATCCTAAATCATTGGTGAAGTCAGGAATAGGTCTGGGAGCCGTCTTGGTAGTCTTCCTGATTGGATTTGCGCTGGCTGGCAGTGATTCTACTGGAACCACAGAATCTACATCCAAATTGGTTGGAGCAGGAATCATTTCAATGTACATTTTTGTTCTAATCGCAATAGTGGGAATATTTTTCACAGAGATTTCTAAGTTGTTTAAATAATGGCGAGATCAAAAAATAGAAAACCTGCAGAGGTTAGTTCAGGTTCGATGGCGGATATCGCTTTCCTTTTGTTGATATTCTTTTTGGTTACCACAACCATAGCGAATGACAAAGGAATTCTGATCTCTTTGCCACCAAAGCCTGATCCAAATGAGCCACCACCAGTTGTTGAGAAAAATGACAAGAACATCTATGCTATTCTTGCCAACTCTCAAGATAAACTTTTGGTGGAGAGTGAGCCGTACGAAGGTACGATGGAGGAATTGACCGAAGACATCAAAAAGTTTGTCCTCAATTTTGGACAACCTGGTGAAGATGGAGTGGCTGTTTACAACAGCTTACCTTCCAGCTTGAAAAGCTATATCAATAGCAACGGACGTAATCCGGAGTCTTCGGATGATCCAATTGAAGCTGTAGTTTCTTTCAAGGCCAACAGGGGTACTACCTATGAGCTGTATATAAGTGTACTGGATGCCGTCTACAAAGCATATGATGAAATCTATGCCGAGCGAGCAGGGCTGACAGTAGAAGAGTGGCTTATACTTGATAAAAGTAAAGATGCTCAGAGAGAAATCTATGCTCAGGCCCGAGAAGGTATAGGAAGGAATATTTCAATCGCTGAACCGAATTAATTATGTCTAAGTTTAAGAAAAGTTCAAGTACCTCAAACGATATACCTACTGCTGCATTGCCGGATATCATCTTTATGCTACTTTTCTTCTTTATGGTGACAACTGTAATGAGGGAAACAGATATTTTGGTAAAGCAACAACTTCCCAGAGCTACTCAGCTCACTAAGATAGAGCGAAAGTCTCTGGTAAGCTACATTTATATCGGTGAACCTAAAAATCCAAGCCTTTATGGAACTGAGCCCAGGGTTCAAACCAATGATGTATTTATCGAACCTACTGATATCATTCAGTTTGTGAATCAGGAGAAAGATAAGTTGTCTGAGGTGGAAAGAGATCAGATCACAATGTCGCTCAAAGGTGATATTGAGATTAAGATGGGTATAGTTTCTGATGTGCAACAGCAGCTAAGAGAAGCGAACGCACGAAAGGTATTATATAGTTCGATCAAAAGATTAGATGACTAAATAAAAAAAGCCTCCCATCGGGAGGCTTTTTATTTATATTCAAAGATTAATTATTTGCTTAGCTTTTCTTTTTGCTCAGCAAACCAATTTTTCGATTTTTCTGTAAGCTCATTGATATCCTCAGATATCTCTTCTCTGGTATCCTGAACCTCATCATCAAGCTCCTTGATGCCATTTTGGGAAGATTCTTTTACCTCTTTTATTAGCTTTTCTACCTTACTTCTTTCCGATTGAAGCTTTGATATGGCAGAAGAGACTTGCTCTTTTGCTTCTTCGCCAAGCTCTTCGGATTGATCGGTTAATTCATCAATTTTTCCATCCAGATCTGATTTGATTTTAGATAGTTGCTCGTTGAGCATTTCCTTCTTCTCTTTCAAATCTGACTCAATGGATTCTTTTTCTTTGGGTTTATTGTCACATGCTGATGTAAAAATCAATGCAACAACTACCATTATAGCATAAATCTTATTCGTATTCATAAATTGTGTTTGTTGGTTATAATTGCTCTTTAATGAGATTGAGCGGGGAATCGACAAAAAATGACCTTTCCTGTGATAATATAAACGGTGTATTGAGTAGTGAAGGTTGGTTTCTCAACAATTTTAATATTTCATCGGTGGAATAGTCGTCGCTGATATTCTTATCCGAATCCAGTAGACTGATAATTTCCACATTTAGTAGTTTAGCCGCTTTAATCAACTGTGTTTCCGTGAGCATATCTTTGCTTATATCCTGTTCATTCACTTTCACATTATTCAATGTGCGTAAGTAACCAGCAGCCTCCCTGTCCTGCAGGTCACTGCTGTTGTAGATCAATAGATATTCATTGCTGTTTAATTCTAAGCTCATACAATGTTAACAGCTCAGTTGCATCATTGTTTATGATTACTTTTATTTCTAAAAACACCCATACCTTATTCTCAACGCTATATGAATTTTTCAAAGTGTGACCAACTCCTGTCAGTTCTAATTTTCACGCTGATAACCAACTCATGTATTTCAGAGCCAGAATCATTCATCACCACCAGTCCCAATTCAGAATTCAGTTTCACTCTGAAACTGGACGAAACGTCTGCTCCTGTTTATTCCATTCAGTATCTGGGAAAGGAGATTATTCAACCTTCCCTATTAGGATTGGAGATAGATGGCAGTAGGATTCAGAATAATGTCACAATCAGTGAATTGGAAACTCAATCTGTTTCGGGTGAGTGGACTCCTGTTTATGGCGAGCGCAATAGATATCCCGAAAACTATACGGAATCGCTCTATGAGCTTGGAGGGTATAGTTTGCCAATCAAACTTCGAGTAAGGAGTTACAATGAGGGAGTAGCCTTCAGATATGAACTTCCGGAGGTGAATTCTTCATTAACAGTAAACAGCGAGCTGACTGAGTTTTCGGTGCCGGCTACCTCCAAAGTTTGGGCCTCAAATAGGGCTCAAAGTGAAATCACGGAGATGGGTGTCTCCGAAATTGAAGAAATAGTCGAAAGACCTTTGTTGATACAACCTGAAGAAGATCTGTTCTTAGCTATTGGAGAAGCTGCACTGGTTGACTTTGCCAGGATGAAACTATCAAACAAATCCGGTGGTACCCTGGTGGCATCACTTGAAGGTGAAGCGGTGATGAATACAGCTTTTTCTACACCGTGGAGGTTTGTGATGGCAGGAAAAACACCCGGTCAAATATTGGAGTACAACTATTTACTGTTGAACCTCAATGAGCCAAACAAGTTGGATGATACATCATGGATCAGACCGGGGAAAGTGATTCGTGAAGTCACCCTAACTACCAGGGGGGGTATGGCCTGTGTGGATTTTGCAGTAAAACACAACCTGGAGTACATCGAGTTTGATGCGGGATGGTATGGCAATGAATATGATGATGCCTCAGATGCCACAACCATCACAGTAGATCCTAAGAGATCCAAAGGGCCTCTGGATTTATTGGCAGTTATTGAGTACGCTAAATCAAAGAACGTTGGTGTGATCTTATACGTCAATAGAAGGGCATTGGAAAAGCAGCTGGATGAGATATTGCCTCTACTAAGCTCATGGGGAGTAAGTGGAATTAAATATGGCTTTGTGAATGTAGGGCCACAGGAATGGACCAGTTGGCTGCATGAGGCTGTGAGAAAAGCAGCTGATTACAAGCTGATGATCGATGTTCACGATGAATATCGACCGACCGGATATTCAAGAACCTACCCAAACTTTATGACCCAGGAAGGTATTCGGGGGGATGAGGAGTCGCCCACCAATTCAATGGTGTTGAAAACACTGTTTACCCGGATGATTGCCGGAGCTGGTGACCATACCAACTGCTATTTTGCTCCGCGTGTAGATGAGAACATGGGATCACATGCTTCACAACTAGCAAAGTCTGTGATCATCTACAGTCCGTGGCAATTTCTTTACTGGTATGATCGACCCAAGGGATCCAGACCTGGTGATGAAGGTGCAGGTGGAAGTAAATCTTTTATTCAGGAGGTTCCGGAGCTGGCTTTCTTTGATGCACTCCCAACAGTATGGGATGATTCAAAAGTCATTGAGGGATATCCGGGAAAGTTTGCCACGATTGCAAGGAAGAGTGGGAACGAATGGTTTATTGGAGCCCTCAATGGTGAAAAAAGTAGAATATTTGAGATTCCGCTATCATTCCTTGATCCCGGTGTGAACTATACAGCCATTATGTATTCAGATAATGCTTTTGTAGAATCTGATACAAAAGTTCAGATTGAGGAAAAAGAGGTTAGAAGTACAGAAACCTTAGTATTTGATGTGAAGAGCAACAATGGGGTGGCCATTCAATTGCTTCCAAAGTAGTTTTGACGGATCTAATCTACTTAATATAAACCGTCTTCACGTTAACAAACTCTTTGATGCCAATGAATGAGAGCTCACGGCCGTAGCCGCTCTCCTTTATTCCTCCAAATGGTAGCCTTGGATCAGATTTTACAAATGCATTTATAAATGTTGATCCTGCCTGGAGCTTCGAGGCTATTATTTCTGCTTTGACCAGATCTCGGGTGAAAACTGCTGATCCTAATCCGTAAATGGTATCGTTAGCTACTTTTATGGCTTCTTCTTCATCATTCACTTCAATGATCGAAGCAACAGGACCGAACAATTCATCATCATATGCCGGCATTCCAGGCTTCACATCAGTCAAAATGGTTGGGGAATAATAGAAACCCTGTCCCTGGTCTTTTTTGCCTCCTAAAACGATTTTTGCTCCCTTTTTCACAGATTTAGCTACCTGGTCAGCAAGTAACTCCATCAGGTCTTTTCTTGCTATTGGGCCAATATCTGTTTCTTCAGCGGTTGGATCCCCAACTGACTTGGCCTCCATGAGTTGTTTCACGTTATCAACAAACTCCTTTTTAACCGAACTAATGACGATAAATCTTTTGGCGGCAATACAGCTTTGTCCGCTATTGATCAGCCTGCCTGTAACGCAGGTTTCGGCAGCAAGATTCAGGTCTGCATCCCCAAGGATCAAATAAGGGTCGCTACCTCCTAGCTCAAGGACGGTTTTTTTGAGGTATTTTCCTGCTAAAGCAGCAAGAGACTTTCCTGCCCTGGTGGATCCCGTCAATGTCACTGCAGCAACTTTTTTATTTGCAACGATGGGCTCTATCTGGGGAATATCAGCGATGATCGTATTGAACAAATACTTCGGAAATCCGGCCTCCTCAAATATCCTTTGCATGGATAGCGCACATGCAGTTGTATTAGGTGAATGCTTCAGCAGGCATGCATTACCTGCCATCAAGGCTGGAGCAGCAAAGCGAAAGACCTGCCAGTAGGGGAAATTCCAGGGCATCACTGCCAGTACCACACCGAGGGGATCATACCTCACATAGCTTTTAGAAGCGTCTGACTTAATTTCTTCTTTTTGGAGAAAAGCTTCAGCATTAGACGCATAATATTCACAAACCCAGGCACACTTTTCAATTTCAGCCTCCGACTGGTTTAACGGCTTACCCATTTCAAGAGTGATTTCCATGGCCAGCTGATCCTTCTCCTTTTCCAGCACAGCTTTGAGTCTCCTGAATAAGGTGCTTCGCTCGGCAAAAGTTGTTTCCTTCCATTTCAACCAGGACTGATGCGCATGATCTATAATCTGGGAGATCTTTGAATCATCATAAAATTCATATGTATTCAGCTGCTCTTCAGTAGCAGGATTAATGGTATCAAATGACTTCATCTTATTTGTTTATTATGCTGATGCTTTCCTATCCAGGAATGGGATCCAATCCTCTCTCATCTTGTTGGTCGTGGACCTTAAGAACATAACATACGTAGGCCGGATTGGTTTCCTGATTAGTTGTAAACCTGCCTGATCAGGACTGAAATCACCTTTTCGGGCATTGCAGGATTTGCATGCAGTTACCAGGTTGGTCCAGGTGGATTTACCTCCCTTTGAACGAGGTACCAGGTGGTCCAACGTGAGGTCTTTGGAAGTTCCACAGTATTGGCAGGCATAGGCATCACGCTTGAATACATTGTGACGTGTTAATACCACCCCTTTATAGGGTATGTGTGCGTATTGCAGGATACGAATTACAGACGGGAAAGGAAAACATTTATCCACTGTTCGCAGTACTGCATCTGACTTCTCGGTCAGCATCTCCGCTTTTTTCAACCATACCAGTAAAAAGGCTCGCTGAACTGAGCAAACAGAGATGGGAGTGAAGTCTTGATTCAGTACCAGGACAGTGTTCATATTTTCAATTTTTGTAGTTCTCTGTCCTGATCCTTTTTCTTGATAGAATCTCTCTTATCAAAGAGTTTTTTACCTCTTGCAAGCGCAATTCCCACCTTGGCATATCCCCGCTTATTGACGAAAAGTTTCGTAGGGATAATCGTCAAGCCTTTTTCCTCAGTTTTCGCCTTGAGTTTTTTTAGCTCACTTTTCTTCAGGAGCATTTTGCGCTCCCTGATAGGGTCATGGTTTTGAAATGAGCTCTCGGTATATGGCGTGATGTTCATCCCTTTGATAAAAAGCTCATCGTTGTGCAAGTAACAATAAGCTCCTGACAGACTGATCTTGCCTTCGCGGATAGATTTGATCTCAGTGCCTTTTAGGACTATTCCTGCCTCAAACTGCTCCAGCCATTCATACTCGAAACTAGCCTTCCGGTTTTTTATACTGATATCGTTAGAAAATCGCTTTTCTTTAGCCATGACATACTTATTCAATTTAAAAATAATGAAGGGTCTGTGATAATTAAAAGATAATCCCTTTAAAATATCATTCTTGGTAGGGGGCTGTCAGTGAGTTGACCAAATTTATCTGACTTATACTGCAGATAACCTGTCAACGCTATCATGGCGGCGTTATCCGTACAATATTCAAATTTGGGAATAAAAACCTGCCAGTTATTTTTTTGTGCCAGCTCTTCTAAAGCCTTCCTAAGCCCCTGATTTGCAGATACTCCACCCGCAATACCAACGGATTTTATCTTCTCTTGTTTGGCTGCCTTCTTTAGTTTTTTCAGCAACATGTTGATTAATGTGTGCTGAATGCTTGCTGCCAGATCATAAAGATTCTTTTCAATAAAATTTTCGTCCTTTTTTATTTCATCTCGGAGGAAATAAAGAAAAGCAGTTTTTATCCCAGAAAATGAAAAATCAAATCCAGGCATCTCTGTCTCGGGGAAGGTAAACCTTAAAGGGTCTCCTGTCTGCGCAAGTTTGTCTACCTGCGGCCCCCCTGGATATCCTAATCCGAGCAACTTGGCACATTTATCAAAGGCTTCGCCTACGGCGTCATCCTGGGTTTGACCGATGATAGCCATCTTTTCAAAGTCATCGAGTCTTACAAGTTGGGTATGCCCTCCGCTTACTGTAAGACATAGAAATGGGAACTTTGGATGTGGATCTTCAATAAAATGAGAAAAGATATGCGCATGCATATGGTGTACCGGAATGACGGGGATGGATAGACTCAATGCCATTGCTTTGGCAAAAGAACTCCCTACCAACAATGATCCCAGCAGGCCCGGACCCCGAGTATAGGCAATTGCATTAATTTTGTAAGGTGTTATACCTGCTAATGCTAAGGCTTCATGAACTACGGGAACAATATTTTTTTGATGTGACCTGGAAGCTAACTCAGGCACCACCCCGCCGTAACTTTTATGAATAGATTGTGTTGCAATGATATTACTACTGATTTTTCCGTTAATACAAATAGCAGCAGAAGTTTCATCGCAAGATGATTCAATACCGAGAATGATGCGATCCATAGAAGGCCAAAAATATAGTTGAAAAGTAAGATAACGATAGCACCTGCACTTAGAGTTCTCAAAAAAGTCCTTTTTTGGGGTGCTACTGCTATAGTTACGCTTGCATTAGCGATCATCTTATTGCTCCAGGTGCCGTGGGTTCAAAATTCAATCAAGGATTATGTGCTGGAAACCCTCTATGAACAAACCGGGCAACAGGTCTATCTTAAAAATGTAAAAATCAAATGGTTTGATCAGGTTCTGCTCAGAGACCTGAGGGTTGAAGATTACAAAGGACAAACCTTGTTGAAGACCTCGGAGATGGAGGTGAACTACCAAATTTCCAATCTATTGGTAGAGAATCATCTGTATCTGGATGATGCATTTCTTTCCAAAGGAGAGCTCAATCTTGTAAAATATGATGATTCACTGGCTGTGAACATCCTGGAGTTTATAGAGGGAATCAAATCTTTGAAGAGCAGCCAGCAGGTAGCCGATTCTTTGAAAAAGCCACTCAAAATTTCCATTACACAGATTGAGCTTGAACAATTTAAGGTTGGCTATGACAACCAGCAAGTTGTACAGGCCGATGAGCAGTATGTTGACCTGGCTCATTTCGATTTCATGATCAACCAGGCTGGTTTCTACAAGTTTGACATCAAAAAAGATACGATCACTACTGTTGTGAGCTATTTGATAGGGGAGGAATTAAATACAAAGTTCCAGATCAGGGAATTTCAAAGTCTGTTCAGGCTTACCAACAAGGACATCACATTGAGCGATCTTTTCCTGAAAACGCCTCATTCTGTGGTTAAAGAAAAACTCGTCTTATCTTATGATAGCCTCAAGGATCTGAATGAATTCTCAAGCAAAGTATCCCTTGATTTACAGCTTAGAGAAACAAAAATTGATCAGTACGATCTTTCATTTTTTGCAAACTTGCCAAGAGAGCATCACATGATCAATGTGGATGCGGATATCCTTGGTACTATTCCCCACCTGTCTATAGGAGACTTTACCATCAGGTATAATGACCGAAGTCAGATTGAAGGAGATATTGACTTTATGGGGCTTCCCAAGATCGATGAGGCCTTCATAGATGCCAACATCTCTAATGGAAACCTCAATCCGGATGACTTTGCTGACTATGTAGGGGAGTTTCGGAAAAATTTAATGTCACTGGGAACTATTCGTTTCTCTGGTTCTTTCCTGGGGTTTATTAATGACTTTGTTGCAAATGCGAATTTCATCACTGACAATGGCAGGGTTTATTCGGATATCAACCTCAAGTTCCCGATGGGATTTGCCGATGCTAAATATTCTGGAAAGCTTATCCTGGACAAATTCAATGCCGGTGCATTTATACAGGACAAAGAATTGCTTCAAAAGGTAAACCTGAATGGTGAAATCGATGGACAGGGCTTTAGGGTAGAAAATGCAAGTTTCCAGCTAAACGCCGACATTACCAATACAGGGATAATGGGGTATGAGTATGATTACATCAAGGCTGATGGTAGGTTTGCTGCTTCATACTTCAGAGGAAGCTTGATTGTTGATGATCCCCATTGTAAGATCAATGGTGAGGGTACACTCAATCTTGGAATTATACCGGAAGAAATTGAAGTGCGAGGGTCTGTGGATCAACTGGATTTTAAACCGTTAGGATTTTCAGAAAAGGACATAAGCCTCAAGATGGCTATCTCCTCAAACTTCACCGGATTAAACCTTGATAGCCTGGTAGGTAGGATTCAGCTAGATAGCATGTATATCAGCTATGACAATCGCTCATTGCTATTCGATACCATTTCCATTTCAGCAGAGCGCGATCATCACAGCAGGGAAATACATATTGACCTGGATCAGGCTCATCTGAGACTAGATGGGGACTTCTATTTTTCTCAGCTGATTACAGATGCTGATCTTATTGCCAGGGAATTCGCGGCTTATTTTGAGCCAGAACTTGAGCGGAGGGTTAGTATATACAAGCGGTTGAAAGATACCAGAAACTACGAGGTCAACATGACACTGGATTACCAGGATATAAACCCATACATAGCTTTTCTTGATCAGGACCTTAAAGTTTCCGAAGGTGGTGTCGTAGAAGGAAAATACTACCAACGTAAGAATGCCACCTTGTTTTTATATACAGAAATAGACTCAGTAGAATACAAAGGAGTCACTTTTTATGAAAACACAATTGACCTCAATGCCTCTAAAGACATGGATTCATTGGGAGTGATTGCCAATATTTTCGTTAACTCTTCTCGACAGAAATGGCGGCAAATCCCTGAAACCAGAGATATGTCTATTGAAGCCATCTGGTTTAACAATGACATCTCTATCCAGGGGCATGTAGAGCAACCTGAAAACAACAGCTCAGCACTCGTAAATGCCGAGTTGCGACTTCTGAGAGACAAGTTGGTATTTAAATTCAAACCTTCCAATATGGTCGTGTTTGGTGAGAGGTGGTTTTTTAATCCTTTCAACAATATTGAAATAGCAAGTGAATCCATCACGATAGACCGTCTGGAGCTCTACAATGGAGAACAATCTGTTAGCCTCAAGGGTGTTTACTCAGCAGCAAACACTACAGATCTGGTGCTCAATTTCAAACAATTTGACCTTATCAGCATTTCTCCAATTATTCCTATCCCTATCAGCGGTATCCTTACTAGCCAGGTCTCACTCAATAAGGAAGGAGAAGATTCTTCCGTTCAACTACTCACTGAACTTGATCTGAATGACCTGGTAGTAGATGACCTGTACGTGGGCAATATCAATGGTAGCTCGGATTGGGTAAAAGGTCTTCAAGCCATTTCAATGGATTTTGTTGTGCAAAGGGAATCTATCAGAACTATTACCATGGAGGGGTATTATTATCCGTATAATGAGGAGGATCAGCTCGATGTCGCTGTAGAGTTTGATCAGGCCAACATCAAACTCTTTGAACCACTTTTCCGTAGCTTGTTTTCAAATATTGAAGGAAATGCAAGTGGAAGCGTAAGTATTAGTGGCAATCTTTCATACCCTGTTCTCAATGGGTATAGCAGGATAGAAAATGGAAAATTCCGGTTTGATTATCTGGGTACCACTTATACATATAATGGGAACATCAACTTCAATAATGAAGCCATTCTGCTGAATGGGCTTCAAATAACAGACCGGGATGGTGACAAAGCCTCCCTCAACGGCAGGGTAAGACACAGCGGATTCAAGGATTTTGCTTTGAACCTGGATATCTCCGCCAATAACTTCTTGTTTCTTAATACAACAGCTAATGACAACAGCCTGTACTATGGGTCGGCTAAGGGAACCGCGGAAATCAAGGTTTCTGGCCCAGTGACAGATCTCTTGATCCAGGCCAAGGCAACTACGGAATCGGGCACAAGAATTTCTATCCCACTGGAAGATGATACAGATATTGACCAGAAAGATTACATCAGTTTTATTGACCTGACCGATACCTTACATACAGAAGCAACCGAAGAGCTGATCAGAAACAGTATTTCAGGTATCCGACTTGACTTCGAATTGAATATAACCAACAGGGCTTACCTTGAGCTGATCAGGGATATCAAAACAGGAGATATCATCCGAGGAAGAGGAGTGGGCAACCTCAATATGACCCTTGATACCCAGGGCGAGTTCCAGCTTTTTGGTGAAATAAACATAAGTGAGGGAGGATACAATTTCACCATTCCTAATTTCATCAACAAGGAATTTGATATCCGCCCGGGGAGTACTATTTCCTGGTATGGCGATCCTTACCAGGGCATTTTGAACCTTACTGCTGTTTATCGTCAAATGGCTTCCTTGAGCGATTATCTTCCACAACCAGGTGAATTCGAAGCTCCCAGTCAACATCAAAGGCTGCCGTTTTTGGTGATACTTGGACTTAAAGGCGAGATGCTTTCCCCGCAAATTGATTTTAAGATAGAGGTGGATGAGGCTTCAGCTCAGCTATTGACAGCTGATCAGGTCACCTTATCTGATATCAACAACAATGAGCAGGAGCTCAAGAGACAGGTGTTTAGTCTGTTGATCTTGCGTAAGTTCTCAGTCCAGGATGGCTTTAGCATTGGAGGTGGCGCTGTCGGTAGTAGCTTAAGTGAATTCCTAAGTAACCAGTTTTCTTATTTCATCAGCCAGGTTGATGAAAACCTGGAAGTGGATATAGATTTAAGTTCTTTTTCAGATGCCAATGCCTTCAATACTTTCCAGCTCCGATTGGCTTATACTTTTATGGATGGAAGGCTTAGGGTGAGTGGAGGCGGATTGGTCGCGCAAAATGGCTCTAACGTATCTAATGATAACTTTTTTGGTGACTGGTCTGTCAGATACATCCTTACCAAGGATGGTCACCTAAGGATCAAAGCATTTAGCCAGACCAAGCAGCGGGCAGCTACTAGTACCACAGCCAACTTCTTTCGAGAGACAGGAGTGAGCTTTCAATATGTAAATTCATTCAATGAATTTAACGACCTGCTCAAGAAGTCCAGGGATAGAGCGGTTGAACAAGCCGAATCAGGGTCATCCCCAGCCCAAACAATGAGTGATTCCACTGATGTATCGAGCAGATTGTAGCTCAGAACAAATCATTGTGAAAATGGTTTGTTAGTAATGGACGAAATCAATATTTTCTGGTATCGAAGAGATCTGAGAAGCCACGACAACCGGGGATTTTACCAGGCCCTGACCTCAGGATTACCCGTGTTGCCTGTTTTTATTTTTGACCGCAATATTCTCGACGAGCTTGAGGATAAATCAGATGCCAGAGTCACATTTATTCACCGGCAGGTGGAAAAGCTGCATGATATATTTAAGAAGCATGACAGTGGATTGAAAGTATTTCACAGTACTCCGCTGGAAGCTTTCAAAAGTTTGGCTTCCGACTACCAGATAAAAAACGTTTTTACCAACGAGGATTATGAGCCCTATGCAAGGGAGAGGGACGACTTAATTCATGATTTTCTTAAGTCGAAGGATGTGGGTTTCATACATGTAAAAGACCAGGTGATCTTTGGGCCGGAAGAAATAATGAATGAACAAGGACAACCCTACAAAGTCTTTACCCCATACAAGAATAAATGGCGAGAAAAACTGAAATCCTCTGACTATGAGCAAAAAGACTCAGAGAGCAATTTGAGCAATCTTTACAAGACTAAGGTGAAATCTCCGATGTCACTGGATAGTTTGGGATTCAAGGAGACTACTATAGAGATACCCGAAGCTAAATTTGATAAGGACATCATTTCACAATATCAGCAGAAAAGGAATTTTCCAGCAATTAGAAGTACTACCAGGCTGAGCGTCCATTTAAGGCACGGTACAGTGAGTGTCAGGGAAGCGGTATCAAGGGGGTTAAACTTATCAGATACCTGGCTGAATGAGTTGGTATGGAGAGAGTTTTATATGATGGTGTTGTATCACTGGCCACAGGTGGTGGATCAGGCCTTTAAGCCAGAATATGATAAAATAGAGTGGCTCAATGATGAGTCGGTTTTCAAAGCCTGGTGCGAAGGCAAGACGGGATATCCAATCGTAGATGCAGGCATGCGGGAGCTTAATGCTACAGGTTTTATGCACAATCGGGTCAGAATGATCACTTCCAGTTTTCTAAGTAAAATGCTGCTGATAGACTGGCGCTGGGGTGAACGTTATTTCGCTGAGAAACTCCTGGATTATGAGCTTTCCAGTAACAACGGGGGCTGGCAATGGGCTGCTGGAACCGGTACGGATGCACAGCCCTACTTCCGCATATTCAATCCCTACACGCAAACAGAGAAATTTGATAAAGACGAGAAATACCTCAGAAAATGGATACCTGAACTCGATTCTGATGACTACCCGGATCCAATCATCGATTATAAAATGGCCAGAGAAAGAGCGCTTGAAACATATAAAGTTGCCTTATCATAGCAGGACACAGGAAATTTGCATTATATAAGTATTTTTGCTGGGCAAGCCGGCTCATCGTTCTTCTGCCCAGGTAGAAGGAAGGAAAGTCCGGGCAACATAGAGCGCCGTACTTCCTAGCGGGAAGGTCCTGATACCGGTAGTAACCGATATGGGGAACAGATAGTGCCACAGAAAACATACAGCCTAAGGAGCTTGCTCCCGGCAATGGTGAAAAGGCGAGGTAAGAGCTCACCGTTCTCATAGTGATATGAGGAGCATGGTAAACCTTACGGGTTGAAAGACCAAATAGATCCTGTTTAGAGTTGCTCGCTCGGTTGGCAGGATGGGTAGGTTGATGATGATCCTGGCAGCGATGTCCGGACTAGATAAATGATGGGCATCCTGATACCATTTGGTATTGGGAGTACAGAACCCGGCTTACAGGCTTGCATTTATTATTTAAACTGAAAAGTAGCTATGGCTAAGATCCTTATTGTAGATGATGAAAAAAGCATCAGAGAGACCCTGAAAGAAATCCTTGAGTACGAAAAGTATCAGGTAAGCGAAGCCCAGGATGGCGAAGCTGCCTGGGAGGAGCTATCCAAAAACAACTATGATGTGGTGCTTTGTGATATCAAAATGCCAAAAATGGATGGTATCGAACTACTCGACAAAGCAGTGAATGAGGGGATTGACACGCCATTTATCATGATCTCTGCCCACGGAACGATAGAGACAGCTGTAGATGCTACAAAGAAAGGAGCTTACGATTTCATCCAAAAGCCACCGGATCTCAATAGGCTATTGCTTACGGTCCGAAATGCGTTGGACAAGTCTAATCTTCAGGTGGAAACAAAGACCCTTAAAAAGAAGATCAATAAAGCCTTTGATATTGTAGGTAACTCCAAGTCAATCCAGGAGATTAAAGATACCATTGAGAAGGTAGCACCAACGGATGCGCGTGTCCTCATCACCGGTGAAAATGGCACGGGCAAGGAGCTGGTTGCTCATTGGCTACATGCTAAAAGTCCCCGGTCCGGAGTGCCACTCATTGAAGTGAACTGTGCTGCCATTCCTTCCGAATTGATTGAAAGTGAGTTGTTTGGACATGAGAAAGGGTCTTTTACCTCTGCACATAAACAGCGCATTGGAAAGTTTGAACTGGCTAACAATGGTACTATCTTTTTGGATGAGATAGGAGATATGAGCCTTTCCGCACAGGCGAAGGTCTTGAGGGCTTTGCAGGAACATAACATCACCAGGGTAGGGGGTGAGAAGTCCATTAAAGTAGATGTGCGGGTGCTGGCTGCTACCAACAAGGATCTAAAGAAAGAAATAAAAGAAGGAAACTTCAGGGAGGACCTTTACCATCGATTGAGTGTGATGATCATTCAGGTGCCACCATTAAGGGAGCGTAAGGATGATATTCCTCTGCTTATCGAGCATTTCATGGGTTTAATTTCCTCTGAATACGGGTCTGCTCCCAAGAAAATTGCGAAAGATGCAATTGATGAGCTTACAAACTATGCATGGTCAGGAAACATTCGAGAGCTACGAAACATCGTAGAACGACTGATTATAATGTCAGATAGTGAAATATCTGTTAAGGACGTAAAGCGATACGTAGAGATCTAAATCAAATTCTAATCTGTTCAGACTTTGACTTTTCTACATCCTGTTTGGCGTAAGTAGGACAAGTTTTTTGGGTACAAGCACTCAACCCAGCCAGTACAATTGCAATAACAAAAATTTTCAACTTCATGAGCGGTTTCTCTTTAGTGGATATAGTTTATACCCAGTTTTTACTATTATCAAAAATATGTTTTAGTTTCTTTCTCTGCAAAAAAAAACGATTAATTAACTCATAATCTCGTTAAAATAACAAATTACAGCCTCTAATATCTGAATTATCCATTCGCCCCATTACTTCAAATTGGCTGTTTTGAACAATTCTCCCAAGGTCTTCTGTTTCAACGAACGAAATGGTATGGATATTGGCCAGGTCTATAATATTTATACCTCCGGTTTGACCTTTTTCTACATAGTTAAATGGGTCATTGATGTCTCGGATCATCACTTTTGCCCATTTAGGGAAAGAAAAAAAGCCATTTTTACCGTATGCCTGTGAGAAAAGTTCAGTCATTCCGTATTCTGAATAAACTGAAGTAATACCAAAGCCTTCCTTGATTAGATGGTGTAATTCCTGTCGGGTAATTTCTTCTCTCCTACCTTTCATTCCACCTGTTTCTATCACTATAAGATTCTGAAGGTTGGAAAAAGGACCAGCCTTCTCTATAAAATCTAACAATGCATAAGACACCCCAAACAGTATCTTTGGTTCATCGGTATCCAACTTGTCTTTAAGGTTTGTATAATTATCGAGATAAAAACCACCTGAAGTGGATGTTTTGCTTATGAAATAGTCTACCATGCTGATGAGAGAAGAATCTCCCTGTTGAATGTAGGAGGGCAGTAGCGCGAGTATTTTGTATTTATTCAGCTTGTCTAATAGCCTGTTAAATATGGCCTCAGCATTGAAATGGTACAGCGATTCATCCTTCACATGATGGTGGCTACGGTCTCCGGTTGTACCGCTACTCTTAAAAATTTTTTCAGTTTGCCATGTCCCTGTCTTGATTTCCTGTGTCTTAAAGAAAGAGATGGGTAGAAAGGGAATAGTTTCCAGACTAATGACATCTTTAGGGACAATATTCAGAAGATTGCAATATTCCCGATAAATTTGATTCTGATTCCACTGGAAATTAAAGATTTCAATGGCAAATTTTTCAAATGTTTCTTCGTTAATAGAAATTAGGTCAGATTTGAATCTTTTAGGATCAATCATCGGTTACATTAAAAAGAAAGTTCAATTTATAATGAGGGAATGATTATGAGGTACATGGCCAGATATTTTTTAGTAATAATCATGATTCCTGTAATCCTTGGTTGTTATCGAGAAACAGAGGTGTCAGATATTCCTTATATCGAGTTCAGAGGGTTGGATTTTATTCCCGGATCATCTTTTGATTCCCTGGTGCTGTCATTTTATTTCGAAGACGGAAATGGTGATGTAGGGTTATTTTCCAGAGAAACCTTTCCCCCACACCACCCTTTCGACTATGTGGTAGATGCTGATGATAGCCTGGTGACTTTAAGCACTAATTCTACACCTCCTTTCAGGCTGGTCTCTCCAGGCACTCTTGAGGAGAAGTTTTTAAGTGATACAGACATCAGAAGTCCATATAATTGCGAAGATTACGCCATTCTGGATATTGGTAATAGTGGTGTTGCTGATACTTTTTTTATCAAGAAAAACGAATTTCATTACAATCTTCACCTTGACTTTTTCCGAAAGGTAAATGGTGTTTACCAGGAGATTGACCTGGAATCTGTATTTGGGACCACCAGCTGTGGGATAACCTACGATGGCAGGATACCTGTTTTTGATGAGGAGACGTTAGAAAGTCAGCGTCCGGTGCGTGGAACTATCACATACCCTATTACCTCCAGTGGATTTCCCTTTATCTTCGGTAATGATGAGTTTAAGATAGAGTTTTACATCTACGACTTTAAACTCAACAAGAGCAATGTAACCAGTACCCCTGATCTGACCCTGCTGGGCATTACCCGATAAGTGGCTTAAATCCTTCCGGATCTACTTCCGAAATCAACCTGTAGACACCCTCAAAAACATCCTCAGTATTGGGTTTTGAGAAGTAATCACCGTCAGTACTATAGGCTGGCCTGTGATCTTTTGCTGCGATACATAGTGGTTTTGAGTCGAGATATTGGTAGCCATTGTCGCGATCCAGCACCTGTTGCATCATGTAAGCGGTAGCCCCGCCTGGTACGTCTTCATCAATAAATACAACGCGATTAGTTTTCTTCAATGACTCGATGATAGAGCCATGGATGTCAAAAGGAAGTAGCGATTGCACATCAATGACTTCACATGAGATGCCAAATTCACTTAGTTGGTGAGCTGCCTCCATGACAATTCTGCAAATAGAGCCATAAGTTACCAGGGTCACATCAGTACCTTCACGCAAGATCTCCGGAACTCCCAAAGGGACTTTTATGTCAGCAATGTTTTCTGGCATCTTTTCTTTCAGTCTGTAGCCATTGAGTGATTCTATGACAAGGGCAGGGTCTTCAGATGCCATCAGTGTATTATAAAAACCTGCAGCCTGAGTTAGGTTTCTTGGAACAAGTAGATGAATACCACGGATTGAACCAAGCAGCATTCCCATGGGGGAGCCACTATGCCAAACACCTTCCAATCGGTGACCACGCGTCCTGATAATTACCGGGCATACCTGGCCACCTTTCATCCTGTAGTGCAACGATGCCAGGTCGTCAGACATGGTTTGCAGGGCATAAATCAGGTAATCAAGGTATTGGATCTCAATAATAGGTCTTAAACCCCGGAGGGCAGAACCAATTCCCTGTCCAAGAATGGTCAGTTCTCTGATGCCAGTATCCGTAACCCGGATCTCACCATATTTTTCCTGCAAACCAGCAAATCCCTGGTTTACATCACCGATTTTTCCTACATCTTCACCAATAGCAAAGACCCGTGGGTCTCTTTTAAGCAGCTCATCAAAGCAAGCTCTTACAACCTCCCGACCATCTACCACCACAGCATCTTCAGAGTATTCCGGTTTCACTTCTTCCACAGCCAGTGGACTTGAGGCTGATTCATTGTACAGATGAGAATTATACTCATCCTTATGGATCTCATTTTTTTCCTTTATCCACTGAATAAGGGACTCTTTCTCTTTAGAATTCTCATCCTTCAGGTATCTTAAGCTCTTCCTGACTGCACGCATGGTGTCAGCCTTCAATGGATTTAAGGTGTCTTTCAGGTCGCTCCTGATTTCATTTAGCGCTACCTTATTTACGGATACCTTGGCCGCATCACCGATTAACTTGATTGCCGTGGCAACATCCGTTTTGATCTCGGCAGTATAAGCTTTCCAGGCTTCGTTCCTGGCTTCTTTCGCCTTTTGCCTGGCCTCATTTTCTACTTCTTTGAGTTCTGATTCAGAGCAAAGGCCTGTTTCCAGAATCCATTCCCGCATTTTGAGGTTGCAATCATGGGTTCTTTCCCAGTCCAGCCTTTCTTTTGATTTATATCTTTCATGGGAGCCCGATGTGGAGTGACCCAAAGGCTGGGTCATGTCAATCACATGAACAAGACTCGGGACATGTTGTTCCCGGGCTATCTGAGCTGCTTTTTGGTAGGTTTTCACGAGATTAGGGTAATCCCAACCTTCTACGGTGAAAATCTCCATTCCGGGCAGGCCTTTTTCTCTCCTGAAACCCTCGAGGACAGCAGAGATACTTTCTTTGGTGGTGTGATAATGCTGAGGTACTGAGATTCCATAACCGTCATCCCATACGGACATCACAACTGGAATCTGGAGTACGCACATGGCATTTATAGCCTCAAAAAAATGACCTTCGGATGTCGCGGCGTTACCAATAGTTCCAAAAGCTACTTCATTTCCGTTTATACTAAAGTCTTTGAGATCTTTAAGGTCAGGATTGTTACGATACAGTTTGGAAGCATAAGCCAGCCCGATCAATCTTGGCATTTGAGCAGCAGTACATGAGACATCTGAAGCTGAGTTCTTCATGTCAGTCAGCGTTTTCCACTCACCACTTAGGGTCATCGACCTGGTTCCAAAATGGCCATTCATCATGCGGCCTGCAGAAGCCGGTTCGGCATCAAGATCGGTATGCGCGTATAACTGTGCGAAGAATTCCTGAGAAGAGTGCTGACCCATGGCTATCATCATGGTCTGATCCCGATAATAGCCGGATCTCCAGTCTCCGTTCTTAAATGCTTTGGCTGCTGCTATCTGGGCTACTTCCTTTCCGTCGCCAAATATCCCGAATTTGGCTTTGCCCATAAATACCTCTTTTCGCCCAATAATGCTAGTTTCCCGGCTTTCTACTGCCAGTGCATAATCAAATAGCACCTCAGCCTTCTTGAACTTGGTTTTAGTCGTAACTTCTTGCGTACCCACTAAAAAAGAGGTTTGTTAAACAATACTTCAAGGAAGTCAAAATTACTAAAAAATCGGCACAGGTAATAGAGAAACGACCATATATTTCTATTGAATTGGATTTCAACAACAGTGAAAAAGGAATAATATTCCGGGAACAAACATAAAATCAAAATATAATTTTAAGGCCTTAAATTTCGGTTAGGGGATTTATCGAATTTTTTGGAGCCTGCAATTCTCACTATTTCGCCGCGTATCTTTGTCAAAAAGCGATTATTACATGATTATAGGTGTACCAAAGGAGATAAAATCCAACGAAAACAGGGTAGCAATTACTCCGGGTGGTGTGATAGAACTCACCAAGAGAGGACATGCTGTATATATACAAGCCAGTGCAGGTTTGGATAGCGGATTTGCAGATGATCAGTACGTACAGGCGGGTGCGGAGATCCTTCAAACAATTGAGGAAGTTTATAAAAAATCTGAGATGATCATGAAAGTGAAGGAGCCAATCGAACAGGAGTATGCGCTCATCAGAAAGGATCAGTTGGTATTTACTTACTTTCATTTTGCTTCAAGCAAGCCACTGACGGATGCCATGATCGATAGCGGGGCTGTGTGTCTGGCCTACGAAACTGTGGAAAAGAGTGACCGATCATTGCCATTATTGATCCCAATGTCCGAAGTAGCAGGAAGGATGGCCATACAGGAGGGAGCCAAATACCTGGAACGACCACAAAAGGGCCGTGGAATATTGCTGGGTGGGGTACCTGGTGTGAGACCTGCCAAGGTTTTGATTCTGGGAGGAGGAATCGTGGGGACCAATGCAGCCAAGATGGCCTCAGGTATGGGCGCGGATGTGACCATCATGGATATCAACCTTCCCCGATTGCGATACCTGGAAGACATCATGCCTGCCAATGTGAGTACGTTTATGTCAAGTGAATACAACATCAGAGAATTGATTGGTACCCATGACCTGATCATCGGGGCAGTGTTGATTCCCGGAGCAAAGGCACCTCACCTGGTGACCAGGGATATGCTTAAGTTTATGAAGCCAGGCACGGTACTGGTCGATGTAGCTGTGGATCAGGGAGGATGTATCGAGACATGCAAACCAACCACGCACGACAACCCCACCTATATTATTGATGACGTGGTTCATTATTGTGTGGCCAACATGCCGGGAGCTGTTCCATATACATCAACACTGGCGCTTACCAATGCTACTTTGCCATATGCCATCCAGCTTGCAAATAAAGGATGGAAAAAAGCGTGTTTAGACAATGAGGAGTTGAAGAAAGGCCTCAATATCGTGAATGGAAAGGTTGTGTACCAGGGGGTAGCGGAAGCATTCGGGTTAGCATACCAGGAAGTATCAGGCTTTCTAAACTAATCGGAGTTCAGAATTTAGACTGTTATGTACCAAAAACTAAACGCTAGGGAAGCTTTGGGAATTCTTTCAATGGCTGATAATTATCTCCACTGAATTTCCAGATGAAGTGTTTCATGCCATTGGTCATGGCAATGAAGGGAGCCTGAACGATCTTGTTGTATGTAGATATTTGATGGATAGTTTCAGGTCCCAGCTTCACTTTTGCAGCCTTACACTCAATGAGCAGAAAGGGAGCTCCTTTCCTGTCGGACAATAAGATATCAGAGCGTTTACCGGACTTAAAATACGTCAGGGGAAACTCCAGGCTGATCAATGATTTCGGATACGCCAGGTGATTGATCATGAGGTGGATAAAGTGCTGCCGTACCCATTCTTCAGGGGTCAGTGTAACATACTTTTTGCGGACAATGTCAAAAACAAATTCGTTGCCCTCCTCATTTTTGATCTTCAGTGAACAGTCCGGTAGATTAAGCTTTTCCATACGGAGGCATCTTGACAAACCTTAGGAGAACAAGACCAATCAGGAAGAAAAGACCCAGGGCAAGAGAACTGTTGCGCATACTTCCGGTAATTTGTTCTATCAATCCATAGCTAAAGGTACCAAGAACTACACTGATGTGAAAAGTGACATCGAAGAAGGAAAAATAAGAGGCATGGTCTTCAGTATCTTCAGGGATCAATTTTGAGAACGTAGCCCTGGATAATGCCTGAATACCACCCATCACGAGTCCCACTACCACAGCGATAGCATAAAATTGGATCACATTGGTAACGAAGAAAGCGGAAATACAGACCCCAATCCATATAATGATCATTAGGGTGAGCGAGAAAATATTCCCTTTGCTATCAGACAGCCTGGCAAAAAGCATTGACCCTGCTATACCTACAAATTGAATGATCAGCAGAATAGGTATCAATTGGTCGGCTTTCAACTGAAGCACCTTAGACCCAAACAAAGTAGCCAACAACATCACTGTCTGCACTCCCATGTTGAAAAACAGGAATGCCAGGATGTATTTCTTCATGTTACTCAGTGTCTTTAGTTTGAAGAAAACCGACCTGATCGCGCGGTATCCATTGAGGAGAATTCTTCCTTTTGGTTTTTTATGAAAGACGTTAACAGGTAAATTTTTGAATGGGATTTGGGCAAAACCAATCCACCATATTCCAACCAGCAGGAAAACAATCCTTGTGGCCTGCCCGGAGTTTTCAAATCCCAATGTGTCATGATACGTGATCAGTACCAGGCTCATGATTAGCATCAGCGCACTGCCGAAATACCCAAAAGCATAGCCTCTGGCACTCACCTTGTCAGTATCTTCTGGCATAGCAATGACAGGAAGATAAGCATCATAGAAAACAAGACTGCTGCTATAGCCCAGACTGGCAAATATCACACAAAAGATCCCCCATTCTATGTTGCCCTTAGTAAATAGAAACATGCCCATACAACTAAAGGCACCAAGGAAGGTGAAGATCTTTAGGAAGGTCATCTTCCTGCCCGTATAATCCGCAATACCGGACAGCAGCGGAAGGATCATCGCAGAAAGCAGGTAAGAGAAGGAAAAAGCGTAACTATACAGTACGGAATTGACAATTTGAAAACCGAAAAAGCTGACCTTATCGCCTGTAGTTTCGCTTGCTGTGATGGCCGTGTAATAGATCGGAAATATCGCAGTATTGATCACCAGGTTGTAAACTGAGTTTGCCCAGTCGTACATGCACCAGGATCGGATTATTTTCGGATCTCCCCTCATAAAAATTAATGCCGAAAATAGTCAAACTATCCCAAAACTTTAACGTATTACCAATTGTTTCAGGAGTGGGAGAAATAATGTACCCACCCCAAGAACATTAATATGGAAGAGCAAAATATTTTAATTCCTGACAAACCTAAACTCAACAGAATAAAGGAACGCATTCCTAAAACTGACCTGACACGAGTTGTCATTATTGGTGGAGGTTTTGGCGGGATAGAGCTGGTAAGACATTTGAGTAAGCAGAAGGTACAGACTGTGCTGGTTGACAAACACAATTACCACAGTTTCATACCTCTACTATACCAGGTGGCCACTGCCGGCTTGAGCCCCGGGGATATCTCCAGTCCATTGAGGGAATTTCTCCAGGACAACAAGAATTTTCATTTCAGGATGGCCAAAGTGAAAGGTGTGGACCACGAGCAGAAAAGGGTAATCACCAACGCAGGCTTTCTGGAATATGATAAGCTGGTGATCGCCACCGGCTCTAGCACAAACTTTTTCAATAACGAGCAGCTCAAGAAAAATGCGCACAAGCTGCGTGAGATCAGTGATGCCATAGAATTGAGGACGAAACTGATCAATAACTTTGAGGAGGCTATTCAGGCTGACGGTGATGAGGAGTTGGAAAAGTACATGAATATTGTGATTGTAGGTGCTGGCCCTACAGGGGTGGAGCTTGCGGGCGCTATCGGAGAGCTAAGAAAGCACGTGCTGCCCAAGGACTATCCTGAACTGGATTTTTCCAAATTAAAGATCTGGCTGGTAGAAGGTACTGACAGGGTGCTGCCTGCTATGTCCGAAAGGTCGGGCCACAGGGCAAAGCGATATCTGAAGAAATTTGGGGTCAGGCTATTGCTCGGGAAATTTGTGGAGTCTTTTGATAATGGGATCGTCACACTGAGCGACAAACGCACCATCCAAACGCAATGCCTTGTATGGGCTGCCGGTGTAAAACCGAATACCATCAAAGGTTTGCCGGAGGGTTCTGATGTAAAAGGCCGCATCAAAGTAGATGAATTTAACAGGGTATGGAATACCAAAGATATTTATGCCATTGGCGATGTTTCTTACCAGGAATCAAAAAAGTATCCCAAGGGTTTGCCCATGCTGGCTCCTGTAGCCATCCAGCAAGCCAAAAGGTTGTCAGAAAACCTTATTGCTCAGCTCCATGGAAGAATAGAACGGCCCTTTGAATATACCGATAAAGGCACCATGGCCACTATTGGAAGAAATAAAGCTGTGATCGATGCACCTTTTGGTATTCGTATAGGCGGTTTTTTGGGCTGGTTTATCTGGATGTTCATCCATTTGTTTTCAATTATTGGTTTTCGGCGTAAATTACTTGTGTTTTCACAATGGATCTGGAATTACTTCACCTACAATAGAGGTAACAGATTGATTATTAAAAAAGACCTGGAGGATGAATAAATGATATGAGTATGGAAAGGTTAATGGAACGGGGATCTCTTGAAGTAGATATTCGTCCACAGCCGAATGATGAAACCTGCGGACCTACAAGTCTTCATGCTGTATATCAATATTTCAATGACAATATTTCCCTGGAAGATGTAATTGGCCAGGTGAAAAGCCTGAAAACAGGGGGCACCCTGGGGGTAATGTTGGGTAATCATGCGCTGAAAAGAGGCTACTCTGCCAGGCTGATCACCTACGACCTACAAATGTTTGATCCAACCTGGTTTGTGGAAGGCATCTCTCTGGAAGAAAAACTAAAAGAGCAGCTTTTATTCAAAACAAGCAAGAAGTTTAAAACAGCAACCAATGCCTATTTGAAGTTCTTACAAAATGGTGGGGAGATCCTTTTTGAAGAGCTGAGTTCAAAACTTATCAGGGGCATTCTTGAAGAGGGAACACCTGTATTGACAGGGCTGAGTGCTACCTATTTGTACAATTGCTCACGCGAAATCCCTGAGACCAACGAATATCATGACCTGAAAGGCACCCCAGCCGGACATTTTGTGGTGATCCGTGGCTTCGATCCGGTAAAACGACTGGTATACATAGCAGATCCACTCGAATCTAACCCCATTAGCGAAACCCAATATTATCTGGTAAACCTGAGACGATTAATCAACGCCATTTTGTTGGGAATTGTGACGTATGATGCTAACTTATTAGTAATTAAACCAAAATAATGTCTTCCAAAATAATTGTTACTGATCACCCCGGTGACTGGACTGCGTCTAATAGCGAAACAGATATTATCTCACCCCAGGACTATTTTTCTGATGAGCAGTATCAGAAGAGTAAGAAGTATAAAGTGATCAACCTCTGTAAGTCCTACCACTATCAGAGTCTTGGATATTATGTTTCTCTGCTGGCAGAGGCGCGTGGGCACAAGGTGATGCCCGAAATCTCCACCCTTCAGGAATTCAGGTTCCCTTCCCTGGTGAGGGAAGATGCTGAGGATTTTGATGAGCTGATCCAGCAGGAATTCAGGAAAGTATCCGGGGATAGGATAGAGATCTTCATCTGCTTTGGGAACTCCGATTTTTCAGCTTTTAATAGGGTAGGATTGCTGGTGTTTAACTTATTCCAGGCACCCATTCTGAGGGCAATCTTCTCTAAGAAGGAAAAGTGGTTTTTGACTAACCTCAAACCTCTCAACCTGAAAGAGCTTCCCAATGAGCACATGGATCACCTGAAGCAATCGCTGGACGAGTATCTGCAGGGTAAGAAACGTTTGCAAAAACAATACAGCCGGAAGCGATATGATATGGCCATTCTGGTAAACCCGGAGGAGATGACACCACCTTCCAATAAGAAAGCTATCCAGTATTTCATGAAGGCTGCGGAGCAGGTGGGCTTCAATGTAGACCTGATCACGAAGAATGACTTTGCCAAGCTGATCCAGTACGATGCCCTGTTTATCAGGGAAACAACCAACGTAAACCACCATACCTTCAAGTTTGCAAAAAAGGCAGCATCAGAGGGACTCGTGGTGATGGATGATCCGGAATCGATCCTTCGCTGCACAAACAAGGTATATCTGAGTGAACTATTGAGTGCCAATAAAATTCCGACTCCCAAATACTGGATCATCAGGAAAGACCGACCCGGCCAACAAAAGATGGAGTTTGACTTTCCGGTGATCATCAAACAGCCGGACGGATCATTTTCCAAGGGTGTAAAGAAAGTAAAAGACCAGGCAGAGATGGATGTGGTTTTGAAAGATTTCTTTCAAACTTCAGACCTTGTGATCGCGCAGGAATTTATTCCTACACAGTTTGATTGGCGTGTAGGGGTCCTCAACAAAAAGCCCTTTTATGTATGTAAATATTATATGGCCACAGATCACTGGCAGATTGCCAACTGGAAAGACGGGAAGCTGACCGGAGAGGGTGATGTGGAATCCGTGCCAGTGGAGCAGGCACCAAAACAGCTACTGGAGCTGGCTGTGAAATCCACCTCTCTGATTGGTAATGGCCTATATGGTGTGGATATCAAACAAAGCAATAACAAATTTTATATCATAGAAATCAATGACAATCCAAACCTCGATGAAGGGGTTGAGGATCAAAGCATCAAACAACAACTTTACCTGACCATCATGCAGGAATTCATGACTCGACTGACCTAAACTATTATGAGTAAAAGCCCCAGACTCCATCTTTTTCAAGCCTATGGGATTGAACTGGAGTATATGATTGTAGATGACACAACCCTTAATGTTAAACCTATTGCTGATGTCTTATTGCGGGATTCCTCCGGGGAGGTGCTTGGTGAATTGGAAAAAGGAGATATCTGCTGGAGCAACGAATTGGTAAGCCATGTGGTGGAGTTAAAGACCAATGGCCCTACCAAAGATCTTGGATCCGCCAAAGAAAGCTTTGTCGCAAACATCAGAGAGATTAATGAGCAATTGAAGAAAGCGAATGCACGCCTGATGCCCTCTGCAGCTCACCCATGGATGAAACCAGCAGAAGATACCGTGCTTTGGCCCTACGATAGCGGTGATATTTATCGGATTTATGACCGGATCTTTGGGTGCAAAGGTCACGGATGGTCAAACCTGCAGAGTACGCATATCAACCTTCCATTTTATGATGACGAGGAATTTGCCAAACTCCACACTGCAATTCGTTTTATACTGCCCATCATTCCCACCTTGTCTGCCTCTTCACCCATTCTGGGAGAAAAGTTTACCGGGTTCATGGACAAGCGGCTTTTCTACTACGAAAAGAACCAGTCCAAAATCCCGGCAATCACCGGGATGGTGATCCCAGAGAAGGTAGTGACCATGCATGGCTATCAGAAGCAGATCTATGATCGCATTGCCAAAGCCATCAAACCTCACGATCCTGATAATATGTTACAGCCTGTCTGGCTCAACTCCAGGGGAGCAATTGCACGATTTGACCGTGGGAGCATTGAAATCAGAATCGTGGACATCCAGGAATGTGCTTCTGCCGATCTCGCAATAGTTTTCTTTATTTCACATCTACTGAAGGTGCTGATTTCTGAAAAATGGATCAGTTTCTCAGACCAGCTGGAAATATCTACAGAGTCGCTCTACCAGATCTTTAGTCAGACGATCAGGGGTGGAAGCCAAACGATCATTGACAACCCTGAGTATCTCAAACACTGGAGAGTAAAAGGCAGCATAAGAGGCCATGAACTATGGAGCATCATCATAGATAAGGTCTGTGCAGCTTACCCTGAAGAATCCAGGCCATGGGTAGATACCATCAGGCAGATCAACCAGGCGACATTGGCCGAGCGGATCATGACAGCGCTGGACGGAGACCACAGTAGGGAAAACCTTGAAAAGGTCTACCGTCAACTGGGTGACTGTCTCGATAAAGATAAATTGTTTGAACCATGAAACTACAGTTGGTTGTAAGCTGTGAGCATGCTTCTAATGCTGTTCCTGAAGCTTATCAATCATATTTTCATGATGCACAGGAGGATCTGGTTTCACACAAGGGATGGGATCCCGGGTCGCTAGAGATCGCAAACTATTTAGGGAAGCTGATGGCTGTCCAGCCATTTGAATACCCGTATACAAGGCTGCTGATAGAACCAAACCGGTCCCTGGATCAAGCTGATTTGTTTTCAGCATATAGCAAAAGTCTCCCAGATGGTGAAAAAGAACTTTTGATCGGGTCTTTATACCAGCCATACCGCGACAGGGTGGAGTCAGAGATCAAAAATCTCATATCGGCCGGACCCGTACTGCATCTGGGGATTCATACTTTCACGCCTATTTGGCATGACGAAAAAAGAGAAGTGGAAATAGGGCTATTGTTTGACCCTGGTCGGAAATTGGAAAATCGATTTGCGACGCTCTTTAATGGACATCTTTCAGGTAATGGTTTTGTCGTCAGGGACAATGAGCCTTACCAGGGCATTGCCGATGGATTTACCACGTATCTGCGGAACCAATTTTCCGATGAGGAATACCTGGGATTTGAAATTGAAGTGAGTCAGGGCCTGATAAATCAGCTGGATCTGGTGAATGCCACTCTCGGGAAAGCGCTGCAACAGGCTAAAAAAGCTTTTGAGCCTCATAATTGATACCATAAAGTGGTAAAAGTACAGGTAGGTCCAAGATAATACCGTCCACAAAAAATTATTATATTGCAGGTTAAATCGCCAGTGTAACCCGTTCAACCCCTGTACCAGTACAGGTATTGAAAAAGTTTAACCTAACCTAAATGGCCAAGCTCAAGTATTATTACAATACTCATACTTGTAATTATGAACGCATCCGGGTATCTAAAATGGATGTGTTTTTAAACTTCCTGGGCTTTTTATTATTGGTGTTGGTTTTTGCAGTGGGTATCATTTTTACCCTTTCCCGCTTTTATGACACCCCAAAGCTCACGAACCTGAAGAAAGAGCGCGAGGTCATTATTCAGTCATATCAGGATCTTCACCAGGAGCTAAGCACAAATGAAGAGCATCTTGCTTCCCTCGCAGAAAAAGATGATGGCATTTACAGGGTATATTTTGAGCAAAAGCCAATCCCTACCTCTATCCGAAAAGGTGGTGTTGGGGGTACTAGCAGGCGGTCAGGTATCTATGAGAGCAGCAACTCCGACAAGGAATTGATGATTGGCACCTATGAAAAGATAGACCAGCTCAATCATGAGATCCTGGTGCAGGAGAAATCATACAACCTGATAGACGAGCTGGCTTATGACAAGGCGAAAATGTATGCTTCCATACCGGCGATCCAACCCATCTCCATTGATGACATGACCAGGCTGGCTTCCATATTTGGTATGCGGATGCATCCCTTGTTGCACTTTGAGCGTAAGCATGAGGGGATTGACTTCACCGCTCCTAGCGGTACACCCATTCATGCCAGTGGAAATGGCTATGTAGAAGCCGCATTTTATTCTACCAGTGGTGGGTACATGGTCGTGATCAACCATGGCTACAGCTATCAGACCCGATACCTGCACATGTCGAAGTTTGATGTGGTGAAGGGCCAGAAGGTGAAGAGGGGAGACGTCATCGGCTATGTAGGCTCCACGGGACTATCCCGGGCCCCACACCTGCACTACGAAGTCCTGAAAAATGGCGAACCCGTGAACCCTGTCCACTACTTTAATAAAAACCTCACCCAGGAGCAATACGAGCTGATCGTGGAGCTCGTTGCCAACCAGAACGATTTTGATTGATAGGGTGAACTTTTTTTCTGCTTCTAGATACTCCCTTTTTCTGCATTGAGAATTACCCAAATGTAAGGTTTCATTCCAGCCATTTGGTAGATAATTGTATCTTCAGGAAGATGATTACAGCTGTGGACTATTTCAGAAAATGTACTGGTCTTTTTGGCATCTTATTGCTTCTATGTTCTTGTGCAAAAGAGAATACCACCGTATCTCTTGATTTTGAAACGGAATCTAATTTCACTGGCATATTTGAAACTTATAACTCGGAAAACATTTCAGGTGAAGCCACATTACATATCAACAAGGGGACATATACTAGTACTACAAGTTTGACATTTGGAAAAGGAGCTGGTCAACTTAAGATCGATGGGCATACTGTGACGTTCGTAGATACATTGTTTTTCCCGGTTCCTGCAATATATGGGCCTTCTTATGTGCTAACTGGTGAACACCAGTATAAGTTTGACGGGCAAAATTTAACGATCTGGAAAAGTAAGAACATCGGTGATGTGAAATATCAACTGAAACTCGAAAACTGAACTGCATCCATTCCTAGACCAGAACCTCAGCCTTACCAAGTGACTAGGTAGAAGTACCATCATAAGATTTATCTGTATCTTTATTGTATGCGAGTAGAACGATTAGATAAAGAGATTTTAGTTCGGATACCACTAAATCAAGATTCTGAAAAGCTTCAGGAAATGCTGGATCTAATCAGATACGCTGAGCTTGCTTCGAAAAGCAAGGCCACTCAAGAAGAGATTGATAAACTCGCATCAGATGTAAATAAATCCTGGTGGAGTAAAAAC
This sequence comes from Cyclobacteriaceae bacterium, assembly GCA_965228105.1. Taxonomy (GTDB): domain Bacteria; phylum Bacteroidota; class Bacteroidia; order Cytophagales; family Cyclobacteriaceae; genus UBA7330. Next base: position 1,183,505 of record CBDDGZ010000002.1, read on the forward strand.
AAGAGTCGCTTCATAAAGTGAACATCGTAATTGATCCCCAGTCGCTCGGCAGCCGAGCGACTGAGATGATTTCCAGTCACAACCTCATTCAGAGATTACCCGAATTTTATCCGAATATATTCGTTTATATACGTATCTATCCGTTTATAAAAACGGTTATGTTGTAAAATGAATACAATTTTGCCTTATAGCTGCCTATTATCCGCTGAAGAGCAGAAACAGGTAGCTCTTGTTTGTGGAAATACAGTTTTATGGCTATTAATTAGTGTTAATATGGACCAAAAAGACAATAGAAGTCAGAAGTCTATTTAAAGCAAACATCTGTTCAGCTCAGGAATACCTCTCAAAGCGGTGAGTTCACTGGATCATTTAAAGACAACGGGGTATATTTGATAGTGTATAAGCGTAATTGCACTTATACAGTTGTTATGGCGTATTACTACAATAGCCAGATTATTCGAAACTTCGAACATGGGAATAAAAAAACCAAAACTTAAGAAAGGAGAGACGGCAACATTTGCGATGAACCCTCACTATGACGAGATGTTGGTTTTCGCTGGAATTAAAGTCCCAACATCTCAAGACTTCTACAAACTGATTGACGAACAGGAGCAACTTTACAAACTGGTCAAAAAACCTAATGTCATTGAGTTCAAGAAAGAGATACAGGAACGGCTGTTAAAAAGGAAAAAATCATGGTGGCCACACGATCGAAAACTTTCACTTTTCGTTAATGTAGGAGGTCCAAAGAACTATATAGAACTAAAAGACCTCGACAACTACCTTAAGACTATTTTTGATTCAATTAAAGGAATCGTCATCATTGACGACCATCAAATAACAAGCGTTACTATCGATAAACAAGAAAATCCATTTGTAAGTGGGTTTAGCATCGCCATTCGACTCAACACCTTACCGGGCGAACCTTATTACGAAGATCTTGCCTCTGAACATTGGGAAGAACAACGCAGATTGAAACTTGCACAAGGTGGACTGTGCTGCATGGACGCTTACTAACCGGAAAAACACTCCATAACAGACGCTGATCGGGCATATGTCTTAGTGCTTTCTGGCTGGTTTCAGTGGAACTCGACCGTGATATCTGCCGCTGGGAAAGGCAGTGCATTCTACCAGTTTCGGCTCGCAGGAGATTTTGACATGCGGAACGCAGCGCCATTTTGAACCGTTGTGAGCCTCGGCAGATTTCACTATTTTCGTGCTATTCACCAGCTGTGGGACATACGCCCGATAGCCGGGCGTTAGCTGTCATAGGCGCACTTGAAAATTCTATAGAGGCAAATGAACGGACAGAAATTCTTATACTTTATCGGTCGAACAGCGTTGATGACGGTCATCTATTTCATCACTTTCATACTTACTGTAATTGTTATAACGGACGTTTTGAACTCAGACTTTCTTGAACCTTCTGCTGGAATGGAATTTACTCTTTTCTTGTCCTTCTACATATTCATAGTTTTTGCTATAATCATTAACATCATCTCTAACTCGAAAATTAGACGCAAATGGACATTAACAATACCTCTGATTTTGTGTGCTTTTTTCTTTACCATTAACAACGGCGGACTATCAGAACTACATAACCGAATGCTCTTACCAACAATCTCTTTCTTAATAGCTGTTTATGCAGTTGAAATACCACGAACGCTGCTGAACAAGCCAAATCCAACTGCGTAACGAACAAAATCGACAGCTAACATTGTGTATGGACGCATGTGCGAACTGAGCATTTTGGCCAGTTTCGGTGGAACTCGACCGTGAATCTGCCGCTGAGGAAACTACTCTACTTTCTGCTAAGCTCAGTTCGCAGGAGTTTTTATCTTCTGAACGCACTGCCACTTGGATACTTTGTGAGCACCGGCAGATTCACTATTTTAGAGCTATTAGCCAGTGTAGGCACACGCGCCATACACGGGCGTTATCAGCAATATTCCGTTGAGAAAATCTTACAAGATATTAGCCCTTTTGGCCCTCTTGACTTTGGCTCTTTATCCAACTGTCAAGAAATCAACTGAGAGTCAGGAGTTCAAGCTGATTCTTGCGAACTACAAGGCTGGTGAACACGACTTCTTGGACAGGGTGAAACAATATTTTCGCTACGTCCCTGATTATCAAAAGAACGTCGAGATTAAGGAGGTTTATAGAACTGATGAACTCCAGCTTTTTAGAATTGACGACCTTTTCATCAGTGTTCCAAGCTGGGGTTATTTCGTCTACGAGTCAGGCACAGTAACCGAACTCAAACATTGGAACGTTCTTTACAACAAAATACAGAAACTGAATTTGACTGACCAAGAAATAATGGAACACTACGACTATTATGAATTGACTGTCGACTTGGATCAGTTCAATAGGGTTTTTAGTAAGCTCCCTAGAGAGGAACAAATGAATCGTTTTTGCGAACTGTTTTTCTCCACCAACTCTGAAGAAACTTACGAACTAATAACTTCGCAAAAACAGATTGATCAAATTCTTTCGGACTGGCCTAAATCGAGAGGCTTCTCCTTTGTTGAGGAACCTGAACTAGAAAACTTTGATTTCCTCGACTCTTTACTAACGAATCAACGAGCACTTTGGACATTTGACATGGGGTTGAACGTCTTTTCGTTCATATTTGACGAATCCAACAACCTAACGAACTGCAATGTCGAATTTAAAGGCAACTTGGGGAACGAAGTGGTTCACTTATAAAAGCTGATAACAGACGCTCATGCGCCATATGTCATGGTGCTACTTGAAACTTCATCGGCCCTTGCCCGCTACACTGCCCATTCTGAAACTTCGTCTCCCACCCCACCTTCCTTCTTTCTGGCTGAAGACTTTCTTTGCGCAGTGCATCGTAGAAACTTCATCGGTATTGGGCAGTTCCGCTATCTTTATCGTGATCTAGCTAGTTCCGGACACACGGCGCATAGCTAGGCGTTGGCACACATAACTGCAAAATGAAAAGATTGCTCTTCTTATTATTAATTGTTTTCCTAAACGCCTGTCAACAGTCTACCAATTCATCTGAAAGTAAAATACCAACTGAAGATAAAATGGTAGAATCAGTTTTTGTTGATACCGTTAAAGCTGAGGCTGAAAAAGAAATGCCCACTAAACCGGAGATTAAGGAAACGATAATTCCAGATGACACTGAAGGCAATAGAATTCTTGTAGACAGAATACATCTTTTCGAAACTGGTGAACCTTATGTTTGGGTTGGACTAAAAGATGGATTCAATTGGAGAGCGATGGACACACTGAAAAGATATGCTGACTCAGTTGTGTTTCAAGATGACTTTGAGGTTAAGAGAACCAGATACCCATGGGATAAGGCCAACGAATTTTTGGATCTGGAGCTACTTAACGGAATTACAATCTTCAATTATCAACATGAAAATTTGGGGAAGTCCAAACTGAAAAGGATCGAGTATCATGAAGATGTCCTTGGAGATCAATTCGTGGCTATTTTAGAGCCTGCAGCAAAATTAGTTGGTAATGAGTTCTACGGAATCAATGGTACAAGTCAATTTGTGAACGGCCTTGAATCAAGGGTAGTCAAAAATTCTGAAATTCTTAATTCCGTTAAAAAGCATATTAACATCAATTCAAAATATGAATGGGAGATTTCCAGTATCGAGCTGTTCGACATGTTCCGCAGGCCATGTCGAACTTTAGATAAATAGGGATTTCCAAATCCCGTGTAGTTAACAATCCACTCACTTTTTGATGTACTTACCAGTCGCTGGCTGCACCCGCGCCGAATGGCAGGCGCAACCGACGGCGAAAGTAATAGTAACTCACCATATTCAGGTATAGTAAGTAATGTAAAACGATATTTGAGAAAACAAAGAAAATGACTCAATCTGAACTTATAGTTTTAAATTTTACAGAGATTAGGAGGAGAAGCATTAAACTCTGGAGCGGACTTCCTGAAAGCTATTATAATTGGAGACCTGACGAAAAAGCAATGACTGCCATAGAAATAGTTAGGCATGTATTGGAAGCTGACTTTGGATGGAATATTATAATCAATAATAAGAGGATGACGGATTATCAAACGCCCTGGAAAAATCGACCATTTACTAGCGTTACTGACGAACTTGAATATGCTGAACCCTATAGAGATACATTTTTAGAAAGGGTAAGACAATTTTCGGATACAGAATTAAATGAAACGGAGATCGTTCACCCCGGAAATGGAGAAAAGAAAATCCTTGGAAAATATTTACTAAGGATAGGATATCACGAGTCTGTTCACGCAGGACAATTCCTTTCGTATTTAAGATCAATGAAATTAAGTCGCCCGGAGATCTGGGACTGAAAAAATTGAAGATATAACATCAACAGTGGATATAAAACGAAACGAAGACGGTGGCTTTTCCCCACCTGTCTGTGCCAGGCGAAGACACGCTACTGAGGGATATCACCGGGGTTTTAGCTGATAGCACAATGATCTACCATCCTGCCCGTTAATTGTGTTTAATGCAAATAACAGAATCTCATGATGATGAGAAAATATTTTTTTATTTCAACTGTCGGATTATTTCTATGCGTATCAGTAAATGCACAGAATTGGGAAAATCCATCCGAAAAATATAGTGACGCACACAAAGACTATATTCATATCACTTGCCCAATCCCTCAAGATAGTATTCGGCACTTTGTTTATTTTTCAAGAGATAGAGCATCTATTAAAAACCACCCCATACTTTATTCATCTAGATTTCATGGAGCACAGATAATGTATTCATGGAAAGAATTAGAGCCTGAAAAAGGCCAGTATGATTTCTCCATTGTTAAAGAGGATATTGCCTATTTGAGCAAGTATCAAAAAAGACTTTTCGTCCAGTTACAAGATGTCACATTCGACAAGAGGTACAAAGCCGTTCCGGATTATTTGCTAACCGATGAATATGATGGGGGTGCAGTCTTTCAATATAATGACGATAAAGAACCCGAGGGTTGGACAGCTAAAAGGTGGAATAAGAAAGTTCAGGAACGTTTTGCGATGTTATTGATGGCGATGGGGAAAGAACTCAAAGAAGAAATAGAGGGAATTAACCTTCAAGAGACCGCAATTGGAGTAAGTAAGGATACGGATTCTAGTTTTGATGAGCTTGCTTATGTACAAGGGATTAAAAACAATATGTTGGCATTGCAAAGAGCATTTCCAAATGTAACCACCATGGTATATGCTAATTTTTTTCCTGGTGAATGGCTACCATTTAACGACAAAGGATATTTAAAAAGCATATATGAATATGGTGAAAAAATAGGTGTGGGGTTAGGTGCCCCAGATTTGATGGTTACCAGAAAGGGACAGCTAAACCATGCTCTTGCACAAATGCACGAGGGAAAATTTACAGTTCCACTTGGTATTGCTGTACAAGACGGAAATTATATTGGTAAAACGGGTGCGGATAGTGATTATCAAGAAAATATAGATAACGGTACAAAAAACAGGAAAAACCTTGTTCCCATGCTAAATGCTTTTGCAAAAGACTTTTTAAAAGTAAATTATATGTTTTGGGTCAATCAAAAACCTTACTTCGAGGAAGATGTAATTCCTTGTTTTTCGAATGAATAGAAAAATCAATATTACATAACGACATAACAATGAATAAACTCCATACTTTCCCCAGTCGCTCGGCCAATGTCGTTAAGTTAAGGGTTTGATAAGTTATATGTAATATATTATTTTAGACTAACTGGTGTTGTTGGCTATTTCATCCTTACACCACCGAGTTTTTTCAATTTCCTTCCATTTATGATTCATGAGAAGTTTTTAAGGAACTCGTCAATTAGAGAAGATCATTTCATTATAGGTTTTGACCTAACTTTTTTAGCAATAATTTTCTTTACACTGACGAATTTTCTGAAACACAAACTAAAGTAGGACGTATAACAGGTAATGTCCTTAGCAGCAGCCGAGCGACTGAGTGTGTTTAAAGGGTTTCCTGAGAATCTGAGGGCATTCTATATAATTGAACGGCTTGCTCCTGGCTCCCCTGGTCTGTGACTCACAGACCAGTCATTTAAAAAATCAACTTGTAAATAAAAGCATATTGCAAGACGGGCGCTTGTTCCATTTTATGGTGGCCTGTGAGCCACAGGCCACGGTTTAAGGAATCCCCTTTACAACAGACCCAAGATATTTGCGAAAAGCCCTTCACAAAGAGGGAGTCCAGTAGGGACGACCTATCTGTAGAATTATCAACAAATATGGTTAGCTCCGTAGGAGCAGCCTGTATTTCAATTCCCCTGGTTTGTGCCCTCAGTGTCTTGTCACCGACCTGAAGTTTAAGCAAACCTTGCCATGGATTCCTTAAACTTATCAATGACATATGTTTTCCAAGGTGAATTGTGACCTAATTTTTTGATCCAAATCATAACTGACTTTGAGATAATTTACTTAATGTTGGTGACAACACAGTGACAACACCGATATTAAGCTTACCTACAAAAACCCAAAACCCCCCAATCCCAATTGCACTATTCCAATACAGCAGCATTCAATTAAAACCCGCGCAGGTTTTGATCAAAGTCTGCGCGGGTTTTGATCAAAGTCTGCGCAGGTTTCAGTTAAAAGCTGCCCAGGTTTTAGATAATCTCTGCACAGACTTTTGGAGATATCACAAAAACGTCCTTTAAAGGCAATGAGGGATGTTTTTTGCTGGATATATCTCTGTTTTTCCCTCCGAACTTCATTATTTCCTCGAAAATCTGATAGGATTATTCTAAGAAGGTAAAATGCTAATGCAATATCTTATTGATGGGTCTGTCTGGGCACAAGCCCTGGGAGTGGGAGTGGTTTTCTTTCGACAACCTTAATATTATTTGGCGATTTTCATCTAACCCTATTTACATTTGATACATGAAAATTGCTGGCCAGGAAGTTAAGCCTGGGGAGACCAAACGGATCAATGTCAACATTGCCAAACTCCCCTCTGGTACACTTATAGACATTCCCATATTTATCCATCAGTCCAAGACGCCCGGGCCAGTCCTGATGCTCATAGCTGGAATGCACGGTGACGAGATTAATGGTGTGGAGATCATGCGCAGGATCATCTCCGAGAAAAAATATATCGTGGACAAAGGAGCCGTCATCTGCATCCCCATCATCAATATCTACGGGTTTATCAATTTCTCCAGGGATGTGCCGGATGGCAAGGATATCAACCGTTCCTTCCCGGGAAGCAAGACCGGGTCGCTGGCCAGCCAGGTGGCCAACTTCCTTATGGAAGAGATCATTCCTCACATCGATTATGGCATCGACTTTCATACGGGTGGTGCCCGGATCAACAATTATCCCCAGATCAGGGTGAAGCTTGAGGACAAGGGCAATAAGATGCTGGCGGAAGCATTTGGAACTCACTACATCCTGGATGCACCTTTCAGAGACAAATCTTTGCGAAAAGAGGCCTTTAAGCTAGATAAGCGAATACTCGTCTATGAAGCGGGGGAATCCCTCAGGCTTAGAAAAAATGCCATCGATGAGGGGATCAACGGGATGCTCAGGGTGATGAAGCACCTGGAAATGATCGATGGGGTACCGGAAAGCCCCCGCAAGCCAACAATTATCCACCAATCCACCTGGATCCGGGCAAAATCGGCTGGTTTGCATGTGGCCTATGTAAGAAACGGCTCACCAATCCAGAAAAGACAGGTGTTGGGTGTGGTGAGCGATCCTTTTGGTGATTATGAAATCAAGATGAAATCACCGGTAAATGGATATATCATCGGGGTAAATAACAACCCGGTCATCAACCGCGGGGATGCGTTGTTTCACATTGGGTATTGATTATTGTTTGAGCAGCCAATCAATTACCATTCGGTAAATATCTTCCCGGCATTCGTCATTATGGGGTTCGTGGTAGGCTCCTTCAATGGCTTTCCACATTATCTTTTTATTTCCGGAGGAAAATCTTTCGGAAGCTTCCCAGTCAATGATGTTATCCCCCGTTCCATGATATACCAATCCGGGCTTCTTGATTTTATCTACCTGCTCTTGTGCATGGTCAATTCCTTTCAATACGGTCTTAAAAAGTGCAGCCGATACTTTGTCGTGAATCATCGGGTCTTCAACATATTTTTCCACCTCAGAAGCTATCCTGCTGATATTAGTTGGGTCCACGCCCGTCCTTGAAGTAAAAGAGCTCCATACCCTGCCAATAAGAAGTCCCGACCGTACTTTCCATGCTGGCGGCTCAGTTTTAAGCTTGAACCATGGAGCTGAAAGGATAAAACCTGATATCTCTCTCGAATCATTGGCAATCATGTAATTAGCCACCAAATTTCCTCCCATACTGTGTCCCATGAGAAAAAGCGGACTCTCCAGGTCCTGTACACGTGCAGCTTTCAGCAATTCCTCAATATCACTTAGCAATAACTCCAGACTTTTAGCATGACCTCTTTTGCCCTGAGATTTACCATGACCACGAAGATCCATACAATAGACAGCTATTTGCTTTTCCATAAGCTTCGTAGCCATCATGCGGTATCTCCCCGAGTGCTCCCCGTGTCCATGGATAATACATAGAATTTTTTTGGGCTCATCAGGTATCCAGTACCGGTAATACAACCTCATGCCGTCTCTGGCAACTAAAAAACTAGAATCAATCGGCATATCGGTATAATAATTTCAATTTTTTGATATATTATCAGACTTAATCAAGATATTGCTAATCGTGCGTAAGATATTGGATGATATACTATATTCCTTGCCTGTCCAACTGGTATTTCATCATATCAAAAAGAATATTGCACTTCTTTTTGTTTGGATTCTACTGATTGCTTCCGTCTTCGGTGGGGTGGGGCGTATTTATGGCATACACTTCCTGTTCCTGGACCCGGAGTACATAGATCAGGTCAACTTCCTGAGCTTTTTTATGGTGGGACTGGCCTTTGGTAACCTGGCCATGGCATTCAATATCACCAGCTACATCCTTGATAGCCATCAGTTTTCATTCCTGGGCATACTGGAAAGACCTTTTGCCAAGTTTTCGGTAAATAACAGTGTCATCCCCCTGGTGGCACTCATCTTATACCTCTCGGCGATCATCAACTTTCAGCTGCACAATGAGTTCAGCACAGGGCTGAATGTGGTGCTAAATGTTATCGGGCTTTTGCTGGGTATTGTGATCATGTTTGTGCTCTATTTTATCTATTTCAAGTTTACCAATAAGGACATTTTTAAGTATCTGGCGGGTAGTGTTGATAAAAGGTTGAGGAAAACCGGGATCAGCAGGGACAGGATGATGAAAAAACTAAAGGAAACCAAGGAGCATAAATACCCTGTAAGACATTACCTGGACCTGCGCCTGAGGGTGCGGTCTGCCAAAAACCTGATGGACTTTTATGACAAGGAAGCCGTTTTGAAGGTTTTTGATCAAAATCACTTCAACTCCGTGATCGTAGAGCTCACCATTATCCTGATCGTGGTGGCCCTTGGGGCCTTTATGGAAATCAAATATTTCCAGATCCCGGCAGCAGCCAGTACACTACTACTTTTTTCTTTACTGGTGATGCTCGTGGGAGCTGTTTCCTATTGGTTTAAGGGGTGGGGTATCGCTTTTGTGCTGGTGCTTTTTGTTACCGTAAACACTCTCATCAAGACAGGTATCGTCAAAGGGTTTTACCCTGCACGGGGACTGGACTATTCCGAAGAAAAAGCAGAATACACCATACAGAGTTTGCAGGAGCTCAATACGGAAGCGCATTATGAAGAGGACAAAGCTTCTATGATTAATGTTCTGAATAATTGGAAGCAGAAACAGACAGCCGAAAAGCCCAAAATGATCTTGCAATGTGTGAGTGGAGGCGGTCAGCGAGCTGCTTTGTGGGCGGTCAATTCTCTGCAAAAAGCGGACAGTGTGCTTGGTGGTACGCTAAATGACAGGACAATCCTGATTACCGGAGCCTCAGGGGGGCTGATAGGCAGTGCATATTACAGGGAGCTGGTGCATCGCAAGAATAATGGAGAGCAGACGCATCCTGAGTCTCCGAAGCATTTGGTAAATATCGGAAAGGACAACCTGAATGCGATCATCTTTAGTCTGGTGGTGAACGATGCCTTTTCAAGGTTCAGGAATTATGAATACATGGGGCATAAGTACAAGCGTGACCGGGGGTATGTCTTTGAGCAAAATCTGAATCAAAACCTTGAAGGAATCCTGGATAAGAAGCTGTCTGACTATGCCGAACCGGAAAGAAATGCCGAAGTGCCAATTATGATCATGTCTCCGGTAATCGCCAATGACGGGAGAAAATTGATCATTTCCAGCCAGCCGCTTTCCTTCCTCAACCTGAGCGAGCCTTCGGGAGGAGATGGTGTATTCAAGATCCGGGGTGTGGACTTTAATCGCTTGTTCAGGGACCAGGGAAGTGAAAATCTCAATTTCATTACTGCTTTGAGGATGTCGGCTTCTTTCCCATACATCACGCCTACAATTTCTCTTCCCAGCGATCCTCCTATTGAAATCATGGATGCCGGAATTTCTGACAACTATGGGGTCTCTGATGCGCTGCAGTTCGTATACGTATTCAGAGACTGGATTGAAGAAAATACTACGGGGATCGTGTTACTTATCATTCGTGATACCAGGAAGGTATCCCCGATAGAGCAGCAGTCGTCTCAGTCACTCACAGATCGGTTGACTTATCCCATAGCCAGTGTATACAACAACCTGGGCAACATTCAGGATATCGTCAACGATAGTAAAATAGAGCTGGTAAGGTCCGCGATTGACCAGTCCATAGAAATGGTGGAGCTGGAGTATAATACCTATTCGATCTTTGGAGATGATGAATTTATGCTGCCATCCAGGGAGCGTCAGATGAAAGAGCTGGAACGTGCTTCGCTAAGCTGGCATCTCACCACCCGCGAAAAGCAAAACATCATAGCAAACATCCAAAGGGAAAACAATCAGGCAGCCTTGAGAAAACTTGGAAAGGTGATAGCTGTGGAGCCTAAGGAGTAATTACTGCATCTCCAGCGATAGTGTGCGGGACTTCTTAGGGGCTTCCGGTTCTTCCTTTTTTATAAACTCCACAATAGGATTAGCAATGATGATTTTCATAGCTTCCTCCGTAGTGAACCCCATTTCGATAAGCGAAGCATAATATTTTCGGTTGATTCTCGCTACTCTGGCCAGGATATCGGATTTTTCCAGGCTGCTCAGCTTTTTCTCTACTTCGGCCAGGTTGTCCGGGTCATCAAGAGAACCAAACTCAGCCTCAATGCCAGTGAGTAACTTGCCAAGTGACGACCTGGTTGTATCCTCCAGTGGCTTGGTATATCTTTCCGGAGAAGTTCCATCAAGCGTGATCACAGTACGCGCTGTTTGGGCATTTACCAAAAAGCTACCAGCTAGAAAGAATAGCAGAAACAACAGGCGTGTAGATTTCATAAGTTACCTCCCTTCATTCAAAAGTAGCGATTATTTTGACCATTTTATAGTCTATTCTATTAAGGATTTGAGTGTGAGGGATACGGATTTTTCTTTTCCACCATCAGACAAGACCAGTTTTACAGTTTCTCCCTCCTGTCTCAGCATTTCTTTGATATCAGGAAGATTCATTTCCGAAACGGGTTTATTGTTCACAGAGATCAGTTCGTCGTTTAGTCGGATACCAGCTTCGGCAGCCGGGCTGTCATCAAAAACCTGATGCACCAGTAATTTTTCTTTGTCAGGCGAAAGTTGCAGGTCAATACCACTGCAATTGACGGCAAGCTTTTTTCCGAAATTAGAATTCTTCTCCAAATACAACATCTTGCCAGGAATGTCAAAAGTGATATTGTACATGCTGAGAACCTGGTTGCCTAGGATACCTGCTACATTTTCGCTGGCCTGGATTCCACTGGTAGCCGTGCTGATCCCTATGGGCAGGTCCTCGATCATCTGTTTGCCAAAAGTGACCGACAGTACATGGCCTTCGTAATGTAAATTCTCGTCTTTGCTGATACCTTTTACCGGGTAAGAGTAATGTTTACCGGTTTTATGAATCACATCATATTTTTTGGCATAAGGTGAGTTGAAATCCAGGGTAGTGCCTGCTCCGGTGATCACATAAAAGTTTGCGGTGTGTGCCTCATTGTTGTTAAGCACCACTGAGCCCTTTACCACAGGGATCGAGGTGTTCAAAACAAACGGGACAGCATCTCCCGTTTTCGGTCCCTTGCCATGGTCGTAAATATCCATTGTCCGGTCCTCATAGTTTAAGTGGATGGTATGATGATGCATAAGGTCATACCCAAGGATGCCGTCTACATTTCTCCCCAGGCTGATCTCCAGGTGATCAAGATCGGTGGAATAGACCTTGATGTTCTTTTCCATGGGAAAATGGTTGATATCCAGCTTGTTGTGTTTGATGAGCTCTAGCACGGCAGCCGGTTCATTCATCTGGATCTTCTTGCCAGATAAACCCAGTTCTTCTGCTATGTCAGAATCTATCACCGTAAATCCGGACCCTGAATCGAAGATAAAGTCCAGAGGCCGGGAATCATCCACACTGGCTTTGATCAGGATATGGTCACCATACAATTCAAACGGAATGGTCGTGATTGGTGTTTGAGCCTGACTGTAATGAACAAAAATTGCGAAAAGGAGTGATAAAAGGGATTTCATGAGCTTATGTTGAAGGTTAGTACATTAAATTATGAATTCCTATCCAAAAAAAGAAGCATTAGGTTGATTCTCAGTAGATTAAAAGACAAGAACTATGCCAATCACAGTTTCCAGGTTCCTGTGATCCATAAATGCTATTCAGGCCCTATTTAGTAAATTTGCCATGTTCCCTTGTAAATAATCTTATGTCTGAAGCAACCCCATTATATCAACCCAAAAATCATGTCCGGATCGTCACAGCTGCTTCTTTATTTGATGGCCATGATGCTGCGATCAATATTATGCGGAGGATCATGCAGGCTACGGGTTGTGAGGTCATTCACCTGGGACATAACCGGTCAGTGAAGGAGATTGTAGACTGTGCCATCCAGGAAGATGCCAATGCCATCGCGATTACTTCATACCAGGGAGGACACATTGAGTTTTTCAAGTATATGTATGATCTGCTCAAGGAGCGCGGCGCGGATCACATCAGGATCTATGGTGGAGGAGGAGGCACTATTCTGCCTCACGAGATTAAGGAATTGCACGACTATGGCATTGCCAGGATCTATTCTCCTGACGATGGCCGTAAGATGGGGCTTCAGGGCATGATCAATGACCTGATCAGTGGTGTTGACTTCCTGGCCGGAGAAAAGCTGAACGGATACGACCCTACGATCACGGTAAATGATAAGAAAGAGATCGCACACCTCATCTCATCCATGGAAAATTTCCCTGACAAGAACCAGGATTTTTCGGCGAAGGTCAAAGACAAGGGCAAAGCACCTGTCTTAGGGATTACTGGTACCGGAGGTGCCGGTAAGTCTTCCCTTGTAGATGAGCTGGTAAGGCGTTACCTCGAAGATTTTGATGACAAAACCATTGCTATCATCTCTGTGGATCCTTCCAAGCGGAAGTCAGGTGGAGCGTTGCTGGGGGACCGGATCCGTATGAACAGTATTTTCAATGATCGCGTCTATATGCGGTCATTGGCTACCCGCCAGTCTAACCTGGCACTATCCAAATATGTGGGGGAGGCCGTAGATATCGTGAAGTCTGCGGGCTATGATCTGATCATCCTCGAGACCTCTGGCATTGGTCAGTCAGACACAGAGATCACCGATCATTCTGATGTATCACTGTATGTGATGACCCCGGAGTATGGGGCAGCCAGTCAATTGGAAAAAATCGATATGCTGGATTTTGCAGACATCATCGCCCTCAACAAATTTGACAAAAGAGGTGCCCAGGATGCCTTGAGGGACATCAAAAAGCAATACGCTCGAAATCATCAGCTTTGGGAGACACCTGATGAGAAATTGCCTGTTTACGGCACAATTGCTTCACAGTTTAATGATCCTGGCATGAATAAGCTTTATCATGAGCTGATGAAGCTGATCACAGAGAGGTCGGGGATAGACTTTCTGTCCGAAACACACCTCCAGGACCTCAATGCAGAAAAGATATTTATTATTCCCCCGGGTAGAACGCGGTATCTCTCTGAAATCACAGATACCATCCGTGGGTACAACCATGAGGCCACCCGTCAAAGCAAGATTGCCCAGCAGCTGTACAGCATAGATCAGACAGCAAAGCTTCTTTCCTCGGGCACCCAGGCATCCGAAGAAATTAAGGCCATCAAAAAAGACCTGATGATGAAGCTCAACCCGGAAAACAAAGCATTGATTGATGGGTGGGAAGCAACCAGGGAAAAGTACTCCGGAAGCAGCTATACCTATGAGGTCCGAGGCAAAGAGTTTACTGTAAAAACATCTTTCGAATCGTTGTCTGGTACTCAGGTGCAGAGGATAGCACTACCAAAATTCGAAGGGTGGGGTGATATCCTACGCTGGCAGCTTCAGGAGAATGTACCAGGGGTCTTTCCTTTCACTGCGGGTGTATTCCCTTTCAAAAGAGAGTCAGAAGACCCCACCCGAATGTTTGCCGGAGAAGGTGGGCCAGAAAGGACTAATAAGCGTTTTCATTATCTGTCGGAGGGACTTCCTGCAGCCAGGCTGTCCACTGCTTTCGATTCAGTGACATTGTATGGAGAGGACCCCGACCCAAGACCGGACATCTACGGGAAGATTGGGAATTCTGGAGTCAGTGTTTGCTCACTGGATGATGCCAAGAAGTTGTACTCAGGGTTCAATCTTTGTGATCCTTCCACTTCGGTATCGATGACCATCAATGGGCCTGCTGCCACCATTGCTGCTTTTTTCATGAATGCGGCCATTGATCAGCAATGTGAGCTTTATATCAAAGCGCATGGGCTGGAAAAAGAAGTAAAGGCGAAGATCAAACAAATCTTAAGTGGTAAGGACCAGCCAAAATACCTGGGACAGCTGCCTCCGGATCATGATGGACTCGGGCTCATGCTGCTGGGTGTGACCGGAGACCAGGTGCTTCCAAGAGAAACCTACGAAGAGATCAAGGCCAGAGCACTTTCATCTGTTAGAGGTACGGTACAGGCTGACATCCTCAAGGAAGATCAGGCGCAAAACACCTGCATTTTCAGTACAGAGTTTTCGCTCAAGCTGATGGGAGATGTGCAGCAGTATTTTATTGACAACCAGGTCAAGAACTTTTACTCGGTTTCTATTTCCGGGTATCACATTGCTGAGGCTGGAGCGAATCCTATCACGCAGCTTGCATTCACACTTTCCAATGGCTTCACATATGTGGAGTACTACCTGTCCAGGGGTATGCACATCGACGACTTTGCTCCCAATTTATCATTCTTCTTCTCCAATGGCATTGATGCTGAGTATGCCGTGATCGGTCGGGTGGCCAGAAGGATCTGGGCCAAAGCCATCAAGCTCAAGTATGGAGGTAATGAGCGATCTCAAAAGCTGAAGTATCATATCCAGACCTCTGGCAGGTCGCTACATGCGCAGGAAATAGATTTTAACGATATCCGCACCACGTTGCAGGCTTTGTACGCCATCTATGACAATTGCAACTCATTGCACACCAATGCCTATGATGAGGCCATCACCACGCCAACAGAAGATTCTGTAAGACGAGCCATGGCCATTCAGATGATTATCAATAAAGAGCTAGGCATGGCGAAAAACGAAAACCCCATGCAAGGTTCTTTCATCATTGAGGAGCTAACTGACCTGGTTGAGGAAGCCGTGATGGCGGAGTTTGACAGAATCACCGAGCGAGGAGGGGTATTAGGAGCCATGGAGTCGATGTACCAGCGAGGAAAGATCCAGGAAGAAAGCATGGTGTATGAGCATAAGAAGCACTCAGGCGAACTACCGATCATTGGTGTCAATACCTTTCTTTCTTCCAAAGGATCTATGACGGTGATCCCGGGTGAGGTGATCCGGGCAACTAAAGAAGAGAAAGAACAGCAAATAAGTAATCTGAATCATCTGAAGGAACGCTATCACGAGGCCTCGGAAGCGGTGCTGGAACGGTTGAAGAACGTCGCGCTGGAGAATGGAAATTTGTTTGAAGAGCTCATGGAAGCAACCAAAAACTGTTCGCTCGGGCAGATCACTCATGCCATGTTTGAAGTGGGTGGACAATATCGTAGAAATGTTTAATTTGGCCTTTTAAGATTGAAATCCATAACTAATGATGAAACCTATTTTAACCGTAATGCTTGGGATGCTAAGCATTAGCCTCTTTGCCCAGGACAAAGTAGACAAATTTCCTGCATCAGCCACCGAGCTATACCTAGATGTGCCCGTGGTGACTCCGGGAAGCAACAACGAACCACCATCTGACGCCATTGTTTTGTTCGATGGCAAGAACCTCTCACAATGGAAGAAAGAGTCTAAAGATTCTCTACCAGGCTGGAAGATCGAAAATGGAGAGCTTGTAGTGGCTCCAAAAAAAGGTGGAATAGCCACCAAACAAAGTTTTGGGGATGTACAGCTACACATAGAGTGGATGTCTCCGGTGATGAAAGGTGAGGAAGGCCAGGGCTATGCCAACAGTGGGATTTTCTTCATGGGAAAGTATGAGCTGCAGGTCCTGAATTCACATGAAAATGAGACCTATTCCAATGGTCAGGCAGGATCTATCTACAAGCAATATGCTCCTTTGGTGAATGCCAGCAGACCTCCGGGCACCTGGCAGGAATACGACGTGGTTTTCACTGCGCCTAAGTTTACTGAGAAAGGCACTTTGGTATCACCGGCCAGGATCACTGTGTTCCACAATGGCGTACTCATCCAAAACAATGTAAGTATTTGGGGAAACACCTCATATAAAGGTCTTCCTAAATACATAATGCACGATGAGAAGCTTCCTCTGGCTTTGCAAGATCACACCGATCCTGTGAGATATCGAAATATCTGGATCAGAGAACTATAAAATAGAACTTATACTGTTTGGGGAACCCGATTGTTGTAATGCTTTCGGATTTCCCAGATAGCATTGATATCCCGGATCAGTTTTTCCAACACCTTCGGAGTAATTGATTGCTTGGGATCATCACCGATACCTTTTGCCGGCTGGCAATGGGTTTCCACAATCACACCATCAGCTCCGTATGCCATAGCTGCCAATGCAGCCGAAGGCACATACTTAGCCCTACCAACTGAGTGAGAAGGGTCTACGACTACAGGAGCCCATGTTTTTTCTTTCAGGAGTGGTGTAATGGATTCGTCCGGATGGTTTCTATAGGTATCCATTGTGGGTGCAGTACCTCGTGGGCATAGCATCACATCAGGATTACCACCAGCGGCAATGTATTCTGCTGCCGCTATAAACTCATTGACAGGTCCCATACCCATGCTTCGCTTAAGAAGCACAGCGATTGGCTTGTCAGCAGTGAGCTCACCAATTTTCTTTAGTAAAGAATAATTCAAAGCGTTTCTTGCACCAACCTGCAGGATATCTACTCCAGCTTCAACAGCAATATTTAGCTGATGCTCATCCATCACCTCAGTATCTACAGGAATCCCTGTTTGATCTCTGGCTTCAATCAATATTTTCATGGAGCTGTCATCACCCTGGAAAGAGTAAGGCATGGTTCGCGGTTTCCACACTCCACCACGAATGGCGGAGGCACCAGCTTCTTTTACTGCATGCGCGGTCTCTAAAAATAATTCCGGGTTCTTAGGGTCGATCGTACAATGACCGGCGATCACAAAAGGATCTTCACCCAGCATTTTTCCTCCTACCACGATACGGTGATTGGCCAGCTCAGAGTGGATATCCATCAATTTGAATGGAGAATCGACAGCATCAAACCTATCAATGTAGTCCAACCCTAATATTCGGTTGACCATGATGGTTTCACGCTCCTCGCCTAATACGGCATAGATTGTACGGTGATGTCCTTCTATCGGCTGAACACGACAGTTGTATTCTTCAACAATGGAAATGACTTCTTTTAGCTGTTCTGCACTTAGTTTCGACTCCTTCGGAATGATCATAACGCCTCAAATTATTTGAAATGAGGCACAAATGTAGGTGCTTAGAATGTATAGAAACAAAAAAGTTGGGATAAAATTGAACGTTTCGAAGAATGAGAAATGTTGTTGCATAGATTTGCAATCCTTCAATAGCACTAAATTCTTATAGATGGCGACTTTAAAGATTAACCTGGCATACAATGATGATAGGGAGTATACGGTTGTAAATGAATCGGGAAATAAAGTATCGATTGATATGCATCCACGTGAGGAAAAACAGGCGATGTCACCCATGGAACTACTTCTTTCCGGATTGATTTCCTGCGCTGCGGTGGATATTGCACTTATGGTGAAGAAGCGAAGAAAAGAGCTGGTAGATATGAAAGGGGAGGTCGTTGGCAACAGAAGGGATGAGGTTCCAAAGAAATTTACAGATATCCATATTCATTATACCATCACTTCACCTGATCTGACTGATCAGGAAGCAGAGAGGATCGTTTCCCTGGCTACAACCAAATATTGCTCTGTGGCAGCCACCATAAATGAAAATACAGAGATCACCCATGGATTCACTATTGTAAAGCCTTGATATACAGGTGGTTGCATGAATTCGTAGTGAAATTCAATTTGGTTTTTATTTGATTTCTTATTATCTTTTATTTCTCTCTAAACCCTAAAATGTAAGAAATCATGGTAATAAGCTATCAAGGACCTCATATTATTAAATCCAAAACTCCGGAACATCATTCGATGATTGTGGCTGATTATATGGCTACCCGTCTGGTGACTTTTCATCCGGAGCAATCCATGTTTGAAGCAGTGGATCAAATGATCAAGCATAGGATTTCCGGGGGTCCGGTAGTCAATGAGGACAATGAACTGGTTGGCATACTTTCCGAGGGAGACTGCCTGAAGGAAGTAGTGAAGGGTAAGTATAACAATATGCTGATCCTGTCTGGCCAGGTGAGCGATCATATGGCAACCAATGTGATCAGTATCGCCCCGGAAACCAATATATTCGAAGCGGCTAATATGTTCTTAACCCGCAGGTTGAGACGTTTCCCTGTAGTGCGAGGCGCAAAACTAATCGGTCAGATTAGCCAAAAGGATATCATGAAGGCTGTACTCAAAATGAACAGCTCAAACTGGAGATGATCTTATTCCAGAATTGATCTGAATTCTTCCAGCGCGGTGGTATTTCCAATCACTGTGATGATATCACCTGCAAGCAGGTGTGTTTCCCCGTGCGGAATAAAAATTTGCTTATTTCTGCGTAGCATGATCAACGATCCCGAAGGAGGGAACGCCAGGTCTCTTACGCGTTTATCAACGTTCTCATCATTACCCATGATGATTTCCTCGATCCTGTACATGCCGAAGTTTTCGCTGAAGGCCTGGTAGGAGTCCGGTCTGAGGATAAGGTTTTCTACGTGGCTGGCCAGCGTGTCGTCCATGTTCACAAGTTGCGTGTCTTTTGAAGATTGATGGAAATCTCTTTCTTGCTCATCTACCAATGTGATAATCTTGCTGTGATTGAGCTCTTTGGCAATTTTAGTCAGCTTATTATTGTATTGAGTAGATCCGGAAAGGATTATTAGCTGGTCACTGGTCTTCAAATGGATGAATTCGTTGAACTTTTCCAGATCAGTAATTCGGCGGACTTCAATATCCTTGGTTTCCAGATAGGTATAAGCTTCGTCGCTTTCAACAAGGGTAAGACATCGGATTCCGTGGAGCTTGATACGCTCAGCCAATAGGAAACTGGCTTTTCCACCACCCAGGATAAAAATATTGAAAAACTCTTCTTCTCCGGTGTTGAGCTGCTTATATAGCAAAGGTGCCAAAAAGCTGATGATGATACACGCGGTCACAATACCCGCATTGGCAGCAGGAGAAATGACTTCCAATGAAAGACCTATCTGAGCGGCTGCAATGGTGAGCCCAAACCTGCTGCTGAGGAGTACACCGGCGGCAATGGCTCTTCTGACTCCAAAAACCCGGGTCATGATGAGTGCGGGCAGTGTCTGAGCAATAAAGAATGCTGCTACGAGTAAGAGGATAAAGGGTATCGATTCACCGAAATTGCTTAGGGAGGAGATATCCAGTTTTACTCCTACCATGATGAAAAAGATCGGGATAAAGAACCCATAACTTATACTGTCGAGCTTAAAAGTGAGGGCAGACCTTTCTTTGTTCAGGAATACCGATAGAAGGATGCCTGCAACAAATGCGCCCAGGACAAGCTCCGTTTTAAGCCAGTAGGCAATCATGGTAAACAGCAACAGCAAGGCTACGGTACCCCGTAGCCTGATTTGGGATGCGGCATGTTCCAGGGCATACATCAGCTTTTGAAAAGTTCGGACCCTTACCACTACCTTCCCCAGCTGGTATGCAACAAAGAAAAAGACGAAAATGATAAGGAATAAAAAAGTCTCGTATTGAAAGCCGTTTTTCACCACTCCTGAATATATGGAGATGAGGGTGATACTCATGATCATGGCAATAGCTCCTTCCATCAGGATCACCTGCCCGTATTTCCTGCCCAGCTCGTTATCACTTTTCAGAATGGGCACTACGATGCTCAGGGCTTCTGTAGGAAGCAGTAAAACGAGAAAAATGACATTGATCGGAATGAAGAAGTCGATGAGGTGAGCAAAAGGAAAGGAGAGGGCCAGCGTGCCCAGATAGATAAACACTGCGAGAAGAAAGGTATTGCTGACAAAATCCACCCTTCTGAGTTTCCTGGGTAAGGATTGTGCGATCTTGTTTACATCAATTTCAAGTCCTGATAAAAACATCAAAAAAATGAAACCTGTATAATAAAGGAATTCGATATAAGGCTCATCACCAATCCAGTCGAGTACATATGGGCCCACAATGACACCGGCAATGATCTCTACAATTACTGAAGGGATTTTTGATACTTCAAGCCAGGAGAGCACCATGGGTACAAACCAGGCAATGGCAAAAATCAAGAGTAGCGGCCAGTAATTGAGGGCGTGTTCCATAGGTTGGTTTTTGACTTCGCAGTATTGATTGATACTTGTGCGGCCTCTAAACTAAAGTTTGAGTAGCATGTTTACAAATTTCGTTGTCTTAGTGCCTCAAACGTAAAAATGGCAGCAGCATTCGATATATTCAGGCTGTCTATTTTGCCAGCCATGGGGATTTTCACCTGAATATCGGCATGTTTCACCCAAAAGTCTGACAATCCGGTGGACTCTGCACCCAGCAGGATGGCCGCGCCTCCCTGGTAGGATTCTTCGGAATACAGATTGGTTGCGGCTGGTAAAGTGGCGTAAGAACGAATGCTGTTTTTCAAGAAAAAATCGGCCAGCTCCTCATTGGTGCAAATGGCCGTAGGAACGGTAAACAAACACCCCAGACTCGCCCTGATGATGTTGGGATTAAAGAGATCGGTGGCCGGATCACAAATAATGAGACCATCTACACCTGCCGCATCGGCCGTCCTCAATACTGCTCCGATATTACCGGGTTTTTCGACCTGCTCCAGGACCAGGTATAGCGGATCGATCTTTTGGGGTAGCTGCTTCAAAGTCTTTCGGGGCGTTTTTGCTACAGCGAGCACTCCTCCTGAGCCATCCCGGTAAGCTGCCTTTGAGAAGATATCCCTGGTGATGTTGAAAACCGAAACATCAGTCATCCCGATGGGGTAGTCATCATCCGGATGGTACAGCTCATCACATAAGTACACCTCTACAAGCTCAATGCCTCCCTGCTGCGCCAGGGAGATCTCCCGGATACCTTCTATCAGGAAGGTGCCTGTCTTTTTTCTTTCACGGGGCTTTTGAAGAGAAATCAGCTGCTTGATGCGTGGGTTTTGAGAACTCGTGATGTTTATCGACATAAATTTTTTAATGTGTTTGTGCTACCTGGATCCATACCATATAGGGTACGGGGATTTTTAAAGACTTGTCAAACCCCAGCTCGTCCAATTTGTCTGGCTGTGCAAAGCCCACTTTCTCAATAGAGAAGCCTGTGATTTCATAGCCAAAATCAGCCAGCAGCTCATAAAGTGGAAAAATGTTATGGCGATACATGACCTGTGCTACCATGGCATAATCTATCCTTTCACTGGCCTGACTGGTGCCGGTCCATTGACTGGCTTGAGCAAAAGCTTTTATATGGTTTGTTAGTACATCATCATATTCGAGTGGATAGCCAATATTGATAGAGGTCAGCTGGATATCGATTTTAGCCGATGCCGTGCTCCACAGACTGGCCAGGGTGGGTAGCAAGGGAAGCAGTTGCCGCACACTATCGGGCTTGCGGAACCGCATGGAATGGTAGGAGATACTATCAATCTGTTTGTGGAAAGTCATGCTAAAACCCAGTGAGTCGCTCACTGTAAAGTCTACAGGAGACTCCTCGAATGAAAAAGATGGCACGATGTGTTGCTCTTTTTCTTTCATGGTTTTTTTCTCCATAGTCCTGGTATTGCATGAAGCAGCCATGCAAATAGCGAAAATTGCCAACCAACTATAGTTCATCAGCCAAATTTCCATAAATTATCCCTCAAATAGAAAGAAAGATGAAGTTGGAAGTGCGCCCGATGCTGAAAGAAGAGATTCCGATCGTGCTTGACTATTTCCTTAACTCACCCAAATCTTATTTGAGGAAAATGGGTGTTGAGCCCACGTTGTTGCCAAAAAAGGAAGAGTGGCGTGATGTGATCTGGCGGGACCAGGAGCGGGCCGATTATGCACGCGAGTTTTTTTACCTCGCATGGATCCAGGATGGAGACCTCATCGGACATACCAACATCAACAAAATCAGGTACGAAGAAGATGCTTTTATGCATTTGCATGTATGGCCGGAAATATTGAGAAGAAAGGGGATGGGCACGGAGCTTGTCAAGATGAGTTTGCCTTTTTATTTCAATCGATTCAAACTGAAACGACTCTATTGTGAACCCAATGCCTTGAATGAGCCTCCTAATAAGACGCTGATCAAAGCTGGGTTCACTTTTTTAGGAGCGGAAGAAAAGGTGCCCGGATATATCAATTCCATGCAAATTGTAAATAAGTATGTGATAGAAAAAAGTAAGGTCGGTCGATAGGCACTTTATGGGCCAGTCACGACATTTCCTTTAGAATTGTTATTCACTAGCCCCAAAAGAGAGGAAAGGTCAAAAGTATTAGGAGAGCTTGCCCTGGCGCTTTTTGCTGTTAAAAAGCTGGAGATTCATACGAAAAGCCAACATATCCAGGGTCCAGTTCAGTTTCAATGCCTATTCATAAAACAAGCTCGTTAAATTTATGTTTATTGTGTGCGGTTATACAAAGAAATTAGCATCATCATGCCACCCCTACGTGACTGTTAGGTACTTCGTATGTAATGGTGCCAAATAGTTCCTTTTATATTATTGCATCAAATGATGCTCCGAAGCCGTACATTTAGTTTGGTCATCCTATGTTTTAGTAAATCTACCTGTTAGCGAAATGGTGAGAACATCAACTTACCTGGTATTTTTATGCTGCCACGTGATCCTGATATATGCTGGAGTCTGTCAGTCATTGATACCGATGGAGGTGGAAAGTTCTGAGGACTATCAAATCACTGCCTGGGGAATGGAATCCGGTCTCCCTCAGAATAGCGTGAATGATATCCTCCAGACCAATGACGGATATATATGGCTGGCTACATATGGTGGGTTGGCACGATTCGACGGGCTCAATTTCCATAACTACACCATAGACAATACACGTGGACTGGAATCAAACAGGTTGATGAGATTGTTGGAGGACAGAGATAAGAAACTCTGGATTGCGCATGAAACAGGCGGCCTCACGGTTTTTGAAAATGGGAAGTTTTATACTCCATACGGTCTGGAGGTTTTAAACAGCGAATTGGTGCGTGATTTTTGTGAGGATACTGACCATAATATTTGGATTGGAACCAGCAAAGGTCTTTATAGGTATCGAAATGATGAACTAAGGAAATTCGACGGATCTGACGGACTACCCGGAATTATGATCCGAAACATTTTTTCGAATCCGGACGGAGGTATATATGTAACATTGATTGAGCAAGAACAAAGGAACCTAATATTAGGGGCAATCGAGAATGATAGCTTCAAAATCATCTCGGACTTTGGTAATTCAGAAGGAATAGGTATACTGGACCTGAATAGCAAAGGTGAACTGTGGATGACATTTCCAGGTCAGGTGGAAATGCTGAAGGATGGTCAAGCAAAACAACGATTTGAATTTGGGGATCTTCAGGTGAATCGTGTTCAGGCATTTTTCAAAGATGCCTCAGGCAATATTTGGGTTGGGTCCGATGATGGACTGATTATGTTCCCTTTTAAAGATCCGGTGAAGAGGAAAACCCGTGTACCACCTATGCAGTTTGCTTCCGAGCCATTACAAAAGAAGATCAGGAGAATATTCTGCGACGAGGAAGGTGATATTTGGGTCGGTACAGAGGGATATGGAGTGACCATGTTGAAGAAAAGGACCGTCAAGAGATATTACCCACCTGACGGAGGAGGAGAACAAACTTTCGATGAAATGGCTTCCGATGGGCATGGAGGGATGTGGTTTGGATCTTATTGCGATGGGCTGTGGCACTACAATGGCGGCTCTTTTGCAAGGTTCAGCCAAAGCCAGCTTGGAAATTGTATCACAGCTTTACATCATGACAGGTATTCAGACGGGATTACTTATGTCGGAACAAATGTAACATTTGGAAGCATAAAGGATTTCAGATATTCTGAGATACTTGATCTCCGGGATCATTTCCCTAATGAAGATTTGATCAGTCTGAGAATAAATGCCATGTATAAGGATGCAGGAGGTAATTTCTGGCTAGGCACACTTTCGAGAGGGGTTGTTCAGTACAAAGACAGCCTGCTAAATAACTTTACCACTGAGAATGGCTTAGCGGGAGGGTGGATTCATATGATAAGGGAGCTACGAAATGGAGAGATCTGGATAGGTTCTGACAACGGGATAAGCATTATCGACGGAGAACGAGTAACTCCAATCACCAATCGTGAGGGGCTGGCTGCTGGTCCGGTACGATCTATTTACGAGGACGAAGACTCAGTGGTCTGGATTGGTACTTATGGAGGTGGAATATCAAAAATAGAAGATGGCAACATAACCACCTTCACCACGGACGATGGCCTTTCGGAAAACATCGCTTCCCGGATCAAAGAGGATAAATATGGAAATCTGTGGATACTGGGTAATATGGGCCTTTCCAGAATTGCCAAAAGGCAATTCTATGAGCTCATCCATGGAGAGATATCAGATCTGAGTTATATACCTTTTGGTTTCGATGACGGAATGGCTGAAGGAAATGGAGCAGGAGAGGTTGTGACTACAGACGATGGATTGACATGGTGGTGTACAATGAGAGGCGTAGCAGCCATTGATATTGATTTAGACTACCTGGACCCCATTCCTCCAAAGATTGTCTTTCAGCAAGCTGTTTCCACAGACACTGTGTTCAATGACTTTAACGACAAAATTACCCTCGCTCCTCATCAGCGGGATATCGAGATCACCTATGCAGGTATGAAGTTTTCCAGTCCGGATAAAATAAAGTACAGATATCAGCTTGAGGGGTATGATGAAAATTGGAGAAATAATAAAAATAAAAGATCCATCACTTATACAAACCTGGATCCCGGAGCATATGTGTTGAGAGTGCAGGCGGCAAATTTAAGCGGTCCCTGGATAGAATCGCCCACTTTGATACGTATTTCCGTGGAACCGAGATTTTACGAGATTGGATGGGTGAGAGTGTTAGCGTTCCTTGTTTTGATACTATTGGGCTATGGTTTTTTTGTTCGCAGAAACCGAAACCTCCTGGAAAAAAGGGCAGAGCTGGAGCTTCTTGTCAAGACAAGAACTGAGGAATTGCACCTGAAGAATCAAAAGCTTGAAAGCCAGAAGAAAGAATTGGAGGCAGCCCTCCTGAGTCTCAAGGATACTCAAAAAAGGCTGTTACAATCCGAAAAAATGGCTTCTCTTGGTGTGATGGCCGCTGGTGTGGCTCACGAAATCAATAATCCGCTGCAGTTCATCAGAAATGGACTCGACATCATTACGAAGTCCGAAAATAACCTTGAAAAGTTGAGAACTCAATTACCGCTATCTACGGAAATCATTGAAGACGGTATCAACAGAGCTTCAGTCATTGTTTCCAGCCTGAACCAGTTTTCGAGGACAAGCGAAAGATTTGATGAAAAATTTGATATACGTGAAGTCATCGAGAACTGCCTGTTTATTTTGGCTAGTCAGTTGAAATCGAAAGTGAATGTTGTAAAAACTTTGCCTGATTTTCCACTCTTCATCACTGGGAATAAAGGGAAACTCCATCAGGCCATCCTCAATCTACTGACCAATGCTCAGCAGGCTATCAAAGAAAATGGTACAATTACAATTGAGGTAGAAAGAGCAAAAAAGCAGGTAATGATATCCATTTCCGACACTGGAGTTGGTATTCCCAAAGATGTCCGATCGAAGATTTTTGATCCCTTTTTTACTACAAAGGGAGCCGGTGAGGGTAGTGGTCTGGGATTATCCATCACCTACGAGATCATCACTCAACATAAAGGATCTATTTCAGTAAAATCAGTGCCACTCAGGGGCTCGACATTTTCTATCCTCTTACCAGAAACCTTGATACAAAAAAAACCGAAGTAGCATAAATTGGTTTATGAACAAAAACCTCAGAAATATGTGGCGACTCATGCTTTTGATGCTAATCTTTTTGGCACCCATATACCTTTCTGCTCAGCAATTGGATGTATTTAACCAAGAGCGGCTAAACATCAATGAAACGGGTATGATCGTTCTTGGATCATGGGCCATTACAAATATGGCGCTAAGTCCTATACTAGCCAGTCGATCATCTGGCTGGAGAAGGTCCTTTCATCAGATGAATGGTTATTGGAATGGTGTCAATCTGATCATCGCTGGCTTCGGATATTTTAATGCAGTGAATGGTGATCCCTCTGGCTTGAATTTATCAGATTCATTCAGAGAACAGCATGCGATTGAGAAAATTCTATTGTTCAATACAGCCCTGGATGTGGCTTATATCATGGGTGGTCTTTATCTGCAGGAAAGGGGAAAGACCGCTTCAACTCATCAGGAAAGATTCAAAGGCTTCGGGAGGTCAATCATGCTTCAGGGTGGTTTCTTATTTGCATTTGATGTGATTTTATATCTGGCACATCATCAACACGGCAAAATACTATATCAAGTGGCTGAGCAGGTGAGCATTGCACCGGGACTGATAAGGATCGCTTTTAGGATATAGATGAGCCGCCCACAAAACATTTGTTCAACTGAAGAAAGGCACCAGGATACACTAATTTTATATAATAAGGTGAATAAGTAAGTAATTGACATGGAAAAGCTTGTCGATAGATTCTTAATTGGCCAGTCACTTCAATTCCTTTAAATTGTAATCCATTAGTCCAAAAAGATGAAAAGAAGAAAACTATTAGGTCAGCTTGCCCTGGCACCTTTGCTCGTAAATACCGGATTTAGGTTCAAACCAAAAGCTGCGGTTTCCAGGGTCCAGTTCAGTGTCAACGCATTTTCTTTCAACAAGATGCTTCGAGATGGAGAGATGAATTTTGATGACATGATGGAGTATGCTGCTGAAATTGGATTGAACGCTGTCGACCTGACAGGATATTATTTTGGTAACTACCCGGAAGTCCCACCGGATACTGAAATTTTCAGGTTGAAGAAGAAAGCACTGGGCCTTGGACTTAACATCAGCTGGATGGGTGTGAGAAATAACTTTTGCAATCCCAATGCGGAGGATCGGAAGAAGGATATTGAATTGATTGAAAACTGGCTCATAGTGTCACAGAAGTTAGGGGCATCCATTATGAGAATTTTTGCGGGCCGGGGCAGCTACGAAGGGTACACCAAAGACCAGGTAAAGCAGTGGATGGTGGAAGATCTAAAATCCTGTGCCCGGCTTGCTGAGAAGACAGGTGTGATTGCCGGACTGCAGCACCACAACGATTTTCTGTTTAAAGCAGATGAAGTGATAGATATTTTGAAAAGGGTAGACTCTGAGTGGTTGGGATTAATTCTGGATGTGGGAAGCCTGGATGATCCTGATCCCTATCGTGAAATAGAAAAGCTGGCTCCCTATGCCGACTATTGGTTTGTAAAAGAGCATGTGACCCAAAATGGAAAGCGGGTACCGGTAAACATGGATAAGATTGCGGCTATTCTCAAAAAGGAAAACTACCAGGGATACATTTCTTTTGAAAGTCTGTCTGATGGGGATCCAAAACAAATCGTCAGGGAAATGTTTGAGTCATTTCAGCAGGCCTACGAAGTGTGATTTCCGCTCAGTATATCCTGGATCTTTGTCAGGATAGAATCTTCAATGTAGGGCTTGTAAGTGGCCGTTGAATTGCTGATAGATTTAATGGCTCGTGTAGAGTCAGCATCACTCAAGGCTGTGATAAACAAAATGGGCGTGTCCATCTCCTTCCTCAACTCCTGAGCAGCTTCTAAACCATTTTTTTTGCCAGCAAGCATGATGTCGAGCAGTATCAGGTCAGGCTGTCTTTCCTTGCAGATGGTGGGTAGCTCATCTGCAGAATCATATCTCCCCGCACTTTCAAACCCATTTGAAATCACCATCATTTCAAGTGCAGTTGATGAAATTAAATTGTCCTCAATGATCAAAACCTTCTTTTTCATATGCTTACTCATCAGGGGAAAACTCAATCGTATACTTTACTCCTTTTCGTGTGTTTTTAGTTATCGATCCTTTCAATTGCTGCACGAGTAATTCAATCAGATCTAATCCGGACGTGATCCCATCTTTGCTATCAACTTCATTCTCAATACCCTTCCCTTTGTCATAAATGACGAGTTGCATACCTTTTCTCAACCGTTTTAGTTTTACAAAAATAGGGCCTCCAACGCCTGGTTCATAGGCATACTTTATAGTATTTAGTATTATTTCATTTGTTAAAAGGCCCAGAACAAGGATTTTATCAACTGATAATTTCTGACTCTCGATAGTTACATCAAGTGGATAGGTGGATCCGTCGGTTGTATAAGAGGCTATTAAAGAAATTATTAGATCTTCCAGGTAATCCTTTACATCCAACTGGTCAAATTCTTCTAGTTTCAGCAGCTGATCATGTGTCCTGGCAATGGTATTGATCCTCGTTTTTGTCTCTTTGATATAGTCAAGCAATGCCTGGTCTTTAGTGGCATTGGATTTGAAATAGAGCAGGCTGGATATGAGGTTTAAGTTGTTTTTTATTCGGTGGTGAAGCTCCTTCAGTAGAGTGTCTTTTTGCTTGATTGCTTCTTCCAGCTCATGCTCTTTCTTTACAAAGTCTGTGATGTCCATGTCGATGCCAACGAGCCTGAATACTTTTCCTAAGTGATCAAAAAGGGGAACTCCTGACGCTTGCAGATACATGATGCTGTCTTCTGTAGGCTTCATTCTAAACTTCACACCCTGCATTGACTTACCTTCAAGCATGCTAAAAAACTTCTCTTTGACTTCCTCAGCATCTTCAGGGTGTAGCTTATCCAGCCAACAATTTGGATTAGCCTCAAATTCTTCCTGACTAATGTTGTACATCTCAAAGAGGATGTCATTCCAGTAATATTCCTTGGTTAGAACATCATAAGTATAGATTCCCAGATTGGCTGCGTTTACCCCAAGTTGGAGTTGGTTGTTGGTCTCTTCAAGTTGGATTTGAGTCTCCTTAAGCTCCGTGATATCAAAAATAATGGTGTCCCATATTACGCTACCACCTGACTGTTTAATCGGCTGTCCTCTCCCATTGAACCATTTAATTTTTCCGCTCTTTGTTTTTATCCTCCAGGTCTGATCCCATGGGGATAGATCTTCTGCAGATTTAACGACAGAATTTTTCACCTTTAGCAGGTCTTCTTCGAAAAATGTGGCCCAGAGTACTCCTACATCTTTCATGGCAGCCTCTTTTGTCACTTCCCAAACTTCTAGCACCTGATCACTGATGTATAGCAACTCATCTGTGCCGTCTGTGTTAAGTTTATATTGTAATAATACTCCGGAAATATCATTTGCTATATTGCTTATTCTCTCCTGGTTGGCTTTTATGATAGCTTCCGTCTCTCTGATCTTTGTGATGTCGGAAAAAATAGATAAGAATGCCTGATCCCCCTTGTACGATATTGGTATACCGGACTTTAAAACATGGATTTCCTGCTTACTCAGTGTAAGTAGTTTTTCTTCAATTATCTCAAGGTTGTTATGCTTCCCATTCTTGAGTTTGTCATATCTCTCGAATGCAATGTGCCTGTAATCCGGATGTATTATGTCAAAAAATGATTTGTTGATAAGCTTGGTTCTGGTATCATCTTCAAGGATTTTGGAGGCGTACGAATTGCAGAACTTTATTTTACCATCTACATGAAGCAGAATACCTACCGGAGCATTTTCCACCAACAGCCTGTATCTTTCTTCGCTTTCTTTGAGTTCTTTACGTGTCTCTATTTCCTTGGTCACATCAAGAAATGAAACAACAACTCCTACTAGCTCGCTGACCTCATCATGGACAGGCATAGAGTTGATAGATATGATTTTTCTTTCCCCTTTGCCGGTATGAATATTCATCAGAAAATCCTCAACAGGTTTGCCTGTTTTCAGGGTGACCATACTCGGATGTTCTTCTGGTTTTAACTCAGTGCCATCTGCATTCATGGCCTTCCATCTGGGGTCGTAAGAGTCTTTGCCCAGGAGTTGCTCCCGGGTAAGTCCCAGAATTTTACCGGCAGACTCATTTGCAATAATGACCCTGTCATCGGGTGCCTGGACAACAAGCCCTTCATGCAGGGAATTGATCACAGCCCAGTAGCGCGCCTCATTCTTTTTGATTAAACCTTCATACTCTTTTCTTTGAGATATATCCGTTTGTATACCGATAAACTTGGAGAGCTTTCCGTGCTGGTCAAAATGGGGGGTGATATAAATCTGAGACCAGAACGGTTCTCCTGATTTCCGATAGTTTTTGATTTCAATTGAAAAGTATACCTGATCCTTGAGCGCTTTATTCATTTGTGCTATATGATCAGGGTCTGTGTCCGGGCCTTGTAGAAATGAAAGAGACCTCCCTTTTACCTCTTCGAAGGTATACCCTGTAAGCCTTACAAAGCCGGGGTTAACATATTGTACCTTTCTATTGGCATCACAGATCACCACGGAGTTTCGCACATTTTCTGCCACGAGCTCCAGGTTGAGTACCTCTGATTTTGTGTAACTCATCCTCTTGAGCCCCGGGGAATCAATGAGCGAAAAAGAGAGGCCTTCGACTTTACCAGCATTATTCCAAATTTTCATGTTGCAGGTGCAGGTCATCGAGTCACCATAGATCAGGTGTTCGCGGGTATCAGTAAGCGCCGTATCATCACCGCCTAGATATTTCAGGAATTTCGACCTGGTATCCTCAATGACTGTCTCATGTGGCACTTTGAAGCCTGGCCAGGTATCGCCAACCTTTAGCTTAACCTTATGATGGTCATAAACCCATTTCCCATATGCATGGTTAAACCCTGAATATTCCAGCTTGATATTCAGAGAAAACATCATGTGAAAATCCGAGACTACTTGATCCATACTATTGGGTCTTGGTGTGAAATTTGGTATAGGCGGTGTAACCAATACCTTCAGTTCTTTTTGGAACCCCTATCAATTTAGTAAAATTGTACCGCTTAAATGAAATAGATTATTAGAATATTCTATTTTAAGGCCAAATAAATGGGAACTCATGAAACGTGATATGAAATTTTATTATTTGAAGCCAGTTTTCAATGGCTTATTGTTTCTACTGATATCGTGCTTTTTTCTATCATCCTGTGTAGATAAAAGCACCCAAAAAAGACAACCCAATATCGTCTGGATCACATCCGAGGATAATTCAAAACACTACATGTCTTTGTTCGATGAGAATGGCGTGCCTGCACCGAACATAGAGTCGCTTGCACAAAGTGGCATTGCATTCACCCGTGCTTTTTCCAATGCCCCGGTATGCAGTGTGGCCCGGTCCGCCATCATTTCTGGTTGTTATGGCCCCCGGACTTTTTCTCAATATCATAGAAGGCTGACCCATGTGCCACTTCCCGATAGTCTCCAGATGTTTCCATACTACCTAAGGCAAGCCGGGTACTATACCACCAACAATAGCAAGGAAGACTATAATTTCATCAAGGGAGACGAAGTGTGGGATGAGTCCTCTAAGGATGCGACCTGGAGAAACAGGCAGCCAGGGCAACCGTTTTTTCACATCTCAAACTTCACCACTACACATGAGTCCAGGCTCCATTTCACTGAGGAGGATATGAAGAAGCCAACCAAGACACCACTGGATGCCTTTCAGGTCCAACCCAATCATCCCAAAACTGACCTGTTTAAGTATACGAATGCTTACTATCGTGACAAGATCCAGGAGATGGATCAGCAGGTAGGAGATGTGCTGGCTATGCTGAAAGAGGAGGGGTTGATGGATGATACCTTTATCTTTTACTATGGCGACCATGGTGGGGTATTGCCAGGTAGCAAGGGTTACATCTACGAGACAGGACTTCACGTGCCCATGATTGTGCATATTCCTAAGAATTACCAGGACCTGGTAGATGTCGCTCCGGGCACACGGTCTGACGGGTTTGTAAGTTTTGTAGACCTTGCTCCAACAGTGCTCAACCTGGCTGGCATAGAAATACCCGAGGCGATTGACGGTGTGCCGTTTCTTGGCAAAGGGATAGATGAGGTGGAGCTGTCCACACGCGATATAGCATACAGCTACGCC
This sequence comes from Cyclobacteriaceae bacterium, assembly GCA_965228105.1. GTDB lineage: Bacteria > Bacteroidota > Bacteroidia > Cytophagales > Cyclobacteriaceae > UBA7330. Next base: position 1,216,318 of record CBDDGZ010000002.1, read on the forward strand.
GATCGCTTTGATGAAAAGTACGACATGGTGCGCGGAGTAAGAAAAGGGAAATATAAATACCTTAGAAACTATCAACCGTATAATGCTGATGGGCTTCGTAACAACTACAGATACCGGCAACTAGCCTACCAGGAATGGCTTGACCTACATGACCAAAAGGCGCTGAACGAGGTGGAGGATGCGTTTTTTCAGTTCAAGACTCCGGAGGCTTTGTATGATGTAGAAGCTGATCCCTTTGAGACTAAAAACCTGGCCAACGACCCTGAATATCTTATTCAACTAAAAGAGATGAGAAAGGAGCTTAATGACTGGATCACAGGAATGCCCGACCTTTCTTTCTATCCTGAGTTTCATCTGATCAACAATGCAGCAGAGAACCCTACCTTATACGGGCAGCGCCAAAAGGCTCAAATTAGTAAGTATGTGGATATCGCAGACCTAAGCCTGCTGCCATTTGAAAGTGCCAAAGAGCAGCTTATTGAAGCGCTGAAAAGCAGCGATCCCTGGGAGCGATACTGGGCCATCAATGCGGCGACCAGTTATCGGTCAGAAGCCAGCTCGTTGGTAGAATTCATTGAACCTATCGGCCGGGGAGACGAGGTGCTGATCAACAGGACGGTAGCGGCGGTATTTCTGGCTGTCGCAAACAAGCAATCCCCTGTAGGAATGATGACGGCTGCCCTGTATGATTGCCAGGATGCAGCAGAAGCCTTGCTGATGCTCAACTCCATCGTACTTATGGGCTCTTTTGAGTACGACTACAGCTTCAACCTGGATATCGATCGCATTCAGCCGGTTGTAAAAGAGAATAAGACGGTGCAGCGGAGGCTGGAGTATTTGGGGTTGATGTGAGTGGGTTATTAGGTTAATAGGTTAATGGGTTAGTGGGTTAATGAGTTAATGGGTTGAGATTGATAAGAAGATGCTGTTGACTTTCAGTCAGATTGTGCGAGGTCTATGTTCTCTTCTCTAAAGGGCTGAGGTAGGGAGAAATTCGGGAGATGCTTAATTATAATTAATGGACATCAATGCCGGATGTAACTTCCGAGCTAGCGGGACGGAGATGTACCGCTAGTATCCAAAATGTTCCAACCATTATTGATACATCAGCCATATTAAAAATTCCTGTTTGGAATACTTGAAAGTTCATATGAAGAAAGTCAGTTACAGAACCGTATCGAATTCGGTCAAATAGATTGCCTAATCCTCCGCCAATGATGAAAGTAATTGGCAATGCATAATTCAAACCTATTTTCCTTTTTATGAGCACAAAAGCCATCATTCCGACTAATACAAGAACCGGGATGATTACAAGAAAAGGAATTCTAAGGATGCCAGGTAAATTGCTCCCAAGACCTAAGAATGCACCTGAATTTTCGACTTTAGTCAAAGTAAGGTAGTTTGTGACTACTGAAATTCTCTCTCCATAATCAATGTTCTCTCTTGCTACCCTCTTCGAAATTTGATCACATCCTATATTCGACAGTAACACCGTGATTACCAATAAATTTCTAATTCCTTTTTTTAACTTCATGCTATTCTATATCTGTCTGATAGTACAATTTTCCTTCGCCCATTTGCGGTTTGCGCGGCTAAATTCATCTAAAGAGGACACTCTTCCTTACTGGCTTTATGGCTCACGGCCGTCTAATCTATTAGACTCTTTTTAGGTTTCTGCATCAAAATAAATATCCTGGAATTCTCTAAGGAACTTCTTGTATTCTTCATTCAGATATTGTCTCAGAAGATCAGCATTCTGGTACTCTTTATCTAATGTTGTTCTATTCTTTTTTGGGTATTTGATCAAATGAATGTGGCTGTAGCCTCTTAAAAATGGATTACTAAATGAAAATGTGTCTGCATTCCTATTATATCTTAGAATTTCACCTCTTTCGGGAGAAGTCAATTCCATCATATATTTCCTGAGGTTATTCCCTTTGTAATCTTTTTCCTTTAAACCAATTTGCTCAATCACTTCAGAAACTGTAAAGCTATCTTTTTCAAGCTTCAAGATTGCTTCAAGTATTCTTTCAGGTGTTTCAATCTTTCGCTTAGTCTTTATTTTAATTGCTTGCTCATATGTTGATTTTAGGCTGTCAGATTTTTCATTCACATATTCACTGATAGCATATTCCAAATCATCTTCTGTTATTTTCAATGATTTAATTTGTGTCTTTTCAATGTTTTTACTCTCACAAGACAAGCTGCACAGTTGATGTGTAACAGAGGCCAAACCACTTGAGTAAGCCACAATCTTTTCAATGATGCTTTGTTCGAAAGTGATGTTCAAGTAACCTTCACCAAGGTGGACAATCTTTGTAAGATCTTCAGGTTCAATGAGCGGAACATTTACTTCACTTACTCGATTTTCCATTTCTTTGTCATAATGGACTACCTGACGTGCTGATTCAACAGCCCCAATTGCAATTATTTTTAGTTTGGGGAATTCATCGGCAACATCCATAAAAACTTTCATAATTTGAGAAAGCTCTTTTTTAGGCTCAACATCTAGTTTGTGAAAGTCTTCTATAATCCAAACCATCCCGGCATTTCCAAAAAGTTTTGCGAGTTGGTTAGGATTCTTCTGAACTTCGATAATTCTAGTTTTAATTTCTTTTTGGACATCCTTACTCTCACCTCCCAGCTGGAATGAAAAAAACTCTATTCCAAATTTTAAACCACCTGATATTTTATCCTCATTACCTTCTTCTTTCTTCTCAATATAATATCCTCCTAATTGATCAAATGCATCGAACAGAACGTTAGATATTGAAATACCCCGTGTACATCTTGTTGTAATATGGCTCACGCTCATTTCTGCGAGAATGCTGTTCAACATTGTCGTCTTGCCAGAACCAGTGTGACCGTATACAATGATCTGTTTTCCTTTGGTTCTCAATGCTCTTTTAAATTGTCTTTCTTGAGTAGTTCTCTCAATATAAGTCCACTTTGCAGGTGATGTCGGGGTAAATACGTCTTCTGTAAGAAATGTTTTCGCCATGGCTAAAAATTGGGTCTAAAAAACCATTACCCGCACATTTCCTACGGATAACTACCTTTTAACCCCTCCAATTTACCTATATTCCCCCAGCAAACCAGTAATTGACATCCACTTTTTACCCACCTACCACCGCTTCCCGCCAATAACCTATTGATGCCCTTTTGATAATCCCGGAACCGATATCCGTGATACCCAGGACTCAAACGCGTGTATTTTTATTATAATGACTAACTCAAAAAGGTATTTAACACTATATTTATATGCATTAATTCAAATTAAATACTAAAACCTATGGAAAATCGCATTCATCAGGTGATTCCGAAGCAGGACATCGCCGCCATCAATGACGCCATCAAAGTACTGGAAGAAAAACTATCTCCGCATTTAAAGACCCTGACCACCGATGACAGACGAAAGCTGCCTAAAATGGGCTCGTCCAATCAACCGTTTGTAAGAAAGACTCTCGAATACACCAAGTCCGATAGCCAGTTTCTACCGGTCTATGTAGATCAGGAGCAGCTGGAGGTAGATGTGAATTCCGTAGAAGTGATGAACAACTTTTATCGTCCACTTAGTCAGATCATAAGTGGGTTGAATGATTCCCTTTTATTGGCTGGCTCGGAAGCCTTGCAGGCTTCATTGGGTTACTATCAATCGGTGAAGCAGGCCGCCAAAATGAACATCCCGGATGCAAAGGTGATCTACGAAGACCTGAGTCAGCGGTTCGACGGCAGAGGGAAGAAAGTCGCCCAGCCTGCAGAGGAGGTCTGACGCCTGTTCTTTTATATCGAATCGATAGCTTTTTATATGCCCGGAGGAGTCCTTGTACCCCCCTGGGCATTCTTTTTCATACCTTTCCATTCTTTTTGCTCCGATCCCGATGCTTTTTGCTTCAATCCCGAAACTATTTTCTGAAACATGCCATTGATTTTTCTTCAAAGTCGAAGCAAAAAGCTTCGAAGTCGGGTCTTTTTGCTTCGGATTTGAGTCTTTTTTGTTCCCTGTCGATGAAAAAATCATCGAGGGTTTGAGAAAATTTCTTCGATGAGCGAGCTTTTTGCTCCGAAGTCGGAGCAAAATGATATCAGGCCGGAGAAAAATGAATAGATGAGGTATGATTTTATACCCCCTGGCTATCCCTGATATAGAAAAACCCTCGCCCGACCAAAGGCAGAGGGTCTCTAAGAACCAGCTTCACTTGTCCTCGTTTGCAACGAGGATTCCTGGGAAGCGTCTGTGACGCTAGTAATAAACCAAATCACTACCACCTTTTACTCTAGCGATACAATCGCTGTTATCGTCCGTCCTCGTTGCAAACGAGGACGAGTGGGAGAATAGGTATTTGGGTGCAAGGATGAGGAATGTCACAAGCGCTTGTTACCCTCCGTTTTAACCTTTCTATTTCCTAATAAGTTTTTTAATTCAGTAGTTGTTTCGTGTGTTGAGAATAGCGACTCAATTCTATAGTATGGAATGAATATTATTCGTTTTCCAAATTCAGTTTCATTTTTGAAATGGATTTCAATAGGATGTAGATTCATAAACCAAGATTCATTTACCTTTTCGATTTCATCAATTGAAATTTTGATTGATCTGAAGTAGTTGGTAATGTAGAAATAATTCTCCATGTACTCAACCTTATAAATCTGCCTTGTAATTAGTATTACTATCACAGGCATGAATAGAAATGGAATAATTGCCAAAAATGCTAAAGGATTCGCCTCGGATGTAAATACCGTTATAACTATAAATGCAAGAAGCCCAAAAAGAATGGCGGGAAGTATAAATTTCAAGTAAAAGGTTAATCCAATCGAAAGTTGCTTCTTATTTGCCATTCCTACAGTATATGGAGGGTAACGTCCATGTATGAGGATTGTACTCTCACTTTATGAACAGCACTAAAGTAGTGAAGTCTGCCGGTGCTTCCAAAGTTTGTAGAAAGCATGCAAGCACATGCCTCATTCATATTGTTATCCTTCCTTCATTTGTTCGGATGCGACTCTCTAAACTCGTCTTTGCTCAGGTCGTAAATGGTACACCATCTGTGTCCACCCATGTACCATATTTTCCAGAGTTCAAGGTAGGATTCCAAGTTGTCGGGTCTGGTCTCCAAGCTGTATGGACTGTAACCCTTTTTGTCCACCGACGGATTGAAGAAAATCGGAGTTTCTATAGTATCAATTGATGTTTCAATTTCTTTCTCAATTCTATTTCTTCGTTTTACAAGTTCGTTAAAAACTAGACTTACGGCAGCTAGTCTTGGTGGTTCGATTCCGCCCATGATAATTTCAATATCATCGAATTGAAACTTCATTTTGAGTATTCGAAATCCGTATGTTTTTTCGTTCTCTTTTCCTAAGTTTTCAAGAGCGTCAAAAAATGGCTTCAGGAAAAATTTTTTAGTTCCAAATTTGAGCAAGTCCCAGGTTAACCCGCCAAGCGCCATTGCTTTTGAAAATTCAAAGAATTCTGAGTTTATAAAAACGGTAAACCATGTTTCCCCTCCTTCGCTATAAGCAGGCAGGCTGTAATCCTTTCCTTGGGTTAAATAATTCTTTTCTAGTTCCTTCTTGAATTCTTCAATCCCTGAGATTTCTCTTCCATTGTATTCGAAAAAGATAAAGATTTCATTAGGATAGTTCATGCTGTGCAGTGATGAAGGATAACGCTCAACTAGCGGGCGTATGCCCACAAATTGTAAAGAGCACTAAGCTAGCGAATCTGACCAACCCCCACAACAGTATCTACGAAGCACTGCGTTCTGAAAGACTAAATCCAGAAAGACGAAAAGGAGGGAGGGAAATAAAAGTAGCAGAATGGACAGTGTAGCGGTCAAGCAGCACAGATTCTAGTAGAAAGCACTCCGGCATATGCCTGCTAGTGCATGTTATGGTGCTTAATTTTCCCAGCCATTCTTGCGGTATTTGTCGTTGACATAGGTCTCACTGGTTCCAATGTCAAAATCTGTCGTATAAGGAAGTCTTCCATCTCCCCAGATACATTTATAGTCTGCTGTCTTTTTAGCGTTCGTCCATACTCCAACGAAGGTGCTGTTCCGATATTCAGCAGCTACACAACCTCTGTCATCCTTCACTAACTTTCCTTCTTTGAAGTAGCACAAGGAGACTATAGTTCCTGTAAAACTTCCATTATCGGACCCTTCTTCTACAAAGTTGTATTCAGATATAACTGTAATTGGTGGGATATCTGATTCATCGTCATTATGTGCAATTGCTTTGATTGGCTTAATTGTTCCTGAGAACTGAATTTTTTTGTCCTTGAGTACTGAGAAGCCAGATACTTCATAGAGTTCTCCTTTCTTAATCATGCTATCGAAGTTGATACGAATTCGGTAGTAATTCTTACCAAAAACCCCATCATATATTTTTCTGGATAGAATTGATGTTAAGTCCTGCTTTTGGATATCAGCAAGTATGTTTTCGTAGTTGAGCCATGAGTGGATGTTAGCTTTCACCCATTTTTCACTGTAGTTGACGCGAGGATTTTTGTTTTCTGAGATTTCTTCCTTCTTCCAATATGATCTGGCCACTTGGTTCATAATCGATGGAGTTAGTAGTGTGTCCCCTCCGATTATATTGAGCTTAAACTCGAGCCTAGTTGTCCAGTCACTATCTACTTCATCTAAATCTTGTCTTGGTTTAATAATCACAGAATAGATCAAAGAAGCTTCATCGAAGCTTTCGATCTTGTAATCTTCAATGTATTCATGATAGTATCGACTGACTTCCTCGTTAGCAGGTATTTGTAAGTAGTTCTTGAGTTCCTTTCTCGATTTTGGTAGTTCAATAAGCTTGTTCAAGAAACTGTCGATGAACTTCGCAGATTGGTTCGTACTTTGGGCTGACACTTCACCAAGTTGGCCGGTAAGAATTAGAGTTGAAAAGAGAATTGCCTTGATTGTCCGATTCATTTTAAGGTCTGCAGATATGCACCATAACATTTGGTTATCCGCACATTCCCTACGGATAACTAACATATCCCCCTCCAATTTACCAGTAAAATCTAAAGAAACCAGTTAAGTATCATCATTTATTGCCATCGAGCCATCTATTGCCTAAGGTTGATCTGTTTTGACTGATTGAATAGAGGAATGATGGTCGAAACCGGGTCTTTATTTTCAAATGAATCTCTTCACTTTTCATTTTTTGACCATAAATTCGAGGCTTTAATCCTGATCACCGGACCTGATTTTAAAATAAGATTTATCTTCGAAATTTAAATCAGATAGAGGTAGTGCGATTTCTTGTTTTAATTCCCCTTGTACTTAGTATTGTTTGTTGTGAACCCATCCCCAAAAAGCCTAACCTGGTTTTTATTCTTGTGGATGACCTTGGCTGGAAAGACCTGGGGTATATGGGCAGTGAATTTTACGAAACCCCTCATATTGATCAATTCAGCAAGCAAAGCGTCAACTTTACCAATGCCTATTCGTCAGGATCTGTGTGTTCTCCTTCCCGGGCGGCCATCTTAACGGGCCGTCATCCGGTCAGGCTGCAGATCACCGATTGGATCCCTGGTCTGGGAAGTGAAGGGAGGATGCTGACTACTCCTGCGATCTCCAACGAGCTTTCTCTGGAGGAGACCACGCTCACAGAGAGGCTGAAGGTGAATGGATACAAGACTTTCTTTGCCGGAAAATGGCACCTGGGAGACACTGCATTTTATCCCGAGGATCAGGGCTTCGACATCAACATAGGAGGACATGATAAAGGCAGCCCTCCCGGAGGCTATTATGCCCCTTATAAAAACCCTGTGCTGGAAGATGGTCCTGAAGGGGAGTACCTGACAGATAGGCTTACCGAGGAATCATTACAGTTTCTGGACAATGTGGGTGATGACCCCTTCATGCTGTACCTGAGCTTCTATACCGTACACACGCCCATACAAGCCAATAAAAAGTATCTGAAAAAGTTTGAGGATAAGCTGTCTCAGATGGAAACGCAGGAATCCGGAACACGTACAGAGGGCGATGGCATCACCACGCTTGATCAAAGAAATCCGGCTTATGCTTCCATGGTATATGCCATGGATCTGAATGTTGGAAGGATCATTGAAAAGCTGAAGAAAAAAGGGATGCTTGAGCACACCATTGTTGTGTTCACCTCAGACAATGGAGGACTGTCTACGCTAGACAAAGACCGAAACTATGCCGGCCCAACGAGTGTTTTGCCACTACGAGGAGGCAAGGGTTGGCTCTACGAAGGAGGGATCAGGGTTCCGTTGCTGTATAAGCCACTTTACTATAAGGGTGGTGCAAGGGTAGTCGAAACACCGGTGGTCGGCCATGATTTCTATCCCACGATTCTATCTCAGATGGGATTGGTCACTCCGGAAGACCTCACGGTTGACGGGATTGATTTTACGCCAGCGCTTAGCAATCCTGAAAGCATACCGGAAAGAGATATTGTATGGCATTATCCTCATTATCATGGTAGCGGTTGGACACCAGGATCAGCCATCCGAAGCGGGAAGTGGAAGCTGATTGAGTTTTATGAAACAGGCAAGGTGGAGCTATACGACCTGAAGGAGGATATGGCGGAAGCCAACGAATTATCAGATTTACTGCCGAAAAAGACTGAATTGCTCAGGGAGTTGCTCCATGCACAGCTCGATTCGATGAATGCGTCTTATACGACCCCAGCCAACTAACTAGACATAATTCAGTCTGAGCACCTCTGCTTTGATTTTGTTGCGCTGCATAAAGTCTATCCAGAACAGCTGCTGAGCGGAAAGGTGATCATTCGGTGACTTGATTTCATAGAAGTGGTATTCCTTCCCTTTCCAGATAAACAGGTCGGGAAATCCGGCACTGTTATACTTTACGTTTTTAGCCATCTCGAAAAGGATGTTATAGAGTCCTTTGATGGGTAGTCTCTGTACCGCTTCTTCAAGGCTGGGGAGGAGAGATTCGTGCCAGCCTACCAGCGGATTGGCAATACCTTCCTTCTCTTGATATCGATTTGTAATGATAGATTTTAGCTTCTGTTTTGTGTTGTATTTTTTTTGGATGGCATGTAGGTTGTCAATCCTTCTGGTATAAAAATGCTCATCAAACAAGTCCGAAGGTTGTCTCTGAAGGGGATGATGGAAGCTATCATGATTTTCATCGAAGATCACATCCCAAAACACCAGGCCAAAGAGCCCCCGCCACAGGTAGTTTTCTGAATGGATGGCGTTATATCCTTCTTGGATAAAGTACTCACAGGCCAGCTGTTCCACATTGATGCTGGGGTCAGGTACCACCTCTATCGCCGGACTTTCCTTAATTCTTTTGGTGGTGGTGCGGTAATTTCTGACACTTTTCTTCGCCAGAAAGTCTGTGACAAAGAGCAACTCGGTAGCATTGAGTGGATTGGTAGACGCGGCCTCTGCGATGGACCGGGCTTCATCCATTCTGTCTTTCTTCTCCAGGATCCGGATGCTTCTTTCCCTTGCGGGATGTCGTTCGGATAGTTGATAAAACTTCAAGGCGTCCTCTGTGAATTCAGCCTTTTCGAGGTACTCGCCAATGCGTAGCAACAGCTTGTCAGCGGATTTTTTTGCCCGTGGAAACTGGAAAAAGTGTTTCCATTCTATGGGATTGATCAATGTAATTATTTCATCAGGAAGCAACTCCTCGGTAGCCAGTCGAAATGCCCTGGAGAGATTGGCCAGCTCATAGGTCGCCAGGGCTTCCTCCCGTGTATCAAACCAGGTGGTAAATTCATGCCTGTCCAGGTTTTCCAGCTTGATATTCCCCACATCGCGGATGACAAACTCCGTCATCATGCCATAGTTATGGCCAAAGAAAAGGAATTTCAGAAAGTTGACCTGCTCCTGCTTTAGGAGGCGGATGATCTGCCATTCTGAGCTCAGTGTTTGATAATAGGTGTCATCGGAAACCTCTATCAGGGTTTCCAACACCTCATCTTTATACATGGAATGGAGCCCCAGTTCGGGGAAAGCCTTGTGGAGTTCAGACTTGGTAAATAATCTGAAAACCTCGGGATAAACGATATCATCCAGCGTGATGAAATCAAGCTGGGATAGGTGGTCGAGTGATGCTCCATAGACCTCGATTTCGGGGTATTGTAGCTTATCCAGCCGAAAGAATTCACCCTTTCTGTTGAGCATCCTGATAAAAAGACATTGCGCGTCGGTCTGAAGGCTTCTGTATTCCTCAATGAATTTTTGGTCCTCATCACCGAGGAGGTGCCCGGAGTGCTTTTCAATAAACTCGATGAGATAGTTGAAATAATCGAGGTAATACCTGGGGGGCAGTATGATTTTTTCCTTTTCAGGCATACAGACAAAGCTAGTTTCGGGAGACCTTAAATTTAACCGGAGCGGGAAATAAAAAGTTCTAAAGTAAGGTTTTCCCCGGCTGGTGAAGACACCAGTTGGGGAATCGTCGTTTACCCACCTAGTCATAGGATGACTGGAGCGGATAAATAATGGCAATTATTAATTTTAAGCCAACCCCAGAAAAGTGAGACAGCTTTCCTCTAAAGGAGTCATCTTATGACTTCTTGTAAAAATCGGAGCCTGCATGTCGGTGACAACACTGGCTTTAAGGAGGGAAGAAGGAATCCTGAAGGGATGACAGGATTATAGAAAATATCATTAATTTAATATTAAACTCCGAAGGAGTGACATTATAATGGCTGGAACATTTTCACAAATCTACATTCAGGCGGTTTTCGCAGTAAAAGGTAGAGCGAACTTGATTTAGCTTTTCTAAATAAATATGAGATTCCATATGAAGAAAAGTTCTTGTTTTGAATGATTATAATGACACCCCTTCGGGGTTTTGGATCTTCTGTTGACCAAACATCTATAATAATTTCATCCCTTCGGGATTTAATTAAGATGAAAAATGAATGAAGAGTTGGTGGCTTAGGTTGACGGCAATGGTGTCTTCACCAGCCGGAAGAGGAGGCTCTTGGAAGGCTAAACAAAGGTAATCACCCTTCCCCCCTTTATTCAAAGTCAGTAGCCGGAATCAGGGACGTCAGTAAAGGGGGAATTCTGTGCAATGAAAAGATTTCTATGTTTTACAATATATTGATTGAAGGAAAATTCCGGTTATCTCACAGGGATAGTAGTTCCAAATCCTTGAATGTAGACAATGTATCACAGTGAATTAGACCATGTAGCAATCCTCCTTTCCTAAAGGGGGACATAGGGGGATTAACCCTGGCAGGTGCACCTGCCAGAACCCTTTTCTACTCAGGATACATATCACACCGGCAGGCATACCAGTTTCTCATGTATTCCTCCATTTCATCCAGGTATTTGGTGATATCGTCAATGCCTGTATAGCTTTCCTTGTCATGCACGAGGACAGGCTGAGTAGCCGCGGCATTCAGATCGATCTTTCGGGCCAGAGAGAGGTCGTCAAGGCGTTCCTTTAGCTGGACTTGTTTAGGATCATTTTCGGAGATCGTCAGATGTATCATCAGTGGAATTGCTAGATATTATGACCAACACAAAGTAAGCGGTTTTGAGTTCCTTTTATGGCAACCAGAAGGCCATTTATAGCACAAAACTCCAAATAATTAACTGAGCTTTAATAAAGACCATATTTTCTACTAATTTTATAATTATGATGCGCTTTTTAGTCCTTTTGCTATCAATCTCAATTTTATTCAGTTGTAGAGAGAGTCTTCCCGAAGATGTAAAACTTGCTGCGCTGGATCTTCCTCAGGTCATCGATTACAATTTTCATGTAAAGCCAATTCTTTCGGATAAGTGTTTTGCCTGCCATGGCCCCGATGCACAGAAACAAAAAGCAGAGCTAAGGCTTGACATCGAAGAGGAGGCTTACAAGGCATTGGCCAGTGGCAATGGCCATGCGATCAAACCTGGAAATATCCGAAACAGTCACCTGGTCAACAGAATCCTTTCGGACGACCCTGAAGTCATGATGCCCCCCAGTGAATCAAACCTGAATCTGAGCCCGGATGAAAAGGCCATACTCATCAAATGGATCAAACAAGGTGCTGAATACAAACCTCACTGGGCATTTACAAAACCTGAAAAAGTATCCGTCCCCGAGACAGATGGCGACTGGGCATCGAATGAGATTGATCATTTTGTGCTCAACAAGCTGGAGCAGAAAAATATCAATCCGTCCCCCGAAGCTGGCCGGGAGCACCTGATCAGGAGGTTGTTTTTTGACATTACCGGGTTGCCACCAACCATTGAGGATCTTGACTATTGGATGGCTTATGATGAGAAAGGCTATTATGAGGCTTTGGTCGACAGTCTTTTAGCAAAACCGGCTTTTGGAGAAAGAATGGCGGCGCACTGGCTGGATGTGGCCCGGTTTGCAGATTCCGAAGGGTATCTCGACGATTTTCACCACACCTTTTGGCCATACAGGGACTGGGTGATCAAGGCTTTCAATGAGAACCTGTCCTATGATAAATTTATTCTCTGGCAGGTGGGAGGAGATCAGCTGCCGAATGCCACTACTGAGCAGATTCTCGCTACTGCATTCAACAGAAACCATAAGCAAAACTCTGAGGGTGGCATCATCCCGGAAGAATTCAGGGTGGAGTACGTGGCCGACCGCACCAATACTGTAGGTTCTGCCTTTCTGGCCCTGACCGTAGGATGTGCCCGTTGTCATGACCACAAGTACGATCCATTTAGCCAAAAAAATTACTACGAGCTATTTGGCTTTTTCAATTCCACCATTGAGCGGGGTGATGGCATATTTAGCTACAACGCCATCGAGAATGGACAGAAAATACCTAATAAGTATTCCATGAATTCAGGGCCTGTGGTGCCTTTACTGGATAAAGAAGCAGAGGAAATACGAGAATATCTTTTGTCAAATATTCAGCAAGAAGAGCAGGTACTTGAAAGTGCTGAAAAGGCCAATGATGCAAGGTTTAAAGACTGGTTGAATAATTCTGCATCAGTCAACCCACAAACGGTAGTGAACAAATCAACTTTGATCCATCTCACCTTCGATGATATGAAGGATGGCAAAGCCAGCGATCAGGTAAAAGCGAATGGCGAGGCCAGGTATGGGGGGCGCATTAGTAGTGCTGAAGGAAAAATTGGAAAAGCAGTGGTGAGTGATGCTGACGGGCAGTTTGTGGCTGACGGGGAACCTGCTTTGTTTGAGCGGGTAGACCCTTTTACCATTAGCTTTTGGATCAACTCAAACAAAAGCTATAAAAACGCACACATAATCTATAATGGAAACAACCGCATACAGGGATATCGCGGTTGGGATGTGGTGATTAATGATGATAAGCTGCATTTTAGGCTAAATCATGCCCATCCATATCAATCCATCGATATCAGGGATCCTGAAGAACTCAACATCGGAGAATGGATTCATTATGTATGGACTTATGATGGGTCAAGCAAAGCTGATGGAATGAGACTCTACCGAAATGGCAAAGAAGTAAAAGCGGATGTAGAGCGAGATTACCTCTATAGGTCCGTAAGGCCTTACACAAATAAAAATGCCACGGTCTACGCACATTATTCCGGGTTGATTATCGGAAAAAGACATTATGATAAGGACTTTACGGGTGGAATGCTTGATGAGGTCAGAATATTGAATACGGAGGTGGATGATTTTACTGCACTGTATCTCTATGATCAGCAATCAGGTATAACAGCCTTTAATGAAGCCGTGAAGAACAAGAGCCACAACCTGAGTGCGTTTTATGATCTTCATGTAGACAAGGACCTGGCCAGTAAAAGGAACCACCTGGCAACCCTCAGGCTGAAAGAGGTATTGCTGGTAGACACTGCACAGGAAGTAATGGTTATGGGAGATTTTCCTGAAAAAAGACCTACCTACATCCTGGAGCGTGGCGTCTATGACGAGCATGGTGAAGAGGTGACCAGCGATGTGCCGGAAGCGATCTTTGAGATGCCTGATGACCTCCCCAGAAATCGTTTAGGATTGGGGAAATGGCTGATCCATCCGGATAATCCGCTCACTGCCCGTGTTGCTGTAAACCAGATCTGGTACCTCATATTTGGCAGGGGTATCGTGGAAACTGTCGAAGATTTTGGCAACCAGGGTTCTTTACCCACACATCCTGAGCTGTTGGATTGGCTGGCTGTAGATTTTCAGGAGAATGGCTGGGATCTGAAGCGTCTGATCAAACAGATGGTGACTTCAGCTACCTACCGCCAATCTTCAGTGATCCGTCCTGATCTGCAGGAGGTGGATCCGGGGAATTATTTGTTAGCCAGGGGCCCAAGATACCGGTTGTCAGCCGAAATGGTTCGGGACAATATCCTGGCTGCGAGTGGTCTGCTGGAAGAGCAACAAGGCGGGATTTCGGTGTTTCCATATCAGCCTCCCGGACTTTGGAAAGAAGTGATGACCCATGGATTCTTTCCTGAATATGAGGTGGATTACGAAAACGGATTGTACAGGAGGAGCATATATTCTTTCTGGAAACGAAACATGCCACCACCTAATATGCTGATCTTCGATGCGTCGAGCAGGGCGGAGTGTCAGGTGAGGAGACAAAGAAGCAATACACCCCTCCAGGCACTGGTGCTGATGAATGATCCCCAGTTTATTGAGGGATGTCGGGTGCTGGCACAGAATGCATGGTCTGGTTCGGAGGGTAATCTCGATGAGGCCATTGTCAACGTGTTCCGCAGCCTGACAAGCAGAAAACCTACACCTGCGGAAGTCAGCATCCTACGCAAACAATTTGATGCGGAAAAACAATACTTTGAGTCGAACCCTGAACGCATCCGGGCATACATGTCTACCGGTCACCAGGAGGTATCAGCGAAGCTGGAGCCTGCGCCGATAGCGGCTTTGGCCAGGGTCACCAACACCATTATGAATACAACAGAGGCTTATTATAAGAATTAAATTATGAAGGATCACAATTCAGACCTCAATCAAGCCTGGTATAAAAATACCCGAAGGGAGTTCCTCCAAAAAACCACGAGAGGACTGGGAGCCATGGCCATGGGATCGCTAATGATTCCAGACATGTTGAATGCAGCTCCTGCAGGAGTGCCAGGCATAGGAACGAACGGCATTCTCAAAGCGCTTCATCATACCCCCAAAGCTAAAAGGGTCATTTACTTGTTTCAATACGGCGGCCCCAGTCAGATAGAGCTGTTCGATTACAAACCGATACTACAAAAGCGGCACGGGGAGGAGATCCCTGACAGTGTTCGGGGCAACCAGCGGATCACGGGGATGCTGGCAGCGCAGTCGAGCTTTCCGCTGGTGAGTTCTAAATTTGATTTTCATCAAAACTCCAAGACAGGAGGCTATTTCAGTAGCCTGGTACCAAATATCTCGTCCATTGCTGAAGATATCTGCGTGGTGAATTCCATGTATACCGAGGCAATAAACCATGAGCCCGCTATCGTATTTATGCAGACAGGCTCACAGCAGGTAGGGAGACCGGCTATTGGCTCCTGGATGAGCTATGGGCTGGGTAGTGCCAATAAGAATTTGCCTTCGTTTATTGTATTGCTGTCCAAAGGAAGGCCGGACACTCAGAACCTGAACATGCAGGCGTGGAACAATGGGTTCCTGCCCTCGCATCACCAGGGAGTACGATTCAGGTCAGGAGCTGATCCAGTGCTTTATCTGTCCAATCCCCATGGCATTGACAAAGAGAGCAGACGAAGGGAGCTGGATTACCTGGAACAATTGGAGATGCAGCAAAAATCCATGTGGGGCGATCCTGAAATAGACTCCAAGTTGAATCAATACGAGATGGCTTACAGGATGCAGACCTCGGTGCCTGAGGTGGCCGATCTCTCTGGTGAGCCCGACTACATTTATGATCTTTATGGTCCTGAATCCAGGATTCCCGGCACTTATGCCGCGAATTGTCTTTTAGCCAGGAGACTGGCCGAAAGGGATGTGCCGTTTATTCAGCTCTATCATCAAGGCTGGGATCAGCATGGGAACCTGCCTAATGACATTCAGAAGATGGCTAAATCCAGTGACCAGGCTTCTGCGGCACTGGTGAAAGACCTTAAGCAACGTGGCCTGCTGGATGATACCCTCGTGATCTGGGGTGGTGAATTTGGTCGCACCAGCTTTTCCCAGGGTACCCTGACCAAGACTAACTATGGCCGTGATCATCACCCAAGATGCTTCTCCATGTGGATGGCTGGAGGCGGTATTAAGCCTGGTATCACCTATGGCCAGACCGACGATTTCAGCTACAATATCGTAGAGAATGGGGTACATGTCCATGATTTTCAGGCGACGCTGCTACATCTGCTGGGTGTAGACCACGAAAAACTCACCTTTAAGCACCAGGGCAGACGCTACAGACTGACAGATGTGCATGGTAAAGTAGTGGATGGGATATTAGTGTAGTATATAGAAACCTAACAGGTCTATCTGCAGTGTGCAGATAGACCTGTTAGGTTTTCTTCAGATTGTAGATAGACCTGACAGGTTTATCTTTATCTTTATTCCGCCAACTTAAACTTAATCGGTAGCACCAACACTGAACTAACAGCTTTTTCATCATTTAGTGCCGGTTTAAAGTCACCTAATAATTTTAAAGTCCGAATGGCTTCGGCTTTCAGTTCCTCACTTGATTCTGCAGGCTTTTGAACAGCACTGATTGTTGTTCCTTCGGGTTGATATCCAATCACAACTACTCCTTCGAGCATATGACCATCCATTTTTTCAGGAATGATATCCACTACCTGCCCCTGGGCATTTACGGTGAAAGATACATATAGCTGTCCTGCAATATTCTCCTCTCGAGCATTTTTGGGATACCGGATATTATCTCCAATCGTTTTATACATAGCTGGCATTCCTTGTTCATATTCAGCCTGAACATCCACCTGATTGCTCATCTCGGTACAGGCACTCACAAACAGCATGGTGGCCATTGCCATCAAAGACACACCCACCCGGATGTAGCTCATTTTTATGTTTATGTTTTTATTAGTCATCTGATTAAATCGTTTACTTAAACTTGTTTTATTACTTAAATAATTACCTAGCTGGATAGACACCCCAGTCTTTGTCTCAAATAGCAAATGCTGGTAATCTACTTCGCTGATTCCCTTTTTCAGTACCTGTGCATCGGCCTGGTATTCGTGCTCGGCCTTGATGTCGCGCCGGAATAGCCAGATAAAAGGGTTGAACCAAAACACAATGGTCATTACCTCCAGAAGCAGCGTGTCCAAAGAATGAAGCTGATCGCGATGTACTTGTTCGTGCACTAACATCACATCACGATTGTCCTCTCTGAGGTGCTGATTCCCGATGAATAAAATATTGAAAAAGGTAAATGGAGAGACATCCTTATCTAAGGAAACCACCGTAAATCCCCATCGGCGGTATTTAGTTGATTTTAAATATTGGTAGAGCAACGCCATGGCTCCCGTCAGTGACCGGAGGGCGAAAAAACCAAACCCGATCCAATAGATGATCAGGTAGAGGGGCATTGTTTCCCCGGAGTAGGCCGGAGCAAAGTTCGTATGAATGTCATTGGCTCCCCTGATCAGAACATTGAAGGTTTCGCCTGGTTCATAGTTCACGAAAAGGCTGTCAATAGGAATGAAGATCCAGCCTGCGGAGAATAAGACAAATGTCAGGCCTAAAAACCTGTTTAGCTGATGATTGCACTCATTGAAAGTAATGAGTAGATAAACTACGTAAAGCATGGCCAGGGATAAACCGGATTTTAATAGATACGCTTCCATCATTTCTCTTTTTTTGCTTTGATCTGAGATTTGAGATGTTCGATGATCTCTTCCATCTCACCAGTTGTCATATCTTCTTTATCACTGAATGCTGACACCATGTTCTTGAATGAATCAGAAAAATAGTTTTTCACAAATGACTTCATGAAACCGTGGGTGTATTGTTCCTTTTGGATCAGGGGGTAGTATTCATGCGAGTTGGCAATGGGTGTTCGGCCCACAAACCCTTTCTTCTCGAGGATCTTAAATATGGTAGCCACTGTGGTATAGGCTGGCTTCGGTTCTTCATACTCATTCACCACATCCCGGATCAGACCTTTTTCGATGGACCAGAGGATCTGCATGGCTTTTTCTTCAGCTTTGGTAAGTTCCATTTGCACAGTGTTTCTTGTTTGGAATGTCAATACTACTAAAAGTTTAGTAGAACTACTAATTATTTAGTAGAAAGTTTTTTAATGTAGACCTATCAGGTCTACTTTCAGAGTGAAAATAGACCTGATAGGTCTTAGTTATTATTATTAAATTACAATGGGTGGTCTTATTGTAAAATCATGGGTTTTCTGGAAAAGTCAGGCCTCAAGTTCACGCTCATAATTTCAGTGATCTTCTCCTTCTCTTGTGACGAGAAGTTTGAATATTCAGAAGTTACATCGAATTTAATTCTGGATATAAAGGAAGAATATCCGGATAATAATATATCAACTCCAGTCCTTAAACTATCTATTGAAACAGAAGACGATTACGAGTGTGTCAACTATACGCTGGTAACCAGGAGTTTAGAATTGAACAAGAATTTTCGTGTCGATGTATTGGGTTCGCGTATAGGGGCTATATGTTTAACTGCATTCGGTCCTGCAACTAAATCCCTTGAGCTTACAGAGAGGGTTCAAAATTTAATTCTTACAAAGAATGGTGAAATAAGCGAGTTTGAGATTAAAATCACGGAGGAAATGGTCTCAATTTATCCGCAAAATTCAATATTTGCCTCCTTCAACTATTCGGAATATTATCGATACCCTGAAAATTCATTTGCATTTCTCTGCGGAACATTAGCAGAGGACTCGACTGTTTGTAAAGAATTCGAGCAAATCCTCCTTGATAATCTTCCACTAAAGGAATTTACGTTTCCAGTTAATGGAAAACCACCTTACCCGGAGAGCTCTGCCGGACATTGGTATGATGCTCCTGCCAGCTACTTTAAATATAACAACCCAAAGGACCTGAATACTGCTGGATCATTATTAAAATCCTTCTATAGCAATGAATTAATAGGTAAGAGTGGTATAGGCCTAACTATTATCGGATGGAATAATGCACAATTCAGAAATGATAAGCAGTTGAACTAAAACCTAACAGGTCTATCTTCACTTTGTAGATAGACCTGTTAGGTTTAAACACATGTTAGGTTTAGTCTATATCCCAAAATGCTTCCTAAACACACCTTTCCAGATGCGATAGCCGTGTGCGTTGAGGTGTAGTTGGTCTTCGAGGTATAGCTCCGGTCGGGCTTTTCCGTTTTCGTTCAGCATGGAATCGAATACGTTGATCATGTCGGATCGGGGGATAGCCAATAATTCCTTCCGAATCAAATTATTTGTTTGACGGGTATATTCCTGCAGGTGATTTCTCTCCGGGCTTGGCTTAATGGTGCAGAAGGTAAGCTTTACTTTGGGGTATTTCTCTCTGATCCTGTCCATGAGTTTTCGGAATCTCTGGAGGATCACTTTAGGATCCAGTCCACGCCCTATGTCGTTGTCGCCGGCATAGATGACTACTCTGGATGGCTTGATCGTATCCTGAAAGATCCGGTCGAAATAATAGAGACAATATCCGAAAGATGATCCACCGAAGCCCAGATTTAGGGTGTTCAGGGGAGCCAGGTCTTTTTCCAGCGTAGACCACAGTCTCAGGCTGGAGCTTCCATAGAAGACGATTAGTTCATCATTATTTTTCCACTCTTTTACCTTTTGCTCTAGCTTGACAATCTCATCTTCGAATAGCCCGGGGTCAATGATCTCTTTCTCATCATCTGTCATCATAATTTACTTTTTTGGATTCTTTGAAAGTTCAATGGCTTCCTCTACAAAGGTTCTGTATTTTACCTGGTAATCGGTCAGGAAATCTTTCAGTCCCTTCTTGTCCTGCGCATCGGTCACATATTCACTTACTTTAAAGGGTTTGTGAATGATGCATGAAAAAATGTTGTTTCGTATTCTCTTGTCAAAATTGGCGATGGAGATCGGAATGATCAGGGGCTCAGGGTTCATGCTCAATGCCAGCCTGAAAGCTCCAGACTTAAAAGCTCCAGGGGAGGAGTCAGTAGGATAGGAGGTGCCTTCCGGACTGATGATCAGATTTAACCCATTGTAGAGATAATCACTCGCCTTTTCGTAAAAAGCCCTACGTGCCAGTTTCTTGTCCTGCTCACTGTCGGAGGGATCAGACTCTTTGGTGTATACATCGATGTGTCCCAGTCTCTGGTAATAATCCTGGTGTCCGTATTCAGCCCCTTTACCGATTCTCACGATCCGTATACCAGGGTCATTATATCTTTTATAAAGAATCATAGAGCTGATAAAGTGTGAGTCCAGCGTCACTTGGAAGTTGTTTGGTAAGGTGTTATAAGGATGGTTTCTCAGGTGGTTGTATATAAAGATGTGTCCGGGCTTTTCAGGAAGATTGTCTAACCCTTTCATGATCGTTGGGACACCCTCCCATGCTTCGATGAAAGTCTCCGCACACATTTTTCTCACCCCGGATGGTGAAATATACGCTTCGGCATTCACCACAGTCTGATAGACCTTGACCAGTCGCTTATAGAACCGATGCTCTTTTTGCAGTTCGTTTACTAAGTCCAGACACAGTGCAGAAAGGTTTTTCTCCAGCGTAGATCCATTGATTTTGATCTGTTTCAAAAGCTGCAGGCCATCCCTGATGGTAAGCTTGTTTTCAAGCAGGTGTGGCACCTTGTGCAGGTTAGAATTCAGATCCAGCTTGGTGCTGTTGTGTTCGATCAGGTTGCGGATGGCTATTACCTCCCGGTTAAACTTTACTGAGATAAGTCGGGTTCGGATTGCCTGAAGCTGATGCCCGATCAGCCACAGCAGTCTCTGATAAAATCTGTTTGCAAAGTCAGCATTTTTAGCAATCAGGTCCTGAATGCAGATGTTGGGAATGAAATAAATAATCGATTCCTGCGCCGCGATCGCACTGATGATGTTTGGTCGGTTCATTGCCGCAGACCATCCGACCATGAAGCCCGGAGTGGTGATATTTCTGAAGCTCATCTGTGAATTACTTTCATCAATAAAGCTGAATGTCACTTTACCTGCTGCCAACAGATAAGTACCTTCCGAATCTTTTCCCTGCTCATATACATAATCTCCAATCCGGTACTGGCGACGGTCGATGTATTGTGCTATTTGTTTAAGAGATTCTTCATCGAAGACCTCGAAAAATGGAGACCGGATCAAAAACTGAACGACATCCTCTTCTTCCGGGGTCTCTGTACTTTGAAACTCATCTGTCGTGATTGAGCTTTCGTACTGGATCAGGTTTACCGAATACTTCGACAATACATTGATAGATTCTCTGACCAGGTTCCAGGATTCTAAACAGATCAACTGAAGAAAATCAATGGCATCTTCCTGGTGTGACTGCAGCCAGTTGGTGAGCTCGTAGATATCCCACCGATATACTTTTACTGATGGACTGGATGCTTTTACGGTAGTAGCAAATCTCTGTGGGAGTGAAAAACCACTCCATCCAATGGGAGTCAACGGCTCGCTGGTTTGACCCACTTTTAGTTCCTGACCAATGCCGTCCAGGCTTAAATAGAAAGAAACCCTGCCTTCCATGAGCATATAGAAAGATTCGGCTTTGGCATATTGCTGGATGATTACCTGTCCATAGGAAAAGGTATTTTCTACTGCCAGATCAAATGCTGAAGGCAGTGAGTTGATGGTTTGCAGGGCTTTTTCGGTCATTTATTCAAGCTGATTAATGAATCTCATTTGGGTCAATGTCATTAAGAGCTTGATGATAATATCCTTACAAATATGCAAATAATTTAACATGTATCCTTATATATTGCAAATATTAATATAAAAGCCTTAAATAATTATAAAAAACATATCCTGAATTTTCATTTTACCCGAGCTATTTTGCTTGTGTTACATTGAAGTGTGTTTTATCTTTTCTGGAAGAATAACATACCCAACCAATGAAAAAAACATTACAACAAATCACACTCCTTGTTTTCCTTCTAATAGCAGCAAGTTTATTTCCGAACAGGATGATTGCTCAGAACATTACTGATCAGGAAATTCTCGATCTCTATGATGGACTGCGTGTAGTAGATGTTTCGGATGGGATGGATTTTGTTGGTCTGCCGGATATAGGTCTGATGGACCAAAGCATCGTGCCATTATGGAAGGATTTTGATGAGTTTTCGCATATCATTACAGGTATTGCTGTCACGGCCAGGTACGTGCCTACACAAAGAGTAGTAGATCCTCCTAAAGACTATGAGGCATTCAGAAAGTGGGAAGGCAATTGGTACAATAAGTATTCACCGGAGACTTTTCTGGACTCGATACAAAATGGATCTATCCTGGTACTGGATGTAAGTGGCGATGGGGATACGGGTTCTATCGGATCTTTCAATTCATTGTTTTATATCGAAAAGGGAGCCAGGGGCATCGTATCCAATGGGGGAATCAGGGACACCGATGAGATCACCAAACAAAAGGTACCGGTCTACTGGGATCCTATGAACAGGGGACGGGGAATCCGACCTGGTAGAAATGAGTTGGAATCAGTGAATAAACCGATCACAGTTGGTGGTGTTTTGGTTAATCCCGGAGATGTGATCGTGGCTGATGGTGATGGTGTAATTGTGGTACCCAGACCCTATGCCAGGGAAGTAGCCGAATTTGCGTGGAAAATCCTGGAGAATGACAAAGGGGGTCGTCGAAGAATGTACGAACGCCTTGGTATCCCGCTGGATCAGACTGTTGAGCCTAGAAAAAGAAAAATAGGCAATTAAAAAATCAGATAGAGAAACTTTCACCACATCCGCAGGTGCGGCTGGCGTTAGGGTTTACAAACTGAAAGCCTTTACCGTTCAGTCCATCAGTGAAATCTAAGGTAGTACCCAGGAGGTAAAGCAGGCTTTTACGGTCGACGATCACTTTTACACCCTTGTCTTCAAAGACATCATCTTTTTCAGAGATTTCAGTATCGAAAGAGAGGTCGTACATCAGACCTGAGCATCCGCCACCTTTTACTGAAACCCTCACATTGGAGTTTTCAGGATGTCCTTCCTCGGTTCTCAGGGTTGAGATTTGTTCTTTTGCTTTGTCTGTGACGTGTATCATGCTATCGGGTTTAAAACCACACTAAATACTGTAATATTGTTGACATCTCTTCCGTAATAAAGCTTATCCAAAGCATCATACATGTTTTTGGCGCGGAAGTAGGATGTCTGTACTTCAGTCATACCATTGGTTATCCACTGAATGGTGAAAGACCCTTCTTTTTCCTTATGGGTCTTCACATAATCCAACATTTTATTCAAACAATCAGTTTTATCAAAACCAAAAATTGTCTTGAACAAGAAGGATTGATTGTGTCGCGGGTTGATCGTGATCAGGTCCAGCTTCACCTTTCCATCAAGGCTGGAATACTCAAAGACAAGCTCATTGCTCTTCAAACCCAAAAAGTCTGTTATTTCTTTTTGGATCCTCGCAGCTTCTATATGAATATCTGTCCTGAGTTCCATCCAATCAATTCAAAATCGATAACAAATCAGGAAACCCTTCACGCAGAATAAAAGTTTCCTCATTTTTGCAAAATTAATAAGTAAAAGAACAAAACTGAGAAAAGTTAGTCAGTTCGGTCCTAACTCATCTCAAACGAATATCAATTATGGCAGAAGAGCAAAGAACAGAAATTGACAATCTGGGGGAATTTGGATTAATTGAGAAGTTGGCTGGGGGAGTAAAGCACTATCATGCCGAAACAATTAAGGGAATAGGAGACGACGCCGCTGTTTTAGACATTGGAAACGAGTTTTTGATCACTTCTACCGATTTGCTGACGGAGGGCATTCATTTTGATCTGGCATACATGCCGCTACCACACCTGGGCTACAAAGCCATAGCCGTGAATATATCTGACCTTGCCGCCATGAATGGAAAGCCAAAGCAGGTGACCGTCAGTCTCGGGTTGAGCAATCGATTTTCTATAGAAGCCATCGAAGCACTTTATGAAGGTATTCATGCTGCATGTAAAGACTATGAAGTTGATCTGGTGGGAGGGGATACCACCGCTTCATCCAGTGGGTTGATTTTGTCTATTACTGCATTGGGCACCGTGGGTAAAAATGATATTGTATATCGCAGCGGAGCACAGGAAAATGACATTTTATGTGTGACTGGCGATCTGGGAGGTGCCTATATTGGTCTGCAGATCCTGGAGCGAGAAAAGCAGGAATTCCTCGCCAATCCGGAGATGCAGCCAAAACTCGAAAAATACGACTATGTGGTTGGACGCCAGCTGAGACCAAGAGCCAGGATGGATATTTTGCATGAGCTGAGGGACCTTGTGGTAAAACCCTCTGCGATGATTGATTTATCGGATGGTCTGGCATCAGATGCATTCCACCTGTGTAAAGCTTCAGATCTGGGGATTGTGATCTATGAGGATAAATTACCCATAGACAAGCAGACGTATGAGACCGCCGCCGAATTTAGCATGGACCCAAATACCTGTGCGCTGAATGGTGGGGAAGACTATGAATTACTGTTTACAATCCCACCTGGCGATTTTGATAAGATCAAGAACCATGCGGATATACATACCATCGGGTACATGCAGAAGAAAGAAAACGGTAAGGCTTTTGTGACCAGAAATGGCAACACAGTAGAATTGAAAGCCCAGGGCTGGAAGCATTTTTGAAGGTTTAAGAAAGAATAGCCCCACTGATTCTGTGTTCATCAATCAGTTAGTTAAAAAAAAGTATATTTGATATGTGTGCATGGACACTCAAAGAGTGTCCATCAGTGTTATGTCAAATTAACTACTAACAGGATGAAAAAAGGTGTAGCGTTTTTCCTATTAATCCCATTTATTTCATTTTCTCAAGAAGTTGATAGAGTGGATATGCTCAGCAAGTCTTTTCCTGACACACAAGGAAATTATGTGAGTTTTGCTGATGCCAATGAGAAACAATACTTTACCATTTCCGGCCATTTAGGAAATTATGATGGAAAGCCAGAATTTTTCCGAATGTGGGACTATGGGTTGTTGACTGATGAAATGACTACGGTCGATATAAGCAATTCAGGAGATTTTGATGTAACCATACCCATTTATTACTCACATGAAATCACTTTGTTGATTGATAATAAGATCTATGTCCTTGTTGCACACCCGGATAATAAAATCCACATGGAATTTGATCAAAATAAGACGGTGAAGTTCTTTGGAGATGGTGCCCTGGATGCAAAAGTTAACAATCAATATTATGAAAATATTTGGAGTAAATACCGATCTGATCCTCCGATTGAGAGAAATGACATTTTGAGCATTGACCCGCCTGAGTACCGAAAGGTGGTAGATCAAAGATATCATGACTGGAGGAAGGATCTATCTGAGTTTTTTGCTCGATTAGATATTAGGGATGGCAGTATTTCCTCATTTATTCGTCGGAACAGGTTGATGGACGTGAATTTTGATTATTTAAATCAGATCAATGCGTTTGATTCATATCGTAAGTATAAGAACAAGGAAAAGGTAAAGCTTGAGCCGATACCAAAGAGTTTTTACCAGAATCTGGTTAATGAAGAAATTCAATTAGAAAAAGTTGACTACACTTATCAAGATCTTGAAGTATTACTTGATGAAGGAATTTATTCAGATTACCTCGATAAAATTCGCATAAAGATTTCTAAAACGGGAATCGCAAAAAAAATCCTGAGAAGAGCAAAGTTAGATATTCCTACATGGCAATATGATTGGTTGTTTGGACACTTTTATGGCTATAGGGGTGAAGTCAAATTTAGTGATGAGCTGATCACCGATTTTGTTAAAGGTTCTGAAACAAAGTGGTTAAAGAATGAGATACTGAAAATACATGAAGGGAAAGAGATTACAGATGCGATCTATCTGGCGAAGGGGATCGATACCACGGATGTTTCCCAAATGGATTTTGATGATTTGTTAAACATAATCGTAACAAAACACGCGGGTAAAACCATATATCTGGATATCTGGGGTACCTGGTGCACGAACTGTATTTATCAGTTCAGCTTTTCTGACGACCTTCACAGGTCAGTCAATAAGGACAAGGTTGCATTTGTGTATTTTGCAGTAAGGTCAGACGAGAATTTATGGCTCAAGAGAATTGAAAAATCAAATTTGACTGGTGATCACTATTTTTTATCAGATGATCAGTACAACAGAATGTCAAAAAGATGGAAAACACCTGGTCTACCTCAATATGTAATAATTGGCC
Organism: Cyclobacteriaceae bacterium; assembly: GCA_965228105.1. Lineage (GTDB taxonomy): Bacteria > Bacteroidota > Bacteroidia > Cytophagales > Cyclobacteriaceae > UBA7330. Next base: position 1,242,534 of record CBDDGZ010000002.1, read on the forward strand.
CTGATGGACGGGTTTTAAATCAAAACGCACCAAGGCCTTCAGTGGATAATGAATTAAATCAGGAATTGGTGATTCTACTTAGCGACTGAAAGGATTAGACAAAAATCTCAGTTTTAATTCAACATAAAAAAAACTGTGTAACCGAAGCTACACAGCTTTATATTCTCGTTATCCTAGTGATTTACTTCTTTACAATGAGGTTTACACCCAGGGTAAAGTTGTCATAGATTAGTTTATCGCCCAATCCATCAAAGAACGATCCTGATCCAAATCTCACATTAAACTCAGATCTGTCAAGTACGATTTCAGCTGATGCATTTACATTGCTGCCAACTTCATTAATATCAGCAACAAATTTGATCTCTTTGGTAATGCCCTTGATGGTGATATCACCTGTGATGTTATAACCCTTAGGTCCCTGGTTCACTGCTTCTTTGATTACGAAGGTTGCAGTTGGATATTTGGCCACTCCGAAGAAATCATCAGATTTCAAATGACCTTCCAATTTGTCCAGTTCTTCATCTGACTCGATCGAGGTCATATCAATTACGAATTTTCCACCGGTTAATTTACCGTCCACGTACTCAAGGTCTCCATCTTTGATTTCGATTGTTCCTTCATGAAATCCGGTTACCTTCTCACCTCGCCAGGTAACTTTGCTTGACTCCTTATCCACTTCGAAAGTTTCCTTCACTGCGCCGGGATTAAGTGCTAGCGCTCCGATCAATAAAATAGTTTGTATCATTTCCTTAATAAATTTGTTTTAACATTAAATGTATATACATATATGTACTTACAACGAACTGTTTAAGGATAAGGTTTTAATTATTTTAAAAAATTTTAGACAGTCTAACTTCTTTTACCTTTGCGTCATGATCCAAATCGGGAAAATATTGGTCTCTAGTGAAATCGCTAAGGAGATGTTTGTGTGTGACCTGGAAGCATGCAAGGGTGCATGCTGTGTGGAAGGTGACCTGGGAGCTCCACTTGAAAGGGATGAACTGAATGAGATTGAAATGGTTGCTGAACTTGTCAAGCCCTATTTACCAGAGAAATCCAGAGAAGTACTGGAAAAGGAGGACCCATACCTGCTGGACGAGGAGGGGGATTTCAGTACCACCACTGTGGATGGAGCCGAGTGTGCTTTCGCCTTCTATGACAAAAAGGGCATCCTGAAATGTGGAATTGAGCAGGCCTGGAAAGATGGGAAAACTTCTTTCAGAAAACCAATCTCCTGCCACCTGTATCCAATCCGGCTCTCTAAACTTTACGATAATCATATTGGTGTTAACTATTCCAGGTGGGGGATCTGCTCACCGGCATGCACGCTGGGAGAAAGTCTGGGAGTGCCCCTATACAAGTTTCTAAAGGAAGCCCTGATCAGGAAGTTTGGTGAGGCATGGTACAATGAGCTTGTTGAGGTGATAGAGGGCGATTCATCAAGTGCTTCATAAGAGGCGTTTCCGAAAACGTGCCTTTATAATTACTACTATATCATAGGGTGCGTAAACGTAGTTACAAATAAAAGTACTGAGTTTTGAAGTTTCGATTAATTTAGTTGGGTCACATAAACCCAAACTAATATGTCAAAGTTATTGATTCCTTTAGCAGGATTATGCTTTTGCATTTTTACAAACCCGGCTCTCCTGGCTCAGGAGCATAAAGATGGCAATGGCAATTTTGTCATTGGTCCAGAATACACAATCGATCCTGATCTCACTGACCTGGGCAACCCTAAAGGCCAATATTTCGAATTCTCCATGCGTGTTGCCAATAGTAAGATCTTCCCCGGCACTGATTCTACGCTGGATCCCAGAAAACCAGTCAGAGAAGAAAGAAAGATCTTCGTATACGTTCCGGCTTCTTACAAAGATGGTAACAAAGCTGCTATACTCGTTACGCTCGATGGACCAAGCAGGCTCGATCTTGTCCGTAATGCATTGGATAATCTGACTATCAGCAAAGATCCTAATAGGAGGTTGCCAACTTTTATTGCTATTGCGGTGGAAAATGGTGGCTCTGATAGCAAAGGAAGTGAAAGAGGTCTTGAATATGATACCATGTCGGACAGGTTCGCAAGGTTTATCAACGATGAGGTGTTGCCAGCTGTTCTCAACAATTCCGAAATCAGGCAGGTCTATCCAAATATTGCATTTACGGATGATCCATGGGGTAAGGCTGTATTAGGTTGTAGCTCCGGGGGTGCGGCAGCACTTACAATGGGGTGGTTTCGGCCTGATTTATTCCGAAGGCTTATCACCTATTCAGGCACTTTTGTAGATCAACAGGATGATGACGCGCCGGAGGAAGCACAATACCCATTAGGTGCCTGGGAATATCATTCCGGAATGAAACTTATCGAAAACAGTGAGCGCAAGCCTTTGAGGATCTTTACCCATGTTTCTGAGTTTGACCTGCGCTACGACGATGCTGAAGAGACTTACCACAACTGGGTAATGGCCAACGAGCGAACAGCGGAAGTCTTAAAAGCAAAAGGCTATGATTACCGCTATGTCTATAGCAAAGACTCCAAACATTGTGATCGAAGGGTATTTGAACAAACCCTGGCTAACACCCTTGTCTGGATGTGGAAAGGTTATGATGATTGAAGTATTAAACGCCTAGTAGTTTTGAGCAACTCTACCATTTAGAGAAAACTATTCATCACTCATAAAGTAAATAAGATGAGAAATTTGTTGACAGCGATGATTTGTTCGCTTTACACAGTGTTGATTGCCCAGAGCCCGGAAATCCCAACACCAAACCCAGCACAACTCGCCTGGCAGCAGGCAGAGCTGGGTGCTGTGTTTCACTACGATCTACACGTATTTGATGGGGAGAAATACCGGCAAAATGGAGACTCAGGTAATCGCACCAACCCTGTGTTTGATTATCAGCAGTTTTATCCTGAAAACCTGGATACAGATCAGTGGATAAAAGCCATAAAAGATGCAGGCTTCAAATTTGCTATTCTCACAGCTACTCACGAAACAGGTTTTGCACTTTATCAATCAGATGTAAATCCTTATTGCATGAAGGCTCTGAAATGGAAGGATGGCAAAGGTGATATTGTCAGAGATTTTGTAAACTCTTGCAGAAAGTACGGTATTAAACCAGGGATCTACATTGGGATTAGATGGAACTCTTTTTTTGGAGTTTATGATTTCAAGGTGAATGGGACAGGAGAGTTTCAGAAAAACCGTCAGGCATACTACAATAGGATGGCAGAAGGGATGGTTACCGAGCTTTGTACGAGGTACGGTGAATTGTTTGAGGTCTGGTTTGATGGGGGTGCCAGCCACCCGGATTTAGGAGCACCGAATGTTTTGCCCATCGTGAAAAAGTATCAACCTAATTGCCTGTTTTATCACAACAATCAACTGGCTGAAGCACGGTGGGGAGGATCTGAATCAGGCACTGTTCCTTATCCCTGCTGGGCGACTTTCCCAAATCCTTATTCCCACTCCGGAGATACGCAGAAGGATCACCTGCAATTACTGAAGCATGGAGACCCTAATGGGAAATACTGGATGCCAGCCATGTCCGATGCACCATTGCGGGGATACAACGGCAGGCATGAATGGTTTTGGGAGCCTGGCGATGAAGCGCATATCTTTCCTCTTGACCACCTGATGGAGATGTATCGGAATTCTGTTGGTCATAATTCTACATTGATCGTGGGTTTGACACCCGATCCCAGGGGCTTGCTGCCGGAGCCGGATGTGCAGCGGCTAAAGGAATGGGGAGCCGAGATCTACAAGCAGTTTGGGAATCCCATTGGAGATGTTTCCGGCACAGGAAAGGAAATCAGGCTAAAATTGCCACAGCCGACTACAATCAATCACATTGTTCTACAGGAAGATATTGCCAGGGGAGAGCGGGTCAGAAAGTATGTTATTGAATCACGTTTGGGAGGAAAATGGCAGGTCATTGCTCAGGGCGAATCGATAGGGCATAAGCGCATTCAGAAAGTTAAACTCAACAACGTTACCAGTCTCAGGCTCCGTGTGAGTGAGGCAATTGCCGAACCTGTGATCAAGGACTTTAGTGTGTATTAGATTCACGAATTTGCTGTTCTGAATTTGATCACCGATTCCGGCCGCTGGTGGATGATTTTCGGGGGGATCCATTAGATCTTATCGGAAATTAACAATTTCATTTGGAATTTCGCGGTTGGATTTATCCGATCCTATTTCAACTATGAAAACGATTTATTTTGTGCTCTTACTGGTCATAGTGGCTGGTTGTGCGCGGAAAAATGAAAATCAACCTGCTCCACTTTCTGATGAGCAGGTTATCGCCAGGGGGCGACAATTGGTTTCTCTTGGTGGCTGTCATGATTGCCACACACCCAAGATTTTTGATGCATCCGGTATGCATCTTGATGAATCGAGATTGCTATCTGGTCACCCAAACGGGTCACCTTTGCCAGTTCTTGACGAACGTGTTTTTCAACCAGGTCACTGGACTTACTTCAATGAGCACTTAACTGCTGCAGTAGGGATGTGGGGGATGACTTTCTCTAGAAACTTAACTCCACATGAAACAGGTTTGAAGGGCTGGACTCCGGAAGTTTTTATAGCGACTATGCGTAGTGGGAAACATATGGGGATTGAGCATGGACGACCAATTATGCCTCCAATGCCCTGGGAAAACTTAAAAGATCTCCCAGAGGAGGACCTAATTACCATTTTCAAATTCTTGCAGTCCCTGCCTCCAATTGATAATTATGTTCCGGAGCCAATGAATCCGACACAGGCAATTGCCTTCAAATATTAAGAAAAAAGCCCGCGAGGGCTTTTCTTATTTTAATACACTGGTCACCGATTTTGGCCGTTAGTGGATGATTTTCAAGGGGATTCATAAGTTTTGTCGGAAATTGAAATTTAGATTCAGAATTTCGCGGCGGGATCATCAAGTGATCCTTATTTCAACGATGAAAATGATCTATTTTGTGCTCCTACTGGTCATAGTGGCTGGTTGTGCGCGGAAAAATGAAAGTCAACCTGTTCAACTTTCGGAAGAGCAGGTTATTGCCAGAGGGAAACAATTGGTTTCACTTGGAGCTTGTCATGATTGTCACACCCCAAAAATCTTTGATGGAATGGGTGGAATGAAGCTGGACGAGTCCCGGTTACTATCCGGACACCCTAACGGGTCACCTCTTCCAGTTATCGATGAACGTGTTTTTCAGCCGGGTCACTGGACCTATTTCAATGAACACTTTACAGCGGCTGTCGGAATGTGGGGGATGACGATGTCAAAAAACCTAACTCCCCATGAGACAGGTTTGAAAGGTTGGACTCCTGAGGTCTTTATCGCGACCATGAGGACCGGGAAGCACATGGGAATGCAGTATGGAAGAGCTGTAATGCCACCTATGCCCTGGGAAAACCTGAAGGACTTACCTGATGAGGACCTGATCACTATTTTCAAGTACCTCCAGTCTATCAAGCCGGTGAATAATTTCGTACCCGATCCTATGGATCCTACCCAAGCCTTTGCCTTTAAATATTGAAAAAGAGCCCGGAAGGGCTTTTTTTGTTTTCTATGACATCTAGAGCGTAATTCATGCTTGAATGCTTACATAATCTTAATTAATTTAAGGAATCAATGGTCGCACATTTAAGGTCATTTAAATTACTATTCTTTCTAGGCTTTGCAGCTGTGAACTTTGGCTGCACTTCGGAGCAATCATCCACTTTGTCCGGAAAAGTTATTGTAGTTGATCCAGGTCATGGAGGTACTGCTGCCACCGACAGTTATCGGATAGGGCCTGGTGGTGAACGTGAAGAATGGATTAATCTCAGGGTTGGTTTGATCCTGCAGGATCTTCTTGAAGAAAAGGGCGCATCGGTCTTGATGACACGTACCTCAGATTCTGCAGTGGCTTTGTCTGATCGTGCTAAACTCGCAATTGATAATGATGCCGATCTGTTTGTTTCTATCCATCACAATGCAACTGCAGACCCAACAGTAAATTTTCCCATCATTTACTATCATGGAATGGCCACCGAAAATAAAGCCGGGACACAGTTGGCTGGAGAGTTGGCCAAAGCACTTCTTACTCATATGTACACGGCGGAAACACCTTTTAGCATAGTTTCTGATTACACCATATTTTCTCAGGCGGGTACCAGCGTATTGCGAGGTACCTATGGCATCCCGGGGATCATTGCGGAGGCTTCTTTTTTTACCAATCCTGATGAAGAACAGCGATTGAAACAACGGGATCATAATATGAAAGAAGCGATGGCTTATGCCGAAGCCATAGAAAGGTTTTTCAACAAGGAAATACCAGAAATCCTCCCGAAAGACAGCACCAATTTTCCTCCAAAGTTTGAAACCTTACAGGAAGCCGACAGAATGAGTGAAGTAGCAATGAGGTGGAAAGCAGATTTTGAAAAAGGTGTGATGCTGATGGAAAAGGGAGATTCAGCTTCCATCAACAAAGCTTATGAGGTATTTACCCGCTCAGCTAAGTCATTTCCGGACTCTTATCTCGCCGGAAAATGCCATCAATACAGGGCCATCCTGTTGAATAAAAAGGGGGATACATTGGCAGCCAAAGCCGAGGAGAAACGCGCAAAAGCGTTTTATCCTGACTTATAAACGGAAATATTTCATAACTAAGATATACCGGTATATTTAATTAGCATAAGGTATACAATTTGCGTTTTTTGTAACGTTACATACAAAAAATAAATCTAAATTCTTCTATGAAAATGCAGACCAGAAATTCAAAATTCAGACCGTTCTTTATCTTATTAGTCACTCTTTTGACTTCATACTCGGTTTTTGCCCAGGAGGATGAATCTAACGGATCAAAATTCGGGCTGGGTGTTTCAGTTTTTAATATCAATGAATATCTCTATGAATACAGTGAACCCATAGCTCCCATTTATCTTACATTCGATATTGGAGACAAATTTAGACTGGAACCGATTATTGGATTTTCCTTAAGGGAAAGGTTTAGTCAATTATCACTTTTGGTAGGTGCGTTCAGGAAGGCTCCCATATCAAAATTTAATCTTTTGTACGGGGGAAGGATTGGATATAGTGGAATTGGCAATACTGGTAGTGAAATGTTTGTCATTGCCCCAGCAATTGGAGGAGAATATAATTTTATCAGGAACTTTAGCATCGGCAGTGAAATACAATTAAGAGGCATGAAACCAAAGGTAGGAGACTTTGTAGCTGTGACACACTCTTCTTTCATTGCAAGGTTTTATTTTTAAGAAATGTTTAATTAGAAGAAGGAGGGCTATAGAAAACCCTCCTTTCTTTCTCTCCCAGTCCTATCATTCCCTTTGTCCTGTTTTGATGCTTGCGCCAGGTGTCTTGTTGTATGCGTACTCCTGTACCATGATCGACTCGTGCTCAAGGTCTGTAAGCAGTTTGATCCAACCATAGTGATACTCACCATTTAAGCGAATACTCACGGCGATAAATCCCTCCTTATTTTCAATCCAGTTGCCAGACCAGACTGGGGGCTCATTTTGTTTACTTGTTTTTACAATAAGTTCCCCGGAAAAAATGTCCCAGATGGTGTTACTTGGATCACCCTGAGGTCCCACCACGAAATCTTTGTCGTAAGCCACAGCCTCATAGTCTACAATTTGAATCTTGGCATCTCTATAAGAGTTTGCCAGATACTTCTCATGGCTGGCACCATCTGAGTAGATGAGCCCAACGGAAAATCTAAAGTCATAGATCGAATCCCCATTGAGGTCTATTTCGACCGGTTTATAATAATCGAAAAATGCCGGTTCATCAAGGATCACATGATGAATGCCAGATTCCGGCTCGGGAGTTGGAAGGGGCTCATCGTCCTGGCAGCTCATTCCCAGAATGGCTACCAATGTAGTTAATATTATAGTTCTCATTTTAAGTGTTTTGACGAGGCTAATGACGCTTAATCCTGTATAATGGTTGTAAATCGTCCTTTGGTATTTTATAAGAGGTTGAAAACGTCAATAAATGGAAGAATTATCTCTATAACATTGCGCAGTTAAGTGGCTGCGTATATATTTGCAGTCAAATAGCTGCATAATGGAACTAAGAAGAGATGTATTTCAGGCCATTGCGGATCCTACAAGGAGAGCAATCATCGCTCTCGTGGCCATTCATGCCATGACTCCCGGAGCGATTGCTGAAAATTTTGATTCTTCCAGACAGACTATATCCAAACACATTCAAATTCTTACAGCGTGTGAGTTGTTGAAGCAGCAACAGGATGGTAGAGAGATACATTACCACCTCAATCCCATAAAACTTAAAGAGATCTCTGATTTTGTGGAGCCATTTCGAAAATTGTGGGATGACCGTTTCAATAAGCTGGAAATTATTATGAGAGATTATCAACCCAAAAAATAACTGGATATGGAGATGAAAACACAAGTTCATGTTGAGGAAGGTAAGCAGGAGTTACACATCACCAGGGAGTTTGATCTTCCACTTCAATCACTTTTTAAAGCATTTGAAGAGCCTGAGATCATTGCTCAATGGATGGGTACTGAAGTGATCAAACTCGAAAACAAAAAGCATGGCAGCTGGCAGTTTGTCACCACAGATCCAATGGGCAACAAACATGGCTTTAATGGTACCATCCATGAGTTCATTCCCAATCAAAAGATCACCAGGACCTTCGAGATGGAAAATGCAGACTTTGGACCTCAACTGGAATTTCTGAAGTTTGACGCGCTTGACAGAAATACCAGCAGGCTAACCATGCATGTGATTTACCGATCTGTTCAGATCAGGGATGAAATCTTAAAACTACCATTCAGACAAGGTATCAACATGGCTCACAACAGACTAGAAGAAATCGTAAAACAGTTAACTTAATTTGTATGAAAAAAAGAGACAAAATTATTTACTGGATAGCTACCCTCTGGCTGGCTCTGGGTATGACTTCATCGGGTATCGTACAGCTGATTGGAATGCAAGATGAAATTGATCGTACAGTAGATCACCTTGGGTTCCCGGTATATTTTCTTACCATCATAGGCTGCTGGAAAATCCTGGGTGTGATAGCTGTGCTTGTACCAAAATTCCCATTAATCAAAGAATGGGCTTACGCAGGGTTTTTCTTTAATTTGACAGGAGCCTTATATGCGCATATCATAATGCGAGATCCCATAGGAGAAATGTTTCCTGCAATACTCTTGCTTACATTGACGATTGTGTCCTGGTATTTCAGACCTGCAAGCAGGAAATTAAGCCCGAATTTTGTAAACTAGTCGAATGAACCCCAAGGTAGATTTTTTCTTTGATAAAACAGGTCAATGGCAGGAGGCTTATAAAAAACTACGGTCCATCATCCTTGAAACCGGCCTGGACGAAGAACTCAAATGGGGATGCCCGTGCTATACCTACAAAGATGTAAATGTGGTATTGATACACGGTTTCAAAGAATATTGTGCGCTTCTGTTCCATAAAGGAGTCTTGCTGAAAGACCCGGAAAAGCTCTTGATCCAGCAAACAGAAAATGTGCAATCTGCGAGGCAGATGAGATTCACAGGGATGAAGGAGATTAAGTCTCTTGAGACTACAATCAAAAACTATGTTTATGAAGCTATTGAGATAGAAAAAGCAGGATTAAAGGTTGACTACAAAAAGACCAGCGAGTTTACCATGCCGGATGAGTTCAAGGCTTATTTGGATGGTGATGCTGAGCTCAAAAATGCATTTGAGTCCTTAACACCTGGGAGGCAAAGAGGATATCTTCTTCATTTCTCACAGCCGAAACAATCTAAAACCAGGGTTTCCAGGATTGAAAAAGCGATTCCACATATCTTTGATGGCAAAGGATTGAACGATTTCAAATGATAGCTAAAGATGTAGAAACCTATTTACTGGAGGGCTGTGGGCGTTGCCCGCTTGGAGGTACACCCGATTGCAAGGTTCATGCCTGGTCCGCAGAGCTGAAATACCTTCGGTCTATCGTATTGGATTGTGGATTGACAGAAACAGCAAAGTGGGGCGTGCCCTGTTACACTTACCAAAATGGAAATGTCGCCATTGTAAGTGCACTTAAAGGGTATGCAGCACTTAGTTTTTTTAAAGGCGTTTTACTCAAAGATCCCGAAGGTATATTAGAAAAGCCAGGAGAAAATAGTCAGTCGGATCGCCTGATCAAGTTTACTGATGTCAGCCAGATTGCATCCCTGGAATCAACTTTAAAAGAATATATTTATGAAGCCATTGAGGTGGAGCGACTTGGTCTGAAGGTAGAATTCAAGAAGAATCCTGAACCGATGCCCGAGGAGCTTGAAATGAAACTGGAAGAAGATCCACAACTGAAGGCTGCATTTTATGCCTTAACACCAGGTAGGCAGCGTGGCTATATCATTCATTTTTCGCAACCCAAGCAATCCAAGACCAGGGAATCCCGGATCGAAAAGTGCATGCCTAAGATCATGGAAGGCAAAGGTTTTTTTGACAGGTAGTTGTTGGATTTGAAATTCTAATTCTTCAATGATCCTCCACCAAACATCGCGAAACCCCTAATAATCAAAGTCCCTTTTGCCTGCTCATCAATAGATTTTCTTTCATCACTAAATCCTCCCAGAATAGCTGTAGCGTTGGTGTTTACTTTCCACTCTCCCGGGACGAGTATTTCAACTCCACCAAACATGCAAAAGAGCTCTATGGTGGCTGTCTCCTTTATCTTTGATCCTCTCAAATCAATCTTTGAACCTCCAAACATACTCGTGATCTTACCACCCTGGAAATCAGCTGATTTAAGAATCTTTTCTGTACCACCAAAGATAGCCACTTCATCAATGAAGTCTTCACTGCTTTCAGATGGAATAGTCATTCGACCTTTACGCAATAGAAAAGCAAGACCGATAACAATCAGGATTACTGGCCACAATTGTCCAATACTTACAATGTCAAAAACATCCAGATAGAATACAGCACCAAGTCCTAATAAGATCAACACTCCTCTAAGGTTACCCAAAATTAGATTGATTACCCCTATCAGGATCAAGATCACAGGCCATCTAAATATGTACCATGGAATATCTATTGCATATCCCAGGTTATCAAGAAGAAAGAGTGTTCCAACGAGTACCAGAATGACACCAATAATCGCTCTTTTTCGATTGGATTGTTCCATGGTTGATTTGAGTATTTTGATTGACAGTCAAAAGTTAGTAAAAACTTTGGTCTTCCCTTTTTGTTCAAACCATATATCCTGATTGCAATGGTTGATTTTCCAACTTCTTGTTCAGCAATTCTTGACCGCATCGATCAGATCGATCCTGTGGCTTATGGCAGGACCCGCAACTTCAAAGATGGAGCTGTTAGCTATTTATCTCCATACATTTCCAGGGGTGTGATATCTAACCGATTTGTGATGGAGAGACTGGTAGAGAGAGGATACTCATTTTCATCCATGCAGAAGTTTCTGCAAGAGTTGGCCTGGAGAGATTACTGGCAGCAGATCTGGAATGCTGTAGGAGATGATATTAATGATGATCTGAAATCCAGGCAACAGGATGTCAATCATGATCAGCTCTCATTGGCAGTTGATAATGCCACAACCGGAATAGAAGTCATTGATCAGGGTATCTCGGACCTCAAAAAGGGTGGATACATGCACAATCACATGCGAATGTATGTGGCCTCTATTGCTTGCAATATTGGGAAAGGTCATTGGAAGGAGCCCGCAAAGTGGATGTATTATCATCTCTTGGATGGTGATTGGGCTAGTAATGCATTGAGCTGGCAGTGGGTCGCCGGAACCAATGCCAATAAAAAATACATTGCCAACCAGGAAAATATCAATAAGTACTTCCATTCTGATCAAAGACAAACATTTCTGGATGTCTCATATGAGGAATTGTCCAAAATGGATTGTCCCGAGCCTTTGAAAGAAATCTGTAAGCCTGAATTGAAGCCTGAATTACCCGGATCAAGACCGCTTAAGGTCGACCCATCTTTACCCACATTGATCTACAATTACTATAACCTTGATCCATCCTGGAGAAAACAAGTCCAGGCTAACCGAATATTGCTCCTTGAGCCAGAGGTATTTGAAAAGTACCCAGTCTCAAATCAATGCATGGAATTTGTTCTTTCCCTTGCGGAAAACATCCCTGGTATACAGGTTTTTTCAGGATCATTCAATGATTTGAAAACCATGTATGAATTGAACGCAATATTCTTCAAGCAGCATCCTCTCAACAAGCATTATGAGGGTACCGAAGACCCCAGGGAATGGATGTCCTCGGTAGAAGGATATTATGATTCCTTTTTCAAATTCTGGAAATACGTGAAAAAGGAGTTGAAGTTATTAGTGCCCGCCAATTGAGTTACATTTTATTCTAAAGTTTCCCTCTGTCACCAAATTGCCGATATATTTAATATCTTGGCAGACTCAAACAACTAACCAATATGAAAATCCTTTACTGGCGAATGCTTGTGGGTGCTGTAGTTGCTGTAGCACTCATTTCATTTCTGTTTGTGTTCCAGACAGAAATCACTTCACCGCGACTGGCAGGAATCCCCTATATCCTGTGGAGCAGCTTTTTGCTCACAGTCCTCCTTGTTGTCATGACCTATATAGGTTATAAGTTATTTCCATATAAAGAAGAGCAGTCATGACAGTTTGGATCATTGTATTTTTTATCATATTCTTCGGACTGCTTGTACTGGCGTCTTTCAAGTCATTTAAGAAAAACAGAAGCTCGGAAGAGTTTTTATTTGCCGGGTCCAATATAGGGGCTGTTTTAGGTTTTCTTACGTTTGCTGCCGCACTCTTCAGTGCCTTCACCTTTATGGGAATGCCCGATTTTTTCAGGAATCAGGGTCTTGGAGCCTGGATATTCCTGGCTTTCTCCGATGGACTAATGGTATTTTTTATCCTTTGGTTCGGCTTTCGGTTGAGAAAAAGAGCCAAACAAACGGGTTATAGTGGAGTAGCAGGTATGATGACCAAATGCTACGACACAAGATGGGCCGGGTATTTGTTGTTTCTAAGCTCATTTTTGTTTCTGATCCCCTATGTAGCAATTCAGATCCGAGGGATTTCCATTTTCCTTGATGCTGCTTTTCCATACGGCGTACCCTCATGGGCATGGTCAGTGGGAATAGTCGTGATCATGCTTCTGTATGCGGAGATCGGAGGATTAAAGGCCATTGTATTCAGTGACGCCATTCAAGGATTATTATTGTTGATTGTCATTTGGATCATTGGCGTTTCCTGTCTGGATATGGCAGGGGGTATGAAGGCCATGTTCAATGAGGTGGAAAAGATGAAACCGTCTCTATTGAGTTTGCCTGGTCCAAATAATCTGTTCACCTCGCAGTTTTTGGTAGCCTCTGCCATAGCTATTGTATTGATACCGGTTTCTCAACCCCAGTTTACAACCCGATTGGTTGTAATGAAGAGTTTGAAGTCAGTTCACATCATGGCTTTTGCTGTTGGTTTTTTTGCCATTCTGGTGATTCTGCCTACAGCTTTTATCGGCCTTTACGGCGCAATCAATTACGCCGATGTTCCTACTTCGGAATATCTTTCATCAGCCCTGCTCTTCGATCAGGCCAACCCGGTAGCTGCGCTTGCGGTGGTCGGTCTGTTTGCTGCCTGTTTGTCTACCACCAACGCACAGATCTTTGCCCTGGGAACAGAGCTCCGGTCACTTTTGAGTGGTGAGGATAAAAAGGTGATGCGGGCAACCAAGCTTTCACTCCTGGTCTTTTCTGTGATTGTATTGGTATTTACCCAATTGATGGGTGACCAGCTGGCCCTGCTGGCCAGAGTCAGTTTTACCGGTACATCCATGATTGCCCCTATCGTGATAGGTGCACTGATTTTCAAGAATCCACCAAAGCTATTGATCATTACTTCAGCAATTTCATTTTTTATCATGTTGCTGTCTGTTACTGGTGCCTTACCATCCCAGTTCGGTGGTTTGAGAATGGATTTTGCACTTTACATCTTCCAGGCTGTTACCGCTACTGCTATCATGTGGGCCCACCATTCAAAAGAAAAATCAAACTAACAACCTTTAATCCCGGATTTTATTTATGGCTGAAAAGTTTAAACCCAAGTATTCGAGAGTAGCACAATTAAAAACAGCGGATGACTTTAAAAAGTATCTGGAGGAGAATGGGATAGAATTACCTTTCGATGAGGAGCTGATGACAGGTGATTCGTCCCCCTATCAGCAGACCTTTCAGCTTAAATCAGGGAAAACAATTGGTAACAGGTTTTCAATCCTTCCCATGGAAGGATGGGATGGAACCACCGATGGCAAACCCACTGAACACACCAAAAGAAGGTGGAAAAACTTTGCGATTAGTGGTGCCAAACTTCTTTGGGGAGGTGAAGCTTTTGCTGTGATGCCAGAAGGGCGAGCAAATCCAAATCAGTTGATGGCCCTTGAAGAGAACTTTTCTGAAATCAAAGGCTTGTACCAACTGGTCATGGATAACCACAGGGCTGAATTTGGAAAGACTGATGATCTGTGTGTGGGTTTTCAGCTCACCCATTCCGGAAGATTTTGTAAACCTTATGACAAGAAAAAAAGTGAGCCCAGGATCGCCTATCATCATCCAATCCTGGATAAGAAATTTGGTATAGATAGCAAAAATGATGAGGTGATCCTGACGGATCAGGAGATCGATCAACTAATAGAAAAATATATTGTAGGGGCCAAGCTTGCTCAAAAGGCGGGGTTTGATTTTGTGGACATCAAGCACTGTCATGGTTATCTCGGGCATGAGATTCTAAGTGGTTATCATCGTGAAGGAAAATATGGTGGAAGCTTTGAGAACAGGACGCGCTTTCTTAGAGATATTGTAGCAGGCATAGAAGCTGAAGCACCCGGTCTTGAAATTGGTGTGCGATTAAGTTCATTCGATTGGGTTCCTTTTACCCAGGGTGAGGACACGATGGGTATTCCTGAAAAATTCTCCGATGATTACGAATATGCCTTTGGTGGTGGTACGACTGGTACAGATATCGACCTTTCGGAGCCTTTTAAGCTGATTGAGCTGATGCAATCTTTGGGTATTCAATTGGTATGTTTTACTGCAGGAAGTCCTTATTATAACCCACATATCCAAAGGCCGGCATTGTTCCCTCCTTCTGATGGATACCAGCCGCCGGAGGATCCGCTACAGGGTGTGGCCCGGCAGATTAAGATTGCAGGAGAGCTCAAAAAAGCCTATCCTGATATTGCATTGATTGGATCAGCCTACTCTTATTTGCAGGAATGGCTGCCTAATGTTGGGCAGTATGTGCTGCGAAACCAAATGAGTGATTTTATCGGACTGGGGAGAATGGTGCTATCATATCCTGAGCTCCCTCGTGATGTACTGGAAGGCAAGGAGATGGCCCGTAAGAAGATTTGCAGAACATTTTCGGATTGTACCACAGCTCCAAGAAACGGCATGATCTCGGGTTGTTTTCCATTAGATTCGTATTACAAGGAGATGCCGGAATTTAAAGCCCTCAAGGAACTAAAGAAATCATGAGTAAGACTGCATTTGTAACAGGGGGTAGTCGAGGCATTGGACTTGGTATTGTCAAAGCATTACTCTCTAAGGGATTTGAAGTTGCCTTAAATGGCGTACGGGATGAAAGTGCTGTTCAGGATCTGCTTAAAGAGTTGAGATCAGCAGGAGGTAAAGTATCCTATGTACAGGGAAACATTGGGGATGCAAATGATCGTCAACGTATGGTTTCAGAACTGAAAGAAAAGTTCGGGCAGCTCAATGTCCTGGTTAACAATGCTGGAGTGGCACCGAGAGAACGCAAAGACATCCTTGAAATCACTGAGGACGATTTTGACTATTTGCTGGATATAAATTTAAAAGGGACCTACTTTCTGACGCAGGAGATCGTAAACTGGATGGTGGAGCAGAAAAATAGGGCTCCGTCCGAAGATTTCACTATAGTAAATATCACCTCTGTTTCAGCTGAAGTAGCCTCTATCAATCGGGGAGAATATTGCATTTCCAAGGCAGGACTATCTATGATGTCGAAGCTGTTGGCAGTTCGCCTCGGTGAAATAGGAATTCCTGTTTTTGAGGTCAGACCCGGTGTGATCGAAACCGATATGACGGCGGGTGTCAAAGAAAAATATGAGCAAAAGATCAAAGAAGGTTTGTTAGTCCAACCTCGACTGGGTCTACCGGAAGATATTGGTAAGATTGTCTCATCACTTGTCTCTGGAGATATTCCTTACTCAACCGGTCAAATCCTGACTCCTGATGGAGGGCTGATGATCCAGCGGTTGTAGAGGTCTGCTGAATTGAAAATATCTCACGGAAAGGTTATATTGGAAACAAATAGCATCCAATGAACCGAACCCTACTTTCCATTTTCTTTCTTATTTGGTTACTTATTCCTCTCCAAGCCCAGGATGAAGACTTCAACATCCTTGATCACTGGGTGGAGTATAGCAATGGCGAAAATATGCTTCAACTATACCTCAACAAGCAAGCTTACACCCTGCTGGACGAAAGAGATCAGAAAATGGCCACGCTTAAGACCAGGCAAGACTGGGAAACCAGGAAGCAGGAGGTCAATCGGATCTATCGCGATATCGTTGGCACTTTTCCTGATAAAACTCCACTTAATGCCAAAGTAACCGGCATACTCAAGCGGGAAGACTTCAAAGTAGAGAAAATCATATTTGAGTCTATGCCTGGATTCCATGTGACCGGAAGTCTGTTTATCCCCAACAAGTTAAAAGGTAAGCATCCGGCTATCCTTTATGTAAGCGGTCATACAGAGTTGGCCTATAAGTATCCCAATTATCAGCACGTCATCATCAACCTGGTGAAGAAAGGCTTTGTAGTTTTTGCCATTGACCCGGTTGGGCAGGGGGAGCGGCTTCAATATTTTGATCCTGAGACAGGGAAATCTGCCGTAGGTGGACCTACAACGGAACATACTTACCCTGGCCTTCAGTGTTTTCTAGTGGGCGAATCGGTCAATAAGTATTTCATCTGGGATGGCATCCGGGCCATTGATTATTTACAGACCAGAAAAGAAGTTGATATTGATAGAATAGGTATTACGGGTCGTTCAGGAGGAGGAACACAATCCGTTTTTATCTCTGCTTTTGATGAACGGATCAAAGCTGCTGCACCTGAAAATTATGTCACCAGCCACCGCAGACTACTCCAGACAAGAGGCCCGCAGGATGGTGAGCAAAACTATTTCCACTGGTTGTCCAGTGGAGTGGCACTGGAAGACCTTTTGATTATGGGAATGCCAAAGCCATTACTGCTAGTCGCCACGACAAGGGATATTTTTAGCATCCAGGGCGTCCGGGAGGTTTATGACGAAATCTCTGGTGGGTACCAGGCATATAGATTAATGGAAAACCTTAGCATGGTAGAGGATGATGCCGGGCATTCTTCAACCAAAAGGAATAATGAAGCGATATACAGTTTCTTTAGAAAACATTTTGACTTTCCTGGGGAAACGCTGGATGAGGAGGTGGTTCCTATTGACGTCTCAGAACTCATGGTTACCTCTACCGGGCAGCTTTCCACCTCCATAAATGGGGAGTCAGTGTTTAGCATTAATCAGTCAATTGCTGAAGAGATGAATATGCAATTGAATGAAAAGCAGAAGTCTGACGAGTACCTGGAAAAAGCTAAAAAAGATGCCATTCAATTATCGGGATTTGAATCCCCATCAGCTCTTGAATATATACTCGATGGCTGCTATCAGAGGGACGGATACAGGATTTGTATGTATATCCTAAAGGGTCCTGAGGATGAGTATGTTATCCCTTTACTGATGGCCATCCCAGATGGGAGTGGACCTAAACCAGCCATCATTTCAGTACACCCGGAAGGCAAGGAAAAGGGGATTGAGCTTGAAGAGCTGATCAACGAGGGATATATTGTCGTCTCGCCGGACCTCATCGGGGCAGGAGAGACCAAACCTGCAGCTGATTTTGGACCGGGACCTGCTTTTGGGGCAATGATCCTGGGAAAATGTATAGTGGGTATGCAGGCGTCAGACATTGCGAACGTTGTGAATTTCCTGAAAGATCAGCCGAATGTAGACTCAGAAAATATTCAGGCGATTGCTTTTAATGAGCAGGTTCCAGCTTTGCTTCATGCAGCAACATTTAACACTTCAATTAAGAGCGTTGCGCTGGTTGACGGGCCTGAATCCTATTACTCGGTGACACAAGAACGATTCTACGACCTTCCACTTTCTTTTAGCTGGGGAGTGGCCGGTGCATTAAAAAGCTATGATTTGCCTGATTTGGAGAAAATCATCACCGAAAGGGGTGGGAGAGTGATCAGGTCAAACGCTGATAATGATATCAGGTTGTCTGATATGTTTAATGAAATACCTGAGCGATGATGTGGTAAACCCCGGTGATCACAGTTTAATATTCAGCTCAACAGATTTACTTTGACCGGTGTTTGCATCATCCGGGAGATCCAATGTCACACTGTATGTATTTCCATTCGATCTTTCGAATGTAATGGTCACCTTATCTAACGCTGTGGTGGGATCACTTACGGTTAGGGTTCTTGATTTTTTATTAATCAATACGAGGCAGGGGTCACTCACTGAAAGGGTAAACTTTTTTGAAATTGGGTAATTGGTGACCTCGTGGAAGGCAAGACCAATCCTTTCAGTGGGCAGGTGTTCAACCGCCTGTAGGCTGGCATCATTCGATAATACTTTAATCGGCAGTTTCTTTTCCAATCTTTGGGTTTCGTCTCTGGTAATTCCAGGGAAAACAGCATAAGTATATTTAGCGTCGACTGGCATCACACCATAGTCAAACCAAAGTGAAAAAACATCCTTCCGGTATACCGTGTCTTCTGAAAGCCCGAAAATGTTTTTCAGATTACCGGATTTTTCTTTTGCTTCTATAAATATATCATTGGGTGATTCGGGAAAGAAATAGGCTGTGCTATCATGCCATACCCACTGAGGGGATACCAGTTTATCCGATCCCTGAGTAAATGGTTGACCATTCACAAATACTTCACCCCGAAGGTTTGACTGATTGATCCCTGTGAAGAGGCTCTTTTCATTTTCAGACTGTATGTCAGCACCCAGGGCTACAAATCCTTCTTCAAACCAAAACCAGGCTTTTTTTCCGATAGTCGAGTTTAAATGCAGATCCATAGCAGACAGACCAAACTTTCCATCAGTAACTCCTCCGACAAATTTGGTTTGCTGTGTGTAATTCCCCTTTTCTACAGGTACGGTATCAGGGCTGGTCACTCCTGGAAGCCGTGCCCAATTCCATACCGGAAATATTTCTTCATATTCATCCCCTCTTCGATAGATGTATGTAAGCCCATAAGGTAGGTATCTACCCAACAGGTTTTCGTAGTTCACATTGGTCTCCATTCCTATGGTGCGTTCAGAGCACATTTTTAAGGTCGTATAAAAGTCGTCTCGATAGGATACCGTATAATCAGAGCGCCAAAAGTGTTTCAACCCTTTGACAGCCTGAGGCTGATCATTTTTGATCCTTTCCTGTACTTCCAGATAATCATCTTTATGGTCAGGATCAGCGGTCATGAGATATTTCAGAATAGAGATCTGTAAGTGGGCATCTGGTCTAAAGCCCGATGGTCGACCCACTTGTCTACCTCTGGCATTGTAATCGAAAAGGCCTTTCCAGATCATCCAGCGGGTGCCCTGTAGAAAATAATCCCTGAGAATACGAATATGATCTTCAGAAAAAGCATAGCTGGTTCCTTCCACCATAGAAGCGATCCAGGCTGTTTCTCTTAAGAAGTTGCTGCCATAGCTCCCATTATAAAGAAATGGTCCATGCTGATGGAAGCTATAATCTACCTGAATACCTTCCCCTTCGGAGATCTGAACCGGATCCATCACTCCGCTAATGCCAGATTTTATGCGATCCGGATTCTTTTCCAATACTCCTCGATAAAATACTGAAGTAGATACCAGTGTCCGGTTAGAGCCAGTCATCCTGGGAGCAGGAGTCTGGTCTTCAATCATTTGGTAAAGCAGGTCATCCCGAATTTGGTCCTGCATCAAGAGGGCAATGGGACCCAGATACATCTGCTTAGCTATGTCATTCTTATACCAATTGACACAGGTAGGATCAACCTGGTACCAGTACGTGAGTGCTCTTTCAATTCCATTCAGAAGTTTTTTGTCATGATATAGCGGGCCGGATGACTGATTGTATGCCACGGACATGACCAAAATTTTGTCCAATGCACTTAATGGATCCCATGAATTATCCGTATCTAAATAGTCTACCGAAGTCCAACTGCCATCAAAGTTCTGTTCAGCCAGATATTTGGCTGCTGCATCAAAGTCTGGTTTGATATAACGCCCAACACGAGGTACAAATCCCTTGTTGACCAGGGCATCCTCTATCAACCGTGACCTTAGCAATTCAATTTCTTTGTCCTGTGCTCGTACGCTTTGCAGAGAATATACCAATGCTGAAAGCACAAAAATCAAAAATCTCATACTACCGGACAATGCCTGCCTGTTGCAATTCATCTCTTAACTTTTCCAGGTCTTTGGCCATCACTGTCCTCGCAAACTTCATTTTCTCTTTTTTGGATAGGGATTTTTCTTCCTGTTCATAGATAGGATACTCAAAATGAAGGGTGATGGGCCCAGACAGTTCAAGTGACTTGTACAACTCAAAGTATCTGACGAACTCCACCATACCATCACCCAGTGGAATCGTAAGTGGTTTCCAGGACCCATTGTCTTGTTGTACCCATTTGAAATCCTTGATAGCTGTGCATTTCACAAAATCTTTGACCAGTTTAAACCCTGTAGGCCAGGAGTTACCTCCTTCAACAGTGGCATGGCGAATATCATACTGAATTCCTATCCACCGTGGATCCAGGTCTTTTAGCAGATACCACAGATCCCAGACAGGACCTCCAACACGTTCTCCTGCATGATTTTGATAGGCACCATGGATGCCATATTTTTCATTCATCTCTGCAAGCCTGGCAACCTTTTTTCTTAGAGCTAAGAGGTGTTGTTCTATGCCCGCGTTTTCATCATAGCGATAATAGGCCATGCGGTAGTATTTCACCCCATTTGCTCCGGCGGATTTCAGTAGCGGCTCAGTAACAGGGTCATCAGGGTCATTGATGCTGGTGACCATCATGGGCACATTTACACCTGATTTTTGGATCTTTTCGATGGCGTCAGGCAGCACTTTCGGTGCTACATCATGCTCGATGTGTCCACCTTTTCTCACTGTAAGGTCCACGCCATCAAAACCCACATCTTTGATGAATTTCCCCAGGTCTTCGAAATCAAGCCATTGCAGGTGTTTGGTAAAGACACATATCGGGTTTTGTAAAGCTTGCATCCTTTGAGATTGGCTAAATAAAGAATTTGGTAAGGAAAATGATGCTGCGCCAAGTGCAGAATACTTAAGAAAATCCCTTCGATCTATGTTTTCCATAATTTAGAATCAATATTGATGAAAATGCTTGCTGATAAAATCCAGTACCTCGGGTAAGGCTGTTCTCCAATAGTGCCAGCCATGGTTACCATCGCGGATTCGGAATTCATGTGGGATTTCTTTTTTTCGCATGGCAATGTGGATCAATGAGTTTCCTTCATAAAGAAAGTCGTCATCACCACAATCGATATACCATCTCACAGATTTAATTTCTTCTGCGTCACCGTTTTCAATCAGTGCTAAAGCATTATGTTTATTATAGTAATCTTCTTTTTGCTTCTTGCTGAGATTTTCGATGCCATTTCTTTGAAGAATACGATCCATGTCCTCTGGGGTGGATGGCCCGATATAAGCACTGAGCGGGCATGCTGAAGAGAAGAGGTCTGGTCGATGCAGGGCATACATGAATGTGCCACCGCCACCCATAGACAGTCCGGCCACGGCCCGATATCGCTTCTGGCTTTTGATCCTGTAGGTCTTTTCTATGAATGGAATGAATTCATCAAAGAAGAAGTCCTCATAGTTCCAGTCTCCTTTTGGGCTGTTGAAATAGCCCCGTTGTCCTGTATCTGCATCTGGCATCACTATGATCATGGCTGTAGCAGTGCCTTCGTTTATTGCTTTATCTGCAATATGTAAAACCTCCCCAAACTGGACCCAGCCAGTCTGATCATCGCCGGCACCATGAAGAAGGTACAGTACCGGATAACTCCTTTCGGAGGTTTCGTAATCAGGAGGCAGGTAGATTGCATATTTTCGATCCATCTTCAGGATTTCGCTAGGAACGGATAAGTTATCATAAACTTTGCCTCGCTGGGCCACAAGGAGATATGGAATGGCAAGTGCCAATAACAGGATTCTTTTCATGGGTTAAGGTTCTTGAATTTTAAATGATCTACAATTTAATTTAATTGTCGCAATCCACGTCTTTGGTAAAAATTTCCATGTCAGCTTTTTGAGATATTGTGAGGTTAATCTGGCGGTCCTGGCCGGCTGCCTGAAGGCTACTGAATGATCCCTTGAGATGACTGAGATCAAATGCTTCAGAGACAATTTCAGGAGAATTGCAGGAAAATATTTGGGAGACATACACTCCTGCGGGGTCTGCGAAACCGCCCTGACTTTTTCTGAGGTAGTACCACAAGGGGTGTCCAGCCTCAGATGGTCGTTGCTGTCTGGAGCCTGATCTACGAGGGATAATCCTTTTGTTTTTACTATCACTTTCAGTCCTATGGCTCACTTTGCCATTATGAATCCTGATCAGATGAATTCTTTTTTGCTTTAGATGAATAGAGACCATGCCACTAGCCACCAGAGCCATACTATCTGTAAAAACCCATTCAGCCATGGCTACATCATTATCCGCAACAAGGTGTTGGATAGTTATTTCAGGATGACTGTAAACACTATGAAGAAATTTGAAGTTATTTTTCAAGACAACAAGAGCACTGCTATCGGACCTGGATCCATCAACAACGCAAATGGCATCGGAAGAAATGAAATTATGAAGATCATGGTACTCTTGGTTGAAAGATTCAATGATACCTATGAGAAACGTATTGGCGTTGTGTTGTGCATTCAGTTTAGCTGTTGCCATAACACCATACAGAATAAAAATCATTAGAGAAATACGCATTTATCAAAAATGCATATTATTGGTCAAAGTTTAATAGGATACGAAAATCCCCATATAAATTTAAAAGAGGCTTCCTCTGGAAATGAATTGATCGTCTGTATCGAAGATGTTGAAGTTTGTTTTACCAAGCATTTTACCATAAGCAATGAAATTACCCGAGGCATCAAACAGGTTGAAACGGTCCTTTGAAATGAATTTGCCCGAAGAGAGGAATTTCCCGTCAGGATCGAAGACACTCAGTGTACTATTATTGATAATGCTCCCTGATGAGATGTAATTTCCATCTTTATCAAAAATGCTGATTTTATAATGTTTTTTAGGAGCGGTTCTGCTGCCTGAATTTTTTTTTCTGAGTGGATTCATGAAGACATAAAAGTAAAATAAATAATCTAACGTCCAGCCGGATAACGATGTTTTGGCAAATTATGTGCCCAACTAAACAGAAACCTCTCCAAATAGATCAATCAACTTATTTCTTCGATAAGCGAAGATTTCTTCCAGTTTATTCTTGATCAATAGTTTATTCGCAATCGTTCCTAAAACTCCAAAGGGAGGTTGATAGGTGATTAAATCAGTCATCAAAACTCCTTTTTTGCAGGAAATGAGTCGATGTTCGTGATGCCAGATTCTGTAGGGTCCGGATCGCTGCTCATCGACAAAGTATTTCCCCGGGTCGACATGTGTGATTTCTGTGAGCCAGTTTGATTTAAACCCTGGCAGTGGACTTACCTTGTAGCTGATCATCATCCCCTGATGCATTTTTTCTGGTAGATGCTTAGTGGTGATATCAAAACCCATATAAGTTGGAGTGATTTTTTTCAGATTTGCTGGGGATGAGATAAAGTCCCAAATCTGATCGATTGATGCATCCAGTACCTGCTCCCTATAAAATTGATAAATAGCCATCTTTATAATTGATTTATTATAAAATCAATTGTGAAGCTGATTGTTTTCCTTAGAGAACTTTTCGGGATCAGTTTTCTTTAAGCCATCTCATCCGAAGAGCCCAGTCATCAAGGTAATCCACTCGATATTTATTCACTGTTTTTGCGCCCGGTCTGTTGTTTTCAATTAAAGGGTCCGCAGGGTTATCTGTCCAATATTGAGGACCATGATCTGTCGGTATAAAAGACCCTCCCCAGCTCTGACCTTCAGGATCATCAGGATCTCCATGAAGTAAGTATAGGACAGAAGGAGTATCACCCATCTTAATGTCTTTTTTCTGATCATAAAATAAACTACCTAACGCGCCATGTCCCATTACATGAGCTTTTACAAAGGATAAATTTCCATAATCATCTTCCTGATGTCCGCCCATATACATTCCACGGAAAGTAGTATTATTCTCAATCCACCACAGGTCTTTGTGGTGATTGTAAACATAGTTTCTGGATAAGGTATCCTGAACAGTATTCCATGAGCCGATGGAATATACTCGGAGGACTTTTTTGATGCCGGGGGAGTAATGAAGTGCCTGGGCCACATCTGTCATAGATCCCCATACCAGAACATACAATGGACTACTGGTAGATTGAGCCTGATCAATGATCCATTGGGCACCCTCACTTATGCTTGTTGGCTCCTGGGTCTGCTGTGTGCTCATAGCTCCTTGTTTAGTGATTTTCCGAAGGAGATCTGGTGACGGAAAATCGTTGCTTTGAGCATACAATCTCGGAAAATCTATTTCATAAGCTTCTATAGCTTCCAGGATATGAGTTGCCCTACCATCATGTGGAGGGGAGCTCACTAAACCCTTGATATCCAAACGATCTGCATAAACCAAAAGGTGGACCATAGATTGAAAATCGTCAGGATCACTTCCTCCAATGTCGGTGGAAATGATTACCTGGGGGCGGATAGTCCCTATTTGGGGGTTGCACCCAATAAAAATGACTGCTAGGAAGTAAAGCTGTAACAGATTTGGTTTCTTTCCTATCAATTGGATTACTTTGCTACGTCTCATTTCTTGCTACTTATTAATCTCGCTTCATGGCTTTTTTACTTGTTTCCCACATAGGCGATTCAGTATAAATCGGTATACACTAAGGTTAAGGTAACCAGTAACTTGCAATAACATCAAATCATTAATCAACCAGCTTTGGTCATAGGTCTGGGGGCAATTTAAAGTGTATTTTCAAATCTTCATGAGTGGCTTTAAACCCCAGCCTTTTTAGTTTAGCTCCTTATTCGAATCAATTTATTACCGAAAATTGTCTTTTCAACTCATTTCCGGAGTCATCTACCAATGTAAGCGTATGGTCACCCTTTAACGGCTGGACACCAATTTGATGCAAGCCGGTTGTGTATCCCAGATACTCTTTGTCAAGATGCCAGTAAATTGTTGATGTTTTATCTTCATGTGCGGCTTCAAATATTACATGCCCCATTTGTCCGTTTTGCTCATTAGGAATAATCACCTTTGTGTCCCTGTTTGGGTAAACGAGATCAAATAATGGATTGCCATCAGCTACCTCACATGAGGGTTTGAAGGGTGGAAGTTTTTCGTATTTTGGATGGTACTTTTTGTAATACCAGGATTGAACGGGGGGCAGGATAAACCAGCTTTTTTCCTTCATTTGATCTACCGGGTAACAACTACTATTTACCTGGAATTTCTCGCTTTCGTCCAGATGTATTTTTTGATGGAGGTTACATTGCCTCGTTTGTAACAAATAATCTGCAAGATATTCTGACCTCTTTTCAGGGCAAATACTTGATGCAATCATGCCACTACCAGTGCAAATCTCTGTGGGCGCCCCAAAAGTTTCTTTCGGCATCATGGAGTTGCTCATCAGGTCAAATAAATCAAACATCAGAGGCGCTGCTGCGCTAATACCTGTAAGTCCTGGTCTTCCTTCACCATCTGCATTTCCAATCCATACACCTACCAGGTATTTTCCGTTTATCCCAATAGCCCATCCATCCCTAAACCCATAACTGGTACCGGTTTTCCAGGCTATTTCTTGTGAGGAGTTAAACATTTCCCAACCTGTCTCCTCATAGGGGCGGTTCAGCTTTCTCATGGCACTAAAAGCATGATGGATAGAGGGTGCCCGTATCACACCGTCTGAAACCAATTTTTGATCATCAGCGGGTTGAATGACAAGGTATCGGTTTTCAAGATAATCCTGTTTGGAGTAGCCTGAGTTGTAAGGTCTTTTGGTGAAGCGGGTAAGTGCCCGGCTCATGCCTGCATAGGCATTTGAAAGATCCCACAAGGTGGCTTCGCCACCACCTAGTATAATTGAGAGTCCATAGTGGCTGGCCGGTCTATTAAGCGTAGAGAAACCGATTTCGTTGAGCTTTTGGTGGAATTTTTCGTGACCATACTCGATCAAAAGATGAACAAAGGGTACGTTTAAGCTGCTTACTAAAGCCTCATCGGCATGTATTGCACCTCTGAATTTCTTGTCAAAGTTTGCAGGGGCGAATCCCTTGTAAAATAGGGGGATATCAGGAAGTAATTGTCCTGGTGAAATGAGTCCATCATCCAGAGCCATGGCATATAGGAAGGGTTTCAATAAACTTCCGGGGCTTCTGGGAGAGGTAATGATATCCACATGGCTCCCATGATCTCCTGGATTTGAGGTATTACCTATGTATGCCCTGGTTTCTCCGGTTTCAATTTCAATGATAAGAGCTGCTGCATTGTGAATCTCATTCATTGCCATTCGTTGGCTATACCGGTCTACCTTTTGTTGTACCATTGTTTGTAGTCCCGGATCCAGGGTAGTCTTTATTTCCTTGCCCCTGTAACCATCTTGAATTCCCCTGTAAAGCAAATGATAGGCCTTATCAGGCATAGACTTCCATTTTTCTGGCACCCTTTCTTCCTTTGCCAGAAACAATTCATTGTCATCAAAATACCCCCTTGAATGGATCTTGTCCAATAGCGCGTTCCTTTTTTTAATCAGAATTTCCTGATTCTTGCCAGGGAAAATCATAGCGGGGTTATTTGGTAGAATGGCGAGCGTGGCCGCTTCAGCCCAGGAGAGTCTCTCTGGAGGTCTTCCAAAATACCTGTATGATGCTGCCTTTATGCCCACTATGTTTCCTCCAAAGGGAGCGTAGTCAACATAGTTTTGAAGTATTTCTTTTTTAGAAAAAATCATTTCTGCTTTAAGAGCAGCAAGAATTTCCATTACTTTTTGCGCATATGTCCTCGGTTGATTACCCATTGACATTCTTATGGCTTGCATGGTGATTGTACTGCCACCACTTACCACTTTTCCAACTCGAATATTCTGTTGGGTTGCTCTTACAAGTGAAACAGGGTTTACGCCAGGGTGTGAATAGAAATATTCATCCTCGAGGAGTGTGATGGCCACTCTTATCCTCTCCGGGATTGAATCCGATTCCGGAAAACGCCATTGTTCATCCTCTGCTATGGAAGCACTTAAAAGTGTGCCATCATCACCGTACAAGGTGGTCACAAAAGGTTTGTCAAATAGGGGATTTGGCAGAGGCACCAAAGAAAAGAATAGTAGCACGGTCAGTACAAACTGGCTGGTGTACCAAATCATTTTCTTCATGTAGATCACTGCAATCCCCATACTTCGATGGTTATTGTGGAATTACTTTCACCCATTTCCCGGGTTTATTGGCAAAAATAGAATTGTCATACATCGCTTCCACACTTATAGAGGGCAGGTAATATTCACCCTGGTATGAAGCATTCAGCAGGACATCAAATGTCAACTTTTGATTGGGCTTCAGTTCAAAGTAATGCATGGTACGATCATCCCGGATATCGATATAATCAGCATTCAGATTGGTAGATTCACTTCCATCAAGCCTCGTATTGATGATTTCCCACCCAGAAGGAAAAATCTGGGTGAGTGCCATTTCATTGTAAACTCCACGCGTTCCGGGGTTAGTCACCGTGACCCTGGCAATAAAATTCGTTCCCTGTTTCATAGCGTTGATGTTTACAGGATTGCCATCCGTGTCCTGATAATTAACTGTAAACTGAATATTTCTTTCAATTGATTTTTCAGTCCCCTCAATGGGTATTCCGGTCCTGATTAGCCGGGCAAATACAGGAGAATTGCCCTTGTTAGACAGCTTTAGATTAATCTGCTGATCCGGGTTGCTAATGATTTTCTGATGTAGAAAATCGGTCCCGCTTAGCTCAGTGGATTCTCCTCCTGCATTTATGGTAACGGCTGTTTCTTCGTCCAGCTTGAAGTTGGCTGCATACTTTGAGACAGCAATCAAACAATACGCCGTGGTCTGGGTACTCATCCATCGATCCTTGTCACCCATGACTTTGGCAATATCCATCAGCAGTTCAAATGCCTGCTCACTTTTCTCTAATGAGATAAGTGTTTCCAGAATCATTGCTTTGTCTCTCGTGTCTGATCCGAACGAATACCTGTAGTCTCTCAATGTGCTGTCTGCACTGGCTGGCAGTCCCGCAATCAGATCTTCTGCCTGTGAACCATATCCGGCCACCGCATAGGCCATGGCCAGTCTCCACTTGGCAGATCTTCTGACTTTTGTGCTCTCCCGCATTCTGTTCATAGCACTCAAAGAAGGGCTGCCGGCAAGGGCCAGTGTATAAAGTCTATAGGCCTGGATAAGATCATTATCATCTTGCGTACTTGCAGCCCCCCAGTCATTTGCTTTGCCTGTTTGGTAGCTGATCCATGAAGATAACATTCCTTCCGGCACAGAATATCCTGCACCCTTTGCTTCCAGAAGGAAATGGCCGGCATAATTACTTCCCCAGTTGCTTGAATAATCAGCGCCTGGCCAGTAGGTGAACCCACCTGAACTGGTTTGAAATGCCTTAAGCCTGTTGATGCCTGCTTCCACATTTCTCTGGACTTCATTGATACGATCAGGTGATAGCTTTATTAGTTTACTTAGAAATAGTTGTGGGAATACACCGGAGGTAGTCTGCTCAATACATCCGTGAGGGTATTGAATCAGAAAATCCAACCTTTGTTGCAGATTTAGCGGGGGTAAGGTAGATACCTCAATTGCTCCATGATTTTCACCCAACATGCCAATAGGAGTATAAGGTAGGTCCCAGCTGGAATTAGCTGATATCACCTTATCTGTCACATCTGTTGTGATTGGGTTTCGTGGGATCACATTTATGTCGATGTCATAGTTTGCTTCAAGGTTACCCGATTTAGCTATTACTTTGACTTTTCCAGTCCCAATGACCTGGTTGGCCTTTACGTCAAAATAGATCACCTTGTCACCTGATTCCGAGAATTGAACGGTGGCAGATTTTTGTCCGGTCAGGCTGAGTGCTCCACTCGCTTCTACACTTACTGAGACATTTTTTATGCTATTGTTCATGGTGAAGACATTTACCGGTAGCTTCATCATCTCTCCCGGTCCGGCTACCCTTGGCAAAGTAGCTAAAACCATTAGTGGTTGTTTCACAGGTGTGACCGTCTCGGCACTACCATAGGCTCCATCTGAGGCAGCAATGACCATTGTTTTCACGCTACCGATGTATTGTGGCATTTTTAAGTTGTGCTTTTTGGTCTCTCCTCTTTTGAGATGAAAAGGTCCAAGAAAGTGAACAACGGGTTTAAACCTATTGGCCTCTTTTTCTTCCTTTGGTTGAATCTCTCCATCACCCCCTATGGCCAGCAGGTGTTGCATTTTTCCGGAGAATGCCCCCATCACATCTTCATAGACATCCCAGGTCTTGATCCCAAGGGCTTCCCTGGAGTAGAAATTACTCCAGGGGTCAGGTGTAGTGAAGTTGGTGATATCCAAAAGACCTTCATCTACTACAGCGATGGTATAGGCCATCGGGTATTTTGATTTTTCACTGATCTCGATCGTATACTGCTGCTCAGGTCGGAGATCTTCAGGCATAGCGATCGTTGGTTCGAGCACTGTCTGAGGATCCACTACTTTGATAGACTGAACGCCGTAAAGTCTGATTGGTAGGTCATTAGAGGTTTGACTGTGTGGCTGGATCATCGAGAGATGAGCATAGATATTTGGGGACATGTCGCTGGTGGCTTCAAATGAAATAGTAGTGGTTTCTTCTTTGGTGTCCACCCAAAACGTTTGGAGTACTTCACTGCCTGTCTCAAGACTTACAAGAATTTTGTTGTTTGGTGTACTTGGTATTGATAAGGCAATATTTTCTCCTACTTTGTATTCTTCCTTCTCAATAGCAAAATCAAGCATTGTGGCACCGCCCAGCTCACCCCGTTTGCCTTTACCTGCCCATCCGGGCCAATCCATATAGATGATTTGCCCGGCAGAATGACCAGAGGTAGGATCCTCAACCTGAAGATAATATCTGCCCCATTGTGGGTGGTTGACCCTAAGCTTCCAACTACCGGATCCATTTCTTGTGCTGACTTTTCCTTTCTGGATAGGATCTCTATAGCTCCTTCCTACATAATTGCTCAAATAATCATTTGAATTGTCCCACCACCATTTCCAGTCGAGCTTGTACAGTGAGATGTTCAAATTGCTTCGACTCACAGGATTACCACTGGCATCAACAGTAGCAATCTGGATCGAATGATCCTGGTCTGTTAGCAGGATTCCTCTCTTATCTCCCTCGGGAGCTTTGAGGCCAACAAAACTTGTGTAAGGGTAGTAGGGGATAGTGGTGTTGTTAATGCTAAAATCACCTCCCTCTTCATAGACTTTACCAAACAGCATGGCATTGAGTGCTCCGGGGGCATTTTTGGCATCACCAAGATCAATGTTAATACCGGCATAGCCTTCGCTATTTAGACGACCCTGATAAACTATTTCACGTTCACTATAAAATTCCTTAGATTCGTCATCAAAACTATAATTAGGGTAACCATCGAATGTGGTGACAGCAGGTCTGAGCAATAACTCGTATTCAGCTTTTAGGTTTCCGGCCTTGGCACCACTTAGCCACCTCACATTCAAATCTCCCGAAATACTGTTGTCAGATGCACTGAATCTTTCTTTATCAAACTCCAGGTTGACCTTTAGTCGGTTTGGTTTGATAGTTTCAATTTTGACTGTCTTACTGAAATTAGCGCCTCCTACTTTGGCCTCTGCCCTCCAGTTACCGGTAGGTGCATCTGATGGGGTAACGAAGTCAAACCTGTACATTCCCTCTACACCTTCACTACTGATCTTCCTGTAAGTGAGCTTTTGATTAGGATCATAAAGTTCCATAATCACAGGATGATTTTCTGGCAAAGAATTTTCGATATCTTCAATGATGAAGCCGAGATGGACCGTATCGGCAGGTCTCCAGACCCCCCGCTCGCCATAGATGAAACCTTTTAATCCGCGCTGAATTTTTGTGCCTGTCACATCAAAATTGCTCAGTGACAGTGATGAGCCGTCATCCAGCTTCAAATAGCCAGTCTGGTTGCCCTTTCTTGCGATCAAGGCAAAAGGCTTACCATCTACTGTCAATTTTACGATACCTTCACTATTCGTTTTGGCACTACCAATCAATTGCTGCTGATAATCATAGATTTCAATACTGGCATCACCGACTGGCTGGGTATTAAGTAAGCTCGAGCAGAATACGTGCAGATCACCCCCATCTCTTTTCTTTGCTATTATACCCAGGTCCGAGGCCATTAGCATTTTATTCACACTTCTACGATTACCATAGTAGGAATCACTGCATGGATTATCCCGTTCTTCCCAGTTGTAACCAGGATTGTAGTAGTATTCGTAAGAATCCCAATAAGAGTCCTCTTCGTCAGGCCCCCATTCATCCAACTCGATGTCCATAGACTCAATGTCATCGCTGTCAGAGCAGAAGTAGAGGGAATGGCGTTTTTGAAAACCTATTCTGATTTGGTAAATAGATCCTGATTCTGCATTTAAAATATCTTCAAGATCCAGTGAAAACTGGTTCCAACCGTTAAGATTGGTTACTCCACTGGTGTTTAATGGAATGGTTTTTCTGGCTACAGGTCTTGCCACCCTGTTCAATTGGCTACGGCCTCCGATGCTGTTGACTTGCAGGTATTGCAAGACATTGTCTTCAAAAACCTTTATGATGGTGACATCCACAGCTTTAAGACCCACTGCTTCAAAGGGTAAGATGAGTCCATTCGAGTTGGGAAGTATGGCTTTTTTATCTTCACCGACCAGCCTGACTTCTGGCTTGATTTGAGTAAACTGTAATGTGGATGAGTAATTTTCCCTGAGCTTCCCTCCGGCAATGTTTTTAATTGCAGCACTTATTTGCAGTGTGGCGGATCCTTCCATAGTAGAAGTAGGATAGATTTTGAGTTCGTTCAAGTCCACAACAGTACGCGGAAGGTTACTTGTATTGGATAGCTTTACCAGACCAGAAAGATTTTGTCTACGGTCAAGAAAGTCTGAAAACAGTACTGAAATATAATTTTCCTCACCTCTGACAATTCTGCTTGACAGCACTTTGTAATCGCCCAGTGCCGGAATTTTCACATCGATCTTTTCAGTTTTATCTACTTCAATGGGATCGCCATTGACACTAACAGAGACTTCACCCTCCTTGTCACCTCTTTTTACATGCTCCACACTGAATTCGTATAAATTGTCCTGATTGGTATTTACCAGGGTGATCTCCAGGTTTTTGCCTGATTGGCTGGCTGAGATTGTCTTCTTGAGGTCATCGAATTTCACAACATCTGCTGTCTGAAGGGTCCCTTCAATTTTCACATCAGTCAGATCAGATGTGTTGTATAGTTTAATCCCTTCTACTTTCACCTCATAGTTTTGTACGAGCGTTTGAAAAATGAACTTAAAATTTCGCTTCTCGCTATCAATGTTTGGGATCACTTTCTTAAGATCTGCTGTTACCTCGTACTTCTGATTGCCATCGAGCATTGACTCAGGATGAAAAACGATCGTTCGGTTATCTTCCCAACTTGAGGTACCCTTAATAGAGGGAGAGAAACTAAAAATATCATTGATTGCCGTACCGATGAGGCTATCAGCAACTGTGCGAGTAAGGCGAAGCCTGATATCGCTTGAAATAGAGATCACTCCACCTGTGAAGGAGCTGATGTGGTCAACAAAAAGACTTTTCGGGCTACTGAAGTCATCTTTTGTGAGAGAAGCCAGGTTCGATTTTTTCTTTTGGCAACCCAGCAACAATAGCAGGGTGAGCAGGGCAAGGGATACTTTAGGCATTTTATAGGTGGTTATTTCTTGATGGAAATTAATAGACAACTGTATAAAAATGAAATATCAGCTTTTTTTAAGACAATTAGAAGTGGGAGGTAAGAAATTCCAGTGGTCTATAAAAGTTACTTATAAGCTCTTCATTATCATGGCATATTAGTGTGAAGGAATTGTAAAGTCTTTCAGGATTATCCATTGATGGTTTGATCCTGATTGGGCGATTTTTTAAAACTTCAAAATGAAAATGATCGAATTGCCAGCCATACTGATTCAGTTCATTGGTGTTGAAGAAACGGGCGATCTGGGTATCAGAATCTACCGGCTGAAATAATTCCACCTGGATTTCTGCTATATGCTCATATACCGTCCAGTAAATAAGGTTGCCGTGGTCATGTTCGATAATGAGCTGGGCAAATGGCCCGTCTTCCCGCTTACTGATAACAATGCCCTTGTCGATAGAATATATGGGGGCATTTCGATAGTTATTATTAGCTCTTTTGATATCAATGCCTGTATGTAAGTGAGCAGGTACTTCCTTTCTTGACGCTCGCAGCAGACCAAATTCACCTATCTCGGTAAGTTCAACGAAATCGATTGACCGCCTGTCAGGAGCATCAATGGGGAGTTGGACCTCGAGACCATTCGAAAGGATCAGTATGATGAACGAAATAATGAAAAGCATTATAAGTAATAAATTAGGTGACCCATATTACAACCATAGAATTTCAAAAGCAACATTGATTTTATCTGGTCATCTCTTCATTTCTATTCCTTTTGTCTTAATTTCACGATGTGGAAAGTTTTGTAGTATCGGCAAGGAAATACCGGCCCCTGGGTTTTGAAGAAGTAGTAGGACAAAGCCACATTACCACTACCCTAAAAAATGCGATTGACAACAATCATTTGGCGCAGGCATTGCTGTTTTGTGGCCCAAGGGGGGTAGGGAAGACTACCTGTGCAAGGATCCTTGCACGGATGATCAATGATTTTGAAGCATCTGCAGAAAATCAGCATACCAACTTCAATATATATGAGCTGGATGCAGCATCTAACAACTCCGTAGACGATATTAGAAACCTGACGGACCAGGTGCGCTATCCACCACAACAAGGAAAATTTAAGGTCTACATCATAGATGAGGTTCACATGCTGTCTACACAGGCATTCAATGCTTTCCTGAAGACTCTTGAGGAACCGCCAGAGTACGCCATCTTCATCCTGGCTACCACGGAAAAGCACAAAGTGATCCCTACCATACTTTCCCGATGCCAGATCTATGATTTCAACAGAATAGAGATCAACGACATTGTGGTGCAGCTACAAAAGATCGCCAGTCAGGAAGGTATTGAAGCTGAGGAGGAGGCCCTACACCTGATCGCACAAAAGGCGGATGGAGCGATGCGGGATGCTTTATCACTGTTTGACCTGATTGTCACTTTTTCTTCCGACAAGAAAATCACTTATCAGAACACCATCAAGAATCTGCATATTCTTGATTATGAGTACTACTTCAAGGTGACAGATTTCCTCAAGAATGAGGACATGTCCAATGCTTTGTTACTTTTTGATGAAGTGATCCGCAATGGTTTCGATGGTCATAATTTCCTGAATGGCCTGCAGGAGCACTTTAGGAATTTACTGGTTTCCAAAAACAAAGAGACTGTAAATCTGATGGAGGTTTCTGAAGGTGTGAAGCAAAGATATCTTTCACAATCTTCCGCATTGAGCGGATCTTACCTACTTACTGGGTTGAACCTCATGAACCAGTTTGACCTCAACTACAAGATAAGCAGAAATCAAAGACTGCACATCGAGCTGTGCCTGATGAAATTGTCACAGCTGAACAACGCTGTACGTCTGGCAGAAGTGAGCTCCGGTGATGGGGCAAAAAAAAAAGTAGCGATGGCGAGCTAAAGTCTCCTGAACCAGTTAAAGAAGAAAAGTCAGAGCGAAAGCCGGAGCCTGCACCCGAAACTGAGGAAGTAAAACCCGCGCAAGAGGCACCTGCTCCAGAAACACCAAAGGTTTCAACGGTAATATCCGGTAATACTTCCCAGCCCAAAGAAACTCCAAGCATCTTCAGAAGAAAGCCAGCTGAAAAGGAGATAAAACCACAACAGGTTGAGGAAACCCCCAAAGAAAGCAATCCTTTTGATGAAGCTGCTCTACAAGAGGCCTGGAACTCTTACAAAAAGGAGTCTGAAGCAAAAGGTGTTTCGGATACGGAAATGCTTGTTTTGAACAGGCAGGTTATCAAATCAGGGGAAAATGATGTGATGATTCAGCTTTCAAGTTCATTGGAAATCAGTATCCTGGAGCGTTTAGAGCAGGGAATTGTTCAGTTTTTTAGAATAAAGCTGAAGAATTCAATGATCCAATTACAAAAGGAAGTTTCTGAGCAGGAAAAGTCGAAGAAGCTCTACACCAGCAAAGAGAAATATGATTATATGGTGGAGCAAAATCCTGCCCTAAAGGACTTGAAGGAACGCTTGGGACTTGACTTTGAATTCTAGTCCTATTTGGTTTTCAACACTTCACCAATTGACAGATCGGGACGATCCTTTCCATTGATCTTCATCAACTCTTCAACACTCAAATTGAATTGTCTTGCGATTTTGTAAAAAGTATCACCGGCCTGAACCGTGTAGGATTTACTATTTGTAGAAGTAGGAGGAGCTACAGGTATTTTTTTTGGTACAGAAGGAATGATGAGCATCTGTCCTGGTTTTATTGGTATATCAACATTTAGTTGATTTCTTTTCAGCAAATCACTGATCTCAACACCATATTTCCTGGATATACTGTAATATGTATCGTCCGGTTCAACCATGTGATTGGCTTCATTA
Source organism: Cyclobacteriaceae bacterium (assembly GCA_965228105.1). Lineage (GTDB taxonomy): Bacteria > Bacteroidota > Bacteroidia > Cytophagales > Cyclobacteriaceae > UBA7330. Next base: position 1,278,545 of record CBDDGZ010000002.1, read on the forward strand.
CCAGATGGGGGAGGAACCGAGCTCTCTACATACTCATCCGTTGAACTCATTTCAAAAGGAGCAACTACCATCAGCTTTTGGCCCGGATTTATCGGGTCATTTTTTCGCAAACCATTCCATTCAAGGAGGTCTTCTACCGTGATATCATATTGTTTTGCAATTGCATATAAAGACTGCCCGGCCGCTACTTCATGAACATCCACTTTTTGATTTGGCGGAGTAGTTGTGGTTTCAGGCTGTGCCTCAAATTCTTTGGAGACGCTTACTACTGTTTGTTGAGGAACTGGATCCACGATTGCAGGCTCAATGGTGTTTTTTACAACAGGTTTTTCAGGAGGCTCCTGAACAGGGTGTGTAATTGTTGACCGTTCTACCCTGGGTGTTTCTGGTCTAAATACTTTCGGCGTCGCTACTTTTCTGTAAGCTGGAGAGATATCACTTGGACGCTTTTGCTTTAACCAAAGTATTCTTCCGGGTTTCAGTATTTCCGATTCTTCCATTCTATTCTTTTTCCTGAGCTTTCTTAGTTTAATGCCATATCGCTGGGAAACATCCCATAAGGATTCATCTAGCTGAGTGACATGGTACCTGATGCTTGATTTGCTCCTCTTGGATTGGGTAAAGTAGAACTTCCCTGAGATGAGGTTATCGGAATCTTCAAGGTCATTGTATTTGCGGAGTTTTTCTGGACTTTTTCCACTTTTATCAGCAAGTGCTTTCAAGTTATCTCCATCGATAGCAAGGATTGTTTGTCGGTCATTGATCTCAAGATAAATCGTTTTGCTCATGGTATTGATCTCATCCACGATCTTTTCAGGATAGCTGGGTCTAGTTACTATCTCCTCATTTCTCTTTGGTTCGGGGATTTTTGGTCTTTGTCCTTTTATGGGAATTATAACCGGATACTCCCGATCGTCAGGAACTTTGCCATACGCTAGCCATTTGTTATACTGCAATACCAAATCCTCATTCACTTCCAATTTTTCAGCAATGTCCTTCAGACCTTTGTTGCCACCCTGCCTGTAAACCATTAGTTCCATTCCCTCCGAGTGAGGTTTGCCCACATCTTCACGGAATGCTATCACGTGTGCGATAAAGCGCTTTACATACCAGTGGGTTTTATGCGTAATGGTCAGCTTATCAGATCCAATGCCTTCCTCATCAATGTAAGGCTTCACACCTCCGGGACCTGTCATATATGCGTTGATTGAATACATCCAGTTTTTAAACATGAAGTTGTTTCTCTTTAGGTATTTAGCAGCTCCATGGGTGGAAGAGACCACATTTTTTCTCTCATCCACCTTGCTGTCTACTCTCATACCTACTTCACGGGCTGTGAAATCTTTAAATTGCCAATAACCTACAGCATCTGAAGTGGACACATTATCAGAGATGAGTGCACTTTCCTGCAATGAGAGGAATTTTAGGTCATCGGGCACACCCTCTTCGCGAAGTACTTTCTCAATGATGGGAAAATAGAGATTAGCACGGTCCAGCTTTATGTTGAAATATTTTTCGCTTGCGCGCAAAGCATTTACATCTTTCTGGATCTCCCGCTGGGCTTCATTGGTGATCCTGAGCTTCATGCCGGCTATCTCAATGTTGTCAGGCACTTGAGGTATAGGAAAGTCGCCAGCGGACAGATCAAAGAGATGAATAAAAAATAACAAAAAAGCAGCCTTTCGGATCATTTTTTTCTCACCATCATGATTCCGTCCCTGATTGGGAGCAATATGTTTTCTACCCTGGGGTCGTTCTGCACCATCTCATTAAATGAGCGAATGGTATTGGTAACCTTGTCTTGCTGCTGGGGATCATAAACTTTACCACTCCATAGCACATTGTCTGCCAAAAGCATTCCTCCCGGACGAAGGTTATCAATGGTCATTTCGTAGTAGACAGGATAATTTTCTTTGTCTGCGTCAATAAAGATCATGTCCCAGGTATAATTGAGCGTTGGAAGGATCGATACAGCTTCACCAATTTTGACCTCTATCTGACCTTTATAATCGGACTGGTCCAGGTACGCATCAATTTTTTCTTTCAGTTCCTCGTTTTTTTCCAGTGTGATCAGCTTCCCGTCTTTTTGCATTCCTTCCGCTAAACACAACGCTGAATAACCCGTGTAAGTACCGATCTCCAGGATATACTTTGGTTGGATCAATTGTGATAGCATGGCCAGATACCTGCCTTGAAGGTGACCAGAGAGCATTCTGGGTCGAAGAACATGCAGGTGTGTCTCTCTATTGATCTGTGTCAATAATGCGCTTTCTTCGCTGGTATGGTCTTCCGAATATTTTTGGAGAAGCTCTGGAATCAGGGACATGCCGTAAAATTAAAAGATTTCAACTCATGTGAGAAAGAGACATAGCACATCAAATTAAATAATCTGAGTAAATAAGATATATTTGATTTTTTGAGCCCAAGAATGATTAACCCAATGCAATTATCCGAGTTTCTTCGAGTAAGACATATCGTATTTTTTTTATCCCTATTTCTTCTATTCAGCTGTGACACTGAAAAAGAGCCAGAAGTACTTCTAAGAGCCAGTCTGATCACTAACGAAGACCATACCTGGTCGCAGGCATTTGAATATTTCAGTAAAAGACTGGATGAAAAGTCTGATGGAAGGATCAAGTTAGAGGTATACCACTCAGAACAGCTAAGTAAAGAGATCGAATCGATCCGGTTGATCCAGGCGGGAGTAATTGATATGACGATAACGGCATCGATCCTCACCAATTGGGTTGATGAAGCCGTATTTTGCGAGCTCCCGTTTCTACTGAGAGATAGTGACGACCTGAAAAAGCTGGTGAATCACCCTATCAGTCAGTTTATGGAGGAGGAGATCATAAAGAAAACAGGTCTTAGGCCGGTCACTTATTTTGAGCGAGGACCCAGGCACCTCACTTCCAACAGGCCCATTAAACACCCTGATGACCTTAAAGGAATCATTATCAGGGTACCAACAGTACCTGTTTATGTCACCGCATGGGAAGCCATGGGAGCAAAGCCTACACCCATGGCTTTCTCAGAGGTTTTCACTTCTCTCCAACAAAATACTATTGAAGCCCAGGAGAATCCATTAGCTATGATCAAAGCAGCTGGCTTTGCGGAGGTACAGAGTCACCTTAACCTCACAGGGCATGTTGTGAGCTGGGCTTATCCTGTATTGGGAGAAAAACAGTATCAGGCAATGCCTGATGATCTGAAAAAGGTCTTCAATGAATGTGCTGAGGAAATGCATCAGTTTGAGCGAAACCTGTTTTTGAAGAATGAGCAAACGCTTGCCAAGGAATTGAAAGAGAAGGGCATGACCTTCGTGGAGGTGGATAAAGATGCCTTTTCAAACAAATGTACTGATGCTATCTACAAAAGCCTGTCTCCGGACATGCAGAAAATATATAACGAAATTCTAACTGTGACCCGAAACTAATATGTTTGGTAAAATCCTATCGGCTGGCACTCTTATTAGCACTATTGCCCTGTTGGCGACTGTAATTATTCAGATCTATGGCAGGTTTTTTATGGATAGTGCTCCCTCCTGGACTGAGGAAGCAGCCCGAGTCTTTTTTATCTACACCATGAGTCTGGGAGCAGGACTGGCACTGCGTGACAATGAGTTTGTGCAACTGGATATCTTCTTCAATGCCATGAATGAGACCTGGCAAAAATGGCTTAAGGTGTTTTTTGCCATAGGCACAGTGGTTTTGTTTATTGTTACCGGTCTATGGTCTCTCCAGTATGTACAGATGGGTACCAATGAGCAGTCTCCGAGTATGGGGATATCCATGGCCATTCCCTTTGCAGGGATTACCCTGATGGCTATTGCGGTGATTTGGTATTCCATTAAAGAAATCATTCAAATATTACGCCCCAACCCATGATCTATCTATTATTTGCAGTCTTTTTTTTATGTCTATTTCTGGGGGTCCCCGTAGCATTCAGTCTGGGGTTGTCGTGCCTGGCCTACCTGCTGTTCAACGACATTTCACTCATTGTCATCCCAGCAAAGCTCTATTCTGGTATAGATGTGTTTGTGCTTCTGAGTATCCCTGGGTTTATCCTGGCAGGAAACCTGATGAACCATGGAGGCCTTACAGATAAAATCATATCATTTTGTAACCACCTGATGGGACACATCAGGGGCGGGTTAGCCATGGCGAATGTAGGATCTTCCATGTTATTTGCAGGAATTTCCGGAACTGCAGTATCCGATGCATCCAGCATTGGTGCGGTAATGATCCCAGCTATGAAGAAAGAGGGTTATGATGGTCCTTTCTCATGTGCGGTAACGGCATCATCTTCAACAGTAGGACCGATTATTCCCCCCAGTGTACCGATGATCATTGCTGCTACGCTCACCGGGCTTTCAGTGGGGCGGTTGTTTTTGGCTGGTGCTGTTCCAGGATTTATGTTGGGATTTGGGATGATTGCCGTCTCTTATGTAATAGCCAAAAAGAAAAGTTATCCAAAACACGAGAGAAGCTCCTTTGCCCAGATTGGTAAGGGTTTTATTGATACCTTCTGGTCATTGCTCATGTCATTTATTGTGCTGTTTGGGATCATAGGGGGCGTATTTACGCCTACCGAAGCTTCAGTAGTAGCGGTCCTGTATGCTATGGTTGTTGGGATCTTTTATAAAAAGCTTAATTTCAAGAACCTACCAAAAATTCTTTTAGATTCTATGAAGCTCTCGGCCTCACTAATGGTACTCGTAGGCTTTGCCAACCTGTTTGGCTGGATCATGATCATTGAAAGGGTCCCACAGTCTATATCGGATGGATTGCTAAGTTTTTCTGATAATAAGTATGTGATCCTGCTTCTGATCAATATTACTTTGATCTTTATCGGAACCTTTATGGAGACCATTGCTGCACTCCTCGTGATGTTCCCTATTCTGCTCAAGGTAGCCATGTCAGTGGGAGTGGATCCTGTTCACTTCGCTGTGATTGCCGTACTCAACTTGATCATTGGACTGACAACACCTCCAATAGGGATATGTCTTTTTGTGACTTCCAGTATTGGTAAGACCTCCATTGCCCAGGTAGCAAGGGCAAATATTCCGTTTTTGTTGCTGAGTCTCCTGGTGCTGACGCTGGTAACGTTGTTTCCGGAGATTTCCTTATTCCTACCGTCTTTATTTATGGATTGAGTTTACTTTCATTATTAGATCTTAAGTTTCAGTTTGTTATTGGAGCAGCCTATTAAAAGATATTTGCAGTCATCTTAATCAATCTCAGTTTTTTGATATAAAAGGATATTTACAGGATCCTTATGAATTTTATTTAGAACTCTGTGGTGTTTTGAATACAATTTTCAATACACTAGCTTAGTGCTGCTAACGGGAACCCCAACCTCCAAAATACCATGAAATACTTATTATCATTGTTTGTGGCAACTCTATTTATTGTCGGGTGCGAAACCAGGACTGCTACAGAAAATACCTCATCTACTAATACCGAAATGAAAGAAACACCTAAGCTGCGTCATGTAGTACTATTGAAATTCAAGGAGTCTGCCACTGATGCTGATATCAAGAAAGTCGAAGAGGCATTTATTGGTTTAAAATCAAAGATTAAAGAGATCAAGGACCTGGAGTGGGGGCTGAACAACAGTCCTGAAGGACTAAACAAAGGGTTTACACATTGCTTTTTCCTCACCTTTGAGAGTGAAGAGGACAGAGCTATTTACTTACCACATCCTGATCATAAAGCGTTTGGTGATGTTTTGGGCCCACATCTTGAAGATGTGACAGTTGTAGATTACTGGGCGAAGTAATCAAACGTCCTTTGGGCATCATCATCCAAAAACGACGCCATTATCTGACCCGATTTATCTTATGGTCGGTAATTATCCTGTTATTGGGATTTTCTCCAACTATTGTAGGGGTGATCGGGGCATTGATCTCGGAGTTTATGACAGGAGTACCATGTCATGAAAGCAACTGCAAATGGTTGACTCTTGGGTGGCTCACCATTATTACCTGGCCGGTAAGTTTTTTTATTGTCTTTGTTTTATTTGTAATAGTCATTTTGGATACTGTTCGGCTTCGTCGGAGTAATAGAAACAGTAGTTCAATATCTGAATAATCTCATGAAATTCTTCTTTTTCGCCTCAATGGCAATCCTACTGGTTTCTTGCCTTTCACCATCAAACCATAGCGAAGGTCCTTCAACTGAGGACACAGATGGAGTATTAGTCTCACCAAAGGAATTGACTGAGATCAAAAAGCTTGCGGCAGAAGGAGTAGAGCCCCACAAAACCAATGTTGCCGAGTTCCTGGCGTTCATTGACACTTTAATGGCAGAATCTGCTTCATGGGATGAGTTATCTGGAGAAGTTGTGGTCGTGGGTAGATCCTCAAAAAACCCGGTCCAGATCAGCTCCTCAGGAGGAAAGCTGGCCTATGGCACCGCTTTAGCCTGGCATCTGACAGGAGATCCGAAATATGCAGCGAAGTCAAGAGCTGTCATCCTGGATCTGACGGATACCTACGACTATCGCAATGCGGAGGAGGATGAGTTCCATTGGGGTGCGCAGGGGATTCTCAACCTGTCCAGAGGGGGCACGCCCTATATTTATGCTGCAGACCTGCTGGAAGGCTGGGAGGGGTGGACTCCGTCAGACAAGTTGTCCTATCAAGTCTGGCTAAGAGATGTTATGTACCCCAAAGTGTCCTGGGCAAGTAGATTCAGGAAGAACAACTGGGGAGTTGCCGGGTCATTCTCTGCTGCATTGATTGCCTGGTATATGATGGATCATCCTGATTGGAAGCTAGAAGAACTTAGCCCTGTAGAGCAGAGCCTTTCACCAAAGGAAGCTTTTGACTCGCATAACCAATACCAGATCCATAGAATGAAGACTACTGATGAATGGAAAATGGATGCCAAAGTATCTATCTGGGGGATTCTGCCACATGGCGGTATTCCTGAAGAGATCAGGAGAGGTGATGATCCTATAGACGGAGACCATTTGCCCTCCGATGGCAGTGGCACAAGCTATTCTATGACCCATATAGAGCACCTGACAGCTCATGCAGAGTTTTTGCGCCGTGCTGGGAATACCATGATCTACGACAATGTAGAGGAAGATGGCTCTGGTTCACTACTTCAAGCTTACTTGTTCCTAATTGACAACCCCATCAAATCTCATTGTTTCACCTTGGCACGTCGAAATGCTCTTTATCTTGCTTATGATTATTACAAGCATCCGGCGTTATTAAGATCATTACGCGAATGTGGGCCGAGCAATATTGAAGGTCAACGGATGGCATTGTACGGTCGCTTAACACATCCCCTGGACCTATAATCCGGTGATTAGCCTTCTTCAGGCTGGAAGGTGAGCACACTCCTCTGTTAAGTTAGTCTTTTACCCATACGGCCCGAGGGTTCGATGCTGGGAGGTTTAATTATTAAGAGATATATTACATAAGTGGAACTCCCTTGTGATGAAAACATCTAGACGAAAATTTATTGGTCATCTAACATCAGGTATTACAACCACCGCACTTGCATTTAATGGAAGCCATTTATTTTCTATGCCGAAAATGCTGGTACAAAATGTTAGCACTGGCAAACTTCCTCATGACCTGTATCCAAAATTACCTACTATTCCTTATGGTGCCGTCTATTTCAGGAAGACTAATCCACCTGCCAAGGACTGGGAGAGAGATTATAAACAGGCATCGGATGATGGAATAAACTCTTTTCGTCACTGGTTTATGTGGTCTGCAATTGAGATTGCTCCAGGAGTATATGATTGGGAGGATTACGACAGGCAACTTGATCTTGCATCCAATCATGGCATATCCACCATTATCGGAATTATTCTGGATCTTGCACCACAATGGGCTTTTGAAAAGTACCCGGAAGCACGTGTCGGCGTAGTTGAAAATTCGAAGGCTCAAAAACGATTGAAAATTGATCCCGGAGATAAAGCTCATAGTTTTTATACGGGTGCTTCGGCAGTAAGTGGCTGGCCAGGTCTATGTTTTGACAATGAGAAAGTTCGTGATCATGGAGAGGCCTTTTTGGAAGCATTGGTGAAAAGGTATCGTGATCACCCAGGCATGGCAGGCTATGATGTTTGGAACGAGCTGAATCATAATGGAGATTTTGGAGCATGTCATTGTGAAGCATCGGCTAAAGAGTTTCGCAAATGGTTGAGGAATCGCTATGGGAGTTTGGAGAAATTAAATAAGTCATGGTATTCTTACAGCTTTAGTGATTGGGAAGAATTGCAGATTCCGATGACCATTGCCCCATACCCTGACAGCATTGACTGGGCACTTTTCCGGATAGATAATGCGATGCGTCTGTTTGACAGGAGAGTTGAAATTATCAAAAAGTTCGACACTAAAAATCCGGTAACAACTCATGCTATACCACTTGGAGCTCTTGAAGATGTTGGGCCGGAGACTTATCCTTTGTTTCAGGTTGGATCCAAAATTGATATTTATGGGTATACAGGGGGAAGCAATCATGAGGAAACATCACGACTTAGGTGGAAGCATTGGGCTAAAATGGATTTGACAAGGTCTGCTGCCAATGGTAAACCTTTTTGGGCCGCTGAAATGCCTGGGGGTACTTCATGGAATATGTCTGGAGCTGCGCTGGATAAAGGAAGAACTGTAAATCCTTCTGATATTCATTTGTATAGTCTTACACATTTTGCTGGAGGAGCACGAGGGATATATTCACCTCGCTGGAGGCCGCTTCAGGATGGCATTCATGCCGGTAGTTTTGCTTTTTATGCGATGGATGGGTCATCGACAGATCGTTCTGCGGCTGCAGGTGAAATGGCAAACTGGGCAAACAACGAAGATAATATTCATTTATGGGAGGCTAATCCGGTAAAAGGGGACATTGGTATTTTGGTGGTTCCGGAATCCCAAATCCATAATTATGTATCTGAGGGTAATGCTGACTTTTATTTTAAATCGATTACTGGAGCATATCAGGGGTTTCTCTTTAACAACATACAGGTAGATTTTGTAGATATCAACACCCTGGAGACAGACCTTCAGGTATTGTACCTACCTTATCCAACCATGCTTCATGAGTCAACAGTCAGGAAATTAAAGGACTGGGTAAATATGGGAGGGATATTGATTTCAGAAGCATGCCCCGCCTATTTTGGTGATAGAGAAAAGTTGGCACAAGCCAACCTAATTATGGCCTGTCTGAAGTCTTTGGTGCGGAAGAGGCATATGTCCAGTTTACACCTGATCTGCTAGAGGACCTGTCTTTCAATACTCAAAGTGGATTGATGGTAAAAGGGGGAGTAAACAAACAAACATATCGGCCTACATCAGGGAAAGTGATGGGCAAATATGAGGATGGTGCAGTAGCTATGATTGAAAATCAATACGGCAAAGGTCGTGCCCTCCTCATAGGTTCCTGCCCGGGCTATGGTTACACAAAATCCTATAATCAGGAAAACAAGAAATTCTTTTCTTACCTACTTCAGTGGGCGAATCATACCCAACATATCACCAGCAGTGACGAGCGAATTATTGCGAGACTTCAAACAGGTAAGTGTAAATATTTTCTTTGGATAATCAATTCTACCAGGGAAGACGTGCCAACTTCGTTCACTCTTTCTTCAAAATGGAATTTTCTTAAAAATTGTAAAAAAATCACAGGTGTAGAAGCAGTCTTTCAAGCAGGACATAAAATTGAGGCAGTTATACCAAAGAGATCAGGATCTGTATTGGAGTTATTTACATGATATTCAGATTGCAATAAATCTGGATGGCTGCTATTTTGAGGAAGGGTCTGCTGGACAGCTTTATAGCTAAAGTCTGTAATCTGGATCGAAGTACTTCATTCATTCTTAAGTACCCAAAAAACCTGCAGCCTTAGATGCCCTGGCAAATACAAATGATTATGTACTATACAGATAACTGAGTAGTTAACCTTAGGCCATCCTCAGACTTCTTCAGGCTGGAAGGTGAGCACGCTCATCTTGTCCATATCGAAAGACTCATTGGCCAGGTCCATTAGCTGCTGGGCATTCACTTGATCAATCTTGTCAAAAAGTTCATTTAGGTCTGGTACCTTATTCAGATCCAGCATGCTCTTAGCCATCATCAGCATCACCGCATTGTTGTTCTCCTCAGACATCGCCAGCTGACCTTTGAGCTGTTGTTTTGCCTGATGTAGCTGCAGTTGCCCCAGTGGCTTTGTCTTGAGTAAATTCAGCTCCTTGCGGATGATCCTGTGGCTCTTTTTCAGGTTTTTTGGATCCGTGGCGAAATAGATACCAAAAAGCCCTGTTTCCAGGTAGGGCGAATAGTTAGCATCAATACCATAAACAAATCCATATTTCTCTCTCAGCGAGAGATTGAGTCTTGAATTCATTCCGGGGCCACCCAGGATATTTACCAGGACGAAAAAGGGGATTCGCTTCGGGTTCTTGATGCCAAAACTTGTGGTTCCCATAGCTACATGGGCTTGCGAGATGGGCTTGCTGACTGTTTTAGTTGATGGCTGAAATTCATTGAAATAATCACGCTTTGGTGTATGGTTTTTATGCGGTTGAGGTGCAATGTATTTTTCAACCAGTCTGATTAGCTTTTTAGTCGGGTAGTTGCCCACACTGGAGATTATGATCTTTTCAGTGTTCAGGTTCCGCTGTAGGAAGTTGAGAAAATGAGGTTTATGAAAGCTGTTGACAGTTTGCTCGGTACCCAGGATGTTTTTGCCAAGTGCGTGATTCTGAAAGATTACTTCATCAAAATCATCCTGTATGGCATCATCCGGTGTATCCCTATACATGGCCATTTCTTCCAAAATCACCATGCGTTCTTTTTCTATCTGATTTTCAGGAAAAGTGGCATTGAAAGTGATGTCTGCCAGTAGCTCAACCGATTTCTCGAGATGATTGTCCAGTATGGAGGCATGAAAGCAGATCTTCTCCTTGGTGGTATAAGCATTCAATTCACCACCAAGTGATTCCAGGCGATTTAGGATATGATATGCTTTCCGTTTGGATGTACCCTTAAATGCCATATGCTCCCAGAAATGGGCAATGCCTTGCTCTTCAGAAAGCTCATCTCTGCTGCCAATATCCAGCATGATTCCCACATGGGCAATTTTGGTGCTTGGCATCTGTCTGTGGATCACACGGATCCCATTCTCCAGCTCTATCAATTCGTACTCCTTCATAAGGCCTGCAAATTTACCTAATTTTATGCCGGATGTCTCAATACAAAAAGATTCTCATTGTCCAGACCGCATTTATTGGGGATGTGATCCTGGCCACAGCACTGATTGAAAAAATATATCACCACTTTCCTGATTCAAAAATTGATTTTTTGTTGAGAAAAGGCAATGAGGGTTTGCTAAAAGATCATCCCTATATTCATCAGGTATTGGTCTGGGATAAGAAGACTCGTAAAACAGCCAACCTGCTCCAATTGACCCATCAGGTTCGAAAAAACCGGTACGATCTTGTGGTAAATCTCCAGCGATTCTTTTCATCCGGGATCATTGCTGGGTGTTCGGGAGCAAAAATGGTCGTTGGTTTTCGAAAGAATCCCCTCAGTTTCTTATTCACCAAATCCTATGATCATCAAATTGGGGATGGAACCCATGAGGTAGCGCGTAATTTGAGCCTGGTGTCTGATTTCACAGATAATAGACCCACCAGGCCGAAGCTACATTTGAGCAATGAAGTGCTGAAAGCGGTCATTGAATATCAAAAGGATCCTTACATCACCCTTGCTCCGACTTCAGTTTGGTTTACCAAGCAATTTCCCAAAGAAAAATGGATCGAGTTTATCCAAAATACTGCTTTTCAAGGCAAAATATTTCTATTAGGAGGTCCGGTCGATAAGTCAGCCTGCGAAGAGATCAGATTCTCAGCTGGTAAAAATAATGTGGAGAATCTTTGTGGAAAGCTGGGATTACTGGAATCTGCGGCACTGATGAAGAAAGCTCGCATGAATTATGTGAATGATTCGGCTCCACAACACCTGGCCACATCTGTAAATGCCCCGACATGTGCTATTTTCTGCTCCACTATCCCTGCATTTGGTTTTGGACCTCTGTCGGATCATCATACGATTGTTGAAACTTCCGAGAAGCTTTCCTGCAGGCCGTGTGGGCTTCATGGCCATAAATCCTGTCCTGAGGGCCATTTCAAATGTGCATTGGATATTGAAACCAAAACATTGGAATCCGCGTTATAGAAACAATTATGCAAGAAGTATGAAGATTTTTCGTTATTTTTGCAGTATGAGAGGCGAGATGCGCATCCTTCCTTATTGAACCCTTCGGTTATATTGAACATGACTCAAGTCACCTCATCATTTTTGTAATACAAGTATTTATATGAACATTTTTGTAACCAAGTTAAATTATGGTACTTCGGAAGTATCATTAAGAGAACTATTTGAAAATTATGGCGAGGTTTCGTCAGCTAAGATTATCATGGATCGAGAAACCGGTCGATCTAAAGGATACGGATTCGTAGAAATTGACGATGATTCTGTAGCAAAACAAGCTATCGACGAATTGAATGAGACAGAATTTGAAGGAAACACAATCATTGTAAAAGAAGCTCGTCCCCGAGAAAACTCTGGCAACAGAGGCGGAGGCGGATATAGTAATAATAGAAACTTTAATAGATACTAATTATGGCAAGACCTGCAACAGCCCCCATCAAGCTAAAAGATGGGTTTTATATTGAATTAAGAAATCAGGGTGGACTTAAAGGGATAAAACTTCGAAGGGAGTCTGTAGAACAGGTGTTAGTAGCAATCAAGAAATACAGTAAAACCTACGATGTTCACTATCTCGGTGAGTTCAAAAAAGGTAAAGTAATCAATGATAAATTGCCTAAAGAAGCAAAATAATTATCTGATTTAAAATTCTATTGGAACCAAAGCAGGAATGACAATGTCGTTCCTGTTTTGGTTCTTTTTTTTGCCCTCATTGAGGGCCCTCCCACATAATTTCTATAGCTGAGTGGTCAAAAACCAATGTCGACTGATGGGCAGATTGAACTCTTTTGACTTTGATTGACTTTTTCCCAGGTTTCAAAACAACCCTTCGGACCACTTGATGATCTTTGTTCTTGTGAAACAGTACAACTCTGTTTTCCATCAGTAAAACAGAAATCCTGATGCTGTTCTTTTTTGTGCTGATCACTTCCGGTCGTTCGATTTCATTTGATTGCCCTTTTAAGATCTTCAATACTATTTCACATTGAGGTACTCCAAAACCCAGATAGTTATTTGGGTAAGGGTATAGATGACTAGATTTCCTGATGATTTCTATGATATCGAGATTTGACAGTTCCGGATCAAATTGTTTGATGCAGGCTGCCAGCCCCGTGATAATGGGTGCAGAATAGGATGTGCCAGTGTTTGAAAATACCACAACATCTGGCTTGACGTAGTCCAAAAAAGTTGGCCCTATTGAACTGAATCTTGATTTGTCCCAAACCAGTAATTGAGAAGAGCCTACGGTGAGCGCGTGTTCGGCATCTGCCGGAGTTGATAAGACATTCCATCCCAATTTATTTGCTTCATTTCCTGCTGCTACCACTATTAACATTCCTTTTTCAGTTGCAGCATATTCTACCGCCCGGGCTACAGCAGAAGTTTTCCCATCCATTTGATCAGGTCGGTAGTTTTCGGTATTGTCATTATAACCTTTTGTGTATCCCAGAGAAATATTGATGATCTCAACACCTTCGTGATGCATCCATTCCATGGCTGCAATCAGGTTGTCTTCTTCAATTCGCTTTTCAAAACCTTCAAAATCTGTTCTGGCAAGGTAAAATTTAGCATGAGTTGCCAAACCATACAAGATATCTTTTTCAGGATGGTAGCCACCAATCAATTGGAGTACTTCTGATCCATGTGTGTCACTGGCCTGGTCAGAAAAGCCTGCCGGCTGCGTTTTCTTGATATAATCTCGAAAAGCAATGATCCCATTCTCTTTGAAAATTTTTTGAAGTGACGCTAGTTTGTCTATACCTGAGAATCCCCCGTCAATCACCCCAATTTTCACTCCTTTTCCGTTAAGTCCTTCATTTACTAGCAATTGTCCACCGATCTGTTCGAGTGCAAAACCAAGTCGGGCTGGGGTTGCACTATACTGGTAATAAAACTGATTGACCGGGCTGATAGCAATTCCGGCTTTTTTGATTGAAGAGGCTTGTTTGTCAGTCAAAAGATAGCTGCAGGCATCGATCCATTCAGAGCAAAAAATGGCTTTTTGGTCCGCGAGAAGATGTCTGATATCTATCCCGTCAGGTTGATACACCCAGTATTTTTGTTGTGCGGACGCACTTGAGAAAATGAAAAAAAGAAATACTAATTTTAAGCGTGACATCCGTAGCTATTGATGTCAATAAAAATAACAGAACATGAGGTATCAGTCGATAGATAATAAGCTTTTTATTGAGAACCGAAAGGGCCTAATAAAAGCGCTTAAACCCAATTCCATCGCCATTATTCACGCAAATGATATTTATCCTACCAATGCAGATGGGGTGATGCCATTTAAGCAAAACTCTGAATTGTTTTATCTGTCGGGTATAGATCAGGAAGAAACGATATTAGTGTTGGCTCCTGGTTTTCCGGATCCAAAGATGCGGGAAATCCTTTTTCTCAGAGAAACCAATGAAATGATTGCCATATGGGAGGGGCATAAGTTCACCAAAGAAGAAGGCAATGCTACTTCGGGGATTAAGAATATTAAGTGGACCCAGGATTTTGAACATACCATGCACACGCTTTTGGCGGAGTGTGATCACATCTATTTGCCTTCCAATGAGCATATCAGGAGTAGCAGCAGGGTAGAAACATCAAATGACCGGTTCATCAAGTGGTGCATGGACAGATACCCTCTGTTTAATTATGAAAGACTTTCTCCCTTGCTGTATAAGCAACGCATGATAAAATCATCCATTGAGGTGAAATTGTTGGAGCACGCCTGCCATATTACTGAGACGGGATTCAGACGGGTTTTGGAGGTGGTAGCGCCTGGTGTTTGGGAGTATGAGGTAGAGGCAGAATATGCTCATACTTTCCTTTCCAACCGATCAAAAGGTTTTGCCTACACTCCCATCATTGCCGGCGGAAAAAATAGTTGTGTATTGCATTACATAGAAAATAATCAGCAATTGAAGGATGGTGATTTGCTGCTTATGGATGTGGGTGCCGAGTATGCCAATTACAATGCCGACATGACCCGTACCATCCCTGTAAGCGGAAAATTTAGCAAGCGGCAAAAGCAGGTGTATGAGGCAGTTCTGAGAGTTAAAAATCAGGCTACAGAACTGCTCACATCAGGAAATACCATTCCCAGATATCACAAAGAGATAGGGGAGATAATGACGGGGGAGCTGATAGATCTTGGTTTGATTGATAAGACTGATGTAAGAAACCAGAGTAAGGACAATCCGGCCTATAGAAAATATTTCATGCATGGTACTTCACATCATTTGGGCCTGGATGTTCACGATGTCGGTTCCGTTTACCGGGAGTTTGCTCCCGGCATGGTGTTTACCGTTGAGCCTGGTATCTATATTCCCCAGGAAAACATCGGAATACGTATTGAGGACAATATTCTCATTACTAAGGAAGGAACTAAAAACCTTATGCGAAATATCCCAATTCACGCGGATGAGATAGAAGACCTGATGAACAGAAAGTAATTAAATGGTGAATCAATCCACCCAAACAAGTTATTTGGTTAATTTTGAGCAAAACACTATTGGATGAATCTAGAGTATAATACCCAGCGTGAGCAATTGACTTTGAGGGAGTACGGCAGGAATGTACAAAACCTTGTGAAATTTATCAGAGGAGTCGAAAGCAAAGAAAAAAGAAACCGATACGCAGCGTTGCTGGTGGATTTGATGAAGATGATCAATCCTGAACTCAACAAAGACGCTACAGAATACAATCAAAAAGTATGGGATGATCTTTTTATCATCTCAAAGTTTGATATGGATGTAGAAAGTCCATACCCGATTCCTGAAGCTACTATCCTGGATCGTAAGCCAGACAGGATGGGGTATCAATCCAATGAGATCAAATATCGTCACTATGGCAGAAGCGTGGAGATCTTGATTGAAAACGCCTCTAAGCTTGAAGATCCTAAGGAAAAAGAAGGTGCGGTGATCACTATAGGCAGGCTGATGAAGACATTCTATCAGACCTGGAACAAAGACAATATTGAAGACGAGCAGATCCTCAAAACAATCCGCCAATTGTCAAACAACCAGCTGGATATCGATATTGAAAAAGTGAAAGAATTCAATCTCTTCGATTCTGAGCGGAAAGAAAGATCTCACGACAGCAACAGGGGTGGAGGACATCAGCACCGTGGCCGAAAAGGAGGCAAAAGAAACTTTAGCAACAAACGAAGAAGGAGCAACTAAGGAATGGCTTCTTTTCGTGTGCAAGGGGGAAAGCAACTGAAGGGCGAGATTGTTCCTCAGGGTGCTAAAAATGAAGCGTTACAAATCGTCTCTGCTACACTACTCACCGCAGAGCAGGTAACTATCAATAAGATTCCAAATATCAGAGATGTACTCAAGCTCATTGAGTTGCTGGGTGATCTTGGAGTGGAAGTAAAAAAGCTTAGTGATGAGTCTTACGCTTTCAAAGCAGCCAATGTAAACCTCGACTATCTTGATTCTGAAGACTTTAAGGATAAAGCAGCTTCACTCCGAGGGTCTATCATGATACTTGGTCCCCTTTTGGCAAGGTTTGGTACGGCAAAAATGCCAAAACCAGGAGGAGATAAGATAGGTAGGAGAAGAACTGATACACATTTTACCGGATTTAGTAAGCTGGGTGCAAAGTTTGAATTTGATTCGAAAACCAGTTTCTTCAAAGTAGATGGGAGTAAGCTAAAAGGCGCGTATATGCACCTGGATGAGGCTTCTGTCACCGGAACAGCCAATATTATCATGGCTGCTGTGCTGGCTGAAGGTAAAACGACCATTTACAATGCCGCTTGCGAACCTTACATTCAGCAGCTGTGTAAAATGCTGATAAGGATGGGGGCGCAAATAGAAGGTGTTGGCAGCAACCTTCTATATATTGAAGGAGTCAAGACTTTGGGTGGCACCGAGCATACCATGCTACCCGATATGATTGAAGTAGGTAGTTTCATTGGCATGGCTGCCATGACTCAATCCGATATTGTTATCAAGAATGCCCGTGTAGATATGTTGGGTATTATTCCTGATACTTTCAGACGACTAGGTATTAAGATGAATATCGAAAATGACGATATTCATGTGCCTGCACAGGATCACTATGAGATCGAAAGCTTCATTGATGGCTCTATCCTCACGGTATCAGATGCAATCTGGCCCGGATTTACGCCGGATCTACTTAGTATCGCGCTTGTCACAGCTACACAGGCTAAGGGAACTGTTCTGATCCACCAAAAGATGTTTGAAAGTAGATTGTTCTTTGTCGATAAGCTTATCGATATGGGTGCACAGATCATCCTGTGTGATCCGCACAGGGCCACCGTGATTGGATTGGACAGAGCCTTTCAATTGCGTGGGATAAACATGACCTCACCAGATATCAGGGCTGGGGTTTCTCTGCTGATCGCTGCCCTTTCTGCTGAGGGTGTAAGCACTATTCACAATGTAGAGCAAATAGATCGGGGTTACCAGTATATCGATACTCGATTGAATGCTTTAGGCGCAGAGATCGAGCGACTGGACCCAAAATAGGTTTTTCTCTTTTTTATTAATATTCTAAGGTGGATAAAACTATATTTTATTTAATACAGTTTTATGTAAAAAAAATAGCGCCGCGAGAAAAATTCCCGCGGCGCACCAACCAGCTATGAGCAGTTTCAATCGAAACTGTAGTCTTAAATGTCTTAATGAGGGCTTTTACATGAATATCAATCCAAGGGAGAAAATTGCTACCACGACTAAAATGATGTTCAAGATTTTAATCAGTCGTTGTCTATCAGAGTCAGCCATCAGTTTTTAATATTTTAATATCAAATATGAATAATCTTATGTTTATTGTATGGTACAAAGCCCGTGCCAGAAATTGAAAATTGTAATAAATTATCTGAAAATATTTTTAGAAATGTCTATATCGTTAAATGGTAGCTTTTATTAGTGTTCCACTAAAGCGTAGTTGAATAGGTGTGTTTTGGTGGGCCTGTCTCCAAAGGCCTAAACCTTCGAATAACAAAAGAGAGCAGTTCATTTTCTTTTTTTGACGTTTGTTTGCACACCTATGATTTAATTCTGGCGCAATTAAACGAATAAAGTGATAAAACTGAAGTTTTTAGGTAGTGAAACTGTGATTTTATTGACGAAATATTCTAAATTAATTCTTCACATTAACCCCAACCTACCATGATGAAGCATCAGTTCATCCTATTCATTACTTCTTTTTGCATCATATTTTCCATTAGTTGCACGTCAGATAAACTCCTGGAAAATGATGTGAGTGAGAAGCTAACTACAATAAAAGGAGAGATGAAGGTTCTACTAAAAGATAAGATGCTGGATGTATGGTATCCAAGAGCCATTGACTCTGTGGATGGAGGATTCTTAAGTATGTTGGATGAAAATTGGGAGCCATTTGGGGATCAGTCAAAATTTATTGTTACTCAGGCTCGACATTTATGGACTTTGGCTAAGGCCATGGAGCGATATCCAGAGAATGAAGATTATCCCAGATGGGCTGCTCATGGTTTTGAATTTCTGAAACAAAAGATGTGGGATCAGGAATATGGAGGTTTTTATGAGTTGAGATTAAAAGACGGATCACGTCCTGAGGGCATAAGGGCTGATGAAAAGCGTGCATACGGCAATTCATTTGGGATTTATGCTGCCGCTGCCTATGCGAAAGCCTCCGGGAGCAAGGAAGCATTGGAATTTGCCGGGGAAGCCTTTAGGTGGATGAATCAGCATAGTTATGATTCTCAGCATTCAGGCTATTTTCAGTTTTTGACTCGGGAAGGCATCCCTTTTCACCTGGCCAAAAAGCCTGATGAGATGTCATTCAATGAGTATTTTAAAGATCAGAATTCCAGTATCCATATTATGGAAGCGTACAGCGAGTTATACAGGATCTGGCCAAATGACACGCTTGGAGATCGGTTGGGAGAGCTGATGCTATTGATCAGAGACAAGTTTACCAATCCGGAAGGTTATATGTCTTTATTCTACACTTTGGATTTACAACCCATTTCCTACAGAGATTCCGCTGTGATGCATTGGAATTATGATCATGTAAGTTTTGGTCATGATATTGAAACGGCCTTTCTGATTCTCGATGCTTCCTGGTCTCTTAACCGGGAAGACCCTATCACTGATACTGTGACGAAGAAAATGGTGGATCACTCCATTCAACAGGGTCTGGATCAGGAAGTTGGCGGCCTTTATTACAAAGGATATTACTTCCTCGATAAAATGGCCATTGTGGATGATCAGAAATCCTGGTGGGTGGAGGCTGAAGCGCTTAATTCCTTGCTGCTTTTCGATGGTTTATATCCGGAAGAGAATTATCTCGGGGAGTTCATCAAAATGTGGACATACACATCAAAATATCTGATAGACTGGGAGCGGGGTGGATGGTACAATCGGGGAACTGACAATTATCCTGAAGCTGTTAACAGCAACAAGGGTGCTCACTGGAAGGGACCCTACCACACCGTTCGGTCTATTATGAATTGTATTGATATGTTGGAAGAAAGGGAGTTGAAGACTAATCAGTAGTCATCATCATCGCTATCGTCCTTAGAATCGTCAGGAATGTAATCAGACATGTAGTCGACATCACTGTACTTGTCTTCATAGTCATCCTTTACAGTTTCTTTTAGGTTACCATCATCATCAAAATCTTCGTCTTGTGACACAATTTCTTTGGCTTCCTCTCGTGTCATTCTGATGAGATAATACTTTTCATCTGTTTCAAAAGGAAGTGCAGAAACTCTCGTACCTTCCTTATTATAATAGTGGATGAGTGAATTGTAGAACCCTGATGGATATGCAAGCTTCACCTGTTCCTGGATCATTGCGTCCAGCTTCTCAAAATCCTTTATTACTCTTGGCTTTGCGTCGGGCATACTCGATTTTTTTTGAAAAGTATAAAAGGAGTGATTAAAATCAAATCTTAAAAGAAAAAATGAAAATTATTTTTTGTCTGGCAGATTCATGAAAACCCAGACACCAAGAGGCTTTGTTGGATATCTAGTCTGAATGGGTTAATTTCAAATTTGAAAAATCAGCATTGACCATGGCCAAAGATACAAAAGGACAAGTGGAGGAGATTTTGTCGGAGTTGGGAAAGAAAATCGATGTACTCATCAATGAAACCAAAAATGCCGGAGGGGAGGTAAGAGACGATATCGAAGACAGGATCCGAGAGCTCAAAAAAAGAAAGTCAAAGCTGGAATCAGATTTTAGAGCCTATAAGGACAAGAATGATGATAAGTGGCAGGAAATCAAACATCACCTCATCACAGCAGTTCATGAACTAAAGCTGGCTGTTGAAACTGCCTTTACCGACTCCCAAAAGAAAAAGAAGAAATAATCAGATCAGTTCAAGCACCTTCCTGATCAATCCATCAATTACCCTGTTGGGGTCTTTAGAATATTTATTTTTTGCCCTGTTAGCCACGATGGCATTCAGGCTAATCATATCGTGTCCAAGTATGCTGGCCAATGCGTAGTAGCCTGCTGTTTCCATTTCCAGGTTGGTGAGCCATAGGTCTTCTACGTGAAAAAGGCTTAGCTTGTCTACCAGGTGCGGGTATCTTATGGGGACTCTGAGCTCTCTGGCCTGAGGTGCATAAAAGCCATGACAAGTCACAGTATTCCCAAGAATCATGTCTTTTTTAAATAGGTTGGTGAGCTTCTGTGAAGCCTTTACGCAGTATGGAGGATATGGGAGTTCGAGGTCTCGTTGAATGAGATCACATACCTTTTGTTCAAAATCACCCATCGTATACTGGTAGAAATGAATCAATGGATCCAATCCGATGGCGTATTCAGAAAGAATATGGCTTCCAAGTCTGATATCTTCCTGTATACTCGCTGATGTCCCAATGCGAACGATATTCAGTTTCTTTTTTCTTGCTTTCGGAACACGATTCTTAAGGTCAATATTCACCAAAGCGTCTAGCTCGGTCATCAGAATTTCAACATTATCAGTCCCCATTCCGGTACTGATGACGGTGATTTTTTTCCCCTTAAAAGTGCCTACATGTGTGATAAACTCCCTTTTGTTCATTTCGAACTCAATATGATCGAAATGGCTGGAAATTTTGTGCACACGGCTAGGATCACCTACTGTAATGATCTTGTCTGAAATGTGCTCTGGCCTCAGGTTAAGATGGTAAATGCTACCATCTTTATTGAGAATTAGGTCTGTTTCGGAATACTTAGCTGGCATGATTGGTAGTAACCCAGCTCAATTTATGCATTTCTTCTCTTTAATCCCTTATATGGATTGTATCCATTCATGTTTTTTTGGTAATATCCCGTTCCATCATAGGGCCTGGTGTCCGGATTCTTGCTGCATTCTTCAGAGCAACATCCATTGAAAACTTCGGCACCTTCCTCACTCATCGGGATGTGTTTGTTGCAATGAGGATTTGCACAATTGACCATCCTGTCAGTAGGAAGACCTGTTACATGACACTTGGAGATGACCTGTGGATTGACCGTATTCACATCTTTCACAATGCGGTTGTCAAAGACATAGCATTTTCCCTCAAAGTCTTCTCCTTCAGCCTCAATACCATATTTAATGATACCACCATGCAACTGATATACATTGTCGAAGCCCTGATCCAGAAGATAAGCACTGGCTTTTTCACATTTTATTCCACCGGTGCAATAGGTAATGATCTTCTTGTCTTTATACTTTTCCAGCTCGTTCATCTTATCCGGAAAGTCCCTGAAATTCTCAATATCAAGGGTGATAGCATCTTTGAACTTACCAATGTGATGCTCATAATTAGATCGAACATCAAGAATCACCACATCTTCCGGTTTTTCCTTCAAAATTTTTCTGAACTCATCAGGCTCAACATATCCCCCTGTTTTCTTTTTGGGATCCAGCCGGATAGTAGAGTGAACAATCTCTGGCTTGGTACGAACATGTAGTTTGGTGAAAGTATGATCTTCCACGTAGTCTACTTTAAATTCTGTGTCGGCAAATCTGGGATCAGATTTAACGGCTAACATATACTTTTCGCAGTCCTCGACAAGGCCGGAAACCGTACCATTTAATCCTTCACTGGCTATGATTATCCTCCCTTTGAGATTGAGTGAAAGACATAAAAGATGATGTTCTTCCCGGTATGCTTCGGGATCTTCTATTACAGAATAGCAATAGTATAGGAGTACACTATACTTGTTCTTCATAACTCGAGTCCCGTTTCAAGCGGGATGTTATAAATCAGTATTGATTAAAAATTGAAGTGCAAATTTGGGGTGAATTTTTTTACTTTTCAATTTTCACCGCTGGATTTCCAAATACGGTCTCGCCGTCAGCCACATTACTCACTACTACCGATCCCGCTCCAACCCTGGCTTTTTTGCCAATTTTGACTCCCGAAACAATTAGAGCTCCTGATCCGATAAATGCTTCTTTTTCGATGGTCACATCAGCATTTACTACAGTGCCAGCACCAATTTGCACAAAGTCTCCAATGGTGACATTATGCTCAATCACCGCTCCCGAATTGAGGATACAGTGTTGGCCAACTTTTGTGCCAGCCCCTAATATCACTCGGGCATTGATGAAATTGCCATGACCTAAGACCGCAGACTCACTAAGATGTGCTAACTTATGGACAGCATTCATCGGCATGGTCTTTCGTTTTTCCATGAGCATGTTCACCAACTTTTTGCGTACCGGGTTTTCATCAGTAGCAACAAAAGCCTCACATTTTTGACCGATTAGCTTAAGAAATCCGTGATCATCTGTTTTACCAAGAACCGGTATGGTATCTATTTCTGTCTCGTGCGTCTTGGTATCGTCATCAAGGAATCCATAGACTTCAATCCCATTGCTTCTGAATATTTCCAGGGCTGCTCTTGCAATGCCTTTCGCTCCAAATATAATTACCGCTTTATCCATAATTTTTTGAAATGAGGCTGCAAAGGTATGGATTAAGTAGACTTTTTAGCGAGGAAATACCCAAAAGGCTGATAGAGGAGTAGCATCCACCAAAAAGGCAGGTACACAGACTTATATCGCATCAATGTGCCAAAGTTGGGTGCGGCAATGGGTAACAACATGGCCATTACCAGGATAAAACCAAAAACAGAAAAAATAAGTATTGTAGGGTTGACCTTCAGTGATTGGTGCTTATAAACCAGGTAAATATTGGAGATCAATAGTGTGACCAAGACCATATTTTCAAACCAGTATACCCCGGACGTGCTGGATCCCTGACCTGGTAGTGGACCGACTAATCCGTAAAAAATAGACTTGGGAAAGTTTTGGATAATTCCCCACCAGTCAGGTGAGAGGTTAAATGAAATGATATTAGCGCCCTCTGACGATGCTGCAATAGCTTGATAGTTTTGGTAGATACTCCGGGGGAAATTGTTGAATTGCAGGTTGTAATCGATCATACTCACACCGAAAATCAGTATGGTAATTACGGTCAGGTAGATTAAATATTTTAGACTACCTACACTCATGTACCGGTTGATCATGTTCCTGACCAGGAACAGGCCTAAAAAGAAAAGGATGGCGCCACCAAGATAGAACCTGAGCTTTAACAATACTATTAGTGTAATTGCATAAAAAATATGCTCTGAAAGGGCGACAGGTTTTCTACAGTAAAACCGAATCAAAAAAGTGCAGAGGTAGAAAAAACAAGCATTGGCAACAGCATCTTTTAATACACCGGATGACCAAAAAACAACAGAGGGAATGAGCATAAATCCTATCAAAGCTGGCCATTTCAGTTTTTCACTATTCAGAGCCAATGTTTTGATCAAATACCAGCTACCTAAAAAGCTGATAAGAGACAGGTATACCGAGGATATCCAATAACTTCCACCGGAAAAGACTAGAATCAAGCTTAGAATCCTGATAAAAAACTCGGATCTGTATTCGCCTTTGTACTCTGGAAACTCACTTCGCATCAATCGATTGAAATAATCCATGTAGGATTGATCAGCGATTGAAGCTATTTCGCGAGCCTGTTGAAAATAGGAGAGGGTGTCACCGGACTGCAAATAGTTGAGATAAATCAATCCTACTATTAATCCAGCTATGACTTTGAGTGCTAGTGTGATCCAGTACAGGATTTTTCCATAGGGCTGGGAGGATCTTGAAACCCACCAACAGATGAGTAGAATAAGAAGGATGTTGAATGCAATGATCATGGCCTGCTATGCAATATAGCAATCCCTATATTACAGTTGAGGCATCTTTTTTTGATACAGTAGTTTTTGTAGCGTTGGATCAATGCCTGGCTATCCGCGGCAGTTTGGATAGATAGGCCAAGGTTGGACCACTCCCTGGTGATCTTGTTTTCTTCAGCGGTGATGGAATTGAGGAACTGAACAGCGCGATCCATGAAAGCCTGATCATCAATGTATCTGCTATACGCAGCCAGCACTGGAGCTACAGTATTGATGATAAGGATATCGATTGAAGCCTGACCCAGGTTATTGGTACGTTTGTCTAATTTCAAGCCGAAATCGTAGTGGCTTTTCCAATAATCCGGCAACTCGACCTTGAAAAGCTGATTAACTTCTTTGATATCTGTGGTGTTGATAAGTGATGAGAAAAAGCTCTGCTTTTTTAAGTACACACTTAAGAATTCTGCCATTCTAACTGTGGGGAAGTTTGCTGGTCGCAGCCTGGAAAATTTCCAGTGATGTCGTTCCATTATCGGACTAAGCTGATGCTTGTTTTTTAGATGCAGATATTCTTCTCGCAATCTTACCACATCATTATCGGTGGTCGCATCCAGGAATCCGGCCTGACCAAATGCAAGCGCAAAACACTTGTCTTTTTGATCTGCATATCGATGTAGGATTGAGAAATCGATTGTTCTTGCCCATGTTTCAAAAGCAGTGTTATTCACTGAGAATCCGAAGTTTTCTGCCAGGACCCTGAAGGTGACTTTTTCCCAGTCTCCATTGGTTGATTTCGCTTGCTCTAGTATCCTGTTGGATTTTTGTGATAGCCGCTCTACCAGGGCCTGATCAAGCATGTTGGTAATCGTCAGGGGATCGATCCTGTGAAGAAAGGATGCACATTTGATGTTCACCGGTTGATTGATGTACTTTCTGTAATCAGCTTCAAGTGAACCATTTTGATAGTCGGACATCAGAAAAGTTGGAATCAGGCTGCCATCGGGTAACTGTATATCCCGATCAGCTATCCACACTACATGAAGGATTACTCCATGATATTTTTTATCAGATTGATGATTGTGATGGATCCAGTCAGATGCCTTATGATGGATCTCTACCGCTCCGGCCCATTCTATGTCATCGATGCGAATTTTCGCTTCAAGAAAATCAGGACCGGCATTTTGATTTGAGTGCCCAGGATGATACACCTGCAAAGTAGATCCATTGGTCAGGCGAAAGGGTTTCTGCTTAAACTTTTGAAATTTCCACAGGTAGTGAAGAAAGTACTCATCCATATCGGATAACTGATTTTGTTATCCAATATAACAAATAACGTCAGAAAAACTTACTTAATTGGGTTTCCATTTGCTGCTGAATAGACAGTGCCTCTCTCCTAGCTACTTCAGCAAAGTCTTTCCCGGATGAGGAATAGATGATTCCCCGGGAAGAATTCACTAATAATCCACACTGCTTGTTCATTCCATATTGGCACACATGCTCGAGGTCACCACCTTGTGCTCCAACTCCAGGGATCAGAAGAAAGTGATCGGGTACGATTGTTCTTACGGTAACAAGAGACTCTACACGTGTGGCGCCCACCACATACATCATATTATCCGGTGTGCCCCACTGAGAGGTCTTTTTCAAAACGACTTCATAAAGTTTTTCACTTTGTCCTTGAATCATCAGGTCCTGAAAATCAAAATGTCCGGGGTTTGAAGTAGCGGCAAGAACAATGGCCCATTTACCTTCATGCTGGAGAAAAGGTTTAATAGAATCCTCACCCATGTAGGGTGCGATAGTCACGGAATCAAAATGCATTTCTTCAAAAAAGCAACGGGCATACATGTTTGAAGTGTTACCTATGTCTGCTCTCTTAGCGTCTGCTATTGTGAAACACTCTTTTGGAATGTATTCGATCGTCTTTTGAAGTGACTCCCATCCTTTCACTCCATGTGCTTCATAGAAAGCCAGGTTTGGTTTATAGGCTACTGCATAGGGATAGGTGGCATCAATTATCTGTTTATTAAACTCAAAAATAGGATCATCCAGATTTTGTAGGTGGGCCGGTATTCGTCTGATATCAGTGTCGAGCCCAACACACAGGAATGACTTTTTCTTCTTGATTAATGTGAATAGATCTTGACGGTTCATTCAAACTGAAATTGAACCGCCAAGTTAATCATTAAATAAGTTAAAGGAGGGTAAAAGTGTCTTCGATACTATCTGAAGTCGATCACTTCTACGTTAGGATTTTTGCTGGTATTGAAAGTGAATTTGCTGTTAGGCACATTGTTTAGTTTCTGGAACTTCTCAATGGAATATACATACTGGTTTCCTTTTCGCTCAAACACGGTAAACTTTTTCAGCTCATCCTGACTGTCGATCACCATTCTGATTTTGTAGTAAGTCTTCTCCCTGCTCTCAGGATCAAGATCTATGATTCTTGCTCCATCCTCGGTGTACCCCATGAGGATGTATTTAAAACCATCCTGGTAGATATCAAAAATATTATTCAAAGAAATCTCTTGCTCGTTAGGATCATAAGGGGTGACAGTCACTTCCTTGATGTCTTTGTTGTAGTTCCAGAGATCTTCCCCATTGTTAAACACTTCCTGATCTGCAATTTTCAGATAGTACATGTTGTCCTTAACAGTGATCTCACCCTTTAATTTCTCACTCAGACCCACACTTTCGTTGATCATCTCCTGGGTGAACTCTGCTGAGAATGCTTCCATGCCTTTGTATTTGGCACTCATGGCATTCAAAATATCCAAAGCCTCAGGATCATATTGGGCATAGGCTCCAAGGTTGATCATTAATACTGCGGCTAGTAACACAATGCGTTTCATTTCTCTTTTATTTTTAGTATTTGTTGTCTATCTCCGACAATAATTGTTCCAAAGAGTATTCATCTTTGATTAAAACTTCTCTTGCCTTGCTTCCTTCAAAGGGGCCTACGATTCCAGCAGCTTCCAGTTGATCGATCAACCTACCGGCTCTATTGTAACCCAATTTAAGCTTTCTTTGAATAAGAGAGGTACTTCCCTGCTGATGAAGCACAATTAATTTTGCGGCATCATCAAAAAGTGAGTCCCTGTCTGACAGGTCTACAGCTCCTACTTCGCCTTCATCATCTCCCACGAATTCAGGCAACATGTATGCGGAATCGTACCCTCTCTGGTCCCCAACAAATTCACAAATTCTATCTACTTCTGGTGTATCAACGAAAGCACACTGAAGCCTGATGATTTCCGATCCCATGCTTAAAAGCATATCTCCCATTCCGATAAGTTGGTCAGCACCACCGGCATCCAGGATAGTTCTTGAGTCCACTTTTGAAGTTACTCTGAAGGAAAGACGTGCCGGGAAGTTGGCTTTGATAATACCTGTGATCACATTCACGGATGGCCTTTGGGTAGCCACAATCAGATGAATGCCAATGGCTCTTGCTAACTGAGCAAGCCTGGCAATGGGCGTCTCAATTTCTTTTCCAGCCGTCATCATCAGGTCAGCTAGCTCATCAATGATCAGTACGATATAGGGGAGGTATCTATGTCCTTTTTGTGGGTTTAACCGACGGGAGATAAACTTTCTGTTGTATTCCTTTAGGTTACGACAGCCTGCTTCTTTTAGCAGGTTGTACCGGGTATCCATTTCGATACACAGGGAGTTGAGTGTGTGAACTACTTTTTGTGTATCTGTAATGATGGCTTCATCAGTATCCGGCAACTTTGCCAGGAAGTGGTTTTCAATCTTGTTGAAAAGTGTGAGCTCCACTTTTTTAGGATCCACCATGACAAATTTGAGTTGTGAAGGGTGCTTCTTATAGATTAGTGAAGCAATGATCATGTTGAGTCCGACTGACTTACCCTGTCCGGTAGCTCCTGCCATGAGGAGGTGAGGCATCTTTGCCAGGTCGGTGACATACACTTCATTAGAGATGGTTTTACCCAGCACTACAGGAAGGTCCTTGTCACTTTTCATAAACTTTTCCGTTGTGATGACCGACTTGATGTCAACCATCTCCCGGTTCTTATTCGGCACTTCAATACCAATGGTTCCTCTTCCCGGAATAGGAGCAATAATCCTGATTCCCAGGGCAGCAAGACTTAGAGCGATATCATCTTCCAGGTTCTTGATCTTGGAGATCTTTACCCCTGCTTCGGGAACGATCTCATAAAGTGTAACCGTAGGCCCTATGGTAGCTTTAATGCTTGAGATACCTATTTTGAAGTTGACCAGTGTACGAACAATTTTGTCTTTATTCTGCTCAAGCTCATCCTTGGTGACCTGGATGTCTTTTTTAGGATAATCCGTCAACAGGTCTGCCGTTGGATATTTATATTTTGGCAGGTCCAGAGTGGGATCATAGTTTTCGCTGGTAGTCACCCTTACTTCATCGTCTTTCTTCTCTTCAACCTCCATATCTACGGCCTCCTCTTCTATACCTTTGGGCTGTTCTACGGGCTTTGGCTCTTCCACGGCTAGCTCCAGCTCTTCCACTGGTTCCGGTTTTTTCTTAAGGTCTTCTTTTGTCACCTTCCATTCCTCAGTAAGGTTTTCTTCTTTCCCATCGTCTTCTTTATCTCCCTCATGCTCTTCGGCTTCTACTTCCTCTTTTACCTGGGTGAGTAGCGACTCAAGACTGGAATTTTCTGAGCCGGGTTTGAAAGAGAAATTCCTTAGCTTTTCGCGACTGCTTTGGAGAAAATTGTTGACAGTTTCCAACTGCGTGATGTTGAAAAAATACATGTTGAAAACGATAAACATAAAGATTAAGAACAGCACGGTTCCCCAGCCCATCAGGCTTTCGATGATGATGGCCATTTCAAATCCTACTCCGCCACTGAGAAATCCAAGCTCCGATACATCATCGGAGTTTAATAGGAAATATCCTATGGAAATGCTTACCCAAAGCAGATAAAAAAGGGTGAATGAAAAGGATTTTATTAATGAAACTATCCTCGTCTTCCAGATGATGCGATGCCCCACTAGGAAGAGCAATGGGGGAACAAGCAAAGACATGATGCCCCACCATCTGAAAATGAAGTAGTGGGCGGTAAATGCACCAATCAGTCCAAACCAGTTTTTCACCTGCTGCCCCGATTCCTTGATTCCGGTCTCGGTCATGGCTTCTACCACACTTTGATCGGCTTTTCCTGCTGTGAGATAGGAGATGAATGATACTGCCAGGAAGATGGAGGCCAGCAACAAAAATAAACCTATGGCGAGGTGGAACTTTCTGTCATTGAATAGCGAAATGCTAAAACTGAATGATTTGGGTTCTTTTGTTTTCTGCCTCTTATAGGTGTTTTGTGCCATGCTGAATGATAAACGACAAAAGTAATGGAGATTTTATGCCCCATCAAGATTTTTAAGGATTGCCAGGTTAATGTTTCGGATGAGTGCAGGCCCGCCGTAGATCAATCCGGTGTATACCTGGACCAGGCTCGCTCCGGCATTCAATTTCTCAATGGCTTTTTCAGAAGAATGAATTCCACCAACTGCGATGATCACCAGGTTTTTGTTTCCTTTTTTCAGATACCTGATGATTTCGGTTGACCTGTCAAACAAAGGAGCACCACTGAGTCCACCTGCCCCAATTTTCTCAATTTTTTCTTTTTGGGTTTTCAATCCAGAACGATCGATGGTGGTATTGGTTGCAATGACTCCATCAATTTTGGTCTCTTGTGTAATCTCCAAAATATCATCCAATTGAGAATCAGTCAGGTCGGGAGCTATCTTCAGTAAGATGGGTTTTGGTGTGGGTTTATTGTCATTTAAGGTTTTTAGAGATTGCAGCAATTTCTGCAGAGGTTCCTTTTCCTGGAGTTCACGAAGTCCGGGTGTGTTCGGACTACTCACATTCACCACAAAATAATCTACATGCGGGTAGAGCGTTTCAAAACACTTTTGATAGTCATCCTGAGCCTGCTCGTTCGGGGTGATCTTGTTCTTTCCAATGTTACCACCGATAATGACCTCTTTTGATTTTTTTCGCAGGTTTTTTACCACGCTTTGCATTCCCTCATTGTTGAATCCCATCCTGTTGATGAGTGCCTGGTCTTCTTTTAGCCTGAAGAGTCTTGGCCTCGGGTTGCCAGGTTGGGGGAGAGGTGTCACTGTCCCGATTTCAATAAAGCCAAAACCCATGGCAGCAAATTCATTTGTGAAGGCGCCGTTTTTATCAAAACCTGCTGCAAGTCCAACTGGATTGGGGAAATCTAATCCAAAGACTTTTCGATGCAGCCTGGGGTTGCTTACCCGGTACAAGCCTGAAAAGATAGGTCTGACCAATGGAATTTTAAATAAAAACCGGAGTAGGGAAGTGGTAAAGTGGTGAGCTGTTTCAGCAGGAAGAAGAAAGAGGAGTTTTCGGACCAATGTGTACATTGATGCAAAAATAGTTGTCCACCGGGAAAAGAAAGGTTTAAAAGGTGATAAATGACCTAGACTCGTAGCTATTTCAGCATTTCCTCAAAACGCTGTGTTCCGAACTTTACGTCGTCTTCACCTATCTGATCAAAAGGGTTTTCAAGATGGTTCTGAATATTATCCAGGCTCACCAGGATAAAGCTGAAGATTACGGGCATCACATAGGCGAGTCCAAAAGTATATTCCTGAGCGGCATAGACAAAATAGGGCCCATACGAAACCGGGAAGCTGTAGATGGAAAGTTTGCTGTAGGCCCGCAGTGTGACAGGGGTCCGGTATTTCAATACAACTTTCATGTCTTCAACAGCTCCACCAATTCTGGTCAGGTATTGGCTGATCCTGGACATCTCGGTGCCATGCACACCAAAGTCTCTAAGCTTCTGAGCAAACGAAGAAAGATCAGAGAGGTGCTCTGCTAATTTTGTTTCGTTTTCATGTATGTCCTTTTCGTCCATGCTTGTAAACAATACCCTTAGCTGGTCAAAACAAGCCACTATTCTTTGCTTGGTCTCTTTTTGAAAATCAGGTTGAGCAGGGTTGAGCCAGTCCCGTGATGCATGGTACAAGGCTGTCATGTGGTTTACAAAGTCCCCAAGATTGGTGAGCGCTGTTTCTCTACGTGTGTAGGCACTGTTGATGGAAAACACAATGGGGAATACAATGGCCACTCCAACAATCGTAAGCGGGAAATTTGCCGCAATTCCGTAATGCTCACAAATGATGGTCGATGCAAGTGCCAGAAAAGTAACAATAAAGGTGTTGTAGTTGATGATAAGCGACAAGCTACGCAGCAATTTCATAGGCTAAGAGGGACTAGTGAGTCCTACAATTTAGTCCAGTTTTTAATAATAGGGAAATAGTCAATTCATGAAAACTCAATAAAAACCCTGAAATTTGGTCAGATTTGTTATCAATTTTGGATTTTTACTAACCTTGATCAGTTGTTTTCAGTAGAAGTATAAATCTATTTCCTTCAAAATCTCCTGTTATGAAGTGCATTTTTAATGGACAACTCCTGGATCAGGAAGAAGTAAGTTTTCCGATAGATGACATCGCCTTGCTAAGAGGGTATGGAATCTTTGACTTTTTTCGGCTAACCGATGGTGTGCCTTTATTTATGGAAGATCATCTGGATCGGTTTTATAAGGGAGCTGAGCTGGCAAGACTGAGGCCTCCTGTTTCCAGGGACGAGCTCAAAGAACTTCTTTTTGAGATGTTTGACCAAAACAAGATGGATGTTTCCGGGATCCGGATCGTCCTGACAGGTGGGACAGGAAATGGGCCCTATGCTATAGGCAAATCCAATCTCATCGTCACCCAGGAACCCATCTCATTTCCTACTGAAGATATGTTTGCCAATGGTGTGAAACTGATCACTCATGAATATTTGAGAGACATCCCAACAGTGAAAACCATCAATTATATGACGGGTATCTGGTTGCAGCAACAAATCAGTAATCAGGGTGCTTATGACGTACTGTATATTCACAATGGTGTGGTTCATGAACTTACGAGAAGCAATATTTTTATTGTTAATAGTAAGGGTGAATTGATCACACCGGAAGAACAGGTACTGCATGGTGTTACCCGGAAACACCTGATACGGGAGTGGGGTAAAGTACAACAGCGTACAGTTACGATCGAGGAGCTGGCATCAGCTAAAGAGGTTTTCATTACAGGGACAACTAAAAAAGTGTTACCTATCCACACAATTGACCACTGGAAATATGCGTCGTCAGAAGATGGCTCAGTGACGAGTGAGATGATGAAGCTCTTTGCTCAACTGGAAAAAGATTATGTGGGTAAATACAAAATAGCTGAGTCTTGAATTAATTCACTATTTGTTGAAGCTCAGCAAGCAATTCCTCTGTTTTTGCTCTTGATTTGGTACTGATAATGATTTTAGCACCATCTTTTGATTCCAGGTAGATAAAGGGTCCTGCCATTGATTCTATGAAGAGCTTGCATTGACCGAATTCTTCCAGCTTGAAGTTGCCACGTTTGTTTTCCCCAAGACTAAATCCATTCGTCTTCATTTTGATGGTAGGAAGCTTTTCAAGCAAGTGGGCATTACGTATTTGTAAGTCACCTCCATACATACCGGAGATGCTGAGTTGATTACCTGCAATATCAAATTGTGGGGAACGTGTACCATTAAAAATCAAAACAGTAACCAGTACAGCACTTACGGATATAACCACCACTCCAATGATCATTCCTTTTTTGTTTACACTCTGACTAGCCTTTTTCATGTACCTCTGCGAACCGATTATCATATACAGGGTACCGGGAAGAATTGTCCCGACAATGATAAAAAAAGGACTTATGGATAGCTCTAAAGTAATTGACAGCCGTGTAATAATAATCATAAGCAATCCGATCACGATCAAGGAATTGCGCATGTGAGATGATAAGCCTTCTACATCTACACGGGCTTTTTCTTCTGCAGACATGGTATTGTACCCTGCTATAAGGTTTGGAAATTTCTTAACCAGAAATCCCAGGAGGATTAGAAATAACCCGACAAACTCATGAATAACCATTAGATTAAATTACGAATAACTATATTATTTTGCAAATTGAAACCGGGTTGTGAGAAGAATAGAATATTTCAGATCGTGTTTCACTTAATAGGGACCAAATAAATGAAATTTCAAAAATTAATAATTTGAGTATTGACAATCTTTATATATTTATGAGTTACACAGTAAAGTGTATATTATTTTTAAAATTAGCATAATAATTTGCTGATGTACTAAAGTAGTCCAATAAGACATTGATTTAGTAACAATGGATTTAGATAAGGTTTGGCACAGCATCATCCACAATAATGATCGGGAATCCTTTGAAGCCTTTTTTGACTACTATTATCCAAGGTTGTACCAATTCAGTTTAAAGTTTGTTAAGCATCCGGTCTATGCAGAGGAGGTTGTATCTGAAGTGATCTTTCTTTTACTGAAAAAGAGTAAAAGGCAATCTGAAATTCAAAATGTTAATGCTTATTTATATAAATCTGTTCGCAACAGGTGTCTTAATCTAATTAAAAGCCAGAAGAAATTTCTTGTGATTGCGGATGAATTTCAAATTGAAGATTATATCATTGAAAGAGAGGTAAGTCACCACCAAATGCATGAAGATACTGTTGAAATGAAAGTACTTGATGAAGCTGTGAGGCAACTACCTTCTCAAAGACAAATGGTTTACAAGATGATTAGAGAGGAAGGTCTGACAGTAAATGAGGTTAGTGAAATTTTGGACTTATCAGTAAGAACTGTTGAAAAGCATCTTGAACTTGCCATCGCTGATTTATGTAAAGCCTTAAAGTCTTTCATTGAAAATAAACGGCATCATCCCAAGGTTCGGAGGATGTTTCCAAGAAATTTCATTTTTTTCTAAAAAAAAAATCTTATCGATTACGTGTATTCAGTTCTGCATTGTCTAAAGAGGCAAAGACCAAGAATACTAAAGTGGAAAGCGAAAGAATCTATTCGTTAATAACCAGACACTTATCAGGGAATATCTCCAAGGAAGAGCATGATGAGTTAGATAACTGGTGTAAAGAAACTGATGATAACGAGATGCTTTTTAATCATCTTTGTGAACATTGGCTGGCCAACTCACAAAGCCAGAAAGTCATTATCAATCAGGATGAGGTTCGTGACCAGCTTTGGGAAAGGCTCAATAATAAGCAGGAAAAACCTAACTATGGACTCCTCATACAGTGGAGATCAATACTAAAATATGCAGCAGTCATAGGACTTGCATTTGCGTTTTTCCATGTGTTTTATGATTACCAACTGAAAAACGCATATGTCGCTCCACAGGAGACAATCATCAAGTCCAATTTGCCAGGAGTAAAATCTACAATTTACCTGACTGATGGATCTAAAATTATTTTGAATGCCGGCAGTGAAGTAAGATACCATAAAGCCTTTTCAACTAATAAAAGAGAAGTCTGGCTAGATGGTGAAGCATTTTTTGAAGTAGCTGAGAATAAAGAAAAACCCTTTGTCGTCTATTCCGGAGAGCTTGAAGTAGAAGCGCTTGGAACAGAATTCAATGTTTCCAATTTGTTTAATAAAGAATTGGTAAGCGTAAGTCTCTCAGAAGGGAAGGTGGCCGTAAGGCAAATTGCCAAACAGCTAGAATCTATCATTTTACAACCAGGTGAACAGGTGAATTACGACCATCAGGAAAATAATTTTTCTGCTGTTATCGATTATGACAAATTACTGGTTGAGGGATGGAAGTCAGGAGTACTGGCTTTTAATCATGCTGATCTACAGAAAATAAAATCAAGACTGGAACTGTGGTATGGAGTTGATATAGTTATCGAAAATTTTGAAAATAGAGAGTTAAGCTACTCAGGTAAATTCGAGAATCAAAGCCTTGAAAATGTATTGCTAAGCATGGGCTTTGTGTTGGATTTCAAATTTGAATTAGATGGTAAAAAAGTATTTATAAAATTTTAAATCCCTTTTATATGAAGATATAAAAACAAAAAAGACCGGTAACAATTTCGCAGCTTGTTACCGGTCATAGATCAGGACCAGAGTGGTCCTAACATTTGAAAATTATCGCTAATTAACAAACAACCTAAAATATGAAAAATTATTTACTCAGGCTAATCGATATTGCCATGAAGCTATCATTTTTCGGTTTTTTTGTCAAAGTATTATTTTTTAATCTGGTTTTAGCCGGAAGTACTGAGGCTCAAAAATATGAAAGTGTAAAAGAAGTTTATGTAAAGATTGATATTGAGAAAGCAACCCTTACTCAATTATTTTCTGAACTTGAGAAGTTGACAGATTTCCATTTCACCTACAATGATGTCGAAATTTCAAGGAATAGTTCACTAATCAGTATTGCATCAGGAGAAAAATCTCTGGAATCAATTTTATTACAGGTCTCAAAGGAAGCTAATCTCAGGTTTAAACAGGTGAACAATAACATCAATGTTAATCGAAATCAGGATTTACAATCAAATCCTATTGTTGAGATTGTCTTGCAAGGGCCAGAAATTCAAGGAACAGTAACATCTGCTGAGGACAATACCGGTCTTCCAGGTGTAAGTGTATTGGTAAAGGGAACAACCATTGGTACAATTACTCAACTAGACGGAACATATTCACTAACAATCCCTGAAGATGCCAAGACACTGGTTTTTTCGTTTGTTGGCTACAAAAACCAGGAAGTAGCTATTAATAGCAGGTCTGTTATAGATATCATCCTGGACGAAGACCTGACTGCTCTGGAAGAGGTAGTGGTCATTGGATATGGGTCTCAGGAAAGAAAAGATCTCACTGGATCTGTGAGCTCAATCGATGCAACTGAGATAGAAGGATTAAATATATCAAGTGCTGATCAGATGTTGCAGGGAAGATTAGCAGGAGTCAATGTGAAGCAGGCTAGTGCAGCTCCGGGAGGTTTAACATCAGTGAGGATTAGGGGTTCCAATTCATTTTTAGGCAGTAATGAGCCTTTATATGTAATAGACGGTGTTCCTATTTTCAATGATGCCAATGAAGTAAATACTTATTCGGGTCCAGGTTCCGGATCCAGGATTAATCATGAGAATCCATTGGCCTTTCTTAATCCTGCTGATATAGAATCTATCAATGTTTTAAAAGACGCATCTGCAACATCTATCTATGGAGCAAGGGGTTCAAATGGAGTAATTATTATCACGACAAAAAGAGGAAAGGCTGGTGAAGGAAAGCTTGATCTTAATTATTCCAATGGGTGGCAAAATGCCATTATGCTACCGGAAATGATGTCCACACAACAATTCCAGGCTTATTTACAGCAACACCAAAGCAATACCTCCAGTCCTGAATATGATGCCGGCCTTTCACAGCCATACAGCTTTGCAGATACTTTACCGAGTACCAACTGGCTGGAGGAGCAAACCAGACCGGCACAGGTTAGAAATTTTAACCTGACAGCTTCAGGAGGAAATGAAAACTTAACTTATTCTGTCGGTGGAAGCTATTTTGATCAGGAGGGAGTTTTATTGGGCTCAGACCTTAAACGGTTTGGTATGAAAGTCAACCTGGATGCCCAGGTGAATGACAGAATCCGGGTAGGAAATTCACTGATTGCTTCGCGTACAGAGAATAATTTTGCCTGGGTAGATGGGACCGCCAATGGAATATTCGGTATGGGTTCAATCACGGCTGGAATGCTGACCTATCCGTTTCATCCGGTATATGATGATAATGGACAGCCTTTCAGAAATAACGCTAATTATGCGAATGCAATCATGAGAAGTCCGTATCCGATGAATCATCCCCTTGCATTATTGACCGACCAGCAAGACAAAAGGAAGATGAATCGTATTCTGGGTAATTTATTTACTGAATACAGTATTCTGGATAATTTGAAATTGAAAGTGAGTGTTGGAGCTAACATAGATAGCCGGGACAATACGATCTATTACACTTCCAACCTAACCCAGGGAAGCAGATTGATCAGGCATGCAAACAACATGGAGAATTATGTGAATGAGAACACCCTTAATTATAATCTATTGTCAGGGGATCATTCCATTGATGCAGTAGCAGGGTTCTCGGTACAGTACAATATGGTCAATACCTTTTTCTCTCAGGATGCCAACTTCCCATTTGATCGTTTAGGTGCAGATGCTGACGGACAAGGTACTGACCTGTTAACCACAAGTTCAGCCCGAAGTAAATGGACTATGGCTTCCTATCTGGCAAGGGTAAATTACGGCTTCCAGGGCAAGTACCTGGTGACCGCCAGTGTTCGTGCAGATGGTTCTTCCAGGTTTGCTGAAGATAATAAGTGGGGTGTTTTTCCAGCAGCAGCTTTTGCATGGAGAATCTCTGAAGAATCTTTTATGGATCAGGTTAGTCAGATCAGTAACCTGAAAACAAGAGTAAGCTGGGGGACCACAGGGAATACGGAAATAGGAACAAATCAGTCTAACTTAATTCTAGGTAATGGCAGGTATAGTTTTAACGGCAATGAAGTAAGCACTTTTTATCCCGCCGGACCGGAAAACAATGCACTCAAATGGGAATCCACAAAGCAGACAGATATCGGAATTGACTTAGGTCTTTTTAATGATCTATTGGCGGTCACATTTGATGCTTACTGGAAGCGAACCGACGACTTGCTGGTGAGTGTTCAACTTGATCCTCTGACTGGTTTTGGTTCAGCACTGATGAATATTGGTGGAATTGAAAACAAAGGATTTGAATTTAACATTACCGGAAACTGGATTAAGACCAATGACTTTGGATGGTCAACCAACATTAACTATGCTCAATATCGAAACAAGGTCACTGAGATTAGTCCATTGGAAGATGAGTTTACGGTGAGTGGTGCTGTGGAAAGAGGGGAGTACAGGTCACTAATAAAAGTAGGAGCACCGTTGGGATCATTTTTTGGTTTTCAAACGGACGGTTTGATTACTCAGGCTGATATTGATGCCGGAGTTGCTCACACTGTTTCTACTCCAGAGCTGGGTGATATAAAGTTTGTTGATCAGCTTACTGTAGATACTGACAATGACGGTGTCCCTGATGCCACTGATGGAGTGATCAATGCGGATGACAGAGTGGCCATTGGCAACCCACATCCTGATTTTACCTTTGGAATCAATAACAATTTCAGATATAAAATCTTTGATTTTTCTGCACTGATCTCGGGATCTATCGGACACGATATATTTAATACCTCTGCCTATCATGGGAGAGATCCTGAACAAATGCGTACAAACAAGTATGCTTCATTATTGAATAATTCATGGACGCCTGAAAATCCTGATGCCAAATATCCACGTGCTGGATCCGAAGCTTCGGATGGTATCTTCAAGGCTAATGAAACATTGGCTATTGAGGATGGCTCGTACGTCAAAATCCAAAATATCAGTCTGGGTGTTAACCTCAACAGGAGCATAATCAAATTTGCTCAAAACCTGAGGGTTTACGTGTCCGCTCAGAATCTGGCAGTTTGGACAGACTATGAGGGTACTTCACCTGAAGTTAATTCAGGTGGTCAAAGTACAACCAACCTGGGATACGAAACAGGAGGATATCCAATGGCCAGGACAATCATGCTTGGTGTCAATTTATCCCTTTAATCAATTAGTAGATATTTAAGCATTCAGACATGAAAAATAATATAATAGTCATATTTACAGTAGCGGCTGCATTTCTAACTGGCTGCATGGAAGATTTCTTAAAGGAGGAAGCGTATAGCAACTTTACAGAGGCAAATTTTTATACTAGTGATGAAGATTTTGTGTTTGCTGTAAATGGTGTTTATCAACCTCTTGATGCTATGCAGGCAGATTTAGTTCTTGATAATGCCAATGCATCAGCAGTAGGAACAAATCAAAACAATCCTTTCGACCAGTTTGACAACTCGCAGCTGCCAAATAATACAGGTGGTATCTGGGATGACATGTACACGGGAATAAATCGGGCTAATTCTGCATTAGAAAGAATCTCAGAATTCACTTTTGCAGACCCCAACCTGCAGGTTAGGTTACAAGCTGAGACTCGTTTTCTCAGGGCTTATTACTATTTCAATCTTGTAAGGTGGTTTGGAGATGTGCCCTTTCTTGAGAAACCTCTGACTAATTTCTCATCAATTGATGATGTGGTCAGGGCTTCATCCATACCAAGAACTACTTCCAGCGAAATCTATACCGCTATTATTGCTGATCTGGAGTTTGCTGTGACTAACCTTCCGACAATTGCAGAGTTAAGAGGAACAGCAGACACTGGTCGAGCCAATCAGGAAGCTGCAAATACCATATTAGGACTTGTTCACCTGACCATGGGGAATTACGGATTAGCAGAATCAACGCTATTAATGGTTGAAAATAGCAGTGGACTTGCATTAACAACGGAATACCTGGGAGCCAATGGATGTATCGGAGGATCTAATACAATAGAGAGCATCTTTGAGATTCAATTCGCTGGGGCAACATCTTCCAACAGGGCGGCGCTTGCAAATGCGATTGTCCCGGTAGACGCGGTAGGTATATCACCTGAGCAGCCAAATGGTGCTATTTTTGCAGAATTACAGTTTTTCCATAGTTTTTCACCCAATGATAAGCGGTTGAATGACTTTTTCAGAACCAGTTGGCCAACAAATGCTGGCACTGTGAATTATTGGGAGGGAGCTGATCCGATGCCACATTTCAAAAAATACGAGGATGCCAATGACGAGACATCAGCTATCAATCAACCCCTTTTCCGATATGCAGACCTGCTGTTAATGATTGCCGAAGCCAAGGCACGAAATAATAAAGTCGTTGAAGCTGAACCTTACATCAATCAGGTGAGGAACAGAGCAAATGTGGCTGATATTACATCCGGCCTCTCTGTCGATCAATTTTTGGATAGTCTGTTTGTTGAAAGGAACAAGGAGCTTTGTCTGGAAGGCCATGAGTTTTTCGATGCAGTGCGTTTTGGAAAGCTGATTTCGTCTGTACAGGGCTCTGCACAGTACAACACAGACCTGAAGACTAATTTTCCTGATACCGCTGTTTTGGCGATTCCACTGGTAAGTCAGGTAAATATTGATCAGACCAATTTACTTTGGCCACTTCCTGCCAATACCGTTGAAAGGAATGATGCCATTACTTCTAATAACCCTGGTTATTGATTTTGATTTGAAATTGAGAGCTTACCCTGACCGTAGTCAGGGTAAGTTCTTTCTGTATCTAATATCCATAACCATTAATATCACCTCTATTATAGATAATTATTTTTCTGATGCTAAAGACAAAGCATTAGAATCATCTATAGAAGTTTTGCATGATTATAAATCGATAAGATAAAGGAAAGTGCAGAAAATCCACTTATTGCTTTTGATCCTAATACTTACTGGTTGCCTAAAGCAGGATGACCGCGTCAATGTCCTGTTTATCAGCGTTGATGACATGAATGATTGGGTAGGGTTTCTGGATGGATACGAGGGAGAGGTGTATACGCCATACATGGATAGCCTGGCTGCGAGCGGACTGAATTTCGTCAATGCCCATTGTCCTTCGCCAGTCTGTAACCCATCCCGTACAGCCATATTGACCGGGTTAATGCCTTATAGTTCAGGAATATATGGCAATGATCAATGGTGGAAACCGAATCTGCCTGAAGCAAAGAGTCTGCCCATGTTATTCAAAGAAAATGGTTATCTGGTAAATGGGGCTGGCAAAATTTTTCATCATACCGCAGGGTTTAATCCTCCTGATCAGTGGGATCATTTTCAAGACCAGGTTTTTGATGACCCCTGGTCGCACAATAGGTATTATCCGTTCCTATCTGATGAAAAACCTTCCTGGTTTCCTGGACATAACCTGGATGGAAAAAACAGACTTTCCAATTTTGAGGCTTTTGACTGGAAAGCGCTTGATAAAGAGGACTATGAGATGGGAGATGGGCAGGCCGTGAATTACGGAATGGGTTTTCTAAATCAGTCCCACGACCAACCCTTCTTTCTCGCGATTGGAATCTACCGGCCACATATTCCCTGGTACTTCCCCAAAAAAT
This sequence comes from Cyclobacteriaceae bacterium, assembly GCA_965228105.1. Classification (GTDB taxonomy): domain Bacteria; phylum Bacteroidota; class Bacteroidia; order Cytophagales; family Cyclobacteriaceae; genus UBA7330. The sequence goes on from CBDDGZ010000002.1 coordinate 1,319,857, forward strand.
ACATCGATTATTATCCAATTGATCAGGTCAAAGTTCCTGATATTGTTCCCTCAGACCTGGATGACATTCCAGCGCCTGGAAAGGAAATGGCTATGTACAGGTATAAGGACCTTGAAATCCTTGAGAAAACTGACAACAGGAAAAAAGCCGTTCAGGCTTATCTTTCGAGCATTACGTACGCTGACAAGCTTATTGGTGATCTATTGGAAGCTTTAGGTAACAGCAAGTATGCCAAAAATACCCTGGTAGTTTTATGGTCAGATCACGGGTGGCATCATGGTGAAAAGATGCATCTGCACAAGAGTACACTTTGGCAACGGGCTACACGTGTGCCTTTTCTGATAGCCGGACCAGGGATTACCCCACAACTGGTCGGAGAAGCTGTAAATCTGGTTGACATCTATCCAACACTTGCGAAATTATGCAGACTTGAGGATGTACCGCACTTGGATGGAGAATCACTTGTTCCCTTTTTTAAAGAAAAAGGAAGAGTCAGGGAAAAGCCCTCCGTCACGGTTTTCGGAAAAGGTAATTATGCGGTTTGTGACGAACGTTATCGGCTGATCCGGTATTGGGATAAGAGTGAGGAACTCTATGACCATGCTGTGGACCCTGAGGAGATCAACAATCTGTCCGGAGATAGCAGCTATGCCGATATTGCCAGACGATTAGGAAAATGGATTCCCGCTTTTGAAAAGGAGGAAGCCCTGAAAAAAGGTGCTTTTGATTTTGACCTGACCAGTTATACATGGACACATAAATCTGATAATTAATGATGCCGAGATTTTGTACTATCGCCCTGCTAGCTTTTCTGAGTTTTGCTGCCAGGGAAAAAGAAGAGCCCTCTCCAAATATCCTATGGATATGTACGGATCAACAGCGTTGGGATACGATAGGTGCCTTGAATAACCCCTATGTAAATACACCCAACTTAAATAAACTGGTCAGGAATGGCGTAGCTTTTACTCACGCGTTTGTGCAATCCCCTGTGTGCACTCCCAGTAGAGCAAGCTTCCTCACAGGAATGTACCCATCCACGATCCATAACACGACAAACGGAGGTGATACCTGGGACAATCCATTCCCGCTAATCCCTCAGATACTTTCAAAGAATGGATATTCGTGCGGGCTTTCCGGGAAATTACATTTGAGCTCAACTGATGGCAGGATTGAACCTGTGGCAGGTCTGGGTTATGATTTGGCTGAAATCAGCTGGTCCCACCATCCCTGGGATAGCTGGCCGGAGGGAAATGAATATATCGAATGGTTGGAAGGAAAAGGAAGATCTTATGACCGGCTATATGATTCGCTGGGCTATATCCCCGAACCTTATCACCAAACTACCTGGTGTGTGGAAAATGCGATTGATTTTGTAGGAAGAAAAAAAGGAGAACCCTGGTTTTATAGCCTGAATATTTTTGACCCACACAATCCGTACGACCCGCCACAGAAATATCTTGACAGGTACGAAATAGAAGCACTTCCGGGACCATGTTTTCAATCTTCGGATTTGGAAATACAAAATGAAAAACTTGACTTTGTGCATTTTCAGACAAGTGCACAATATCCGGAGGAATTTAAGGCAAGGGAACTACAGGCCAGATACTGGGCAATGATTGACCAGATAGATTACCAATTGGGGCGATTGTTCGAAGTACTTAAAGAAACCGGGCAGTTAGACAATACAATTATCATTTTTACGGCAGATCATGGGGATATGGTAGGTGATCATGGTCTTCAGAAAAAGGGGTGTCGATTTTATGAGGGATTGGTGAGAGTACCTCTGATCATTTCATGGCCTGATCATTACCAAAAAGGTATAGTGGCGGATGGCATGGTAGAACTGATCGATTTATTTCCAACGATTATGGAAGCTGTTGAACTGCCAATTCATGACAAAGTGCAAGGCAGATCCCTAACCGGGATTCTTACAGGAAAAGAATCTCCAGACCAGTTTAGGGGTTTTGTGAGGTCCGAATATTACGATGCACTGGACCACACACCAAAAGACTATGCCACCATGATCCGAGATTCCAGGTTTAAGCTGGTGGTATACCATGGGTATGAATATGGTGAATTGTATGATTTACAGAATGACCCCTGCGAGCATCAAAATCTGTGGAATGATCAAAAATATGAAAAGACCAAGTTAGAGTTACTTAGAAAATCTTTTGATCAAACGGTAAAAGCAGTGGATACTGGTCCTGTGCGAATTGGTAATTATTAATGAAGAATCGGATGATTGGATATTTTTATTTAGGAAAAAACCATGGTGTGGTTTACTGGTTGGCCGGGACAGCGCTTTTATTATTTATAATTTCATTCTCAGGATGTAGAAATGCTTCCAGGGAGACACCAGAATCCGCAAGCAGGCCAAATATTATTTTCATTGTTTGCGATGATCTAAATGACATAGCTGTAAACAGCATCGGCCATCCGAATGCCAGCATGCCAAACCTTCAAAAGTTGGCAAGAGGTGGAGTAAGCTTTGTCAATGCCTATGTGAATGATCCGATATGTGCTCCTTCCCGGGCTAGCTTTTTAACAGGTATTTCACCGCAACACAGCCGGTATTTCGGATTCAGACATGAAACAAGATACTATCGGGCAAGCCCTGTACTCAAAGAAGCTACTACGTTCGTCCACCATTTTTATAACAATGGATACAATGCGTACGGGACAGGAAAAATTTTCCACAATGGAAGTAAGGAATGGCCTCATGAAAATTACGGCATTCAGCAGAGTTTCAGCCCTTTCCCATGGGATGGATCACATGTGACAGGAGGGATAGATTCACTTGGGTTTTTACCCCATCCCAATAAGCACCTAGCATTTCAAAACAGCTGGGAAAGCACTTTTGGTTCACTTGCGGATATTCCCGAATTCGAACCCAATCCAGAAAAAGGAATCAAGGGATATAAGGGTTGGATGTCATACAGTCAGCCTTTCAGGTACGTATCTGATCAGGACCGGGATCTGTTACCAGATGAAAAAAGTGCCAATTACGCGGTGGATATATTAAATCAGGATCACGACCAGCCATTTTTACTGGCTATAGGTTTCACGGCGACCCACACCCCATATTATGCACCACAAAATTATCTGGACAGGTTCCCTGTGGATGAAATTATTGTCGCAACAAGAAAAACTGATGACCTGGATGATTGCGCCCGTATTTTAGCTGTAGAAGAGGGCACGTCCAACACAGATTACGGGTTCAGAAGGTACAATGAAATTCAGACTGCGGGAGGGGATCACAAGTTAAAGGAATGGACACAAGCTTACCTCGCATGTGCTGCCATAGTAGATGATCAGCTTGGTAAGATCATGCAAGCTCTTGATAAGAGTCCATACAGAGACAATACCATTATCATTTTTACCAGTGACCACGGCTTTCACATGGGAGAAAAGAATTTTCTGTTCAAAAACTCAGTCTGGCATGAGAGTCTGCATGTTCCCCTGGTTTTTTCAGGACCAGCCATCGGTATAGGTGAAGTTTCACACCCCGTCTCATTGCTTGACCTTTATCCTACTCTGAATGAACTGGCAGGATTGCCTCAAAACCCAAATGCAAATACTAACCAGATAGCACTGGATGGACATAGCCTGGTACCCTTTCTGAAAAGTCAGGAAGAGCAGAAATATGAAGGTCCGGATAGGGTGGTAAGTGTTGTACAAGGAAATGAAGTCACCAACATGAATGATAGCCTGTCCATATTAAAGCAACATTATATCGTGACCTCAAAAGAATATAGCTATGTACTTTGTAACAATGGTGAAGAGGAACTCTACTACAAGGCCAGCGATCCTTTTGAATGGAAAAACCTGGCTGCCGACCCAAGCTATGTGGATGTCAAAAATGAATTTAAAAGAGAATTGCAAAAAGAAATCAATAAGTACCTGATTAATCAAACCAATCAATTAAACTAAAATATGAACACGATAAAAACACTCCTTCCAATACTGGTCTTAGCTATGGTATTTTCATGTGAACAACAAAAAAAGGAGGATGCAAAAGGAATCAAAATCGTAACAGGACAACATCATGACGAAGGCCCAGATTATCGGTACTCGATTCCATATGAACCCATTGCTTATGGTCAGAAAGTAAAGGCTCCTTTGCCGGGGCTAACCAATGATTACAAAATGATTGATTGGGATGGTGACGGATTGGTAGACTTGCTTGGAAATTTGCGACGGGGCAGAGGAATTGTTTTTTACAAAAATGTGGGAACGAAAACAGAACCACTGTTCAGGTCATTGGAGGATAACGAGGTGCTGATGCCTAAGGGTGATATTGGTCGCTTTTTTGACGTGGTCGACGTGGATGGAGATGGAAAAAGAGAGATCATGGCCTATGAGCCCCAGGTGCGAATCAATCAGAGTGATACTACTGGCCGGTTAATGGTATTTTTTAATGATGGAACAACTGATAATCCCATTTGGATAAAAAAATATGTGCTTAATACTGAAGGAAAAGGCATTAATTCTGCAAATGATGTGTGGGATAGTCCGAGAATGAGCATTGCTGATTGGGATGGTGATGGTAGGCAGGATATCATAATAGGTTATGAAAATGCCAAAAAGATTGTTCCTGAATCAGATGTAGAGAACATCAGAACCAGGAATGAAGGATTCAAAGACCCTTCAGTATACTCACCCAATCAGGGGAAAGTTGCTTTCCTGAAAAATGTGACCCGGGAAAAGGGTACAGCCGTTTTTGAAAATGAAAAAATCATAGAGGCTGATGGGAAACCTATTGAGACATTCACCGGACCATATCCATTTGTTTATGATTTCAATAAAGATGGGATGCTCGATCTGATCGTAGGGGCTCATGATATGAACCTCAGGATTTATTTGAACAGTGCATCTACCGGAGAACCCAAACTAAAATACTCAGGTCTTATCAAAGATGGTAATGGAAACCCTCTCAACACTTTTTTGACCCTTAGAATTGATGAGGCAGACCTTGATGGTGACGGCCAGGATGAATTTGTGGGTACTTCATACTATGGGAACAATGACAGGTTTCTCGTCTATGAGAAGGAAGGTGAAAAGTTTATTTATAAAGATTATCTCAAAATTCAGGCCGTCGAGAACACTTCAGTATATGGGATGGGCAACTCAACTGTTGACCCTGTAGATTTTGACAGTGATGGGGATACAGATCTTTTATTGGGTGCTGAGGGCGGCTTCCCAACAATTGTCAAAAATGTAGGCTCAGACAAGAATCGAAAATATGCTCCGGCGGAAAGATTAAAGTTTGTTGATGGAAGTCCGGTAGAAACGGCTTCTATCGTAACCGGCGACGGTTCGCATTGGGGACCAATGGAATGGTATTCCGACAGGATTACTCCCAGGGCTTTTGACTGGGACGAAGATGGTGTTTTAGATATTATCAGCGGATCGATGGGGCGCAGATTATATTTTTATAAAGGTCAAATGGTGAAAGGAGAGCTGCGATTTCATCCACCAAAGAATTTTAGATATGATGGCGTGGACTTAAATCTACCAGACAGGCTGTTCCCGGCAATATTGGATTGGGACAAGGATGGGATAGCCGATATCATGGTTTCCAATCATCCGGGTAATGTTGTAGTCTATAAAGGGAACCGTACGTTGGAATTGGGCAAGCCTGATACATTGATGCATGTGGGAGATAGCGCCATTATCATTCAGGATTATTGGGAACGTAAAAAAGGCAACCGATCTGGGTATGCCACTGCAGATTGGAACAATGATGGACATCCTGATCTAGTCATCTACATGTTTCACAGGGGTGTCTTTTTATTTTTAAACAATGGCACAAATAAGTTTGGCCCCCCACAGTTACTTGTACCACTCTACAGTCATCTTGCAGGACCAAGTGTTATTGACTGGGACAAAGACGGTATCCTGGATTTATTGATAGGTGGTGATGAGCGAAGAATGATTGAAACGAGCATTCCAGCCCATCTGGTCGTTTTTCATGGTGAGGACTTAAAAGTCGCTCCTATCAAAAGATAAATTAACTTGAGTTCAAAATATTCTCTTGCCAAAGATTATTTGATAAGCACTTATATAGAAAATAGTTGGATAAGTGAATATTTCAGTATTTGCAAAATGTAATAATTTATTAGTTAAAATCTAAAGATAAAGATTACCGAAGTATCCCCGTTTATCATGCACATTAGCTGACAGGAACATATGGTACTAATGGTATGACACATTGGGGTGTTGTTTGGCAAAAATCACTACTGAAGATGCATTAAAAGGAATTGAATTACAGAGACCTGCATTATTGCCAGTCGATAAATTAATCACCTCGCGTATTAATGAGTGCTATGCTCCTTTATTTATTGATTGGTGAAGACTCATGAAACGGATAGCACCATTTATGCATAATCAGCCATACCAACTGTACATAAATATAAGAAGGTGGGAGCGACTTAATTGATTATTTTGATATTATATGTGCTAAATTAAATCTAGCTAAAGTCAGATATTTCGACTGATATTGATTCCCATCAATCCCGCCTTTTTCAAATAATAAATAAATATTTTTATCCTTATCCACTGCCATATCCGAATATGCAGATATACCTTTTTCAATCACTTTGATTACAGGCCATGTTTCACCCTCATCATGGCTCATACGGATTGTCAGGTTCTCCCTCGCACGAGCCACCTTTCCGAATCGCTTAGGATCATCAATGGTGTTGGGATTGGCAAACAGCAGAACGTTGCCCATCTCTTCAGGCTTTTTTGAATATCTGATCATACTTGCCATACATACCGGATCAAAAAGCTCCGGGTGAAATCGCGGATCAGACCAGTCTGAATAGCCATTTGGGCTGATTGTCACTACCCTGCGATGTTCGGGGGATTCCGACCGCGAATTGAGCATCACACGACCATCGGCCAACTCTACCGCGACTGTTTCATTTGGATCGGACACCGCCTGTACTTGATTTTCAGAATAAATAATGGTTTTTTGGTGATCTACTGCAATATCCCCGATCTGCCAGGTGTTGCCATAATCGTTACTATACAAGGTTGAGACCACTGAAGGTCGGTGACCATTTTCAAATTCTCCGGTAGATAACCAGACCGGAATGATAAGCCTACCACTGGAGTGTTGTATTCCATGTCCGGGTCCGGTTGCCAGTACTTTAAATGGATAATCCTTTTTAAATTCTTCAAAGGCATTGGTGATTTCGACAGGTTCGGAAAATGACAATCCCTCGTTATCACTATAGCTGTAAAAGGCCTGTCGGTACTCTATACAGTAAATAAAATGTAAGCGATTTTTATGAGCATCCCATATCATGACAGGATTGTTTACTGTAGCTCCCTGAGTGTCTCCGCTTATTCTTGACGCATTTGCTGTGACTTCAGTGTTTTCCTGAACATTCTGCTCGTCCACTAGGACGATGGATTCACTCCAAGTTGCACCACCATCTGTACTCCGTCTGGCCAGAATGTCTATTTCCGCCCAGTCGCCACTTGTTTTTCTCGCTTCGCACCAGGCAATGAGCGTCCCATTACCCGTAGCAACGAGGCCTGGGATGCGGTAAGTGTAATAACCGCCTTTACCGCCTTCGAATAAATTTTGAAATTTGATATCCTGTCCGTAACTAATTACGGATTGAAATAATAGGAGCAAGACAATTTGGTTTTTCATTTTTTGATGTTTTTAAGTTTACCAGGAAATCTTGAAGAGCGACAAGCTAAATCTTGGTATTTGAGTTTTTAAGATGACACGGGAATCTATCACATGGTAATACTCTGGAGAATGTATTAGGGGTAGTTCACTTGCATCATGCAAAAGTTGCAACTGTTCATTCGTCATAAATTTTGGAGCCCCCATTTCAAGCCAAACTCTGTAGGGATTTCCATGATCCTCATCCAGTCGAAAATGCTCAATCAATACTTTGTCACTTGCAGTTAAATTTTCTATGGTAAGCGTCACATCTTCGGGGTTGACTGATTCATCAAAATCATGATAATTCCATACCAGAATGGTAATCTCATTTTCCGTTCTTGCAGCAACAGCACTTATTTCAGCTTCATTCCTCAAGCCGTTTTTAACCACTGTAGATGGTTCGATTTTTCTGTTCGATGTCACTTCAAGGGATCGGCCTCGCATCATTCCAAGCATTCGAAAACCAGTGAGAACTGCTTTGTTGATTCCATTGGTTGCAAGTTCCCTATACCCTTCAAAATAGTCTGAACCTTCAAAATGAAAAGCCCATGTCAAATTTCCAATAACAGTAAACCCATATTGATCGGCCAACTCGTGGATCTTATTAAGGACGGTAATATTATAGGTGGGGTAGATGGGGCCTTGCCGGAAGACATTCTCCGGCCGGTCTTCTACATCGTAGGCCGCCGTTCCTTCGGGATCAGATTCTCCAAGCAAAATCGGTAGGTTGCTCAATTCGGGAAACTCGGAAATCACCCTGAATGACCAGTCCAGCCTGGCAAGGTGCCTTTGAATGCCCATCTGTACCTTGCCATCCACAAGTTCTACCTTTCCTTTCGAATGGATGCTGATAAAATCAAGTGGAGATCCTTTTTTTCCTGTAATATAATTCGTGCCAGTAGTGACATGGCTTAAAAAATCCCTTAGAAATTGTGCGGAACGCTCATTTGTCGGAGAGGTAGTGGTAGGACCACCGACCAATGCATTGGGAAGCTCGTCTTTAACCACGGCAACTGAGTAATCATAGAGTTTGAGGTATTCCTCTGTAGTACCTTGCCAAAAAAAGATATCAGGTTCGTTCCATACCTCCCAAAACCAGGATTCTAATGCTTTTTGACCATATCTTCCGCGAAGGTGTTTGATGAATTCGCGCACCAGGTCAGCCCATTTGTCATAGTCTTTGGGGGGATATACATGCCCGTATTCGCTCATGTGCTGTTCACCGAATACATAATCGTAGGGCTCTCTTTTTACAGACAGGTCTTGAGGCATAAAACCCAGCTCGACAAAAGGTTTTATTCCATTAGCCAAATATGCATCGAAAAGTTTGTCTATGTTATCCCAATTATAATGTGCATTTCCTTCTTCATCTTCTGTGTATACTCCGCCAGGACTCCATTTCAGACGTGTGTCTACCGGGTCTCCGCTTGTGAACAAATGGTGAGCTCGCATATTGACAGGGACCGGAGAAAGTTTATTTAGATCAGAAAGCAGTTTTTGCCCATTTCGGGTGTAAGCCCAGTTGGCTTCATCATTTCCAAAAAATACCCAGGAATAGTTGAGCGGTTTGCCTGGCTTAGAGGCGTCTACCGAAATTGTAGTGTTTTGCTGGGCAGCAGTAGATAAATATATGAGGCCGGACAAGCAATAAATCAACACACGTTTTGTCTGCTTAGTGAATAAAATAGAGTGAACAAACATCCCCAAATTGCAGTATTTAAATCTCATCGAAAAAAACTTAATCAATTCAAAAACCTATAAGTGAATAAAAGTAACGATGAAATTTTGATTATTCAACATTGTTGAATTAAATTCACAAAAGTTTATTATGCAGATTTTAGAGACTGACGTAAGGGAAAAGATCGGGATAAGGATTCGGTCGTTGAGGGTCAATCAGAACAGGACAGTTGAAGAGGTGGCGACTGCCAGTGGTCTGTCGAAAAGCATGATTTCCAAGATAGAGAATAATAAGGCTATTCCATCGGTAGCAGCATTGGTAAAGATTGCTTCGTCACTGGGAGTAAATGTTTCTGATCTGCTGGAAAAAGATGATGAGCTTTTAGCTGAGATGACCACCAAGGCAGCTGTGCAGAATAACTTCACATACACTGATAAGGGATACAGTATCTTTCCTTTTGCCGCCAATGTGCATCACAAGAAGATGCAGCCTTTCATATTTAAAGCAAGAAAGGGCGAGGTGAGGGAGCATAAACTAAGCCATGACGGAGAGGAGTTTATCTACGTGATTGAGGGAGCTTTGGAGTTTACTGTAGGTAGCATTAAATATCAGTTGAAAGCTGGTGATAGTCTTTACTTTAATTCTGTTGAAAAACACGGAATGATGCCCATCTCTGAGGAAGTTATCTACCTGGACATTTTTACTTAAACAACATTATTAATTAATATGAAGATCAAATCTGTTGAAGCCCTATTGTATCGGTGGACAGGTCCTGTGAAAACAGATGACACTGTATTTGCCACACCACTAAGTTTGTTACCCTTTCAGAAAGATTCTGTCAAGCCATTCCGGTTTTTTAGCTGGCTTGTGGTTAGGATCACTACCGAAGATGGTGTAGTAGGTCTGGGAAATGCTGGCCTTAGTCCTGATATCTGCAAACAGGTCGTGGATGCCAAGCTTGCTCCATTGCTTATCGGAGAAAACCCAGTGCATACAAATTATCTGTTTGAGAAAATGTACAGATCTACCATTGCCTACGGTAGAAAAGGAGCGGTACTGGCGGCTATCAGTGCGGTAGACATTGCCCTTTGGGATATCAAGGGAAAAGCCATGAACCAGCCTGTTTTTAATCTATTGGGAGGAAGGACAAAAGAAACTATTCCCTCATATTATAGTCGCCTGTACACCAGGAATCTGGACAGTTTGCAAAAGGAAGCCCAGGATTATAAAGATCAGGGGTTTAAAGGAATGAAGCTGCGATGCGGTTATCCAATCACAGAAGGGTTGTCCGGTATGAGGAAGAATGTAGAAATGGTAAAAGTTGTTCGGGAGACTGTTGGGGATGATGTGGATGTGATGCTCGAAGCCTATATGGGTTTCAATTTTTCTTATGCAAAGAGATTTGTTAAGGAACTTGAACCATACAACTTAAGATGGGTGGAAGAGCTGATGTTACCGGATGAGATACACAACTTTGCCAAACTAAAGGAGTATACAGATATTCCCATTTCAAGTGGTGAACATGAGTTCAGCCGATACGGATTCCATGATTTGTTACAGGCCCAGGCACTGGATATTTTTCAGTTTGATACCAATAGAGTAGGCGGACTCACAGAAGCCCAGCGAATTTGTCATATGGCAGAGGTTCATGGAGTAGATGTAATACCCCATGGTGGTCAGATGCATAACCTACATGTGGTAATGAGTTCTTTTGCTTGTCCAATGGCCGAATATTTCCCTAAAACAGAAATAGAAGTGGGTAATGAGCTGTTCTGGTACATTTTTGATGGAGAGATCATAGCAGAAAATGGAAACCTGCAGCTGAATGATAATTTACCTGGAATGGGATTAACCCTGAAAACAGATAAAGAAGATCTGAAACATTTTGAAATAATCAATTAGTATGAGCAAGAGTATTCTTGATCAATTCAAGCTGAACGGACAGACGGCCCTCATTTTTGGAGGCAATCGTGGATTGGGACTGGAAATGGGTAAAGCCCTGGCAGAGGCTGGTGCCGACATCGTAATTGGCGCCCGGGATGATGCGAAGAATCGTGTAGCAACAGAATTGATCACAAAACAATATAATAGAAAATCACTAGCCTTTTCCTGTGATGTGACCAATTCACAAGAAGTGAGAGACATCGTAAATGAAACTGTAAAGGCGTTTGGTAAAATTGATATTCTGATCAATTCAGCCGGCATCAATATTCGTGGCCCCATCGAACAGCTAAGCTCGGAGGACTTTGAAAAGGTGATGAAAGTCAATGTATCCGGTTCATGGATTGCCTGCAAGGAAGTAATCCCTGTAATGAAGAAGAATGGATATGGCCGGATACTCAACGTGGCGTCGATGCTGGCGGTCACTGCGATACCTGAGCGCACGCCATATGCCACAAGCAAAGGAGCTATACTGCAATTGACCCGATCATTAGCCATTGAACTGGCAAAAGACAATATCACTGTGAATGCTTTAATGCCCGGACCTTTCGCCACCGAATTAAACCTTCCGCTCACTGAAGATCCTGAGAAATTCAAAGCCTTTGTTGCAAAGATCCCAATGGGAAGATGGGGTGAACTTCATGAAATTGGCGGGTTAGCGTTGTATCTTGCAAGTCCGGCATCCAGCTATGTTACCGGTTCCGGATTCCCGATTGACGGGGGCTGGATCTCTATTTGATAAAACTAATGATATTGTGATGACTCGTTTAGTACAATTACAAAAGAATGGCATAAGGCGTATCGCTGTAGTAGAAGAACCTCATTTACTCCTGCTCAATGATCAGTTTCCAAGTATATATGAACTTGCTAGGAAAGCCATATCGGCTTCGGTGATGATTCCCGAAGTGATTCAGACAGCAAAGACCGCGGAAAGGATTGCTTACGATGAAGTTTATTTTGGTGAGTCAGAGTGGAGGATACTACCATCAGTTGATCATCCTGTGGAGTCAATGAGATGTATTGTTAGTGGTACGGGACTTACCCATAAAGCCAGTGCAGTAAATCGTCAAAAAATGCATGAATCTCTAAAAGAGGAATCTTTGACTGATAGCATGCGGATGTATTTATGGGGTGAAGAAGGAGGTAAACCTGAACAAGGAAAGATTGGTGTTCAGCCTGAATGGTTTTATAAAGGCAACGGCACAATTTTGAGAGCACACGGACAAACATTAAATGTGCCTTCCTATGCGGATGATGGTGGAGAAGAACCCGAAATAGCCGGTATTTATTTGATAGGCGACGCTGGAGAGGTATTTCGGATTGGCTTCACTACAGGAAATGAATTCTCTGATCACATAATGGAGAAAAAAAATTATCTCTATCTGGCACCGTCAAAGCTCAGACAGTGTGCTGTAGGGCCCGAGATTGTGATTACTGATCAGGTTGAGGATATAGCCGGAAAAGTTAATGTCTTGAGGAATGACAGTATATTGTGGACAAAGGGAATCCATACAGGCAACAAACACATGGCTCACAGCATAGCCAATCTTGAATATCATCACTTTAAGTATGGCCAACACCGGGTCCCGGATCAGCTTCATGTTCATTTCCTGGGAGCTGATGCATTTAGTTTTGGAGAAAAAATAAAACTTCAGGATGGTGACCAAATGGAAGTAGACTGGAACGAAATGGGGCGACCATTGGTAAACAAGCTCAGCATAGATCAGGCCGAGGAAAAATTAGTTGTCATCAGGTCTCTCGGTAAATAAGAATCATTTTACTTTACGACCCTCAAGAGGAGCAATGATATGCTGATATATCAGCTTTTCAGCTCGCCGGGCATCCTGATTCTGAACAGCCTCAAAGATCTTTCTATGTTCAATTACCGTGCGTTTCCTGGTCTCCTCAGGAGCGAGGTAACCTCCCGCTATTTTTGGGAAAAAGACTTTGACGATCAATGAACCAAAAATTTCCAGGACTGGGTTGTGAGTTGCTTTGAGTAATTCAAGATGAAATTTCATATCTGCCGTCTCGTCTGATACTCCTTTTTCGTGCAACTTCTCCAGATTTTCAATCTCATTCAGAATATTCAACAAGTCTCTGGCTGTTCTGTTCTTTGCAGTTTCCTTAATTGTTGCCGATTCAAATACCGCCCTCGCTTTGATCAGCTCTGCCTCACTGAATCCCCTGGTATCCAGATGCCTGACCACATTGTTAGAGAGGTGGTCTAAACCCGGGTTAAGCACAATTGTGCCCCCTTTTTTTCTAGTCTCAACAAATCCCTGTGCCTGAAGTAAGCTCAGTCCTTCTCTTAGCTTACGAATACTAATGGACAACTCCTTACAGAGTTCTTCCTGTGTAGGCAGAATATCACCAGGGTTTAGATTGTTTTTTCCGATAAATGAAAGGATGCGTTCTGCTGTATCAGATGAATTTGATGCCATGAAAAATGGTTTCCACGAAAATAATAAAACGAATATATTTTTAATATGACAAATATTATATTTTATTTGTCATATAAATTATTGAGATGAAAAATGTAGATCAACTTATCAGTAGTAAAAAGGAAATCTTTTCTTCATTGCCAAGCAACAGGTGTGGAGAAAGTGACCGGGCATATATGCAGGAAGTGCTTGACGATGGTTTTGGTAACAAGGAGTCTGCTAATATGATTGCCAGATTTGAAGAGGCATTTGCTAAAAAATTTGATTCAAAATATTCTATTTCAATGAATTCCGGTTCCGGAACAATGGTAGCAGGTCTATTAGGAGGTGGGATCGGTCCGGGTGATGAGGTGCTTGTGCCGTCATTGACCATGGCGGCCACAGCTTTTGTGGTGATACAGGTCGGAGCCGTTCCGGTTTTTGTGGACAGTGATCCCAGGACCTATTGCATGGATCCTGAAGATGCTGCACGGAAGATAACTGAGTTTACAAAAGCCATGATCCCTGTAAGTATTTATGGACTGTCACCGGATTACGAGGAATTGTTAAAGTTATCCGCAAAGCATGATCTGTTAGTTATTGAAGACAATGCTCAGACATTCCTTGGAAGATACAAAGGGAAGCTGGTGGGTACTTTTGGTCATGTATCCAGTTTTAGTTTTCAGGGTTCCAAACACATGACCACAGGAGGAGATGGTGGGATAATGATCACCAATGATGAAGACTATGCTATACGCATAAGAAAAGCAGCCATCCAGGGCTACCGAACATTAGGTGCAAAGCCCGGAGCTACGATGATCCCAAGAGATGAACGTCAGGACTGGAGGTTTGAGCGGCATGATGCACTAGGATATAATTTTCGAATGTCTGCTCCTCAGGCTGCATTGGGGCTGGGGCAATTAGAACGACTGGATACTTTGGTAGAAGCCAGAAAGTGTATCTCAGCCATGTACGAAAAAGTGATTAACGATGAAAAGTGTGAATGGCTTGTTCCCCCATTTATTCCTGAAGAATGTGAGCATGTCTTCTGGTGTTATCCGGTTTGGCTTGATCAGGAAAAACTTGGCGTTGACTGGAGAGATTTCAGGGCCGAGTTTATAAGAAATGGCGGTGACGGGCTTTATGGCTGTTATACTCCGGTCCATCTGGAACCTGTCTTCAGGAATCTTGCTTTTTACGGTGACAAAAGGCGAGCCCCCAATTTTGATCCAAGGTATAAGGGAAAGGTGAAGTCATATCAGGAAGGAGATTGTCCGCAACTAGAGGCCTTCAGGACGGGAATGTGTCTCTTTAAAACAGGGATGCAGGAACTTGATAAAGCTGAAATGCAAGTGGAAGCATTAGAAAAGACCATTCGGCACTACCAGTAAATTTTTTACTTATGAGTATTTATGATTCCTTTAGATTGGATGGAAAGGTAGCATTGGTTACCGGTGCCACGAAGTGGTTAGGACATGATATTGCATCTGCATATTGCGAGGCCGGAGCCTCAGTGATCATCACATCCAGAGATCTGGAAAAAGCCAAAAGGGTAGCAGAAGATTTGTCGGCAAAATATGATGTACCTGTGTTGGGTTTGTCTATGGATCAAAGAAACTATAGTGAAGTGTGTGATATGGCGCAGAAGGCTATAAATTGGAAAGGAAAGCTGGACATTCTGGTAAACAATGCGGGCGGTGGTGTTGGAAATAGCCCGGGGCATTTGTTTGAACGAAAAGCTGACGACATTGTCTCAATGATAGAAACCAACCTGACCGGAGCCATATTCTGTTGCAAGGAGGTGGGTCCGCACATGGTCAGGGCAGGTTATGGAAAGATTATCAACATGGCTTCGATGGCTGGCTTAATTGGTAGAGACCGCAGGATGTATGAAAGGAGCGGAATGAAAGGTCAACCGGTAGAATATGCTGCGTGTAAAGCCGGCCTGATTGGGCTGACGAGAGACCTGGCCGGGTTGCTATCACCCCATGGTATTGGGGTGAATGCCATTTCACCAGGAGGGTTTGAAAAACCGGGAGACTTGCCAAAAACATTTGTTGACGAATTGGCTGACGCGACCATGAATGGAAGATGGGGTAAAATGGGCTCTGATATAAAAGGACTGGCCCTGTACCTGGCATCTCCCGCTTCAGACCACATGACCGGACAAAACCTCGTGATTGATGGGGGCTTTTCTGTTTGGAAGTAATATGAGCGTAGGCAAATACTTCTTTCAATTCATCGAACAACCTCTTTAAATTGCTCTGCAGTTTTTAGCAGTTTTTTCAACCCGGGGTCACTCTCTTTTCCCTGAAAAATAACCGGGTTATACGCTTTCGAAACATTTTCAATCTGGCCATTACTTCTGACCAGCCACTCATGATTTCTTACGTACCATTCTTCCTGGTACTGGCTAAAAACCCACTCACGTGTTTTGCCCGAATCACTAAATAAAAGATCATAAAAGCTTTGTCCGCTGAGATCATCCGGCAGCTTTTTGTGTCCTGCTATCACTGCAAGGGTTGGGTACAAATCGGTAAAATCAATCAGCGCATCAATGGACTTTGGTTGAATCATATCCTTCCAGTACACCATAAAAGGAACCCTGGTCCCTTGTTCATTTAGTCTTGCTTTCCCTCCCTCGATAGCTTTTCCTTTCCATTCACTTGTAAACCTCCTGTTTGTACCGTTATCGGTCGTGAAAATGACTATGGTATTTTCCAGAAGATCATTGTCTTCCAAAGCGTTTAAGATCTTTCTAATCATTTTGTCTGCATAGCTGATCATGCCACCAAAATTGTCGTGATAATCCCTGTGCCCATATTCACCCAGATTGTCCGGGGTACGTATAAATGGATCATGCGCCAGGTACATTGGATAGTAAGCAAAAAATGGTTTTTCACTTTCCTGAAGCATGAAATCAATCAGGAAATCTGAAAAGAGATCCGCACCGAATTTCAAATTCGTATCCTCCCGTAGCTTTCCGTTTTCCAGTATCTCAGGGTTCCAGTAGGGGGAGGTCCTGTTATTATTTGTATCCCACATGGTATGTACGCTATAGGTATCAAATCCACATTCTGTCACATGATCCGGGCGATGGTGAAACCTGCATAATTGCCACTTTCCGGCTACCCCGGTTCTATACCCGGCAGCTTTTAACATTTGAGCAACTGTGGAATGTTTTCCTGCATCAAGGTAAGCCGTTGGGTCTTCCTTAGGCTCGTTATCTGACCAACCCGTTTGGTAAGGGTACTTACCTGTCATTAATTGAACACGAGAAGGAGCACAGATCGGTGTCGCATAGGCGTGCTCGAATTTTGCCCCATTTGCAGCTAAAAAGTCAAGCGTGGGTGTGCTGTAGCTTTGCCCGCCGTAAGCAGTAAGGCATTCTGCTCCAATATCGTCAGCCATAATAAACAGGATGTTGGGTTTCTCCGATTGTCCTTTTGCCTGATCGATTGCTACACTAAATAGTACCAAGAACAGATATACAGAAATATTTTTCATAACTGAAACATTGGCTTGTCAGGAATGACTGTTTAATTCAAGCCCAGACATCATCCCTGATCAAAAGGTATTTTGATAATGGTTCTCAAATGTAATTTATAATTATGTTATTATGTAATACATATTATAATTTTTACATATATTTGAATCTATGGCACTCATTCATATTCAGTAAATTTTTCATGTTAATTAATAAACCAGTTGTTAAGGGCATCATAAGCTTTTATTTGCTATTTATCTGTTTATTTTCTGTACTGTGTGGATTTTCTCAGGAAAGACTCCAATTGTCAGTCGATGTAAATAAAAAGATCGGTAAAATGTATTCCGTATGGTCTTTTGGATATGACGAGACGAATGTTACTTATCATGACTTAGGGGAAAAATTGATTTCAGATCTGGACAAGGCCAGCCCGATACCTGTTTATTATCGCACGCACAATCTGTTGAATACGGATGATGGCTCGCGCATAGCTTTGAAGTGGGGTTCCAGCAATGTCTACACGGAGGATGAGCAGGGAAACCCGGTGTATGACTGGTCTGTTATTGACAAGGTATTTGACACGTATCTGGAGCGGGGAGGTAAACCCAATGTGACCATTGCTCAAATGCCTAAGGCACTCACTTCCGGTCCTGAGCCTTACCGTCACAACTGGTCCCCTGACCCGGATAACCAGGCACCCTATTCCAATACGGTCAAAACCGGTTATCACTATCCGCCAAAGAACTATGAGAAGTGGGCTGAACTTATTTATCAATGGGTAAAACATTGTATTGTACGCTACTGGGAAAAAGAAGTGGAATCATGGTGGTGGGATGTGTGGGACGAACCAAATCTTGGACATTGGTGGGTAGGTACTGATGAAGAATATTTTAAACTTTATGATTATACCGCAGATGCTGTAAAACGGGCTTTGCCATCGGCCAAAGTAGGTGGACCAGCATCCTCCACAAGCGGACCGGAATTTTTACATGATTTTCTGGATCATTGTAGCACAGGAACTAACTATGTGACCGAAAAAAAAGGAGCTCCACTTGATTATATTACCATCAGGACAAAAGGAGCTCCGGAAGTGGCTGAAAAGGGAGGCTACGTGAGGATGGGAATGACAAGGGAGCTAAAATCATTGTCGGAAGCTTTTGAAGTAATCCGGAAATCCTCAAAATATAAGGATCATCCGGTGATTATAGGCGCAGCAGACCCAGATGGCAGCGCGGCCAAGTCATCCCGGTTTTTTCCGGCCAATGATTATAGAAACGGCACCTTATATGCCAGCTATACTGCCTCTTCATTTGCAAAGATCTTTGACCTGGCTGATCGTCATCAGATAAATCTGGTGAATGTGGCTACCTGGTCTTTCACTTTTGTAGATCAGCCCTGGTTTGCCGGATTTCGATCACTGGCTACAAATGGTGTTGCAAAACCAATTTTAAATATTTTCCGCATGTATGGCATGATGGGAGAGGATCGTGTTATGATAGCACATAATGATCCAATCACAGTGGACGATGTAATTTCAGCAGGTGTGAGAGATCGACCGGATATTCATGCTTTGGCAACTGTAGACGAGAATAGTGCAGCCATTATGATTTGGAACTACCACGATGATGATGTACCTGCACCAGATGCCCAGATATCGTTAGGCATTAATGGTATTCAGGCCGAAGTTGCATTGATACAGCATTTTAGGATCGATGAAACTCATAGCAACGCATTTACAGTATGGAAACAAATGGGAGGTCCTCAACAAGTAACAAAGGAGCAGTTTGAGAAGCTGGAATCTGCTGGTGAATTACAGTTGCTGTGTTCACCTGAATGGAAGGATGTCAAAGGAACGCTTGAAATCGATATGCAATTGCCTCGGCAGGGAGTTTCGTTAATTAAAATCATTTGGTAATAATACTGAAGTATCCATGTGCCATCAGAAATATATATGTTATTTATTATTTCTTTCACTGATTTGTTTTGGATGCGAACAGCGAAGAGGTAACAAAAGCGATTTACCAAAATTGACCTTCAGGCTCTCCAATGAACTTAAACCTGACAGCAAAATCTGGGATGCCAGCAGATTATTCAAGGAAGAGCTGGAGAAAGAGGCCCCGGAGCTGGGAATTCAAACGGGTGAAATCCAGGTGGTCTTTTTTGATCAGGGCACAGTCGGTTCGGAACGCCAGCTTTTGGAAACCTGCCACATGGGTGTAATTGAAGCTGTACAAATCAATTCTTCCGTGGTCACAACCATTGATCCTGCTTACAATATTCTGGATTTGCCTTATTTGTTTTTAACTGAGTCTCATCATGAGGAGGTATTGAACGGACCGATTGGTGATGCGTTCCTGAAACGACTTACCAGTCACAATCTCCGCGGTCTGGCGTTCTACGGTACGGGTTTTCGAAATATGTTTTACAAAGCTACTACCGGAAATGACTGCGCAGATACGCCGGAAGGGCTTGATGGGCTGAAAATCAGGGTGATGGAAAGCCCCACCATGATCAATGCTATTAACGCTATGGGAGCAAGCGCCACTCCAATCCCTTTTGGAGAATTATACCAGGCTTTGAAAACAGGAGTTGTGGATGGTGCTGAAAATAGTGCCCGTGTATTTGTGTCCTATCGATATGATGAAGCCGGATGCAATTGTTTCACTCTCACTGAACATTTTGCAAATCAGCACATGATCATCGTAAATGATAAATGGTTTAGCGGCCTGGACCAAAAGTACCAGACAAGGCTAAATCAGGCAGCAAAAATTTCAGTGAAAGCATTTGATGAATTGTGGAAAGAAACCACAAGCGAGGCCATCCAAAAAATGGAATCGCTGGGAGTGACTGTAAATCGCATTACCAGCAAAAAGGAATTTAGAGATAGAGTAGAAGATCAATATGAAAGGTTTTTAAATGATCATCCGGAAGTACCTGTCCAATTATTTGAACAAATTAATCAGGCAGGTTTAAAATACAGTCAATGAAACTTATTGATAAACTATTAGATGGGATACTTTTTGTAGTACTCGCTGTAATGACGCTTACAGTAGGGGCCAATGTTTTTTGTCGGTTCCTTCTGAGTTTTAGCCTTTACTGGGGAGATGAACTGGCACAGATACTACTGGTCTGGCTCACTTTTGTAGGGGGTGCAGTAGCATCGAGAGAATACGCGCATTACGCATTCGATTATTTACTCAATAATCTGTCTGGAAACGTAAAAATGATTTTCTCTTTGATTTCCTACCTGATGACAATAGCCGGGATTGCGGTTTTATTTTATTACAGTCTGATCGTTACCATAGAGATGGCCAACTGGACTATGCCAGCCCTGGGGGTCAGCCGGTCTCTGGTCTATGGGGCATGCCCGTTTGGATGCTTTTTCATGTTAATCTACCATGGTAGGGACCTGGTAAAATACATCACCGGGATTAAAACAGAAAAAGCATGACGGTTGTACTAATCCTTGTTTTTATTCTTTTGCTCCTGCTGGATGTGCCCATTGCAGTTTGTATGATTCTATCATCATTGGCGGCTTTACTTTATGAAGGAATTGACCCTGTCATGGTAGGCCTTGAAACTTCGAGGTCATTGGCCTCTTTCTATGCTTTCCTTGCTGTGCCATTTTTCATTTTAGCCGGTGAGATAATGAGTCAGGGAGGGTTGTCATCAAAAATTATTGGTTTTGTTAAGTCTTTGCTTGGGCACAGAAGGTCAGGATTGCCACTTGTTACCATCATTTCATCGCAGATGTTTGGAGCTGTATCCGGTGCATCAGCTGCTACTTGTGCTGCAATCGGTGGTATGATGATTCCTGCGCTGGAAAAAAATGGATTTCCCAGACCCTTTGCAACTGCGCTGGCAGCATGCGCAGGTACTACCGGGGCTTTAATTCCCCCGAGTATTGCATTATTGATCTATGGTACCATCGCGAATGTCTCCATTGAAAAACTTTTTGTAGGTGGGCTGGGACCAGGATTGCTGATCGGAGCCGGATTGATGTACATCAGCTCACGATATGCTAATAAATTTCCGGTTGTTCTTGAAAAAAAGTCTGATGGGAAGGAGGTAATACTGAGTGGTAGAAGGTCTCTTCCAGCACTCTTTCTTGCGGTCATCATTTTTTGGGGAATTATGGGCGGTGTGTTTACAGCAACAGAAGCATCAGCAGTCGCTGTACTATATGCGTTGGTAGTTGGATTTCTGGTTTACCGTGAATTAAGTGTAAAAAAACTTCCACGATTGTTTATTAGTGCTGCAAAGACTACGGCTGCTCTGAGCTTTTTGTTGGCGACAGCAAGTCTCTTTTCCTGGACTTTGAGCTTTGGAAAAGTCCCGGCGGTACTCACCGAAGCATTGATTAGTTTTTCAGATAACATTCTTAGCCTGGTGGCAACAGATCTGTCTGTAGAAAATTATGCATTGCTTCGCAGGTTGCTTGTTTTGATGATCCTGAATATATCACTGCTCTTTGTCGGAATGTTTATTGATGTAGGCCCGGGACTGCTTGTTGTGGTTCCTGTTTTGATCCCGGTAAGTGCAGCAATCGGAATGAATACAGGGCTTGATGCTGTGCATTTTGGGGTGATGGTTGTGTCCAACATGGTGATCGGTCTGGTCACTCCTCCTGTCGGTACTACACTATTTGTTGCCGGAGCAGTTGGGAAGGTAAAGGTATCCTCTATGGTACCATATATACTTCGTTTTATCCTGGTCATATTTATCGTTCAGTTGATGATCACCTACATTCCATTTGTTACTACTTTTTTTCCATCATTGATGGAGTAGAATTACAGTCTTTGTTTGAGTAGACGATTAGACAAAATATGCTAAATGCTTTTGGTGGGTTTGATGTGAGATGCAGTCATTTTTAGCAGTGAATAAGGCTATCTACTTCGAACTATTTGGTAAATACGGCATGAGAAAATGATCATCTGTGTTAGGGAAAACAATTAGTTAACCGTATTGAAATTGTGATTTTCTGTGTTATTAAATATATGTCATAAAAAATATATAATATGACAAATAAAAATCACAAATTCCTTGATAATGTGCTTAAAATTTATGATTATTACATAATGTAGTACATAATAACATTAATCTTTATTTAATTAAAATTTTAACCAAAGAGACTTAGTATGAAAAAATGGTTACAAACTAAGAAAATGCTCATTCTCATTGTTTCATTCCTATTTGTTTATTCAGGGGTGGCGCAAGAGAATATGAGTATCTCAGGTAAGCTCACCAATGAAGATGGAGAGCCTATTCCTGGAGCTACTGTGGTTGTAAAAGGCACCACTGTGGGAACCGTGACGGATGTGGACGGGCTTTATAAAATTGAAGTGCCGTCAGGAGAAAATGTACTTCTGTTATCCTTTGTTGGGTTTAAGACTACGGAAGTGGCCATCAACAATAGAAGCGTGATCGATGCTACTCTACAGGAAGACCTGACAGCCCTTGAGGAAGTTGTGGTTGTAGGATACGGAGAAATGGAAAAATCTGATCTGACCGGAGCCGTTGTGAGAGCGGATATTGAGTCGTTTAGAGAACAGCCAAACACCAATATTATGCAGAGTCTGCAGGGTAATGTACCAGGTTTAAATGTGGGTGTGGCAACATCTGCTGGTGAAACCCCTTCTATTTCAATTCGGGGTCAAAACTCTCTTTCAGGAAGTTCAGAGCCTCTAATTGTCATTGATGGGATCATATACCGGGGCAATCTTCGTGATATCAATAGCATGGATGTGGCTTCTATCGATGTGCTTAAGGATGCCAGCTCTACGGCCATTTATGGCTCACAGGCAGCCAATGGTGTGATCCTGATCACGACCAAATCCGGATCACAAACAGGTGTGATGGATAAACCGGTATTTAACTACTCAGGATCTTTTGGCTTAAGAACTCCTGCGCATGTACCGGAGTCATACGATGTAAATGGTTACATTGGATTAATTGGAAAGTATTACTGGGAACAGGCAAGGTTGGCGCCTGATTACATACAGCCAAACCCGGGTTTTGATCCTGTGGGGGCAGCCAATATGGCCAATGAAATGGCTCAGGCTTATAATGAAGGATTATCAACCGACTGGTGGGACCTTGTAACACAAACAGGTCAGGTACAGACACACACCCTAAGCATGCGTGGAAATACTGCAAAATCCAATTACTATATTTCCGGGTCTTACACCGATCAGCGTGATATCATCATCAATGATGAGTACAAAAGAGTTTCCGGAAGAGTAAACTTTGAAAATCAGATTACTAGTTGGCTTAAACTGGGCATGAACTCGTTTGTCACCTCCAATGATTTATCAGGAGCGGAGCCAAGCGTTGGCAATGGCTATGACATGCCACCCCTAAGTATTGCACCGTACGATGAAAATGGTGAGCTGAATCTTTTTCCTACTGGATTATTGCGAACAAATCCACTGCTTCCACTTGAGCAAAGAGACCTGGATAAAGTATTAAGCTTGTCAGGAATCGCTTATGCTATAATTGAAGTTCCCTGGATTGAAGGGTTGAAGTACAGGGTCAATTATGCCAATAATTATCGAGACACAAAACAATTTTTCTTTGACCATACCGCTCAGAATTTTGCAGGCGAGGCCACTCGTTATAACAGGTCCAATTATGACTGGACTTTGGACAACATAGTGACTTACAAAAAGACCTTTGCCGATATCCATGAACTTGATGTGACATTGCTATATGGACGTGAATTCAGGACAAGTGAAGCAACAGAGGCAATCTCTACGGGCTTCGTCAATCAGGCTTTGGGATATAATGACCTTGGTTCTGGTACTACTCAAAGAAACTCTTCCCTGGCCTGGGAGGAGAATAGCATTTATTCCATGGTACGTGCCAATTATACACTCATGAATAAGTACCTGATTTCCGGTACTTTGCGAAGAGATGGATTCTCAGGTTTTGGGGCAGAAAATAAGTTCGGCGTATTTCCATCTATGGGATTTGGATGGATCATAAGCGAAGAAGGTTTTATGAATACCAGCTGGGTCCAATTTCTGAAGTTGCGTGGATCGTATGGAACCAATGGAAACAGAACAATAGGAAGATATGCGACACTGGCGGAGGTTGTAACTCAACCATCTTATGTGCTGGGTGATGGAAGCGGACCTCTGATCGGACAATATATTTCCAATCTGGCCAATCAGGACCTGACCTGGGAAACTACAACAGGATTGAACCTTGGGTTGGACTTTAGCTTTCTGAAAAACAGGATCACTGGTAGTGTTGACTACTACAATACAGTAACAAATGATCTCCTGTATGAGATCAATGTACCTACAATTACAGGTTTCTCAGACGTGTTTTCGAACCTTGGCGAGATCAAAAACAATGGATTGGAAATTACTTTAAATACGATCAATATTAAAAACAGTGATTTTGAATGGAACTCCACATTCAATTTTGCCAGAAACCGAAACGAGATTGTTTCCATCCTGGGTCGCGATGATGATGGTGATGGTCAGGAGGATGATCTGGTAGCAAGTGGCCTGTTTATAGGAGAACCGATAGGGGCCATTTATGATTACGAGACCAACGGGATCTATAATATTGGAGATGATATTCCAGCAGGGTGGGCACCAGGAAATTTCAGGCTGGTGGATCAGAATGGCGATGACGTGATTGAGCCGGTGAATGATAGGGTAATCCGGGGTTATGAAGAACCAGCCTATCGTTTTAGCATCAACAATTCAGTGACCTATAAAAATCTGACATTCAGGGTTTACCTGTACTCTATTCAGGGAGGAAACAATTATTACTATGGGGATAATTCACCACATATTGATTATTACGGTAGTGGTCCTGAGATTGCCTATTATAACATGCCGAAGGTTTGGGATTTCTGGCTACCGGAGAATCCTGATGCGGAATATCCCAGACTGGGTAATGAACCACCACTTGATGCCAGGGCATACAAACAAAGGAGTTTTGTAAGACTTCAGAATATCTCTTTGGCCTACAATTTTGGTTCTGGACTGTTGGAGTCTATTGGTATACGGGATCTGAAGGTTTTTGTGAATGCCAATAACCTGGCCACCTGGACGAACTGGAAAGGTTGGGACCCGGAAACAGGACAAGGCATCATCCGGGGTGGTCGGCCATTGACCACCAGTTTCACAGCAGGAATTGACTTTTCTTTCTAACACTCTAATAAGAAGAAAAAAATGAAGAACTATAAATATATTTTTGCCCTTGTTGCCATTCTGTTAGCAGCATCGGCATGCGACGAAGAAGAAATACTGCGGGAAGAGCCGCTCGATTTTCTGAGCCCTACGAATGCTTATACGGCACCTGAGCATTTTGAATCTGCCATTTATGAAGTTTACAATAAGTTCAGGTCCTATCTTGGAGACAATACCTCTAGTGGTAACCGGTTTACCTATTTTATCTGGGCTACAGATGTGGCACATGCTGGAAGAAATCCCGAGACGGATGGATTAGGCAATCAGGCCCTGGTCAATCCGCAGGCTGGATTTGTTGCGGAACGATGGGAAAGCGCATACAAGATCATTTTTGATGCTAACGTTATTTTGGGGAGGATCGGTGAAGTGGAATTCCCCGATGCAGCAGCAAAAAATGCCATCATTGGTGAAGCTCAATTTTTCAGAGCACTTGCTTATCGGTTTTTAGGTCATCTTTATGGCGGAGTCCCATTGATATTGGAAGAATCAACCTCACCAAAGCGGGATTTTACCAGAGCTACACGCCAGGCTGTATATGAACAATGTAGAACTGATCTTCAAGATGCTATTAATAATTTGCCCGTAATAGCAGATGTAGCGGCCGAAGGAAGGATCAGTAAGGCAGCTGCTTATCACTTGTTAAGTGAAATCCAGATAAGTCTTGGAGATTTTTCAGGAGCTATTGCATCTGCATCAGCAGTCATAGACGACCCGAATTTTGCTTTGATGACAAGCAGGTTTGGCTCAAGGTCGACTGAACCTGGTGATGTGTACTGGGATCTATTCAGGTTAAATAACCAAAACCGATCTTCGGGCAACACTGAAGGATTATGGGTGATCCAGGTAGAATACAATACTCCGGGAGGCCATGGTGAGCCCAATGGCGAGGCCAGGTTTTATGAGCGGACTCTTGGACCGCAATACAACCGGATCAGTGGCAGCGACGGGCAGTTTTTATTTTTCGGGCCAACTACCTACCATGGAGGCAGAGGTCAGGGGTATATCCGTCCTACAAACTATTACCTTCATGAATTGTGGCAGGGTAACTGGAACAATGATATTAGGAATTCAAATCATAATATCCTGAGAAAATGGAAAATTGATAATGCCAGCTCAGTACATTTTGGAGATACCCTTGATCTAAATGATCCCGCGTATAAAGACAAGTTGCTGGGTGCTGACATCAGGAAAGATACGTTGCAATACATTTATCCGTTTATTTTGAAAGTTTCCATGATCAATAATCATTACGAGTCTGAGTTTAAAGATATGGCTACCGGTGAGCTGGCCGGATCGGCACGACGGACCTATCTGGACTGGTATGGCTTCAGGTTAGCAGAGACTTACCTACTCAGAGCCGAGGCCTATCTGGGTGAAGGGATGACCAATGAGGCGGCTGATGATATCAACACAGTGAGAGCCCGCTCTAATGCTTCTTTGATCACGCCGGCCGACGTAGATATTGATTATATACTCGATGAAAGAGCCAGGGAGTTGTTTATGGAAGAGCCCAGAAGAGTGACATTGGCGAGGCTAGGTCTGCTTGTTCCCCGGGTACAGGCTCACAACCCATTTGCCGGGGCCACTATTCAGGCACATCAAAACCTGTTACCAATCCCATTTGGAGATATTGAACGAAATACCCTTGCTGAATTAGCTCAAAATCAGGGATATAATTAGAATACTTTTGAATACTTAGTAATTTTTGGTTCATAAATTCAGTTTTACCTGCTTTGGTTTTAGAACCAGGGCAGGTATTTTTTTACTTCAAACTAGATACATTAATATGCAATTAAAAGCCCTTAAGTACGCTTTAGTCCTGATCTATTTAGTTGTTTTCCTTGATAGTGAGGCTCAAAATAATACAGCGTGGGGAGACTTGTCAGATGGTACTTACCTAAATCCAATATTATTTGCAGACTACAATAACCCCGATGTCATTAAAGTGGGTGAAGATTTTTACATGGTGGCTGCTTCACATCACTTTGTCAGCAATCCCATACTTCACTCTACCGACATGGTAAACTGGGAAATCATTGCCAGGCCGTTTCGAAGTCTTGAAATAGATGAACGCTATGATCAACCCGGACAAGCCTATCAACATGGGAGTTGGGCACCCAGTCTTGTATATCATAAGGGCACGTATTACATGTATTTCTGTACTCCTCTGGAGGGACTTTTTATGACCACTGCCAAAAACCCGGGAGGAACCTGGTCACCTGTAACGGAAGTAAAACGGGTGCTGGACTGGGAAGACCCATACCCCTTTTGGGATGATGATGGTCAGGCATATATGCTTAGAAGTGAGGTCGGAGCTGGTCCGGTAATTATTCACAAGATGAGCAAAGACGGAACCGAAATCCTCGATGGCGGTACTTTGCTAATGGAAGGACCGAACCTTGAAGGCCCCAAGATGATGAAGCGAAATGGGTATTACTACATACACGCACCGGAAGGAGGAATCAGGGACGGCTACCAGGTAGTATTTCGTTCCAAGTATATCTACGGCCCTTACGAAAAAATGACCAACCTTGAACAGGGATCTACCAATATTAACGGCCCTCATCAGGGGTCATGGATTGACCTGGACAACGGAGAAAGTTGGTTTTATCATTTTCAGCAGATCGAGGGTTATGGTAGAGTCCTTTGGCTTGAACCTGGAAGATGGGAAAACAACTGGCCATTGATAGGGCTTGACTATGACCGGAATGGGGTAGGGGAACCTGTGATCAGAAATCAAAAACCAACCTTAAATACAAGGTCGGACATTATGTTGCCCGCCAGTACGGATGAATTCTCAAACTCAAAGCTGGGATTACAATGGTTTTGGAATCACAATCCAGATAACGATCATTGGAGTCTCACTGAGCGTCCGGGATTTTTGCGACTCAAAGCACTTCCACTTTATGAGAAGACCGGCTATAATCATCACCTGGTTCCCATTAAGTATGAAGAATCGATCCTGTTTGCTAAAAATACGCTTGCACAGCATGTGATGGGGAAAGATAGTGAGGCAACCATAGAATTACATACCAGTGAAATGAAGGAGGGACAATATGCAGGACTTAGTCTTTTTTGCCGTGATTACCTTTCCATAGGGGTGGCACGTGAGAACAATCAAAATAAGATCAGGTGGTCCCGAAATGGCGTGAATCATGATGCACCGGATGTAGCCGGTGAAGTCGTTTACTTCAAGGCGACGGTCAGACTTGATGACGGCGTTGCGATGGGTCAATTATCCTATAGTCTCGACGGAAAGCACTTTCAAAACTGGGGAATGTCTTTTCCTATCGTAAGAGCCTGGTTTGAAGGGACTAAGTATGCGTTGTTTAGTTACAACACATCAGGGAATGGAGGCATTGCAGACTTTAATTGGTTTAGATACAAGCATGATGGACCTCAGGATGCAGATTGAGGAAAGCAAATCAATGGTATTGTTTCGATGTAATTGAAATTATGATCTCTCATAAAAAGAACCTTCCTCTTGGAATCATCTTCCTTATAATTTCCTTTTTTATTGGTTCCTGCAATTCAGTTACCAAAAGAAAGAATAAAGAAAAACCAAACATTTTATTGATCATAGCTGATGATCTTAATGATAAAGTAGGTGGTTATGGCGAGGATATTCAGGCTAAAACTCCCTATATGGATCAATTGAGGCAACATGCTTTTACATTTATCAATGCACAAACCAATGTTCCGCTTTGTAATCCTTCAAGGGCAAGTCTATTGAGCGGATTATACCCGCACACTACAGGTTTTTATGGCTTTAATCAGCATGAGAATCAGTGGAGAAACTTTCCCATCCTGGAGAGTTCAGTTACCCTTTTTGAGCATTTTCATAACAATGGGTATAAGGTATTTGGCACTGGTAAGGTTTTCCACAATAAAAATTCAGAGGAATTTGAAAAGTTCCATCCGGATGCATTTGGAGTTAACCCCTCTTTCGGACCTTATGCTTTTAATGGTTCAAAAACTGCTCCTCACCCTTCGTTACCAGTTCCTTACGGTCTGAATTACTCCTTACGTAGTTTCGGACCGCTTTCTGATGTGCCTTCAATAAAAGAAAATGTTGAGGAAGGAATTGATGGGTACACAGGTTGGTGGGATAGAGGAAAACCATTTAACTATATAGATGAAAATGATCGCGATCTATTGACAGATGAAAAAAGTGCTGCCTGGGCGGCGGAAATATTATCTCAGCAACATGAAAAGCCATTTTTGTTGTCGGTTGGTTTTGTCCGTCCACACCGTCCATTGGTTGCCCCTAAGGAATATTTTGATTTATATCCACTTGGTGAGATCAGAATTCCATCAAACAAAAGCAATGATTTGACTGATGTACCTGAAGTTTTATGGAAGAATTTGAACGACCCCGAAAAAGCTAAGGGTTTTGTGGATTTTAGCGATCTCATGGATTCATATTCAGACACAGTAGAGGGGTGGAAATTATGGACGCAGGCATATTTGGCTTGTGTGAGTTATGTCGATGCACAGATAGGGAAAGTATTAAAAGCACTGGAAACAAGTGATTATAGCAACAATACGATCGTAATTGTAACGAGTGATCACGGTTATCACATGGGTGAAAAGAATTATATGTTCAAATTATCTGTCTGGGAAGAAAGTAATCGAATTCCTTTAATCATTCGCGTCCCGGATATGAAGAATCAACCGGCTACCATTTCTCAACCTGTTTCATTAATCGATTTGTATCCCACATTAATCGATCTGGCAGATTTGCCTTCTGATCCAAACCAAGGTAAGAATGATGTCAAACTTGACGGGCATAGCCTCAAATCTCTGATGAAGCAACCGGATGGGTCAATATGGACTGGCCCCTCTGCGGCACTCAGTGTGATCTATGGATCTGATCAAATGATTGATCAACTCGAAAGCAATGAACCCGGAAAAACGGAAAGGCAACACTTTACAATTCGATCTCAAGAATATAGATACACATTGACCAATAATGGATACGAAGAGCTCTACTACCATGTAGCTGATCCAAATGAGTGGAATAATCTGGTCGATGACTCAGATTATCAAGAGATAAAATCCAAATTGAAAGACGAACTGTTGACCATGATTCAGTAGGCTATTTAAAATTTCAGGACTTATTTGTCCGAGTAAAAATCGATTAAGGGTTTAATATTGATTTATATTTATAACTAACCTATCCCCAGGATGGAAATGAAGAAGCTTTTTGTTTTACTCATTATAGCCTATCCTATCATTACATGTATAAAAGGCCAAATCCTTCACACGGAATACTTCAATGTAGTATTGGATACTACCCAAATTGTTAAAGGAAATTTTGTTCCGAGTATCCGATATAGAAATGTGAAGGAAAAATTCACTGAGGTTGAAAATACGGCTGATATCTCAATTCGCCTGGGCCAGAATGGCATAACAATCGGTAATAAACTTGAGTATGCCCGTTTTGGTAATGAAGACATCATGAGTGGTGGTTTTGTTTACCTTGAATATCAAAGAGTAACCAATTCGAATAAACTTGTATTTGAGCCATACGGACTGATGCTCTGGCAGGAAATAAGGGGATTGGATATGAAATATGCAGGAGGAGGTAACCTTCGGTGGGAGTTTTTACACCAAAAAAACATGGGTCTGTTTGCAGGGATCGGCTCTTTCTATGAATTTGAACGCTGGAATTATGGAGGAACTTCTGATTCGACTCTGATCCCTGTAAACCCACAGCCCTTCGAAGTAGAAAACGTCCGGGGACAGTTATACTTTAGCTATAAGCAACTCATTGGTGATCTTTTTGATCTTAACATCAGTGGTTATTTCCAACCTTCTTTCACCAGTTCCAACTACAGGTTGGCTTCAAGTTCACAATTGACTTATAATATCAACAGGTTCATAGGATTGACAATTATTTATCAGAATATCTATGACCCTGATCCGATAGTACCCATTGATATCCTGTTTCACGATTTCACATTTGGGTTGACCCTTTCATTTTAGATGCAGGAAGGAATAAAATGTATCAATTAATATGTACTACATAAATATTTATTTTAAATTACTTTTTTTTATAATATGCCTGATTTGGCATTGAAAAATATCCGATTACTATTAAGATGTATAAAGTACGTTTATTCATTTACATATTGTTCTTTGCCGTTTTTGGATCGGTTTTGGCGCAAAATTATCCAACCCCAAACATTATATGGGACAAGCTCCCAGAATTGCCACCTGCTTCCACTCATGTAGATCAAAAGGGACTGGCGGGAGGATTTTCAGGCATTCACAATGATGCCATGATCTTTGCCGGAGGTGCCAATTTTCCGGATAAGTCTTCGTGGGAGGGTGGCGAAAAGCGGTACTGGGATGATATATATGTACTTGTAAAAGACGGAGTTGAGTATCGATGGCATGTCTCAGAAACAAAACTATCCCAACCACTTGCTTATGGCGTTTCTGTTCAAACCGATAAAGGCCTTCTTTGTATTGGGGGGCTAAATAAACAAGAAGTATCCAATCAGGTTTTTTTAATTTCCTGGGATCCGGTAACTGAGAAGATTGATATCAAGTCTTTATCGGATATGCCAGTTTCACTGGCCATGATGGCTGGCTCCAGGGTTGGTAATGAGGTATTCATTGCCGGGGGAGTTGATCACACCAATGGTTTGGCTACCAAACATTTTTATGTGTTGGACCTAATTGATTATACCTGGGAAAAGCGGGAACCCTGGCCGGGTCCTGAAAGGATTGTTCCAGTCGCAGCCACTCAAAGCGATGGAGAAACCAATAGCTTTTTTCTTTTTAGTGGTAGAAAGACGATGGCAGGACGTCCGACACAAATACTGTCGGATGTATATCAATATCATCCTGTGAAAAAACAGTGGTTAGACAGGGGATTTATTTCAGTCGATCAAAAACCTCCAAGCTGTGTGATGGCAGCCACAGCGATCCCATCAGGGGCTAACCATATTCTGGTCATCGGAGGTGATCGTGGTGAAATATTTATGGACCTCGAAGGATTAGATAGAGAAATTAGTGTGTCAAAAGATCCTTCAGTACAGGATTCTTTGTTGGAAGTCAAACAAAAAATCCTGATTGAGCACCCCGGTTTTAGCCGTGAGGTCCTTGTCTATCACACAATTACCAATACATGGACCGAGGTGGACCAGGTTCCTTTTGAATCCCAGGTCACTACAAACGCTTTTTATTGGGACAATCAGCTGATCATTCCTAGTGGAGAAGTAAAACCAGGGAGGCGAACGAGTATTGTCAATCAGGGTATCATCATGACCATCCAGGGTTTTGGGTGGATCAATTATTCGGTAATCGGTATCTACCTGGCCGTGCTTGTTGGCATGGGCTTTTATTTTGCACGAAATCGCACAAATACACACGACTATTTTAAGGCGGGCAATCGAATTCCCTGGTGGGCAGCCGGGCTGAGTATTTACGGTACACAGTTGAGTGCCAGTACTTTTATGGCTATTCCGGCCAAGACCTATGCTACCGACTGGAGTTTCTTCATGTTTAACATGACCATTATAATGATTGCTCCAATTGTCGTTTATCTATTCTTACCGTTTTACAGGCGACTCAATATTACCACAGCTTATGAGTACCTCGAGATGCGTTTCAACCTGGCAGCAAGATTGATTGGTAGCTCCATGCTTATCCTCTTTCAACTGGCCAGGATCGGGATCGTACTTTTTTTACCGGCTATTGCATTATCGATTGTCACGGGGATTGATGTCTCTCTTTGTATTTTACTCATGGGACTCTTAAGTATCCTGTATACTGTGCTTGGGGGAATAGAGGCCGTGGTCTGGACTGACGTGCTACAGGTGATTGTCTTACTCGGTGGTGCCATACTGTGTATGATACTGATACCACTTAGTCTGGATGGGGGATGGTCTGAGATGATGACCATTGCCATCGATCAGAATAAGTTCAACATCCTCAATTTTAAGTTTGACTGGACCACCGGTACATTCTGGGTGGTGTTGCTCGGAGGAATAGGCTCAAATCTTATCAGTTATGGCAGTGACCAGGTAGTGGTGCAACGTTATTTGACCACAAAAAACGAAAAGAGCGCTGCCCAGAGCATCTGGACAGGAACTATCATGGCCATACCCGGATCAGTGATCTTTTTTGGTTTGGGAACCGCTCTTTATGCTTTTTATGTATCTCATCCTGAGTTTTTAAATATTACACTTGAAAACACCGATGCTATTTTCCCACAATTCATTGTTTCAAAGCTTCCACAGGGAGTTGCAGGTCTTGTGATCGCCGGAGTATTTGCTGCGGCCATGTCAAGCCTTGATAGCAGCATGAACTCTGTTGCAACGGTTATAACTACAGACTTTTATCAGCGATTTAAGCCAACGTCAACTGAAGCCAGTCGACTTAATCTGGCCAAATGGACCACTGCAATCATTGGTGTTGCAGGGACCCTTTTTGCCTTGTTAATGGCTACATGGGACATTAAGTCACTGTGGGATCAGTTAAACACTTTTATTGGACTGTTTGCGGGCGGTCTTGGAGGACTATTTCTGCTTGGGATTTGTACCAGGCGTGCAAATGGTTTTGGTGCAGTTGTTGGCTTGATTGTCAGTGGGTTTGTTCAGTGGTATGTCAAAGAGTTTACAGCAGCACATTTCTTTTTGTATGCTGTTACTGGCACCCTATCCTGTTTAATTGTTGGATATTTAGCCAGTCTGGTCGGGGGATTGTCAAAGGACACCACCGGATTGACCATGTACTCAATGGGAAAAAGGAATGACTAGAAAATCACAGAACAAGGCAATCACCTGTTTTTTCCTATTCCTTATATTGAGCTGCATTCCAAAGGCCAATGCGCAGGATCAGCCTAATTTCCTTTTTATACTTGTCGACGATCTGGGATGGGCGGATCTTGGGTGTTATGGAAATACTTTCAATGAGACACCAAATATAGATCAGCTGGCAGCCGGAGGCTTACGTTTCATCAATGCATACGCGGCTTCAC
Organism: Cyclobacteriaceae bacterium; assembly: GCA_965228105.1. Classification (GTDB taxonomy): domain Bacteria; phylum Bacteroidota; class Bacteroidia; order Cytophagales; family Cyclobacteriaceae; genus UBA7330. The sequence goes on from CBDDGZ010000002.1 coordinate 1,354,272, forward strand.
CGGTTTGTTCACCAACTCGAGCAAGCATTCAGACCGGCGTTTATCCAGCAAGGTTAGATTTTAATATGATCATCAATCCACACCGGAGACCGTGGGCAAAGCTTGTGCCACCGCAGAACAGGTGGAACCTGCCTCAGGATCAACCGACACTCGCTGAATCACTGGGGAAAGCCGGTTACAATTCAGGAATATTCGGGAAGTGGAATCTCGGCTATGAAAGCCCGGATATGCCGCAAGACAGAGGGTATGTGGTGAAGGTGGACGAACCAATCAGCAATCATGCTTATAAGTCCGAAATCGAGACCTTTAAAAAAGAGAATACAGGCAAAAGTATTGGGAACGTCACTGAACAGGCAGCGAGATTTATAGAGCAGCAATCCTCTCCGTTTTTATGTTTTGTCTCTTACACTTCAGTTCACATTCCTATGGAAGCCCGTGAAGAATTGGTCCAGAAGTATGCCAGAAAAAAATTAACTCAAAAAACAGATATTCACCCTAAGTATGCAGCGATGGTCCAGCATGTGGATGAGTCTGTCGGCCTGCTCATTGGGGTTCTGGATGAATTAAAGCTTAAAGACAACACGATTGTGTTCTTTTTTTCTGATAATGGGGGGCTGATCCAGGTATACCATGAATGCGGCCCGATCATCGGCACCAATAAGCCTTTGCGTGGTGAAAAGGGAACCCTGTATGAAGGCGGGATTCGAGTACCGCTGATCGTCCGATGGCCTGAAAAAATTAAGCAGGGAGGTGTTAGCGATGAAATGGTTATTAGCAACGACTTTTTCCCTACGCTGATGGAATTTGCTGATGCCCGTGCTGCGGATCAGGAAGACGGAATATCTTTGGTTAGTCACCTGCTTAATGGTACTTCACTGAAGAGGGATCACTTGTTTTGGCATTATCCAACTTATCATCATTCTACCCCAGCCGCAGCTGTCCGTGACAAACGATATAAGCTGATTGAATTTTTCGAAACCGGTGAACTGGAGCTGTATGATTTACAAACTGATATCGGAGAGATGAAGAACCTGGTAGATAAAAAACCTGAAGTTGCCAGAATCATGCTTGACAAACTGCGGGATTGGAGACAGTCTTTAGATGCGGGCATGCCGAACCTGAATCCGGATTACGACATATCCAAGGCTTATATATGGGGATTAAGGCCGGAAAAGCCATGGATGGATGTTCAGCCAATGCCGCTTCCGATGGAGGAGCGATGTAAATTGCTGGCCACCGACGGAGAAGAAATCATCATTAAGAAATGAAAGTATATGCCAGCAATTAAAGATGTAAGACCAGTTTTGTTGAGTGCTCCTTATGCCGATATGGAAACTAATCTTGAGGTATATCTTCATCTGCCACACGGTTACCGGACAACGGGGATGGTCGAAATCATTCTGGAGGATGGGACGAAAGGGTTAGGAGAAGGCTATGCTGCTGTTTTTGCTCCAAGAGTATTCGAAGAGATGATCCACCTTTTGCGACCCTACCTGATCGGCAAAGAGATCCTTGAGATTCACAAGATATATCAGGAGCTATTATTGGTCATTGGGTATTGGAGTATGCAAGGCGCTGCCATGCATGCCTTGAGTGCTGTTGAAATTGCCTTACAGGACTGCAAAGGAAAAGTAATGGGCTTGCCAGTTTATCAATTATTGGGAGAGAAGACAGGCAATTCGTTGGAATTATATGGCAGCGGCGGTGACTCCAGGGACTCACAGGCTATGGAAAAAGAGTTTGATTATCTGGCATCTTTAGGGATAGGGCACTTTAAGATAAGGGCCAGAAAAAATCAGGTTGACAAAGCGGTATGGTGTATCAATGAGGGAAAAAAGAGAGATGTTGATGTGGCGATCGATATGACTCAAAATCTGCAAAATCCTGGACAATCACCCGATGATGTATTAGCCTTTGTGAATATGGTCGAGGAATTATCAGGGACGGTACCCTTATTTTTGGAGGAAGTGCTAGGGCCATCCCGAACAAAAGATTATCCGGATCTCAGATCACGGGTCAATACAAAGATTGCGGGGGGAGAAATCGTTACAACACCGGAGGAGTTGTGTGATAGAATTGAAAGTGGAGCCTATGATATTTCACAGCCTGATGCAACTGTCATTGGCGGGATAACAGGAGTCATGAAAGTCTTTGAAATGGCAAAAAGATACAAAAATGAAGTGGTGGTACATTGTTGGGGAGGTCCTGTAGGGATGATGGCAAATTTCCATGCTTCACTGGCTGGAGGGGGAAAGTTAGGGGAATGGCCTATGCCTGTATATCCGTTGAGACAGGAAATGGTAGTTAAACCCTGGGAAATAAAAGATGGGTTCCTTGAGATAAGTGATGCACCGGGCCTTGGGGTTGAGCTATCACCTGAAATAGAAAGAAAATATGCATTTAGAGAAGAGGCGGTTTATGAATGTTTAGTGAGTCCTAATAAAAAAATACCTTCATGGAAATGAAAATAACAAACTATTTGATCTTTACAGCAGTCCTCTTTTTAGTTTTAGCTTGTACAGAAAAGAAAGATACATCAGCAGCTCCAGATTACGATATTGATTTGATCACTTCTCACCGTATTGATGACCCGGCTTTCCTTGATACCGGATTTGTGTGGACCCAGGCCAGAGCAGCATTTGTTCCTGGTGATGAGAGCTTTGCGGTGATGACCTTGTCCCCAAAGTACAGTAAGGGCTCGGATGTGTATTTTGATCTTTACGAGGCTTACAGCAGTGACCATGGAAAGACCTGGACTAACCCTGAGATTATACCAGAACTAAAAATTCACGAAATAGGGGGAGACTATCGAAGATCGATGAGCGACATGACCCCACAGTGGCATCGCAGGTCCGGAAAAGTCCTGAACATTGGAAAATCATTCTTTTATACAGACAACAGCACTCCTGACAGATCAAAACGTGAGGTGGCCTATGCGATCCTGGATCCAAAAACAAAAAAATGGAGTAACTACCTCAAGTTGGATCTCCCGGAGTATGACCATGATTCACTACTCATGTCTGCTCCGGTAGCCGGATGTGTACAGTGGCTTGAATTGGAAAATGGTGATGTATTGATTCCGATCACATATAGAAAGCTGACACCTACCCAGGCTGCCGTCACAACCCGTGAAGCCTACGATGTAGACAATAACATGAAAAGCAATGACCTCGGAGGTTCTGTGACAGTGCTACGTTGCAGTTTTGATGGGGAGAAAATGACCTATTTGGAACATGGAACTGAGTTACAAAAGAAAGCTGGGAGGGGGCTTGGGGAGCCATCTCTAGCCTATTTTCGAGGTGAATACTTTCTTACGATCCGACAGGATAAGACTGCGTATGTATGCAAGAGCAAGGATGGACTCAATTTTGGTGAACTCCTGGAATGGCGTTTTGATGATGACTCATTATTGGGTAGTTACAATACACAGCAGCATTGGGTTACACACAAGGATGCACTTTTTCTTGTCTATACCAGAAGAGGTGCCAACAACGATCATGTCTTCAGACACCGGGCTCCGCTTTTCATGGCTCAGGTTAATCCAGAAACACTCCGTGTGATCCGTGATACAGAGCGGATTATCGTTCCTGAAGAAGGAATTGCCCTGGGGAATTTTGGGGTGACGGAAGTAGATAATAAAGAGACCTGGGTACTTACTACTGAATATCACAGGGGAGAGAAGGATTATATGGACAACGAGGTGTATGTGGCCAGAATTCTTTGGAAATAGTTTTGAATCAATGAAAGATCTGGGTCAACATTTATTTGCTATACTCCTGGCTGCACTGATGCTTGCCTGCGGGAATGAGGACAGAAACAATTTAAAATATGAAATTGATCTGAACACAGTGAGGTCAGGCTACAATCCTGACACCATGTGGACTCAGGTTTATACAGCCGCCGTACCTAACACCAACCAGGTACTTATTACGATGTCACAACGACTGTCGGGAGGGATAGACAACTATGGAGGGCTATACTATTGCCTCAGCAACGATAAGGGACAATCGTGGTCCGAACCCAGCCTGGTGATGGAAAGGACTGTGATCAATGACAGCATGGAAATGGTTTTGAGTGACGTTTACCCTCAATATCACAGGCAATCAGGAAAGATCCTTTCGACCGGAAAGCTTTTTTACTATTTGCCGGAGCGGGCCGAGGACCCCGAGGTCTCAAGGGAAGCCGGTTATACCGTGTACAATCCTGAGACGGAGCAATGGAGCGAACTAAAAACCCTGGAATTGCCAGCTAAGGACCACTCCGGAGCCCCAATTTTTAATCCATCTGCTGGCTGTAACCAGCGAATTGACCTTGACAATGGGGAGATTCTTTTACCAGTGTATTATCTGAGGGATGAAGTGGCTGACGGACTCAATGTGACCACTATAGCAAGGTGTTCCTTTGATGGAAAGAACCTGAAGTATATCGAGCATGGTGATGAATTGACAATTGATAGCGGTCGGGGATTAGGAGAGACCTCTATCACAAAGTTCAAAGATGAGTACTTTATAACCATGAGAGCAGATCATTCCGCTTTTGTTGCAAAGGGAAAAGATGGTTTGCATTTTGAATCATTGCAGGAATGGCGTTTTGACGATGATTCCCTTCTTGGTAGCTACAACACCCAACAACATTGGGTTACCCATGGAGATGCACTATTTCTTGTTTATACTCGGAGGGGAGCTAATAATGATCATGTCTTCAGGCATCGCGCCCCGCTTTTTATGGCGCAGGTTGACCCTGAAAAATTGCAAGTGATCCGTGAAACTGAACAGGTGCTTGTGCCGGAAAAAGGAGCTCGTCTGGGTAACTTTGGAGTCACAGACATTGATGAAAACATGTCAGCGGTCTCTGTAAGTGAACGGATGGAAGCTAAATCAGCACAGTATGGCTCGGATAACAGGGTCTATTTTTCAAGGATCCTTTGGGAAAAACCCAATGAGCTGATCAGGTAGTTTTGTAGCTAATACCCCCTATTAAAGTCAACTGTATAGTTGAGTGTATCTCCAGCGATATACAGGGCAAAATTTTCCACAAAAACCTTAGCTTTTCTGAGGGACTCATCATGGGTGCCACCACCTGTGTGTTGTGTCAGCATCGTATTTGGACAATCCCAGAGTGGGTGATCTTTTGGAATAGGCTCTTTCCATGTCACATCCAACACTGCACCACCAATTGATTTTCCGGAAAGCGCATGTATCAGTGCGGGCTCATCAATTACACCGCCACGACCTACGTTTATCACAATACAGGTGCGTTTAAGACGCGCAATCCTGTCTTCATCAAGTAGATTTTTAGTCTCAGGAGTTTCAGGTATGCAGAAAACAAGGATATCTGATTCAGGTAAAGCCTCATCAAATGCTTTCAATGACTGATACTTTGCTGTGGGAAGGTATCTGTCGTAAAATGAAACATGACAGTTAAATGCTTTTAAGAATTTCCCGATGGTCTGACCAATAGACCCTCCGCCCACAATCAGGCACTGTTTGCCAGATAACAGGCTGAGCTCTTGTCTCATGGGTGCACCAACCCATTGACAGTTTTCTTTTAACAAAGAAAGCTGATTAATTCCCCGGTAAAGACTTAAAAGTCCGGCTATGGTAGTTTCCGCAACTGGTACACTAAACAGTCCCGCAACATTTGTAACACGGATTTTTGCGGCAAGCGTACCCCAGTCAAGGGAAAGTAGGTGGTCAAAACCCACAGAGTTTAGCTGAATCCATTTGGTGGTAATATCCTTGGTGATCCAGTCTGACTCAACCATTCCAAAAGCTACCTCGGACAGTCTGAATTCTTTTTTAATTAAATCATTAGGCTGTCCGAAAGCAAAATAAAGTTCGTGTCCAGCCAGGTTTTTACTTAAAAATTGTTTGTCGCCCTCACTGAGCGGTAGGTTGATGAATATTTTCACTTCTAGTGCCTTTGATAAAATGAGGACAATAATAGTAATAAATTCTCATGTCCTACATAATTGAAGTGATTTTGTCAAATGTCAGGATATATTAAAGTATCTGTCAGTTTGTTTTAGGAAAGAATGTGAGAAGTCTATCATGCCAGCAAGAAGTGGGTGTATTCGGACTATTGACCTTGGGACAAAAACCGGAATAACAAAAGTGGACATATTTGACGTCGGCAATGATTTATATTCTTATTCTTGCTCCTTCCTCACAGCTAATGTGGATACAAAAGTAATTTGTCGTCTAAAGGGAAATATATTACATTAAAGTATATATGTACTACATAATATGTATATTGCATTATGAATAAAACAAAGGGTTTGATCGCGGCTACATTCACTCCCATGAAGGCAGATGGCAGTATCAATTACTCCATGATTCCCAGGTATTATGAATATCTAAAACAGACAGGGGTTTCTGGTGTATTTATCAATGGTACCACCGGTGAGTTTGCCTCCTTATCGGTGAGTGAACGGTTGAAGATAGCAGAAACATGGAAGGAAACCATTTCTTCAGATTTTAAAATATTTATTCATATCGGCACAAATAGCCTTTCGGATATCAGGCAATTGGCGGCGCATGCATCTTCTCTTGAAGCGGATGCAGTAGGCATGATTTCGCCCTCCTTTTTTAAGCCGGGAAGCATTGAAGATCTGGTTTCTTTTTGTGCAGATGCTGCAGGTTATTGTCCTGAGACTCCTTTCTACTATTACCACATGCCTGCCATGACGGGTGTTAATCATACCATGGTTGATTTCCTCAAACTTGCGGGAAGTAGAATTCCCAATCTGAAAGGACTGAAATTTACACATGAAGATCTCATGGACATGGCCCTTTGTATTGATTTTGAAAATAAAAAGTTTGATATCCTTCATGGCAGAGATGAAATTTTGCTCAGTGGTCTGGTACTGGGAGTTAGCGGTGCTGTCGGGAGTACTTATAACTATACATCACCGCTTTTCAATCAGCTAATCAGTGCACTAAATGACTGTGATTTAAAAATGGCGAAAGAACTACAAATTATTGCCTGTAAGTTTATTAGGGTGTTGATTGAATACGGTGGTGGAATTGTCGCAGGGAAGTATTTTATGAAGCACCTGGGATTGGATCTTGGACCACTGAGGTTGCCATTAACCGGTTTTGATCAACATCGCGAAGAAAAAATGATTCTGTCTCTTGAAGCTGTCAGGTTCTTTGATCATTGCCTCAAAGCAGATATGGTACTTTCTTAATCCGGCTTTCTCCGACGAATCAAGACTCGTTCTGCCAATGTGCCAGTTTATCAAATTGAGGTTCCAGGTGTAAATACATTGCATGCCTGAATGACTCGGGAGAACCATTTTCTAGTTCATCGATAAGACCTTCATGGGTGACACTGCCAACTTTTGGAGGAAGACGGGAGTGCATTTCATAATCTGTAACGTATTGAAAAATAGGCAATAGCAAATGTTGGAACGTTGAAAGTGTCTTATTTTTTGTGATAGCGTATAATTTTCCATGAAATTCCACCTCGTATTCCAGGTTGAATTTTGTAGAACTATTCTTCGCTCGCTGACTGGTTATCTTTTTTAAATATTCCAGATCTTTTTTGGTCTTTTTTATAAATACGATATCTGCAATCCCCATTTCAATCACTAGCCGCATTTCAAAAATTTCCTTTAACGTCTGATCCGAAAGAAACCTGGGATGCATAATCTTTTCCATCCCTCCAAAAAGATTCGCGGATTTCAGAACCATGCCACGCTTTTTCTTACTTTCTACTAAGCCCAGCATCCTGAACCTGCTCAATGCTTCCCTGATCACATTCCGACTCACACCGAGTGATTCTGCCAGCTCCATTTCTTTTGGAATCGGATCATCGATTTTGAACTTATTCTTTTTAAAGTATTCCAACAACTTTACCTCAACAATTTCGGCCATCGTTGGAGACAAAATCGGCTCGAGACCTAGTTTGGATATCTTTGAATCCGAATCATTCATAATCAGAACTTAGCATGAAAAGTCTCAAATTTGATCACTACTTTTCCCGAAAAAAATAGTTTATTATTTGAGAGGTTGAAACAGCTTTAGGCACAAAATGTTCTAAAGAAGTGAATTATGTCCATCAAAAATACATAATAATCAAGTATTATTATTCTAATTATCCGAAATCAATATTGTAGATTTTTCCTCTGTAGTTCCTAATACAGAATGGGGCTCTTTTGCTAATAATTTCAATCAAACCAATTCGAGTTGCTATTGACACCCCAATCTTAAAAGACTACTGTCCCAATTCACTAAAGTTCTTCTTTGCATTGGAATTAACCAGAACAATTAATCCGGTTAATGCGGCACTACCAATGATTACACCAAAAGGTGTGATTGTAGTGCTATGGAATTGATTTTTTTTGATCCCATTACTTTTAGTGTATAACTGTGAAAATTCAGAGACCCAAAAACTATGTCCGACAACAGTATGATTTGATTCATTTTTATCTGTATCCAGATATAAAAAGCTTTCAAGATGATGTGAGGAGTTTTCCTGGCTAAATAGATATCTTTTTTCGGCCCCCGGTGTTGGCCTTTCAACATATCTATCCATTGCTTTTCCCCCATAATAAATTGGAACATTTTTGAATACATGATTGATTTTAGTGTTAGGGTGGATGTATTTCATGCTCGTAGGGATGTGCCCCTGTCCGCTAAATTCACTAAGTTGGTTATTACCCAGGATGTTAGCCGTATTTTGGCCATTAAAGTTCACCAAACCATCATCAAGTGAAAAGCTTTCATTGTTGATTATTATGGCTGATTTATTTAAATCGATGTAAATAAGATCATTGAGCTTGTTGGTTATTTCTAACTGTAGGTTACCTTCCTGTAAAAAACTGTACACAACTTTTACTGAATCATTTTCATAAATAAATGATCCATCATTTTCTGTTGGAAGATCACTGGAAAAACTTAAGTACTGATGTTTTGAACATCCTGAAATTAAAATAGCAATGCAAAACAGAAGGACAAAATGTCTCATTTTACCTGGTAAGTCATTTCATGTATTTACGTCATTGTCAATACATTTGTTCTGCTTCGGTATTGGTGATTTTAAGCCTTGATGGGTTAAATGCTACTCCCAGATAATCTTTCTGATGGGAAGCACATCAATGGCGATGTCATCAGTTAGCTCAAGTGCTTCGGTCAGCATGGGGGTTTCAGCTGTCCAGCGATCAAAGAATGCCTGCACTTTTTGGTTATTACCATCTCCTTCCAGGATGAGCATCTCCGCCGCCAGTTTTTTCACGCCCTCATCAAAGTTTTTAAAGTCGATGGACCACTTTTTGGTGGTCTCATCATATAAGATGCCACCATTCTCGAGGAGGTAATTGAGTGAGATGGCTGCAGCTTTTCCATGCGCTTCATCCAGACCAAACCGGATGGAGCGGAACAAACTGCCCAGGAAAGAAACGTAAAACTCACGAGCTCTTTCCGGGTCCTCTACTCCCTGATCCATCAGGTATCGGAGGGAATACAAACCGGTGATGTCTGCTTTGGCTTCTTCGAGAGGGCTGTAGTTTGGTCCGATCGCTGCATTGACAGCTGTTCCCTTTTTATCACCAACCTTTACTTCTCTTGGCCCTATGGCATGGCAGATTTCATGCATTAACACAAACTTGAAAAACCCTTCATCTGATAGGTATTGCAACTGTGATTCGTCAATCAGAACCTCGCTGACCGGCTTGATGATGGCATTGAACCGGGCATCAAACATGTTTTTCCAAAAGGTTTTCTTTGTTCCTTTTGTTTTGTGCACCTCCGGATCATTTGGGAGATTGGTGGCCACAGCCTGGTACCCAATACGACCCTCACCTTTGCGGATGATGTCCTGAACGACTGTGAAGTTAGCTGTCAGCCCGCCCACCACTGATTTGTATTCATCAGGTATGGGGAGGTTTTCTTCCATCCTTTGCAGATAGCTTTTGTAGACTTCCAGGTCGGCACTGGCCTGCTGATCGATGATCTCCACATAAGCTTCGTACTTTGCTTTGATCCCCTTGATGTGATCCGAATAAGTCTCAAACGGACCAAATACGATATCGAATTTACTGCCCTCCATTTCAATCCAGGCAACATCAGCATCATAGTAATCGTCGGTAACAAGAGCTTCGGCCTTGAGCTTCAGGAAGCGGGCAAACGATTCATTTTCTGTGAGCTCTGCTACTTCATTGAGGAGCTTCACGATAGGATCCATGTATTCTTTATACTCCTGATAATACCGCACGGCTTTATACCCTCCCTTTCCGTCTTCATGGATTACAGTGTATGGATACATGAATTCTGCTTTTTCTTCATCAGAGAGGGTCTCCAAATAGGTGTCGAATTGTTCGGTAGTCATCCCATAGGGATAGAATTCTTCGCCACCATAATACTCTTCCGAACCAATGAATGCTTCATACTCATTCAGCAGTTCATAGGGCCCACCATTTCGTTGCACCAAAGTGAGCAGGTCCTGTGCATAAGGGTCGTCTATTTTAGAAAGGCTGTCGATTAACTTCAACCCGTATTTGGAGGTTTGCATCCAATAGGCGGTGTCAATATATTCAGCTGCTGTGACCAGTTTCTTCAGGATCTGCTTTTCTGTTTCGCTGTAACCACGAGCATCGAAAGTCATCTCGTATGGTTCGTACTGTTTGAGATATTCCCTAATTTCCTCGTGAGATTTTGCGGTATTTGTTACTTCCTGGTTGCCTGGTTGGCAGGACAAAAGCACGGTAGCTGAAATGACTATAAGTACTCGGTTCATAGGTTCTTTATTGAAATCTATCTGGTTTGCTTACGAAGATACTCAAACCACCACCTGATCCCAGGGTCTTTAGCTGTACCCAATCCATCCAGATCGTATCTGATTGGATACCCATCCAGTATTCCCTGCATCCATGTATTGGAATGAAAATGAACGTAGAGTCCAGGCCTTTTGATGGCCTCATCGATTTCCTGGAGATGAATTTTCCTGCCGGATTCGGTATACACACCTGGAGGAACGAATTGGGCTGTCCACCCGCCAAATAATTCTACGTTAATGATGGGTTTATCCTTTACCCCCTGCGCCCTGAAATAATCATAGTGCCAACCACTGTGCTGGTTTTTTTCAATGTCTCCGCTAAAAGTGTCAAAAAGTAATGCATCTACATGGGGAGACCTTCCAATGATTACATTCAAACTGTCATGATAACCACCAGCACCCACAATTCGGTCCTTATCAACCTCTTTGACAACCTGGCAAAGGGAGATTATATTTTGGGGATTGTTGAAATCAAAGGCCTGATACTCACGGTAGAGATACGAGTTTTGTTCATTGGCAATATTGATGATGACATTGTTGTAGGGTTTCAGCTTTTTGGTTGCGGTTCTTACAGCCTGAAATACATCAGCTTCTGTCAGTATAGAAAGATCCTTGTCATAAGCCATCGTTCTTTGATAGAAAATACCAACTATAACCACCATATTTAGGTCTTTACAGGCTTTTATAATTCTTGTAAGCCTGTCGAGATGATCACTTTCTAGCTTTTTCCCACCTTTCCTAAAGGGGTCCTCATATCCACCACTGGATCCCTGGATAAAAACACTGATAGTATTGATCCCACAAGATTTGTAAATCCTCAGGTTTTTGATGAGGTCATAGGTATTGGCTTCGTTCTGTGAAGCACTGGCTACCCTGACTCCCCAAAAAGGGAGAGGCTGATCTCCCCAATAAAAATGCTCTCCCCGGACAGATAATTTTTGAGCATCCAGGATGCTGCTTTGTAGCATCAAGGCCAGGACAATCAATGTCTGAATAATCCTTTTTTGGATCTTTATGATCTGTTTCTGACTGATGACATAGCTTTTGGAGACATCTACTTTTCTAAACAACTTCATCATAAACATCGATTTCATTGTTATTCTATTTTGGTAAGTAAAATTACCCAGTCTGAGCCGGACCTTGAAGGAGGATTCCCGAGGGATTGTATACTTCCACCAGTGATTTGATCCTGACTACCATTTTGTAATGATCCACCGGTGAATGGATCGAACCATCGAATGCTAAAGCTGCCTGATTGATCCCGAAGATCTATGGTAGCCTCCTCACAATTGGGTATGTAGCAAGCATATATGTTGTCAGTTTGCTTCAGGCAATAACCATCATGATTAGCTACCAACTGGTGATCGGGCTCCATATTCCAATAAGGTAAATGTTGATCAAAAAACATCTTTGCATGGTTTGTGATCTCCCAGAGTTGATCCCGTTCTCTCCAATTCTCTGAAGTCAGATCATTGTGAAGACTGTTTGCACCGAAATACCATTCTACTCCGGCGGCTCCCGATAACAGCGTCCCCCATAGTGCATATCTGGTCAATGTTGGGTGGTTGTGGTCAGCTGTATCAGCTCTGGCTCCGGTATGCCACTTGCCAATTTCGTCCATGGTGACCAGCCACTTGTTGCCAGCTAAATTGGATCTTGATTTCAGATCTGCAACCACCTCAGAAGCTTTTGTTCGATCGTCCTGCTGAAGCGAAATACCATCCAGGAATGGGAACCCCATCAAGCTATCCAGTACCGGAGATCTGGTTTCGTCATTTGGTAAGGTATGGATGACCACAGGATGGTTGTAAGGGTCATTCTTCTTTAGAAACTCTGCAGAAGCTTTGCGTTGCAGGTCTGTCTGTGCAAATTCTGCTCCACCCATCCAGGGGGCAGGACCATTTTCTTCTCCAAGATTCCAGATCACCGCAGGGTGGTGCCCAAACCTGGCAATAAGCTCTAACAGGTAGAGCTTTCTGTATATCCCTAAATCACCGTTATCCAGTAATGTTTCGTTTTCTGTTTCCTGAATGACAAAATGCAAGAGAATACCTTTCGATTGCATGTGGCTAAATAGCATCTCCCATTGAGAAAGTTTACTTACATCAAATCTCGAAAAATCTTCCGGATCGGTATACATCCAGACATCTTTGCCATCTCCTCGGATATTCAGGGTAAGGAAATACACTGAATTCATCCCTTTGGAAGCCAAATAGTTGATAGCACCAATGATGCCTTTTCCTTTATCCACCTGCCATACCGGATCTCCAGGATTCCAGTCCGCTACATGTGGGGCATAATTATGTATGACCTGATCTGTTTTAGCTTCACCATCTCTGGTTGCAGCAGATAGCCTGTAGGTATCGTCAAAGCCTTCATAGGCCAGAAAGTTTTCAGGGCTGTTTGTCCCTACTTTTAGAAAATAATCTTCCGAATCCCGGAATTTGAAATATCCATCTTTTGCTACAATAGGACCCCTGGATCTAAAATTCCGGGCCTGTTGGTCACTTCCAGTGACTTCAAAGCTTCCCTGATCATTGGTGATTTCAATTTTTTGCCCGTAAGAGGGGTCGTCGGCTATCGCAATGCTTTCACCAGTATATAGTTCAGCTTTATAGGTCCACTCACCTGTCTTGTCAGGAGTGAAATTCACCTGCCAGATATTTCCCGAGTCAGCACCAGTATTTGCCGAATTGCCATCTGCAGCATAAAACCCTCTGATTTTCTTTTTTGTAGTTTCATGCTCAAACTCTACCAGGAGCAGGTGATTTAAGAAAGGGTTGTCTTTACTGGTCTCAGAAGTTACCGGGCCTTCAAAGGATAATGTAATGGTGTGCCATTGATTTACGGAGATACCTTCAACTTCGCCCGGTGATCTCGAACAAGATGTAAGGAGCAGGAGTATGCTTGCAAATACAAAAACCATCGTCAAAAAACTGGTGTAAAATTGTTTTGAGAGATATCGTGAAGTACGGTATCGAGAGTCAAATATCAACGTTGATTTGTCCATGAGTATTAATTTTGAATAAGGCTAATTTAGGTTTTGTAGTTGATAAATATTAAACCCTTAAGCCATTTAGAAAAATAAGGAAACTAAGTGTTAAAAGGAGCCCTATCTACAGCAACACTAAATGCCCTTAATTCCTCAATGGTTCAAGGAAAAAACCTATATCCGCAAGTAATGTTAAACCATAAGCCATTTAGAAAATTAATATATCCCTGGAAAACATTAAGCACCCCAATGCTCTTAATGTCTCAATGGTTCAAGGTACTTATCTCTTGAAGTACTTATAATTTGCAGGTGTTTGCTTCCCAGTTGTGGTCATCGTGGTGGTCACATCCCAACTGGATCTCTGCCAGTAGTAGATCACACCGGTCTCTGTTCCAACCACAAGGTCAGGTATACCATCTTTGTTGAAATCGGATGCCACAGGTCCATCTGTATGCCCCATCAGGGTGACTGACAAGATACGACCCATATATTGTAGGACCATCTTTCCGTCCTTCATACCCATGTTTTTCATCCAGTCAACAGCCGGTTTAGAGGAGACTATCAGATCCTCCAGTCCGTCTCCGTCCCAATCATGAAAATCAATCTTCAGTCTCCCACTGCTTTTTCCAGTTCTTTGGTTAAGGAGTATAGGCTCTCCATCAGGGAAGACAAAATTTCTTATTGGGTGACCGAGGATCAATTTATCACCTTTTCTCTTTCTTGGATATACAGCCAGGTACCCTTCATGATCCAGTATCACCAGGTCATTCAACCCATCATCGTTGAAGTCCATGATATAAGGAGAGGTTCTCCACTGGGCTAGTAATTCGTTTCCTTCTGATACTCCGGGGACCCAGGCCGGCTTGAGCGGTTCGCCTTCCCAGTCTACAAGCATTGGCTGTGGGGTGGCAAGCTTTGGAGCGGTTCGGGTACCAATGTTTTTGATGAAAACGATATTTCCATTGTGCTCATTGGCTAGTATGTCTGGCAGATCATCTTCATCCCAGTAGCCCACATCGATGGTGGAGTACCCCCAAATGGGTTGCTCAGTATTGGGGACAGCCTCGTTTTTGATCAGACGCAAGGGAGTACCATCAACTTCCAGTAGCTGTGGTGCATCCCAGCTTGGTGCCTTTCCTCCCAGGTTTCTGATAAAACCAATATGTCCGACACCATTACCGGCAATGAGGTCATCAAGTCCGTCACCGTCCCAATCGAAAACACGCGGGACAACCAAAGCCCCAAAATCAACATGAGATGCTTCCTGTTGAAGAAATACTGGTGGAGCAAACTGAGGGAGACCATCCACTAATTGTCCGGTATTCTTCATGTAGGAGATCTTGCCATCTTCGTCTCCACCCAGGATATCTATATGGCCGTCCTTGTTCCAATCTATAGTCGTGAGATGCATAGTGGCCCGGGATTCAAACTGGATCGGGAGGTTGCCATTGGTTAGTACTCGCCCATTATTGAATTTGAATGAGGTAGGGCTACCAATATTTTCGAAATATACCAGATAGTCATCCTGCCATTCAACATCAAATTCTTCATCGGTGGTACCAATGCTGAGGAAGTCGATGTCACCGTCGCCATCGTAGTCGGCAAACATGGGTTTAAGCGAGAGTCTGTTGGCTAGTGGTGTGCCATCTACGGTATTCAACACTTGAGGGTGAGCAAAAACTGGTTCCTCATCAGAGCCAGTATTCTTCATGAACAGTACATAGCTGGTTTTTCCATCTACAGCTAATTTCAGGTTTTTAGCTGCATCAGCCAGCTTACCCCTATATTTTCTGAATCCGTCTCTGGTAGCCATACACATCAGGTCATGCGCACCATCACCATCCAGGTCCACAAGCTTCCATTCCGTCTTGGAGTTGTGCAGGTAGTCATATCCGTCCAGTGGCAGTTCCACCTCATTTTCATCCCAGAACACATTTTGTGGCACGTTCTTATAAATTAATAGCTTTTCCCGCACCCTGTCCGGCGTGAGCACATGGACGGAATTGCCTACATAAGAAGTCTGGAATCGGGAGCCATCATCACCAAGCCGTCTACGCTCAAAAGATACCTTCATGCCCCTGCGAAAGATGGGCATCTCTACATTCCCGGAGATATTTTCGAAGTAGAAGATCCCGGACTCTGCGTAGCTTCCTGACTCTGAGATGAGCAGATCGTAGTCACCGTCCCCATCAAAGTCCATGGGCATGGGTACCGCTTTGAAGCCTGCATCGAGATCTACGATCAGATCAGGATTGTTGTAAGCCAGTTTGTGTAGTTGACCATCACCATATTGGTCGTAGCAGTCTTCTTTACTAGGTGGGTTACAGGCAAATAGTAACAGGCTGATGCACATAACCGGAAATTGGGTTTTTAGAAAGCACATAAATGGGGTATTTGGAAATAAAAGCCCTAAAAATATAAAAAGGAGAGGTTTAGTAGGATGGAAATCAGGTTTAGAAGGGTTGGATTTGCGTAGACGTAATATGAGAAGTAATTTAGATTTAGTGAGTTTTTAAAGTGGTTCAAGCAGCAATTAGATGAAATATAATATTTAGGGCGGTTCCATTAAAATCAGCTAATGAAAGCAACGTATTGATATTGACTCTCTAATTCTTTGAAAATACTTGCCAATGTTTGGGGTCATTTATTCAGATTCTGTCCTCTTAACATTCAAGACCAGGAAACAACAGAATAGTTCATAGAAGATTTGATTGTAAACGCATACCATTCAAACCAGAAGTTTTGGAGGGATAAGGATACTCCTGTACAACCAAACTATAAGGTAGGCATAGGATATCCTGGTTTCTCAAATCACCATCAAGTCTTTGGAGTAGATGATTTTCATGTGATTTTAATATATGTGGGATGATGATAAGATCTCAATCCACTTTGCATTTCAGGCAATCAGTTTTAACCATTAACCAATAAATTCAATAAAGTTTATGAAAAGACGAAACATGCTTAAGAATCTGGGCTTAGGGGTAACCGGGGGAACCCTTGGCTTAGCCCCAGCTGCATTATCTGCGAAAGCAAATGACGATAAATATAAACGAGCTACAAAGGGGTTACCTCCCGTAAAGATCACCAATGTAAAAGCCATCGCTACCCAGCCTCATGGTATCGAGCAGGTAATCGTTAAAGTGGAAACGAATGAGCCTGGCTTGTATGGGGTGGGTTGTGCTACTTTTCGTCAGCGGGCACATACGGTAGTTTCAGCTATCAACGATTATTTAGCGCCTTTTTGTAAGGGAAAAATAGCAGACAATATCGAGGATATCTGGCAGATCACCTATCAAAACTCCTATTGGCGTAATGGACCAGTATTAAATAATGCTCTTAGTGGATTGGATCAGGCACTTTGGGACATAAAAGGGAAGCGTGCCAGTATGCCAGTGTATGATCTCCTGGGGGGTAAATGCAAGTTTGCTGTTGATACCTATACGCATGCAGGAGCTGGTTCTATTGAACAGGTCGTAGAAAATGTACAGCGATATAAAGAAGAAGGGTTCAGGCATATCAGAATTCAATTGGGTGGATATGGATCGTCGGGACTTTCTGGTGAACCTGATTTCAAAGAAGCGAATTTCGGCTATGAAAATGATAGTGTGTACATGCCAAATGTATACTTAAAGGGCACAAGACAATTGTTTGAGACCGTCCGAAAAGAATGTGGAGAAGAGATTGAGCTTTTGCATGATGTGCATGAAAGAGTACAACCCATGGATGCGATTAATCTTTGCAAAGATCTGGAACAATACAGGCCATTTTTCATTGAAGATCCTTTTTCGCCTGAAAACATCGCATATTTTGAGATGCTGCGAGAGCAGAGTAGTGTGCCAATCGCTATGGGTGAATTGTTTAATAATCCACACGAATGGGTGCAGCCAATGGTAAACCGATGGTATGATTTTATTCGTATTCATATTTCACAGATTGGAGGTATTACTCCTGCAATGAAGGTGGCTCGATTGGGTGAGTGGTTCAATGTGAGAACTGCCTGGCATGGTCCCGGAGATACGTCGCCGGTTGGGCATGCAGCCAATGCACATATTGATCTTGCAGTTTGGAATTTTGGTATCCAGGAAGCTGCAAGCACCATCCGCTCCCCATCAGATAGGCTTCTCGCAATATTTCCGGGTATGCCACGAGTTGAAAACGGATATATGTATGTAAACGAAGCTCCGGGTCTTGGTGTGGATGTAGATGAAAAGGAAGCGGCTAAGTTTCCGCTTCAGAAAGTCCAGCTAAACACATGGACCCAATTGCGTCAGCAGGACGGGACTCCTGTTCGACCTTAATTTAAGTCACAAACCAGGGCTCAATATTCAATTTATTACGGTTGAATATTGAGCCTGAATTTGAACCATCTATTTCAAATAGAAAATGCAAACCTGAAAACTGTAAAACACTGGCATTTACAATCAACCTATTGTAAGTATGATTGTATGGGGAAAGTCTTAATATTCAAAAGGTTATCGGTGACTTTTTTTGACAAAATAATAAATTTTGCCTATTATACATGATGTAGTAGGATGACACCTGCCATCTGCTGCATATGTAGTATGCAACCCAAACAAAACCATAAAGGACATGAATCTGATGCAATCATTTGGATTGAATTTAGGGATGGTAGCGAAGAAGCGTTTGATCTTATTTATGACAAGTATTTTGCTGTGCTCTATGGTTATGGGATGCAGTTCTACCACAACAAAGCACTAATCAAAGACTGCATTCAGGACTTATTTATTGAGCTCTGGACCAAAAGAAACACTTTGCCCGAGGTGCAGGCAGTAAAGTATTACCTATTTCAATGCCTTAGGAGGAAGGTAATCAAAACGATTACAAAAAAGGACTTCCTGGGAGACGCGCCTGATGCGGTACCATTTCATTTACAAAGTGTAAGCTCAACAGAGACGGCTATCATAAATGAGGAAGTGGTTCGTGAAAACACCAAAAGGATCCAGGGTGCCCTGGATCAGTTGACCCCCCGTCAAAGGGAAGCTATTTTTCTGAAATTTTATGAAAACCTGTCCTACAATGAGATTGCACTTGTCATGCATCTGAGTGATGCCAAGTATGCCAGAAAACTAATCTATCGATCCCTCAAAGACCTGAAATTAAGTTGCTCAAAAAGCTCTATCATGGGTTAGTTTTTGTACTATACAACTCCATCCATTTCCCGTATCTACTCCGTTCCTTCAATTACCGATATTGAAAATATAATATTTATAATGGTATATTATTGCTATTTTTTTAATGGGTTAAAATAAATATTGTTAATAACATAAATTTTTAAAAATTTTCAATTCTTCATGGGGTCATTTTTCTGATTACCGTCCTCTTGTGATTATATCAGTTATGTGATCATTATATCAAAAAAATATTCTTTACTATTTCATGAATTATATCAATTACTCAACGGAAGATTTTGTTACTGACGATTACTTCAGGCAGTGGGTGCAACATCCCGATGAAAATAATCAGAAATTCTGGAAAAATTGGATTCAGCAACATCCTGATAAGCTTGAAACAATTAACGAAGCCAGGGATTTACTAGGACACCTAAACTTCAAAGTTGCTCAACCGGAGCCTGAGGATATACAGGAAGTCAGGAAGATAATTCACGAAGGAATAGAAAAACCTGTTGTCCCGTTTCCTGTTAGTTCAGAACCCAAAAACGGAGAATGGCAACGGCAATTATTTAAAAGTGCTGCAGCTTTAGTTGCCGGGATCACACTGCTTGGACTTGTCTATTTCTATTTGATTAATGATGAATTAACAACTTACACCACGCAACTAGGTGAAACACAACATATAGTACTTCCGGATAGCTCAACTGTCATTCTTAATGCTAATTCCACGTTGTCTCTCTCATCCAACTGGCAGCATGACCGTGAGGTTTGGCTGACGGGAGAAGCTTATTTTTCTGTACAAAAGCAACAAGAGGAGATTCTTCAGGATGGTAACCTTCAAACGTGGCATATCAAGTTTACTGTGCATACAGCAGATGTGGAGGTAGAAGTCTTAGGAACTCGCTTTAATGTGAACGAGAGAAGTGGAACGACGAAAGTAGTTCTGAATTCAGGGCGGGTCCAGCTGAAGAATACTACAAACGAAGATGTAATGCAAATGAAACCCGGTGATCTGGTTGCCTTCTCAAAAGCAGACAAAAATTCAGGAAAAAGATCGTAGATCCGGAATTGCTCTCGGTGTGGAAGGAGGGTCATTTTGAGTTTGATGGTACACCCATCATGATGATTGCTAAAATGCTCGAAGAGATTTATGGTTACCAGGTATCAATCGAAGGGGAAGTATTAGCAGGGAGAAAATTCACTGCTGACATTCCGTCTCATGATGTTGAGATTTTACTTGAACTAATTGCTGAATCCCTCGATGTGAAAGCCGAAAAGAAGAACAATGCGATTGTATTTAAAAACGAATAAAATGTGATATTATCTAAACGCCTCATAACTCTATTGCAAGGCAAGTGAGTTTAAAAAAATAGCCAGTTACTTAAGACCCGAAAAACTGGCTGTCCTAACCTAAATAATCAACTTAATTAAATCAACTATGAGAAATAGTATACAGCATTTAAGTAAAATACTACCACTAATTTGTATTTGCCTGATTGGTTTTGACTCCATTGCACAAGAGATTGCAGTCAATTACTCAAGAGAAACAATTAGAAAAAATATATCGGAGACGATGGTGTCAAAAAATGACGATTTAGTATCTCTCGATAAGGTTTTTGATGATCTTGAAAAACAGTATCAGGTTCGATTTGCATATGAAAACAAAACGATAGAGAATAAATATGTTGATCTGGCCACTGCTCGTTCGTTAACCCAACAGCCAACCCATGCCCTTGATGACATTCTTGATGAAATATTACAACCACTTGCTATTAGTGCCAAGAAAGTAGGGGATTACTATGTGGCCAAGGAAATCCAATCCATCACTCCTAAAAACCATGAACCGGGGAGCATATCTTTTGAGACGAGTGAGGAAGACAACTACCCATTACAAATCAGACAGTTTTCGAAGAGGGAATTAAGAATTCCTCAATCATTGGTGCAAAAAAGTATCCAGGGACAAGTAACAAATGAGAATGATGAGCCCTTACCCGGGGTGAGTGTTTTGGTAAAAGGTACTTCGATTGGTACTGCCACCGGAATTGACGGTAACTATAAATTGGCCATTCCGGACGATGCAACTACACTGGTATTTTCTTCTGTTGGTTATGTGGTAAAAGAGGTAAGCATATCTGACCTCTCTGTAATCAACATGAAATTATTGCCGGACGTCAAGGCATTAAATGAAATTGTCGTTACTGCTTTGGGTATAAAAAAGGAGACAAAAAGTTTGGGGTATGCCACAGCTAGTGTAGAGTCTGATCAGGTTACAGTAAACAGAACGACCAATTTCATGCAGTCGCTCCAGGGAAAGGTGGCTGGTGTAAATATTTCCGGAATGGCCACCGGTGCGGGTGGATCAAGTACCATTCGGATAAGAGGACAATCTGCATTTGCCGGTGCCAATCAACCCCTGATTGTGGTTGATGGAGTGCCTATCAGTAACGACCGTCAATATGGAGGTACACAAGGGGCCAATAACTCCGATGCTGGGGATGGATTGCTCAGTATTAATCCTGATATCATTGAGTCTATGTCAGTGCTAAAGGGAGGAGCTGCTGCTGCCTTATACGGTTCCCGAGCTAAAGATGGTGTTATCATGATCACAACAAAGAACCGAGGCGGAAAAAAAGGTATTGGGGTGACATGGAATAGCAATTTCACCATTGACCGGGCAGTTGATGATACTGATTTTCAGTACGAGTATGGACAGGGAGAACGTGGCAGTCGACCAACTTCTCGCTTCCCGGACTCCGGTGTCTGGAGTTTTGGAGAAAAAATAGAGCCTGGTATGACCCAAATACTGTACGACAATGAGGAAGTACCCTATGTGCCACAGAAAAATCAGATCACTGATTTTTATAACGGTGGATACACTTTTACAAATACCCTTTCCATTGCAGGAAGTGGTGACAATGGGGGCTTCAACCTTTCCTTGTCACAGTTAAACAATGACGGAATCACACCTAATTCCGGTTTCGACAGATACAATGTAAGTCTGGGTTTTACCCAAAGCATCACCTCAAGGTTCACGGTTTCAGGAAACGTTAATTACAGCCGTGAAATTCACCACAACCCACCACAGATTGTAGCACAGAACATGACCTCTACCAAAACAATCTATACGCTGGCTAATACAATGCCGCTTGATGTATTGGAGAGAAACCAACGTGATGAAAATGGGAATGAGATCATTTTCTCACGATTCAGAAACAGAACTAATCCCTATCTGTCTGTTAATGACCATTTTAATGATATTGACAGAGATCGTGTATATGGCAATATCACCATGAAATATAATTTCACGGACTGGCTTTATGTACAGGGCCGTGTAGGACAGGATTTCTATTCAAAGGATCAGATTTTAAATTTTCCTTCTCTGATGGCGGGTATCGCACCTGCGCCTCCAGGTTTTGTGAATGGTTTTGTCACACAGGATCAGCGTAGATTCAGAGAGATCAACTCAGATTTCTTGATTGGTGCGGATAAGGAATTTGGTGAAAAAATAGCAGTGAATGTTACTTTCGGTGGAAACACGATGTATCGTCGGTTTGATCGAAACAGCATCCAGGGACAGGACTTCATCGTTCCTTTTTTATACACTGTAGCTAATACTCGGGTACGTGACCCGCTCTATGAATATTCAGAGCGAAAAGTCAATTCCTTATACGGTGCAGCAGAATTTTCCTATAACGATTACCTGTTTTTGAATGTGACAGCTCGTAATGACTGGTTTTCTACACTTTCACCAGAAGAAAGAAGCGTACTTTATCCTTCTGTTTCAGGAAGTTTTGTGTTCTCACAGGCTTTCGCAGGGTTACCAAACTGGCTAACATTTGGTAAAGTACGGGCAGCTTATGCTGAAGTAGGAAGTGATACTGATGTAGATGCGTTTTCACAAATCCTTGGCTACAACATCAATAGCAACTTATTTCAAGGACCCACATCGGTACAGCCTTTGGGTACTGTCAGTACAAACACTATCCCCAACTCCAGTCTACGCCCGATGCGGGTAAAAGAATATGAGTTTGGGTTTAACGTTCAGATGTTTGACAGAATTACCTTTGACTTTACGTACTACAATAAGCTGAGTATAGATCAAATCCTTGAAGCAGCAGTTTCTAATACCTCCGGCTATACATCACAGCTGATCAATGTAGGAGAAAGTGTAAACAGGGGTGTTGAGATGTTATTCAATATTACCCCTATCAGCACTGATGCTTTTTCTTGGGACATCTCTTTGAATGGGGCATACAATACATCTGAAGTACTGAAACTTGGTTTGGATGATGCAGATGTATCCATTGGAGGCACTATCAGACAGGTAGTGGGACAGCCTCTGGGACAAATTTATAACAGAGGATATCTGCGGGATGAGCAAGGACGCAAAATATTCAATGCCAATAGTGGTTTGCCAGAATCTACTGCTGAAGAAATCCGACTTGGAAGTGCCATTCCAAAATGGGTAGGTGGTATCACCAATAGGTTCAATTACAAAGGTATAGATGTCTCCTTCCTTATCGACTTCAAATTAGGTCATGACCTGATTTCTTCAGCGGAGTTTGACTTTGTACGACATGGAAAACACAAGAAAACGCTGGTTGGCCGTGAGCAGGGATATGTGATTGGTGATGGAGTGACGCCAGATGGATCGGTAAATGAGACTCAGGTCGAACTACAGACTTTCTATGAGGCAGATGCAAGGATCCGTGAGGATTTTGTCTACAATGCAGGTTTCTGGAAGCTTAGACAAATTACCCTGGGATACGACTTCATGCGGATACCTGCTGTCGCTAAATTCCTTCCTGTACAGGGACTTACTTTAAGTGCTGTGGCCAATAATGTCTATACGATCAAAAGATGGACAGAAAATATGGATCCTGAACAAGTGCATCAAATCAATGGCACACAGGATATAGCTCTCCCAATGGTACGTAGTTATGGATTTAACCTGCGGGTCCAGTTGTAATGGGTTCCTGTTTACAAAAATTTGACACTAAATAAGATTAAGATGAAAAATATCAATATTTTAATATTATTCTCAGCTTTAGGATTGGGTGTGATGAATACGGGATGTGATGATGGTTTTGATGAACTGAACACCAGTGACATCGCAATTAATGAGTTAGATCCGGTCTATGTTTTGAACCACGCGGTCTATAGATCTTCTTCTCATTGGGATAGGCATACCCTGAATTATGAAATTTCCATTGTACAGCAAATGGTCACTCCTTTTGGGGTTTCTTTGGCTGGTGCCAACTTCAATCAGGAAAATTTCCCCTATATGGACAATCATTGGGATATGAACTACGAGAATGTGATCCGAAATACCGTGGATGTGATCTCAAAAACTAAAGATGATCCTGCCCGGTCTAACGTCCATAACATGGCAAGAATACTTCGGGTATATAGTGGCATGGTGCTGACGGATACCTACGGTGATGTTCCTTTTATCGATGCTGGACTAGGATATCTTGGTGAAATTGGAACACCAGTATATGATACGCAGGAGGCTATTTATGACTATATGCTGGATGAATTGGAAGAGGCAGCAGCAGCATTAGATCCAGGTGGTCGTGTGGAGACAGGCGATGTATTATATGCTGGAAACATTACCAAGTGGAAGCGTTTTGGTTATTCATTGATGCTACGTGCGGCCATGCGTCTTACTAAGGTTAATCCCACCAAGGCGGAAGAGTTTGCCGTAAAGGCAGTAGCCGGAGGGGTGATGCAATCTAATGACGACATTGCTATGGTTCGTCATTCGTCCAACTTTCCCAATATTGTGGGGGCGCAACTTAATGGGTCAGAAGCTGCCAACTACTATATGGCTAAACCTTTGCTAGATTATTTTCAGGCCAATAATGATCCCCGCTTAGATGTTTTAGCTGTCAGATATGTAGGCGCGATAAATGGGGGTACCCAAACCGAAACAGTGGCTACCAGAGATCCGGCAGACCAGATAGGGTTTCCAATGGGTTACGATAACCAATCAATTGTCCCCAGGGCAACTGCAGATGGAGTGGGTAGCTTTTATGGATATACCCAATTTGACAGAAACACGGTAGGTAAACAAACTGCACCATTCTTCATGCTCACATATGCACAAACGCTGTTCTTAATGGCAGAAGCTGTGGAGAGGAACTGGATTGGTGGTGATTCCCAGACGCTTTTTACAGACGGTATCCGTGCCCATATGCAACAACTGGCCATTCATGATTCCAATATGGCAATTGATGATGCTACAATAACTGCATATACTGATGCACAGCCTTTAGTACCGGCCACTGCTCTGGAGCAAATTAACACCCAATACTGGGTAGCTTCGATCCTAAATGCAGAAGAAGCATTTGCTAATTGGCGACGAAGTGGTTTTCCGGTGTTAACCCCTAATCCATACCCTCAAAGTGGAATTGACGGTGATTTTATTCTCAGAATGGACTATGATCCAAGTGAGTATACGAACAATTTGGAAAATATCACTGCCGCTGTCAACCGTCAGGGTCCTGATAAGCTGGACACCCCGGTATGGTGGGATGTGCGATAATAAATATGTATGAAAGTCATCATTTGAGCAGGCTGCAGAAAGCAGTCTGCTCAAATATTTTTAATTCTTTTTGGTATTAAGACTTGCATTTATCTATGATTAAGCACCGGCTTCAGTTTATCTGCATTTTCCTTTTTTTCACATCGGCTTGCCATTTTGAAAGCTCAACAGAGACCAAGACTCCACCTCCCAATGTATTGCTAATCATGGTAGATGACCTCAACGATGCAGTGGCGGGATTGGGTGGGCATCCACAGGCAAAAACACCTAACATTGATCGGTTGATGGCCATGGGTGTGACATTTACCAACGCCCATTCCAATGCACCATTGTGTGCGCCCAGTCGTGCCAGTATGACCACGGGTTTGTACCCCCATTCCTCCGGATATTTTGGGGGTCTGGCCTATAATTTCAGAAAAAATCCTGTGCTGAAAGACGCAAAAACTTTTATTGAGCACTTCAGGGATCATAATTATCAGGTTTATGGGACAGGTAAAATACAGCATCATGGCTCTCCGGACACAGCCATTTGGATGAATAAAAATGGGGAGTATGGATATGGAATTGCTTCAAGCTTTGGTCCCTACCCATGGGATGGTAAAGACCCTACAGTCACTGGCCACAATGTGCCTCATCCCGGCTTACCTGTGGCTTTGATGGAAGGCAGTCAACCATCAAACTATGCGGATGTTACCATTACTCCATTGTCTAATGTACCTGAGTATAAAGAAGACCCGGCAAAAGGAATTCCCGGTTATAAGGGTTGGAGACTATTTAAGAAGCCATTTAGATACATTGACGAGGAAAACAGAGACCTGATGCCCGATGAATTGTATGCAAACTGGGCAGTAGAAAAGTTAAGCGAGGATCACAAGAAGCCATTTCTATTGTGTGTGGGATTTGTACGCCCGCATGTACCTCATGTAGCTCCACAAAAGTATTTTGATATGTTTCCACTTGATTCAGTGAAATTGGCTGATATATTGCCCGGAGATACCGCTGATTGCGCTAAGACACTGGTACGTGACTTTAACTATGGAAATGGTAGTCTGGATGGAATCGAAAATTATATCCAACTTAATAAAATTGAGGATGGACTGAAAAAATGGACTCAAGCTTATTTAGCCTGTGTAGCATTTGTGGATGATCAGATTGGAAAAGTCCTGGATCAATTGGAAAGAAGTGCCTATTCGGAAAATACGATAATCGTATTGGCAAGTGATCATGGATACCACATGGGACAAAAGAATTGGGTGTACAAACACTCTCTCTGGGAGGAGTCTACACGCATTCCCTTTGTGTGGGCGGGGCCAGGTATTGCCCGTGGAGCAAAAGTAGGTCAACCTACCTCCTTAATTGATATTTATCCTACCCTGATTGATTTATGTGACCTTCCAGAAAACCCTAATGAGTTTACCAACCAGATGGAACTTGATGGTTTTAGCCTGCGGCCATTCCTGAAAGATCCTGTGAACGGGTCATGGGAGGGACCAGATTTTGCCCTGACATATGTTTCAAGTAAGACTGGAATGGTTCAGGGAGCTGGTATGACAAGTAGACCACAAGATCATCATGGGGCTATTCGTACAGATCAGTATCGATACATTTTGTGCTCCAATGGTGAAGAAGAACTATATGATCATCAAAATGACCCAAATGAGTGGCAAAACCTATCCAATGATCCTCTCTTTTATGAAGTAAAGCAGAAATTGAAGGCAAAGTTGATGGCCTTCACCAGAAAAGGAGATAGCTAAAACATTGGACATCATCCAGGTTGAGTCAGTTATTGATTTGATACAAATAGAATTTTTATAAGTACTATAGGGTTAGTAAGGGCATGGGAGTATCAATATAACGAATCTGCTTAATACGTACAACGGTAAAATTCATTTCCAAAAACATAATACATTAGGTTGGACATCTATTGCTCGAGCAACTGGTAACCGTAACCATCCTTTCTTTCAGAAAGTCAGCTCCCCTAAGCATTTGGGTACTTGCAGTTATGATGAATTTCTCCCGGATTCTTATCCATCGGTTTTATAATTACCAGTTCACCATTTTTCGTCAATGATATCTTTCCGGACCTCTATTTATGAGGGACATTAATCATCAGCATTCGGTTAAATGTGGTTTTGGGCAGGTTGGTGGATCGCTCAGTTCTAACTACAAGATTGAGTGTTGCTGCTGGTGTTCCGGCGAGGTTTTCAAGGCGTGCCAATACATTTAAAATTAACGTCAGTTCGATGTAAAAAAACAAAAAAATCGTCATTCAGAGGCGTGAGGGTAGATTTGGGTGTTGGAAGCCCTGCTTTTGCAGGCAGGCGTGGAATCTCCTGCAAAAAAATGGGACTCCACGCCCTTGCTTACCCAAATCCCCACCTTAAAAGGGCTCTGAGTGACGGTAGAGAGTTTTTTGTAAGGAATTATATTGAACTCAGGTTAAAATTAGGATAAATCTTCATTTTCTTACCATTGAGATTAAGGTATTCCAGTTGAATCTTTGAGGACGTTCCCGACATCATAATCTCTGTAGTTGAACTCAATGACTGATAATTCAATGTGTTATGATACTTTAAAATATCCCCATCAAATAATTGTACACATTAATGTATGCAAAAAATCAATTTATTTGTGTAAAATTACATTTGGTAATAAACTAAATCTGATAATTAGTTATCAGGACTACCAGTCCTGCATTAAAATAGGGACTGTTAGTAAGAAATTTGAAACACGTTAGCCTTTATAGAAGACCTGGAAAGTAAGTATGGTTGCCGGTGAAAGAACAAAATTTTATCATAAGAACTGGAGGTGGTTTGTGCTGGGTACACTCTTTCTTGCCACCTTTATCAACTATTTCGACCGCCAAACCCTTGGCACTGCGATAGATCCAATAGCCGCTGAATTTGGACTGGATAATATTCAGCGTGGAGATCTACTGAGTGCCTTTTTGTGGACCTATGCGGCGACCCACCTGTTTATCGGTATCATCATTGACAGGATCAAGAGCTTGCGTATTTTCTTTCCTGTGATGGTCATCGGGTGGTCGCTGAGTACGTTGCTTGTCGGATTTGCAAAAAATTACGAAACGCTACTCGGCCTTCGGTATCTTTTGGGTATCTGGGAGGCAGTGAATTTTCCCATCTGTCTGCTCATCATTGCCAGGATCTTCCCCGCTAAAGAGCGAACGTTGGCATCCGGGATCTTTGCCAGTGGGGCCTTCCTGGCCACATTGGCCGCACCTCCTGTTGTCATTTATTTTTCAAACGCATTTGACTGGAGATATAGCTTTGTAGCAGCGGGATTATTGGGTTTCGTGTGGTTGATACCCTGGTTTTTGATATTTAAGAATCCTTCTGAGATGTCTTCCCAATGGGCTGAAAAGACCAGGGAACATATTCAAAAGGTTAGAGAGAAATCATCAGGTATTTCGGAAGTATTTACTGGATACAAAAAAGTATTGACAGCTCCGGGGTTTTGGGGAGTGGCGTTTATTGGTTTAGGGATTATTCCTTCGCTTTATTTCTCTACTCAGTGGTTTCCGTCCTACTTTACTCAGGCTCTCAATCATCCTTATGATCAGACCCTCGGCTTCAAATTAGAACTGATATATTTTATGCAGGATGTAGGGCTATGGGTTGGTGGTGCAGCTGTCTTTATGCTTAGCAACAGGATGTCAGTACTGAATGCTCGTAAAACAGTGATCAGCTTTGCCTACTTTTTTATGATGAGCTCATTGATCATTCCATTCATTGATGGAATAATAATGAACGTAATTGTCCTTTGTATATATGTGTTTGGAATTGGTGCTTTCCTGGGAAATCAACATGCCTTCAAACAGGATGTGGTTAAAGAAAATGTGGGTACCGTATCAGCTCTGGTTGGATTTGTTGAGATGATGTTTACCGCTTTTGTCATTAAGCGGATTGGGCTTATGACTAATGAAGATTCAGATTTCACACCGGTTTTCCTTATGCTGGCAGGACTGGCCACTTTTGCACTTTTAGTGACTTATGTATTTATAAGACCTAAATGGATTGATATAAGCTGATTTTAATAATTGATGATAAATAGATGAAAATTGATGAAGAAAAGTTGAAGCTGCTGGAAGATAAAGCTTTTGAGATTAGGAGGCTTTCTCTCGAAATGATCACCTGGAGTCAATGGGGACATATTGGAGGATCCTTTTCCATGGCTGAGATCCTGGCAGTTCTGTACTGGCACGAAATGAAAATTGATGCTAAAGAGCCATTGATGGAAAACCGCGACCGCCTTATTCTTTCCAAGGCCCATGGTTCTCCTGCGCTTTATGCGGCATTGGCTGCTCGGGGCTACTACCCGGAGGAAGATGTCTACAAGTATTGTGAGTTAGGTGGTCTTGAGGGACACACCCATATAGAAAGCGCTCCGGGCATAGAGGCAAGTGGAGGGCCCCTCGGCATGGGGTTATCCGTGGCTGTCGGCATGGCCCTGGGGCTCAGAAAAAAAGAGAATCCCCGGTCACGTGTTTTTTGCGTGATGGGCGATGGGGAATGTAACGAAGGCAATATATGGGAGGCGGCAATGTCTGCTTCACACTATCATCTGGACAATCTCATCGGTATTGTAGATTACAACAAGGTGATGGCAAAAGGACTGCTCTGGGAGATGATGGGAGTAGAGCCTTTTGCAGATAAATGGAAAGCTTTTGGCTGGAACGTGCAGGAGGTCGATGGTCATGATA
Organism: Cyclobacteriaceae bacterium; assembly: GCA_965228105.1. Classification (GTDB taxonomy): domain Bacteria; phylum Bacteroidota; class Bacteroidia; order Cytophagales; family Cyclobacteriaceae; genus UBA7330. Next base: position 1,384,439 of record CBDDGZ010000002.1, read on the forward strand.
TCCAAGAGATCGTGCAGGCGTTGCACACTGCCAGGTGGGTGAAGGCCAATGGACACCCCAACGTGATCATTGCCCATACAGTCAAGGGAAAAGGTATTGAGCAGGCGGAGTTTAACTACAAATGGCATACTCATGCACCCGACCCCAAAACAGCGGATAGCATGATGAAAGAAGTCTGTAGAAACTATGGAAGACCTGAGGTTGGTTACTCCAGGCTGGATGTCAGAACAGAAAAAGAAACATTTTATGGCGGCGAATAACAACGACAAATCCGTAGAAATGCGGGATGCCTACAGTAAGGCATTGCTTGAAATAGGGGAAGCGTACCCCAAGATGATCTATCTGGATGCGGATCTGCATACTAGTACCAAGGCGACAGTCTTTAAGAAGAAATGGGCTGATCGGTTTATCCAGTGCGGAATTGCCGAGCAGAACATGTTTGGCGCTGCTGCTGGACTGGCTTTTGAAGGATTTATTCCTTTTGCCTCCACATTTGCCGTATTTGCCTCACGGAGGGCACTAGATCAAATTGCCATTTCGATCTGTTTTCCCAATCTGAATGTGAAGATCCCGGGCTCCTATGTTGGAGTACCAACAAGTCGAGCTGGAGGATCCCACAATTGTATTGAAGACATCGCGGTCATGCGGGCAATGCCCAACATGTATGTTGCTGATGCAGGGACCAATGAAGATCTCCGACAGATTATGCATGCTGCCATGGAGCGTATAGGACCTACTTACTTTAGAGTGACCAGGTATACCGTACCTGAGTATTTTGATCAGAATCACAAGTTTGAATGGGGCAAAGGAACCCGGTTGAATTCGGGGTCGGATGTGACCCTTTTTAGTACCGGAGTGATGCTTACCAAGATGGTTCGTGCGGCAGAGTTACTGCGAAAAGACGGAATTGATGCAGAGGTTGTCCACCTCGCCTCGATTAAACCCATCGATCGGGACTTGATTATAGATTCTGTAAGAAAAACCGGATGTGCGGTTACTGCAGAAAATGCCTCGTACCTGGGGGGATTTGGTGACGCGGTACTTGAAGTTATCGCTGAAGAGCATCCGGTACCCGTGAAGAAGATTGGAGTTCCAGATAAGTTCATCGAAAGTGGAGGAATAGAGGAGCTATTTGACTACTATGGCATGCAGCCGGGACATATTGTAGATGCTGCAAAATCTGTGATAACCAAAAAGCAACTTGTGTAATGGGAAATAATTATGAGGTAAACCCATCCAAATTGTTCGGCGATTACATGAAGGTAACCGGAGTACCCACTTTGAAGCCGAGGACTGGTAACGATCTAAGGCTGGCTGGAAAGAAGCTGGGAGTGGTAAATGGCTCTTCATGGACTTCATTGTGGTCTACATGGTTTGGTCAGAAGATGCTCCCAGGCGTAAAAATCATCAATGTTGGTAACGAAGGAGTGCAACTAAACTTTATGGAAGCCCACCACAAAGGTGAAGCATGCCCCCCTCAAATTAACATCGACCTATTCTCGAATTATGCCAGGGATTTATTCCACCTGCAGAAGGTGGATGCTGTCTTGATTTCATGCTCAACAATGAATCGAGCATTCAAAAAGGTGTCTGATGACATGGCGGAGTTTGGAGTGCCTGTGATTCAAATCGATGAAGCGATGATGGAAGAGGCAGTCAACTCAAACGGGAAGATACTGGTTGTCGCGACGCATGGCCCAACAGTAAAAAGCACCCAGGATCTGCTTAAGGAAACAGCAACCAGACTAGGCAAGAAAGTAAACTTTGTAGGGGCTACCGTGGAGGAGGCCTTTGAGAAACTTGGCGAAGGAGATATTGAAGGCCATAACAAGGTGATAGAGCAGACCATCCGGGAGGTCTTACAAAAGGAAAAAATAGATATTGTAGTACTTGCTCAGCTAAGCATGAGTGTATTTTCATTCTCACATCCTGAGCCAGAAAAGGATTTTGGGGTCCCTGTGCTCAATAGCGGGGAAACAGGATTTAAAAGAGCAGGGGAGTTACTGAGGAATAATAGATACAACGATAAATAACTGATAGCAAAATGAAGAAATTCTTCCCTTCAATTTTTTTCCTTTATTGTCTTTGTCTTACAATCACTGAAGCCAATTCACAGGATAAAGCTTCCCTAAAACTGAAAATCGAAGGCAAAAAGCTTATAGTAGAGGGCTACATCCCCGATGGCTACACTCAGTTTTCCCTGCGCGTGTATAGCGATCGCAACGATAAGATTTCCCGCTTTACGGATCTTACTCCCAAGAATCTCGAATATGATCAATATAAGAGCAGGTACGACCAGATGAAAAATGATTTTTGGTATCCGGTAGTTGATCTGGAACTACAGCCAGGTATGGTTGGAATTTGCAGGTTTGAAACAGATGTTAAAGGCGAGATTTATGCTGGTACACCATATTTCAGGACTTCTGATCCCATTACTCCCACCTACATAATTCCTGGAAATAAACTTGATTATTGGGAAAATTCTCTTTTCATCAAGCCAAAAGAAGGAAATGAAATAAAGGAATTCTACCTCCAAAATACCTATCCGGTATTGCTTCGAAACTTTGTACATGTCTTCACCCTTCTTTCCGATGATTGGGGAGGCAAAGTGGCTCTTTATGCAGACAATGGATCTGGGGAAGTGCTACTTACCGAACAGATGATTTCCGGATCAAACCGGACAAAAAACCTCACGGGCCTTGAAGAGCTTAAGGGTTCCGGGATTTCAAAAGAGCGATTGCTTTACGCCCTTGAAGCGGCAGTAGATGAGGGTATGAGGAGGCAAGTTGTTAATCCTCACAGCCCCATGGAGGGTTCTTTCCATACTTTTTATGAGTTGGAAGCTCGCACCTATAGAACAGCCTACTGGACCTGGGGTGGATCCTCACTGGTTAAAATGGTGCTTGACGCCTCCTCCCTGCCGGAAATGGAAGGCAAGCTTGACAAAAAAGAGCTACTATCAAAACTGGAAAGAATTGGGCAGCTTTATCTGAAGTATCAGGTTCTTGAGCAGGGTCATCCAAGTCGTGGAGGGTTCCTGGTCATATGGACTTCTCGAGGAGCAGAACCATATGGATACAGAAAGTGGATTGGCACCTCAGACTCCGGAGTAATTGTCAGATGGGCTCTCATTCCACTATTTCTCGCCACAGGAGATACCACATATCTTGAAGCTGCTAAATTCTGGGCTGAGGAGCAGGACAAGCTTATGGACGAACACAAAGTGCTGCCACATAAATACTATTACGATCTCAATGAATTTAATCCAGGAATACTGGATGAAACAGGATGGGACCCTGAAGGTCACGCTGCCCTGTATGAGGTGACCAATATCGATCTATATCGTGAGATAGGGAAGCGCTATATGGATCATCGGATGGTCAATTTCGGAAGGGATGATGGAATGTGGCAAAGAAATTATAACATTGAAACCGGTGAGTCTACACCTACAGCTCATATGACAAGAGGCACAGGCTGGGCCATGGAAGGGTTGTTGGCCATGAACAGGATGTATCCAAATGATATCTACCTCGACTATGCCAGGAAAATGGCTGATCACTTGGTGAAATCACAGCTTCCGGAAGGTTCGTGGCCTTTCATTTTTACTGAATCACCTGAAAAATTTGGGATTACAGAAAAAGGCACCGCTTTATGGAGTTTGCTGTTTTATCAGCTATATGAGGCCACTAAGGACAAGCAATATCTTTCCGCGGCCCGTAAAGCCCTAACCTGGTGTCTGGATAATCAGTATACCGGACCAGATCCTGAGGCCTTGGGAGGAATTTTCGGAAGTACACGAGCCTCAGCAGTCGGCTATAGATACTATTATGATGTGAGTTGTGCATATACTACCGGGTTCTTTGGACTGGCAATATTGGAAGAGTTGAAACTGATGAAAAAAAAGAAATAAACAAGGCCTTATTATGAACAACCCAATCTTCAAATTGATTGCATTAAGTAGCCTGCTACTTTTTCTTTTTTCATGCGAAAAACCACAAAAACTCACCGGAGAATCGCTTGATGGTGACAGTACCTGGGTTTCCTTATTAAAAAGAGAAGCTTTTACCAAAAACATGAAGGTATACGAATTAGATCTGACGAGTGATTCCGGGAGTGATTCCGAAGAATTGAGAACGGTTACCGGAGGGGAATTCGTGTCCGGGGGATGGAAAGCTACGGATAGTCTTTGCCGGATTGTTTCAGTCCTGAAAAGAGGATTTCGTCATGACGAACCGGGGGCAATTGAGATTCAAATGACCAACCTCGATGTTGTAGCCCAACAAAATGGTCGCAAACACCATTTCTTCAACTTATACGCTAACCCTGAAGGTTCTACTTGGCATAGGTATTTTTTGGAATCTAATAGACAAGAAAAAAGGGGTGGGAATGTAGAGGAACCCTACTTCAATCTGCGTTTCGGAAACTATGGAGAGGCTGAAGGAGGCAGAAGTATGAAGATCTTATGGATAGGAGGAGGTAAACGTCATGAAAAGAGTCACTTCAATAAGGTCAATTTTGGTCTGATCAAGGATTGGGACATCAAAAAGACCTATACGTACCGGGTAGAGTGGGACACCAAAAAGCTGGTTGTTTACCTGAATGATGACTTGATCTTCGCCAGCCAGCGATTCAATGACGATGAGACAGTGGGTCCCGATTCCTTTGCTGACAGAGATGAAAATGCCCCTATGAAATACATTTTCATCTCGAGGGATAACCATGATAATCCTGCAGTATGGTATGGGATGGCTGGACCAGTTTACAAAAAGGTAAAGGTTTATTATGCTTCTTGAGAGCCATCTATTGTCCTAAAGAAGGCAGTAATAAAAGGAAAGACATATGAGAAGAATCAAAATAGCCATAGGGTTGATACTTATTTTGGTCGGTGAAAACAACATTTCAGCACAAACTCAATCTAATCCACCAGGTTTAAAAGTAAGTGAAAACGGACATTATATATTAACGAAGGATGGCTCTCCTTTTTTCTGGTTGGGAGATACTGCGTGGCGTCTGATAGAGAAGTCTTGCCGGGACAATGAAAAAGACCAGCCTTCCCTCGAAGAATACTTTATCAGCAGATCGAAGCAAGGATTCAATGTCCTGCAAACACGAATTCTTTCTCCCGAGAGTAAAGATTATTATGGAAACGAACCATTTATTGAAGGTGACTTCTCCAAGCCATTAATTCGTAAAGGCGATAAAAATGACTACTGGGACATGGTTGACTTTGTGATTGATCTTTGTGGTAGATATGACATGTATATTGCATTATTACCCTTTTGGTTAAACAGCATTCCGGTCGGTCATCAGATTGAAAAATATCCGGAGATTGCCTATGCATATGGTAATTTTTTAGGGAAAAGATACGGTGATAAATCACACATTATTTGGGTGATGGGCGGAGATCCCGGAAGACCAAAGATGAACGTTGATCGTCCACAAAGAATGAAGATGGTCCGATCACTGGCAGAGGGTATTGCTGATGGAATAAACGGAGAAAAAAACTACGACTCAATTGCAGATTTTAGTACCTCGTTTATGACGTTCCATCCACCAGGTCACGGACGTTCATCATCGGATTTACTCCATCATGAACCCTGGATGGATTTTAACATGATCCAAACCAGCACGAGATTTGAATTTGCGAACTACGAAACCATAGAGAAAGACTACAATATAACCCCTCCAAAGCCTACTTTAGATTCAGAACCTGTATACGAGTATAGCAAAGTATTGAGAGTAAATGTAGATGAAAGGGCGTATTATGGAGATCAAAAACGCATTTCTGACTGGGATGTAAGGAGAGCTGCCTATTGGTCAGTTTTTTCAGGAGCTTGCGGTTTTACTTACGGACACAGAAGCTTTATCGGATGGATATTGGATGGAGAAAAGGGAGGCAATGGTGCAGATCTACCCTGGTACGAGGGATTAAATGCACCTGGAGCTTTTCAGATGAGACACTTGTCCAGGCTAATGCTTTCCAGGCCTTATGAGGATCGAATCCCTGATCAGACAATTCTGAATAGTAAATCCAGAAATGAATATGGCAATAAACATATCAGGGCTACAAGAGCGGTGGATGGATCTTATGCAATGGCTTATTCTCCGGTCGGATATCCAATAATACTCAACATGGGAGATTTAAGTCCAAAAAAGGTTGTGGCATATTGGTTTGATCCCAGGGTAGGAGTAAGCCATGAAATAGGAATATTTGAAACAAATAGATCAGAAATGTTCGTTCCCCCGTCGCATGGTGAGGGTCAGGATTGGGTATTGATCCTGGATGACGCTGAAAGTCAAAAAACAAACCATTCCAATGAGTAAGATAAACATTCTCCAATTGAGAATTATTTATGTAGGCCTACTACTTTTTATTTCAACAATTCTGGTATATGGCCAAAGTACTAATCCCAATATCCTCTTGATAACCAGCGATCAACTGATCCCGGATATGATGGGTGCTTATGGCAATAAAGTGGTGAAGACACCTAACCTTGATAAATTAGCGAGGTCAGGTGTATTGTTCAATGCAGCCTACACCCCCAATCCGATTTGTGCTCCCGCCAGGGCTTGTATGATGACAGGAAGATACTCAACGAATATTGGTGTATGGGACAACGCAGCCCCTCTTGGTTCAGACATCCCCACGATTTGTCATTATCTAGAATCATTAAACTATGAGTCCGTGCTCAGCGGAAAAATGCACTTTGTGGGTCCGGATCAGCTACATGGTTACGATAAGCGACTGATCCCCAATATTTATCCAACAGATTTTCAGTGGACCAAAAACCGCTTTGAAAAAGAACCTCGTTCGCACGGGTTGGCGTACCAGGGAGAAAATATCAGGATTGTTCCTGAAGGAATCGATCTGGAGAAAAAGAGTGGAAAATTGCAATTTATCCGGCCATCCTATGATTTTGAAGAAAGAAAAGCCGTTGGATCCGGTTTCAATGAGGAATCCAATAACTCCCGGTTCGATAAATGGGCACACTTTAAAGCCATTGATTATCTGAATGAAAAACGGGAACGCATCAAAAATGGTGATAAGGAACCCTTTTTTCTCACTTTGTCCTACAATTATCCCCATGAACCCTTTTTCCCTCCGGCAGAGCTTTATGAATTATATAAAAATGCTCCTGTCGATTTACCTGTAGTACGGAATGAAACTTCGGAGATTTATTCAATAATGGATCAATGGCTTAACACGCACCATGGGCTTAATGGGCTTGACATGCTTGAGCCTGAAAGTGTATATAAAGTCAGAAGAGCCTACTACGCATTGGTACATTATGTAGACCTCATGATTGGTGAAATAATTGAGGCACTTGATGAAAATGGATTTAATGAAAATACCATCATCATATTCACCAGTGACCATGGTGATATGCTGCTGAAGCGGGGAATGGTCCAAAAAAGGGTTTTCTATGAGTGGTCAAGCAGAGTACCGATGATTATCAAATATCCTGACAATCGTTTTGCAGGGAAGCATGTAAATACCCCTGTTTCACTTATTGATGTATTGCCTACTATCCTGGATTATGCCGGGGTACCGGAATCAAGCCGAAGTACGATTGACGGGCAGAGTATGGTGCCCTTGATTGAGCAGGGGGAAGAGGATCGGTACATTATCTCGGAAATGCACAGTGAGGGGGTTTATGCACCCTGTTTCATGATTCGTCAGGGTAAGTTCAAGTATACTTATATCCACGGCTATGGGGGACAGCTATTTGATTTGGACTCCGACCCGGATGAATTAAATAATTTAATCGGTAATAGAAGGCATACGCAACTAATTGCAGAGCTTAGAGGAAAGATCTTTACTCATTTTGATCCGGAACAGATCGAGAGCCGGCTACATCAGAGCTTAAAAGATCGGATGATTATTCAGCAGTCGATAAATAAGAATGGCAATATCTGGAATTATGAGGTTGAATTTCAGGAATGAGAAGTCAGTTCAAATAGATGAGAAACGTACTTGTTAAATATAAAGCAATTGTGGTGATCATGAAAAGCCTCTCAGGATAAGATAATCCATAATACTTGCCATTTGTTATATTTGCGAAGTTGTAAATTGTACTGCTTTACAAGAGCTTCACTTTTTTGCTAAACCCTTAAAGCATGAAAAAAAAATCCAGAGAAACCGCTTATGACAAAATCCAGGAGCTGATTTACTCCATGCAGATTAAGCCTGGTCAGAGCGTAACGGAAAATGCACTCTCTGAGCAGTTGGGTATTGGTAGGACACCTGTGAGGGAAGCACTAGCGAGACTTGAATCAGAGGGTCTAATCTATTCGAATAATGGAAGAAAATCTGTTTACTCGGTTACCATCGATGAAATAGAAGAAATATTCGACATCAAATCAGTACTGGAAGGAGCAATTGCAAGTTGGGCAGCAGAGCGAGGAACGAAGGGTGAGAAGAATGAATTGGAGCGGATAATTAAAGATATGAAGTCTTTGGCTGAGGTAAGGCCTGAAAATGAAAAAGACAGGAAAAAGTATCTCGACTCCTGGCTTACTTTAGACAAAAAACTTCATAAGCAGATTTTTAAGATGGCCAGGTGTAAAAAGGCCGAGCAAATAGTGGAAAAACTTAATATTCAATGGCACCGAACAAGAGTGTCACTTTATGCTTTGGAAGGAAGAATTGCCCGTTCAGCCAAAGAGCATGAAGAATTCGTGAATCACATTATCAAAGGTGAGTCTCAGAAGGCTGAACTAGCCATGAAAAAGCACTTAAGCACACTCACCATCGAAATAGAGAATATTATGCGGCTATTCAATTATCCTGTGCATTGACGGGACAGGGTATCATACTTTTCTAATCAATTTAAACTTATCGGTGCACGAAGTAATACCCGATTGGCATGCCCCCGGTTTCAATTGATAATACCATTTTATAAGACTTAACTGCTTCCCAGTATAATTGTATACGAATCATTCAAAATCGAAGTTAGGAACATTCGTATTACTGTATCTATTGATGTAATTCTTTTGCTATTAAAAGTCACCTTTTGCCAGTAATTTCAGGAATTAGGCTTAATGAACCTATCATCCTGAGAAAAATAATATAAATTAATTAGTGTAAATTGTATACATTTAATATATTTAAGTGTGTGTTGAAAACATAGTTTAAAATCTATGCTATTAGCGTATCCCGGAAGGGATTAATCAGCATAGTATGGTTCAATGATAATTACCTAATTATGACAAAAAGTTTTACTATTCTTAAGAGAATGGGTATCCTAATGATATCATTGGGATTGATCTGCCTTACCACTCTTGAGGTGCTGGCTCAGACTGTAGAAGTCAGTGGCAGGGTCACTGATTCAAATGGTGAGGGAATACCTGGGGCAAGCGTACTCATTCAGGGGTCAAGTGCAGGGACGGTGACGGATTTGGATGGCAATTACCGTCTTAATGCACCTGATGAAGATGCAGTCCTGGTATTTAGTTTTATCGGATATGAGCGACTGGAAGTGCCACTTAATGGGCGTACTAATCTTAGCCTTGCATTAAAGGAGGATATCCAGGCTTTGGATGAGGTCGTAGTAGTCGGTTTTGGGGAGCAGCGAAAGCGTGACCTAACCGGCGCCATTGGTCAGGTAGATGCCAAAAGGATCAATGAATTGCCGGTAGCTGGTTTTGACCAGGCCATACAGGGAAAAGTAGCCGGTGTGAGGGTTCAAAATTCCAATGCTGCACCCGGAGGAGGATTTGATATCCAGGTACGTGGTGTCGGGAGTATCACAGGAAACAATTTCCCACTAGTGGTGATAGATGGTATGCCTCTGACCGAGGAGAATTATCAGGAGGAAAATAATCCATTTAATCTGATTAATCCAAACGATATTGCTTCGGTAGAGATCCTTAAGGATGCATCATCCTCTGCCATTTATGGAGCCCGCGCTGCAAATGGTGTTATACTTATTACCACTAAAAGAGGGAAAGGTAAGCCAACTTTCAATCTGAATGTTAGCTCAGGTTTTGTCCAGGATTTTGGGATTACCGAGGTGGCTGACAGAGCGCAATGGGAACAATGGTGGTTTGATACAAAGCAATATGCTGCCTGGAAATTAAGTCCGGGACACTATAATCCTGAGTCTAATGAAACCTGGAGTTGGATTGAGGACATTACAAGTCCTGAGGGATTTCCACAACACCTTGCACGGTTACAAAGTATCAATCGTCAGAATGATGGTTTGGGAGACCCGTTACTTAATAATGGAGCCAGGGGATTTAACTATTGGGGTTATATAGATGATCCTAATGATCCGTTTTATTCCGGCGCAAACAACATTGAAGTGATTGATCGCTGGAATGCAGGTACCACACCTTTTCATCAGCCGGAGTACTTCAATACAGACTGGACCAATATTCTTCAGAGGGAAGGAAATTTCCCTGGGAGACAGCAAAATTATTATTTGTCTGCTAGCGGAGGTTCTGAAAACAGTAGTTTTTTAGTGTCAGGAAGCTATTTCAATGAAACCGGGGTAATTCAAAAAACTCAGTTTGAACGATTTACAGCCAATCTGAATTATGACATGGAAATCTCCGAATGGCTTAAAGTAGGAACCAAGATGTCGCCCTCTTTGCAGGATCTGGATAACATTGGAGGATCCCGGATATCCAACAGGTGGCATCAGGGTGCCTTGTATGCGGCTTCCATGATTACTCCACCTTTTCTTGCACCTTATCAGGATCCGCTCACTGGTGATTATACCTCATCAAATACGGGGTTAAATGCTGATTACTCGCGGAATTCTCCATTCAGATCACAGTATCTTGGTTGGGGGACTACGGACTTTTTCAATAATCCTTTGAACAGGCTTGAAGAAGATGACAATAGAAAGACATTTTCTTTACTGGCAAACTTTTGGGCTGAAGCAAAACTTTCCAAAGATCTGAAGTTAAGAACTTTAATTGCGGGAGATTACAGAGTGGGTACGAATATTACTTTCACCCCCTCAACAGCAGGTTCTAGATTTAGTGGGCCCGGACCTATCAACTTTGAAAACGGAGTTAGAGGTTCACACAGAAAAAGTGAGTCGAAGAAGTATTACTGGCAGAATACTTTGACATATACCAAGACTTTTGCAGAAAAGCACAATGTCAATGCTATCGTTGGGTATACACAGGAGTATACTACTTCCAATTTTGCCACACTGGAGAAGCGCAACTATACTTCGGATGAGATCCGTTTGGCAGCCGGTGGCTCCGTGGTGAATGATCCATCAGATGTAACCGATGGTCTGAATCAGGATGGGTTCATAGGTATTCTTGGACGGGTTATGTACAACTACAACAACAAATACTATCTCACACTAGGTGTCAGACGTGATGGTAGCTCCAGGTTTGGATCAGATAACCGGTGGGGAAACTTTCCATCCGTAGCTGTGGCTTACACAGTTTCAGAAGAGGGATTTATGGATAATATTCCATTTATTGATAACCTCAAGGTTAGGGCTTCCTATGGACAAACAGGAAATAGTTCAATCCCACGTGGACGACAACAAAGGATCATTACGTTTACTTCATTTCTTACTGGAGGGGGAGTTCAGACCGGTTTGAGAGATCAGGGATTATACGATCCTACCCTCGGTTGGGAAAAAACCGTGGAGTATAACCTTGGATTGGATCTGGCTGTTTTTGAGGGAAGATTATATTTCACTGGTGATGTTTATCAGCGAACGACAACTGATATGTTGTTAGAGGTAGATGTACCGGCATATACTGGTTTTGGCTCAATCCTTAGAAACTTTGGAGAAATGGAAAACAAAGGAATTGAGCTAGCCGTTGGTGGTACCCCTATTTATGGGCCACTTAAGTGGAGCGTGGATTTTAATATTTCTCAAAATCGTCAAAAAATCACCAAATTATTTCCCGGAGATGAAAATAGGGGAATCAATGGAAGAAGAGTTGCCGGTTTAAATCCCACAAGAGGTTTTGTCGGCGGTCCGATGTCAGTATTTTGGGGACGTATTTATGATGGTGTATGGAGGACCTGGGAGGAAATTGAAAATAACCCAAGCAACTGGAACTACCGGAATAACAATCGATTTGATATGGCCCAGAGAAACTCTGCGCCGGGAGAAGCGAGGTTAAGGGATGTAAACGGTGATGGTTTGATCGATGGAAATGATCGAACTGTGATTGGTAACCCATGGCCGGATTTTTATTGGGGATTCTCTAACACACTAGAATTTAAGGGCTTTGACTTGTATATTCAGATGGATGGATCCATAGGGGCAGAAGTTTACAACTGGTCAGTGATGGAATACTATTCACAAGCACACAGAGGATTCAACTTGCCAACTTTCTGGTTGAATGACTACTGGACACCCAATAATCCGGACGCAGAGTATCCAATAGTGTCCGGGAGAAATGGAAATACAAGGAACAATGTAGATGAGAGCTCTTTTGTTCTTGAGGATGGAGATTATACTGCAATTAGGACTGTTCGGCTAGGTTACACATTTCCGCGTAGCATAGTAGACAATTTATTTCTGAGTGGCATCAGAGTATATGCCAACGTTCAGAATGCACTCTATTTCACAAAGTATACAGGCTTCAATCCAGAGGGTTCCAATCAGGGTAATCCTGGAGAAAGTGATCGGGCAACGACCTATGGGGTAGATGGTGGAAATTATCCGCTTTCTCGAACCATCACTTTCGGAGTTGATTTAAGATTTTAAATAAGCCAAAATGAAAAAGATAATTGAATCAAAAAAATCTATAAAGCTACTTTTCGGCTTACTTGTAATGTTATTCACCGGATGCGAGGGTTTTCTCGAGGATGCTGCTCAACCATTAGATCAGCCTGGAGGAGAGAATTTTTACAATAGCGTAGCGAAAGTGCGAGGTGGTACTTTGGGTGTTTACGAAAGATTGTATAGCATTTATGAGCATCAATCAAATGGTGGGTTGATGTCAGTATATGAAAACCGAAGTGACAATGCGCAGGAGTCACCGGGGGGAACTGATCATTTCAATAATTTTTCCACCATTGCCAGTCAATCACCTACCTCTCAGTGGAACGAAAATTTTGCCATGATTGCAAGAGCAAATGGCATGATAGCCGGTATTCCGGATGGTATTCCTGATTGGGAACAAAATCCTCTTTTAAGAAGATATATGGGTGAAGTCAGGTTTTTGAGGGCATTTGCCTATATGCATTTGACAGCCATTTTTGGTAATGTCCCTATGTTCACTGAGCCTCTTACAGATGCAGATGAGGCGCTAACGATCACCAAGAACAGTGTATCTGAAATTTATGATGTCATCATTATTCCGGATTTAGAATATGCGCAGGAACATTGCTTTACGAAAACTCAGTTGGATGATTTGAATGATACTGGTATGGCTTCGATGGGAGCTGCAAAAATTCTATTGGCAGAAGCATACATGACAATGGAATCTCCAAATTATCCCCGAGCTGAGGAGCTGGCAGAAGATGTGATTGCCTCCGGTGAGTATTCATTGATGCCTACGTATGCCAGTTTATACGGAGATGGTGCTGACAATAATGAAGAGTCAGTTTGGGAAATTCAATATGATTTTAATGCAAATTCCAATGCTACAGCATATACACGACTACTTCCATTTGTACATCAGTCCCTGTTCTCTCTGACCACTTCAACTTCAGTACCTTCAATGGATTTGCTAGATATCATGCTGGCAACTGATGACACCTTACGATATGCGGTATCAGTCGATTCGGGGTTATATAGTGATTTGGGAGACCCTAATCGCTTTGTAGTAGGGCAATATTGGAACAAGTGGGTGGATAAAAGTCTCTTTGGAACAGCCAATATAGAAGATGATTGGAATATCAGGATCTTCAGACTGGCCGATGCTTATCATATGGCCGCGGAGGCAGAGATTCAGCAAGGCAAAATAGATGAAGCCTTTGCTCATTTAAATCCTATGAGGTCAAGGGCAAATATGCCTGACTACGATCATTCGGGAGTATCTCAGGATGAAGCTTTGGATATGTACCTTCATGAACGCAGAATAGAATTTGCAGGTGAAATGAAAAGATGGAGAGATCTTAAAAGGACTGGAAAGACCATTGAAATTTTACAACCATATCTTTCCAATTATTTTGGGATTTCAACACCAATCGAGACCACACAGCTTGTGTACCCTATTCCTGTAGGTGAAATTCAGGCAAATCCACTGCTTTCACAGAATCCGGGTTATTAATAGATTAAATGGAGAAGAAAATGAAATTAAGAAATCATATATTACTAGTAGCACTTGTCATCGCCATCGGGTCATGGGGATGCACTGAATATGAGGTTGAAGTTCCTGGTTTAGACAATTTCACAATTTATGAAATTGACCAGGATGCCGCTGGGAATCCAATCCGTGGAGCTGAAATAGGCTTAAGCGGAATTCCGGTTGGTGAGACAGTAAGGCTGGTTGCCACCACAAGATCTGATATTGCAGTCTTTTGGCCGGGGTATTCCACCACACAGCCTTACGGTCCCAGTGGTACTAATACTATCATCGATAGTCATGCGTATGCAGATTATGGTAAACTGGGAGCAAATGGGATTACGACTACAGCGGTAGAAGGTTTGACGGGATATTATCTTGATTATAGCTGGCCGGACCCGGGAACCTATACCTGCACAGTTGTATTAACAAACCATGGAATCACTGGCCCTGATTACGAACAGGTTGTAGTAGATTTTGACGTATCTGTTCAATAGATACCATTAACTCAGTCACCAACTTAAAATGCCGGAAATTGTCCGGCATTTTTTTTGGTATTTAAAAAATCTGATAGTTATGAATACCGAAATTCTAAACCAATCGAGTCAATTGGTCAATATTTAGTATTAGCTGTCGATTCGATCTCCCATAACTTAATATTCATAGGTATTTCAATGAGAATTGTATAAAATATTGTATACATATATTTATTTCAAAAGTATATTTTAATTTAGAGAAAATTCAAATAATCTATTAAATAACCCATCATATGACTTTCAGACCATTACGATTTCTGGTATTAAGTTTATGTACCACTACTTTGTTTGCATGTTCCTCTACTAAAACTCTTGAAGATCAAACAGGTATCCAGTGGGAAACTTTTGAGTGGACAATTGCAGATGAAACTTACGAAGGAAATCCTTTCGACCTGGTAGCCAGTGCCAGTTTCACTCATTCTGAATCTGGTTCCTCCATCACCACCCCCATTTATTTTAATGGAGAAAATGCCTGGAAGTTTCGGTTTACAGCTACTGAAACTGGAGAATGGAAGTTCACGACCACCAGTACAGACACTGATCTGGACGGTTACTCAGGTGCTGTCACCATATCAGAAAACCCTGATCCGAAGGCGCACGGTTTCATCAAAAATTTTGGTAATAAATGGGGCTGGCAAGGAGCCGAAGAGGCCTTTGTGCCCCAGTATTTGATGGCAGCCAATATGGATTACTTCTATGACTTTGAAAAAAATGTGGCTGATGAAAATAAGATAGACGCATACATACAAGAATTTATGGTGGAACACGGGTTTACCGGATTTCACTTTACAGTCAATGCCCGATGGTTCGATATAAAGGGAAACTGGAAAGAGGGTGCCCTGATTGATGCCGAAAACCCTGATCTCAGAACCTACCAGGTATTAGAAACAATCATTCAAAAGGTTCACAAGATGGGTGGTGCCTGTCATATGTGGATGTGGGGAGCCGATGGAAAAGATGATAACCGATCGGGTCCCGGAGGGATCATTGGTGGTCACATGAACGAAATAGATCAACGAAATATCAAATACCTGGCGGCCAGGTTAGGCCCCTTACCGGGATGGAGCATTGGCTATGGATTCGATACAGAAAATGGATGGGCCAATGTGGAGCAATTCGAATCATGGAAAAGGATGATTGAGGAAACTTCAGGCTGGGATCATTTCATTGGAGCCCGGGTGGGGAGGGACGATAAAAATTGGAGGGGAAATGCTCCCGAGCCGATGCCACCAAGGCCACCACTTGATGAACAAAATAACGCCCCCATCGAGGATAAGTGGATGGCATGGCTCGGGGGAGACTATACCGGATACACCAGCTACAGACCTATGTATGATCGGTACAGGGAAGGGATGCTACATCAGCCCCAGAAACCATCCTTTGAGGAAGATCGATTTCGGTTGAGAAACCGGGCCAATTGGGTTTATAAGGATTATAATGAGTTGAGAACCAGACGCGGACTTTGGAATTCTACCATAGCTGGCGGATCAGCAAATATTTGGGGAAATCTATTACCGGATGAGTATCATGGAGGTTCTCAGCCCTACCAGGTGGACACCATTAATATCAAACATCAGATTAAAACATATTCAGTGTTCTGGGAAAACCGGTTCAGGAAAGAGATGGAGTCATTCAAGGTGGGTGAAACCATGCACCTGGCCAATCCTGAGCAATCTCTGGTAGTTATTTATCAGGAAGACACGGGTAAGGTGCCTATCAATCTACCCAAGGCTTCCGGGCAACTAAAGGCAATTGCCGTAGATGCGCTGAAGAGTTATGAGGAAATAGATCTGGGTATGATCAGCACGAAGGATTTTGTGTGGGAAGCACCCTATGTATCTGATTGGGCGATAGCACTTGGTAAATTCTAAGCTGACTATACTATGCGATTAGTTATTGTAATTTCCATCTATGCTATCTGTCAGTCACTTTATGCGCAGGACGTACTTTTTGATCTGGATTTGACTCAGGGTCCAAAATCAGCTAAAAAATCAATGGTTAAGGTTCAAGGCGGCACCTGGGAAGACGGCTGGCGCGTTACAGACCACAATCAACGCATCATCCTTGATCCGGGCAGGAACATTGAAAACGGTACACTGGAAGTATGGTATACCATTGGCAAGGTTCCGATCAATCCGGATAGTACGAAGGCCCAATGGGTATCATTACATGAGCAGGGCGGTGGCCATGCCCCTGAATATGCGCAGCTGAGGACGGGCCGAGAAAGTTACGGCTTCTGCAAGCTGCGGGCCAAGTCCAATGAAGAGGGGCTGACGGTAAAGTACGATAAGGTGAATAACAAGAGATGTGAGGTTAAGGCAGGAGAGATCTCTGACTGGATAACGGATGATGAGACGGTGATGAAAACAATAATCAAATGGGAGGATGGTGTCATTTCTTTCACCACCCCGGACGGTAAAGAATGCGCATGCACCAAGTACTGGCAGTATGAACCTCCTTACATCATAAATTCTCTGCGATATGCCTATCTTGGAAGTGATGAAAGTGAAAATGGGGCTGGTTTGATCGGGATCAGATTTAAGCGGGTGAAGTATACGGAGTTGTGATTTCACTGAGGGTCTTGAGGGCAGACCCCTTTAGGGGAACAAGGGGTGAGCGATGGCCTTTTCCATCACACTCCTTGAAGGCACCGATTCACCATCCGCCATCAAGCTTTATGTTTTGGATAAAAATATAACAGATCCTAATCTATTGAAAATGAAAATTTCTATTATCTCGACGTGCATCTTATTGATTGGTCTATTCCTGATTTCATGCAGTCCAGGAGAAAGGAAGATCAAACCCGATATTTTTCTATACCTGGCTGATGACCTTTCGTATCATGACCTCGGCTGCACAGGCAATCCATATGTAAGGACACCCATCGTAGATGCTTTCAGCAAGACGGCCATTAGTCTGGAAAACATGTATACACCTACAGCCATGTGTGCACCCTCCCGCTCGTCGCTCATGACCGGATTGTATCCGCACAAGCATGGCTGTCATTACAATCATGGGAAGATCTATGACGACATTACCACATTACCGGTTTACCTCGGTGATCTTGGTTACGAAACAGTACTGGTGGGCAAAAAGCACATCAAACCCCTGCAGGCATTTCCTTATGTCTTCCTCGATTTTCACGAACTGGATTCCTTTCTTAATGTCGAGCGCAGTAAGCCAATTTGCGTGATTTATGCCTCCAATGAGCCGCATGGCCCCCATGTGGATGGCGATTATTCGAAAGAGGAAGTTTTTATTCCACCTAAGTGGATTGATACTGAAGAAACCAGGGAGGTCCTGACAAAGTATTATGCAGACATCGAGCTGATGGACAATGAGTTTGGGGACTTATTGACTTCGCTTAAAAAGCACGACCTTTACGATCATTCGCTGGTCATTTTTACTTCCGATCATGGCTATGAATATTTTCATAAATGGTCCTGTTATGATGCAGGATTGAAAGTCCCCTTTTTCATCAAATGGCATGATGACGGACTGTCAAATACACCGATTCAGGCACTTACCAGCTTCATAGATATCTTGCCGACATTTATTGAGATAGCAGGGGGTACTCCAAGTGATCATCTTGATGGTAAGTCAATAGTTCCGTTGCTAACTGGTGATAAGAATAGTCATCATCGGAATATTTTTGGAACACATACCAACCGGGGAATCTTCTCTGGCCTGGCCTACCCAATCAGGTCTGTCAGGGATGACCGGTACAAATACATCGAAAACCTATTGCCCGATAGTACCTTTCAAAATATTCTGACGCATGGTCGCTCGTACGATCCCGCCGATGCCTCAGCCGCCTGGAAAAGCTGGCTCAGAAAGGCTGAAGAGGACAGTACCGCGAGCAGAATTGTAGAACTACATGGCAGCAGGCCCCCAGCTGAGTTGTACGACCTACAGAACGATCCATTCGAGGTGAACAACCTGATCAATGATCCGTCATTGGCTGAGGTGAAGGAAAAGCTTCAAAAGACCCTGCACCAGTGGATGGAAGCACAGGGGGACCTGGGAGCGGATAGTGAAATGAAAATCCCGCTGAAATAGACTATGCGTTTCATCAATCACACCTTCTTAGCCCTTATCCTGCTGCTGAGCATTGAAACGGGTCAATGCCAGCACCAAGTAACCCTGGAGAACGACCTGCTAAAGGTGCAAATCAGTACCCTGGGAGCGGAATTGCAAAGTATCTACGGCAATGAAAGCAATCTTGAATATTTGTGGCAAGGCGACAGCAATTACTGGGCAGCCAGATCTCCGATCATGTTTCCTGTGAATGTGCGCTTTAGAGACGATAGATTTACTTACAATGGCAAGACCTACGAAATGCCCAGGAGAGGTCTTGCGGACAAGGCCAATTATGATGTCGAAAATCAAAATGATCATTCGGTGGTGCTCACTTTCAAATCCTCAGAGGAGACACTTCGATACTACCCGTTTCATTTTGTATTCAAAGTGAGCTACATACTGGAGGACAATCGACTGATCAACACTTTTGAGATCAAAAATACGGGCAATGATACCATGTACTATGCCCTGGGTGGTCATCCGGGCTTCAGGTTTCCATTCGGAGGCTCCCGGGCAGACTATTCCTACACTTTTGATGACGAATACTTACTCAATAGGACGGAAGTGTTAAACAGTCTGGTGCAGAATCGAGAAATACCCTTCTTACAAAATGAAAGTGGATTCCCATTAAGCGACCCACGTGTTCCTGACGGAGGGATGTTTGTCAAAAAGATGCCTTCGAAGTGGGTAGGGATGAGCTACCGGGAAAACGATCCGTTTGTCCTGGTAGAGCTTTCGGAGTTCCCAAATGTAAATCTATGGTCACCTCCGGGCATGCCTTATGCATGCATCGAACCTATGGTGGGGCATCACGATGAGCAGCATGGTAGCGAAGATATCACGGAAAAAGAATTTTTAAAGACACTCTCAACAGCGGAAACGGTGAGTTATAGCTACACCATACAAATTACCTCGACAAAATAATTACCAATTTATGATACGATTCTGTAATACCTTGAAAGCACTTTTTTGTCTTAGCATCATAACGCTCTTCTTCTCCTGCCAGCAAGCAGATCGTGTGGAGATCTATGTGGCAAGATGGGATTATTTCGAATTTGGTGTGAAGACGGAGAAAACCTTCGACAACCCCTTCACCGATGTTACACTTGAAGTAGTCTACATCTCACCATCCGGTAAAAAGACCACTGCGCAGGGATTCTATAGTGGAGGCAATACCTGGAAAGGCAGGTTTATGCCGGATGAGGTCGGTACGTGGCGGTATGAGGCCCTGGCCAGCGATGAGAGCTTCGGCACGAAAGGGCAATTTGAATGTGTGGATTCCGATCTACCGGGTATGATTTCGACTTGCGAAGACAATCCTGTTTGGTTTGGGTACAAAGGCGGAGAGGCTACCTTGCTAAGGAGCTTTCACGTAGGGGACTGTTTCTTTGCCGATACCACCAATGTTTTGACCGGCCAGGTCTGGGGAGCACCACAGAGAGAACGTTTTCTCGACTGGGTAGTAGCCAATGATTACAACACCTTGTCCATTGCCAGTCACTATCTCAACCGGGTAGATTCCGGTAGGGGCATCGGGTGGAATACACCAGACTTGTGGAATGAGGAAAAGGGAATGCCCAATCCCGCGGAATACGACCGGATGGAAGAAATCCTGGATGATCTGGCTGAAAGGAAGATCATTGTGTATCCCTTCGCCGGATTTTTAGGGAGAAAATCTGATTATCCAGCTGACCCTGAACAGCAAGATCTGTATTTGCGATACACCATTGCCAGACTTGGACCTTACTGGAACCTTTTGTTTAACGTCGGGGGACCGGAACCACTGCTGAGGGGTAAATCTTACATGACCAAAGCCGAAGTCAATGACGCGGCCAGGCGAATTAAGGAGATGGATCCTTATGGGCACGCCATATCGATTCACAATCAAACCAACACAGAGGATTTTCTTGAACAAGAGTGGTTGGATTACGGGACGCTGCAAGGACCAAAAACCACGAATCGAAGAAAACTATACGAAGGCACCATGAAAAGAAGAAATCCGGGACGAGCCCTTTATTCGCAGGAGACACTCTGGCCTGGCAATATGTATCACAAGGATGAATACACACCTTTAGACATACGCAAGAATGCCTATGTACTGCTGATGGCCTGTGCCAACATCAATTTTGCTGATATGGATGGCAACTCGTCTTCAGGTTTCTCAGGCCACCCGGACTTTGATCTGCTGCATCAGGAGTGGCATGACATCATCGGGCAGGTGTGGGACAATTTTGAGTCGACGCAATATTATCGGACCAAACCAGCTCCCGAATTGGTCGACAATGGCTATTGCCTTGCCTATCAGGGCAAATACTACCTGGTGTATATGGAGGAGCCTGGTGCAGTCAATTTAAAGCTCAGTCCGGGCAAGTACCAGTATTACTGGCGCAATGCACAAGTCTGGGAGCAAAAATCCGAAGTAGTGGAAACCTCCGGGAATGAGCTGATGGTTTCAACACCGGAAGGAGGAGATGACTGGATGTTGATTGTGGAAGGGAAGTAGTGAAGTAATGGTATTTGGAGTGCATTTGAAAAAATACGGTGGGCTAAACTCATAGTCATGGAAGGCGGATTCTCATCATTAGGGACGATAAGACCATTCCTGAAACAGATAATTTACAAAAAAAACCGCTCCCCAATAAAGTGAAGCGGCTTCAAAACAACTCAATGGTTATCATACAGTAAACGATTTAGTTGAAACATTACCAGGCAAGTCATACGCCCTGACCACGATCGAACCTCCTTCCGGGATATCGTGTGTGAGTGTAAACTCCCACTGAATCCCATTGTCAGTTGGTGTGGCTTCCCCGGAAGCAATCACACTTTCGTCCTCACCAATGATATCAAACGCGACTTTTGCCAGATGTGGATCTTCATACGCCTCCACCAGGACCTGACTTCCAGCTGCTCCACCTGGCAAAATGATGTCACCAATCTCAGGAGCTCTCAGGTAATCAGTTACGGCTAAAATGTAAGCACTTTTAATCCGGGCCAACCTAGCAGTCGCTGCCGAATAGATTGGCCCCAGCACATCATCGGCTATGGCATTCTTTGCGTAGACAGTGGCGTATTTAAAACGCTTGTTCTGCCGCTTTTGATCTTCGGATGCCATACCCCGACCCACCGGTCTCGAGGATACAATGGTTTGACCATCAACATTTCTGTAAACTAGTTGGCTGCCTAGCATACCACTAGCACCCTGTAAAAACAGGTTCTTTTTTAACTTTGTCATCGTAATAAAATTTAGTTTTGAAAAAATAATTAAGAGAGGCCTCTTGGTTTTTAATCGACAATAATCGCTCCAAAAAATGGCTTTATTTGTATTTAAAAGCACTTTTGGAAAATATTTTAATTAATTCACATATCCTGTAGTGATCTGCAACAAAAGGGTATTTTTATCCGTTTAATAGTCAGTGTCCATTCCCCGACCGACTCCTCATTCAACAGCCCTCTCCGTTATTTTCAAAATGAGAATTTCACTCTCAAAACGAGAATCGATTTATAGTGCATCATGGAATCCAGGAGTCTCACAGGAGCGTGTATGTTTGTAGATAAGGCCTGCTGAAAATTCTTAGATATTCTATTTGGCGATTATCAGCAGATCCGAGATAGGTCAGCCCTTTCTCTCAAGATGACGCTAGCCCTTATATCTGCTCCAGATATCAAATTAGTCCAATTATCCCAGACTAAAGGGGGTATAAAGGGACACTAAACGGAGTCCGAACGCACTCTATACGCACTCCGTACTGGCTGGATAGCGTACCATATAAGAATAATGCAATTTTACGAAGGTGGATAGTGTTTTTTATAGAATGCTTGAATGGCAGGATGGGTACTTCAGCTAAATTGCAGATTAAAAATGAAGTATTGGCTTTTCGAGTAGATGAGAAGTGAATTCAATCGCTTATTGTGCCCGGTCCATCTGATGCCTAAGGTATAAAAAATAGAAAACCCCTCACTAATGAATAGAGCAAAGGGGTTTAAGAACCAGCTATATTTAAAATATGTGTGTAAGATAACGTAAAGTGGTTTAATTTCATAAAAACCTTTATTGAATATGCTTATACTTTACAGATAATAAAAATATATTATATTTGATATAATTGTATGCAAAACATGGATTTTGCATGGCCATTTTTCTCTCTCTCGTATTTAGTTTTTGAGCAATTAACCTAACCCCAACTTTCGAGATGAGGACCATTTATTTATTCGATCAATTTAGTTTTCCCAGCTTTCTCATTATCCTTTTGATGTTTATCTCGTGTCAGGAGCCTCAAAAGGAATCCCAGAAAAGACCCAATATTCTGCTCATCATGGCCGACGACATGGGCTATTCTGACATTGGTGCTTATGGTGGAGAGATTAGTACACCAAATATTGATAAGCTAGCCAATAATGGTGTAAAATTCAGTCAATTTTATAATGGAGCCCGATGCTGCCCAACCAGGGCAAGCTTACTGACTGGTTTGTATGCACACCAGGTTGGTGTAGGTCATATGGTAAAAGACAGAGGAATTGATGCCTATCGTGGAAGTCTCAATAGGCAATGTGTCACAATTGCAGAAGTTCTTAAAGAGGCCGATTATAATACCTATATGAGCGGCAAATGGCACCTGACAGGTGATATTGGCTACTGGAGTGGTGAAGAATCGCTGAATAAAACTGAAAATTGGCCGATTCAAAGAGGATTCGATAAATTTTTCGGTACCCTGATGAGTATTAGGAGTTATTTTGATCCACCCTCGCTCACAAGAGATAACACACCCATTAATCCTGAAAATGATGATTTTTATTATACGGATGAAATATCCGATAACGCAGTCGACTATATCCAAACACATATCGATGAAGATAAGAGTAAACCATTTTTTTGTTACGTAGCCTATACTTCTCCGCACTGGCCGCTCCATGCCCTGGATGAGGATATCAAAAAATATGATGGTGTCTATGACATTGGATGGGATAGTTTAAGAACCCAGCGCTTCAATCGAATGAGGGAGATGGGAATCCTGGCACCAGACTGGAAGCTATCTGATAAGGATTCTGCTGTAATGGACTGGGATCAGGTTGAAAACAAGGAATGGCAAACAAGAAGAATGGAAGTTTATGCAGCCATGATTGACCGAATGGATCAGGGCATAGGCAGGATTATCAGTACGCTTGAAGACAACAATCAATTAGACAATACGCTAATCATCTTTTTGGCCGATAATGGTGGCTGCGCAGAAGAGATCAGCATGCACTGGCAAGGCAAATTTATTCCTGAAAAGACAAGGGATGGGAGAGAAGTCTTATTGGGCAATGAGCGGACTGATGTATTTCCGGGACCGGAGACTTCCTTCCAAAGCTATGGATTGCAGTGGGCCAATGTTTCGAATACGCCCTTCCGCTTATATAAGCATTGGGTACACGAAGGAGGTATCTCTACACCCATGATCCTTCACTGGCCTGATTACATTGATCAAAAAAATCAGTGGGTCAATACACCCTCACATCTCATTGATATCATGGCTACCTGTGTAGATGCTGCAAAAACTTCATACCCTGACTCCTACAAAGGAAACAGCATTATTCCGGTAGAAGGTAAAAGTTTACTTCCACTAATAAATGGAGATAAGCTTGAGGAAAGACCAATCTTTTTTGAGCACGAAGGTAACTGTGCAGTACGGCAAGGGAAGTGGAAATTGGTGAAACAGTACGGGGGAGAGTGGGAGTTGTATAATATGCTGGTAGACCGTTCTGAAACCCGGAACCTGGCCGTTGAATTTCCCGAAACAGTAACAGCGCTTAAGGCCAGGTATGAAGAATGGAGTGATAAAGTGGGTGTTGAGGATTGGGCCACAATAAATCAGTAGAGAGTGAGCTTATAGACAAATTTTGGATGATCACAAATATTGGGCGCATCTATGCCTCGAAAAGCAATCGATATCAGCCTTACCTACTGGGAAAATCTGTGTAGGGGTAGTAAATCAGCCTTTTTTGAAATCTATCAGACCTATTACGACCATCTCTACTTTTATGGAATCAAAATTTGCAACGATGATGCTATAGTCAGAGACTTAATTCATGATCTTTTTATTGACTTGTGGAACGACCGCGGTAAGCTACCCAGGGTAAATAGTGTGAAACCTTATTTACTAAGGATCATGAGAAATATGACGCTTGATCAAATAAAAGAATATCAAAAAGAAGTAAACGAGCGAAATCAATATCTGTTTTACCGAGAAGATTTTCATGCTACTGATCAAGCGCATCTACAGGAAGGACAAATGCAAACCTTGACCAAAGCGCTCAATGCGCTCCCTGACCGTCAACGGGAAATTCTACAGTTAAAATACTATTCAAACTGCTCCTATGAGCAGATTGCAGAGATTACAGGCCTTACCTATCAGGGGGTCAGAAACACTGTTTATAAAGCCATGAAAAAGATGAAGAAATTTTTTTTATAAACAGAGGGTTACAAAAAGCGCAAAAAGAAGAGTATCAGATAAAGCTGATACACAATGAACGAAAATCTGCAGCCGGAACAGTTAGCATCAGATGAATCTTTTCAGGATTATGTGATCAATAAAGACCCGGAAGCTGTAAAATATTGGCAGAATTGGATCAAGGATCATCCGGAAGCCAGAGAAGCAGTTGAAGTAGCAGAGTCAATGGTAGAAACCTTTCAGTTCAACCTACCCAGCTATCCTCAGAAGCGTTCATTGGATCTGCAACAGCTGCAGATAGACCTGATGAGCCAGGAGGATTCTGAA
This sequence comes from Cyclobacteriaceae bacterium, assembly GCA_965228105.1. Classification (GTDB taxonomy): domain Bacteria; phylum Bacteroidota; class Bacteroidia; order Cytophagales; family Cyclobacteriaceae; genus UBA7330. Next base: position 1,410,030 of record CBDDGZ010000002.1, read on the forward strand.
TCAAAGCCCTCATTCATGGGATCTTCGCCCATTCGCATTTGGAAGATTGCTGCCGCCATCCTGCTGATCTGTGGCATGGGCTACACCTTTTGGTGGATTGGCGCAAATGGAGATGAGTTGACAATTAAAGATAGAGAGCTATCCATAATCAAACATGAAATCAGCAAAGGCCAAAAGAAAACGATCCAGCTGCTGGATGGGACAATCGTCAATTTAAATTCTGAAAGCACTTTAAGATATGAAGAAAATGAGGCCGAAGGTTTGCGCGAGGTCTTCCTGACCGGGGAGGCATTTTTCGAAGTTACCAGGGATCCACTCCGCCCATTTATTGTAAATGCTGGGAGTACAAAGACAATTGTGTTGGGCACGTCATTCAATTGTAAGGCTTATCCTCACGAAAAGGAGGTTTCTGTGGCACTTGTTCATGGAAGTGTTGAAGTAAGAAATCAGAGCGGATTGTCAGAAATCCTGACACCAAATCAAATGATCACCATAGATGAAGATGAAAAATTTACGGTTGAAGCTTTCGATCCGGAAAAGATTACCGGATGGAAAGATGGCATACTCTATTTTGAGGAACTGGATTTTAATGAAATCCGGTATAAGCTGGAACGCTGGTACAATGTGGAAATAGAGGTTGATGGCAAGATCGAGGGAAAGGCGTTTTCCGGAAAGTTCTATAATGAGAGCCTGGACCAGGTGTTGAATGGAATAGGATTCTCATTGCACTTTAACCACAAAATAAACGGTAGAAAAGTATTGATTAAACCCAACGAATGATGCCCATGGAAACATAAAATAAAAAGTCCCGACTCGGGAAAGTCAGGACTCTAAATATACCCTTGAAACATTGATAAATGACAAAATACCTCAAGGGTAGTCTGAAAACTATGGTTTTACAAACATTTAAAATTATGAAGAATACATTACTTCAACAACTAATTTATATGTCCCGTTTGCTGCTTTTTTTGATATTTCTTCAGGCTTTTTTCTGTAGCATGATCATTGCCTCGGATTCAAAAGCTCAGAATCAGTATGAAAAACTGGATGATATCATTATCTCTGTTGAGCTTGATGATGTGACACTGGAAAAAGCCTTTGCTGTAATTAGTAGCAAAACGGATCTAAATTTTGCTTACGACAACAACGAAATCAATGGCAATCACAGGGTATACGCATCCGCCACTCAAAGACCTCTAAGCGTAGTTCTGCTGCAGATTTCAAAGTCTGCTGACATCAAATTCAGGAGGATAAATGAAAACATTTTTGTGAGTTCAAAGGATCTCTTTTCGAAATCTGTTACGGATGTCGTAAATGAAGTGCCCGAACAAATTTCCGTATCAGGTATAGTTTCAAACTCAAATGGAAATGGGCTTCCAGGTGTAAACGTCATCGTCAAGGGTACTACAACTGGAGTGGTTTCAGATATTGATGGAAGCTTTAAACTGGATGTACCCGATGAAAATGCGATACTGGTTTTTTCTTCAGTAGGATGGGTTTCCCAGGAGGTCGTGGTTGGCAACAATTCAATGATCAATGTGACCATGACAGAGGATACCCAGTTTTTAGAGGGTGTAGTCGTGGTAGGATACGGTACCCAAAAACGTAGGAATCTCACAGGCTCCATCGCCTCAATAAGCAATGACAAACTAAAGGAAATGCCGTTGTCCAATTTCAGCGAGGCCATAACAGGTCAGTTGCCGGGTGTTCAGGTACAGCAGACGACCGGTGCTCCCGGTGGGGCATTAAACATTCGCGTAAGAGGAACCGGTTCCCTCAATGCTGGTAATGAACCACTCTATGTCATTGATGGCTATCCGATCTCCAACAATGCAGGCCTTGTCTCTGCAGAGGTGAGAAATCAGAATATCAACCCGCTTACCTCACTTAATCCAAATGATATTGAATCGATCGAAGTCCTGAAGGATGCTTCTGCGACCGCCATTTATGGATCCAGAGGATCAAATGGTGTCGTTTTGATCACTACCAAAAGAGGCACGCCCGGAAAACCGCAGATCCAATTCAGCACCTACTATGGACTCCAGGAAATAACACATCACATCGAGATGCTCAACGGACCTCAGTGGTATGAGTACCATCGGGAGGCTCACAATAATGCCTGGATAGATGACGGAGGAAGTGCCAGTGACCCCAATGAGGTAAGGCCTCAGGGGCAGCGGGTCAGAATTATTCCGGAAGACCTGGTCGAAACGAGCACAAATTATCAGGAGCATATCTATAATGTAGCCCCTGTTCAGAATTACCAGTTAGCCGTGTCCGGTGGTACCGAAAGCATGAACTACTATGTGTCAGCCGGTTACTTTAATCAGGAGGGAATCCTCAACAACTCAGGCTTCGAAAGATTTACTGCAAAAGCCAATGTCAGCTTTGACCTTTCGGAAAGAATCAGGATGGGCATCAACCTCACGCCTTCGTATAGTGTACACAACCTGGCTTCAGCAGAAGGTCACTGGGCAGGTAATGCGGTGAATCAAGCTTTGGCATTAGCGCCCATATTCCCAATACAACGTCCTGACGGCAGTTATCCCAGCTTAAGAGATTTTGGTTATGGGATGGTTCAGATGGGAAATCCATTGGAGCATACCATTGCTTACTCCGGGTTTCTCACGCATCAGCGAATACTGAGCAATTTAAATTTTGAGGTTGATATTGTTGAAGGGTTGGTGTTCAGAACCTCTTTTGGGGCGGACAACGTATTTTCAAAAACAGATGAATTCCGACCGTCAGTAACTTTCAATCGATTAAATCCACCAAGAGGCAAATACTATGGAACAGATGAGCTGAACTGGCTTAATGAGAATACGCTGACATACAGCAATAAGTTTGGAGATCATTCTTTATCGGCATTAATTGGACTGACTTACCAAAAGGAAAGCTGGCAAACTGCTTTGCTGGAGGTAGATGGGTATCCGAATGAGCTGGTGCAAACATTGAATGCCGCCACCAATGTTCGTGATTTCGGAACGAACCGTGGAGAATGGGGATTAATATCGCAGCTGGCAAGGGTAAATTATATTTTCAGAGACAGGTACTTACTGACCGCCTCCATCAGGAGAGATGGATCATCACGATTTGGATCGGACAATCGCTGGGGAGTTTTTCCATCTGTTTCAGCAGGCTGGATCATTACAGAAGAGGAGTTTATGAGTGCCGTAACAGTATTGAGCAATCTTAAACTCAGAGCCAGCTATGGCCTTACTGGTAATAATTCTATTGGAAATTATGCAAGCTATGGTACATTAAATAGTCGGAATTATGTATTTGGTAGTGGCGATGGAAATATTGTAAATGGATTGGCTCCAAATTCATTTAGTAATCAGGGGCTGGGGTGGGAAACTTCTGAGCAATTTGATGTTGGATTAGACTTCAGCTTTTTCGAGGACAGGTTTCAGTTTATCGTGGATTATTATCAGAATGAGACCTCCGATTTGCTACTGGATTTACCCATTCCAAACACTACCGGTTTTAATTCCGCACTTCAAAACATAGGAAGAGTAGAAAACAAGGGATGGGAATTTGGGGTGACAACAGTCAACATCAATGGTGCCCTTGTATGGTCTACCACAGCCAACCTGTCGATGAACAGGAATAAAGTACTTGAGTTGGGTCCTGACGGTGAGCCTAATATCAGTGGCAACTGGATAACCATGGTTGGCGAGCCTATTGGTAGTTATTACGGATACATTCAGGATGGTATCTTTCTTAATCAGGAGGATGTGGACAACCATCCTCATTTCAACAATGCACAGCCTGGAGATGTCAAGTTCAGAGACGTGAATGAGGACGGGGAAATAACGAGTGATGACAGGACGATCATTGGGGATAATCAGGCTGATTTTATCTGGGGATTGACAAATAAATTCACCTTTAGAAATTTCGACCTCAACATCATCATGCAGGGTGTACAGGGTATGGATGTCTGGTGGTCGTCCATGGGATTTCTGCTAAATATGGAAGGTAATCAGAATCCGGTAATTGAGGCCCTCGATAGATGGAGATCACCCTCCGAGCCAGGAAATGGGTTGGTGCCAAGGGCTAGCTCTGACATTACGGGAAATAATAATACTGCTTCGACACGACACGTCCGGGATGCTTCATATGTAAGGGTGAGGAATATTACACTTGGATATAACATCAACAATAATGTAGTCAAATTCATCAAGTCTGCCAGGGTGTATTTTGGTATTCAAAATGCCTTAACCTTCACGGACTTCTTCGGTTACAATCCGGAAGTCAATACAAACGGGGATAATCCATTAAGGCCTGGAAGGGATCATGGGACTTACCCTTTGGCACGGACCTATACACTGGGTATAAATCTTAATTTTTGATTAAAAAAATTGAAATAAAATGAAAAAACTAATCATAATATACGGATTGTGCCTGTTCCTTTTCACAGGGTGCGGCGAAGATTTTATTGATCTGGCACCTATATCCCAGGTCACTACGGGTAATTTCTATCAGAATGCCACCGACATTGAAAATGCGGTCAATGCGGCTTATGAATCTCTTCATGGTATGTACAATGACATGTTCATATTTACAGAAGTGCGTTCGGACAATGCCCGGGGACCTTTGACCGGGGTGCAGACACAGCACGAATTCAACGAGTTTAGATTGCCAGCTACCAATTCGATCATTGAGGGTACCTGGGAAGATCACTATGTGGGAGTATCCAGATGCAATATCGTGCTGGACCGGATAGTGGATGTGGATATGGATCCTGATCTTAAGGACAGGTTTATCGGAGAGATCAAGTTCTTGCGGGCACTTATGTACTTCAACCTTGTCAGGATTTGGGGAGGTGTTCCCCTGGTATTGAAAGAAACCACCTCTGTCGATGAAGGTAAGAGTCACACAAGGGCAACTGCCGATGAAGTCTATGCCTCCATTATCAATGACCTGGAAGATGCAAAAGCTACCCTGCCAACCACATACAGTGGATCTGAGATTGGGCGGGCTACCAGAGGTGCAGCAATGGCTTTGTTAGGAAAAGTGCATCTGACACGAGGCAATTTTTCAGAAGCAGCTACTGAACTTAAATCAGTCATTGATTTGAATATATATTCAATATTACCTGTTTTTGAGGATGTCTTTGATCCTGCCAATGACAATCATGCAGAATCTGTTTTTGATATTCAGTTTAAAGGAGGCGGAGGTACGGGAAGCAACTTTCAGCACCGTTTTGCTCCGCTTTTTTCTGCCCAGGTAGTGGTGGAAGTAGGATCGGGCAACGGGGATTGTATACCCACGCAGGAATTCTATGATTCATTTGAAGCCAATGATTTAAGGATGGATCTTACCGTTCAGCCATACTTTATTTTGAATGGGGATACCAATTTTGTGAGGTATACCAACAAGTATACTCAAGGGGTGCCTGTGGGTGTGAATGATGCCAGCAACAATTGGCCGGTGATTCGCTATGCCGATGTTTTGCTGATGTATGCTGAGGCTCTCAATGAGCAAAGCTTTCAGGCTGGGGGTGAGGCCTTTGCTCATCTCAATGCTATTCGGTTACGTGCCGGACTACCAACTAAATCCGCCGGAAATGCGAATCCCGAACTTAGTGTAGATAATCAGGAGGAATTTCGAATGGCACTTGAGCAGGAGAGGCTGATCGAATTGGCTTTTGAGGGTCACAGGTGGTTCGATCTGGTCAGAACGGGTCGCGCCCAGCAGGTGATGACGGTACAAGGGTACACAGTGGCTGATCATCAGATGATCTTTCCGTTACCGGATAGTCAGCTTCTACTCAATTCAAATTTGGAGCAAAACCCGGGATTTACTTTTTAACCCAGAATTGTCATTAGACTTTCTATTGCATGGCCAAATTACTTCAAAATCCTAATGACAAATCTGGGTTTAAAATATCATAGATTACTTTGAGAGAGTAGAGATAGTTTGGTCTATCAATTGAGCCGGAGCGTATTGTCTCCGGCTTTTTTACTTACTTGCCACTCCTCCATCCCTCCAAATTATCATCAGGAGCAGATACATAATCATCCGGATACTTGAAGTTTAGCCGTTTTTTCTCTTTTGCTAATGCAGCTTCAAGGTCTGCTTTTACTGTAGCATATTCTACAGCTTCCGCCACGTTTTTTTGCTCATAAACATCATTCTGCAGATCAAAGAGTTCTGTCCAGCCCTGCTCTGGGTAGGTGATAAGTTTGGCATCATCCGTTCTGTAGGCAACAATGGTGGGCGTAATGGGAGGATTGGCCGTCTGAATCTCATAATCAGTGATGTCAGTATAGCTGAAAAAGTATTCATAAAGAAAACCTTCTCTAATCGAACCGGCATTTCCTTCAATAAGTGGCTTCCAGCTTTTTCCCTGCATTTCATCTGGTATCTTCAGGCCGGCCATGTCAAGCAGGGTAGGAGCCAGGTCGATGTTGAGGGTGAGAGCGTCAGAGACGATTCCGGATTTTCCACTGGCAGGATATTTTACGATCAAAGGTACCCGCATAGAAACCTCGTAAGCGCTGCGCTTGTCTCCAATCCCATGCTCGCCGAAGTGGTAACCATTGTCACTGGAGAAAATGATCATGGTCTCTTCATCTATTTCTAATTCTTCAAGTAGCGCAACGATCTTTCCTACATTGGCGTCGATGGCGGTCAGGGTTCGGAAATAGTCAATGTAATCTTCGGTCAGAACATTACCATAGGGTTTCAGGTGTTCGGGTTTGGCCAGGTGTACTCTGCCCAGGTAGATCGGGAAGTTCATGTGATTTTGGGCAGGTCCCATCTGAGCATCAGGATAAAGTTTGGCGTACTCTCCATCGGGTGTAAACGGCACGTGTGCGCTCTTGAACCCCAAAGCCAATGCAAATTTTTTAGACTTGTTTTCTCTGATAAAATCCAGTGAATAGTCTGTGGCCACATCATCTACCCAACCTTTTGTTTCAACAGGCTTGCCGTTGATCTCAAAAGGACAGTCAAAGAAGATTCCCTGACCCCTATAGCTCGCCGAATAGTCAAACCCTGGTCTTTGTCCTCCTTCTTCGCCCATGTGCCACTTACCAATGTAGGCGGTAGCATATCCAGCTTCTGAAAGTAGTTTCCCCCAGTGATTGGTACCCTTTGGAAAGTTGGTGAAGTTGGTGTATATGTTGTGTGTGTGGGTGTATTTTCCTGTCAGAAAAGAAGCCCGGCTGGGGGTACAAAGTGATTGAACCACAAAGGCATTTCGAAACCTGATTCCTTCTTCGGCAAGTTGATCCAGATTTGGGGTTTTCAACCAGGGAAAGCGAGCCTTGTCGCCCTGTTCTTTCTGAACGACACCCAGACAGTCGTATCGTTGATCATCGGTGTAAATAAAAATGAAATTCTGCGCTTTTAATGTGATCGAAATACATAGAAAGCTGAGTATCAGATAAGTGTTTTTCATTGCTTAGTTATTTTGATATTCCAGGACAAGCACCCAGTCATTCCCGTATGAGGGTTCGCCGGGCGGATCAAAAGACCAGCTGCCCCGCTCATCAATCTCGTGGGTGATCGTTTTATAAGGTTGTTTTTCGAGATACTGCACTTCATCTACAATCCAGGTGCCTTCCCTGGGGTTGTACCAAAAAGCCTGGTAGTCTCCTGCGGGAAGGAAATTGACATTGACTTTTAGTTCTCCTCCATCTGATGCATACGCAACGATGCATTTGTTGTCTTCACTGCTCATGGCGGCCAGCCGGGTGGCATATGGGGCATTGGGGGTTGCATTTTTCCAGCAAAGTTCCTCGACAAACCCCATGTCATCATTGGTAAGAATGGTTTTACTAGGTCTGAGTTTGGAGAAATCATAGGGAAGTAAGTGCGTTGACATTAAACTCCTAAGGTGCTGCATATCCAGTGCCCCGGCATCTTGCAGGTTTTGCTTCCAGTTGAGCCTGTAGGCCCAGACATCACGCTGACCATACAGGTGTCCGAAACCACCTGCGAAAACACTCAGATATGCCTGGAACCGCATATGCCAATCGTCATAATCGAATGTGTATTGCTCATATCTGCCTTCGAAGAGCCATGTTGGTTTTGGAGGATCAAGAGAGAGATCATAAGATACATACTTCTCGATTTCATAAGGGCATGCCTGAATCGAATTGAAGGCCATCCAGTCCCGGTCATGAACGTACAGCGACGAGGATGGATTCGCTTTCTGCGGATGGTAGCTGATCAGAATGTCTGAATAATCAGCCTTGCCATCTCTCTTTGATATATTGTTTTTCCCGTCAGCCACTCCTTCGGCCATGGCATCGAAAACATGCCTATAATCATATTGACCATAAATCGCAGAACGGTCGCCCCCCATCATCCAGAGTAAATGAGGTTTTGAGCCAAATCTTTTGCCCATCCAGTTGCCGTAGGCATACGCTTTGTTCTCATCAAACAGGATATTCTCTCTGTCTTCACCATTTCCGTCACCCACCACCCAGCTGGTGAAATTGATCACAAGGGCGATGTACATATCACGTTTCCCGGCCTCATCAATAATATACTCCAAATGATCCCAGTAGTCATATTCTGTTACATTGCTAAAGTTCTTACCCTTGGTGGATTTAGGCTTATCGACTTCCCAGGTATCACCAGATTTTTCAAAAGCCTCATCTCCGTAAGCTGAAACCGGTTCTCCCATGATAGCGGCAAGCCCAATGCAGTTAAAACCCTGCTCAGCCCGGGTGTCCAGGTAGAATACCGCCTCTTCCCGAGTCAATTCACTCACCATCCGCCAGCCTGTGTCTCCATTGAGGAACACCGGATCACCTTTAGCGGTGGAAAGAAATGTTTGATCCTCACTCACGAATAGTTGGGAAGGTTGTCCATTGGTAAATAATGTAAACAGTAATATTATGGTTAGGAGTAACAATTTTCGGGTTATACAGGTCATAGAGATTGATTTTAGAATAGTTATAAGGATGGGAATTGTTTTCATGACTATTTTGCTTTTAAGATCAAGACCCAATCATTTCCACTTTCAGGAATACCTGGTGGGTCAAACTCTATTGAGTTGGAATTGCTGCGGTTAGAGAGGTTTACAGTAAATGACTTCATTTCAGTAAAATTCTTATCATCCAGAGCCCAACCACCTGTCCTAGGGTTATACCAATATCCACGATTGATTTCACTTGATAAATTTGATTTATCAAGTGTTATTGTTCTCCCGTTGGAAGAGTAAACTAGCACACATTTTGAATCCCTACTCCTCAAAGCAATCGTTCTAGTGGAAATTGCGGCTTTTGTTGTTTTATGTTTCCAACAATCTTTGCTTACTTCTCCTAAATCCATATATGTCAATAATGAGGTGTCTGGAAGGAAGTCACTTATATAATATGGAGCAATGTGAGTGGTCATTAAAATATGAAAATGTTTCATGTCCATCGCTCCCTCATCGTAGAGGCTCTCCTTCCACCCACTACTAAAATCCCATATATCCTCGTGCCCATATAGATGACCAAACCCGCCAGCAAAAACGCTTAGATATGCCTGAAAACGCATAGTCCAATCAGACCACTCGTTAGTATAATTCTCATATCTCCCCTCAAAAAGCCAGGTCGGTTTGGTTGGTTTTAGAAAGTAATCATTTCTAATTACCTCTACAATGTCAGATGGGCAAGCCTGAAGAGAATTAAATGCTAGCCATGATTCGTTATGAAACCAAGTTGAAGAAGTAGGCTGCTTCTTTTGAGGATGATAACTGATTAGAACCTCTTTTCTTGCAGAAGATTTTTTAGATCTAGTTTTATAAACACCAAATTGAAGGCCTTTGGCCATGGCATTGTACACTTCCCGGTAGTCTTTACCATTAAATACCGGAGTACGATCCCCACCTATCATCCAAAGGATGTGTGGTTTTTCGCCAAAACGATTTCCTATCCAGTAGCCATACTCATATGCACTTTTTTTGTTAAACAAAATCAAAGATTCATCAGAACCATCCCAACTTCCAGCGACCCATCCATTGAAACTAATTACCAGGGCTACATAAATATCGTATTGACCAGCAATGTCAATAATATATTCTAAATGATCCCAATAGTCATATTCATCGCTATTATTCGGGTTATTTCCTTTGGTAATGATGGGTTTTGAGGGATCCCACTTTCCATTTTCTGTTTGAAAAGGTACGTCTCCATAGGAGTTTTCCAGATCTTCTCCCATTATGGCAGCAATTCCTATGCAGTTAAATCCTTGGGAATTTCGGGTCGAAAGATACTTTTCTATTTCTTGCCTGTCTAGTTCCAACGGCAACCGCCAACCCGTGTCTCCTATAAGAAATACAGGATCTCCCTTATCTGTGACAAGAGATCTTTGGTTTTCACCAACCTGCAATTGAGGAGGTTGTCCCCGGGTATAATTGATGCATATTAAAAAGAAGGTAAAGAGTATTAAAATACGGTTCTTATAGATCATACAGTACAGATGTTATCTTGGTAATTATTTAATCCAACCTGTATCAGGTTTATTCTCCAGATCATTGGTTATCAAAATACCATCGAGTTGAGTACCATCCTCACGTTGCTTAATATAGAAGGTATGGTCACCTGGTTTGAGATGGTAAGGCATCCTCTCTTTACCTGGGGTCTCTGAGTCAAATGTGTACGCAAAATACCAGCCATCTTCTCGTGGGATGTTATTCCAGGAGTGGTATTTAAGCTCACCGTCCATTTTGAAATAAAAAGAATCATCACCGCCTGATGGTGTACGCAACCTGCCATACACCATGTAGTCATCTTCCCGGGTTATTGAAAATTTGAACTGCAGAGGGTTAGCCTCTATGGTCAGGTATTTTTTGGCATTATACTCAGGATGGCTAATAATTGAGAACGGGCCATCAAGTATTCCATTCTCAGCTTCTATCCATACTCCCTGATCACGAATGCTTTTAGGTACTATTGTCTGTATGATTTTTAGATCTTGGTCTTTAGTAAGAAAAAGAGCGTCCACATTAATATTCCCTTCAGGACAATGCAAATACAAAACATGTGGACCTTTAGTCAACGGATAAGAAATCCTGGTTTCTGATTCACGGGCTGTAAGAGACTTCCAGTACCACACGTCGGGATTGGAACGGTCATTACCCATGAATCTTTTATTCTGAAGACTGTCCAGATAAAAGAAGAAGGCAGCACCTTTTTCAGGATTGATTGCCCGATACCAGAGGTAATAATCACCAGCAGATTCGATATGAAATTCATATTTAGCAAGTGCTCTTGGTGTAGAAAGATATGTTCCATCGCTGGCCTCTGCGTCGTCATACACGTAAAAGGGGAGTTTAACATCTGTGTCTTCTGCCTCCAGCCAGATATTGACATGCTGGGCGTCAAGGCTACCAATAAGCGTAAGTGTGAATCCGATCAATAAGACAAATATTTTTTTTATAAAAGACATCTAGAGACGATTTGATTAGTTGTAAATAATGTTGTTTCAATAGGAGTTCTTAAGCGATCAACTTTTACATTCAGTCCTGGCTAGAATTTGATGATGAAATTGTGTTTTCCTGTCCCTTCGGGTACACTGATCATGTACTTTCCTGCAGTGGCTTTGATCTTTCGACCCGAACCATCATCAGTTTGAAGATTGATTTCTTTATTGGAATCTATTACCCAATCTGCCACCTCCAGTGTCCAAACAGAAGGATTGTCTTCAAAAAAGACGCAGTAGTAGGGATCGTAGTCAACCTGCAAATTCAACGTCCTGTCTTTCATATTCAGCATTCCATTTGTGGAGGAATGCAAATACCCTATGAATTCATTGGCGGACATGAATCTGACCTCCGGGTAATCCTTAAACACTTGCTGGAATCCCTCTGGATCTTTGTAAATACCAAAGTCGTGTCGGTCAGGAGGAGCTGAAACCTGATGAGGAGAATCTTCAGTGCCATCAAACGCCCAACCATGAAAGGCCAGATCCGGACCCACATATCCCCAAGCCCATCCAAAACCTGCCCTGCCAGCGATCCTGTAGGTATGATTCTCGTAGGTGTTGATAGAGGCTCCCGGGCCTCCACCATTAAATGAAAGCGGATACACGCCAAACTGGTATTTTGTCCATTCCTGGGTGGTCTTCATTCTCCAGAACTGCTCAGCTGCAGGAATCTCCTTTTGCCTTCTGATATCCCCAAATTCCCTATACCAGCCCACCTCCGCTCTTTCTTTATCCAAATCTGATCCATACCAGGTAGGTGGTGAGACCAAATCCGGTTGCATGTGTGTCAATCCATGATTTTGCATGCTAAATACCCCCAGTTCGAGTCCCTTCTCCAGTCCCTTCTTTGTGGAAACATAGTCTTGCCTGGTTCCAAATTCATCGGTAAAAACCTGGGTGAATGCCGGTTCGAGTCTACCTTTTTCATCATTGACAAAACCAGGAACCATATTGATATTAAGCACGTCATTATTTGCAAGGAGGGGTTGTATCAGGTATTTATCAATGGTTTCTGCCGATAAAGTGGGATAGTGCCAGTGATCCAGCCAGGCATTTTGGGCATTCCCAAAGTCGTCGATCCACATGAGTCCGGTGTTTTCCCAGGTTTTGTAAAGTCCATAGCCTGTCGTCCAAACCAGGGCTTTGCGGATGATCCTCCGGATGTTCGGTTGATCCCACATGAAAAACTCATCTCCACCGATCCATACTGAGCGAGAACCGTCTTCCTCGAAGACGGTGATTGCCGGGAATTCGCCATGAGAGGCAAGCACTGTTGCGCCAGCAAGCTCAACCTGTTGCCGCTTATAATATCGCAGTGGGGGTCCATCATTGATGGGTCCTGATAAGTCTTTTGTTACAAAGTGTTTTTTGGGGCTCTCTTCAATGTTGTCGGCACGAATGGCCCACTCTCCATGATAACGGATCCCAAGCAACTTCTGAATCTCCGGTTGTGTAATCCTGTTAGAAAGGGCCAGAAAACCCATGTTATGCTTTTCAAGAACTTCATTGATGATGGAGAGATCAGGGTTGAGCAATTTATCGTTTTCGTTGACCATCCAAAGGATTGTTCCATATTTTGGCTGCTCGTCCGGACCAATGAACATATAGTAGTCAAGAAATTGCTGATCTAACCTGAAAATATCGAAAGGCATCCCCCAGCTTTTTAATAATATGGACATATAGTAAAAGTCTACAGGGTTTCGCACAGCAGGTTCACGTTCATTTCCACTGAATGCACCGGCCTTATCAGTTTGCTGAACCAAATAGCTCATCGGATCCTTGAATTGATCACCGATTACAACCGCAATCCTATTTGATTGTCCATATGTTGCATACCAAAAGAAGAGAGAATATAAGTATATGACAGCTTTAAACTTCATTTTAATCCTGAATACAAATAATTATTGGTTTTAGCTTGAAATTTAATTCTTTATCTTCGAAATTGTATTCAAATAATATATAAAAAAGTATACTATGCGGGTTATTCTTTTTATGTCATTGATCACTTTGACTGTGCTAGCCTTCAATCTGAAGGCTCAGGAGGTGATTGAAGGTATCAGCCCCACTGATCTGGCTAAATTATCTACAACAGGGGTCATGGCCGGTAAGAGCTATCAATTCGACAGTAGATATGAGGGGGTAAAAGGGTCTGTCTACTTTAACGAAGATTGGCAAAAAGGGGCAATTTTTCTATCTGATGGAAGGAAAGGTGAAGTGGAGAAGATGAATTTCAATATTTATGAAAATGAGCTGGAATTTGCCCGTAGTGAAAACTACATTTATTCATTGTCGATCACGCAAGTGGATAAATTTACCCTTGAATCCGATGCCGGACAAAATCTATTTGTCAAAGCCGAAATCCCCGGTAAAGATGAACCCGTCTACATGCTTCAAAAAGTGGATGGAAATGCCAGCTTTTACGAAGTTCCTAAAGTGACATTTAAGGAAGCAAACTATCAGGGGGCTTTTCCTACAGGGAATCCATATGACGAATATGTAAAAGGTTCCGATTATTATGTCCGGGTAAATGATCAGCTTACGAAGGTAAGCCTGAATAAAAAGGGGATAAAAAAAGCTTTTCCCGGGCATCAGAAAGAGCTGCAGAAATACATCAAGAGACAAAACCTAAGAATGAAGGAGGAGCTAGACTGGATAAAAACAATCGAATATTTTAATTCGCTGGATGCAAGCCCCCGATAAAGGCCAAAATTCATATTATATTCTAAATTACTTAGCATCAATTTAAAACCCAATCATGCAAAAATTAACTACATTATTTGCCATATTCATCCTATCAGCTTCACAACTTAGTGCACAAACAGTGGAGCTTTGGCACAAAGTCACCATCGACTTTCAAAGCGCAAAAACTTATGAAAACCCCCTTTATGATGTAAATGATTTTTACTCGATCTTCACCTCACCATCCGGCAAAAAAGTCATAGTAGATGGCTTCTGGAATGGCGGAGCGGAATGGCAGGTGAGGTTTAAAGCTGATGAGCCCGGAAGGTGGACATATATAACAAATTGTTCTGACAAGAATAATTCCGGATTGCATGAAAAATCTGGTGAGATCACGGTAGTGAAAAACACCTCTCCACTTAAGATCTATAAGAATGGAGGAATAACCCATACAGAAGGTACTTATCACCTGAGGCATGCGGATGGCACACCTTTCTTTTGGCTGGCTTGCACTGCCTGGAATGGCGCCATGAGATCAACAGAAGATGAATGGGACAGGTACCTCAGTCACAGGGTTGAAAACAACTACAACACCATTCAGTTTGTCACTACCCAATGGCGGGGTTTGCCTGCAGATGCGGCAGGTGAGAAGGCGTTTACCAATCCTGATGGACCCGTTGAAATCAATGTTGATTTCTTTAAGCGGCTGGATGATAAAGTTGACAGGATCAACGAATATGGATTAGTCGCAAATCCCGTATTACTGTGGACCTTGCCCTGGGGGAATGGTAGGCATCTAAGTCCTGGATATTCGTTACCATCTGATGATGCCATGAGATTAGGAAAATATATCAAAGCCAGGTACAGTGGAGATATTGTCGTTTGGACACTTGGAGGGGACGGGAGATACTATGACGAAATGGAGTCCAAGTGGAAATATTTAGGTAGAGAAGTTTTTAAACATAAAAACGATCTTGCCACCACGCACCCTCATGGTAAATCCTGGATAGGCACACTTTATGATGATGAGGAATGGCTCGATATTGTGGGGTATCAGTCATCTCATAGTAATCAGCAAACTACCGTTGACTGGATTAACAAAGGTCCTGTAAGTCAGGAATGGAATAAGATAAGCCCTCGACCTATTATCAACATGGAACCCTGCTATGAGGAAATACGATTTGCCATCGATGCCAAAGATGTACGTAATGCATCATATTGGAGTCTATTTATTACACCTGTTGCCGGAGTTACCTACGGAGCAAACGGTATCTGGCCCTGGATCCGGGAAGGAGAGCGTATCATCAATCATCGTGATGAAGGCGGAGTTACAGACTGGGAAAAAAGTATGAAGTTTCCGGGCAGTATTCAGATGGGTTATCTCTATGACTTTTTTGGTCAGTATAGCTGGTGGGAATTTCGTCCTGCTAATCAGCTTTTGGTCGAGCAGCCGGGAGATGTCCAATACAACCACTTTATCGGGGTACTGAGCACAATGGATAAAAAGACAGTGCTGGCATATACCCCGGTCAAGCAGGAAGTGAAGTTAGCCAGCATCACAGAGCCATTGTCCGGTCGGTGGTTTGATCCGGTCAAGAACCAGTATCAGAAGGCTAAATGGGTGTATAAAGGCGGGGTGATCACAAGCACATCTCCTTTTGAGGAGGACGCAATATTGGAGCTGAAATATTGATAAGTCGGAATTTAATGAAGAACCGAAGAAGTTTTATACAACAAAGCCTTTTGGGTATTGGAGGCATCATGCTTACTCCAACTCTTCTACAGAGCGAACCTCATTCAGGTTTGAAAATTGTGCGGATTAAGCACTATGTGGACCCGAATTATAGCAAACCCACATTTGCTCAGAAAAGAGATATTGTCGTGATTGAAACTGATGGCGGAATTGCCGGCATTGGTGAAGGTGGGTCAAGAGATCTTATTGAAAACTGCGCAGGGCAGCTAATTGGTGAGGACCCGTTTCGAATCGAACACCTGTGGCAGAAAATGTACCGGGGCTATTTCTACCCATCCGGACGTGAAAGGTTGCATGCTATGGGCGGATTAGATATGGCCTTGTGGGACCTTAAAGCCAAAGCTCTGGAAGTACCAGTGTATGAGCTATTGGGTGGATTAACCCGTGACTATGTTTCGTGCTACTCAACCAACTTTCCAGACCATGGCTCTATTAAAGAAACAGCTCAGGCATGCATTGATGCGGGTTTCTATGCGTTTCGGTTGTCAACCGGTGGACCCAGGCATTTCGACGCTCATAAACAGCTTGATGCCAATTATGAAAAGTGTCGTGAAGCCAGTGAAGGTGTGGGTGAAAAAGGTGCCTGGTGTGTGGATTTTCATACCAGGTTTGATCCTCCCGAAGCGGTTACATTGGCAAATACGATTGAGCCGCTAAAACCTGTCTTTGTTGAAGATCTAATCCGGTCAGAAAACCCGGAGGTCTATCGAACGCTAAGGGAAAAAGTAAATGTACCCATTGCGGTTGGGGAGCAATTTGGAGACAGGTGGGACATTAATATGTTGATAGAAAATCATTTAATTGACCATAGCCGGGTCACCATACCCAATACCGGAGGAATCACTGAATTCATGAAAATTGCTGCATTGTGTGAAACGCACTATGTCGGACTCATTCCGCATAATACCGGGCCAATCGCAGGAGCAGCCTTGATCCACTCACTATTGGCATGCTCAGGTTTTGCAATGGCAGAGAATGTCAGGGACACCAAAAGAGCCGCTCCTTATCTGAATGATGACTATGTGATTTTCAGAGACGGTAAATACTGGCCAAATAATCGTCCTGGACTAGGGGTCGAGTTAGACACCGACAAAGTAAAATTTATAGGCGAGTACTCGGAACCTGGACCATCACACCCCATGTATCACAGGAGTGATGGCTCAATAACAAATTGGTGAATAAAATGAAGAAATAGCAGAGGTTGTCTTATTCTTCAATAAGCGTCAACTCCTCCAAAATAGCCAGGCCCAAAAATACTGATGTGTAGGAGCAGGTCATGGGATACCAACCCCGATAGCTGATGCCTGAATCAGGGCTGATACCAACGATCCCTCCCAAGGCCTCTTTCTTGGGGCCAAAATACATATTACCCAGACACCAACTCAAGGCATTTCTGGCTGCATTTAGATAGACTTCCTCTCCGGTCTGTGAATAAAGTTTGTAAAGAAAATAGCTCCAGATAGCTGTTCCTTTTTCAGACACTCCCACTTTTTCAACTGCTCCTCCTATGGAATGAGGCCATGAACCGTCCTCCAATTGGCTGGCTAAGACTTCATCCGCCATTTTTTTGCCTTTCTCAACATAGCCTTCACCCGGAAGCAGGCGCTCAGCTGCAATCATGCCTTCCACAGCCCAGGCAGCACCTCTTACTGTGGTAAAGTTTGGATTGACAGGCTGACGTGTTTTTATGTCAAATTCCCTGTACCAGGTGCCATCTTCCCGTTCGAAGTATTTTCGATATCGGTCAATATATTTTTTACCCAGCTCCCGGTATTCCTCTTCACCTAAAACACCATAAATGCCAGCAAAACCTTCGACTCCAAACCCAAACTCATTAAGGTACCAGTCGTACCATTCATTGTCTTCAATGTGAAAGCTATGGGGTATCAGTTCCCTGGAATCAAGCAGATTATTTGTGATGCTGCATTGATCCAGTGTGGCTTTCATATATATGGAGTCACCTGTCAACTGGAATAGGGGCATCCAGCCCCATCCAGCCAAGAATAAAGCATCGGCTATGATAATTGATCCGGCAAAGCCATTGTTGAATCTGGTATTTTGTTTCCAGCTGCTTATCAGTGCCCCATCAAGTTCGCTCATCCTGTCCCGCCAGATAAAATTTAAGCTTGCTTCACCAACCTCCCGAGCCAGGGTTTCCATGGTTTTAGCCTCAAACCGGTTTGGGTAGCGATCTTTTGCATCTAAAAACAGCGAAATCGCCGGACCCCACCACCAACTCCAATGCGCCGTCCTGTACATTTCAGCGTCAAGGTCGTAGTACATGTAAATTCCCCCTTCAGAGGGCTGGGAGGACCCTTTGATCTGGGACTTTTGAAGATAGTTGATTGTTGCATCCAGGGCATTTAGCAGATTTTCAGAGGTTAATTCACCACTTTTTGAAGATACTGATCCTGTCTCAGCAGCTGCAAATGTTTTGCTGTCCAGGAGCTCTTTTTCGCCGTTTGTAACTCCATATATTTTGATAGTTCCGCTCCACCGATCGGTCAGCAATTCAAATGTGTGACGAAATTCTTTGGTAAACGATGGGTATTTATTCCTTAACAGGAAGGCTTCAGCTTCAACCGCTTTATTGTTGACAAAAATCAGATTTTCCCAGGTGAGCAATTTCCATGGAGGAATCACTACCATTTGCTCAATGGCTTCTTTTCCTTTGAAATAGGGTCCGTTGACCATCACATACCCGGTGTCTGATTTGTTGAAATATAGTTCCCCCTGCATCCCATTTTCAATTGCTACATCCACAACCGGATACCAGATGTTCCCCACATGAGTAGATTGGTAATCAAGCTGTTTTTGAGGGTTTGGATGATAATTTGAGACATCCATGCGAGAGGAAATATTTGCATTCCTATTGCTGATTATTTCTACCTCAACATGATCAACCAAATCTGGTACACCGATTGCCACTTGCAGTTTCTTGCCTTCAAGTTTCCACTCGTTTTTCGATGGGTCAGCAATTACAGCCGGTGTTCCTAAGGCACTTAATAAGAAGACCGCTATTAACAGAGGGGTTGCTTTAAGGGGCCACATCCTTATATCCTGCCTTTGGTCCGCCAATCGCTATTTCATCTACGTATACCCAGTGGTTATGAGTGGCTTTGCCAGTGTACCAGTACATTCCAAAAGAGGGATACAGACCCAGGTCATCATTGTATCCCAACCTGATATTCTTTTCGTCTACCACTTTTTTGCCATCAATCCAGACCTCGATGAGGCCCTGGCTGGCTTCTGTGTAGTCGACTTTTACGTGCCATACGATATCTACCCATCGGTTCAGATAGCTTTCGTGAGGGCCCGGGATCTTCACCGTGGTTCGATTCTCCTTGATGTTTTTATTCTTGGGAGACACTTTCTCACCATCATAGGTCCAGTCCACTTCCATGCCCTCGTTAGTCAGGCTCATAGCGGCGGGTGGTTGCCTCCAGGGTTCCTTCAAATCATGATCAGGTGTGGCGTGTAGTTGAAAGAACAATGAAGGGTAATCATCTTTTTTCATCCCTTCCGCAGGAAAGTAAATGCTCCACCCATACCATCGCTCGGAACCCTGATTCTCCTTGACTCCGGCAGCATGGAGCATGGCCTTCTTTTCGTTGTTGGACACTTTAGGGTTACCGTCCCATTTGCCCGGATCGTCCTTCAACCACATAAACCGCATGGCTTTATCACCGGATCTTACCGTGTCGGAAACAATTTTTCCCGAGTGCATCCCCTGCATCTGTGAGTGCTTCCATAGCTTTCCCTTTCCGGGGCAATGATCCGGTTTAAACTGGCTGCCATTTGTTACATCCCAGCAACCAGTTTCAAAACCATCGCTAAACACCAGTTTTTTATTCTGTTCTTTGGGTAGTTCATCATCGTAGCGCTGGGCAGTTAGTGAAATGACCAGACTTATACAAACACAGAAGGCACTAAACTTTTTCATTTTTATGGATTTTTTGTAAATAAGAACAACACCGCCCTCGAATCCGGCGAACTGAAAATAAACTCACCTTTCGCTTCCTTGCTGACCACACTTTCTTTCATATTGATGGCATCGAATGACTTCACCGTCCAGCTTCCATCTGGTAAGAAAGCGTGGATTTTTTTGGTTTTTTTGTTAGTAGACAAAAGGAATATATCCTTCCCTTCCATGGCCCGGAATTGCAGGCCTACTTCAAAAAAGATACTGGTTCGGGAGCCACCGAATTCTTTTTTATAGCTCACATCTGTGAAGAAAGCAGGTTCCAGCTCCCAGAATGGAATGTTTTCATTGACTTTTTGTCTCAACCACAGAAGGTTATCCGCTGAACTATGTTCTTCCGCCCTGAAGTTACCCATGAAGTAATGCCCCATTTTACTAATTGGATGCTTGTGAGCAGAGCTTCCATAGCCACCACCCATCAAAGCCCCTGTCAGTGCTTCGATCACGTCGGGTTCGGTCCATCCGTCACCGGCCCCCTCATAGGCCAATTCATCGTTGAAAACCGGTTTTTTGTCACCAATCCAGTAGTTGAGGTTGTTGTAATCTGCCGAGACATCCATGTATTTCATCTTATTCTGGATGATGATGTGATCGTTCCAGTTATCCTGGGTGTTGAGTTGATCATCCCAGTTGCCCTGGTTGGCATGGACACTGAGCGGGTTATTATAGGGCAGGTAAGGTTTCATCTCCTGGCCTGCCATGGCCATAAAAGCAGAGGAAAATTTTGGGGTGCGGATGTTGTACTCGTTGGAGAGACAAAGCCACACGTTGGGGTAGCTTCCGTACCGGGCTGCAATGTATTTGAGGAAAGGTGTGTAATCCCCATTGTTTTGACCAGCTCTTAGTGGAGCCCTTGCATCTTCCGAGTCTGGCCCGTTCATGATGATATCGGCAATTACATTCTGCTCATAGCAGAGGCGAACGGCCAGGTCAACACGCTCCCTAAACCATTTCGGGTTGGGTCTGTGGCCATAATCTCCATTGTCCGTAGGGTTTCCTTCATTGTCCAGAAAAGGCTTTTCGACAGGGTGGGGGTAGATATCACCGGTAATAGCAAAGCGCAGCTTATTGAAATATTTTGCACTTCCAAGGACATCATTTTTGATGTTGCCGCCAGTAGGCTTACCCTCTGGTCCGGTTTCCGAAAGGAAAGAATACAAAGTGTTTCCAATGATGTATGGATGCGAACCATTTGAGCGCTGATACCACCGTTTACCTGTCGATTGTGGATCTACGGTCCAGAATCCTGCATGATTAGAATCAACACAGCTCACAGAAAAACCTTCTTTTTGCATGTCGAGTTGTTCCACATTGCTGATGGTCTTAGTCAGCGTCCATTTTCCTGTCTTTGTAGGTGTAAAACGCACCTTAAAGACATTGCCACTCACTCCGCCTTTGCCGTCGCCATCATAGAAACCATATATCTGGTAGGTAGGTGACCCGCTTTCATGCTGCCAGGTAGTGATCAGCTCCACATCTCTGACCGGATTATCAGTCTTTTTGTAAAAAGGCCCCTCAAAACTAAGTTCGTGGACATCGTAGAGTTGAACAGTCGTTTGACCATAGGAAAAAGCTGTCAATAGAAAAAAAATCAGATAGCAAATGGGTTTTTGGAATGCGTTCATACGTGTCAATTCAATAATATTCATCATAATTGTATGCAAAATAAAGAATTATTGTATATTTATTTCAACTTAGTTCATCTACATGAGGATTTACCTGGTCTTTTGTATCCTGCTCATATTTCCTGAGGTTAAATCCGCCGAAATAGCCAGGATCTTCACCTCAAATATGGTACTTCAGCGGGGAATACCCTTACCAGTATGGGGATCGGGAAGGACTTTGGAAAAGGTCATCGTAACAATGGCTGGGACAGATAAATGGAACCAAAAATAACAATCACATAAAAAATGAAAACCTCATTAATCCTCACCATATGCACGGTGGTCCTATTTTTTGCCTGCGAAGACCCTTCTGTTCAACTGGAAAAATGGGAAGTTCATGATATATCTTTAACCGCCGTTCAGAAATATGAAAATCCATACCTCGAAGTGGATCTTTTCGCCGAGTTCACTGCACCATCCGGGAAGGTGATGAAGATCAATGGTTTCTGGGACGGAGGTACCAGCTACATCGTCAGGTTTACACCAACTGAGACAGGCACATGGACCTATGCCATGAAAAACAACATGGAGGATGCAGGCCTGACCAAAGAGGGCACGATTGAAGTCACTGATAATGATCCGAGCAACCATGGCTTCCTACGAAGAGATGAAGAAAACCCATATCATTTCATCTGGGACGATGGCACTCGCCATTATATGTGTGGTACCACCTATTACAACATCCTATTGAATGCGCTGATAAGCGATAAATGGAAAACTGCCATCGACAGTGCAAAGGTGTTTGGAATCAATAAATACAGAGCCCATTTGTGTCCTGCTAAAAGCGAAAGTAGCCCACAACCCAATGTTTACCCATTCTCCGGTGAAGAAGGCAATCTGAACTACACTGAGCTTAACCTGACACTGTGGCGTAAGATGGATCAAGTAATCCGGTACTCCATGCAGCAAGGGATGAATGTAGATCTCATGCCATTTGGGTTCGATCAGGATGGATATTCTGATGATATCGAACTTGACAAACGGTACCTTCGCTACGCCATCGCCAGATATGCTGCATTTCCAAATGTGATCTGGTGCCTGGTGAATGAGTGGAACTACCGTGCCGCCCGATTGGGAAAAGAGAAACCCTACTGGAATGATATGGGGAGGATAGTACGTAGTGAAGATCCCTGGCTGGAAAATGGAGCTTATTTGAGGCCCCTTTCTATCCACCAGCAAACGAGGATTGACTTTCAATTTTTCGATTATGAATGGCCGGTCCATGCGATTGTCCAGCTTGGGGTCAGGAATGGCCAGGGAGTAGTCAAGGATGAATGGGATATACCCGCAGAGACACAGCCTCAATATAAGCATGGTGATGAATGGGGCAATGCGAGCATTGTTTATAACCTGGGCCATGATATGCCTGTGGTAAATGATGAGTTCGGATACATTGGAGAACCAAGGGACCGTGCCGCCTCCAACAGTTCTAACAGAGATGAGTGGCCTCGTTTTACCCGGGAGAGACACCGAAATGTATTGTGGGGTATCGCAGTTGCAGGAGGATATGGCAGCGCAGGGGATAAGAATGCATATGATGATGGTAAACCTTATTTTTCCGCCAATTGGCACTCGGATCCACCCGAGTATGGAGATATCAAAAATATGGTCGACTTCTTCACACAGTATGGCATTGAATACTGGAAAATGCACAGCCATAATGAGCTGATAACACAAGGAGAGCGGGTCTATGCTTTTGCTGAACCTGGCAAACAATATGTTTTCTATGCCGCCATAGGTGGTGATTTCGCCGCTGAAATAGAAAATAAAGACTATGAAGCGAGGCTATTTGATCCAAGAACGGGTGAGTTGTCACCGATAGATCACACAGGTGATGGTTCATTCAGCCTGCCGTATGGATCGGATTGGGTAATTTATTTAAAAGACCAGTAATGCAATTAATAACCAGCACTTTGATAATCTGTCTATTTTGGCTACTCACTGGTTGCTCCAATCAAAGTGGACTATCAGAAGATCAAACCAATAGAGCAAGTAGTGAAGTGATTTTTGCAGATAATTGGGAATCCGGCTGCTGGAATGCTGAAAAAATATCTGGAGACTCTATGGGTTCCTGTGAGACCGCCAAAGCATGGAAACAGTCGCAGATGCAAGGATCATTTTCCGGAAAGGTAGTTTCAGACATCATTGGGCAGGGCAAATATGCCATGCGGTTTGAGTGGAAAAATGAAGGTGATTGCCCATCAAATAGTCACAAAAAGGCTCATCTAAATGCATTTAACGTCCCAAATCCTTTGAAACCCCATCATGTCAGTTTAATGGTTTACTTTCCTTCGGCTGGAATGGAAGCAGATAGTGAACCGGAGATTATTGCCCAGTGGCACGGTGAGCCCAACGATGAAACATGTGAAGAAGGAATGCCTAGATGGCATGGGTGTGGCCCTTTTTTATGGCTCAAAACCCAAAATGGCCGCTTGTCTCTGGGTTGGAAGGGTTCTCCAAAAGCCTGCCTGGATTGTCGAAGCAAAAAAGAAAACAGGTATGAAGATACCATTGGAGGGTCCGAGGATCTGGGTGAGATAGAGAAGGATAAGTGGATCACCTACAGGTTTTTTGTTGAACCTGATTTTAATGGGAATGGATCACTTAAGCTCTGGAAAGACGATGAATTGAAAGTTGAAAAATCAGGTATTCATCTTGGGTACAACGATCAAAAGGGAGGTTATCCCTGCATCGGTATTTACAAGTACACCTGTAGATCAGATCATCAAAGACGAGTTATCTATTTTGATGATTTTCAGATTAAGCAAGAAGATTCCAGAACAAACAATATTTAAACTAGGGCACTGACAAAATCTATGAATACAGTCTTAAGAAACAGAAACCTACATGTTTATCTGTTAGCGATTTTGGTGCTGAGCTGTGTACCAAAGAAAAATGACAGAGCAGAGGAACATCCAAAAGGTACGCTGATCGTCCAATCGGGATTTGAAGGTGATACTGAGGTTGTAAACGTAGATAAGGGAGATGTGGATATTATCGGGACAGATCATTCTGTTGACCCGCCCAATAGCTGGACATCATTGGAAAATACACTCGGTATTGGTTCGTTCCATATCCAGTTTCAGGGTGGGGATACCAGCATGAGAAAAGCCAGGATCATAGAAGATCCTATCGAACGAAATAACAAAGTCCTTCAATATTGGCTTAAATCTCCAAATGTAGGATATGAAAAAGAGTACGGTGGTAAGTCACGCATTCAGACCAATTTTTATGAGAATGACAGCCTTTATGAGATCTACTATAAATACAGAATGTATCTCACGGAAGATTGGAATCTTTTAAGCCAGAGATCAAATCCCATGGAGTGGTTTATCATGGCGGAATTTTGGAATAATGCAGGATAGACTGGTGAAGACGATAGTTTCAGGATGCACCTGTTGATCAAAAAAGACGAAGGGGTTGATAAGCCTTTCTATTTCCAGTTTGGAGGCCAGCCACTCAGGGGAGATAGAAAGCATATCTGGGAGTTTGAAAATCATAATTTTTCAATTCCCGTCGCGGAGTGGTTAAATGTGGAAATTTACCTGAAGGAAGGAGACCAGGATTCCGGAAGATTTAAAATGGTAGTTTCAAGGCGATCAGGTGAAAAAAGCACCATTTTTGATATCACAAATTACACCCATCATCCTGACGATCAGGATCCTGACGGATTTCGACATGTAAATTTACTGAAAGCCTATTCACACCGGGACAATGTAAATTATGTCAGGGAAAATGGAGGGGTCCTGCAAATTCTCTGGGATGATTTTGAGTTTTGGAGTGGCAGACAGCCAGAGTGAGATCACTCTTTTGGTTTAATATGCAAAACCCAGTCGCCCGCTCCCGGAGGAGTGACCTCAAAATTCTTATTCCGTGCAGCTTTGATTGTGGCAGGAACTGCCGTTCCCGTTCTTGTGTTCCACCAGGTGGCTTCTCCTGTAGCGCCGATTGATTTCGATATGGTAATTGTCTGCTCTGAAGGCACATAAGCCACCAATCCTGCTTCTTTCGAGGTGGATGCAGCAATAAATTTTTCCGGGCTTTCGCTTTGGTTTATCACAAGGGCACTCTCCGGCATCAATGTCCACCATTCGAACGATGAGAAGATTTCCCTGATGTGTTTTACCTGAGTTGCTCCCGGAAGATACAGCGCCTTGTACCAGGGTTTGGCTACCAAAGCATGACCATGATTTTGAGGCACTGCCGGGAATGTTTCCCAGGACCATACGCCATGACCCCCATAAGTCACTCCGGCTGTGGGAGCGTTGAGCAGCGACCAGTAAAGTCGCGCCCTGACCTCATCAGCCGTCCATCGCCTGTTTTCTCCGATCACCACGTGATCCTCATACCCCGGCTCGGCATTGAGTACAGGCCTGGCGCTGAGTGATTTCCATCCTATTGCGGGTGGTCCTGTCTGTAACCATCTGGTTGATTCATCATCTGTCCAGTGTCCGCTTTGGTAAGAATGGAATTTGAACCAGTCTTCGGATTCAAATTCACTTCCTACCCACCTTTTACCACTCGGATGCATGCTTACCAGCGCATCGGGATAGACATCAAATACCTTCCTACCTATGCTGAACCATCTTTTGGATGCATCACCAGTATAATCTTGGTCCCCCCCAAGAAACCAAACCACATGATAAGCAGCATACCTGGCCATGAGATACCTGGCAAGCAAAATGATTTCACTTTCCGAAAGTGCCTGCCCCGGATTCAGGTGTGTCGCAATCTTGTTCCAGGTAGCAGACCAGATCAATACTCCAGCTATGAGCATCCCTGAATCGTTGATCTGCTGCAATCGTTGGTCCAAAGGTTTGAAGAAATCAGGGTCAATTTGAATGTGATCGCTGCCTACATAAGCCTGGCGTCCATCCGCATTGCCGGTGAAAGCCAGTGAGTTCGTCATCATGACCTGAACCACATTGAATCCCTGTTCATTACGCACTTCCAGATACCTTGTCCAATCCTCACTGTTGGCTTTATGCGCTCCGGACCAGTTGGTATCACCTAACCAGAAAAAAGGGGTGCCATCAGCATGTTGGAAATACCTACCGGAAGGAGAAACCTCAATCTTGCCTTTTGAATACAAAGGATTCTCTCCAATATAAGGTGATACATTGATCTTACCTGATTGATTTGACAACCCCATTATGTTTTTCCCGGAGACTGAAGTAGTATAGGTCCATGCCCCAACCTGATTTGGCTGAAATCTGACCTTCCAGGCTTTTTCCCCATCCCAAAAACCCCTGACACCGACTTCTTTGCCTTCAGGACTGGTCAGATTTAAGAAGAAATCGACTGAATGTATCGGGTCACTGATGTCTTCCTCAGCTTGGAAGGAGAGTTCAATCAGTTTCCACTGTGTGGCGGAAACATCAGATTGGATTTCAGCCTCGGCATTAGTTTGGCACAACAGCCCAAGGATTATTGTAAGGGAGAAGATCTTCAGTAAGTTCATCTTAAATAGTTAATAATTAGCTGATCACCCGATGTTTAGCTATAAAGTCCGGGTCAATCTCTATACCACTTCCGATCCCTTTTGGCAGGTGCAGAATTCCATCTTCTGGTTTTAAGGAGGAGGTAGCACATTCAAAGGGCACTTCATTGGATATCCCTTTAAATTCATGAAAAGGTCCTGCATTGGGTAAGGTGGAAACAAACTGCATCATGTAGATGTAGCCTAGTCCGGTACCGGAAATATGTGGTGTACATGGATAACCTTTGGTTCCCGCCATCCTGGCAACTTTCATACATCTGATCATACCACCAAAGTAATACAGGTCTTGTTGTACCATTTGTACTGCTTCCTGTCCGATGAGCCAGCGGAAATTTCGTAAACTGACTTCACCACCTCCGGAAGCAATGGGGATGGTCAGGGCATCTGCTGTCTGTTTCCAGTCTTCGTACCAGTCCGTGGGAACCGGCTGCTCAAAGAGGTCTATTTCATGTTCTTCCAGTATTTTGCCAATTCTAATCGCCTCTTTGGCATCGTAGCTTCCATTGCAGTCGGCATAGAGCGCAATGTCCTTCCCAAAGGCTTCCCTAACCAGCGGAATAAGCTTTTCTGTTCGGCCAGGTGGGTCTTCGGGGATATCCCGTCTACCACCAATCTTAAATTTCACGGCTTTGGCATTGTATTCGGCCTGTCTGGCTTTGATCCGCTTGATGCTTTCCTCTGCTGATCTTCCCCGGTTGTTGTTGGCCTGGTAGATCGCGATCTCGGTGTTATGGATATCCCCGATCAGCTCACCCATGCTCTTGCTGGCAATCCTTCCCAGCATATCCAGGATAGCCATTTCTACTGTGGCCAGTGGGATCCAGATCGTATAACCCTGGTATTTGTAAATATTTTGGTGCATCAGCACATCTTCAACCAGCCGGTCGATGTCTCGTGCATCCTTACCAATGAAGAATGGATTGATAAGCTGAGTCTGGATAGGGTAAAGGTGAGGCATCCTAATGTTATGTCCTACACAGTAGCCTATGGCCCCATCTTTAGATTGAACACGGCACATATAGTTGCCATTGTACTCAAGCAGCTCACACTTTTCAATGATTACAGGGTCACTGAAATAGCTACGTTTGAGCACAGGCCTTTCGAGTGCCTCATCGAGTGCTGAGTAATCAGTGGGTTCGGGACAATTTGATTTAGGTGTGCACGAACTGACCAAGGAGGCACTTACGCCTGCAATGGCCCCTTTTTTCAGGAATTCTCTTCTGGATTTTGTCATGGTTGGGTATTAATCAATCAAAACTAACCATTCGCATCAAATCTATAATACAATATGGAATGGATGACCAATCTCACCTTACGGTATCATCCAGCGGCATTCCGATTTGTTCATAAAGTCGTTTACGAACCTCCTTGTCCCCTTTAATAATTTCAGTGGCATATTTGGATACCTCCTTTGCGTAAGCCCTGGGTACCACCACCACGCCATCCCCATCTGCAACGATCACGTCACCTGCATTGACGAGCACGCCCCCCACTGAAACGGGCCGATTCACAGACTCCAATTCATTTCTACCGGGCCTGATCCCCCGTCCTCTATTTTCAAGCTCCAGGTAAACCGGTATTTTTTGCACCATGATCTCATCGATGTCACGGATGCCGCCATTGGAGACCACGCCACGCATGCCTTTGCTGACCCATCGAAGTGAGTTGGCAGAACCTACCGATCCGGTATCGCCATCGCCCTGCACATCCATCACCAGAATGGCTCCGTCAAACATCACCGAATCGAAGGGAGCTCTCGAAATGGTTCGGTACCAGTTGCTCTTCCAGGTATTGAAGTTCTCCTGTCCGTCATGCGTTTTGATTATCTCATTGGTTGGTACATATCTGGCTGTGACAGCTATACCCCGCACCACATGCGACATGTCTGTGATGTCTTTCCAAAGGGGTTCTATCGACTGATCCATGATGCATCGATCCTGTAAACCAATGATATCTAATGCATCCGAAACATCAGCTACCCTCAGTTCTTTGAAAAGGGCTAGAATCTCCTCATTTGAAATATCTTTTGTTTGAGAATTAACAGTAATACTCAAAAAAAGAAGGGTGATTGTATAAAAACTCCTGTTCATGGTTTATGCGTTTATTTTTATATCAATATTCATTATTGGTTACTCAAGCCACTCTGGAACACCCTCTCGTTCCCACTCTGCGGCAAGTTGCTCCGGGGTATCCTTTGCCCAGTTTGGATCCTGGAAAGCAGGGGTCACTTTTGTCGGGATCCATCTTTTCAGATCTGCCTTGATGTCGTTAAACTGTGGATCAGAGGCTACATTGTGCCATTCCATACTATCGGTTTCATGGTCATAAAGCTCTTCGGTCCCATCACTATATAGGATGTAGCGCCATCGGTCGTCCCGCACAGCATAGTTACCCTCAAACCAGCAGGAAACGACCGGTTGTGATCTTTTTTGACTTTGATCTCTGATCAGTGGCATCAGGCTTTGGCCTTGCAGCCTGTTATTGTCTGGCAGTCCACACAATTCAACCAGGGTTGGATAGACGTCCAGCAGGCTTACAGGCTGCAAAAGGGATGAGGATTTAGGTCCATCGGGAAGCCTGATGATCAGGGGTATGCGGGTGCTTTCCTCCCACAACGCCATCTTCCTCCAGTGTTTCTTCTCACCAATGTGCTGGCCATGGTCTGACCACAGGATTACAATCGTATTCTTGTCCTTTCCACTCCGTTTTAATGCGTCCAGGACTTTACCAACCTGTGCATCCATGAAGGAGATGCTGGCCAGGTAAGCATGAGTCAATTCCCGCCAGTAGTCAGGGCCCATCTCCAACACGGTTTTATGGTCTCCCATAGGCAAAATACCATAAGCCATCGCTTTGCCGATCATGGGAACGTCCTGCAAATCATTGTCTGGTACTTCAGGAATAGTGATAGCCTTCGGATTATAAAGATCAAAGTATTCCCGAGGTGCGGTGAAGGGGACATGAGGTCTTACGAAGCCCAACGCAAGAAAGAAGGATGCTTCTCCCTGTTCACCAATCTTTTGAACTCCCCAATCGGCGATATAGGCGTCATGCATCCCCATTTCCGGCACATCTTCGGAATCCAGCGGACCCCCTGCCAGTGAAAAACCAGGGATTTTACCAAATTTTTCCACAATCGGACTACCACCTTTGGCAAAAGGATGGTAAAAGTGTCCGGATCCGGCATATCCATGACCTCTTTCTATAATCTCTTTGCTCACTTTGTAGCTTGTGTCTACTTCAGTCCAGTAGTCGGGTATGAGCTCATCAAACTCGGCTACCCCACTGTGGTAGATCTTTCCAGCACCCATGGTGACATATCCATGATCCTTAAAATATTGTGGAAGTGCGATCGATTTGGTTGACAGGCTATCATAAGTGCGTCTCACATCTTTTCCGTTCCAGTTGTTGCTGTACCAGCCTGTAGAAGTGGGATGAAGTCCTGAGAGGATAGAGTTTCGGGAGGGTTGGCATGCGGCACAATTTGTATGAGCATTTCGAAAGGAGACTCCTTCACTGATTAATCGATCAATATTAGGTGTGATTGCTTGAGGGTGGCCACCAAATCCACCTAGCCAATCGTTGAGATCATCGACTGCGATGAAGAGGACATTGGGTTTAGAGGGTTCAGTCTCTGATTTACATGCAGCAAAAAATAGGATCACTAATGCTACCAGAAATAAGGGTTTGAGTCTCATGGTTTAATTAAAGATTCTATAGATATTTTCACTTCTTTGAAATAAGTGCCTTCGTTGCTTCCTGATCCATACGGACTTCCTCATATTTCTCAAGCAGCTTTTTCTTCATCGCATCCAAAATCTTTGGTTTTTGCTTGCTGATGTCATTTTTTTCTTCAATATCAACGCTCAGGTCATAAAGTCTAAACTCCGTGGGTTTCTCAAATTGTCCGTTACTATAACCTAGCAGGGTGTAATTACCTTCCCGGATCTTCACTCGTGGACGAAATTCGCTGATATCTCGAGGAGGAGGTCCAATTAATCGTCTTTGATAGCCTTCACCCTGTATTTCACGGTATTCCCTTTGATATTCATATTGCCAGTACAGGGGGTCTTTTCTTTGTATGTCTTTTCCTTCAACCAAGTGAGGTAAAATACTTTGTCCGTCGATCGCTACATCTTTGGGTAAAGATGCCCCGGTAAGTTCGGCCAGTGTCGGGAGTACATCCATTGTTGAATTCGGAAGGCGTGAAACACCCGGTTTGATTTTCCCGGGCCACCTCACCATTCCGGGTACCCTGATCCCTCCTTCATACAGTTGGTATTTTTCTCCGTAGAGTGGATAGGAGGTACCATAACAAAAGTAAGTGGCATCCCAATTGAAAAGTACATCAGGACCGTTATCACTAGAGAAGAATATCAACGTATTCTCATCCAGATCCATCTTTTCCAGGGCTGTCAACAGGTTACCAATGGCTGCATCAAGGTGCGTGATGTTAGCGTAGTACACATCTTTTCGTACGTCGCCGGTATTGTAAAGCTCCTCAAACCGGTCAGCAGCTGCAATCCGGATGTGTACGGCATCATAAGGCAGGTAGATGAAGAATGGCTGTTCCTTATTGTTTCTTTTTTCCAGCCAGTCAATGGCTGAGTTGGATATGATGTCACTGGAATAGCCTTTGATTGGTCCTACGGGGTCCCCGTCTACGGTGAAGAAGTCGCCCGGGTGCTTTTGGGAGTTGACATTCAGCTTACGTGTAAAGTGTGGGTCTTCTTTCGTCACTATACCATGATCGAATCCCTGTTGCTTTGGGAAAGAGCCGGTCCATCCCGTCCAATTGTCTTTGACTTCCCAGTCGGCCCCATTCAGGTGCCACTTCCCGAATATGGCAGTCTGATAGCCCTGCTGCTTCAACACCTCGGCCACTGTTAATTCCTTTCCATGAAGAAAAAACTGGTCATTCTCCTTCAGGTCATTGATATAGATGTTGATATTGGCACGGGTAGGAGCCCTGCCGGTGAGTAGTCCTGCCCGAGACGGCGAGCAGACCGGACTGGCAGAATAGTGATCAGTAAATACCAGGCTTTCCCTGGCCAATCTTGCAAGGTTGGGCGTAAGGAGATTGTGATTGTTAAAGACCTCCAGGTCGTTTTGGAGATTGATGTCACCATACCCCAGGTCATCTACCAGGATGTAAATGATATTGGGTTGACTAGTCTGACTGACCAGATTGAATGAGATGCTGGTAAGAAATAGGGCCGTACACAAGAAACGCATGACTATCTTTTTTATGTTAAATTCAGTTTCATCATAAAAGTATGCAATTATCTATTATTTTCGTGTACAATAATATATTTATGAGAACACTATTCTGTTGTTTATCGCTGTTTACCCTTTTGTCTCTGTCATTCCACTCTATGTCCCAGCCATGGAAGGAAAAGGGGAAATTACAAGTGTCTGAGAATGGTCATTACCTCGAGCATGAGAATGGTGAGGGCTTCTTTTGGCTAGGATGTACTGCCTGGATGCTATCACGCCTGGCTCCGGATGATATTGACAGATACCTGGACGATAGGATACAAAAGGGCTTCAATGTGATCCAGTTTACCTCCACAAATATGGGTCGTGAGAATTTCGAGGATGAGCAACCTTTTTCAGGGGAGGAGGGGCGACCCTGGAAAGCAATGAAACCCAATGAAAAGTATTGGAAGCATGTAGACTACATTATTGAAAAGGCTCGTGAAAAAGGCCTGTATGTAGCCATTTTCGTTTGGTGGGGTACTGGCGCTGGAGATCCTAAATGGAAGGAGGGAGAGGGAACCAGAATGTATTTCAGAAATCCCGACCGCGACAATTACCTGTTTGGACAGTTTTTAGGAGAAAGATACAATAAGCATCCTCACATCATTTGGGTGGGAGCCGGAGAATATCACAAACCTGTCTCAGTCATGTTTCCCAAGAATCAAAGACCGCTGACAGATCAGCACAAGAGTCGTCTTACAGCTGTGATAGAAGGAATTAAATCAAAGGATAATCCTGGCGAGCATCTGTATACGATCCACCCGATCTCGTTTGTTTCTTCTTCCGAAGAGTTTCATGATGCTGAATGGCTTGATTTCAACATGATCCAAACCCATGCAGTCGCTGAATTCATTGTACCGCTTACGCAGTCTGACTGGAACAGAGAACCAGTCAAACCAACCTTCAATTCGGAAGGCTGGTATGAAAACGAACATCACCTTTATGCCTATTGGACAGGTATGGATAAGAAAGAGGAATATGAAATTGATGCTGACTGGAAGCAGCGGTATCAGGCCTGGTGGTCGGTTTTTTCCGGAGGTTTTGGTTTCACTTATGGACATAAAAATCTATGGAGAATGGAAAGCCTTGAAGGAAAACCCGGCGTGCTTCAGGATGAGGTGTTAAATGCTCCGGGGGCTTCATCTTTTATTCATCTCAAAACTTTGATGACCTCCAAAAAGATTCAGGAAAGGGTGCCCGATCCACAGCTGATTAGCGCAGCTACGATCGGCAGAGATGCAGGACTTTCACCTGACCTTCGGATTGGGACAAAAAGTATCGATGGACACTGGGCTTTCATTTACTCTACCATGGGATCACTAATCCGGGTGAACATGCAAAGACTTGCTACAGGAAACGTTTCAGCCTATTGGTATAACCCAAGAAATGGCTTGTGGAGGGTAGGAGATGTTGAATCAGCGGAAAAGACATCATTTGAGAAATCAATTCCCTCCGGGGAGAAATCACAAATGAAATATTTTGATCCACCGGGAAACTCACAAGAGGGAAACGATTGGGTTCTTGTATTGGAACTTGAATAATTAAATCATTGAAAATTATCAAATGAAACACTTTAACCAAATGTTCATACTATCGATTCTGTGTTTTTTGCAGATTGGGTGCACACAAATCAATCATAACAAAATCCCCTTGACCATAGGCTTCCACTCAGATGATGTACCATTGTATGGAGCATTTGAGCTGCCAGTTATTAATGTTAAAACCTACTCAAATAAATTTGATTACACTGAAATTGAATTGCAAGCGGAATTCACTTCACCATCGGGGGAGGTCATAGGTAATGTCTATGGCTTCTTTGACGGGGACGGTATGGGAAGCCAGGATGGAGATGTTTGGAAACTTCGGTTTATGCCAACTGAAACAGGGACTTGGAAGTATGAGTATGCCTGGACCGACGGTACATCAGGGGGAAGTGGGAGCTTTACCTGCATTTCATCGGATTATGAGGGTCCTTTGCTGGTAGATGAAGGTTCACCCTTCTTTTTCAAGACCATGAGCGGAAAACCCTTTCATGCCAAAGGGTATGACCTGCATCAACTTGGACCGATGGGAGTCACCTGGGGACCTTCAAAACAACCGGAGCTAAAATATCAGGGAAATGATTGGAGTCATGATATGGACGATGTACATCAGGCAGTAATGGATGACTACATGATACCCCACGGGTATAACCTTGCCATGATAGGTAGTGCCAACCATGAAGATTACCCGCCTACCTACTGGTGGGAGGATGATCCTATGAGATTTAATCTCAAGGTGTGGCAGGTTACTGAAAACATTTACCTGGACGCACGGGAACGTGGTATTTATATATTTCAGTTTGATGGTCTGATTAGAATTTCGCCTGTCATTACCATTCCGACCCTGGATCGCTGGAACAAGCAATTGGTTCGTTATTATGTTGCACGACTTTCCAGTATATCAAGTCATTTTGGATTTAATCCCACAAGAGAAAATTACAAACTACCCGGAAGGGGATATTCCAAACAAAAAATGAATGATTTGATGAAGTTCTGTAAGGCTTCCATTCCCAATAATTACAAATCATTACTTACCATTCACGACAGCATGTATGAGGAGTTCTCAGGGTGGCAGGATTTCGCTATTCGTCAGCACCCTAGTAAACACGTAGAGGGTAATAGTAAAGATAGCCAGCAAGGAAATAACAATGATCGCGGGGTCGATATCGATGACCATTATGCGCCTTATCGATTTCCGGTGATCGCTGCAGAGGATGTATGGGAAGGTCTTACCCAAAATGGCGTAGAAGAGTGTATCAGACCTATATGGGGACAGCTGCTGGCCGGCATCATTCCTCTTTACTCCGAATGGAACAGGTGGATTGAAGTACAGGGTACTGGTGTTGCGGAAGAGCCCTATCGTATGGGATTGGATTGGTGGTTCGAGCAGGTTGACTATAGAAATCCGGATTGGAAACAATTGAATGACCTGGTTTCCAGTAGCAGTTCATATGACATATGCAGTGGTGTTCCTGGTAAGCAATACATCGCCTATAGAGAAGGAAATGGTGATCTTTCCATAGATCTTTCGGACGTCGATGGCGAATTTGACGTTTCCTTTTTTGACCCATTCAAAGGCCGA
This sequence comes from Cyclobacteriaceae bacterium, assembly GCA_965228105.1. Taxonomy (GTDB): domain Bacteria; phylum Bacteroidota; class Bacteroidia; order Cytophagales; family Cyclobacteriaceae; genus UBA7330. The sequence goes on from CBDDGZ010000002.1 coordinate 1,445,420, forward strand.
TATCATGAAAATAGCGGATCAATCCGGGGTGGAAGTATAGTGACATTTAGTCCACCCTTTGAGGAAAATGATGTGGTAGTATTGCTAAAGATGAAGTAAAAACAGACGAAGATGAAATTCATAAAACAAAACTCACTATCTGTATTGTTTGCACTCTTGCTGGTGCCATTTTTAAGTCATTCACAGGATATCACTGTTGAGGAAGTGGTATACCATGAAGTTGACGGATTGAAACTGCGTTTGTATGTTGCTTACACGCCCGGATCCGATCCTAAACCGGCTGTTATACACTTTCATGGTGGTGGTTGGAGAAAGGGGAATCCGTCGGAGAAAACAGCCAGATGGTTGGCAGAAGAAGGTTTTGTAGGGATTAGTGTAGAATACCGCTTGAGCAGTGAAGCCATATTTCCTGCTGCGGTCCACGATTGTAAAACGTCCGTTCGATGGACGCGGGCAAATGCTGAAAAATATGGCATCGACCCGGATCGGATTGGTGTTTTCGGTGGATCAGCAGGTGGCCACCTGGCCGCTTTACTGGGTACCTCCAATGGACACTTTTATCTGGAAGGTGATGGTCCAAATCAGGAATATTCGAGTGATGTCCAAGTCGTCTCGGAAAATTACGGACCTACTGATTTCCTTAGGATGAACGATCCTCCTGGAAGGATGGATCATGACAGTCCAAAATCTCCTGAGTCGGCATTCATCGGCGGTCCCATTCAGGAATACCCCATTCAGGTTCAATTTGCCAACCCCATATACTATGTGGATAAGAATGACCCACCAATTCAGATGATTCATGGACTGAATGATATGTCGGTACCCTATAATCAATCTGAACTTTTACTAGCAGCTTTACAGAAAGCAGGAGTGCCCTCCAAACTGGTCCCTGTGGAAAATGCCGGTCATGGATTTAAACCTGAACCGAAAGATGCAACGATCAAACCCAGTAAGGAGGAGATCAATCAGATGCACATCGCGTGGTTTAAGAAATATTTATCTCAGGACATCTAATGAGTGGGTCGGAAAAGGTGAAGTATAAGCTATCAGGTTTAAAAGTGTCATCATCTCATAGGTAGAATCAATGTATCAAACTAAACGAGATCTATCCATTAAAATCGAAATCGATGAAAATAAATAATAATCATTCTCAAATTGCTAGAAGTCTTATGTGTATCAAACAATCATCAATTTCATGGCTAGTTACACTGGCTTTATTTGCTTCGTGCAGTCAGTCTGAGTCCGGGAGCAATCAGTCTCAGCAAACAAGCAGTGAGTATAGTTCCGAACTTCCCAATATTGTTTACATCCTCGTAGATGACCTGGGGTACGGGGATATCAATCTTGGAATAGAATCAATTGAAGAATTTAACAATCCCAATATTCAAACACCTAACCTGGCAAAGCTCGCAAGGGAAAGTAAGGTGTTCAGGCATCACTATGCTGCATCTCCGGTATGTTCTCCCTCTCGTGCTGGTCTGCTGACCGGGCGGACTCCGACTCGGCATAATATCAATTGGTGGATCATGGATAAAAAGGACAATGACAAGATCCTTTTGCCCGGTTCTGAAATCACGATCCCGGAGATATTGAAGGAAAAGGACTATCAGACTTCGGTATTTGGCAAATGGCACTTAAACGGCGCAGATTGGGAAGTAAAAGAAAACTGGACCGGGTGGACAGGTTCGTTCCCCAATCAGCAAGGTTTTGATGCAGGTATGGTTACCAAGGAAGATCCTCATTTCACCAGAATGTTAAACGTAAATACCCAAAAGCACCCAGGCGACTATTTTGATCTGGATGGCACTCCTAAGGGTCCCATGAAAGGTTATACCAGTGACATCATTTCACAGAATGCCCTCAAATGGATTAAAAACCTACCTGATAAATCAAAGCCGTTTTTTACCTATCTCGCATACGATGCAGTGCATATTCGCATCATGGCAGGGGACAAATTCACAAACATGTACGATACCGGTGATCCACGCAGGGATGAATACTATGCCAACATCAGTCATCTGGATGCGGCCATTGGGGATTTACTTGAAGGTCTCGAAGAACTGGGGCTGAAGGAAAATACCATTATCTATTTTTCAAGTGATAATGGCCCCGACGTCCTGCGGGCATGGGATGCGACCTACTTTTGCTACGGCACTTCTTACCCCCTCTACGGTCAGAAATATCAACTATACCAGGGTGGGATCCGCGTTCCTGCAATGGTTCGCTGGCCGGGAAAAATAACTCCTGAAGTATCTGATGAACCCAATTCTACATTGGATGTGTTACCAACTCTTTGTGAATTGCTGGAAATTGACCTTCCAGCTGATCGTGCAATTGATGGAGAGAGTATTTTGGATCATTTGTTGGATAATAAATCGATAGAACGAGAGAAACCAATGTACTGGCAATTTGAAATTCCTCGTGAGTATGAGGTAATCGTTGGCGAAGGCTATTACAATCACATGTTCGATGGCTCGAAAATCAGCGATGCCATGCAAAATTATTTCCAGGCGGTTGGAGCAGGAGAAAACCCGGGTGATAAATCATTGCAAATCAAATATGGTGTAGAAATTATGGCTCCTCATGCGGCCATTCGCGAAGGCGATTATATGTTGTATGGTTACCATACCGATCCATTTGCTTTACCAGTTAAATATGAAATGTACAACCTGGTGGAAGATCCTAAAGAGAAGAATGAATTGTCAGAAGTGGAACCTGAATTGTTCAGTACCTTGAAATCTAAGCTTGCTGAAATATACCAGGAGGTTAATGCAGAAAGAGTCAAAACAGAAGCTGCTATTAAAGCTAAGGATTGTAGGTGATTTTCTTTCTCTATTGTCATAAAACAAAAATTTTTACCCTCCTGTCATATTAGCAATTAAACCTTCAGCCGCTTGCGTTGTCTAAGAGGCAACCGAACGAAGAACTGATCTATGATTGCTATTCAAAAAATAAAATTTGCCCTAATCATTTTGTTGATCGGGCAGTTTTTTCAGGCCTTAAGCCAGGAAATAGATCTTCCCTATAAAGCTGCAGGTTGGACGGAACAGGAAGCAGCCGCTCATTTGCTTAACCGGCTCGCCTTCGGACCACAACATGCGCAAGTCGACAACCTTGAAAGTAATGCTGAAGCCTGGGTCTATGATCAGATAAACGCTGCAAATGACACCGAAACCGTGGAAAAGCAGCTAAACAAGAAATACAGCGCGTTGTCGCTTGACCTGGAAGAGATCGGTCAGACATATCCGGCTCCGGGGGTGCGGCTGATTTTCATGACCATGCAGAGGGAACAAATTGGACCTCAGCCGGGGAGAGGTATGGGCGGTAGGGGTTCGGCCGGATCAGGCATGGGTGGAAGAGGATACATGCAGAACAACAGAGCCGGTGGTATGATGGATTCCAATCCCAGGACCGGCAATAACCAGACCGATCTGCTCCAACGCATACTTAATGCGGAAGAAAACACCAGTGAAAGATACCAGCGTTTTAACAGCCTCGCCGAGGACCGATTTGGCTGGAAGCCTTTCGAAGAACTCTTTTACCAGCTAATGGCACAGAAGATCGAGCGGGCCATCTACAGCCCTAATCAATTGGAAGAAGTGATGGTAGACTTTTGGTTTAACCACTTCAATGTTTCCATCCACGGTATCAATGACATGGCAAGCCAGGTACTATCATACGAAAGAGACGCTATCCGACCGCATGCACTGGGAAATTTCAGGGACTTGTTAGGTGCGACTGCAAAGCATCCGGCGATGCTTATTTACCTGGACAACAATCGTTCGAATGCCGATGAAGGCGCTCCGACGCTGGCCACTCCGGATTCTCGCAGGAAAGAGCTCTTGCAAGCCGGGTTAGCCGAAAATCCATCGCTTAAACAGTTTGCTCAGAAGCCCGGTATAAATGAAAACTATGCACGAGAGATTCTGGAACTCCATACGCTAGGAGTGGACGGAGGCTACTCTCAGCAGGATGTGGAAGAGGTGGCCAGGGCTTTCACCGGATGGAAGGCATCACCGCTCATTTATCCGGTGCCTGATCAGATGGCAAAAGCACTTAAGAATCAGATCGCCAACACACCAAATGCTGTGTTAGAAAATGGTTTCTACTTTGATCCTACCCGACATGATTCAGCAGAAAAAACGATTCTTGGTGAAAAATTTCCTCCGGGCGTTGGCGTGGAGGAGGGCGAACGAATACTGGATATGCTTGCCATTCACCCAGGCACTGCTGCGCATGTGTCCAGAAAACTCGCCATCCGTTTTGTATCCGACAACCCACCGCAATCTCTGATTGATAAGATGACCGAGAAATTTTTGGCAACTGATGGGGATATAAAAAGCGTTTTAATGACCCTTTTAGCCTCAGAAGAATTCTGGGACAGACAATATTTGGCCGAAAAAATTAAAACACCACTGGAGTACCTTGTTAGCTCAATAAGGATAACCGATTCAGCAGTGAAAGATTATCGGCCGCTTATCAAGTGGTGTACGCAAATGGGTCAGCCTTTATATGCATACCAGGCGCCCACGGGTTACCCTGAAAACAATGAGTTCTGGACCAACGGCTCAGCCTTGCTGAACCGGATGAACTTTGCTAATGAACTTGCGATGCAGGAAATCAAAGGCATGAAGTTGGATCTGCTCGCATTAAATGACAATCACGAACCCGAATCTGATATCAAGGCTCTGGAAGTATACTTGAAACTGTTGAACCCCGGCAGGGATGTGGCAGAGACTAGAGAGTTGTTGCTGCCCGTTTTGGCGGACCCATCTTTTAATGAAAAACTGGAAGAAAAGACCAACAAAGGTGAGAAAGGGATGATCACAAATGAGGCCAGTGCAAGGCCAGATCAGAGAACCAATGATTTGGGTCAAATAGTAGGCCTTATCCTGGGTTCGCCGGAATTTCAACGACAGTAAATGGAAAAATGATGAAATGGAGTAGAAGAGCTTTCATTCAGGGAGGCGCTCTGGCGGCCTTTACCTCCACACTGGGAGGTGTTCCCTCATTTGTGCTGAAGGCAGCAGCAACACAATCCGGGAAGAATTTGGGTATTGGAGCCAGGCGGAAGATACTGGTGTGCATCTTTCAACGTGGTGCTATGGATGGGCTTCAGGCAGTTCAGCCAATAGATGACCCTTTTCTGAAAAAGGTCAGACCAGACTTGTTGGTTACGGCAACCGGCGACAATAAACTGATCGAACTGGATGGCCGTTTTGGGCTGAATCCTCTTTTCGGCTCCTTTGCTCCCCTCTTCCGGGAGGGCAGACTGGCAGTGGTACATGGTATCGGTTCTCCCATTCCCAACCGTTCCCACTTCGATGCACAGGACTATATGGAAAATGGTACGCCTGGGAAGAAAAGTACTGCTTCCGGTTGGCTCAATCGTGCCGTTGGGCTTATGGGGCATGAGGGAACTCCATTTCAAGCAGTAAGCATGACACCCGCGACCCCTAAATCACTATACGGTAACGCCTATACATTGACTGTTGAGAATCTGGATGACCTCAAGGTAGGAGAAGGCAAGGCTTCCAGTGTGACCAACCAGGGTTTTGAAGCGCTGTACCGCCAAACCACGCAGGAAATGATTCAAAATACTGGAACGGTAAGCCTGGATGCGGTTAGAATATTAGAAGAAGCCCGGGTTCAATCGATAAAGCCGTCTCCAGGAGTTTCTTATCCAGGTACACCCCTTGGCCAATCGCTCAGACAGATCGCCCAAATGATTAAAGGCGGAGTAGGTCTTGAGGTCGCTTTTGCTGAATCGAATGGCTGGGACACGCATTCGAGACAGTCTACACAGTTTGGCGGTTTTAGCAGAAACGCCAGGGATCTGTCGGGAAGTATTGCAGCATTCTGGCAGGATATTGAAAAGTTCCAGGATGATGTGGTGGTCATGACTATGACTGAATTTGGCAGAACAGTTGAACAAAATGGGAGTCTGGGCACAGATCATGGACGGGGTTCCTGCATGTTTGTGTTAGGTAATGGAGTTAACGGTGGAAAAATCTATGGCAAAGTACCGGAACTGTCTTTTGAAAACCTGGAAGACCGACGGGATTTGCCAGTGACCACCGACTTTCGCTCATTATTTGCCGGTGTGGTCGCTGATCAACTGCAAGTAGAGAGTCCTGACCTTTTTCCCGGGTGGACCGGTGAAATGATGAAGATTTTTAAAGGGTGATAATTCGATCAGGAATGGCATAGTAGGAAAGTGTCAATTATGCACTGCTCTTGACCTGTAGAGGGGAGGTCAAATTGAGCCTTGTTAGCGATCATAAAGGGGTGATTTGCTGAAGGGTACCACAACCATTAACCTAAGAGGTTTTGCAGCTGTAATCATTACCTGGCATTATCCATTTTATCATGCTTTAAGGAAATCTTTTTTTCAAACCAGAGAAAGTAAAGAAAGTTGAATAATTTTTACTTTGCATGAAACAAATGTAAAATAAATCAAAAAATCTTTACATTGTGAATCTCCAATGAACTGGCAAATACTGCTTCCTTATATCACCGAACTGGCAAAACGTGAGGAAAATTTAGAATCAAGCACCTGCCAATGTGATGGTGTAACACTCGATGAGCAGTCTACTGACTGAAAAATCAAACTACTTCTACTTCCCCGGCGCCCCAAAATCCTCTGCATCCACTACAAGCACCCAATCATTTCCCTGGCCTGAAGCCGGAGGTGTGACCGTCACAGATGTGCTTTTCTGAAGGGCATCTGCTTCAAAGGCAGCGCCTGTCCTGGGATCATACCACCATCCAGTAAGCTTTTTGCCTTTGAGTGAAGAAAGATTCAGGTTGGTTTTCTGACCTGCAGGAAAGTAGACCATCGCATAGGTTCCCTTGCTATCCCGTGTACCAATAATGTACTGGTCATCTTCTTCCTGCTCCATCACAATCAGCGACTGATCGGGGATCCTAGTCAGGAAAGGCCTTGAAAGCATCAGGTTCTTCAGGTGTTTGGCCTGGTTGGCCATGGGAAGGTCGAGTGCTTCAGGCCACGGCCTTAATGGTTTATTGATACCGTCTCGCTTCTGTGTAAACATCTGCCACACGTCGTGGCACCCATAGGTCTGACCAAAAGCTCCGGCGAATACACTCCAGTACATCAGGGGTCGGATCAATTCCGGCACACTGTGTCCAAACTGTTCCGGCTTGAAGCAGATCGGATGGTCTTCATACAAGGGTTCTCCATCCAGCACAGGTTTCACCGGTGTGAGGTTATAATCATGACGAATATTTTGATAGGTCAGCTTGGGGCAATGGCCGGTCTGGTGCATGTTAAAATCCAGCCACTCATCCTGGTGAAACCATGTAGATGATCCACCTGGCTGATGAGGTTGAGGATGAAATGTCATCAGCACGTTTTCGTTTCCTTTGTGGGCTTCTGCTACTCCTGCTGCGAGTTCACGCCACACCTCCGTCTGGTCTGTACCATCTCTTGGGTTTCTGTCTCCGCCAATCACCCAAATAATGTTGTCTCTTGATTTATAGCGCTCCCCGATCCATTTTCCAAACACTTTGGCATTTTGAGTGTTGAATACTTCCGGACCAACTCCCCAGTTTCGTTTATCCAGTTTATCACCCCAGGTGGGTAGCAAGGCAATGTATATGCCCAATTCATCAGCTTTGTCAATCACGTAATCTACGTGTTCAAAGTACTTGGAATTAGGTCTGGTAGGATCATTGTCAAAAAGTGGTGTTTCTCCATAAGGATTGGGGTCATTCAATCCATCAATCTCGGCTAGGGCAACCGCCTGAATAACATTAAATCCCTGACTGGCACGGGTTTCCAAATAAAGATCAACCTCATTCCGGTCACATCGATGAAACAGTTCCCAGGCGGTATCTGCCAGCCAGAAGAAAGGTGTCCCATCTTCTTTGACCAGGAATCTTTGATTGTCTGAAACTTTGATGCGCTGACCCAGGGATACCATCATGGTCAGGGAGCAGAAAAGTGTTAAGAGTAGTTTGAACATATCTATTGGAATTAATCTTATTGGTTGTAGATCTTATTAAAGGATTTCATACCTGTACAAAGCAAAGGTATTTTCTTTCGGTAGACTGAACTTCAATTCACCAGCGTCATTGATTGTTGCGTTAAAGCCCTTTCCATGACCGGCGACCAGCTGACACCTGATTTTGGTGCCTGCGGGAAACCAGGTTTTTAGGAATTCACTGGAGTTTTCGTTCTGTTCACGATAAACCAGGAGGTACCCCTGGTCGCTATCCATGGATTGAAAGCCGGTCCAGGAGCTGCCTGATGGTTCCTCACCAATGGGAAATACCATTCCGCCGTGAATTTTGGTCTGATGTTCTTTATAGGTTTTCACGAGTGGAGCTATTTTAAATGCTTCCTCGGGTAATCCTGTTGCCTCAAACCAGGCCAGCGGCTGCCCGGCCATGGTAATTGCAAAGATGTAGTCGAAGGGGATCAAAGAGGGTTTAAATGGATCGTCTTCGGGATATTTATCAGCATTTCTCCATTTGTTGAGAAACTCAACCTGAAGCATGTAGGAGGGTACATATTTCGAAAGCATCCAAAGATTGCGAAGAGTCCAGTGAGGATAGTAGTTCAGCCAGTCAGTGTAGCGGTTTTCGACAAAATAGTTACCATATTCATTCCAGTAGAAATAGCCAACCCGATCCTGGAAAGTAATATCAATATTAAAAAATGCATCATTATTTGTCCTGGACAGAATATCGTCCATGATTCGACGAGCATTGATGTCCGAAAGTTTATCTGCCAGACGAAACAGATCATACTTGATCAGACTGATCCCCGTTTGTTCATATACATTGACAAATGCATTGCTGAATTGCTGCCAGTGAAGGTAGGGGTAGTTATCAGAGCCTGGATTACCGTAAATACCCATGGTCATTCCTAAAGAGTTTGCCTTCTCAACCAGCGGATTTAATCCATTTGGAAACCGACTTTCGTTGATCTTGTAGTATTCACCAGTAAAAGGTGACCTTCCCTGGGACCATCCATAGTCAATCTGAAAATGAGTTACCCCGAGCCGATGACCGGCTTCCAGTTCATCCAAACAAAATTGCTCACTGATCTTGGTGGCTCTGCTTCTATCCCCCCAGGTGTTCATCAGGATCATGTCGTCCCGCTCCGGAACGTGGGGACGCGAATTCATATAGTATTCCCTCAAGGCCGAGATTTTACCAAATTCTGAGCCATCGGTTACACCTGTTACAGATCCGTATGCCCGAACCCAGTCCTCCACATTCAATCCTACATCCTGAGGCTGTAGACCCAAACCAACAGTTTGGATGTCTCCGATCTTGCAAAAAAAGTCGAATCCGGGATAAGCCAACTGCACATTGGAGGGAGGTGCTTCTTTCAGAATAAAAATTCCTTTTCCCGATTGCCGATCATCGGCGAAAAGCAGATTTCCTTTCAGACTGTTGTAAAACCGATAAGCCAGGATTTTTCGGTTATCTACAAGCGTGTTCTGATTGTCTGTGCCGTCATAAAAATCTACGGCTTCCAACGCCCAGTGTCGACCAGGTAGTCCCAGCCGATCCATGACCGGGATATCCTTTGTTGAGACCATGTCCTTGCCATGCATTTCATAGTTTTTCAGCGCATTCACCGACGTTTCGGTTTTATACCACTCATTGGGAGCTTTACCTTTAAGGTAAATGTCTATGGCAATAGCCGGGCAATCCGGATACAACCGGAAGACTCGTTTCAATTCGAAGTTTCGATACCTGGTGATCACTACCCCTTGAAGATGAGCCAGCGTGCGATCTGTAGCCTCTATTATTTTAACACTTAATTCGTCTCCCTCAGCTTCTCCCATACCGGGAATCCGAAAATCAGGTTCTTCGTTGGACAATTCCCATGTTTGTTTATCTCCCCTATTGACCAGTGATGTGCTGATCAGGCTGCCTTTGTTCCAGGCATAAGTTCTGATGATCTTACTGTTGCTCAGAGTAAGTTTATCCTCCGACAGCTCTATTTTACAGTCCTTGAGTTGCTGAGCCAAAAGGGAATTTATGGCTAGAAAGAAGATCAGCCATAGGGAAAATTTTAATTGGTTGTTGAGCATATGTATTACAGTTTCTGAGAAAGATTTTTCTGACTATCCTTCATTCAGCTGCTAAATATAACTTTCATTTGGTGTAAGTACATCAATAAAATATATTTTTATATGTTTATATTGCATACAAAAGTACTCTATGAAACGGAGAAAGTTTAGTCAATTAGTTGCCGCTGGACTCCCAGCCATTATTGTTGGGGCTTCTGCCTGTACTGACACAAACCCGAGAAATCGGATCGGCATGTCAACGGTAAATTTCAGGAGTCGGTTTCCACAAACAAATGATAGTGGAAACATCAGTGGTCAGCTGAGTCTCATGGATATACCCTCTTACTACGCTGACAGATTTCAACTGCACAATGTAGAATTCTGGAGCAGGCATTTTGAGTCATTGGATAACGCTTATCTGGATGAATTAAAAACTAAAGTCAAAGCAGCAAAATCAAGACTGATTAACATCCAGGTAGATGAAGGGTATCAACTGGGGCATGAAGATCCGGGAAAGCGTACAGAGGCCAAAGCGACGGTATTCAAGTGGATCGACGCGGCTGCGAGACTCGAATCAGGAGCAGTCCGGATAAATCCCGGCAAGGGCGACCTGAATCTCATCATTGAGGCCTTGAAAGAGATCAATGAGGTAGTAAAAGCCAAAGGAATGATTTTAATGACGGAGAATCACTTTGGTATTGAGATGGATCCGGATATTCACCTGCAAATCATCAGGGAGGTAGGGGAAAATATGTATTCATTGCCCGATTACGGCAACTATCCTGATGAGATTCGATATGATGCCCTGAAAAAGATCATGCCGTTTGCTTACCAGGTTTCAGCGAAAGCAGCTGATTTCAATGATCAGTTTGAACACACTTCATTTGATTTTGATCAATGCATGAAGATATGTGTTGACGCGGGGTTTACAGGAATTTATTCAGTTGAACAATGGAGCAGAAACCCGACAACTGCCAGTGACGAGGAAATAGCCGACTGGCTTATTGCCAAAGTCCTCCCTTATTGTGATTGATGACCCAAAAAATGACTAAAATGACAAAATCTTTTATCTGGTTCTTTATCATGCTTACACTCTTTTGTGGGTGTGATGCTTTCCAGGAACCCGTAAAGCTGGTTTTCATCGCCGGCCCGAATGACCATTGTAGAGACAAACCCTGTCACCTGTATATTGAAGACCTTACCTTACTAAAAGATATGCTGGAGACCACTGAATATGGACCGGGGTTTGAGGTTGAACTTTATATTGGAGAGCGGCCCAAACCTGGCACCATGGATGACGTAGATGCAGTTGTTATTCATTCGAGTGGTGACCGATTATTGAAGGAATGGCATTCCCTATTTCCACAGAATGAGGATAAAAACGGTTATAACCCTGAATATCTCAAATTTCTGCATGACTTTGATAGACAAATGGAAAGAGGAATGGGTCTCATGGTTCTTCATTATTCCACCTGGGTAGATCATCCCATGGCCCAGGAAAGATATTTTGACTGGATTGGAGGATATTACCAAAGAGGTCAATCGCATGTGGACGGAGATGGTGCAACACCAGGTACCACCGCCATGGAGGCTATTAAACTGGCTTCCAATCACCCGGTTCTCAATGGCGTAGAGGAATGGGAATCCCCAGCCGAATTCTACTATGATATGAAACTTGATACCAAAAACCCCAATTTCACTCCCCTTTTGGCATCTGACCTGCCATTGGATAATCCTCAGACGCATACTGTTGCCTGGGCAGTTGAAAGGGAAGGTGGGGGCCGTGGAATCGGCTTCACAGGGGCACACTTTCATCAAAACATGTTTCTGGAAAGTTTTCGAAAAACCATCCTAAATGGAATCCTATGGATTTCAAAAGTTGAAGTGCCTGTTAATGGCTTTGAGTCGGTAGTTGAAAAGAAATACTGGAATGACGAGAACACTGCTACGAATTAGTCTTTTTACTTTTATCCTATCTGCTTGCACGCAGGAACCAGAAACTGTGGAATGGAGGTACTATCATGGAGGCCTTGACAACAATCAATATTCCACAGTCGATCAAATCAATACAGACAATGTTGGTGAGCTAAGAGAAGCCTGGCGTTACAAGGTAAAAGATGGAGACAATACCCGTGCTATCAAAAGCAATTCATTGATGATAGATGGCGTGCTCTATGGTACCACTGCACAGCGAAACCTGGTGGCATTGGATGCCCGGACAGGTGAGGAAAAATGGTTATTCGATTTTAGCAAGGTTGATGAAAAAGGTCGAACCAGTTCAGCACGAGGACTTCATTTTTGGCAAAAAGGAGATCAAAAGAGAATTCTTCATGTTTATGCCGAACATTTGTATGCCATCAACCCCGATAACGGACAACTTTATGAAGATTTTGGCGAGAACGGACGGATACATTTCTCAACGGGCTTACTCGGTAGTGAAAATAAAAGGGTATCGCTGACTAGTCCGGGAGTGATCTTCAAAGACTTATTGATCGTAGGCTCCTCCGTTTCAGAGCATTTGCCGGCTGCACCTGGCGACATCCGGGCATTCAATGTGATCACAGGTGAATTGGTATGGAGCTTTCATACGATACCACATCCCGGAGAACCAGGTTATGAAACCTGGCCACCCAATGCATACCAGGCCCTTGGTGGGGCCAATTGCTGGGGAGGGATCAGTCTGGATAATGAACGTGAGATAGCATTTGTGCCTACTGGCTCTCCAACTTATGACTTTTACGGTGCAAATAGAGCTGGTCAGAACCTGTATGCTAATTGTTTATTAGCCTTAAATGCCAATACCGGGGAAAGGATCTGGCATTTTCAAATGGTACACCATGATTTATGGGATCGTGACCTCCCTTGTCCACCCAATCTCATCCAGGTAAAAAGAGACGGCAAAACAATTGATGCTGTGGCCCAGGCTACCAAAGAAGGCTATGTATATGTTTTTGACAGAGATACGGGAGAACCACTGTTTGACATTGAAGAGGTACCTGTTCCTAAATCTCCATTGAGCGGTGAGGAAACCTGGCCAACTCAACCGATCCCGGTGAAACCACCTCCTTTTACCAGGCAGGTATTTACCAAAGACCTGATAACCAATATTTCACCCGAATCACATGCTTATGTAGAGAAGGAATATGAAAAATATCAAACGGAGAAGTTTGCTCCTCCAACACCAGACGGTATTTTAATTCAACCCTTTTTCAATGGTGGAGCAAACTGGGGAGGAGCAGCCTTTGATCCAAAGAATGAACTCTTTGTGATCAATGCGAATGATTTTCCCTGGCTGTTGAAATTGATTGATCTGAAAGAAACGTTAACAGGCGTGAAACTGGACGGGGCTACACTGTATCAAAGTTTTTGTGCGAGCTGCCATGGGGATGAAATGCAGGGCGGACATTATGTGCCTCCATTAACGGATATCGCCAAGAAAGCTTCATTCGTGCAGACAATCGAGCTAATTGAAAGTGGTGTGGGTCTTATGCCTCCTTTCGACTACCTGTCTGAGGATCAGAAATCAGCGATAGCTGCTTATATCCTGGGAATGGAAAATCCGGATAAAAACCTGGTGGAAGCGTCAGATATCGAGTCTGCTTTGTCAGAAGACCTGTACAAATTGCGATATACCAACAAGGGATATCAACGATTTCTTGATCAGGATGGATACCCGGCTATTCAACCACCCTGGGGAACATTGACTGCTTATGATCTGAACAAGGGTGAGATTGTATGGCAGGAAGTCCTGGGTGAATACGAAGAACTGACCAAAAAGGGAATTCCTCCAACGGGAGCAAAGAACCAGGGAGGGCCTTTGGCCACTGCAGGAAATTTGATTTTTATAGGTTCAACAGAAGATCAGAAATTCAGGGCCTTTGATGTTCGGGACGGTCAAAAGATTTGGGAATATGACCTGCCGGGAAATGGATATGCTACCCCGATGACTTATATGCTGGATGGAAAGCAGTATGTCGTCATTCCTGCTTCAGGAAGTGATGAGGAGGGTGTGGCCGGGTATTTTATCGCTTTTTCCCTGCCATCAAATTAAGGTAGAACAATTGAACACATGACTCTTTCAAAAACGATTCAAACAGTTTCAATCATACTCTTATTCGGTTTAACCAATTGTAAAGAAACTGGTGATATAGCCGAATCATATCTGACTGGACTAAAAGAAGAAAATGCCTACATATGGCTTGAGGCAGAGGCTCCGGAATCCATCGCCACGCATTCTTTCCATATCCTGAATAGTGAAAGTGCTTTTGGAGGAAAACTCATTGAAAAACCGGAAGGTACAGCCAGCTGGACTTTCGATTTACCCGCTGATGATAATTATAAATTTATCGGGCGGGTCTATGCGAAAAACGGAAACGCTGATTCCTGGCAATTTAGTCTATCAAATGACAATGGAAATAAGATGATCAGGGATGTATGGAATAATATCAATGTCGATAAACGGTTATCGTGGGAATGGGATGAGATGACTACAGGGAGAACCAACAATGAAACTTTTTGGCCTTATCTCGAATCTGGGACCTATACCCTTGCTTTTCATGCAAGAGACGCTGATGACTGTATGATTGATAAGCTGATCATTACAAACGATTCACTTTATGATTCAGGTGATTTAGAAAGATCAACTGATAAGACTTACCTGGATATAGAAGCAGAAACTGGTCAAATCGAAGCCCCATTTAAATCTGGTAGTGACAATGCATCCATTGAATATGTATGGGTAGAAAAAGCCAATGCCATTTATCCATTTAAGATTGAGAAGTCTGGTAAATACATGGTTTGGGGATATGTGTACGGTGAAAACGGACATAGCGATTCTGTTTTTGGGATAGTTGATGATCAACCTCAGAAGATTTGGGCTTTTGGAGGAGAGGAGGAATGGGGAAAGTGGAATTGGGTCCTATTTACTGATAATTCAAATGAAGGAGGATTTCATGGATTTGGAGAGGGTATACATCAGCTGGTAATTCATCAGCGAGAGGGGGGTGCAAAAATAGATGCGATTTTGGTAACAGATGACATAGAATACGCTCCGATAAATAAACCAAGAAAACAATGATAATGAATCAGGATTCGACATTTCTCAGAGGCTTTTCATTCATTCCCTGCTTCTTTCTAATGCTTGCACTAAACGCCCAAAAGCTGACCCATCAGATTGATTTTGAAACCGGTGACTTGAGTCAGGGAACCTATCACGAATGTGCGGACATGACAGACCCATGTGATTGTGCTGTGGGGACCTCCCTGGTGATTGTAAAAAAGGGTGAAGGACCGGTGAGGTCAGGGAATTATGCACTCAAAACAAGGGTTGTCGATTGTCATGAAAGAGCAGAAATGAAGATTGATGGATCACTTACCGGGAACACTGAATGGTGGGTTGGTTGGAGTTTGTACATTCCTGAGGATTATGATGTGAAACAGGGAGGTATTATCTCTCAATTTCATGATATTCTGGGAGGTGGTGGAAGAAATGGCCGACAATGTGACGATTACAGCAGAGGAGGACCTTCCCTTTTTCATTTTGACCGTGAAACCGGTGCGATGAACTTCCCAATGAGACATCAGCGGGATGGTTGTGATGGCTGTGTGGGCAGAAAAGTATTTAAAGACCTCTATCACATTGATGATATGCGGGGAAGATGGACAGACTTTGTCGTCAATGCCAACTTTAGTTGCAAAGAGGACATGGGTTTTTTCAAGATGTGGATCAAACCACAGGAGGGTAAATGGTCCAAAGAGCCAGTGATGGACTATAGAGGGAGTACCTTCCCGGATAAAGGAAGTGATGAGGCCGGACCTAATTACCGGACCGGTCTATATTTTGGCAATCCAGGCAAAGTGGGTGGTCAGACCATGGTCCTATATACAGATGAGATGAAAGCTGGAAAAGCAAGTGATGGGGCAGGTTTTAAGGACGTTGCGCCGAAATAAATCGAGATAGAAACATGCGAAAAGTAATAAAAGTTACCATGATTTTACTGTTCTCCTTATTGGGGTTTTACGCTGAATCACAGGAGAGAAATGCCATACAATTCTATACCGAAAACCCAAGATATTGGCAGTACAAAGGTGAGCCAGTGCTATTACTTGGAGCATCAGACGATGATAATCTATTCCAGATACCAAATTTGGAGGAGCATCTCGATGAAATGGATGAGGTAGGTGCCAATTATATAAGGAATACGATGAGCTCCAGGGATGAAGGAAACGTCTGGCCATTTGCAAAAGTTGGAGAGGTGTATGACCTGGATCAATGGAATCCAGAATACTGGCAGCGGCTTGAGACCATGCTTGAACTCACATCTGAGCGAAACATCATCGTACAATTGGAATTGTGGGCTATTTGGGACATGTTTTATGATAGATGGACCGAGCAAAGCCCCTGGAATCCGAAGAATAACAAGAGCTACACAATTAAGAATACCAATTTGAAGACTGTATATGGAGAAGAAGGGATCAGACCCTACAAGTCCGGTACCATGCATGACTTCTATCTGTCGGTTCCTGCTTTGTCAAACGATAAAGTGTTGCTGAAATACCAGCAAAAGTTTGTGGATAAGATCTTGTCCTATACCCTGAACTATGATCACGTGCTCTACACGATGACCAATGAGATCTTCATCCAGTTTTCACCCGAATGGGGCTGGTACTGGTCAAGGTATATCAAAGGCCAGGCAGCGAAACAAAACAAAACAATTCTGACCACAGAAATGTATCAGTTTCCGGTGATCCGGCACGAGCAGCACAATGCGGTCTATGATTACCCTGAAATCTTTGACTTCGTAGACATCTCGCAAAATGCCGGTCGATACGGGTACGATGAAAATCACTGGGATAACCTGAGGTATGTATTTGACCGGACTGCGGACCACCCAAGGCCGATCAACCATGTGAAAATGTATGGGGCTGGAGACGATGCCAATGAAAAATATATCCGCAGCGTAGTAGGAGGTGCCGCTTCCATCAGGTTCCACAGACCAACTAGTGGACTTGGGCTAAACGAGCAATCAGTCAGTGTCATCAAGTTGTTACGGAAAATTGAAGAATTTGCAAAGTTCTGGGAGATGGAACCCGGACAACATTTATTGTCAGACAGGGAGAGTGATGAAGCTTACCTTACCACAGATGGTGAAAAAGCGTGGGTAATTTACTTTACCAATGGTGGATCCGTCAATCTTCAGTTAAATGATACAACAGGGGACTATTTACTCAAATGGTTCAAAGTAGGAGCAGACGATTGGGAATATGAACTGCCAATGAAAGGCGAAGATCTTCAGAAAATTTCAGCACCAGCACGAGGAGGCTGGATCGGATTAATATTAAAAAACGACTAGCCCCTAACCAACTAATTACCCCATACTTCAATTTCATAAATATTGGTCCATTCGGCAAAGTCTTTTGGACCTTTATAGCTATTGCCATCACCTAGTATTCTTATATACTGTCCATTTAGTTCTTCCGTCTTGAATATCTCAAAGCGATCAGTTTGACCTCCGGAAATGGCTTTTGATACTGTTTTCCATGGCCCATCCTGGTTGTCTGCCGAGACCTGGATATCAAAGTTGTAATTTCTTTCGTGACCTTTGAAGAAGGCAATTTTTAAAAACTCGACAGTTTTGGCTTCTCCAAGGTCCAGAACCAGCCACGGTCTTTCATTATTATGCTTCCTCCACATCCAAATTGACTTTCCACCAATCTCACCGTCAATTGTTTCCTGAGCATCACAGTCACCTTAATCACACCAGCCTACTGGATGTTCTTTACTCCCTTCTTCACCATTTGCCTTTACAGACACGATTTCCAGTTTTTTGCCACCTCCTGGAGTAATGCTTGCATTTAGATAAAACTCCTGCCATTTCACATTTCGCTCTTCCCACTGGACCAAAGGGGCTGAATTGATTTCCCATCCCTCAGTAATCTCAAGGAACTTCTCACTGTGTTTGGACATTAATTTATATTTCCCGTCACCCTGATCAACCACTTTAAAGAGTTGATTGTCTGCTGATAGGTCTTCCCAAAGGACAATAAGGGCGCCATTTGTTTTCCATGAACCTGATACCGTCAGGAATTTATCCGCTTCAAGAGACTTAATTTTATAGAAGCCTTTTTCAACTTCAATAAAATGCCATTTTTGATTATTTTTTCCATGACAGGTATATTGAATGATAGGCCGTGCATTTTCTTTCACGTTTCCAGGTATGTCAATGCATTTGCCACAGTGTGTTGAAATATTGTATACTCCTTCTTTGAATTCACTATCCCCAGGCTCCGCCATACTATGAAGTAAGTAAAACCAAAGAGATACAGAAAGAATCGTTTTGAGGGATTTCATTTTAGATTGATAGTCGGTTAAATTTTTATTATAAATATATACTTTATTATGCATAAAAAGTATACAAAAAAATTGATAATTTATCTTGCTTTGGATGCTGATGTGGCAACAAATACTGCTTTCTATGGTCTGCTCTCGTTTGTAAAAGATATCTGAGAATTATAGTCATCTTCACGACCATTGGAAAAAGTATATTTCTATGATCAGGGGTTTCTGTTTTTTTGGTATCAAATCTAGCGATATGATAGTCTGATTAATCTTGTCGAGATTACTTTTGAATGAAGAAATACAATGACTATATATGAATAATTCAAAGGTTATAGTTGGCCTCACAATCATATTATTTATAAGTACATGCTTTGACATGTCAGCACAAATACCTGAATATTTTAGTAAGCTGCAATCAGAGAAAATACTTTCTGAACCTGTTGTTTCCTGGTCGCAATTCGGACCTGGAAGTGCAGGTTATTGTGACATAATCGAATACCATCCAACTGACCCACACTGTGCAATTATGTCACCTGACCTGTTTAATAATTACGGATCCTGGGATAACGGTGCTTCCTGGCAGACAATAAGTGATGTGGATGGCAGTAGCCTGTCGATCAGAAGAATGCGCGATATAGATTTTTCACGTCAAAATCCTGACTTTGGAATCACAATAGATGAGAGAGGATGGTTATGGATCAGTGAGGATAGAGGACGTAGTTGGAAGAGAAATACTGAATTCCCTGCAATGGGGGTTTGTTCAGTTGTAACAATAGATCCCACAGATGATAATGTTATTTATGTAGGCAGCGGTAATTTTTGGAATGTAAAATGGAATAAACGCACGTTCGATTCACCACGTAGGGAGGTTCCTAAATTAAAGCCGGGAGATAAACTCAGATGTCATTTCAATACCTCAATAATACCGCTGACGCATCAAACACACTCAGGGGTTGATACCTGCGAATTCGATCCTTCAAAGTATAGCCGAACGGATTACTATGACTTATCCATCACCGAGTATGGTAAAGTGTGGCGTTCACAAGACCGTGGTACCACATGGCAATTGATCAACCAGGGTCTACCAGGCGATCTGGACGTTGGTCGGATCTTTATACATCCATTAGATCCCAATGTAGTTTATATGGCTACAAACTATGGATTATACAAGAGTGAAACAAGGGGTGAGAATTGGTCTAACATCGGAAACAATTTACCTCATAATCTTCCCCGGGATTTAGCCATTTACATTGATGATGAATCTGGTAATCTGGTATTGATAGTAATAGATCAGGTGTTCTGGGAAGATGATGGATCAGGCAGTATACATTCAACTGGTGGTGTGTTTAAGAGTACCGACGATGGTAAGACCTGGGAATCTTTGAACAACAATCTTTTTCTGGATATCACTAAGGTCAGTAAGCATATTGTGGATTCGTATTATTCCGCCGTAAGCAGGTGGTTTCAAATACCTGTAAAAGAAACAAGAAATAGATATCCTAATCTACCCACTGGGGCACTTCAAAACTTTAATCGATTGATTGTTGACCCATCCGACCCCAAAAGGATCTATCTGGGGCACAATGCGGTTCATGATATTTCATTTATTGGGGGTGATATATGGAAATCCGAGGATGGAGGTGCAAATTGGGTGGCTAGCAATCGTATTGGAGATGAATGGCAAACAGTCGACAAGGGATTTTGGCAGGACCGGGGAAACCCCGTTGATGTAAATATGCAATTTTCCCATTTACAACGGCAGGAAATGGAACTACCTTATGGCGGTAGAGTTGGGTGTCGTGCTTTAACCATTAGTTCGGAAGGTGACCTAATAGCCGTTTTTGAGCAACAAACATTCCGTAGTACTGACTATGGAGATTCATGGCACCAAATCGATGCAGTGGAAACCAGTCCTGGCAGCGGATGCTGGATTGGTACTGGAACCAGCAATTTGTCACACCCTCGTATTTATCAACACGAGAGCTTAGCCGGCGAATATTTATTACTGTGCGGTGAACATGGTCTCTGGCAAATATGTGCTGAGAATCGCCCTCCTGAAGAAGGGATTCCCGCTGTCAGACAGGTTACGGGTCAAACACACCGAGCAAAGGATCCTTTGTCGATTTCATCTGTTGTGGTTCATCCCAAGAATCCTGATATCTGGTATATGCAAATGTATCGTCAGTATTACGCCGGTCAATTACTTAAGTCTGTCGATAGAGGTAAAACCTGGGAAAGTATCGCTCACCCAGTCCAATTTCCTAATGAAATTTCAATAAACAGAGTTAGGACCCATGCATTGATGATTAACCAATCCGAACCCGAATACATGTATTTCTGTGTCCCTTCCTGGGACCAGTCGATGCTAAAAGGGCCATATCCCGGGTTTGATGGATTTGGTGTTTATCGCAGTAAGGATGGCGGATATCATTGGGATCGCATAAACGAAGGCCTGCCTGGGGAGTATAATGTGACAGATATTTGCTTTGACCCCCTGGATCAATCACAATTGTACGCTGCAGTACACCTAAGTAAAGATTTATTCACTAAAGGTGGATTGTACCACAGTAGCAATTACGGTTCAAAATGGGAACGTCTACCGATCCCGGAGGAGATAGAGTCTTTGAACGATGTACATTTCAACAAACAAGGCAGTAAAATTTACATTGCAGCCGGGTTAGGACACGGTAAACCGGAAAATGGCGGTGTTTGGGAAAGTACTGATAAGGGTAAAACCTGGAAAAAGATCTTTCACATGCCAAATGTGCTACAAGTTGAAACTGCTCCTTATGACTCTAATAGAATAGCCGTAGCGGTGGGTGAAAACTCCGAAATTAACAACTTAAATCCTGGTATTTATCTATCCTTTGATACTGGAAACACCTGGGTCAAATCAAATATTGGTATTGGGCAACCGTATTGGGTAGTTGATGTCAAGTTTGATCTGGATAATCCTGGCTTAATCTGGTGTGGCCTTTTTGGTAGTGGTTGGTACCGAGGTGAGATTTCTTCAGCAAAATAGGTTACTCTTTTAACAGCCATAAAGCGGCCCCTATTAGACCAGTTTCATGGTTATAAAGCTTTGATATACGTAGGAGTGACAGGTCGCTTATATAATAGCGATACCATTTGAGAAAAATATATATTTTATAGAATAAAAAAAGTATACAATAATGAGTATTTTTACTCTATCTGATTTTCTTTTTTCAAAATATCACTAATTAACCACACAAAGATTATGATTAGACATATCGCGAAATATCTACTATTTACATTACTACCATTTCTGACTTTTGGTCAAGATAAGTATACACCGGAAGGCGTAAGGATGCTCCAAAACAAAACCTTTGACGACAGCGAATCCGCTCGAAAAGAAATCCTGGATCTGTACCAAAACCTTCGGGTAACTGATGTGCTGGATGGTATGGACCTTATTGGGCTACAGGATATAGGCTTAATGGATAATGATATCCGTCCATTGTGGAGGGATACTGAAAAAATGACCCATGCCACGGTAGGTTTTGCTGTTACAGTGAGGTATGTACCCAGCGATGTAAGAGTAGGAGAGAATTCATTTGACGATATTGATGGATTTCAGACTTTTAAGAGTGAACAATATGGCAGAGCCAGAGATGCAGGATGGATTTCCCAGGGAAGGCCAGGGGATATTGTGGTGATGGACGTCAATGGCATAGAAGAATGTGGAAACATTGGGTCAAACAATAGCATGAACTGGGCCAACCATGGGTATGTCGGAGCCATCACAAATGGTGGTGCCCGCGACACCGATGAGATCATCCGCACCAAGGCCATTCCGGTTTATTGCCGTAACGGTCACAGCACTCGAGGTGTGAGGCCTGGTAGGTTGATCATCGAATCGTATAATTTCCCTATCAATTGTGCCGGTGTATTGGTCTATCCAGGAGATGTGGTCGTGGCTGATGGAGATGGTGTGATCGTAGTACCAAGAGAGCATGCACTCATCGTTGGCAAACACGCCAAAGAAGTAATGGAAGGCGATCAGAAAAGCCGCTTGAAAAGATATAAAGATCTTGGAATTCCACTGGACGATTCAGTAGAGCGTTTCGATAAGTAAAGTATTAGATAGTGAAATTCCCCTTTATGTTGTAGTCATAAAAGGGGAATTTGCTTTCTTTACAGATCATAAACTTTATTAAACCCATGCGATACCTAATCAATATTTTTCTGGTCATATTACTCACTAGTTATAATGCTTTCGGTCAAAAAATCAAACCGGAAGAGGTCAAGAAAGTTATGCAAAAGGTAGCTGACTGGCAGATTGAGCATTATAAAGATGCTTTCCGTACAGATGGAAAGGTGCATCATGAGCTGGACTGGACAAATGGTGCCCTATATGTCGGCATGGTAAAGTGGGCTAGCATGGCTGATAGTGATAAATATTTTGAATGGCTGAAAGCTATTGGAGAAAGAAATAATTGGCAGCTTTACGATAGAAAATATCATGCGGATGACCATACAGTAGGCCAAATGTACATTGAGCTTTACCGTAAATACGGTGAGGAGAAAATGATCGAGCCCACCAAGAAACAATTTGAATTTATCTATTACCACCCTTCACAATCCAGGCTAAACTGGCGGACGCCTTACCACCAGGATCGGTGGAACTGGTGCGATGCACTGTTTATGTCCCCTCCTGTATGGGCCAAACTGTATAACATGACTGGTGAAAGGTGGTACCTGGATTTTATGCTATCGGAATATAAGGCCACTACCGATTTTCTGTTCGACGAAGAGGAAGATTTATATTACCGGGATGAGTCTTATATGGGTAAGATGGATAACGGAACCAAAATATTCTGGTCAAGAGGAAATGGGTGGGTATTTGCCGGGCTAGCCAACATTATGGAAGAACTTGAGCCGGGTACCAAAGAGTATCTTTACTTCCTGGATATCTATCTGAAAATGGCTAAAAAGCTAGTAGAAATCCAAACTCCTGCCGGTCATTGGGCCATGAGTTTGCTTGGTCAGGAATTTTATCCTACCCCTGAAACTTCAGGTTCTTCATTCTACACTTTCGGTCTGGCATGGGGTATCAATAAAGGCATTTTGGATAAAAAGACCTATGAGCCGGTGGTGATGAAAGCATGGAATGCCATGGTTGGTCACGTGACTAAAGATGGTATGTTGAGCTACGTTCAACCGATCGGTGCTGCTCCCGGGAGTGCCTTTCCTGATAAAACTGAAGTATATGGAACGGGTGCTTTTCTAAGTGCAGGATCTGAAATATATAAGTTGTATTCCAAATAATTTGATGCAGCCACAAAAAGTCTGGCTAACCGTTGTACTTATCCTCTGTGGCTACTTGCTTCAGGCACAGGAGGTATCTGCCGATTTATTCAATAGGATAAATACTGAAAGCTGGGAAGTAACCTTTCAGGCCAATGACAAGGACTGGACACAAGACTGGTTTTTGGATGGTGAACGAGGGAGTGTGAAAAACACAGATAAAGGGATAGTATTTTCTGCCGGCCCTATACGCGGTGATAATGGCTCTCACAATGTGTTATGGACAAAAAAAGCTTTTGAAGGAGCTGTAAAAATTGAATTTGATTATACACGGCTGGATGACATCAACTATGCGGTAAATATTCTTTACATCCAGGCAACAGGAGTGGGGGAGCCACCTTATGACAAGGACATAATAAAGTGGTCCCATTTACGGGAGGTACCCTACATGAGAAATTACTTTCTTAATATGAACCTCTTACATATAAGTTATGCTGCTTATCCGCTGGAAGACGATCCCGAGTCGGACTACGTGAGGGCCAGAAGGTATCCCGTTCCTGAAGGAAAGGGTTTTTCGCAGGGCACTTCATTATCACCAGATTATTTCAATACAGGATTGTTCAAACCGGGTATTACTTATCATTTTACAGCGATTAAAAAAGATCACCATCTTTTTTTGAAAGTTGCAAATACTGAAGATGATGAGGAAAAGCTGTTTTATTGGGATACCTCCTCATTTGATCCTGTGACTGAGGGGAGGATTGGGATACGCCATATGTATACCCGTGCGGCCAGATACGGAAACTTCAGGGTGTTTGAACAGAAATAATAAAAAGTATACAAATATTTTAAATATTGTGTACAATACTTATCTTTAGAGTCATCTCAGGCTCTTTATGAAATTACTTCCGTTTTTCCTGTCGTTTTATCTTTTTGCTGATCTTGTTATTGCGCAGAAACCCCAAATCACGATACCAGATGATTATTCGGCTGATCGGGATGTGGTATACAGTGATATTGGGAGTCCACAGCAATTAGATATTTATTACCTTTCATCTGGTGAGCCCTTGCCATTGATTATCTGGATACATGGCGGGGCCTGGAGGAGTGGAGATAAAAGAAGTGCCAGGTTTGCCAGAGAATTACTTGGTCAGGGTTATGCTGTCGCGAGCATCAATTACAGATTAACTGGAGAGGCCATTTTTCCTGCGCAGATCATTGATTGTAAATCGGCTGTGAGGTGGCTGAGAGCCAATGCTGAAAAGTACAACCTCGATCCAACCAGGTTTGCGGCCTGGGGCGGTTCGGCCGGTGCTCACCTGACAGCACTGCTGGGGACAGCAGAAGATATGCCCGAATGGGAAAAAGGAGATTTTCTGGAATATTCCAGCAGGGTGCAAGCAGTTGTAGATTGGTTTGGACCTACAGATTTTACCAGAATGGATGATGAACCGGGCAAGATGGTACACCTGGTCGAAGGTTCGCCTGAGTCCAACCTCATTGGTGGAGCTGTGAAGGACAACCCTGAAAAAGCAGCCTATGCCAATCCAATCACTTACGTCAGCAAGACCAATCCGCCCTTCCAGATCCTCCATGGCAAAGACGATGATCTTGTGCTTCCCAATCAGGCGGTTTTGCTGAATGAAGCATTTCTGAAAATTGGAAAAACTCCTGATTTTGAGATCCTAGAAAATACCGGACATGGTGGCAATGAATGGAATGACCAAATCCCGAGGGCGAAAGCATTTCTTGATAAACATTTTATCGAAAGTAAGGATCGTGCCAGGCCTGAGGCTGATACGGTGAGCCGGCAGCGAAGATGGACTAATACTTATTTTGATATTCCCGATAATCTGGAATACCACAGGTTTGTAAGTGAAACCATCAAAAATGACTATGGATTTTTTGTCTATCTGCCTCCAAGCTATATGAACGCTACTACCAAGAGGTATCCTGTGATTTACTGGTTGCCAGGCAGAGGTGGGAACCCGAGGGGCTCGGCTCACTATGTGGATCTATATGATCAGGCAATTAAGGAGCATCGCGCCCCGGAAGCGATCGTCATCTGCGTGAATGGTATCAATAGCAGCATGTACACAAACAGCAAAGACGGACAGTGGCCCATTGAGTCGGTGATTATCAATGATCTGGTTCCGTACGTGGACAAAACCTTCAGGACCATCCCGAAACGGGAGATGCGGGCTATTGACGGTTTTTCCATGGGAGGATACGGGGCCGCCAAGTACGGTTTTTCCTACCCTGATGTGTTTGGAGTGATCTCCATCATTGGTGGCGCTTTGCATCGACCAGCGACTCTCAGCACCTTGAGGTCGGATATTTACCAACAGGTCTTCGATGGAGATATGGCTTACTGCAAAGCGGAAAATCCATGGACTATTGTGGAAGAAAATGCAGATAGGCTACATGAAGGGATTCGAATACGCCAATTTATAGGTGAAAATGATGAGATTCTCCGTCAAAAAAATATTGAGTTCCATGAATTAATGGAGAAGCTGGACATCCCTCATCAGTTTGGTATTGTACCCGTATCCAAACACAATTATCACCAGGTATATGAAAACTGGAAGGGAGATCCCTTTGAATTCTATTTAACCGCTTTTACAGCATCACCTGATCATTAAACACATAATTCTAAAATTATGAAATATAAAAGACGCGAGTTTCTCAAATCTGCAGGCATGGCAGGGGCAACAACGATTGCCACTGGGGGATTAGCCCACAATCGGTTGGCTCAAACAATGCAACCAACACTTACTGCAAGAGATTCATTTGGAGGATCACCTGATATTAAATTTGATGCAACCGGCTTTTTCCGTCTCGAAAAGGCAGATCGCTGGTGGCTTGTCACGCCGGAAGGGAACGCATACCTGTCTTTTGGATTGAATCACGCAGAAAGAAAACATCTATACAGAGGGTACAATATGGATCACTGGTTGAAGGAGTTTAACCTAAAAAAAGATGCCACTGAAGAGGAAATGCAGCCAGGTTTTGAGGAAAAGTTGAAGAGAGATATGAAGGCTTTTGGCACTACTACATTGGGTACACATAGCCAAACGTGGAATTTTATTGATTCATTTGCCAATGACGTAGTCAGTGTTAGGATGATAGACATTTGCCACTATCAGACGCCTACTGAGGAGGATTTCAGGGATCCATGGTCTGAAGATTTCGAAAAACATTGTGATGAGGTGGCACGAAACAAGGTATTGCCTCGAAAAGATGACAAACGAGTGTTGGGATATACGCTAACTGACTGTCCCATCTTCACAGAACCTGAATCATGGCCTCATGAGTACAATATTTATGGCTGGAAGCGCGAACAGGTCCCTACATACCCTAGGACACTCCGAAACCGTGGAGCAGATAGTCCCGGGAAACAGGCATATGTACGCACCATGAAGCAGATATACAATCAAAATATTGATTCATTTAATGATACTTACAATCGTGCATTTAATTCTTGGGATGAACTTTTGCAAGCGACCAACTGGAGAAAACGACCGGAACTGGATAATCAAAGAGAGGCACGTGATAACGAGGAATTTTTGCTCAGATGTATAGATCAGTTATATAGTGTTGAAGTAGCAGCAATCAAAAAGTACGACTCCAACCATCTGATCTTTGGTGATAAATTTCAGGGGAACAGGATGGGGCTTGAAGTCCCCGAGGAACACATTGCCCTATTCGCCAAACATTTTGATCTGCTCTTTTTCCAGAAATATGCTGTCTGGTACGATATGGAGCCCTTGATGGATATGTTCAGAAAATATGGTGGCGGAAAGCCCTGTTATGTGGGTGATGGCAGCCTCAACGTGCCTTATGAAAATATGCCCGATCCGTTCGGGCCACATTGTGCCAATCAGGAAATTCGTGCTCGTAAGATCAAGGAGCTCTTCTACAACAGCTTTGCTCGGTATGATATGGTTGGTTGGGACTGGTGCGGATGGATGGACCTATGGGTAAAAGACCCGGCAAATCTGCAGGCACGAGATCCCAGACATGGAGGCATCCAGGACCCATTCGGAAACTATAACCAGCAAATGGTGGATGAGATCAAGGATTTTTCCGAAAAGATTTATGATATCGGAACCGGAAGAATAACATATAAGGGGTAACCTCTACAAATCATTTTTTAAAAGATTTAAAGACCTATTTTTCAAAGACTACCCTGAATAGTGTATTATTTGGCGGTTTTCAGGGATCCAAAATTGACTAATGTAGTACAGATAACATCTAATTCTTTGGGCTTCTCTTTAAAACGCCCTCAAAGGTCATTTTGATGGGTTCTATGGCTCCCTCATCGGTGAAGTAAAGGCGGTCAATACAAGTCACACGGTGATCCCGATCTTCATTGGGAATAGGTCTTCGATGATAGACAATGTACCATTCATCTGTCCCTGGAATGTTCAGTATCGAATGATGTCCTGCTCCTGTAGCGACCTCAGGATCAGATTTTAAGATTGTGCCCATCCTTTCAAAAGGTCCAAATGGACTGTCTGCAATAGAATAAGCTACCTGGTAGGAATTATTTGTCCAGTTGCCTTCGGACCACATGAAGTAGAGCTTGCCTTTTCTGTAAAACATCACCGGACCTTCCACATAGCCTTCAGGTGTTATCTCTTTAGCAATACTACCATCTTCGAAAGGGATTAATCGTGTGAAGTCATCACTGAGCTGAACAATGTTACAATGCTTCCATCCACCATAGACCATCAGGTACTGACCGTTCTTATCCCGAAATACAAATTGATCAATAGGCTGAGCTTTGTTATAGAACTCGTTGATCAGCGGTTTGCCAAGGTAGTCCTGATAGGGACCTTCCGGTTTATCCGCTACTCCAATGCCAATACCACCTACCTCTCCAATGGTGTGTTTTTCAGGGTTCCACCATGGACTCACCGGGTCCTGTATATCATTGGCTGCAAAGAAAAGGAAGTATTTTCCATCCTTTGTGATGGTAGAGGGTGCCCACATCGCCTCTTTGGCCCACCGGATGCTGCTGGTATCAATAATTCTTTCATGTTTTACCCAATTGATCATGTCCGGGGAAGAAAAGGCATCCATAAATACCTGCTTCTCAAACCTGTTAGAGTAGGTTGGAAAAATCCAAAAGGTGTCGTTATACACGGTTACCTCTGGGTCGGCGTACCAACCCTCAAATATCGGATTCCCGGATGATTCCAAAGGTTGGTCATTCCTGCATGATATGCATCCGACCACTAAAAGAATGATGAAAATGACTCCAGTTTTCATAAACGATTAGATAAGAATGCAATACTAAATGACCCATGTCATACTTAGTAATGATTCCCAATAAAAAGGAATTTGACTGCTAACTTGTGATCAGAACAACAAGATCATCAGTAAATGCCGGAAGGTCTAAGGTAACTGATCCGTTTTTAACGGATACTGCAGATGTCGATATCATTCCTCCTCCATGTCTCGGATCCCAAATGTTTGCTACGTACTTCCCATTTTTTAATATGAGATCGGTTAACTCTGCTGACTCTGGATTGAAAGAAATTTTTTCCTTACCCGGTACAGAGGAAAAGTAGGCAATGGCTTCTTTTTTGGAAGACAATACCATTTTAGTGTCACCAGGACCCTTTGAAATACTGCCTTGGGTATTGAGTTGAGGATAATCGGATATTTGATTCCAGAACTCCCTGAGTACAAGCGCATCTTTCTCAAATTCATTGTGGCCCCAGGGACTGTATCTTTCTTTGATGTCGTCTTTCTTACTTAAGCCTTTTTGGTAAATATCAATCACCTGTGACTTGGCCATAAACCATCTCCATACATATTTTCGGATGTGATTTCGCTGGTTTGATTCAAAATAGGTCAGGGAGTTCTTATGCTTTACATCCGGTATATGAACTACTCCCGGAGGGTCCAGACTTTCCTGCGGACAATAGGGTTTTTTAAATTTCTCCCTCAAGGCGATAGAATCTTCAGCCGAATCGAAGAATGGATCGTGATTTTTACCCTGTACCATGAGGTTAAAGCCTTCGTGGGCATAGAGCCAATCCCTGAACGGTCCCGGAGTGGTGAAATCTGTATCAATACCCAGGACTGGTGTTTTGTCCGGCCTAAGGCTCTGGTATTTCTCAAAGAATCGTTTGGTAGTTTCACTGATAAATACTTTGGCATCTTCAAGCTCTTCTTCCTTCATGGCCCGGAAGAAGGGTTCATGACAAAGATCATAGTAGATGTTATCATAATCCACGGATTCTTCAATCAGCTTCCACAGGATAGCTGTCTGGATTTCATATAAATCCGTCTTACCCTTCGCCAGCGACTGCCAGAATCCGGAAGTGCTTTTTTCAGGCCTAATGAACGCAGTCTCTGGATGCACATTGTTTTTCGGTAGGTAATAGCCGTCCCCCTGCCACCAGTGACCTCCCGAACCCTGCGGGAAGATCAGCAGGTGAACAATGATATCATTCTTTTGAAGGTGCCCCATGATCTCATGAAACCGTTTCCACCAGGCATCATCCCATTGAGTCAGATCAAACCTGCCATCGGGCATCTTTTTGAATGGAGAGTATTCGGTGTAGTAGGCATGATAGAGTCTTGCTCTACAATGATTCATCCCATGAGCCAGTGACCATTTGGTCCAATCCTCGTAGTTGTACTCATCAAAGAGCATGTGCTCAAAATGGCAGCCAAAAGCAAAGACTGGTTCTCCATTTCTTGACAGATAAGCAAGATCTGTCCCGATATTTTCGACGGAGAGACCGACCTTATTGTTGGATGGTTTCTTCAGGGAATAGTCTGAACCTAATAACTGAGGTGATAGCAATACCAGGCCTCCGGAAACTCCGGTTAGATTTTTTACAAACTGGCGTCTTGACGAATTTCTCATGACTGCTTTTTTTGATTGGCGAATACTTATTTTTCTCTCACAACCAGCACCCAATCCTTGCTGTCTGGCCGTGCAAAAGTTTTTGCTTTTTCTTTCGAAAGATCTTCCTGAACACTCATGGTGTCACCGTTTCTGGGATTAAACCAGTTGGCAGTTACCGGGCCATCAAAAAGGGTCAGGTCGACCTCAGGGTCTTCAGTATTAGGGCTGTAAACAATAGCAAATGATTTATCGGAAGCTATGCAGGCGGTGGCCCGAACATCCACTTCCCCAATTCCCGCAACAAGAAACTCATTATTTATATCGGGTTCACGCTTCCACCAATCCAGATCTGACATTAATTCATTAATGTGTTTCATATCCATCCTGGCTTCATCATCCAGGTGAGCTTCCCAATCCTGCATGGTCCACAGATATCTGTTACCTATGGCGTGGCCGGCTGTGCAGCCTGAGGTCACGGCCCACCATTGCTGTTTTCGAATGTTTGTTGCTGTTCCTTCGTAGCCTCTCCTTGCTTCATTTTCATATAACCCTTCATAAAGCATGATAGGCATCTTATCCCGATGATCTTTCCAATTGTTGAATGCTTCCTGCCATACCCATTCCGGGCTGTGGGTCGGTTGATAATTATAAATACCATTTAATCGTAGCCAATCAGGATTACCCCATTCGTCTGCACTGGAATTGGGATGATAGGCATGATAGGTAATGATGGCTTTGGGGTTTTGCTTTAAAAGGGATTGTGCCATGGCAACGTATTTCTTACCGTCCTCACCTGGATTTTTATCACCACCCCCTGCAAAAATTATATTACCTCTGTCTTGTCCGGGATGGTAGCGTTTACCCAGAAATTCACCAAGTTGTTCACATCCTTTGATGGAGTACTTCAAAGGGTTTCTCCTGCTTCCATCTTTTCCGTTTTGATCATCCTTGTGCCACAACATGACACCAATTAGTAGTATGTCCCGCTTCCGGGCTTTTTCCACTAGCTGATCCACGTTCTGCCAATACTTTTCATTGGGATTGGAAAGATCGCTATCCAAAAACGGCTTATTTCCATACGCATCCGCTTCCCCCTGAAAAGGCATAAAGACAAACAGTACTGTATTTATTTTATTTGATTTACAGTTATCAAGGTAGGACTCCATTTCCTCTTTTTTTTGATAGTTCATGATTTTCCAGCCAGTTTCAGCGTTGATGAAGAAGGGCTTATTCTGCTGATCAACGAGGTATCGCTTATTGACAGATTGTTTCAACGGCCAGCTAATTGCTGTCTGGCTTGAAACGGTTAATGGAAGAATCGAAATAATGATGAGGACAATAAGTCTCATCAGGGAGTGTAGTTTTGTTATGACCATAATGTAAATATATTGTATACAATATGAACTTAAAAATATATATTTTATTTTAGTCAAATGATAAATGATAAAATCTACACACCAGTATCTTTTCCTTTTCTTGTCATCATTGCTTGTGTATTGTCTTGTTGCTCTTCGGTGGAAGAGAGAAAAGTCCAATGGGAACCCTTTAATTTAGACTTTGCACTGAATGAGAGATATCACTACAGAGATTTTCCCTTCCAGTTAAATATAACGCACGAAGAATCAAATACAGTTTATACACTGGATCCCTTTTGGACTGGTGGAAACTCCTGGACGGTTCGTATGGTTCTGACCGAACCAGGGTCATGGAAATGGGAGGTGCAGTCTGACGATCCCTCTATTAATAAATCCATGGGTGAGTTTCTTTGCATTCCACCGCCAGAAGATCTGATTGAATCAAATGCAAATTACAAAGGAAAGATTAAGGTAATAGATGGGAATCACTACTTCCACTATGCAGATAACACCCCTGTGCTTCTACTAGCAGAACAACTCTGGGATTTTAACCTGGCTTCCTGGTTTACCGTCTTCCCTGACTCAACACTGAATATTCAGAGGTACTTAGAAGACCGAAAGTCCAAGGGATTTAACGTG
Source organism: Cyclobacteriaceae bacterium (assembly GCA_965228105.1). Classification (GTDB taxonomy): domain Bacteria; phylum Bacteroidota; class Bacteroidia; order Cytophagales; family Cyclobacteriaceae; genus UBA7330. Next base: position 1,477,940 of record CBDDGZ010000002.1, read on the forward strand.
GCTCAAATGAGGTTTATGCGTACGTCTGATGCCAATGAAGGAGGACTTCCTTTTCCTTTGTATAATAAGGAGAAACCAGGAAGTCTTTTTGATAGCTTGAATACCAAATATTTCAGTTTTCTTGATGAAAGATTTCAGCAATGTTTTGATAATGGATTTGTAGTTGCAGGTCACCCTGAATGGATAGGATCCGCATTTAAGATTAATCACGAGGAGGCTCAATGGCTGGAAAGATTCTTTCTGGCCAGATATGGGGCATACAACCTCATTTATTCAATTTCCGGAGAATTTGACAAGAATTTTCACAAACAGCACAGGCATAAAGAGGGGATAGCAGGGATATGGAATTCCCCGAAGAGTGATACAATGAATATGAAGTTGGATACAAAACCATGGAAAGCATTGGGTTCCTTTGTTTCCAAACACAACTCATATCATACACCGATTAGCATTCACCCCGGCTGGCACCAGCCAAGGATATCTTCATCAGGAGATTATCTGCACGATGAATCATGGTTTGACCATTCATGGATCCAAACATATAAGCAGGTATTTGCCGTACCCAAAGAAGTGAGGGAAGATTACAATAGAAGCCCGGTAAAACCGGTCTTTTTTTCTGAGGGAATAAGAGAGGGAGATCAGACTGATGAGATTGGAGTAGGTGCATATGGTATAAGATGGGAAGTTTGGCAGGCACTTCTCAATGGAGCAGCTGCACATACATACAGACATTATGGGATATACTTAAATAGCCGGTATGAAGAAGGTATTGCTGGACCATGGACAGAAAATCTTGATTCGGAAGGAGCGTTTCAGGCGGGAATAGCGGTTGAAATTTTGAGAAGCCTCGATTGGACAAACCTAAAGCCAGCCACAGAGACTATTAAATTAGATGGAGAGCCCATACAATATCCTGATACTGCATCTTCAGCCGTTTTAAATCGAGTACCGGCAATGTCTTCCAATGCTGGCAAATTATATTGCTTGTATATCCCGAAAAATAATCAAAAAAGTAAAATAACCGTGGAAGATATGGTTTAGGGGGATTATGAAATAACATGGATCGATCCACGAACCGGTGAATCAATTATGAAGGAATCAATAAATATAGATTCTGATACATGGATGGTGCCACCATCTCCGGATGAAGAAGATTGGGTTATTGTCTTGAATGCAGATATTTGAATTTAATATCAGATATGTCAACAATTTGCATTAGCGGAAAAATTCATCATAGGGCAAGGATCTTGCTTGAAGAACAAGGTCACACCGTAAAACTATGGGATCAGGAAGATCGACCTACACCTGAAGAACTTGCTGATTTTTGTCAACCTGCGGCCGGACTTATATCCTTGTGGACAGACCAAATTGATAAGAAATTATTTAGTGCTTGTCCTAACCTGAAAGTGGTTTGCAATTATGCAGCCGGCCACAACAACATGAATATTGAGGATGCACGTCATGCTGGAGTGACATTATGTTATACACCAGGTGTTTTGACTGAGTCAACTTCAGAGTTTACACTAGCCTTGATGTTGGCCCTTTCAAGAAAAGTGGTGAGCAGTCATAAATTCATACTTGCGGGTCGCTGGGAGGGATTCGACCCGCTTGGCCATTTAGGCTTAGACCTGAGAAACAAAACCCTTGGCATCATTGGAATGGGAAGGATCGGAGCGGAGGTGGCTCGAATGGCCAGGGTGGCTTTTAATATGAATATTCTGTATGCCGCAAGAAGTCGGAAAATCGATCAAGAGCGGAGTTTACAGGCAAAAAAAGTGGAACTTGAATACCTGCTGGCAAACAGTGACGTAATATCCGTGCATGTGGACCTTAACGAGTCTACAGATCACCTAATTGGTTGGGATGAGCTAAGACACTGCAAGCCTGGTACACTTCTGATCAACACTTCAAGAGGTCAGGTTATCAATGAAACAGATCTGATAGAAGCATTAAACAAGAAAAAACTTGCAGGAGCAGCCCTGGATGTGACAGACCCTGAACCTATTGATCCTACGAATCCCTTATTAAAAATGGAGAATGTAATCGTGACTCCTCATATCGGTTCATCTACAGAAGCAACAAGAAAAAAAATGGCTGAAATGGCAGCTATAGATATTATAAGAGTGCTGAAAGGGGAGAAGCCGGAAAATAATCTTACTAAAGTCTAAAAACTAGACCCCCACATCTTATCTGCAAGCTCATCGAAATTTTTCTGATGGATCACAAAGCCCGGATCAACGAGCACTTGTTTTACACTTTCCCCATTGAGTCGTTTTTCTATGGCATCTACCGAAAGCTTACATTCGTAAAACACATCCTGAACCCCATCGGCATCTAAATATTTGTCTTTTAATAGCTGATATGCCATGGCATCACCATCAAATCCAGCAAGTAGCACATGGTCTTTATGTCCAATAGGATGATATTTATTGATGTTTTTCATAGCTGAAATAATGGATGGAAATAAAAAGTCTGAGCATGTGTAAATAAAATTGATGTCTGGGTTGGCTTGAAAGGCATTTGTAACACCCGCCAAACACTTTTCCTGGTTCCATTCGGTAGGGACCTCAGACACCACCTCAATGATTTCAGCATACTCTTTTATGGCATCATCAAAACCCCTTCTTCGCTCCAGTGCATTTATGTCGCCCAGATCTCCAAGAAGGATCATGGCCTTGAATTTTTTATTACTGGCTTTTGCAAGGTCACACAATTGCCTGACCGTATTTTTTGAAATTTCATAATTGTCGGCCACGATAGAGACATAATCCAGCTCGTTTGGTGCGGGTAGCCGGTTATAAATGGAAATGGGGATTTCAGCACGGTTTGCTGCCTTCACAATAGGCAGAATGGTATAGCTGTCTTTTGGAGCTATCACTATTCCGTCTACTCCTCTTGAAATAAAATTATTGATCTGTTCAAACTGTCGGTTGGCATCACCATCTGCCACAGCCAGCAAGTAATCCCAGCCTCTTTTTTCACATTCTTCTTTAATGGCATCAGCACTGGCCACCCAATACTCAGTTTGCAAGGTTTCGAATGATATTCCAATCAGCGGTTTATCCCTATCCTTGTAACATCCTATAAAAAGGAGTTGGACTAATATTAAAAGGAAAAAATGTCTTAATAGCATTACGCTGTTATCATTTGAATTCGTCTAAACATACAACTTTCCCAGTTTTTGCTGATTTGTAAGCAGCATAAACCAAGCGAATAGTCTTGAAATTATCTTCACCTGTAGTCTCTGCTTTATTTCCTCTTAATCCATTTAATATATCACGCTGAGCATCAACTATACTGCTATGAACAAGTAGGTACTCCGGATCAACCCATGGATAATTTTTTGGGGCTACTGTCTCGGTTACAGTGTCATCTCTGGTGGTAACAGAGACTTGGTAATCATGAGATAGTTTTATTGATCCCTTGCTTCCCTCAATAAGGACAAGTGTCTCCGGGAAAGCCTCTTTCTCGAGCACGGAAGCATAGCTCATCTCTGCATAGCAATGCATACCGTTTTCCATTTCCATCAGACAGTTGGCCACATCCTCTCCTTTGATTTTAGGATTCACGGTATGGATCAATGTATAAATGTTTTTAGCTTCCCCACACAGGTACCTTGACACATCCAGGATATGTGAGCCAATATCTGTTAAAATAAACTGGTCCAGGTCCGCGAGGAAGGGTTGGTTATCAAAAACAGGGAATGCTGAACAAAAGGTGATTCTGGCTTTGAATGCTGTGCCGATTACCCCACTATCAAGTATCTCCTTTACCCTACGGATAGGTGATTGGAAGCGGAAATTTTCATTGATAAATAGCTTTACACCATTATGCTGACAGATCTCCAATAGGCTCCTGCTTTCTTCAAGACTAGGAGCCATCGGTTTTTGGCAGACGACATCCAAACCTCTTTCTGCAGCGAGTTTTGTCAACGAATAGTGAGTACTTACATCAGTGCAGATATCTACAAAATCCAGTTCTTCGGTATCCAGTAGGTTTACCGGATTGTCATAGGTCCTGGGAATATCAAATTTCTTAGCGAATGTGTCTGCCCTGGAGCGTGTTCTGTTGTACGCAGCAATGCAATCGACACCTTCCAGTTCGTACCATCCGGGCAGTTGATAATTAGCCCAAAACCCGGTACCAAACAAGGCAAATTTTAATTTCTGCATAGACAAATGCCGTTACTTTGTGATGGCCTCAATCTGCTCGTGAATGTTATCCATTTCAAAGATATCTTCCCAGCCCTCCTTAAACAGGATATTTTCTGCTCGATTGAGTGCTTTGATAGCTGCATCAGAGAATTTGATGGGCAGCTCACCAAATAATACAGCAAGCTGGATGTTTATATGACCAAGAATGAAGTCTCGGGCAGCCTCCTCCGGAACTCCTTTTGCTACGACTACATCGAGGGCATCACGTACCTTCTTTATGCAGGTAGAGCAGAGCGTCTCAGAAAAGCCGGGCTCGAGAATACCCATTTGAGCGACTGTAATCCTGTGATTTTTGGTGACAGGCTGATATATTACCTTGGTGAGGGTATCTCCGGCCTCCCAGTCTGCCTGTGTGCCTTGCATCATTGCAGATACTACTGTTTGCTTGGCAAGAATTCCTCCATAATAGTCCCGATAGGCTTCCTCAGTTTCCTCCCAGTTAAATACGGAGGGGTGAGATGGGTGGGTCACATAATATGAAAGGTCGTCTCTATGGGGAAGATGTCCCGCAAGTGGAGCCGCAGGATCCAGCGTCACAACCATAGCACCAGGTTTCATGAGCGGAACTACATCTTTGGAAACAAGTCGGATTGCCGTATCAGGAACAGCTAGAATAACAAAATCTGCTTCCGGTATTACTTTTTGGGGATCAGAAACCTTTATCCCTTTCTCACTTAACCTGGCGATAGCCGTTGGGTTGACTTCCAAATAGCTGGTATCGTAATTAGATCCCAGGAGATTGTCTACACACCTCATTCCCATTTTGCCGCCTGCGCCCAGTAATGTTACTTTATTCATCCTTTTTCGTTAACTGATTCAAAATGTTTTTTTAATACTTTTATCCCTTCTCTCGCCCACTCATCTTCTTTTTTTATGGTCTTCTCAATATTGTTGTCTTCAATGGGAGTCCACTGTTCAAGAATGGCTGATTTGCATAAAGGATTGATCTTACCAAGGATTCCCTGAAGAGGAAGTCTCCCCTTGCCCAGAGGTTTGCCCTCCACAATAAACCCCATTTTAGTATCTATTCTTCTGATATCAAATTCCTTAACATGGAAATTGATTGTGTGAGGGCCAAGCATATTCAATACATGACTTGTTCCTTCTCCGGCACCTAGTGAGTTTACCGTATCCAGGCAAATCATGACCTGAGGGTGGTTAACCGTTTCCAGGATTTCAAGGAATTGACTGCACAGAAGGCGATCATGATTTTCCAATGCGAGGAAAATACCATTTCTCTTCAGGGATCCGGTATGGACTTTTATGATCTGGATAATTTCTTCCAAATCAGGTTCGTAGTTCCTGTCATCGATAATAAAACGAATGATGTCTGAATCCAGCCTTTTTGCAATATCAATGAACGAGGCCAGACGCTCAAGTGTAAGTTTTTTGGTTGCAACTTCTAACCGGATATTTTTTGATCTGGCATACCCTAACAGCTCATCTAACTCTCTATCGGAATATACCTCCAAAGGTAAATTGTCTGCTATTTGAAGCCGGTCAATTTCAAATTCTGCTGCTTTATCAATCAGGTCTACAGGTGTGAGTGGTTGTTTGACAGGGTAGCCGGGTATTCCGACAGCCCAGGTATATGTGTACGAACTGATTCCAATATCCATATTGTATACAAAAATACACTAAAATAGCATATATTATTCAGCTCTCGATTATTAATTCTATTTAAAGTTGGGTCGAGTAAATGGAGCATGGAGTCAGGGTGTAATTGTGATCTAAAACTGTGATTGTCTGGTCTGTATTGCAAAAGTTGGCGAGGATGAGTTCTATGCTATTCCGGGTTTCAAAAATCAAACCTTCGAATTTTTGTGGATGGCTGCTTTCTGTATGCACTACAGAATGATTCCGGAATTTTGATATTAATTCAAATACTTGATAAACCGGGAATACATTGTCTCTGTCCAGTGTTCCTTTTTTCATTATTCCAAAATCACCAATGGTCTCGTAGAATGCAGCCGAAAATATGCTGTTTTGAGCAATGTGTTTGATGCACCCCAGCGTCCACAAGGCATTGAATTGGGTCTTTTGTCTTGGATCTGCGGCAAGTTTTCCTTTAGCCAGAGCATTCGGGTTGAACCTTGGCTTTAATGTAATTGGGGAAATTGCAATGTTATTGGTTTTGGTTAATTTTTTGGCAGTCCTGGAAATATGACTAATGGTTTGTAAATTATTTATCAGGGTAGAATCATCAAATCCATGAACCTGCGGGTTGAGGGAAAAGGAAAGGTAATCCAGCTGATCAGAAGATATTGGCGATCTGTTGAGCTCAGTGAAGTAATGATTTGTCCCACTTCCAACAGGTATGTTTTGAAATATTAACCTGAAATCCTCTATGTGTCGTTGAATAAATTGACTGGAAGTGCAAACTGCTTTCGGATCAATGATTGTAATGTTGGAAATTGATTTAGCCAGTCGCTGAATTTCTTTGAGTTCTTCTATTCGTGGTTGATCAAGGAAAACAATGAGTTCAATCGGTACAAACAATGCGTTTGCCTGATTAATGCGGGAGATCATGTCCTGTTGCCAGGATGGTTGATCAAATCTAACTTCTACCCGAACAAAAGAAAGGTCAACATTCCTCAACAGACTGGTTTCGGAATTTGATAACTCAAAGGTATTCGCTTCTAACCCTATTGCCGGTAATTTATATTTAATGTCTTTTTTTACTTTAAGTTCTGGTCTGACTTGGTTTGGAATTCTGTTCAATCCCGCATGGTCAGTGAGGGAAATTCTTATTTTCTGATTTATTTTTTCTCCCTTTGATACATGAACGGGAAATGGATTCTCCAGTGGTGTGGAATAGGTTTTGAATGAAAAGTCCATCCAGTTTCGGTGATCCTCCATTTCAAAAATATCACCATCGAAGAGAAAATGAATGTTTAAGCTATTCTGGATATAACTTATTTCACTTATGTCTTTGAAGGGTTGATGAGGGCTGATAAGGACTGGAAATTTTCCAATAGATATTTGGTGGTCAATATGTTTGATCTGGACTGGCAGATCGGAGATTTCAACCGGATGATGAATACAAATCCCAATCCTGTTTTTCATAAAACCTGATAAAGCTTCTCCTTTAACTTCAAAGAGAAGATCAGAACCATGATAGCTACATTGACACTCATATTGGAAGTTAACTTCATTTTCAGCGTGATGACTTACGAAAGAAATTTCAAAGCCGATATCCGATTCTTTGATTTTTAAGTGCTCTATTTTTCCCGGGATGGTGTTCCAAAACTGGTCACGTACCGCAATATATAGTCGGTCAATGACTGGGATGTCTGCGTAGCTGATATCACATAAATACCCATCCTTATAGGTTGCTTTCAACTGTCCCGAGCATATGATTTTGCTCATCGGCGAAACAACCTTAATCCTTGTGAGAAGTTGATGCGACTATGGTTCCTTATTCCATCGATCATTACAAGAACATAAATTACCAACCCGGTAATAATTGGATATAAATAGGGGTCTGCATTGATCATTACAAGGCCACTTTGCAAAGATTGTATGATGTAAGCACCAGCAATTGTGCCAGGTACAGAGCCTTTGCCTCCAAATAAGCTTGTACCTCCCAGTACTGCTGCAGCTATCGCCATGAATTCATATTGAAATCCAAAAGTAGGCGATACTGCACCAAGCTGCGACAACGCAACCAGCCCACCAATAACGGCTAATCCGCCACTAATCAGATATACCAATAGTAGCAGCCTCTTTACCCGGATTCCGGCTTTTATCGCCTTTTCCTTATTGTTTCCAAGTGCATAGATGTGTCTTCCGAGCACAGAGTATTCAAGCACAAAATGAGCAAAAATCACTACTATAAACAACACCAATATAGGTACAGGTATTGCCAATAATGTTGCTGAGCCAAGATTTGTAAAGGTCTCCGGCAGGTTTATAGCCCTGGTCTCGGAAATTTGCAACCCTAACCCTCTACCTATATAGTAAGTGGATAGGGTGACAATGAATGGGATTAATTTAAATCTGGTCACAAATAGTCCATTCATAAGACCAAAGACCAGGCCGATAATGATCATGACTATGCAGGTGACCCAAATTGGGACTCCGGACAAAATAAGTTTTCCTCCGATAACGCCTGTAAGAAACATTACGGACCCAACAGAAAGGTCGATGCCGGCAGTGAGCAAAACGTATGTCATGCCGATTGCAATGATAGCAATGGCTGAACCCTGTATAAGAACATTGGCCAAATTGGAGAACGACAAAAACTGTGGCGATAAGATGCTGAATACAATCACTATGATTACGAATAGGTAGAGATTGGTATACTTTAGCATATTATTAGGCTTTTGCAACATCACTATGTAGGGCTGATTTTAAGATTTCTGATCTGTTGAATTTATTCCGATCAAATTTATTAACCAGTTTTCCCTGACTCATGACCAAAATGGTATCACACAAGCCAATCAATTCCTCGATCTCGGAAGAAACAATCAACACACTTTTTTGCTGACTTACCAACTTTCTGATCAGGACATAAATTTCATATTTAGCCCCAACATCAATGCCACGGGTGGGCTCATCTATGAGTAGCAACTTTGGATCCATCAGCATCCATTTTGACAATACTACTTTTTGCTGGTTCCCCCCACTTAAATTTGAAACCGGGTCTTTCTCCAGGGAATTGTATTTGAGTTGTGTCGTTTCAACAGATGATAATATCGAAGGCTTTAGCGATTTCCATTCAACGATTCTGAAATTATTTTTTGAATATGCGGGAAAGCTTGGTACTGCAACATTATTTGTTATGCTATCCTCCAACAAAAGTCCTTCTGATCTGTCTTCTGTGACATAGCCTACACCATATTCTATCCATTTGGATGGACTTGGTGTCTTTACAGGCTGATTTCCCCATGTAATTTCTCCTGAAGATATTGGATCAATTCCATAAATAGCATTCAAAAGCTCCGAGCGGCCAGCTCCAACCAAACCATAAATGCCAAGAATTTCGCTTTCCTTAATTTCGAAAGAGATGCCAGTGAAACGATTTCCAGTCAGCCCATCAATCTTTAGCACAGTCTGTGGTTTTTCATGGACAATAGATTCTTTTTCGGGGAATAGTTGACTCATATTTCTACCGATCATATCTGTGATCAGCTTCTCTTTCTCAACAGGCTTATCCCCATTTGGATATGTATTGATCAAGGAACCGTCACGAAGTACTGTTATAAAATCAGAAATATTAATTACGTCTTCTAGATTATGTGAGATGAAGATGACCGAAATACCATCTGATTTTAATTCCCTGATCAGGTCGAATAGCTTCTCGGATTCATGAGCCGAAAGGGAGGTGGTAGGTTCATCGAAGATGATCAATTTAGGAGATGTTCCCAGTGATTTGGCAATTTCAACAAGCTGTTTTTGAGCGGGGGTTAATTTTTCAATCAGCGTGTCAGGACTCATTTCCAACCCCACTCTCTGTAGCAGACTTATCGCTTTCTTGCGCAACAACTGCTTATTGAGCATTCGGAAACTTCCGATCTTTACTGTTGGCAGGTCGATCAGAAAAAGGTTTTCTGCAATTGTAAGATTCGAAAACAGGTTAAGCTCCTGGTGAACAAATACAATTCCTTGCTCATAAGCGTATTTTGGATGCTTTGGTTGAAACTCTTTGCCTTCATAGTAAATTGTCCCGTAGGAGGGAGCTATGACCCCGGCCAAAATGTTCATTAGGGTAGACTTACCAGCCCCGTTTTCACCAACAAGTCCCAATACTTCACCCTGATCAAGCTGAAAGCTAATGTCTTTTAGCACTAGGTTTTCACCAAACTTCTTTTGGAGATTTTCAACCTTAAGTAGCATTGGTACTTGATTTTTGTACGAAAAATTCTTTGGTATTAAGCAAAGCCGCAGTAATTATTACAATTCCCTTTATGATCATGATCACATAAAAGGAAATACCAAGCAGATTGAGACTATTGTCCAGTAACACAATAAATAATACACCCAGCAAAGACCATCCAATTTTTCCTTTGCCACCAAAAAGACTTGTGCCTCCTATCACTACAGCCCCTATAATATCCAGTAAAATATTTTTACCCATGACAGGTGAACCTGTTTCAAGCCTGGAAGTATATAAAATAGAAGCAATAGCCATACAAAAACCACTGTAGACATACACAAATAGAATGGTATAATTAATTCTGACTCCGGAGATCTCCGAAGCTTTTTTATTATGTCCGATGGCATAGATCCACCGCCCTATCAATGATTTATTTAGAATAAAATGACTTAGCAACACGATCAATGCACCCATATATACAGGAACCGGGATATACAGAAAGTGTATATAGTACAGGTCAATAAATGTTTCTGGTAATCTGTAGATGTTTTGAGAGGAGGTAGACCAGATGGCAACCCCGCTAAATAAGATCATTGTAGTAAGTGTAACCATGAATGGGGGCATCCCAAAATAGTGGATCGATGCTCCGTTTATCATTCCTATCAGCATACCTGTGAGGACCATCATAGAAACACCGATGAAAATGGCTGCACCAGGACCCAATGCAAGGATGGATTCTGAGGTCATCGTGTAACCGCCTACCACACTGGTCATAGCAATTATTGAAGTCACAGAGAGGTCAATACCTGCTGTGAGGATTACAGTTGTTTGTCCCATTACGGCGATCAACAGTGGCAATAAGTTAAAAATGATATTCAGCGAATTGTTGAAAGATAGAAACCCGGGCACATACAAACTCATCAGGAGATAGTAAACCAGGCAGACAAAAAACAAGGGGTGAGTTCTGGATAGTAACAACAACTTCCGTATTAAATGTATGCAATTATAAGCTATAATTTTATTCAAACATAAAAATAAATTCTCATAGAAGCATCAGGGCTGTAATCAGCCTATAAGGGGTCTGATAAATTGGATACTTCGAGTTTGGTGGGATGTGAAGTGATTTTTAGATGAAATCATCTGATCAGATTGCTGTAAGTTGCCTGATCAAATGTGTTGATGAGATCTCTGGCATTGAAAAAATGATTCAAATACATATTTCCAGTTAATTGGTTTCTAAAACCTGCTTCCTGCAATCTTTCAGCTCGTCAAGGGTCATTTAATCAAGCTTCTGGATGACTAAAAGCAGGTTCTTGAGCTTTGTTGGTGCCTAGGGTCATGTCCTGAAATAGGTTGACACAAATGAAGTGTCAAATGAAAGAGGAATTAAAATCAGAAAACTTTGGAAAGTACAAGAACAGTCAAAACTATCATCAAGCATTTCGGATAAAACTTATCGATGACCTTGTTTCCAACCAGGAAAGCCTTTCCTTCATTGAAAGGAAGCACGGGATACCATCAGGAAGTTTAGGGCACATCAAGCGGGATATCTTGACTGAATTAGGCTATTATCGTATTTTAGATAAGATGAAAAAAGGTCAAAAAGAAGAAGGTTCCAATGCTGAAAAAGAAGTAGAAGCACTAAAGAAAGCCTTAGAACTGGCCACAATGAAAGTAGCTGCCTTAGAGACGCTCATTGATGTGGCTGAAGATCGTCATAACATTGATATCAGAAAAAAGACTGGCTCCAAGCAGTCCAAATAATGCGGGTCATTTATCCTGGCAGAGGTCTGGCGTACCTGTGTCAATTGCTTGGAAAAAGCCGTCAGGCCTATTATCAAGGTTTACAAAAAAGAGATAGTAGGCTGACATTCGCCACCATAGTAGCTGAGCTGGTGGTCGAAACACGGGATCGAGTTGGTAATCAGAGGTTAGGTGCACGTAAATTACTTCCCTTAATTAACGAACAACTCGGCAAACAAGGCCTCTATATTGGACGGGATCAGCTATTCCTTATCATGGATAGCCGTGGACTCAAAGTCCGCCAAAGGAAACGGAGAAAACCTAGAACTACTGACAACACACATGGTTTTAGACGCTATCCAAACCTGACAGAAAGCCTCAACCTGATAGAATCAGAACAGCTTTGGGTCAGTGACATCACTTATGTGAGGGTAAAGGACAGGTTCATGTATTTGAGCCTGATTACCGATGCATACTCCCGCAAGATCATGGGTTATCGATTACACGAAGACTTATCTGTGGAAGGGTCGATGAAGGCATTAATGATGGCTCTGGGTAATCGCCGGTATCCAAAACGCAAGCTGATCCATCATAGCGATCAAGGAGTTCAGTACTGCTCTCATAGCTATATCAATATGCTCAAAACCAATGGTATTGGCATCAGTATGGCATCAAAAGGAAGTCCGCATGAAAATGCCCTAGCTGAACGGATCAATGGGATCTTGAAACAAGAATATGGACTAGGGAAAACCCTTGATGCTGAAGATAAAGCTAGGAACCTGATAAATGCTGCTGTTGAATCTTACAATACAAGGCGTCCTCATCAAAACCTGGATGGTCAAACACCTGAACAGATGCATAATGCTGACAATTGGAAACGGGACTTAGCAGAAGAGCTGTCAATTAAATCCAGTACCAAAAAAGTAAGTGTAAAGACTGGGCAGGATTAATAAAATGACTGTCAATCAATTAAAGGATTACATAAACCCATGACAATAAAATGTAGGATTAACGATTAAGATGACAACCTAAAGCAGGACCAGACCCTAGACCTGTCTACTTATCCCAGGATTATAGTAATGCTGGTAAAGTACAATTAGGAATTTTGTTTACTATTGTAAACCACATTTAGAATTAATTAATAACCTGTCAACTTATTTTAGGACGAGTCATAGATGGTCATTTTTTTCAGTCCCCTAACCATGTTTTTGTCGATCTGGGACGATTTCTGTCCGATCTGGGAGACTTCTGAGCTGATCTGGGAGACTTCTGAGTCGATCTGGCGGACTTCTGAGTCGATCTGGGTGACTTCCAACACGATCTGGGACGTTTCCAGGTAAATCTGGGAGATTTTTAGGTGTTCTGGGAGGTTCTAAGGTGTTCTGGGAGGCTTATTGATTGTTCAATACACAACAGAATCAATGGTCAAAAACATAAAACATTAGATTGGACATCTCTTCCCCGAGCTGTTTATCGCTCAACTGGTAGCCATAGCCATCCATTTCTTTCAGTAAGTCAGTTTCAAGAAGCTTGGGATACTTGCAGTCTCCATGGATTTCTCCTGGATTTTCACCCATCCGTTCCATGATCACCAGTTCACCATTTTTCTTCAATAATTTATGGACTTCCATCATGATCTCCTTACGAGCGTCTATCTCATGAAAGACATTGATCATCAGTATTCTGTCAAAGGTCGCTTTGGGCAGGTTGGTGGACTGCTCGGTCCCCACTACAAGGTTAAACGTCGCTGCAGGTGTTCCGCCAAGGTTTTCATGGTGTTCCAGTACATCATAGAAATCATAAAGCCTGGCTGCGTCAATCTCCTGGAGATACCAGGTGATATCATTTACAAAATAGGATATCTGGATTTCCTTCAATCCATTACCAGCCCCAATACTAGCTATGGTTTCACCCGGTTGGCATCCAGCAAGGTGATAGTAGTTCTCATATTCATGCCGGATCGATTGAAAATCTTGCGGAAAATGTTTGTAGTTGTAGGGTTTTATGTATCGGCAGGAGGAAGAGAAACATAAAAAAATAATCAACAGGTATGTATTGGTCCTCATTTTCGTTCGCGGTTTGTGCTAATCCATAAAGTAGAAGTGTGGTGAACGGATCTAATAAAACCGAATACCGAAGGTAATGTCTAGCCTGTTGAGACTTTCATAGTCCTTTTTGTCCAAATCAGTTGTACTTCTACCATCATTAATCCTGGTTAAGGTTCCTGCTACATATGAAAATTGAAAACCAAGGGCAAAACTCTCAGAAAGAATGAAGTCATGTCCAATATCGAGATTGAAGCCTAAAGTATTTCCTGTATAAGTAGTTGTTGAGGTAAATGACACCTTATCATTATACCTGAGGTAGCCCATTCCGAAATTAAACAACCAGACATTTCCTCCAGTCAAATTTTGAACTCTACAAGAATAGAAGGGAGCTATGTAAGTAATATTGATTCGCTCTTTTATTGTTGAAAAAGAGGAAGATCCAAAAAAACCAGGAACAACAATACCAATCTTTTCATTTTTTGAATTGTGCAAACTGTATTTAAAACCTAATCCATTTGTCCTGTTATAAAAATGTGTATAGCTGACTCCATAATTAACTCCTGATTTGAGCTGTCTTGTGAACTCTTTTAAGTTCGGAGGAATGTCATCATGTAATTTGGCCACCCTAAAACTCCCTCCAAAATCAAATGCCCATCTATTATTTGAGTATGGGAACATATAATCATAATAACCATATTTATAAGTAGATATATTTTCCCTTAAGAGTATAGATGGAATGAATTTTTTGTCATATTGAAATTTGTAGTGGACACTATTTTCATCAACCATGGTAATCTTACAATTAATTGAATCATTTTCAATGGATACAATTAGGTCCTGGCCCTGTGCGATAAAAACAGTAAAAAGCAGAAAAGGCAATACTAGAAATAGACTTTTTGGGTTAGGAATACTCATGGATACTGGGTTTGTGAGAGTATGTTGGCTTAAATAAGGTAAAATGGTTTGGTCATAGCTAAAATATGGATTTTTGGTAAGAACCAGATAAACTTCCTCCAGTATCCTCCAGGAATTTATGGGATTACAAATCTTTCGTCGTAAAGGTTACTTCAAAACCTCATCACCCTTTCCTCGATCCTGGGCTTTACAAAAGGCTTCAGGTATTCTGGATAACCCAGCTCCCAAGGAGATGGACCTACATAAGTAGAAGATTTCCCTGACATCCTGATGTATCCCTCGGTAGAGATCTCTACCAACGTGTAGAGTGGATCTTTATAAGGAGCAGTATACTTTATCCAGCGGAAGTCCCTGTCTACTTCTTCACCATATCTGAGATACTCGTATTCTTCTCCCAGCCATTTGTAAGCCATAGAATTAATGGTGATATACCAGATCCCATTGATGTTTTCTGCAAAGTCATGATGTGTGTGCCCATTGAAGCTGACGATCACCCTGTTTTCCGGGTTCTTTCTGTTATGAGCTTCGAAGATCTCCCTTACTGCAGTAGCATTTTTAATACTGTAACGCTCCCCTGGGGTACCGGGGTCGCTGCCAATACCCTGGTGGGAAAAGAAGATGACGGGTTCAGTAGCTAGGTCAAGCTGTAATTTGATCCAGTCGACCTGCTCGGAACCGATAAAGGAGCGGTAGCCCTTTTGTTCCGGATATTCTTTGTCATTCCCATCTAATACAATGAAAAGAAATCCATTCTGTGAAAAGGAATAATAGGAATTTTTCATCTTCCGATATGCCAATGCTTCCTCCATTGTTGTACCTCCATCCATTTCATGGTTACCAATAATGTGATACTTCGGACCGGGAAATGAATTCCAGATGTCAAAATACGGGGCAAAGCGTTCGTGCGGGATCCCGAAGTCTCCCAACTCCACAATAAAATCAGGTTTTGCAATCTTCATGCTGTCAATGAAGGAGCTGATCCGGTATTCCGCATCATGCATAGTGGGGAGGTGCACGTCGGAGCACATACCGATGCGTACTGTTTTAATTTCTTTTTTGGGGCTGCAGGTTGAAAATAAGAGCAGGGAGAAAACAGCAAGGGTCAGGTTGCGCACGATTTGTAATATGGTATAGTGAATACTAATAAACTATACCAGTGAAACTAAAAGAGAGACTATGAAAACCTTCTGAATTTTAGTTGAAGTAGATTTATGGCCGGAATAGAACATCCGGCCATTATAACTGACATCGCTTTGCGCTACAAAACTACCGGCATATCACTAAGGATTTTCCACTCACCATGTACATCCCTGGCAAGGGTTAGAATGGAGGCAAAAGTCATTTTTGAGCCCGTAAAAACAACCCGGGCACTGGCTGTATTACCATTGAGAATCAGGGTGGTGATATCAATTTTTCGTTTATCTCCACCATACTCTTTGGTCCTGATCTTTTCCAGATAAATATTTTTTGGCATTATGCTGATCTCTGTACTTCCAAACAATTGATTCATCACGATGCGATAATTGTCATCCAGATAACCAGCCAGTTTGTCAGCATCGTTGATATCACCAGCTTTTGAATAAGCTGTAATCGTTCCCTTGATCGCATTTTCTTCAACTGATTGCGCTTTGCAACTGGTAGTTATGAAAAGTGCGATGATACTCATAAGCATTACTTTTTTCATTTTGTTGTGTGTTTATGTTTTACTAATTATTTATTTTCTTGTTTAATCAATTATTGATATATCAATTTTATGCATAAATTTTTTTATTGAAGGTTTTGCTGAATTTTAAAGAGTAATTGGTTCAGTTGTTTGACCTCTTGATTGGATAGCCCCTCGATACTTTTTGAGCGATGGGAATCTACAACGGGTAAATATTTTCTAATGAATCTAATTCCCTCACGTTTAAGACAAATACTGTATTGTCGTCTGTTGTCTGGAACAGCTTTTCTTTCAATAAAATCTTTCTTTGCTAAAAGGTCTAATGTACGTGTGATAGAAGCCGGGTCTCGCAATGATTTTTGAGCCAGTTCCTTTTGAGTAAGCCCATCATTTTCATCAATAATTTTTAATAGGATCCATTGTTCCACGGTTATATCCATCCCAAGGCGGTCAAATTCCCGTTGCGAAAACAGCTTAGAAATCTTACTGGTTTTATCTATCTGGAAAAGTATGATGCCTTCAATGTTCACTTGATTGTGCAATAATTGATATAGCAATTATATATAAATTGGAAACAGAATAAAAATAATAGGGCACTATCTTTTGAAAGTAATGTAGTTTGGATGACAAATATCCTTCAAGTATTCTCCTCAAACCATTTTACAATTTTGGGCATGTCCCTTTCAAAACCACCGGGGATGTAGAAATTCAGAATGCCCGTTCTCTGATCTGTCTTATTCTTAAAATCGTGCATGGTCTTTGAAGGTACACGGAGAAAAGTTCCTTTGTCTGCGTCCACCCATTTGTCACCGACCAGAAAAGAAGTGGTGCCTTCCAGCACATAAAAGATCTCATCATTATCTTCATGTTGATGAGCACCCGGACCGTCAGAGTTGGGTTCGAGCCACCATTCCGAGACACTGTATTTCTCGTCTGTTTCGTTTTCATCAGCTTTGAATATAGCAGTCATGGGCCCACAGTTGTAGACACGACCTTGCCCGGACGGGAGTACGATGGATGCTCTGTGGTCTTTTTCGTGTTTCATGTCATGGTTATTTGTTGCTGATGGAAATACCCTTTGTTGTAAATGAAATACCTTGTTGGGCATGATTGGAAAGCATGACCCCTTCGAAAATTGGCTCTACATCCGTGCTCTCAGCCTGCCATACAATGATGAAATTGGGTCCTGTGCCACCACTTATGTCCCCTTCCTCAATGACATACTCAATGGTCTGCATGGGTCCCAGTTTGATAGGGGTGTCCTGGAATGCTTTAGCTACGTCACCAAAAGAGTCGTAATAGTCTACTGATGTGATATATATGCTGTGCCTTAGACTGGTGTTTCTCAAACTTGCAGTAGCAGTCAGATTGAACTTGGTTTCCTTTGTTTCATTATAAATCTGAGAATAGATGGGAATGTAAGTGGTGTCTCTCATTGGCAAATCCTGTGGCACAACATTCACCTTCATCAAATCATATTTGTCTTTGACTTTTTGCTTTCTTTCGTGTCCCTGAAAGTCATAACCACAAGCTGCGAGCATCAACAATATGGATAATGCAAATACATTTAAGGGACTCCGATTGAAACTTATGCTCTTACTGAAATTCATCTTTGATTGGTTTGTTCTGGATAAAATCAAATTAGACCTGATAACCTTCTCAAAGAACGTGAATTTTTTCATCATAGTTTAATTACCCAGGAAAGGAAAATACGGTACTTCCGGCAGGTGATTCTACTTATGCTTGCTGATATTGAAAGCCGGTAAGAAAATATCCTGCATGATAGCAAATGGCAACTTATCATCCTGAGAGTTGTAAGCACCACCAGTAAAAACTGCAACCAGATCCACTTCCGGAATGATCATGATATATTGGCCACCATTGCCAGTAGCTGTTTTTGAGTGAAAAACCTTATCCTCGGATCTCAACGTGATACTCCACCATAAAAAGCCGTAGTCAATGCCTGTGATCTGCGTTTTAGGAGTAGTGGCAGCTTCAATCCATCCTTCAGAAACAATTTGCTTCCCATTCCAGCTTCCATTATTGAGAATAAGTTGCCCGATCTTCGCCAGATCCCTGGGAGTCATGTACAGTCTTTTTCCTGAAGCAATTACTTCCTTGTTGGATGTGTGTCCCCACTCCACCCTGGTGATACCCAACTTGTCAAACAGATACTGTTGAGCAAATTCCTGGATGGTCATGCCGGTAGCCTGACTGATGATCTCTGCAATCAAAACAGTGCCCATCGAGCAGTAATTAGATACTGTACCAGGATCATTGATCATCGGGAGGTCAAGCGTATACTGGAGCCAGTCTTTTTTCTTGTAGACTTTATCTTCCTGTCCTTTTGATGCTGAATCCCAATCGTTGCAATCCAGTCCACTCGACATGGTAAGCAGGTGGCGGATGGTGATCAGACCTTTTCTTTCGTCAAGGTTTTTTTCTGCAATCGGCTCCTTGAGATATTGCATGAAAGGATCATCTATATCCTGGATAAATCCCTTGTCAATCGCGATACCTATGAGTAAAGCCAGGATGCTTTTGGTTGTGGATCGCAGGTCGTGCAAAGTTTTTATATCGTGTCCACCATAGTACTCCTCAATCAGGAGCTTGTTTTGTCTTACAAGGAGTATGCTGTGAACCTTGTGGTCTTCCTGAATGAGCTTATTGAATAATCGATAAATCAGGACAGTATCAATTTTAAGTGAAGAGATGTCGTCGGTCGCCCATCCGTCTTCATAAGAGCCAGGCTGAGTATAAGTATAGTAAGGCTGTCCAAGACATATTCCTCCAACAAATAGGAACAGGAGGGGAAGTACTACGACTTTTTGCATCAATCTATATGCCTGAGCAAGTTGAGATCATGTATTGACTAATCTTAGTTTATGAGGACTGGTTTTGGGAATCCGCTCAATAAGTCCCCTCGCTTCCAGGTCTAGTTTTACGGTTACCATATACCAGATCACCTTACCATCAAACGAACTGCTCAGGGTTTCATCAGCCAGATCTGTCAATTCATCAAAAGAGATTTCTTTGTGCGCTTTGATAGTCTTCAAAATAAATTCACTGATGACATCATACTTACTTTTGAGGATGTTAACGCCATCTTTACCTTGAGGGTGTTGGGTTAAAATTCGTTCTTCGCTCATGTTTTTGGAAATTGACTCAAATGGTCAATAAAATTAATTAAATGGTTTAAAACGTTTGTATGAAACCTCGATCATTTCCAAACTGCTACAAATACGGCATAAAAAAGAAAACAGCGCGATCAATTTTTGAAAAATGACAGCGCTGTAATCTGAAATCCTTTCACAAAATGGTTCGATTCTTCATTTTCTTACTATATCCTGACCTTCATTTGTGGCAAAGGTTTAAAGATCCATGCCCCTCCTGTCCTAAAGGTGTCGGCTGTGGCAAATGTATCCTCCATATACTGAAAATAGGTGATCTTGCCTTCTGCATTCACTTTCGCAAAAATTGAGAATGGAGAGTTACGTGCACGATCGAGTGTCTTTGATCTTAGGGTGAAACTGCCGAAAATAGCTACATTTTCACCATCGTCAAATGCAGCCTCGGGAGTGAATTCATCTACAGTCCATCGTTCATAAACTCCTTTGAATACTTTCGAGAAACTGTGGGGTCCGTGATGGGTTCCGGTCCATGGCATAATCTTATGCAGATCATCATTTTTGTAGTTCAGGGAAACATACACGAAATCCTCTGCCAGATATTTGAGTGTGTGCTCAAGATTTGTAGGATCTTCAAGTAGTTTTTGAATGATATGCGTCGGCGTTGCTTTTTGAATTTCAGTTTCACCACCTGCCGAATGTTCTGTGTTTTTGATCACATGTGATGCTGTTTGAGTTTGATTTGGGTTGCCGGGTAGCAGGAAAAATGCTGCCAATCCAAGCGCTACTAATGGGTTCATTTTTTTAAGAATTAAGTGATTAATAATTTATCAGACAAAGGTCTGTCAGAATAAAATCCCGGACCTATAAGGTAGATTTAGAAAGAAGCTTAAGGTAGTTTAAGGTTTAACCTTTGCCAATTTGTGTCTGATAGTGCTGAGAAATTCAGGAGTGATCCCTAGAAATGATGCAATTTGTACGTTGGAAACACGATTAAAGAAATAGGGATACCTTTCAATGAAATCCAGATATCTCTCTTCAGCTGTAGAACTGATATTCTGTAAAACTCTTCTTTGAAAACTAATCAATGCCCTTTCTGTGAGTATTCTGAATATTTTATCGAATTTGGGATAGGCTTCAAACAGCTGTTCCTGGTCTTGTTTTTTTATTCTGAGAATGACGGAGTTTTCAATGGCTTCAATATATAGATTACTTGGCTGTTCGGTAAGGAAGCTTCCAATGTCGCCAATCCACCAGTTTTCAATAGCAAATTGAAGGTTATGTTCTTTTCCTTCAGCATCTACCATATACATTTTAAAACAACCCTCTGCAACGAAAGTATTGAACTTGCTGACGTCACCTTCCTGAAGTATGAACTGCCTTCGTCTAACCCTTCTTTCTTCAAATACTGATTCCAAAAATGAAATTTCAGATTCCTCAAGGGGGAGGAATTTTTCAAAATACCTTATCAGCGGTTCGATTTTCATTTTATCACTACTTTCGATAAAAAATGCGAAAACCTGGTTGCTATTGGAGTTTACTAAAGAGAAAACTCTCGATCCCAATTAGCCAGAGTAAAATAGTGAAATATGTCGAACCTTACAATCTGCCTGGATGGCAACTTGTTGCAATTGGTGATTGAAAGGAAACAATGCTACCAGTTGCCCGGGAGTAGTGGGTAACTGGTAGTTAAATTGTCAGAAATACTGCAAAGCAATCCTGGTGGAAGTCAGGTGATACCTTCTTTAATAAGTCACCTTAAAGATTGACCCACCATGGTCATCAGCGATGTAAAGCGCACCATCAGGTCCCTGAGCCAGACCACAAGGTCGGTGTTGTAATTCGCCCTGAGGATTGGCCAGGTTGATTCCGGCGAAGTTATCCAGGAAGATCTCCCACTTTCCTGTTGGCTTACCATTTTCGAAGGGCACAAAAGCCACAAAGTAGCCTTTATTAAGGTTTTTGTTTTGGCCATGGAAAGCAATGAATGCCCCATTTTTATATCGCTCCGGGAACATGTCGCCTGTATAAAACAGTACGTCATTCGGGCCATAATGCGCGGGAAAAGCCATGATGGGATCAATGGCATCTTCACCTCCGGTTTTCTTGCCGTCACCACCATACTCTGGAGAAACAATCCTGGCATTCTGGATATGGTCATAGTACGTATAAGGCCATCCGGCATTGTCGTTTTCCTTCAATTCATAGAATGTTTCGGCAGGTAGGTCATTATCCTGTTGCTGGGTGTAGAGGTCAGGGTAATACAGGTGAAGTTTTCCTCGACCATGGTCAGTAGCAAACAGGGAGTTAGTTTGGTTGTTCCAGTCTAACCCAACAGGATTTTTCAGTCCTGTCACGTATCTCGATCCATCTGCATAAGTTTGGTTAAGCTTGTCTGCACGGAATTTCCAGATACCTGCTGCCGAATCCAGGATCGTACAGGGATTCATTCCGGTCTTGTCCTCCGCATCCCTGCATGGATCGTTCCATGATCCAACCGTCACATAGATATTGCCATTGCCATCCATGGTAAAGGGCTTGGCATTGTCGCGCCCCATATCGATCAGTCCGTTCACAATGTTTTCAGGTGAATTGGTATCGACGATCTCATGTTGACCATTCATTTTGTAACGAAAGATGCCCGAATTAGAGGAGGCATACAGGTAACCATTTTTTACCAGCACCTCAGTTCCGGGAAGCTCTCCGAAATTCTCCTGACTATCTATCTTGCCGTCGTTGTTTTTGTCTTTCAATACCACGATCGCTTTCCCATCTTTCAACGCTTTTCTGTTGGCATAGATGTCTCCATTCGGAGCAACAGTCAGGTGTCTCACAGCACCCAGATCCCTGCCAATTTCAAAAACAGAAAAACCATCAGGAGCAATCAGGTCAGTTTCGTTGATTGTCTCTTTTACCGCTTCTTTGGTTTCACCTGTGCATTGCACAAATAATGCAGCAGAAGCAAGTACGATAAGTAGAGAGAATAGGGTTGAGGAGGTGTGTTTGATTTTCATAAATGGGTTTTCAGATTTTTGGCAAAGCGCCAAATTTAAACTTTCAGATGAATTAATGAGTGAAATTCATCAAAACAAATAGTGAATGGACATTTATTGAATGTCAAGGAAGCAGGTCAAGCCTTCACGGATCCGAATGAACTTAATTTCAATTTACACCAGAGTAAATCACTTTCATTAGCTATTATTCGTGAATCAGTGGCTTATAAAGCCTTGTGCCTTTGTGGCATATAAAAAAGCCAATCAAGTCAACTTGGAGGTCAATCAAATCAGCAAATTCTCAGCTTGGCGAAAGAAAGCAACAAGGTTTTCTCGCCGGTAGTCTCAAAGTTGACTTTGGCCTTGCGGTTGGATCCCTGTTCGTCGATCAGCGTCACCTCGCCAAAGCCAAACTTGGGATGTTCTACCTTCATACCGACAGCAAGCTCCGAGGTATCACTGGGCTGAAAATCTTCACTCACCTGGTGCGTGGGAGCAGATGCAAACTTTCGGTTGGCCTGGTCTTTTTTCAGGTTGTTGACAAAATTCTTAGTCACATAGCTTTCAGCAGAGGAGAGGGGAGCCGTAGTGGAAAATTTCTTATTCACCTTGATGAAAGCCGGATCCACTTCTTCGATGAACCGGCTCGGCTCACAGTTTTTCAACCTGCCAAATCGATATCTGTTCAGCGCATAGCTGAAATGGAGTTTCTTCTTCGCCCGGGTAATGGCCACATAAAACAACCGGCGCTCCTCTTCGAGATCAGCACGGCTACTCAGCATCATCTGAGAAGGAAATAGCTCTTCTTCGAGTCCAACGATATATACATAGTTAAACTCAAGTCCCTTGGCCATGTGAATGGTCATCAGGGTCACCGCTTCATCAGAGTCATTCTGGTTATCTGCATCCGTAAGCAATGCTACTTCCTGAAGGAAGGCACTCAGGCTCTTGTCTTCGCGGGCCTGGTCATCGGTAAATTCTTTGATTGCATTGAGGAGCTCCTGCACGTTTTCGTACCGGCTCATGCCTTCTACTGTCTTATCCTCGTAAAGCTCCTTCAGCAGGCCGGAGGTCTTGGCTACTTGTGTCGCTGTGTCATATGCATCCTTTTTCTCAGAGGTAAGCCGGAAGCTCTTGATCAAAGTGGCGAAGTTTTCTACTTGCGTGCCTCCTTTACCTCCCACATATTTGGAGCCATGCTCCAGGATCTCCCACAGAGATTTTTGCTCTTCTTCGGCAGCAACTACAAGTTTTTCTACAGTACCAGGTCCGATACCTCGCTTCGGAAGGTTGATGATCCTTCGCATGGCCTGTTCATCATTCATGTTTACCACGAAACGCAGGTAGCTAAGCAGGTCTTTAATTTCTTTGCGTTGGTAGAACGATACGCCACCAACTACCCTGTAGCGGATGTTCATCCTTCGCAGGGCCTCTTCCATAGATCGTGACTGACTATTTGTTCGGTATAGGATGGCAAATTCGTCAGTAGAAGCATGTTGCTGCATCTTGGTTTCGAAGATGCTGCTGGCAACCAATCTGCCTTCCTCATTATCGCTTGTTGCTTTGATCAGGTCGATGAGGTCTCCGTCTTCATTGTCTGTCCAGACATTCTTTTTGATCTGGGCCTTGTTTTTGTTGATGATGGAGTTGGCGGCGTTGACAATGTTTTTGCTGGAACGATAGTTCTGCTCCAGTTTAATGACTTTCAGATCCGGGTAGTCACGCTCAAAATTGAGGATGTTTTGGATGTCTGCACCCCTGAAACCATAGATACTTTGTGCATCGTCACCCACTACGGCAATATTTTGCTTCACAGCAGCCAGCTTTCTGGCGATCAGGTACTGTGAGATGTTAGTATCCTGAAACTCATCGATCAATACATAGTGGAATCGATGCTGGTATTTGTTGAGTGTGTCCGGATGCTCCTGGAAAAGCACATTCGTAAAGTACAGGAGATCATCAAAGTCCATGGCATCAGCTGCAAAACACCTGTTGACATAGGTCTTGTAGATATTTCCCATTTCCGGTCGCATGTTGGCCCGGTCATCTTCCTCGTAGATGGGATTGTTGAGGTATTCCTGCCAGGAGACCAGCCTGTTTTTGGCTCCCGAGATCCGGTTGTAAACTACATTGGCTTTGTAGAGCTTATCATCCAGGTTTTTCTCTTTGACAATTTGCTTGATCAAAGTCTTGGAATCATCCGTATCGTAAATGGTGAAGTTACTTGGGAATCCAATTTGGGAAGCCTCTGCCCGAAGTATCCGGGAGAAAACGGAGTGAAATGTACCCATCCACAGGTTGCGTGCATCATCGCCAACAATTCCTTCGATACGGTGACGCATTTCTTTGGCGGCTTTGTTGGTAAAGGTCAGCGCCATGATGTTGAAAGGGTCTACATTGTGGTGCTGGATGAGATGGGCAATCCGATAGGTGAGTACCCTTGTTTTTCCTGAGCCTGCGCCTGCTATCAGCATACATGGCCCTTCTACATTGATCACCCCTTCTAATTGGGCCGGATTAAGTTCTTTTAGATAATCTTCCTGCGCAGCTTTCTCCATCTGGCAAATCTAAAATAAACCAGCCGATTGAACCGGCGGATTTCGAAACAATACCTGATGAATAACCGACTTGTTAATTGTTTAGACAGTCAGTCTCTGAAAAAGAAAAGTCCCGGGTCAATATCCGGGACAGTCCAAACTAGCTAAATAGGGCCTGCTGAAAATCGCCAAATAATGTAATAGGTCTCTTAAGCCAAGTGCCTTAAGTATCTGATTACGACATTAATTCAAAACAAAAACCCCTCTAACGTCACTCAGAGCCCTTTTAGGATAAGGATAAGGGTAGAAAGGGCGTGGAGTCTTATTTTTAGAAGAGATTCCACGACTTCCCTCGCTCAAACCAAGTCAAAGTCTCTGAATGACGGGTTTTTTGTTTTTAATACAATGACTTTAATATCACTGATTTTCACCAAGCCCGTATAAATTATCTAATCAACCTAAAATCTTAATGGTGCGCTGCAATATGTCGTCTATGCGTGCGCCGGATTTTCCTTTCTATCCGTGCATTTTTTCTGTGCAGCCTTTTATGTCTGATATGAGCCTTCCTGTGGTTGATGGAATTTGAAGACTTTACTGCGACCACACACTGGTCAATAGTTCTATGCTTGATGATGTGATCTTTGGCTGTTGCTGAGAAAATGAACAACAGCAACATATATACGGTGAATATTAATCTCTTCATGGCAGTAAATTTTTAATTGTTTGGTGCTTAGACACCCTGCCAGGCAAAAGGTTTAAAAGGGATTAGCTAAAAAAGTGATAATACTTGTTTAGGACAATCACAGCCAGAAAAGCAAGGAAGGCAGAGACTTCGAAAATGAGAAAGATGAGATTCCAGTCTAGTTTGTTTTTGCTCACCATTATCGGTGTTATGTAATTGTTCTCGCAATTTTAACCAAAAGTGAATAACAAATGTGGAATTTATCGAATTCATCCATTTTTTTATCCACATATTAATCACCCGTTTATCCACATCAGGTGATTGTAAGATTTATCTCACCATCGAAAATTCCTGAATTTTATCCAGAAGAATTTCAGCGTTCTCTTCGATGATCAGTGTACTTGCAATTTTCTTTGATAAGAATCCCTCTTCAATCATGTGCTCGAAAAACTCCATAAACTTATCGAAGTAATTGTTTGGATTGTAAATGGCACATGGTTTCTGATGATAATCCAGCTGAAGCCATGTAAAGACTTCTATAAACTCTTCAAGGGTACCTATCCCTCCGGGCATAGCGATAAATGCGTCAGACAGATCTGCCATCAGGGCTTTGCGGTCGTGCATGTTTTTTACAATATGCAGTTTGGTGATGCCAGTATGGCCAAGCTCCCAACCCATAAGCTTTTCAGGTATTACACCCTGCACCTCACCATTGTTTTTCAGCATCTCTTCAGCAAGCACTCCCATGAGGCCAACTTTTCCTCCGCCATAGACAAGTCCAATATTCCGTTGAATAAAATGCTGCATCAGGTTTCTTGCCTCCTCTGCGTAGATGGGATCCTTTCCTCCGCTGGAACCACAAAAGACCGCAATTTGATTGATCATTGATATTGCTTATTTTTTGATAATCCAAAACTATTCAGATTCAGGAATTGTATCCTTTATAGCGTGCACTTTTTAATAAAAAAACAACTAAGCGCTGTCAGTCGTAATATCCGTAACTTTGTAATTAAAATAAGCAATATGAAATACTATGAATCCATAGTTGACACCATTGGTGATACCCCGCTTGTCAAGCTCAATTCTGTGAATAAGGGCATCGCTGGTACCATACTGGTGAAAGTGGAATATTTCAATCCTGGTAATTCTGTCAAAGACAGGATAGCTCTCAAGATGATTGAGGACGCAGAGCAGAAAGGTGAGCTTAAGCCTGGCGGGACTATTATAGAAGGTACTTCCGGTAACACCGGGATGGGGCTGGCCCTTGTTGCCATTGCCAAAGGCTATCGTTGCATTTTTACCCTTTCTGATAAGCAGTCGCAGGAAAAGATCAATATCCTCAGGGCAGTGGGAGCGGAGGTGATCGTGTGTCCTACCAATGTACCTCCTGATGATCCCCGGTCGTATTATTCTGTTGCTAAAAAGCTTAACAAAGAGATTCCTAACTCCATTTACCCTAATCAGTACGATAATCTATCGAATACTGACGCACACTACGAGACCACAGGGCCGGAGATCTGGAGAGATACGGACGGAAAAATCACACATTATGTAGCAGGAATGGGCACTGGCGGAACCATCAGTGGGACCTCCAAATATTTAAAAGAGCAAAATAAGGATGTGATCACTGTGGGTGTTGATACCTATGGGTCGGTGTTTAAAAAGTATAAAGAGACCGGGGAATTTGATACCAAAGAGATTTACCCTTACTTAACTGAAGGGATAGGTGAAGACATTTTGCCAAAGAATGTTGACTTCAGCCTGGTGGATCAAATCGTCAAGGTCACCGACAAGGATGGAGCCATCATGGCAAGAAAGCTGGCTAGAGAGGAAGGGCTTTTTATTGGCTGGTCTTGTGGGTCAGCTGTGTATGGGGCCTTAGAGTATGCGCGAGATAACCTGAAAAAAGACGATGTGATGGTCATTATTCTTCCGGATCACGGCACCAGGTACCTTGCCAAAGTTTATAATGATGACTGGATGAAAGACCATGGCTTCTTCGAGTCCATGAAATTTGCAACAGCCAAAGACATCGTCCGGTATAAGCAGGGCAATGGAGAGCTGAAGACGATCAGCCAGGATACTAAAATTGGTGAGGCCATTCAGATATTAAATAAATATGGAATCGACCAGGTGCCAGTGGTGGATGATAAAGATGAATTTGTGGGTAGCCTCAATGACTCCAAGGTATTGAAAAGCCTGATTGAAAACCCTCAACTGAAAGAGAAGCCAGTCAAAGAGATCATGGATGAAACTTTCCAGTTTGTGGGGATGGACAACACCCTGGATGTACTTTCATCACTTATTAACAAAGAGAATAAAGCCCTGTTGGTTCGGGATGAAAAGAAAAAAGTACACATCATCACACAAAGTGACTTATTGATGGCAATCACAAATTGATTTTTGTATATTTGATATAATAATCAATTAAACTTTTAACTCTTTGCTTGCAAGCCCTGATGTCACCAAGATGTCAGGGTTTTTTTGTTTTTATGAGCACCATGAAATGGAATTGAAATAGAGAATGGTACTTTATTGCAGTGGTGTAGATAACCTTCAACCCTATCTTAGCAGAAGCTACGGAGTGCAGACGTACCACACTGGAATCCAGAGGGCTTAGGGCTGGGACAGAGGGGTCTGTATCACAAGGGGCAGTGCGGCATGCCTGCGGGTACGAGTAGTTGAAACTTGAGCAATGGGTTCATTTTGCTAGGCATATGGGCTTTAACGCTCAAAAGGAACAGGTACTTCCGGATACAACTTTTCGGCCTCGACTAGTTATTATAAATAAAGAAATCACCTTTGTTTTTTCTTTCATCGTTACGAGACAGGAATATGTAGTCTTCAACGATTAAATATTCTTCCCATCTCGACTTTTTGAGGTGGTATTTAGCTATATTTTCAAAATGTGCTTTGTTAAGATCTAATTTAACCAGATCCTGTTTTAAGTTTTCGATCTCAGGCTGTAAAGATACCCAATGTCTCTCCTCACTGGCTTTACATTCTGTCACTGAACTGTTGTTATCCTTTGTGTCAGACTTGACCGGTACCTGACTAATTCCCTTAGCGGCCAGAAACATTGCTAAAGCATAAAAACTTATTTTAATCAGTTTCATTTTGGTGATTTTAAGGTTCTTAGATTATTTAACCTTGATATGAAAATTGAGATTATAAAGGTTTTTAAAGTCCAATCCAACATCTATCAGTTCCTTGTCGCACTCATCAATGACCCAAAATATTTCAACTTTATTGCCACCAGCCTGAGCCTTAACCAATTTCCTGAAGAGCTTAAAAAGTGCCTTGGTTGTTGTTGTATTAATTACCGAGAAGTTGAAATAGCAGTTAAGTTGATTTTTCTCCTGAAAATGACACTCTACTTCGTTGATCAGGTTATGATAAGCAGTAAATACCTCAAGTCCTGTTGAGCGGCCGCTTATGGCTACCGTGTTAATCTTTTTATTGTACCTGATAGAAAGTCCTTCTTCTTTAGTCTTAATTTGGTGTCCTGCCTCTGTGTAAATAGTATTCATTTTGTGTGGTTTATGCTGGTTGAAAAAGGATGTCCTTAATAAAGGTCTACCCTAAAACCACCCTGAAGTGTAGGGCTAAATGATCTAACACCGAGACCACCATTAATGTGGAATCTTTTGATTATCTCATAGTCCATTTTTAGAGATGGAGTAATAGTAAAGTTTGTCTTGTTCGTTACCCCAATCCGCACATCCATGATCAAATTCAACTTGTTGAAGGAAATAAGTTGGCTTGCTACATTTACTCCAAGAAATTCTTTTTCATAAAATCTAGGCTTAGCACTCTCATCACTGGTTGGCAAGTCCACTTCTTTCTGGTAAAAAACTCCAACTTCATGCTTTGAAGTAAATTGATATCCAAGTAGCAGGCCAACTTTAGGACTTACTTTCGCCTTCTCTATATAAGAAGTAGTAAAAAGATTCTGAGCATACCCCTTGCTAACCAAGGCGAAGAGAATAATTGAGTAAGTAATAACTGTTTTCAAAGTCGATTAATCTTTTAATTATGATGCAAATTTGGGGTGCCGGTTTAATGTGTGTAACGGTAATTTCCGCAAATAAAAATTTGGGTGATACCATTAGAAGGTACGTGAATTGCCTAATCGGGTGAGAGCTATATTGGTGACGAGGATCGATGTCTTTGTACAACGCCCATATTTGGGGAAAGCACTTTCTGGATCAAACCCTTTTCGATCGCATACAGGAGTAAATTAAGCTCTTTTTTACCCTGGTATTTTTAAAACAGGTTTTTGATCAACAGTTACAATGCCTTTCAAAGGCAAGTGATCTTAATTGCCAGTGGATTCCCTAACTAATCGATTTTTACCGGATCAACCTCATCAAAGAAGATGTCGTAGTTGGGTACGTCAAAATGCAGACCGGTGACAGTCAGGTCAACATCCAGCTTAAATTGTAGCAGCCCAAAATCGAACCAGGCATGATCTTCATTCCAGCTTATTTCCCAGGTATCATAGTGCCAATGATTGAGTGTGGCATTGAGTGCTGGAGCATTTTCAAAGGCCAGTTTTAGCTGTTTGTCCTCAAGTGTTACGGTCACCTTGCCGTGCATGTCAGAATGATAATCTCCGGTATAGGCATTCAGGTCAAGTGTTGGCTGTGATTTTTTTGCTTTGGCAGATTGAAGCTGCTCGATTCTGCCTGGTCCACCCGAGCCTTGGTAGGAGAGCAGTTGTCCGGACCAGTCATGGACTTCTGCATCAAGAAACCTGTCTATGATGTAAAAGCACAAAGGATCTGAAATACCTTTCATGGAATTGGTCAGGATCACGATCCCGAGATTTTCCTCCGGTACCATCATCACTTTGGAATACATCCCGTCATAGCCCCCGCCATGAGAAACAACCTGCTTATTCCGGTAGGTATCCAGACTCCACCCTAGACCATAGCCCTTGTAGAGTTTTCCGGGTATCAGCTTTCGATCACCATCGGTTAGCTGTCTCGCATTGTGAATGCTCCACATCATTTGCTGTTGCTTGACTGAGAAAATGGTGTCTGCTCCCGCAGCTCCACCATTGAGTTGCAGCTTGACCCACTGGGCCATATCATGGGCTGAAGAGATGATACCACCTGCAGCTCCCATGTTGTCCCAGTTCACCCAATCAATCACCTGGTTTCCTCCGTGGTAAGGTTTGTGGGGTGAAGCCACATTAGATAGCCCGGTTAATACTTCAGTTGAAGTTACTGTTCTGTCCATGCCCAGTGGTTTGAAGAAGGCTGAATCAGCAAAAACATCCCAGGGTTGTCCACTCATGGCATGAATGACTTCCCCGGCAGCAATAAACATCAGGTTGGTATACCCATAGCCGTCTCTGAACCCAAAGGCCTGCGGCACATATTGAATTTTCTCTACAACTTCTGCTGCAGTAAGCTCAGACTTGTACCACATCAGGTCTCCGCTGTAAGTGCCCAGACCTACCCGGTGGCAAAGTAAGTCTTCTACTGTAACCTGAGCCGTGACATAAGGATCGTAAAGTTTAAAGTTTGGAAGGATTTCATGGACCTTGTCGGACCACCGCAACTTCCCTTGCTCTATGAGCAGCGCAAGTGAGGCACTGATAAAAGCCTTGGTATTTGAAGCGATAGCAAACAAGGTATGCTCATCGACCCTCTCCGGTTCTCCGGATGTGACAAAACCATATCCTCTTGAAAGCACGATTTCTCCATCTTTCACAATCACAACGGACATCCCTGGTATGTTCCAGTCCTGTCTTGCCTTGATGATGTATTTATCTATTTCATTGAGATGCTGAGAGAAGCTCCCGAGTGATAAAAACAAGGCACCAAAAGTGACGAGGATCCTGAATTTCACTATTAATAACTTCATTACATATTATCCTTTTACCGCTATTACTATGGAATTTGAGACATCCCGATCAATTAAACAAGGAAAGCTTTCTCAAAGGTATTTTTCTGCTAAGTGGTAACCCATTAATTTAGCCGATTAAACCCCAGGAGGAACAAATGATAACATTCCTATTTTTCCTGCCATTCATTCTTTTGTTTGTCGTCATTGGTGTCTATGGTGAGCGAAAAATAGCTTCATTTATACAGAGCCGTTACGGTCCAATGGAGGTTGGCCCTAAGGGGATTCTGCAATCTATCGCCGACCTGCTGAAGATGTTGCAGAAAGAAGATATCCGACCATCAAACGTTGATAAACCTTTATTCCTGGTAGCTCCTCTCATTGTCTTTGCCGCCATCTTCGCTGGTTTTTCTGTGATGCCACTGACTGTCGAGATCGGAGGGGCTCAAATCCATACCGGGTTGTTTTTCTTATTGGCAATTGTATCCCTTGATGTACTGGGGATTCTGATGGCTGGCTGGGGATCCAACAACAAATACTCATACTACGGCGCCATGCGTGCAGTTGCCCAGATCGTATCTTATGAGATTCCGCTTGGATTGAGTGTTTTAGGAGTGGTGATGTATACACAAACACTAGACCTCCAGGTGATCAGCAGTCAGCAAGGGATTGGCTCATTGATCTTTGGTCTTTCTACCGGATATCAGGTGAGCGGTTTTCTTGCTTGGAATGTATTCCAAATGCCAATCCTTTGGGTATCGTTTTTGATATTTTTTATTTCCGGTCTGGCAGAGTCTAACCGAACACCTTTTGACCTTCCCGAGTCGGAGTCCGAAATCATTGGCGGTTATCATACGGAATACTCAGGCTTCCGCTGGGGAATATTCATGCTGTCTGAGTACGCCATGATGCTGCTGGTCTCGTTCCTTGCATCCATATTGTTTTTCGGAGGATGGCAAACACCATTCCCAAATATTGGCCCGCTAAAACTTTATGACATGACCACAGGAACGGAGTGGGGAATTTTTTGGTTGGTTTTAAAAGTTACAGGATTTATCTTCATTCAGATGTGGATACGGTGGAGCTATCCGAGGTTGAGGGTGGATCAGTTGATGAGCTTATCATGGAAATACCTAACCCCGGCATCCATCATTATCTTGTTTATTGTTGGAATTTGGAAGTTGATAATTGTATAACCCCGGTTCATGAGTCAATACTTTAAAGATATAGGTACATCATTCAAAACCCTTACTAAGGGGTTGAAGATCACTTTTGGATATTTGAAGCAATCTTATAAGTCGAGAAAACCTTATGGGATATTTGAGGAGGAGTACTTTTCTCAGAACGAAGGACTTTTCACCCTCCAGTATCCCCATGAGATGATTCCTGTGCCAGACAATGGACGATACCGGCTTCATAACGAGATCGATGACTGTATCGTCTGTGACAAATGTGCCAAGGTATGCCCGGTGGATTGTATCGACATTGAACCCATCCGGGCCACAGAGACCATTGGGCTGACCTCAGATGGCACTCCCAAACGAATTCACGCTGCCAAGTTTGACATTGATATGAGCAAATGCTGCTTCTGCGGCCTTTGTACGACTGTCTGCCCAACAGAGTGTCTCACCATGACCAAGACTTTTGACTTCTCGGAGGAGGATGTGAGAAATCACAACTATTCATTTTCTGAGATGAGCCTGGCAGATATTGCTTTGAAGCAGAAAGAGCTGGAAGAATTTCAGAAAGCGAAGGAGCAGCCTGCATCAACGGGTACTACGGAGCAGCCGGCAAAACCTGCGGCAGCAAAACCTAAGCCGACCTTTAAGCCAAAAGTGATGGCTAAGCCCAAGCCTGTGACTAAAACTGATGCTGAAGAGACTCCTAAGGCAGCGAAGCCAAAGGCCGTAGTAAAGCCTAAAGTGGTACCAAAAGTAGCTGGAGAGGCTCCTAAACCTCAGGCCAAACCCAAGGTGGTTGTGAAACCAAAAATATCCGGAGCTAAAGTTCAGCCAAAGCCGGTAATGAAACCCAAATCTGCTGAGGAGACTAAAAAGACTCAGGCTAAACCTAAGATAGTACCAAAAGCTAAAGACTCAGACGACAGTCCTAAGGCTCAGGCAAGACCCAAGTTTAAGCCAAGACCTATGGTACCCAAAAAACCTAAGGATGATAAATGATCGCTAGTATTCTCACCTATATATTTACTGCAATCACCATAGCGCCGATTGTGTATATCCTAATCACAAAAAATGTGATTCGTGCAGTGTTCTCACTGGCATTTAGCTTTTTAGGTTTATCGGGCTTATATGTATTGATGAATGCTGAGTTTATGGCAGTGGTGCAGCTATTGATTTATGCTGGTGGCATCATTGTACTTATGGTATTCGGTCTGATGCTTACGAAGACCACACTCAACAAAGGTTTTATTACTCAGCACAGGTCATTGATTTTTGGTTCGCTGGTGTCCTTCCTGTTGTTTATAAGTCTTGCTGCCCTGGCCACAAAATCAAGGTTTCAAGCAGGGTTTGCAGATCAAATGGGTGATCCTGTAGCTCAAATCGGTCAGTTATTCCTTACGGATTTCATCATTGCATTTGAGGTGGTAGCATTTCTGTTGCTGGTAGCGCTGGTAGGTGCTTCCTATTTAGCTAAAAGATCAGGAGAATGATGGAAATGATCAACCCGACATATTTCGTGTTTTTATCACTGTTCATCTTTTGTTCAGGAATCGCCATAATTATCATTAAGCGCAGTGCCATCTTCGTGCTGATAGGCATTGAGTTGATGCTAAATGCAGCCAATCTTAACCTAGTCTATTTTTCTCAATTTGACCCGGGAATGAACGGCCTGATGACTTCAGTTTTCGTTGTTGTGCTGGCAGCTGCTGAAGTTGCCATAGCTCTGGCGATATTACTGAATATTTTCAAACACTATAAGATTACCGATCCGGACGAATTAACCTCATTGAAGAACTAGGTGACACTGATAAAGACCATATGGCCCCTGATATTTATTCTTCCGCTCTTTTCTGGTGTAATCGGTGGACTGAATAGCAAGCAATCCTTGAGGCTATCCAATTTCGGGATCGGTGCCGGGCTGCTGTTTTCGATCCTACTGGTATGGTTGCTCGATGAGCCATTGATACTGGAATGGAAGTGGCTGGAAGGTGTGAGCTTTGGATTCAGCATAGACAGACTCAACGCTATGCTTGTGTTGCTGGTCTACCTTATCACACTGCTGGTACAGGTATTCTCCATCACCTACATGGAGCATGACCCTGACCAGGGCAGATACACTGCCAAGCTAGGATTTTTTGCTTTTTCGATGGTTGGGCTGCTCATGTCCAATCAGCTGGTGACGCTATTCCTGTTTTGGGAATTGGTAGGAATGAGCTCATACCTGCTCATCGGATTCTGGTACCAGGAGGTGGCCAGATCGAAGGCAGCAAGACAGGCATTCATGATCAACAGGGTAGCAGATGCATTTTTGTTACTAGGTGTGGTTCAGGTGTTTATCAATGGATATGCCACATCCTTTACAGAAATTTTGGCATCAGGCATTCAGTGGGATGGCTTCACGGGGATCTGCTTTATCATCGGAGCTTTTGGGAAGTCTGCCCAGTTTCCATTCTTCGGTTGGTTGACCAAAGCGATGGCAGGCCCGACACCTGTTTCAGCGCTTATCCATGCTGCTACCATGGTGACAGCAGGAGTATATCTGCTGGTGAGGATAAGCCCAGTGCTGGTAGAATGGAACATGCAGGTGATCGCGATTGGCGGATCCATCACCGCTTTTATGGCAGCGGTAGCTGCGCTCACACAGTTTGACATCAAAAAAGTACTTGCTTATTCCACGATTTCGCAGCTAGGCTACATGATTCTTGGCATAGGCGTTGGGGCATATCAGGCTTCTGTTTTCCATCTGTGGACACATGCTTTCTTTAAAGCGGGACTTTTCCTGGCAGCAGGGGCTGTAATTCATTACATGCATGAGCTGGACCCTTCCAAAGACGCACAGGATATGCGAAATATGGGCGGCTTACGGAAAATATTGCCTATTACCTTTTATGCCTTCCTGATTTGTGGACTGGCATTATCCGGTCTGCCTTTCCTTTCCGGGTTTTTGTCAAAAGAAGGTATCTTAACGGGTTCCTGGTTGTGGGGACAAAGCACCGGAAATTTCCTGGTTCCTGTAATGGCATTTTGTACGGCAGGACTTACAGCATTTTACATTGGTCGACAGATCCTGTTGGTATTTTTAGGAGATAGTAGCTTCACCCGAAAGGTTATGGAGCCGATGTTGACGATCAGGGTACCCTTGATTCTCCTGGCAGTGAGCTCTTTGTGGTTTTGGAATTCCCTCAACCCCATAAATCCTTTGGGGTGGTTCTGGAATGGCTACCTCTTTGCTGACCTGGGTGCTACTTCCGAGCAACATTCCATTTTAGGGGTATTGATTGGATCCATCGCGCTTACCATGTCAGGACTTGGTGTGGCCTATTGGCTCTACAGACCGGAAGCATCAGTGACTCAGGGGTTTAAGAATTCCACCGAACCTGCTCAGCTGGTGGGTAAGATATCCTTCCATGGATGGTATGTAGAAAAGCTTTATGACCAGATCGTGCTTTTGTTCTCTAAAGTAGTATTCGGCGCGGGATGGTTTGATAAAAATGTGATAGACAGAATTGTGGATGGCGTGGGAGTGACCGGTGTGGTGATTTCGAAAATCATTGGCTGGTTTGATCAAAATATTGTGGATGGCCTGGTGAATTTTTTGGCCTCTGTGTCCCAGCTAATCGGAAGATTTGTCACGAGTTTTCAGTCACCGAAAATACAAATACAAATTGGCTGGTTGCTGCTAACATTACTCGTTTTACTTTTGTGGTTTCAATTCTTTACCTAGCGAATGACTGATAGTTTATTAACCCTTATCATATTCTTTCCGCTCCTGGTCACGGTGGTTATCCTGTTTCTTCCAAAAGGGAAAGACCTGCTTATCAAAGAGATTTCGTTGGGAGCTACAGGTGTCCAGCTGATTCTTTCTGTCATTCTATTCTTTTCTTATGATGCTGCCCTCCAGCCAGAAAGCTGGAGTAATGCTTTTCAATTTGTGGAACGCACGAAGTGGATATCACTCTATCTCGGTGACTACGGCTGGCTTCAGATTGATTATTTCGTTGGTATTGATGGTATTAGCCTGTTAATGATCTGTCTATCTACCTTTCTGCTATTTGTCGGGGTGATCGCCTCATGGAACCTCAACAAGAATGTAAAAGGATATTTTATTTTATACCTCATCCTCAGCACAAGTGTGGTGGGATGTTTTGCAGCCCTGGACTTCTTCCTGTTTTATGTGTTCTTCGAATTCATGCTGCTGCCCATGTTTTTCCTTATCGGGATATGGGGTGGTCCAAGGAGAGGATATGCGTCCATCAAGTTTTTTATCTATACCCTGGTAGGAAGCCTTTTTATCCTGGCTGTAATGATTGGTCTTTACCTGTCTGTTGAGGACAGCTCTCTTGCTGGTCAGGCCCAGGAGGTGGTTCATTCATTCAGCCTAGTGAACATGATGGATGGGGGCTATATCAGCCATGGAATATTGACGCCTGGCACAAGCATAGAATTTTGGGGCATGAACATCAGGTGGGTGGCCTTCATACTGCTGATGGTAGGTTTTGCGATTAAGCTTCCTGCTGTCCCAGTGCATACCTGGCTGCCCGATGCTCACGTTGAAGCACCCACCGCAATTTCAGTATTACTTGCAGGGCTACTACTAAAGATTGGTGGTTACGGCTTTTTCAGGATTGCCTATGGCATATTCCCTGACGCTGCAATCAACCTCACGTATCCCATTGCCATATTCGGAATGATATCTATAGTCTATGGCGGTCTCACGGCAATGGCACAAAATGACCTCAAGAGAATGATTGCCTACTCCTCTGTTTCACACATGGGGTTTATCCTGCTTGGCCTGGCGAGCTTTAACACCCAGGGTGCAGGAGGAGCATTATTTCAGATGGTATCACATGGTTTTATCTCCGGAGCTTTATTCATCCTGGCAGGGGTGATCTATGACAGGACCGGCGATCGTGGCATTGCCAACTTTAGCGGATTAGCCAAAGCAATGCCCATATTCACTGGCTTTGTAGTGGTCTTCTTTTTTGCATCTTTAGGATTACCGGGCTTAAGTGGTTTTGTGGGTGAGTTTTTAGTATTTCTGGGAGCTCTGGGCAGTGATTACCTGCCTAAGTGGATAGGTATTGTATCCATTTCAGGAATTGTGATTTCAGCGGCATACTACCTATGGGCCCTTCAGAGGATGTTCTTCGGTCAGTTTTGGACCAGGGAGAAGGTGTGGGAGCAAACGATGTACGATCTTACAGGAAGAGAACTCTTATTATTAATTCCCCTTGCAATCCTTGTGGTGCTGCTGGGAATCGCCCCGAATATCATCCTTGGTCCGGTGAATAATTCGATCGAGTTTTTTGTTAACCAGTGTTTCGCACAAAGTCAGCTATACATTTCTCAATGATGGAATTGTCACTTCAAAATGTCATTGAGGAGTTAACACTGCTAAGGTTTGAAACAGCTTTGATTGCTGGGACACTTATCCTGCTCACCGTAGGTATGCTCTCAAAACAGGAAGTGACCTATAAAGTCGTCTTTATACTCACACTTCTGATCTCGCTGTTTTTTATTGATGTTCGTGATATAGGTACTTCTGCGTCAGGGGCGATTAGTATCGATTCACTTTCGGGTATTCTGAAGATCCTTTTTGCATTCATTTCCCTTTGGATCGTATTCTTTCATTCCGCCCCACGCAGGTATGAGCATTATTTTTTAATCCTTTCTATTATATTGGGTAGTAGTCTGATGCTTTCAGCAAACCATTTGCTGCTTTTTTATATCGCGATTGAGTTGACCTCACTTTCCTCATATCTCATCACAGGGTTTTCTTTTGACAGAAAGGGCTATGAAGCAGCCATTAAGTATCTGCTATTTGGTGGAGTGAGCTCTGCCATCATGATATATGGTATTTCCATTTTGTATGGACTCTCCGGTAGCATGTCTATCAGTGATATGGTGATCAATACCCAGATGGGGCCCTTATATCATGTGGGAATGATTTGCCTGGTAGGAGGGCTGTTTTTCAAGGTCGGTCTGGTACCCTATCACTTTTGGGTTCCCGCTACCTACCAGGAAGCTCCAACTGACGGGGTGGCAGTGCTGTCAATTGTCCCAAAGATCGCAGGGTTTGCCCTTTTACACCGTGTACTCATAAACTTTGACCTGTTGTCGGATCCATTGTACCGGCAAATTATCGCTGTATTAGGTATCGCCACAGTGGTAATGGGCACCTTCGGAGCTTTAAGGCAGGACAACATCAAAAGGATGATTGCTTACGGAGCAATCGCACATTCAGGGTTGATACTGCCAACATTGCTCATTCAGGGTGAGCAGGGAGGCTTGGCTTTTGTATGGTATGTGACCATTTATGCAATCATGACCATGGCAATTTTCATGATTGCATCAATGTATGAAGATTTTGGAGTCAAAGATGTAAAGGATATGAAGGGGATTGGCATTCAGTTTCCGGTCATGGGAGCTTTGACATTGCTGATTTTAGTTGCTCAGATCGGGTTGCCACCAACAGCCGGGTTTACCGCAAAATTTTATCTGTTTTCTGCCATCTGGAATGAATACCAGTCTTCCGGAGACACGATCATGCTTACATATCTCATCATTGGGCTTCTGAGCGTGGTATTGGCACTGTTTTACTATTTAAAGATTCCGTTTCATAGCTTTCTGGGAACCGCTGAGACCCCGTATTTTGGGAATTTCTCAATTATTTCAAAATCCATAGTAACTATTTTCACTATTATGGTGTTATGGATATTCATTAGTCCGGAAATCTTGAATAAAATTGCATTTAATATTAACTTCATAGGTTGGTAAAGAAACCACATGAGTGATCCGATCAAACACGAATGCGGAGTAGCGCTGCTTCGCTTAAGAAAACCACTCCAATACTATATTGATAAATACGGTACACCTTCTTACGCAGTAAAGAAGATGTATATCCTGATGCAAAAGCAACACAACCGAGGTCAGGATGGAGTAGGGATTGCCAATATCAAAATGAATATGCCTCCTGGCACGCGATATATCAGCCGCTACAGGACCATTGACAACAGGCCAATTGAAGACATCTTTGGCAAGATCAGCAAAAAATATAAGAAGGCTCAGATTGAAGGTGGGGACAATTATTATGATGCCCAGTGGATGAAAATGAACTATGCCTTCACGGGTGAGGTCTGGATGGGGCACCTGAGATACGGTACCCACGGGAAGAACAATATTGAGAGCTGCCACCCTTTTCTCAGGCAAAACAACTGGAGGAGTAGAAACCTGGTAATAGCGGGTAACTTCAACATGACCAATGTGGATGAGCTCTTCAATAAGCTGGTTTCGTTGGGGCAGCACCCCAAAGAGGTGGTGGATACAGTCACGGTAATGGAAAAGATCGGTCACTTCCTGGATGAAGAGAATCAGGAGATCTTTGACAAATACCGGGATTCAGTTTCCAATGAGGAGGCTACAGAGATGATTGAGCGTGAGCTTGACCTAAGAAGGGTGCTCGAAAGATCTTGTCGTGATTTTGACGGTGGTTATACCATGGTTGGTATGGTTGGGTTTGGAGCTGCTTTTGCAGCCAGAGACCCGCATGGCATCAGGCCAGCTTACTACTATGTAGATGATGAGGTTGCAGTGGTAGCTTCGGAGAAGCCTGCCATCAAGACAGCGTTCAACTGTGAGTATGATGAAATAAAAGAAATCAAACCCGGACATGCATTGATCATGAACCGGGCCGGGGATCCAAGAGAGGTCCAGTTTATTCAACCTAAGGAGAAGAAATCCTGCAGCTTTGAGCGTATTTATTTCTCAAGGGGTACCGATCCTGATATTTACAGGGAGAGAAGGAAACTGGGAGAGCTACTCGTGCCACAGGTGATGAAAGCAGCCAATGCAGACCTGAAAAATACGGTGTTCAGCTATATCCCGAATACTGCGGAGACAGCATTTCTGGGCTTATTGCGTGGTATTGATCAGTACCTGATCAATCACCGAAGAGATATCATCATTGATCAAAAACCTAGTGCGGATTCAATAGAAGAAGTACTCTCTCTCAAGCCAAGAGTGGAAAAGCTCGTGCTTAAAGATGCTAAGCTGAGAACCTTTATCACCGATGATGCACATCGTGACGACCTGGTAGCCCATGTCTATGACACTACCTATGAGGTAATCAAGAAAAAGACAGATACCTTAGTAGTCATCGATGACTCCATCGTGAGGGGAACCACCCTTGAGAAGAGCATCCTCACATTGCTGGATAAGCTGGAGCCTAAAAAGATTGTCATTGTCTCGTCAGCGCCTCAAATTCGATTCCCGGACTGCTACGGAATCGATATGAGCAAGATGAAGGAGTTTGTAGCTTTCCGAGCCGTTGTTGCCTTGCTGAAAGAGCAGGGCATGGAATCCAAGCTGGAGGAAGTTTACGAAAAATGCAAAGCTTCCGCTGGCAATCCGACACCAGTCAATTATGTGAAGGAGCTCTATGATCCATTTACCGAGGAGGAAGTTTCCAGGAAGATAGCTCAGATTGTGAAGCCTAAGGGCATGAAGGCAGACCTGGAAGTGATCTACCAGACTGTGCCTAATCTGCACAAGGCCTGCCCAAGCCATTTGGGTGACTGGTATTTTACTGGGGACTATCCAACCCCAGGAGGCAATATGGTGGTCAACAAAGCTTTCATGAACTATATGAAAGGTATTGCTGTAAGAGCATACTAAATGTTGTAATAGTTTCTTTATCAGCTAAATTTAGGGGCCCAACCTTATTTAATGATGAAGAAAATTTCCCTCAGCCTTCTAATCCTGTGTTTGTTTTTCTGTGCGTGTGCTCAAAAAGATCCAGTACGCCTGGTTGTCCGTGGTGATGATATGGGGTATTCCCATTCTGGTAACCTCGCCATGATTCAATGCTACCAGGAGGGTATCCAGAAATCTATTGAGGTTATTGTGCCTTCTCCCTGGTTTCCAGAAGCAGTGAGACTCCTGGAAGAAAATCCCGGAGTAGATGTGGGCATTCACCTGGCTCTGACCAGTGAATGGGACAACATGAAGTGGAGACCACTTACAGAGTGCCCCAGCATTACGGATCCAGATGGCTATTTCTACCCTATGATCTGGCCCAACAAAAACTATCCCGGACAATCCATTCGTGAGAATGATTGGAAGCTTGAAGAAGTTGAGCAGGAGTTCAGGGCACAGATTGAGTTGGCCATAAAGAAGATCCCCAGGATCACGCATATCACTGGTCACATGGGCTGTACAGGTTTTGATGACAACGTGAAAGTCATGGCCGAGAAGCTCGCCAAAGAATACAATTTATATATTGACCTCGATAGGCTGGGTGTAGAGAGGGCTACCTACGCAGGACCAAAAGGTACCAGTGATGAAAAGAAGGCAAGCTTTATAAAGATGCTTAGGGAACTAAAACCTGGCACCTACATCATGGTAGATCATCCCGGACTCAACAATGAAGAACTAAAAGCGATTTCTCACATTGGATATGAAACTGTGGCCATTGATCGGCAAGGGGTGACAGACACCTGGACTAGTGAAGAGGTTATGGCAGTTATCAAAGAGTTGGGTATTGAACTTATTTCCTATGCTGAGCTCAAGAGTGAATCAGATGCGCTGAAATAGGGTTTCTAATCACTTCATTCCTTATCCCCTTTCTTTCATAATTTAGCCGATTCAAGAAAACACAAGAGATTACTATGTCCGAACTAATTCAACAGGTTAATGCAGCATTTGCTAAAAGGTTTTCAAGTCCCGAAACAACCATCTTCTCTCCCGGAAGGATCAATTTTATCGGGGAGCATACCGATTACAACCTGGGGTTTGTTCTTCCTGCTTCTATTAACAAAGGTATTGCTGTTGCAATAGGATCGAGTAGCGATTCAAAATCACACATTTATTCTGTTGATAAAGACGAGTTATTGGAATTGGATATTACACAACCATTAAAAAAGTCTGAGTTCGGCTGGGGTAACTATGTGTTGGGTGTTGTGGATCAGTTGCAAAAAGCAGGATCCAAACTATCTAATTTCAATTGTGTTTTTGGTGGAAATATCTCGATAGGATCGGGTCTCTCCAGCTCTGCAGCGCTTGAAAATGGAGTTGGATATGCTTTGAATGAGTTATTTGGTCTGAAGCTCGACAGGATGAAGCTCCTTCATCTGTCACAGCTGGCAGAGCATGAGTTTGTCGGTGTGAAGTGTGGGATCATGGACCAGTTCTCCTCTATGATGGGCAAAAAGGATCAGGCCATGAAGCTGGACTGTCGTTCGTTGGATTATAGTTTTTATCCTGTAGACTTTGGAGCATACCAGATTGTATTGCTCAATTCCAATGTAGAACATAACCTGGCATCTTCAGAATACAACGTTCGACGTGCTCAGTGTGAAGAAGGGATCAGGATCATGCAGCAAAAGTTTCCGGAGATAAAATCTTTGAGAGATGTGGAAATGTCTACGCTCAGCGCCTGCAAGGATGACCTGTCAGAGGTAGTTTACAGAAGGTGTAAGTACATCATCGAAGAAAACCAGCGTGTGAATGGGTTTGTGGCGGCATTGGAGAAAAGAGATTTTACCGAATGCGGAAAGATATTGTTTACGGCCCACGAAGCCATGAGAACAGAATATGAAATCACTTGTCCGGAGATTGATGCTCTCGTTGATCTTGCAAAACAGCAGCCCGGGATTCTGGGCTCCAGGATGATGGGGGGTGGATTTGGTGGTTGTACTTTGAATCTCGTTCATCAATCTCATATCGATGCCTTTGTAGATGACATGTTTCGGGGCTACAAGGCAAAAACCGGTATCGAATTGAGTTCGTATAGAATTGCGGTGGGGGATGGTGTGCACAGGGTCAACTAATGCTTAAATACTGGTTGGCGTAGGATGAATT
Organism: Cyclobacteriaceae bacterium; assembly: GCA_965228105.1. GTDB lineage: Bacteria > Bacteroidota > Bacteroidia > Cytophagales > Cyclobacteriaceae > UBA7330. The sequence goes on from CBDDGZ010000002.1 coordinate 1,521,572, forward strand.
AGGAAAATCAATCCCTGGTTTAGATATTTGAAATAACAAACCCATAGAAAATGAAGCAAATATCGTTTAGCCTCGTGCTATGTATCCTGATGGTTGAATGTGATTCACCCACTGGTACAGAGAAGTCAACTAAAAAATATCCAACTACCGGGTCTATCGAAAGACTTGATCCTCTGATGGATGAACTCGTGCCCGGGGATGCTGAGGTGGAGATATTGGCTACAGGGTTTGAATGGGCAGAGGGTCCTTTGTGGCTAGCAGATCAAAATGCCCTGATCTTCAGTGATATTCCGGTAAATACTGTGTTCCGCTGGTCTGAGAAAGACAGTATCTCAGAGTATCTGAAGCCAGCAGGGTTCAGTGGATCTATCGAAGGTAAAAATGAGCCTGGATCTAATGGATTGGTGCTGGACAAGGAAGGCAGGCTGATCCTTTGTCAGCACGGGGATAGACAGGTGGCCAGGATGATGGCCCCCTTAGATAAACCCGTCGAGGTATACGAACCTCTTGCAAGAGACTACAATGGACTGCGTCTCAATAGTCCGAATGATATCACCATCAGCAGTGAGGGGGTTTTCTATTTCACCGATCCGCCCTATGGTCTGGATGACTGGAATGTGAAAGAGCTTGATTTTCAGGGAGTATATAAAATTGATCAGGAAGGGAAGCTTACCCTACAAATCGATGACCTTACCCGTCCCAATGGCATCGGGTTGTCACCTGATGAGCGTACCTTATATGTAGCAGTTTCTGATCCCGAGCAAGCCGCCTATTATGCTTATCAATTGGATGATGAGGGTAATGTAGCCAGTGGTGATAAGATCCTGGATGTAACTGACATGTATTCAGAAGAAAGACAGGGTAACCCGGATGGAATGGTTATAAGTAAATCAGGTTATCTATTTGCCACAGGGCCTGGGGGAGTCCTGGTGCTCAGCCCGGAAGGCAAGCACCTGGGAACTATCCTTACAGGAGAAAAAACTGCCAACTGTACTTTCAATCAGGATGAGAGTGCACTATATATTACAGCAGACATGCACCTGATGCGAGTGAAATTGAAATAGTGTAAAATGAAGTTATTCAAGGTCGTACTTCTTTTACTGTTCTCTTTTTCACTTACCGCTCAGGAAAGGAAAGTGGAGAAACTGCCTGTAGGTGCAAGTGCTCCGGCCTTTAACCTGCCAGGTGTAGATGGTAAAAATTACACACTGGGTGATTTCTCAGAAAAGGATTACCTGGTTGTGATGTTTATTTGTAATCACTGTCCCACAGCCCAGGCCTATGAAAAGAAAATCATCGATCTTGTAGCAGATTACAGCCCTCAGGGTATTGGCTTTGTAGCCATTTCTCCCAATGATCCTGATGCTATCAGCCTGTCGGAATTGGGATATACTGATCTAAGTGACAACCTGGAAGAGATGAAGTTGCGAGCAAAACACCTGAATTACAACTTTCCATACCTCTACGACGGAGATAACCAGGAAGTGTCTATTGCTTATGGACCCTCAGCCACACCTCATGTATTTCTTTTCGACAAGGCAAGGAAACTAGTCTATAGCGGACGAATCGACGATACCGAAAACCCATATATTCAGCCAAAGACCACGGATCTGAAGAATGCATTGGACGCTGTGTTGGAGGGTAGGCCTGTACCGGTAGCAGAAACCAAGACATTTGGATGCAGCATCAAATGGTCGTGGAAGGGTGATTGGGTGGCAAAGCTGGCAGCTCAGTGGGCACAGGAGGAGGTGGCTTTAGAAGATATTGATTTGAACGGGATAGCAGACCTTGTAAAAAATACACGTGGAGCCAAATTGCGTCTGATCAATTTTTGGGCTACCTGGTGCGGACCTTGTGTGATTGAGTTTCCGGAGTTTGTAGATATCAACAGGATGTATCGTGACAGGGACTTTGAATTTATTTCAGTAAGTGCCGACAAGCTCAATAGAAAGGAAAAAGCACTCAGCTTTTTACAAAAGAAAGAAGCATCATCAAAGAATTATATTTTTTCTGGAAGCAGCATTTATGATCTCATCGAAGTAGTGGATCCGGATTGGCAGGGAGCATTACCCTACACCATGTTAGTAAACAAAAGCGGACAGGTAGTATACAAGGTTGACGGAACAATTGACCCTCAGCTTTTAAAAAGAAAGATCGTAGAGCAGCTTGGCAGATACTATGCAGACAATTGATAAAAGACCTACAGCAAAGCTTAAGCTCAACATGTGGCTCACTTTATTGCTGTTTGTTGTCAATACCATCATCATAAGCCTGGTTTTTCTCATCTTATATGATAACCTGAAGGACGAACTCATAGACCGTACACACGACCAGCTTAAATCTATCAACATCCTCAAAAAAAGACTGTTGGATCAATTCCTTCTGGACAAGTATGAGGAGGCCAGTCATATTATCAATTATTATGAAACGCATTCCACCACCAGAGCCGAGTTGGAGGAGCGGCTGGCGAGCATCAATAATATGGAGGAGATCAACTGGATTCCAGCTCAACAGGTAAATTTTGATTCTTCATATGATTTTCATGCGACCTACAACCCTGAGCGTATTGTTTTCAACTTTTACTTTAGTGTGGATGATGTGTTTGCCGAGCTGGTACTCAATTTGGACTCTATCCGTGAGATATTAAAAGAAAGGACAGGACTGGGATTAACAGGGGAATCATACCTGGTGTCACCAGACCGCAACATGATGACCCCATCAATCTTTTTTCCCGAAAAGATCCCTAATACGATAGTATCAAATACTGTGGGAGTCAATAAGGCTTTCGAAGGAATCGAGGGGGTTGAGACCTATGATGATTACAGGGGAGTACTGATCATTGGGTCCTATAGGCTGCTGTCATTTTTTGGAATTGATGCTGCCATGGTCACTGAGATAGACTTTGAAGAAGCAATGAAGCCTGTTTGGAAGCTAAGGGATGAGCTGGTCCTAATCCTGATCGTCGTGCTCTTTTTGTTGCTGCTCATCTCCATGGTCATTGCATTTTTTCTTTCAAAACCCATTCTCCAACTAAAAGAGGTCTCAGGCTTCCTGTCGCGCGGAGAATTGCCTGATAAGCTTCCATCTCCTGGACCGGTGTATGAACTATCCGAGATCACCCAATCTATGAATCAATTGATTCAGTCCCTGAAGCAGACCGTTATCTTCGCTCAGGCCATTGGTCAGGGTAAGATGGATGCTCCTTTTCAACCCTTGAGTGATAGAGATGAGCTTGGCCTTGCCATCACCAGCATGCGGGACCAGCTAATAAGCCTGGATAGTGAAAAGTCCAAGCTGGAACTGTATGGAAAGAAGATATTGATTGACACCCAGGAAAAGGAGAGAGAATCATTTGCACGTGAGCTACATGACGGCCTCGGTACTTTGCTGACCACCATGAAACTTAAGATGGAAAACATCGGATTGGACAATGAGAAAGCAAAGGAACTGCGGGAGCTGCTCAACAAAACCATTATGGAAACCCGGTCCTTGGCGAGAAACCTGATGCCATCTGTATTGATGGACTTTGGGCTCAACGAGACACTGAATCAATTGGTAAAAGACATCAGGGACAATACCGAGATAAAGGTGAAATTTGTGAATGAACTGGAGTCTTCAAAAACATCTCTGGATAAAGGGAAAAGCGTAGGTTTGTACCGAATTGCCCAGGAAGCCATCAATAATGCATTAAAACATGCCAATTGCACTGAAATTATCCTGTCCGTGACGGAATTTGATGATCAAATAGTGATGTTTGTAAAAGATAATGGCGAAGGTTTCGATCATGAAACGTTGCGTGGGGGTGGTCTTGGGCTTAGAAATATGGAAGAGCGAACCAGGACCCTGAATGGTCATCTGATGATAGAGTCAGATGAGGATGGTACAAGTATTGAAGTAATAATACCACTTTAGAATGGAAGATTTGAGTAAAATCAGCATAGCAGTGGCTGATGATCATAAACTGTTTAGAAACGGCATAGAGGCATTGTTGCATGACGATGATCGGTTTCATGTGATCGGAGGCGTGGATAATCGGGCAGATCTTCTGGATCTATTAAAAGCAAATAGAACGGATATAGTACTTCTTGATATATCCCTGCCCAATGAATCGGGGCTGGATATCCTCACTGACATCCAGGATCAATATCCTGACATTAAGTGCATTATGCTGACGATGCATGAAGAGATCCACTATGTGAAGGAAAGTCTGAAAAAAGGAGCATATGGCTATCTGCTGAAGGACAGTGGCGAACAAGAGCTTAAGTCGGCCATTATCGGGGTTCATGAAGGGAAGAAACATTTCAAAGATAAAATATCTGATCTCCTGGTAGAAGATATGTCAAAGCCAGACAGCAACGCCAATCCGATCCTCTCGGATAGGGAGGTAGAAATCGTAAAAATGGTTGCTGAAGGCAAAATCACGAAGGAAATAGCCGATAAACTGTTTATTAGCGTTAGAACGGTGGAGACTCATCGGTCCAGGATCATGAAGAAACTGGGGGCCTCAAATGCCTCAGAAATGATCAATTACGCCTATAAACGCAAGTTAATCTAAGGTCGTTACGTATTTTCCACATTTCTATTACGTATTTATACCGCATTAGAATACCCATTTTTCGTGATCAACGTCTTGAATGTGAGTGCGTTTATTTGTATAGAAAATACAAGCAAACACCATGAAGAAGATAATAACAACAACTCTAACATTAGCGATAGCATTATTCGCACTTAATGTATCAGCCCAGTTAAAAGGCCCAGCTTACAAGAATGCCTCAATAAGCGAAAAGTATCAGGGAACTAGCGAGGTAAAAGTAGCTAACGAACCATCTGCAGTTAAAGGCCCTGTTGCCAAAAACAACAGATTTGCAGCCTTTGAAGAGGACAAAACAAGCGTGGTTACTGCAAGCGCTGACTCAGATACAGCAGCTAAGAAAAATTATAAAGTAGTTAATTTACAATCTACTGAAACAAAATATGACAAAGGTTTGAAAGGACCTAAATTCAAAAACTACAAGTCAGGTAGATAATTAAAAAGGTTGGTGGTCGATGTTTCATATATCGATACAGGGGCGTTGAAATCTTCAACGCCTTTTTTTTTGCCCTTATTTTCAAACCTTTCAGTTAGGATAACCCCATCCATATAATCCGGAAGGATTCATTTTCAACAGCCTAATTGTTGTTCATTACGGCTCATTTTGCATAAATAGTGCTATATTCTATGAAATTTCAGTTGGTGGTATGGCCTGGCAATCATGAACACCCGGAGAATAAACCTTCCTGCTTTTAATTCGAGAGTACTCACCTACAGTATTCTATTGCTGGTAGTATGTATTTCAACAACTGAATCAACAGCCGGCCAATCCGGTGAGGTATTGATAAAATCCGTTGCAGTTCTTGTGGATTCCACATGTAATTTTTCGGTAGATGAAAGTATCGGTCTGCTGTTAAGTTCTGAAAACACCCATTCATTTGAAGAATTAAGGGGTTTTGCATTAAAAGGCAATGTATGTTACTGGAGTAAGATTACGCTGACAAACAATGCCAGTCAGGTTCAAATACGGTATTTATATTTTTCTCGGGGTTGGCAATTGCTCACTTGCTACAAACCGAACGGCAATAAAGGATACGATGAAATTTTTGTGGGCCTCAATACCTCAAGTAATGCATTAAAAGTCCAGATGTTACCGGGAGAAAAGTCTGTTGTTTTTGTCCGGTACCCTGAAATTTCAAAAGCGAATTTTCCATCTTTAAATGTCAGGGAATTTTCGGAGACCGAATACATGCTGCAATATGCAAGCGTGAAGTATAAATATCTTATCTATGGTTTTTTGGCATTTCCACTCCTTTTTTTTCTGGCCCAGTTTGTCGTGGAGCGTGACTACCTAAATTTCTATTACCTGGTGTTTCTCGTTGGATCCTCACTAAACCTCGTCACAATTCTAGAGTCTATTCCATTTTTTGAGTTGAGTACACGCCTGATCAAGGAGACGAGAACACTTCAAATAATATTTCTTTTCAGTATTTTTCTGACCCTCTCGGGTCTAATCAAATACATTCACAAACTATTCGACCTTCGTGCGAAGTCAGCAAGGCTGGTGAATTTTGGAAATTATTTGTTGGCATTGCTATTGGTTATTATCCTGGTGCCTTTAATTTTTCAAACACTTTTATCCATCCAGCATTACGAAAACTATCTCCAATACTTTCGTGTATGTGCGCTGGCTTTACTCATTTATATTCTGGCATTGTGTATTTACTCGATGATTATTCGGGTCAGATATAGTGGCGTACTGTTACTGGCATTTCTTCCTTTGATAGGCAGTGCTGTCTTTTATGCCTTCGCCTTTATTCTCAACAGAGGGTATAGCAATTCAGGTGAGGAGAGTTTTGTACTCATATTCGGGTATTTCATTACCGTATTGCTCTTTGGGGTGATACTCGGGGTAAGAAATAAAACGATTAAGGGTGAAAAGATTATGTATGAAGAGCAGACAAGAAACCTGCGCGAGCTGGATCGTTTCAAAAGCCGCTTCTATACCAATTTCACCCATGAGTTTCGCACCCCTTTGACGGTGATCAGTGGGACAGCAGACCTGATAAAAAACAACGAAAAACAGAAGCAGCTTATTCAAAGAAATAGCAAGCGATTGTTGAAAACTGTGAACGAGCTTCTTGAACTATCAAAATTGGAATCCGAGACGTTAAAAGTTGACTGGGTACAGGGAGACATTATTCCTTATCTGAAGTATTTGCTGGAATCTTGTTCATCCCTTGCAGAGACTAAACAAATAACCTTGTCATTTCATTCAATGCCTGACTCTTTTGTTATGGATTATGACAGCTCCAAGTTGCAAAAGATCGTCATTAACCTGCTCTCCAATGCCATTAAATTCACATCAAAAGGTGGAAGTGTGGCCATGAATGTCATTGAAGAATCAGAAAATGGATCCCATTTCATGGTTTTAGTAGTTAGAGATACAGGCATTGGGATACCTTCAAGCCAATTACCGAGGATATTTGACAGGTTTTATCAGGTGGATGAAAGTGAATCCAGGCCGGAAGGCACTGGCATTGGGCTTGCACTGGCACAGGAGCTATCACAAACGCTGGGTGGCACCATCAAAGTTGAGAGCGAAGTTCAAAAAGGATCCACTTTTTATCTGAGATTGCCTGTCCACCGGCATGCTACTGAAATTTCAGAATTTGACCATGCCATAACCCAAAATACTTCATTATCGGAGCAGTCCCCTGAGGTCATTTTACCTCCCGAGAATCAGTCTAGTCCTAAGAAGCTGAATGGTTTTCCGACTGTGTTGGTGATTGAAGACAATCCTGATGTGACAACCTATATCTTCAGCTGTTTGGATTCCCATTATGAATTGCGAAAAGCGCCAGACGGGCGAATTGGCCTGGAGACAGCCTTTGACATTATTCCTGATGTGATCATTTGTGATGTGATGATGCCTGAGCTGGATGGGTATGAAGTATGTAAAAGACTTAAAGAAGATCGGAGGACCAGTCACATACCAGTTTTGATCCTTACGGCAAAATCTACTCAGGAAGATAAGCTCAAAGGGTTGAGTCAGGGTGCGGATGCGTATCTCACAAAGCCGTTCGACAGGGAGGAATTGTTGATTCGGTTAGCGAACCTTTCCGAAGTGAGCAAAAAGCTAAGAGAAAATATTAAGGTGTCATTGGATCTGGATGAATTGAAACAGATAAAGGATGAAAGAGAAGCTCAGTTTATCAAAGAGCTTGACCAAATCATTAGTGAAAACCTCCAGGATGAAACCTTTGAAACCAATAAGCTATGCAAAGAAATAGGAATGAGCCGCACGCAATTACACCGTAAACTCAGTGCCATTGTCGGGACTTCTACTGCACGATATATCAAATGGTTTAGGATGCGGCATGCAAAGAAACTTTTGACAACTACAGATCATACTGTTGGTGAAATAGTGGTTCGTGTTGGCTTTAAGACCTTTTCTCATTTTTCACGCACTTTTTCTGATCATTTTGGGTATCCACCATCCACAATAAGGAAGGAATAGGGAAGCCCCTTCCAAAGTGGTCGGGGCCTCGGCTGGTGAAGAGGATTACATTTTGAGTTTAGTGGTTTACCAGCCAATCATACACGGGTTTCCATACAAGTGTCGGAGCATCTCTAGCCATCAGCAAATCAGCATGACCAAAATCTTCAAATGGGTTTTTAGTGATTCTGATATTCAGATGAGTAACGTCCTGACTGGCAGTGAGTGTGGTAGAATAAAACCCCGTTTTGCCAAAACCTCCTCCAGCACCTACGTATAGGATTGGTACATCAATATCACCCAGGTGGTCATCAATTTCCACATCGGTCTGGTCACAAAGACAGGCTCTTAATTGATAGCTGGTCAGAAGAGGTTGGTAGGGTGATAACCCCTTGACCAGATTTAGCCAACGGTCGTAATCAGTATATAAAAGACCCTTGATTGAGCCCCCCACAAAATGCCAGGCTGGCGTGTTAGGCGTTTCAGAAGGAAAAACTGCCAGAGCGAGGAAGAACTGCCTGTTCGTTAAACCCGGAGCAAAGGGTGATTGACCCTTTGGGTCATTTTCTGCCAGGTCAGCAATCACAAGAAAAGCACTGACGTCATCAACAAAAACACCATTGTTGATGTTAGCCAAGGCAGCGGCAGCTTGATCACAAGCATTTTGAATAGAGCCTTCGTTGCTACTCACAGGCTCAAATTTCATAGCCATATCTACCGGGATCAAGCCCTTGATATCTCTCAATATATTGTGCTGCTGTGTCTCCTTACCAGCGGCTCCGTAAGCAACAAATCCACCATAGCTAAAGCCCAGCAGGTTGAGCTTGCCGAAGCCTTGACCTGTAAGACCGCGGATGATCCTGGCCATTGACATTGCGGCGAGCGTGTGGGATATGTCTTTATTAATATCCCAGCTTTCCATAAAGTCAAAGTTGGTTTCTTCCAGCGGCACCCTGGTCCATCCAAGGCTTATGCCCCACACATCGATGCCATTCGCAGCAAGGTAGGTGGGTGAAGAAGTGGCCGGGCTCACATCAGGAGCTCCAGCTATATAGAAGATGTCTTCAAAATCCTGGGAAGACCCATGAACCATAAATACTTCTCCTGTGGTACGGACAGGGTGATAAGGTCGGGACTCTGCCACTACACGATGAAGCGTAATCACATCATAGGGACCATCACCAAGACGTATTTCGAAGGAATAGTAGGCAACATCAGTTTTCAGAAGTTTTCTTTGCATCTTAAATTTTCTCAATTGACGCTGATTATTGAGATCGGGCTGAAGCTTATATGGTTTGATACCTTCAACACCTCTGATGTTTTTTATGGAGATGTTCGGGCTACCTGATACTTTTAAATTGGTGAATTCCACTTTTTCACCATTAGGTCCGTCAATACCAATCAGTGAGATATCTGCCTTTTCTATTGAGACATGTTCCTGATAAATCCCTGGGGTGATATAGATGACTTCACCTGGTGCTGCCTGATCGATCGCTGCCTGGACCGATCCATCCTTTTCAACAATAATACTGGAAGGAGCAATGATAGCAGGCAAAAGGTCTTGCCAGTTGACTACTCCTTGAAATTGATCATCTGATCCTACGGGTGCAGGCATGTCCTCACTGGTTTCCTGACATCCGAAACATAACATCGCAAATACTCCAATGAGTATTTTTTGGGTAACTTTTAATTTCACATGTTTCATAATAAAATGTGTTTGGGTGCTGATTTATTAAGGTATTTCCTGGCTCAACCTGTTTGTCGCAGAACCAAGTAATGGAGATAAAGCTAGGCTCATAAGCCTCCAAATTGTTTTTCAAATTGTTCCGAAAAATGTCCCATTTGTTCCGGATCGTCAATTGGAGGTATGTCAATGAGTGCAAAACACATTCAAGTGAAAATCGAATCTTTCGAATGAAAACCTGATTGGGAGCCGGAGCTGTTAATTGGAATTTGATTTAATATTGAGGTATGAAATTGCGAATACTCCTTCCCCTAACACTTATACTTTTATCACTGGGCACTGAGGTTTATGGTCAGACTAAAGCAATACCCAGGATTGACATGGGCTTTACCGTATCTTTTTTTGATGCAGAAAACCCTCCTAACGAAGACCCTTCGCTTGTGGAGGAATTTGAAAAGACAACACGTATCGCATTCGAGATGGGTTATGGCTATGATATATTTTTCAACAATGCACTATCGATGTATGGTGGATTGTTCTACAGCGAAAAAGGAGGAGCTTACCGAACCCAGAATCCAGACTTCGTATACGTAAACCAGTTTTCAGGACAGCAGGTAGACGATGCCTACAACTACATCAGATATCGGCTGGCCTACCTCGAAGTGCCGGTTTTGTTGAAATACAATTTCTTTGATGCACTCACTTTACAGGATGATGAGATGTTTCTCAATCTGTTTGTTGGCTTGTCTCCTATGCTGAATGTGGGATCGAAACTGAGGTATAATGTATTTGAGGGCTCAACCGAAGCCGATGAAAGGTGGGAGTCGGAAAAGCGGGAGGGCGCAGAGCCTTTTGTGCTAGCATTGAATGCCGGTGTAGAATGGCGAGGAGGCCCACTGATTCTTTACGGTCGCTACAGCGCAAACATTACCGACGTTTATGATACATCAAAAGCCGGATACGAGAACTATGATGTGAATATGAGCACAATCAGCCTGGGAATGGCCTTTCTTTTAAAATACTGATAGGAACTAGTCGATCACGTATTCGATGCCTCCCCAAACATGCTTGAGAAAGTTCTCGTCAGTATAGCTTTCTTCCGTATGACCAAGTCCTGTATAAAACATCTTCCCTCCGTCGTACTCCTGGTACCAGGCGATTGGGTGGTTTTCACCATTTTTTCCACCTTCATAGCTGGTTTCATCCAGGTTGGCCAATATGGTTACTTCAGGATTTAGGTTTTTGTAGTTGTACCACTCATCAAATTTGATCCATTCTGAAGACAGATGTTGTGTGGCTGGATGGTTCTGGTCCAGGATTTGGATGGTTGCCTCCTGCTGCTTGGGATGGCTTTCAAAATAACCACCGATAAACTTACCATACCATGGCCATTCGTATTCAGTATCGGTGGCTGAATGGATCCCTACAAAACCCCCGCCGTTTTGGATATAACCTTCAAATGCTGCCTGCTCGGCTTCATTGAAGATATCACCTGTGGTGGAAAGAAAAACGATGGCTGCATACTGCTCAAGGTTTTCAGGAGTCATGACAGATGAGTTTTCCGTAGTGTCCACCTTGAACCCGTTGTCCGCACATAGCTTAGTGAGGGCTTCCTTGCCAACCTCTATGGATGAGTGTCTGAAACCTTTTGTTTCCGAAAAGATCAGAATTCGATCTTTCTTTACCTCAACAGAAGAGCAAGATGAAATAAGGATCAATACAGCAATGGCTAGCAGATTTTTCATGTGTATATCTTTTATTTTTATTGGTCACATGCTTGCGTGCCGATAATGCACTACAGCATGCAGGCATGGAATGTCCGTATAGCTTACTTTCAGCACCAATCCTCGATTTTGCTTCCAATATTCATCCCCGGTTGGTATAGCTAGCTTTATGGACATTTCATGGTATTATTTTTTTGACAGCGCCAATTTAGGGAAAAATCATTTCAACTGTGATCAAATGACCCCACATTGAAAGATGGTCTCCGATTGTAAGACTTCTCCGGGACGCAATACAGTGGTGGGAAATTCCGGTCGATTGGGGCTATCAGGGTAATGTTGTGTTTCCAGGCAAATGCCAAAATGCTTTTGGTAGCGTTGACCTCCTTTGCCCGAATGATCCAGGTAATTAGCGGTGTATACCTGAATGCCAGGCTCCGAAGTGAATACATCCAGCTTGCGACCTGTCCTGGGATGGGACAAACTGGCAACATGCTTTTTCGGTTTCATTTCAGGGTTAACCACCCAGTTTACATCATAGCCATTTCCAATCTTTAGCTGTTCGTGTTGCGCATGGATGTCCTGACCGACCTGTTTTGGCTTGCTGAAATCATAAGGAGTTCCCGTCACAGGCATGTAGTTGATCGGGATCTGGTACTCGTTTAGCTTCAGGATCTCATTGCTATCGATCATAAGCTCATGGTCATAGATCAATTGGTTTTTCCCGCTCAGGTTAAAATAGCTGTGGTTGGTCAGGTTGATCACTGTGGCTTCGTCGGTCTCAGCCCTGTATTGGATGCTGAGTTCATTTTGCTTTGACAAGCTGTAGGTGATCTTAAAATTGACGTTGCCCGGGAATCCATCTTCCATGGCCATGCTCTTGTGTGTCAGCTCCAATGTGTGATCGTCAACTACCCAGGGCTCCCACCATGCCTGGTGAAGCGGCTTGTTGATGCCTCCATGGAGACTGTTTGGGCCGTTGTTTCTGGCCAGGTTGTATCTTTTACCATCCAACTCAAAAGTCCCGTTAGCAATCCGGTTTGCATACCTTCCTGCTACTGCACCCATAAAAGTTGGGTTAGAGATGTAGGAAGCAAAAGAGTCATACCCCAGGATGATGTCTGCCAGGTTTCCCTGTCTGTCGGGAGCCATCATCGATTGAATGACCGCACCATAGTTGAGGATCTTTACGGTGATATCACCGTTTTGCAGTGTGAAAATGCGAACATCTTTCCCGTCAGGGAGTTTACCAAATACAGTGGACTTCATCTAATTTTAACCTGGATTATACAAAGGGCTAAAGTTAACATTCAAAATCATCAGGATTCATGGAAAGGTGCAGCACCGGTAAAAAGATCTATTATACCATTCATGACGCGGAGGAAGCCCTGATCGATGCCTGGGGAAGGAACCACTACCGGGAAGGAGGAGGACCAATTGGTATCTATGAGTGCCTCGACTGTGGGCATTATCATTGGACATCCAGGGAGCCGATGAATGAAAACCTGAAGAAGGCGATTGAGGACGGCAGCATCAGCAAAGCTCAGCAAGCGAATGACTGGTGGCACAAGCTGAAGTGATCATTTTCTGAGCTCAGCCACCTCAACAGGAGTGATTAAACTGGCTTTGTTGCCGAAACTACTTCTGATATAGGTGAGTACACTGGCAATCTCTTTATCGGATAGCAACGACTTAAAGCCTGGCATCTCCTGGTTGTATTTCTTCCCGTTTACCTCGATCTCTCCTGAAAGACCATCCAACACGGTATGAATCAGCTGCTCGCTGTCTCCTGTGACCCACTCAGTCTGAGCAAGCGGAGGAAATAGTCCAACTACACCCTGACCCTTGTCCAGGTGGCAGCTCATACAATTCCTTTTGTAGATTTCTTCTCCGGAAAGCAATGCCTGTCCTGAAGGGAATTCTTCCACAAGGGTGACTTCACTAAATACCGGAACATCAGATCTCTTTTCTTCAGTACGGGAGATCATAATGATCCTGTCATCCTTTGGGGAAGGAAAGCTGTCGTACATCCACGGTTGACTCCTGGGGTGCCAGTCATGGTTGCTGGTGGAGAGGTAGATGTCTCCAGATGGTGAAACAACCACATCCCGGATCCTGCCCAGTACTTTCTGTAAATAGATCCTTTGTGCAGTTACTTCTTCACCGGATTCATTGAGTGACAATACCGATAGGAATTGAGCCTTTAGCGTTCCCAGGAGTAGGCTGTTTTTCCATTCTGGTATCTGTTCATGGTTGTAATAGGCCATGCCCGCAGGGGCCACCGTCGGGGTCCACGTTTGCAGAGGCTCGGTGATATTCAATTCATTACATGCTTCCTGTTCAGGGTCGGTATTACAAAAACCTTCCACTACCGGCCAGCCGTAGTTGTGTTCCTTCTGCAGGATGTTTACCTCATCATCGTTGTTAGGGCCATGATCCGAGCCGTAAAGTATCCCATTCTGGCCATAGGTGAGCCCCTGGTTGTTTCTCAAACCAATGGCGTATGCATAGCTGCCCGGATAAGGGTTGTCATCCGGGATGCTGCCATCCAGGTTCATCCGCAAGAGCTTACCGGAGAGTGATGAAGGATCCTGGCTGTTCATTTTCTTGCCCGCATCCCCGATCGTGATAAGGAGTTTATTGTCCGGGCTGATGATCATCCTGGATCCGTTATGATAGGTTTCACCAGGGATCTCATCCAGGATGACCTTGTCAAATTTCAGTTTCTCATTTTGAGCATCCAGGTTGTATCGGGCTACCCGGGATTTGATCAGTGTGTCCGCACTTTCTATCTTCAGGTAGTTGTAATGGATAAAAATACCAGGAGTTTGCTCAAAGTCAGGATGCAGTGCTATACTGAGTAGCCCCCTTGATTTTTGATAGTGCACATCATCCAGGGTCAGCAGTAAAGTCTTATTGCCTGTCTCCAGGTCCAGGTAGCTGACCGTCCCTTTTTGTTCTGTGAACCAAAGCTTGTGGTCTGGTCCCAGATGCAGGTCCCACGGTACCTCCAGGTTTTCGGCCAGCACATTGATGGTGAGCCTGGTACTGTCCAGGACCAATGTTCCCATGGGATATCCTTCAAACATCGGTCTTGAATCTTTTTTACAGCCAAACTGGAGGAGTACAAGAGTCAGAAGAAGTGCTAAATGTCTTCTCATGCCTTTTCCCATAGCGTTCGGGCCGTCTTGAGGTCCTTGATCATGGCTTCGTAGACTTTGTCACGGGAAATGGAGATCTCTTTTTTCCCATGCTCTGCACCCCCAAGGTCATATTCCAGGTGCAACGAAACGGGCACGTTGATATTGGCAGCTTTCAGGAGCTTGAAGTAAGCATCAAAATCTACCATGCCCTCGCCTAGTGGCGTATTCAGTGGTTTCCATTGGCCATCGATCTTTTCCCACCTAAAGTCTTTCAGGACGATGGTGTTGATTTTGTCTTTGATCAGCCGGAGACTCGTCTTCCAGGAGAGGCCACCTTCGACCACCGAATGTCTGATGTCGTATTGGCATCCCATATGGGGTAGGGAAGTCTTCGCCAGAATATTTTGTACTTCCCAAAGGGAGGCTCCCGCGTAGTTTGCTCCGGAGTGATTTTGGTAGGATCCGTAGATCCCGATTTCTTCATTCAGTCGGGCGATCTCCTGGGTCTTTTGATTGTATCCTTTCACTGCCTCGACAATGGATCCGGTCTCTGGATATTTGTACCATCCGAGGCGATAGTATTTGATGCCATTTTCTGCGGCAGCCTGCAGCAAGGTTTTGTTGACCGGGTCGCTACCATCGGTGATCGCAGTAGTCATCAATTTGGGTTCCAGTCCGGCTGCCTTAAGTCCCTCTACTGCTTTGGGAAGGTCTGTTTTCACATTTTCCGGAAGCACATGCCCGCCAGGACGTACGGTGAGGTCGGCGCCATTGAAACCCATTTCCTTCACCATCTTTCCCAGCTCTTTGTAATCTAGAAACTGCAGATGTTTCGAAAAAACGTGGATATCCAGGTCTTTGGGGGCTGCATTTGCTGCATTCGCCATCACACTGCCTGGAAGGAAGGGGAGGGCACCGGCTATGGCCGAGTAGTGGATGAAATCTCTTCGATTCATATGTATGGGTTGTTTCAGCGAAAAATTAAGAAACTTTCACCAAGTAGTGGTGGGAGCAGCGGAGAAACTAAAGATATTGGTAGAATTAGTTTGGTTGACATACTGATACCCGGGGGCTGATACAAAGGTCTGTCCCCCGACAGACCTCTTCTCCTGAGTAAGGTTTGTAGTTGGCCTATATGAGGGGACAGGCCAAGGTGAGAAGAGTTAAGATTTCGAGACATCTATTAGTGCATTAGTGGCTAACTCTTCCCAGGGCTGTTACCTGACAGATCTCTCTGTAGCTCAGTTGCCGAGCGATGGAAACAGAGGGGATGAGGGCTACTGAGCACGTCTGGCATGACCTCTGTTGGCCACCGAACTTAGAAGGTAACCTTGCATGGTGGGTTATATCTTACCCAATAACTCAATAAATTCCTCTGGTGTAACTTCAATCTGTCGGAGTATGGATCTGAGCAATGAACGGCTTAAGTCTCGACCTTGATGGTGAGGAATAGTAGTGTATCTTCCGTCCGGATGTCGGTAAAATTTATGGCTTCCTTTTTGACGCTTTATCTCAAATCCGAGTAACAGCAATACTTTTTACAGGACCTTGGCATCTACCAGGGGTAGTTTACTCATACAGCAACGGAAATCTGTTGAAAACCAACAAACTCAGATAAATTGGCGAGCTCTTCGGGGGTAAGTTCCTCCAGACACAGCTCTATGACTTCTTTGAGGTTTTCTTGTAATTCATCCAAACTAGCCCCCTGAGTATGGGCACCAGGTAGATTAGGAACAATGCCAATATAAAGGCCTGTCTCCTTATCTCGTTCTATTTGCGCTGTAAACTGGTAATTCTTCATTTCTATCTTAAAAGTAACTATATTTTGATTTAACGTAAATTATTTTAGACAGATGTCAATTATTCTAACCAGAAGGATGCTACTTCTGAACTTCTTGTAAACTCAGTCGGCAACGCCTGGCAAAGTCTAGCGACTGAGGGTGGAGACTTACAAACCTGGGGTATTTTTTTACAGCCACGGATTCAATAATTAGAACTAATATATGAGTAGAGATGATTTCACAAAAGCTCATCCCTGGAAGCGAGTGAGGATTCGTGGAGTAAGGTAACCCATGGATAGGGAGGGTCCCGTTTATGGCATATTCATGGTTTACGTTTGGAACTTGTTAACTTGTACGGGTAATGTTATTCTCAAAACTGATGAGTGTCTATGAGTGATTATCATTTAAAAGATTCAGTAGCCATCGTGGTAGGTGGTGCCTCGGGTATTGGAGCGGCCATAGCCCGGGAAGCGGCCAAAAAAGGAGCCCGTGTAGTCATTGCAGATATCAATAAAGAGCTGGCGCTGGAGACCATCTCATCTATCAAGGCTACGCATGAGCCCACTTTCATCGCTACGGATGTCACCAAAACGGATCAGATCAGGCAGATGGTGAAACAAGCTACTTCACTTGGGAAAATACATTTCCTGGCCAATTCGGCGGGTATACAAACCTATGGGACTGTAGAGACCACTTCTGAGGAAGACTGGGACCTGACGATGGACATCAACCTGAAAAGCATATTTTTGGTATGCAAGGAGGTGATCCCTCAGCTAAGAGAAAACGGTGGTGGCAGCATTGTGAACATCAGCTCTGTCCAGGGCATCCGTTGCCAGCACAATGTGTTGGCCTATAGTACCGCCAAAGCTGCTGCCATCGCCCTGACCCGGTCAATAGGCCTGGACCATGCCAGAGAAAACATAACCACGAATTGTATCTGTCCCGGGTCCGTAGATACGCCATTGCTGAGATACGGGGCTGCACAGCATGGTCCTGTGGAAGAAGTGCTGAAAGTGTGGGGGAGCAAGCATCCCATTGGCAGGATTGGAGAGCCAGAGGAAATAGCTAAGCTTACCCTTTACTTATGGAGCCAGGATGCAAAATTTATGGTGGGCCAGCCCATCGTCATGGATGGTGGGCTGAGTAGTATTGTATTGTAACCCCTGGACTTACTGCTCAGTACCCCTGGGCGGTCCCCTGACAGCCCCACGCATTGGAGTTATACAAACAGGGGGACCACTCTCTCTTTCCGGGGGGCATTACCTGCCAGATAAGTTCTTTGCATAGGTTTTCACAATTGACGAGCTTTAAGCAATGATTCGAAAGGTTTATATCGACACATCGGTAGTAGGTGGTTACTTCGACGAAGAGTTTGAACTCTGGACTAAACTATTTTTTGAATCAGTCATCGAAGGGAGATTCAAAATAGCCATTTCTGAATTATTACAAACTGAACTGGTGAACGCCCCCGATGAAGTAAAACAATTCCTTACTGCGATTCCCAACGAACAAAAAATCATTGCCGACTATAACGAAGAGGCAAGAATTCTCGCCAACAGATATTTGGAGGCGAACATCGTAGGAAAAACCAGTCTCACTGACTGTAGACACATTGCAACAGCTTCAGTAAACGATATCGATATTTTAACGAGCTGGAACTTTAAACATATCGTCAACCTTGATAAGATACACCTCTACAACGGAGTTAATCTTCAAAATGGTTACCGAACAATCGAAATTAGAACACCAAGAGAGTTATTGACTTATGAAGACAGTTAAGACAAAAAAGAAGTTTGATGCGGTTAAGATGATGAGGGATATCCGTGACAAAATTGATAAGGATATTGAAGGGATGACTTTTGAAGAGGAAAAAGAATATTTCCGAAAAGGAGCTGAAGAATATAAGAAACAGGAGAAATCCGGCAGGTAACAACTAAGGTTTCGTGTGGTCGGAACAACCCAACATGAGGCCAATGTTGAACGAGCCTACTCCACGCTCTTCGACATGTTCAGTAGGGCATGTCGGAGGCAGATAATTTGGAATCTCCGGATTCCATTACCAGAACGCATTTCGTCGTAGTCGGATGTTTCCATCCGGCTGGCAGAGCAACTTCTTAGGTCAATGTCTCACCGATCTACAGCCATAACAGGAATCACATCTCCATCACCTTCAAACCCCTTTCAAATTCACGAAAAAGCTTATCTTAGGTGGGTAATACAGATAACGTATCCGTTTTTAATCGCTTATAAACGTTTATTGTCGTTTAAAAATGGGTAAGGTGTTGGTATTGAATAAATTAACAAGAAAAAATATATAATTGAATAACAGTATTACTGTTATTCACTTGTTAGGCTGAATTGACTACTAATGAGATATCTTCAACTTGTATTTCTGTTAACCCTTATATCATGTGCAAATAATGAAGAGGATTTGATCACGCAACAGAGTAAATATCTTGATCATATAATTGATGAGAATATTTCGAAGATTGACGATACAGTTACAGGAACTGGAATGACAGAAATGGGAGTTCGCTTTTTGAGACATTCATACGAACTTCGGAATCTTCACGACTCATTATGCTTATATTTAGATAACGGAAATTTGAAGAAGTTTGAAGCCAACTTTGACGAGTTCTTGGAATTTGCTTCGAACAGTCCTGACACAGTAGAACTTAACATTGATTTACTTGAGGCAAGTAGAGTGATGTTAAACAAAGACAACTCAAAACTATTGGCAAATACCCTGAAGATTTTCACATCTGAGACAATAGAAATTTATCGTCAAAAGTATTTGTCATACTTCTATTATTATGATCGAGTTGACCCTTTGATAATACCTGATAAAAGCTCGTATAAGGCTGGTGATACATTCAACGCTAACATTTTCATTAAAGCCTCTAGTTCAGGAATTAGCCCTTCGATTTCCGTCAACTTCCTGAACAACGATAATGGATATTTAGAAATTCCTGTTTTCAGCGATGGAACTGCCAGTCTCAAAATTCGAGATCTTAGGAAAGGAACAACGCCAATTGCCGTAAGAATTTCACAATGGAATAACGGACAAGAACGGAGTTGCGAATCAACCCTGAAAATAGAAGCAAATTGAAAAGCTCAGCCTAACATTGTGTGTATAGCGCATGTGCTAAGTGCTACTAGCCACTGTCTGTGGGACTCCACCGTTCATCTGCCGATAGGAACAGTAATCTTTCCTTTTGACTTGTGGAGCGCAGGAGTTTTTTAATCTTTGGGATGCAGCACCCTGTAGAAACTTTGGAAGCACTGGCAGATTCACTATTTTACATTTCATTGCCAGTGTGGGCACACGCACCATACACGGGCGTTAGACGTAATTCCCCCATGAGATATATTGTACTTTTCTTACTGGTTCAGCTCTCAATATATGCTTTTGGACAGGAGCCAACAAAGCAAGAGCTGAAATACAAACCAAAGAACTTGGACGAATGTATGGTCAAACTTGATCTCGTGTTATCTGATGCAGAAAAGGATACAATTCGCTCCATGAACGAACATGACTTTGCAGTTTCTCAACATCAATTTGGTTTGGGACTCCATATCAGAAATTACTGGGGTCTTTGGAGACAAAAGGACCTTTATTATTTTTTTGATTCTCTTGGAATAAGGCACCCTGATAATATGTCAGGAATCATCCTGGTTTCTTACCATAGACACTTGACCGAACGGGAAATTGATTTAGAAGGGCAAATTCAGGAACTGAACGCATCTATTCGTGAATACGAACAAAAAATCGAAGATTACCAAAATGAAATCAGGGAACATTTGGATTCATATGGTATTGGAGATACACTTGTCATTGATTTCTATCTCAAGAAGGATATGAAATATCCTCAAACCTATTCGGTGCAATATTCTCAAGATCCGGAAGACATGCTTCAACGCTACAACTTAACCCCACTAACTACATCAGTTGTCAACAAGGGAATTGACTCAGAAACTCAACAATTTGAACTAACTCTTAAACTGCTCAACTTGGCAGGAAATGAGAAGATTAGACTCTGGTATCCATATAACAAGTCAAAGGTCGGGGACGTCTTTGATCTCAGACTGAACGGAATCGACTTTAGCAGCATAAAAAATACCTCTAACAGACGCTGATGAATGAATGAGGGGTTACTGGTCAGGATATTTTCGTGGGGATTGGAAAGTCCGCCACAAGTTTTAAATTTAAATAAAACCGTGGCTATGTGCGAGACGAGAGGTTAGTGCTTTCTAATCCCCGCTCATCATAGCCATGGTCGTTAATTTCTGAATGGCGAAAAGCTCAATTATCATATTAACCCTACTATCAATTAATTTGAGTTTTGCTCAAAAGGTAGGTGATACGAAGACCGCAATTGAATTACTCAATAGAGAATTACCAGACACTGCTATTCAAGTGATCAAAGATATTCATGAAGGTCAATTATTGAATTTTCTCAATAGCAGTTATGAATTCAGATCACTTGTTGATGATCAGTTTTTCAAATCGTACAAAACATCAAAACTTGAACGAAGATTTAAGAAAAGTGGGTTAACTGAAAGTGGCTTAATCCTCGAAGTTATTCTACGAGCTTATAAACGCTCTTTACTTGGACAGGATCAAGAATTGGAAATACTAAAAAATAAGTATGCAGCCATTGAAGATCGTTGGGATAAACAAACCGCTAACGTTGCATCAACAGACACACTAAGAGGTGTTTATGTCCCTATAGATCTGGAAGATTGTTGGAGATATCTTGATCAGGAATGGAGTGAAGAAACTAAAAAACTGGCATTAGAAAAATCGGAAGATGACTTCTCCGTTGGTCAACATTTCGGGTTAGGATTGTGGATGAGGAACAGTTGGGGATTATGGGCTGGTTCTAGATTAGCCAGGTACTTTAATGAGAATGGGATTGAACATCCAGATAATATGTCATCAATTATCGTTCGAACTTATTATCAACATTTAAGGGGGGAAGAAATAGACATCGAGGAACTTTTTAAAAACATAATTGAAGATAATAACTGAGCTTAATTTCCCAGCTACTTGGTTGCGCAGAGTGACTAAGAATATAGAAAGTTTCAGCCTTTATCTTATCTGACATGATCCCCCGAACACCCAATAAATAATTGTACTATTCCAACATCTCAAAAAGGTGCCTACTTTTTGGTTAAAACCCGAACGGGTTTGAAGGAAAACTTGCGCGGGTTTTGATTAAAGTCCATGTCAATTTCTCACCTATCTACAGCCGTACCAGGTTTCACATCTCCATCATCATCAAACAACCCTTTCAAATTCACAAAAAAGCTTATCTTAGGTGGGTAATACAGATAACGTATCGGTTTTTAATCGCTTATTGTCGTTTAAAAACGGGTAAGGTGTTGGTATTGAAAGGATTAATTGAAAAAAGATAATAGTGGTTATAGTGCATGCATTATAACTAAATGTTAAGTGCTATTTTTAAGAAAGATGAGAATAATAATATCTATCCTTTTGGTTACTGTATTTTGGAATGTAGAGGCTTCGAATGTAACCGGAAATGCCTACTTGGATAATTTAAGCGTTCACGAAGGTATCTTGATAGAGTTCATACCTGATTCTCCTTCAAGTGTTTATAGTTCAGGGAATTCAAATCCAGATGGAAGTTTCCAAGTTACTGTAGAAAATGGTATCTATGATGTAATCTATAGTAGATCTGGATATCAAACAGTTACATTGGAGAATGTATTCATTTCAACAGATCTAATACTTCAGGACATAACACTATCATCGAAACCTGTTAAGAGTATATCTGGTCAAATATCAGGTTTACTTTATCAAGACACGGTATATTCTGTCACCGGAAACTTAACGATTCCAAGTGGATACACGCTTGAAATTCAACCCGGTACAGTTGTTGAATTCATAGATTTCTGTCGCTTGATCGTGAATGGCAAATTGATTGCCGATGGGTCTTCTGACTCAATAACCTTTACGTCCGGAAAAAGTACTAAGAACCAAGGAGATTGGGATGGGATTTTCATTTACAGTGCTGATACGACAATTATCAAAAATTGTATATTAGAATTTGGAGGATCATGGAATAATGAAACTGCGATTATAAATACATACTCGGCAGGTATAGTTAATATCTCAGAAAGTACCATTCGAAACTCAGACCGAGGTGGTGTTTATATTTTTTCAGGATTTGGCACAATCCAGGACAATGTTATTGTAAACACTCGCAGAGGTGGAGTATACGTAGCATATTCTGGAGATGGCCTTATTCAAGGCAATAAAATTTCACTAGGAACTTCATATGGGATTTGGGTAAGTGACGCATCAGTTGTTGCAAAACACAATGAAATTTTCAACTGCGGGGTGGGTATATATGCTGATGAGGAAGCTCTTTTCAGTTATAACCTAATTTACAATAATACATCTGGTATTTATGTTTATTCTGGCGTCGAACGCCCTTTGATTCAGAATAACACAATTTTTAGTAATACTTATGGTGTTAGATTGTATGACGAACCCTACAGTACGCCTGACATTGTTAACAATATTTTTTATGCTAACCAGACTGCAATTTATCGATCTGCCGCAGATTCCGGATATCCAACTTTACTTGAATACAACCTTTTTAGCAATAACACCACCAACTTGAATGGAGCATATACAGGGTTTGGAGTGATAATTACGACAAATAATAATGGTACTGATTCGGACACATATTTCAACATATTTGAGGATCCCGAATTTGAGTCTTATAATGAGAACGATTCAACCTTTACCCTGCTTTCCTCGATTTCACCAGCCATCAACGCCGGTAATCCAGATTTCTCCGACATAGATGGCTCCATTTCGGATATTGGAGCTTTTCCTAAGGTAATTCCTCAAAATTTCAACCTAATTGGATCCGAATTCTTCTATTATCCTGATTCTATCGTTCTTTCTTTGGCATGGCAAAATTCGATAGACAATGATGAAGTTTCATACCTGCTGACAATATTCAACCATGAAATAGACACAGTATTTACCCCTTTATTGGATACAACCTTTTCAATCAATACTGGTCAGGCTTTTGAACCAAGTACATACTATAATTGGTTTGTATCCGCGTATGATTTGCAAGACACAACATTGTCGGATACACTAACATTCTATATTCCGGATAATGAAGCCCCTGGAACTTTTTATATGTACAATCCAAATGCTACAGAGTTGGATTCAACAATATTCAGTTGGAGTTTAGCAAATGACGTAGATCCAGTTTTTTACTTTATGACCTTGGCAGGGGATGATATGGATTCGACTTTCGAAATTGGTGGAGACACATTGATTGTATCAGATGGAACATCCTACCTCATCCCCAATTATAATTACGAATTATTTGTACTTGCCACAGACACTCGAGACTCAACTTACTCCGATACTTTGAGTTTCACTGTTCCGAACATTCCACCTGGCAACTTCACACTGATTGGTTCTGAAAACAGATTAACGATTGAAAGCAATGACATATCATTTAGCTGGACCACCTCTGACGACCTTGAGTCAATCACGTACACTTTGAGCATCTACAATGACGAATCAGAAACAAATTTTGAGGGCATAACTGATTTGGAAACTGTGATTGACGGATCAGATTTTCTGATTCCTAACCAGTCTTATCAATGGTTCGTAATCGCCTCGGACGAGATGGATTTAACTTACTCTGATACTTTGAGTTTCATTGTTCCAAACATTCCACCTGGCAACTTCACACTGATTGGTCCTGAAAACAGCTCAACGATTGAAAGCAATAATGAAATATCATTTAGCTGGACCTCCTCTGACGACCTTGAGTCAATCACGTACACTTTGAGCATCTACAATGACGAATCAGAAACAAATTTTGAGGGCATAACTGATTTGGAAACTGTGATTGACGGATCAGATTTTCTGATTCCTAACCAATCTTATCAATGGTTCGTAATCGCCTCGGACGAGATGGATTTAACTTACTCTGATACTTTGAGTTTCATTGTTCCAAACATTCCACCTGGCAACTTCACACTGATTGGTCCTGAAAACAGCTCAACGATTGAAAGCAATAATGAAATATCATTTAGCTGGACCTCCTCTGACGACCTTGAGTCAATCACGTACACTTTGAGCATCTACAATGACGAATCAGAAACAAATTTTGAGGGCATAACTGATTTGGAAACTGTGATTGACGGATCAGATTTTCTGATTCCTAACCAGTCTTATCAATGGTTCGTAATCGCCTCGGACGAGATGGATTTAACTTACTCTGATACTTTGAGTTTCATTGTTCCAAACATTCCACCTGGCAACTTCACACT
Source organism: Cyclobacteriaceae bacterium (assembly GCA_965228105.1). Classification (GTDB taxonomy): domain Bacteria; phylum Bacteroidota; class Bacteroidia; order Cytophagales; family Cyclobacteriaceae; genus UBA7330. The sequence goes on from CBDDGZ010000002.1 coordinate 1,546,265, forward strand.
GATTGGTCCTGAAAACAGCTCAACGATTGAAAGCAATAATGAAATATCATTTAGCTGGACCTCCTCTGACGACCTTGAGTCAATCACGTACACTTTGAGCATCTACAATGACGAATCAGAAACAAATTTTGAGGGCATAACTGATTTGGAAACTGTGATTGACGGATCAGATTTTCTGATTCCTAACCAGTCTTATCAATGGTTCGTAATCGCCTCGGACGAGATGGATTTAACTTACTCTGATACTTTGAGTTTCATTGTTCCAAACATTCCACCTGGCAACTTCACACTGATTGGTCCTGAAAACAGCTCAACGATTGAAAGCAATAATGAAATATCATTTAGCTGGACCTCCTCTGACGACCTTGAGTCAATCACGTACACTTTGAGCATCTACAATGACGAATCAGAAACAAATTTTGAGGGCATAACTGATTTGGAAACTGTGATTGACGGATCAGATTTTCTGATTCCTAACCAATCTTATCAATGGTTCGTAATCGCCTCGGACGAGATGGATTTAACTTACTCTGATACTTTGAGTTTCCAAACTGAAAAGGTTTTATCTATCGATCAAGCAATCCCGAAAATAAAATTGTTTCCCAATCCCTCCTCTACTTTATTAAATGTGCAACTGAATGATTATAATGACGGATTGATTGTTCTGAAAGATCTTAGCGGAAAAACAATAATGAAATCTACATGGCGATCAAAATCAGTTATTGACGTTTCAACAATTACCGAAGGAATTTATGTTCTGTTTTTCGAAGATAAGGATGGTAAAACTGTGGTGAGTTCCAAAATTCTAATCAAATAAATAAGGAACAGCACTCAACAAATGCTTTGGATGTATGTGGCACTATCGCTCTCTGATATTTTGTAATCAGACCGGCCATTCACCTACAGCTTTATTTTGATCCTCTGCCCTGCTGAGTAATTGATAGTTTATCCTCGCAAATAGCTTATGAGTTTTCAAATAAAATCAAACTTGCAGAGCTGTAGGTTCATTATCTTTAGTGCTGTTTATCGCCTGTGTGCCACACACCCCATAGCTAGACGTTATGCTCAATATGTTCTATGCGTATAAATAGTACTATCCTCATTTTGTTGTTTACCAACGTCGCCATAGGTCAATCTTACAAGGGGCTATTATCAAGACCATTTAACTGGGAGAATTGGAAATTCACAATTGACGATTCAACAAAATACCAAACTATCAAAAACTTGGATCACTGGTTAATGTCAGGCTACTACAGTCAACAGCATACCGATCTAAGAGAAGATATGGATAAATTTCGATTTGTGGATCTTGATCTCGATGGGAGTCATGAAATATTTTATGAAGGGTTCATAGGCGGTGAACCAACAGGAACGATAATTTTCAAAAGGAATTTATTAGGAAAGTTTGAGGAAATATTTGAAAGAATGGGGGTCATCAAATCGCTCTGGCGTAATACAATTGATGGGCCTCTTTTAATGGAAACTCTTCTTCGTCCATGTTGCATGGGAACAACTTACACTAAAGAAACTTGGGCTTATCTTAATTCGGACTTTGATTTATTGGAAAAAGTGAATTGGATTATAGGTACCACAATTCCCGAAGAACTTGGCAATCCTGTAAAGTTTAAGGTATTAAATGATCCATATACCTTAAGATCATCTCCTGAAATCAAAGAGGATAACATATTAACAGCTTATAAAACTGGGGATTTTGGTTATGCCCTAGCAGAGCGTGTTGATGAAACAGGTAGAGTATGGTGGTTCGTTTTTATGCTAAATAATAGATTCCCATCAGATAAGACATTCTATGACTATGCATATGAAGACCATTACTATTCAATAGGTTGGATGAGCAGTAGATATGTTGAAATTACAACTTCTCAGTAATGTTTGGTATAGAGAATTCAAAGGACCGTCTAAATCTTCTAAAAAAGAACTATGAGAATTTGAAGCAGGATCGTTTGAATATATCACTTGCTGAACAAGCTTGCTCAGATGCTTGGCACTTGATTGACTGGGTATTCGAAGAAGAAAAGAAAATAGACTCAGAATTAACTAAAGAAAAGTATCGCGAGAAGGTTTACCTCGAATTTCCTGAAATTAAAATTCTTCATGATCTCGTTAACACCTTTAAACACAAAAACCTTTCAAGACCAAAGGCGGTAATTGTCGAGACTAAAGAACATGGTGGTGCCTATAGCAGTGGTTTTTCGAAAGGTTTTGATGTATCTAGGTTAGAGGTTCACTTAGAAAATGATGCTAAAATTGACGTAGATGATCTTGTTAAATTGGCAATTGATTATTGGAGTAGTACTCTAAAAATGACTAATTAAAACATTCGCTATAGGTTATATGCCAAAGTGCTTTGCTGCCGGAGCCTGTGCGACTTGATCGCTCACTGCCCATTCTGCCATTTCATCACTTTTTGCAACTTCTGTAGTTCTGGCCACTTATCTGCAGCACGCAGTGCTTTGTAGATACTGTTGTGGTAGTTGGGCAGTTTCGCTACTTTAGTGCTAGTCACAACTGGTGGGCGCACGACCTGCTAGCTGTGCGTTACCTGCAATAACTGCATGAAGAACCGAATTTTACTTGGATTAGCAATTATGGGACTTTTTAACTTTTTTGGCTGTAAGTCAGGTAAAAAATCTAACTCCGACTCTGAGCTTGATCAGGAAATGCAAGACATGATCGCCAAATCAGTTGAAGAATTTAAAAATCGTAAAATATACGATAAACTAACTCCAGGTATAATTGAAAATACTCCCGACCATCAATTGATTCAAACAATATTTGACAACATCGATACTAACTTCGAGTATGGTGAACAGTATTCGGTAGAGAAGGTACAACATCTTAAACAAGGACAACAAGCAATCTTTTCAATATGGATGTTAACCGCCGAAGTTAATAATGGTGGATTTAATCAATTTTACTTTAACCCAAGTGGACAATTCGCACAAATGGCAGAAGCAGGATTGAAGTACATTGGGGCCGATAACTACTATGAACTCGTAAAAAATGCTAACAAAACATACTCGAAAATCATGGATGAACTGTCAGCGTAGGATGATGGTACAATTGAGAGTTTTAGTGAGTCCTATGAGAACAATCCTTTGAACAGATTTGATGAACAGTTCTTTGCATTGGATGAATCAGAGGGTCTTGCAAGTATCCAAGTAGCTTATATCAGAGAAAATATGGATCAATTCATAGAGTAAGCAGGTAACATTTAGAATCAATTTGAAAAGATATGCTCACTGAGCTTATCTGAGGTTGGCGACATTGTGAACAGCAGTTGTTTTCTAACAATGAACAGAAAAAATAGATTATTTAGTTGGGGTCTAAGAGAAATGATAATAGGGATATTTGCTCTGCTATGTCTTTTTATTGGATTTTATTATCGATTTGGACTGACTAAAGCTGTAATTATGACTAACCTCGTCATATTATTTCCACTTTCATTAGGATTACCAACATTAATTAAGAGCATATCTGAAACCCAAAGAAAGAATATTTGGATTCTAATTTGTATACATAGCTTCTCTTGCTACACTTACTACACAACCAAAATTTGGTGGCTGTTGTTGATCTTTCCTGGGCTTGGAGCGGTGATGCACTTAATAAACTGGTTGTCTGATCAGGCAAAAAGAACTTTTTATGATAAAAGCCCATAAATTGCCGCAAATCCTAAGTGCAACTACTCACCCACTGTGGATTTCCACCGGTCATCTGCCGCTGGGAAAACGAAACAATTCAGACAGCTTGTCTAACATCATTACCACATACAAGTAATTGCACTATTCCAACATCTCAAAAAGGTGCCTACTTTTTGGTAAAAACCCGCACGGGTTTGAAGGCAAACCTGCGGGGGGTTTGATGAAAGTCTGCGCAGGTTTTGTAAACTTCCTAAAATCGCCCTTTAAACGACGTCAGGGCCCTTTTTTCCAGACCTTACACATTCCCACATGAAAACATGAATTGTATTATTCTAGGATAAGGCTATCAATCTACCAGGTATATTTACTCTGAATCTTCAGGTTAAACATCATATCTCTTCCCCACTTACCAATAGCCGCTGGAGGCCTTTTTGTTCGGATAAAGCATTGCCTTTTACAATGATGGTTTTTGACTCTTTTTCTTCCCTTGGCTTAGGTGCTTCAACAGGGACTTCTACACGAACAGTTCTATGGATGAAAACCGTATCTGCTGGAAGTTGCACCAACAAGGTATCCACTCTGGTGGTTTCAACAGCTATGTGCTTTTCTACGACTTGTTGTTTTGCCGGTAAGAGGTAAAAGAGGACTAGTGCCAGGAGAATCCAGATAAATGTACCTGCCACAGCTGGCACACGATAAGACAATATTTGTCCCCATACAGTCTGATGTTTGTGCTTAAACCTTTTGACGAGCTCTTTTTTGACATCAGCACTTGTCTTCATATGCTTTTCTTTGCTGAGTCCAAGGACAATTTCTTGCAATTGATCATAGGCGAGCTCTCCGCCGATCTCTTTCCTTACCCAGGCTTTATCTTTTTCATCCAGCTCTTGAAAAGGCTTTGCCTTCAACAAAGCCTCTAACCTGTCATATGCTTTTTTTTCCATGCCTGATTGGTTTTATGTGGTTGTCCAGTTTTTCGGTTAACTTCTTTTTGATATAAAAGAGCCGGGACTTAATAGTGCCTTCGGCTTCTTCCAGTATTTCTGCTATTTCCAGGATACTCAATTCTTGCTGATATCTAAGCAGAAATAGTGTTCGCTTGTCCTCATCCAGCTTTTCTAATTCCAAATACAATTGATCTGTCATGATTTTTTCATCAATCTTTTGCTCAACATCATTCATTTGAATTCCATGTGGATCCAATTGCTTTTGATATTCCAATTCAAAGCATCTTTTTCGATAAGCATTTTTACACATATTACTGGCGATTTTGTAAAGCCAGGGTTTCACCAAATACTCTTTTCTATATAAATGGGGCTTTTCGATTATTCTGGAAAAAAGCTCCTGCACATGATCTTCAGCAAGATTTTTGTCAGACCAGAGCATGCGAAAGAAAAAAGCATTGAGATTGTGCGCATACCTCTCATATAAAAAAGAAAAAGCACGATGGTCCCCGCCCTGAACGAGAACCATCAATTGCTCATCAGATCTCTTATTATAATTGATGAAGAGCCTCAACTACTCTTCGATCACTTCCATGAATACCCTAAACCCTACGTCTGTACTTCTCATATCATAATTCATTACACTGTGTATGGTGGATTCCTCTGGTGAATGATTCCAGCTACCACCCATCGCTTTTGCCTTTTCATCTATCATCTCTGCGACATTCCCTATTACATCGAAGAGCCCCATTTCATTGGCGAAATAAGTTCCTACGGGAGAAGTGACCCGAAATCCATCACCTAACGTACCGGCGGGGCAAGTGACCACCTGAGGTGTCCTGACATTTGCCAGAAGGCACCGGAATTTGTTAAATACGGTATTTCTATACTCCCATGCTCTGATGGCCCACGGATAGAGGCAATCTGTTTCTGCCAGGTCATAGTGCTCTTTCTTTTTACCACCCTCCTGTGTGATTGCTTCTATGGTGTTCTCCTCAAATACCCATGACTGAAAGTCACTGTAGCCCAATGCAGCCATTGTCCACTCCTGCCTGGTAGGTAAACGAAATACCACCTTTTGATATTCTCTATCTTCCTGTGCATTGTAAACATCTGTCAGCCATTTGCAGTACATATTCGCTCCGTCGAAGCTAATGTCCAGTGTAGGATAATTTTTATACTGAGACTTCTCAAAAAACCGTGTCTTTTGAAGATTTGAAGTCTTGATCTCCACATCAATCGGGTAGACGTGGTAAGCCTCCCTCATAGCAACTGCCATGTCATCACATTCGGAAAAGTCATACGCGGCTTCCTGGAATTGATTTTCGTAGTCATTGTCCATCAGGTACTTAAGGAAAATCCTGTATTCTTCATTAGTCACCTCGTATTTATTTGCATAGAGCTTACCCTTCACCTGCATCATGTTCTTTTCTATTTCACCGACGTCAAGATCCATTGGCTTAAATATCAAAGCCTCTTCTTTACCAAGTAATGGCTTTACACGATCCTCAAGACCGTTTCTTTCTGCGATTGTCAGTACTTGTTTTTCCCAGTAGTTTGACTTTTCTGTATCCCCCGTTTCATCATAGTATTGTTTCAGCATCAGGAAAGGGACCGTGTAATTAGCTTCGTATTTTCTACCGGTGGCTGTCTTGGGTTCCCCGTTAAAGTCCACAGATAGATAGTCAAGCAAGAAATTCTTTTCAATGTTCTTTTTAAGGATCGAATAGTTATCAATTTCACTTTCACTCAACTGTGATGTTAAGCCCACAACATACAACCGGTCTTCCACTTGTTTCAGGTTTTGTCTCGGCATAGTCAGGGCGTAGTAGCATTTTTTCTGTGGATTGGCCGCCGCCAGCATTTGTCCAAAGTCTTCTCCTGCCTGTAAGGCTACCGGATTAAGCCCAATTTCATTTAGCTTTTTTTCGAGGTACTCCTGATTCTGAACCAGCTCATAGTTAATAATCTCAATATCATTCCTGACGTTCATTACATCCTGCAGGATATACATGGGTACCGTAGTGTTTTCACCCTGAGTGAACAGCACTCCGCCGTCCTCTACGGACATTAACACATTATAGCTGTAATTGAGCAAGCTGGGATACAACATCCTGGACTGATAAATGCCCAGCGAATGACTTCTTCTGGCATCCTTGTCCAGGTTAAACTCAGCCATTAGAAGGTTTTCAACCGGAAACTGCTCGCGCGCTGACATACCCAATGCCCTGGATAGGTTGGAAACGCCTGTAGATGTCCACCCTGATAGCTTGAACTGAACAAAATAACTTTCAGGACTTTGACCAAACCTATCGTTGATCTGTGTGGAGATCCTCAAAAGCTCTTCTTTTGGCATGTTGGCAAACTGACCAGCCTTAAAGTATTCAACCCATCCAGCTTTGTCAGTTGGATTTTCTTCAAGATATGAATCCCATGATTCAAACACTTGGACATACCATTCACCAGACCTTATTTCTGTCAGTCGGGATGGGACCTGCTCCGGACGTACGGTGGCAAATAACCAGACGGGTATTAATGAGAGGATTATAATTGTAGTCTTCATTTCATTCTGTTATTAGATTTTAAAACTGATCCGGATTTCAACAGGTAGTACACTTGAAGAAGGCAAGGGTTCAATTGATTTTACAAAACTTTTCAATCTAAGTCCTGAATCTCACCAAAGAAGTTCGGAATGCTAAATCCGAACGATTGAGATGGATGGCTGTGTGAGATTTGTAACCGATTATTTAAATGGAATCGAGAAAACAGCCCTCTCATGAAAAACGATTTATTTCCCTACACTACTATTCAACCTAAAGCTTGGCCTTTAGCAATTCCCCGGATCTTTTTGGCTCTAATGCTCTTCATGTTCTCCTGTTCGGAGGATGAAGAATTAGAACCCATCATCGACTACATCCACATACCGGATGAGGTATTTGAATCCATGCTGATTGAGCAAAACATCGATTCAGACGGCGTGATCAACCAACAAATCCTGATATCAGACGCCCAATCAGTGACTCATTTACACCTGGACTTTCATCTTTCTAAGAAGGAAATCCAGGATCTGACAGGCATTGAGGGTTTTACCAATCTGACTTTTCTGTCAGCCTCCCGCAACGCCATTGAAGAAATTGACCTCAGTCACAATGTCCAGTTGGATTCTGTTCAGCTACAGGGCAACTATTTGTCTGAGATTGATGTCAGCCACAACACCAGGCTGGTGTTGCTGGACCTCCTGGCAAATGAGCTACAATCCGTTCACGGGCTATCCAATCTTCCACAGTTGACCAATCTGAACCTGTCCTTCAACTTATTGGATACCCTTTCATTTGAAAGTGAATCCATTGAAGTGATACTGGCTACACATAACGAGCTCCAATACTTTGAGGTCAAAAATGCCGGGAATCTTAAAAACCTGAACCTGACCACCAATGCACTTTCTTTTCTAAATACTAACGCACTTCCTTCATTAGAAACGCTACTCCTTATTGATAATCGATTTGAAACCATCGACCTGGATCAAAATGCTCAGCTGAATTACCTCTACATCTCGAGTAATTCACTTACATCGCTTAATGTCAGCAGCAACCCAAATCTGATAGGTTTAAAGGTGGACAGAAACCCCAATTTGACGTGCATCAGGGTCAATGATGATCAGGTGATACCTGCTGTATCGCTTTCGGAGTACCAGGAATTAAACCCTCATTGTCAGCAATGAATTTCAAAACCATAACGATCATTTTGGGAGTGGTGGTGGCTTCAATCATTCTCGGGACTAGCGTGATATCCGGGGACCCTTTTGGGCAGGTCGCTGCAATCAATGCCAACCATAAGCCAGATGCTGAACTCAAAAGGGATGTTTTTTGTGAACCAGGGTGCAATGACTCCACACAATCCTCGTCTAAAACCTCCTTTCAAATCATCAAAAAGCTTTATCCGCTTACTCTTTGATAAACCGAAAAGACTGAAGAGTACCCTTACTTTTTAATAGGATAAAATAGGTGCCACGCTCTAAACCAGACACATCTAAAGTCCTTTCCGTACCTGGGTTGGTGTGCCTTACCCGACCATTTATATCTACAATTGACAATTCATCAACGTGATGAAAATTTGCTATTCGAAGGACTCCGCTTGTGGGGTTCGGATAAATGATGCTTTCTTGGAGATCGAGACCTAAAGGCTCTACTATATCAAATTCAAAGGTCTCCTCTACAGATAAATAAAAATCATTTCCTTCTTGGACAGCATCGATTACAACAGTTCCAACTCCCAGAATTGTTGCCGTGCCATCATTGATTTCAATTGGCCCGCTAACCAGGCTGAAGCTTGTTGGTAATTCCGACGAAGCAGTTATTTGAATTTCAAAAGTTCCAACTTCAATATTCACGTCGCCTAAGTTTTGAAATGTTAGCGTTTGTTCAGCTTTATTAATCGTGAAAGTATAGGTCTCTTCCAAAGGTAGATAAAACTCATTTCCTTCTTGAGAAGCCACAATTGTTACTTCTCCAGCTCCGGTTATTGTTGCCATATCATCCTGTACACTAATGGGCCCGGATATCTCTGTCTGCACATCTAAGCCAGAGGACGAGACAATTTTAAGCTGAAATGGTTCATCGGTAGCTATGTAGTTCATTATTCCCGTTGCACTCAAAGTCTGTTCTTCTTTACTAACCGAGAACGTATAGGTTTCTTCCTGAGCGAAGTAATATTTGTTCCCTGCCTGGGAAGCTACCAATATGACTTCTCCTTCACCCAGGATCGTTGCAGTCCCACCTTCCAGGTTGATGGGACCAGTAATATCTATTTCGACATCCAACCCAGAGGAGGATGTGATATTGATTTCAAACGTTTCATCGCCAACGAAATAGTTTTGGATACCTTCAGCCGTAAATGTTTGCTCAACCTTTCTGGCTACTACAGTATCTAATGATTGAGTAGACAGATAGTTGATAATATCATTTGAGGGATCATTAATGTTGTATTCAAATATGCTCACGTAGTAGTCTATCAGCGGGGAAAGACCATTTATCGTAAAAGTGTTTTCGGTGCCTGCATAAACCACATGGTTCCCGCTACCTATTTTTGTGCCGGCTAGTCCAAAGGTTGAATTTTGAGCATAAAAAACCCCATCCACGGGGGTCACATCGACTTCACTTGCCGCTTTTACCAGCACAATTCGACCGTCGTTATTGATGGCATTTAATGAGACTTTAAGACTTTCCCCAACTTGCTCAATCAACATGATTTCTGTTTGTAATGCTTCGGGTTCGAAAACCGAATTATTGATGGAAACCTGAACGGAACCATATGTATTCTGAGTTCTAACAATATCAATCAAATTGTCTGAATTGACGTTGCAAAAAATCAAAAGGTTTTGGCCAAACAATTCAAGTATTTCATCATTTACTTCCCATACATCATCATGTTGCAGAATAAAAGTATAGACAAGGTTGTCAAAGTCATCTATGAACAGGTCTATGTCGCCATCACCATCGAAATCATTAATTTCAACAGTGGTAGGACCGTAGTTGCTGGCCACATCAAACTCCCTGGAAAGCACAAAATCATTGAGAACATCCTTCCGTGAAAAGATTTTTGTTTTATGGCCGCTACTTGTAGACGTTGCTGCTATAATTTCAGCTATCCCGTCGTTGTCCAGGTCTCCAGCGTTAAGCGCAGTAGGGGATTCGCTTTCTCCTGTAAGTGTGATAACAGTGGGAGAAAGAAAACCACCCGCCTGATCATTTAGATGGATTTCAATTTCATTCGATCCATTCACACCAAGTATCAAATCAGACCAGCTATCATGATTGATGTCAACAATTTTGAAGTCTGTTATTGAAGAGGATGAGGAAATTTTTAGTGGACTACCCGTGAAGTATTCATCAAAATCATTCTCATTGACAGTAAGAAAAACAATTTCACCATGGTTATTAAAAATAAAATTATCTGTACCATCTTGATCATAATCTTCAACTACAGCATCCTCTACAATTGCTGTATACTTAAATGGTTCCGCATCAGAGAAAGTTCTGTTTCCCAGGTTTAAATACCTCTCTGTTCCTACAGTACCATTACTTGCCGATTGGTAGAAAACGATTAAGTCCAGTAAACCATCATCATCTATGTCAGCAAGGTACCCGCCATCTGTATGCGTGTTGGTAGTATACTGAGAATAAGTATTGTTTAAGCCAGTTTCGTTTCCGTAAAAGACTTGAACCGCTCCATTTTTACTAAAGATCACCAAATCATTATATCCATCATTGTCTAAATCACTCATTTTTGTTCCTCCTCTGGTTCCTGGATCTGGTCTCAAGCTGAGTGTAGTAAATTGGTCAGAAACTTTAACCTGTGGGTCTAAGGGGACTAAAATCACTTGATTGTTTGCCATGGTACCAATTGCAACAATATCATCAATACCATCGTCATTAAAATCCTCAAATGAGTGATTGCTAAATCTTGGCATTTCACTTATTAGAAATTCCGGATCATCAAATGTTCCATCTCCGAGATTTTTGAGCAGAGTTAGGTCGGTCATTCTATTGCTTAGTAAAATATCCTTTTTTCCATCTGAGTTGTAATCATAGGTAATAATATCTCTGATATTGAAAGTGCTGTAAGTATAACTTAAGTCATAGCCAGTGTCTCCCTGCAGGTAAATCTCCAATGAATTACTGGAGTTGATTACGGCTAGATCAATAAAACCATCAAGGTTGTAATCGCCGTAGCTGAATTCAGTTTCTGAGGCACTGACTGAGGTATTTGAAGTAAATGAAAAATCTTCGTTTTGCACCACATGAACTAAGCTATTATTCATGTCTAATATAAATAGGTCATTATCGCTGTCTCCGTCAATGTCCACTACTTCAAACCTGAAAGCACCGGCAATAGTACCAATTCCACTGGTAATTGAAATTGGGTCATCAAATGTCCCCAGTTCATTCCCATCTATATATCCAATTTCAAATCCTGTGGTGTAAACAATGCCTATGTGACCATCTTTATCAAAATCAATCAATTTTACTGTATTCGCATCAGCCTCAATGGTTGCTGACAGTTCAATCCCATCGGCTGTTCCTTCAAATATTAAGATCTCATTATTAACAGATGGAATGGCAAAATCCAATCTATTATCGGAATTCAAGTATAATTTATTTGATATACTAGCCAGCATTGAAGAGTGTTCATAAACCAGTTCTTCATTTCCGAAAGTGCTTCCATCCCCGTACCGGACGTAAATCCGGTTGTGTTGAATGTGCAGGATGTCAGAGATTCCATCATTATTGTAGTCATATGAGATGGCATATTTGACAAGATAAAAATTGGACTGGGGTCCTTCATAAATTGGGTCTTCATCATAAAAAGAAAGCTGGGCAAAAAGCATATTACTCGCAAGGATCAGGAGTAAAAGGGGTAAGCTAAACTTTATCATAAATTCGAAAGTACTCAGAAAGTTGTATACAAAGTATCTCCCCGAAAATATTTATTTTTTATGCTCGGTTTGTGTTGATGTCAGGACAGATACAGGGTAAAGATTCCGCCCCTTTGGGGCTTAGCTGAAGACGTTGAGAGAACCGCGGGGCTGGCACCCTGCGTTTGAATGATTTCGCCCCGTTGGGGCTTTCTTGTTATTGGCTTGTCAGGGGACAAGCCATGGGAGGGTTGTTTTAGATTTAAGCAGGACTGATTAGCTACTCTAATACTACTTCTGGGTCGGTCTCCTTACTATAATCCTTAATCTGAACTCATTCTTAACTAGGTTTAGTAAAATCCCGAAGGGATGAAATGACTATAGTGCATATTAGATTAATAATGGACCAACCCCGAAGGGGTGTTATGATATCCAGTCGAACAGAATCTCTGTTCAATTATCCCGGGTCGGTGTCCTCACAATAGTCGGCAACTTAACAATTTCCAAAGAAAATTAATGTGATTTTGATCTGAGGACGCCCCGGAAGGGTGACCTGTCTGTAGATCTAAAGATTAGCCATTAATCATAGCCCCGTAGGCCTGCCTCGCCGGTATGGAGGGGCGACCTAAAAGGCCAATACATAGGACGCTCCTACGGAGCTAATCTCTATTCGATGATAATACAGACAGGTCGTCCCTAATGGTACTCCCGCCGTGAAACCAAAAAAAAACTGGATCAGCACGAGCCAATCCAGTTTAAGTAAAAAGAAAATTAGGTTGAGATAAAATTCTTAATTCAGGTCGAATCCGATAAACAGTTGTAGCGCTGAATTCTTAGCGTTGTTGATGGCCTGACCAGCAAAAGAGCCTTCCTTGCCAAGCTCGTTCATACCGTAGTTATATCGCAAGCCAAACGTACCACCATCGAAGTCAAAGCCTGCACCAACAGCCACCCCATAGTCGAGCGTGTTGAAATCGTCTCTGTCCAACTCCTCTATCTCCTGGATATTTCCGTCGTCATCTACGTCCTTGATGTTGACGGATAGCAGGAGTCCGGCATAAGGGCCTGCAGAAACATAGAAATTGCTTAGCTTAATCATCGCCAATACGGGCACCTCAAGGTAATTGAGGTTGTATCGATAAGTTCCACTTCCACTTAGGAATCCTCCCTCGTACTTCACTGAAGATCCTTTTTGAGAAAAAAGTACTTCAGGCTGTATGGCAATGTTTTTGGTCAGGTACTCACGGTGATAAAGGCCTGCATTGAAGCCTATTTTCATGTTGTTGTCATCGACTTCATCCACATAGAGGTTTGTGAAGTTGGCACCAAATTTCAATCCGGTCTTGGATTGCGCTTGAGCACTGAATGTCATAACTGAACAAATAATAACTGCAAAAACTAATTTTTCAATTTTCATAAAAATCAAAAGTTTAAAAGTTTAACGTGTAAAATTAAAAAAAAAGGAGTCCCCCTTATGAGGACTCCTGATGGGCGCTTTCGCGCCTGTCGATCACCGCCTGAACTAACCTTTAACCGATATAACCAGGTATTTAGATATTTTCCAGAATTCTCCTGGATTGGTTACATCAATATATTGTACGACTTCGTTTTCGTCTTTTACCACTTCATAAGATCCTTCTGGGTGCTCAGTAACAAAACTCATCTTGTTGCTGTTCACATAGAACCTTGAGGTTTGACGAATGTCAATTACTTCAAATTTTTCTTCGGATACGTTCTCTTCAAGCTCAGTAGTTTTTCCTAATCCAAGGAATCCTCCCTCTTTGGTGATCAGACCTTCATCCATCAAGTGCTTTTCTGTATTTACAATATAGAAAGCCTTGTGAAGTGTCCTGTCGGTCTCATCTATAACGACTTTTTGTGCCTGAATTGTTTCATCCATTAAATTAACTCTTGTGACAAGGCTTTTTACCTCACCGTCCAGCTCCATGATCTTGTTGTCTTTGATCGTAAGCTTTTCTTCCAATGAAGCAATGGCGTTTTTCCTTTCGTCGAGTTCCTGGCTCAACTTATTCACGCGCATTTTGAAAGATCCGATTTCAATGTTGGCCTTGTTAAGTTTAGATGAAAGACTTTTCACTTGAGCATTGGTAGACTCAATGAGTTCGTTGATGATGTCAATATCCTCAACCAAACCCTGATTTGACTCGCTGGCGAAGTCTTCGCCAGAACGGTTGGCAATAAGGTTTTCTCTTTCTTTGATTTTTTCAATCTGAGATTCTACCCTGGTCATGAGGACCATGATTTCGTTGAATGCAGAGTCTCTGGCATGAAGCTCCTGCTCCAGCTGATCTGCCTTAGCTTGCAACTCCCTGCGTTTCTCCATGTTGCATGAAGAAGCCAGTAGTATCAGTGCTAGCGCACTTAGTGTAACATATGAGTTTTTGAAAATTGGTTTCATTTTTTTGATCATTAAAACTCAATTCTTAATCGAGTTCGATCTCTTACAATGCCAATTGCGTTCCAAAAATTTTATAAAATGTAACTTACTGATATACAGGTAGATAAAAATCAGGCCATCCTTGGGATTTTATCAAAAAGAGGAAATCTTTCTCATTTTGAGAAAAATCTACTTCTTCGCCTTCACTTCTTTGAGGATGCGGTAGATCGTTGATTGCCCGATATCCAGCTTTTTTGCTACCGTCTTGACGTCGTCATTGTTGTTTTTCAGATACATCTCAATGATCTTGTGTTCATACTCACGCATGGTGAGTTGCTCCGAATATACGTCAGTGACGGGGTCTGGCTGGGCAAAAGTGATGTCATCAGCTTCGATGGTTTCCTTTTCACTCATCACAGCAGCCAGCTCTACCACAGCCTTCAGCTCCCTGATGTTTCCGGGGAATGGATAACCGAGAAGCTTTTGAAGAGCTTCCTTACTGAGGGTTTTTTCTGGCATCTCATTCTCCTTTACAAAGTTTGAGACAAAGTACTTGGCCAGGATTGCGGTATCTTTGTCTCTGTCTCTCAATGGGGGGAGCTCAATGGGTAGACCAAAGAGACGATAGTACAAGTCCTCGCGGAAATTGCCCTTTTTCATCTCTTCCAGCAGGTTTTTGTTAGTGGCAGCAATGATCCTGCAGTCGGTTTTGATGGTTTCCGTACCTCCGACACGTGTAATTTCTTTCTCCTGAAGAGCTCTGAGCAGCTTGGCCTGCAACGTCAGCTCCATTTCACCTACCTCATCCAGGAAGAGCGTGCCACCTTTGGCTTGCTCAAACTTCCCAATATGCCTGTTGGCCGCCCCTGTGAAGGATCCTTTTTCATGGCCAAAGAGCTCACTTTCTGCCAGATCACGTGGGATGGCGCTCATGTTCACAGCAATGAAAGGTGCCTTTTTTCTTTGGCTATTATAATGGATGGCTTTGGCAACCATCTCCTTACCAGTCCCTGTTTCACCCTCAACCACCACAGTTATGTTGTTGGCTGTGGCCTTTTCCATCATCCGGAAAACCTGTTTGATGGGATTACTTTGACCAATGATGGTTTTTTGAAAATCGTACTTCTTTTCTACCTCTGTCTGAAGCGATTCTATTCTTGATTGCAGGGATGTATTACTCCTAATGTGCTGAATGATATTCATCAGCCGGTCCCTGATATCTTTGGTCTTGGTGATATAGTCGTAGGCTCCTAGGCGTAGCAGCTCAATGGCCGTTTCTATATCATCCTGCTCAGAGATAATGATCACTTCAATAGAGGGGTCAAACTCTTTGATTTTTTTGAGCAGATCCTTCCCGATGATATCAGGAAGTCGATAGTCGAGGGTGACCACATTTGGCTTCTTGTCTAGCTGATCAATAAAAGACTTTCCGTCTGGAAAGGCGGTGACATCAAAATCAGGATTGAGGCTTATGTTATGTACCAGGAATTTTCGGTACCACTCATCGTCTTCTACTATATTTATTTTGAATATAGGGTCGCTCATTCAGGCTCAAAATTAAAAATGTGGTGCAAAGATATTACACCTGAACCTTAACAAGGTACTTGCCTAATTCTCGATTTAAATCGCTTAACGATTTTTGTACACGTTTGAGTTCTTTTGAGGTGATTTTGGGGTTTTCTTTTCGGGCTTCCAGCTCGAGGGCTTTAAGTTGGCTCACGACTGCAGATGCACCCAAATACCTGGCAGGAGCCACAATTTTATGAGCCTCATCAGCCAGGCCTTCCCAGTTTTTGTTTTCAAACAGGTGTTGAATGTTTTTAATGCCTGGCTCTGAGCTATTGAGGAAGGTCTCCAGCATATCTACTACAAAGGCTTCGTCTCCAAGTTCTTTAAGATCCGAAAGATCGTACATCTCCTGGTTTCGGGAGTCCTGGACTTTCTTCAATGGCGATTCATTTTGCTGAATACTCAATTCGGCTTCCATAATCGAGAATAGCTCACTCTCATCGAAGGGTTTTCTCAAAACATGATCAAAACCATGCTGGATGCATTGATCTATATCTTCCCTAATGACAGTGGCAGTGAGTGCTATGAGCGGAATCCCATGATTAGGTCCTGAGTTATTCCTTACTTTTTGAGCAACTTCAATTCCACTAAAATGAGGCATTTTCAGATCCAGTAATGCCAGATCAAAGGTATTTTTCTGCAACTGCTCGATCGCCTCTTTACCATCCTTACATGCAATCCATTTTGCACCTTTTTGATCAAGCACTGTGGTTAAAAGCTTGATGTTGAAAGGTTCATCATCAGCAATGAGTATAGTAGTATCGGAGAGATCCAGTTTCACCTCTGCCCTCGATGGAGTTTCAGGCAACTCATCTACTTCAGTATATGGCAGCTGGATGGTGACTTTTGTTCCTTTTCCTTCTTCGCTATCCAGTTTCATTTTGCCATTATGGAGCTCTACCAGTTTTTTGGTGATCGACAATCCAAGTCCGGTTCCCTTATGGTCTGAAGAGCTTCCTGCCTGCTCAAATTCCATCATTATTCTGGACTGCTGATCTTTTGGTATGCCTATACCCGTGTCTTCTACAACAAGTTGAAGCTCATTGGTGCGGTATTTTCTTCTGACAGATAGGTAAATATTAACGTTTCCCTGTTCCGTGAATTTAATGCTGTTGCTGACCAGGTTGATCAGAATCTGCTTGAATCGATAAGGATCACCTTTCACATAGTGGGGGATGTTCTCCGCATAATAATTAATGCTGATGTCTTTTTCATCTGCCTTGTGTAGCATCAACTGCACGGCATCACCCATCAATTGATGCAGGTCGTATGGCTTGTTTTCCAGGATTAGCTTGTTGGCCTGCAGCTTCGAGAAGTCCAGCACGTCATTGAGGATATGCAGGAGGTGATCCGAAGATCTGTGGATAATGTCCAGTTGTTCGCGTTGCGAATTGCTGAGGTCTGTCTTGAGCAGCTGATGGGTAAAGCCGGAAATGGCATTCATCGGAGTGCGTATCTCGTGACTCATGTTTGCCAGGAACTGTTCCTTGGCTTTAGCCAGGTTTTTGGCATCTTCCGTGGCAGTACTCATGATTTTTTGATAGGCTTTATTTTTCTCCATGTAGATATATACCACATAGCCTGTAGCTACCAAAAGCATTATTGTCAACATGGAGAAAGCCAGCACCTGGTCATTAGTTTCTTCGGCAATGATTTGAGCATTGTAGTTGCGGAGCTTGATTTTATCTACTTCGCGTTCTTCCATGTAGGTGAGCAAGTCGATGATCTTACTTTGGATGATCTGTTGATTTTGAGCCAGCTCCAGCTCTCTTTGACGATGATCTGCATGGATCAGCTGAGTTTTATTCTGCAACTCCATCAGCTCATTCTGAAGTTTTTTCTTGTACTCCAAAGTCTTCTGAACAATCAATGTGCTGTCATTGCTGAAATTTGCCTGAGCAGACATGGTATTGAGGGTGTCGCTTTCAACTGAGGGTGCCGTTTCACTGATCTCTTCCTCCTTACTTTTAGAGAAGATGCTGATAAAACCTTTCCAGAAGCCTTTCTTCTTTCTGGCATCTTCTTCGCTGGCAGACTTAACAGAGTCTATCACTGATGGCTCAACTTCATTTTGTGGACTTTGGGGTTTTGTTAGCTCTCTTTGGGGTTTGTTGGTAGGAAGATCTACGGGAATGGTGTCAAGCTTCTGAGCCAGATCATTGATAGACCCCGAGATGTTATAATTTGTCAATCCTTTTAGTTCATTAAGGATGGTGACTTTTTGGTTGATCAAAGAGCCCAGCGAATCAGTATATCGAAGAAAATCCTTGTCTTCCTGATTCATCCCTTTGAGAGAATCAAGAAACATACTGGCATCTGTTATTCTTTGATCAAACCTGTTTTTATAGGTTTCATCTTCAGTGAGCATAAAGGATTCCATGTCATTTTCTATCCCCGTGATAGAAACCATGATATCCTTGAGCACAATGAGGTTGAGATTAGGGTTGGACTCCTGGCTTAATTGGTCAATAACTTTATTCAGGCTATTGTAGGTGTAAAAGCCAACACCGGCCACACCAAGAATAAGCACACTGAGTGAAACACTAATGAAGGTAGAAAAACGATTCTTCTGTGGAAGCATTGATTTGATCGAATCCTATAGCAAGATACGACGATCGACAGTCAAAGTTAAATATTGAGCAAAATCTTAGTGGGAGATCAAATCACACCACTTCCCTGAAATTGCTTAATATGCTTCTCAATCTTATATACCTTTTGATCTCCAATTTCTTTTACACGGTCGCTGTGACCGTTTTTATCATAGTCTTCGATAAGGGTTTTGATCTCTTTAAACTTGGTAAGCAGCATGTTTTTGTACCTGGAATCAAAATCTTCCCGTTCGGTATTGGTCAATCTGTGTAGATACTTATCGCTTTCGGCACTCAGTGTGCTTGATAAGGTTGTTCGCTGAATAGCTGCCTCCATCTTGGTCTCTAATTTCATTTTTTCGAAGCTATCTGCAACTTCCTGTGCTGCCACATAGGTGTCTCTTTGTAAGGACTGTGCTACCGCCAGTTCCGAGAGATCAATGATCAGCATTTCAAGATCGTTGAGCTTTACCAGGTGATTGGCGGTCTCCAGTTGGTAGCCACCAAATCTTTGAAGGTTCTTATTGTTTGCAGAGTAATAAGACTTGCTGGAACATCCAGCCAAAACAAAAACCAGCCCTAACACCATCATGGTGTATAGTCTCTTGTAGTTGGAACCGAGGAATAGATTTTTCATTGGATTTATAGGTTTGTTTATAATAAAGAATAACCGGCAGTTCAATACCGGTTATTCTCATTGTGTTATTTATCGCAAATTAGTTTTTCAACACCAGGTTGATTGAAACATTAGTGTTTGATTCTACGCTAACGAGGTTCAAAATGTTGGTTCCAAGTTTTACGTCTGAATCAACCGTACTTCTAAACTCAAATTGGTTTTCATTTGTAGTACTTCTCTCATAGTCAGCAACTACAATTTCGTAGTTACCTTGTTCCATAAAAGCAAGTGTGAATGAACCATCTTCATTTACAACTGCACTGTTGATAGAATTCTCAAATCGAGATTTTCCTTCAGCAGGCTCTGAAGACTCCGAAGCTTCATATGTCCCTTCAAGGTATGCATACACAGCTACTTTGCTGTCTGCACTATGCGTGTAGTTAGAAACCTCACCATTGATTGTACTTGAAGATTCGTTCAAGACAAGTCTTGCTGTTGATCTCAACTTAAAGGCAGTTTCAGAAGATTTGACCAGTGCTTTTCTCAAATCAATATCAACGACCAGATTAGTTTGATTGTTGGCTGAGATTTGGAAATCACCATCTACCTTATAACCGCTTGAAGTTCCGTTTGGAATTTGTAATTCAGCAGTTGTTTGATCTGTATATTCAATGTATGATTCACCTTCGGCTAGAATGAAACTGATCTCATCGTAGTTACCTACTTCGAGTTCACCACTTCCTAAAGCGTACGTGGATCCTTCCTGGTAAGCCATTACATTGAAAGTTTTAGGAGTATTAAAAGTTGCTATTGTTTTTACTGAACCATTCGCGCTGGCCTGGATTTCAGATACTGCAAGGTAAACTCCTGAGATATTCTCAGCATCTACCGCCGCATCGGTCACCTCAACATTTGCATTTCCCTTTTCTCCGGTATCAGTATCATCATTGCATGAAGTCAGCAATGAAAGTGTTGAAATGGTTAAAAATCCTAACAAGAAATAATTTAAGCGTTTCATGAATATGTAACATTTAAATGATTAAAAAATAATTATGGTTAAGTATGCCTCAACTAGCATGCCGAGGCTGCTTAAATTATTTAACTAGCTGTAAATCAAATTGTTAAATATTTTTTAAATTTTTTATTCTGTGAGACCAGTTTCATTTTGAAAAGAATTTCCTCATTTTGACAAAGAGGCATTGATTCATATTAAAGATCAGTCATTTATATATATTAGCGTTTTTTGAGATGCAGCTCCGTCTATTTAAACTTATTCTAGGACCGTTATTTTTTCTGGTCATTTACCTTACCGGACCATATCCGGGAATGTCCATTGAAGCTTTGGCTGTCCTTGCCTCTACCGGATGGATTGCTGTGTGGTGGGTCACTGAGGCCATACCTATTGCAGCCACGTCTTTATTACCCATTGTTTTATTCCCACTTACTCAAGGGCTTAGTATTTCTCAAACTACCGCTTCCTATGGCCATCGGTTTGTGTTTCTCTACATCGGTGGGTTTATGCTGGCTGTAGCCATAGAAAAGTGGAATTTGCATCGGAGGATTGCTTTGAATGTGATCAGGATCATTGGAACCAGTCCGGATAGGATGATACTCGGCTTTATGATAGCCACTGCTTTTTTGTCGATGTGGATCAGTAATACTGCTACCACGGTGATGATGCTTCCAATCGGGATGGCTATAGTGGTGCAATTCAGTGAAATCATAGATAAAAGCAAGCTTACCTTATTTAGTAAGGCACTTATGCTGGGTATAGCGTATAGTGCATCGATTGGAGGTATTTCAACTTTAATAGGGACGCCACCGAACCTGGTGCTGGCTGGTGCTGTAGAGCGTTTCTACAACTACGAGATCAGCTTTGTGTCCTGGTTTATCCTAATTTTTCCATTGAGTGTAGTTATTCTCTTTATATGCTGGAAATACCTGACTTCATTTGCCTACAAGCTAAATGAGAGGGGATTGGAAGGGACCAATGAGGAGATTATACGTCAGCTAAAGGCACTGGGGAAGATTTCTAGAGAAGAAAAAATTGTGTTGGCTGTATTTTCATTGACGGGGTTGCTTTGGATTTCCAGACCGTTTTTGCTGGAACCGTTTTTACCCCAGGTGGATGACACCATCATTGGTATTACCGGCGCATTGACCTTATTTTTAATACCTGCTGGGAAAGATGAATTCATTCTTAACTGGGAGCAGGCGGTGAAGATTCCCTGGGGGATTATTTTGCTTTTTGGCGGTGGTATGGCCATTGCCTCAGGGTTTCAGGATAGTGGACTTGCCGAGTGGATTGGTAATCGAATGACCGGACTAGGAGGCTTGTCCATCTTTTTGATACTAATTCTCATCGTGATGATGGTAAACTTCCTGACAGAGATCACCTCCAATCTGGCCACAACAGCCATGTTGTTGCCTGCGTTAGCTCCTACAGCACTTTCATTGGATGTTCATCCGTTTTTACTCATGATAGGGGCCACAATTGCTGCATCATGTGCTTTTATGTTGCCTGTAGCCACTCCTCCAAACGCAGTTGTTTTTGGGTCAGGCTATCTTCAGGTATCAGATATGTTTAGAAAAGGGCTGATCATGAATATCCTCTCAATACTTCTGGTTTCAATCTATTTATATCTCATGCTACCTGTGGTGTGGGGGATAGATTTTACAGTTTTTCCAGAATCATGGAAATAATTTTTGGAATTTTAAATGACTATAGGTTGTTTATGCCAAAAGTGGGTATATCTTATTATTTTTGCAGTCTAAAACTTTATATGGATTGAATCATTCTGCTACCATAGCGTTATATCAGCCGGTTTTGCATTCTATTGCAGTAAGGATAGTTGGATCTATCCATGATGCGGAAGACATTGTTCAGGATACCTTTTTGAAGTACCTGAGCATGGATCATTCAAAAATTGAGAACATAAAAGCTTATCTGATCAAATCGGTGACCAACATCAGTTTGAATCACATCAATTCCTCCAAGCAAAAGAAGAAGGATTATCTGGAATCAGTTAAGTTGCCGGAGGTATTTGAAAAAATTGATATCTCTCACCTTGATCTGAAAGAAGAGCTGACTACAGCTTTAAACGTACTGCATAAAAAACTGGGTCCTTTGGAGCGAGGTCTCTTCTTACTTCGAGAAGGGTTTGACTTTGAATATGATGAACTCCAGGAGATCTTTAATAAGAAAAAAGATCACTGCAGGCAGCTAGTTTGTCGTGCCAAAGAGAAACTGTCTAAGGAAACGGAGAGGTTCAGTTTATCTTTCGATGTAGAAAAGTATTTTGAAGCTATCAATAAGGCTTCTCAACGCGGTGATTTCAATGAATTGATGGATCATATCTTCGAGCGGGGACCTGTCGAATAAAATTTTTTATTTTTTTTTCGTCCATTCTGTCACAAATCCAGAACGACTTTGTCTTTATAGTTAATGAAAGGGGAAATCCCTTTCTGTGAAATTGAACTATAGACTAATTTTTAAAATAAACTGAATGGAAGTTATAATCCCGTTTTTCATTGCCCATTGGTATTTATCATTGTTTTTCCAAACATTTTTCCTGCATAGGTATGCTGCTCATGGAGCTTTCACTATGAGCAAATTCACCGAAAAAGTATTTTTTGTACTAACCTGGATATTCCAGGGTTCAAACTACCTAAGCCCTTATGGCTATGGAGTAATGCACAGAATGCACCATGCTTTTGCTGATACCGAGGACGATCCACATTCTCCAAAGTATGATGACAACATGTTTAAGATGATGTGGAAGACCAAAACAATCTATTCAGCAATCACAAACAGACAAGTAGAAGTTGATAAGCGATTTACAGATGGAGTACCTAAATGGCATGCATTTGATCGCATTGCCCGTTCATGGGTGTCCAGAGTAGGTTGGGGTGCTGTATACTTCTTTGTATACTGGCAATTTGTTGATGCCTGGTGGTTGTGGTTATTATTACCTGTTCAGTGGATGCTGTCTCCTGTTCATGGAGCAATCATCAACTGGTTTGCGCATGTATATGGTTACAGAAACTTTGAAGTAGGTGATACATCTAAAAACTTCTTACCTGTTGATTTTCTGATGATGGGAGAGAGCTATCATAACAACCACCACAAATACGGTTCAAGAGCCAACTTTGGTGGTATCAGATGGCATGAGATCGATCCTACTTACCAGGTGATCAAAGTTCTCAATAAGTTTGGTGTGATCAACATTGTGCAGCAAAAGCAAGTTGATCTCAAGGCCATGAGAAAAGAAGAGCAGGCCAAGAAAGCCGAAAAGGCCAAGAAGGTAGCGGCCTGATTTCAAAAGATATAAATGTTATTAAAATTGAGAAGGAGATGGTTAAACTGATAATCATTTCCTTCTTTTTTTTTGTTGGGTTTGCACAACCAAAACATAAGCTGGAGATCACCATCGATGGAGTGGAAAGGGTTCAGGGGTTCATGATGATAGCCTTATATCAACCCAATCAGGAGTTTTTAGGGGATGATGGGTTTTTATTTAGAAAAGTTAAAGTTACCCAACCTGGTACACTAACACTGGAGCTTGAATTGCCTGAAGGGAAGTATGCTGTAAGCATATATCATGATCTTAATGAAGATGGTGAACTTAATACCAATTTTCTAGGGATCCCCAAAGAACCTTATGGCTTTTCTATCACAAGAGGCTCATTAGGGCCGCCATCTTTTGAAGAGGCCAGCTTTACAGTGCCGGAAAGGCGACAAATTACTATTGAAATAGAATAAGTAGATTAGAGAACTAAACAAAATGGTCGCTCTGCGCGTTGCCAATTAGTAATCTAATACCCTATGGCTCTACCAACTACCACAGATCAGGAGCGCCTGATCGATAGATTTAAGTCGGTCCGTAAATTCTCCACGAAGCTGTGTGAACCTTTGGAAAAAGAGGATTATGTGGTGCAGCCCACCATGGATGTAAGCCCACCAAAATGGCACCTGGCGCATACCACATGGTTTTTTGAGACTTTTCTACTAGCACCTTTCGACAAATCTTTTAAACCATTCAATAAGGACTATGCCCTGCTCTTCAATAGCTATTATATAGCAGCAGGAGAGCGGTGGGTTAGGTCAGAAAGGGGCACGCTTACCCGTCCGACTGTGGAGGAAATTATCAGCTATCGCGAATATGTTGATCAGGCATGTGCGGATTACCTGGATCGCCATCAACTGTCAGATCGCGAGAAGTATATTTTGCAAGTTGGACTGAACCATGAGCAACAGCACCAGGAATTATTGCTTTATGACATCAAATACATACTGGGCCATAATCCCTTGTTTCCTGCTTACAGTGATGGAAAGACAAAGCCAGGCAAATCACAGGGTGGGGCTGGCTGGATTGAAGTGCCCGAGGGTTTACATGAAATAGGGCATCAGGGAGACGCTTTTTGTTATGACAATGAAACTGGCCTACATAAAGTGTATCTGCAGGCAATGGATATTTCCAATCAACTTGTGACCAATGGGGAGTACTTGGAATTTATTCGGAGTGGTGGATATGCTTCGCATCAATATTGGCTGTCAGAAGGATGGGATTGGATAAATAGGGAGCAGAAAAAGGCTCCGATGTATTGGATTAGGGAGGATGATGCATGGTATCATTATACACTTCAGGGGCTACAGCCTGTGGATGAAAATTTGCCAGTATCGCATATTTCCTATTATGAAGCAGAAGCATTTGCCACCTGGAAGGGTTATCGTCTGCCCACAGAGTTTGAGTGGGAAGTTGCTGCAAGGATGACTGAACCTAATGTTCCCAAGCATTCAAATTTTGTTGAGGAAGGATACTTCAGTGAAAGAGCAGGGCAGGGCTATGATTTTTTTGGCAACTTATGGGAATGGACTTCAAGTCCATATCGACCCTATCCGTATTTCAAACCAGATGAAGGTGCACTTGGTGAATACAATGGTAAATTTATGATCAATCAGATGGTACTAAGGGGTGGGTCGTATGGCACCTCAAGGTCACACATAAGACATACATATCGAAATTTTTTTCACCCACATCTGCAGTGGATGTTCAGCGGTATTAGACTTGCAAGATACAAATAGCCCATAACTCAAAATCTAAAGACGTGTCTCATTTTGGCCTGGATGTCCGGGAAGGACTCACTTCAAAACCCAAATTCCTCTCTTCCAAATATTTCTATGACAAGCATGGTGATGAGCTTTTCAGGAAGATCATGGAGCTTGATGAATATTATCTTACCAGGTCTGAGTTTTCCATTTTCAGGAACAAGAAGGATCAGATACAGGAACTTCTTACAGGAAGTCAACCATTCAGGCTGATCGAGCTGGGAGCGGGTGATGGCGCAAAAACGATGGTATTGCTGGAGCATTTCAGTCGCAATAACGTGGATTTTACGTTTTGTCCGATAGATATTTCTCCTAATGTGCTCAACATTCTGGAGTCCAATGTGAGATCACAATTGCCAGAGGTACAGATTGAACCTATGGCGGGTGATTACTTCAAGATTTTACATGACATCAAGGTTGAAAACCATAAAAGGAATGTCGTTTTTTTTCTGGGATCAAACATTGGTAATTTCACACAGGAGCTGGCGGTTTCTTTTTTGAAGGATATACGAAAAAACCTAAATCCTCATGACCTTATGATGATAGGTTGTGATCTGAAGAAAGACCCTGCAGTTATTTTGAATGCATACAATGATAAAAATGGGGTGACCAGAGATTTCAACTTGAATCTTCTCACTAGGATCAACAGAGAATTGGGGGGAGATTTTGACCTTTCCCGGTTTAAGCATTACCCCACTTACAATCCATCCACAGGTGAGTGTAGTAGCCACCTGATTAGTTTAAAGAATCAGGATGTTTTCATTAAAGAGTTGGACCTTCATGTCCACTTCGAAAGGTGGGAGCCGATAAAGATGGAGATTTCACGGAAATTCAATCTTGATGATATCCGGGCACTGGCCGAAATGTCTGGCTTCTCTGTAGTAGAAACCCTTTTTGATGATGATCAGCTGTTTGCAGAATCTATTTGGGAGGTAAAATAGACTACAAAGTATTTAGAACCTCTGTAGTCTATCTTCTGTTTACTTCGCAAATGCCACCGCGCGTGTTTCCCGGATCACCGTGACCTTAATTTGACCTGGGTATTGCATATCTTTTTCAATTTTTTGGGAAATGTTGAAAGAGAGCTCGTTAGCAGCTTTGTCGGTCACATTTTCGGCATCTACAAGCACTCGTAGCTCACGGCCTGCCTGAATTGCATAGCATTTATTCACTCCCTCAAAACCAAGCGCCAGGTTTTCCAGTTCTTTCAATCGTTTGAGGTACTGCTCCATAATCTCGCGCCGGGCACCAGGTCGGCTGCCTGAGATGGCATCACAAGCCTGTACGATAGGAGAGATGAGTGAGGTCATCTCTATTTCATCGTGGTGAGCACCTATTGCGTTGCATACTTCGCTGTTTTCCTTAAACTTCTGAGCCAGCTCCATACCCAGGATGGCATGTGGTTTCTCCGGCTCATCGGGCCATACTTTACCGATATCGTGTAGCAGTCCGGCACGTTTTGCGAGTTTTGTGTTGAGCCCAAGCTCTGAAGCCATGATGGCACAAAGGTTAGCAACTTCACGGGAATGCTGGAGCAGGTTTTGGCCGTAGGAGGATCTGAATCGCATCCTTCCCACAAGCTTGATCATTTCGGGATGTAAACCATGGATCCCCAGGTCAATCACCGTACGCTCCCCAATTTCCACGATCTCATCATTGATGTTCTTCTGGGTCTTCGTGACGATCTCTTCAATGCGGGCCGGGTGTATCCTTCCATCCTGCACGAGCCTGTGTAAAGACAGTCTTGCGATCTCTCTCCTGACAGGATCGAAGCCGGAAATGATGATGGCTTCCGGTGTGTCATCAACAATGATCTCTACACCGGTAATAGCCTCCAGTGCCCTGATATTTCTTCCCTCCCTACCGATAATCTTTCCTTTGATATCGTCGCTCTCAATATTGAATACAGAGACACAATTTTCGATGGCATGCTCTGTAGCCGTTCTCTGAATGGTCTGAAGCACGATCTTCTTGGCTTCTTTAGTGGCAGTGAGCTTGGCATCTTCCACTATGTCTTTGATTTGAATACTCGCAGAAGTTCTTGCTTCTTCTTTGAGGGTTTCGATCAACTGGTCTTTGGCTTCTTCGGCTCTAAGGTTTGCTACCTTTTCCAGAATCTGGATTTGTTGCTGTTTGATCTTCTCATATTCTTCCTTGCGCTTTCTTACAATCTCCATTTGTGCAGAAAGATTCTCTTTCATAGATTCAATTTCCGCCTCTGCACGCTTGGTTTGTTCGAGCTGCTTAGAAAGGGAGGCCTCACGCTGCTTCAACTTATTTTCATTAGAGATGATTTGATTTTTGCGCCGGTTGGCCTCTTCCTCAAATTCAGATTTCAGTCGAAGGTATTTTTCTTTTGCCTCAAGGATCTTGTCTTTTTTAATGTTTTCAGCAGTGAGTTCTGCTTCCTTGAGGATATGTTCTTTCTTTTCTTTTGCGGCTTTTATTCGCTTGGAAATGGAACGCTTGAGCAACAATCTATCTATAGTAAATCCCAACGCAAGGCCAACCAGCCCCACGAGGATAAGATATGTAGTGTTATCCATGTTTGCTTTTGTCTAGGGTTCAACATACATGGAGCCACCTAAGATGAGGGTTTACTATAGAAAAGAGTTAAATGGCGTTTGAAATAATCTGATTGAGGTTTTTTATTTGTTCAAGTGCTACCTCATCGGTAGACTCAATCGCTTCCTCATTTTTCATTTTCTCCACCTGACAATCGAAAGCCACCATTGCCAGCAAGTCCTGGTTGTCTTCAAGGTTAAATCGGTCTCTGTAGAATTTTATTTTTTCATTTAAAATCTTACCTGCCCTTCTAATCCTTTCTTCATCCTCTGACTTTACTTTCATCGGGTACTCACGATTCCCAATTTTAAGTTTTATGGATAATTCAGCCATTTTATTATTTAGCCTCACTCAAATGAGCGATGCATTTATCGATCTCCTTTATATAGCCATCAATCACTTCTTTCAGTTCAGTAGTGTTCTCTTCTCCGGCTACCATGCTTTCTACAATTTTACTAATTTTCATCTGATTTTGAAAGCCGGAAAGGGCTACTTCTTTTTCGGATACCTTGGATTCCAATAGATTGTTTTGTCTTTTAAGAGAATCTATCTCCTGTTTGAGTTGGGAATGTTCGTTGAGTAACAGCTTGACCTTTCTATCCAGGTTGGTGATTTCAGTGCGGAAAATTTCGTTGCTCATTATTTTCTAATAATCGCTTCTAAGTCTTTTTCATAAGTTTTAATCAACCTATCCATGGCCTTGTCAATGACTTTGTCTGTCAGGGTCTTCTCAAGGTCCTGCAGGAAGAAGCTCAATGCATAGGCTTTTTTCCCTTCTCCAATATTATCTCCTTCGTAGACGCTAAAAAGATTTACTCTATTCAGCAGTTTTCTTTCTGTATTTAAAGCTACATCTCTTAACGATTTAAAAGAAACTTTTTTATCCACAATCAATGACAGGTCACGGCGAACCTCAGGAAATTTTGATAGTTCCTGATACGTCTTATCCCTACAAATATTCTTAAGAACCTTTTTCCAATCCAATTCTGCGTAGAAAACCTCCTGATTTACCTCAAAATATTTGAGGATTGGTCGCTTGAGTTTTCCGATTACTCCGATGGGATGATTGTGGATAACTATTTCAATGGCATACTCAAATCGGTCGTCTTCGGAGGGCTGAGTAGTGTAATTTGAACTGTCGAGGTAATCTAAAAGCGAGTAAACAGCTCCATTGAGGTCATAGATAGAAATACCTTTCGATGGAGTGATCCAGCTTTCTTCATGTTGGTCACCAGACATGTACAAGGTGATCAGCTCCTGCTCCACATATTTATCAGATCGCTTACCGTATATTCTACTCAGCTCGAAAAACCTGATATTCTTCCTTTTTCGATTGATGTTGTGGCGTAATGATTCCAGTGCCGTGTAGAGTGGGGTGGTTTTCATATAACCAAGCTCCTGGCTCGACTTGTTCATGATTTCCACGGGAGTCAGGTCTGAAACAGGCGCCTTGGCAAAGTATTCAGGATTAGTAAGAGAGTTTGTGATAATCTCAGAAAATCCCTGACCTGACAGGTATATCGATACTTCCTCAAATACCTTATGAGGTTCTTTATCATCGGACGAGGAAATGGTATTTCCTGCAGCTGACTGTCCATCCAATGCCACATTGTTGATGCCGTAGATCCTCAGTACTTCCTCTACCAGGTCGGCTTCCCTGGTGACTTCGCTTCTAAACGGAGGTACAACTGCCGTAAAGCTGCCTTCTTTGATGTCCTTTGTTTCAATATCCAGGTCATTGAGGATGGAAATGATTCGGTCATCGGGAATGTCCATGCCAATGAGCCGTGAGAAGTTTGCGAATGTGGTAGGAATTTCTTTAGGTTGGATCTTATTGGGGTAGGCATCGATGTATTCTGATGCCAGCTTACCTCCGGCGATCTCCAAAATAAGATTTACCGCCCAGTGAAGCGCAGGAATGGTCATCTCGGGATCAGCACCACGCTCAAACCGGAAAGATGCATCTGTTGACAGTCCATGACGCATGGCTGTGGCACGCACACTATCCATAGAAAAGTGTGCACTTTCTAAAAATACATTCGTGGTGTCGTCTGAGATACCGGAACCAATACCTCCGAAAACACCTGCAATACAAAGTCCTCCATCCTGGTCGCAGATCATTAAATCGTCCTTGGAGAGTTTTCGATCTACTTCATCAAGCGTCTTGAAGGTGGTTCCTTCAGCCAGTTTCTTAATGATCACTTTGCTGCCAGCTATCTTGTCAGCGTCGAAGGCGTGCATTGGCTGCCCGATACTTAGCATCACATAATTAGTGATATCTACAATGTTGTTGATCGGACTCAGACCAACGGCTTTCAGTTTCCATTGAAGCCAGTCCGGTGAGGGTCCAACTTTCACACCACGGATAGTGGCTCCGGAATATCGTGGGCATGCCACTTTATCTTCCACAACCACTTCGATTGGTCGATCAATCTCAGGCTGTTGAGCAGGGGCTGTTTGCACCTTGAGCGGTCGCTGGTAAAATGCCTTCAGGTCACGTGCTGCACCAAAGTGCGAGACAGCATCGCCCCTATTAGGTGTGAGACCTATCTCAAAAACAAAATCTTCACCCGTTTCGAAGAGCTCTTTGGCTGAGGTGCCATTCTTTTTGTCGGTATCAAGTACCAAAAGGCCTGCATGGCTAGTGCCAAGGCCGATTTCATCCTCTGCACAAAGCATGCCCTCTGACACTTCCCCACGGATCTTAGCCTTTTTGATCTTAAATGATTCCCCATTTGTCGGATGTATTGTAGTGCCTACTGTTGCAACGATGACCTTTTGACCACTGGCTACATTTGGAGCACCACAAACGATCGGTAACAGCTCACCCGTCCCTGCATCTACTTTTGTGAGCTTAAGTTTATCTGCATCAGGGTGGGGGATACACTCCTTCACCTCTCCTACAACCAGCCCTTCTAATCCACCGGGGATTTTCTCTACCCGCTCGATCCCTTCAACCTCAAGACCGGTTTGGGTAAGAACGTCTCCAATGGTCTCCGGAGTTTCGGAGATGTCAATAAAATCTTTAAGCCAATTATAGGAAATCTTCATTCGAATGAGTAAACGTTAAAGGCCTGCAAAAATAGAAAAGGGATAGAAATTTGAAGAGGATTATTAGTGATAATCCTTCTCCCCAGCTTCGATTCTTACCGGTAGCACATTTTCTTTAGGTGGGAAAGGACATTGATATTCGTCGACATATGCACAATAAGGGTTGTAGGCCAGGTTAAAGTCTATTACGAGATTGTCAGACTTTCCGATTTCCAGATCCAGGTAACGACCACCACCATAGGTATCACCTCCACTGGTATTGTCGGCAAAACCGGTAAAGTACTGCGCCACAGACCCCATATTCATGTGTTTCAGAATAAGCAATCTTTGTTGCTGACCCTTCAATGAAAAAATGGCGTAAGCAAACTTTTGATACTGCGTTTCTGAACCATCACTGTTCTGTATCGTCATTCTCTCCCTGGTTTGGAACCTTTCGAGTTTTGCATTTACTCTGTAGTCTGAGGAAATAGGGTAGTACTCCGGTTCGGTAAATTCCTTGTCATACATTTGAAAAGGAGAGGACTCCGAAACCTGGAGGTATTTGATTCTTGAGGCACGTTCTTCTTCAATTAATTGGATGTAATCGTCATCCTCGCCTGTTTTGAAAAAGGTGTAAGCAAAAATGATAATGATTATCGGGCCCAGGAAATATAACAGTTTCTTCATAGCTTTTAGAGTGCTGAATCATCTGCAAAGCTATAATAATCGTGGTCACAAAATATAATATGGTCCATGACAGATATATCCAGAAACTTGCCGGCGTCTCGTAGTTTTTTGGTGAGTTGCCGGTCGTAGTGGCTGGGACGTGGGTTTCCGGAAGGATGATTGTGAACCAGGATGATAGAGCTGGCCATTTCGTCGAGGGCATATTTAAAGATGATCTTTGGATCCACTACCGTCCCGGATATGCCACCGCTACTGATCTTTACCTTTTTAATGACTTCATTGCTTCTTTTGAGAAGCAGTACCCAAAACTCTTCATACTGCAGATCCATCAATTCACCTTTCATCAGATCATAAGCAGATCTGGCTGTGGTAATCCGTGGGTTTTTTACGATATCGGTTTCTTTGCGGCGTCTCCCAAGCTCCAATGCACTGACAATGGTAATGGCTTTGGCTTCACCGATGCCTTTAAACTTCATCAGATCTTTCACTGAGAGCTTAGCAAGTAAATTGAGATTATAATCAACCTTGATCAGCAGCTGCTTGGCCAGGTCAACAGCACTCATGCTTGTAGTACCAGAGCCCAATAGGATACCAATCAATTCCGCCTCACTCAATGTAGCTTTGCCTTTGAGTAGGAGTTTTTCTCTAGGTCGGTCTTCCTCAGCCCATTTTTTGATCGAAAGTACTTTTTCTTCCATTATCTGCCAGTTTGCAGAGTGGAAGATAATAAAAAACCCTGTCCATTGCTGAACAGGGTCTCTGTAATTTCTTCTGAGAATCGATATTACTTCAGCGCATTAACTTTCTTGGTCAAACTAGACTTAAGGTTAGAAGCTTTGTTTTTGTGGATTACATTCTTCTTTGCCAGCTTATCGATCATATGAGTTACTTCCTTCAACAGCTTTTCTGCCTCAGGTTTTTTAGTCTCTTCTCTTAGTCTTTTGATATAAGTACGTGTAGTCTTATGCTGGTACTTATTAGTCTCTCGTTTAGTCTGACTTGATCTGATTCTCTTTAATGCCGATCTATGGTTTGCCATAATCTATCTCTTATTCCAAATTTTAGGGATGCAAAGATAGAAATAATGATAAATAAAACCTATACGAGATAGAAAACTTTATTTTTTGAGAAAGGAATTGAATTAATTCTTATATTCCGTTATGAAAAAAGCAAGGATTGTATTGCTTATTCTTTGTGCTCCTTTACTGATGAGCTGGGGGTTTTTCGCGCATCGAAAGATTAACCGGATTGCTGTTTTTTCCTTACCTCCTGAGATGGTCGGGTTCTACAAAAAGCATATTTCTTACCTCACCGAAAAAGCTGTAAATCCTGATATGAGGAGATATATTATTGATGCTGAAGCTCCCAGACATTATATTGATTTGGATGTATATGGTGATAGTGCTGTCTACAAATTACCCAGGTACTGGCTAGATGCAGTGGCACAGTATGGAGAGGATTCATTACAGGCCTATGGGATTGTACCATGGCACATTGCTGCAGTCAAGCATTGGCTGACACAGGCATTTCTCAACCAGGATAAGGATGCCATCCTGAGGTTGTCTTCTGACCTGGGACATTACGTGGGTGATGCGAATGTGCCGCTTCATACCACAGAAAATTATAACGGTCAGCTTAGCGGGCAACATGGGATACATGGCTTTTGGGAATCCAGGCTACCGGAACTGTTCTTTGATGAATATGATTTGTTTGTAGGAAAAGCTGATTACGAGAATAATCCCCAGTTAAGAGCATGGGAAGCTGTAAAGGGCGCTCACATAGCCCTTGACTCAGTCTTAAGTTTTGAGAAGGAGCTCACCGAAAAATTTGATGACTCAAAGAAGTATGCTTTCGAGGAACGAGGTCAGACTTTGGTGCGGGTGTATTCTTATAATTTTTCAAGGGCCTACCATCGAAAATTGAATGGAATGGTGGAAAGACAGCTCCGAAAGGCCATCAAAATGACTGCTGATCTTTGGTACACTGCCTGGGTGGATGGGGGACAGCCTGATTTGAAAAGTCTTATGGATGAGCCACCCCAAGAAGAGGAATTGAAGATTGATTCTTTGGTTTCACTGACCAATGAACATGAGTCAGGGGTGGTGACAGGACAACCTTAGCTGATCATTTTATTTCTGAGAGCGTAATGTGATAAAATTCCTGGCCTACACATAGTGCTGGTTAAAACAAATCCGAACTCAAATACCGATCTCCCCGGTCGCATACGATAAACACAATCACACCTTCCTTCAATTCATCAGCAATGGTCATGGCGGCCTTCAAGGCCCCGCCACTACTCATACCCGCCAGGATCGCCTCTTCTTTGGCCATTCTGCGGGTCATTTCAGTAGCTTCTTCAGCGCTCACATCCACGATGCGATCTACACGCTCTGGTTCGTAGATTTTTGGAAGAAATTCTGGTGACCATCTTCGGATCCCGGGAATGCTGGAACCATCTGTAGGTTGTGTGCCTACAATCTGAATGTCTTTGTTTTTTTCTTTCAGGTACCGGGAAACTCCCATGATGGTGCCTGTAGTACCCATAGCCGAGACGAAATGGGTGATCTTCCCTTCGGTATCGTTCCAGATCTCAGGACCGGTGGTTTTGTAGTGCATCTCATAGTTGTCCGGATTGGCAAACTGGTTGAGTATGTAATAGCCCTCTTTTTCTGCCTTTTCCTCCGCTAACTCTCGACTATACTCAATGGTCCTGTCTGCCGGGGTTAATATCAATGTAGCTCCATAAGCTTCCATGGTTTTGACCCGCTCTGAGGTGGAGTTGTCAGGCATAATTAGTGTCAGATCCAATCCGAGGGATTGGGCTACCATGGCCAGTGCAATTCCTGTGTTTCCACTGGTGGCCTCAATCAATCGATCACCTTTTTTTATATCACCACGCTTTAAAGCGCTGTCAATCATATTAAAAGCCGCACGGTCTTTTACACTCCCCCCCGGGTTTTGGCCTTCCAGTTTAGCATACATGCTCACCTTCGGATTGGTAGGGATTCGATTGAGCTTTACGATTGGAGTGTTCCCAATCAGGTCAAAAATGTTCATTCTACGTTTTCTTTATACACATAAAGATCTGTTTGATCCGTATCGCTATTGTGCATTCTTGCCTGGTAGTAGATTTTGCTGTTTGGAGGGATACTTCTGGTGATCCAGACATTTCCACCGATGATGCTTCCGTGACCGATGGTTGTCTCCCCACCAAGGATAGTGGCCCCTGAATAGATGATGACATGATCCTCCAGTGTAGGGTGTCTTTTCTTCTCAGCATCGGTTTTATCCACACTCAAAGCACCCAAAGTAACTCCCTGGTAGATTTTTACATGATCTCCAATTACCGTGGTCTCTCCAATGACTACCCCTGTGCCGTGGTCTATACAGAAATGCTCTCCGATGCGGGCATTTGGGTGGATATCTATCCCGGTTTTGCTGTGGGCGTGCTCGGAAATGATCCTTGGGATCACCTTGACACCCAGCTTATGGAGCTCATGTGCCATACGATAAGCAGCTATGGCATAGAAACCCGGATAAGATCGGATTACTTCACTTCTGCTCTTTGCTGCAGGGTCTCCTTCATAAAGTGCTGAAATATCTTTTTCCAGTCTGGAATGTATATACGGAAGCTTTTCGAAAAAGTCATCCGCAACATTTTCCAGGTCAATGTACCCTTTCATCGGGTTTTTGGTCAGCAATTCATCCAGTTCAACCTTGAGTTTTTGGAAATGCAGTTCAAATTCTTTGACGGTTTCAAATTTTATCTTGGCATGATCAGGAAAAAGCGACTCCAGCAAATTGGTAAAAAAACTTGCGATGATTTTAGGAGATGGGCAGGGAGGAGATTCCTGATGCTGCTTAAATATCTTTTCTAAAAAATGCTTATCCATGAAGTAAGAATTTACAAAATGCCAAATAGGTTCATTTAGAGGGCAAATTTAACGCAACTATCCTAAGAAAGGTTAGAGACTATACGCCAGATAATAATCTTTGATCCGTTCGTAATGGATTTTATAGGTCTTTTTGAAGTCCTCTTTATGGATTTTTCCGGTGAGTAACTCAGGGGTTTTGATCTCAATGGTGGTGTGGTCCCTTAGACTCAGCTGTTTTCTGCCGTAAATCTTGTAGAGAACCTCTTTGCCACACCACACAGCACACAGACTGTACAGGTCATCTACATATTTTTTTTCATTGCTATTGACAAACTTTTCCCGAATGCTGAAAAGCTTATGTCTTGGTCTTTCCAAATCGATTCCGCAAGCACTTTTTCGGTGGATCATGGCTGCTGCCATAGGGTATGAGTGGGTAATGCTGATATGTACGTCATTATCTACCAGGTGGGGTTTTCCTGTTTCGTCCACTGTAACACCTCTATACGGCACATCCAGGATAGCACAAATGTTCTTGATAAGTACACGACCAATGATCCATTCAGACAGCCGTTGAGGATGAAGGTTGTCAGGGGTAGGCTCATTGTGAAGTGTCTTTACAACCTCATAAGTTTCCTGAATATTCCAAACGGCATAGGCCGAATCTTTGTTGATGGGTTTGGATAAAAGAAGTGGCATTGAATTATATCTCTCCTTCAATCGTTAATTTTAAATCAAATTCATGAGATGAACACCATTCAGGTCGAAAAGATACAAACACTTTCAGGACACAACGACTCACTGTATACCCTCGAACAGGTCAGCGACACTCATTTTATCTCAGCCGGCGGAGACGGAATGATTGCACTTTGGGATCTCAGGGAACCAGAAAATGGGGTAATGGTGGCCAAAGTTCCTTCCTCAGTATACGCTTTGTCATACCATAAAGGCAAAGGAATCCTTGTGGTAGGACAAAATTTCAGCGGGATTCACCTAATTGATGTAAATCAGCGAAAGGAGATATCCTCTGTAGCATTGACTACCTCATCCATCTTTGACATTCAGTGCAACGATACTTCCATCTGGGTGGCTTGTGGTGATGGCATGGTTTTTCACCTGGACTGGGATCTAAAAGTACGTACAAAGCAAATATGGTCTGATAAAAGTGCCCGTACGATAGCAGTTCATCCCAATGGAAAGGAGATTGCAGTGGGTTACAGCGATAACATGATTCGTATCCTTGACCCACAGGATCTCACGGTATTGAATGAGATTGAAGCGCATAAGATTTCAGTGTTTACCCTTCAATATCATCCACAGCTTCCTTTGCTTGTGAGTGGGAGCAGGGATGCCAGGATCAAGTTCTGGGATATTCACAATTACCAGCTGGTAGAAGAGATCCCGGCCCATATGTATGCCATCAATCACATCCACTTCCGGGCAGACGGTCAATATTTTGTATCTTGTAGCATGGACAAGTCTATCAAAGTGTGGGATGCTCATAAATTCAAGTTGCTGAAAGTCATTGACAAAGCCAGACATGCCGGTCATGGCACTTCGGTGAACAAGCTTTTATGGATGCCTTACAATAATTGGGTGGTTTCATGTAGCGATGATCGTACTATTTCTATCTGGGATGTTAATTTTGTAGATCAATGAAGATCACACCACTTGAAATAAGACAAAAAAGCTTTGAAAAAAAGCTCCGGGGATATGACAAAGATGAGGTTATTGCTTTTTTGCAATCTCTCTCCAATGAATGGGAGCGTGTCCTTGACGAAAACAAAGAATATAAAATCAAGCTTGAACAGTCTCAAAAGGAGGTTCAAAAGCTGAGGGAGGTAGAAAGCTCCTTGTTCAAAACCCTTAAGACCGCTGAAGATACAGGCGCCAACCTGATAGATCAGGCAAACAAGACCGCTGAATTGCACTTGAAGGAAGTACAAATGAATGCTGAGGCTTTGATGAGTGAAGCAAAATCCAAAGCCAGCAACATCATAGAAAGAGCTGAACAAGAGGCGAAGGAGATGATTGAGGAGATGCAGGAAGCAGTAGAAAAGCTTGATCAGAACTACCACGAGCTCGAAAACTATCGAGGCAACGTGATCAAAGAACTTAAGCATCTATCCAACGAAATTATAGATAAGATCTCTAGTATTGATAGAAAGCGGGGCGATTTTGATATTGTGGATTATAGTAAAAGGGTAAAAGAGCTGGTACGGGCTTCTGAGGATAGACTCAACTCTGATGAGTTGAAGCTGAGCAAGGTAGAAGTCAAGAAATTGACGAAGGAAGATCTGCCAAGCCCTAAGAAAAAAGCAGATGAGCCTGCAAAAGTAGTGTCCACTCAGGTAGAAGAGCCTATTAAACAGGAAAAGCCAGCAGCGGTACCGCCTGCTGATACCACAAACAAGCAAACTGAAGAGGTCGTTTCCAGAGAAGAGGAACCGGAAGAAACAAAGAAAAAGGAACCACCGAAAAAAGAACCGGTAAATACGGAGGTGGAAGATAAGGGTTCTTTTTTTGATCAAATCGATGATGTCTGATGGGTAAAGTGATGCTAGAGGGCATGGAGTTTTATGCCCGTCACGGATATTATGAGGAGGAAAGAATCATTGGCAACAAATACTCTGTGGATGTGGAGATGGAGTTGGATTTTGATGAAGCCGTAGAGGAGGATAAACTCGAAGGAACAGTAAATTACGAAAAGGTCTATGCCATGGTGGCAGACGTAATGAGTATTGATGCCACGCTTCTCGAACACCTTGCTGGAAAAATCATCAAACGGATCAAATCAAAATTTCCCCATGTCAGAGAGGTGAAAGTCAGAGTGAGTAAATACAACCCACC
Source organism: Cyclobacteriaceae bacterium (assembly GCA_965228105.1). Classification (GTDB taxonomy): domain Bacteria; phylum Bacteroidota; class Bacteroidia; order Cytophagales; family Cyclobacteriaceae; genus UBA7330. The sequence continues at coordinate 1,584,566 of CBDDGZ010000002.1, forward strand.
AGTAAAGGGATTATGTCAGAAGGCTACAGTTGAATTAACGTCCTGATTACTTTTGATCGTTGAATACAAAGCCTCTTTTGTCTGACCCTTCGTAGAAGTCAACCTCTTTCCCAATCACAAACAGCGTTTCTTTCTTTTGAATGTAAACCGGTACATCTTCTACTGCATACTCAATATCATTTTCCAGTTTTTGGTCAAATCCAAGGATTAGGGAAGCGCCACAGCCACCGCCTTTCACACCAATCCTGAGGCCATAGCCTTCCGGGACTTTCTTGGCCTGGATAATATGTTTGATTTCTTCTATGGCTTTTTTACTAATGGTTACCGGTGGCATCATGATCAACAAAGAAAATACTTAATTTTGAAGTTAAACATTAATCATAACACACTTCTGGATGGAAATGATCATCGACTTACTAAAAATTATTTTACCTGCTGTTTTAGTTCTTTACGCGGCTTATCTGATTGTCCGCTCGTTTACTACAAAACAGTTAGAAGAATATAAATATTCTATCCGGCAAAAAAACGCAGAAATCGTTACACCCATCAGGCTCCAGGCCTACGAAAGGGTTTGTCTTTTGCTAGAGCGTATTTCTCCCTCAAATATGATCCCGCGTCTCAATAGCAATAAAATGACAGCTAAGGATTTACAGTCGGCACTGATCTCAGAAATCAGAAGTGAATATAACCATAACCTGTCTCAGCAGGTTTATATGTCAGGAGATGCCTGGACTTTTGTATCCAGTTCTGTGGAGCAATTGATTTCAATGATCAATGAAGCAGGTAATGAGGTGCAGGATGGAGCGACCGGTTTGGATCTGGCGAAATTGATCTTTGAGAAATCACTCAAGCAGGAAAACGATACACTTAAGGGCGCTTTAACTTGTATTAAAGAAGAAATAAAGGAGGTATTTTGATAGAGAACGCACGTATAAGAAAGATTTTTGAACGATCAAAAGACTTTATCAATAACAATGAGAAGGTAAAGGCTCTTTTGAAAAAGGCAAAAGACAAGCTTCAGGTGTTGCAGGACGACACTGAAGAAAGGAATGTCTTTATCTCGAACATCAGGCTTGTGATGAGAATGGTTCAATCTCATTTAAACGGAACTTATGCCTCTTTTTCTACCAAATCAATCCTGATGCTCATTTTCAGCCTGGTGTATTTCATCACACCATTTGATTTGATACCTGATTTCATTCCAGCACTGGGATTTACTGACGATATTTCTGTGCTCTATTTTGTATTGCAGAGCCTGGCCAGCGATATCGAGAACTTTAAGCAATGGGAGAAAGCTCAATAACTCGATGATTGCAGTCATTCAAAGGGTATCAAGAGCTTCAGTTTCTATTTCAGGGATTATTAAAGGGCAGATCACTGCAGGGCTACTGGTCCTCCTTGGAATTGAGGAGGAAGACAATCAGGACGATATTGCCTGGCTTGCCCAAAAATTAGTCAACCTACGGATATTTGCTGATAAAGAAGATAAAATGAACCTAAGTGTGAAAGATATTCAAGGAGAAGCACTCATAATAAGTCAGTTTACACTCCATGCCAGTACCCGCAAAGGCAATAGGCCCTCTTTTATAAAAGCAGCGAGGTCGGAAACGGCCATTCCTCTATACGAAGAGTTTATAGATGCCGTGTCTTCACATGGTATTCCCGTAGAAACAGGTGAGTTTGGAGCCAATATGCAGATAGACCTATTAAATGATGGTCCTGTTACCTTGGTTATAGATACCAAAAACAAAGTTTGACGGGTTCAAAACCCTTCCTGGAATTAAATGGATGAGAAACATTTTCTGATGGTATCCCTAATGACTACTTTTGCAGTCCTTTTCAAATAGCATGAAGCACCTAAGAAATTTCTGCATAATAGCACACATTGACCACGGTAAAAGTACCCTGGCAGATCGATTGCTGGAGCATACACAAACTGTGACTCAGCGACAGATGCAAAACCAATTGCTGGACAATATGGATCTGGAGCGTGAAAGGGGGATTACCATCAAAAGCCACGCCATTCAGATGAATTACAACCTGGATGGTGAAAAATATGTACTCAACCTTATTGATACACCAGGTCACGTAGACTTTTCTTATGAAGTGTCAAGATCAATTGCCGCGTGCGAGGGAGCATTACTGGTTGTAGATGCCTCGCAGGGTATAGAAGCACAAACCATTTCCAATTTATATTTGGCGATAGAGCATGATCTGGAAGTGATTCCTGTGCTGAACAAGATTGATTTGCCCGGTGCCATGCCTGATGAAGTATCCGACCAGATCATGGACCTGATTGGTTGCAAAAAAGAAGACATTATCCATGCCAGCGCCAAAGAAGGTATAGGTATCGAGGAAATTCTCAAAACGATCGTTGAAAAAGTACCCTCACCAACAGGGGATCCTGAAGAGCCACTCCAGGCCATGATCTTTGACTCAGTATTCAATCCATATCGAGGAATTGAGGTATTTTTTAGGGTGTTTAACGGAACGCTACATCAGGGAGATAAAGTGAAATTTGTCAATACCGGCAAAACCTATGAAGCGGATGAGATAGGTATTTTGAAACTTCAACATGACCCGCAGAAGGAGATCAAAGCAGGTAATGTAGGATACCTTATTTCCGGTATAAAAGTCGCCAAAGAGGTAAAGGTAGGGGATACCATCACGCATGTTGATCGCCCCACTACAAGGATGGTTCGGGGTTTTGAAGATGTGAAACCAATGGTTTTTGCTGGTATCTATCCCGTTGAGACTTCAGAGTTTGAGGAGTTGAGAGCCTCAATGGAAAAGCTTCAACTCAATGATGCTTCCCTGGTATGGGAGCCGGAGACATCCGTGGCCCTTGGTTTCGGTTTCAGGTGCGGATTCCTGGGAATGCTCCACATGGAGATCGTACAGGAACGTTTGGAACGCGAATTTGATATGACAGTGATCACTACAGTACCTAGTGTACAGTTTCACGTGATCAAGACAAGCGGGGAATTAAAGAAAGTTAGTGCCCCTTCAGAACTTCCAGATCCTGGCTATATCGAAAGGATAGAGGAACCTTATATCAGAGCTCAGATTATCACCAAGGCGGACTTTATCGGTCCTGTGATTGCTCTTTGTGTAGATAAGCGTGGTGAGATTAAAAACCAGGTATACCTCACTGCCAACAGAGTTGAGCTCACCTTTGAGTTACCACTTTCTGAGATAGTCTTTGATTTCTTTGATAAGTTAAAGACCATTTCCAGGGGATATGCTTCATTGGACTATGAGCTTATCGGCTACAGGACTTCCAACATGATCAAGCTGGACATCATGCTGAATGGTGACCCTGTGGATGCCCTTTCCGCAATTGTGCATAGAGAGAAAGCCTATGAATGGGGTAAGCGTCTTTGTGAGAAGTTGAAGGAGCTTCTACCTCGTCAAATGTTTGAAATCGCTATCCAGGCTGCGATAGGAACCAAAGTTATTGCCAGAGAATCTGTAAGAGCCATGCGTAAGAATGTACTGGCGAAGTGCTACGGGGGTGATATCTCAAGAAAACGTAAATTGCTGGAAAAGCAGAAAAAAGGAAAGAAAAGAATGCGCCAGGTAGGTAACGTGGAGATTCCACAGGAAGCTTTCATGGCGGTACTAAAGTTAGACTAGAAAAGATCTCAGAAATCGCATGGCAACAATACTGGATGGTAAAAAAGTAGCAGGTGACATCAAAAATGAAATTGCAGCAAAGGTTGATGCAATCAAAAGTAAGGGACTGAGAGCTCCCAACCTGGCCATCATAATTGTTGGCGATGACTCAGCCAGTCATACCTATGTTGACGGGAAGATCAAAGCATGTAAGGCAGTGGGCTTCGATTTTACGCTCATGCATTTTGCAAGTACCATTTCAGAGGAAAAGCTCCTTAAACATGTAGATCAGCTCAACCAGGATGAAGATATTGATGGTTTTATTGTTCAATTACCCCTACCTGAGCATATTTCTGTAGAAAAAGTAACAGATTGTATCTCACCTGTCAAAGATGTTGATGGATTCACCAATCAGAATTTTGGAAGTATAAATTCCAAAAACCAGCTTATCCTCCCGGCAACACCTTTTGGTATCATGGAACTATTGCGTCGATACGAGGTTGATTTAGAAGGAAAGCATTGTGTGGTGGTGGGAGCAAGCCGCCTGGTGGGTGCACCAATAAGCATGATGATGCTAGAGGATGGACATGCCACAGTTACGGTTTGTCATAAATATACTCCTGATATAACACAGTATACCAGGGAAGCAGACATTTTGATCGCAGCGGTTGGAAAACCGGGCTTGATCAGTGCCGATATGGTGAAAGAAGGAGCTGTAATAGTAGATGTGGGCACCTCAAGAGTGGAAGACAAGAGCAGGAAGTCAGGATTTAAGCTTGTGGGGGATGTGGAGTTTGAGGCAGCTTCTAAAAAAGCTTCTTACATCACTCCAGTACCTGGAGGGGTGGGTCCTATGACTATAGCATCTTTGTTGTTGAATACTATTCGTGCGTATGAGAAACAACATTCAGACGAAATCACAGATTGACCAATTTCCTTTGATGGAGTCCTTTCTCACTTTACAGGGAGAAGGGTATCATACAGGAAAGTTGGCTTACTTTATACGGCTAGGTGGTTGTGATGTAGGGTGCGTTTGGTGCGACGTGAAAGAAAGCTGGGATGCTGAAAAGCACCCAATGAGTTCAGTGGCGGATATTACAGGGTTAGCTTTAGAATCAAAATCAGAAATTACTGTCATTACCGGAGGGGAGCCTTTGATGTATGATCTCAGTTATCTTACCGAACAATTACAACTTTCCGGTCTTAAAACGCATATAGAAACTTCAGGCGTATACCCTCTTTCGGGTCAATGGGACTGGGTATGTTTTTCACCAAAGAAGTTCAAGGCTCCGCAGGAAGAGTTTTATTATAAGTCTGATGAGCTCAAAGTGATCATCTACAACAAGTCGGACCTGAAGTGGGCAGAAGAGCATGCCCAAAAGATGCAAGGTGATGCCATACTTTATTTGCAGCCAGAGTGGTCAAAAAGAGAAGCCATGACCCCATTGATTATCGACTATATCAAAGAGAATCCAAAATGGCGGATATCTTTACAGGTACATAAGTACATGAATATCCCCTGATGCGTCTGATTTTTTATGTCGTACTGTCTCTGAGCTTGTCTTCCGGTCTTGTAGCCCAACAAAAGAAGAGCCTTAAGCTATACGAGAAATCCGAACTTGAATTAAGAGCCCGGAATTTTGGAGGTGCCATTGAAATCCTTAAGAAGATCATTGAGAAGGATCCTACTTATGGTGCCCCCTACCTTAGGCTAGCCACTACTTTTTCTGTCCTCCAGGAAAAGGATTCAGCCCTGGCCTATTATGAGCGATTTACCGAAGTGACCCCATTTAGCAAGGTGAACCCATCACTGTGGATCACGATTGCAAACATGCATTTCCAAAAAGGAAATTATCAGCAGGCAAAGGATGCCCTTATTAATACAAATATTGAAAGTAAGGAGATTCCTCAGGTAAAACATCTTTCATCCAACATAGAATATTCTTTGAAGGCTATCCAGACACCTAAAGTCATTGAAATTGAGCGGCTCCCAGATGAAGTCAATAAGTTTAGACTGCAGTACTTTCCGGTATTAACAGTGGACAATCAACAGATCATATACACGGCCCAGGGAATAGAAAGGGATGAAAACCTGGTCATTAGCTATAAGAAGGATGGAAAGTGGGGTCCAGCAGAGTCAATTTCACCATTTATCAACTCCTCATTTAATGAAGGGGCATGTACCATATCTGCGGATGGTCGTACATTGATTTTTACTTCATGTAATGGAAGACAATCGATGGGTAGTTGTGACCTTTATATAGCGTATAGAGTTGGTGATAGCTGGTCAATACCCAAAAACTTAGGCCCTAAGGTTAATTCTGTTGACTGGGAGTCACAGCCAGCACTGAGTGCGGATGGCAAGACATTATATTTTGCATCCTCTCGTCCCGGAGGTATTGGCGCGAGGGATATCTGGGTAACTCATATGGAAGATGGTGAGTGGACAAAACCACAAAACCTGGGATCAAATGTGAATACTTCAGAGGATGATATCACACCATTTATTCATGTAAATGGTCAATCTTTATTTTTCTCATCCAAGGGGAGACAGGGACTGGGTGGATATGATATGTATTTATGTACCAAGGAAGAAAATGGATGGTCCAGACCTGTTAATCTTGGATATCCTATCAATACCTTTAATGATGAAGTAGGTATTTTCATCACCGCGGATGGACAATCAGCCTATTTTAGCAAAGAAATAAGCGAACATGGAACGATCGTAAGGAGCGACATCATGAAATTCCAAATCATGAATGATACGCTCATCAGAAATACATCAAGCTACATCACAGGTCGGGTATTAAACGAAGAGACAAATGTTCCTCTTCAGGCTAATTTTCATATGGAGGATTTGAACCAGCAGGATATAGTTTATGAAGTAAGCTCAGATTCTGTGACGGGAAGATATTTTCTGGTATTGACTCAGGGGAATGAGTATGGCGTGTTTGTTAGCAAGGAGAATTACCTTTTTGAAGATCTTACTTTTGAGGCTCGTTCTAACACATTGCTGAAGCCGGACACGGTGGATATTTATCTCAAGCCGATCAAGGATGGAGTTTCAATGATCCTGGAAAATGTATATTTCGAGTTTAATGAATATACGCTAGACAAAAGATCATTGTCAGAGTTGGATCAGATTTATGCCTATCTCAAGAAGAATCCTGGAATCAATGTGAGAATAGAAGGGTACACAGATAACATTGGCACGGAGCAATATAATAAGGAGCTTTCCACAAAGCGAGCACAGTCTGTTTTCAATTATTTGAAGGATAAAGGGATTGCGCTAGACAGACTTTCATATGATGGCTTTGGCTCCTCGGCACCTATAGATTCCAATGAGACCGAGGAAGGCCAAAAAAGGAACAGGAGAATAGAATTTAAGGTAATAAAAGCGGCTAACTCTTCAGAATAGAACTTTTTTGCATTTTTTTTCTGAATGTGACCTCAAAATTAATAATATGTAATTTCTCAGATCTTAAATGATTATTTTGCCGCGATCCTCAACAAGGCAGGCTCTTAAATTTTTATCCCGTTTTTTCCAAATTTTATAATAAAAAGCTCCTTTACAAACAGCCTGTAAAAGAAAATCCCCTATTGTTTAATGTGAACAAATTATTATAATTTTATAATCGAGAATTATTAATGTACAATTAAACCAGTATTATATGAAGAGGATTCTACTACTCTGCTTCATGTTTTCGACTGTATTTGCTTTCGATTCATGGGCACAGAGAACGGTATCTGGGCGAGTCACCGATGAAGATGGTGAATCTATCCCCGGAGTTAACGTCGTACTTAAAGGTACGGCTACAGGTACTACCACAGATTTAGATGGTAATTACCGCTTGTCGGTTCCTGATGACGCAGGAATCTTGGTTTACTCTTTTATCGGTATGTCGAGCCAGGAAACTGAGATTGGAGCTCGATCGGTTATTGATGTTAGCATGACTGCTGATGTAACCGAGCTCTCCGAAGTCGTGGTTTCGGCTCTTGGTATCGATAGAAACACGCGTGATGTTGTCTACGCTAACCAAACGGTTGGTGCAGATGAGCTATTGTCAGCTCCAAACAAGAACACACTAGAAGCTTTAAGAGGAAAAGCAGCTGGTGTCAGACTGTCAACAGGATCTGGATCTGTTGGAGCATCTACACGGATCGTATTGAGAGGTGAGGGTTCACTTACCGGTAATAACAATGCCTTGATCGTTGTAGATGGTATTCCTATCAACAATGAAACAACCAGGGGTGGTGACGGAAGATCTACTTCCGGATACGCAGACCATGGTAACAGATTCAATGATATCAACCCTAATGATATTGAATCAGTTACAATCCTTAAAGGACCATCAGCAACGTCATTATATGGTTCAAGGGGTGCTTCCGGGGTTGTTTTAATTACAACAAAGTCTGGTAAAGGAAAAGGTAAGATGCAGGTTGGATTAAACTCATCTTTCTCTGTTGAAAACGCATATGTTTTACTCCAAAGACAAGATCAATTTGGACAGGGATATGATGGACTGCATTTTGACACTGGTGAAAACTGGTCATGGGGTCCTGAATTTGATGGAGTCGTTAGACCTTGGACCTCTCCGGTAGATGCCGATGGTGATGGAGCGATAGAATCTCTTATGAGGCCATACAGTGCAGTACCAAATCAATTGGAGGAGTTTTTCAATAGAGGAAACACTCTGTCTAACAGTGTTAATCTATCAGGATCTAGTGAAGGTTTCACATACTATGCGTCATATTCTAACACAGACCAAAATGGTATCCTGGATAACACCTACTATAAGAGACATACAGTGTTGTTGAAAGCTTCGGCCGATCTATCAGATAGGTTAAAGTCTAATTTCAAAGTTTCTTACGCAAACGTCAATCAAAATACAAACCAGGAGGGTGCAAGACCATTTGAAGGAAACAATGCCTATGCAATGGCTGTTCAGTCTCCGGTAAACATTCCGTTTGGAGAGCTAAGAGACTATAACAGTCCTTTCCATGACATCGATGGATACTGGGGTTCTTACTCCTCAGTAAACCCATATTATATATTGAATGAATATGGTAACGAAGCATCCATCAATAATTTCCTTGGTAATGCTTCAATTACATATAATGTAATCGAGGGACTTGATATTATTGGTAGGTTTGGTGCCAATGTTGTTGGAACAATGGTTGATACCTGGACTCCAAGATTTATTCCAGGCACACAGTTGGTCTGGGGTGACGACTTTAGTTTGACCACTAGAAATCAGAAGCACGAGTCACTGGGTGAATATGTCAATTTCTTTAAGCAAAACATCAATTTGGACTTGTCCACGTTGGCCAATTACACCAAACAGCTTACTGAGGATTTGAGCTTAAATGTTTCAGCTGGATATAACTGGTATCAAACACAACAAGAAACTCTTGAAGGAGCAACTTCTGGTGGTTTGGTTGTTGATGGAGTATATAACCTTTCTAATAGTGTTAATTCATCAATAGCTGAGAGAACTCGCGAGAAATATCGAATTTTTGGAGTGTTGGGTAATGCCAGAATTGGTTACAGGGATGCAGTTTTCTTAGAACTTTCTGCAAGAAATGACTGGTCATCTACGCTACCTACAGAAACAAACACCTTCACTTACGGCGCGGTTGGTACGTCAGTTATTGTTTCAGACCTTCTACCGATTGAGAATGAGGTATTGAGTTTTCTGAAAGTAAGAGCAAGCTATGGTACAACTGGTAAAGATGCCGGTTTATACCTCCTTAGGTCTTACTATGTTGGTAACCCAACAATAGGTCGTGACCTAGGTGATTACCGATTGTTTTACCCACTTGGTGGGCAGCCTGGATTCCAGACTGGAGACCGAATAGGAAACTCCGAGCTTAAGCCAGAGTTGACCACTACATTCGAGGTAGGTGGAGACTTTGGATTATTTGATGAGCGGATCAACTTATCCTATACCTATTATAGTTCAGTTCACTCAGATCAAATTGTAACGATCAGTTTGCCTAGATCAACTGGTTTTACTGAAACAGTGAGTAATATTGGTGAAATGACCAATAAGGGTCATGAAGTAACCTTGAGTGTTAGACCAATAGCTGGTCTGGTAGATGGATTAAGGTTAGAGCTTTTTGGTACATGGGCTAAAAACATCAATGAAGTAGTCAAAGTAACAGATGACATTGATGAACTGGTCCTTGGAGAGTTTGCTCCATTTGCTGTACCTACTGTAAGTGTTGTGGCAAAGGAAGGACTTCCATTCGGAACGTTTAGAGGAACAATCGAAGATGTGACGCCTGATGGGCGACCAATCGTTGATGGAACAGGATTCCCTGAATATTCTGAAGACCAGGTTTACCTTGGTTCATATCAACCAAAATATATCGCAAGTTTTGGAGCCAATGGAAATTACAAAGGCATTGGATTCAATGTTCTTTTTGATATGAAAGTTGGAGGTACATTCCTTTCACTGACACAAGGTCACACCGAATTTAATGGAACGGCTGTTACAACTAACAGGTATGGAAGACAGCCATTTATCATTCCTAATTCAGTGATTGACAATGGTGATGGTACTTATACTGAGAATACAGTAGAAATTACTGAATACGAATACTTTACTGGAGGATATGATATTCCGGCATCTACTGCATTGATTGATGCAAGCTTCCTTAAGCTTCGTGAAGTAGGTGTAAGCTATACACTTCCACAGAATGTTCTGGGATCTACTCCTTTCACCAATGTAAGGATTGGGTTGTTTGGTAAAAACCTAAAATTCTGGTTGCCAGAAGAAAACGTTTTTGCTGACCCTGAAATTAATGGACCTGCTCTGACTGGTAATGCCCAGGGAATTGAGACTACTCAAACACCACCATCAAAAAGTTATGGGGTGAATTTGCAGGTTACTTTTTAAATAAAGATCATTCTAAAAGAAAGATAATATGAAATTTATATATAAATCGTTAATTGCAATCGCGCTGGTATTCTCACTTTCTTGTGAGCAACCTCTTGATGAGATTAATATTGATCCGGATACATTCCCTACAGCCGGAGATGCTCAGTTGTTGACCGGAGCTATCGGTATGACTGGATATATGGTAGATGTGGAATTAAACCTGTTTTCAATGCTATGGGCCCAATATTACACATGGGGTCTTGGAGTATCCCTGGGTAACCAGGAACGTTATCAGGCTGAAGCTGGTGATTTCGACAATTACTGGGAATGGGCTTATTCAGATGCTTTAATTGATCTGCAGGTACTTACCAAGAGCGAAAGCAGAGCTTATGCAGGAATTGGTAAAACCATGAAAGCTTATATTTTCCAGGGACTTGTAGATCACTTTGGTGATATTCCTTACTCAGAAGCACTTAGAGGAGAGCCCGATGCAGGTGGTATTCAGATACCTGGGTATGACACAGCTCCAGTGGTGTATGACTCTTTAGTTGTACTAATCGATGAAGCCATTGCAGATTTGACTTTTGCGGATGATGCAGGACTAACAGATGTTGGTGATGATGACCTCATTTATGGAGGATCATTGACAAACTGGTTGAGATTTGCTAATTCATTGAAATTGAGGATTTTGCTTAGGACTTCGGAAGTTGATCCACAAGGTGCAGCAATCCAGGCATTAATCAATTCTGGAATATTTATTGAAACGGCTGCCCAGATGCCTGCTATACCATTTACAGACGTTTCAGGTAATCAGAACCCTATGTATGCCAGGCAAGAATTTGGTGTTGGTGATTTTTACTTTGCCAGTAATGCAACCCTGAATGTACTGGAGAATTTGAATGATCCAAGAGATACGGTCTTCTTTTCTGAAGCTACTGCTGGTACTTTTGCCGGAGCACTTCGTGGGATTGACCAAGGTACTGTAGATGAGGAGCCGTTCACAGCTGATCAAGCAGAATATAGTCTATCCACTCCATATGCATATGATGCTGGCAATGATGTTATTCTGATGAGTCCATGGGAAGTGTGGTTATTAAGGGCGGAAGCCGATGCAAGGTATAATACTGCAGATGATGATGTAGCTGCATTTGCTGCTGGAATTGCTGCAAGTTTTGCTTACACAGGAGTGTCAGGAGCATCTACTTATACAAATTCACTAGGATATGATGCTGGTGATCCACTTGATACAAAATTGGACATGATAGGTACACAAAAGTGGATATCCTTAAACGGCACACAGGAAGACGAAGGATGGATTGAAACCAGAAGATTCGACAGACCTGCCAGTAGATTATTTTCAGCTGGTATTTTTCAGGATCCTATTGAATCTGTCCTAAATCCTGGTGAGCATCCTGCCACATGGTTATATCCTTCTTCAGAAAGAAACCTGAATCCTAAGGCACCTTCACAAAGGAAGCTTACAGACAAAATATTTTGGGATAACTAAAAAATGAATAGTATGAGATATTATATTTTATTGTTATTCACTGCAGTAGTCTTTTGGGGCTGCGAAGAGTTTGTGAATAGCGCAGAAGTATCAGAAGTTACCTTTCTACCAAAGATTGATGTAGAAGGCGAGTCAGAGATTAATCTGTCTTGTAACCCAGCTGGAGGTTTTGATGACCCGGGTGCAGTAGCGACAGAGGGTGGAGCAGAAATACCGCTTAAAACTACTTTGAGTGGCGTATATTTTGATGGCACTACACTAGATGGTCCTGATCTATACAGTATCACATATAGTGCATACAATGTAGACAGTATTCCCGGCGTTGCCACACGTGATATCTATTGGCCAGCATGTGCTGGAGACTTCACTACAAGTATATCAGGTATTTACCAGGCTGCAGTATATAGAACAAGACCTAAAGCTGGTGGTACTGCAGTGGATTATTCTGAAAGTGAGTTTGGTCCTTACTGGATAATCGATAAAGGGAATGGTGTATTCGCAATATCAGATGCTATCGGTTCTTTCTATGAACATGGCTACGGATATGGCGCTGCTTATGCCGCAACAGGTATGACAGTAACTGCTTCAAACCCGAGCAATCTTGTAGCATCAACATGGGAACCTAGTGGGATTATTGGAGTTGGTGCATTTGGTGGTGAGCTTGAGCTTACAAATTTCAAAATCAATGCTGCCGATAAGACGATTACATTTTCATCTCTTTGGAGCTTTGATTACAAATTTGATGTGGTCTTGACACAAGTAGACCCAACTGAATTTGAATTTTGATGATAATATGGTAGATCATCTTCAATGATGATTTATGACAAAAAAAGCCTGTGGAGAAATCATCACAGGCTTTTTTGTTTGCATAATATGCATAACTAAACGCGCCTATAGCAGAGTTTTCTCTGGAGCTGGAGCAGGATTATATGGAGGCAGGTGGAATCCTCGGGGAATTAATTTGCTTTATACGGCCGGATACTTTTCATTGGCTCACCTTGAATATCTTGCCAACAATGTTCACCTGATATCCCCTCCTGATATTTGTCTGGCTAAAATTGTATTAAATACAGATCATCAAAACTCAGAAATCCTTGAGATTATTGCCCCATTTAACCTAGATGCAAGATTTTTTAATAAAGCGAATTAAATGAATTTGGAATCAGTAGTATTTATTAGGCTTAAGGTAATCGCCAACATAATCCTTAACTCCTTCTTCAAGTTCAGTGAACTTATTTGGATATCCAATTGACTGGAGCTTCGACATGTCTGCTTCAGTGAAATATTGATATTTATCCCGGATGTCAGCTGGAGTATCAATAAAGCTGATGTCTGAGGTTTTATTTAGAGCACTAAATACCGCATTAGTTAAGTCGAGAAAGGTTCTGGATTTCCCGCTTCCCAGGTTATAGATGCCACTGTTTTTCCGGTGGTGCATCAGCCAATACATCACTTCTACCACATCCTTCACATATACAAAGTCTCTTCGCTGTTCTCCATCCTTGTAATCAGGGTTATGAGACCGGAAAAGTTTCATCTTTCCGGTTTCAGATATCTGCCGGTAGGAGTGGAGGACTACAGAAGCCATTCGACCTTTGTGATATTCGTTGGGACCATAGACATTGAAAAACTTCAATCCTGCCCAAAAGAATGGCTTTTCGTCCTGTTTTACAGCCCAAATATCAAAATCGTTTTTTGATACGCCGTATGGATTTAGCGGTATCAGATCTTCGAGGATGTTTTCATTGTCTACATAGCCATGCTCTCCCAGACCATATGTGGCAGCAGAGCTGGCATAAACCAATGGAATTTGATAATCAATACACCTTCGCCAGACAGTCTTGGTATATTCGGTATTAAGTTTTTTTAGCAGGCTTTTATCAAATTCAGCAGTATCAGTCCTTGCTCCGAGGTGGAATATAAACTCTACCTCCTCGTTATGTTTGTCCAGCCATGAAGCAAAATCATCTCTATGTACTCTTTCGAGGATTTTTTTACCTTCTAGATTTTTGAGCTTATCCTTATTGTCAAACTCATCTACGGCTATGATGTCATTGAAATTCTCTTTATTCAACTTGGCAATCATGCAGCTCCCAATAAACCCGGCTGCTCCTGTTACTACTATCATTTATTTGAATATCTAATAAGCTGTAAATTTGCGAAACTATTTTTAGATAGCACTTTTTCAATCCATTGTTTTCACCCCTGGCAGTGAATTCCATTAATTTTGTGAGCCATGATGTACGTTAGTAGGAAGGAGCATTTCAACGCTGCACATAAACTTTATAATCCCAAGTGGAGTAAAGAACAAAATGTAAAGGTTTTTGGCCCTTGTGCCAATGACAACTGGCATGGCCATAACTTTGATTTGATCACCACTGTGAAAGGATGGCCTGATAAGGAAACCGGCTTTGTGATTGACTTAAAGCAGTTGAGTACACTCATCAGGAGAGAGATCATTGAAAAAGTAGATCATAAAAACCTAAACATGGATGTACCCTTTATGAAAGGGAAGCTGGCAAGCTGCGAAAACCTGATCATAGAGTTTTGGAATATTCTTGAGCCTCTGATTCCCACCATCGCTCCTGATGCTAAACTGCATTCCCTCAAACTATACGAAACACCTAGGAATTATGTAGAATATTTCGGGTCATGAGGTATTTTGTCATTGCCGGTGAGCGATCGGGGGATATGCATGCAGCTCGTCTGATCAGCCAACTCAAAAAACAAGACACTAATGCTGAAATATTTGCCTGGGGAGGTGATTTGATGCAAAGAGCAGGTGCTCAGCTTCTTCAACATTACCGTGAGATATCCTTCATGGGTTTATGGGAGGTAATCAAAAACCTGGGTGTTATCAATAAAAAACTCAGTCTTTGCAAATCCCATATCTCTAAATATCAGCCAGATGTACTGATCCTCGTTGACTTTCCTGGTTTTAATCTTAGAATGGCCGAATTTGGCAAGTCAATTGGATTAAAAACCTCCTATTACATTTCTCCAAAAATATGGGCCTGGAAGGAGGGTAGGATAAAGAAAATCAAGAGGTTTGTTGATCAAATGCTGGTAATCTTACCATTTGAGGCTGAGTTTTACAAAGCATGGGATTACCCGGTGAAGTATGTTGGAAATCCTCTGGTGGAATCTATTGCGGAACACGCTTATGATTTTTCGGGACTCGAAAATCTTAAAAATTCTGAAAATAAAAAGGTTGCCGTCTTACCTGGAAGCAGGGCTCAGGAAGTAGAAAAAGCAATTTCCGTCATCAATCAGCTGGCAATAGAAAGGCCAAGAATTCAGTTTCTTATTGCAGGTGTAGACAATTTGCCTGTGGAATCTTATCAAGGAATTACTGCAATGCAAAATGTTTCTGTTCACTACAATAAAACCTATGAACTTCTGAAACTGGCAGATGTGGCAATTGTTACTTCCGGTACTGCAACCCTGGAAGCGGCAATAGTTGGTACCCTACAGGTGGTCGTGTATAAAACAAGTTGGCTGACTTATCTAATAGGGAGAATGCTGGTGAAGATCAAGTTTATTTCGCTTGTCAATTTGATAGCGGGAAAAAGGGTAGTGGAAGAGCTGATACAGTCTGCATACGATGCAAAAACTATTCTTCATCACATCGAATTGCTGCTTAATGATGAAGCTTCAATCAAAACTATGAAATCCGGATATGCTGAAATCAGCGAAAAGTTGGGACAAAAAAAGGCAGCACAAAATGCTGCCTCTGAGGTTATTTCAATGCTAAAGTAGGCTGTTAGGCTGCCCTCAGCTTATTAAATTTAGATTTTTCGAGCTTTTCTTCCGCATATTCCTTGGTCAGAATAAACTCCTTCATGTTGGAGTTGGACGGAATGTCAAACATGGCATCTGTGATAATTGCCTCACAAATTGACCGAAGACCTCGTGCACCAAGCTTAAACTCCATGGCTTTTTCCACGATGTAGTCGATGGCGTCGTCGTTAAATTCCAGCTTCACATTCTCCATCTCAAACAGTTTCTTATACTGCTTCACCAAAGCATTTTTTGGCTCAGTCAGGATTTGTTTCAAAGCGTCGTTATTAAGAGGATCAAGATGCGTAAGTACTGGCAGACGTCCGATCAATTCAGGAATCAATCCAAAACCTTTAAGGTCCTGGGCAGAAATATAATGAAGCAGATTTTCCTTGTCGATAGGAGTACCTTCATCTTTTTCATTCACAAAACCGATTGGACGGGTATTTAACCTGTTGGCAATGACTCTTTCGATGCCATCGAATGCACCACCACAGATAAACAGGATATTTTCCGTATTTACTGAGATCATCTTTTGGTCAGGGTGCTTTCTACCACCTTGAGGTGGTACATTCACCGATGTCCCTTCAAGGAGCTTCAGAAGTGCCTGCTGCACGCCCTCACCACTCACATCCCTTGTGATGGATGGATTGTCAGACTTCCTGGCAATCTTATCCAGCTCATCGATATAAACGATACCTCTTTCTGCTGCTTCTACCTCATAGTTAGCTGCTTGTAGAAGTCTGGTAAGGATACTTTCCACATCCTCACCAACATATCCTGCTTCAGTCAATACGGTAGCATCAGCAATGCAAAAAGGTACCTGAAGGATCTTTGCAAGCGTCCTTGCCAGGTAGGTTTTCCCTGTACCGGTTTGCCCTACCATCACAATGTTGGACTTTTCGATGACCACATCATCTTTGTCCTTTTGCTGCATAAGCCGCTTATAATGATTGTAAACAGCTACGGAAATATACTTTTTAGCTTCTTCCTGACCAATCACAAACTCATCCAGGTGTCGTTTCATGTCAGCTGGTTTCACCAAATTGAAATTTGGTGATTCACTGTTGTTCTTAGTCTTGAGTTCTTCGTTCAGTATTTGTTGTGCCTGAGAAATACATTTGTCACAGATGTGTGCATGTATGCCTGAGATCATCAGATCTACATCTTTCTTATTTCGGCCACAAAAACTGCAAGTGACTTGTGTTGCCATTATTTTTCTGCTTTTCTTTCTAAAACTTCGTCGATGAGCCCATAATCCTTTGCTTCAGTGGCTCTCATCCAATAGTCTCTGTCAGAATCTCTTTCTATTTGATCAAATTTCTTGCCAGTATGTTTGGCAAGAATATTATATAAATCTTTCCTAAGTTCCAGGGTTTGCTTCAATGTGATTTCCATGTCCTTAGATTGACCCTGCATTCCTCCACTTGGTTGGTGGATCATAATCCTGCTGTGGGGAAGAGATGATCTTTTGCCTTTAGCTCCACCTGAAAGTAATACTGCGCCCATTGAAGCGGCTAATCCAGTACAAATTGTAGCGACATCGGGGTTTACGTACTGCATGGTATCATACATGCCTAGTCCTGCATATACTGATCCACCCGGACTATTGATATAAAGTAAAATGTCTTTTTTAGAATCCACTGATTCAAGAAATAACAACTGGGCGGTGATAATGTTGGCGATATTCTCTTCTACCTGCATTCCCAGGAAAATGATCCTGTCCATGATAAGTCTTGAGAAAACATCGATTTCGCGGAAATTGGTAGGTCTTTCTTCGATGACGGCCCGTGTCATATTTTCAACCTTGTGTACGTATGAGTCGAAGGTAGATCCACTGATTCCCTGGTCCTTTACGGCATATTTTCTGAATTCTTGAGTGTTAATCATGTTTTGAATATAACTTATGTAAGTAAAAATAAAAAAAGTCCTTATCAAAAGGACTCATTAATAACTTCAATTGAATTAGCTAAGTTCATGGAAGTTTTCTGAATTCATCCAAACTTACTACTTTATCCTTGATATTTACCTGAGATTTTACGTAGTCAAGGGCTTTATTGTTTAACACCTGATTGTAAATCTTCATGTAGTTTTCACCATTTTCTGCCTGCAGATAATTTTGTGCAAACATGTCCAGCTTATCACCCATCTGATCACCTAGCCCTGCCTGTCCAAACTGTGCGCTGATCAGGTTTTTAGCTTCTGATACTACTTCCTCATTCTCTACTTTTAACGATTGATCTTTGATAATCTTATTTTTGATCAAAGACCATTTTAGTTCTTTGCTGTATGACTCATACTCTTCTGTCAGTACCTCTTCAGTAATCTTCTCATCTGATTTGGCCAACCACTTCTTCAGGAAACTGTCAGGAAGGTTGATCTTTGCTTTTTCTACAAGTTGATTTCTTAGCCTGTAGTTGAAATACTGCTCTTCTTCACGCTTGTAGTTCTCACTTACTGCCTCTTCCACCTTTTTTCTGAATTCTTCCTCTGTCTTTACTTTCCCTTCACCAAAAGTCTTATCAAACAATTTTTGATCAACAGGGGCAGGGTTTGTTCGAGAAATACCTCCAATTGTGATGGTAAGCTTACCTTTCAGCTTGTCAAAGTCGTCATGGCTGATATCCAGCTGATGATGTAGCTTATGAGAGTCTACATAAAGCTTCTTAGGTTCAAACTCAATAGCATCACCCACCTTCTTGCCAATGAATTTTTTATCGACCCCTTTTTCAAGGTCATTCATGTCGATATTTATTTCTTTGTCGATTTCTCCATCTTTAGAAGTTACTTTTCCATAGATCATGTCTTTGGCCTGGGCAACCTCTTCGTTTGATGGTTCACCAAATTGACGTTGAAGATTTTCTACTGTTTCATCAATCACCTTCTTATCAACCTTGATAGTTGGTTTCTCAACTTTAAGTTTTTGATCAATTTTCAGCTCAAATTCCTCTGCAAAACCTACATTGTATTCAAATTCATAGTCTTTTGCCTG
The DNA here is from genome assembly GCA_965228105.1 of Cyclobacteriaceae bacterium. Classification (GTDB taxonomy): domain Bacteria; phylum Bacteroidota; class Bacteroidia; order Cytophagales; family Cyclobacteriaceae; genus UBA7330. The sequence continues at coordinate 1,603,344 of CBDDGZ010000002.1, forward strand.
ATCAATGCTGAAATCAAGATTTTCAAAAGTCTCTTCTTTTGGCATAGGTTCGCCAAGAAACTGAAGATCACTTTCTCTCAGGTAAGCATTTAGCTTATCTGAAAGCAATTGATTGATTTCTTCAGCAAGAATAGATTTTCCGTAAAGTTCTTTGATTAATTGAGGGGGTACTTTTCCTGGCCTGAAACCCTTTATGTTGGCTTTCTTGCTGTACTCTTTGATTTTTTGTTTTACACCAGGTTGATAATCATCCTGCTTTAATTTAACTTTAATTAAACCTTCTGTCTTGTCGATTTTGTCAAGTGTGATTTCCAATTGGCTAAAGATTTGAATTTAATCAGGTAAAACCCTACTAGAGGTTAATTTGAATAGAAAAGATATTTCGAATAGAGGATTTAAAAAAGTGCGGATGGAGGGACTCGAACCCCCATGCCTCGCGGCGCTAGATCCTAAGTCTAGTGCGTCTACCAATTTCGCCACATCCGCATTTTTACAAATCTCTGGCCCTGATGTTACTTTACATCTCAGGACTCGTGTTCTCAATATTTCAAAGAATTTACTGTGTATAGATTTGCTACATCTAGTAAATTTTCGGAGGGCAAAATTAATTAAAAGTTTTGTAATTATTCACCCTTATCAAATGTTTTGTTTTTATGATTTTAGAAGTTGATGTAGAAGAGGAAAGAAAAGAAATCATTCGGAGGTACCGAAAACTCCTCCGATCGGCAAAGCCAGTATTGAAAGAAGGTGATGCCAGGATGATCAAAAAGGCATTTAATCTCTCTCTGGATGCTCACAAGGATATGCGCAGAAAATCCGGAGAACCCTATATATATCATCCCCTGGAGGTAGCTCAAATTTGTGTATCGGAAGTAGGCTTGGGTCCTACATCTATTATATGTGCATTATTGCATGATGTAGTAGAGGATACTGAAACAGGTCTGGCGGAGGTTGAAAGGACTTTTGGAAGAAAGGTAGCCAGCATCATAGACGGACTCACCAAAATAGCCGGAGTCTTTGAGCAGGGTAGTTCAGCGCAGGCAGAGAATTTCCGCAAGATGTTGCTCACTCTTTCCGATGACGTGAGGGTAATTCTGATTAAGCTAGCCGATAGGCTGCACAATATGCGAACGCTACAAAGCATGCCTCGCGATAAGCAATTGAAAATAGCCAATGAGACGATTTTCATTTATGCACCACTGGCACATCGGCTCGGCTTGTATGTGATCAAATCGGAGTTGGAAGATCTTTATTTAAAATATACAGACAATGAGACCTATAATCACATTGTTCAAAAAATCAGAATTACCAGGGAAGCAAGGAACAGATTTATTAGGAGTTTTATTCGCCCTATTAAAGATGAGCTGGGCAAGCATAAGTTTACTTATGAAATAAAAGGGAGACCCAAGTCCATTCATTCCATCTACAATAAGATGAAAAACCAGAATGTGCCTTTCGAAGAAGTCTTTGACCTTTTTGCTATTCGCATTATTCTGGATACTGACGTGGAGCACGAAAAAGCTGCATGTTGGCAGGCGTATTCTATTGTAACTGATTTTTATCAACCAAACCCCGATCGACTACGGGATTGGATCAGTATACCAAAAGCCAATGGCTACGAATCACTTCATACGACGGTGATGAGTGCTACGGGTCAATGGGTAGAAGTTCAGATCCGAACCAAGAGAATGGATGAAATAGCCGAGAAGGGGTATGCTGCTCACTGGAAATATAAAGAAAAGGAATCCCCAGGGGATCGTGGTTTGGAGCAATGGATTGCCAAGGTTCGTGAGATACTTGAGCAAAACAATACTTCAGCCATCGAATTTGTAGATGACTTCAGGTCTAATCTATTCCATGAAGAGATATTCACATTTACGCCAAAGGGAGATCTGATCACACTGCCAAATGGTGCTACCGCTTTGGATTTTGCCTTTGATATCCATACGGAGGTAGGAGCCCATTGTCTAGGAGCTAAAGTAAATCAGCGACTGGTTCCGCTGAATCATCCGCTAAAGAATGGCGATCAGGTAGAAATACTTACCTCGAGAAAGCAAAAGCCCAATGAAGATTGGCTAAAGTATGTTGTAAGCTCTAAGGCAAGGTCCAAGATCAAAGACGTACTAAAAGAGGAACGAAAAGTCTTTGCCAGTGAGGGTAAGGAAATTGTGATGCGAAAGATTAAGCAGATGAAGCTCCCCTGGAGTCAGGAGGTTCTTGATCAGCTAGTTGCATATTTTGATTTAAAAACCCCTATAGATCTCTATTACCTGGTGGGCCGGGGTAAGATCAATCATGTGGAGATTAAGAAATTTAGGGACAAGCAGTTTGAAGTGCCTACTCAAACCAAAGTCAAAGACCCGGATACTTTCGAGGGCCAGAAAAAGAAGGTTAAAGAAAAAGATTTTGACCTATTGTTAATAGGAGAGGACATGGATGTGGTGGATTACAAATTTGCCAGATGCTGCAATCCTATCCCGGGTGATGATGTTTTTGGGTTCGTGACTGTAAACGATGGTATCAAGATCCATAGAACAAGCTGCCCGAATGCTGCAGAATTACTTTCTAATTATGGATATAGGGTCATTAAGGCCAAGTGGACATCCAGTCATGATAAATCTTTTATAGCCAGGCTAAAGATCATTGGTACGGATCGGCTTGGCCTGATCAATGATGTTTCCAGTATTATTTCCGGAGAGCTGAAAGTAAATATGAGGTCGATTACAATCAATACAGAAGGAGGGATCTTTGAGGGAGAGATACAACTTTATGTCAATGATACCGAACATTTGGATAAGTTGATTACAAATCTGGAGAAGGTCCAGGGAGTGGTATCTGTATCAAGAGATGCTTAGTTATTAAAGAAGCAGTACTTCTATAACTATATTTGCACCCGGTCATGGAACAATCTGTTATTTTAGACGAGGTAAAAAAGATTTTTACAGCTTATCTAGAGAAGAAAAGTCTGCGAAAAACTCCGGAACGATATGCTATTCTGGAGGAGATCTATACTCGCCGGGGGCATTTTGATGTGGAGTCTCTGTATATATCCATGAAGGATAAAAACTATAGAGTGAGCCGGGCAACTGTGTACAATACCCTGGATCTTCTGGTAGAGTGTGATTTGGTTACCAAGCATCAATTTGGGAAAAATCTTGCACAATATGAGAAATCTCACGGTTTTAAGCAGCATGATCATTTAATTTGCACGGATTGTAATAAAGTGATGGAATTTTGCGACCCAAGAATTCAAAATATCCAGACCACAGTAGGCGATCTTCTAAAATTTGATATTATTCATCACTCTTTACTACTCTATGCCAGTTGCAAAAGGGTAGACTGTGAGAATAAAACCAAGTAATCATATGATGAAATATTCTCATAATCTGAGCAACGACAGGTTGATCCTGAATTTTTCCGGGGACTTAATTGGAGAAAACAATGGTCCGGAATTGATTGAAATTGTAAATGATGCACTTTCATCGGATGCTAAATACTGTCTTATAAACATTTCTGATGTCAGGTACATCAATTCCAGTGGGATAGGGGTACTTATCACCATTCTCACAAAATTTAGAAATAAAGGAGGGGAGCTTTACTTAGTGAATCCTTCCGAACACGTTAAAAAGTTATTAATTATTACAAAGCTTCAGGCAATATTCAATATTGTAAAATCCGAAAAGGAAGCTGAGGACACCATTTCAAAAACAAACTGATGGCGCAGGTAGATATTTTGTTAGGCCTTCAATGGGGAGATGAAGGGAAAGGAAAGATTGTGGATTTTTTAGCTCCCAAGTATGATGTTGTAGCCAGATTTCAGGGTGGGCCCAATGCTGGGCATACACTGGAGTTTGACGGACACAAACATGTGTTACATCAGATTCCATCAGGGATCTTTCATGAAGGTATTTTGAATGTGATCGGTAATGGAGTGGTACTTGATCCAAAAGTATTTCAGGAAGAAATTGATGAATTGAAGCCTTTCAATCTGGATTTGAAGAAGCACCTGGTACTTTCCAATAAAGCACAGATGATCGTTCCTACTCATAGGATCCTGGATCAGGCTTACGAGCAGGCTAAAGGCGACAAAAAGATTGGCTCTACCCTTAGAGGTATTGGACCGACCTATCAGGATAAGGTGGCCAGAAGAGGTCTGA
>CBDDGZ010000002.1:1612500-5824959 GCA_965228105.1 Cyclobacteriaceae bacterium
GAAAGTACCGCGTACTGACGGAATAGTACGTTGAAGCATGTAGGTATAGGACTGGCAGGTAAATCCACCAGTTTTGCTGAATGTGATAGTACCACAATGCTACGGCAGCGTGGATAGTGTACCTAATCAGACTTCCAAGAAAAACCTCTAAGGTTAGGATAAAGGTGCCTGTACCGTAAACCGACACAGGTAGTCAAGGAGAGAATCCTGAGGTGCTCGAGTGAATCATGGCTAAGGAACTAGGCAAAATTGCCCTGTAACTTCGGGAAAAGGGGCGCCCGCCGTAAGGCGGGCCGCAGTGAAAAGACCCAGGCGACTGTTTATCAAAAACACATGGCTTTGCGAAATCGAAAGATGAAGTATAAGGCCTGACACCTGCCCGGTGCTGGAAGGTTAAGGGGGGATGTTAGAGGTAACTCGAAGCATTGAACTGAAGCCCCAGTAAACGGCGGCCGTAACTATAACGGTCCTAAGGTAGCGAAATTCCTTGTCGGGTAAGTTCCGACCTGCACGAATGGTGTAACGATCTGGGTACTGTCTCGGCCATGAGCTCGGTGAAATTGTAGTAGCGGTGAAGATGCCGCTTACCCGCAACGGGACGAAAAGACCCCGTGCACCTTTACTATAGCTTCACATTGACATTGGGATAATGATGTGTAGGATAGGTGGGAGACTCTGAAGCTGCGCCGCCAGGCGTGGTGGAGTCGTTGGTGAAATACCACCCTTTATTCTTCTGATGCCTAATCCGCCATCTGGCGGAGACAGTGTGTGGTGGGTAGTTTGACTGGGGTGGTCGCCTCCAAAAGAGTAACGGAGGCTTTCAAAGGTGTCCTCAGTACGCTTGGTAACCGTACGTGGAGTGCAATAGCATAAGGACGCTTGACTGTGAGGCCTACAAGCCGAACAGGGTCGAAAGACGGATATAGTGATCCGGCGGTTCTGTATGGAAGGGCCGTCGCTCAAAGGATAAAAGGTACGCCGGGGATAACAGGCTGATCTCCCCCAAGAGCTCACATCGACGGGGAGGTTTGGCACCTCGATGTCGGCTCGTCACATCCTGGGGCTGGAGAAGGTCCCAAGGGTTGGGCTGTTCGCCCATTAAAGTGGCACGCGAGCTGGGTTCAGAACGTCGTGAGACAGTTCGGTCTCTATCTGTTGCGGGCGTAAGAAGCTTGAGTGGATCTGACCTTAGTACGAGAGGACCGGGTTGGACCAACCGCTGGTGTACCAGTTGTCTCGCCAGGGGCACTGCTGGGTAGCTATGTTGGGAAGGGATAAGCGCTGAAAGCATCTAAGCGCGAAACCCACCACAAGATGAGGCTTCTTTTAAGGGATGTTCTAGATCAGGACGTTGATAGGCTACAGGTCTAAAGGCAGTGATGTCATAGCTGAGTAGTACTAATTACCCGTAAACTTTCCGATACAACACTCGAATACACAGTGAATTTCAATTCCTATTGTCTAATGTTTATCTACTCATAAAGTTGAGTAGTAATAAAATATATAGCTATCTAAGATATGATTTAGATAGTGATCCACCTTCGTGATTCCGATAGCTATCGGAACCGATGGACAAGATCTTTTGGTGATTATTGCGGTGGGGTCCACCTCTTCCCATTCCGAACAGAGAAGTTAAGCCCACCAGCGCCGATGGTACTGCAGTAAAATGTGGAAGAGTAGGTCGTTGCCAGATTTTTATTGTAGGGGATGTTGAGTATTCAGCATCCCTTTTTTATTTGTAGAAAATGTAAACAATGAGGTGGCAACAACCTACTCTACGAGTAGGGCTACGCGCCCCGGTCGTTGCCAGATTTTTATTTTAAGGGATGTTGAGCAATCAGCATCCCTTTTTTTATTTACCCATCCATAAACCCATCAAGTTTCAAAAACCTGATGGGTTTTTTCAGTTTTAAAAGAAATTACATGGTTTAATATTACAATTGTAGGCCTGTCAGCTTTTCAAAACCTGACATGGCTGTATCATGAATAAAAGAATTAAATTGGATGGAAATTGATGATATGGATCATTATTCTGTACCACCAAAGACCCGCATTGGTCATGTCCATCTAAAAGTATCTAATATCGAAAAAGCGTTAGGTTTCTACAGGGACTTGTTAGGCTTTGAAGTAAAAGCCACCTACGGAGATCAGGCTGCTTTTATTGCTGCAGGTGATTACCATCATCATATTGGACTAAATACCTGGAATAGTAAGGATGCTCCTCCCGCTTCTAAATATGGAGTGGGTCTATTTCATACAGCGATCAATTATCCCACAAGAAAGGACCTTGCAGTAATATTAGATCGGTTGAGGAAAGCAAACTACCCATTAACAGGTGCAGCGGATCACGGAGTATCCGAGGCTTTGTATCTCGATGATCCGGATGGTAATGGAATAGAACTTTACTGGGATCGCCCTAAAAGTGAGTGGCCTATTCTTGAGGATGGATCTATCGATATGTATACAAGACCTTTAAAACTCGAAAATTTACTAGACGAAATCAAATAAACACCCATGAGAAAAATTCTTATCCTGTTTTGCATACTAACCTTATTTCTTCATCCTGATCTATTTTCACAAAAAGCAAAACCAGTCAGAATTGGTATAGCTGGTCTTACTCATGGTCATGTGAATGGACTACTTCGGGTGATGGATAACGAGGCATTTGAAATTGTGGGAATTGCTGAATCCAATCAAGAACTCGTGAATAAACTGGCGGAGAGATTCAAATTCTCAAAAGATCTGGTCTATCACAGTCTGGATGAAATGATTAAATCCACCAAGCCACAAGCTGTGGCTGCGTTTAACTCAACCTATCAACATCTTGAGGTGGTACAGATCTGTGCCCCGAAGGGCATTCATATAATGGTGGAAAAACCGCTTGCGGTAAACATGGATCATGCTAAAGAGATGAAGAAACTAGTTGAAAAGCATAATGTCATGCTGATCACTAACTATGAAACTACCTGGTATTCTACCAATCATCTGGCATATGACATGGTAGCAGAAGGAAAGATCGGAGAAATAAGAAAGCTGGTCATTCATGATGGCCATGCTGGACCGAAGGAGATTGGTGTTGGACCAGAGTTTTTAGAATGGCTGGTAGACCCAAAGCTGAATGGCGGTGGTGCAATCACAGATTTTGGATGTTATGGTGCAAATCTAACTACCTGGTTGATGAGGGGTGAGAGACCAATATCAGTTTCAGCAATGACACATACTAACAAACCCGAAATTTATGAAGTGGTTGATGATGAAGCAACCATTATACTACAATACCCGAGAGCACAGGTCGTGATTCAAGCCTCATGGAATTGGCCATTCTCCAGGAAAGACATGGAAATTTATGGGCAAACAGGTACAATTTTTAGCGATAATCATAGAGATCTGAGGTATAGGTTCAGTCCTCAGGCCCCGGAAGAAAAAGTGACACTGGACCCAAGACCTTATCCTTACGATAACCCTTATACTTTTTTAGCTTCTGTAGTGAAGGGAGATATAAAAGTTACCCCAGGGGATCTTTCTTCGTTGGAAAACAATATGATGGTTGTGGAGATCCTGGATGCTGCCAGGAGAAGTACATCCGAGGGTAAAGTGGTCTTTTTCAAATGATTTAAAAATGATTGGAACCTATCTCTGATTTTATTCAATTTCCTAAGTCAATCTTGTTAAATTTGCACTTTCATTCACCCAGGTGGCGGAATTGGTAGACGCGCAAGGTTGAGGGCCTTGTGACCGTTTTAGGTCGTGCAAGTTCGATTCTTGTTCTGGGTACACAAATTACAGAGTCCGGTTCTTCCGGACTTTTTTATGATTAATACTTATGAAAGTAGACGTAAAACTTTTTAAAGAAATCTGCGAAGCGCCTGGGGCTCCGGGCTTTGAGGATAAAATCCGGAAAATAATTATTCGAGAAGTAAAATCTCATGTGGATGAGCTTTCCATTGATAATATGGGAAGTGTGATTGCTGTGAAGAAGGGGAAAAGTGATGAAAAGAAGGTGATGGCAGCAGCTCATATGGATGAAATTGGATTCATTGTGTCTCACATCGACAGCAATGGGTTTATCAGGTTTCAAACATTGGGTGGATTTGATCCTAAAACCTTGACTTCTCAGCGTGTGATTATCCACGGTAAAAAAGATGTAATAGGTGTGATGGGAAGCAAACCTATTCACATGATGAAAGCCGAAGAGCGCAATAAGCCCAGCAAAATAGAGGACTATTATATCGACTGTGGTATGCCTCGAAAAGATGTGGAAAAGCACATTAATATTGGTGATCCAATCACTCGTCAAAGAGAGCTGGTAGAGATGGGCGATTGCCTGAATTGTAAATCTATCGACAATCGAGTTTCTGTATATATCCTCGTAGAGACACTTAAGCGATTGGAATCCATTCCTTATGACTTCTATGGAGTATTTACTGTGCAGGAAGAAGTAGGATTGAGAGGAGCAAACGTAGCTTCTCATCATATCGATCCTGATTTTGGGATTGCATTGGATACCACTATCGCATATGACCTTCCCGGAGCTCAAGAACATGAACGGGTAACTGAGCTTGGAAAAGGTACAGCTATTAAGATTATGGATGCATCAGCCATTTGCGATACGAGGATGGTGAAATTCCTGAAGGACACCGCAGACAAGCATAAAATTCCATGGCAGCCTGAGATACTTGCAGCTGGTGGTACCGATACAGCAGGTATTCAACGAATGGGTAAGCAGGGGTCAATTGCTGGAGCAATTTCTATTCCTACAAGGCATTTACATCAGGTAATTGAAATGGCACACAAAGAAGATATTGTGCACAGTATTGATTTATTGATGCGGGCCCTGGAAGAAATTGATACTGGTAAGTGGACCTTTTAATCTACTGGCAATTAAAACAAATAAAAAAGCAGGTCGGAAGACCTGCTTTTTTTGATTAGTGTAACTCCTCTTTAGTGTCTGATGACTGAGTTGGTTCGATAGCGTGAGAAGAATGATAGCTGTGAGTAATCTTCTCTGTTTGTGAGAGTAGCAATGCAGAAAAGATAAAGACCATGTGAATCACAATTTCTATGATAATTGCCTGCTCAGAACCAGCTTGTAATTCTGCTTCCCTGTAGTCAACGAAAGTTTTCAATAATTGAACCCCGGAAATGGAAGCAAGTGAAGTAGCTAATTTAATCTTTAATTGACCGGCATCGAGCCCCTCCAACCATAGAGGTTTATCCTCATGCATGTCCACATCAATCTTGCTGGTAAAAATAGAATATCCACCTATGGTTACCATTACTACCAGGTTCATTACCATTGAGATATCTACCAGCGTAAGAACTTTCAACATCATTTCAGTTTCTGCCAGGATTTGTAATTTGGCAGCCACATGATATAATTCCTCGAAAAATTTATACAAGTAAAGAAAGGATGCAAGGATCAGTCCGATATAGAGAGGGGCCTGAACCCACCTACTCCAGAACATGAAGCCTTCGAAAAAGTTTTCAAACTGCTTTATTCCTGATTGTTCGTTAGCCATTTTTTAAGTTAGATTGAATTCAGCCTGAAATATAAGATTTTATTAATTTCCTGATTACATAATTCGATAAAAATCCAAATTCCGCCATAAATATTTCATTTTTGCATTTCGTCACCTCCTTATCCAATAAGCTTGGGTAATAACCCTATTTTTTAGTTAATTTGATCCATTACAATCAAGCAATAAATGATCACAGGTCGTTTCTTTAGATTATCGGGGGTCATAATTTTGATTGTTGCAGCCATTGCGATCATGGTTATTGTCTTTTTGCCTTCTACGGCATATATGGAACGTAGCCTACATGTAAAAGCTCCACCGGAAATTATCTATCAGGAGCTAATTTCTTTTAGGAACTTCAAGAAAAGATCACCCTGGGCTATCAATAATCCGAATGCTATATATACGATATATGGCCCCGAAGCAGGTGTAGGTGCGGGTATCCGCTGGGAAAATGGAAATGAAGATTTTCAAAGCGGTAGCATTGAGATCATAGATGTGCTAAAAAATCAGTATGTGATTAATAAAATGGAGTTTTCAGGCTATGGGTCAAACCCTCAGTCTAAGTGGATGCTCCAACCGACTGATTCAGGCACGCTGGTGACATGGGCTTATGATGAAAAGGAGATTCGTGGGTTCAACAAGGTATTCATGCTTGGTATTGATGGTTTCCTTGGTGGGATCTATGAACAAGGTCTCAACCAACTAAAGGAGCGAGTAGAATCACTACCAGAATCTGTCCACCAATTGTGTATAGTTGAATTAAACTCTCAGTACTATTTAGGAATTGAAGACATATCAATCAATGATCGAAATCTCCTTTCGGCTAAGATGCGCGATAATTTTGAAGAGCTGTTTGATTTTATTGATGAAAACAATGTACAGGTAAAAGGTCCTCCGTTTACCATATACCTCTCATTTTCCGAAAAGGAGATTGAGTTTGTCAATGGCATCCCCATACCTGCTGAACTCAATATTGATCATGATCGGATTACCACCGGGGAAACATTTGAAGGGCGTGCTGTGAATGGATCTTTCTCAGGAAACTATGAGTTTCTAATGGATGTATTTAGAGATATTGAATCTTTCATTTTTTATTATAATTATGAACGATTTGGTAATATTTGGGAAGAATATCACGAAGATTTCCTCGAGCAAACTGACTCAATTCATTGGGATGTACAGGTCTTTTACCCAATAAAATGATATTTCTTTGGCTTTCAATGAAGGAAAACCTAATAATATAAGGTTTTTTGGTAAAATCGGGAAAGTATATTTTGATTTCCTGAATATCTTAATATTTTGTAAGGTTCAATGAAAAAAATTCAAAACAACCCCTTTGAAAAGCCCCATTTTAATAACTATTCATTTTCGGGCCTATAATTTGATAAAATCATATAAAAACCTCAGTTAACATACAAATAACATAAAAAAACTACTGATTATTTGAAAAAGAATCAATCATTGTCTTTATTTGCTATGAAATTCATAATCAAAAACAAAAGGACAAATGAAACTTCACATCAAATTTTTGGTAGTTCTATTAACAGTTTTTAGTACTACCTCAATTATCGCGAAGCCTATTCCAACTGAAGAAAGTACTGCTTATTGCAAAGTAGTAGCGGAACAAACAGATAAGATGTATAAGGTAGTTTACAATTCTCCTGTAAAAGAGAATGTGACTATTGAAATATATAACCAGGACAAAGAAGTAGTTCACTCAGAAAAAGTAGCTGATACAAAAGGTTTTATTAAAAGATATAACCTTCAATACCTCTCTTTAGGTGCCTACGACATCATTGTAAAGTCACCTAATTACGTATTCGAAGAGAACATTGATCTTGGTGGACTTAGCAAATTCAATGTTCAATTGAAAAGTGCAGGTAAAAATGTATCATTCGTTGGAAGTCATCCTGATGCGAAAGACCTTCATCTTTACATCTATGACCAAAATAATGAACTGCTATACGAAGACGAACTGAAGAGTGTTAAGCAAGTAAATAAGCTTTATAACCTTGAGAAAGTTCTCGGTAAAAGCGTATCATTTCTGGTTTACTATCAGAACACTCTGATCAAAAAAGAAATTTTTGATCTTTAAGAATCCATGTTGTTTTTAGTACATAAATAAAGAAAAGAGCGGACCAGGTCCGCTTTTTTTTTGAGCAAAATTTATCTTCTAAGGTATAGCTTAATTTATAACATGATTGAGCCAGTACAGTCTCATGGTTGTACTGGCTTTTTTTATCTTTAGAGCGGGTTTCTGGGCAAACCATTGCCTCTAGATACCCATTGGATTGCAGCATATTGCATTTTGAAACTAATTAACCTATGTTAAAGACCAAGTATCTTCCTTCAGTGGTGATCGGATTGCTGATGATCATCACCTCTTGCAGCACCAAAGAGGCAGCCAGGCCCAATATACTTTTTCTCTTCACTGATGATCAGACCCATACTGCTATCCGGGCATTAGGTAATTCAGAGATCTATACGCCAAACCTTGATCGTCTGGTTAACCGGGGCACAACCTTTACCAATGCCTATAATATGGGTGGCTGGAATGGGGCCATCTGTACGGCATCCAGGTCAATGCTTGTTTCTGGAAGATCACTTTGGAGAGCCAACGAGTATCGGAAGTATTGGCAGAAAGGAGACAGCATCGAAAATACCTGGGGGCGCATCATGGCGGCACATGGTTATCAGACCTTTATGACCGGGAAATGGCACGTAGATGCCTCAGCCGAGAGTGTGTTTGGGTATGCCGAGCATGTTCGACCTGGTATGCCACGAGATGCACGCCTCAACTGGAAGGAGGAAAAAGATAATTACCCGGATCGGGAATTTCCCATTGGCTACAACAGACCATTGAGTGAGTCGGATTCCTCATGGTCTCCTGTAGATCCAAAATTTGGTGGTTTCTGGGAAGGAGGAAAGCACTGGAGTGAAGTGGTGAAGGATGATGCACTCACATTTTTGGATAGTGCAAAAAAGAGCGATGATCCGTTTTTCATGTATATAGCTTTCAATGCACCTCACGATCCCCGGCAGGCGCCCCGGGAATATCAGGACATGTATGACCTGAATAAGATTACCCTTCCTCAAAGCTATAAGCCGCTGTCTCAATACCAGGAAGAAATTGGAAATGGTCCTGGTCTAAGAGATGAAGCGTTGGCACCATTCCCCCGTACGGAGTACGCAGTGAAGGTCCATATGAAGGAATATTATGCTATCATCAGCCATCTTGATGCACAGATTGGAAAAATCCTGGACGCGCTGGAAGCCTCTGGAAAATCCGACAACACCTATATCTTTTTTACCTCTGATCATGGGCTGGCAGTGGGAAGACATGGATTTTTAGGCAAACAAAACCCTTATGACCACAGTGTGAAACCACCATTGGTCCTTGTAGGCCCGGATATTCCAAATCAAAAAGTCAACTCACTGGCTTACCTACAGGACCTGATGCCTACAGCACTCGACCTGGCAGGTATCCCCAAACCCCAATACGTGGAATTTCAGAGTTTGATGCCATTGGTAAAAGGCGAGAAATCAGAAAATTATGCTTCCATTTACAACGCCTATATCAACTATCAGCGGCTGATCCGAAAAGGAGATTATAAGCTAATTGTTTATCCTAAAGTGAATAAAGTGATGCTATTTAATCTGGCTGAAGATCCTCACGAGCTAAATAATCTGGCAGAGGATGTAGCATTTGCAGACAAGAAAGCCGAACTCCTGTCTGAGCTCAAACAGAAAATGGCGCATTATGATGATCCGATAGCTTTGGAATAGTGATAGTCTAATCTGAGCGATCAACCTATGTCAGGGATATACAATTCCTGATTCCTTAACTTTATCCCATGGCTAAGCTCTTGACCAGTATATGGGTTCTGTTATTCTTTTTCGTTAGCTATGGACAGGAGCTACCTGTGGAGCTGCGCATACAGGGTGGGCACGATCATCGCGTCTCAGTACTCACTGTATCACCAGATGGGAAATGGCTAGCCAGTGGAGGCTACGATCGCACAATCATCCTTTGGGATATTGAATCCGGCAAGGAATTACGGAGAATCACTTGTGAAGGGTATCTGAGAGCACTGAAATTCAGTCCAGATAGTAGACTAATTGGGTCGGTATCTGAAGAAGGCTCCGCTATCATCTTTGAGGTAGAATCCGGTAAGGTGGTTCGCAAACTGGGAGCAGAGTCAGTATACTACCGGAACATCCGCTTTTTGCCTGATGGCAAACGTTTCATTACTTCAGTAGGGGCGGGTACCGCTACTTTGTGGTCATTGGACAAAGAAGAACCGCTTGGACAATTTGAAGGCGAAAGGTTCAACTGCATGAATAATTGCCACAATGCCATGGATGTGAGTCCGGACGGAAAATGGATGATTATCAGCAATACCAAAGGTATCATAATGCTTTATAATGTAGCCAAACAGACAGCCGTAAGGACCTACCGTCATTATCCGGACAACAGCCACAGCTCCTCGGATAATCTCATAATGACTTTTCTTCCTGATAGTAAATCATTCATTGTTGGTTCGGAAGCAGAGGGAATTTTGAGATGGTCCATATCAGACAATAATAATCCAACAATAATCCTGGAACCACAAATCATTGGCACTGGATTGTCTTTCATGATCAACGATATAGTGATCAACAGGTCGGGAGAGAAACTGGCTGTCCTGTACCTGGAGGGAGTAAAAGGTACTTTCCAGCGTGAGCACAACAGGAATTTTCATGTTTATGACCTGAAATTGAATGAATGGATTGCTTCTTATGAACTGGACAATGTTTTGTCTATGGAGTTCAGTCCGAATTCTGATGAAATCTTTGTGGCTAATGATGCTACTCCACAGCTAATGGAGCCACTATCCGGTGACACCCTTCAGACATTTTCCGGCTTTCTTACAAATTTCCGTGCCCCTTACTGGATCATGAAAGCTAAACAGAAGCATCTGTACCTACCGCCAGAGACCGTCCTGGAGCGCGTAGGTAAACAAGTGATCGCCTGGAGCTTAAAGACCGGGAAACCTAGCCAAACCTACAATGGACATGATGACCTGGTGCTGGGTATGGCGGTGAATCGTGATCAGACCATTTTGGCCACTGGTGGAGTGGACCAGAGGATACAAGTATTGGATATGGTTACGGATAGTGTCCTGTGGATGCGGGAGATGGAGAGCCCCGTATTCACCCTGGCTTTTTCATCAGATGGAAGGCATTTGGTCACCGCTCACCTGACTGGTCGTATTATTCTGTGGGATGCACTTTCGGGACATTACATCAGAGACCTTGACCGGATCAGGGATTGGTACAATACACCCATGGATATAGCATTTACCTCGACCGGTTTAATAGCCTGGGACGAGTTCCTGATGGATACCGCTACCAGGGAACGAATTGTGGAATTCGATCATCACAAAGACAGGGTCCATGATGTCACGATAAATAAAGATGGCAAGAAAATGTTAACCACCGGATGGGATGGTCGGGTGGTCCTGCGGGAGCTTTATTACGGAGGTAAAGTGTCCGAAGTATTCAAAGGAGAGGAACAGGTCTATTGTGCTGAATTTTCACCTGACGAAAAGCGTATTGCCATCGGAGGTGCTGATAATCGGATCCGAATATTTGACCTGGACGGGAAGAATGAAATTCAATTATTGGGTCATACAAGCTCTGTTGTATCCCTGTCTTTTACTGCGGATGGAAAATACCTGGTATCCGGTAGTGAAGATGGGTCTGTGAAAGTGTGGGACCTCGCTGCACAAAGGATTATTTACACTCATGTGATGCTGGATGAAAAACGATGGACCACCCAGGTACCTTCCGGCCACTTCTATGCTACGCAGGAAGGCATGGAGACCATGTTTTTCGTAAGAGGCACTCAATTGTATGCCCTTGACCAGTTTTTCGAAGAGTTTTATGAGCCTCAACTTACCGTTGATCTCCTTTCTGCAAACTACCAGGAAAGAGACAGGCTGGGGAGCCAGGTGGCAGCATTACCACCGCCGGAAGTAAAGATTGCCTTTCCGAAAAGTGGACCCACTGAACAAGCTTCAGCCGAAATACTGGTAAGGGCTTCGGATCAGGGAGGGGGCATTGATGAGGTTCGGCTTACGCATAATGGCAAGCTTGTGGTCTCGGATGTCACGGCGAAGTTGAATGGATCCGGTAAGTCGCAGGCCTTAAAATATCACCTTGACCTGGTGCCTGGAGAAAATATTATCCGTGCCACAGGGTTCAGCACTGGAAGGATTGAGTCCAGGACAGATGAGATTCGACTCTCTCGCCCTGCCGATGAGCCCACTGCGGCATGTTATGTTGTTGCTATCGGGATCAACCAGTATAAGAATCCGCGTCTTAATCTGAATTATGCGGTAGATGATGCGAAGAGCATTGTTGAGCTGATCGAGTCGCGCAGCAAAGCATTGTATACCAGTGTAGAAACGCATATGATCACAGATGAGGATGCCACACGGGAGAAGATCATTGCGAAGTTGGTGGAGTTATCGGCTGTCATCAAACCTACAGATGTGTTTTATTTCTTCTACGCCGGACATGGCAGCTTACTCAATGAAAACTTTTATTTCATCCCCACCAATAGTACCCGGCTATATGAAGAAGCGGGACTTCAGGCCGAAGCACTATATGTGGGAGATCTGGTAAATTACCTGAAAGATATCAAAGCATTGAAGCAGGTATTGTTTATTGATGCGTGTCATTCCGGAGGATCAACGGCTATCCTGGCTAGTAGGGGGGCAGGGGAAGAAAAAGCCCTGGCTCAGCTGTCCCGAAGTGCTGGTGTCCATATCCTTGCTGCAGCAGGTAGTGATCAGACTGCTACTGAGTTTGCGGACCTGGGACATGGCTTGTTTACCTATGCCGTCTTAGAAGCACTCTCCGGCAAGGCAGACGGTGCCCCAGCAGATAATAAAGTAACGGTATATGAGCTAAAGTCCTTTCTCGACGACCAGGTTCCGGAAATCTCAATGAAATATAAGAACACTCCTCAGTATCCCAATACCTTCAGCATAGGACATGATTTTCCGATTGTCTTGTTTGAGTGAGAAATAAATCTTTTAGATAGACTAGTGAAGCACAAGTACAATCATTTTGTTTTCCTATAGGATGAGACAGGCAGGGAATCTGTCGGAATTAGATGGGATATTCAGAAAGTCTGACTTCATCTATAATCCCATCAAATAAATCACAAATCAAATTACTTTTGAATCAAATAAACAACTTTAACAATATGTACTACTTGATCATTGCCAGAGATTATCCAAATGGATTGGAAAACAGACAGAAACATAGGCCCGCTCATCTTGAATATGGTGAAAAATTAAAGAAAGAAGGAAAGTTGTTGTATGCCGTTGCGATATTGAAGGAAGGTACGATGGCAGGCTCTGTAATGGTTTTAAACTTTGAGTCAGAAAAGGAGTTGGAAAACTGGAAAGCCAACGAACCCTACATCAAAGGCAAAGTGTGGGAAGATGTGGAAGTAACCGAATGTGCCATCCCTCCTTTGTTTAGGTGATTATAGACTTCTCTTAGAGTAGTTTCCAAAATGGAAACTATTGTATTATCTTTGTGTATGATTAGCATTTTTGAATATGATAATGGATATCTCTAAACGCTAAGAGTGAGAATAATAGCGGTAAGTACCCTTAAGGCTTATTATACAGAGCATCCTGAGACGGAGACAGGTTTGAAAATCTGGATTCAAAAAGCAAAAAAGTCAAAATGGGATAAACCTATTGATGTATTAAATACCTTTTCTCATGCGAGACCAATTGGCAACAGTAGAGTGGTATTTAAAGTCAATAAGAATGATTACAGATTGATTGTCCAGGTAAACTATGATAGACAAACTGCATTTATTTGTTTCATAGGTACACATACAGAATATGATAAGGTTGATGCAGAGACCGTGTGGAATTATTAATTCTAGTTAAATTGAAAATGGGAAAAAGAGACATAAAACCTATTAGGAGCGAAGCTGAATATCGAAATGCTTTGGATGAATTGAGGTCGCTATTCATGGTCCCAAAAGGGACGGATGAATACGATCGAGCAGAAATTCTTGAGATCCTCATTGAGGATTATGAAGAAAAACATTATCCAATTGAAGATCCGGATCCGATAGAAGCGATCAAATATTCCATGGAAGAATCAGGGATGAATCAAACGGATTTAGGGCGAATTCTGGGAGATAAATCGAAGGCCTCATTGATTCTTGGCAGGAAAAGAAAACTTAGCTTAAATATGATTCGCAATCTCCACTCAAGCCTAAAAATACCACTTAATGTTCTGATAAAGGACTATCCTTTGGCTACTTAGATGTTGTAAAATTGTTATCACGGTTAAGGTACTACCATTTAAAATAATGTTTAATGCTTCTGTGCAAGCTCCTGACATTTACAAAAACGTATGATGAAAACGTTAGTGTGAAAAACCCTATGAGCGTGTATTTTAATTGATCAGAAAACCAACCATAAAAAGGAAGCATAACCATAGAAAGGCACAAAAGATATCCTATGAAAATAATTAGAATAAGCACTATTTGAACTGGTCTGTAGTACCATTTCTTTCTGAATAGATCGTTACCAATTTTGAATTCATCAGAACCTGAATAGCCAACATCGATATTAAGTTCCGCATCCATTATTTGTTTGTCAGCAAAATCTTGGGCTGTTTTTCTCCATCCGAATGGTGTCCTGATTCTGTGTTTCATAATTTCAATACAAATTCCTTCTACCTGGCCTGGAAGCGTTCTTGGTCTGCGAGCCTTTTTTGAAGAAGCTGAGTAGCTTTTGCCAGTAGTATATGATCAGGTGAAGGTATCGTCCACCGGACCAGAGATTATTTTTGATAGCAAGGGGTTTCATGGTGGTATTTAAATCACGTTGTATCTTAAGTACTAAGGTAGATACTTATTTTCATTTAACACCGGCTTGGTCAGATATCAGGACCGCCAATGAAGTTGGCAGGAGAAGTTTTAGTTTATTCTTCTTATCCATTAATAAGTTGGTTCACATTTTCAATACTCCACGGTACTAATCACTTTGAATACTGAATGGGCTCTTTATAGAACGTATAACAGTCCTTAGCAGAATCTTCCTTGGTGAAGTAACCAAAGAAGATTTCATTGTGATCTTTTAGCATTTCAGAAGGAATTATAATGACCTGGTTTACCGAGTCGACAGGGTAATCTAGTAGGTCTTCCCGGTTGATCATTACAAAATTCTGTCTTACCAGGCTATCAGCGTGTCTGAGGATATCGTATACTAAATACAGGTCTCCATCGGGATCGATAAATGGTTCTCTGTGGAATATAGACCAATCTGAATCATTTGTATAGCAAAAAGAGATACCCTCTCCCTCTTTTGGAGGTATGTTCTGAGAGCTTACGGTTTTTGATCTAGGAATACTTGTATAGTTCAAGTTGGCTTCAAACCATATGGTATCTGTATTAACAATCTTAAAAGAGTTTAGGAATGTTTTTGAAATCTGGTGATAAAGCCCAAACTCCTCGGATATAGGGTGAGATGCAGATATTTTGTAATCTCTAGTGGGTGTACCAAACCACTTTTGTTCTAGTCTCTGATTATTGAGTGTGTCAGAGGCTATTGTATAAGCCATTACATAACCATTTCCCATTTCTACATGCATAGAATCAATTTGCATAGAATCTTTCAAATAGAAATCTGTAAGATTGGATTCGTAATCAGAAAGATTTTGAAAGTCAAACTGAAAA
Source organism: Cyclobacteriaceae bacterium (assembly GCA_965228105.1). GTDB lineage: Bacteria > Bacteroidota > Bacteroidia > Cytophagales > Cyclobacteriaceae > UBA7330. Next base: position 1,627,780 of record CBDDGZ010000002.1, read on the forward strand.
GTGGTAGCATAGAATTTCATATCATACTTATCAAGAGAAAAAGAACGGTAAGGCATTTCACTATCATTAAGGGCACTTGTAAATTCAGGAGTACCTGGGAACCAGACTTGCAATCCGGAAATCAGGTCAGTTGAAATTCCATCAGCTGCCGAATGAACCTGGAGTAATGAGTCTACCTTATACTCCCAAAAATTCTGTTGCTCACGAATCAAACTATGATCGGTTTCATCATCATACTCATCTTGCATAACTGAGAGTTTGTAATTGGTTCTATTTAACATTACTCTGGCCTGATTGAATGTCAAAGTATCCGATTGGCTTAATTCCTCATTTAAAAGTCTTGAATGATATTCAGTGATATTAAAATGATATTGCTCATGTCTCAAACCTGAGGTTGAGTTCATCATGGATGTTTTCACCCAGGATCTCCGATTATTTTGTCCTGCATAGGCTCTATATCGGTGATCAATGGAATCGTATTCAAGATAGACTTTGCTTGAAATGACTGCTCCATATTGTGTGAAAGGCTGTGGTGTTCCCTTAAAATCACTCCATTCTAACTGGCTCCATTTTTTAATCGTTACTGGTAAGTAGAAAGAGTTTTGCAACAAGGGGATAATTGCAATAATTACAAATGAAGCTATTGAGATAACCGACTTTGTTTTTACCAGATTCGCCATTTGAAAAGATAAAATAGCCTTTTAATCACTGAAAAGAATAATTCCATAAATATTGCTAACACGGCCAGCATAAATGGCAAAAAAATTATTGATATGCCTTGCAAAACGGAAGCAATAGATTGATACAAGATGAAATCTCTGGCACTCTCTAATATCATAAATGCGAAGAGGAATAGTGTCATGTGGAAACAGCGTCCAATAAAATCATTTGACCTGCGATGTTCTTTTTTATATAAAATGTGTATCAATGGAATTGATAGAATCAAATAAATTATGTCTTTTGAGTACCACTTATCTTCGAGCCATTCTTCATCGTTATAGTAATCCAACAGGTTATTTATTGCCATGTATAAAAGCGCTACCATTATAGCAGAATAGATATCTCGAAATGAGAATGCTCTTAAAAACTTAGTCTGAAATACTTTGTTGGTGGGGTTCTCTTTATTTTGGTGTTTCGAGTTGATCTTGATAGGTACCGGCTCGCTAGCGGAACCTGCTAACCTCTCTTCAATAATAAATTTTGCAGCATCCAATGCAAGGGGTTCGTACATCGAAGGGTACCGGAACATGAGCTCCAGGTCTTTGGTTTTCTTAGTCTGAAGTTTCTTATAGTAAATATTGTTTTCCAATAGTTCCGGTTCAAAATCATATCAATGATAGTTAGCTCCGATGATTTTTCAAAGCTCTAATGAAGAGGTTCATACAAGAAAACCCCATTCACAATCTCCACTCAAGCCTAAAAATATCTCTTGGCTCTCATCGCAACGATGTGCGCTTATATTAAATCAGTAATGCCCGATTCTATGATTCGAAGATACCCGGCTGGTTTGGTCTATGATCAGGTCTTTATTTTCGATCTTATTGATAGCCAGGTATGCGGAATTCTTAATTGATCCTGTAAGGTTATCGACCTTATTTACTCCCAAATGACTTTGTGATAAGTCAACTTCAAGGTCCATGATTTTGTCGTGCAGAATGTAGACGTTTGAACGTTCGTCTGATACTACCTTAACCTTTTTGAGAATATACGCTGTGTTAGGGGTAAACCATGTAAATCTGGAATCTTTCACATCGACCATCAGATCATCAATATTCCCTTTTAGCTTTACAATAGATCGGTTTCTTGCAATGATTCCTTTTAAAGATTGACTGCTGGCATTAATATTAAGTTTAGTCCGGCCAAGCCTTCCTATTTGATCAATCACAAGAGTATCTTCATTCATGTGATAGTTTATTTTGGGTATATCATCCCCTTCGAACACTTTGAAAACGAAAGCTGACCTATCAGAAATAATAACTGTAATGTTTTCTCTTGGATCTATCAGGTTATCGACTTTCAGAAATTGGAAATCGGGCAAACCCGATACATAATCCACCCTTTGTCGCTCCCCTTTGTACCATCCTTTTATTTTGACCTCGGTAAAAGCTGCTAAAATGTAGCAGCTCACAAATGCAGCCAGTCCAAGTAGTAATTTGTTGCTAGTCTTCATAATTTAATGTGTTTTATTAATTCATCTTCTGTTACACCAGCCATCCTAACCTGCTGAAGAAATTCCGGAAGAGTGGCCTTAAAGAACTCTGCTTTTTTCTTCTTTTGAATGATGGATACCGCCCCTTTTTTCACGTAGTATCCAATACCTCTCTTATTTTCTACAATTCCCAGATGTTGGAGTTCTGTAAATGTTCTCATAATTGTGGTAGGGTTTACAGCCATTTCCATAGCCAGTTCCCTGACTGATGGGATTTTCTCTCCAACCGGGTATTCACCGGTAACCACTTTTTCACTGATGGTGTCAGCTATTTGAAGAAAGATTGATTTATTGTTATTAAAATCCATTTAGGCTTCTTTTTCCTTTAGTTTTAGATAGCTACTTAATACCAGTATGATGTTGATAATTAAGAATATCGCAATAGAGTACCTGACAAAAGCCTGGTCTGATGAGGGTATTAACCATAGATTAAAGTCTGCTAAAGATCCGTAACGATTAGGAGATGCATCTAGCAGATTGATTGTAAGCATTATAAGCGCAGCGTTGATAAGGAAAAAAAGACCCACTGCGAATAATGTTTTTAGCACAGGGAGCTTTCTGAATGTTATAGATCCTATCAGAGCGACATTGAAAACTATCCATATCGCAAAGAGTCCCCATAGTTGTGCTTCCCAATGAGCATTATGATAAGGGTCATAGTCAACAATGATAATAGCTTTGAGTAAATCACTAAATGATTGATACTGATAAGTGATTTGCTGATGAAGAGCACTCGCAAAAGCCAATTCCGCATTGGCTACTAACCAATAAATAATCGGGGCCATCGCTGTAAATAATACCATCCTGAATAAATACTCAAAGATGAACTTTTCAAATCTTGTAGCAGGAATCAATAAATAGGAGAGTGTATCCTCTCGTGAGCGGAATGCAGAAAATGAAGTGCCAATATATAGTATTCCGCCACCAAGGATCACCAGATGCATCAGAAACATTTTGGTTTGTTGGTGAAACCCTGTTTGATCCCATGAGAGATGTAACAAATGAAGGATATAGAATAGAAGGAATAATCCACCAACGAACGCAACTAGTGAAATGAGATGTGTTTTAGATTCTTCAATAAGGTGTTTTCTAACTAAAGTATTAAATCGGTGAAAACTAAATAGCTTATTCATTTTGGAAGAGTTTATGGCCATTTGTAACGGCATTGAACAATAATTCAAGGTCTACGGAAGTATTGCCATTCACCCTTTGAGTGATCACATGATAACCTCCAGGAGCAGACTCACTATAAAGCACTTCCTTTTCCAGCTTTTGGGTGTTGCCAAAATGGAGCTGTGAAGCGACATCTTCAAGATTTTTGTGTAAGAGCACCTGGCCTTCATCAAGGATGATGATGTGATCGATCAGATTTTCCAGATCCTTCACCTGGTGTGTAGAAATCAAAATCAACCTGTCATCACTCCATGCTCCTGCAATGACTTTTTTAAATATCATTTTTGAGGGAATATCCAGGCCATTGGTCGGTTCATCAAAGATTAAGAGACGGCAATTTGATGAAAATTGCGAAGGAGATCAGGTATTTTTTCTTTTGACCGAGTGATAGCTGATTTAACTGATAAATTTGTGAAAGATCAAATTCAGCAAGCATTTGATCGAACAATCTTATGTCAAAGTTTGGATAGAAAGGAGAGTTTGCCTTAACATGATCTTTTATGGATATGTCAGGTAAAGAGAATTCCTCAGAAACTAATAGGATGTCCGAAAGGAAATCTGCAGCAGCATTTTTGGGGTTAAATCCTCCTACGGTCACATTACCTCCATGAGCATGGAGTAACCCTGTAATTATCTTTAGTAAAGTTGTCTTCCCGGTACCATTTTTACCAAATAACCCTGTAATGCTACCTGGATGAATGTTGAGATTCAATTGCTTAAAAAGTGGATCCACTTTATGGTAGTTAAAATCAAGATTCTCAATGTTTATCATGGTGCTTGTTTTACTGTGTGACATAAGTAATACAGTACAATAGTAAATAATACTTTTTTAAATAACAAATTGCAGGAAAGAAGCTGTATGTGGAGGAGGGCATCCGGAAAGGGTGGTTATTGACTCTCTTAATCATATAAGCCGCTGATGGTGGTTCACCTTGTTTTCCCAAACAAGAATCGCAGCCTGCTGTCCATATCCTTGACATCTTCTGTCTATATTTTTGACATTAGTTTTAAGTCTCTAGTCTTAATCTATTGGTTTACAATAGGTTAGTAAACAGGCACAAAATTTCTGTGTATTTCCTGAGTTACTCGGATACTTAACCCCACGTCCATGAACCTTTATCATTTCAAATTAGTAATACGCGGCCTCAATCGTAAGAAGTTTAATAGCCTGATAAAAGTCCTGGGTATTGTTCTGGCGCTGGTACCCGCGATTTTGATATGGACATTTGTTAAACACGAGGTTTCATACGAGAAACAGTTTGCCGACGCGGAAAAGATTTTCAGGGTGGTCAGAAACTGGCAGGAAGATCCAAAATTTGATTCTTCTACCCCTGTGCCATTGCTGCCGGAGATGATAAATACATTTCCTGAAATTGAAACCGGCACACGGATTTGGCCACTATATGATTTTGAAGTGCTCGTCAACGATCAGATCTACCCGGAAGAGGTCATGTTATCCGCTGACTCTTCTTTTTTCAATATGTTGGGCATGGAATTGATTGCCGGCGATAAAAATAAGGTACTGGCCGATCCGGGAACTGCCGCCATCAGCAAAAGCATGGCCTCGAAACTTTTTGGAAACAAAGATCCCATGGGGCAAGCTGTTGAGTTGGTTGGCAGAGGCACATCAAACAATACCACGGCTTTTACAGTGGGTGGAGTGTTTGATGACTTTCCCACAAATTCACATTTCAGAGCAAATGTTATTTTTCCCTTGTTGGCCTTCAGAATTTACTCCCAGTCATCACACAACAATCATTCTTTGGTCACCTATCTGAAGCTAAAAAATACAGTAAGTGAGAAGGCCATCGAAAACTTGTTTCCAGGCTTTATGGAGGGTTTTTATGGAAAAGATTATTACGATTATGCACGAACCACCTATTTGCTACAACCTATTACCGATATCCATTTAAATACCACAGTCAATTACAACCGGTACGAAACTGCCAAAGGCAGCTATCTCAATCTTTATGTTTTCCCGACTTTGGCTTTGCTTATAATACTCATCGCCTCTTTCAACTTTGTGAATCTCTCTGTCTCAGAAGGTGCTTCAAAAACAAGGACATATGGAATCAACAAAATTTCAGGTGCGGGTAAGTTCTACTTCTTTCGAATTTATATTCTTGAATCACTGATTCTTTCCGGGGTGGCATTGATTATTTCGGTCATTTTACTCGAAATCATTAATCCATACTTTAAGTCTTTTGTCAACCGGGAAATCGATTTGTGGTTATTAAGCAAACCGGAGTGGATAGTGCTCATTTTGTCAGGTACATTCCTTCTCGGTTTGATCAACGGTGTTTACCCTGCCTATCTGTTTTCTTCGAAAAGCATGGTTGGCTTTCTCAGGGAAAAAGCAAGTTCTTTCGGAAAGCAGAACAAGATCCAAAATGTTTTTCAGGTTGCTCAATTTGCTATCTGTATCTTCTTTATTGCCGGCTCCCTAGTGGTATTTAAGCAACTTGATTATATCAGTTCGACCATTGAAAAATCACTTGATAAAGACAACATTTTAATCATAAAGAATGCTGATAAACTTGGGAATAATCATGAAGTTTTTAAATCAGAAGTCGATAAACTGACTGGCATTTCCAATGTCTCCTACAGCAATGAAATACCGGGAATAAGCTCCTATTCTCACTGGGGACATCCAGTGGATTCTGCGGCGGTGGATGCACATGTAGTTGTTTTCAATTGCGATGAGGATTACCTTGAAACATTGAAGATGCAGCTTGTAACGGGTAGGTTTTTTAGTGATGCCTATCCGTCCGATAGTGAGGGGATTATCCTGAACGAAACTGCAGTAAAAATACTTGGCTGGCAGCGTGATCCGCTTGGAAAACGGTATAGATTGGATAAAACATACACCGTACTGGGAGTGGTAAAAGACATTCATTTCAATTCACTTCATCACGAAGTGCTTCCCCAGTGCTTCCTTTTCCAACCTAAAAATACAGGGGATAAAGCGCTGATAAAGATCAATGCCGGGCAAACGCTCGCCTCTCTTGAGGATATTTCAGCTTTGTGGTCACAATTTGCTCCTGGCTTTGAAATGAATTTCAGTTTTTTGGATGACGAAATGAATTTCTGGTATCAGTCGGAGCGTAAAACAGGGCTATTAGCACTCGTGCTTTCGATGATCGCCATTACCCTCTCCGGTCTCGGTCTGCTTGCCCTCGTGCTACAATCCATCAACAGCAGGATAAAGGAGATAGGCATCCGAAAAGCTAACGGCGCACAATCATTTGAAATCATAAAATTATTGAATTCCTCAACGGTCAAATGGGTTGCTGTCGCTTTCGTTGCCTCCACGCCTGTTGTCTGGCTGGCCATGAATAAATGGCTGGAGACTTTTGTGTATAGGACCAGTCTGAGCTGGTGGATCTTTGTGGTTTCCGGCTTGGCAACCCTTGTTGTTGCGCTATTGACCGTGAGCTGGCAGAGCTACAAAGCAGCTACCAGGAACCCCGTGGAGGCTTTACGATGTGATTAGTAGCTGAAAGTGAGTTTCAAAGCTGTTCACCACTGATAACTTACACAAAGTGAATGCTTTCGTTATTAGTTATTAGGTAGAGAAAAATGGAGTATTAACAACAGTTGCCCCTAAGAATGATGCAATTATTCTCAAAAATTATTACTTTGTAGATATGGATATTGAGGCAAGAAAATTCCAGTTGATTCAGCGGGTCATAAATTTCAATGAAAGCGAGTTGAAAAATATTGAAGTTTACCTTGAAAGAGAATCAGAACTATCATCTTCACTCGACAGGGCATTAAAGCAAGTAAAGGAGGGGAAAGTCACATCACATGATGTGGTGAAAAAGAAGTATGAAAAATGGCTCTAGAGGTTGTTTGGGCAGATGAAGCTAACGAAGGACTAGATGAAATAATCGAACACTTAAAGGATAATTGGACAGACAACGAGATCCATATTTTTTTTACACGTCTTGAAGAATGCCCCTTTACTTGTCCTCGTTTGCAACAAGGATTCATGAGAGAAGCGTCTTTGACGCTACATAATAAAACACAATCAAATCACTACCAGACCTTTTTCTTTTCCCGTATAATCTATAGCACGATACAATCGCTTTTCTCGTCCGTCCCTCTCAAATCAAGGCGTCATTCCATGTAGGCCTCTCAGACCGAGAAGGGAAATGAGGTTATCTCTTGTGAATTACGATAGATTCCCTACTCGCCCCGATAGCTATCGGGACTCTAGGGAATGACGTGCTAAAACGACTAATCACATCATATCAATTCCAATATAAGGAGCAGGGTTTCAAACTTTGTGAAGCTACAAGGAACTAAAAAAGCCTCACTATTTTTAGGTCTGATCACTGTTCATTATTTTGATTCTTTCCGAATGCAAAAGATGAAAGAAAAACAACAGTCGTCTAAAGCATTCCCATCCTGGGGATGGCTAGCTATTTTCCTGATAGCCATATTCTGGTCAATCAACTGGGGCTTTGCCGGACTGCGTACACATTGGGGCTTTTTCCCCTTTTGGTTAGGATATATTCTTTTCATGGATGCCCTGACCTATTCCAGGAAAGGAAGCTCGTTATTGAGCAGAAGCCTTTCGGGCTTTATTTTTTTATTCATTGTATCGGCTCCGGCCTGGTGGTTGTTTGAGGCTATCAACGAGGTTACACAATTCTGGCATTATTCCGACTGTGAGCACTTTTCTGATCTGGAATATGCCCTGTATGCCACCCTGAGCTTTTCTACAGTTATCCCGGCCATGTTCACAACGGCAGAATTTGTTGGGACCTTTATTGCTTTTCAAAAAGAAATACAGGGCCCTAAGATCGGGGGAAGCCACAAAGATCGGTTGATCCTATTCTGTCTGGGAGTACTGATGCTGGCTTGCGTTTTTCTCTTTCCGGAATATTCGTCGGCATTTATCTGGATGTCCATTTATCTGATCCTGGATCCGGTGAATCATTTTCTGGGTAACCGTACATTGATCCGACATACCGCGAATGGTAACTGGACGCCTATCCTGGTTTTGTGGACGGCCAGTCTGATATGCGGGTTCTTTTGGGAGCTGTGGAACTACTATTCGCTACCTAAATGGTATTATACGGTACCCTTTGTGGACTTCTGGTATGTATTCGAGATGCCCCTTTTGGGTTACCTGGGCTATCTGCCCTTTGCACTGGAGCTGTTTGCTCTGTATCATCTAATCACAGGACTTATTGGGAGGAGGGGGATTATGTAAAAGTGTGTATCTTTTAGAATAAGTCGCCCTGGCCAAGCGGCCTCATACCTGAACCATCTGCCTGCCAGTCTGTTATATGTATTTAAACAGCAACTATTTATGTCAGAAAAAACATACACAGTAACCTTAAGAGAGATTGAAGTAATTACCCATGATGTGAAGCGATATGTCGTGGACAAACCTGACGGATACGCTTTTGAACCTGGTCAGGCGACAGAAGTAGCTATAAATAAGGAAGGTCTCAAAGATGAGGGTCGGCCATTTACCTTTACCAGCCTGCCGGATGATGAACATCTGGAGTTTGTCATAAAATCTTATGCATCTCACAATGGGGTCACCGATAAACTGGATGATCTTAAAGTGGGAGATGAGTTGATCATCGGCGACAGCTGGGGCGCCATCCAATACAAAGGTCCCGGGTGGTTTATTGCTGGTGGAGCAGGAGTGACCCCTTTCATTGCCATCCTGAAAAAGCTGGCAAAGGATGGAAACCTTGCTGGTAATCGCTTATTGTTCTCCAACAAGACGAGTAAAGACGTGATCATGGAAGGTCAGTTTAGGACCTGGTTAGGCGATCACTTTATCTCAACTTTGACAGATGAAAAGAAGGACGGTCACCTAAACAAGATGATCAATGAAGAACTGCTTAAAGAATTGATCGAAGATACGAGCGTAAACTTTTATGTATGCGGACCGGATCAGATGGTAAAAGACATCTCTTCCCAGCTGGAAAATCTTGGAGCCAATGCTGATGAGATTGTATTTGAGAAGTAGGCTTTAAAAAAGGAGATCTACAATCCAACCGTCATTCCCTGGAGGCCCCTCAGGCCGAGCCTGTCTACCGAATCAGGCAGGTAGGGAATCTGTTGCTATTAGGAGGATCATAGGATAAGTCGATAGATTTCCTAATCTGCCTACCGGACAGGCAAGCTATCCTTTCCAGGCTCTCAAGAATGAAGTGCTAATCAAATCTCTTTTCCTGTTAGACAGGTAGATGAAAAAATAATTCACGTCTAAGATTCATCAACACAACCCTATCTAGGTACCTTAGATAGAGTCGGTTAAATCAAGCCTTAGGCATTACTCAATAGTGGTAGCATCTTTTACGGAGGAGGCTGTAGAAACAGCTGTTCCTTTTTTAGCATACACTCTGTAGTAATACTTTGTTTTAGCACTCAGGCCGGAAATGCTGGCATTTGTTTCAGTCACTTCTTTTTTGTTGTATCCAGTCACTGTTGAACTGAAGTTAGCATTGGTGGAAACGTCCAATAAGTACTTTTCAGCTCCGGTTACCTGTGTCCAGCTTACTTTGAAAGAAGTTGCTGTGATGTCAGTTGCTGCATTTACAGTAGGTGCACTGATAGTGGATGGTTTCGGATCATCCTCGTCGTTACAAGCGATGAACAATCCGGTCAACAAAAGTGCCATGGTAAGCATCTTTAACAAACTACTTCTTTTTTCATTCATTTTCATTTTAGTCATAAAGTTTAGTTAAACAATTTATAGCCACATTGACGCCGATTTTTAGAAATCGGTTGGAAGAGAAATGCTGAAAACAGGAACTATTTTTTCAAATAAAATTTATAGTTCAGATCATATATCGTTCCCTAAAGAAGCTGCGTTATTATGGGTTTTCCGGATCGGAAATGAGCGTTATTCTACTGTTTTAGTTAGGGCTTTAAACACTTGCTGGGGATTATCCTTCAATTTCACCATTGAGCCATGGGTCTTGCAAGCCTTTGCAATAAGAAGCGTCATTGTGAGGAAACTTTCAGCCAAAGGCTGATTGGTGACGACACAATCCCCGTGCAATACTGGAGAAGTGGTTCTGGATTTCATTCTCTTACAAAATAGTTTATTCATCACCATTCGAGCCCTGCCTCGCCGCCAGGCGGGCATGGAGGCTCTTACCGCAGCGGCGGACCGTTTTCTGTCTTGAACGCTGCGGCATACCGAAAGAGGCCAAGCCTACGCGGCCCGGAAAAAATTTAAGCGCACAGGCCAACCATCGCGCACCACACGCCAACCTGCCTGCACGGAGCCGTTTCGGCAAAGGCAGGTTTTTCCCCTACCGCCGTGATAAACAATTCAGGTTTTACTGAACTTCGATTTGAATAAATAGTTCGATTTTGCCAGGACCTAGTCCAAAAAAGCGTATTAATTAAGCTTCTCGTCTGGCACGCAAACTTTCTCATCATATTAACCCCATTAGGAGCGCGAGAGCTCCCTTACACTCACTCAACAATTAATTTATAGATGAACCTTTCCTGGGTACCATGGAAATTCACAAGATACATCCCTGAGGGAAAAGAGCTGATTTCAATTACGTTTTTACCGGTTTTAAGCTCAGAAGTCTGTAGGAGTTGCCGGCCCAGCATATCAGATACTGTGAGGCTAATTTCTTGGCTCTGGGTGTTTTCTATGGTCAAAATGTCAGAAACAGGATTTGGATATAGCTTGATGCCAGGAGGAAGTAATTCATCAAAACCTAATATTTTCTCTGAAGTATAGGTAGCCCTCCAGCCGGATCTTCTGATTGCAGGATCTGTCAGAAACTCAATGAACATTGACCCATTTGTAGAAGTCAACTCATCAGGTAAATTGGAGCCCGACAAAGTAGCTAAAACTGGAGCATTTGAATCTTCTCCATCATAGACTACGACGGCATCAAAATCTGCTTCCAAATCAAATTCAGTGAATGATAAAGTAACCCTGGAATTGATTTCAGGCTTTATCAACCACGAGCAAACTGAATTGTTTCCATAGTCATTGGAATCACTACCGTCAGCTAATTCCCCGGTGGCGCTCGTTAGGATTTGTGTCCCGTCACAAAATGTTGTTGTCTCCGTCACATACTCCAGTTCCCATCCTCCGCGGCTGACAGTAAAGTCAGAAAAGAACCTGATGAATATATTACCACCCGAAGAAGTAATGGGTGGGGGTAACTTGTTCCCTGAGAACGTACCAATCAACTCAGCCGCCTCCGAATCACCATCATAGATTTCGATTGCATCATAGATTGTTCGTCCATCTTCCGAAGGGAGTTCTAAATCAAACCTGGAAAAATAGAGTGTAATTGATTCTGCATCGGGAGGAGAGATCAACCAGGTACATTCCTGATTGTTGCAATAATTATCATTACCACTACCATCTGATATAATTCCGTTATCAATATCCGTTAGACTGGTTTCACCCGAACAAAATGCAGCTCCATCTGCGGTGTAGGAGGCGGAGAATCCCTGGCTGGTGACCGCATAATCGGAAACAAAAACAAGGAGCATTTCCCCTGTTTCAGAGGTGATGTCATTCGGAACAATGGTGCCACTGAATACAGCAAGTTCTGTGGCATCTGAGCTGGTGCCATCATAGATGATTAAGCCATCAAAACCTTCTTCTGTATCAAAGGAGGAAAATGACAATGTAACAGATGTAGCACAGGGAGGAGCAATTAGCCAATAGCACTCCTGGTTATTGCCATAGTCGGAATTGCCGGAACCGTCATCAATTTCACCCTCAACTTCTGACAGGACATTTAGACCATCACATGTGGGTGGGTTTCCAGTGGATGAATAATTTGCAGACCAGCCTGATGCAGTGGTATTTTCATCTGTGACAAATCGGATCAATACTGCCCCTCCAGAAGAGGTTATCTGTGAGGGTAAAGTATTCCCCCACCAGGTCATGATCACTTCATCATTTTCTGAAGCCCCATCGTAAACAAAAACTGTATCAAATTCTGCCTCCGTATCAAATTCTGTAAAATCAAGGGTGATCTGATTGGCTCCCGGAGGGGCGATGAGCCATGAACAATCCAGATTATTGCCATAGTCGGCAGCACCACTTCCATCGGTGATCTTTCCTGAGGTCGAGGTGATATTGGTTGTTCCTTCACAAGAATTATCCGGCGTATTGGCTATTCCCACGGCATACCAGGCTTCTTTCACTGCTTCATACTCTGTTGAAGGGTTTCCATATAAATCCTCTGCGGATTGCAAAGAGCCTAAGTAAGCATCATAATAAGTGGATTTTGGATCAAGGTATGTGATCAAATTTCTGTAAGCAATCTGTCTGGCCTTTTCAATTCCTATACCAGTTACGGAATAAGAATTTCCGAGGTCATTGGAGCCAGAGCCCCCTTCTGACAGTAGGTAAAACCAATAGTTTTGGACCCCACTGTTAATGTGCACCCCGCCATAGTCATAAGATAGGTTTTCAGGGTTTACCCAAAATTGGCCTTCATAGGTGTCAGGTTGGTTACCACTGTTGGGGTTCGACATTGACCTGATAAAAGGTCTGGTTATCACAATATCTTCGCCCATTGTCCAATCCGGATTGAACTCCGAATAGAACTCCACACAGACTCCGAAAATATCGGCAAATGATTCATTTAATGCGCCCGATTCGCCCTGGTAGTCTAACCCTCCATTTCCATTATTATCGATTACCAGATGGGTAAATTCATGACCTTCAACATCCAGCCCGACAACGGGACCCATGTCTACTCCATCACCTAACCCATACATCATAATATTATAAGGGGACCCGATAGCAAAGGCATTATTTGGACTGTTGCCAAACTCACTCTGCAATTCCCGTGGATTGATAAATTGATTGATTACACTTCCGGCCCCATCAAAACTGTTCCGTCCAAAGACATCCGAATAGAAATCGTATGTGAGCTCCATACCCCAATGCACATCCAGGGCGGGGTTATTCGATTCAGCAATCACATAGCTGCCAGAATTATTATTGTCTGCAAAACTCTGGGTACCAAGGTCTGCACTGAGTGAGTAAGTTCCTCCAAAATCATCCGCATCAGAAGCGTCGTAATCCCATATCTCAACTGAATATGGGCCATTAGATAGCAACAAGTTAGGCTGGAAAGTTATTGGAGCATTTGTGTTGTTGATGTAATTTGCCTGGTATACAATGCTTCCGTCGCCATCTTTTACGACTATGTAGAAATCGGCATTCCTGTCCACTATCGGATGAAACCACCAACTCTGGGCAGCTTCAGAAAGGGTAAATGAAGTCAAATAAGAAGCTCCTGTCCAATTCGCTGAGCTGTTTACATAATCAGTAAATCCTTCAACTCCTGAGTTGGTGATCTGTGCGTTTCGTGCATCATAGGTCTCAATTTTTCGTGCAGACTGTCTTAGTCTAAAAGTTCCATTGAATGCATCAACTGTTATGTTTTGGGTGCCACTATAGAAAGTATTTGCGGTGCCGGGAGTATCAGCATGCGGGATCAATTCTATAGTATTGATGATATCTCCGTTTTTGGCATTTACATATACTCTTTTCATCGTGAGTGGATTTGCTGCATCTATTCTGACCACGTAGGTCAGCTCGAATCTATTTTTATCGGTGGGCAATGCAGCTATTTTCAACTCAGGAGGATATTCTCGAATTAACCGATCGACTCCTAAGGATTTACGGGCTATGGCTACAGCTTCAGCTTCGGTTATTGTAGGATTAATGTCCAGCTGATCAATGTTGGCAACTCGACCATGCAACAATGTCTCTTTGCCCGTGTGCTGGAAAAGCAAATGGCCTTCTATAGGCAGGCCTTTATAGTGTTGTGTAAAAGATTGATGTTTAAAGCCAAGCTTATCTGTGGACTGCTTAAATTCATTGATTTTGATCTCATCAGATAATCCGAAGTTGGATTTGAGTTCATCGGGTGTGATGTCACTTTTTGAAATGCGACGATAAGTGGATGGTTTAGATTGATTAACCTTATGATGTCCGATAGAACGTGCATTAGAAACAGGAACCAGTTTTGGTGCATTCGTCTTCTGATGCTTAGTGGATAATGGGTTTTTGAAAGAGTCGGTGATTAACGCTTTGTTTTGCCCCTGGAGATGAATACTGACAAATACGAATAAGATGCTGAGCGGTAATAGGGGATTCATGTGGATTAATTTAGGAGCGAAGTCAATTCATTGTATAGAGAACCTACTGGAGGGGGTAAGTGTTCATAACCCGATCCCCAAACCAGTTTTTTTGTAGCGGTTTTTTTGTAATCTATTTCAATAAACCGGTACATGTTTTCTGGTTTGTTTACCTCCTGGCCCTTGATGGCTTCCGCAGATTTGATGATATCCTTTGCTTTTTCTTTAGAAATCTTCTTAATGAATGTGGTGTCTTGATCCCTGATGGAGGAGAGTTCTCCTTGCAGGGTCAGTTCGTATTTTTTCATTTCTCCGGTAAAACCACCTCCCGATCCAAATCTGATTGCACTGATATCAGATACAAGTTTGTTGCTGCCACAAGAGGAGATCACACACGCTAAAACAAGAAAGGAGATGATTTTCATTTGGATTTGAATGTTTATTCAAGATCAAGATAAGTGAAATAATTCAATGTGTTGCAGATACCTTATCTGTTGGTAGGGTAGGTCGCGCTTTATTTATGATTAATTGGGAAGGTAGATTTTATTCAAAAGAGTTACAGTCTGGCTACCACTTCTGTGAAGCTTCTTGTAGTTCGAAGCTTCTCGTCGGTGTTGTCACAACTAACGGCAATTCCACCAACAAACATATAGCTGACTTCATGGTCATTCAGAACAGTGCCAAGATTCTTAATTCCTTCGGCAAGTTCCTTGTTCATAAATTAATATTTGGAATTACTTTTTGATCTTCTTTAGAGATTCAGTAGCCTTTTCTTGACGTACCTTCTCCTGTTGAGTCAGCTGTCGCTTAACCCTGTCAGCTTTTAGCTCCTGAAATGAACTATAGAGTTTCACTGATGGCATAAAACAAATTTAATTGATTTATCTATAGGCGTTAATTGAGGAGTAAAATGTTCATTCAACTAGAGGATGGAGTTGACTGATTCAAAATGCTCATCAGTATTATCACCGATGAGGAGGGCCGCCACTCCTCAGAGTCACGGAATAGACTCCGAGAATGCCACTCAATGACTTCCATAATAAGAGATCGGGCTTCGTCAGTTAATAAGCGAGCGGTATAGTCATGGACCTGTCGTTTTTGATGGGTAAAGGGTTTTATGCTGTTTTATAGGGGGTGTATTCAGTAGATTGTCTTTTCATCAACGACGTCTTCATTTCTGCTGTTTTGTCCAGAATCATTTTTGTATTTACTACAGTCAAGCTCAGTAGTAAGAGGTGCCGTTGGCTTTGGAAAAGGACCCTTTGAATATCCAAGGCTGGGGTCTTTATATACCTGTTGCATAAATTTATCCCAAATAGGCATAGCAGTTCTCGATCCTGAGCCTAGTGCCCAGTTTTTAAATCGGATACTTCTTTCTTCTCCACCAACCCAGGCCCCGGCAGCAAGGTCTTTTGTTACGCCCATAAACCATCCATCGGAGGCATTTTGGGTCGTTCCTGTCTTTGCGCCAATTTCATTGCCAGTTTTAACATCTGCACTTAATCGTTGCGCAGTACCACCCACTTCTTCTGTTGTCCCCTTTAGCATATGCAGCATAATGTAAGCTGTCTCCTCACTCAGAACCTCTTCCCTTTTCTCTGGAGTAAATTCTTGTATGACATTACCATATCTATCTTCAATTCGATCGATAAAGTAAGGTTTAGTGTATGTTCCATTATTTACAAAAGTTGAATATGCTCCAACCATTTCATAGACCGATACATCACCACCAGCACCTAGTCCTAGGGCAGGAACTGCTTCGAGAGGACTTTCAATCCCCATTTTTAAAGCATACTCCTTGATTGTAGCTGGTTGAAGCTGTTTCATCATAAGGGCTGTAATGCTGTTGACCGATCTTGCCATGGCTTGCCTTATGGTCATTCTTTCTCCTGTGTACACTCCATTTGCATTTGTTGGTATCCAAACTTTACCATTATTCACCAAAGAAACGGGTTCGTCAATAACCGGAAAACACGGAGAAAAACCATTATCTATAGCTGCGGTATAAACAAATGGTTTAAAGGTGGAACCTGGTTGTCTCTTGCTTTGCATTACATGATCAAATTGAAAATACTTGTGATCGATGCCACCTACCCATGCTTTAATCTTCCCACTTTTTGGGTCCATTGCCATAAAACCCGTCTGCAAGAAACTTTTAAAATAGCGGATAGAATCATAAACGTTGAATAGCGTATCGATTTCTCCTTGCCATGAAAATACGCTCATTGGCCGCTTTTCAAGGAGTTTGATTTCAACAGAATCTGATGAAAGACCAAATTTCTTTATTAGAAAATTGTAGTAATCTGTCCCTTTAACTGCCTTTTGAAGGTAATCCGGAATCTCTCTTCCTTCATCATCAATCCAGGGAGCCTGATTGCCTAAATGATCGTGGAAAAGTTTCTGTAGATCATGCATATGTTCGTTGACAGCTTGCTCAGCATACTTCTGCATTCTGCTATCAATGGTCGTATAGATCTTTAATCCATCACCCCAGAGGTCCAGCCCATGCTCCCTGGTCCAATCCATCAGGTAATTTCTAACGATGGTTCTGAAATACGTTGCAGGACCTTCATTATGATTTTCCACACGATACTTTAGCCCGAAATCAGAAACCTTCAAAGAGTCAAATGATATTCTATCGATAAAACCATATTTGTGAAGATTATATAGAACCTCAGTTCTTTTGCCTTTGGCGTTTTCAGGATTGAGAATGGGATTAAACCTTGTCTGACCATTTAATGCCCCAACTAAAACAGCGGACTCTTTGTAATTAAGATGCAATGGAAGCTTATTAAAGTAAGTCCTGGCAGCAACTTTGATTCCGTAAGTGTTATTACCAAAAGGTACAGTATTCAAATACATAGCAAGGATTTCCTCTTTTGTATAGGACTTTTCCAGTTGGACTGAAATGATGTATTCTTTAAGTTTTGTGATGATGGGACCTATAAAAGAATAAACATATAAGGATCCTTTATTTTCTGTCTCAGTGTTAAACAAATTTTCCGCCAACTGCATGGTAATAGTACTTCCCCCTCCCTGATAGAGAGATGTGACTTTACCGACTATTGCCTTAATCAACCCTTTTAGATCTATTCCCTGATGCTCTTTGAATCGGATATCCTCTGTGACCAAAAGTGTATTAATAACCTCAGGTGAGAATTCTTCATAAGAGATTGGAGATCTGTTTTGCCTATAGTAGCCACTCCCAAGTACAACACCATCCGAACTTATCAACCTGGAGGCGACATCTGACTCTGGCTTTTCAAGAGCTGCAAAACCTGGTAGACCACCAAACCACCCATGAAAATCAACTTTTACAGCATAAAATAGGGTTGGTATTGTAATTACAGTAATTAGAAAAAGGACCCAAAGGGAAATAACAATAGAACGTACTAGTCTCTTACTCATTGACTTTTTTGAGTTTCCATAAAGCAGATATTTCACGGCAAACACTTAGAAATAAGTGTTAAAAATAATCTGTAAGATATTCAAAATAACGTTTTGATGTGGGGCTACACGTACAAGCTTCTCGTCGGTGTTTTCACCGATGAGGAGTGAGAGTGGTCGCATACATGAAGCGACTCTCCTCTTGGTCACTGTTCGGACTCTGAGATCGGAATAGCTGCACAATTCCGCCACTTCTCAGAGTCACGGTACGGACTCTGAGTTCGCAAAAGTCACTCAATAACTGAACCTGACGAGAGATCAACTAGAGATTAACTAGAGGGAGACTGGACGCACTCCGGACACACACTGGGGAACGACTGGAGATTTCTAAACTGAACTCCCCATATCAGACGATTTATAGGCAAATCTCCAATCAGGCTGCTATTCAACCATTTTAGCTAATTGTTCAAGCTCTTTCTTTTCCTCTCCTCAGAGTCACGGAACAGACTCCGAGAATGCCACTCAATGACTTCCATAATAAGAGATCAGGCTTCATCAGCTCTTGATTTAAAACCTTCTTGTACATATCACCACCCCTGTACTCCAATTCATCATGGTCATGGTAAAATCCTGCCTTGATGCTAAGTCTTCAATCAAATTCTCAGCTTTCTCGGCATGTCCTTCGGGCCAGTTGGGTTGTGGATTCATATCGTCAATCACATAGAGCCCACCTACTTTCAGAAGCTGCAATGTTTCATCTAATTCACTGTATTTCCCGGGCCAGGCATCCGCAAAGATCAGATCAAAAAAAGGTCCGTCATAATTACGGATCCAGTCAGAACCATCTGAGCAGATCAATTGGACTCTCGGGTCATTTCCGAAGAAATCATTTGCTATTCCAATGAGGTTAGGATCATTATCTATGCTTATCAGCCTGGAATGTTTATCAAGTCCTTCGATCATCCATGCCAGGGATAGGCCAATACCTGTACCCAGCTCCAGGATATTGGAATTGGGTTTTGAGGCAATCAAAGATTTCAGCAATGTCCCGATATAGATATCCGAGGGCATGGTGAAACCAATCTCCTTACATTTAGCTTCCAGTTGAGGGTAGACTTTTGGGATGTCAGGGATGAGAGAGTCGTTCATTTATTGGTCTTTATTGATACTTAAACGGTCGAACTAACTCAAATTGTGGAGATGCGTCAAAAAGGTGCTCTAAAATCGGTATGTGAGAGACGCCATAGATTACCAGTATTTTATCTCCTTCTTTTGGGTTAGTCTTAAGGATGTTGTTGAATATCCGGACGTTTCGGTCATACCATTTCAGCGAAAAGGAATCCGGACCATTGTGGTTGCTTGTTTTCAATTCCACGAGATAATGCCCCATTTTTCTTTTCAGATTGATGGGGTGGTTCATAATTTTTAGTTTTTCCATTACGGAGTGATAGAATAGAAGTTTGTCTTCAGATTTATACCAGGAGGTATATTTTTTCCACCAGTTGCTTGATTCCATAGTATCCAGATAATAGGCTTCATTCCAGATATCATTCAGGACTTCGTAGTTTTTGGAATGTTCTCTCAACCAACTATAACTATTAACTGCATAGACTTTTGAATGACTCTTTTTTGCGATTCTGAATCCAAGCTGCTCATGTTCAGAGATACTCAAATCATGCTCTCCTAAAATGAAGTTTTTGTAAACGCTGTCAAGCTTAGACTGCTGCTCTGTAGGTTTCTCAATACAAACAATCGTAGGTTCGAATTCTGAAATCTTCTCTACCACTTCAATAATCTCAGCTTGTCTTACAGATGAGGTAAGATCAATCATATGAGCAGAGTCTACCTTGTGTGAATCAGCATTCGGGTAATTAAAATGCCAGGTTCCAAGGAGCATGACCTTTACCGGAGTGAAATCATTTAATAGGTATTCGTCTGCTAGGGGAATGTGTTCTTCGATAGTCGTTTGCTTGCTGTTGCAAGAAAAAAGTGAAGGGATCAGGATCAATTTGAGAAATGATTTCATTTTAAGCAGGCTGTACTAAACCATTAATTTAGAAATTATCGTTTAAACGGATACTATGCGACGTTCAATTCCCAACCTCTGTCTGTTCTTTCTTTTGTGCCCAATTGTTTCCATATCCCAACCATTGGATTTGTCGGATTCAATTCAACAGCATGCCAACAAAGTTTTTACAATTCTTATGAATCATTCGGTATATAGATACTCACTGGATTGGGAATCGATGAAGCCAGTGTTTTATCATAAGGTTAAAGAAGTAAGTTCAATTGAAGAACTGGGAGAAATTTATCAGTTATTATTCAAAATGATCGGAGACTTTCACGGTGGATACTATTACAAGGGTAAAGGATACGGCATAAATGGACCTCAAAAGAATTTCAGTCTGGGACTTTCTCCTGGATTTAGCCGTGGTGCACAGGTAAGGACTGAAATACTTGAGGGAAAGTATGGTTATGTTTTTGTTCCTCCAATGATGACAAATGGAGAAGCCTCCAGAAATATTCAGGCCAAAGCATTACAGGATTCCATCTGTAAGCTCAATCAAGAGGATATAGAAGGATGGATTATTGATCTACGAATAAATTTAGGTGGTGATATGTATGCCATGCTAGGTGGTTTAAACATGTTTTTTGATGATGGAGTGCTTGGGATGTTTAAACATCCGGATGGAAAGCATTCTACATGGTCTATTAAAGGGGGTAATGTTTATGAAGGGGATACCACTAGAACTGATTTGGAGATCGACTGTACAATCGATAGGTTATTGCCCATTGCTGTTCTCACCAGTCCAATTACATCCAGTTCTGGTGAAATTGTAGCCATTTCTTTTGATGTGCACTCAAAAGCAAAATTAATTGGAGAATGCACATCTGGTTATACCACTGCAATTGAAGTTTTCCGAATAGATAAAAGTAGCTTAATTCATCTATCAGTGGCCAGAATGGCCGATAAATCCGGCCAATATCAGGAATGCATTGAACCAGATATTCTGGTGGAAGAAGGAGATAATATGCTGGACTTTTCAAAAGATCGAAAGATTCAGGAAGCTATTAAATGGATGAAAAAAAGCTAAATGTTCTAGTTATTTAAATGTGTCTAACCCATTTTTTGTTACCAATGAAAACAAATGTTATTTACTGGGGCCTTTTTACTGTTACCCTATTTCCTCTGGTCCTATTTAGTCAGCAAATAGAACCTTTCCACCCGGAAGGGCTTCGAAAACTGACAAATGAAGAACGTATAGATCAGGCCAGGTCTAAGCAAACTATTGATCCTACATTGGTCATTTACAAAAATGATCAGGGCAAGATCATTCCTCATGATAGTTTAGAAAAATTTAGAAACGGATTTTTTGGAAACCAGTATGTCAATGAAGAGGGTCAGACAATTGAAATGGTTTTGCGAAAAATCACTGAAGAAGATAAGAAACTGTTAGTTGAATTAAGAGATGCTTGGTATGAAGATGAAGAAAAAAGCATTAGTGAAGTTCAAATTGAATGTCACAAAGGTGATAGTATCCTTCAGGCTGTATATGATATTGATCAGAGAATGAGAGCTTCAGGAAATTCTATTGATCAGGAGGTTGACTTCAGGAATCTTGAGATCGTTGTCAATTTAATAGAACAATGTGGTATCCCCACTTTAAACCATGTGAGTCAAAAGGGTATGGATGCTATATGGCTTGTGTTTCAGCACACTATTTACATCAATTACCGAAAGGAGTATTTACCCTTGTTGAAAGAATCAGCAAAAAATGGTGATCTGAATCCGGGTAAAATTGCACTGATGGAAGACCGCATCTTGATGTCTGATTACAAACCACAGATTTATGGTACCCAGGTCACTCGGAATGATGAAAATAGTGATTGGGAATTATACGATTTAGCAGACCCGGAGTATGTCGATAAAAGGAGGGCTGAGGTAGGGCTCGGTCCACTTAAGGACTATTTAAGACGTTGGGATATAGAGTTTGAAGTGGAGCAGAAAAGGTAGAAGTTGTTTTGGACTTCGTCAGCTCTTGATTTAATACCTTCTCGTACATATCACCACCCCCGTACTCCAATTCATCATGGTCATGGTAAAATCCTGCCTTGATGCTAAGTCTTCAATCAACTTCTCAGCTTTCTCAGCATGTCCTTCGGGCCAGTTGGGTTGTGGATTCATATCGTCAATCACATAGAGCCCACCTACTTTAAGAAGCTGTAGTGTTTCATCTATTTCACTGTATTTTCCGGGCCAGGCATCTGCAAAGATCAGATCAAAAGAAGGTCCGTCATAATTACGGATCCAGTCTGAACCATCTGAGCAGATTAATTGCACTTTCGGGTCGTTTCCAAAGAAATCCTTTGCTATTCCAATGAGGTTAGGATCATTATCTATGCTTATCAGTTGTGAATGTTTATCAAGTCCTTCGATCATCCATGCCAGAGAGAGGCCAATTCCAGTACCCAGCTCCAGGATATTGGAATTTGGTTTTGAGGCAATCAAAGATTTCAACAATGTCCCGATATAGATATCCGAGGGCATGGTGAAACCAATCTCTTTGCATTTGGTTTCAAGTTGAGGGTATACTTTTGGGATGTCAGGGATGAGAGAGTGGTTCATGGATTAGAAGTTTGACTACAAAATAGAAATATTTTTCTAATCTATCTCAAATCAAATTCAAGGCTGAGCAGGGGTTCAGCTCTATTCTGCCTTTAGAAACGAATCCTCAATTAACTTTCTGAATTCGTGTCCTATTCCGGGTGCATCTTTTACCAATATCTCTCCATTCGGGTCAATCCATAAATGAAAAGGGAAAAAAGGATATTGATTTTCCGGTGCTTTGATTTGATCCCACCAAGTACGGTATTGTTTTCTACTGATGAAATGATGCTTTCCGGTTACTCCAAGCTTATTAATCCAATAATTCTGTAATGATTTTTCATCTGGTACACTTCGATCAACACCAACGTATAAATAGATGATATTATCTTGATGCTCAGCTTTCAAGGATGCTTTGAAGTCTTTGCTTTTCTTCATTTCAATTAAGCAAGGCCCACATCCGGAGTGCCAGAAGTCAACATAGACAAATTTTCCTTTTAGATCTGGGTGTGAGATAAGGTTTTTAAACGACTTTGGATTTTGGGTAAATTGCAAGTAATTATCCGAGACATTGGCATTATTAAAATTCCTCCAACCAATTACCCCACCAAGCGGAATAATGATGATAAATGAACCAATAATGGTGATTTTTTTCCAGTGTTTGTAGAAAGATTCGTTTAAAAGCCATATCAATCTAAAGAATGCCACTATAGCAATAGTTTGAAGCAGTAGCCAAAGTGATTTCATTATATACGGTCCAAAAAACAAATGCCACATCTCAAAATTATATTCATCGGATCCCAGCGATCCCATATAAAAAACATGAATAGGTACATGCAGGAGGAATATGCCTAATGTCATCCATAGACTTATTCTCCAGTTCCTAGGTTCACCCACATAGTCCCCAATGCTTCTTTTCCTGATAAATTCAAAAGCAAAGAACCAGGTACTTGCTATGATGAATTCATGAAGAAATGAAATCGGGACAACTCCCTTGTAGATGAATTTTGTAAGGTAGATAGTGACAAGTAGGTAAAAAGTGTAGCTAGACCACGTAATTAGTTTCTTGGTTTTCATAGTGCTTTTAGTCTTGATTTGAAAAGCAAGATTCCATGGATCTAAGAATCGTCAAAGGAGGTTTGATGGACTGCAGATATTATTATCTAAACTACCGAGAGGGGTCGTTAAATGAAATTAATGACGTTTACATTAAAAAGATGGTTGTTTGTCAGCTACCCTTTTAATTGAAAGGCCAGGTATGTTCTTTTGTCAGGATGAATAGGCGAAAGATTTATGTAGATGTACTATTAATCGGCATTATGGTTGTTGTGACGGCCATTTTCATTCATGAGCGCGTCACCATTGTTAGCCTTTTCAAGGATCATTATAAAAATGTGGGAGGTTATATCAATACCAATCGTTTTCACCTTCCTATGTACATTTTTATCGCTACCCTAAAATGGGCTTACTCACTTATGCTTGTTTACTTTTTTATCCCAAGACAGGTTGAATGGATACGAAAATCCACTGAGATCTTACTTTTTACAGGATTGATTTACCTTTTGGAATGGACTTCAATGAGAGGGATTTTTCTCCTTACTTCAAACCTGCCTGATGTTCGGGTGGAATGGCATATTTACAGTCCTCTAGAGGTATTCAGTTATTTCATTTTTTGGTTAATTATTGCATTTGGTCTTTATTGTGTGCGGTTAGCATTAATTCATTTTGAAGACCTCAAATCAGTGTTTAGTCAGCGAGCTATGCTGAAGAAAATAAGGGCACAGAATGAACCCCATTTTTTGTTCAATAGTCTAAACAGTATTTATGCATTAAGCATTCAAAAAGGGGTGCCTGAGATCTCCGAAGCGCTGGAAAAGCTCACAAACAACCTCAGGTATGTATACCGGTATCAGGATTCAAAACTGGTGCCTGTAGCAGAAGAATTAAGAAATATTCTGGACTATGTTGAGTTACAAAAAGCCAGGATAGATCAGAGAAAGGTTGAAATCCGTGTTGATCAGTCAGCTTCTCTTGATAATCTGTCCTATAAGATCCCGGCATTATGTTTCCTTAATTATGTTGAAAATGCTTTTCAACATGGGATTAGTTATCAAAGCCCCGCTTATATCCATATTCGTTTCCGGGAAGATGAGGAGGGATTGCATCTGGGAATTGAAAATTCAGTTCATAAAGAAGGTAAACAAGAAGGAGAGGGGTTGTACCTTTCAAGAACTTTACTGAAAGAATCGATGAAAAGGGGCTCCTATGTGTTAGACATTCAAAAGTCTGATAAAGATTTCAGGGTGAATCTACTATTAAAAAAATGATCAATGCTATTGCTATAGATGACGAGCCGCAGGCTTTAGAAGTCATTAGACATTATGCAGGAAAGATAGATTACCTCGATCTTGATAACGTTTACACTAATCCATATGAGGCTCTTGATGTGATTAAGTCTCAAATTCCAGATCTATTGTTTTTGGACATCAAGATGCCAGACCTTACCGGAATGGAATTCCTTGCTTTGTTGCCTAAACCTGTTCCGACAATTCTGATCACAGCGTATGAGGAATTTGCACTTGAGAGTTACGATTTCCTTTGTATCGATTATTTAGTGAAACCAGTCACGTTTTCCAGGTTTGTAGCTGCTATTGAAAAATTCAGAACCATACAGAGGCCCATTAAGGGGCTGGCGGATGCTTCAATGGACAAGATTCAATTTTATACTGGAAGTGAAACGATTTTTATCTCACCTTCTGAAATATTGTATATAGAGGCAGACGGGAATTATTGTAAGCTCAATTGTACGGATAAAAGACTTCTTGTGCCTGAGAGTCTTGCAGCATTGGAAAAGCGTCTTCCGGGTATGTTTAGTCGTGTCCATCGCTCTTTCATTGTCAATTTACAAGCTATCGATCGGGTGGATTCTTATCGAATACATATAGACAGTTACCAATTACCAATTGGCAGGAAATTCAAAGCTGATTTCAGGAAGCTTATTGATAAGTAAAAAGCTTTCCTATACTAGTCCAATAAGCTGACAAGTGTTCTTTTAATATGGCTAATTGATTTTGGGATAAAGTTCTCATGTATGATCGCTCCATTCTTATCGACTACCATGTAATGCGGAATGGCTCCCAGGTTGAATCTGGAACTTAGGAGATTCCAGTTGTCCTCATCAATTTTGTAATGCGTTCCTTCAATGCTTTCAATCATTTTGAAGTATAGTTCCTCTCTTGAGGTATGATTGGTGATATAAATAAACTCAATAGGCTCATTTCTTAGCTCCTCTTTGAGCGGCCGAATCTGCTTGATCCCTTTGAGACATGGCCCGCACCATGTAGCCCAAAAATCAATGTAAAGTATTTTTCCTTCGAACTGATTTAATTCATTTCCCAGGTAAAAGACAATTTCAGATTGATCATAAGGGCCTATGATTATCTGGTTTTCATCTGAAATAATTTTACTCTCAACAGAAACTGTTTCTTCCTCAACATCTAAATTCTGATATAGATATTGAATGATGAATGGATCCTTTATTCTTTCAGAGATCTCTTTTTTGCTGATTTGATAACCATTTATGAAGTAGGCTGTTGAAAATCTCCGGGCATTTATGATATCATTTATCAGTCCATTCTCTAAGCCTAAATACTCAGTAAATTTTTCATCCTGATTTTTCCATTGTACAATGGTGTTTTGTTCTTTGAAACTTTTAAAGTAATCTTTTTCCAATGCTTCCCACTTATCGCTATATAGCAATTTTATTGAATCTGATTTTTACAGTTTGCCAATGCTTTGATCAGTTCAAGTCTATTTTCAGATACCTGATCTTCTTGGTTTTCGACTGTACTCAGTATTGATTTATAGGGCAGGAGAAGATCAACTTTTGTTTCATGATTAACATATCTGGCTTTATTAATGAACCCGTTTAATTTTTGACCGGTGAGTAAAATATTTCGATCATTTAATACCTCAGGATCTAAGAAATCATAAAATTCCGGTTCTACATCTTCATATTTTAAAAGATGCTCGTTTCCATTCCTTCTCAGTGCCCCCAGCTTTCTGCTGTGATAAAAGAATATCTCTTCATAATAATCCAGTTTTATGCCAAGCTTCTTTATTGAGTAGGCAGAATCTGATAAGTTTAAATTCACCTTAAACTGTTCCAGAGAATCCAATTCGATCTGCATCAGATTCAGGCAATAGTCCCGATAACCCCAAATGTCAGTCTCAATTATTTTTTCTTTTGCCTCATAAAAGCTAAAGTAGGAGATACGATCCAGTTCCCGAAGTTCTGCATTAAGTTGAGAATTGTGCCCCCTGAATTGCTTATTCGTGATTTCTAAACGTTGATTTTGTATTATACTGAAGTCATATTCGGTTTGCTTCCCTGGAGTCAGGAAGATCATATGAAATTGATTTACTAACCCTAATACAACTTCTTGTGAAGTCAGAAGAGGTATTTCGGAATAAAAGTCGCCGTTTGGATTGATCTCTATCAGGTAGCTTTTGGGCTGATGAAGAAGCACATCCATAACCTGGACTGTGCCAGTTTTTCCAATTGATTCATCATACCCCTCAATATGCCCTGAAAGAATAGCTGTATCATAATTCCATATGGGCTCTAATGGCTGAGTCGGATCAGATTCATTGTAAGAAAATGATACATTTTGAGCGATTAGAACAACCCCACAGTGATATAGTGCTAAAATTAGAATAATCCGACCCATATAAGGCTAACGATTAGATCGGCTAAAATGTACTTTCTTGTTTTCATCGAACCATTAATTTAGAAATTATTGACTAAATTGATAGCATGTACCGCTTGAGTCCAATCCCCTCGATCAGCCGAATCTTTATTCTCCTATTACTTTTCTGGTTCTCATTTGCCTTTTCACAGGAGCAATACGTCTATGTGACCAAGACGGGAGAGAAGTATCACAAGAGCGATTGCAGGTATTTGAAGTACAGCAAGATTGAGATGAGTCTTAAGGAAGCTGTTGCTAAAGATTACACTGCGTGTAGCGTCTGCAAGCCATCGGGTTCTCAGAGCCCAGAAGTTTTGAAAAAAGACTCTGTCGTTCATATTCCTGCAAATGGCTCTGAAACAGGTGCTAAGAAATCTGTAACCACACAATGTACGGCCACAACCCAAGCCGGAACTCGCTGCAAGCGTATGACCAAAGAAGCCAATGGAAAATGCTGGCAGCATCAGTGATATCGTTCAGTTTTACATTATATTTATTTGATCAGTTGTATGCATATCGACCCAAGGTTCTAAAATTATGAAAACGTTATCCTTATTGATCTACGCCATTCTTGGTACTCAAGTATTGGCTGTTGGACAGACCCCTACCTCGTCATCAAAATATATGGACTATAAATCTCAAAGAATTGAAAATAAAGTCTTGAATGTCACAAGAACTGGAATCTATAAGTTTCGATTTGC
The DNA here is from genome assembly GCA_965228105.1 of Cyclobacteriaceae bacterium. Taxonomy (GTDB): domain Bacteria; phylum Bacteroidota; class Bacteroidia; order Cytophagales; family Cyclobacteriaceae; genus UBA7330. The sequence goes on from CBDDGZ010000002.1 coordinate 1,655,719, forward strand.
AAATGGGGCAATAACTGGGAGGGTATGTAGTTATAAAATTCAAAGAATTCCAGGTAACAAAGCGACTAAGGATTTTAATTCAAATGTTTATTGGAAGACGGTCTATGATACAACCTATACGATTGAACAGGAAGATTACCTGATCAAAAAAGAATATATAACTAATTCAATTGTTCCACTTAGTAAGCATTATATAAATAGTGGTTCAAATGCCACATTTAAAGGTGGGGTCTCAAGAATCTCAATTCCAGTTATTTTACCTCCAAACACACAGGAGTGGTATTATGAATTTTCTGCTTCACGCAACCCTGAGGATATCGAAAATGTAATGTCTACCACAAGTCTCGTTAGTCAACTTACTAATGTAATAGATCAAACAGGTGTCTTAGGATTTGGGATTGATATGCTTACTCAACCTCCTGGTGGCAATGTTTGCAATATTTATCTGTTGGATTTTGAAAACTCCAGATTATTCGAGGCAAAAAATCAATATAGATACTTCCCATTTGGATCAAGAGAGAATATTGAATCTGGAATTGTTAAACTTGATAAGGGTTCCAATGAAACTGTTTATCTAGGTATAATGAACCCGGATGCTACACATGGAATTCATGTTGCAATAGAAGTCGTTGCAATAACCCTTAATGAAGAGTGGGGTAAAAGAGATATTGAGAAAATGAATGTTGCATCTAATGAAGTACCATATTTAAAGAATTGATGGAAGGATCACTTGTGAAAATACTCAAAATATTGTTGATGGCTATTTGGTTATTACTGTTAATCACACTGATTCTGTTTGCAACATCGATTATATTTTACTCTGGAGAGATATCAATTGCATTTGGGGAGATGAAAATTGATATGAATGAAAATTACTATTCTGGATTAATAACTATTGTCTCTAGCATTGTCGCTATTGCACTCCCTTTATCTATATCAGTAATCACTCAGCAAAAGGAAGAAAATTTTAATAGTAATGAGTTGGCTGATAGTTTTTATCAAGAATCCTCCTATATCAGAATTAAACTGGCGGTTTATCTGCTCATACTCCTCGCAATTTTATCATACTTTAAATCTCTTTCTGTTTTTCTAGTTATCCCCTCTAGTACAGTAGTTCTGTACGTAGTTTATGAATTTTATAAATATATGGGAGTAATCGAAAAATATGTATCTGATTTTGCTGGGATGATAATTAATGCGGAGAAACGAAGAATAAATGAAATCTTCTAGTGATAAAATAATACAAATCCGCACCTCCTTTGAGAGAATTCTAAAAGGATTTATGTCAAAATTGGAGGATGGTGATGAGCAGTTTGTTACGGAAGAGTTAAAATGGATTGACAATAAGCTAAATGATCTTTTCAAGCTTAGGATGATTGATTTTGATAAGTTTAAATTTCTAATAGATAGTAACAATCAGTGTGGTTTTGATGAACCTATTGATTTTTCAGACATCAATTGGAGTGAAGTTAAAATTGTTAGAGGACCCTCATCACAAGAATTATCAGAGCAAAAACAAAGAGATGTAAGAAAATACAACTTGAGTTTTTATGATCCTTATAGCTACGATTTAATTGATACTTTTATCTCTTTCTTAATTAAATCGTGGACAGCATCAATTAAGGTAGGAAGTTTTGAGCCTGCAAGAACCAGTTTGTTCATTCTTGGAAATTTATACAGTAACATTTCCTTACTAAAAGATGAAAGACTAGATTTTTCAAAATTATATGGCCTTTTCGTAAATAAGCTGATATTTCAAACTGAACAACTAGTTTCAAAAAAGCACTATTCTGATGATAATATTACGCTCATCCAATATCTAGCTTACCAATTCCACTTGGCGCATTTTTTGGATGTGAATTTTGAGAAGAGAAATTTCAAGAATTTGAGGTCGGGAATTTTCCTATCTCTTAAAGCATCACTTGAGAATAGGCGGTCAGACATAGTAAAAAGTTTCATAAGGACATTAACTGAAGGATCAATCGTTCCACCATCTAATAGTGCATACAGTGATCTTTATAGTTTCATTAGTAATAAGTATCATGAACTAAAAATTGATGATAAGGAAACATTAAAGAAAATACCAAATTATGGCCTACGTAAACCACATTATTGCTACACATCCGAAGATTTTGATTCAATTAATAATGGACTAAGTGGACTGCAACAAACCTTACTGGAACAGGTCCCATCAGACCAGGATAGAGAATTTATAGAGAGCCATATTAAAGATCTTAAAATGTTTGTTCTCAATATGTATAAGTATAGACTTATGCAGCGTACTCTAATTTCAATACTATCTTACTCGATATTTAAAAGAGATTACGATCTGGTTGACTTTGCTTTTGAGTTTAATCAACCACCTGATGCTTCTGCTACTTGGACCAACAGAGATATAATCCCTAATACTTTGTCTGAGATCTTATCAATTATTAAAATTAAGTTTTCAATTGAACAGGACCTTGTTTTTCAAATGCCAGATCATCATGGGGCTATTGGATATATTGATGTTTTTCTGCTTAAGACCTTAAAACATTGGTATAATAAAAGAATGGATCAACGAGATGAAGATATCAAAGATGTGATTGAGTCTTTTTCATCAAGAGATGAAATGTTGAGAAACCCTGGAATTCTTGAGGGCTTAAAGCAGTCCATTAGAGACTTGGGACAGACTAGTGATTTTTATATTCGTAGAAAGAATTATCCATTTCATGATTCTTCAAGTGATGAATTAGATTCGTTTAAGAATTTAATCAATGAATTGGAAACGGGCTTTGAACAAAACCTGGATAAGATTGAAAGAAAACAAGAAATAAAAAATGAGCGAATTCAGAGCTTCTCAGATAATATATTGAGTCATTTCAATAAAACTGCTTTTTATAGGAGTTTGATTAGTACAGGGAATGACATATCAAGTCAAAATGAAGATGCTCAAATTAAACAGGAATTTACCTATACAATTGGCTTTAATGAACTTCTTAATCGATCTGCATTTCTAGAAAATTGGCATATTCCAACATATGGATTGGTAGAATCAATTGGTAATCAACTTGCAGAGCAAGAGGATTTTATCATTGAAAAACAGTTTAATGATATGTTTGGAAAAGGTGATGAAGTTGAGTCAGGTAAACTTTTAGATTATTTTAGAAAAGTAAGTGATTCAGAAATAGTAATTTTTAAGAATTACTATCCGGATGAATTTTTCGATGAGGACTTTGTACCAAAATGGAAATTAGATTCACTCAAGGACGAAAATTTTGTTTATGGCCGGTTCCGAAATTCTTTAGTATATAGATATCAAAGCTTTTTTAAACCATCCAAGCTAATTATTGCAAGTAATAATTTAGGTGAAATCCATACAACAGAAAGTGATAAATATCCCGATTTTGAAAACAGGAATTCTTTTTTTATTAAAGTGATAGATTTTGGGACTGAAGTGGCAGAAATTTCTAAATTTTTGGAAAGACCCCCAAAATGGCTTGAAGACAAATACTCAGATACAAAGGGAAAGGAGGATTTCCTCTCAAATAAATTGTGGTTAAGAATCTATGGGACATTCAAATGGTCGATACCAATTAATTTAGATTATAAGAGCTTTATCATTCCGGAATCATAAGTATTCATTTTTCTTTATTATTGATATTTTATTTGAAAGAGAAAATTAGTGGTTTTCTTACTACTATAACAATCAACTTTACACCATGAATTTGGAACACTACGATTAATTTAGCAAATGGATAAATAATCAATTGTTCATGTTATGTTTCTCCATTTATCTGGGAAATATGGTGTTTTATAGTATTGATGTGCTAAATCTTTCAAGGGTGTAAACCCCGCATTATCTGTCCTGTACTTATAAACAAACTCATCCTTTCGTTGGATCATTTTATCTTTGAATTCCTCAAAGCTTAGATCTTCATTTAGGTTTTTTGTTAATTTCGTATCAACCTGATAGCCATCATCAACACTCTTAGAAAACAGTTGTTCTTCAAGGTCATTTTCTTTATCCTCAACTAAATGCATTGAAGTTGAATTGATGCTGTGGTGAGGTATAAATAGTCCCAAATCTATCTCGTTTTCTTTAACGAGTCTTTGCAATTCATAATATTCTTGTTCTAGGTCAAACATTGCTATATACTCAATTAGAACTGCCAAAAGAGGAGAAGTTTTATCAGAATAGTAGATTGGCTTATCTCCCGTAACCACAAACTTAATTACACTTTCAATGCTATTTCGTGCATCCGGTAGTCTATCGTAATGCTCTTTCCCATATTTGATATATCCTAGAATATTTTTTAAATAACTAATTGCTTTTTCCTTTTGACCAGTTTCAATAAAAAGGTTCATGGTATCAATGATTGGTATAGAATGGATATCGATTAAGGGACGAGCGGCTACATTATTTTGTCGAATAATATTTTCAAGAGATTCTGCAATTTCTTTAGAATATTCATCAGAAAATTCACCTTTCAAATGTCTTTCAACTTTAATCATAAAGCATACCCCTTGAAGGAATTCCAGTGTTCTATGTGTATATCCTACCTGCTCATATCTGCCGCCTATTTCAGAAAATAGACCATCTTTTATGTGAGCCATTTTAATATTCCTTTCAAAGTATTCGGCCAATACATAATAAAAGAACATGAATACGTCATTGAAGTACTTTATGATATTTTTGTCCTCTTCCAATTTGTTCTTTAAAATCCAATACCAGAATCGTAGAACAAGGTGTGTAAGATATTCCTTAGCAATTGCTAGGTTATTGTGCTCTTTTGCTTCGGTATATATAATAAATGCGATAAGTTTTAGGGACTCTAAAAGCATTGTCCACTTCCTTGGCACCTTGGTTCTATAATTGCGCCATACATTCCTTCTAAATAGCATATCAAGAAGCTGAATAAAATCCCTGGAGACACCATGAAATGCAGTGAGGTTTACAAGTACTCTGTTAAAAAGTTTTGTAGAATTAGCATCAGTTAGAAGATATGGACCGAATAGATGGTCTGAAAATAATATTGTCAATCGAGAAATGTCCCAGCGGTCAAAAGTCACATCCTCTGCTAAGGTCTTATTCAGTTTTAGGACAAATTCTTCGTAGGTATCACGAACATTCCCCTTTATTACTCCATTATGTACTATGATAATCTTCAACGGGAGTTCATTGAATTTAGGAAATGCTGAAACAAAGGAATTATAGCTAGCTTGGCTTAATGACTCTTGAATGCCATCCTTGCCATAGAAGCTAGATTCAGTAATATCTCGATCTCTTCCTCCTTTTAATTCGAAATAAAACCGTTTTTTTATGCCGTCATCATCTTTGCCAATTGCTACTATATCTTTACCATACTCTTGTAACCCAAGGTTTTCTGTAGGTTTAGTCAGGATATTAAAACCCCTTACTTGTAAAAGGAGAGGGAATATCTGATTGAGTTCGTCTTTTTCAGTTAGTGACTCTAGGTATTCTTTTACTATTATAGTTTTTAAATCCAACTACTTATTACTTATCGAAATTTTTCAGATTAAATTCGTATAGATCTGGATTCTTAAATGCTAGTGTGTCAATCCATTGTTGAACGCTAATTGTGCTCAAAGGCCTCACTTCATCATCCAATTCTTGTTTCCAACAATGCCCTCTAATAATATCAACATTCTTGGCAAATGCCCCTAAGAAAGAGCTTCTCTCAGATTGCTTCATTAATTTGGCTTGTCCTTCCCCTTCCAGTCTATAATACAGATCTATAAGGTCTCGTTCATTTTCAAGTGGGTTTAAGTCGTTAAATTTTTCCTTTTCTTTTTTAATTTCTTCATATAAATCTTTAGCCTTCTTAATTGGTAATAAAAAATTTCTTTCCTTTTTGGGATCAATAATTTTTTCGATTTCATCGTATAGATGATGGTATGATTCAAAAACTAGCAGCCCCAATTGCTTTTGTAGTAATTTAATAGCTTTTCGAAATTTTGACTTTCTTAATTCAAGCAGGATTGGAAGCAGTTTCTCAAAAGAATGATGAATCCTGCAAAAGCTTTCAATAGCTTTTATTTGACTTAGCACATCATTTAGCTTAAGCAAATCAATTTGAAAAGGTTTAGAATATCCACTCAATATTATTTCAATAGGAAGAAGTCCAAATTTGTACTTCGGATCAAATAGGTCAAGAATATACTTTTCTGTTAGATCCCTGGAATTATTCCAGAAGTGGATCAGGGCATCTTCAAATAGTTTAATTGCTCCAATGGGCCAATTTGTGTTGTAGCAAGATGTTATTAAGTGAAAAAGATATGCTGGTTCTTTAAAGGTTGAAAAGAAGTATTTGACAACCTGGTAATTTTGAGTATTAGATAAATATGTATTCAACAACCCATATCGATGGTCTTCGTAGCCCTCTATCCGGTAGGCAACAGTATTGAGGATATTTTCAAAGGTATCCTTTAAGCCATTATCAAAGAAGAATTTTACTCTTTTGAAACAGCCCACTTTAAACTTTTCACTTGGATATGGAGATTCAATTAATCTACAAAGTACGTCGGTTTGAGTAGAGTACAATTCGGCGTGATTTTGTTCTTCAATAAGCTCATAGATCTTTCTTACATGTTCTTCTGAGATAGTAATTCCGGTTAGAACACGAAAACCCTCGGACGGATTTTTTTGGACAAGTGTTGTGATTTCACTGAAGTATTTCTGTGGTTCTGAATGGTATAATCCAACCAAAAGATTGTTGACAAACACTGTATTATGTGGGTTCCTATTTTGAATTCCGATATTATAAATCTCTTGGGCAAGATTTAGATGATTTAAACCGAGGGACCATGCGAAACTCAAAGCTTGGTTTTTATCATCTAGCGATAACACATAATCACAGGCTTTAAAGATTTCTTCGACGGGATATTTAGATTTCGGAAGAAATAAAAAGAAGCATTTTTCGAATCTATATAGATGGTCGAGTTCATCTTTGTGAGCAGTAAAATTCTTATAAGTTTCTAATAAGTTTATTCCTTTTTCCTCAAATAGATGAAAAATGTATACTCTTAGACCGTTTAAAATTTTGTCATAGACATTTATTACTCGGGTTTGGTTTTCATTTCTAATCAGCTCATCAAATTGGTGTATTGCAGTAAAAGCTTGTATTATATCAGACTCAATCTTTATCCTAAGTTTCTCTTCTAGAAATTGAAGCAATTGCTTATTGAAATCATCTGATTCGACATTTATTTCTAATATGTCGGAGTTTTTCGTCTGGATTAATATGCTCTTTTTGTAAAGAGTCGAATCTTGAAAATCAACTAGTTTTCTAGTTTTACTTGGATTACCAAAATAGTCTTTGATTAGTTGATTGATTTCGTCTTCATATGTCATGTTGTTAGAAGGATTTCTCTATAACTAAAAGGTAGTCACTACCTTAATATAGAAAAAGTTTTTTTGTAAAAACAACAATTCATTCTGAGATAGAGAACAATTCATTCTGTGCTCTACACTGATTCCTGACTTCTGATTTCTCACAATTCCCCACTTCCTCCCACTATAACTTAAAATCTCCCACTTTCCTCCAATTTTTCCTTTAAAATCTCCCTTTTATCCCGCCTAAGGCTCAGGGAGTTAAGGGCTCAACCTCTCCTGATGCTTTCAAAATGGCCTTTTATGTCCCTGAATTAAATATTTTTACCAAAGTGTCACAAAGTGGGGGAAAGTGGTTGGAAATGTCAATCTTTTCACTACATTTGTCTCGGTGGTTTATATTTTTCAAGGCTCAGATGGCTTTTTTTACAAGCGAGTATGAGTGTAAGTTGGATACTAAGGGAAGGTTGGTCTTACCTGCAAAGATTAAGACTAACCTTCCTGAAGTCTCCACTACAGAGCTCGTAATCCGGAAAGGATTCGAGCCAAATCTGATCGTGTATCCAATGTTAGAATACAAAAAGATACACGCCAAGATTGCTGCGCTTAGTGAGTTCAACGCCGAGCAACGAAAATTGAAAAGAAACTTCTTCAGGAGTATTGCACAGGTAGAGCTGGATAGTGCGGGTAGGATTTTGATACCTAAGACAATGCTCGCTCATGCACAGATAGACAAAGAAGCTATCCTCATCGGCATGGGCAACTACGTTGAAATGTGGAATCCGGGAGTGTTTGCTGAGCACCAGATCGAAGATCCGGACGAGTACAGCGAGCTAGCTCAGAAATTCCTGGACGAATAAAATATGAGTGCCTACCACGAGCCCGTCATGCTGCAGCAATGCATAGAAGGGCTTGCCATCAGGCCCGAGGGAACATACGTCGATGTGACCTTCGGAGGTGGCGGGCACAGCCAAGAGATTGTCGGCCGGCTGGAGGAAGGAACATTATACGCTTTTGATCAGGATGCTGATGCAAAAGTCAACGCGGAAAAGCTGAGCGATCAGCTGAAGCAGAAACGTTCTTTTACATTTATTGAATCCAACTTCAGGTACCTCAGACGATATCTGAAATTCCACGGCGTCACGCAGGTGGACGGTATCCTGGCCGATCTTGGTGTCTCCTCTCATCAAATCAATGAAGGGGCACGCGGTTTTTCCACCCGGTTCGATGGTGAGCTGGACATGCGGATGGACCAAAACGCAGACAAATCCGCCTTTCATGTCGTCAACGAATACGAGGAATCGGACCTCATCCACATCCTGAGCGCTTACGGTGAAATCAAAAATGCCAGAACCCTGGCCAATGCCATCATCCGGGAACGAGCCACCCCGATCACCAGAAGCCAGCAGCTCAAAGAGATTGCTTCGAAGCTGGCTCCCCGAGGCCGCGAAGCCAAATACCTCGCCCAGGTCTACCAGGCCATCCGCATCGAAGTCAACGATGAGATGGGAGCTCTGAAAGAATTTCTGGAGCAAACAGCTGAAGTGATCCGTCCCGGAGGACGACTGGTAGTGATGAGCTACCACTCCCTGGAAGACAGGCTGGTCAAAAACTTTATCAACACCGGCAACTTCAAGGGGAAGATGGAAAAAGACTTTTATGGGCATGAGATCAGGCCGTTTAAGCCGATCACAAAAAAGCCCATCGTAGCTGAAGAGGAGGAGATAGAAAAAAACAAACGCGCCCGTAGCGCAAAACTGAGGATTGGTGAAAGGGTAGGATCCCATTAGGGATGCCAAAGGCAGGGCGAGCGTTGGGGTTGAATTTGAAAATGTGAAGGTCTGTGGGGACACAGACCTTGGACCACCTACGCTAAAGCTTCGGTGGTTGAAAAGTTGAAAAAATTTAAAAGAGTAAAAAAATGTCAAGTAATACCTACAAAATGCCCGGAAAGACAACCACGCAAAGTGGTGGTGTTTTCAAGCTGATTGATCGGTTCCTGAGGATCGATGAGTCGCTGGCACAGGTGATTCATGTCAGATTTTTACCTCAGATCCTGTTCATATCCGCACTTTGTGTCATATATATAGGTAACCGTCACTACGCCGAGAAGAAGATCCGGGCCATAAGTACCCTGGAGAGCGAGGTGGAAGACCTGAGAGCAGACTACACCACATTAAAAGCAGAATACAAATTTGCCAGCAAGCAATCCGAAGTGGCCAAGCAGGCCAGGGCGTTGGGACTGGAAGAAAGCAAACATCCACCCTTTAAAATCATCGTGAATACGGAATGAGTATCAAGCGATCCATATTGCTCCGGGTGCGAATCGCCTTCTTGCTAGTATTCCTTTTTTCAGGGGGGATACTTTTTCGCATTATAACGCTTCAGTATGCTGAGGGCGATCGTTGGCGTGGTCTGGCCGAGACCTTAGGGCTCGAAATGCGCAAGATCGAAGCCACACGTGGCAACATCTATGCAGATGATGGCAGCCTCCTGGCCACATCTATTCCTTTCTACCAGGTTGCTTTTGACCCATCACTGGCAGATCGGAATTTATACGCTCAAGGCATCGACTCCTTGTGCTACATGCTGTCTCGCTTCTATGATGACCTCACACCTACACAGTACAAGCGAAAAATCGATGCGGCACGCAAGGCCCGAAGAAGATACATCCTGATCAACAGGGAAAAGATCGGCTACCAGGAGAAAAAACGTATGGAAAGCTGGCCCATCTTCCGGGAAGGCCGACTAAAGGGTGGAGTGATCTTCGAAAAAGTGGAAGAGCGCTTTTTACCTTTTTCTCAGCTCGGCTATCGTACCATCGGCACCGTGAATGCAGACAATCGAGGTGTCGTGGGGCTTGAATACAGCTTCAACAGGCAGCTTGCCGGTATGGACGGGCGTTCTGTCTTCCAGCGCATGGCAGGTGGTGGATGGAAGCCGGTGTATGATGGCACGGAGATCCGACCAAAAGATGGCTACGATATTCAAACCACAATCAACGTTAACCTGCAGGATGTGGCAGAATCTGCTTTGCTGAAAGCACTGACAAGACACCAGGCGGATTACGGATTGGTAGTACTGATGGAAGTAAAGACTGGGGAGATCAAAGCGATCTCAAACCTCAGCCGAAACAGCAAAGGCGATTACTACGAAAGGTACAATTATGCAGTAGGTAGCCAGGGGGCACGTGAGCCAGGGTCTACATTCAAGCTCGCTTCTATGATGGCCCTGCTGGAAGAGACCAAGATGGAGCTGACAGATACGATAGATACCGGTAAGGGAGCCTACAAGTTTTACAACCAGACCATGCGTGACCATGTGGAAGGTGGCTTTGGTGTGCTCACCGTAAAAGAAGTCTTTGAGAAGTCTTCCAATATTGGGATCGCTAAGCTGGTGCAAAAGCATTTCGGGGATGATCCGGCTGAGTTCATAGAGTTTATCCGGGAGACTGGTCTTGGTCAACCGCTTGGTTTCCAGATGGTTGGTGAAGGAGTGCCTTACATCAAAGATCCGACGGACTCTACCTGGAGTGGTGTTTCGCTTCCATGGATCTCCCATGGCTATGAGCTGAAAATGACGCCATTGCAGATGTTGACATTATACAATGCTGTGGCCAACAAGGGCAAAATGATCCAGCCATTGATTGTAAAATCAGTGAAGAGTGCCAACAGGGAAATGGAATCCTATGAAGCGAAAGTGATCAATAAAAAGATATGTTCTAATGAAACACTGGCCAAATTAAAGCTCATGTTGGAAGGTGTGGTTGAGCAGGGAACGGCTAAAAACATCAACATGACAAAGTACAAAATCGCGGGTAAGACAGGCACAGCTAAAAACGTGAAGAATGGCCGGTACATCAATGAGTACTATACCTCGTTTGCGGGTTATTTCCCGGCGGAGGATCCTAAATACAGCTGTATCGTGGTAATTGACAATCCAAAAGGCTGGAACATCTACGGTTCGGATGTGTCTGCACCGGTGTTTAAGGAGATCGCTGACAATATCTATGCCCTGCAGGTAGAGATGCACCAGGAGCTGCCAAAAGATCCGGATCAATTCGCGGGTATCTTCCCGGTGATCCGCTCCGGCAAGCAGGATGAGCTCAAGATGATCTGTGACGACCTGGGCATTGCCAATCTGTCCAACCATGATGCTTCATGGGTAAAGACGGACATTGAAAACAATACGATCATCTGGGAAAACAACCAGGTGAGTGATAGCCGCGTGCCCGATGTACGGGGAATGACACTGAGAGATGCCATATATGTGTTGGAAAACCTGGGCCTTAAGGTCGAGGTATCGGGTCGAGGAAGGGTAAGCCAGCAATCTGTGCTCCCCGGATCGAAGTTTAATCAGGGTAACGAAATTAAACTGGAATTGAGCTCATGAAGATGCTAAAAGACATATTGTTTGGCGTATCGCTCAATGAGATCCATGGTAACAGAGAGGTGAAGGTCTCGGACATCACCTTTGATTCCAGGAAGGTACAAAAGCAAAGCCTCTTTGTAGCGGTGGAAGGACTCACTGTGGACGGGCATGCCTACATCAGCCAGTCTGTGAAGGCCGGTGCCACAGCAATTGTTTGCGAAACGTTACCTGAAGAATTACAGGAGGGTGTGACCTATGTGTCGGTAGACAACAGCGCCAAAGCTGTGGGGATCATCGCTTCTAACTTTTATGACAAGCCATCTCAGAAAATTATTTTGGTTGGTGTGACGGGTACGAATGGTAAAACCACATCCGTCACCCTTCTTTTTGACCTGTTTAAAAATCTTGGTTATAAAGCCGGGATGCTATCTACTGTGGAGAACAAAATCGACGACAAGATCTTGCCAGCTCAATTCACTACGCCGGATAGCATCCAGCTTAACCAATTGCTTCACCAGATGGTGGAAGCTGGTTGTACCCATTGTTTCATGGAGGTGAGCTCTCATGCATTGGTACAACATCGTGTGGCTGGGGTCACCTTCAGTGGTGCCATCTTCACCAATATCACCCACGATCACCTGGATTACCACAAGACTTTTGAAGAGTACATCCAGGCCAAGAAATTATTGTTTGACGGATTGTCTAAAGACGCTTTTGCGCTTACCAATCTCGACGACAAACGGGGTATGGTGATGCTTCAGAATACCAAAGCATCGAAGAACACCTATTCACTGAAGTCCATGTCGGATTTCAAAGGCAAGGTGATCCACAATACACTACAGGGACTGGAGCTGGACATGGATGGTGTCAACGCCTGGTTTAAGCTCATCGGAGATTTCAATGCCTACAATTTGCTCGCGGTATATGGTGCTGCGGTGCTTTTGGGAGAAGAGAAGGAAGAGGTGATGACAGCACTCTCCATGCTGGGTGGCGCGAGAGGACGATTTGAGCAGGTAGAAAACATGCAGGATATCCTGGCCATCGTGGATTACGCGCACACACCGGATGCCCTGGAGAATGTATTAAAGACAATTGAAAACCTGCGGACGCACCAGGAGGTGCTGGTGACCGTGGTAGGATGTGGAGGAAACAGGGACAAGACCAAGAGACCCGAGATGGGACGACTTGCTGCGGCTTACAGCAACAAGGTGATCCTGACCTCAGACAATCCCAGGAACGAAGATCCGGGTGTGATCCTGGATGAGATGATGGCAGGGATTGGGAAGACCGACCAGCGCAAGACGATGGTGATAGCAGATCGGAAAGAAGCGATCCGCACAGCCTGTAACCTTGCTGGTAAAGGAGACATTATTCTCGTGGCTGGAAAGGGCCATGAGACGTACCAGGAGATCAATGGAGTGCGACATCACTTCGACGATCGGGAAGTATTGATGGAAATGTTAAAAGATAATTAGATAAATGCTGTATTACCTGTTTGATTATTTAGAGCAACAATTCGACCTGATGGGAGCGACGGTATTCCGTTTTATCTCCTTCAGGGCAGGTATGGCAGCGCTGTTTTCATTGCTCATCACCATCTACATCGGTAAATGGATCATCCGGGCACTGCAAAAGAACCAGCTCGGCGAAAGCATCCGTGACCTGGGGCTCGAAGGACAGATGAAAAAACAAGGCACTCCAACCATGGGTGGTCTGATCATCCTGGCCGCAATCATCATTCCTACGTTGTTGTTTGCCAAAATCGACAATATCTATGTGATTCTGCTGTTGATCACCGCTGCATGGATGGGACTGATCGGCTTTTTGGATGATTACCTCAAAGTCAAAAAGAAAAACAAAGAAGGCCTGAGAGGGCGGTTTAAAGTTATTGGTCAGATAGCCCTGGGTCTGGTTGTAGGGCTCGTGATGGTGTGGCATCATGACGTTGTGTTACCAGGATACAGCTTTGCCGGCATCCTGGATAGCAACTCCATTTTCACCACATTACCCTTCATCAAGGGGAACGAATTTCATTACAACTGGCTGTTGCCAGCTTTCGTGGATGACTACACCTGGATCATCTACGTGCTGGTGGTGATCTTCATTATCACCGCGGTTTCTAATGGTGCTAACATGACAGATGGATTGGATGGCTTAGCCGCTGGAACTTCTGCCATCATTGGATTGACCCTGGGGATTTTGGCTTACCTCTCTGGAAACGCCATTTTCGCCGAATACCTGAATATTGCTTTCATTCCAAACTCCGGTGAGCTGGTCATCTTCAGCGCTGCGTTTGTTGGAGCTTGTATCGGATTCCTTTGGTACAACTCATACCCCGCACAGGTATTCATGGGTGATACAGGCAGCCTGTCTATCGGTGGGATCATAGCCGTGATGGCTTTTGTGATCCGAAAAGAATTACTGATTCCAGTCTTGTGCGGGATCTTCCTCATCGAAAACCTCTCCGTGATCCTTCAGGTGTCTTATTTCAAATACACCAAAAAGAAATACGGGGAAGGAAAAAGAATTTTCCTCATGTCACCACTTCATCACCATTATCAGAAGAAGGGCTGGCATGAAGCCAAAATTGTAACCAGGTTCTGGACCACCGGGATCCTGTTGGCCATTATCACATTAGCAACTTTAAAACTTAGATAGCATGACATTAGACCAGCTTAAACACCTTAATGAAAAGTTTCAGCTCAAAGCCGCTGAACTACCGAATCTTCTACCTATCGGAAGTTTGACGGAATACTCGTCTGTGCTGATCAGGAGGTCACGAAGGTTGGAAAAAATCTTCAATAGGTTGCTAATGGCGGAAGGTGAGGGTGCGCTCTCCGGAGCCATGAGTGCTGCAGAGCATGAGATGGATGAGATCATTTACTTGCTGGACAGGCTGGATATTGCCAACAGGAAAAAGAAATATGTGCCGATTACAGAGTTTGTGAAGTTTGGATTCGAGATGCTTTCATTCTTCTCATTGAGCTGCGATCAAGTATTGGAAAAAAGAATGCGATTAAACTCCTTCGATGAGTAAACGAGTCACCATATTAGGTTCAGGCGAAAGCGGTCTTGGAGCAGCCAAACTGGCAGCAAAGATGCGCTATGACATTTTCTTGTCTGATTCAGGGAAGATCAATCGCAAGGCCCAGACTCAGCTGAAGGCTCTTCGAGTGGACTATGAAGAAGGAGGCCATGATTTTGAGCGTGTACTGGCTTCTGACGTGATCATCAAGAGCCCTGGTATTCCTGATACTGTCAAAGTGATCAAAGAAGCAGTTGCTGCGGGCATTCCGGTCATTTCAGAGATAGAGTTTGCCTATGAGCATGTAGATAAGGAGGCCAAAGTCATTGCTATAACCGGTACCAATGGTAAGACGACAACCACCCTTCTGACCCATCACCTGCTGAAAAAGGCAGGATTGAAAGTGGCGTTGGGAGGAAATGTTGGGGTAAGCTTTGCTGGCCTGGTAGCCAAAGGTGGGTATGATTATTATGTGGTGGAAGTCAGCAGCTTCCAGCTGGATGGTATTGTAAAATTCAAGCCTGATGTGGCCGTACTGCTAAACATTACCCCGGATCACCTGGATCGCTATGAAAACAGCATGCAGAAGTACATTGCTTCCAAATTCAGGATCACTGAAAACCTGACCAAAGAGGAATGCTTTATCTATTGTACTGACAGCCAGCCGATCACTGAGGAGCTGGCCAGAAGAAATATTGAAGCCTGTCTATTTGCCATTTCAGCTACAAAAAATGACAAATGGCATGCGTATCTGGATGATGAGCATTTGATCTTCAATTACGATTATAAGGAAGCGCATTCTCATCACAAGATCCCGGTTTCGGAGATCTCACTCATTGGCAAGCACAACATGATCAATACGATGGCCTCTGTGTTATGTGCGCTGTGGATGGAAATTTCCATCAAGGAAATACTGAAAGGGCTCAAGAGTTTTAAGAACGCACCCCACAGACTCGAGAAAGTGCTTGAAATTGAAGGTGTCACCTTTATCAATGACTCCAAGGCCACCAATGTGGACTCGGTATTTTATGCGCTGGAAGGGATGAAGCAGCCAGTGATCTGGATAGCAGGCGGTATTGACAAAGGGAATGATTACAGTGTGCTGGAGCCCTTCGTTAAAGAAAAAGTCAAGACACTGATCAGTCTGGGGGTAGACAACAAGCCCTTAAGAAATTATTTCAAAGGAAAAGTGGATTTCCTTGAAACTGACGAGATCAAAAAAGCGGTAAAAATGGCTTTTGAGGTAGCTGAGGCAGGAGATGTGGTGTTGCTGTCTCCTGCATGCGCAAGTTTCGATCTCTTTAAGAACTATGAGGACAGAGGCGATAAGTTTAAGAAGGCGGTGCAGTCTTTGGTGAAACCTAAAAAAGTGAAGTCATGACGATGATTAAGGAATGGGCATATCGAAATCTGAAAGGTGATCCGGTAATCTGGTTCATCGTATTCATCATCTCAGTATGGAGTATTCTGGTAGTATACAGCTCTACAGGAAGCCTGGCTTACCGTATGGAGGCCGGTAATACCGAGTACTACCTCTTTAAGCATGCGATCCTGGTTTTCCTCAGTCTGGTAGCCATGTGGATTGCCCATCGAATCGACTATAGATATTATTCCAGGATTTCCAAGCTGTTGCTTTGGGTGTCAGCTCCTTTGTTATTGCTTACCTGGCTGTTCGGTACCAATGTGAACGAAGCATCCCGATGGATTACGATTCCAGTCATCAACCAGGGATTCCAACCATCGGATCTGGCTAAGCTGGCCTTGTTGGTCACGCTCACAAGTATGCTATCTAAAAAGCAGCAGGACATTGAGAACTTTCAGAAGTCGATTATCCCCATGCTTTTGTGGGTCGGTTTGATCTGTGGTTTGATTGCCATGACCAACATATCCACAGCAATATTGCTTTTCCTCACCTGCATGCTGGTGCTCTTCATCGGGAGAGTTCCGGTCAAATACCTGTTGATCCTTATGGTCATTGGTTTTTGTTCCGGCTCTATTTCTCTGATGATCGGTCAGCGGGGTGCGACGGCACTCAATAGGATCACGGATTTCATTGATAAAGAGGAGGTGCCATACCAGGAGAAGCAGGCCAATATCGCCATCGCCACCGGGGGATTATTCGGAAAAGGTCCCGGCCAAAGCGATCAAAGAAATTATTTACCTCACCCGTATTCCGATTTTGTGTATGCTATCATCATCGAGGAATATGGACTGATTGGTGGGGTGACGGTGATGCTGTTGTTTTTGGGATTGCTCTATCGGGGCATGAAGGCGGCAGCAGAAAGTGAGCGGGCCTACGGAGGACTGCTCTCGGCAGGGTTGTCATTTGCCCTGGTGATGCAGGCATTTGTGAATATGGGCGTAACTGTGGGGCTGGGGCCGATTACCGGTTTGCCATTGCCACTGTTCAGTATGGGGGGTACCTCACAGCTTTTCACCGGACTGGCCATCGGGATTATCCTGAGTGTGAGTCGGGGAGAGATAGAGGACATGGGTACGGCAACTGGAAACCAGTACAAAGAAAAAATTAAGCAGGCAGCGTAAAAATTTTGAAACGATCGAGACAAAGCGGAAATATAAGATCATGATAAGCGGAGGCGGAACAGGCGGACACATTTACCCGGCAATATCCATTGCCCAGTCGCTTCAGCATATGCTGGAGGAGGTGGAGATCCTGTTTGTTGGCGCGAAGGGCAAGATGGAAATGAAAAAAGTCCCTGAAGCCGGATTTCCTATTGTAGGACTTTGGATCAGTGGTCTGCAGCGTAGTCTCACCATCAAAAATTTACTCTTCCCTGTGAAAGTCATTGCCAGTCTGATCAAAGCCGGATCGCTGTTAAGAAATTTTAAGCCTGATGCCGTAATAGGTGTGGGCGGTTATGCAAGTGGGCCCCTGCTATTCGTGGCTTCATCCAAAGGGGTTCCCACTATAATCCAGGAGCAAAACTCCTACGCCGGTCTCACCAACAAATGGCTGGCTGGCAAGGTGAATAAAATATGTGTGGCCTATCCGGAAATGGAAAGGTATTTCCCGGCAGATAAGCTCGTTCTGGCGGGCAATCCGGTCCGAAAAGACCTGATGGATGTCCAGTCGAAAAGAAAAGAGGCTTTTGACTTCTTTAAGCTGGATCCTAAAAAGAAAACGATGCTGATCATTGGAGGAAGCCTGGGAGCGAGAACCATCAACGAGTCGATAAAAGCAGGTATTGACCAGTTAGTTGATCAGGACATTCAGGTGATCTGGCAGACGGGAGAGTATTACCATGAGAGCATCAAAAATGAGATGCCAGCACACGACAATGTGAGGATCATGCCATTCCTGAAAGAGATGGTATTTGGGTATGCGGCTGCTGATATTGTGGTATCCAGAGCTGGGGCGTTGTCTATCTCTGAGCTGATGTTGACAGGCAAGGCCTGCATTTTGGTGCCCTCACCCAATGTGGCTGAGGATCATCAGACCAAAAACGCCATGGCACTGGTGAAGAACGAAGCGGCAGTGCTGGTAAAGGACAATGAGAGCAAGGAAAAGCTGGTGGTTGAAGCCATTAAGCTTCTGTCAGACGAAAAGAAAAGAAAAGAATTATCGGCGAAGATCCTTGGTATGGCACAGAAAGATGCCTCGGATAATATCGCTAAAGAAATTATTGAATTGATTAAATGAACCTGGATCAGATACATAGGGTCTACTTTATCGGCATAGGAGGCATTGGTATGAGCTCACTGGCCAGGTGGTTTAGTCAGCGGGGGATTGCAGTGGCCGGTTATGATAAGACCGAGACTACCCTCACCAAAAGACTGGCTTCCGAGGGGATGGATATCCATTATGAGGATGATCTGAATCTTGTGCCGAAAGAAGTACTGGAGGACAAAGCGCATTCTGTCATTGTATTTACACCGGCTGTCCCTAAGACACATACGGAGCTTACCTTTTTTCAGTCAGGTGAATATAAACTGATGAAGCGTTCCGAGATGCTGGGTACGATCTCCAGGAGTCACTGGACGGTTGCAGTAGGAGGTACGCATGGCAAGACCACGACCTCCAGCATGATTGCTCATATCCTTCACGAAACGGTAGGTTGTTCTGCATTTGTAGGTGGTATCATGACCAACTACGATTCCAACCTTTTGATTGGAGCGGAAGATGCACCGGTAGTGGCTGAGGCAGACGAGTTTGATCGGTCATTCCATAGACTTTCACCAAACTATTCCATTGTGACTTCGGTTGATCCCGACCATCTGGATATATATGGTGACCTGAAAACGATGCATGAAGCGTTTGCAGAGTTCCTGAAGAAAACCAATCCGGAAGGTAAGGTGCTACTCCATGCGAAGGCGGCTGAGATTATCAAAAGTCACCTGACCATCCCTTTTTCCACTTATGGAATCGAAATGGGTGATGTGCAGGCTCAGAATGTCCATGTAGAAAATGGAAATTTCTATTTCGATTACGTGGGTAAACAAAAAATTGAGAAGGTTGAACTCCAGGTACCGGGCTATCACAATGTAGAAAATGCGATTGCAGCCATTACAATGGCACTGGATTTCGGTATCGACGCTCAAAAGGTGAAGACAGCAGTTGCCGGATATCGGGGAGTAAAAAGAAGGTTTGAATACATCGTGCGGTCTAAGGAGGTTGTGTACATTGATGATTATGCACACCATCCGACGGAGATCACAGCATTGCTGAAATCTGTCAGGAGCTTGTATCCACAGAAAGAAATCACGGCAATCTTTCAGCCACACTTGTATAGCAGGACGAAAGACTTTCAGGATGGGTTTGCCAAAAGCCTGGAGCTGGCCGACGACATCATTTTGATAGATATCTATCCTGCCAGGGAAGAACCCATTCCGGGCATCACTTCAGAGGTGATCCTGGAGAAGATCAATAGCACCAATAAGATGATCTGTAAAAGAGACAGGCTGATTGAGGTGATTGCTCAGAAAAATCCGGAGGTGCTGCTCACGGTAGGAGCAGGTGATATAGATAGGGAGGTAGAGAGAATAAAGGACTATTATATAAATGAACGGAAAGTTGAAGTATAGCATCAAAACCATATTGTTTTTTGCTGTTTCGGTTGTTGCGATGATCGTGCTCATCTCCATTTCCGGATACAGGAATGTTGCCAGGCAGGTAGCCAATGTGAAGGTGAAAATAGAAGATCAGCGAGGCGATTTCTTCACCGATCAACTGGAGATCGTAGACCTGATCAATGACAAAGGAGGCGATTATGTACTGGGACTTCCGGTTGGTAAATTGGATTTAAATGTGTTGGAGGCCCGGGTTGAAGCACATCCATTTGTTAAGGATGCACAGGTATATAAGGACATCAAAGGGAATTTAATGGTAAAGGTGGAGCAGGCCAGGCCTTTAGCCAGGATTTTTGAAAAAGGGGCTGCAGATCATTACATCGATGAGAATGGGAAACTGCTTCCAACTGTCACAAAGCATACCTCCAGGGTTTTGATTATGGAGCTGGAGCACAAATTTTCATGGGGTAAGAACATACAGGAGACTGAATACGGTAAGGATCTGCTGAAGCTGCTTCGGTATATCGACAAAAACGAATTCTGGAGAGCTCAGATAGCAGGCATTGTGGTTCAGAGGGGTGGAGAGTTGATTTTACTGCCTCAGGTGACAAAGCAGGAGATTGAATTTGGGATGCCAGTGGATTATGAGGAGAAATTCAGAAAGCTCAAGCTCTTTTATACCCAGGTATTACCCAACAAGGGGTGGAACACCTATGAAAGAGTGAATGTAAAATTTGATAATCAGTTGATCTGTAAATAAAAAATTGAAGTGAATCATACAATAGCTAATTGTAAAAGATATGGAACAGGATAAAATCATCGTCGGTCTTGATATCGGAACTACCAAGATATGCGCCATAGTAGGTCGCAAAAATGAATTTGGCAAACTCGAAGTGCTGGGTGTTGGGAAAGCAGTATCCGACGGAGTGATCCGAGGGATTGTGACCAACATCGACAAGACGGTCAATGCCATTGAAAAGGCTGTGACTGAAGCCAGCGAGCAATCCGGTATCGACATCCGGGTGGTCAATGTGGGCATTGCCGGGCAACACATCAAGAGCGCCGTGCATCATGGCTCGATCACCCGTGACTCTGATGATGAGATCACGGTGGAAGACCTGAACCGATTGACCAATGATATGTATCGCATAGTGATTCCTCCGGGCAGTGAGATCATTCATGTGATGCCTCAGGACTATATCGTGGATTACGAAGATGGCATCAAAGATCCTGTTGGTATGTCCGGAGTTAAGCTGGAGGCGGATTTCCATATCATCACCGCTCAGACCAATGCCATCAACAATATCAATAAGTGTATCCGAAGAGGAGGGCTGGAGATTGAAAACCTGATCCTGGAACCTCTTGCTTCCAGTCTTGCAGTATTGAGCGATGAAGAAAAAGAAGCCGGTGTTTGCCTGGTAGATATAGGTGGTGGTACTACAGATATTGCGGTGTTCTATGACAACATCATCCGCCACACTGCAGTGATCCCTTTTGGTGGTAACATCATCACATCTGATATCAAGCAGGGCTGTATGGTGATGGAGCAGCAGGCCGAGCAATTGAAGATCAAGTTTGGTAGAGCCATCGCTGAAGAGGCTAGCCCGAATGAAATTGTGTCAATTCCAGGATTGAGAAACAGGGCTCCCAAGGAAATCTCTATCAAAAACCTGGCTCATATCATTGAGTCGAGGATGGAAGAGATCATCGAGATGGTCCATACGGAGATTATCACTTCGGGATTCAATAAGAAACTGGCAGCAGGTATTGTAGTCACAGGTGGAGGATCGCTTTTGAACAACCTTCAGCAGCTATTTGAATACATGACAGGGCTGGATACCCGCATTGGATATCCCAATGAACACCTGGGCAAGAGTAAGGTGGACGCTGTGAAGAGTCCGGTTTATGCTACTTCTGTTGGTCTGGTGCTTTCGGGATTCAGAGCGATTGACATTCGGGAGCAGCGATACAATGAAAAGCAGTCGAAAGGCAGCCTGAAACCAAGAAATAAGCAGAGTGCCAAGTTTTTTCAGAATATTCTGGAGAAAACCAAAGGACTACTGATTGATGATTTTGATGAAAACAAAGATTATTAATTCCGGTTGGTGAGACTCCATTCACAACCCTGGTTGGTGCCTGCCTGTCGGCAGACAGGTACTCACCAACCAGTTGTTGGAAGACACCGACCAGTCGTTGAGTTAAAACAAAAATATTATGGCAGAAAATACGTATCAATTCGATTTACCCACGCATCAGAAATCGATCATCAAGGTGATCGGCGTTGGTGGTGGAGGTAGTAACGCAGTCAACCACATGTTTAACCTTGGGATCAAGGATGTAGAATTTGTGGTTTGTAATACCGACAGTCAGGCACTGGAGAGCAGTCCCGTGCCCAACAAGTTACAATTAGGAATGAATCTCACTGGTGGTCTCGGAGCAGGGGCAAACCCTGAGCGAGGACGCAATGCAGCCATTGAGAGTAAAGAAGAAATCAGGGAGCTCCTCTCTGAGGATACCAAGATGGTTTTCGTTACCGCAGGTATGGGAGGTGGCACCGGTACTGGTGCAGCACCGATCATTGCACAGGTAGCCAAAGAGCTTGACATTCTCACAGTAGGAATTGTCACGGCGCCTTTCGCTTTCGAAGGGAAAAAGAAAAATGCAGCAGCCAATGAAGGGATTGCGGCATTAAGAGAAGTGTGCGACACTGTGTTGGTCATTTTGAATGACAAGCTTCGGGAGATCTTTGGTAATCTGCCGATCAGGGAAGCTTTTGGTCAGGCAGACAATGTATTGACTACAGCCGCTAAAGGCATTGCGGAGATCATCACGGTTCCGGGTTATGTCAATGTGGACTTTGAGGATGTGAAGACCGTCATGAAAAATGCCGGGGCAGCCGTCATGGGCTCCGCGCAGACGCATGGTGAAAACAGAGCGATCAGGGCTGCTGAGGAAGCACTTAACTCCCCATTGTTGAATAACCGAAATATCCACGGGGCAGAAAAGATCCTGCTATCGATCATTTCCGGTGAAGAGGCAGAGCTGCAAATGGACGAGCTGGCGGAGATCACAGATTACATGACTGAATTCTCCGGAGAAGATGCTGAGGTGATCTTTGGTCACGGTGTGGATCCTGAGCTGGGCGAAAATATCAGAGTGACTGTCATAGCAACTGGTTTTGATCGTGATGGCGGTGAAGTCGAATTCTCCAGTTCTTCAAAAGAACCCTCCAACTCTAAAAAGGTATATGACCTGGAGTCTTCAAGACAGATCAGATTATTTGTGGATGAAGATGATGATGAAGATGAAAGACATGAAGAGGAGGAGAAGGAAGAAAAAAGCTTCACATTTGATTCCCTGAGAGAAACCATAGAAAAGGAAGTGGAGCAGGAAGATCAGGAATTTGAATACGAATTTGAAATGCCTGACCAACGCGAAGAAGAGGAAGACGACAATGCCGTAGAAGAATACATGAATTCAGAGGTTCATCGCATGATGAGCCAGGGGTCGATGAACAGACGCAGGATAGAATTGATGGAAGAACGGATGAAGCGCGAAGAAGAGATGAACGGTGCGAGAAAGAAAGACCTGAGTTCCACAGATTATAAAGAGAAGTTTGAGGTTCCGGCATTTGAACGCAAAAAGGTGACTTTGCAAAAAGTGCCTCATTCATCGGAAAGGAATATATCAAAATTCAATCTGACTGATGACAATCAGATATTGGGAAATAACCGATACCTGCACGACAACGTTGACTAGCAATTAATTTAAGCTCTGCCATAAAAAAGACTGGGTTATTTAGCTCAGTCTTTTTATTTTGTGTAATCTTTACACAAAAGTTAGTCAGGATTACTTTTTTATAATAAAATTTGATATTTTTAATATAATTATCTTTTTTTCGAAGAGAATTCAATTTAATTGAGTTTCCAAAACGGGAAAATATAAAAGTTTCAATGATCAATCCAGTTCAAACTGTTCCAACTCAAAAAATCGGCGACCAAAAGTTGTGGGATCAGGTAAGAAACGACAATAAGGAAGCTTTTGAATGTTTGTACAAAAAATATTTTCCTGAGCTTTTTAGATATGGTATGACCATCCACCCGCAAAAGGAGTTAATTGGTGATGCTATCCAGGAGCTTTTCATTGATTTGTGGTCTTATAGAAATAACCTGTCTAAGATTAACAGGTTGAAATTCTACCTTTTATCCGCTCTCAGATCAAAGATTTTCACCCTTCTCTCAAAAGATAACAAGAAGGTCACGACTGAAAGCGAGTATTTAAATCAGACCATCCAATTTCTGGACTCTACCGAAGACAAACTGATCATTGCTGATCAGAAAAAACGTAAGAAAGATCAATTGACTTTACTCATCAATGATTTGCCGTTACAGCAACGTGAAGCGATCATGCTGATATTCTTTGAGGGACGATCTTATGAGGAGACTTCAAGCATGATGTCTAAAAGCATTCAAAATATCTACACCCTTGTTTCGCGGGGAATTTCAACTTTACGCAAACGCCTTCAGAGCTAATCTATTGTTGCGAATTTCTTAACTAAAACCTGTTATCAGTAACGATGTTATGCGCGCTACGTGATATTACACTAGTTGGTTGCAAAAATTGAAATATTTTTTCAATCCTGTGTAAGAAAGTATCCCGTTCGGTACTCTATTATATAAGAGGAATAATATTTTAGTGAAGAACCTAAAGACCATAGATGATTTTGTTCTAAACGCTGAGTTTAGAAACTGGGTGATTAATCCCAATGTCTCAGCAAATATTTTTTGGGAGAAGTGGCTCCGCGATCACCCTGAAAAAAAAGATAATTTCCAGGAGGCTGTTAAGGTAGTACAGGCCATCAGCAGGATTAATTATACCGAAGATAAGGACTTTACTGACCATATCTGGGATAAGATCAATTCAAAACTTGATGAATCGACAACCAGCGAAAGAGAAATTGTTCCCCTCAATATTGAATCCGTAACAAAACACAGAAAAAAGAAACCGGGAAATAACCGGTTAATTTTCTGGAGCCTGGCTGCTTCAATATTACTGTTGATTACTTCAGTCTACGTGCTTTTCCATGAGCATTTGCTGGAGATGCAGGAGCCGGAATCGATTTCTTCTATCTTTAAGTCTAATCCAAAAGGACAGAAATCCACTATCATGCTTCCGGATGGCTCAACGGTGATTCTCAATTCAGAAAGTTCTCTCAGCTATACCAGTGAATACTATAATAAAGAACGCAGGGTGATTTTGAAGGGTGAAGCATTTTTTGAGGTGACTGAAAATCCCGAGATTCCTTTTATCGTAGAAACTGAAAATCTTTTTACTACCGCATTAGGCACCTCATTTAACGTAAAAGCCTATCCCGATGAGATGGAAGAGGTAACGTTAGTTACTGGTAGTGTAAGAATTGAAACCCACGAGTCTCTTCACAATACCGTTTTACTGCCCGGTGAAATACTAGCTGCCAATGAAAGCGGTATCATAAGCAAACTAAAAACATCATTTGATCACATTGGATGGAAAGACGGTGTGATAGTATTTAAAGACACTCCACTCAAGGAAGCCATTACTGAATTAGAAAAATGGTATGGAGTGGATATTATTCTCAGAAATTACCCCGAGGGTAATGATATGAATTTTACAGGGTCATTTAGAAATGACAATTTGTCAAATGTGCTTAAAAGCTTAAGCTATACCATGCCATTTGATTTTAAGATTACCGGAAAAAAAGCAGAAGTAAACTTTAAAAAAGAACGCCTATGACATAGAGACTACAATAAAAAAAGGCCCGGGAAGAATGCGCCAACACCGACCCGGGCGATGATCAAGAATGAAATATTCACCCTTTAACTAAACAAATATATGAATGGATTCAACCATTATCTACGAAAGGTGGGAAAAATTGCTGTCTACCTGTTCGTAATAACAACTGTGATTTTTAATGGACTTATGGCAGAAACAGTGAAAGGCCAGGCCATTAAAAGCGTTAAGGAGGCAAAAATCAGCATTGAAATCAATAATCAGAGTATCGAGAAGTCGCTTAAGATGATTGAGCAGCAGTCGGATTATAAATTTGTTTATAAACGAAACGAGCTCAAGGACAAAGCGAATATTAACCTCGATGTCAGAAATCAAACGCTGGAAAATCTTTTGCTTGAAATCTCGAAGCAAGCCAATGTAAGCTTCAGACAAATCAATGACCGAATCAGTGTTAAATCTCATAAAAATGCGAATTTTCAAGAGAAAGTAACCATCGCTGAGCAGCGAACTATTTCGGGAAATATCCTTGACGAAAATGGGGAACCCCTACCGGGAGCCTCTATTGTCGTCAAAGGAACAACCGCAGGTACTACGACCGATTTTGAAGGTAACTTTAAATTGAATGTTAGCGATGATGATATCCTGACGATATCCTTTGTTGGATATAAAGCTATGGAAATTGCTGTTGCTAACAGAACAGCTTTCAATTTCACTATGGCACCGGATGCAGAGCAACTTGCTGATGTGGTCGTTGTAGGATATGGTACACAGAGAAAAGTAAATTTGACAGGATCTGTTGGAGTAGCAGACGGCGAGGTCTTGCAGAATCGACCTTTACCAAATGTAGGAGAAGGTTTGAAAGGTGTGGTACCTAACCTGAATGTAAACATCAGGAATGGAGACCCTTCCGTACCAGCTGACTTTAACATACGTGGATTTGAGTCGATTAATGGTGGTCAGCCTTTGATTCTTGTTGACAACGTACCAATTGAAGATTTGAACAGAATAAATCCCAATGATATCGAAAGTATCTCGGTTTTAAAGGATGCTGCTGCATCTGCTGTTTATGGATCTAGAGCGGCTTATGGTGTGATCCTTGTCACAACAAAGTCAGGTCGTGGCGATAAAATCAATGTGAATTTCAGTGGTGAATTCGCACTGGCTAAGCCAATCCTTTTTCTTGATCCGATTACAGATCCACATCAATTCGTGTTAGCACGTAACGAAGCAAGTATTAGAACCAATGGTGCTCCTTCCTATGATCAGAACTATATTGATGGTACCAGGGCCTGGAGTGAAAACCCAACTGAGGAAAATGCCTGGGGCGTGTTTAACGGTCAATTAAGGTTCTATGGTTATAACAACTATGTCAATGAACTGATTACAAATGTTGCTCCACAACAGCGGTATGATTTCAGTGTTTCAGGGGCGTCTGACAAAGCTTCTTATTATGCTTCATTTGGAGTTTTGAATAAGGATGGTTATTTGAAGAACAAGGACAGGAATGAAAACTACAGACGTTATAATATACTTCTAAAAGGTGACTTTAAAGTAAATAACTGGTTGAATCTTGACAGTCGGGCATTGGTTACAACTGAAAAAAGTGACAAGCCTCACTTTTATCACTGGGATGTAAATATCAATACTTCTGCAAGACAGAACCCATTAGATCCAATCAGATTTCCTGATCTTCCATTCTATATCACTCCTGGTGATCGGGATCAGTATTCAGACCTGATTGGTAGATATTTTGGTGGAACGAGCTTTTTTGAGTACCTGGAAAGAGGCGGAAGAGAAACCTGGATGAGGAATGATATGTTTCTAACACAGGGAGCTACTATTACTCCGCTTAAAGGATGGAATATCAGAGGTGCTTTCACAGCAAATTTTACCCACCGAGATTATCAGGATGTTCAAAGTAAGGTAGAAGTAGTTCGGGAAAATCCTGACCTAACCGCCGATCCAACCACATTGGTTGATAATGGATTCAGTGGAAATGACTGGATCAATAATCGCACGGATTTTGATCAGTACTACACCATCCAGGCTTATACTGACTACACGCTTGAGCAGGGAAGTCATTATTTTAAAGTAATGGCAGGATTTAATCAGGAGTGGGGATTGTTTAAGTATCATGAAGGTCAGGCATTCTCTTTGATTACTCCACAAATCACTGACATTAATGCAACAGTGGGTAATCAGCTTACATTTGGTGGCAAGGAGCACAACGCACTTAGAGGTGTGTTCTATCGCTTAAACTATATCTTCGACGACAAATACCTGATAGAAACAAATGGTAGATACGATGGTACTTCCAGGTTTCCGACAGATGACCGTTTTGGTTTTTTCCCTTCAGTATCTGTTGGATGGAGGATTTCCAACGAAGCATTTATGTCAGGAACCAGCAGCTGGTTAGACAATTTGAAATTAAGAGCTTCATATGGAGAGTTGGGTAATCAGTTCTTGAGGAATAACTATCCATACATTGCCACAATGGGAATTTCAAATACACCATATATGATGTCTGCTGGTTCTCAAACTCCCGCAGTATCTCCTGCCGGATTGGTGAGCCCATCGCTGACATGGGAAACTGTGGTTTCTCAGAATATAGGGTTGGATTTTGCTATGTTTGGAAGCAGGTTAGATGTGGCTATTGATGCATATATCAGAGACACTAAGGATATGCTGACCAATGTAACGCTCCCTGAAATTCTGGGAACAAGCGCACCGGATGCTAATGCAGCAGATCTCAGAACTCGTGGTTGGGAAGTTGCTGCTACATGGAGAGACAACATCAACAACGATTGGAGCTACAATGTAACTCTGGCTTTGTCTGATAATCTTTCCAAGATCACCAAGTACGATAACCCTACCGGTTCGATAGATGAGTACTATGAAGGACAGGTTGTGAGTGATGCAGGTGGTGAACGTTGGGGATATGAAACCGTAGGTATTTTCCAAACAGATCAGGCAGTAGCTGATGCACCTTCTCAGAATGACTTGGGGTGGAATCTTTGGAGAGCGGGAGATATTCAATACGCAGATCTAAATGGTGACGGTACCATAAACGATGGAAATCGAACGCTGGATAATCCGGGTGATTTGAAGATCATTGCTTATGAAAACCCAAGATATAATTTTGGTATTACCACCAATGTTTCTTGGAAATCTCTGAGTTTGAACGTGTTCTTCGAAGGGATTATGCAGTATGATTACTGGCCACCGAATGGCAACTGGGTAGCTTTCTATCCGTTCAATGCAGGACATGTAGAAAACTACTATCTGACAGATACCTGGAGCCCAGAAAATCCGGATGCATACTTTCCAGCTCCACATATTTCAACCAATACCAAACAAAATGTACTACCACAAACACGGTATGTTCAGGATGCTTCATACATTCGGTTGAAAAACCTGACGCTGGCTTATAATCTTCCAGCTAACATCGCTAGCAAAGTAGGGATGACAAATGCTCAGATATATTTTGCTGGAATGAATTTATGGGAGGCTACTAAAATGCGTAAGCCGCTTGACCCTGAAGTTAGACCAACATTAACTCAGGAATACTACAAGCAGCGTATTTTCTCACTTGGTTTCAGAGTTGGATTTTAATCTTATAACAAAGAAGAAATGAGGAATAATATTATAAAAATTACCATGATATTCATTGTAACAATTGTTTCATTCAGTTGTAATGATGAATTTCTTGAGAGACAGCCACTTGATAGGATCAGTAATGATTCCTTTTGGAATACGGAAAGTGACCTTAGGGTT
This sequence comes from Cyclobacteriaceae bacterium, assembly GCA_965228105.1. Lineage (GTDB taxonomy): Bacteria > Bacteroidota > Bacteroidia > Cytophagales > Cyclobacteriaceae > UBA7330. The sequence goes on from CBDDGZ010000002.1 coordinate 1,685,019, forward strand.
TACAATAATGGACTATATAATATGGCAAAGGAGGATCGTCCAGTACCTATTATGATGGGATTTGACGATGGATTCAATAGTCATAGATATGGAATCTGGCATTTGTCAGGATATAGTGATGACACAGCACCTCGCCATTCACGTCATACTGAGTACCAACGGGTTAGAGCAGGTGTACATTCATATCTGGATGACATGTGGTATGGGTATGATGGTTGGAATTTTTTGCGTGCAATCAATGTAGGCATGGATAATTATGGTAAGGCCGCAATACCCGACGAAATTCGTAATAGATACATCGGGGAAGCCCGGTTGTTCAGAGGTTGGTTCTATGCGGACAAAGTCTCAAAGTTTGGCGATGTTCAATGGGTTGATACCGAATTGAACGTAGACGATGAGGACATTCTCAATGGAACACGGGACGATCGGGAGTTTGTAATGGACAAAGTGTTGGAAGATTTAACATTTGCAGCAACTCACATGCCTGATGACTGGGGTGATGGAAATGCTCCTGGTAGAATGAACCGATGGGCAGCTTTGCTTGTAAAATCCAGAGTTTGTTTGTTTGAAGGAACCTGGAGAAAGTACCACGGGGGTACCAATCCGGATATGTGGCTTCAGGAAGCTGCTGATGCAGCAGAGGAACTGATGGATGATGGTCCATACTCGCTGTACTCCACCGGAGATCCTACCATGGATTATAATGCGATCCACAGGATGACAGACTTGTCTGGCAACCCTGAGGTAATATACTGGAGGAGGTATGAGCTAGGTATTTATACCAACCATGCTCAAAGCTACCACAGAGGTTACAATGGAGGCGCTACAAAAAGTATGGTAGAGGATTACTTGTGCACCGATGGTTTGCCGATTAGTTTATCAGGTTTGTACCAAGGGGATGCTGTTTATACTGATCTGTTTATTGACAGAGATCCTCGATTACGACAGACAGTATTGCATCCGGATGACCAGGATTTCTATCAGTATGGCAACAATACCGGTCTCACTTATCCAAAAGTTCAGGGGATGAGTATTCCAGGTCAGTCTAGCTATACCGGTTATCATATCATCAAGGTTTATGACGTGAATGCTGCTCATGCGACATATAATACATCGTCCACTCCAGCAATTACGCTAAGGTTTGCGGAAGCACTGCTAAACTTTGCGGAAGCCAAGGCCGAATTGGGTTCAATCACTCAAGGTGATCTGGATAAAAGTATAAATCTTTTGAGAGACAGAGTAGGCATGCCTGACCTGGGGCTGAATCCTCCGATGGATCCCAGATATGCCAGTGATGGAGTGTCTTCACTGATTGTGGAAATCCGAAGAGAGCGAAGGATTGAGTTGTTTATGGAGGGTTTCCGATATGACGACCTTAGGAGATGGAAACAAGGAGCGAAATTGAGAGAACCCGACTATGGTATGCGATGGGATGCCCCTATTAGGGATGTAATTGACCCTGATGGTGAGGTCACTGTTGAGACTTCCTTAGTAGATGGAGTCGAATACCTGGATATTTACAAGGGTACTGGATTTGCAACACCGGAATTTGACGAATCGAAGCACTATCTATGGCCTATCCCTGTTAGTGCATTGTCACAGAATCCGAATCTCGGACAAAATCCTGGTTGGCCATCTGGTGAATAAATTGTAAGAATAGATTAGGATATTGCAAAGCCGTAGTTATAATAATTACGGCTTTGTTTTTTCTAAAGATTGATAAATTGATCATCTTAGTATGATGCAAATACCCCACAGAAGTGCTCTTAAAGCACTCCCAGTTCTATTCCTGTTATTTACATCTTCCTTTTTGATAAAAGCTCAGAGTCCTGACCTGGAAAAGATCAGGAAACGAGTGGTCTTTGAGCTGATGGAAGCGGATGTAGATTATACCCACGTTGCCCACCTAATCAATACAATCAATAATGATGGTAGTTGGCCTGGCATCAACTACGAAGATACCTCAAGAACAGGCTTCGAACATAGCAGACATCTGTCTTATATGGTAGACCTGAGTCATGCCTACAAAAAATCACATACCAAATATTACCAGGACAGGAAAACCCGTAAGGCCTTAAAGAAAGCCTTAAACTACTGGTTTGAGAATGATTTTATCTGTGAAAACTGGTGGTGGAACCAGATTGGTACGCCAGACAGATTTGTAACGATTTTGTTGATCATGGACGAGGACCTCACCGATAAGGAAAAGGAACGTGCTGCTCCCATAATGGCACGATCCACATTAAATGCATGGGGAGCCAGGCCAGGAGGAGATAGAATTAAAATTGCCGGGATTTATGGAAAATATGGTCTTTTCCTAAGGGACGAGGCCATCCTAAGAGAAGTCATAAATACCATGGCTACTGAAATCCGGTATGCTGTAGACCGGGACACACCAAATGACATCAGGGGATTACAAACCGACCTGAGCTTTCACCATCGGGGCGACCGGGTCAACAACACCCTGTCCTACGGATTGAATTTTTCTTCTGTCTTTGCCGAATGGGCAGCCAAAGTTGGAGATACGGAGTTTCACTTTCCGGACCGAGCTATTCAACTACTGGTAGACTATTACCTGGACGGAGTTTGCAAGATGATGGTATTCGGTACCTACCCTGACTTGGGGGCAAAAAACAGGAGCATTTCCAGGATGGGTGCTTTACATCCTCATGGGGTAGAAACACCTAAGAAATTGATTTTGGCATCAAATTACAGGAATGCTGAACTGGCTGAAATCATTCAGATCAGAAATGGTAATGCCAAACCAAACTTCACAAGTAGTAAATTCTTCTGGCACTCGGAATACTATAGTCATCAGCAGCCTGATTATTTTTCTTCCGTTAGGATGTACAGCACCAGAAATCGAAGTATGGAAGAACCTTACAACCAGGAAGGTCTTAAAAATCATCACCTCGGAGAGGGATCCAATTTTGTCTACCAGACAGGAAAGGAATACAATAACATTTTCCCGGTCCTGGATTGGCAAAAGATCCCTGGAACTACCATAGTGCAGAAAGCCTCATTGCCACCGGAGGATGAAATCCAGAAAGAAGGCCAAATGGATTTTGTTGGTGGTGTTACAAATGGTAAACAAGGTGCAGTCACTTTTGACTTTCAAAGCCCGTATCATTCCCTGAAGGCCCGAAAGGCCTGGTTTTTCTTTGATGAGGAATATGTGTGCCTGGGAACTCTGATAACCTCCAAGGAAAAGGAGCCTGTTTTTACCTCGATCAATCAGACCTGGTTGAGAGGGGATGTTTCCATTTCAGACGATGGAAAAATCAGATCTCTTGAGCAAGGTGAACATAAACTTCAAAATGTCCAATGGATCAACCACGATGGAGTGGCCTATGTTCTGCCTACTAAAACATCTCTTGGTATCAGTAACCAAACGCAATTGGGTAGCTGGTATAGCATCAATCGACAGTCTGATAGCCCGAAAGAAACGGTAAGTGCCGAGGTTTTTACAGCCTGGATAGACCATGGAATGGAACCTCAAAATGCTTCTTACCAGTATATCGTGGTGCCAGGCATGACGAATGAGAGCATAGAGACATATGTGAAAGACTTACCTATCCAAATCGTCGCAAATACACCTGAGATACAGGCTGTGAGCAATAAAAAAGCAGGCATAACACAAATAGTATTTTACCAGGCGGGCAAGGCACGTATCTCCGAAGATATGCATCTGGTTTCCAGGAATGCATGTCTTGTCATGCTTAAAACACCTGACGGCGAACTGAAAGAAATTAGTGTCGCTGATCCATCCAGAAAGCTGAAATCAGTAGAAATCCAGATAAACAGGAAGATCGAAGAGGGTGACGACTATGAAATTACATGGGATGAAATAGAAGGTTATACTACAATGACCATTGACCTGCCTCAGGATGATTTCGCAGGTCAAAGTGTAGTGATTGAATGGTAGGCGGAGAAAAATGAAAAAACTCGGATTAATCGTACTCATCTGCCTGGTAATAGTGGATTTGCAGGGCTATGCCCAGTCTTCTAGTGTAATAAATATCAATTCATCAATTGATTCATTGCTGTTATCCAGGATGGATCTGAGCAGGCCGGGCCTGGAAAGTGTAAAGTCAGCTGGGTCAAGGGAGGAAGCATTGACTGCACTGTTTGAATACTACCGGGCACGCACGGATGTGAAGCATGAGCTAGACAGGTTTACTAAAGCTGAAAAGTTGGGGAATTTCGCTACAGAAAAGGACATGAAGATCGCTGACGATGCTTTGAAGCATATTTTTGTTGGCCAGCCAGCCTATCCATCCTATTTCTGTGGAGAAGACATTGACTGGTCATTGCGGCCTGTACCTGACAATGAATGGGTTTGGCAGCTCAACAGAATGAGTTTCTGGCAAGCCATGGGCAAAGCTTATTGGCACACGGGTGACACTAAATATGCTGAGGAATGGTGCAGCCAGATAGTGGACTGGGTAAAAAAGAATCCCAGGGATGAAGCGCATGCTTATGCGTGGAGATCTATCGAAGCAGGGATCCGTGGTAATGGCTGGACATGGCTCTTTCAATATTTTTTAGATGCCCCGGATTTCACACCTGAAGTGCTAACCTATTTTCTGAACAGCCTTTATGATCATGCTTCTTTTTTGATGACAAAATACAGCAGTGGCAGCAACTGGGCCTTGATGGAAGCTGAAGGAATGGCCTTCATTGCCATTACTTTTCCGGAGTTTAAGGATTCAGATGTGTGGCGTGAAGAAGCATTCCGAAGACTCACTGAGCAAATCCAGACGCAGGTATACTCTGATGGTCATCAGAGGGAGCTGGCCATGGGATATCATGTCGGATCTATCCGATGGTTTATGCGAACCTATGAACTCGCATCGATGAACGGGCTTCAGGATAAATTTCCGGAGACTTACCTCAGCGCCATCGAAAAGATGTGCGAGGTGCCTATGAAACTCGGTTTTCCGGATGGAACCACCACACAGTTTGGTGATTCGTGGTCAGGATCACCTGGTCAATATGACGATCATTTTGCGGATTGGGCAGAACTATTCAATCGCGATGATTTTGAATACCTGGCTACTCAAGGTCAATCAGGTACTCCACCGGATGGAACTGCTTTTGCCTACCCCGAAAGTGGGTTGTATTCCATGCGGAGTGGCTGGGATAAAGGAGATGTTTGCCTGGTGCTGAAATGTGGTCCGGATGGGGGAGGTCATTGCCAGCCTGACAATGGAACTTTTGAACTCTACGCTGGTGGCAGACATCTGATGCCGGATGCAGGGAGCTACATCTACAGTGGAGATCCGGTAAATCGGGCCTGGTTTCGTCAGACCAAAGTTCACCAGACCTTGACCTTGAATGGTGAAAACTCAGTTTATGCTCCAAAATTATTGAAATGGAAACCCGAGGATGACCTGGATGTTTTGGTGGTAGAAAATGAAAGCTATCCTGAGTTGACTCACCGCAGAGCTGTCTTGTTTGTCGACAAAGAATATTTTGTGATCATAGACGATGCCTATGGGGCAGGGACAGGAGCTGTGAATATTCACTTTCAACTGGCTCCCGGAGAGGCTGTTTTTGATAACGGGCAATTTTCCGTTAGTTCAGACTTTGAGGAAGGCTGGAATGTGCTGGTGAAAACGCAAAAGCAGAAAAACCTCATGTTGGAAGAGGAAGAAGGACAAGTATCTTTTGAATACACCAAAAAGGAACCCAGACCAGCATTTCGTTATGGCTTAACAAAGGAAGGTGAATCAAAAGTTCGATTCGTTTCAGTGGTCTACCCATTTAAGGGAGTCGGACCTAAAGTAAAGGTGAAAGACCTATCAGATCTGCGAAGCACATCTGAAGTGAATATTCAGGTTTCGATTAATGGAAATAAAAGAAGAATTAGCTATCAAATAGATTAAATTACAAGACCCAAAAATATTTATGATGAGACCCAATTTCATTCACACCCTTTTTATTCTATGTGCCATTCTTTTCAGCGTGGAAAGTCTACAGGCAGCAGATCCCGTAAAGTTAGAGAACCCCATGACGGTTCAGTACCTCAAGAGCAAGCTGAGGAAAAATAGCCCACGACTGGTTTTGAATTCATCCATTGAGCGGGAGCTGAAGAAAGACCTGAAAAATGATCCGGTCATAAAAAACATGTTTGAGGCACTAAAGCTCAACGCAGCAAAAATCATGGAGCAGCCACTGCTAACCCGAAATGTGATTGGTCGCAGGTTGTTGGGTACATCGCGGGAGATGCTTTACCGAATGAACACTTTGGGTATGGTTTATCGACTTGAGCCGGATGCAAAGATCTTGAAACGGATTGATGATGAGGTGTTGGCAGTATGTGCCTTTAGTGATTGGAACCCCTCTCACTATTTGGATGTAGCTGAGATGTCAATGGCGGTAGCCTTTGCTGTAGACTGGGTAGGAGAGGATCTACCTGCAGTCACAGTGGAAAAAGCAAAGACGGCGTTGATCGAATTGGGGATCATGCCCAGCTACAATGAAGAAGGTAATGTAGGTTGGATCAATGGCAACAACAACTGGAACCAGGTTTGTCATGGAGGAATGATAGCAGCAAGCATCGTCATTGCAGAGAAAGACCCTCAGCTAGCTGCCAAAACCATCAGCAGAGCCCTGGAAGGTATGCCTCATGCGTTAGAAGAATACGGACCCGATGGAGTATATCCGGAAGGTTCAACTTATTGGAGTTATGGAACCAGCTTTACAGTGCTTACTGCAGCCATGTTTGAAAGTGCTTTCGGAACAGACTTCGGCCTGGCAAACTATCCGGCTTTGAAAGAGAGTGCTGACTTTAGACTTTGGAGCAATGCACCATCAGGCTGGTATTTCAACTTTGCTGATTGTGGTGACAAAAGGAGCGAAAATGGTGACATTACGCTGGCCTGGTTTGGTGCCAAAACAGGTAATTCAATTTATTATGAAAAAGAACGATTCCTCAGTGATCCTAAAGAAATGGGTGAGCTGGCCAGATATGCCGGGGCAGGACTTGTTTGGCTATCTCAGTTCAAAGAAACTTCCAGCATTGGACTTCAGGAAGCCTGGAAGGGCGGTGGTGACAACCCGGTAGTATTTTTTAGAGGTTCGGGGGATAACCCAAGACAATATTATTTTGGAGGTAAAGGTGGTCGTGGATCAGTCAACCATGGAAATATGGACGTTGGGTCATTTGTTTTCGAATTGGATGGTGTACGCTGGGTGGTAGATCCGGGCAATCAAAGCTATCATCAGCTTGAACAAACCGGGTTTAACCTGTGGGGAAGATGCCAGGAGTGCGAACGCTGGACCTTATTGACGAAAAACAACTATGGACACAGTACCATTACAGTAAATGATGCACTCCATAATGTAGATGGATATTCGGATTTTGTGGATTTCAAACCAGGTTCACAACCTCAGGCTACCATTGACATGAGTGAAGTGTTCAGCGACCTGGAAAAGATCACCAGAACCTATTCCAAACCCAATGATTATTCCATTCTTATAGAAGATAATTTGGAGCTTAAAGAATCTGCTAAAAGTATCACCTGGCAGCTTATGACTACCGCCGAGGTGGAGTGGACAAAAGATGGTCTCCTCTTGAAGCAGGATGGAAAGACGCTAACTGTGAAAAATCAATCCCATCCGGAGGTTAAATTTTCAGTTATCTCGTTGGATCCACCACCACTGGAGCTGGATAGAACAATCGATAATTTGAAGCGATTAGAATTGAGAATTCCATCTTATTTATTTGATGATGGTACAGGGAAAATCTCAGTTCTACTTAGTGGAGAGTAACAGACCCTATTGTAGTAAGAGATAACTTGATTGCAATGGCTCAAATATTGAATTATTGCCCGCTTAATGTGAAATATTTTTAAGGAAATAATTTTATTATTAACAAAAATTCATTTCAATTTGAGCCACATTTTATTAATATTAACGCCGAAAACTCATAAAAACTTAGTGAGATGCTAAAAGCCTTTTTTAACCTATTCAAGCCTACCTATTCAGTCGTTGTAACCACCTACCATGTAATCCCTGGGTTTCCACTGAATAAGAATCTCCACAGGCATGATTTTGAAAAGGGTAAATATGATGAAGCGAAGGCTTTTTACGACAAAGCCGTTAAGAAAACAGGCGAGATTAAATTGGCTCCTGTTGAAATCAATCTACTGAAGGGAAAGAAGACGATCGTGATGTCCCAGAAATTTGGACCGGTAGATCAGGTCAAAAAATTGAAATAGTATTTTCGAACCCTTAAACCACATCGCCATGAAAAATTTATTATTCATAGGGATATGTTTTGTCTTTGCTATACCAACACAACTCAAGGCCCAGTGTAACCCATATTTCAACTATGATAAAGGTACCTCACTGACCCTTACAAGCTACAATCCAAAAGGAAAGGAAGAGGCAAGTCAGAAAATGACATTTGTTGACAAGATTGTGTCCGGATCCAAGGAGACATTGAAAACAGATATCACGCTATATGATAAGAAGGGTAAAGAAATATTTTCAAATCAGGTTGACTTGATTTGTGAGGATGGGATGTTTAGGATGGATCTCAGCCGATTTGCCCCTCCGGGAATGGAACAGGTAGAAGGCATGTCCATTTCCTATGAAGGAGAAGGTGTTGCCATACCTTCTGAGCTAAGTGTGGGTAAGTCACTTCCTGACGGCAACTTTTCCATGAAAGTTGTATCGGATAATCCTGCTTTGTCAGGTATGATGGGTGGTACATCGGTAGCAATCACAGATCGAAAAGTGGAGGCAAAAGAAAGCCTCACGACACCTGCCGGTACTTTTGAGTGCTTTAAAATCACCTCAAAGTCAACTATTTCCACGAAGATGATGGGAATGACCCGGACCATGGAAGCCAGAAGCATCGAATGGATCTCCAAAGAAGTGGGAATGGTCAGAACAGAAAGCTACGATAAGAAAGACAAGCTGAGCTCTTACACCGAGCTGACTGCTTTTAGTAAGTAGGAGGGAGAGAAAGTTTGCCGTCCCCCGCAGACTACAAAAGTTTAAGATCAGATAAATTTTCTGGATATAGCTAAGTGCTCATCCTCGGCTGGGTATGTAAGGTATCCCAATCTAAAACTTTTGTAGTCTCTAGCCCCCCCCAATTTGAACCGCAACTGATTTTTCGCGACTTTTCCATTTAGGATGGAAAGGACAAACCAGGTTTTTGAAGAATTGTTGGTGCTGAACGCCCGGAATGGAGACGCTCAGGCAATCAACCTGCTGGTGAAGCGGTGGAATGGGCGCATCAGAAACCAGGTCTATCGCCATACACAGAATGCCGAGGTGTCGGGAGATATCTCCCAGGAAGTCTGGATCGCTATTTTCAAAAGTATCAACACTCTTCAGGATGTCAGGAAATTTGGAGTGTGGGCATTGAGCATTGCCAGCCGAAAAGCCATTGACTGGATCAGAAGAAACCAGATAGATCGCAAGCGTGAAGGTATCAGGGAGATGGTTGCGACTGAGATGGCAGAGTATTCGGGTGATGATCAGGAAATGCTCATCAGACGCCTTAGACAAGCACTCAAATCCTTACCTGAAGATCAAAGAGTGATCCTTTCACTGTATTACCTGGAAGAACTTACTGTACCGGATATTGCAACGATCCTTTCCATTCCGGCCGGGACTGTAAAATCCCGACTGTATTACGCTCGTGAGAATTTGAAACAAATCATTAAAGCATATGAAAAAAGAGAAGAACATTGACGTGCTGATCAAAGAGGCGCTGTCTAAAGAAGAGGCCGAATACTACGATAAGCTGGAAGAAAAACCTGTTCTCAAACAGTTTGCCGGACTATACAAGGGTAAAAACAGCTGGATGAATTATATGGTTGCTTTCTATATCCTAGCAGCAATAGTTGGGTGTATCTATGCCGGCTTCCAGTTTGCGGATGCGGTGTCGACCAAAGAAATGCTGGCGTGGAGCCTGGTGATGCTGGCCACATTCATCATGATTGCCATGCTCAAGATTTGGAGTTGGATGCAAATGGATAAGGGTGAACTGATCAGGGAGATCAAAAGGCTTGAGCTACAACTCTCCGTAATTGCTGGCAAAAGGAAATAAGATATTGGAATAGTGTATGTATTTGAGGAAATTACCTTTTATGAATGAAAAGAACTCTTACCTCTATTGCAATGTGCTCATTGCTTGCTCTCTGATACTCCTTTTGATCTCTTGCGGAATTCGGGCGCAATCTCCAACAGCAGATGATGTGATCGACAAAATCAAGAGTAATCTGACCTGCGACTGGTCCGAAGAAACGGTAGACACTTTCAAAGGAGGAAGTGGCGATATGAAGGTATCGGGCATTGCTACGACTTTTTTGGCCAACATGGATGTGCTCAAAAGAGCGAAAGAGAAAGGGTTGAACTTGATCATTACACATGAGCCAACCTTCTATGATCACCTCGATAATACCGACCGTTATGGTGATGATCCCATTGTGAAGGCCAAGCAGCAATACATAAAAGACAACAATATCATCGTATGGCGTTTTCATGACCACTGGCACAGAACATCACCTGATGGTATCTATAAAGGGATGACAGCACTGCTACAGTTTGATCAGTATAGCAGAGAGGGAAGTCAGCTATATTATGACCTACCCAAAATGACTTTAAAGGACCTGGGGTTGATGCTGGAGAAAAGATTTAAACAATCCACTATCCGAATAGTGGGGGACCTGGATATGGAAGTGTCTCAGGTAGCACTGGTGTTGGGAGCGGCAGGGTCAAATCGGCAGATCAACAGTTTACAGCGTGACGATGTGGAGGTCGTCGTTGTTGGAGAAGTTCCGGAGTGGGAGACGGTAGAGTACATCCGGGATGCCACTTCACTGGGGTATAAAAAGGCACTTATCATGCTAGGTCACGCTAATTCAGAAGAAGCAGGGATGGAATACTGTGCTGAATGGCTCAAGACATTTATTAATAATATACCCGTTGAGTTCATCCCTGCCGGAGACCCGTTTTGGTCACCCAACCAGCATTAAAAAGCAATCAGTGCCTCTGCCTGATTCCTAAGGTGCTTCATATATCGCTCATTTGTGATTTCCGGACCTTCCATGTTGGATTCAATGCGAGCCAGCTTGGGCTTGTGGGCCAGTACATGCATGCCACAATAATTAAAGATGTCAGTCAGATGACTCAAGGCAAGTCCAGCTCCCTGCAGACCGGATGATAAGCCTACGAGGGCACATTTCTTGTCTCGAAAAGTGCCGGGATATTCCAATCCGTCAATGAATGCTTTTAATACACCGGGAAAGGAGCCATTGTACTCCGGAACAATGAATACAAACTTTTCAGACTCCTTCATGATTTGTCTGAGCTTGTTGAACACTTCATTCTTGCCCGAATTTTCATATAGTGCTGTGACGGTAAAATCCGCAGGTAACTCGTTGAGATCAATCAGATGGCTTTCTGTATTCAGATTTTTTAAGATGCCCTGGTACAGCTGACTAAGCTGATAAGACACCGAATCATTTCTGTTGGTGCTACTTACAATAGTAATCATGAAATATCAGAGATTATTATACCACAGAACCGAAATTTTACGTTTGTGTTTAAACATAAAATCACTCAATATTGTGCTAAAGATAAAGCCATATTGTTGGAATAAAATTCACAGGTGCTTTTCTACAAACCAATTTTGAACAGCTTCGACTGAATGTCTGTAATAATCGATCGACTTACTAAGGTGTATAGCACACAGAAAGCTGTGAATAATATCTCTTTTGAAGCTAAAAAGGGGATAATCACCGGTTTTCTGGGTCCGAATGGTGCAGGTAAATCCACCACCATGAAAATGATTACGGGGTACCTTCGACCTGATGCCGGTACAATCACCGTTGAGGGGATAGATGTACTGGAACAATCCAGACAGGTAAAAAAAATAACAGGTTACTTACCGGAACATAACCCACTCTACATGGATATGTATGTTCGTGAATTTCTACGGTTCATCGGCGGGATCTATCAGTTGAGTGGAGTGAAAAACAAAGTGGCAGAGGTGATCCAAAAGTGCGGACTGGAAAGAGAAGCACACAAGCCCATCAGAGCATTGTCCAAAGGGTACCGGCAGCGTGTTGGACTGGCCAAAGCACTGATTCATGATCCAAAGGTCCTGATCCTTGACGAGCCCACCTCAGGACTTGATCCCAATCAGATTGTAGATATCCGGAAGGTGATCAAAGAAGCAGCCCAGGACAAGACCATCCTGCTTTCCACTCACATCATGCAGGAGGTGGAAGCATTGTGCGATCAGGTCATCATCATCGATAAAGGCAATATCGTGGCGAATGACAAACTGGAGAATATTAAGACGAAGCAATCAGGTAGTCAGGGAATGTTGCTGGAATTTGAGCAGTCTATTGAGACAAAAATTTTCGAGGATGCTGGGTTTAAGGTGGTAGAACAAAGTGGGTACACTTATCTTATTGAATCTGAGGATGCCAATATCCGGGCTGAGCTGCTACGAATCACCTCAGAGCACGCATTGCCATTGGTTAGCCTGAAGAAAGCAGATAAGTCTTTGGAAGAGATCTTCCAGGGATTGACGAAAGGAGGAAGTGATGTATAGCATCTTTCTCAAAGAGATCAATGAGTTTCTTGACAGTCTGATCGCATACATTGTGATTGGTGTGTTCTTGTCAGGTATTGGGCTGTTGATGTGGATCTTTCCAGAAACCAACGTGCTGGACTATGGGTATGCCAGCATGGAAACGCTGTTTAACCTGGGACCCTATGTGCTGATGTTTTTGATCCCGGCCATCACCATGAAATCTTTTGCAGAGGAGAAACGAAATGGAACGCTGGAACTGCTTTATACTTTGCCTATTAGAAGCACAGATATCATCCTGGGGAAGTTTCTCGCTGGCTTTTTCCTGGTATTCTTTTCGATCCTGCCAACACTGATCTACTATTATACCCTAAGTGAACTAGGCATCCCAAAAGGTAATTTGGATACACCCGGGATCATCGGGTCATATATTGGATTGCTTCTTCTTGGCGGTGTCTTTACCGCGATAGGCATTCTGGCTTCAGCTTTGACTGGAAACCAAATTGTTTCTTTTATCCTGGCAGCGTTCCTGTGTTTTTTCTTCTACACAGGTTTCGATTCCTTATCAGCTATTGACCTGTGGACAGGGTGGTCATATGTCTTGTCACAGCTGGGTATTGTGGCACATTATTCCGCACTGAGTAAGGGATTGATCGACCTGGCTGATGTGAGCTACTTTATCAGTGTAATTGCGCTGCTCTTGTTGGTTACATATTTAATTCTTGGGTTGCGAAGATGAGGATAGAGAATTACAAGATCGAGATTTGGTTGAAGCTCCTGTTAGGAGTCATGGTGGTCATCCTGCTATTGCAGCTGACTTCCAAATACAGGGTTCGTATCGATATGACTGAAGAGAAGCGATACACTATTACAGATGCAACAAAAGAAGTGCTAAGCCAGGTAAAAGATGACCTGTATATCGAAGTATACCTGGAGGGTGAACTACCTTCGAATTTCCTGAGGTTTCAGACAGCGATCAGGGAGACACTGGAAGAATTTGAAGTGTACACAGATGCTTCACTTGAGTATCGTTTTATAGATCCATCACAGGCGGAAAGCCAACGTGCCCGAAATCAATATTACCAGGGACTGATGCAGCAGGGACTGCAACCCAGTAACCTGAACCTGAAAAAGGATGGAAAGCAGTCTCAGATCATGGTTTTTCCTGGTTTGATCATTTCTGCAGGAGGGCAGGAACTGGCCGTAAATCTCTTAAAGGGGAGCAGAGCTTCCTCTATTGAGGATGTGCTTAATCAGTCCATTGAGGGACTTGAGTATGAAATAGCGAATGGAATTGCCTTGGTGACTGGAAATACGAGAAAGCGTGTAGGACTTGTTTACGGACATGAAGAACCGGATACTACTGAGCTGGCAGGTTTTACCAATCTTGTGCTGTCCAAGTATGACCTGTTCAGGATCAATCTACCTGCCAGAACAACACCTTTGACAGGTTACGATCTTATTGTAGTCACCAAACCTGTCAAAGCCTTTACGGAGGGTGAAAAATACCTGCTGGACCAATACCTGATTGGAGGAGGGAGGCTACTCTTTTTCCTGGATGCGCTGGGGGTAGACATGAATGAAGCTTCCGGTGAAGGCACAGTTGCTATACCATATGAGAACAACCTCACCGATATGCTCTTTAAATATGGGGTCAGGATCAACAACAATTATGTAGCAGATATCAACTGCGGTAATACGCCCGTCGTGGCAGGTAATATCGGTGATCAACCACAGATCAACATGCTTCCATGGCCTTATTTCCCCATCATTACCAACTATGGCAACCATCCGGTAGTGAAAAACATGGATGCACTCCAGGTGCGGTTTGCATCGGAGATAGACTCAGTGAAGGCAGATGGGATCAAAAAAACACCATTACTTTTTACTTCAGCCAATTCCAAGGTGATTGGGGCCCCGGTCAGGGTAAGCTATAATGACCTGAAGGATGAATTGCTACCTGAGAAATTCGTGCATAAACCTGTTCCGATAGCCTATCTGCTGGAAGGGAAATTCCAATCGCTTTATAAGAACCGGTTTGTTCCCGGAAATTTTGATCAGTCAGCCTTCCGTCCTGATGGACTGGAATCAAAGATGGCCGTGATAGCGGATGGTGATTTGATTCGGAACGAGTTTGACCTGGAGTCTGGTAATCCCTTGCCCCTGGGTGTGGATCCGTATTCAAGAGAGCACTATGCCAATGAAACCCTGATCATGAATTTGATGGAATACCTGATGGATGATTCCGGACTGATCCAGGCCCGGTCAAAGGAGATCAAGATAAGGCCACTGGATAAGGCACGTGTAAAGCAGGAGCGTATGAAATGGCAATTGATCAACATAGCGGCTCCGATATTTTTATTGATCCTCTTTGGGTTCGCTAAAATGTATGTCAGAAAAACCCGGTACCGCAAATGAGCAAAACCAATAAAATACTTCTTGCAGTGATAGCGGCATTGGCGTTGATCAATATCGGTTTGTTCTTTTCAGGGAACCTGAATAGTTCAGGTGGTGTGGAGAAATCGATATTTGCCGTCTCAGATACCAGTATGGTAAATAAGATTAGTATCCAGGGTCTAAATTCTGAAATATCAATTTCCAGAGAAAGCAATGCGTGGAGTTTGAACAATAAATATAGAGTTGACGAAGGTCTGAGAAGGCTGTTCTTTTCAATTCTTCAGCGTGTAAGTGTCAGAAAGCCAGTAGACATGGCACCATCTGACAGTATTTATGTCAGCTTGCAAGGAGAAGAAAACCTGGAGTTCGTTATGTTTAGCAATCCTACCAAGACACGGACGTATTTTTATCATCCGGAGGATAAACAAAGCTACGAGGTGGAGATTCCCGGGTACAATGAATACCTGGGTGGCATCTTTGAGTTGAAAGAAAACCAGTGGCGTGACCGGTTGATCATGGATGAAAACTGGCGATCTATCAAATCGGTAAAGTTGGACTACAGCAATGATCAACCAGACCTGTCAATCGAATTCAATGGGAAGTTTTTTAACCTGGAAGGAGTTAATAGCCTGGATAGCTCCAGGGTGATCGATTATCTCAATCAATTTCAGGTATTTGAGGTGAATGAGATCATCTCAAGAGAGCGATTTCCACAATACGATAGTTTGAGCAATACAGCACCTGTAGCCGCCCTGACGATCACGTCCATCAGGAATTCTGCACCCAGCCAGTTGAAGTTGTATCCAGCCATAGACAACATGGCCTTTCAGTTGGTAACCAAAAATGATGAATTGATGATCCTGGATAGTGAACGAGCCAGCCAGATTCTGATGAAGCCACAGGATTTTCAAGCCAAAGAGTAAGTCATTTTTATGTTTCATAAGTAGATTTTTTGCTTAAATTTGACGACTCGATTCAACCATCGAAATCCCCGTGCCTGGTGAAATGAGTTCCGAGTTCGGAACGAATCCACACCTGAGTGCATAAGTGCACTAGGTGAAGCAGGCATGTGACTATGAAAATGAACTAAGACACAGATGAAATTTATTGTATCCTCTTCCTATTTGCTTAAGCAAGTTTCTGCGATCAACGGAGTGATAACCACCAATCCAGTGGTGCCTATTCTGGAAAATTTCCTGTTTGAAATAAAGTCCGGGACGCTGACAATCACTGCGTCTGACTTGCAAACAAGTATGATCACAGAGATAGAGGTAGAGGCCAAAGAAGATGGTAGCATCGCGATCCCGGCACGTATCCTCATGGAGACACTCAGGAATTTGCCAGAGCAGCCGGTAACGTTTTCTATTGATTCTGATACCTATAGCATCGAGATCAACTCCGATAATGGTAGGTATAAGCTGTCAGGAGAGAATGCCACAGACTTCCCGAAAATCCCAACTGTGTCAGATGGTTATTCGGTCAATATCTCATCTGATGTGCTGTCGCAAGCGATCAACAACACCATCTTTGCTACAAGTAACGATGAGTTGCGACCTGCGATGACAGGGGTTTACGTAAACCTGAGTGAAACCAATACCACTTTCGTGGCTACGGATAGTCACCGATTGATCCGATACCGAAGAGTAGATGTTGCAGCTGATCAGGGACACACCATGATCATTCCACGAAAAGCACTGACTCTGCTGAAAACAACATTGCCTTCAGAAAACACAAATGTGAACATGGAGTTCAATGCATCCAATGCATTCTTCAATTTCAACAACATCAAGATGATCTGCAGGCTGATCGATGAGCGATTTCCTGACTATGAGAATGTCATTCCGGTTGACAACAACAACACCATTGGTATCAACAAAGAGGAGTTGCTGAGCTCTTTAAGAAGGATTGCCATCTATGCCAACAAGACCACTCATCAGGTGAGATTGAAGGTGACTGGCAGTGAGCTGATGGTCTCTGCAGAAGATCTTGATTTCTCGAATGAAGCCAATGAGAGACTCTCATGTGAGCATGATGGAGAAGACATAGAAATTGGATTTAATGCCAAGTTTCTGATCGAGATGCTAAACAATCTCGACACTGATGAATTGTCATTAAATCTCAGCGCACCTAATAAAGCAGGTATTATTCTTCCCAAAGAAAAGGATGACAACGAAGACATCCTCATGCTGGTAATGCCAGTCATGCTGAATAACTACGTATAAGCTGATTTTCATCGGCACTTGAGATAGGAGGGAAGATTTTCTAAGTATTCCTCATTCCCCAATGTTTCTCGAAGAGGAAGTTGTGAACTGCTACTTCATAGAAGGTATAATTAGCAATTCGCAATACTTCCAGAAATGCTTAAGAATCAACCAGCTGAAATACCAAATCGTTAGCAAGCTTAAACAGCCATAAAGAAAACACCTGCGCGAAAGTCTCCTGATTTCTGATTTCTGACTCCTGTAAAACAAGGGGAGAAAGAGTATACACAATTAGCAAATTATTCTCCGATAGACTACATGAAATATGTAAGAAGTAGACAGAAGAAACATCAATCGTGAGCAAGTTTGAACAGCACTAAAGAAAACACCTAAAGCGAAAATCTTCTGATTTCTGATTTCTGATTTCTGACTTCTGTAAACAGGGAAGGAAAGAGTAGACACGACTAGCAAATTACTCTCCGCTAGACTACTTGAAATATGTAAGAAGTAGACGGAAGAAACATCAATCGTGAGCAAACCAGAACAATTCACAAGAATCGATCCTGCGAAAATCTCCTGACTCCTGTATTCTGTCTCCTGTATTCTAACTCACTTCGATTTCCTTCTGCTAAAACGCCCTTTCTTCTCAGGTGTCTTCTCAGCAAGCTCCTTACATTCTTCAAACGTCAGCTCCTCAGGAACTTTGTCCTTAGGGATCTTCACATTTTTCTTACCAAACTTGATGTAAGGACCGTAACGGCCGTTCAGGACAAATACCTCAGCATCTTCATCAAAGGTCTTAATGTATTTGTTGGCATCCTGCTCACGCTTTTCCTGGATCAACTCAATGGCTTCTTCTTCGGAAACAGATAGTGGATCCTGGTCTTTCTTGAGCGAAACGAACTTGCCATCATGACGGATGTATGGGCCAAACCTTCCGATGGCCGCAATGATCGGTTTATCTTCGAATGAACCTACTTCACGTGGGAGCTTAAACAACTCCAGCGCATCCTCAAGAGAGATATTTTCCAGAAGCTGACCAGCTCGCAAACTGGCAAACTTCGGCTTTTCTTCCTCTTCCATCTCTCCGATTTGGACATAAGCACCATACTTTCCTAGCTTGCCGTAGACCATCTTTCCGCTTGCCGGATCGATGCCAATTTCGCGTGCCGAGACTGCCTCGCTGCGCTTGATCTGGGAGGTGTCTTCCACCAAAGGGTGAAACTGGTTGTAAAAGTCTTTGATCATCTTGGTCCAGTCCACCTTGCCCGTAGCAATGTGGTCAAACTCCTCTTCTACCTTGGCAGTAAATGAAAAGTCGATCACGTTAGGGAAGTACTGTACCAGGAAGTCGTTTACCACCACACCTGTATTGGTAGGGAAGAGCTTGTTCTTTTCTGCGCCGGTGATCTCTGTTTGCTTATGGGTTTCGATAGCTCCATTCTCCAGGATCAGCTCCTGGTAAGCACGTTCTGTTCCTTCGCGGCTTTCTTTTTCTACATAATTTCGTTTGATGATAGTAGAGATGGTAGGAGCATAGGTAGAGGGTCGCCCGATTCCCATCTCTTCCAGTTTCTTCACCAGACTGGCTTCTGTATATCTTGGAGGGTGACGCGTAAATCCTTCTTTAGCGATCATACGCTTAAGATCCAGGTCCTGTCCTACAGAAAGTGGAGGAAGCATACCCTGCTGCTGTTCCTCGTCATCTTCATCATCCGTAGACTCGATATAGACTTTGAGGAATCCTTCAAATTTGATCACCTCACCCTGGGCAACCAGCTTTTCAGGTGTGGTAGAAATGCCAATGGTGGCAGTAGTCTTTTCTAGTTGAGCATCAGCCATCTGTGAGGCGATAGCTCGTTTCCAGATCAGCTCATAAAGTCTTTGCTCAGCACTATCTTTTCCAGCGGAAGTCACAGAAAAGTCAGTAGGCCGAATGGCTTCGTGTGCCTCCTGTGCTCCCTGACTCTTGGTTTTAAAATGTCTTTCCTGTGCAAACTCATTGCCATAGCTTTTTCCGATCTGGCTCTTCGCACTTTTGATGGCCTCCTGTGAAAGGTTCACCGAGTCAGTCCTCATGTAAGAGATCTTACCAGCCTCATACAGCTTTTGTGCAACTGACATGGTCAGTGAAACAGGAAAACTCAATTTCCTACTCGCTTCCTGCTGCAGGGTGGAGGTAGTAAAAGGAGGTGCCGGCGACTTCTTGGCAGGCTTGGTCTCCAGGTTTTCGATGGTGTAGACAGCCCCAATACATTTATTTAGGAATGTGTCTGCATCTCCCTGGGTCTTGAACTTTGAAGGGAGCTCTGCTTTGAGCGTCTTGCCGCCACCCAGATCAAAAAGTGCTGTGATTTTGAAGGATGAAGTGGCCTCGAATTTTTCGATTTCACGTTCACGCTCTACGACCAATCGCACTGCAACCGACTGCACGCGACCGGCAGATAAACCGGTTTTAATTTTTTTCCAGAGGATAGGAGAGAGCTCATACCCTACCAGTCGGTCAAGGATCCTTCTGGCTTGCTGAGCATTTACCAGGTCAATGTCGATGCCTCTTGGATTCAGCAATGCATTTTGAATAGCATTCTTAGTGATCTCACGGAACACAATCCTTCTGGTATTAGTATCATTGAGCTCCAGTGCTTTAGATAAGTGCCAGGATATGGCTTCTCCCTCGCGGTCATCATCCGATGCGAGGTAGACTGTCTCTGCACTGGCTGCAAGCTTCTTGAGTTGCTTTACAACGTCTTTCTTATCTGCTGATATTTTGTAGGTCGGCTCGAAGTTATTTTCGATATCGATAGCAAAATCATCCCGGGGGAGGTCACGAACATGACCGTATGACGATAGTACTTCATAGTCCTTTCCCAGGTATCCTTCTATGGTTTTCGCCTTAGCCGGCGACTCGACAATTACAAGATTCTTTCCCATTCATCACACTTTTACGGCGGTAAATATCTCTAAAAATTTATTAATTCATGAAAGGAGCCCCACTGAACTTGTTTGAAACAATGTTTTTCAGTCTGCTCTTTTCTCATAACTTAGTTGTACACAAATGGTTAGGAAATTATTTATTTTAAGACACGGTGAAGCAGAATCAGGCAGAAACTGGACCGATATCAACAGACCTCTAACAGATCAGGGTAAAAAAGATGTTTTGGGGGTAGGGGTAAAGCTCAATCATAAAGGTGTGAGATTTGATCGTATTCTTTGTAGCACAGCTCGTAGAACGAGAGAAACAGCATCGCTCTTTCTGGAGCCATTTACTGAAGCCCCTGAGGTGACGTTTCATGAAGAATTGTACAATGCCCCACTGCATCAGGTTCAGCTTTCTATTATGGGTATTCCAAATGATGATAAAAGTGTAGCCCTAATAGGTCATAACCCATCCGTTTCTTCATTGGCCACTTATTTATTGAATGGACAATTTGTCTCTCTATCACCCGGACAGCTAATAGCATTTGATCTATCAATTGAGGATTGGAGTGACTTATATAAAGGATGTGGATCTTTAATTGAAATATGAAGGAAGGAAAAATCATTGTCGCTCCTAATGCTTTTAAAGGAGCACTCAGTGCAGAGGAAGCCGCTCAGGCAATAGCAAGAGGTCTTAGGAAATCTGGGTTCATGAATGAAATCGTCGAGCTGCCTATTGCCGACGGAGGTGATGGAAGCCTGCCTGTTATTTCGAAATATTTGAAAGCCGAAATCCGATCATCAATGGTGAAAGGACCTGATGGTAGCAGCGTGAAAGCCAATTGGGGCTTTAATAAGGCAAAAAGCCAGGCCATTATTGAAATGGCGGAAGCCTCGGGGATTCGATTGATCCCAAAGAGTAAGCTCAATCCAATGGTAATGACAACCTATGGTACCGGTCAGTTGATAGTGGAGGCAATTAATAATGGTGCTAAGGAAATTTATCTCACGGTAGGTGGGAGCGCTACAGTGGATTTGGGAGTGGGAATAATGGAGGCTTTAGGAGCTAAATTTTATTCAGAGAGTGATGAGTTGATGGACGTGAAACCAGCTGATTTCGAGCGGATCACAAATATCGATTCATCTAAGCTGAAGAAACTAGCATCCGGAGTAAGGGTGAGGATACTGAGTGATGTAAATAATCCACTATTAGGTGAGGAGGGAGCTGCAGCTATTTTTGGCCCTCAGAAAGGAGCCACTAAAGAAATGGTCGCACAGCTGGAATCAGCGCTCGGACATATTGCAGGGATATTAGAGGAAATCACAGGAAAGTCCGTCAGGAACCTGAAAGGCGGAGGAGCTGCAGGAGGCATTACCGCAGGACTTTTTCTCGCCTTGGATGCAGAGGTCCAGGATGGGGCGGATCAGATCTTAAACTGGGCAGGATATAGTGAGCATCTGAAAACAGCCAGCCTGGTTATCACAGGCGAAGGGAAGATTGACACGCAAACCAACTATGGCAAAGGCCCTGGACTCATTGCCAGACTTGCCAAAGAGGCAGGAGCTAAAGTCGTAGGGCTCAGCGGAGCATTAGATGAAGACACCAGCCAGATCCAAAACTTCGACCAGCTCATCGCCATCTCCAACCCCAACGACCCTCTTGAGGTCTCAATGAAGAATACAGCAGTTAATCTGGAGAGAGCAGTCGGCCTCCTGACTCCTGATTCCTGACTTCTGACTTCTGTTCCCTCACTTCCTCCCCAGCCCAAACTGATCTCCAGCATTGTAGGCCTTACCATCTTTCATAAATACTTCAATCATTTTTTCACTGGATACAGTATTGTGATTGTCATCCTTAAGGAAATACAGAATCTTCCGGGTTTTGGCGTGGACGACCTCCCCGCTGGATGGATACGCATACTGACCATCAATACTGAACGTGACCCATCCGGGCATATCACTGAGTGGTATGGTCGTTAGCTGCTGATAGGGAGGGAATGCCTGAAAAATGTGCATCCTCATATTATGTCCATCACTGATCCAGATCTCCTTTTCATTGGGTGTCAAACCAATACCATGGCTGGGGTTTCCGTGCCTTCGGACCGGGCCTTTGTCCCAACCCTCTACGGTAATACTTGCCAGTTTTTGGCCCGTCTTTAAATCACCGACCTCAAAGCCCAGCAGTTCGTTTACATTCACAAAAACGATGGACTCATCACTGTTGACAGTAAAAGGCCGGATGCCGGCGCTAAAGGGTCCGACTTTTTTGATGACTTGGTGTGTTTTCGGATCAGCAACATGTAGTTCAGGTGAACCAATATCCGCCAGGTATACCTGGTTACCCGATGGTCCATAGATGGTATTGTGTGCCCTCGAATGGACTTTGATTTTAGCTATTTCCTTGCCATCCTCAGCATTGACAACACGCCAGAAGTCCTTTTCCAGAGAAGGCAGATAGATAGTTTTGCCATCTGGAGAGATGGATAACCTATCGCACCCACCCTTGTATTTCTTTTCCCAAACCACCTTTTCAGTTTCCAGGTCTATGCGTTGCATCGATTCTAGCGTTGTAATGAAAAGGCTATTCAGGGGGATGCTGATGTCAATGCCCTTTACATTGGACGGAGTGCCATCATCATGAAATCCCTGTGTGCTGATCCTTTTCACAAACTGGTGGTTGTTGTCGATATCAAAGACCACCAAACCATGTCCACCATAGCCCAGGTAGTCCCGGATCCCCGGGGTAGCCACATATAAATAATGGCCTGTTTTTGATTCGTCAGATGGACTGGATGGCTGAGCAGTAATTGTTGTTGATACTGCAATTAGTAATAAGTATATTGAATTCTGAATTAGGTTTTTCATCATTTAATGGGTTAATCATATAAATCTAAATATTTTATGGATCAAAACAGACCACCTTCTGATTCCTGTCTCCTGACTTGTGATTCCTGTATCCCACCGCACACCCCTTTGTCCCCTAAAAGGGTCCCACCGCACCCTTCATCAGGTCCCAGCAGAGTCTCCTTTAGTGACTCTGCGGTACTATAGCACACTAAAAAATTTTGGAGACCTCAAACCCAATGAGACACGACCACCAGACAAAGCGATTAGCCTATTTTAGGGACGTTCGTCTGACTTCTGATTTCTGACTTCTGATTTCTGTATTCTCTATTCTTACTATCTTACCAACATGTCAGAAACTCAACTTCAACGCAAGCTTGGTCCTTTGATGCTATGGGGACTGGGTGTAGGATATGTCATTTCGGGAATGTACTTCGGTTGGAACCTCGGCCTCGAGCAGGGAGGGACCCTCGGTCTTGGCGTTGCGACTGTCTTTGTGATCATCATGTATTTAACGTTTACTTTTAGCTATACGGAGATGGCTTGTGCTATCCCTAAGGCAGGAGGAGCATTTGATTACACCCTGCATGCGTTAGGGAAAGACTGGGCTTTTTTTGCGGGTATGGCCCAAAATATTGAGTTCATCTTTGCTCCGCCGGCCATTGCTTTTGCCATCGGAGCCTATCTGAATCTTTTCTTTCCGTCATTACCCATTCTTGGGATCGCCATTGGGGCATACCTGATATTCACAGCCATAAACATATACGGTGTACATGCGGCAGCGGCTTTTGAGCTGTTCGTGACTATAATCGCAGTTTGTGGATTGTTACTTTTCTTCTTCGCAACAGGTTCATCATTCTCCATGGAGAACTTCACCAGCAATCCACTACCTAATGGCTGGTCTGGTATGTTTGCTGCCATCCCCTTTGCTATTTGGTTTTTCCTGGCCATAGAAGGAGTGGCGAATGTAGCTGAGGAGACCATCAACCCCCAAAAGAATGTACTGATAGGCTTTGGGTCTGCCATTGCCACACTTGTGGCACTTTGCTTACTGACTTTTGCCTTTTCTATTGGGGTGAATGGCTGGGAAACCGTAGTCTACGACCCTGAAACAGGTGCGGCTTCAGATAGTCCGCTCCCACTGGCACTCGCTCATGTGCTTGGTGCAGAGACACTGGTATTTAAAGTGGTGAGCTTCATTGGTCTGTTCGGCCTGGTGGCTTCGTTTCACGGGATCATCCTGGCTGCAGGTCGCTCCACCTTTGAGTTTGGGAGGGTGGACTTTGGTCCATCCATTTTGGGGAAAATCAATCCAAAGTTTAGCACGCCAACCAATGCCCTGGTTTTCAATACGGTCATAGGAATTATAGCTTTACTTACAGGAAAAACGGGTGAGATCATTACCATTGCCTGCTTTGGGGCTTTATCTCTCTATGCCATCTCTATGGTTTCAATGATTGTACTGAGGAAAAAACACCCTGAGCTAGAAAGACCTTTCAAGGTCCCTTTCTATCCTGCATCGCCCATCATTGCCCTCATAATAGCAGTCATCGCCCTTATCGCGGTGACCATTTACAACCCCATGCTGGCACTGATCTATTTTGCTATCCTGGGTGTGGCTTACGTCTGGTTTAAGATGATTAGAAAGTAAACTCAATCCGAATAGCCATACGTCGCTTCATTCTTTTCTCGGTGACAATAGTATCGTCCTGTGTCCACCAGTCAAGATAATTGTAAGTGACCGTAGCGTCCTGGCCCATGCTACAGATGCTGATAGCCACTGCATTTTCTGGGAAACTGAATTGATAGCCAACCCCTGCCTGCCAGTAGATACCCCCAACTTCCTTAGTATTTTCATAGGACGTGTAAGCCGTATTCAGAAAGCCATAGCCTGGTCGGAAAAAATAAAACGGGGCAAACTTTCGCTGCATGATGTAACCCTTTAGCTCGGCGTAGACCGGGAAGGTGGAGATATCTTCAAGCGCTTCATAGCCAATCCCAATGCCTGCTCCCAGGTAAGGATTGAACATATAGCCATTTACAAGGTTTAATGACAACCCAGGGCTTGAATTACCAAAGCTGATGCCCATTCCGATGGTGTGATAATATCCGGGTTCTATGCCTGAAAAAGTCTGGACTTTGGATTTGACTAAAGTAGGCTTCATCTTTTCGAACTGGATATTTTCTATCCTGTCGTGAGGAATAAGCACTTCTGTCCCCTCAATGTTCAGGTAAACCCCCAATGAGTCGATGGATTGAAAAACAGGCCCAACATACAGGCTGTTGTCTATCAGCTCAACCCTGACATGCTGTTTTTCCTGGGCACAGAGACTTATCGAAAAGAAAAATACAGCCGACAACAAAAGCCATCGGCCTGGTTTTCTTTGATTATAACTCACTGGAAGAAATTTCTAGTTTGCTGATAAAAGTTATCTGATTTGGATCAGTGTAGTCATACTGATATAAGCCATCGCTTCCTATCAAATACAAGGTATTCTGATATGGAATCACATCGTAAGCATCCAGATTAGTGATACTTGTGATAAGGTTCTGGGATATTTTCATGTCATCAGATGAATCAAACACTTTCAATCCTGACTCTCCCTCACAGATAAACAAGGCATTTCCATCTATTCCCAACCCGTGTGGACTGGTCATGGGATATTCGGCAAGCAAAATAGGGTTCGATAAGTCAGAAATATCAATCACTTCAAGCTGGTTTAACGTTCCCTGGCAGGTGGTACCGCTTCTCAGGGTCACGTAGGCCCGATCTCCCTGTACCACGACAGGGTCGCAGCTTACCATATGTTCATATTTTGTAATCAATTCCGGATTATCGGGAGTTGTGTTGTCCAGGATATACATCCCTGTTTGTGCTCCTACGAAAAGGTTTTGCTCATAGGGGAACAAAGTCTCTATGTCCCAGCCTAAGAAGAGCTCATTTATTTTTTGCGGATCATCACCATCGGAGATATCAAAGGTGTGAAGTGAGTGGTCATCCATAGCATAAAGGTGGGTGTTCACGATGGTATAGGTAGCCATCGAACCACCAATCCCCGTGGTATTTTGTGGTGGGGGAACAGCGGATGATTCTGCCATAACCAATGCGTCATTGCTGAAACCAAAGAATCCACCCCCGAACACAGGTTCAAACTGACCACCAGCCTCTTCCAGGGTAACCGAGATCGTTCTCACAGGTTCGTAATCAATAATCAACCCATTGATAGGGTCTAGTGTATATGCATCATTAAAATTTTCGAAGATCCCCTCCAATCTGTTTACCTCAGATATCGCATCCATATTGCTGATGTCAAGCACTACCAGATCGATATAGCTGTCAGCATAAAGCAGATCATTTCTTATAGAAAAACTAAAGTTTCCAGGTATCTCGATGAATTGTCTGGCAGCTGGAGATTGAGGTACTGAATTGTCAATGATATGAATTCCATTTCCGGGCTCGTTGATCATGATCCAGTTTTTATAGAGGTAGATCCTGCCCCGTTCTTCGATTGGTTTTGGTGCAGCAATGTCCACACCTTCACGGATCTCCGCCAGCGAAAGATAAACGGGTTCAAAAACGGTGTATTCACGGGTGATCTCTACACGATCCTGGCAGGAAGTAAGGATTATCGAAGCAATGACAACGCCCATCATGATGATGGCTTTCTGAAAGGTAGTTGTTTGGTTTTTATTCATTGGGGTATAGGTTTAGCAGTTATGCAAGATGGTCTAGTTCTATGGACACAGTTTTCATCATCAAAGTTGGAATAGTTTAGGTATTAGAAAGATATATCAGTATTTTGGCTAAAATTGTGGAACCCAAAGAATAACGCTTATTTATCTCTATGGCTGGTCAGGAAAACAAAGGTATCCTTACATTAAATTCTCTAAAACAACTTGTTGATAGTGAGGATATTACCACGGTGATTGTGGCATTTACCGATCACTACGGCCGGCTTCTGGGCAAGCGCTATGATGCGGATTTTTTTCTTGAAAGTGTGATCGACGATGGTGCCCATGCCTGTGATTATTTATTGACCACCGACATGGAGATGGAACCCGTACAGGGCTATGATTCTGCCAACTGGGAGCTAGGCTATGGAGACTTTCACCTGGAGCCGGATTTCGGTACGCTCAGAAAAGCCGACTGGCTTCCACAGACCGCGATCGTCCTTTGTGACATCAGAGACATCAATGACCATCAGCCGGTATTTACTGCACCAAGGTCGATTCTCAGAAATCAGATTGCACAGCTCAATGAATTGGGATTCCAATCCTCAGCTGCTTCTGAGTTAGAATATTATTTGTTTGAGAATGACTTTAGGGAGGCCAATGAGTTGAAATATGATGACCTCAAACCGGCTGGCTGGTACCTGGAAGACTATCACATATTACAAGGCACCAGAACAGAGTTTTTTACTGCCGCTGCTAGAAGACACCTGAAGAATTCGGGGGTTCCTGTGGAAAACAGCAAAGGAGAGTGGGGGCTTGGGCAGCACGAGCTGAATGTCCGATACGCCCTGACCCTGGAGATGGCCGATCGACATGTTATTTTCAAACAATGCATGAAAGAGCTGGCAGATCAATTGGGGGTCTCTATCACATTTATGGCCAAGTTTCATGAAGACAGGGCCGGGTCCAGTTGTCACATACACATCAGCTTGTGGAAGCAGGGTCAGAATGTTTTTGTTGGAGATAAGGCATATGGACCGGTTAAAGGATCGGACGAATTTGGCTGGTTCCTCGGTGGTTGGATGAAATACGCTGCTGATGTCATGCCTTTTTATGCACCCACAATCAATTCCTACAAACGTTTTGTAGACGCTTCCTGGGCACCCACCAGGATCGCATGGAGCCGAGATAACAGGACGGCAGGTTTCCGCGTGGTTGGCGAAGGAAAGAGCCTGCGTATCGAATGTCGTATACCAGGAGCAGATTGTAACCCTTACCTGGCATTTGCTGCTGCATTAGCTTGTGGTATCCGGGGAATTAAAGAAAAAATTACCCCACCAGAATGTTTTACCGGAGATGTCTATGCGGCCAAGGAATTGCCGACGGTACCTATGACACTCAAAGAAGCCACCCTTCGATTCAGGCAAAGCGAATTTGCTAAATCGGCTTTCGGTGATAAAGTACATCAACATTACACCCATTTTTTTGAAACTGAGATTGAAGCGTACGAGTCCAGCGTGACGGACTGGGAACGCAAACGGTATTTTGAACAGATCTAATATTTGAAAAAATCACATGAGACTAAAGGACAAAGTTGCCCTGATCACAGGGGGTAGTAGTGGTATCGGAAAAGAAGCAGCCATTTTATTTGCGAAAGAAGGAGCCAAAATCGTATTGGTAGATATCAACGACGGTGGAGCAAATGAGGTAGTGAAAGAAATCAAAGGACTTGGCGGTAAAGCGGTGTTCCATCGCACGGACATCAGTAATCCTGCAGGGGTAGAGCAAATGGTGATGCTGGCAGAAGAGACCTATGGAAAGCTCAATATCCTGTTTAACAATGCAGGGATCATGCTGTCTTCAGACGATACTGCAGAGGCAACGGACCTGGAAACCTGGGACATGACCATGAATGTGAACGTTAAAGGGGTATTTCTGGGTTGTAAGTATGGGATTCCAGCATTGAGACGAGCAGGAGGAGGGTCAATCATTAATACGGCCTCTTTTGTGGCGAGAATGGGAGCAGCTACACCACAGATAGCCTACACTGCTAGTAAAGGGGCTGTACTGTCTATGACAAGAGAGCTGGCGGTGGTCCACGCCAAAGAAAATATTCGGGTCAATGCGCTTTGTCCCGGTCCATTGAAGACGGACCTGCTGATGAAGTTTTTAGATACTGAGGAGAAAAAACAAAGGAGGCTGGTGCATATCCCGATGGGACGATTTGGTGAAAGCAAGGAAATGGCCCAGGCTGCACTCTATTTAGCATCTGATGAGTCATCATATATCACCGGAAGTGAATTCCTGGTGGATGGTGGTATCTCAGCCGCTTATGTAACTCCTGAATAGACAAAATATATGTCAAGGTTTGAGATCATTAGCCCCGTGGACGGGTCAGTGTTTGCAGAGCGAGACTATGCCACTGAAAATGAAATTGAAAAGATCCTGGAGCAGGCCACGTCAGCATTTATTACGTGGCGAAGGACCCCGTTAAGAGAACGAATCGCCTTGTGCCAGGCAGTAGTTGATTATTTCAAGATACACGCTTCAGAGTGGGGAGAGGAGCTTTCCTGGCAGATGGGAAGACCAATAGCCTATACTCCCAATGAGATCAAAGGAGGTTTTGTTGAGCGAGCACAATCCATGATTGCGATGGCGGAGGAGGGGCTTAGAGAAATTCGGGTTCCTGAAAAAAAAGGCTTCACACGATACATCAAAAAGGAGCCACTTGGGGTCATCCTGGTTTTGGCTCCCTGGAACTATCCTTACCTGACTGCCGTCAATGCGGTGATCCCTGCAATCCTGGCTGGTAATACGGTCATATTGAAGTTTGCTGACCAGACAGCATTGTGTGCCGAGCGATTTGCTGAAGCATTTGAGGCAGCCGGAGCACCAAAAGGCGTGTTCCAATCGCTACACATATCACATGATCAGGTGGCCAAAGTAGTGGATGATCATCGGGTTGCCCATGTAGGATTTACTGGTTCGGTAGAAGGAGGGAAGGCGGTGCGAAGAGCCATCCAAAACAGGTTTACCGGTATCGGGCTGGAGCTGGGAGGCAAAGACCCGGCTTATGTCACTGAAGATGCCGATCTGGCCAATGCAGTTGAAAACCTGGTAGATGGAGCCTTCTTCAATTCAGGACAGTCCTGCTGTGGTGTGGAGCGGATCTATGTACATGAGAGCCGGTTCGATGATTTTGTTTCGGAATTCGTTAAGCTCACCCGACAATACAAGCTTGGAAATCCGCTCGAGAAAGAAATAACACTTGGCCCGATGGTCAGGGTATCGAATGCCAAAACAGCCATATCACATATTGATGAGGCCATTAAAAAAGGAGCAAAGGCTTTGATTGGAAAAGGTGAGTTTCCAGACCATCCATTGCCCTATCTGGCTCCGCAGGTTCTGGTCAATGTCAACCATGAGACGCTGGTGATGAAAGAAGAAAGCTTTGCCCCTGTGGTGGGTATCATGGCAGTAAAAGATGATCAGGATGCCATTCATCTGATGAACGATAGCAAATACGGGCTAACTGCTTCTATATGGACAAAAGATCGGGATAGAGCGATCAGGATCGGTGATCAGGTTGAAACGGGTACCTGGTTTATGAATCGTTGTGATTACCTGGATCCAGAGCTTAGCTGGACGGGCGTGAAGGATTCTGGAAGAGGCTGCACGCTTTCAGTGTTGGGCTTTGATTACCTCACCAGACCCAAGTCTTACCACCTAAAACACGGGTAGATGAAGCTGGCATTGCTCGTTTGCGATCATGTGGCGAAACCTTTTGATAAAGTGCATGGTACTTACCCGGTGATGTTTGATCGTTTACTCGGCATGCCTGCTGACGCCCATTTCGTTTGCGATAACCAGTTCCCGGACATTAAAGACTATGATGGTTTTGTTGTCACCGGATCGAAAAGGTCAGTCTATGAAGAAGAAAGCTGGATAAAAGACCTGATTCAACTTACAAAGGAAGTAGCTGATACTGATAAAAAATATGTTGGTGTATGTTTCGGGCACCAGGTAATAGGAGAGGCCCTTGGAGGAAAGGTGACCAAATCAAACGAAGGTTACCTGATCGGGGTGCATGAGCATAGCATTACCCGACCTGCTTCCTGGATGGATCCGGAGGCAAAGAATGTTAACATCCTGATGTTGTGTCAGGATCAGATTTCGATCTTGCCTGAAAATGCTATTGTCCATGCATCTTCTCCAAGCTGCGCCAATGGAATCATCAGTATCAACAATCGCATCCTGGGAATCCAGGGCCATCCCGAGTTCACCAAGGCATACAACCAGGATGTATTTCAGTCCCGGGTTGAGCGCATCGGGTCTCAAAGGGTAAATGAAGCGCTTCAAAGCCTAAATAAAGAGGTTCACACAAGTTTACTTAGCCAATGGATCAAAAACTTCCTAAATTTCACCTAATAATCCACTTGTCCGCCGACTTGTCCGCCGAAGCTTTAGCGAAGGCGGAATAACCCATTAACCCACTGTGTCCACCGAAGCCTTGGCGTAGGTGGATTAACCCAATAACTAAATAACTCAATAACTCAATAACCTAACAACCATGACCGAATTCATCATCGTAAAATACCTTCACTTCCTGGGCATCTTTGGTGTGGTAGGCACGCTATTGATCGAGCTATTCTATGTAAAATCTTCTATGACCAGGGACCAAATATCGAGGATCTCTAAAGTAGATGGAATATATGGCTTGAGCGCTATCATTGTGTTGTTTGCCGGCCTCACCATGTGGTTCTGGGTAGGCAAGCCTGCCGAGCTATACTCGAAGAACTGGATCTTCCACATGAAGGTAACAACATTTATCACTGTCGGCATCCTTTCCATATTCCCAACCGTATTCTTCCTAAAACAACGCAAGGGAAGCCCCGATGATCAGATTACCATCCCCTCAAAAATCATCAACATGATCCGCCTGGAAGTCTTCCTGCTGTTTATCATCCCACTTATGGCAGTCCTCATGGCCAATGGTATAGGCGGGTTTTGAGTGATCGTCTGACTTCTGATTCCTGATTTCTGATTTCCCCCTTTCGAGCAGCGTCTCTCGAAGAGGACGCTGCGTATTCAGCTGGTGGCAAATCCGATATTCATAAACAAAGCGGTCAACCTTATTTAGGCATCATCATTCTGAATTCTGAATTCTGTCTCCTGTATTCTATCCCAGTCCCAGAAGAGTCTCCTTTAGGGACTCTGCGTTACCTTGGTCTTCCCGAAACTACAGGGATCGCAATCCTTACGAAATTCACAATCCCCCTCTCTTCCTAAGAGAGGAAGAGCTAGCACAAACAACTTTACGAAATCGAACTATAGGGTGAGTTGGCTCCCCCAGTTCAAGCAGCATCTCTCACAAAGCACGCTGTGTTTTAAAAGGAACCATTAGACAACGAAGTCAACCTAATCTAGGCACACACCCATTCTGAATTCTTAATTCTGTCTCCTGTATTCTATCTTTGAGCCTCCAGCTCAAAGATACCATGCTCATAGACTCAAAAATAATAGCAGTAGACTTCGACGGCACGATCGTAGATGATCGGTATCCCAAGATAGGTAAGCCACAACCATTTGCCATCCAGACCCTGCAGATGCTCCAGAAAGATGGCCACCGTCTGATCCTGTGGACGGTGAGAAGAGGCAAAACGCTTGAAGAGGCAGTCGAGTTCTGCAGGAAACATGGCATTGAGTTCTACGCGGTCAACAAAAACTTCGAAGGTGAAGATGAGATAGGAGGCAAGCTAAACGCCGACATCTTCATCGACGATCGCAATGTCGGGGGATTACCCCAATGGGGCGAGATCTACCACATGATCTCTGGCAACAACCAATTCCCCAAAGTGGAGAAGAAACCCTGGTGGAAGCTCTTTTGATTTAAAGTTCAAATAGCGTCTTTTGCAGAGGATGCTGTGTTTTAAGTTGGCTGACCCAAATCAAAAAAGACACGACCATTAGACAACGTGATCAAACAATGCTAGGCACACGTCCATTCTGTCAATGCCTGAAATAGGTTGACCATTTTTATAAGTTTAGAAAACAGAAGAAATGGCAACATTAAATGAATTTGAGAAGTTAAGTCGCTTAGAAAGACAACGTCGTTATTTTAGTAAAGAGTTTAAGCAGAAAAAAGTAAGTGAGATAGACCGTCATTTAACCACGGTTAGTGAGGTCAGTAGGGAATATCAAGTAACCCGAAGTTCGGTTTATAAATGGATCCATCTCTACTCCACACAATTAAAGCGAGGCACAAGACAAGTTATTGAAGTGAAAAGCGATACACGGAAAATCGAGGCTCTCAAAGAGAAAGTCAAAGAATTAGAGCAGCTTTT
Source organism: Cyclobacteriaceae bacterium (assembly GCA_965228105.1). Lineage (GTDB taxonomy): Bacteria > Bacteroidota > Bacteroidia > Cytophagales > Cyclobacteriaceae > UBA7330. Next base: position 1,717,958 of record CBDDGZ010000002.1, read on the forward strand.
GGGTCAGAAGCAGATAGAGATTGAGTTTCATAAGAAGATGGTGGAAATAGCTTCTGAAGAGGTGGGGATTGATATTAAAAAAAAGTTTGGTTCAAAACCATCCAGTGGTTCTGGTACAACAGGGAAAAACACAAAATCAAGTTGAATCGACTTTATGCAGTAGTAGGCATTAGCAAACAAGCATTGCATAAGCGTTTAAACCGCCAAATAAGGAAGATGGAAGAGTTGAATTACTGTAGATCAGGTAAGATCAGATCATCCAAAGATGGCGTTGAGATACATATATAAGCTGATTGAGCCTAAAACACTAGGTAGAGATGCTTTCGAGCAGCAGTTTGCTCAATTGGGCTATAAAGTACGTATTGATCGTAATTTTAGGAGGACGACTGATTCAACAGGGGTAATTAGGTTTGATAATCTGATTGTTGATAGGGAGTTGACACATGTCAACCAGGCTTGGGTTAGTGACATTACATACTATGAGATGAATGGAAAGTTTTTTTACTTGACCTTCATAACAGATCTGTATTCAAGGAAGATTATAGGCTGGAGCTGTAGCTCAACATTACGAGCGGAACAAACAACAATTCCAGCACTGACAAAAGCATTTTTGACTAGGAAAAACACTGAACTCTCCGGTACTATTTTCCATTCTGATGGAGGTGGTCAATATTATTGCAAGGAATTCCTTAGTTTAACCAAAAAGCAAGGGTTAGATAATAGCATGGGTAAAACAGCGTATGAAAATCCTCATGCTGAACGTTTAAACGGGATAATAAAGAATAACTACCTAAAACCTTATAATCCTACTACTCCAATTGAACTTAGAGCGGCATTAGCCAAGGCAGTAAGAATGTATAATTCTCAGAAGCCACATAGTTCAATTGGAGGTATTAGTCCAGATCAATTTGAAGAATTGATTATGGATAGGTCTTATTCTAATAACAGAATGAAAGTAAGTTATTTAGATAAATACAGAGTGTTAAATCCGGTCAACCTTATTTAGGCATCATCATTCTGTATTCTGTATTCTGTCTCCTGACTCCTATCCCAGTCCCAGCAGAGTCTCCTTTAGAGACTCTGCGTTACCTTGGTCTTCCCAAAACTACAGGGACCGTAATCCTTACGAAACTTACAATCACCCTCTCTTCCTAAGAGAGTGAAGCTGCTACATTTGACTAGACAGTAAGTAAAGCACTTTAAAGCTAAATTTACTGTAATAATGAAAAGAGAAAGAAGACACTTTGACAAAGAGTTCAAAGAGATGACAGTCAACCTTTGCTTATCAGGAAAATCAACCAGGGAGGTAGCCGATGAACTTGGAATCAGGAGAGAGTTGGTAGCCCGATGGAAAAGAGAGTATAATCAGTATGGTTCTGGGAGTTTTTCAGGTCATGGCAATGTCAATATGACACCAGAGCAGAAGGAGATTGCCAAATTAAAACGGGAGCTAAAAGATGCCCAAATTGAACGCGACATCTTAAAAAAGGCCATAAGCATCTTCTCCAAGGGAGACAACAAATATTCCAATTCATAATGGATCATAGCCACAAATTTGGTGTTGAGAAGATGTGTCAAACTTTCAAAGTAAGTAAATGTGGTTACTACTCCTGGAGAAGCAGAAAGCCTTCAAAAAGACAGATAGAAACAGAGCAACTGAGCAAGGAGATTGACAAGTTATATCGTAACAGCAAAGGTCGTTATGGAAGTCCAAAGATCACTGATGTGCTTAGGGAAAGGGGTTGGCATATATCCAGGCCCAGAGTTGCCAGGATAATGAAGTCTATGGGCCTTAAGAGCATTGTTTGCAAGAAATTCAGAGGAACTACAACAGACACAAAGCATAGTTTTCCAATTGCTTCAAATCTATTGAATAGGGACTTTAAAGCAGATATTCCAGGAAGAAAATGGGTCTCAGATATTACCTATGTTCCTACCTCTCAAGGCTGGATGTATTTAACCATAATAATGGATCTGTTCGATAGAAAGGTTATTGGGTGGTCACTAAGTACAAACATGTCTGCACGTGATACCGTGCTATCAGCCTGGAACATGGCTATCCTCAATAGGCCCATAGAGAAAGGTCAATTGATATTTCATTCCGATCAAGGCGTACAATATGCTTGTTATGAATTCAGTAATAAATTGATGGGAAGCATGGTAAGTCAAAGTATGAGCAGAAAAGGTAACTGCTGGGATAATGCCGTAGCAGAAACCTTTTTCAAAACCCTTAAATCAGAACTGGTCAGACATGTGAAATTCCACAGTGTTTTACAGGCTAAAAATGAGCTATTTGAGTTCATGGAAATCTGGTACAACAGAAAAAGAAAACATGAATTCTTGGGATATAAAACTCCCGAGCAATATGGTAGAATCAATTATTCAAAATGCGCTTAACCTAATGTCTAGTTTTTTGTTGCAATTCCAGAGGGAGAGCTAGCACTAACAACTTTACGAAATCGAACTATAGGGTGAGTTGGCTCCCCCAATTCAAGCAGCATCTCGCACAAAGTACGCTGGGCTTTAAAACGAACGACCATTAGATAACGAAGTCAACCTATGATGCTAGGCACATACCCATTCTGATTTCTGATTTCTGTTTCCTGACTCCTGTATTCAGTTCCCAGTAGAGTCTCCATTAGGGACTCTGCGCTACTGTAGCACACTCTAAAATCTAGGAGACCTCAATCCCAATGAAACACTACCATTAGACAAAGCGATTAGCCTATTTTAGGGACGTTCGTCTGATTTCTGATTTCTGATTCCTAACTTCTCGGGCGGAGACCCAAATCCAAAAAGACACGACCCCAGACACCGAGGTCAACCCATGCTAGGCACCCACCATTCTGTCTCATGTATTCTGTATTCTGTGAACTACCTGTACCTCGCCCTTCTTCTTCCCTTAGGCGGCTGAAGGTTCACAGATAGGGTCCCTGAAATAAATGGACCAGTGATGGAAATGGTTGCATCTTCAGTTTGCCCGTTTCCAGTGTTCACTGTCTGATTAAAGCCACCAAAGAAATAGTTTACTTCAGTACCAATGCCCACATATGGCGTGAGGTCATACCTTACTCCAAGAATTCCTGAAATGGTCAAAGTAGTACCATTTCCTACAGATCGTTGGTTTTCTCTCTCAGGGTCAGTGAATTCGCGTACTAATGTGTTGGTTATTAGATTGAAATTCGCCCCAAGACCACCATAAGGGTGTATTTTGGCTAGCCCCCGTTGACGATACCTTAACCTTGGGTTTCCAAAGTTGAATTGGTATTTACCAACTATTGAAATAGGAGTTATCCTGTACCGATGCTTTTCTGTTCGTTCAATGCCGCCAATTTGATTGTAAACCTCAACCTTATCAGAGTAAGTTCCTCCATATAAGCCAACCATAAATCCGTCATAAATATCCAGATCGATGCCACCCTGGAACATGATTGCACCGTTATAATTTTTTCCTAATTCAGCAAGATATGAATCATTGTTCCAATAATCCATGCGTGGCCGATAGTAACCAACATTAAAATTAAAACTATGAAGCATGGTGGCGAAATTGAATCCACTACCTGGAGGGCGATAACCACGATACCCCCTGTTGCGACGCCGTTGAGCTTCTACATCTGTCACTAATACTACTAGCAACAAGCTAAAAATTAATATGATGTAATGCTTTCTCATATCTTTTATTTAGCTGACATTCGTTCCTCCCTGGTTGTGACACTTACTTATCGTAGCATCCCTCAATTGTGTCAATCTGTTTAATTCATTGGAGTAGTTGTAGTTTGCTTGAGTAGTTAGTGAATCTCTTGTCGAGACTAAATTAGTATCAGCTTGTGCTATGAGCGTGTCGATCAAATTAATTTCGGTGGTGAGCAAAATAAGGCTGGAATCAACAAACACTCCATAGACAGCAAGATTTAGAATTTCCAGTAAATCACGCTCAGCAACTGTAATATTTCCTGCTCCATGTAATACTGATATGTTATTTGCTGCAGTATTGTATAAAGAAAGGTAGTCATTTAATCTGGTATTGTGTCGTGATTGAGCATCTGATTCAAGTGCTGTACGTTGTGCCTCAGTAAGTGGAGATTCACTGTTAAATTGTGATTGAATATCTGATAACTGCTGTGTTAGTAGATCATCTATCACGGTTTGAGCTGTATTAAATGCTTCAATGGCAGCCTGCCTGCAATCTTCCAATTCTTGATCTTGCACAAGAAAAAATTGCGTTAAAGTGAACAGGTTATGCTCCGTGTAAAAGTTAGTTCTTGAACTCATTCTCCCTGAATTGGAAATTAAGTTCCCAGATGCAGGTATTACTGTTGGCACCAAACCTGCTAATAAGCCATTCGACTGAAATGAACTAATCGCTGCAGATATCTGAGCTCTTGCATTGGCATCACCTGCTTGCAAAAGCGCTAATATGGAAGCCTGTGTTTGTCCGTCCCAAAATGTCTGTTGACCTGCGGTGAATGCTGAATTTACTGCCGTAGCATAATTTGAAGCAGTAGTCGGATTTGAAACGGATGACGAGAAATTACTATATCCGTTAGTATTGATAGTTCCCGGTGTGATATTAATTGTCTCCGCCCTCAGGCTGGCAATATCGATATCAGGCAGTGATGGCTTAAAGTCATAAGAATATTCAAAATCAGGTACCGGTCCCAACTTTGTACACGCAATCGCTAGAAGCAATCCCGATATAGAAGCAAAAAACAATATTTTTCTAACGCTATGCATGCTACCGGTTCCTACACTATAAGATATTACTACAAATAACTAAAAATAGTCCCATTAATTAAAGTTTTAAGGTAATTATTTGAAATTATTTGATCATTTCGATAATGTTTTCATTTGCTCTTTAATGAAATAGGGGTTAAAGCGTAAAATGTCATAAAACAAGTCGGTTTGATTGCGAAGTGCCTGTCCGCTACGGGTCGCAGTAAGGAGGTCATACTGTATTTTAAGACTGTGTGGAGGTCTTATTTGAAACCAACTATTGGTGTAGAATTTCCTTGGCCATAATGACAAGGTGACCATAATTCCACCATTCTCACCATTCTTACTTTTTTGTGCATAGAAGCCAATATCCGTGTTGCCAAATTGACGGACTACTTCCAGTCTGCCTCCATAATCTTCGTAGAGATATCTTTCTCCCACTAGCCTGATAGTAAGGTCCTGACTAACAATTCGATAAGCTAAAAATCCATATCCACTGAGATATCTTACACGCTCACGAATGAATGTGTTATCGGTGTAGATGTACGGTCCGGAATAGAAAAGCCCCCCACCATAATAAAGCCTTCCACTTTCATTCATAAGAATCAATTCTGAACTTGCTCCGTACCTCCTATTTGTAAAGATTCCTGCAAAAGCATTAAGAAAGACTCTTTGGTTGAAAATCCTGGTAAAACCAATTCCTGTTTCACCTGGCCTGTGACCAAATCCCACCTCAATATCAAAATCATTTTGGATCGGTATTAACCATTGAAATACACCATAAATTCCCCACTTTGATGTCCATTCCAATCTGGGTCCAATGCCTAGCTGCGTCCGAAATGGATCATCTATGTCCCCAAACCGACTATTGTAATACGGCTCTAGCTGAAAATCCAGTTTATAGTGCTTTCGATTTTGATACTTTCCATCTAGGTGCTCCCCACCATAAATTACACTTCCTCTGTAAAGATGTATGTGTTTCTTTTCCTTCACACTATCTTCAAGCGTAAGGTTTCTGAGAATAAAAAAAGGATTTCTATGTAACCGATAATCAAAGATGAAGTTATCTCCATCAATTTCCACAGCCTCCAGATCACTTAGCTCCTGTGCCAGCATAGTAGTTTGCACACCAGCAACCAGAACCAGCATAAGCATCACAACCCTATAAGTCATCTTATTTATCACTCCGGCAATATTAATCAGGAATCGGTTGGTTTATCTGTGATTTTGCGATTGTTTTCTAGACAAACAATGTGAAGTGAAAAACAAGCACCTCAACGTCATCCTGAACGCAGCGAAGCGGAGTGAATGGATCTTAGCTCACATGAAAGGTACATATTCTACTCACCACTCCTTTCTTACACGTTTCTAGTAGAGTCTCTGGAAAGGGACGCTGTGTTTAGAAAGCTGGCTGTAAATGGGACATTAAACAGACAGCACAACCAATAGATAACGAAGTCAACCTTATTTAGGCATCATCATACTGTCAATGCCTGAAATAGGTTGACCATTTTTATAAGTTTAGAAAACAGAAGAAATGGCAACATTAAATGAATTTGAGAAGTTAAGTCGCTTAGAAAGACAACGTCGTTATTTTAGTAAAGAGTTTAAGCAGAAAAAAGTAAGTGAGATAGACCGTCATTTAACCACGGTTAGTGAGGTCAGTAGGGAATATCAAGTAACCCGAAGTTCGGTTTATAAATGGATCCATCTCTACTCCACACAATTAAAGCGAGGCACAAGACAAGTTATTGAAGTGAAAAGCGATACACGGAAAATCGAGGCTCTCAAAGAGAAAGCAAAGAATTAGAGCAGCTTTTGGGTCAGAAGCAGATAGAGATTGAGTTTCATAAGAAGATGGTGGAAATAGCTTCTGAAGAGGTGGGGATTGATATTAAAAAAAAGTTTGGTTCAAAACCATCCAGTGGTTCTGGTACAACAGGGAAAAACACAAAATCAAGTTGAATCGACTTTATGCAGTAGTAGGCATTAGCAAACAAGCATTGCATAAGCGTTTAAACCGCCAAATAAGGAAGATGGAAGAGTTGAATTACTTAATACCAATTGTAGATCAGGTAAGATCAGATCATCCAAAGATGGCGTTGAGATACATATATAAGCTGATTGAGCCTAAAACACTAGGTAGAGATGCTTTCGAGCAGCAGTTTGCTCAATTGGGCTATAAAGTACGTATTGATCGTAATTTTAGGAGGACGACTGATTCAACAGGGGTAATTAGGTTTGATAATCTGATTGTTGATAGGGAGTTGACACATGTCAACCAGGCTTGGGTTAGTGACATTACATACTATGAGATGAATGGAAAGTTTTTTTACTTGACCTTCATAACAGATCTGTATTCAAGGAAGATTATAGGCTGGAGCTGTAGCTCAACATTACGAGCGGAACAACAACAATTCCAGCACTGACAAAAGCATTTTTGACTAGGAAAAACACTGAACTCTCCGGTACTATTTTCCATTCTGATGGAGGTGGTCAATATTATTGCAAGGAATTCCTTAGTTTAACCAAAAAGCAAGGGTTAGATAATAGCATGGGTAAAACAGCGTATGAAAATCCTCATGCTGAACGTTTAAACGGGATAATAAAGAATAACTACCTAAAACCTTATAATCCTACTACTCCAATTGAACTTAGAGCGGCATTAGCCAAGGCAGTAAGAATGTATAATTCTCAGAAGCCACATAGTTCAATTGGAGGTATTAGTCCAGATCAATTTGAAGAATTGATTATGGATAGGTCTTATTCTAATAACAGAATGAAAGTAAGTTATTTAGATAAATACAGAGTGTTAAATCCGGTCAACCTTATTTAGGCATCATCATCCTGTCTCCTGTCTCCTGTATTCTGTATTCTTTTAGAATTCAGAAGTCTTCCCGTACAATTCTCCGTAATCATCATACCATTGCATAAAATAGGAATTCTAGGTTTAGGCTACGTCGGCCTACCCCTTGCTGTCGCCTTCGCTGAAAAGTACAAGGTGATTGGCTTTGACATCAAAGCGAATCGGGTCCAGGAACTCACCAGGGGCCATGACCATACCCTTGAAGTTGCGGATGATGAGCTCAAGACCGTTCTGCAGTCTGGTAACTTGTCCTTTACCTCCGAAGTGAAAGACCTAAAAGATTGCAATGTCTTTATCATCACGGTCCCCACACCAACAGACAAAAACAATCGTCCGGTTTTCACCCCCCTGATCAAAGCCAGTGAAACTGTCAGTCAGGTACTCAAAAAAGGTGACATTGTGATTTATGAGTCTACAGTATACCCGGGAGTGACAGAAGAGATTTGTGTTCCTGAACTGGAAAAGGGATCCGGGCTGAGCTTCAATAAAGACTTCTTTGCGGGCTATTCCCCCGAGCGGATCAACCCTGGAGATAAGGAACATACTGTCAAGAAAATATTGAAAGTAACATCGGGATCCACACCGGAAATAGCTGATAAAGTGGACGCACTTTATGCTAGTGTGATCACGGCCGGTACCTACCAAGCCAGCTCCATCAAGGTGGCTGAAGCTGCCAAGGTCATAGAAAACAGCCAGCGTGATATCAACGTGGCTTTTGTAAACGAACTTGCAAAGATCTTTAATCTCATCGGTATTGACACTAAAGAGGTTTTGGAAGCGGCCGGAACGAAATGGAATTTTCTGCCATTTCGACCAGGTCTTGTTGGAGGACATTGCATTGGCGTAGATCCGTTTTACCTGGCACAAAAAGCCCAGGAGTTGGGTTACCATCCGGAGATCATCCTGGCTGGACGCAGACTCAACGATAGCATGGGTTCCTTTGTAGCTGAGCAGACCGTAAAGCTGATGGTGAAACAAGATATCCGTGTGAAAGAAGCCAGGGTGTTGGTCCTTGGTATCACCTTCAAGGAAAACTGCCCCGATATCCGCAACACCCGCGTCATCGACATTATCAGCGAACTGCAAGACTACTCCCTGCAGGTAGATATTTACGACCCATGGGCTAGCAATGAAGAGGTGCAAGAAGAATTTAATCTATCGCTGATCCCGGAACCTGAAGGACCTTATGATGCAATTATCTTAGCCGTCGCCCATCAGAAATTTGAGTCCCTGGACATCCCAGCCTTGAAGAAAAAAGACGGTGTGGTCTATGATGTAAAAGGAGTCCTGGATAGAGCATTGATTAATGGAAGATTGTGAAGCCTTAGATAGAATACAGAATACAGAAATCAGAATACAGGAGCACTCCGATTCATGATTATAGATAGTTTAACGTCTTTTATTTCGAAAGTCATTCATTAATTCACAATTCTCGGATTCATCTCTGTGAAACTGCAAATAGAAGGAAATAGAAGAACCATCATCGTGAGCAAACTTGAATTATTAAATAGAAACAAACTCAGCGAAAATCTTCTGATTGCTGATTTCTGTCTCCTGATTTCTAATCCAGGGGGATTGGTTAAATGAATGTTCCAACAACACAATCCTCGGATTTTCACTATGAGACTGCAATAGAAAGGAAATAGAAGGAATCAATCGTGAACAAACTTGAACAATACTCAAAAATCAAACTCTGCGAAAATCTCCTGTATTCTGTCTCCTGCCTCCTATGCATGATCACTCCATCATCCAACAATTCTCCAAACATCTCTTCTGGGATGTGAAAAGAGAAAACCTCGGCCTGGAAAAAAACAAAGCCTACATCATCCAACGAGCCTTAGAGTACGGACTATTAAAAGACTGGCTGCTAATTAAGAAGGTGTATGGAGTTGAAGAGATTGCAACCGTATCTCAAAGATTACGATCTCTGGAACCTAAGGCTTTAAATTTTATAGCAACGCTATCTGAAAAACCCATTGAAAGTTTTCGATGTTACACATTGAGGCGGTCGAACCAGAGACATTGGTTCTACTGAGAAATATTCAAAGTATACCAGCATTTGAGCACTTTCGTCTTGTTGGTGGAACTGCATTGGCATTACAATTCCCACAGGAAATCAATAGACCTGGATTTTTTTGGGGATACTATATTAGTGGAAGACTGTAACAGGCTAAACAAATCAACTTATCAACAAATCAACCAATCCTTATTCTGTTCCCAGCAGAGTCACCTGGAAGGGACTCTGCGTTGAAAGAGGTGACGAGGGGGATTAATCGAAGGAACGATGCAACAACACAATCCTCGGATTTTCACTGTGAGACAGCAATAGAAAGGAAATAGAAAAACCATCATCGTGAGCGATCTTGAATTATTAAATAGAAACAAACTCAGCGAAAATCTACTGATTTCTGATTTCTATCTCCTGATTTCTTTCCCTTAAGCGGTGAAAATCAATGACAAAAGATGAAATCAACATATTAGTTACTGGAGGTTGTGGTTTTATTGGATCAAATCTAGTATCAACTTTACTTGCTGATGAACGAATCGGTCTAGTCCGTGTATTAGATAATCTAAGTAACGGTTACCTCGAAAACATCAAGGACATTGAAAACCTTCCCGCACCCCTAACCCCTAAATACCTACGCCAAGGCTTCGGCATTGAACAAGGGGACCCACCGTACGCAATCCGTATTCCAAAACATAGTATAATAATGATACCTAATCAATTACGGCGGTGGGGGAAAAATTTGCGCGTGGTGTGCGATGGTCGGCTCGTGCGCTTAAATTTTTCTTGACTTTTGCTTCGTTTTTGTGTCAAGACAAAAATGAAGGGCCTGCCCGGCCCGAGGGCATAAAGAAGAGATGTTTTATCTAGCACTAACAAAAATATTTAGGATAAATCCTTTTTTGATTGACTGATTCAAAAACTAACATATTAGTAACAGGCGGAGCCGGTTTCATTGGCTCAAACTTAGTAGCTACACTCCTAAACGATCCTCGAATAGGAGCAGTCCGCGTCCTCGACAACCTCTCCAACGGTTACCTCGTAAGCATCATGGGCATTGTAAACCTTCCCGCGCCCATAATCCCTAAAGGGACCCACCACACAAGTTCGGTTAGTCTGTTTGAGGATATTTGGAAAAGCATTGTTAGTAAGCTTCGGCCATTAAATATTTTGCGTTAAAGAAAATTGAGTTTACGAATAATGAGATTCAAAATACTGTCTGACCCCGATAACTATCGGGGGAGTTTATTTTGATTATTGGGGACCTACTCAATTTTCTAGCAAAAGATTTACAGGCCTTGATTTCTTTGTTTACTTTCTTCATCAAGGAAGAAAGTAAAAGCCTCCGCGCCTGCCTGCCGGCAGGCAGGGCTTGAGCGGAACTAAATGAAAAAAGAAAAAGTAAATATTTTAATTACAGGAGGTGCAGGCTTTATAGGAAGCAATCTAGTTAGTGCCTTACTAAAAGATCCGAGGGTTAATATAGTTCGGGTCTTAGATAACTTATCAAACGGTTACCTCAAAAACATCAAACCCTTCCAATCCAACCGCACACCCTTTTTCCCTAAAGGGACCCACCACACAAGTTCGGTTAGTCTGTTTGAGGATATTGGGGAAAAATATTGTTAGTAAGCTACGGCCGTTGAAAATTTAACGACTAGAAAAAATGAGTGGACGAAAACCGATATTCAAAATACTGTTTGAGTCCGCCAGCTGGCGGACGAGTTTGTTTTGATTACCGGAGACCGTCTCATTTTTTCCGTTAAATTTTTACAGGCCTAGATTTTTTGCTTCCTTTTTCATCAATGGAAAAAGGAAGAGCCCCCGCGGCTTGAGCGGTGAAAATCAATGACAAAAGATAAAATCAACATATTAGTCACAGGCGGAGCCGGTTTTATTGGATCAAATCTAGTATCAACTTTACTTGCTGATGAGCGAATCGGTCAAGTCCGTGTATTAGATAATCTAAGTAACGGTTACCTCAAAAACATCAAACCCTTCCAATCCAACCCGAACTTTGAATTCCTCGAAGGCGACATCTGCGACTACAGCACCTGCCTGGAAGCCATGAAAGACATCCACAAGGTCTCGCACCAGGCTGCCCTGGGCTCCGTGCCCCGATCAATCAAAGACCCGATGACCACTGACCGGGTGAATGTTGGGGGCACGGTAAACATCCTGCATGCTGCCGTGGAACAAAAGATTGACCGGGTGATCCTGGCATTTTCATCCAGCACCTATGGCGACCATCCCGGACTACCGAAGGTAGAAGACAAGATTGGCAATCCATTATCACCCTATGCAGTGAGTAAGGCCGCCATTGAAATGTATGCACAGGTTTTCAATAGGACCTACGGACTGGATTTTGTAGGGCTGCGCTATTTCAATGTCTTCGGACCCAACCAAAATCCTGACAATCCTTATGCAGCGGTGATCCCACTGTTTTGCAAAGCCTTCCTTGAAGGCGTACCCCCTAAGATTTTTGGGGATGGCCTCACCAGCCGCGATTTCACCTATGTAGACAATGCGGTCCAGGCCAATATGAAAGGCTTATTTACTGAGAATTCGGAGGCTCTCAACCAGGTGTATAACGTCGCCTGCGGAGAACGGACCACCTTATTAGACATGGTAGGCTTCCTCAAAGAAATTAGCGGTAAGGATTTGGATGCCATCCATCGGGACGAACGCCCCGGAGATGTAAGACACTCCCTTGCAGATATTAGTAAGATTAAGAATCTCCTCGGCTACGAGCCAAACCACCATGTATACCTACTCTTTCGAAAAACTAGAGGTGTGGAAGCTGTCCAGAAAAATAGTGAAGTCGGTTTATCTTTTAACAAAAGACTTTCCGGATGAAGAAAAGTTCGGAATGACTTCACAGGTTAGAAGAGCGGCTGTTTCAATTAGCAATAACCTTGCTGAAGGTACATCAAGAAAAACAATGAGAGATCAGGCTCATTTTACAGTTATGGCTTATGGCAGTCTGTTAGAAGTATTGAATATGACCATACTTGCACTCGATTTGGAATTTATCAGCGAGGATAAATATTTGCAATTAAGGCCTGAACTGGAGGAATTGGGAAATAAATTGAATGCCTTCCGCAATTCACAATTAAGTAGATGATGAGGACAGATCAACAAATCAACAAATAAACGAATCAACAAATAAGCAGATAAACAAATCCACAAATCAACAGATCCCCCTTATCTTCGCAAATTGGTGAGTAAAACATATTTACACACAACAAACCAGCACGTATAAACGCCTTGAACACGCATCAGGAAAAACAAAAAGAATACAACTACGAATTTAAAAAATTCGTCAGCCAGATCCTGCTTCAGTGGCACTGGGTGGCCTTGTTCCTGATCATTGGATTTACGGCAGCCTATCTTACTGTCCGCTATACGAGTTCTATTTACATCGTCTCAGCCAGCTTTGTTACTAAAAAATTTGATAAAACACCTAACAATCCATTGCTTCAGCTAGCGGAGACGCAGGTGATGCTGCAGGAAAATATCCAGATCTCTCAGGAGATCCCTTTACTCAAATCCCAGGACAGGATCCAGGAAACGCTTGATCGGTTGGATTTTAATGTGTCTTACTTTTTGGTAGGTAGGTTAAAAGCCTCTGAGATCTATCCTTTTGATTTTTATAAGGTACATTTTAAGAAGGATTCCAGGGTCCCGTATGGCATCCCTTTTTATGTAGATACTGAAGATCACCTCAGTTTCACCTTGAGAACTGAAGATCCGGTTTGGAGCGAAATTGTATCCGGAAATGTTTTAGAATTTAACCGGCCCTTTGATCTGGATGGGTGGCAATGTACAATAAACCGAATCAGTAAAAATGGCAATGACCTCAACAATCGGCACTATTTTGTGATCAACAGACCCGAATTATTGTTGTCTGAATACAGGTCTAAGCTTCAGCTGTCATGGCAAAAATCTAACTCCCAGATCCTGGATGCTCGTATTGAGAGTGAACTTCCGGAGAAAGCCTTTGATTTTTTGAAGACATACTTGCAGGTAATTGTAGATATGGGGCTGGAAGAAAAGAACAGGCAGTTTACCAACACACTCATGTTTATCAATGAATACCTGCCCCAGATCTCTGATTCTATTAGATCCTATCAAAACAAAGTCAATGACTTTCAGCTGGAAAACAGATTGCTTGTTTCCGATGAAACAATGGTCTTTGATAAAATTGATGTCCTGGAATCAGAAAAATCAGAACTTCAGATTGCTAATCAATATTTTGATTATCTGATTGAATACCTGAAAGAGGACCGGGAAGAGGGCATATTTGCTCCTGCTATGATCGGGATTGATGCGCCTCCCATGAGTGACCTGATGCGACTGTATACGGAAACAAAATGGCTGGATAAAATAGATAAAAATCCATCCAATCAGGATAATCCACTCGTGAACAGGTCAGCTTCAGAGCTGGATCGTATCAGACAAAACATATTCGAAAGTGCCAGAAATATGCAAGAAGCTAACTCTGTGCAGATTCGAAGACTCTCACAGAAAATCAGTGACTTCTACCGTTCAATCAGAGGGTTTCAGTCACAGTCGCAGGAATATGCCGAAGTGCTTCGGCAGGTGGAGCTGTATGAAACAGTTTATTACAACCTGATCACAAGGCGAACAGAAGTGTTTATTGCACAGGCTGCTACAGTCTCTGATTATGAAATGGTGACCAATCCGGGTTACAACAAGAATATGCCCGTTTCACCCAACCAGGGTAAGATTTACCTGGTGGCCATTGCCTTTGGTTTAGGGTTGCCCCTTGGGTTTATCTATCTCCGGCAGCTCATGAACAACACAGTAATGAGCGTGAAAGAGCTCACGCAGCATACCCGGATACCTATACTTGGAACAGTCGGGCATAGCCTGGAGAGTGACAACCTGGCTGTCCATCATGCACCAAAGTCACTGGTAGCAGAATCTTTCAGGGGGATCAGGGCTTCCCTGGAATACCTGGGGAAAGACAGTAACATTAAGGTGATCCTGATCACTTCTTCGGGCAGTGGAGAGGGAAAGACCTTCTGCTCGGCTAACTTGGCTTTTACATATGCCCTCTCCCAGAAAAAAGTATTATTGATCGGGGCAGATATGCGGAAACCAACACTGAGCAAGAGTTTTGGATTGATAGATCGAACTGGACTCAGCGATTACCTGGCCGGGTTAAATACCCTTGAGGAGGCGGTTCATAAATCCGACCACGAATACCTCGACCTGATCCCGGGTGGATCAATACCTCCAAATCCTGCCGAGTTGCTCATGAGTACACGTATGGTAGACCTGGATAAGTGGGCCCGTAAGAATTATGAATATATCATCATCGATTCTCCACCGGTAAGCCTGGTGGCGGATGCCTTCGAGCTGATGAAGTATTCCAATATCAATCTGCTGATCGTCAGGCAGGGTGTGACAGACAAGGAGTCTTTCAAATTTATCAATGATAGACAGGAGAAAGGCCAACTACATCATTTGTCTATCCTTTTCAATGATGTGGAATTCAGAAAAGTGGATTACGGGTACAAGGCCTATGGCCCTTACAGCTACGGGTATGGCTATTACTCGGAGGAGCACACCAGGAAAAGTTTTTGGAAAAGATTATTCAATAGGTCATGAAATTGAAATTAATGAAAACCAGGTTGCTTCACTATTCAATGCCAGCTTTTGGCTTAATCCTGTTATTCTTGATTTCCTGTGTACCCAATAAAAAGTTGGTTTATCTACAAGCGGAAAATGAGCTAAATGTGGAAAAGGTCTATGACTCAATCGCAGCCACATATAATTTAAAAAGAGAAAGATATAAGCTTAAATCCGAGGATGTTATTTCTCTAAGGGTAGCGTCAGTTACTCCGGACGAGTACAATTTCATTAAGAAATATGAAACAGATTTGGGAATAATCCGAAAGCTAAATCAATATGACCAATTAAATATGGGGGCTGGCAATGCATCTCAACCTTTAATGGGTGGTGGTGGAGGTCAAGGCAGTGAGAGTGGAACAAATAATATTTCTACGATCATATTAGATCGACTAAATACAGGTTTTATTTTGGATATTAATGGAGAGCTATTATTGCCCCAAATTGGTAGAGTTAAGCTGTCTGGTTTAACCCTTCCGGAAGCTGAACTCAAGGTAACTGAATTATTACAGGGGTACTTTGAAACACCTATGGTGAGAATTCAACTTTTAAATTTTCACTTTTCAATTTTTGGAGAGGTAGAAAATGAGGGGAGGTACACATCATTTGATCCTGAAATAACCATATTTGATGCGATTATAATGGCAGGAAATTTGACAGAATTTGCAGATAGGTCAAATATTAAAATTGTGAGAACAACTGAGGACCAAGCTGAAGTTATTTACATAAACTCACTAGATGAGAAAACCTTGGCAACTTCAAGCCAATATTTAAAGAATGGTGACATGATTATTGTTCCACCACTGAAATCCATGACAGCAAAAAATTATATTTTACCAAATATATCAACCACAATTAGTGTAACAAGTCTTTTGCTATCCTTGGTTACTTTTTTTTATTTATCTACTCGCTAAGCAAATTAAAAATTTGAGAAAATCTTTTTCGAATGACTGGGACTTAGTGATAAGCCCTGGGAAAGGATTTACCAATCCTTTTTCAGAATTATGGAGATATAGGGACTTACTATGGATGTTTGTTAAGCGTGATATTGTCACGATTTATAAACAAACGATCCTAGGCCCACTGTGGTTCTTTATTCAACCCATGCTCACCACTTTGGTGTATTTAGTAATTTTTGATCGAATTGCGAAAATATCAACCGATGGGATTCCTCCAATATTATTCTATCTGAGTGGAATTGTTTTCTGGAATTATTTTGCTCAATGTTTTACGATGACTTCTAATGCTTTCAGAGCCAATGAAGGTATTTTTGGAAAGGTATATTTTCCCAGGTTAATTGTTCCATTATCTGTTGTTGTATCGAACCTATTTAAGTTTGGTGTACAACTAATTTTATTCACTGTTATTTACTGTTATTATTTTTTTAAGAGCGGGAGTATTACAATCCAATTAAGTTGGATTTGGGTTATACCGGTTCTTGTTTTGATTATGGCCCTCCTTGGTCTTTCCCTTGGAATGATTTTTTCATCATGGACCACTAAATATAGGGACTTAACTTTTCTTTTAGCATTCGGTATTCAACTACTGATGTATGCAACTCCTGTCATTTATCCAATGTCTATTTTAGAAGAACAGTATAGGGAAGTCATATGGTTTAATCCGATGGCTCATATAATTGAAGGATTTAAATATATTTTATTGGGTAAAGGAGAATTAAGTCTGTCGGGTTTAATGTATTCTATTGGTGTGACATCAGCATTATTAACCTTTGGGTTGTTCATATTTACTAGAACGGAGAAAAATTTTATAGATACCGTATAGGTAAGTGCATTGAGAAAAGTTATCGAAATTCGAAATTTATCAAAACTGTACCGTCTTGGAGAAGTAGGTACAGGCTCTTTAGGGAACGATTTAAACAGATGGTGGCAAACAAGAATTAAAGGTAATGAAGATCCGTACACATTAATTGGGCAAAGTAATAGACGTGATGAGGAAGCCACCTCTAATTATGTATGGGCTTTGCAGAATATTAATCTGGATGTCTATGAAGGCGATGTTATAGGGATTATTGGAGCAAATGGCGCTGGAAAGTCTACTTTGCTGAAATTGATTTCTCAAATTACATCTCCCACAACTGGACACATAAAAGCAAAAGGAAGAATTGGCTCACTACTTGAGGTCGGAACAGGAATGCATCCTGACATGACAGCAAGAGAAAATATTTTTCTAAATGGAGCAATTCTAGGTATGAACAGGCATGAAATTAAACAAAAGTTTGACGAAATTATTGATTTTGCTGGAGTAGTTAAGTATGTGGACACTCCAGTAAAGCGGTTTTCATCAGGAATGAGAGTGCGACTTGGTTTTGCTGTGGCAGCATTTCTGGAACCAGAAATTCTGATAGTGGATGAGGTACTGGCTGTTGGTGACCTGGAATTCCAGAAAAAAGCTATCGATAAAATGACGGAGATAAGTAAATCTGACAGAACAATATTGTTTGTATCTCATAACATGTCATCAATTAAAAATCTTTGTGATAGAGGGGTCTTGATACAAAACGGAAGGGTTAAAAATATAGATTCGGTAGAGAAGATCATATCTGAGTATATTTTGGAAAAAAGTATTGGCAACGATAGCTACATAGATTTAAAAGGCATTGATAGAGACCAGGGGGTTGGATCCATAATCTACAGTTCTCTAGAATTCATCAACCAACCTTATATACCAGGAAGTCCTATTGAATTTAAAATTAAACTAAAGACAAAAAAAGCTAATGCCATATTCAAGGAGTTGGACCTTGGTGTTGCTATTAATGATGTATATAACAATAGAGTTTATCATGTAAGTAATAGATTCATCTACAAGGAATTTGTTCACGATTCTGATGATCATGTATACCAATTCAAGATTGACAATATATTGAAGCCAGGGCAGTATAATATTACTCTGTTTTTGAGGACAAAGGATGAAATACAAGATTGGCTGCGAAATATTATAAGTTTTACTGTTAATGAAGGGAATCCATATGGGTATCATGATAGCAAACAAATCCAGGGGGTGGTATTCCCTCAGTATGACATTAATCAGCTATGAATCGACTTTTTAAATATGTAGTAGATCTTGTTGTTGATAAGAGAAGAGCCCCGTATATCATCAACTATTTAGCTGACAAGCACAGCATAAATTTACTGCTTCATGCATACAGAGCTATTGGTATTCATAAAGTTGATTTTGAATGGAGTGGAGAAAAAAACCTTATTGAACATCTACTTAAAGAGAAATTGAAGGAAGTGAACCGTCCAATAATTTTTGATGTTGGAGCAAATATTGGGAAATATACTTCATTGCTACATTCTCATTACCCCAATGCATTAATTCATTCATTCGAACCTTCAAAACAAACATTCAGCCAGTTAAAGCATGAAATAGTAAAGTATAGTAATGTTTTTGCTCACAATACAGCTCTTGGTTCAAAAAAGGGAGAACAAACTCTTTTTAAGCCAAAAAACGATTTCAGTTCGCACTCTACTTTACATAGCGGTGTGATAGATGGTTTGTTGAATCAATCTGAGGTCGAAGAAGAACGGGTTAACATTGAAACTCTGGATAGCTTTTGTGAAAAAAACGAAATAAAGCGAATCCACTTTTTAAAAATTGACACCGAGGGGCATGAACTCGAAGTATTAAGGGGAGCAGAAAAATTAATTAACTCAGGTGCAATTGATATTATCCAATTTGAGTTTAATGAAATGAATATTATTAGCCGCACTTTTTTAAAAGATTTTTATGATCTACTGACTGGGTATGAATTAAATCGGGTAAATACGAACAATCTGGTACCGTTAGGTGGGTACAATTCAATAAATGAAATCTTCCAATTTCAGAATATTTTAGCCATAAGAACTCAATAGTTAATCTATGCAAAGTATTGAGCACTATTATAAGTTCACAAAAGCAAAATTATTCAACCTGATTGGTTATGATTACTTAAATAAAGATGTTCGATTTGATCAAATCTATGAATCTCGAAAACTAACTCATCGGGATTATCTTCAAGAAATAAGCACACCTGAAATTGGAAATAATATTATAAAGAAGTATCTAGATGGGGGAGACCCTTTGATGGTTTCTAGGATTGGTAGTGGTGAGCTCAGGTGCATAAGTAATTACTTATATAACAAATCAGAAGGATGGAACTATTGGAGCCGAAATGTAATGGATACGATGTTTTGGCTTGGAGGCTTATTCCCGATGAATGAGAAATCCCTTAATAGGTTTAGTGAAATCTTTTTAAATTCAATTCGTTCAATAGATATTCTCGGTGTTTGGATGAATCCTCAAGAGAATAGCATTGTAAATGATTATTGCCCTAATGCGAAGCTGATCCCCCTTAGGTCAATTGAGCCTTATTATTATGAAAAGCCTTGGAGTACCAGTTTGGAAGGTAAAACGGTGTTAGTAGTGCATCCATTTGAAGATTCCATTCTCAATCAATATCAAAATCAAGCTAAAATTTTTACTAATTTCAATGTTCTACCAAAGTTTAAATTAAAGACAATTAAGGCTCCACAAACTTTTCCAGGACATCAATCAAACTTTGGCAGTTGGTTTGAAGCTCTTGATTCACTCAAAGAGGAGATTGGCAAACAAGATTTCGATGTTGCCATTGTGGGAGCAGGTCCGTATGGATTACCTATCTCAGCATTTATCAAAGAAATGGGTAAACAGGTTATACATATGGGAGGTGCCACTCAAATATTATTCGGTATCAAGGGCACAAGATGGGATAATATGCCTGAAATTAAAAAAATGTATAATTCATACTGGAATAGGCCAATGGATCACGAGGTCCCTAAAAATTCAAAGCGAGTAGAAAGTGGCTGTTATTGGTAAAAAAATGCTAAACGTTACTCAACCATTCTTACCACCACTCGAAGAGTTCAATGCTTATCTAGAGCAGATTTGGGAAAATAAGTGGCTTACCAATAATGGCCCTTTTCACATTGAGTTTGAAAAAAAACTTCGGGAACATTTACAAGTCAATTATATCAACTTATTCACTAATGGGACATTAGCACTAACCTCAGCACTTCAGGCCCTGAGAATTACTGGTGAGGTTATTACAAGCCCTTATTCATTTGTAGCAACTACTCATGCTCTACATTGGAACGGAATCAAACCAGTTTTTGTCGATATAAATCCCAATACATGTAATTTAGATCCCAATAAAATTGAGGCTGCCATCAGTCCCAATACAACAGCTATATTAGCTATTCATGTTTATGGGAATCCCTGCGAGATAGATCAGATTCAGGAAATAGCAGATCGGTACGGTCTTAAGGTAATATATGATGCAGCACACGCTTTTGGGGTGAGATACAAAGGGAAGTCTCTGGTTGATTACGGGGATCTTTCAATCTTAAGTTTCCATGCCACAAAAGTGTTTACAACATTTGAAGGCGGAGCAATTGTTTCACACGGTGAAAAAATCAAACAAAGAATTGATTATTTGAAGAATTTCGGTTTTGCTGATGAAGTAACAGTTGTAGGTCCTGGAATTAATGCAAAAATGAATGAGATTCAGTCTGCAATGGGTCTTTTACAACTAAAGTATATAGATGGACTCATAAATAGTAGAGCAACTATTGATCATTTATATAGGAGTGAATTGGACGAAGTAAGGGGAGTTCGGTGCTTTTCGACTATTAAAAATATCACTTATAATTATAGCTATTTTCCTATTTTTATTGAAAGAGCGGAATATGGTTTATCCAGAGATGAATTGTATGAACTACTAAAGAATAATGGCATTTATGCTCGTCGATATTTCTATCCTTTAATAGCTGAATTCCCAACTTACAGAGGACTTCGTTCTGCTTCGCTTGATAATTTACCAAGTGCAAAGAAAATTTCAGATACAGTTCTTTGTTTACCGATTCACCCACAACTGACAGAAGAAGAAGTATTAAAAGTTTGTTCAGTTATTAAGGAGAAAAAAGTTAGAAGATGGTGATAGCCGGAGCTGGTGGTCATGCCATTGAAGTCCTGGATGTCTTATTGGATTCGGGATATAAGGATTCCATATACTTTTATGATGATATCAATACTCAACCTACATCACGTATTTTTGATGAGTACCGGATTCTTAAGTCCATTTTTGAGTTAGCTGAAGTATTTAATGACAATTCTGACTTCTGTCTGGGGTTGGGAAATCCATCAAAAAGGAAACTAATGTCAAAAAAGCTCCAAGATGCTGGTGGTAATTTGGTGACAATCAAATCAAAAACATCTGTTGTGGGCAAACATAATTGCTATTTCGCTTCAGGTCTTAATATTATGCACCAGGTTTTAATCAGTTCACAAACTCAAATAGGTGAGGGTGTCTTATTAAACTCAAAATGTGAGGTACATCATCATACCCAAGTTGGAGAGTATTCTGAAATATGCCCTTCGGTACAACTACTTGGGAACGTATCTGTGGGAGAAATGTGCTTCATTGGCACTGGATCAATTATCCTCCCAAATGTTAGTATCGGGAAAAATGTAATTATTGGAGCAGGATTGACGATTAAAAAGGATATTCCTGATGGTGCAAAAATAAAAGAGGGTTTCAGTTGAAAGAATTTGATACTCCTATTTTGTTCCTGGTTTTCAATCGTCCTGATCTTACGCAAATTGTATTCAACAGAATACGAGAGATCAAACCAAAATATTTATTTGTTGCCGCAGATGGACCAAGAACAGAAAATGATACTGATGAAATTAAATGTCGGCAAGTTCGAGAGATTATCTCAAATTCAATTGACTGGACATGTGAGCTAAAAACCTTATACCGAGAGGAAAATATAGGTTGCAGGGATGCCGTAAGTGGTGCTATTGATTGGTTTTTTGAGCAGGTGGAGATGGGTATTATCTTAGAAGATGATGTGTTGCCTGATCTAAGCTTTTTTAGTTTCTGTGAAGAACTCTTATTGTTATATAAAGATGACCAAAGAGTAATGCAAATTACAGGTGTCAATGTAGTTGGTAGCTGGAGGAAAAATTTAGGTCATTATTTTTTTTCAAACTTTGGAGGTATCTGGGGATGGGCTACTTGGAAACGAGCTTGGGATAGATATGATCCAAATTTATCTGAGTGGAATACTGAAGTTCGTAGATTGATAAGAACATACTTCGATAGTAACACTTTTGTTAAGAAGATAGAGTTATTTGATCAATTGAAGTTAAGGAAGATCGATACCTGGGATTATCAATGGACATTTTCAAAGCTTATAAATCATGGTCTTTCGGTTGTTCCATGCTCAAACCTGATTAAAAATATTGGTTTTCGGTTGGATGCTACTCATACAAAAAATAGTGGTTCTAAATGGTCTGATTTGGAATGTTTTAGTATGCAATTGCCCCTAAGAATTAATAGTATCATTATCCCTGATATTGATTATGATAAAAATTTCATGAGTGAAAGTAATCAAGCACTAAGTGAATCAAATAAATTAGTTGTGAATGGTTCAACCATAATAAGAAAATTAAAAATCTACATCAAGAATCATTTGTATGCCAAGTTTAAAAGGGGGTGAATCACCGTTTAGCTATTCGATTAATACTGATCACACTAATTGGAAAATATTGATAAAGAGTTTATTTCAATCAATATTAAAGAAGCCAAAACAAAACATTCCCGATCTTCAAAATATCTTCAAAGGAGTTCTTTTTTCAACAGAAACCTCACTTACAGCAATTTATGGCGGTGGGTCCTTTGAAATCGGATCTAATTCAATGATTTTCGGTAGATTGAATATAGAACAACCGTCAGGTAGAATTTCAATTGGTGAAAGGACATTCATAGGTGGTGGCACTGTAATAAATGCAAGAGAGTCAATTTACATTGGTGACAATGTTTTAATTGCAAGTAATTGTTTAATTCAGGATCATGACTCGCATTCTACAAATTATCAGGAAAGAAGATTAGACATCGATTTAGCTCGAATGAGATTCTTGGGTATTCCTGACCTTAAGAAGGATTTTTCTACAGTATCAAAGGAAAAAATAATTATTAAATCAGATGCATGGATTGGCTACCGTAGCATAATATTAAAAGGAGTAACAATAGGCGAAAGAGCAATTATTGGTGCTGGAAGTGTCGTAGTTAAAGATGTACCAAAGGATTGTGTTGTAGGCGGGAATCCGGCCAAAATTATAAAAAAAATAGAAAGAAATGGTTAAGCTTAATGTAGGTTGTGGCAATGACTATAGGGAAGGATTTATCAATATCGACGGCAGTTCTTCTCTTCCACGGGTTGATAAGATTATAGATTTAAATAGCGAATCTCTATTAAAAGATTTCCATGAAAACACAGTAGATTATATCCTTGCAAATGATATAATTGAACATCACTTCCACTGGGAAGCTTGTAATCTCCTTTCCGATTTTTATTCAATATTGAAAAAGGGAGGAGGAATAGAAGTAAGAGTACCAGATTGTGATTTCATAATCAATAATCCAGAATATTCAATTGAGTTAAAATTAACTCTACTCTTTGGTGGACAAGATATCCCGCAGGGAAGAGATCCTAAAATGGATGAATCAAGAAAAAAATTCCCCCAGTACTTTTGTCATAAATTTGGATGGACTATGGATAGAATGGATACTGAATTAAAAAAAATCGGATTTATTAATGTCAAATCCAAGAGGGCACAAAGTAATTTCATTGTTACAGCTACAAAGTGAAGAAACTAGGATTTATTACAACCTTAGATACAAACATCGGGGATGATTTAATCAGGCAAGGGATACTGAATATTCTTGATAGTTTTCATTTTAAGAAGGAATTCCTATTCATAAATAAGCATCTACCTGAAACAGTCTTACCATTTTGGCACCCAATAAGAAGCCTTAGGTTTCTATCTAACTCTTCTTACACTAGCAGGTTCAAATTAAAGACTGATATGCTAGCTAGGGAGTATATCAGAAGATCAAAATTTACTGACTGTGAATTCATTGTGCAAAGTGGAGCTCCAATCATGTGGCCAGGTTGTGACAGGAATGAATGGAAGGATCTAATCTGGGATTTTGCTGTTAAAAACGTGCATCAGAAAATACCTGTCTTAAATCTAGCGGGTGGTTCTTGTTATCCAATAGAAAATATACCTGCTCAAATTGAAACGGAAAATGAAGCCAATTACTTAAAGAATATTTTCTCATATTCATCGGTTAAAACCGTTCGTGATCCTATTGCTAAAAAATTACTTGATAATCTTGATATTGAAGGGGTCCAGCTAATTCCTTGCACTGCCTTCCTTTCTCTTGATATCGCAGAGGCAGATGAAAGAAATATATTTCTTATAAATTATATGGAAGGAGGAGGACATTTTGATTGGAATCAAAATATAGACAGTAGAAGCTGGCGGGAAACTGTTGAAGAAATTCTAAAACGATTAAAAAAAGACGTAGAAGTGGCATGGTTATGTCATAATGATAAAGAGTTTGATCTTGCAAAATCATTTAAGACTGATCAGAAGATCTTTTTTCCAAAAACTATTAAAGACTATTCAGAATTAGCTGATGTTGCTGTGGGTGGCTTGTTCAATAGAATGCATGCTTCTGTTGCTTTTGCTTCTATGGGAATACCGTCAATTGCAGTAGGGACTGACTCAAGATTATCAATGGTTGATCAACTTGGAATAAAGAATCATTTTGTCAAAAATGTTAATGCCAGTGATCTTTTTGATGAAATTACGGACATGCTTAACAATAGAATGTCTGAAATGAATCGATTAAAAAACCTGAAAGCTGCTACAATGAAAACATATCAAGAAGTGTTGGCTCCTTATTTCGATGAACATTGAGAAGCATCCATTCTATCGATTGTTTAAGATCTATTTAAGGACAGGGTTTTACTTCAAAAAAAAAAGAAGATCAATTCTTATCCTTAAAGTCGATGGAATTGGTGACTTTATCCTAATTAGAAATTATTTTGAATACCTCTCAAGTTTAAATTACAATATTTTCCTGGTCTGCAATCAGGTATGTGAACCACTTGTTAAACGATATGATTCCGAATACATATCAAAGACCTATACTATAAACAGAAATCAATTTCATTCAAATCTTCTGTATCGAATCAGGATTTTATGGCATCTATCATTATATAGATTTGATTATCTTTTGAATCCAAATTTTTCTCGGGAATTCCTTTATGACAATTGTATTGTAAGATTTGCACGAGCCAAAGAAAAGATTGGTTTTGAAGGAAACACTGTAAATATTCTGCCTCAATTAAAAGAAATTAGCGATCAATATTATACTAAACTGATTACAACTAATCAAGACATAAAGTTTGAATTTGAGAGAAACAATGACTTTTTCAGTGAGTTTGCTAATTCAGTTGTAAATGTTTCATTGTCACTTCCAAAATCAAATAAGAAACAGAACCAAATCGGGATATTTTTAGGTGCTAATGCTGAATTTCGAAAATGGAGTGCCTCGAATTTTTCGGAATTAATCGAGTTGACTCTAAAGAAGTTTGATTTAGAGATTTTGTTATTAGGGTCAACAAATGAAGTTTATATCGCTAACGAAATATCTCAGAAACATCCTGGAAATGTAACAAATCTCGTGGGAGCGACAAGCCTTACAGAATTGGTTGATCTAATAGCCGAAGTAAAAGTTCTGGTTACACATGACTCCGCTGCCTTACATATCGGAGCTGCACTAGGTGTCAAAGTCATATGTATTTCCAATGGGAATCACTATAGAAGATTTATACCCTACCCGGATCACATGAAAAAGGAAATTCAGACAGTCTTTCCTCCGGGACTGGATACTTCAAAACCCAATTTATATCAATATAGATCTGACCTGGATATTAATACCGTAGCGCCTGTAGTGGTTTTCCATAAACTAAAAGATTATATCTCGGGTTAATGCTATTCAATAGCTTTGCTTTTTTATTCCTGGTCATAGTGACCTTTCTGCTCTATTATCTTCCAATCGCACGGAAATATCAGGTATTCATTTTGATCATCAGCAGTTTTGTCTTTTATTCCTGGCACTTCCCTGCACTTACTTTATTACTGGCCGCTTCCATCTTGATCAATGCTGTATTAAGCCAGTCTGTTATTCTGGATAAGCCAAATAAAAGGAAGTTTTTAATTTCTGGTGTCTCGATCAATCTGGCCATTTTAATTTTCTTTAAATACAGCCCTTTGATAGGAGTTACTTTTATATGGAACGATGCGTGGAGTGATTTTCTGATTGCCATTCCTTTACCCATTGGCATTTCATTTTTTACTTTTCAGGGGATCAGTTTACTGGTGGATGCCTACAGAAATAGGGCAGGTACTTCAGACCAGGTCAGGGTTCTGCCTTTCTGGAAGTTGCTTTTTAACACATCCTTATATATTTCATTATTTCCTCAGCTGGTGGCCGGACCTATTGTAAAAGCCCATGATTTTTATCCCCAGATCAAAACAAAGTATTTATCAGGAATTCGATGGAACTATGTGTTTCAACATGTGGTAACCGGGTACTTCCTCAAAATGGTGGTAGCGGATAATCTTAAAGACTTTACCAACGAATTGGTCTGGCCTACATTTGAAAGGTTCTCAAGTGTAGAATTGCTGGTCTATCTGTTTGGTTACTCCATGCAAATATTTGCAGATTTTGCAGGTTATTCTTTAATAGCAATTGGTATATCAGGACTTTTTGGATACATCATCCCTCAAAATTTTAACTTTCCCTATGTAGCTTCCGGTTTTTCTGACTTTTGGAAAAGATGGCACATTTCATTGTCTACATTTTTGAAGGAGTACCTGTACATTCCTTTAGGTGGTAATCGCAAAGGAAGGGTCAGGACTTACCTAAACCTGATGATAGTAATGGCCCTTGGGGGTTTATGGCATGGGGCTGCCTGGAGCTATATGGTATGGGGTACTTTTCATGGGTTTGCATTGGCTGCAGAAAGATTTATGAATAACAGGGGGCTGTCATCTCTCCATCCTGTTTATACAGTTATTAAATCCATGTGGGTTTTCTTATGTGTATCGTTGGCCTGGCTTTTATTTAAGCTTCCTGAATTTAACCATGTGATCTCCTGGTTCAAAGCCTTGGCATCCAATGGATCCTTATATACAGATGAAATACCGCTTTTATATATTTTCACACTAAGCCTTCCGGTAATATTGTATCACATATGGCATCTGATTTCGGAAAGAAACAGGGTTATTGTATTGAGAGAAAAACTTAAGCCGGCTCTGCTTGGAGCCATGATCACGCTCATCATATTAAATAGCGGATCTCCAATTGACTTTATTTATTTTCAGTTTTAATGATCCTTCGTTCACTGGGGTTTTGTGTGATTTTTCTGGCTGTTTACATATTCATAGCAGATCAGCTTCAGTGGCCCTCTAAAACAGTGAATCAATGGGAGGATAACAATAGGCAGGTAGAAAACTACCTTTTTATGGATAATTCGGGGGAAATCTCAACGGTTATCGTCGGATCTTCAATGTCATACAGGCTTTCTGCCCAGAACACTTCCATTCCGGATACAGTTTACAACCTGTCATTAGGTGGCCAGAGCATTTATGAAGGTTTAGAAATTGTAAAGAGAAGTGACCAGCATCCAAAATATCTGTTGATAGAGTCAAATCTCATCAGCAGACCTCCAAAGGAAGATTACGTGGACGGAATTTTTATTTCGGGATTCTACCAGCTAAAAGATAATTTTGAGGCCTTTAGGTATCAGTATCGACCTATCACTTTTATTCAATATCTCTACCTTGGTATAAAGAATCGAATACCCTTACCAGGCAACATCAGTTTGTCAGACAGTAAAACGGAGATTCAACATTCTGTTGACAAGGGGGACACCAAGATCAGAGAAATGATTGCAAATCAAATGGAGGATTATCCAAATGAGAGCGGTGAAACACATCAGATAAAGCTGTTATCTTATTATGTGAATTATTTTGAACAGGCAGGAGTTGAAGTGATTTTTTTTGAAATGCCAACAGATTTGAAAGCATTGCAGTCTGCCTCTAATTTACAGATAAGGGCTGTGTTAAACCGAAATTTTTCACAAAATCGGTTTGTTGAATATCAAAAACTATATCCTACCACAGATGGAATTCATATTGCGGTTTCAGATGCCAATGACTACCTGCATGTTTTGTTAGCAAAGATTGCCGGATGAAGCATCAACCTAAAATTACGATCGTTACCCCTTCCTTCAATCAGGGGCAATACCTGGAGCAAACGTTGGATTCCATCCTGACACAGGATTATCCGCACAAGGAGCTGATCATAGTGGATGGAGGCAGCACCGATCAATCTGTTGAGATATTAAAGAAGTATGATAAACACCTGGCCTGGTGGGTAAGTGAACCTGACCAGGGCCAGGCCCATGCCATCAACAAAGGACTAAAACATGCAACGGGGGATATTTTCAACTGGATCAATTCAGATGATTATTTGGAGCCCGGTGCACTTTCCGCCATAGCAGAAACATTTCTGGACAGGAATACCCAGGTGGCCTGTGGATTCACCCATTGTTATTACGAAGAAACTGGTGAAACAAGCCATACCTACCGCATGGGAGTGAAAGAAAGCGTGGCCAGGACCATCTTTAACTTTGAAATGAATCAGCCGGGTACTTTTTACAGCATGAAATGTATCCGTGAGCTGGGGGGGATCAATGAAAGTCTTCGGTATGTATTCGATGACGAACTGTGGTTTCGCTATCTGACCAGGTATGGATTGGATCATATTCAATTGACGGATCAGTTGATTGCACATTTCCGGTTACACAGTACCTCTAAAAGTGTAGCCGAAGGTCATATGAAATTTCGGGCAGAGATTGATGCCATCTTTGAGCACATGATCAGTGACCTCAATTTTCCAGAATATGTTTCGGCGATCTGGAAGGAACGGGATAGAAGTGCTACCTACAGCCATGGTGCCTGGGATTATAACCATGTTAATGAAGAAGAATTTTTAGCTCATTTTGCTGATGAGTGTCAATACAAACTCTATCGAAGGTTTAAGTACGAGGAGGCACGCACCTGTTGTGAGCTGGTAAAGAAACACAGGACCTGGACGGATAAGAGACAGTTTTGGAGCCTTTATGCCAAGCTGTTTTTGGTAAACCAGGGCTTGTTGAACAAATTGAGGGGGGTGAGAAATGGCTAATATGATCCCAATCGATGCAAGTATGCGTAGGGGATCTAATATCAGTTTCCGCATAAGAGCAAAGATCCGAAAGCTTATAAAACCCAGGATCAGTGATTGCAAAAACATCCCGATTGTGATCAATAATTTCAACCGGTTTACCTATCTGAAGCAGCAAATTGAACGATTCGAGGCCTTGGGGTACACCAATATTTACATCA
Source organism: Cyclobacteriaceae bacterium (assembly GCA_965228105.1). Lineage (GTDB taxonomy): Bacteria > Bacteroidota > Bacteroidia > Cytophagales > Cyclobacteriaceae > UBA7330. The sequence continues at coordinate 1,747,549 of CBDDGZ010000002.1, forward strand.
TCGACAATCAGTCCTCTTATCCTCCATTGCTGAAATACTATGATCAGCTGCCCTATACTGTATTTCGATTAAACAAAAATGTAGGACACCTTTCATTTTGGAAAACCATCATTTTCAAGTGGTTTGAACATGATTATTATGTCTACACCGATCCTGATATTCTGCCTGGGGATGATTGCCCGGACGATTTCATGGAATATTTTAAGTCCATTCTAAACACTTATCCTGAATACAGCAAAGTAGGGTTTGCTTTAGCCATTGACGACCTGCCGGACCACTTTGATGATAAGCAAAAAGTAAAGGACTGGGAAGACATGTACTGGCAGATGAAAATGCAAGCCGATACCGAAATCTACATCGCTAAAATTGATACAACATTTGCACTTTACCGCCCTGGTGCTAAAGGAGGCTGGTGGGTTCCGGCCATGCGGGTAGCAGGAAATTACACAGCAAGGCATTTACCCTGGTACAGGAATAGTTCTGCAATTGATGAGGAAGAAAAATATTTCATCGAGCATGCCAGTGGGTCAAGCTCCTGGTACAAGCGAACACAGGTTTATGAGGCCTAAGGTGCTGATCTCCATATTGAACTGGAACAATGCTCCTGCTACCATCAATTGTGTACATAGTGTGTTGAGACAGTCCTATGACCAATACAAAATACTCATAAGTGATAATGCTTCTGTAGATGGATCTGTGAAAGTGATCTCCGACGTATTTCCGGACCTGAAAGTCATAGCCAATGAAAACAACATTGGATATGCCAGTGCACATAAAATTGCTGCTGACTACGCGACCGACAATCAGTTTAATCTTCTGTGGATATTAAACAACGATACGGAAGTGATGCCGGATGCGCTGGAAGCGCTTGTTAACGCATACCTGGATCATCAAGAGGCTATTTTTGGCAGCATCACATTGGAGGCCAACAAGAAGGAAATCCGGTTTGCCGGAGGCTATGAGCTGAAAGATGGCCAGGTTGATTTCAATTCTATTTCCAATCCGCTTAGAGGGAAGTTGTTGAGTGAGGTGGACCTTGGGCAACTTGGAGGTGAAGTAGCAGAATTGAACGGGTCAAGTTTATTGATCCCCATTGACATTATCAGACAGTATGGTTTCATGCCCGAAGATTTTTTCCTTTACAGTGAAGAAACAGCTTATGGTTATCGATTGCGCAGGGAAGGAATCAAATCAATATTGGTTCCACAATCCCAGGTTGTTCACGCAGGCTCACAATCATTTAGCAACCCTTATCTCAAATATATTGCGGAATATTACAGGATGCGGAACGATCTCCTGCTGAGAAGAGAACTGAAGATCATCAGCAATGCAGGGATCATCAATTTATTCCGGTGGACCGATTGGGTTTCCTGGTTTGTAAAGCGGGTACTTTTCGCATTGAAGTACCAAAGGTTCTCACTAAAGCATTATTACCGGCAGCTGGGAACATGGCATGCGTTGCTCAATAAAAGAGGCAAAACGATAGCTCCTGAAAAGTTTCTGAATAAGGTTAGTTAGAAGTTTGGCTAAAGTATCCGTAATCATACCACTGTTTAACCGGGGACATCTGGTATCCAGGGCCTTGAATTCGTTGTGCTCACAGGGTTTTGAAGACTGGGAGGCCATCGTGGTGGATGATGGCTCTACGGATGATGGACTGGAAATCGTCAGGGAATTTGCCAGGAGGGAGAAACGGATCCGGCTGGTCAACCGCTCCAGGGAGCCTAAAGGCCCTTCTTGTTGCAGGAATATAGGCGCAGAAAATAGTACAGGGAAATACCTGGTCTTCCTGGATTCGGATGATGAATTTGCCAGCCACTGCCTGGGAACACGATATCAATACATGGAGTCTCGTCCCGACCTGGATTTTGCCGTGTTTCCACTGGAGTCTTTTTCAGAATCTCCCGGAGACAAGGGCGAGATTTTCAATACCTATTGTGAGGATCAGGAAGATTATGTGCACTTGTTTTTACAGGATGAGGCTCCCTGGCAAACAACCTGTCCTATCTGGAAGAAAGACTTTTACCTGAAAATAGGAGGATTTAATGAAGACTTCCTTGTAAAAACTGATCCTGAGTTGCATTCAAGAGCTTTGTTATTGCACCAGCCCCGGTTTGAGGTGGTGAAAACAAACCCGGATTGCTACTATCGTATCAATTATCATGACGAGGTAAAGAGCAGCTATTTTAGCGAGGCAGCAGTATTGTATAGAGTAAAGTTCCTAAAACTAGCCAGTACCTGGATCCATGATCCCTTAAACAATAAATCTATTTTTTATCAGGACCTGAAGGTAGCATTTTTGAGTCTATACAGGCATTATTTAGTTGCCCGGGTGAGGGATTTCGAAGTGGTTTATTTTGATACGCTTCAGTGGGGGAGAGACCACCACCTCGTTTCTTCCTGGAATCATCTACTTCTGCAATGGATCGGCAAGGCCAGCATTGCCGAAAGCGGCATTTTCAGAAAGCTGCGGGTGGTTGGTATTTGTTATAAACTACTTGACCTGTATTGAGCAGAAAGGAGTTTTTTCCTGAAATTGAAACGCTGAGAGCAATCGCAGTTATCATGGTGATGCTGGCACATTTTATCCCTAAATCTAGTCCGTTTCATATCCCTTACATGTTCTATGGGGTGGACCTATTTTTTACCATTTCAGGTTTTCTCATCACTTATATATTATTAGGACAAATAGATACAAGCGAACGTTCTACTGGAAGTTTGATAAAAAACTTTTTTATACGTAGGGTCTTGAGGCTTTTTCCTGTGTATTATGCGTTCATCGGTTTCTTTTTTGTCCTGAGAAATGTTTTTTCTGTTTATATCTGGACAAATGAATACAACTGGTATTTCTTCACATACCTGCAAAATATGTATTATTTCAACCAGGGTGCCCTGAACACCAGTTTTAGCCATTTGTGGTCATTGGGCGTAGAGGAACAGTTTTACCTGGTTTGGCCTTTTTTAGTCATTTTTATACCGAAAAGACATTTAGCCAAGGTTTTTATTTTGTTTGTTGTAAGTTCCATATTACTGAATATAATATATCAGCCTACCGTAGATGCTTTTCGGGTATTAACAGTAGCAAATCTCCATACTTTAGGTGGGGGTGCATTGCTGGCATACTTACTCAGGTACAGAGAGCAATCTAAGGTCTATCAGTTCCTGGTTAAAAACAGGTTAATACTTTTGGTATTATCATTGGCAGTATTTGTTTTCGCATTAAACTATCCGGGGGCTATTAAGGAGGTACAAATTCTATTGATTGAATTGTTTTTAGGCTTTACCACTTTCATGGCTGTTTTGATATCTGTTCATGGCTGGCCGTCTATTTTGGGATCTGTATTCAAGAGCAGAAACCTACAGCACATTGGAAAGGTGAGCTACGGGATATACCTTTTTCATATGTTGATTCCCGTTGTACTTTCTGTGATTATAGAGAAAATACCAGCCATTAAATTTTTACTGCCTGAACAAACTGTACTGAAAGCGCTTCTGTTGATGGTATATTCATATGGGCTGGCAACTATATCTTATTACTTGTATGAAATACATTTCCTGAAATTAAAATCCAGGTTTGCATAATGCCCGGGATTTCACTTGTAATTCCGATAAAGAATGGAAAGGAAACAATCCAAAAATGTTTGGAAGGGTGGTTGGCGCAGAAGGAATCAGAATGCCCGGAAATCATTGTCATCGATTCCGGATCAACAGATGGATCAGTAGAGCTGGCAAAAGAATACCCTGTAAAACTTATTCAAATCCCTCCGGATCAGTTCAACCATGGAGACACCCGAAATCTTGGGGCAGCTGAGGCCACTGGTGATTTTGTTTTATTTACTGTTCAGGATGCATGGACTACAGACAGGCTGGTGCTGGAGCGAATGGCTCAGCATTTCAAAGACCCGGAAGTAGTGGGAGTTTGTGGCCAGCAAATAGTGCCCCATGATGAGGATAAGAACCCGGTAGCATGGTTTCGTTCCTATTCAGAGCCGGTGCCAAGAAAATATCAGTATACCCCTTTAACATATCAGAACCTACCTCCGGAGCAAAAGGCTTTTGTGGCAGGATGGGATGATGTGATTGCCATGTATAGAAAGTCTTACTTATTGGAGCATCCCTTTGAGTACACCAACTTTTCTGAGGATCTGAAATGGGCAAACCATGCTTTGGCGGATGGAAAAGCCCTGGTATTTGACTATCGCAACAGGGTTAACCATTACCACCATGAAAATTTTAACTATCGGTATCGGAGACAATTTATTGAGGATTGTCAGCGCTACTGGATCTTTGGATTGCCAGCCCCACCACTATCCAGAAGCTTCTCTTCGATACGGAAGCTACTATCAGTTCATTGGAAAGCACCATTCGGTGCCAGGTGGTGGGTTTACAATTTCAGGTTGATCATTGCGGACCTGGTGGCTGGAATTCAGGTTAGATTCCATGCTCTGATAGGCGATAATAAATTAATTAATAAGTATCATCAACTCACTCATGAAGTCCCTCAGGGGAAACAATATGTCAGACAATAAGCCTCTGGTCAGTGTACTGATGACCGTTTATAACAGACAGGATTACATTGCGGAGGCTATACAAAGTGTGTTAGATTCTTCCTGTACAGATTGGGAATTGGTGATTGTTGATGACGGATCTGTTGATCAAAGCTATGAAATTGCGCAGAGGATAGCTGTAGGCAATACTAAAGTAAGACTTTTCAGAAACGAAACTAATCTTGGTCAGTTTGCCAATCGTGATAGAGCAGCTTCCCTGGCTAAAGGCAAGTACATTAAATACCTGGATTCAGATGACCTGATCTATCCGCATGGGTTACAGGTGATGGTAGATGCAATGGAGAAATTTCCAGAAGCGGCATTTGGTATGCCGGGTTTGCCCAATGGAGAGGTGCCTTATCCGGTTAAGCATGATGGATACGAGGGAGTAAGAAAGCACTTTCTGGAAGGAAATTATTTTGCTTTTGGTCCATCCGCATTAATTTTTAAAAAAGAATCTTTCGAAGCCATTGGTGGGTTTGGGGATAATCCTTATGTGGGGAGCGATACGGAAATCATGATTCGGTTGGCCAACAAATTCGATTATGTCACCATGTCGCCTTCACTGATCTGGTGGAGGTCTCATGATCAGCAGGAGATTAAACAAGGGCACTCATCCAACCAATATTACCTTGAAGGATATCACCGAACCAGGGCAATGATTGAAGAGTGCTCTAATGCACTTGGCGCACAAAAAGGTTTAGCCATGAAAAAATTACTAAATCTGTATATCAGTCAGTCATGGCGTTTACTTAAATCCGGACACTATAAACCGGTCCTCGAGCTTTTAAAAAAGTAATTATTAAAAGGATGAAGAGCCCTTACAATTCAAATTATTTCAGTGAATCCATTTTTGAAAACGATTATTCGGCGATGGCTGAATTAATTGCCAAACACTATAGACCCAAAAAAATTCTGGAAATTGGATGTGGTCAGGGTCAGCTCTCCAAAGCCCTGGCAAAAACGGGTGCTCAAATAATAGCCATTGATGGATATTCAGAACCTGATTTTGGAGATTATCCAAACATCAGTTTTTATCAGGTCGACCTCAATGACATAGAAAAGACACATGAATTCATCAATGGTCTGGAGGACTACTTTGACCTGACGATTTCAATGGAAGTAGCTGAGCATCTGGATCCGAAAGTGAATAAGCATTTTGTTGAATGGTTGACCAAAAAGACTGACCACGTGGTATTCTCAGCCGGTGTAACCGGTCAGGGAGGAGAGGGTCATATAAACTGCCAGGATAGAGATTTTTGGTATCAGCTTATAACAGAGCAGGGATTTAATTTGAATGGATTATTAAGGTCAGAGTTTAGGGAAAATCATGGCATCCGACCCTGGTATAAACTCAATACAATGGATTTTTCCAGACAAAGAAGTGCTGAGGACAGTAAACTAATAATGGATTTGATAAAAGCTGATTCCTATGCTTCCAGCAGGTACTTTCAGGCACAGATTGAAACCGAACGATTAAGAGCAATTCTTAATATTCCATCGATAAAATTAGTCTTCAATGTCCGAAACTGGCTTAAAAGACTGGTAGGTAGTCCTCCTATCAAGCTATAAAGACTTTTATTTTAACAGAATAGCTTCTTGCAAAAGGTTTCCGTTATTATCCCGGTTTTTAATGCTGAAGAGTTTCTGTCAGAAACACTAGATTCGGTCATAAGTCAGACTTACGAAAACCTTGAAATCATTTGTGTAGATGACGGTTCTACAGATAGCTCCCTTTCAATCCTTGAGAAATATCAGGATAGGGTCAGGATCATCGGGCAGGAAAATCAGGGCCAATGTAGAGCAGCTAACAAGGGTTTGGAGGTAGCCAATGGAGATTATATTAGGTTTCTGGATGCAGACGATTTAATGAATCCTGAACATATTTCGTTTCAGGTTAATAAATTAGGTGGAAGGTCTGATTCGCTGGCTTCTTGTGAGTGGGGTCGGTTTTATGATGGAAATCACGAGAGCGCGTCTTTTAACCCGGAACCTGTCTGGAAGGATCTGAAAAGCAAGGAATGGATCTCCGAAGCCATGAAGCAGGAAAATGAGATGATGCCCGGATGGCTATGGCTGATACCACGTAAACTGATTGGCAAGGCTGGAGGCTGGGATGAAAGGTTGAGCCTTAACAATGACTTTGAATTCAGCATGCGATTGTTGCTCAATGCCAACGAGGTGGTATTCACTCCTGGAGCTCGCATATACTACCGGTCAGGTCTCACCAGTAACCTGGCTGCTTCAACATCAGAAAAGGCTTTTAGAGCAGCTATTTTATCAACTGAACTAGGCTTTGAGCATTTTATGAAGATCATGAAATCTGATAACGTGAATCAACTTTATGCCAACCGGCTTCAGAAATGGGTTTTTCGAATGTATCCTCATTACCTGGACCTGGTGAAAGAGACTGAAGAAAAGATCCGTCAACTCGGTGGTAGCAATATTCAAATCGAAGGAGGTCGTGTCTTTCAACAAGTTTCCAGCTTTATTGGCTGGAAACTGACTAAAAGATTACAACTTATGTCATATAAGATGGGATATAAACCCAGGCATCCTCACTTGTCTGAATGAGGCATGCCGAAAAAAGGCTCAGTTACATTAAATATCACCGGTGAAGAGAATATGTATTGGATGTATAAACTCATTACAGTATTTGGCGATGTTTAGAGGCTAAAATTTTGGCTAGATTATTGGTTGATTAACCCCTAAATGAAGATCCTGATAACTGTTGACCCCGAAATTCCGGTTCCACCGATCGCCTACGGTGGTATCGAGCGAATAGTAGATCAGCTGATCTATGCCTATACCAGGGAAGGTCATGAGGTGACACTGGTGGCACACCCTGAATCTTCCAACACGGCAGCCCGCCAGATCATTGGATGGCGTAGGTTGCATTCCAGGGGATTCGACAATGTATTTTTCAACGCAAGAATGCTTTACCAGGTGGTGAAGGAGATCCAACCGGATATCATTCATTCTTTCTCCAGGTTGTTATATCAGTATCCTGTCTTCCTTAGAACAAGGATTCCAGTGTTTCAATCATATCAGCGGCAGATAAGCCGAAAGTCAACAAGCCTTGCATCAGGGATTGCAGGCAGTCGGCTGGCCTTTACCTGCTGTGGAGCACACATGATAAAAGATCATCCTATTGCGGAAAAATGTACCCCTATCCACAATTTTACCAACATTGATTACTTCAAGCCCGCTGCGAAAAATAGCAGGAAACATTTATTTTATCTGGGACGCATTGAAGATTTGAAAGGTACGCGGGAAGCCATAGAGGTAGCGCTGGCAACAGGCAAGAAACTGATTATTGCAGGTAATATCGAAGAGGATCATGTCCATTACTTTGAAAAGCAGATTAGACCGTACCTTAAAAACCCGCTGATAAAATTTGTAGGACCGGTAAATGATCTGCAAAAACTTGAATACCTCCAGCAGGCAAAGGCATTCCTTTTTCCCATTAAATGGGAAGAACCATTCGGAATAGTGATGGTGGAAGCTATGGCATGTGGGGTCCCGGTTATTGGTTTTAACAGGGGAGCCGTGCCTGAGGTAGTGGTAGACGGCACTACAGGATTTGTAGTAGAGGATGTTGGAGGAATGATTGATGCTGTTAACCAAATTGATAAAATAGACAGTGAAATGGTTCGCGATCATTGTGTCAAAAACTTCTCAACCCGTCACATTGCTTCACAGTACCTTGGCTTGTTCAGTTCAGCCATTAAAACCCATGATGAGCTCCAGGAGCAACAATGAGTTCAGATAAACCTGTTCTTTACGTTCGATTCAACAGGTGTGGCATGTGTAATAAACTTATTACATGGGCCAAAGCTTACGTTTGGAGCCAAAAAAACAATGCCGATCTTGATATTGCGGGGTGGGTGCATATTCCGTTTGGAAGTATTCGTCGCTGGGATCGCTCATGGAGGTGGTATGTAGGCCATTTCAAACGAAAAACCAGGTTGTTTTCAGGGATTCGAAATGACCTTCCCCTCATAAGAGAAATCAGTGATCCCATGGTAGAAGGAGCCCGTAAAATGAGGTTTAAATCTACACCGCATGTGTTTGACCTGATAGAACTTTCAGCATACCGGGAAATGATCGTTCCCGGTTTTTATGACCTGATCCGACCTCGGCATCTTGAGTTAGCCCGACAAGCGGAAATTCCCGACATTGGAGTACATGTCAGAAGGGGTGATTACATCGGACTGAAGGACGCCCTGGATTTCTCCTACTACCTGGCACAGATCAGGATGATAAGAAAGATAGCGGGTAAACAATTGAAGGTCTTCCTGTTTACAGACGGATATAAGAACGAACTACAGCCGCTCCTCGAAGAACCAGATGTACATTTTTTTCAACCGGTAAATGATTTGGTCGACCTGCTGGTATTGTCATCAAGTAAGGTGATCATCACCACAAAAGCCAGTACCTATAGCTACTGGGCGGCTTTTATTTCCAATGCGATTGTACTGCATCATCCTAAAACGAACGTACCACAATGCCGTCCTGCCGGGTTCAACAAAACACATTTCGAGGGAGCTGTTGACCCGGATAAGCCATTACCTGATCAATTGATTCACGAACTTGAAAGTTTAGCGTGAACATCATTCAAAAGCTAAGGGTGCTGTTCCGTAGAAATCTTTGGTTACGTAAGGCGATTGCTTTCCGCCTGGTTCCATCTGGTTTATTCGACAGCTGGATCATGAAAAAAGAATTGTCAGCTGTCTGGCAAGAGCGGTTAAAGATTACAGTGTCCAGTCCCGATAATGAATTCATTCCAAGGGTTGAAGATGCCGGAAAAGTGATCCGGGGTAAACAAGTGATGCACAATGGAATAAAGATCAATCTCGGAAGTTACTATGGTCCCGAGGTAGCACAGGTGCTGAAAGCTAACAGGGGAGTGCATGAGCCACAGGAGGAGCGGGTCTTTGGAGAGGTACTGAAAAAACTACCGCAAAAAGCGACAATGGTTGAGCTCGGGGCTTTTTGGGGTTTTTATTCCATGTGGTTTCAAAAAGAAATACATCAGGCTATCAATCACCTCGTAGAACCGGATCCATTCAACAGGGTGAGTGGTCAGCTCAATTTCAAACTGAATGACATGCAGGGGCATTTTCATCCCTTTTTTGTAGGCAGGGAAGTGAATGACTCCACAGCAACGGTGAGCATGAACACCTTCTTTGAGCAACAGTATCTGGAGACTGTTCATATACTGCACAGTGATATTCAGGGCTATGAGCTGGAGATGCTCGAAGGTGCTGACCAGGTATTGAAACATGTCTGGTTTGTGTTTATTTCAACCCATTCCAACGATTTACATCGTAAATGCGAGGAAATACTGATTGGTCATGGTTTTAAAATCCTGACATCAATTGACAAGGATGACTCTTATTCTGAAGATGGACTCATTGTTGCGCAGCACCCGGACATTGACCTGATGGAAAAGATTGAATTATCACGGAGGACAACTCATTCCAAATCAATTAGTAATTGATCATGCGGAAATAGGCTTACTTCCTGCACCAGGACTTGATTATGCAAATGCTATTAGGTTAAGTCCACTTTGTCCTCCGCCCTCTGGCGGAAGGGTGAAGGGAGAGGATATAAAGAACATCTTAACCTAATAGCATTGATCAACAACCTGCATTGGTCACCACAGTTGATGTCTCCACCAACCGGACTTAGAAAATGCGGAATACGGAAGTCTAAATCACCATACTCAATATGCAAAAGATTCAGGAACATGCAAATGCTATTAGGTTAAGTCCACTTTGTCCCTCCCACAGAGAGGGTGAAGGGAGAGGATATAAAGAACATCTTAACCTAATAGCATAAACAACAAACTTGTATACTTATTAGACTCTTGGTCACCCCGGTTGGTGAAGAAAAAGACCATAGCCGTCAACTTAAGAGTCTATCAAATACAATATTTATGATTTGATCTTATCGTAAGATCATTTACACACAAAACGGTGTGTATTGTAATCCCGAAGGGATGAAATAATTATAGATCATATTATTTAAGCAATGACAACTCCGAAGGAGTGACATTATCATGGCTGGAACGTTCTCTGGTCAACCGGACTTAGAAAGAAGGAATACGGAAGTCTAAATCACCATACTCAATATGCAAAAGATTCTGGAACATGCAAATACTATTAGGTTAAGTCCACTTTGTCCCTCTCACGGAGAGGGTGAAAGGAGAGGATTTAAAGAACATCTTAACCTAATAGCATTGATCCAACCTGCATTGGTCACCGGACTTAGAAAAGAAGCAATTCAGATCTTAATAGCATAAACAACAAACTTTCATACTTTATAAAATTCAACCAACCATTTCATATCTGCTGAGTGAAAAGGACATTATTTACTCTACTACTATGCAAAAGATTCTGGAACATGCAAATGCTATTAGGTTAAGTCCACTTTGTCCCTCTCACGGAGAGGGTGAAGGGAGAGGATATAAAGAACATCTTAACCTAATAACATTGATCAACAACCTGCATTGGTCACCACAATAGGTGTCTCCACCAACCGGACTTAGAAGAAGTAATTCAGATCTTAATAGCGTAAACAATAAACTTGTATTCTTTATAAAATTCAACCAACCATTTCATACCAGCTAAGTGAAAAGGATATTATTTATTACTACATCTAATCTGACTACAAATCCCAGGTTGCTCAAAGAGCTACGGACACTGAGCCTTCAAAATGATTGCATTTTTGTGGGCTTCAGCCTGGGCAACTGGTCAGACCAGTACGAAGCACACCAGCTGACAGCAGAGCACAGGGTCGAGTCTATTTACCTGTCTGCTACCCGTTCTCCTTTTCTACCCTGGTTTTGGTCTACGCTGACACAATACCTGTCCCTGTTCCTGGTCAAATTATTCAAAAGATCAGTCATCATTAATTCCCTGGCTAGTAATAAAAGATCCTTGTTGTTGTGGAAGTTCATCAATAAAAATATCCGCGACATAGATTTGATCATAACGCATAATATTGGTTCGTTATACCCTGCCTATCAATTAAGTCAGCGTTTAAATGTACCCTTTCATTTTGATGTAGAGGATTTTTATCCTGGAGAAGGGGTTTTAAGAACGAATTTTAGTTCAGAAGGTAACCAGGAGGCCTTTCTGATGAAAAAATTGTTGCCACATGCCACTAAAACTACCTTTGCCAGCCAACCGATTATGGATGAGACGCTCAGGTTATGTGATAATATCAAACGACCTGTTGTAATTAATAATTGTTTTTCAAAAACTGAATTTGCTGTTCCTGAGGAAAGTGTTTCAGGTAAGATTCGACTCGTTTGGTACTCTCAGAACATCAATCACAGCAGAGGTCTCGAGCCATTCATCGAAGTGTTGAAGACTTTGACCAATGATTTTCAATTGACTCTGATTGGCCAGCTGCATGAGCCTTTTGCCGGTCACTGGATTGAGCCAAATAAGCATTTTATTGAAGTGATTCCTCCCCAATTACAGGTGGACCTACATCGTTCACTAGGTAAGTATGATATTGGGTTGGCGCTCGAGCCGGGAAAGGATTTTAACAATGAGCTGGCACTCTCAAATAAGATCTGGGCATATCTGCAGGCAGGTTTATATATCATTGCAACAGATACCGATGGGCAAAGAGGATTTATTTATCAATATCAGAATCATGGTGTGCTCACATCCATAAATCAGGATGACCTCAAATCATGTTTGGAAAAGATAGTGGAAGAAAAGGAAATGATTAGAAAAGGAAAGTTGAAAAGGTTTCAAATGGTCTCTGATGCCGCCTCCTGGGAAACAGAGGCTTTAAAATTATCCATTGACTAAGATGCAATATATTCAATACGGGTGCGGACTTGATGCTCCGGATGGATGGGTCAATTTTGATGCTTCTCCATCGTTGGCCCTCCAGAGAATCCCAATCCTTGGTCAGGTTTTGAGGTCAGGGTCAAAAGTGAAATGGCCATCCAATGTCAGGTATGGAGATATCACCAAAAAACTTCCAGGCATTGCTGAAGGATCGGCAAAAGGGGTCTATTGTTCCCATGTGCTTGAACATCTTTCACTGGAGGATTTTAGGAAGGCGCTGATGAATACATATTTACTATTAACAGATGGAGGAGTATTTAGAATGGTTATACCGGACCTTGAATACCATATCCGAATGTATCAAAGTAGTAATGATGAAGAAAAAGCCATTCATTTTATGAAAGATACCATCCTTGGCGTTGAAAAGAGGAAAAAGGGACTCAGGTCTGTTGTTGAGCATATGCTGGGTAACAGTAAGCACCTTTGGATGTGGGATTTTAATTCGGTTAAGGTAGAGCTTGAGCGTGTTGGATTTAAAGGCATCAGAAAATGTGAAGCCGGAGATTCACCAGACGCAAACTTCAAATTGGTTGAAAACCCTGCAAGGTTTAGGGCATCAGTAGCCATTGAATGCCGTAAATGAAGAACCTCCTGATAATTTATCCCCACTGGCCGCCGTCCAATCTTGCGGGTGTTCACAGGGCCAGGTTGGTGGCAAACGCTACGGCAAAACATGGCTGGAAGTCAATCGTACTTACTGTGAGCCCTGAATTTTATGAGGAGGTTCCTGATCATGACCTGTTAAAAACGGTTTCAGAGGATGTAGAGGTAATTTATACAAAAGCCTATCCGGTTCCACCCATCAGGTTCATCGGAGATATTGGGATCCGGTCATTTACCTTCCTATACCGAAAAGCATTGGAAGTAACACAAAGCAGGTCCATCGATTTTATATGGATTCCAATTCCTTCGTTTTATACTTCTTTATTGGGGCGAAGGCTCAGAAAAAAGACAGGCATTCCTTATGGAGTTGATTATATAGATCCATGGGTTAGAGATATATCGGGTAGGGCCGATTGGCGTCACCGGCTCACCAACTTCTTAGCCAGGTTTCTGGAGCCCATCGCGGTGAAGAAGGCTGCCCTCATCACAGGAGTAAGTTTTGACTACTATCAACCGGTTCTAAAGAGAAATTTTTCCGGATACCAATGGGTCGACCCAAATTTATCAGGTCTGAATGTCCGAAAGTCTGAGGGTCCGAAAGTCTTTCACACCTGGTTCCCCTACGGTTTTGATCCCTATGATCATCAAATCAAACTTGATCACCTGGAGTTTCCATGGAAGAAAGGATCTAAGCCGTGGATTTATGCGGGAGCTTTCCTTCCCAACAGTCGGTTGTTTGTAGAGCTGTTTTTTAAAAGAATTTCCTCTTTGAGAAACCAAAATAAATGGCCTTCCGACCTTGAACTGGTTTTTGTGGGTACCGGCAATTATCCCGGTAAAACCATCCGGGCATACGCTGAGGAAATGGGCATTGAGGATATTGTAAGCGAACACAGGCAACGCTTCCCATTCCTTGATGTCTTGAATTTTCTATCCAATGCAGATACGGTGATGGTGATCGGGAGTACGGAAAAACACTATACAGCATCCAAAATCTATCAGTCACTGCTGAGTAAAAGGCCGGTCTGGTCGATATTTCATGAGGAAAGCACGGCTTTGCAGGTCCTTAGAGAATGTAAGGCTCAGCAATACACAGTAAAGTACAAAGCCGAACTTAGTGTAGAGGAGATAGAACATCAGATTGAAGAAACCCTACTGTCAAGAATTGCTTCTGATACATGGGCACCGGACTATTCAAAGCTCGAAAAATACTCATCAGTGGAAAATACCCGCAAGTTGCTAACAGCTATTGAAGCGTCCATCAATTTCAACCAATCGAGACATTAGATACATGTGGAATAAAATGCATAACAGTTTTATTTATTCTACAACTATGCAGAATGATCTGAATAGTATTATGCTATTAAGTTAAGTCCATCCTATCCCTCTCATGGAGAGGGCGAAGGGAGAGGATATAAAGAACATCTTAACTTAATAGCATAAAACAAATAGCATTCACGGAGCAGAAGCCATTTACAATAACAAAACAGATAAACAGTCTAGAGTCGATCTTGGATCAATGCTGAAATTAGCAATTGTAACTACCCACCCAGTCCAGTACTATGCGCCCTTTTTTCAATTGTTATCTTCACGAGGCAAAGTCAATTTGAAGGTGTTCTACACGTGGCCTCAGGCTATTGAGGGTTTTGATGACCCTGATTTTGGCCAAAAAGTTTCTTGGGATATCCCATTACTTGATGGCTATGAATGGCATGCATCAAACAATATTTCAGCAAATCCGGGATCAAAGACCTGGCGTGGGATAGACTGCCCGGGTCTTATTGATGAAATTTCTGAATATCAGCCTGATGCTGTCATGGTAATTGGGTGGAACTTCAAGAGCCATTTTCGCGCAATGCGATATTTTAAGGGGAAAATCCCGGTCTGGTTTACAGGTGACTCAACACTTCTGGATGAACAGCCTGGTATTAGAAGGATCATTAGAAGACTACTGTTGAGATTCGTTTATTCCTATGTAGACAAAGCCTTTTATGTAGGGAACAACAATAGGGCATATTTTAAAGCCCACGGGATAAAAGACAACCAGTTGGTTTTCTTTCCTCATGCCGTTGATAATAAACGGTTTGTAGACTCACGGGGTAATTATGAAAAACAGGCTTATAAATGGAAAGAGGAACTCGGAATCCCCAAAGGATCGGTTACCCTGCTTTTTGCCGGTAAACTCGAACCTAAAAAAGACCCTTTGCTCTTAGTCCAAGCAGTAAAACAAATCAACAAATCAACACCTGCCCGCCGAAGCCGTTCATCCACCAAATTATTAGCAAAGATGGAAGGCGTAGGCGGGAATCAACAAATCAACATAATTATCGTTGGCGATGGCCCTTTAGCGTCCGCAATTCATCAACTAGCAAAACAGCACAACTGGCTGTACCATGTTCCTTTTCAAAACCAATCCATGATGCCTGTTGTGTACCGTTTGGGAGATGTTTTTGTACTTCCTTCCAAAGGCCCGGGCGAAACTTGGGGATTGGCAATTAATGAAGCCATGGCATGCAAAAGGCCTGTAATAGCCGGTGACAAGGTAGGTTGTGCAGCAGACCTTATTCAAAGTGGGTTAAATGGTGAAATATTTTCAAGTGGAGATAAGGAAAGTCTGATCCAAAGTATCCGAAAAATAATTGATGGAGATATGCATAAATTTGGGGAGGAAGCGCTCAAAATAGTGAGAGAGTGGAGTTATCAGAAAAAGTGTGAGTCTATTGAACAGTTCAGCTGAAATAAGGACCTCTCAAATCAACACAGGTCATGTGGATACCGGTCAGTTTGACTGGAGAAATGCATTGGTGGTAGGGGCATTTGCATTTCCCATACTGTTGCTTGTGAATGAACCCCTCACGGCATTGGGAATCTCATGGTTTGTATTCCTTTTTGCTTTATTTATCATCAGGTTAGGGAAAACAATTCCTATCATGGAGCTGATGCTTTTGATTGCCGGTTTACAATGGATTGTGGGTGCCAGGACAGGATATATCCTCAATGATGATCATTGGAGATATCACATGTACGTCCCGGAGTTAGAATACATGTCGCTGGTGGTCCCGGGAACAATAGCTTTTTCATTAGGGGTTTTGTTGATGATACCAAAACACGATTTCGACCAGGTCCACAGAGAGCTTCGGGAGTACTCAATGAGCAAGCCTAAGGTGGCGTATACAATGATCATTGTGGGGCTGGCCGCAGAAATATATTCGCCTTATAAACCGGCCTCCATTGGGTTTCTGATTTACCTGGTCATTGGGTTCAAATATGTGGGGCTTGCACTCATGCTATTTTCCACCAACTCAAAAATGAAACGAGTATGGTTGGTCATCATTTTAGGTATACTGGCATTGAACAGTATCTATTTAGGTATGTTTCATGATTTGGTGCTTTGGGGTGCCTTAATTTCTTGTTTTCTTTTCCTGGAAAGGCAATTCAGTGTCCGCGCCAAGATTTTGATCATTGGTATCGGATTGTTTCTGATGGTAGTACTCCAATCTGCAAAAGGGGAATTTCGTGAAGGCCGGACTGACCTTAATAATCAGCAAAAAATCGAACGCTTTTTCTCCGTAATTGCTAAGCGACTCATTTATTTCGAGGACATTGCTCAATCTGGGATGATAGATCTCATCAACGTTAGGTTTAACCAGGGTTGGATTATTTCGGCCATCATGGAAAATGTTCCGGAGTCCGAGCCCTATGCCAAAGGGGAAACTTTCGTGGAAGCATTAGAAAATGCCATTGTTCCAAGGCTATTAAATCCGGATAAAAAATTGGCTGGTGGACAGGAAAACTTTAGACGATTGACAGGTCTTACCATTGGAGATGGAACTTCTATGGGTACATCTATCATAGGAGAAGCTTATGGGAATTTCGGGCGATCGGGAGCGATTTTATTTATGTTATTCTGGGGTGGGTTGATTGCCTGGGTTTTTGGTAAACTATTGAAATATGCCAGTAAAAGTCCCCTGTCCCTGGTATTTATACCCCTGGTCTTCTTCCAGGTGATTAAGGCTGAGACAGAACTTTATGTGGTCCTCAATCACTTTTTGAAATCACTTTTCTTTGTGGGGTTTTTCCTGTGGTTTGCCCGAAGAATACTAGGGTGGTAGTTGCTTAGAATGGATCATAAAAACTTTCCGGTTCATTTATTTTTCAGAAAAAAAACAGAAGGATTTAATAGCATCGAGGTGGTTTTTGATCAGATCATTGATTTTGATCATACAAATGGAAATAGGATAAAGACTTTTATGGTCCCTTTTAAATCAATAACCCCGGTTGCTATTTGGAAGAATCTGATTTATTGTTTTCAAAATAAAGGTCGGATAAATCATATTTCAGGAGACATTCAGTATGTGGCCCTTACTTTGGGCAGGAACACCTTACTTACCATCCACGATGTTCAATCCATATTGAATCATCCAAACAGCCTCAAGAGGTTCTTTTTGTATTTATTCTGGTTCAGGATCCCGGCCATGATCTGCAAGAAGATATCCTTTATTTCTACATTCAGCAGGGATGAGTTTTTAACTCATTTTCCATCATACAAAAGCAAAACAGTGGTTGTACCTAATCCGGCTCCGAAAATTCCGGAGGAGGTCATGAATTATAAAAAGAGCTTTGTGCGTGATAGTAAATTTGATCTCGAAATACTACAGGTAGGAACGAAGTGGAATAAAAATCTTGAAAATGTCATCGAAGCAATCAACGGGCAAAACTATAAGTTGAATATTGTCGGAAAACTCAGTGACAGCCAAAAAGATAAATTGGATAAGCTAGGGGTTTCATACCAAAACTATGTTGATCTGCCTTACATAGATCTGTTGAAGCTATATGCTTCTTGTGATATCGTAACATTCATCTCGCTATATGAGGGATTTGGAATGCCCATCCTGGAAGCGCAGTCTATTGGTGTCCCGGTAATTGTCAGCAACCGCTGCGCGATGCCTGAAATTACAGGAGAGGGCGGATTGATTGTTGATCCTACAAGCGTGGAGGCAATCCGGGAAGCGATAAAGCGATTGGAGAATGTTCAGTTAAGAATGGAATTAATCGAAAAGGGTCGATCCAATGTCAGTAGATTTTCAGTAGAAAAAATCTATCGTCAGTATGAGTCACTCTATGCTGAAGTAGCCCGATGAAAGGTTTATTGATCTTTTATGATTATTTCACTCCTGCATACAAGGCAGGCGGGCCTGTCAGGTCATTAGAAAACCTGATACAGCTAATCAATGATGTCTTCCACACTTATGTGATCACTTCTAACCAGGATCATGATGGTGAACATTTAGCAGTGACATCGGACGAATGGATAAAACAGACAGAGGCAATCTCAATTATATATTTATCAAAAGGAAACAGGGAGATATATAAACTAGGACAAATAACTTCTGAGATTAGCTTTGATTGTATTTATATCAATGGAATTTTCTCTCCATTTACCACAGTTAATCCCTTAAGGTTAGCCAGACGATACAAAGTGCCAGTTCTAATAGCGCCTCGTGGAATGTTTCAGCAAGGGGCGTTATCCATTAAACCCCTCAAGAAAAAGCTTTATTTATATCTGTTGAAAGCGTTTTTGCTTCGTGGAAATCAAGTAAGCTGGCATGCTACTGACGAGCAGGAAGCAAAGGATATTTTAAAAGTAGTTGGAAACAAAGCATCTGTTAGGGTATTGGGAAACATACCGTCCTTTAATCCAACAGTTGAGCAGTCAGAAAAACCATTAGACAGAATTAAACTTGTTACAATCTCTTTGGTTGCACCCAAGAAGAATCATGGATTTTTCCTGAATATCTTAAAAGAAGTAATAACTGATCAGCGTATTGAATACGATATCTACGGACCGGTGAGAGATGAGCAGTATTTTATTACACTTCAGGATATTGTAAAAAAACTCCCTGCAAATATCAAAGTCAGATTTTTGCCTCCGGTTTTGCCCAGGGAAGTGAACAAAGTACTTGCTAATTATTGCTATTTTATTTTACCAACATTAGGTGAAAATTTTGGACATGCCATTTTTGAAGCCTTTAATGTGGGTTTACCAGTTCTCATCTCGGATCAAACTCCCTGGAAGAACCTTGAAGAGAAAACGGCCGGATGGGATCTTCCTCTTAATGAAAGAGCCTGGCTCTACACAATGGATCAATTGTTGAGCTCCAATGAGGAAAAATATAAATCGTTCAAGAGAGGAGCCAGAAAAGTGGCGGTTGATTATATGGAGCAGGTTGATTTGAAAAAAGAATATCTTGAGATGTTTGAGAAGGTGTGCAGTAGATAAGCTATCTGATTGAATGCGGTATTCACTAATAGCAAAGTCACTCGAAGAGGACTCTGCGTAAATCTATTAAACGTTAATAAAGTTGCAAATCGATATATCACTTGACATCCGTCATCACCCTCTCTTCACAAGAGAGGGCTGACCGTGGGCGAACGGCTCACCGCACTTGAAGTTGGGGTGAGTTGGAGTATGATCGAACCCTGGTTCCAAGCAGAATCTCTCGAAGAGGACTCTGCGGTAAGGAACCCAATACAATAACCCAATAACCCAATAACCAACTAACCTATTGACCTACTAACCCTGTTCCAAGCAGAGTCACTCGAAGAGGACTCTGCGTGAAGTGAGACATTCTGTATTCTGACTTCTACAAACAATGAAGACCAACCTTTCTAAATACGATAATTCCTGGTTCAACCCGGGGAATGGCCTAAGGAGGTCACTCTGGTACTTCACCAACATCCTCTTCTTCAAAAACGCCTGGAATCCCTCCAGCGGATTGAAGGTGCTCTTGTTGCGTCTGTTTGGAGCCAGGGTTGGCAAAGGTGTCCGCATCAACCCATCGGTAAACATCAAATATCCCTGGTACTTGGAGATCGGAGACCACACCTGGATCGGGGAGAACACCTGGATCGATAACCTCACCACAGTCAGGATAGGATCCAACTGTTGCCTCTCCCAGGGAGCCATGCTCCTCACCGGCAACCACAACTACAAGAAATCCACCTTCGACCTCATCGTAAAGCCCATTGTCCTCGAAGACGGTACCTGGGTAGGGGCGAAGTCCGTCGTCTGCCCCGGAGTCACCATGAAAAGCCACTCCATCTTATCTGTTGGCAGCACCGCTACCAAGGATCTGGAGGCATACGGCATTTATCAGGGCAACCCCGCTGTAAAAGTAAGAGAGAGGAAAATTGAATTACCGTAAACTAAACTAACAATATAAACGTCATTCCATGGAGCCCCGATAATGTCGGGGCGAACAGGGAATCTTTGAAATTTATGAACGAGTTTGTTGTGCTAATCGTCCAGAGGGATGGAGGTCATCGGATGACTATTTGGACAATAACACCGTCATTCCATCGAGCAAGAATTTCCCAGCAGAGTCACCCGCCAACTGGCGGGGACTCTGCGTTAATAAACCGATATATCACCTAATAATGTCTTTCGCCATAGACCAGAGATCATCGGTTAACTAATAGATAAGTACTTCATTCTCCCTCTCTTTGCAAGAGAGGGTTATACCTAGGTGTCTAACTCACCTTAATTGAAGATGGGGTGAGTTGGAGCAGAATCGATAATATAGTGAAGAAGATACCTCTTGTCATCGCACGGAGTTGATTAAAATAGCAATCCCCCTTTTAAAAGGGGGTGCAGCCTGCCTGCGAAAGGCAGGGGGGATTTAAGGATGCTTAATAATGGAAGCAAAAAATGCTAAAATTCAGAAGATTGGTAATGCATCTTCTGACTTCTGATTCCTGCCTGCCCAACGTAGGTGGGATTTCTGATTTCTGGCTCCTGTATTCTACAAAATAAAGTGAAAATCACCGTCATCACCGTAACCTACAACAGCGCCAAAACCCTCCGGCGAACACTCGAAAGTGTGAAAGCCCAGGATCACTCCGAAATCGAGCAAATCATCGTCGATGGAGCATCCACAGATGGCACAATCGAACTGATCAAAAAATCCTGTGCTCTAGCCAGGTCGGACGATAGTCAGACCGGCTATAAATGGATCTCCGAACCGGACAAAGGAATGTATGATGCCATCAACAAGGGTATCAGAATGGCAACAGGGGAGGTCATCGGCATCCTCAACTCAGATGATTGCTACAGTGATAAGACGATATTGAGTCAGGTAGCTGATGCCTTCAGTGATGATGAGCTGGAAGCTATTTATGGAGACATTCGTTTTGTCCGGAAACACAAGGGAAGGACCCGGCGTTACTACTCGGCAAAGCATTTCCATCCCGGAAAGTTTGCCTGGGGTTACATGCCACCCCATCCATCATTTTATGCGAGGAAAGCAACCTACGAAAAGCTAGGGGGATATCAGACAGACTATACCATCGCAGCAGACTACGAGCTCCTCATCCGGTTTTTATATACGAATGAGATCAAAGCCAGGTACCTGCCTCTACTCATGGTAGACATGCTCCCAGGAGGCCTCAGCAACCAATCCTGGAAGTCCCGCTGGCTCCTCAACAAAGAGATCGTCCGCGCCTGCCACGAAAATGGCATCCAAACCAACATGCTCAGGCTAAGCCTCAAATATTTTAAGAAGGTCTTTGAGTATGTGAATAGGTAGGTTCGTCAATAAAATCGTCACATAATAGGACGTCATTCCTGCGAACATGTCCGCCGAAGCTTTCTTGATCTACGAAGCCTCGGCGTAGTGGATAGCGAAGGAGGAAGCAGGAATTAAAATAACCTAACTCTTAAACGTCATTCCTGCGAAAGCAGGAATCATCGAACTCTGTAAGTTCATCTGTTTAAATAAACAAGGATAAATTAACAAAAATCCCTGCTTCCGCAGGGATGGCGTTCTAGTAACATGGCTTTCTAAACAATGAAGAATTCGATTATACTCACCGGCTCCTCCGGTTTCCTTGGCTCCCGCTTCCTCCGGAAATCTGCTTTCAGGGAACAAGCCATTCCTGTCTCACTCAGGGAAACACCTGTCTCAGAAATAGATTTCAAGGGAGTTACCACTGTTCTCCACTGTGCAGGTATAGCCCATCGGATGGAAAAGACAGACGACAAACTATACTTCGATGTCAACCGTGACCTGACATTAGCATTAGCCAAAGCATCTAAGGAAGCAGGCGCAAAACATTTCATCTTCCTTTCCACCATAAAAGTCTTTGGCCTGGATTCCAGTGAAAACCTGATTCAGGGAGACCTTGCCCCTTCTTCGTCCGCCGTAGCCTTGGCTCAGGCGGAACTTTCTCCTCATCCAGATGCTTACGGCCTAAGCAAACTCGAAGCCGAAATTGGCTTAAAAAAGCTGGAATCAGAGGCTTTCAGAATAACCATCATCCGCCCACCATTGATCTATGGTCCGGGTGTGAAAGGGAACCTGTTAAAACTCATGCTGGCCTTCCAGGGTTCGGGACCATTACCTTTAGGTGGGATCAAAAACCGCCGATCCATGATTTTTGTGGACAACCTGATTTCACTGATTGACTGTATGATCAGAAAAGGAGAGAGCATCACCATCACACCATCAGACCAGCCAGCCATTTCTACATCTGAACTGGCTCAACAGTTGGCAAACACAATCAATCCATCCAAGAAGATCCTGAGCATTCCGGTTTTTCTCCGTCCTATCATAAAACTGCTCAAACCAGCCTTTTACTCAAGGCTTTTCCGTTCACTAGAAGTCGCCCCCCATCCGGGCCTTGATGAACTGGGCTACACACAACCCTACACCGTAGAGCAAGGCCTCAAAATCATGGCCGAAGATTTTTTAAAGAAAACCCAATAACACACTTATCCGCCGAAGCTTAAGTGGAGGTGGAATAACCCACTAACCTAATAACCCACTAACCTAACTACCACCCACTAACCTTAATGCTCCAGACTGTCATATTCATATTGCTTCTGCTCCTCATGCTGGCCTATCTCAGTGTCGCCAACCACTTCAACATCATCGATCGCCCCAACGAACGCAGCTCCCACACTCGTGTCACCATCCGAGGTGGAGGCATCATTTTCGTTGTGGCCATTGTTGCCTGGTGGTTCCTTCATGGCTTTCAACTACCCTGGTTCTTAGCTGGATTCCTCCTGATCAGTGTAGTCAGCTTTATCGATGACCTCGGACATGTCCCCAACAGAGTCCGCATAGCAGCCCAGTTTCTGGCAGTGGCGCTTCTCTTATTAGAGCTAAATTCCATTACATCCCTGGTTGGTGCCTGCCCGCCGGCGGCGGGCCCCACCAACCAGTCCTTTTTCCTAGATTCCCTTGTAAGTACTCAACCTATTTCCCCCGTGGTCGACCACTCGTCCCCAAATTCCTTGGTTGGTGTCCTCACCAACCAGTTCCAGTTCCATTACCAGTCCCTCTTCTGGCTCCTCCTGAGCCTCCCCGTTATCCTGGGCTTCATCAACGCTTACAACTTCATGGATGGCATCAATGGCATCACCGTAGTGAATAGCCTGGTAACCATCGGAACCATAGCCTATCTCAATCATACACTGAAATTGATAGATCCGGAGCTGCTATCATATACCATGATGGCCCTTCTGATTTTCGGCTTCTTCAATTTCCGTAAGAGAGCCGCCTGCTTTGCCGGGGATGTGGGAGCCGTCTCTATGGCTTTTTTGATCACCCTACTGGTAGTCATGTTGATCATGCACACAGGCAATTTTTACTACCTAGCCTTTGTATTTGTCTATGGAGTAGATTCTTTTGGAACCATCATCGAGCGCCTGATCAAGCGCGAAAATATTTTTGAGGCCCACCGTTCACACCTCTATCAGCTTATGGCCAACCAAAGTAGCATGCCCCACCTCGTTGTGAGCTCCATCTACGGACTGGTCCAGCTTGCCGTTAACGTCCTCATCATTGTTTCCATCCGTCAGGACTTTGCACCGCTCCTGATATTCTCCCTTATTTTCCTGGCACTCGTTGGCATATTTGCGTATGCAAAACTTAAATTGTACAAGGTTTTCGGTTAAGACCGGAAAGCCGCTGGTTTATGAGTAACAAGCAACCTATAGAACTTTCTCCACCATATTTCGACACAGCATTCAATGAAAAAATGCTGACGGAGGAACCTGCATCCATCCTGGCAGCATTTGAGGAGGATGTTAGAACCTATGTGGGTAGACCTCATGCTGTGGCTGTTCATTCTGGCACCTCTGCTATTCATTTAGCCTTGAAAGTATTGGGTATTGGTAGAGGAGATACAGTGTTGTGCCAAAGTCTGACCTATGCCGCAACAGCCTTTCCAATTATGTACGAAGGAGCGCAACCGGTTTTCATCGATAGCGAACCTGATACCGGAAACATGGACCCGACGCTGCTTGAAAAAGCGATTCTGGAATTGGCGGGGAAAGGGCAGAAACCTGGAGCAATTCTGCTGGTTCACCTCTACGGCATGCCAGCAAAGATGAAGGAAATCATGGCGATTGCTGAACGATTTGATATCCCTGTGGTTGAAGATGCTGCCGAAGCCCTTGGCGCTGAATACCTCAATACCCGATGCGGAAATTTTGGAGAGTTGAGCATCTTGAGTTTCAACAGCAACAAAGTAATTACCAGCGGAGGAGGAGGGATGCTCCTCACCGCCGACAAAGAACTTGCTGAAAAAGCCTTGTACTTTGCCACCCAGGCAAAAGATGAGGGGACCGTGATGAATCACAGGGAAGTCGGGTACAACTACCGCATGAACCACGTCAATGCAGCCCTGGGAGCCTCCCAGTTCACAAGGCTAAACGAACGTATCCAAAAGCGCAGGGAGACTTTTGAGTTCTACAAGCAATCCTTAGGCTCACTACCCAGTATCTCCTTTCTTTCCGAAAAATCCCAAACCTGCAGCAGCCGCTGGCTCACGACTATCTTTATCAATCCCTCAGTTTCCGGAGGTATCACCAGGCTCGAAATCCAGGAAGCCCTGGCTATGGAAAATATCGAATCTCGCCCCGTCTGGAAGCCCATGCACCTCCAGCCCGTCTTCAAAAACTGCCCCACCTACATCAATGGCATCTCAGAGAAGCTCTTCACCCAGGGCCTCTGCCTTCCCTCCGGTTCCAATCTCTCCCCCCACAACCGCGAACGTATCAGTTCAGTAATCAAAAACGTCTTCAACCAATAGTCATCGTTGCAACAAGTCATCGCATGACTTCATCTACCCATTGATAGCTTGATCAATCAACCAGAATCAAATTGAGTACAGTCTCGTAAACTATGATACAGTCATCCGATGATTGCGAGAAAGGAATGAACAAAGCGAACAGGAATTAAGCTATTTATCGTCATCCTGAATGAAGCGAAGCAGAATGAATGGATCTTAGTTATCGTGAGATAAAGTGATGAACCAATCAACCAGGGGCAATTTGAATCCCGTTTCACAGCAGAGTCTCCCGCAGAGGACTCTGCGCAATCCAAATGCACTACCCCGTCGACGCAGAGTCCCAACTCCATCCATCCTGTTGTAATTCGTTCTCTCCTAAAGGTGACATCTGCTAGGAAGGAGGGAGGTCGGCTTACATCCTCAAATCAAGCTACCCTCTCTTCGCAAGAGAGGGCGAGAGTATCTGAGCTATCATCACAAATCGAAGTATTGGGTGAGTTGGAGATAAATTCCAACATTTTGATTCAATATATAATAACTTGAGCGGTCAACTTAAAACTTGGATAACTATATTACTCAATGATCTCCAAATCTTCCCTTTTCAGCCATCCTTTAGTTGTGGAAGTTTTCCCCTCATATGCCACTCTGATCCAATCTTCTGCAATGCGATCGATAAAAACTTCATCACCTTCGACCACGAAAGCTTTTCTCTTTTTAGTTTCGGACCAACCGTCATAGAAAGAGCTTTTGGGGACTTTCACTCTAGCTCTCTTTACTGTATGTTGTAATTCAAACTCTGCCAAATAATCATAATTGTCAGTTTTACCTTTTTCGACAATGGCTGAATATACTCGGTAAGGTAGAAAATTTTGCTTTTGCAAATAATGTTGTCTCATTTTGAAAAATGTGATTGACTGTTCATCGCAAGTATATTCATCAATAATTTGATACCCTTTGAGGGTTCCATCATTATTTACGCTTGTTATTGTAGTTGAAATATGATGAGGGCCAGAGGGTAATAAATCGCAAACTTTATAAGATTCAGGAATAAGTCGATTCCCATAATCATCTTTTTGATTGAATTCTCCAAAACCCTCATATAGTATATTCCAATTGTAGATTTTTGAAGAGAATGGCCCAGACTTCTCAAGATTTACTTGGATCGACTTATAACCCTTAGTAATTTTGAAACTTTCAACATCTGTTTTGAAGTCTTCAATGGTCTGGAATATTCCCTGTTCACAAAATAAATCTGAGCCTGATGGGACTGGTTTTTTTTCTATGCATCCAAGTGATGTCTGTGCAATGCTTTTGCACTGGATGAAAACTAAGATTATCCCAATTAATAATTTGCCTTTATAGATTGTCATGTGCGTTGTTTGATTTCAAGATTCTATCTTCTTCCCCATTACTTGGACTTGAACCACTCCCATTTATCCACCTCCCAATAATTTTAATATTCTCATCATTAAAGCCTCCTTCCACAGCGTTTTTAAATACATATTGGCCATTAATATCTTTAAGGTTAATTAGTCGCTCATATTCAAATAATGCTGCTATCATTGCAACTTCGATATTTGTTCCAACCTCTTCATAATCAGCCTCTGCAAAGTCCTTTTGGTTATCAGGGAATTTTTGATTCTCAGCAGAGTCACTCGCAGAGGACTCTGCGCTACAAAAGAGGGGGTAGGGGGAGGAAGAAACTCCCTTGTTTGACAAAGCCAACTAAATATCCTCAACCCTAATCTCATAATCAGGATGCATGTCAAACCATACTCGCACTTCTTCCAGGGCAATCCGATAGTCTGTGATGTCAGGTTCTCCAAACTCATCAAGCGGTATTGGAAAGTCGACGATGATAGGTGCCAGGTATTCCATTACTCTGTAGCCACAAAGGATCTTTCCATCTGAGTTTGGATTGGCTGAATAACAGTTCAACTCATCACTCTGAATCACTTCAACCAGGAAATCAATGATTGGCTTCTGTCGGGTATAAACCAATTGCGGAACCATGCTATAGATAAACCGGTCATTGATTTCAACGCTGTTTAAGCGATTGGTAATATGATTGAGGGATTGCTCATCCCCAGTTCTTGCCAATGCTAGCTGAGCCTGAAAACGATATTGATTACTCAACTGGCTGTCACTTACCAGGGTCCTAAGTTGCTCAGTGACTTCCAACTCCAGATGCCCTGCCAGCTTCAGGATGTTACCCAGAAATGGTGTGCTGCTGGTTACCAGTGATGCAATCTGAATTCTGTTTTGTACGCTGAAGTCTGATTTCCTATAAGTGAGTAACTTACCACTCACCACACCCACTATCCCAACGTCTGGATCTCGTAATCCACCAGTCAGCATATCAACAGCCAAATTTCTGACCTGCTGATCATCACTATGCTCTCCAATTCTATCCGCCAGGTTATAGATCTTTAGTCGGATATCGGGTACAGTATCAGCTGTATATTCACTCAAAGCCTCCATCAGGCCCATCTGACTGTTGTCATCCTCAAAGATTTCCTGGGGAACAGGTAAGTAGCGATCTTCCCTATACTTGTTGATGTACTCATGTAGCTGCTCGACTATTGGTGAGGTTTGGAGGATGAGGATGAGGATGAGGAGGGGGAGGGTCATAGATTACTTAGAAGGCTTGATTTCCGTTATTTTTCTTCTATTAGTCTCTCAAATACACTTAAATAATCTTCTTCGATGCAATCATCACAGCGGTCTGACCAGATTAATGGTTCTTCCTCTTTTAATTGAACATGGTCTAACAAGGTAAAACGATCTTTATATTTACCCTCAGTCTCTCTACTCTGATAATCCATTAATGCTGTTCCGTCATGACTAAAATAGCGCCGTACAGATTCTGATATTGATATATTAGTGTTGCTAAGATTGGACTCCTTATCCCATTGGGGGTTTTTAAAAGAATATCCCCAATTCCTGTAAAAGACTACTTTACCATCAAAAAATAAGAGCTCGATAATATCAATCGCATCCCCTGAAATATGGAAAGTATGTGATCTTTCCTGCCAATTGATATATACTAATTCACCTTTTTTGTCATAATAAAAACAGGCCGTATCATAACCAACTGCATCTTCATTAGATATCACTTTATTAAAATATTGCAGAGACTCATACTGATCCAGATTTTTCAAAACATGCTCCCGCAGACTGTCAATGCTTTCGATTGTTTGAGCCTTTGCCTGTAAAAGGAAAATAATGCTTATAAGTGTAAGTAGTTTTTTCATTCTATTTATTGGTTAGAGACTTAATGAAAGATGTTTTTAAACCAAAATGCATGCCATCGTATTTATTGCTGTATGATCCACCCCATTCTCCGTTTTCGGATGATCCATTATATTTCAAGGATATAGTTTGATGGGCTTTGTGAAACGATTTGACCAGGTCTATCGGCATTTCGCCAAAGCCATTTTCAAGCAACTTGTTTTTAAACCGTAGTTGGCCTGCCTGCTTACCAAAATACGTTATAAACTCATTCAAGCTACTAAACCCAGCGGCTTTCACCATAGCCAAAAAAGCCGTCCTCTCCGTGACCACTTTATCCCAGTTGGTAATAGATGTTTTAGTAATTGTATTTCCGGATGTGATGGAGTTTAGATAATCAACCATAGCATCAATGGCTGCTTTAGCATCTGATGCAAATATCACCCTGTCTTTAAGGGCATTTAATACCCTAATCATACTCACCTTGTTTTTTTCTTGAAAATCTTCAATCTCTATATCCTGATCTTTCAATTTGGCTAACAGATCAAATTCATCAGCCAGAATATTTGCCAATTTATATTCTTTAATGATCTCATTAAGAGTGTGTTTCTTAGTTTTCTGTCCATGAATCTTCGTCATGAAAGTTTCCTGCGCCATGACTACTTGTTGGTCCGTTTTACTTTTGGTTAGGTCTAGTCCTGTGATGTATTTGATAAAAGTTATGTAGGCTAGGTTATCACTCGTAATTTGAGGATTTAAAGCTGGACGAATATCAATAGCCGCTCCTAAAGAGTGATTACTTGGGTTACAGCTACATTCATTTGCAATATACCTGATTTCCGCCTGGCCTTGCATAGATTTTATACTACTAAGCTTTGTGACCAGGCTATTATAAGCCTCAGGATAATCTGTTTTAAAATTCTTCTCAGTTTCTTCCAGTACTTCCTTGAACGGGGTAATGATCCTAGACACTTCCATTCCCAGAAAGGTCACTGTGTTCTCTTTCAACCCCTGCTCTTCCATCCAAGTTAAAGGTTCTGTGCCATTAGTAAAGTAACCATCTCTCCTGAAGTCAGAAACAAACCCTGTAAAATTATTAGCCACATCAGAATCCATAAAAGCCTTGTAATCATCGACTAAAGCCAATTCCTCTGAGGAAAGTGGCTCTCCAAGGGCTGCTAGTTCTATCCAGTGACCTTGTATGCCCCCGGTTGATGAATTTATCTTCACATATTTCCCACATGATTTATTTATAAAAACCTCTTTACCGACTGCATATTCAGCATTTTCATCTGTTACATTGGCTCCATATGGTGTTTTCAATATTTTTCGGTTTTTGGTAACAATATATTTTTTAGACTCAATATCAATTGCTTCCTCAATGTTTGAAAATTTAGTATAATAGACTTTACCAGAGCTTTTTAATCTTATCTTCGCAATAAGTGTGTTTTCGTTTACAATAATCGTATTTTCAAGAGTCACTACTAGACCAGGCAGTAAGGCTACTCGCGGTTCTATTATACTATGTGGAAAAGTTTCTTCCCTGACTAATGTCTGATCATCACTAATTACATAATTGTATTCATATATTCCTTCCAAAGCACTCTCCTCATCATCCTCAAACCATCCCACCAAATTCTCCGGGTCATGGATCAGGTCCCACTGGAATTTTTTGAGTTTGTCATGATCCCCATTGTAGTCCATCAGGTTGTCAGTGGATCTTTGGGGAATACCATAAGCACTGCTGAAGGTATGCCTTAATCGAAATGCCCCATGGGCAAGCTCGTGAGCGATTGTCTTGTTGGTATATGTGGTGTTTTTGGTAAATACATATCCGAATTGTCTCTTGAATGGCATAAACCCACTCAATGATGCACTTCCTTCATTAATAACGAAAATATAATAAGTCTCCTTATCCACCGGTCTGCTTCTTTTGAATTCCCTGTTGAATTGTTGCATTTTGTCAGGGAAACTGGCAAGCATCCCGCTTTCACCCTCATCAAAATTCTCCAGCAGTTTTGAGTCAACCATGAATGGCTCCGCAGCCTCCACCTTCCACTCCACAGCTGCCTGCTGGAATATTCTATTGATCCGATCACCAATTGTATTGATGTCTCCGATTGAAGCTCCATTAACTGGAACAATCTCTAATGTTTTATAGATTTTTTCATACGAGATTACGTTGATACGACCTGCTACATTCTCTTCTTCAATAGTTTGATAGGCTTCGATCACATCAACGTCACCATGTGCCTTCCCAATTACAGATAGATGTTTTTCATTGTCCTGTTGGCCCGCCATTGGCTCCAGATCTAGAGTAGAAGACCTAAACTTCATGTTTTCCGGGAACTCATTTTCGTTAGCAACAGCAATTACCTGGTCCGGCATACCCACAGGGACTGATTTCCATGCAGGCACGTAATCTTCATCATTTATAGTGAGTACGCTTTGATAGAAATGCCTGAGCTGGGGACTATCAGGGTCGTATACATCAAAGCCGTATGATGATTCTTCGGTAGGCTTGAATTGCACGATAACATCCACTTCACTGGATTCCGGAGTGCTGCTCTCATCCCCCTGAACTTCTCTCACTCCCCCCTCACTATTCACCACCCACGTATCGCCATTGGTATCCGTGATGGTGAGCTCTTTGCCCTCGGGAGGCAAGTCGAGGTCAGCATCTTCAATGAGGTTGCCAGCTTCGTCATAGATCTCCAGTAACCCGCCTGAGAAGATGACCTCTCCGATGTCGCCCTCAATGTTGACAGTCAACACATCGGCGACAAGATCTTCCGTGAGCTCGGGTTCAGGCTCCACAGTTTCGGGTGCTTCTACCACCTCAGGTGCTTCTTCCTTCTTCTTGACGTCCAGCACAAAGCGGCTGTCTTCGGAGTAGACGGTCTTGATGTCACCCGCGACTACCTGGTAGTCTTCGTTGACCAGGATTCGGTCGAACACCACACGGACATTGGCGAGGTTGAAGTTAGGGACTGCAGCATAGCCAGCACCACCGTAAGTGCCATCACCATTTGCAGAAACATTCAGCAGGTTCACAGTCCAGTCACCTACCTGGATCACATCAAGGGGTAGGAGGGGTTTCATGAGCGGAATATCACTACCATCAAATTCTGGGATCGGTGCCCCGCAGACAAATCCACTCTCGTCGACTTCTGGTGTGGTGAACGTCATCACCGGGCTTTTCTCGCCCAGGATGGTCCCACATTGGGGAGTGAGCTGGTACTCATAGGTCGTTTGTCCGGTCAGCTGGGCCACGATGCCATAGCTGCCATTCACCTCCTGGGTAAACCAGTCGTCTTTTCCGCTTTTCCGGTAGTTGATCACACAACCGGTATGGTGCTGCTCCGGCTCCCAGCTGATCCGGGCTCGCTGGGGGTCTAGCGTCTTGGCGGCGATTCCTTCAAACGTCCCACAGGCATCCCCATATTGAAAGACGTAGGTCTCACTATACCCATCATTCTTAAACAGATCTCGACCACTGGTGTCGTAGGCCCGAACACGGAAAGCATACCGCTTACCCGGGATCAATGTCGGCTCGATGATGCCGTAGTTGAGTGAGGTGAGGTTTGTGGTGGTGGTATAGATGCTGTTCGACGAGCGGATGGCGATATCAGGATTGGTCTGCCCCGGATACATCTCCACAAGCCGGAACTCATATTCCGTAGAGAAGGCAGCATTCGGCGAAGCAGTATGCCTGGGCGTCCAGCTAAACATGATGTTTTGCGGATCCGTGGCGATGAGCTTATCCGCGTTGAAGGGCGTATTGAGCAGGGGAGGGTCGTTCAGCACGATCCAGGCATAGCTGATAGCCTGGTTAGAGATCCGCACATTCCGATTATATTCGAGTACTTCCAAAGTGAATGTATAAAAGCCTTCCGGAAGCTGTCCGGATCTTTTGAACGCTGCACGGGTAATACCTGTAAAGTCCAGGTGGTCCGGGTTGAAGTAGGAGGTAAGGTCCGCACCTGTGAAGAGCTCCGGCACTCCTCCCTGAATATTCAGTGGCCTCGGCATAAAAGCCGGACTGGTCCGCAAGGTGATCCCGGCCCCCTCGATGGTGATCCTGAATTTGATTTGCAGGTTAGGCCGATCCAGCTCCAGCAAGTTGACCAGCACCTGTAGGTTGTTAGAACCAATAGCCGTATAATCAGATAGATAAAGCGAGTAGGGAGGAGTGAGCGTGGTCGTCACCTGGACAGGGTATTGCTGCGAAAACCCATAGTAGCTGCTCATAAAAAGCACGCACACAATCAGACTTTTATTCAGGCGGTCCAATAAAAAGCTGGTTCAGTTGTTCTTAATGAATAATAAATTAAAGAATAACGGGAAGAATTAACAAGCATATTGCTAAATAATTTTTACACCAGTCATCGAATATCCTAAGTCATCGCATGACTTTTGACTGTGGTTATTGAGGTATTTGGGGTGGGAATCATCAAAGCGAAAATCAATTAAACTATTGATCGTCATCCTGAATGGAGCGAAGCGAAATGAATGGATCTTAGGCATCGTTAGGTTCACTCAAATGTGATGGCTGCGAACAATCCTAACGATATAGTTTACCATTTATCGGCTAATTGAAATATTTACAACTATCCGTTATTCCCTCTCTTCGCAAGAGAGGGGGAAGTATTTACGATCTAATTAAACAAATCGAACTGAGGGGTGAGTTGGTGATAAACCCTCGATGGGTGTGAGCCATAGCCCATGGGTAATAAAGAGTAATCCTGTAGGCAGGAAGGAGGACTTTCACCCAGTCATCGCATGACTTCGTATATGAATCCACTCTCATGAATTATATACTTGTCATCCGATGACTGTGACGTCTCAATATCTGACCGTCGGAATATCGGAATGTCCGAACATCCTCACGCATTCCCAGCAGAGTCTCCCGCCAGCTGGCGGGGACTCTGCGCAATCTAAAGTACTTATCGTTTGAGGCAAAAAACGTATTTTTGTATAAAGGAATCCGATTATTATGATCTCATACAGTAAAGAAGATTTAAGGAACCTGCTTTTGATGGAAGAATTATCAAAGCTTCATGCTACGGATTCTAAAATCACATCGTTTGAAAAGAAGTATGAAAAATCATTCTCAGAGTTCAAAAAACAAGTAGCATCTAAAGAAGTATTTGAAGAGTATGACGATTTCATAGAATGGAAAGCATTGATAGATCATAAGTTAAGCCTGGAAACAAAAATCTCCGACATCCGAAGTGGACAGTTTCAGGTTTCTTAACGATAATAAATTAGTAAGCAAAGTTGAAGTGCTTGAGTACTTCACAACAGATTTATCAAGGTACTTCAAGATTATCATTTACTTTATTGATGGGTCGGAATTACATGCCCGGGAATACAACAGTGAGGTTGAAAGAAATTATTCATTCCACTGGCAAAAGGATGATGAACTTATTGTTAGGTGGGACAATGCACCACATCATAAAGACCTAAAATCATTTCCTGATCACATGCACTTACCCACAGGTTTGAAAGAAAGCCAGGCTGTTTCTTTATCGGATGTTTTGGACTATATCGAGTCAGAGTTGAGTAAATAAATCTCCGACTACCCACAACAAGCCTCTAACGCACTCAATATCTGACCATCGGAATGTCCGAATATCTGAATGTCCCTAAATAATCCCCCTTATCCCCTTTTAAGATCAGACTAAAGCCAGATCTAAAGCCAGTATTGAAAGGGGGAATTCTTACGATTGACAATTTTAATCTTCAGATATCGCTACTTGAAATATTTACAGCTATCCGTTATTCCCTCTCTTCGCAAGAGAGGGGGAAGTATTTACGATCTAATTAAACAAATCGAACTGAGGGGTGAGTTGGAGACAAACCGAACATCCTCACGCATTCCCAGCAGAGTCTCCCGCCAGCTGGCGGGGACTCTGCAGCAATTTGAGGTACTTATCGTTTGACGCAAAGTCCCTACTATAAATATCTAGTGATTAATTCCTGGTTTAGCGTGATTTATGCTAAGAAATAGAAGGCCGAAATCCATCCAATAAAGCGAACTTCCCTCTCTTCGCAAGAGAGGGGAAGTACTTACGATCAATTTAATTAAATCAAACTATAGGGTGAGTTGGTGTTAAATCCGGTCAATCTTATTTAGGCATGTACACCTTACCTCCTGCCTACTGCCTACTGCTACTACATTTTCTTCACCCACCTGTTCAGCATAAAGGCACCTCCCCACACTAGCAGGGCTGCTCCGGTATAATACATTTGGTTGGTTGTGCTACGGATAGAGATCCAGAACAGCACACAGGCTCCGATCAGCATCACCCAGACGAGTATTTCAAGGTATTTCTTCATTACAGATGGTTTAGGATTCGTTCCAGGTCTTGTGGGGTATCTACGCTGTGGCTTTCAAATTCCGTGACCCCGATCTTGATTTTATAGCCGTTTTCTATCCACCGCAGCTGCTCCAGAGACTCACTGGTCTCCAGGTCGGCAGGAGGGAGGTTGGTGATCTCAAAAAGGATGTCAGCCCTGTAGGCGTAAATACAGATATGCTTATAAAAAGTATGATGCTGCAACCATTCGGCTTTCGGATAGTCGCGAACGTAAGGGATGGCTGTCCTGCTAAAGTAGATCGCCTCATGAAACTTGTTTATGATCACCTTCATGATGGAAGGATTGTCCAGCAGGGCAGGATCCTCAATTTTCTTCACCATAGAGCCTAGCTGCACGCTGCCATCGAGTAAGTCACACAGCCCGTTGATTTGCTGGGGCTTGATGAATGGCTCATCACCCTGGATATTGACCACATAGTCGTAGTCAGGGTAACGTTCCAGCACCTCGGCACAGCGCTCAGTGCCGTTGCGATGCTTTTCCGAGGTCATCTCTACCTTTCCTCCAAACCGCGTGACCTCATCGGCGATTCTTTCATCGTCAGTGGCTACCACCACCTCATCCAGTCCCTCGCTTTGCTTCGACTGCTCATACACTCTTCGGATCATGGGTTTTCCATCCACATCCACCAATGGTTTCCCCGGAAAGCGTGTAGACGCATACCGTGCGGGAATTATTCCTAATATCTTCATCCCTGGATTTCTTTCACTTTGAGTGAGGTACCCTCATCAGAGATCACCTCGATGTTCGATTGTTCGGCAATGTAGTTGCCACGGGTATAGGCATCATAGATCTCTCCATCTATCATCACCTTGCCACTGGGGCGCAGGTTGGTGTATGCAGAGCCCTGCTTGCCAACCATCGTTTTTTCTTTGTAAAAACTACTGGTATATCCTTGCTCTTTGTCCTGGATATCCACCAGCGCGATTCGGCTGAAGAACTTTGAATTGGTCAGACGGATCCCCCCAAAGAACATGAGGACGATGGCCCCCAGCAAAGCGAATCCTGTGGAGCTGATGGCATAAAAGATCTCTTTTGGATCCACAAAGGAAAAGTCAAAAGCGTCGTTGTTGAGCATTACAAGGATGAGTGCTCCAATGGTAGCGATCAATCCGGCGATGCCGGCAATACCAAAACCCGGAAGGACAAAGACTTCCACCGCGATGAGCACTATGCCTATAACAAATACGGCGATCTCCCAGTTTTCAGCCAACCCATTCAGATAATATGGGATAAAATAAAGGATCGTCGCGACGACAGATGCTAGTATAGGAAACCCAACGCCAGGAGTCTGTAGCTCAAAGTAGATGCCTCCAATGATGATCAGGATGAGGATGCCGCTGATAAATGGATTCAAGAACAGGGCAATTACTTTTTCGGACCAGCCGAGGTTAAACTCCACAAGCTCATAATCCGTCACCTGGCTTCGCTCCATGATATCATCGATATTGGATACCTCAGCTTCACAAAAGCCCCACTTGATAGCCTCGGAAACAGAGAATGTGATCACTTTTCCTTCGGTAGCAATGCTGTCTACCTCAATGTCTTCATCTACCATCCCTTCGGCAATCTTGGGGTTCCTCCCTTGCGCTTCGGCGGTAGATCTCATGATCGAACGCATGTAGGACTGGTATTTGTCGGGTGCTGCCGTACCATCCTGAGTCACTACGGTGGCGGCACCAATACTAGAGCCCCGGGCCATATAGATGCTGTCACAGGCGATGGAGATCAGCGCCCCTGCTGACGCGGCGTCTTTGTTGATAAAGGCGTAGACAGGTATTTCAAATTCTAATAGTCGTGTTCGGATCTCATCCGCATCGTTCAATGCACCTCCGTAGGTATCCAACTCCAGGATCACGTAGTCCGCCTCTATCTCTTTGGCTCGCTCCAGCCCCAGTTCTGTATATCTGTTGGTGCGGGGATCAATATTTGCCTGCACCTTCATATGCAATACGGTAATGCTGTCAGCCTGCTGGCTATACACTTGCATAACAGCAAAAAACAGAACCGGAAACATTATTTTTCTGACCATCATGATCTCGCTAACTTAGCTGTTTATTAAGTAAAATTACACCAGAAGGCTTGAGGCAGCTATCGAATTTAGCATTTTCTTTTCATGTAGAGGGAGTTATCTGGAAGACATCTTTGGATAGACATACTGGGCAGCTGGCTCTGGAAATTCGGGATCAGGAGCAACTAAGCATCAGCTATTGCCTCCTGGATATTACCAACAAAACCTTAGAAAAGCCTTTCTCTATCGAAGGGGCAGACTGGTGGAGCTCTTTACAGATGTTGCATCAGGGGTATTTGTTTTTGGAAAAATATCAGGACCCCCAAAATCCGTTAGACAAGTCATTGATAGTAGCTAAGGGTAACACAGGGGAGATATACCGGCATTTTCCAGGTCATCAGCTGGTGGATATTGAAGCGGGAAGTCTTGTATATCAGAAAGTAGAGGATCCCTCAGGAATATTGAAGGAAACGCTTCCGGAAGTAGTGGAGTCAAATGGAGATTTTGAACTGAAAGTACCCATGGTGTATTGGGAGGGAAGTGATAATTTTGAGGTGGTGAAGTCGTTTCTATCAGGGGAAAACATCATTTCTCTGGTGGACTATATGGAGGTTAAGGAATATATCATTATTAGCTATGCTATTCCTGACGGAAAGGATTTCATCAGGAAAATGATTGTGCTTCGTGGAGAGGATGAAATCTATAGCACAATCCTTGACCGTAAGATGGAGGGGATAGCTCCTGGAAGTTTTTTTGTGTTCAATAATTATCTAATATTTATCGTTGAAAGAAAACAGATCAATGCCATTGAGTTATAGTTTATCGCTGTTGTTTTTTTTGAGCTTTCTTCAGGCTTATTCGTTGGATTCCCTACGGATCGAAAAAGTACAGGACAAGGTGGTAGTAGTGCATGAGGTAGAAAAGGGAGAAACCCTTTATGCTTTGAGCAAGAGATATGGTGCCCAAATCAATGAAGTGATTGCTTTCAACGACATCATCGACAACAATATTTCTTTGGGCCAGGTGTTAAAAATTCCCTTGGTCCCAGTATCATCCCAGGCCAGCGAAAAGAAAAATGAGACCATCCATGTGGTAGCTACGGGGGAAACACTGTTCAGCATTTCCCAACAGTATGGGCTTCGGGTCTATCAGCTTAAGGAGATGAATAACCTCAATTCCAATGATATTTCTATCGGTCAGGAATTGGTCATCAAAAAACTAGCGCCGGAAGCGGTAGATGAGGAAAGAAAAACCATCATTGTGAGTTCATATCCGACCAAAAAGGATTCAGCAACCGAGGTAGTGGAAGAGGAAACCCCTGAAAATCACGATGAGGTTGAAACTCCTGACGTTGAAGTGGATGAAGTTGAAGTAGATGAAATGGAAGGCTTTATTGCCTATCAGGTGCAAAGTGGTGATGATCTGTCTACCATTGCCACCAGGCATGGAGTGCGGGTAGATAGCCTGAAATACTGGAATAAATTGACTTCCGATAGGTTGAGTATCGGCCAGGAACTAAAGCTGAAGCAAAAGGTGGAGGTAGTGCTTGATTCGCCGAAAATCGTTAAAACGCCTTATGGAATCAAAAAGAGGATGGTGGATCAAAGTGGTTTTGTCAGGATAATCGAGGAGGGGATAGCCCAAAAGATTGAGGATGTAATTCCTACTGACAAATACTTATGCCTTCACCGTGATCAACCGGTAGGCTCGTTGGTGGAGGTGCGTAACCTGATGAACAATCAGAAAGTGTTTGTCAAAGTGGTGGCCAGGCTTCCTAATACAGGTCTGAATGAGAATGTTTTGATTCGCCTGACACCGGTGGCCTTCAAGCGGTTGGGGATCATCGATCCGAAGGCAAGGGTCGAAATATCCTATTACGAAGAGTAGTGGGGGAGTTGAAAGCGTTTCTTGATGAACTGGTAACAAAATATAATCAGCCGGATTTCATCCCCAATGACCCAATCAGTATACCCAGAAGGTATAGCAAACCCCAGGATATTGAAATTACTGGTTTTGTTGCCGCGATGCTTGCATGGGGTCAGCGAAAAACCATTATTAACAAGTGTACGGAGTTCTTCAGCTATATGTATCATTCTCCGCATGATTTCATTTTGAATCATTCCGAGGACGACCTGAAACCTTTCCTGCAATTCAAACACCGCACTTTCAATGCTACAGATGCGCTGTATTTCATCTCCTTTTTTCAATGGCATTACCAGCAATTTGACTCGTTAGAAGAAGCATTTCTTCCATCAGAATCGGATCCCGACATGGAAACACGCCTGAAACATTTCGCTCAGTATTTCTTTTCCCTTCCCGATCACCCCATACGTACCTATAAGCACATCCCATCACCAGTGAGAAACTCCGCGTGCAAGCGGATAAATATGTTTTTGCGTTGGATGGTGAGGAAAGATGATACCGGCGTTGATTTTGGTTTGTGGTCAAAGATTTCACCCTCAGAGCTGATTTGTCCCTGCGATCTCCATGTTGACCGCGTTGCCCGCAGGTTGGGTCTCATCACCCGAAAACAGACAGACTGGAAAACTGCCCTCGAACTAACAGCAAACCTCAAACTCATGGACCCCAATGACCCAGTCAAATACGATTTCGCCCTTTTCGGACTCGGCATCGAAGAGCGCTACCCTTGAACCTCCTTATTCCTTATTCCTTATTCCTTATTCCTTCCTCCTTCCTCCTTCCCCCTCTCACCCAACGAAGCTTTAGCGTAGTTGGACAAACTTCCCACTATCTGAATGTCTGAACATCCGAACATCAGAATATCCATATTGTCACATGCCCCATGCTCTTAGCCCTTAGCTCTCAGTCATTGCTCCTTCTTTCTCCTTGTTCCTTTCCTCCTTCCCCTCAGATCCAACGAAGCTTTAGCGTAGTTGGACTGCCTAACTGCCTAACTGCCTCCTGCTTAACTGCCCACTCCTCTCATCCTCGTCTCCCCGGCTGGTGTCCTCACCAGACGGAAGTATAACTAGCTCTTTCATCCAACGAAGCTTTAGCGTAGTTGGACAAACTGCCCATCGGAACATCAGAATGTCTGAAAGTCGGAACATCGGCCTGCCTACTGCCTAACTGCCTAACTGCCTACTGCCCAATGCTTAACTGCCTACTACTTCAACCTCTCCACCCCCCCGGATCCTCTCTCCATTCCTTCAGCGTCCCCAGCGAATCCGGATTGATCGTATTATTCTCACTAGCTACTTCAATCAGATGATGGTAATCACTCAGGCACCAAAGATCGATTTGATGTTTTTTGAAATTCTCCTCAGCGATCGGGAAGCCATAGGTGAAGATGGCCACCATCCCTAATACCTCCATCTCTGCAGCTTTTACAGCATCCGCTGCCATGAGTGAGCTCCCTCCGGTAGAAACGAGGTCCTCCAGTAGCACCACTTTTTGTCCTTTTTTCACCGACCCTTCAATCTGGTTGCCCATCCCATGCGACTTGGATTTCGATCGTACATAGATAAAAGGTAGCCCAAGAAGATCCGCTACCAGTGCTCCTTGTGGTATTCCCGCAGTGGCCACACCTGCTATGGCTTCTACACCGGAGAATTTATCCTTGACCAGGTCTGCCAAAGCCTTCTTTACATATGTTCTCACCTCAGGGAAGGATAGACTTAACCGGTTGTCACAATAGATGGGTGACTTCCATCCTGATGCCCAGGTAAAGGGATCATTGGGTTTGAGTTTGATGGCCTGGATACGTAGTAGTTCTGTGGCGATGTTCTTCGCTACCTGATTATCATAGATTTGAATGGGCATAAGAAAAATTTAATGAAAATTTATTGGGCGGATTTCTAAATTAGTTGAACTCTCCCGATATATTTAAGTTTTGTAAACACCACCACAAAGCTAAAGCTACTTGTGAAAATATTCATCAACGATATACCTGTAAGGATCATTGATAAGGCTGAAGCAAAAGATCCATCGGAATATGATCTCATAATCGATGGTAATTCCCAGAAAATCAAACCAAAGAAGTTGATTGATGACGTGCTCATCAACGATGCTGCTCCGGAAAAGGTAGACGAGCTTCTCCACCTGATGACTGACAATAAGTTTAAGGATGTAGATTCTATCACTTTTACCTCTGAGGATAGAAAGTCAATGATTAAGTTCATCAAAAGCAAATTCAAGGTTGTAGAGGCTGCCGGAGGTGTGGTGGACAAAGACGGTAAGACGTTGTTGATCTACCGTCAGGGCCGCTGGGACCTTCCGAAAGGAAAGCTGGATAAGAAGGAGAAAAAACGGGACTGTGCAGTACGTGAAGTAGAAGAGGAGACAGGTGTTAAAGTGAGTATTGATCGAAAAATCGGCACTACCTGGCATACCTATATCATGAACAAGCGCTATGTACTAAAGAAAACGTACTGGTATGCCATGGAATGCCTGGATGACGCCAACATGAAACCTCAGGCGGAAGAAAATATTGATGATGTGCGGTGGGTGACGCTTACTGAGTTAAGGTCCCTTCTCTATGGGTCATATCGATCCATTCGCAATGTCATCCATGAATATCATCGGCTTCTCAAAGCCATCCATCAGAGCTCGTAGGGTAGGAAAGGAGTTACATCTCCTCCGTATTTATGCACCTCACGTATGATGCTCGAACTGATTGGTGCCAGCTCCGGAGAAGTGATCAGAAATACTGTTTCTAACTCAGTATTTAAGTATTTATTGATCTGAGCAATACTGTTCTCATACTCAAAATCTGTGGTGTTTCTCAATCCACGAACCATGAAATTGGCTTGGTATTTAGATGCTAGCTTGGCAGTAAGCTCATCATACACGATCACCGAAACCCTGGACTCGTTATTAAAAGCCTCGTTGATCTTTTCCATCATCAGGTCCACATCAAAGTAGCGCTTCTTCTGTGAGTTGTGACCAATACCAATGATTACCTCGTCGAATAGACGTAGGCTCCTCAATACCACATCTTCATGCCCTTTGGTAAACGGATCAAAAGACCCTGGAAAAATCGCAACCTTTTTCATAGCGTAATGATCATCATATTTATTCCAGTAAAATAATCAGAAATCCCCAACCTGCCTACTGCTCTCATCCAACGTAGCTTTAGCGTAGTTGGACTGCCCACTGCCCACTGCCCACTGCATCTGCCTACTGCAACTGCCAACTGCCCTACTGCCAACTGCTTACTGCAACTGCCTCCTCAAAAATCACTCACACAAAAAGATGCTATAAGCATCAAAGTACTTGTGATCTGGCAAGCGATCCAGGTCACCCTCAAAGCGAAGGAATTTAGGTTTCGTACCTAAAGAAATGTTTCGGATATATTTTTTTAGCGTGTTGACCACCACACTATCGGCATTCAGGCCACCCCACATCACCACATTGCTGGTTTTGGGGTTAAGCTGCGTCTCCTGCATCACCAGCATGATGTATTTGAGGTAATCCTCTGGCTTACGCACCGCAAACTGGTTATAGAAGATCAACTTCTGATTTTGAGATACCAACACATGAAGAATCCCTTTGTCTACCAGACAAAACATGGACTTTTCCAGTGAATGATCATCATACTGTAACGTGCCCTCAATAAGCGCGCATGCCTGACTGATCAATTCGATGTGTTTCTTGGGGAAATAAGACCTTACAGTCTCTATGAGCTTCTTGTCTGCAGCAAACAGATGGATGGCATTACAGGAAATATGCCTGTAATAATGCGTTTCTTCAATCTTTGAATTTACTTCAGCGTTGAGGGAGAGATAATCTGATGAATGCTCCGAAAGAAACATGGAAGCCGGTACCAGGGCATATTTATGTGTTTTAAGCGACAACTTCACCGTACCCCAATCTTGTTTGGAGAGATGTGGATGACGCTCAAAAATCTGTTTGACCACCTCCAGCCGGTTGTTGATGGTCCTTACATTTTCAAACCTAAAATCTTCTATCGAAAGGCATCTCCCAGTTTGCCTGTTGACCACACACAATTGCATGTCGGTGATACCAATCTGAATGGCAAGTGTGTAGATGGAGCGTTTCTCAGCATCGAAACGCTCGCTGATTGCCTTTTTGGCTATGGCATATCCTAATGTGGCCGTATTGCTCAAAATTTACTCCCAGTTACCCGCAGTCGTTACGCTGGTTCTGGAACCGAAACGAAGCGGCTTTTTAGTGTTGTATTCACTCTTTTCGTCTCTCTCAGGGTTAACAGGTTTAGGGTTGTAAACCTCAATTACGTCTACTTTCACACCGGATTTTTCGATCTTATCAGCCCAGATCTCAAATTTTACCGGAGGCTTGATGCCAGGTACATAAGGTAAGGTAGCCAGATCAAATCGAGGATATACAGAGGCTTTGAATACAGAATCTTTCACAGGAACAGTACCCAGTGTATCTATTTCTACATACAAGCTATCTGCACCGTAATCCAGGGTAACGATAGTTTCAGTTCTTTCAGTGATAAAAAACCTTCCAGTATCAACGAAAGCCAAAAGCTTATCCCAATCACTGGTATATCGTCCATTTACGGATTGAAAGGCCAATTCTGCCTCCCGAATCATCTTTAATTGCTCAATGATTCTTGCTTCGTGCCTCGCGATTCGCTTGGTCTCCTCAATACTTGAATTAATAGTATAATACAGGTAATAAGCAAGCCCGGCAGCTACGATTCCGAAAACGATGGTTAGGATTTTTGTATTATTCATACTTTAGGTTTTTTGCAATAATAATTATTCTTATTAAACATCTAAAGCGCACGTTCTTAAATGTTGATAAAATTGATGTGTCCTCTGATGTTAAAAATGTCCCTGGGCTCATCAAAATATGAAAAAGCATTGTGCAATGTAGCACGATCCATGGTGTTTAAGTCGTTGTATGTGATGAACCTCGCATCTTCCAGAATTTGCTTATTTTCAGCTAATTCCGGGTCATTTCCCAGTTTTACCTCCCCACTTACTCGCTTCACGGAATAGAAGAGTTCGATGGCATGAAACCGGTTATCGATATATTCATTGACGAATAAAAACTCCTGAATATTAATTTTTAAGCCTGTTTCTTCTTCAAACTCCCTGATAAGCGTTTCTTCACTGTTGTCACCAAATTCTACACCTCCTCCCGGGGGCGACCATAAGAATCCTTTTGTCCCGATCTGATTATGCTTTAAAAGCAATATAGAATCATTTTCCTCCAATAGACCACATACCCTTACCCTGACTTTCTGGCTAAATGTCTTTATATCACTCACAACAGTAGATCATTTTTAAAAAGAGAACCTTAATTAATAATTGAACGTTAACTTTACTTTGTAGAAAGAATTAAATCAAAGATGAAATACGCACTAACCATTCTTACTCTATTTTTTGCACTGACTACAATTTATGCTCAGGGTCCCGATGCTGACGCTGAAACGGTCAATGGGCCACAAATCAACTTTGCTAAAAGTAAACATGATTTTGGCGAGGTCAATCAGGGCGAAAAGGTACAATACGATTTTCTATATGTCAATACCGGGTCAGGACCATTGGTCATTTCTGATGTAAAAACTACCTGCGGAT
The DNA here is from genome assembly GCA_965228105.1 of Cyclobacteriaceae bacterium. Classification (GTDB taxonomy): domain Bacteria; phylum Bacteroidota; class Bacteroidia; order Cytophagales; family Cyclobacteriaceae; genus UBA7330. The sequence continues at coordinate 1,791,806 of CBDDGZ010000002.1, forward strand.
GTACTGCACCAAACTGGTCGAGAGAGGCTTTGGCTCCTGGTGACTCTGCCAAACTGAAAGTAGTCTTCAGCAGTGTAGGTAAAAGAGGCATGCAGAATAAAGTAATCACCATCTATTCCAATGCGGTAAACAATCCGGAGCGGGTCACCCTGACCGGAAATGTGCTGATGCCTGCATCTAACGAGCAGTAATCAGGGGTAGTTCCTTTCTCCAAAAATAGAAGACCCGACACGGATCATGGTGCTGCCACACTCCAGTGCAAGTGGATAATCCCTACTCATGCCCATGGAGAGATCCGTCATCTTTACATTATCAGGAAGCGGCTGGGATTTCAATTGATCGAAGAGAGTGCTTAAAGAAGTGAATTCCCTCTTGATTTGGGATTCATCTTCCGTGAAGGTGGCCATACCCATCAGTCCCACTACCTGGATATGATCCATAGATTTTAGCTCTACCGATTGAATGACCTGAGGGATCTCATCAAGATCAAAGCCGAACTTTGTTGACTCTTCAGCTATATGCACCTGCAGCAGGCAGTTGACTATGCGATCGGATTTCTCAGCCTGTTTGTTCACCTCTCTTAGCAGCTTCAATGAATCAATGCTGTGGATCAGGCTTACAAAAGGTGCGATATATTTCACCTTGTTGCGCTGCAAATGCCCTACCATATGCCATTCTATGTCCTTAGGGAGCTCTTCATATTTGGTTGTCAGCTCCTGTACTTTGTTTTCGCCAAACAATCTTTGCCCTGCTTCGTATGCTTCAAGGATGTCAGACGATGGCTTGGTCTTGCTGATGGCTACCAATTTGCAAGGCGTATCCCCAATTGATGACTTAAGATGGTTTATGTTATCTTGAATTCGAGACATTTATTTATCTTAAAAATGATTTATGCATTTTTGTTTTACAAATCTATGAACCCCAAATTGAAATAGGAGAAGGCATGGCGATAATTGGTACATTACTCAAAAAAGGGATTACGTTAAGAGAGAGCCTGGAACAACAATACACTTCACCTGCAAACCTTCAGAAACAAGAGCTAAGCAAATTGATGATACACTGTCGTCAGACAGCATTTGGCAAGTCTTATCAATTTGATCGCATCCTCAGAACATTTAAGCAACAGCCTGAGCGTCAGTACTATGAGGAGTTCAAGTCTACCATCCCTGTTTTTGATTATGATAAGATGGACAGGGAGTGGTGGCACCGAACCCGCGCGGGTGAGACCAATATTTGTTGGCCCGGAAAGATAAAATATTATGCCCTGAGCAGTGGTACATCTGGTGCTTCCAGCAAGCACATCCCGATCACCAAAGAAATGATCAAGTCGATACGAAAGACAAGTATCCGACAGATCTTGTCACTCTCAAGGTACCAGCTGCCAGATAACTTTTTCACGAAGGGTATTCTGATGCTAGGAGGGAGCACCAATCTTCGCAAGCACGGGGACTATTTTGAAGGAGATCTCAGTGGGATCACCACCTCTCAGATTCCATTTTGGTTTCAGCATTTCTATAAGCCAGGGAAGAAGATTGCCAAGACTGTGGATTGGGGCAAGAAGCTGGATGAGATTGTAGAGAAAGCCAGGCACTGGGATATCGGAATTATCGTGGGAGTGCCGGCATGGCTACAGATCCTGATGGAAAAGATCATCAAGCGATATGAAGTGAACAGTATTCACGATATCTGGCCCAACCTTTCCATTTTCGTTCATGGAGGAGTGCCCTTTGAACCGTATCGCAAGGGCTTTGAAAAACTGGTCGCCAGGCCGCTCATCTACATGGAGACCTACCTGGCCAGTGAAGGGTTCATCGCTTTTCAGGCTTTGCCGGAGCGAAGATCTATGCGGCTGGTGCTGAACAATGGTATCTTCTACGAGTTCATCCCGTTCACTGATGAGAATTTTACTGAAGATGGAGAGATCAGGGAGAATGCAACTACCTTGAGTATCCAGGATGTTAAAACGAACCAGGACTATGCCCTGCTCATCACTACAAATGCAGGCACATGGAGATACCTGATCGGAGATGTCATCAGGTTTGTGTCACTAGAGGAACCCGAGATCATCATCACCGGTAGAACAAAACTCTTCCTGAGTCTGTGTGGCGAACATCTGTCTATGGATAACATGAACAAGGCTGTAGAACTTGTCAGTGAAGACCTCAACTTAGACATTAGGGAGTTTACTGTCATTGGCGAATCGCATGGGTCTTTGTTTGCACACTCATGGTACATCGGCACCGACGACAAAGTAGATAAAGACCTTTTCAAGCAAAAATTGGATGATTATCTCAAAAAACTGAATGATGATTACGCGGTAGAGCGCGCGCATGCACTTAAAGAATTGAATATCAATATCTTACCAGGGAAATTATTTTATGATTGGATGAAGGAACAGGGTAAAGAGGGCGGACAAAATAAATTTCCGAGGGTGTTAAAGAAAGAAAAAGCCCATCTTTGGAGGGAATTTCTACAAAAACAACAGATCAATGACCCCATTTCTTAATGGATTACTGTTTGGATTGATATTCGTTTTTTCACTCGGACCAGCTTTCTTCTCACTTGTTCAGACCAGCGTTCAAAAGGGATTCTCCAAAGCTGTATTGCTTGCGGTAGGGATCTCCATGAGCGATATCACTTTTGTAATTTTATCTTTGATGGGTATCACTTCCTGGTTGGATAGTGATCGGTTTAAGATATGGGTATCCATCGTCGGTGCTATTGTTTTGATTTCATATGGGATCTATTCCTGGTTCAAAAAGCCAAAGCTTTATTCCAACTCGGGTGAGGCAACACAGGATGCAAAAAATATCAAATACGTCCTGAAGGGCTATTTGCTCAATGGATTCAACCCGTTCATACTGGTGTTCTGGATGGGGATTATCGGTATCGTATCTGTCAATTTTGAGTATGACGCTACCCAGCAGCCTATTTTCTTTTCCGGTGTGCTGGTCACCATATTCTCTACTGACCTGCTCAAAGCTTTCTTGGCCAACCGCCTGAGATCGGTCGTCACCCCCAATTCCATCCTAATCATGAACCGCTCCGTCGGCGTGATCCTGATCCTTTTCGGCCTGCACATGTTTTATTTTCTGTTCTCCAATTACGGGTAAGCGTTTGAGAACTATCCCCCTCGTCTCCCTGGCTGGTGTCCTCACCAGACGGAAATTGTCTTATCATTTTCTTCCTCCGTTCATCGTCTCTCGAAGAGGACGATGTAAGCTACCCCGTGGTCTGTGCCCTCACAGACCACCCCAATCAAACACGTATTTCAGGCTTAATGTCGGTGTTGTCACCGACATATTTGCGGGTCCTAAGCCACAACACAGGCGCAAGCGTCCGCTTGTGCCTGTGCTAATTGTCTGTTTTGTCACTGACATACTCGCATGCTTATGCTTACTCCTCTCAATCCGTCAACGCACTCGTCACAAAAGTGGACTTAAGCAGCACCCAAGTAAGAAAAAACGCCAGGGCCCATTTCAGGTAAACCAGGTAAAAGTCCGTAGTGTCCTTATACCTTGTCTCTTTGATCTCAGCCTTTTCCAGCTGGTCGATCTCATCAAACACCTGCTGGAGCGCCTCCTTATCAGAAACCCGATAGAAGTTACCCTTCCCGATCTTGGCGATCTCCCGTAGGTTAGTCTCATCCAATGTATTCTCCACATATCGTGGCCTGCCGAAGAAGTCCGTCCCAAAAGGCACCTTACCCTCCTTGCCGATAGCAATGGTGTAGATCTTAATCCCATAGGCATGCGCCAACTGTGCTGCTGTCACAGGGTCGATATTCCCGGCAGTATTGTCACCATCACTAAGCAGGATCATCACCTTGGATTTGGATTCTGATTCCCTAAGCCTGTTGGTTGCTACTGCAATTGAACTACCGATAGCAGTTCCCCGGCTTTCAATCAGGTCAAAAGAGATGTCGTCGATGTAGGTGTTCAGTAGATCATAATCTGTAGTAAGCGGTGCCCGTGAAAACGCATCTCCCGAGAAGACTACAAGACCGATACGATCCTGAAAACGTCCGGCCACGAAATCTCTGGCCACCTCTTTGGCAGCTTCGAGGCGGTTGGGCCGGAAGTCCTCAATATTCATGGACTCCGAGATGTCAATCACCAGCATTATGTCAATACCCTCACTCCACTGCTCCACCTGCTCGTTGGTGGATTGTGGTCTGGCCAATGCCACCAGGATCAATGCCAGGGCAAGCAGAAACAGGAACGGAGGGATATGCCTTAGCAAGGAGATCGGGTCACTGCGCAGGTCTTTCTTGGTGAGTGCCACCGGTAGTTTTTGCATCACCCGTGTCAGGATCAGCCAGCGAACAAACATGATTATGGGTATCACCGGGATCAGGTACAGCCAGAAGGGGTTTTCCCAATCGAAGGAAGTCAGTGTAGACGAGGTAAACCATCTAAGTGAAAACCATGATCCCATACTAATTATTTTTTATGCTTTCTGTCACCATTCCGTACCGATGCTGGGTGAAATCTTCGATAGACTGGAATTCCTTATACAGGTCATCAGCCACTATACCCCCATAAATGCTCCGGTCAATATTTTTTAATACGTCTTTCAATTCCCGCGTTTCGGAAAAACTCAGGATCTCTTTTGAGGTAAGGCTGGTATATGGCTTCTTCTCCAGCTTCTCCATGAAGATCTTCCATGAATTCAACGCATGTTCCACCTCTTTCTGATCCTTGTGATCTTTCATCTTCCGGATGGCTACTGATAGCCTGTCAGAAAAAATACGGTATTCCTTGCTCAGCCGCTTCAGGATAAAGTATTTCCTGATGCGTTTACCAAAGACCAGGTACACTACCACGGCAATGACTGCTAAAACGGCACCAAGTATCCAGATCAGTGGGTAATTGACGTTTCCTGCTACTTCCCGATATGCTGTATTTTCCTTCAGGTGCAAGGTGTCACTGAGTGTGGGCACCATATGAACCGTGTAGATAGAATCCAATGGTGCATAGATCAGGTTGCTATCACGCTGATTAATGAAAATAGCTGGCAGATTGAGGTATTGGACTGAGTCAATCTCAAAAGACCGTAAGGTATAGACCGCGCTGTCGAAGTACCCGGGACCCTTTACTTTGGTGGGAGTGAATTTCTTGTCTACCAGCTCGAAAAAACTGAAGTTATAGTTGCTGTCCGGGAAGACAAGCTGAAGCTGCTGAGGGTAGGAGGCTGAAAGCCAGTACTGCACGGGCTCACCAATGCCGATGCTGTCCTGCACAAATCCACCCCGGACCTGCACCTCCTGGCTTTTTGACAGCCAGGGGATGAACAATAAACATATGATAGCTAAAAATTTACCTTGCACGTTGAGCTGATTTTACATTTCTGTGCCTAAACAGCTTGATCAGCTTGGGCACATAATCTTCTCCTGCCTCGATGGCGAGATAATTCACATCATTTCTTCTACAAAAGTGCTCAAGCTCCGAACTGTTTTTGTGATGCGTTCGCTCCATCACATTTTTAAAATCACTGGACGAAGTATTGACCCAAAGGGTTTTGCCAGACTCTTTTTCATATAAAGGAATGATACCCAGACCGGGCATTTTAGATTCTCTTTTCTCAAACAATTGGATCACAATAAGGTCATGTTTCCTTGCCATACCTTTCAGACTGTGCATATAGTTTTCATCCACAAAGTCCGAAATCAGGAAGATAACCGATCTACGCTTGAGCAGCTCCAGGGCATACTTGATCCCATAATCGATACTGGTCTTTTTTGATTTCGGTTTTAGGTTGAAGATGGAAGAAACGATCTCGTAGGAATGCCGGACTCCTTTTCCGGGTTTGATATATCTTTCCTTTTCGTCACTAAAACAAAACAATCCCACCTGGCTACTTTCTTTGATGGCAGATATCGATAGCAAAGCGGTAATCTCTTTACCCAGGTCTATTTTTTGTCGTCCCGCAGGCCCAATTTCCTGGGAAGCAGAAACATCCAGCAGAAAAAATACGGTTTGTTCCTTTTCCTCAATAAAAGTCTTGACAAAGGTGCCATGACCTTTTGCAGTCACATTCCAGTCGATGGTGCGCACATCATCCCCATACTGGTAGGTCCTCACATCGTCGAATTCAAGGCCACTTCCTTTAAAAATGGAATGAAAATCACCTTGCATCTGTGAATTGATGGCTTTCCTCACCCTAATCTCGTATTTTCGCAGTCTTTTGAGGATTTCCTTCATCCAAAGTAATTTTAAGATCCAAAATTAATAATACCCGTTAGACATATAAGAGTTAATTTTTGTGAAAAAACCATTTTTAATCATATGTCTCTTCATCGCCTTCTCCTGTTCCAAGGAGAAATTGCCTGAAGGCATCCTCGACAAGGATAAGATGACCGAGGTGCTGATGGAAATTCATCTGCTGGAGGCGAAAATACAGAAACTTTACCTCCCACTCGATAGTGGCATGGTTGTATTCAAACATTATGAGACAAAACTCCTTGAAGATCTGGGTGTGAGCCAGGAAACGTACGACAAAAGTCTGATCTATTATGTGGATCACAGTGAAGATCTGGGCACGATATACGACCAAATTGTCGATAGCCTGATGCTGAAACACAATACCATGAAGAAGCCATGAGTGTTTACCCCCGGGACTATTCTGAAAAACTGGCTCTTTCCCAATTGTTTGACATGGTTAAAACCAGGTGCAAAACAGATTTTGGGAAACAGCTGGTTGATAAATGCAAGCCCGCCTTTGAGTATGAAAAGGTCTCTCAGTGGGTGGAGCAAACCTATGAACTCACAAGGATTCTGAGTTCAGGTGATCAATTGCCATCACGGGACTTTATGGATATACATCCCTTGCTGGTGAGCATCAAAGCAGCGGGTAGTTTTCTTCCTGCTGATGAGTTTTTGCAGTTGCGTATCTCATTAGATCTTTTGTATGACTGGACGCAATACCTCAAGAAGCGACAGGAACAATACCCTGAGCTGTGTAGGTTGACCTACGGTTTCATTGCTGATAAGGAGTTGCCGAAGCTCATCGATTCCATCATTGATGAGCGAGGCCAGGTAAGAGACAATGCCAGTGATCGGTTGAAAGAGATTAGGGCGGATCTGGTCAATAAAAGTCAGGCAGTCCGTAAGGTGATTAATTCAGTTTTACGGAAGGCGAAGACTGATGGGTTGACAGATGAGGGCAGCGAGGTGACAATTAGGGAAGGCCGCCTGGTAATCCCATTAAAAGCAGAGAATAAAAGACGGATCAGCGGATTTGTTCATGATGAGTCATCTTCTGGCCAGACAGTGTACCTGGAGCCTGCAGAAGCTTTACAGCTCAATAATGAGGTGCGAGAGCTGTTATATGAAGAAAAGCGCGAGATTGCTAAAATCCTCACCAGACTATCTGATGCGGTTCGTGAGCGAATGGATGACCTGGATAAGGGGGGGCGATTTATTGGGATCTTTGATTTCATCCACGCCAAAGCCAGGTTTTGTCTGCACATCGATGCAGTAAAGCCCAGGTTGACGAAGTATCCGGTCATCAAGCTTTACAAAGCTTATCACCCGTTGCTAAAACTTAGCCATGACCAGTCCGGCAAGCCAACAATACCACTTACCCTGGAGCTCACCAGGCAGGGAAACAGGATCCTGGTGATATCGGGACCCAATGCCGGCGGTAAATCTGTCGCACTCAAAACCGTCGGTATCATACAGTATATGATCCAGTCCGGCTTTTTGATCCCGGTAAGTGAAGCCTCGGAAGTGGGAATTTTTAAGCACATTTTTCTGGATATCGGGGATTCGCAATCCCTTGAAAACGATCTTTCTACCTATAGCTCACACCTTACCGCCATGAAGCACTTTGTGCAGGAGGCGGAGGAGAGTACGCTGTTTCTGATAGATGAATTTGGTACAGGAACAGAGCCTCAGTTTGGTGGAGCCATTGCCGAGTCCATCCTTTCCGAGTTGATGGGCCGAAAGTCGTTTGGGGTGATCACCACCCACTATGCAAACCTGAAAGAGTTTGCAGAAAAGAAACAAGGCATCATCAATGGAGCGATGAAGTATGATGTCTCAGCATTAGCACCCTTGTTTGAGCTGGAGGTTGGGAAGCCGGGTAGTTCTTTCGCCTTCGAGATTGCTCGTAATATTGGCTTGACTAAAAAAGTGATTGCCAATGCACGATCATTGGTGGGCAGGGATCATGTAGATTATGAAAAGCTACTCAATCAGCTGGAGCGGGAGCGAAGAGACTATGAAAAGCTGACCAAAGAGCTGGAAAAAGAACAACTGGAAATCACCGAGCTAAGGAAGGACTACGAATCGCTGAAGTCTATGCTGGCGGAGGACAAGCAGAAGATTATCCGTGAGGCCAAGGAAAAGGCTCGACAAATTGTGGACGAAGCCAATCGCAAGATCGAGCAGACGATCAGAGCGATAAAAGAAAACAAAGCAGAGAAGGAGAAAACAAGAGCGCTACGTCAATCAGTAGCCACTTACAAGGAGGCCTTGGCGGACAAGAAAGCGGATAAAAAATCAAAAGCTGCTTCTTTTAATGTTGGAGATTGGGTGAGCATGGAAGGTCAGGACATGTCAGGAGAGATACTCAACCTGAAAGGGAAACAGGCACAGGTCCGGTTTGGTAATCTGATCTCTTTCGTAGATCTCAAGAAGCTGATCAAGGGACGGCAGCAGCAACAGCAGGAACAGTCACCACGCAAGAAATCCGGTAGCTACAGCATGATAGACAAAAGGGCCCAGTTTCAGGGTGAGCTAAACGTGATCGGACAAAGGGCTGAGGAGGCTCTTGTCAATGTGGATCACTACATAGATGAAGCCATCATGCTGGGAACAGATATGGTCCGGATTACGCATGGAAAGGGGCATGGTATCCTGAGAGATGTGATCCGTAATCACCTGAAAAAGCACCCGATGGTTGAGCGTGCTGTTGACGAACATATCGAAATGGGTGGGAGTGGTGTTACGCTGGTGGTTTTCAAATGATCAGAATATCAAAAGCTGAATTGGCGCTTCGCAATGGACAGGATAGAGAGGAAGTATGGATTGCCTATAAAGGTGATATTTACGATGTGACCGCTTCAAGGCTTTGGAGAAATGGGATGCACTATGAGCATTGGGCAGGACAGGACCTTACCGATGAGCTCCCGGATGCCCCACATACCGAGCGAGTGTTTGAACGATTTAATAAGATAGGAGAGTTGATATGATATTGATAGGAGAATCAGGGGCTACGAAAGCAGACTGGAGGCTGATTGGTGATCATGGAGAGATCCGACAATTCCAACAGAAGGGATTTAATGCGGCTACGCATGATCCGGCAGAATTTTTACAAGGATTGAAACCCCTCGTTCCGGAGCCGGAGAAGGTTAGTAAGGTTTATCTCTATGCCGCAGGGGTAAATGACGAAATCAAAAAGCCACTGATTAAGACGTTTCAATCTTTATTTGGTAATGCATCTATCGATATTGAAACAGATCTGTTGGCCGCAGCCAGGGGGCTCTTCGGAAATGATCCCGGCATGGTGGGTATCCTGGGTACAGGATCCAACCTATGTAAATATGACGGGGACAGGATCATACAGAGAATCCCTCCACTTGGATATATCCTTGGAGACGAAGGTAGCGGCAATTATATGGGGCGTAGGCTATTAGCAATGTTTCTAAGACATCAATTCAGCAAGTCCCTGTTAAAAGAGATCGATCAATATTTCAATGGCATTAAAGAAGCTGATGTGATCAGGGAGGTATATAGCAAGCCTTCCAATACGTACCTGGCATCATTTTCCAGGTATCTCATAGAGAATCAAAATGACAGGGAGATTTACCAGCTCATCCATCGGTGTTTCAATGACTATTTTGATGCCTTTGGGGTGGAAAAAAACATGAAGTACGGGTTCACAGGGTCGGTGGCTTTTTTGTGCGGAAATATTCTTCGCAAAGTAGCTGTGGAAAGAGGGATCATTTTAGATTTGATTGTGCAATCACCTATTGCAGGACTTACACTTTATCACCAGGAAAATGGCTGACAGACCGATTACAGAAAAAGATTCATTATACGATCACATTGAAATGATGGATACTGCTGAGATCCTTGGCAACATCAACAATGAAGATCAGAAAGTAGCACTAGCAGTGCAGACTATCATCCCCACCATCGCAAAGTTTGTGGATGAAACGGCCAATCGAATGAAAGAGGGCGGAAGGCTCTTTTATATAGGGGCAGGCACCAGTGGTCGTCTGGGGATTCTGGATGCTTCCGAATGCCCGCCAACTTATGGTGTGTCACCTGACCTGGTAGTTGGGATCATCGCCGGAGGAGACAGAGCCATCCGCAGTGCTGTAGAAAAAGCCGAGGACAATGAAAATCAAGCCTGGGAAGATCTGAAAGGCTTTGGGATCTCTCAGCTGGATACTTTGGTAGGTATTGCTGCCTCAGGCACCACACCCTATGTGATTGGTGGTCTCAGACAGGCTGGTAAGGAAGGAGTGCTCACCGGATGTATCTCTTGTAGTCCTGGCTCACCACTTTCTGAAGTGAGCAAATTTCCTATGGAGGTGAATGTGGGGCCAGAATTCATTACCGGAAGTACCCGAATGAAGTCTGGTACCGCTCAGAAGATGATCCTCAACATGATTTCTACTTCTGTGATGGTGAAGCTGGGCAGGGTGAAAGGCAATAAGATGGTAGACATGCAGCTTACCAACAACAAGCTGGTGCGTAGAGGTACCCGGATCATCAGTGAACAACTAAGGATAGGGGAAAAGGAAGCTCAGGATCTACTCGAAAAATACGGCTCAGTAAGACTGGCGATAGATAGCTTCAAAGGGGGAATCTAAAACCTGACCTGGTATTGAAGAACCACCATGGATTTTCGACTACCTACAATACGTGCTTCTGAACGCTCAATAAATACCGGTCGACTTTGATAGCCTATGGTTAGCTTGGATTTATGCCCATTTAACAGGTAATTAATACCTGTTTCAATCAATAACATAGGCTCATCAAGAGCCTCAAAATCAGCTATTTCTACCAGGGAATAGGGCTGTAATGCGAAATCCTCAAAACTTCTGATTAAACCTATGTGACCAAACAAAATCTGTCCGGTACCGGCCTCAGGAAAGCTGTTCCCTTTTCCATTTAAGGTGAGCTCATTTACTGTTCCGCTGGCTGGGTTATTAGCACCAATATACCTAATAAAACCAGGACCTAGCCTGTGGTTGAGATATCCCAGGTAAAAAGTAAAAGCGTCACGACCAAATGGTTTTTCATAAAAAACATCAATACCAAATGAACGCATAGCGTGGTTGAGTGTATCTCCATTGGTTGCTAGAGATTGAGTTGCCCTGCTCTGGTGGGTCCATCCAACACCAATGTTGAAGATTTCTTTTTCCCCATGATATGTCCATGGACTAAAAGCCGACTTCATAGATTCTGTGTCCAAAAACTGGTACTTGAAATATCCGCTGACATTTAGTGCGGTTGGGTTGTCGACAAACACTGCTTCCTCTGACAGGGGCTGAGAAACGAAGACAAAGGGCTTGGCAAAGGCTATGCGGTAATCCAGTTTAGCCAACTGCCCTCTGATCGCAATACTCAGTTTCCTGAGCAGGTCATCATGCACATTCAAAGCTGGTGTGGCAGAGAAGTTGATGTCGGAACCCAGTGCACTGAGTGTTGATGGAGCTGCATAGCGAGAGGTCCCTGTCCAGGCGTGTTTTCCTCCGGTCACTATCAGCCATTCCGCAATTTGGTAACTCACATATGCATCCAGAACTTTTGGGGCCTGATCGATCTGATATCTGCTGAGATTGTTGTTTCCAAGTGTAAAGTTGTAAGTAATACGTTTATTCAACAGCCCCGAAAACCCCAGGCGATACCGTCTCAGGCTGATGTCAAAGGCATCATTAAACTCGTTAGCACCAATGGAAGAGCCAGGATTTAGATCCGTATAGCGCATCCAAAGCTGAAGGGCTCCAGAAAATTGAATCTTTTCAGTTTCCTGGGCATAGAGATCACAGGCGTAAACTAAAGTAATTGAGATCAATGCGATTCTGGCTATGCTGTACATTATATAGAGTGTTTACTGATGAACTCGATAAGGATCCGATTTTGAGAGATCCTGGCACGCTGCATTACTTATGCAAAATAGAGAGGACCTAACCCATAAATAATGTCATAGATCGATCGAAAACCTGATTAATATCAGTTGAAAACAGAGTGCTATCTAGCTGATCGGAAACATCTCCTCATGAGTAATTGTTTAAAGAAGCAGATCCGGAGAATGTATTTAATCTTCAGATATATTTTCAACTAATAATAGAAGAATCACGACATTAAAAAAGGAACTTCATCGGTCCCTTTTTTTAGTTTTGCCCTATGCACGAGATCGAGCCATATTATAACTGGTTAAACTATTACGACTCCAGTGAGGATCCGGAATCACCTTTCTATGGCAAGGAGTACAACTATGATCTCTACTCAGAAAATATCTACGGGTATTTCATCGATCCGGGATGGGATTTTATGGGATCAGAAACCCTGTATATCAAGATCCTCTACACCAACTACGATGAAGGGGTTACGATAATCGAGATGCTTGGGGAATGGAATGATGCGTTGAACAATGACATCATGCATTTTAAGCGGAATGTGATCGAGTACCTCAACATGAAGGGGATTGATAAATTTATCCTGATTGGGGAAAATATTCTGAATTTTCATGGCAGTGATGACTGCTACTATGAGGAGTGGATGGAAGAGCTGGATGATGGCTGGATCGTTGCGATTAATTTCAGAGACTTTGTCATCGCGGAGATGTCTCACTACAATGTGGATGCTTACATCAATTTTGGTGGGACCTTCGACATCCTAAACTGGCGAACTTACCCACCGATGAAGCTTTATGCACTGATCAGCGAAATCATGAACAAGCGGTTATCCGCACCCACAGGTTATTGACCCTGGTTGAAGAAACCGGATTCCATCAGCTGGTCATCCAGAAACTTGATGTTGAATTTCGCCAATAGCTCATCGCTGAGCTGAAGGAAATCTCTGGCTACCGTATTATCAGGGTTGATCCGGTTGATGGATTTCCCTACGTCAGAAGCTTCAGCCACCTTGATGCTGTTTCTGATCTGTGTACTAAGAATCATATCCATGAATTCTTCAGTAGATTCTCTGTATTTCTCCTGGTGATGCAGCAGGTTTTTGCGATACATGTTGAAGAATATCCCCAGGATGTTTAGCGGCTTGACGCGCTCCACCTCGTATAGATAAGAGAGTAAGGTCTTCACGCCGGCAATGGAGAAGGAATCAGGGATAGCCGGGATCAGGATACTATCCACATTGGCGAGGAAAGATTTGACCAGCATCCCAAAGTGTGTAGGCAGGTCGAAGATGACAATGTCAAATTCTTTTTTGAGGAGATAGGTGAGCTTCTGAATGATGCTTGTACCAAAGGTGATAAATTGATTATTTGACTCAATGTTGACCATTTGGAAGTCGCCAGGAATCACATGAAGATAAGGTGTAACAGGCACAGTATCAATGGTATCCGGTGCCTGATCATGAAGCATTTTTTTTAAGTAATAAAAGATCGTTTTTGGTTCCTTGTCCATTCCAAAAGCTGCAGATAGGTTGCACTGAGGATCACAGTCGATCAACAGCACCTTGAATGAACGCGACCAGGCATAGCCCAAATTTAAAGCGGATGTAGTCTTCCCTACGCCACCCTTAAAATTGTATATCGCAATCGTGTTGGCCATTTTCTGCTGGTTAGGCTACAATTTAACCAAAAAAGGCCAATCATAAAATAATTTAAAATTTTCGCAAAAAAATAATAAAATACTAGTTGAATCGATACCGAATCATGATTCCCCAGTTGTCCGTGTTAAAGTCTCCAGGGCCTGTAATGATAACAGCCGGTCTCCAGTCAAAACCAACGGTGAGCGGGATATCGAATACATACTCTATCCCAAAATTCCCCGCTATTCCCAGGTGAGCATCATCATACAAATACAGCTCGGGGCCAACACCCGGATACAATCTCAGTCCTTCGGCATCCTCCACATTAAACATCCAGTCGAAATAAGTACCGATGGTCACGCCATTGTTGTCAAAATACAGCGTGGGGTGAAGCCTGGGTTTGGCAGCAAGGGGTAAAGTAAAGTCCAATGCGACGTTGTTGTTGAAGCCACCACCAAAACGGAGACCACCCTCGAAATAGTTTTGAGCCTCAGAGTAATAAAGTATTGATACAAGTAAGCTGAGGGTTAGAAATACCTTCTTCATAAATGTTAATTAGGTTTTTAGTTTTGTTGAAATGAATAAAACGGTTCAGGCTCACTCTTTATATGTGTAAACGCTAAAAAGGTTTCATTTTTGTTCAACAATTTTTACCGAAGCGATCTCGCTGATCAGGTACCTTCTTCCGGAAGCCATCTCCTTGCACACAGACCGGGTTCTTTTCACTTCCAGTTTTTGAAATACCCGCCCATTAAAATCGAATTTGTCACCAATCCTGATTGACTTCAGCGAAACGTCATCAGAGGGGTGATCAAACTTTCGCAATACGTTGTAAAGCGTGGGGTCGGAGCAGCTGGAGGCTTTAGGGTTTTTGAAATAATTCTGGATGGCAGCCAAAACCATAGGGGGAAAGGTTTCATCATTCAGGACTGGCTGGCTCACCTTTTTGAAAGCATCTTTCCATTCCTCTCCATGAGGGTTCACTTTGTTTTTATGCTCGTTGAAGGTGATCAGATGGGCCACCTCGTGTAGGTAGGTGAGCAAAAAAGCATAGGGATTCAAATCATTATTGATAGTGATGATGTGCTTTTTGTCCGGGTAGGTAAAACGATAATCACCCAGCTTGGTCTGCCGGCTCTTTTTGATCTTGAACTCAAAACCAAAATGCTCATACAATTTCAGACAATAAGCTGCGGATGGTTCCGGAACGAATCGTTTGAATATTTCGAGGTATTTACTCAAGGCTACTTTTTCCTGAAAATAACGGTGACGGGCACACCACTAAATTCGAAGTGCTCCCTAAGCTTATGGATTAAAAAGCGCTCGTATGCCGGTTTGATATCCTTCGGGTAATTGCAAAAGAAGGCAAACGTCGGACTCGGCGTCGGCAGCTGCGTGATGTATTTGATCTTGATGTATTTACCCCGAACCGATGGTGGTGGCTTGGCCTCTATTTCAGGAAGTAGTTTTTCATTCAGTTTGGAGGTGGAGACTTTTCGGTGCCTGTTTTCATTGATCTGAATGGCCTGTTCGATGGACTGAAATATCCTTTGTTTCTCAATTACACTGGTGAAGATAATAGGCACATAGCTATACTCACCCAGGCGCTCCTGTATCTGCCTGCGATAAGAGTCTGCGGTCTTGCTGTCTTTTTCTATCAAGTCCCATTTGTTCACCATGATAATGAGTCCCTTCTTGTATCGCTGAGAAAGGCTAATGATGTTGAGATCCTGGGCTTCTATACCCAGCTGGGCGTCCAGCATCACGATGCACACATCAGAATCCTGGATGGCCTGGATAGCCCTGAGTACAGAATAGAACTCGATCTTTTCCCGCACGTTAGATTTTTTCCGGATCCCTGCCGTGTCTGTGAGGATAAAGTCTTTACCAAACAATTTATACCTGGAATCTACGGCATCCCTGGTGGTGCCAGCAGCATTGTGCACGATGGATCTTTCTTTGCCGAGTAGGGCATTGAGGAATGAAGATTTCCCCACATTAGGACGCCCAACGATGGCGATCCGGGGCAATCCTTCTTCTTTATTTTCCTCCTGGTCCGGCTCCAGGTGTTTGACTACCTCATCCAACAAATCACCGGTACCAGATCCACTCGCGGAGGAGATCGGAAAAAGCTGGTCAGAAATACCCAAGGCATAAAACTCACTTGAGTTGAATGATTTCTCCTGGTTGTCCGCCTTGTTGGCGACGATAAACGTAGGCTTATTCACTTCCCGGATCACATTCGCAAAATCCTGGTCGAGCGGATGGAGCCCATCGTGGCAGTCCGTCATGAAGAGGATGATATTGGCCTCATTGAGAGCTTCCTTCACCTGGGTGCGGATGGCGGTCTCAAAAGAGTCGTCAGAGCCTTCTACATATCCACCAGTATCGATGACGGTGAAAGACTGACCATTCCACTCCGAATAGCCATAGTGCCGGTCACGGGTTACTCCGGAAGAGTTGTCCATGATGGCCTGTCTCTTTTCTACCAGCCTGTTAAAAAAGGTGGATTTACCCACGTTGGGTCTGCCTACGATTGCAACGATGTTTGCCAAGGATGTTCAGATTTTAAGAGGGCAAAATTAGTCAATAAATTTATCGCCCTACCCAACAACTCAAAGGCTTCTCTCAAGGTTCACTGTTTGGGTATCATTCATGGCTTTTTAATACACAATGTTTAGTTTAGGCTGCAAATCAATGATTATGAGGATTATCCTATTCCAGCTATTGCTATTCCATGCTTTTTTCACTTTGGCGCAGGTCGACTTAGCCTACTATTTGCCGAAAGGGATGACCTACAACCCGGAGGTTCCCACGCCCAAAGAAGTGATCGGTTTTCATCCGGGAGAATGGCATGTCGGGCACGACCAGCTGGTGTATTACATGCAGAGCATCGCCAGTTCATCAGATCGCGTGATCATAGAGGAGTTTGCCAGGACCTACGAAAACAGGCCACTGGTCCAGCTGATCATTACCTCGGAGGCCAACCATGCAAGGTTGGAGGAGATCAGGTCCCAGCATGTGCTGTTGTCTGATCCGGCACGCTCGGGCAGCCTAAATACTGAAAGCATGCCCATCGTGATCTGGTTAGGCTATTCTGTGCATGGCAATGAAGCCAGCGGCTCAAACGCCTCTTTGCTGACTGCCTATCACCTGGCGGCAGGGCAGGGGGGCGAGATAGATGAGCTGCTCGAAAATGCGGTGATAATCATTGACCCGTCTTTCAATCCCGATGGGCTGAACCGGTTTTCCAGCTGGGTAAACTCGCACCGGTCTCATGTCATTAATCCGGATCCTAACGATAGAGAATACGATGAGGCCTGGCCGGGAGGGCGAACCAATCATTACTGGTTTGACCTGAACCGTGACTGGCTGCCACTGGCGCATCCCGAATCCAGGGGACGCATCCAAAGGTTTCATGACTGGAAACCCAACATATTGACGGATCACCATGAGATGGGAACCAACAGCACCTTCTTTTTCCAACCCGGGATCCCCTCCCGAAAATATCCGTGGACGCCCGAAAAGAACGTGGAGCTGACTCAAAAGATGGCGATGTTCCATGCTAAATACCTGGATGAGATTGGATCACTCTATTATTCCAGGGAAAGCTATGATGACTTTTACATCGGTAAAGGGTCTACCTATCCCGATATCAATGGGTCAGTAGGAGTTCTCTTTGAGCAGGCCAGCTCTCGCGGACATGCACAGGAGAATCCTTTTGGCATCCTCACGTTCCCCATGGCCATCCGAAATCACTTTACCACCTCACTTTCCACCCTGGCTTCAGGGATTGCTCACCGGAAAGAGTTCCTGGATTTCCAACGGGATTTTTATGCGGAATCAAGCTCGTTGGCCTCACAGGACCGGGTAATGGCTTATGTTTTTGGTAGTGAGAAGGACCCGGTCAGAAATTATGAATTGCTGAAAGTGCTGACCCAGCACCAGATCCGGGTTTATGACCTAAAGACATCTTTAACTAAAAATGGGAAGCAATACCAACCCGGTAGTGCCTATATCGTGCCGCTTAATCAACCTCAATATCGAATGGTGAGGGGCATATTTGAGACCCGGACAAGCTTCAATGATAGCTTGTTTTATGACGTGTCTACATGGACCTTTCCCCTGGCGTATAACATGAATCACACTTCGCTGGAAAAAGAATTCAATACCGGACTGCTCGGTGAAGAGGTCAAAGAACCCCGGATAGCCCCAGGTAAGCTTATCGGAGAGAAAGGTGCATATGCTTATGCGATCAAGCCTCATGGTTACTATGCATTCCGGGCAATCAACAAGCTCATGGAGGATGACATTGTGGTGCTGTATACCAACGAGGTTCATGCCAGTGCAACCCAAAGTTTTCCCAGGGGTACGATGATCATTCCGGTTGGAGTCCAGGAGGAGAAACGCGCTTCAATTGAAAGTACGATCGAACGGATCCTGGAAGCAGATATGGTGGACGTCTATGCGTTATCCACTGGATTGGCCCAGGGGGGTGTAGATCTCGGAAGCCGGAGTCATTCGAAAATGGAATTGCCTAAAGCAGCGGTGTTGGTAGAAGATGGAATGAGTGCTTACGAGGCCGGGGAGGTATGGCACCTTTTTGATCAACGGCTGAAGATGAAGATCACCTTGCTGCCTGTGAGCAAAGTAAACGGAAGGGTGCTCGCTCGATACAACCGGATCATCATACCAAATGGAAACCTCTCTGCCATACGGGAGAGTGGCAAGGAAAACTTTAAGACCTGGGTGCGGGATGGGGGTGTGATCATTACCTGGAAAAACCCGGGACAGTGGCTCAGCCTAAGCACAATTTCCAACGTGAAATATGATAGCGGAAGCACTGATGAAAAAGATAAGTACAAGCCCTATGAGGACCTGGATGAGAACCGTGGAGCCCAGGTGACTGGAGGGGCGATCTTTGAGGCCAAAGTAGATTTGAGTCATCCGCTGGCCTATGGATTGGAAAATGATCGGATCCCTTTGTTCAGGAACCATAACCTGGTGATGCAAAAATCATCCAATGAATATGCCAATCCTTTGGTCTACACGTCAGAGCCGTTGCTTTCCGGTTATGTCTCGGAAGAAAACCTTGCAAAGATCAAAGACTCCCCGGCAGTTACTATTTCTACCCTGGGGAACGGACGGATAATAACATTTACGGATAACCCGAATTTCAGGGCTTACTGGTGGGGTACCAACAAGCTGTTTATGAATGCCCTGTATTACGGTAAGGATATCAGCAGCGGGGCAGGGGAGTAAACACTTTTAGTGCATATATCCGAAGCGCTTGAGCTTAATGTCTTTGGAACGCCAGTCCTTTTCCACCTTCACAAACGTTTCCAGGTGTATTTGCTTCTGGAAAAACTCCTCCAGGCTCTTGCGGGCGTCTATGCCTAATTTTTTGATGGCCTCGGCATTCTTTCCTATGATGATTCCCTTTTGGGTGTTGCGTTCCACATAGATCTCTGCCCTGATGCGGATGATCTTTTCGTCTTCCTTAAAGTCCGTGACGACCACCTCTGAGCTGTAGGGGATCTCCTGCTTGTAGTTGAGAAAGATCTTTTCGCGGACGATCTCAGCAGTGAAGAACCGCTCCGACCTGTCGGTGATGGCATCTTCCGGGAAGTAGGCTGGGTGCTCGGGAAGCAATCCGATGATCTTTTCTTTTAAGTCAGCCAGGTTCTCCCCACTTGTGGCTGAAACAGGGATGGGATTTATTTCCGGGATCTGCTCTTTCCAGTACTGGACCTTATCTACCACCTGGCTGCCCTTGGCCTGGTCGATCTTATTGATCAGGAACAGCATGGGCACTTTGGTTTTCATGGCCAGCTTGATCCAGGCGTCTTCATCGTTTTTGTTGCCCAGCTCCACCACATACAGGATGATGTCTGCATCTTCGAGTGAGGCATGCACATATTTCATCATCTGAGCCTGCAGCTTGTAGTGCGGGTCGATGGTGCCCGGGGTGTCGGAGTACACGATCTGGTATTCGGGTGTGGTGTCTATGCCAAAGATCCGGTGCCGGGTGGTCTGTGCTTTAGGGGTTGCGATGCTGAGGGATTCCCCCAGGAGGGCGTTCATGAGGGTGGATTTTCCCACATTGGGTTTCCCCATGATCGTTACAAAGCCTGCCTTGAATGGTATGTTTTCTGCCACAAGGCAAAATAAACCACTTAAGCAGAATAATGAAGCACGATTTTGAGATCTTTCTAAAGATAAAGTTGGGGGAGGCTTTGGGAATGTCAAAGAGTGTATTAGTTTTGCATTCCCATTCAAACAAGGGCAGACAAATTTTACTTGTTGGGGTCATGAACTAATGAGGTTTGCCGGGTGTTTGAAAGGATATACAAAATAATATCGCGGGGTGGAGCAGTTGGTAGCTCGTCGGGCTCATAACCCGAAGGTCACAGGTTCGAGTCCTGTCCCCGCTACAGAGAAACAGTTTGAGGAGAGAGCGACAGTTTGACCTTCAAGCTGTTTTTTTTTGCTCAAACTGTTTCTTCCCTCTTGCTCTAACTCACACTCAAACTCATGTTTGATTTCGAAAAGCTTGAAGTATATCGAAAGTCTAAGGCCTTTACTTCTATTATCAGGCAAGAGCTCATCAAAACAAATCTTCTGGATTCATCCACTAAAAGTCAGCTGAATCGGGCTGCAGTGAGTATCATGCTAAATATTGCAGAAGGAGCAGGACGTTTTACAAATCCGGACAAAAGAAACTTTTACGTTATTGCAAGAGGGTCCGTTTTTGAATGTGTAGCTATTTTGGATTTATTACAAGAGGAAGGGATTATTGACAAGGAAAAATTCAGTGGCTTATACGATACTGCGGAGGAGTTGTTAAAGATGCTATTTAGCATGATCAAACACTTAAGTAATTGACAGTCTGAGGAGAGAGCGACAGTTTGACCTTCAAGCTGTTTTTTTTGCTCAAACTGTTTCTTCCCTCTTGCTCTAACTCACACTCAAACTTATGTTTGATTTCGAAAAGCTTGAAGTATACCGAAAGTCTAAGGCCTTATCCCGCGAAAAGAAACTTCAACTTTCACGTCATTCAGAACGAAGCGTAGCGGAGTGAAGCCTGCCTGACGGGAGGCAGGAATCTTAGTCTTCGTGAGGAGAGCCGAGGATGACTGCTTTGAGTCGGTGTTGTCACCAACTCAAGATGTGTAGCAAGCCTTTCCTCCTCTCAGAGTCACGGTACGGACTCTGAGATTGTGTCCGATTCTATTGATCAGAGTCCTTTCAGTGACTCTGATGGGCATGTAAAAATAAAATTCCTTCACTATTTTAGTAACCGACAATAATTTGAAGATTTAAGATGGGGTTAAAAATTTTTAAGATCGGGCAGAAATTCTACGACTATCTTTTTCAGGCTGTTTTGATAATCTTTAGTGTGGTGCTAGCCCTGGTCTTGAATGAATATCGAAAGGGTATTGATGAAAAGGCAGATTTGAGGACTACCATTTCTAATATTCGGACTGAAATCAAAAATAACCAGGAGCTTATTGACAAACTCCTCATCTATCACAAAGAAAGTCTAGAAAGATTACATGAAGTATCCACTGATGAGCAAACCATCATTAACTATACTTCTGAGGAAGGCTTTGCAACGTTTAAATTGATGCCGGATGGAGTTTTCCCTCCCGGTTCCTTAAGCAACTCTGCCTGGGAAGTGGCAAAAACAAATAGCGTTATTTCCATGCTGGAAGTCGAAAAAGCGCAGTTGTTGTCGCGGGTTTATGCACAGCAGGAAACCACGTTGATGTCTGTCATGCTCATTTATTATTTTGCTACCGATAGATCAACATTCAGAACTGAAAATGCAAAATCCAACATGTCGATCTTCAGTATACACCTAAAAGAGCTCTATGGGAAAGAAAAATCTCTACTGGATTTGTACAATGAGGCATTGATTGAATTAGAAAATTTAGAGTGAAGATATTTTATAGTAGATGCTGTAATTCAGTGATTTTATGGATTGCTGTTCTGTTTGTTCTTAATCAAAGTTCATGCAGTGTAAAGGATCGTGATGCTAATTCCGAAAAGCCTCAAATTGTTGTGCTCGCAACAAAACATACTATCCGTGAGGAAGACAAGAGAGATGTTGAGATTATCCTGGAAAGACTGAAGTCCTATGGCCCGGACCTGATTGCTACAGAACAATCGCCACATTATGATTTAAGTAGTCTGAAAAAATATGAGCCAAAATACTATAAGACATTTACAACCCTTCGAGAAAAATACAACTATTCATCAGATATGCTTCTGGACAGCATAAGGTACTATCATCGGAAAGCTGATGATGATTCCATCATTCATTTAGCTCATCTTGCCCGTTTGTATTATGTGCTTGGCGACAGAAGCAATTACCAGTTCTATATCTACCGGGTGAGAGAAGTGGCTGGCAAGTCATCTCCTGACGAGGCTGAAA
The DNA here is from genome assembly GCA_965228105.1 of Cyclobacteriaceae bacterium. Classification (GTDB taxonomy): domain Bacteria; phylum Bacteroidota; class Bacteroidia; order Cytophagales; family Cyclobacteriaceae; genus UBA7330. The sequence goes on from CBDDGZ010000002.1 coordinate 1,813,976, forward strand.
AGGCGGTGGAAATTATCGGAAAAGACCTTTATGAACGGGTAAGTAAGCGGGTCAAAAACAGTGAATATGGAAATATTGTGTTCCCACTTGCCGGGCACATGGGTATCACAAAAATGGTCCCTGTAGATCATCAGGCCAAGGCAGATAGCTTCGTATACTGGCAAAAGCGCCATTATGAGGTTTTGATTAGCAAACATTCCAGGTCTGGTTATGACAGTATAATGGCCGCTTATATGGAAACTCATGAGGTAGATAATGGCCTGCTTGAACAAAACACCCATGAATATTTGGAGACATTCAAAGATTTTCACCGGGAGATCCCCGGATTGGATTATGATAGCTTGTGCATGGCAAATACATTAATGTATTGGGATTATCGCAATGAAATAGCTATATCAAGACTTGACTCTGCCATGAAAGCAAACGGCAGCAAGCGAGCTTTAATCACCTTTGGAGGAATGCATGCTCCACCTTTTTTACAGATTCTGCGAGAGAATTATCCTGAATACAGGGTGCTGACGATTGATAATATCTAAGATAAAATATTTTGGCCTAAAATATCCTTTCACACCCTCTTCGACATGTTCCGAAGGGCATGTCGAAGTCAGATTAATAGGAATCTCCTGATTGCTTTGAGTCGGTGTTGTTACCGACGCTTCCCCTCCACTCAGAGCCACCTTTCCTCTCCTCGGAGTCGCGATACGGACTCTGAGATTGTGTCCGATAGCTCTATAGATCAGAGTCCTTTCAGGACTCTGATGGGCGAGTAAAAGTATTATTGTTCCTATTATCTTAGGAGAAAAATAGAGTAATTAGATAAGAATGAATCTCTCAGAATCAAACAGAACAACCCTCCTGATAAACCTCCATAAGTCAATTGAAGAGGCTGCAAGTGTTACTTCAAACCATTTAAACAATGGCCGATTAAATCGACTGATTGGCTATCCTCCAAATGGAGGATTAACTGAGGACGAAATGAAATCTTTAGATCAACTTAAAAACAATGATATTCTAAGAGATGCGCTGAGAAAGGTTATTGCAAGCAATACTGCCGAGGTACTTTTTGACCTTTTCAATATCATTGATGGAACAGGCGATCCTAATCCTGGTACAGGAAAATGGTCTGAAGTAATGTTAATTGATAAGCCAGAGGATTTCGATGAGGATTTCGAATTTCTTCATGATAGCTTTTTTGAAACATACTGGGACTGGAGAAACAAAAGGAAGGCTAACTTTAAACTTGACCTACTCGACGATTAAAGATGATAGGGCTAAAGTCAGTCCAATGAAATACCTCCTCCTCATTCAGTTATTGACTATACTGCTTTGAGTCGGTGTTGTCACCGACTCAAGATGTGTAGCAAGCTTCATGCTGGTGACAACACCAACACGAAGATCAAAGCGTTGTCACCCACTCAAACTGTCCTATCTAGAACTTCCGGTATTTCGAGTTCAAAAACTTATTGGGCTCTTTCTCCTTGAATTTTGCTTTTTCGCCATCCCAATGCAATGTCTGGTTCGGGAAACGATTGGCAACAACACCCAGCAATATCGCCTCTGTCAGATTGGCTGCATAGGAGAATGGTGCACTGGCCTTGCCCTTGTCCAGGCAGGCATCGATAAACTGGTGATAGTGGTTGACCAAATCCATGTCAGGCATCTTTATCCTTTCGTATTTGCCATTCACAATAAGTTTTGGATAATCAGTATGAGGCAGGACTAACGTTCCTTCTTCGCCTACAAAAACAGCCCCCTGGCTGGGCAACTTGTCATTACCTGGCAAAGTGAGGTCCTCATGCTGGGGTGGTGCCCCGGGCCCATCGTACCATACCCATTTAAAATCGTCAGTCGTGTAGGGTGTTCCCGGAAACTCGTAGGTAACCACATTATTTTCAGGGTGTCCAAACCCGGTAAATTCCCGGCAGCTGGTATTGACAGTTTTAGGCACGGTCAGGCCTAATGCCGTATAGGGTGTGTCAAAAATATGAACCCCCATATCGCCCAGGGTTCCGCAGCCATAGTCCAATATTTTTCTCCAGTTGCCAGGATGGTAGTAATTCTCTTTAAAAGGTCTTTCAGGAGCGGTTCCCAGCCAAAGGTTCCAGTCCAGGTTTTTAGGAATAGGATCACTGCCTGAGGGTGCAGCTCCGTCATAGCCCCAGTTTTTTGGAGACCATGCCCGAACACAGCTTACTTTTCCAATGAGACCCTGCTGTATCAGCACAACTGATCTTAAATACGGGTCGCTAGAATGTTTTTGAATTCCCATCTGAGTGACGAGATTGTTCTCCTGTGCCATTTTTTTCATGGCTCGGGCCTCAGAAACATGATGAGTGAGTGGTTTTTGACAATACACAGCCTTGCCCATTTCCATGGCCATCATAGAAGCAGGTGCGTGCGTATGATCCGGAGTAGAAACAATTACTGCATCGATGGATTTTCCTACCTCATCAAAAAGCCGCCTGTAGTCGGTGTAAGTTTTTGCGTTAGGATGCAATTTTTGTGCAGCAGCAAGTCTTTCAGAGTCTACATCACATAAGGCAGTTACCACAACCATGTCATGAGAAGCGATCATCTTGAGATCACCTCCACCCATTCCCCCAACTCCAATATGTGCAGTGCGGATTTTACCGTTTTTGGCTATCGCCCAAACCGACGAGGGCAAAAAAGTAACAGAAGCCAATGCACCTGCTGCCTTCAAAAATTCTCTTTTCTTCATTCTATAGACTTTTCTTCTTATTCTTATGCTTTTATTATGCCAATATGATGCATAAAACATTCCACAGCAAAGAAAACGCTTCCAAATTAAGAAATGTGGTCTCAATTTCAATCTTTCACATCATTCTGAACGAAGCGACAAATCCCATGGCCTGTCCCCCGACAGGCCATGACCACTTCATGCTTCTTCTAATAGGTCTGTCAGGGGAACAGGTCTTGGATTAGGATCTGTCTCCCAAATCCTCTCAGAGTCACGGAACGGACTCTAAGATTGTCCGGGAGATCAATATAGATCAGAGTCCTTTCAGTGACTCTGATGGGCGAGTAACCTACATAATAAGATCTGCCTAATATTTTTATCTTGGAGAGGTTTAATACGCACTTGTTGATTAAATTCAGTTTCTTATGAAAAAGAGCATTCTAACTTTGTTGGTTTTAGTTATTGCAATTCCGATCATTCTTTTCTCACAGATAAGATTGCAGAAAGCAACTAAACAAGTTGAAATGGCCCATGCATTGCTGGAAGAATCACAGAAGTCAAGAGAGGCAATGGAAAAGGCTTTGGCTGATACATTACAAGAGGCTGATATAGCTAGACGCCAACTTGAGGAATGTCAAGGTGGCAAATAAACTGCCTTCTAATTGATATGTCTGGGGACAAATCTGGTTACACAACAAGAAACGTCATCACCAGAGAATCCCCCTTTACTATTGCCCCTGGTTCTTTGCCAAAGCTTTTCATTAAGGGGGCAAGGGGGATCAAATCCTCTCAGAGTCACGGTACGGACTCTGAGATTTTGTCCGGGAGATCTATATAGATCAGAGTCCTTTCAGTGACTCTGATGGGCGAGTTATGGGCGAGTTATGGACGAGTTTGAGACTCACTGGTGAAAACACTAACGGTGGCTACTCGGCTCTCTACTCATCACCCTTCTTTCTTCTCCTTCAATCTTTGTTGCACCACATCAGCGGGGTATTTCAAGGCTAGCTTCCGGATGTCATAGGTAAACTCTGTAAATGTCTCTTCCCACATCTTCTTTTCTTCCTCGGTGTATTTATAAAAGCCATGCCCATTCGCCAAACCTTTTCCTCCTGCCTTCACGATATCATCGATGAGTTTAGGGATTTCCTTTTGATTACTCAAGGTGGGAAGCAGGTCCTTCATCACAGTGTGGTATGCGGGCACCCCTGTCAGGTCCATCCAGCCGAACACCCCGACAAGGGTCATCCAGTAGCCAGTATTGTTTCTGCAGGCACGATCGACATCCTCGATGGAGGCATATCCATTTTCTACCAGCCAGCATGCTTCCCTGTACATGGCATACATCAGTCGGTTGCCGATAAATCCACGGATGTCTTTTTTCACCAGGGTAGGCTCCTTACCCCAGTAATGGGCCAGCTCATAGAGGTATTCCCCTTTAGCAAGCTCACTTTTTTCACCACAGATCACTTCCAGAAAACGTGTGGTATGAGAAGGCTCTGCCCAATGCAGACCGAAGAACCGGCCGGGATGTGCCGTTTCCTTCTGCAGGATACTGATGGGGATGGCTGATGTATTGCTGGTCAGGATGGCGTCTTTTTTAATGACCGCTTCAATCTTCTGATAGACACTTCGCTTTATGGGCAGATCTTCAATAGTACACTCGACGACGACCTTACATGGCTTGAGTTCATTGTAGTCCATGGAGATGGTGAGCTTTTGCTTGAGGTCCGAGGGGTCTGTCTTCGTAAGCCCCTCCTGATAGGCACGCTTCAGGTGATTGGTTATCCGGGGGTCTGCATGGTCCAGGTCAGCGTCTATGGGTGCGATAGCAACCACCGGATGACCAGCCATCAGAAGACAGGTGGCGATGCTACATCCCATCATCCCGAGACCTACAACTCCTACTGGCACCTCAGCGCATTGAATATTTTGAGCCATTTTTTAGTTGTTAAATAAGCAATACGCCAAATGTATGACATTACGAGTTGATGTCTGTTTTCAGTTTTCATCTAAAAACCTGACAAGTGCTGCTACCTCTCTGATATCATTGAAATCCACCTCCTGCTTATTGAGATACTTCCTGATTTCCTTTTTCTGATCGATGAAGATTTTCCTGAAGTCATATTGAGTAGTAACCTCATGCAAAATGCCATCTTTTTTGATCCAGTAGATATTGTATTCATCTATGATGAATTTATCTGATATCCGGGATTCAAAGGTTATCATCTGAGGACTATCCCTTCGAAAACCAACCGGTAGATATTTCAAGGATGAGGAGTAAATGATTCTGCATTTATATTGAACCAGCAGTGCAGTGGATTTTGAATGATAGTTCAGTTCCAGGAATTTGTTGTCCTGGCGAATAAATTTACGATCATCGACATACGCGGTATCTAAAAGTTCATTTTCAGTATCATTGATCCCCATGATGATGGGGCCAGAGGCCATGACCAGTTGCTCGGTAGATTTATTGTAGTTGATATACATCTTTTTCCGCTGACCATCTTTCAACAAGATCATTCCCTCTACAAACTCCTCAAAGAGGAAGCATGACGGCACGTCAGATTTCTTTTGACCTGAAGCCAGAAATACTGATAAGCTTAAACAGAAGAGAAGATACATTTTGGGCTTCATCCCGTTGTTTTGAAAACCAAAATCAATATAGACATTTTGGAACAAATGCATATCGCGTATCAATTCGGCTAAAGGTGAAAGAACAATCTCATTAAAATAACTTATTCTTGCGAATACCGATTTTTAACCTAAACACCCCAATAGTGAATTTATATAGATTTTTAGTTATCACGCTAAGCCTGTTTATTGTAGTGCTGTCCTTATCCGCCCAGGATAACAGTTTCTTACAACCGGCTACCATTTACTCATCTGAAGACATCTTGACGACTCATCCGGCGACCGAACGAAAATTTACGGGTATTTCGAGTCTGGCAATTGGAGAGAATAACCGCTTGTGGGCAACCTGGTACACAGGCATTACTGCGTCGGAAGACAAGAACAATTATGTGGTATTGGCCACAAGTGGAGATATGGGACAAACATGGAAGGAAGTGCTCGTAGTAGACCCTGATAAAGAAGGTCCCGTGCGAGCGTATGACCCGGAATTGTGGGTGGACCCTACCGGAAAACTTTGGCTTTTCTGGGCGCAGACAATCGGGCATGATGGAACAGTAGCCGGGGTATGGAGTCTTACCACAAACGAATCTGGTAATGAAAACGCAAAATGGTCGGATCCTGAAAGGCTGACAGATGGTGTGATGATGTGTAAGCCTGTTGTACTGTCCACGGGGGAGTGGGTGCTTCCTGCCTCTACATGGAGGAAGACCGATTACAGTGCCCGGCTGATCGTATCCAAAAACAAAGGGAAATCCTGGAAACTCAAGGGAGCAGCTCATGTACCTGAGGCTGATAGAGCTTATGACGAACATATGATCGTGGAGAAAAAGGATGGCCGGCTTTGGATGCTGGTTCGAACTAAATACGGTATTGGTGAAAGCTATTCTTCGGACAAAGGAAAGACCTGGGAGCCAGTGCAGCGATCATCTATCGAACATCCCAGTGCCCGTTTCTTTATCCGCAGACTACAATCAGGCAACCTGCTTTTAGTGAAGCATGGACCAATCAGTGTCAGGACTGGACGTTCACACCTAATGGCTTTCATCTCTGAGGACGACGGGGAGACGTGGTCTAATGGACTGCTGCTGGACGAACGACCAGGGGTATCGTATCCTGATGGTCAGCAGATGGAAAATGGGGAGATCATTCTTACTTATGACTACAACCGAACAAAGGAACAACACATACTCATGACCAAGTTTTCTGAGGAGGATGTGTTAAGCGAATCCAATGACGAGAAGATTGTAGAGGTTTTCCGTGAGCGGAAGATTATCAGTGATGGGGGAGAGTAAGATATAAAAAAAGGGTGCCCTACAGGACACCCCTTTGTTCGAGACTAGTGTTTATCAACATTCGCAAGTGAAAATTGGTAAACTGAAAACCCAACTATGAAGATTTTAAAGCTGTTTTGGCATGCTAGAAATATCTTGGTGTAACTATTTTACTCTTATTAAAGACCATTCTATAGTTCAACATAATTTCATGTGACCCTGAATTTACCTGCTTCAGGTCGGAGGTCGTGATATCATAGGCATAACCCAATCTAAACTGTTGGTTGAGCTGTAGCTCGAAAAGCAGATCAATAGAGTCAAAGCTTCTGTAGGAGACCCCAAACCAGATTTTGTCATCAAACAGGATCATTGTATTGAAGTCAAGTTCCATGGGAGCACCTCTTACAGCCTTGAGCAGGATACTTGGCTTTAGTTTGACGAGTGGAGAGAGATCGAAGATCAACCCTGACGTAAGATAATAATGCTGGATTTGATCTGTATTGATCTCCTGGGGTAGGGTGGCGCCATTGTTGGCTGATCGCTGTCTTAAGATATAAGGTATTGATAGCCCTACGTAAAAACGATTGGACAAATAGTAAAATCCTGCACCGAAGTTGGGCTTAAAGTCGCTTTCTGTTCCGGACAGATTTGAATCCGAGATCTCCAGGTCATCGTAGGATACCCGTACACTGCTCAATCCACCCTGCAATCCAAAGGATAAGATGCCTTTTCTCATCTGAATTCTGTAGGAATAGCTCATGAACAAATTGTTATCAGTGGTGACACCAATATTGTCTCTTACAAAATAAGCTCCCAAGCCAATATTTTTTCCTGGCACTGGAGAATGAATAGAAAATGTTTGGGTATTGGGCGCCCCTTCGATGCCTACCCATTGATGCCTTGAAAGCGCGGTCATGCTGATGGATTCGTGACTACCCGCATAAGCAGGATTTAATACGAGTCCGTTGAACATGTATTGTGTAAACATGGCCTGTTGCTGGCCATTCACTTGTAACCAACATCCGATTATCAATACACTTAAAAACAAGAATCGTTTCATTATCTATAATTCAACTTAATAATATACATACAGGAGGTAGATACAGATAAGTTTTCGGTGGTCACATCTTTTGATTCGGTAGATCCTCTGAATCATCATTTGGTTCCCGGGCTTACTTTCTGATTACTACAAATCCACTTAGCGGTTTAGAGTTATTTTTTAGGTCAACCAGGTAAAAGTAGGTTCCTTCAGGTACCTCATTTGCCCCGGGTATCAACCCGAAAACTGATTCTCCTCTCCATACCTTATCCTGATTATTGTAACCATCCACTTCAAAAAGTCGATTACCCCACCTGTTATAAATCTGGACGTTATTGGTAGGATATCTTTCAATTCCTTCGATGAAGAAGAAGTCGTTTTCACCGTTTCCATCAGGTGTAAATCCTTTCATTGGGATTACGGCCACACTGCATTGGTCAGCATCCAGGAAGTTTGGTATTCCGTCATCGTCACAGTCGTCGTTGAATAGATCGCCGTCGCCATCAGTATCTTCGTCAAAAGTTGGGACTCCGTCGCCATCATCATCGTCATCCAGATAATTAGGAAGCCCATCGCTATCCGTATCGTCATTGTCTGGATTAGAGTCTCCATCAAGGTCTTCTTCTATATCAGGGATGCTATCTCCATCTGAGTCACCAGACAAGACTGTGAGTTCATTATTTGTGGCGTCCGTCGAACTGTTTCCAACGACATCTGTGGAAGTGACAACTATCTCGTACGTACCATTTGGCAGATTTGCAAAAGGTCCTCCATTTGATGGTGTATCGGTTTCTGTGTTCACTGTCCAGTTACCGGAGACATCAGCTATGGTTTCAAAGGTTACCCCGTTGATTACTGCGGATACCGTGGTTCCTGCTTCAGCCGTTCCTGCGAGAACAGGCAAAGGATCACTCGCCGTTATGTTATTGACAGTTGGTATAGCCGGAGCAGTTGTATCTACAGTCAACTCATCTGTTGTGGCATCAGAGGTACTGTTACCAGCTGCATCTGTGGAAGTGAGACTAATATCATATGTACCATCAGATAGATCTGTAAATGGCCCGCCAGCTACAGGTGTGTCAGTTTCGGTATCAACAGACCAGTTACCACTACCATCTGCAATGGTTTCGAAAGTCACCCCATTGATGACTAATAATACTGTGGTGCCAGCTTCTGCCGTTCCAGTGAGTACCGGAGAAGGATCATTCTCTGCAAGTGCATCTACGGTCGGAACGACAGGCGCGGTAGTATCTATGATGATTTCATCTGTGGTATTATCAGAGGCATTTCTACCTAAAGAGTTAGTGGCCGTTACAGCGATATCATACGTTCCATCAGTCATGTCAACAAATGGACCTCCTGCTATAGGCATATCTAATTCAGTATCTATGGACCAGTTACCGGATCCGTCAGCTGTAGTCTCGAAGGTTACCCCATTGATGACTACGGTCACAGTATTTCCTGCCTCGGCAGTACCAGTTAGAACTGGCGAAGGATCGTTGGTCGCAAGACCATCAACTGTTGGCGTTATTGGAAGTGAACTATCAATCGTCAACTCGTTGGTCGTGCTATCTGTTGTGTTGTTACCAACAGAATCAGTAGAGGTTACCTCTATATCATAACTACCGTCTGCCAGGTCTGTAAACGGCCCACCCGCTGTTGGTGCATCAGTTTCTGTATTGACCGACCAGTTACCTGATCCATCCGCAGTTGTTTCAAAGGTCACCCCATTGATAACTACAGTCACCGCGCTGCCAGCCTCGGCCGTCCCATTGAGTGCTGGTGATGAATTGCTGGTAGATAAGTTGCTGATAGTTGGCACGGCTGGAGCTATTGTATCAATCGTCAACTCGTCTATTGTATTATCTGAGGAATTATTTCCGGCTGCATCTGTTGAGGTAACACTAACATCATACGTGCCATCAGCCAGATCAGCAAATGGACCACCCCCAGTCGGCACATCAGTTTGTGTATTTACAGACCAGTCACCCGATCCATCTGCAGTAGTCTCGAAAGTCACTCCATCCACAATCAGTGTCACCGTACTACCAGCTTCGGCAGTACCAGTGAGTACCGGTGAAGGATTGTTGGTCGTCAATGCATCTACAGTCGGCGCAACAGGAGCTTCTGTGTCAATTGTTAATTCGTTGTTAGTTCCATCAGGTGTACTGTTGCCCGCTGCATCAGTAGAAGTTACTGCCACTTCGTAGTTACCATCCGCCAGGTCAGCAAATGGTCCACCCGCAGTAGGTACATCAGTTTCAGTGTTTACAGACCAATCGCCTGACCCGTCAGCAGTCGTCTCGAAAGTCACTCCATCCACAATCAGTGTCACTGTACTACCAGCTTCAGCAGTACCCGTGAGTACTGGCGAAGGATCGTTGGTAGTTAAAGCATCTACAGTCGGAGCTACAGGAGCAGCAGTGTCAACTGTTAATTCATTATTTGAAGCATCAGGAGTACTGTTACCAGCTGCATCTGTTGAGGTTACGGCCACTTCGTAGTTACCATCAGCCAGGTCAGCAAATGGACCACCAGCAGTAGGCGTATCTGTTTGTGTATTGATAGACCAGTCACCCGATCCATCAGCAGTTGTTTCGAAAGTCACTCCATCCACAATTAGCGTAACCGTGCTTCCTGCTTCGGCAGTGCCCGTGAGAACTGGTGAAGGATCGTTGGTCGTCAAAGCATCTACAGTCGGAGCAACCGGAGCTGCTGTATCTACAGTAAGTTCATTATTAGAAGCATCAGGAGTACTGTTACCAGCAGCATCTGTTGAGGTTACAGCTACTTCGTAGTTTCCATCGGCCAGGTCAGCAAATGGCCCACCAGCAGTTGGTGTATCAGTTTGTGTATTAACCGACCAGTTTCCACTACCATCAGCAGTCGTCTCGAAAGTCACCCCATTTATAACCACAGTTACTGTGCTTCCAGCTTCAGCAGTACCAGTGAGAACTGGTGAAGGATCGTTGGTAGTCAAAGCATCTACAGTAGGTACAGCAGGAGCAACTGTATCAACTGTTAATTCATTATTAGAAGCATCAGGTGTACTGTTACCCGCTGCATCAGTAGAAGTTACAGCCACTTCGTAGTTACCATCAGCCAGGTCAGCGAACGGTCCTCCAGCAGTCGGTACATCCGTTTGTGTATTCACAGACCAGTCACCTGACCCGTCAGCAGTAGTCTCAAAGGTTACCCCATTGATGACCACGGTCACCGTGCTTCCGGCTTCTGCAGAACCAGTGAGTACCGGTGAAGGATCGTTGGTAGTCAAAGCATCTACAGTCGGAGCTACCGGAGCTGCAGTGTCAACTGTTAATTCGTTGTTAGTTCCATCCGGTGTACTGTTACCCGCTGCATCTGTAGAAGTTACCGCTACTTCGTAGTTACCATCGGCCAGGTCAGCAAACGGTCCACCTGAAGTCGGTACATCTGTCTCAGTATTAACTGACCAGTCTCCACTACCATCGGCAGTCGTTTCGAAAGTCACTCCATCCACAATCAGCGTAACCGTACTTCCAGCTTCGGCAGTACCCGTGAGAACTGGTGAAGGATCGTTGGTCGTCAAAGCATCTACAGTAGGTACAGCAGGAGCAACTGTATCAACTGTTAATTCATTATTAGAAGCATCAGGCGTACTGTTGCCCGCTGCATCAGTTGAAGTTACAGCCACTTCGTAGTTACCATCGGCCAGGTCAGCAAATGGTCCACCCGCAGTCGGTACATCTGTTTGTGTATTAACGGACCAATCGCCACTACCATCCGCAGTAGTTTCGAAAGTCACTCCATCCACAATCAGTGTCACCGTGCTACCAGCTTCGGCAGTACCAGTGAGTACCGGCGAAGGATCGTTAGTAGTCAGTGCATCTACAGTCGGAGCAACCGGAGCTGCTGTATCAACTGTTAATTCGTTGTTAGTTCCATCAGGAGTGCTGTTACCAGCAGCATCAGTTGAAGTGACTGCCACTTCGTAGTTACCATCGGCCAGGTCAGCGAACGGGCCACCAGCAGTAGGTACATCAGTTTCAGTGTTTACAGACCAATCGCCTGACCCGTCAGCAGTCGTTTCGAAAGTCACTCCATCCACAATTAGTGTCACCGAACTACCAGCCTCAGCAGTACCCGTCAGTACCGGTGAAGGATCGTTGGTAGTTAAAGCATCTACAGTCGGCGCAACAGGAGCTGCTGTGTCAATTGTTAATTCATTGTTTGTTCCGTCAGGTGTACTGTTACCAGCCGCATCGGTTGAAGTTACAGCTACTTCGTAGTTACCATCCGCCAGGTCAGCGAATGGACCTCCTGCAGTCGGTACATCTGTTTGTGTATTCACAGACCAGTCACCTGACCCGTCAGCAGTAGTCTCAAAGGTTACCCCATTGATGACCACGGTCACCGTGCTTCCAGCTTCGGCAGTACCAGTAAGGACTGGCGAAGGATCGTTGGTAGTTAAAGCATCTACAGTCGGAGCTACAGGAGCAGCAGTGTCAACTGTTAATTCATTATTTGAAGCATCAGGAGTACTGTTACCAGCTGCATCTGTTGAGGTTACGGCCACTTCGTAGTTACCATCAGCCAGGTCAGCAAATGGACCACCAGCAGTAGGCGTATCTGTTTGTGTATTGATAGACCAGTCACCCGATCCATCAGCAGTTGTTTCGAAAGTCACTCCATCCACAATTAGCGTAACCGTGCTTCCTGCTTCGGCAGTACCCGTGAGAACTGGTGAAGGATCGTTGGTCGTCAAAGCATCTACAGTCGGAGCAACCGGAGCTGCTGTATCTACAGTAAGTTCATTATTAGAAGCATCAGGAGTACTGTTACCAGCAGCATCTGTTGAGGTTACAGCTACTTCGTAGTTTCCATCGGCCAGGTCAGCAAATGGCCCACCAGCAGTTGGTGTATCAGTTTGTGTATTAACCGACCAGTTTCCACTACCATCAGCAGTCGTCTCGAAAGTCACCCCATTTATAACCACAGTTACTGTGCTTCCAGCTTCAGCAGTACCAGTGAGAACTGGTGAAGGATCGTTGGTAGTCAAAGCATCTACAGTAGGTACAGCAGGAGCAACTGTATCAACTGTTAATTCATTATTAGAAGCATCAGGTGTACTGTTACCCGCTGCATCAGTAGAAGTTACAGCCACTTCGTAGTTACCATCAGCCAGGTCAGCGAACGGTCCTCCAGCAGTCGGTACATCCGTTTGTGTATTCACAGACCAGTCACCTGACCCGTCAGCAGTAGTCTCAAAGGTTACCCCATTGATGACCACGGTCACCGTGCTTCCGGCTTCTGCAGAACCAGTAAGGACTGGCGAAGGATCGTTGGTAGTTAAAGCATCTACAGTCGGAGCTACAGGAGCAGCAGTGTCAACTGTTAATTCATTATTTGAAGCATCAGGAGTACTGTTACCAGCTGCATCTGTTGAGGTTACCGCTACTTCGTAGTTACCATCGGCCAGGTCAGCAAACGGTCCACCTGAAGTCGGTACATCTGTCTCAGTATTAACTGACCAGTCTCCACTACCATCGGCAGTCGTTTCGAAAGTCACTCCATCCACAATCAGCGTAACCGTACTTCCAGCTTCGGCAGTACCCGTGAGAACTGGTGAAGGATCGTTGGTCGTCAAAGCATCTACAGTAGGTACAGCAGGAGCAACTGTATCAACTGTTAATTCATTATTAGAAGCATCAGGCGTACTGTTGCCCGCTGCATCAGTTGAAGTTACAGCCACTTCGTAGTTACCATCGGCCAGGTCAGCAAATGGTCCACCCGCAGTCGGTACATCTGTTTGTGTATTAACGGACCAATCGCCACTACCATCCGCAGTAGTTTCGAAAGTCACTCCATCCACAATCAGTGTCACCGTGCTACCAGCTTCGGCAGTACCAGTGAGTACCGGCGAAGGATCGTTAGTAGTCAGTGCATCTACAGTCGGAGCAACCGGAGCTGCTGTATCAACTGTTAATTCGTTGTTAGTTCCATCAGGAGTGCTGTTACCAGCAGCATCTGTTGAAGTGACTGCCACTTCGTAGTTACCATCGGCCAGGTCAGCGAACGGGCCACCAGCAGTAGGTACATCAGTTTCAGTGTTTACAGACCAATCGCCTGACCCGTCAGCAGTCGTTTCGAAAGTCACTCCATCCACAATTAGTGTCACCGAACTACCAGCCTCAGCAGTACCCGTCAGTACCGGTGAAGGATCGTTGGTAGTTAAAGCATCTACAGTCGGCGCAACAGGAGCTGCTGTGTCAATTGTTAATTCATTGTTTGTTCCGTCAGGTGTACTGTTACCAGCCGCATCGGTTGAAGTTACAGCTACTTCGTAGTTACCATCCGCCAGGTCAGCGAATGGACCTCCTGCAGTCGGTACATCTGTTTGTGTATTCACAGACCAGTCACCTGACCCGTCAGCAGTAGTCTCAAAGGTTACCCCATTGATGACCACGGTCACCGTGCTTCCAGCTTCGGCAGTACCAGTAAGGACTGGCGAAGGATCGTTGGTAGTTAAAGCATCTACAGTCGGAGCTACAGGAGCAGCAGTGTCAACTGTTAATTCATTATTTGAAGCATCAGGAGTACTGTTACCAGCTGCATCTGTTGAGGTTACGGCCACTTCGTAGTTACCATCAGCCAGGTCAGCAAATGGACCACCAGCAGTAGGCGTATCTGTTTGTGTATTGATAGACCAGTCACCCGATCCATCAGCAGTTGTTTCGAAAGTCACTCCATCCACAATTAGCGTAACCGTGCTTCCTGCTTCGGCAGTACCCGTGAGAACTGGTGAAGGATCGTTGGTCGTCAAAGCATCTACAGTCGGAGCAACCGGAGCTGCTGTATCTACAGTAAGTTCATTATTAGAAGCATCAGGAGTACTGTTACCAGCAGCATCTGTTGAGGTTACAGCTACTTCGTAGTTTCCATCGGCCAGGTCAGCAAATGGCCCACCAGCAGTTGGTGTATCAGTTTGTGTATTAACCGACCAGTTTCCACTACCATCAGCAGTCGTCTCGAAAGTCACCCCATTTATAACCACAGTTACTGTGCTTCCAGCTTCAGCAGTACCAGTGAGAACTGGTGAAGGATCGTTGGTAGTCAAAGCATCTACAGTAGGTACAGCAGGAGCAACTGTATCAACTGTTAATTCATTATTAGAAGCATCAGGTGTACTGTTACCCGCTGCATCAGTAGAAGTTACAGCCACTTCGTAGTTACCATCAGCCAGGTCAGCGAACGGTCCTCCAGCAGTCGGTACATCCGTTTGTGTATTCACAGACCAGTCACCTGACCCGTCAGCAGTAGTCTCAAAGGTTACCCCATTGATGACCACGGTCACCGTGCTTCCGGCTTCTGCAGAACCAGTAAGGACTGGCGAAGGATCGTTGGTAGTTAAAGCATCTACAGTCGGAGCTACAGGAGCAGCAGTGTCAACTGTTAATTCATTATTTGAAGCATCAGGAGTACTGTTACCAGCTGCATCTGTTGAGGTTACGGCCACTTCGTAGTTACCATCAGCCAGGTCAGCAAATGGACCACCAGCAGTAGGCGTATCTGTTTGTGTATTGATAGACCAGTCACCCGATCCATCAGCAGTTGTTTCGAAAGTCACTCCATCCACAATTAGTGTCACCGAACTACCAGCCTCAGCAGTACCCGTGAGAACTGGCGAAGGATCGTTAGTAGTTAAAGCATCTACAGTAGGAGCCACAGGAGCTGCTGTATCTACAGTAAGTTCATTATTAGAAGCATCAGGCGTACTGTTGCCCGCTGCATCAGTTGAAGTTACAGCCACTTCGTAGTTGCCATCGACCAGGTCAGCAAATGGACCACCCGCAGTCGGTACATCTGTTTGTGTATTAACGGACCAATCGCCACTACCATCCGCAGTAGTTTCGAAAGTCACTCCATCCACAATCAGTGTCACCGTGCTACCAGCTTCGGCAGTACCAGTGAGTACCGGTGAAGGATCGTTGGTAGTCAGTGCATCTACGGTAGGAGCTACAGGTGCAGCTGTGTCAATTGTTAATTCATTGTTTGTTCCGTCAGGTGTACTGTTACCAGCCGCATCGGTTGAAGTTACAGCTACTTCGTAGTTACCGTCAGCCAGGTCAGCAAACGGTCCACCAGCAGTAGGTACATCCGTTTGTGTATTAACTGACCAGTCTCCACTACCATTGGCGGTAGTCTCGAAAGTTACCCCATTTATAACCACAGTTACTGTGCTACCAGCTTCGGCAGTACCAGTAAGGACTGGCGAAGGATCGTTGGTAGTTAAAGCATCTACAGTCGGAGCTACAGGAGCAGCAGTGTCAACTGTTAATTCATTATTTGAAGCATCAGGAGTACTGTTACCAGCTGCATCTGTTGAAGTGACTGCCACTTCGTAGTTACCATCGGCCAGGTCAGCAAATGGACCACCAGCAGTAGGCGTATCTGTTTGTGTATTGATAGACCAGTCACCCGATCCATCAGCAGTTGTTTCGAAAGTCACTCCATCCACAATTAGTGTCACCGAACTACCAGCCTCAGCAGTACCCGTCAGTACCGGTGAAGGATCGTTGGTAGTTAAAGCATCTACAGTCGGCGCAACAGGAGCTGCTGTGTCAATTGTTAATTCATTGTTTGTTCCGTCAGGTGTACTGTTACCAGCCGCATCGGTTGAAGTTACAGCTACTTCGTAGTTACCGTCAGCCAGGTCAGCAAACGGTCCACCAGCAGTAGGTACATCCGTTTGTGTATTAACTGACCAGTCTCCACTACCATTGGCGGTAGTCTCGAAAGTCACCCCATTTATAACCACAGTTACTGTGCTTCCAGCTTCAGCAGTACCAGTGAGAACTGGTGAAGGATCGTTGGTAGTTAAAGCATCTACAGTAGGTACAGCAGGAGCAACTGTATCAACTGTTAATTCATTATTAGAAGCATCAGGTGTACTGTTACCCGCCGCATCAGTAGAAGTTACGGCCACTTCGTAGTTACCATCAGTAAGATCTGTAAAAGGTCCACCAGCAGTAGGTACATCCGTTTGTGTATTCACTGACCAGTCACCAGATCCATCAGCAGTCGTTTCGAAAGTCACCCCATCCACAATCAGTGTAACTGTACTTCCTGCTTCAGCAGTACCCGTGAGAACTGGCGAAGGATCGTTAGTAGTTAAAGCATCTACGGTAGGAGCTACCGGAGCTGCAGTGTCAACTGTTAATTCATTGTTTGTTCCGTCAGGTGTGCTGTTACCAGCCGCATCAGTAGAAGTTACAGCTACTTCGTAGTTACCATCAGCCAGGTCAGCAAACGGACCACCAGCAGTAGGTACATCAGTTTCAGTGTTTACAGACCAATCGCCTGACCCGTCAGCAGTCGTTTCGAAAGTCACACCATCCACAATCAGTGTAACTGTACTTCCTGCTTCAGCAGTACCCGTGAGAACTGGCGAAGGATCATTGGTCGTCAGTGCATCTACAGTCGGAGCGACCGGGGCAGCAGTGTCAACTGTTAATTCATTGTTAGTTCCATCAGGTGTACTGTTACCTGCTGCATCGGTAGAAGTTACAGCCACTTCGTAGTTTCCATCGGCCAGGTCAGCGAACGGACCACCAGCAGTTGGTACATCAGTTTCAGTGTTTACAGACCAATCGCCTGACCCGTCAGCAGTAGTTTCGAAAGTCACTCCATCCACAATCAGTGTCACCGTACTACCAGCTTCGGCAGTACCAGTGAGTACTGGCGAAGGATCATTGGTAGTCAGTGCATCTACGGTAGGAACAGCAGGAGGTGTATTATCAAAAATTGTCAGTGCCTGAATTGCTGCAAAACTTACGTTTCCAGCATTATCCTGGGCTGCGCCGTTTACAACATCTATCGTGATATTACCTGCTCCATTTGGAGTTATATCTACAGTATAAGTATTACCATCAACCGCTATAAAGTTAGAAGCAGATCCATTTCCAACTGAAATATCAATAATATCAAATCCAACAACATCTTCATCAAATTCCAATGTGATTGAGTATGGTGTGGTAGTGTTTACAGCTATTGGTTCTCCCTGAATATCAACTGATGGTCTTGATGTATCAATTATCAATTCATTATTTGTTGTATCAGGTGTTGGAATGCCTCCGTTTGTTATTATCGCGTCAACATTATATGTTCCATCAGCAGTTATAACCCCGCCAGGTAAGGCAAGTGTCCAGGTGGTGCCACTCATGGTAAGCTCAGGATCAACACCAAATACATATGTCTGCCCTTCTACAGTTACAGACAATATATCACCTATTTGTAGAACTGCTGATCCAGTAATTGACGGAGTAAATGTGTTGGTGGTCTGACTGACTACCGTTGGTTCCGTAGGTGGATTCAATACTATTTCAACAGGCGTGGTTGTGGGGCATAGACCACCAAATGAATATGTAACAATGTAATTTCCAACAATTGATTCCGATACATCGATTTCACCCGTTGAGGGGTTAATAGTAAGACCGGAATTTGATGCTGAGAAGTCACCACCACTATATCCTACAATAGCTGGAGTTGGGTCTGACCCTGTAGTGTAATACGTTGGTGAATCATAGCTGATTGTTGTATTACTCACACAGGTTCTGGTGATATCATTTTCACCAGATTCTGTTGGGTCATTGTCACCATCCGGATCCGGATCAGTACCATCATCAGAAAAGTCCTGACTATCAGGAGCACTTCCATCATTTGGACCTACATTTTTTGTTGATACTACAGCCTGATTGATATAGGTTGGGGCCGAAGCAGCAGACATATCAATTCTTACCGTAAACCGGATGATTACAGTAGCAGATACACCGACTCTGGTTTCTGTTGCTGTTTGTAAGAGTTGAGTTACCGTAGTGCCATTGAAAGATGGATTAATTCCTCCGGATGTAAAGCTTCCACTGATAATTGATGGTGTACCCTGTAAAGAGGCTGAGGCACCGGATGGCAATCCCGAATTTATGTTTTCAATAATCTGGACATTATCAGCACTATTTAAGGAGCTGAAATTCTCTATGGTCAGGTCATAGGTTACATCAAACAGAGAACCTGACACATTGTCTACACTTACCTCATTTTTTGCTATTCCAAGGTCAGCCGGACACAATGCTATGTTTAATGAAAAAGATTGTTCAGACGATAAGCAACCGGAGATCGTACCCGCAGCCGTGTATTCCCCTGGACTTTCAACATTTATACTTGATGCAGTTTCACCAGTGAGTTTTACATTGTCTCTATACCATTGATAGGAGTCGAAGCCCGTTGCTTCCAGCACTACTGGTAGGTTGTCAGGTATACATGTAGATGCATCATACCCGTTAGGTGTTTCAATAACGGGTGAAGTAGTGAAACCCGAAAAGAAACCGGCCGCTCCCACATTACCACTTTCAATGGTTAAGGCCACTCTGATGGGTCTTGGGCTTTCAACCAATATATTCCCGGAAAATCCGGCGACCTTATAAGTTACGTAATTGCTATTGCCTGTAACTGCATTAGCAGAAGCTGAAATATCTGTGACAGCTCCAAATTCATCTGTTATTGTGACAGTTTCCCCGGTTTCGCCAATAATCTGAATGATAGCGTTGATTGTTCCTCCAAATGCGTCCGTGAAATCCGCATCTGGTATATCTACATTGGTACCTCCCAGACATACGATGGGTGGAATGAAATTTAACCCGTTTTGTCTTTCATTGGTTGAGGATGCTCCATTTAGATTTTGGTAGACATAAACCGGCTGATTGGAACGAATATGCATGTTGTCATTAGCTGTATAATCCGTTGATGTATACCTATAGTAATCCCCTGCTGACAATGTGGTTGTCGGAGTGGAACTTCCGTTTAGAAATATTTCTGTGCCATCGATTGATGCCACTACCATTACATTTTCATTTCCATTTCCAGCACCTTTTACTAATATGTATTCGAATCCGGTTTCTTCCAGGGAGGCGATCTGATCGATCCCTATATCCCGTCCCTGTTGATTACCATCAATTGGATTACCCCCTAGCCAAGAACCGGAGTTTACAGTAATGGGCTTTGTAGAGGTGATTCTTGTCCCATTAACATCATTTCGATTAGCAGCAGCGGCATCTACATGTGCAGCCAATACATAAGATTCGCCGGCATCCAGGCTGACAGTTATTTCTCCCGGGACCGGTTGAGCCGCTTCGTTTATGTTTTCAAAATCAACAGAGCCAAAATCTGAAACTGTTACTGATGTACCATCCTGGGAAGCCATAAAGCTTATTACATGGGCTTTTCTTGCATTAACACCACCTGGATTACCACCTACATTCCACACATGCCCGGATCTGAATTCAGTTCCCAGACCAGCCGTTCCTTTGGTAGTGAGTGATGCGGCCTGGGCATTTTCATCCACCCGGACATTGGCGAAGAAAGCCTTGTTTGCCGTTAAAATCAAACCTTCTGTAGTCTGTACATTGGCTAGTTGTGCGGCGGATACCAGGAAGTTTGTGCCATTACCTTTTGAAGCTCCCAATGCTGAACTAAGGGCCAGCGTGACCGGAGCTGATCTACTTACAGTAATCCCTGTAAAAAGTTCTGTTCCTGCACCATCTGTGATGGTAACATCAAAAGCGGTCGTTTGGGGAGTACTTATTAGGAGGTAGATGTCTTCCCCTCCACCAGTCGCCTGATCTTCCCTTCCATACATTGGAGGAATGTAGTGCCTTGTATCAAGTTGGGCACTTGCGAATAAGCTTACAAAAAGACTTGAGGCAAAAAGTACAGATTTGAAAAATTTCCGCATCCGAATAAATAGTTGATAGTTTTAGTGAGCCTAAAATTGCTCCGAATGGTGTTGTAAAGAACTTTTATTCGGTGAGAGAAGAGAAAAACTAGGTGAGCTATGGAAATAAGAAGTTGTAGAATATGGAGATTTCTTAGGAGATTAGAGGTTTAGTTCTCAAGGATTTTGATCACCGTTCTCCTGTTTTGCTGATGCTCTTCAGAAGAACACACTACACCATTAGAACATCTGTTCATCACCTGAGATTCGCCATATCCTTTTGGTACGATACGGGTTACGTCAACACCCTGTTTTAGTAGATAGTTTGTAGCAGATTCTGCCCTTTTTTGAGAAAGTTTAAGATTGTAGCTGGCTGAGCCTCTGGAGTCGGTATGTGATCCAAGCTCAATTTTTATGTGAGGGTTGTCCTGCATGAATATGAAGACTTTATCCAACTCCAACTCAGATTCATGTCTGAGGTTGGCACTATTAACGTCATAATAAATATGATCAAGTTTAATGCTTTCACCAACAATAATTTTTTTCAGATTCGTCGAGTATTCCTTAATTCCAGAAAAATTCGTACTCGTTTTAATGGTATCTCTTTTTGTGTAATAACCTTCTTTTGCGATCACAATTTCGTATGTGTTCCCTTGAACGATTAAATATTCTTTTGGCTCTGAACTGATAGGGATTAGAATGTTGTTGTCACGCAGATCTGTCAGAGTAAGATCCACACCTGCTAAAGGCTCTTCAGAGTTATCATCCAGAACCGTAGTTTTAAGAATACTTTGAAACATATAAACTGGTTCAAGAATGGTTTTTCCTGAGCTTTCCGAAATATTTTTTATTAGTGGTTGCTCAAGTAGATAATTCTCTTTTTTGGCTTCAAGTATTATTGTGTTGGTTTTAACAATTTCTGCAGAAAACTCACCATCATCACCGGTTGTTATTTTTGTAATAAAATCTTTGTTTTTGTTTAGTAAAGTTACTTCTGCATTTTTTATTGGTTTATTACTTCCCTTAGCAAGGACCTGACCTTCCACTTCCATAAAATCCGCTGTGAATGAATAAATATCATCACTGCCATCTCTATTAGAAGTAAAATATCCTTTTCTTTGATTGCCTTGGGTGATAAGCCCAAAATCGTCCTGATTACTATTGATAGGGGCTCCAATATTTTTTGGTTCACTGAGTGGTTTGCCTCCAGAGAGCGAAACACTGTATATGTCTAAACCTCCTAACCCTTTATCACCATTACTTGCAAACCACAGCTGGTTTTCCAATATGAAGGGGAACATTTCATTATCCGAGGTATTGATAACTTCACCCATATTTTCTGGTTCTGACCAGGTATTGTCAGTGTTTGCCCATGAATAATAGAGATCAGTACCACCCATGCCACCAGGAATATTAGCGGCGAAAATTAACAATTTCCCAT
This sequence comes from Cyclobacteriaceae bacterium, assembly GCA_965228105.1. Classification (GTDB taxonomy): domain Bacteria; phylum Bacteroidota; class Bacteroidia; order Cytophagales; family Cyclobacteriaceae; genus UBA7330. The sequence goes on from CBDDGZ010000002.1 coordinate 1,835,804, forward strand.
CCTGAGAAATTGTTGGATGACCTAATGAATACTCCATGGAATTAAACTTAAATGAGGAGATGGATCCCCATTTGCCAAGACTATCTCTTTCGGCAAAGAAGATTTGAAGATTTACAATACCAGAACTATTCCTTTTAAGCTTAGAACCGGAGATGTTGTTGCGCGTAAAGACGATCTTTTGGCCATCATCAAAAACTTGTGCCGGGCCTTCATGAAACCTGGAATTTAGTCCATTAATTTTCCTGATGTTGAGAGAGTCGGCAGTGTCGAAATAGTAGAAATCCAGATAGTTGGATCCATCCCAGGTGTAATTTTCTTTAACCCATTTTTGTTTACTTCTGGACGAAACAAAGGCCACTCCTTCATCATAATAGAATGGACTAAAATCACTCTTACTAGTATTAAAAGTCAATCTTTTGATTGAAAACTTGTTTTGATCCTGATAAAATTGGTCTGGGTTATTCAACCCCTCAAGTTTTTGGCTTACTCCACCTGATCCACCTTTTTCTCTGAACTGTTGATACCAATGGGCTGACTCAGAATATTTTTTGTTTTTGGAAAGAACCTGCGCATACTCATACAGTAAGTTAATTTCTATTGAGTCTGCATGCTCTATAAGTTTTCCCAGCCATATTTCAGTGTTTTGAGAGTCGTTTAATTTCAGGTACGACTGTGCAATTTGGTACTGATAATAGATGTTGCTGGTATCCTTACGATGAAGATAAAGGTATTTGTCTAAAGCCTCTTTATATGCAAAGTCTTTAAAAGCTCGATCAGCACTTTTTAGGGTCAATTGTTGAGCATTGATCCTGGTAATTATTGAAAATAATAACAGGCAGCTAACAATTGCCGATTTAGAGATTAAATGATAAGAACTTTTATTCTCAATAATCATGCTGGATGATTTTGGTGAATGTTTAGGGTGTTATTGAAATATTTTTGGATCAAATAAATGGTACAATGCGTTTGGATCTGTTTTGATTTCGCTGAGTTGCCTGATATATCAGTTGGTTTTAGTTTCCTGAACCAAGAATTAAATTTTTAGAAGTGTGAATTATCATTATTGAAATAAATGAACTCGCTCATCGATTAAATGTTAGTGAGAAAGTGAACTGAGAAAATCTCTGGTAGGATTTGTAGTTTGATCTATTATGGTTGTATTTGGTGTAGTTGCACTCATGTTTTGTGCACCCACCTCACGCAGGTGATGAATTTACTATTGCACCTCACTGCTCTACAAGAAAGGGTCTCAAAATTCTCCCTCAATAAAAACTCTCCCCATACACCGACTCAAATCCATATTCAATTTCCAGTAGTACCAAAGCCAGTAGACCTACTCCGTCAACCGCATCGTATCGGGTTTCTCCTGTGTGACTTCTGAACATGCCGGCTTCTTCCAGGTAAAGATTAGCTAGTGCCTCTGAGGCCAATTGTTGCATCAGCTCTTTGCTTTCATGGTCTTTGAACACCGCATGATAGGATTTTAAGAAATGGATAATGCGGGCATAGTTTTCAGCGTATAGCAGGTCATTAGGGTTTCTTTCATTTACCTGCTTCCGGATGTGTTTGAACCAGTTTTGAGCATGGGTCTCATAGAGGGAGTTCCTGGTAAGCAAAAACATCTCTAGTGTAGCTTCGGCCAGCTGCATAGGATAGTTATGTGTTGGGAAGAGTGGGTTGAAGATATCTGAGTATTTATCTGGCTGATAGGGGTAGTCGGGTTGAACCTTGTAGGGTGATCCATCTTGGATGTTGAGTCCACCAACATAGAGACCGGCTTTCTCGTCCCAGCCATACATCAGCCATCGGGCCATGGATCGGGAGGCAAGGGTCTGCCATTTTCGCCCCAACTTCTCAGGCACTTTTTGGCTGGCCTTCAACACATACCCAGCCCATAGACCAACTTCTGTGGTGGCAGTGTATTTATCCCATCGGTCCTGTGTCGGGCTGTTTTCCAGTAAGCCGGTGGTCTTATCGCGATGCTCATAAGTGTATTGGATGATCCGGTCGGCCAGATCTAGTAGTGAAGTGTCCCAGGTTTTTTCGTAGAGCCAGGCTAATGTATAGCATAGCAGGCCCCCATACTCTATAAAAGCATAACCTCGCTCGCCATCCGCGTGACGATTAAACTCTCCTGTGTCTGGATCAACAATGTGTCTTTGGATAGTCTGTCGAAGATGCTTTTCTGTCAATACCGGATCAATCTCCCACAGGATGTCCCAAGCAGGAGAGAATGGTCGGGCCTCGTACAGGTCTCCAGCTTCTGTGCTGAAATCCACGGGTTGGGGCGTCTCTGAGCTCTTGAATTTCAGGCACTGATCTCGAAAGGCATCGTAGTAATAGTGATTACCCCAAAGGATGATGCCATTGTCCGCTTTGCAGTTTTTCAGATAGAAATTTAGGTATTGATAGACAGCCTCCCGGTATGATGAGTCCTCGCTCAAACGGCTTAGTTCGATAGCCGCAGCGAAGTTGGGGATGTCCCAGTACGGAGTAGCCCCTTTAGGCGCACTGACCGATCTGTTGAGGTACACGCGCTGAGGGATGCTGTCCGGTCGCTGATCGTTTTCCGGGTATTTCCCAGTCATCGGGTCCAGGCTTGACATCCAGACAGGGGTAGATTTTTCTCCGTAAATGTCAGTTCCTGAGGAGATCAGCTTTTGAAAATGGTTTTCGACCGGAGTGGTATAGTCTGGTCCTGACTGGCTGAAGACATCAGAGATGGAAAAGAAGAGTAGGACACTAAAAAGAATAAGGGCGTTTGGCTTCATCAGAATTTGAGTACGTCTGACTCAAAAATAGTTTTTATTCAAAAGAATACACAAGGCCAACTGCAAACCCGATATACAAAAAACACACAGTTAGTGTGTGATCACAATTCAATATATCTAACATAATACTCCACCCAATCTCCCTGCAATAAATCCTGTACTCCACGCAGCCTGAAAATTATATCCCCCTGTTATGGCATCAATGTCTAATACCTCGCCGGCAAAGTACAGGCCTGGGATGACTTTGCTTTCCATCGTATTGAGATCTACACCATCCAGACTTACGCCTCCACAGGTCACAAACTCTTCCTTGAAGGTGGTTTTGCCTTTAGCCGCGTAAATATCATTGGTCAGAATGCTGGTTAATTTATGAATACCCTTTTTTCCCAACTCACCCCAGGGCTTGGCATCGGGTAGGTCTGCTTTTTCGAGCAGGTACAGCCAAAGTCGCTCAGGGAGTTCATATAGCTTGTAGTTGCTCAGTGCCTTTTGAGGATGTGATTTGCTCACTTCTTCCAGCATGTGATATATCTTTTCCTGGTTAGCTTCCCCAGCCCAGTTGACCTGAAAGGAAAAAGCATAGTTTCGTTCTTGAAGCTCCCGTGCAGCAAAAGCGGAATGTTTCAGTATGGCAGGACCACTCATGCCCCAGTGGGTGATCAGCAAAGGTCCACTGGTTTTGAGTTTGCTTCCCTGAAGTGAAACGATGGTATTGGGTGCTACAACTCCCATTAACTGGGTCACTGAATCTTTTGGTAGATTGAAAGTAAAAAGGGAAGGAATCGGTGGTTCGATCTGATGCCCCAGGTCCTGCAGCCAGGTAAGACCATCTATTTTGGGAGATCCTCCCGTCGAAATAATCACCTGGTCAAACTTTTGCCGACCTGTTGAAAACTCCAATGAAATCTGCTCTGCATTAGGCTGTATGGAAAGCACAGGTTGCTGTAACTCTACCCTGATATTGAGCTTCCTCACTTCTTTGGTCAGGCAGTCAATGATGCTTTGGGAGTTATCGGAGACTGGGAATACCCGACCATCTGCTTCCTCTTTTAAGGGAACCCCCCTGGATTGAAACCAATCGATGGTATCGGTGGTATTGAATTCTCTAAAGATCTTCTTGAGTTTATTTCCACCTCTTGGGTAGGCTTTGCAAAGCTCAGCAATGGAAGAGCACCCATTTGTGACATTGCATCGGCCGCCTCCTGAGACCTTGACTTTGGCCAGCACTTTACTCGTTTTCTCAAAAATGGTGACAGCAGCTTCCGGATGATGGGTCTTTGCTGAGATGGCAGCAAAGAAACCTGCAGCACCGCCTCCGATTACCGCAACTTTCATTTTTTGCGGCTTAGTGTTATCCCATCAGGTTTGATCAGGATCTTTTTCTGCTTATATAAGGCACCGATAGCTTTTTTGTATGCTTTCTTGCTGATACCGAATGTCTTATAAATGTCTTCGGCATCGCTTTTATCCCCAAGCTTCAGCATTCCATCACTTTCGATCAGCTTCTGATAGACCATCTCTGCATTCGGATCATTGAAATTTGTATATCCAATTGGCTGAAGCGATATATCCACTTTGTTGTCCTCTCTGACCTTTTTCACAAATCCTTTGAGCTGATCTCCAACCTTAACAGGTTTAAAAACTTCATTCCTGAATACCATACCCGCATAGAGGCTATTGACAACTACCGGATATCCAAGGTCCGTCTCACGATACACCAGGACTTCTACTTCCTGCCCGAGGCTCAGAGAAGGTCGCCCTTCCTCAAACCGGTTTTCGATCTTGCTGCTTGCATACAGTCGGCTCGTTTTATGATCAAGGGATAGCTGTACCACATAGTGTTCACCCTCTTCCATAGGTTCGGCTTGCTCGCGAAAAGGTACAAAAAGGTCTTTTTCCATGCCCCAGTCCAGAAAGGCTCCAATGTCTGAAGCAGATTTAACCTTTAGGGAGGCAAATCCATTTAAAAGGATCTTCGGCTCCAGGGTAGTTGCTACTTTACGGGCTTCATGGTCCAGGTAGACAAAGACCTTTAGCTTATCTCCATACTTGTATTTGGTGGGGCAGTATTTATTTGGCAACAAGACTTCCTCGTTGAAGCCATCCTTCAGGTACAGCCCATTATCGGTCGACCTGACTATTTCCAGTTCGCTATATTTTCCTACAGGGATCAATGTTTTTTTGCTGCAAAGCTAATGGGTTTATTTCCCGGATTCATAAAAGTGCAATCAGGTGCCGGGACTTTGTTAAATTAGTGAAATGCATTTACTCAAATTGAATCACCTGACTGTTTTGCTACTTATGGGCCTGTTATTACCAGGGTGTGAATCCGGGAAAAAAACAGACGATAATCCAGAAGGCTCCATCATGACCGTTTTAGGTCCCATACAGCCTGAAAGTCTGGGGAAGACGCTGATCCACGAGCATGTTTTTCTGGATTGGTCACCAGCCGAGGAAGAAGATCCCTGGGAATGGAACAGTGCCGAAGCTTTTCAATTCATTCTTCCATACCTCGAAGAAATGAAATCACATGGTGTGCAGTCATTCCTGGAGTGTACCCCCAAATACATAGGAAGAAACCCAATACTGCTCAAAAAATTGGCCGAGTCTGCTAAACTTAATATCCTGACAAATACCGGATTTTATGCCGCACGCAATTATCAACACATCCCGGAGTTCGCTCAGTCAGCTACCCCAGATAGTCTGGCCGCAATTTGGGTCAAAGAGTTTAATGATGGAATAGAAGGAACAGGAATCCGGCCCGGTTTTATTAAGATTGGGCTTGACTATAAAGATAAGCAGGAGCTGACCCCATTAGACGAAAAAATTGTTCGAACAGCGGCAATCACGCATAGAGAGACAGGCCTGACGATTGTTGCCCATAGTGGCACTGAACCAATGGCACTGGCATGCCTGGATGTCTTGAAATCTGAGGGTGTTGCACCTGGAGCTTTTGTCTGGACACACGCTCAAAACAGTCTGTCCGGAGAGCACGAGCATATTGCCAGCCATGGTGCCTGGGTCTCCATCGATGGAATGGGAAGTATCCGGATAGACCAGGAATCGGGTGACACTTTGCAACTTCAACGCTATGTAGATTACCTTGTCAACTTAAAGCAGGCTGGAATGCTGGATAAGACGCTTATCTCTCATGATGCTGGTTGGTATACGGTAGGAGAGGAAAACACCGTGATGAGCAGGCCGTATACAGCAATTTTTCAGTTTGTGATCCCGGCACTGAAAGCAAAAGGGTTTACGGATGAAGACATTGACCTGCTGTTGGTTCAGAATCCCATGAAAGCTTACACAATCAGTAGACGATTGATAAACTAAAAGATCCCTATTATCTTTACTGACTAACCTAACCCAGATATGAGACATTTCTTGATTTTGGCTGTAATTGCCACGCTGTTTTCTAATTGTACCCCCGAGCCCAGGGAACTTCCTAACATCCTGTGGATCACTTCCGAAGACAATAGCACATTTCTCGGCTGCTATGGAGATGAATTTGCCACTACACCAAACCTGGATAAGCTGGCCTCTGAAGGTTTTCTCTACACGCATGCCTATGCCAATGCCCCTGTATGTGCACCAGCCAGGAATACGATCATCAGCGGGATCTATGCCATCTCGGGAGGCAACCAGCACATGAGGAGCAAGTACAAAAAGAGTGAGGTGATAAAGCCATACCCCCTTTTTCTCCGGGAGCTAGGCTACTACTGTACAAACAACAGCAAGACCGATTACAACATTCAGGTAGATCAGGTAGATGATCTGTGGGATGAAAACTCCAATGAAGCACATTATAGCAAAAGGGCGGAGGGTCAGGCATTCTTTGCCATCTTCAATATTGGGATCTCACATGAGAGTTCGATTCATAAGTCAATACCCTCTGAAGAGCTGAGGCACGATCCAGAGCAGGTACCCATCCCACCGTACCATCCACGAACTGAAGACATGAAACATGACTGGGCACAGTACTATGACAAGGTGGAGGATATGGATGCAGCCGTTGGAGAGCTGTTAAAAGAACTGGAGGAAAGTGGACAGGCAGAAAACACGATAGTCTTCTATTATGGAGACCATGGTGGTGTCTTGGCGAGAAGTAAGCGGTATGTATATGAATCAGGAACGCATGTACCCTTTATTGTTCGTATCCCGGAAAAGTTTAAATATTTATTTCCAGCAGAAGAGACTGGTTCTTCGGTGGATCGCTTGATCAGCTTTGTTGATCTGGCACCCACACTGTTGAGTATTGTTGGCATTCCAATCCCCGATTTCATGCAGGGCAATGCTTTTCTGGGGGATCAAAAGACAGCCGATCCGGAGTATGCATTCATGTTCAGGGGCAGGATGGACGAGCGATACGACATGTCAAGAGCTGTAAGAAGCGAGAAGTACAGATATATACGCAACTACATGCCACATCGTATCTATGGTCAGCATTTGAACTATCTGTGGAGAGCACCATCGATTAGGTCCTGGGAACAAGCTTACCTGAATGGGGAGTGCAACGAAACTCAAAGCATCTTCTGGAATCCAAAACCGAGCGAAGAATTGTATGATACAGAAAATGATCCCTGGGAAGTAAACAACCTGGCTAATGATCCGCAGTATGCTGAAGTACTGAAAAAAATGCGAAAAGCCAATCGACACTGGATGGTGAGGATCAGGGATACAGGGTTTGTACCGGAACCATCCTGGGAGGTGCAGAGGGGTGATCAGGCATTTTATGATCTGATGAGAAAGGTTAGCCAGTTTGACCTTGAAAGATTGATCGAAGTGGCTGAGGCTGCATCATTGAGAAAATTTGAAGATATCAATGTCCTGATATATTATCTGAGGTCTGAAGATCCCGCCATTCGCTATTGGGGAGCTACCGGACTTCTGATCCAGGGAGAAAAGTCGAAGCTGGCGATTGATGATTTGAAGAAGGCATTGAATGACAATTCCGATCCGGTGGCCATTGTAGCTGCTGAGGCACTCTATGGTTTGGGTGAAAAAGAGATCGCTGAAACAACGTTGGCTGAAAAAGTGAGTGGCTCGGAGTTTGTTTCCACATTTGCCATGAATGCCATCGATATCAACGATATCTCTTCCGAGAAAGTCAAGCAAGCTGTTGTGGCGCACAAGAATGATGAGAATCAATATGACCAGCGCATGGTAGAGTGGCTGATGACCAAGTGGGGGATGACTGGAGAATAACACTACAAACGAATATACTTATTACGTCATCCTCGCGAACGCGGGGATCTTCTTCAATATTTACTAAAAACTTTAAAGATCCCTGCTTCCGCAGGAATGACGTTTAAGACTTAACCCTTGGTCGGTGACTCACCGACCACCATCAATTCCAGCCTTACAATCGTATTCTAAAACACACTCGCCAAAATACCTCCATCCACCGTAATGTTTTGTCCGGTGACAAAGGAAGAGTGGTCCATTGCCAGGAAGGATATGACTGAAGCCATTTCATCAGCATCAGCCACCCTTTTCATGGGTGTGCGCTTGATGATGGCATCGATTCGTTCCTGCTGTGAAAACAATGGCTTGGTGAGGGGTGTAGCAGTAAAGCCCGGAGAGATGGTATTTACGCGGATGCCATCCGGAGCCCATTCTACAGCCAGGTTTTTTGATAGCTGGATCATTCCCGCTTTGGACATGCCATAAGGAGAACCAGTGGCCACATCAAATTGCCCGGCGATTGACCCATTGTTGATGACTGAAGCATTGCCTGATGCTTTGAGCATGGGATGCAATTGCCTGCATAGTTCAAATTGTGCAATCAGGTTGATCCCCAGCACATGTTTGTATTCATCGATAGTATAGTCTACCGCTTTCTTTCTGATGTTTACACCGGCATTATTAAATAAAATATCCAACCGTCCCCACTTTTCTTCAATCAGCTTTCGAACCCTGGCAGTATCTGCTTCATCAGTCACTTCCGCTTTAATGCCTATCACCTTAAAACCCTGCGATTGTAAGTCCGATGCTACCGAATCAATTTCATCCTCATTCCGAGCCGTAAACATTACTTCAGCACCAAGCTTCAGAAACTGTAATACGGCTGCGTATCCGATCCCTTTGGACCCTCCTGTTACCAATGCTTTTTTATTTTCCAGGTTCCAGCTTTTCATGTACTATAGGTTATGGTTTTAAACGAGTCGTAATATAAACTCATAGCAAGAGATTTAAAAAAACCTCCCAGCAAGGGTATGTTCAATGTTTGGCCCTTGCCCTCCGTTCATCGTCTTTCGAGAGTACGATGTAGGCCTTTAGTAACGTCTTTTCAGGAGACAATACCTGACGCAACGCTGTCCTTAATGTGGGATCCTCAACAATTTCTTAGATTGACGGTTAGAATACCTTCCTGAACACCATGGGTTACATAAATTGGTCAGGACACTGAAGGCCAAAGTCGGTACTTTCATCTGGACAACTCTTCATTACTAAACTATCGAAGTAATCAATTATCTTCATACGTTTAACCCAACTACCCCTCCGATGAAAAAACTGTTATTCTTTCTCCTGATAACCCTTAGTATTTCTGTTTTTGGTCAAAAACAACCCAATATTGTTATCATCCTGGCAGATGAGATGGTACCGATGCTCCTGGGAGCCTACGGTCACCCTGTAGTTAAAACACCTCATCTCGACAAGCTTGTTGAGCAGGGTGTTCGCTTTGATGCTGCTTATGCCAACAATCCCTTATGTGCCCCGGCAAGGGCCATTTTGCTCACCGGTAATTATGCTTCCAATATGGGTGTATATGATAATGCTTCTTCCTTTTCTTCAGAGATTCCTACAATCAACCATTACCTGGCAGGTCGTGGCTATGAGACCATCATGAGTGGAAAAATCCATTTTGTGGGTCCGGACCAGTTTCACGGATTTCAGACCAGATTTACGGAAACTCACTACCCGGCAGATTTCAGGTGGGTAAAATCCAGGGATGAAAAGATCCCAAGGCCTCATGCCGGAAATTATGTGGCTAGTGGATTGAAGATTGATGCACCAAGCCGGCCGTTAAAACTGGACGAGATGGCACATGCAAAAGCCATTGAATACCTGAAGCAAAAGGAGAAAGATGATCCGTTTTTCCTTTTTGTCTCTTACAATTTCCCGCATGAACCATTCTGGCCGCCACAGAAATACTGGGACATGTATAAGGATGCTGAGATTCAACTACCTGAGTTCCCGGAAAACTGGGAGGATAAGTTGAGCATCATGGATAAATGGTTGCGCAGACATTCCGGTACTGATGTGGTGGATGTCACAGACCCGGAAAGCCTCCGTGAGGTGAGGAGGGCATACTATGCTTTGAATACCTATATCGACGATAAGGTGGGTGAGCTGATGGCAACCCTGAAAAAACAAGGTCTGGATGACAATACCATTGTGATTTTTACCAGCGATCATGGAGACATGCTTGGGGAGAAAGGTATGGTACAGAAGCGGTGCTTTAATGAGTGGTCGGCCAGGGTGCCACTGATTATTTACAATCCTTATGAGAAAAACAGGAACACCAAACAGAAAACACCGGTCTCGCTAGCGGATCTGTTACCAACTATGCTCGATTGGGTGGGAGTGCCAGAGGATGAAAGGCTTGCCCATGATGGGAAAAGTCTGGTGCCGCTGATGAATGGGGAATTCGATCCTAAACGATATGCCCTGTTGGAGAACCATTCGGAAGGTGTTTATACCACTTGCTTCAGCATTGTCAGGAATGGCTATAAATATAACTGGTTTACCGGGTACGGAGCTCAGCTGATCAATCTGGAAGAAGATCCTGGTGAGTGGAATAACTTGAGTGGCCAAAGGGAATATGCCAGTCTTGAGCATGAGCTTAGATCAATCATCTTGTCGGAGTTTGATCCCGCAGAGCTTGAAAAAGACGTACGTTACAGCCTCAAAAGTAGGATGCTTATCCAGTCGGTATTAGAAAAGCAGGGAGTAGACTGGTCATTCAAACCCTAATTTCCCGGGCATGTAAATATTAGGATTAAGAAAAGAATCACATTTGCTCGATGAATAATATGAGTTGGTTATACAGAATGATAAGTACATCATCTCCTTGAAGAACTTCTTTAGGTTTCATCAATTGTGGACTTTACTCCAGCTCCAGCATCACCACTGACTTGGCTGGCAGCTCAATACTTAGCCCATCCTTCGTTTTTTTGGCTCCATTGAAGACGGCAGGTTTTACGGTCTCTGGCTGATCAAATTTATTGATATCAGTCACCTTTCCTGAGGTCAGCACCTTACCGGAAACCTTTTTCCAATCAACACCATTAATCGCACCTTGAACCTTGATCGTTTTGTTCGGATCGATGTTTACAAGGGTAATATGCACTTTCCCATCCTGATCCAGCGAGGCTGATACATTCACCGCCGGGAGTTTTTTATCTCCATTCACAAAATCAGGTGTGCTGATCGAAAACGGGATCAACTGTGCATCCTGGTGGACCTGATAGAGATCAAAGACATGATAAGTAGGCGTGAGGAGCATCTTTTCTTTGTCGGTAAGGATCAATGCCTGCAACACATTCACCGTCTGTGCCAGGTTGGCCATACGGATGCGGTCAGCCCGGTTGTTAAATGAATTCAGTTGAGTAGCAGCGATCAGCGCATCCCGAAGGCTGTTTTGTTGATAAAGGAAGCTGGTTTTGGTACCTGGTTCAGCGTCAGTCCAGATACCCCACTCATCTACCGCAAGGGCTACCTTTTTCTCAGGGTCATAACGATCCATGATAGCGATATGCTTATCCAGCAGCTCGTCCATAAACAGGCAGTTCTTCATCGTGTTGAAATATTCTGACTCCGTAAAGCTGGTTGCAGAACCTTTGGTTCCCCAGTCGCCTGTAGGGATGGTATAATAATGGACAGAAATCCCCCACATATGCCTGCGAGCCTCTTTCATCATTACCTCGGTCCAGTGATAGTCAGCAGAGTTGGCCCCTGAAGCGATCCTTTTGATGGGAGCGCCGGGATAGCTTTTGGCATATGTTGCATAGCGCTTATAGACATCGGCAAAGTATTCTACTGTCATGTTGCCTCCACAGCCCCAGCTCTCATTTCCAATACCCCAGAAAGCGACATTATATGGTTCAGGGTGACCGTTTTCTGCCCGCAGCTTAGCCAGGGTAGATTCCCCATTATAGTTCACATACTCGATCCAGTCACTCATCTCTTTTACGGTGCCGCTACCTACATTCGCTGCAATATAAGGCGCTGTGCCCAGCAGGTCACACAGCTCCAGAAACTCATGCGTCCCAAAGCTGTTGTCTTCTACACCCATACCCCAGTGTGTATTGACCATGCTGGGACGCTCCGCTCTCGGACCGATACCATCTCTCCAATGATATTCATCGGCAAAACATCCACCTGGCCACCTAAGGTTGGGAATGTTGATTTTCTTCAGGGCTTCCACCACATCTAACCTGATGCGATCCTTTTTCTGCACATCCATGTTTTCATCTACCCAAAATCCATCATACACACACCGACCCAGGTGCTCAGAGAAGTGACCATAGATGTGTTTGCTGATGATAGGTTGGTCAGCATGGATATTCAATGAAAGACGAGCTTCCTGTGCCAGGACACTCGTCCATAGCAATGTTATGAGGAGTAGGGTGACTGGAAATCTCATGTTGTTACTTGATTTAGATTTCGATTGTGAAAGCTAATTTAAGAAATAAATGTAAAAAATACATTTAATATTTTTTTATATTTTAATAAGCTTATTGGGGTAATGCAGATTAAAGTTTTTAAAACTTACATGAGCAAAGCTTTGATTCAACAGACCGATGTACCTCCACTAATTTTTAGGTTAGATAATTTTGATTAGCCCATGAATCCACTCATTGCTTTGGATTGCTGGTGATATTAGTGGTCCAAATGAAGAATGTCTGCCTATGGATCTATGTTTTCAAATTGGAGATTTTTGCTAAACCATGACAAACTCTGGATTTCAAACCCGGGTCTTGTTGCTTAAAAAAACCGAATCATGAATTTGTTTTATCAAGGTAACCGTTTCTTATTCCTTCTGCTTGCTTGCTTACTTTCGGAAGCTTCTTTTGCTCAGAAGAAACCTAATGTTTTATTTATCATGTCTGATGACCATACCACACAGGCTTTTGGTGTATATGGGAGTCGTCTGGCCAGATTAGATCCCACCCCAAACATTGACCGCATTGCTCATGAGGGTATGCTGTTTGAGAATGCCTTCTGCACCAATAGCATTTGTACACCTTCCCGGGCCACGATCATGACCGGTCAATATGGTCAGGTAAATGGCGTGCTGGACCTGGGTGGAAAACTGGCTCCTGAAAACCAATATTTATCTCAGGAGATGAAAAAGCTGGGTTATCAAACAGCTATGGTAGGAAAATGGCATCTGAAGCATGCGCCTGAGTCATTTGACTACTACAACGTACTGCCCGGACAAGGCGACTATTTTGATCCGATCCTATACAGTAGGGAGGGCAAAGAAAAGCGAGAGATCAGGTTTGCAACTGATGAGGTGAGAGAAGTAAATGTGACCCAATACAAAGGCCATTCATCCGATATCATCACAGACATCTCACTGGAATGGCTAAAAGAAAAGAGGGATCAGTCAAAGCCGTTCTTCCTGATGCATCACTTCAAGGCTCCGCACGACTTTTTCGAGTTTGCCCCACGTTATAAAGAATATCTCGAGGATACTGAAATCCCTGAGCCATCGAGTATGTGGTACAATGCCAATAATGGTTCTATAGCCACCAGGGGTTATAACAATTCTCTGACAGACACCATAGGGTCTTCCATTGGCCATCGGAATATCATTCGAAACATGGGGATGCACATGGAAATTGATCCAAACATCCCAGATCCGGAATATAAGAAGCTGGCTTACCAGGAGTATCTGAAGCGATACCTGAGATGTGTGAAAGGAGTAGACGACAATGTAAAACGAATTTTTGACTACCTGGAAGAAACAGGTGAAATGGACAACACCATCATTATTTATACAGGGGATCAGGGCTTTATGCTGGGAGAGCATGATTACATCGATAAACGATGGATGTATGAAGAGTCACAAAGAATGCCATTCCTGGTAAGGTATCCTATGATGATTAAAGCCGGAAGCAGAACAGACGCTATTATTAACAATGCTGATTACGCACCTACTATCATCGATCTGGCTGGAGGTAATGTGCCGGATTTTATGCAGGGATCCAGCTTCAAGCAGATCCTGGAAACCGGAAAAGAACCTGAAGGCTGGAAGCAGGACACCTACTACAGGTACTGGATGCACATGGCACATAAGCACAACAACCCGGCCCATTTTGGGATCAGGACCAAAGACTATAAACTTATCTTCTATTATGGACTGGACTATATCAACAGAGATACCGGAGCACAAGACTGGGCAGACCATCCCGCATCCATGTCCAATTTTCAGACTCCAGCAGCATGGGAATTTTATGACCTGAGAAAAGATCCGGAAGAGATGGATAACCGATATGACGATCCGGCCTACTCAAAGGTAATTGCCGATCTGAAGGTGAGGCTTAAAGATCTGAGAAAAGAAGTAAAAGAGGATGATACTAAATATCCTCATATTCAAGCTGTGATCGATAAGCATTGGAATTGACTTATTTCAGCAGGACTTAGAGCCTTTTCGGATTGAAAGGTGAGGAAGGGACTTCCCCACTGACATGCTTGTCCAGTAATTTTCTTAAGTTTTGGATGACAGAATACTTTGAGCTGTCATTGGCAAGGTTAGTAAACTCCCGGGGGTCATTGATGTGGTTATACAGTTCGCTACCTTCCGCCCCTTCGTTCCATTCCGTATATCTCCAGGTATCTGTTCGGATGGTTCTACCCATCACAGGTTTTCCCTCCCCCGGTCTCAGGATTTGGGTAAATGCTCTACCACTCCAGGCACTGTCGGGTTGATCAATTAATGGGGAAATATCCCTGCCAGGAAGAGTGTTTTCAGCCTTTAGATTGCACAAAGAAACCAGGGTTGGGTAGATGTCGATAAACTCTACTATCTGGTCGCTTTGCTTGCCATTCCCATTTGCTTCAGGGACATAAATATACAGTGGAGCTCCGGCTGACTCTTCGAAAAGAGTTCTTTTCTGCCAGATGCCTTCATGTTCACCCAAATGATACCCATGATCACTCCAAAGCACCACAATGGTATTTTCTGTTAAATCATTTTCTTCCAGTGCATCCAGGAGCCGACCCACCTGGGCATCCACAAACGAGACGGAGGCGTAATAGGCTTTTTTAGCTTCTAGACAGATGGAGTCGCTGAGTCCGTAGTTCGGGGCTTTGCAATTGTGCGCCAGCGCCGCATAGGGTATATCAACCCTGTCATGGAGAGGCGCGTATGACAAGGTCATTTCACTGCTGTTATACAGTTCAAAATATTTTCTTGGGGCTACATAGGGCGTATGAGGTCTGAATAATCCAACACCCAGGAAAAAGGGCTCGTCTTTGTGCTTAACCATTTGACTGATGGCTTCAGACACGATCATCCCATCTGTTTGTTCTTCATCTGCACCATCTGCAGCCAGCCAGCTCAGTGCCGCACTGATTTTCCTGTGTGGTTCAGCATTGAAGATCAGATGTTCATCGGTCTTGTCTCTTCCACTAGGGTTAAACACTTCGTCCCATGAGTCGTGGTCATCCAAGCCATTTGTGCCGATTCCAGCAGGGACATTATAGTGATACAGCTTACCAACCCGGCCTACCCAATAACCCTGCTGCCTGAAAAGCTGCGGAAGCGTGACCACATCCGGCACATGGTCCCTGAAGTGCTCGTTCAGATCAAACACATTGATAGCGTCTGGGCGCAAGCCTGTCATTAAAGAAGCCCTGGAAGGATTGCACAATGGGATCTGGCAATACGCCTTATTGAACTGCACGCCCATCCTGGCCAACCGTTCGAAATGCGGTGTGATCGCTATCGGATCATCATAGGAAGATATTGTTCTGGCCAGGTCATCAATTGCAATGAAAAGGACATTGTACTTCGGCCGCTCCATGTTAATTTGACAACCAGAATAGATAAAGGAGAGGAAAACAATCAGTATGACGGACAGAATTTTATTAAATTGACGAGTCACTCTTGTTGTGATTTTTGAAGAGAATGGATTGATAAAAATGGTGAAAAATTCAATGGTTGTAAGATACGTATTTATCCAATTAATTGCTTTGTGCTCAATGAGTTGCATGATCTCAGGTTGCAACCAGAAGACCAAGACTGATGCATCACCACCCAATGTGATCATCATATTTCCGGATCAGTTTCGCAACTATAGCCTGGGCTTCTGGTCTCAGTCGGGAAATGCTCAGTATATACCCGGTAACCCGGATCCCGTTTCTACCCCAAACCTCGACAAACTGGCCTCGGAGTCCGTGGTATTAAACAGGGCAGTAAGCAATTTCCCTGTATGCAGTCCGTACCGGGCAATGCTGCTTTCCGGAATGTATCCGGACCATAATGGAGTGACGACCAATTGCAGGAAGGATAGAGAGGTATCTCTACACACCGATGCTAACTGTATAACAGATGTTTTTGCAGAAGCTGGATACAACGTCTCTTATTTTGGGAAGGCGCACTGGTTAAAAAATGACCCTTACTTTGACGAAGAAGGGACCTATCATGGTACTAAGCTACCACCTGGCGGCAAATACATCAATGGCTATGATACCTATGTGCCACCAGGACCTGATCGACACAGCATTGATTATATGGTGCAGATGATCAAGGATGATCATTTCAATCCTATGGTATATTCCAGTGATCCAAAAGTGGTAGAGGGAAAAAAGGATGGTGAGCGTTTTATGCCTGGTAAATTTTCCTCGGCTTTTGAGGCTGAAAAGATCATCGATTACCTTGATAATACCCATGGACAGCGTGACACGGAGAAGCCCTTTTTTATGATTTGGTCACTCAATCCTCCACATAACCCCTGGACGGAGAAGAGCACCAAAATGGAATACTTTGATCGGTATACCGAAAATGGAGAGGTGAACTTATCGAATCTCCTGCAGAGATCCAATGCGGTTGATTCAGCAGGTGATCATGCACCATACTACTTCGCTAATGTCAGTGCTGTAGACTTCTATATCGGCCAGGTTTTGCAGAAGCTGGAAGAGATGGGTGAGGCCGGTAATACAATAATAGTGATTTCTTCAGATCATGGTGAAATGTTGGGTAGTCATGGCAGACAAGGAAAAAATGTTTTGGAATCCGAATCACTTAATATTCCTTTTATCATCCGGTGGAGAGAAAAGCTGGATCATCGGGTGGATGACTTTATGATGAGTGTCCCGGACGTGATGCCCACACTTCTTTCACTTGCAGGGTTGGAAGAAATGATACCTGCCGAAGTACAGGGACTAGACCATGCTGATATTTTGTTGGATCCGGGATTAGCGGAAAAACCGGATGAGGTACTCGTCATGGTCACTGATGCCAGGGGTGTGTTTACTGGAGACTACACTTTTGTGGTCTCAGAAAAGCAGGGACGGTTTGATAATGCTTACTGTTATGATAATCGGAGCGATCCCTATCAGCTTAAGAGGATACCTTATGATGAGATGAGCCCTGGTTTACAAAATGATCTTAAACAAAGACTTGTAAAACAGCTTAAACGCACCAGGGATCGCTGGTATCAGGATCGGGTTTCTGCCGAGTTTTTAGAATATTAGGCTATTCAAATGAAGTCACCACTTTGATATCCAGTGACTCAGGGCTGGCCCATTTGCTGAAATCGGTCAAAATGGAATCACTTGGCACATTACTGGTGATATAAGCATCGGTGTTGAACGCTTTTTCTTCCAGCATCTTCATCACAAATCTAAAATCCTCCGGGGTGGCATTGCGACTACAAAGCAAGCTGGTCTCTTTCGCATGGATCTTAGGATGGGTAAATACGAGGTCTTCCTTAAACAGTCCAACCAGCACATAGCTTCCACCATGACTCATATAATCCGTTCCGGATTCTATGGCTCGTTTACTACCTGTTGCATCAAATACCACCCGGGCTAGTCTGCCATCGGTGTACGCCTTTACAGCTTCTACCGGATCAGACATTACGTTGATCGCATGATCTGCTCCGAAATGTTTTTTGACGATATTTAGTCGGTGATCATTCACATCTAGTGCAATCACCTTGGCTTTTAGATACTTACAAATCTGGATGATCCCAATGCCGATCGGTCCACAACCGACCACAACCACCGTTTCTCCTTCTTTCACAGCGGCACGTCTTACTGCATGTGCCCCGATGGCCAATGGCTCCACTATGGCAATTTCTTCATATGACAGGTCATTGGCGCGTATCAGGAGCCTGGTAGGCAAGGAGATCAATTCCTGCATGCCACCATCTGTGTGCACACCAAAGACCCTGATATTCTGACAGCAATTACTTTTACCTGCATCGCAGGCTACACACTTCTGACAGTTGATGTATGGGATGATCACCACCCGATCACCGGCTTTGATGCCTTCCTTATTCTCTCCAACTTCGATGACTTCAGTCGCCAGTTCATGTCCCAGAATCCGTGGGTAAGTAAAAAAGGCCTGGTTACCGCTGAATGCATGAAGATCAGTCCCGCAAATTCCTACACGCTTCACTTTTAGCAGGGCTTCCCCATCCTCTTTTTGAGGGTGATCTTTTGTCTTTTTCAGGAATTTTCCTGGTTCCTCACATACATAATAATTCATGCTTTTACCAACAAGTTTTGAAGCGCAATTAACTACTAAAATGGGACACTATTCATGAAAACGTTTGCCCACAAAATCAAGGTAAAATGTTTATTTAAGGGGTTATATTGCCAATAGATAGCATTGATTTTGAAGGTGAAGAAATGAGAAGAAATGTCTATAAAAAGGTATTGTTTAGCGTGTGATTTAAAGGATGAGGAAAACCTCATTGAGGAATACAAAAAGTATCATGGAAAGGGTAAGACTCGCCCCGCCATCATTAAGAACATAAAAGATGCAGGGGTCCTGGATATGGAGATTTATCTGATAGGTAATCGCCTGTTTATGATCATGGAGGTTGACGATTCATTCAGCTTTGAAAAGAAAGCACGAATGGATGCGGAGAATGAGGACGTGCAGGCATGGGAGGAGCTGATGTGGGATTTTCAACAGGCGCTACCCTGGGCTAAAAATGGTGAAAAGTGGATCAGGATGGAGAAGATATTCAAGCTGGATAGCTAGACCTTTTTAGTGATTTTAAATCACAATAATCTGTCTTCATGCGCCTTAATCACAATTTGATCAATTATACTTTCTAAAAAGAAACTTTACTTTGACATAATAAGAAGTTAATTTTGATTAAGCAGTAAATTCTGGCTTGATTAATATGAAATTTTGAATGTTATGGGGAGAGGTAGGGTAAAAATCACGGATATTGCAAAGGAATTGGGTGTGTCAGCTTCTACAGTATCACGCGCGCTGAGCAATGGTGGTAGAATCAGTGAGGAAACGAAGAAGAAAGTCATTGAGCTAGCCAATAAATGGGGGTATAAACCCAATCCATTTGCCATCAGCCTGCTGAAGAAGCAATCCAAAACCATCGGACTAATCCTTCCTGAGTTCACACATCATTATTTTACCAAGGTTTTAAATGGAGTAAACCAGGTTGTCAACGGAGAAGGCTATCACCTGTTTATTGTTACCCACGAGGGCTCAATGGAAAAAGAACAGCGGGCTACCGCGATGCTTAATAGCATGCGGGTAGATGGAATCATTGCTTCCTATGCTCGTGGGACGACCGACTTCGAACACTACCTTGATTTGTTAGAAGATGATGTGCCTGTGGTATTTCTCGACAGGTCTTGCGAAGACCTTGACACATCTTATGTGGTGACAGATGATTTTCCGGGTTGTATTGAATCCATGGATCATTTCGTTCAGTCCGGTAATACTAAGATCATTCACATTGCAGGACCAGATAACCTCTCTACCAGCTTTATGAGGACGACAGGCTATAAAGAGGGGTTAAAGAAATATGGATTACCCATCAATGAAAAGTACATTCTCAATTCTGAAGATAAAGAATGGAGAAAGCGTTTTAAAACGCTTGTCCTGTCTGATGAGGTAGAGGCCATTCACTGCTTCAATGACTACGTGGCATACGATGCCATCCAGGAGCTCAAAAAGCTAAATAAAAGAGTCCCCGAAGATATTTCCGTTATTGGTTTTGCTGATGAACCAGTAGCCACATATATGACCCCGCAACTGTCAACAGTGATGCAGCCAGCCGAAGAGATGGGTCGGAGAGCAGCAGAAATACTGATCTGGCACATCAGAAACCCTGAGTCCGATCAGCTATTTTGTGAACGACTGCAAACAAACCTTATCTTAAGAGAATCAACTCAACAAATCAGTAAAAAAACGAATCTGAAATCAGTTGTGAAGATCTTAAAATCTGCCGGTTAATAGCTGATCACTATCCTTACTTTCATTCTTTCTCCACACCTGAAGGGGTGCGTCGTTGACTCCCATGAGATACAAAGTTCCTGTAGGGGTGCTTAACATAGCTGCTGATCGGATCATGCCATCCAGGAGGATCCCAGAAGAGGATGAAGGAATAACTTTCAGACTGTTTTTGGCCTGATCAAACTCCAGGACCACTCCATATCCCGCGTCATTTCTAGGCGTTTCTACTTCTGAAATATACAGATTACCAACTGCCAGGATTTTTCCATCTTCGAGCTCAATGAAGTCATTGATACTTGAAAACTGAGAGCTTAGGGGCAACGTATGCGGAACAAAATGTCCGTTTCCTTTATTTTCTAACCAGATATGAGAGAAGTTAAAGGCCTGGTAGTTAAGTGAACTTTCCAGCATTGAGCTTCCGTAGATCTCATCCAGTGAGGCACTGGCGAATTTCTCATACGTCTCAAACCTGTCTTTGAGCGCTGGGATTTGCTGGGTGCTACATTCACGTCCTCTCAACGGCAATTTCTTGCCTTCTTTTTGGTAGCTGAGCACAATGTCAAGAGAATTGTTCTCATCAAAGTCGTTGCTGTATACTTCAAATGGTTTTTCGAGTGATGCCTTGTACTTGTAGTTCAGTCCCAAATTGCCACACAGGTAATCCATGTCACCATCCTGGTCCACATCAATTTTGTCAATAGCATTCCACCATCCATTGCTTTTTTGAGTGCCCACCTGTACATTTGATAGCGTAAATACCCCATTTTCCTGCCGGAAAAAGGAAATTTCCATCCATTCTCCCACAACAATCAGGTCGACCGACCCATCTGCATCATAGTCATCCCACAAAGCAGAGGTGACCAATCCAAGATTGTGAAAATTCCCCACCACACTTTCAGTCACATCAGAAAATACTGGGTTGTCCTTCGATTCTGTGTCATTGCGCAGGAGATAACTGTTTGCAGGAACGGGGTATTGACCGGGGACAATCCTTCCACCGACAAAGAGGTCAGGGTCCCCATCGCTGTCGTAGTCGGCAGATATTACCACTTCACCACTGGTAGGCATTAAAGGCAATGAATTTGTTCGCTCAATAAAACCCTCTGTTGTATTGACAAATAATGCATCCTGATAGAATTCTGCCGGTTTTGAGGGATCATTGCCACCCCTTACCAGGTAAATGTCCAGGTCACCATCGCCATCTGCATCAAAAAGATGTACACCTGTGTCCTCTTTGTCTGGCTCATCGACCCAGGGGCCGGTTTTTTCAATAAATGTACCTCCCTGATGCTGGAGAAACAAAAGGCTCGGTGAACCTGCAGCATTGGTGACAAAGACATCATCCAATCCATCATTGTTCACATCTCCAACGGCCATATCAGGACCTAGCTGTGAATTTTTGTGAGGTAGTAGCGGCTCTCTTTGATAATCGTCAAATTCATCTTCGATGTGAGCAAATTGTAAGCCGGGGATCGAAACACTTTGGTAGGACTTATCTTGCTGATAATGGATCGATACTTCATGCTTACTATCGGTGTAGCTTAACTTTATCGACTGGTTGGCTTGAGTTGAACCAAGTCTCTGGGTTTTTCCATCCGGCCAGGTAATTATCAGGCTGTCTATGGTATTGGATTTACCAACACCGAAAAACAACTCCGGAGCGACACTGGACTGAAATCCTCTTGTTAAGGTCAATTCCTGGTATTGCTGAGTGCCGTTTGTAAAGATTGACACTTTTGTATTGAGTCCAAAAGAATTGTTGACTGGTCCTTCAAAACTAACTTTTAGGTAGTTGGACCCGGACCCTTCGTTGATGTAAATAAAGGCGGGTTCATCAATATTATTCACGATAAGGTCGAGATCCCCATCATTGTCAAGATCTGCGTAGGCAGTGCCATTTGAAAAGCCTTTGTCAGCCAGTCCGGCTTGGACGGTGATATCATGAAAGTCCAGATTACCAGAGTTTTCATAGAGGTAGTTGGATATAGGTACACTCGGAAAAATTTCAGGATCATAGTTGCTGATTTTACCGAAGAAACTTTCGGAATCAAGTTTCATATTGGAGTCGTTGTTGTTTACATCTCTTTTCATCCCATTTGTTATGAAGAGATCTTTATGACCATCATTATTGAAATCAGCAAATATGCTCGCCCAGCTCCAGTCTGTAGTGGCCATATGTGCAAACCTGGATATGTTGCTGAATTTTGGCAGTCCCGTTTCATCAAGGCCATTGTTCATTTGCAGGGAGTTGTGCATGTATTGGTAATGGAAGCCCAGGTCCACCCCTTCATAGAAGGCATCTGGTCTCATACTTGCCATGTTTGTTTTCGATCTGAAGTGATCGGCCGGGGTCATATCTACCTGTACAATATCCTGTAGTGCATCATTGTTAAAATCTGCGATGTCTATCCCCATCCCAAACATGGACGTGTGCCGTGTTGAAATTTGGAGAACATCTCTAAAAGTGCCGTCTCCCTGATTGAGGTACAGATAGTCGGGAACATTGAAGTCATTGCTCAGATACAGATCTGTATATCCATCATGATTGAGGTCTGAAGCCACCACTCCCAGTGTGAGCCCGAAATTCTGGACGCCACTTGTAGTGGTCACATCTGTGAATGTATTGTTCCCATTGTTTCTAAACAGATGACCTGATTCAACTTTTTGGTTATCATCCATCTTCATCTTGTAGAACTTGTTGCCCATGCTAACAGGTACAAGCGGGTAATTGGCAACAAAGACATCTAACAAACCATCATTATCATAGTCAAAGAATGTGGATTGGATGGAAAGAGAAGGTTCGTGAAGGCCATAACGCTTTGCTTGTTCGGAAAAAGTGTTGTCCCGGTTATTGATAAACAGCTGGTTCTCAGTGGTGCCAAACTTACCACCGACAGAAACATAAATATCCAGCCAGCCATCAGCGTTTACATCTGCCATGGTGACTCCGGTGTACCATCTACCATCACCTTCAGTACCACTTTTCTCAGAGATGTCCTCAAACTTGTTGTTCCCTTTATTGAGATAAAGCTTGTTTTTTACCAGGTTTCCAGTGAAGTAAAGATCTACAAGACCATCATTGTTGATGTCCCCGGCCGCCACACCACCACCCATATACAGGTAGGGGAACTTGAAGTAATTCATCGTATCATTTTCGATCAGATCATTTGAAAATGATATACCGGAATGGGTATCGAAGAGTTTGCTGAAACCGAATTTGGAATCATCGATGTCCTGATCCTTGCAACCAAGCATGGTAAGGATAACAATAAAGCAAAAAAATCTGATCATCATTTGAGCGGGTTAAAAAAACCGTTACTCATTGAGTAACGGTTTAAAAATCCAAAAAACTACTTTTTCATCATAGACTTTCCCAGCCTTCATTCTGTGCAAACACATCGCTGTTTTCCATTTCTCGCTGAGGAATAGCAATATATTCTCTCCCTGGTCGGTATGCAGATGTACCTCCACTTTCACTCTTCACGTTGTCAGGATTGTCCACTATCCTTTCTTTCACCAGTCCCCATCTGAGCAGGTCATAGTATCTTGTTCGCTCAAGAGAGAGCTCTTTTACGCGTTCGTCCATGATATCCTGCATGGTGATTGTAGCAAATGCAGGCATGTCTACACGTGTCCTTACCTCGTTAATGGCGTCCAAAGCAGCTTGAGTAGAACCATTAAGTTGAAATTCTGCCTCCGCAAACATCAATAAGATGTCTGCATATCGCAGGATTCTAAGGTTGTTGCCAGACCTGTGCCATCCTCCGGCTGTTGCACTGGAATAACCTTGTTCAAAATCAAGATGTTTTGTGACAAAGATGTCCCCGTAATTAGTCGTTCCGCTCCAGGCGTCATCATAAGATTGGCCCAGATAATAGGATTCAGTCAATACCTCTCCCTCATAGGTTGTGGTTGCGCTTGGTCCGGGAATGTCTGCAGTGTTCCAAAACAAGGTTGACCATGCTCTCGGGTCTGTCTCTCCGTTTACCGTGGCTTCATCCAGAAATAAATCCAGTGCCCATCGGTTGATTTTTAAGCCATCCTGATTTCCAATAGGTCGAGTGGTCAAATCATTATGATAGGCAGCTCCTGATCCATGATTGGCACAGTCAGCACACCATCCCTGATTACCGTCAGAGCTGTTTTTGAATTGTATTTCAAACAGGGATTCCTGGTTGTTTTCAGTGGCTTCGCGGAAATTGTCACGGTAATCATCTACTAACCCAACTGAGCCATCATTTATGACCTTCTGGAAAGCATCCTTTGCCAATTGCCATTGCTCATGATAAAGATGCACTTTACCAATCATGCCTGTTGCAGCCACTTTTTTCACCCTTCCAATGTCATCACCAGTCCACGCTTCAGGGAGTAATTTCTCCGCTTCTTCCAGGTCACTGATGATCTGCGCATAGACATCTGCAGGATCTGCCTGTGGCACTTTTCGTGTGTCTTCAACCAAACTGGCTGGTGTCAAAAGTAAAGGGACATTTCTCCAATAGTTGAGAAGATTGAAGTAATTGAAAGCCCTGATAAAGTATGCCTCTCCAAGGATATTATTTCTCACTTCTTCATCGATGTCCTCAATCTGTGGAACATTGTAAAGTACTTCATTGGCTCGGGAAACCCCCTTATACATGGCAGACCAAACCCAGAATGCAGCATTGCTTGCCGGGTCAGCATTGAAATTACCTGTAGCTGTACGCTCAGATATGGCAAAGCCGTTTACCAGGTCGTCACGATAGTCTGACGCAAAGATCTCAAACCTGGTGTAATACCAGATATCTGTAAACGGTGCATAGGCTCCGATGATACCTCTACGGGCATCCTCTGCACTCTTCCAGAAGCTGGAGGTTGCCGGAGCATTTGGATTTGTTTTGTTAAGCAATTCGTCCTGATCACACCCGGTAACGGTCAACACCATCAGCGGAACTACTATCAGGATTGATCTAATAATATTTACGGAATTCATATTTTGTAGCGTTATATTATTATCAATATTTTAGAAAGAAACCTGGATTCCAGCCTGATACGTCTTGGCTACAGGATAGGAATTTTCATCCACACCAGCATTAAAGATGTTCTCACTGGAACCTCTGTCCCTGGTGCCCCGCCCAACTTCCGGATAGTAACCAGTATAATCCGTGAATGTGAACAGGTTTTGTGATGTCACATAAAACCTTACACTTCCGACTTTGATAGCATCTGTTACGGCCCTCGGAACCGTATAACCGATCACCAGATTTCTCAACCTGAAGTAAGACCCGTCCTCCAAAAGAAAGTCTGACATTCTGGTTCCATTCTGACCCAGGTCCTGGTGTGTCATCCGTGGCATGGTGGTGCTTGGATTTTCGGGTGTCCACGCATCAACCATGGAAGCAAAGACGTTGTTGTCATCCTCAAACCAGGCACGGTAGATGTTACCATTGAGGATTTTGTTCCCAGTGATTCCATTGAAAAGCATCGACAGGTCGAAACCTTTATACTCGGCGGTGATGTTTAGCCCATATTCAAAATCAGGGATAGGACTTCCCAGGTATTGCATGTCATCATCACTCAGGCCGGGCATCCCATCGATGTCCTCGAAGTTGAGGTCTCCAGCTCCAGCAGTTGCAATTTTTGTGCTGTTAGGGTCATTGGGGTCTGAAAGGATATATCTTCCATCATCGATGGCTTCCTGCTCACTTTGATAGATACCTTCTACTTTCAATCCCCAAAATGCCCCAATAGGTAATCCATTTTGTGACAACGAAGCAGATCTACCATTCGAAGTAAATCCTCCACCCACGATTCCTTCAGCATTTCCAATGTCTGTTACTTTATTGTCCAAAATGGTGAAATTGGCATTCACACCCAGGAAGAGATCTCCAAACTTCTTACGATAGTCAGCAGAAAACTCAAATCCTGTATTTTCCACACTGGCAACATTGGCGGGTACCGTTCCGGGTGTTCCCGTCCAGGGAGCAACTGTCTTCGGTCCGATGATGTCGTTAGACTCTTTTTTGAAGTAGTCCAGTGTGATAAGCAACTCATCACGAAGGATCCCAAATTCAACTCCAATATCAGTGATTATGGTGGTTTCCCACTTTAGCAATCCATTCACCGGGCTGGTAATGGAGTAACCAGTAGCTCGTACCTGGCCCCCAGGTCCTAGCGGGTAGGAACTGTTCACATTGAATACAGCATCACCGACATACGGACTAGCATTGTTAGATCCCATTTCTCCATAACTGGCTCGTAATTTTATACCGGTTACCGCGGTTACTCCACTCATGAATCCTTCATTGCTGAGGTTCCAACCAACGGCAAACGAAGGGAAAGTACCCCAGCGAAGATCTTCAGCAAAAAGGGAGCTCCCATCTCGCCTTAAAGTGGCTGTGAACAAATACCGCTCATCATATGAATAGTTTAACCTACCAAAGTAAGAGATCAACCCTTCCTCACTTCTTCCGGATAATACTGCTTCTACAGTTTCTGCCTGAGAGGCATTGATAATGTTGCTATTTGGGAAGGTATTTACCCTGACTCCCAGATTTCTGCCCTCACTTGACTGGGCACTATATCCAGCCAGCACATCTACATTATGTGAACCAAAACTCTTCTTGAAATTCAAAGTGTGTTCTAATAATAGAGAGTAATTAGTGCTATTGCTTTCTGTTAGCCTGTCCTGGTCGTTGAACCCGTTAGTAGGTCCTGTACTGAAGAAATATTCAGGCGTAAAAGTATAATCATGTCCCTGACCTGCTGTAAAACCAAAATTGGCTTTATAGACCAGTCCTTCTAATATTTCAAATGATCCTGTTAGACTACCGATGAAGTTGTTGTCTGTGTTAGTCCGATCTTCCACAGTGGCAACACCCAGTGAGTTACCAGGGTTTGCATGCGTAGTAGCCCCGTCTTCTCTTGTTGCCGTAAACTCACCGTTGGAGTCGTAAATAGGAATAGTGGGAACGATGTCTCTTTCTCTGTTGAAATAGTTGTTTGGATTATTGACAGTCCTGGTATATCCGATAGCCTCGGTGAACGTGAACCTTCCTTTGGTCAATGTAGAATTGAGCCGGGCGTTGATTCTTTCAAAAGAAGACTCCTTTATAATGCCATCTTGTTTTACACGTCCCGCAGAGAAGCTATAGGTACTGTTTTGACCACCACCAGCTACCCGTACATTCATCTGAGATAAGGGAGCATTGCGCAATGTTTCATCCTGCATATCGCTGTCTATAGAGGGATCAAACAGAGCTCCTACATCTTCTGTGTAAGTGGGTGTAGTGCCCGCTCTCAGTGCATCGTTGTCGTATCCATCCCGGATTACCTGGGCATATTGTTCTGCGTTGGCCCAATCAATCAGTTTCACTGGGGTCTGGGTTCCATAATTCATATCGAGCTCCACGGTAGTTTGTCCAGCCTTACCTTTTTTGGTAGTCACTACAATAACCCCGTTGGCTGCTCGCGATCCGTAGATGGCTGTTGCGGAGGCGTCTTTCAATACAGTGACTGATTCAATGTCATTGGTATTGAGGCTGTTCATGCTTCCGGCAAGCATACCATCGATCACATAAAGTGGTTGTCTGTCTGAAAGTGTTCCTGATCCCCTAATGGTCACAAGAGAAGGTGATCCGGGAGCTCCACCATTCGCCTCTACTCTTACTCCAGCCATTCGTCCCTGCACGGCCAGGGTAGCATTTGGAGTGGTTAGCTTGGCTATCTCATCACCACTGACCGTACTTACTGCGCCAGTGAGGTCACTTTTCTTTTGAGTGCCATATCCCACGATCACCACTTCGCTGAGTGCCTGGATATCCGGTCCCAAAGAAATGTTGATGTTCGTTTGGTCGCCAACAAGGATTTCCTGGGTAACGAAACCAATAGAACTAAAAGTCAGGATGGTATTTTCATCTGGCACGTTGATTTCATAGTTACCTTCAAAATCTGTAGTGGTTCCTGTAGTGGTTCCTTTGATGACCACGTTCACCCCAGGTAGTCCGGATCCATCTTCTGTGGAAAGAACTTGCCCAGATACAGTGATCTCGTCAACAACAATTTCCAGTCTGTTTTCTGTTCTGGATATTGGGCTGACATTGATCTGCTTATTTACTTGTCTGAATTTGAGATTTGCAGATTTTGAGATCTCCAAAAGAATTGAAGAAAGCTGTTGCTTGCCATTTTTGAGTTTTATGGTTTGGCTAAGATCCAGATCACTTTCATCGTATGCAAAAAAGTAGTCTGTACGGGATTCAATGTCGTTGAATACGTCTATTAAATTTCCTTTGACATTCTTCACCTCTAATTCCACTACTTTGATGCTTTTTACAGCCTGTGCACTGGATTCTGCACACAGCAGCAGCGTTCCGAAGAAACATTGAAGGATAATTCCATATAATACTACCCTGGACGACATATGGATAAGTCTTAGTAATCGTTTATATTTCATTTCGAATTGGTTTTTTTAAAAATCATTTTGGCTCATGATCAGGTATTTTCGGTGTCGCAATTGAAAAAGAACTGATGATGAGAAAGCAGCCGGTTCCCTTCTAAAGGGGGCCGGTTTTTTTATTTGGTAATCATATTTTCATAGTCACTTATGGTTAAATGTTATTTGAATAATGTCTCCATCTATTGAATAACTGAAGTTTTTTGTGAATGAAATACTATTCAGTACTGCGATCATATTTTCATTATCAAAGCTGCCGGTATAACTCCAACTGTCACTTTCATTTGTGAATTGAAATTCAACACCATACCACCGGGATAGCTCAGTAAATACCTGCTCTTTTGAGGATTTTTTGAAATAAATCAGTCCATCCTTCCATCCTGTTTTTTCCTCAGGATTGAATGCTATCTGTTCTACCTTGTTATTTGATTTATGATATATTATGCCTTGTCCGGGGGTCAGGATGAAATCCTCCGTAACCAGCTTGTTGCCAGGTGTTTTTTGATTAACAAGGACCTTCCCGGTCACCAGATCCACTTCAATATTTTCTTCATTTTCAAATGCTTTTACATTGAATGAAGTGCCCAGTGCCGTGGTGCTGATATTAAAAGACACAACTGTAAACGGCCTTGATTTGTCTTTGGTAACATCGAAGAAAGCTTCTCCGGTTAGCTCAACAGTTCGGTTGTTGGCATCGAATCTTTCAGGATAGGAGATGCTACTTTCTGAGTTAAGGATGACTGTAGATGCATCAGGCAAATGAATTTTTAGTTTTTGTCCTTTCGGATTTGATTTAGTGATGATTTTTTGAGCCTGTACAACCTGATTTTGTTGTGAAGTCAACATGTCTTGATCCCACAAAAGAATGGAGGTAGCTAATATCAAAATGACTGAAGCAGCGATACCTATCAGCTTCATCGAACGTTGCCTCCAGGATACTTCCTTAACGTGTCCATCGAAACTGTCAATCCGATGTGTGATCTGTTCGAAAATCCTTTCCTGGTTGCTTACGCGGGATTGGGTTTTTGTCTCCTCCCATGCTGATTCTATCAGCTCTAAGTCCGGATCATCAATATTGTTGGCCAGCTGTTGGCTTTCAAGTTTTTTAAGTTCTTCAGTTGATGCCTCTCCTGAGAGCTTTTTTACCAATAGCTTATTAAATTCTTGGTTGTGCATGTAAATGCATTAAATACTTAAAAAATGAATGCAGCAGAAGGACACGGATTTTTCAATCTACCCCTACAGGAATTGAAAAAAAATCATATAGGACATTAAAAAGGTCTTTATTTTGCTGATTTCGAAATTCTGAGGTGATGACGAAGCTCATCTGACATATGTTGTTCCAAAGAAGACCTTAGCTTGGCCAGCGCTCTGGTCATTTGTCCCTCCACTGTCTTTACTGAAATATCCAGCAGATCGGCGACCTCCTGAAACTTAAGACCTTCCTCTCTTACTAGGGAAAAAATAAGCTTGCATCGAGGAGGTAGTTGATCAATGGCTACCTGGATCTTTTCTTTGGTCTCCAGGGTGAGAAATTGTCGTTCGGGGTTTTCAAATGTGGTAATGAAATCAAATGACTCTGTTTCCAGGCTTTTCAGGAAAAACTGCTTGTTGTCACGAAGGTAATTGTAGCACAAGTTCTTTATAGCAGTGAAGAAGTAGCTTTCAGGCCTTTTAATGTTAATCAACTTTTTGCGCTGATACCAGAACTTCACAAACGCTCCGGATACCACATCCTCTGCATTCGACTTTGACTCCAGAATGTAAAGTGCATATTTTAGTAGTCGAGGATAAAGCGCATCAAAGAACTTCTTGAAGGCTTCCTGACTGTCATGCCTGGCAAATTGCTGGACGGTTTCCGATATGCTTTCTTTTGGATCCACCTCGGGAGTGCTTTTTTATTAATTTAATAAAAAGTAAGCTCAAATACAGCTTGTTTTATTAAATCCATATTTTAAAGCTATATATCCGCTTTTTATTAATCGCTGGAAAGCTTTGCTCAGAATTTTATTGTGTTATTGCATTAGATTTTAATTCCTAACAATTTAATGGACTTTAAGAGTGAGTTATTGGCGTTCAGCCAGGATATAATATGCCGGAGAATAGGAGCCTTCAGAGGTCAGGAACCAAGCTTCAAGGGTGGTCTGTTGGCCATCCAGCTCCACTTGTATTGAAGCTGCAGTAGCCTGATTATTGACTTCCACACTGTCTGTTACATCACCAAGAGAAACATAAGCCCTTGTAAATTCAAGTGATTGACCTTTGATCAGGTCCTCCCGATAGGCTGTACCAGGGATTTCAGGGACAGCGTCACTTAAGGCTAAACCACTTTCCTGAGGCCATCGGGATAATTGAAATTCATATTTACCGGATTGTGTGATATTCACATCAAAATACCCTTTCGTATGCACTTTGCCACCTCTGATTTGGTTTTGATTCCAGGGAATCGGACCATTGTTTTTAGGATGCATGTCATGAATGGTAATCAATACCGGATTTTCCTGATCTGAGCCAATATGGATAGGGGAGTGTTTCCAGTCTACCTCAGTGCTTGTCCACCATGCTTCATAGAAATCCTGCATCTTCTTCACCCTGTCCGGATAGTCAGCGGCAAGATCTTTTGTCTGCGCAAGATCTGTCTCAGTATTGTAAAGTTCTTTATCGTTGACCAAACGCCAGGGGCCATCCATCACACATGGACTTTTGTATTTTTCAGGCCATTGTTTTCGTTGGGTATCCACCACCAGCATTCTGCTTTGGGCCGTAGAGGATCCTTTGATCACCTGAGAGAGGTCAGCACCATCAAGAGGTTTCTTCGCTTCAAAGGGAATGGAAGCAAGAGCCGTTAATGAGGGCAATAAATCTACATGTGCAACAAGCTCGTTGATCTTTTGTCCGCTGTCCAGGCCTCCGCTGGGCCAGCTCATCAAAAAGGGTACCCGGTGCCCCCCGTCATAGTGGCTGCCCTTCGTACCTCGCAATGGATTGAATCCGTATGACTTTTGCTCATCCTTCACATACTGGATACCTCTTGCAGTACCATTATCAGTAGTGTAGATCAATATGGTATTGTCAAAAAGACCATTGTCTTTGAGGAAATCCACCAGTTTCCCGAAATTTTCATCCAGGTTAGTGACCATGCCATAGAAGTTCTTCTGTGAGGTTGTCAAAGGAGAATCCTCATATAACTTACGATATTCCTTCGGAACGTTAAAAGGACCATGTGCCGCGTTGGTGGCCAGGTAGGCAAAGAAGGGCTTTTCCTTGTTTCGACTAATGAATTTATGCAGTTCATCAAACCATACATCCGTACAATAACCGGTGGTCTTTTCAGGTTGCCCGTTTCTGAAGTACGTATCATCGAAGTAGTCGTTGTTCCATGCATCAGGTGTCTGCTGCACACCGCCACCACCATGATAAAAGGCTTCATCAAAACCCCGGTCATGAGGCCTGTAAGGATAGTTGTCTCCCAGGTGCCACTTTCCAAACATGGCCGTCTGATACCCAGCCGACTGAAAGACCTCAGCCATTGTTTGTTCATCAGCATTGAGAATGCTGGCCCCGGCGATGGTATGCCATGCACCATTTCTATTGCAGTTTCTACCGGTCATGATACCTGCACGCGTTGGAGTACAGGTAGTTCCTGTATGAAAGTTCGTAAGTTCTATAGATTCCTCAGTAAAGGCATCTAGTCGTGGTGTTTTCACAATGGTATTACCGTGAAAGCCTACATCGCCATAGCCCTGATCATCGGTGACGATCAGGATGATATTGGGGCTGGTTTTAGAGCAAGACCAACAAATGACAGAAACAAGGAATAGGTTGATAAACACTGATTTCATAGCATATAATTTGTTCTAAAATTATGGAATAGCTTTAAAGGACTTTGCACAATGGATTTCACAAGATAAAAGGTGCCCTATTCAGCCAGGGAGTGCTGTCGCTGGTAATCTGAAGGTGTGACATCAAACGCTTTCTTGAAGTAGCTTCTGAAGTATTTGGCATCAATAAAACCTACCTCATACATGACCTCACTCACTGAATATCTGTCTTTGGAAAGTAATTGGGCTGCGCGTTTAAGTCTTTAAACCTGATAAATACGTTAGCAGTTTGTCCCACAAGCACTTTTAATTTTAATGCATCCTGATAGATTTGTAAACCTTATTTAACCAAAAATGAACCTCGTTATCAATCGATTCCTTTTTCTTCTACTTGCACTATGCTTTTGTGAAAGCACTTTTGCCAGGAGTGCAGATAAGCCCAACATCATTTTCGTTCTCACTGATGATCAGTCTTATGGAATGATGGGGTGCACAGGCAATCGGATTGTGCAAACCCCGAACCTGGATAACCTGGCCGATGATGGAATTCTTTTCACCAATGCTCACATTACCAGTGCCATCTGTACCCCCAGTAGGGTCAGCATGTTACTCAGTGAATTTGAACGCAAACATGGGGTGAATTTCAATTCGGGAACCAGCATGAACCTGGAAGCCTGGAACGACGCATATCCAATGGTCATGAGAAGAAATGGCTATTATACCGGCTGGGTGGGTAAGAATCATGCACCAGTCGGTGAGGGTGGGTATAAAAGCGGCGTCATGGAAGAAAGCTTTGATTACTGGTATGCTGGTCATGGCCATCTCACTTTTTATCCCAAAGACCGGCATAAGATTTTCGAGGAAGCTAAATATGATACCCAGCCGGAGGTCATCAGTGAAGGCGTATCTGATTTTCTGTCCAACGAACATAAGCTTCAAAGCTCTATCAAATTCCTAGAATCAAGACCTGATGATAAGCCCTTTATGCTAACCGTATGTTTTAATCTACCACATAGTGCGGGGACAGGAAGCATGCAGCTCAGGGATTCCGATGATGAACTTTATAGGACCGCATACAGAGATTTGGACATTTCAATGCCGGATAATTACGTTGCCAAAAAGGACATCACCCAGCCGAAGCTCCCAGCAGACCTGCTGAAAGTGGAAAACAGGCAGTCCAGCTATGATTTTGTAGATACTCCTGAAACCAACAAAGAAAGGATCATTCGTCAGTACCAGTCCATGACCGGAATTGACCGCATGGTTGGTGACCTGAGGGCAAAGCTCAGGGAACTAAAGGTTGAAAAAAATACCATCATCATTTTTACCTCCGACCATGGGCTATTTATGGGGCAATTTGGCCTGGGTGGAAAGGCGCTTTGTTATGAGATTACAACCCATGTTCCCATGATCATTTTTGATCCCAGGATGAAGCAGTCAATGCGTGGGAAAAAGTCAGATGCTCTTGTTCAAAGCATTGACCTTGCACCTACCATGTTGGAAATGTCAGGGATTGAAATCCCGCCTTCTTATCAGGGGACCAGCCTGGTTCCGCATTTAAACGACCCAACCAAAAAGGTCAGGGATTATGTTTTTACTGAAAATCTATGGTCGACCCAGTTTGGCAATCCTCGGTGTGAGGCAGTTCAGGATCAGGAGTGGAAATATGTCAGGTATTATCAGAATACTAATATTCCAGCCCTCATCAAGATCAGGGTGGCCAAAGAGCTGGGGATCAATCAAAATCATATGCTTTACAGCACGCATGATCCGGATATTGCCTTGTACAGGCATTATGTAGAATCTTCATTGGAAGGAGAGGCTCCGGTTTACGAGGAACTCTATCATCTGAGTGTAGATCCTAACGAAACGAATAACTTGGGCCGCGAGGCTCAATATGTGGAAGTCCTTGAACACATGAGGTCCGTATGGAAAGCCGAAATAACAAGGGCAAGAGGCGAAGGTGCTCCCCGGGTACTCAGATTTACAGTAGATAGTAGAGCAGAATAATAATACATAAGAACAATGAAAAGATTGAATAGCGCTTTTTTCCTGGGTTTATTGCTGGCCTTCAGTGCCTGCAATCAGCCCAAAGTAGAAACCACATCAAGTAAGGAATCCCAATACAGTCCGTCGTGGGAGTCACTGGCAAAACACACCGCAGATCCGGAATGGTTTCGGGATGCCAAATTTGGTATTTACTTCCATTGGGGCGTTTACAGTGTGCCAGCCTTCAAAACAGAGTGGTATCCCTATCACCTGTACCGAACTGAGCGGCCTGAATTTGCAGCTTATCATGAAGAAAATTTTGGTCCATTGACACAATTCGGGTACCATGATTTCATCCCCAAATTCACAGCGGAAAACTTTGATCCGGAGGACTGGGCTGATTTGTTTCAAAAGTCTGGTGCCCGGTTTGCAGGGCCTGTAGCACAGCATCACGATGGGTTTTCGATGTGGGATAGTGAGGTGAATCCGTGGAATGCCGCAGACATGGGCCCCAAACGGGACATCACAGGAGAGCTTTTATCTGCATTGAAAAAACGTAACATGAAAACCATTACCACTTTTCATCATGCACGCCTGAGACAACGACATGAAGGCGATAGCAGTAAATGGGATACATACAATAGCCATTATGCCTATCACCCTGATTATCCAACTTCATCGGAAGATCCATTACTCAAAAAATTCTATGGCAATATGCCCAAAGGAGAGTTTGAGCAATATTGGCTTGACCAGGTGAACGAAGTGGTAGATAAATATAGCCCCGATATCCTTTGGTATGATGTCTGGCTTAACCATGTTTCTGAGCCCAAAATAATGGAGATGGCCAGCCACTTCCTCAATCATGGCAAAGAGACCGGCCAGGAGCTTGTGCTCATTGCCAAACATGACGATTTGCCTAAAACCATGAGTGTGCTGGACATTGAGCAGGGTGGTAAGAAGGATGTGTCGGAAACCGTCTGGATGACGGATATCACCATCAGCTTCAGTAGTTGGTCACACACCAAAGATCAGGAATATAAACCTGTGGAAATGGTGCTTAGAAATATGGTGGATGTGTGGAGTAAATATGGTGTGGTGTTGCTCAATATTTCTCCAATGGCAGATGGGACAATCAGCAAAGTACAGCGGGATATTTTGCTGAATATTGGAAGCTGGCTGGATACCTATGGAGAAGCGGTTTATGGCACAGAACCCTTTAAGATTTATGGGCATGGCTCCGCAAAAGAAGACGATGGTGCCCACGGAGGGCAATCAGCCACAACAAGTTATGGTGTAAATGATATCCGTTATACCGTCTCGAAAGACAGAAAATCACTTTACGTATTTGTGTTGGGGAAACCATCGCCCGGAATGGAGTTTAACCTCAAAATCAACAACATCGGTTACGGTCCGGATACGCCTGTGAAGCGTGTGATAGAGCTGGGAAGTGGTCAGGAAGTGGAATGGGAAGAGACAGAGAGAAAGTATTCTATTAAAGCCCCGGAAGTAACTTACAGTGATCTTGTGAATGTTTTCAAGATGGAGCTTAAGTGATATATTAGTCCTATATAAACAACATCAACCCAAATTTATTATCATGCGAAAGTCATTGTTTATTGGACTTTGTTCAATGCTCTTCTTGTTGGTATTTCCTTCAGAAGCACAGCGATCCCCCAATATCATTTTGATACTTGCGGATGATCTGGGCAGTGAGACCCTGGGAAGCTATGGAGGTGAAAGCTATTCGACTCCTGCGTTGGATCAGCTGGCAGCCGAAGGTGTGCGGTATACCCAGGGATATGCATATCCACTCTGCACCAATACACGGGCCAGCCTCATCACCGGAAAATACAACTTTCGCAACTGGAAGGCATTTGGAATCCTTGATCCCGAGGAAAAAACGATTGGCCATATAATGAAGGATCAGGGGTATGCCACCTGTATTGCTGGTAAATGGCAGCTACAAAGCTATGACCCTCCTGAATACCCGGGTGCTGATTTGAGAAGGGACAAGGGGATGAAAATAGAAGATTCAGGATTCGATACCTATCGCATGTGGCATACTGGCCATACGGAAGATAAGGGAAGCAGGTATGCCGATCCGGTTATCATTGAAAATGGTAAGTGGTTGACTGATACTCATGGCAAATATGGCCCGGATCTTTTTTCCGATTTCATCAATGATTTTATTGAGTCAAATCAGGAAAAGCCATTTTTTGTCTATTATCCGATGACGCTTCCTCACGATCCATTTGTCCCCACACCTGATAGTGACGAATGGGAAGATCCTACTTTAAGGCTCAAGTCAGACAAGAGGTTCTTCAAAGACATGGTGGAGTATACCGACAAGACAGTAGGCAAGATCGTGAGTCACCTGGATAAATTAGGATTGCGGGAGAATACCTTAATCATATTTTATAGTGATAACGGTACCCACCAATCCATCTCATCGATCAGAGATGGCAAAGAAGTCAAAGGGGGTAAAGGACTGACTATTGATGACGGTACGAGAGTGCCTTTGATCCTCAACTGGCCTGGCAGATTAGCTCCTGCTGTGAATGATGAGATGGTAGGACCTGTTGACTTTGTCCCCACATTGTATGAGGTGCTGGGCAAGCAGGTCCGGAAGGAGATCTTTACCGACGGGACCAGTTTCTGGCCCAATTCAAAAGCAGAAAAACCGGACAGGGATTGGGTTTATATCGATTTTGAGCCAAGGCCTGGCCATGGAAAGGACCATTTCATCCAAAGACGGTTTGTTCGAGGACCAAAATTCAAGCGGTATGATGATGGGACCTTTTATGACATAGAAAAAGACCGGCTGGAGACCAGCCCAGTGGACCCTAAATCAAAAAAGCAAAAGAATATCTATATGAGGTATGGAAGTATCCTCGATTCGCTTACCAGGTATCCGGCAATTGGGAGTCTGAAATCCCATGACCCGCAGTTCTTTCAGTTCATTGATGCTCATGCGAGGGTTGAGGTGATTGGAGAAGGTTTTGAGTGGACTGAGGGCCCTGTTTGGGTCCCCGAGCAGCAGTGCTTATTGTTTTCGGACGTGCCCAATAATGTCATCTACAAGTGGACGGACATGGAGGGTGTGGAGTTGTTTTTGGAAAAATCCGGCTATACAGGTACAACTGAAAAGACAGGCGGCACAGGAAGTAACGGCCTTACTTTGGATGCAGATGGCAACCTGTTGCTTTGCAGACAGGGAGATCGGGAGATTGCAAAACTTATCAGTAGTTTTCATTTGCCGCTACCTGTCTTTCAGACCCTGGCATATGATTACAATGGCAAGAGATTCAATAGCCCCAATGATCTCCATGCTGACAAAAACGGGACGATCTACTTCACCGATCCTTCTTTCGGTCCCGCTTCTGATGATAAAGACCGTCTGGACTTCAAAGGTGTTTTCCGATTGAATAGTGATGGCACCTTGGACTTGCTTGTGAAAGATCTGGAAACTCCCAATGGGGTAGCCTTGTCACCGGATGGCAAAACCTTATACATAGCCAATAGCCGACCAGCAAAATTGTACAGATATGACCTGAGCAATCAGTCGTTACCGCTGAAAGGTACATTATTGTATGATTTTGAAAACATGGTAGATCAAAGTATCAGTAAGCAGCGCCCTGATGGTATCAAAGTCTCTAAGGAGGGAGTGATTTTTCTGGCTGGTCCTGATGGGATTCACCTGATATCACCGGAAGGAGAATTGCTGGGGACCATCTATACTGGTAAGAGAACATCCAATTGTGCATTCAATGAGGACGAAAGTGTTTTATATGCTACCTGCGACGACACCATATTACGTATCGTCCTCCGGGACAGACCGAAAGTAAAGCCACCAGTCAGGTAATAAAAGTTGTACCAAAAAATGAGCTAATCGATGCTGCAAGAAAGTATTCCTTCTTTATTTGACTAGTAATTTAGCATTTCCCTGGCTTCATTTTTCATCACTACCTTTTTTACCAGAGGCTTCCCCCTTTGCCACGTGATTGGTTTTTCTTCGGCCCTCGAAGCGTCTGATATACTGGTAGTTGGAGTTCATATATTGGTGGGTGAGTCCCCATTCGAAGATCTTGAATGGCTTACCGGTACTAAGTTCTCTGTTTAAACCGATGGCATGCGGGGCATCCTTGATCACTGCCATGATGTTGAAGTTGATGCCATCTGGAGCAAATTGTATGGTGTTTTTCTCAGGTCCGTCAGTGGTGATGAGAGAAGCTACTCCACCATCCTGTAGCCAAACACAAATTTCATGACCACTATTTGAAATGGGGTTATATGGAGATTTCACATAAGGTCCTAATGGGTTATCAGCGATTGCAACGCCATGTCTGATCTGACGTCCTCCAAAAGTGATCTCCTCACCCATTTGTTCACCTTTATAGTAGAGATAAAATTTCCCATTATAAGGCAAAATACATGGATCATGGACTTTATGGCTATCGAAATCACCCTTTTTCTCCACCAGATGGCGGTTTTGTTCTGTTCCCTTCCAGACACCATTGTCAGCAGGGCTCAAAATTGGTTCTTCACTTTTCGTCCAGGGACCATGAGGTGAATCAGACCAGGCCAGACCTACCTGGTTTTTAACCCTAACATTGTATGGAGATTTTACTGTTTGGTAGCATAGGTAGTATTTTCCATGGTGAACCATAATCTCTGTAGTAAATACAGACCGGTCGTCATAAGCTCCTTTTGGCCCTCGCTCTACGGCGAGTCCTTCTTCTTTCCATGTCCAGCCATCTTCGCTGGTGGCATACCAAATGTCACATCTGTCCCAGGGGAATACTTTTTCTTCCTCGATATTTCCACCAAACCCATCAGTAGGTCCGGTGCTTCTGCTATACCATACGAAGTACTTTCCGTCAACTTTTATTACAGCACTGGGATCACGTCTTACTACACCCTCTTCGTAAGCCAGGTCACCCTTCAGATCATAAACTTTAAACTCACCAAACCATTCATTGGTCAGGCTGTCTGGCCATTTAAGTGCACGCTTTGAGGCTGCACTTAAGTATTCCCTGTTGGTGATCCCGAGATTGTCCAATTTCTCGTCAGTAATTTGAATTGCAGATTGGCCGGACTCCTCACACGGTACCTGATTGCAACTCAAGACCAATAAAAGAGCAAGTCCTGGTAAAAACGATTTATTAAAAATGAGTGAAATGATCATCTTATAGTTGTTTGCGTAGTTGATTATAAATTTTTTGCATCTCCACAGATAGGCTCTGATAGATTGCTTCTTCACTTGCTTTGCGAAAAGCTTGTTTGTCTACCTCGACAAATTCCATTCCCTGGGCTTCCAGCTGACTTCTCAGCATTTCCTGATTTTCCAGGAAAAGTTTATGTTCAAATGCTTGCATGTCCTTTGCTGCATCGAGAAAGATCTGTTGTAAGTCTTCGGGAAATTTCTGGAATTTCTCTTCGCTGATGACGGGGTATACCCAGCTCATCACATGACCCGTGAGGTTTACATAGTCCTGTACTTCAGAAAATCCAGCGCTCTTGATTAAGGGTAGGGGGTTTTCCTGTGCATCAATTGTACCCTGCTGGAGAGATGTAAAAACTTCTGAGAAAGCCATAGGTGTGGGTTTGGCTCCAAGGGCACTCCAGGCTGTAACAAAGGTGGGAACGTTAGGCACTCTCACGATCAACCCCTTTAAGTCTTCGGGGTGTTTGATTGGTCTTTTTGAGGTCAGGTGTCTTGGCCCGCGTTCAAAATAGGCAACAGGTCTTAATCCAGTGATCTCAATCATCTTCTTTTCAATTTCCTGGCCAATAGGTCCACGGATGAATGCTTGCATGTCCACTGTATCCTCAAAAAGGAATGGCATTTCGCAAAATGATGCAAGCTCAAAAAAGTTGTTGAGCAGAGACCCCGTTGCAGTCATGTCTATAGCCCCTAATCGAATGAGCCTGATGGCTTCTGCTTCCTTTGCAAGCTGCTCACTAGGGTATACCTCCAGTGTAATCCTGCCTTTAGACCGTTCATGCAGCAATTCGCCGAAGTATTGAAAGGCCTGATACCAGGTGTGGTCTTCATTTACGAGCAATCCGGCACGAAGCTTGAATTCAGCCTCATCTTTAAACTGACAGCCAGTGCAAAAGAATAAGGGAACAAGAAAGTAGATAATCCAATGATTTTTATTCCTAAGATTCTTCATTAATATTTCATTGGCTCAATGAAGTTAATCAATGAAATATTAGATTATTAAAAATTATGGGACAAAGGTTTTCATCCCTGAGCACCTGCGTCAACGTTACATTTATTGTATGATCTTCTGAAGCCACAAGGTCTGGCTGGATCAAAGAAAAGAGCAATCAAAGATGGATGCGAACTAAGATCAAAAAAATAATTTGTAGATATTTCAAAATTCCACTGAAGGAGGTACTTACTGATGCCAAACATGGGGACCATACTCACTTTGAGCTAATAACCTGTACAATTACCCTGGAGGATGGTTCGGAAGGAACAGGCTATACATACACAGGTGGAAAGGGTGGTCGTGCTATCAAGGCTATGATCGATCATGATCTTATTCCGTTTTTAATTGGAAAAGATGGGTCTAAAGTAGAACAATTGAATGAAGCAATGGAGTGGCATATACATTATGTTGGTAGGGGAGGTGTTTCTTCCTTTGCTATTTCATCGTTAGACATTGCACTTTGGGATATTAGATGTAAAAATGCAGCCCAGCCTTTGTGGAAGTTTATAGGAGGGAATAGTAAAAGTTGTAAGGCTTATTGTGGTGGTATCGATCTCATGTTTCCGATAGAAAAATTGTTGAATAACATACAGGGTTATCTGGACAGTGGTTTCAATGCCGTTAAGATTAAGGTCGGTAGACAGCATCCTAATCAGGATTTAGAAAGAATCGAAGCGGTCCGAAAGCTCATCGGTCCCGACATCACTTTTATGGTCGATGCCAATTATTCCCTAAGTGTTGATGAGGCCATCAAGCTGGCAAATGCATTTAAACAATACGATATATTTTGGTTTGAGGAGCCAACGATTCCAGATGATTACACCGGGTATGCTGAGATTGCCAATGCTACAGGAATACCCTTAGCAATGGGAGAAAATCTTCATACCATACATGAGTTTGGATATGCCTTCAAACAATCTAACCTTTCTTTTATCCAGCCGGATGCATCTAATTGTATGGGAATTACAGGGTGGTTGAAAGTAGCCAGGATGGCTCAAAATTATGGCCTGCCGGTATGCTCTCATGGCATGCAGGAATTACATGTAAGCCTTGTTTCGGCACAACAAAATGCTGGTTGGTTGGAGGTGCACAGTTTTCCAATTGATGAGTATACCGAAAGACCTCTTGTTGTAATGGATCATAAGGCCATTTGCCCTGATGAAAAAGGAATAGGAGTGACATTCAACTGGGATAAGCTAATCCCATTTGAAGAATAATTGCCTACACAATCAGCTCAAGGTTCTTTTTCCTAAACTCACCGGGACTACTGCCGGTCACCTTCTTAAATAACCTGGAGAAGTACGATAAATTGGATAAACCGCATTCGCTCGCAATTTCAGGGATACTCTTGGGTGTAGTCACCAGCAGTAGCTGGGCACGTTCGATTCTCTTTGACTGAATGTAGTTAATTGGACGGATACCCGTCTGGTGTTTAAAAGCCCTGGAAAAATAGTCTGTGTTCATGTGGGACATGCCTGCCAACAGGTCCACCGTGAGTTCAGTATGCAGGTTTTGATTGATATAATTTACAACGTCTGAAATTTTCTTGTAGGTTGAGCTATCCTTGATTGATGTAGGTTCTGATTCCAGAATAAATCTTGAAAGTAGGGTCAGAATAATCCCTTTGGTCTCAACATATGCTTGCGGGGTTAGCATTTCATTTTCCTTTTCAAATGACATGAGCATTTTGTGATTGTCGTAGACTTTAGGATCATCGTTTTTATAGCTTCGGTTGGGGTTGAGTTCAAGGAGTCGTTGAAAATTTTTTAGATCAATCTCATTGGCCCTAACTTCATATTTAAATGCCCTATGTTGATATACCGAAAATCCTTCTCCCAATTCCTCAAAAAAACTCAGGTAGTATTGTGACATCATTTCGTCGCATTTATATGCACTCAAAGTGAAGCTTGGAATAAGATACAGATAGCCTGATTTAAGTTGAAAAACCTGTTTATGGTGAAAAACCTGTGCAGTTCCACCATCAATGTAGTAGAGCCGGGAGAACGGACTGATCACATTGCTATAATTCCAGTGATTGTCCAATTGCACATGTCCTGCATTAAGTAGTGATACCGTCAGGTTTTTCAAGGATTTGTACATTGTCTTCGTTAATTGAAATTCACTATGATCAAAATTAGAGACTATTAATTTAGGGAAAAATGACAATAAAGTCGGATTTGTACATAATATAGTCTTTTTTGAATATCTGAATTGATCTTACGTATTGTTACATTTGAATTTGCGCATTTAACCCTGTTGTATGAAGTTTCTTAGATATGTCTATGTTCTTCTTTTCCCTCTCATAATTTCATGTGGTCCGGAGATACCAGAGGAGGTAGAAAAAGCATATCGTGATCTGCCTGAGGCGCTGGATTTTAATATCCATGTAAAACCCATTCTTTCGGATAAATGCTTTCTCTGTCATGGACCTGATAAAGCGAAGCAGCAGGCAGGGCTTCGACTAGATCTGGCCGAAACCGCATATGGAGAGCTTCCCGAAAATCCGGGTAAAGTGGCCATCAAACCGGGAAACCTGAATAAAAGCCAACTATTTCATCGGATTACATCGGATGACCCGGAAGTGATCATGCCCACTCCAAAATCCAACCTTACCTTAACGGATTACGAAAAAGCAGTCCTGATAAAATGGATTGAAGAGGGTGCTGAGTATAAGCCTCATTGGGCATTTATTAAGCCAGAAGATAGAAAACCACCCAAAACAGAAGACCCATGGGTAAAGAATGACATTGATCGTTTCATACTGGAAAAGCTTAACCAAAAAGAACTAAAGCCATCCGCAGAGGCCGATAAAGCAATGTTGTTGCGGAGGCTTTCTTTTGACCTAACAGGGCTGCCACCCACATTGGAAGAAATTGAGCAGTTTGTTAATGATGACTCACCGGATGCTTATGAGAAGCAGGTAGACCGTTTGATTGCATCGGTTCATTTTGGTGAAAAAATGACCATGGATTGGATGGACCTGGCCAGGTATGCAGATACCTATGGCTACCAGGTGGATAGCTACAGGGATGCCAGCCCATGGAGAGATTGGGTGATTGATGCTTTCAATGAGAATATGCCCTATGACCAGTTTGTGACCTGGCAGCTGGCTGGAGATTTACTTCCCAACCCCACCAAAGAACAAATGATCGCCACGGGATTTAATCGATTGCACCCGCAGAATATGGAAGGCGGTATTGTGGACGAGGAGTTTAGGGTTGAGTATGTAGCGGATCGAACGAATGTTGTGGGGAAGGGATTGCTAGCACTTACTGTGGGGTGTGCCAAATGCCATGATCATAAATATGATCCGATATCGCAAAAAGAATATTATCAGTTGTACAGTTTCTTCAACAATGTGAATGAAACTGGTCAGATCAGCTGGGATTCCAGGGACCTTCCTGTCCCCACGATGCTTTTTCCAACAGAAGACCAGGAAGATGTGATCTCATATCTGACTGATCTTGTAGAAAAGAGTGAAAAAGAAGCCATCGATACAAAAGAAAATGCGATTGCAGATTTTGATGCCTGGATGGCATCTGGTGGACATACTTCAATTAAACCCGGCATTCCCACCAAAGGATTGGAGGCTCATTTCAAATTGGATGACAACTTGAAAAATAGTTCCAGACCTCGTGAGATTGCCAGGATGGACAGACAATATTCAAAAAAGGAATATCCCGTCTTTGTGGATGGATATAAAAGTAAAGGACTCAAAATGGATGGGGATGCCTGGTTGGATACAGACACCATAGGGGTCTTCAAGCGGGAACAGCCATTTAGCATTGGATTATGGATCAATGTTCCCGAAGCCCTTAAAGAAGGAGTGATTTTCCATAAAAATACAGGTACGAGACTCTATAGCTACA
The DNA here is from genome assembly GCA_965228105.1 of Cyclobacteriaceae bacterium. Classification (GTDB taxonomy): domain Bacteria; phylum Bacteroidota; class Bacteroidia; order Cytophagales; family Cyclobacteriaceae; genus UBA7330. Next base: position 1,880,352 of record CBDDGZ010000002.1, read on the forward strand.
AGGGATATCATCTCAATATCAGAGATAACAAACTGGAAGGGATGCTGGCACATACCTGGCCGGATAATGCAATTGTTAATGTTTCAGTGGAGGAAATACCCAAAGAGGAATGGATCCATTTAATGATGACCTATGATGGATCCAGTCGGGCGTCCGGTCTTAAACTCTACCTGAATGGAAAGGTGTTTAAAACTGAAACAGAATTTGATAATCTGTATAAGGACATTGTGTTTCAGAAACCTGAAGGAAAACCATTCGATAAGACAGAAGAGCCCGGACTTCAGGTTGGGGCGCGTTGGCGAGGCAAAGGAATTGGAGGTGCAATAGTAGATGAGCTGGTTGTATATAACCGGGAACTGGCTCCTGTTGAAGTAATGATGATTGGCAATCCTGATGAACTTGACATGCTAGCGGAAAGCACCACCTTGACTACACAACAGAAAACATGGCTGTCAGAATATTATTTCAAAACCATTTCGAGGGATTATCAATTAAGCTTAAAGGATCTCGAAAAGTCAAGGAGGGCTTTGGTCGACAGCACCGAATTGGTCAAAGAGATCATGGTGACGAAGGAAATACCTAAGCCCAGACAGGCTTATGTACTGGAGCGGGGTCTTTACAACAACTATGGAGAGGAGGTTTTTCCTGAAACACCGGAACAAATTCTTCCTATGGATGAGAAGTATCCACGAAACAGGCTGGGATTAGCACAATGGCTTTTTGATGAAGATCATCCGCTGACGGCAAGAGTTGCTGTTAACAGATATTGGCAGAACTACTTTGGAAAAGGGCTGGTCAGATCTACTGAGGATTTTGGGAACCAGGGAGACGCACCCAGTCATCCGGAGTTGCTCGATTGGCTGGCCATTAGGTTTATGGAAAGCGGATGGGATGTGAAAGCGCTCCAAAAGATGATCGTGATGTCTGCTACGTATCGTCAAAGTTCAATCACTTCTCCCGGACTGAGAGAGAAAGACCCTCAAAATATCTACCTGGCGCGTGGGCCCAAGATCAGATTGTCCAGTGAGATGGTCAGAGACAATGCGCTGGCTGCAAGTGGTCTGCTCAACCGTGAGATTGGTGGTGAAAGTATTATGCCCTATCAGCCGGAAGGTTTATGGTCAATGAATTCCGGCTCTTACGAGCAATCGAAAGGAAAAGACCTGTATCGCAGGAGCATGTATGTGTTCTGGAAAAGAACAGTACCTCATCCGACCCTTGGTACCTTTGATCAGCCGGAGCGGGTAGAATGCACCGTTCGTCGACAAAAGACCAATACACCGTTGCAAGCCCTGGTATTGCTCAATGATCCGGCATTTGTGGAGGCCTCCAAAGTGATTGGGGAAACCATCACCCGAAATGAAGATTCCACACAAGGCATCAAAATGGCTTACCAAAGGCTCACAGGTATTCAGCCAAAAGCAGAAGAATTAGAATTGCTCCTGAAACTACAGGGCGAGGAATATGATAAATTCTCAGCTGACCCTAAGAGGACAGCAGGCTGGACATCAGCAGGAGAATACGAAGTGGATCCAAAACTGGATCAGCCCATGGTTGCTGCCAATGCTGTGGTAGCCAGTGTGATTTTAAACTCGGATGCAAGCATCACAAAAAGATAAAAAGTATGTGTGATCATCATCATAAAGTACTGAGAACAAATAGTCCCGACCTGAGGGATACAGAAAACAACATTGACAGAAGACAATTCCTGACTAAGACGTCACTCGGACTTGGAGCCCTTGCCTTGGGGTCTCTTTTCGGGACAGAAAAGGCGTTTTCTTCTCCTGTCACTCCGGGCCCCATGTCGGGGCTGGAAGGATTGCCTCATTTCGCACCGAAGGCAAAACGCATTGTTTACCTGTTTCAAAGTGGTGGACCTTCACAGTTCGAAACGTTTGATTACAAGCCCAAGCTGAATGAAATGTTTGGTACTGAGCTGCCGGAATCCGTCCGAGGAGGACAACGTCTTACCGGGATGAGTGCTTCACAAACTTCCTTACCCATTGCGCCTTCCATCTATAAGTTTAATCAGTACGGAGAAAGCAGGGCATGGGTCAGTGAACTGATGCCACACACTTCAGAGGTCGTGGATGATCTTTGTTTTATTAAATCCCTTTATACCGAGCAAATCAATCATGACCCAGCCATTACCTTTTTTCAAACCGGTCATCAGTTGGCTGGAAGGCCTTCTATTGGTTCGTGGCTGAGCTATGGTTTGGGTAGTTTGAATAATAACCTGCCGACATTCATTGTATTGGTTTCCAAGAACTCTGGAGGTCAGCCTTTGTATGCCCGGTTGTGGGGGAATGGATTTTTACCCACTGAGCATCAGGGTGTTCAGTTCCGTTCCGGAGCAGACCCTGTATTATATCTTTCTAACCCTGATCATTACGATCATCACGACAGGGGGGAGATGCTCGATTACCTGAAGCAGCTCAACGAAATTCAAAATAGCACCTATGGCGATCCGGAAGTGAACGCCAGAATATCTCAGTATGAGATGGCTTATCGAATGCAGTCCTCGGTGCCGGAAATAACTGACCTTTCCGATGAGCCGGATGAGGTGTTTGATATGTACGGTCCCGATAGTCGGGACCCTGGTACATACGCAGCCAATTGCTTGCTGGCCAGGAAGCTCTTAGAGAAGGACGTTCGCTTTGTTCAACTTTATCACAGAGGTTGGGATCAGCATAATTATCTGCCCGATGGGATCAGTAGTAATTGTAAAAAGACAGACCAGCCCACTGCTGCTTTGCTGAAGGATCTGAAACGAAGAGGGCTTTTGGATGATACCCTGGTGATCTGGGGAGGAGAGTTTGGAAGGACCGTGTATTCACAAGGAAAACTCACTTCGGACAATTATGGCCGAGATCACCATCCAAGATGCTTCACTGCATGGATGGCAGGAGCTGGGGTAAAACCAGGCTTTACCTATGGTGCGACTGATGATTTTAGCTACAATATCACAGAAAACCCGGTCCACGTTCATGACTTCCACGCTACCTTGTTGCACCTCATGGGCGTAGATCATGAAAGGTTAACTTTCAAGACCCAGGGAAGAAGATTTAGGCTAACCGATGTGCATGGGCATGTGGTGAAGGATATCCTAACTTAGAATACCTGGGATACCGAATTGATATTGATAAAATTTCATATCAAAAAACGGTAAATGTTCTTAAATTTAGTACCTGAAAATATTGATTTCTAGCTGATACTCATTGGCTAACTATGAAGAAGTGATGAAAAATGCTGCATTAATCATTGTTTCGCTTTCATTTGTAATGAGTTGCACTCAAAATCCAAAGGAGGTAGACCAACCCAAAGGAGCGGATAACATTGCTTACAAATGGGGCAAAATGGCCTTATTGGCAACTGCCAATGATACAGAACGATTTAACCCTAGACCTACCATTACTTCAAGGTATCTGGGTTTGATATTCACATCCGTATTTGATGCCTGGAGTCGCTATGACTCAACAGCTATACCAGTATATCTCCAGGAGGTGTCCAGAAGACCAACTGAGGAACACACGCTCTCCAACAAAGAAATTGCCATCAGCTATGCTGCATACAGGACGATGTCGGAGTACTACTATTCAGACTCGTTACTGTTTAGGCAGTTTATGATTGATTTGGGACTTGATCCTATGGATATGAGTACCGACCCCTCATCTCCAGTTGGGATTGGGAATCTTGCAGGTTTCTCGGTGATAAATGCCAGAAAGCAAGATGGATCGAATCAATATGGCGAAGAAGAAGGATCAAATGGTGTGTCCTATTTTGATTACACAAACTATGAACCTGTCAATCCGGTGGATAAGAATATAGATCCCAATCGGTGGCAGCCAAAATACTTTTCCGATGGAAAAGGAGGCAAATTTGCTCCCGGATGTTTGACTCCTTTTTGGGATAAAGTAGTACCCATCGCACTTAAATCAGGGGATCAATTCAGGCCCGGTCCACCACCGATGATTGGATCTGAGCAGCTGGCTGCAGAAGTAAAGGAAGTCGTTGATCTACAGGCCAACCTTACAGATGAACAGAAGGCATTGGTGGAATTTATGAGGGATGGACCTAAGTCCGTGCAGCAAGCTGGACACTGGTTGATCTTTACTCAAGATGTCTCGATAAGAGATCAGCACACACTGGATGAGGATGTCAAACTTTATTTTTATAACCAGGTAGTAGCCATGGATGCGTTCATTGCGGCATGGGATTCAAAAATGTTCTATGATTATGCACGACCTTATGCGCTGGTGCACAAATATTATGAAGGGGAAGTGATTAAAGCCTGGGGAGGTGAGGGCAAAGGGATGATGGAGATGGATGGAACCCAGTGGAGACCTTACTCGCCAGAGACTTTTTTATGTCCACCTTTTCCAAGCTATGTTTCGGGTCATAGCTGCATCAGTGGCGCATGTGGGGAAGCGCTGAAGATCTGGACTGGAAGTGACGAGTTTGGTGTGGAAGTACAGCTGGTGGCTGGAGCACTTACCGAACCGTACAACCTTGGGGATACGGTCACATTGGTGTTTCCGACTTTTACTGAAACGGCAGAGATGGCTGGAATCTCAAGGGTATTGGGTGGCTATCACATCCAGGCTGATAACGTAGCAGGACTGGAACTGGGCAGAAATGTTGCCAGAGAAGCGTGGAAGTTTTATCTGAAACACATCAACGGCTAATGGCTAATATTTGCCATGCGTGCCAAACATTTCCATTTTTGATCTACGTGGCCTTACTCTAACCGAGTGATCTGGTTCGCCGGTGATCCGGTCAAACTCATCTGGTGTCCTGACTGATGGCACAAAATCATTTGTTTCTTGCTGCCATTGCTGCAATGCCGACAGAAGCTTGTCTCTTTGGTGTTGATAGTCTTTATCGTCAAACAGGTTGTTCAGCTCATTGGGATCATTTTCCAGGTCATACAGCTCATACCTTGGACGTGGCGATTTAAAACATGCCAGCTGATGATCATTCAAGGAGTCTTTTTCATAAAGTCGGAGCATGGCTTGCCAGCTAAGCCCACGTCCTGCATCAGCAGATGGGGTGGCTGGAAGATCATTGTAAGTGTTGCTGATCAGTTTAAAGCTTGCTGATTGTACGGACCGGGCGTGGTCTTCATAATCATGCCAGTGGTCCTCCGCGAAAGCATGTTCTCTGACCTTTTGTTCCGGATTTTCCAGAATGGGTAAGAAACTTACACCTTCAAAGTCACCAGGAATTTGGAGGCCTGCCACATCCAATAAAGTAGGTGCGATATCCACCGAGCTAACTAAACTGTTTGTAGTTGATCCAGCATTGACCTGAGCTGGCCATTTCACCAAAAATGGAGTTTTGATGCCACCTTCATAGAGTGTGGTCTTATCTCTTGGAAAAGGCCTTCCATTATCACTTATAAATACGATTAATGTGTTTTCTGTAATTCCCTGGTGCTCCAGTTCATCCATTACTAACCCTACATACTTATCCAGTCTTCCGATTTCATCATAGTACAGCCGTAGATCCTCTCTTACCTCTGGCACATCCGGTAAATGAGGAGGCACGATCACATCCTGCTGGCTATGTGGTGGGTCCAGACTTCCATCTTCATACTCCCGGTGTGGGTCAAGGGCAGCAAACCACATAAAAAAGGGTTTATCTTTTGGTCGGCTTTGCAACACGTTCACCCAGTACTCGCAGCCACTGGGTTGTTGAGAGACCATCTTTCCCTTGGATTGATCTGCTCCGGTGGGCAGCTGAAACCCGGAAACATCGGCTTCCCGGATGAGGTCGAAGTGGTCTTTGATCGCGTTGCCCAGGTGCCATTTTCCAGCTGCTGCGGTATAATAGCCAGCCTCACCGAGCTGTTCAACAAATGTCTTACTATCAGCTGGCAAGGGCCAGTGAAGCTGCTCAGCGCCCGTATTGTGTGGGTATTTTCCAGTGATGATACTTGATCTGCTGGGACTACAGGAGCTGGCTGTCAGGTAAGCCTTGTTAAATTGCATGCCAGCTTTTGCTAAAGCATCAATGTTTGGGGTCCGGATATGAGGATGTCCATAAGTACCGGCATCATCCCAATTCATGTCATCAGCAATGATGAGAATGATGTTGGGGGAATTGGTTGTAGTTTGGCATTGCGCCAAAAGAAGGAGTAAGGTGAGGAAGGCTAGCGTCTGTCTGAACATTATTGGATCATATAAATTGAAACTCAATAATAAATACCATCAGATAAAGATGTGTTATGAAAAAGTGTTTGATGGAGGGGTTATTTTTTTATTGGTGTAAGTGAACAGAATTATTTTTCACGATGTTTCCAGGAGTGCTCCAGGGCAGCCAATTCTGTTTCCCTACCCTGATCACCACATGCTACCATCCATTTTTCCAGTTCTTTTCTGAGTGTGGCTTTGATGTCAGCATATTTTGGATCATCCACCAGGTTGACCAGACACCATGTATCGTCCAGGATATGATAAAGTTCTTCCTGGGGTCTATGCCTGTATTTTGTGAGCCACCTTGCAACCTCTTGGTCATGCTTTGAAGCATCAAGCCAGGAAGTATACCAACGTTTGGGATCTGGATCGTTGTTTATAGTATTGAGAAACTCAGCTTGTGGAGACAGGTTGAGAATGTATCGGTATTCTTGATTTACGATGGTTCTGACTCCAAAATGGTCGCTTCCATGATTTATTCCACGAGTAGTTTGAATGCTATAGGCAAAAGATTTCCCGTTGCTATCAGTACCCTTAAGTATGGGAACCAAACTCATTCCATCCAGCTCGGGTTGTAATGTGCCACCGGCCAGCTCGATAAAGGTGGGAAGGATGTCCGTGTACTCCACAATCCCGTCAAAGGCAGATCCTGGTTCGATCATGCCTGGCATTTTGGCAATCAATGCTGATTTGACACCAGCCTCATAGCCGGTCCACTTGGCAAAAGGCCAGATGGCACCCTGTTCACTGGCAAACATGACCAGTGTGTTATCACTAAAGCCGTATTGCTCGAGTAGCTTGAGTGCTGTTCCAACCTGACTATCCAGGTAATTGATTTCTGCCAGGTACTTTACGTACTCCTCCCTGATCACCCTGGTATCAGGGAAGAATTGTGGAAGGGTGATACTATCAGGGTTGAATAATGAAGGATCACCCTTATCCCATGGGTCATGGGGTTCGTTGGAGGTGAGCATCAAAGCAAAGGGTTCTTGCTTTGATTTGGCATCCTGGAGAAACTCCTCTACCAGATCAAACTGAGGGTTCTTGTCTTTGCCTAGATACTCAAAATCAAAAATGGTTTCCGGTTTGATATGCCTTTTGCCGGAAAGGGCTACGCGATAGCCGAGTGGCTTCAGGTATTGCACAATGCTTTTCGTTCCTTCTTTGGCGAATGTGTGATTGGGATATGCTCCTGTCTTGACTGGATACAGTCCGGTGAAAATGTTGTGTCGGGTAGGGGAGCACATCGGGGCAGCCTGGTAACAGCGGGTAAACTTCATGCCCTCGGCAGCCAACCGGTCGATGTTGGGTGTAATGGCATCCGGACTTCCATAGGTACCAATGTCCCAGTTGGTACAGTCATCCGCCAGGATAAATACGATGTTGGGTTTTGTTGGTTGTGTAGCTTTTGAATCAGCGCTTTTTTGACATCCCATGACCCAAAAGGCCAGGAGAAGTACAGGTAAGGTTTTTGACATGTTTGGGTTATTCTACGATAATGTTATCAATTAATATTGATCATTCAAAGTGAGATAATGGTGGAAGTAATGAATGATTTGTTTCCGTGAATCTCTCAGGCCTCCCATTTTACCTTGAAGCCTTAGCGCCTTTGGCATACCTATTCCCTCCATTCATCGTCTCTCGAAGAGGACGATGTAAGCCTTTAGTATCGTCCCTTTTCAGGAGACGATACCTGACACGAGACTGGCCCTAATGTGGCTATCGATCTTTTCCTCCATTCATCGTCTCTCAAAAAGGACGATGTAGATAGGAGGAGTGGGTGGTCAGTGAGCCACAGTGAACCACGCTTTCTCCCCACCAATCTGGGAATTGCTTCTCCTCCTCAAAAACTCTAATTGATGTCAATAAATTGTATTATTTTAATAAACAAACCCTATAGTTGCTCCATTCTCCATCCGGAGTGCTCCCAGTGTGCTCCCATTCTCCTCCCATACTCCTCCTATTCTCCCTTTAGTCAGATAAAAATTGTACTTAAATAAGATAGTGATGCTTACTCCCCTCCATTCATCGTCTCTCGAAGAGGACGATGTAGGCCTTTAGTATCGTCCCTTTTCAGGAGACGATACCTAACCCGACTGGCCCTAGTATGGCTATCGATCTTCAATAAGCGTACATTGTATCTAATAAATTCATAAAACGGGGATGCTGTGAAAACACAACAAGGGCTGGAGTAGCATCTTGCGCCTTAGCGCCTTTGTAGCATACCCATGAAAAAGATTGCCCATCCCCCTGTTTCCCGACAATAATTATTCGGTTTAATTTGCGGTGTGAACGAACCAAATACCATCTTGTGCATCGACTGGGGGACCTCATCCTTTCGGGGAGCTGTTGTAGATACAAACTCACATGAAGTCCAGAAGCATTTTCAAAGCAGTGATGGATGTAAAAAGCTTTTCCAGGAATCAAAATATGAAGGCGTAGATCCATTTGAATATTTCATCCGGAGCTTGAGACGATCCCTGTCGCAAGCAGGTGTAGCTCGTGCAGATTATGATCAAATCATCATCTCAGGGATGGCCAGCTCCAGTATCGGGATGAAAGAACTTCCCTACGCCAGCTTACCATTTCCTGTCGATGGAAGCGGTGTGATTTCAGAAACTTTTGATGATAAAGATCTTGGCAAAATCAATCTGATCAGTGGGGCGGCTTCGGATCAGGATATCATGAGAGGAGAGGAGACCCAATGTATTGGACTTAAGGAAATATCCAATGCTGATAAATTTATCCTGATCTTGCCGGGGACGCATTCCAAGCACTTGGAGATCGCAAATGGGAATCTGATCGGCTTTAAAACTTTTATGACCGGTGAGCTATTCCAATTGATCAGCGAGCAAAGTGTGCTCAACCGGTCAGTAGAAAAGACAAAATGGTCGTCGGAATTTGTACATGCTTTTGAACAAGGTGTAAGTGATGCCATTGGCGAAAACCTGCTAAACGAATTGTTCCGGATCCGGGCCAGAGATGTTCTGGGGACAAGTAAAAATCCACAGGAAACCTATTTTTACCTGAGTGGGCTCTTGATTGGCCATGAATTGCAGGAGTTGACGGCTACATCGGCCCACAAACTTTTTGCTTGTGATGAAAAGATGAAACCCCTTTATGAACTTGCTGCACAGCAGTTGAGACTTTCCGATGCTGCTTTCATTGATCCTGACCAACTATCAAACGCTTATATTACAGGACAACTAACCATATTAAAGAATCTACTATGACAGTTGAAAATGCATTGAAAGAAATGCCCGTGATTGGGATATTGAGAGGATTTAGCCAGGACCAGGTTTTCCGCATCCTGGAGTTATACCAGGAGTGTGGTTTTCATATGGCAGAGGTTACCTTAAATACAGAAAATGCACTTTCCATTATTTCAACTGCTGTGAAGACTTTCGATGGTTTATTCATCGGAGCAGGTACAGTCTGTGATATCAAAGACTATAAAGCAGCTAAGGATGCAGGCTCGCAGTTTATCGTGACACCAATCCTGGATGAGCAGGTAGTAACCACGAGTGTAAACGATGGAATTCCCATTTTTCCTGGCGCATTTTCGCCCTCAGAGGTCTACAAAGCCTGGAAGCTTGGGGCCACCATGGTAAAGGTGTTTCCGGGAGGTACGTTGGGTGCTGGTTATATCAAAGAACTTCGGGGGCCATTGCCTCAGATTCCACTCGCGCCCACGGGTGGAGTAAGCATCGATAATCTTGATGAATTCATGAAAGCAGGAGCGAAAGGAGTAGGGATGGGGGGCAAACTTTTTCTTCCTGACCTGATCAGTGAAGGAAACTGGTCTGGGTTGAAAGAGCATTTCCAGGCATTCTACCAAAAGGTGAAGCAGCACAAGCCTCAATGAATCAATTAGATCTTAAACCGGTCATACTTTTCCGCGTCAAACTTGTAGAGGAATGACCCTTTTTTGCTGGAGGTCATATCCTTTTCATCGAGCTTGATCAATACATCCTGGCTTAGGATCTTTTTAATAAAATTCCTTTTGTCAAGTTTTTGCCCCAGGATGGCTTCATACAATTTTTGAAGCTGACGCATTGTGAATTTTTCTGGCAACAATTCGAATCCAATAGGTTCTACTGAAGCTTTATACCTCAGTCGCTTAATCGCCTGACGGATCATTTCATTGTGATCAAATATAAGTGGAGGGATATCCTGAATATTAAACCACTCAGCAGAGTGCTTTTTTGTCAACTCCTGGTTATGCTCTTCAATATTGATCAAAGCGTAGTAGGCTGTAGAAACCGTCCTGTCAACCGGATCACGGTCAGGCTGGCTAAAGGACCTTAGCTGATCGAGATAGATATCGTGCAGACCTGTTAGTTTTTGAAGGATCCGAGAAGCTGCTTCATCTAACGTCTCATCCGGTCTGAGAAACCCACCCATCAAAGACCATTTCCCCTTTTCGGGTTCAAAATCCCTTTTGATCAGTAAGATCTTCAGGTTATCCTGATTGAAGCCAAAGATGATGCAGTCTACTGCCAATAGTGCTTTTACATGCTTTTGGTAATGGTCTTTCATCATTGCAGCCAGTCAATTCCTTTATTTTAATTAAATGTAAATAATACACTTAAATTTTATTTACTATATTCACGTAATATTAACCCATTCTTACCATGAGTAACAACCCCCATGTGATCGGACTTGATTTTGGAACAGATTCCGTAAGGGCAGTTTTGGTAGATGCCACCGATGGAACCACCCGGGCGAGCGAAGTGTCCTGGTACAGACGTTGGAAAGAGGGAAAGTACTGCGAGCCTTCCAAAAATCAATTCAGACAGCATATCACAGATCATATTGAAGGCATGGAAGCCTCCATTCAAGGTGTGGTAAAAGCTTCCGGAATCGATCCTCATTTGATCAAAGGCATTTGTGTGGATACCACGGGTTCTTCTCCGATTCCGGTAAACCAGGAGGGAACAGCTTTGTGTCTTACTCCTGGTTTCCAGGAAAACCCAAACGGCATGATGGTCCTTTGGAAAGACCATACGGCCATCAAGGAAGCGGAAGAAATTAATCAACTGGCCAGGAACTGGGGCGGGGAGGACTATACCCGATTTGAAGGGGGGATCTATTCAACCGAATGGTTCTGGGCCAAGATCTTACATGTTGCCCGGGAGGACAAGGCAGTACAGAAGGCCGCATATTCCTGGATGGAACACTGTGACCTGATGACATACATCCTAATTGGGGGTGAAAACCTGAAAGAATTCAGAAGGTCCAGGTGTGCTGCCGGACATAAGGCCATGTGGCACGAGTCCTGGGGTGGATTACCTGCAGATGAGTTCCTGGCAAAACTTGATCCGTATCTAGTGGACGTCAAACGAAATCTGTTTTTCGATACCTACACCTCAAATCTTCCAGCTGGCAGATTGTCAGCTGAATGGGCAGGTAAGCTGGGTTTAAGTCAGGATGTTGTGGTAGCCGTTGGAACATTCGATGCACATGCAGGAGCTGTCGGAGCAGAGGTAGAGGAAAATACCCTGGTACGGGTCATGGGTACTTCTACCTGTGACATCATTGTTTCATCCCCGGATGTGGTAGGCGACCGAACTGTTAAAGGAATTTGTGGTCAGGTAGATGGATCTGTGCTGCCGGGTATGATTGGTCTGGAGGCGGGTCAATCAGCTTTTGGGGATGTCCTGGCATGGTTCAAAAACCTGATCTCCTGGCCACTCGACAATTATCTAAAAGGTACGATGTCTGCCGAAGAGCTTGAGAAGATCAAAGAGGATATGATTGTTTCGCTTTCTCAGCAGGCTGAGAGGACTCCAATCAAAGAAGGGTCACCTATCGCGCTTGACTGGATCAATGGCCGTCGCACACCCGACGCCAATCAGCAACTCAAAGCCGCCATTGTCAACCTGAGCCTGGGAACCGACGCCCCTAAATTGTTCAGGTCACTAGTTGAGGCGATTTGTTTCGGCTCTAAGAAAATAGTAGATCGATTCATTGAGGAGGGTGTGGTGATCAAGACTGTAGTTGGTATAGGTGGAGTAGCCAAGAAGTCCTCCTTCATTATGCAGACCCTGGCCGATGTGCTGAATATGCCTATTAAGGTTGCGGTCTCGGAGCAGGCACCTGCTTTAGGTGCGGCCATGTATGCGGCCGTAGCTTCTGGCATACATCCTGATATGGGTGCAGCTGTAAAAGCCATGGGAAACGGATTTGAAAAGACCTACCATCCAAAAGCAGAAAACGTGGAGGTGTACCAGCAGATCTATCAAAAATATGTCGCACTGGGAGATTTCGTGGAGCAAAAGATAAATACAAATTGAGAATGTCATATAAGGAATTGAAAGAGGAGTGCTACGAAGCCAATATGCAGCTGGATGCTCTTGGGTTGGTGATATATACATTTGGTAATGTCAGTGCTTTTGACAAAAGCCAGGGTGTTTTTGCAATCAAGCCCAGCGGCGTGCCTTATGAGGTGCTGAAACCAGCAGATATCGTGATTCTGGATCTGGAAAATAAGGTTGTGGAGGGTAAGATGAGACCGTCTTCTGATACAAAGACGCATGCATTTCTGTACAATCGATGGGAAGGAATTGGAGGTATTGCTCACACCCATGCTACTTATTCAGTAGCCTGGGCCCAGGCACAAAAAGACATTCCAATCTTCGGGACTACCCATGCTGACCACCTGACGGAGGACATTCCTTGCGCTCCGCCCATGATGGATGAACATATTCGAGGAGATTATGAACACATGACCGGTCAGCAGATCATCGATTGCTTCAGTGATAAAGGTCTGGACTATAAAGAAGTAGAGATGGTCCTTTTGGGCAATCACGGTCCCTTTACCTGGGCAAAAGATGCAGCCAAAGCTGTGTATAACAGCAAAGTGCTTGAAGAATTGGCCAGGATGGCATTTCTCACCCTTCAAATCAACCCGAATGCTCCCCGTCTCAAGGAGGCACTCATAAAAAAACATTATGAAAGAAAGCATGGTAAGGATGCTTACTATGGTCAAAGCTGATTATGATAAAGCCTTTAAATACTTATGAAGTCTGGTTTATCACCGGAAGCCAGGACCTATACGGTGACGAAATCCTAAAAAATGTAGCCAGGCATTCGGAAGAGATTGCTAAAGCACTTGATGAAAGCTCATCGATTCCAGTCAGGGTAAAGTACAAAACGGTGGTAAAGTCATCGGATGAGGTTTATGCGGTCCTGGAAGAGGCCAACACATCCAAATCCTGTGTTGGTGTCATCGCCTGGATGCACACCTTCTCTCCAGCCAAGATGTGGATACGAGGACTCGATGCTTTTAGAAAGCCCCTGGTGCATTTGCATACCCAGTACAACCAAGGAATCCCGTGGGACAAGATCGACATGGATTTTATGAATGAAAATCAGTCTGCCCATGGTGATCGGGAGTTTGGATTCATGGTCAGTCGATTGCGGAAGCAACGAAAAGTGATCGTGGGCCATTGGAAAGAAGAGAAAGTGAGGAAAGCCCTGGGTACCTGGTCACGTGTGGCTGCCGGATGGCAGGTACTCCAGCAAACCAAAGTAGCCCGTATCGGGGATAACATGCGCGAAGTAGCCGTCACAGAAGGTGATAAGGTGGAAGCGCAACTGAAATTCGGCTTTAGTGTCAATACCTATGGTGTGGGGGATCTGGTACAGTTCATTAATGCAGTTGAAGACAATGAGGTGGATCAACTGATCAATGAATACCGGGATACTTATCAGGTTACTGATGCAGTACTCAAAAGTCATTCTCTAAAAGATGCTGCAAAAATTGAGCTGGGATTGAAAGCTTTTTTGGAAGATGGAGGTTTTAGGGCTTATACCAATACTTTCGAAGACCTGCATGGAATGAAACAATTGCCTGGTATAGCTTCTCAACGCATGATGGCGGCAGGCTATGGCTTTGGAGCCGAAGGAGATTGGAAGACTGCTGCTTTACTACATGCATCTAAAGTGATGGAGCAGGGGCTTACTGGTGGGACTTCATTTATGGAGGATTATACCTATCACTTTGGAGAAGAGCGATCGTTGGTGTTAGGCTCTCACATGCTGGAGATCTGCCCGAGTATTGCCTCAGGAAAGCCAAGGTGCGAAGTCCATCCATTGGGAATTGGAGGCAAGGAGGATCCGGCCCGTCTGGTATTCAATGTGGATAGAGGTGAAGCCATCAATGTTTCCCTGGTAGATATGGGTAACCGTTTCAGGATGATCGTGAATGAAGTGAAAGCCATAAAGCCCGAGAAAGACCTGCCTAAATTGCCGGTTGCCAGGGTATTGTGGGATTGCTATCCTGACATGGAGGCGGCAGCTCATGCCTGGATCCTGGCAGGAGGTGCACATCATACGGTTTTTAGCAAAGCTTTGAATACCCAGTATTTCGAAGACCTGTGTGAGATGATGGATATTGAATTGCTAGTGATTGACAAAGACACCTCAATCCGAAATTTTAAGGATCAGATACGGTGGAATGAGATTTATTATCACCATTTTTAAGCATTGAAGACAACAACCAAACCCTCAACATAACTTATAATGAAAAGTCTTGATGCACTGGATTGGATTTTTATATCCATCTATTTCCTGGTTCTTTTTGGTATTGCCCTCTGGGTGATCCTGAAGAAAAATGAAAATACGGAGGATTACTTTTTAGCTGGCCGTAACGTGGGTTGGTTTGTCGTAGGCGCCTCCATTTTCGCCTCCAACATTGGTTCGGAGCATGTGGTGGGTCTGGCAGGATCTGGTGCAGGAGATAAAATGCCGTTGCTCATCTATGAACTCCATGCCTGGATCGTCCTGATTTTGGGTTGGGTCTTTTTGCCTTTCTATGCCAGAAGCGGAGTCTTTACGATGCCTGAGTTCCTGGAGCGAAGATTCAGTGCCAAATCCAGATGGTTTCTTTCGCTTGTTTCTCTGATTGCTTATATACTTACCAAAGTGTCGGTGACCATCTATGCCGGTGGAGTTGTGGTTTCGGCACTACTGGGAATTAATTTTTGGGTGGGTGCCCTGGCCACAGTCGTGTTAACGGGTATCTATACGGTTCTTGGAGGTATGCGGGCAGTAGTGTATACCGAAGCACTCCAGGCAGTTGTTTTGGTTTTGGGGGCAGCAGTACTGACTTTCATTGGATTGGATGCCGTGGGTGGCTGGGCAGAGATGAAGGCTACACTGGGTCCGGAGTATTTCGACATGTGGAGACCACCTTCGGATCCGGATTTCCCATGGCCATCACTGGTGATTACCAGTACCATCGTTGGGATCTGGTATTGGTGCACGGATCAATATATTGTGCAAAGGACGCTTACAGCGAAAAACCTGAAAGAGGGCAGAAGAGGAGCGATCTGGGGATCCATGCTAAAATTGATGCCTGTTTTCTTATTCCTGATTCCAGGTGTGATAGCCCTTACGCTGAAAATGAAGGGGGAACTGCAATGGGACACTCCGGATCAGGCGTTCCCTGTGTTGATGAGTAACCTGTTGCCTTCCGGACTACGTGGATTGGTTGCAGCTGGGCTCCTGGCTGCTTTGATGAGCTCACTGGCTTCTGTATTCAATTCCTGTAGTACACTCTTTACAGTAGATATTTATAAGAAACTCAGACCCGATACGCCTGAAAAGAAACTGGTGAATATTGGAAGAATAGCTACAGGCATTGTGGTGGTTTTAGGGATTTTCTGGATTCCGATCATGCAGAATATTTCAGGTGTATTGTATGAATACCTACAAAAAGTTCAGGCTTATATCTCACCTCCAATCGCAGCAGTGTTTCTCCTGGGGATCTTCTATAAGCGCATCAACCAGCATGGAGCCTATGTCACGCTTGTGGTGGGTTCATTGATTGGAGCACTACGGATCGTCCTGGAGCTGGCGGCGCCAAACCTAACACCGGGAAGTCTTTTTCATACCATAGGTACCGTCAACTTCCTGACTTTTGGAGCGTGGTTTTTCCTATTCTGTGTTTTGTTGGTGCTGGGCGTAAGCTTCGCTACAAAACCACAATCTGAGGAGCAACTAGCCGGTTTGGCCTATAGTACTATTTCAGCAGAGGAAAAGGCGGCCAATAAAAACAGCTACTCCTGGAAAGATATCGTCCTGAGTATCATTGTAGTGGCCATTGTGGCCTGGGTGATGATCAGCTTTAACGGAAATTAAGTTCGTTACACAGGCACAGGCAGTGGAATATAGCCGGTTTCTCCGGGTACCATCTCAAACTTTTGGTCCTGCCAGGCTTTTTTGGCTGCCAATAAGGTTTCCTTGTCGGATGCCACGAAGTTCCAGTCAATAAATCGTTCTTCCTCGAATGGCTGACCACCGAAGATGAGTAATTTGGTATTTTCGCTCACCTTTAGTTTGCAGGCATCTTCTTGTTTGGACACCAGTAGGGATCCTTTTCCCACTACCTGACCACAGGCATTAATGGCTCCTTCAACCACACAGATTCCGATCTCGCCCTTCAGGTTGTCTTTGATGTCGAATTCACTGGCCCGGCTAACATCGATTTCCAACAGAAACAGATCTGAATAGACTGGTACAGGAGAAATTCTTCCAAAACCCTTTCCTGCTAATAGCCGGAATGAAACGCCATTTTCAGTCCAGGAGGGTATGTCTTCTGATTTGACATAGGAAAATTGCGGGTCCATTTTTTCCAGATGTTTAGGTAATGCTACCCAGATCTGAAACCCGTGCATGGAATAAGTTCCACCATCTCTCAGGTCCTGAGGGGTTCGTTCGGTGTGGACAATGCCACGACCAGCTATCATCCAGCCAACCGAGCCGGCTGTCACTCGCTGGTGTGTACCCAAGGTATCACGGTGCATGACCTCTCCCTCAAAAAGATAAGTAAGCGTGGACAGCCCGATGTGCGGATGCTGACCTATGTCCATATAACTTCCAGGCTTGATGGTTGCCGGACCCATGTGGTCTACGAAGATAAATGGGCCCACCATCCGCTTCTTACGGAATGGGAGGAACCTGCCAACCAGAAAGTCCCCAATATCTCTGGGTCTTTCTTCAATGATGAGATCTGTATTCGACATAACTAAAGAGATGACCTGATCAAAGATACGAAGACCATACCAGGGACTGGTCACGTGCAATTAAAAATAATTCCTTAAAGATCCATATCTTAGGATGATGATTCGAATTGCAACCTACCTCATTATTGTTCTTTTGTTTGCTCAATGCAAAAAGGAATCCTCGCAAGAAGCGTCAAATGCCCGTCCAAACATCATCCTGATCATGGCGGATGATATGGGCTATGAATGCCTGGGTGTAAATGGCAGCACAGAATATGCTACGCCCAACCTGGACCGGTTGGCCTCGCAAGGTATCCGTTTTACCAACTGCTACTCACAGCCACTTTGTACACCGTCCCGGGTCAAGATCATGACGGGTAAGCACAACTTTCGCAATTACGAAGATTTTGGCTACCTGAACCCGAAAGAAATCACCTTTGGAAACCTGCTAAAAGATGCCGGGTATAAAACCTGCATTGCAGGTAAGTGGCAATTGAATGGATTGAATCGGGACAATCCAAATAACCAGGATCTGGAGCGTCCTTATAAGTTTGGGTTTGATGAGTATTGTCTGTGGCAGCTTCATCATCCAAAAAAACAGGGTGAGCGATTTGCCAACCCCTTGATAACGCAAAATGGAAAAGATCTTCCACGAGATCCGGATGCTTATGGTCCTCAGATCTTTACAGATTACATCAATGACTTTATAGAACGGAATGCTGACGATCCTTTCTTCGTCTATTACCCGATGGCCCTGGTTCACGATCCGTTTGTTCCTACCCCCGATTCCCCGGAATGGGCGGATCCTTCCAGAAGATATGAGAAAGATACCGCTTACTTTGCTGATATGATGGCTTATACGGATAAGCTGATCGGGCAGATTGAAGCCAAGCTAAAGGAGAAAGGAGTCTGGGAAAATACCCTGCTCATGTTCACGGCCGACAATGGTACGCATGTGAGTGTGAAGAGCGATATTGTGGGAGGTACAGTATGGGGAGCAAAAGGAAAAACGATTAACACCGGAAATCACGTGCCCTTTATTGCGACCTGGCCAAACCAGATCAAACAGTCAAAGGTGTTTGAAGGCATGATTGATTTTGCGGATTTTCTACCTACACTGACGGAAATCGCAAACATTGACTCTTCCACGTTCTTCACTGACGGTCAAAGTTTTCTTCCCATTCTGTCAGGAACAGAAGATGAGACGAAGGATCAGGTATTCATTCATTATACTCCTCGCTGGGGAAACAGAGATCATCATCGCTGGGTGATGAATGAAGAATACAAACTTTATCAGGATGGTAGATTCCTCAGGACATCGGTAGATCCTCTGGAAGAACAGCCCCTCAAAAGCCTGAGCGAAGAAGAACGTTCATTGAGGAGAAATTTCGAGGAACTGCTTCAGAAAAAGGAGACTGAAGTACCTTTTCATCTAAATGATACCTCGTTTTTATTGAACCAATGATTTTTTCTCAGTTTCGATTTGCACTAGCTATTCTAATTGGTAGCATCATGCTGTTCTCTTGCTCACCTGAGAAGCAAGAGAAGGTTCCACCCAATATTGTGTTCATCATTGCCGATGATCTGGGCTGGAAGGATGTAGGCTACAATGGCCAGTCCTTCTATGAAACACCCAACATTGATCAGCTGGCATCCGAGGGGATGATCTTTGACAGGTTTTATCCGTCAGCCGCCAATTGTGCTCCGTCGAGAGCCTGTATCCTGACAGGAATGTATTCGCCCAGGCATCACGTGTATCTGCCCAATGGTATAGCCAGGGGTAATGTAGACAAGATGCGATTCAAGGTCCCGACCAGGGGAGAGGACAGCACCTACAATACCTTCCAGGTGAATAACAACCACGTAGCTCCTGAGTTTATGTCACTGGCAGAGCTTTTAAAACAAAAAGGATATGTAACAGCCCGTCTGGGTAAATGGCATATTGGTGATGACAACCAGGGTTTCGATTCACTTTCTTCTTCCGGAATATTTGGGGAGATCTCGAATATAGGTGGAGAAGAGGGGAGATACTATAATGATACAGCAGTAGCCCAAAGACTGACTGATGCCGCCATTACTTTTATTGAGAAACATTGGGAGCAGCCCTTCTTTGTCTATCTCGCACATTGGGAAGTCCATACCCCAATGTCAGCTACAAAGGATCGGATCGAATACTATCAGGAAAAATTAAAAGATTTTGAAGGTGAGGGCTATGTACCCACTTACGCAGCAGAAGTAGAGCAAGTGGATCTCAGTGTGGGAAGGGTGATGGGTAAGCTGAAAGAGCTTGGTATCGATGACAATACATTGGTGATCTTTACTTCGGATAATGGTGGCCTGGCCCGACTTACGAATAATGCTCCGCTCAGAGCCGGCAAAGGCACTTTTTATGAAGGAGGCATTCGCGTTCCTTTTTGCGTGCGTTGGCCGGAAGTAGTGAAAGCCGGAACCAGGACAGATTATACTACTATGGGCATCGACCTGATGCCGACTTTTGCACAGCTGTCAGGCGCGTCACTACCGACCTCACAACCAGTAGATGGCACATCCTTTCTAGACATCCTGAGAGGTGAGAAGCCGGAACGTGACAGAGATCTCTTTTTACATTTTCCCCTGTATCTCGAGGGTTCAGGAAAGAAAGAGCAGGTTTTGCCTGTATATCCCACTGAACAGAAATTCTGGAGAGCAGTGCCTTCAACAACTTTGTTGCGTGGTGACTGGAAGTTGATCTATTACTATGAATACGAGACTTATGAGCTTTTCAATCTGAAAGAAGACCTGGAAGAAACTCAAAATGTTGCTTCCAAAAATCAGGAACTGGTCAAGGACATGCTACATGCAATTGACAAGTGGACTCATTACACTGCGGCTCCTGTACCTGATATTCTGAATGAAAAACTGGCAGGAAGGAAGCTTTAGGATGAAAATTTACTATCTATTTTTTTCGATCATTTTCTTGGGGTTGGAATCCTGCGACCAAAGGACTGAGTATGATTTGTCAGCATTGTCGTCTCCGATCATTTTCGAAGGAGACTCCGTAACGGCCTATCGTGATCCGGCTGTGTTGTATCATGATGGATCGATTTACATGTATTTCACAATGGTGGAGATAGAGCCGGATGGTAGTGTGTTTTCATATACTGCATATTCAAAATCCGACAATCTCATAGATTGGGATGAACCCAAAAAGATCACTCCCCGGGATCAAAATCTTAACTATTGCAGCCCGGGAAATGTCACTAGGTTCGGTGAGGAGTGGGTTCTGTGTCTTCAAACCTACCCACGGCCAGATCACAACATCTCAGAACCCACAAGGTATGGAAATAAGGATGCCAGGGTGTTTATCATGAGAAGTAAGGATTTGGTTCAGTGGTCAACTCCGGAATTGTTGAAGGTAAAAGGTAATGAGGTACCGGAAGATAAAATGAGAAGAATGATTGATCCCTATCTGTTGCAGGACAAGGATGATCCTGGAAAATGGTGGTGTTTTTACAAACAAAATGGTGCCAGCATGTCCTATTCCGTAGATTTGAAAAACTGGACCTACTTCGGGAGGACAGAAGCAGGAGAAAATGTTACAGTTTTGGTTCAGGACGATAGCTATTGGATGATTCACTCTCCTAAAAATGGCATTGGGATTAAAAAATCCGATGATTTGAAGCACTGGGAAGACTGGGGAGGATTGATCACCCTGGGTCAAGAAAACTGGGACTGGGCTAAAGGTAGATTGACTGCTGCCACGGTTGTTGATCTCCGGAAAACCGAAGGCATTCAAAAATACCTGATGTTTTTCCACGGTTCCGGACCACTGACTGAAGAGGAAGGTGACTTTGATCGCAATGCGTCTATCGGGATAGCCTGGAGTGATGATCTGCAGGAGTGGGAATGGCCAATAAGTGACAACTCAAATTAAAAAATGGTAAAATTGCAGTCATATATAAAAAATAGGTTTTTACCAACGCATTTAAATTTCTGTATATTTAGGATATAATGGTTAACCCAAAGCTCATTCAAAACATTTCCCTAGGGGATCAACAGGCTTTTCGCGAGCTTTTTGATCGATACCATGGAAAACTATTTGAGTTGGCCAGATACTATAGCAAATCGGATCAGATCGCTGAAGAGGTCACCAATGATGTCTTTGTCAAGATATGGAATAAACGGAGTAAACTCACATCCATCAAGCAGCTTGAATCCTACCTTTATATAGCCACCAAAAACGAAACATTGACATACCTGCGCGACAACAAAAAGGAACTGGCCCTTATGTCAATTAACCAGGTAGAGTTGAATTTGAAATTACAGGTACAGGATGCTGAGCATTCTTTTTTAAGCAAAGAACTGGTAAGTGCTCTGGAAGAAAGCATCAAAAATTTACCTGAGAAGAGTGGTCTGGTTTACCGGATGGTTAAGGAAGATAATCTAAGCTATAAGGAAGTAGCTAAGGTCCTCGATCTGTCGGTGAAGTCTATTGAAAAGCACATGGGCCTTGCTTTTAAGTGTATCCGAAAAGACCTTTCCAACTATCTGAGCTGCTCAGATCTGGATTATAAAAATGTCATTATCAGCCTTCTTACCATCCTTAGTTTTACATTTTTTTAATTTTTTTCTCTTTCGGGTAGGGTATTGGCAAAAAAGTGCGTCCTTGATCATAGGAACATCTTAGACTTATGGATCGGGAACCCATCGAAGACATCATTGGACGTGTTTTAACCAACCAAAAGAAAGAAGGTGATCAGGACCTGCTAGAGATCTGGATTTCTGAATCGGAATCCAACCGCCAGCAGTACATTTTGATGAAAGAAAGTTGGGAGAAAACACGTGTAGAGATCAGGCATCCTGATGCCGATGAACTCTACAGGAAACTACAAAATAAGATTTCATTAAATGGCACAAAGAAAAAGTTAGTACCAGGATGGGTATATGGAGTGGCAGCTTCCGTGGCTTTGCTTATAGCATCGTATTTTTTCATTTCAGAGTTTGACTATGAGGAATCTGTTGTGGAGGTACCTGTTATTGAAACGATCAAGAAAGTCAATCCTAATGGTCAAAAGTCAAAAATCCACCTTCCGGATGGTTCTACCGTCTCCCTCAATTCAGGCAGTAGCATAGAATATACCACCGACTTCAATTCAAGAGAGCGGGTAGTGCACCTCACCGGAGAGGCATTCTTCGAAGTGAAAAAAATACTTGATAAGCCTTTTAAGGTGATTGCCGGGGGAGTGGTCACGACTGCATTGGGCACTTCCTTCGATGTGAGGGCTTTCCCGAATGCTGAACGGGTTTATGTATCATTAGTTACAGGAAAAGTGAGCGTAGCGAATCTTGATTCAGTAACCGTGACTGAAGGATGGGAATCAATTTTGATCCCTGGCGAGCAATTGATCTATCATTTACCAACAAAAGTCACTTCGAAGGGCCCTTTTGACTTCAGGAACATGATCAACTGGAAGGATGGGGTACTTTATTTCGAGGATACAGAGCTGAAAGAAGTTGTGGCAACTCTGGAAAGATGGTTTGATGCAAACATCATCCTGAAAAATGTACCTGTAAACGCGCCCAGGTTTTCCGGAGAATTTAAGAATGAAAGTCTTGACAATATCCTGATGGCCATGAGCTATTCAGGAAAAATAAAATTCACACAGAACAATAAAGAGATTGTAATTGAATGTATTAATCCCTAATGAAACCTATGAATAAATAACCGACCATTCCCTGAGACAGGAATTAAAAAAGGCCCCAACCGGAATGATACCCTGGAAAAGTTGCATTCTGGAATTGGAGCCCGGTGTCTCGTGATAAAAATTGATTAACCACAAAACACCCTAAAGTTATGAAAATTAAACTTTTACGGCTACTAATTATGTGTACGCGGCTGTTTCTTTTTGTATTTATTCTACAGATGAATATGGTCTTCGCGACCAGCGGAAATGCTCAGAGACAAAGCATGAAAGATATCTATTTGGATATTGGTTTTACCAATGCTACGGTATTTCAGGTCTTTGAGTCTATTGAAAATGCTACTGACTTTAAGTTCAGCTATTACTCCACAGACATCCCTAAGTCAAAGGTGAGTCTGAGTCAGCACAAGCGAAGCTTGGAGGAAGTATTACTTGAGGTCGCAGATCAGGTAGACCTGAAGTTCAGAAGAATCAACGAAAGTATTCTGGTGAGCGAGAACAATAAAAAAAGATTCACCAAGCCAGTTCAGCTTGTTGTCGATGATATTTCAATATCAGGTAAGATCAGCGATGAAAATGGTGAACCGCTTCCTGGTGCAACTATCCAGGAAAAGGGTACAACCAATGGAACCATTACGGACATTGATGGGAATTATTCATTAAGTGTAAGCGAAGAGGCCACTTTGGTTGTCTCTTTTGTTGGATATGAAGCCCGTGAGATACCAGTAAATGGAAGGAGTGTTATAGATGTAAACCTGTCACAGGATTTTACCGCATTGGATGAAATAGTTGTTGTCGGATATGGTACAGTAAAAAAGAGTGATTTAACGGGTTCTGTAAGCTCGGTAAGTTCTGATGAGATTGCCGCTTATCCGGCACTTGGTGCTGTTCAGGCGCTTCAAGGTAGAGCGGCCGGACTGCAAATTACAGCAAATAATGGTGAGCCAGGTTCAAGTTACAAAGTGAGAGTTCGAGGTGGTACCTCCATCAATGCAAGTAGTGATCCAATTTATGTGGTAGATGGATTTGTTGGCGCATCTATGCCGCCACCCGAAGACATCGAATCTATTGAAGTCCTTAAAGATGCATCGGCAACGGCCATCTATGGATCCAGAGGTGCTAACGGTGTAATTCTCGTCACAACCAAAAGAGGAAAAAAGGGAGAAGTGAAAGTCGATCTCAATATGTCTTATTCAGCTCAAAATGAGATCAACAGATTGGATCTACTTAACAAGCAGCAATTCACAGAATACATTCAGGAAACAAATTCCGGTTTCACTCCACTCAACGGTAATACAGACTGGCAGGAAGAAATTTTTCAGCCCGGTAGTATTCAAAATTACCAGTTAGGAGTTTCTGGAGGCTCTGAGAGCGTGAACTACTACATATCAGGTACTTATTTCGACCAGGAGGGAATTATTCTGAACTCTGGTTATCAGAGATATTCTGTGACAAGTAATATTGACATAAAGGCTTCTGATAGATTGAAACTAGGGTTAAATCTCTTCTCGCGCAGAACGAGTCAGAATGGATCTAAAACCCAGGAAAATTCCGGAGGTGCTAACAATTCCGGGGTGGTCGCGTCTGCGTTTAAGTTTGGCCCCGATCAACCTATCAAAGATGAATTTGGAAACTATACCATTGCAAGGCTGAGTGATGCTCATGACAACGCGGTGGCCGTAGCAACTGAATTTGTAAATGAAAATGTAACAGATCGTTTTCAGGGTAATTTTTTTGCGGAATATGATATTCTTGATGGGCTGTCATTTAAGACTACACTGGGAGCCAGCGCAAACAATGCGAGAACCGGGCAATACACACCTACTACGCTACAAGGTGGATCAGGAGTAGGTGGTGATGGTCGCATGAATGGCAGCAAAAACTCGTTGATTTTGAGCGAAAATTACCTGACTTATTCAAAAAACTTTGGTAATCACGACGTGAATATTATGGGAGGGTATTCATACCAAAAATCACGTAACGAAAACTGGAGTGGCCGTTCTCAAAGTTTTCCAACAGACGCCGGTCTTTACTGGAATCTTGGAACAGGGTCAGTTTTTCAACGTCCAGGATCAGGATTGTCAGAATGGGAGCTTGCATCCTGGTACGGTCGAGTCAATTACAACTTTAATAGCAAATACCTGATCACTTTCAATGCAAGATATGACGGTTCATCTGTCTTTAGTGAGAACAATAAATGGGCATTTTTTCCGTCTGGTGCTGTAGCCTGGAACATGAAAGAAGAGTCGTTTATGGCAGGTGTAAACCCTATCAGTAACTGGAAATGGAGAGTGAGTTATGGATTGACTGGTAACAGGGCAATTTCACCCTATGAAACGTTGGCTTCATTGAGAGCTGAAGGAGTGACCTCCCTTGTCAATGGAGTCCCGGTAAATGCTGTGACGATTGATCAGGTAGCAAATGAAAACTTGAGCTGGGAAACCACGGCCCAATTTGATGTGGGTGTGGATATTGGTTTATTCGAGGATCGTGTTAATGTAATAATGGATTATTACGCCATGGAGACCAGTGATTTGCTGTTCAGTCTGCCACTGCCTGAGTATTCAGGTTATGGTTCGCAGGTGAAGAATATTGGTAAAGTAAGTAATAAAGGATTTGAGTTTACCCTCAACTCGAGAAACGTTGTGGGGGAATTCAAATGGGATATGGATGTTAATTTCTCGTTAAACAGGAACAAAATCCTGTCACTTCCGGAGAATGCAAACCCAGGTAATTATATCATCTATAGTTCCAGCCCAGGCCACTTGGTAGGACTTGGAGACACGCAGATATTACAGGAAGGTCACCCTGTCGGCACTTTCTACGGATGGGTATATGATGGTGTCTATCAGGAGGGTGATACATTTACTCCTGGTGGTGGATTTGAGACCGAAGCAGGCGGCGAGAAGTTTAGAGATGTGGATGGTACCAGAGATTCTGAAGGAAACCTTACTGGTGTTCCTGATGGTCAGCTAAATAATGATGACAGGACGATCATAGGGAATCCGCACCCGGATTTTATCTGGGGTTTCAACAATAATTTTAACTGGAAAGGGTTTGACATGAATATTTTCTTCCAGGCAACACAAGGCAATGATGTGTTTAATTACACCCTGATGGAGCTGGATTTGCTTGCAGGAAGAAACAATGCTACTGTAGCCGCATTGGATCGTTGGACTCCTGAAAACACCAATACAAATATTCCTAAAGCGAATGGAGGTAGAAGCCGTAGGTCTTCATCCAGGTGGATCCAGGATGGAAGCTTTATCAGGTTGAAAAACCTTGCTATTGGTTATAGCCTTCCGCAGGCTGTATTGGATAATATCAATATCAGAAAGCTCAGAATTTATGTGAGTGCTCAAAATATTCTCACTTTCACTGATTACGAAGGGTATGATCCGGAGGTCAATTACCGATCTGCAGGTGATACCAATGGAAATAGAAATCTGGGGCTGGACTATGCCAGCTATCCAAACGCTAAATCCTATACTGTTGGATTAAACATCGGTTTTTAATGGGTGATTTTCTCAAACAAAAAGACGTAACAATGAAAAGATATATAAATAAATCAATCGTATTTGGGTTTGTGCTATCACTTTTTGGATGCACAGACCTGGCTGAAGAACCTGTTGGACTTTTAGCTCCAGAGGCATTTTTCAAAACAGCAACAGATGTTGAATCAGCAGTAATGGGTGCCTATGCTGATATAGCCAGTGAAGGCTTTTACGGCCGTAAACTGGTTTTAAGTCTTCAACTAAGAAGCGATATGTGTGATATCGGGGACAGAAATACTCCAGGTAGAAGACAGCAGGTCAATGACTTCAACATGGATTCCAACAATGGTATGGTAACCGCATTTTGGCCAAAGGCATACCGTATTATCGGAACAGCCAATACAGCGATCGCTGGCTCAGAGTTAGTCCCTCAAAGCACTGAAGTAACTCAACTGGCAGCAGAAGCTACTTTTATCAGAGCCTTTGTCTACTACCATCTGGTCAGACTATTTGGTGATATTCCTTACATTGACTTTGCGATTACAAATCCTGACGATGTAAAGGATCTGACAAAGACATCCGAATCAGAAGTATATCAGAACATCATTGCTGATCTGGAATTTGCCAAGCAAAACCTTCCGGCTACACCACCGGCAGGAGCCAGGTCACGTGCCACAGCGGGTACTGCAGCAGCATATCTTGCATCTGTGCATCTGACACTGGGTAATGATCAGCAAGCATATGATGAAGCAAAGTATGTAATAGACAATAGCGGTCAATTTGGGTATGCGCTTATGGAAGACTTTGCGGAGTTGTTTGATGGGTTCAACAATGAAGGGCTTGCAGAGCATATTTTCATGGTAGATTTTTCGCGAGATTACAGCGGGACATCAGGACAGGGCACTGATTGGATGGGACCGATTACCGGAATCAGAAGTATCTATTTACCAACAGTCAATGCAGGATGGAGTGTAAGTGTTCCGTCTTTTGAAGTATTTGATACATGGGATGAGCGTGATTACAGAAGGAAAGTGAGTTTTGTTGATTCGGCTTATGCTGATGCTAACCTTACACAATGGGTGGGTTACGATCAATTTGCACCTAATCATGGATCACCGAGACCACATATTGCAAAGTTCTGGGCCAACCCTGGTAATAGCAGGGGAGATGGCGGTCAGTCTGATAACAACTATTCAGCAATGAGATATGCTGAAGTGTTGCTGATTGCTGCCGAAGCCGCGATAAATCTTGGTGGTAGAGATACGGAAGCTGTAGGATATATCAATGAAGTCCGTGCCCGGGCAAGAAACTGGAACGGTACAATGACAACATTTCCAGCTGACCTTACTGGTGCTGAAGACCTCACTCAGGCAGTACGTGAAGAACGTAGATTAGAGCTGGCTTTTGAATACAAGCGATGGTATGATATTAAAAGATGGGGGATTGGAGATGATGTGTTCAATGGTCCGGGTTCTTTAGAACCTCATGCAAATTTTGATGCGACCAGGGATTACTATTTCCCGTTACCGCAGGATGAATTGGATAGAAATGAAAACCTAAAGCCTCAGAATACGGGGTATTAGTAATTACAGATTTAGTGATTTAATTGTAAAAGGTGCAGGAGGTAATTCTGCACCTTTTTTATTGTATATAATCAGACCAATAGCGTTGCCAAATTTGAGAAACTCTGCCTAAAATTTAATATTTCATTAAAAATGGACTAAATTTCTACTTTAATCCCTTCTTCCTCCCCATATCTAACCTTTTGTGGAATTGTGAACTAATTTCTTTGAGACGAGAAGTGAAATTTGTTGATCCCAATAAGAACTTTAAAGCGTGGTTCGAAGGTATTTATGATGAATATTTCGAAGGCCTTTTTCGATATGCATTTTCTATTACCAAGAACAAGCAACTTGCAGAAGACGTGGTATCAGAAGTTTTTATGAACATCTGGAGGAAGAAACCGGATGTTCACCAGATCAATGAACTAAGCTCCTATCTGTTGGTTTCCGTAAAGCACCTGGCCATCCGACTTTCGACAAACGATCCCGCACGATTTTCATTTTCTGCCTATGACGAATCGTTACAGGTTTCTGATGCCGTGGATCCGGAAAACTTACTCATGAGCAAAGAACTTGAACAGCTTATCACAGAAATTTCCAAAGAGTTGTCTCCTCATAGTTTGCTGGTTTATGAAATGTCAAAATCCAGGGGAATGAGTAATCAGGAAATAGCGGATGAACTTGGACTTTCTAAGAGAACCGTGGAGTCACATCTCTACAAAGTCGTTAAGCAATTCAAAATCAAAATAGAAGAGCACTTCCGGGAGGATGAAAAAAGTGTTTCCTTCTACTCTAAGCGCATTAATAGTCTGATTCTACTGAGTTCAATTGGATATTACTACTCTTACGTATGAGAATTGCAATGAAAGCCATATAAAGTTGATAATACTTCAATATTTTCTCTATAAATCTTACTGAAATATAAATATTTTTAAATACGTCCGTGTATTTTTTCTTTTTTGACTCCTATAGGTGTAAGGATAATTATGGAGCATCTCATTATAAAGTATTTGCAAAATTCTTTGAGTCCCCGTGAGGCAGAGGAATTAAAAAAATGGATTGAGGAAAAGCCTCTCAATAGCAAAATATTTGAAAATATTGTTGGTGAGTGGAATCTAAGCGCAACTGAAGTCAATCAATCCAAAGAATTGATCAGGCGTAAAATACTGGCTGATAAAGCCAACACCAATTTTGATCCTTCTGTAAAGGAGATACACAAATCAGGTCGTATTATCAATTTTCGTACTACAATACGATATGCTGCTCTGATCATTGTGGCTTTGGGGATAGTTTTTACGATTTATGAATTTCAAAAAAATAAGGAATCTTCTCAAGTTACTGCTGAGCAAAGGGTTTATGTTGAGAAAGAGACAGCGCCTGGTCAACGGATCACCTTTGAACTGCCCGATGGAAGCATTGTAAAGTTGAATGCTGGTAGTAAATTGGTTTTCCCAACTCGTTTTCATCAGGGAAATAGGGATGTAAAGTTAATCGGAGAAGCCTTTTTCGATATTAAGAGAGATGAAAACAGGCCATTTAGAATTCAAAGTGGCAATGTCCGTGTAACAGTTTTGGGGACCTCTTTTAACGTGAAATCTTACCCTGGTGATGATGTGATGCTGGTTGGGGTGAAGTCTGGTAAAGTAAGCGTCTCTGCTTCCAGGGGTAAATCAGTCATTCTTGGCTCAAATGAGCTCCTAGAGTACTCCGCTAGCACAGGTGACCTGAGACAAGCAAAAATAGAAGATGCAGATCTTGTTTTTGGCTGGATAGATCAAATATTGGTCATCAACGAACAAACTATTCATCAAATTCTACGAAGGTTGGAAAAGTGGTATAATGTAGAGTTTGTTATCCAGAAAAATCTTGATGAGAATAAGAAGTTTACAGCAAAATATATCAGTCCGTCAATGGAGGCTGTTCTTAAGAGCTTGGCCTATGGTTTTGAATTTAACTATGTGATAAATGAAAACAAGATTATTATAAAATAAGTTTTAAAAAAAGAGAGCCGTAACAGTCTTGGGGAAGAGGGTTCGGCTCTCAAAAGTTCATGCATCTAAACACAAACTTATATGAATGTAAAATTATACAAATTAATGTTACGCATGTCGAAGATTTCGATATATGCGATGATTGTTTGCTACTCATTCAGCCTTGCAGTAGCGAATGAATCTGAAGCTCAGCAGAAGTTTCTTAGAGAGGTTTCACTCAATTTGGAAACCGGTAAATCTGACTTGTTAAGTCTTGTCCAGGAAATTGAATCTTCGAGCAATTTCGTTTTTGCTTATTCCAAACGTGATGTTAGGGGTAAGTCCATAGTCCTTGATGAAGGGATTTGGAATATGGAGGATTTGCTTAAAGAGATGTCTGTTCAGGCAAAAGTTTCTTTTAAGCGAGTGAATGAATCCATTACGATCAAAAACGTAAAAGGAGCAGGAAATTTGCCCAATTTAAATGAACAGCTTATTGCTCAACAAACCATCACAGGTAAAATCACAAGTGATGAAGGAGAAGAGATTCCAGGAGCAACAATAGTTGAAAAGGGTACCACCAACGGAACGATTTCTGATATGGATGGTCTTTACCAGATTACCGTAGCTGAAGGTGCTACACTTCAAATTTCTTTCGTTGGCTTTCAGACTCAGGAGATCAATGTTGGTAACCGAAGTGTTGTGGATGTGATGTTGAGTGTAGATGTGCAGTCCCTTTCTGAAGTTGTTGTGGTAGGGTATGGAACTCAGGATAAGAAGGAAATTACCTCTGCAGTAGTGAGTCTGGATGAGAAATCTTTCAATAAAGGTAACATCAACAGCCCTACTCAACTGTTGCAGGGTAAAGTGCCCGGACTATCGATTTACAATAAAGGAGGTGATCCAAACAGTGAAGCTACCATCAGGCTAAGAGGTATTTCCACCGTAGGAGCCAACACAGAGCCACTTATTGTCATTGATGGGGTAATCGGGGCCTCACTCAACAACGTGGATCCCAATGATATTGAAAGTATCAACGTATTGAAAGATGGTTCAGCAGCAGCAATTTATGGTTCAAGGGGGTCCAGTGGAGTTATCCTGGTGACAACCAAAAAAGGAACAGCAGGAGAGGTAAAGATTGACTACAATGGTCAGGTAGCCATCAGTGGCATTCAGAACCAGGTGGATAACATGACAGCTTCTGAGTTTCTGAGCAATGGAGGAAACGACCTGGGAAATTCCAATGACTGGACAGATGAGGTGACAAGAACCGGAATCACCCACATTCATAATATATCTATTGGTGGCGGTTCGGCATCTACTACATACCGGGTTTCTACCAACTTCAGGCAAGTAGAGGGGATTTTAAGAGAATCGGGTTTTGATCAGATCAATGCCAGGGCAAACCTGACGCACTATGCACTAAATGATAAGCTAAAGCTAGATGTAAACTTTTCATTGACAAATAGGGAAAGTAGTTTTTCATTTAATGAAGCACTGAGATATGCGGTTTTCTTCAACCCAACTGCACCAGTTTTTGGGGTTGATGCCAATGTGGGAACATCAGCAGATTACGCGAAATATGGAGGTTATTTTCAACCTGCCGGGTTATTTGACAGCTTCAATCCAGTAGCTATCATTGACCAAAATGTAAATGAGGGCAAGCGAAAAGAGATCAACTTCAGTACACGTGCTGAGTATGAAATCATTGACGGTCTTACAGCCAGCGTCAACTATGCTCAGCAATACACAAACAATTTAAATGGTGAATACTATTCTGTTTATGACCTGATGAGAGGTCAGGATCAGGGCGGGCCAGGTATTGCCAGACGTACCGCCAAAGATGACAGGCTAACCCTTGTGGAATCTTACGCAACTTATACAGGAAGTTTTGGCGATATAAATCTTAGTCTTTCAGGAGGTTACTCTTTCCAGGAAATTTCAAAAGAGGATTTTGTGATCCAGGCTGGTGATTTTCCCAATGATGATCTGGGATACAATGCACTGGAAAATTCAGGTAACCTGCAGGAAGCCGGTTTGATTGAGTTGCGAAGTGCTGCTTCCCCTGAAGAGCGTATTATCGCCCAGTTTGTTAGGGCCAATCTGACTTTCGATAACGCTGTATTTTTTAATGCATCGGTCAGAAGAGAAGGATCAACAAAACTTGGAGAAGACAACAAGTGGGGAATATTTCCTGCGGTAGGCTTAGGAGTTGACCTGACGCGATACCTATCTCTTGGACCTGTTAGTCAAATGAAGCTACGGGCAGGATACGGAGTAACAGGAGCCCTTCCGAGAGACGCGGGTCTGGCGCAGGACCTTTATGAAGTGGACGACAATGGAAATGTGACCTACGTAAGAGCTGCCAATGAAGACCTTAAATGGGAAGAGAAATCCGAGATCAACATAGGTGTGGATTTTGGTACGGATCGTCTCACTGGCGCTCTGGATGTATATACTCGTACGATCAATGATTTCATTCTTGAGCGTGATGTGGATGTGGCGCTGTTTGGAACTGACAGACGATTTGAAAATGCAGGTGAGTTAAAGACCAATGGTATCGAATTTTCTCTCAGCTACGACTTTGTCAATAACAACGACTTCTTTTATAATTCAGGAATTATCCTTTCATCGTATAAAACAACCCTGGAGGAATTTCCTGTGGAGGAACAAACCAGAGCTAACCTGGGAGCTCCCGGCCAAAACAGTACGAATTTGATCCGAGTGGCTGTTGGCGAAGAGATAGGTCAGATCTGGGGACCAGAATTCAGTGGTGAAGTGGACGAGAGAGGTATCCCAATTATGGTTGACCTGAACAACGATGGACAGGTAATCTCAGCACAAGATGCAGCTTTATCTGATAATGGAGATTTCCGGGAGTTAGGCAATGGTATTCCTGATCTTGAGGTAGGATGGACAAACCAGTTGAGCTACAAAAACTGGGAATTGAATGCATTTTTCCGAGGTGCATTTGGTCACAGTTTGGTTAATACTTTCCGTGCTTTTTACGAACCGCGGATTCCAGGCCAGGCTTCATATAACCTGATCAATACTGAGCTGGCAAGAGATGATATCACCTCAGCACGATTCAGTTCGCTCTATGTGGAGAAAGCAAATTTCTTTAAGCTGGACAACATCACCCTTGGATACAATTTTGATGTAGCCAACTCTAATACTTTTTCCAATGTCAGGGTATACTTCAACGTCCAAAATGCTTTTGTCCTTACCAGTTATACAGGCATAGATCCTGAACCAGTACTGCAGGATTTTGGACCTGTTGATAATGGTAACAGGTTCGTCGATGATAATGGAGATCCATTGACACCGGATGTCCTTTCTCCGGGGATTGATCGCAGAAACAACTACTTCACTGCGAGAACATTTACACTAGGATTAAACTTGACATTTTAAACAGGAGAAAGATGAAAAGACTTAATAAAATCATATATATCGTTACAGCAGTATTTCTTCTGGGTTCTTGCAATCTGGATGAAGATCTGAAGGATGCGTACAATGAAAGACCAGAATCCTCAGGTTCTGGTGGTGGTGGAGGCGGTGGAGCCTCTGGCCTTTCTACAGGATACGCTACGTTATTTGGAGCTGGTACAGCCAATCATGGAGGGTATTTTTCAATTCAGGAAGTATCTTCCGACGAAGCAGCCATACCTGCTAAAGGTGGAGACTGGTTCGATGGAGGTATTTGGGTGGATATGCATAGGCATGAATATAAATCCACCAGTGATCCATTAAACACTACATGGACTCAGCAGTATGATGCCATCGCTGAGATAAATGACCTCTTGGGTAACCCAAATATCACTTCCAGTGATTCAGCGGTTACTGAGCTGCATGTATTGAGAGCATATTACTATTTCAGATTGCTGGATACTTTTGGACGGGTGAAGATAGTTACTGCTCCAGGTCAGGATGTAGCACAATCAACACGAACTCAGGTATTTGAGTTTGTTGAATCAGAGCTTACTGAAGCTATAGAGTCCGGTTTTCTGAGACCTAATAACTCCCTCGGTGCTGGCAGGGTGAATCTTTATGGCGCTTATGGGCTAAGGGCGATCCTCTATCTAAATGCGGAAGTTTATACAGGTATACCTCATTATACTGAAGCAGCAGCAGATGCGGCCGAGGTCATCAACTCAGGATTGTATTCCCTGCCAGACGATTACAGTTCTGTATTCTCTCCAACAAACTCGGGCAGCCTTGAGCATGTTTGGGTGGTGCCATTCGATCAGACCACAGGTACAGGAATGAATATCGCTCAAATGACACTACACTACGGTAGCCAGGAAACCTTTAACCTGGCTGAGCAACCGTGGAATGGATATACCTCGGTGGAAGAGTTCTATAATTCATATAGCGAGGACGATGAACGTAAAGAAAATAACTTCCTGGTAGGTCCACAGTTCAAAAATCCGGATGGTACGGGCGGCCCTGTCATCGACTTTGCGACTGAAAGTACCGATGAAGACGGTTTTCAGCTCAACTACACTCCAAGGATCAATGAGTTGTTCCCCAATGCGGAAAGACAGGGAGGAGCCAGAATGTTCAAATTTAACTTTGCTCAAAGTCAAAGGAATGATATGAACAATGATTACCCCATTGTAAGGTTTGGAGATATGTTGATGGTACGCGCGGAAGCACTGGCGCGAGCAGGTGGAACCTGGAACCCTACCAGCGAATCATTGACATTGATCAATGACATTAGAGAGAGAGCTGGTGTTGATGAGTACACCACCACGGGAGAACTGACTGAAAGTGAGTTTCTTGCTGAGCGTGGACGAGAAATGTTTTTGGAGGCGTCCAGAAGGCGTGATTTGATCAGGTTTGGTAGATGGGGTGATGAATGGTGGGAGAAACCTGCCCATAGCAACGATGACTTGAATTTGTTCCCAATACCATTGAGACAAATTCAGGCAAGTGCATCTACCAATAATCCATTGACACAAAATCCTGGATATTGATTTGACTTTTGAGTAACTTGTAATAAAAGGGTTATCGCTATGTTGTGGTAACCCTTTTTTCACCATTTTATGCGAGTTCCGTTTCTTATCATTTTCTTATTTCTCTTTGCCTGTAGCAATGACCGGCTGACAGAAACCAGATTCGTTTTGAAAACCGGGGCGGGTATCGAATTCCAGAATAACCTGGAGTACACCGAGGAATTTAATCCATATACCTATCGTAACTTTTACAATGGTGGCGGAGTAGCCCTTGGAGACATCAACAATGATAATCTTACAGACATTTACTTCACAGGGAATATTGTAGATAACAAGTTATTCCTGAACAAAGGAAACTGGGTCTTTGAAGATATTACAGAACAGGCCGGTGTTGCTTGTCAAAACGTCTGGTCTGCCGGAGCAACGTTCGCAGACATCAATGGCGATGGATTACTGGATATTTACGTGTGCAAATCAGGGAAGCCAGGAGGTGACAATCGTCACAATGAGCTCTTTATCAACAATGGCGATTTGACATTCACCGAGAAATCAGCTGAATATGGACTTGACGTCATAGGTCTCTCAACGCATGCTGCTTTTTTTGACTATGACAAAGATGGTGACCTGGATTGCTATCTGCTCACCAATTCCATACGGTCGGTGGGTGGATATGACCTGATCCCTGATCAGCGGGAAATCCCTGATCAGGATGGTGGCGGTAACAAATTTTTCAAAAATGAGACTGGAAAGTTCATTGACATCACAGAGGCTGCGGGCATCTACACCAGTAAAATTGGTTTTGGTTTAGGAATTACTTTGAGTGACTTTAATCTGGATGGCTGGACCGATCTGTTTATCAGCAATGACTTCTTTGAACGGGACTATCTGTATCTGAACAATCAAAAAGGAGGATTTGATGAGAGTCTGACCGACACCTTTGGGAGTATTAGCATGGGCTCTATGGGTGCTGATGCTGCCGATCTCAACAATGATATGCTAGCTGATGTTATCGTCACAGAAATGCTTCCGGCAACCATGCAGAGACAGAGAACCAAAACGGTTTTTGAGTCCTGGGATAAATACACATTGGCAGTAGATAAAGGATATCATCATCAGTTTCCAAGAAATGTGCTTCAGCGCAATCTAGGAGGTAAATCGTTCGTGGAAATTGGTCGGATGGCAGGTGTTTCAGCTACAGAGTGGTCATGGGGCGCATTGATCTTCGACATGGACAATGACGGACTCAAAGACATCTTCATAAGCAATGGCATTTATAAGGATCTGCTGGACAGAGATTATCTGACTTACATGGCCAATGAAGAGCAGGTTCGGTCTATTTTGAAAAAGAAAGATGCTGTGGTCAAGGAATTGATAGACATCATGCCATCAGGTCCTGTGCCCAATTGTGCATTCAGAAATTTGGGTGATTTCACCTTTGAAGAAACGGCTGAATCCTGGGGGTTGGCCCAGCCGGGGTTTAGCAATGGAAGCGCCTATGCAGACCTGGACAATGATGGAGACCTGGACCTGGTAGTGAACAATGTCAATATGAATGCATTCGTGTATGAAAATACTACGGACACTCTGACGAATCGCAGCATTCAATTTCGATTGACCGGTCGCGACAAAAATACCGCAGCGATAGGAACAAAAGTGATGGTTTCATTTGGTGGGCAGAAGGTCATCGTGGAAAATTACCCATCAAGAGGATTTGAAAGTTCTGTGGATCCGGTATTGCATGTTGGTGTCGGAAACCTCCAAACTGTAGATTCGGTTTGGGTAGAATGGCCTGACGGTCAGCAAAGTGTATATACCAATCTTAAAACGAATTTCGTTCATGAGCTTTTTGCTCCTGAGGCCATAAAGGATACTCAGCAAGCATATACCGAACCTGCTAAAAAAATAGCGGAAGTGAGTCCACTTAAGCTTGAGTACGCCCACATTGAAAATACTTTCGTAGACTTTGACCGTGAGCGACTCCTTCCAGTCATGTTTAATAATGAAGGACCGGTTCTGTCAAAAGCTGATGTCAACCAGGATGGATACACAGATCTGTATATTGGGGGGTCCAGGGGTACTGCCGGAAAATTATTTATAGGTTCCCCTCAGGGTTTTGAAGACCAAAGCATTCCTGCATTTGAAACTGATAAAATTTCAGAGGACACAGATGCGGTATTCTTTGATATCGATGACGATGGGGATCTGGACCTGTATGTGGGAAGTGGCGGCAGATCCTTTTCCAGCTCTTCTTATGCCTTAATGGACCGACTCTATATCAATGATGGCAAGGGAGGTTTTACAAGATCTCCTGATGGGGTGCCGTTTACCAGTCTCTTTGTGACGGGAGCAGTCGATGCGGGTGATGTCGACCGGGATGGAGACATGGACCTCTTTGTGGGCGAACGCTTTCATGCTTTTCATTATGGTTTGCCAGTAAGAGGTCACTTAATTATCAACGAGCAGGGTAAACTTAGGGAGGCTGAACAGACTGAATTTAGTGCTTTGAATATGGTGACGGATGCCGTGTGGACTGATGCGAATGGAGACGAATGGCCTGATCTGGTGGTGGTGGGAGAGTGGCAAAACATCACTTTATTCATCAACGAAAATGGAGTGCTTAGCGATAAAACAAAAGACTATGGACTGCAAAATACCAGGGGGTTGTGGAATAACATTGTGGCCAGCGACTTTGATGGTGACGGGGATACAGACCTGGTAGCGGGCAATCACGGACTCAACAGTTTCTTTAAAAGAGGTACCCGAATGTATGTGCATGACTTTGATCAGAATGGATCTGTAGAGCAGATCGTGTGTCATCAGATAGACGGGAAGTACTATCCTGTTGCAGACAGAAATGAACTCGTGGCTCAATTGCCTGCGCTCAAGAAGAAATTTCTGCATTTCAAGGATTTCTCAGGAGCTACTATTCATGATATGTTTGATCAAAGTGTTTTAGATAATGCCCTGGTTTACGAAACTGATCTGATGGAGACCTCCCTGTTTATCAATAGCGGAACCTCGTTTGATATTAAGCGACTGCCTTCCGAAGCACAGTATTCCCCAACATATGCGATTGAGACCGGAGATTTTAATCGGGATGGGAGAATGGACTTTGTGCTTGGAGGGAATCAATACCTGGTAAAACCACAATTTGGACGCTATGATGCCAACCCCGGGTGGGTTCTTTTGCAAGGAGATAAAATAGATGCTGAATGGGAAGTTAAAAGCCTTGAGATCGTTGGCCAGATCAGGTCTTTACTGTCTTTTAATCATGGAGGAAAAGATTTGATCATCGTAGGTTGTAATGATGCCCAGGCCAGAATTTATGAGTTTTATGAAAACTAGGAATATTGTCATAGGAGTTATTGGAGCCATTTTGTCCTGGGGATGCGAGTCTGATTATACCAGGTTGGTCAAAACAGAATTGCGATCTGAAACATATTATGACTCGCTTGTATTTGATCTGAAGCTCGGGGACACGAAGAAGGCATTTTACGAAAAGTGCTGGAGCCTGAATAAGCAAGGATTGATCATGCAGGGGCCCGAGAATAATTACGTTCAATATTTCCTGGGCCCTGATAGCCTGGCTACCTCCATTCGGATGCTTTTTTATGGTGACTTCAATGAAGAGCATATAATGCATGCGATGGATATGAAGTTTGCCTTTGTCGGTTGGGCTCCGTGGAACGAAGATCTGCAGTCAGACAGGTTGCTGATCCAGCTTAAGGATTCTCTTGAGAGATGGTATCCGGGGAATGAATTTATCGAGGTTGATTTTGATTCCGAACCCACCAGCATGTGGGTTAAGGTAGATGGGAATCGGCAGGTTGCCATGTATGTATCAGGGTATCAGGATGTGGTTGTCCGGATCTCTGACTTAAAGGAGAAGTACAAAGAAGGTTTTTAGATGATTATACCCAAAAGTATGTTTAGAGTTCAATTTATAATGGTCGCCTTGCTGGTATTCGGATGTGAGGTATCTACGGATCGGCAGGCAAGGTTTCAGCTAATGGATACCCGGGACACAGGCATTGACTTTGAAAATAACCTGACTTTTGATAAAAAATTCAACGTCTATACGTATCGTAATTATTACAATGGAGGTGGGGTTTCCATTGGTGATATCAACAATGACGGCCTGGTGGATCTATACTTTACAGCCAATCAAAATGTCAATAGGCTTTATCTCAACAAGGGTAATTTTCAATTTGAAGACATCACGGAGAAGGCGGGTGTCGGCGGGCAAAAAGCCTGGTCTACTGGTGTAACCATGGCAGACATAAATGGAGACGGATGGCTGGATATTTATGTCTGCAATTCCGGTGACATTGAAGGGGATAACAAGCAAAATGAGCTTTTTATCAATAACCAGGACCTCACGTTCAGGGAAGCTGCACAAGAATATGGTTTGGATGATCGGGGGTTTTCCACACACGCCTCGTTCTTTGATTTTGATAAGGATGGTGATCTGGATGTGTACCTGCTCAATAATTCGTATCAAGCCATTGGAAGCTTTAACCTGAGATCCAATGAACGTCCGAAAAGAGACAGCCTGGGTGGTGACAAGTTGCTGTTAAATGAAGGCAACTATTTCGAAGATGTGAGTGAGCGGGCAGGTATTTACGGCAGCGTCATTGGGTTTGGACTTGGTGTCACGGTAGGGGATGTGAATGGTGACGGTTGGGAAGATATTTATGTATCCAATGACTTTTTTGAAAGGGACTATCTGTACGTCAATCAGCAGGACGGCACATTCAAGGAGACTTTGACATCAAGTATGAAGTCAATCAGCGGTGCTTCTATGGGTGCGGATATGGCAGACATCAACAACGACGGATACAATGACCTGTTCGTCACTGAGATGCTACCCAGAAGTAATGAGCGGTTAAAGTCAGTCACCACATTTGAAGACTGGACACGCTACCAGTATAATGTGAGCAATGGATATCATCATCAGTACACCCGCAACACGTTTCAGCTAAACAATGGCAATAACTCATTCAGCGAGATTGGTCGTTTGGCAGGAGTGGAGGCTTCGGATTGGAGCTGGGGAGCCTTGATTTTTGATATGGATAATGATGGAAACAAAGACCTCTTCATCGCCAATGGCATTTACAAGGATCTGACAGATCAGGATTATTTGCAGTACATCTCCAATGAAGAAGTGGTAAAATCCATTGTGACGGATAATGAGGTGGATTATGCGAAACTTATTGAGATCATCCCATCCAATAAGATCAGCAATCTGGCTTTTCTTAATCGGGGAGGTCTTCAATTTGAAGAAATGACGAAGGAGCTGGGGCTAGCAGAACCCAGTTTTAGCAATGGGGCAGCTTATGGCGACCTCGACAATGATGGTGACCTGGACCTGGTGGTCAACAATGTGAACATGCCCAGCTTTGTCTATAAGAACCTGACCAGGGAGAAAAGTGAAGGCAATTTTATTCAGCTGGAGCTGAAAGGGAGTGGAAAAAATCTTTTCGGGATAGGAGCCAGGATTAAGGTTACAGATCAGAATACCAGCTACTATGTGGAGCAACAACCCACCCGTGGGTTTCAGTCTAGTGTGGACTTCAGACCAACCATTGGGCTTCGGAGTAACTCAAATGTGGATATCGTTGTACACTGGCCAACAGGAAATATCTCCAGGATGACAAATGTGCCGGTCAATCAAAAAATAGTCATCAGCGAATCAGAAAACAGTGATTCCTTGTCTCCTTCGCAAGGATCCAAAGAATTTCAACCAATTTTCACCCAGCACAATGATTTTGTTTTCAATCACCAGGAAAGTGATTTTGTTGACTTTGACCGGGACAGGTTGCTATACCACATGAAAAGCACAGAGGGCCCACGGGTAGCTGCCGCAGATCTTAATGCCGATGGCATTGACGACTTTTATGTGGGAGGAGCAAAAGGCATTTCAGGTGCTCTGTTTATTTCGGACGGCGATACTTTCAAACAATTGCCTCAACCATCA
Source organism: Cyclobacteriaceae bacterium (assembly GCA_965228105.1). GTDB lineage: Bacteria > Bacteroidota > Bacteroidia > Cytophagales > Cyclobacteriaceae > UBA7330. Next base: position 1,921,194 of record CBDDGZ010000002.1, read on the forward strand.
TTTAAAAATGACAAGATCTCCGAAGATTCTGAGAGTCTATTTTTCGATGCAGATGGTGATGGTGACTTCGATCTCTATGTTTGTAGTGGCGGAAACGAATTCCCATCATCAAGTAGCGCTCTGGCTGATCGCCTTTATTTCAATGATGGGAGCAATCATTTTACAAAGTCCGACCAGACCCTTCCATCCGATAATTATGTCAGCACCAGCACAGTGACGACAAGTGATTTTGACAAGGACGGGGATTTGGATTTGTTTGTTGGCGAAAGACTTAAGCCATTTAGTTATGGTGTAGCCGGGGATGGGTATCTCCTGCAAAATGACGGTCAGGGTAATTTTGTTGATGTAGCTGAAGACAAAGCCCCATCTTTCAAAAAGCTGGGTTTGATAACCGATGCAGAGTTTATCGACCTGGACGGGAATCAGGAGACCGTGGAGCTGGTTGTCGTGGGAGAGTTTATGGCACCAAGGATATTTCAGTACTCGATTGAAAAGTTTGAAGACATCACACCTGCCAGCATATCGAAATTGAAGGGTTGGTGGAATGTGATTAAGTCAGCTGATCTGGATGGTGATGGAAATGTGGATCTCATACTCGGAAATCATGGATTGAATAGCCGGTTCAAAGCCAGTGAAGCACAGCCTATTAAACTTTATGTGGATGATTTTGACCAAAATGGATTTGTCGATCCGATCCTCACCACAACTGGTAGTGATGGTAAGTCTTACCCTTTTGCACTCAGACACAACCTGATAGACCAGATGAAAAATCTGAAAAAGAAATTTCCGAATTACGAAAGCTACAAGCATGCGACCATAGAGGATGTGTTGGATCAGGATCAATTGAAAAATGCCAGTGTAATGGAGACCACATTTCTGGAGACAATCATTTTAAAGAATGTCAGGAATCTCAATTTTGAAGTTACAAAACTGCCGGTTGACTGCAGCCTTGCTCCGGTCTTTGCCATAGCAGCAGAGGATTTTGATAAGGATGGTGATTTGGATTTGATCCTAGGAGGAAACCTGTATGGGACAAAACCTGAAATTGGGCGGTATGATGCCAGCTACGGCACATTTTTATCCAATATAGGGGGTATGAACTTCATTTCAAATGGAATAAAATCAGGTTTTGTTGTAGATGGTGAGGTTCGTGATTTCATTATCTATGACAAAGCTGTTTTTGTATTCAGAAACAGTGACAGTGTTGTTACTTTCCAATATTAAATCACGCAGCTTGAGATTTGTTCCTTACATGATGTTCCTCCTGGTGCTTTTTGGTTGCCGGAAAGCTGAAAACAAGATGTCGCGGCTACCCTCATCAACCACCGGAATAGACTTTATCAATGCATTAGATCCCACTGGTGACCTGAATATCATCAAGTACCTCTATTATTATAACGGAGGCGGTGCGGCGGTTGGAGACATCAACAACGATGGCCTGGAAGATCTCTTTTTCACAGCCAATCAGGGTGACGATCAGCTTTACTTAAATACCGGCAACTTACAATTTAGGAATATTACGGAGTCCTCCGGCATCACCAACCACCAAACGTCCTGGTCTAACGGGGTAGTATTCGCGGATGTGAATGGCGATGGATGGGAGGATATTTACATCTGCAAGGTTGGGAATTACCTTTCACTGCAAGGCCATAACCTGCTGTATCTAAACAATCAGGACAACACCTTCAGAGAAGTTGCAGAGGAAGTTGGTCTGGCTTTTTCCGGGTTTTCTACACATGCTTCTTTTTTTGATTATGACAGGGATGGGGACCTGGATATGTACCTGATGAATCATGCCGTTCATACCACCAGAAGCTACCAGGACGCCTCTACCAGACAAATACCCGATCCGCTTGCTGGCGACAGGCTTTACCAAAACCAGCTAGCCGAGTCCGATACACTTTACTTCAAAGATGTAACCCAGGAAGCCGGGATTTTTAGCAGCGCTCAGGGTTACGGCCTGGGATTGGTGACCACAGATATCAATCAGGATGGTTGGATGGATATCTATGTTGGCAATGATTTTCACGAGGATGATTACCTGTATCTGAATCAAAAAGACGGGACCTTCAAAGAAAGTAGGAGTGAAATGATCAGCCATACTTCTCGCTTCACGATGGGGGTAGACATCGCGGATGTCAATGGGGATACCCATCCGGATATTTTCTCCCTGGACATGCTCCCCAGGGATGTGCAGATCCTGATGAAATCAGGAGGAGAAGACAACAACAAGGTGACTGAAGTGAAATTGAAATTTGGTTACGGTCATCAGTATGCCCGAAATGCTTTTCAGCTGAACACTGGCAGAGGCACCTTCTCCGAAGTGGCCTTGCTCACGGATACTTACGCCACAGATTGGAGCTGGTCTGTTTTGCTCCAGGATTATGACAACGATGGTCTAAAAGACATTTTCATTACCAATGGAATCTATAAGAGACCCAATGACCTGGACTATATCAACTTTTTGAGCACCCTTGATTTGACATTGGTCTCAGAGAAAGATCAGGACAGCCTGGATCAGGTGCTTATTCAGCGTATGCCATCGCTTAAAATCCCGAACTACATGTTTAAGAACACCGGAGATCTGGGATTTGAGCAAGTCAGCGAGGCATGGGGACTGGGTGAACCTTCTTATTCGAACGGAGCGGCTTATGCAGACCTTGACAATGACGGCGATCTCGAGCTGGTGATCAACAATGTCAACTCAGAAGCATTCATCTATCAAAACAACTTCAATGGACATTACCTGCAGATCAAGCTCGTGGGAGACTCATATAACAGGCAGGCATTAGGCTCGACAGTTAAGATATGGTGCGGAGGGAAAGAAGCGACCGGTGCAGTCGTTTCAAGTCGTGGTTTTCAATCCGCATCGACTAAAAGACTGCATTTCGGCTTGGGTGATGAGACGAGGGTGGACTCACTGACCATTCATTGGCCTGATGGGACAATTCAGAAGATGGAAGCACTAAATGTAGATTCCTTGTATACGATCAGGAAGGAAAGTTCAGATGTATTTAAACCGGTGAATAATGACCAGATTAGGCTGAGCTACCTGGAACCAAGAATTCTAGAAAACGACTACAGAGACTATGACAAAGAAACCCTGATCCCGGAAAAGCTCTCTACCGAAGGCCCAGCTGCTGTTGTGGCAGACTTTAACGGCGATGGTATGGATGACTTGTTTTTAGGCACACCGAGAGGTCAAGATCATCAACTCTATCTACAATCTAAGGAGGGTCTTGAGCTGCAGCCATATACCACTTTTACCAACTCCGAACAAATGGAGGCAGTTGATGCGACGGCTTTTGATTTTGATGATGATGGGGACCTGGACCTGTACATAGTACATGGAGGCAATGATTACCCTTATGATTCACCTTACTTCGAGGATGCGCTGTATCTCAATGACGGCAAAGCAAATTTTGAGAAAGTAGAACTAACACTTCCCTCCATCAATGGATCATGTGTGGCGCCTGGAGACTATGACAATGATGGTGACCCGGACCTCTTTGTGGGTGGCAGATCGGTCCCCGGAGGATATGGATTGATCCCCGAAAGCCTATTGATGGAAAACAAGGAAGGCACGCTTAAAGTATCCCGGGTTTTGACACCGGGAATGGTGACCGATGCAGCCTGGCACGACTTCGACGGGGATGGTGACCTGGATTTGTTTGTGGTAGGAGATTGGATGCCGGTGACAGTCCTGCGAAACGATGGAAACACAGACTTTAAAGATATTACTGAAGACATCGGTTTGGGTAGTAGCCATGGTATGTGGAATACCATTGAGATAACGGATGTAAACCAGGATGGTCAGAATGACATTGTGCTGGGTAATCTCGGTTTAAACAGCAAGTTCAAAGCATCACCTGACCAACCTGTGACCATGTTTCTGGATGATTTTGACAGGAATGGACAACCGGACCCCATTATCTTTTATTATATCAATGGTTCAAAAATCCCTTTTGCTTCCAGGGATGAACTGGCCGCTCAATTGCCTTATCTGAAGAAGGACTTCCTAAGCTATTCTGTGTTTTCTCAGACCAGGACACTCAAAGATCTGACAGGAAAGGAAGAGGAAGAAGTGACTCAGGTCAATTACTTGCATGATCTAAGCTCTGGTGTTTTTGTATGGCAAAACGGGAAATATATCAAGCAGGACTTTCCACTCCAGGCCCAGTTCAGCCCCATCAATGATGTTCTGGCTACAGACCTGGATGATGACGGACTCACTGATTTTATCTATGTGGGAAATTTCTTTGGGGCTGTGACTTCCGTAGGCAGATATGACGCCAGCCCGGGGGGGATTTTGAAGGGAACCGGAGATGGTCAATATGTATTTATTGGGTTTCTGCCCCTTGATTTCGACAAAGAGTTCAGGAAAGTAATTACCTTAAATAATGGTAAATTTGTTATGGTTCCCAATAGCGGAAAACCTGTTATTCTTGATAAAAATGAATTAGTTGAGTCATCGTTCAGGCGTTGACATAAGTTTATAAAATTGAAGCGTATGAACAGAGGAGTAATTCTATTTTTTGCATTTGCAACTGTATTGTTTTACTCATGTGAGGAGGACAATCGCTATAAGGGAATCCTTGCAAATCCGGAGTCCTATAATGAAGCGGTAAAGCAGCTCACAGATGTGATCGTGTATGATATTTTTTCACCACCTGTTGCCAGTAGGGTATATGTTTATCCCAATATTGCGGCATTTGAAGTCCTGGCTGCATTAAACCCGGATACACTTCAGTCACTGGCTGGTCAGGTCACGGACCTTAGCCCTGTTCCGGCACCTCCAGCGGACCAGCAGATTGATCCCAATCTGGCAAGTATCCATGCTTTTCTCACAGTAGGAAAGACGCTGATCTTTTCCGAAAACAAGATTGATGAATACCGGGAAAACTTCTATGCCAGGCTGGAAGAAACCGGACTTCCTTCAGGGATCAAAAAGAACTCTCTGGCCTACGGAGAAGTAGTGGCCAAACATATTTTGCAATGGGCTGATGGTGATATGTATAAGCAGACCCGTACTTTTCCAAAGTATACGGTGCAGGACGAAACCTTTAAGTGGAAGCCCACCCCTCCGGACTACATGGAAGGCATCGAACCTCACTGGAACAAAATACGCCCTATGATCCTCGATTCGGCACGACAGTTTAGCCCCAAGCCGCCATTGGAAATGACGATGGAAGAAAACAGTGGATTCTATAAGGAATTGAAAGAAGTATATGATGTCGGGGTAAACCTGGATGAAGAAAGTACGGACATTGCCAAGTTCTGGGATTGCAATCCGTATGTTTCACATCACCGGGGGCATGCCATGTTTGCCACTAAAAAGATAACCCCCGGTGGACATTGGATTGGTATTGTTGCAGTAGCCACACGTACCGCAGGATCAGATTTTGATGAGACAGTAGAAGCTTATGTGCGTACTTCCATTTCGTTATTTGATGGTTTTATTAGCTGCTGGGATGAGAAATGGAGAAGCATTGTCGTCCGACCAGAAACATTGATACATCAGTATCTGGATGAAAAATGGGTGCCATTGCTGCAAACACCACCATTTCCTGAATACACCAGTGGCCACAGCGTAATATCCAGGGCCGCCGCCATTACCCTTACAGACTATTTTGGGGATCACTTTTTCTTCTCAGACACCACTGAAAATGAGTATGGATTACCTACCAGGGAGTTCGATTCATTTTTGCAGGCTTCTGAAGAGGCAGCGATAAGTAGGTTATATGGTGGTATACACTACAGAATGGCGATCGAGCAAGGGGTGTCGCAGGGTGAGGCTGTTGGCGATTATGTGGTTTCTAATCTCAGAACAAGAAAAGTAGGTGGAATAGCAGTCAATTGAGCTGATCCTTTCCTATTTGGGTAGCATAAACTTTTCGTGGAGCTATGTGATTTTATTCTGTTCGGGGTAACTTGGACAATCCAAAAATTTATCCCATGAAAAATAGTCTGTTGTTACTGGCAGTTTGTCTGATGCTTCTTACTGTTTCCTGCCGCAATGAAATCATTAGTGAAAAGGTCGATCAACCACCCAATGTCCTTTTCATCGCCATCGATGACCTGAACGACTGGCTGGGGTGTATGAATGGGCATCCCAATACCCGAACTCCCAACATGGATAAGCTGGCTTCCAGGGGAGTACTTTTCACCAATGCCCACTGCCAGGCTCCTCTGTGTGGTCCGTCCAGGGCTTCGATCATGACAGGGTTGCGTCCTTCTACTACGGGTATTTATGGGATGATTAACGATAATGATATAAAGGGAGTCGTGCCGGAAGTTACCTTACTACCCGAGTATTTTAAACAAAATGGCTACTATACCATGGGTATTGGTAAACTCTTTCACCAGCATGCTCCAGATGGGGTATTTGATGAGTCAGGAGGCCGGACAGGCAACTTTGGTCCCAGGCCCAGAGAACGTTTTGTATGGGATGGTATTGGCACCTCAGATCAGGAAAAGTACGGCAGGACCAGCACCGACTGGGGTGCCTATCCGGAAGTGGATTCCCTGATGATTGACTATCAGTCTGCAGATTGGGTGATCGAACGTTTGAATAAAGATTATGATCAACCATTTTTCATGGGAGTGGGATTTGTACGTCCGCATGTTCCACTTTATGCACCGCAAAAATGGTTTGACCAGATCCCGCTGGAAGGCCTGGAAATGACTCCCTATAAAGCTGATGACCTTGAAGATGTGCCCAATGTGGCTTTACAAATCAATGACCTTCCGATGATGCCCACCACACAGTGGGCCATCGAATCAGGAAATTGGGATGATATCATACAGGCTTACCTGGCATGTGTGAGTTTTGTAGATGCGCAGGTTGGCCGTGTGATGGAAGCTCTGGAAAACAGTGAGTATGCAGACAACACAATTATCGTGCTTTGGTCTGATCACGGTTACAGGCTGGGAGAGAAAGAGACCTTTGCCAAGCACGCCTTGTGGGAAGAGGCGACCAACGCCCCGTTGATCTTTGCAGCTCCCTCTTTACCAAATGGAAAAGTTGTTGATCAGCCGGTCGAAATGCTATCCATCTATCCAACCCTGCTGGAACTGAGCGGTTTAGAGGCAAATGACGAAAATGAAGGGATCAGCCTGGTCGAACTTATGCAATCCGGCAAGAATGAGAAAGATTATTATGCAATCACTACCTATGGCATGAATAACCATTCTGTTCGATCTGAGCAGTTTCGCTACACTCGTTACGAAGACGGCAGCGAGGAGCTTTACGATCATGAAAATGATCCGAATGAATGGATCAACGTTGCTAAGGAGACAAAAACCGAATCCGTGAGAGAGGAGCTGGGTGCCCTTTTACCCAAAGTGAATGTGAATTGGGCGGCACCGTCTGACTACACATTTCAGCCCTATTTTGTGGAACAGAAGGAAAGGACTTCCAAGAAGTAGTTTTACTGGTTGACCTGACGCTACAGGATGTCAATATGCTGTCTGATGTGTTAATTAGCTTGAAATAACAACTAAATCAATTTATTGACCTGAGATGCGTAAACTTCTTTCATTATTACTATTCCTTTTTGTTACCAGTACACTCTTTGCCCAAAAAACCGATCAACCCAATATCATTTTCATCCTCACAGATGATCAGCGTTGGGATGCCCTGGGGTATGCGGGTAATCCACTTTCCTTAACGCCTGAAATGGATAGGCTCGCCTCGGAAGGTACCTATTTCAAGCAAGCCATCGTGACGACCCCCATCTGTGCAGCTAGTCGTGCTTCGATTCTCACGGGGACCTATGAAAGAACTCATCGCTACACCTTTCAGACTGGAGATCTCAAGGAAGAATTCATGCAGGCATCTTACCCATTGGTATTGCGGGATGCCGGCTATTATACCGGATTCTACGGCAAATTCGGGGTGAGGTATGAAAAGGAAGCCATGCTTTTCGATCAGTTTGATAGCTATGATCGAAATGGAGCCTACAAAGATGAACGCGGATATTATTATAAGCAGTTGAACGGCGAAACGGTTCACCTGACCCGATACACCGGTCAGCAGGCACTGGATTTTATTGAGGATGCTCCGGAAGGCAAGCCATTTTGCCTGAGCCTGAGTTTCAGTGCTCCCCATGCTCATGATCCGGCAGAAGACCAGTATTTCTGGGATGCTCCATCTAATGAGCACCTGGTAGCAGGGGATGTTCCCGGACCGGTCTTAGGTAAAGACAAAGACTTTGAAAAGCTCCCGCAAATAGTCAGAGAAGGATTCAATCGTACCCGATGGTACTGGAGATATGATACTCCGGAAAAGTATCAGCACAGTGTAAAAGGTTATCACCGCATGATTGCGGATATCGATAGGGAGATCACAGCAATAAGGAAAAAGCTGGAAGAAAAGGGGATGGACGAAAATACCGTCATCATCCTGATGGGTGACAACGGGTATTTCCTTGGTGAGCGTCAGCTGGCAGGAAAATGGTTGATGTATGATAACTCTGTGAGGGTTCCCCTGATCATTTTTGATCCCAGAGCCGGCCAGCACAGTGACATCGAGCAGATGGCCTTGAATATCGATGTGCCATCAACAATCGCTGATCTGGCAGGCGTTTCACAACCCCATGGGTGGCAGGGCAAAAGCCTGGTGCCCTTTCTTAAAAATCCTCAACACGACCTGGAGCGCGACACAGTCCTCATTGAGCACCTTTGGGAGTTTGAGCACATCCCTCCGAGTGAAGGTGTTAGGACAGCCGGATGGAAATACCTGAGATATGTAAACGATCAATCAATCGAAGAGCTTTATGACCTATCCAAAGATCCCCGGGAGACGAAGAATCTCGCTACTTCTAAGAAACACCAGACCATTCTCGCTGAGCTACGGTCAAAAAATGATGAGCTTGCTAAGAAGTATGATGATCCGACAGTTGGAAGTCCCGGCGGACTGATGATAGAATGGTTGAGGCAACCCGGAACGGCTATAAAAGATAACACTCCTGAATTTTCATGGATCGTGCCTCAGGGAGCAAAATATCAGCAAGGGTACCAGGTACTGGTATCTTCATCCAAAGAAAAGATCAATCAGAATATTGGCGACATCTGGGATAGCGGACAGGTAAGATCGAAACAAAATTCCAATGTGGCTTTTGGTGGGAAGCCTTTACAAAATGGTCAATCTTACTTTTGGAAAGTGAGGATCTGGGATCAACTCAACCGGGTGACGTCCTATTCCTCTCCGCAGGCCTTCAAAATGGGTGTAGCTGATCCTAAAGAAATCACAACCCCCAATATTTTCCAGGTGGATCATGTAAAGCCTGTCGCTTTTAAATCAATAGGTCAGGACAGCTATTTTGCTGATTTTGGCAAAGATGGATTTGCAGCTTTAAGGATCAATTATCAGGCTAATTCAAAGCATACGTTGACCATACACCTGGGCGAGCAGCTTGAAAATGGAAGGATCAACCGTGACCCACAGGGGAATATCCGGTATCAGGCTTATGAGTTGGCTGTAGACCCTGCCAAAACATCGTACCTGGTCGAACTGCCACCCAATGAGCGGAATACAAAACCTGAGGCTGTGGCATTACCGGATTCATTCCCGGTGCTGTTTCCATTCAGATATGTGGAAATAGCCGGTGCAATAGCCGGATTGAAAGCTAAGGACCTTACCCAGGATGTTTACTTCACTTACTGGGAGGAAGATGCCAGCAGCTTTACCAGTTCGGATACTGTGCTCAACCAGGTATGGGACCTTTGCAAGTATTCCATGAAAGCCACTTCTTTCGCGGGCTTGTATGTAGATGGTGATCGGGAGCGGATTCCATACGAGGCAGATGCATACCTCAACCAGCTTACGCATTACGCTGTCGATCGGGAGTACCCGATTGCCAGAAGGACCATCGAGTATTTCATGGAATACCCAACCTGGCCTACCGAGTGGCAGCAGCATGTGGCGCTGATGTTTTATGATGACTACATGTATACTGGCAATACAGAGCTCATCGAAAAGTACTACGAACCCTTAAAATACAAGACGCTGTATCAGCTGGCTGACGAGGATGGCCTGATCAGTACCACGCGGGTGACACCGGAGATCATGAAGCAACTCGGATTCAAAGACCCTGAGGTAAAGCTCAGAGACATTACAGACTGGCCTCCGGCACAAAAAGATACGGGCTGGAAGCTTGCTACAAAAGAAGGGGAACGGGATGGATTTGTGTTCTGCCCAACCAATACGCTGGTGAACGCCTTTTACTATCGCAACATGGTGATCATGGCGGAATTTGCTGAGATCCTGGGCAAATACCAGGAAGCAGATGAATTTAGACTCAGAGCCATCAAAGCCAGAAAGGCCATCAATGAGAGATTAACAAACCCTGAGACCGGAGTTTATGTAGACGGTGACACAACCGATCATTCTTCTTTGCATAGCAACATGGCTGCCCTGGCCTTTGGGGTTGTCCCTAAAGATCGTGTGAAGGCCGTTGTGGAATTCATGAAGTCACGAGGCATGGCCTGTAGTGTCTATGGATCACAATACCTGATGGACGCCTTGTATGAAGCCGGAGAAGCTCAATATGCCCTGGAATTGATGACAGCTACCCACGATCGCAGCTGGTGGAACATGATAGCCATTGGATCAACCATCTCTCTGGAGGCATGGGACATGAAGTACAAACCCAACTCCGACTGGAACCATGCCTGGGGTGCGGTACCTGGTAACATTGTTGCCCGCAGGATGTGGGGAATCAGACCTAAAACCCCGGGTGGCGAGATTGTGACCATTCAGCCTCAGTTGGCTGACCTGGAATTCACCAATATAGAAGTGCCTTTCCTGAAAGGGACAGTGAAAGCAGACTTCAAAAAAGTAAATAACCGGGTGAAAACATATCGATTCACCATACCAGCGAATATGGCAGCAGAATTGGTCTTGGATGCTGCTGAAAATGATACCGTGATCGTGAATGGAAGCCAGGTCAACTCATCTTTTGGTTCTATTCGACTGGAACCTGGCGAACATCTGGTTACCTTACGTGTGAATTCATTTTAACCAACCATTATGAAAAGCTTTAGCTCATCGATCAGTATTCTGTTAATCGTGATCATTTGTCTGTCCATTGGATGCCAGGAAACAAACCAGGTGATGGTCACCGGTGAGCTGAAGAAATGGCACAAGATATCATTGGTATTTGAGGGGCCAGAGACCAGTGAGCTGGACGAGGACAATCCCTTCCTGAACTACCGGCTGGATGTTACCTTTTCTAATGGTAATGAGGAGTTTATAGTTCCGGGTTACTATGCAGCCGATGGTGATGCAGCCGAATCAGGTGCAGACTCAGGAAACAAATGGGTGGCCAATTTCATACCAAATGAGACAGGTGAGTGGAGCTACATGGTTTCATTCAAAAAAGGAGATAATGTTGCTGTAGCGGATGATCTCTCTGGCTTTTCGAGTGCCGAATACATGGACGGGTTTACAGGCAGTTTTTCTGTGTCAGATTCGGACAAATCAGGTCATGACAACAGGGCCAAGGGGAGACTGCAGTATATCGGAGAGCCCTACCTGAAATATGCCGAAACGGGAGACTACTTCATCAAGCTGGGCGTGGATGCACCGGAAAATCTGCTGGCCTATGAAGACATTGACAGCACGACGAATGTGTTTGACTTTAGAAAGTCGTGGAGTCCTCATGCGAAAGACTTTGATCAGGCGGCCCAGTCTTTTCTTTGGCAAGGAAGCAAAGGCAAAAACCTAATGGGGGCCTTGAATTATCTCGTTTCAGAAGAGCTGAATGTTTTTTCTTTCCTCACCTTCAACGTAGATGGGGATGACCGCAACATCTTCCCTCATTTGCTGAAAGTGCCGTTTTCTGAATATGAGGCTTATGCCAATGAAAAGCAAAACAAGGAAGCCTGGGAGACCTGGTTCCACAAAACAAGGTTTGATGTGTCCAAGCTGGAGCAGTGGGAGCGCATCTTTGGATATGCGGAGACCCTCGGACTTTTTCTTCACTTCAAGACGCATGAGACGGAGACCGATCACCTAATGGACAAAGGGGTGTTTGGCGTGGAAGGTAAGCTGTATTACCGGGAATTGATCGCCCGGTTTGGCCATCATCTGGCACTAAACTGGAACCTGGGCGAAGAGAATAATCAACCCATTGATGAGGTGATAAAGGCTGCCAACTATGTTTATAACCTGGATCCCTATAAGCATCATCTCGTGATGCACACTTTTCCCAATCAGGACGATCGCTATGCGGGGCTGATTGGTGATCAGTCACCATTGACAGGCGCTTCGCTGCAATTGAGCGACAAGGAATTTAAAGATGTCCATGCAAGGGTGCTCAAGTGGAAGCACAAAACAGACAGCATTGGAAAACCCTGGGCACTGGCTGTGGATGAGCCGGGAAGTGCCCGCTATGCATTGCTTCCGGATGATGAAGACATGGAGCACAATGAGGCCCGGGGCAATGCCATGTATGGTACCCTTTTCGCTGGAGGTTATGGCTTGGAATGGTACTTCGGCTACGACAGCCCTAATTCCGATCTCACCTGCCAGGACTTCAGGAGCCGTGATCTTTTCTGGGACCAGAATCGGCACGCCAGACGGTTCTTTGAGAATGAAATACCTTTCTGGAGGATGAAACCTGCGGATGAACTCACTTCAGATGATCAATCTTATTGCCTGGCAGAAGCAGATCAGATATATGCCGTGTATAAGCCGATGGGATTGAATAAAGTTGAACTGGACCTGAGCGGTACCCAAATGCTCTATGATATTAAATGGTACAATCCTAGGACCGAAGGCGAGTTGGTTAGTGGCTCAGTAACTGGAATTGGTGGGGGTAGTGTAGTGAATGTGGGGACTCCTCCATCAGACGTAGACCTGGATTGGATTGTCATTGTAAAGTCGACGGGTTTGACGAAGTGACAAAGTATTGCCTGATATTTATACTGGCCATTTTCAATGATTAGTACTTACTCATTATTGCGGTGAAGCACAAACTTACCTACCCATGGTCTGTGACTCACAGACCATCGTGCTATTAGTGGTTCTGGATTTCATGACTACCGCCAATCAGAGTCACCGTAGGGACTCTGATACTATCTATACTTAAGGGGCTTTATTCTCTTCCCTCCGTTCATCGTCTCTCGAAGAGGACGATGTAGGTTTTGAAACAATCCCTGTGCAATACTAGTGTTTCAAGACTTTCACCGATTTAGCATTTGAAAAGCCCCACACACCCCCTTTCCATGGAGACCATCGTGCTATTAATGGTTCTGGAGTTCATTCTCTCACAAAATAGTTTGATCATCACCCTTGCCAGGGGGCTTTCATTTCTTTTCCTTGATGAAAAGAAACGAAACAAAGAAAAATCAAGCCAGAATAATCACTTCCTCCCACGATGGCCACCCACGCCCGGTATTCTGGCGGGCCACCGCTCTTTTGCTACGCAATTTGAGGAGTTAGCAATGAAATAAGATTTCAGGTTTTCTATATCATTTGCAAAGAACTAATTCCTCACTTACATATTATAGGCGGAGTCAGTACGAACCCCTGCAACAAATCTCGTCATTGTGAGGAAGCCTTTCAGCCATTGGCTGATTGGTGACGACACAATCCCCTTGTAAGACTGGAGAAGTGGTTCTGGGTTTACTTTTAAAATTGTTTGATTTGATATAGTGAAGTGCGGTCAAACGCTATGAAATTTGATTGATTCTTTGCGTAGTGATCCTACAATTTATTATTGTTGAGGTATCAATTTAATAAATGCTGAATGGCAAATCTCTCAATGATCCAAAAACTTCTCTGTTGTTCTTTATGTTGGATGGTGCTTGGCATTATGTCCTGCTCAGAAAGGAAACAACCTCCCAACATCCTCTTCATCATGTCCGACGATCATACCTCACAGTCATGGGGGATCTATGGATCCGTGCTGGACGAGGTGGCTCATACTCCCAATATCAAAAGACTGAGAAGCGAAGGTGCTCAGCTCATGAATGTCTTTGCGACCAATTCCATCTGTGTGCCGAGCCGGGCGGCTATTCTAACCGGGGAATACAGCCATCGCAATGATGTGTATACTTTGTCTGATGCCATTGACCCGGACAGGGAAACAGTGGCTAAGCTCATGCAAAGAAATGGGTATCAAACGGCCATTTTCGGGAAATGGCATTTGAAAACACAGCCGCAGGGTTTTGATGCCTGGAACGTGCTTCCCGGGCAGGGTCGATACTTTGACCCTGTGCTCAGAAACAATGAAAACTGGCCGGAAGGAGAGGTGTATGAAGGGTTTTCTTCGGATGTGATCACAGATCAGTCATTGGCCTGGCTGGAGCAGCGGGATAAGGAAAAACCCTTCTTCCTGATGCATCACTTCAAGGCCACACACGAGCCGTTTAACTATCCGGAAAGGTTCGCTTCACTTTATGAAGATGTGGAAATGCCGGAGCCGGAAAGCCTACTGGATTTCTATCCGGACAAGACCTCCCGAACTTTTCAGGGGCAGATCCTGGAGATCATGAATGATCGGTTTACGAACAATCCGGAAAGATATCTGCTTGATTCATTTTCTACCGAAGGGCTCTCGAGAGAGGAGGCCAGAAGGAAGGTGTATCAGCAGTTCATCAAGAATTTTTTAAGGTCAGGGGCAGCTATCGATGATAACATCGGCAGGGTGCTGGATTACCTGGACAAAGAGGGGCTTAGGGAAAATACCATCGTGATCTATACAGCGGATCAGGGCTACTTTTTGGGTGAGCACGGTCTGTTTGACAAACGCATGATGTACGAGGAGTCGATCAGGATGCCTTTTATTGTGAGCTATCCACCGGAGATCGAACCCGGATCCGTGAATGATGACATCATCACGAATGTCGATTTTGCTCCGTTGTTCCTGGATTATGCAGGGATCGAAGTACCGGAGTTTATACAGGGCAGCAGCTTCCGCTCCAACCTCCAGGGAGAGACCCCTTCCGACTGGCGTCAATCCTTCTATTATCGCTATTGGACTCATGAGACCCATCGGCCAGCGCATTTGGGTGTTCGCACCAAAGACGCCAAGCTCATCTATTTCTATGGTCAGCCACTCAGGGAAGAAGGTGTGACAGCCAATGACCCCACCTGGGAATTCTTCGACCTGAAAAAAGACCCCAAAGAGATCAACAACATCTATGGTGACCCTGAATACCAGGATCAGATCAAGGCTTTGAAAAAAGAGCTTTTCAGGCTGAAAGCCGAGGTAGGGGATAGTGATGAGCAGTATGCGGTGATGGGTTCTTTGCTGAAGGCATTGGAATAACCTGCTCAAGCCCAAGCAAAAACCCCTGCCACAAATCTCGTCATTGTGAGGAATCAATCAGGAGTCGTCAGATCTCATGATTGGTGACGATACAATCCCCTTGCACCCCTACCCATGGTCTGTGACTCACAGACCATCGTCCTGTTATATGGAACTTAGGTCTGGAGAAGTTTTCAAGACTTTATTCACTTATAAAACAGTTTGATCATCACCCTTGCCAGGGGGGCTTTCATTTTTGAAGGCCAAAAACGAAACAAAAAGCCTTTGGAAAAATTAATAAGTGCACGGCCAACGCACCACACGCCTCCCTCATGGCCAACCTCCTGCAACACGGCATCCCCGCAAGCTGCCCACCATTTTTCCCCCACCGCCGTGATACGCTAGTCAGGGTTCCAAAATTTCGATAATATAAAGTATAACATTTAGGCAATAAGTACCCCTCACCAAGTGTAGTGGAGTCAGCACAAGCCTCTGCAACAAATCTCGTCATTGTGAGGGAACCTTTATTGACTACAAGATTTTATTATCCGAAAAAGGTGTTCAAAAACCATAAAAATTATTGCTTAAAAAAAACCACGTGTGATCGCAACCCTAACCCCTCGTGAATCGGAGTGAAACCACACGTGAATCCGACCAAAACCTCGTGTTGTTCCAGGTAAAACCACGTGTGGTTCGGAGTAAAACCAGGGACATTTGAGGTAAAACCACGTGTTGTTTAGGGTAAAATCACGCGGGGTTCGGAGCAAAATCATGTGTGATTACAGTCCTTACCCCGCGTGATTGGGAGTCCAATCACGCGTGATTTCTGACACCCCCTAAAAATGTTTGAAATTAGGCTGTATGAGGGGATTTTTATATTACAAGATGACCATCAATTTCACCGATGGTCTGTGTTAGGCAGGACTCACAGACCATCATCCTGTTATATGGAACTCACTTAGGACTGGAGAAGTGGTTCTGGATTTCAGTTACTTCAAAATATTTTAATTTCCACCCTTGCCAGGGGGGCTTTCATTTTTGAAGGCCAAAAACGAACCGCGGCGGCGGACCGCCAAAAAGCCTTTGGAAAAATTAATAAGTGCACGGCTCACGCACCACACGCCTCCCTCATGCCCAACCTCGTGCAACACGGCCTCCCGCAAGCTGCCCACCATTTTTCCCCCACCGCCGTGATTGTCTATTCAGGTTTTCTGGACCTCACTTTGATAATAATGGTTCGATTTTGCTCAGACCTACCTGAAAATTCTACCATATTGATTGATAGAGAGTATAAATAGTGTGTTATTGAATAAGGAAATTATTCTTTGCTCTTTCATCTGAATTAGCTTGATACTTATTTTCATGGCTAACCCCTCCAAATTGCGAAGCAAAAGAGCGGTGGCCAGTCGGAATTCCGATGGTCCGTCATTACGGCGTGTGATGGCCTTGTGGGGGGAAGTGATAATTCCGACAAAGATTTTTGCTTCCTTTTCATCGATTGGAAAAGGAAGAGCCTCCGCGGCTTGAGCGGATAATATTAACAATAGAAGACTGAATATCCCGTAGGGAAAGGATAACTAGGTCATGTGATATTAAACCATATCATCAATCCTGTCTGATCAGTCCTTCCAGCAACCCAACAACCCAACTTGGAGAAGGACTACAGAAAAACCGGAGAAACCACCTGATTTTACCCTAAAAACTGGGCTAAAACACCCCCTTATTTTCTGTAAAGCCTTACGTGACCTTCTATAAGGCCTTACGCAGCCCTCTATAAGGCCTTACGCAGCCCTCTATAAGGCCTTACACGACCTCGTATAAGGCCTTACGTCAAGGCCTTTAAAGCCTTATGTCAACTGATATAAAGCTTTACAACCTCACATTCCAGTACCCCGTCGACGAAGAATTCCTATTCCGCCTAATTAGTCACACTTCGTTCTCTCCAAAAGAGAGATCTGCTAGACAGAGGGTGGAAACTGGTTTAGAACTATCCCTCTCCATGAGGGGGCGCAATGGGAGGATTCATCCACTTGAATTCCATAATCGCGATGGGCTGTGAGTCACAGCCCATGGGTAGAATGGTCAGTCTCCATCGCAAATCAAACTTCCCTCTCTTCGCAGAGAGGGGTATAGAGGCTGAAAAATAAACCCAGATTGGACAGAAGGGTGAGTTGTAAGCCTTCTTTTCCCTTTCTAATTATCGCCAGTCAACTAATGACTTGATAAGACTAATTTCAACTGGGCCATCAAGCCTAAAGCGAACTGCGTTATCACCCGGTATTCACTGGCCTGTAGCTCTACACCACCCCTGTTAATCTGAGAGGCATTGGTTAAAAATCCATCTGGAGTAATGTAGCTCTTTAATGCCTGATAAGCCATTTCCGCTTTCATTCTGTAAGAATTGTCCAGATATCCAAGCTTATTGCCCCAGGCAAATGAAGCTGCAATACCTGATGTCGCGGTAGTATCAATCTCTGTCTCCGGTTGATCCAGGAAACTATACCACATTCCTTTTGGATTTTGATATTTGGAGATCTTTTCCACCTCTATTAAAAACTTCTTCTTGATAGTTTCTACTTCAGGTAAATCCCTGAAACCACTCTTTTCTAAAACCGCTAGTGTTTTTGCCATTCCAATTAAGTACCAGACCGTTCCCCTTCCCCAATTGGCATACCCTTTTTCACCTTCATGGGTCGAACGTTGGTAAATTGCAAAATCATCCGTCAGGTAGTTGCTACGAAGTATTAGCTGTTTAAGGGCTTTCCTGGCAAGCTGATCGTCATTCCTAATAACAGCAATACAGGCCAGCGGGTAAGCCAGCGTGTAACAACCTTCTGTGGTGATATGATGATGTGCTATTAATCCATTTTCATCCTCATGGTTTGAACAAAATTCAAGCATCATATTGATACTCTTATGTTCCGGGTGATATTTAGCTATTCCACTAAACGGAAGAAAATCTTCGATACTGTTGAACCTACCGTCAATTGGTCTTGTATGGGGATCTTCAAATACAACTCCCTTTTGATCGTCCAGATAGCAATTGAGGTGCATTTTCAAAGTCTTTTCTGCTTGCTGATTTCCATTTAATGCCATTTCGTAAAGCGCATCCTGCACACAACCGCCCATCCAACCAAATGGGCTGAAGGAATTCATCGAGTACATATTTTGCATTACTGACTCTTCCCACTCAAAACCACCGTCAATCAATAGTTGTGGTCTTAACCCCAATGCATCATCAGAAGTGCCTTCGGGTGTAAAAAACCAGGCATCTTTAGTGCCTTCCACCATTTTTAGAGCCAATCCTTGCTTAACTGCTTTATTTATCTGTTTTTTACTGAGCTCAATTTGAAATGGCTGAAACGGATGTGCGAACCACATATCGATCACTCCCAACTTTTCACCTGACTTTGATAAAGAAACTTCCACCTTTTTACGCTCTCGAAAATCGATGGCAGCAGTGATTCTCAACCAGCCCCTATTGCCGTTTATGAAATCACCTTCAAAATATAAAATGGTAGGCTTTCCATCTACTCCAACCGGAAAAGCTTTCCACCCCAATGGTACCCTTTTCTCTGTTGGAAATTCAATTACAGGGTTAGTTACTTTGGCAGCCATCACTCTTTTCCATCTTTTATCATGAGATAGGCTAATAGAGGGATGAGCAATCAGGGCCGAAACGGAAACAGCCGTCGTTAAAAGGAAATTTCTTCTTTGCATTGTTTTTGTGTTGAGTAAATGCGTTTCAAATAACGCATATCAGTACACCCACTGGTTATAATGGGCGCTAATGTAACGAAACTGATAAATGCTCGCAACAGTATCTATGGTAGGAGATTGTTAGGATAATGTTATCAATTGCTTCTTATCAGCGTATCAAAGAGAGTGATTTGCTTATTTAGAAACGCTTCCCAACTCGCAGTCGCCCATTCAAACTCCCCGTCACTTCATAAGAGAGGGGGATAGAGTTTGAACAGCAACTACAAATCGATCAACTGGGTGAGTTGGAGACGGATGATGATAGGCTGTGAGCCCTGCCTTTGCCGGCAGGCAAGCACAGCCTATGGGTAAGGTTGTTGAGGAGTATGAGCAAATGACTCCTGAAGAAAGAAAAAGAAACACGCGATCCATTGATGATTTATTGATTCAGACAATAGGTAGGACTATTAAATCTAAACCACCCACGGACAACCGGGCTTTTCCTGATTTCTGATTTCTGATTCCTGAATTCCACAGTCTTTGGTTATCTATCCAACTCCCCTTAATTTCGTAACAAATCCTAACCTTATGCAAAACCATTTTTCTCAGATCCTGAGCGCATCCAGCCTGCTATTTGTTGTGATCCTGTTTTCTTCCTGTGAAGCACCAAAGGAAGAAGTATCTAAGCAACCCAACGTCGTCCTCATGTTTATCGACGATGGTGCATTCGATGATTACCATCCTTTTGGTGATCCTCGTTACCCTACACCACACATCGAGACCCTAGCCAAAGAGGGGACAAGCTTTTTGAACTTTTATGTGCCGCAGGCGATCTGCTCGGCTTCCAGGGCAGCGTTGCTTTCGGGTTGTTATCCGGGGCGTACAGGAGTTTTTGGTGCGCATGGCCCCAATGGGCTTGGTTTGGACACGGCTTACGCCACCATAGGAGAGGTGATGAAAGCAGCAGGATATGCTACGGGTAGTTTTGGGAAATGGCACATTGGTGACTTACCGCATACCCGCCCGCAAGCCAGGGGTTTTGATGAGACGGCCGGTCTGATGTACTCCAACGATATGTGGTTGCACCATCCTGAAAACCCGGAATACTGGGGTCGCCACCCGCTGAGCTATTGGGAGAATGGTGAGATCAAGATCGATACGGTTCAGAAAGAAGATCAAACCCAGCTGACTACCTGGTATACGGAAAGTGCGGTAAACTTCATCAACAATCATAAGGAAGAGCCTTTCTTCCTGTATGTGGCCCACTCGATGCCACACGTGCCCTTGTTTGTCAGCGATAAGTTCGAAGGAAAATCAGGAACGGGCATCTATGGGGATGTGATGATGGAGATCGACTGGTCGGTAGGCCAGATCAACCAGGCGCTGAAAGACAATGGGTTGGATGAAAACACGATATTCATCTGGATAGGATCTGATAACGGGCCGTGGTTGAGCTACAGCGATCATGCGGGGATCACCCCTTTCAGGGAAGGTAAAGGCACCACCTTTGAAGGTGGGGTGCGTAACCCATGTATCGTCAAATACCCACCTGCAGTAAAGGCGGATGCGTTTTCCAATAAGGCATTCTGCACGATTGATGTCCTTCCTACTATAGCCAGTCTCACAGGAGCCGCCCTGCCAAAAAATCCGGTGGATGGTACTGATGTCTGGTCCATCATCACGGATCAGCCCGGTGCGGAAAATCAAAGTGCCTATTATCCACTATCGAATGGCAGCCAGTTTCAGGGTGTCGTTTCAGGAGATGGCAAATGGAAGCTTCACCTTAAGCATCCTTACCGAACTGTGAGGATAGGTGGGAAAGACGGGATCCCGGGCAAGTACATGCAGCAGGTCATCGATACCTCTTTGTTTGACCTGGTTCACGATCCATCAGAAAAAGGCAACGTGATCGGCGTATATCCCGAAAAAGCTGCCGAGTTGGTCGAGCTTGCCAGTCAGCACTACGACCTGTTTTATAAGGCGAGGGAGGAGGAGTGATTGGGTAAGAGAAACATTCTTTAGAGGCCAACGCGGTAAGCGGAATTGTTAAATATTGATTTAAATCTCATATTTTTATGGGATATTAAATTTTGAAATGGAAAAAGGCTCCAATATAAGAAGATTAAAATCCGGGAATCTGGAGGAAGCCTTTGAAAAGATCTATCTCGACAATTTCGATCAACTTTTTCTCTTTGCATGCACCATCACCAAGTCCAGGGAGCTGGCTAAAGATGTAGTGTCTGATGTTTTTGTGGAGCTTTGGGACAACAGTGCTCAGCTCTCAAAAATAAAAGAAATAGAGTCTTACCTCTTTATTTCCGTGAAGAACCATGCGATCAGGTTGGTTTCAAAGAAGTCCTACAAGCTCAAGGACGATAACATTGAAAGTACACTCTTAAGCATAGACCGGGTCAATCCGGAGGAGGTATTGGTAGCCAAAGAGCTATCAGCTGTTATTGAAAAGACGGTTCAGTCACTTCCTGCCCAGGCTCAGCTGGTTTTTCGAATGGCCAAAGACCGTCAGATGGCCTACAAGGATATCGCGACAGAACTGGGAATTTCTGTTTCCACCGTCAAAAGCCAACTCATCCGAGCAACCGGAATAGTACGCGAAGCGATACTTAAAAAATTCGATAATGAGAGCGGTCAGTCTTCCGTTGATCAGATTGGTGTCAGCAGTATTATTCTCCTGGTAATCAGTTCCCTGTTGCCATCCGGTAACTTGTGATATTCTTAATTAAATAGTTTAAATTTTATATTGGTCTCAATTTATCGAAGAGAATTTTGAGCATAATGTAAATATTTTATAAAATTCCGTCTAAAACACCCACTATTTACTCTTTAATCCCAAATAAGAAATAGTGGATCATCTAATTCTCAAGTATTTAAGGAAAGAGCTCTCCCTGGAAGAAAGGCACCAGCTGAATAAATGGCTGGAAAACGACGCTGACAGAGCTGAAATGCTGAGAGCTTTTGAGATGTATTGGCAAAACAGTCAATATGACTTTAGTACCGATAAAGTTGAAATATTAGATCAAATAAAAAATCGCATTGGCAATAATCCGATACAGACATCTCCGGCGATCAGGTCTTCTTTTGCCAGACTCATCAAATATGCTGCGATCATAATTCTGGTTTCGAGCTTGTCCATCATTGCCTATACCACATTTGAAAATGAGCCCGTGGTGGAGACGAAAACGATCAGGCATATCGAAAAAACCAGCCTCCCTGGTCAGAACATTACTTTAAGACTACCGGATGGGAGTAGTGTGAAACTCAATGCTGGTAGCAAGTTGATCGTGCCTGAAGTATTTGAAGAAGGAACCAGGGAAGTTGAGCTGATAGGAGAAGCCTTCTTTGATGTAGAATCTGATCCTTCCAGGCCTTTCCTCATCAAAATGCAGGGAATGAAAGTGGAAGTATTGGGTACTTCATTTAACATCAGGGCATATGAAGGTGACAACAATCATGTTGTGGCCGTCAGGACTGGAAAAGTAAAGGTTCAAAGTCTACAAACAGGCAACGCCATACATTTAGAGCCGCAGGAGCTTTCTGTACTTTCAATTGGAGATGGATTCATCCAGAAGGAAGATATCAAAGATGAGGATCTGATCTTTGGGTGGACAGATAAAATCATCGCATTCAAAGACCGGCAGGTAGGGGAGGTGATCAGTGAGATTGAGAGATGGTATGGGGTAGAAATAAAGGTTGAAAAGACGCTTTCAAAGCATAAGTTATACACTGCCCATCATGATAATCCAACGATTGATGAAGTGTTGAGAAGTTTAAGCTTTGTTTATGAATTTGAGTTTGTAAAAAAGGAAGAAAATGTAATAGTGATTCGATAAAAGGAAATAAAAAAGAGAGTCGAGGACCTAGGAAATCATTCAACTCTCTTATTAAAAGTTTTAGCAACTAAACCAAAACTCTATGTATGCAAATTTACAACAAATAGTCATTCGCATGTCCAAACTAGCGATTTATGTGATGATTGTGTGTCAGACCTTTACGATGGCCATGGCCACGGAAACGGCTGCGCAACGCCAGTATCTCGAAGAAATCGAGGTGAATATTAGTGAGAGCGTTCATTCCAGACCTCTGCTTACACTGATACAGGAAATTGAGTCTGTGAGCAACTTCAAGTTTGCTTATTCTAAAAGGGAGATCAGAAATAAGCAAGTATCATTAGAAGGTGGGGCGTGGAACATGCGGGCGTTGCTTAAAGAAGTTTCCACTCAATCTGAATTATCCATTCAAAGGGTCAATGAATCCATTGCCCTGGTGGTAACTAATAAAACTGAAATACTGCCCAGTGTCACGGAAAATGTTTCTGAACAACAGTCCATCAGCGGAATAGTTACCGATGATAATGGAGAACCTCTGCCTGGAGCTTCGGTGCTTGAAAAAGGCACTACCAATGGGACAATTACCAATGTTGATGGAGCTTACAATCTATCAGTACCCGACAATGCTATCCTTACAATTTCTTTTGTCGGATTTCAAACCCAGGAAGTGCCTATCAATGGTAGAAGTGAAATCGACATAAAAATGGAATCTGATATTTCTTCACTTGAAGAGGTTGTCGTGATTGGTTATGGTACCGTAAAGAAAAGAGATTTGACCTCCGCAATATCTCAGGTGAGTGGCAGGGACATTGAAAACCGTGTTACTCCACGGATTGATGAAGCACTCCAGGGCAAACTGGCTGGTGTTTCCGTGCAACAAACCAGTGGATTGCCTGGCGCAGCTCCGGTTATCAGGATTCGGGGAACAAATTCTATTACTGAGGGAAACCAACCACTATGGGTTGTTGATGGTATGCCTATTGAGGATGCCAGTATCATCGCAAACATTAACCTGGCAGATGCAGAGAGTGTTGAGGTACTCAAAGATGCCGCAGCAGCAGCCATTTATGGTTCCAGAGCATCTAATGGAGTAGTTATCATCACTACCAAAAAAGGAAGAAAAGGAAAAGCTGATATTTCATACAGCATGAGATATGGGTTTCAGAAACCTGAAAAACTGATAGATTTTGTATCTGGACCTGAGCATGCCGAGTTATTGGCCGAATGGAGAGCCTGGCAATGGGAAACCGGTGGTGGTGATCCCAACGAACCAAATGCTAACAGGCCTGCGAATATGCGAATAGATCCGAATTGGCTTACCGGCAACGTGCCAGATAATGAGATCCAGGACCATCTTTTCAGAACTGCAGCCATTCAAAATCATAATATTTCACTCACTGGGGGTAATGAAAATACAACTTACTTTATGTCGTTGGATTACCTTGATCAGGAAGGTATAGCTGTTGGAACAAACTTTGAAAGGTTTTCAATCAGAACCAATATTGAATCACGAGTGACGAATTTGATCAATATTGGATTAAATGTTGCAGGGAGTACCTCTACTCAAATAGATGCAAATACTGAAGGAAAAGATAGAAATATAAATCTTGCATTGCTAAGCGGACCATTGTTAGATGGAACGGATTATTACTTTCTTGATAATGGTTTCACATTTAGAAATGATTACGCTTTTGAGTACGGATTAGGTCATAGGCCTGAAAAAGTATATGAGCTCAACAATTTGAAGCAACAGTTTACCAGACCTCAAGCTTTAATTAACGCTCACATAGACCTCAATATCATTGATGGTTTGGTATTGAAAGTAGCCGGATACTATAGGTATAATTCCCTTAAGTTTTCTGAGAGACGAGATGTCATTCTGGGGGGTGGTAACCCAAGTGCATCAATTTCCAATGACTATCAGAACAATTGGACTTTGGAGTCTACTGCCAATTATATGAAGGATTTTGGAAAACATTCTGTTACGGGATTACTTGGTTATAGCAGTCAGAAAGATTACAGTGAATATTCATCAATATTTGGCAGAGGTTTTCCAAACGACCTTTCACTTACTTTAAACAATGCCACCCAGATTACAGGTTGGAACGAGAGCATCAACGAATGGTCACTGATCTCAATGTTTGCCCGGGCTACTTATGGATTCGATTCCAGATACCTTTTCACAGCAAGTATTCGAAGGGACGGCAGTTCAAGATTTGGTGCAAACAATAAATGGGGACTCTTTCCATCTATCTCCACAGCATGGAATATTGCTAATGAGGGATTTTTGAAAAATAACTCAACGATTAGTAACCTTAAGTTGAGAGCAAGCTATGGGGAAACCGGTAATAATCGGATAGGCAATTATAGACACTATGCATCGTTGGCTACCGCAAATGCAGTTCTTGGTTCGGGCGAAACGCTTGTTAGTGGGCTGGTGCCAGGGGGATTTGAAAACAGAGACCTGACCTGGGAAAAGACAGCAACTACAAATATTGGACTGGATATCGGCTTGTTATATGACAAGATCAATTTGTCCGTGGACATGTATGAAGCACTAACCAATGAATTGCTTTTATCCACTCCACTGCCACTGACATCCGGCTTCTCATCCACTATTTTGAACGTTGGTGATGTGAGCAATAAAGGTATAGAGATCGAATTGAATACAAGAAATATCGTCACACCAGACTTTCAATGGAACACTACCTTCAATTATTCTTTCAACAAGAATGAGGTCTTAAAGATGGGACAAAATGATGCGCCGATCATTGATGGTGAATGGTATGCCAGGGTAAGCTATACCGGAGTAGGAGAAGCAATTGGAAGTTTTTACATGTGGGAAACAGACGGTATTTATCAAAATCAGGCAGAGGTTGATGCTGGAATACTTTTTAAAGACGAAGGTGTGGGTGATGTGAGATTTGTGGATCAGGATGGTGATGGCGACATTGATGCTGATGACAGGACAATTGTAGGGCAGCCAATGCCGAAATGGCAGTTTGGTCTTACAAATAACTTACGATACAAGGATTTCGACCTGAGTATTTTCATCAATGGTTCAGGAGGTCATAAGATCTATAATGTCCAGAGTAGATACTATAACAGGTCTCAAAACACCAACGCAAACCTAATGGCCAGATGGGCAAACAGGTGGCGTTCGGAAAGTGATCCTGGTGACGGTATTACTCCTAAAATAACCTCCACAACAGGAACTAATGGTACCGATGAAGAGCAGGATGCATGGCTTTATGATGCAGACTGGTGGAGAATAAAGAACATCACATTGGGATATACACTCCCGGAGATCCTACTGGACAAAATCAAGATATCCAGACTGAGGGTTTATGTCTCTGCTGATAACCTGTTTTTGAACACAGATTATGTGGGTTATAACACCGAGGGGGTGTTTGCACCCGGTTTGGCAAACAGAGGAGCGAGCCAGACGGAGGCCAGTGCCAGTGGAAGCTGGGGATATGATTTCGGAACACTTCCGTTGCCACGAACATTCGCTTTTGGTTTAAACATCACCTTTTAAACTTTAAATAGTTATGAAGAATTTTAAATTTATATATAGGACAGTAGCTATAGCCTCCATACTCATATTTGGGTCTTGCAGTGATGAATTTCTTGATTTACCTCCACAGAATAATGGGACAGTTGGTCAGTTTTATTCTAATCAATCTGACTTTGAAACAGCTGTCGTAGGGTTGTATTCAAGGTTTTCCGGTGCAATTATCGGGTTGCAAATGCTGGAAGAATATCGGGGAGATAATTTAACCAATATCCAATACCATTACCTCGAACTCGCAGAAAACCAATTTGGTCCCAATACGACCAGTATGTTTTGGAACCTTTATACGGATTTGGTTTATCCAGCTAACATCATTTTGAGTAGAATTGATGATGTGGAAATGGATGCTTCAGCGAAAGACAGGATCAAAGGTCAAGCTCACTTTTTTAGAGGATTTGCCTATTATACATTGAACCTGTGGTTTGGAGGAGTACCAAGTGTCACGGAACCATTGGGTGTTGATGAATCCTATTCACTGGGACGATCGTCAGAAGCTGAGATCTGGGCTATAGCAGAGTCAGATTTCTCTCAGGCAGCTTCATTACTTGACCCTTCAGTTGAAATAGGTAGAGTAGATGAATATGATGCAAGAGTTTATCTGGCGAAAACGCTTATGCAGCAACAGAAATGGGGTGAGGCGGAAACTGCCTTGGCAAATGTTTTCACTAACAGTGGAGCAGCACTAGAACCATCCTGGAATAACCTGTGGTCTTTGGATGTGGAGAAGAGTTCACAGGAATACATGCTTTCAGTTTTGCTAAGTCCGGCAGCTCCTAATAACAATTGGGCACAGCAGTTTTTATATATGGAAAACACCCCCGGATTACAAGGAAACTTCAGGTATAAACCTGGATACTACGAGTCTTTTGAAGCAGGAGATATTAGAAGAGATGCTACACTGGGCTATACGCCTAATCAACTGAGGGAGGAAAATCGCAAGTACGACTTTGGGTATGACCTGAGTGAATTCAGATTTATTGGGGATATTGTTGTGATAAGGTTTGCGGACGTGCAATTACTATATGCAGAGGCTATCTCAATGAATGCTGGTTCTCCTCAGCAGCAATCACTTGATTTGATGAATGAAACAAGAAACCGTGCGGGATTAGGTCCTCTTACGCTTGGTGATGTACCCACATTAGATGATTTTGTGACAGCCATTCTGGCTGAAAGAAGGGCTGAATTGGCTTTTGAGGGGCATAGATATTCTGACTTGAAGAGACAAGATAAGCTGGTAGAGTATGTAAATGCTATGGGTGGCGTTTACAATTTTGACAATACCTACAACTATGTGCCAATCCCTCAGCAGGAAATCGACAAGGTTGGGAGTGATATACTATTACAAAACGACGGCTACTAGCGAGTCTTTGCATATCAAATAAAAATCTTTGGTATTTCATACCATAAAAAAATCAGGTGGATTAATACCACCTGGTTTTTTTTACAGCATATAACATATGATTGAAC
The DNA here is from genome assembly GCA_965228105.1 of Cyclobacteriaceae bacterium. Lineage (GTDB taxonomy): Bacteria > Bacteroidota > Bacteroidia > Cytophagales > Cyclobacteriaceae > UBA7330. Next base: position 1,949,036 of record CBDDGZ010000002.1, read on the forward strand.
ATATAGATATTATTGAAACCCCTTAATTCATTTTAGAAAAAATCATCATGAAACTTACGATCCATGTATTTCTAATCTTCATTTTTACTTCAATAGTCCAGTCATGTTCTGACAACACTTTTTACAACAGCTCTATCAAATATGGCAAAGTCCAGCTAAACCCGGAAGAGAAAAAGATCGTGGAGCAAGCCCTGGATGGACTGCATGAAAGATTTGATCCTGAAGAGAAGATGATCACTAAAATAATAAGCGGATATAATTACCACACCGATGCAGACAGCGGAGTATTTCATGAGGTTCGGGGCTCATTTGTTTATGCCACTTTATTGTTAGATGTGGGTGATGACCAATACGCTAAAAGAGCATTTGATATTATTAAAAAGACCCTCACTTTGCAGGATCAGGATACAACTTCCAGATCATGTGGTGTGTGGCCCTATTATCAGGAAGAGCCACTTTCGACCAAAATATCGCCAATCGACTATAATTGGGCAGATTTCAACGCTGTAAGTCTCCTTGAGGTTTGGTTGGGGCATCAGGATCGGATTCCTGCAGACCTAAAACCTAAAATAAAAGAAGCTCTGATATTGGCAGCCAAATCAATCCAGAAAAGGAATATGCGCCCGGGCTATACCAATATTGCCATCATGGGAGCTTATGTCACTTATATGGTATCAAACCTGTTTGATCTTCCGGAAATGCAGGAATATGCCAGTGTCAGGCTCAGGAAGTTTTATGATTATACCCTTGAAAAAGGCGGGTTTTCGGAATACAACAGTCCGACCTATACCATAGTGGCCCTGGATGAATTATTTCGAATGAAATCCCACATTGTTGAGCCAGTAGCAAAGCAAATGGTTGACTCATTGTATGCTATAGGTTGGGAAATCATTGCCAGACACTATCATAAACCTACTGGTCAGTGGGCAGGCCCACACAGCCGGTCATACAGTACTTTGGTCAGGCCAGGCTTTTATTCAATATTGAAAGAAGGGTCAAACGGACAAATTGATTTGGGGATTGAGCAAAAACGGAAAGATGTAAAAATTAAACATCAGATTCCGAATTATTTGATGCCCTATTTTCTTTCCCCTGAATACCCACGCACAGAAATAGATCTTTTCGAGAAGGAGAGTCCTCAAACCATCGGTACATGTTATCTGACGGAAGTATACGCTCTTTCTACCGCCAACAGGTCCAGTCTTTGGAATCAGCGAAGACCATTTTTATTGTACTGGGGAACGGTTCAAAAGCCGAAATATTTGCAGGTCAGGTTTCTGCATGATGACTATGATTTTAGTTCAGCGACTTTTTACAGTGATCAGGAAAGAAATAAAATTCTTGCGGGTATCAATTTCATTTCTAATGGAGGAGACAAACATATTAGTATAGACCGGCTGAAGGAAGGAAAGTTCATAGCCAAGGATCTTCGGTTACGATTCGAGTTTGGTAACATGAATGAGCTGGATAAGCTTGGCGTACCAAAGTCAGCAAATGACTTGATTACAGTTGATTTGGATCATTTGACTTTAAATCTGCAACTGTACCGCGCCGAGTTTGATGGATTAACTGGTAGATGGGAAATGGGTAGTGATGGTACAACCAGTTGGATGGATCTAATCTTCTATTCAGGTATTGAGAAGGAATTTGATTTAACGAAAATTGATAAAGCCTTTATGGGGTTCACGTTTGAGGTAAATAAGGCTGATGAGAGCTATGAGAATAAAGAAGTAAAAGTCTCTGATACTGATGGTCTCATGAATATCGAGTGGAAAGGGCTTAAACTTGAGACCACTGATAAACCTCAATCCCCGGAAAATACATTTATTTAAATGATGTAAGAATAGATAGCGTCGGAGCAAAGCAATTTTCTTCTTTTGCAGAAAATACATGTTTATGGAACATGTTCTCAATTGACACTACACTTTTTGATCCTTATTGATCAATTAATGTTTTTCAGCGATCCTTTGTACTAAAGATCAATCTGATTTTGGCAGGGTGCAGGCATCAGTTTCTTTTATGTTAATTGTAGTTTGACGCTGCATAAACTGAAATGTATTAAATTTAGAGGTGGATTTCAGTTGGAAATTCAAGTAAACAATAAAAATGGCTCTGAATAATACAAAATCTCCAAAATCAATCCCTGAGGCAAAAGGATTGACTGAAATGAGATTCAGAGAAATATACAATACGTACTTCGACCGCCTCTATACCTATGTAAAAGTAATATGCAATTCAGACGAACTGGCAGAGGATGTTTTGGCAGACCTGTTTAAAAAATTCTGGGAAAACAGAGCCGATTTTAACCATGTAAATGACCTGGAATCTTATCTTTTTGTGTCAGCAAAAAACCAGGCATACAGGGCCCTGGTAAAGGAGTTGAGGCTCGTGAATTCTGAGTTTCTTGAGATTAAGAGGGAATCCATTAACTATCTCGACCCAGAGCAGTTACTCCTCGAAAAAGAGTTGAAAACCACTCTGGATAGGGCAATAAACAATCTTCCCGACAAGTGTCAGCTGGTATTCAGGATGCGTCGGGAGCAGGGTCTTAAATACCTGGAAATCTCTACTGAGCTGGGAGTTTCCATAGAAACCGTAAAGACTCACCTGACAAATGCACAGCAACGACTCAGGGAAGAAATCGTCAGGTTTTATCGGGAAAAAAATCACGTAGATTTTATAGACTCCAGATTAATAGGATTCTGGCTGATGTTATTCTGGCCTGCTATCATGTGATATTTTCAATATTTAAGCGAAATAATTGAAAATATAATACAAATTACAGCATAATTCATTGTTGGTGGTAAAAATTACAAATTCTTTCCCCCATTTTACCGTGTTCTTGACTCTCTCTTGTGTAATCGTAAATCAACAAGACAGACTGAATGGACAAGCTCATAGTCAAGTATTTGAATAATGAACTGGATCACAAAGAATGGAAGGAACTTCAAACATGGCTGGAAGAGGATGACTTAAACAAGGCATACTTCAACAAGATTGAAGCTTATTGGAAGAATAGCGATGGTAAAGTAATCAGTGCGAGGAGAAATGTGCTGGAACGTCTGGAGAGTGAATTGTTTCAATCCAAAGTACCTACCAGACGCAATAAAACCATTCGATTAGTAAAAATAGCTGCTTCGTTTCTGCTTTTGTGTGCGCTTTCTTTTCTTTTTTATCGATTGGGCTATCAATCAACTCCCCCAGAAAAGGATGTAGTCTTAATGATTGAGAAAGAAACCAACCCTGGCCAACGATTAACCACCAAACTGCCCGATGGAAGTATTGTTACTTTAAATAGTGGTACAAAATTGAAATTCCCTGAAAAATTTGATGACTCAGAAAGAGTTGTTGATTTATCCGGGGAGGCCTTTTTTGAAGTAGAGCACAACAAGGATAAGCCTTTCATTGTTCGTTCCAATGGTTCGGCAGTCAAAGTGCTCGGTACCTCATTTAACGTCAGAACTTATATTGATGAAGAAATTATTAATGTAGCAGTAGCTACAGGTAAAGTTTCTTTCACTTCTCCGAATAACATAGAAGGCGTTATACTCTCACAGAACCAAATGATTTCGTATAAAGTGGGTCAAAAAGATCTGTCCATAATGGAATTAGATGCCCTGGATGCGTTTGGATGGAGAAACAAGATCCTATACTTCAAAAACTCAGAGATCAAGGACATCATCAAGGAGTTGGAGAGATGGTACGGTGTAAGTGTAGAAGCTGAGAGGGATTTTTCTCACAAAGGGAATTTTACCGGAGAGTTTGAAAACAAGTCATTGGAAAACGTCCTCATTGGATTGTCCTATCTCTATGATTTTGACTTCACGATTGAAAATGAAACTGTCATATTGAAATAACAGAACTAAACCCCGATTGCTATGAAAAAGACATAAAAATCACGAAATACAAAAAAACCCACAATGACAATCCATCCGCGAAAATGAGTTTGAAATTGTGGGCAAACTGATTTGATAATTTATTACCAAAACAATCTTTTATGAATCCAAAATTACGCAAAAAACTAATTGAGGTGTCGAAATTTTGCATATATGCGATTATCGCACAGCTTTCAGCATACACCTTTGCTTTGGCGATCGATTCCAATGCTCAACAGAAAAGTGTGGATGAAATCCAGGTAAGCCTTGAGGTAAGAAATCCCTATGATCTGGAAGCATTGATTTCTGAAATAGAACAATCATCAGATTTCAAGTTTGCTTACATTGATAGTAAATTCAATGTCCGAAAAATCTACATTGATAAGGGCGATCAGAATCTAGGTGATCTCCTCCGTTCAATTTCTGATCAGGCCCATCTATCATTTAAAAGAGTTGATGAGACCATTTACATCAAGAAAGCTAGAAGAGATTATGGTGTCACTGAACTAATTGAGGAACAAAACACCATTAGCGGAACCATCTCAGATGAAAATGGAGAACCTTTACCCGGTGCAACCATACAGGAAAAGGGGACGACAAATGGAACGATCACAAATATTGAGGGAGCTTTTACACTCACAGTTCCGGAAAATGCAGCATTGACCATCTCCTTTGTAGGTTATCAAACCCAGGAATTTCAGTTAAACGGAAGGTCTGTAATCAATGCAACACTTGTTCCGGATATATCTTCTCTTGAAGAAGTAGTTGTGGTAGGTTATGGCTCTCAGGAAAAGAAAAGCCTGACCGGATCGGTCACCTCCATTAAGGCGGAGGACCTGAAAGAGGTAAAGGTTCCAAATGCTACTCAACTACTACAAGGTCAGATACCTGGAGTGATCACAAAGCAGAGTTCAGGTTTACCTGGTCAGGACAATGCAAATCTTAGTATCCGGGGTTTTGGCAGTCCCCTGGTATTGGTTGATGGTATGGAAAGAAACCTAAACAACGTAGACCCGAATGAAATTGAATCCATCAGCGTACTAAAGGATGCTTCAGCGGCTATTTATGGTGCGCGATCCGGTAATGGAGTGATTTTGGTAACAACGAAACGAGGAAATGTTGGAAAGCCTAAATTCTCATACGATGGAAGCTATTCTGTGCAGCAGTTCACAAAAAAGCCTGCAGTAATAACAGATGCAGGTATATATTCAGAATTCTGGACGGAAGCGGAAGAAAACATGGGAGTAAACAGAACCTACACACCAGAGCAGGTTCAAAATTACAAAGACGGAATCCCCGGATATGAGAGCTATGACTGGTATGATTTTGCGCTTAAAAAGTGGACTCCACTACAGCAGCATAACCTGAGTGTAAACGGTGGGAGTGATGCCATCTCCTATTTCGCCGGACTTGGATATACCGATCAGGGCAGTGTGATAAAATCCGATGATTTCTTTTATAAAAGATACAATGTCAGGTCGAATGTAAATGCCAAAATCACAGAGAACATTTCTGCCAGCCTGGACTTTGATTTTGTACACGAGTTTCAGCGGAAAGTACCACAGGAAGATGGAGACAATGTCAATACCATGATGCGAGGGATCTATAAATCTCAGCCCATGGCACCTACTACTTTTCCTGATACCACATTAAACCCAACTTCGAATCTTCAGGGTACGCACAACAGGCTTTATGGTAACCTGTTCTCCGATATTGGAGGATTTCTGGATTCGGAGAGAAACATTATCACAACGAATTTCAATTTGGATTGGCAGATTCCGGGTGTAAGGGGATTAAGTACCAATTTCAGACTAATCTATCGTGTAAATGAGCTTAGAGTAGATGAATTCAGGAAAGCCTTTCCAATCCATGAAAGAGATCCTGATACAGGTACCTATACCCAAATCGGTGTATTCGGTGCCAATAACAAAAACCAATTGAATATCAGAGACAGAAGGTTTACCCGAATAAAACCCATTTACCAGATTGAATATAAAAAAGAGCTTGCGGATCATTCGATCAATGCACTGTTTATTGCACAGTACATTGGAGAAAATACCAACCAGATATCCGCTCAAACCGAGAATCTGCTGTCTGATGAGTTGCCTTATTTGAATTTCGGCGACCCTGTATTCAACCAGATCGGGCAATTTGTTACTGAAAATGGGAGGACAAGTTTTGCCACAAGGTTAAGGTATGGTTTTAAAGATAAGTATTTGATAGAAGGAACCATACGCTTTGATGCCAGCTCCTTTTTCCCTCCTGAAACACGATGGGGTACTTTTCCTAGTGTGTCAGCAGGATGGGTATTGTCAGAAGAAGGTTTTTTGCAGAGCTCCGGAGTGATCAACTTCCTGAAAATGAGGGCTTCCTACAGCCGGACAGGGTATGACCAGAACGCCATACCTTATGACTATTTTACTGGCTATAGTGTCGTGACCAATCCTCCTTTTTTGTTTGGAACGGATCAATATCGAAGGTTGAATTCCTCCTCATTACCTAATTCGGATATGACCTGGGAGGATATGACGATATACAATGTAGGGTTTGATGCGACTTTGCTCAGAGGAGCCATTCAACTTCAGGCCGATGCCTTTTACCGAAGACGATCAAATGTACTTGCCAGACCCATAAGTGCCTTCCCAAGCACCTTCGGAGCGGCTCTGCCTTTGGAGAATCTTAACTCTTCAGAGGATCGAGGAATTGAATTTATGATTTCTCACAAAGGCCAGGCAGGCAGCTTCAAATACAGTGTCTCAGGAAATTTCACATTTGCCCGATCCAAGTGGATCGATTTTGAAGAAGAGGCTTATGAAACAGAAGCGGAGGTACGGGTATACAAACGCTCAGGAACGAATACTAACCGGTCTGTAGGCTATGTCTCAGATGGATTATTCAGGACACAGGCAGAAATCGATAATCATCCAATTGATCAGGACCAGAATGGCAATACAACCCTTATTCCGGGAGATATCAGGTATATTGATATCAACAATGATGGTGTAATAACCTGGGAAGATCAGCAAGAGATCGGGCAGGGAACCGGAAACCCGGACCTGAATTTTGGTATAAACCTGATGGGTGGTTTCAAAAATTTCAGCTTAAGTGTATTGCTTCAGGGAGCTTCACTTTATGCAGGTAATGTGAGCGGTTTAGCTCGTCTCCCGTTCAACAATGCATCCACACCATTTGAATTGCATTGGGAAAACAGGTATCACCCTGAAAATAATCCGGAAGGTACCTTACCCATAGTAACACTTGGTGTAAGGGAGAATAACAATCGTTTCTCAGATTTCTGGCTTAAAGATATTACCTATTTAAGACTCAAAAATGTCAGATTGACCTACAGCTTCCCCGAGTTCATTAAGGGTGCTGGTATTGACAGGCTTCAGGTATACGTTTCAGGTAATAACCTGGCAGTATTGTCCAACCTGGGCATATACAACAAATCCTTTGATCCTGAAGCCGGACTCACGCACAACAATTACCCTCCTAACAGGACCATTAGTGTAGGCTTAAATGTGAATTTCTAAATCTGTCAATCAATGAAATATTTAGTCATGAAAAAATTAAAATACATATATAGCACAGTTTTGGCGGCAATTTTTATTGCCGGATGTGACCAGATTGGCGAGCTGGATCTTGCACCGCAGGACCTGGTTTCCAGTAGCATCATATATGAAGATAAAAGTCTGGCAGATGCTTATCTGGCTCAGATATATAACAATACCCTGATATGGTGGACTGACTTCAGAGGACAAGGTGGCGTCACCAGCATGGGTTTGATTGAAGGGATGGGTGGCGTATGCAGAGGCTTTGCTTATTGGCAAACGGTCAGTGCATTTCCCATTACTGTAATAGATGGTGAAGGAGCAGGCCCAATAGATTATTGGCCATATGCAAATATCAGAGAAGCCAATACCTTTATTCAGGGCATCCAAAATTCTGAATTAGATGATGTGTATAAGACACAAAAAGTTGCAGAAGCAAGATACCTGAGGGCTCACATGTATTTTCAGATGGCCAGAAGGTACGGAGGTGTTCCCATCATTACCGAACCACAGTCTCCCGACACTCCATTGGAAGAGTTAAACGTTCCTCGTTCCTCTGAACAGGAAACCTATGACTTCATTGCAAGTGAATTAGATGCCATTATCCCGGATCTCCTGGAAGATGCCGAACCTGGAAGGGTAGACAAATATGTTGCACTGGCGCTCAAAAGCCGGGCCATGCTTTACGCTGGTAGTGCTGGAGAATTCGGGACAGTTCAGACAATTGGGTCGGGTGAAAACCAGACAACTTTGGGTATACCAGACCCTGATACCTATTGGCAAGCTTCATACGATGCATCGATGGAGATTATGATGTCTGGAATGTTTGAGTTGTACAATAAGTTGCCTGAGGATCCGGCAGAAAACTTTGAACAGTTATTTATAGATGATAATAACCCGGAGAGGATTTTTGTGGAGGTGTTTGACCCTGCTCTGAACAAGGGTCATAGCTGGAGCCGGTTGTGTATACCTTTTGAGTTTAGAAAGGAGTGGGGTTCTAACTTCTGTCCATTCCTGAATATCATAGAGGAGTTTGAATATGCAGATGGTAGACCTGGAGACATTAGCAGAGACGCAATAAATTCAGATTCTCTTTTTTCTGTCGATGAACTTTTCAGAAATAAAGACCCTCGTTTTTTGGCCACGTTTTTCTTTCCGCAGGCAGAGTTCCAGGGAGGTCAGGTAAGCTTTCATAGGAGAACGGTGTATCAGGGCGAAACTGTAACATCGGGCATGATTGAAGGAACATGGCCAGCAGCAGCTCCCAGAAGGAATTGGGTGAATTCAGGATTCCTTGTAAGAAAGATGGTAGATGAAGGAGAGATTGGGCCTGTGGAACAAAGTTCTGATGAAGACTTTCCGGTTTTTCGGTATGGAGAAGTAATCCTGAATCTTGCAGAAGCTGCTTTTTATCTGGGGATGACAGGAGATGCACTGGACTATTTGAATATGATTAGAGAACGTGCTGGCATGCCGTTATTAACCTCAATCACGGAAGATGATATCAGACATGAAAGGCAGGTAGAAATGGTTTTTGAGGATCAACGCTATTGGGACCTTCGAAGGTGGAGAATTGCTGAGGAAGTATTGGATGGAATGAGTGGTCAGGGGCTCGAATACACTTATCACTATGAGGAAGATAAGTATGATTTGATCCTTAAAAATGTTGAGTCCGGTATCAGAACATTCCAGGAACGACATTATTATCTACCTATAGGAATCAACAGAATAGCAGATAATCCTAATCTGGTAGAAAATCCGGGGTACTGATAGGCGGCGATAATGCTAATAATAAAAGGGTATGCCATCATCAGGCGTACCCTTTTTCTCATTTAAGAAGTTTGAGAAGAAGTGCAGGACAGCTCATGAAAGATAACCGAATCAAATGGTGTAGCTTCATACAACAAAAACTTCTATCCCAAAATGGAATCCTGCAACTGCTTCTGTTCTTATGCTGCTTTACCAGCCTTTTTGCCCAAACTAAAATACCGGTTCCCAAAGTGGACAGTGAATGGTGGCAAATCCTTTTTTCAATAAACTTAATTGTATTGGAGTACCGGTTCTTCGATTAACCTGTCAGATTTTAGTATGTTGATATGAGTAGTTACATAAAATTTTTAACTGTTTTTCTTTTGGCGGCATGCTCGAAACCATCGGAAGATAACATAGTGATTTCGGTTGGCTCAAGTCCAATGGGTCAGTTAGATGACCGTCTGTTTGGCCAGTTTCTGGAAAAACCCAGCTGGGGTGGGGAGATTGGTCCAGAGGCTGCGCTGAAACCTGGAACACACGAATTTCAAGACAGTGTAGTCGATTTAATGAAGGCAATGAACATTCCTATTCTCCGATTCCCCGGATGTACTGATATCAATCATCACGATTGGACAACTATGATAGATAATGTTCCGGGGCGAAATGGAGGCAGACCAACTTTTGTAGGACATCAGGGAGATACGGTTAATCAGCTATTTGGATATGATGAAGCCCTGAGGCTGGCAGAGGAGCTAAAAGCAGAAATGATCATAGTTCCAAATTTTGGGGATGCTTACTTTGGACGTAAACCTTTGAAGGAAGCTGTTCTTCATGAAATGGGTTTGATTGCCTATTGTAATGCAGAGTTGGGGGCGGCTTTGCCGGAAGGAATGAGAGATTGGCCGACCATTAGGGCTAAGAATGGACATCCGGAGCCCTATAAGGTAAAATATGTTCAATTGGTCAATGAGCCGTGGGTGATGGATAGGGGACTTCATAGACCAGAGCCTATCGATTCAACGAGAAAAATGCATTATTTTGAATGTCTCAAAGCTTTCATTGATGGAGTTCTCAGCATTGACCCTGACATCCAGATCATAGTTGATGGAAATAGCCGTGACATTACACTTCCAATACCGAAGTTGTTTGGTGATCAGGTTGACTTCCTCGCTTATCACACTTACATGCCATGGGGCATTAACGAAATTAAAAAGGGAGATTCTGTCGTATCAGGTAAATCTTTAACAGAACGTGAAAAATGGTTGGCCTGGGTAAGTGTACCGCGTTTTGACGGTTCAGGAATGTCAGTATTACGAAATCCGCATATTGAATGGTTACGTGAACTTCCATACCCAATAGCGATTACAGAATGGAATTGGAATGGTTGGTGGGCAACAGATGTCGGTTCTCGTAATCAGAAAATGGAAGAATTAGCAAAGGGAATTGGAGCAGCAGGCTATCTACATGCTTTTATGCGTGAAGGGAACCAAATGAAGATGGGTATTCAGTCGATGTTGGTTGGAAATAGCTGGGGAATCATGGGAATACGTGTTTCTCCAGAGGAAACATTTACACCACACATGTTGCCAACAGGAATGGTTACATCCTTGTATTCCAGATACCACGGTACAGATCTTTTATCGGTGGAGACCCGGGGTTGTCCTGTTTATAATCAGCCATATGGCATGTCCGGAATTCAGCCCGCTGAAGGAATTTCCTATGTAGATGCTGTAGCTACGGCTTCGTCAGACTCGCTTTATCTCCACGTAATTAATCGTGATTTTGATAATGCTTTAGATATGGAAATAGAAATAGGAGGAGAATGGAACCTTGAAAGTGCACAAATGACCTCTGTAGTGTTGAATAAAAGGTGCAATGATCATCCTCTTACAGCTGCATGTTTTAACGAGCAAATGGTTCTCCTTAATAGTGAAAAACCCATTTTGAAAATACCGTCAAAATCTGTAAGTGTGATAAGAATGGGAAGACACTGATTTTTTTAGTGCTAAAAGCACTCTCTAGCAGTTTTTCGTAAACGGAGATTAATGATATGGATAGGGTAGACTGCTCATTATCAATAATATGGTATGAAGGTTGTGATTAAGACAAGGTATTGAGAAGATTCTTGATATCTTGGCGTAGTATTTTATAGTCATTATGAACAATCAACCGCTTATTTGGTATTCTATATAATACATTAAGGATCTCAATACACTCGATACATTCAAACCTAATCTGATTTGAGTACTTCACTTGATTTTACAGCCCTTCTGGTAAAACGATTAAAGGACAGGGATACCACAGCACTAGATTATTTATATGAGCATTATTCGGAAGCTTTGTATGGTATCATTTTTCGCACTACCAATCACAAAGAGATAGCTGAGGAGACATTGCATGATGTTTTTATTAAAATCTGGGACCAGATCAATCATTTTGATGCAAAAAAGGGGACTTTATTTACCTGGATGTATCGCATTGCCCGTAATAAAGCAATAGATGCACGACGGTCTCGAGATTTTAAAAGCCAGGAGAAATCCAATGACATCACTGATTTCGTAGATATGTTTGAAAGTACTTCCGGAAAGGAAGATTACATTGGATTAAAGGAGGTCCTGGCAAGGATTGGAAAACAGTGCAAGAAGCTCATTCAGCTAAACTTTTTTATGGGTTATTCCCATGCTGAGATCAGCGAGAATGAAAACATTGCATTGGGGACGGTAAAAACCCGTCTTCGAAATTGCCTAAAGGAGATTCGCAAAAACCTGGGAAAAGATTTTGAATAAAGAAGAGATCATATCAGAAGGATACCTGGCTGCTTATCTGGCCGACGATTTGAACAAAACAGATCGAGCGGAAGTAGAGCGATTTATTGTACAGGATGAAGATGTACGAAGAGAATATCTGGAGCTGCAGAAAACCCTGGAGGGTCTTTCATTCTCGTATGGCCTTCCTGTAGATGAAGCAGTGAAAGTACGCTTGATGGGAAGCTACGAGGTCAATCGAAATGCTCAGGCTGATAAAGGCTCACGAGATTCAGGGATGCGTGCTTGGAAGTTCCTCATTGCGGCCAGTGTATCTCTGACGCTCATTTCCGTGTTGGCTGCCTTCTATTTCTTTAATAAGTGGCAAACTACCGATACGAGGCTGGCTGAATTGACAGTTAGGAATCTTGAGCTGGCAGAAAATAATCACATTGTAAATGAGGAGCTTAGCAACATCCGGGAAGATCTGGCCATACTGGTCAGTCCGGAGTTTAGCCGGATCATTCTGAGTGGTACGGAAAATTCACCGAAATCAAAGGCAGTGATCTATTGGAATCCTGAATATGAAGAAGTTTATCTAAACTCTGCCAACCTGGCCCAGTTGCCAAAAACGCAACAATATCAACTTTGGGCACTCATTGATGGAAAACCAGTAGATGCAGGAGTTTTTGATGCCTTTGAAGGGACTTTTCAGGTCATGAAAAATATTGCCCGGGCTGATGCCTTTGCTGTCACAGTAGAAGATGCCGGGGGAAGCGAATCGCCTACGCTGGAAACCATGCAGGTATACGGCGCAGCTAAAACGTAAAGATTAATTGATGTGTGATATTAAAGCCCTGAGATCCATTTCTTAGGGCTTTTTTAATATATTTTAAAATAAATAAATCCAGTTGGTGATTTGACATCGTAGGTAGGGTAAATCATATTTTATAGAACAAAAACCAAACTTATGATGATTAAAATGAAGAAAATTCAAGACTATCTGGTAGCAGTAATGCTCCTGGGAGTATTGATTGCAACGAGCAGTTGTAACGACGACGAAGATGATATGAATGATGGCCCTGACGGCACGGGGCAACTGGTCACCTTTCCGCTGAATGGAGTTGCTAACAGTGCTGCAGAAGGAATGGTCACTTTCGAATTAATGGAAGATGCCAGCACAAGGATCAAAGTGGAATTGGAAGGAACTGTAGATGGTGAAATGCATCCGATGCACATCCATGAAAACACAGCTGCAGAAGGTGGAGCTATCATCATTACACTGGAAAGTGTAGATGGATCCACCGGAGTAAGTGAAACATTCGTGACGATGACAGATGATGAGTCTCCCATATCCTATGAGCAATTGGTTGATATTGACGGATACATAAACGTACATCAAAGTGCAAGTGATCTTGCTACTTTAGTGGCTCAGGGAGACATAGGTCAGAATGCACTGACCAGTGAAAGTAAAACCTACGAACTTAATTCAGTAGCCGATCCTGCGATCAGCGGAACAGCTACATTTTATAAGCGAATAAATGGAGAAGCATTGGCGAAACTGATGCTGGAGAATACTCCTGATGGAGGGTCTCACCCCGCGCATATTCATCTAAACACCGCGGTTGAGGGTGGAGCTATTGCTGTTTCGTTCACACCAGTGGACGGTTCTACCGGAATGAGCATGACTAACATAGCCTCTCTTGATGATGGCACATCACTTACTTATTCTGAATTACTGGAATTTGACGGGTACATCAATGTGCATTTTAGTGCTGAGGATCTGGCAACATTGGTAGCTCAGGGAGATATTGGTCAGAATGCGCTGACTGGTGAATCCAAAACCTATGAGCTGGGTTCAGTTGCTGACCCCGAGATTAGTGGAACAGCTACATTTTATCAGCGAGTAAATGGAGAAACTTTGGCAAAGCTTATGCTGGACAATACTCCACAAGGAGGGTCACATCCTGCACATATTCACCTCAACACTGCGGCTGAAGGTGGCGATATTGCTTTTACATTTACACCTGTAGACGGTTCCACCGGAATGAGCAAGACAAACATTGCCTCCCTTGATGACGGGACCTCAATTACCTTTTCTGAATTACTTGAGTTTGATGGGTATATCAATGTGCATTTGAGTGTTGATGTTCTTACTACTATAGTAGCTCAGGGAGATATAGGACAAAATGCACTGACCGGAGAGAAAATGTCATATGACCTGGGTTCAGTTGATGTAGATGGGATCAGCGGAACAGCTACGTTTTACCAGCGTGTAAATAATGAAACACTGGTTAAGATTGCCTTGGAAAACACCCCTGAAGGTGGTTCTCATCCTGCACATATTCACCTCAATACCGCTGCTGAGGGCGGTGGAATTGCAGTGACGTTCAACAATGTTGATGGGACTACGGGTATGAGCAAAACAAACGTGACCAGTTATAAGGATGCAGATATGATTGAAATCGGTATTACCTATGAGGAGCTGTTGGAATTTGACGGATACATCAATGTGCATATGAGTATCGATGACCTGGGAACATTAGTGGCTCAGGGAGATATAGGTCAAAATGACCTGACTGGAGAAAGTCAAACCTATGCACTGAATGAAGTGGATGTGGCTGGTGTATCCGGTACTGCGACCTTTAGCGAACGTGTCAATGGAGAAACCCTGGTCGAAGTAGTTCTTAGTGGAGCCACTTTTGAAGGGGGATATGCTTCTCATATCCACGCCGGTGCTGTAGCCAATGCTCCTGGCGACATCATCATCTCACTAAGCGATGTGGATGCGGATGGCATGGCAAAAACCAACGTCAGTATGATGGGAGAAACCATGATCGACTACGCCGCAATGATCCAGATTGATGGGTATATCAATGTGCACACATTGGATTTCAGTGGTCTGGTTGCACAGGGTGATGTTGGAGCAAATGTTCAGTAACCCTTTTGTATAAAAATTATTGGGGAGCAGAAGGCTGCCTAATTACACTTACTCCTTTAAGATGGAGTAATGAATAGCTGGTTAGAACGCCCCTGATTTATCAGGGGCTTTCTTTTTTTAATACCTTAAGTATTTCCAGGAAAGCCAAGTCTTGTGATCCCAAATAACTGTAATCTAACTAATTATTTATCTCAACCTGTGAATTTACAGCCACAGCATTGATGATATCCGGGTAAAACAGCTTAGCTTCATGCAACAAAAATGTCTGGCCCGAAATGAAATACCCTTTCCTGCTTCTGTTTTTATATAGTGTCACACTACTTTCTGCTCAAACGAAAGTACCTATTCCTAAAGTGGACGGAGAGTGGTGGCGAATTGCCACCAATCCTGACCTGGGTGAATACACTTCTGACCAGCAACAACCTGTAGACTTCGGGATCTGGCAGGCGGCCGATGGTACCTGGCAGATTTGGTCTTGTATTCGGGGATCCAAGTTCCCCGGATCACCCAGAACAACCCGTTTTCTATATGGTTGGGAAGGTAAATCACTAACCGACGAAGACTGGGCAGAACAGGGCATCAAATGGGTGGCTGATCCTTCCCTCGGGGAGACTCCCGGTGGTATGCAGGCACCGTATGTATTCAAGGAAGACGGTTTCTATTATTTGTTTTATGGTGACTGGCAGCGTATTTGTTTAGCCAAAGGCATGGACGGAAAAAACTTTGAGCGCGTTCTGGGGGGTAATGGTCAACCGGACCTTTTTGCTGAGCACGGCTATGTAAGCAAATTCAAAAAGGAAGGGGATCCTTTGTTTGAGTCGTATGCACGCGACCCCATGGTGATCAAAAGAGGCAATACCTACTATTGCTACTACACCAGCCACATCACAGACCCGATCAATGATGGAGCGGCGTTTTGCCGAACATCGGTCAATATGAAAGACTGGAGTGAGTCGGTGATCGTTTCCCATAGCCCACCATACAACAATAACAGCCCGAGATATTCCGATGAGTGCCCTCAGGTAGTTTATCTTCCGGAGCACGATTTGTATTACCTGTTCGTCACCCAGACCTATGGCAAGAAGAGCCAGACCACTGTATATGCGTCACCTAATCCTTTGTACTTTGCAGTGGATGAATACTCCAGAAAAGTCTGTACACTACCCATCGCAGCTCCGGAGATTGTGTTGCATGAAGGGCAATATTACCTGGTCGCACTTACAGATGAGCTGGACGGGATCCGGATGGCGAAGCTGAAGTGGGAGTAGTGGAGAGATAACTGCAAGGATAATTGAACTGCTGTCTACGAATTAAACCTGTAACCGCTCCGTAAAATGAAAAAAAAGAGGTAACTTATATAAAAAATTACGGTCATGAAAAAGCTTAGTTTTCTTGCGGGGCTACTTTTTTTCATTTTGATAATTTCTGTTTTTTTTGTTGATACCAACCCCCCTCCAAATCGTATTTTAGAAGCCAATCTCGTTGCGGCATTTGATCTTGCAGATCAGATACCGGCGAATTGTGGGGAACCAACATTTCACTATCAGGATCTAAAAACAAAAGCTCCCTTATTTGAAGGATTGGGTGACCATACTTTCCCCATTTCTTCTGCAACCCCGGAGGCACAGCGTTACTTCAACCAGGGTTTGAATCTATCCTATGGTTTTAATCACCAGGAAGCACATCGATCCTTCAAAGAAGCTGCAAGAATTTCTCCGGATGCTCCAATGACCTATTGGGGACAAGCGTATGCCTTGAGTCCGAATATCAACGATTACATACTTGACGATGAAAGGAAAAAGGCTGCCTATGAAAGTATGATGAAGGCCGTTGACAAGATCAATCAGGCTAACGATCTGGAAAGGGCTTTAATCAATGCACTGAAAAGTCGATTTACTCAGGTTGGGACTCAATTTGAGGTTGATAATGAAATGTTTGTGGAGGAGATGCAAAAGGTTGCTGAAATGTATAGTGAACATCCTGATGTACTGACTTTATATGCAGAAGCAATTATGACCTCAATGCCCTGGAGCTATTGGGAAAAGGACTTAACTCCTAAGGCAAACACAATGGAGGCCATGGCTGCACTTGAAAAAGCAATAGCTGTCAGCCCTAAACACCCAGGGGCTCATCACTTCAGGATCCATTTGACGGAATTGCCATTTCCTGAGCAGGCTGCTGAAAGTGGAGATGCGCTGGCCCCATTGATGCCGGGAGCCGGACACATGGTTCATATGCCATCCCATGCATACATTCGAGTAGGCCGATATCAAGATGCTGCCAAATCAAACCTAAAGGCCATCGATGCCGATGAATCCTACATCTCCCAATGCTATTCTCAGGGAATATATCCGCTCGCTTATTATCCGCACAATATCCACTTTCTCTGGTCCGCTGCCTCGATAATGGGAGATAGTAAGACAGCGCTTGCGGCAGCCAGAAAGACAGCGGAAAAAGTACCTATCGGACTGCTGCCCAGCCAACCCTTTATGCAGGAATTTGCCGCTGTTCCGATTCAGACGTATGTTAGGTTCGGCAAGTGGGATGAATTACTAACCATTCCGTATCCGGGGGAATTAAACCACTATAACATATTCTGGCATTATGGTAGGGGGATAGCTTTCATAAGAGAGGGAATTCTTCACGAGGCGAAAGAGGAACTTGATTCACTACAAAGCATCTTAAACAAAGATTCTTATGGGGGAATATATGCAACCATCAATAACTCTGCCTCAGTAGCTGAAATCGCATACAATTTAGTTGCTGCAGAGCTGTTGAATGCTCAGGGGAATGTCAGTCAGGCCGAAGATCATTTCAAAAAGGCAGTGTCAATTGAAGATGATATGATTTACTATGAACCACCTTCATGGCACTTGTCTTCACGCCATTATTACGGCAAATTCCTTGTGAGTCATTCCGAGTTTAAGAAGGCTGTATCCATTTATCAGGAAGATTTGAAGAAATGGCAAAATAACGGATGGGCACTGATGGGGCTTTATAAAGCATACACAGGCTTAGGAGATAAAAGCAAAGCTTCAGAAACGTTAAATCGCTTTAATCAATCCTGGCAGTTTGCCGATATTAAGATTGAGGGGTCAGTTTTTTGATCTTGTCCTTTACTGAGACATCTGTACCTGATAGATGTCGCCACAAGGGATTGTTGTTAAAATTAAAGAATGGCACCAGATGACTCATAAAAACTAGCATCTTTTCTTTCTTTTTTGATTTAAGAGATTTAGAGAGGTTTTCAATTAGCTCGATCTTAGCGTCTTCATTCAACCCATTGAAAAGCTTTGAATATGTTTTTACGATGTGTTTTTCCGTGAAGGTCATACTCAAATTTAATTGTGGTAAGAATTATGTCCTGAATCTCTATTGTGGATAGAGGTGGGATCACTACATTTAGACTTCTTGCTATTTAAATAGCAGTAAAAGCAGAATTTATCTGTTTACTTTACCCTGCAAGAACATTCATGGTGCTCATTGATGTATCTAATTGATTCCATGGACAACTCCTTTAACACCGGAATACTCACATCCGACAAACGCTTAATATAGATGCACGCCTTACCCATTTTGTATTTCCCAAGCTCCGGTAGCATTGAATTGCTTTGATTGGTATTCGAATACACATAAAGTGAGAAAGCAGCTTTTCTGGGCGAAAAGCCGATCACGGGTGCATCACCTTCATGACCGCTTGCATATTTGTAGTGGTAATGACCAAATCCGATGATGCTTGGCCCCCACATTTTGGGTGGAGAGTCTGTCCACTGTTGCATGAGTTCAATCAGACGAAATGAGTCTATCTTTTTTTGTTCATTGTCAACAAATGATTCAATAAAATCGGCTACATCTACTTCAGTCTCGGTTGTCTTTGTTGCTGCCATGGCTCTTTTTTTCTGGAGATTATTCGGAAACGTGGTTTTTTAACTCTGTTCCAACTAAGGTTCCCTTAAAGGTAATAAATGGAACGCAAAAATAGGTATCACTACTCTTTTGACCGATCATGATTATCTGCTCCTCAATGGATCGTCCATTGTAGCGCCACACTTCCTCCACACCCTCTTCACACTTCTTCCTTACCAGTTGCCTGGCTCTGACCGAAGACTCCAATTTCTCCTAATCACCCACAATCAACACCCATGGCTCCTCAGATGGTGACTCAAAACTGACCTGTCGTTCGGCTTCTGTCGAGCCCTGAGTAGTGCCACCATCTGTAAATTTTCCCGTCTTTGGATCAAACCAACGGATACGTAAGCCATCCGGAACGCCTTTGAGGGTGATAGTTCCGCCTTCATTCAAATAGGAGATATAAAGCTGACCTTCTTTTGCCAGCAGCGGCTTCCCATCCGCCAGGTCCCATCGCTTTTCAATGTCTGTAAAGTCCAGTCCCTCCAGGGCTTTTGATATATAGCCTACATATGTCGATCCTTCCATCTTCATGGCGCCTTCCCAGGACATAGGTTGTTCAGCCCAGTCCGTCCATCCTTCTTCATCAGCAGTGACCTTCCATTGCCAAAGTGATGCCGCCCCATATACGATGCCCATTGTACCCCCCGACATCATTTGCATCCAGGCTTCTTCGCCCTGCCACCAGCCCAGGCCGTTCTTACCACCATCCATGCCTTCATAGGTTGGTTCTCCATTGGCTACCGCTTTCACGATTGGGTCATCATACATTCTTTCCACCTTGTGATACAGATGCTCGCCATTGTGGCCGGTCTGAGCCCACTGGAAGTCCAACCATTCTTCACCTTGAAAAGTCTTATTATAATGCATACAGTGTTTCAGTGGATTATTCTCCGCCCAGCTTGCCACATAGTCATCACAAGGGTTGTAGTGGAGACCAGTTGGCTGTGCATAGCAATCCCAGATCTCGAGCATCTCACCTGCCTCTTTTACCCCCGGGTCTCGGCCGCCATTGTCACCTGCAATCAGCCAAATGGCTGGCTGTGCTCCATACCTGGCCAGTAGATAATTGCAGTACCTGACATACTCGCCCGGATCGATCACATTTCCCAGCACCTGCTGTCCTTTCCATCCGAATCCGTGAAATACCGGCTGATAGACTGGGACGATTTCATGATCTATCAGGATGTTGATCAGGCTGTCCATGTACTGAAAGTATTCCGGAACCAGCTCCCGAATATGTCCCTGATGAAGATCTTTGAAGGCTCGCTTGAATCCCTGAGGAGTGTCCCGCTCATCCGGCCCTGTTGATTCCATGTCTGGTTGCAGTGAGAACAAGAGGGCTGCATTAAAGCCCTTTTGGTACCGATCGTTTGCATAGACTTTTGCCTGGTCTGTGGTCGCCCGATATGGTAAGGCCCACGGAGTATCCCCAACCAAAGGAAATGCCTTACCCGACTGATGCACGATGGTTCGCTTTCCTTTACTCATGGTAAGAAATCCATTGGCAATAAGTGTATTGCTTCCCTCATAGGCCACTGAATTAAATGTGCCTTTCTTTCCATGTAATCCATCGTCTTCAGGATTGGCAAAGGTCTCATATGTCCAGGTCACATCTGCCTTTGGAGAGGCAAACCGTATCTTCCAACTTTGGTCCCCATCCCAGAATCCGGTCCTGACCAGCGAATCACCGGCACTACTTTTAAAAACAGCCCAAAGATTTACCTGCGTAAATGGGTTATCGTATGTTTCATGAGCAGACAGTTCAATCTCATGAACTGACCATTGCGGGATCAATTTAGGTTCCTGGGTACTGCATCCGGAAAGAAATAGATAGGTGGTTGTAAGTAAAAACCAGGTGACCTTGTTTGGGTTTATGTGCAATCTCATAAAATGACTGAAGTTTTCCTGTGTTAAGTTATAACTTTAGGAGCAGTATTTTGAGTAACAACTGACCCGATGTATCCTGATGAGACCGAATTTCTTCACCCCGTTATTGTGTTTGATTGGCTGTGTATTCTTCATTAACTGTGAGCAGGAGTCAGCACCCGTAAAAGTCGACTGGCCGGAGATCAAAACCGAATCCAAACCCTGGACGCGTTGGTGGTGGATGGGCAGCGGGGTAGACAAACCTGGTATTACAGCTCAACTGGAGGCTTTTTCTAGAGCCGGAATTGGAGGTGTAGAGATTGCCCCGATCTATGGGGTACAGGGGGAGGAAAGTCGCTTCATCGATTTTCTGTCTCCTCAATGGATGGAGATGCTGAAACACACACTTGATGAAGCTGCCAGACTTGGGATGAAGGTCGATATGACCCAGGGAACAGGCTGGCCTTTCGGGGGTCCACATATCCCCAAAGAAATGGGTGCCGGCAGGCTTTTTATCGAGGAATATCAATTGTCCTCAGGAGAGAAATTTAGTAAGCCCATCGTGGCGCTGAACCGCAGAGATCAGCCGGTTGAAGCGGCACTCCAAATACTCACAGCTTACGGATCAAATGGTGAGGTTTTGGACCTGTCCGATAAAGTGGATTTAAATGGTCAGCTGGACTGGACAGCTCCGGAAGGCTCATGGGAATTGATCGCAGGATTTAGTGGAAATACCCATCAGCAGGTGAAGCGTGCTGCCCCAGGTGGTAGTGGCTATGTGGTGGATCACCTTTCCAAAGAAACTGTAGACGCCTATTTGATGAAATTTGATTCGGCTTTTGATACGGGAGACTATCCGGTCAGGGCGATGTTTAATGACAGCTATGAAGTATACAATGCAGACTGGACTCCGAAGTTTCTACAGGCATTCAGTCAAAAAAGAGGGTATGACCTCAAGCTTTACATCCGTGACCTGATCAGCGAGGAGGATATAGCATCCAGCCGAAGGGTGAAATCAGATTTTCGGGAAACTATGAGTGAATTGTTGCTGGAGACTTTTACCAATCAATGGCGTGACTGGGCAAATGATCGGCAGATGCTGGTCAAGAATCAGGCGCACGGTTCCCCCGGCAACCTGCTGGATCTTTACGGTACAGTGGATATCCCTGAGATAGAAACGTTCGGTAGTACGCAGTTTGACATCCCCGGACTAAAATATGAAGAGGAACATTTAAGTACGCGCGAACCGCCTGATCCGTATATGCTCAAGTTTGCCTCGTCTGCTGCACATGTTACCGGTAAACCTTTGGTTTCATCGGAAAGCCTGACCTGGCTGGCAGAGCATTTCAGGACACCACTCTCATTGGCTAAGCCAGAGCTGGATCAGTTGTTTTTGTCGGGGATCAACCACGTATTCTTCCATGGGTCGACCTATTCACCGGAAGATTATCCATGGCCGGGCTGGCTGTTTTACGCATCTGTTCACTTTGGTCCCACCAATTCATTCTGGAAGGACCTGAAAGCCATGAACGATTACATTGCTAGGTGTCAGGCTGTTTTTCAGGAGGCAAAGCCGGACAATGAGTTACTGGTTTACTGGCCGATTTATGATGTGTGGCAGGATCCTGAGCAGCGAAGCCTGTACCAGCTTACCGTTCATAACATTTCCGAGTGGCTGATCCCGTCATCTTTTTATCGCCTCAATGAGGAGCTTCAAAAAGGAGGATGGCAAACGGACTACATTTCAGACAACCAGCTGATGAGCGCTGATGTAGATGCAGGTCAGCTTGTACTCCCGGGGTCAGAATACAAGGTTTTATTTGTTCCGGAACTCGATGTTATTCCACTGGCTACACTTGAAAAGATGATCGGTTTAGCGGAAGCTGGTGCCACCATTGTTTTTCAGGACAGTAAGTGGGATGTTCCGGGTCTGGCAGATTATCAGGAACGAAAAGGTAAACTGGACTACCTGCTCAATTCGCTCTCATTTAATGAGATAGATGGTATTAAGGTTGCTGAAGTAGGTGGTGGAAAGATCATCGTTGAAAAAGATGCTTATAAAGCTCTTCAATGGTTAGATATACGTGGTGAAACAATTGCGCATTTCGGTTTGAAGTTTATGCGAATGAAGCATGAAAATGGCAAAACCTATTTCCTGGTCAATCACTCCAATACCACCATTGATCAGGCGTTGAGATTGAATTCAAAAGGACAGTCTGCGGTGATTATGGATCCTGTTTCTGGTAAAATTGGAAATGTGCCCGTTAAGCAGACAGATCCCGGTATGAGCTTGAGGGTTCAGATCAAACCTGGAGAATCCCTGATAGTCAGGACTTTGGATGGTAAATCCGCCAACGATCAATGGAATTACACAACTGAAGGCGAACCTGTTTCAATCGAAGGTGATTGGGAAGTTAGTGCCCTCAGGGGAGGTCCTGAGCTACCGCCAACATTCACCACAAGCAATTTGGTTTCCTGGACAGAAAATAATGGAGGATGGGAGTACTTTTCCGGAACTGTACGGTATTCTATTATGGTGGAACTACCGGACTCAAAAGCGAGCGATTACTTATTGAAATTTGATCAGCTGGGAGAGAGTGCCACAGTTCGTGTAAATGGTGATTCTGTTGGGACAATCTGGTCGGTACCGAAGGAACTGAATATCGGATCGTATTTAAAAGTCGGGACCAATGAATTGGAAATAGAGGTTTCCAATCTGATGGCTAACAGGATCCGGTATATGGATTTGAATCAGATCGAATGGCGGAAGTTCCATGAGATCAATTTTGTAAACATTGATTACAAACAATTTGATGCTTCGGTCTGGGAGCCGATGCCTTCAGGAATTATTGGAGAAGTAAAGTTGGTTCCACTAACAAGTGAATATTGAGCATGAAGTTTATTCTTATCATTTTATCCGTAAGTCTCCTTTCCTGCAGCAGGATGACGAATGATCCAGATCCGAGAACGAACCCTGATTCACCCATCATGTTGCGTGGAGATTGGTTTGAAGATCCACATCAGATAGATTTCGATCAGCTTCCAAAAATTCATTTACAACATGCTGTTGTGAGTGATGTGACTGAAGTTGATGGAGTAAACCAGCACAACTACCTGATTCATCACGATGGGAAATTCTGGATCATGTGGAGTGATGGTCCGGGAGTAGAGGACAGAGTGGGCCAGGTAGTGAAATATGCAACCAGCGACGATGGACTCCATTGGTCCGAACCCAAAATGCTCACACCTTATCCACCTAAATCCGACCCTGATTCCCCACACTACAATACTCGTACCGATCAGGGCTTTCGCTGGATCGCCAGGGGATTTTGGGTGTACAATAACGAATTACTAGCCTTAGCGTCTCTGGATGAGGCCGCAGGATTTTTTGGCAGGTCTTTGTCATTAAGGTCCTTTCGTTGGGATAAGACAAATCAGTCGTGGGAAGATTCCGGTTTGATATACAATAACGCCATCAACAACTTTCCTCCCAAGAAATTACCCACCGGTGAGTGGCTCATGTCGCGCAGAACGTATGACTACAAGATGAAAGGTGTGGAGTTTTTAGTTGGTGGGGTAGAGGCTAAGGATCAATGGAAATCTTATCCGGTCTTTGGTTCCAGTACCGAGCTGGATGCCGAAGAGCCTTACTGGTGGGTCTTGCCGGATGGAAAGAACCTCATGGCCCTCTTTAGAGACAATCGGAAAAGCGGATTTCTATATCGTTCATTCTCCATTGACAATGGGCGAACCTGGAGCTATCCTGTCCGGACCAATTTTCCCGATGCCCGGTCCAAGTTTCATGGTTTGCGGCTGAGTGATGGTAGGTATGTGCTGGTTTCCAATCCCAATCCTGAAAAGCGGGATCCACTGGCCTTGTCCATCAGCGAAGATGGGATGGTGTTTGATAGGATGGGCTACCTGGTGGGAGGCAGACACATCGACTATCCTCATGTGATGGAGCATGAGGGGTATCTGTATGTAGCCTTTGCCGGATCTAAAAAGCAGAAGATTGAAGTGTTGAGGATCAGGATTTCTGACCTGGATAAATTGAAGATGAATTAAAAAAAACTTTGTGACTTCGAGACTTAGTGGCTGAAGTAAACCACAAATACACAAGGTCACAAAAAATATAGATTGAAAATGAACCCAAAAATTTCCTTACCACTCATTCTAGTACTCATAGTTGCTTGCACTGCTGGAGTTAAAGAGGAGAAGTCGTCTCCCCTCAAATCAAAACCCAACATCATCTTCATCCTGGCAGATGATCTGGGCTATGGTGACCTGGGCGGGTACTTTGGAGGTGATGCTAATACCCCCAATATCAACCGGATGGCCAGGGAAGGAATGCTTTTTACCGATTTTCATAGTAATGGCCCGATGTGCTCGCCCACCCGTGCAGCGTTAATGACGGGTAGATATCCTCAACGATTGGGCATCGAAAGTGCCTTGCCTACAGACTGGGAGGACGAAGGGATCGGTAGTGGGGAAAATAAAAAGGAGAAGACCATCGCCAGCTACCTGAAGTCGGAAGGATACAGCACGGCCATCTTTGGTAAATGGCACCTGGGGAAAGCGCCCAATGCCAACCCGGTATTGCATGGGTTTGATGAATTTCGTGGACTGACCTGTGGGAGCGGGGATTATTTCTCGAAGATGGATCGCAATGGATTTAAAGACTGGTGGCACAATGATCAGCTGGAGTTTCAGGAAGGCTATGCCACTCATGTGATCACAGATAATGCAACACAGTATATTGAAGAGAACAAAGACAATCCCTTCTTTATGTATGTGGCCTATTCGGCCATTCATTTTCCCTGGCAAGCAGCAGATGACGGAGATAAAGAAGTGGTCAGAGAAGGGGAGGATTACACAAGCATTTACCCTGGGCCACAAAGCAAGCTTGGACCCTATCAACCTGAGGAGGTTCCATCAGTAGTGGTCAACATGGTGGAAGAGCTGGATCAGGGAGTTGGGCGGATTTTAGAAGCCATCAGAAATCAAGGGTTAGATGAGAATACCTTTGTGTTTTTTACTTCTGACAATGGAGGCTATCTGAGCTATGCTGATGAAGTCTGGCCTGTAGTGGGTTCGAATGGTCCTTTGAGAGGCCAAAAGACCCAGGTGTATGAAGGGGGACATCGCGTGCCTGCCGTCGCCTGGTGGCCAGGGGTGATCCAGCCTCTTTCTGTAACGGATGAAATCACCATGACCTTTGACCTGATGCCTACGGTGTTTGAAATTTTGGGAATGAAGAAGCCCAGGGAGAATGGACCCAATGGACTGGATGGCGTGAGCTTGCTCCCAATCCTTACCGAAGGTAATCAGTTGGCTGAACGAACACTATATTGGCGAATGGATTCAGAGAAAGCTGTGAGAGACCGGGAATGGAAACTCATCATCAACGAAGGCAATTCAACAGAACTGTATAATCTCAAAAATGACATAGGTGAGGAAAACGACCTGGTAAACCAATTCCCTGAACAGGTGGTGCTGTTGAAAGAGAAATTGGTTGCCTGGGAAAAAGGGCTATAGCAGTTTACAGACTGGATGATTGAGCAGGATTTAGCTACAATTTGATAATTTAGCTATTCTCAATTTGTAATCCAATATGATCACAACTCGTCCTACCTTAAGCGTTCACCTTTATGTTATAGTTCTCGCCTTACTGATCTCTACAGGTTATTCCTGTAGCGAGAAAAGCAGGGTAGAAAAACCCAATATACTTTTCATTTTTCCCGATCAATGGAGGTCGGATTTTATTGGCGCCAAAGGAGGTGAATTTGTCCATACACCCAACATCGACAGGTTAGCGAGAGAAGGGGTGCTGTTTACACGCTCCTATGCAGCCACTCCCACCTGTTTGCCAGCCCGAGCTACTTTACTTACAGGCATGGCACCCTGGAATCATGGTTTATTGGCCTATGCACCTATACCCACCAGGTATAAAAATGAAATGCCACAGCTTTTGAAGGACGAGGGATACTACACCTTTGCCACCGGTAAATTGCATTTCAAACCCATTGGGGGACCAAAGCTTAAAATACCTGCGAGCGAGCTGGATAACAGTAAGTTCATGCATGGATTTGATGAGATCAGGCTATGTGAGGGCTGGGGGCATCCACAGAATGCTTACAATGAATGGTTTGCAGAGCAGGCACCCGATCTTCCTGAAGATGGTACGGGACTGGGATCTACAGATCATCGGGGAGGTGTTTATGCATATGATGAAAAGCTTCACCCCACTACCTGGACAGCCAATAAAGCCATCCAATTCATCAAAGACTATGATCGGGAAAATCCTTTCTTTGTGAAGGTCGCTTTCCATAGACCCCATCCACCTTTCGACCCACCTCAGCGGTGGCTGGATTTTTACAAGGTGAGGGAAATTCCCAGAGCAGTGACAGGTGAATGGTCAATGAAAAAGTATGGAGAACAGCAAGTGCCCGACATGAGCAAGCAGGTCAACAGTCCGAGGGGAAATTTTGGGAATCAGTTTGTGAGGGAGTCCCGCGAAAGTTACCTGGCAGCTATTAGTTTCCTGGATGAGCAAATCGGTCTGATCATTAAGACCCTGAAAGATGAAGGGGTACTTGAAAATACCCTGATCGTCTTGTCCTCAGATCATGGTGACATGATGGGAGATCATCACTTGTGGCGGAAATCATTTCCTTACGAGGCTTCAGCAGGGGTGCCTATGGTGATGCGCTGGCCGGAGAGCTTGAAAATTAATGCGGACCGTGGTCAGGTCCTGGAAGAGATCGTTGAGTTGAGGGATATTCTGCCTACCTTTTTGGATGCTGCCGGAACGACTGTCCCGGACTATATGGACGGCATGAGTATGCTGGACCTTGTTCGTGGGAAGAAGGACCAGTGGAGGAAAGTACTCGACATGGAACATGGTCGCTGCTACTGGCGTGAAAACAGCTGGACCGGGTTGACAGATGCCCAACACAAGTACATCTATTTCAATACGACGGGAGAGGAACAGCTCTTTGATCTCAAAACAGATCCTGGTGAACAGCACAACCTGGCTGGTCTGCCAGAGTACGAGGCCACATTGAAAACCTGGAGGGACCAGATGATCAATCATTTATCGGAACGTGGAGAACCCTGGGTAGTGGACGGACAGCTTGGGACCTGGGATGAAGTGATCAATTTCAGCCCCAATTACCCAATGGAATATTACCCGGAGGAGATTGCGGGCTCGTAGTTTTCATGATATGGTATTTCAAGTTCTTTATTTGTTTTTGGGTCTTCTCCATGACTAGTCACTAAAGGTCAGATGACAAAGTACATCTCATGATTCTTTTGGTTATTTTCACTGATCATTGATTCATTTATGAGAAAATAAATCCAATCCCTTTTATGATGAGCAAACTTCTCCTAAACATCCTATATCTTCTGACCTTGACTTTTCTGCTGGCAAATTGCAAAGAAGCCACAGAAAGACCTCCTAATGTGGTGTTGATCTTCCTTGATGATGGAGGCTTCTCCGACTTCAGGCCTTTTGGAGAGCCCAGGTACCCGACCCCAAATACAGCTCAATTGGCTGCTGAGGGCTGTAGCTACTATAGCTTTTACGTTCCGCAAGCAGTATGTTCTGCCAGCAGAGCAGCTTTGCTTACCGGATGTTATCCCGGGAGGACAAAAATGTTTGGGGCTCATGAGCCAGGTGAACGTGGTGTAGATCCAAAGTTTGCAACAATGGGACAAGTATTTCAGGATAAGGGCTATTCGACAGCAACTTTTGGTAAATGGCACATCGGTGATCATCAGGATACCAGGCCACCGGCCAGGGGGTTTGAGGAATCCTGTGGTTTGATGTACTCAAATGACATGTGGAAATACAACCCTGGAAATCCAGATTTCTGGTCGAAATATAAATTACAGTACTGGGAAAATGGAAAAGTAGTGATTGATGAAATGGAAAAAGAGGATCAAAAACTATTGACCAAAAAGTATACAGAAAAAGCCGTCGATTTCATCAGGAGGAAAAAAGATCAACCATTTTTTTTGTATTTACCTCATACAATGCCTCATGTGCCTTTGTATACCAGCAGGGAGTTTGAAGGAGTATCCGGCACAGGAGTTTATGGCGATGTAATGATGGAGCTGGATTGGTCTGTAGGGCAGGTACAACAGGCTATAAAAGAAAATGGTTTGGAGGATAATACCATTTTTATTTTTATAGGGTCCGATAATGGACCCTGGCTCGTTTATGGAGACCATGCTGGCATTTCACCTTTTAGAGAGGGGAAGCAAAGTACTTTCGATGGCGGATTGAAAAATGCTTGTATTATTAAGTATCCGGGACACATCAAAGCAGGGACCACGTCTTATAATACTTTTTGTTCTATTGATTTTCTGCCAACACTCGCAAAATTGACCGGATCCCCATTGCCATCAAATGAAATTGACGGAAAGGATGTCTGGAGTCTGCTAATCAATGAACCTGGTGCTGTCAATCCACATGATTACTATCCATTTTCCTGGAGCGATGAGTTTCAGGGTGTTATTAGCTCGGATGGTAAATGGAAACTTCACTTGCCTCACCAATATCGTACGGTCATAAAATCCGGGAAAGATGGCTTTCCTGGCCGTCAGGAAAGACTAGCACTTGACACTGCACTATTTGATCTTGTGCATGATCCTCAGGAGAGAGGGAATGATTTGGAAAATCACCCAGAAATCGCTGAAAAGCTCATTGCATACGCTAAATCACATTATTCCAGATTTTATGAGGAAAAAATGGAAACTGATCCCGAAAATTAATGGATTAGCATTGTGACACTGACAACCGGAAACATACAATTTCAGTAGTTTGTGCATTGGATTAAAACTTCAAGTGGAGACGACAAATCTGGTACCTTAATGTTAATTAGCTGTCTGTGATTATTATTAGAAAAGCAAAAACATGCTTTTTAATTATAAAATGATAAAATTAGCTCTTGTATTCTCGATCAAATTTGTGATTTTGATGTCGGTTGGGGATACGGACACCTTTCAAAAATGCAATGAGTCAAAAGGCTACCAATTCATTGAGTATTAAAAATCTGAAGGATCGAGATATCGAAACCTACTTTGAAGATATCTACAGAGAATACTTCAGACGCCTTTTTGCCTATTCACTCACCATTACCAAATCTAAAGTTCTGGCCCAGGACATTGTTTCCGATGTATTCTTCAACTTATGGAATGCCAGGGAAGAACTTTACTCGA
The DNA here is from genome assembly GCA_965228105.1 of Cyclobacteriaceae bacterium. Taxonomy (GTDB): domain Bacteria; phylum Bacteroidota; class Bacteroidia; order Cytophagales; family Cyclobacteriaceae; genus UBA7330. The sequence goes on from CBDDGZ010000002.1 coordinate 1,978,899, forward strand.
TCAGGCAACTGAAGTCCTATTTGTTTACCAGTGTTAAGAACCGATCCATCAGTGCGCTTTCGGATAATCCGGTCAGCTTTCAGCGAGAAGATCACAATGATGTGATTAATGCTGTAGAGAAGGTTGATCCTGAGGAATTAATGATCGAGAACGAGCTTCAGGAGTTTATCAACCAATCTATAGAAAAGCTTCCACCACAGTGTCAGCTGGTCTTCAATTTGGTGAAGGGCCAAAAAAAGTCACATGGTGAAGTGGCCAAAGAGCTTGGGATAACAACGGATACGGTAAAATATCACATCAGCTCTGCTCTGAAAAAGCTTAAAAAGGATTTAGAGGTTCATTTCTCTGAAGCTAAGGTCATCCAATGGATTGCAAGAATTGTTGCCACACTGATCGTTTTTGATCTATTGAAGTTCACTCTCTGAATTATCAAATTACCAATTTTTATAAGCAATAATCGGTAATTTATTAATGTTTCAATCTAATATTTGATTGAAACACAAACTTTACTGAAACGCCTACCCCTTAACGCGCCATTTCTGTCTTACTCGTATATCCCATTTTTGGATTGTATGAGTATTGAAAATATCATAACAAAGGAGTGCCTGGGCAATGAACTTAATCCCTCAGAAAAGAAGCAACTGAATCTTTGGCTGAATGAGGAGCCAAAAAATCAGCAAGTGTATGCCCAGCTAAAGCTAAGTCTTTTATACCCCGACAATGCTGAAATGGATTCGGTAGAGTCCAAAGTTTGGAATGACTTACAAAGCAGACTAGTCAGCAATGGATCAGAAAGGAGGAAATCTAACAGTATCTCATGGGTATATAAGGTGGCGGCAATCGTAATTCTGGGATTGATTGGTACTTTCCTGGCGGTCCAATTTTCTGACAGCCAAAAGGAAATACAGTTGGTGGAAGTAAAGATGATTGAGAAAGTCAGCGTGTCTGGCCAGAAGATCACATCCATTTTACCGGATGGTACAAAAGTGAAACTAAACAGTGAAAGTAAGCTGATTGTGCCAGAAAAGTTTGATCCTGATCAAAGGGTAGTTGAGTTGCAAGGAGAAGCCTTTTTTGAAGTTGTAGAAAACAAGAATTCTCCCTTTGTAGTGAAATCCGGCAATATGGAGGTGAAGGTATTGGGTACATCTTTTAATGTAAGTGCTTACAGTGGTGAAAAGCTACAAAAAGTAGGTGTAAAGACCGGAAAGGTTGAAGTGAAAGGGATCAGTGAATCTGAAGAGTATACCGTAACCCTATTACCCAATGACTTGTCTATTTGGAATTCTGAAAAGAATATTCTGGAAAAGGAAGCAATCAAGGCTGAGGATGCCGTTTTTGGGTGGACAGATCAGAAGCTTGTTTTTGAAAACCATACATTATCTGAAGTATTGAACACATTATCCAAGTGGTACGGTGTCAAATTCATTGTCCAAAATAATCTGGTAAAATCAGCCAGGAGGGAGTATACGGCAAAATATAAAAATCCAACGCTTGAGCAAATGATGATATCGGTGGCTCACGTGTATGATTTTGAATTTATGATAAACGAAACCGAAAATGAGATAACGATAAAATAAAAAAAGAGGATCGATCAGACTTTTGGCGAAGACTTCGATCCCCTTGCTAATGTTTCAGTTAAAACCAAAACAATATGAATGTAAAGTTACCTAAAAATGTCATTCGTATGTCAAAATTGACGCTTTACGTAGTGATTGCCTGTCAGTCACTGCTAATGTCTTTTGCAAGCGGATCCATGGGGCAGAGAAAGCACCTGGAAGAAATACCTATTGAGTTAGAAATAGGGAATGGCGAGATGCCCTTGTCAAAATTGATTAATCAGATTGAAGCTCGTAATGAGTTTCAGTTTGCCTATGCCAAATCAGATGTTAGAGGGAAATCCATCACCCTTTCTAAGAGCGATTTTAACATGCAGGAATTGCTGCGTGAAGTCTCGCTACAAGGGAAATTCTCAATCCGAAGAGTCAATGAAACCATTGCGTTGATTACTTTAAAAGCGGATGCGAGTCCAATGGTTACTGAGGAGATCAATGACCTTCAACAATCGGTCTCAGGAACTATCACCGATGAAAATGGTGAATCCTTGCCCGGTGCTACTATTCAGGAGAAAGGCACCTCAAATGGGACAATCACGGATGTAGAGGGGAGGTATTCACTTGTAGTCCCAGAAGATGCCATATTAACGATCTCCTTTGTGGGGTATCAGACCCAGGAAATACCTTTAAATAATCGAACAACAATTAACATTCAGTTAGTGGCTGATATTTCTGCACTTGAAGAAGTTGTTGTAGTTGGTTATGGAACTCAAAGAAAAAGTGATGTGGTTGGATCAGTTGCTTCAGTTCCTTCTGAGAGATTAGAGAAAAATAGCAACCCAAACCTGTTTCAGGCACTTCAGGCTTCAGCTCCCGGATTAAATATCACAAGGAGTTCGGGTGATCCTGGCTCCAGCGGTAGTATTCAAATCAGAGGTATCAATTCCATCTCAGCTTCTAATGATCCATTGATTGTGGTGGATGGTATTCCTTTTGCAGGTAATATCAGAGACATAAACCCTTATGATATTGCCTCTGTTGAAATCTTAAAAGATGCCTCAGCTTCGGCCATATATGGATCCAGAGCTGCCAGTGGGGTTATTTTAATTACGACCAAAAAAGGTTCAGTAGGCAAAACAGTCATAGAGTTTAACACCTCATGGTCTATTCAAAATGAAGCCGTTAAATATCCACTCCTCAATGCGGATGAATTTTTTGAGTTCAGAAGACAAGCGCATATAACTGATGGAACGATCACGGGAAATGAAACGAATGATGCAGTAGCGCCCCTAATTTTGGAAGAGAATGAATTAATCAGCTATCAAAGAGGTGAGTCTGTTGACTGGTTGGATGAAATGTTAAATCAAAATGCGCTGAGACAAGATTATCAAATCAGCGTTAATACCGCCAATAAGGATATAAGCAATTATTTTTCTATTTCCTACGTCGATGAAGAAGGGCTTCAGAAAACAACAGAGTTCAGTAGGGTTACACTAAAGAATAATCTTGAACTGTCTTCCATTGCACCGTGGCTAAAAATAGGGGATAATCTTTTGTTTAGCTATACCGACTATGATAGAATGGTTTTTGGTATCAATAACCAGCCAGCATTTTATCGATTGAGTCCCTTTGCCAGGATATATGAAGACGATGGTTCTTACGAACGTTTTCCACAAGCCAATGACGAGTTACTGATCAACCCATTGGCAGAAATCGAGTTATCTGATAGAGAGAACAGCTTTAATAATATCTTTAACAATTTATATTTTGATATAGCACCAGAATTTTTACCGGGCTTATCCTACCGCATGAACTTTGGAACCACACTTCGGTATTCAAAAGAAGCCATTTACTGGCCGCGTGGAACATGGCTTGGAGATGCTAATAATGGATTAGCAGAAGTGCAAAATTCGAGATTGTTTGACTTCACATGGGAGAATATTCTGAAATATAAAAAATCGTTCGGTAAACATAACGTAGATTTTACCGGACTATACAGTCGGCAATCTCATGATTTTGAGCGGACTGTAACCGGAGCAGCGGGTTTTGTAACAGATGATCTTCTTTGGTATGATCCAAATTCTGGCGAAAATCCTATTCTGCCTCAAGTAGGTGGTTATCCTAAAAATGAATGGGATTTGGTCTCATACATGGTTCGGATGAACTACAGTTTCGATGAGAAATATTATATCACTGCAACTGCTAGAAGGGATGGCTATTCCGGGTTTGCCAGGAATAGAAAATATGGAAATTTCCCTTCAGTAGCTGCTGCATGGCGTATCACCAGTGAGCCATTTATGGCTGGCATTACCTGGGCTGATGATTTGAAGCTGAGGTCTTCATACGGAACAGTTGGTAATCAGGCAGTGGGTACATACAGGTCGCTTGCCAGGTTAAGAGATGCTCCTCATGTTTTTGGTGAAACAGTAGTAAACGGAGTGAAAGTAGTGTCATTACCTAATAATAACTTAGGTTGGGAAAGAGCTACTACCTTTAATGTCGGACTTGATTATTCCATTTCAGAAGGGAGAGTCTCTGGCTCAATAGATTATTACAATACAAATACAAGTGACCTTCTTCTGAGTCGTGAAATCCCAAAAATAACCGGACAGGATGATATACTTTTTAATATTGGAGAGTTAAAAAATGTCGGTTTTGAAGTAGCCTTAAATACCACTCCCGTGAGAACTGATGATTTAACCTGGAGTTTAGGAGTGAACTTTAGTGCAAACCGGAATGAAATTGTAGATCTGTATGGAGATAAGGAGGATGATATTCAAAACAGATGGTTTATTGGAGAACCTTTAAATGTGTTCTACGATTTTGAATTCGATGGAATCTGGCAGCTCGGGGAAGAAGATTTGATTGCAGAATCTGCAACTCCTGATAGAGTACCTGGTGATGCCAAGATAGTAGACCAGAACAACGATGGAGTATTAGATGCCGAAGATCAGGTGATCGTGGGCGTAGAACAACCTAGTTGGATTGGTGGTTTTACTTCTACACTATCCTACAAAGGCCTTAGTCTGAATATTTTTGTTCAGACCGTACAGGGGATTGATAAGAGGTATAGGGAAGAAGGTACCTCAGCAAGGTTTAACAAAGCGCCATATGATTATTGGACACCTGAGAATCCTTCTAATACCTGGATCCGGCCGCATATTCTTAATCCTGCAACTCCTCTGGGTTCGATTGATGTGTATGACGCGAGCTTTACCAGGATTAAAGACATTACCTTATCATACACTTTACCAAGCTCGATTGTTGAGGCAATGGGACTCGATAGAACAAGGGTTTATGTGAATTTGCATGACTATTTCACATTTACTGACTTCCCATTTGTGGATCCGGAGTCTGCTGCTTATGCACGAATTTCCATTCCTAAGTACGTGTTGTTTGGCCTCAATGTATCATTCTAAAAAAATTATCAATGATGAAGATAAAATATATATTCACAGCGTTGGCAGTGTTGTTTTTAGCTGCATGTAACGATGATTTTCTGGAAGAAGAGCCAAAGGCTTTTCTAAGTCCGAATGTAACTTTTAACACAGATGCCGGATTGGCTGCAGGAACAGTGGGGCTGTATGATGAAATTAGCTCAGTCTATTTCAATAGTGCCCTTATGCGGGATTATATGTCACTGGCTAATGGGGGCACCGATTTCATGCAAAACGGCCGGCAGCCTAGTCATGAAGACATAGTGGCTCTAACGGCAAGCTATGGGCCATTGACTACTGATGGGAGCCTGACTAATCTTTGGTCACATTATTACAGACTGATCAATAATGCTACCACAATTTTAGAATCCAGTGCAGCACATGAATGGTCAAACCCTGCATTAAAAGATGCCACTGAAGGAGAAGCCCATTTTTTCAGAGGGTGGGGTCATATTTGGTTGACCATGCTTTGGGGGGATGTACCAACCATCCGGGAGTCTGTAGCTGGGGTAAAAGAAGATTTTGTAAAAGAATCTCAATCAGACGTGATTCAATATGCTATCGAAGATTTCAGTAATGCAGTAAGTTTGCTTCCAGCTGGAATTAGTCAACCAGGTCGCCTGGGTAAGGGAGCTGCTAACCACATGTTGGCATATGCCTATCTATGCGCTGGGGAATATGCGAATGCAGAGACAGCTGCCAGCGCTGCTATTAATGCTTCCGAACATAGCTTGGTAACTGCACGGTTTGGCAGCAAGGCGAGTCAGGCAAATGGAAACCCTTTTTGGGATTTGTTCCAATTAGATAATCACAACAATAATCCGGAAGGCCTTTGGGTACTACAAAATGGAAATGGAGATGCAACCCCCCAATACATTCCAGCAGTTAGAGGAGGACCAGCAGTTAGGTTTGTTCGTATTTTTCATTCTCGTGTAGAATTAATTTCTGGCTTATCAGCAGGTCCCGAATATGGGGGAAGAGGTTTTACAAGGTTTTCAGCAACCATGCCTTTTTTCAATCTTTACGAACCGAATGATCAAAGAGGTCAGACCCCAAACCTGATGAAGAGATTTGTAGCAATTGACAATGGGAACATTAATGGAAATCCCGTTAGTCCTGGTGATCTGATCTTTGACTTTGATAATCCCGGGGATGGATTGCTGAGTGATATTACTGATTTGAGGTTGAGACCATGGCCAACTAAATGGATGAAGGAACATACTCCGGGTGATACCACCCAATACCACCCCAATGAAGTCGCTTATACCGGGGGAACCATTAGAGACCACTACATTCTCAGGCTGGCAGAGACTTATTTACTATTGGCTGAAGCCCAACATATGCAGGGAAAAAATCCGGAAGCGGCTGCAAGTATCAATGCCGTGAGGGAGCGATCGGGAGCTTCTACCATTACGGCGGGAGATGTTTCGATCGATTTTATACTGGATGAAAAAGCGAGGGAACTGTGGGGTGAGCAATACAGTAGAAAAGCAGATTTATTCAGAACAGGTAAATACATTGAACGTGTTCAGCTGTACAATGCTGAGGCCGGGGCGAATGTTCAGCAAAAACATACTTTGTTACCTATTCCTCAGTCAGAGATTAATCTAAATCGAGCTGTTGAACTATCGCAAAATCTTGGGTGGTAATAATTATTATTGTTGTTTAGTTAAAATAAGTGGACCAGGGATAACTACTTTCCCTGGTCTATATTATAACAATATTTTGTTTCTGAGAGAATGGAATATTGTTTGGTTAGCTATGGCATAAAAGGTTATAACAATTTCAAGAATAGGGAAAGGTTTTATCTCAAATTTTATCATGCTTAAATCTACCCTATGTATAAATAGTCTATATCAAATATGATCAGAAGAAAATTCCTTAAAAAATCACTTATAATTGGAGCAGCAGTAAATACTGTCCCGGCATTAGCTTCTTTTAGTTCGTCTCAAGACATTGAAGTAGTAAAACTTACCTCCGGCCCTAAGTACCATTGGTTCGGTTACTACGATAAGCAGCAGATAAGTGCTGATGGAAGATATGCACTTGGTATGGAAGTAGATTTTCAATACAGATCCCCAAATGAAAATGATGAGATACGTATTGGAATGGTTGATCTTCAGGATTCAAATAAATGGATTCAGATAGGAAAATGTCAGGCCTGGGGATGGCAGCAGGGCTGTATGCTGCAGTGGGTACCGGGTTCCAGTGAAGAGGTGGTTTGGAATGATCGTGAAGGCGATCAATTTGTTGCCCGTCATTATAATCTAAGAACGAAGAAAACGAAGACCCTTCCTCGTGCTATTTACACTTTGAGTCCAGATGGAAAGTTTGCCATGTGTGCAGATTTTTCCAGGATTGATAATATGCGGCTTGGGTATGGCTATAAAGGTGGTAGAGATCTGTTTGTTAAAGAAAAAGCTCCCGATGAAGCAGGTATTCATAAAATGGACCTGAAAACAGGCAAAAGTAAGCTTGTCATATCCCTGGAGCAGATAGCAAAAATGCCGCATCAGGGAGTATCTGTAGAAGATAAGTGGCATTACTTTAATCATTTGCTGGTGAGTCCGGATAGTAAGCGGTTCATATTCCTTAACAGATACAGAGATTTTTACTTGACACCAGAGATGAAGGCTGAGGAGAACGCCTATGCCAAATATGTCAGGGGTAACTATACCACAAGAATGTTTACGGCAAGTGTTGATGGAGGTGATGTGTATGAGTTAGACAGGTCTGGCAAGACATCACATTTTATTTGGCGTGATCCGAGTCATGTATTAGCCTGGACCAAATATGAAGATCAAAATGGATTTTTCCTATTTGAAGACCGGACACGAAATGTCAGCTGGGTTGGAAAAGATGTTATGAGCCAAAATGGGCACCAGACCTACCTCCCAAATACCAATAATAAATGGATATTGAACGATACCTATCCTGATAGGGAAGACAGAAAGCAAACACTTTATTTATATCATGTACCCACCGGTCGAAAAGTTGTTTTAGGCCGATTTTACCAGCCTCCAGAGTCCACCGATGAGTGGCGTTGTGATCTTCATCCGAGATTTAGCAACAATGGGAGGCAAGTGATTTTTGACTCTACCCATGGTGGTGATGGCAGGCAAATGTATATGGTAGATATTAGTAGTATAATCATAGGTTGATACTGAAATGCCAATTATATTGAAATTGATAAACCCTAATTTTGTTGCGCTCGTCATCCTGTTGTTTATGACTTGCTGTCAGCAGGCCGGAAAAAACACAGTTCGAGACACTCCTAATATATTACTAATCCTATCAGACGATCACAGCTTTCCTTATTTGAGTGCCTACGGTCATCCTGATCTCGAAACACCAAACCTTGATCAGTTAGCAGCAGAAGGGACGCTGTTTACCAATGCATACACAGCTGCCCCCCAATGTGTCCCTTCCAGAGCCTCGATACTGTCCGGACGTAATGTGATTGATATCAGGATGGGAAGGTTTTCTTCTCCTCTGCCCAGGGATGTGAAAACAATACCTGATTATCTCCGAACCAAAGGCTATTACACAGGGATATGCGGAAGGCACTATCACCTGGATGGGTCGGGAAAAAAGGCTCCTGAAACAATCTCGACTTTCGAGAAATATAAGATGGTTACTTTTCCGGAACGTGTGGATTATCTTAAAGTCGGCGCTGATAAAGAAGTGCTGGGGCAGTTCCAGTCTTTTCTTGATCAGGTACCCAAAGGGCACCCATTCTTCATGTGGATGAATTACAGTGATCCTCATCGCCCCTTTACAGCAGACGATTTTCGGCCAGACCCTTCGGAAATCTCCATTCCATCCAGCATGCCTGATATTCCGGAAGTGCGTGAAGATCTTGCTGATCACCTGGCAGAGATCAACAGACTTGATTACAATGTAGGGAAGGTGTTTGGTGAGCTGGAGGAAAGAGGACTGGCAGAGAATACAATGGTGATCTTTATCGGTGATAATGGCGCAGCTCTTTTAAGGGGAAAGGGGACTTTATATGACCTTGGTCTTCATGTTCCACTAATTGTAAAATGGCCTGTTCAATTACCAAAGAATAATATTTCAGATGTGTTGGTCTCAGGTGAGGATCTGCTTCCAACTATCCTGGAAGCCGCTGGGATGGAGCCTGATGAGGAGGTGACAGGAAGAAGTTTTTTGCCCATTCTGAAGGGTGAGAGGGAGGACCATCATGAATATATATTTGCTCAACGTACCACTCATGGGTCGGGACTTCCGACACAATCGGCACGCTTTGATGTCGTGAGAACAGTATTTGATGAGGACTTTAAATTGATCTACAATGTTACCTGGCCCTTTCCTTACACTCCTGTAGACTTTAACAACAGGGACATGTGGAAAAGAATTACCTCCATGCATGAAAATGGCACATTGGAAGAGAAGTTTGATAAGGTGTTTTTTCCAGCTCCGAGGCCATTTTTTGAATTGTATGACCGAAAAAATGATCCTCATGAATTTGATAACCTTATCGAAGATCCAAAGTACGATGAGATTGCACATCGGTTAAAAGCAGCTTTGCAAGAATGGATGATTGTGAATGAGGACTATGCAAATCTTCCTATTCCTCCAAATTGAATATCGTAGTTGAAGTGTCGTGAAACGCCGTGATTTAATAAAATACTCAGCAGCCACAATGGTGGCAGGTTGGATGCCTAATATTTCCATGGGGATATCCAAAAAGGAGGTGGATTTGAGCGAGGTGAGAAACCTTGTTGGCGAACACTTTGGTCATTTATCATCAGGAAATATATATGGGAAGTATTCAATTGGCATAGACGCCCCAGTGGATCTGTATGCATCCTGTGATGTGGCGATAGCCCGTCACATAATGGGTGAGGATCTTGTCGGTGGCCTCTTATTGAAGAAACGGCAAGAGTGGGCTGGATATATTAATTCTTATCAACAGCCGGAGGATGGTAGCTATACAGAGAGGTTTAATCACTCCAAACTTCATGCAAATGGCATGACAGTAGGGGCATTGGGGGTAATTGGTCTAAAGCAAAAGTATCCGGTAAAACTATATGAGGAATTCAATTCAATTGAGAAAGTTGTTCCCTGGCTTGAGCAAATTGATTGGGCTAAACAGTGGAGTGCTTCCCATCAGTTTTGGGGTGGAATTCATTGCTACAGTTTAAGTAGTCAATGCACTGAAGAATGGCTGGATGTGGTGTTTGAATGGCTGAACAAAAGAATAGATGAGCAAACAGGATGGTGGAAAAAAGGAGTGCCTCATACTGACAGGCATCAACCTTTAGGTGGTAGTGTGCACATTTTGCCAATTTACGAACACCATAAAAGAGCCTTTCCATATCCGGAGCGGGTAATAGATAGTGTGTTAGCCCTTCAATTACCCAATGGTCGTTGGTTATCCCGTGAGAAAGACAGCACGCATGTTATGCATTATTTGGAGTTGGATGCACTCTATGCACTAAGATACATGAATGCACTAGCTCCTGATTATCGGGTAAGAGAAATCCAAAAATCAGTAGAAAGATACAGTGATCTGGTATTTGAGTATTGGAACAATCCATCTCTTAACTGGAAATCACAGCATCCACACAGGATATTGTCCATGGTAGGTACATTCGGATTACTCCAAAAGCTTGCACCTCAAAGGTTTTACGATACCAATGAATGGACAGATATATTTAGTGATATTAAATTGTATAATACAGCTTCTGTAGAAGTTTTACCTTAGATAAATTACGCATCAACATGAACCAACGCAATGACCTTAGAATTGTATTGATCCTAACAGGGATCTTCCTTTTTAATTATATACATGCCCAATCAGGATCCAGTGATAAATACCTTGATCCGGTAATCAATTTTGCCAACACTTTAATCGAAAATGGTACTGATAAGTACGGATCAGTAAAAACTGGCATGTGGGCTTCAGTAATTGATACAAGGGATCTTTCTGTCCCCCGGGATGGTGTTGCTCCAACTGAAGGCGTGAGACCTCATGATCGCGCTATTGGTGGCAGTAATCTTTATCACGATGTATATACTATCAGACTATTTAGTGCATTATCTAAGATCACAAAAGACACGAAATTTGACAGGGCCTCAAAGACCTATCTCAATGATTTTCTCAAAAACTGTCAGAGTCCTGAAACGGGGTTGTTTGGTTGGGGAGAGCACTTGTTTTATGATTTTTATGAGGATCGGGTTTCACCTGCAGCACGGTATAAAGAACGAAATGATTACTCGCATGAGTTTCTGGCAAGCACACCTGTCTTTGAAGAGCTTTGGGATTTGGATGCAGCTAAGACGCAACGATCCATTGAAGGGCTGAAACTACACTTTTTGAATCCTGATTCTGTAACATGGTTATTTAATAGACATGCCTACTGGGATAAGAACGAACATCAGACGATTGTTATGCCCTGGATTAAACATTCAGCAATTTATACCTATGCCTATCTATTCCTGTATTCCAAAAACCAGGATGATCAGATTAAAAGAAAAGCCAGGGGTATTGGTAATTTGTACTGGAGCCAAAGGAATGCTGATACCAACCTGACCATGAGTTGTCTTTATCACAAGACAGAACCAGGTGCGGGTAAAGTACCGGCATTAAGTGGGATGAGTTATCTGTCTTACTGGATCTATAAGGGTACTGAGTTTTCACCTAAAGAAGAGACTTTGAGAGAGAGATCACTTAAGATGTTTAACAGTATTTTGGAGTACTCATGGGATGAAGAGGAGGATAACTATTACGATGCACTCAACATGGATGGAACCCCAATGTTGGATTTGTCTTCTGAAAATCCCAACAGAAAATACCGTTTTGCTCCGGTTTATCCGGTGGGGTACGGGACCTTTAGCATTGTGAACACTGGAAGGATTGCAGCTTATCTCGCAGAAAAGGAGCGAAACAAGTTTTATGAAGAGACGGTCATCAGAATTGCTACAATTGCCAATGCAGCTGAGCTTCCGGAAGTATATACTGCAGAGCATATGGCAAATGTGCTACACTTGAATCTTGATGCGTATAAGATTTCAGGGGATCAGAAATATCTAAGTCAGGCCAGGAAGATGGCAGATATTGCTATTGAAAACCTCTATAAGAATGGACTTTTTGTGAGAGAAGTAAATGATCCCTATTATGAAGCTAAGTTGTATATAGGAGATCTTGTTTCAGGTATACTACGGCTACATCTGACCATAAATCCGAAGCTTTTGGAGAAATATAGGTGGGATTGGAGTATTTAGTCATGATCTGAAAATAGCTTTTATTGGCATTGATAATCTGAAAATATGTACGCTATTGTATAAAAGGTTAACCTGTCCTGTCTGTTCTTTATTGAAATAACTCACTAACTAGTGGTCATGGACTGTTATGGAGTCGTGCAACGTTCTTTGGGCAAGGGATCAAGAGGTGTTCAACCAAATAGGCCTGGTCCGGTAATGATTCATGATAGTACAGGAAGAAGGGAGGAACAGTAGAGTTAGCGGCAGCTACTTTTCTTTCTCGTGTTGAGAATTTTATGTGCACTTCTCATTATATTAGAAATTGGTTACCCTGACTATGGGGATGAAAAATAACAATTCCACCCTATCTACCCAATTTGAAGAGATCTACTCATCATATTATGAGCGGCTGTTTGCTTTTGCCCTGGTCATAACAAACTCCGAGGCGGATGCACAAGATGTTGTTTCACAGGTGTATTACACTTTGTGGGAGAAACAAAAAAACCTTTCTGAGATTAAGGACCTTAAAGCTTATTTATTTACTTCAGTAAAAAATCAGGCCGTCCGTCATATTGCCAATGATAGGTATTTTCACACAGAAGATATCGAAGAGGTTTTACTTGCTATCGATGGGGTTGATCCAGAAGAACTGATGATAGGAAAAGAACTTGAGGAATTCGTTGACCAGGCGATTATGAATCTACCTGATCAATGTGGTCTTGTGTTTAGACTTTCCAGGGACAAGAACATGGATCAAAAAGAGATAGCAGCTGAACTGGGCATAAGTAAGTACACAGTCAAATACCACATGGAAACCGCGCTAAAAAAGCTAATGGCAGAGCTCAAATCCAAATTTCCTGAATCAAAGGTGATCAAATGGATGTCTGCCGGGGCTGCTTTGTTGATACAGAGTCAGGTCTTTACTCAATAGAATGTGATTTTTATTTTCGGAGTGAAGATTGACCTTTCCTGATTTTGTACCCATCAATTTGAAACATTCATAGTAAATGTATTTGTAATTGATACTTTATCAATGAAGTGAAGTATTTAATAGATATATTGTAATTATCTTAAAACAACCTGTCTAATTTGGGTGATTTATACTCTTACTTTAAAGAGGTCATGATCAATGATCACTCTTATGGAAGAAATTGTTTTAAAAGCCATAACACAAAAAGAACTCACTCGTCAGGAAAAAGAATTACTTGACAATTGGCTAAAGGAAAGTCAAAAGAACAGAATAATCTTTAATCAATTCAAGCTAGCCTTGAAATACCCTGCTGAAGATAGAGTAACTGAAATGAAAGTTGAGGGCTTGAATAAATTTAAAGGAGTGATGAACTCCAGTTTCAACGAATCAATTAATGCAGACAAACGCAACTCGCTGGCCATACAGATTTTAAAGATTGCTGCTACGATCGTCTTAGTTATATCTGTGTCTCTGTTTGTCTACAGATACCATCAGGATACAAGTCAGCCAATAGAACAAATTGTCAGGTTGATTGAAAAAACCAGTCTGCCAGGACAAAAAATTACCGTGACGCTGTCGGATGGTACTATTGTGAAACTGAATTCAGACAGTAAGATCATAGTACCTGATCAATTTGCACAAGATAAGCGAGAAGTGGAGCTCATTGGGGAAGCCTTCTTTGATGTGAATCGGGATACTACAAGACCTTTCATCATTAAAACAAAAGACCTGAAGGTTGAAGTATTAGGTACCTCGTTTAATCTACGTTCATACAATAATGATAATTCCCAATTGGTGGCTGTGAAAACAGGGAAAGTAGCCGTAAATAAAGTTACAGGGACTGAAAAAGTTCATCTGGTGGAGAACGAAATGGTTACTGTAAAAGAGAATGGCAGTCTATCAAAAATAAAGATTGAAAACAAAGATCTCGTTTTTGGATGGACAGAACAACGATTGGTTTTTGAAGAGACCTCATTAGACATGGTATTTAAGCAGTTAAGCCGGTGGTTTGGTGTTGAGATCGTCATAGGAACAAAAATGACAGGTACACGTCCGTATACCGCAAGCTATAAAAACCCAACAATAGATGAGGTTTTCAAGAGTCTTTCACACTTATATCAATTTGAGTATATAAAGGATGAAAAAAGAGTATTAATCAATTAAACAAAAAAAGAGAGGGTCGGACAATTCTTTGGCGAGAGTGATCGACCCTCTCGAGTACAGTTTTAGTAAAATAAACCAAAACCATATGAATGTAAAACTACACAAAATTGGGATTTGCATGTCGAAATTAGCGATTTATGCAATGGTCGTCATCCAATCCATTATCATGGCGATGGCAATTGAATCAGAAGCTCAGCGAAAGCTGTTAGAAGAGATTCCGATTTATTTAACATCCTCATCTCAGGCCAGACCATTGATAGAGGTTATTACGGAAATTGAGGCAAAAGGAGATTTCACTTTTGCATATTCAAAGGGAGATGTAAAGAAAAAGTCGGTCCTTCTGTTAAGTGAAGAATGGACTATGGAGTCACTGATGAAAGAAATCTCCGTTCAAGGCCAATTTTCCATTAGAAGAGTAAATGAGACTATTACCTTAAATCCGGTCGGGGGTACCTCGTTACCTGATGTGATGGAGCAAGTCTCAGCCCAGCAAACTGTTTCCGGGACGATAACTGATGAAAATGGAGAGCCTTTGCCTGGTGCCACAATTCAGGAAAAAGGCACTACCAATGGAACCATCACAAATGTCGAAGGGCAGTTTACCCTAAGTGTCCCTGCCGATGCCGTGTTAACAGTTTCATTTGTCGGTTATGAAACTCAAGAGCTTTCGTTAAATGGAAGATCTGTTTTGGATGTAAGGCTGGCGACGGATGTGTCATCACTGGAAGAAGTCGTCGTGGTCGGTTATGGTACTCAAAAGAAGAGTGATATTGTGGGTTCCGTTGTGTCAATTTCAAAGGAACGACTTGAGCAAAATGCAAATCCAAATATCTTTCAGGCCTTGCAAGGAGCGGCTCCGGGATTAAGTATTCAACGGTCCAACGGTGAGCCGGGTACCTCAGGCAGTATCCAGGTGAGAGGATTGAATTCTATTTCTGCAAGTAACGAACCTTTGATCGTTCTCGATGGAATACCGTTTGCAGGTAATATCAGGGATCTTAATCCAAATGACATTGCCTCTGTTGAAATTTTAAAAGATGCATCGGCTTCAGCTATTTATGGATCCAGAGCAGCGAGCGGTGTAATTCTTATTACCACTAAAAGAGGGGAAAAGGAAACTGTTATTGAATTGAATTCCTCCTGGTCTTTTCAAAATGAAGCCGTCAAATATGAGCTCATGGATCCTGATAAGTTCTATGAGATCAGACGATTGGCTTATGAACTTGATGGCTTGCTATCAGGTGTGGCAGAAGGTGATGTTCTTGCTACTATCCTTGAGCAAAATGAATTAATCAGTTTTCAAAATGGAGAGACTGTTGACTGGATGTCTGAGATGCTCAATGAAAACGCGTTAAGACAAGATTACCAGGTAAGTATCAGAACAGGAAACGAGAATATCAAGGAGTACTTTTCTGTGTCTTTCATGGATGAAGCTGGCTTGGAACAGTCTACGGGCTTCAGCAGGATTACTTTACAAAACAACCTGGAGTTAACCTCCATTACGGACTGGTTAACAGTAGGAGATAATTTCAGCCTATCTATCAATGACTACGAAAGAAGAGTTGGTGGTCTTAGCGGTTCAACGGCCTATTACCGATTAAGCCCGTATGCAAGAATCTTTAATGAGGATGGTACTTATACCATATTCCCACAGGCAAATGACAACCTTCACAGAAACCCAGTCGCTGAAAACGTATTAACCTCACGAGAAAATAAATTTAAGAATCTTTTCAATAATATTTATGTAGTTATTTCCCCTGGTTTTGCAGAAGGTCTTTCCTTTACGTCAAGACTTGGTTCTACTTTCAGGAATACTTTTTCAGGAATCTATTATCCAGCCGGAACCTTTTTGGGTGATGCACTGGATGGTTCAGCTGAGGTATCAAATTCTGAGCGAGTGAATCTCACCTGGGAAAACATTCTTAACTATAACACTTCTTTTGGAAATCACAATATTGATCTAACGGCCTTATACAGCCAGCAGCATGAAACGTTTGAAAGCAGCACAGCCTCTGCTTCAGGCTTCGTCAGTGATGATTATTTATGGCACAATCTTGCAGCCGGTGCCGTTGTCGGGACTCCGGGCACGATGCTGGATGAATGGGATATTTTATCATATATGTTTAGAGCCGTTTATAATTTCAATGAAAAGTATTACCTAACCGCTACAGGCCGGAGGGACGGTTATTCCGGTTTTGGAGCAGGTAATAAGTATGGTTTTTTTCCTTCAGTTGCATTAGCCTGGAGAATTTCCGAAGAGGGTTTCATCAACACTGACAGCTGGTTGGATGACTTAAAGATTAGGGGATCTTATGGTTCTGTTGGCAATCAGGCTGTGGGTACTTTCAATTCTCTTGCGAGATTAACTAATGCCCAGCATTATTTTGGTGAGGAGCTTACAGCTGGCCTTCGTGTAAGTTCTTTGGCAAATACTGATCTTGGTTGGGAAACGACAAACACATTAAACCTGGCAGTTGATTTTGCGACATTCGAAGGTAGGTTATCAGGAACATTGGAATTCTATAATTCAATCACCAATGACATACTCCTCAACAGACAAATTCCCAAGACTACAGGGCAGGACAATATCACATTTAATATAGGTAAAGTTAAGAATACAGGTGTCGAAGTCCTGATAAATACTATTCCTGTGGTGACAGATAATTTTCAGTGGAGGATTGATCTCAATTTCTTTAGAAACCAAAATGAGATACTGGATCTGTTTGGTGACAAAAAAGATGATGTAGCAAATAATTGGTTCATCGGTGAGCCTTTAGGGGTTTATTTTGACTATGAATTTGATGGAATCTGGCAGCTGGGACAGGAGAGTGAGATTGCCAATTCTGCTACACCTTCCAGGTCACCTGGTGATGCAAGGCTTGTTGACCAGAATGATGATGGAATACTGGACGCCGAAGACCGTGTTATTGTTGGATATCAGCAACCTGATTGGTCGGGGGGTATCTCCAGCACCTTCACCTATCAGGGGTTAAGTCTTAATATCTTTATTCAGACAGTTCAGGGAAGAGACTCGAGGCTGTCCAGTCAAAATAATAATCGGTTTGGACGGGTGAATGATCCTCCATATGACTTCTGGACCCCAACAAATCCCTCAAATACCTGGGTGAAACCCGGCATCAATAACGGCCTGTTTTATGGTTCCATGGATATTTACGATGCCAGTTTCTGGAGGATAAAGGATATTACCTTAGCTTACACGCTTCCCGAAACCATTTTTAATAGCATTGGTATCAAGAGGGCTAAAGTGTTTGCAAACCTTCATGACTACTTTACTTTCACGAAGTTTCCATATATCGACCCAGAGTCGGCAAGTACTTACCAGATATCTATTCCCAAATATGTTCAGTTTGGATTTAATGTTACGCTTTAAAAGAGTTTAGATATGAAAACGATACATATAAAAATATTTACACTATTAATTAGTCTTTATATCGTCACAGGATGTGCTGATGAGATCTTGGATGAAAAGCCCAACAGCTTCCTTAGTCCTGAAGTTACTTACCAGACAGATGCCGGATTGGCTAGTGGCGCTGTGGGATTGTATGATGAATTCAGCTATCCATTTTTTGCACATACAAGATTTCTGGGGTTTTGGGCAATTACCAATGGAGCGACAGACTTTAATATTCAGGGAGCGGCCAAGCGAAACAATGAGATCCATCAGTTGACCAATGAGTTCAACGGTGCCACTGCTGATGACGACCTCTCTGACACATGGGCTCACTGGTACAGGTTGGTCAACAACGCCACAATCATTTTAGATTTTAGTGCGGAGCATACCTGGGACAATGAAGCCCTTAGGGACCGAACAAATGGGGAGGCACATTTTTTTAGGGCATGGGGTCACTTTTACCTTACTATGCTATGGGGCAATGTGCCTTTGGTCAGATCTTCAATTGAAGGTGTGAAAGTAGATTTTACCAGGGAGGCCAAGTCAGATATACTTGATTTTGTAATTGAGGATTTCACACAGGCAGTGAATCTTTTGCCATCTATTCCTGATCAGCCAGGGCGTATTATGAGGGGAACAGCCATGCATATGTTAGCGTACGCATACCTCGCTATAGAAGATTATGTCAATGCTGAGTTATGGGCACAAGCTTTAATTGATGACCCCAACCACAGCTTAGTGACTTCACGATTTGGAAGTCGTGAGAATGACCCTAATGGGAATGTCTTTTGGGATTTGTTTCAGCTAGGCAATCACAATGAAAATACTGAGGCTCTGTTAGTTGTTCAGAATGGGAATGCTGAACAGTTTCCACTATATGCTTCATGGGCAGGTAATACTGTCCTTGTCTTTCCACGAGACCTGGGTACAAGGTATGAACGGATTAGTGAGTTGCAGAATGCTATTGAGTATGGCGGTCGTCACAATGGTCTCAACCAGCCAACAATGTCATGGCTATCATTATTTGAACCCGATGATGACAGGGGACACTGGCCCAATGTGCAGACTGTTTGGGTTGCCAATCAGGGTCCTACAGCAGGAGACACCATTTATGTCTATGGAGACCCCTCCAAAAGCATCTATGCTCAGGATGAGATCAACCTGAGGCCCTTTCCCACCAAATGGAACTGGGAAGGCGAACAAGCTCTGGGATTGACCTTTGGAACGACTTCCAGGGATGTATACTTCATTCGACTTGCCGAAACTTATTTGTTGTTAGCCGAAGCTCAGCTTATGCAAAATAAGACTAACCTTGCGGCACAAAATATCAACATGGTGCGAGCCAGGGCCGGAGCATCATTGATTACAGCAGGGGATGTGACAATTGATTTTATTCTAGACGAAAAGGCCAGGGAATTGTGGGGTGAACAGTACAGCCGTAAAATCGATTTATTCAGGACAGGTAAATATGTTGAGAGGGTACAAGCCAATAATCCTGATGCCGGGCCCAATGTGCAGAATAAGCATACTCTCATGCCTATACCTCAATCAGAAATTGACCTTAATTCCGGGGCTGAATTGATGCAGAACCCAGGTTATGAAGCTAGTGAAAATTAAATTCGAGTGAATAGTACTGAGCTTGATAGACTTTTTATAATTGGCAATAAGTGCGTTTTTGCACTTATTGCCAATTTAATATTCATTTTCAATATCAATGGCCAAACTAACATGCTATGTGTCGGCCACCACTGGACAGAGGATGAAGCAGCATCCATGATGAAAAAATTTGGCGATGAATGGCACGATATTAAGTCCTGGGAAATGAGGGCAGCTACCATCAGAAAGGGATTGATCGATGGCATGGGACTCGATCAGATGCCAAAGATTGAGGGGCAGTTCAATCCTGTCATCAATAACACGAGGGTTATGGATGGTTACGTTGTTGAAAACATAGCGATCGAAAGTTTCCCCGGCTTCTACATTACCGGAAACATTTACAGGCCGACTAAGTATGAAGGAAAGATACCAGCGATCCTCTGCACACATGGACATAAGAGTAACCGAGGCTTTACAGAAAATCTTCAGATCAGGTGTGCATCACTGGCCAGGATGGGGGCTATCGTTTTTTCTTACAACATGGTAGGCAGGGGAACACCACAAAAAGTTTCCCATGGGATTCCTATAGGCCTACTACTGCAAACCTGGAATAGTAGACGCGTTCTGGAATATTTACTGTCAAGAGAGGATGTTGACCCTAATAAAATTGGAATGACGGGGGAGTCAGGCGGAGCAACTATGACATTTATTTTGGCGGCAATAGATGAAAGGGTTAAAGTTACAGTCCCTGTAGCTCAAATATCAGCACATTTTTTCGGTGGTTGTTCCGCCGAAAGTGGCATGCCAGTTCATAAAAGCAGCAATCATCAAACAAATAATGTTGAGATTGCTGCCTTGGCTGCTCCCAGACCCATGCTGATCGTTTCGGATGGTGCGGATTGGACCATAAATACGCCCATTATTGAGTATCCTTATATCCAAAAAGTGTATGCATTATATTGTGCGGAGCACAAGGTAAGGAATGTCCATTTGCCACTGGAAAAGCATGACTATGGCTATTCCAAACGAGCTGCGGCATATGCCTTTCTTGCTCACCACCTTGACCTTGATCTTGATGCAATACCTTACGAAGAGGGTTACGATGAAAGCTTTGTTACCATTTTACCTAACGAATACCTGACAGTATTTAGTGAGAAAAACCCTTTGCCATCCACTGCTTTGAGCGGTGATCAAGCTATCATGGATTATTTGTCTATTGAAATCCCCTATTCTGCCCAATGAGAAATAAAAGTCTAGTTATAAGTATCTTTACTATTGTTGTTGCCGTTAGTTTGGCAGCTATGACTTCTTGTTCCAAACCCTTGAAGACATCTAAAGAATCAAGGAAGCTTGGAAAAGAAATTATCACAATTGAACCTGGTACGTGGAGATCGGCTACAGTATTTACACATGTTGTCTGGAGGGATTTGTTATTCTATGGTGCCGGCTCCGGATCTGATGGCGGAGATCCCCGGCATGAAATGGAAATAGGTATTTTCCATTTAGTAAAACCAGATTCTGGATATCATAATAAAAACAACCCTGTCATCACCAGAAAGCAGTTTGGATTGGATCAGCCTGGAAAAGGCATTACGCCCCTGTCCATATATGATCGGGGTGACAGTCTTTTCATGTTTTGCACTTCCAGGCCGGATGATGACTTACAACCGCATATTGTCCAAATCAGTGCAAGTGTAGCTGACCCCTATTCGTGGGGAAATTACCGGACAATAATAGATAATGAAGTTTCGGGAGAGTTAAACAACCACGGAGCCTCGGTGCTTGTGGATCCTGATGATGAAGGACAATTGCTGATTTACTTTGCCGCCCTAACTCCACCTCATGAATACAGGATTTTACTTGGGCAGATGCCTAATGATAAGATTTCTGATCCGGCAGCCTTTAAGTTATTGAACGACTATGAGCATGCGGTCTTGGGTAGGGAAGGTGGCAAGACCAACTATCCTTTCGTAAGATATGATCAGAAGAAAAAGCACTATGAGTTATGGTATTCTGGACACACAATAGGAAATACCGCTACCCGGTCTTGTTATGTAACTAGATCTACAGTTAAAGACAGATTCAAGCCTGCCGATGAAATATTCTATGAAGCTTCCGGTGTATCAGACAGGAATGACAATGCTTATGCCACGGGACCTAAAGTAGTTGGAAATAGCCTGTATTATTCAGGCAGGAGAGAGGGTAAGGGGGACTACCAGGCTATCTTTTATTTAGATCTTTCAGATCTTAAATGAAGCCACAATTTTCTTTCATATGTGAGGAACTTTATATGCATTGCTCATTATATTGCTGATTGGTTATCCTGACTATAGGGATAAAAAATAGCACTTCTACCTTATCTACTCAATTTGAAGAGATCTACTCAGCATATTATGAGAGGTTATTTGCTTTTGGCCAGGTCATAACAACATGGAGGTCGTAAACAGTCCGTTCAGATTCAAAGAGTACGAATTTCTGAATTGGATAACCTTGAGATGACCGAAGCCATTCAAAATTAGAAACCTCTCAAAACTATCGTTTACCCAAAATGAGCATTTAACCATGAGAAACTATACCTTTTGTATCGCTATTGCACTGATCTTTGGACTAAAGTCAGCGGCACTTTCTCAAGCCACCAATTACCCGCACCCTGTTAAAAACCCAAAGGCACCTTTGATGCTGGCAGGAGATTGGATGCCAGAAGATTCACATGATCTTGACTTCTTTGCGCTACCCAGGGTGCCTTCAGAGCATGCTATTGTCAATGATGTCAGATATGCCTGGGGTCGTAAAGTAAACCAGCACAATTATTTAGCTTATTTCAATGGCATGTTTTGGGCAATGTGGAGTGATGGACCGGGAGAGCCGAGGGAAGGATTGACTGCCGAGCAACACTATCACGTGACTCCGGGTCATGATAAGGCAGGGCAATTGATTTCCTACTCAACAAGTAAGGATGGCATTAACTGGACTGAAAAAAGAGATCTTGCGGGAAATCCTGATATTGGTTTTGCATGGATAGCGAGGGGGTTTTGGATCCGAGATGGAAAGTTGATTGGGCTGGCCACCAGGTATAGAGCACCGGGTTACCGGGGGGAAGGGCTTCAACTCCATGCTTTTGAGATGACTTTTGATGAGGAAGTGAAATGGAAACATCTTGGTGTTGTATTAGACAATGCCATGAATAATTTCCCTCCCAAAAAGATACCGACAGGAGAATGGATGATGTCGAGAAGAGATAGTGTAGGTGACGTCTACATGATAGTAGGTGGAAGTAATGCATTTAATGACTGGGAATCGTATCCGGTGCAGGGATCAAGAGGTCAGGAGCTGGCTGGGGAAGAACCCTACTGGTATCAGCTTAAAGACGGTAATCTTGCAGCCTTATTCCGGGATAATAACAAAAGCGGCTATCTCTTTCGTGCATTCTCTTCAGACAATGGTCGTACCTGGAGCACACCAGTCAAAACAAATTTTCCTGATGCCAGATCAAAGTTTTGTGCGCTTCAGCTAACTGATGGCAGGTATGTCATTGTCTCAAATGCTAATCCAAAGAAGCGTGATCCCCTAACGATTGCTATCAGTGATGATGGGTTGGTCTTCAATAAGATGGGATATCTGGTGGGGGAGCGTACAATTGATTATCCACACCTTATCCAGGTGGGTGATTACATCTATGTTACTTTCGATGGTGCAAAGCAAACAGTGGAAGTTCTGAAGATCAGGATCAGCGATCTTGACAACTTAAAGATGCCATCAAAGGATGAGATGACGCTGAAAGTAGAGAATAATTGATTGTCTTGACTGGAATTTGTATCAACCGTCTAAAACCTAAAATCTAATTGGAAATATCTATTAGGATTGCAGATGTCCTGACCGTCATCATTTACCTGACCGGACTCATGGCTGTAGGTTTTTACTTTTCTAAAAAGAATAAAACCACAGAAGATTACTTTGTTGGGAACAGGTCATTCTCCGGGTGGGTCATTGGGCTTTCAATGCTAGGCACAATCGTGAGTTCGGCAACATTTTTGGCATTGCCAGCCGCTGCCTTTGTCCTGGACTGGCGTCAGCTTAGCGTGAATTTAGCAGTTCCCTTTGTGGCCATATTGGCGATAGTAATCTTCATCCCATTTTTTAGGAGAGGTAATTTAACTTCCGCTTTCGAGTACCTGGGGAACAGGTATGGAATGGTACCCAGAATGTACGGCACTTTGAGTTTTGTGATCCTGCAAATGATCAGGATGGCTCAGATACTTTTTTTGGTTTCACTGGTCATCCAGTTTCTGACAGGAGCTCCGATCGTATATGTCATCATATTCACGGGTGTTTTTATTGGTATATACACAATCATTGGGGGAATAGAAGCTGTCATCTGGACAGATGTGGTTCAGGCTATCATTTTGTTGGTAGGTGGTTTACTGTGTTTCATCTGGGTATCTATTGATCTGCCTGATGGGATTTCTCAGATCTTTGAAATAGGAAGTCAATATGAAAAGTTCAGCATGGGTTCAATGGCATTCGATCTGGATGAACGTACTTTTTATACGGTAGCTATACTGGGTGTGATCAATTGGCTAGGGATCTACGCCGGTGACCAAAATATGGTTCAACGGTATGCTTCTGCAAAATCTACCAGGGAAGCTAGAAAGGCAACGGCGATCTATTCAGCGATTGCCATTCCCATGTGGACGCTTTTCTTTTTTATCGGAACAGCTTTGTTTGTTTATTATCAGGTATTTCCCGATCCCATCATCCAAAATATGGAGGCAGATCAGGTACTTCCGTACCTCATTCTATCCAAAATTCCACCGGTAGTTTCAGGTATCATTATCTCTGCTGTGATCGCTGCAGCTATGAGTACGATGGATTCCGGAATCAATGCCATTTCCACCGTTGGAGTAGTAGATTTGATGAAAGCCTGGCTTGACAAAGATAAGGAAGATGGCTACTACCTGAGGGCTGCACACATCATAGCGGTGATCACCACCATGTTGGTGATAAGTGGGGCCATTGTTTTCAGCCAGCTGGACAAAGAGAGCATGAATGATGTAAGCCTTATCGTTACAAGTATTTTTGGTGGTTGTCTGATGGGGCTATTTATCATGGGCTTTTTTACTACACGAATTGATGGAGTTTCAGCCACCTGGGCTATGATAATCGCCATCTTATTCAACGTCTATTTAGGGCTGGGGATCCTGAGAGTGTTGCCTGAATCCATGATATGGTCAGTTCATAGCTATTGGGTCGGAGCCATTGTGAATTGTACCTTCATCCTGGCGGCTCTGGTTCTTAGTCTGTTCAGGAAAAATCATCAGGACCTTGAAGGGCTTACCGTGTGGACACGTAAAAAAAGAAGTTAAATAAACGACGGAAAATGATCAAAGAATCGAAGTATGAAGTAGTAGTGGTAGGAGGAACACCGGGTGGTCTGGCATCAGCCATAACAGCTGCCAGGCTGGGCCAAAAAGTGGCCTTGATTGAGTCCCATAAGCACCTTGGCGGCATGACGGCCAGTGGATTAGGTAAAAGTGATGTGGAACAAAAAGAATATATCGGCGGACTCTTCAGAGAGTTTACGGGAAGGGTGCTGGAACATTACAAAGAAAAGTTTGGACCTACTTCTGATGAAGTGAAATTAAGTCGTGAGGGATATTATTTTGAGCCTTCCGTAGCGGAGTTTGTATTGAACAAGATGATCGAAGAGACAAAAAATATCACAGTCCTTACCAATCATACAGTCAGCGAAACCGGCATGGAAGGGAAATCGATCAAGTATGTATCAGTAATCAACAAAGGTTCAGGAGACCTATTGATGCTCACAGGGGGTGTTTTTATTGACGCAACCTATGAAGGAGATCTGTATGCCCTTGCTGGTGCAGATTATCGGTTGGGCCGTGAAGGGCGAGCAGACTTCAAGGAGCCACATGCAGGAGAGATCTTCTATGATTATGAAAATGGAAAGATGTTAGGAGGTTCAGGGGCTGCTGATGACCGCATTCAGGCCTATACCTATCGATATTGCTTCACCACAAATCCCGAAAACAGTTTGGTACTTGAGGAGCCACCTGTCGGATACGATCGAGCTTTGTATGCTCCTTATTTTGAAGATTTAAACTCGGGTCGTTTCAAGCCGCCTAAAGCGTTTCATGAGGGGTGGGGCTATTATCCTGAGCATTTCAATACTATGGTAAGGGCCTTGTCTGTTACGGATTTGCCCAACGGAAAAGTGGATGCAAATACCAATCCAAGAGCGCTGGCATTTCCTTTCCCGGAAGTGAATAAAGGGTACGTCGAAGGTGATGACGAAAAGAGGAAGCAGGTCTCTGAAGATCATCGTCAGATTTCATTAGGCCTGATCTGGTTTTTGCAGAATGATAAGGAAATAAGTGAGCAGCATAGAGCGATGGCCAGACAGTACCACTTACCTTTAGATGAGTTCACAGATAACAATCATTTCCCTTTTCAATTGTATGTGAGGGAAGGCCGACGCCTAAACGGTGAATATACATTGACCGAACATGATGTAGCCATTACTGATGAGGTGCCAGGTTTTATGAAGCATCACGACACCATCGCCATGGGAGAGTTTCCCATCGATAGTTTTCCTGTGACAAAAAGGTCAGATAAAGACAAGATTGTTCTCGAAGGCTATTTGGGTATGATGGCTCACTTAACACGTCCCTACGAAATTCCGTACAGAGCAATGCTTCCAACCTCTGTTGATGGACTGATTGTGCCGGTGGCAATATCAGCGACCCATGTTGGATTTTGTTCGGTACGAATGGAACCTACCTGGATGTCTTTAGGACAAGCTGCCGGAGTAGCTGCCCATGTTTGTTTGCTGTCACACGAGCAACCGAGGAATGTTAAGATTGAGGAGGTAAGGAGAATTCTTGAAAGTCAGGGCCAGGTGTTGTCAAACGGATTAAATGAGTGAGGTGATTCGCACAAGGGTGGGTTTACTTTTCCCTACTTCCCCAGGTGCTCCTCTTTACCTCCTTCTTATTCGGTAAGAAAATGCTGATCGATAGACTGAGTAGTATGCTGGAGACTAGCCCAATCAGCCCATAAAGCAGAAAAGAGAGGTCCGTTTGATTCTTTACAAAGGTCAGAACAGCCAGGCTGCCCAGTGTTCCAAAGAAAGCTGCCGGCCCTGAAATCCTGGGGAAGAAAATCCCCATGATGAAGAGTGCTCCAAGGCCTCCGGTCAGCAGTCCGACGAACGTGTTGAACTGGTCCCATAAGGAGGCGATGTCCCAGGTGGCAAGTACGAGGGCCATGGACATACCAAAAACCCCAGCAACAATACCAGACCATCGGGCGACCTGCATCTGACTTTCAATGGTGTTGTTTTTTGCCACCTGCTTATAAAAATCGGAGGTGATCACCGCAGCTACTGAGTTGATGTTGGACGAAAGCGTAGACATGGCAGCGGCAAAGATTGAGGCAATCAATAATCCCGATATCCCTACAGGCATTTCGCTCACGATGAATTGCGGAAATACAGAGTCAATGTTGGGGTTGGTGATGGCCATACGCTCCGGGTTTGAGGTATAGAAAGCATACAGGGCTGTTCCTAATAGGAAGAAGATGATGGTAACAGGTACGCTTAGGATACCATTGAGCCAGATGCTGCGACCGGTGGCTTTCTCATCTTTGGTGGACATGTAACGTTGCACGATACTCTGGTCACTGGTAAACGTGACCAGGGAATTAGCCAGTCCGCCGATTAGCACGACCCATAATACAGGTTCGCTCAGAGATAGCCTGAAATCCAGCAAGTTGAATTTCTGTTGCTCGTTGGTAATATCGATGAAACTGCTCAGCCCTCCATCAACGCCGGATATCATATATCCCAGTGCAATGATAGCTCCTGACATGAGGATGATGCCCTGGATCACGTCTCCCCACACCACAGCCTCCATACCACCGCTGGTGCAATAGATAATCGTCACTACACCCATGATGATGATCGCCCAGTAGACACTGAAACCAGTGACGGCATTCAGTGCCAGGGAGGGGAGGAATAGCACGATGGCGATCCGACTGACCATGAAGAAGACGAAAAGGGAGGAGGCCATCCACCTCACGGGTCTGTTAAAACGGATTTCCAGGTATTCATAGGCAGTGTCCAGTTTGAACCGTCTGAAGAAAGGCAGAAAGTACGTGATGACAACCGGTACTACCAGAATGATGGACATGTTGTACATAAACATCCGCCAGTCTGAAGCATAGGCTTTTGCAGGGATGGAGATAAAGGTAATCGCACTGAGGGTTGTCGTGAGGATACTGATGCCAGCAGCCCACCACGGAATTCTCTCGCCGGCTTTAAAGAATTCATCAGTAGTGCTTTCTTTCTTCATAAAGAAAAAGCCAAGCATGAGCATACCTCCAAAATAAAGGACCAATACCAGGTAATTGAACCAGCCAAAATCTGGTTCTGTAGAAAATTGAAGCTGGCTAATTTCGGGATTCCTGACCCCCGGACTGATCTCACCACCCGGAACGATAACTGACTGTCCCCATGCGATTGCCGGTGCAACGGCAATTGGAGTACCTCTCCATTCTCCGGCATCAAACCAGGTATCTGAAACGGTATTGTATACCAGCACACGGTCATTAAAACCAGTGTGGTTTATCCAGAGTGAATCTCTTCTTTTTTGTGCATTCTCGTCTCCATTGTTCAAATCATAAATGGCTTGCTCTACCCGGTTGAATACCTGTCCGTTGTCACCTCCTAACAAAACAATGTGTGATGCTCCGACAGGGATTGCTGATGTAGCTGCCAGCTTGATGGCTGTTCCATCGATCCTGATGTCTCGTTTGGCTTCCCACTGTCCCTTGGATGGTTGATATCGAAATACAGAAGAGTAGAAGTTATTAAAGAGTTCACCCGAATGTTTTCCCCGACCCCCTATCACATGAATGCTTGTTTCCGTCCCATCCATCTGTGCTACAGCTGTAGCAGCCGTCACAGGTTTGGGAAATGCAGGCAACTGTTGCCACCCTGCTTCCGGATTATTAAGGTCAAGCGATAAAAAATGGGTTGTGATACCTGAATTTCCTTCACCACCCACAACATAGATCGTATTTCCAATGGCTGTTGCAGCCACGTTTTTAAGTGGATCTGGCAGTGTAGGCATTTGGTCGATGGTGAGATTCCCATCATATGAGATCCTTAAAACCTCATTACTCAACCCATCGGCAGTGAGCCCACCAATGCAATAAAGTTGATCATTGACCGTAACCGAAGCTCCCTCACCCATTCCAAAGGGCAGCTTGTGGGAAAAATCGACTTCTTTAAGGGAACCATCTAACCGAAAAATGACGATAGCATCGGAAAAGTATTTCGTGCCGTTTTCCCAGGGCTTTCCATTCGGAAAAGCTGTACCTCCGGCAAAAATTAAGTAGTCACCAACTCTTCCAGCAAAAGCACCGGCCAGACCCTCATCTCCTGGTATAGCTTCTATATTGGCCAGGTTCCCAATGGTTTGTTGGGAGGTAAGATTGATATCCTTTTCAGCGGATACGGAAAAGGATATTAAAAAGGTTAGCAGGGGTAAGATGTAGCTTTTCAAGATCAGTCAGGGTTTTGATTATTTATTTCCAGATGGTAAAGCCTCCATCTACCACAATATTTTGTCCAGTAATATAGTCAGAGGCTGCAGAGGCGAGAAACAGTGCTGTCCCTTTCAGATCTTGTCCCATTTTCCCCATTCTACCAAGCGCAGTGGCTTTGTTATAAGCATCGACGAACTCCTGGGGTAAGCTATCTCCCTGAAAACCACCCGGAGAGATACAGTTCACGCAAACGCCATATGGTGCCATGTAGGCTGCCAGGTCGCGGGTCATACCGATCACACCAGCCTTTGCTGCCGCATAGTCAATGGGTTGTTCGGATTTATTGTTGTTGCGGTACATGCTTCGGTCCCGACCAACCATGCCGGCGATTGAACCAATGTTGATGATCTTGCCGGACTTTTGGGCTGCCATGACCTTGCCGACTTCCTGGCAACAAAAAAGTGCTCCAATGAGGTTGGTGTTAATGAGGTTTACCATATCTGCCGGGTCTCGTTTAAACAGATCTCCTTCACTGGCACCCGATCCACCGCCCGCATTGTTGATCAAAATGTCAATGTGTCCTTTCCATTGTTGCGCTTTTTCGGTGACGCTTTTTACCTGCTCATGTTGACATTGATCGAGCGGAAGTCCCAATACATCTACACCAAATTCATCCCGAAGCATTTGAGCCGGCAGGTCCAGTCTATCTTCGTAGCGCGAGGTAATGATAAGGTCGCAACCTGCATTCGCGAGCTCACAAGCCATATCATAGCCAAGTCCGCGTGATCCACCAGTGATGAGTGCTACCTGGCCTTTTAGGTTAAATAGGTTAGTTGTTGACATATTAGATGTTTTGAATCTGGTTAATATCTTCAGTTTTAGTCTGAGCAGCCTCGATGACCCTGAGAGACTTACAACCCTCTATGATGTCACAGAAAATGGGGCGGTCATTGACAATAGACTCCAGGAAGTCCAGGTTTTCATCTCTAAACATATCGTCACGCTGCGTCAGTCCTTTCTGATGTTCCCATTGCTGTGAAAGGGCATCGTAGATGGAGATAGTATATTCATCCCAGGAGGTAAAGTCGATCATCAATACTCCTTGTGTGCCGATAAGCTCCATATTTCTTCGTCTGGGCATTTGAAAAAAATCCAGGTGTACTGTTGCTGTGCACCGATCCTCAAACTTGAGTAGGAACTCTACGGTGTCCGGAGCTTCAATATCAATATCGCTGAAACTTCCATAGACCGACATGACCTTTTCGACCTGTTGGTTGGCAAACCAAAGTGCCAGGTCCAGGTCGTGCATCAGCTCGAATGCCCCGGAATACTTCGCATAGTACATGGTCTTGTATTGCGGGTGGACCGAGGGAAAATGTTCCCCCACCAATGACCGGATGGATACCAACCTGCCGATTCTTCCTGTATCGAGCATACTTTTGGCTTTCCGGATGCCTTCATGATACCGGGTGCAAAGCCCGACCATCACTTTTTTACCTTTGGATTCAGCCAGGTTGGCCAATTCCGATACACCTTCCATGGTCAAAGAGATGGGCTTTTCGATAAATACATGACAACTAGCCTCAATCGCTTGCATGGACATGGGAACATGCAGTCGGGTAGGGGTCATGATGTAGGCGGCATCCACGATCTGTAATCCAGCTTCATAGCTGTCGCACTTTTTTAAATGGGGAAAGTCCCGGGTCAAGGCATTTACACTTTCCGGGTTCGGATCAAAAACATAGAGCTCTTTTACTCCAAGCTCCGTAAGTATTCTGGCATGTCGTTTCCCAATAGAGCCACAACCAGCCAACAATAATTTTAGGTCTTTCCAGTCTTGCATAAGGATTAGAACAAGCGTAAAAAATGGTTTTCTAAATGATTTCGCATGGCATTCCTGAATAGTTCCGGTGAGCCGTTTTCCAGCACATCCACCAGCCCTTTGTGAGAAACATAGCGAAGACTATTCACAGGGATCTTGAGCAACCCGCTGTTATGTACATAGTCAAATAACGGGAGCAGAAGCTTTTGAAAGTTCTTCAGGCTTTGGTTATCCGAGATCTCATAGAGTTTGGAATGGAAGGCGATTTCATGTTCAATAAAGAACCTATCTTCCTCCGACGCTTCCGGTTCTTTGGATACGATCTCTTTCAACTCGTTGATGTCAAATGGGGTGATCCGTTGAAAGATGAAATCTGCCATGCCTACTTCCAGGGCCAATCTAAGCTCAAACATATCTTTGAGCGTTTCCTGATCCAGAATATGAGGATTCATGCTTTTACTCAATACATTGAAGATGTCAGGGCTGGTGATGACAGACCCTTTACGCTTTTTGGATTCAATAAGCCCCATCACCTTCAGCCGCATGAGTGCTTCACGAATGACCGTTCTGCTTACTCCGAGCATTTCCGTCAGTTCCATTTCCTTGGGAATGACATCACCAACCTTGAGGTCTTGCTGCCGTAGAAGCTCAACAATTTGCGTTTCCACACGGTCTACCAAAGAATGATTTTCTGTGGGTTGTTCTTCCTGATGTATGCTTGTTATGGTCATATTATGTATAACATAATAGTGATTATGATGCCAATTTATAGAATTAATTCCTTTATTTTATGATATTATCTAGTAAAGTGATTTAATTTGAGTTAACTAACTAAAATATGTAATACATATTAATCTAGTATGATGAGGAAGTTTTTGCTGATAACCCTGGTAATTATCTTATTTGGCTGCAAGCAGCAGTCTGAGAAGAAAGAAGTATCTATTATGGACAAGGTGACCATTCCTGCAGTCGATCTTGATGTAGACGAGATCTCCCAGGTAGTGGTGGATCGCGAGGAGGGTCAGTATCTGGGACATATTTCCACGATACTCCTCGAAGACGGCAAAACCATTTTGGCTAGTTACCCAAAAGGGCATGGCAGAGGGCCAGCCATCCTGAAGAGAAGTGAAGATGGAGGAAAAACATGGAGTGATCGTTTACCGGTACCTGAAAGTTGGGCGACAAGTAGAGAAACACCGACACTCATGCGAACTGTGGATGCGCAAGGCATGAAAAGGATTGTAATGTGGTCGGGGCTGTATCCGATCAGAACTTCTATCAGTGAGGATGACGGATATACCTGGACAGAGTTAAAGCCAGTAGGGGATTGGGGAGGTATCACTGTGATGGGATCAACGACACCACTGAATACAGGAGCCGGACACTACTTGGCCACCTTTCATGATGATGGTCGATTTATCAAGGGAGGTGAAGGAGAGTTCTGGGGCTCACCTGCTGGTGAAAGCTCCGGATTCATGACCGTTTACACTACAAAAAGTACAGATGGTGGTCTTACCTGGTCGTATCCCGAAGCTATTTTTAAGGACAGCACCATTTTTCTTTGCGAACCGGGAATCATCCGATCTCCGGATGGAAATCAGATTGCGGTATTGCTGAGAGAAAACAAGCGAGTTAAGAACTCCTACATCATTTTTTCCGATGACGAGGGTAAAACATGGACAACACCGCGGGAATTACCACTGGCACTAACAGGGGACCGGCATACAGCAAAATATACGACCGACGGCAGGCTGTTTATCAGCTTCCGGACCATTTCGCCGAAACAAAAACAGGCAGATCGTCCATTCGAAACGAGCTGGGGAGGCTGGGTTGGTACTTATGACGACCTGGTGAAGGGCACTGAAGGACAATATGTGGTAAGACTGAAGAAAAACTACCCTTCTGAGGGTGGTTGGGATTACGATACAGCATATCCCGGAGTAGAAGTTTTGCCCGATGGCACCATAGTGACCACTACCTATGGGCATTGGGAAGTAGGGAAGAAGCCATACATTGTAAGTGTGAGGTTTACACTAGATCAACTAGAAGAATTAGCCAGGACACAAACCAAATAGAACATGAATCATAGCCACTTAACCGGATTAATCGCAGCTCCATTCACACCCATGAATCCTGATGGGTCTGTGAATCCCTCACTCATTTCATCTTATTACCAGCTATTGAAGCAAAATGGCGTTAAGGGTGCTTTTGCATGTGGTTCAACAGGAGAAGGAGCTTCCCTCACCATGGATGAAAAAAAGGCAATTGCTGAAGCCTGGGGAGCATGTGCAGCAAATGATGATGAGTTTGCTTTGATCATGTTTCTTGGTGGAAACTGTCTTGCCGAGAGCAAGGAATTGGCCTTGCATGCTCAAGCTAATCACTTTAATGCTGTTTCATTCACTTCCCCTTCCTACTTTAAACCTTCTGGCGTCACACTACTTGCAAAGATGTGTGAGGAGGTGGCGGGCGCTGTTCCTGACATGCCCTTTTACTATTACCACATTCCGGTGCTTACAGGGGTTGGTTTCACCATGAAGAGCTTGTTAGACGCTGTACATGGTCGCATTCCTAATTTTGCGGGGATCAAGTACACCCACGAAGATTTTATGGATTTCTCTTCTTGTCTACGTTTCGCTAATGGTCGGTATGATATGCTGTGGGGACGGGATGAAAGCATGTTACCTTCGTTGTCATTGGGTGTAAAAGGTGTAGTGGGAAGCACATACAACTACATTGCACCACTTTATCACCAGTTGAGGGCGGCATTTGACAATAATGATTTGGCTGAAGCCAGGCGTTTACAGCAGACATCTATTGATCTGATTGGTTTGCTGGGTAAATATGGTGGCATGGGAACAGGCAAAGCCTATATGAAGTTAGTTGGTCTGGATTGTGGAAAGTTTCGTCTTCCGGTCGACAATATGTCTGATACCCAGTTTGCAGCCTTTGAGCAGGAAGCTAAAAAGCTGGGATTTGAACAATATGCAAGTAAGCTGAGCCAATAAGAGCACCATGGGGTACACCAAAGAGGAACTAAATCACCTTCGTCAATTTTACCGGGACAGGCTACTGGGTAATACGATTCCTTTTTGGTTTCCACGTAGCTATGATCACGAACATGGCGGTTTTTTATTGATGCGCGATGCAGACGGTAGCCTCATTGATGAAGATAAGTCTGTCTGGTTTCAGGGCCGTGCCACCTGGACTTTGGCCAATCTGTACAATACTGTTGAGCAAAATGAGGAGTGGTTGGATGGTGCCCGGCTGGGTTATGAATTCCTCTCGCAAAAGTGCTTTGATACAGATGGAAAGATGTTCTTCCATATGACCAGGGATGGCCAACCCATCCGTAAGCGGAGATATTTCTTTTCGGAGACCTTTGCGGTGATCGCTTATGCAGCGTATGCCAAAGCATCGGGTAGGGACGAGGTGGCGGAGCAAGCTCGTGAGCTCTTTGGAAAGTGTATTCATTATGCCCGACACCCAGAAGAATTTACTCCCAAGTTCACAAATGTCCGTCCCGTAAAGGGGATTGGCGTTCCGATGATCCTTCTCAACACAGCCAGACAGATATTGGATACCGTCGGTGACCCGCGAGCCCTGGAGGTGATCGATCAATGCATCGAAGAGATTAGGGATTTCTTCGTGAAAGATGATATTCGCTGTGTGATGGAGCAGGTCGCTCCGGATGGAAGTATCATCGATCACATTGATGGCCGCACCTTGAACCCCGGTCATGCCATTGAAGGAGCCTGGTTCATTCTTCACGAGGCACGGGTCCGAAACAATGACCCTGAGCTGATCTCGCTGGGGTGCAAGATGCTGGACTACATGTGGGAGCGTGGCTGGGACCAACAATATGGAGGCATCCTCTACCATTGTGATGTGTACGGCAAACCCGTGCAGGAATACTGGCACGATATGAAGTTCTGGTGGCCCCACAACGAGACCATCATTGCCACCTTACTGGCCTACATACTCACAGGGGATGACAAATACGCCCAATGGCACCGCTTAGTCCATGACTATAGCTACAACCATTTCCCGGACCCGAAACATGGCGAGTGGTTTGGCTATCTCCATCGCGATGGCTACGTCTCTCAACCCGCCAAAGGCAACATCTTCAAAGGTCCTTTCCACCTACCCAGGCAGGAGTGGTATTGTATGCGGTTGTTGGGGAAGGGGAATTGAAATGTGCCCCATTATGATTATTGAGACTTCCCCCGGGCCAGGATCGGTATAACAGATTCAACCTTATCATTACGTATCCCATACATCACATCATAAAGATTAACCACCGGATCGCAATGAGGTATGATCACTTCGAGCTTATCACCAACTTTATAGGATCTCGAAGACTCCTCAAATTTGATGGTACCATACTCATCAGATCCTGCAGAATATATAAAGCCTGGTTCACCAATTACCATCGCTTTCGGACGGTTTAAAGTCAAAGATTTTGCACCTGAGTCTGTAATCAGGCGACCAGGATGGTTGGTATTGATAATCGTGGTCATGACTGTCAGGGCAGGGGCGAAATCATCATACACATTTTCATTGTTTGCACCCCCAATGACCATATACTGGCGATCCATAAAAAGATAACTTCCAACCTGAACATCTGTAAACCCGGGAAAATTTGACATCATATTATAAGTACCGGTACCCCCTCCACTAAAGATCTCCATATTCAATCCTGCTGCCTTCATTATTTCATAGGTTTCAAGAACAGGCTCAAAGTTCTTGATGGCTTTAGCCTTCCGGTTATGAAAACCTTTGACATGTTGAACACCCCCATCATAAGCAAGTATGCCTCTAAATTTCAGGTTTGGCATTTTGTCAACCATTTGTGCCAATGCTAAGGCTGGCTCTCCCGGCAGGACACCCGATCTTTTGATCACATCTATATCAACAACCACATCGGCAATGATGCCGGCTGCCTTTGCGGCATCCTGCAGATCCTGCGCATTCTGTGGATTATCAACTGCCTGAATAAACCCATTGTATTTTTTCCTAAGTGCCATCGCTCGCTCAATCTTCGGAGCGGTAACATTCACACCGGTCATTAATACGTCCCTGATACCATGCTCTAGCATGACCTCAGATTCAGAAACTTTAGCAGCACAAACACCTACCGCTCCGGCGTCAATTTGCATTTTTGCAATGGCAGGGCATTTATGCGTTTTTATGTGAGGCCGGACACCTATCCCAGTGCCTTGTAAAGCGGTATGCACACCCCTGATATTCTGCGACATTTTATCGAGATCCACACAGAGTGCTGGGCTGTCCAGGTCCCATTTTGATTTGCCGATGACAGACGATGAAGTATCAAGACTTTGTGCCCTTAAGGACGGAGACAAAAGACTAGCTGCTCCCGCTAAGGCCCCGGTCTGAATGAATTTACGACGGTTTGGGAAATTCCCCATTATATATATTATTAGGTAGTTATGTTTGATTTAGATTAAATACGTTGCAGAATCTGGTTTGGGCTATAATAAAAGCTTTTTTTTATCTTGAAATTGCATTTTAAGAGGAGGGTTTTCAGGAAAAGTCTAATAGGTTTAAAATAAATTGTTGGTTCCATAAAAAAAAGACCTCCATACGTTGATTGTAAAGAGGCCTCTTTGCTATCAAAACCAATCTGATTCGTTATTGCTGTATGTTATTTACACAATTGAGCCTTTCAAAATTCCATCGCTTGTCACATGTTGAGTGATACTTATCTGCCTGGAACCGCCTTCCCTGACCCATCCGCCAATTTGAAAATTGCTTATTTTTCTCTTATTTAGACTTAGTAATTTTCTCGATTCTTCAAAAACCATCCATTTTAATTGGGAGATGAAAATAAAATAGTTAGGCTCAATCGGGCGAGTGAAATCGAATACCAATTCGAAAAGATCTATGAGGAACATTTTGATCGCCTCTATTTCTTTGCCAAGACAATCGTAAAGTCTGAACAGGTTGCTGAAGACATCATCGCCGAAGTATTTCTAAACCTTTGGAAGAGCAGAGACCGATTTCACGAGATAAAAGCCATGGACTCCTATCTCTTTATCGCGGTAAAGAATCGGGCGACCAGAATGCTTTATGAAGAGCCACATAAGTTGGATGTTTCGTTGGTAGAGAATACAGCCCGATTTATTGATAAAATAGATCCGGAGGAATTGATGCTCGAAAAGGAGTTGACTCAGGCATTAAATGAAGTTGTGTCCACCTTACCGGATCAGTGTAGGTTGATCTTTGAAATGGCTAAGAATCGCCATTTGAAATATAAAGAGATCGCTGACGAGCTGGGGATTTCCATTTCTACCGTAAGGACTCAACTGCAAAAGGCCTCTTCAATCATCAGGAAACACCTTTACGACAAATACTACGAGGGTCACGAACATAAGCAGGACGAATTTGGCAATATCAATTCTGCCTTGTATTTGATTGTCCTGCTGGCTTATGGGGTTTAGTATCGATGTTTCAATAAAACAGTCTATTTGATATAAATATTCCAATAATACACACTTAATTATGCTTTGAGTGTATTTATTTTTTATTCCATCGTATTCTTTTTCCTGATTCCACTCTTTAATTACAACTACCAGGAAAAACTTGATGGATAAGATCATTA
Organism: Cyclobacteriaceae bacterium; assembly: GCA_965228105.1. Taxonomy (GTDB): domain Bacteria; phylum Bacteroidota; class Bacteroidia; order Cytophagales; family Cyclobacteriaceae; genus UBA7330. The sequence continues at coordinate 2,016,269 of CBDDGZ010000002.1, forward strand.
TCAATTATCTGTATGGAAACATCTCCCTTGAGGAACAGCATAGGCTGAAGAAGTGGCTGGAGGAAGATGAAGCGCATTCCGTTATGCTTTCCCAAATGGAAAAGTATTGGGCCCAGGGTGAATTGAAGTTTCCTGATAAAAAGCAAGCCGTCTATCAAAGAATTAAAACTGAAATTCAGCATGCGAAAGAACCAATCAAGTCCTTTGAGAGGCAAAACAGGTTTAAGGTCCGCAGCTTGTTAAAATATGCAGCGGTTATTTTGGTTGCATCTGTACTTTCAGTATTTATTTACTCTTCTTATAATGAGCAGCAGTCAGTCTCCGGTCCGGTAGTAACATATGTAGAAAAAGTCAGTCTGGCAGGACAAAAAGTTACCACTGTTTTACCAGACGGAACCAAAGTCAAACTCAATGCGGGTAGCAAAATTATTGTTCCGGACCGCTTTGCTGGCAATACGCGTGAAGTAACACTGATAGGAGAAGCGTTTTTCGATGTGGTTCCCAATGTCAGCAAGCCTTTTATTATACACTTTGATGACAATCAGGTAACCGTTTTAGGCACATCATTCAACATTAAAGCCTACCAGGGCAGGCCAGGTTTTGTTGCTGTAAAAACCGGTAAGGTGATGGTGCAACAAGGTGAGGATAAAGTGCAACTTAATCCGAATGAAATGACGGACCTCAATGGATCGGCTTTAGAGGTAAATAAGCTTAACGACAGTGATCTGATCTTTGGGTGGGTAGACAACAAGCTGTCTTTCAATAAAGCAAGTATCAATGAAGTACTTGAAACGGTTTCGAACTGGTATGGGGTGAGTTATGAATTGAAGAAGAAGATTGAAGAAGATAAGCTCTATACCGCCAGTCATTCTAATCCTACCCTAAAAGAAGTAATGGAGATATTAACCTATACCTATGAAATTGAATATGAAATAGTGAATAATACCATAATAATCAAATAAAAATAGGGAGTCGAAATACTTTGGTCGGTCTTCGGCTCCCTTCAAGTTTCAGCACATTTAATCTAAAACTATATGAAAGTAAAGTTACTAAAATTTCTTTCGCGTATGTCCAGACTTGGGATATATGTATTTATCACAATCCTTTCAATGTCCATGGTCTTGGCCACTGAAACGGATGCACAACGTAAGTTCCTTTCTGAGATCTCCATACAGTTGGATCAGCAGGAAGAGATGTCTTTGCATGACCTCGTGTCAGAAATAGAGGCAAAATCCAGTTTCACTTTTGCCTATTTAGACAGGTCTTTGAAGCAAAAGAAAATTGATTTACCTCCGGGCCTCTGGCAAATGGATGAACTCCTGAAGGAGATTTCGCTTCAGGCAGAAGTTTCCCTGAAGCGAGTCAATGAATCCATCGCGATTATTGATGCTAAAAAGGAAGCGATACTCCCCGATGTTGTTGAGGAGGTTGATGCCCAGCAATCAGTTTCCGGTTCCATCTCCGATGAAAACGGAGAACCTCTTCCGGGAGCCACCATCCAGGAAAAAGGCACTTCAAACGGAACGATTACGGATGCACTCGGCGCCTTCTCTATCAATGTATCGGAGAATGCTACATTGACAGTATCATTTGTAGGTTATTCTTCTCTTGACATTCCAGTGAATGGAAGGAGCCAGATCTCTGTACAGATGGAGATTGATGCGGAGCGACTTGATGAAATAGTGGTCACGTCTTTCGGTATTAAACAAACTAAGCAACAACTAACCTATGCTACCCAGGAAGTAGATGGGGACGAGCTAAATAAAGTAGGAAACCCAAACATGCTCAATGGGCTCCAAGGTAAAATTGCAGGGGTGAACATTGGCCTTACCAGCGGAATGCCAGGAAGATCTCCTGTGGTCAAGATTCGAGGCAGTAGATCTATTAGTGGAAATAACCAGCCACTTTATGTGGTTGATGGAGCGCCTATTTCCGGTAGAATACAGGATATAAATCCCAGCAACATTGAATCTATGAGCATCCTGAAAGGACCTGCAGCCTCTGCATTGTATGGATTGAGAGCTTCAAATGGTGTGATCATTATTACAACCAAAAAGGGAAAATCCGAAGAAGGAAAGCCGGTCGTATCAGTGGACTTCTTTCACAGTATCGATGAGGTAAGTTACCTGCCAGATCTGCAAATGGAATATGCACAGGGAAATAACGGGGTGTTTAATCCAAATCACTCTTTCTCCTGGGGACCTAGAATCAGCGACTTAGGTACTTATACTAACCAGTTGGGTGAGCAGGAAGAGGCCAGAGCTTATGACAATGACAAGGAGTTTTATCAAGCGGGAAGCACCACCAATACTAATGTGTCCATCTCTAATTCCGGAGAGATCGGAAGTTATTACCTGGGTATTGGACACAACAATCAGCAGGGAGTTGTACCTACAACTTCCATGTACAGGAGCAATGTGAAATTTAATGGCACATATAACATCAGTCAGCGATTTTCATCTACCGTATCCTTCAACTTCTCTGAACTTAATGTGAATGATTTTCCGGATCTGACAGGGAACAATGACTACTTCAGAAGTTTGAGAGATGTTCCTCCATCGTATAACCTAGCAGAGAAACCCTATCAGTCGGATAGAGATCCTTATGAGCAAATCTACTTCAGGAGTTCTCAAAACAATCCATACTGGGTAGTTAATCATAACTATAGAAATACCAAGACCCCTCGAACAATAGGTAACCTGCTGCTTGAATATGAGCTGGCCAAAGGTCTGAAAATGAATTACCGCTTTGGGCTTGATAACTTTTCATCAAGAGAAGAGGACTTCAGGGATCTGGGAACCGCACAGGCAGGAAGAACAACTCCTCCAAGTGGAGGTAGTGTGTCCATTGAAAACATCACTTCCCGTCAACTCAACTCAAATGCTTTTTTGACATACAACAAGCAGTTTGAAAATAGTCTGAGCGTTGATGCGGTAATAGGAAATGAAGTCTATGATCAGCATACCAATGTGGAGTCATCCACAGGAGCTAACCTGATCACCGGAGGGTGGGCGAATTTGGCTAATGCCGCCAATATCTCTGCAAGCAACAGGATCTCACGACAAAGAATTGTTGGGTTCTACGCCAATGTTAACCTGGGATGGCAGGAGAAATTCTTTTTGAACGCATCAGGCAGAAATGACTACGTGTCCAATATGCCAAGCGGCAGCAGATCATTTTTCTATCCTTCGGTTGGAGGTAGTGTGATCCTGACTAATGTGGTGCCACAGTTAGAGTCTGTGTTTTCTTTTGCTAAGCTGAGAGCCTCATTCGCAGAAGTTGGTCAGGCAGGAAACCTGTTTGTGAACGGTACCGGATTTGTCGGGAATAATCCAAGTTATTTCACTTTTCCATTTAATGGGCTGACTTCCTTTACGCAGCAGTCCACCAGGATCAATCCAAATCTAAAACCAGAAAACACACGTTCTGTGGAATTTGGCTTTGATTTCAGGTTCATGGATGAGCGAATTGCTTTGGACTATACCTATTTTGATAGCCGGTCTGAAGGGCAGATCTTCAGTGTGCCATTGGCATTGTCGACAGGTGCTGCCAATGAAATCAGAAATGCCGGCGAAATGGTATCAAGTGGTCACGAGATTGTTTTAAATATCATCCCATTCAGGACAGAGGATTTTCAGTGGGATTTCATCACCAATTTCACTGCATTTGAAAACAAAGTAGTGTCACTTGCCGAAGGTGTCGAACGAATCGATATCAATGATGGTGTGATTGTAGCGGAAGCGGGGTATGATTACCCTTCAATACTGGCAACTGGCTATTTCAAAGATCCTGCCACTGGAATGGACATTGTGTTGAACGATCCTTCTTCTGCACGACATGGCATGCCGATCATGGATCCTACTCCAAAGATTGTAGGTTCGACAGTGCCAGATTTCAACATGAATTTCATTAATAGTTTTAGCTATAAAAACCTGACACTTTCTGTTCAGGTGGATTGGAGATCCGGAGGACAGATATTCTCTGCATCATATGTAGAGACAAGAGTAAGGGGCGTCAATGGTGTTACCAGAGATCGGGAAGATGATGTGATTCTTCCAGCTATGAAAGGAAGAATTGTTGATGGCAATTTGGTTGTAGATGGAGTAAATGATATAGCCATAAATAAAGCCAGGGAATATTACTATGCAATAGGTACATGGTTGCCTACTGAGCAGTCATTACAGGATGCTTCATTTGTCAGGTTAAGAGAGGTGAGCGTTAATTTTGATATTCCGGAAAGTATACTGAGCGGCATATTTATTAAGTCTGCATCAGTATATCTTACTGGCAGAAACCTCTTATTAATCACAGATTCTTTTACAGATCCGGAGGTGAATTTCACGGATAACAGAAGCTCTAACACAGCTGGTTATGAATTATCTCAAATACCACAAACCCGAAGCATTGGGGGTGGAATCAGGATTCAATTTTAAATAGTGAAGACATGGAAAAGATTAAATATTTAATATACATTTTTATTTTACTGGGGATAATTTCATCTTGTAGCGATGCTGTATTGGATGATATAGATACTAATCCCAATGTAGTAACCGAAGCGCCGCTAAAGTCATTACTTCCTCAGGTGATTATTTCTTATAGCAATGAGGTGTTTGGCAACCAGGGTTCTCTGAAAGCTGGTATTATGTCTGAGCAAACCACCGCAGTGTTGGGCTTTAATGGCTATGACAATTTTGAAGCAGCCTCCACCACTCCATGGCATAGTGGGTATCTGGTTTTAAATGACTTGAAATTCATCAAAGCAAAAGCTACGGAAGAAGAAGCCTGGACCTATGCAGGTATTTCTGATGTCATCAAAGCTTTTACGCTGACCACAATGGTTGATCTGTTTGGCGATATCCCATATACCCAGTCATTGCGGGCGGATGTCAGAAATCCGGTGTTTGATGCACATTCAGGATTGTATGGTGAAATTCATGCGATTCTGGATGAAGCAATTGCGAATCTCCAGAAATCGAATTCCGCTTATGAACCGGCTGATGATGACCTGGTGTTTGGTGGCGATGCTGATATGTGGGTTAAAACAGCCTATGGTCTGAAAGCAAGATTATACAATAAGCTGAGTAAACTGGACGCCACAGGTTCAGCAGATGATGCTTTGGATGCATTGGCCAATTCTTTCGCAAGTAAAGATGAAAATTTCCGGATTTCCATCTATGCCAACTCGATTGCCAATAGCAACCCGATGGTAGCCATGCAGCAGGGGCAACCACAATCAGCAATTGGAAATGGTATTTTTAACGCGATGACCTCATTCACACCGAATGGTATCATTGAGGAGGATCCACGATCGGTTATCTGGTTTACCACTGTAGGTGGTGCCCGAATTGCAGCACCTAATGGAGTGGCTGATCCTGATTTCACCGAACCTAGGATGGATGGTGCTGTTTATTCCAAACCGGAGTTTTTGAAATACAATGCTGCACCACTTCCTATTTTGACCTATAATGAACTTCTTTTCATTGAAGCGGAAGCCAATTTCAGGTTAGGTAATACGACTGACGCATATGATTTATATCTGGACGCCGTCGAGCTTTCGCTGGAACAGGCTGGTGATTTCAACAATGTGACCATTGATCCTACTGATATTTCAGCTTATATGGCCTACACGGATGTGGCACCGGGTGAGGGGTCACTGACAATGGAAACCATCATCACCCAGAAGTACATTGCCTACTTCAAGTATCAGTGGCTGGAGGCTTTCAATGAGGTCAGAAGATATGATATTATTCCTATTACCAATCCATTGGGTAGGGCAAATCGGTTACTTTATCCCACTACTGAGATCACAAGAAACCCAAATACACCTGTTGACCAGGTCAATTTCTTTTCGATTTTCGAAAACAGTACGAAATTGATCTGGGCATTTTAAACGCTAACAAGTGAGAGGGTATCTTAAACGTCATTTCTCGGAATCAATAATTTTTGAGATACCTTCTTTTTGATAATTTAAATAGATATAAAATGAATAGAAGGAAAATACTAAAGTCGATTGCCTTATCAGGTTCCCTTCCTTTTACAGGATTTAGTTCTATGGCAATTGCGTCTAGTGAGCAGGATGGATTCCTGACTGAGCCATCACGTAAAATCAATGTAGTCAATGAGTCTGATGTCATCGTTTGTGGAGGTGGACCGGCTGGAATAGCCGCTGCCATTAGTGCTGCGAGACAAGGAGCTAAAACTACCCTAATAGAAATGTACGGTTGTCTTGGAGGTATTTGGACCACAGGACTGCTGAGTTACATCATTGACTATGAGCAAAAACCCGGGATCATGCGTGAGCTGGCTGCCAGGCTGGAGAAAAGTGATGCTCAGCACACAGCTAAGATCTATGATGCTGAGTTGATGAAATATACCCTAGACCAAATGTGTCTGGAAGCCGGTGTCAATATCAGGCTGCACACCCGGATTGTAGGGGCATACAAGGATTCCAGAAACAAGTTGGAGCACATCGTGACGGAAAGCTTCAGCGGTCGGGAAGCCTGGAAAGCCAAACAGTTTATTGATACAACGGGGAATGGTGAACTTTCAGCTCTTGCGGGTTGTGAATACGAAGTAGGGGAGCCCGGAACAGGAAAAACACAACCCATGTCACTGATGGGGCTTTTGACAGGCATTGATGAGAAGGAATTGATTGCCAATTCCCTTATGCTGGATAAAGGCTTGATTAGACCCGGATCAAAGGAGCTGTTTTATGAAGAAATCAAAAGGGCGGGGATGGAAGCCAGCTATACTAAACCTACTTTGTTTGGCGTTAGACCGGGTTTGGTGGCCATGATGGCCAATCATCAATACGAAGTTTCTGCGATGGATGCCAATCAAATCACGAAAGCTACCCTAGAGGCAAGAGCAGAGATCAACCAAATGATCGAAGGGTTGAGAAGCCTTGGTGGGATCTGGAAGAATGTTAGAATGGTGGCTACTGGGTCTCAGATTGGGATCAGGGAAGGAAGGCGGATCAAAGGGCATTACATGGTTTCGAAGGAAGACCTGATCAAGGGAGCTTCATTTGAAGATGCCGTGTGCAAGGTTGACTTCCCGGTAGATATTCATTCATTGGTGAAAAAAGACGGTGGTGGGTACGGACGCGGAGGTGTTCATGCACAACCGTACGAAATTCCTTTGAGGTCTCTCATTGCCAAAGATGTGGATGGTTTGATGATGGCAGGACGATGTATTAGTGGGGACTTCTTTGCACATGCGAGCTATAGAGTAACAGGAAATGCAGTAGCTATGGGTGAGGCAGCCGGAATGGTGAGTGCCAGAGCGGCATTAAATAAAACCCTGGCTCAGAAAATCAAATACACCGGATAACATTAAGTGAAGTAAAATAACAATTCTCATTGATGTGGCACACAATGTGGCTTTTCATTTTACTTCACCTCTTTTCTGGTGAGTTCCGGTACCCGGACGAACCTTTCCTCAATATGGAGGGTGAACGATTCACCCATACCATCAATGATACCACAACAATTCATGAGTTAAGGTCTCAGGATGGCTTCACAAAATGGTATGGTCAGGACCTAACCACCGAAGTATGTCTCACGGGCTTGTGTAATGAGGTTCATCTGTGGATATTTTGGGATTGTTTAGGAAACTACCTTGGGTTTCAGGTCTTTGACGGTGAACCTCTGACAAAGTCTGACCATGAACCCTTTGTGGAGTCAGATTATCAATTTCTTCATGAAGTACTAAAAGATGAAAATTCCATTTTTCGTTTCGTGACAATTGATGACCTGGTGATCGAGAAAGAAGGATCGGTGGGGTTGGATGGGATTTCCGGAGCTACAAACCCTGATCTTTTGGCCTTTGCCTCAGAAGGAGCAATCTACACTTTTTACACCCTGTGGCACAGTACTCATGGCCAGGTGAAAGAGTATGTTCAGCAGCTGAAACTGGAAAATAATACCGAAGAATATATTGGGAGATTATTCAATCATGACAGTCCGGAATATCACCAGTTAGCACTTGATTTATTGGCGACCAGTGAGGGATTTGTAGATCAGTTTTCAGGAGAGTTGATCGGGATGATGAGTACAGAGGATGAAGCACTGGCATTAAAAGCATTGCGAATTTCGAAACTCAACTGGCTCTTAAACCCCGCAAATCAATTAAAACTGATTGATCATTTTCCTGGTCTTTCATCAAGAATGCGGGCTGAGATGGTGTGGACGCTTTACGATTTGTCAGTCAGAGATTTAAATGTAATCAAGAACCTCTTTCAGGCGTTTGACCAGGAATTGATTGGTGTGAATGAGCTGAGGCTAGTATTTCAAATGATAGACTGCCCCATATACCCCCAATTCACACAAACTTTATCCCGGTATGCCGAACATGATAATGCCTATATCAGGCGATTGACAAACAATCTGAATTCAAAGTGTAAGTAGGGACCAAAGAAAAAGCCTCAAATAATAGAGGTACAACTGGCTTGAGCTAAGACGTATTGATCTGAAGCCAGAGTTTGAAGAATGTTAATGTAGATATTTTTCAGTGTGTGTATCCTAATACACGCTTTGTTCCTCTACCGCTAGGCTGGGTTCATATTGGGTTGCTACCGAATTAGAAGTAAGGGATCCATTCAGGTCAAAATGATCATTTTGCACTATTCTATCCTCCCAGTGTTTTTCTATCTTCGGACGCGTCCCTTTATTCTGGAAATGAATGGCGTTCATGGGAAGTTTTGCAATAACCTCCAGGTCGTGGGAGTCAGTACTGGTGTTGCTTTGGTCAGACACATTTAATTTTTTAACCTCAGGGTTGACAATAACAGGTGAAGTGGTGTTTGACTGATCCTGAGAAAACCCTTCAATAGAAGTAAGGATGATAAGTGTAATGAATGCTGTTCTTAGTTTCATGATCCTTGTGTAATTGATTAAATACTTTAGCAAAAGTGGCCATTGCAACAATCCTATGTAATGGTAAAATTAGTATTTGTAATTTTTGGTATAATACTTAAAGGACTAGGTGTATTACTTAATTGATGGATGATGATCCGGGTCAGTAATTTGGAGGATTCCAGAGATAATGTCCCCGATAAGGCTAAAAGGCAAAGACACTCACCATTCCACACCATGCTAAGTTTTTTATCTTGCAACCCATGAACCGACGAAACTTTATCAAAGACCTTCAAATAGGAGGGATCGCCTTATATACCGTACCCGCAATTACCTGGCAGTGCAGCCAACCCAAGCCTTTTGAGGGTACTAACATGATTCCTGCCGAAGTGACCGGTGCAGAGCAGGTGATCACTACCCCTGACTTCAGGGTTGCTTTTGGGTGGTCAGCAGAGCAGTTGGAGGCCGGGGATACCATCACAGTGAAGCCGACAGAGGATCTGCCCAGGGCAAATCTCTACCTACGATTTACACCCGCACTCGAAATGCGGGACATTAAATTACTTAGTGTTTATACTTCGAAAAATGACGAGCTCCTGGGAGTCATTGACATCAGGAATTCGTCGGTCCTGGTACCCTATGAATTAAAGATTGATCAGCAATACATTGATTCAATCAATCAGGATGGTTTGAAGATCACCCTGGAATCGGAAAAGCCTTTTGGTTTTTATGCACAGTCTCCCGAAAAAGCTGTACCTCCAGTCTTCACACCTCATTTTTTAGTCTCCTCTAAGGAGAAAGGTGACCTCAAAGACTTTCTGGATTGCTTCATGTCGGTTAAGTCTATCCAAACATTTGGTTGGCGGGAAGGAACCGTATTGGATGGTTTGTGGCAATTGTATACCAAAAAGGGCGAGGATCGAGCCTTGCAGGCGATCAAAGACCATTTCGATCTGTATTTTGATGACAATCAGGACCTTCATTACGAGAATTCGCACAATGTGCCCAGGGACAATCGCATTGATGGTATTGAATCGACCATCCCGTATGCTACCCTGACCAGAGTCAACCCTGACCATAAGATGCTCAAAAATGTCATCAGCGGGCTGGAAGGAGAAACCAGGGAAAATGGCATGATTACGGGATCTTTGACACTTACAGCGGAGGGCTGTTACACCGTAGCTTATCCGCTGGCAGTCATCGGAAAAGCCTGGAATGATGCCTCATTGATGCAAAAGGCAATCGACCAGCTAAAGCATCGGTTTGTACTCATTGAGGATGGAAGTCTTTACCTGAGATATTATACGGATAGGGATGAATATACCTTTCGAAACTGGGCCCGGGGAGCGGCCTGGACCTTGCTGGGCTTCGCCCGAACAATCGTCGAGCTCAAGGATGATATTCAGGACGAAGAAGTACAGGCGAAATTCAAAGAAGGCATTGATATTGCTCTTTCCATGCAACAAGAAAATGGGCTCTGGAATGGTTTTATGCACATGGACAATGCACCCGATACTTCCGGTTCATCGGGGATCAGCGCTGCGATCATGACGGGTATCAACAATGGTTTATTGCCTGAATCATACAGAGCGCATGCCGAAAGGTGCTGGACAGCTTTGCAGGACTACCTCACTCCGGATGGTTTCCTCAAAAGCGTTTCTCAGGACAATAGGGGAGGTGAAGCACTACAAGCAAGCAATTACCGTGTCATCGCCCAGATGGGCATGGGCCTGATGGCTCAACTGTATGCGGAGTTGTAGTTTGATATTGATTGCACACTGAGACGAATGCCCATCAGCCCTCATAACTCCAAAGTATAAGTTTTACTCGTCACATTACCCGGAAGATCATAGACCCTTACCATCATAGAACCACCTTCCGGTATATCCTGTGTGAGCACAAACTTCCACTGAATTCCATTGTCAGTTAGCGTTGCTTCCCCAGTGGTCAGGACTTGCTCATCTTCCGTCAGGATGTCCACCACCACTTTCGCCACCTGGGGTTGTTCATAAGCCTCTACGATCAGCGTATTTCCGGAAGTCCCACTTTCCAGCAGGATGTCACCTATCTCCGGAGCTTTTAGGTAATCGGTAATAGCAAGCGTGTACGCATTTTGATACCTGATCATGCGAGTAGCAGCTTCAGCATAAATGGGCCCAAGCACATCATCCTGTATCGCATGTTTTGCGAATGCGGTCGCATATTTAAACCGTGTGTTCTGCCGCTTCTGTGTTTCAGAGATTATTCTTCGACGCTCGGGTCTTGAGGACACGATGGTTTCACCATTCACGCTTCTATATACTAGCTGGCCGCCTAGCATGCCGCTAGCCCCCTGTAAATACAGGTTCTTAACTAATTTTGCCATTGCTGTAAAGTTTAAAGTATGAGAAAGAATTAGAAGAGACCTCTTGATGTTATCCGAGCAAATTTTATTCCAAAAAATGGCTTACAGAGCGTTTTATCATCATTTATAGAAATATTAGGATTAAATCACATATCCTGAAATGATTCGCAACTTTAGGATATTTTTATACGTTTAAAGAGTGTTATTATTTCGAAACTCATCCTCTCCACCTCCACTCAAATCCATTACTACCAAAATGAGAATATTTAGGTCAAAATGAGAACTGATTTCTGACTTCTGTCAATGCCTGAAATAGGTTGACCATTTTTATAAGTTTAGAAAACAGAAGAAATGGCAACATTAAATGAATTTGAGAAGTTAAGTCGCTTAGAAAGACAACGTCGTTATTTTAGTAAAGAGTTTAAGCAGAAAAAAGTAAGTGAGATAGACCGTCATTTAACCACGGTTAGTGAGGTCAGTAGGGAATATCAAGTAACCCGAAGTTCGGTTTATAAATGGATCCATCTCTACTCCACACAATTAAAGCGAGGCACAAGACAAGTTATTGAAGTGAAAAGCGATACACGGAAAATCGAGGCTCTCAAAGAGAAAGTCAAAGAATTAGAGCAGCTTTTGGGTCAGAAGCAGATAGAGATTGAGTTTCATAAGAAGATGGTGGAAATAGCTTCTGAAGAGGTGGGGATTGATATTAAAAAAAAGTTTGGTTCAAAACCATCCAGTGGTTCTGGTACAACAGGGAAAAACACAAAATCAAGTTGAATCGACTTTATGCAGTAGTAGGCATTAGCAAACAAGCATTGCATAAGCGTTTAAACCGCCAAATAAGGAAGATGGAAGAGTTGAATTACTTAATACCAATTGTAGATCAGGTAAGATCAGATCATCCAAAGATGGCGTTGAGATACATATATAAGCTGATTGAGCCTAAAACACTAGGTAGAGATGCTTTCGAGCAGCAGTTTGCTCAATTGGGCTATAAAGTACGTATTGATCGTAATTTTAGGAGGACGACTGATTCAACAGGGGTAATTAGGTTTGATAATCTGATTGTTGATAGGGAGTTGACACATGTCAACCAGGCTTGGGTTAGTGACATTACATACTATGAGATGAATGGAAAGTTTTTTTACTTGACCTTCATAACAGATCTGTATTCAAGGAAGATTATAGGCTGGAGCTGTAGCTCAACATTACGAGCGGAACAAACAACAATTCCAGCACTGACAAAAGCATTTTTGACTAGGAAAAACACTGAACTCTCCGGTACTATTTTCCATTCTGATGGAGGTGGTCAATATTATTGCAAGGAATTCCTTAGTTTAACCAAAAAGCAAGGGTTAGATAATAGCATGGGTAAAACAGCGTATGAAAATCCTCATGCTGAACGTTTAAACGGGATAATAAAGAATAACTACCTAAAACCTTATAATCCTACTACTCCAATTGAACTTAGAGCGGCATTAGCCAAGGCAGTAAGAATGTATAATTCTCAGAAGCCACATAGTTCAATTGGAGGTATTAGTCCAGATCAATTTGAAGAATTGATTATGGATAGGTCTTATTCTAATAACAGAATGAAAGTAAGTTATTTAGATAAATACAGAGTGTTAAATCCGGTCAACCTTATTTAGGCATCATCATTCTGACTTCTGATTCCTGATTCCTGATTCCTGATTCCTGATTTCTGATTTCTGATTTCTGACTTCTAAACAAAACTTGCACTATTTCAATATCCCGCATATAGTCTCCTCCCACACTCCATCCACAGTGCTCCCACAGTTCCTCTAGTTATTTTAAAAGGTGAGACAATTGCCAAATATTGGATTTATCTAAGGTGGATTATTTGTGGTAGAACTGTCAGCTTGACATTAGATAAAAAGGCTAGCTACCAGGGAAACGCATTATCTAAAGCAATAAATGGTGATCTGGCTATTTTTCAGCTGACGAGTGGTTCGCATAACTTCATCATTCAGGAATAAATTTATCATTTATTGGAGTTTGCAGGCCGTAGCAGGTCGGTCTTTAGCACATCTCTATTTAATTTTAATGTTAAACCCACCAGTATCAAGATGGCAGAAAAGAAAGACCTCGGCACACCCATAGGTACCACACTCGACCGATTTATCAAAAGCAAGCAGGATGAATTCAAGTACGCAACAGGTGAGCTCAGTCAGCTATTGAGAGATATAGCACTTGCAGGAAAAATCGTCAATAAAGAGGTGATCAACGCAGGACTTTCCGGTCTGAATGGCCAGGTGGGTGAAGTGAATGTACAGGGAGAAAACCAACAAAAGCTGGATGTAGTAGCTCATATTCGTTTTACCAGGGCGCTCACCAATGGCAGGATGACGGCCGCTGTTGTATCTGAGGAAGAGGAGAAGATCATCCATATCAACGAAAACAATAACTACATCGTAGCTATCGACCCTCTGGATGGTTCGTCTAATATTGATGTGAATGTATCCGTAGGCACTATCTTTTCTATTTACCGAAGACAATCACCTTCCGGAACCAAAGTGACTAAGTCGGATGTCTTGCAAAAGGGGAGTGCTCAGGTGGCTGCGGGATATGTGCTGTATGGGTCATCTACCATGTTTGTTTACACCACTGGTTATGGAGTAAATGGCTTTACACTGGATCTTTCATTGGGAGAATTTATTCTGTCGCATCCGGAAATCACATTTCCAAAAATGGCCAATTATTATTCCATTAATGAAAGCCTGCTTGAACAGAGCGATCCTTACATCGGAGCGTTTATCTTAAACTGCAGGCAGCTTGGAATTTCTGCCAGATACATAGGATCTCTGGTAGCAGATTTTCATCGCAACATGTTGAAAGGAGGTATCTATTTATATCCAAAAACCAGGGACAAACCTCAGGGGAAACTGAGGTTGCTCTATGAGTGCAATGCACTGGCATTCATCGCTGAACAAGCCAATGGAGTAGCCACAGATGGCACCAATCGTATCCTGGAAATAGAGCCTAAAGAATTCCATCAGAGGACTGAGTTTTTTGTGGGATCCAGGTCACTGATGGAAGAGCTAAAACGATTTAATTAGCTTTAATCATGAAATAACGCTACCGTTGATATTTAAATAATTTTTATCTTTAGACCCTAATACCCCTTCATGTTTTGATCAAATAAAAATAATCTAAAAATTGACCTTGTATTCCACTAAGATTTTTAGAATTGAAAAAAAATTCTTTCTTTTAGGAATCCAAAGTTTGAATCAGCGATTAACCCAACCTAGCCATGAAACCCCATAATGTCATTTCTTATAAGATGGAATTTGATCGGGTTTACCGAGAACATTTTGGGAGGTTATATGCCTTTGCAGCCTCATTGATAAAATGTGAGGAAATAGCAAAAGACGTAATCTCGGATGTATTTGTAAACCTATGGAACTCAAGAATTGACTTTAGTAAGGTCAGAGATATTGAAGCCTATTTATTTATCGCTGTTAAGAATCAGGCACTTCAGGCACTTTCAAAATCTCCGCATGGCATTGCAAGCCTGGATATTGAAAATGCTTTAAGACGGATTGATATGAGTGATCCTGAAAATGTTCTTATTGAGAAGGAGCTCTTGAATGCCCTGGAAGCTGCGATCAAAGCGCTGCCAGATCAATGTCAGCTGGTATTTGGTCTCGCAAGAGATAAAAATATGACTTACCAGGAAATTTCCAATGAATTGGGAATCGCCCCCGCCACGGTAAAGAGCCATATGATCAAGGCAATTGCCAATATCAGGATGTTCATCACTGAAAAATATAGTGATGCTAAAATGCCGACAGCCGTAAATGCCTGATTCAGAATCCCCTCTGAATTCATTGATAAATTCGCAATTAAATACGCTTCTTATTAATCAGAGTAATTACTTATAGGTGTTAATTATAAATATTTTATAAATTTTTTATTCTGACTCCACCTGTCTATATACAAATTCACTCTTTATTGTAAGCGCTTTTTTTAAATGAATATAGACGAGCTAATCTATAAATACCTTAGAGGCAACCTTAATCTTGAAGAACAGCATCGACTGAAGAATCTGCTGGAGCAGCAAAACGTTGGTTCTGAGGGTTTGAAGAAGATTGAATTGTTTTGGAAAGACCCAAAGAACAAATACAACAACGAGAGTGAGGAAGTGTATAAAAGCATATTCCGAAAAATTGATGATTCTCAAAAAAAAGAGATGATGGATAGGAGGTTCCTCCAATCGAGGCGCAACACTTTCCGGTATATTTCTATCGCTGCCACAGTATCAATCATTGTGGCACTTATTTATTTATTCCCCGAATTCAGCAAAAACGAAAAGGTTATTTCTGAGCTTCCAACAATTACCGAATCACGAAAAACACTATCCGGACAAAAATTACAAGTACACCTGAGGGATGGTAGTAAGGTGAAGCTCAACGCAGAGAGTAGCATCGAATTCCCTAAATATTTTTCCGATTCCAGCAGGGTGGTTACACTCTCTGGTGAAGCCTATTTCGAAGTGGCAGAAGATGCCACAAAGCCTTTTCAGGTGATGGTAGGCAATGTAGTGGTTCAGGCTTTGGGTACTTCTTTCAGTATAAAAAGCGAACCGGGCACAACCAAGGTGTTTTTGACATCGGGTAAAGTGTCAGTCACATCAGCTAAGATTGACGAAGCGGTAATTCTGGCTCCAGGTGAAATGGTGGAGGAGAACAACGGCTTTTTTAACGAAAAGAATGCCTTTGATTATGCAGACATTGCCTGGATCGACAACATCCTGATTTTCAATGATGCCTCGAGCAGTCAGGTTTTCCAGAAATTGGAGAAGTGGTATGGAGTGGATATCCATGTAAAAGACGAGTTGGCCCGATGGTCATTTAGTGGCCAGTTTGAAAATGAACCACTCAAGGAAGTGCTCATTGGAATTGGACACTCAGAAGAATTTGACTTTGAAATTCAAAACAAAGAAGTAGTAATAAAAAAACAACCCAAATGACCCATAGAAAAACATAGGAAAAAAGAACAGGCTTTCGGAAGCCGAAAGCCTGCAATGATAGCCTTTTATTGGCGTGAAAGGCGATCATAATTGTTTAATAACCACATCATTAAACCTTGTAAATATATGCAATTATTTGTACCTCAATTCTTAAAATTTATGAATTGGACCGTAAGGATATTCATTATGCAGGTTGTACTATCCACAGTACTTTTTGCAAAGGATGGAGCGGCTCAAAACACTAGTGTAAAGGAGATCAAGATCTCAATTCACCTAAACAACACCTCTTTGGGTGAAGCCTTTAATGAGATTGAAAGACTTACAGAGCTTTCATTTATCTATGATAAGTCATCTGTCAATCATGATCAGCGTGTTTCATTCAGCACAAAAAATGGATCTGTTGAAGACGTATTGCTGTTCCTCTCTCAAAAGTATCAATTGGAGTTCCGGCAGGTAAATAACATCATCAGTGTTAATGAAAAGGCCAATGGGAAAGTTAAAAAACCACTGGAAATTCTCGTAGATGAGCAAATTACTATTAAAGGAAAAGTAACAGACCCGAGTGGAGAAGGACTTCCGGGAGCCACTATTCAAGAGAAAGGAACCACTAATGGTACCATTTCCGATGTAAGTGGAGGATATTCCCTGAATGTGGCTGAAGACGCCGTCGTCACTGTTTCTTTTGTTGGATACTCCTCTCAGGAAATTGCTGTTAATGGACGCTCTGTTATTGACGTGACCCTGTCCGAAGATGTAGAATCACTGGAAGAAGTGGTCGTTATTGGATACGGTACACAAAGCAGAAGCGACCTGACAGGATCTGTTTCGTCAGTATCCAGTAAGGAGTTAGTGGACAGACCCGTAGTAAACATGGGTCAGGCACTTCAAAACAAAGTATCCGGAGTTCAGGTGATCAGACAAGGCGCAGGTTACCCTGGTTCAAACCCTATTATCCGTATCAGGGGTACGAACTCTATCAACTCCAACAGTGATCCGCTATTTGTTGTGGATGGAATCATCGGTGTAAGCAACGCACTGAAAAACATCAACCCTCAGGATATCCAAAGCATTGATATCTTAAAGGATGCTTCTGCTACTGCGATTTACGGTACCAGAGGTGCAAACGGTGTAGTGATCATCACCACTAAAAAAGGTGAAGTTGGTGAGGTGAAGGTGAATTACAATGGTTCTGTTACAATGGGAACTATGCAGAGACACAACCATACAGTGACTACTGATCAGTTCTTCTACCTCTATGAGCAGGCATTTACCAACACACCTAAGTATGGTACATTGAACAGAGCAAAAGACTACAGAGGTGGTGAAGGAACAGGAAATTCATGGTCTGAGATGCCTCACCTGTTTGAGCGGGTAAATCAAGGAGATTATTTCATGGATCTTGTTGGAAACGATGGAAATTACTACAGACCTCGATTCTACTCAAACTGGGAAGATGTTGCTTTTGATAATTCCTTCTCACAAGATCATTATGTAGATATCACTGGTGGATCTGAAAGTGCAAAATATGCACTGGGAATGGGACACACAGACCAGGAAGGTTTATTGATGCAGTCGTACTACAAGCGAACAAACTTCAGATTCTCGACTGATATAGAGATGACAGATTGGTTAGGATTGAGTGCCAATGTATTGATTTCACGCTCTAAAAATACAAGAGGTGATGATCAGCTAAGGACGGTTTCTGAGACCTGGCCAATCTTGCCTACTAAATATCCTGATGATCCATCTATCTATGGCATCTACGCAGGTAAATGGAGTACAGGTAGTGATTTCCCTGTTGGTGAAAACTGGAGAAATATTGTTTTTGTGACAGATCAGCGTGATGGTTATTACTTAAACAATCAGGTTACTGGAGGTATTGTCTTAAATGCTCAGATCACAGAAGACTTAAGTTTCAAGTCAAACCTGTCTGTTGACAATCGTAGCGAAGACAGCCGATGGTTCAACGGGGACTTTCAGGGTACCAGAAACTCTGATGCACGAGGAAGTAATGAAAGATGGTTTTACTGGCAAAATGAAAATTACCTGAACTATATCAAATCAATGGGTAATCACTCTGTTGCTGCTATCTTAGGTCTATCCTGGCAGGAAACTCAAAACGAATGGGTAGAAGCCAGAGCGGCCAGATTCCCATCTAATTTTTATCTCTACAACAATTTAGATGCAGGAACAAACCCTGCCCGTGCATTATCACACAATCGAAGGAATGCATTGAACTCCTACTTCGCCAGGGTTAATTACGACTTTGCTGGTAAATACATGTTGACCGCAACAGGTAGGATTGATGGTTCTTCCAAATTCGGACCAAACAACAAATATGCATTCTTCCCATCAGTAGGTGGTGGATGGAGAATTTCTGATGAAGGATTCCTTTCCGGAAACAGTACGGTCTCTAACCTTAAGTTGCGTGGTAGTCTTGGACAGACAGGAAACCAGGAAATTGGTAGCTTCGTGACCCAGCGATATATCAGTACTGCCAATATTTGGTTTGGTGATGGTCTGAGATCAGGCTTTTATCCTGGTTCAACAGGAAACCCTGACCTGAAATGGGAAACAACCACACAATGGGATCTGGGGTTAGACATCGGTTTGTTCAACAACAGAGTGAACCTGATTGTGGATTACTATCACAAGCTTACGTCAGACATGTTGTTTAACCTGCCATTGCCAAATTCCACTGCACCCGGAAGTGCTTTCGTGAACTATGGAAAGGTTGAAAATCAAGGATTTGAAGTGGCTGTGTCAACAACCAACATCCAGACCAATGACCTTACATGGGAATCCAGCTTGAACATGACTGCTAACCGTAATAAGATCATCGAACTGGGACCAACAGGAGCTGATGTATATGTAGATACCGGAGCAGGTAATGCCACTTCTGTATACCGGGTTGGTGAGCCGATTGGTTCATTCTTCGGACTAAACCGAATGGGTGTCTGGGGCACCATGGAGGCAGCAGAAGCGGCTCGATATGGTCGTGTACCAGGTGATCTGAAGTTTGAAGATGTAAACCAGGATGGAAAGATTGAATTGCTGACAGATGGTGACATCATCGGTAATTCCTATCCGAAAATTTTTGGTGGATTTATTAACAACCTGACTTACAAAAACTGGGATGCTAATATGACGATCCAGTTTGTAGGTGGAGTAGACAAAGCGATCGTTCACGAATCTGCTGAAGACAGACAATTTGTATCAGGTATGGTAAACAGAGTGCTTGATGCCTGGAGACCAGACAATCAGGATGCCATTGTAGCACAGGTTCGTGCCGGTAACGCTGGTGCGCGATATGATTCTTTCACAGATACACACCAAATGTATAATGCTGCTTTTATCAGAGGCCAGAATGCTTCCATAGGATATTCCATCCAGGATTTATTTGGCATCAGCAGAATAAGGGTTTATTACGCAATGGAGAATTTCTTCTTGTTGACGGCTATCGAAATGGAAGGATATGATCCGGAAGGAAGCTCTCTGGATAAGGCACGACCCAATGCGCAAAACATTGACAAGTACCAGTATCCAAACCCTACCAACTTCATATTGGGTGTAAATGTTAATTTCTAATCAATAAAGATTTTATACAATGAAATATATCATAAATAATATCATGTTGCGATCTGTAGTGTTGGTTGGAGTGTTCTTAATCACGCTGACAGGTTGCGAGGACTTTTTGGCAGAAGTGCCAACAGATGCCTATACGGCGGAAGCTGATTTGTCGGGCAGAGAATTTGCTGAACCTATTACATTTGGAGCGTACAGACAACTTTCTACCTGGACAGGTGGCGCAAGGGACTGGGGAAATATACTACCCAACACACTTGAGTTTCCTACTGGAGGATCTTATACCGACGAACCACATGCCCAGTTTGACAAGTATGCCACAAATCAGGTGACTGGTAGCTTACTGGACAATTTCAATAATCAGTGGACAAACTGGTACAGAGGTGTTCAGGATGCAAACCTTGCGTTAAGCCTGCTACCGTCTGTTGAGATTTCTGAGACTTTGATGAATCAGTACATGGGTGAGGTAAGAGCTCTTAGGGCTTTCTACTACTTCTGTATTGTTCGCTACTGGGGAGATGCAGTTATGATCACAGAGCCTTTGGCAAATGTGGATGATGCTTCTGCTCCTCGTACCAGTCTTAAGACTATCTATGACGAGATCATCATACCAGACCTGGAATTTGCACTTAATGTTGTTCCTGCTGGAAGATCAACCAATGGTCGAGTGACACAAGATGTAGTGAGGGCACTACTTGCAGATGTATATCTCACTGCTTCAGGATACCCTTACCAGGAAGTAGAAACAGACCCTTCAAAAGACTGGTGTGGAACCGGAGCCTGGACGATGCAAACCTACCCGGTTGGTAGCTCAAGCGCTACTGCGTTTTTGCAAAAGGCCAAAACTCAGTTGGATGCATTATATGGTGATTATACTTTAGGAACATATAATGACTTGCGTGATCCTGCAATGAATAATAAGGGCGAGGCAATCTTTCAGGTGCAGTATTCTGTCCAATACGGATCAAATGGTATCCTGAGACCTTCCTTACCTCTTTTAAGCGGAATTGCAGTAGGTGATGAAAACGGTTCATTTACAGTTGCAGAGCATTACTATGATTCTTATCCAGCCAATGATCTTCGTGCAGCGGTTTCAGATAATACCTGGCCTTCCGGTATGTTCTTTACCTGGGATACTAAAGTTGATGATGTAACGGATACTGTAAGATTTATTCCTCATGTGTTTAAATACTACGATGCTGCATCAGTGAAATCAACGCAAGGTTCCGGACTAAACTGGACACATTACCGATACGCTGATATTTTGTTGATGCTTACTGAGGTAAACTGGGCACTTGGTGAAAGTGCTGCTGAAATCGAAAAAGGAATCAATGAAGTGAGAAACAGAGCTGGATTGGCACCACTTGATGGAGCTACGCTGACACTGAAAGATATCCTTAGCGAACGTGCATGGGAGCTTGTAATGGAAAACAAGATGCTGTGGGATCAAAGAAGAACAAGGAAGTGTGTGGTATACGGGGATAATGAGATTTCAGCTATTCAGAATTTCATCGGACATCAGCCTGAGATATTCAACTTTGCTTTCACTGCACAGCATTTGTTGTCTCCTATTCCAGGAAACGAGATGGCTAACAATGGAGTGATTCAGCAGAATTTCTCTTATTTGCCTGTACAGGAAAGTGCCAGTAATTGATTTGATGAAATTGTAAATTGAATAGAAATGAAAACTAAAAATATATTAACAATATCATTGATAGCTTTTGTACTAATGACTAGCTGTACGGATCAGCCTTACTTTGATATTCCCAGAGATGAGAATGGCAACGTGATCTTTACAGATATTTCTGAGGTGACTTCCAGTGGAGTGACTACGGCAGATGCTGACTTTACTGTGGATGCTTATTTCCCTAATGCTAAGCCAGGTGACGTGATGACTGCGCAGGTGTTGAAAAATCAGGTTCCTTCCTGGGATCCTGATGGAGCCATGCAGTTATTGCCTTTAAATGGTACAGCAAAGGAAATAACAGTGGCTAATGATTTGACCACATCTGTTACCTATACAAAAGCTGAAGCTGGACTGAATAATGTTGGAGATGCTATTACCGTAGTGTTTTCGGGAAGGACAGATTCAGGTATCATAGAGATCAGGCTGGAACAAGCCGGAAGCTAATTTTTAAGCGTTTTGTTTTGATAATAAGAGGATGGCCTAAGTAGGTCATCCTCTTTTTTTGGTCTCATTTTCCGTCCTGATAAAGTATACTGGATTTGTGGATACCTTTGATCTTGTGAATTTGATTCAATTGGCTTAGTTTTAAAATATTCAATAACGTGTTGAAGTGCCCAAAAACTTGATGTTGAAGTGCTAAAACCCACATATGTATTCATTCTCTTCTTTTTCATTCATAGCGCTGCATTCTCCGATGCGGATGATCAGGAATTATTTCACCAGAGCGTCCAGCCAATTTTAGCACAACACTGCTACGGCTGTCATGGCAATGCCAAATCCAGGGCCGGAATCAACCTGGAAAAATACGACGACATTTCTCGGATCTATAAGGATGGTCAATTGTGGCTCAGGGTGCATGAAATCATTGCATCGGGTGAAATGCCTCCGAAAACTGAGAAACCGCTCAACAAAGAGCAATATGAGGTTTTGGTGGAAGGCATTAATCAGCTACTGTCCAGTTCTATTAAGATGAAAAACCCCGGGAGAGTCGCAGCAAGAAGGCTGAGCCACCTGGAGTATCAGTATACGATCAAAGATTTGTTGGGTGTGGACTTTGCCGCCATGGAATACTTTCCCACAGACGGTTCCGGTGGGGGTGGATTCGACAATCAGGCCAGAACCTTATTTATGTCTCCTTTAAAACTAGAGAGATATTACCAGGCGAGTGAAATCATTGTAGATGAGCTAAAGGCGGATCCGGCGCTATGGGAAAAGATCGTTCCTTTTGAGTTCGAGATTACCATCTGGCAGCGTTTTTCTGAATGGTTCAAATCCATGGTAATCAGTAATTACGAACCTGTAAAGCATGAAGTCGTTGCTGCCAGGAAAGTCATTACACCTATCGCTTCAAAATTTTATAGAAGATACCTGAAACCAGAGGAGACAGAAGTGCTGAGCAGGCTTTTTGAATCGGTCTATCAGGGGATTGATGGGAAGAACGAGACTGAAAAGTTTAACATAGCCATTTCCCAAGTGCTTCGTGCCATCCTGGTTTCTCCAAATTTTCTCTATCGCCTTGAGCAGGATAGCGAACATAATACTCCATATCAAATCAGTGATTTTGAGCTGGCTACAAGGCTGTCTTACTTCTTGTGGTGTAGTGCTCCCGATGAAGAGCTGCTCATCCTGGCCAAGAATGAGCAACTGCAGGATTCCACAGTTCTGGCAGGGCAGGTGTTTAGGATGCTGACAGATCAAAAGTCTGAGCGGTTTATGGAGGCCTTTTCCAGTCAGTGGTTTGGGATCCAAAAGCTATTGGGTGATCAGCCGGTTGCTGACCCGGAGCGATACCCGGAACTCACTGAAGTTTTACGAAAAGCCATGTATGATGAGACAGTAGCCTATTTTTCACATGTAGTGAAAGACTCCAGGAATTTTCTGAAGCTGATCGATGGTAATTATTCATTTATCAATGAGACATTGGCAGATCATTATGGGATCACTAATGTGAGTGGTGACCAAATGCGCATGGTGGCACTGGATGAAAGCAATAGGGGTGGTCTGTTAGGGATGGGCAGCATTCTGACTGTAAGCTCATTGCCTGAAAGAACGAGCCCCGTACTGAGAGGAAAGTGGGTGCTGGAACAGGTTCTTGGAACTCCGCCACCTCCACCACCTCCTGGAGCAGGAGAGCTGGAGGACGATGAAGCGGCGCATAAAGAGGTTGGTTTGAGAAGACTGTTGGAGATACATCGGTCAAAACCAGAATGCCAGTCCTGTCATGAAAAGATGGATCCCATTGGGCTAGGACTCGAAAACTTTGATGCCATCGGACGCTGGAGAACAAGCTACGGAGAAGCGCCTATCGACCCATCAGGAGTGATGGATACAGGTGAAGCCTTTTCCGGGCCAATGGAACTGAAATCCATTCTTGCGAATGAAAAGGAAAAGTTTGCCAGAAATCTATCCATGAAAATGCTTTCGTATGCCCTCGGTCGGTCGGTCGGGTTTAGTGATGAATCTACTGTCAGGGCTTTACAGAATAGCCTGTTGGAAAATGAATTTGACTCCCACGGGTTTTTGATAACCCTGGTCACAAGCTACACCTTCAGAGAAAAGGTGAATGATAAAGAAATAGGTAAAGAACTATTATGAAAAAGAAATGGCAAATCTCACGACGTAGAATGCTCAAAGGAGTGGGTGCTTGCATAGCACTTCCCTATCTTGAAGCAATGGCAAGTCCTGCTTTTGGGCTTTCTTCCAGCCTCCCAAAGCCTGCTGTGAGGTCAGCGTTCTTGTTTATGCCCAATGGGGTGCACCCGGATCAATGGACACCAGAGGGTTTCGGCAGAGATTTTCAGCTATCAAGGATCCTTTCCCCATTGGAAAATCACAAAAAAGACATTCTTGTGCTTGGGGAGTTAATGAATAAGAATTCCACAGTGCCTGATTCTGATGGTCACTATGCCAAAACGGCCAACCTGCTCACCTGTATGCCTATTGCCAAGACTACGGGAGATAATATTGACGTGGGAGGGATCTCTGTGGATCAGCTCATGGCCCAAAAAGTTGGAGATCAAACCTTGTTCCCTTCTCTGGAGTATGGCTTAGACAGGATCAAGACAGGCGTGGATGCCAATGTAGGTTATACCTTACAGTACGCATCGAGCATCTCCTGGAAATCTCCCACCACCCCACAGACCAAGGAGATTGAGCCCAAAATGGCCTTTGAAAGACTCTTTGCCCGATATGTGCCTGGAAAGAAAGTAACAGAAGACCCCTGGAAGAAAAGCATCCTGGATGCTGTGATGGAAGATGCCCAAAACTTGTCCAGGAATCTCGGAAGAGCAGACCATGACAAGCTGAATGAGTATATGGAATCTATCCGGTCTGTGGAAAAGCGGATTCAGAATGACCAAAACAGGGAAAAGTTTGAATCCAATCTTTCAGCAGACCTGAAAGCTGAGCTCACCCGTATGGATCAGAGAATTGATGAATACGAAGAGATGTACAGCGGCATCGACGTCACGGAAAAGACCCGGTTGATCCTGGATATTATGGCCCTTGCGTTTTGGTCTGATGCAACACGAGTAAGCACGCTCATGTTTGGTAACTCTGTGAGCAATCGCAATTTCAGTTTCCTGGAAGGAGTTGATGGTAATCACCATTCTCTGTCACATCACCAGAATAATCAGGAGACCATGGAGGCTTACGCCCGCATTGGCCATTGGCATGTAGAGCAATATGCCTACTTTTTGAATAAGCTGAAGTCCTACAAAGAAGGGGATAGCAATTTGCTCGATCAGTCCATGATCATGTTTGCCTCTGGCCTGAGAGACGGCAACAGACATTCACCTTATGATTTGCCTGTGGTGGTGGCTGGAAAGGCAGGAGGTAAACTGGCCTCGGGACAAAACCTCAAATTCAATAAAGACACTCCATTGGCAAATCTCTATGTATCGATGTTACAGGGGATGAATATCGATGTGGACCGATTTGCTGACAGTACAGGCTCATTGTCAACCATAGAGGCATAAATTTCTATCTGAATACGATTCATGCATATTAATATTAAAGAGTTGATCAGGGGAAATACCCGATCTATCGTCATCGCTTTGTGTCTTTTGATGGTCTTTTTGCTGATCATTCCCCTTTTACCGGTATTCAAAGTGCCTGTTATGCTGGAATTGATAGCACGGTTTCATCCCCTCGTCTTACATTTCCCCATTGTAGCCATCCTTCTTGTGGCCTTATTGGAGCTTGGAGATTATATCAAGCTGGTCAGGCTGAATAATGGTGTGCGGGGGATACTTATTTTGGTTGCAGCATTTACTGCTATTATAGCCATCCTGACCGGCTTTCTGTTATATCAGTCTGGCGGGTATTCAGGAGAGTTAGTCAGCTGGCACTTCTATGGAGGTGTTGGATCTGGCATCCTGACTTTGATCACAGCCATTGCCTTTCTGTACTTTTACATGAACAAGAAATTCAGGAAACACTATTTGGCTTGTGTGGTGATCACTGTCGTGGCGGTTTCAGTCACCAGCCATTTGGGAGGCTCACTTACCCATGGAGAAGATTTTCTTACAGAACCTATCGAGCGATTTCACGCACTGAAGGAGGCAAACCTCAAGACCAAAGAAGAAATGGTGCTGTTTGAGGATGTGGTCATGGCCTTTATCGACGTGAAATGCAGAAGTTGTCACAACCAGAACAAGATGAAAGGTGGCTACGACATGACCAGCTATGACCTGTTAGTGGTAGGTGGTGACAGTAAAAATAAAGCCGTGATAGCCGGCGTGCCGGATGCCAGTGAGTTGGTGAAGCGGGTGTTGCTGCCGGCAGATCATGAGGACCGGATGCCCCCCGAAGGAAAAACTCCTTTGACAGATTTGGAATTGGAGATCCTAACCGGGTGGATCAGTCAGGGTGCGTCGTCTAACCAAAAAGTAGGGGAGCTCCGGGATAGCCTTTTGCTGGAAAATGTAGAAGCCTATCTACCAGAGCTGACAGCCCATCTCGTTAAGCAGCATCAAACGATGCAGGAGCTGGAGAAGGTCGAAAAGAAATTGCAAGCCATAGCCGCTGAAATTGGTTTGGAGGTGAAAAGGTATGAAGGCGAGGAGGGTCCTGAGCCCTTTTTCTCTGTTTCAATGACATTTCCGCCTGCCCATATCACAGATGAGAGCCTGAAGAGGCTAAGTCCATATTATGCTTATCTCAGGAAATTGTCCATCGTAGGTAGCGAAATCAGTGATGATGGGTTGTACCTGGTCAGCAAGATGAAGAATTTGAAGGAACTATATCTTCAGAAAACAAAGATCAGCTCTGATGGTCTCGCATACCTGATGAAACTGCCAGAGCTAGAGACACTCAACTTATCCTATACCGAAGTCAATGATCCGGGCATCATTAAGCTTAGTTCTTTTCCATCCCTGGCAAAGGTTTACTTGCTTGGTAATGACCTAAGCGATCACGTGGTGCAAGCCACGAAAAACGCAAATCCTAGGATCCAGTTTTTGCTGGAGGAAGGGCCTTATTTTTGAGGGCTAATATTAGCTGCTCCATTATTCAATTTGGTAAGTGTCTTCACTTACCACTGCAATAACATCCAATTACCGTGGTAGGTGTCCTCACCTACCACCGCAATAAGTTACCATTAACAGTGGCTCACCAGCCCTTCATAAATTTTCGAAAATTGCATTATTCCTACACACAGCATCTAGCGCTGTGCCAGGGTGCGTATAGAGTGCGTATAGACTCCGTTTATACTTCCTTTAGTCCCCTATAAATGTCATTAATTGAAATTAAACAACATTGGGTCTTTGAGTGGGGTACTACCTGAGACCTGCGCCGTCTAAGATTTTATTCAGTGGTAGGTGTCTCCACCTACCACCTATTGAAATCAGCTAAAACCTACTTAAAAAAGGGAATCAGGGGAAGCATACTTCTGCATGCCCCCTTCATTGAGGGCCTATTATTTAATCCGTTATTAGCACATCATTCCTGACCCTTGGAAATGCCTTTCGCTATTATTTACCGTGGTAGGTGTCCTCACCTACCACCCCTAAAATCAGCAAAAACCTACTTAAAGAAAGGAATCCCTGGAGATGCGTACTTTCGCATGCCCTCTTCATTGATCTCCACACCAATCCCTGGCACATTCTTTACAGGAATATGCCCGTCTTTGGTCAGCATGGGGCCATCGAAGGTCACAATTTCATTAAACATCTCATTTTCATGAAAGTAGATCTGCCATTCCAGGATCAGGAAATTCGGCACGGCAGCACATACATGCGCTGACGACATGGCCCCCAGGTAAGATGCCACCATGTGTGGAGCGAATGGCACATTATAGGTATTAGCCAGATTGGCGATCCGCTGGCCTTCTCCTAAGCCGCCACACTTCTGGAGGTCAGGCATGATCACATCAACTGCTCCCATTTCCAGGGGTGCCCGGAAGCCATACGTCAGGTACCAGTTCTCTCCACCACAGATTGGGGTGGTTGTACTCGCCCGGATGCGCGCATACGATTCCGGCACTTCGGCAGGAACAGGTTCCTCTAGCCACATCAGGTTGTAAGGTTCCAATGCCTTCGCGATTTTCATACCTGCTCCCTCATCGAAACGCCCATGACAATCCACACAGATGTCGATGTCAGGACCAACTGCTTCCCTTACAGCGGCTATTTGCGCCTCCATGCGCCTCAGCTCAGGGATGCTCACACTCCAGTTATAGGGGTCCAATTTGTTGGGGTCACCCCGATCATCAATGTCAAATTTCACGGCTGTGAAACCATATTTATCTACATCCTCTTTCGCTCTTCTACCCATCTCTTCGGGTTCCAACCGACTCCCTGCTGTATCACAATACACTCGTATGTTATCCCGGAACTTTCCTCCAAGCAGCTGATAAACGGGCACACCAAGTGCCTTACCAAGAATATCCCACAATGCGGTTTCGATCGCTGTCATCACGCAGACATACATACCCGCTTGGGCACCTTTGAAAAGGCCACCTCTCCGCATTTCTTCCTGGAGCTTGTGAATGTTCATGGGGTTTTGACCAATCAGATGCCTTTGTGCCAGGTGATTCACGACATAATATGTACCATATACACCATCTACAGCCTGTCCGTGACCAACGATATCCTGGTTGGTGTAGATTTTCACAAAAAGGCTGTGCTCACCTCTGATGAAGCCACATTTGATGTCTGTAATTTTAAGGTCCGAGGGTGCAGAAGCCTTTGGTGTCCTTTCTATCGATTCTGCCAGCCCGTCATACGAGGTGGCCAGCATGGCACCGGATAAGCCCAGTGCAGCTTTGGAAAAGAAGTTTCGACGGGAGTTATTTTTTGGGATAATGGGTCTCTGAGGTTTCAAGGTATTTTAGGTTAAGGTTAATGTTGTTTCTAAAATACAAAAAGATTTATTGCTTTTTCGCTCACCGAGGTTTTTTCTGGAGAAGCTTCAGGACGCAACCATACGTATGTTTATTTATTAATCACTTTTCACGATTTCATATGCATCTTAATCCAAGTGCTCTATTACCAAAAATCCCATATCTTTGAAATAACCAACTTTTTACGATACCCATGACTAAGCTCACCCAAACCAGAAGAAAATTTTTAGGAAACGCAGCCACTGCGGCCGCTGTATCTGTAGTGCCTTTCAACATCATATCCTGCACCGGAAGCAGCTCTTCCAAAATGCCCAACTCCAAGGTCAATGGTGTGCAGCTAGGGCTGACGACATACTCTTATCGTTCCGTCCCACACAGCATCGATGAGGTGCTGGACTATGTGGTGAAGGCGGGTGTAAATGCCCTAGAGATGCGGAGGGTGCTCGAAGAAGGATTGGGGATCCCGGAAGGGCCCGGCCGATTAAGCAGAGATGCTTCTGATGAAGAAAAGGCCGAACATGCCAAAGCGGTAGAAGCCGCAAAAGAAGCACAAAAACAGTGGCGCTTATCCCTTCCCATGTCAAAATATGAAGAGGTTCGCAAGAAATACAACAATGCCGGAGTTAATATGCACATCGCCAAGTTTGCGCCATCCTCATGGTCAGACCCTGAGCTGGATTATGCTTACAAAGCTGCCAATACACTGGGAGCCTATGGCATCACTGATGAGGCCCGAGAATCTGCATGGACCCGGATGGGTAAGTTTGCTGAAAAGCACAACAGCTTGGCCATCTTCCACAACCACGCTCAGTTTGCAGATCCTGACTTCGACCTGGATGCCATGCTCGCTGCATCACCGGCTAACCGGCTCAACCTTGATATCGGACACTATGTGGGTACGACCGGCAAGCATCCCAATGAGCTTATCGAGAAATACCATGATCAGATCCCGATGCTCCACATCAAAGACAAAACCAGTGCCAGCCACGAAGACCCTAACTCTAATAGAGAATTCGGTAAGGGCGAAACACCCATTGCGGATGTACTCGGACTGATCAAGCAGGAGCAGTGGAACATAGATTGCTTCTTAGAGCTGGAATACAAGATCCCCGACGGTTCAGATGCCGTGAAAGAAGTGGAGAAGTGTATTGAATATATGCGGAACATTTTGGAATGATCTGACTCATACCATAGCTGTCAGTACAGCCTTTTTTTCCTCAATTTCTTAGATTCGTTGTGAGTGTGTTTATAAAATAATACAAAACTGTTTACTGCTGTTAAGCTTCGGCTTGAAATTGATGGATTTGAGGAGCACTTTCTAATATTTAAAACCGTAATCCGATGATGAAAATTAAGTTATCTACCATTTGCCTATTTGTTTTTTCTTCTCTTTATGCTCAGGAAGAACTGTCAAGCATCTATGCTAGTGATATTCCTATCATTCAAAATGTATGGCATCGGGTAGGAGACTATTCACCCGCGCTACGATCTGTGGAAGCTGCTGAAATCAGTGCAGATAGTAAGCTGATTGTCTCAGGAGCAAAGTTTGGTTATGCGGTAATGCTTTGGCGTACCGCAGATGGGACTTTACTATGGGAAAAAGCGCATGAATCGGAAGTTGAATGTGTCACGTTTTCACCTGATGCAAAATATATAGCAACAGGTGGAGAAGACTATATGGTTCGAATCTGGAATACTGAAGATGGTAGCGAGATTAGAAAAATTGAACATCCCAGTTCGCTTGATGGTATAGCGTGGTCCCAAAATGGTAAGATGCTGGCAGCCGGCACAGAAGATGGGGATATTTTTCTATGGGACACGGATAATTTTAAACTCATTGGAAAAACAAATGTGGGTTCTACAATTAATTCCATCCAGTTTACGCACGGAGATAGCAAGGTTTTAGTAGGAGGAAATATTCAAACACCAAATGCTGAAGGTGGGATTGATTACTCAGGATTTGCAAAACTATTGGCTGTAGAGCGTTTGAATACATTGGTGGAATACAAAGGATTTGAGGCGTCGGTAAAATCCATTAGAATGAGTAGTGACGAAAAATTTGTGGCCACAGGCAGCTTCGATCATAAGGTTAGGGTGTTTGACGCAGCTTCCGGCAAATTAATCAAAACGTTTTTTGAGCCGCTCAGAGTTGAGGCTGTGGAGTTTACTCCCGATGGGCAATTCTTGCTTTCGGGTGGTCAGGATACTGCAATTCGATTTTATAGGATGAGTGATCTTGATCTGGTGCACACTATACCTACTCCCAGGACTGAATATATTGATTTTTCCAGTGATGGAAGACTTTTGCTCACTGCCCACGAAGACAGTGGTTTGATATCTCTGTATATGATGATCTCAATCACCAACAAGATTCCAGGTATTTACCAGAAACTTTCTCAAAAACAACTCAATAACCGTGATTTGAAGAAATGAGAAGAATATTTTGTGTCCCGCTTATTCAGCGATCAGGTTAGCAGGCGAGGATAATTAGAGCATATAAGAAAGACCAGGAAAGAAACCTGGTCTTGATCTATCCTTCAAATTTGCTTTCTTACTTCACCGTCACTTTTATACTCGCGGCCATATCAGGTCCATAAGAGGAGTGTACGCCATCTGCAAATTGCAGTGAAATGGTGTACTCACCTGGAGCAAGTTCCAATGATGTATTGGTCTGACCTTTTCCGAAGTGAATAGTCGTGTCACTCGCGGGAATTACCTCGCCAGTTGGCCATGATTCCTGGTTGATCAGTATGTGGTGATGGCCAAAGCCTTCTTTCACCTCTCCGGCCGGCTCTACCTGCATGCCTACTACACCCATCTCCACAAACACCGGGCTGCTCACTGTGGCACCATCTTCCGGAGCCTTGAAGAATACACGTGCTTTCTCAGCTGGTGCAGGGGCTGCTGCCTCCTGTGCTGGTTCTTTTGTTTCTTCATTACTCTGCGATTTGGGGCCAGAGCATGCCCATACACTGATTGCTATAATTGATATTAAAAAAACGCTTCTCATGGTTGATTACTTTTATTTTTATTGGTTAACGTAAAACTAAAAAGCTTGCAGTGATTTAACTACTTAAGTGACAAATTGATTCGAAATGACCTATAGTATTTCAAATTTGATTGGGAAAAGTGGAATTAGTTGAAGCGGTCATTGCATTCTTTCCTCACCCTCACACTTTTTTATTTACATTTGTTGGGTAGCCAGAAAGCGACTTTTTTAGCATGATGGACCCAATCATCATCTTCTGAAAATGCGGACGCAGGTTTGATTTAAATCATAATTAGCCAATCAAAGATATGAATTCAAATAGACGAGATTTTTTAAGAAAGACATCACTGGCAGGCGCTGGACTGAGCCTGGTACCTGCTTTTACACGTGCAGCAAATAGCATCCCGCCTTCAGCGCCAGGTGCGGTGTATATGGGAGACTTTGCAGCCCCTAAGCTGGAGACTGTAAAATGTGCATTTATTGGGGTAGGATCACGGGGTTCCGGACATGCTGCGCAGATTGCTCAGATAGAAGGTACTGATATCGTGGCTATTTGTGACCTGTATGAAGACCTGGCTAAAAAATCAGCGGATAGGTGTAAGGAAAACGGTGGAGGTAGACACAAAAACCTGAAAACCTACACCGGAGGCGAAGATGACTGGAAGAAGATGCTCAAAAAGGAAAAACCTGATGCAGTATTTATTGCTACACCGTGGAAAGATCATGCACCCATGGCCATCGAAGCCATGAATCAGGGTGCACATGCTTTTGTAGAAGTTCCGCTTGCGCTCACCATTCAGGAGATGTGGGACATCGTGGATACTTCAGAAAAGACCGGAAAGCATTGTATGATGATGGAAAATGTGAATTACGGCCGTGAAGAGCTGATCTATCTCAATATGTGCCGTCAGGGTGTAATTGGAGAATTGCTTCACGGCGAGGCTGCTTACATTCATGAACTAAGAGGTCAGATGAACGAAGTGGAGCGAGGTACTGGATCCTGGAGGACCTATCACTATGCTAAAAGAAACGGAAATCTTTATCCCACCCATGGATTGGGTCCTGTGGCTCAATATATGAATCTGGCAAGGGGTGAAGACAACTTCAAATTTGTCAATTCATTTTCTTCACCAGGTATGGGGCGAAAGCTTTACGCTAAAAAGAATTTTGATGCAGACCATAAGTGGAATGCCCTGGATTTCAAGGGTGGTGATATCAATACCTCCATCATCAAAACAACTATGGGGCGAACCATCATGGTACAATGGGATGAGACAAGTCCTCGACCTTACACCCGTCTGAACCTGATACAGGGAACCAAAGGCACGTTGGCTGGATTCCCTAATAGGGTTGCCATTGAAGGTGGGGTCGAAGGCGTCACCGACAGTCACCATGAGTGGGCAGAAGGTGATAAGCTGGAAGCCATCTTTGAGAAATACGAGCACCCATTGTACAAGCGATTAGGTGAACTGGCTAAGAAGATGGGTGGCCACGGAGGTATGGACTTTATCATGCGCTACCGCATCATTGAATGTCTGCGCAAAGGGGAGCCTCTCGATCAGAATGTCTATGAAGGTTGCTTCTGGAGTGCTGTCGGTCCATTAAGTGAAAAGTCAGTAGCTGAAAATGGAGCCCCTCAGGAGTTTCCGGATTTCACCCGTGGCAAGTGGGAAAGTACCAAAGCACTGGATATCATCGGGTAGAGTTTTTCTTCTCCCAAAGGTCGGACGATAGTCAGACCGCTTACTGTTGATCAAAGAAGTCAGACGATAGTCGGACTTCTGACGATCGAACCGTTCTTGCATGAGCATAATAAGCTCGGACTATAGTTATGCTGTTCAGTTATTTGGAATGTGTATTATCTTACAGCTTAAATCATTAGACTGGGAGGATGGTAATCCAAAGGGATCAATTATATCATATCTATAACCAAGGCAACAACAGGGAGTTAATTTTTAAAGAGAACGATGATTATCTTGAGTTTCTACAGAGGATCAAAAAGAATGTAACCCCATATTGTCAGGTTGTTTCTTACTGTTTAATGCCAAACCATTTTCATTTTCTAATTAATACAAGTAGTAAATCCATACTGCCTGTAAAGTTAGGTACTGTGGATAGTACACAATTGGCTAATGGCTTTAGACTTTTGTGCAGCGGATATGCTAATAGTTTCAATAAAAAGTATGATCGTTCAGGCTCTCTTTTCAGGCAAAAGACAAAAGCAAAAGCATTGGAAAGTAAGGATGAAAATTACCCATTTAATTGCTTTCATTACCTGCCCGTCCGGCAGGCGGGTATTCACCAAAATCCAATGAGAGCAGGCTTATGTGAAAGAATGGAGGACTGGGAGTTCAGTTCATTTAACAATTATTACAAATACGATACAAACTCATTCCTGGTAAAAGATTTAGCATTTGACCTAATTGGAGTAAGTAAGGACGATTTTTACAATGAATCTTATCAGATAATAGAGGACTATAAGATTAAAAAAATCCTTGAAAAATGATTCTCCCATATTGGGTCCGACTACCGTCTGACCCTGGATTCACAAGATTGAATAAAGTCAGCTTAAAAGAATGGCGGAATGGAAAAGGTCGAACGATAGTCAGACTGCTGACTTAATCAAATTTTGTATCTTGAATTTTTGTTAAGTTCATCGTGGCTGAAAGATGAAGGTTACAATTGAAATAGATGCTAAGTTTTTCAAAGAGGCTATGAAGTGGTCGCAAGCTAAAAACAACTCGGAAGCTTTTAAAATTGCTTTAACTGAGTATTTAGCTACTCAAAAACAAAAAAAAACAAAGCGCTGAAATAAAGGAAAATCCTCTGAAATTTAGATATACAGCTGATGAAATCAGGGCGCTGAATAGGAGTTGACGGTGAGAGAATTTCCAAATGAGTAGTTTGGGCTAAATTCAATTCCTGTCCATATTATTTCCCTACATTTGTTGATTATCAAATTGGCAAAACTTAGGATGTTTTGCTAAGTTGGATTGAAAATCCTTTAATTGGGAAATGTGAAAAGCAGCAAATCACCAACCTTAAAGCCCCTCCATTCAGGCGATCAAAAGTTTCAGGAGATCTACGAAACACATTTCGATCGGTTGTTTGCTTATGCTTATCAGGTTGCTGGTTCTTATGACGTCGCCAAGGACATTGTATCTGAAGTCTTTTCCACATTACTACACTCTAACAGAGACCTTAACGGCATCAACAACATCCAGTCCTATCTCTACAAGTCTGTAAAGAACCAGGCCATCAAAGCCATTTCAATGGATCCGTTATCCTTTGAAGGGGAGTCACATACCGAGCAGATGGAGTTTATAGAAAACACCAATCCGCAGGACCTGATGGTAGGCAAGGAGCTGGAAGACTATCTCAAGGTTTTGATTGATGACCTGCCACCCCACTGTCAACTGGTGTTCAGAATGGTGAGGGAAGAAGGACTCAGCTATGAAGAGGCTGCTGACAAGCTCGGACTGGCTCCCAAAACGGTAAAGAACCATTTGTTCCTTGCGTTGAATAAAATCAGGACCGGGTTGACCGAACATTTCAAAGATACACCTGTAATACGCATGATTTCCAATCTAAGTTGCTTCATACTGATGACATCTTTATTGTATTTCATCTAATAAAAATATTTATTGATTGTTTTTATGATTAGCAAAAGTCATAAAATATTGAATTTATTATAAATATTTCATTTTCATTGGGCCCGGTCATCACTTTTTTCCTCTTATAAGAGAACACACCTAATGTAAAAGTGTCAGAAGAACTAGAACGGATTATCAACAGGCATCTACTCCGCGAAGAATTATCCATCGAAGAGAGGAAAATCCTGGATCAATGGTTTACCAAAGAAACAAACAGTCACAGGATCCTGGGACAGATGAGGCTGATGCTTGATGCAGGGTTTGAGAATGAACGCTCAAGGATCAAAGCAGAGACCTGGGAAGAATTGATGGCTGGAAAGTCCAAAGCCCAATCCCCTACAGATATTCGAAGTAGCACTCATGGTATTAAAAAGCTTTTGCGCGTCGCAGCCGTCCTGATACTGGTTGCACTTGCGGGTATTTTGTCACAACAGCTAATCACAGAAGAGGCACCTGTGGTGCAGACCGAAAGATTCATTGAAAAAGTGGCATTGTCAGGACAGAAAGTCACCACGGTTTTGCCTGACGGCACAAAAGTGAAACTGAACTCCGGAAGTAAGTTAATTGTACCGGAGCATTTTGCCGGTGCTTTGAGAGAGGTCACCTTGATTGGTGAGGCATTTTTTGAAGTAGCAAGGGATGAAGCCAGGCCTTTTCATGTAAACGTGGAAGGTGGTATGAAAGTAGTGGTGTTGGGGACATCCTTTATCGTGGATGCATCGAATGAAAGAGAGAATGTTGTAGCCGTTCGGTCAGGTAGGGTGCAGGTAAGAAAAGAATCAAATGATGAGTCTATCATACTGGAGAAGAATGAGGTAGTACGCGTATCCGGATCACAAAGTTTAAGAAAAGAGGCGATTATGAACGGTGATCTATTCTTTGGATGGGTGGATAATAAGCTGGTATTGGAAGGTGCTAATTTTAAGGAGGTGCTTAGTGCCATTAACGAATGGTTTGGCTATGAGATTGATACCAGGTTGAATTATGCTGATTTTGATGAATACTCAGCATCACTCACAAATCCAAGCATCAAAGAAGTAATGGAGAGTCTGTCGCACTCTTATAAGTTTAAATACAGTATTGATGAAAAAAGTAGAAGAATTGTAATCAAGTAAAGACAATAAATAAAGGGCCGCAACACCGTGGAAAGTAGTACAGCCCTTTGAACACAGTTTTAGTAATTAAACCAAAACCATATGAATGTAAAAGTACATAATTATGTAAGAATTATGACGAAACTAGCCTTATATGCATTCGTCATTTGCCAGTCACTGCTGCTGAGTTTTGCCAGTGATGTGGATGCGCAGAGACAATATCTCCATGAGATAGAGATTGAGTTGTCAAGCTATGAAAATGCCGACCTCAAAGACCTGATCAACGACATTCAGGAGAAGAGTCATTTTGAGTTTGCTTCACCAAGGAAGTTAATCAGTAGAAAAACCATTAGCCTCAATGAAGGTCGGTGGAATATGGAAAACCTGCTAAAAGAGATCAGCTCACAGGCTGAAGTCTCCATTAGAAGGGTCAACGAAACCATATCTTTTTCCGAAGTTGAAATGCAGGCACTTCCTGATGTGGTGGAGGTAAATGTTGTACAAGTTTCTGTTTCGGGTACCATAACAGATGAGAATGGTGAGGGACTCCCTGGTGCTACGATACAGGAAAAGGGTACAACCAATGGTACAATTACGGATGTGGAAGGTGCCTACTCACTGAGCGTACCAGAAAATGCCACATTGATAGTCTCCTTTGTAGGGTACCAAACGCGGGAGATTGCACTGAATGGCAGATCTGTATTGGACCTGAGTTTAGAAGCTGATGTTTCTGCATTGGAAGAAGTCGTAGTGGTAGGTTATGGTTCTCAAAAGAAAAGTGATTTGACTGGCGCGGTAACTTCATTAGATGGGGAAGACCTGGCAGTAAGAAGAACCACTCAAGTTTCACAGGCACTTCAGGGTTCGGTCCCGGGTGTGATGGTAACCAGAAGTAACAATGCTCCGGGTTCATCTGCGAGCATCCGAATTAGAGGTATTACAACCATAGGGGATAGCAACCCACTTATCATTGTAGATGGCGTTCCCATGAATAGTATCGATGACATTAACCCGAATGACATCGAAAATATTTCTGTACTCAAGGATGCTGCTTCTGCATCAATTTACGGTGCAAGGGCAGCATCTGGGGTGATAGTCGTTACAACCAAAAGAGCTAAAAAAGGGCAGTTAAGTCTCGATTACAACTATGAATATGGATTTGAAACCCCAACTCAAATTCCAGAATATGTTGACATTACCAGGTACATGCAGATGACCAACGAGCTGCGCTGGAATGATAATGGTAACGATGTCAATGAATACCCTGCATTTGCAGAAGATATGGTTAGAGACTATTTAAGCTTGAATGCTTCGGATCCGGATCTGTATCCAAATACAGATTGGGTAGATCTGGTTTTGAATAGGACAGCTCCCAGAGAGCATCATGCCATTGGTATCTCAGGAGGTAATGAATTTATCAGTTCAAAAGCGTCTTTAGTCTATGATAAAGTCAATGCACTTTATGACAATAGCTCATTTGAGAGGATCACTACCAGGATCAATACTGATGCAACAATCAACAAAATGTTGGATGCATCGGTTGATTTTTATTTTACCAGAGAGACCAGGGAAACAACAAGTATCGATCCCATTTACCACATGTGGATATCTGCGCCTATATACCCTGCTGAATGGAGTGACGGAAGAGTAGCCGGCGGAAAAACAGGTGCAAACATTTATGGCCAACTTAAGTATGGTGGATTTATCAACAACTGGGGAAATCAATTGGGCGGTAGAGCTGCTCTGAATTTTAAACCTATTGAGGGGCTTAAGGTATCTGCAGTGATTTCGCCACAACTAGGTTTCAATAAAGGTAAGAATTTCCAGAAACGAGTACCTTATTACGCAGCTGATGATCCAACAGTTTTTGAGGGGACTCTGCAATGGGCATCATCTACTGACTTGAGTGAATCTCGTAATGACTCTTACCGGATGACAACCCAGTTCCTTATCAATTATGAAAAGGAGTTTGCAGGGCATACCATTGGAGCGCTTGCAGGATATGAAAACTTCACTTCTTTTTTTGAGTCTCTATCTGCTTCCAGAGATCAGTATTTACTAGATAATTTTCCATATCTAAATATTGGACCATTGGAGTTTAGAGACAATGCCGGTAGTGCAGTCGAAAATGCATATCGGTCCTGGTTTGGAAGAATCTCTTATAATTACCGAGGTAAATATTTTGTACAGGGAAATGTCCGGTTCGATGCTTCTTCCAGGTTTCATCCGGATTATCGATGGGGATCTTTTCCTTCATTTTCTGCTGGTTGGGTGATATCAGAAGAGACATTTATCCCGGATAATGCGGTGCTTTCATTTCTTAAGTTAAGAGGTTCCTGGGGTAGATTGGGTAACGAACGTATAGGTAACTACCCTTACCAATCTACCATAGGCTTCTCTAATGCACTCCTTTATCAGGGAAGCAACGTGGTTTCTGCACAATCAGCAGCGCAGTGGCAATATGCCATTCAGGACATTTCCTGGGAAACTACCGAGTCATACAACATTGGTATCGATGCGAATTTCTTTGACTACAGATTGAATTTAACTGCTGATTATTTTGAGAAGACAACGAAGGATATGTTGTTGCCTCTCGAGATACCTGATTATATAGGTTTTGACAACCCGGATCAAAATACTGGTAAGATGTATACCAAAGGTTGGGAATTGGATTTAGGATGGACAGATGACATCAATGAGTTTGGCTATTCTGTAAGTTTCAATTTGTCTGACTTTAAATCTGAAATGGGTGACCTTGGTGGAATTCAATTCCTCGGCAATCAAATTAAGATAGAAGGCAGCGAGTTCAATGAGTGGTATGGGTACAAGTCAGATGGTTTATTCCAGACTCAGGAAGAAGTTGACAACTCACCTGTAACCAGTGGTTCTGTAAGACCCGGTGACGTTAAATATGTTGATATAAGTGGTCCTGATGGTGTGCCTGACGGAGTAATTTCGCCGGAATATGACAGAACCCAACTCGGTGGATCTCTTCCAAGGTATATGTATGGGGGTAATGTCAAATTGGACTACAAGAATTTTGATTTTACACTCGTTGTGCAGGGAGTAGGTAAGCAAAATGATAGACTGGAAGGTCTCATGATCACTCCATTGATGGAAAACTGGGGACATATTCCAAAAATCATCGATGGTGACTATTGGAGCAACTATAACACTCCGCAACAAAACATGTCAGCCTACTATCCTAGGCTTACTCGTACTGGTGGAAGTAACAACTATACCATGTCAGATTACTGGATGTTTAACGGGGCTTATCTACGTGTGAAGAATGTCACACTAGGCTATAGCATTCCAAAGAACGTGTTGGATAAGATAGGAATTCAAAATATCAGGTTGTACAGCAGTGTATCTGATTTGTTGACTGTCAACAATTACCCAACAGGCTGGGATCCTGAGGTGTCTGCTTCTGGCTATCCAATCACAATGTCTGTCATTTTTGGAGCATCCGTGAAGTTTTAATTTGAATCGAAAAAGAAAAGACATGAAGAATTTACATATATACTTAATGACTTTGATGTCCATTGCATTTTCATGTAATGAACTGGACTTAAATCCTCTCTCCGAAGGCTCTAGTCAATCCTGGTATTCGAATGAAACGGAGATTGAGATGTCGGTCAATGATCTGTTTAGAAGTGTTTTCTGGGCTCAGGATGGAGATGATTGGACTGATGACTGGACCTATCGGGAGTCTCTGACCCCAATCAACAATGGAACGATCAATGGAGAATGGGGAGTTCTAAATGACTTGTGGACCCTTTCTTATAAAAATATCTCTCGATCAAACACCATACTGTTGAACCTTGACAAAGTTGAAGGGGTGATCCCTCAGGAAACAGTAGATAAATTCAGGGGAAATGCTTTATTCGTACGGGCAGCACAATATGCAAACCTGGTTGCCAAATTTGGAGATGTGATCTATTTCACTGGCATTCTTGACCTCGAAGAGTCTTTCACTCTATCCAGGACAGATAAGGAAGTGGTGATGCAGGCGGTCTATGAAGATTTCGACATGGCTGCTTCTCTTTTGCCAGAAAGATATGGCAACAGCGAAAATAAGTTTGCTACCAAAGGAGCTGCATATGCCATGAAGGCACGGGCTGCACTTTACAATGGAGATTTTGCTGTAGCCAGAGACGCGGCAAAAGCGTGTATTGATTTGGGAGTTTATGAATTATACCCTGATTATGGAGAACTGTTCTGGTCTGAAAATAAAAATACAGTAGAAAGTA
Source organism: Cyclobacteriaceae bacterium (assembly GCA_965228105.1). Classification (GTDB taxonomy): domain Bacteria; phylum Bacteroidota; class Bacteroidia; order Cytophagales; family Cyclobacteriaceae; genus UBA7330. The sequence goes on from CBDDGZ010000002.1 coordinate 2,057,061, forward strand.
TCTTCAGTATGCCAAGGTCCACTGCACTAAACTCATTTTTTGGTGATTGTAAGAACTATATCACCAGAAACAATGGAGGTTGGGCAGCCAAAGATCCATCCTGGGAGCTATTATCCGCCTATTTATGTACAGACGGATTACCTATTGATGAGTCTCCTTTATATGATCCAAGTGATCCATTCAGCAACAGAGATCCAAGGTTAGCAGAGACGATTGTACCTTTCAACACACCTCATCTTGGATTCATTTATCAGCCCCATCCGGATTCACTGGAGGTATTGAATCTTAATACGGGAGCCTATCAAAAGAACAACGACACAAGATCAAATGCTGCTTTTGCTTCCTTCAATGGATTAGTCTGGAAGAAGGGTATCAACAGTGACTGGACAGATGATTTCCGTGCTGAAAATGAAATCATCATCATGAGATATGCTGATGTGTTGTTGATGTATGCTGAGGCTAAGATTGAGCTGGATGATATTGATCAGTCAGTCCTTGATGCAATCAACATAGTCCGAGCCAGAGCGTACGAGGTGGACTACATGGATACCGGTTTATACCCGGCTGTTGTCACAACAGATCAGTCAGAGTTGCGTAAGTTAGTGCGATTGGAACGAAGAGTGGAGCTGGCGTTTGAAGGAAGAAGATACATGGATATCATCAGATGGAGATTGGCTGAAAAAGTCCTAAACAAGGATGTCTATGGAATGTTGGATCTGGGTGATTTAAGGACTAGAATTATTGACGAAGGACTTTGGTTTTTCCCGCAGGTGACAGATATTGATGAAGATGGGATTGCTAATTTCGACCCCATGTATCAGTCAGGTTTGATCAGAAGATTAGCTCAACGGGAATTTGATCCTGAAAGACAATATCTCTGGCCAATACCTTCCAAAGAGGTCTTGATCAATGACAATCTTTCTCAAAATCCTAATTATTAAATAGGTCTTTATAATAATGGTACTGGTAGACATTGTTTGCCGGTACCATTCATTTCACTTTGGAAGACCTTTTCTATCTTGAGGGGTTGACTGCTAAAGCTTACCAAATACATCTTTATGAAACTTAACATTACAATTACAGCGTTGCTCTGTTTTGTTTTTGCATCATGCAATAAACAGCAACCAATAGATAAACCCATTAGTATTTCTGGTGTTTACCCGCACCTGGCCTTTTACAACAATGAAGGTGAATGTGGAACAGGAGCTGTGGTGCCCTGGGCTGATCGCTTATGGGTTGTGACTTATGGTCCTCATTTCCCCAGGGGATCCTCAGATAAACTCTATGAGATCACACCTGATATGCAGCAAATCGTTCGTGATGAAAGTATTGGTGGAACCCCAGCCAATCGCATGATCCATGAGGAAAGTAACCAGTTATTTATCGGTCCACATGCCATAGATGCTCAAGGCAATGTACGCACGATTCCTTACGCCGAGATGCAGGGTCGACATACTGGAAATGCTCGTCACCTTACCAACCCCGCTGAGAAAATCTATTATGCATCTATGGAAGAGGGCTTTTACGAAGTAGATGTCAATACACTGGAGGTGAAGGAGTTATATAAAGATGGACATGATGAGCAGGGGAAACACATGGAATCGCTCCCTGAGGATCCACTACCTGGATACTCATCACTGTATGGTGACCACGGCAAGGGACTTTATTCGGGGCAGGGTGTATTGGTTTATTCCAACAATGGTGAACGAGGACCTGGGGTAACAGAACATTTTGATATTGAATCGGGATCCCTCTCGGAATGGGATGGAAAAGAATGGAAACTTGTACGTAGATGTCAGTTTGTCGAAATAACCGGTCCCGGTGGTATTTATGGTAATGAAAATCCGGATACTGATCCCATTTGGGCAACTGGATGGGATCCAAAGTCCCTGGTGCTTGGCGTCAGGAATGTGGATACTGGCTGGTCCTTTTATAGGTTGCCAAAAGCCAGCCACAGCTACGATGGAGCGCATGGGTGGAACACTGAATGGCCTAGAATCCGGGATGTAGGCACAGATGCTGCTCCGGATTACTTGATGACCATGCATGGAATGTTTTGGCGATTCCCTCAGACTTTCTCAGCAGGAAACACTGCGGGTATCAGACCTCGTTCGGCATACCTAAAAGTTATTGGTGACTTCACTCGATGGAATGATCAACTGGTGTTTGGGTGTGATGATTCGGCTCAAAGAGAATTCCTCAACAAAAGGAAAGTCAAAGGATCGATTGAAGGTCCGGGACAATCCAATTCAAATCTTTGGTTTACCAGCATGGATACCCCTGATAAGCTAGGACCAAATACCGCTGAGGGTGCCGTTTGGTTAAATGAGGAAGTGAAAGCCAATGAAATTTCTGAACCGTTTCTGTTTTCTGGTTGGCCTTACAGGACTGCCTGGGTAAAGAATGAAGGTGGAGCAGCAACAACTTTTACATTCGAGGTTGATGCCAATGGTAGCGGTAATTATGAGGCCATACACGCTATCACAATTCCTGGAGGAGAAAGCAAAAGGATCAACTTTACAGATACACAAGCAGGTGAGTGGGTCAGGGTAAAAAGTGACAAGGAGACAAAAGCAACCGTACACTTCTACTATTCCGACAAGGAAGAAAGATCCTCTGTAGAGGATAATATGTTTGATGGAATAGCTACAGTAAATGATTCTGAATCTATAGGTGGATTGCTATACGGGCTGGGAGATAACAGAAGAGCTTTAGGCCTAGCAGCCACTCAATTCAGTGGTATGGAGGATGGTACAGCCAGTTACTACGAGTTGGACGAAAAGCTAAATCTTGTTCCAGTAAAGGATGATGAAACCCTCAGGTTTATACAGGAGAAATTTGCCATTCCGGATCAGGTAGTGACCATTGAGAAATCCTCTGTATTGGTGATTGATGATCGGGGTAGAAGGTGGAGATTGCCGTTGAGCAGTGAAGCGAATTTCACCAGTTTGACTAATGCCTCTGCCTTGCGAATTGACAGGGAAGTAGCTACTGAGCGGGACCTGATGAACTGTCACGGTACATTCTATGAGTTGCCAGCCGAAAACGCTGATGGATTTGCCAAGATCAGACCGGTATCTTCCCATGGCTATCGCATTCATGATTATGCAAGCTATCGGGGATTGCTTGTCATGACGGGGATAAAGCCGTCTGCTCGTGCCGATAATGAGCATATCATTGTATCAGCAGATGGAAAAGCTGCGGTCTGGGCTGGAGTAATCGACGACCTGTGGAAGCTGGGCAAGCCAACTGGGCAAGGTGGTCCGTGGCACGAAACTGAGGTATCCGCAGGTGTTCCGTCAGATCCATACCTCATTGGTTTTTATGATGATAGAAGTCTTTCAATTACCCATGATGGGACTGAGCCAGTTAACTTTAGCATTGAAGTAGAGCCGGTAGGCCATGGCCCATGGATGGTATATGATCAGGTCTCTGTTGCACCTGGGGAAACGTTTACGCATCAGTTTCCAGCTGATTTTCAGGCACGGTGGATACGATTTACTTCGGATCAGAATGTAGCTGCTACAGCAACACTGACTTATAAATAATTCACTTTTCATCTGGGTAATGAAATACACTTTCTGTAAAGTCCTTTTGCTTTTTTTCGTCATTGGTTGTACTACTACAGACCCATGTACTATAAAAACGGACATCTGTATTCTGGGAGGAAGTGAAGCTGGGTTTACCGCTGCCATTCAGGCTGCACGGCTTGGTAAACAGGTTGTGCTGATCGAGCCCACTGGTCATCCGGGTGGTATGGCTGTAGAAGGAATTGGGAAAGATCTCCGTTTTGGAAACGCCCATGTGATTGGAGGGATTGCAGCGGAATTCTATACAGCAGTTGAGGGCCGTTATGGTTTAAAACCAAGGTTTAATGATCCCACCTGGTTTTCAAAGTATGAGCCGTCTGTTGCAGAAAGTGTAATCGATAGCTTAATTGCCAGTGAACCCAATATCCGGATAATTCGAAAAGCCAGGATCAAAGAATCGGGCGGGGTGCTGATGGAGGGTAATCGGATCAGAGAGGTCAACCTGGATAATGGCATAAACATCAAAGCCAGTGTGTTCATTGATGCATCAGTAGAAGGTCATCTACTTCACCTTGCGGGGGTCACCACAGAAACGATCAGGGAGGGGAATGAAAAATATGATGAAAGCTTAAATGGCATTCAGGGGGTGAATGACTTTAAACAGTTTACGGTCGATGTAGACCCTTATGTGACCCCGGGTGATCCGACAAGTGGTTTAATTCCCACGATCCAGGAAGGCGAGCTGGGTGAGCATGGCGGACCCAGTAAATACATCATGGGATTTTGTTTTAGAATGGTTTTGACCAAAGACCCTGAAAATGTAATACCTGTTGAGAAACCCAATAACTATAACCCTGACACTTACGAGATCTATCGGAGATACTTAGGTGTCGGGGGACAGTTATTTAAACCAGTAGCTAACAGGCATAATGGAAAGACAGACCTTGGTAGCTGGCATGACCTATCGGCTAACTTATATGGTGAAAACTGGATGTATCCTACTGGTACGTATGAGGTACAGGACAGTGTGGTCGCTTATCACCGTAATTTCTCTTTAGGCTTGATCTATTTTTTACAAAATGATTCGGCAGTAGATAGCCTCACCCGGTCTAACTGGGAGGGTTGGGGACTACCCAAAGATGAGTTTCAGGACAATGGCAACTGGCCACGAAGGCTTTATATTCGAAGTGCCAGAAGAATGGTATCAGATTATGTGATCACAGAGCACAACACCAGGTTTGATGTTCCGGATGCGATAACTGATCAGGTAGCCATTGCCTGGTGGCCTCCCGATATGCACCATGCCAGGAGGATTGTCAAGGATGGTTATGCCTATGATGAGGGTTTCACCCACGTGGAAAATGATGGTTCCTGGAAACCATTTAAAATTTCCTATCAGGCACTGGCACCCAAAGCGAATGAATGCACAAACCTCATCACGCCTACTTGTGTTTCGTCCAGCTATGTGGGCTATGGCAGTGTCCGAATTCTCCCCACTTTCATGATCCTTGGTCAGAGTGCAGGGGCTGCTGCTGCATTGGCGGTAGATAAGAAATTTCCTATTCAGGACATTGACTATGCAGATTTGGCAGGAATTCTGAATGAGAATAATCAGATTTTGGAGCTGCCTAAGGATTGGGTGAAGATCATCACAGAGAATAATTGATATACCCAGTATAAAAGAACAATGGGGGAAACTATTTTACGCTTGATGAGATCACTCATTATAGGTTGTGCAAATCTTTTTATAATTAGGATGTGAGGTGTGATAAATTTCATTTATTCGAACCTTCTGACTCAATCTTCCTTTCCAATCTTTTATAAATTTCTATTTACTTCGATCCTGAACCATCCATTTATGGTTTCGTTGAGATAGAATATTTAATTGTATAAAAGTAATAAATATATTACTTTTGATGTAGTGAAAAGCAGTGAGCTACTAAAGCTAATGAAGAAAGATGGGTGGTATGATGTAAGGCAATCAGGAAGTCATATCATCATGAGGCATAATGAGAAGCCAGGAAGTATTCCGATTCCCTTCCATGCTTCTAAGGAAGTGAAAAAAGGACTATTGAACGCAATATTGAAACAAGCCAATATTAAAACAAACAAAAGATGAAGAAGCCAAAGATTGTAATGGAAGTGATCAAAGAGGACACCGGCTATAGCGCAAACACCACAGTGGGGGATATTTTAATGGCTACCCAAGGGGAAACTTTTGAAGAACTTAAGGAAATGGTGTTGGATGTAGTTAATCTTTCCTTTGAAGAACATGGCTTTATCTATTCTGCAGATGAGATTCAGTATAAATATGATTTGGAGAGCTTCTTTAGTTTCTATAAAGTTCTAAACGCCAAGGCATTGTCTGAACGTATTGGGATGAATCAGAGCCTTCTGGCTCAATATATCAAAGGCATCAAAAAGCCTTCTGCTGCCCAGACCAGGCGGATACTTGACGGAGTGCAGCAAATAGGCCGTGAGCTCACTGAAGCCCGCTTTTTAATATAACCTGAGCTCAGAATTTAACAAAAAACCTCTACCATCACTACGCTTTCGCCGAAGCTTCAGCGTAGGCGCACAGGGCCTTTTTAAGGGTTGGGATATGGTTATGTAAGGGCGTGACTCGCCTGCAGGGAGGCAGGGAGTTTCATTTTATCAGGGGACTCAACGCCTGCCTGCCCAAAGGCAGGGCTTCCATCACTTAAATCTTCTCTCATGCATGAATGACGGGGTTTTGTTTTTGATACATCGAATCCGGGTTAAAATAGATATTATTATCAGACATATTTACTCAAGGTTGTTGATGCCTGCAGTATTGTGTTTGCTGTCATTCTCCTTCCAATCTTTTTCATAGATTTGTCAATTATCAGGTCTAAATAAATGCTACACTGACAATTCCATAAAAGATTGGCCAGATCAGGGAAAATATTAAACATCACCAATCAAAGCAGCTTCAAGAGTTGGTTTGAGGATATTTATACCCGACATTTCGAGCGTCTTTACTTATATGCTTTTTCTATCACAAAGCAAAAACCACTGGCCGAAGATGTTGTGGCAGAGGTATTTCTTCAGATCTGGAATAAGCGTCCACACTATGATGATATTAAGGATGTAGAGTCGTACCTCTACGTGTCTGTGAAACACCTGGCCATCCGAATGGCTTCCAAAGACCCAGGCAAGTTTGCCTATTCCAGTTACGATGAGGCCTTACAGATATCAGATTCCATAGACCCTGAAAAATTATTGATTGGTAGTGAACTCAGGGGTGTGGTTGATGGGATATTAAAAAAGCTAAGTCCTCAGGCTGCTGTCATATATGATCTGGTAAAGAACAGAGGCCTGTCTCATAAAGACATCTCTATGGAATTGGGAATTGCTGAAAAAACTGTGTCCAACCAGATGAACCTGATCCTCAATAAAGTTCGGGAGGGCATCAACCAATACCTCGAGGATGCAAACCCAGGCAACTCTTTAATGCGTATCACCCGGGCAATCTCGTGGTTGCTGATCTCAGGATCACTACTATTTGTTTGAAAATATTCATTAAAACGACATAAATACATGTGTTTATTCAATAAATATATCGATTTATTGATTTGATTATAAATATTTAAAAAATATCGGGAGTAAACTGTTTCAAAGTACTCTTATACATATCGGCAAGTATTTCGATATGGACCAATTGATCAGTAAGTACCTGAATAACACCCTCACAAAGGAGGAAACTCAAAATCTTGAATCCTGGTTAAGAAAGGATGTAAAGAATAGAATTGAGTTTGAAAATATTGTGGCACACCTGAGTCATCAGGATGGTGAACTAGCCACTATTAAAGAACATGTGTTTTCCAGGATAACTAATCAGAAGGACCAAAAAACAAAACTGAACTTTAACCAAAAGCTTAGGTATATCACTAGGGTAGCAGCTGTTTTTGTGGTGGTCTTTGGCGCTGCTATGTATCTCCTAATGAATAACGGATCAATAGATCGACTACAAGAAGTTGCCCAACCGCAGCCCGTAAATCAAATAGAAAAGGAAACTGCTTTTGGTCAACAGTTATCATTTAAGCTTCCAGATGGGACTATGGTAAAGCTTAATGCTGGTAGCAAACTGATTTTTCCTAAACAGTTTTCTAAAGAGAGTAGGGAGGTCACACTCATAGGAGAAGCCTTTTTTGATGTGGAACGTGATGAAAACCGACCATTTAATATCAAAGCAAACAAGGTTAATGTCAGAGTTTTAGGGACTTCATTCAATGTGCGGTCTTATGAAGATGAGAAGCATGTACAAGTGGGTGTCAGGACCGGACGGGTTCAGGTTTACAGTGAAGCGGGGGATCAGGAAGTGACGTTAGAGAAAAATGACATGGCCGATTACTCCAGTGCTTCCAATAAGATCACCAAGGGGGTGATTAAGGAGAGTGCTATGGTATTTGGCTGGATGGACCGTGAGCTGTTACTAAAGGATTACACCATTGACCAGATCATGGAAGAAGTTACCCGATGGTTTGATGTACAGTTTGAGGTAAAAGTTGCACTGAATAATAAAAGGAAATTTACTACCAGGTACAAGGATCCAACACTTAAGTCAGTGATGGAAAGTTTGTCATATGCTTATGAGTTTGACTACCAGATAGACAACAAAACAATCATCATTATGACCAGAAAATAAAAGACAATAACCCAAAAAATGAGAAAAGCCGAGGATGCTTCTGGAAAAAGGCCTCGACTTTTCAAAGTTCCATTAATTAAAATAGAAACTAGATGAATGTAAAATTACCAAAATTTGTAATTCGCATGTCACAATTGATGATTTATGCGTGTGTGATATGCTATTCTGTATCGATGGTGTTCGGTAGCGAATCCATTGCTCAGAGGAAGCATTTGAATGAGATTGAGATTGTCCTTACTGAGGATCACAACAATCTGATTGAGTTGATACATGTAATAGAAAAGACCAAGCAATTTGGATTTTCCTTTACACGGCAGGATCTGAAATCGAAAGAAATCAATATCAGGTCGGGCAACTGGACAATGGAGATGCTTCTGAGTGAAATGTCTATACAGGCAGGACTTTCTTTTCGTAGAATCAATGAAGATATCACCGTCAAGGTAGTTGAAAAAGACAACGCTTTGCCGGCAATTGAAGAACAGATTATGGTGCAGGCTTCCGTTTCCGGGACTATCACCGATGAAAATGGTGAAGCTTTACCGGGAGCAACTATCCAGGAAAAGGGCACTACCAATGGCACAATCACGGATGTAAATGGCAAGTTTAATTTAAATGTGCCAGAGGATGCCGTCTTAACCATATCATTTGTTGGTTATGAGACCAGAGATGTGCCATTGAACGGTAGATCAATGCTTGATTTGAGCTTGGAGACTGACATTGCTTCCTTACAGGAGGTCGTGGTTGTGGGCTACGGAACGGTTAAAAAATCTGACCTTACTGGCTCAGTAGTCTCAGTTAAGTCAGAGGATATTGAGCAACAGGGTCCGAAAGTCAACGTGCTGGAAACCATTCTGGGACTTGCACCGGGACTTAATCTCACTATAAATTCCAATACAGCAGACCAACAATCCGTCGGATTATTAATAAGGGGTCAAAATTCCATTACAGCGAGCAATAGCCCGTTAATTGTATTGGACGGAGTTCCATATTCAGGAGGACTCAATGAGCTAAATCAAAACGATATTCAATCCATTGAGGTATTAAAAGATGCCTCTGCAACAGCCATTTATGGGGCCAGAGGAGCCAATGGAGTGATACTTATTACCACTAAAGAAGGTAAAAGCGGAAAACCAAAGCTTGGTTATAATGTAAGTTATGGTATACGTGAAATATACAATTTGCCACCGCTTATGAATGGGCAGGAACACTGGGATTATGCTGTAGAGCGATACAGTGAGGCAGATATATCCGGATATCCGACACGACTGGAAAATTACCAGCAGGGAAATTCTGTTGACTGGGTGGATCTGGCGACCCGCCTGGGCAAACAAGCAAAGCACAATCTTTCACTCGAAGGAGGCACTGATAATTTCAACTATTTTCTCTCAGGTACCTATCAGGATGTGGAAGGGATTGCAATTGGTGATGATTTCAAACAGGCAACTATCAGATCAAACCTGACCTATCAGCTCACAGATTGGCTGGAAATTGGTACGAACACTCAATTTAGTTATAAGGATCTCTCAGGTCTTAATGCCAACTTTACCACGGCTTTCTATTTGATCCCTTTGATAGATGCATTTGATGAGGAGGGAGAATATACCATTTATCCGTGGCCTGAGGAACCAATCTTCAATAACCCGTTGTCTCAACTCAATGTATTGGATAATCATTACAACAGAAACCTTTATTCCTTTAACCATATAAAGATTGATTTTCCTTTTATCGAAGGGTTATCCTACAAGCTCAATGTAGGATTGACGTACATGGATACGCAAATCGGTAGGTTCTGGGGGCCTAATACAAGAGAAGGCTTTGAAAACAATGGCCAGGCTTACACGGAGGATGGAGCTACTCAGGACAGGCTCATAGAGAATATTTTGGTTTATAACAGAGCATGGGGTAAGCATAATATCAATGTAACAGCTTTGTATAGTTCACAGGCTTATGAAGATGAGGTTAGAAGCCTTACCACCAGGGGATTTCCAACCAATGCATTGACTTTCTACCAGCCGGATGTGGCAGCAGTCATTGAGCCGGGAGTTTCCTTCCTTGAGCAAAACTATATCTCTCAGATGGGACGTGTCAACTACAGTTTTGATAGTAAATACCTGTTTACACTGACCCTCAGGAGAGATGGATACTCCGGTTTCGGAATCGAAAACAAGTTTGGCCTTTTCCCTTCTGTGGCCCTTGGATGGAATCTTGGAGATGAAGGCTTTATGAGTGATATCTCATGGCTCGACCAGTTAAAGTTGAGACTTTCCTTTGGTAGAAATGGTAATCAGGCCATTCAGCCCTACCAGACCCTGGCTCGTCTAAACTTGAGGAACTATCTGGGAGGGGACAATGGTATCATGACTGCACCTGGCTATTTCCCTGCCAGCCTGGCTTCTCCGTCATTAGGATGGGAAACATCCGAGTCACTGAATTTTGGAGCTGATATGGCATTTTTTAGTGGACGATTGAATGCCGCGATTGACTACTACATAACCAATACTTATGATCTGTTACTGAACAGGTCAATTTCGCCAGTGCATGGTATCACCAGCATCACACAGAATATCGGTGAAGTAAAAAATACCGGTATTGAAATAAATGTTTCTTCGGTAAACATTGATGAAGGTCAATTCAAATGGCAGACAACACTAAGTTTTGCAAGGAACCAAAATGAGATTGTTGATTTATACGGCAATGGAGAGGATGATGTAGCCAATGGCTGGTTTATTGGTGAGTCTATCCAGGCAAACTATGGTTATGTCTTTGAAGGGGTTTGGCAGGAAACGGATGATATTGCCAATTCATCTCAGCCGGGTGCCCAACCAGGTGACATAAAAGTGCAGGATACTGATGGTGATGGTGCGATTACTCCGGATGACCGCGATTTGATCGGCCAAACAAATCCTAAATTCACAGCTGGTTTAAATAACACCATTTCCTATCAAAATTTTACTTTAAGCTTTGTTTTTTTCACCCAACAGGGTATTACAAGAGTAAATCCACTATGGGATACCGATTTGGTTTGGTCTGATGTCAGAAGAAATTCGATCAAACTAAACAACTGGAGTCAGGAAAATCCAACCAATGAGTATCCTGCAAACCGAGATGGCACCAATCCTTTCGGGGTAAGATTTTATCAGGATGCCAGTTATGTCCGGTTACGTGATATTACGCTTGGTTATTCATTTGATGAATCTATTTACGGTAAAATTGGGTTAAGCGATTTAAGGGTGTTTTTCAACATGAGAAACCCTCTGACTTTCACTCAATGGGAAGGGCTGGATCCGGAATTATCCGAACAGCGAGGTATTCCTATCGACAGGACCTACTCTCTTGGCTTAAACCTATCATTTTAAATAGCTGAAATCATGAACAGATTTAATTTATACATCATAACAATACTATTTCTGGGAATACTGATTTCATGTGATGAAACAGCATTTTTAGATGAGATACCTAAGGATAGACTCACCGCAGACAACCTTTATAATACGCCTGAAGGATTTGAAAACGGTTTAAATGCGCTTTACAGTTTTGTTAGAGAAGAAAGAGATGTCACTGGCGGAAGGTTACCAGGTATGCTTTGGTGGTCTAGCACTGACAATTCCTACAATCCCGTGAGTAACAACCCTGATTTACCTTATATACAATGGGGGGAATTCAATAATTCAACCGTACCTCTTTATGCCAGCGTATGGGATTGGTTGTATCGTACGATTAATTCAGCAAACACCATTATTACCAGGGCTGAAAATCCATCGATAGATTGGAAAGATGATGCACAAAAGAACCGTGTGCTTGCACAGGCACGGTGCATAAGAGCCTGGGCTTACAGACATTTGATCAATCTGTGGGGTGATGTTCCAATTGTTGAACAGGAGTCCACAGGATCAAATATCAAAACAGACTGGCAAAGAGATCCCGTTACTGAAGTCATGGCCTTTATGGAAGAGGACTGGTTATTTGCTGAGTTACATCTTCCGGAACTTCACAGTGTCCCAGGTAGATTAAACAAAGCAGTAGCCCAGCACTATCTTGCCGAGCTTTATTTGATGATGGGTGATGCTGGTAGTGCAGAGCAAAAGGCTTCAGCTGCCATTAACAATCCCAATTTTGTACTTGTTACAGAAAGGTATGGAGTTAAAGCGACCGAACCTGGTATACCATTTATGGATATGTTCCTTGATGGAAATGTATTTCACAATCAGGGCAACACAGAAGCACTATGGACCATCATAAATGAGAGAAATGTAATAGGGTCGAGCGAGGACAATCACATGCGAAGATCATGGCTGCTGTGGTACTGGAGAAATGATGGTGTGGAAATTACCCCGGAAATGGGAAGAGGTATTGGTTGGCTTGGGTTCACAAAATTTGGATTGGATTTATACGAATCAGGAGATGACCGTGGTAGCTATCATGCCATCCACAGGTTTTTTGTAAAAACTGATGGCGATACACTTTTTACTACTACTGATCCAGCAGAATTTATTGGAAGAGGCCCCGCAGGACTTGAACCCGATCGTCCGGAAAACTGGCCAAGTACACGTAAATGGGATGATGGTAACAGTGAGATCCTGGCTGCCGGTGAGGGCTATAAGGATCAGGTCTATTTGAGGCTGGCTGAAACCTATATGATACTCGCTGAAGCCCAGCATCTACAGGGAAAAAATATTGAGGCAGCTGAATCAATAAACATTGTCAGGAGAAGGTCAAATGCTCCTGATATTAGTGCGGGTGACGTCGACATAGACTTTATTCTTGATGAAAGATCTCGGGAGTTATTTGCTGAAGAAAACAGGAGATATACTTTGCTCAGGTTAAATAAATGGCTTGAGAGGACTTCAGCTCACAATGGTATGTCAGGTGGATTTATCACTGAAAGAGATAAACTATTCCCGGTGCCACAACATGTGATCGATGCCAATCTCAACAGTGCCTTTGGCCAAAATCCTGATTACTAAAATTTAATAACATTACAAAGGGAGGTATCGCAGCCTCCCTTTTTTAAGGACTTAAAGAAATGATTAGATTTTTTTCTATTACCGGTATTTTATTGCTTTTGATTGGATGCACCAAAAAGGATGCCCCATCAGCTGTGGTCTTAAGTACGCCCGGGCTTCTTGCTTTCTGGGATTTTCAGGAACCTATGGGAGAAGCAAAGATGTCAGCAGGTAAGTATCAGTATTCGCTGACTGAAATGAATGGTCCAATTAAAAGGGTTGAAAATGGGGTGTTTGGGCCATATTCAGTTGACTTTGAATGGGGGCAATGGTTCAGAATAAAACGGGAGAATGCCAAAGGTCTTGATCTCCACGGACCTGATCAGCAGGTCACAATGGTTGCATGGGTGCAAAGAGAATCTGAAAGGTACTGGCAGTTTATTGCTGGCATGTGGAATGAAGGAACCGAAAAATACATGGGTAAATCAGGAGGGAAAGGACCCGGTGCTCCGGCAAGACAGTATGCCATGTTTATCAATGGAGCGTGGCAAACCGATTACACAACTTATGAGCGCATCAGGTCAAAAAACCAGACATTGGGGTACATATCCCCTTATGGAGGCGCAACCCCCGACCACCCATTTGCATTCGATTATGCCACGGGAAAGACACATCTGGATGAAAAAAAATGGTATATGATTGCTTATACTTTTGATGGTAAAGTCATCAAAGTTTATGTGGATGGCGAATTGGATTCAAATGGAAATTATAACCCTTTTAATTATGACGGGCCAATTTATGATGGTGGCGTTGATGGTTCTGACTTCACTGTAGCTCAAAGACGTGTGCCTACATGGCCTGATTATCCGAATGGCGTTCCGGGAAATAAAGTTGGATTTGATGGCGTAATGGGTGGACTTGCAGTTTTTGAAAGAGCACTCACTACACAGGAAATAAGAAATATTTACCAGTCTACAATGCGAAAGGAAGTGGCTGACAAAAATTAAGAATCAAATGAGGAGTATTTTATCACTTGCAATAATAACCTGCCTGTTGCTTTCATGTGGCAGTCCATCAAAACAAACGGAAAATAGTGAATCGGTTAGCTCTAAAGGTCCTGAAAGCCTACCTGGTCTTATAGCATTCTGGGATTTTCAGGACGGACTGGAAAGTGATCATGTGTCAAAGGGAGCAAATAAATATGTTTTAAGTGAAATGAACGGACCCATTAGAAAAGTCGATGACGGAATATTTGGGAGCACTGCTTTGGATCTGGAATGGGGCCAGTGGATGAGAGCAAAAAGAGAAGATGTACCGCTTTTGGATCTTCACGGCAGTGATCAGGAACTTTCAATGGTGGTTTGGTTGAAAAGAGAATCAGATACCGTTTGGCAATTTATTGCAGGGATGTGGAATGAAGGTGATGAAGTCTTTAAAGGTAAAGCAGGGGGAACAGGTCCGGGATCACCATCACGGCAATATGCCATGTTTATCAATGGTGCCTGGCAATCTGACTATACTACTTATGAAAGAACCAGGGCAAAGAACCAAGCTATGGGGTATATTTCTCCTTACGGAGGAGCCACACCAGATCATCCTTTTGCATTTGATTATGCTACCGGCAAAACGTTTCTTGAGAAAGGTAAGTGGTACATGATTGCTTATACATTCGATGGTAAGGCCATAAGCGTCTATGTGAATGGAAAGCTGGATAGCAATGGCAACTACAATCCTTTCATGTATGATGGTCCGATTTATGAACCTCAGGGTAATGGAACTGATTTTACAGTAGCCTTGAGAGATCATCCAAAATGGCCCACTTATCCCGAAGGTAAACCCATCAACAATGAAGGTTTTGATGGAGTGCTTGGAGGGTTGGCTGTTTATGACAGAGCAATCAGTGCGGATGAAATCTTTCAATTGTACAAATCTACTATGCCTAAAGAATAGATATTGAAGTAGGGAAAAAAAATTGGATCGCCAGGGATGATACGACTGAGGTTAGCCAATAATATCAGTCACGATCTTTCAAGATGTATGAGATGAGAGTAAAGTTGCCAATACAATTTATTTCAAGGTTTGGCTTGACTGAAAGATGGAACTTTTCCTTCCAAATTTGTATATTGAGGTGTTATTATTGAAATAAAATAGCTAAGAACCAATAAATCTCGATTCCTTAAGATTGTATCAATGAACACCGTAGCAAAAGTTTCCCTACTGTTCATACTTATCGTATTTTTTGCGTGTAAAAAGTCTATCCACAACGATCCGGTTGACCCTGAAGCGCTCTTTGCTCACGAGGTAAAGCCCATCTTCGAGTCCAAATGCATTGGATGCCATGGCGGAGACCCCAAAAAGATCGAAGGGGGGCTGGATCTCAACAACTATGATAACTTATTGGCAGGAGGTAATTCCGGCAAACCAGCTATTGTTCCGGGCAAGTCAAAAGAGAGCTTACTGTATCATTCCATCCTCAGGGTAGATGATGATTTAGCTATGCCTCCCAAGGATGGTGATAAGCTTTCTGAGATTGATCTGCAAATTATCAGGGATTGGATTGACGGCGGAGCCCCCTGGCCATCAGCAGAAAGGATTGCCGAAATAAAACTCGATACAACATGGCAATATGGAAACCGCATCAGGGTAAAAACCTCTGGCGGCTTAAGCGACACATGGGATAACCGCCCCTATGAGAGGAAAAACCTTTGGGCCTATTACCCAATAGAAAAACCCGAAATTCCATGGGGAGATTTAGATCCTCAAAAAGATCATCCCATAGATGCTTTTTTAGCAGACAAGCAAAACATAATAGGTCTCGTACCTGCGCAAGCGACCTCAGATCTTGTATTGATCCGTCGTGCGACCTTAGATTTGATCGGACTGCCTCCGACTATAGAAGAGATTGAAACTTTTCTGCAAGACAAAGATCCTAATGCTTATCAAAACCTCATAGAACGACTGTTAGCAAGTCCGCATTACGGAGAGCAATGGGCCAGGCATTGGTTGGATGTAGCCCGATATGCCGATTCAGGTGGGTTTTCAAATGACTTTGTCAGGCCAAATGCATGGCGCTACCGGGATTATGTTATCAGGGCTTTCAACGATGATAAACCGTACGATCAGTTTGTGATGGAGCAGCTGGCTGGTGACGAGCTCGATCCAAGCGACCCTGAAATGCTCATTGCGACCGGGTTTCTGAGGATGGGTCCATGGGAGCATACAGGTATGAGCGTCGCTGCTGAAACCAGGCAGCATTTTCTGGATGATGTAACAAACATTGTTGGAGAAGCTTTTTTGAGTACACCACTGAATTGTGCCAAATGCCATGACCACAAGTATGACCCCATCCCAGCAAGAGATTATTATAGCATTCAGGCTGTCTTTGCTACCACCCAATTTGCCGAAAGGCCAGCACCATTTCTCCCTGAAGAAAATACGGAAGTTACGGAATTTGAAAAACAACGCATTGCAGACTGGCTTCACAAAACAGATGAGGAACAGGAGATACTCAGCAACAAAGAAGAGGCCGCCGCCAAAAAATGGTATTCTGAGCGGGGAATGGCATACTTGCCAAAAAGGGAGCGAAGAAAGCTACCTGAAGACCAGCAACCACCGAGATACCTTGGATTGACATATGAGGATCTTGGATATAGGAAGGTCCTGGGAAAAAGAAAGCAGTTATTAAGAAGACAGGAAGAGCGATTCGAAGCATTGGCCTATTCAGTATACAATGGACCTGTGATTGTAGAGAACAGCCAAAATAGGATGACTATTCCCAAAGATATGAAAGGGGAAGTTCCTACAAGCAATATCCTGGCTGGTGGATCGGTCTATGCACCTATCGAGCCTGTAGAAGCTGGCGTGATGAGTATCATTGAGAACCTCGCTCCAAAACAGAAGCAGATAGAAGTTGAAATTCCCAATACCATGGAAAACCGAAGACTGGGTTTTGCAAAATGGCTGACACATCCGGACAATCCCATCATGGCCCGATCGATGGTGAACCGTATCTGGCAATATCATTTTGGAAAGGGAATCAGTGAAACGCCCAACAATTTCGGAGCTACGGGAGGAAAACCTACTCATCCTCAACTTTTGGACTGGCTGACAGCCTATTTTATTGATCATGACTACTCTGTCAAAGAAATGCACCGGTTGATCATGACCTCCAGGGCCTATCAAATGTCCAGTACGCACCCCGAATGGACCACCGTCAATGAGGTGGACCCAGACAATGAACTGCTTTCATATTTTAACCCAAGAAGGATGGATGCTGAGGAACTGAAAGATGCAATGCTGCATATTTCGGGGGAGCTGAATCCTGAAATGGGTGGATTCCCGGTAAGGCCAGAGATGAATATTGAGGCTGCACTACAACCAAGGCACATCATGGGCTCCATAGCCCCGGCATATCAGCCATCCCGAACCCCAGAAGAAAGGAACCGGCGAACCATCTATGCTGAGAGGTACAGAACATTGGCTGACCCTTCACTTGAGGTTTTCAATCAACCCGGGACTGATATGTCCTGTGAGGCAAGAAGTGAATCGACGGTTACTCCGCAGGTATTCACCATGTTCAATGGACAAAATGTGAGAACCCGTTCTCTGGTTTATGCGGACAGATTGATGAGGGAGCTGGAAAGTCATGAAGCACGGGTACAGGAAGCTATTTATGCTATTTATTGCAGGGAAGCGAAGGCTGATGAAGTAAAGGAAAGTCTCAACTATCTGGAAAAAATGACCCGATATCATGAAGACAATATGCCACCAAAGAAGGAAAACCCCACAGAGGTTGAACGTGAAATGTTCGAGGAGATGACAGGAGAACCTTTTACCTATAAGGAAGAGCTTGACATTTACCAGGATTATGTTCCAGATCTTCAACCCTGGCAAGTTGATGCCCCTACCAGGGCTCTTGCTGACCTGATTGCGGTTTATTTCAACTCAAACGAATTTGTTTATGTCTACTGATCACTCAAATTGGAACAGAAGGGATTTCCTGTATGGATTAGGATCGAGTATCGGAGCAGTCGCTTTGAGTAGCCTGCTGGCGTGTGACAGTAAATCCGGTCAAATGGTATCAAAGGGCCCGCTAAGTCCTGCATCACCTATGATGAGGGCGAAGGCGAAATATTGCATCTTCCTCACCATGGAGGGAGGTCCTAGTCACATCGACACATTTGACCCGAAGCCGGCATTGGACAAATATCACCTCACCAAGTTTCAGCGTGAGGGTGAAAAGTTTTCCGCCATGTCATCCGGTGACAGGTATTTTGTAAGAAGTCCTTTCTCCAGCCGTAAGGTTGGGAAGTCTGGTGTGGATATGAGTGCACCATTTGTACACCTGGCGGATGTCGCAGATGAAATCTGCTTTTACAGAGGATGCCAGGCCGAATCGGTGAATCACCCCACGGCGATGTATCATATTAATACTGGAAACCAATTCGGTGGAGAGCCGGCACTTGGTTCGTGGATCAGCTATGGTCTCGGGACTATGAATGAAAATCTTCCTGCTTTTGTTGTCCTCCCGGAAGTGGCTTATCCGCAGGGAGGTCCGGGCAACTGGTCAAATGGCTTTCTGCCTTCCCATTATCAGGGCACTCCATTGAGGCCTGAAGGATCTCCTATCCTTAATATCAATCCGCCGCCAGGAGTAAGCCACTATCACCAGGAAGAAAGTCTGGAACTCCTTCAAAAGCTCAACAGAGAGCATCAGCAGATGCATCCCAATCATGATGAACTATCAGCACGGATTGAAAATTATGAGCTGGCTTACCGCATGCAGATGGAGGTACCTGATGTAATTGATATAGCAGGTGAAGATGAAAAGACAAAAGAACTTTACGGTGTGGGGCAGGCTGAAACAGATGCATTTGGCAGGAAATGCTTGTTGGCAAGAAAGCTTGTCGAACAGGGAGTGAGGTTTGTACAGATCTATTCGGGAGGCTGGGATTCACATGACTTTTTAGAACGTGCGCATGGCAACCTGATCACCAGTATTGACAAACCCATTGCAGGATTGATCAAAGATCTCAAAAGAAGGGGAATGCTGGATGAAACACTGATCATCTGGTCCGGAGAATTTGGCCGTACTGCTGACAATGGAGTCCGGGAGAATGGAGTAGCCTATGGTCGGGATCATAACCCTGATGCCATGGGGATGTGGTTTGCAGGGGGAGGGGTAAAAGCAGGCCATGTCATTGGAGCCACAGATGAGTTGGGGCAGGAAGCGATTGATGTGGTCCATCCATTGAGAGACCTGCACGTAACACTTCTGCATCTGTTTGGACTGGACGATAATAAGCTCACCTATTTTCATGGGGGTAGACATAAGCAACTTTCCCAATTTGGCGGCCAGGTGATTAAGGAGGTAATTGCATGATGGACTTCCTGGGTGCTTTTCATCCATTGGTATTGCATATACCAATAGGTGTAATTATTGCTGCTTTTCTTTTAGAGGTTATTCACCACTTTCAAAAAACTCACGCCCTTAAACAATCAATCAAGATACTACTTGGTTTCGCGGCAATTACAGCTATAGTCGCTGCAATACTGGGATACTTTCTATCTCAAAAAGGAGGGTATCAGGGTGCTACACTACAAATTCATCAATGGTCTGGAATAGGTGTGGCACTGCTAACCACCTTATTTTTCTTATTGAAATCCAGACTTAGCATCCAGGGTGTTTGGATTGCCTGGGGAATAAACCTCCTCGTTCTGACTGTTGCAGGTCATTTTGGTGGTTCACTAACCCATGGCGAAGATTTTCTGGTCAAAGACGCTCCGGGCTTTATCAAGACAGCTTTTTCTACAGAGGATGAAGTCGTCGCGAATGTTCATCCGGATAGTGCAGTGGTGTTCACAGATATCATCCAGCCTATTGTCAAAGAAAAGTGTATTTCCTGTCACAATGAAAGTAAGAAGCAGGGGAGTCTTGACCTGAGCAATAAAGCCACCTGGAAAAAAGGAGGCAAAAATGGCGATCTTTTTGACCCTGAAAACATTGACCAAAGCCTGTTGTTGCACCGGATATTTCTACCCCTGGATCATGAGGAACACATGCCCCGAAAGGTCAGCAACAATTGATACCCACGGAAGTCGCCATGATAGAATGGTGGCTGGAAAACGGTATGCCTTTCGATAAAAAAGTTGGTGAGTTCCCTTCATCGGGGAGAATAGCCCAGATACTTCAAAGTAAGTTTCAACCTTTCGATCCATTTGAAGTTATCACGGCGGATCCTTTGGATGAAAATACATTGGATGAGTTTCGCGCGAATGGTATTACTGCCTTTAGGATATCCCAGAAGAGTTCATTATTAGAGATTAGGCTGGCTGGAAGAGAGTCGATTGAAAAGGATAAGCTGGATCTCTTAAAAAAGGCAAAGGATCAGATTGTCAGGGTTGACCTTCATGGATCCGGAATCACTGACTCAGAGCTTGAAGAAATCGCATCTTTTCCCAACCTGGTTCATCTTTCCTTGCAGCAAACAAATATTACCAACGAAGGAATTAAAAGTCTGAAGAACCTGAAGTACCTTCAGCATTTGAATTTGCATAGTACACAAATTTCCGATGAATCTCTTGATGACTTAATCGCTTTTGAACAGCTAAAGAGCCTATACATCTGGAACTCTGGAATTTCTCCAATAGCGATTGAACAATTGAAATCTGCTCGTCCAGGTCTCGACCTGGGAGAGGTGAATTGACCCTATAGGCCTTACTTTTGATCGGTTACCAGTTGCAGTTGAGACATGTGACTAAATCACTAATTTCAAAGAAAACCATAACTTACATTTTATTTTTTGAAAAGTGGGCAGTAAGAAACAGGCGAAAATTAAAAATATTCAATCTGGTGTTTTGTCGGAAAATGAGTTTGATGAGATCTATCAGACTAACTTTGAGCACCTGTTTATTTTTGCGAAATCCATGACCAAATCCGAGGAGCTGTCTAAGGATGTGGTGTCCGAAGTTTTCCTTAATCTCTGGAAAAACAGAGCTAAATTTTCTCAGATCAGGGAAATAGAATCATACCTTTTCATTGCGGTTAAAAATCACTCCATCAGGGCATTAACCGATGATTACAACAAAAAGGTCTCCATTGGTTTTGGTAATGCTGTCAAAATGATTGATAAGGTAGATCCTGAGAAATTGCTTCTTGAAAAAGAATTACTCGAAGATATAGAACAGGCTGTCTCAAAACTACCACCTCAATGCCAGCTCATCTATCGGATGGCTAAAGATCAACAGCTAAAATATAAAGAGATTGCGGATGATCTGGGAATTTCTATTGCCTCTGTTAAGACTCAGCTGGTAAAAGCTGCGGCGGTCATTCGTGAAACCATTAGAAGAAAATACGATCATAAAGAAAGTGACCAGCCGAATAACTTTTCTGGTTCCGTATCAATTTTGTTGCTAATTGGATTGCTATACGATAATATACAATCAATAGTATAGTTGATAATTATAAATATTTCATTGAATAGCTTCTTTAATTGATGATCATCTAATATTTTCATCAAATAACTATCTGTTTTATAAATATTTCCAAAACCTTCAACCGGTTTGCATGCATTCTGATCTTTATAATCAAATCGGAAGAAATTGAATGGATCAGATTATTCTTAAATATCTATTAGAGGATCTCACAATTGAGGAACAACACAGACTTACGAAGTGGCTCGAGGAAGATCCATTGAATCCGGTTATTCTCGAAAAGTTTGAGCAACACTGGAAAACCAAAAGACCGGATTTGGGAGAGCAGAAGGTTGAAGTGCTAAGAAGGATTAAATCTCAAATGAATGAAAAGCATCAGCATTCCGAATCCCTGAGTTTTAACTTTCCTATTAAGATTTTGAAATATGCAGCCATCCTGTTTCTTGTGTTCGTGGGAGCCTTTCTTGTCAAAGAATTTCCGAATGAGCCTATTGTTACTGAACAGCTAAAATATATTGAAAAGACCAGCCTGATGGGCCAAAAAATCAGCTTGAAATTGCCAGATGGAACTCAGGTAAAACTGAATGCAGACAGCAAACTGATCGTTCCAGAAAGGTTTAGCGGTTCCAGTCGGGAAGTAGAGTTGATTGGGGAAGCCTTTTTTGATGTAGTTAAAGATCCCAGCAAGCCATTTATTATAAAGATGCCTGAATTTTCTGTCGAAGTCAAAGGAACCTCCTTTGATGTGAAAGCTTATCCAAATGAAAACAAGGTGGTTGCGGTAAGATCCGGAATTGTGGAGGTGAAAAGTGAAGCTAATGGCCGGGCTTTGCAGTTGGAAAAAGACGAGATGTCTACAATATATCTGCAAAGTAATGCCATGGAAAAAAGTCAGATTAGGGAGCATGATCTGGTTTTTGGTTGGGTAGATCAGGATTTGATTTTCAAAAATCAAAAGATGGATGCAGTGTTTAATGAAATTGCCAGATGGTATGGAGTGACCATTGTGAAGCAAACGAGTAAAGCTTCTAATAAGCTATATACAGCCAGACATGAAAATAATCCAAGCCTTCAGCAGGTCATGGAGAGTGTGGCTTTTGTTTTTGAGATAAAATTTGAAATAAAAGGAAATGATCTAATCATTAAATAAGAAGAGGGCTGAAGAAACTTTGGAGAGTGTTTCAGCCCTCTGGAAACAGTTTTAGTATTTAAACCAAAACCATATGAATGTAAAATTACATAAAAACGTAATTCGCATGTCCAAACTAGGGATTTATGTGATAATTGTCATCCAGTCATTTTCGATGTGTATGGCTGGTGAGATCACTGCACAGCAGAAATTCTTGAAAGATATAAGTATTGAATTGAGCGATGTGCAGCAGGAAAGATCGCTGCTTGATTTAGTTAGCGAAATTGAGCAGTTAACTGATTTCAGGTTTGCTTACTCCAAGAAGGAAATCAGGAACAAAGCCATCAATGTTGAGGGTGGACAATGGAATTTAGGTGACTTGTTGGTGGAAATTTCCACTCAGGCCCGGCTTTCCATCAAAAGAGTGAATGAATCAATTTCATTTTTGGAAGCGAAGAGATCAGGGACTTTACCACAAATTGAGGATGATATTATTGAACAGGTATCTATCACTGGAACGATCACTGATGAAAATGGTGAAGTATTACCTGGTGCGACAATTCAGGAGAAAGGGACCACCAATGGCACCATCACAAATTATGATGGTACATTTTCACTTGATGTCCCGGAGGATGCAGTTTTGACTATATCTTTTGTTGGGTACAAAACAATGGATGTAAGTCTGAACGGAAGGACTATTCTTGACCTGACTTTGGCAGCAGATGTATCTGCATTGGAAGAGGTAGTAGTGGTTGGTTATGGTACCGTCAAAAAGAGTGACCTTACCGGATCCGTCAGCTCAATAAGAGAACGAGATTTCAATAATGATGCGGCAATTACTGCTGTGGACGGATTACTGGCAGGCAAAGTAGCTGGAGTACAGGTGACACAATCAAGTGGTGCACCTGGATCCGGTGTATCAGTAAGGGTTCGGGGGGGTACCTCTATTAGCAGGGGAAATGAACCTCTCTACGTAATAGACGGTCAGCCGATTCAAAACCCTGGTAATCAGGATTTTCAAAATAATAACCTGGAATTTGCATCCTACGTAGAGCAAAACCCGCTAAACTCATTAAATCCGGCTGACATTGAATCCATTGAGGTACTGAAAGATGCCTCGGCTACGGCGATCTATGGGTCTAGAGGGGCCAATGGCGTGATTTTGATCACAACCAAAAAGGGCAAGAAAGGTGATTTGCGGGTAGATTATAATTTTCGCACTGGCATTCAGGAGGTGAGTAACAAACTGAACATGATGAATGGCAGCCAATACGCAATGTTGCTGAACGAGCAGGGAGTAGCAAGTTACAGCGCAGATTCAATTGCAGCCATTGGCGCAGGTGTTGACTGGCAGGAGGAAATCTTCAGAAATGCCACCATCCAAAATCATGTCATTTCTCTCAATGGCGGTTCTGAACGTAGCCAAATGTACATGTCATTAGGGTATTTTGATCAGGAAGGTGTAGTCAGGGGCTCAGAGATGAAAAGATTTTCCTTCAAATTGAATCTATCGAGTGATGTGAGCGAACATATAAAGGTCGGTGCTAATATAAATGCCAGCCATATTATGAATAATTATGCTGCAAATGGCGTTCAGGGCAATGAACGAGCAGGTGTAATTAATGCTGCGGTTGAAAATAATCCGGCAATGCCCATCCGTGATCAAAATGGAAACTATTTTGTTGATCCCAACATCGCTTTGGATAACCCGCTGGCCCTGATTGATGGTTTTAGTGATTTGGAGAAATCCAATAATCTTTTTGGAAATGTTTTTGCAGATTTCAGCATCACCAAAAGTCTTTCTTTAAATACCAAGTTTGGTGCCAATGTGTCTTCAGGTCGGAGAGATCAGTATCTTGGAAGGCTAACCCAAAGGGGAGGCGGAGCAAATGGCATTGCCGGAATCTTCAATAATGAAGAAATTAATTCCCTTGCCCAGGCTACCCTCAGCTATAACCCGGAACTGGGTGCAGGTCAGTCGCTCAATGTACTTATAGGGACTACCTATGAAAAGTTTTCCAACAGATTGGTTCGAACATATTCGCAAAACTTTACCACTGATGGACTGATGACAAATGATCTTTCTAACGGTACAGACATTGTAAACCGCCCTGAGTCCTTCAGTGGTGTAAATCAGTTATTGTCCTATCTCGGTAGAGTAAACTATAGTTATGCTGAAAAATACCTTGTGACTGCATCCATGAGGGTAGATGGTTCTTCCAGGTTTTCAGAAGATAACCGATATGGGTTTTTCCCTTCATTAGCCGTGGGGTGGAATATCGGCAATGAAAGTTTTATGCAGTCTATCAGGGCTGTAAGTAATGCAAAATTGCGCGCAAGTATCGGCCAAACAGGAAATCAGAATATTCCAAACGGTCAGTCTCAGGCATTGCTCAACAGCTCTGCCGGAACAGTAATTAATGGCAATGTCGCTCCTGGTTTCAGAACAGCGCATATACCCAACCCAGACCTGAAGTGGGAAACGACCACGCAAACTAACGTTGGATTTGACATCGGATTCTTCGCGGGAAGACTCAACCTTACTGTTGATTACTTCCAGAAGAAGACTCAGGACCTTCTTTATAATGTACCTGTGGCGCCATATGCCGGGCATACTTCTTATTTGCAAAATGCTGGTCGGGTAGACAACAACGGGTTTGAGTTTGCAATAAACAGCGTTGTAGTAGATGCTGAAAATTTTGAATGGCGCATATCTGCAAATTTTGCAATGATTAACAATAAGGTAGTGGAACTGGCCAACACCGATCAGATATTAGCTGGCAACCTTAATTTTTATAACAACTTTGCCATATACCTGGAAGGTGAGCCCATGGCTTCTTATTACGGATACGAAGTAGCAGGTATATTTCAAACTGGAGATGATATTGCCGGTTCACCCCAGCCAGGTGCCATTCCTGGAGACATAAAGTTTGTTGATCAGGACGGAGACAATGCGATTACTTTGGATGACAGAGTAATTTTAGGTAATCCATTTCCTGATTTTACTTTCGGTTTCAACAACACTTTCAATTACAAGAATTTTGACCTAAATATTTTTATTGAAGGGAGCGTGGGGCAAGACGTATTCAACGTGGAAAGGGCGCAGTCATTTAATCCAATCAATAGCTATAGAAACAGGTATGCGTCTTTCTACGAAAACAGATGGACCACAGAGAATCCTACGAATAGCATGACCAATTTATTGGGTAATGAAGGTAACCAGATCCATAGTTGGATTATCGAAGATGCCTCATATGCACGTTTGAGAAATGTGAGACTTGGCTATAGCATCCCTGTAGAATCAGGTGTTTTGAGGAGTCTCCGTGTTTATGCTTCGGTAGATAACTTACTGGTATTGACAGACTATACCGGATACGATCCCGAAGTGAATTCTTTTGGTAGAAACAACACAAAAGTTGATTTCAGTGCTTATCCACGAAGCAGAACCTACTCGATCGGAATCAATGTTGGATTTTAGAATCCACGGCTTTTTATCTACCATGAACTAAAATATTAATGCAATGAAAAATATAGTTATAAAAATATTTATTTTGATTGTAGGTGCGACGGTCAGTTTCAGCTGCAATGAGTTGCTGGAGGAAGAAGTTCCCTCTGCAATAGGACCTACTACTTTCTATCAAAGTGCGGAAGACATAGAAAATGTACTAAATCATGCTTATAGGGCCGATCATGAGCAGGGTGGATTAATGACTTGGGTACAGGTGTTTGATGAAGCATCCACAGACATCATGTATCAGTACGGTGGAGGTTTAAACAATCATATCAAGCTCTACCTGAATTTTACCTGGGATGCCGGTCATGTTTGGTTAAACAATGCCTGGCAGGACTATTACGAATCTATATCCAGCGCAAATGTTGCAATTGCACAAATTCCAGATGTTCCTATCAATGAGCAGGTACAGAATGCATTGATGGCCGAAGCAAGATTTATCCGTGCAAATATATATTTTAAGCTCTATGACCTATGGGGTCCGGTACCGATCATTACTGATCCTGAGACAGACCCGTTAAATAACCCTACACGACCAACTGAAGAGGCTTTTTTGTCTTTCGTAGAAGAGGATTACCTGGCTTCGCTGGAGCATCTACCCGCTACAAGGCCTGGAGATGAGTATGGTCGTGTTACAAAAGGCGGAGCTCTTGGAATGCTCGCTAACTTTTACCTGAATACGAGGCAATGGGATAAGGCTGCTGCAAGAGCAAAAGAGGTCATGGACATGGGCTTGTATGATCTATTTGAAGTCAGTGTAAGAACAGACCTGTTTGATATTTCAAATGAACGAAACTCTGAGTTTATTTATGTAAGGCCGTACACCCAGGTGTCAGGATATAGTCACAACTATTTTCCCAGGGTATTGCCTCCTAACTATAAGCTAAAGTTTCCCCCGAATGAGAATTTTGGGGCACAGTACACGGTTTATGATGATTGGTATAATTCATTTGATCCTGCAGACGAAAGGAGAGAAGCGATTATCACCAGCTATGTGGATAACAATGATCAGACGGTTTCACTTAATACAACGCCCAATAATTACAGGAATCTGAAGATCATGGAGGATCCCAATGCCAGTGACAGGCATGCGGGTAACGATATTCCAAAAATGCGATATGCAGATATTTTGCTTATTCGCGCTGAAGCTCTTAATGAATTGGAGGGAGTGAATCAGGAGTCTGTTGATCTCATCAATGAAGTAAGAGTAATTGCCGGTGTAACGCCTTACGATCTGATAGACATTGCCGATAAAGCTGAATTTCGAGATGCAATCCTGGATGAGAGAGGCTGGGAATTTAGTTTTGAGAACAAGCGAAGAAGTGACCTTATCCGTCATAACAAATTCATTTCTTCCGCCCAATCAAGAGGCGTGAATGCACAAAGTCATCATGTCAGATATCCGATACCTCAGCCGCAGATCGATGTCAACCCGGATTTAAAGCAAAACCCAGGCTATGGCGGAGAATAAATCCATGAAATGTCCATAAAGAGAGCTATACCAACCAAGGATGAGTATTTGAAAGAAAATCAAGGTCTGGTTGCAGTTTTAAAGCACCCGGACATTCCATGCCTGCATGCTGTAGTGCATTATCGGCACGCAAGCATGTGACCTATTAAAATCAACTATACACACATGAAACTTTCCTAAACCTAACCTCAACCTTCAGCCGGTCACACTGACCGGCTGTCTTTACTTTTGAGGGAGTATTTTTAGGAGTGTTTTAGTAGGAGTGTTTTAGCATATGGTCACTTGCGAAGCGTGTAGTTGAATAAAAAATTAATTGGTATCTATGAATTTAATCGGTTTTTATTTGATCCAGCTCTTAATGCTGTCGGGACCCCTTGTCTCTCACGATCCCGGATCAAAAATTGGGAAACCTCATCTTTACAAGAAAATCAGTATTCCTGAATCGCTATTAGCCCATTCACATGACCAAAAATACGGGGGAGACATTCGTATTGGCGACCTGGACAATGACAAACAGATAGATTTTCTGATATATCGCACAATAGATCTTATTGATGGAGGGGCACCTCAGCCATGCTTTCTTGCTGGTATGACCATGGATGGCAGGGTAATTTGGACCAAAGGGGAAGGAGGAATCCAGCCCAATCGTCCGGGTCCGGTAGCAATTCATGACATTGATGCCGACGGGAAAAATGAAGTAATTACTTTTTTTGTAAAGAAGAAAGAACTTATTAGTCCTCATGCCCTCACAGGAATGGTACTGCAGATACTGGATGGGGAAACGGGTGCTGTAAAAGCTGAATCCAGTCCTGATGTTTTAACTACATCTGAGGGAGAGGGACCAAACTGGGTTCATCAGAGGATTCTGATTGCGAATCTAAGGGGAACCCCAACGCCACAGGATTTTATCATAAAATTGGGAACGAAGGTCATTGCTTTTGACAATCAACTGAATGTATTATGGACGTATGAGAATGAATGGAATGAATATGGTAATTGTCCTGCCTATGTGCCCTCTGTAGGTGATATGGACAATGATGGCAAAGATGAGATCAACGGGGGGTACTATGTTTTAAATGAGAAGGGACGACCAATGTGGGAGGAAAAGCTTGGAAATCATATGGATGCAGTGGCGATTGATTTCTGGGACGATCCGAAAATGAAACGGGCATTTGCATCAGGTTTTGGGCATGTACTGGACAAAAAGGGTGAAATTATCTTAAAACTTGGTGAAGAAAGTGTGCCTCACGGACAGGAGCTTAGAGTAGGGGATTTTATTGGTACATCTAAGGGGAATGAAATGGCCATACGATATAATGGCCATAAAACTGACGTGATGGTGGTTGGAAGTAATGGAGCAATTCTTAGTCGATTCATGATCAATGAATCCCCAAATAATACCGGGATGGAGACCATTAGGTGGAACGCTGAGACTGGAACAGATCTGCTTTATAATGGTGGAATGCTGTGGGCCGGGGACGGTAGCTCGTCCATCAGGTTGCCAGAATTGCCCCCGGAAAAGGGGAATTTCAGACAAGGATGGTATCATTGTATCCCAGCAAATGTAGCCGGGAACTCCTCGGAAGAGATTATCATCTACAATCCCTGGGATTCCGAAATCTTTATTTACTCAAATGGAATACCCGATGACTCAGCATATGACGGGTATGTTGCTACCTCAAAGCAATTCAACGTGAGATTGATAGATTGATGATTAATAAAATATCCCAACTATCATTTTCCGGTCATCGGAGTTTTGAGTGATGGCTCCGGAATCACTCCATCGCCTTCTCCAATCCCATCGTAGTGGTGAAGTACTTGGTGATCATGTTTGGTACTTCCCATTCCGGTAGCTTCCCATCTACGAGGTATTTCAGGTATTTTTCTGTTACCTGTGCAAAGTGAGCCTCATGACCTACCTTGTATTCATCAGGGATATTGATGGTCCATAGATTATCTTCCAGTTGCTCCAATGTCACACCTGGGTACATGCCAGCGATGGTCTCGTCAATGGCTTTTTGCAGGTTGTCACGGAATGGGCTCGAAACGTCGCTGGATTCTACATATACAGTTGGTTTGAAGCCTTCTTCTTTGCCTTGCTTGATGATGATGTTGCATTTTGATCCTCGCATGATGCTGTAGTGGGTATCACCGGTGCCTTCGGGTGCCTGATAGTTCCAGATCACGGAAGCCTTGGCTACTTTGCCTTTTAGTTTGTAGATGATCTCTCCATTAGCATATACATGAAGTTTGCCATCTTTGATGTCTTTTTGTAGGTAGTCAGGGAAAGCATCCAGTTGTGTCACTTTGGTGAATTGCTCCAAAGTAAGTTCTGTTGGCCACCTACGGGCACTAATGATCTCTACGTCTGACTTATTGAGAATTACATCAGGAAAGGCTTCCCACTGGATAAGGTCCACCAGGTGTGTGTTTACATCTACGATGCCTTCACCCTGCTGCTGGGTATCAAAAAACCAGGCTGGCCTTTTAATAGGATTCCCTGAAACGTATTTGAAGAAGTGATGGACACTTTCTTTGGTAATTGCTGGAGCATCAGGAGTACCTTGAGTGAGCTCACCAAAAACAGAGGGGATCTTGGCCAACTCCCGCTGAATAATCGTTGTGATCTCATGACGCTCGGTCATGATATCGTACAAGAGCACCCCATTTTTCTCTGCTTCTGTAAAAGCTTTTTCAAGATCGGGGAAACCCGCTTTGGTGATTACCATCGGTTTGTCTGCCAGGACGTTGATGCCAGCCTGAATAGACTTAAGTATATACTCTGTTTTCTTCTTGTTGTTTCCCGCTGTAACCATCACGTTTCCGGGTTTTTCACTCAACATTTTTTCGAGGTAGTCAGGCCCCGTATAGATCTGCTGGTCCCAGCTGGTTGGGCTTTCACTTCTTGTGTTGTAGCCATTGATGAGCGTCATATAATCATCCACATCACTTCCTTCGGGAGCAAAAACATGGACCTGGGGATCCATCTGTTCATACATAGACTTCTGAACCAGGGCAGCATGGAAGTGTCCGGGATCAAGGTTCATAAGCTTTACTTCACCTTTTGCACCAGTAAACATGTTTTCTTCGGTTTGGGTTGTGTCATTTGATTCCTGATTTCCACCGGAGCAGGAAATAAATAAAGTGGCCAGAATTGCCAAAAAGCATGTGGATTTGATTACGTTTTTCATCTGAACTATTGGTTGGTATTAAGCGCTTGCCCCAAGATGTCTCAAAAATTGGGACGCTGTTATCCAGCAAACTTAATTAAACAATTGGATTGGTTCAATGAGAAATTTGTTACAAGCCCCTAATGGATATCAAAGACTAAATAATTGAGGTAAAAGGGACAATCGTCAGGGCCTTTTAAGAAAGAATACTTATTTTCACGAGAAATTTAGCCTTTTCCGCCAACCTATGACTTTCTATTTTGCTTAGATACAGAGCCGACGTAAAGACCCTGATATGGATGATTTCTGCTACGGCGTTGTTCTTCGTGCAATGGAACATGGAAACCTTCAATGGATGGCTGTATACGTTGTACCTCTACCTGTCCATCTGTTTCTCGGTTTTTGCTCATAACCATAACCACCTTCCTGTCTGGAAAAACAAAATCCTCAATCAGATTCACAGTTGCTGGATCACGTTGTTTTATGGATTCCCGGTCTTTGGATGGATCCCGACACATAATAAGAACCACCACCGGCATAACAACCGGGAAAAAGATGATACCAGGACCTACATGGTCTCCGAGAAAAATAATCTATGGACGCTTTTGATCTATCCAACACTGAGTGGGGCAGTCCAGCAAAAATCTATTGCCCGGTTTTATAAGCAGCAATACCATAAGAACAAAGAACAGTTCTTTTACTATACGCTTCAGATTGTCTGTCTTGTGACCTGGGTAGCTACGGCATTTATCCTTGACTGGCAAAAGGCTCTGATTTATGTGGTCATTCCACAGCAGGTTTCTCTCAATACGGTGCTGATCTTCAACTATCTCCAGCATGTACATGCAGACGAAGAATCTGACTACAATCATTCGCGAAATATCGTGGGGTGGCCCCTGAATTTCTTCTTGTTTAACAATGGCTTGCACACTATTCATCACATGAAACCAGGGTTACACTGGAGTAAGACACCGGAAGCTCATCGTAAGATTGAGCACCTGATTCGTCCGGACCTCAATGAAAAGTATGCCCTTTGGTTTGTGTTCAGGGTGTATATCCTGGGGTTGTTTATACCCCGGTTCAGGACGCATTCCTTACGATTGGAGCGGAAGGCTAGTGAGAAGTAGAGCTTTAGTTTTAAGTCTGTAAATCACAGGGTGTCACAGGCTGAATTCAAAACCGGCGGTCTATTATCAGAAGGTAATCATTGATCATTGGAAATCACCGAAGCCCATATTAATTCCGATTGTAATAAGGATAGGCCATATTTGGGAAATTTTGTCAATCTCCGGATCATTCTCGATCCTATCTACCATTTCATAAAACTTTTCACTTCGAAGTGGTAACAGAATGCCAATCTGTAAGAAATTTCCTGATTCCTTACCACTATCATGTTTTATCCCAGTTCCGAATGAAGGGCCATAGAATGTTTTATTATATTCAGGAGCTCCGTCTATGAGTGTAAGAGCATTATATCCCGCAAGTCCTGAAAGGTAGAAGCTGGTTTGCTTAACAACACCAAAATCATACTGAATGCCAACATTAGCTCCTGCCCCCACAAAGTTGTAACCAAGACTACCGAATGTATTTAACCGGTTTATTGGATTATACCCAAATCGAAACCCTAACCCACCGTAGGGCAATCCTGCACCGAATCCAAGGGAATAGAATCCTTTCTTTACAATAGGGTTTTCATACATAAGCTGAAAGGGTTGATAATCCTGATTTTCTATTCCGGATGTATCATTGTCAAGCTTTGCCTGGCTTATGGCCATTAGGGACATAAGCCACACTAAGACTGTAGAAAGAAGTATTTTCATGAAAAATATTACTCATCGCGCAAGGTAAAATTCTTCTAGCAAATAATTCAATGTTCTAATAAATTTCAGTTATACGCATTCATCTACTTCACCCTCTCAACTACAAAATCATCTATCAGGTAAACTGACTCTGTTACGGCATCATCAGCACCGGGGAGGGGAGGTCCGGGTGTCTCATTGGGTGTCTTACGGTTCGGGAGATCCCGGTAAGGACCTGTACGGAATGATATCCGCTCCACAGATTTGACAGGCTCGGCTAGTTGGTAGTCCTTGCCCACTTCCTGGCCATTCACCCATACATCGTAGCTGCCATAGGGGGTGGCGCGAACGATGAGTTTCACATTCACCCAGGTGTCAGGGCTAAAGCTTCCTATCTTTTTGGCCGATCCGCCATCCACTGCAGTGATGTCTCCGTTCGCATTGAAGCTTACCCGGACGGGTCGATTGCCATACTGGTCTGTCACATCCACCTCAAAGGGCTCTTCCTGTGCTTTGACCACTTTTACTTTGAACGAAACCATGCTTTCATTACTTTCTTCAAACACCCGGATCGCCCTGGCATAGTCATAGGGGTCCTTGTCTTTGAGCTGAATGCTCAGCCCGGCATCCGACTTCACCAGGTCTATAGGGGTCCATATCGGGCTATAAATATTCCAGTCAGGGATAGCTCCACCTGCTGTCAATTGATTGAAGCCTTCATCAATATCTCCGGTCACGGCATAGCTGACCGGTGTGGGAACCCTGCTGATCCAGATATCTTCTTTGTTCATGCTGTAGGTCAGCCACATGTCGTCTCCCGGAGGATTGCCATTGCCTTTCACAATACCGCGCACATAGCAGGGGCCAAAGTCTTTCCAGCGACCGTAAAACCGACGAGGTGGTACCTCACCCTGTACCAGTACCATGTTGTCAAACAGGATACCATCGTCACTGGTGATGGTGATGAGCGGGTAACGATACTCCTGGTTTTCTATGGGGTTGTAAACAATGGCGTATCGGCCGTCATCGGTCTGCTGACCCCATTGCTTTCCACCTGCCATGAGCAGGGTGGGTGATTTTGTTGGCTTGGAAAAGTGAACGCCATCATCTGAAAGTGCAAACATCGACCATTTCCAAAGCGCCACAACTTTCCCGTCATTTCGATGATAGAAAGACAGTGCTTCCTTGGCTTCATCTATGCTGTAAAAGCCATCCAGCCCATGGTCTTCGTCCCACCACTGCATGGTGATCAGCTTGTTGTTTAGCAGCTCATCACAGGCTTTGATAAATCCCTTGTCTTTGGCTTTTTTATAGAAAGGAAAGCTGGTGTTTGTTTCGTTCCAGTCGGCATGGCTGGTATACCGGATAAAGTAGATCGGCCCCAGACTGCCATCCTTGTAGATCTCTCGCACCACTCGACCGATACCGCCTTCTTCGAAGGGATCTTCCGTATGTCCGTAAAAGGCGAGAGTGAGGAGTCGCTGATCACTGGTCACGTAAAAGCCCATGCGCTGGTGCATCATGTAGCCGTCGTAACCTTCCGGGATTTTCACCCCTTGAGGAGGATCATAAGGAGGAAAGATCACGTGTGGCTTGGACCATGTCCTCCCATCCTTTGAAGTCAACATCAGTGTTTGGCCCGGTGCGATATGCTCATCAACTGGGTTGCTCAGGTACTGCTGAAAAAACGTGTCATTCCAATAGGCCAGGTTTGAAGCATGGCTGTAGGTCCACCCATATCCATCGCTAAGCTCCGGGTGGGTCCTGTTGGCGCGAAAAGTCTGTCTGCTCTCCGTTCCTATGGCATAACGCAATCTACCTTCATGGACGCTGGGATCAATGGTAGCACCACCAATATATCGTACCGGTTCATTGACCGAGCCTGTCTGCGCATACAGGGTGGTACTAAAAAGGAGGACAACAAATGGAATGACGTTCTTCATTTCTTTTTCAGTTTACTTCTTAATGATCCAGATTTCGGATACCTGAGATCCTCTCTCAGCCTCACCACACGTCCAGGAGAATATTACTTCACCATCTTCCAGGGCTTCTTGTGGGATTGGGAGTTCGTAAGTTGGTTGGATACCTGTTTTGATGAAGTTGTGAACTTCGATGCCATCAGCCTCCATGCGCATTCGGGACCGAAATCTTCCTGTGTAAGATACCCGGATGCTGTATTCACTGTCAGGATCGAGGTTGCTGTACCTGATCTCCAATGGCTGATCATAAAGCGTGGTCACCTGGTTCATCCAGGCCATGGGTGCAGCATCACCTTCAAAACCTTTGGCCGTAATCTCATGTACCCATTCTTTGCCCTGCAACCCGACACCAAAGCTTACCCTTGGAGTTTTCAGGTTACCGGGGTCTTTACTGAGATCATTGCGAAATACCACACGGCTCCAGGCAGAGGGATTTCCAAAGTTGTCATAAAAGCCTCCTGGGCCAGGGTTGGTTCGTCCCAGTGTTTCTTCAAGAAGCTTAATCATTTCCGGTGCTGAAGGTGCTTTTTCCACCTTATTGAGCTGAGAGTAGATCCAGGCTACATCGTTGAGCGGGTTGTCAATGTTATCAATGAAGTTTCCACGGCCTCCCATGGCACCATGTTTTTCGATGGTGAGCTGAGCTCCGATGCTTTCAAACAGATCATCTGCCAGCTCGTAACAACGATTTTTTAATACGGCATCTATTGGTTGCTCCCACGCCTCTGCCAGAATAGATCGACTGTTTTCCAAAGCTTCAGGAATACCAACTGTGGGGTACGTTGCTAATGCTTCTTTTGCCTTTTGCTCAATCCAGGTTTCATAGATCATCCTTTTCTGTACATAGGCATCGTGATAAGCCCGGATGAGTCCCATCTGATACCTGAAGTTCTTTTGCATTTCCAAAGTGGCACTCTTTTCAATGGCCTGCCATTGCATCAGGGTATTTTGTACATGTTCATTGGTGATCATCGGACCATCAATATTCTTTTCAAGTGCAAGGAGACCCTGGGCGATAGATTCGGTATGATTGGGTGAGATAAAATATCTGGCATAATCACGCAATGTCTCAATGACAGGCGTCTTAGGGTCCCAGTCCTGGTCGCTCCAGATAAATTTGTTCACATCATCGTTGGTGCCCTCTGAATAAGAGAGGCTGCCATTGGCATACTGGTCCAATGCATTGTGGATCATCTTCTGGTCGTTGGGTCTTGGATTTATGCATTCCCTGCCCAGGGTGATGGCCCAACCAAGGTCCCACTTAGGGATAGGATATTGGGAGCTCAGGCTGTGTGTTATATCAGGATATCTTCTTATCGGGATGCCTGAATCAACGATCTCTCTGATGTCGTCAACAGGCGTCTTGACCCATGGACCGAAAACCACGCCACCCAACCATTCGGGCTTTTCGTTGATGTAGTTAAAGAACTTGCTGAGCCACTCTTTAGTTGGACGGAATACCTGGGGAGAGATCCAGATTTTGGCTTCAGGATGGTATTTTCGGAGTATCACGGCTTCTTTTTCAAGCCACTCGAACAGGATGTCCGGTTCCAGGTCTCCGGGATCACCACCCGGGACAAACAGGTGGTCCAGTCGGGGTAATGTGGAGAATACTTTATGACGCTCATCTATTTCTACCTGGAGCGAATCGGGATGCTCGTAGTCTGAACCCATGTTAGGATACCACATCCATACATCCAGGTCGTATTCGTTGCAAATTCTTGATTGCCCCCGGATCATATCGATGGCCGGGAGTGTCATGTGCCGGCTGGTAAAATCGTCATCGGTACGCGGTGGCATAATCTCGATGCTGTTTGCTCCAAAGATGGCCAGATCACGAATGTACTGATCGAAATGAGCTACTGTCCAGGCATCATAGCTGTTCGTCTTAGGGCGATACCCAAGCTGATGACCACGGATCTCATAAGCAGGAGAGGAGGAAAGGCTGATCGAAGATGGAATCAGTACTTTATTTCTCCTAATCTCCATCATACGAAGCAGTTTACCCACACCATAAAGAGCACCCCGTTTGGTGTTTGCATGCACAATGATCTTGCCTGTTTCCGGTACAAATAAAAGTTTATAACCTTCATCCTCAATTCCTTCCATTTGGTCAAGTTTTTTAGCCAGTTCAGCTGGAAGATCTTTGTTGTCACCCAGAGAAAGAATGACTTGCTGGCCATCTGTAATTTTCCGGCTGGTTGCAATTTGAAGCTCACTTCGCTTTTCCACCTCTTCAGTCAATACCTGGATCACTTTCTGCAGTGACCTTGCATCTTTCTTTGGGGAATAAATGGTAAAGCCGGAAAAATCCTGTAGTTCCTTTTTAATGATCGGGCTTGATGATGCTGTGAACATCAGACCAGTCATAATCAGTAAAGAAATGAGTGTTCTCATGGGTTAGTCAAGGTTGATGATGAATATCTGTTTAGTTTGGCTGCCCTGACCATCAGGGACTAATCTGTTGAAGGCAATGGATTTGCCATCATGAGCAATCACAATATCTGTTGGCGCCAGGTCCGTAGGTTTTGTAAGCACTTTTGCCTTGTCTCCAACTTTCAATTTCATGATGCTGTTGTTCCATATGTAGCTGATGTGCTGGCTATCCGGGAACCATCGGGCAGCACTTTGTACATCTGAATCATGGAATGTCAGCTGCATCGGAGCACCTCCAAATGGTGTGATGCTGAAAATTTGCTTTATTCCCTGCTCATCCCTGGAAATGTACGTTAGCTGGGTGCCATCCGGAGCACTTCTCACGATGCCAACACAACCGGGCTGAGCAGAGTTAGCAGTATTGGTCAGTCTGCGTTGAGTGGCTCCCAGGGGCGGAGCGGGCATGGCAGTAGCCGTACCTTCCAGCGGTCCAAGATTACCGGGTATGGTAATATCATCTGGAATATCGACTATAAAGACTTCGTCTACATCTTGTCCGTTTTTGTCTTTTGTGGTTCCGATGAAAGCACGAGCCATTTGCTTTTTGTCATTCCCATTGACATATCCGGCTGTACCTACCCAGCTGTCTCCGGCAGCCCTGCTGATCTCATCAGATCCGGGCTCAGGGTTGGCCACTACACTTACTACCAGGGTACTGAACCATTCGCCGTTTACATTTTCACCATCTCCGTCTTTGTCTACCGTCACCGGACTGATCTTTTTAGACACCCCGATAGTACGCAGGTTGTGAACCTCACCGGTAGAGTCTTCTAGCTGCTGCAGAATGGCATCGTTGTAAGTATACCCAACCCACTGACCATCTCCGCTAAATTCATGACGGTGAGTGCCGCCGCGCAGTGCACCGGGAGTAAAGGGGGGCGTGACATCTCGAGCATCCATAAAGATGGGTTTGCCCGGATCAGAATCTTTGACCATCACACCTGTTCTGCGCCATTGTTGATAGGGATTTGACTCCGTGATATTCAGCAGGCCGTGAATGAAAATGACCTGGTGATCTGTGTGGCTATAGCTCACGGCTCCCACGCCAGGGCCAAAAGACTTGTTTTGTGGTAGCTCATACATCACCACAACCTCTCCGGTTGAGATATTTACTTTTTCGATCCGACTACACGCACCGATACCCCCTTCCTCAGTTCTGGTGTCATACACGATCCACTGGTCATCAGGAGAGAAATTGTCGTTGTTGTCAAGGTCATGGTTATACGACAGGTCGCTGGTCAATTGAATTTCTTTCATATAATCGGGACTTTGGCAAGCGATGACCAACAGCAAAAGGAGAGTTATAGGAGGGACGTTTTTCATTTCAGTAAAAGAAAGTAGTCCCATTAAAAAAATCTTAATGGGACTAAACAATCGAAAATTAAACCTAATCAACAAAATTAATCCTGGGGCTCACTGATCACGCCGAGGTACCTGCCGATCCAGTAAGGCAGCAACCAGATGTCACCTGCACTGTGCTCGGAAGTGCCATTTCGACCCACACGGTCGAGGCGGAACATGTTCCCGTTATGTCTTTGAACAGGTCTTTCATCAGGAGGCAACACCTCGGTGATGGTTTGACCTCTGAAATTTTCTTCCATGAACTCAATGTCCTTTCTGTGGCTGTTGGCAATGTCCCAGTCGATCAGGTCCATGGGATGTTGCTGCAGGTACCAGATACCTTCTTCTAGGTCAAACTCTTTTGTTCCGGTCAGCGCAGTCATGATGTTCCACGCACCTTCTTTTTCCGGTCTTTCAATTTCCCAATGGTCGATGATCGATTCTTTAAACATCTGCTTCAAACTATCATTGAAAGCATACCGATAAAGACCCCAGTAGCCCATGTAGTACATCTCATCATCGGAGTGGTTCCAGCCCTCTGAGAGCATTTTACTCCAGTCGTCCGCATCCTCAGGAGCCTTGCCTACCTTTTCCATAGGCCACATCAGGTTGTCCAGGTAGCCATGTTCTGTCATCAGCTCGAAGGCCTTGTCTTTGTATTTTTCCTTACCAGTGAAGTAGTAAGCCGTTTGCAGCATGGCCACGATATTGGACGCATTGATCTTTCGGTCACCAACCATCTTCGGTCGGGCATTCACATATTCGGGATTCCAACGACCCCATGTAGTAGGCTCACCATCAAAATCCACCAGGTACATGTCGTTTTTCACAATATGGCTCATCAGGGTGTCAATCAGGGTGATTGCACGGCTTTTCAGGTCTTCATCATCGATCAGCTCAGCGATTGCACCGAAAGCAAAGATGTGACCAATGGCCTCGTCACTGCTGGTGGTAGCTTTCCAGTCCCACTCCGGGTCATCGGTATGCTGCCACCTCTCAGGATCGCCCAGTCGCTCGATATATCCGCTACGCTCAAAGGATCGGGAAGGAAATCCCGGTACCGGGTTGATGCTGTAGAGTCGCTCCATGGCATCTACTGACTCACGACAGTTTTGCAGCGCTTCTTCAGATCCGGTGACTACATATCTGAATACCTGGCCTCCAAGGTACATGGTGGTCCAAAGCCCGTCGTTGTCAGAATCACTCAGCCTTCCGGAGTCTACATTGCCTTTTTCCATGTCTACCAGGGTAGCATTAAATCCCAGTCTGATATGTCGGTCTCTTACCTGCTTCTCGAAGACCATGGCTTTGTCATACAGGGTCATTTCTTTGAATACAATCTGACCCAGCCCTTCATCTGTCAGGATCAATATCGAACCGTCTGTGGCTTTTGAGATGCTGATCACGTTGTTGCCAGGGATCCAACGTTCGCCATAGTAATAATCAAACTTCCCGTCTTTCTTTAGCTTGAAAGCACCTTTGGTAGATCCGAACCACAGTGCTCCATCGATAGACGTGATCGTTGTGATCTCTGTCCAGGGAAGTTTCTTCTGCAACTCGCCCTTTTGCTTTCCTGAAAGGTCAAGTGAGAGGTAGCCATCATTGGTACCAACGATGATCGAATTGTCAGTCACCTCGAAAGCAGTCAAGTCGTTGCCGTCAAATAGCTTTTCTACCTTTTTCGATCCCACATCAAACTTGCTGATGCTCTTTACCCCCAGGAGATAAAAAGCACCGGAAGCGAAAGTGATGTCCTGTACCTTGTCGTTGGTGGTGCCTTCCCATACCACTTCATTTTCGGCCAGGTATTTAAGTTTTTTGCCGTTGCTGATCAGGAACTGAAAATCTGATGAGCCAGCAAAAAGCGTAGCGTCCTTCATTTCATGACGAATGAAAAGTTTACCTGCCCAGGCATTGCTCAGTACGGCTACATCATCCAGGTAGACGAACTGATCGTCGATGGTGGTGATGTCAGTGATATTTTTATCAGTAAGTGGTCTGTAAGTACGATCTGTGATGAGCTCTCCGGGGTACAAAAACTGACCATCATGTGTTCTTAGCAAACCATCTGAAGAAAGGGTCTGGATGACACCGTTCCGGTCCATAAAGGACTTTTTCAACGTGGTGGCATCTGTCTTGTAATACTTGATGCTGTAGTCCTGCACAAATGGTACATCCTGATGCACAGGCTGCGTGCCCACACTTGTCACAGGGCTTTTCTCAGTGTTACACCCTACCTGGAAAAGACAAATACCCAGGATGAATAAGATGATGTTTTGCTTCATAAAAAAGTAACTAATATTTAATGTATGATTCTTGTCTGTAATACTTGCTTTTGGTGTGAATAGACTATTACAGGCCCAATAATTCAGGGTTATACGGAAGGGTGTGGGCTTCGCCTCAATTCCAGTGAGTGCCAGGACTTCTCACTATTGTTTAAGTGTAGTAACTGGGTTTTTCCCCAACCATCATTGAGCTTAATCCATGTCCTGTGGCTCACAGGTCACTGTGATATGAGTGCTTGCACCTCTCCACCACACTCACATAAATATTCTTGCTTTCCCGTAATAACATAAAATAAGTAATTAGGTAGATTTGGAGGAGGAATGTTCACTTTATGGTGGTTTTGCCTTAATTCTCAATCGCATAAATGAACCAATATTTAAACAGGATCATAGCTCTTTTCTTGCTGACGATTTTGACATTGAGTTCTCATGCTCAGCAGGATTCCACCCATAATTCGGTTTATGGTTTTTTTGTCCTTTTTCCTATTGAATTCCCGAATATTTCCAACAATGGCATGAACGGTCTATTGGAAAGCAATAACTTGCCCACTGCCAATTTTCACAAAGCAAATCCGGGCATCGGATTACAGTTTTATGGCAATCGTTTTATTACCATATTCTCTTTCAATAAGTTCACAAAAAAGAATGATCAGGGAACGAGTTTATTAGAGGTTGAATACCGATCAACATCTCTGAACTTTGGCTATGATTTAACCAGGAGCAAATGGTACTCCATATACCCATATGTAGGATTCAAAGGTTCGGGTCTGAACTACCTCTACCAGGAACGGATAAGCGATGAGACCTCCATTGAAGACTACTTGCAAACGGATTTAATCTATAAAGAGATTACGAACTCTAAAGCCCATTTGGATCTTGGTATGGGGATATCTCATCAGTGGTTTTATCTGGTGAGTTTTCGGTTTGGATACCTGATTCCACTTGAAAAAACGAATTGGAATATAAGCAACAACCAAGTGAACCTTACCGACTTTCCGAATATCAACTACAATTTCTATTTCAGTTTAACATTAGGATTAGGTGCAATTGGGAGTGATAATGATATTAGAAGACATTACGAATCCCAAACAGAATAGAGCCAAGCCATAGTTGGAGTTTTAGCCAACTTAATCCATGGCCTGTGGCCTACTATCCAATGTAACCCGTTTCCGCTTTTTTAATGTGAACGCAGGCTATCAGAGGATCAATGCTCCACGATAATCTTCCTGGTGATCACCTCACGATCCCTTGTTATCTGAAGCAGGTAGGTGCCTTTGTCAAACCCTGACAAATCAAGCTGAAGTGCAGACTCAGGGGCTTCCCATCGCATCAGTTCCTGGCCAGAAGAAGTGTGAAGGAGTAACCGTGTGGGAGGAGTAGACAAGTCTATATTCACCAGATTGTTTACCGGGTTGGGGTAAATAATTAAATCCCGCCCCTGATCCAGGCCCAGGGTGATCCAATCCGGATCAAAGGCAGCCAAGATGGCATCTTCGAGCTCCGGATATTTCCATGTTAGGTTTTTGCGGTCAAAGGAGTAAAACCATGCAATCGGGGTTATTCCTTCTGCTTTACAGGCCGCTGCCAATGCTTTATAATACTCTCGTCGGGTAGACCGGTTGTCCTTGTCCACAGCACCCCACTCTCCCAGGATAACGGCTCTGCCATTTTTCACAAAATGATCAGAAATGGCTTTGATGTCATTTTGCAAGGTGTTTCGCTCATCTTCCGTTCCCCAGGTAGTCACTCCAGGTTCCTGAAGGCAAAAACGATACGGGCTATAATAGTGAACTGAAACAATAATATTTGGATCATCATTGGGAATGATCAGATCGCTCATGGCTGCCTGAGGGCTGGCAGTGGCTTGTGGTGTCATGATAAAGCGCGTGGCGTTGTTGCCACCTGTTGCCCGGATGGCATTGACGGCCGCCAGATTGAGCTCATTAACTACATCACGATGCTCCTGAGTGCCTCCGTTCCATTCGTTGGGAGAACCCACTTCCCGGGGTTCGTTCATGGTTTCAAAGATGAGATAATCACCATAGTCAATAAATCGATTGGCGATCTGAGTCCATACTTTCTCAATCTGATCAGCCACTGCTTCCTGCTTTTCATAGGTCGTAATTAGCCAGGAGCCCTGTTGATCTACCTTTAGATCGTCATGGTGGATATTGATGATGACATAAAGGTTATTGTCAAATGCATAATTGGCCACTTCTTCCACCCGGTCCATCCACTCCCTGTCAATGACATAATCAGGTGCAGGTCCCATGTGGTTATACCATGTCACAGGCAGCCTCAACGATTTAAATCCCCGGGCTGCAATCTCCTCAATCATTTCAGGTGTAGTATATGGCTGGCTCCAGATTGTTTCGCTCTCCAGTCCATTGTGCTGGTCGCACCACCAACAGACGGCATCCAATGTGTTGTAAAGGTTCACACCGGGAGCCATCTCTTCTGCTATTTCGAGCCCGGTGATGTCCCGCATGCCAGTAAAGGCTGTTTGGGCTGTAAGGGGATGGACGCTAAGCAGCATGCACAATGTTGCAAATACTATGGTCGTGACTGGGGTGAGCATCTTTTGCATTATCAAAGCTTGTAGCACGCAACCTAATTACAAATATCGAAATCAGCGTATTTTTGTTGCTCTTAATCCGGGTATTTGTATTTGGGTGATGGGTGTTGGATGTTATGGGGACATCTGGAAAGAATTTTACAGAGAAGTAACCGTGCTTAGTGCCCATGTTGGTGTTTTCACCAACATGTCATGGTACATTCTTGCTTCGCTTATCGTTGGTGAAGCCACCAACGATAGCTTTAGATAAAGAAGTAAAACCGTAGTAGGTGTCCTTACCTACCACCGCCGAGGGACCACCAGGTTTAAAAGGGTTCTATTTAAGCTTCCCGCGTTTGTAAGAAAGGAGTTTTTTCTAATCAACTAATCTTAGTAGATATCTCATCTACAAATTTTAACCCTAAGAACTCAAAATTCCTCACGATAATGAGTTAGAAAACCAAAGTGATCCTTTCCAGTCTCATAAAAGCTTGCAGATGACCAATAGTAATCTTCAGGATATTTAGCCAAATTCCACTTTTCACCCATTGGATTGTCATGGATATATTTAATTTTCTGTTCGACCTTTGCTCTTGAATCCATTAGTATTGCTAAGGGATCACGGTGCCAGATTCTGTGTTCTCTATCACATTCGTCAACCAAAAATCTACTAATATTTTTCGTTGAGTCGTTCTTTACCTTTTCTAATAATTGATGAGCCGTGTACTTACTAAAGCTAGCTATTGGTAGTTCATCTCCGTTCTTTTTTAACATTTTCCAAATCAGGTGAATGTGGTTCGGCATGATGACAAAAGCGTAAATCCTCACAAAATTCTTCTTAGTGAGATACATTAAGGATTGAACAATAACATCTTTGAAAGTCTCGTTCCAAAGTATC
Source organism: Cyclobacteriaceae bacterium (assembly GCA_965228105.1). Lineage (GTDB taxonomy): Bacteria > Bacteroidota > Bacteroidia > Cytophagales > Cyclobacteriaceae > UBA7330. The sequence continues at coordinate 2,101,209 of CBDDGZ010000002.1, forward strand.
TCATTCCAATCTTTGATTGAATTAGTCCAAAAATAGGTTTCATTAAGAATGTTTTTTGACTTACGATCACCAGAGATTGAAAGTGGCATTGTGGTTTTTGAGCACTTTACTTTGAATAAAAGTATTAAAAGCAACGCTAACTTTCCTTTTTAGCAGTCCTGTTTTTTGATTCTTTCTCCTTTAATCAATCAATTCCGGCTGGTGAGGACACCAGCCAGGGTGCTATGACGTAGCAAATAGACATCTGAAGATAAATGTTATTAAGCACCGTGGTAGGTGTCCTCACCTACCACCAAATTTCTTAGTAGTCGAGGCATTTTTTATTCCTTTGGTCCGCTGATCACACCCAGAAACCGGCCCATCCAATAGGGGAGTAGGAAGGTATCCCCGCCACTCAGCTCAGCATTTCTGTCTCCTGAATCCAGGTTGAAAAGGTTTCGGTTGTGCTTTAACTCGGGACGCTCATCGGGAGGAAGAACCTCTTCGGTGAACTGCCCGCGGAAGCCGGGATCTTCTCTAAACACCAGGTCCTTTCGATGACTGTTTATCGTCTCATACTTGACCATGTCTAGTGGAAATTCTTTCAGATGCCAGATAGATTCCTCCAGATCAAATTCTTCTGCTCCGGTCATGGCGTAGCAGAAATTCCATAGAGAATTTTTTTCCGGTCGCTCATGCTGCCAATGATCCCTGATTGCTTCTTTGTAGATCGGTTTTAACGAATCTGCAAAGGCATAGGGGTAAAGTCCCCAGTAAGCCAGAAAATACATCTCATCATCGCTATGATTCCACTCTTCCGAAAGCATTGTGCTCCACGGGTCGGAACCTGCTGGTGCATTGCCAATCTGATCGAATGGTCGGGTTAGGTTTTCCAGATAGCCGTGCTCCTGAATTAGCTCAGTGGCTTTCTTTTTGTAGATCTCCTTTCCTGTGAACTTGTAAGCAGCCTGCAGGAATGCAATCAGGTTAGATGAGTAGACCTTTCGGTCTCCGATCATGGTCTGGAACCGGTTTACATATTCCGGCCCCCAGATGCCCCACAAAGTAGGTTTTCCATTCACATCTATCAGGGCATAGTCATTCTCTACGATGTATCCCATCAGGTCATCAATCAGTTTGATGGCCCGCTGTTTCCACGCTTCGTCGTCAATGTATTCTGCCACCAGCATCAAGGCAAACATCTGACCAACGGCCTGGTCACTGCTGGCAGTGGCTTTCCAGTCCCACTCAGGGTCATCAGCGTGATACCAGCTCACCATGTTGTTGTACCCTTCGTACCAGTAGTTCTCTACGTAAGACCGATACTCCTTGCGGAATGGATAATATCCCCTTCGTTCAAATGAGCGGCCAAATAGGCCGTCAATACCATTGATCTCATGTAGCCGCTCCATGGCTTCAAACGACTCATAACAGTTTTGTTTGGCTTCCTCAGAACCTGTCACCAGATATCTGAAAAGCTGACTGCCCAGGTACATGCCTGTCCAAAGGTTGTCGCTCGCTGCCACCCTGTTTTCTGCAGTAGATAGCCGATGCTCATCGAGCCTGCTCATATCGGTGATGATGCCATAGCGGACATGACGCTCCCGAACCTGTTTCTCATAAACCATGGCCTTTTCTTCCAGGGTCATCATCTTGAAACAGATTTGTCCAAGACCCTTGTCAGTGAGGATCATGACGGAATTGTCCGGTCCGGCCGAGATGTGCTTTACCTCATTGCCGGGCAGCCATCGCTCCCCAAAATAGTAGTTGAACTTCCCATCCTCTTTGAGCATATATGCCCCTTTGGTAGATCCAAACCACAGTTTATCACCAATCGTTTTGATAGTAGTGATCTCCGGCCATGGCAGCTTTACATTCAAAGGCTGCACAACTTTACCTGATTTGTCGATTGCCAGGTATCCTTCGCTGGTGCCGATCACAATTTGGTCTCCGGCAATATCAAAAGCCGTCATTTTATCCCCGGAATAGATGGATTTCATTTCCAGCGATTTTTCACCCAATGTAATAACAGACTCTTTGGTCAGCAAGTAGTAGGATCCGTCGTCGAAGCTGATATCCAGGATAGCTTCCCCGGCATTACCAGCTGTTTTCATTTCTGAGTCTTTGAGTAGCCAGTATTTTTCTCCGTTGGTGACTAAAAAAGTGAAATCCGTACCCGCAACAACCAATTCCGGTTGAGGGAACTCATGCCTGGAGAAAAGCTTTCCCGCCCATGCATTGCTGAAAACCGCGGTATCGTCCAGGTAGATGAACTGATCCTGATAAATCGCCAGGTCGAGCACGCCCTTGTCTTTCATGGGGATGTAGGTCATGTCCTGCTCCAGGGTGCCCGGATATTGGAAATGGCCATTGATTGGGCGAAACAAGCCCTGGCTGGTGAGCACCTGGGTGACCCCATTCCGATCTGTGAATACTTTTTTGAACTCAGCTTTTGAATCCAGGTAATATTTTATGGCATAGTCCTGAAGATAGGGGACATCCTCGTAGACAGGTTGTGTTATTTTGCCAGACTCACTGGTTTTTTCCCCACAGGAAATGAGCAATATCATGAGAGGGAGTAAGTATTGGTAGTTTTTCATTTTTATCGTTTAATCAGCCACACGTCGGAGATCCTGGAGTAGTTTCTCCAATTTAAATGAGATTCCTCTGGTCGGTCAAAGGTCAAGGTCATGGTGCCATCTCCGACCACGCTTTTGGGCACAATAAACTCTTTGAAGCCTTCTCGTTCCTTATCATATTTCACTGGTTCAAGTCTTCTTCCGTCCACTCGTACCAGGGCGTCCCCGTAGCCAGTCACCCGAATGATGTATCTGGCATTGGGGTCGAGGTCTTCGTACTCCAGGATGGGGTCTACCTGCGAAAGCTGCGAGGACAGTCTCCATCGGCTGAAGCCTCCATTATTCCATACAAAGTCTACCGCATCATATACTGTAGTTGTTACACGGGGACCTGTAGAGATGTTGGAGACATTGTCATAGTAGCTGCCCGGACCAGGATTTTCCCAGTTGGCAATAACTTTGATTCGTTCGGCTTTATCCTGTTCGGTGGCCAGGGTATCAATGGCTTCAAACTGATCTGCCAGCCACCATCGGTTGTTGAGTGGATGATCTACAAACTGAAGCATGCAACCGCGCTGGGAGTTGCTGGCTTTATATTTTTCCACATCGGGCTGCCAGCCGATGGACTGATAAAGCGCTTCACTGTAATCTACAATCACCTGCTTCATGTCCTGTTCGATGGGCTCGGTGTCTGCTTTGTTTACGATTTCCAGTGCCTGCTTCATGGCTGTTTTAGAACCCAGCTCATCCACCTGGTTCATGATCTCGTTGGCTTTTTGTTCCAGTCCTGTCTCGTTGATTGCTCTTCTTCTCACATATGCATCGTAATAGGCCCGTAACACAAGCATCTGCCACCTCCAGTTTTTGCTTAGGTTGGGATTATTAGCCTCAAGATCCTGCCAGTAAGCCAACGTAGGCTCGATACCCCCATTATCGACGATGGGGCCCACCCAGTTTCGCTCCAGGGCGAGGATGCCGTTGGCAGCTTTGAGTTCCAGCGATGGATCAAAGAAGAACTTGCTATACTCTGTAAGGATATCCAGGATATTCTTATTAGGATCCCAGCCTCTTTGGCTCCACACAATCTTGTTTACATCATCATGACAGCCATCTGAGTAGGACACAAACCCATCGGTGAAAGGAGCATATTTGGCATGAACATCTGCATAGTAGACCGGTTGAGGATTGATGCCTTCTCTACCTACTGTGAGGGCGAAGGCCTGGTCAAAATTTTGCGCCGGGTAGTCACATCGAACATTATGGGTGATGTCCGGGTAGTGTCGGTGCTGGTATTGTTTGGGCAATCGATACCGGGTTTCCGAGATGGGAGGACTACTCGGTCCGGATACCACACCTAGCAGCCAGGTAGGTTTATTTTCCTCCAAATATCTATAGAAATAATCCACCTGCTCTACACTGAATCCCTGAAGAGAGATCCACATGCCTGCATTTGGATGATACTTGATCAATCTGGCATACAGGTCCTTCAGGAATGGCATGACCTCTCTTGGGTGGTTATGGCCAGGGTCACCACCAGGAAAAAAGATATTGTCAAGTCGGGGAACAAGCTTGTAATTGGCCTCATGAATATCCAGTTGCTCACTGCGGAGCTTTGGATCTTTCAGATCTACCGTACCCGGTGTCCATACCCAGTATTCGAGGTCGTACTTGTCACAGATCTTGCTCATTTCCACATTCATTTCCTCCCTGGAAATTGTAAAGTGGGGGCTGGCATCATCACGGAGAGGCGGGATGTTTTCAATGGCATTGGTGCCAAACAAAGCTAGGTCCCGGATGTACTGATCGTATTGCTCTACCGTCCAGGCATCGTATGAGTTAGCGGTGTTTCTGTACCCGATCTGATGACCGCGTAATGAATACTCAGGTGCTGTGGAAAAATCAATGTTATCGCCGATCGTCACTTTTCCATTTCCAATGGAAGCAGTCCGTAAGAATTCCCCAATACCAAAGATGATAGCCCGGCTATCTGCCCCGATGATCCAAAGAGTATTGCCTTCCTTCAATAATCTGAATCCTTCAGGTTGGGTCTCAGGTAGGTTCCTGCCAGTTCGTTTAGGAGGTACCAGACCATCAAGTTTCTTAGTCCCTGACAAAGCCAGTGCAATGGTCAGGCCTTTAGCATCTTTCCATGAACTGACTTCAGCCCAGTTTAGACCAGACCTTTTTTGGATTTCCTCCTGAAGGATCTCCACTGCAGATTGTCTCACTAGGGGTTTAATGTCTTTAGATACCAGAATACTGGCTTCACTAACGTCAATGCCAGATGAGGTGTACGATATACTTGCAAGCAAAATGACAATAATGGTCTTGAGGGTTTTCATGGGTCAATGGATTTAGGCCCTTTTGATTGGGTATGGATTTACAATTTGAATTTCAGTTAAAATACTTCCCAATAAACATTACAGGCTACTATTTCTAGTCCATTTATATTCGGGGCGAGTAATTAAAGTATACAATAACCCAATCCATGAACGTCAAACCTCATAACCCAATCAGTTTCCAGCTGCAAAGCCATATGATGATCCTGCTTTTACTCATTGGAGTCAACTTGTTTGCAGTTGCCCGGGAAACCACTCTTTCCATGTATAGTAGTATCAATATTGTCGTAGGCGAGCAGGCGGATGATGTGGAACAAAAAGTAGCCAAGCTCCTAAAAGACAGGATCAATGAAAAGTCAGTTATTCGAGTTTCTATTGGCAAAGTGCCTGCAAATGGAGGGTTGAACATTCTTGTGGGCCGACCTGATCATCATGAGCTCCTGAAGTACTTGTTTGAACAACACAGGATCCCGCGTCTGACAGACCTGGCTCCGGGTCCGGAAGGTTTTTTACTCAGAAAGCTGGATACTCAAACACTTATAGCTGCAGGAATTGATGATAGAGGTTGCTTATATGCGGTTGGGGAGTTGCTCAGACAAATAAAATATGATGAGGATCAGATAAGCATCCCTAATGATTTGGATATTCGCACGGCACCTGCGTTTGAGATCAGGGGTACTCAGTTTGGGCAGAGTGGGGTGGCCAAACGACTCGCCAAAGTTCGGGACTGGACAGAAGAGGAAACAGAGCGTGTTATTCTGGATTATGCATTGGCCGGGGCCAATATCTTCTCAGTGAAGTCCGGCCCGATGTACGATTTTATTAAGTCTTACGGGCTCATGACCCAGAGTGGCTTTGGAGCCAATACAGCTCCTGAAATAGAGGATGAGTCATGGAAAGCTTCAGAATCGATTGGGCGTACAGGCTATGTGTGCTTATCTGTGGAAGCAGCAAGGGATTATATGCTTGGGAAGTTTGAGGCATTTGCCAAAGAGATGCCTTCGCATGACCTGCTCAAGTTTCATGGGGGTGATGGTGGCGGCTGTGAGTGTGATCGATGCGATCCTTATGGTTTGACTTTCATAGAACTGGTTGGAGAAATGGCTGACATCCTCCATAAGTACCATCCTGAAACGAAAGTGTATTTCACCAACCAGAAGTTTGACAATGCGGATGATAATGCCATTTTTAATTATTTGAATGAAAAGCCGAGGGACTGGCTCTGGGCATGGGGCTACGGCCCGGGGTCGGATGCTACATCATGGCAGCCGGGTCATCGCCAAACCCATCGCATGGACTTATTTAAGTATCCGGGATTCGGGCCATATGGATTATACCCCCTGGAGATTGTAAAGCAAATGCCAGCGAGACATAAGCTGGTCTATTATAATGAGATCACCCATTGGAAGTATGCCCAGCATGCCTACATCCAGATGTACCCACGGGCTGATAAGAATGGAGACCTGCCACCTCACTGGAGTCATGATATCTACGAGCGTAGACCCGATCAGTATCTGACCATGGTCTACAATCGGCTGACCTTTTTTGCCTGGCCGCGGAGCTATCACCGGGTGTTCAATGACCTGATGCGATATGGAGTAGGGGATATTACCCATTCCTCGGGCCATCACGACCATTTCAACCAGTGGATGTGGCAAAGGCTTCTTTGGGCTCCCAGAACTTCCGTAGAGGATGTGGTGAATGAATATTGTGGAACCTGGTTCGGACCAGATGCAGCTCCTTTTATGGCAGAAGCTATTTTCCAGTTGGAGGCAAATCTTGAAGAAATACCAGGTATGCCGCTTCCGGAGAAAAAAGGTGTCCTGAATTATTACGAATTGACAAAAAGGGCAGGTATGGTGATGCCAGTACTATGGAAGCATGACAATTGGCTGTGGAGGATGTACATGCAGAAAGGGGCACTGGATAGATATGTGCAACTGGCAGTTGTTGATCAGTTGAAGCTGGAACAGCAGGTAAAAGACCTGGTCAATGAGAGTTTGGCGGATGGTGGAGAAGATGCTTCAATTAAAAAGGCGCTTCACCTGATAGAGGAAGGTGTAGCTGAGACTTTAGAGATGCAAATGTTATTAGAAGAAGCAACCACGCTAGGAGAGGAAAGCAATAGACTCTTCGGAGTAAGAAATGATGGTCTTTATAATCTGGAGCATGACTTCATTGGGTTGGGATGGACCAAAAGACAATTGACCCGGGCTTTGGAGACAAAAGGTAAAGTACGAAAGGAATTACTGAATATGATCACTGATTACGAAAATCCCGGGGAAGGAGGGTTTTATGACAACCTGGGAACTGCCAATGATGCACCCAATGTGGTTGCAGGTTATCCTTATGATCACGGTCAGCCTTATGTGTCAGAGATGCTTTCAGAGGAAAACCTTCCCAGTCAGCGATCGATGCATTTCACCCAGGATGAAGAGCAGGGGGTTACACTCCATTACAAAGGACTCGATCCAAAAGCAAGATATTCATTGAGACTATCATTAGTAAGGCCATGGTTTCAGGAGCGATATGCTATGCGAATGAATCAGAAGTCTCAATCCATTTATGCGGATGATTACCTGTTGGCCAAAGAAGTTGAGCTACCGCTTCAAATGAGTGAATTCTTTACTTATAGGATTCCAGCAAGTATGACCAGAGATGGTGAGCTCCTTATAAGGTTCGAAAAAGCTCCTGATGTCGCTGCAGGAGATCGTGTTTCTGTAGAGCAATGGCGCAACTCCGGCGGGTGGGGAACCATTGTTTCTGAAGCCTGGCTGATCAGGGACTAACCTTTTGTTTTAACATACAGCCATATTTCGGAATAATATTTCATAAATCTTTAATATGTCAGACATAGATTCGTAATTCTCGGAGGAAATTAATGGTCTCAGGGTGAGATTGCGCAATTTCAGGTACAAAAAGCGCATTTTGCGCACACATTCTTCTTTTTAATGGGATAAATTTATTGAATCAATTCATCAATTAAGCTGAAATAATAGAGGATTGATGTTAAGATAACAGCAGCCGGAAGAATTAAAAGTAAGTTTATACCCAATAATAAACCACATGAAAAAGGAATTACTTTTAGCAATTAGAAATGGCGATGAAAGTGCTTTCAAAGAACTTCATGACCTTTATAAGGAGCCAGCGATCCGATTTTGTAATTCGATTATTAAAGACATCGAAGAATCTGAGAACCTAATTCAGGAAGTGTTTATTAAGATATGGGACAAGCGTGTTGGGATCAATCCTGATTTAAATTTTAACTCCTACCTCTTCACGATCATCCGAAACAGAGTGTATGATTACCTCAAAGAAGTGAAGCGAAATGAGTTTGTAAGAGAAAGATACTGGCACAACATTGTTGAGCATCAGCAGTCCGAGCCTGACCTCAAGGAGGAACGCATTACTAACATTAAGTTAGCAATAAACGACCTGACTGAGAAAAGAAGAAAAATCCTTCAGTTGAATTACGAGGAAGGAAAATCATATGAAGAAATTGCTTCATTGCTCAATATTTCAAAGAATACTGTAAAGAATCAGCTGGTAAAAACCAAGCAGATCATCAGGACTCAACTGAAGGTTGCCTCTGCTTAAGTTCTACAACAGCTAATTCTATTTTCTAAAGTGATGTTGCCGGATCGCTTGCTTCTGTCACAATGAAGCTTCGGCTTTTTTTGCCTGATGCATCAATGGCAATAATTCGTACTTCAGCATCTTTGGCAATTTCTACCGGACCTTCATACAATTCACTATCTATGGATGGCTCTGTGCCATCAACTGTATAGTAGACTTTAAGGCCCGGAAATTCTACATTGGCTTTGAGGGTTCCATCTTCAATAACGCCACCTGGAGGTGGTACCCTGTAATTGTACCCTTCGTTGACATAGCTTAGACGGGGTAGTTCCTTAGTTGCCAGGAGATTGGCAAATACATTCCAATCTTTATCTTTCAAATCATTTCGTTGGGCTTCATCAGCAATGTTTTCCCATGGACGTGCCTTAGTCCAGGCACTCTCAGCGAAGCCTATCAACTTAGGGAGGTAATAGTATTCAAGCATATCTTCACCCTTGATCGTTTCACTCCAGATCTGTGCTTCTATACCAATAATATTTTTATCTGCGCCCGGGTTAAGTCTCTCTAGCTCAAGAACCTGTCCATCTGGTTCAATTTGAATAATGTCCACTGTTCTGCCGTCTTTATTTTCGGTTCTTAGCACATGTAGCTCACTGCCCATGGAAGTGGTAGCCGTTGTTGTAAACATATTGAATGGCGCGAAATGCCAGTTATCCCTTGTGTTGATGAATCCAGCCCAGTACAATCCTGGCTCTGCTGGATCCTTGCTGTAAGCCAGGTCAAAATAGAAGTTAGACACATTGCACAAGACAATAGGATATCCGGCATTGGCCAGCTTATATCCGATATCCGGGTAATCAAATAGGTTATTCCAGATATAGGGCACAATATTTTTCCCAATCAGCTCCTGGTTGGGTATATAGTTTCCATCTGGATTCTTCTTCAGCGCAACTTCTTCCCATCCATGCCATTCAAGGTTTCTATCTTTCAGTCTTTCAGTCATCCTTTTGATGAAATAAGCATGCAGCTGGTGATGGTTTTCAATTTCAGGGTGGTCTTTTAAAAACTCCGCTACCATGGGTGAGCCTGTCCAGGCACCATGGGGTACTTCGTCACCTCCCATATGAAATTTTGTGATAGGAACGCCCGCCTCATCATACATCGCCAGGATCTCGTCTACTACTTTTTCATAAAAAGTATAAGCCGATTCTCTGACCACGCAAACCACATTGTCTTTATATGCCTGTGCTGAAATATATTTTGAAGTGTCCTCAGGATCAATAAGTCTGTACATTTCAGCTTCCTGAGTTTTTCCTTCTTTCATCAGTCTTTCATAGCGAGCCTCCATCGATTTAATTGCTGCCCGGGCGTGCCCAGGAAAGTTTACCTCAGGAATGATCGTAATGTGTCTCTCCTGAGCATATTTCAGGATCTCAATGAAATCTTCCCGGGTGTAGTAACCACTACCATTTTTCTCCGGATCATTAGCATGGGGACCAGATCCATAAGCAGGATGAATCACACTGTTTTTGAATGATGTGGTATGCTTCCGTACAGCACCCACATCTGTCAGCTCTGGTAGATCTTTGATCTCCAGCCGCCAGCCTTCATCTTCAGTGACGTAAAAAAGGAAGTGATTAACCTTATAGAAAGCCGCTACATCGATGAGCTTCAAAATGGTTTCTTTAGTCTGAAAGTTTCGTCCTACATCGAGGTGGAGACTTCGGAATCCGAACCTGGGGGCATCACTGATTTTTTTACATCTAAGTGTGATATCACCACTTTTGGTATTGAAGACATCTACGGGAATAAGCGCTCTCAGGCTCTGAATGCCATAGAATACCCCTGCATTATCTGATCCCATAATAGTGATTTGTTCAGGGTCTATGGTGAGATGATACGCTTCTTTTGATGATCCATTCACCATGATATTGCTCTGCTTTAGTGCAATGGCTTTGCCATCACTGACGTTAGTTGAAAGCGGGAGGTCAAGTCCAATCTCTGTGAGTAGCTTTTCCTTCAGGAATTTCGCTTCTTTTTCTAGCGAGGGTTCATAAAAGATGGTGTAAGTATTGTTTAAAGTGAGTGTACCTTCCATCTTTTGGGTGGTGACTGGAGTGGGTACAATCAGGTCAAGTTTCTCTTTGGGCAGTTCCATCAAATCCTGATTGGTTTTATACAGGTAAGAAGGGGTTGGGATGGGGTCATAATCCTCATCATTTCTATGGATCTGCTCAGGTTTGGTAAATGGCTTAAAGGTGTAATCTGACACTTCAACTATTTGCTCTTCATTGCCCTGGGCATCATAAAACACAAAGTATAAACCAAGTGGTCGGTCAGTTTCCTTGATCACACCCTCTGTTCCACGGTATAATATTTCAATGGTTTCTCCTTTTGCAAGCTTAAAACCGTCTGATGGTGTCATCTTATACCAGTCTCCATTGATGTGCTCAATAGTTGCTGGCTGTGGTGTAGGGGTGGAAACCATCGGTCTTGGAGCAATGTTGAAAAACAATGTCCAGTTTTGGTCGTTTAGAGAAGTCCCATCTTTGTGAGTAAGTGTAAACTTTGACTCGAATACATTAGGTTCTCCTGTAAAATTGGTGATGTGCTCCCATTCTACTGCAATGTCTGGCGTGGAAGGTGATTGACAGGAAAAGGAAAAGATGAATATAAGGACAGATAGTCCGGATACAAGGTACTTCATGTATTGGTCAATTATTTACGATTAATACTTCAATATTAATCAAAGGGGCTATGGCAGTGGTACAAGGAATAAAAATTAAGCACTCTTTTTTCCTGGCTCTCGCTCAGGTAACTCCCTGATCAACCGTTTTATCTTTTCTCTGTTAAGCGGCTTTAAAATATAGTCGATTACATCGGTGTATTGTGCGGTCTTAAGTTTGTCCTCTTCAGCGTTGGATGATGAAACAATGGCGAAGTGAGTTTTTCCTTTGTGATTTGATTTGCTATAGTATTCCAATACCTCAAAGCCATTCATCACGGGCATATTCAGATCTAAAAGGACCAGGTCTGGATAACACCCTTTGCAGTTGTCCAAATAGTCAACAGCTTCTTTTCCATTTTTTGTAATACCAATCTTGTCAATCTTAATTTCTTTTAAGCGCTGTGAGGTAATCAAATTATTGACTACATCATCATCCACTATTAATACGTGTGTTGGCTGACTATTCACGATTTTGTATTATTTGATTTACTACTCTTTTTATAAGGAATTTGTACCCCTTTTCATAATCAACTTGTTGAATTAGATCTTGATTTTACTTTTTTTATATGTTGATTTTAGTCATTTATAAAACAGATATCTTATTGCATAAAAAAATCCATCTCAGGAAAATACATTGCTTATTGCAAACAAAATCAAAACCTGGGTTCGTTGGTGGTGGTTGGGATGAGGGGTCGTGAGACAACTGAAATCCTAAGAACCAAAATGATTGATTGGAGAATGAAAAAACATCCCAGTAGACGTTGTTTGGTGGTCATTCCTCAACAAAAATTTCTGAATAATTCATTGTTCAAGCTATCTCTTTTGGTTCAATTTATTGAAAAAAATGTAAATCACCAGATTTATCCAGATAAATTGTTTAATTCAATAAGTATTGGTTAACACTTTGAAAATCTGTTAGTTATAATTATTTATAATGGTATGGTGTGATGGGATGCTGGTTTCTAAACACCTTTTGCTTCAACTCACAAGTCTGTTTATAATATTGTAAACCTTTTCAGCAAGCATTTCACTATATTAGATTTTATTAAACTAACCCAAGATGCCAAAGTACACGCTTCAAGTCAACGGTAGTCAGCGAGAAGTTGATACAGATTCGGATACACCCCTTTTGTATGTTTTACATGATTATCTTGAGCTCAATGGGCCTAAATATGGATGTGGGCTTGCCCAATGTGGTTCATGTTATGTGTTGCTCGATGGCAAGGCAACTACGAGCTGTGTGATTCCTGTCTCGAGCATTGGTGATAAAAAAATTACCACACTGGAAGGTTTGGTCGATGAAAAAGGATTGCATCCGGTGCAAAGGGCATTTGTACAGGAACAGGCTGCTCAATGTGGGTACTGTATTAACGGGATGATAATGTCTACTGTGAGCTTGCTAAATCTGAATAAAATGCCTGATGATTCCGAAATCAGGGCTGCCCTAAATCCCAACCTGTGTCGCTGTGGCACACACACCAGAATGATCAAAGCTGCAAAAAAAGCCATTATTAACTCTTAGCATGACAAAGATTAATCCTTCCCGAAGAAGATTTCTCAAGCATACCGGGTACATCAGTGTAGGTTTTACCATACTTGGCGCTTGTGTAGGAAATGAGGAATGGGTAATGGCACCAAGAGTAGAATATACCGGGGACTTACCAGGAAGTATGCGAAGGACTAAACAGGTGAATGCCTGGCTGCATTTACACGAGGATGGCAGGGTAAGTGTCTTTTCTGGTAAAGTAGAGTTAGGTCAGGGTATACGTTCAGCAATCAGGCAGGTAGCTGCCGAAGAATTGGATGTATCCCTTGATCTGGTGGAGGTTCATCTGGCAGAGACAGGAATCACACCGGATGAAGGATACACTGCCGGGAGCAATTCTGTTCCCAATAGTGCAATGTCGGTAAGGTATGCTGCTGCTACTGCCAGGCAAAAGCTGATAGAACTGGCAGGAAAAAAATTAGGTGTACCAGTGGATAACATGCTGTTTGTAGATGGAAAAGTAAAATCCAGGGATGGTGGACCGATTCTTACTTGGTCGGAAGTGCTGGAAGGAGCACAGGTTGAAACAGAAGTTACGATCCCTGTTGCTATCAAAAAACCCACCAACCGGAAATATGTAGGCAAAGCTGTCCCAAGACAAGACATTGAAATGATGGTAACAGGGAGGCACACCTATGTGCAGGATCTTCGTTTCCCCGGGATGGTGCACGCTCGTATCCTTCGTCCTCCTAACTACCAGGCTCAGCTTATCAGAATTGATGAGTCTGGGTTAACTGGTAAGGTTTCCGGGATAATAAAGACAGTGGTGAACGGTAATTTTATTGGGGTGATAACAGAACGGGAATATCAGGCTGTAAAAGCAGAAAAGTATCTAAGGCAAAATACCGAATGGTCTTTGTCGTCTCCGTTTCCTCAGGAGGCGGATCTTCTAAAGACCATTCAGACTATTGCAGAAGATCCCGTTAATATTCGCAATGAAGGAGACGTGTCTGCCGTGTCCAATACAGAAACACTAAAGGCTCGATACATTAAACCATATATCAAGCATGGTTCGATGGGCCCTGCTTGTAGTGTCGCCATGTTTGACGGGGAGGTACTACACATCTGGTCGCATAGCCAAGGAATATATCCGATGAGGCGTGCTATTTCGGCTATGCTAGATCTATCTGAAGATAATATACACGTCATCAGCGTGCCGGGAGCAGGCTGTTATGGACATAGTACAGCAGATGATGCCTCAGCTGATGCCGCAGTCCTTGCGATGGCTTATCCGGAAAAGCACATTCGGGTTCAATGGTCAAGAGCTGATGAAAATGTGTGGGAGCCCTACGGATCGACCATCGTCATTGAGATTGAAGCAGGATTAGATACCGATGGAAATATCAATAGCTGGAAAGCGGATGTATGGACCGACTCCCATAGTACAAGACCCAACAACGATGCAGGCACATTGCTGGCAGCCCGGTATCTTGAGCATCCAAAACCCATGAGTGGAAGAGGATACCTGGGTGGCGGACACCGAAATGCAGACCCTTATTATAGTATTCCTCATATGCAGTTGAATGCTCATTATTTTCAAGGGCCTTTTCGGGTGTCGTCACTACGAAGCTTAGGAGCCTATGCCACCATTTTTGCTACAGAATCTATGATGGATCAACTTGCGGAAAAGACTGGAAGAGACCCACTGGAATTCCGTATGGCCCACCTGGACGACGATCGTGCAAAAGCGACAATTTTAAAGATCAAAGAATTAACTCAAAAGGAAAGTGTTTCAAAGGAAGAGGGAATTGGGTATGCTTTCTGCAGATATAAAAACAGTGCAGCCTATGCTTCTGTAGCAGCCAAAGTGTCTGTAGACCGGAGATTGGGAAATCTGCAAATAATAAAACTTTGGGCAGCAGTGGATGTGGGAGAGGTGATCAACCTGGATGGTATAAAAAATCAGATTGAAGGAGGGATGATACAGGCAGCAAGCTGGACTTTGAAGGAACAGGTGACTTTTGACAAACATGGGATAACGAGCAAAGATTGGTCATCCTACCCAATCCTCCGATTTAATGAGATTCCGGAGGTTGAAGTGGAAATGATCGATCGACCGGAAATGACTGCTGAGGGAGGGGGTGAAGTTTCAATGCCACCTACAGGAGCAGCTATTGCCAACGCTGTTTATCAGGCGTGTAAAAAAAGGATTTATGATCTACCGATCACCATTGAGAAGCTTAAAAGCTAACATTCGATGCCTTTACTTGCTTGTCAGATCGTGATTTGGGAGATTATTTGAAAAGAAGCTACTCACTTTCAAATCCAACAATGTTTACAGAACATTACTGAAGGTGATTGGATGGTCTACCTCTGAATCTCTGGCAAACCGCTCTCAACAACCAGGTGACCTCAAATGTTCTGGTTGAAACCCTAAATCATACCTTCCATCTGGTGGCACTAAATGAGTTTTATGAGATTATTTGAGTCCCTCAGAATAAATTAACTTGCGGGTTTTATCAATAAACCTGCCCAGAATGCAAAACATAAATAGCATTTAAATGTAAATCAAACACTTATTTGTGTTTGATGTTTATTATATATCTGGTCTTCAACTTTTTCAACATGATGATATTCAAGCCACAAGCCTATACGATTGGTATTGTGTTAATTTTTTTCTGTCTCATTACAAATGCTCAGGACAATCAACTCAACGAGCTAAAAGTGATGATTGACTGTCGCGGATGTGATGAAAACTATATGCAACAAAATAGCCTTTTTCTTACCCATGTTCGTGATCAATCGCTGGCTGATGTATACCTATTGATTAACCGCACGTGGAGTCCATCCAGTGAGATTTACAAAATGGAATATGTGGGTAAGGGAGATTTTGAAGGTATGAATTTTACTTATTCTGCGGACTTCTCCAGAACACTGACATATAATGAGACAAGGAATGAACTGTTACAGGAAGTGCTTAAAGGCTTTGTACCATATATCCTGAAGACCAATTTGACCGATAAATTCACGATTGTTGTGGCTGAAGATTCAGAAGAAACTAACAACAAAATTCAAAGAGACCCATGGAAAAATTGGGTTTTTGAAATCCAGGGTGAGTTAAGGTTGCGAGACCAGGATTCCAGGGAAGAACTTAACTATGAACTAGGGTTTGAAGGAGACAAGGTTTCTCAAAACTGGAGGGTAAGAATTGATGGTTTATTTAGGAGGAGAATTCTGAATATTGACCAGGATGACGGAACGGAATTCACAAGTATTCGAGAGTTCAAATATTTTGGGACCAGTGTAGTCAAAAGTCTTGGTGACCATTGGTCAGCAGGGGTATTTACAAATATTGAAAACAATAATGTTGATAATTTTCAGTTGCGTCTTAATGTTTCTCCTGCTGTTGAATATAGTCTCTTCGACTATAGAGAAGTGCTTACCCGCGAGATAACCTTCGCATACAAAATCGGCTACAATTATCAAAAGTATTTGGAGACCACCATTTTTGATGTTGAAGAGGACCGTTTTCCTAGTCAATCTTTTTCTATGAATGTAAGATTCAGAAAAGATTGGGGTTATATTTTTTCGAGTGTTGCGGTGCGCAATTTCCTGAATGATTTTTCGAAAAACCGAATCTCTATTGATAATCGAGCAAGTGTTAGAATCTTCAAAGGACTATTTGCCAGCATCAATGCTGACTTTGATATGATCAGGGATCAGATTAATCTTCAACTGGGGGATGCTTCGCTGGAGGATATTATTCTCCAGCAACGTGCTATAGCAACCAATTACCGACTAAATGTCGGAGTAGGCCTGAGTTATACTTTTGGGTCTATATACAACAACATTTTAAATACCCGTTTGTAATTTTAATTTTCCAAATGTATCTGGTTTCAGCTAACTATGAGTTGATAATTAAACCTGTGAAAAGGTTTGAAATTGACTTATTTAGCCGGAATGTCTAACTTCCGAAAAAATTTTACCAACAATGATATCTAAGACAACAAAGACCCTTTTCCTTTTTGGGACCGTTCTGGCTTATGCTACAAATGGCTTCTCACAGGAGCACAGCCATGATCACGACCATGACCACACTCACCATTCACATGAACTGGCTTATGCAGGTGAAACGATTCCTCATGAAGAATTTGCGCATGAAGGCTCGCTCGCCAAGCTTGTTACAGGACAGGGAGCTTTTGTCTTTTCTTATGATGAGCAACTTACTTCGGCTTTCCCTGAAGCGGCAGTTGAATTTGAGCCTAAAATGCATGGTGGATTTAATGAAGATCCTGAAACAGGCATCGTATATACTGGGATCCCTGGTTATGGGCTGTGTGCGATCAGTGCTGACCTGACTAAATGGTCTACAATAGGCACCGATGAGAGACTCAAAGACAACATTCACGGGATTGTATTTTTTGTTCACAAAGGAGAAAAATACCTGGCTGTAGCACAGGAAGGAAAGCGTGTACTTGTAGTTACGCTTGAAGGTAAAATTGTCAGTGAGATACTTAAGCCCACAGGTAATGAATTCTCATTCGCCCCAGCCAATGAATTTTTTGGGTCTCCTGACAGCAATTTTGGTGTAACGGATGTTACTTATCTCAAGGGGACACTTTATGTGGCTCATGGATATTCCAAAGGAGATTTTGTGATGACCATCGAAGAAAAAGATGGCAAATGGAGCTGGGGTGACCTGGCCTGGGGAGGTAAAGGAGATGAACCCGGACAGTTTAAGACTGCTCATGGTATCTACGCCTACAAAAATCATATCCTGGTAGCAAATAGGGCAGCAGGGCAGGTAGTGAAGTTTACCAGCAAAGGAAAGTATGTAGAGATTTTTGATGATATCCCTGAAGGCGCGCTCATTTGTAATGTTTCTTATAAATCAGACCACTACTTTCTCAATGCATTGAGCCCTATTGGGAGTCAAAAATCTGCACCTATCTATGTGCATACCAGCGAAGAGTTGGTGTCCACTCTTGTTCCGGGAGATCTGGAGATTCCAGTGTTGACTAATATTCACCAGGTATGGCCACATATTGTAAAATCAGCAGACGGATCTGAGCAGCTGTATGTCCTGATCCATGGATGGAACAAAGGAAAATATGCAGTATTGAAACTGGAAGATTGATTTATTAAGTGAGTCAGATGCAGCGTTCGAAAAGCAATATGTTTCTTTTCGAACGCTGCGTTTTTTTTATACTCCTTTCTGTAATCTCTAATCTTTAAATTGAATTGCAAAAAGATCCGCGTCTTTCAGGTAAACCCTCATTTCTATGGTTTTCCCTGAGAGATCGGAAATGTCGCTATTTCCATTCCATTCCACAATTCTTGATATTTCATTCCCAATGATGGTCTGAGAGTCGTCCATTGCATATCCAGGAATGACATTTCCTTTTTCATCCCGCAACTCTACTTTAATTTCTCCAACGGCAGATGTTGAGTAATTGAGCTCTAGTTTGTTCCCGTCGAATCTGAAAGGTTTGGTGGTGACTTCTCCTCCCTGATACCCTCCTCGGATTGATGTAAAACCATCCAACCTCATCGAATACCTCCTAAGATGAGCGGTTGGCTGCGCATAGTCCTGGTTGACATACACTGACATCTCTGATGGTCCTGTCTGCACTACATTGAGAGCAGGATAGTTGGAACGGGATACCCAGTTGTCGAGTCCGATCCCTGGTCGGATAAAGGCTTCCATAAACGAACGATCATAGTTGTTTCCGCCTCTGGTAGTCATAAAAAAGGCATCCGAACAATCTTTGAAATACTTGGGATTTACGTCCAGTGCCTGGGCTTGTTCTTCAGTGAGTACCTGTCTTCCTGGCATAAATCTTCCTCCAATGGCAACATAAATATGAGGAGCACGAAAATAAGGGCTGGTCTGTTGGGTATATAGGTGTTCCATTGGGGTGTCTCCAAAAGTCATCTCTACGGGTTCAGTCCAGTGAATAAAATCTTTGGAAGTAGTCCTGCTTACGCTTCTGAAACCATGATACCCGCCCTCACTCCATGTGCGGAAATAACAAACATATTGATTCTCAGATTCTGACCAGAAAGCCACATTCTGAGAATCGAATTTACCTTCCGTGAAAACTGCTTCATCCGATAACTTATTCCAATGGATTCCATCTGAGGAAACGTATGCAATCAACCCACTTCGACTGGTGCCACCAAGCGCTTTATATTTTTGGTCTGGGCTCACGTCAGGATTCTTATCAATAAAGGGACTGAAATTGTGAGTGACTGGTGCGGCCTGTGCAAGTATCACATTGTTTTGGTCCGTGCCATACACTGTAAATAATCCTAAATCAGGCTTGTTCCAGTTAATCCCGTCCTTTGATTCGGCATAGCAGGTTACCTCGGCATCATTCCCATCTTTGCCAGCCTCCCTCACTCCTCGATAGTAGGCCCTAAAAAGATCCTGATCTTTTATGATAGTAACATAAGCACTGAAATGCCCTTCCCAAGGTTTATCAAAAGGGAAAACAATCCCCTCATCTATCGGGGAATGCATGACAATTTCTACTCCATCCAGATGATCGATCAAAAAATGATCAACAAAAATCTCCCTTCGATCCTCAAGCTCAATGGGTTTTTGAGCATTGGCAATCGGTGAGATTAAGACGGTTAGAAATAGAATTTGGATAATTTTCATCATTGGGTAGTCTGTCTAGAACATTAATTCAATAATAGTACTTACCAGACAGTTGATACGACCCCTTGATCGCTTAAAACTTGTTCACATGATCATATTTCAAATTATAACATCACATCTTGCTCACTTTCATTTCAAATGTCCCCTTTAGCCCTGGGGAAGTGCTGGTAATATTGATTCTGTAGATGTTATCACCCCATTTCTGAATTACACCCTGATCCTCCATGGTGACCAACTTTACTTTTTCAATTTCCACAGTGGTATTGGCAACAGGATAAGTGATTTGCATATTTTTTCCATTGGCATCAATTAGCAGTGTTCCTGGTTTCACCTGTTCTACTGGAAAAGCCGTCATCAGGTGTTGTGTGATCTGTTCACCTTTCTTTAAGTCATAAGTATCGGTTACCGTCACATTCTTCCCTCTGTTTAGGCGTATGGACCTGTTGTAAGCATTGATGCCAGCATCATCGGGGTATGCTGTGCCAATGTTTTCTGTCAGTGACACATTGCTATTTCGCATGCGGTAGGCTACCCCGGATGCGTGAAATTCTTTGCCAGGAGGCTGCTGTTCACCGTTAATCGATGGAGTATTGTGGTGATCTGATCTGTGAAACCAGATATCGTATCGCTCATCGCTGAATACTTTTCTTGTATAGGTTCCTCTACCTACATCTATTAATACCGGATTGCCATCAAAAAAGACCATGAAATTGCCGATGTCATTGTGGTTGTGACTCTCTGCATTGTGTCCGCCTTTGGCGGCTACAAAAAAGCCAGCATCTGTTCCTTCTTTGTCTCTGGATACCATCACCTGAAGGTCCGGGAACCAGGAGTCTCGAGGAAGTGGAAGCACTTTTTCAGTATTTATTACACCTTCGTGAGCAAATAGCTCATAGAAGTTTCTGAAATAGTGAAATCGACCAATTTTTCGATCGGTGGCATCATAATAGTATGCCCCGAATTTCATCATGGCAGGGTCATTCACTGCTTTGCCAAATCGATAGATTAAACCTCCATCTACATTTGTTTGTGGATCAGCATCAGCAAAGGAGATGAAGTAGTCCTTACTCACCTGTGCTTTG
Organism: Cyclobacteriaceae bacterium; assembly: GCA_965228105.1. Lineage (GTDB taxonomy): Bacteria > Bacteroidota > Bacteroidia > Cytophagales > Cyclobacteriaceae > UBA7330. The sequence goes on from CBDDGZ010000002.1 coordinate 2,121,642, forward strand.
TAAATGTAGGCAGCCATGTTCTTTACTTTTTGATCAGCCGAGACATAACTAAAAGCACCATTCGTGGCAGTATTCAATATTTCAATATTATCGTATAGTGAAGCAGCCGCAGCCCCCCAATAAGATGGACCTTCGTCGCATCCACCATCTTCCGGATAGGGATTTAGAAACTCGTCAAGTACGACCAGAATCTTGTTAACGTGTGCCATGCGTGTATTCTCATCTTTTTCCAATAGAAGCACGGAATTGAGCCAGTTGCTACAGATCCAGGGGTTCCAGTTGTTCGGTCTGCGACCTTCTTCGCCCATCCACCAATGGTGTTTGGCCATCAGGGGCTCAAAAATTCTTTTGTTTCCTTCGTAATAGATCCTTTTTCTGATCTGAGGCGATACCTCATCAAATTGATCTCCCAGAAAATAATCTGCCCATGCCAGAAAGGTGAGGGTTTCTGCAGCAAAGAGATCCACAAAAGGATCGCTGACATCCATTAAACCAGAGTACTCCTCAGTTTTTGGTAAGTGTGCAGGCACGCCCCACCAGGACTCTTCACAGATCGACCAGATCCCATTGATAATGGGGTCGATGAAGCGCCCCTTGTTTTCATATATTTCGGCCAGTATCATGGTGCCCAAAACCGTGCGTTTTTCGAAGCTGACTTGTTGGTAGGTGTCACGATCACCTGTCCGGTCAATAAGCAGTGAATGAGTGGCGGGAATATATGGCCATTCGTATGCTATCCATTCATTGGCTTGCTCAAGATAGCCCTTCATGATTTCAGGATCTATCTTATTCCAGGCATCTCTATCAGATATTTCAGGAAAGGGCTTCCAGTCATCCTGTGAGATGAATAAGCCTTTCAATTCATCTACAGAGTATTTTCCGCTCATCAGATCCTGACCAAAAAGACCAGAGTGGATGATCAGAGAGATCATTATTAAAGTAATGTAACGCATTGGTTTTGGGATATTTGGTGTTGTTGATTGCAAAATTGAAATTAGTAAATAATCAACTGAAAGAAGTCATGATGTGACAGACGATTTAGAGAACCATGCAAAATTCATTACCATTGTTTCCAAATAACCTGAAAATGAAATTACTCTTGTTCAACCTACCTGTTTCCTTATTGGTTCTACTCCTTTTTGCTTGCGATAAAAAAGAACACCATACCCAAGACTTGAGGCTTCTCTGGTCATCTCAGCCTTTGATAATTCAGGAAGACCTGAAGGAATCAATTATCAACTCTGCCAATGAAATGATGGATGAGGGGCCGTATTCAGTACTGCAGAAAACATTTACTCCACCCAGTGGTAATAAGCATGATTACATGAGTATGGGCATTTATTGGTGGCCCAACCCAGATACAGAGGATGGATTGCCATACATCAGAAAAGATGGGCTGGTAAACCCCGAAGTTCATGGAATTACAGACAAGAGATATATGAGTGAGACCCAGGATATCGCTTTTGTGTGTGGGTTAGCCTATCAGATTACCAAAGAAGAAAAATATGCAGACAAAGCTGCTGAGGTTTTGAGGCATTGGTACATCAATGACAGTACTCAGATGAATCCTAATCTTAATTTTGGTCAGGGTGTACCTGGAAGAGCAGATGGGCGTTGTTATGGAATTATCGAGACACGGGACATCTCCCAGGTAATGGATGCAGCAATGCTTATCAGAAATTCCAGGGTGTGGAGTGAAGAAGATCAGCAGCAGTTGAAAAACTGGATGTCTGACTATATGAATTGGCTCCTGACCAGTGATCTTGGTAAGGAAGAATTCACAAGGTTGAACAACCACGGGACCTGGTATGATGTACAGGTATCTTCTATCGCAATAGCTGTTGGTGATACCGCCACAGCCAAAAGAATCCTTACTGGTTCTGCTGATAGAATATTGGAACATGTGGATGCTGAGGGAAAGCAGCCTGAAGAGTTGGCAAGAACCAGGACGTGGGACTATAGCACCATGAACCTGAATAGCCTGATGCTTCTGGCCATTCTTGGTCAAAAAGTTGGGTTAGACCTATGGACTATTCCTGATGAAGAGGATCCTGCGATTAGACGTGCCCTTGATTTTTTGATACCTTATGCGCTGGCACCTCAAACTTGGGAGTATGAGCAAGTGCTGGATTTTAATTCGGAAAGAATAGTGCCTCTCATTGAAGAAGCAATTCATCACTATCCTGAGCGAAGAGCTATTTATTTAGATGCGCTGGAGAAGCTAAATGGTAGAAATCATATTGGGTTCTACGGTTTGCCCTGATTTTCTATCCTTTCTGTTTTTGAGACTTTGCTTTTGCGAGATTTTCCTTTACCCTGAAAACAACAATTTTCTCTATGAGGGCATAGGGAATAGGCTGGTTCAACAGGAATTGAACAGATCCCTTGCCTTGAGGATATTTCCTCAACTCATCTTCAAATTCGGAATGCCCGGAAGGAGTCGCATAGAACCCAATGTGCTTTTCGTAGCCTGCAAAATAGACAAGCGGCTTCTTTAGGTGTTTATAAGCTGGCATTCCATAGCTGATACTCTCCTCGGCCTCAGGTACAACGTTTTTTATGATTGATCTGATCTTATTCAGAATTTCCTGTGTAGGGATTGGGTATTTCGAAATGTAATCATCAACTGGATCCATATTTCCTTAGATAATTGAGGTGTGATAATGTGATTTGGGATTTAAAAATACCTCATCCTAGTCATTAAATTTTCTTAGCTTTAAGCTAAAGTAACATAAATGATTAGCCCCATGAAACATTCAATCTCTGTACTGATTGTTGTAATTCTTATCACCTCTTTCACCTTTTCAGATAAGATCAAGGACCCTAAACTGAAAAAGATCTTTAATGGCAAGGACCTGTCCGGATGGGTAGCACCTGAGGGCAATATCTGGTGGTCGGCCGGTAATGGCATACTGACAGCCAAGAGCAGTCCTGATCAAAAGGGGTCTATTTTATGGACCGAAAATACCTACAGGGATTTTATTATTCAGACAGATTTTAAGTTTGGTGATGGAACCATCGATTCCGGAATATTCATCCGGACAGAAAATGAACAAATTCAGATTGGGGAGTCTGGTTCACTCAAGAGAGATATGACCTGTTCGCCTTACATCCCCGGCAAAGGATACCCGGTAGAAGCCAGCAACATCAAGAAACTGTTGAAGATGGATGATTGGAATACCATCAAAGTAAAAGCTGAGGGCAGCGTTTATACGATTTGGCTCAATAGCGAAGAAGTCTTGGTATTTGACTCAGAAACAGCGATTGAGGAAGGTCCTGTTGGGTTACAGCTCCATCCGAACAGGGACATGACTATTGAGTTCAAAAATATTCTGTTTGCGGAATTGTAATCAGACGCCTTTTTAAATTAAGAAGGTCTGAATCATTTGATCACAATATTTTTTGTAATGGTTTGGTCTCCAATTTTGGCCTGAAAAATATAAAGCCCTGGATTGAGGTCAGTCTTTAGCATCTGATCTCTATCGAGCTCGTTTAGGTTGTATGAATTTATCCATTTACCCATATGATCAAATATTGTGAGATCGGCAGGTAGGTCTCCAAAGTAACTATTGATGTGAAAATCTCCACTTGATGGATTTGGAAAGATGGAAAAATCAATACTTTCTTCAAATGAGACCATTATGATATCGAAATATTCAAAATCTCCATTAAAATCAGTCTGCTTTAATCGATAATAGTTTTTACCTGTCTGAGGTTTGGTATCGGCATACGAATACTTTTGTATTGTGGTACTGTTCCCAGCACCGTTTACTTTTCCGATTATTCTGAAGTCAGTATCAAAGTCAGTCCTTCTTTCAATGGTGAAGAATTCATTATTTATTTCACTTGATGTCGTCCATGACAGCAGAGTATGGTGATGCTTTATTTCCGCATTGAACTCAATCAGTGTGATTGGTAGGGCTGTTCCTGCAATGGAACCAAAAGTGATCGGACCCGAGGAGAAACTCACGTTGCCAGTCGTAATGATGTTTCCTGAATTATCACCATTGAGGGTGGTGGTATAACTGGTACCATCATTTGTCCAGGCATCCGGATCAAGGGAAACATCAAACTTGGCTACTGACAGGTCGGCTGGGTCAATAATATGGCTTCTGATGCTGTCCTCCCAGTACAATCTCACTCTTGCAGTCCTGTTGTTGCCACTGTTCTCAGTAATAGTCCAATATTCAATATCGCTTACTGATTGGATGGATGGATTGGATAGTGGATCCATAGTAAAAACATCTACATAGGCACCATCAAAATACTGTGCACGAAATACGGCATCTGCATTTGAAATTGAGGATACTTCAGTCCTTGCCCAAATATTCCCGTCTCCCAGCGGAAAGACAAAATTGGTATTGCCAGTTTTTTGAACAAGTCCATCGATATAACTACCGGCTGAGCCTCCCGTACTGGTAGCAGTGCTGGTGAATATGACAGTGTTGGACGTCTGAACCACACCATCGGTTAATGTCAGACTGTTATTGATGGTCACATTATTATTGAAAATAACCTGCGGGATTGTTCCAAAACTATTATCAATTTCCATATTAGACACGGACCAAACGCTCCCGAGAGTTTGTTGCACAGCACCATTTAAAGTTAGTGAAGATGCCTGGCCGGAACCGGAGAAGGTGGCTGCCCCGGAGATCGTAGCGCCGGAGATAGTTAATAATGCCTCCTGATTCACTGAATTTGAGGTCAGCGTATGTGAGCTTGTGTTATTATAATTGCCTAGTACTGTTATAGAACTTGTTCCATTGGTACCACCTTGATTAATGGTGCTATTGTTTGTGAAGTTGCCATCGCAGGTGATCTGTACTGTAGCTGTGGAAGAATGATTAATTGTGCCATTATTGATGAAATTTCCACCGGCATTAAGATTTGAAGCTGAGAAACCGGAACAGTTTTGATTGATAGTACCTCCATTGGTTACATTACCTGTGGTATTGACAGTCGCTGCTGTAATTGTTCCTCCACCAGTAATTGTGTGATTCCCAGTAGCTGTAACCGTGTACGTTCCTACTACATTAATAACACTACTTCTGACAAACCCACCAACTGTTTGAGAATGTGTGCCACTGTTTGAGTAATTTCCTCCTATGTTGATTGTTGCGGTGTTCCAGTTGCTTGTTGGAGCCTGATTTAAGGTCCCGCCATTGTTAATGGTCAGGTTATTGATGTCCTTTGTGCCATTGTTGGCAGATATAGTATATGGGCTGGCGAGAACGACATTGTCATTTGAGCCACTTTGCCCTGGCCATGCATCTCCACAGGGTCCTGTGCAATTCCACCTCGCTCCACTTTCCCACGTACCATTAGCTCTTGACGTATAGGTAGATTGGGAAAAACCTGCATGTAAAATCAATAAAAAGAAGAAAAAAACTAGTGTTCTAAACATCATAGTGTGTGGGCATATTCATATGCACCACCTAAACATTTCACAAATTTAATGCCATACCGTCCTCTAAGAAAAGTGTTTAAGTCCGAATAATGAAATAAAATTCGCTGATTGGGTCAGTTTCGGCTTCGAGAGGGGGTTATTGAAAGTTTATTTTTTAGTCCAGAATGGAAGTTTACGTGTAATCTGATAGGACTTATTAAGGAAAATTGATCTAATCTTGAAATCAAAATCCATCAAGCAATGAAGTGTAGAGCTAAGGTGTTAAATTGTATTTCCTAAATTTTAATGAAGTGGAGAAAGTCAAAGGTTTGATTTGGTATGCAGATGGCTACCATGCCGGAACACAAGAGGATTTTCAGGCCTTCATACATTTGCATAAAGAGGCCAAACTTGTTTTTACCTTTGACGCAATTAAGCCCAGTCAGCTTATTAAGCTAACAGACAATCTAAACTTCTCAAATACGAGGAGAATAAATATAGAGAGAAGAAATTAAGCCAGTTTATTTAATGTGAGTATTGGCTATTTCATTCAATTGTGCCTGAGTGAAAGATTCCAGGTATTTATACCTGTTGGTTGGATCTTCCTGAAAGATGTTGACAACACTTTCGAAATGATTTACTTCTTTCCTTTTGATGAGGCGTCCAATTCCTCGTGATATTTTACTTCTTTTTAGTACCATTATATTCATTAGTTATAGATATACTCATTGTCTCTGTTTCCGGATCTTTTTTTACTGCCTGACAGTGTAATCCCGAACAGAACAATGACTATTGCTAACATCAATATGATGAGTTTTTTGACCATTTGTACTTAAGTCAAGAAAACGTTGATATACCCCTAAATAAACTTTAGAAAAATTATGGATTTATTATCCTGACACCGGATGTTGTAGAGATCACCCCAAAATAACCAAGGACAAGGCTAGATGGATTGTCAGTATCCACCAGATTTCCTCGCACAACGGATGGAGTAGTTCCACTTCTGGTACCTAATGAGGTTGTCTGCAGTCTCAGCAACCTTAAATAGTTATAAGCCTCAAATGAGATCTCTTGTAGTTCTATCGAAATGGTATCATTAAGTTCGTATTCAAAACCAGTAAATTCATTTTTGATGGAATCCAATCCATTCAGAAACCTGTCTTCCTGGATAAATATGTCTTCTGGCTCAGCAAAAGCCTCTTGATTGCGCTGAAATTTCCATCTATAAAAATTCTGCTCTTCTCCATTATCGGAAAAATAACCGATTGGGTAATAAACCAATTCTTCTATTTGAGGATTTAATTCGGACTGCCGTTCAAAAAAGTCAAAATATACACTATCCAGGATTGGTACGGTCCTCATTCTTTCTTTGTTCGAGAATATTGTTTTTCCTTCCAGCGACACTTCCAGCCAATATGATCTACCTGCTATACCAGCAAATTCTATTTCTGACAGGTAAATGCCATTTTTGCTGTGTGAAAGTTCATAGCTTTCCTGATTACTCCTGATGTATACTGTTGCATTATTCACCAGGGTGCTCGAATTCTCAGATTCAAAACTTACAGTTCTTGAAAGTCTGACTTGTTGGATGGTATCCTGATCAGTGAGCCATCCCTCCACAACAAGAATTTCCTGTGCTACGGGGAGGTCAATATCGTCGCTACAGCTGATAACCGCTATCAAAATCACGATATTTAGGTATTTCCTCATCAGAATTTAAAGTTGTAAGTGATGGCAGGAATGGGTGTATCAAAAATAGTAAATGGAATGGCCTCTGTCAGGTTTGGATCCGTTTCAGATTTCCTGAAAATCAATGAATAAGCATTAGCCCTACCATATACATTGTAGAGAACAAAGGTCCAATAGTCTTTATATCGTTTGGGTGACCCATCCTTCTTAAACTGCCTTCCATTCCATTTCAATGAAAGATCTAAGCGATGATAGCTTGGCAGGTTGTTTTGGTTTCTGTCCTGAAAGTGTGGAACCAGGTTACCCTCAAATTCATACTTTCCTGCTGGCAGCGTAATGGGTCTACCGGAGCTGAAGTTAAAAGTACCCGATGCAGCCCATCTTTCACCTATTTTTAAAATGGAAGCAAGAGATATGTCATGGAGTTTGTCATGATTGGCAGGGAAGTACCTACCGCCATTGATGGTCTGGTTGGGAAAGGGAGTTTTCACCTTTAACTCAGCCCTGGAGAGCGTATAGCTTACCCAGCCAGTGAAGCGCCCATGGTTCTTTTTAGCAAAAATCTCCATGCCGTAGGATCTACCAACACCGGTCAGTATTTCTGTTTCCATGTTAGGATTGAAAAGCAGGTTTGCTCCATTCTTATACTCAATGATGTTGTCCAGTGCCTTGTAGTATAGCTCAATGGATGTCTCAAACATGTTATTTCCCAGGTTTTGATAGAACCCCAGCGAATAATGATCTGATCGGGTTGGTGGAACGTACTGATCGCTGATCTTCCAAATGTCAGTAGGAGAGGGGATTACTGTGTTTGAGATGAGGTGAAGATATTGATACGTTCGGGTATAGGATGCCTTGACAGATTGTGCATTGTTAAAGATATAATTTGTGGAGATACGTGGCTCAAGACCATAATAGTGCTGGATAACTTCACCTTCTTTAAATAGCGTGGTATCAATGATATTGCTTGTGTTTCTCTCCATGTCAGGATCATAAGTGTAAACGCTTGCCGGACCGAGGTTTATCAGGGAACTTACCCTAAAGCCATACAGCGTGGTGAATTTTTTACCAATTTCCCATTCATGACCTACATATGCCGAAGATTCGAAAGCATTCTCCGTATCTAATGAAAAAGGCCTGGAAGAGGCATTTTCATCAAAAGGAATACGCTCTCCTGGTAAAAGCCTGTGGTAAATGGTGCCTGCCCCGAATGTGAGTTCATGCTGTGGAGTGATAGAAAATGCAAGATCCACTTTGGAGGAATAATTGATGATACTGGAACGCCCAACGAAGGAACCAGCTTCCTGAGGGTCGGTAACCCGGTAAAAATATTCGCTGACTGTATTGGTGAAATTGCTGAATAACCGTGGTCCAAAGAGGTGGTTCCAGCGGACAGAAAGGTTTCGATTGCCCCAATTTCTCACCGCATCAAATCCAGTCCTGTTTCTATCATTTCCAAAATACCCTGCCAGGTGAATGGTATTCGAAGGATTTACCTTCCAGTTGAGTTTGGTGTTAAAATCCTGGAAATTGGCAGTATTACGGCTAAGCCCTGAGCTGGTATTACCTAATACCGACAGATCGGCAATGGATTGGCGTGCCGAAACAATAAACGAGCTCACTTTTCTCTTGATTGGACCCTCAGCGATTAAACGTGCTGAGACAAGACCAACTCCACCGGTTACACTAAAATCTTCGTCATTACCTTCTTTTTGATTGATGGTGATGACAGATGAAACACGACCTCCATAGGATGGAGGCATGAAACCCTTCATTATTTCTATATTATTTACCGCCTCGGGATTGAAGACGCTGATCAATCCATAAAAGTGGTTGGGGTTATAGATGATAGACTCATCCAGCAATAACAGGTTCTGGTCCACCTCGCCGCCTCTTACGTTAATACCACTGGCATCTTCCCCTATGGTCCGGATACCTGGCATCAGGAGTGCCCCCTGGATCACATCCACCTCTCCTAAGAAATAAGGTATCTGACCCTCCGTCTGAAGGTTCAATGTGTTTACCCCAGGAATGATACTCTTGATGTTATACTCCGGTTCTCTGGAAGAAACAGTGATTTCTGCCAGCTCCGAAGCACGCAAGGACAAGGTAAAGTTGTGACTGACATGACTCTGGAGATCTAATGAGAGCGTGTCAGGCATATAGCCAATAAATGAGCAAACAACTTCATAGCTACCTGGTGGTAGCGTCAGCGAATAATATCCATAGCTATTTGTGACTACTCCCTTGTATGAATCCTTTAAAATAATTGCTGATCCAATGAGCGGTTCACCAGTCTCCCGGTCTCTAACAAAGCCTTTGATTGAGAATTTTTCCTGTTTTAGACTCCCTGAGGTAATAATATAAGATGCCCCTTGCTTCTTGATCAATACATTGGCCTGATTGGAAATCAGCTGGAATAATTCATTGTACGGAGTGTTTTCCGAAATAATAATTCTGGAATCACCTGGGATGGTATTTAAACTGTAAGCAAGATTGTAGTCTTTATCAAGGAGAACGAGCAGCTCTTCCAGGGTGTATGTTCCCTCAGGCAGGGATTTGTCCTGTGACAGACCAAAGTGCCCTGACAGCAGAAAAATGAATACAATTGATAACCGGGTAAAAGTTTTAAGCATTGAAATGACTTCACTATCCAACAGGATAACGATGTATCAGGCTTAAAATTAATATTTACCTGCAGCCTTTTCCTAGTGTTTTTACTTCTGACTTAGAGATTTTGAACTCAAGGTTTAATATTTCACCTAAAACGGCTAATACTTCAGCGAGTTCTTGCTGATTGAATTCAGCTGTGACCATGCAGCTTTTGTACTGGCTGGCATTACTGAAATCTACCTTATAGTACTTTGACAGGTTATCAGTGACCTCGTCAAATGGAGTATTTTTGAATATAAACTTACCTGTTTTCCAGGCCAGGATATTGGGGTTGTCATTAGTAGTAATTCCAAATTCCTTCGTAGATTTCTGATAGGTGAGTAGCTCTCCAGGATTAACCATTTTACTGGTTTGATTATCAGAAACTTTTACCAGGCCTTCCATAACGAAGGACCTGAACTGATTATCTGAAGTCTCCAGGCTAAATGAGGTCCCCAATACTGTGACACTCAGATCATTCATTTGAATCGTAAATGTAGAACCACCTTTTACGACGTCATAAAACCCTCTACCCTCAAAAGTTACATTTCGCTCATCAAAATCCTCAAGGAATGAGATTGAACTGTTTGCATCAAGGTATACTTTAGATCCATCAGGAAGAATGTAGTCCATGGGCTTTTCACCAACTTTGATTTCAACCAGCTGCGGACTTACTGTTTCCGATACCTGATATAGAAGGAAGGAAAGTGCAACCAGCATAAAAGCTGCAGCTACTTTTAAAATAAAAGCGTAATCAAAACGTTTTTTAGGTGTAGCAATCGACAGACGGGAACTTACCCGTTCCCACGCTTTATTTTCATCGAAAGCAATTGGTGGGTCATTGCTTAATTCCATGAAAGCGTCAAACTCACTTTTGGGACTACTCCCAGGAGTCTGTGGTTGGTCGTATTTTTCAAGCCATGATCTGTTCATGTTATTATAAGTCAAGCTGTGGGTGACTTACCCCCAAACTAATTTACACTTTTTCATTCATTTAGATAATTTTTCAAGTCTGCCTCCAGGGAATCTCTCAGTTTTTTTAGTGCAATGCTCATCTGATTTTCTACTGTTTTAACCGAAATAACAAGCTCTTCAGCAATTTCCTTGTAGGTCATACCGCCATACCTGCTTAGCAGAAATATCTGTTTGCATTTTTCAGGTAGTTGATTAATTGCCACCTGAATTTTCTTTTTAAGCCTGTTTATATCATTTCTTTCATGAAACACTGTGCCTTCTACAAGCACTGCATCTGAGAGATCGATCAATACCCTTTGCTTTGGCAATTCATACTTGATGTAATTGATCGATTTGTTTTTCACAGCTGAAAAAAGATAAGACTTCAGCGAGGATGAAATTTCTATCGACTCTTTCTTTTCCCATAAATAAATAAAAATTTCCTGGGTGATTTCTTCGGCAATCGTTTCATCTCTCACCATGGAAAAGCAGAATCTGGCCAGGTCGTTGTAAAATCGTCGGAAGATTTCTTCAAAGGCTACTGAATCGCCTTTTTTTACCTGGTTAAATAAAAGAATATCCGATGTTTCGGGCATCAATTTTCATTTGGTTCTAAAGATGCCAGAACGGACAGGAAAATAAAGGTGGAGCTGTTGAAAAATCCCTGGGAGTAATTTTCTGCATGGATGGCCACTACCATTTGCAGGTGAGGAATAATATATAATTGCTGGCCAATGCCACCATCAGCAAAATAAAGGTCGTTGACCTCCAGGTCGATAACATTGTCTGCAAAACTCCACCATCCGTAGCCTGCATTGATGATGTTGTCAAGTTTAAGTGTTGTTTTGGTTATCTCAAAGATCCATTCATTGGATATGACTCTTGCTTTTTTCCATCTTCCTCCATTCAATAATAGGTATCCGAATTTTGTGAAGTCAAGGGCTTTCAGACTGAGTCCGGCCCCTCCGTCCAACGTACCTGTGGGGTCCGTGTCCCATGTTACCTCATTTACATCTATTTTATGAAATAACTCTTGCTCAAGGTAAGTGAGCAAGTCTGTGCCAAGCGCATTTTCCATGACCTTTGCAAGCACCACGCCTGCTCCCGTATTGGGAACATACCTCAGTCCCGGGTCGGCTTCCAGTGGGCGAGATAGCACATATTCAGTCCAGTCAGATTGTAATTTCATGATAATAAGATCGTTGAGATTATCCGGGAAAGCATTGGATTGCACCCACGACAAGCCTGACTTATTGATGAGTAGATGTTCGATCGTAATTTGTTCTTTGTCAGGTTCAACGTCAAAAATGGATTGATATTCTGGTAAGAAAGTGACAATGTTTTGTTGAATGTTTTCAATGTATCCGTCCCTGATGAGTAAGTCAAGTGCTGTGATCAATACCGCCATGGAAGCCTGCCCGAGATTTTTGGTTCTGCTACGGAACGACTGATCATAATAATTTTCAAAAATGAGCTGATTGTCTTTGATGACTACAAGAGAATTGATGTTGCCATAAAGCTTTGAATCCAGGTTATTATTAATGGCTAATAAAACACTGTCAGAGAGTAAGGTTTTAGAAGGGTTAGCATACACCCACACGTCCTGATCATCTCGTTTCTCAGGGCCAAGCGAGCAGCCGTATGTGATGCCAATGATCAATATGATAATTAATTTCTTCATGGCTTCAAATGAAAGAATCCTAATCTACCACCAAAGTTTACTGTGGGTCCGTTAAAGTCATTTTTGGCTACTCCTGGCAACTCTATTCCGTGACCTATCTTATATCCACCACTCACAAAAAAAGATAAAAATTTAATCAGCCGATACTGCAGTACCAGCTCGGGTTTTGACATGCTGAAGTTGTCTCGCACCAAATCAGCTTTTGTTTCTGAGTTTTCCCAAACCATACCTCCCCGGCTGAAATTATACCGGAGTACAAGATCTGCCTGATTGCCATTGATCAATGTGATTCCAAGATATCCTCCACCATGTAAATAGATCAAATCAAAATCGTTGGGAAAAATCAAAGTCCTGGTGATCTGAGTCTTCTGTAGGTTCACAAATCCTCCGGCATGTATCCTCCGGTAGCTGGCACCCATACCCAATTGCTGGTGAAAGCCAGGATCATCTGGCTGTGGAGCATACTCTGTACTCAATTCAACAAATATTGACCAGGGGATAGGATCCTTCAGGATAGGATCTTCTTTCTCTTCCTTGATTTTGATGGTGTCTGCACTTAGACTGGTTGAATCCTGAGTTATTTGCTGCGCAGAAAGTGTCCCAACACCCCATGCACAGGCAATCAATAGAAAATATGATTTCAAGAAAGGATTCACGAGGTAAACTTATCTAATCTAGCTTAGTTTAGCTAGCTCGGAACGCTGGATTACGATATTTCGCTCAGCTCAAATTTCTGCTTTCTGGAATCAAGGATCTTTCCATTTTCGCATTTGAGAACCCGGTGAGGAAATTTTTTTATGAAGTTGTGGTTATGTGTGGCCATCAAAACGGCGGTGCCGCTGTTATTGATCTCAAAAAACAGGTTCATGATCCCTTCTGACACATCAGGGTCCAGGTTACCAGTAGGCTCGTCGGCAAAAAGGATTTGAGGCTCATTGATTAGTGCTCTGGCGATCACCACACGCTGTTGCTCTCCGCCAGAAAGCTGGTGTGGCATTTTACTGCTTACAGCGCCCAGACCCACCCGCATGAGTACTTCTGCCAGCCTGTTTTTCATCTTTGCCTTATCTCTCCATCCCGTGGCTTTCATCACGAAAAACATGTTGTCTGCTACACTGCGGTCATAAAAAAGCTCAAAGTCCTGGAAGATGATCCCAATTTTTCTTCGAAGGAATGGGACTTCATTGTGCTTGATACCACGAATATTATATCCTGCTACGCGGATATTCCCAAGCCTTAGCGGTAGATCTGCATATAATGTTTTGAGCAGGGAGGACTTACCACTTCCAGTACGGCCAACCAGGTAAACAAACTCACCTTTTTCTATTTCAAAGTCAATGCCACTCAGCACGGTGGAATTGTCCTGAAAGATGTTGGCATTACTAACTTTAACTACGGCATCCTCTGAAAAAGTCATTAGAATTCCAGTTTTTGTAATTTTCCAAAAGGTAGACTCTCAATCACTTCGGTCAGCTCCTTTTCTTTTCCTTCCAGACCATATTTCTCTAGCTTCTGAAGTGGCCTGTCAGCTCGAAAATAAGCGATCAGCACAAATTTATCATCCCGTAGCTGGATGTAATCCGGAATTTTTGCTTTTCCTTTTACTTTTATGATATACATACATACCAAAACAAACTGTTCTGGAGCTTAGCTGTTTCCTTTTTTGTAATCAGCCAGGAATTTTTCAAGACCAATATCTGTCAATGGGTGTTTCAACAGTCCAGTGATTACATTGAGCGGACAAGTAACAACATCTGCACCTGCTTCTGCACACTGGATCAGGTGCATTGTATGACGCAGTGAAGCCGCTAAAACTTCAGTCTCGAAGCCGTAGTTGTCGTAGATCAATACGATTTGTTCAATCAGTGCCATTCCATCAGAGCTAATGTCATCCAGTCTTCCTATGAATGGAGAAACAAAACTGGCGCCGGCCTTTGCAGCAAGAATGGCTTGACCTGCATTAAAAATAAGTGTGCAGTTTGTCCTGATGCCTTCGTCGGTCAAAGCCTTGATAGCTTTCACACCGTCTTTGATCATCGGAATTTTCACTACGATTTTATCATCAATCTTGGCAAGTTCTTTTCCTTCCTTGACCATGGTCTGGAAATCGGTGGAAATCACTTCAGCACTCACATTATCATCTACCAGATCACAAATGTCTTTGTAGTGCTTAAGAATATTTGCTTGTCCGGTAATCCCTTCTTTGGCCATGAGCGATGGGTTAGTGGTAACACCATCTAAAACGCCCAGGTCATAAGCTTCTTTGATTTCACTAAGGTTTGCCGTGTCGATGAAAAATTTCATTATATCTAATTGAGGTTAATGCAGGAAGAAAGAAAAAAGGCAAACAGAGTATCGCACCGCTACAACCACCTACCCTTGCTACCTTCCGGTCCTGGGGGATTCAGCAGGAGCTGGTCGTACTCGTTTGCCGAGTGCAAAGGTAAGTAGGTTTCGAATAAAAAATATGATTATTGATTAAAGTTCAGAGATTGATCTGTATTCGGAGTCTCTGTAATCATAATTTGACTCATCTTCTTCCAGGTCATCCATGTTGTCTGATGAGAAATATGCATTGTCTAATACATCATCGAAATCGCGGATTTCGAAATCATTAAATTCTCTTTTCATCTCAATTTTCTCCATCTGTTGTGCTGGTTTATGTTACGCTGGTAAAATAACGAATTGTCTAAAATATAAATTCTTTATTAAAATGATATAATCATTACCATATTAATATCTCGCTTTCTGTAAATTTATGATAGTGTTATGCAGATGTATAAATTGTTAAATCTGGGTTTTTCCTCACATAAAACGCTGTTTTAAGCCTGTCAAAGCCTGATAATGACAGTACGTGATGGTTATTTTATTAAACCTCATTATACTTGTTTGATTCACTTAACCCAATATGACCTGCACTACCGATAAACGCATGAAAGCCAGGTTGCTTTACGTGCTTAAAAAATTTTCCTATCTATTGATTATTCCTCTTTGGTTTTGCTCCTCCCCGGAAACGGAAGAAAAAGAAGATCAGTTTTCCTTACACATTCGCACCTCGGACCCATTGTCTCCGGAGGACGAACGGCTGGCATTCAAACTCCCCGAAGGATTTAAAGCTCAGCTTTTTGCATCTGAGCCAGACATCGGTAAGCCTATGAACATCAGCTTCGATCCGAAAGGGAGAATGTGGGTTACACAATCCAATGAATACCCTTTCTATGACTCAGCAGGTGTTGGTCCAGATCGCATTTCAATCCTGGAGGATACTGATGGGGATGGGAAAGCCGATAAGATTCAGGTCTTCGCAGACTCACTAAATATACCCATCGGAATCACTCCTGTACTTGATGGTGCCATTGCCTATAGCATTCCATATGTATATCATTTGATCGATAGGGATGGTGATGACAAGGTGGACGAAAGAAAAATCTTACTTCGTGGGTTTGAGTATAAAGATACGCATGGCATGATCAACAACTTTTTCAGGGGTCTTGATGGCTGGATTCATGCAGATCATGGCTTTTCCAACGTATCTAAAGTTGTGGGTACAGACAATAATGAACCACTGGTGATGCAATCAGGTAACACCTTCAGGTTTCACCCGGACGGAACCGGAGTAGAATTCACCACCACCGGACGGGTTAATCCTTTTGGGTATGCCATGGATGAATATGGCTACATGTATTCAGTGGATTGCCATTCAAGCCCTATTTATCAGCTAATCCGTGGAGCCGATTACCCTCATTTTGGCAAACAGCCAACGGGAATCGGTTTTGGTCCTTATATGATGCGTCATGAATATGGGTCAACAGCCCTGGCTGGATTGGAATACTATACGGGTGAGCAGTTTCCCGAAGCATACAGACAAAATTTTTACCTCGGTGATGTTGTGAAATGCAGAGTTTACCGTAGCTCGATCAAGATGAACGGAACGACTCCGATACCTACATGGGAGCCCGATTTTATTGTAAGTGATGACCCCTGGTTTCGTCCAGTGGATGTGAAGCTTGGGCCTGATGGTGCGCTGTATATTGCTGACTTCTATAACAGCATTATCGGACATTACGAAGTGCCTTTGGATCATCCCGCCCGGGATAAGCAACGAGGTCGAATTTGGAGGATCACATATGAAGGTAGTGAAGACAAACATAAGGCAACTGACTGGAATAAGCAGGATCTCGCAGGATTAATAAGGGGACTGGATGACCCCAGTCTGACAGTGAGAATGATGGTGGCCGACCAAATTTTCGATCGTTTTGGAAAGGATGCGGTTAATGATATTGAATCTCTGGTGACAGGTAGTGGTGTAAGTGCTGAAGCATTTATTCATGGCATGTGGTTGTTGTTCAGATTAGATGCGCTGGATAATGAGATGCTAAAAAAGGGATTAAATCATTCAGCAACTGAGGTGCGTGTTCATATGCTCAGGATTTTGTTTGAATTGGAGCGCCCCGATACCTCTGTGCTTACTGTGGCGAAGTCAATGATCAATGATCAAAACCCACACATTGTCAGGGCCACCACCATGTTATTGGCAAAGCATCCTATGGAAGACCAGGTTAGAACTTTGTTGGATCTCCTTTCTAAAACACCACAGGAAGATTCACATTTGTATTACGCCATCCGCCAGGCCTTGCGTGACCACATGCGAGCACAATCCATTTTAAATACGGTCAATCAGAAAAAGTGGAATGAACAGGATTCCAGATATCTGGCTGATGTGATGATGGGTGTAGATAATGCCCTTGCCGCATCCTTTATGTTGACACATATTCAACAGTATGATGAACCTAATGACAACCTGTTGAAGTACACAACGCATATTGCCAGGTATAGTGGGGTTGGAGCAATGGATTTGTTGGTGGCTACCTTGCGAGAGCGATTCAGTAGTGACCTGGATATGCAATATCAAACATTCCTGGCTTTACAAAAAGGCGCTGAGCAGAGTGGGAAAAGTGTTTCCGGAAAAGGTAAGGATTGGGCGATCAGCCTGGCAGAAGCTTTTCTAACAGATTCAGCCAACGGGGGATGGCGTGTGATTCCGCTCAGCAAGGCATATAAGGCCAGCACCTGGAGGTATGAAACGTTTGAGGAGTTAAGCGGAAAAGAAGCCTTGATTGGAAGCTCGCGTTCGCAAAGAAACATCCATATATCTCAACTGCGATCTCCTTCGTTTGCCTTACCCGAATCACTGAAATTTACACTGGTTGGCAATAAAAATGCTCCCGCACAAGGTGAAACAGCTTCACCACCCACCAATAGGATCGAATTGTTTGTGGATGGAAATAACACCCCAGCACTTGTTGTGGAAATTACTTCTCCGAAACAGATCGAAGAGGTGTCATGGGACTTAAGTAACCTGAAGGACAAAACGGGATATATTGTTTTGACGGATGCATCACTGGAATGGGGAGAATATATTGGTATCAGTCAGTTGAGTTCCTCAGTGCCAGCTCTACCGGCAAAGAGTCCACGCCTGGTAGCTGAACGACTGGTATTTGCGTGTGAAGTTGCAGGAACTTTTAAGGTAAGCTCGATGACCACAAGTCTCACTGCTTTGCTGGAGAATCAAAATGCAGATATCGTTGCTCGATCCGCAGCAGCAGAAGCATTGTTGTTAAATTCACCTAACAATGTAAATATAGTGGGTAGGGTAGCAGGAAATTTCAACGAGCCTCAGCTTTTGCAACGCTGGCTGATTACCTCCCTCGGGTCCGTACAATCGAAGAGAAGCCAGGAAATCATTGCTTCTGTTCTTGACAGTCTTTCCTTCGATATTCAGAAGGAAGCGGTGCTCCTGATGTCCAATAGTAGCGGAGGTATCGACGTGATTTTAGAAGCAGCGGGTAAGATGGATATCTCACCCAAGATGCTTCTGGACCCTCAGATCAATGAAAGGTTGAGTGTAAATATGAACAATGGTCAACGGGAGACATTGGCAACACTTACTGAGAACCTGACTCCGTTTTCTGAGGAAGTGCAAAAAATAATCGATGATCGTATTAAAAACTTTTCTACTGAAGATGTCTCGGTTTCGGTGGGTAAAAATGTGTTTCAGCAGAATTGTGCAATCTGTCATCAGGTTGGAGGAGAGGGAGGCAATATTGGTCCTCAACTGGATGGGATTGGGAATTGGGGGTTGCAGTCTTTGTCTGAAAAGATCCTGGATCCCAACAGGAATATCTCCAAGGCATTTGTTAACTATAAGATCGAGCTGAAAGACGGTAGAATAGCCCAGGGATTGTTTAGAAGGGAGGAGGGGAAAGTCAAAGTATTTGCCGACATATCAGGTAACGAGTTTTCCTATTCCTCTGATGAGATCAAATCGATGAATGCACTGCCCTTTACCCTGATGCCCGACAATTTTTCCAGTGTTATTTCCGAGGGTGATTACTATCACCTGATGGGTTACCTTCTAAGCCAAAACTAAAAGACATGAGGTCTATTACATTATCGATGTTCCTGCTTCTCCTTGTAGCCTGTGGGGGAAGTGAAAAACAAGCCAAACAGATATCATATAAGAAGCATATACTCTATGATCAGTTTGTGACAGAGGGCATTGCCACAGGTGACGTCAACCATGATGGGCAGATCGATATACTGTCCGGCCCTTTTTGGTTTGAAGCACCTGACTGGAAGCGTCATGAAATTAGACCTGTCAAGACTTTTGAGATTGACAAAGGATGGAGTGATTCCTTCCTGAACTTTTCTTTGGATGTAAATAAGGACGGATGGATTGATTTTGTGAGAATTGACTTTCCGGGTACGGGTGCTTATTGGTATGAGAATCCTAAAAATGAGGAGGGACATTGGAAAGAGTACCTTTTCGATAGCACTGCCTGCAATGAATCTCCTATGATGGCAGATCTGGATAAAGATGGATCTCCGGAACTGGTATTTGGCAGTGGAGACAAAGAGATGAAATGGTTCAGACTTACTGATCGTGCCCCTTATTGGGAGACCAATGTACTTAGTGCCACGGGTGCCCCGGGCACAAACAGGTTTTCGCATGGCTTGGGACATGGTGATATCAATGGCGATGGTAGGCAGGATGTAATGGTCATAGAAGGCTGGTGGGAAGCCCCCGAAGATCGCATGCAAATGCCCTGGAAGTTTCACAAGACATCACTTGGAGAGCCATGCTCGCAGATGCACGCATTTGACCTGGATGCTGATGGCGACAATGATGTGATCACCAGCTCCGCCCACAACTACGGTATCTGGTGGCATGAGCAGGTCAAAAATGAAAAGGGTGAAATTTCTTTCATTCGTCATTTGATTGATAGTACCTTTTCTCAGACCCATGGAGCCGCTCTTACGGATGTGAATGGAGATGGCTTGCCGGATCTGATTACCGGAAAGCGATTTTTTGCCCATAATGGAAAAGACCCGGGGGGAATGGACCCTCAGGTGATTTACTGGTTTGAATTGAAACGGGATGAAAACAATAAGCCATCCTGGGTTCGGCACCTCATAGATGACAGCTCTGGAGTAGGTTTGCAGGTCATCGTTGAAGACATCAATGGTGATGGATTAAAGGATATTCTTGTCGGCAATAAAAAAGGCATCTTCTTTTTTGAATGCGAGGAGGTGAAAGCAGGCTAGTCTTTCTGATGATCAAATTTTCCTCCATATTTGTTGCATTGTTTTCACATAAACTCGTTAATAAGATGGGAAAAGGAGACAAAAAAACCAGGAAAGGCAAGATAAAAATGGGAACCTACGGTGTCTCAAGACCAAAAAATTCTGGTTCAGAAAAAGTTGCTGACAAACCAAAGAAAGCAGATAAGAAATAGTTTAATGAGGAGACTGCTCTTTTGCTTGCTACTATTTGTTTCAGGGCAGGTTGTAGTTGCACAAACAAAAACATATGTAGGAGTAAAGGGTGGGGGAAACTTTTCTTCGGCTTACTTTGAACGAACAATAGGTAACGCACTAATCTCAACGGATTACATCACGAGTTACCATGGGGGAGTTATATTCCGTCATTTTAGCAGACAGAAGAAAAGCTCCTTTTTGAATGCCGGATTGCAATCTGGTGTAAACATGGTGAATAAAGGATGGAAGCAGGTATTTCCTACCGAAGAACCTTCTTACGCTACTCGGCTTACCTACCTTGAGTTTCCGGCGGAGGCATTCGTTTATTTTGGCCATCGGAAGATGAAGCCATTTTTCACCCTTGGTTTTTATCTGGAGCACCTTATTGCAATCGAAAAAGATGATGATCCAAATCTGGAGAACATTGGACAATCTGACTTCTATCCTTATGAGGAGTCCCGTGATAGAACCTTTGGGTATGGTGTAAGGATTGGTTTAGGTATTCAAAGGGATTTTGGTTTTGGCACTATTCAGCTGGATGGCTTTGCTTCTTTTAGCTTCAGAGACATGCTGGAGTATGGTTCTTTCGATACCGGGATCCCCGATCTATCTAATAGCTATGTATTAGGTTTTTCTGCGGCCTACCTCATTTCCTTCGGAAATCTTGATTTTTAGGCTCCCTGTTAGGTTTATTTATCCTATCAGTTACCAAATAGTTGTCATTCTTAGCTGTAGTTATTAAAAAAATGATTTAACTTATACAGTATCAAAATAAAAGGTATTATTGTCTAAAATCTTCTACGACTATGGCCGCATCACAACAAACTATCGAAAAGAGACTTATTGAAGCAAAAGATAAACTCAGTCAGCTTCAGATTGAGGAGGAGCTCGTATCTGAAATAGAATGGTGCCTGGGTAGCTATGCTCATGATCAAAATCCTCAAGGACTATTTGAGAAGGCTGAGCAAGCGTTAAAGGCACTTACAAAATTTAAGAAGAAGAACGACAAGAAGGTTTCCAAAAAGCTGTTGGATGACCTTACAAAAGCCATCAAGAACAATGGTAAGTAGCTAAGCCAGGTGTTGGTTTGCCACGTCGAGCAAAGCCTGTCTGTCTATTTCGATCGTATCGTCTGAATAAATGTGCCCAGAGAGATCAGCTACTACACTGGGCTTGTAACCCATGGCCGAAGCGACTTTTTCACAGAACTTGATTTCGCTTTGGAAGATCTTGCCATCTACTTTCATCAGAAAGATCACACTATATAGATAGTCAAACTTCCTATCGGGGGATAGGTCCGCAAGGTTTGGAATGGGTTTAGGATTGTCAATGATCTCATCTATCTGTTTTTTATTCAGCCCATTTCTTTCGCCCACTTTGTGGATCATTTTAGATTCTTCCTCTGCCAAATGGTTGTCCGCCATTGAGAGGTGAACGAGAATATTTATTTGTTCTTTAGTTGATAGCATGTTTGGCTAATAGAATTCATTCCTTAATATAATCCAAATAAATTGAACATTATAAAGATATCATTTCGGATCAGAATTACACGGTAATGACCTGTCAATTATATTTTTTTAAGCCTTTTCTTGGATTTAATGTCATGTACAATTTAGTTTAGCGGTCATGTTGAGAATAAGCACATACTGGTATTGGCATTTTACACATTCTTTCAAAATGTGAATAGCCGAGGTATGTTAAAAATATAATATAGAAAACCCGCTGTTCGCAGCGGGTTTTTTTATGATTTAAAGCCATGACAAAATTTAAACTCAAGATCAGACAAAAGCGATTTCTTTCAGATACAATCACCCCTGTGGGCCTGTATTTGAAGGTTCGAGATCGGTTTGCCAATTCATTTTTGCTGGAAAGCTCAGACTATCATGGAGCCGAAAATAGCTTTTCATACGTATGCTGTGACCCGATTGCCGCATTCAAGCTTTTCAATGGGCAGGTAGACATTGCATACCCTGATCAGTCTTCGCAGTCTTACTCACTCGATCAGCGAAGTCAGCTGCTGCCGAAGTTTAAGGAATTCCTGAAGACCTTCGAGATGCCGGAGTTGCCTGGCAAGGATGAAAAATCCATCAAGACCGGGCTGTTTGGTTATATGGCTTATGATGCAGTGCAATATTTCGAGGATATCGAACTGAAAAATACCAAAACTCCTTCATCTGATATTCCCGAAATCCAATATCACCTTTTCAGATTCATCATTGCACTTGATCATTTCAAGAATGAGTGTTTCCTTATTGAAACTTATATAGATGAGCAGGATGATGCAAAGTTTGGGGAGCTTACTAACCTGATCTCTCAAAGAAATATCCCTTCTTTTAACTTCAGAAAGGTGGGGGATACAGCATCCAATTTTGACGATAATACGTTTCTGGAAAATGTTAAATCAGGTATCAAGCATTGCGACCTTGGAGATGTGTTTCAAGTGGTATTTTCCCGTCAATTCAGCACATCATTCAAAGGTGATGAATTCCAGGTTTATAGAGCTCTGAGGTCAATCAATCCATCCCCGTATTTGTTTTATTTTGACTACGGTGGGTATAAGATTTTTGGCTCTTCTCCGGAGGCCCAGATTGTAGTAAAAAACAGGGAAGCAACCATCTATCCCATAGCAGGTACTTTCAGACGTACAGGGGATGATATGGCGGATGCAGAGTTGGCGAAGAAACTACTGGAGGATCCTAAAGAAAATTCGGAACATATCATGTTGGTGGATCTGGCCAGAAATGACCTGAGCAAAAGCAGCGATGAGGTAAAGGTTGAGACGTATAAAGAGGTGCAGTATTACTCACATGTGATTCACCTGGTGTCGAAAGTCACCGGTCAGCTTAGGAGAGATTCTGATCCACTGGATATCGTAGCGAGCACTTTCCCTGCTGGCACACTTTCCGGTGCCCCAAAATACCGGGCTATGCAGCTGATCAACGAGCATGAAAATATGAACCGGGGATTTTATGGTGGTGCGATCGGGTTTATGGATTTTGCAGGTAACTACAACCATGCTATCATGATCAGGACCTTTATGAGCCGCTCAAATAAGCTTTATTTTCAGGCGGGTGCGGGCATCGTGTCCAAGTCTGATCCAAAAAGTGAGGTACAGGAAGTTTATAACAAATTAGCAGCCTTAGAGTCTGCGATGAAGATGGCTGAAACAATAGAGGGTTGAAAAGATGAAGAAGATTTTGGTTATTGATAATTATGATTCTTTTACCTATAACCTGGTACATATACTCCGGGAGTTGGGATTGAATAATGATATTGAGGTACATCGGAATGATAAGATACCGGTGGGATACGCAGATGACTTCGAGAGCCTTCTGTTCTCACCAGGCCCCGGGCTGCCCAGTGAGGCAGGTATTATGCCTGAGATGATTGATAAGTACGGATCATCCAAAAAGATTTTAGGTGTTTGTCTTGGGCATCAGGCAATCGCAGAAGTATTTGGTGCCAGGATTTTTAACCTGCCTATTGTATTCCATGGCGTAGCCACCAAAGTGAACCTCACTCAGGTGAAGGATCCCCTTTTTGAAAGTTTACCTGAGTCTTTTAGGGTGTGTAGATACCATTCCTGGGCAGTGGAACCCCAATCTCTCAATGATGACCTGCAAGTGACGGCTTTGGATGATGAAGGCAATATCATGGCTATCAAACATGCAACCTATAATGTGCGGGGAGTACAGTTCCATCCTGAGTCGGTAATGACCGAACACGGCATAAAAATGATCGATAACTGGATTCAACAATAACCAAAATGAAGGACGTTCTCAATAAATTATTTAAGTATCAATCGCTTTCCAGGCAAGAGGCCTTTAATATCCTTTCTAACCTGGCGACAGGACAGTACAATCAGAGTCAGATGGCCGCCTTTCTTACAGTATATCTGATGCGGACCATCACGGTAGAAGAGCTGGCCGGGTTTAGAGATGCTATGCTGGAGCTTTGTGTAAAAGTACCTGTGGATGATTACAATGCCATCGATTTGTGTGGTACTGGTGGAGACGGTAAAAACACTTTCAATATTTCCACCATTTCATCTTTTGTTGTGGCTGGAGCCGGACAGATGGTAGCCAAGCATGGTAACTATGGAGTGTCTAGTGTGTCAGGGTCATCCAATGTACTTGAGCACTTTGGAGCGAAATTTTCCAATGATATTGATATCCTTAAAAAGAGTCTGGATAAAGCGGGCATTTGCTTTATGCATGCACCACTTTTTCACCCTGCGATGAAGAATGTAGGTCCTGTACGAAAGGAGCTGGGAGTGAAGACTTTCTTCAATATGCTGGGTCCGATGGTAAATCCTGCCATGCCGAAAAATCAACTGGTGGGAGTATTTAGTCTGGAACTGGCCAGGCTTTATGGATACCTGTATCAGAATACTGACAAGAAATACGTGATTTTGCACGCGCTGGATGGATATGATGAAGTTTCGCTGACTGGAAATTTCAAAATGGTGATGAATGAACGAGAAGAGGTGTTTAGCCCATCGGATTTGGGATTGAAAACGGTGAAACAGGAGGAGATTCATGGCGGAGAAACGGTGGCAGATTCTGCCAGGATATTTGAGTCAATACTCAATAATAAAGCGACTGATGCCCAGAAAGATGTGGTAATTGCTAATGCGGGACTGGCAATAGCTGTTGGCAAGCAGATACCAATTGAGGAGGGTGTCAATCAGGCAAGAGAGTCATTGGCTTCAGGAAAGGCGCTTGATTCTTTCAAACAATTTGTTTCCATAAACCAGTAAGAGGATGAGCATTCTGGATCAGATAGTAGCGGATAAGAGAAAAGAGGTAGAAGAGCGAAAGGCGTTATTCCCGGTGAAGCTGCTTGAGCAAAGCCCTTATTTTGAGGGCAAGGTAGTTTCGATGAGCCAGTACCTTCGCCGACCTGATAAAGTCGGTATCATTGCTGAGTTTAAAAGACAGTCACCGTCCAAAGGAATTATCAACAATAAGGTAAGTGTTGAAAAAGTATCTATCGGGTATATGCAGGCTGGTGTGTCAGGTTTATCTATCCTGACAGATAAGAAATATTTTGGTGGTAAGAGCGAGGACCTTACCACAGCTCGTAGTTTTAACTTTTGCCCGATCCTGCGCAAAGACTTTATTGTGGATGAGTATCAGCTGATTGAAGCTAAATCGATAGGAGCTGACATCATCCTTTTGATTGCAGCTTGTCTTACTCCAGGTGAGATCAAAAACCTGGCTTCGATGGCGCGTGATTTAGGGATGGAGGTGTTGCTTGAGGTACATAACAAAGAGGAGCTAGATCGGTCATTGACTGATGAGGTAAATATCGTAGGAGTGAACAATCGAGACCTGAATACATTCGTCACCGATATAAAGACCAGCAAAGAACTTGCAAAGCTGATCCCTGACAATTTTCTAAAAATTTCTGAAAGTGGGATCAGTGAACCTCAAACTGTTGTTGAGTTGATGAAGCATGGATTTGAAGGATTCCTGATTGGTGAGAATTTCATGAAAACTACCAGTCCGGAAAGAGCCTGCAGGAATTTTGTAAAGGGAGTGAAAGAGCTAATGAAATGAACCTGAAACTAAAGGTTTGTGGCATGCGGGAAGTAGAGAATATCAGGGACCTTGAAGGAGTGGCGCCCGATTTTATGGGATTGATATTCTTTGATAAATCTCCGAGGGATGCATCAGGCTTTGAGTTAGATGATGATCTGGCGAAAGGGGTTGCACGTGTTGGGGTTTTTGTGAACCCTACACTTGATGCGGTTTTGGAAAAAGCAAGGACCTATCATCTGGATTATATACAGCTTCATGGAGATGAACCAGTGAGCCTGGTCAGTGAGTTGAAAGCAGCAGGGTTGGGGGTAATCAAAGTGTTCCGAGTGGATGAAGCACTGCCTTTAGAAGAAATGAAGGTATTTATTGGAGCGGTGGATTTTTTTCTCTTTGATACCAAAACCAAGTTGTTTGGTGGCAGTGGAGTGAAGTTCAACTGGGACATATTAAAGAGTTATCCTTTTGACACCCCTTATTTTCTAAGTGGGGGGATTGAGTTGGACGATATCGAAAATATTGTAAATATGGAATTGCCAGGCCTTTACGCGATTGATATCAATAGCCGGTTTGAAATTGTTCCTGGCCGAAAAGACATTGACAAAATAAAAAAAGTGAAGGAGTTGCTATGAGTGTGCAAGAATCAAAATATCAGGTAAGCCAAAAAGGCTACTATGGAAAATTTGGCGGAGCCTACATTCCTGAGATGCTCTACCCCAATGTGGAGGAGCTACGGGAAAACTATCTTCAAATTATTAATGAGCCTTCTTTTCAGGCCCAGTTCAGGTCCTTGTTAAAGGACTATGTGGGTAGGCCAACGCCTTTATATTTTGCGTCCAGGCTTTCAGAAAAGTATGGTGCCAAAATCTATCTCAAGCGTGAGGATCTATGTCATACGGGGGCCCATAAGGTAAACAATACCATCGGACAGATCTTGTTAGCCAGGGCTTTGGGTAAGAAAAAGATCATCGCGGAAACCGGAGCTGGCCAACACGGAGTTGCGACAGCAACAGTATGTGCTTTGATGGGGATGGACTGTGTGGTTTACATGGGTGAGATTGATATGGCGAGGCAGAAGCCCAACGTAGAGCGCATGAAGATACTAGGTGCTCAGGTGGTGCCGGCAACCTCCGGATCTAAAACACTGAAAGATGCTACCAATGAAGCTATGCGTCACTGGATCAACAATCCAGCGGATACACATTATATCATAGGTTCGGTGGTAGGCCCACATCCGTATCCTGACATGGTCACGCGGTTTCAGTCCGTGATTAGCGAAGAGATAAAAACTCAATTGTTGGATTGCGAGCAAAAGAGCGACCCTGATTTCATCTTTGCATGTGTTGGAGGAGGTAGTAATGCTGCAGGAGCCTATTACCACTATCTGGACAAAGAGAATGTAAAACTTATTGCTGTAGAAGCGTCAGGGCTCGGTAATGAATCTGGTAAATCAGCCGCTACCACAGCACTTGGGAAAGAAGGAGTGTTACATGGTAGTCGTACATTATTGATGCAAACACCTGATGGTCAGGTAATTGAGCCTTATTCTATTTCTGCAGGTCTTGACTACCCAGGCATTGGGCCTTTCCATGCTCATTTGTTTGATTCCGGGAGGGCAAAATTTGTAGGTGTCACAGACGAAGAAGCCATGAATGCGGGGCTTACACTAAGTAGACTGGAAGGAATTATTCCTGCAGTAGAATCTGCGCATGCTTTTGCAGCGCTGGAAAAAGTGGATTTAGGAAAAGATAAGATTGTAGTGGTCAACCTTTCCGGAAGGGGAGACAAAGACCTTGAAACATATATCAAATGGGGAAAATACTAACAGCGATGAACAGAATCGATCAGGCATTCGAATCTGGAAATAAGGATATTCTGAATGTGTATTTCACAGCGGGATACCCTCAGTTGGATGATACTGTAAGGATTGCGAGGGCACTGGAATCTGCAGGGGCAGACATGATTGAAATTGGAATTCCTTTTTCCGATCCGGTAGCAGACGGTCCTACTATCCAGGCAAGTAGTTCACAGGCCCTAAAAAATGGGATGAACCTTAAATTGCTATTGAAGCATTTGGAAGGATTGAGAGAGCAGGTAAGTATTCCGGTGCTCTTGATGGGATATGTCAACCCAATATTGCAATATGGTTTTGAGGCTTTTTGCAAAGACTGTGAACGCGTAGGAGTAGACGGCCTGATACTACCTGACCTGCCTCTTTATGAATATGAAGAACTGTATCAGGGAGTACTGGAAAAGCATGGTCTGTACAATATCTTCCTGATCTCTCCGCAGACACTAGAAGCAAGGATCCGTAAGATTGATGAACTTTCAAGTGGCTTTGTTTATATGGTGTCTTCGAGCAGTATCACTGGAGCGAAGGGCGATATCTCTGAAGAGCAGATCAACTATTTCAACCGTATCAATTCGATGGGGTTGAAGAACAAAAGGCTCATCGGATTCGGAATCTCTAACAGAAAAACATTTGGCGAGGCCTGCGACTATGCAGACGGCGCTATCATAGGAAGTGCATTCATCAAATTGCTGAGCGAGGATGCTTCCGATGATAACATCAAGAAATTTATCCAGGAAATAAAAGGAGTGTCATGATCATTCAATTTGAACCCAATATCTCGCAGGAGTCACGACAACTGGTGGCTGAGGAGATGAAAGCGCATAAGTACAAAACCACCGAGGTGAAAACGCAGAAAGGCGATTATCTGGTGGGAATTGGAAAAGAGCGTTTTGACATCCGCAAGATCGGTCATCTTGACGGTATTAAGGACATTCATGTTGTTTCCGACGACTATAAGCTTGTTTCCTCCAAATGGAAAGTTAATCAAACGCAGATCGATCTGGGTGATGGCATCAAGATTGGTGACGGGGAATTTGCTATCATGGCAGGTCCGTGCAGCATCGAAGGTGAGGAGAATATCTTGAAGACAATCGAGCACCTAAAAGCCAACAACCTGAGCATCATGCGCGGTGGGGTTTTTAAACCAAGGAGTTCCCCTTATTCATTCAGAGGGATGGGTCTGGAAGGGCTCAAGCTTTGGTACAAGCTGGCCAGAGAGCACGGCATCAAGATCGTGACCGAAGTTATGCAGGTTTCGCAGATTGAGGAGATGTACGATTACGTGGATATCTACCAGGTAGGGGCCAGGAATACTCAAAACTTCAACCTGCTGGATGAGCTAGGAAAGGTGGATAAGCCTGTCATGATCAAACGGGGTATCTCCGGCACCATCGATGAGCTCTTATACAGCGCAGAGTATGTCTTCTCTGCTGGTAATGAGCGGCTCATGCTTTGCGAGCGTGGTATCCGAACCTATGAGCGGGCATCAAGAAATACCTTTGATATCAATGCCATTCCGATCCTCAAGGACAAGACGCATTTACCAGTGATTGCTGATCCATCACATGGTATCGGGATCCGGGATTATGTAGAGCCTATTACATTGGCAGCTACTATTGCCGGGGCTGACGGTGTGATCTTCGAAGTTCATGAGGTGCCCGACAAAGCATTTTCTGATGGACAGCAGACATTAAGTTTTGATGCTTCCACCAGACTTATTTCAAAAATCAGGAAAGTACTGGAGCTAAATGGCTCATACTGAATCAGTTTAGATGAAATTAGCGATTGTTAAATATAATGCGGGAAATGTTCAGTCCCTGACCTTTGCATTGAATAGGTTAGGGATTGAGCCCATGCTTACGGATGATCCGGATGAGTTGTTCTCAGCAGACAAAGTGATCTTTCCCGGACAGGGGGAGGCCAGCTCTGCCATGAGATCCTTAAAAAGAAATGGGTTGGATCATGTGTTATCAGGGCTAAAGCAACCTTTTTTGGGTGTTTGCCTGGGCATGCAACTAATGTGCGAACGGACAGAGGAAAATCATACCGAATGCCTGGGTATCATACCTGTTCAGGTAAAGAAGTTTATACCGAATGGGATTAAAGTACCGCACATGGGGTGGAACGATATTACTAAGCTAAATTCTCCCTTGTTGAAGGGAGTAAATGAAGGCAGCTATATCTATTTTGTTCACAGCTATTATCTGCCTGTATGTGAATATACCACGGCAGAGTGCACCTATGATGTGCCGTTCACAGCCTTGCTGCAAAAGGATAATTTTTACGCAATCCAGGCACACCCTGAAAAGAGTGCCGAGCCAGGTATGACCATCCTGGAAAACTTCATTAAGCTATAGACAATGCAAATAATACCAGCCATAGATCTGATTGCCGGCAAGTGTGTGCGGTTGACAAAGGGTGATTACAACGCCGTAAAGGAATATAGCTCTGATCCTGTTGAGGTTGCCAGGCAGTTTGAGGATGCAGGGATCAAAAGATTACATCTGGTAGACTTGGATGGAGCCAAAGCCAGTCATGTCGTGAACATTGATGTGCTGCGAAATATTTGCCAAAATACCAGTCTTCAGGTTGATTTTGGTGGTGGGGTGAAGTCAGAGGAAGATCTTAAGAAAGTATTTGATGCCGGTGCACAACAAGTGACTGCAGGAAGCATTGCCGCCAAAGATCCACATATGGTCAAGCAATGGATTTCGGATCATGGCAGTGACCGAATTATACTTGGTGCAGATGTGTTGGGAGGGAAAGTGATGGTGTCCGGATGGCAAAAGTCATCGGGGTTGTCGCTTTTTGAATTTCTGGCTGACTACCATGAAGCAGGTGCCCGATGGGTGATCTGCACGGATATATCCAAAGATGGCGTGATGGAGGGACCATCGTTTGAGCTCTATAATGAGATAGTTGCTCAATTTCCGGACATTAATCTCATCGCGAGTGGGGGTGTCACTACGATGTCTGACCTGGAGCGGCTTAGGGATGACAACCTGTATGGAGCCATCATTGGTAAGGCATATTACGAGGGCAAACTATCTTTACAACAACTTAGCAGTTTCTGATGCTTACAAAACGAATTATACCTTGTTTGGATGTGAAGGATGGCCGTACGGTAAAGGGGGTGAATTTCCTGGAGCTACGTGATGCCGGTGATCCTGTGGAGCTAGCTGAGCGATACGCTGCCGAAGGAGCTGATGAACTGGTGTTTTTGGACATATCAGCTACGCTGGAGGGAAGGAAAACCCTGGTGGAAATGGTAAAAGCTGTGGCAGCAGCGGTGCACATCCCATTTACGGTTGGCGGTGGCATCGGGGCTGTGTCCGATGTACGGGTGATGCTTGACGCTGGGGCGGATAAGGTGGCTATCAATTCAGCTGCCGTGAGGGATCCGGGGCTTGTCAATGAGATCTCGGCAGAATTCGGCTCTCAGTGCCTGGTGGTAGCCATAGATACCAAACATGTGGATGGTATAGACATTGTGCATACCCATGGAGGCACAAAGCCAACAACGCTGGAGACAGTAGCATGGTCAAAAGAAGTCTGTGAAAGAGGTGCTGGAGAGATCCTGCTCACTTCTATGGATCACGATGGTACCAAGAATGGCTTTGCCGTGGATATTACTACCAGAGTGTCGAAAGCAATCTCGATCCCGGTAATTGCGTCAGGTGGAGGAGGTATCGATGTGCACTTTGCAGAGATTTTGCAAAATGGTATCGCCGATGCAGCCCTGGCTGCGAGCATCTTCCATTATAAGGAGGTGGAGATTGCAGATTTAAAATCATCATTATTACAAAACAATATACCCATTAGGATTTGATGGAAATAGACTTTAAAAAAGGAGATGGGCTGGTTCCGGCAATCGTTCAGGACGCAAAAACCCGTAAGGTTTTGATGCTGGGATATATGAACGAAGCCTCACTCGAAGAAACAAAAAAATCCGGGAAGGTGACCTTTTACAGCCGGTCTAAGCAGAGGCTCTGGACCAAAGGAGAGACGTCAGAAAACTATTTGTTTGTAAAAGAAATCATCCCTGATTGTGATCAGGATACGCTTTTGATCAAAGCAGACCCTGCTGGCCCTGCCTGTCACACTGGAGCTGACACCTGTTTCAAGGAGACCAATAAGGAGAGCACGGTATTCCTGGAGCGGTTAATGGAGATCATTGAATCCAGAAAGGCCAACCCATCGGATAAGTCATATACCAGCAGCCTATTTCAGAAGGGAACCAACAAGGTAGCACAGAAGGTAGGAGAGGAAGCTGTGGAGACGGTGATAGAGGCTATGGCTGGTGATAAAGAGTTACTAAAAAATGAGTCGGCAGACCTTCTTTTTCACCTGATGGTGTTGCTTGCGGACCAGGACTTATCTATTTACGATGTTCTGGACGTTTTGGAAAAGCGCCATCAAACCTCTTGATTTATCTTTATTTTCTTTAGATTCAAGACGAAATACCCCATTTGTCAATGAAAAAGTACGATGTCATCGTCATCGGTGCAGGACCCGCCGGATATGCAGCCGCCATGAGAGCGGTAGATTTTAAGAAGAAAGTAGCCCTGATTGAGAAGAAACAAGTTGGTGGAGCAGGTATCCATCACGGAGCCTTGTGGAGCAAGACCTGGTGGGAACTCTCACGCGAAGCTGCAAACATCAGGAAGCACAGCGACGTTCTCAATATCCACCAGTATCAGTTTAATTACGAATCACTCAAGAGTGAGGTGAAATCAGCTGTGCAGGAGCGCATGGAGCTGCTGGAGCATCACATGCACAACATCAATGTGACTATGGGTGAAGGGCTCTTTGATTTTATTCTGGGTAACGCCAAAGTCATCTCCAGGAACCAGGTGCGGGTGCATAATTTCGATTCTGACGAAATTTTAGAAGCTGACAACATCATCGTTGCCACAGGAAGCCGTCCAAGACTGTTGCCAGAACTGCCCATAGATGAAGAACATGTATTTACCAGCGATGGACTGGACAAGCTGGATCATTTTCCAAAAAGCATTGTGATCGTTGGTGCTGGGGTGATCGGATGTGAATTCGCCACCATTTTTTCAAACTTCGGCAAGACGAAAGTTCATCTCATTGATAAGGGGGACCGTATTCTGCCCTTCGAAGATGAGGATATTGTGAAAGTCATTGAACGCAACCTGGAGGCCAAAGACGTACTCATCCACAGAAACTCCCAGCTGATCCATATGGAGATCAAGGATGGGATGGTGCACTATACCCTGGAGTATACAGATGGAAGTAAAGAGGTATTCAGAGTAGAAAAGGCGCTAGTATCTGTAGGTCGGGTACCCAATCACGAAGACCTTTTTGATGAGTCTGTAAATGTGAAAATGGACAAGCGGGGAATCATTGATAACCTGACACAGACCAATGTGAAGAACATTTACGCCGTAGGGGATATCACAGCAGATATTGCCCTGGTGAATGTAGGTGAGCTGGAGGGCAGGTTTGCTGTCGAACGGATCTTTGGTCACCCGGAA
Source organism: Cyclobacteriaceae bacterium (assembly GCA_965228105.1). GTDB lineage: Bacteria > Bacteroidota > Bacteroidia > Cytophagales > Cyclobacteriaceae > UBA7330. The sequence continues at coordinate 2,154,715 of CBDDGZ010000002.1, forward strand.
CGTGACCTGATCTATGAAAACATCTCTACAATTATGTTCCTGGGGCCTGAAGTGGCCGGGGTCGGAATGAATGAAATTCAGGCTCAAAAAGCAGGGCTGGATTACAAGGTAGTGAGTGTTGACTACTCCTGTATACCACGTGCTACAGCTATGCGGAATACCCAGGGCTTTATCAAGATAATTGTTTCCAATGACGATCAGACCAAGATCTACGGGATGCGCGTTGTTGGGGAGCATGCATCAAGTGCCATTCAGGCAGTTGCCTTGTTGATCTCCATGGGTAAGGGCATCAAAGAGCTGGCAGAGCTGATCCATCCGCATCCATCCATTATTGAAGGGATACAGGAGTGTGGCAGGATGCTACTTGGCAAATCCATGTTTAAGCCAGAGGTCTTGAAGCATGCCATGACATTCAGGACATATACCAATGGGGAGTATAAGGCGATACCTATTGAGACGTGATTTTTTGACTCTGATTTTGGGTTGTATTAATTAGTACATCAGAGGCTTAATACTCAGGGCTTTATTTAGCCACAAATTCACTAATTGATAGCTAATAATGAATTTTAGCTAGGATTACACGAATTTCAACCTACGGTTGAATGATCAGTGGTATTTAAATCCTCTATTTACATAATGTCAAATGAAGCTAGGAATTCATTGGTGCATCCGTGGTTCTTTAGCCACTAATTCACTAATGATTGTTTGCGGAACGGCAAAGATGTTCACGAATTCTCTGATGATCGTGTAAATACTCCATTCATCCTTTATAGAAATTCGTGACCATTGATTTTCTTCTTCCAGAGATTGGGAATTGATGATCTAGAATTCAATCATTCCTATTTTAAGAGAAATGAAGAATAAAGAAAGGCCTTATTAGTGAATCCGTGGCTTTAAATATAATAGGAACCTTTATCTGCTTTTTATTTAAAACCAAACTCAGCATTTGCTGATTTGATGATCTTTTCGAGATCTGCGGTATCCTCTTTTGTGGGCATGGTCAGTGGGGCTCTTACATCTCCACCACTCTTTCCAATGATTTTAGCGCCTGCTTTAATGAGACTCACTGCATACCCATTTTTTCTCTCTCGTAGTCTCACCAGAGGGATATAAAATGATTTGGTGATCTTCGTCACCATTTCCGTATCGCCACTCCTCAAGGATTTATAAAAAAGGTTGGCAAGGTCTGGTGTGATATTGAAAGCCGCAGATGAGTAGGTGTTTACGCCTATGGCCAGGTAAGCCTCAGCAATGATTTCTGCGGTTGGCACTCCACCAATATATGAGAGACGTTTTCCAACAGTTTTGATGATATCATTGAGCTCCTGGATATTGCCTGTACCATCTTTCAGACCGATGAAGTTTTTACAGGAATCAGCCAGTTTTGCAACGTATTCAGTGTTCAGAACCCCATTTGCCCGGTTGTAGTAGATCACTGGCAAGCTGGTAGATTGAATGATGGCTTTAGCATATTCGTAGGCTCCATCTTTTGGACATTCGGTGAGATAAGGAGGGAACAAAAGCAATGCATGGACACCGGCCTTCTCGGCAATCTTTGCGTATTCGATGGCATCAGGAATACTTTTCCCTACTCCGGAGATCACAGGAACTCTGTCATTTACCACCTTAGTCGCAATATTGACAACCTGCTCGTATTCCTGTTTACTCAAAGAGAAAAACTCACCGGTTCCTCCCGCAACAAATACGGATGAAACTTTATGCTGAACAAACCATTCAATCCTGTCAGCGAAAGTGTCGGGGTTAAATTCTCCTTTGTTATTAAAATCTGTAATCGGGAAAGAAAGCAGTCCGTCTTCAAGAGACGCTTTTATCTGGGCTAAGGTTAATGACATGTTGTATAGGTTAAATTTGGTTACTTAAAATTATGTTAATGGTCCCGGATTAAACAATACCAGGTCGTTATAAAGTCCTAGTTTATCACTTGCGGCTTTTTTTGAACCACTCGCTACCTCAAGTATGAGGTGAAAAAGCTCCCAGCCCACTTCTTCTATGGTCTTTTCACCAAAAGCGATGGGCCCTGCATCCAGATCAATGAGATCATCCCAGCGAGCAGCAAGCTTAGAGTTAGAGCTCACTTTGATCACCGGCACCTCCTTAAGTCCATAGGGTGTGCCCCGCCCTGTGATGAAAACATGCATATTCATGCCAGCAGCCAGCTGCAAGGTGCCACATACAAAATCACTGGCAGGCGTTGCTACGAAGTTGAGTCCCTTCTTGCGGATCCTGTCGCCAGGAGACACAACATCCACTATTGGGCTTTTCCCCGACTTAGCCACCGAACCCAGTGCCTTTTCCACAATATTACTCAGACCACCCGCCTTATTTCCCGGGGAGGTGTTGGAGCTTCGATCCACCAGGCCTGCAGAGAGGTAATCATCATACCATTTCATCTCTCGTTTTAAGGCATCAGCTACTTCTTCATTGGCTGCTCTTGAAATGAGCTGCTGGATGGCATCCCGAACTTCTGTGACTTCAGAAAACATCACTGTGCCGCCAGCCCGGACAATCAGGTCCGAAGCATATCCCGCTGCCGGGTTGCCGGTAATGCCTGAAAAGGCATCGCTGCCTCCACACTGAAGCCCAACCACAAGGTCAGATACCGGGCAGGGTTCTCTTTTTCTGTTATTAAGTTTCTCAAGGTGCTTCTCTGCCATTGCCATGATACCCTCCACCATACCGCCGAATCCCTGGAATCGTTCATCCTGTAAAAAGAAGATCGAGTCTACTCCCTCGTTTCTATCCCCGGACAAAAGGCTTTCTGGCCTCAGTTTTTCACACCCCAGACCTACAATCATTACCTCACCTCCAAAGTTGGGATTTTGGGCCAGGTGCTTCAATGTGCGGATAGGGACAATGGCTGCCGGGGCATTGATAGCAATTCCACATCCATAGCTATGATTGATGGCCACTACATCATCTACATTAGTGAACTTAGGGAGTAGTTCCTTCCTGATCTTTTCAACGATAAAGTTTGTCGTACCTGCCACACATTGCACACTTGTGGAAATGCCGAGTACATTCTTTGTGCCTACCGAGCCGTCCGCGTTTTTATATCCCATGAAGGTATAACCTTCAAGTGGTTCCATGGAGGCTGACGGCACAGGGACATATTTGATTTGATCTAGCAGAGGAGGTTCGGGGAGAGAAGTATTTCTTTCATTTACCCAAAAGCCGGCTGGAATCAGTTCGGATGCGTAGCTAATTACATGCCCATATCGCATTACGGGTTTTCCCTTGTCAATGTCTTGCAGGGCCACTTTATGGCCCATCCCAATAAATTGTCCGGCAGGAATGCCTGAGCTTACCTCATCGCCCTTTTCAAGTCCTGTTGGAGAAGCAACTACGGCCACATTATCATCTTCCGAAATCCGAACTACCGCCTTTGAGATTACCATTTCACTAAGTTAATGGTAATAATCTTGATAAGATCATAGAGATAATTAGTCCGGCAATGCCCATGATAGTGAGCAAGTATGAAAAGAACCTGATGGTCTCTTTTTCCTCCATTCCACTCATCTTGGTAATGATCCAGAAGGCACTATCATTCATCCAGGGGATGATTTTAGATCCACAACCGATTACCATGGCCAGATATACGGGGTGGAATCCCAGCTGTGTAGTATCTCCAAAGCCACTCATGATCCCAATAGTGGTTACCATTGCTACTGTCGCTGACCCCTGGGCAGTCCGTATTACTGCCGTAATGAGAAAAGCCAGGGGAAGAATAGCCGTTTGATAGTTGCCGGCAATTTGTGATATCCCTTCCCCAATATTGGTTTGCTGGAGCATCTTTCCGAAGGTGCCCCCGGCTGAGGTGATCAGTATGATCATTCCCGCACTCAGCAAAGCATCTGTTAATACCTTTTCAAATTGTTTGCGATCCTTGAGCCTGCCATGTAACAAAAACATCGCTATACCAGCTGAGAGCAGCAAGGCAATATTTGGATCCCCAACGAATTCAAGAATCCCAATCAGGCTACCAGGAAAAGATCCCGAAACTTCTGCAGAGGTGAAGTACATCCCGGTAAAAGTGTTTCCGGCAATGAGAATTACTGGTAAGATGACAGGCAAGATGGAAATCCAGATGGATGGCAGGTCCTCGTCTTTTACCTGAGTGTTTTGCTTGAGCTCTTCAATGGAAATGTCCGGTGTATCTCTCATCGGCAGGTCCCAGTGATTGTTGGCCCAGCGGGCATACACATAACCACATAGCACAACGAAGATGCCAACGATCAATCCTACGAAGATCATGATGCCCAGATCCACACCCAGCTCCTTGGCCACAAACAGCGGCCCCGGAGTAGGAGGTATCAGTGAGTGAGCCATGACACCCCCGGCGATTGTACACATAATATAAAGACTGTACTTTTTAGGATCCCGCACACCTAGCGATTTTGCCAATGGGATAATCAGATAAAATACCGTATCAAAAAACACTGGGATACCCAAAGTAAAGCTACTCGCCAGAAAGGCCCAGGACCCATTTTTGATCCCAACCATTTTTAAGAGGCTCCGAACAATTTTATCTGCGGCACCACTTTTCATCAATGCTGCTCCAATGATCGATGCCAGGGCGATCAGAATACCGATTTTACCTGCGGTGGACCCAAAGGCAGAAGCAAGTCGGGAACCCAGGGACTGGCCGGATAAAGCATCTGCTGCACTATCCGATAATCCGGATTGTAAAGCAAACCTGTATAGCTGTTCTTGAGAGGTGAGAAATCCTGTGATAAGGGCTGCGATCAGCAAAGAAAGGAAGGCATGCAATCTCAGTACAATGATACAGATCAGTACTACAGCAATACCTGCCAGGACAATAAGAATAGACTCCATTAGGGGTTGGGTTTAATGTATGGACAATCGGCTCATAAAATAAGCATTTATCATGGAACTCCCCTAAAGAGTACCAAATGATTGTCTCAAGCCTATAAAAGGAAAAAACCCCGATGACGGATCAACGGGGTCCCAACCAGCTATAGGCATGTCTGAAATCTTTCCAGACTTGTTAGAGTCACTGATAACGTAAGTAACATTATTGTTTATGACTATCCTAAAAATAACTAATTATTTTATGAATTTGATAAACATCATTCATAATAATGTAATATTTCTTTTTGCGGTTTTCTGCGGATATTAGGGACATAGGTATTATCCTCCGGAAAGCCTACAGGGAGCAGTAAAAACGGTTTTTCGTTGGCTGGTCGATCCAGGATTTTTGATAAGAAGTTCATTGGGCTGGGCGTATGAGTAAGCGTAACGAGACCGGCATGATGAATGGCAGTTATCAAAATTCCGCTGGCAATACCTACGGATTCATTCACGTAGTAATTCTTGATTTGCTGCTGGTTTGTGCCGATCTCATAAGACTTCTTGAATACGACAATCAGCCATGGAGCAATCTCCAGGAACGGTTTTTGCCAGTTGGTAGCGAAAGGCTGAAGATCCCTTAGCCAGCTTTCACTCATGCGTTCCGTGTAGTTCATTTTCTCCTCTTGTTCTGCAGCTTCCCTGATAGTCTTTTTAATATCAGGACTTGAGATGGCACAGAAGCTCCAGGGCTGTTTGTTGGCCCCACTCGGAGCCGTGGCCGCAGTCTTTATGATGTCTTCTATCACGGACTTCTCTACTGGTCTGCTGGAGAAGGTACGGATGCTTCTGCGTTTGTGAAGAAGGTGATAAAATTCAGCAGCCCGCGCTGCAACCTCGTGCTCATTTAATTTGAGCGACTCATAGAGGATATGTTCATATCCATCAATGATTTTTTTCATGAGACTAGGGATTTATTGAGGAAGAATTGAGGACCTAAAACAAAAAAAAGAGGCCGTTTCGAGGCCTCTTTTAAGAATAATTATCAGTCACCAATTTTGGATATTATTGAATTGTTTCAAATAAAGTTAATAAAAAATTGTGAGATTTTAATGATGTTTAAAGTAATGCAGTTAAAAGAGCTTGATAAAGCAAAAGCAAGCTGATCAAAGCTCCCTGATCACTCCTTTGAATAGCTCCACCAGGTCCTGCTCTGCCTCCTTTGCGATGGCTATGATTTCCTCTATATCGACAGGTTGCAGATTATCCGGATCGCAGTCATCAGTGATCACTGAAATCGCGCTTACCGGAAGGCCCAGCTGGTTTGCTGCAATCACTTCAGGCACCGTAGACATTCCCACAACATCCGCCCCGATATTCCTGAGAAATCGATATTCTGCCCTTGTTTCGAGGTTTGGTCCTGCTACAGCTACATAAACACCTTCGTTGAGAATGATCTTTTTTTCCTTTGCGATTTTCTTAAAAATAGCATTCATCCCAGGGTCATACGGTCGGCTCAGGTCTGTAAAGATGGACCCGAATTCAGCTGCCCCATTACCTCTCAAGGGGTTGTCCGGCTGCAGGTTGATGTGGTCATCCAGCAGCATCAGCTGGCCCTTTTCCCAGTTAAGGTTCATTGATCCTCCAGCGTTGGAAATTAATAATTTCTTAATACCCAGTTTATTCATTACCCTCACCGGGAATACCACCTCTGCCATGCTATAGCCTTCATAAAAGTGAAACCTGCCTTTCATAGCAACAACCAGTTTTCCCTCCAGCCTTCCGTAAACAAGCTGACCCTGATGAAACTCTACCGTTGAAATAGGAAAGTGGGGAATCTCTTCATAAGATATCGTTTCGATGATGTCTATGTGGTGAACCAGCTCACCCAGACCAGTACCTAAAATGATACCCGTCTCAGGTGCCGTAAAACCTTTAGACTTTAAGAAATTGACAGATTCGTTGACTTTGTCGAGCATTGGTAAGATTAATTATTGAAAAGAATTCAGAAAATTAAACACTTAAAGCTGAAAGAAAAGTGATCTGTTTTTAAATTGGTGCAGAATTAAAACGCTTACAATGAGAACATCGCTTATTCTTACTTTTTTAGTTGTTTTTAAATCCTTTGCACAACAGCCTGTAGCCAGTACTTCTTTTGAGCAGTATGGTGACCATATTATTATTCAGTTAAGTGTGGATGACTCAGAGCCACTGGATTTTATTTTTGATACCGGGGCTGGACTTACTGTGCTTGACCTGGATGTAGCCAAAGACCTTAGGTTAGTCTTTGACCACGATGAGATGGCCAAGGCTGCTCAGGGTGAAATCAGATCACTAGCAATAAAACACAACAAGATTGAGTTGAATGATTACATCCTGGAAGCCGATATCAGCCTGAATGCCGCACCGCTCAAACATCTGGAAATAAGTATTGGCAGAGACATCGACGGCATTATCGGGTACGACCTGGCTCACCATCACATCGTCAGGCTTGATAATGAAAACCAGATGCTCGAGATCTATGAAGATGAGTATCCGAAAAGTGGTAATATGATAAAATTTAAATCCCATATGGGAATCCCTACCATCAAAGGATCTATCAGGTTGAACAATGATGAGGTGATTAAAGGAACATTTTTTGTGAATACTGGCGCCGGGACAACGCTTGACTTCAACACCCCGTTTTCAAACAAGCACGATATCATCCATAAGACTGGCGAACATTATAGTTACCTGGTAAAAGATATTTCAGATAATGAGACGCTCCATTATGAGGGGAGGGTAAAGACATTGAGTTTCGATGGATTTGATTTTGATGAATTACCTATTGGCATCAGTCAGGTGGAACAGGGAATTCAATCCAACAGTCATGTTTCGGGAATCATTGGGAATAAGCTGCTCCGGAAATTTAATATTCTTTTTGACTATCCAGGTCATAAACTATACTTCGAAAAGAATAACCAGTTTGATGACAAAGTATCCGTGAACTGCAGTGGGATGGATATCCAGATGAATGAAGATATGTCTGCGATATTGATTCATCAGATCATCGCCGATAGTCCGGCCAGTGAGCTGGGGATCGCAGTGAATGATGAGTTGGTGAGTATCAATGGCAAGAAGGCCATGGACCTGTCCCTGGTGGAGATAGAGCAGATGCTGAAAAAAGCTGGTGAATCCGTCACCATCCAGGTGAAGCGTAAAGGACCCGCTAAAGAATATAAGCTGGAGTTAAAGAGCCTGCTATAAATTAACGTCAGTTCGAACTAAATCAACACAAAAAACCCTTTACCGTCACTCAGAGCTCTTTCAGGGTGGAAATTCGGGTGGAAAAGGGCGTGGAGTCTCCATATTGTTGGTGAGATTCCACGGCTTCCAACGCACAAATCTACCCTCAAGCCTCTGAATGACGGGTTTTTTGTTTACATCGAACTCAGGTTTAATTCAGGCTAAAGCTTCTTACGCCATTGTTTTTTTTCGCTTTGCTGTTTTTTGGCTTTGATGCGTTTATTCACCGCAGCCTTCGAAGGCTTGGTTTTCTTCCTGGGCTTGGGAGTAAAGAATGCACGAGTCAATAACCGGTCGAGTTTCCTGAAGGCAGTTTCTTTGTTTTTCAGTTGTGATCGGGAGCCCTCCGAGATAACAAGCAAATCCCCTTCCTTTGTCAATTGGCTTGAGAGCTTTTCTTTTATGCGTGTTTTTTGCTCGTCAGTTAAAACAGAAGAGTTCTCGACATTGAAGCGCAGGACGACCTTCGTTTCCACTTTGTTGACATGCTGACCACCCGGACCTCCACTCCGTGAAGTCGTCAATTGAATTTCTTGTTTGATGCGTGATATGGAAACAGGATGACTCATGAGAACGCAAAGCTAACAAGGTAGAGATTGATAGTGGGGTGTCGGACGACCCAAGCAGGGTCGGACGTCAGTCAGACCCGTTTATTGATAGTAGGGTGTCGGACGATAGTCCGACACCTCATTGCCCTCGCGCAGGTCACGTCTAACTATCGTCCAACGTGTAGGGCCAGGTCCGACTGTCGTCTGACCAGGTTCTATCACCAGCCGAGCGTGTCAGACGATAGTCTGACACTGCTCTAGACACCGCTCTCAGGGTCGGACGATAGTCGGACCCTGATGGTTCTGCACTCACTCGGTCTGACTACCGTCTGACCTTTTGTGATCAAAGACCCGTTTGCGAGGGTGTCCGACTACCGTCTGACATCGCTATCAGGGTCGGACGATAGTCAGACCCTTTTGGATGATAGTCAGACCCTGATCTGCACTCACACGGTCTGACTACCGTCTGACCTTTTGTGCTAATCAATCGCCTGCAGTATCAAATCGCAGGCTTTTCGGATTTCTTCTTCTGTGATGGTGAGGGGAGGAGCGATGCGCATCGAGTTGTCACAAAACAGGAACCAGTCCGTGAGCACGCCTCCTTCGATGGCTCGGTCAATGATCGTTTTCAATGTCTCAAAGGAATCGAATTCTGCAGCCATCATCAGGCCTTTGCTGCGGAAGGATTTGATTTGGGGATGCACAAGTAGTTTACGAAAGAGGGCTTCTTTTTCGGGAATGCCATCCGTGAGCTTTTCTTCCCGGATCACACGGATAGTGGCCAGAGATGCTGCCGCACTCACGGGATGTCCCCCAAAGGTCGTGATGTGGCCCAGGATAGGATTCTCGGTGAAAGCGCTCATGATCTCTTTGGAGCTGATAAAGCAGCCTATCGGCATACCTCCACCCATTCCTTTGGCACTGGTAATGATGTCAGGGACAATCCCGAAATGTTCAAATCCCCAGAACTTACCCGTTCGCCCAAACCCGGATTGGATCTCGTCCATGATTAGTAGTGTGCCGGTCTCCGTACATCGTTGGCGAACAGCCATCATATAGGAAGCATCAGGTACTTGTACCCCGGCTTCTCCCTGGATGGTCTCGATAAGGAAGGCCGCAGTCTGTATGGTGATCTGCTCCAGGTCTTCGACTTCATTGAAGGTTATATTCCGGTGGCCCGGGATGAGGGGCCGATAGTTTTGCTTAAAGGTCTCGCTTCCACCCGCAGACAAGGCTCCTGAAGTAGATCCATGGTAGGCGTTGTAGCAGGAAATGATCTCTGGTCTGCCCGTATATCGTTTTGCCAGCTTCATGGCGCCTTCGATGGCTTCGCTACCGGAGTTGACCAGATACACCTGGTCGAGGGGATCGGGTAGGGTAGCGGTAATGGCTGTGGCCAGCTGCACCTGTGGCGACTGCACCAGCTCGCCATACACCATCAGGTGCATGTACTGGTCTACCTGCTGCTTGACGGCTTCGACCACCCTGGGGTGACGATGGCCCACATTGCTGACACCAATACCGGATATCAGGTCTATATAGGATTTGCCATCGGGGGCATACATGTAGATGCCCTCAGCCTTTTCAATCTCCAGTTGTAACGGAAAATTGGTTGTCTGGGCCAGGTTTTGCAGAAATAGCTGCCGATTGGATAGCATGCGGCAAAGCTACAAGGAAGCTTTAGGAATTCTTTCTTTGGATCGCTTTTTTAGCCTTCTCGACGATGTTTTCCGTGCTTAGACCGTATTTGTCCAAAAGCTCTTCCGGCTTGCCACTTTCGCCAAACTGATCATTCACGGCCACGATCTCCAGTGGCTTCATGTCATTTCTGGCCAGTGTGCTGGCGATGCTCTCACCTAATCCTCCGGCCATCTGATGCTCTTCCGCAGAAACTGCGCATCCTGTTTTGGCAACAGATGCCAGGATCGCTTTTTCATCAAGCGGCTTGATGGTGTGGATGTTGATCACCTCGGCTGAGATGCCCTGCTCCTGCAGGATAGCTTCCGCCTCGATGGCTTTCCATACCAGGTGACCGGTAGCAAAAATGGTCACATCGGTACCTTCGATCAGCTTCAAGGCTTTACCGATCTCAAACTTTTGGTTAGGGTCTGTGAAGATGGGCCATTTCGGCCTTCCGAACCTCAGGTAAACAGGACCTTCGTAATCAGCGATCGCGATGGTAGCTGCTTTCGTCTGGTTGTAGTCACAAGGGTTGATCACCGTGAAGTTGGGCAGCATTTTCATCATACCCATGTCTTCCAGGATCTGGTGCGTAGCGCCGTCTTCACCCAGGGTAACACCTGCGTGGGAAGCACATACCTTGACGTTTTTCTCAGAGTAAGCGATTGACTGACGGATCTGGTCGTAAACGCGACCGGTAGAGAAGTTGGCAAAAGTACCTGTGAAAGGGATCTTACCGGCTGTAGCTAAACCTGCGGCAATACCCATCATATTCGCCTCTGCGATACCTGTCTGCACAAATCGATCCGGGTTCTCCTTGATGAAGTCAGCCATCTTGAGTGAGCCCACGAGGTCGGCACACAGGGCGACAACGTTGGGGTTGGTTCTTCCAAGCTCGGTAAGTCCGTCACCGAATCCTGACCGTGTATCTTTCTTCTCTGTAAATGTATATTTCGTTGCCATCTTAGTAATCTCCCAGGGTTTCTTCCAATTGATTTAGTGCCTCAGCCAGCTGCTCATCATTTGGAGCAATACCATGCCATTTGTGTGTGCCTTCCATAAAGTCCACGCCCTTGCCCATCACGGTTGTCATGAGGTTCAACACGGGCTTTCCTTTTCCTGTCAGCGATTTTGCCTTATCAAAAGCTGCTGCCAGTTCTTCGATGTTGTTGCCATCTGAAGTGATGACCTCCCATCCGAAGGCTTCGTATTTGGCTTTGAGGTCTCCCAGCGGATTTACTTCTTCCGTAGGACCATCAATTTGTTGTCCGTTGTAATCTATGGTAGCGATCAGGTTGTCCACTTTTTTGCTTCCGGCAAACATCACGGCTTCCCATACCTGGCCTTCCTGCTGCTCACCGTCTCCCATCAGCACGTACACGAGCTTGTCGTCTTTGTCCAGCTTTTTGGAGAGTGCGGCACCGATACCTACTGACAATCCTTGCCCTAAAGACCCGGAAGCTACGCGGATACCTGGCAGATCCTCTTCCGTGGCCGGGTGACCCTGAAGCCTGGAGTTGATCTGTCTGAAGGTGCCTAATTCCTTTTTATCAAAAAATCCGGCATGCGAAAGTACGCTGTACCAAACCGGAGAGATGTGTCCGTTGCTGAGAAAAAACATGTCCTCACCTTTGCCATCCATCTTAAATGGAAGGTCATATTTCATGATATGAAAATACAGTAGAACAAAATACTCGGTACATCCCAAAGAGCCTCCCGGGTGTCCTGACTGGCAGGCGTGTACCATCCTCACAATGTCTCTGCGAACCTGTGAGGTGACTTTTTTGAGATGGTTAAAATCTGGTGAATTTGACATGGTTTCGAATGTTGCGGCCGCAAATTTAATAAACCATATTAAAGAAAGTAGTGATCGGCTGGGAAATAGGTTCTTAGAATACAGAATTCAGAAATCAGGAGTCAGGAGGGCTTCGATTTATTAGGTAGGTGAATGATCACGGAATTGTTTAATTTGGTGGGCAATACACACAACGTATCTGTTTTTAAACGCTCATTGTCATTTAAAAGTGGGTATGGTGTGGGTATGGAAAGGATTAATTGAAGAAAGATAATATGTGGTTATAGTGTATGCATTATAACTATATGTTATGAGCAATAGGTCGTTCAAGGAAAGGAATTTGACGTTAATCGAATTTTAGAGTTGTTTTGAAGTATGGTTCTAAAAAGAAACGATGAACTAATACAATTTCTTGATTTTGCTTCCAAAGAAATTGAAGCAGAGTATTCTAGAATCCAAAAACGGGCGACTGAAGACCCGGGTACTGCTGGTGATCAAGGAGAAGAAAATTGGGCGAATTTATTACGTCAATGGCTCCCAAACACTTTTCATATTGTTACAAAAGGTAGAATATTAAATGAGTCTGGAATTGCTGGTCCACAAGTTGATATATTGATCCTAAGGCCAGAATATCCACAACAACTATTAGATAAGAAACTATATCTATCAGATGGCGTCTTAGCTGCTTTTGAATGTAAACTAACACTTAAAACAAGTCATCTTACTAAGTTTTTCGATAACTCAAAGATTATCAAAACACAACTCCAAAGTTGGAATCATAAAGGACAATCTCCATATAGGGAATTGAATAGTAGGATAGTTTATGGTTTGTTAGCTCATTCACATTCGTGGAAGAGTAAAATCACAGATGTAATAAAAAAAGTCGATTCTAAAATTTTGGAATTAGATAAAGAAATTAACCATCCAATATTAATGCCTAACCTGATATGCATTTCCGATATAGGAACATGGTCCAGCAGTTTTGTCAATGAAATATCTGATAATATCAATGATGATTGGATGATTGAATCTGGATACACATTATACTCGAACCACAATTATTTGAGATCTCGAGGGGATAAGAAACAATCACAAACGGTAGAGGATAAGAAACAGTCAAGTGAAAAAAATTATTCTAAACCTATTGCCTCACTGATTCAACTTTTACTTTATAAGATTTCCTGGGAATACCCTAACCTAAGACCAATTGCACGGTACTTTAGAAGATCATTTGTTTCGGGTGGTACATCATATATAATGCATAGGTCATGGGATAAAAGTGTTTTATCCGATGAATTGATAAAGAAACTGGGAGCTAGATTGACGGAGCCTGATTCAGATACTTGGGACGAATGGTCTTCTGTTATGCTATGGCCTTAATATTGAATCAAAAAGCTCATAACATTGGATAGAGACGAATGGCCTAAAGCATTCCATCGCCGCTTCTCTGCAAACCTCTCCGCCAAATCTACTCTGGGAGCTGATAGTTTTTTTCTATATCTGAACCAGTCAGGAGCCTTCATCTGCTAAACTCAGTGGGATTTTACCCGTTGCATCTCACCGTATATTTAGCTAGTTTACATTTTCATTGCCTGGGGGCATTTCCTTCATTCAGGCGTTATCAAAACCATAACAAACTGAGAAAAATGAAACTAAGAATATTAAATCTAACCCTTCTTCTTATTACGATCAGCAGTTTAAAAACCTTCGCTCAAGATGATGGCCAAAAACTTGTCGATGATTTTTTCTCAAACTATGAGAAGGGAGTTGAAGTAGCTGTTGATGAACTCTACAAAACAAATCCTTGGACAACAAGAATTCAGGATGCGATCAATAATATAAAAACTCAACTGGCTAGATACAATGAAGATTTAGTGGGTAAATATTATGGTCATGAACACATTCTTACCAAGCAACTTGGAAACTCATATGTTTTACATTCTTATCTTATCAAATTTGATCGGCAGGCATTAAGATTCACTTTTCAACTATACAAGCCTGATAAAGAATGGCGACTTGCCAGTTTTGCATTTGACGATAACTTCGATGATGAAATAGAGGAAGCTGCTAAAATGTATTACCTGGATTTGGATAATTAGATTACTAAAATCCTTAATTTCATATGTCAGCGCCAAAAAATAATAGAAGTCACTCGGCGCAGCCGAGCAACTGGGTTGGGCATTGACTGCCGTGCGGATATTTCATGAACATCTTCTTAACTGATCAAAAGAAAAAACTACCGGACTTTTTGGAACAGCTAAAATTGGCTCCAGTAATGCAATATGATCCAACTAATCTAAAGGAACAGGTTTCAACGATTGAACTTACCACCAACTTTGACGAACTCGATCTGAGTGTCCTCTTTAACTACCAAATTTTCCCGGACAGGATAATGACCTTCCTAACAGAGTGGGAACATCAGAACAGAGCGATCAGAACTGGTGATACAATAGTCCAACAGGTTTACATCCCACCATTTATGAACTTTTCCCAGAAGATTATTTTCGGTGTGAGGATTAAGGAACTCATTAACGAACCCAACCGCATAGGATTCAGCTATGAAACTTTGGAAGGACACGTTGAACGAGGAATTTCAACTTTCACTTTTGAACTGGTGAACAACAAAACAATTTTCAAAATCCATACTTTCTCAACACCAGGTAACGCCCTGACGAAATTTCTCGGACCAATTTTCAGCCGACCTTATCAATCCTATTGCACAAACGCTGCATTGAGGAACGTTCAGGAACAAATTATGACAAAATGAAACTGATTTTAACAACCTTATTGTTCATTTCTAGCACTCTTTTGGTTGCGCAAACTACCGAACAACTTATTGGTCCATGGAAATTAATTAAGGAAAAGAAATTGAACCAAAACAAGCTCACCGTTTTTTGGAAATTTTAAGGTTCTAACCTTGCATTTCTGGAAAAATTTGCGTACATTAAAGTATTGAGGAATTATAACCTCTCAAACAAGACGTTTTGTTTCCAAACAAAATAAACCCTATCTTTCTCTTGTTTGATACCTATCTAAATTTACTTAGATGCTTATCACCATTCACTTATATACGTATCTAAATTGCTGATCAACAGGTTCGTCGAAGGGCAACAACACGTTGATGGGGAACGAAAACCATACGGGGCATTGGATAGTGTAATGAACGCACCTAAAAGAATAAATTCATTTGCAATCTTGCATCACCTAAATAATAACAACACATGGCAGTAAAGTATAAAGTGGTCAGCAAAAGACCAGGGGGCATGGCTGGAAATAGTCCAGTGAAATATTACCCGGCTGTGACCAAGCGGAGGATGATCGATACACGAGGTTTGGCTGAAGAGATCAGTATGAGAACCAATTTCACAACGGCTCATGTCCTGGGTATTGTCGAAACGTTAACCCATGTGGTTCCTGCTTTGCTACAACAAGGAAATAGTATCCGGCTGGATCATTTTGGTACTTTTAGTCTGCATGTATCCGGAGAGGGCAAGGACCAGCCTGAACAAGTAACGAAAAAAGACATCACTAAAGTGAAAATGGCTTTTCTACCGAGTAAATCCATCAAAGAAAAGCTTGCCCGGACAAAGTTTGAAAAGCTTCAATAGAGGGTTCTTTTGAATACAGAATTCAGGATACAGTATACAGGAGGGCTTCGAGATATTAAGCAGGTGGATAATCACGGAATTGTTTAATTTGGTGGGTAATACACACAACGTATCCGTTTTTAAACATTTATTGTCGTTTAAAAATGGGTAAGGTGTTGGTATTGAAAGGATTAATTAAAAACAGATAATAGTGGTTATAGTGCATGCATTGTAACTATATGTTGGCGATAATTAATATGATATACCTATTTAACTCAGCATATCGACCGAATTATTCTAAAAATGTTGTTAGAACACTATTCTTCCCGAAGAATTATAGCAACGAGTATAGATACAGGGTTGATGGACAAAATCCATACGTCAAGCCCGATCAGGTAAGTGATATACTACAAGCAAAAAATGAAGACATACTAGTTATTTTTATAGATAGGTTCTCAGAAGGGGGATATTTCTACCATCCTTTAAGAAAAGGAAAACTCATCAAGTGCTATAAAGAAGGCGAGAAATTATTTTTCAAAGTTAGCCTACACGATTTTATTTATCCAATTAATAGCACAGACTTCAATAGCCAGATTTTATCTCTAGGTGATATCCCCAAACTCACAAACGATGATCCTCAAAATACCGCTGATGGATTTTATGTAATTAAAGGAGCTAGCATAATTGATAACAAAAAATCATTTCATTTTGGAAATGAGGCTTGGGACAAAGCAACTGAAGCGTTAAAGTCAACTGAAGCATTTCAGGCAACTGATGATAAAGAAACAATTTTTGCAAGATTAGACTTTTATTCCAATTCATGGTTTTGGAAAAACAAATCTCCCAAATCAAAAAAGCATAATTACTTTTTTGAGATTGTAAAGAGAAAAAAATATAATCTCAGTCTTTTTTATAAGTATCCCAACCAGGTAGCTCAGAATAGTGCTCTTCTAAGCATTGTTGAAGGTGATTCCCTTAAAATAGTTTCTGATCATAAAATAGATATCAATACATATAGCAATCGACAAGATATACAACTTACAAGTAAAAGATACATCGAAGATAACGATGAATTTTTGTTATTTGAATTTGAATCTAACGTGATTGCAGGTAAAGAAAATCTTATAGCCCCAAATCATAAATTCCACATTAGAATACTAAACGGAAGTGCTTTTTGGATTCAGGCACTTATCGCAATATTCATTTTTGGGATTTCAGAAATAATCTTTTCAACGGATTTATCATCAACTCCTGAAGTTAATTTGGAATCTTTATGGAATCAAATAACATGGGCAAAATTAGTAGCAGCGATATTAAAGGGGATTAGTCTCTTCTGGATTTTTCGATTGTTAGGAAAAAAAATCATGTAAGTATTGAAAAGTTTTCAGAGAGAAATAATTGAGAAAAAGAGACTAGAGGATCCAACAGAACCTTTTGATTCTTTAGAAAATTTTGAAGTCCGTGAAATATCTAAAGAAGAGTCAAGGGGTATAATCTTAGAATATGAGTGGTTAGGAACTATGGGGCGGGCATACGCTTGCTATGGGTTGTTTCGAGGTGATTTATTACTAGGTGCAATAAATTTTGGGTTGCCAGCAAGTCCAGAAAGTCGAAATATTTGTGGTAAAGAATTAGCGCACAAAGCTATTTGTCTTGAACGAGGAGCCTGCTCTCATTTGGCGCCAAAGAACGCTGCTAGTTTTTTTGTTTCAAAGGCAGTTCGTATGGCCAACAAGGATTATGGATGGTCCATATTCTATGCTTATTCTGATGAAGAGGCAGGAGAAATTGGCACAATATACCAAGCATGTAATTGGAAATACCTTGGCCAAGGCATTGGAAGAAGGCCAGGTAGAACGCGTGAATACTTTCTAAGTTCTAAGGGTGAACTAATTTCCGAGCGAACTCTTCGAAGAAGGAAATGGAAAAAATCTGAGATTATTTCTCAAGGCTGGATTGTAATACATAAAGAACCAAAACATAAATATGTGTGGTTTGAAGGGAGCCGGAAACAAAAAAAGAACTTGATTAAAGATTGCAGATATGCTTTTAAAGAATATCCAAGACGAAATAAAAAACTATCGCCAACAAATGATATAGCACATGCCCCTTCTGACCTATTAGGAAGAGATGTGCAGAACAGAAATTTTAACAATATTTGAAAGTCCAGAGGCACGCGCCATACACGGGCGTTGGCATCAAGATCTTCTATGCGCAGACTTCTCGTTATAGCAACACTTATACCAATCTGTGGTTTTGGCCAACAAAACGAAGATATAATAAAGAAATATCTTGAAGAGGAAGTCTATTTTGGAGAGTTCCAACTTTTGAAATATACCAATGAACGGCTAACTCCAGAAGAATATGAATTCAGAAATAATTTCCGGAAAGAGTATATGAATTTCCTTAACGACTTTGGGAATGCTAACGGTTTACAAACCACGTTTGAACCTGAGGATATGACAGATTTATCAATTAATGAATCATATACAGACATATTTGAAAGGTTTGAAAATATGAATTCATCCGAACTTGAGGAATTTTCAGAAACGGCGCATATAGAACCAAAAAGATTTGAGGCAACACTGAAGAATGCAAAACGATTTAACAAAGACTGGCAGGAACCAAATGGAACGTTTCAACTATCAACATGGTATGTTGAATCAGAGGGCGATTCAATGGTCTTATATTTTTATTTGAACGAGCAACTTGAAATAATTGAATTCCAAGAAGACTTCTTATAGGTATCTTAACAGATGCTAACAACTAAGGCATCGTGTGGTCGGAACGACCCAACATGAAGCTAATGTTGAACGAGCCTATCCAGTCGCTCGACTTTGCCGAGTGACCATGTAATTTAATAGGCCTCTGGCCGAGTCTTATCTGATTATGCTCACCAAGTCACCACCTTTCACCAGGCATGCCGGACTCCTGCTAAAAGAAATCCCCAAATCCCGAGCAATTAAGCTGAGTTTGGCCGTGGATCCCTCCTGGAAGTCGCATTTCCCGCCGAATGGATCACAGCTCCCGGATAGAAATCACAGATCAAGCTTGATGGATCATAGATCCTGCTCAGGAATCGCAGATCACTTAAAAGAAATCGCAGATCACCGCTGGAAAATCACGGATCAAGCCAAATGGATCACAGATCCCATTAAAAAATGACAGATTCCCGAAAATTAATCACAGATCAAGGTGTAAGAATCACAGATCAAGCTTGATGGATCATAGATCCCGCTCAGGAATCGCAGATCACTTAAAAGAAATCGCAGATCACCGCTGGAAAATCACAGATCAAGCCAAATGAATCGCAGATCCCATTAAAAAATGACAGAACACCAAAAATCAATCGCAGATCAAGGTGAAAGAGTCACAAATCAAGACCAATCAATCACAGCGCCCAACTTTTAGAGGCAGAGCACCATTGATCTGCATCATATCACACTTAAACTGACTTTAAAAACACTTGAATGATAAATAATGATGCACCCTCAAACATTCAAATCATATAAATCAACACCATTGATGCCAGACTACTCAATGCGAGCGCTACCGCTGAGATTCCTTCAAGCGACAACATCACTTTAGGCGCTTTATCTGCCTGTGGTTATCCCACCAGGAGGTTTAAACAAGAGAGATGTCTGTGAGCAGATGCGGAAGCCAGGCCTACATGGCAGAAGCATGAGTATGGAGACCAGTACGGTGCCACTGATGCATGAGAAGCTGTCAGCAAACTGTGTCTGTATTATTACTTCTGTCATTCGACGCAGCCGAGTGACTGGATTGGTTGCGAGGGATGGCCAGTTTCGCTATTTTAGTACAAAACACACCGGAAGTGAGTGCTCCAGCTCATTAGGCCAATACATATCCAGATGGAGAAAAGAATTCAATTCAGACGAACATCTTATGCCAAGGAAAGATCAGGACAATTTTGGATTAGATTCTTTGCATTCGTCATTGACTTGCATCTTGTTGGAATTCTGGCAATTCCGGTCTACTACATTCTGGACGAACTAGGTTACAACGCTGAATATCAACTCTTCAACTTGAAATTTCTGGAACTTGAAAACATTGTTGCTATTTTGACCCTGCTAACCTATTTCACCCTCATGGAACAGTCCAAATGGAGAGCCACATTTGGGAAGATGTTTCTGAGGTTAACGATTTCGAACATGGACGGGGAACGAATAACATTAGTGAAATCATTACTTCGCAACTTACTAAAGTTAGTCTCAATTGGTACATTTTTTGGGGTTTGGATTATCGATGCATCGAAGCAACATCAATCACTACATGATTTGATAACGGGAACATTGGTAAACCGGAAATAAGTATTTTACTCTGTCAATCTAAACATGGTGTAGCTGAATCTTCTTTATATTTGGTGTAAATATGCACCAAGATAAAAAGCAAAATGGGACGTCAAAGTATATCATTTACAGAGCCAAACGATAAATGGCTAAAGGCTCAAGTTGATAGCCAGGAGTATTCAAGCAAAAGCGAGCTTGTAAACGACTTAATACGTCAGGCAAGAAAGCAGCAGCAGGAAATTGATTATATCCGAATGAAAATAGAAAAAGCAGAAAAATCTGGCTTTATAAAGGATTCTCAGGCGGATATTCTGAAAGAAGCGAAAAAGCCGAGTGACCGCGGTTTGGATAGATGTGACGGGTGTCTTGTCAGGGGACAAGCCACGGGGATAAAAATGAAATGTCCTAATTAGACTCAACTTGTTGAACCATTCGTGCTTATTTCTCCTCTCAAAGGCGAATTTGTGACAGATCAATGTCTCTTAAAGAGACCATAAATCAGAAGTAAGAAAGATGAAATCAACGAAATTAATCTGTGCATTCGTGGCTGTAAAAAAATCAGGATGATGAGACCTTCTATCGCGGGATAGACCAATGTTATGGTCTTGCCGGGGCAGTCCCAGGGGAGCCCAGGGCAAGGCATAAGAGAGAAGTTTGATAAAAAGTGAAAAACCAAGGCCGAAAACAAGAACTTTATAGCCCGACTTGAGGTTTAATACCCTTTAACCTATTCTATATTTTTGATTAACACTTAACTTATTAATTCAACATGAAAACAAATCTTTTAATTCTTGCCCTCATTGGGGTGTTTGCATTTTCGAATAATCTGCAGGCACAAGACAAAATCCAACCAAGTCAAAAAGCAAGTGTGAGCCAGTTTATTGGCAATGACACACAAATCACTTTTACTTATAGCCGACCAGGTGTGAAAGGTCGAAAAATATATGGTGCGATCGTTCCCTTTGGAATGGAGCCTGGCAACAAGTACTCAGACAACAAACCATTTCCCTGGAGAGCTGGCGCCAACGCCAACACTACCATTGAAGTGAGTAGTGATGTATTGGTTGAAGGAAAAGCCTTACCTCAAGGAAAATACAGCATTCATACCATTCCAGGTGAGAAAGAATGGGTAGTGATCTTCAATAAGGTCAATGATGCCTGGGGAAGCTATACATATGACGAGAGCAAAGATGCGCTTAGGATTACCGTAGCCTCAGAGAAAGCCCCTCACATGGAATGGCTTACTTATGGTTACGGAGATATCACGGACAACAGCACAGTTGCTTACTTGCACTGGGAAAAGCTGAAAGTGCCTTTCAAGATCGAGATTGCTAAATAAGCATTTTGTAAAAATGTCTTTAAAGGTCTGTCCCTAGGGCAGACCTTTTTTTATGTTATTAGCAGGATGGTTGACTTCTCAGGGGACAAGCCATGGTGCGTAGGAAGATACAGACTTACATCGTCCTCTTCGAGAGACGATGAATGGAGGGAATGAATGGAGGGAAATAACTACCTCAATCTAAATTCGGAGGATCGAAAGCGGCGGATCCCCTTAAGGGGAAATAGGGGGAGCAAGGGGCTAATTTTAGAGGATATGATTTCCCTGCTGAGACTTTTTTTATATATCATGGGCAGGACAGTTGACTTGTCAGGGTACAAGCCATAGTGAGAGTTCTTTTACCGCCACTAATCCACTAATGATAACTAATTAATGTGGGTGAAAGTATTTCACCAATGTCTCCACCTTCAGTGGAGACTCTATGTCAGGGTCAACTTGTTGTACCCTTTCGTGCTCATTTCTCTTCGTAAAGACCATTAGTGACTGCTCAATGTCACTTTTAGAAAATTATAAATCAGAAGTAAGCATGATGAAATCAAATAAAATTCATCTGTGAATTCGTGGCTAAGTTATAATTTACACCGGTTTGGAGCCCCATGGCGAGTTAGAGGTAAGCAGGATGCATAAGATCTTGTGTCAGGTATCGTCTCCTAGAAGGGACGATACAGACCTACATCGTCCTCTTCGAGAGACGATGAATGGAAGGAGTAGGACGGATTATGGCCTGTCAGGGGACGACAGGCCACGGAAAGAGTTCTTTTACTGCCACTAATCACTAATGATAACTAATTAATGTGGGTGAAAGTATTTCACCAATGTCTCCACCATCAGTGGAAGTGCCAGTGAATGAGGAGACTCAATGTCAGGGTCAACTTGTTGTACTCTTTCGTGCTCATTTCTCTTCGTAAAGACCATTAGTGACTGCTCAATGTCACTTTTAGAAAATTATAAATCAGAAGTAAGCATGATGAAATCAAATAAAATTCATCTGTGAATTCGTGGCTAAGTTATAATTTACACTCGGTTTGGAGCCCCATGTCAAGTTAGAGGTAAGCAGGATGTATAAGATCTTGTGTCAGGTATCGTCTCCTGGAAGGGACGATACAGACCTACATCGTCCTCTTCGAGAGACGATGAATGGAGGGATTTTTCATGGGTAGAAGATGTTATGGCCTGTCGGGGACAGGCCACGGAAAGAGCCACTAATCCACTAATGATAACTAATTAATGTGGGTGAAAGTATTTCACCAATGTCTCCACCTTCAGTGGAAGTGCCAGTGAATGAGGAGACTCTATGTCAGGGTCAACTTGTTGTACCCTTTCGTGCTCATTTCTCTTCATAAAGACCATTACTGACTGCTCAATGTCACTTTCAGGAAATTGTAAATCATCAGTAAGCATGATGAAATCAAATAAAATTCATCTGTGCATTCGTGGCTAAGTTATAATTTACACTCGACGTGGAGCCCCATGGCGAGTTAGAGGTAAGCAAGTTGCATAAGATTGTGATCAATCTTTTATTTCAATATCTTGTGTAATCGCCCAACCACAAGCGATTTAATTTCATCGAATTTAAATCATTAAACACTGCACCTGATGTACGATCTACCTTACCACAAAGAATCTAATGATGAGGTCATTGCTGAATTTATTAAGCAACATCCATTTGCTTTTTTGACCGGGTGCGATTCGGAAAAATGGCCTGTTGCCACACAAGTACCCATTTTCATGGAAGAGCGCGAAGGCCAAAAAGTTCTGAGTGGTCATATCATGAAAAACACCGATCACCATAAGGCTTTCTTAGACAACAGGTACGTTTTAGCAGTTTTTACCGGAAGTCATACCTATGTAAGTGGCACCTGGTACAGTGATCCATACACGGCTTCTACATGGAACTATATGAGCGTCCATGTAAAAGGTAAGATCCGTTTTTTAGAAGGTGCTGCCCTGGAAGAAATGCTTCGAAAAACTTCCCTTCACTTTGAAAAGAACAATCCTAAATCCACCACAGTATATGACAACCTTCCAGAGTCCTTTAAAACAAGAGTTTTGAATGCCATTGTAGCTTTTGAAATCGATGTATTGGAAATCAATAATGTTTTTAAGTTGAGCCAGGACAGGGATGCTGAAAGCTATCAAAACATCATCAATAAATTGAAAGAACAGGGTGAAGATGCCCGGGTAGTTGCCGATGAAATGGAGAAAAGGTTTGACCATCAATTCCCCAATCAATCAGGAAATTAAAGGTAAGTTGCCCTAATAAATCCAGTCCCAATTTGTAACAACATTATGGGAATATTTTTTTATCTGGATTAATCTACGCTCTTGATAATCATCCTATTAGTAGCTACCTTTCACGTTATGTTAGATGCAAATAAACAAAACGAACTCAGGACCCTCTTCAATGCCGGGTATCCCATTTACGGTGGCATAAGCATGCTTTGTGCTGTCTTCTTTGGTGCCTGGAAGCTGGCTCCGATGATGATCTCCGGGAACAATAAAATGGGGGTCGGGATGTACATCTTTGTCATCGGGATGTTTCTGCTGTTTGCCGGTCTCGGTATCCTCATGATCAAAATAGGGATCGAAGCTAAGAAGAACAAAAATTGAAAGAGAATTCACCGTCGTGATTCAGTTTTCCAACCGACTTAGATTGTATATAATCGCATTGTGAAAACAATGAGAAGGTGAGGGCTTTAAGCCGTTTAAATATGGAAGAACGAAATGAACAAGCTAATAATCCACTTCATGGTGTCAAGCTGGCAGACATTGTAGAAGCTTTGCAAGAGGCCTACGGCTGGGAGAAGTTGGGGCAGCTAATTCGTATTCGGTGTTTTACTCACGATCCGTCTGTTAAGTCCAGTTTAACATTTTTGAGAAAAACGCCCTGGGCCAGGGAAAAGGTAGAACAGCTTTATTTGAAAATGCTCCGGAGGAAATAAGGGCATTCCAATTTCTTCTTTCAAAGTATACGACCAGTAGACTTTTTATCCGCCGGAATACTTTTGCTAACTCTAAATACTATCAATGAGTAAACTACAAGACTTCAAGAAACTGGTCATTGCCAATGCGGTTGATGTAAGAGGGCTGAAGATTGGGGAAAGCGCACCCGACTTTGTTTTACTCAATGCTTTTGGGAACCCATTTCACTTTCAGAAAACCTGAAGTCCGGGCCGGTTATCTTAAAATTTTATAGGGGAGAGTGGTGTCCCATTTGCAACCTTGACCTTAGAGATATCCAACAATATGTGGATCAGTACCATGCTTTTGATGCAAAAATATTAGCCATCAGTCCACAAAAGCCAGATGATGCGCTGACCATTACACAAAAGAATCCACTTGGGTTTGAAGTGCTCAGTGATAGTGATCAGGAGGTAAACAAAGCTTACAATCTGCAGTTTGACCCGGGAGAAGATTACCACCAAAGGCGTGATCTCACCTTACTCAATGGAGATGGCTCAAAGACGCTTCCCGTCCCGGCCACTTTTGTGATCTACAAAGATTTCAAGGTTATAGCAGCGCATGTGGAGGCCAATTATACGGAACGGATGTCTCCGGAAGAGATACTTAAAACGCTTAAAAGTATCAATTAAACAGAGATACAACTGGTGATTTAGAATGAAAGGCCGTTCTTGTCTTGCTAACGATCACCATTTTTTTAAACCCAATAGTTTCTCACCCAAATCAGATAATTTGGCTCTCCCGTACCTGGTCTGCTCCCAGTTGCGAGGGTCACCCGGAAAAGCGTATCCTTTGGGAGCAATCCGATGTTTCCATGAATTGATTCGCCAGGTCCTGAGCGCTTCATTATCCTCTTCAGCTGGTGTCATCCCAATGTACTGGGCAATTCTGACCTTGTCTCTGGAGCGGTTGGGTCGTATGCCGTGTGGCTGAGCACTATTGAATATCAACAGGTCACCTGCTTCCAGGGGTACTTTCACGATTTTATCCTCCAATCCGGTAATGTCAGGTTTAAAGTAGTGACTGTCTTCTGGCTGGGTCAGTTTCCAGGTATCATAATTTCTGTACAACCAGGGGATGCATTGAAAACCTCCCATGTTTTCATCTGTTTGGTCGGATAATGCCAATACTCCCTGTACATTTTGGGGCTTCGTCTCCGGGTCATAATCCCAATGAATAAAGCCTTTGTACCCATATCCTGGCCGGATGGGGAAATTAAGATTTCCCCGGTCAATGGTCACCCATAACTTTTCGATACCCCATATATCAACAAAGGCATCATACACTCTTTGTGTTTGGCGGTTATCCCACAGGTATTGGTGGTTGTAAACTTCTACCATGCCCGTTCCGGCCAATTCTTCCATTTCTATTTCAGCGCGTGGAGCGGTATACCAGGTTTCCTGGTTGTTGGGGTCTTTATCTTCAAACTCCCACAGAAAATTAGCTGTTTGTTGCGCCTGTTTCCGGGGAATGGCCGCTTTTATGACTACATAGCCCTGAGATCTCCAAAACGCCCATTGTTCCATGGTCAAGACCCTCAAAGTGTCGTGCGATGCCTCAGTTCTTAATTTTATCTGTCCAGCCATGACATTTTCAATCCTGAGTAGTGATTCAACAATCATCAGGAAATGTATGAACAACGATAATACAAAGTTGAGGGGTATTAAACAAGCATTGGGTTACCCAACAATATCGGGCTATTATGTTTATATTTTCATGTTGAATCCCGGATCGGGATATCTAAGCCCAGCTTTGTGTGGATCAATGGACCTGATTGACATTTATTGTAAACTCCAGATTAGAGCGCATCTTTTCAAACAATAGGTAAACAAATGAAAGTAATAGCCATTTTCGACATCGGTAAAACGAATAAGAAATTCTTCATTTTTGATAAAGATTTTAATCAGCTGGAACATGAATACATACGGTTTGAAGAGATTCCTGATGATGATGGATTTCCAAGTGAGGATTTAGACAAGCTGACTGAATGGATCTTTGCGACGTTCGACAAATTACTTGCCAACGATAAGTATGAGGTTGAAAGTATCAATTTCTCCACCTATGGCGCTTCTCTTGTACACCTGGATGAAGAAGGGAATCGAGTAGCACCTTTTTACAACTACCTTAAACCTTTTCCAAAGGATTTAGAACAGCAGTTTTTTGCTACCATGTCGAAGGAAGCGTTTGAAATAAAGACCGCAAGTCCTTTCTTGGGCTTTCTTAATTCTGGTCTTCAATTATATTATTTGAAATATGCCAAACCGGAATTCTTTTCAAAGATTAAGCACTCATTGCACTTTCCTCAGTACCTGAGTAGTCTTTTCACTAAAAAGTATGTGACAGACTATACCAGTGTGGGCTGCCACACTGGATTGTGGGACTTTCAGCAGGGACAATACGCTGATTGGGTCAGGGATGAAGGACTTACAGAGCTCTTAGCCCCGGTGGTCCCCAGCACTTTTTCTTCCCCTATTGAAATAAAAGGGCACAAGGTGAAAGTAGGTGCAGGCGTTCATGATAGCAGCTCTACGTTGATCCCCTACATTAATTCAACCAATGAACCCTTTATGCTGGTATCTACAGGAACCTGGAGTATTTGTATGAATTTTTTCAACGAAGCTTCCATGACCAGTGAGGAGCTAAAAGCAGATTGTCTGAATTTTCTCAGCATTAGGGGTACTTCTGTGAAGGCATCCCGGCTTTTGTTAGGAAAGCATTTGAGTGAACAGGCGAAAATATTGAGTGATTATTATCAGGTAGATTATCAGTCGTATAAAAAACTTAAGTGGAATAGCGCATACACCACTAAACGCATAGCTAAGAAACAACTGCTTTTTGATCATAGCTTAATCAGACCTGAGAGGTTTGGATATCAGAATTCAGATCATCCCGATTTATCCATTTTCGATTCTTACCAGGACGCCTTGCTCAACCTTTTCGATGAATTGACGGACCTGCAGATTGCTTCATTTGAATTGGCAATTGGCAAATCGGAAATCAGGAAAGTGTATTTGGATGGTGGTATAAGCTCGAGTGAAGTATTCGTGACCTTCCTGACTAAAAAACTCCCGGATTTTGAGATCTATTCTACCTCATTCGCACTTGGTTCTGCGCTGGGAGCAGCTTTACTGGCAAATTACCGTACGCTGTCAGCAGGATTTCTTTCCAATAACTACAAAATCACCAAACATCAGGCTTAGTCATCATCACCCCGTAAAGCTCAATGCCTTATTAGAAGTCTAAATAATCAAAGTGTACTAGATCACTTCAGGATCTGACTCACATGGTCCTTGGTCTTCACCTTTTCGATCACCTCCTCGATTTTGCCAGCTTCATCAATGATGAAAGTAGTGCGGAAGGTGCCCATGTATTTCCGACCGTACATGGATTTCTCGCCCCACGTACCGTATTTGTCGTGGACTGATTTATCCGTGTCAGCGATCAAAGGGAAGGGAAGATCATACTTTTCGATAAACTTCTTGTGTTTGGCTTCATCATCGCCACTTACGCCCAGCACCACATAACCTTTGGACAGCATCAGGTCGTAGTTGTCTCGCAGGTTGCAAGCCTCTGCTGTGCAGCCAGGTGTATCATCCTTTGGATAGAAATACAACACTACTTTCTTTCCTTTGAAATCAGATAGTTTGATCTCTTTTCCGTCCTGGTCTTTGCTTGTAAAGTCTGGGGCTTTGTCTCCGGCTTTAAGTTTCATGTGTTTATCGTTTACTATTTAAAGGTGTAATTATAGGTTTCTTTATTTCCGGCATTGTCTTCTACCTCCAATACAAACTC
This sequence comes from Cyclobacteriaceae bacterium, assembly GCA_965228105.1. GTDB lineage: Bacteria > Bacteroidota > Bacteroidia > Cytophagales > Cyclobacteriaceae > UBA7330. The sequence goes on from CBDDGZ010000002.1 coordinate 2,182,839, forward strand.
TCCTTTGAAGGGAATGTTTTTATCTTTTTTCTCCGACCAGATCAAAGATTTCTTAGGCTCGTATTTCATCAATACAAACTGCCCGTCTAAGGTAGCATTAAACGTTTTGATACCCGAAAGATCATCGCTGATTTTGAAATAGAGCTGGTCCCTGTTTACAATCACCGGCCTGATATTGGGTGTGATGCTATCATTGGCTATGGTGAAGGTGACCAAATCCTGTGTGTAGAATTCAATCTGCTCACCGTCCCAGGAGCCACCCAAATATCCAAGCCTGCCATTATTCAGGGTGTAAGCCTGGCTGCCAAAAGGGTAGTCACCATCGGACTTAAGTCGTACCCGAACAGAGCCTTTGAATGGGTCCTTTCGATGATTAAACTTAAACTCCTCGAAGCCATGGGTTGAATCATACGATTTCTCAAACTGAAGGTACAACGTATCAAAGAGACTGTTTCTTCTGAAGAGCAGTTCCACATCTTCGTGATAAAAGCTGTGCTCTGACCCGGAAGGGATCATGGCTTTGATGGAAGTCTTTCTGATATCGCCACAATAGTCTATAGAGTCCGGAAGCCCATTTCGTAGATCCCAGAGGTAATAGGCTTTGCTTTTTTCTATTCTATAAGGTATCAAATCCTTGGCAAGCTGTCCAAAAAATACGTTGATCTGGCTGGGTGTGGAAACATAAGGAGCCTCGAAATGCAGGTAGTTTCCAAAGATCTCAAACTCTGAAATGTCAGGTCTTGGTCTATAGACAATATTCCGGTCATTGATCTTGTTTTCAAATTTCACCAGGTTGCCCTTGCTGTCGCGCATCAGGATGGTGAGGACATGTGGCTCTGCATCTACCTGTATACCTTTTGATGGGGTGACATAGATATCATTGGTGTTGCCATCTTCTACATACAGCCTGTTGTATTTCTGGCCTGACTGCACATAGTGCGGGTAATTCATATGAACCAGGATATTCTTCTGGTTGCTAAAAGAGAGGCTCGACTTCAACTCGCGAAATACCGTGTCATCATCCAGCAACATCACCGTTTCAGAAACTCCATTACGGCTCCATACACCATCCATCAGGTCGTAGGCATAGATCTCCACACCGATGTTACCTTGTAGGGAGATAGGGGCTCTTGTTTTAAAAGAGCCATCCACCTTGATCACATCGAAATTGTATCTGCCAAATGCCTCATTTACCCTGGCATTTTCATCAAGCGTGACAAAAGCCACTCCCTTCAGGAATGGAGGCATGTTGTCTTTGATCTCGGGGAAGTTGAATTTTAATGGGTCAAGGATTCTTTGGTGTCTGTCACGGATCTCGAAGTGGAGGTGTGGGCCGCTGGATGAGCCTGAGTTCCCTGAATATGCGATGATCTCACCTTTTTCAAACCTGAATGCTCCGTCCTCCGGGAACAGGTCTACACTGAACGACTCTTTTTCATACTGCTCATTCAGTATGTACTCCTCCAATACCGGGCTGTAGCTTTCCAGGTGGCCATATACCGTAGTGGTGCCATTGGGGTGGTTGAGGTATAGGGCATTGCCATATCCACCGGGGGAAATCTTAATCCGATAGACATAGCCGCTGGCTGCCGCATATACCGGCAGACCAGTCCTGCCCCCAGTCTTGATGTCCAGCCCTGCATGGAAGTGGGAAGACCTGAGCTCACCCATGGTACCCGCCAGCAGGTTCTGCTCACCCGGATTGATAGGGAACAGGTAGTAGTCATCGTCTGTGAATGACTGAGCGAATGATAGATTTATTACGAAAACTGCGAATAGCGCAGCAATTATGAAACGCATAGATTCCTTCTCCAACACACCAGAATTAACAACGATCAAAAGCAGAGCATACTACTTTTATCATCAATTATTTTACTTCAAAATCAAACATTAGCTGATCCTCAATATGCCCTGTCAGCCGATCTCCAATCTTCACCTGGCTCACACCTTTTGGTGTACCAGAAAAGATGATGTCTCCGGTCTTAAGGGTAAAATATTTGGAAACAAAGGCAATGATCTCATCGATAGGCCACAACATCAGGCTGGTGTTTCCCTGTTGTACCATCTCGCCATTTTTCTCCAACTTAAAGTTAAGGTTCTTTAGATCAAAACCAGTTTTATCAATGAATTTTGAAATGGGTGCAGAACCATTAAATGCTTTGGCAAGCTCCCACGGCAAGCCCTTGGTTTTAAGACGTGATTGCGTGTCACGAGCCGTGAAGTCAATACCAAGACCGATCTCATCGTAGTAGTTGGAAGCAAAGGCAGGGTCAATTGACTTGCCTTCTTTCTTGATTCGTACCAGCACCTCCACTTCATGATGCACCTCCAGCGAATGATCCGGATGATAGAAGGGCTCATTGTCTTTCAAAAGTGCCGTATCAGGTTTCATGAATATGACCGGACTTTCGGGTCTTTCATTGCCCAATTCTTCAATGTGGTCTACATAGTTTCTGCCAATACAAATGATCTTCATACTAATGCGTTAAAATTTCTTCCGGTTCAGACACCTCTACCGTACCAGCCTCACTGATCTCTTCCAGCACTACTTCTTTCAGCTCGTTGATCAGAATAGGATCGTACTTGGCTCTCACACGCACATAATTCTCCGTGAAGCCATGGATCATGCCGGCTTCAATATCTTCTTCGAAAAGTACGGTGGCCTGGTTGCCCAGTTGGGATTCGTAAAAATGTCGCCTTTTTTTCTCTGACAGGTTTCGGAGCATAGTGGTTCGATCTCGCCGTACATTCAAAGGCACCACATCATCCATTTCAGCTGCCGGGGTATTGGCCCGCTCAGAATACGTGAATACATGCAGGTAGGAGATGTCCAGCTCGTTCAGAAAGTTGTACGTCTCCAGAAACAACGCTTCACTCTCTCCAGGGAATCCGGTGATCACGTCCACACCGATGCAGCAGTCCGGCATCAGCTTCTTGATGGTCTCCACACGGTCCCGATACAGTCCACTCAGGTACCGTCGGTTCATCTTCTTTAGGATCTCGTCGCTTCCTGATTGCAGTGGGATGTGGAAGTGCGGGACAAATTTTTCCGAACCAGCAACAAATTGAATGATTTCGTTGGTGAGCAGGTTGGGCTCGATAGAAGAGATCCTGATCCTGTCGATGCCTGCTACCTGGTCCAGGGCTTTGAGGAGGTTGATAAACTTCTCAATGCGCTTGCCATCGATGACTCCATAATCCCCGATGTTTACCCCGGTGAGGACAATTTCTTTTACATCTGAAGCCGCGATCTCTTCTGCCTGGGCAATGATGTTTTCGATGGTGTCACTACGACTTTTGCCCCGGGCCAGTGGTATTGTGCAAAAAGCACATCCATAGTTGCAGCCATCCTGAACCTTGAGGAAGGTACGGGTTCGCTCACCATAGGAATAGGAGGCATTGAACCGTTTGGCTTCTTTGATCTCGGAAGCAAAGACCTGGGTTTCTTTTTGAGGTACAAATTCGTCCAGGTATTCGAAGAGCCTGAACTTTTCAGCTGCTCCTAATACAGCATCTACGCCTTTGATCTCAGCAATTTCTTTGGGCTTCAACTGGGCATAGCAACCCATGATGGCGATGTAGCTATCAGGTGAGATCTTCCTGGCTTCTTTGACCAGCTTCTTACACTTCTTGTCTGCATTTTCGGTGACAGAGCAGGTGTTGATGATGAAAATGTCGGGACGATCATAGAAATCGACCTTTTCATAATCTCTGTCCTGAAACATCCGCGAGATGGTGGAAGTCTCCGAAAAGTTCAGTTTGCAGCCTAATGTGTAAAAAGCGACTTTTTTCATGAAGCCGCAAAGATAATAAGTTAATATGTAGACACATTAGCCTATTAGGTATTCATTAATAGTGGTCTACTCAAGATTTTGAATACCCATGACGCTGCGCCCTTTTCAGATACTTTTCGCCATTCGATGCATCTTCGAGTTTGAAATAGACCTGTGATAGGTAATAATTGCCTTCACCAGAATCCTTTACGCGTTTTACATATTTCTTTAGGTCTAAAATAGCCGCATCGTACTTCCCATTTTCAAATAGAAACTTCCCTCTTTCCAATCTGTAAACATGCTTCCAGGAATTGTATTTAACCAGCCTGTCATATGCTGATTCGCATTGCGCTATCATATTATACCTCTTGCCCATATCCAATAGCTCCTGATGGTATTCATTTTTATATTTTTCGAATTTGGAAGCACTGTCAAGCGATATAATTGCAGCAAGTGTATCACCCAATCCCAGTTTGACCTGGTATTTTAAGTAATAAGCCTCACCATCATCCGGATTATTATCAAGGATTTTGCTAATGTCTATTTCTGCGTTAAAATACTTCTCCATACTAATGGAGGATATTGCCCTGTTGTAGTATAAATCTGTATCAGTATTATCAATACCCATTGCAAAAGAGTAATCCTTGTATGATTCAAGATAGAATCCGTTTTTTAATAATATGTTTCCCCGGTTTTTATAACCTTCTTTAGATTTGGGTCTAAGCTCTATCACCTTACTAAAATCATGATAGGCTTCTGGTGTTTCGTCATTCTTCAATCTTTCTTCTCCCCGATAGGAAAAAGCAATCCAATTTGTAGAATCCAATTCAATCGCCCTGGTATACATGTCAATTGCTTTTTTATTAGATCCATACATTGACCGATAGACTGATCCTGCAAATGTGTAAACCACGGGATTATCTCCAATCGCTATGGCGCTATCAAGGTATTGAATGGCGGTCTTCTTTTCATCCTGCACAAATTCACAAATTCCGCGATTAAGATAATTTCTCATTTCCACATCCATCGCAGGGTTTTCCATATAATAGTTTAGAGACCTTTGTATAGATTCCTCGCGTTTAAACTTTGAATTAAACTTAAACTCGCCTTGGCGAAGGGAATCTACACCTATACTATACGCTTTATGAAATATCTTTACTGCCTCTGAGTAATTTTTATACTCATATTCAAGATACCCTTTAATCGAATGATAGTGATAGTTGTTAGGGTCTAGTTCAATTAGATAATCAAGATCTTTTGTGAACTGATCCGTGTTTTGTTCCTGAATTACTGATAGCATTGCCCTAACCATTATTCCCTGCTCCCACTTTGGATAAATTTGGATCCCTTTTTCTATGACCTCCCTGGCCTTTTTATAGTTATTTAAATAGAAGTATATTGTAAATAGTGGGATGTAAACTTCTGAAAATGATGAATCAGCATCTAAACACTTTTTAAAGTGAGCCAAAGAAACATAGGGTTGACCCTCATTTAAGCTTATCAAGCCTAGCCCATGTTCCCCGTATGACTCATACAGGGGTATTTTTGTAAGCTCTTTAAAATAATTCCGTGCCGTTTTGTTTTCTTTTGACTCAACAGCAAGTATTCCAAGCATATATTTTGATTCCAGGAAAAGTGGTTCCTTTTCCAAAGCCGCTTCAAAATGGGAGACAGCAGCTTCATTGTTCTCGTTTTGATATTGAATTAGACCGAGGTAGTAATCAAAGATGTACATTTCGTATTCATCCGACATCTGCTCAAAATGATATATGGCTTCATCAAGATCACCTGTTTCCCAAAACTTCATACCGATAGAAACTTCCTCTTCAAATTGAGAATGTGTTTGTTCTTCTTCCGTTTTAATCAATTCTACATTGTCCTGGTTGATTAGGGGCTTTACTTCAAAAAGATCGCTAGTTGCATATTTTGTCACATTCACCTGAGTAAATGCATGAAATGTTACCAGGCTAAAGAGAAGTATTAATGGATAGGTTACGATAAGCCGGGGCATCTTACTTATTATTTTGGCCTGCAACTAATATAGCAACAAGCCGGTTCCTTTGCAACGGATTAATCCATGAATAAAGTAAGACATCAAAATTTGTGGCTTTTCATAGTTTAATAGATTGTTGAAATCTAGGATTGAAGTATTTGTCTAAAAGCTTCATCTATAATCCCAAAGTTCATGTTTTGTATATTTACTGTAAACAGATATTGAAATTTTCATAGATATAACAAACCACATTAATCATGAAGCTAGGAGCATTTTCAATCAGTTTGAAGGTAAAGGACATAGAAAAGTCAAAAGCATTTTATGAGACCCTGGGCTTTCAGGTTTTTGCCGGAAACCTGGAAACGGGTTATCTCATCATGAAGAATGAGTCTTCTCTGATAGGTTTATTCCAGGGCATGCTCGAGCAAAACATATTGACTTTCAATCCCGGCTGGGACACAGACGCCAATACACTGAAAGACTTTGATGACGTAAGAGACATTCAAAAGCACCTGAGGGAGAAGCGGGTGAAATTGCTCTCTGAAGCTGATGAGTCCTCCAAAGGTCCTGCTAGTATGATGGTAGCTGATCCTGATGGAAATGTGATCCTGATTGATCAGCATGTTGATTAACTAGCAAATGCAGTACAAGGCAAACTCACCCAAAGAATACCTGGAAAAGCTGGAAGACGACTGGCGAAAGGTCCAGGTGGAAAATGTACGATCAATGATCATGCATGTTTGGCCTGAGGCAAAAGAGGATATAGAGTACAGTATGCTATGCTACGGGGATGGATCTAAAAACATCTTTCATCTAAATGCTCAAAAAGGATATGTTGCACTTTATGTGGGTGATATTGATAAGGTTGATGGCTCAGACAAACTTCTGGAGGGCTTCGACTGTTGGAAAGGGTGCATCAGAAAAACATTAGACATCTCAAAGACAGGATTGTCAGAGTTTATCTCCCGGGCTCTTATGATTCATCGGGCAGGAGAGAATACTGATTGCTGAATCACACCAGTAAGCTCGAGCCCCTTTTAATGTCCTATCAAAATAAATGGAGCCCAGAAATAAGGGTTGTAGTAGTCATCTGACCGCAACAAACTGAGTTTGGCTGCTCGAAGATCATCGGCATATCCCTTCTGTGAGTTATTTAAAGAATGGTTGTAAAACTCGATCATCAGGTCTGCTGTAGATTGATCAGCCACCTGCCACAACGAAACAATCAGGTTTTGAGCACCCGCATATTGGAGAGCCCTGCTTAGCCCAACAATACCTTCACCTTTAGCCACCTGCCCCAGTCCTGTTTCACAGGCAGACAAAGTCACCAGGTTAGCATTGAATTTCAGGTTGTATATCTCTCCGGAGTAGAGGCTTCCATCCTCCATGTCACCAGGGCAAAGAAATACCCTCGAAAGTTCAGGCTTCGATTGATTGACAATCCCATGTGTTGCCAGGTGGATAAACTGAAAGTCGGCAAGCGATATTGATTTGATCATTTCCTCGGAGGCATCCGGCCCGGTAGAAGACACGGTTTTCATCTGCGCACTGGAAAAAAGTTTTTCGATTTCGTCGATCTCTTTTTTGGAATCAGGCAGCTGTTGCAGAAACTGCCCATTGGATTCGAAGGTGACAGGCGCTGCAAGGAGGATGCCATTCTGATCAGAAAAGGTGGTGTTTTTGGCTTTGTTCACAAACAAGGTAGCTGCGTAATCATAGCCAACAGCATATTTATTGATTAGATACTTATTTTCTTTTATGCTGTTGCTGAGACTCTTTTCATATACCAGGGCCTCAAAGGGTATAGAACCTATTACGGCATCAGGTATAATGATCAATTGTTCGATTTCGTCATCAAGCTTTGGGATCAGCTGACTCTGTAATGCATAGGACGTCGTGGAAAATGTTTCATCCACGTAGAATTTGATGGCGTTTCTAAAACCACTTACCAACTGTACAAATCGATCATCTTTAGGTAAGTTATGAAGCCTCGCTTTATCATTTGAGATCTGAAAAATGTAAATGCGCTCTGTTCCGATGAAGTAGGAGAGCAGTACGGATTTTTCGTCGAGTGTCGATTGGATCTGTGGAATCCCTGCTAACTCAGTGTTGTATTTCAGGTCGTAGTACTCAGGATACCTGGTTTCCAATCTGCTAATGAAATCTCGTAAAGCATTTTGATACTTAAGTAGCTCTATTTTTGCAGACTGGATGTCTTCTTCCTTGCTTAGCTGTGCCAGGCGCTGCTCCAGAAAGCCGATCTCAGTCTTTAAGCTATCTTCCACAGCCAGTTCGCTGTTTGGGATTCCGGCGAATTGCTTGGCATTGGTATCATTGATGGCCGATAGCAGGATGGAGGACTTGCTCCTTTCACAAAAATTAAATGCCTGGTTGAGGTAGTAATCCTTTTTGAAAGTTCGTTCACTCAGGTAAGTAGCTATGCCGATCCCATTTTCATAGATCTGGGAAGCAATCTCTCCAAGCTTAAGTTTATCTGCTTCATTAAACCGGATCTGTCTGATCTGTGATATCAGTTCATCACATTTGACGAGTGTACTTAATGAACTGTTGATGTCTTTAAGCTTCAGCGTTTTGCTGTAATGATAGGCTTCAAGCGATTGTGCTTTTGACTGAAGTGATGTGAGGAGGATGTCCGCGTTGAAATAATCTCTGACCTCTGGCAACGAATAGATGTCTGCGTAATCCTGGTCAAACAGGTTGGCATAGATGGATTTTTGGAAAGCCTCTATGGCCTCCGGGTAATCACCTGTTTTCTGATATACGCTACCTATCAGAAAATGGGTGTTTGCTACCTCAGGATGTTTTGTGCCATAAAGATCGAGATACATATTCAATGCGCTGTTCTGATAGCTCAGTGCACCCTCATAATCTCCCTTCATCTCCATGATCCTTCCCTGGTTGTTCATGGTAAAAGCTTTGTTGGGATGGTCATCAGGGTAAATAGCCTCATAGATCTGAGCCACCTGGTCGAGATAGGTCAGGGCATCATTGTAATTGCTTTGATTGGCATTGGCAAAAGCCATGTTGCTGTACACAACAGCCACCTTCGGGTGTTTCTTGCCCAGCTTTTCCGTGTAAATAGCAAGGGCGCGGTTGAAGAAAATGATCGCTTGCAGAGGCTCATCATTCAGGTAGACCCGTCCTATATTGTTGTAAGAGTCAGCAGCAAGGATCTGGTTTTCACTCTGGGCCTGTCGGATGGCGAGTGCTTTTTGCAAATACTGAAGTGCCAACTCCTGGTTGCCATTGGTGGTGTAGATCACCCCCAGGTCATCGTAGCATTCAGCTGCCTCAATGTTGTCAACTTCTATCAACATTTCAGCGTTTTTGAGATTCTCCAGTGCCTTATCAATTCTCCCGGTTCTCAGGTAAGTATTTCCACAAACCATTTTAGCCCGCATGACCAGCGGTTTATCATTTTTGTAAAGCGTAGAGACAAATTTTTCAGTGCCGGTAGCAATGGACCTGGCTAAATCGATTTGACCAAGGCCAAGGTAGGCCTCAACTTCTCCAAGCTTGCAAAGTGTATACATTCGGGAATTACCGTCTTTGGAATAAGATTCACCTGCTGTCTTAAAACCTTGTAGGGCAAGCTCAAACTTTCCTTCTTCAAGTTCTTTGCTGGCTTTTTGTAAGGTGGATTCCTGTGAGTATCCCGTGAAAAGGACCCCGAGTAGTGTCATCAGTAGTAAAAGATGTTTCATGTCAGAAGCGATAGATATAGCTGATGGTTTGTACTGCATGTCTTGTAAGACCGTCAGGATTTACTTTTCGTTCGGCCAGCTTATGTCCGAATAACACCCTGACGCCATTATTGACATTGAAGCGATATCCGCCTCCAATCAATACAGAGGCTGCAAGTCCGGTGGTACCGTCCATCTTGATTCGTTCGTTTGTATTAAAGTCAAGCCGCTCATCTTTGGTAATTCTATAGATGGGAAGCAGTCCCACATTGAAATTGAAATTGGTAAAACGGAAGTTGCGCTCAACTCTCAGCATGATGTCAGTACCCCGCTTCAGGTTGTTGGCCAGATCATATTCCCGGACATATTCTATGCTGGGATATTCCGGCCATTGCCCCCATCGGAAGTCGTTTTTGTTTTCGGTGAGGGCTACCTGCACGCCTGTGGCGATGAGCCATTCATCCGTGATAAAGGCGCCTCCTGCAACAAGGTCATAACTCCCCAGACTCACCTGCTGATACATCGGGAAGTCTCCGTCTGAGCCGAAGGCTCCATCGGGCCTGTCAATGTCTGAATCATTGGAAGGGATCTTTGCCCCAAGGGTAGCACTGATAGAATAATTTTCATTATTGACCAACTGGCGGGTCCAGGCTAGTGAGATATCACTGAGTCCTGAGGTTTTTCCAAAATTCCCGGTGGTCATCTGGTATGGAACCTTCACCTGAAAGAAATTATAATCATTTACGCCGATGGTCACATCAGCTGTATAGACATAAATAATGGGAGATAGCGTGGTGGTTCCCCGATAGTAACTGAGCTCTACAGACCTCAACTTCAGGTCTATACGTTTACTATAGTTCTGATCTGGCTTCATAGCACCCATTGTGCAAAAGCCGGCATCGCTACAGCCCTGAGCCAAAATTTGGTAATTCAAGGCCAGGCAGATTAATATTATTAGATGTTTCATCATTTTCTGTTGGCGGCAAAAAACAAGCAAATTAGCTGGTTTTGGACTAATCAAGTTAAAAAAATTAATCCGTATCTAAAATATTTTTCCAGGTGAATTAAACCTTTCGATTATTTCCTTGTCCAAAGGGCGAATCAATTAAAACTAAATTTAAAAACGATGAAAAAGGTATTAGTAAAAGCATTGACAGTTGGAGTGTTGTTTTCCCTGTTTTTATCGGCTTGCCAGAATGATGAAGAGGGTAGTGCAGATATTTCTTCTTTTGACATAGAGGCTGAGGCGGCATTTGAAGCAACGATAGAAGAGGTGGACCTGCTGTCTGACGCAGGGATGGAAACACTGGATGAAGAAACAGGAGCCCGGGTAACCAGGGATGAACTATTAGATTGTGCGGAGGTCACTAAGGATACTGTGAACCAGATCATCACCATAGATTTTGGAGATGGGTGTGAAGGTCCTCATGGTGTGGTGAAAAGCGGTAAGATCATTATCGAGTATGATGGAAGGATGAAAAAGAGCGGGTCTTACAGGATCATCACTTTTGAGAATTTCTATGTAGACAGCATCCACGTAGAAGGTACAAGAACCGTAACCAATGTAACTACAGAGGAGAATGCTCAAAATTCTATCAGCTTTGAGACTGAGTTGGAAGGAGGAAAAATCACATTCCCTGACGGAAAATTTGCAACAAGAGAAGCGAACCATCTGCGTACATTGTATTGGCATGAGGATAGAAGAGATAACTACGCTACGCTGGATGGTTCGGCTAGTGGTGTGAATCTTAATGGTGATAACTATGAAGTAAATATCCTGGAGACGCTTATTTTCAAGAGAGGTTGTAGAGACGGGAGGATTATCATTCCTGTGGCGGGTGTGAAACAAATCATTGTAGGAGACAGAAGTGCGATTATTGATTATGGAGATGGAGAGTGTGATCGCAGGACCCAGATCACAACAGATGAGGGTGATGTGGTTACCAGATTTATCAGACCGCGAGGAAGAAGATAAGATAGGTAATCTATCAGGTGAAGGGTCGTGCCTCCGGGTGCGGCCTTTTTTATTTTTAGATATTTACTCTTGTGGTTCACTAGATGCAAAGAATATGCAAGGCCGTGGGGCACTACCAGGTAAAAACCTCATTGATGCATCCGTGGTTTTAAATTAGGTTTTAGCCACTAAATCACGGATAGATACAATGGAATGTAGGAATGGAAACAAAGAATTATACAAATACTTCTGTTAAATCTGATTCTGAGATGTTAGGATAATTAGTGACCATTGATTTATTCTTCTTCTATGTTGGATGGATACCGTGTTGGGTGTTAAGTCAAATGGTTTAGCACCATTCTAGTAAGAACCTCATTGGTGCATTCGTGGCTTTAAATAGGTTTTAGCCACGAATTCACGAATAGAGCTGGTGGAAAGTAGGAATGGAAACAAAGGCTTACACAAATACTACTGTTACATCTGATTCTGAGATGTTAGGATAATTAGTGACCAATGATTTATTCTTCTTCTATGTTGGATGGATATCTTCATGGATCTCAAGTTACCTTGTTTACGCTATCCGGTTAAGAAACTCATTGGTGCATCCGTGGCTACACATTCTGTGGGTTTGTTAACAGGAATCGAGTTCAATTTTTCTTCCATGTCAGGTCATCTAATTAATTTGATAGGCAACATATTAGGAACCCCTGGCTTTCTAATCTTCTTCAAAGGATCAACCTTTTATAATTTAATGCTGGCTCTCCAAAGTTTACAATCAGAGCCAGTCTCAGGGAGGACACTTTCAAATAGTTGATACCCCTTGCTGTAAATTCATTTGTGATTTCTGAGGCAGCTTTTACTTCGAGTATTATTTTATCGAAGACAACAAAATCAGCATAAAAATTATGGTCTAAGATGATCCCTTTATAGTTTACGGAGTATTCCTTCTCTCTTTCAAAAGGTATTCCCGCCTGGGTGAATTCATATTCGAGTGCATCCTTATAGACTATTTCAAGGAATCCAGGCCCCAGTTGATTGTGGACTTCCATGCAAATTCCAATAATTTGATAGCTTTCATTTCTATGCATTATGCCTGTCATAATTAAAAATTTTGATCAATAAGACCACAATTCATGGTGGATTAGAATTCATAAAAATAAATCATTGGATCTTTTGAGTCTAACTGATTCAGTGTTATTATATTTTTCAAGAGGTTTTTTTTAGCCACGAATTCACGAATAGAGCTGGTGGAAAGTAGGAATGGAAACAAAGGCTTACACAAATACTTCTGTTACATCTGATTCTAACATGTTAGAATATTTGTGACCCTTGATTTATTCTTTTTCTATGTTGGATGGATATCGTCATGGATGTTAAGTCACTATGTTCAGTGCCATCCAGTTAAGAAACTCATTATTAAATCCTTTGCTTAGAAGTATCGCCCAACTAACACCTTATTATTGCTCTACCTCAGGGGTGCCGGTAAACACATAGGAAATGATGTTGGCACCCATCTTCAGGGCTTGCTGGCGTACTTCTTCGGGGTCGTTGTAGATGCTTTTGTCTTCCCATCCATTGCCCAGGTCGCTTTCGTAGGAGTAAAAACAGACCAACCGACCTTCATAAAAGATCCCGAATCCTTGTGGAGGCTGACCATCATGTTCGTGGATCTTTGGCAGTCCATTGTTGAAGTCAAACTTCTGATGGTAGATAGGATGGTCGAAAGGAATCTCGACAAACTCCAGGTTAGGGAACACTTTTTTGAATTCCACCCGCACAAACTGATCCAGCCCGTAGTTGTCATCGATGTGGAGGAAGCCCCCCGAGGTAAGATATTTCCTGAGGTTCTCTGCTTGCTGGTTTGAGAAAACCACATTCCCGTGCCCGGTCATATATATGTAGGGGAAAGTAAAGAGGTCAGGACTCCCAACCTCTACGATCTCTTCATCCTTCGCTATGTCGGTGCCCAGGCTTTGATTACAGAATGCTATGAGATTAGGTAGTGCTGTTTTATTGGCATACCAGTCACCACCTCCATCATACTTGAGCTTGGCAATCTTCAAGGGTTGAGCATTTAATCCCACACTGAAGAAGCTGCAAGCAAGTATGATAAGAAGTTGTCGCATGATTCCTTTAACTCAAAACATCGGTAATCTGTTTCAAACCAAACCCTTCAAAATTGTCGATGACCAGGTCTGCATCCAGCTCTTCGCGTGTGTGAGAGGTTGCAAGACCAACCACTTTTGCACCGGCTGACTTACCAGCAGTAATACCCGATACTGCATCTTCAAAGACAATGCACTGCTCTGGATCACGACCTATCGCCTTTGCACATTTTAAATAGATTTCCGGATGTGGCTTACCCAAGGTTACGGCACGCTCATCCAGAATGTCCACAAAATAGTCTCTTAAATTTAACCGGTCTATCGTAAACTCCACGTTGGCCAGAGGAGCAGATGTGCCCACTACCATCGGAATGCCTTCAGCCTTTGCCATATCCAGGAATTGTAAAAGTCCTTTGTTTGGTGTGATCAGGTCTTTGTATAGCTCCCGATAAGTAGCCTCTTTTTCTTCACCTAAATGGTCAACCTTATCAGCAGGGATGTCTTTAAATACCGTTCGAATGAGCTCTCGAATTGTTCGACCATTCATTTTCTCCTTATAATATTCAGGAGTGATCTCTATCCCATACTTTTCTCCAAGCTTTTGCCAGGCCAGGAAATGATAAGTGTTGTTGTCTACGATGACACCGTCCATGTCAAAGATTAGTCCTATGTTTTTCATTCAAAAATTTCAGTTAAAGGATGTCCGGTAGCTGAAGCCGGTAAAGTAGTTTGTAACAGCATAGCCAGGGTGGGGGCAATGTCAGTAATGTTCACTCTCCTGTAAACAGATTTTGCAGGTACTCCGGTTCCATAGAAAACCATTGGAATGTGAGTGTCATAGTTATAACCAGAACCATGAGATGTGCCTCGGTCGCCAGGTTTTCCTCCCAGATAGCCAGCATGTAGCCTGTACAACAGGTCGCCTGATCTTTTGGCATTGTGACCATTGCTGAGCAAGGTGCTTTGTAGCTCACCGGAAACACCAAGCTGTGCAGGGAAATACACATTGGCTATGTCATCGAGGTTCATCAGGTCCTTTTTGATAGCGTCCAGTACTTCACTGGCAGATATGTTTTTCTCATCAAGTAAGGTGTGATTGAGATAAACCTGGTTGTTGGAGATGCTCGAGATGTATTCTCCCTCACCACACAGTTCTTTCGCCGTATTTTCAATAGTGGCTTTAATATTCCCGGTATTAGCATAACCTCCAGGCATCTTGTTGTCCACGAGATATTGAGGGTTTGCAACTACTGCATGATCAGCAGAGACAAAGACTACGTACTTGTCTTTTCCCACGTTAGTGTCCAGGTAATTCAGCAGTCTGGCAATCTCCTTGTCCAGCTTGATATAGGTATCTTCGATCTCTACAGAGTACGGTCCGAACTGGTGGCCGATATAATCTGTTGAGGAGAAACTAACCGCGAGAAAATCAGTCACTTCGTCTTTTCCCATGCCTTCACCTTCGATAGCTGAAAGTGCAAAGTCCAAAGTGATTGTGTTACCGTACGGCGTAGACCTGATCACGTCACCGGCAGAATTAGCTTTGGCTAATGCAGGGAGGTCATAAGGGAAAGTAGGCTTTTCCAGTCCACCATAAAGCCTTTCATAGGTGTTGTCATCTGACCGGCTTTCCACATACGATTCAACAGGGTATGAAAGCTCCCAATTGTTTTTCATGTACTTCTCAGCTTTTTTGTCTTTGTTGAATTTTTTTACCCAGTCTGGCAATGTCTCCAGGTAATAGGTGCTGGTTACAAAATTTCCTGTTTTACTGTCAAACCAGTAAGCACAGTCGGGGTTGTGGCCGGCTGGCAGCACAGATCCCCGGTCTTTGATAGCCACTCCGATCACTTTGCTTCTAAAGCTGGTGCTCAATTTCAGTTCATCTGTAATGGTGGTGGTGACAAGATTGACTGGTGATACATTTCCTGAGCTTTCATCGCCTCCGACCACTTTCTGATTGTTATCTTCTACACAATAGATGCCCTGACCGGTTTGCTTATTGTACCAGCTGTTGGAAATGATGCCATGCATTGAGGGGGTGGTGCCTGTATACACTGAGGCGTGTCCAGGGCCGGTATTGGTGGGTATGTAGTTGTAATGTGCATTATAGGCAACTGTTCCGTCGTTCATCAGACGTTTGAAGCCGTCATTTCCATACTTATCCGCAAAACGTATCAGGTAATCCTGACGCATTTGGTCAACAACAATGCCTACAACCAGTTTGGGTTTTGCAGCCTGGCTATAGGTAGTGAAATGAATTGCAGATAGTACAATTAAAGTGAATAAAAGTCTCATGGGTCAATAAAATTTTCAGGCTGCAAGTTATGTTACTTTGCGCAAACGGGAATTAATCTTTTATGACTGTTTCCGCATTGTAATATCGATGGATCATTTCAGCAATTAAGCCCGTCCAGCCCGTCTGATGGGAAGCTCCCAGTCCCAGTCCATTGTCGCCGTTGAAGTATTCGTAGAACAGGATGTAGTCTTTGAAGTGGGGGTCTTCCTGAAATTTCTTCTGATCCCCATAGATAGGCCGGTAGCCACGTTTATCAGGAAGGAAAAGCGCTGTCATGTCTTCTGTCAGCTTGCGGACTACTTCCAGCAGTGTGATCATTTTTCCACTACCTTTTGGAAATTCTACTTTGTAGTCGTCACCGTAATAGAAGTAGAATTTCAGCATGCTCTCCAGGATGAGATAATTCACCGGAAACCAGACAGGACCCCGCCAGTTGGAGTTGCCACCAAAGAAAGAAGAATCCGATTCTCCGGGGAGATAAGCTACCTTAAACTCATCGCCATTGATCTTGAGCTGATAAGGATTTTTATCATGATATTTTGACAGGGCACGGATGCCATGAGGAGAGAGGAACTCTTCCGGGTCGAGCATTCGCTCCAATATTTTCTTCATCCTGAATCCTCTCAGGATACTCAGTAGCCTGCGTTCGCCCTTTCCCTGTTCTTCCCATCGGGAAACAAGCGAGGCCAATTTCGGCTGTTCTTTGAGGAAGAACTCCAGCTTTTCCCTAAACTCCGGTAGCTTGTTGTACACATCTGAATTGAGGATCTCCACAGCAAAAAGCGGGATCAGGCCTACCATGGATCGTACCCGCATTTGTTTCACTTCCTTTCCAGGGATGTGCATCACATCATAGTAGAAGTTGTCCTCATCGTCCCACAGGTCTACCTTGTCCTCATCCACGCCATTCATCGCACCAGCAATATACAGGAAGTGTTCAAAGAATTTAATTGCCATGTCCTGGTAGGTAGGATAGACATTGGCAAGGTCCAGCGAGATCCTTAGCATGTTCAGAGAGAACATCGCCATCCAGCTGGTGCTGTCTGCCTGTTCCAGCCGGGCATTTTCAATGATTGGGTGATTCCGGTCAAACACACCAATGTTATCGAGTCCCAGGAACCCACCTTCGAAGATGTTGGAACCATCTTTATCTTTTCTATTGATCCACCAGGTAAAGTTTACCAGTAGTTTATGGAAGGCCCGTTGCAGGAAGTCAATATCGCCCTGCCCTCCACGCATCTTCCGGTCAATTTTAAATACCCTTAGTACTGCCCAGGCATGCACTGGAGGGTTTACATCGCTAAAGTTCCACTCGTAGGCCGGTATCTGGCCATTGGGATGGATGTATCGCTCTTTTAGCAGGACCATCAGCTGGTCTTTGGCAAAGTCAGGATCTATTCGGGCAATGGGGATACAATGAAATGCCAGGTCCCATGCAGCAAACCAGGGATATTCCCATTTGTCGGGCATGGAGATGATGTCGTAGTTAAACATGTGCTTCCAGTCACTGTTTCGTCCATGCTTCCTGGCTTCGGAGGGTTTATATCTTCCCGGGTCACCATTGATCCAGTTGTTGACATTATAATAGTAGAATTGCTTGCCCCACATCATGCCGGCAAAAGCCTGGCGCTGTAGGTTTTTCAACTCATCAGTTGGTACGCGATGCTGCTTCTTCTGATAGAATTCATCGCATTCGAGTTTTCGTTCATTGAAAAGGGCATCGAAATGGTCAAACGGATTGTCAAGAGATTCTTTGGTCATCCTGACCTTTACTACACGCTTTTCACCTGGAGGAATAATTAGTTTAAAGTACGCACTAGCCTTTGTTCCCTTTTGCTGTGGGTTGACAGCGGGTTTACCATCTACGATATAGTCATTGATGCCATCTTTGAAATACTTCTCTTTGGTATCAATATTATAGAGCCGCTTCCTGTTTGTGGCATTCTCACAAAACAAAAGCTCTTTCTGTGATCCATCAACATACACATGGAAGTTTCCAAGCAGGTGGTGTTTGATGGTCATCTTGTTTTCATCGGTCTTTGATATCTGAGGCTTGGTCTTGTCCCGACCGGAAGACCAGGTATTCCTAAACCAGATAGTAGGCAAAACGGAGATTTCTGCTTCCTTAGGACCCCTGTTGTGTATTTCGGCAGTTAGAAGAAAATCATCCGGAGACCCTTTGGCATACTCCATGAAAATATCGAAATACTCGTCCTTGTCGAAAATCCCCGTATCAATGATTTCATACTCAGGGTCTTTCTTGGTAAGCGTTCGGGTTTTTTCTACCAGCTCGGCATATGGAAACTTACTCTGCGGGTATTTATAAAGCATTTTCATGTAGGAATGTGTAGGAGTACTATCGAGGTAATAGTACAGTTCCTTTACATCCTCGCCATGATTGCCTTCATTTCCTGAAAGTCCGAACAGTCGCTCTTTGAGTATGGTGTCCTTTCCATTCCAAAAAGCCCATGAAAAACAGATACGCTGGTCTGCATTACTAAATCCACCAAGTCCATCTTCACCCCACCTGTAGGATTTGCTTCTTGAATGATCGTGTGTAACCCCTTCCCAGGCATTGCCGTGATCGGAATAATCCTCCCTCACAGTTGCCCACTGTCGTTCCGATAGATAGGGTCCCCATTGTTTCCAGTCCGTACCCTCCCTGCTTTCTGCTAACCTTTGCTCTTCCCTGGTCATCCAATGTGATTTTTTTGAACCGGCTAATCAATAAAAAATCCGAGATATATCAAATGTATGATCTCAATCTATTTACAAACCGATAAATAATTTGATACTTATTCAATAAATGATCCAATAGTTTGAAATTTCATAATTGGGAACCCGAATATAAACTATTCGCAGCAAAGAATTAGTGAGATGAGTACCTGGAAATAATGAATTGATCCAGAATATTTTCGCCGCAGGAATAGATGATGAACTTTTCATTTTCGTAATAAACACCGGCTCCCCAGCCAAACCTGGTCAGACTGGATTGAGGAAAGCTTTTGCTAAAGATCTTGGTGAGGATAGGTGAATCGGAGAAAGGGTTTTCAAGCTGATAGACATCCATTAGGTTTGTATCTCCATCACCACTGGAGAATCCAAAAAGCAATAGCTGATCATCATACCTGATCAGGTTGATGTTCTGATAGGGCCAGGGCTTCGGATCGATCCATCCTGTCTTATCATATGTGGCCATTTCTATTTCGCTGGTTTGTTGGAAGTCCAGCATTTTTGATTCTCCGGACAGAGAAACCTGGTAAAAATCAATGTGCCTGTTGGACCAGTCACCAACCAGCATAAGAAGCTCGCCGTCCAGCTCTATGATCGCTACAGCTCCTGCTGTAGCTCGCTCCCAATTACCTTTTCTATTTACTATGCCTTTTAGCCGGAGCTGATCAGCTTTAGGATTGTCCAATTGATACACATGAACCTCAGATACGTTTCTGAGCTCATTGTCTTCAATGCCTACGGCCAACCAGTTGTCATGAATTTGGAATCCTCCTGCATGCTTAAGGGGCTTTTCTCTAAGGATATGGAGTTTTTCAACCTTTTGTGAGGATGCAGCCACCAGGTATCCATATCGTCGGGAACTGCCTGACACATATATATAGTCCTCTTCCCCAAAGGGATAGACCTGGATACCTTGTAGGTGGCCTCCTTTGTGCGCTATTTTCAGGTCATTGCTGATGTTGATGTGCTGTGATGAAGGAGTAATACTCTCAAGTTTTGAAATCAGGTCATTGCTCTCACCAGTATGAAAAAGCATTTGTAGTAGAATGCCCAAAAAGCTAAAAATCATGCTTGAGTTTCGTTTGGATGCTATTTGTGAAATACGCCCCAAGATAGCTAATCAGCAGAGTACATGCCAGAAAATAAAACTCATGCTATAAGCGGATCGGATAATTCATCGATTCTGCTAATTTTGCCGCATGACAGATAAAATCCTGATCCTAGACTTCGGTAGCCAGTACACCCAATTAATCGCCAGAAGGATCAGAGAACTGAATGTCTATTGTGAAATCCATCCATTCAACCACTTCCCCAGGCCTGATGAATCAGTAAAAGGAATCATTCTATCGGGAAGCCCATGCTCAGTGCTTGATGATGATGCCCCGGACATCGACATTGATGCATTACCGGGAGTGCCTATTCTGGGAGTCTGTTACGGAGCGCAGCTGCTGGCACATAAACAGGGCGGTGAGCTTAGCAAATCCTCTCACCGGGAATATGGACGAGCCAATCTCACACATATAGACACACACTATGATCTACTAAAAGAACTTACGCTGGGTAGCCAGGTATGGATGTCACACGGCGACACCATTACTAAGTTGCCGGATCAGTTTGAATCGATAGCACACACGGAAAGTATTCCGGTAGCAGCTTTCAAGATAAAGGAAAAGCCTATCTATGGGATCCAGTTCCACCCTGAGGTCACCCATACAGTAGAAGGGAAAATTCTTCTCAGAAACTTTGTCGTACATATCTGTCATGCGGCACAGGACTGGACTGCCGACATATTTGTGGAGGAATCGGTGAGTGAGCTAAAAGCCAAACTTGGCAACGACAAGGTAGTGATGGGGCTTTCGGGAGGTGTAGACTCGTCTGTAGCTGCCACGCTGATCCACCATGCCGTAGGTAAGAACCTTTACTGCATTTTTGTAGACAATGGCTTACTGCGAAAGAATGAGTTTGATAGTGTATTGAAATCCTACGAAGGCCTTGGTCTGAACGTAAAGGGTGTAGATGCCAAAAAGGAGTTTTACGATGCACTGAAAGGCAAAACCGATCCTGAAGACAAACGAAAAGCCATTGGCCGGGTGTTTATCGAGGTTTTTGACCGTGAAGCGAAAAAAATAAAGGATGTGACCTGGCTTGGGCAGGGGACCATCTATCCTGACGTAATTGAATCAGTTTCTGTGAAAGGTCCTTCTGTGACCATAAAGTCACACCACAATGTGGGTGGGTTACCGGAGAAAATGCACCTTAAGGTTGTGGAGCCATTAAATTCCCTCTTTAAAGATGAAGTGCGGAATGTAGGAAGAGCCCTGGAGATCCCTCAAAATATACTGGGAAGACATCCTTTCCCTGGTCCAGGCCTGGGAATTAGAATTCTTGGAGACATTACAGCAGAGAAAGTGCATATACTCCAGGAGGTAGATGATATATTTGTTAACGGCTTGAAAGAAGATGGGTTGTATGACCAGGTGTGGCAGGCAGGAGCAATGTTGCTACCGATACAATCAGTAGGCGTGATGGGAGATGAACGAACTTACGAAAACGTGGTAGCCCTTAGAGCAGTGACAAGTTTAGACGGCATGACAGCGGACTGGTGCCACTTGCCCTATGAATTTTTAGGAAGAATAAGTAATAAAATCATCAATCGTGTGAAAGGTGTAAATCGGGTTGTTTATGATATTTCCTCAAAACCACCAGCTACCATCGAATGGGAATAACTTAAAATCAATGAACCTACCTGTAACCAGCTTCGTATTGGATAGATTATCCAGCTTCATACTTGTTTTGATTTTTCCATTGGTATTGATGGGACAATCAGTGCAGGAAGAGTACCTGGAAGCCAAAAGACTTTTTACTTCAAAACAATACCTGAGTGCCAAGGCCGCTTTTGCCAACCTGGCAAGGTCTAACACCTCTTTTGCGCCCTATGCTTCCTTTTATTATGGGTTGAGTGCTTTTGAGTCCGGAGATGAAAAGGTAGCGATTGACCAGTGGAAGCAGCTATTGAATCAATTTCCCACATTCGATCAAAAGCCGGAGGTATTGTATTGGCTTTCATATGCCAACTTTTCTTCAGGAAAGACATCTGAAGGGATCAGCTATGCAAGGCAGTATTCTACTGCAACCAAAAAAACTGAGGAAGGAAAGTTGTTGATTTCTTCTTTTATCGAGTCAGTTTCTATGGACTCACTTACCCAGGTGATACTTAAGCATCCTGAAGATAAGTTGTTGGCGGAGATTTATGTGACCAGGTCTATGGATATGCCCTATTCAGAGCGGGATTTTGGTCTGATAGACAGTCTAAGGTCATTGCACAATCTCGATATTGCTAAAATATCTGACATAAACCTTCCAATCGTGAAGAAAGATCAATACCATGTAGCAGCCTTGTTGCCATTTATGTATGAGTCGTTGGACAACCCCGGTAGGATACTTCAAAACAATCTGGTGACTGACCTCTACCAGGGAATGATGATGGCTACCGAAGACTTGAAACGGGAAGGAAAGAACATTGAGCTGGTTCCCTACGATACCAGAAGGAGCACCGAGGTTACCCAGAAAATACTCAACACAAGGAATTTTGAACAGTCGGACTTGATTGTGGGACCTCTGTATTCCGGACCTGTCAAAGCTGTGCAGGATTATAGCCTGGAGCATATGGTGAACATGATTAACCCCATTTCTACCACAAGCGAGATCATCGGGAGGAATCCTTATTCCTTCCTGTTGAAACCCACAACAGAAACGATGGCATTGGCCCTTGCTGATCAGGCCATCCATGAGATGGATTCCAACAAGCATGTGATGATCTTTTATGAACAAAACGATAAGGATTCTCTGTTGGCATCTATTTATAGACATAAGCTGGAGAATGCCGGATATAATATCGTGTGGATGACACCTATCAACCTGGAAAATACCAAAACGATCCAGGATAGTCTCACAGCGGAGCATGTAGTATACCTCACAGAGGATGAAGCAGATTCTATCATGCTGCTACCCGGCAGGATCGTCGAAAACAGAAGGATAAGGGATGACGAGCTAAAGCAGATCTGGAAAGATGCCGGTGATCCTGAGGGTTTTTCTCTACCCATCTCCTATGATGACAATAGAAAAGAGATTGTGTTTTATGAGGAGGTACTCAATATGGCCAAAGACTCGATTGGTCACTTCCTGGTGGCTACACATAAAAGTGTGTTTTCCAATAACCTAATCAGTGTGGTACAGGCCAGGAAAGACAGCACAAGAATTTATACATATGCGGATTGGTTGGACTATACCATGGCAGACTACAACCAGTTTGAGCGCCTGGGGATCACCATGGTAGATCCTGACTATATTGACAAGTCCAGGTATTCGTTTGTTGAGGTTTCCAACAGACTGTCTGACCGATATAAAACACTACCATCAGAGTACCACTATATGGGTTATGAGCTTATCTGGTTTGTAGGGCAGCATATGAATGCTTTTGGAAAGTACTTCCAGACAGGACTAAGAGGAGGGAAGTTTACCAAAGGGAAAATATATGAAGGGATGAGTTATGGGTTAGCTAATGACAATCAGGTGGTCCCTATTTTAAGGTTTAAAGATACAGAGCTGGAAGTGGTGAATCGCAGTACCTATGGAGATTAAAAACAGCAAGCATTTATTTAAGGAAGCCAGGAAATTTATTCCTGGCGGGGTTAACTCCCCAGTAAGGGCATTTAAAGCAGTCGGGGGAGATCCAATCTTCTTTAGCCGAGCCAAAGGGCCACACATGTGGGATGCCGATGGCAACAAATATATCGACATGATCAACTCCTGGGGTCCGATGATCCTGGGGCATGCCAATCCTGTTGTGGAAGAAGCAATCATCAAAGCGGTGAAGGGATCGACTTCTTTTGGAGCACCTACCGAAGGAGAGGTGGCTCTCGCTGAGCTGATCTGTGAGATGGTGCCATCCATAGAGAAAGTAAGGATGGTAAACTCCGGTACGGAGGCTACCATGTCGGCTGTTCGGCTGGCGAGGGGGTTTACTGGCAGAAAAAAGATCATCAAGTTTACAGGTTGCTATCATGGGCATGGTGACTCATTTTTGATTGCAGCGGGTAGTGGTGCCATGACCATGGGGACACCCAATAGCCCGGGTGTAACCACCGGAACAGCAAAAGATACTTTGTTGGCCCCATTCAACAACCTGGATGCCGTCAAGGAAATAGTGAGTAACCACAACGGAGACATTGCCTGCCTTATCATTGAGCCTGTAGCTGGAAATATGGGCTGTGTATTGCCTGAAGAAGGATTTCTTCAGGGATTGAGAGAGCTGTGTAATAAAAAAGGTATTGTACTCATCTTCGACGAGGTGATGACAGGGTTTCGGCTGACAAAAGGAGGAGCACAGGAACTGTACGGTGTGATGCCAGATCTGACAACCATGGGTAAGATCATCGGTGGAGGCATGCCAGTAGGTGCATACGGCGGACGAAAAGAGATTATGGATTTCGTGTCGCCTGATGGTCCGGTGTATCAGGCTGGAACCTTATCGGGAAATCCCGTTGCGATGGCAGCTGGGTATGCTACCCTCAGCCAACTGAATAATCAGCCGGAGATCTATCAGCAGCTGGAGGCTTCAACAAAAAAAATTGTTGATGGATATGCTCAAACCCTGAAAAAGCTGGGACTTGATTATACCATGAACCAGGTAGGGAGCATGTACAGTCTGTTTTTTACAGATAAGCATGTGAAAAGCATGGAAGATGCTCAAGCCTGCGACACGGCATTGTTTGGCAGATACTTCAAAGCCATGTTGGATAAGGGTGTCTACCTGGCCCCCTCACAATTTGAGACGCTGTTCGTATCAGCAGTGCTTTCGGATGATGACATAGATACTATTGTCCAGGCAAATGAGGAAAGTTTAATGGCTATTACAAAGTAGATGCAGCACATTTTGTGATGTGTATTTCGCTAGTCATCTTTTAATTAAATTTGCCGTCTTTTAACGAATCACATAAGAACATGATCCTCGGGAGTGAAAAGAAGGAGGCCGTACTACAGGAGCTGGCACGATTGATCGATGCGCATAGAGCTGATATCATCGCAGCCAACAAAAAGGATATGGATGAGGCAAAGGATTTGGATCCTACCCTTATAGATCGCCTGCTGGTAGACGATAAAAAAGTCAATGGAATGATTGCTGCTGTAAAAGAAGTAATAGCCATTGAAGACCCCCAGGGAAAAGTTTTGGATAGTTACCAGCACCCCAATGGGATGAAAGTAGAGAATAAGGTAGTGCCTTTTGGTAAGATCCTGATCATCTATGAGTCCCGACCAGACGTGACTATCGAAGCAGCCATCAGCGCTTTCAAAGCTGGCAACAAGATTTTACTGAAGGGTGGCAAAGAAGCACGCAACTCAAACCTTTACCTGACCGAGCTGTGGCACCATGCGCTCAGGTCACAAGGTATTCCGGAAGACTTTGTTACCTACCTAAATATTGACAGGGCTGAGACTCAAAAGCTATTACAAGAAAATACATTGGATGTAGACCTCATCATCCCACGTGGGGGCGAGGGCCTGATCAATTATATCCGTAGCAATACGGCTGTACCACTTATAGTAAGCGGTCGTGGAAACAATTTCATTTATGTCCACGAAAATGCAGATTTGAAGATGGCCCTCAATCTGATCATGAACGGAAAGAGCCGGCTTAGCGTATGCAATGCCATCGACAAGGTGTTGTTCCATGAAAACATTCCCGGGCTTCAAGGCTGGTTACCTGAATTGATGAGTGCCGCCAAAGAAATGAACCTTGAGGTACTCACTGATGGAGATACATTCAATGGTCTCGACAGCACCAGTCCTATAAAGGACGAAGAGATTTACTACGAAGAGTTTTTGTCACCAAAGATCCTCTTTTCAACGGTAAAAAGTCTGGATGAGGCGGTTCAGATAATCAACCGATATTCCGGGGGGCACTCGGGAGTGATCGTTTCATCAGATGCAGACTCTGCGGAGCAATTTCTGAATGATGTAGATTGTGCAGCAGTCTATCACAACGCCTCCTCACGCTTCACCGATGGTGGTCAGTTTGGCTTCGGTGCAGAGATTGCCATCAGCACACAAAAGCTTCACTTCCGTGGGCCAGTGGGGTTGAGTCAACTGGTGACAAATAAATGGTTTGTGCATGGACAAGGGCAGGTGAGATGACGAAACCAAGGTTAGTAGTAAAAGTAGGGACATCGACACTCACTGCGGGTACAAACCGAATATCCCGGGGGAAAATAGAAGACATCGCCCGTCAGTTTGTGGAGCTTCAGGCAGAGTATGACATTATCCTGGTTTCATCCGGAGCAATCGCCACAGCCAAACAGTTTGTGGACATCAATGGATGGTCTAATGTGGTCCATTCCAAGCAGGCCATGTCGGCTATAGGGCAGCCTAAGCTCATGCAGATCTACAGTGAGGTATTTAGCGATTTCGGTCTGCGGGTGGCGCAGTGTCTGATGACCTATCGTGATTTTGAAAACGAGGAATCAAAAGTCAACACCCGTAACACCATCCGCGAGCTGCTGGCACATAATTATATCCCCATCATCAATGAAAATGATACCGTGGCCGTCGAAGAGGTTGTGCTTGGAGATAACGATAAGCTATCTGCATTAGTGGCTACCCTGATCGATGCAGACAGGCTCATCATTGCTTCGGACATCGATGGCTTATTTACCAGCAACCCCAATCTCGACAAGGGAGCGGAGTTTATTGCTGAGGTCACAGACCTGGACATGGTGAAGAACTATGTGCAAGAGCGTGAGAATGGCCTGGGTACGGGAGGGATGACCTCAAAGATCAGCGCTGTAAAGATCTGTTTTGAGAATGGTATCAAGGTTTATCTCGTCAATGGTGGCATTCAGTTCTTTATCACCAAGAGCCTCCGGGAAGAGATCAGATTCACAAAGTTTTTGCCGTAGGTTGGACAGGAATCCGCTAAAATAGAATTCCCAAACCAATCATATCTTGAGATGAAAACAGGCCGCCCCTACGGGGCTTGTTAGGCTTTTGTTTGATGTTATCTATTATCAGGTCGCCCCGCTGGGGCTCCCATTGATAATATGGTTATCAAATAATTTGCAGTCTTATTAACATCGATTTTGTTAAAGATTACGCCCTTTAAACTTTGATTGGTGCATTAAATTACAAAGGGTTTCACCACGTTGCGGTTGCGGCTTTAGCGTTTACGCCCTGTGTTATGGATGGCGCATTCTTGAGATGAAGAAGGGAGTCCTGTAGGGACGACCTGTTTTTAGCATTTATTCGTAATAAATGCAGTTAGCTCCGTAGGAGCGACCTGTTAATTAATCAATCCAATCAAACAAATATCTATTATCATGTTCAACATTAAATTCATTCAAGAAGTCAATGTATTCCTCTTTGAAGGTCTTCTTGCGATGATGTTCTTCCTGATTCAAAATATAAGCAGCGACCGTATCAATCTGACTTCTGGAATAGGAAAAAGCCCCAATACCTTCCTGCCATTGAAATTTTCCCGGAACCCAATGATTATCAGAAATAAAGCCTGATGAGGCTGCTTTCACATCTCTTGTCAGATCAGATATGGAGATAGAAGGTTTCATTCCAACAAACAAATGGGTGTGATCAGGCATGCAAAATACTGTCAATAATTTCTGGTCACGACGACTAACAATGCCAGTAATATATTTGTGAAGCTCCTCCCTATGGGCTCTGGGAATAAGGCTTTGACGTCCATTTACAGCAAAGACAATTTGAATATAGATCTGAGAATAGGTATTTGCCATCTTTCAATATTTCCGGAAACTTAACCATAATTTAAATTAAACCATCATATACAAGGCAGGTCGCACCTATAGGGCTTGTTAGGAATTTATATAATAAGGTCGCCTCGCTGGGGCTTCATTATAAATTAGGTTACTAATCATTGGAAATCTCACCAACACCGAGATTGTCAGTGATTCCGCCCCTTTGGGCTTTAATTGTTGTATTTAAACTATACAGGTCATCCCAAGCTTCCGCTGAAGCTTTAACCATGGTCACCCTGTGTTATCGATGACGCTCTTTTGGATGAAGAAGGGAGTCCCGTCGGGACGACCTGTTTGTTGCATTTATTCATAATAAATGCAGTTAGCTCCGTAGGAGCGACCTGTTAAATATATATTTCTATATTAAGGTTGGATTCGTTCCAACTATACAAATCACCTACCCATTAAAATGCTCCCATAGCATGTCCCATTCTTCCTCTAGGGTGCCATTGAAGAAGTCTTTTCCGGCGCGACTGTACCAGTAGCCAGCGTTGGACTGGTCACCCTCTTTGCGGTGTAGATAAGCATGGATCCAGGCAGCATCGGCCGTGGAGAGATCCTGAACAAGATCATGCGCTTTATCCCAATTTCCATTTTTGTCTGCTTCTAATGCTTGTAGATATGGATTCATGAGTGAAATTGATGGTTATCAATGAATAATGTTGCCTGTAGTTTGGAACTATGGCATCCTTTTTGCTTTTCAAAGGTAACAGCTATTTAGAACTTTGATCTTTTCAACCGTACGTAAGTATTTATCAAGGCAACAAGCGGCGATTTATTTCGTTACTTTGCCGTGTAGCAGCAGGAAACTATGAAGAACATACTTCTCTTATGTATAATCTTCCTTGGCACATGTATTTTCTCATCATGTGCCACGCCCCTGTGTGCTACCTACAGGAATTCCACAAAGAAGGTTCCTAATCTCGCCAAGCCAAAAAACGATTATCAGACCAAGACGTTTAGCGCTTTTTAGTTTGTCGATTCACGCCCCCATAGCTTGACTAGAATACCAAAATTCCCTGGCTGGTGTCTCCACCAGAAGGATAAGCAATATTTTACAAGTTGGTTAGGATATAGAACACAAGGTATTTTAAACTTCTCCAATCATTTTTTTCCTCATCTCCTGATCCGGGAGTTTCCCGAATCCTGCTCCCATATTATCGATCATATGACTTGGGTTGTCTGTGCCAGGTATCACACAAGTGACCGCCGGGTGACTAAGGATAAATTTTAAGAAGAACTGACCCCAGCTGTTGCAGTCAAATTCTTTGGCATATTCAGGGAGCTCCTTATCCCGTATGGACCTGAAAAGCGACCCGCCCTCGTATGGCTGATTGATGATCACAGCCACTCCCTCATCCTGCGCCAGGGGTAGGATGCGCTCTTGTGCCTTGCGACTGACGATAGAATAGTTGATCTGGAGGAAGTCAAGCTTTTCGGTTTTGAGGATTTGTTCAATGTTATCATAGCTGCTCTCAGTGTAATGCGTGATGCCCAGGTAACGGATCTTACCGTCTGTCTTCCAGGACCTAAGGGTGGCCAGATGTGTTCGCCAGTCGACCAGGTTGTGGATCTGCATGAGGTCAATGGTCTCGCGCCTGAGCAGGCTGAATGAGCGGTTCATCTGGTCAATGCCAGACTGCCGGCCACTCGTCCAGACCTTAGTAGCGACGAACAGCTTTTCGTTGATACCCAGCTCGGTGGATAATTCCCCGACCACACCTTCCGAACGGCCATACATGGGTGAGCTGTCAATGACTGTTCCGCCTTTTTCGAGCAGTGTCTTCAGTACTTCTTTTAGTGGTGATCGTTCCGCAGGGGACGTCCCCACGTCAAACGTTTGCCACGTACCCACTCCCACGATGGGTAGCATTTCTCCGGTGGAAGGGATCTTTCTTTTCATTACTGATGCCTGCGCTGCGACCAGGCTCTGGAGTGGGGTTAGCCATGGACTGGCTCCCATCGCTGTCAGGTAGCCCAGGGATTTCCGTCGTTGCATCCAATAAAGATACTTAATAAAATATTGGGGTCAATTTACCGATAAGAGAGATAGCTAAAAACTTTAAGTTGGTGACAACACTGACTTAAAGCTTAATAATGTTATGAAATACGATCGACTGGATTCTTTATATCTTTAATCGGTTTCCTGGTAAATATTGGAATTCTAAACCTCAAAAACACATGTGGACAACTGAATCGCTTTGGTTTGAGATTGCTGTGGTAAGCATCATTTATGCTTTGGGTAATATCCTGATGGGGCACTTCGAGGAACGAACCCCCAGGGTCAGAAGAGTAGGAAAGTACCTTTTGACTCTGGTAATTGTTTGTACTGTTTCAGTCCTGTTTGGTCGGACGGTGGCTTTGATTGGTCTTTCCGTTCTTATTGTCCCTGCTGTGTATATACATGGTTATTTCTTACCCAGAAAGAAAGGTATTAACGGGTGGACTGGGGAGCCAAAAAAGAAATACTATGAATTCCGAAAGTGGGATACGGATATTTTTTCAGAAAGATAGTGCAGCCAACTAAGTATTTGTTTCTCTGGGTTTAAATCAGGCAGGTATTTAAACAAAGGATGCGCATCAATGTGCGCATTCTTTATTTACCCGGAGCGAAGATGCTTCTCAATTGATCGATGATCTGTCCATTGCCAGAGACCGTGATCTCTCCGATCTTATCAGCAATCTTTTCGACATATTCCATCTCTTTCAATTTGAAGAGCATGTCATTTTCCTCCATCAATTTAGCCGTGTTCAACAAGCTTCTTGTGGAGGCGGTTTCTTCCCTTCGGGTGATCACGTTTGCCTGAGCTTGTTTTTGGGCAATCAATACCTGGTTCATGATCTCTTTCATGTCACCAGGCAAAATGATATCCCTTACCCCGCAACCTTTGATCACCACACCCAGGTCGGCTGCTTTTTCCTCAAGGGCTTCTTTTACATAGGCAGAGATAGATTCTTTGTTTTCCAACAATTCATCTAAAGTCAATCGTCCGATGTATTCCCTCAATGCAAACTGCATGAAGATGTACAATTGCTTTTCGTAATCTTTGTTGTCTACCAAAGCTTTCTCAATATCTACCACTTTGTATTGTGTGTAGAAGTTGATCCTCAAGGTGGCTTTATCCCTGGTCAAAATTTCCTGACCGGGGATCTCCAATTGCAGCTGCCTCATATCGGCTTTTCTTACCAAAAGCTCCTGTGCATTTTTCCAGAAGTAATAGTCACCGGGACCCACGATCCTGTCGACTTTACCATCCACGAAAAGCACACCCCTTTCGAAAGATTCAACAGAGAGCAACCTGACATAAGGAACTAATTCCCGCCTTTTAATGGCCAACAAGTCCACTGCTTCGGTGATTTCGATTTTACTCAAATCCACTTTAACGAATGAGTACTCAATCAGGCCTTTCCAGAAAGCATATTTCCCTGGAGTAAGGACGGTCTTGAAGTTCCCCGCTTCATATTGAAGCATCAACTCATTGTCGCGTACCTCAACTACTAAAAGGTGTTTGGACAAATTTTCATCCCTCAAAAGCACATTTAAGTCGATTGAAGGATAGAATGGCTGTGCCAGGTCGTACTGTACAACCTTCTCATTCGGAAAGATCCAGTGCACTCCTTCAGTGATTACTCTTTTGTAATCACCAGAAGCTCTGAAAACCAAACCGATTTTACCCGCATTGATTCTGATCCTTTGCATCGTTTTTATATTTAGTTAAAAAATACACTTCTAAAAGAAAGCAGTCAGCATCCAGCCGTTTGATATTCGAGGAATGGGCCATGAGTAAATTCCTGGTTATAGTGTTTTACCACAGGGACTCCTGATCGCCAATGATCACGAAGACCATTGGTTCCCATTTGTTGCTGCGATAAAAGACCATAACCCATCCTGAACTTCAATCAGTCCATTTCAGTCTCCTGCCAAACCGCACCGGGAGTCCGTAGACCCACTCGCTGGCTGGATACCTTCTGCTTTCAAAATGCGCCAGTTTTTTAGAAGCCTGGCTACTTCATGATGGATTTTCAGTCCATATCTCACATTACGAGTGTGATGCTCTACCACTGAGCTACATCACCCATTTGGATGATGGCGGGAATCGAACCCGCGGCTTCATGCTTGCTTTGCCAACTAAGCTACCTTGAACCTAAATCAAGAGAGGGAATCGAACCCTCGCTACAGCATTGGTAGGGAAACTTTTATCCAGTAAGGAGCAGCATATCCACCACCCGGCGGACACTATGGTGCCATACAGAAACACCTATCAGGTCTCAATACCTTCTTCATTCCCTCGCTTCTCATCTCGAGAAGATTTTTTGCCCGAAAGCAATATTTTCAATCAAAGAACTATGTTCATGTAAGGAGGCCCGCCATAGCATAACTTTCCTCCCTTCTGAACCATATCAGGGCTCAGCCATCTGAGCAACTCACGACTAGATCTGAGGAAGAAGCCGGAGTCGAACCAGCACACATGGGATTTCAACCCAATGCTCTACCCTTGGAGCTATTCTTCCTAATGTCGTCTTGTCTGATTCTTTTCTGATCAGCCAGGACGACTACCCTCTACCCGGAGCTTTTTCAAAACATTGCCAGACAAACGGAATCTGACTTATGGCCTTCAACCACTCTCCGAGCCTCAGGCACCCGTTTTGCGCCTTCTTCAGGTGCGGCACCAAGGAGATTCGAACTCCTGACCTTTGCATAGACAGTGCAATATTCTACCTCTGAACTATGGTGCCGTATGCAACCGATACTGGAATCGAACCAATACCTTTGGGGCCAAATCCCAATATCCTCCCATTGGACCAATCGGTTTATTGTAAGTTGTTTTCCAAAAAAAAAGGGCACAAAAAAACCCTGACGATAGGGCCAGGGTTCCAATTAATCCTTTGGATTCCTATACCATATCGTATTGATTCAGTAGTTGTTGATTGTTTGCAATACCGTCTGTTCGTAGTGTCTGATCCATGTTCGCGAGGACACACTTCTCCCATTGACAGAAATCTGAAAACAAAATAATATTCTGCATATGTATCATACTACAAAATTTATTAAAATTCTGATACAAACAAAAAACCCAGGCTTTTGACCTGGGTTTCGAATGTCTTTATCATTAAAGTACTCAATCTTTTCCAGGCCAACCCATATTTATACAATCGAATGACAGTATTCCTGTCTCCTGATCGTTTTTGATATTTAACATGTGTTGTCTCATTGCTTTAATTTTTCGCTTTGCAAGTATCGGTTAAATATTTTTCTTAACCAAATATTATTTCGTATATTTTTAATCACTAGCTTTGCAAGCACAAATAGAATCGAATGAAAAAATGTAGTTTCAAACTAAATCTTCTTCGATCGGGCCATTCTCATCAAGGTATGTGAAATACACCCGATCATCTTCGATCGGGAATTGTTAATTATTTCCTTTCATAGTCTCCGGTACGGGATTTGATCCTGTTCATAATTCAATTTTCAATTTTATAAAACGAAACGGAATGGTTTCATAATTGTACAACTATGGCATTCAATTTAGCCGATCAATACTTTGTAAAGGCACTGGAGGTATATGACTATGATTTGGAACAAGTGATCACAAATCTCAATTATGCTTTGAGCTACGATCCTGATCATTCCGGAGCGAATGAGTTGATGGGTAGAACCTATATGGATCAGTTTAAGCAGTTTGAAAAGGCCAGGGTTTACCTGGAAGAAGCAGTTGCTTCAGATATGACAAACCTTCAGGCTTGTGAAAGTTTGACCCGACTTTTTATACGAACCGGCGAATATGTTGCAGCCTTACGGTTAATTGACTATTCAATTGCCGTTCCGGGAGCTAGGCATGATAAATGGATAAGGTGGAAGTCATTGGTCTTTGAAAGGAAGATGGAATATAAGAAGTCATTAGAATTCTTGTTACTCGCAAAAAGTGAGTGTGTGAGTTCAAACTATACTTCCTTCCTCGATGATGAGATCAGGCGAGTTAGTAACAAGCTGAGAGATTCTCAAATCATAAAGTATACGTTCAATTAAAAGGGCTATCATAGATGGCCCTTTTTCTGATAATAAAAAAGCTCAAATGAGTGTGTCAAAAGAGCCGGGTGCTTACTACTAATCAAAAACAGACATGACGGATATACTCAAGTTGAGACATGGTATTAAAGATGCGTTAAAAGTCCTCATTAATTAAATTCCGTTTCCTATCTTTAAGTAGAGCTCGCCTTTCCTTAAAAACAACCAGCAGGAATGAAAAACAGTGAAAATTGGAAGGACATCTATCAGCGATTAGAGAAAACCGGTACGGAGCAGCACCCTGAGCCAAAAGACCAGGAAAAACTTGCCCTGGCAGCGTATATGATAGGTCGTGATGAGGAAGCTCATCAGCAAATGGAGCAGGCACATACCAATCACCTGGAAAAGAAAAATATAAGACAGGCTGCCCGATGCGCATTCTGGCTGGGACTTATGTATATGAACATCGGTGAGATGGCCCATGGCAGTGGTTGGATGGCAAGGGGTGAAAGGTTGCTTACTGATTTAGACAAGCAAGAAGTTACAGAGAAAGGGTTATTCCTGATCCCTGTAGCCTTAGCCGCTTTACATGGTGGGGATGTTGACAAAGCCCTCGTGACATTCGAAATAGCCGTATCAATCGGGGAGGAGCACAAGGATGTCGACCTGCTAGCATTGGCGCGTCTTGGACAGGGACAGGTTTTAGTCCAAAAAGGAGATGTATCCAAAGGGATGAAGCTGCTGGATGAAGTCATGGTGAGTCTTGATGCGGAAGAAGTATACCCAATAGTGGTTGGGATCGTCTACTGTGCGGCGATTGAAACCTGCCGAAAGATCTGGGATTTGCGAAGAGCCAGGGAATGGACCACCGCACTCAAAAGGTGGTGCGATACTCAACCGGAGATTGTTCCATTCAGGGGGCAATGCCTGGTTCGCAGAGCTGAGATTCTTCAATTACATGGCGATTTGGAAAGTGCGTTAGAACAATCCGATGAAGCTTGTGATTTACTCTCCAGACCTCCGGGAGAACCAGCCGCAGGTGAAGCATTTTACCGCAAGGCTGAATTATGTCGTATCCAGGGTGATTTTACTTCTGCGGAAACCTGTTACCAGGAAGCTAGCCGGTTGGGGAGGAGTCCACAGCCGGGCCTATCGCTACTACGCCTGACACAGGGGCAACTGGGTGCGTCAGTTACCTCTATAAGAAATACATTGAAAGAATCACAAGACCCTAAAAGATTGGCCGAGCTGCTTCCCGGAGCCATTGAAATACTGACTGCAGGCAACTACACTGAAGAAGCCACACAAGCTGCGGAAAAATTGAATGATATTGCCACGTGTTTCGATTCGCTTTACCTGCAGGCCATAAGCATGCATTGCATGGGTATCGTATTTTTTGCTAAAGGAAATTTTCAATTTGCACTTGACCAATTGCAGAAAGCCTTGAAAGTATGGAATTGGATGAATCTGCCCTATCAAACTGCCTTATCCAGGGAGCTGAAAGGGCTGGTATATCGCGAACTGGACGATCAGGACAATGCAGATGCTGAGTTTATAGCGGCCCGATGGAATTTTGAACAGCTCAAGGCGGCACCTGATTTGCGTCGTGTCAGCCTTTTGATGGATAAAAAGAAAAAGCCAGAGACCCATGGTCTTACACTCCGTGAATTGCAGGTGCTGAAGCTGCTGGCATCAGGTAAGTCCAACCGGTTAATTGGAGATGAGCTGTTTATAAGTGAACGCACAGTCGATCGTCATGTCAGCAACATATACCAAAAGCTCCGTGTTACCACCCGGGTAGAAGCTGCTGCATTTGCACTCCAACACGACCTCCTGGATTGAGTTATAAGTTTTCGGTATGATTCAATACATCTGTGATGGGTAGAAATACCCATTTTTCTATCCCAGGTATTTTGGGTAATCACCCCGATGCAAAGCGTTTTTACAAGTCATAATTTTACTCCAATGCTAATTGCTTTACAGTGGTTAAGCACCCTGGAATAAAAAATGATGAACCGATGAAAACTTTAATATCAATAGGCTTTGTCTTAGGTGTGATCCTGAGTGATCACAGTCAAAATCAGAAAACCAGACAACTACCCATCATAGACATGCACATGCATACGGGCCTACCCCATGAGGTTCCGGAAGGTATTCCTTCTTTATGTCGCCCTGCTCCTTGTGAAGGTGATGGGGCAGCCACTGTCAACTCAGCCGAACTCATGCAAAAGACCATCGCCGCAATGGATCGATACAATATTCAAAAAGCATTTCTTAGTGGTGTGGACTTCGAGGCAGTCCAACAATGGACAAAAATGGATCCTGACAGGTTTATCCCTGCTCCGTTTATCCCGAAAGCAGGAACCGAGGAGCTTGCCAAACTGAAACCACTTTATGAGTCCGGCCAATTCCTTGGAATGGGTGAAATAGGTACACAACTACATGGCACACCACCAAATGACCCTTCCCTGGAGCCTTATTTCCAATTGTCAGAAGAATTAGACCTTCCGGTGCTCATACACACACTAGGTATAGGTCCGTACCTGCCGCATTTTAGCTCAGCGGCTGGGAGTCCGTTGTTGCTCGAGGAAGTGCTGGTCAAACA
Source organism: Cyclobacteriaceae bacterium (assembly GCA_965228105.1). Classification (GTDB taxonomy): domain Bacteria; phylum Bacteroidota; class Bacteroidia; order Cytophagales; family Cyclobacteriaceae; genus UBA7330. The sequence continues at coordinate 2,218,834 of CBDDGZ010000002.1, forward strand.
TCCCAAACTCAGGCTGTTTGTAGAAAATGCCGGATATCCTTTTAGGGATGAGATGATTGCAGTCATGTATCAGTACCCACAGCTGTACGTCGATGTTTCCACCATTACCTGGGTGATTCCAAGAACTGCTTTTTATGATTACCTGGAGGCATTGGTGAGAGCAGGGTTGGGTAAAAGGATTATGTTTGGTTCTGATCAAATGGTATGGCCGGAGAAGATCGGTGCAGCAATAGAAGCCATAGATCAGGCACCTTTTCTATCAGAGGAGCAAAAAAGAGATATTTTTTATAACAACGCAGCCCGATTCTTGCGGTTGGAGACAGGAGGAAAGTCTGCAGTCTTTACCAAAAAGCTGCATGATTAGTCATAAAGTCTCTAAGCGCATGTAAGCTCCATTGCATAATTTTACTTCGTGATCCGGTATTTCCGAAATAGCACGTTTATACGCATCCTTTGGGGAGCCATGGCGCTATATCTATTCAATATCAGTGTGGATACAGCTGATCCTGATCCTGTCCATGTTGTAGAAGACCTTACCATCAATGATCAGGAAAGTATGGTGGAACTCGTGGTAGAGCAGTTCCTTGGATTCGAAAATGCTATAGGTGAACATGATGATCCTGATACCGAAAACAATCAAAAGAAGAGTCTGACAAAATTAGACTTGTTTGGACAACTAAGGGTGATTTCAGATTGCCCGATCCCATCTTTTTGGCTTGAAAAGACACTTTATCCAGCGTTTACAAAAGCGCTTGCCACAGGCCATTCACAGCTCAATACTCCACCACCCAGGATTTGATTTCACTTCACTTCTGACAAGATCCCACCCGAGACTATTTCTTTATTATTTAAATCAAATCTCAATGAACATTCAATGTACACTGATGCTGGTTTTGCTACTGGCGTCGATAATATCATACGCTCAAATTACGAATACAGAAAAAGACAGTTTATACATTCATCAGGTAGAAGATCATAAAGAGCCGGACAAGGTGCTCCATGCCGAACCTCTCTATATCGACCTGATCCGTGACCTGGGGGCCCGGAAAGGAGAGAAGGAATGGAACATCGGACTGGGGCTTACAGATAACCTGAAGTTTGATTCCTATGAAGCCCTTATTGAATATGAGTGGGCTCCCATCAATAGGCTGGGACTTGAAGTTGAGCTGCCTTTTACCTTTTATTCAGCCCTCAATGGTACCGAGCGGGACTCCATTCCATCCAATAAACTCAATAGCCTGAAGACTGCTTTTCAATGGTCATTTTTTGTCAATGAGCCTATGGCCACTTCCATGGCTCTCGGATATATCAATGAGTTTGAATTATCGGATTTCCATTCTTTTGGCAGACCAATGATCACAGGAAATGTGTACAATCCCTTCCTTGTGATGGCAAAAAGGTGGGGTAGTAACTTTCATTCCCTCATCTATACAGGACCCAGGGTCGAACAGATTTATGATGGGCGCGAGGTATATTTTTCATATGAAATGAATACAAGTTTTCACTACATGATCAGCGGAACGCGTAATTTCATGGGGGTAGAGTTCAATAAATCATTTCATGAAGATGATTTTGACCTTACTATACGTCCGCAGATGAGGTTGGGTATTGCTGATAACCTGTTAGTTGGTATAGTTGCAGGTATACCTGTGCATCGTGAAAATCAAAGAATTAGCTCCTTTGCCAGATTGATTTGGGAGCCCGGACATCGCGATAATTAAATATTTTTTGAAATGTGGGGTAGACACTCCACATTTCATTTCATTCAGGTCCAAGCTGTGCTGACATACCTTAGCTTTTCCTTTCTCTGGTTTCATCCAAAGTGAATGCTTGTAATTGGCTAAATCAAAAACAGGAATTGAAAGAAACGAATGCTTATGAATAATGAGTAAAATATTTACTGATCATGCTTTCTTGGTAAAACCGACCCTATGAGCAACAGCGCCTATTCTGTGGGATTAAACTACTCCATTATTTCTGTAGGTTTTTTTAGAGTAAAGTCGGTATGATATCTTAGGAGTACAGGCAATTGAATTGATAGGTGAAATAATAGATTACCCAATGGTTATACTACAGTTTTTCAATTGCATTCCAGCGGCAGGATTGCTAACTTAATAAGTGCCAGGAATGTTGTGCATCCCGAGGAAGTTCATTTTACGATAGAGCAGGCGGGTAAACCCAGCAGATGGAATACTTTAAGGGCTTTAAGAGTATTGAAACGATATTCTGCCAATAAACCCATTCATACAGTTAAATTAAACAATTAAGAAATGGCTCAGAACTACAAACCCGAGGGATATAATTCAGTTTCACCATATTTCGTGGTAGCTGGAGCAGGTAAGCTCATGCAATTGCTTGTGAAAATTTTCGATGCAGAAGAATTACGCAAATATGATATGCCCGATGGCACCATCATGCATGCAGAGCTTAGGATCAATGATTCTGTGCTGATGTTTGGGGATTCTTCCGACAGATTTCCACCCAATCAACTACTTGTTCATGTTTATGTGCCGGACGTTGATAAGACCTTCAAAAAAGCACTTGAGTTGGGTTGTGAACCCATAGAGGTGCCCGTAGTAAAAGAGGGAGATCCCGACCGAAGAGGTAGTTTTCGTGATTTTGGCGGGAATGTATGGGCGATTGGAACACAGCAGGATGTATAATCGGGTACACTCTACTTTCTGATCACCTGGAACGACTTCATGTGATGACCGTCTTTAACTTTCACAATGTATACGCCTGCAGGGCCGTCACATAGATCAACTTGGATACCATTGTTTTCATTGATGGAAAAAGGCACCTGCTGACCCAGGATATTAAGAACAGAGATGAAGACTACATCCGATTCAATCCCTGAGATATTAAAGATTCCGGAGGATGGATTTGGATAAACTTTAATGTCGTTGATGAATTTAGTGTCGACCATCTTGATAGGTGAGTAGCTAAATTGCCCGTCGAAATCTGTCTGCTTCAGCCGGTAGTACGCAATGCCCCTAATAGGATCTACATCAACCGTCTGATATGAACTCGTCTCGTTGGTTGTGCCAGCACCTTTCATTTCAATGATAGTTTTCCAATTATTTGCATCCTCTGACCTTTGGAGGGTAAAAAAGTCATTATTTAACTCCGAAGCGGTCTTCCATTCAGCCACAACATTTGCTCCTTCCTGGAATACCTCAAACTCAAGGAGCTCGATAGGCAGAGATATTGCAACGTCTGTATTTCCCAGGGTGATAAGATCTCCATCCTGAAGGTTTACATTTGAAAATACAGCAATGCCATTAGATACTGACCCTTCAATGGGAGTAACATCATTGTCAGCAAACCCATCTCCGTCACGGTCTATAAGTAGTCGCAGGTTGGAGCCTAGCGGGCTGCCACCAACCCCGGAGAAATCAAATGAAAGCGATACAGTCCCCACATCTCCACTGGTTTCACTGACTCCCCATACCCGTGAAAGTCTTTCCTGTATGATTGTGCCATCCACATCCCCGGTTGTGGTTGAATTAATCACGGTATTGTCATGACCCCACATGAGGAATTCTCCATTGTCCAGGTCGTTGGGGTTCCACATTCGGAGCACCCCTGGTCCCTGACCGTCTCTGTGATTTGAACCATCAGCTGCCTGGCCAATACCTGCTACTTCAAAGTCGTAGTCTCCATTGGCACTGTTGTCCATGGTATACTCATCGTTTGAAAATGCCGGGGCAGCATCATTGTGATATTTGGCATCGAGGTAGTTTTCAATAATGATTCGTTTTGCGTCATTGACAATAGTACCGAATACCATAACCTCTGCAATATCTCCTATGAAGGGAAGAGACAACCCTCCTCCCACATTACCAATCTGCATATTTGTAGAAGGAGCATCTGCTGAATGGTTTGAAGTAAATGTCAGCACTGAATTTCCATTGGTATATACTTCAGTTCCAGAAGCTGCATCTTCATCAAAGATTACGGAGGTAATTACCGAGGTTGAATTAGGGAATAATGATGCATCATTATTACAAGCTGCACCATCTGTAACCGCCTGGTTACATCCTCCAACCCCATTAGCAGAAGTAATTGCCCTGTCAAAATCACCATTACTTTCTCCCCAGACTGAGCCAGCACCTGTTGTTGAGGATGGCACATAAATTGAAATGATACTGAGGTCAGGATATGTACTTTCACTGATATCCAGACTTGTTTGTATGAAATCACCTGTTCCGTCAAATGTGACCACAGATCGTCCATTAAGAGATGCGGTAGTTAATGACGGGTCACCATTTATCGTATTGGTAACCCCATTTCCAGATAGGTCAGTCCACGCAGTGATCGGACTTGTACCAGTTATTCCACTATTGGCATCGATCCAATAGATTAGCGGGGAAGCACCATCGGTTGTTCCAACACCCCCAGGCCCCGAATTGCCATTAGAGAAGCCACCTGTACCCGTACCAGTAGATCCGCCGGTACAGTTGGTATTACAGGTAATCTGAAAGCCGTCACATATCTGGTTAAAGCGAGATGTTCCCGGGTTAAACCAGTTGATGATCGGGTTGGGCCCACCATTACCAATTTCTACTGTTCCTGCACCACACAACTGGGCATCCGTGTGGTCAATATAGATGTCATCAGCCGTGGTAGAGGTATTGTCGATGATTGTGTAACTATTCCCTGAAAGGATCAGGTCATCCAAAGAGCTGCCGAAAGTCGCAGTTGATGAAACTTCAAGATAGCCGAGATTGATAATATCTTCTGTGGCTGTAAAAGATCCACCGTTCTCAATCAATGTATATCCTGCGAGCATAATCTCTTCGCTTGAGCTCAGGCTACCCCCATCTGCCACCAGGATGTCACCGGTATGATAAAACATCTGATCTCCCGATCCTGTAAAGGGCCCTACATTGCCAAGTCCCAATCCATCGGCAGAAATTGAACAAGGGTCATTGTCAGTGACGTCATCGATGGTGATAGAGTGACCATTCTGAATCACTACGTTGTTTGCCCGACCGGGATATACCCCATCAGGAACGGCCCCGCTGGAGCCATCTGGTGTATATGACCAGATTGAACTTGTTTCCCATGCGCCTGAACCAATAGAATAGAATGTGCTTTTCTGAAGCCCATCATCCGCATTTGCGAATGTCACGATCTGCCAGGGAGCTACGGCCGTGGACCCTGTACCAACAGCCCTATTAACTTGTAAGGTGGTAGAGCTGGTAAGTTCATAAGTGAACCAAACGTGTCCTGCATTGTCGCTGGAAGCATGATTTGAACTACCCTGCCTACCAAAGTTTCCAGGAGCAATTACTGCCGATGAGGCAGATGTCGTCAATCCAGATACTACCTGGCTGGTGGAGCCTGAAGTGAAATTAGCTGACCCCCTTGATACAGTTGTTTCATCAGTAAACTCTATGGCATATGTAAGAAATGTCATTGTCCCTGCTGATCCAACCCTTGTATAAGTTACTGTATTTGAGGCGGTGAGTTCTGTTCTTGGCATGTCATCACTATTACTATTACCACCAATAATGTGGCTGGATATGATCATGGTCTTACTCATATCCACTGGAGTTGGAATGGTGGAAGTAGTGGACGTTCCGGTAAGCGAGGCAGTGAGTTTTTGCACACTAGCTCCTTCATATTCGATTACTTGCCAATAGGCTTCATCGTGATCCCCACCGGTTGTTCCGGTAAGTAGTCTCAGGTTGGTGGATGAGGTTAGATTGGCGGTGAGGCCATCATCATTACCCAATGTGGTACCATCATTTCTCCCGTAAACAATTGCAAAACTTTTATCCAGATCTACACATTCAATAGATATATCAACATTGGTGCTAAGTGGTACAACTGACGAACCTCTTTGTACAAAAACACCACTTTCAAACTCTATGACTTCCCAACTTATTGAAACCGTACCAGTGCCACTGGACCTCTCGAAGGTTAAAGTCGTTGTATTGGTGATCTCACCTCCAACTTGATAATTTCTAGGGTCAGCATTATCAAGGGTGGATGAAAAAACCAGGATGGATTTTGACATATCTGCCAGCGTGGTAGGTAGCGTGACTGTTGTGCTGGTTCCAGCCATCGTTGTGGTGCCTGCCTGCCTTCTTAAAAACTCTGCCGAGAATCCTGGATATGTGAATAATGAAAAAAATAATAGGATAATGGGTATTATGCGGTGACTCATTCTACTCCCTTTAACGTGCTTTTTAGTTTGCAATATAACAATGAATGGGGATCAATACAGGGCATCAACCAAGTATGATCACAATAATCTTGCCAAAATGAATAGTTGCTTTTGAAAACACTTCTACTTCCTAATCACCTGGAAGGATTTTGTATGCTGACCGTCTTTTACTTTCACGATATATACTCCGGCGGGGCAATCGCCAAGATTCATTATGATACCATCCTCATAATTGATCGAAAATGGTATTTCCTGGCCAAGGATGGTAAAGACGGAGAAAGCCACTTCCTCAGATTCTATACCGGTAAGATGAAAAATACCATCGGATGGATTAGGGTAAACTTTGATCTCATTCATAAACTGAATTTCAATCATTTTCATGTCGGAATAGCTATACTGACCATCATAATCTGTTTGCTTCAATCGATAATATGCGAGTCCTCTTATAGGTTTCTTGTCGATGGTTGAATAAGATTTTGTTTCATTGGTAGTGCCGCTTCCGGCAATTACTTTGATCACTTCCCAATTATCGGCATCTACTGAACGCTCCAGGGTAAAAAAGTCATTATTTAACTCCGAAGCAGTCTTCCATTCAGCCACAACATTTGTTCCTTCCTGGAATACTTCAAACTCAAGGAGTTCGATAGGAAGAGATATTGCAACGTCTGTATTTCCCAAGGTGATAAGATCTCCATCCTGAAGGTTTACATTTGAAAATACAGCAATGCCATTAGATACTGACCCTTCAATGGGAGTAACATCATTGTCAGCAAACCCATCACCATCACGGTCAATAAGTAGCCGAAGGTTGGAGCCTAGCGGGCTGCCGCCAACCCCGGAGAAATCAAATGAAAGCGATACAGTCCCCACATCTCCACTGGTTTCACTGACTCCCCATACCCGTGAAAGTCTTTCCTGTATGATTGTGCCATCCACATCCCCGGTTGTGGTTGAATTAATCACGGTATTGTCATGACCCCACATGAGGAATTCTCCATTGTCCAGGTCGTTGGGGTTCCACATTCGGAGCACCCCTGGTCCCTGACCGTCTCTGTGATTTGAACCATCAGCTGCCTGGCCAATACCTGCTACTTCAAAGTCGTAGTCTCCATTGGCACTGTTGTCCATGGTATACTCATCGTTTGAAAATGCCGGGGCAGCATCATTGTGATATTTGGCATCGAGGTAGTTTTCAATAATGATTCGTTTTGCGTCATTGACAATAGTACCGAATACCATAACCTCTGCAATATCTCCTATGAAGGGAAGAGACAACCCTCCTCCCACATTACCAATCTGCATATTTGTAGAAGGAGCATCTGCTGAATGGTTTGAAGTAAATGTCAGCACTGAATTTCCATTGGTATATACTTCAGTTCCAGAAGCTGCATCTTCATCAAAGATTACGGAGGTAATTACCGAGGTTGAATTAGGGAATAATGATGCATCATTATTACAAGCTGCACCATCTGTAACCGCCTGGTTACATCCTCCAACCCCATTAGCAGAAGTAATTGCCCTGTCAAAATCACCATTACTTTCTCCCCAGACTGAGCCAGCACCTGTTGTTGAGGATGGCACATAAATTGAAATGATACTGAGGTCAGGATATGTACTTTCACTGATATCCAGACTTGTTTGTATGAAATCACCTGTTCCGTCAAATGTGACCACAGATCGTCCATTAAGAGATGCGGTAGTTAATGACGGGTCACCATTTATCGTATTGGTAACCCCATTTCCAGATAGGTCAGTCCACGCAGTGATCGGACTTGTACCAGTTATTCCACTATTGGCATCGATCCAATAGATTAGCGGGGAAGCACCATCGGTTGTTCCAACACCCCCAGGCCCCGAATTGCCATTAGAGAAGCCACCTGTACCCGTACCAGTAGATCCGCCGGTACAGTTGGTATTACAGGTAATCTGAAAGCCGTCACATATCTGGTTAAAGCGAGATGTTCCCGGGTTAAACCAGTTGATGATCGGGTTGGGCCCACCATTACCAATTTCTACTGTTCCTGCACCACACAACTGGGCATCCGTGTGGTCAATATAGATGTCATCAGCCGTGGTAGAGGTATTGTCGATGATTGTGTAACTATTCCCTGAAAGGATCAGGTCATCCAAAGAGCTGCCGAAAGTCGCAGTTGATGAAACTTCAAGATAGCCGAGATTGATAATATCTTCTGTGGCTGTAAAAGATCCACCGTTCTCAATCAATGTATATCCTGCGAGCATAATCTCTTCGCTTGAGCTCAGGCTACCCCCATCTGCCACCAGGATGTCACCGGTATGATAAAACATCTGATCTCCCGATCCTGTAAAGGGCCCTACATTGCCAAGTCCCAATCCATCGGCAGAAATTGAACAAGGGTCATTGTCAGTGACGTCATCGATGGTGATAGAGTGACCATTCTGAATCACTACGTTGTTTGCCCGACCGGGATATACCCCATCAGGAACGGCCCCGCTGGAGCCATCTGGTGTATATGACCAGATTGAACTTGTTTCCCATGCGCCTGAACCAATAGAATAGAATGTGCTTTTCTGAAGCCCATCATCCGCATTTTCGAATGTCACGATCTGCCAGGGGGCTACAGCAGTAGAACTGGTCCCTACTGCGCGGTCTATTTGTAACGTGGTCGAGCTAGCTATTCGATAAGTAAACCAGGCATGTCCTGTATTATCTGATCCAGAATGACTTGTGCTACCCTGTCTACCAAAATTTCCGGGTGCGAATACAGCAGATGAAGAGGTTGTGGTTAAACCGGTCACAGTCTGACTGGTGGAGCCTGATGCGAAACTCGCTGAACCCCTGGCTACGGTTGTCTGATCAGTGAACTCCACGACGTATGTCACGAAATTGCAGGTTATTCCACTGGTATTTCTGGTATAGGTCACCTGGTTGGTGGATGTGAGCACTGTTCTCGGCAAATCTGAACTGCTGGCATCTCCTCCAAACCGATGATTTGAGATGACCATGGTTTTACTCATATCTACAGCAGTGGGGATCGTTGATACCAGTGAAGCGCCGGTAAGCGAGCCTGTCAGCTTTTGAACGGCTGCGCCCTGGTACTCTATGACCTGCCAGAAGGCCATGTCATGGTCTCCTGCCAAAGTCCCACTTAGCAGCCTAAGGTTGGTTTCGGATGTTAAATTTCCAGTAATGCCATCATCTGTACCTAAGTTAGAGCCATCATTTCGACCCGAAAGGATCACAAAGCTTTGATTAAGGTCCACACATGATATGGTCACATCCACATTGGTGTTTTCTGCTACTACACCGGATCCTCTCTGAACATATACGCCACTCTCAAACTCAATCACCTCCCAACTGATGGATACTGTGCCGGTATTCGATGCTCTTGAGAATGTTAGGGTAGTAGTATTAGTGATGGTACCACCAATCAAAATATTTCTGGGATTAGCATCATTTATCGTAGCAGAAAAGACCAGGATCGACTTTGACATGTCTGCCAGCGTGGTAGGTAGGGTCACAGTGGTACTGGTACCCGTAAAGGTGGTAGTTCCGGCTTGTCTCCGTAAAAACTCTGCTGCAAATCCGCAATGACTGAAAAAAGCAAACAGCAGAAACAGTATAGCAAGTATAACGCGGTGATTCATTTGACTTATTTGCTAAAATAACTGCCAAGATATGGAAAAAAAATGTCGTAAAAATTTCTACCCTAGCGGTCTGAATGGGTTTCAGAATAGGCTAAGAATTTCAATGCTTAAGTAGTCTTTTCAGTATCACTTTGAGAAACAACCACTTATTGAAGGTATTCATCACCTGTAGCTCCTCAAGAATATTAGATTCTTCATCCAGAAAAGAAAAGATTCGCTCAATATTATTCTTATGATACATACTACTAAAAAGCTCAGGCCCGATCTTATTGTGCTGACGCAAAACATCAAGAAATAATGCATCATAAACTCTAAATCGCTTTTTTGTTAGTCTGCCACCCGGCATTCTATTGGCTTTGAGGTTGTCAATAATCTGTTGACTCCTTTTTTCGGCATTTTTGAATGAGTATCCGGTAGAACTCTTTACCCAGCCACCAGCTGTGCCAATTTTAGTGAGAAATTCATTGTTTAGCTGCCCGAAAGGATAATCTGACATTGGAATGACTCCACTTTCTTTGTCTACAAGCTTAAAGTTATCAATCCCCAGATATTCAGAGATATACTTTTGCAAATAGCTTTTGTAAACCTCACGGTTAACCAATTCGGAGGAGAAGAAGGTGTACTCGATTAGCGCTTGATTCGGTGTAAAAGGAAGAATGTAGGTAAAACTGGTGGTACCCGGATGGACTATTCGGTAATCCATCATCGTGAATGTATCCTGATCAAATACATCTTCTTTGGTTTCAATCACCCAACCCTCGAAATGTTGCTTTAAATAGGTGTAGCCAGGTGTCTCTGCAAAGAACTCCGGTGCCATTCTACTGTCGAAAACATGGTTCGCATGGTAGGTTTCCTTACCAAGTGTCAAAATCTCATTTGGTTTGCCCTGAATAATGGATTCAACCTCTCCCTGAACCCAGGTGACCTGCTTTGAGTCATCCATTCTTTTTTTGACCTCCTGATGGAAATCCCTCCCTCGGACCATCTTATATGTATATGCTCCAAGGTTAATTTCCAGCCGTTTATCTTGTGAGAAAAATGTAGTCTTTTCCCATTTTTTACTAATAATGTCGTCCCACTTTCCATTCCCTTTTTCCCAAAAACACCAGGTAGGGTAGCTATCTCTATCAGGATCCTTTTCAATGATGAGCAATCGCTTCGATTTGAAATGAGGGTCTTCAGCCAAGGCTATTGCCAGATGAAGCCCACCTGCTCCGGCGCCGATGATTGCATAATCAAATACCGTAGATTCCATAGAGATAAAGAAAGAAAGTGAGCTGGGCAAGGTAGATATGTAACGACACAGTAAAATCACCCTTGAGTCGTGACCTTTGATAAATATAATGTAAAAAGGCGGAGATCAGGAACCAGGCCAGATAGTTTCGAAAAGGCACTCCTTCAGATGAGAAACTCCAGAAGTCCAGTCCCGGAGCAGCCTGTTCAATGAACACATCCAGGAAAACCATCAACAATGCCCCGGAGAGAATTTTCAGTGACCAGTAATTGAACAATTTGTTTGAAATGGAAGCTGTTACCAATGTTAGGACCATCCAGTTTACACCAATCAGCCATGGTACACCATCAATTTTTGGACCCAGGTTCTTACCATAAGAATATGGGCCAAATACGTAGTCGTAATGAACACCAATCCATTCAACAGCCATTCCCATGAAGTAAAAGAATATAGCAATCGCAATAGCTTTCTCAGTTGCGATAGGATAGGCTAAAACCACTAATACACCGATAAGGACAAGATTCAAAGGTGTTTTGGTAATAAACCATTCAAAATGCCCAAGAGCAATGCCGATGATCGCTGAAACATGAAAAAGCCAAACCAGAAATATGGCTCCATTTCTTTTTGACAATATGGTGGAATAATTATTCAACTGTTGATATTTGATCGGTTGCTATTTTGGCTGAGAGCAGGCAGAGAGGAATTCCTCCACCGGGATGGACGGAGCCACCACAGAAGTAAAGATTTTTGTATTGAGAGGAAAAGTTGGGATGCCTGAGAAATGCCGCAAACCTGGAGTTGCTGGATGTCCCATATAAAGATCCCTGGTGGGATCGTGTCATAGATTCAATGCTTCGGGGGTCAACAATATCCTCTGTCACAATGTGCTCTTCAATTCTTGCTTTTAAGACCCTGTTTAGTTTTTGAATGATGTTTTTCCTGGCGTCAGTTAACAACTTATCCCAGTTTTGGCCAATATTTCCGGGTGCATTTATCATCACAAACCAGTTTTCACAACCTTCGGGTGCATCATCCGGTTTGTCTTTACTTGTAATATTGATATAAACCGTGGGATCCCTGAAGAGGTCAAACTTTTGGAAAATGTGTTCAAACTCGTGCCGGTAGTTGTTGGAAAAGAAGATGTTGTGCAGGTCAAGTTCCTGAAATTGCCTGTTGATTCCCCAATAGAAGATGAGAGCGGAGCTGGACCTTTCCTGGCTCAGCGTTCTTTTTGGGTGCTTTGACTCAGGCAGCAAAGTTTTGTAGGTGGAAAAGATATCCATATTAGTAACAACAACTTTGGCTTCATAGGTTCCATGAGCTGTTTTCACTCCGGAAACAGTAGCATTGTTGGTGAGTATCTTGTCTACGACCTCTTCCAGGTGAAACTCAATCCCAACTTTTTTGGCCAGACGATGTAAGCTTTGGGAGATATCATGCATACCATTTTTTGGAAAATAAGTCCCATAGTACATTTCCAGGTGTGGTATCAATGACATGATTCCCGGAGTTTGATATGGCGAGGACCCATTGTAGGTCGCATATCTATTGAAAAGTTGGACCAGCTTGCTATCCGCAAAATAGGTTTGATTCACCCCATTGAGTGTAGTTCCCAGGTGGAGCTTCCCAATTTGTAAGATAGATTTCAGTGTGTCTTGTGATAGGTAAGTGTTTATTTTATGAAGTGATTTCTCTAAGAATAGGCGCGATGTCAGATCGTACTTTTCCTTGTTCCTATTCAGGTAATTTTCTAAAGTCTTTTCTTCTACCCAGAAGCTTCTTGCAGCTTTTTCAATGAATTGATGCTCATCGGCAGGGGCTGAGAATGCATGACCATCCTCCCAGAAATAGTTGCAAATCGTATCCTTACGGATATATTCAAAATACACTTTGGGATCCAGATCAAAAAGTTCGAACAGCTCATCCACCAAATGTGGCATGGTAAAAAGAGATGGTCCAAAATCAAAGCGATAACCTTTGTTGGAGAATGCGTGGATCTTACCTCCTGTATAGGCATTAGCCTCAAAGACTTTTACATCATAGCCCTTCTTTCTAAGCCTTAATGCGCTGGCCAGTCCTCCAATTCCGGATCCGATGACGATTGCTTTACTCATTCAATCCTTTAAAAATAAAATAACCGGGATCATACCTGAATGTTGTTCATTAGGTCTTTTTTCAACGAAATATTGTTCCATGTACCAACGAATTCATATGGCTGAAATCGTGCAAAAAGCTCTTCTTTATACCAATTGAGCTCCCTGGTCAATCTTATGGCCTGTTGGTGCTCGCCGGATCCATAAGCATATTTTTTCATTTTGTCTTCGCTCTCCCAAAGGCTAAAAGTAGCCATTTGTTTGATGGGGACTTCGCCAATTCCTTTTGTGTAGATGAGTCCGTCAGCATTTTTGATGGGTTTTTGTGCGGTGGGTACATATCTCCAAAACTTTAACAATTTTGAACCTTTGATGGTCGCCCTGGTGATGACAGCCACCATAGGGTTTGTTTTGTCTATATCATTTGTCTTATGAAATGGGGACTGGCCAGACCATTCCCCATGTGAGGTGACACATCTCATGAAGATGGTCATACATTCTGCACTTCGATCTCTGTACTTGCCGAGCAGCTCCGATCTATCAATAAATTGCATGGCTGACTCATGATTTTTCCAGACCTGGACAAGGCCATAAACTGACCAGTCGGGGAGGGGGTTGAAGCCCAGGCTTTTGCCACTTCCCATTAGCTTATAGAATGTCATACCCTCAACTTCTTTCAGGTAGCCATGAGCAAACTGCATCATGAAAAAGGCCCAGATCTTATGGAAGAGTGACTTGTATTTACAAAAAGTGATCGTAGTGACCTGATCCATCGAGTGAATTTAACTAATTAGCAAAACCCGAACAGATGAGGATTGTTTTGCTTATTAAACTTTGGGCTCCTGCTGGCTCAGACAATGAAAGCTGCCAAGTCCCCAGACGATATCTGTTGAGTCTATCCCCACTACCTTTCTGTCAGGGAAAAGCTGGGTAAGCGTGTCCATAGCTTCTTTGTCCTTGGCATCGTCTCGGTAGGTAGGCACTACAACGGCATTATTGGCGATATAGAAATTGGCGTATGAAGCAGGAAGTCGTTGATCCCGATAGATAACAGGCTTTGGCATTGGTAGCTCCACTACATTAAGAGGCTTATCATCAACTCTCAGCTTTTTTAATAAAGACAGGTTCTCTGCCAATGGAAAGTGATTAGGGTCTCTTTTATTCGGTTCAACCACAGTCACCACAGTGTCGTGTGAGGTAAACCGCGTGATGTCATCAATATGCCCATCTGTGTCATCACCTTTGATGCCATCGCCCAGCCACCAGATGGTGTCCACACCATAGTAGCTGGTGAGATATTCGGATATCTGGTCTTTGGTAAGGTGCGGGTTTCTGTTTTCATTGAGGAGACAGGCCATTGTAGTGAGGACAATTCCATTGCCATTGAAATCGACAGAACCTCCCTCCATTACAATACCGGGGCTGTATGTTTCAAGGTTTAACTTTCCAGCGACAAGGGAAGGTATTTTATTGTCCAGGTCAAATGGAGGATATTTTCCTCCCCAGGCATTATACCCCCAGTCTATAATAGCTTTTTTTCCTGTTTTTGGATTGATCACAAAAGCCGGACCATGGTCCCTGCACCATGCATCGTTGGTGGGGTGGTGGTAAAATTGGATCTTGTCCATGTTGGTACCGACCTTGATGAGTTTTTCTGAAGCATCATCCTGCATGAAATGGTCCTTCACATTGATACAGACCTTTTCACCTTCAGCTACTTCTTTGATGAACTCACAATAAGGCTTATATATCGTGTTGATCTTACCGGGCCAGGACTCCTTGTTATGAGGCCAGCTCAGCCAGGTGGCTTCGTGTGGATGCCATTCCGCAGGAAAAGAATATCCTGCATCTTTTGGGGTGTTACTCATCGATAAATCGTTTTTCAATCGGAGAGTAAGCATCAATTCGACGATCACGTAGAAATGGCCAGTGTACCCTGTAGGAATCAGATTTTTTCAGGTCAATTGAGATTACCTTGGTTACTTCCTCATTGTGTGGAGCTTTATAGTCTATCCAACCGAAAGCGTTCGTTACAAAAGATCCACCCCAGTATTGCATTTCACCTTCCCAGCCTGTTCGATTCACTGAAATTACTGGGATCCCATTCGCTACGGCATGAGAGGTCTGGATGGTTTGCCAGGCATTGTGTTGCTCCTTGTTAGTCTGCTCGTCCTGGCTTTTATGCCAACCGATTGCAGTGGGATAAAAGAGCATCTCCGCACCCATCAGGCTCGTGATTCGTGCAGCCTCGGGATACCACTGATCCCAGCATATCAAAACGCCGATCTTTGCATATTTGGTATCAAACGTCTTGAACCCCAGGTCACCCGGAGTGAAATAGAATTTTTCGAAGTATCCCGGGTCATCGGGGATGTGCATTTTGCGGTATTTACCCAGGTAAGCCCCATCGGCGTCGATCACGGCTACGGTGTTGTGGTACAGTCCCTCTGTTCGTTTTTCGAAGAGAGAAGCGATGATCACCACGTTGTTTTTCTTTGCTACAGGTGAAAGAGCCTCTACAGAAGGTCCGGGAATTGGCTCAGCGAGGTTGAAGTTATCATAATCCTCCACATCACAGAAATACAATGAAGTAAACAGCTCCTGCAGACAAACAATTTGTGCACCGTCTTTAGCAGCTTTCTCTACTCCTTCAATGGCCTTGTGCAGGTTGTCAGCTTTATCAGCTGAACAACTCATTTGGACGATTCCTACGTTAACAGATTTTCTTCCGGACATGTGGATTGTTTTGCCACGAAGTTCGGAAATAAATGAGTTTCGGCAAAAGCAATGTGGAACAATGGTTTATACGACAAGTATTTTCTTCAGGGTGTAGCCATCCTCAATATTTCCAATGACGGTAATCAGGGACTTCAACATTAGATTTGATTAAATTCGTATTTTAGTCTGAGACGCAACTTAACCCGATGAAATTCGCCTCAATATTTATGCTATTTCTTGTTCTACATTTTTCAGGATGCAATGGCAACCAGGAAGATGGACGGAGCGATAATCCACCAAATATCCTTTTTGTTTTAGCGGATGATCAGTCATGGCTGCATACTGGTATTACCGGGGATCATATGATCAAAACTCCCGGATTTGACAGAGTAGCCCACGAAGGCGTATTGTTTCAGCATGCTTTCGCCTCATCCCCATCCTGTACGGCATCGCGGTCTGCCATCCTTAGCGGACAGGATTTTTGGCGGACCGGGGAAGCAGGCGTCTTAATGGGTGCTATTCCTCCGGATCTCAAATTGTTTAGTCACCTGTTGGATGATGAAGGTTACCATGTGGGGTATACCGGCAAGGGATGGGCTCCGGGTAATTGGGGTTATCTTGGACTGGAGAGGGATCCTTTGGTCAAAGCCTACAATGATCAGCTTGAAAAGGAAATCGCTTACGGGATTGATCGAAGAAATTATACAGCCAATTTCAAAGCATTTTTAGCAGATCGGCCGGAAGACAGTCCATTCTTTTTTTGGTTTGGCTCCACTGAGCCCCACAGAGAGTACCAGTATGGCGTAGGAGAAAAGGAAGGCGGACTAAATCCGGAGCTATTAGAAGTTCCTGATTTTTGGCCCGATAATGAAATCATCAGACAGGATATTCTGGATTACTACTATGAAATCATGTGGTATGACTCGCATCTTTTGGGGATGCTACATGAGCTTGAAGTGTTGGGCGAACTAGACAATACCATTGTTATTGTCACTTCAGATAATGGCATGCCTTTTCCACGTGCCAAAGTGAATTTGTATGATTGGGGTACCCGCATGCCGCTGGCCATTCGATGGGGAAAGCAGATCGAAAGTGGGAGAGTTGTTGATGACTTGGTAAGCCTCACAGACGTTGCACCAACCATCCTTGAAGCAGCTAACATTTCTGTTCCGGTGGAGATGACCGGAAAAAGTCTCCTTCCAATACTAAGGTCTGCTGAAGAAGGGGTTGTTGACCCCACTCGTGACCAGGTTTTTACCGGATTGGAACGGCATACCTATTGCCGACCCGGGGGTGCTACTTATCCGTCGAGAGCAATCAGGACTATGGATTACCTGTACATCAGGAATTTTGAATCTGACCGATGGCCTACGGGGGGCCCGGAGTTTGTTTCATCTAATAAGACTACACATGGAGACGTAGATGCCTGTCCTACAAAATCATTTATCCTGAATAATCAGGCTGCCATGCCGGACTATTATGAATGGAATTTTGGTAAAAGACCTGCTGAAGAACTTTATGATGTTAGTAATGACCCTGCCCAGATAAATAACCTGGCTACACATCCGGATTATCAGAAGATTAGCAATGACTTAAAAGAGCGTTTAAATACCTATCTCAAAGAGACAGGAGATCCAAGGATTGCTGGACAGGGTCCCTGGAGCAGTTACATTTATCATCAACAGTCCGGCTTTGGATCTACATATAATGTGTCTTTACCTGATCATGAAAGGCTCAGGGCACGACTAAGACCCAGTGACCATCCTGATGTCAAAACCCTGAATAAGTAGGAATATGTTTTAACTACTTTTCAACCTTCGCTTTAAGCGTCTCCAAACCTTGTTGAAAGTCATTACCTACTCCCATATCTCCAAACAGCAGGAAGATGTTCATTGGAAAGGGCATTTCACTCTCAAAACCCCATGTAACTTCGGTGGATGATCCTGATTCCTTAAGATTAAAATAGACATCTGCCTTTGACTCGTAGGGATCAGTAAAAACCAGGTTGGTCTCAATCCTGGTGGGAGTGACACTGACAATTTCCTGGTATCCTTTTCCTGTGATTTCACCTTCCCAACTATGCTTTGATCCCGGGGCACCATCCGCTCCTTCAAAGTTTCTTTTTGTTCGGGGTCCATCGCAGACCACACAGACCACTCATTTTGAAGTCTAAGATTGGAAACGTATGGATGAATCTGTGATGCAGGTGCATTAATAGTGATGGATTTTTCCACATTGAATTCATTGGATGCTACAAGACCGACAATGACAATTAAAACTGCAAGACCAAGGATGCCGAATAGTAGGTATTTGAGGATTTTCATGGTTGTAACATTAAGTGAAAGACAGGGATTACTCTATTAAATTTACTGGATTCTTCATTCATTTGGAGGGTGTATGGAGGCTTTTTGTATGTTGGGTCAGAGAAACCAAGTCAACCTTTTTATTTTTTCTTGGGATAGGCTGGCATTTAAAATGAAAAATTCTAGATTTGCGTCCTCGTTTACCACAGGGCAGCACGAAACTGCTCTAAAAGAAGGTGAATTTTTTATTAGTGCTCGGGGTGTAGCACAGTCCGGTTAGTGTACCTGGTTTGGGACCAGGGGGCCGCAGGTTCGAATCCTGCCACCCCGACAAGAGAGAAAACCCGAAGGTGAAAACCTTCGGGTTTTTTCATTTTATATCAATCCAAGCTTGCTTGGAAGAGATACTAAAATGAAAAACAGGCTTTGTCAAAAGCCGAGGGTTTACCTCTCGGAAACCGAAGGTTCATGAGGGGCTGCGGGCATGGTTGTGCGTACGAATAATTTTCGGGAGCAAGGATCACCGATCCGCCGGTAGGCGGAGAGGTAATCCTTGAACATATCAGCTAAAGTTGACGGAATACCAGGGCTTTGTTTCAATGGAGGACCAGTGGTCTCTTATGGTCGCTATGGATCATCCAGGATGCTGCCAATCGAGCTGTTTTTCTTCCCCGGTGCCTTAACACCTGGCAGTTTACATGATTTAGTCATGATCTTTATAGGGCTAGGAGTTATTTTTTATCTCAGAGGGGATAAAATACAGGGAGTCGTCAATGAGAAATCCGAAGTAAAAGATGTGCGACCTGCAACGATCATTGACCTCGTTTATGTTTTGATTTTAATGCTGTTTACCTGGGTAAGTACCGTACCTATGAGTACCACCTGGGTCTTTATTGCTCTCATGGGAGGAAGAGAGCAGGGATTGAAGATTCGAAGACATGAAAACTGGTGAAGATCTGAAAATTGATAGGAAAAGATGTGCTTTTTGCCTTGCTAGGTCTTGTCATTTCAGTGGTCATTGCACTACGGCAAACGAAGTCATTCGAATAAATTTTTAAAGTCCTTTTTAGATCCAAAAAAAACACCCGATTTTCATCTTCTCCCGTAATCCACTTAGGCCGCACATCGTTGTCTAGGTTATAACACGTACGCATAATACGTATTTTTCAAAAAAGTGCAATAAACACTATGTGAACAGGGTTTCTCACACCTAATTTGGCACCATAATTTCAATTGTATTGGTAAATACTTAAGCAAATGAAAATGATGACCGCTAAGAAAACGATATTATTTACTGTTCTGGTTTGGATGCTATCCAACACGGGCGTATCTCAGAATATTGAACTCACAGGATCCGTAAAATGTGAACAAACCCGTGAGATTTTGAGCAACTCACTGGTAAGAGTTGGGGATTATTTTACATATAGCAATGGAGATGGTGAGTTTATCCTTACTGTTCCAAAGGATGTAGCTAAAAAGCTTGAGGTTTTTCACATGGGGTATGACAGCTATTCAGCGGAGATCACGACCTCAGAAAAGGTTTTTCCTTTTGTGGTTAACCTTGATAAAGTGCAACCAAAATCTACAGGATTTAATACTGGTACTGATGTGATGAAAGAGGTTTTCACCAGGTATCACACCAACTACGAAGTAGAGGACCAGCTCATGCTCGCTTACTATAAGGAAAATCTGACGGCTGATGATAGGATTTATCATTTTGCAGAGGGAGTGGTCGAAATACATATTCCCAGCAATGTTGACAAAGGACCTGCCAGACTCAGACCTCTCAAAACACGTGTAAAGTCCACATCAGATTTTAAACATGGAGGACTATACGATAAAAGCGGTCATGCTTCAGAAATGATCAGATCTTCTGCATTTGCAGATTTTCTTTCAAAGAAAAACCGATGGAGTTACAATTACAGGCTGGTAGGAAAAGAGGTACACAGAAATGAAAATGTATTCATCATTGATTTCTCACCCATGGACGAGAATGGCTATGTACAGGGGCGATTGTGGGTTGATGAATTTACTTATGCCATTATCAGGATTGAATACAACCTCGTTGAAGAAACAGAATGGGATTCCGAAACATGGGTAGAGGAGTTTCAGCATCATAACCATACCTATTACCTCATGAGAGCTTCTTTTGAAGGTCACTGGACAGAAGATGGTAAGCCCTATGTGTTTAATTCTATGGTAGTAAATACCAGGATTGAAGCCAACCAGGAGGATAAAATCTCCAGGGATCAATTCATCAAGGGGTCAGAATTTACTTTTTTAGACCAATCACATGGTTCCTTTACTGATGACTATTGGGATGGATACAATTACATCAAACTGACCGCAAAAGAGCGGGCTCAGATACAATAATAAGTTAGGTTTTATTTATTGTTTTGATCAAAAAAGGCAGGCTTACAGCATGCCTTTTTTTATTTATTAATTTTAAACCATAACAAAAAGATAGTTGGACTTCAATGGATCTAATTAATGTTTTTTAAACTTATAACTTATTATAAAACTGTAACTTAGTGCTGTAATGATGGGTTGCTAGATGACTTGTTATTTAAGCTTTTACCGAACCATGAAAAAAGGGAAAGTCACCGGGCTAGTAATTTTATTTTTCTCCCTTATGCTAGTCTACCCCGCCACCGCTCAAAATATTTATTTGGAGGGAACTGTTTTCGATAAAGAAACGAATGTACCCATAAACCTGGCACATGTCCGTGTCGGAGACGTTGTAACCTACACCAATAAGAGGGGGCAGTTTATCATTCGACTCCCTGAAACTGGATCAAAGTTGTTGGAGATATTTCATATGGGGTATGATATTCATTTTGCAAGTATTCAAACTGAAAAAACCTATTTTATTCCGCTTCAACCTGTACAACCTACACATTCCACCGAAGGATTAACCGGTGAAGAAATAATGTCACAGGTGTTTAATAAGTTTCATCTTAATTATGAGATTCATGACCAGTTTATGCTGAGTTATTATCGGGAGGTACTGGAGAAAGACAATGAAGAGATTCAGTATATAGCAGAAGGAATTTTGGAGCTGATGCTATCGTCGAATGTAGAGGAATCTCCTTCACTTGTTAGACCCGTAAAAACCAGGGTAAAAACTATCAATATCATCGAGCATGAAGGTGTAGATATCAAAAGTGGTCATGCCACCGAAATGGTCGAATCTTCAATTTGGCATGAAAGGTCTTTTTTGCGTGAAAAAAACCGATGGAATTACGAGTATACTTTGGTTGGCACTGAAGTTCATCGCAATGAAAACATCTACATCATTGACTTTTTCCCAAAAAATAAGAAGGGATACCTTGCCGGACGTCTTTATGTGGATGATTTTACTCATGCCATCATCAGGTTGGAGTATACCATTTTTGATAACCTCGAATTTGATACGGAAGTTTGGATTGAAGAATTTCAGCACCATGACCTTATCTACTATTTACTGCGTGCTTCTTTTGAAGGAGTGTGGCAGGAAGATGGTGCAAAGTATACCTTTCGTTCCCTGGTTATAAACACCGAAGTGATCCCGGATTATGACAATACTGATCTGGAAGGCTTTCGATATGGGAATGATTTTACCTTCCCAATCACAAGTCATGGTGAATTTAATGAAGAATTTTGGGGTAATCACAACTACATCAAACTGACAGATTCTGAGATTGCGCAATTGAAATAGTCATCAAATCCACCATTAGATACGTTTATTTTAGTTAAAATAGTGGATGGTCTTTCCAAGAGGTGCTTTCTATTTTGCTATTCTTCTTCTCGTAGTATTTATAGCCTGTAAAGACGATGATATGCCTCCTGCTGATCCGGGTAAGGAGGTGACTGACATAGCTCTTGTTTTTAATCCCGTAAATGGGGGCGCACCCTTATCATTTAGCGCGACTGATCCAGATGGTAATGGTCCGGAGGATATGGAGGTTGATCCAATCATTCTGGGAGCAAACAAAAGCTATCAATTGTTTATCAGAGTAAGAAATGACATAGACAATGTGGATCTTACAGAGACAATCAAAGAAGAGGGCTCCGCTCATGTGTTGTTCTTTGGATTTACCGATGAGTTGTTTTATCAACCAGAGGGAAATGGTAATATCGACGTTGCCTCAGATCAGGTGAATTATATTGATGAAGATGAAAACGGTCTTCCAATCGGACTAATCACTGGATGGCAAACCAGTGGAGGGGCCAATGGTACGCTGCGGATCGTATTGAAGGATCAGTCTGATATGAAAAGTACGATGAATGGTATAGATGTAGGCGTGACTGATTTTGATGTAACGTTCAACGTGACAGTGGAATAAGACTAATAAACCATCCGAACAGCTCCCGGGAGGACCCTGGCATGTAGTTTATGTATTGTTCCGATGTATTCCCCATCTACCTGGAAGTCCGTAGGTTCATCTAAATTAATGGTTGCCTCGTCAACAGAATGGATTTGAAAAGGAGAAAACTCAAACTTCTGCTTGTCTACAATCTGCCTGAGGTAATTTTCAAAGCTAATATCCTGTAGGCAGCAGATCTCAAACCTACCATCATCTACCCGGCCGGCGGGATTTACTTCAATACCAGTACCATAGCGCCTGGCGTTGGCAAGGATGACGAAGTTTGATTCAAGCTGGTGAGTTTGATTTGAGATTTTCATCTCAAAACTATTTGCATTGACAAGATTGGGTAGCTCCTTTAATCCACTGAATGCGTAGCCTAGAAACCCTCGATGGTCATCATCATGGTACCGGCGTACAAGTGTTGCATTCATACCAAAATCAGCCATATGCAACACATGCCATTGTTTGTTGATCTCTATGATGTCAAAGGGTTTGCCATCTTCGTTCATCGCCTTTTCTAAAGCATCTTTCGGTATTGTTGGGATAGAGAGCTCATTGGCCAGGCCATTGGCGGAACCTGCAGGGACAATCCCTAGTGGAATTTCACGGTAATGTATGCTGTTGGCCACAAGTGCTATTGTACCATCTCCACCTGCAACAACGATCCTTTGGTAATTTCCTAGTCTTAGTTCCTCAGCAATCTTTTTGTTATCGTTTTCACCCGTAGTCTTGAATACCTTCACGTCAGGATAAGATGATCTGACATGGTCGATCAGCTCACTTTTATTCTCTCCTCCGGATACAGGGTTGATAACAAAGAGGGTCTTAGTCATGTTTATAAATGGTTATCTTCGATCAAATATATTAAAGGATTAAATGAAGCTTTTGTTTACCATAATTGTGGTAAAATAAGCAGCAATGTAATGTTCCAATGACTTCAACCGATAAATCGACAGAAGGTGAAATTAAACTTTACAGGCCTTTTGGTTCATCAAAAAAAGCCCATATTCTTGGCCATGTATTCCGGAAACAAAAACTAAAAAGAGAACGTGTTTCCCGCAATATTCTCAAGAATGCATGGGAAATGCTTAAGCGATACAGAGTTAAAGTCGCGTCAGCTGAACAGGTAAGCATTGTGATTTTAGACCAGGTCTATCAGGTAGAAACGGATGAAAAGGGCTTCTTTTTGTTTTCATTTATTCCGCCAAAGCATTCAGGAGTCCTTAACTATTCAGTTTCTCTTAACGAAAATCCGGACTCATCAGTAACTGATGAAATAACACTCCTCGAGCCGAAAGAGATCATTATTTCTGACATTGACGACACTATTTTAGTATCCCATTCAACAAGCCTCATCAAAAAAGTTTATACGCTCCTAAGTAGAAATTTTGAAAGGAGGAAGCCTTTTGAGGGGGTGCAGGCATTTTATCACCAGCTGTCCTCAAGATCTCCAACTCAGCTCTTTTTTTACGTTAGCAGCAGCGAATGGAACCTTTATGACTTTATAGTTAATTTTTGTCGCCACCATAATTTCCCAGAGGGCAAGTTTTTGTTGAATAACATAAAAATCGGGTTAGGGCAGGTAATCAGGTCCGGTGGTGGCTCTCATCAGCACAAGTACGATAAGATCAGGATGATCAGGGAAACATTTCCCTCTTCTAAGCTTATCCTGATAGGAGATAGTGGTCAGAGGGATGCAGAGATTTATGAGAAAATTGCCCTGGAGGCGCCAGATCGAATCAATGAGATTTATATTCGCGACCTGCTTAAACGGAAGCAAAAGAGTCTATTGAGCATGCAGGAGCGCCTCGCAAGCCAAAATATTATCATGAACCTATTCAATTAATCATATGAAAGCTTATCTTCTGACAAAGACCGGGAAGCCAGAAATCCTAAAGATCTCAAATGTTGATAAACCTGCTCCCCGAGAGGATGAGATACTTATCAAGACAGAGACCATAGGGATCAATTATGCTGAAATTCTTTCCAGAAAAGGTCAGTATCAATGGGCTCCCGAAAAGCCTTACATACCTGGCATGGAAGCCTATGGCGAAGTTGTCGCACTAGGAAGTAAAGTGAAATCCCTTAAAATAGGTGATAAAGTAATTTGCGGCAACCAGTACGGTTCATACGCAGAATATTTTTGTACCAAAGAATGGCTGGCTTTTCCAGCGATCAAGGGTTTCAGTGCTGAGGAGCACGCTGCCCTGCTGGTGAATTTCATGACAGCATGGGTTGCCCTGGTAAAGCTGGGTCGATTGACAAAAGACGAGCAGGTTCTCATCCATGCAGGAGCCGGAGGAGTAGGTTCAGCAGCCATAAAGCTTGGTAAAGCCATGGGCTGTAAGATTTATGCTACGGCAGGGTCTGATGAAAAGGTAAAGCTGATGGAGGAGCTAGGCGCTGACATTCCCATCAACTACAGGACTCAGGATTTTGTGAATGTGCTGAATAAGCAAGGTGTGGAGTCTGTTGACTTTGTGCTGGAAGTAGTAGGGGGAGAGGTATTTAGAAAAAGCATTGATCTCTTACATCCTTTTGGGAGGTTGGTTGTGGCTGGGTATGCCAGTATTCCTTATGAAAAATGGAATCCTCTTACCTGGTGGCCAACATGGAGAGATGCACCCAAGGCTCAGATCATGGAGATGGCCAAAAAATCCATTGGTGTCTTTGCCACACATATAGGATATCTTACTGGCAACGAGCCGGTCGCTAAGGAGGTGGTTGGTGAAATGTACGCATTCGTGGCTAAACATAAAATCAAGCCCCTGGTAGGTAAGACCTTTGGTTTTGATCAGATGGCTGAGGCACACGCATTTATGGAGTCCAGAAAGTCAACCGGAAAGATAATTGTAAAATTCCAATAATAATTTGCATTATTATAGTTCTGTTACTACATTTGAAATAGATCATACTAAGATCGGTGGTGGAAAATAGAAAGACTGCTCATATTTTATGTGTGGTCTTTTCTATTTTTAAGATACTATGAGTATCATCTTGATTACAATAAGTATCATTTTCAGTTATATTAAAATATTGTTAATAAATTCCGCAAGCGAATCTTGATTTTATCAGTAATGGGTTTATCTTTGTTGTAATAGATAGTAAGTATATCTATTTTCCATAGCTGGTTCTTAATGAAGGAGGGTTACAATTGTTGCCCTCTTTCGCTTTTTATAGGGTTTTGGTTTTTAAGAGTAGAAGCTTTTGACCTTTTTCTTCTTGAAGATCAGCTTAAAGCTATTTCCAGCAATACCCGCCATTCCTCCGGCAAAGGCACCAATCAATCCAGCCAGCAAGACGAGCATAATGTTATCTTCAAAAGGAAATAATTCGATGATTTTTGAAGACATGATTGATTTTGTTTTTACATCGATCACCCAGGAATAGGTCAGCCAGACCAGTCCACCACCCAGAAATCCGCTAACAAAAGAACCGATACCAGACCCTTCCACTAAAAAGCATATCAGGAAGGAGGCAGCCATTACAGTCCACCATGGCAGGATAAATCCCCCAAAATAGGTGAGGGTTGCGATGAGTACTATTTTAATAATCAATTTCATTCCGGATCAATTTGTTGGGTGAAAATAATTTGGGGATGGCTGGTGAGGTCATCACCAAAGACCAGCTTATGATAATAGCCCGAAGCCCAGTCATTGATCATGTGCCCATATTCAGGGTTTCCAGGATTTCCGGTTTGGCTTCCAGGATAAACGCCCCACGCATTTGGTCCGTCTTTTGTAAGTTCCACCACCATTCTCCAACTGGGTCCGTGTCCTCCGGAAGCGGCATTTACAGTATTGCCATATCCACCAACCCTGATGGATTCCGAGGAAAATGGAGACAACCTCAATAGGTGATTGATTGAAGTATTTTTGAAAATATACCATCTCAGGTCTTCACCTTGCTCCTGGATCTTTACGATTGAATCTACAGTCATTTGGAACGTTTGATTATACAGTGCAACCGCATTTTCTCTTGTACCCGTTTCTAATCTATCAAACAACTCAAACTGTGGTCTGGTCTTCAACAGCTGCACGGTATTGTAGTGGCCTGGCTTATCAATGGACACTGTAATTGTATCAAATTCATCCCACGTGTATTTATACACGTTATCCCACCACATTTGAAAAACCGTGGGGGCAATGAGTTCCGGTTCATTGAAAAAGTCCCAGGATTTCAACATGTTATAATACTTCCATTCATCCTCCTGGAATGAGACTGTATCAAGAGTATCCAGCATGACAGGCAATATTTCGTAGGCACGATAGTTGAAGTTGTCATTTTGGAGCTTTTTCATATCATCGGGTGTTACTTTACCCAGGATGTTGAGTCGGTCGTTGATCCTCCTGTTTCTATCATATTCATAGTGATGATCATATATGTAATATGGATATAGTGAATCCACCGGGTGTTGGTTGGCCGAGCTCAAAAACTGCCGCTTTGGGTTAATGATCTTCAGTCGATGTTCGAAGGGGATAAAACTTTTGGCTTCAGCTGCAGGGTCTGATCCATCCATAAGAAACTTACCCAGTCCGGGAGGCTTTATCGGAAATCTTCCAGGAAGGTGCATGGCTATGGTACCGTCTTTAGAGCCGAAAACGAAATTCTGTGGTGGACCTGTGAAATTCTTTAATGCGTCCACAAAAGCATCATGATCCTGAGCCTTGTTTATATCATACATAGTAAGAAACGTCGTACTCTTATCATGAGCCACCCACCGCATGGCTGCATTGAACTTTCCATTCTCCGGAAGATAATTACGGTCGTAAACGACCGGTCCATGGTGGACATGGACAATGGTATCATAAAAGTCAGCATCCCCCTTAACTTCAAACTTTTCCACAACTTTTGAAGTCTTAAACCACTGCTTATTGTAGAGGTATTCTTCCCTGGTGCTATTTTTAAACTCCACCTGGTACCAGTCTACCTGGTCGCGGGGAGAGTTTGTGACTCCCCAGGAGATGGAGTCGTTGAACCCAACCAAAATAACCGGTGTACCTGGCACGGTGACACCCATTACATTGAGATCAGGAGTATGTAGATGGCTCACATACCAAATGGAAGGAAGCGTAAGCTGCAGGTCCATTTCGTTGGCCAACAACACATTTCCCGTAGCAGATTTTGTAGCAGAAACAGCGAAGTTGTTGCTTCCATTCAAGGGGTTGGGTTTCTCAATGGTTTTTCTGATGAGCGGCGCATGGAAGGCCTGAAGTTCTGGTATTTTAACAACAGGTTCAAAATTCCAAAGAGTACCACGTGGGATTACAGGATCTATTCCTACCGGTTTTTCCGGAAAGAGGGTGTTGTATAGCTCCTCACCGAAAATGTTGAAGGCATTTGTATTTTCCAGATCCCCCTCACTTCGGGATAAAGTGTTGCTTAGCAATCCATAAGCCATGCAGGTTTTCAGTGGGCTCCATGCTTCTGGCTTATAATCCAGCAATTTAAATTCAATGGGATATGATGCAAAGTCAAGGTCATCAATGAACAGGTTAACACCGGCAGTATAAGCCTCTAGCATCTCCTTGATATCTGGCTTCTCATTGATTGCTTCATACATCGACTCGGTCATGGCTTTAATACCAGTTCTTCTTTGAAGCCGGTCATAGTTCAGGGCTCGGTCACCCAGCACTTCAGAGAGCCTGCCAAAGACTACCCGGGAATAGAAATCCATTTGCCATAACCTATCTCTAGCTGTGATATATCCCAGGGTGAGGTACAGGTCATGGCTGTTGTTTGCGTAGATATGAGGGATCTTCAGTGTATCGTAATGTACAGTGACTGGCTCCTGAAGTCCGTCAAGAGAGAGTTGGAGGGATGGACGGGTTCCAACAGGCTCTCCATTTTGCCAAAATCCATGGTGTGGGCTAAGGAACTTCCCCAACGCCGGCAAGCCTGAAAAGGAGTTGTCCAGAGCTATTAATATCGCTAGAGAAATTATCAGCGCAATGACAAAACGTATAGTTTTCAACCGTTAAATACTTTGAAAATGAATTAATATTGATTCCGATTCAGGGGAGATCATTTTGATGTTGAAAAGTATCAATAAAATCACAAAATGTCTACTTTTATTACAAGAATCGATCATGAAGGGATGTATTCTGTTATAAAAAGTGTCTTAGACCGGTTAGTTGCCGGAGTTCTTCTATTGGTGTGTTTGATCCCCTTACTTATCGTTGGTCTTGTGGGGAAACTTTTGGATGGCTATCCAACAATTTTTATCCAGGCAAGAAGTGGTTTTCACGGCAGACCGTTTAATCTATATAAGTTAAGGACAATGCAAGCCGGAGAGATCACTCCATTTGGTAAATTTCTCCGTAGATGGTCCATCGATGAGCTACCACAGCTATGGAATGTGATCATAGGAGATATGAGCCTGGTAGGTCCTCGCCCTCTGCTTGTAGAGTATGATCAACACTATTCCAGTGAACAAAAGAGACGACTGGAGACTAAACCGGGTATCACTGGTCTATCACAAGTGAATGGAAGGAACAGCCTCAGCTGGGACCAACGCTTTGAGCTCGATGTGATCTACGTACAAAAACAATCCTTCATGCTGGATTGTCAAATATTGCTCAAGACTTTTGTGCAGTTGTTTGATGGTAAATCCGCGGATTTTCATTCCAATGACTTACAGAAGTTTTCTGAACAAAAAGAGCGTACCTGATTAATTTACGTCACTTTTCTTGATGAGTGCTCCTTTGCTGCCTCCTCTGAAAAAGCCAGGCGGGAGAAAAAACTCAGCCTTGAAACTGAGAAAGAAGTAATGATCATTGTTGCGGGGATTCCCTCGTGGACCTCCGGAAGAAAGCTGGTCGTATGCCTGTTGATTCACTACGCCAACCTCATCCTTCCGATTGCTTAAAGCTGCTCGCAAGGTATCACTGATGTTTGTGGGAAACGTAGAAGAAACATCATCAAGGTAGTCCGACAAGGTAATACGATAGCTTGCTTCGATGTTGAAATTAATAAAGTCATTGAGTCTCAGCTTCACCCCCAGGGCAATGGGGAAAGCCATTGTGATGGGTGCGTATCTGACACCTTCCGTCCTAAACTCTCTGAGGTTGTAGGTCTCTCCATTCAGCTTGGCTCTCGGGCTGAAATAAGTCATCGCTATACCTCCGGTAATGTATGGGTCAAATGGGTCACGCCGAAAGAAGTCCCCGTTGTAGCTCTTAAAGAAAAACACAGCCTGAAGGTTCAGTTCTGCATTTACAGAGTTAAAAGACAGGTTTCTCTGCCTGGCATAAGTGCTGTCAGCAGCCTTGTTGTCATTTCCGTTTAGGATAAAACCATAGAGCTCAGTTCTGGCTGCAAGTCGGGAGGTAAGCCTGGCTTCCACTCCCACATTGACATGTGAAAGACCTTCCTGTAGCTTATAGTCTTGTTTGAGCTCCCCGAAGTAAATATTTTTTCCCGTTCCAATCTGGAGAGAATAATACCTGTCCAGGTACTTCCAGGATTTGAAATTCTGACTAGTTGCAGTAAAATAGCCAAGCAGTAAAAGAAGAGGCATTAACCTTTTCATCGGGGATAAAAATAACGAATAGCAGGCAAAGGATATTTTAAAAAGACTGGAAATAATCACGTGTGGATATTTACAACCATGACTTGATGTAAAGTCAAGCTTACAGATTACACTTTTATTAATCAAACTTTGCTTTAATTATAAATAGGTAACTTTAGGTTATGAATCTATAGTCGTTATTATTGATTTATTAATAAACTTCATTCTTGTCCCAACCAAAGAAAAATATAGATCCACTGTCCATTGGACGCATCTATGAGGCTTCTGATAATGAAAGCAGTGTATCCGAACGTGAGGATTTGGTATGGGAGCGCTTCAAAGCAGGCGACCAAAAGGCGCTTACTTATATCTTCCAGAAGTATTCTAATTTCCTGTTCAATTATGGGGCTCAGTTTTCCCTGGATCGAAACCTCGTCAAGGATTGTTTGCAAGATCTTTTTTTGGACCTGATCAGGCAGAAGAAGAACCTTAACACTACCACATCGATCAAATTCTATTTGATGAGATCTTTTAGAAACAAGCTTGTGGCAAACATTCAAAAGAATCAGAATAGGGAAAGAGTGGAGCAGGAGAAAACTGCTGAAAATAAATTATTCATGGTTTCAATCTCATCAGAGGTGAAGATGATCAATGGTCAGCTGGATGCAGAAAAGCAGCAGTTGATAGAGGGTAAGCTCAATGAATTGCCTCCGTTGCAAAGAGAGGCCATACTGCTTTATTTCTATGAGGGAATGAAATACGGTCAGATTGCCGATTTGTTGGGGGTAAAGATCAAGTCTGCACGGGCTTTGATATACCGGTCCCTTGAATCACTAAAAGACCTGCTCTCACCCTATAAGGGTGTGATCTTTCTACTTACTTGCCTTATTAGGCTTTAAAAACCTCGAAAGTAATTATTGGTTTGACTGTGTTAATATTCAGCCATACTGGATTTTCATTGAATAAATCATAAATATTTTCAGTGCCTATGGTCATTTAAGACATGGAGCTATTTATATAAGTAGTTCTAAACTGTTGAAATGGACTATAAGCATTATAAGATACAAGATTTTTTAGGTGATGAGTTTTTTGTTGCCTGGGTGATAGAGGGGGATCCCGCTGCTACCCACTTTTGGGAAAAGTGGTTGACTGCTAATCCCGAAAAGCGTCTGGAAGTAGAACGGGCCAAAGAACTTATCAAATCCGTACATTATAAGCATACCGATAAGCTTTCGGACAATGAATACTCTCTCATGTTTGAATGTCTGCTTCGCGCTGATGAAGCAGCATCTTCGCATTCGGGGAATGGATCCAGACGACTGGTATATGGAATTGCTGCAGCTGTTGTGCTGCTGATCGTGGCATTGATAGGCTATCGTGAAACCAGCCAGCCCATCGAGGAGTTGGTTGTTCAGCAAGTGGAGGTTTCCACTGAGCTCGGCCAAAGAAAGACCATAAAGCTGCCAGATGGTAGTATTGTTAAGCTCAATATTGGCAGTTCATTGGAGTTTCCTGAGAAGTTTGAGGGAGACACCAGGACCGTAAAGCTTACCGGAGAAGGTTATTTCGATGTAGCAGAAAACAAAGCAAAACCTTTCATCATTCAGTCAGGGGAGCTATTCACCGAAGTGCTTGGAACCTCCTTTAACCTCTGTGCATACCCTGAATTGGATAGTATCACCGTGGCAGTAGTGACTGGCAGGGTAAAAATCAGCAATGAGTCAGGGTTACACCAGGTATTGTCACCTGCTGACATGGGTATTTACAGCCGACAAACTCAGTCCATTCTTAAGGCGACTTACGATGAAGATATTCTCGCCTGGTACAATGGGATCCTTATCATTGAAAACAAGCCCTTGCCTGAGGTATTCAGCCAATTGGAACGCTGGTATGGAATAGAGTTTGACTTTGCTGATAACATTAACCTGGAAGGCACTTACAGTGGGAGGTATCAAAATAAATCACTTGAATTGATCCTGGAAGGGATCAGCACCACATCACATATTAATTACAGTATCAACAACAAAACCATTCGGATATATGAATAGCACATAGACATTACCCAAAAAGAACCCCCACACCTGATGTTTTGACGGACTCCTGGTGTAGGGGTAGAGCTTTAGCAAAATTATTTACTAAAACAACCTAAAAATATGAAAAATCATCTACTAAGGGAAATAATCATTATGTCACGACCCCTTTTCTATGTAATATTTATACAAGCACTTTTTGCTTCGTTTTTGCATGCGGAGAAAAGTGCTGCGCAAGTCAAAAGCTTGTATGAGATTGAGCTTAGATTGGGTGCTGGTGAGAGAGAAGTAATTGAGGTTTTCAGAGAGATTGAAAATGCAACGGATTTCTATTTCACATACAAGGACCAGCTGGTTTCTAATAAAAAGGTAAGCCTTTCTTCAAGAAAAGCCGTCCTGGGCACTTTTCTGGAAGAGATATCCAAGGCCTCTGACTTAAATTTTAAGAGGATCAACGATAATATCCATGTGTACCAAAATACTGCAAAGGAAAATGGTGTGCAGGAAACATTTATGGATGATGAAGATCAGAATGCAATCACTGGTACAGTGACGGATGATGGTGGTGAAGGATTACCGGGAGCGACGGTATTAGAGAAAGGCACATCCAATGGGACCATTACAGATGTAAATGGAAATTTTACGATCTCAGCACCAGAGGATGCCGCATTGATTGTGTCTTTTGTTGGTTATCAGAACCTTGAAGTGCCAATTAACGGAAGAACTAAAATTGACATTACACTAGAAGCCGATGTGGCTTCCTTGCAGGAAGTGGTAGTGATTGGATATGGTACCCAGAAGAAAGAAGATGTGACTGGTGCCATTGTGAGTGCAAACCTGGAAGACATGAATAAACAGCCTAACGTTTCAGTGATGGAGGGCTTGCAGGGTGCTGTGCCGGGCTTAAATATTGGACAGGTCAATCAGGCCGGTCAGAATCCAAACCTCAATATTAGAGGACAAAGCTCATTGTCAGGTGAACAGAATCCTCTTATTGTGGTTGATAATGTCATTTTTCGTGGAGAGTTGATTGATATAAATCCTAGTGACATCAAATCCATTGATGTTTTGAGAGATGCCAGTGCAGCAGCCATATTCGGATCACAGGCTGCCAATGGAGTGATCATGATCACCACGAAATCCGGTGGTACGGCAGGGGGAAAACCGACGATTACTTATTCGGGGCAGTATTCTTTTCAGCAACCCCATAATGAATTGAGATCAGAGGTAGATGGAGATGCTTTTATGTTAAAAATTGAACATTCTGATATCCTTCAAAGTAGGACAGCTTCGTCTGGTTATTTGGAAAGAGATCCGAACTGGGATGAATCGACCAATTTTAAAACAAGTCATGAACTCAGGCAATTCAATGCAGGCCGAACCTTTGATTGGTACGATTATATGACAACAGACAATCCGTATACTACCCAACATAATCTTTCCATTTCAAACTCTACAGAGAGCAATAACTATTATGTTTCATTGGGATATACGGACCAGACAGGGCACATGAGGGATGAGTACTATTCCAGGGTCAATGGACGAATTAATTTGTCAACATCTGTTACCGAATGGATGGATTTTGATATTCAGAGTTTGATGTCATTGAGTGAATACGGGCCACAAATATTTGGTTTAGGTGATCGATTTATAGAGCCATTTGCTACACCTTACGATGAAGATGGCGTGCTGGTGGATCGTCCGACTGGTAATCAGATCAACCCGTTTTATGAAGAGACCGCGGACACAGAGGACAAAAGATTGAACTTAAATGCCAACCTGACTGCCACGATCTATTTACCTATTGAAGGATTAGACTACAAGTTAAGGTTTGGTAATAATTATTTATCCAACAGGAATTTTGAATTTAGAAGCTTTGGAGCTGATTTTACCGGAAATGGATTTAAGGAAAATGAAGTCCAGTATACCTGGAGTTTAGATAATATATTATCTTATAATAAGGTATTTGGTGACATTCATGAAGTTGGTGTGACCCTACTATATGGGGTGGAGAAGAGACAGTCTGAACGTACCAGAGCTGAGGCGTCAAACTTCATCAATGATGTGCTTGGATATGACCTGCTTCAGGCTGGCGCTGCTGATCTGCAGCGTGTAGAGTCCGGGGGTTGGGTAGAATCCAGCCTTTATAACATGGCCCGGGTTTCTTATAAATTGATGGGAAGATATCTCTTCAATGCAACCATCAGGAGAGATGGATTTTCAGGATTCAGTAAGGCAAATAAGTTTGGGTATTTTCCTTCTGTTGCTGCTGGATGGATCTTTACCGAAGAGAGCTTTATGCCAAGTTTGAATTGGTTGAACTGGTCCAAATTGCGGGTTTCATACGGTGCCACTGGTAACCGGACCATTGGAAGGTACCAAACGTTGGCAGAGGTATCAGGTAAATTCGGTTATCTGACAGGAGATGGCTCATCCATCTATACGCAGTGGATCAGCGGACTGGCAAGTCCTGATTTGAGGTGGGAAAAGACCACAGGCATCAACGTTGGCCTAGACTTCCGGTTGTTTTCAAATCGCATTAGCGGTTCAATTGACTACTATAACAACAATACCACGGACCTGTTATATGAAGTGGATATTCCTGCGATCAGCAGATATGAAATATTTCCTGATAACCTGGGTAAAATTCACAATCAAGGGCTGGAGATACTTATTTCCAGTGTCAACATCCAAAAGAATGATTTCACCTGGTCTACGGACTTTACATTTTCGAGGAACAGAAATGAAATCGTTACCCTGCTAGGTTTTGATGTTGATGAGGACGGAAAGGAAGATGATTTAATCTCCGAGGGATTGTTTATTGGTGAATCTACCGGCGCCATCTTTGATTATGAAATTGATGGCATCTATCAAATCAATGATGAAATTCCCACGGGTTATGAATTTGGTGCTTACAGAGTGGTTGATCTGAATGGTGATGGAAATTACGATGCCAATGACAGAACCATTCTTGGAAATTCCAGACCCGCTTACAGATTTGGAATTAATAACTCACTGAGCTATAAAAAATTCAATTTGAGTTTCTTTATTAATTCCATACAGGGTGGAAAAGACCGCTATTTAGGAGCGGATAATCTTTATGGACTATCCATTTTCAACAATGAATCCCACTTCAATATTACCTACCCACAGGGTATAGATTATTGGACTCCTGAAAACCCCAATGCGAGATACCAAAGGCCAGGAATCAAGGGATCTGACGGAATTGCAGGAACGCGATATTCCAGCAGGTCATTTGTTCGGCTACGAAATGTTTCGTTGTCCTATAACCTGGGTGCAGATGTGATCAAATTTGTTCAGAATATTCGGATAACATTGAGTGGCAGGAACCTGCTTACATTGACTGACTGGAGGGGATGGGATCCTGAAACAGGACAGGATATTGATGATAATGGACGTCCTGTAATGGAGTCCTATTCCGTAGGCTTAGATGTTACTTTTTAAACTGAGAAATCATGAAAAACAATAATATATTATCATATTTTAATCTGGCTCGGATGTTTAAAAATAACATGCTCCGATTCGGACTGGTTTTTGTCATTCTTTGTTCTGCCTGTGATGAAGAAGAATTTCTTAAGACCGAACCTGTAGATTTTTATTCACCTGAGAATTCATACGTGACTTCGGGTAATTATGAAGCTGCAGTGATGAATTTGTACGACAGGGTGAGGACTGAATTCTATTCCAGTGACCAGGAAGAGGATTTTCCAAATGCTGGAATTGCTGGAACTGACATTATGCACTTGCATAAGAATCACGGATTTAATACTTCCATGGAGTCCATACTGTTACCTACTAATAATTCGCTGATATTTGGGGCGTTATGGCAACCGGCCTATCGCATCATTTATGATGCAAATGTGATCATTGGAAGAGCTGCCACGGATGAAAACGAGTTGACTGATGCTGAGAAAAGCCTGTTTATTGCGGAAGCAAAATTTTTCAGAGGCTATATGTATAAGATGCTCGCAAATATATACGGAGGAGTACCCATCGTACTTACTGAGACACAGGAACCAAACCGGGATTATGCTACAAGTCCGAGGGCAGAGGTATACCAGCAGGCAGCCAGTGATCTGGAGGATGCTGCAAATGACCTTATGACAATTGACGAAGCACCTGACCATCGTATCAATAATCTGGCAGCTTACCATATTCTGGCAGAGGTTTATCTTTCATTGGAGCAATGGCAAGATGCAGTGGATGCCGCTTCTATAGTAATAGAGCATTCCGCTACAGCATTGATGACCGATAGATTTGGTGCCCAGGCCAATGAGAAATATCTTCCCGCCGAACAGTGGGATACGGATGTTTACTGGGATTTATTTCGTCAGGGAAACCAGAACCGATCCACAGGTAATACAGAGGCGATCTGGGTACTGCAGGATGAATGGAATGTGCCAGGCAATAGTTCGTCCCGTGGAGGGCCGGAGCTTGAAAGGTTGTTTGCTCCGCGTATCTGGCAGGCCAAGGTTCAGAACCTGGATGGTTCTACCACAACTGTAGTTCCAAATCCTAACGCTTATACCGGTGGCCGTAGCTCAGGATTTACCAGGCCTACCTATTTCTTTTTTGAGACGCTTTGGCAAAGAAGTGGATATAACCAGGATATCAGAAATTCACCTGCAAACATTACAAGGGACTTTATCATCAGGAATCCTGACAGTGATTATAATGGACAGTGGATTTTTGCGGATAATACTCCAATCGCCATGTCGAGCCTGAATGATACCACAAGAAATATGTATCCATGGATAGGAAAGACATCCACTCCGGGCAGTCAACCTCCGGAAGCCTGGTTGCCTAATCCGATCGTAGAGGGAGGTTTGTCTTTTAGTCATGCGGCCTTCAGAGATGTGTATGCTATCAGATTGGCTGAAACTTATCTGATCAGGGCAGAGGCCTACCTTGAACTCACTCAACTTCAAAATGCTGCTGACGATATCAATGTGGTAAGAGACAGGGCTCAGGCTCCTCTGATCACTGCCGGAGATGTGGATATTGATTATATCCTGGATGAACGTGCCCGGGAATTGTATCTTGAAGAATTCAGGGTGCTTACACTTGCAAGGCTTGGAATGCTCGTAGAGAGAACCAGAAGACTCAATCCACATAATGGAAATACTTATGCTGACCACAATAATTTGTGGCCCATTCCTTTCAGCGAGATAGAAAAAAATCTGGAAGGTAACTTGCAACAAAACCCTGATTATTGATTGATCACTTTTAAATTTTAACTTTAATGAGGCCGTTTCAAAAGAGATGGCCTCATTTTTCAAGCTCAAACACAACCAATAAACCCAATTTTCTATGCGACTAAAAGCTGTTTTTATTTGTCTTTTAACTTTCCTGATGCTTGCATGTAGTCAACAGGAATCCTCATCAGACCAGGAAGGTCCTTATTTCGGCAATGGCTTCCACAATGGATGGGCTGACCAGGAGTCTATCGTGATCTGGACGAGGCTTACCCAATGGAAAGATGGGAATGTGGATGGGAAAAAGTTTATATCTCTTACTAAAGACGAATCGGATCGTCTGGATGAGCACCCGACAAAGGAAAAGATCCACGGGGCACAAATCCCGGAAGGATTGAGCCTTGATGATATGGAAGGAGCCTGCCCTGGTTCTCCGGGGGAAGTAAAGCTCACCTATTATCCAGTTGATCAGCCGGATAAAAAAATGGAGCTACCCTGGGTAGCAGTCAACAATGGCGAAAACTACACCTATCAGTGGCAGCTGGAGGCCCTTTCGGCCGACACAGAATACAAGGTAACCCTGGAAGCCCGAGGAGACTCCGGGTCTGATGTTTCAGACAGGGTAGAGGGTAAATTCTACCTGCCACCCAAAGCAGATCAGAAGAAAGACATTTCTTTCACTATTGTGAGTTGTCATGATTACCTTAGAAAAGACCAGCCTGACGGCCACCAGATCTATCGATCCATGCTGAAGCAAAACCCTGATTTCTATGTCCACACCGGGGATATTGAATATTACGACAAGCAGGACCCCTGGGCGATGACCGAGGAACTCATGCGCTTTAAATGGGATAGGCTGTTTGCCTTGCCGCTGCAACGGGAGTTCTGGAATCAAACCACCTCTTATTTCATGAAAGACGATCACGATGCGTTACGCAATGATGCTTATCCGGGCATGAGTTATGGAACAGTATCATGGGAGAGAGGCCTGGAGATCTTTGATCAGGAGCAGTTTCCTTCCAATGCTAAACCCTATAAAACCATTCGATGGGGCAAGGATCTTCAGATATGGATCACAGAGGGTCGAAACTACCGAAGTAAGAACACAGATCCTGATCAAAGGGGAAAGACCATTTGGGGAGAGACCCAGAAACAATGGCTCTTCAGCACCATGAAGGAGTCTGATGCTACATTTAAGGTACTCATCACCAATGATCCTATTCTGGGGCCTGACAGGGAGAATAAAAGTGACAATTATGCCAATTCAAATTTCCAGTATGAAGGTGATGAGATCCGGGATTTTCTGAATCAATTTGAAAATACCTTCATCACCTGTGGTGACCGGCACTGGCAGTATGTGACCCATTACGAGGACACAAATTTGTGGGAGTTTGGCTCCGGCTCCGGAGCCGATCAGCATGCTGGCGGGTGGAAACAGGAAGATGTACGTCCTGAACACAGGTTTCTCCGCGTAAAGGGTGGATATCTCTTTGCTAAAGTGTTTCAGGAAAATGGAAAGTCGGCGATTTCTTTCCAGCACCACGACGTGGATGGAAACATGGTGCACGAAGAGGTCTTTTATGCAAATTAAACCTGGATTATGCATTAGAGTTTTGTGATGAAGGGCTAAAGTACAAGGAAATCAAGCACTTGCGATCGGAAGCATAGCAACCGCTATGGTGACGAGAGAATATCATGATAAGTGCTTGATTTTGAAGTAATTTAGTCATGTAATAGAAAGTCTAATGCATAATCCAGGTTAAACAAATCACCAATAGCTAATCACCAAATTGGGGTTTCCATTTGGATTAAGCAAAAGAAAGGTTGGGCATTGTTCCAGCCTTTTATTTTTTCTCAGAGCAGTGCTGAGACGGGATTCATCAGTTATTGATCTAAAACAAAAAAAGGCTGATGTAAACATCAACCTTTTAAGAGAGGTGCTGAGCAGATTCGAACTGCTGTAGGAGGTTTTGCAGACCTCTGCCTAGCCACTCGGCCACAGCACCATTTGGAAAACAAATTTAAATTTCTTTGGAAAAGTACAAAAGCTAACGCCAGAATAGCTGCCAAAAAAACTCAACAAGTCATAAGAACGGAATAAAGCCACATTGAGTTCATCAATGTGGCTTTTATAATCAATTATTCTTTAGAATCTTCTTCTTTTGATTCTTTAGCATCGTCAGCTTTGGCTTCAGCTGCTTTTTCCTCCTTTTTAGGAGCTGCTTTTTTTGCAGGTTTAGAAGCTGATTCCATTTTGTCTTTCAATGCAGAAAGTGCTTCAAGGTCACCAAGTGTAGATTTTTCACCTTCCTGGTTGATCTTGTTGAGCGTCTTGCCTTTTCCGCCACCACCAGTTCTTTTCTTAGGTGCTTCTACAGGCTGATCTGCTCCTTCTTTCCAGATGGATGTATGAGAAAGTGTGATTCGCTTCTCATCCTTAGAGAAGTCAAGCACTTTGAAGTCAAGTGTTTCACCTTCGTTGGCAACCGTACCGTCTTCTTTAGAAAGGTTTTTGGTTGCTACCTGACCCTCAAGACCGTAAGGAAGCTCAATAAGCGCGCCTCTTTCAGACTTGGAGATCACAGTACACTTGTGGATAGATCCTCTTGAGAATACTGTTTCGAAAGTATCCCATGGATTCTCTTCCAGGTGCTTGTGGCTAAGTGCCAGCCTTCTGTTTTCTACATCAAGCTCCATGACCACTACTTCCAGCTCTTCACCAACCTTCACAAATTCTGAAGGGTGCTTGATCTTCTTGGTCCAGCTAAGGTCTGATACGTGTACCAGTCCGTCGATACCTTCTTCCAACTCGATGAAAAGACCGAAGTTGGTCAGGTTTCGCACGATACCTTTATGCTGCGTTCCCACTGCATATTTTGTAAGCAGATCCTGCTTGGTCCATGGATCTTCAGTCAGTTGCTTGATACCCAGAGACATTTTTCTCTCATCTCTGTCAATAGTCAATACAACAGCCTCAAGCTCGTCGCCTACGTTCATGAAATCCTGTGGATTTCTCAGGTGCTGAGACCATGACATTTCAGAAACGTGGATCAGTCCTTCTACACCAGGGATGATTTCAAGGAATGCACCGTAATCAGCTACATTCACAATCTTACCCTTCACTTTAGATCCGATCTCAATACCAGCATCCAGAGAATCCCAAGGATGTGGAGTGAGTTGCTTCATACCAAGAGAGATACGCTTCTTGTCATCATCGAAGTCAAGAACCACGACATTGATCTTCTCATCCAGGTTCAATACCTCTTCAGGGTGATTGATTCGTCCCCATGAGATATCAGTGATGTGAAGTAGACCATCAACACCACCCAGGTCGATGAACACACCGAAGTTGGTCATGTTTTTGATCACACCTTCGAGTACCTGACCTTTCTCAAGGTTGTTGAGGATCTCAGTTTTTTGCTGCTCGATGTCTTTCTCGATCAATACTTTGTGAGAAACGACCACGTTGTCATTAGAGTAGTTGATTTTCACAACTTTTACCTCCATCTTCTTATTGACAAACACGTCGAAGTCCCGGATAGGCTTCACATCGATTTGTGAACCAGGAAGGAAAGCCTCTACACCGTAGATATCTACGATCAGACCACCTTTGGTTCTTCTTTTTACCATACCATCGATAACCAGGTCCTTGTCCAGGGCTTCCTGAATTTTCTCCCATGCGTTAACGATCTTGGCTTTTCTTCTGGATAGTACAAGTTGTCCTGCAGCATTCTCCTGCTCTTCAACGTATACTTCTACGGTGTCACCAGGCTTCAGATCAGGTAGATCTCTGAATTCAGAAAGGGCAACAAGTCCGTCTGATTTAAATCCAATATTTACAATAACATCCCTGTCCGTAATCCCTACTACCGTACCATTCATCACCTCTTTCTCATTGATGGTGTTCATGGTATCCTCGTACATCTGCTCCATTTTCTTACGGTCGGCTTCGCTGTATTCATCGCCAAATCCGTCGGAGTCAGTATCCCAGATGTTAACTTCTTCTTTTGCAGGAGCTTTTTTAGCTTCTTTTTTAGCCTCCGCAGGTTTAGCTGCTTCTGCTTTTTCTTCCGCCTTGGTTTCAGTAGATGCTTTCTCTTCAGCAGCTTTAGGAGCTTCTGCTGATTCTTCTTTTTTAGCCTCTTTCTCTTCTTTCACCTCAGCCTTTGCTTCTTCTTTAGAGACTTCTGCAGCCTTTGCTTCTTCTGCAGCTGCTGGTTGAGAACTAGTCGTTTTCTGATCTTCCAGTTCTTCAGTTTCCTTTTTTGCCATAATAATTTTGACTCTAAATACGCTGCAGAGCCAGAGTCATCATCTCTGCAGATTTTATTTAATAATGCATTTAGGAGAACCTACATGCCCATTCACCCGAATGGAGGCGCAAA
Organism: Cyclobacteriaceae bacterium; assembly: GCA_965228105.1. GTDB lineage: Bacteria > Bacteroidota > Bacteroidia > Cytophagales > Cyclobacteriaceae > UBA7330. The sequence continues at coordinate 2,260,474 of CBDDGZ010000002.1, forward strand.
TTTAGAAAAATTACCTGAAAAGCGGATGATTTCTTGCTTTATTATTGAAATCCTTACCTGACGCCAAATTAATGGCGGATGGTTAGCTTTGCAGCTTTCAAAGTCAAGCCAAAACAGGACATTATAAAAATGCTGATCGACCGGAATATCTCTCTAAAACCATTCAACACGTTTGGCCTCGATGTGACAGCAGATTACCTCACACATGTCAATCAGCCGGATGATCTGATAGAGTTATACTCCACCAAAAAGTTCCAGACCATGAAAAAGCTCATCCTCGGTGGAGGCTCAAATATCCTTTTGACCAGACATTTTGGAGGGCTGGTTATTAAAATGGAGATAGAAGGAATAGAGATCATCGAAGAGCAAGATGAAACCGTCCTGGTAAAGATTGGAGCAGGAGAAAACTGGCATCAGTTGGTGATGTGGGCAGTGGAGAAAGGGCTTGGCGGCATAGAAAACCTGTCATTGATCCCAGGCACGGTAGGTGCTGCCCCTATGCAAAATATAGGTGCCTACGGAGTAGAACAGGAGTCTGTTTTTCATTCATTGGAGGCCTATGAGATAGCATCCGGAAAGTCAGTGCGGTTTTATAGGGAAGATTGCACCTTTGGCTACAGGTACAGTGCTTTTAAGGGCCCACTAAAAGAAAAGTATATCATCACCCATGTATACTACAGGCTGACAAAACATCCGGAATACAATATTTCATACGGCAACCTGAAGGCTACGCTTGAAAAGATGGGTGTTGCAGCGCTTAATTTAAGAGCGATCAGTCAGGCGGTAATAGATATCCGACAGAGCAAACTACCTGATCCGGTGGAGATAGGGAATGCCGGAAGCTTTTTTAAGAACCCTGTGATCATGAAGGACCACTATCAATCACTGGTGGCTGCGTTCGATGAGGTGCCAGGCTATGAGGTAAATGATGCCGAGATTAAAATACCTGCTGCATGGTTGATTGAAAAAGCCAACTGGAAGGGGCACAGGAGAGGAGAGATTGGTGTGCATAGTAAACAACCCCTTGTACTTGTTAATTTTGGTGGAGGTGAGGGAAAGGAGATCAAAAGGCTGTCTGAAGAAATACAAAAATCAGTATCCGATAAGTTTGGTATTGAGTTGGAGACTGAAGTAAATATTATTTGATCTTCTCAAAATTCCTTCAGAAATCAACATTAATCTTTGCGTATGAAACTGCTGGTAGTAGAGGACAATTTACAGCTAAGCACCAATATCAAATCGTACCTTTCGGAAGAGGGTTATGTCTGTGAAGTGAGTGACACCTACCATCAGGCAATAGATAAGCTCTATGCGTTTAGCTATGACCTGGTGGCCCTGGATCTGATGCTTCCGGATGGCACCGGCCTGGATTTGCTTCGTGTGATTAAGGACAAGTTCCCGCAAATGGGTGTTCTCATCATTTCAGCCAAGAATGCACTGGATGATAAGCTCACCGGGCTCAACCTGGGTGCGGATGATTACCTGGCCAAACCATTTCACCTGTCGGAGCTGCATGCCCGGCTGCGAGCAATATTTAGGCGGAGAAACCAGGAAGGCAATGACCTGGTGAACTTCAATGAGATCAGTGTAAATGTCAATACTTTCGAAATCAAAGTTGGGGAAACATTACTCGATCTGACAAGAAAGGAATTTGAATTGATTCATTACCTGGTGATCAATAAAAGCAGATTGCTGACCAAGCAATCAATTGCCGAGCATTTGTGGGGTGACTATATGGATGCTGCAGATTCCTTTGATTTTGTCTACCAACACATTAAAAATATCCGCAAGAAAATCAGCCAGGCCGGAGGAAAAGACTACATCCATACGGTATATGGAGTAGGCTATAAATTCAAGGAGGAGGAGTGAGGTTAGTCATCAAAATAACAATTTTCTACCTGTTTATTACTACCATTGTGTTCATCATTGGCGGGGTCATCGCTTTTAAGGTGATGAACAGGGAGATCCAGTTTGAACAAAGAATTTACCTGGGGGAACGCATGCCATCCCTGGTCAGTTACCTGGAACGACGCCAGCCTACCGATAGCGTGATAAGGGACAAACTCATTATCGTTCCGCTTAAAGATACGATTCCGGAAATGGGACCTATCTATTCTGATACTCTGGTGATGCACACCACCCTGCAGCGGATAGAACCGCACATTAAGCTGGAGGCTATAAGAAATGTGAATAACCGCAGCTACAGGATCATCATTTATGACCTGGTAATTGAGCCAGACGACATTCAGGATATTGTGGAGGAGTCATTGACCATGATATTTGCACTATTGCTCTTCCTGATTGTGGGATTCGGCTTGCTGGGATCCTATTTTGTTTTCCGCCCTTTTGGTAAAACCCTTTCAGCCATCAAAAATTTCTCCATTCAGCAGCTGAAACCCATCAGGTTGCCTGATTCATCCACAACAGAGTTTATCAGGCTCAACAAATTCATCAAGGACATGACAGATAAGGCTTCCAGGGATTATCTATCGCTCAAAGAGTTTTCTGAAAATGCTTCCCATGAGATGCAAACTCCACTGGCGATCGCCCAGGGTAAGCTAGAGATCCTGATGGGAGATGAAAAGCTGACAGAGCAACAACTGGAGCTAATAACCTCAGCGCAAAACGCTATTAAAAGAGTAAGCAGACTGGGTAATTCCCTTTCTCTGATTACAAAGATTGATAATAAAGAGTTTAGTGATACCCAGGAGATCAACATTTCGAAAGAGCTTAACAGGTTTATCTACGATTTCAAAGAGTTGATGGATCTAAAATCACTCTCTGTCAAAACAAAAATTGAAAACAATCAGTTGCTTTTGGGTAACCTGGTATTGATTGAGTTATTGTTGACTAATCTTCTCAATAATGCAATCAGACACAACCAGGAGAAAGGATATATAGATATTAAGCTTGAGAACAAGACATTAACCATTGAAAATTCCGGGTATCCATTGAAGAATAAACCGGAGGAATATTTTGAGCGGTTTAGAAAAGGCACCAATGATCCGGGAAGCTCTGGACTTGGCCTGTCCATTATCAAGATGATCTGCGACGACATGGGTATGCGTATCACCTATGAGAATATAGAATCAAAACACATCATAAAGCTTAGCTGGAATTAAACTTCAGGTTTGCTATAGATTTCGATCAAATTCTGATCAGATGTGATTAATACCTTTGAAATTTTAAAATAATACCTATTTATTAATGAGATTTTTTCTTACCCTATTTTCTTTTTTTATCATCACAGCGGCATTCTCCCAAAACTATGCTATCACAGGGAAGGTGACTGACAAAGCTTCAGGCAATCCATTGGAGTTTGCCAATGTGGCTATATTTCAGGAGCAGGATTCCAGTTTGGTCACCGGCGGAATTACCGATGCTGAGGGAGCGTTCAATATCAACATTCAACCCGGAAATTACTACGTAAGAATTCAGTTCGTTACCTACGGATCCAGAATATTAAGCGGCATTGAAATCAATAATAATAACCCTGTTCAGGACTTTGGGCAAATCATATTGGCACCTCAGGACACCGAGCTCGAAGAGGTGGTGGTGCAGGCGGAGCGTACACAAATGCAGCTGCAACTAGACAAAAAAGTTTACAATGTGGGTAAGGACCTAAGCAACCTGGGAGGAAGTGCTTCAGACCTTTTAGCCAATTTACCGTCTGTGAGTGTTGATGTAGAGGGAAATGTTGAGCTGAGAGGAAGTACAAGTGTAAAGGTGTTGATAGATGGTAAGCCCAGTGGTCTGGTTGGATTGTCGAGTACAGACGCATTGAGACAAATGCAGGGAAATATGATCGAGACTGTAGAGATCATCACCAATCCTTCCGCAAGATACGATGCCGAAGGTATGGCAGGGATCATCAACATTATCCTGAAGAAAGATCAGAAAAAAGGCATAAATGGTAGCTTCCAGGTGAATACCGGATGGCCGCACAACCATGGAGCGTCTATAAACATGAACCTGAGACGTAATTGGGTCAACTTCTTTGTCAATTATGGTATTGACTACAGAAAAGCGCCCGGAATAGGGGAGACATTGCAGCGCTTTCCACAAGCTGAGACTGATGAAGTAGCCAGGACTGATCAGTTTACGGATCGTTTGCGAGGGGGTCTGTCAAACAGTGTAAGGTTAGGGTCAGATTTCTTCATTAATGATAAAACCTCAATCACCACAGCTTTTCTATACAGGTATTCTGACGAGCTCAATGAATCAAAGATCTCCTTCGAGGATTTTGATTTTGAAGATAATCTTTTGGATTATACACTGAGAGAAGATGATGAAATGGAAGGAGATGAAAACCTGGAATACTCTTTAAACTTCAGTAGGACGTTTAGCAATGAGGATCATAAACTCACTGCAGATGTCCAGTTCCAAAGTAACAATGAGATAGAGCAATCAGACATTCTTCAATCAAACGGTGCTACACGGGCTACTATGACGGAGGAATTACAACAAAAGGTGAGAAACGATGAGGGTGAGAACAGGCTGATGTTACAATCTGACTACATTCACCCTTTTGGTGACAAAGGAAAGTTTGAGCTTGGCTATCGTAGCACCATCCGAAATGTGAAAAACAACTACACGGTAGATGAAGCCGATGAATCTGGTGAGTTTATGCCGGTAGATACTTTTACCATCGCATTTGACTACAATGAGCGGGTACATGCCTTTTATGGGATAGTGAGTGATGAGCTGGAGAAAATCTCCTGGCAGGTGGGACTTCGAAGTGAAACCACAAGCATTTCATCGGTGCTTGAGGAGCAAAACCGTAACCTGACGTGGAACTACACCAACTTGTTTCCAAGCGCATTCTTTACTTATAAACTGCTTTCAGGCAACCAGGTGCAGTTGAGCTATAGCAGGAGAATCGAGCGCCCGAGATTTAGAGAGTTGAGTCCGATGACCTCTTTTTCTAATAACAGACGCTTCAGGGTGGGTAACCCGAACCTGCAGCCCGAGTTCACCGATTCCTATGAATTGGGATTCCTGCAAAACATGAGCAGCTCATCTATTTATTACGGAGTATACTACAGATATACGGATCAGTTGATTCAGCGTGTGACATTACCTCCAAATGAATTGTTGCAAACTGTCACGATACCTTACAACGCAGGAATCAGCCGTGCATTTGGTGTGGAGGTAAATGTTTCTCAGGATTTCACCGAATGGTATCGCTTGAGTGGAAATATAAACTTTTACCGTCAGGAATCTAATGGAGTACTGGGAGACACGCTGCGATTGGATGCCAGGGCTGTGACCTTATCCAGCAGGATCAACAACAATTTCACCTTGTCTGACAGGCTGACTGCTCAGGTAAACTACTGGTATAGAGCTCCCGAACAAAGGGCGCAGGGTAGGAGGCTTTCGATGTCCAGCCTGGACCTTGGGCTTTCCTACGACGTCTTAAATAACAATGGAACGATTAGTCTGAATGTTCGCGATTTGTTCAATACAAGGAAATATCGATATACCACAGAACTTGAGACCCTTGTTGAGGACAATGTATGGCAGTGGAGAAAAGGCCCTACTTTCAACCTCGCATTTGTCTACAGACTCAATCAGAATAAGCAACGCGAAAGAGGCGGAGACCGTGATGGTGGTGACGATTTTGATATGTAGTTGGAGGGGTGTTTTAAATAGCTGTAAGAGCTATTTAAAACATTCATATTTGGTCGTTCCGACCACACAAAACTTTAGTTGTTAGCGCCAGTATTTCTTTTTACTGAACATGTTCTCCATAATTTGATGAGTGATGTAAACAGACCCATTTATCATGATGCAGTTAATCGTTCCTTCATCACAACTCATTTCGCCATGGTAGTTATTGTCATCAATTTCTACATCTGTAGATAATGTCACTTTGTTTGAATTTGCATTCCAAAGATCTATCGATGCGACAGCTCTTAGACTATCAGATTCATTGAAAATCTCTACTTTTTTAAGGTTTACCACCCAGTTAATATTGTATTCGTTCGCCAGTGATTGATAATCTACATGTTCAATTTTTCGTCTTAATGGGAAGATAATGGCATCCTCGAAAACACCGTATAATTTAAATGTAATCCAAGTGTTCAGATATGAAGTGAAAGCAGTTGGAGCATCCATCGTTCTTCTGAATTCACATTCAAGTTCGGCCATCCGAATAAAAAAATCTCTATCCTCATCTCTAGTCAAATTTGTTACGCAGTTCTTGACTTGTTCATCCGATAGTTTATACTTAGGAATTGAGTCAGTTAGTATTTCGTCCACTATAAATTCTTCAGGATTTAAGATTAAAACCCGTGGAGCTTTTGTTTCCTGAGCTATGGAAATTGATGGGATAAGTAGTAGTAGCAGGATAATTCTCATGGTTCTCTCTTAGTCGTTCAGCTGTAGAGCAACTGATTGTATAGCAAACTAGTCTTTAAGAATACGGTAAGAACTTATGCGTCCTGCCTTTTCTTTTAGGATTAGAATAAAAGTTCCCTTTCGTCCTACCATTTCCAACTTAATTTCATCTCGATTCTCAATTGATTGACTTTTTATTAATCTTCCGGTTAAATCGATCAATTCGATGAGGCCAGAAAAACTCCTATTGAATGAAATATTAAGGAAATCCGAAGTGGGGTTTGGATAAATGGATACGTAACTTGTTACTTCTTTCAGGTTTGTTCCTAAAACACATTCTAATAAAAGAGTTAAGACCACTGTGCTGTCACACTCGTTAACAGACTGGAAAACTTCAGTGTACTCACCCGCCGAGATCAGATTTTGGGAGCCGAAGACATAAGTATCCCCTTCACAGATCGCTGCTGTAGCAGTTTCGCTAAAAATTGGATTAACTGATAGTGTCAAGACCACTGTGCTGTCACACTCATTAGCAGACTGGAAAACTTCAGTGTACTCACCCGCTGAGATCAGATTTTGGGAACCGAAGACATAAGTATCCCCTTCACAGATCGTAGCTGTAGCAGTTTCGTTAAAAATTGGATTAACAGATAATGTTAAGACCACTGTGCTGTCACATTCATTAACAGACTGGAAAACTTCAGTGTACTCACCCGCCGAGATCAGATTTTGGGAGCCGAAGGTATAAGTATCCCCTTCACAGATCGCTGCTGTAGCAGTTTCGCTAAAAATTGGATTAACTGATAGAGTTAAGACCACTGTGCTGTCACATTCATTAACAGACTGGAAAACTTCAGTGTACTCACCCGCCGAGATCAGATTTTGGGAGCCGAAGGTATAAGTATCCCCTTCACAGATCGCTGCTGTAGCAGTTTCGCTAAAAATTGGATTAACTGATAGAGTTAAGACCACTGTGCTGTCACATTCATTAACAGACTGGAAAACTTCAGTGTACTCACCCGCTGAGATCAAATTTTGGGAACCGAAGACATAAGTATCCCCTTCACAGATCGCTGCTGTAGCAGTTTCGCTAAAAATTGGATTAACTGATAGAGTTAAGACCACTGTGCTGTCACATTCATTAACAGACTGGAAAACTTCAGTGTACTCACCCGCTGAGATCAAATTTTGGGAACCGAAGACATAAGTATCCCCTTCACAGATCGTAGCTGTAGCAGTTTCGTTAAAAATTGGATTAACTGATAGAGTTAAGACCACTGTGCTGTCACATTCATTAACAGACTGGAAAACTTCAGTGTACTCACCCGCTGAGATCAGATTTTGGGAACCGAAGACATAAGTATCCCCTTCACAGATCGTAGCTGTAGCAGTTTCGTTAAAAATTGGATTAACAGATAATGTTAAGACCACTGTGCTGTCACACTCGTTAACAGACTGGAAAACTTCAGTGTACTCACCCGCCGAGATCAGATTTTGGGAGCCGAAGGTATAAGTATCCCCTTCACAGATCGCTGCTGTAGCAGTTTCGTTAAAAATTGGATTAACTGATAGAGTTAAGACCACTGTGCTGTCACATTCATTAACAGACTGGAAAACTTCAGTGTACTCACCCGCCGAGATCAGATTTTGGGAGCCGAAGGTATAAGTATCCCCTTCACAGATCGCTGCTGTAGCAGTTTCGCTAAAAATTGGATTAACTGATAGAGTTAAGACCACTGTGCTGTCACATTCATTAACAGACTGGAAAACTTCAGTGTACTCACCCGCTGAGATCAAATTTTGGGAACCGAAGACATAAGTATCCCCTTCACAGATCGCTGCTGTAGCAGTTTCGCTAAAAATTGGATTAACTGATAGAGTTAAGACCACTGTGCTGTCACATTCATTAACAGACTGGAAAACTTCAGTGTACTCACCCGCTGAGATCAGATTTTGGGAACCGAAGACATAAGAATCCCCTTCACAGATCGCTGCTGTTGCAGTTTCGTTAAAAATTGGATTAACTGATAGTGTCAAGACCACTGTGCTGTCACACTCGTTAACAGACTGGAAAACTTCAGTGTACTCACCCGCTGAGATCAGATTTTGTGAACCGAAGACATAAGTATCTCCTTCACAAATCGCTGCTGTTGCAGTTTCCGAACAATTTGTAGATATTGGTGTATATTGTACTAACCCAACATTAATGTTTTCATTTCCATCATAAATGGATTGTTCAATTTCATTTACATCTAATGTGCCCCAGCAATTATTTGAAAGGTTTTGACCGCTATAAGTACTGGTGTTAACCACATTGTAATTGGTGTTGGAGCAAAATGTATTATTGGTGAAGCTTGCCATTGGATTATTACCTGTAATTCTCAATCCAATTCCATTGCCTGTAAAATAGTTGTTAGTCATAGTTGAAGCAGAACTGCCACCACTGAAACTTTGCTCCAGTCCAACATTATTGTTAATAAATACGGAATTAGTAATTGTAGAAGTGTGTCCATCTAGACCAATTCCTGAGTTATCAGAAAATAGACAGTTATCTATATTGCTATCTACTAGTAATGCACCATTAATATTTCCAGTAAATGAGCAAACTCTAAGATTGAGTTCTTCCATCCATGGAACTATGCCATAATTATTACTTTCAAAATTTGTTGAGTCAATATCTATTGAAGAATTTCCACCACCATCTAATGTCATTGCTTTGTTATTCTGGGAGAATGTTGTGTTTTTGATGTAACAGCTTGCTGAATTTTGAATATGACCAAATTTTAAACCTTCGGACGAGTTTTTTAGGTTCACATATTCAAAAATGAACTGCCCTTGATATTCTACGAATATATGCTTCCATGCAGTTTTGCTAGGGTTCAAGCTATTGGAAATAAATGAAATGCTATCGGAAGCTGTTCCCTTAGCATCAAGAATTCCTTGAATTCTCAAGTCCACTCCGTCAGCAAACTTTATAGTTACACCTGGATCAATTGTAAGTGTGTAACCAGCGAAAAGTACTGTGCGCCCTGTTATGATATAGGGGTTACCGTCAATTGTCCAACTAGTATTTTCACTAATTCCTCCAGATATTTCCGTTTGACTCAGTAAACAAAATGAGTGGGCAGTGGCTAGTATTATTATCGTTAAACGGAAAAGTACCTTCGTCATTTGCTATTTTAATTTATGCTAATACAGATATAGTAAGTGCCCACCTTTAAATATGAAAATCTAAACTAGCTAAAACTTCGGTGAGATGCAACGGGAAAATGTCCCATAAATGCTTTAGGCCTATCTCCTTATCGCATATTGCAGAAAGTGATTAGCGCTTTATTTTTGGTAATATTCTTCCAGGTCACCAGGAAACTTATCCCACCTTTTGATTTCAATGCCCTGTGGGTCAAATAATATGTAAGACGGGTATGATTGGACTTCCAATGCACTTGCCATCAACCCGTATTTGTCCCATAAATTTGTCCAGGAAATTACTTGTTTTTTGTCGCGGTGATTATTCACGAACGTATTTAAGTCAGTGTCATTCCAAAGAGAAATGAACATCACTTTGTTACTGACATCATCATAAACCTTCTTTAGGTCTGGCAATTTTTTAATACAAGGTCCACACCAACTACCAGATGCAATCACCATCGTATAGTCCGTGCCGCCTGGTTCCAGCTCAATTAAATTTTCCAGACTATCAAGACCGTGGATCTTCGAGAGTCTTTTAGTGGATTTATTATAAAAGTAGTCAGGGGATTTTTTTAGATATGCAGATAATACCTCTGTTGACCAGTTATCAATTCCTCTTTGTTGACTCAGTTTAAGGAGATTAGAAAGTACATCTCTGCTGGTAAACGCTTTAAGATTTGAAATTAAAGCCTTCGCTTCCAGAGCCAAAACAGGTTCAAGTGGAAATTCATCCCTGGGCTCATATGGGAATAAATTCCATTTATCACTGGTAACAAAGATTTTATTAAGCTCCACCTGATGTGGATTTAGATAAGCATATGTGACCTTGTGGTCTTCATCTAGACTTATTTCTATTGTGCTGGTGTCTGAAGACACCCAGATAAAGGATAAAATTTCAAAATTTGAAGCACTCTTTTGCTTAAATAGATAGACTGCATTTGGATAATGTTCCAATTTCATTTCGTTGACTCCTGGCTTGAGAATAGTAGGAGGCGTCATGTTTCGCTCATAAACTTTCAGGTTTTTGACCTTGCCTTCACTCTTCACAATCAAATTGAATGCAACTAAATCACTATTCGCGATCAGCACTATTGTGCATATAAGCAGCTTAAAAGGAATCTGTCTTATCATTGGTAACATTATTTGCTTTAATTGAGGATATCATTTCTCTTAGCATTTCATCTCTGGTGCCTCCACGGTAGATCCTTTGAACATGAGGAAAATCATTAAAAGCTTTTTCAGCATAAGCCAAAGATTGTTTCTGATCGTCTTTCAAAAAGTAAACAACTGAGGCCACGAAAGTATTGAAGTAGGTTTCCTCTATTTGAAGGGACTCTTTGATGAGTTGATATGATTCATTCAGGTATTCAGAATTTAAGCTTGTCAAATCACTCATATCGAGGGAATCAGTTGAGAAGTCTACCACATCATCTGTTAAAAGTGTAAAGGAGGTATTTGCAGAGTTAATGAGATCGTACAGTTTTTTATTTCTGGTTCTAAGCTTATTCCACCAAATTCCCGAAGGTGAATATTGTTTGTCATCGAGTGCTTTTTTTCCTTCTTCTATGATTTTTCCGGAGTTTTATAATTAGCTGCAATGTGCGTAATTTCACCATCGGGTGATACAAAATATGTGTGGGCAAACCATACATATTAAATCGCTCCCCCAAATCTCTACCTACTTTAGACCTCTCGTCTATCACTAGATTCACAAAATTTGAATTGTAGAATTCTCCCACTTTCTGGTCAGTAAAGACCTCCTTTTCATCTTATAACAATACCCACAGTTCACCCCAAACTCAATATAAAGTGGCTTACCTTCTTGTTTTGCAATTTTTAATGCCTCAAAGTAGTCATTGGAGGTGAATTCCACTCCAGTGTCACCCTGTCCAAACAAAAGGGTGGACGTGAATACTAAGAGAACTGTAATGATGGACTTTTTCATTGATTCTACTTTTTCGCCTGGATAGAGCCGGGTGCCTTCCCAGACAATGAAAGTCTAAGCTAACGAAATATACGGTGAGATGCAACGGGTAAAGACTACTAAGTCAAGCAATTGAAGGCTCTTGACTGTGATATTTCAGATGATAAAATCTCTTTCACAGAGCAGATTTTGTGGTCAAGTTCCAGAGGCTTTTGTGAAGAACTATGAAAGGCCATGTGCTAAAATCGATGTTAATGCCTGTTTGAGTTAGATTAGAATGGATCCATCCAGTTTATTACCTCGCCCCTAATTATTCGGAAGTCTTCAACTGAACTGATACTGTCAAGCTTAAATAAGTCAACTTTTTCAATTTCTTTATAGAAATCAAGTGCATTCAGATAGTCCCAATTATTTAGTGTTACGATACTAGTAATTTGATTAAGATTAGACTTGTCAATCAATGCCCAATGTAAATGCTTGCCTACCCCTCCATGCCAATAAGCGAACAGTAGAAAATTATTATTGTTTAGACCAAAAAGGAATTTGCGAGATGGTAAATCTTCTTCTCCTGGATAAATTACATCAGTAGATCTCCAATTGTCCGTCAAATTTGCGATAAATGTTGAGGTCCTGTTTCTCTCCTTTATTTTGGAAATTAATAACTCGTATTTTGGAAATTAATAACTCGTTTTTCATTCTTTCCTTATCTGATTTACCCGTATAAATCATAAAGGAATAATTGACAGAATCGTTGATGTTTACCAATTTATCAATTACACTACTTGGTATCATATCAATACTAAAGAAGATTGAAGTGGAGTCTGAAACTCTTATTCTTTCAACAAGTTCAAGTTCCAACTGCAGATTAGATTTTGTTTGTGAAGCTACGCAGAGCTAACTGAGTAGGAAACAATTGATTAGTAAAAGTTTCAAGTTCATAACATTTATGGGCTCAAGCCTTGCCGCATGTGCCTACACTGGCTAATAGCAGTAAAATAGTGAAATCTGCCGGTGTTGGCAAAGTATCCAAGTGGCACTGCAATCAAAGATCAATAAATTCCTGCGATCCAAATATCAATAAAATCCTTCTGTTCCCGGCGGCAGATGAACGGTGGAGTTCTACAGTTTGTGACTACCATCACTTAGTACATGCGGCCATACACATATGTAGTGTTCAGTTGTTTGTCAGTTGGTTAATCTTTGAAATTAGCCTCAAAAGCTGCCGTTCTTCGTTGTAGCTGAGTCGTCTAGTTAGCACATGATAGCCAAGTTGGGAATTTACTTCAACTAAAATGATGGTTCCGTCACTCACTGTCCCATCTTCATCTTGGGCAGTTACCAACTTGTAATAATCATTGCTGACGGTGTTAAACAGTGAGATCCAATCAGATTTGGAAATTGTAAAGAATTCAGAATTAAAGGTGTAAGCAATGGTGTCGCTATAGTAACCTTTAGATAAAAGGATAGAATCTTCCCTGGTTCTGGCTCCTGAGCGATACACCTTGAACCATTTATTCTGTTCTTTTTTGTCCAATTGAGATGGATCATAGCGAGATTCGTCAATTTGGACTTTATTGGCAGTTTTAAGTTCAATGGTCAAAATCTCATTTTGATTGTAGATTTTGGTAATGGTTGCGGGTTCAAATGATGGTAGTGTTAGAATTCGGATAATGCTATCCGATGTACAGCAATAAATTGGTGGTTCATCCATTGCTTTTAGGTACTCGATGTAGAAGTATACACTGACAGAGTCGGTAATAGACTTACCCGTAAACTTGTAGTTGAACCGATCTACTGGAAGGTAATTTGTGTCAATTGGCAGTTCATGGTTCATTGCCATGTCCAAAATCTCCTTAAAGGATTGGGCAAAAGTTAGAGAACCCAAAATAGAGATCAGAAAGTACAGGAAAACTTTTCTCATCGGCAGAAATACCACATAGCAATCAAAATAGCCCTATTACTGTTATTCCAATCCGCACATTAGCCATTTTTAAGCGTCAATAAACGTTTATAAGCGATTAAAAACAGATACGTTACCTGTATTGCCCACCTAAGATAAGCTTTTTCGTGAATTTTCAGTTGTATTTTGAAGATGATGGCATGAAGGGGAGTATGACACTACTCCGGTCAGAGGCCTATTAGAAGACCAGGTCACTTGGTAAAACCGAGCGACTGGGTGATGTGTGTTTTTTACTTTATCAAAAACGAGGTGTGATTTCATTCCCAATCACGTGTGGTTTGGTTCCGATCCACGTGTGGTTTAGTTCCCAACCACGTGTAGTTTTCCTCGGAATCACGCGTAGTTTCCCTTCAAACCATGTGTTGATTCGCTTCGAACAACGTGTTGTTGAGCAATTAAGATACGTATATAAATGAAATAAGATAAGTATGTAAATAAATTTAGATAGGTATCAAACAAGAAAAAGATAGGTATTATATTGTTCGGAGACCAAATGACTTGTTTGAGAGAGCTTTAATGCCTCAGTTATAAAAGATACACAAATCTTTCCAAAAATGCACGGTTTAGCACCTAAAAAATGCAAAAATAACCAGTGAGCTTATGCGATAAAATTAGTGGCTAAAGCCATTGAGTGCTAATCTATTGTCCCCGGGCTAAAGCCCGAGGCAATAGATTGTGCTAAAATCCCTGGCAGCAAACTAAAGTTTGTGGCAGCAAGCCAAAACCTGTGATAGCAAGCCAAAATCATTGAAATAAGAAATTTGGGAATTTGCGATTGATTGAATGTGAATCGCGAGTTTTTTTACCGGATCTACGAGCCAGTAGACATTAACCAGAATGGCTTCAGTCCGAGGCAATAGATTAGCCTAATGTCCCTGGCATCAAACTAAAGTTTGTGGCGCCAAGCCAAAACCTGTGATAGCAAGCCAAAATCATTGAAATAAGAAATTTGGGAGTTTGCGATTGATTGAATGTGAATTGCGAGTTTTTTACTGATCTACAGGTCAGTAGACATTATTCAGAATGGCTTCAGATAAAATGCCAATGGGTTTTAGCTGTAATTGCCATGGGCTTCTGTCAAATTGCCACTGGTTTCAGTCAAATTGCCACGGGCTTCAGCCCGTGGCAATGGAAATCAATCCTCCTGGGGCTTTAGCCCCTAAAGGTTTCAAATTCATATTTCTCCATGAATTCTTCATACTCTTCCTGAAAGCTCTTTTTGCTATGGTGTTGTTCCTGTTGGTTGATGTAATTCCTGACTGCTTTAACCTGGGATTCCCCTACAGACACAGCAAAAAATTCAGTCTGCCAGGCAAACCGATCTGGAATCCATTTTTGTTGATTGATCCAAAAGGAGGATTCTCCTTTAATTAGCTGCATGATATTGGAAATGTTTTGTTCGCCTTTTAAAGAAATCAGGCAGTGTAAGTGGTCAACATACCCATTGATACTATCAATGTATATATTTTTTGCTTTAGCATTTTCCCTGATGTGAGAAATCACTGATTTTCTAAGGGGCTGTTCCAATAGTGGCACTCTATTCTTAGTCGCCCAAACAGCATGAATCCAGATCTTAACGAAGGGCATGCAATAAAATTAGTGGCTAAAGCCACTAAGTGCAAATCTATTCTCCGAGGCAATAGATTATGCTAAAACCTGAAAACACTTTTAAGTTAACGACGATGCCACATCACAGCACCCTAGCCTTTATATCAATTCCGTCACATTGGCTAGCTGCCCATGGTATCGCTCTACCTGGGTGCCGAACTTTTTGAGAAACTCTACACCTTCGTCACTGGCGATGCCTTTGTGCTCGGCGTAGGAGTTGAGGTAGATCACCTTTTCGATGCCGGCAGAATAGATGATCCGGGCGCATGCCAGGCAAGGAGATAGGGTAACGTATAAGGTGGACCCTTCTACACTGGCCTTATTTTTAACGGCATACAGGATAGCGTTTTGCTCGGCATGGATCGCCAGCGAGCAGCCTCCTTTGGAATCCCTGGGACACCCTACATCAGGAAACTCATCGTCACAATTGTGTGTGCCTGCTGGAGGACCATTATAGCCAATCGATATGATGCGTGTGTCTTTGGTAAGCACCGCACCCACGTGCCTTTTGATGCAGTGTGAACGCCTGGCCAGGTTCACAGCCAGTTCCATAAAAATGTCGTCAAATGCCGGTCTCTCCATTGAAACCCGAAATTACCAATTCAAATTGTGAATCATCGCTTAAAAGCAGAAAACTCTTATATAAATGTATACAAGAAATCACTAAATGATTTTTGTGATTTTTCTCAGGTCGTTGAGAGTTATTCATCATTCATGATCAGGCGATTGGTTCGAATCTTTGAGGCATGAACCTAATCGAAAAATATAACGTCCCAGGCCCACGATATACCAGCTATCCAACTGTTCCTTACTGGAACACCAAATCTTTCAACTATCAAACCTGGGAAGATCGCCTTAAATACAGTTTCCTGAATTATGGAGGCAGGTTGAGCATCTATATTCACCTGCCATTTTGTGAAAGCCTTTGCACCTATTGTGGATGTAACACACGCATCACGAAGAATCACGATGTTGAGCAAAAATATGTTGACACATTATTAAAGGAGTGGGACCTTTACCTCAGACTATTCCCCACAAAACCAGTGATTAAGGAATTACACCTTGGAGGGGGTACACCCACTTTTTTCTCTCCCGGAAACCTAAAGCGACTGGTAGGAGGGATACTGAGTTCTTCAATAATAGACCCGGACGCGGAGATGGGTTTTGAAGGACATCCGGCCAATACAAACTTTGAGCACCTCAGGACACTCGGTGATCTAGAGTTCAATCGGGTAAGTTTTGGGATCCAGGATTTTGACCCAAATGTTCAAAAGCTGATCAACAGGAGGCAGTCATTCGAGCAGGTGAGAGAAGTAGTGCATCAATCACGCTCACTGGGATATTCCAGCATCAATTTTGATCTGATCTACGGTTTGCCCGGTCAAAGCATTAAGTCTATTGAGTTTACGATGGAGCAAACCATGCGGCTAAGGCCAGATCGCATTGCCTTTTATAGCTACGCACACGTACCTGGCATCAAACCAGCCCAAAGGAGTTACGAATCTTACTTGCCGGATCATCAGTTGAAGCAGGAACTGTACACCACAGGAAAGCAATTACTGCTTGAAAATGGTTACGCTGACATCGGCATGGATCATTTTGCGTTGGAAAGCGATTCCCTATATCAGTCTTTTAGGAAAGGGGAGCTCCATCGTAATTTCATGGGCTATACCACTAAAAAGACGCGGTTGCTTATCGGGTTGGGCGCAAGCTCTATCGGAGACATCTGGTCAGCTTTCAATCAAAATGAAAAGCGTGTAGAAGCCTATAAGGAGAAAGTGAATAACGGAGAACTACCGATCGTTAAAGGGCATCTGTGCTCACCTGATGATATGATCCTGCGTCATCAGATCCTGAACCTGATCTGCAAATATCAGACGACATGGACTCAAGCAGAATGGAGAGCCATGGAAAAAAGCATTAATCACGAGCTGCTTGATGAGCTGGAGCATGATGACCTTATCAAAAGATCTGAAAACAAGATCGTAATTACCCAGGCAGGCAAACCCTTTGTGCGGAACATCTGCATGGCCTTCGATGCTCATCTTTGGCAAAACAAAGAGGTGAAAGCATCCTTCAGCAAAACGATCTGATCAACCTTCGTACCATACACGATAGACGGTGCCTGACATGTCATCTGACAGCAACATGGATCCATCCGCCAAAAAAATCATGTCCACCGGGCGCCCCCAATACTGGTTGCTCGACTTCATCAGGAATCCATCAATAAATACCTGTTTGCCCTGACTTTGGCCTCCTTCTTCTTTGACAAGCACGACCTGCGCGCCGATGTGTCCAGCCTCAGGAGATCTGTTCCAGGACCCGTGCAAGGCCACAAATATTTCTCCCTGGTATTCGGAAGGAAACTGGCTGCCGGTGTAAAACCGCATGCCAAGAGGTGCCACATGTGGTCCCATCAATTCAATGGGTGCTACAAAGTCTTCACACGGAAATTGATCTCCAAACTCCGGGTCAGACACATTGCCCTGATGGCAATAAGGGTAGCCAAAATGTTGCCCGGCCTCAGTCAGTTTATTCAGCTCACATTCGGGTGTGGTATCACCCATCATGTCACGTCCATTATCGGTAAAATAGAATTCTCCGGTTTCAGGATGCCAGTCGTAGCCTACGGTATTTCGTACTCCATGGGCTACAATCTCTCTTTCTGATCCATCGGGGTTCATCCGGGTGATGGAGGCATAGATCTCATCTTCCTTTTTGCAAATGTTGCAGGGTGCACCTACCGGCATGTAAAGTTTTCCATCAGGCCCAAACCCCAGATATCGTTTGCCATGGTGCAGCTCAGTAGGGTAATCATCCACGATGAGCTCTTTTTTGGTCGTGTCAAAGTCCAGGATGTTTGGGTATTTCCACAGCTTGCTTACCTCAGATACATAGAGATCTCCGTCTTTGAAGGCGATGCCATTGGGGTTGTTCTTGCCGGTGGCAATCACGTATTTCTTGTCAGCCTTGTAGTCTCCGTTTTCATCTTTGAATGCATGGACATGACCACCCCCGCGACTCCCCACGAAAACAGTTCCATCAGGTGATAGTGCGAGACTCCTTGCGTCTTCCACCCGGGCGAACACGTCGATCTTAAATCCTTCCGGAAGTACCAGTGAATCCAACCTCAGGTCATCGTAAAAAACGATGGTAGTGTCTACTGGTACGGAAGTTTCAGTGCTTTGATCCACATTGCAGCTGTATAACAATGGGACAATGATGATTAGGTAGGCTAACTTTTTCATAAGCCTAAGTTAAAAATCATTTCGCTAACGGCGAAGGGGTAGTAGGTACATACCTGCTATTGCTCTGGAAATTCTCATTCAGGCCGCTGATCTCAAATCCATCTACAAGGATGGCGTCAGGAACGATCAGAGATATTGGCACCCCATTGATTCCGTTTCCACCGGTTGTTCCAAAGAACTGGTTAGAGACAATTTTTTTGTCAGAGATAGCATTCACCCTGAAAAGTGAAATGGTACTGGACAGATCCACAAAGTCTATTCTAACAGGAGTTTCTTCTCCTGATTTCACATCTATTTTATATGCCTGGAACATGCTGGAGATGCCAGTAGTTTGAATAGGTTTGAAAATCAAAGCATAATCAAGGCCAATCTCCTCCGCTTTTTTGATCAAAGCCTGTTTCATCTCACCTGACTTAGTAGGCTTACCGGATTCTACGGACAGGATCCCTGGTGCTATTGATTTGAATGTTCCCCCGAAATTGAAGTTCAACCGGTTGTGGCCGTTAGATTCGGGAGCCAGAGGCACAGGGGTTCTCCCGTTTAATTGCGTTACAAGACGACCACTTTCTACAATCTTGAGCGAATCAGGAGGGATCACACCTTCAGAATCAACAGTGAAATTGCCGATCAGCTTTACCCCGTTGAATGTGTCCATGTGCGACAATGCGGTCACGGAAAGATCCGGATTTCCAATTCTTTGTGGTCCGCGAGCAATTTCCTTCTTCATGTTGCTGATATAAGTTTCCAGCAGTCCCTTATCCGTATTGTTGAGGTTGTCGCGTGCGGCAGTGATGTTCACATCTCCTACCATCAGGGCATTCATAAAAACATCAGCTACCAGGTCTCCCTCTACCAACAAGGGACCATAATAGATATCTTCAAAGCTTTCCTGTTTTACCTTGTTTTTGAGGTACTCCTTCAGCTTTTTCACGTCTTCCTCTATGACATCCCTGGTAGGCAGGTCATCTACCGATGAAACGAGATAAGCCAGCTCTTCTGCAAATACCTTGTAGTCTTCGTCAATCATCTGAACAGAAACATTCAGATAGCCCAGCTCATGAGGAGTGACTATTTCGATGCCTTCGGAGTTTACAAAGTAGTGGTTTGCGCCGATGTAAAAGAATCCGATTGACGATCTGAAAATCTCAGGCATATCCTGAAAGTTATTTCCAATGTCAGAGACTTTCTTTTCCCAGCTCTCGATGTCCGGGATGTTGATTGGTTTGCTTTGGTAGATCTGTACTTTGGGAGCTTCGGCAAAATCCTTGAGAGGTAAAGACTCTATGCCCATTTCCTTGTACAGGTCCGTCTTGCTTTTTTGAAGACGTGCCGCAGCTTTGTAGATGTTGTTTGTAGATATCCATAACGATCTCCTGATACCATTGTAGTTGTCATCAAGCGGCAGGTTGGTATAACCTGGGTCCTGAGTGAAAACCATGTTAGGGTCATTGTAATTTTCATCGTTTACGGCGTAGTCTCCAACCATCACACGGGTATACCAGCTGCGAGCGCTATCCAGTGAAGACTGGAAGATACCGCCATTCATCGCATTGATGTTGATGGTTTTTAACTCCGTGACCCCATAACCGATAAAGAATGGGTCTTTATACCCATCGCTTTTCAGTTCGTCCATGTTCCTGCCCAATTCATCTCTCATAGCTCTCAGGATGACTGACTCATCTCCTGATTGAGCATATCCTGAAAAGACAAACAAAATGCTACACGCTATTAAGCTAACTCTCATCATCATTTATCCATGTTTGCCGGGTTCGAAAGAATCGGCTTGTCCATATTCGCTTCCGGTTTTTTCTGCGTTTCTATTTTTCTTACAAAGATGGCCGGAGCAATCGCCGTCACCGGAACATACCCCGACTCAGCTCCACAATAGCCATAGAAGATATCACTTGTAGTACCTGTAGCCTGGATCTCACTAAACATCGTCAGCGGAGTTCCGATCAGGTCCACACCCCTTACCAGCTGGTCGGGACTGCCGTCGGCAAATACTTTGTATACTTCCGTAGGTGTAATGCTGAAAGCATTGGGGGTATATCGGTCTGTCATGGTATAGCCACCCTGTACATTTTTGATATAGTAACCAAACTGCTTATCCTGTTTTTTGCATTCTTTGACCAGCATCTTCCGGAGTGCGTCGTCCTCCTTTTGGTTGCTGGAAGAAACGATAAGGTTTGATTGGCGGGATACAGGGTTTAACCCTGTTTGTGCCCTTGAGTGACCGTTTGAATGCTGACCTTCCAGCAGCGGCTTTCTCGATCGGAGAAAGTCTTTGAGGATGCCCTCTTTCACTGCCTGCACTTTCTGTGACTTCACACCCTGATCGTCGTAGGCATAGCTACCTGTCAAATGATTGTCTTGGAATTCAGGCAATGTAGGATCGAAGGTCACATCAATGAACTTTGGCAGCACCTTCTTGCCGATCTTTTCTTTGAATGTCTGGGCATCATCACTACTCTTTAGCCGGTCCGCCTCTACACGGTGCCCAAAGATCTCGTGAAAGAAAACACCCGCTGAACGCCCGGAGAATATTGCTGGCCCGGCAAAAGGATCAGCCACCGGAGCCACTTTCAATTCCTGTAGTTTATTGATCATCTGATCGATATCGGCCGTAATTTGACTTGCTGCGGGTAACTCGCGGGGGTGACGCGCAAAGTAATTTTGGTGTAGCGGAATCACATTCCCACCTGCAGAGCGTACTGCGGCGCTGATCTGGATCTCAGCTCTTAGTTCATTTTGCCGGATTTTGGAGCCTTCGGTAGATAGATAATATTTCTGACCGGAAACGAAGCTGAAATTGACCGACCCTTCGATGATATCTTTGTCTACCAGGAAAGCCTCCGACCAAGAGGTGATCTGGTCGATCAGCTTTTTTACATCAACCTCTGTGTCCTCACTGCTCAATGGAGGCTCAATAAAGTTGACCACATTCTCTTTCGAAAAATCGGGGACCTCACCGATTTCGTTCTTTTCACTTCTTTGGGCTATGGTATAAGCAGACGAAGCTATTTTATAGCCCATGTCTGTTGCCATCCAGGTGGTTTGCCGGATGGCGTCCTCCATATTTTCCAGGGGCAAGGGCATGGCACCGGAATACCTGCTGAATCGCTCACTTCCCTGAAAGTTGTGAGAGTTGTCGAAGGCGTAGTCGCCTACCCGGACATTGGTATTCAATATTCTGCTTCGGTTTTTATCAGAATTCATCAAGCTTCCGAAAGATGCTTCCAATGAAAGCACGGTCATATCAGAAACATTGTAACTAATGAAATATACCGGAGGGTTTTGTTTTGCGAGGAGTTCAAACTCCCTGTTAAGTTCTTTATCTAAAATCTCAATCAGCTTATCTTCCTGGCCAACTACCTGCGATGACAGGCCAATCAGCATACATGCTGAGAACACTACCTTAATCCACATTACTTTTTGCACGAATATAATTATACAATCTTTAGATCAATCAATACAATGGAATTTAACTACTTTCTACATTTGCAGTTATGATTAGCATCAACAATCTCTCTTATTTCCTTGGCGACCGTATATTATACGAAGATGCGTCCCTTTTTATTACACCCAAAGACAGAATCGGACTGATTGGTCTCAATGGAACCGGTAAGTCGACCTTATTGAAGATGCTGGTCGGCGAAGTTACTCCAACAAAAGGAGAAATCAGCAAAAGTAAGGAGTCGACCATTGGTTTTTTGAACCAGGACCTGCTTTCCTATCAGTCTGACGAACCTATCGTGGATGTGGCCATGCAGGCTTTCCAGGAAACCATCAAAATAGGCCATGAGATCGATCACATCCTCAAAAAGATGGAGACAGACTACACAGATGATCTGGTGGACAAGCTGGCTAAGCTTCAGGATCGCTTTCAGACCCTGGATGGCTACTCCATCAAAGCCAAGGCAGAAGAGATTCTGGAAGGTATCGGTTTCACGACAGAGGACCTGGAAAGACCACTTAGAGAGTTCTCCGGAGGTTGGAGAATGCGGGTGATGCTGGCCAAGCTGCTTTTGGAGAAACCTTCTTTGTTGATGCTCGATGAGCCTACTAACCACCTGGACCTTCCTTCTATTAAGTGGATTGAGAACTACCTGCAGAATTATGAGGGGGCTTATATCATAGTTTCTCACGATAGGAGGTTCCTCAATAGTTGTGTGAATAAGGTTGTGGAGGTTTCCGGCTATCAGCTGAATGTATATGCGGGCAACTACGATAAATATATTGAAGAAAAGGAGCTACGGAATGAGATCCAGCAGAATGCCTATGAAAACCAGCAGCAAAAGATCCGGCAGACAGAGCGCTTTATAGAGCGATTCAAAGCCAAGGCTACCAAAGCCAAGCAGGCCCAGTCGAGAATGAAAATGCTGGAGAAGATGGATAGGATCGAAGCTGTAGTGGATGATACCAGTCAGATAAACTTCAAGTTCAATTTTACCACAAAATCTGGAAGACACGTCAAGAAGCTTACGGACATCAGTAAGTCTTATGGCGATCTCAAAATATTAGAACATGCAAGCGGTCACATTGAAAGAGGGGATAAGGTGGCCCTGATTGGAGCGAATGGGAAAGGAAAATCTACCTTACTGCGGATCATTGCGGGTACGGAAAAACATGAAGGGAAAGTAGAGGAAGGTCATAATGTGATCCCAACTTTCTTTGCCCAGCATCAGCTGGAGGCGCTGCGTATTGAAAATGAGATCATTGAAGAGATGAAACAGGCAGGCAGTAAAAAGACTGAGATGGAGCTAAGAGGCGTTCTGGGTTGTTTTCTGTTCACGGATGATGATGTGTTCAAAAAAATCAAGGTATTATCAGGAGGGGAGAAGTCAAGGGTAGCCCTGGCCAAGACGCTGATCTCTGAAGCCAATTTCCTGCTCCTGGATGAGCCGACTAACCACCTGGACATTCTCTCGGTGAATATCCTGATACAGGCGCTGCAGCAATATGAAGGCACTTTGCTATTGGTGTCTCACGACCGGGATTTTATTAGCCAGGTTGCTACTAAGATCTGGTGGATCGAAGACCATGAGATCAAGGAATACCCGGGCACATACGATGAATTTGAATGGTGGTGGGACAACAAGAAGGAGAAAAAGCCTGTAGCTACGTCGAATGGAAGTGCCAGGGAGAAACCTTCAAAGGACAAGACTGAGAAGCCTCGACATAACGAGCCGGAGAAGGAGCTTCAAAAGGAGATTGATCAGCTGGAAGAAAGGATCCTGAAACTGGAGCAGGAAGTGGATAAGCTGGAAAAAGAGCTGGCCGCACCGGAGACTTTTTCAGATACCGCCAAAGCAGAAAAGATCAATAACCGCTACCAAAGCAAAAAGTCTGAGCTAGATCGTGTGAATGAGGAGTGGGAGAGGCTAGTGGATAAGGTTTAACATTCAAATGATTTTTTTGGATTTTTCATCTTTGTTCGCCATTCTTAAGTAATTTGCTTGAACAGTTATCTATAAAGACCTAAAGGACTTCTCAAGCATGTCAAGACACAATAAGACAAAATTGGGACTTATTTCAATTTGCCTCCTGGTATTTTTAAGTGCGAGGGGGCAAATTTCTGTTAATGTGAATTGGGAGATTCATAATCGCAGCGAGCAATTGTATGATGGTTTTGGAGCAGGAAGAAAAGTATTGAATGAAAAGAGATATTCGGTATTACTAATTAAGAAGTTTAATAAAAGGCTGAATCTTGGCTTAGGCTATTCATTTAACCGGGGTAGAATTGATCCATACCTGATAAATATTGCTGCTACTACTTATAATTTCAAAACTTACCATAGACTCAATTTCTATGGGGATTTTGACTTCTTAACAGGTAAGGTTAGGCCATACATTTTTAACAATACCGGTTTGATTTTTGATTACCCTAAGGAGTTAAGCTCGTATTACAGAACCAATGAAACTGCAGTTAATTCTCAACTTGGTCTTGGGATGAAATTGAAATTCAATGAAAAGTGGGATTTAATATTACAATATAGCATTGGACAGGTTTTAGGGCTTAAATCCTTTGACATATTCCAAAAAATGGATCTTTTTGGTTTTGGGGTAAGCTATATAATCATAGGTGGAAGAAATCACTGAATCAGTGGCTCAAACCCATTCGACCCCAACACATAACTGGTCTGGTCAATTTTGACAGATTGACCAGGCTTGAGGTTTTGCAGGTTGGACAGGTCAGAGGTGAGGGTGTGAATCGAAAACCCATAGTGATAGGCCAGGTTCAGATAATGGGTATTGATACCCCTTTCTGTGCCACAAAGAATGATCTTGAGGTTTCCGGAGTACCCTTTCAGCAATTCATGATCCCGTGGGAAGGAATGGTTGTCAGCGATCATGACGGCGCCGGTTGTATTCCCGGTTAGGTTTACCCCATAGAGCAGTGCTTCAAAATTGTTTTCATACAGGTCGCCGCCACCACCTTTGCGCATCGACTGAAAGAGCATTTCCTTCACATCCAGGTAGCTGGACGATTGGATGTGGTAGATGCCGCCCGTTTTACCGATGACTTTATGCTGGGTTGGTTTGTCGTCACCATCATTGAAGAATATGTAGATATTGGTTTCGGTTGGATTGAGTCGGATCCATTTAAGCAGGTCGCTGGTATAAGGGTACATACTCCCTGTCGCATCCACAATGATCAGGTCATCTTCCCACTGGTTCCTGAATAATACCGATGAAACAGCTTTCTTGTGGATTTTAGGAATGATGTCTGTATAAAAGGAATCCACCAGGTAGGTATAACAATTAAAGCCCCGGATTTCCATATTGTATCGCTTTGCCACTTCAGGCAATGGCACATAATCCGTAATCGTAATACAGTCCCGGGACAGTGGAAAGGTAATAGTCCCTTTGGCAGTAAATGGAAATGACCGTCCATCAATCGTGATCCCGCGTTTCCATCTCAGGATGTATTTGAGGATATTTTCTGAGATTTTGATGCAGGGGAACTGGGTGCCTTTGATGTCTACTTGCTGTGGTCGACCTTTGTCATCCACAGCTACATCAAAGAAGATCTTCCCATTGAATTTCTCATCACACTCGTAGTATTTCTTGAATTCATCACTGAGTGTTTGCTGGGATACATTCAGCGGGGGAAAAGCACAGGCCAGGTCATGTACTTCATATCTCTTGAGCGAGTCATACCTGGAAATGTTGTGCTCCAGCTCCTTCATGTTTTGCTGGATGGTATCCATTTCCTGCTGCATATCCTCTTTAGTATAATATTTGTCATAATAGACTACGAATCCATGATAGTAGTCCTTGCAGGTATTTGGATCGTTGCATCCGGTTTGCTCGATGAGTCGCCATTCGAAGAACTTGTTTTGGACCAATTGAGGATTAGTCTCAATCAGCTTTGATAGTCTGAGTTTGTTCAATGCCTCCTGGCTGAATTCACTGGACTCCCTGTAAGCTGTATAAACAAGATCGATACGGGTGATCCGCTGTTCTTTGATCGGTACTTTTTCTACTGAGCCTTCGGAAAAAGCAGATTCCAGCAAGATGAGGTCTTCGGTGTTTTCTGGCTGATACCTGCTTAAGGATAAACTGGTGGCATTGTCATATATCGCGTTAACAAGTTTATTCTGGCTAAAACCAGGAAGAATTGTGATCAGAAAAAAGAAGAAAAAGAGTAACCTCATTTTAGGGTTTAACGAAAATAGATTGAAAGAAGTCTTTCATTGAATCCTTTAATAGCGTTTCATCATCCTATTTGTTTCACTTTGATGTAATTTTACTTTCTCACAGCATTCCACTAAGTATGAAAATTTTTACGTTGCTAATGGCTGCAATTTTAACAAATGTGTCATCAATCTACGACTTCGAGCTCAAGGCGCTTGATGGTACCAGCGTAGATTTCGAAAGATATAAAGGAAAGACCCTGCTTTTGGTAAATACAGCATCTGAGTGTGGTAATACACCTCAATATGCAGATTTGCAGGAGCTTCACGAGAAGTTTGGAGACCGGGTCACCATTCTTGGTTTTCCTGCCAATAATTTCGGCGGTCAGGAGCCTGGGACCAATCAGCAGATTGCTACTTTCTGTGAGAAGAACTACGGAGTCACTTTCCAGATGTTTGAAAAGATCTCAGTAAAAGGAAAAGACAGGCACCCACTATATAGCTGGCTGGAAGAAAAAACTGGTAAGGAGCCTAACTGGAATTTTAGTAAATATCTAATAAAAGCAGACGGTTCCGTCTTTTTCTTCTCAGCGAGTGTCAATCCTATGGATGAAAGCATCCTTTCTCATTTGAAGTAATTTACTAGTAGCGAATCGAAGATGGAGTTATTTAAAGTTGGCGGAGTACCTGAGCATTTCAACATGCCCTGGCATTATATGGCGAGTCAGAAGGACCTGAAACCTGCTAATATTGACATTCAGTGGACCGACTACCCCGGAGGTACTGGTGACCTGGTGAAATCATTGAATTCAGGTGAACTTGATCTGGCTACATTGCTCACGGAAGGAGCTATCAAGGGGATTGATTCGGGTGGCGAATACAAAATACTCAACTTCTTTGTGGATTCTCCATTGATCTGGGGCATCCATGTGCCAGCAGCCAGCAACCTACATGGTCTCGATCAGCTCAGAGGAAAGAAATATGCCATCAGCCGCTATGGGTCCGGGTCACACCTGATCTCATATTTGGATACACGCAACAGAAACTGGCCTACGGAAGAGCTGGAGTTTGTAGAAGTCGGAGGGATGGAAGGAGCCAGAAAGGCCTTTAAGGGGGAGCAAGCCGATGTCTTTTTGTGGGAAAAATTTACAACAAAGCCCCTTGTTGATCAGGGAGAATTTAGAATTCTGGGAGAATGCATACCTCAGTTTAGCAGCTTTGTGATTTGCGTTTCCAATAAAGCGTGGGAAAGTAGGCGTGACCACATTGAGCAGCTACTCGCCAGCGTATTAACGTCTAGTGAGTCCCTGCTAGAAAGCGGAGAAAGTGTAAGATTGATTTCGAAGCACTACAGGATGTCTGAGCAGGATATTGAGGCATGGCTCGAGAGGACCAGGTGGACGACAAAACCTGATCTTGAACGTGCGAAATTAAATGCAGCGATAGAGATCCTGAAGGAGCTGTCGCTGGTCTCTGACACCATTTCCTATGAAGACCTGATCATAAGATAATCAAGCAAATTCAAGAAATTTCAAACATTTTATGAGTTGCAGGGTTACCTAAGTAGGGAATGAAATTCTTGGAGAGCCAGCCTATTTCATTAACTTTGTCAATCAATTTGATTAGAATTCCGATATTTTATTAACATAAATTTTGACCTTTTCGGGGATTAGGGTACAATATCTCCATTTAAAACAATGACCACAGAAGAGTTACACAAACTGGACAAAAAGTATTATCTGCCAACATTTCGTCGACTGCCATTGGCGTTTAAAAAGGCCAGGGGATCCAGGGTGTGGGATATGGAAGGCAACGAATACATCGATGTATTGGCCGGTATCGCTGTAAACAGTGTTGGTCATTGTCATCCCAAGGTGGTTGAAGCCATTTGCAAGCAAGCCGGTGAGCTGGGGCACATCAGCAATTTTTACCTAAGCGAACCACAGGCTTTACTTTCTCAAAAGCTGGTAGAGCTTGCTGGGATGGAAAGAGTCTTTTTCGGTAATAGTGGTGCTGAAGCCGCGGAGGGAGCAATCAAGATTGCCAGAAAGTATGCTTCCAAGAATGGACGGGGAGGCACGATCATCACCGTAAAAAATGCCTTTCACGGGCGTACCATGGCAACGCTCGCGGCAACTGGTAAGCCAGGGATGCTCAAAGGGTTTGATCCAATCCCACAGGGATTTATTCATGTGCCACTGAATGACATTGAAGCAATCAAATCACTAATAGGACCGGAGATTGCCGGGATCATGCTGGAGCCAGTACAGGGTGAAGGCGGTATCAACATTGCCGACCAGGAATACATGGAAGAATTACGTGCGCTTTGTGATAAGGAGAACATCGCGCTGATCTTCGATGAAATCCAGACCGGGATAGGCAGAACAGGAAAGTGGTTTGCTCATCAATGGTATGGAGTAAAGCCTGATATTATGTCTTTGGCTAAAGCACTTGGCAATGGCATGCCGATGGGTGCAGTGATGGCCGTTGAAAAGGTTGCTACGGCCATGGAGCCTGGTGATCATGGTACGACGTTTGGTGGAAACCCGATTGCATGTGCAGCCGCTTTAGCTACCATACAGGTGATAGAGGAGGAAGACCTCCTGAATGAAGCTCAGAGAAAAGGCGTTTGGCTCAGAGAAACCATTGAAGCTTCAAAACTTCAGTATCCCGAGATAGTAGATGTAAGAGGTAAAGGTCTAATGGTAGGCGTAGAGCTCAATCGAGAATCTAAGCCAGTAATGCTTAAAATGTTGGAGCATAAAGTACTTGGAAATGCCACGGCAGAAAAAGTGGTGAGATGGGTTCCTCCGTTGAATATATCAGATAAAGACTTGAAAACAGCAGTTGACGTCTTTTTACAGTCACTAATAGAAACAAGATAACATGTCAAAATATAGGATAGGTATTGTAGGTGCCACAGGATATACAGGTTCCGAGTTGGTGAGGATCTTACTTTACCACCCATCAGTTGAGATAACAGCAATTACTTCGGAGAGCTACCAGGGGAGACTTTTTTCTGAGGTTCATCCTCAGTTTCAGAACATCTTTGACCCTAAGCTGATTAGCGTCAAAGAGTTACCTGAAGACCTTGACCTTGTATTTTTAGCTTTACCTCATGGTGTATCCATGGATTTCATTGCAGATCATAAAGATGCAAAATATAAGATTGTTGACTTATCGGGAGACTTCAGGCTATCCGGTAAAGATGTTTACGAGAAATGGTACAAAAAGGAACACAAATTTGAGGGTGGGTTTGACCATGCTGTCTTTGGCCTCCCTGAGCTTTTCAGGGAGAAAGTAAAAGGAGCAAGGCTTATCGCCAATCCGGGATGCTTCCCTACATCAGCCACGTTGGCTTTGGCTCCTTTGTTGAAAAATGGATTGATTGATCCTGATCATATTATTGTTGATTCAAAAACGGGCGTGACCGGTGCAGGTATCAAGCCGCGGGAAAACACTCATTTCCCAGTGGTGAATGATAACTTTATCGCCTATGGACTAAAGACGCATAGGCATACCATCGAGATTCAGGAGACACTCAGTGCCTTCGCGAATGATCCTTGTACTATATTATTTACACCACACCTGCTGCCTGTAGACCGTGGAATATTATCCACTTGTTATTCCAAGCCCAAAGAGGCGGTGGATGATGATCAATTGAATAAGCTTTACAGGGATTTTTACAAGGATGAGTTTTTTGTCCGGGTATCTGAAGACATTCCTCACCTAAAAAAAGTAAGAGGCACGAACTATTGTGATGTGTATGTTTCGTATGATGATCGTACCAATACTATCATCACTATTGGGGTGATAGACAACCTGGTGAAAGGAGCTGCTGGTCAGGCCATTCAAAACATGAACCTACTTTTAGGTCTGGAGGAGAAATCCGGGCTTCAAAGTGTACCAATCCAACCATAAATAAAGATGATTCAGAACATAACTAACGTAAGAGGAATAAAAGTGTGGGGGGCGCATACGGGTGTGAAGTCAATGCGCCGGGATTTGGCTTTGATGTATTCGGAAGTCCCTGCAAAGATTGCAGCAACTTTTACGCAAAATCTTGTGATCGCTGAACCCATCAAGCTTTCCAAGAGGCATCTGGAGGAAAATAACAATATGGCGCAAGTCATCGTGGTAAATTCAGGAAATGCCAACGCCTGCACGGGTAATCAGGGGAGAGAGGCTGCTGAGGCCATGGCCAAAGCAACTGCTGAGGAATTTGGAGTAGATCCAAAATCGGTCCTCGTAGCTTCAACCGGTATCATAGGAAAGCCTTTCCCTACCGAAGAGGTGGTGCAGGGGATCCGTGACAATGCCAAAAAAATTACGGAGAATTCACGTGCTGGATCTTTTGCGGCTAATGCGATACTCACGACCGATACCTTTGCTAAAGAAGGTTTCGTAGACTTTGACATTGATGGAAATACAATCAATATCGGAGGAATAGCGAAAGGATCCGGGATGATCCACCCCAACATGGGTACCATGCTGGCCTTCATCTTTACTGATATCAATATTGATCAAAAATTGCTAGATAGGGCCTTCAAGGAGGCCGTAAACAATTCCTTTAACATGATCACTGTGGATGGTGATACCTCTACAAATGACATGGCCTGTATCATGGCAAATGGGATGGCCGATAATGAGGAAATCACCAAAGCGACAGATCCACATTACAAGGTTTTTAAGGAGAAACTGTCTGAGATCCTTGTACACCTTGCCAAGCTGATCATCTCTGATGGAGAAGGAGCTTCCAAGTTTATCGAATACAGGTTAAATGGTGCCCGTACGATCGAGGATGCACGTCAGATTGTGCGAACAGTATCCGGTTCGTCTCTGGTGAAAACAGCCATGTTCGGTCGCGACCCCAACTGGGGTAGAATATTAGCCGCAATGGGTAGGTCCGGAGTACAATTCAATCCGGATAAGGTCGATCTTTGGATAGGCAACGAAAAGGACAGTGTGCTAATGCTGGAAAAGGGCAAACCCGTAGAAATGGATGTTCAGTTGATTAAAAGGGTACTCAAAGATTCTAACCTGTTAATTGATATTAAGCTGTATGAAGGGAGAGCATCGGCAGTAGGCTGGGGTTCGGACCTTACTACCGACTATGTCATGTTTAACTCCATGTATACAACGTAAAAATAAGTCGTATACATAGAGGTCAACTGATTATTCATCCATTTAGCACTACTGGCTTGGGGGAAGCATGTCTTTAAGACATTAAGAATCCACCGTTAATGTCATAGTTTACTCCTGTGAGGTGACTTGCCTGGTTTGAAGCCAGAAAGCATACGAGATCTGCGACGTCTTCGGATTTACCTTCCTTGCGTAAGGGTGTGGTCTCGGCAACTTTCTTTCGGACATCATCTTTTGTAAACATGTCATGAAACAACGTGTTGATCATGCCTGGGCATACCGCATTGACCCGAATGCCTTTGGGTCCAAACTCTTTTGCCAATGATTTAGTGAGTGAGGTAATGGCTGCTTTGCTGGCAGCATAAAGTGATGAGCCTCCACCACCACCATCTCTTGCTGCCTGAGATGACATATTCACTACGGATGACCCAGGTTTCATTTCCGGCATAAAGGCTTTCAAAACAAGAAGTGTACTGAGGAAATTGAGATCAAATACCTGCCGGTAAAAATCAACTTCAATTTCCTCCAGGTTTTTGCGAGCCAGTATGCCCCCTGTGTTGTTCATGATAATGTCCGGAGTGCCATAGGTCTCCAAAGTTTTGTCATAAAGCTTTCTGACATCATCAGCATTGGTGAGGTCTCCCTGAACCAGCGTGGCTTCTCCGCCCGCATCGTTGATGATCTTAAGCGTCTCTTTTGCCTTATCTTCGGAGCTGTTGTAATTAATAATGACCTTGGCTCCCTCACGAGCAAAGCGCACTGAAACAGCTCGTCCGATGTCCCTTGCTCCGCCGGTAACTACGGCCACTTTATCTCTCAATAGCATAAGTTTCTATTTTGTTGGTTTTAGATGAGCTTACAATTTAAATGGTGAATACAGCATTTAAAAGTATTACAAACATAAACCAGTCAGGATTCCGTAAGATGCAACAAGACATGGCATTTAGGGGCTGCATTTGAGACTAGTGTAGGAAAGTCAATCGTTTTCAGATTGGATATTGTGGCAATAGGATAAACTCATCGCAGAGTTGCCTGTATTGGCACAAGAGATTATTCTCGATACCGGAAAATGGTATCAGTGATAATGATGACTTCCAGGGTGTGAAAACTGGCTCAGCTAAATTGGAAAGAAGAGCCAATCAGGGGGTAAGCATGTCGGAGGCTCCTAATACATAGATGGCTAGCATGCCTAAAATCCCGACCACAGTGACGTAATAGAAAGTAGGAAAAATGGTTTTTCTGAGTATAAGTCCTTCCTTACCCAGCATGCCCACGGTAGCAGAAGCGGCTACCACATTGTGAATGGCAATCATATTTCCTGCTGCTGCTCCTACTGCCTGCAGAGCAACAACCAGTGTTGTTGGCACCATCAGCTGATTAGCCACACCAAACTGGAACAGGCTAAACATCAGGTTGCTTACTGTGTTGCTCCCAGCTATAAAAGCACCCAGTGCCCCCACTGATGGTGCGAAGAATGGATAGATTTCGCCCACATTCGATGCCACCCAATCTGCCATCACGATTGGCATGCCATCCAGGTCCAGCGGATTCATCCCGGAATTAATGTAAATCCTTACCATCGGCACCGTAAAAATTAAGACAAACCCGGCAGCTATGATCATTCGGGCACTCTCAGAAAAAGCTTTCTTTACCTCTACACCATTCATTTTATGAAGAAAAATCACAACGATACCAGCGAGGATCAGGATAGTGCCAGGCAAATACAACGGAGCACTGGATGCATTTAATGCGGTACCTAGTATCTGATCTATATTGATCGTAATGCCAGTGAGCCAGGCCTTGATCGGGAGTTGTGGCAGCCTACTCATGACAAGCAGAAATGCTACCAGCAGATAGGGAAACCAGGCCCAGAATAGTGAAATCCGTTTGCCACTGAGGTCATCAGTATTTATTTCAATCGTGCCCAGCCAGCTCTTTGGCCAGGTTTCCTTAGCAGCGAAATCCCATTCTTTTTTAGGTATAAGAAATTGGTTTTTTATTGCCAGGATCACCATACCTATACCTATCAATGACCCCAGCAGGGATGGAAACTCGGGTCCCAAAAAAATACCAGTATGCAGATATGGAATCGTGAATGCGACTCCACCGAAAAGTGTGAAGGGTAGTATTTCCAGTCCTTCTTTCCATGACTTGCCAGTGCCAAAGTATCTGGTCATCATCATGACCATAAGCGTAGGAATGAGAGTCCCGGTGATGGCATGAAGAATAACTACATTCGATGTGACTGCCTGTAGATAGTCCATAAATGTGAGGTCCAGACTGGCCAGCTGAGCATCCAGTTCCGGGTTTTGCAATCCACCCCGGACCCCAACAAGTATAGGAGTACCTACGGCCCCAAATGTCACAGCCGTACTTTGCACCATCATCCCAAGCATCACTGCAGCCATGGCCGGAAACCCTAAAGCTACAAGCAGTGGAGCTACGATGGCCGCCGGAGTGCCAAAGCCTGCGGCACCTTCAATAAAAGATCCAAACAACCAGACGATTAATACCACCTGTACCCGTCTATCCGAACTGATGGTGGTAAATCCCTGTCGAATAGCAGTCACTCCTCCTGAATACTTCAATAAACTCAATAGAAGTATAGCACCGAAAATGATATAAAGAATATCGCCGGTTATCACGAGTCCCTGAATACACGAGGCCAGGATATCGGTAATAGACAAGCCCCAGGCATTAGAGGAGATCACCATGGTAAGTAAAAGCGCAATAGGCATCGCAATTTTGGCAGGTATTTTAAAGCCAACAAGCATGATACCTGAGACTAGAATTGGTGTCAGCGCTAAAAGGAATAAAACAAATGAAGACATTGTAATGGGGTGGGGTTGTTATGAGGTAATTTTGAAAAAGGTTGTTTTAAAGATACACCAGACAGTGAAATGTGTGATGTTATCGATAATTATTTTTATGTTTTTTATAGAATGAAAATTTTCAAATACTTCAAATTTGAATCATGAAATTGTGATTCTCTTAAAAAAATCAATGTAATTGACAGGATATTGCTCGCCTTCAATTTGCTTTTTCTATACATATCGAAATGACATTTTGAGGCCTGAATTCCAAAGAGGCACTATAAAGACTATTCTCTCAAATGACCTTATTTACGTCCGACGATGAGAGAAACCCGATGGAATGATGTAAGAATCGAATGAATAATTTTAACCATTCTTTTAAAGTTCTCTACATCCAGTTGGATTTGTAAGTACTATATTGTCCAAATATTTAATTGACAACTTGAATGCATAATGTAAGTGGTAATCATGGTTTGAGCATTTACTTGTCTCTGACATTATTGGTTTTTGCATATGTTAAATTATATGGAGAAATAAGACTTTCCGTACCTACCAACAGGGTGGTGGAATGGGAATTGATCTCAGAAAAGGAATATGAGAACCCATTTCGGGAAGTATCTGTAACTGCCACGATAACTAATAATGAAAATGGCAATACGGTCACCATTCCCGCCTTTTGGGCAGGAGATGGTAGATGGAAATTTAGGTTTAGTAGTCCTGTGCAGGGTTTTTATGAATTCAAAACCACATGCAATGACAAAAACAACCAGGGGCTGAATGGCCTGACGGGAACAATACATGTAACAAAAAACTCAGAAGACAACCCGGTATATCTGCATGGGCCACTCAAGGTAAGTCCAAATGGTGAATATCTGACCCACAGTGATGATACACCTTTTTTCTGGCTTGCAGATAGCTGGTGGCATGGGATGACTTCAAGGTTTTCCTATCCGGATGATTTCTTGAAATTGGCAATTGACCGAAAGGAAAAAGGTTTTAGTGTTATTCAATTTGCAATTTCATTTCCCTGCGATATTGAACCTTTTGATCCAAGGGGAAGAAACGAAGCAGGAGATCCCTGGGATCAGGATTTTCAAAGCATTAATCCTTCTTATTTTGATCTGGTTGATCAACGAATAGAGGCCTTGTGTGAGCTCGGTTTTATCCCGAATATTGTTGGGCTTTGGGGTTATTACATGAAATGGATGGATGTAGAAAATGTAAATAGCCATTGGGAGTATCTCATTGCAAGATACGGTGCATACCCTGTAGTATTTACCTTAAGTGGTGAAACAACGCTAGCTTACTACACAGATCTCGAAAAAAATTGGGATTACTATAAAGATCAGTTTAGAAAAAAATGGAGTGAAGTAGCAGCTTTCATTCAAAACAATGACCCTTACAACCGTGTCCTTACTACTCATCCAGGTCCGGGAATCCATGACGGCAAACCACCCATTTACAATATGGAATTATTGGACATGATTATGCTGCAAAGTGGTCATAAAGGATTTTTAACGCTGCCTTCTTCCAATCAGTTTATACAGGATTATCGAAAGCGTTTTCCTGAGATACCAATTATTCATGGGGAGGTTTGTTTTGAGGGAATGTTTGGTAGTAGTCGCGATGACGTACAGAGAATGCTCTTCTGGAGTAACGTACTCCAGGGAACTCCCGGGTTTTCATATGGAGTAGAAGGGATTTGGCAATTCAACACAGAGAAAGAGCCGTTTGGTGAGTCACCTACCGGAATGACCTGGGGAAATGTGCCTTGGAGTGAAGCCATGCATTACAAAGGATCCTCACAATTGGGTATGGGTGCGGAGTTTTTAAGAGAACTTCAATGGTGGAAAATCAAACCGAGTCCGGAAAGACTTTCATATCATGCTGAAATAGAAAACTATTATGACCCATATGCTGCAGAGATAGGTGATGATCTTCTGATCTATTTCACCAAAGTAGGATATAAACCAAACAAACTAAAAGTGCTGGGATTAAGTCCTGACAGTCATTATGTTTTTATTTATTTTGATCCTATTACCGGTAAAAGGTATTCAGAAAAGACCTTTGAATCCTCGGAAAATGGTGAATGGACTATAGGTACACCTCCTATTATGCAGGATTGGGTGCTATTAATCCAGTCAGCTAATTAAATTCCATAATTGTTGCAGTACAATCCAGAATACATTTTAGCTAATCTTCATGGTTGGCTTTTCTTCTAATAAAGTCTGCTTGGAAACAGCCATTATCGAGAGGAGCTCATACATCACCCAACACGACGGATCCGAAATAAGTCATTTTTATTAAAAAATCTTTTTCCAGAACTTCGTGATGCCGTATCCTGTCACCACAGCTATAATCACAAGGATAGCTCCGTTCAGCAGGTTTCCATAGATGAATTGCCCGGTACCCATGAGCAAACCGTAAACACTGATACTTCCAAAAATCATACACAGGATACCATAAGGGACTTTCCATGGCCCTGAAGGCTCATCAACTGTCAAGCCCTCTTGCTTTGCTCTTTTTATTATTCTTCTCCATCCAGGACCTCCGGGATTTACCTTTTCGATGAAAGAAACGAGTACTTTCAGCTCTGTTGGTTGTGAAAACAAAGTAACGGTAACCCAACCGATGGTGGTAATACTGATACCAATCACAAGCTCCTGCCATGAAAGCAGAGGATCAAACCCGATGGCTGTGTGGATAAATTTGAAATAGATAGCTACAAGGAATGAAACGATCATAGCTGCCAACTCACTGGCTGCATTGATTCGCCACCAGAACCATCTTAGGATAAAGAGTAAGCCTGTTCCAGCACCAATTTGTAACAAGATCTGAAAAGCACCAAGGGAATTGTCTAGTACCAGGGCAAACAATGAAGCCAGGATCATCAATACTACCGTAAGTATCCTGCCCAGATTAACGAGGGTTTTCTCTGAAGCCTCCGGGTTGATGAACCTCTTATACACATCACTCACGAGGTAGGAAGCCCCCCAGTTAAGGTGCGTAGAGATGGTGGACATGAAAGCGGCAATCAATGAGGCTAATACCAAACCCAGTAAACCAGCTGGTATATAGGTCAACATCGCTGGGTAACCTAGGTCATGATTGATGATGCTTTCCGAACCCGGAAAAGCTGTTCTGAAACTTTCCAGATCAGGGAATACGATCAATGAAGCTAATGCTACGATGATCCATGGCCAGGGTCTGAGTGCGTAATGTGTGATTTGAAAAAGCAGTACCGCTTTTACAGAGTTGGCTTCGTCTTTGGCTGCAAACATCCGCTGAGCAATATAACCACCTCCCCCAGGTTCTGCACCAGGATACCACACGCTCCACCATTGGATAAGTAATGGCACCAGAAATAAGGTCATAAAAATTTCAGGATTGGAAAATGAAGGGATCAATGACAGTTTATCCACCACATTCTCATGAGCCAATAGATTAGATAAACCGCCTACCTTTGGATGATCAAGAGCAACAAAGGCAGCAATAAATGATCCTACAATTGCCAGGAAGAATTGAATAAAATCTGTGATAAGGATACCTCGCAACCCTCCCAGTGAGCTGTAGATAACAGTTACCACTCCTGCAATGATCACCGTTTCACCGGGTGTTAGCCCCAATAAAATTCCTCCAATTTTGATTGCAGCCAGCGATACGGAAGCCATGATCATCACATTGAACATCAGGCCGAGGTACACTGCTCTGAATCCTCTGAGAAACCGGGCAATTTTCCCGCTATAGCGCATTTCATAGAACTCAACATCAGTGACCACACCAAGTCGTTTCCACAATCCGGCATAGACGAATACTGTGAGCATACCAGTAAGCAAAAATGCCCACCAGGCCCAGTTACCTGAAACGCCATTTTGGCGAACAATATCTGTTACCAGGTTGGGAGTATCCGCTGAAAATGTGGTAGCGACCATGGAAACACCCAGAAGCCACCAGGGCATCTTTCCACTTGCCGTAAAATAATCTTGGGAGTTCTTATTGGCAGTTCTTGCGGTCCAGACTCCAATGCCTAATGACACAACAAAGAAGAGAACGATGATAGACCAGTCAAGTGTGGTGAGGATCATTGATGATTGTTTAAAGTAAAATCTTTTAAAGGTAAGATAAATTCTCTCCCATAATACGGGCATTCATTCAAATCAGCCTACTCCCAAAGGGAATCAATAAGGTAAAAAATATAATCTTACTGTTATGAATAACGCGCAAATCTATCTTTCTAACACTAAAAATCACAGTGAAACCATGAAAGCATTGAGAAATCTTAAAATATAAAGGATTTTCAGCAGTGATTGGTGTAACGGGCTATTGACTTTGAATACATCCAAAAATTGTAGGCTCACCAACAATGGACCCTGTATAAGGAAGACATTATCTGCAGAATCATTAGTTTCGTGTTTTTGAAGGATCCAAGAATGTTGAATAGATTATTTTTTCTAACTGTTATTGTAATCATGGCTGCCTGTGCTAAAAAGCAACAGGAGGCATCTAATGAAGTTTCAAAAAACTCGAGTTCAAATGGTGCTCCCGGCACCACCCAGAAACGATCAGAGCAGCCAGCTGCTCCGGAAGGCATGGTTTATATCCCTGCAGGCACGTATTCTATGGGTGGTAAATCTGATCAGGCCGATGAAGATGAGCTTCCGCGTCATGAAGTAAGTGTTTCAGCTTTTTATATTGACAGGACTGAGGTGACCAATAAGCAGTTTGCACAGTTTGTCAAAGAAACTGGTTACCAGACCATTGCAGAAAGAGCTATTGACTGGGAAGCAATGGCCCAGCAACTACCTCCGGATACACCCAAGCCACCTGATTCGGTGTTGCAGCCTGGTAGTCTTGTGTTCAAGGCAACAAATGGCCCGGTAAATCTGAGAGACTACTCTCAATGGTGGGCATGGACTATCGGAGCAGACTGGCAACATCCTAATGGTCCTAAAAGCTCTATTGAAGGAATGGATGATCACCCTGTAGTGCATGTTTCATGGGATGATGCCCTGGAATATGCTAAATGGGCTGGCAAGCGATTGCCGACAGAAGCAGAATGGGAGTGGGCATCTATGGGTGGATTGGATGACCCCAAGTACCCTTGGGGAAACCTTGAAGCAGAGCAGTCATTCGACAAGGCCAATTTCTGGCAGGGCTTTTTCCCTTATAAGAATACAGAGGAAGATGGATTTTATAGCACTGCACCGGTGAAGTCATATCCGGCTAATGGCTATGGATTGTATGATATGGCCGGAAACGTTTGGGAATGGTGCCAGGATAAATACCATGTCAACGCGTATGAACAAGCAAAAGAGCAGGGAATAGTAAACAACCCAACCGGTCCGAGGGAATCCTTTGATCCAATGGAACCTTATACCCCCAAACACGTCATCCGTGGAGGATCCTTCCTCTGTAATGATAGCTATTGTTCAGGATACAGGGTAGCACGCAGGATGCGATCCAGCAAAGATTCCGGCTTCAATCACACGGGGTTTAGGTGTGTGAAAGATGTCGATTAAGGCTTACTTTCCAGTGTAGCTGAAAGGTGTAATTGCCCGAAGCTCACCTTTCACAGAATCACTGATTTCCAGTTCATCAATAAAAGCATGAATGGTCTCTTTGGTGATTTTATCACCAGTTCTGGTTAATGACTTCAGTGCCTCATAAGGTTTTGGGAATGCTTCTCTTCGGAGAATTGTCTGAATAGCTTCGGCTACCACAGCCCAATTGTCTTCCAGATCAGCAGCAATGGCCTTTTCATTCACTTGCAACTTACCAATTCCTTTTTTCAGGGATTTAAGCGCTATGAGGGTATGCCCGAAGGGGACACCAACATTTCTTAAAACCGTAGAATCTGTCAGGTCTCGCTGCAATCTGGAGATTGGAAGTTTAGCGCTTAGGTGTTCAAAAATGGCGTTGGCTATCCCGAGATTCCCTTCTGCATTTTCAAAATCGATTGGATTTACCTTGTGAGGCATTGCGGAAGAACCTACCTCATTCTTTACCACTTTCTGCGTGAAGTAATTGATGGAGATGTATTGCCAGATATCTCGGCTGAAATCAATTAGGATAGTATTGATTCTTTTCAGAGCATCAAACTGCGCTGCAGCATGATCATAGTGTTCGATCTGAGTAGTGGGGTAGCTTCGCTTCAGCCCCAGATGTTTACTGACAAACTCATCACCAAACTTTTGCCAGTCTTGTTGAGGATAGGCTACATAATGTGCATTGAACCCTCCTGTGGCTCCACCAAATTTGGCAGCATGTTGCACAGCGTTCAGGATATCAAATTGCTCATTCAATCGGTTGGTAAATACCCTGATCTCCTTACCCAGTCGGGTAGGGGACGCAGGCTGGCCGTGAGTTCTTGCCAACATTGGGATCGCCTCCCATTGACTTGCCAGATCCTCCAATTGGCCAGTCACTTGTTTGAAGCCAGGAATCAAAACATCAACGAGAGCCTCCTTGATCATCAATGGGTTGGCAGTGTTGTTGATATCCTGAGATGTTAACCCGAAATGGATGAATTCTTTGTACTCTGAAAGCCCCAACGCATCAAATTTTTCTTTGATGAAGTATTCCACGGCTTTCACATCATGGTTGGTAATCTTTTCGGTCTCCTTGATTTGCCTGGCGTCATCTTCAGTAAAGTTCTCAAAAATGGCTTTCAAAGCCGGAAATGAAGTTTTACTAACAGATTTCAACTGAGGTAGAGGTATTTCACATAAGGCGATAAAATACAGGATTTCCACCTTCACACGGTATTGGATCAGAGCAAATTCAGAGAAGTATTTCGACAATTCACTAACCTTACTTCGGTAACGGCCGTCGATCGGCGAAATAGCATTTAGCGGGTTTAATTTCATGCAGTTAAATTCGAGGTGCAAAAATAGGTCATTCGCATAAACTTGTCAGGCAAATGTCTTGTTTTACCTTTGCGCTCTTAAATTTTGATCATGGTATTCGGATTATTTAAAAGAAAGAACAAAGAACAAGCTAAAGACTCAAGATATTTAACACTTACTGTAAGGGAAGTGATCGAAATTGCGCAGGATGCTGTCAATCTGATTTTTGAAAAACCAGAAGGAGATTTCACTTATCAACCAGGTCAATTCATTACACTGATCATGACTATAGATGGGAAAAAGATAAGAAGAGCCTATTCACTATGTACCACTCCTTTTGAAGATGAGTTTCCTGCTGTTACAGTAAAGCGGGTACCAGAGGGGGCCATGTCCAACTATATCAATGATCATGTGAAAGCCGGAGACCAGATTGAGGTCATGGAGCCAATGGGAATGTTTACGACAGAATACAAGGAGACCAATGAGCGGGAGGTCATGTTCTTTGGTGGAGGTAGCGGAATCACTCCCCTGATTTCGATTGCCCGGTCAATTTTAAACAAAGAGCCAGGGAGTAGATTGGTTTTGGCCTATGGCAACAGATCCAGGGAGTATATTGCATTTTATGATAAGCTCAACGAATTGGTAGAAAGTTCAAACGGACGCTTTACGCTGGTCCATTTGCTGGAAAATGATCCTGATGGAATTGCTGAGTATACCGGAAGGCCAACAACTGATGCCATTAAGGAAATTGTAGAAAAATCTAATTTTGAATACCCCGAATGTTTCATCTGTGGTCCCCAACCCATGATGGATATTGTGGAAGCCGGTTTGCTTGGAGCGGGAATCTGGGAGGAAAGCATCCGCATGGAAAGCTTTGAAGCTGGTAAGACTTCTCCGGACATTCATGCCAGTAACGGTAAAGAGAACGTATCATCAAGTGAAGTTACAATTTTGATGGATGGTGAAGAGCATGTGATTTCGGTTCCGTCAGACCAGAGTATCCTTGATGCCGGTCTGGACAATGACCTGGACATGCCTTATTCTTGCCAAAGTGGTCTATGCACCGCCTGCAGGGGCAAATGCCTTGAGGGTGAGATAAGCATTGATGATGCAGAAGGACTTTCTCAGGAAGAGATCGATGAAGGGTATAGGTTGCTGTGTATTGGGAAACCCCAGTCCGATAAAGTGAAAGTGGAAGTAGGTTGATAGAAACTTATTGCTTTCTTAAAAGTGGGTTATAACTAATTTCCTAATTTAGCCCAATGAAGTTGACCCAATTGATCCCTTTATTGACCATTGCTATCCTCAGTGCGTGTAGCTCAAAATCTGTTGATGGGGGAGAGGGTCCTGTTATATTCTTACATGGGGTGGCATCAGGCGATCCCCTCAATGATCGTGTGATTATTTGGACCAGGGTCACACCTCCTGACTCACCTGAGTCGGTTGAAGTGAATTGGGAAATAGCCACAGACAGCACTTTTAATGGCATCCTGAAATATGGAAAATACACGACTATCAAAGACCGTGACTATACCGTAAAAATTGACGTTAAGGGATTGCGTCCCGGGATGAAGTATTACTATCGGTTTAAGGCCCTGGGTGAAACTTCAATGTTTGGCCAAACAAAGACTGCAGCTGAGAATGCTAATGAGTTGGTTTTTGCTGTAGTAAGTTGCAGCAACTATGAATGGGGATACTTTAATGCTTACGGTAGAATTGCCGACCGACCAAACATTGA
This sequence comes from Cyclobacteriaceae bacterium, assembly GCA_965228105.1. Lineage (GTDB taxonomy): Bacteria > Bacteroidota > Bacteroidia > Cytophagales > Cyclobacteriaceae > UBA7330. The sequence goes on from CBDDGZ010000002.1 coordinate 2,302,917, forward strand.
TGCAGTACTTCATCTTGGGGATTATATCTACGAATATGGGATTGGTGTATATGGTGACACCACAATCGGAAGATTCAATGACCCACCTACAGAGACTATAACTTTGGATGATTACCGTACGCGATATTCCCTCTACAGAAAAGACAAGGACTTGAAGCGGGTTCATGCGACACATCCCTTTATCGTCATCTGGGATGATCATGAAATTGCCAATAACTCTTACAAAACCGGTGCGCAAAATCATCAGGATGACGAAGGGTCTTATGATGCGAGAAAGGCAGCAGCCAGAAAAGCATATTATGAATGGATGCCAATCAGGGAAGGAGAGAAATTGTATCGAAGATTTTCTTTCGGAGATCTTGCCGATGTATTAATGCTTGATGAGCGGCTGGAGGGGAGATCGAAACAACTGGACAACATGAACGATCCTGCATATGAAAGTGCAGATCGCACTATGCTGGGTGGGGAGCAGTTTGAATGGTTGACAGACAATCTAAAGTCTTCAGGTGCCACGTGGAAAGTAATTGGGAACCAGGTGATTTTTTCTGATCTCAACAGAAGTCTCCTATTTCCTGATCAACCAAAAAATATGGATTCATGGGATGGGTATCCTGCTGAAAAACGAGCACTAGCCAGAGAAATCGTAGGAAACAGTATAGAAAATGTGGTTTGGATAACAGGGGATACACACGCTTCCTGGGTATTCAATACCATAGTAGATGGAGTGAGTGAAAAGCCCATAGCCGTGGAGTTTGGGGCAACTAGTGTAAACTCTGCAAATTACGATGAGCGAGCAAGTATTGATACGGTGAGAATGGCCGAGCAACTCTATTTAGAAGGGAACCCACACCTAAAGTATAATAATTTGGCTGAACACGGTTATATCCTGCTAACACTAAGGTCAAATCAGGCTAAAGCAGAATTTTATTTTGTAAATACAGTAAAAGAACCTTCGGATTTAGAAAACTTGAGTTACGTTGGTTACGTTAAAGCGGGGGTGTCAGAGGTAACCACAGAGTAATATTGTCAAAAAAATACAACAGGTGGGAAAAGTATTATAACCAGCTGAACATGATATTTCATGGGATCATCGCGATAACAATGATCCCTTTTGCCTGGGCTTTTTTAGAGACTCAGCGCCAGTTTCCGGATCCTCCCCTGGTTGCAGGAATGGGTCTGCTTACCACTAAGGTTGTCGGATCTTTTTTATGTGTGGTGGTAATGCTCCTCAGCTATCAGTATGGGCAAAATATTCTCACAAATGCAAAGGCTCAGAAGGATGTTGACAGTAAGCTCAGACTTTTTGTTAAGGAAAAGAAAAAGGACTTCTTGCTACTGGAAGTAGGGGCTTTGATAGCTTTTTTAGGACTATATCTTACCAAAGATCACCTGTTCACACTCCTCTATGTGGCCGTTCTCCTGTTATTTTCCACCAAGCGTCCTACTTACATGAAAATTACTTCTTCGCTGGATATTAAAGATGATGAGGTCAATGACTGGATCAAGGAGCATGAAAAAGGGGAAGCATCTGAAGCCTCCCCTCGTTGATAATAACTGGTAGATTAGAAGCGGTTAAAGCGTAATGCCAAAGGCAAATGCATTGAGTTCAGGTCCTCGGCCTGATGCAAACACGTTGTTTAGGTCGTAGGTAGCAAAGATGTCCAGTCCTTTGTAACCCACCTGTGCTCTAATTCCATAACGAAAGTTATTGAGGTAAAAATTACCATATTCCTTTTCCTTTTCCTTGCCGCCTTCATCTTTGTATACAAATTTGGAATGGTTGCCTATTCGATAGCCTGCATAACCGCCTAGACCAAACCGGATCCCTTGCTTATCATATTTCCTGAAGGTGACGCTACCTCTTTCAATGTTCCTGACTTTTCTTCTTCCCTGTGAGAAATCAATCAACGGTACCAGGTTCACATTGATATAGGTGGCTGACAATTTGCTTTTGATGGTATTTAAGGTCGGGTCTACCGGATCAAAAGTAACATTGGCACTGTCTTTAGAAACTAGAATATCGGTGTCTTGCATCTTCCAGTTAAGCCAGTTGATTCCTCCTCCCCATTCTACAAACATTGGGCCGCCCAGCCAGGTCTTGTTTACGCTGTTAAGGCCAATAAACCAGCTAGCCCAGGGTTTTACCGTGTAGTTTTGTCCGGTAGCATCCGGGAAGGAACCGTTCTCTATCCAGTTGGTCAGCCCGACATCAATATTGAAGGAGTTTTTGGTTCGCTCAATATTTTCTTCTTCAAATGAAAATTTCCTGGTTTCAATATCCTCATCGTCAAACTCATCTTCTAGTTGATCCCAATCATCGGCATCGATCAGTAATTCCATGTTTCCGATTTTTATTTTTGTTTTTGTATCTCTAAATCCAAAAACAAATGTTGTGTCCTTAAGGTATTTCTCTCCTGTTGAATCTTTTAGTTCAAGAGTTTTAACTTTTTCAGACCCTAATGCAGCATTCAGATCCTTTATCATCTTATTGACGTCATAGTTTTCCAGCTCAGTGAGCTCGTCCCTGTCCTCTGTCTGAATGATGATTTTACTTTTGCTGGTAAGCTCAATAACAACAGTATCTGATGGGGTGCCAGCGGCCCATGCCACTCCAGGCATGAGCATGAGCTGTATTATTAATATTGATAGATTTTTCATTGTGCTATTAGTTTATCCTTTATTTTGAGTTATTAGTTTCTTTTAAAGCCATTTTCAATCAATTCTTCTTTTGCAGTCCTGATATCTGAAAGCAGTTCCACAGCAGATACATTCCGGGCAAAGAATTTCATCTTGTCGAATAGGTTAACCTTGCTGGAGTCTTCTGACTGTATGGTATCTGTACTTCTTGCTGTGTAATAGGTGATAGTGACAGCAGGTTTTTCCTCTGTATGATCGATTGCTGGAGTCTCAAGCGCTATACCCTCATTGGAAATATTAATTTCATCTATACTGGCCAACTCAATCACAATCCTTTCCTGGGGTTGTGGATCTATGGCTGGCTCCCGTATTACGCTTTCCTCAGTGTTTATTGCCTTAGAATTCGAAGTCTGAGTGGACGCTTCCGGTATAATCTGGTCAGGCACCTCAATCATAGCCATCTCCAGTGGTTCCGGAGAAGTCACCTCATCGATGGTTTGCACCTGCACCTGCTGGCTTGGATAAAAGAGCAATCCCAGGGTGATTAAAAGTGCAACGCTGGCAGCAACCTTAAGGTAAGCAGCCCACGGCATCATCTTCTTTGATCCGATGCTGCCCTGTATCATTTTCCATGCCTGATCTGAAGGTTGAAACTCAACCTGATCCAGCTTCTCTCTGAAAAATTGATCTGTCTTATTCTTACGAACCATTGCTTTCTCCTTTCTCTATTGCAGTTTTATGTAAAACCTCTAGTCTGCTCTGTAAATATTTTCTTGCTCTGCTCAATTGCGACTTCGAAGTGTTTTCATTGATTTCAAGCATTTCGGCAATCTCTTTATGGGTATACCCTTCAATAGCATACAAATTGAAGACAGTTCGATACCCAACAGGAAGTTCACCCACGAGCTGCATCAGGTCGTTGGCTTCAAGGGTTTGCTCCAAAACATGATAATTTGGCTCATGATCGAGGGCTTCTATCTCCACTTCTAATGACATGTTTTTGTTCTTTCGGATATACATGAGACTTTCGTTTACCATGATTCTTCTGATCCAACCTTCAAAACTTCCTTCTTCGTTGAATTGTACAAGCTTTTCAAAAACCTTTACCATTCCACCAATCATGACATGTTCCGCTTCTTCCCGGTCATGAATGTATCGCATACATACTCCCATCATTCGTGGAGCAAATCGCTCGTACAGATCACGTTGCGCATCTGGTCGCCCTTTTCGGCAACCATCCAGTAAAGCCTGTTCGGTATTTGATTTGTTGATCCGCAACATGTATCTGTTGATATTCATTGGGTAGATGCAGAAGTGTATCTGTAAGTTGCATCAGGTTCTAAAAAAAATTATCAATTCAATGATATAATAATCATAGAAAGAATGAAATTTGATAAATGATATTAATGCAATGAAAAGCTTTTTCAAATTCTTGTTTTTCGTATTGACAGGCGTTGCTGTAGCTGTGTTTTTATTGAATGTGTTAAAAAAGAAGCAGCCGGAGGAAGAAGAGCTTGAAGCCGAAGAGTAATCAGTAATTAAAAGTTGATCCAGCGTCAGGGGTTCAATAGTATTTGTCTATCCCACCAAATCCCAAGATTAGTTTATTGTTACGGGTTTTGTCAATGAAATTCTGTAGCCTTTTATCAAATTCCTCAGGTCGTTTTCTGGCGCTGTCTATGTAGGCGATCCTTATCCTTTTATAGGAGTCTGACATCGACTGAAAGTTTGACCATGCTATCTTATCCTTCTTAACTTCATGAAGAATGTCTGCAGGAAACCGGTATTCTTCGGATAAGATCTTTTTTGCGTGGTCGACGAGGCTTGGATGTATCATATCATTATCTACAAGCCACCTCAACCGCTCTTTATTGGCCTGGGAGTAGTTTGCTTTTGCCTTCCGAAGCGAAAAACGCTGCATGGTATGGTCTTCGTCATAGGATCTAACAATGCTATCTATCCATCCAAAGCACAATGCCTCTTCTACAGCATCATTGTATGGGATTCTCGGTTTTCCTGTTGTTTTTTTAGGGTAGATCAGCCAGACTTCATTCCGTAAAAGAAAATTTTTTTCGAGCCATGATCGCCAGGCCTGACGATTGTCGAAGTATATGGTGAGAATGCTATCCATCTTTGAAGTATTGGATACCACGAAATAACATAATATTAAAGGTTTAAAAGCAGACAGATAAACTAAAAATCTATATTTGAAATGCTAATTCTGCTTTGTTTACCAATCTATGAGTTACAGTACACTACTGAATCATATCAAAGAACTTGTTCCTATAAATACACAGGAAGAGAAATTGATAGAAGAATCATTTAAACAGATTCAACTTGATAGGAAAGCTTATTTACTAAAAAAGGGTGATCTCTCAAACCATATGCGTTTTATTGCTGAAGGTTGTCTAAAAGCCTTTTCTGTAGATGAACATGGAAATGAGCATATTTTACAATTTGGAGTTTCGGGCTGGTGGGTCAATGACCTGTATGCATACCTGACCAAGAAGCCAAGCACTTTTTTTATACAGGCTATCACAAAAAGTACTGTTCTTCAGATTCACCGTGACCGACTCAATAAGCTCTATGATGAAGTCCCTATGATGGATAGGTTTTTCAGGATCAAAACACAGAATGGATATGTGGCTCTCCAGGAGCGAACCATCCGTAATATGAGTGAATCGGCAGAAAACCGATACCTGGAATTTGTAAAACGCTATCGCGAGATGGAGCAACAGATCCCACAATACATGATTGCTTCTTACCTGGGTGTGACACCCGAGCATCTCAGTGCACTACGAAAAAAAATGAGTGAAAAGGAACGTTCTTAAGATATCTTAAGGAATTCGATTGCCGTGGCTGGAAGCTTTGCAATAAAAAGTTACAGTCATGAATCGAACATTATTATTTTTTAGTATGCTGCTCACTTTAAATGCTATCAAGGCACAGCCAGGAGAAGCAGCAGGTAAAAGTCCATGGGGTGCTGATGATGAGATCGGTACCCTAAACATGATGACCGAGGCGACACAGCTTCAGGTATTGTCCAAAATCTCCTCCGGAAAAGTTTTTGACCTCAGTGTAGACTATTTCGTAGGGATGCCCAGTTTTCATGCTCTCGGAGATCCCGGGTATCAGTATTGGCTTACTCATACTCCTCATGGCACTATCGTAGATAATCCGAATGGTCTGGGGAGGGAGATGAATGAAAAAGTAAGCTATACCGGAGATGCTATTTCCATGTATACTCACATGGGCACTCACATCGATGCGCTCAATCATTTTGGATTGAATGGGAAAATCTGGAATGGATTCACTCCAGAAGAGTACCTGGGAGATAAAGGTTGGAAAAAGACGGGTGCAGAAGCCATCCCACCAATTATCGCCAGAGGAGTGCTCATTGATGTACAAGCCGCCCTGGGTACTTTGCCTGCCAATTACCGCATTACCGCTGATGATATTCAGAAGACCCTGAAGAAACAGAATATAAGTCTGCAAAAAGGAGATGTGGTAGTGATCAGAACCGGCCAGGCGAAATTTTACGAAGATGCAAATCATTATCTTGACAACTATCCGGGTATCAGTCTGGATGCAGTAAAATGGATGGTGGAGGAGCAGGAGATTATGCTTTTAGGGGCTGATAACCTGAGCTTCGAAGCGTTTCCTCCTGAGCGTGAAGACAACTGGGTACCTGTACATACCTATCTGTTGGCGGAAAAAGGCGTGATGTTTATTGAGCAGATGTACCTTGAGGAGCTCTCCTCAGCAAAAGTGTATGAGTTTGCATTCATCGCTGCCTCATTGAAGCTAAGGGGGGCGTCCGGATCACCCATGCGCCCATTGGCCATCCCCCTCAACCGCAATTAAGATGAGTAACTCAATATTGTTGTTGCTATCTGTTTCCGTAGGCATCATGGTGGTCATCCAGGGCAGTATCAATGCCAGGTTGGGTGTGTTGCTCAACAACGCACTTCTGGCCACATCCACAGCATTGGTCATGAGTGCAAGTGTAACCCTGATCGCAGTATTCGTGACGGTCCGTCAATTTCCAAGTATGGATCAAATCAAGACCATTCCGGCGTATATGTGGTTTACAGGAGGGATTCTGAGCTTTTTGGCAGTGTCGCTGTTCTACTATGTGATTCCCCGTACGGGGATTGCTACAGCGGTCACCTTTGGGCTGGCGGGTCAGGTGATTTTTGCTGCCATAGCAGGGCACTTTGGTTGGTTTGGGATGCCAGTGGAACCCATTTCTATTTGGAAGATTCTGGGAATGCTTGTACTGATGGTCGGAGTGGTAATCATTAAAACTACATAGTTATGGATATAGTCACTGCAAACATTCAAAACCTGATTGAGCTATGGAGTCTGGGCGGCCAAAGGGCTGGACAGCTACAGGAATTTGATCATTATTCAATAAGTCAGGTTCCAGGAAGCGAGTGGCCTAACAAATTGTGGTTTAAACAGATGCCTGAAAGTAAAGCATTCCAAAATGTAATAGCACTGAATGACCTGACTGGAATAACCATACCAGTATGGCCTGGAATGCCAGATATTGAAGAAATGCTGATACAGACTGGCCTGCAATTGAAAAATGAGCTTACCGGCATGTCAATCTCACTGCAGGATTTTGGTCAAAAAGCCTCCAATGTTCTGGTAAATGAAGTTAAAAACAGGACCTCGGCAGAAGAATGGTCACAGCTGTTTCATGCGTCTTTTGAGTACCGCATAAATCCCGAGACAGTAGTGTTGACAATGGATTCTATTACCTATTTAATTGCTACCATTCAAGGGAAACCTGTTGGCACGGCGATGCTCTTCATGGACAATCCTGATGTGATAGGTATCCATTCAATGGGGATCATTCCGGAACAACGGAGGAAAGGTTATGCTGAGGGTTTGCTGCACCAGGTCTTGAATCGAGGCCAAAGAAGTGGAGCGACATATGGTGTACTTCAAGCCTCGGCAATGGGGAAGGCTTTGTATCAAAAGACAGGGTTTAAAGAGGATTTCATCCTCAGGAATTATGTAAATCAAAATTTAGAACTAAAATGAACTTAATAGATAAATTAAGGTGGCGCTATGCTACCAAGAAATTTGATCCGGAAAGAAGAGTATCTGACCGGGACTTAGAGTGTCTTAAAGAGGCAGTCAGGCTTTCAGTATCATCCTTTGGTATTCAGCCTTATAAGGTCATCATCATTGAAAATAAGGAAATCAGAACTGAGCTGTTCAAGGCATCCATGGGACAACAGCAAATTGCAGATGCATCACATTTGTTTGTCTTTTGCAACTATACCAGGGACTATGACAGACAGGTTGATGACTATATCCAAAAGATTATTGACACCCAGGGGAGCCGAAGTACTGAACTGAGAAACTATGGCGAGTCTGTCAAGGATAGTATAAGAAAGAAAGACCCTGAGGAGCGGAAGGTGTGGGCGGAGAAGCAGACTTATCTTGCACTCAATAACCTCCTCATTGCATGTGCAGAATTAAAAATCGACGCCTGCCCTATGGAGGGTTTTGATAAAGAGGCCTATAATCAGATCCTCGGCCTCGATGAACAGGGGTTGAATGCCAATCTGATCGCCCCGGTCGGTTATCGGTCAAAAGATGATGAAGCTATAAGCAGAAAGAAGATCAGAAAATCCAAAGAAGAGCTGTTTGAAATGGCTTAGGATCAACCATTAAATCAATTTTCTTAATGAACCTGCTGACATCCACATCTAGTGTGTGTATGGGTGAGGTTTGTCTGCTGAGGTCTAATTGAGTAACCAATTTTTTAAACAATAAATAAAATGACAAGAACAACTAAAGTAATCACCAGTTTAATGCTGATCATTTACAGAATAAACAAATGACTGTGTTAGCTCACAATTTTCAGAGAACCCGGGCAAGGATTACTGGGTTTCTCTACTTACTAATCATTATATGTGCTGGGTATAGCCAGGGGTTTATAAGAGAAAGTCTGATTGTATTTGATGATGCAATTGTAACTGCAGAAAATATATTGTCCGATGAGTGGTTGTTTAGGTTAGGGCTGGTGGCGGATCTGATTGCTTTTCTGTTAGATACAGTGGTAGCCATTTTACTTTATCAATTGTTGAAACCTGCAGGCAAGACATTGGCCATGATTGCAATGACCTTCAGGTTGCTTGCGCATCCGGCCATTGGCAGCATTAACCTCTTGAATCATATGATGGCTTTGGAAGTGCTAAAATCTGGCCATGAAATGGGAATTGCTGCTTTACAAGCCCCCAGTCTGGCATTAACTTTTCTCGAAGCACACCGGAACGGTTACCTGATTGCTGGAGCTTTCTTTGGAATTCATTGTTTCCTGCTAGGCATCCTGATTTACAGGTCGGGGAAGATACCGCATGTTTTTGGTTTCCTGATGATAGGTGCCGCACTAGGTTATATAATGGAAAGCTTTGGGAATTTCCTCTTTCAAGGAAATGAGACCTGGCTGTCGTGGACAGTTGGACTTTCTGCAGCAGTTGGAGAAGTCGGTTTGACCTTTTATTTGATCATCAAAGGTGTGAGAAGGCATGAATAGCTAATTTTCCGACATCGTCTCTACTAAAGGCAACATATATAGAGGTGATACGTCTACTCAAATTTTCCTGCATCTCCTGTAAGGGAGAGATAGATTCACATTGTCCTCTTCGAAGTACAATGAACGGACAGGAAAGCCGACCATCAAGATGCTTACTTTGCTGATTTTGGTATATTATTTGGCCTGCTCAGCAGCTGTTGCGGTCAGGAGTTTCGGAAATTAGCAGTAAATAATCGGCATATTGTAGGTTTGATCCCTAAGTTTGATGACTAAATCTGATAAAATTCAAACATGATAAAAGTTGCCGGAATAAATACGCTCATTTGCTTGACTACCATGCTATGGATTGGGTGTGCCGATCAGAAGGGTACTGAAAGTGGTGGAAATGAAGTGCAGCACCAAAATGTGATCATCATCTTAACTGATGATATGGGATACGGCGACATATCCACTTATGGTCAGCAGATTCATCTTACACCTAGCATTGACCGTTTGGCAAGCCAGGGGGTGAAATTCACAGACTTTTATGTGCCAGTACCCTACTGCGCCCCATCGAGAGCCTCGCTTCTGACAGGTAGGTTTCCGCTCCGGCATGGTCTCATAAACAATCCATCACCTGATGGTGGAATGGAGAACGACACTCTTGGTCTTTCGCCTGATGAAATGCTGTTAAGTGAAATTTTACAACAGGAAGGTTATAAAACAAAACTAATAGGAAAGTGGCACCTTGGACATCAATCCGAGTACTTTCCCACCAGGCATGGGTTTGATGAGTACTATGGGATTTTATACTCCAATGACATGCGGCCTGTTCAACTCATTGAGGATATGGATACTGTAGAATACCCGGTAGATCAGCGGTATCTGACGCAGAAGTATACAGCTAAAGCATTGGAGTTTATCAAAAGAAATCGGGATACAACTTTTTTTCTTCACCTCTGCCATGCAATGCCCCATAAACCTCTGGCTGCATCAGACGATTTTTATACCCCCGAAACACCGGATAATCTTTATGATGATGTCATCCGTGAATTGGACTGGTCAGTCGGGGAGGTATTGGGAGAATTGGATGAACTTGGACTTACTGAAAATACCATTGTAATTTTCATGTCAGATAATGGGGGATCCTGGGGAGGCTACAATGGTGGTTTGAAAGGAATGAAAGCCAGGACATGGGAGGGAGGTACTAGAGTCCCATTCATTATCAGGGGTAGAGATATTCCGGTAAACAAAACTATTTTGACCCCAGCCTGGTCAATGGATATTTTACCAACCCTGCTGGGAATGCTCCAAATAGATTTACCTGAGCGTACCCTGGATGGAGATAATATTCTGGACATACTCAAAGGTGAGAAAACCAATCACAGACCCATTTTTACGATGCGTGGGGATCAGGTAATGACGATTAGGAGTGGTGATTGGAAACTGTTTCTCAATGAACCAAGGGTGTATTCCGGTTTTGACGAGACTTATCAGAAGAGTTGGGACTTTAGGGCTCCCGATGGAGAAACCATTCTGGCTCCAGCTGAACAACCAACGCAAGTCCAGTATCCGGGAATTAAGCCTATGCCGTTTGAATCATTTCCATTACTATTTAACCTGCGGGAGGATTCTGCAGAAATGAAGAACCTTGCTGGAGAGTATCCTGAAATCGTCAGACAACTGTCTGCGGATTATGATGAATTCCTTCGATCGATAGTAAGTTCCGAATGAGGGTCTGTTCTATGCACCTTCGGTGTAGCATCGTCTCTCGCAGAGGACGATGCTCGAAGTGTAAGTGTACTGAGTTCTTGATTCCTGTTTACCACTTCAGGTGTCATCTCTTTGGAGTGAAAATACCAAATACTACCTAGATTGAAAACACCTTATTCGACTTAGTCCACTGGATCCTGGCAACAAAAACGCTTCCATCACTTCCAAATTTCTCAACACCATGTGGTTGCATCCATTCTGCTGCGGTGACCCAGGTCTCTGTTGGGCTTACATCAGTCACACCAAAATTTCCCAGGCGTGCACCGCGCTCCGGCACCAGGACTCGTTCTGTTTCCCGGATCACGCATAGCTTATCAGGATCCACTTGGGCTATGAATAAAGGAGCCCGATGGCGAAAAACATGATCATTATTGGCTCCTCGCCGTGTATACACTAGAAACAGCCCATCAGAATGGGTAACCCAATGCTGTTGCGTGTTGTAACTGCCCAGCTCGGTACCATCGTCGAAGGTCCAGGGTTTGTATCCGTCAAAAGTTTGTCCATCTTCACTCTGCGCAACAAACCCTTTCTCATCGTTCCGGATGGTCATGAAATAGCAATCTCCAAATCTGGTAATGGAGGGTTCACCAAGACCCCTGGTATCGTTGTTGAGTTCAAGGACGGAGCCATGATCGAGAAACTTCAGCTCAGTTCCATCAAAAGCGCATTTACTGACTGTAACCCTGGAATTTTTCCCTGGTGGTCTGAAATAGATGGGCAAAAGGATGGTGCCATCTTCCTGATCGTAACGCTGGACACATCCGGCACCTGCATCTTTGAAGGTGTCGCCAGGCATCTCGAGTTTCTTCCAGTCGGACCAACTGCTGCGGGCAGGATCATAGGTAGCGTAGGAGGTATGTCTTGGTCTGGGATTTCTGACTTTCCAGTCGGTGGTATAGGCTACTGTATGGCCAGTGCCCAATAATGTCTTTGTTTTAGCATGCCATCGGGGCCAGAAATCACTGACCGCGACCGGTCGTTCAACACCATCGATCGTTTCATACCTGGGAGCAAGCGTTTTTTGTTCCTGTGCCTCAGTCCATGAGCTGCCAAGATCATCAGTCTGAAGACCAAAAACTCCATAGAAAACATCACTCCCCGCCAGATCCAGGTTATTCATGGTCATAACCACACGTGGAAGGCCATCAGTTCCTACTTCTGGTACGATGCCCGCTCTGGGGTGACACCAGCACCGGGTTCCATCAAAATATTTGGTGGGGACATGAAGGTCAAGGTGATAGCTTAACGGGGCTTCTTTGCAACCAATCAGGGATGGAATTGAAATAAGAGAAATTCCTCCGATGAGTGATGATTTGATGAATTTCCTTTTAGAGGGGTTGAAGCGGGTGCTGCTCATGACGGGAAATATAGGGCTTTTTGATTCAACCACCGATCGCAATTACCTTTTCATGTATAGTCTCCGTGAAGGGAACATGCAGGAAGTATGGATGCAGTGATACAGGTAGATCAAGATGATGTGGTCATCGTCACTTGCGGGAGACGATGAATGGATAGTTAGGGTACGAACGGATAGTAGCTACCTAATCCGGATCAATTGCCCCTTTCGCTTCACAATGTTTTTGTAATCCCATTGAATGTCCCTGGATTTTTCCAGCCAGCGCTTCAGGGCAATGACATCGATTTCGTCTATGGAGGTATACCACATAGAAGCATCTTTAAACTTTCCAGTGCCCGGTTTTAATTCATCTTCACCAAAATCAGCGCCACTCCAAAACATTAACCTGATCCCAGCCTTTTCTTTGCTGTAGCCTGTAATTGGATTTCCCTCGATAAACCACACAGGATGTCCATGCCAGACCTTGCTTTCTGCTTCGGGGAGATGGGTGTTTATTCGTTGCTGAAGAAACTCGCAGATGGCTTTATCGGAAGGAGATTGTTGGGAGTGGTATTGCTCGATGTTCATGTTAGATAAGTAAACTTAGCGTTATGGGTGAGTTGTCGGTCAGCATCCTCATCTAAGTGCTTTGTCAAATGCTTTTTAGTAGTGATCAATTGTGACCACTCTTCTAATTAACTTTTGTTTTAAACATCAACTGAATGCCGGAACCTTTACAATCCACCGAGATGGTTGGATGCTCTTCGCCAATAATCTGAGTAAGCTGATTCGAAATAGATTCAAATGTTTCTTCCATCAAACTTTTTGCTGAAAATATGAGTCGTACAAATGTCTTTTCTTCCTGTATGGTGAGGAGAATGCCTGAGGTGGAGCTGATATTTCGTAATTCTGTAGAAAGCATCAGCAATAAATTTGAAACAATGGCAATTGCAAGATTGCTGTTGGTATGGATTTCGGGATCAGACAAGAAATCAGGAAGCGGGAACCCCCCAACAGATTTGGTAGCGTTTCTGGCAAGATCCTGAGCTGAGATCATTATTTCTGATAGTTTGGTCTGGGCTGAGTTTGATATCAAACTATTCATGGCATCAAGGCAATCGACTGTATCCAATACTCTCATCTCTATTTCTCTAAAATGTTCTTCAATCGCTTGATTTGCCTTCGATGCAGCTTCATAAGACATTTTAGCTGTTTCAGTAGTTTCCCGATAATATATGAGTTCGAAAAGGTCAAGAAAAGTTCTAATTGCAGCTGAATGTGAGTACCCTGCCTTTAAGTATTCTTGAATCGGAGTAATATTATCCAATATTTCAATAACTGCAGGATGGAAACTACTATAGGTAAGGTCTAACCAAACCTGTCTTCTGTTTTTGGTGATTTCTTTTAGTCGCTTATTGACAAGTAATGCAAGTTCTTCAAGCCTCTGCCTTTCTTTTTTAGTGAAAGTCCTTTGTTTTGTATCAAGTACACAAAGTGACCCTACCACAACGCCATCAACTTTAATTGGTATTCCTAAATAGGAATGAATATTCCACTCTTTTACGACATGTTGTGGTATCCTTGTATCGTTAGGCCCATCATTGACTTCAAAGGTTTTACCATCTCTAACTACGAATTGGCAAAAGGAAGCATCCCGGTGCGTTCCCCTTGCTGCTGCAAGCAAATCAGGTAATCCCACGTGTGCTTTGAAAAACTGAATGTGGTCCAGGATCAGGCTTACTAGGGCCATCGGACTTTTCAGCTCAGTGGCAGCATTCAGGACTATCGATTGAAGTTCCTCATCCTTAGTTTCTGCTAGTAAATCCTTGGTAAGTCTTTTGTACCCCTCATACTCATCTTGCAAAACATCGATTCTATCCATTACTAATCAATTTTGTTGGAAAGTGAACTTTTACTGTCACTCCATCAGCTAGAAGTTAAAACCAGGGCCTCTATCTCAAAGATAAGCATTGTGAAAAAATGTGTTCCTAGCCCTAAAGTCAATTGGATATCACAAGGTTGTCATGGGATTTGCCACTTCCCGGCATACTCAAGACCTTCCTTACTGTGTTCTTTCAGATAACCATACTTTAATACATTGATTTGTCGGATGTGATGGTAATCGTGTGCCAGCCAGTTGGCCAAGAGTTGTTTTGCAGTCATTGGTCCCAGCTCAGGGTGGTACGTAGTGTTTTTCCATTGTGGGGATTCGAGTGATTTCAGCCAGGCAAGGGAGCTTTCCCGTTCTTCTATAAACTCAACAAGCTTTTCCGGGTAGTCTTGCTTGAGGTATTCCCGCTCCTGTACCCAACTTTCAGGATCAATAGGAGTGAAGGGCTCATCAGGAGTCTCCAACACATGCATCACACGCGTCCTGAAATCATCAATTTCTTCATCCACGAGGTGACAAAGGATCTCCAGGAGGCACCAGTTATTTGGTTTTGATCGCCATAGGTACATGTGTGATGGCAATTTCTCGAGTAGGGCAACGATGACTTGCATATTTGCAGCAAGTTGGCTGGTGATCATTGAAGCATCCATTTTTTTAGAATTAGGTTGAAGCTCCAATAAAATTAATGATAAATAATACTGTTAAACTTTTTTTTGCTGAACAAAACCACTGAGCTTGTCAGACAGTGAACAAAGCATTGGAGCTTTCATTTTAAATCCCGGATGCTCACCATTTCTGAAAGGAGTAAAAATAGCATCTCGATTTACTCCGTCTTTTCGGCCCTTTTCAAAAACCATGATCACTCTGTTGTCTTTGACCAGGTCAGTAGCATTGCATAGATCAACAAAAGACTTGACGTCATTTAACTGCTGAATGAAGAATAGGATCACTTCAACTTTTTCAGATGAAGATTCAATACCCGGGTCAAATTCATCAGGGAAATTTCTGACCAAAAAATGGTTGAATTGATCAACTTTTAGCTTTTTAAGATCCATTGGCTAACAATTCTGACGATATCTTTACAATTCTGATCCAGTCTTTACGTTTGATGATGAATGCATAAAGTGCCCAGAGAAGTACTAATGAAAGGCATACCAATCTTATTCCTTGGAAAATCTCTTGTGAACCCATAATTTGTTGAGGGTAGAAAAGTCGACAGAAATGTAAGTAATGGTAATCCGGGTCCAATCAGGTTCTTACTGACGTCATTCTTTACAATCAATTTATTGGTTGAATCATCAATAGTGAAATCTCTCGATCTCAACAAACCTTGCTTCACATAGGCTTTGATTGGAAGCTGATCCAGTTTAACCCTTATTGTTTCACCATTCTCAAGCAATAATTGTGTACCATTCTCAAAGACAACCTTATGGTTAATCATACCAAAGCTTTGGTAGATACGCTTAATCAGGATCTCTTTCATGTGAGGAGGATTTAATTATTATAACATACAACTTTTTGAAAAGATTTAATAATGGATATTGGGTTGAGGATCGTTGTATTAATTAAGACACCCTTTTCATCAGGTTCTTACGAAATCCAAATCCTTTTTCATCAGATATATCATCATCACTGACTTTCTTTACACCTTCTACAGTATAGAAAGCCTTTGGGTTAAATCGTTTGATCTCCTGAACGGTAGTTTTGAGGTCTTCACGTTTGATAACGGTGAAAAGGATATTTACTTCGCCTTCATCGGAGATCGCATCTACACTGCTATAGCGGTAGCTGTTTTTCTCAAAGTATTTGATGAGTTCTTCGGCAGGCTGTCGGGTGATCACCCGTACCACCACACGACCAATGGCCAACTTTTCTTCTATCAGCATGCCTACCAGTATGCCGGAGGCAAACCCACCCGCATAGGCAAAATAGGTGGGCCAACTGCTGAGGTTCTGAAAGATTTGACTGATAGCCAGCAACCAGATAAGCGCCTCGAAAAATCCCAATACCGTAGACAACAGTTTCTTGCTGTGTAGCATGAAGATAATCCGCATGGTATTGATCGAAACATCCATGATCCTGGCCATGAAAATCAGGATCGGGAGAACGATAAATTTGAATACAAAGGGATCAAGGTTGAATGCTTCTTCCAGTGCCGTCATGCTGCAAAGTAAACGCGATGGTTATTGAATCTTCAAGGTATTTCTTTTTTGTCTTCTAACTTTTTCTGCTTTTTTAATAAAATCTGTTCTGTGTAGCCAGATGCAAGTATTCCAGATGGCAATGCAATTAAACCAATACCAATGAGTGTTATGAAGCCAGCTAAAATTCTTCCAATGCCTGAAACAGGATAGATATCACCATAGCCTACAGTTGTTAAAGTAATGACTCCCCACCAAAGTGCTTTTGGAATACTTGAGAAATTTTCTGGTTGAATATCTCTTTCAACATAGTACATGAGAGTTGATATAATAAGTAGTACAACTACCATAAATCCTACAGTAACCAGTAGTTCTTCTTTTTTTTCTTTCAGGACATTCTTAATTAGAATAAGAGCATTAGTATATCTGGCCATTTTAAGAATTCGAAAGATTCTAAATAATCGAAGAACTCTTAAGAATCTAAGATCAAAACCAATGAACGGCAAATAGAAAGGCAGAATAGCAAGGAGGTCAACAATTGCCATTCCTGTAGACATAAACCGTAATCGCCCCCAAATTGGGTGTCTGAATTTTTTATTTTCTATGCAACTCCATATTCTTAGAAAATATTCAATTGAGAACACTGCAACAGAGAAAATTTCAAAAATATTGAAGTATGATCCATATTTAATTTTGAGAGATTTTTCAGATTCTAGAATGATTTCTAGTATACTGAGAACTATTAAACAAATGATGAATAGATCAATATAGTGACCGGGATCTTTTCTATTTGATGGTTGTAAGCTGTTAAAGACAGATCTTCTTAAACCCATAATCAGAACAGGATTTCCGAATAATTACCTGAATACCTTTCCCTGGCGCATCACAAAACCCGCAATATTCATCACAAAACCAATCAATGCAAGGAAGCCAGCGATCAGATACAGTCTGCCTGAATCAGGAAACATGACGATGATAAGGATCGCACCTAGAATCAGGGTCAGTCCCAGGACGTAAATCAGTGTGTTTGCTTTCATTTCGGTTGATGTTTATCCTAAAGTAAATAAAATTACCATATAACTTATTTATTTGCAGTGTTAAGGTATACCAATGTCTCTGAAGCAATAAAGCAAACTGCTATATATTTCCATTTAGCAGTTTGCCTGATCATCAGATAACATCAGATTTTAAAACTGGACCCGATACATCACATCAGGGAAGAAACCGATCTGAGATACAAGGTTCACCTCATCGGTCACTTCATTATAACGGTAGACAAATTCGTTCTCCCGGTTGGTTACATTTTGCAGATCCACAAAAAACTGGTGTGAGACATTTCTTTTCCGGCTGTTCATTCGCACTCCGAATTTTACATCCCAACGGAAATACGCTCCATATCTTTTGCTAAATGCCTGATTTTCCAGCCTGACTTCACGTCCACCATTATTTCTGGTTGCTTCCAGGTCCACAGGGGTAAAAGGTTTACCTCCTGAAGTTGTTAGCTTGGTGTCCAGTGTAAAGGCATTGCGTTGTCCTGCTCCGAATTTCCATTCTTTTCCAGCTAGTAGGTTGTAAACTAAGTTGTTGTTGAAAGCAGTGCTACGTTCTATGCCGTCGCTGCCTTTATAAGTTGATTCGTAAAGAGAGGTGGTCATCAATAGATAATAGTTGTTGCTCAAAAACTTCTCCAATGTCAGCTCCACACCATAGTTGGTGCCGGTGCCTTCATTCACCAGTGATCCTCGCTGGTCAAAGATGAAGTCGGCTCCCTCATTGATAATCGAGTAGCTGCTCGGCGCTGACTCAACAGGAATATCAAATAGATGCTGATAATAAACCTCCGTCTTCAGTCTCCAGTTTGGACCAAAGTTTCTGTCATACGCAGCCACAAAATGGTGACTCTTACTGAAGTCCAGATCAATATTTGTTCTGGCATGAGCACCTTGAGAAATCTCTTCCTCAAAAAACAGGATCGGCGCAGGGATTGCCTGGGCATGGAGTCCATAAGCCAGGCTAATGCGTTGCACAGGGTTGAGCTGATAGCTGAGGGCTGCCCTTGGTTCTAAACTATAAGCATCATTAAGGGTCAGATATTGACTGTGGACACCAAATGTAGTGCTCAGATCATCATTAAACTTGTATTCTGCCTGTCCAAAGACTTGAGATAGATGATAGATTTCATCCACATTCACCACGGTGAGAAAATAGTCAGGAACCTGGTCATTGTTGTTGTCAGGAATTTCAACCCTGTTATCCCTATCGAACGTCTCGAAGCTTGGGTCGTAAACTTCATGGATGATACCTGCCCTGAGGTTCCACCTGGCATTAAACTTCTTATTGAGCATACTTGATAAGGTATATCTGTACTCCTCGTTGGCCACTTCTATGGCCCTGTATTTGCCAGTGATGTCACCAGCACCATCTTTCATGAGATTGTCCTGGTCATAAAAATTCTGAGTTGTCGCCAGGCCAAGCGTGGTCTTTACATAAGTATTGTTGTCTATTCTCAGAAGGTGGTTGATCCCTCCAACACCCAGTACATTGCTTACCGAGGCATCCTGGTCCGGATTTGCAAAAAGGTCATTTTCATCAATGTCTTCACCAAAAAAGTCAATGCTGCTTAAGCCTCCAAGTCCAAAGATTTCGAACTTCCCAATTTTAGATTTTCCAAGGTTTATCTTGAAAGAGAAGTCCTGGTAATAGGGAATAGCACTCGTTCCTGTAGCAGCCAGACTGGCGATGCCATAGCGATAGGAGGCCACAAAGGAAGAACCTTTTGCCCTGTTGAGTGGACCTTCAGCCATTAGTTCCAACCCGGAATAGGCAGACATCTGACCGGTAAACTCATATTTGTCCGGATTTCCATTTCTGAAATTCACGTCAAAAACAGCAGCATTGGCATTTCCATATTCGGCTGGAAAAGCCCCGGTCAGGAAGTCCGATGTCCTCAGTAGGTTGGTGTTCAGGGCGTTGACAGGCCCACCAGTCACTCCCAATGTAGAAAAGTGATTGGTTGTGGCTACAGGTAACCCTTCCACTCGCCACAGGAGTCCTGTTGGTGCGTTGCCTCTTACCACAATGTCATTTCGGGAATCATTGGGAGCACTTACTCCGGCAAATGAGGTAGCAAGGCGTGCCACATCATTACGTCCACCACTGAAGCGCATGGTTTCTTCCAGGCTAAAGGTGCGCGCACTTACCTTGGCCATCTCATTGATAGGAAGGTCCTTGTCGGCCCCTGCCGTCACGACTACTGCCTCCAGGTTTTCAACTGATTCTTCCAACTTGACATTTAGAACAACTTCTTTTCCAGCCGTAACCAACACATTTGGAAGTTGAATGTTTTTGTAGCCCACAAATGAAGCAGCGAAGTTGTGTCGTCCATAGGGAACACCTTCTATTCGGAACTGCCCATCAAGATCAGTGACCCCACCTACAATCGGGTCGGAGTCGATCAGTACAACAGAAGCGCCAATCAAAGGTGCTTCACTCTGTGCATCTACAAGCACTCCTTTCACCACCTGTGTTTGAGCAATCACCACCTGTGCCAGCACCATCAGATTGATACTGAGTATTGTTTTAAATTTGTAAAAAGTAGCTTTCATCTTAAAATTCCGGATTTGGTTTGTATATCGAAAGTAGGAGGGGAAACTTCTCTATCTATGAGAGAAATGTTTGACACCGGATATAAGTAGTTTTATCCATGGAAATGATCATCTGAACCATAATCCAGGCCTGGAAAGCAACATTTCAGCTTCAACCATAATTTTTCCGGACTGACAGGTGGATTTCCTGGCTTCGTAGGTTGTTGGGCAGGATTTTGCTCAATTAGCGCTAATTTTAGGGTGTGAAGAATTTTGATCTCAATAACATAAAAGAGATATACATCCGGTGGATTGGAATTCCTGTAGTGGCTTTCATATTGGCCCCTATTGTAAAGGAGGCCGATAAAACCATTTGGATTTCTTTTCTATACTCCTGTGTCTTCACAGGTATCATCTGGCATGGAGCAGCCAATATTTTTTTCTTTTACAGAAGAAAGTTTCCTCTGATCAATCAAACTCCTAAAAGATTGATCCTAACCCTGATTTCTCTTTACGCCTTTGTGTTGATTGCGGATCCGCTCATTTGTGTGGTTATCAATGAAAAATCGTTGACTGATTTCACACGACCATCTGCCTGGTTTGAGTATTCCGGTGTGAGTCTCTTTACCAGTACGTTGATCGGTGTGATCTATGAAAGTGTCTATTTTTTCAATCGATGGAAAGAGTCGTTTAAGCTGAATGAGGAGCTAAGGAATCAACAAATACGGACACAGTTTGAGGTGTTGCAGAATCAGATGAGCCCGCATTTTCTCTTCAATAGCCTGAATACTTTGACTACATTGATTGCGGAGAACCAGGAACTTGCCATCCGCTTTACTGAGAAACTATCTGAAACATACCGATATATCCTTCAAAATAAGGAGCGCGAGTTGGTGAGGCTTCACGACGAGCTGGAATTTGCCAGAACTTATGTGTTTCTACTGAAAATGAGATTTCCAGAAAACCTTTCAGTTTCCTTTAAGGTGGATAGGGAATACCTGAATGCTCATATCGCTCCATTAACCCTTCAAATGTTGATTGAAAATGCCATTAAGCACAACATGGTGAGCAAGACCAGGCCTTTGAATATCGAAGTGTACGTGGAACAGGGTAAATCAATTATCGTGAAGAATAACCTTCAGCCCAAAAGCTCCCTGGAGAAATCCACTAAGACGGGGCTTGCTAATATTAGTAAACGCTACGAGCTATTGGGTAACCGCAAGATTGATATCATCACGACTGCCAAAAACTTCATGGTAGCAGTGCCGCTGATCGATGTGATTAATGAGCGAAAACTGGCTGTTGGATGAAAGTCCTGATCATTGAAGATGAAGCTCCGGCATTCAGGAGATTGGAAAAGGTTCTGGAAGAGGTGGATTCTGGCATCGAGATCATTGATGTGATTGACAGTGTGGAGGAAAGTGTGAAATGGTTTGAGAATCATCAACATCCGGACCTGATCTTTATGGACATCCAGTTGAGTGATGGGATTAGTTTTGATATTTTCGAAAAAACAAAGGTCTCCAAACCCGTAATTTTCACCACCGCTTTCGATGAGTATATGCTTAGGGCGTTTAAGGTAAACAGCATCGATTACCTACTGAAACCTATTGTGAAAGAAGACCTCAAGCAGAGCCTCCAAAAGTACAATGGCTTAAAATCACAGTTTTCAGGTCAGCTGCCTGATTTGGAAACGCTGGTGAAGCAAATTCAGTTGACAGAGAAGCAGTACAAAAGCCGTTTTCTTGTTAAAGTGGGTGAGAAGCTGATCTCGGTAGTCACGGAGGATATTGCCTATTTTTATACAAAAAACGGAGTTGTTTACCTGGTGACAACCCGTAATAAATACCTGATGGATCAAACCCTCGAGGAGATCAGCAATGACCTGGATCCGCGGCTTTTCTACCGACTTAACAGGCAATTTTTGGTACAGTTTAAACATGTGGCAGCTGTCCATAAGTTTGCTAAAGGTAAGTTATTGATCGAGTTGAATCCCGCTCCTGGAGAGCAGGTGGTAGTAAGTGCTGAAAAGGCTTCGGATTTCAGGAACTGGCTCGATCAATAAGTCAATCCAATTGTTCTCTCAATCCTAACCTCTTCCAAAAAACGCTCGTCATGAGACACCACAATCAATGTACCCTCATACGCCCTGATCGCATTGGTCAGGATCTCGATATTTTGAATATCCAGGTTGTTTGTGGGCTCATCCAGGATGATCAGGTTGGGAGCTTGCTGACCGATGTTGAGACAGCATAGCATCAGCCGCATACGTTCTCCACCACTCAAAGCTCTGCAGGGTTTATCCCAGGATTCTTTTCCAAATAGAAAACGGTTCAATCGGATTTTTACCTCATGATCTGGCAATCCTGAGCCATTGAATCGATTTGCCTGCTCTCCAACTGTTAGTTGATTGTCTATAAGTGAATAATCCTGGTCTATGAAAAGTGATTTGTTTGTGTTGGATTTGACGGTGCCTTGTTGTGGGATAAGATTTCCTAACATCACGTTGATTAGCGTGGTCTTACCGGACCCGTTACCTCCCTGAAGTGCTATTCGTTCCCCACTTTGAATTTTTAAGGTAAGAGGGGCTTTCCAAACCCATTCTGTCGTGTGCCGATAGTTGATGTGATGGGCTTCGAAAAGCATTTTCCCCCGGGTAAGATCAGAAGGATCAAAATTAAATTTCATCTTGTCAGAGTCAGGCAAAGCAGATCGAAGAGTTATCAGGTCTTGTCTGATCCCGTCCACCTTTCCAGCGTGTGCATGTTTGAGTTTTGAAAAGCTGTTTTCCGAATCATTTTTCATTTTATCCATCATCACCTTTGGCATCCCGGACTTTGCCTGCTTTTTCTTTCCCCTGGCTTGTTGTTTTCGTTGTCTTTCAAGGGTTTCTCTCTGCTTATCCCGAGCATTCCTGAGCAGTTTCTCTTTACCTTGTATGTCTTGCTCCAGAGCGGAGTGTTCAATCATCTTTTGTTGCTGGTAAAACTCATAGTTTCCTCCATAATATGTCAATCCGTCATGGTGAAGCTCATAGGTTGAATCCAACAGGTTGAGCAGCTTCCGATCATGGCTCACAATGATCATGGTGGCAGAACTCTTTTTGATAAACTGATATAGCATTTTTCTGCTTTCCAGATCCAGATGATTGCTGGGTTCGTCCATAAATATCAATTGGGGTTGATGGATCGCTATTCCTGCTAGCAGCAGCTTGGTTTTTTGTCCGCCACTTAGTGCTCCCATCTTTTGAGACAGGTGCGGGATGTTGAGCCCCCAATGGTTGAGTGCTTCCTGACACCTTGACTCAAGGGACCAGTCATCCTGAAGTATGGTGTAGTTTTCTTCCGATAGCTGACCGCTTAGTATTTCAGATAGTGCCTGCATTTTGTTCTCAATATTCAATGCACCTGCAACTGTCATATGATTATACTGACCGAATATTTGTGGAATGTAATAGGGTGCCTCATCATGTTCTATCAGTCCACTGGCCGGTATCAATTCTTTTGCCATGATTCTGAATAGTGTGGATTTACCACTCCCGTTTTTACCGATCAGCGCAATTTTGTCATGATTATTTGCTGTGAGATGAATGTTTTCAAACAGCAAATCCTTATTTGGATGAATATAAGAAATGTTCTGTAGGGTGAGCATATAACTTCTTTCGGTAGTTGAACCAAAGCCCGGAGTGGGTTGACTTCTATGATGGAAAGAAATTATATCAACATTTCAGGAGTATTTTTGTGGTATTGACTAACGTAACGGCAAAAGGTAAACTATTGTTGCAGGTCATCCTTAAAGAGGCCAATGACTCGTTGCTATATTTTAACGATTAACATTAGTTAGTTAACATTCAATCTTTTACACGAAATGAGCTAAAAAACCTACTTAATCCGAAGGAGCACTGAAATTAGATCTATTCGGGGTGAGCCAGGTCAGAAGCAAGTTGTGTTCATTCTCCGAGATCTCATCGACGATCTCCAGTTCATAGCTGATCCTACGGGTAGTTTTAAACGCTTTGGCCTTCAGGGACTTTTCCTTAAACTTTCCACGCTTATTAGCTCTCAATACATCGATGGTAACTTTTTCACCAGGTAGGGTAGTGGAGAAATAATAATCCAAAGTTTCATAGAGGCTTTCTGAATTCGTGCTTTTTCCATTTACTGCAACAATAATATCACCTGTTCTAAAGCCAATTTTTTTACCAAAATCATCCATGTCAGAGATATCCGTGACGACTAATTGATCATCGTCATTTTGTTGTAGTCCGACATTGCCAAAGGTAATCTCCGATTCCTTACCATCTTCAATATAATTAATGCCGACCCAGGAAAGCACTTCTTTCATAGGGAGTGGTTCGTCTCCGGCCACATGCTTATCCAGAAATTCTCTGAGTTCAGGGTAGGTTAGCTGTTCGATGATGTTGAATAGCTCGTCATCATCAAAGGATTGATCTTTTCCAAACATCTTGGAGAGATCACGCATCAGGTGCTGTAGGTCATAGGTGCCCCCGGAATATTTAAGAAGGTATAAGTCCATGCACAACCCTATCAATGCTCCTTTAGCATACACATTCTGGTACATAGCCTCATATTTTGGCTCCAGGATATGTTCGCTCATGTGAGTGAACGAAACATCGGGGTACATGCTGGATTCATAGAGCTTCTGCCGGATCTCTTCTATAAAGGTACCTACGTTGTACAGTCCATATTTCACCTGAACATGCATGGAGCTATATTCTGTTACGCCCTCATAGAGCCACAGGTGCTTTGACATTTTGGGGTTTATAAAGTCAAAGTCACCGATTTCTTTTGAGTGTATATTGAGAGGAGTTACAATGTGAAAAAACTCATGCGCGGCAATGTCCCGGACATACTTACCGATGTAATCAATGTCATTTTCGAATAGATAAAACAGGGTAGAGTAAGAATGCTCCAGTGCACCGAAATAAGGAGTTTCTTTATCTTCCACCATGTAGATCAGGTAAGAATATTTGTCCACAGGTAATTTCCCGCCAAGATAGGATGCCTGAGCTTCCATCAGGTCATAGATCTTGTCCATGATTTGCTCCGAAGAAACCAGACTGTTTGGAGAATAGGATGAGACCATTACCGTCGCATTTGCGATCTCACGAGTTACGGTATCTGGAACTGTATACATGATTGGGCCATCTGCCAGAAAATTAAAATCTTCCGCCATGAAAATATCCACCGAATCATTCACCGAATTTCTATCCAGTGCCGAAGCTCCATAGATTTTAGGAGAGTGTTTAATTTTAAGTTCGTATGGTTTGTCTTTCATCCCATCCACATAACCTACCACACCAAATGGGTTGATAATATAAGCGCTCCTGTATTTATCGAAATTGGTTCCGTTAGGCTCAAAAATAAAGTCTTCCATTTCGTCACCGTAGTCTCCGAACCGGTCAAATGTATCGTGTACCCAGTAGTTGATCGTACTGAGTTTTCCCCCGTTTTGGATCTTCCAACGGTTGGTGTCCAGTCTTTCCACGCTTAGCTCGGCTCCATTGATGTCGTATGCTTTCAGCCGGTTGACGAAAGTGCCAAAATTCGATTCGTCATAAGTGCCAGGGACTACTTTGGCCATGTGATACTCCACAAAATCATCATCAGATACCGGAGGAAGGACTGAGATATTAAGCTGATCATCTTTTACAGAACCTAAATCAATATTGATGCTATACCCGGATCGTTCATGGGCGTGTGACATCATTGAGGTTAGTATAAATAATGCAGCTAGGACTCTTTTCATGAAGTATATTTTAACGCAAGTAAGAAAGAAAAATGCATTTAACTCCAATGATTTCTATTAATGGTGAATAGAAATATTAAAAGGATGATTGATGATTTAAGTTCCTCTTACCCCAGGTTATTTTTATTGAACGTAATCTAAACAAAAGCCTTGCCTAAACCTTCCTATATTTGCGCTTCAAATGTTAAAAATGGCTAAAAAATCATTCAATCGGTACACTGTAACTTCCGCTTTACCTTATGCAAACGGGCCCGTCCACATAGGACACCTTGCCGGGGTATATGTGCCGGCTGATATCTATGTTCGGTATTTACGTGCGAAAGGGAAAGATGTGGCTTTCATATGTGGTTCTGATGAACACGGCGTGGCTATCACCCTAAAAGCCCGAAAGGAAGGAATTACTCCACAGCAGGTGGTAGATAAATACCACGAACAGATCAAAAAGTCATTCAAAGATTTTGGTATCAGCTTTGATATCTATCATCGAACCAGCTCAAAAACCCACCACGAAACAGCTGCTGACTTTTTTAAGAAATTATACGACGAAGGAAAGTTTGTCGAACAAAGCTCAAAACAATTTTTTGATCCTATAGAAAAGCAGTTTCTGGCTGACCGATATATCAAAGGAACCTGCCCAACCTGCTCATTTCCTGAAGCTTATGGTGACCAGTGCGAAAACTGTGGTTCTACTTTGAGCCCTGGCGAGCTGATCAAGCCCAAGTCTATGCTGAGTGGGGCAGAGCCTACCATGGAAGAGACCAAGCACTGGTATTTCCCGCTAGATCAATATGAGGATTGGCTTAAAGAATGGATCCTTGAAGAACATAAAGAATGGAAACCCAATGTATACGGGCAATGCAAAAGTTGGATTGACAATGGCCTGAAGCCAAGGCCTATGACAAGAGACCTCGATTGGGGAATCTCCGTACCTCTCAAAGACGCCAAAGGAAAAGTCTTATATGTTTGGTTTGATGCACCTATTGGGTATATCTCAGCAACCAAAGACTGGGCAAAGGAGAAAGGTAAAAACTGGGAAGATTACTGGAAAAAAGATGATACCCGACTGGTTCACTTTATCGGGAAAGACAACATTGTTTTCCACTGTATCATCTTTCCTGCGTTGCTTAAAGCTGAGGGCAGCTATATCCTGCCGGATAATGTGCCCGCCAATGAGTTTCTTAATCTTGAGTCAAACAAAATATCTACCTCCCGCAACTGGGCGGTATGGCTGCACGAATACCTGGAAGAGTTTCCAGAAAAGCAGGACACCCTGCGTTATGTATTAACAGCCAATGCTCCTGAAACAAAGGACAATGATTTTACCTGGAAGGACTTTCAGGCGAGAAACAACAGTGAACTCCTGGCGATATTCGGCAATTTTATCAATCGAGCCGTGGTGTTGACTCACAAATACTTTGATGGGAAGGTGCCTGCATTAGGTGCTCTTACCCCTGAAGACGAGTCTACAGTTGAAGCACTCAAAGCATTTCCGGGTAAAATTGGAGGCTCACTGGATCAGTATAAATTCAGGGAAGCTGTAAATCACCTGATGGATCTGGCAAGGCTGGGTAATAAGTACCTTGCGGATACAGAACCCTGGAAGCTCATCAAGACGGACCCTGAAAGGGTTAAGACCATTATGAATATAGCCATTCAGATCTCGGGTAACCTTGCGGTGTTGTCTGAACCTTTCTTACCTCATACGGCCCAAAAGCTTTTCAAAACCATCCCGGTAAAGGGTATGAAATGGAATGATACCGGGTCTATTGAAATGGTAGATGGTGGTGCCTCTTTGGGTGAGCAACAGTACCTTTTCGAGAGGATAGAAGATGAGCAGATAGAGGCACAGGTGAAAAAGCTAACCGACACACGAGCAAAGAATATGGAGACTGAAAATCAAAAAGTGACACCTATCAAAGCGGAAATGAAATTTGATGATTTCATAAAAATGGACCTGAGAGTAGGAGAAGTGAAGACTGCGGAAAAGGTGGAGAAGTCAGACAAACTCATCAAGATGACTGTAGATACTGGTGTCGATACCCGAACCATTGTTAGTGGTATTGCAAAGCATTTTAGCCCTGAAGAGATGGTGGGTAAAAAAGTGACAGTATTAGCAAACCTTGCACCAAGAAAAATTATGGGAATAGAATCACAGGGAATGCTGTTATTTGCTGAGAATGCCGATGGTTCTTTGAAAGCTGTGAACCCGGCATCAGAAGCCGAAAATGGAGCAACGATCGCTTAACGTTGGTTAAGCGCAGTAATTGAATTTTTCTTAAAGAGCCCAGTGAAGGCGGAATGGAGAACATGAGATTCAATGATTTCGCCTTCATGCATGAAGAACCCTCTCAACTCAACGTTTGCCTCCAGTAAGTAGCGGTCACTACCTTTTTTGTCACCTTTCAGGTAACCATCTACGATTTGAATTTTGTCGAAAGTAGAACAGTCACAATATTGCTTGAATACAAATTCAATGTCTTGTAATTCCTGACCTTCCAGGTAAAAGTCCTCAGCTGCATTTACTGCGAAATAAACTTCCTCGGCATACTCATCATTAGAAACATCTTCTTTATGCGCAGCCAGGTAATAGTGCCGGAAAACAAGTTTTTCTCCTAGTTCTGCATAAGGGAATTCTTCTACAAGATTTGCATTTTCATAGAATTCAAAAGACTCCTCGGCAGGATTAATTCTTTCACCGTCACAGCTGGTGAGTAGAAAACCAATAACACCAATAAATAATAGAGAAAAATATGCTGTCTTCATCACTTGTATCTAATCCAACTTACACTAAGCAAAAATGTTTCCAAAAAACAGTTGAGTATTTCAAATGTACTAAATCCTTTCATTCTAATCAGTATCGACTAAGTACTTTATGGATTTGGTGATCACTTGATAAATGGCTGATTACAATTATATTTAAAAATATTAGACCCAACCTAACCACATTTAGATGCACTTTATACCAAAAAATCTTACAATTTATGCGCGGCTAACCCTAAACATCGCCTTTCTTTTAGCAATAATGAGTTGTCAGGAGTCAGTTAAAAAAGAAAAAGCAACCTGGGAGGTAGCCAGCGCAACCAAAGCCAACACAAAATATTCACCCGCCACCCAGATTAACAAGGAGAATGTACATCAGTTGACTCTGGCCTGGGAATATAAGGCAGGAGAGGAAGGTTACTCTATCCAGTGCAATCCGATTGTGATTGATACCGTGCTGTATGGCACATCTCCTAAGGTGCAGGCTTTTGCCATCGATGCAAGGACAGGGGAGGAGATCTGGTGGTTTGATCCAAATAAGTACGAGGAGGGAAATAACAGGCTTTCCAGATCGACTGGGGCAAATAGGGGTGTTACGTGGTTTTCAGATGAAAGCAAGCATACAATATTCTTTGGGAGAGGACCATTTATGTATGCACTGGATGCCCAGACAGGTCAGCCAAGACAGGATTTTGGTGAGAGGGGTAGGATTGATTTATTGCAAAACCTGGATCGTGAGATTGAGCGGGCTTTTGTTAATGCCTCATCCCCACCAATCATTTACAAAGACTTACTCATAGTGGGTGCCCAGCTAGGCGAAGGATCAGGTGTGATAGCTCCGGGTCATGTTAGGGCTTTTGACGTACATACAGGGGAGCGAAGATGGATCTTTCATACAATTCCTCACCCCGGAGAATTTGGGTATGAAACCTGGTCTGAGGATGCCTGGAAAACTTTCGGAGGCTCCAATCCGTGGGGAGGGTTCTCAATGGATGAGGAACGAGGTATCCTGTATTTTGGTACAGGATCAGCTTCCAATGATCATTTCGGTATTGAGCGTACGGGTAATAATCTGTTCAGTAATTGTGTAGTGGCACTAAATGCCGAGACAGGTGAGCGGATATGGCATTACCAGATTGTGCATCATGACCTTTGGGACTATGATGTGCCTACACCCCCAAGTTTAGTTGCCGTAAAGCATGATGGGAAAATGATCGATGCAGTTGCTCAGGTGACAAAGGTTGGGATGGTTTTTGTCTTTGACCGTGTAACTGGAAAGCCACTTTTTCCTATTGAAGAAAGACAGGTAAAGCAGTCGGAAGTTCCGGGAGAGGTCTCTTCGCCGACTCAGCCAATACCTGCTCTTCCACCGCCTTATGCCCGGCATGGTTTTAAGGAAAGTGACATTACCGACCGGTCTGAAGAAGCTCATTCTTTTGTGAGAAAGCATGTATGGGAGAAGTACGGACCTGCTGATATTTACGATCCGCCATCTTTTGAAGGGGGTGTCGTATTTCCTCAGTTTAATGGAGGTACTGACTGGGGTGGTGCAGCTATAGATGTAGAATCCGGAGTGCTTTTTGTGAACTCCAGTGACGAACCTGAGCTGATCCAGGTGTTGAATAATGATGATCCGAAAGGATATCCATTTAAGGTAACCGGCCACCAGCCAGTGAAAGACAATGAAGGGTTTCCTATTAGTACACCACCCTGGGGCACGCTCAATGCCATTGACTTAAATGAAGGTAAGATTTTGTGGCAGGTTCCACTGGGTCACCATCCCGGATTGGAAAATGAACCTCCCACAGGTTCTTTCAATATGGGAGGTCCGATTGTGACTGCAGGTGGATTGGTTTTTATCGGTGCTGCGATGGATGAAATGTTTAGGGCATATGATAAAGAAACCGGGAAACTGCTATGGGAAACCAAATTACCTGCGGGTGGATATGCAACCCCCTCAACGTACATAGTGGATGGCAAACAGTATGTAGTCATTGCCGCAGGTGGAGGAGGTAAGCCAGGTACTAAACCCGGCAATTCATTTCTGGCATATACTCTGTCTGATGAATCTGAGGGTGTAAGTCAAAATGAAGTTTCGAGGGAAGAATTATCAGAAGCCGCACAGCTTTATATGACCCGGTGTGCCCCTTGCCATCAATTCAATGGTCAGGGAACAGGTGACATCTTTCCACCACTGAGCAATACCGACTGGGTAACCGGTGATAAGACCAGGTTGATCAAAATCGTTTTAGGAGGCCTGGGTGGAGAGATCGAGGTGAACGGCAAAAAGTTTGATGGAGAGATGCCTCCATGGAAGGATTTCCTAACTGATGAGCAAGTGGCCACTATTCTTAGTTATGTTAGAATGTCCTGGGGAAATAATGCCTCCGAAATAACACCGAATGAAGTGAAAGAGATCAGAATGTCGACTCAGGAAAGGAAACAACTCTGGACTGCCGGAGAGCTGGACTAGAATTACCGGTCTAACCGCTTTTCCTCAAAAGTGACGTCACCTGATTTTCGGTAGTGCATTTTGATATAGACAAGCACTTCTTCGGCTCCTGCCTCCATCACGGCCTGCTGGGCTTTTAACGCAATGTCATTCAACTGATCAAAGGAGCCTTCCATGACTGTTTCCATGGGCGTGATCATGTGTTTTACTCCAGATGATTGGATGATTTCAATGGCTTTATCCACCAGGTGATATGTGTTAGCACCTTCTTTCCTTGGCACGATCTGTAGTGCCAGACATATTGATTGATTTCCAAGCATATTATTTAGTTGAACTGGTTCATGGTTCGCTCAATACCAATCGTACAAAAAGCATAAATCATGTCGATGCAGCGATCAATCTCTAGTGTGAGTGTATCAAATTCCTTTTTTGAGAATGGACTCAACACGTAATCCACTTGTCTTCCCTTGGGGTAATCATCTCCAATGCCAAACTTAAGACGTGGATAGTCCTGGCCCCCAATTGTTTCCTCAATGTTTTTCAAGCCATTATGACCTGCACTCGACCCTCTTGGTTTTAATCTTAGCTTGCCAAAAGGGAGTGCTATATCATCTGTGATCACCAACAGGTTTTGCTTGGTGATTTTCAACTCATTCATCCAGTAGTTCACGGCTTTACCACTTAGATTCATGTAGGTTGTTGGTTTGATCAGGGTAAGGCTTCTGCCTTTGTGTTTTACTTCACTTACAAATGCATGCCTGTCCTGTGAAAAGCTAGTCTTTTGCAAGTCAGCTAGTCTGTCAAGTACGAGGAATCCAATGTTATGCCTCGTTACCTCGTATTCCGGTCCAATATTTCCCAGTCCTGCTATCAGGTATTTCATAATTAGGCAAAAAAAATCCTGCCAAAGTTGGGCAGGATTTTGATATTATTTGATTCTTTGAGCTTAAGATTCTGCTTCAGTAGTTTCTTCAGCACCCTCTGCTGCAGCTTCTTCCGTACCTTCTGTTTCTTCACCCTCTTCTTCAGCTCCCTCTGCACCTTTAAGTGCTCTAGGTACCTCTACTGTGGCAACTGTAATAATAGGACTGTTCAGGATTTCAAAATTATCCGGAGTGATGGCGGATACTTTCACAGACTTACCAAGCCCAAGTTTTGAAACGTCCACATCAATATGCTCAGGCATATTGTCAGGCAATGCCTTTAAAGTCAATTTCCTTAGCTTATGCACAAACCGACCACCTTGCTGTACACCTGGAGCGAGTCCTCTACCTACCAGGTGGATTGGAACATCCATTTTGATGATTTTGCCAGGGAATAGCTGCAGGAAATCCGCATGCAGGATAGCTTCACTGACAGGATGGAACTGTGCATCCTGGATGATAGCCCTTGTCTTTTCACCTTCGATGTTCAACTCTACGAAATGAGCTTCGGCAGTGTATAGAACTTCTCGGAAAAGAATATTTGGCGCATAAAAGTGCACTTGCTCTTTTCCACCATAAAGTACGCAGGGGACATAGCCTTCCGCTCTCAATCGTTTGGATTCGGCTTTGCCGAGATTTGCTCTTTTATACCCTATAATCTCAACAGTTTTCATAAAAAATGATTAATTGTAATTAATAAATAATGAACTAATGGATTCATTGTCGTGTATCTTTCTGATCGCCTTGGCGAAAAGATCTGCTACCGTCAATACTTTAATTTTGTTACTCTTTTCTTTTAGAGGGATACTATCTGTCACTACGAGTTCTGTTAGCGCAGACCCTTCAATATTTTCGTAAGCTTTTCCTGACAATACAGGGTGTGTACACACTGCTCGCACTGAAGAAGCTCCTTTCTCCATGATGATATTTGCTGCTTTAGAAATGGTTCCGGCCGTGTCTACCAGGTCATCCACAAGGATCACATCCTTTCCTTCCACATCTCCAATCACCTGCATGGTAGCTATTTCATTGGCACGCTTTCGGTGCTTGTCGCAGACAACCATATCTGCTTCGAAAAACTTGGCAAAGCTTCTGGTTCTAGCAGTTCCCCCCACGTCAGGAGAGGCAAAGATCAGATTTTCAAGTTTCAGGCTTCTGATATATGGCACGAAGAAAGCAGTACCATCAAGGTTGTCCACCGGGATATCAAAAAATCCCTGGATCTGGCCAGCATGAAGGTCACACGTCAATAATCGACTTGCTCCCGCAGCTGAAAGAATGTTTGCCATGAGTTTGGCAGCAATTGAAACCCTTGGCCTGTCTTTTCTGTCCTGTCTGGCATACCCAAAGTAAGGAACCACCACAGTGATGTGTTTGGCACTTGCTCTTTTGGCAGCATCTATCATGAGTAAAAGCTCCATGATGTTTTCGGTAGGAGGGTTGGTAGACTGGATCAGGTAGACATGCTCACCGCGCACTGATTCATTGAAACTGAAATTTAATTCACCGTCACTGAATTTCTGAGAAGTACATTTTCCCAGTGGTTTACCATAAAATTGAGCTATTTTCTCGGAAAGTTCTAAAGTACCTTTTCCGCTAAATATTTTAACCAGTGACATGCTAGAGTGCTTCAAAATAAAATAATCCGCCAGGATTGCCAATGAGGCAATATTAGCGGATTGAAAGTTGGCCTACTAGGGCTCGAACCTAGACTCTTCTGGACCAAAACCAGACGTGTTGCCAGTTACACCATAGGCCAATAAGGTGAATTTCTTTTCAAGCTAATTCTAAAGCTTTTCCCAATTACTAACGCTTCCGTTTATTACCTGTGTGGGTGAAATTGGACTGCAAAAGTAGCAGGAATTGGTTAAAATAAAAACATAATTTCCTATGAAGACCTTCTTTTTTCAATCCACTTCCTGGCATTGACAAAAGGTTCTATCCATGGAGTGATCTCAACGCCCCTGATTGACCGGTTATGCGGCCAGTTCCAGGGGAAAAGTGAACGCTCCAAATGAGGCATCATGGCTACGTGTCGTCCATCTTTGGATACCACAGCTGCGGTCGCAAAGTCACTGTCATTAGGGTTTCCCGGAAACTCATTGTATTTGTATTTCATTGGGATGGAATACTGGTCTTCAGAACCCGGTAATACAAATTTTCCTTCTCCATGTGCTACCCATATTCCCAAAGAGGTATTGGACAACGATCCAAACATCACACTATTATTAGGCAGAATATCTACGTTCACAAAGATCGATTCAAACTTCCCGGAACCATTATGATGCATGGTTGGATGATCTTTGAGTTCTGGATAAACCAAGCCGAGCTCCATCATAGCCTGACATCCATTGCATACTCCAAGACTCAAAGTGTCTTCCCTTTGATAAAAGGCATCCAGCGAAGACTTGGCTTTCTCGTTAAATAAGAATGAGCCTGCCCATCCTTTGGCTGATCCCAACACATCAGAATTGGAAAATCCACCAACAAATACGATCATATCCAGATCACTGAGATCCTCCCTTCCTGAAATAAGATCTGTCATGTGAACATCTTTCACATCAAAGCCTGCAAGATACAGGGCATATGCCATTTCTCTGTCGCCATTCACTCCCTGCTCACGAATAATAGCTGCTTTGATTCCGGACTCGGTCTTTCGTCCTGCATCTATGCCATAATCCTGCAATGTGCCTGTAAACTCTTTTTTAAACGTGTAAGAAAGTGGCTGTAGCTTATAATTACTTGCTCTACGGTCAGCATGATCCGGATCTCCCTGCTCCCGATCCAATAGATGAGAAGTTTTGAACCATAGGTCCCTGTAATCATCGATTGAGAGTCTCAATGTCAGATCATCACCTTCTATGATCAGTTCCCGGTTCTCTACAACTTCACCCAGGAGTGTACTTTCCACATCAAATCTTCTAAAAGTCTCTCTCACCTGATCCAATGATTCAACCTGGAGAACGACAGCCGGACGTTCTGAGAATAAGACTTTTACGGCATCTTTTTCTTTAAATCCTGAGAGGTCCACCTTAACACCTCCTTTTTGGTTAGGGAAGTTCATCTCTAAAAGGGTAGTGATCAACCCACCATCGGAAACGTCATGCCCAGCTAGAATCAGATCATATTTGATAAGTTCCTGGATGGCATTAAATGCATTTTTAAGCACATCTGCTTTTACATCCGGAGCTTTATCACCGATCGCAGCATTTACCTGAGCAAAACTGCTTCCTCCAAGTGCAAACGACCTACCTGAAAAGTCAACATAAAGCAAATGACTACCAGGCTTTTCAACGTCTATGTCCGGGGTTACGATCTTTTGAAGACCGGATACCTCACCGACCGAACTGATGATTACAGTACCCGGGGATTGTACTTTTTTGCCATCAGGGTATTTTTGCGTCATAGACAATGAATCCTTTCCTGTTGGGATATTGATTCCCAGGTCAATCACAAAATCACTTAGTTCCTTTACTGCCTTGTAAAGTCGATAATTCTCACCCTCATTCTTAGCAGGCCACATCCAGTTAGCACTCAGAGAGACTCCTTTTAATCCATGAGAGAGGGGAACAAAAGCCAAATTGGTAAGGGCTTCCGCCACACTTAATCTGGAACCTGCGCCAGAGTCAATCAATGCCGGTACTGCAGAATGTCCTATCGAGGTTGCAACTCCTTTGTCATTTTTGAAATCCAGTGCCATGACAGCAGCATTGTTCAAAGGAACCTGAATTTCACCTACAGTTTGCTGCAGTGCCACTTTACCGGTTACTGATCGGTCTACCTTGTTGGTCAGCCAGTCTTTACAGGCTACTCCTTCAAGCTGAAGGATATCTTCCAGATACTTTTCTATTTCATCAGCTTTGTATTCGAAACTCACAAAAGATCTTTCTTTGGCGTGGTCCTCGAGGATCGTGGTAGGGGATGACCCAAAGAGGTGGTCCATCTTAAGATCAAATGCCTTGGCATCCAGATTCTTTTTCAGAAATTGAAGCTGTTGATCATCTGTTGCCTCACCAACAATATAAAAAGGTGTTCTTTCCCTTTGTGAAACTCTTTTGAGATAATCAAGGTCCTGATCTTTCATTACCAGACCCATTCTTTCCTGCGACTCATTGCCGAGAATCTCTTTATCTGACAATGTAGGATCTCCTACGGGGAGCTCATTCAGGTAGATCTTACCACCGGTTTCTTCCACCAATTCTGAAAAACAATTCAGGTGGCCCCCGGCGCCATGGTCATGAATAGAAACCACAGGGTTTACATTGGCCTCAGCCAGGGCACGAACTGCGTTGGCTACTCTTTTCTGCATTTCAGGATTTGACCTTTGCACCGCATTTAGCTCCAGAGACTTTTTGAAGTCACCGGTATCTACAGAAGAAACAGCGCCACCACCCATACCAATGCGGTAATTGTCGCCACCCATCATCACAATCTTCTGTCCGGGCTTCACCTCTTTCTTGAGGCTGTCTTTCAACTTCCCATATCCGACACCACCAGCCAGCATGATCACTTTGTCAAAACCGAGCGTTTCATCATTTTCCGAATGCTCAAACGTAAAGAGGCTACCACAGATCAGGGGCTGACCAAATTTGTTCCCAAAATCACTGGCACCATTAGAAGCTTTGATTAGGATGTCTTTCGGGCTTTGGTAAAGCCATTTCCTTTCAGGTACTTTCTCCTCGTATTTTTTGCCTTCACTGAGTCGAGCATAGCTGGTCATGTATACCGCGGTCCCAGCCAATGGGAAACTCCCTGTGCCACCCGCCATACGATCCCGGATCTCTCCACCCGAACCAGTTGCAGCTCCATTAAATGGTTCTACTGTTGTAGGGAAGTTATGGGTTTCGGCTTTCAGGCTGATGACAGATTCGAAATCACTGATCGTGAAGAAATCCGGCTTATCCTGTGTTCTGGGAGCAAACTGCTCCATCACAGGCCCCTTGATGAATGCCACATTGTCTTTATAAGCTGATACAATGAGGTTGTGGTGTTCCTTTGAAGTCTTTTTAATCCACTGGAACAATGAGAGCTCCTGTTCTTCACCGTCTATAACGAATTTTCCGTTAAAGATTTTGTGACGGCAATGTTCCGAGTTCACCTGTGAAAATCCGAAAACCTCAGAATCGGTCAGGTTTCGGTTGATTTCTTTGGAAACACTCTTGAGAAACTCAATTTCTTCCTTTGTAAGCGCAAGTCCTTCCTGATCATTATAAGCTTCAAGGTCCTCAATGAATTGGATGGGCGCCGGCTCAATGTTAAGCGTAAAGAGCTCCTGGTCCAGGACCGGATACTTCTGCTGCAGCATCTCATCGAATGATTGTCCATTGTTTTTGACAAAGGATTCTATACGAATGATCCCGGTGATGCCTGCATTTTGGGTGATTTCCACTGCATTGGTACTCCATGGTGTGATCATTTCCTTTCGAGGGCCAATAAATGCTTCGGAAATTTTATCTGTTGCTAACAGTTTAGCTCCTGAAAAAAGCCAGGTGAGTTTGTTTTGATCTTCCTGGGATAGGTCTGCTGAAGTGAGAACTGCATAAACTTCAGAACTGGATTTTTCAAAGAAGTGGATCATTCAAAAAGGTGTGTAATTCAAGCGCAAAAATAGAATAATTGCTCAAAGATTCGGGTTTTTGAGAACAGATATGATGTAGGGCATTGATTCAGTAATCATATGGTGGTGTTTAGCCTTGATAATCGTGGATTTCAGTTTACGGATGTTCTTAATTTTTGAGAGTATTTTTTTGGGAGGTATGATTTTATCTCGATCACCAAGAATCACATGAATAGGAATGTCATACCTATTAAAGTGAGTGGTAATTGCTTTAGGGCTGATTTGCAAAGGGTGAAAGTAGGTCCAGGTCTGGTATACCCGCTTTCTCTGCTCCGTAGTCTTCAGGGTGGTTTCTACAAACCTATGAAGTGGTTTTGAGACGACACCTGTTTTCCTAAGGACATTTATTAGCCAATCAAATCCTAAAGGGTGTTCCATCAAATATTTGAAGAACATATTTCCTAATAAAGTATTGGCTAGCCTGTACCATGGTGATTGAAATATTCCATCCGGAGCGATCAGGAAGACACTATCTGTTGACTCCGGAAACAAAGAAGCAGTTGAAAGTGCAAATCGGCCTCCAAGGCTGAATCCAATCACTGAATAGGATTTAATGTTTTCTGCTTCCAGAAAAGATTTAAATGACCTCTTCCACTGTTCTGGGAGTAAAGGTCTGTTTTCTCTTGTGGTTTTTCCATGATAATAGAGATCGATGTTGTAACAGGTTATATTTAGTTTTTCATTGCATATCCCTAGTATCATCTTGTCAAATGATGATCTATCTTCTCCAAACCCATGGAAAAAGATCAGCTTTTTTATCCCGTTTCCATGCTTCTTATAGTAAAAATCAACCACTGATCACTTTTCTTAAAAATTTATCAACAATATGTAACTCCCAGTTGTTAATCACGTAAACGGAGGAAACTTTCAGTATATCGAAAGTTTCCAAAGTGTTAAGTAATTGTTAGGAAGATAAATATATAGTGAAGCAGAAAATATTAGAGGGAGCCGAGACATTGTTTATGAGATATGGAGTGCGAAGTGTGTCAATGGATGACGTGGCGCGTGAAGTATCAGTATCTAAAAAAACCATTTATCAGCACTTCAACCATAAGGATGAATTAGTCACTGAGGCCGCCAAAAACTATTTGACTGGTGAGATGAAGGAAGTCTCTGACATTACAGAGCAAGCTGCGGATGCTTTGGAGGAGCTTTTTTTGCTTTCTAAATGCATTCGTCAAAATATATCAAGGGTGAATCCGTCACTCTTATATGATCTTCAGAAGTATCACCCGGAGGCGTGGGAAGTGTTTAAAGATTACAAGGATAATTTCATCCGGGGTAAAGTGATGAGCAACCTTATCAGGGGTAAAAAAGAAAATTTATATCGAACCGAAATAAATGAAACAATACTGTCAATCATGCGTGTGGAGCAGGTTCAGCTAATTTTTGATGAACGAGCTTTCCCTAAGAGCGACTTTGACTTTGTGGATGTACAGGTCCAGATTTTTGATCACTTTATACACGGGCTTTTGTCTGACAATGGAAGAAATTACTACAAAAAGTATCAACAGAAACATCTAGAAAACCAACTCAAATGAAAGGAATAGGACGACTACTAACAATTGCGCTACTGCTGCCTTTGCTGGTCAATGCCCAGACAGAGACGGCGACCTTGACTACTTCCATAGGGTTTACCCTGGAGGATTGCATTGAATATGCGATTAACAACGCTGTGGGTGTGAAGAATGCCAGGCTAGATCAGGAGATCGCTGATGCCAAGGTCAGGGAAACT
This sequence comes from Cyclobacteriaceae bacterium, assembly GCA_965228105.1. GTDB lineage: Bacteria > Bacteroidota > Bacteroidia > Cytophagales > Cyclobacteriaceae > UBA7330. The sequence continues at coordinate 2,342,070 of CBDDGZ010000002.1, forward strand.
ATCGGTATTGGCTTACCCCAGATTGATGGTAATGCAAGTGTGTCATATGCCGAGACACAACCAAGATTCTTTGGCCAATACAATCCAAATAGTGACTTTTTTGGACTAGGCAATATTCCGGGTATCCAGCCTGGTGATGTAGCTGCAGCTCAAAACTTCTTCCAGCTTAAAGGAGCCGGTGATGCGAGTCTGAATATTAACCAGCTAATCTTTAATGGCTCATATATCGTAGGGTTGCAGGCTTCTCAGGCTTACAAAGATCTGGCGGTGAAAAACTATAACCAGACCGAGGAGGATGTAGTCCTAAATGTATCCAAGGCATATTATAACCTGTTGATCAATAAGGAGCGATTGGCATTGTTTGAATCAAATATCAAACGCGTGGACTCACTTTTTTCTGATACCCGGGCCATGTATGAAAATGGTTTTGCGGAGAAAATAGATGTAGACAGGATTAAAGTCAATCTAAATAATCTGATTACCGAACGTGATAATTTTATTCGGTTGGTTGATCTGTCTGAGAGACTATTGAAATTTCAGATGAATTATCCTTTGAATGAGGAGATGGAAGTGGCTGAAACCATGTCTACGGCGATTCTGGAATCAGAGATAGAAGTAGGGGAAGGATGGGACTATTCAAGTAGACCCGATTACCAGGTGCTACTGGCAAATCAGAAGCTACAGCAGTTGAATATCAGGAATAAGTATGCAGAATCTTTACCGGTGATCTCTGCATTTGCAAACCTGGGGTATACAACGCAATCACCAACATTCGGAGGGATTTTTACTACAAATAGTGGTTTTGAGGAGCAACCAACTGTAGGGCCTGATAAGTGGTATGGATACAACTTGTTCGGATTACGTATGAGTTGGAGCTTATTTACAGGACTGCAACGAGCCAATCAGATTCAACAGGAAAAGTTGACCTTGCTACAAGTAGAAAATTCATTTGATCAGATGGAGTCTTCCATTGATGTGGATATTCAACAAACCAGGATCAATTATGACGATGCCAGGAATCGATTGGAAGTGCAAAAAGAAAACAAAGCACTTGCACAGGAGATTTTTGATGTAGCAACTAAAAAATACAGCAATGGTGTCGGCTCCAACCTGGAAGTGATAGAAGCTGAAAATAGTTTGAAGGAAGCAGACATCAATTACTATAACACATTATACGAGGCTGTGATAGCCCAATTGGAATTAAAGAAAGCATTAGGATTACTTAACCAACAATAGATCATGAAAAAGGTCAACTTTATTACACAATCGATAGCACTTAGCCTTCTTGCAGTTATTATGTATAGCTGCGGCGGAGGATCATCCGAGCTGGCTGAAAAGCAAGCCGAGCTGGATGCAAAGAGAAAAGAATTAATGGCTCTCCAATCTCAGGTTTCGGAACTTGAAAAAGAGGTTGCTGAGTTAGATACAGCATCAGAAGGGTCTTCAGGAACTATCCTTGTATCATCCTATAATGTGGTAGAAAAGCCCTTTATCCATAAGGTGGAAGTGAGAGGATCTGTTGCATCAAGAAAAAATGTGTTGATGAGTGCTGAAACAATGGGTCGGGTTGAGAGAATCAATGCCTCAGAAGGGCAGGCGGTTAGAAAAGGTGATCTCTTGCTTCAAATAGATAGTGATATCATTGCCAATAATGTTTCTGAAGTAGAAACTCAGATCGAGCTTGCAAAAACAGTTTATGAGCGTCAGGAGAACCTATGGAAGCAAAATATTGGAACTGAGATTCAGTATTTGCAAGCCAAGAACAACTATCAATCACTTGAACGCCGATTGGCCACATTAAAATCACAGTTGAGCCAGTACTATGTAAGAGCTCCATTCAATGGTGTCGTGGACGAGATACCTGTAAAAATTGGTGAAATGGCTCAGCCGGGATTGCCTTTGATCAGAATTGTGAATCCTGATGAAATGTACGTATCAGCTGATGTTTCAGAAGCTTTCCTTGGGAAATTCGAAGCAGGACAGGACGTTGATGTTATTTTTCCGGTTCAGGATGTGACAATAAAAAGCAGAATCATCTCAGTTGGTAATGTAATCAATGACCAAAACAGGACTTTCAAGATTGAGGTTGCTTTACCATCAAAAGAGAATTTTGAATTCAGGCCAAATCAGGTTGCCATGCTTTTGCTTGTGGATTATGAGAAGAAGGATGCACTCAGTGTCCCAACGAACGTCATTCAATCGGATGCTGGTGGCAAATTTGTCTATACTGTTGGAATGAAAGATGGTAAAAGAGTTGCTCAGAAGGTCACGGTACAAACTGGAAAGAGTTTCCAAAACATGACAGAAATAGTGACCGGTCTTTCTAATGGTACAAGTGTGATCAACCAGGGATTTAGAAATGTGACCAATGGAGCTGAGATCTCCGTATCTGCTGCTTCACTTTAATCATATCAAACGCACATAATAATGGCAAAAGATATTAACCAATCTAATGAATTAAAGGAACAGGAGAATGTGGACAAGCAATTCTGGCTTACCACATTTGCCCTGAAGAATAAGAATACGGTTTTCTTTTTAACCTTCCTGATCGTTGTCATGGGGATTATTTCTTACCAGGCACTTCCCAAGGACAGCTATCCGGAGATCGAGCAACCGATTGTTTACGTGGGTACTCCATATCCGGGTAACTCACCAGTGGACATAGAAAACCTGGTAACTCGTGAGTTAGAGAAGGAAATTAATTCCATTTCTGAAGTAGATGAGATTTCTTCTACTTCTGTACAGGATTATTCAACCATTATCGTAGAGTTTCAGGCCGATGTGGATGTAGAGGACGCTCTGCAAAAAGTGAAAGATGCAGTAGACAAAGCCAAACCAGAGCTTCCAACTGACCTGCCTCAGGACCCGAATGTTTTTGAGATGAATTTCTCAGAGTTTCCAATCATGAATATTAACCTTTCCGGAAACTATTCTGTGCAGAAGCTGGAGGAATTTGCAGAGATCATTCAGGATGAAATCGAGAAAATTTCAGGAATTTCCAGAGTTGATATTACTGGTGTAGAGGATAAAGAAGTGAAGATCATGGTGAATCCATATGAAATGGAAGCCCGTGACATCAACTTTAGTGACATCGAAAATGCGGTCACCGCGGAAAACGTAACTCTTTCCGGTGGAAATATACTTCAGGATGGCCTCAGGAGGTCTATCCGGGTGGTTGGTGAATTTACCTCACCTGACCAGATGGAAGACATTGTGATCAAGCATGAGAAAGGAAATATTGTCTATCTCAAGGATGTGGCAGAAATTGAGTTTGGTTATACTGAGAAAGAATCTTACGCAAGATTAAGTACCAATCCTGTTGTATCTGTTGACGTGATCAAACGCAGTGGTGAAAACATGCTGGAGATCACTGCAGCGATAGATGAGGTGATGGAGCGTGTAAAGCCTAATCTACCTGAAGATTTGGAAATCGTCAGGACCAATGACCAGTCGACTTTCGTGAAGATGATGGTGTCAAACCTGGAGAATAATATCATCTCCGGTGTAATCCTGGTTGTTTTAGTTTTATTGTTCTTCCTTGGAACGAGAAATGCTCTTTTCGTTGGTATCGCTATTCCATTGTCAATGTTCATTGCCTTTAATGTACTGGGGGCTATGGACATCACGGTCAACATGATGATTCTTTTCTCATTGATTCTGGCACTGGGAATGCTGGTGGATAATGGTATTGTGGTAGTGGAAAATGTATATCGGTTGATGGAAGAAGGGTACAGTCCTTTAGCTGCAACAAAGAAAGGAGTGGGAGAGGTGGCTATGCCTATTATTTCTTCTACAGCTACGACACTTGCTGCTTTCCTCCCGCTGGCATTATGGCCCGGACTTATGGGGCAGTTTATGTCATATTTGCCACTAGGTGTAATGATTACACTTACGTCTTCATTATTTGTGGCATTGGTCATAAACCCGGTTTTGATCGCTTCATTTATGAAGGTACAAAACGGAAACAGGGAAGTTGATTATGGTAAGTTGTGGCGTAACGTAGGGATTTTAGTCGGTGTTGGAACTTTATTCCTGTTGATTGGGTGGACCGTACTCGGTAATTTATTGATTGTACTAGGAGCAATAATAGCCATGGACGTTTATGTGCTGGATCCACTTTCACAGCGATTTCAGGCTATCTTTTTACCTTTCCTGGAGCGGCTATATAGTCGCGTACTCACTTTCGCATTGGGTGGATGGAGACCTTATGTTTTCTTTTTTGGGACAGTCTTTCTTCTGATATTCTCCTTTATACTGATGGCAACATTCCCGCCAAAAGTAATTTTCTTCCCAATTAATGAGCCGAAGTATGTCAATGTCTTTATTGAAATGCCGATCGGAACTGATATAGAAAGAACAAATGAATATGCACACAAGGTGGAAAGCCAGGTACTTGATTTGATGAAACCTTATAACTATATGGTTGAGTCAGTGATCACAAAAGTGGGTGAGGACGCTTCTGATCCCAATGATCCCAGTGCATTTGGCCAGAGTTCAACCCCTAACAAAGCAAGGATTACAGTGAACTTCGTAGAATTCCAGTTTCGAAAGGATCCGGCCAATGGAGGTTTTGTGATGACCAGTGATGTAATGGAAGAGATCAGGAATAGCATCACCCATTATCCGGGTGTTACTATCACGATTGACAAGGATGCGGCAGGACCCCCCACAGGTAAACCTATCAATATTGAGATTGTAGGGCCTGACTTGGAAAAACTCATTGAAATCACAGAAAATGTGCGCTTGATGATCAACGAATCCCCGATCCAGGGTATTGAGGAGTTGAAATCCGATTTGGAAACTGGAAAGCCTGAGCTGATTGTAGATATAGACAGAGAAAAAGCAAGGCGATTTGGTTTATCAACTTACAATGTAGCGAATGAAGTAAGGACGTCGTTGTTTGGAAAAGAAATCTCCAAGTTTAAGCTGGGTGAGGACGACTATGATATAGAACTTCGACTTCAGGATAAGTATCGCTATGATATGGATGCATTGATGAATAAAAGCATCACCTTCCGGGATCAGACCGACGGTTCTATTCATCAGGTGCCGATTTCAGCCGTCGCAGAAGCTGAACTAAGTTCAACCTATGGCTCTGTGAAACGAAAGGATCTGGACCGGATGATTACACTTTCGTCAAATGTCCTGGGTGGATATAATCCAACAGAGATCAACGACCAGATCAAGACACTCCTTGAGAATGAATTGGATATGCCAAATGGTTATACCTATAAGTTTGGTGGGGAGCAGGAAGAACAGGCAAAAGAAATGGCCTTCCTGAGCCAGGCCTTGCTACTCGCTGTATTCCTCATCTTCCTGATCATTGTTTCACAGTTCAACAAGGTAACTACTCCTATTATCATCATGTCATCAGTTGTGTTGAGTACCATTGGTGTATTTCTTGGGCTGGTGATCTTTCAGATGGATTTCGTAGTGATCATGACCATGATTGGAATCATTTCTTTGGCAGGTATTGTTGTAAACAATGCGATTGTATTGATTGACTTCATTGAGTTGAGCAGAAAAAGAAAAGCAGAAGAATTGGGAGTGGACAAACTTCCATTCGAGCAGGTTATTGCTTCCATTGTAGAGGCTGGAAAAACAAGGTTGAGACCCGTGTTGTTGACAGCCATTACAACGATTGTCGGATTGATCCCATTGGCCGTAGGTATAAACATTGATTTCATCAAGTTATTTACTATCTACAATCCGGACTTCTATATGGGTGGTGACAATGTGATTTTCTGGGGGCCAATGTCCTGGACCATCATTTTCGGATTGACATTTGCAACATTCCTTACATTGGTAATTGTCCCGGTGATGTATCTGTTCTTCGCCAGGATCAATAGGAGGATAGGAATTAGTTAATAAAAGAAACTTTTTGGACACTCAGATATTCTGACTTTCATACAGGTCCGAATGTCTGAGTATCTGAGTGTCAGAAAGTCTGAATATCTACAGAATTATGTCCAGATACATGGTCTTTATTTTAATTGCTGTTTTATATGTTGCTCTGGATCTATATCTCTATCAGGCCATCAAGTTACTTATCGAGGACTTTAGCTCTCCCGTTAGAAAGGCGTTAAGGGTTAGTTACTTCGTTATATCTATAGGCTTTTTTATTGGCGTACTGCTCTATAGTAAGCTTGATCCAAAGGTATTTGGTGGGTTAAGGGTCGTTCTGATGACCGGTTTCTTTATCACACTGATTGGAAAGCTTCTGGCAGCCATATTACTTTTGGCTGATGACTTTAGAAGGATCACAGCTTACCTGATCGATCTTCTTCCTTCCAGGTCAGAAACTCCTCATTCCGGATCCAGGTCGGAATTTATGGCTAAGTCAGCCATGATAGCCGGAGCGGTACCTATTGCTGTTTTCAGTTTTGGAATCCTATCAGGAGCACATGATTATCGTGTGAGGAAACGAACTATTCATCTAAAGAATCTCCCTAAGTCCTTTGATGGGATCAGAGTTGTGCAGATATCAGATATTCACACCGGTAGTTTTTTTAATAGAAAGGCTGTAGCCGGAGGAGTAGATTTGATCAATCAGCAAAAGCCGGATTTAGTATTCTTTACTGGTGATTTAGTGAATAATAAAAGTGAGGAGGCCAAACCCTATCTGGACATCTTCAAGAAGGTAAAAGGTGATATGGGTGTGATGTCAACCATGGGAAATCATGACTACGGAGATTACTCCAGTTGGTCGAGTCCTCAGGCTAAGCAACAGGATATCAAAAATCTTCATGAGATGCACCATTATATGGGCTGGGATTTGTTGCTCAATGAAAACCGGGTCTTGAAAGTGGATAATGAAGAGATAGCTGTGCTTGGAATAGAAAACTGGGGTGCAGGCAGATTCTCCAAGTATGGGGATATGACAAAGACTGTTAAAGGGACCGAAGAAATACCTTTTAAAATGTTACTATCTCATGATCCGAGCCATTGGGATGCCCAGGTGCGGCTGGAATATCCTGATGTAGCCCTACAGCTAGCCGGCCATACCCATGGCATGCAATTCGGCATTGAAATAGGGGATTTCCGCTGGAGTCCGTCACAATATCTCTATAAACAATGGGCAGACCTTTACCAGGAAGGCGATCAGTACATCTATGTTAACAGAGGCTTTGGCTACATCGGTTATCCGGGCAGGGTAGGGATCCTACCAGAGATCACGGTGCTTGAGCTGAAACGGGGATGATATTAAATCTGATGAATATCAACCCTATTGCATGATTGTTCAATTCTTACTTTGACTTCTTTTATCATAGAACCTCAACTTGTGTGATCCCCACTTATCCAAGCATGATAAATCAAAAACTGGTTCAAGCATCAGCTTGGACCTTTTGTTTTTCAAGGAAACTCCTTTCAGTCGATCAGTTGCGCCAAGTGACAAAGAGGGATGAATTAGCGTGTATCAACGTATCTCCAATTTACATTTCCACGTGCCCCACCACCGCAAGATTGGACAATTTTCAGCCATTTACGTATACTACTTTTGGCCGAAATATCAAGTCAAGCGTTGGTAAAGGAACTGCTATCGTACATCAACCATCATCTGGATGGAGACGTTTCACTGGAGCGGCTGGCGAAATTGTCAGGATATTCTCCCTATTATATCCACAGGAAGTTTAAGCGTGAAACCGGTCATTCGCTCCGTGATTTTATTATCCACCAGCGCATAGAAACCGCGGCCTATCTGCTGGCACTTACTACGGTGCCTCTTGGAAGGATCAAACACATGGTAGGGTACGAAACAGCCAGCTCGTTCAACAAAGCTTTCAAAAAAGTGATGGGTACTTCACCAAAAACCTTCCGGGCCACCAATAGCTATCTGAAAGCACTGGAGCACGTCTCACAAAATGAATACCTTTCGCTCAACTATGAAATCGTCACCCTCCCACCACGTAATGCCATTGTTTTTCCCAGTGTTGGCAATTACTTTCATCGCGAGATCTACCAGGTGTGGGGAGAGGTAAAACGGTACCTGTCCGTACACGGCCTGCATGAAGATCAGTTTGATTATTTGGCCATCCTGCATTCCTGTCAAAATCTCACCCCAGAACTTCCAGGGAGATACGATGCGGTAATAGTTCCAAAATCAACTATCCAGCTGGAAGCAAATCGATTCTTTCAGACTCAGGTGCCCGGAGGGAAATTTATAAAATATCAGTTTTGTGCGAGTGCAAGCGACTTCCAGCGGCTATCCCTGGTCATCGGGAAGCATATGGAAGATCAGGGGGTCAGTCATGGTCAGGGGATCTCTTACCTGGCTTTTCATACCCTGCCAGACCAACAAAATCCAGACAACCTGCTGACTGACTGGTACATGCCTGTCCAGTAGAATTTGAACAACATTAACATTACTTACAACTCAAAATAAATAACCAATGCAACAAAAAGTAGATTTATTTACACCCATTCATAAGGCTATCCGGGCGATGCTTTATCAATTGGGAAGTGAGCTTCAATGCACCAACATGATGAATAAGGAAGAATGCAGACTTATGGTGGATAAGCTGGAACACAGTCTTGAATTGTTGGAGGAACATGCCAGGCATGAAGATGAAATAATCTTTCCTGCTATTGACAAGGCCATTCCGGGGATTACCGAAGAATCCACAGAGGAGCATGAAGCCTATGCGAAAAAAGTCAGTCAGTTACGGGTTGTACTTGCGGATTTGTGTGACTGGATCAGTAGCGGTGAAGTTCCTGCTAGTCTGGTGGCCACTCTCAGGTTTCAATTTGCAGACTTCATCGCTTACTACCTGCTTCATATGAATCATGAAGAAGAAACATTACTAGAGGCATCCATACAGCATCTGACCGCTGATGAATTGCTGAATGTCCGTTTAAAAGTACAACTGGATACGGATCCGGTAAGGTATACTGAATGGCTGCACTGGATGCTTCCGGCAATTGACCTGAGCGAGCTGGTGCCACTTTTTAGCCAGGTCAGAAAAAATGCTCCACCTGAGGTAGTGAAAAAATTTGAAACCATTGGCAGTGCTTCCATCCCAAAACAGCGGTGGAAGACGCTGCACCTGATGTTGAATTGATCTGCTGAGCTTCATGTAGTCTGACATGTAGCTCATCCCTGATAAACGTCAGACTTTCAAAAATTGCATTATTCCTATATGACGCACCTTGCAGTAAACCAGGGTGCGTTTAGTGTTCCTTTACTCTCCCTTTACTCTCCCTTTACTCCCCCTTTGCACCCCCTATTGAGGACATTAATTGTACTTAATCAATATTCGGGCTTTAAGTCGGTGTTGTCATCATAGCGGTCAACCTAAAGCCTACAATTCTTTATTCATTTTTCATCTTAATTAAATCCCGAAGGGATGAAATTATTATAGAAGCCAGATTGAGCAATAGATCTAAACCCTGAAAGGGTGTCATTATACCCATTCAAACAAGAACTTTTCTTCATATGGAATCTCATATTTATTGAGAAGAGCTAAATATTCCTCTTTAAAGGTTTGCTTTTTATGGTGTTCTTCTTGATTGAGAATGTATTGATAGACGTTATTGAGTTGCGAATGGGAATATGAAAAAGCTCCATATCCCTCCTGCCAGCTGAATTTTCCAGGTAGCCACTTTTTCTCATTGATAAAATTTGAAGTATTGTTTTTAACATCTCTCATCAAGTCCGATAATGCTATAGAGGGCTTCAAGCCAACAAAGATGTGGACATGATCAGCGACCCCGTTTACAATGATTGATTTCTGGCTTTTGTTTTCGATGATTCCTGAAATGTATTTAAACACTTCATGTCGCCAGTTTTTATTCAATAAGTTTGCTCTTCCTTTTACTGCAAAAACAGCATGAATGTAAATTTGTGAGAATGATCCAGCCATAATGTCACTCCTTCGGAGTTTAATTCGTTCTAATGATATTTTACTATAATTCTATCATCCCTTCGGGATTTAGAAATATACACCGTTTTAAGAAATAAACCTTAAGTTGACGTCTATGGTGTTGTCACCGACAAAAGTGTCTTGATTTCTATTTCATCCAAACCGGTTTCGTCTCCGACTGATTCTCCTTGCTAAGAATATCCCGATATAACTCAGGCCTTCGGGCGTTTCGATAGCGATATCCTCCCGCCAGTTTAAGTTTGTCCGTGGTGATTGTCGCCATCGTGATTTCGTCTTCAAAACTTCGGATCTCAGACAACACCTCGCCATAAGGATCCAGGATCATAGAGTTTCCATTTTTGAGATGCTCTCCATCATACCCTATAGGATTGGTATATACATAATATACTCCATTGTCATAAGCCCGGGCAGGTAACCATCGCATCAGCCAGCCTCTGCCTTTGGGGCCGTCAAACTCCATTCGGAGTGATACAGGATCTTCGGTCCGGTTTTGCCAAAATTTGTCTTCTACATATCCTCTTCCTGGCATGGCAGAAGGGGTACAGCAGGTCACATGCGGAGCAAAAATGACATCGGCTCCAAGCAGGGTGGTAGCCCTGACATTCTCAATGATGTTGTTGTCGTAGCAGATCAAAATGCCACACTTCCATCCTTTAATATCAAATACCATATACTCATTGCCTGGGGTCATATACTGACTGATAAATGGATGCAGCTTTCTATATTTGGCTTTTAGGCCAGATCCATCCACACAGATATAAGTATTATAAATTTTTTCATCTGCTTTTTCTACCAACCCTGCCAGTATGGTGATATCATATTTTTTCGAAATTTCGATTAATTTCCGGGTGCTTGAACCATTTGGAACTTCCTCAGCCAGGTCAAAAGCGTCTTCTTTGCTGAGGTTTTTGAAGAAAGTATAGGCCGTGACCGACATCTCATGAAAGCTGATCACTTCCGCACCTTTTTCTTTGGCCTGTGCAGTTAGCTTTTCTATTACTGATAAATTATACTCCTTGTTGCCATCTTTGGGCTCAAACTGAGCCACAGCCACTTTCAGGTTTTTCATCTTAATTATCTGGGTTAAGTTTTTTCAACCTAAAATTCTTGTACCGGATTTCCATCGGGGGACCTACGTGTACCTGGACACCAATCAACCCCGACCTGGTTTTGTTTTCCTCGTCATTGTCAATCACAATACTCATCACTTGCCCGTTGATCATGTGTACCATCACGTCACCCTTAGCAATAATGTGATATTCATTCCAGTCATTAGGTTTGATAAATTGTATGAGCTCCTCTTTATCTCCAACCGTACCTATTGCCTCCACTTCTTTGCCGTCTTCCTTTCGACTTACCTGGCCCCTAAGTGCCAGAAACCTGCGACCTTGTTCTTCATAATTTTGTCCTGACCACTGATTAGGTCCATCGATGTCCATTTGATAACCACGCAGTCTGTATTTCTCAAATTCAACACTACGATAGTTGATGCCACTGTTCCCCTTTTCGGAAACCTTCACATCTACTTTCAACTCAAAGTCAGAGGGTGTTCCTCCACGCCAGATAATGAAGGTATTGCGTTCAACTATAGTCTTAGGTGTAATTGTTCCTACTAGTTCCCCATTATTGACAGACCAGTAAACAGGATCACCCTCCCAATCTTTGAGAGTCCCATCAAATATCGAGATAAACCCGGTTTCATCTGCTGAGGGTTGCGGGAATTTTGGCTGGGCATAGGTGGAAGTGGTCACCAGAACAAATAGGAACAGGGGTAATTTTTTCATTTGGATAACTTTTTCATTATTAAACCTAAACATGTCTGCAGAAATAATTTGGTTCTAGCCTCATTATTTGGAATCAAATTACTTCTAACTTTAAGTCCGCCCAAACCCCATTGAAATGAGATATACCTTTTATTACACCTCATTCATCGTACTGTCGATCGTTGGAATTACCGCTTATTTTGAGCCTGGATTTTTGTGGCTTTACATCATTTTGGTCCCTGTAACAATCATAGGAGTTTACAACCGGTTCCAGAAGAATCACGCCATTTTAAGAAATTTCCCTTTACTTGGATACTTCAGGTATTTCTTTGAAATGATAGCCCCGGAGATCCAGCAGTACTTTATTGAAAGACAGACTGACGGTGCTCCTTTTAGTAGAAATCACCGCGCTTTGGTCTATCGTCGGGCAAAGAACGTGAATGATACACATCCGTTTGGGACCCAGCTCAACATCAATGATGATCACTATGAGGCGTTGAGACACTCAATTTATGCTACTGAACCTGAAAAGGAGTTTCCTAGGGTCACCATCGGCAGCAGCTTGTGCAAACAACCTTATAGTGCCTCAATTCTAAATATTTCAGCCATGAGTTTTGGTGCCCTGAGTAAAAATGCCATCCTGGCATTGAGTAAAGGAGCTAAAAAGGGTGATTTTTATCACAATACGGGAGAAGGAGGAATATCACCCTATCACCTGGAAGGAGGAGCAGACCTGATGTGGCAAATTGGGACCGGATACTTTGGATGCAGAACACCGGAAGGAGATTTTGATCCGGAGATGTTTAAGCAGAACGCCTTGAGGCCAGAGGTAAAGCTTATTGAAATAAAGATTTCCCAGGGAGCAAAACCCGGACATGGTGGAGTGTTACCAGCAGTGAAAAACACAGAGGAAATTGCAAAGATCCGGGGTTGTAAACCCCATACCATGGTGTTATCGCCTCCTGGTCATAAAAAGTTTAAGAACGCTACTGAGCTACTTTACTTCATCAAAGAACTCCGTGAACTTTCAGAAGGGAAGCCTATCGGTTTTAAGTTATGCATAGGCAGGACTGAAGAATTTATTGAGATCTGTCGTGAAATGAAGGAGGAGGGGATATGGCCTGATTTTATCACTGTGGATGGTGCTGAAGGAGGTACTGGAGCAGCTCCACTTGAATTTTCTGATTCTGTTGGTATCCCATTAGAACCAGCTTTGATATTTGTTCATCGAACCCTGCTCAAGTACGGATTGCGACAAGAAATTAAAGTAATAGCCAGTGGAAAAGTGCTATCCGCTTTTTCTATTCTGCGTGTAAAAGCTTTAGGTGCCGACATATGCAACTCGGCCAGGGCATTTATGTTCAGTATTGGTTGTATCCAGGCATTGCGTTGCAACACCAACGAATGTCCAACAGGTGTAGCCACGCAAAAGACCATGCTGGTTAAGGGTCTTGTCGTTTCCGACAAGGCAGAGCGGGTATTTAATTTTCATAAAAATACCATCCATGCGGTGCTTGAACTTTTGGCATCCTGTGGCTGTAAGCATACAGATGAGATCAATATCAATATGTTTGTGAAGGGTGATGAGATGGTAGCCCTGACAAATAAATACTTCCCGGATTCGGTGCTGAACAGGGTGGATTAAGTATGAACTCCCCGCCTCATAAAGTACAGCGGATCGTTGCCGTAGTTCCCATCCCAAACGTGATAGGTTTCGAAGCCAAATCTTTCGTAGATGAGTTTGTTCTGTGGGATGGAAGTTTCCAGGTAGATAGGTAGCTGGAGTTTTCTGGATTGCTCAAAGACCTTTTCTTTCAGCTCCCAGGCACCACGACCACCACGACTTTTGTCGGAGGCTCCGAAAAACCAGAAGTAAAGAAAATTTCCATCAGCTGGGCGTTGTTTCTTCACATACGCATCTCGTTTCAGGATTTTGAATACCCGCTCAATGCCAATGGTGCGGAAGACCAGCTTTGCCTGATTGAGGTAATCGCTTAGTCCTTCTTTTTTAAAGTTATACCGGTAGCACAGGGCAATGGCTTCCTTATCCCTTGAAAAATAGACGCCTTGCCGCATTTTGCTGGTCTCATACACATAGTCGGCCAGGTGTTTGATCCGTTCAGGTTTATGTTTATCAGGCTTTACAATATGCAGCACACTGGGGTTTTCTACAAAAGCTTCGCTGATGATCCTGATGGCATTTTCTTTTTCTGTCATACCCATGAAAAACAAAGAAAATAAAGTTTGCTTAAACAAAGATGGGTTAAAACCATAGGATCAACTGAGTTTTTAGGATTCTATGCTTTACTTTTGCAGTCCAATTTCCGAAGAGGAGAATATTATTTTAACTGACGTTGTCGAAAGATGGGAAAAACACTATTTGATAAGATTTGGGATAGCCATGTCGTGGCTAAGATTGATGAAGGTCCAAGCGTATTGTACATTGACCGTCACCTCATTCATGAAGTGACTAGTCCTCAGGCATTTGCAGGAATTGAAAAGCGAGGTATTGAAGTATTCAGACCTCAGAATACAGTCGCTACTCCTGATCACAATGTGCCTACCATTGATCAGCACCTGAGTATCAAAGACGAGCTTTCCAGGTTCCAGGTCAACAAGCTGACCGAAAACTGTGAGCGTCATGGTGTGACCCTTTTTGGACTGAACCACCCGTACCAGGGTATCGTGCATGTGATTGGACCACAACTGGGACTTACCCGTCCGGGCATGACCATTGTTTGTGGCGACAGCCACACTTCTACTCACGGTGCATTTGGTAGTGTAGCCTTCGGAATTGGAACAAGTGAGGTAGAAATGGTACTGGCAACGCAGTGTATCATGCAGCCTAAGCCCAAGAAAATGCGAATCTCCGTAGAAGGAGAGCTGCCTAAAGGAATTTCAGCCAAGGATGTGGTACTTTATATCATTTCCAAGGTGACTGCTAGTGGAGGTACCGGGTACTTTGTAGAGTTTGCCGGATCCGCTATCAGGTCATTGTCTATGGAGGGTCGAATGACTGTCTGTAACATGAGTATCGAGATGGGAGCACGAGGAGGATTGATCGCTCCTGACCAAACAACTTTCGACTATGTGAAAGGCAGAGAGTATGCGCCTAAAGGAGAAGAGTGGGAGAAGGAATTGGCTAAATGGAAAGAACTGTACTCTGACGAGGACGCAGTTTTCGACAAGGAAATTGTTTACGATGCAGCCGACATCGAGCCGATGATCACCTACGGAACGAATCCGGGAATGGGAACCAAAGTGAAAGGACGAATCCCGACTTTGGAAGAAGTTCCTGAGAAAGAGCGAAACTCTTTCACAAAGTCTATGAAGTATATGGGCTTTAACCCTGGTGATGAGCTGATCGGAAAGCCTGTTGATTACGTTTTCGTGGGTAGCTGTACAAACGGACGAATTGAAGACCTGAGAGAGGTAGCTAAATTTGTAAAAGGTCGTAAAAAAGCAGATAATATTACTGCATGGATCGTTCCAGGTTCGAAGCAGGTAGAGCAGCAAGCCATTGAAGAGGGTATCGTGGATATTCTTGAGGAGGCTGGATTCAAACTCCGTCAGCCTGGATGCTCAGCGTGTCTGGCCATGAATGATGACAAGATTCCTTCAGGAAAATATGCGGTTTCTACCTCTAACAGAAACTTTGAAGGAAGACAGGGTCCTGGGTCCAGAACATTACTGGCAAGCCCTGTAACAGCTGCTGCTGTTGCGGTAACAGGCTCTATTGTTGACCCAAGAGAAATTAGCGAACTCGAACTAGTATAAAAGGAGAATAAAGAAATGGCGATAGAAAAGTTCACAAAGATCAACTCTTCGGCAGTGCCTCTGCCCATCGAGAATGTAGATACTGACCAGATTATCCCTGCAAGGTTTCTGAAGGCCACTACCCGCGAGGGATTTGGCGAAAACCTGTTCAGAGACTGGAGATATGACAGCAACAATAATCCCGTTGAAGACTTCGTATTGAATGATCCTAAGTACAGCGGTAAGATCCTTGTTGCAGGTAAAAACTTTGGTAGTGGTTCCAGCCGGGAGCACGCTGCCTGGGCTGTTCATGATTACGGTTTCAAAGTAGTAGTGTCCAGTTTCTTTGCAGATATTTTCAGAGGTAATTCTTTAAACAATGGATTACTCCCTGTATTGGTCACTGAAGATTTCCTTGATGAGATATTTGCTGAAATTGAGAAAGATCCAAAGGCCCAATTTGAAGTGGACCTTGAGAGTCAGACTTTCAAGATAGTTTCTACAGGAAGCACTACATCATTTGAAATCAATTCATACAAAAAGGAATGCCTGTTGAATGGATTTGATGACATCGACTATCTGTTGAACATCAAAGACAAGATCACAGCTTTTGAGGCTTCAAGAGCCTAAACACTTACAATGTTTGTTGAAATCCTAGATACCACACTCAGAGATGGTGAGCAGACCTCCGGTGTATCATTTACCGAGGGAGAAAAGCTAACTATTGCTCAATTGTTGCTGGAAGAGCTGAAAGTCGACCGGATAGAGGTGGCTTCTGCCCGGGTTTCCGAAGGAGAGTTTAAGGGTGCCCGAAAGATTCTGGACTGGGCGGCGCAAAATGGCTTTCAGGAGCGAGTAGAGATACTGGGATTTATTGATAAAAACATCTCTGTTGACTGGATCAGCGATGCTGGAGGTAAAGTATTGAACCTACTCAGTAAGGGCTCCAGGAAGCATTGCGAAAAGCAGCTAAGAAAAACCCTTCAGGAACATCTTCAGGATATCAGTGAGACCATTGGGTATGCCCATAAAAAGGGATTGACTGTGAATGTATACCTGGAAGACTGGTCTAATGGAATGCGTAATTCACCTGATTACGTGTATGAGATCATTGAAGGTCTGAATAAGCTTGGAGTGGAGCGTATAATGCTACCTGATACACTCGGCATCCTCAATCATGAAGAGAGTCATAAGTTTTGTAAAGACGTTATTGACAGGTTTCCGGATACCCGATTCGATTTCCATGCTCACAACGACTACGATCTTTCTGTTTCTAATGTCTATGAAGCATTAAAAGCAGGGGTATCTGGTATTCACACTACCATGAATGGATTGGGTGAGCGTGCAGGCAATGTGCCCTTGAGTAGTGTGATTGGGATAGTGAAAGATCATCTGAAAGGAGATCTGAGCCTGGATGAAAAGAAACTGTATAAGGTTAGCAAAATCATCGAATCTTTTTCAGGGATCAGGATTCCTCAAAACAAGCCATTGATCGGTGAGTTTGTCTTTACCCAGACCAGCGGAATCCACGCTGATGGAGACAGTAAGGACAATCTTTACCACAATAGCCTGGCTCCTGAGCGCTTCGGAAGGAACTATAGCTATGCCCTGGGTAAGATGTCCGGTAAAGCCAACATCAAAAAGAACCTCGAGGCACTGGGTATTGAACTGAGTAAGGAAGAAACCCAACAGGTCACAAAAAAGATCATTGAACTAGGTGATAAGAAGGAATCTATCACCAAGGAGGACCTTCCATTCATCATCAATGATGTATTGCGAAGCGAAAAGATCGATCAAAAAGTCATCATCAAAAACTACGCATTGTCTGTTGCACAGGGACTTAGATCCATGGCGACGCTAAACCTGGAGGTTTCAGGTAAATCTTATGAGAAGACTGCATCAGGTGACGGACAATATGATGCCTTCATGAATTCCCTGAAATCAATCTACAAGGATTTAGGAAAGAAACTCCCACGGCTCGCAGATTATGAAGTAACCATACCTCCCGGAGGTGAGACTGATGCACTCGTAATCACCACGATCACCTGGGAGAATGGCGAACGCTTCAAAACCAGGGGACTTGACCCTGATCAAACGGTTGCAGCAATCAAGGCAACCATCAAAATGTTAAATATTATCGAAAAATAGAATACATGAACTTCAAGATCGCAACATTACCCGGCGACGGAATTGGTCCGGAAATCGTAGAACAAGCAGTTAAAGCAATGGAAGCTATTGGCAAAAAATTCAACCATAGCTTTGAATTCACGCATGCACTGGTTGGTGCAGCTGCTATTGACGCCACCGGTGACCCGTATCCTGAGGCAACACACAAGATATGTCTGGATGCTGATGCCGTATTGTTTGGTGCGATCGGAGATCCAAAATATGACAATGACCCTAAAGCCAAAGTTCGACCTGAACAGGGATTGTTGGGGATGAGAAAGAAGCTTGGTCTTTATGCCAATATCAGGCCTGTGGCTACTTTTCCTTCGTTGATCGACAAGAGTCCATTGAAGAATGACAGGGTAGAGGGAGCAGACTTCGTAGTAGTGAGAGAGCTTACCGGTGGGATTTACTTCGGTCAGCCAAGAGGACGTTCTGAAGATCTTAAAACAGCTTTCGATACAAGTGTTTACACCGTAGACGAAATCGAAAGGATCCTGAAGTTGGCCTTCGAATATGCAGAGAAGCGCAATAAGAGATTAACAATCGTCGACAAGGCGAATGTACTGGGTACCTCAAGACTTTGGAGAGAAGTAGCCCAGGGAATGGAAAAAGACTACAAGCACATCGAGGTAGACTACATGTTTGTAGACAATGCCGCTATGCAGCTGATACAGTGGCCAAAGAAATTTGATGTGTTGGTGACAGAAAACATGTTTGGTGACATCCTTTCTGATGAAGCCAGTGTGATCACCGGATCGCTTGGTTTGCTGCCCTCAGCATCAATAGGCCTTGAAACTTCTGTTTTTGAGCCTATTCACGGTTCATACCCTCAGGCGGCTGGCAAGAACATTGCCAACCCTATTGCAACGATCCTATCCGCAGCGATGCTTTTAGAGTCGTTGAACCTGCTTGAAGAAGCGGCAGCAGTTCGTGATGCAGTGAACATTTCTTTGGAAGAAAACTTCGTGACAGAGGATATCTCCAAAGAAAGCGCTAAAAGCACATCAGAAGTAGGAGACTGGATCGCCAGTAAAATCAGTGGTTAACATCGTTGGATAGCCATGACCTTCTATAGTGAAGATCAATGGCTCAGCTGGATTGATCAGCTTTCCGAAGATGATCATGTAGTGATAGATAACTTCATCGAGGAAGGGGTGTATCAGACTGCCCGTTCCTTTTTGATGGAGAAGCTTAAGGGCGAGACGTTTGCCAAAGCCAAAATCGGACCGGGTTCTGAAGAACAGGTCATCTCGGAGATCAGGGGAGACTATATCTATTGGTTGGACCGCACCAGGGACACCACATTACTACCATTTTTTGGCTTGATTGATGAGACTATCCAGGTGTTAAACAGGTACTGCTATCTCAGTCTTTCAGGTTTTGAATTTCATTTGGCCCATTATCCTGCTGGGAGCTTTTACAAAAGACATTTAGACCAGTTCAAATCCCGAAGCAACCGGATGATCTCCATGATCATATACCTCAACGATGGATGGAAACCCGGTAATGGGGGAGAATTAAAGATCTTTCAGGATAAAGGTGACTTAATCGTAGAGCCTCTTGCACGACGTTGCGTCCTTTTCAAAAGCGACACCGTACCTCATGAAGTCCTGAAAACTCAGGTCAGCAGATACAGTCTTACCGGTTGGTTGCTGTATATGCCTTCTGGTGTGGGCAGGATTTTGGGGTAAATCACTAAGGAAACCAGCATCGTCTGGTAATTACCTGACTTATTGACTAAATTCTCTTTTCATTTAATGATCCCATGATGAATACTTCCAGAAGAGCATTTATTCGAAATGTTGGTATTGCTTCGGGAACGGGCTTGCTGATGCCTTCAGTTCCTTTCCAAAGTTTTGGTAGCCAGGGTAAAAAAGTTGGTTTTGCATTGGTTGGTCTCGGAAATTACAGCACGTCTCAACTAGGCCCGGCTTTGAAAGAGGCAAGCAATTGTTACCTGTCTGGTATTGTGACCGGAACCCCCGAAAAAGCTGTTAAGTGGTCTAAAGAATACAAAATTCCTGAGAAGAATATCTATAACTATGACAATTACGATGATATTGTCAATAACAAAGACATTGATGTGATATACGTTGTATTGCCCAATAGCATGCATGCAGAATATTCCATCAGGGCTTTGAAAGCTGGCAAACATGTGATTTGTGAAAAGCCTATGGCAATGAATGCCAAGGAAGCCGAAGAAATGATTACTACTGCCAGAGCCATGAAGCGAAAGTTGGCCATTGGCTACCGGATGCATTATGATCCCTATTTTGTTGAAGTAAAGCGATTAGGTCAAGAAGAAGTTTTTGGTCCTGTCAATTACATGGAAACTTCCCTGGCCTATACCTCTACACCGGGAAGAGCTAGCTGGAAGCTGAAAAAGGCCATGGGTGGAGGTCCATTATATAATCTCGGAGTTTATCCTATCCAAAGTGCCCGACATACCAAAGGTGCTGAACCTATTTATGTGACTGCCCAGGCCACTACCAAGCGCAAGGATCTTTTCGAAGAAGTTTATGAAGACTTTACCTGGCAGCTGGAATTTGCTGACGGTACTTTATGCAATAGCTATTGCGGTGCATCTGCGCGGATCGACCGGTTGTTTGCGGGATGCTGGAATGGTTTTATCAGGCTGGAGCCAGCAACAAATTATTCCGGTCAGGCAGGGGAGTCAACCAATGGCGTTTTTGATTATCCCCAGGTTTTTCAGCAGAAGCTACAGGTTGAAGATTTTGCAAGGTGTGTGCTTGAAGATGAAGCGTCTATTGTTGATGGTATGGATGGCTGGCGCGATATGGCAATTATTGATGCCATTCATGAATCGTTGGAGACAGGTAGGAAAGTCAAAGTAAAATCCACTTTCTAAGCATTAATATTGGTGGATCTAAATGAAGTTACCCCAGGGACTTCACCTCCTCAATCAGTCCCTGAATAGACTTCTTGGCATCCCCAAACAGCATCTTTGTCTTCTCATGGAAGAATAAGGGGTTTTCAATTCCTGAATAACCAGCGCTCATACCTCTTTTCAAAACCACTACGGCTTTTGATTGCAGGATCTCAAGAATGGGCATTCCATAGATTGGGCTGCCAGGGTCATCCAATGCAGCAGGGTTTACGACGTCATTAGCGCCTACTACCAGGGTGATGTCTGTTTCTTTGAGCAGGTCATTGGCTTCCTCCAGGTCCAATAACTTCGGGTATGGAACATCTGCTTCCGCCAGCAATACGTTCATGTGGCCCGGCATACGACCAGCTACGGGGTGGATTGCATAATTGACGCTAACTCCGTGTTCAGAAAGGATATTGTCAAGCTCCTTACAGGCTTTTTGAGCCTGCGCAACAGCCATTCCATAACCAGGTACAATCATTACCTGGTTGGCATATCTCATTAGGATAGCCACATCATTAGCTGTTGCTTCAACAATGCTCTTTTCACCTTCTACGTTTTTGGCTGCTGATGCACCACCGAACCCTCCGATCACTACATTCAACAATGATCGGTTCATTGCCTGACACATCAAAATAGTGAGGATGGTTCCAGAAGACCCCACAAGGATACCGCCAATTATCATAGGCTGGTTGGCATAGACGATTCCTGCAAGGGCAGCAGCCACACCAGTAAAAGCATTTAACAGAGAGATGACTACCGGCATATCTGCGCCGCCAATAGGCTGAACAAAAGTGATTCCATAAATCAATGAGACACCCAAAATAGCAAGTGGAAGTGTAAATGAGGCATCAGGGCTGATCACCCGGTATACCGTTAGAAACACAATTAGCAGAAGCAACACTATATTAAGTACCCCTGTATACGGAATGTAAATGTCTCTGATTTTGCCTGCCAGCTTTCCATAGGCAATGAGACTTCCTGTAAAAGCCACAGCACCCACAAACATTGCGAGGAGGGTGGTGAGATGAGTCCCTGCAGAGATTGATGAAGCCGGGAAGGCAGAAGCTAATAAATTTTGGTAGTTATATAATTCGATTAGCGAAATGGCTACAGCACACGCACCACCCAATCCGTTGAATAGTGAAACCAGCTCAGGCATTGCAGTCATTTGTACCTTACTCGCCATGATCAAGCCAATGATTGTACCCACCACCATAGCAATCGTGATGACCGTATAATTATTGCCTCCACTTTCTATGGGACTGAGAATGGTCGATACAATGGCGAGTCCCATCCCAACAGCCGCCAGGAGATTTCCCGAACGAGCAGTTGCAGGACTACTTAGTCTTCTTAAACCAACGATCAATAAGGTGACAGCAATAAGGTAGGATAGGTTGACGATTGCCTCCATTTAGGTAGTTAAATTAAAAGAAGTAATGTTATTTTTTGCGGAACATGTCAAGCATCCTGTTGGTGACAGCATGTCCACCAACCACATTGATCATTCCTAAAACGATACCGACAAATCCCAATCCTAAAGAAAGGTAATCATCCGGAGCAGACTGTCTTACCAACAGGATAGCTCCAATGGTCACAATCCCACTAATGGCATTAGCACCAGACATCAGTGGGGTGTGTAACACTGTAGGTACTTTGGAGATCAGCTCAAAACCCAAATACGTAGCCATTAATAGCATGTAAAGGGTAATTGGGTTTTGTTCGATGAATGAAAGTATTGCTTCCATTGGATTAATTAATTGTTTACTGAAACAAGTTCAGTTTGATTCAACAAGGTTTTTCTCACAATTTCATGGTCCATAGGTAGTTTGTCAGGACCCTCTTTCAGCAGAAATGTGATGAAGTTATATAGGTTGGTGCAGTAAAGTCTACTTGATTCTCGCGGTGCTGATTCATAAAGCTTTGAATCACCAATGATGATCACATCATTCAGGTGAATGGTTTTTCCATCTTCAGAGACTTCACAATTTCCTCCGGAAGCACTGGCCATGTCTATTATGATAGAACCGGGTTTCATGGCTTCTACGGTTGCCTTTTCAATTAGCCTGGGTGCTGTTTTACCAGGGATATTGGCCGTAGTAATCACAATGTCAGCATTCAGTGATCTTTCATGGATCAATTGCTTCTGCAGCTTGATGTAATCTTCAGATTGCTGAACAGCATATCCTCCTGCCTCATTATCTTCTTTACTTCCCTCTACCTCAATAAACTTGGCGCCTAAGCTTTTTACCTCTTCTTTTACAGCTGATCTCACATCAAAGGCCTCTACTACGGCTCCAAGCCTTCTTGCAGTCGCAATGGCTTGTAACCCTGCGACACCAGCTCCTAAAACCAGCACTTTTGCAGGAGGAACTGTACCCGCAGCGGTGGACATCATTGGAAAATATCCTGAATAGTGGTCTGCAGCATGGATCACAGCTTTATAACCTGCTAATGAAGCCAATGAGGACAGGATGTCCATTGATTGAGCTATGGAGGTCCTGGGAACCATATCAAGGCTGAATATCAGTTTGTTTGATACATTCAGTGATTCCACGAACTCCTTATTTGAAAGCGGATTGAATCGTCCAATAATGATTGCGCCTTCTTTAGTTTGCTCAATCTGATCTGTATCAATACCTGAGTCTACAAGAATGATATCAGCAACTTTGAGTATTTCACCTTCAGAATGGATGCTTACCCCAGTCTCAATAAAAGACTCATCTGCGTAATGAGCCTGGGCTCCACAATCCGCTTCCATCATTATCTGATAATCGAGCTTGATATATTTTTTAGCTAAGTCAGGAACCAGGGGAGAAATGGGGCTTTTTGTAGATTTTAATATTCCGACAATCATAATATCTGAATTCGATGCAATATTAATGAATACAATCTTCTTTAGTTGAAAATATTACAGCATGTGGGAAAAATCTCCATGTGAGAAAATGACTAAATAATGCTTTTTTTAACTAGCTTCATCCCAAATAAATCACCCAAAAGATGTGTCGATTCACCTTTTACATGGGCAAACCCATTGGATTGAGTTCTTTGATTACAGAACCAAAACATTCATTGATTCATCAAAGTTTCGCAGCCAGGGAAAGAGAGGAACCACTCAACGGTGACGGATTTGGGCTTGCCTGGTATAACCATGAATTGTCAATGGAGCCTGCGCTCTTTAAATCTGTTTCACCTGCCTGGAGCAATAACAACCTGAAAGAGATTTGTAGGATAGTTCAATCTACCTGCATCCTGGCGCATGTTCGTGCGGCCACACAAAGCCTGATCGTCTCGGAGTCTAATTGTCACCCCTTTAAGTGGAATCAATTTACGTTTATGCACAATGGCGACGTTGGTGGGTTTAATCAAATTAAACGGGCGTTGTTAGCATCACTCACAGATGAAGCTTTTAACCACATCAAGGGTACAACAGACACCGAGCATTTTTTTGCCATATTGATCGATGAGCTGAGTCAGCTGTCAGGCCTCGAACCTCATGATCGGATGGCGACTGGTATGATACGATCCATTAAGCGGGTATGTAAATTGATTGATGAACATGCCCCCGGAGCTCATTCGTATTTAAATTTTGTGATAACAGATGGTCGATTGGCCTTGGCCGTGAGATTTACCACTGATGTGGAAGAGCATGCAGACTCTCTATACATCAACATTGGCAAAAGCTATCGCTGCGAAGATGGTGTTTGCTATATGACAGAACCGGGTGAGTCCAAAAAGTCCGTGATCATAAGCTCTGAACCTTTGAGCAAAGATCCGGGATGGGAGAAGATTCCTGTCAATTCCATGGTCCTTGTGAATGAAGGTCAGGTGCTTGACAGAATGGGTATTAATTATAGGGACTTTTCTAAATAATTAACTACAATTTATTCTTGGCACACCTTTTGTAACTATCATCCTGAAAGCTTACAGTCAGCAACATATTCAAAGAGAAGCTTTGAACTGTAGCAAAAACAACTGAGAGTTTTTTTCATAGTATGGGTTTTTGAGATCCCTCGACGTTAGGTTAGGTTGGTTACAAAGAGGGTGAGAACGTCCTGGCAGCAGTCGGGACGTTTTTTTATTTTCAGGACGATTTTGGTGGTATGACTCAAAATATCTTACTTTATTAAAAACAATAATCTAAGAATATGCAAAAGTTACTTATAACAGGAATATTGGCCATTGCCATGATATCAGTGAATGCGCAGGCCAAGTTTGAATTAGGATTGAAAGGTGGACTGAATCTGGCCAACCTTTCTACAGATGTGGATGCAACTTATGAGTCAAGAACCGGCTATCATATTGGAGCATATACGATGATAAAAGCAGCAAATATTGGTATTCAACCTGAGTTGTTGTTTTCTGCACAAGGAACAACATATTCATTCTCTCAGATAAATCAGGATTTGAGGTCAGAGCTTAAGTATCTTACTGTTCCGGTGATGCTTAAATTCTATCTTCCAGCAGGACTGAACCTTCATTTAGGGCCTCAGTTTGGTTTCCTGGTTAATGCTGAAGGCGATATTGTTACTGATGATGGAAACCAACAGTTTACAGTCCAGTCGGGTCAGGATATTGCCAATCAATTCAAAGATTCGGATATCAGTGCAGTTTTAGGTGCGGGATGGGACCTTCCTTTTGGATTGAACATTGCTGCCCGATATTTAATAGGTTTAAATGATATTAGTGAAAGTGATTCTGAAGAATCAAAAAACCGGGTATTCCAGGTTTCGGTTGGATTTAGACTATTTAAAGTTGGTAAGTGATTAAACCGAAAATAATATGGAGGAGAATGTCTCAAAAGGGCATTCTCTTTTTTTGATTAAAATAACAATCAATTATTTGTAATATTATATCTTAGAATTGTAAAAAAACAATCCAGACGGCTCATTTTCAAGAGCTATGATCCTAAGCAACCAATGCTTCTTCCACCGTCTCTGGAGGAACAAGCCTAGTGGCACCTCAGTGTAGAGAAAACTTACTTCTGAATAAGGTCTGGAATACAGATCCTAAAGACCCTGGACGTTGAAACTACCTTTGGTGCCATCAAACACCATAAATGGATTAAAAGGTTTATGTTGAAGGATTACTTACAATGGCACACAATCTGGCCAAAAAGGCCAATTAGAGAGGGAATGAAGTGTCTACTTTCAGCTTTTAACTTATTAACTCTTTTCAACATGCCAATCATTATACTGGGAACATTATCAAAAGAAAGAGTATCTCTTTTTACTTTTGAGGTGGCCCCTTTTTTATTCCGCAATTGAGGTTTGATCTCAGATAATGGTTTATTATCTATTCTTTTAATTTTGCTCCCTATCATATTTGATGAGTATTGATGGAAGTTTGACATTTCCGCAGAATCCAATTTATTTCCCCTACTTTTGCCGCCCAAAGTCACATTTTAACAACTTTTAACTTGAGTTCGCATTTTAAGTAATTATGCGAATTTTTAATTTGGCGGCTGGTTATAAAATGTCTTGGATCGAGAATGAAATATTGAATGAATTTGTATTTCATTCCCTTAAAAATGATTTAAAACTGTAAGCAACATGGATAAATTATTACTTTCAATATGTAAAGATCGCTTTCACATTTTGGCCTTTGGACTGGTATGGATGCTAATGTTAAATCCAATGCTTATCCAGGCACAAAGCTTTAAACTTTATACCCCTTATACCAAGATTGCTGTTCCTCCGGGGGAGACCGTAGACTACAATGTAGAAGCAATTAATGATGGGAATAGCATCAGGACAGCAAACATTATAGTTTCTGGATTGCCAGAGGGATGGACTTATACATTACTGTCCGGTGGTTATACCATTAATCAGATCTCAGTTTTGCCAGGGGAAAAGAAGACAATGAATCTGAAAGTAAATGTTCCATTCCAGGTTGAAAAGGGAAATTATAGTTTTGGCGTTTCTGCAACAGGGATCACCTATCTACCTATAACTATCAATGTATCTGAGCGAGGTACTTACAAAACAGAGATTACTTCAGAGCAGCCCAATATGGAGGGCCATACAAAAGCCAATTTTACTTTTAACGCAGATATTAAAAACAGTACTGCTGAAGATCAGCTTTACTCCCTGAGAGCCAGGGCTCCAAGAGGATGGCTGGTCTCCTTCAAAGCAAACTTCAAACAGGCCACATCAGTCAATATCCCTCCAAATGCAACGGAGTCTATTACTATTGATGTAAATCCACCGGATTATCTTGAAGCGGGTACCTATTCAATACCGGTTATTGCAAGTACTTCAAATACATCAGGCACATTGAACCTTGAGGTAGTTATTACCGGTTCATTTGAATTAGAAATGACAACACCTGATGGTCTGTTGAGTACAGAGATTACTGCTGGAGATGACAAACGTGTTGATATTGTGATTAGAAATACCGGGTCATCGGTACTTGAAGATATTAAGTTGATCTCTGGAAAACCGAAAGATTGGGAAGCAGTGTTTGAACCACTGGATATTGAAAGGTTGGAACCAGGGCAGGCAACAATGATAAACCTGAGTATCAAAGCTTCTGATAAAGCCATACCTGGTGATTATGTGATGAATATGGAAGCAAGGACTCCGGAGGTTTCGGCGAAGGCAAACTATCGGGTGACCGTCAAAACATCGATTATTGCCGGATGGTTTGGAATATTGATCATCCTGGGAGTCGTTGGTTTAGTCATTTATCTGTTTCGTAAATACGGAAGGAGGTAGTCGTGAGTAATCACATCATAGAATTATCTGGTCTTACCAAGAAGTATGGCAATTTTACTGCCGTTGATGGCCTGGATCTAAAAATACCCAAGGGTGAAATCTTTGGATTACTCGGGCCTAATGGAGCGGGTAAATCAACGACTATACTCATGCTTTTGGGAATGACTGAACCTTCTGCGGGTAGTGTTAGAGTGTGTGGAATTGATTCCACCAGGGAGCCTGTTGCTGTTAAAAGTAGGGTAGGATATCTTCCTGAAAATCTGGGTTTTTATGATGATAGATCAGGAATTGAAAACCTGAAGTATACCGCCAGATTAAATCAGATCCCGGAAGAAGAAGCTGATCGTAGGTGCAGAGATGCCTTCAAAAGAGTCGGTTTGACCGATACCGAGAAAAAAACGGGTAAATATTCGAGAGGAATGCGTCAGCGATTGGGTCTGGCTGATGTTTTGATAAAATCACCAGAGGTGATTATCATGGATGAACCTACGTTGGGGCTCGA
Source organism: Cyclobacteriaceae bacterium (assembly GCA_965228105.1). Taxonomy (GTDB): domain Bacteria; phylum Bacteroidota; class Bacteroidia; order Cytophagales; family Cyclobacteriaceae; genus UBA7330. Next base: position 2,369,747 of record CBDDGZ010000002.1, read on the forward strand.
TCCCAAGGGGGTAGTTGAGCTTTTGGATCTGATTAAAAAGCTGAGCCGGGAAGATGGTATCACAATATTACTTTCATCACATCATTTGCACCAGGTACAGAAGGTTTGCGACCGTGTAGGTTTATTTGTTAATGGTAAACTGATAGCCCAGGGAGATATTTCAGCTTTATCCCAACAGCTTTTTGAACGGCAATCCATTACCATTGAAGCAAGGGTGACAGAAATTAAGAAACAAAAAGATCTGGAAAAGGCTATTAAGAAGATCAAACAGGTTAGGGAGATTCAAGTGGATGAAAATAAGCTGATCATCGATTGTGCAGAAGATGTTTCACAGGATATTGCGCAGGTTATCGTTCAGTCAGGAGCAGGGTTGAATCAGTTAATTAAAAGGGAATTTGGCCTGGATGATATTTATCAAAAATATTTTGAAAAAGAAGCATCATGAGTACCACTAAGTTTGAATCATTTATCAAATTGAACCTGAAAATAGGTGAGTTCTTCAGGAAACCATCTAAAGATAATTCGGTCAAAAGTCCATTTTGGGTGATCGTGGAAAAAGAAGTTTCAGATCATTTTAGGAGTATCCGGTTTCTGATTCTTATGGGAATTGTTGTGCTGACCTGTATGGGCTCGCTGTATTCCTCGCTTACCAATTTTGCGGAAGTAGTGGAAAAAAGCACAGATGATTTTTTCTTCCTGAAATTGTTTACCACTACCGATGGTGTAATGCCTTCCTTCATGGTGTTCATTAGTTTTCTTGGACCGATCCTGGGAATTGGTCTGGGATTTGATGCCATCAATTCGGAGCAGAATAGTGGGACCCTTAGTCGGGTTATGTCACAACCCATTCACCGGGATAATTTCCTAAACGCTAAATTTTTAGCTGGACTAATAGTTGTGGCTATATTGTTCTTTTCGTTGGGTTTCCTGGTTATAGGTTTTGGCCTATATTTTATTGGGATACCCCCTACAGCAGAGGAATTCTTTAGATTCTTCTTTTTCACGGTTGTAAGTGTGCTTTATGTGGCTTTCTGGTTAAACTTGTCCATACTCTTCTCGGTAAGGTTCCGTCAGGCTTCTACATCTGCATTAGCCGGAATTGGTGTATGGTTATTTTTCACGGTTTTTTATACGTTAATTGTTAACCTGATTGCCAATGCTATTGTTCCTGCCCAGTTCGCTCCTGCCCAACAGATAGCGAACTACGAGCGCTTTGTTCAAAATTTGCTCAGTGTTATACCCAGTCAGATGTATACGGATGCTACTACAACGTTGCTGATGCCCTCGGTTCGAAGTCTCAGCCCTTTGACGATGGAAGAATTATCTAGAGCTTTACCCAATCCAATTTCACTTGGACAGAGCCTATTGGTTGTATGGCCTCAGTTGACTGGGTTGATCGCTTCGGCGGTACTTTGTTTTGCCTTCACTTACATGATGTTCATGCGAAGGGAGATCAGATCCAAATAAACGGTAGTATTTTAAAGACTGGAGTTTTCTGTAACCGAAAGGTACTGGCAGCAGGGTACATCTTTCAAAACCTGAATGGTCCCGGAGCCAGCCCAAATGACCTTGATTTCTTTGATTGAGTCCACTTTCCCAAGACCAATCTCAGCTCTAAGGGGTGAGGCCCCAAAGCTTCCACCGGAATTAATATCTCTGTATATTTTACGATCGGTTCCTTCCTCATCAACAGTAATTTCCAGCCTGCTTCCAATACCAAATCTGTTAGACTGAACACCAACCAGGTTTATAGTGATCCATGAATTTTCGTCCTGATATGGGTTTTCAAAAAGGGCATTGTAAAAGAAGTCTCCCTGATATCCTCCGCCCATCACGGCATAAATATCCTGGTCTCCATCATTGTCGAGATCACCAAATGAGATGGCGTGCCCCTTCTGCAAATGACCAAACCCTCCAGCTTGGGTAACATCCTGGAATAATTGTCCTTTGTCATTTCTGAACATCCTGTTGGGGATTACAGATTCGTACCCCATATCACCGGTGCCAAGATAGAAATCAAGCCATCCATCATTATCCAAATCTCCGAAGTTGGCACCCATCGCAAACATGATTTTGTCAAGGTTAGTACGCTCACTAACGTTTTTGAAGGTTCCATCTCCCATGTTTCTAAACAATACTCCTGTCTGCGCAGTGTGTTTTTCTCCCAGATATTCCAAAGTGATGTCATGCGTGATATGCTGATGAGGATCGTGATTATATCCAGCAGCAAATATGTCAAGCCAGCCATCGTTATCATAGTCCCAAAACCAGGTTGGGAATGTAGGGATTACTTCTTCCAAGCCGGATTGGATGGAAACCTCTTTAAACAAAGGAATCCCATCCTTATCCAATCCCTGATTTTTATAGAGCTTATTATTGACATTGGTTGGTCGTAAGATAGAGACGTAAATATCCGTTAATAGGTCATTGTTATAATCTCCGGAGGTGACTCCCTTTATAAAGTAGGGATTCTCTTCGGTACTGACTTCCAGACCGGCTTTTTTAGCCACTTCGGTAAAAGTACCGTCATGATTATTGATGTAAAGTTCACATGAATGGAGATTGTCTTGGGTACTTTCATTACCAATAAACAGATCCAACCAGCCGTCATTGTTAAAGTCATTCCAGGTGGCTGTTTGTGTGGGGTGGTAGGAGAGAAGCCCCGCTTGAATGGTTACATCAGTAAATGTTCCGTCTGTGTTGTTTCTCAGGAGGGTATTGGGATGATTGCCTCGTCCTTCCAACCAGGCACCTCTCAATATAAAAATGTCTGGATATCCGTCGTTGTTATAATCTGTTTGGAGCAGGTTGAGACCGCCTTGATGTCTGATCAAACCAGCCTTTTCAGTTTGATCTTTAAAGGTTCCGTCCCCATTATTGATAAAGTATCTTATGGGATGATTTGGAAACCAGCTACTACAAACGATATCGAGATATCCATCTTTATTGAAATCCTCAAGAATACTTCCTCCGGCTAAGTCATTCACGGCAACTCCTGACTTTGACGCAACATCCGTAAATCGCCTTAAAGGATATTCTGATTCAAATACACTTTCAGGGATCAACCAGTTTTCAGGTACTCCATCGGGGTATTGCCCCAGTGTCATATAACTTAAATTAAGCATCCACAGGGCTTCGATATTATAGGGTTCTTTTTCAAGAATTTGGGTATACAATTCAACAGCACCTCGAGAGCCATCGGTCTGATGGTGAATAGCTGAGGGAGAGATAGGAATGATACAGGAGGCTGAACTGTGATCATGAATACAGTTTTGGAGTTCACCATGACGAAAGTAGGAGATGGCCATAAAATCATCCAATGATGCTTCTTCGAAGCTGGAAAGACCATTGACACCTATTGTGCTCTTACTGCTGGCCAATAACTCCTTAAATAAACGTATTGCTGCATCAGTTTCGCCTTTGTAAAGTAATTCTTTAGCAAGGGCATACTCATAAATATTTTTCTGCATGGGGTTGGTCCTTGACAATAAACTATCAAAAAACCTGATCCTTTGATCACTCGCATAGAGGTTGTCCGGGCTAAAGAAAGATTTTCTGGCTATCTCCTCCATAATTACCGAGGTATCCCTCTCAGAAGGGTGGCAGGAGAACTGAAAAATCAGGAAAGCAAGTATAAATATCCTTGTAAGCATTAATTGAGCTGGTTATGGATAGAAATTTAATCTACAAAAAAAACTCTCGCCTTAAGCAAGCGAGAGTTTTTACATATTCAATCCAATTATTTGGCGATGATTACCAATCCGGGTTTTGGTCAGAACTTTCTAATGATCTGTTATTATCCAGTTCAACTACTGGTATTGGCAACAGATTGTGTTTTGACTGATAGCGATCTGCCATTGGGTCTCCGCCGGGAAATCTTGTGGCATTGCTCATATATCCCATCCTTCTCCATCTTCTCAGGTCTCTGTTTCTGATTTGTTCAGAACCAAACTCTACTTGTCTTTCGTGGACAATAGCGGCAAATATTTCATCTTTCGTTCCTGTAGGATATGCACCTGTTGGATAATTAGGCATACTCACATCTGCCCTGTTTCTGGTCATGTTAAGATAATTGACTGCAGGGCCGGGGTTGTCCAGCTCATTCTCAGCTTCAGCAAGCATAAGCAACACATCGGCATATCGGATGACCCTGAAATTAATATCAGATCTACTTCTATCTCTGGGTTCTTTATAAAGCCAGGAGTACTTTTGCCAGCTAATCTGAGGATTGTTGCCCTGAATTTTTTCAAGTGTCAAGGTATCCTGTCCATTGTTGTACGTCTCACCAATTTCCCAGAAACTAAAGCCATATCGAGGATCACCAGCTTCAAATGCATTAATGAATGTGAATGATGGGATCACGTTTCTCCATGCTGTTGCGCTGTATTCCTGGCTTCGGAATGTAATTTCCGCTGTACCAGTTCCGTCTGCAGACCATGCACCTCCTGTACCATGATTTAAGCTAAACTGAACTTCAAGAATTGACTCAGAATTGTTCTCATTCTCAGCCTCAAAGTTGTCCAGCCATCTGTCAACAAGAGCATATTCATTTGAATTTACCACCTTCAAAAGTTCAGTTCTGGCATTTGCATAGTTTCCTCTATACATATGGATTTTACCCTTCAATGCCTGAGCTGCTCCTTTGGTTGCTCTACCCATATCACCAGCTCCGTAGTCTGATTTGACAGGCAAATCCGCTTCAGCAATGTCAAGGTCAGCAAAGATGAGGTTGTAAACTTCTTCTTCACTCACTTTTACTTCTCCGCCTGGAGATGTGGAAGGTTCTGTATACAGAGGCACACCACCCCACATACTTACCAACTCAAAATAAGCCCATCCTCTCAGGAAATGTGCTTCAGCTAATAATCTTGTTTTCAATCCAGTTGAAACTCCTTCAGCATCTGGCAAAGATTGAATAACAAAATTAGCTCTCAAGACAATCCTATACCAACCTCTCCAAACATCGTTGGTCAGCTTATTGGTCGCATCAAACGTATGTAGAAGAACCTGAGCTCGGCTTGTTTCTAATTGGCCTCCTCCTGACATATTATCATCAGACAATAGATCATGAAGGAAGAAATATTCCCTGTTGTAAAGATTGTTTGCTTGAAGACCGGCATATATCGCGTTTACGGAAGATATAGCCTGTTCTTCTGTTGTAAAGAATATATCAGGAGTCAGAGAATTTGGATTTCCCACATCAAGTGAATCTTCACAAGCAAAAACGATCGCAAACAGTGTAATTGATAGAAAAATATATTTTTTCATGTTTTTAATCATTTAAGTAATTAAAGTTTAATCTGGATGCCACCGATGAATGTTCTGGGCTGAGGATATTGTCCAAAGTCAACCCCGGTAGCAAGTGAAGAATCCAATCCTTGCCTTACACCAATTTCAGGATCATAACCGGTATATTGGGTGATTGTAAATAAATTCTGGCTTCCAACGTATATTCTTACATTTTTGATATAATCGGTATTACCAAAAATTGACCTAGGAAGCGTATAGCCTACAGTGAGGTTTTTTAATCTCATATAATCACCTTTCTCAATATACCTGTCAGAAACTCTGGCATTTAGCGCAGGATCCCCATTTCTTGCAATCGGTACATCCGTGATGTCTCCTTCTTGTTGCCATCTATCGAGTACTGCTGTTCCGGCATTGAATAGTCGGGTCATTCCCTCCAGGTCGTAAATATTGGTGTTGAAAATCTCATTTCCAGCAACCCCCTGGAAGAATGCACTTAAGTCAAAGCCTTTATAATCAGCATTGATAGTAAAACCATAAGTAAGATCAGGTATATAACTTCCAATCCTCACCCGGTCTTCTTCATTGATCTCCCCATCTCCATTGGTATCCTTAAATCGAATATCTCCCGGGATAGCTTCGTCCTGAGTGGCATGAGCGTCTATTTCAGCTTGATTTTGAAATAGGCCATCGGTTTCGTATCCATAAAACTCAGCAATTGTGAAACCTTGCTGCGTGATGGTTAAAGGTAACCCTTCAAAGCTCGGTCCAAAGATTGTTGCATCTTCATCATTCAGCAAGGTAACTTTGTTTGATACGGTTGAAAAGTTTCCGTTAAATCCAAGAGTTAAATCTCCAATCTTCTCATTATATCCAAGGATCAGTTCTATACCCCTGTTCTCTACGGAGCCCACATTTTCCACTGGATCCTGATCATATCCCTGAGATGGTGGTATTGGAACTTCGATGACCATATCCTCAGTAGTGTTGACAAAATAGTCCCCAGCCAGGGTTAATTTTCCATCGAAAAACGCCGCATCAAAACCGATATTGGACATCACAGTGGTTTCCCAGCCAAGACGCACATTGGTGAGTCTTCTGAGTGTATTTCCAGGCTGTAGTCCTTGATCATTGAAATCATACCCAAGATTTCCATAAATGGTAGGAATATATTGATAATCTCCAACATTAAGATTACCGGTCTCACCATAACTTCCTCTTATTTTAAAGTCATCAATGAAAGTAAGAGCATCCATAAACTCTTCTTCACTCAGCCTCCAACCGGCTGAAACTGAAGGGAAAATACCCACTCTGACATCTGAGGAAAATCTTGTAGAAAGATCTCGCCTGATTGAAGCACTTATCAGGTACTTGTCTTTAAAGTCATAGTTTAATCTTCCAATAGTTGACTGGATCTCAAAATACGATGAATTACCACTTACTTGTGGTTCCTGAGCCTGGTCAAGAGCTCTTACTCTATCTGTTACAGTATTGGTACCATCAGCTCCTATATTGTCATTTTCATTGATTTGTCTTTCCCATACGGCAACTACTCCCAGGCTGTGATCTCCAATTTTTTTGTCGTATGTAAACTGATAGTTTGCAATGTTTCCAATAAAGGCATTCCTATTCTCAGAGATTACTCCTCTGTCGTTGTTCTGGAAACTACCGGCATCATAGATAGGTGTGAAATTAGAATCCCTTCTATAATTCAGATCCACACCAAACATTGTCCTGAACTTCAGGCCATCAATGATATCTAGCTCAGCATAGATGTTTCCAAAAGTCCTTAGATTCCGTAAATAAAATTCTTTTAATGTGGCATTCAAAACCGGGTTTTCGGGATCTGTTCCGTCTTGGGTGTCAGGTGCACGGAATCCACCAATTCTTGTAGGGTCATTGACTGGTATATACGGAGTCATTTTAATCATATGCTCGATCTGCGATCTGCCTCCTGACAAGCGATCGTCTCTGCGGGCAACATTTGCAATAGTCAAAACCTCACCAATTTTCAATCGGTTATTGATTTTATATTCAGAGTTGGCCCTGAAAGAGATTCTTTCAAAGTTCGATCCCAGCATGATACCTTCCTGCCAGAAATAACCACCTCCAACAAGATATGTAACGTTTTCATTACCACCACTCACTGATATGTTGTTGTCGCTTATTTGGCCAGGCTGAAACATAGCATCCTGCCAGTCTGTATCTACCCCTGCGAATTCACCAAGATCCGCATGACGTGGAGGTAAAGTCTCACCAGCATTACCAAATAAATCCGAAGCATAATCCAAATATTGTTGGGTGTTTAGAAGATCAAGCTGTTTCCAGGCCGACTGAACTCCCATATAAGAATCAATAGAGATTTGAGGCTTTCCTACCTGACCTTTTTTGGTAGTTATGAGAATTACACCATTACCTCCACGTGACCCATAAATAGCGGCCGTAGATGCATCTTTTAATACCTCTACTGATTCTATGTCATTAGGATTGATGGAATTGAGATCCCCTCCGGGTATTCCATCAATTACTATGAGTGGATTATTATTATTTATGGTACCAATTCCTCGAATCCGAATGATTGGTTCTTCACCTGGTTCTCCTACGTTTGTAATATTCACCCCCGCAGCCTGTCCCTGGATTGCTTGTGCTGCATTTCCAACGATTTGGCGATCTATATCCGCGGATGAAACTGATGCAACCGCACCTGTCACTTTGGCTCGTTCTTGAGTTCCATATCCGATAACCACGACTTCGGAAAGTGCTTTTACATCCAATTGCAATCCCACATCTATGACTGATCGTCCATTTAAAGGGATCTCCTGGGTAAGATAGCCAACGAAGTCAACGACAAGAGTTGCATTTTCGCTGGATACAGTTAGTGAATAAGCGCCATCAACATCAGAGATTGTTCCATTTGAAGTTCCTTTTTCGAGGATTGTGGCTCCTGGCAGTGCGCTATTGTTTTCATCATTGATGATACCCGAGATACTTACCTGTGTGCCCTCAAATTGCTCAGAAACTTTTTCATCAAAAAAACCGGACCTTCTGACAATGATATTGTCATTTTTTCTGAGAAATTCAAGTCGGGTCTTTTGAGATACATCTTTGAGGATGTATGCCAGAGATTTGTTCTTCTGGTCGATGCTTAGTTTGTCGTCATTGAGATCCTTTTTGTCATAAACAAACTCGAAACCGGTTTGCTTGCGAATCTCCTTAAACACTTTCTCAATCGAATTGTCTTCCACATCAATTGAGATATAGATGTCCTCGATGCTGGCATTGATTTGTCCATTGGCAGTTTCTGCTGATGTCAGAGACAACAGAATGAAATTTGCAATGAACATAAATAGCACTAACCTAGACATTTTTAATAATTGCCTTAGTAAATTTGATTTCATATTATTTCTATGTTTGGTAATTAATTATCAAGCAGGGTCTTGATCCACATCGACTGTCCAGGAAGAATGTGGAATCAAGGCCTTTTCTTTGTTGATTATTCGGGGTATTATCTCATATTTCTTTTAGTTTTAGTTTAAGGGTTTTGTTCTCAATAATATACTCTATCCCGGAGGTATACGCGATAGCATCCATCACATATTCCAGGCTCTTATTTTTAAATTTTCCGGTGAACTGATGCTTTGTTGTAATGCCAGTATGTAAAACTTCTACACCATACCAGTTTTCAAGCTTTGTCTTGAGTGAATGAACCGACTCCTTATTCAATACCAGGATGCCATCTTTCCATGCCAGATCTTTATCATAGTCCAGAGGGCTCTTGGTGATGACAGAAGTAGTTCTGTCAACAGTAAGCTTTTGATTGGGAGTGAGTATTTCAGAAACCGTTTTGGTAGAATCCTCAACCAATACTTTTCCCGTTACAAGCACAACATTCAGGATATGGTCTTCTCCACGGCTTTCAATGTTGAAAGAGGTGCCCAATACCTTTGTGTAAAGTCCGGTTCCAGTTTGTACGTAAAAGGGTTTTGAAGGGTCTTCTTGCACATCCAGAAAGGCTGTTCCTTCAATCCATACTTCTCTTTTAATACCACAAAATTGAGTAGGGTATTTGATTTTACTGTTTGCAGCAAGTTTCACAATTGAGCCATCCGGTAATTTGATAGTGGAGGATTGACCCTTAGGATTTTCTTTTTCAAGTATTTGGGTACAAGTATTTTCAATATTTTGATTTTGATCCGGTTGGCTAAATAGATATATCCCCAGACCTGTGGCAATTGTCAGGATTGCTGCAACTCTATATATCCATGAGGCATTCTTGTTGGGTGACTTTACATCTGACCTTGCGCTTTTTTTTCCTTCAAGAATTTTTGAGAAGACTATTTCTTTATCCGCTTCAGAAGGTTTCAGCCGGTGTAACTTAGGAGAAGTGGATAACAGTATTTCCCTTGATGCCAGGACGGGCTCCCTAAGCGAAGGATGAAATTCGATCAATGACTTCCAGTAAGAGTTTGAAACTTCAGTGGGGAAAAGTACCCAATCTTTGAAATTTTCGTCAGCCAAAAAGTCCTCTACTGTATAATCTTTATACTTCATCATCTCAGGTTTCTACTTACTAATGTAAGCTCAACCCGAAATGACATCGGTTTTTATAAAAAAATTAAAATAGTTTTCGAAGAGACCTTTTAGAACGGAGTTTCTCTGAAGATTTTAGAGATATTATAGCCTTATAGATGAGATTTCTGGATGCTTTTGGTGAGCCAAGTTTCATAATAGAAGTGAGCTCCTGATAGCTAAATCCTTCGAAATAGAAATAATAAATGGCTTCTTTCTGACGTTTCGGTAGCTGGTTGATCTCCTGGGCCAATAAACTTCGGATCTCAATATCCAGCTGATTATTGATTAGGATCGTTTCGTGAGATGCTACGAAATCCAACTGAAATGATGGAGTAAAAGTTTTGAAGGAAAATCGGTGAACCTTTTTGACGAGATACCCCAGTTTCCATTTAAGACTTTTAAAAAGGTAGAATTTTATGTGATCAGTACCCGACAGGTTTTGTCCACTTTTTCGTAGATCAATAAACAGGTCCTGGATGCCATCTTTTATCAGCTCTTTGTCTTTGCAGAAAAGAAACCCATAGTTGTAAAGGTCCTCATAGTAGGTGTCGTAAATGAACTTGAATGATCCTTCGTGACCTTTTTTGAACAGATCCCAGAGGGTAATATCATCCAGGGTAGACAGATCATAGCCAGGACCTATCTGCTCAATGGCATATGTCTTTTCGTTCGAATTTTGCTGATCAGATGATAAACCCAATTTTATATATTCATAAAATAGAGTATAAATATGCTACCGAAATTTATAAATAGCAATTACAAAAGATCTGTTTTTAGGAATAATGAAATTTCAGATTTCAATTTCTAAGGTGGTATTGTGGGAGAAGGTGGAAGGATAAGCAAAAAAAATACCGGTCAAAAATTGAATTCTGACCGGTATCCAATAGGGTAAAGTCCTTATTAACAGTATTCGTTAAAGACATCAATCAGGTGATTGGCGATCAGCTGAGCTGGTCTTCCTTCGATGTGATGTCTTTCTACAAAGTGTGCCAATTCACCATCTTTGAAAAGTGCGATTGCAGGAGATGATGGTGGGTAAGGGAGTGTGTATTCTCTTACCTTTTCTGTAGCTTCCTTGTCAAAACCGGCAAACACAGTGGCCAGATGATCAGGTTTCTTGTCACTGTTTTGTAAAGCCATTATCACACCAGGTCTTGCTGCTCCGGCCGCACAACCGCATACCGAATTAATCACAACAAGACTTGTTCCCTTGTGATTTTTCAGGTGATTGTCGACGTCGTCAGGTGTTATGAATTCTTCGAACCCATGCGCTGTGAGTTCGCTTTTCATTGGTACAACTAATTCTTCAGGATACATTTTATTTCTATTACGGTTATTTCAAAAATATTTTACATAAATCCTAACTCCAGCTTGGCTGTTTCGGACATCATTTCAGTAGTATAGGGAGGATCAAAAGTGAGTTCAATCACCACGTCATTGATCCCTTCAATCTGTCGGATTCTCATCTCTGCATCTGATGGAATAGATTCTGCAGCAGGGCAGGAGGGGGAAGTCAATGTCATAAGTACGTGAACATTATTTACCGGGTAAATATTGATTTCATAGATCAATCCCAGCTCATAGATATCCACAGGAATTTCAGGATCATAACATTCTTTCAAAGCCCTGATGATCTCTTCCTTCAATTGCAGTTCGTCTTTGGCCTTTTTTTCGTCTTCCATTTAAGCTCCCGTTTTTGTTTTTGAACTCAAAGCAAGTGCATAAAGTTTCATTTGCTTAATCATAGCAGCAAATCCGTTGGATCGCTGGGTTCCTATAAATCTGTTCATCCCTATTTTTTCCGGAAAATAGATGTCATGTTCCATGATCGTTTCCGGTGATTCACCATCCAGTACTCTGATCAATAGACTGACTAGCCCTTTCGTGATGGCAGTATTGCTATCAGCATCAAACTTCACCTTATCATTTTTCAGGTAGGCATGCATCCACACCTTCGACTGACATCCTTTCACTATGTAGTCCTCGTTTCTGTACTGATCATCCAGTTCAGGCAAGGATTCACCAAGCTCCATGATATAGTTGATGGTCATTTCCATATCCCCATCGAGGACTGAAAACTCATCAATAATTTCCTCTTGCTTTTCTTCGATTGACATCAATTTACTTTTTGAACTTTTTAACAATGTCTTTTAAAGCTTCCGCAAAGATATCAAGTTCTTCAATGGTATTGTAGATGGCCATGGATGCTCTTACCGTTCCTTCGATTTTGAACCAGTCCATCAAGGGTTGTGTACAATGATGGCCAGTCCTTACAGCGATGCCCTTGGCATCAAGCCACATACCTATGTCAAATGGGTGAATATCCTCAATATTGAAGGAAAAAACGCTGGTCTTCTCACTGGCCTGACCATATGGGGTCATTCCCGGAATATCCAGAAGTACTTTGTTGGCGTGGTTGAGGAGCAGCTCCTCATGATTATGGATGAAAGTGTATCCTATTGATTCAATGAAGTCTATAGCTGCTTTGAAAGCCACTACATCAGCGATGTTGGGTGTGCCGGCTTCAAACTTATATGGAATGTCATTATAAGTGGTTTTCTCAAAAGTCACTTCTTTGATCATCTCACCACCACCCTGATAAGGATCCATGGATTCCAACAATCTTCTTTTTCCGTATAGCGCACCAACTCCGGTGGGACCGTACATCTTGTGAGCAGAAAAAGCGAGAAAGTCACTATCGATATCTTGCACATCAATGGGATGATGTGGTGCTGCCTGCGCCGCATCTATTAACGTGACGGCTCCAACTTCATGTGCCTCCCTGATGATTTTTTTCACCGGGTTTATGGTGCCCATGGAGTTGGAGATGTAGTTGACCGCTACAATTTTAGTTTTTTTAGAGAGGAGTTTTTGATATTCCTCAACAAGCAATTCCCCTTTTTCATTGATAGGAATGACCTTGATGACAGCACCAGTCTGATCAGCCAGAATCTGCCATGGAACAATGTTAGAGTGATGCTCCAACTGAGAAATAATGATTTCATCGCCTTGCTTGAGGAATTTGCGACCATAAGCCTGAGCTACCAGGTTGATGCCTTCGGTAGTTCCTTTAGTGAATATGATTTCCTCAGTCTCGTTGGCGTTGACAAACTTTCCTACTGATTTTCGGGTATCTTCATAGGCATTCGTTGCGCGCTCAGCCAGTGTATGGATCCCACGATGAATATTGGCATTATCCTGCTCGTAATAGTGGGAGAGTGCATTAAGTACAGACTTTGGCTTTTGGGAAGTGGCAGCATTGTCAAAATAGATCAATGGTTTCCCATTTACTTCTTGATGCAATACCGGAAATTCCTTTCTTATCTGTTCAACTGATATCGACACTGCGGTGCTCAAACGCCTAATTTATTTAAGATCAAATTTTCTACTTCTTCGCGGATAAGGTCATCCTTGACTTCCTGAACAGTCTCAGCGGCAAAAGCGTTCAACATCAAGGCTTTTGCATTTGTCTTGGAAATACCCCTTGATCTCAGGTAGAAAATAGCTTCCTCATCCAATTGACCAGTAGTACAGCCATGTGAACATTTTACGTCATCAGCCCAAATCTCGAGCTGTGGCTTGGTGTTTACCTTGGCATCGTCTGACAGGATAATGTTATTGTTGGATTGGAAGGCGTTGGTTTTTTGAGCTTGTGGACGCACATAGATCTTTCCATTGAAGACTGCATGCGCTTTTTCATCCACAATACCCTTATACAACTCATTACTGAAAGAGTTGGGCTCTGTGTGATCTACACTGGTGTAGTTATCTACATGCGAAGTCTGATTGAGATGATACAAACCGTGCATATGTGTTTCACAGTTTTCTCCATCCAAAGAGAGGTAGAGATTGTTACGGGTCAGTGCAGTCTTAAAAGAGAATGTATTGGTGTAGATCCTGCTGTCTCGTTCCTGGATGCCATAAAATCCTTCAATGGCATAATCAGACACAGTTTGGTTTTGCAACTTGGTCCACCTAAGCTCGCCATTGGATTTAACATCTGCTTCTACAATGCTGTTAGTTAGATGATTGGCTTCTCCACTTCTGAAAGTCTTTTCGTAAACCCTTAACCTGCTACCTGTTTCAACCAAGGCCAAAATACGAGGCATTGAAACTGCTGCAGATGAGGCATCATTGAAATGATAGATGTATGTAGGGAGATTGTCCTTGTTTTTCAAGGAATGTAAAAACAATCCCTGACTGAAGGTGGCCAGGTTCAGCAATGCAAAAGCATCTTGCTTATCTTTTGTCAAAGCGCCCAGGTACTTCTTCAAATCGGCAATATTCTCGTATGTCCTGTTGTCAATGGTTTCTATGACCAGGTCAGATGAAGGACTTTTTATGACCGAGAATTCCTGGTTGTAAAGTCCATTGGTAAATACCAGGTGATTGGCCTCACCATTTTCGTAAAACTTGTCGTGACAGGCTTTTTTTGTCCAGCTTGTCACCGGTTCAGTCAGTTCAGCAAAGTCAAAATTCTTTTCAATGACCCTCTTAACAGGTGTGTATTTATATGCTTCCTGTTTTTTGGCTGGAAAACCTAACTTAAGGAACGATTCTTTCGCAGCTGTCCTCAATCCATTGAGGGGATCAGTTTCCAGCAACTGGGAATAATGATTGATTAATAGCTCTTCAGTATTTCTGTCTATTACTTCCATATTTAGACTGCTGCAGTTTCTTCTTTGATCCAGTCATACCCTTTGTCTTCTAGCTCCAGGGCCAGGGCTTTGGAACCAGACTTCACGATTTTACCATTCAGTAATACATGTACAAAGTCCGGAACGATGTAATTCAATAACCTTTGATAGTGAGTGACCACGATTGTGGCTGTTTCTTTTGACTTAAGCGCATTCACACCATCAGCCACGATCTTCAACGCGTCGATGTCAAGGCCAGAGTCTGTCTCGTCCAGGATAGACAATGTTGGCTCCAGCATAGCCATCTGGAAGATCTCATTTCTTTTCTTTTCACCTCCTGAGAAGCCTTCGTTGAGTGACCTGGAAAGCAAAGACTGGTCAATGTCCACAAGCTTCATCTTTTCCTTCATCAACTTAAGGAACGAAACAGCATCCATGGGCTTCTCACCCCTTGATTCCCTTACCTGGTTTACTGCGGTTTTGAGGAAATTGGTGGTGGTCACACCCGGGATTTCAACCGGATACTGGAAAGCAAGAAAAACACCTTCTCTGGCTCTTTCTTCAGGATCAAGATCCAGTAAATCAACTCCTTTGTAAGTGACAGATCCTTCAGTTACTTCAAACTCTTCTCTACCTGCCAATACGGAAGCCAAAGTGCTTTTTCCTGATCCATTGGGGCCCATGATGGCATGAACTTCACCTGGATTGATGGTCAGGTTTATTCCTCTCAATATCTCTTTGCCTTCTACAGAGGCATGTAAGTTTTTTATCTCTAACATGATTTAGAAATGCTCTATTCGTACTATTAAAATAATCTTTTTTTATCCGACACTACCTTCCAGCGTCAGAGCCAACAGTTTTTGGGCTTCCACGGCAAACTCCATCGGTAATTTGTTCATTACTTCCTTGGCAAATCCATTGACGATGAGTGCTACAGCACTTTCTTCATCAATTCCTCTTTGCTGGCAGTAAAAAATCTGATCTTCACCGATTTTGGAAGTAGTGGCTTCGTGCTCTACCTGTGCAGAATTATTTTCCACATCAATGTAAGGGAATGTATGTGCCCCACATTTGTCTCCCATCAGTAGGGAGTCACACTGAGAGAAGTTTCTTGCATTTTCTGCACGCTTCAGGATGTGTACCTGACCACGGTAGCTGTTTTGAGATTTACCGGCAGAAATACCTTTCGAAACAATCCTTGACTTGGTGTTTTTACCAATGTGGATCATCTTGGTCCCGGTATCGGCCTGCTGGTAATTGTTGGTCACAGCTACAGAGTAAAACTCGCCTGAGCTGTTGTCTCCTTTGAGGATACAGCTTGGGTATTTCCAGGTGACAGCAGAGCCTGTTTCTACCTGAGTCCAACTGATTTTGGAGTTTTCGCCGTCGCAGATTCCTCGTTTGGTCACAAAGTTGTAGATACCACCTTTGCCATTTTTATCACCAGGGTACCAGTTCTGGACTGTTGAATATTTTACCTCTGCATCTTTAGCAGCAAAGATCTCTACCACTGCAGCATGCAGTTGGTTTTCGTCTCTTTGAGGTGCAGTACAGCCTTCAAGGTAGCTCACATAGGAAGAATCTTCAGCTATAATGAGCGTTCGTTCAAACTGTCCTGTGTTGGCTGCATTGATCCTGAAATAGGTGGAAAGCTCCATCGGGCATCTCACACCTTTTGGGATGTAGCAGAATGAACCGTCTGAGAACACTGCAGAGTTAAGTGCAGCAAAGTAGTTGTCGTTGTAAGGAACTACAGACCCTAAATATTTCTTTACCAGCTCAGGGTGCTCCTGTACTGCTTCACTGAAGCTGCAGAAGATTATACCCAGCTCGGAAAGAGTTTCTTTAAAGGTGGTAGCTACTGATACGGAATCGATAACCGCATCTACGGCTACTCCTGTTAATCTTTTTTGCTCCTGGAGTGAAATCCCTAATCGTTCAAAGGTCTTGAGCAATTCCGGATCTACTTCATCCAGGCTTTTTGGTTTTTTCTTTTGCTTGGGTGCACTATAATATCTGATGCCCTGGTAGTCGATGGTCGGATATTTTACATTTGGCCATGTAGGCTCAGTCATCTCGGTCCATCTTTTATAGGCTTTGAGTCTCCATTCCAGCAACCATTCCGGCTCTTCCTTTTTGGCAGAGATGAACCTGATAATATCTTCGTTGATCCCGAGGGGAGCTTCATCAGCTTCAAAGTCTACCGACCACCCATGCTCATATTCTTTGGAGGTAAATTCCTCTAATATTTGATCGTCTTTACTCATTCAGATTGTGCTTCTTCTTCTGTAACCCAGCTGTGGCTAATAAGTTCACGCAAAGTTACTATTATTTAAACTTAATCTAAATAAGAATTCAATAAACAAGCATTTGATTGCTGTGTCTACTAAAAAAAGCGTCTAGATAATGACAATAGACTGGTTTGCTTCCCGGTCATCGGCTTCATTTCAATATCGTAGTTAAGTATTTGAGTGGGAGCTCAATAAATTGTACGATTATATCATCGGATGCTAGTGGAGATGTGTTTTTTGTTGCCGCGAATTCCGAATAAATATTAAGAATGAATGGTGATGAGATGAAGTATGACACGAATACCCCGATCAGTCGGAGTGATTATCTCCACATTATAACTTATTAGAATGATTGGTGACAATTATATAACATCCCTCTACAGATGATGAGGATAGTATTAACAAATCAAAAGATGGATAATCTTTCTTTAGGTAATGGCAAACGAGAGATTGGTGCATCTGTGGCTCTAAATTTTGTTGGATTTTTTAGCTACGAATGCATTTCATTTTCAATCCACGGTTTTGACTTATTTCAACCGCACAGAAGAAACTTCCGCGCTAGTGAACAACTAAGGAACACTGAACGACGAACATGTAGCTAATTGATTGGCGGATTGTCCAGTATATGCCCAATATCCAGTGTATAAAGCTGTCTGCCTTTTCCTTCATGAGTTGCATCAATCGAAAGCGTTCTGCCATCTCTGCTGCACCGGGCATGAAGATCTACCCTAAAAATTCCTCCATCAGGCCCTGTGGCTTTAAGCTTTGCCAGGGGCACAAACAATTTTGTTGGTATGTGGAAAAGGAATAGATGTTGTACACCCTCAAGTACATATGTGTCACCCAGGATCCAGTCATCGTAAGGTGCGGGGAGGATGGTCGGGTCAATATTGGCCTTCACTTCAGCATATTGATCAACCATTTCTCCAGAGCCATCATCTTTGAAGTATCCAAAATATCTTCCTTCGAAAATCGTGTTGTCATCTAACCATACGTGGTGGCTGGGATCATTGAAGAAATACCTGACATCCTGGCCATCGGCAGAAATGGACCATCCCGAGACATGCCTGTTTGGGCTGTCCATATTACGTAGAAAAGCAATAAACCGCGTCCCGGATGGATTCCATCCTTCTCTGAAGAAATACAGATTGGTTTCTCCCTCATATCCCTCTGGGAAAGCAATTTCGCGCATTCTTTCAAGGCTGATCAGGAAAGTAGTTTCCCCTGTTTCCATATCCATGCGCTCAATCCCTGACTCAGCAGGTGCTTCGTTATCGACATACTGATCGGGTACACCATCATAGGATGTGCCAGCATGTCTCATCCTGGCAAAATCATGTGTAAGGGCCATTTTGCCATCATCGCTGATGTCATAGATGGCTCGTGGTAAAGTTCTGGTCTCTCCGGTTTTAAAATTATAGGCTCTGCAGACGAACGCAGTTTTATCATCATTGTGGTCGTTCCAAAGTATTTCATCAGAATTAGGACGCCATTGAAGTCGGCAACCCTGCTGCCAGTTCCATGCGGTAGTTTCCCCGATCTTGGTCCATTTGTTGTTATCTTCCAAATCAAAGTACCCAATGTCCCCAACATCAGAAGAAGTCACTTCTCTTTCCTTGAAATATACTTTCATGGCAAGCATATACCTTCCCGATGTATCGAATTGCTGTTCGTCGTAAAACCAGAAACCCGTATAGGTTGGATTCTCAGCCGTCCCTGGATCAGATATCCTTACCGGGGTGACATATTTAAAGTCAGAGCCGGCTACGAGCTCATCCCAGGATTTTACGGTAGAGTATTCGGGTGCCGAAGTGCCGCAAGCAGCAATAAATAATACGCTGACGACTATCAGTTTATCAATCTTCATTTTTGGGGATGTTAAGTTAGTAGGGTGGGAGGCAAGCCTCCGTTTTTTACACCTATATATAAGTAAGGCGTAGTAATTTAGTATAGAGAAGTAAAACCCACAAAGAGAAGTGGGCTAAATTGAAAGAATTTATAATCGCTTAATTGCCTAGAATTGAAGATGTCTGTTCAGACTTTCTTCAAGGGAGATGAATGTTTCGGTTCGTTCTATACCTTCCACTTTCTGGATCTTATCATGAAGTACATCCTTCAGGTGTCGGGTATCCCGGCAATGGATCTTAATGAAGATGTTGTAATTACCAGTGGTGTAGTGAACTTTTACGATTTCCGGAATGTCCCTGAGTTTTTCTACAACCTGATCGTAAAGAGAGCTCTTTTGAAGGAAAATTCCCATAAAACACGTTACATCAAATCCCAGTTTAGAATAGTCCATCTTCAGTGTTGTGCCATTTACAACACCCATCTCTTCGAGCTTTTTCATTCGGACATGTACTGTACCTCCGGAAACAAATACTTTTTTTGCAACTTCGGTATATGGGATTTTGGCATCCTCCATTAATAAATTGAGGATTTTTAAGTCTACATTATCAATTTCGTAATTTTTACTCATTTTAAACAGGTGATATTTTTAAATACGCAACAATGACTCTACAATCTTAACTCAGGTATAAATATTTACCAAAAATATTAAAATATTTTTAAAAAATAACTTGTTATGTTACTTTTGAGTCATAATTAGTTCTTTATACACACTGTAGGGTGATGAAACTGGCAGACATGCCCTCCTATCTCGGGGGTGAAGATAAGGGAGAAATCCCGGTTTTATTCACAATAATTTACCTTAGTATATTATTGTGAATCATCGGGACTAACCGCTTCGTGGAGGTTCGAATCCTTCCCCTACAGCCATCATTTTTGGGTTAATGTTGTTTATTTGAATCTGGTCGTGGTAGGGGTGCTACGGCCTTTTTCTTTTTATAGGAGAATTCAGAATTTAGGAGTCAGAAATCAGAAGTCCTTCGAATTAATAATTTCTGTGCTGGAATTGCTTCCATATTCATTCTTAACCCTTCATTTCATAAGCCTTATATCCTTTCTCAGCAGGCGACTAGAGATAGACACACTGTCAATGCCTGAAATAGGTTGACCATTTTTATAAGTTTAGAAAACAGAAGAAATGGCAACATTAAATGAATTTGAGAAGTTAAGTCGCTTAGAAAGACAACGTCGTTATTTTAGTAAAGAGTTTAAGCAGAAAAAAGTAAGTGAGATAGACCGTCATTTAACCACGGTTAGTGAGGTCAGTAGGGAATATCAAGTAACCCGAAGTTCGGTTTATAAATGGATCCATCTCTACTCCACACAATTAAAGCGAGGCACAAGACAAGTTATTGAAGTGAAAAGCGATACACGGAAAATCGAGGCTCTCAAAGAGAAAGTCAAAGAATTAGAGCAGCTTTTGGGTCAGAAGCAGATAGAGATTGAGTTTCATAAGAAGATGGTGGAAATAGCTTCTGAAGAGGTGGGGATTGATATTAAAAAAAAGTTTGGTTCAAAACCATCCAGTGGTTCTGGTACAACAGGGAAAAACACAAAATCAAGTTGAATCGACTTTATGCAGTAGTAGGCATTAGCAAACAAGCATTGCATAAGCGTTTAAACCGCCAAATAAGGAAGATGGAAGAGTTGAATTACTTAATACCAATTGTAGATCAGGTAAGATCAGATCATCCAAAGATGGCGTTGAGATACATATATAAGCTGATTGAGCCTAAAACACTAGGTAGAGATGCTTTCGAGCAGCAGTTTGCTCAATTGGGCTATAAAGTACGTATTGATCGTAATTTTAGGAGGACGACTGATTCAACAGGGGTAATTAGGTTTGATAATCTGATTGTTGATAGGGAGTTGACACATGTCAACCAGGCTTGGGTTAGTGACATTACATACTATGAGATGAATGGAAAGTTTTTTTACTTGACCTTCATAACAGATCTGTATTCAAGGAAGATTATAGGCTGGAGCTGTAGCTCAACATTACGAGCGGAACAAACAACAATTCCAGCACTGACAAAAGCATTTTTGACTAGGAAAAACACTGAACTCTCCGGTACTATTTTCCATTCTGATGGAGGTGGTCAATATTATTGCAAGGAATTCCTTAGTTTAACCAAAAAGCAAGGGTTAGATAATAGCATGGGTAAAACAGCGTATGAAAATCCTCATGCTGAACGTTTAAACGGGATAATAAAGAATAACTACCTAAAACCTTATAATCCTACTACTCCAATTGAACTTAGAGCGGCATTAGCCAAGGCAGTAAGAATGTATAATTCTCAGAAGCCACATAGTTCAATTGGAGGTATTAGTCCAGATCAATTTGAAGAATTGATTATGGATAGGTCTTATTCTAATAACAGAATGAAAGTAAGTTATTTAGATAAATACAGAGTGTTAAATCCGGTCAACCTTATTTAGGCATCATCACACTGTATACTGTCTCCTGTCTCCTGTCTCCTGTCTCCTAAATCATAAGGAATAAGATTTAGTTTATACGCTGTGTGCTACAAAATGCTTTGATAAAACAAATCCGAAACTTCGGAAAGTCCGAACATCCGATTGTCGGAAAGTCTAAACATCTAATAGTCTAAAAGTCCGAACATCCTCTACAGTCCGTCCAGTGTCGCTCCACACTTCCTCCACACTCCTTATAATGCGGGTAAGCTCGGTCTTCAGCAGAACCATTAGAACTGTTTTGGTGTTACCTCACTAACAGCCAACAGCATGAGTTATGAATAATAAGCTATTGAATATATTCCTTTGGGTGGCCCAAATCATTCTAGCCGCGATGTTTTTTATGGCTGGATACGCCAAAGTTTCTACTTCTGTGGAAGTGGCTACTCAGCAGATGCCCTGGGCCGATGAAATTCCTGAATTGTTGTTTCGCTTCATCGGGGTTGCGGAGATGACAGGTGCTCTAGGTATTTTTTTACCAGCCCTTTTAAGGGTCCAACCAAAGTTGACACCAATTGCTGCGCTTGGCCTTATTGCAATAATGACACTTGCTGCGCTCTTCCACTTATCCAGAGGTGAATATGCCATGATTGGCACCAATTTTTTCCTCGCAGCAATTGCTTTTTTCATTTACTGGGGGAGGACCAAAAGAATCCCTATTGAAGCTCGCTAATTAGGTGACAAGTAATAAGTAATGTAAACGTTTTTGAATATCACCTATCCTCCATTTGATGTGGTTGATTTCATTCTACCACTAATCAAATTTCAGCTTCATCACGGCACTCCTAAAAACGGTTTAGGAAAGCAGCATTCCGTTATTTAAGGAGAACCTCAACTTCTAATAGTTTTTGGGAACTTCGTGTACGTTAACGAAAGCCCTGAGGAAAGATTTTTTTGGTGAAAAGTCAGATAAACCTTTAAAATATAGATGCTAAAAATTCATCAAAATGCCTGTTATAATGTGAAATATTCAAATAACCATGAAAATTGGTGAATGAATTGCATTTATTTAAAATTAGGAAATCTATTTTTGAATATTTTGAAAGGTAAAAATTAACTTACAAATAGGTTGATTGAGATTGAAGGCGATTCGCTCCCTTGTCTTACAAGTTTTATTGAAAGTATATTCTGCAGACGATGCAGGTTTAAAATCCGCTCCAAATTGTAGTTTATGCAAAACTGATTTTCTTTTCATTTTTAAAATGGAATAGGAAGGAAGTTCAGGGAAAGTTCATGCAGTTTCAGCGAGCTTCAGGTGACGTAATTCAGCGTGTTCAGCTTAGAGTTCAACAATTCAATATACCTACTACTAAATTCAATGTTTAACGTAATGTTTTTATTTATGAACCAAAAACTACTTTGGAAATCATTTAGAGCATTGGCATTGGCAGTATTGTTTACTGTGAGTGCTACTGATTTGGCTCTAGCAACATCGAATCCACCTGATTCGAAGGGTAGTACTGATGAACCAGTACAACAGACAGTTACCGGAAAGGTGACTGGGGATGACGGTGAAGGTATTCCCGGTGTAAACGTTGTGGTAAAAGGCACAACAACCGGTGTGATCACAGACTTCAATGGTGACTACACCCTAAATGTGCCCGCGGGGGAATCTACGCTTGTGTTTAGTTCTGTTGGTTATACAACAGTAGAGGAAAACATAGGCAATAGATCCACCATTGATGTCGCTTTGGCACAAGATGTTACAGCACTTGAAGAAGTTGTTGTAATTGGATATGGTACTTCCCAAAAGAAGGATTTGACCGGAGCCATTGTCAATGTGCAGGCAGAGCAGATGGAAAAATATAAGCCTACCAGTGTTTCTGAGATTTTGAGAAGTGCGGTACCCGGACTTCAGGTAGGTTATGCTACCAATGCTAAAATGGTGCCTGACTTCGAAGTTAGAGCTGATGCCTCATTAAAAGCGGATATTGATGGTAGGAATGGTGATGATGAGGAAAGGGAAGCTAACAAACCTTTAATTGTATTAGATGGTGTTATTTTCAGGGGAGACCTTGCAGAAATTAATCCTAATACGATTGAAAGCGTTGATGTATTGAAAGATGCAAGTTCCGCTGCTATATATGGTTCCCAGGCTTCCAATGGGGTAATTATTTTCACAACGAAAAAGGGTTCATTAGGTAAGCCTCAGATCAACTTCAGTACGAGGCTTGGTTTGGTGCAAGGCGCTCGACGTCTTACGACCCATCAGGGATCAGAAGCAGCTTTAAGCTGGTTGACTGATGTATTCGAGACAGTGGAAAATTCTGTATTAGATCCAGTTAGTGCGTATGATGATTATTTTGCTTTGTCTTCTGACCTTCAGTCTCAATGGCTGACCTTAAATGGTCTACCTGCAAATGCAAGTGATGAAGATATCAGACGGACTCGGGGACTAAACTTTGGGTTAGAGTCAAACGAACTTGAGAACTATATGGCTGGTATTGACTATGACTGGCAGGACTTTTTGTTCCAGACAGGCACAAGGCAAGACTACGACGTGAGTGTTTCAGGACGAAATGAAAGGGTCTCTTACTTTTTCTCAGCCGGATACGGTTATCGAGAATCCGTTCAAAAATGGGAATCTTTTGAGACCATTACTTCCAGGTTGAACTTAGATGTAAAACTTGCTGATTTCTTGAGTGTGGGTGTAAATTCTCAATTCACTTTTCAGGATGATGGACAGGAGCCAATTTCTAATGGTGGATACCGAACCAGTTCTGTTTGGGATCAACCCTGGGAAAATAATGTACCAAGAACAGTTGAGAATCTAAAGGGTGCGAGGTCAGGATCCAACCAGGGTAATGAATACCTTAATCCTTCCTGGAACACCAGACAGTACCAAAGCTTTGCGGTCAACCCTACCATGTTTATGAAAGTTACACTTCCTTTTGGATTTAGTATTCGTCAGGACTATACCCCTCGATTCTATTTCCGGAAGCGATTTGACTTCGATGATGCAAGAAACCCTAATACCGCGATTGATTATGTGCGCAGACGTCACAACGAATCTTTCGAATGGCAATCGAACACAATCTTAAGTTGGGACAAGGCTTTTGGTGATCATCGATTCTCGGTTACAGGTCTTTACAACACAGAAAGAAATCAAAACTGGTTTACAGAGGCTGAAGGTAGGGATTTTCAGCCTACTCCAGCCCTGGGATTTCATGGTCTTGGTTTGGCTGCGATTCCATTGGTTGATGCAGACGATGAAAGAAACTCTCGAATTGGTATCATGGGACGGGTTAACTATAGCTTTGCAAACCGATATAACTTCACAGCGTCTATTCGAAGAGACGGATACTCAAGATTTGGTGCTGAAAACCTTTGGGCCAATTTCCCTGCACTTGCTGCCGGATGGACTGTCACGAATGAGAGTTTTATGCCAACCTCACAACTTTTAAGCTACTTGAAACTGAGAGCTAGCTGGGGTGTAAATGGTAACAGTAGAGGTCTTGAAGCTTACAACGCATATGCTCAATTGAGTAGTGGCTTTTGGTTGAATTATGATGGAGGATATGTCGCTACTCCATGGACTTCACTGGATCGATTTGCGCTTCCTGGTCTTTCCTGGGAAAGAACAGCTTCATTCAATGTTGGAATTGACTTTGGGTTGTTCAGTGATCGTGTGAGTGGTACATTAGATATTTACCAGTCGGAAACGACAGACCTGATTCTTGACCAGAAACTTCCGGAAGTAACTGGATTTGAGTCTGCCAAGAACAATGTTGGAAGTCTGCAAAATAATGGATTTGATCTGGGTATCAACACACGAAACATAACAACTAATAACCTGTTGTGGAACACCAGTTTCAATGTGACCTATGCGGTGAATAAAATCAAATCCCTAGGTAATGAACCATCAGAGCAGCCTGATGGATCATTCAGGGAAAACGATGACCTTCAGAACGGATGGTTTATAGGTCAGAGCAAGGACGTGATCTGGCAGCTGGAAACTGACGGTGTTTACAAAATCGGTGAGGAAGCAGAAGCCGCACAGTACGGATTGTTCCCTGGTGATTTTCGACATGTGGATAAGGACGGAAATGGGGTGATTAATGTGGATGACAGGACATTCCAGGGTCTTAGTCAGGCACCGTGGTATCTCACCCTGAGAAATGATGTTGAATTCATGGGCTTTGATTTGGGTGTTGTCCTCCTAAGTAAATTATCATGGATGGGTGAAACTACTGATCCTTTCAACTGGGCACAGCAATATATCAAGAACCGAAACTGGTATGATATTCCTTATTGGATGCCTAATAACCAGATTGATAATGCAGGAAGAATTAACTCCATACGATTACTTGATATCCAGCAAGTACTTAATAGAAGTTATGTGAGAATTCAAAACCTTTCTCTTGGGTACAGCCTGCCGGCAAGTATACTGGAAAACCTCAACTTCAGTCGTGTTAGGTTGGCAGTAAACGTTGAAAATGCAGCTGTTTTCACACCGTGGATATATGGTGATCCTGAAAGTCAGAGAGAGATGCCAAGGACTTATTCTTTTAGTCTTGACTTTAGTTTCTAATGAGTTGGATACAATACTTAATTAATAAAAGAATAGAAATGAAAATAAATAGATTATATAAAGTAGTGATCGTTGCATTGGGAATGACTGTGTCATTTTCCTGTAGCGATGACTTTTTGGTGGAGGAACCGCTATCGTTCCTAAGCCCGGGAAACACCTTTGTGGATGCAGCAGGTCTGGAAACAGGTTTGCAGCGAGCCTACCGGGGTGTGCGTAATCAATGGAATGGTGATACCGCGCCATTGTTGTTTAACCACAACATGGGAGAGACTTCTGTGGTAGGTGGTACAGATAAACCCGATTCTTATGCAGATTTGCGAACTTACGCTAATCCAATTAATACACGAACAGCATCAGGTAGTAGAACCAGAACATTTTATGTTGAGAACTACGAGAATATCAAAACCGTCAATGGGGTTATTGATAATATAGATATTCCTGATTGGCCCGATGGCGTAAATGATGAAGATCGAAACCATATTCTGGGTTCTGCTTATTTCCTAAGAGCCTGGTTTTATCTGCAGCAGACAATGCAATTTGGTAACACCGCTTTTCCATTGACTGTTGTTTCTGAGGCGAAAAGGGATTTCAAAGTATTCCATATGCAAGGGATCTGGGATCAGATGATCACTGATCTTGAATTCGCTGAAGAGTGGATGAAACCAAAGAGTGAATTACCTGTTGGAGTAGCTCCAAAGGATGCAGCAAGAGTGCTATTGTCTAAATACTACATGCTTAATGAGCGATTTGCAGATGCTGAGAACATATTGACTGATATCATTAATGATGGAGAGTCCAGATTGTTTACAGATGCTGATATCCCTGCCGGTAAGACTACTGTTTTGGTTGGTAATAATGTGAATCCAAATACAGGAAATCCGCTTCCGGGTATTGACATGAATACTCCTGCTCAGGCGCACAATGTGATGCATGAGAATGCAGGTGCTCAAAAGCCAAATAATCCTGAAGGTATCTGGCTTTTTGTGAATACTCCACAGGTACTTGGCAGTATGGGGCGATCAGCAAGAATACGAGGCTGGGGACCAAATATGTTTTCAACAACCGGAGGTATCAGGATTCCTGGTGAGTCCGGAGGAAATGGGGTTGATACCAGGCAGGTTACTAATGACGTAAACGGACGTACCATGAAGAAGTTCGGACGTTCTCAGGGATTTGCCCGTATCACTCCATATGCACAGTATGATGTTTGGAGATTCAATGGTACCGTGGATGAACAGGATTATCGTCACAGTGATGTTAACTGGTTTGAGATGGAGGATGCGATATATGATAACCCTAACTATGAAGACTCTCCATGGTATTTTCAACCGCTTGAATTATGGCCTGATTTAAATAATAATGGCATGAGAGATGCAAATGAACTTTCTTGTTATGATACCATCCGATGCTGGTATGATTGGCCTCGATTCAAGGCTTATGCTGTGAATGTAGAGCACAATTTGAACAGACAAGACGGTGGAGATGCAGACTATTACATCATGCGAATGGGAGAGGTTTACTTACTCCGTGCTGAAGCTAGGGCTTGGCAGCAGGACTGGGCTGGAGCTACTGATGATCTCAACACGATCAGAATGCGGGCCAATGCACTTGAAATGTACACCCAGGGGCAGGTTCAGGCACTCGGAATAGGTGCTGTACTTGACGAGCGAACAAGAGAAATGTGGGGTGAAGAGATGCGTCATGATGAATTAGTTCGAATATCTGTGATCTATGCGAAAACAGGACAAACTGATTATTTGGGTAATACTTATTCAATTTCAGGAGGTGATATTGAAACTTCACTTTCATCAAATAGTTTCTATTATAATAGGCAAATGGATAAGAATACTTTCTTTAAAGAAGAAACACCATGGTGGCAATATCCAGATGTTAGATATACCATGGATCCTAAGCATATTTTCTGGCCGGTATTTCAAACCTACCTTGTAG
Source organism: Cyclobacteriaceae bacterium (assembly GCA_965228105.1). Taxonomy (GTDB): domain Bacteria; phylum Bacteroidota; class Bacteroidia; order Cytophagales; family Cyclobacteriaceae; genus UBA7330. The sequence goes on from CBDDGZ010000002.1 coordinate 2,397,355, forward strand.
GTAATGTGGGTGCAGTCCTGAATCAGACCACAGGATATGATGGATCAGAAGGTAACGTTGAGCCTTTGACTCATGTGGTACAGCCAGCTGGTATACCCAATGAGGACCCAATGGCGGCGATCGGTGAATAAAACCAGATTTCAATAAACAACAACCCCAAAACATATCTGGCAGCATTGCTGTCAGATATGTTTTTTAATTGTGCGGTATGCTATTTTTTATTAATTTAACTCATCTATAAGCATCTCATGATTTGTCCGATATCGGTTCAGAAAATCAGTGAGTAATTGGTACATGGTGGCCAAAATATAGTAATACCTAATAGATAACCTTAATCAAGTAAAACTCAAATTCTAAACATGGAAAAATCTAGAAGATCCTTTATTAAAAAGTCTACCGTTGCAGGATCTGCCGCTTTCGTGGCACCTACCATTGTTTCATCAAAAGTTTTTGGTGCAAATGATCGGATCAATGCTGCTGTATTGGGCGTGAATGGACGAGGAAAGAATCACATCTCGAGCCTGATGAATCAGGACAATGTGAATGTGGCGATACTTTGTGATCCGGATATGAATATCCTGAAGGATCGTCAAAAAGATTTTAAAGATAAGTACAAAAAGGACGTTGCTCTGGAGCAGGACTTACGAAGAGTGTATGACAACAAAGACATTGATGTAGTAAGTATCGCAGCCCCTAATCACTGGCATGCTTTGGCCACGATTTGGGCTTGCCAGGCAGGAAAAGATGTTTACGTTGAAAAACCAGGTTCACACAATATCTGGGAAGGACGTAAAATGGTAGAAGCTGCTCATAAATACGACCGAATCGTACAGCATGGTGTTCAGCTGAGAAGCTCGCCAGCCATCCAGGAAGCTATCCAACTTATGCGTGATGGGTATATCGGTAAGGTATATATGGCCAGAGGGCTTGTTTTCCGATGGAGACCATCTATTGGTGATGCAGGATTTTCTCCCGTACCGAATGGCGTGGATTACGACTTGTGGACAGGACCCGCTCCTAAGCGACCATTCACTGAAAACCTTGTTCATTACAACTGGCACTGGCACTGGGATTACGGTAACGGTGATGTTGGAAACCAGGGTATTCATGAAACTGACCTGTGTATGTGGGGTCTGGATGTTGGGCTTCCTAGCCAGATCACCTCAATGGGAGGTAAATTCCTTTGGGATGATGCCAAGGAAGTGCCTGAAGTACTGACCTCGGTCTATAAATATCCAGAAGAAGGCAAAATCATCCAGTTTGAGGTGCGTCACTGGTGCACAAACACTGAAGATGGTGCTACAGTAGGAAATATCTTCTATGGTGACAAAGGGATCATCGTTGTAGATGGATACGACAAGTATAAGTCTTACTTAGGTAAAGACAGAACACCTGGTAAATCCGGAGAAGATGGAGGACCATCTGCGTCAGGAATGGACAGAGGAGCAGGTGGAACAGATGGCCACTTTGCAAACTTCATCGAAGCTGTACGTAAGCATGACAAAACCATCCTTAATGGACCAGTTGAGACAGCTCACTTATCTTCAGGCCTGGCACACTTAGGAAACATTGCTTATCGTCTCGAAAGAGTGTTGAACTTCAACCCTGGTTCAGAGACCTTTATCAATGACCCTGAAGCAGATGAAATGTTGACTCGTAATTACAGAAAAGGTTACGAAGTACCTGAATTGGTATAATGACCAATCCAAAGAATAAATATGAAACCTGTCAGGCATTCCCTGACAGGTTTTAATTTGTGTTTACTATAATATAATATTAATAAAGACCCTAAATGAAAATAAAGACCTTAATCTCTATGGCACTTCTGCTGAGTACCCCATTGCTTTTTGCTCAGAAGAAAGAGGTCATTGACCTCAACGTAAAAGAGGCTGAGAAAAAAGTAGATGTACTGATCGGTGGAGAACTTTTTACTTCATACATCTATCCTGATAATATCATGAAGCCTGTTTTGTGGCCGGTAAACTCTGCCGGTGGTAATATGCTTACAAGAAGTTATCCTTTAATCAATAAAGCCGGAGACAGAACAGACCACCCACACCATGTGGGTGTTTGGCTCAACTATGGGGATGTCAACGGACTGGACTTTTGGAATAATTCAGAGGCGATTTCTGCCGAGCGAAAAAGTAAATACGGCTCCATCTATCATCAATCTATTGAAAAAGCCAAAAGCGGGAAAGGAAACGCAGTCCTCACGACCAGTTCACTTTGGAAGGCACCAGACAATACTTCTATGCTTGAGGATCAAACAAGTTTTGAGTTTGTCGCAGATGGAGACATGAGGATCATCGACAGAACTACGAGTTTAAAAGCGCTGATCGACGAAGTGAATTTCACGGATAACAAAGAAGGTATGTTTGCCATCAGGGTAAGTCGTGAATTGGAGTTACCCTCAAATAAACCTACCACTCTGGTAGACTCTCATGGAGTGGCCACAAAGGTCGAAAAGATGGATAACACCTATGTAAAAGGAAATTACCGAAGTGCAGAAGGCATTGAAGGAAAAGAAGTTTGGGGTACAAGATGCCGTTGGATGAAGCTGGGAAGTGAGATTAATGGCGAAAAAGTATCCCTTGTAATTATTGATCACCCTGATAACGTAGGCTATCCTACATACTGGCACGCCAGAGACTATGGATTATTTGCTGCCAATACGCTTGGCCAAAAAATATTTTCAGATGGTGAAAGGGAGTTGAATTTCAAGCTCAATAAAGGAGAATCAACAACTTTCAGATATCGACTCGTAGTGGCGTCAGAGGATTTAACTGATGCGCAGATCAATAAGCTGGCAGATGAATATGCCAAAAAGAAATCCTAATTATTAAGCTAGAAAAAAATTTAATAATGTCTATTAATCAAACAAGAAGAGATTTTATCCAAAAAAGCATCATGGCTGGTGCGGGAATTTCATTATTCAATGCGTCTGCATTTGCTGAAGTGGCCAAAAAATCAAAGATGAAGCTTGGCCTTGTCACCTACCAATGGGGCAAAGACTGGGACCTGCCAACATTGATAGCCAATTGCGAAAAGACAGGTTTCAAAGCCGTTGAATTGCGGACCGAGCATGCGCACGGTGTTGAGACCAACCTTTCTGCCAGCCAAAGGGAAGACGTGAAGAAAAGATTTGCCGATAGTGACGTTACTTGTGTAGGTTATGGCTCAAACTTTGACTACCACCACGTAGATCAGGCCAGGGTGAAAAAGAACATAGAGGGCACCAAGGAATATATCAAGTTGTGTAAAGACATTGGCGCTACAGGTATCAAAGTGAAGCCTAATGGACTACCGGCTGAAGTATCGAAAGAGAAAACTATATCTCAAATAGCAGCCTCATTCAACGAAGTTGGGAAATATGCGAGCGACATGGGACAAGTGATTCGTGTGGAGGTACATGGCAAGCTGACTCAGGAAATTCCTAATATGAAAGCCATTTTTGAGCAGGTGACTGAAGAAAGTGTGAAAATGTGTTGGAACTGCAATGATCAGGACCTGTTAGCCCCCGGGCTTGAAGCAAATTTTAATTCCGTGAAAAAATGGTTTGGAGATACTGTTCACATCAGAGAACTGAATGTTGGTGATTATCCATACCAGGAGCTAATGGACTTATTTGTTGGCATGAACTATAAAGGATATATTCTGCTAGAGGCACGGACATCTCCTACAGACAGAATAGCTGCCATGAAAGAACAATTAGAAATATTCAATTCAATGATTGCTAAGGCTCAATAGTCTTAGCATCATTTATTTTTTAGAAGTTTAATAACCCAAAGAAACATGACCCAAAGAAGAGATTTTCTTAAAAAAAGTGTCCTGGGTACCACAGGTATTACACTCGGTGCGATGTCGTTCAGCGCAAAATCCTATTCGAAGATTATAGGAGCTAATGACCGCGTACGTATTGCTGTCTGTGGTGTGAATGGACGAGGAAAAAGCCATATTAGTGGATTTGGAAAGCTAGATAATGTTGAGATTGCTTATTTAGTTGATCCGGATAGCCAGGTGCTTGAGAGTAGAGTAAAGACTTTAAAAGAAGAAGGCGGACTACACTCAACCGTAAAAGGTGTGGCCGATGTAAGAAAAGTACTGGACGACAAGAATGTGGATGCGATCACTGTTGCCACCCCAAACAGCTGGCATTCACTCATGGTCATCTGGGCAGCACAAGCTAAAAAGCATATTTATGTAGAGAAGCCTGCTAGCCACGACATCTATGAAGGCAGGGTAGCTCTTGCCGCCGCAGAAAAATACGGTATAGTAGTGCAACACGGAGCTCAAAGAAGAAGTAGCGATCATTGGAGAAAGCAGGTATCTGAAATCCGGTCAGGAAAGTATGGTAAAATGGTTGTTTCTCATGGGTTTGCCTGTAAGCCCCGTGAAGGAATAGGCTTCAAACCCAATACCAGCCCACCTGCACATCTGGACTGGGATTTGTGGAAAGGTCCCGCGATTATTGACAAGTACAATGAAAACCTTGTCCATTACAACTGGCATTGGAACTGGGCTGTTGGAAATGGAGAATTGAACAATCAGGGTACTCATCAGCTTGATGTAGCCTATTGGGCGCTTGATCCCGAGGTAGAAAATACACATCCGAAACGAGTGATGGCTCTTGGTGGTCGATTTAAATGGGATGATCAGGGTGAAACACCCAACACCATGTTTGCACTTGCCGAATTTGCCAATGGACAATATGTATTCTTCAATGTAAGGAATGTAAATCATGAAGGATATGTGCGAGAAGTAACAAATCGTTTCTACTTTGAAGACGGTGGAAGGCTCATCGGTGAAAATGGAGAGTACGTTTCCAATAATGGAAGTCAGCCAAGAAATGTGACCGTAAAGGATGTGCCAATGACCGAAGGCGGAAACTGGGGCAGTTTTATCACCGCAGTACGCGCCAATGATCCATCCATGGCTAATGGTAATATGAAGGAGGCTCACTACAGCTGTACGCTTGGGCACTTGATGAATACTTCGTATAGGTTAGGAGAGAAGGTGCCTTTCAATGCTAAAGCTGGTCAATTTGGAGACAACAAACTGGCATACGAGGAATTTATGAAGATCCATGCCATAGCTCGTGATGGAATGGGTGTGCCAGAGGACAAAGCAGAGTACGTGGTAGGACCATGGCTTGAGTTTGATGGAGAGGCCGAGCATTTTGTGGGTGATCGTGCTACAGAAGCTAATCGCTTACTTGCCGATCCTCGAAACGCGAATTACGATATACCTTCACCTAAGTCGGTATAAAGGATATTCGGTAATAATAAAAGAGGAGGTTCCATTGGAGCATCCTCTTTTTTTTGTGTGTAATTTATAGCACAGACCTAATTTCTATTTACCCATCAACCCACTTGTCCGCCGAAGCTTTTTTAACTGCCGAAGCATTAGCGAGGGTGGAATAACCCAATAACCCAATAACCCAATAACCTATCAACCTATCCACCTATTTCCCTACTCTAAACTCATAGACCCCACTGCCAACTTCATAGACTTGATAACCATCTCTAGATTCAAGGTAAGTGACCTCTTTAAGAGACTCAATGTCTATCCCACCTTCAGTTATTTGGCTATTTGGTGTGGCCGGCAAATAAACGGAAGCCCGGGAACCAACCGGTACCTCGATATTCATTTGAAAAGCATCTGGCTTATTTTGCCAATGTATCGCAGCAACTCCGTAGGAGGTTTTATAGCTGTATTTCACAAAATCCATCGTTGAGATAGGTTGAGGCTTGAATATGATATGCTTATATCCTGGTAGATTTGGATCAGCTCTCATTCCGGCCAGGTTACGGTAAAACCAGACAATACCACCTCCAAACATCGGGTGGTTATGAGAGCCATCCTCATTCCAATGCTCTCTCGTTGTGGTGCTACCCAGCTCCAGCCAGCGACCAAAACTTGGTTCTGTTTTTTGATTCATGGCAGCATATGCCAAATGGTTCAACCCATTTTCTGCCAACACCTCAAAGAAGAACCTAGTCCCAAAAATACCCGTATCCAGGTGTCGGTCATTATTTTCAACATTTTGCTCTAATGCAGCGACCACACCTGGCCTTTGATCTTTGGGTACCCCCATAGTCAAAGCCAGTACATTGCCCCCATAATTACCGTAAGATCCTTTTTCCATATCATAAAATGTCCGATGGAAAGCTTGTCTTGTGCTTTCAGCCAACGACGCATACAGGTTGGCCTCATCCTCAGCTCCGAGTGCAGTGGCTGCTTTGGAGGTGAAATCTGCACATCTCCAAAAGTAGAATGTGTGTACCATGGATTGGGGTATACTGTTTCGACCTGTAGGCGCAGCCCATTCTCCAAGGTTCATCCAAACCACGGGATTGTCTTCTGTAGGTTCCTGAGAAAACATAATCCCCTCTTCATCCACCCACTTTTTCATCCATTCTACGTGGGCTTTCATACCTTCATAATTATCTTCAAGCATATCTAATGCACCGTATTGGACATAAAAGTGCCAGGGCATAATGCTCATTGCTGCACCCCAGGGTACGCCGCCTCCACAACCTCTTTGCCAGGGAGCACCATTGGGAACATATCCATTGTCTACATTTTGCGCTCCTAGTATATCCTGGATCCACTTTTGGTAAAAGTTACGGGCATCATAATTATGCATTACTGTAAGACAAGCCACCTGACCATCTCCTGTATAGCCTGATCGCTCTCGGTGTGGGCAGTCACTGGCGATCCCACCATGCATATTATCGACCTGGCTTCGTTTCCAGATCTTGTTGATATCATTGAAGAGCTGGTTTGATGTTTCAAAAATGCCAGTTTCTTCTACATAGGTGTTCACTGCCTCGGCAGTCAGGTGTTCTTTCTTAAGCTCACCAGGCCAGTTGGTGATTTCTATCGCACTGAATACAAACCAGTTAAATCTGGGAGCATAATTCTCACTTCCCTTACCGTTGAAGATGTAAGTGTTTTCACCCGAATATTGATTGCTCAGAAAATCAATGTCGATTTGATGGCCTGCAGGCCCACTAACATTATTTAGCCTTATCCATCCGGAGATTTCTGTGCCAAAATCAACAACATGTACACTGTCATTTTTCTTTTGGATGGAAAGCGGCTTAAATGTCTCCGTGATTTTATCGGGATGAGCAGTATGGGCAACTAATTTACCATAAGGGGCATCTCTTTTAACTACATTGGTCCACTTGGAATCATCAAAGCCAGGGGCCGACCAACCCATTTGCTCCAGTCTGGCATCATATTTTTCTCCATAATACACCATATCCATGAGGATAGGACTTTTGTCAGCTTTCCAGGATAGGTCACTGGCAACGATCTCTTTGGTACCATCTATATATTCGATTTCCACCTGACCAAAGAATCGGGGAGTGCCATAAGGGCTGGTCCAGAATTTGGCAGGATTGTAAAAGCCATTTCCAAGGATACTCCCGATTACATTTTCTCCTTGGTTTAATTGATCTGTAATGTCATAGGCCAGGTACATGACTTTGTACTCTTTGAAATTATCAGCAACAGGTATATACTGATCTTCTAATCCGGGTCGCTTACCATAGTTTGTTTGATTCGGAATCAGGACTTCATCACCCATCTTTTTCCCATTCACATAAAATTCAAAATACCCGAGCCCGGTTACATATGCTTTAGCACGCTTAATTTTCTTTGAAATACTAAATGACTTCCTCAACATTGGGGCAGGAGGGGGGAAGGTGTCGAGGACGGCATTTGGGCCTCCTGGTGGGATTGGTAATGCTTCTTCTCTCTGCCAGGGTGTCCCAATCCAGGTAGCCTCCCAGTCAGTTTCCTTCAACAAACCCATACCCCAGTAAGCAGGCTTGCTCCATTTGGAAGGTTTATCATTTTTGTCCCATGTACGGACCTGCCACCAGCAATCCTGTCCGGAAATAAGCTGCTCACCATCATAAAGAACCCTGAAAGATTGGTTCGATAATACTTTTTCACTGTCCCATAGATCCGGATTGTTGAGACCGGTCTTGGATGATGCTACACGAACCTGGTAAGCTGTTTGCCTTTGGGCTCTTTCATTATCTGATGAAATATTGATCCAGGATAACCTGGGGTTAGCGATGTCTACGACAGTTGGATCCGTGAGATATTCGCAGGTAAGGTCAACAGGTGCGATGCCTGAGTCTGAACATCCGACAAGAATAATTGATATTAGGATGATATGGATAACCTTCATTGTTTGGGAAGCTTTTCAACAATAATAGGTGTTTAGGCTGAAATTGCAATCCTGAGGGTACAGGTAATAATACAATGTAATATCAGGGCAGGTATTATTAAAATGAATTGGCTGAATTCTGGTCTGATTTATACCCGTGGAAGAAGATTCTTAGTAAGAATTCAAAATCATAAGAATGGAAGAGGATGAATTGTTTATATGTTAATTAAATGCTGTTAAGATTAATATAAATGTAAATATGTATTTAATTTATTAAAATAATTGCAATATTATATTGGTTCTGTTACTTTTGAATCATAATTAGTTCTTATACATACTGTAGGGTGATGAAACAGGCAGACATGCCCTCCTATCTCGGGGGTGAAGATAAGGGACAAAGCTTATCTCTTTCACGAAATGCTACTCAGGTATACTTCGTGAATAAGAAAGACTAACCGCTTCGTGGAGGTTCGAATCCTTCTCCTACAGCCATCATTTTTGGGTTAATGTTGTTTATTTGAATCTGGTCGTAGTAGGGGTGCTACGGCCTTTTTCTTTTTCTACAGAATACAGAAATCAGGAGTCAGAAATCAGGAGGTCTTATATTAAAAGATTACATCAAGAGACTTCATTCGGTATCTTCAACCCAATCTCTCAGGAACTCATGACAAGCTCAAAACATCAGACTTATTTGAATCATAGAGTAGTAAGCAGTCCGCGTATTCATATAAATATTTTCATGGCTAATTATGAGGAGGATCTGAACTTCTTTTTGCCATCAGAATATGTCTATTTTCATTCAATAAAGCCAATTTTATCTAATTATGAATTATGCATTGATATTCCTTTATTGTTGAATGAAATAAATAAATATATTTTTTTTGTTAAAATATTTGCAACGTATGATTTGATCTGTTACTTTTGAATCATAATTAGTTCTTATACATACTGTAGGGTGATGAAACAGGCAGACATGCCCTCCTATCTCGGGGGTGAAGATAAGGGATAAAGCTTATCTCGTTCACGAAATGCTTACTCAGGTATACTTCGTGAATAAGAAAGACTAACCGCTTCGTGGAGGTTCGAATCCTTCCCCTACAGCCATCATTTTTGGGTTAATGTTGTTTATTTGAATCTGGTCACAGTAGGGGTGCTGTGACCTTTTTCTATTTTATAGGAGACAGAATTCAGAAATCAGCCTGCCTCCGGCGGGCAGGAATTCAGGAGTACTTCGATTGTTTATTCTCTTACATCATTCCATTCTTTGCTTCTTAATTTCGGGTAGCTCGTAAAACCATAGACTTGGTCGCAGGGGGGCGGTTCGGGGCTTCCAATGCTGTTGTATTTTATTTTTGTGGAAATAAGCATATTGTTATCAGACAACGCAATCTGATCTAAAATAAAAATGCAATTAGATATTTGGTTGGCTATTTCAACGCTACCTGACTCGAAGTCCTAAGATAACCTACCAGATCAATAATTTGCTGGTCTTCAAGCGTTTCCCACAGTCCTGCCGGCATCATAGACACATTGGTGACATCTTTCGACTGGATATTTGATTTGGCGATACTTACAGTATCTTGCCCAACCAGACTCAATGCAAGGGTTCTGTCATTTTCCATGGCCACATTGCCACTGAAGGTACGCCCATCACGGGTAGTTACGACGACCATTCGATAGTCATCCTGGATCTCTCCGCTTGGATCGAGAATATTGCTGAGCAGATATTCCAGGTTTTGCCGGTTAGACCCTGTGATGTCCGGTCCAAGAGTGCCTCCTTCACCATACATTTTGTGACAGGGTCCACAGGTTTGCATAAATATCTGCTTTCCATTTTTCACATTGGCTTTCGCCAGGGCTTCCGATGTGAGTAGGTCACGGTATTTTTCATACATGGCTTTTTGGTTTCCGGTAAGCTGGTCAATTGGTCCCCAAACCTCAACAAATCCATTTCCTACTACACGTCTTAGCTGTCTTGCTGCATACGCCGGTATATCAGATTTCGGAATGGTTTTATTCTTAATGGCATCGGTCAGCATCCTTCCATAACCGGACCTTGACGACAGTGTTTGAATGGCCTCCAGCTTATCTGTTTTATTGAATTCAGGGTATTTTTCAAGCAGTACCCGGCCAAGATTATTGTGGCTATATGACGCAATACTCTTTATGGCAGCATTCCTCAAAGGCTCTTCATCCAGTAAATCAGGAAGGAGGGTGGGTAGCTCAGACCATTGCTGAGCAGACAATCCATTCAGTGCTTCAATCCTTTTTTCTATAGGGAATTTTTGATCTTTTAGCGTAGCCATGTACTGCAGTGCAGCCCGGGAATCTCCCAGCTGTTGAGCAATATTGAGTGCTATCTGTGCTGTCTCACCACCTTGCTTGCTTATCGATTCATAAACCGCTTCCCAGTTATCGGGAGCTGAAGTGCCCGGTCGACTTTCCAATCCGTCTCTGAAACCTTTGAGCAGGTTCACCTGGTTTTTACCTTTTTTGTCCAGTTGGGCTACCAGTGTTTGCATCTGATCCGCATCTACCATTCTTCTAGCCATATATTGAGCAATCATGGGGATCTCCGTCTCAGAAGCGATGGCCAGATACCTGGTTGGATCATCATCAATCAGGGGCTCTACGCCGAACCATAGCATGTGAGGAATATTGTGGTCACCAGTGTCCTCTTTTCGTTTAGAGAGTGCCATAGCAAGGTCCCACCTTTTATCTGGAGTGATCCTTTGCAAGGCAGCTGATAAGTACAGTCGAACTACCGGAGAAGGATCATTTTTCGCCATCGATTGGAACCGAGCCAAAATATCATCACTTACTTTTTTGTCTTCACACAATAACTGGATACTCCAAGCTCTGATGTATTCATCTTTATCGTTCAGTAGCGTTTTCAATTGAGTATTGTCAATGGCTTTTGAAACATGAAGTGCCCAAAGTGCTCTCAGGCGCCAATCTGCATTTTTATCAGATTTGAGGGTATTGTTTAGTGAATTTACGGCTTCCTGAGAAATTGAACTTTTAACAGCCCGTTCCTGAAGTATCACTCTGGACCGTCTTGCATGCCATGAGCTTTTGTTGGTCTGAAGCTTTGCCAGTTCCAGGTCTGTTAATTGAGTGAGGTCTCCATATCTTCCATTCCAGTTTTTGGCCATAGATTCTTCGGCCGATATGCGGAAGATCCTTCCTGTTTCTTTATGAAGTACTTCCATGCCACAGATATCTGCATCATGCCAGTCCAGAACGTATAGATTGCCATCAGGGCCTAGTTCCATGCTAAAACCGATCCATTGGGCATTATTGGCGAGCATAAAATCCTCACCATGTGAAGCAGAAAACCCTGAGCCTTTCTTTTCAAGCACATCTGACAATACCGCATGCTCATGGATGTTGGCCATAAATATCCTACCATGTTGATCTTCCGGGAAAGCATCGGAGAGATAGACTCTCGCTCCCCCATGAGCAGACCTGTGCCGGTGATCAGCAATGGTTTGGATGTCGGAATACAAATAGGGATTAAAGTGTGAGCCACCCTGACGTTGATAGATCCCGCCAGGGATGACATGCCAGAGATGCGGGATTACACAGGCAGAGATGAAAAGCTGACCTTTGGCATCATAATCAATGCCCCATGGGTTGCTGAATCCATGAGCGACCACCTCGAAAACGTCTTTGGTAGGATGATATCGCCAGACCCCTCCATTAATGTCTATACCGTCTGCTTCTAAGAGATCTGCAGGAAATGCATCCCGATGCTTGTAGATATGGCCTTCCCCAACAGGTTTCCGGATCTTTGATGGAGTAGCAAAACCTTCTAGCCCATACAGCCAGCCGTCAGGACCCCAGTGAAGGCTGTTAATTGTCTCATGTCGGTCACGAATGCCCCATCCGGTAAGCCTTACTTCGATGTCTTCCATATCGGCCTTGTCATCCTTATTCCTGTCTGGAACAAAAAGCAGGTTAGGAGGTGCAGCCAGGAAAACACCATCAAATCCCACCGCAATGGCTGAAGGAAATGGAATGCCTTCCAGGAAGACCTTTCGGCTGTCTGCTTTTCCATCACCATCCGTATCTTCTAAAATGAGGATTCGACTATCACCTGAGTTGGAAAATCCGGTTTTTCTTGTTTCATAGTCCCGGTTTTCTGCCACCCAAAGTCTTCCTTTATGATCCCAGCAAAAGGCGATGGGTTGTGTGATCATAGGTTCACCCGCCCAGGCATTCACCTCGTAGCCGTCTTTAATGGTCATGGCTTCTACAGCTTCTTCCGGGTTCAGGAATTTAGCGTCCCGACCTTCCTGTCTGGCCAGGTCCCAAAGAGCAGCCACCGAGTAGAAATGCCCATCCACATATTCGGTCCATTTTTCTGTTAGCTCTACGTTGTCAAGCTCCCCGGTGAATACCCGTATCTGATGTTTTATGATCTCGCTTTCGCCTTTTTTGATTTCCCAGTCACCAAGTCTGGCTCTCACAGGGCCTATACCCAGTTGACTATCTACCCGCCACGGCTGCGGAAACCCACTGTTTTGGGTATGATCAAAAATGGTGATGTGAGCCAGGTCTTCCCGGCCTTCTACCTGCATCCCAACATCCACCCACATGGCTCGCTGGCCTTCAGCAGCATTGTTTTTTTGTCGGGCAGCGTTTACAACTTCACCTTTTATGCCTTCCTTCCAGGGCATTCGGAGAAACAATCCACCATAGTCGTATTCTCCAATGGTGATATCCACCAGGGCCTCACCGGTCCATTCCAGATCAAGGATATACTCACCATCCACTTCCTGCATCGTCCAGAACTGAGTCTCTTTCATAATTGGTGAACCTGTGGAATCCAGCAAGTGGTAGACAGTTTCCCATTTCACAGCTTTTCCGGTTTCAACCAGAATATCGGCTGATACTTTTTGCCAGTAATTATCCCCTGGGTGGTGAAAATAATCTCTTCCATTCACCCTGGTGAAGCCCCAGTAGAGCCCGGTTTGATGCTTGTGATGGGAAGGACTAAATTCTGTGAGAATGCCTTTTTCATCCGGAGTCACTATCGGGTGAATAAATGGTCTAAAGTCGGACCTCACATTGTGAACCAGGATGGATGATGTTTCTCCCTTCCGAAATATAGAGATGGTTGAGTCGGAATCCATTTTGACAACCAGGTCAGGGTTTTCCTGGCTTTCCTTTTGGGTAGAGGGACTACATCCGAGTACCAGCGCTGCAAGAAGCACACAGTTTATTCTCCACATGGGCTTTGGGTTTTATTGGGTGAAATCCGGAAGCTTTTTGATGGCTCCATTACTCATAGCCGAATCATGTGCAAGTATCCCTACACAAGTGATGTTGGCTGACTCAACTGCGTTCGGATACGGAGCTCTTTTCTCGGAAAGGGCCGAAACAAACTCATGGACCAGATGTGGGTGTGATCCTCCGTGTCCAGCTCCCTGAATAAAAGACAAGTGCTGATGCTCATCCGCATCATAAACACCGCCTGTCGTAAACGGTGCAATTTCATCTGGCAACAGATGAGCGTAATCGGGGATCTTCACTCTTTCCGGTTGTTCACCGGTATGAATCACACTGTCCTCATGTTCAATCAGTGTCCACTCAAAAGACTTTTTCGATCCATATACATCAAAGCTCTCCCGATATTGCCGGGCTGTGTTGAAGAGCGAACGGGTGATCTCAGCAGAGAGATCGGAATTTTTTAGCTTGATATGGCAGGTTTCGATGGCAAACGGAGAGTTGTATTTGCCAATGAGTTTTTCATCAATTCTTCCCGACCCGAAGCAGGAAACATATTCTGCTTTTGCCCTGGGTAAAGCCAATACAGGTCCCACACAATGTGTTGCATAGTACATAGGAGGGAGACCTTCCCAATAGCCCGGCCAGCCTGCCATCTCCTGCTGATGCGAAGCCCTCAGGAACTGGATCTTTCCAAGATCTCCTTTTTCATACATTTCTTTGACAAATAAGAACTCGCGACTATAGATCACCGTCTCCATCATCATGTAGGTCAGACCGGTTTTGGCCACCAATTCCACAATTTCTTTACATTCTTCCACAGTAGTGGCCATGGGTACTGTGCATGCTACATGTTTGCCAGCTTTCAGCGCTTTAATGCTTTGTCGGGCATGGTCCGGAATGGGGGTATTGATATGGACTGCATCTATATTCGGGTCTTTAAGCAGCTCATCATAGTCCTGGTATCGCTTTTCAATGCCAAAGTTATCACCAACCTCGTCAAGCTTTGCCTTGGTTCTTTGACAGATGGCATACATTTCTGCGTGAGGATGTCTTTGATAAATTGGAATAAATTCTGCGCCAAAACCTAAACCGATGATGGCGACTCTGATTTTTTGGGATGACATATCAATGTTGAGTTAATTCATAACAAATGTGTGAGATAATTAAATGAAAAGCTTCTCTTTTATCGCCATATAATGACTGTATTTTGACCTATATTCCGAAATAATTCAAAATTTATGTGAAAATAAAGTATGAGTCTTTCAGTGAACCCAAAACGTGTTATTCGGAAAAAGCCCATTGAAGAGAACAAAGTATATGCGGCTCAGTTGTTGGACTCACCTTATTTCGACCCAAACTTTCATTCACATCCGGAGTTTCAGCTTTTTGTAGTGTTGAAAGGTCATGGGACCAGGTTTGTGGCAGACAACATCACCCATTTCAGCGAAGGAGACATGGTATTCACTGGACCTCATGTTCCGCATATGTGGCGGAGTGATAATAGCTATTTTGATGGATCAGGTAATTTACAAAGCCTGGGAATGGTCATTTATTTTCATGAGAATCTCCTGGGAAAAGGTCTGCTTGACAAAGACGAAACACTCAAAGTAAGACATCTTTTCCAGGAGGCATCCAGAGGCATAGAAATCAAAGGAGAAACTAATGTGGAGGTAACGCAGCTGATGAGAAAACTCTACGAAGCTGATGGTTTTGAGGGTATCATTATTTTACTCAATATCCTTCATTTACTTGCCGGTTCTCATGAGGTCAAGCCCATTGGGAGCTTGTGGTACAGAAACAAGTACTCTTTGTCAGATACTGAGCGGATGAACCTGGTGCAGAATTATGTGATGGAGCATTTCAGGGAGAAAATATCCCTGGAAAATGTAGCAGCAATGGCAAACATGAATCCAAGTTCTTTTAGCAGATATTTTAAGAGCCGTGCAAATAAGACATTTTCTGATTTTTTAAGCGAAATCCGAATTAGCTATTCCTGCAAGCTCCTCAGGGAGACAAATGCTTCCATTGTTGAGGTGTGTTATCAGTCCGGCTTTAATACGCTTTCCAATTTTAATAAACAGTTTAAAGAAGTAAATGGTCGCACTCCACGGCAGTACAGGGAAGAATATGAAAGTTTATATTGAAAAATTGGGATAAATTATTTTATCTTCAGCCGAAAAGTTTCATTCTAACCTAATTCACCTAATAATGAAGTGTAAGCATTCTGCACTGATCGTACTTTTCAACCTGATCTTTTTCACCCTCTTTTCTCAATCTCTTCAGGTGGTGCCACCTGAAACAGTAGGTATATCATCCGAAAGACTTGAGCGGCTAACGGACAGATTTGAGCAATATGTATCGGATAATAAAATGGCAGGAAGTGTAATTCTGGTGGCCAGAAAAGGGCAAGTAGCCTATTACAGGGCCATTGGGATGTCAGATATTGATTCAAAACGGGTGATGAAAGAAGATGCCATATTCAGGATCGCTTCCCAAACCAAAGCCATCATCAGTGTGGGTGTTATGATTTTGCAGGAGCAAGGCAAATTGCTCATTAGTGACAAGGTGGGTGATTACATTCCGGAGTTTTCAGAGACCACAGTCTCAGAGCCTAAAGAAGATGGTACTTATGAAATTGTCAAAGCCAGTCGGGCCATCACTATCAAAGATTTGCTGACCCATACAGCCGGTATCAATTATGGAGGTGGACCTGTGTCCGATGCCTGGGCTGAAGCGGGTATCCAGGGATGGTATTTTGCTGATCGCAATGAAACCATTGGAGAAGTCATTCCAAGAATGGCCAGGTTGCCAAACGTTAGTCACCCCGGTACTCAATGGGTGTATGGCTACAATACGGATATCCTTGGCCTTGTCATTGAGAAAGCTTCTGGAAAACCGCTTGATCAGTTTATACAGCAGGAGATACTTGATCCTCTGGGCATGAAAGACACACATTTCTTCCTCCCAAAGGAGAAGAAAGATCGGTTGGCTACAGTATATAATCCAAGAGATGGCGAATTGAAACCAGCCCCGGAAAAAGGAACGATGAATGCACAAGGTGCCTATATCAATGGTCCAAGAAAGTGTTTTTCTGGAGGAGCAGGTTTGCTCTCTACGGCCAAAGATTATTACCTGTTTCTTCAAATGCTTGCAGATGGTGGAGCGCTCAATGGCAAACGTTTGCTGGCACCCAGCACCGTGGATTTGATGATCACAGATCACCTGAACGGAATAGATTTTAGACCTGGTCAAGGCTTTGGACTCGGATTTGATGTAGTAAAGGACACTGGAGCCTATGGTACCTATGGTTCTGTAGGTACATTTGGATGGGGTGGAGCCTATGGTTCTAAATACTGGGTTGATCCGGAAGAGAATTTGGTAGTAGTCTATTTCACGCAGCTGAGACCCGGATCAGTAGTGAATGATCAGTTGATGCTAAGAACCTTAATATATCAATCCATCATTTTTGATTGATTCAAGCTATATTTATTAAAAAATAAACAACAAACACATGGACAAACCCTGGTTTAAAAGCTACCCTAAAGGAGTACCTCACGAAATTAATCCTGAACAATACGAATCACTGGTAGATCTTTTTGAAGTCACTTTCAGAGAATATCCCGATCAGCCGGCGTTTGAAAACATGGGCAAAGTCCTCACTTACAGGGACGTGGATAACTTGTCAGCGGCTTTTGCTGCTTATCTTCAGCATGATTGTGGCCTGAAGAAGGATGACAAGATTGCACTTATGATGCCTAATGTGTTACAATACCCAATTGCTTTGTTGGGAGCATTACGAGCTGGTCTGGTGGTAGTAAATACCAATCCACTTTACACACCAGGGGAGATGCTCCATCAGTTTACTGATTCGGAGTCCAAGGCGATTGTGATCCTGGAGAATTTTGCTTCAAACCTGCAAAAAATCTTAGATCAAACATCCATAAAATATGTGATTGTCGCCAGTATAGGGGGGATGATCGGCGGGCTTAAAGGCGCAATTGTCAATTTTGTTGTTCGCAAGGTCAAAAAGATGGTGCCTGCTTATTCGCTGCCTAATGCGGTCAAATTCCAGGATGCTTTGGATAAAGGAAAAGGTAAAACCCTAAACAGACCGAAGATTAAACCTGCTGATATTGCTTTCTTGCAGTATACGGGAGGAACAACCGGGGTATCAAAAGGCGCCATGCTTACCCATCGAAATATGGTTGCCAACCTGGAGCAGGCTAATGCATGGGTGGTGCCTGGAGACTTGAAGCCTCAAACAGAGATATTCATTACAGCCTTGCCACTGTATCACATTTTTGCGCTCACAGCCAACCTTTGTTTGGCCATTAAACTTGGAGCTAAGAATGTTTTGATCACCAACCCTAGAGACATGGCGGCATTTTTGGGTGAAATGAAAAAGCACAAGTATTCTTTGATTACCGGTGTAAATACGCTTTTTATCAAAATGCTCAACCATCCCAAGTTCAAAGAAATTGATCACTCCAACTGTAAAGTGGTTCTTGCAGGTGGAATGGCCTTGCAGCGGTATGTGTTGGAAGAATGGGAAAAGGTGACCGGATTTAGAATAGCAGAGGCTTATGGTTTGACAGAAACTTCTCCGGGTGTTTGTATCAATCCCCTGGATGGCAATATTCAAATTGGGTCTATTGGATTACCCATACCAAGTACCGACATCAAGCTGATCGATGAAGATGGTAAGGAAGTAAAGAAAGGGGAGAAAGGCGAGCTTTGTATCAAGGGTCCTCAGGTGATGGCAGGATACTGGAAAAAACCAGATGAGACCAAGCTGGTAATGACGGATGATGACTTTTTCAAGTCGGGAGATATCGCCGTAATGCTTGATGGAGGATTCTTTAAGATCGTAGATCGCAAGAAAGAGATGATCCTTGTGTCTGGTTTCAATGTGTACCCTAATGAGGTGGAAGATGCCATAGCCATGCACCCCAAGGTGCTGGAAGTAGGGGCAATAGGTGTACCCGATAAAAGCCAAACAGAAGCAGTAAAAGTCTTTGTAGTCAAAAAAGATGCCTCGCTTACTATTGAAGAACTCAACAAACATTGTGATGAATGCCTCACCGGTTACAAGCAACCAAAATATATTGAGTTTGTAGACGAGCTTCCTAAATCAAACATAGGAAAGATTCTCAGAAGAATTCTCAAAGAAGAAGATGCAAAGGTGAATACCTACAATTGAGGTTGAAACTTGTAAATATCTTTTAGCTCAGAATACTGAATTATGACTTCGGTAGGTCCTAATGCATAGGGGCCTACTTCGTAGCTGTTATAGTAGATCACCAACCCTATTTCTGAAAAACCAAAATTCTCAGGAAGGTAAAATTGATCATTTTCAAAAGAAAACCCTGCATCTGAAAAGGATTGACTATCTGGAATGTTTCTGATTGACCGAAATTGCTTTTCAGCTATTTCCTTTAGTCTTTCTTTATCGGAGATGAAATAGTCCAGATCTGCAATTGGCTCTCCATCGGATGATACATTCAAATATTGTACGGTGCTGAGTGGATGCGCTCCTCCGGTATAGGCATTGGTTGTTGTAGAAAGAGTAATAAAAGATGGGTGCTGATGCTTCACTGATATATCTATTCCGAGGGTCCAGGGTGTGCTCACATCCGGAAATTCTTTTTTGAAGCTTGCATAACTTTGGATAAACTCCTCTGCCTTTGCTTCAAACCCATTAATCGATTGATTAGACATCGTAAAGTCTTCAAGTACGGACTCAATCTGATTTTCTACGATTTGATTGAACTTCTCTTCTTCTGACTTGTTAAAGTAAGGGTATTGAATAATCACCTCAGCGCAATTGTTTTGACACTGATCCTCCTTGTTTGAATAAACTTTGGTTTCAGGTTGAAACTTTTGATGCTCCGCCTGTTCGTAATTTTGGTGAACATTTTCGTTATTAATGCCTTGGTCATAGATATTTTCCTCTTTTTTTGTGGAAGTATCACAGCCTGACAAGTAATAGCAGAGAATAATAGTAGTTAAAGTAAGTCTCAGAGGCATTTAATGAATCATTTATTCACTGCGAATTTGACTAATTAATATTTACATCTCTATAAAATGAAGAAATTAGTAAGCTTATTTCTATTTACTGCCTTAGTATCAATCTATACAAGTTCCTTTGCTCAAACAGACAGCGTAGCTGTTGAAAAAGATACATCCTACTGGACTGCAGGTGGGATAAATTCCATCACTTTCTCGCAGGTTTCACTCAAAAACTGGGCAGCTGGGGGTCAGAATTCAGTTTCGATCAATGGCTATCTGGGACTCTTTGCAGATCTGAGAAAAGATAGGCAGACCTGGGAAAATTCCATTGACCTTGCTTACGGGTTGATCAAACAGGGAGAAGTTGATTTCACCAAGTCTGATGATAAGCTAAACTTCGTCACAAAGTACGGGTATCAGATCAATAACGAAAACCAAAAGTGGTTTTTCAGTGGACTGTTGGATTTTAAAACGCAGTTCACAAACGGTTTTGCAACAGCCGAGAGGGATAGTGTAATATCCAGATTTATGGCGCCAGGATATTTGGTTCTCGGTTTGGGTATTGACTATAAACCAAGTAAGGTTTTATCCATCAACTATATCCCGGTCACAGGGAAGTTTACCTTCGTGATGGATGATCGGTTATCTGAACTTGGAGCGTACGGGGTAGATCCCGGTTCCAGGTCACGGGCTGAGCTAGGTTCTTTTTTACGTGTAAAATACAAAGATGAGATCATCAAAAATGTAAAGCTTGACTCCAGGCTTGAGCTCTTTACCAATTATGTGGAGAACTTTGGAAATATAGATGTGAACTGGCAAAATGGTTTTGTTTTTAAAGTAAATGGCTGGCTGACAACCAATTTCTTTACACAACTTATCTATGATGACGATATTGATATTGAAGTTGACAACAACAATGATGGCACCATAGATGAAGTAGGTCCAAGGGTTCAGTTTAAGAGTGTGCTTGGTGTAGGAGCTACCTTTACATTTGGTGATGATCGCAAGAAGAAAGATTAATTTAGCTAACTACCTGGCTTCAAATGCTGGTAGCGGTGGCTTTATATGCAGGTCTCGTTGAGGGAATGGTATTTCTATTCCTTCAGCTTTAAACCTCTTGAATATCTCAAAGTAAAGCTCTGACTTTAGGATGCTTGGTTTATCCGTATGTGAGGTGGTCCAAACGGCTAGATGAAAGTTAAGAGAACTATCGCCAAATTCAGTGAATAGTACCGTGGGTGGTGGATTGTCATTAACATGCGGATTGTTTTTTGCCACTTCCAGCAAAATCTTCCTAACCGTTTCCGGATCTTCTTTGTAGCTTACACCTACAGGCAACCGAAAGCGGATGTTTCGGTCATTGTGGCTCCAGTTGATCACCCTACTCGAGATGAATTCCGAATTAGGTACTATAATCGAGATATTATCATTGGTTTGGATCATGGTTGCCCTAAAAGATATGTTGATCACATCGCCCTGCACATCCCCAACTTCTATTCTGTCTCCAACCTTGATTGGTTTCTCAAAGAGAATGATGATCCCCGAAATGAAATTGTCTGTAATGTTTTGCAAGCCAAAACCAATACCTACGCCCAGTGCACCTGCCAATAAGGTGAGTGCACTTAAGTCGATCCCGGCCGTCTGGATAATGATGATGCTCCCAACGAAAATGATGATTATCCTGGTGATTGAGGCTATTGATGCAATTACACCTTTTTCCAGATTGGCTTTTGGTAAAATAGTCTTAACTAAAATGCGTCGAACGATTTTAGAGAAATAGCCAAGCAGGATGAATGCAATAAAAAAATAGAAAATCGTTCCAAGATTGATTTCATTCCCCCCTAATTCAAATAGTGGGTTTCTTAGAAATTCTCTGAAAGCGTCGAATGACTCCTGGAATTTTCCCAAAAATGTGTCGAAGGCCTTATCCATTAAAAACCAAGATAATTCAATTTAATGAATTGAAATCAGGAATTAGCAAAGAGGAATCACCATAACTCAAAAAACGATAGTCGTTAGCCAGTGCCTCATCATAAATTTTCCTCCAGTCGCTTCCTACAAAAGCAGCCACCAGGAGGATTAAAGTCGATGAGGGTAGATGGAAATTGGTGATAAGCCCTTTACAAATCTTGAATTCGTATCCGGGAAATATGAAGATTTCAGTATTCCCCAGTAATCTGGAAACTCCCTTTTTCTCCATTACTGAAAGCACATTATTCAGGCTTTCTTCCAGTGAGATGTTTTCCTTATTAGCGTAGTAAGGCATCATTTTAGCAATGTTGAACTCATCGTCACCAAGGGCGATTTTTACACCATACCAATATATACTTTCCAGTGTCCGCATGCTTGTAGTTCCCACAGGAAACACTTTCGACTTATTCAGCAACTTCTTTATAAGTGAATCCGTGATCACGACCTGCTCATTGTGCATGGGATGCTCCTCAACACTAGATTTCATGGGCATAAATGTACCTGAAGACACATGCAAGGTTAGGTATTCCTGGGTAATGCCTTTAGCTTTTAGCTTTTCCAATACATCATCAGAAAAATGCAAACCGGCTGTTGGAGCTGCCACAGCTCCCTCATGTTTGGAATAAACCGTCTGATACCTGGGTTTGTCTTCTTCATTCATCTCCCGTTTCAGGTAAGGGGGGAGTGGCACTTTACCTACCATTTGCAGGATCTCTGAAAAGGTGTGGTGAGGAGGCCAACGAAAAGTTACCTGTTGCTCGTCATTTTTGATGGCTTCTAAAACTACTCCGTCTTTGATAAAATAGGTGAGTGAGGTGCTCCCTTTCCAGCGTTTTGCATTACCTATCATGCATTTCCATGTACAGGTACCCTTGGCATTAAGGGTCTCTTCATGAAGGGGCGAAGGTTCCACAGGATCCAAAAGAAAGATCTCGATATGGGCGCCTGTTTCTTTCTGAAAGACGAGTCTGGCCGGAATTACACGGGTGTCATTCGATACAAGTAATGCATCACCCGGGATGAGGTCTATGATATCTTTGAAGATATGATGAGAAATCTCTCCTGAGTTATAAAATAGTAATTTTGATGCTGATCTTTCTTTTAATGGATACTTTGCAACTTTATCTTGAGGTAGGTTGTATTGATAATCCTTTAAATTGAGCTCATTCCAATTCATAAACACATGTTGAAACTCGAATATAAGCCCTATACCCTGGATTTTAAATTTGAGGCAGGAACTTCACGTGGTGTCATGACAAAACATCAGGTTTTGTTTATAAAATTATATGATACAAACAATCCGGCTGTAGTAGGTTTTGGAGAGATTGCTCCTTTGCCGGGATTGAGTGAAGAAAAGTATGACGATGTATTAGATGTGATCGGGAAAATACAGGGAGACATCGATGCTCATAAGATTCCATCCAGTATGGGTGAGTGTCTTGATCTTGCATTTAAGTTGTGTCCGGAAGGCTATTCAAGTATCGTCTTTGGCTTGGAAACAGCCCTCCTAGATTTGTGGAATGGCGGGAAAAAACAACTTTTTAAGGTTTCCTTTCTGGATGGCGAAAAAGGTATTCCCATCAATGGCTTAATCTGGATGGCAGATAAAGAATCAATGAAGGAGCAGGTGGAGCAAAAAGTGGATCAGGGCTTTGATTGTATCAAGATGAAAGTTGGGGCGATTAAGTTTGAAGAAGAGCTGGAAGTGATTTCCTATACAAGGAGTATATTTCAAGGTATCCTGCGTTTAGACGCGAATGGAGCATTTAAAAATAACGAAGCATTAAAAAAGCTCAACGATCTGGAGCCTTTCAATATTCATTCCATAGAGCAGCCAATCATACCGCGACAATTGGAGGCTATGCAGCTTATCTGCAATAAATCCAAAGTGCCGGTTGCCCTGGATGAGGAGTTAGTGGGTATTACAGAGAAATCCAGTCGTGTGGAGCTGTTGAGGTTCACCAGACCAGCCTTTATTATTTTGAAACCCACTTTGCATGGAGGGATAGCATCTTGTATGGATTGGATTACTATCGCTAAACAAATGGAAATTGGATATTGGATTACTTCAGCTTTGGAGAGTAATGTCGGTCTGAATGCCATTGCTCAATTTGCAGATTATGTAAACGCTGAAGGACATCAGGGTCTGGGCACCGGGACCCTGTATGAGAATAATATCACTTCCCCGCTGAATATTATGAATGGATCGATTTTTTATGATCCTAATACCAGGTGGGAGACAATATTTTAGTTTCTTCGGTTGTTGTCTCTGTCTAGGGCAGCTAATACACCCCCTGTTTTCTTGCCAAGCAGGTTGATTCTCAAGGAAATTAAATATGTTGGTCGAAAAGATCTTACACCTACGCCTGCTCCTACAGTGACAAGCTTAAAAGGAGTGAATCCTCCCTGAAGGCTAGGGGTAATTACGAAGTTTTCATCATTAGACAAACCTGCTCTTGTTTTAAACTGTAGCTCAAACTTTTCACTATTCATTACGATAGGATATGAAAAGAATGCACCATAAAGTCTGTTTTCCAGATTCTGTGGTGTTCTTTCACCAAAGTCCTGTACGGATGTGGTATTCTGAATAAATCCACCAACCTGAATCTTGTTTTTAAAATTGAATCCTATAGATGTTCCTATTTTAGGATTCACACGTGTATGCTCCATGTAAGACTCAGCTATGAAGCTTTGAGATGATGCCTGATAAGCTAAAAAGAAAGATGCGATTAAGATTAATACTATTTGTTTCATTGTGCCCATTGTTTTAAATTCTTTTACAAATTTGGGACAAGGGGCTTCCTTATATAAGAGTAATTAACCTATTGTGAAAATTAGGTGAAAGGCGTCCAAAGAAGGTAAAAAGGTTTAGGCGAATTGCTTAGAGGTATTACTAAATATCATTCTCTGGGGCTCCTACAACCAGTTAATTTGAAATTCAGCCCACTTCATAACAACCTGATAATGAATTAATCAAGGAGCCTTTTATCTCTTTTTTTAATGAGTGAGTTGATAAAACCTTTGGAATGATACTGGAGGGATCTAGTGAGTTTAAATTCATCATATTGTAAGTTGGGTTGGCAAATCAGGTTATGGGCACAGGATTTACCTTTTTAAGAAATTAATTAATCCTGATCAATTAATCTGTAGCCTAGAGTACGTTTTAGTTTCTTCGGTTGTTGTCTCTGTCTAAGGCAGCTAATACACCCCCTGTTTTCTTGCCAAGCAGGTTGATTCTCAAGGAAATTAAATATGTTGGTCGAAAAGATCTTACACCTACACCTGCTCCTACAGTGACAAGCTTAAAAGGAGTGAATCCTCCCTGAAGGCTAGGGGTAATTACGAAGTTTTCATCATTAGACAAACCTGCTCTCGTTTTAAACTGTAGCTCAAACTTTTCACTATTCATTACGATAGGATATGAAAAGAATGCACCATAAAGTCTGTTTTCCAGATTCTGTGGTGTTCTTTCACCAAAGTCCTGTACGGATGTGGTATTCTGAATAAATCCACCTACCTGAATCTTGTTTTTAAAATTGAATCCTATAGATGTTCCTATTTTAGGATTCACACGTGTATGCTCCATGTAAGACTCAGCTATGAAGCTTTGAGATGAAGCCTGATAAGCTAAAAAGAAAGATGCGATTAAGATTAATACTACTTGTTTCATTGTGCCCATTGTTTTAAATTCTTTTACAAATTTGGGACAAGGGGCTTCCTTATATAAGAGCAATTAACCTATTGTGAAAATTAGGTGAAAAGTGTCTAAAGTATTGAAAAAGCTTTAGGTGAATTACGTAGAGTGTTTACTCTATATTGTGCTCCAACGCGTATACAACCAATCCTGCAATGTTTTTGCACCCGGTTTTCTCAAGTAGATTACGCTTATGCGCATCCACTGTACGCACACTGATAAACAACTGATCAGCAATTTCCTTGTTGCTGTATTCCTTCACGATCAGTTTTAGTACTTCTTTCTCGCGGGTTGTCAATGGAGTTTCCAGTGTCAAGCGCTGAGTCGGTTTTTTCTTTCCGGCAATTCCGTCTATGATGATTTTAGTTACTGAGCCCGAATAATAGTTTTCTCCATTAAGTATGGTCTTGATAGCATTCATGATCTCACTCTTGTCGGAGTTTTTGAGTATGTATCCGTTCACGCCGGCTGCCAACATATGTTTGATGTGCTGGTTTTCACCCATCATGGTAAGAGCCATTACTTTTTGATCTGGATATTTCTCTTTGATTTCCTGAGCAAGTGTGATGCCATCCATCTCTGGCATGCTGATATCTGTGATGACCAAATCAAATGATTGTTTGCTTAATATTTCCAATGCCTCCACTCCATTCTCAGCTTCAGCTTCAATAACATAGTCATCATTACCGGTAAAGTACATTTTGAGACCGTCTCGGATGATCTTATGGTCGTCTACCAGTATAATTGTTTTTGGATTGGCCATTGGTTGATTGCTTTAATTACAGATGTTGTTTACAAATACAGATGAATTGATCGTTAAAGTTTGAATTTTTAATGATTCGAAACCTAATTTTTCGATGAAGCTATCAAAATTTTAATATTTTACTTAGTTTTCATGGATAATGTTACAAAAGTGTGACGACTTAAGAATAACTTTTATTGTACTTCTCCGTTCAGAAATTCATGACCCAAACTTCCCCAATTAAGAATAAAAGACTCCTACTTTACGTTTTTGTTTTCTTTTTCGGCACAAATCTTTACGCTCAATTACCACAATATTACAATACATCCGATATACTGCTACGATTAGAGAAGCTAAAAGTGTTGGGAAGCGTTTTGTATGTCGCAGCTCATCCCGATGACGAAAACACCAGTGTGATCTCTTATTTTGCCAATGGAAGACTCATGAGAACTGGCTATCTGTCAGCTACACGTGGAGATGGTGGCCAAAATCTTATCGGGCCCGAAATCAGGGAATCACTGGGAATCATAAGGACCCAAGAGCTGCTAGCAGCTCGCCGGATAGACCGGGGAGAGCAGTTTTTCAGTAGAGCAGTAGATTTTGGCTATTCAAAGCATCCTGATGAGACATTCGACAAGTGGGATAGGGATAAAGTTCTGAGCGATTTTGTACGCGTTTTTCGCGAATTTAAACCTGATGTGGTCATTACCAGGTTCAATACTCAACCTGGTGTGACTCATGGTCATCACACAGCTTCAGCGATATTAGCGAAGGAGGCATTTGAACTTAGTGGAGACCCGAAAGCATTTCCCGAGCAGCTGGAAGAACTTACCACATGGCAGCCAAAGCGAATTTTCTGGAACACCAGTTGGTGGTTTTATCAACGCACAGGTCAACAATTTGACACTACTGGACTAAACATGGTCAATGTGGGAGCATTTTCGCCTATTTTGGGTAAGTCCTTCACTGAGATCTCTGCTCAAAGTAGAAGCATGCACAAAAGCCAGGGATTTGGAGTCTCTGCTTCCCGAGGTGATGAATTTGAATATTTTGTAAATCAGAATAGGGAGGCAAATGCATCCAGTGTTTTTGAGGATATTGATGTCAGCTGGGGTAGAATAGAAGGAGGCCAAGAGGTAGCCTATTTTATCCAGGAGGCAAGTGAAAACTTTGACCCCGCAAACCCTCACTTCATCCTCGAAGAGTTAATCTCAGCAAGAAAGGAATTGATCAACCTTCCTGACCAATATTGGAAGCAGGTGAAACTGAAAGAGATAGACGAATTAATACTCGCTGTTACCGGCACATTTTTCAAATTTACTACCAATCAGGAATCGTTTGCTGTCGGCGATTCTATTTCTGTAAGTGGAGAGCTGATCAATAGAAGCCCGGCAAAAGTCACGCTTTCATCTATCAATTTCAACCTGGGTGGGGATACCTTCTTGTTCAACCTTAGTCTGGGTGAAAATCAAACCAGTGAAATGAGCTTCAACCTTACCATTCCCAGTGATTTTTCAATATCACAACCTTATTGGTTGATGGACGATGGCACAGATGGGATGTTTACCGTAAACAATACTGCATATATTGGAAAGCCACAAAATGATCCGGCGATTTCGGCAAGGATTACATTGAAAATCGATAATCAGTTTATTGATTATGAACTCCCGGTCTTGTTTAATGCTACAGATCCGGTTGAGGGAGAGATCTATAAGCCTCTTCATATTACTCCTCCTGTGATGGTATCCGCAGACCAGGAAGTGGTCATTTTTGGAGATAATGCAGAAAAGGAGGTGCAGGTAGCCGTGCAAGCTGGCTCAAGCAGCGCTAATGGCCAGGTATCTCTGAAGCTACCAAATGGCTGGAAGAGCGTCCCGGAGAACTTTCCTTTTGATTTGAAATCCAAGGGAGACGAACAGCATTTTTCTTTTACGGTACACCCGGCAAAGGAGCAGGGCCAGTTTGATATAGGTGTAGTTGCCGAGGTTGACGGTAAGCAATATGAGCGTGGCATCAAAAGAATTGACTATGACCATATTCCACCTCAAACACTATTTCCCAAAGCGGTGATAAAAGCCTCCAGAATTGATTTAAAAATTAGCAATCGTGAGGTTGGCTACATCATGGGTGCAGGAGATTTGGTGCCTCAAAGCCTGGAGCAGATTGGGTATAAAGTTGAAGTTATTGACGAAGCCGGGGTGTCTATTGAAAGTCTTGAAAAATATGATGCTATCATACTTGGAGTGCGGGCATTTAATACACTGGATTGGCTAGCGTCAAAAAATGGTGTGCTGTTTGACTATGTAAAGGAGGGTGGAAACCTCATTGTACAATACAATACCAGTCACAGATTGGTAACTGATAACATTGCACCCTTTGATTTGAAGCTGTCAAGAGACCGGGTAACCGTAGAAGAATCGGAAGTTCGATTTCTCGACCGCAAAAGTCCGATACTTAATTATCCAAACAAGATTACTGAAGCAGACTTTGAAGGCTGGGTTCAGGAGCGTGGATTATATTTCCCCGATTCATGGGGTAAGGAATTACAACCTGTGCTTGGCATGAATGACCCAGGGGAATCACCACTTGATGGGAGTTTGCTTGTGGGTAAATACGGATCAGGATTTTATGTGTATACAGGGATTTCATTTTTTAGAGAATTGCCTGCGGGAGTCCCCGGTGCTTACCGACTGTTTGCTAACCTCATCTCTTTAGGAGACAAAAAAGAACAATAATGGAGAACAACCAATACGAAAAAACTCAAGATGCAACCCCACCATATTTTAGCAGCTGGCGGCCCATTTACTGGATTGTAATCGCCAACATCCTCATAATTATCATCCTTCTCCAACTTTTTTTCTCGAATAAATGAACTATCTCGATTTTATTGTTCTTGGAACAACACTGGTATTGATTGTCCTTGTTGGAGTTTGGCAGGTAAAAAAGCAACACAACATTCAAAGCTTCTTACTTGGAGATAAATCTATGAGATGGGGCACCATTGGCTTGTCAGTGATGGCCACTCAGGCTAGTGCAATTACCTTTATCAGTACACCGGGTCAGGCATACGAGAGCGGACTCAGCTTTGTTCAAAACTATTTTGGGTTGCCATTTGCCCTTATCATTGTATCAGCGGTATTTATCCCCATCTATTATAAGCTTAAAGTCTATACCGCATATGAGTACCTGGAGTCACGGTTTGATATCAAAACCAGGATGCTAGGTGCTTTTCTGTTCCTGGTCCAACGCGGATTAGCTGCGGGTATCACCATTTACGCTCCTGCTATCATATTATCATCCATCCTTGGATGGAACCTTAACGCCACAATATTTCTCACTGGAATTAGTGTTATTATCTACACAGTGACCGGAGGTACTACAGCTGTAAGCACTACACAGAAATATCAGATGGCTATCATAATGATCGGGATGTTTGCGGCTTTTTTTATAGCCATAAGATACATTACACATAATATTCCATTGGGTGATGCTATGGATCTTGCGTCATCACTGGGTAAACTAAATGCAGTAGACCTTGACCTGAATTTTGAAAAGAGATATACCATTTGGTCAGGATTGGCAGGTGGGCTTTTTTTGGCACTGTCGTATTTTGGAACCGATCAATCCCAGGTCCAACGATATTTAGCTGGTAAAAATGTGACAGCGAGTCGCATGGGGCTCATGTTTAATGCTGTTTTTAAAGTCCCAATGCAGTTCTTCATCCTGTTCACAGGTGTATTGGTATATATCTTTTATGTCTTTTATCAGCCTCCGGTACACTTCAAAGAAGTCTCTATGGAGATGCTACGTGAGTCTAATGCCAGTGAGCAGCTTGTGGCCTATGAGAATGAGTATGAAGATCTGGTTTCGCAACGTAAAGAAATAGCTCTGGAAATTTCTGCTACTGAAAATGGAGAAGAAAGGACAGCTCTACTAAATGACTTCAAAACCGTAGACGCTAAGTCGATAGAGGTACGTAACAAAGTAAAAGGCCTGATCACCGAGGTGAGCCCGGGAACAGAAACAAAGGATTCAGACTATGTCTTCCTCACGTTTGTGATGAATTATTTGCCGAACGGGCTCATAGGACTACTCATTGCAGTGATACTGTCTGCTGCTATGTCGTCTACTTCATCAGAATTGAATGCACTGGCTTCCACGTCAGCGATAGACTTCTATCGGCGACTGGTCAAGAAAGATGCCAATGACCGTCAATATCTATTTGTTTCAAGGGTGCTTACTTTATTCTGGGGAGCAGTGGCCTTATCTTTTGCCGTCATGGCTACCAATACAGAGAACCTTATTGAAGCCATCAATATTATTGGTTCTATCTTTTATGGAACCATTCTGGGGATATTCATCATTGCCTTCCTGATCAAATATGTGAAAGGGAACGCGGTGTTTTATGGAGCACTCATTGCACAGAGCATTGTTTTTGTAATGCATTTCCTGATTTTGGCCGGGTATTTTAGCCTGGGATATCTTTGGTATAACGTGATTGGATTTTCGGCAACGATCATCTTTTCAATGATCATACAATCTGTGTTACCTAAGGGAAAATAATGAAGCACCTGGCTTCAGGCGCTTCATAAAAGAGTAGTTTATTTTTTTCCTACAGTAACAGGAATAGATACTTTCGTATTTTGCCAAACCAGGTCGATGGTAGCAGAAGTATCCCTTAAGTTGTTGATGTCAATGATAAACGTTTCTACAGGTTCAGATAGCTTCGTTGGCGTAACTGTTGTAGAGGCCACGGGATCTAG
The DNA here is from genome assembly GCA_965228105.1 of Cyclobacteriaceae bacterium. GTDB lineage: Bacteria > Bacteroidota > Bacteroidia > Cytophagales > Cyclobacteriaceae > UBA7330. The sequence continues at coordinate 2,427,954 of CBDDGZ010000002.1, forward strand.
CTCAGTGTATGTGTTCCATCCTGGCTTATCATATTTATAGAAGCTTACTTTCCATTCTTTTTCGCCGGGTACTGAAAGAATTGCATATGATCCAGCTTCCAGGCTTTTTCCACCAATAGTCACTGGCTTATCAAAAGTGAATTTAGTTGCTGCATTTGCACCGGTTCTCCATACCTTACCATATTCCAAAAGATCACCAAATATGGTGCGATCCTTAACACCAGGTCTTGAATATTCCACAGTAACTTGAGTAAGTCCAACTGTCTGAACTAGCTTTGAACTCGGACTAGGTTGTGGTTTATCCTGACCAAAAGAGCCGAATGATAGCAGCAGTGCAGTTGCTAAAATTGATAGTGATTTCATAGTTTTTTTATTGTTTAATGAATACATCTGATTACGTAAAAATACCAAAGTCTTTTTATGAAAAGGAGAATGTGGTGAAAATAGCCCGGGAACTTTTGGGTAAATATATTTTCACCAATTCAAAGGGCATCATGACAGGAGGAATAATAGTGGAGACGGAGGCGTATAATGGGAGAATGGATAAAGCCTGTCATGCATATCACAGAAGAACAAGCAGAACTGAAATCATGTATCAATCTGGTGGTGTGGCCTATGTTTACCTGTGCTACGGCATTCATCATCTTTTTAATGTAGTAACAAATAGATCTGGTCTGGCGGACGCTGTATTGATCAGAGCAATTGAGCCTGTTTTTGGCTATGATCATATGCGAGAGAGATATGGCAATTCAAAGGCCTGGGTTACCAATGGTCCTGGTAAGCTGTCCAAAGCTCTGGGTATTACTACCAAACTTAATGGGACCAACCTTATGGGAGATAAGATTTTTATTGCAACGCATAAAAGTCAAAAAAGACCTAAGATTGCAACTGATACAAGAATTGGGGTAGATTACGCTGGTGAAGATGCATTGCTTCCCTGGAGATTTTATATCGAAAACAATAAGTGGGTGAGTAAACAAAGAACCCCGGTGATTTAGACCGAGGTTGCTTATATTATTCATCACCTGTGTATTTCTTTACAGACAGGCTCCAAAAATAGTCTTGGATATATACAAAAATATATTGTTTAAGTGAAATAATAAAATTAAATAGAATCTAAACATTAAAAAATATTAATTATTTAATATGAGTTATCGAAGTTGGTTGCTGGTCCTGGCAGTGGTATCAGGATTCAAAACAGTAGGGCAGATCACATTTTATGGTGAACCGGAATCCTTTGATTCTTTAAATTCCAGTATTTCCGAGCAATTTCTAAGTATCTCAAGAGATGGAAATACACTTTTCTACTCAAGAGAAAATCATCGCATGAATACCGGAGGTGTGAAAGATGAGGGGGATATCTGGACCAGCACATTGGAAGATACAATCTGGTCCAATCCTATTAATATTCAAGACATCAATGATAACAACTTCACCTCGCCAATTGGCTTTACAGCGGGTGGACAATACTTTCTTTACAACCGGGTGAGATTTGAAAAAGGAATTTATATAGGTGAAATATGGGCCGCTAATCCATCTTTTGAATCATCCCAAAAGTTAGATATCTCCGCCTTCAGAAATTACTCACCTGTGCAATCGGGAAGTATAAGCCAGGATGGAAAGTACCTTTTGGTTAGTATCGAAACAAATATCGGGTATGGCGTTGATGACCTTTATGTTTGCACCCTCCAGGATGATGGATCGTGGTCAAGGCCCAGGAACCTTGGATATTCGATCAACACAGCTTTTCAAGAGGTCACACCCTTTTTGGCTGGAGATAATAAGACACTCATATTCGCCACAAATGGTAGAGAAGGTAAAGGAAGTTTTGATTTATATGTAACCACCCGTCAGGATGATACCTGGAGAAACTGGTCTACCCCTGTAAACCTGCAGGAAATCAATACTCCAGGTTCAGAAACATCATTCGTGTTCAGAGCTGGCCAGGATTACGCCTATTTCATTTCTACACAGAACAGTGATGGTTATGGAGATATCAAACGGATCCGAATCACTGAAGAAATCGAAGAAGTCGTTGAAGATACGATTATAGAGATGGTTGTTGAAAAGAAACCGGTTCCTGCCGTCAATTTTAAAGTTGTAAATGCCAGGACAGGTGACCATATTGATACAAGAATCAGTCTTATCAATGAGGAAGGGGATACGTTGAATTATATCAAGACAGATTCTCTGTTTCTATTGGAGTCGGAAGATAGGCTGCCTTACCGTGTAGAATTCAGGTCGCAAGGTTTCCTTAAAGATTTTTTTGTGGTTGAACCATCATTTTATCATCCTGTTGGAGACACTGTGATATCGATAGCACTTGAGCCTCTGCAAACGGGAAATACGATTGTACTAAAGAATGTATTGTTTTACAGGGGTACGGCCAATTTTGTAGAAGGATCAGAAAGGGAACTTGATTTAATCGTGGAGATGATGAATGAAAATCCGGAGGTCAAGATTTTATTGAAAGGCCATACTGATAATAGGGGGGATGAATCCCTAAATCTACAACTGTCTGAAGAAAGAGCCAGGGCTGTGGCAGACTACTTAACCAGTAAGGAAATTTCATCCAATCGGATCGATAGCAAAGGTTTTGGTGGAAGCGAACCTGTTGCCAGCAATCTTTATGAGGAAACACGCAGGTTGAATAGGAGAGTGGAGTTTGAGGTAGTGGAAGACTAGGGAGGATTCCAATTTGTTAAAATCCCTCGGCATAGTCATCGCCTCGGGTATAATCAGCTCCACCTTCTAGCTGGTCATTGGTGATTAGGATACAATCGGTTCTTCCTATTTTATCCCTCATCTCGATGCTGTGCCCCATTTCGTGGAGGTCATCCAATTGTTGTGTTGTTAATGCACCCTCTTCTACAAGAATCCTGTCCGGTTGCCATTGATGGTGAATCTTTTTGGCAGATACGGCTTCTTGCATGGTCATTTCATAGTCGATCACATTGATGATCGTTTGAAATACAGAGGTAATGATGGTTGGACCGCCTGGGGTGCCCACTACCATTTTCAGTTTTCCATCCTTTTCAAGGATTGTTGGGGTCATAGAGCTCACCATGCGTTTTTCCGGAGCGATGGCATTGCTTTTACCAGTGATTGATCCAAACATATCAGGGGCTCCTGGTTTGGAGCTAAAATCATCCATTTCATTATTCAGAAAAAATCCGGCTCCTTCTACCAGTACTTTTGATCCATAATTCCCATTCAAGGTTGTAGTAATGGCGAGACCATTGCCAAAGGGATCGACGATTGAGTAATGGGTAGTTTCATTTGATTCAACCAGCTCAACCTCTCCAGCAAACACATCCCCGGATGAGGTAGCCGCAGTCATGTCAATTGCAGAAAACCTGGTCATGTTATAATCTGAGGATGTAAGGGTAGTTACGGGTACATTTACAAAGTCTGGATCTCCCAGGTGTTTGGCCCGGTCAGCAAACACTAACCGCTCAATTTCTGCCATAAGGTGAACTGCAAGAGTAGAGTTGTGTGGGTGCTTGCCCAGGTCATGCATTTCAGCTCCCTGAAGCATCTGAAGCAAAGCTACACCTCCACTTGAAGGAGGTGACATGCTAATTACTTTGTGATCCTTATAGTATCCAACGACAGGAGTTCTCCATTTGGCTTCATATGCAGCCAGGTCTTGTTTTGTTATTAAACCACCCCCTCGTTGCATTTCTTTTTCCAATTGATCAGCAACGATGCCAGAATAGAATCCCTCTTTTCCGCTGTCCCGAATGAAGGATAACGTAGCAGCCAATTGTTTTTGGATCACCAAATCGCCGGCCTTCCAACCATGGCTGTTGATTGGCCAGGGCTGATAGTGGTTTGCTGCGATAAAATCTTCCTGTTTTTCATTGAGCGTGACAGCTTCATCGTCAGTGATGGCAAAACCATCAAAGGCCACATCGATAGCAGGCTGCACCAGCAATCCCCAGTCTTTTGTGCCATATTTATTGTGTAACTCCCAAATTCCTGCGACACTACCAGGCACTCCCACAGCAAAATGACCTCGTTGAGATTTTAAAGGGATCACATTGCCAGCTTCATCCTGATACATTTGCTCACGTGCTCGGAGGGGGGCCTTTTCCCTGAAGTCCAGGCAGGCAATGGTGCCTTCATCTGTTCTGAGGACAGCAAACCCACCTCCACCTATATTCCCAGCCCGGGGGTAGACGACTGCAAGCATAAAGTGAATGGTCACTGCAGCATCAAACACGTTGCCTCCCTGGCGAAGTATTTCTACACCAGCTTTGGTTGCAATGGGATGAGCTGTCACCACCATGGCTTCTTTGCCAATAGCGCCAGGTCGATTTTTGGCTGGCTCCTGAGTCTGACATGCTATCAGAAATACCAAAACAATTAGAAAAAAAAGCTTTTTCATTTCAATGACTTGTACTTCACTGTCCTGGTTCTTTTCTTTTTTCTGTCCTTGCTGGCATCATAAGGAAAGAACCTCTTCTTATTTTTTACCACCGAGACCGTGTGACTGGGTCCCTTGCAGGCTGAAAACCCAAATGGAACAAAAGAGATTAGAAAGACTAGTAAAAGTGCTTTCCCACTACGCATTAAGCACCCTATTTAAGTTATTCTTTGAGTCGTTTGACTGTCTGATCTCAAGCTTGATATTTTCCTGCTCAGCCGTGTACTTAAAGTCATCGATCGTTTCTATGATGTCATGATCAATAAAGATTGAATCAGACTCATCTATGATCACATGCGAGCCATTGGGGATGTCTCGAAGTGTCCTTCGCAAAAAAGCCTTATTGAGGAAGCTTACATCCTTCTCAAAATTGATTTTTACAATGTTGTCATCAGTATTCACTACTCTTATTGCCATGTGAAGATTAGTTGTCACGACAAAGTAGAGACCGGTCACGATACCTATTGTGATTCCAATGAGCAAATCAGTGAAGAGAATGGCAAGGATGGTGACCATAAATGGAATGAATTGTGATCTCCCCTGAGTATAAATTTCTTTAAAAAGCTTAGGTTTTGCCAGCTTATAACCTACCATAAGTAACACCGCGGCAAGTGCTGAAAGAGGTATCATGTTGAGTAAACGCGGGAAAAAAGCAACACTTAGGATCAACAACAATCCATGGAATATGGCAGATACTTTTGTTCTAGCTCCGGAGCTTACGTTGGCAGTACTTCTTACAATCACCGCTGTAATAGGCAGACCTCCTAGTAGACCTGAAATAGCATTTCCAACCCCCTGAGCTTTAAGCTCCTGATTTGCAGGGGCTATCCTCTTATAGGGGTCAAGTTTATCAACAGCATCCAGACTCAGCAATGTTTCCAGACTAGCTACAATAGCGATTGTAATGGCCACCACCCAGATATCCGGATTGGAAATCTGACCAAAGTCAGGCAATGAAAATATTGAAATGAACTCATCCAGATTTTCACTTACCGGCAGATTTACGAGATGCTTGCCACCTAAAATCATTGAATCGCCATAGATGAAAAAGTTGATGACAGTCCCTACAACAACAGCAACAAGCGGACCTGGTACGATGCTGGTCCATTTTTGTTTATTCATAAATGGTCTTTCCCAGATTATCAGGATGGCGAGACATAAGGCTGCAATGATCAATGCTCCCATGTCGATATTTTGAAAAGCCAGTGCAATCTCCGTAAAGGTGTTTTCACCGTCAGGCTGAAAGAAAGCTTCATCACCTTCGTAATCCCTGTCGTCTCCCAGTGCATGTGGAATTTGCTTTAAAATCAAAATAAAACCGATAGCTGTCAGCATTCCCTTGATTACTGATGAAGGGAAAAAGTGACCAATGGTACCAGCTCTGAGGAAACCTAGTGTCAATTGCATCAAACCGGCTATTACTACAGCCAGTGTAAATGCTTCGAATGTGCCAAGGGTCGTAATTGCATTAAGTACTATGACAGTGAGACCTGCAGCAGGCCCGCTTACACTGAGTTGTGACCCACTGAGCGCCCCTACAACCAAACCTCCGACGATACCAGCAATCAAGCCACTAAAGAGAGGAGCACCGGAGGCCAGAGCTATACCAAGACATAGTGGTAACGCTACCAGAAATACAACAACTCCAGCAGGAAGGTCAGATCCTAATGATCTCATATATTCTCTCATAAGTACTTGAAGTGAAAAAGGTTAATTTGGATTACAATACTAAATACTAAATGCCTATGAAGTAACAATACGAAGGTTTATTTCATTTAATAGAAATAAATCCATCAGCTATAAGGTGTGATGAACCTTGTTTTATTGTGTGTGTCGGGGAATCTTGTAGGTATTTGACTTATAACTTCCTCATACCCAATAATAAAAACACCCATATTTCAATCATTTTTATAAGTTTTTTTTGTTGGAATTGAATGTTTCTCTATATTTCAATTCGAAATAGATTTTGTACAATTTTATTAAAATCGCAATCAACCAGCATGAAAGATAATATTGATGCAATCAGCAGCATTGAAATACCGAAAGGATATAGAGCATATAATTTAAAAGGTGTCAAACATACAATCATAGCAAGGAAAGGAGGACCTACGGCAGATCAAATACGAACCCGACCAACCTATCAGAAACTAAGGAATAACCAAAAAGAGTTTGCTGTTGCATCCATGATGTCTAAAACAATCAGGGAGTCCCTGACTGGCAACATGAATGAAATTTGTGAAACTTACGTTTCGGGGAGATTAACTGCACAGTTCAGAAATCTTGCAAAGAAAGAAGAAGGGCCTACGGGTAAACGTCCCTTATTTATCAGCAAGCATGGACATGCTTTGCATGGTTTCGAGTTTAATACAACATATACTTACGACCAGATTTTTAAAGAGCAATACTACATCAAAACAGGCTCCAGATGGGGTCAGGTGATACTTCACTTTCCGGCATTTATTCCTGATGAGTCTTTCAAAAAACCAAAAAACGCTACCAACTTCAAAGTAAAAGCAAGATTGGTGGGTATTTCTGATTACAAGTATGATGACTTTGAAGAAACTTACCTTCCTTTAAATAAGGATATACACGGGCAGTTCAGCACCTACGAAACACCTATGCTTCCTTTGCTGAAGATTCCGACCAGTCCAATGACTACACAGATATGTATTGATCATGAAGGTGACTGCCAGAATGCTGCATTCTTTTTGATTATGGCGATCAGTTTCTATTCTTATGAGAATGGAAAGTTCATTCACCTTCCAAAAGAAAGTGCAATGAGCATTAAGAAGGTATTCTAGTTTATAGAACTGTTCTTCATAAATTCCCGTTCTAACCAGTATGAAAAAACTGGTTCTACTATGTCTTTTATGCCCAATTTATCTGGCATACCCCCAAAGTCGGTTTCAGCAGGCAGATCAGTTATATCAGGAGGCATTCAATCACTATAAGAAAGGTGAGCTGGGTTTAGCCCGTTCACTTGTAGATGAGTCTATCCAGGTTCAGGAAACCCCAGAATCCAGATACCTGAGTGGGCTTATATTTGAGAAAGAACATAAACCCCTAAGAGCAGTATCTGAATATGAAGCCACTGTCAACCTCAATCCCGAATATCGGGAGGCTGTATTCAAAAAAGCACTGATCTACCTTGAATATGGTAATCCTGAGCAGGCCGCAAAAGATCTTACCTCTTTACTGAATACTTTCAGCAACTTTCATGAGACCACCACCATCATGTTTCAGATCGATGAGTCAGGTGGTAGTCAGAACAAGCTCATGACGACCAATATGATGGAGTCTCAGCTGCATTACTATCGGGCACAGGCTTATCAAAAAATAGGTGCTGATGATCAGGCCTTGAATGACTATAACAGGGCAATCGAATTGGAACAAACTCCAGACTTCTACATAGGACGAGGCCTTTTACACGCCAGCACAAAGCAATACACATTGGCCCGTCGCGACTTTACCAATGCGATTGCACGTGATTCCACCAACCACCTGGCCTGGTATAATCTAGCCACTTTAGATGATGAAGTTGTGCTGCCCCCTTCTCTATTGTTGGGTGCGGAATTTGCTCCCACGCTGGGGTTGTTGGCTTCAAGAGAAATGGAAAAAGGGAACTATCCTACTGCACGAAATTATTTAGATAAGGCCTTAAAGATCAACCCTGAAGATGATTTGTCCCTGGTGAATAGAGGAAGGACGAAATTGAAAATGAATCAATACGCATCAGCGAGAAATGATTTCAACCAGGCGCTGAGGGTCAACCCCCAACGTTATGAATCCTTGTACCTGATTGGAAATACTTATTTCTTCGAAAAGAACTTCAAACATGCACTGGCTTATTATGATCAGTATTTGTCTATCGATGGTACAAATGGTATGATCTGGTATAATGCTGCCATGTGCCATTTCGAGCTTAAAGCGGATTTGGATGCTTGCCATTACCTGGAAAGAGCTGATCATTATGGAATGGTTCAGGCCAGTGTCATGATCAAAAAACATTGCGAATAAGATTAGTTAGATTTGGATATGCCTGGTTATGAAAATACCCCGCTAAAGATTGATATGCATACCCATATCATACCAGACAAAATGCCAAATTTCACTGAGAAGTTTGGTTATGGGGATTTCATTAGCCTGCTACATCATAAAAAGGACAGTGCCCTGATGATGAAAGGAGGTAAGTTCTTTCGGGAGATCAGTGCCAATTGTTGGGATCCCGAACTGAGAATTCGGGAATATGAGGAATTCAATACAAACATCCAGGTTGTGTCGACCATCCCTGTAATGTTTAGCTATTGGGCTGATGCAAAGGACTGTCTTGACCTGTCTATGTTTCTAAACGATCACATGGCTGGTATTGTTGAAAAGTATCCGGAGCATTATATCGGACTGGGTACTGTGCCTATGCAGGATGTCGATTTGGCTATTCAGGAGCTCGAGAGATTAGATAAGCTTGGATTTCCCGGGGTACAGATAGGTTCAAACATCAACAATCAAAATCTGAGCAAACCGAGGTTTTTTGAGTTTTTTGAGGCCTGTGAAAAGCTGGATATGGCTATTCTCGTTCATCCATGGGAAATGATGGGGAAGGAGCATATGGAAAAGTACTGGCTTCCCTGGCTGGTGGGTATGCCAGCAGAGACCACACGAGCCATCACATCGATGATTTTTGGAGGTGTATTTGAAAGGTATCCGAAGCTGAGGGTGTGTTTTGCTCATGGGGGTGGTTCATTTCTGGCCACTCTGGGAAGGATTGAACATGGTTTCAAATGCAGGCCCGACCTGGTAGCAGTGCACAACAATATGAACCCGAAAGTGTATCTGGGTAAATTCTGGGTGGACAGTGTGACCCACGATCCGGAAATGTTTGAGTATATCCTGAAAAAATTGGGGTCAGAAAAGGTTTGTGTTGGATCAGATTATCCTTTTCCTCTGGGTGATCTGGAGATTGGTAGTTTCATAGATGACCTGGATCTAAACCGAGACGACTACGAAAACCTTATGTATAAGTCTGCTATGGGTTGGCTGGGAATTGGAAAAACACAGGACGATAAACTCAAAAAAATCATAGTTAGCGCTTAATTGTATTTTCCGCGTGCTTCTTTAGCTTGCCTCACATGCGCCAAATGGTGATTACAATGCCAGGCATATAATCCAATCGTTCCATCCAGCCTTCGTGAAGCCTTCTGCTCCGGGTGAAAATAAGTGGCTGCTAGTGATTGGTCATCCAAACTCCGTAACAAAACGGTCCATCTTTTATGCAACCCATCTAAGATGGCCAGGGAAGAGTCAACTGGTCCAAGGCTGTCCGGAAGCCTGGCCCAGAGGGCTTCCTCATAAGGTTTGATGGTTGGATTATCTTCTGTAAGTGCGAGTTTGAATCTTACGATGCTATTGAAATGACTATCAGCACAATGATGGATCACCTGTCTGATGGTCCAGCCATCTGGTCTGTATCTTGAATCCAGCTCTGCAGAGGAAAGGCCATCCACTTCTTGGTTGACCTGCGAGGGAAATAATTCTATATCCGATATCCATTTTTTCAGATCAGACTCACTTATCTGATTTGGCCAGCTAAATTTACCAATTGGGTATTTTAGGTTTTCCAGGTCTTGCATATTCTTGGTGTGCTTAGATGTTTTGTGCTGATGAATTCTATAAATGGAGCATGAATCAAGCTAAGTTTTCCTTTATGTGTTGGATAGCCTTGATGACTCCTGTGCTGGCTACTTCTTCGAATGAAAAGAAATTTGAACCATAAAATTCCGGGATTTTTGGGTCAATAATATATTTTGGTGATTCAGGATTTACAAAATCCAACAAACTGGCCGCAGGGTAAACCGCCAGTGATGTGCCTACCACCATAAAGATATCTGATTTGGAGGTAATATTTGCAGCTACTTCCATCATGGGAACCATTTCTCCGAACCACACAATGTTTGGTCGCAGTTGAGAGCCTTTTTCACATTTGTCACCCAGATTTATTTCCTTATCTGCAATGTCGTAGACCAGTGAATCGTCTACAGAGCTTTTGGATTGAAAAAGGTTACCATGGAGGTGAATCACATGGCTACTTCCCGCAAGCTCATGCAACGTATCTACATTCTGAGTGACCACAGTGACATCGAACTCATCCTCAAGTTGGGCCAAAGCAAGATGTCCGACGTTTGGTTTAGCTGATCTGGCTTGTTTTCTTCGCTGATTATAAAAGTCGAGGACAAGCGCAGGGTTTCTTCGCCATCCCTCAATAGAAGCTACTTCCATTACATCGTGACCTTCCCACAAGCCTCCGGCATCCCGAAAGGTTTTAAGACCACTTTCAGCGCTAATTCCGGCACCCGTTAAAACAACGATCTTTTGTCTCATCAGATAAAGAAAAACCACCTCCTTTTGAGAGATGGTTCTTGCGTTGGAAATGTTTTACTTAAAGGATAATGATCAACAATAAAAGAATGATGATCAAAGCTCCCACAGAAATAGAAACCCTGGAGTCAAGGCCCATCTCTTTAGCCTCTTTTTTAAGCTCCTTCAACTCTTCTTTTAAAGCTTTTTTCTCAACTCTTGTCAGTAGTGATTTATCCATCACCCTGATTTCTTCTACCCGGTTTACAATAATTTCGGCTCGTGTGTTAATCTCCCTATCTATTATTGGAGTTGATGGATTAGCCTGAGCAAAGCAGGTGGCTAAAAAGAGCAGAAGTATAGTAATGATTGGTTGTTTTTTCATTTTTCTGAATTGTGAGTTAGATGCATTAAAAATAAATCTAAATACAATAAAATGAAATCAGGTAGCAGAAATTTGATCTGAGCTTCTTCTAGACTGGTATGAATACAAGTTTCTTGGTTTCGAAGAATGTCTCTTCAAAATACTCCGACAGATTGGTGAGACTGTGTGGTTTTTTTAGCTCTTTGAGTTCCTCTTTCAGGTCACCTCCTTTGAGCAAAAGAAAACCGTTGGATTGGGAGAGACTACTATTACGTTTTATTACCTGATTGGTCCACTGGTACAATTTTTTTGCTGGGGCAACGGCACGTGAAACCACAAAATCAAATTTATCTCTGATCTTCTCTGCTCTTTCATGAGCGTAGGTGACGTTTTGAAGGCCAAGTTCAGTGGCAACACCCTCCACAACTTTTATTTTCTTGCCGATAGAATCTACCAGGTGAAACTGACATTGGGGGAAATAAATAGCAAGTGGAATGCCCGGGAAACCCCCACCGGTACCCACATCCAATATTTTGGTATCAGCAATGAAATCCTGGTACTTGGCAATAGCTAAACTATGGAGCACATGTCTTTCGTACAAATGCTCAATGTCTTTCCTGGATATCACATTGATCTGGTCGTTCCACTCCTCATACAAGGACTGAAGTCGCTGAAATTGGGACTTCTGGGTCTCCGTGAGGTTCGGGAAATAGTGAGTGATCTGAGAAAGGCTCAAGTGATCAGATGTGTTTTTTCTTGTCTTTTAGCAGATCATACATCAGCTCACGTGCTCTGTGTAGCTGTGCCTTGACGGTGCCAAGAGGAGCATCAAGCTCTATGGCTATTTCCTCATAGGATAGTTCATCGAAATACCGAAGCTTGACTAACCGCTGGTATTTGGGAGGGAGCTTGGTTACAAACATTCTGACAAGTTCAATCTTTTGTGTGTTGATTGTTTCTTCGTCAGGAGTGAGGTTCCGGTCCTCCACATCGATATTGACAGACTCCCCATTATCATCTGAAAAAGAAGTATTGAGGCTGTATGTTTCCAGCTTTTTCTTTCGAATAAAATCAATGGCATTGTTGGTAGCAATTCTGAAAAGCCATGTACTGAAAGTGTAGTCTTTTTTGAAGCGCTTAAGGTTTTTAAATGCTTTAGCGAATGCTTCTATGGTCAGGTCCTCGGCATCATCCACATTTCTTACCATTTTCAGAATCATGTGGTATACCGGTTTTTTATACCTGTCCATCAACTCCGCAAAGGCGGACTCATCATCCTCTAGCGTGGCTTTGTCAATGAGACTAAAGTCTTTGAGTGCCTTATCTGAAAATTGCCGGTTTACTTCCATTTGACCTTTCTAAGTAACAACGCCCTGATTCCAACAAACGGATACAAAACTCCATAAATTAGATCTGATATTGGTAAAAAAAGGGGATTATAATTGTACCCCATTCTACGTGACGACAGATTGAAAATAAGCCCTTTTATAAGTATCAACAAAATGAACGTCGAAATCACTCCAATGTTTATGGGTTGAGCGAGGACCAAATATATAAAACATAGCCATAACATACCGTGTGTCACTGTCCAATAGATATGAACATTTTTCTGCTTGTAAAGTTTCCCAACATGCAAATGCCTGGTCTTTTGTCTCAGATATTCGCGTATATCTGTTTTGGGTTTGGAATAAGTAATACCGTTTTTTTCAATAACCACAGCAGTGTTTGAGCTTGTCCCATATTTTTGAACGAATAGGTCATCATCTCCGCCCGTCGTTTCTTCATAGGGGAAAAATCCATTTCCTGATAAAAACAACGATTTTTTATAAGCCAGGTTTCTACCCACTGCCATATAAGGCTTTTTGAGGAGAGCAGCAGAGATGTATTTCATGGCTGTGTAGGTTGTCTCATATTGAATAAACTGGTTCAATAATGTTGGTTTCTTTCTGTAAGGGCTGACTCCTAAGATGATGCCTGATTGTTTAGTTATTGACTTCGCAAAGTCTTCAATCCAATAATTTGACACCGGGCAACAATCTGCATCGGTAAATAAAAGCCATTCATATTTAGCAAGATTGACAGCCTGCGTAATTGCATATTTTTTGCCGTTGAAGGTGTCGGGTGGATGTGAGATACTTAACAAGCGAAGTCCGGGTTCACTTTTTGCAAGGCTTTCCAGGTATTCTTTGCTATGGTCAGTGCTTCTGTCAAGTACGACGATTACCTCAAATTCAGGGTATTTCTGGTTTAGTATTAAGGGAAGTAACTCCTGAAGGTTCGAAAGTTCATTTCTGGCCGCAACAATGACAGAAAATGGAGGTCTGTAGGTGTTATGTGTTTTTTTATATCTGGTCAGTGGCACGAATACCCTCATCAGATGAATAAAGTGAAGTACTGCCAGGATGTAAAAAGCCGCAATCAACATATAGCTCGGGAATATAGCAGAAATTCAGAAAACCGATCTTTTGCAAAATGTGAGAATATTTCTGGCATGCTGTTACTCTCTTGTTTGGGGTGCCTATTTTTGCCCCCGATGAAATTTACGCTGGAAAATACGGATGCAAAATCCGGAGCAAGAACTGGTACAATAGAAACCGCACACGGTAAGATCCAAACTCCCATTTTTATGCCAGTTGGCACAGCCGGTACAGTTAAGGCAGTTCATCAGCGGGAGTTGAAAGAGGATATACATGCACAGATCATCCTTGGCAATACATATCACTTGTATTTGCGACCAGGCCTGGAGATTATTCGTCAAGCAGGTGGCTTACATAAGTTTAATGGGTGGGATGGACCAATTTTGACAGATAGTGGGGGATACCAGGTATACTCATTAGGTGATAACCGGAAGATTACCGAAGAGGGAGTAATATTTCAGTCCCACATTGATGGATCACGGCATACTTTTACGCCTGAAAATGTGATGGATATCCAGCGGACGATAGGGGCAGACATCATTATGGCCTTTGATGAATGCACCCCATATCCGTGTGATAAAGAATATGCTGAAAGATCAATGCATATGACACATAGGTGGCTTGACCGTTGTGTCAATCACTTTAATAGTACCTCTGACCATTATGGTTATGATCAGACATTGTTTCCGATAGTCCAGGGAAGTACTTACTCGGACCTTAGGGAGCAAAGTGCAACTACGATTGCTGAAAAAAGCTGTGAAGGAAATGCCATAGGAGGATTGTCTGTTGGCGAACCCCATGAGGATATGTATGCGATGACATCATTGGTCTGTGACATACTTCCCAAAGACAAACCACGTTATCTAATGGGTGTGGGAACACCGGAAAATATCCTGGAATGCATTGCATTGGGTGTGGATATGTTTGATTGTGTAATGCCTACACGAAATGCAAGAAATGGGATGATGTTTACCAGCCAGGGAATTATTAATATCCGAAATGAAAAGTGGAAATCTGATTTTTCATCGATCGATCCTCATATAGGAGGCTATAGTAGTTCATTTTACAGTAAAGCTTATCTTCGGCATCTGATACTTAGCAATGAAATTTTGGGAGCCCAAATAGCTACTTTACAAAACCTTTCGTTTTATCTGTGGCTGGTTGATCAGGCAAGAAATAGAATCAAAGAGGGTGATTTCGCGTCCTGGAAAAATAGGATGGTAAAAGTTGTGTCTACAAAGCTATGATGAAGAAGATTGATCGATACATACTAAAGAAGATGCTCACCACATTCGTATTTGTGATGGTCATTCTCGTATTGATCATTTGCATTATCGATTTCACAGAGAAAAACGATAAGTTCATCAAACATGAGGTGGCACCAAAAATGATCCTTCATTACTACCTGACCTTTATCCCGTATTTTGCTATCCTGCTCACGCCTATTACTTCCTTTATTGCTACAGTATTTATCACAGCCAAGATGGCGGCTAAAACGGAGGTGATTGCTATTCTGGCTTCAGGGGTTAGCTTTCGCAGGATGATGTTTCCCTATTTTATTGGTGCCTCACTGATTGCGATTAGCAGTTTTTTCCTCATCAATTATGTAATTCCTGAAGGGAATAAGTTCAGAATTCCATTTGAGCTTGAGTATCTCAATCGTCCCTTCTATTTTAGCGATAGAGACATTCATTTCAAAGTTGGAGAGGAAAGTTATGTCTATATCAACAGGTACAACAATAGAAGCGACGTTGGCTACTCAGTAACTCTTGAAAAGATTGTGGAGGAAGAATTACAGGAAAAGCTGAGTGCCACGAGAATCAAATGGGATTCTACATCAGGTAAGTGGACATTGATGGACTGGGAACATAGGGTATTGATGCCGGAAGGAGAAGTTTTGACAGAAGGCAGAGAGCTGGATACGCTACTCAATTTATCTCCGGCTGATTTCAAAAATAAAGAGCGGCTGTGGGAAACTCTCACGCTGCCTGAATTGAATGATTATATAGCATTGCAACAGTCCCGGGGCGCTGATGATGTGCAGATCTACCAGATAGAAAAGTATATACGGTTTATGCAGCCCTTCACAGTGATTATTCTATGTTTTATTGGTTTGATTGTTTCGGCAAAGAAAAGCCGGCAGGGAACGGGTTATCAGATAGCATTGGGTTTTATTATCGCATTTGCCTTTGTCATTGCATTCGTCCTGGCCAAGGCTATCGCAGAAGCAGGCTCCATGGATCCCCTCCTGGCTGTTTGGATACCAAATATTGTATTTACGGGTGTGGGGTTGCTGTTGTACAACACAGTCCCACGATAAAAAAAGCCTGACTCAGAGAGCCAGGCTTTCAAATCTATCCTCAAAACACTTAAGGTATTAACACTTTATCAATTACATGGATCACTCCATTTGTGGCCAGCACGTTAAGCAGTGTAGCATCACTGCTAAGGTTAGCTGTTCCACCGGTTCCATCTGTGATCGTACCGGCAGCAGCATCGATGTTGATGTCTCCATTCAGCGTAGTTGCAGCTCCTGTGGCCAGGTCTGAAGAGAATACTCTTGCAGATCCAATCACATGGTGTTCAAGTACTGCAGTAAGGGTTGCCAACGGAATGTCATCTACAGAATTCCAGGTAACATCGGTATCCAATAGAGCCTGGAATGCAGCATCTGTCGGTGCAAATACGGTATAGTCTCCGTCTGCAGAAAGTGCAGCCAGCAAGTCTGTCGCTTCGCCACTTGTTCGTGCCAATGCAGCTACCAGTTGTGTGAATTCTTCCGGATCAAAACTCTGAGCTATTTCTACGATGTTATTTGCAGGAGGCATTATCGTTCTGTCAATTACATGAACAACACCATTGCTTCCCTGAATGTCAGTAGCAGTCACCTGAGTGTTTCCATTGATAAATACACCAGCTCCCGTTCCTTTATTAGTTAAGTAGAAAGCTCCATTAAGAGATGTAATTGCAGTGGCTCCTACGTCTGTAACAGGCAGATCAGCAGCAAACACAGTTCCATCTACCACGTGATATTTCAGCACTGCGCTAAGTGTAGCTCCGTCAGGCAGTGTAGTTATGCCGGCAGCTTCAAAAGCAGCATTGGTTGGAGCAAACAAAGTCAGTCCATTACCCGCTCCCATACCTAGCAATACTGAAAGGATATCTTCATCCGCTGCTTCTACAGCTGCAATAAGTGTAGAGAAATCTTTATTGAAGTATGCAGGTGCTACAATTGTTCCTACTACAGGAAGAATTGATGGAGGTACCATTACATTCTCTACAATGTGCACTACTCCATTGCTTGCTTCAATATTAGCAGTCAATACTTTTGAATCACTAATGAATACGTCACTTCCATCAATAGCTACTGTAACGTCTTCGCCATTTACAGTCTCAGCAGTTTGTCCATTAGAAAGATCTGTAGACTTCAAAGCTGCTGTAGCAATAACATGATATTCCAGAATCGATTTTACTACTGATTCAGGTACATCATTAAGATCTGTCTGTCCGATAGCAGCTAACAAACCTGCAAAAGCTTCATTATTTGGTGCAAAGACTGTGAATGTTCCATCACCTTCTAAGGTTGAAACCAGGTCTGGAAATAAAGAAAGAGCGGTTACAAGTGTGCTGAGATCAGCTGTTTCAGAAGCCAATTCTACTATATTTTTAGGCACTTCAAAACCCTCAGGAATTAATACTTCATCAATGATATGGACGACTCCATTTGTTGCTTTGATGTCTGCAGTTACCACAGATGCTGATCCATTGATTACTACTCCTGTACTGATATCGACATCAATGTCACCATTCAAAGTAGTCACTGCTCCAGTAGCTAAGTCTGTGGACAACACGGATCCAGCCACGACGTGGTATTTCAGTACACCAGCAAGTTCTGTTGGGTTTTCAAGCAGATAGTCCAAAACACCGTCAGGTAGATTTTCAAAGGCATCATTCGTTGGCGCAAAGACGGTAAATGGCCCATCACCTTGTAATGTGGCAACAAGTTCAGCAGTGGTTAATGCTGTAACTAAAGTGCTTAAATTGGATGTGCCCTGTGCTAATTCTACAATGTCATCGGTTGGTGGTAGCTCAAATCCTTCTGGAATTAGAACTTCATCGATAATGTGAACAACCCCATTGGTAGCCTCTACATCTGCAGTTACTACGTCGGCTGATCCATTAATTGTTACGCTTGTATTTACTTCTACTTCAATGTTTCCATTGAGTGTAGCTACTGTACCAGATGAAAGATCAGTTGACAATACTTTGCCACTTACAACATGTTATTGCAGCACAGCAGCAAGTTCTGCCGGATTATCCAATAAATAATTTAAAACACCTGCAGGTAAGCCGTTGAAGGCATCGTTTGTAGGTGCGAAAACTGTGAACGGTCCTTCACCTTCTAAAGTCGCTGATAGATCTGCAGCCACAATGGCTGTAACTAAAGTACTTAGAGAGGGTGTACCTTCAGCAAGTTCTACGATGTTTTCGTCAGGACCCATATCGTCCATATCGTCGTCATCATTACATGCTGAAAATGTCAGGAGAGACGCTGCCATTGCCAGTAGCACCAGCAATTGCACGTTGAGTTTTTTAAATACTGTTTTTTTCATGGTCACTCAGTTTAGTTGTGAATCTGTTTTTGAATTGATACTTGAAGACTCAAACATGAGATTGTTGAATAATGTTTAATAAAAAATAAAAAAAGTTAAACAAAAATTACATGTTGTCTAATAAAACCCTTCTTTTAGGGTATTTATCCTGTTTTCATGCATAAAAAAAGTTAAACAAAAATTTGAAGCAATATTTGGAATGAAATTACTTATCGGTTTTAAAACAGATGATTTGCTATACAGGAGGTGCCTCTAAAGTCGTTGGATCATTTCGTTTCATTATTTTCGTTTCATGGTCGATCCCTTCCTCATTTCTGAAATCATAAAGTCAGAGAAAAAAAGGCTTGAGATTTTTATTGGCGTATTGCTGACCGGTTTTGTGATCACCCTAATAGTGCGACTGTTTCAACTGGAAGAATTGAAGCTAACATTTGAAAATGAAAGGTCATATATAAGCTTAACTGCTGCCATCGTAATCATGGTTGGATTTATTGCTTTATCCAGATCCTGGGTAATCAGGACCGCGAAGCTTGGCAAGAGACTAACCAAACGCTATTTTTATTTTATAATGGGTATGGAGGTATTGGTTCCTTCGGCATGGCTGGTTGTAATTGCGTTGGTAGAGCAGTCAGCCTACTTCTTAGATTCCCCGGCTATCTTCCTGTACTTCGTATTGATAATCGTCTCTTCCATGCACCTGAGTTTTTGGGTCAGCACTGCTATGGGATTGCTTGTTGGACTATTCTATGCAGCTTATACTTATTGGGTGACCAATGAGTATGCTATGACCTATAACCTCCCGATATTCATTTTCTATGTAAGAGCTGCAGTATATATCATTGCGGGTGTATGTGCCGGTCTAGTGGCAGAGGAGTTGAGGAAACGTCTAGATGCAACGCATCAACATATGCAACAAAAAGAAGAAATCGAGGGACTGTTTAGTCAACAAATCTCGCCACAACTGGTAAAAGTGCTGAAGGAAAAGAAGGATTACACTGCCCGGCTGGAAGCTGTGTTAGTATTTCTTGATATTCGGGATTTTACGGAAAAGGTGCAGCATCTTTCACCTGAGGAAGTAAATGAATTTCAAAATAGGTTCTTTTCTCCCATTATTCAGATAATCAATGAAAACAAGGGAATTGTAAATCAGATCATGGGTGATGGACTGATGGCAACTTTTGGTGTGCCCGAGATAAACAATCAGCATCATCAATATGCCTGGGAGGCAGTTCAATCGGTTCTCAAATATGTTAAGCAATTTAGGAAAGACAATCATGAACATCAGCTTTTGGATGTTGGAATAGGTATGCATGTAGGGGAAGTACTGGTAGGAAATATTGGTACAGACACAAGAAAGCAACTTTCTATATCAGGGAAAGCAGTGATTTTGGCCTCAAGGATCGAGCAGTTTAACAAAGAATTAAATAGTACCTTACTGATGTCAGGAGAGCTTTATCATTTATTGTCAAGTGAAATCGGAAGTTTTAAGTCCAAATCATCCTATAAACTCAAAGGAATAGATGAGGAGGTCACAATAGTTCAGATCATATGAGTAAAAAACTACTATTCGACCGGGACCTAAGCTGGCTGTCATTTAACTATCGTGTCTTACAGGAAGCTGATGACCCGTCCGTGCCCCTTGTTGAACGGCTAAGGTTTGCAGCAATATTCTCTTCTAACCTGGATGAATTTTTCAGGGTAAGAGTGGCACATCTCCGCAGGTTGGCAGAGATCGATAAAAAGAAAATCAATAAGAAAATTGACCTCGAACCGGAAATTCTGCTGAAACAAATTCAGCAGGAAGTCAGTGCCCAATTCACAGTCTACGGGAGGGTATTAAACAAAGTATTGAAAGAACTCAGGGCCCAGGGGTTGAGCATCAACTATACTGGAAAAATCCGGGCCATGGATCGGGATGCATTGAATGCATTTTTTAAAGTGAAGCTGATGGGATATCTGAGAATCCAGAAGCTGAAGAAAAAGATGGTATTTCTTGATAACAGGGCTTTATACTTTGCGATCTCCACCAAAAAAACAGGAAAGGAAATAATTTATATTCTGAATATTCCATCGAATAAAGTTTCCCGCTTTCATACTCTTACTGGAAAACAGGGTGCTCGTGTCTACTTTATTGATGATATCATCAGGAATAATCTGGGTCTGGTCCTGCCTGATCATGAGATCAAGGGCTGCTATAGCGTCAAGCTCAACAAAGATGCTGAGCTTCAGATTGATGATGAGTATGAAGGTGATCTTGTTCAGAAAATTGAAAGACAAATAAAAAAACGAAACCTGGGAGTACCTTCTCGTTTCTTATATGACAGTGCAATGCCGTCTGAAGTTTTACAAAATCTGGTTAGGTCATTGGATCTCAATGAAGCTGACCTGTATGCAGGAGGTAGATATCATAATCTGAATGATTTTTTCCAAATCTCCAGTTCTATTCCCGGGCTTGAGTATACAAAACAGACTCCAATACCCAATAAGCGTCTGGATACCAGAAATTCATTGTTTGAGTCGATCAGAGAGCAGGATCACATCCTTCACTTCCCATATCAGTCTTATAATTACATCCTTCGCTTTTTCAATGAGGCTGCTATTCATCCCGATGTGAAAAAGATTGATGTAACGTTTTACCGAATGGCAGAAAACAGCATGATAGGGGAGGCATTGATCAGTGCGGCAAATAATGGAAAGAAGGTCAATGTATTTATGGAGGTAAAGGCCAGGTTTGACGAAGAGAATAATCTGCTTTGGGCGAGAAAAATGGAAGCAGCGGGGATCTCCATTCATTACAGCATTCCAGGGTTAAAGGTTCATGCCAAAGCAGCCTTAATCACCATGAAAGATGAAAAGGGAAATCCAACTTACTTTGGGTTTTATGGGACTGGAAACCTTAATGAAGGCACGGCAAAGATTTACTGTGATCACAGTTTACTGACCAGCAATCCCCAAATGAATACCGAGCTGAAGCAGGTGTTTGATTTTTTGAATTTTGGCGAGAAACCCAAAGCATTTAAACATCTGATTGTATCCCAGTTTGGAGCTCCAAAGCGGTTTGCAGACCTAATTCAAAATGAAATTGACAATCAAACCAAAGGATTACCATCGGAGATCATTATCAAGTTGAATAACCTGGAGGAGCCGACGTTGATAGAAAAACTCTATGAGGCGGCTCTGGCAGGAGTAAAAGTGACTCTAATCGTGCGAAGCATTTGTTGTCTGATCCCTGATACACATGGAATTCGTGTGATCAGGGTTGTGGATCGATTCCTTGAGCATGCCAGAATCTTTTTCTTTTTGAATGGCGGCGAAGAAAAACTGTTTATGGGGTCGTCAGACTGGATGAACAGGAATTTGCATAGAAGGGTAGAAGTGACTTTCCCAGTATATCAGCAACACATCAAAAGACAGGTGAAAGACCTTTTGCATCTACAACTGAAGGATAACACAAAAGCTGTAATACTGAATAATAAAATGCTCAACATAAAGCTTTCACCCAAAAAGCCATTGGGTAGAGCCCAGGTAAATACTTATGAATATATCAAGAAGCTGAACTGATCTAGTAAGGGACAGGAGATTTTAAAACCGCCTCGGCAAACATAAATGAGAGTACTGCTACGACAAATCCAAACATGAAAATGGTATAGGATATGCGAAGCAATCGGTATTTTTTACCCAAAACCACACCAAGCAAGTAGATGTCCCTGATCAGGCTTGAATAGAGATAGTCAGCATCCTGCATCATTTCTTTCATGGCCCACTCATACTGATCCATTTTCATTTTATGAAAGTTGCCAAAGAAAAGCAGGTTGGTCCGCTTGTTATGAATGTCTTCTTCAGTGAACGTTCCCTTGGATACATTGGGGCGCGTAGCCAGTATGGCAAAAACTATGGTCGAAAGACATACTATAGTCATGATGATAGCAGGTAATATCAGGTGAGGAAACTCCTCCAGCTTTCTGAATAAGACCGAAACTAAAACTGAAAGAATGATCGAATTGACAGATATCATGATATTGGCCTTGGTATCTGCCATAGCGCTTAGTTCAAGATGGTTTGATGATGTGAGCCTAAACATGGTCTCGATGCCACGTGTAGGTTTAATTTCTTTCACATCTTTTACCTTTTTTTTGAGCTTCTTGACCTTCTTTTCAAGGGCAATGACTTCATCGTCTTTTTCACCGCTCATTCTTTTAATTTTTTGATTAACAATTTCAAGATTTTTACTGACTTTATCGGTATAATTCTCCCTGGCGTATTTTGTGAAAAACTCATGACTCTCGATGAAGTGTTTGTTATTGATATACCAGTCTTCATCCCGGATCTCCTTTCCATGCACCTGCTCCAATTCAATTTGTAGCAGTTTTGAGATCTCACAATACTTTTCATTCGCCAGGTGCAAAAGGTCTGCATCACAAATGATTTCTTCTAGTTTATTGGTTGGAGATTGTGGCATTTTAGTTGCCATGATACAGCCAATCACTTTTTCTGTTTTTTCAGCGGAATAGTTTTTCTGCTGTAAAAACTCACGAGTAATCTCCACACTCTTTTCCTCGTGATTGGCAATGGTACTTACATATCCCAGATCGTGAAACCAGGCTGCCAGCTCAAGGATTTCTATTTCCTCTTCGTTGACTTCGGAGTGATTGGCAATTTCCAGCACTGCTTCTACCACGTGCCTGGTATGCTCAAAGGAATGATAAACAATATTTTCCGGAAGCTGATTTTTCAGAATCCGTTGAGCATACCTTTGAGCTTCATTCAGAATTCCTGATCTTTCTCTGGACATTAATTTTGTGATGAGGATTGTAAAATACCAATTTTATCTTTCTTAGCACATGAATCTGTCATAATCGCACCGATGATTAGAAATTTAGCTGCCAATTCATGCTTCTTCCTATTGGGGACATTGCTTATCTATGTTCCTTCCGGATGTAATTTCTATTTGCCTAACGAAAGAGTAGATAGTTTATTTACCATTTTAGGTGACGTAAAATATTTTTATGATCTCAACAGTCCTGTAGAGAAATATATAATGCCTGATAAGCTAGTGGAGATCTCAGGAATGAGCTATGTGAGTAGGAATCATCTAATATGTGTTGAAGACGAGAATGGCATTGTCTACCACTACAGCCTGGAATCGGAAGAGGTAATTGATGAATGGAGGTTTTCCGGGGATGGAGACTATGAAGATGTTTTATATTTTGAGGATTCTGTCTATGTGCTGAAAAGTGATGGGGATATCTACCAGTTCCATTTTTCAGAGTCAGGTGCCAAGGAATCTGTGAAATATGAAAACCAATTGAGTCGCCATCAAGACACTGAAGGCCTGGGGTTGGACCCGATTGGCAAAAACTTGTTGGTAGCATGCAAGGAAAAGAAGAATCAAAATGGAAAAGATGCAGATGGCTGGCATGTTTATTCATTTAATTTGGCTACAAAATCTATGATACTCACTCCGTTTTATTCGCTCACCAGTAGTAGGCTAAAATCTTTTTTTGAAGCCAGCAGAGATTTTACCTATGAGGAGGAACGTATTGTTGTCAAACCCTCAGGAATTGCCTTCAATCCTTTGGATGAGAATTTTTATATTCTTGCTTCAGTTGGGAAGATGATTGTGGTCATTGATAGTGAGAGGCAAATAAAAGCCACCTACTCGGTTCCGGAAGATCTCCTTGAGCAGCCTGAAGGTATTGCCTTTGGCCCGGCCGGAGAACTCTGGATCAGCTCCGAAGGAGTGGGTGGACCGGGGCGGATATTGTCATTTAAACCCCAGGCCAAATGAGGTTAATTCTTTTAATCATGTGTATTCCATTTGCCCTGATGGGGCAGGAAACAGAAGTGTTTCTTATCGGGGATGCGGGCGAACCACATTTTCCAAATGACGCCACACTTGAGTATTTGAAAGAAGTAAGCGCCAGCGCGGGTCCGGAAGACGTATTGATATTTCTGGGTGACAATGTTTACCCAAAAGGGTTGCCCCCAAGAGAAGATCCCCTCCGGACAGAGATGGAAAAAAAACTCAATGCAAGCCTTGAATTGATGAAATCTTTCAAAGGAAAGCTGATCATGCTGCCAGGTAACCATGACTGGCAAAGTGCCGGTAAAAAAGGAAAGGAGTATCTGAAGGAGATGCAGGATTATGTTGATTCTTATTTCGATGATGAAACAATATTCTATCCCAGAAATGGGTGTCCAGGACCAGTGGAAATGGTTGTGTCAGATAAGTTGGTCATTTTGATATTAGACACTCAGTATCTGTTACATCCATACAGCGTTCCTGATGGTACCAATGAATGCGCGACCGCTTCACTTGTTGAGGTGGTGACTCAATTGAGAGATCTCATTAGCGATCACAGTGAAAAACACATAATCGTTGCCGCGCATCATCCGATTTATAGCTATGGAGCTCATGGAGGTAGGTTTCCTCTAAGATCACACATTTTTCCCCTCACAGACATCTCCAAACCTAAGATCTGGTTACCGCTTCCTGTTATTGGAAGTATCAACCCGGTTTACAGGATGACATTTGGCATCAGGCAGGATATCTCTCATCCCAAATACCAGGTAATGCGTGATGAAATCAAGGATGCGCTCGAGACTACCAAAAATCTGGTGTTTGTAAATGGGCACGAGCATTCACTACAGTATGTCATGGATGATTCGATCCACTACATAACCAGTGGGTCCGGTTCAAAAAGCTCGTACGTAACCATGGGCAAAGGTTCTCAGTTTGCCTCGAGTGCAACTGGATTTGCCAGGCTTCATTATTCAAGTGGAGGTGAGGTGAATCTCAGTTTTTATGATAGCGATGTTAAAGGTGAAGTCTTTAAAAAGCCCATCTACACTAAAAAAGTAATTACAGATGAAGATCTAATAGATTTTAAGATTGAGGAGCAATCTGTTATTTCACCAATTAGCAACCAATATCATGGGTTTGGAAAGGCACATCATTTTTGGTTGGGGAGAAACTATCGGGACACCTGGGCTACACCGGTGGAGATGCCTGTTTTTGATATCGGAGAAGAACATGGAGGACTTAAAATAGTCAAACTCGGAGGCGGCAACCAAACAAAATCATTGAGATTGGAAGCTGGCGATGAACGACAGTTTGTCCTGAGGTCTTTGGAAAAGTACACAGAGAAGCTGCTGCCGGATATTCTTCAGTCAACCATAGCCGGCGATATCCTCCAGGATCAGATCTCAGCTGCCAATCCTTATGCAGCATTTGCTATTCCGAAGCTGTCTGATGCAGCAGGCATCTATCATACAAACCCCAAATTGATGTTTGTACCGGATGATCCCAGGTTTGGTAAATACAGGGAGATCTTTGCGGGCTTGCCAGTATTGTATGAAGAGCGACCGACAGATGAAATAGCAGAAACTTATTTTGATGGAGAAGGGGAGGATGTGAAAGGTACCCCCGATTTAATCATAGAGCTTATTGAGGACAATGACGAGCGAGTAGATCAGCCGTTTGCACTGCGAAGCAGACTTTTTGATATGCTCATTGGCGACTGGGACAGACACGAAGACCAGTGGAGGTGGGTGAGGAGAGACAAGGAGCCCCAGGGTCATCTCTGGAGGCCCATCCCCAGGGATAGGGACCAGGCTTTCTTTGTGAATGAGGGTTTGGTAGGATGGTTTGTTTCCCGAAGGTTTATACTTCCCAATACCGAAGGCTTTGATGAGCGAATGGATTATCCTCCGGGGTTCAACACCAGTGCCAGGTTTTTTGACAGGACATTTTTAAACGAACTTGATTGGAATGCGTGGCACCAAGAAATTGATTATTTACAAGCTAACATAACGGAGCAAGTTTTCCAAAGTGCATTTGATTCCTGGCCAGATACCATCCGTGAACTCTCTGCAGAAAAAACAATGAATATCCTCAAAGCAAGATTGATAGATATGGAACGATTTGCCAGGATTCATTACCAGTTTATTTCCAAAGAGGTGGAGGTAGTTGGCACAGACAAGCACGAGTATTTCCTCATTGAGCGACTCAACCCGTTTGAGGTTAGGGTGACTGTGCAGAAACGAAAAAAAGATGGTGAACTTGAACAAGTTATCTATCGAAGAACCTTTCTGGCTGATGAAACAAAGGAGATCAGGCTATATGGATTAGATGGTGAGGATGTGTTTGAGATCAAAGGAGAGACAACAAACCAGATCAAGATAAGGATAATTGGTGGCGATGATGATGACGAAATTGATGCTTCAGCGAGAGGAGGTAACAGCATTCTGGTGTACGATACTAAGGATACCAAATTGAAAGGGACAGGGTCAGTTAAATCCAAACTCAGCAACAAACCAGGAGTAAATTTCTATAACCGGACAGCCTTTGAGTATAACAAATTCATTCCGCTTTTGAATGTACAATTCAACAGAGACGATGGAGTGTTTTTAGGTGCCGGGTTTATCTACACTAAGGAAGGTTGGCGTAAAGATCCATTTGCGCATAAGCATCAGCTTAGTGGCAATGCGGCACTTGCAACAGGTGCGATCAACCTGAATTACTCTGGAGTCTTTACCGATGTTTTAGGATCCTGGGACTTAGTGGCAGATCTTTCGCTGCAGCAGCCATATAGCGTTTCCAATTTCTTTGGTTTTGGAAATGAAACCGATTTTGATTTTGAAGGGGAAGGCATCGCAGCTTCATTTGAGGATCCGATCGATTTTTATCGGGTGAGATACAACAGATCCAATACATTTTTGGGGTTGGGGACCTCCTTGGGTGTCTCAGGTAATTTTGAGTTTGGGATGCAACATCTTTCATTCGGCCTGGATGAATCAGCGAGCAATAAGTTTATCGGGGATCCGGCCAGTGGTGTGGACCCGACATCGTTGGGTGACAGTTATCATTTCCTGGGATTTAAGACCGAGCTAAATCTGGATACCCGTGACAATACTTTTATTCCATCAAAAGGAGTGAAGTCTGATTTGTCCTTCACCCGGTATTATGGCATGAATGATGATTCCAAAAACTTCACCAGGATGAATGGATCATTTGGTATTTATGTGCCGCTTTATCCACCTAAAAAGATTGTTTTAGCAAGTAAGGTGGGTGTGGAGCACCTTATTGGGAACGCTACTTTCTACAACGTTGCCTCAATTGGGCAACAACAGGTGAGGGGGTACAGAAGGAACAGGTTCATTGGAAACACATCTTTTTACAATGCTACGGATCTTAGAATTCACCTGATCAATGTGAAGACCTATTTCGTCCCGATGGGAATTGGTGTTATTGGATTTCACGACATTGGCCGTGTGTGGTACAATGGCGAAACCAATAACCAATGGCATAGCAGTAAGGGCTTCGGGGTTTGGCTGGCACCGTTAAATAGGGTTCTTGCAACATTCCACCTAGCTTTTTCAGAGGAGGAGACTTTGCCCCTGGTCACAATTGGGTATCAGTTTTGAGTCAGGATATAGCCTTCATCATAGAATTTTTAAATTACGCAATCTATTTTGCCTGTGGTGCGTATGCATATTAAAAATCTCTGTTAACCATATGATTACCACAACAACACACAACATCGAAGGAAAACAAGTACAGGAATACATGGGCATCGTTACAGGTGAAGCCATTATTGGAGCCAACCTGTTTAAAGATATTTTTGCCAGTATTACTGATGTAATCGGTGGCAGATCAGGGGTCTATGAAAAGTCTCTGCGACAAGCCAAAGATATCGCGATCAAAGAGATGCAGGAAAATGCCAGGCAACTTGGGGCCAACGCCATACTTGGTGTAGACCTGGACTATGAAAACATGGGACGAGATGGTGGAATGCTGATGGTGACTGCCAGCGGAACTGCGGTGAAGGTTGCTTGAGAATATAGAAATCGGAAATCAGAAATCAGGAGTCAGAAATCAGAAATCAGAAGGGTTCCGATTTACATTTTTGGAAGGTACTCATTGCCTTAATACCTTAATGGTTCATCAGAAACAGTGGTTCTAATGTCCACTTAAAAATCAATATCTAATCCTGGCTATCAATAAGTCATCCACAAACTAAATGTCCTTAATGCCTCAATGGTTCAAAGATCAATGGTTACACTAATCTCTTTATTGTGTTCCTCTAGAGTCCTACTATAGAGAGTATTTAGCAAAACTCTAACTAAATGTCCTTAATGCCTCAATGGTTCAAAAATCAATGGTTACACTAATCTCTTTATTGTATTCCTCTAGAGTCCTACTATTGAGAGTAATTAGCAAAACTCTGACTAAATGCCCCTTAATGCCTCAATGGTTCAAAAAAATCAGCAGTTACTCTAATTCACTACTAATCCTTCATCAAATCACTAAAACAAATAAATCATGTGGAAGATAAGTGCTTAGCCAAACCACATCTCAATGCCCTCAATGCCTTAATGGTTCAAAAGACAAAATGGTACACTGATCTACAGCTCAAACTCTTTAACTAAAACCCCTTCTTCATGAATCGAAAGACCAGGCTTTTGGTCAAAAATGCCAAACAAAGTAGACCCTGACCCGCTCATGGCCGCATAATCGGCTCCTTGCTCATAAAGTAGCTCTTTAATTTTTCTGAGAATAGGGTAGTTGGGAAAGATACTTGCTTCAAAGTCGTTTTTTACCTGATCTTTCCAATCAGTGACAGGGAGGGCCAATGCTTCTCTTAACTCCTTAGAAGGTTTCGATGGCGTTACATTGGCATAAGCTTCTGCGGTACTGATTGATAAATCCGGGAAGATCAGTGTCAGGTATTTTCCTTTCAGATCTAGTGGTAGATGAGTGAGGTCCGTACCTGTTCCTGTGGCCAATCCTGGTTTGTTATCAATAAAAAACGGACAATCACTTCCGAGTTCTGCGGCAAACGCTTTTAATTGATCATTTGTAATCCTCAACTCAAAAAGGTCATTCAGCATTTTGAGTGTAAAGGCTGCATCCGAAGAGCCGCCTCCCAACCCTGCACCCATGGGAATGACTTTGTGCAAATGCATGCTTACCGCAGGGATGTCGTAACTTGATCTGATTAGCTGAAAGGCCTTGGTGCAGAGATTGTCTCCGTTGTTATGATCTACCTTTAATCCCGTATTGTCGAAGGAGAATTCTTTAGCGGGGATGATCTCTAATACATCCATAAACGGGACTGGGTACAGACAACTTTCGATGTCATGATACCCGTCCGGTCTTTTTCTCAAAATATTTAGGCCAAGGTTGATCTTGACATTTGGAAAGGAAATCATCCCTTGATTTTTCCTATCCTTTTTTCATCAATTCTATTACCTCTTCGGAGATTCCCGTGCTGGAGTACCCACCATCATGGAAAAGGTTCTGCATGGTGATCATTCTGCTGAGATCCGAGAAAAGGAAGATGCAGTAGTTGGCACAATCGGCAGCGGAAGCATTGCCAAGTGGCGACATCTTTTGTGCGAAATCAAAAAAGGAGTCAAAACCACCAATTCCTGCACCTGCTGTAGTTGGAGTAGGGGACTGAGAAATGGTATTTACTCTTGCTTTCTTGGCTTTCCCGAATCGGTATCCGTAGCCTCTAGCGATAGATTCAAGCAATGCCTTGGCATCCGCCATATCCGTATAAAATGGGAAGGTTCTCTGCGCAGCAATGTATGACAGTCCTACTACAGAACCCCACTCATTAATAGCATCCAGCTTTTCTGCTGTAGCCATCATCTTATGGAATGACAGACCGGAAATATCAAGCGATTTCTGATACCAGTCATAATTTAGCTCACCGTAAGCTTTACCTTTTCGTATGTTTGGGGACATGCCGATCGAGTGCAACACAAAATCTACTTTACCTCCTAATAGTTCTGTAGACTTGGTATATAGGTTTTCGAGATCCTCTGTCGAGGTAGCATCAGCAGGGATCACTTCTGTTTCACAAGCAGCTGCCAACTCATTAATCTTACCCATTCTCAGGGCGATAGGGGCGTTGGTCAGGGTAAATTTTGCACCTTCTTCAAAAGCTCTTTGTGCTACATGCCATGCGATAGAATTTTCATCCAACGCACCTGATATAATTCCTCTTTTTCCTTTTAGTAATTGGTGAGACATAAATCGTGATATTTATTTTTTGTAAAAATATAGGATGGAGTTGAAAACCAGCCTTTAAAATGGTTTAATATGAATGTCTTAGAGTGGATTCCGGTTTTTAAAACTGTCGATATGTTTAAACGCTAATTCATACCGGTGATTTTATAGCCACTAATTCGATAATGAAGTGGTGACCTTAGACATCTGTTGGTTTATATACCCAGCAGCTCCTTAGAACTATTAATGGCCACCTCCGATGGGTTGTCTCCACCAATCATCTTGGCAATTTCCATGACCCGCTCATCGGATTCCAGTTTCTTTATTCTACTTACTGACTTGTCTGATGAATGGTCTTTGTAGACATAGTAATGCGCCTCACCACCGGCGGCAAATTGTGGAAGGTGGCTGATAGCTATTACCTGATGGTTTTTAGACATGGTCTTCATCATGGAGATCATCTGGAGGGCAATTTCTCCTGACACCCCGGTGTCTATTTCATCAAAAATGACTGTAGGAAGGGCTGTCTTATCGGCAATCAGGTATTTGATGGCAAAAATCAATCGCGAAAATTCACCTCCTGAGGCTACATGCTTAATTTCCTTTGGAGCGATCCCTTTATTGGCCGAAAACATCATCTCCACCTGGTCCAGCCCCGTAAAGGATGGCTTGGTTTGTTTTATCTCAAAATGTATCACACCATTAGAGATGCCAAGCCTGTGAATAATGGATTCAATAGCTTTGGCCATCTTATCGCTGTGGCTTTTCCTGCTGTCAGATAATTCCTTACCAGCTTTAAGCATCGCTTTTTCTGCTGCTTCCAATGTAGCCCTGGCATCAGAAATTTTGTCATCCAGATTTTGGAAGGATTCCAGTTGTCTACCCAGTTTCTCCCGGATTTCAATCAGCTCCGCAACTGAACTCACTTTGTGCTTTGACTCCAGCCTAAAAATCAGATCGAGCCGATCTTTGACGATCTGGGTTCGCTCAGGATCAAATTCGATGGCATCCTGCTCTCTGCCGATCTCATTGCCAATATCCCTGGCATCAATCATATTGCTTTGCAATCTCTCATAAAGCTCTTCCAGGTCTTTTGAGTAACCCTTCACAGACGACAATAGGGAAAGACATTGCTGAAGCTGCTGGTTTATGCTGAATTCTTCGCCATCAATCAGCTGTGAAACACCACTTAGGTTGGTCTTTATTTCTTCGGCATGCTCGAGAATCTCCAATTCTTTCTCCAGGGATTCTTTTTCTTCAGCTTCAAGCTTTGCTTCTTCCAATTCATTGAACAGAAACTGGTTGTAATCACTCTCTTTTTCATTGTTCTGAGAGAAGGAAACCAATTCTTCATATTTTTTGAGTGCCAGGGAATAGGTGCTGAATTTCTCCTGGTAGCTTTCTTTCAGTTGTTCATTATCAGCATAGAGATCCAGCGTTTCCAGCTGATATAGATTCTGCCCTAACTGTAATCCTTCATGTTGCGAGTGAATGTCCATCAACCGCTCGCCGATCTTTTTGAGGATGTCCAATGTTACGGGCATGTCATTGACAAAAGCCCTGGATTTTCCAGATGGGCTGATCTCTCTTCTGATAATGGTTTCATCTTCGTAGTCGAGATCTTCATCTTCGAAAAGACCTTTCAGCTGATAATCTTTGATTAGAAATGTGCCCTCAACGACACACTTTTCACTTTCTGAATAAAGCGCTTTTGTGTCTGCACGATTACCCAACAATAGCCCTACAGCTCCCAGCATAATAGACTTTCCAGCTCCTGTTTCACCGGTAATGATGTTAAGACCGGATGCTGGATGCATTTCAAGTTTTTGTATAAGGGCGTAATTGGCTATTGAAAGATTTTTGATCATGAAGTCAGGAGACTTTTACGTCGGCCCAAATTTCATCAATTTGAGTTAAAAGTACATTCATCTTTCGTCCCATCTTGTTTTGTACTTTCAAAATATTGGCAATATGCTTCACAGGCTTCACAAAGTAAACAGATCCATCCTCCAGGATGATGTTCAGCCAGACCTGATTCTTAATACACGTATCTAACTGGTCGAAATTGACCTTTAGAAGTTTTTTGCTCATTGATTACTCGATTATTGACCTGAAAGTGTCGCTCCTGCTGGGATCAAGCGCCGTGAGTATCTCGTATGCTTCCCGTTGTTGCGAAGGGTTGCCTTCATTGAATATTTGGGTGATTTCCTCTGCCTTAGCATCCAGGAAACTGATGATTAGGATAGATCTTGGCCTGGACTGATTGGCTGTGCGTAAACCCTTAAGGCTGGTAAGTACACTTTCTCTGGCTTCTTCTGGCTTATCCATAAAAATATCCAGCCCTTTGATATGATAGCTGTAGTAGCCTTTACGTACTGGTTCAAAAGTTGTGCTCAGTAGATTTTCAGCGAGCCAGTACCTGTTTCTGATACTATTGAATTGTTGCCAACCCTGATATCCGGATTGCTGGGCATTGATCACTACCTGGTTGGCCAGCTGAAAATACCGTGTGCCGCCCATTTCGCTAAATGTGTCATAATCCACTCCGATAATAACATAAGCATAGTAGGCCAGGAGGGAGGTGATGTTATTGAGAAATGCACTTTCGTTGAACTGTAGAGGTTGAGATTGAAAATACTCAAAGACCCAGTCTCTATCAGCAAAGTTGAAAACAACCGTTTCGTAATCTGTGCCATAAACGGGCCTGGATGAGAGGATTTGTACAGAGGCACCAAATTTACCTAAACCTGGTTGCGTCTCATTGGGGTCGAGCGTCAGGATCAAATTGCAATTGATGCGTTCTTCGGGAAGGTATTCGTCATTGGTCCACTTACGGTCATTGAGAAACTGTGCAAAAGCAGTCTCCATATCGGCAAAGATGCTGCGTTCAGTAGTCTGCACCTGATCTGCATTGATGATCACCCTGCAGTTCAATTCCTGACTGTGTGCAGTTAAGCTTAGTAGAATACCAACTAAAAAGAGTAGTCTATTCATTGACCTAATTTTTCCAGTACATCCAGCAGGTCATCAGCGACCTGGTCTTTACTCTTTAACTCAAAACTGATTTGATTATTATCCTTCCTGAAGATAGTGACCTTATTGGTATCATGTGAAAAGCCGGCACCTTCATGGTTTAGGGAGTTGAGCACAATCATATCCAGGTTTTTCTTTTTCAGTTTTGCCTGCGCGTTTTCATTCTCGTTATCCGTTTCCAAAGCAAAGCCCACTGTAACCTGTCCATTTTTCTTCAATTTTCCTAATTCCATGGCTATATCGGGATTAGGTACCAGTGTAAGCTCCAGGTTTTCCTTTTGCTTTTTTATCTTGGATTGAGCTTTCTCTTTTGGTCTGTAATCTACCACTGCGGCTGTGAAAATGGCGATATCAGCACTAGTGAAAGATCTTTTTGCTGCCTCATACAGCTCTTCAGCTGATGTGATGCTTTGAATGTTGACAGCTGGATGATCCGGGAGGTGTTGCACCGGGCCGGAGATGAAATCAACAGTAGCTCCCCTTCGAACACAGGCCAGAGCAATGGACTTGCCCATTTTTCCGGTGCTGTGATTTCCTATAAAGCGAACCGGGTCAAAAGCTTCATGGGTCGGTCCCGAAGTGATCAGGATACGCTTACCCTTGAGCGTTTCTTTTTTTTTAAAGTGATTTTGTACTGCTTCCAGCAAGTGTTCCGGCTCAGCCATTCTTCCAACACCATACAGGCCACTGGCTAATTCACCATCTTCAGCTTCAATCACAATGTTGCCATATCCATTGAGCTTTTCTAGGTTTTCTTTGGTGGTAGGATGCTGGTACATATCCAGGTCCATTGCCGGGGAGACCATCACGGGGCATCGAGCAGATAAGTATACAGCAGTAAGGAGGTTGTCAGATAGACCATTGGCCATCTTTGCCAGTGTGTTGGCACTGAGTGGGGCCACAATCATTAGGTCAGCCCATAAGCCAAGCTCTACATGGTTTACCCACTCACCCTGATCGTTTTTGATAAACTCAGAATAAACCGGATTCTTTGATAAAGTAGAAAGTGTCAGCGGAGTGATGAAGTCCCTTGCACTTGAGGTCATAATCACTTTGACCTCGGCTCCTTCTTTGATAAGTAGACGAATAAAAAAAGCGGCTTTGTAAGCTGAAATTGAGCCACAAACCGCTAGTAAGATTTTTTTTCCAGCCAACATGGGCGGGCAATTAAGATGCTGCTTCTTCCAGCTCTGGTGTTCTGAATGTAATTTTTCCCTCCAGAAACTCCTCTACTGAAACAGTAGAAGGTTTTGGCATTCTTTCGTAGAACTTGGAAATTTCAATCTGCTCTCTGTTCTCGAAAATCTCTTCCAGGTTGTCTACAGATGATGCAAACTCAGCGAGTTTTGAGTTAAGCTCTTCTTTTTGTTGAGCGCTGATTTGTCGGGCCCTTTTAGAAATCACTACCAGGGATTCATAAATGTTTCCAGTTGGTTGTGCGATTTCTTCGTTATTTCTGGTAATTAATGACGCATTTGTTGCCATGTGCAATCTCCTTCTTTTCTTCAGAATTTAATTTTGATCTGCAAAGATAGCTAATTGTTCGATGCTATCCTCATAATATTTTTCTGCCTCGGCGATAAATTTACTTTCCGGGTAATTATCGACCAGTCTTTCATACCTGGTGATCACGTCCTGAAACCTTTCTTCCTGTTTTGACTGGAAGCTGTTGGCTGCATATTCATAGGCTGCCATCACCTCCAAAAAGTGAATTTCTGCTCTGTACTTTGAGTCAGGGTACGAGTCGTGAAAATTCTCAGCAGTAGTCAATGCGGCCTGATAGCCACCATACTTTGACTTTCTTAGGTTGAAAAATAATTTTACCTTTTCATATTCCTTAGTCTCCAGCTTCACCCGCAACTCATTGATCAGGGTGTCTGCCTTATCGGCAAGTTCTTCGTAAGGATATTTATTAATAAAATTTTGAAGGGCTGTCATCGCCTCATAGGTACTGGTTTGATCCAAAGTAGCTTCAGGTGACTGCAGATAAAGTGAATACGCTCGCATATATTGAGCTTCCATCGCGAACTCACTCCGCCCGTAGATTTCATAAAATGATTTGAAATAATGAGCACTTAGCAGGTATTGCTTTTGGTAATAATAGGTGTATGCGTAATAGTAATTTGCCAGCTCTGCCTCTTCTGTCCCACGAATAAGTGGGATGATTTCCTCGAAAAGAATATTGGCGTGATAATAGTCCTGCTCGTTGTAGTAGTCGAGGGCTGCCTCATATTTCAATTTCCAATCGGTACTCTTTTGGATTTTTCTGAATTTGCACCCACCAGCAAACAGGAGGAATACTATTATAAAATTTAGGATGAATTTTTGACTCATTTTTTAAAAACTGGACGCAAACTTAGTTTATTGAGCTAACAACTAAAAAGTATCTAAACTATTGCTCGTGGGCTGGCTCTTTTTTTAACAAAATTTGTGAAGCTGCAGGCTCGCTCTTCGGCTTCTTAGGTTTGGTCGGTTCTCGCTCAATGGGCACAGATTCCTCCTTTTCAAGGGGTAAGGCCGGTTTGACATCTTCCAAAGAATGCACATTCAAAGAATCGAGGTATGGCGCCAATTGAAAAAGTGTAGGTCTCTCTGCTATTCGCCAATTGAAACCTTCGAGCTTCTGGATTTCTGGTGTAAACTCATGAGGTGGAATAAACTGGGCATCCGGATTGTTATAAGCGGAAAAATTTATGAGCGTTTTATCCCGGAATCGCATCCGCATTTTGCTTGTGAAAAGTTTGTTTAATCCCATGACAGAAGAATCCCCCTCTTCCAATGCGTAATATAGCAGTTCACCATTGCCATCCACATCAATTGTTTTGATTTGGTTCAGCTCAAAATCTGCAATCATGTCCCGTCCTTTGATTTGGTTGTAGTTGCTTATCGTATCCTCCTGGGTCATGAAAGAGTTTGCGATCATGTGCATGGTTTTGATTTCGTCGGAAGAAACCTCAAGAAATATGGTGTCCGCTTCAATCTGATTTTTCTCATTCCACATCACAGGATCCCGATAGAAATAAATGATCGAGTCTGCCAGGAAATACGAGACAGAATCAGCTATCCCCTGAAGGCCTTCTTTAAACATCTTCACATCATGGTAAGCCAGAATTCTCTTCAGCGAGTCAAATTCACTTTCTATTGAGACCAGGGTATCGGCAGAAACATAGAAAGTGTCGGCAACGACCTGGAAGGTGTCGGGCGCAATAAATAAAGTATCCTGGCTAAGTATCCGTTTCATCAATGGGTTGCCAAAAACTTTGCTAAGACCATTTCTTTTGTCATAAAAGCCCTCATCCCCGGTAATGATGATGTCTCGCTCCTTGGCGATCATCTTCACATTGCCTATCGCCTTATAATATTTTCTCAGGTCATCGAAAAACAGTTCATCCCCAATCAGCGTGTAATCCTGGGTCTCAATGTTACCTTCTACAAACTGACTTTGATCTGTCACTGTGCGGAATTCACTGGCTTGGGAGTAAAGGACTGTCCCATCATCAGAGGTCACCTCTGTTGGGCCATAAGTAGTAGCTACCTTGGTGATTGTGTTGTAGCGAAGTGTATCTGCTTCCAAAACATAATCAGGAGCTGTAAGTACTACCTCGTTCCAGAAAAGCGCATAGTTCTGTTGTGCATAAAAATATCCTATTTCACTAATTAGTGTGTTTGTAGTATCTACAAGCTTGCCATTATTAAAATAGTTAGCCACCTCGGTTTCCAGGTCATAATCCAGAAAATCAGTAAAAAGCTGTCTCTCACCCCTTGAATACACTACATTGTCCCGAAGTTTAGCAGACCTGGCGTTTCCATCATAAACAAGCCTTCTGGAAGTAATTGTCACCGAATCATCTACGATTCTTACGTGTCCGTAGGCTTCCATAACGTTTCTGGACGGGTAAAAAAATGAGCTATCACAATATACTGTGGTGTTTTTTTGTTCAAAAACAACATTGTTTTTTAGCTTTCTGAGGCTCTCCCCATCCTTCTTTTCAAAGAATAAAGAATCTGCGCGGTACTGGATTTTTCGCTTTTGCTGAGCAATCACCTGACCCGTGACTCCTAGAAGAATTATAAATAATATCGAATATTGCAGTATCTTCATTTTGGGATTGTAAAGCTATAGGACAAACGCAAAATAAGGCGGGTAGTATGCTAGAGTATTTTTTATCATTCGTTGATCAGCAAAAACTTATCCGAAAGGATGAGCAAATTTTGCTGGCTGTAAGTGGTGGAATCGACTCCATGGTGATGGCGCACCTTTTTCTTGAATCGCCGTATGCCTTTGCTGTCAGCCACATCAATTTTGGCTTACGCGGTGCGGAGAGTAACCGGGATGAATTGATGGTAAAGGAATGGTGTGCAAAACATGAGATCAGATGTTTTGTGCAGCATGCGCCTAAAGAGATCTTTGAGGGCAAAGAGTCCACTCAAATGGCTGCCAGGGATTTCCGGTATCGCTATTTTGATGAGTTAATGCAAAAAGAAGGTTTTCACAAGCTGGCAACGGCTCATCACCTGGATGATAGCCTGGAAACTGTGTTGTTTAACTTTTCTAAAGGCACCGGACTTAGGGGATTGAGAGGCATCAATCCAATCAGTAGGGATATTATCCGACCCATGCTATTTTCTGACAAAGAAGAAATTCTTAAGTATGCAGAGAAAGCCAATATTCAGTGGAGAGAAGACGCCTCAAATGACTCGGATACCTACCAACGAAATAAAATTCGTCACCACGTGGTTCCGGTGTTAAAAACAATTAACCCTGGATTAATGAGGTCATTCAGTGGTGTAACAGATCGGGTAAATGATGCTCAGAGCCTTATAGAAGAAATTGCAGAAAATATTCTGAAAACTCATAAATGCAATGATGCTGGCATCGTCAGGATTGACTTAAAATGGATAGATCAGTATCGCAATCCCAGCGCTATTCTGAATGAAATTCTTTGGAAATATGGATTTTCATTTCTTCAGGTAAGCCAGATCCAATCTTCCATTGTAGCCGGAGTTTCCGGAAAGATTTTCTACTCTGATCTTTATGAACTCAACCTGGACAGGGA
Organism: Cyclobacteriaceae bacterium; assembly: GCA_965228105.1. GTDB lineage: Bacteria > Bacteroidota > Bacteroidia > Cytophagales > Cyclobacteriaceae > UBA7330. The sequence goes on from CBDDGZ010000002.1 coordinate 2,466,237, forward strand.
CCAATTTATCATTCGGGAAAAGGAATCCTTTTTTTATGAAGATGCGAAGCTGAGAATTCCTGGGATAACAATAGTTGGCAACAGGTGGATTGATTCTGATGTGGTCATTGGGAATGAGATTGAGGATCCCTCCGATCAAAGTGTGGCTTATCTGGACCTGGAAAAGCTCTCAAAACTTACCATTACTCATTGGGAGGAGGGAGACACCTTCTATCCATTGGGGATGAAAGGCAAAAAAAAGGTTAGTGACTTTATGATTGATTCTAAAATTCCGCTAACATTGAAAAAAGATGTGCTGATCCTGAAATCGGAGGGAGAAATAGCATGGATTGTCGGATATCGAATAGACGATAGGTTTAAAGTAACCAGAGAAACACAGAAAATGCTTCGTCTGCAACTACACAGTGATGTTTAAAATCTTCAAAAAGTCATACACGGAAAAAGAGAAATTTCAATTTAGCTTTTTGAGGAAGGCAAAGCTTTTTGAAAACCTGGAAGATGACGAGCTTTTTCATCTCTTGCCCTATGTATATGAACGCAAATACCACCGTGATGAAGTGGTGTTTTTTACCGGTGATCCCAGCCATGCCATTTATATTGTAAAGTCAGGTATTGTAGGGTTAAAACTTGATGTGGCTGATGACTTTGAAAAGCTAATGACCCTGAGGAGTGGTGGCTTATTTGGTGACAATGCCATCCTGCCAGAAACAAACAGGACCTATACTTCCATTGTAGAAACAGAATCGGCAGATATTTATGTAATCCCCAAAGTGAATTTAGAAGAAGTGATGAATGATCACCCAGTGATCAAAGCGAAGGTTATGACCAATTTTGCCGAGATATATAATGACTACGTCACTAAACTATTTAAGGTCTATCGAACAACGGTAGGTTTCTTTGATCTTAACACAGTATACTCCGATTCTGACTTTTAGCCTGAATAGGTGGTGCCTTAAGCCCCTCCTAATAAAATTCTAATGCTTAATTAAGGTTTAAATACAGGAATGCTTTTCTATTCCCGCTACACGATGTAGCTTTGAAAGGCAACGAGCGTTATGCGATTTTTCCATCCCGTAGCGATCGAAATGCCTGAAATTTTCTATCAATAAACCTTACAAAATTATGAAAGTAACTGTTGTAGGCGCCGGGGCAGTGGGTGCCACATGTGCTGAAAATATTGCTCGTAAAGAACTTGCTGAAGAATTAGTGATTGTCGATATCAAAGAAGGACTTGCAGAAGGTAAGGCCATGGACATGATGCAGACAGCCACTTTGAATGGTTTCGATACCAAAATCATCGGATCTACAAATGACTATGCACCTACTGCGGATTCCAGTGTGGTGGTGATTACTTCAGGTTTACCCCGGAAGCCAGGCATGACCAGGGAAGAGCTTATCGGTACCAATGCAGGTATAGTAAAGTCAGTTACTGACAATATCTTAAAATACAGCCCGAATACTATCCTGATCGTGATCAGTAATCCAATGGATACCATGACCTACCTTTCTGCAAAGGCCAGTGGACTCCCAAAAGAAAGAGTAATCGGTATGGGAGGTATTCTTGATAGCAGCCGATTCAAGTATCGATTAAGTGAAGCAATCGGATGCTCGCCAAACGATCTTCAGGGCGTTGTAATTGGTGGGCATGGTGATACGACTATGATCCCATTGATCAACCATGCAACTTATAACAGTACTCCCGTGACCAACTTCCTGACCAAAGAACAGCAGGAAAGTGTAGTTCAGGAAACCATGGTGGGTGGAGCTACGTTGACAAAACTCATTGGAACCTCCGCCTGGTATGCTCCGGGAGCTGCAGGTGCATTCCTTGTGGAAAGTATCGTAAGAGATCAGAAAAAATTATTTCCATGTTGTGTTTACCTTGATGGTGAATACGGACAAAAAGATATCTGTATCGGCGTACCTGTAGTGGTAGGTAAAAACGGAATCGAAAAGATTGTGGACTACAAACTAAGTGCAGAAGAAAAGGAGAAATTCAATAAGAGTGCCGAAGCTGTCCGAAACATGAACAATGTGCTAGGAGAGATGAAGCTGGTATAGGGCTCCAAACTAAAATATGTATATTTTTAAGCCCCGTTAAAATCGGGGCTTTTTGATTTCCTGAATATTTATTGAAATGATCGAGAGAACTAATCATTTTATTTACGATAGTGAGTTGATCAGTCGTGACCTAAGCTGGTTGCAATTCAATTACCGGGTTTTGGATCAATCCAAAAAGGAGGAGCGGACCCTGCTGGATAAATTTAAGTTTCTGGCCATTACAGACTCCAATGCTGACGAATTTTTTATGATCCGTGTCGGTAGCCTTTACAACTATATCGACTACAATAAAGAGCGGATTGACAACTCAGGGCTGCGGTTGATCCCATTCAAAGAAAAACTCTTTGCCAGCTACAAGGCTTTTGCCGAAGCACAAAATGAGCATTTCATACATAACCTCATTCCGGAGTTTAAGAAATACAATTTTGATATCCTTGGCTTTGATCAACTACACAAGAAGGAGAAAGAGCGGGTGACCAACTACTTTGATAAGATCGTGTTTCCTACGCTTACGCCAATGGTTTATGATACTTATCATTCTTTTCCAATCCTGATGAACAACATCCTGATTTTTGGAGTAGTCACCAAGACAGGGATCAAAAAAGAGAAGAAAAAGATGTCTTTCATCCAGATCCCACAGAACCTGCCCAGGTTCTTCGAGATGGAGCGGAAGGAAAAAAAGATCTTCGTGCCGATAGAGGAGGTGGTCCGGCAGCACATTCATGAGATCTTTAAAAATGTTGAGATTATCTCATCCACACTTTTCAGGGTGACCCGAAATGGTGACTTCGCGCTGGAAGACACGGAAGATATCGAAGCAAATCTCCTGGAGGAGATGAAAAAGAAACTGAAAACCCGTAAGACAGGGAGGGTTGTTCGGCTGGAGGTGATGGAAGGGTATGACAAATGGCTAATCAAACAGCTAAAGTCAAAGTATGAGATTGGGGAGGATAACCTGATCGTGATAGATAGAAGGGCCCTAATGGATTATTCCGGGTTGTGGCAAATTGTAAAACATAAAGACTTCAATCAATTTAAAGACCCTTCTCCCAAGCAGGTACCACCTATCAGCATGGCTGACTATGAAGATCAGGACATGTTCAAAATCCTGAAGGACCGGGATATTTTACTACATCATCCTTACAACAGCTTTGAGCCTTTGATTGACCTTCTCGAGCAGGCTTCGGAAGATCCACACGTCCTGTCGATAAAACTGACCATCTATCGTCTGGCCAAAGATTCCAGGGTGGTCAATGCACTTTTGAATGCAGCCGAAAATGGTAAACATGTTTCTGTGTTGTTTGAGGTAAAAGCCCGCTTCGATGAAGAAAATAACATGAAGCAGTCTCAAAGGCTACAAAAAGCCGGATGCTTTGTGATTTATGGGGTGGGTACTCTCAAGACACATACGAAGCTACTATTGATCGTGAGGAGGGAGAAGGATAAAGTGAAACGATTTGTCCATATGTCTTCCGGAAACTACAATGAGGATACTGCACGACTGTATACTGATATTGGCCTAATGAGCACGGATGAAGGCTACGCCAATGACGTGCAGGAGTTCTTCAATGTTATTACGGGTCATTCTAATCCTGATGAGTACGAATATCTGATCACAGCACCACGCGACATGCGAAATAAGTTGATAGAGCTGATCAAGCGGGAGGAATCAAACGCAAAAAAAGGGTTGAAAGCAGGGATTGTTATGAAAATGAATTCCCTTCAAGATACTGAAACGATACATGCATTGTACGCAGCATCCAAAGCAGGGGTAGAAATCAAGCTTATCGTGAGAGGGATCTGTTGTCTGAGGCCGGGAAGAGTAGGGTTGAGTGAGAACATTACAGTAAAATCCATTGTTGGTGAGTATCTGGAACACTCCCGAATATTCTATTTCCACAACAATGGTGATAGCCAGGTTTATTCTGGTAGTGCAGATGTCATGGTCCGAAGTTTTGACCGAAGACTTGAGTCACTTTTCCTTATCAAGGATATTTTACTCAAGCAGCAAGCCATCAATATTTTATGCTTCAATCTCAAGGACAATGTAAACTCCTATGAGATGAAAGAAGATGGCACATTTGCTGAGCTGAAACCCAATGGTGAACCTGCATTTAACATCCATACGGAGTTTTATAAAGTGAAAAGAGAGACCGTTTTAGCTGCTAAGTTGTTTTGAGAGACGCAGCATACTGGATCAATAGATTAGATCTGCAGCCACATCCGGAAGGTGGATTTTACAAGGAGGTTTACCGTTCCGTTGATATGATAAGCCACCCCGATCACTCCAAAGATCGGAACCTGGCCACAAGCATCTACTTCCTTCTGGAAGGTGAAAATATCTCTCACTTTCATGAGTTGTCTTCTGATGAGCTGTGGTATTATCATGATGGTAATGGAGCCAATATTCATGTATTTGACAAGGGGCAATACCAATCATATGAGCTGAGTAAAGCTTCGAAAGGTCAGTTACAGGTGCTGCTTCCTGCACACTGTGAGTTTGCGGCGGAGGTTATCGGTCAGGATGGATATGTGCTGATGGGGTGTGTGGTGACACCCGGATTTGATTTTGAGGATTTCCGGATGCTTAAGAAAACTGAAATGCTGGAGAAGTACCCTGAGCATGTGCAGCTAATTGAGCGATTCTGCATGGAGTAAGTTCACGCAAAAGGTTCACACATAGACGCAGCGAAATAGGGGGCAAGGGGGTCGGTTGATTTATTTGTAATCTTTTTAGTTACCCAGGTCAATTTTAAAAGCTTACTCCTTGAAACTGGTCTTCCAGGCACCGCCAAACCCAATGAGCTGATATTCCGATCCTCCAATTTGGTTGCCATATATAAGGTCTATCTGGAAGTTTGGAGAAACGAGGTAGGCTAGCCCAAAATCAAAGCCCACACCACCATTATCATCATTGAAGGTACCAAAAAGCTCCAGCCAGGTACTCAGCTTATCTGTAAGGGCATAACCGCCAACAGTGGTGAAAGCCCAAATTTGCTCTGTGCCTTTAGGCCAATCAGTTCCTGTGCTATTGGTCCATGTAAATCTTCCAAACCCGTATTCAAACAACAGACGGAATCCATAATTTAACTCATCCAGCTGGAAGGCTTGTGCACCTACATTCGGGAAAGTAAAGTTGGTAACAAGAGAAGTTCTGGGGATGGCGCCTTCCTGCTCCAATATTCCGAATTTAGGGCTGAAGGTGATGGGAGTAATACCACTTTGAGTTTCTGATCCCATAAAATCAAATTTATTAACTGCATAGTTGGTTAAAACCCGCAATTCCAACCAATCAATTAGACCATACTTTACGGAAAGATTTGGAATGGTATTGTGTGAAAAGTTGCCTGATTGTGAATTTGCATATCCAAACTCAACCTGAAAAGTCCCGGGTGAGATCAAGGGCACTGCATCTGTCACATTTGGCCGATCGGTGAAAATGGGGGTTTCCTGTGCTATTACATCAAATGATATAAATGATATGAAGAGAAGAAATGGAAGCTTATTCATATTTTGTGGGGTGTTTCCGTATTTTAATTGCTTTGCTTTAGTTTTTAAATATTAATCAATTTTTTGCACTCTTAAAAGCAAATATCACAATAGAACCTGCTATTTAATTTAATCCTTTGATAAATACTATTTAACAACAACCAAAGTAATATGAAATTTTACCTAATAGTCTTTTGGACTATTAGTCACATCGGGTAATTTTACAGTCTTCGGTTTGAAGAATTTTTCTTAAGTTCGATCCGTAAATCCGGTATTTCGATTCACAATAAACACAATTAAATTATCATGAGCCAAAGAAGAATTAGACTTGGGTTAATCGGTGGAGGTTTCAACTCGTTCATCGGTGTAGTCCACAGAATAGCTGCCTACATGTTTGAAGATTACGAAATTGTAGGAGGTGCATTTGATGCCAATTTTGATGAAGGTAAAAGATTTGCCAAGCATCTGGAGTTAGACATCAACCGTGCTTACCCCGACATTGACGCTCTTATTGCAGCTGAAAAAGCTTTACCGGCAGATCAACGTATAGAGGCGGTATCTGTCCTAACGCCCAATTTTCTACATTACCCAATGGCCAAAAAACTGATTGAGGCTGGATTTCATGTGATCTGTGAAAAACCTATGACGATCACTGCTGCTGAGGCCGTGGAGCTGGAGCAACTGGTAGAAAAGCACAAAGTAGTGTTTGCCTTGACTCACACCTACACTGGCTACCCTATGGCCCGACAAATGAAGCAAATGATTGCTGATGGTGCCATTGGTAAAATCCAAAAGGTAGATGCCCAATATTACCAGGGCTGGATCAACCCAATTATTCATGATAAAGCACAGCGAAGCACTGTTTGGAGGCTTGATCCTAAAAAGTCAGGACAAAGCTCATGCTTCGGAGACATCGGTGTACATGCATTCAACATGATTGAATACACCACAGGTATAGAAGTGGAAAGTGTACTGGCAGATCTTGATACCATGTATGATGACAATCCGCTCGATGTAGATGGCACTGCACTCGTAAGGTTAAAAAATGGTGTGAAAGGCCTTGTAAGAGCGAGTCAGATTGCAACAGGAGAAGAAAACAACATCCAAATTGCTGTTTATGGTGACAAGGGTGGTTTGAAATGGGTACAGGAAGACCCTACCTATCTCACATATTTTCAGGAGGGTAAACCAGTTCAAATCTTGAAGCCTGGTCATCCATATAACTCAGAATTTGCTGCTGAGAGCACCAAGATTGCTCCAGGTCACCCGGAAGGGCTCTTCGATGCCATGGGTAACATCTACAAAGGTGCAGGATTGGCTATTCGCAACAAGCCATTCCGTGATGGCGCCTTCCCAACTGTTCGGGACGGTGTTCGAGGCATGAAGTTCATCGAAGGTGTGCTTGAGTCACACAAGAAAGGACAGGTCTGGGTAAACATTTTGTAAACCAAAACATTAATTCACTATGACAATGAAAACGATCAAAGGACCTGCCATTTTTTTGGCACAGTTCGCTGACGACACTGCCCCATTCAATAACCTGAAGGACATTTGTAAGTGGGCCAAAGAAATAGGATATGCTGGAGTTCAGATCCCTGCCTGGGATGGTAGACTTGTAGATATCGAGAAAGCAGCAGCCAGCAAAGACTACGCTCAGGAGATCAAAGGGATTGTGAATGAGGCTGGTTTGGAACTAACAGAGTTTGCGACTCATCTGCAAGGTCAGTTGGTGGCTTCGCATCCTGCTTATGACATCATGTTTGATGTTTTCGCACCTGATAACAAGAGAAATAACCCTGCTGCTCGCGCAGAATGGGCAGCCAACCAGGTAAAAGCAGCAGCCACTGCAAGTGCTCATCTAGGCATCAATGTGATGGCCAGTTTCTCCGGAGCCCTGCTTTGGCATACGATGTATCCATGGCCACAGCGCCCAGCGGGACTTGTAGAAGCAGGTTTTAAGGAACTAGCGAAAAAATGGATGCCTATCCTCGATCACTGTAAAGACAAAGGTGTGGATGTATGCTATGAGCTGCATCCTGGTGAAGACCTGCATGACGGCATCACCTTTGAGATGTTCCTTGAAGCTACTGGCAACCATCAGGCGGTCAATATACTTTATGACCCAAGTCATTTCATATTGCAACAGCTGGATTACCTTCAGTTCATTGATTTTTATCACGAAAAGATCAGAATGTTCCATGTGAAGGATGCCGAGTTTAATCCAACTGGTAAAGCCGGTGTTTATGGAGGATTTCAGGGCTGGGTAGACAGGCCAGGTAGATTCCGATCATTGGGTGACGGACAGGTAGATTTTGGAGGCATCTTCAGTAAGCTGAGCCAATATGGCTATGACGGATGGGCAGTCCTTGAATGGGAATGCTGCATCAAGTCACCACAGCAGGGTGCTGAGGAAGGTTCAGGATTCATAGCCGACCATATCATCAGGGTGACAGAGAAAGCATTTGATGATTTCGCCGGTGCGAAGCCTGATGATGCGACTAACAGGAAGATTCTTGGACTGAAATAATTTATTAACTTTTGGAGGGAGCGATCGTGCAGAAGAGCTTATTGATATTGTTGTTGGGATGGATTGTGGCATGCAGTCCAATGCATGAATCAGAACAAGATTCTGAGCAAATTGTTCCTGAGGAAAATCGGTTTTCAAAGGAAGTATTTCTGACTAACCTGGATGAACCCACTGAGCTGGATATACTTCCTGATGGAAGGGTTATGTTTATTCAGCGAAAAGGTGAAGTTATACTTTATGACCCCAAGACAGGTCAGCAGAGAATACTGGATTCAATTCCGGTACATACGAAGTTTGAAGACGGATTGATGGGACTATCGCTGGATCCTGATTTTGAGAACAACCGGTGGGTATACTTTTATTACTCACCAGTGGGCAACGAACCCAAACAGCACCTTTCGAGGTTTAGGTTTACAGAAAATGGGTTGAGGGATGAAATAGTCATGATGGAGGTAAAGACCCAACGTGATGAATGTTGTCATACAGGAGGATCAATTCAGTTTGGTAGCGATGGGTTACTTTATCTGTCTACGGGAGATGATACCAATCCTTTTGCCTCGGATGGTTATGGTCCGATGGATGAGCGAACCGGTCGAGAACCATGGGATGCTCAGGGGTCTTCAGGGAATACCAATGATCTTCGAGGCAAAATACTTAGGATAAAACCTCTTGCAGATGGTTCATATAGCATTCCAAAGGGAAATCTATTTGAAGACGATGACCCATTGACCAGGCCCGAGATTTATGTGATGGGTTGCAGAAATCCTTATCGAATAAGTGTGGATAGCAGGAGAGGATGGCTCTTTTGGGGAGATGTTGGTCCTGATGCACGAGATGATATGGAATCAAGGGGAACGCGAGGATATGATGAGTTCAACCTGGCAAAATCAGCAGGCTATTATGGTTGGCCGTATTTTGTAGGTCCCAATAAAGCTTATCGTGATTATAACTTTTTAACCAAAGTTTCAGGGCCTCTTCATAAGCCTGAAAGTCCAATCAACGATTCGCCAAACAACTCCGGGTTGAGGAATTTGCCTCCGGCAAGACCGGCTTTAGTCTATTATCCTTATTCAAATTTCGAAGAATTTCCAATGGTGGGTAATGGTTCGAGAAATGCCATGGCCGGACCTATTTATTATAGTGATGATTATAAGGGTGATAAAAAATTCCCATCTTTTTTTGATGGAAGGGCCATGTATTACGACTGGATGCGGGCACGACTTTTCTTTCTGGAGCTTTCCGAAAATGGAGAAATTCTAGATTGGTATCGGTTAATGCCCAATACTACCTTTAATAATCCTATCGACTTTGAATATGGCCCTGATGGAAGCTTGTATCTCTTAGAATATGGCACTGGCTGGTTTTCTCAGAATGAAAACGCTACTTTATCCAGAATCAACTACATCAGAGGAAACAGACCTCCGGTTTTAGTAGTTGAGACCACTGCATTGGAGGGAAAAGAGCCTTTTGATATTACATTTGATGCCGGTAAGTCGTTTGATTACGATAATGAAAATTTATATTTTAACTGGGACATTAATGGAGAAAAATTCACCGACAGCTTAGTTACTTATACTTTTCAAAAACAAGGCATCTATTATCCGGAGCTCATCTTAAGAGATCCGAAAGGGCATAAAATCAGGAAGCAATTTATCGTAAAAGTAGGGAATACACCCCCTAAAGTAGGTATTGAGATTTTGGGAAATAATACTTTTTTCTGGAACAATAGACAGATCAGATATAAAGTGGTTGTCAGTGATGCTGAAGATGGGAATGTTGGCAATGGAATTGACCCCGCATCCGTGGATTTTAGTATTAATCATTTCCAATCATTCGATAAGGCGGAGCTGCTCGGTCATCAATCTCCGGTGACATCAGGAAAAAATCTTATTGAATCACTGGATTGTAAAGGATGCCATCAGATAGATGCACCATCCATTGGTCCCAGCTATGTAAGGGTGGCAGAAAGATACCGTAAGACGGCAGAAAACCAGGAATATCTGACCTATAAGATCATCAATGGAGGTGGAGGTGTCTGGGGTGAGCATGTAATGGCAGCACATCCTGAGCTTAGTCAGGAAGATGCAGGCAAAATGGTGGATTACATCTTGTCATTAAGAGGTGCTATTGTAAGGCCTCTTGAAGGAACTTTTGTATGCAACAAAGCTGATGGAAGCTTTCAATTCACAGCGACCTATGAAGATGAAGGAAAGGATAATATTCAACCAATAGCTAAAACAGCTGATCTTTGGCTAAGACCTTTGAAAATAGAGGCAGCTAACTTTGACGATACCTATAACCTCAAAGAAGGGAAGGAGGGCAACGGGACTACCTATATTCATAATATTTTCCATAAAAGTTATGTCGGGTATTTTGGAATTGACCTAACTGATATTAGTGCAATAGATGTAGGTCTTAGACGAGTCGAAAATGGGCAAATATCTGTACGATTGGGAAGCGCTAATGGCAAGGAAATTGGAAAATCAGAAGTTGTCAAGGATGTTAATTATCCCGACAATAAATTGCGCATTGAAATTGATCCGATCACAGAAAAGACCGATATTTATTTCGTGTTTTTGAATGATGCTTCTGATCAACAGTTATTCAGCATACGCAATTTTTATTTTGTACCAGATATAATCAGGGATGAATTACAATAGAAGAGAATTTTTGCAATATATGACACTCGGAGCGGGCAGTGTATTGGTCATACCTGACCTGTTTGGAAAGCCTGTAAAGTTTAATCCAGGGCTTCAGCTTTACACTGTAAGGAATGCGATGGCCGAAGATCCGAAAGGTACTTTGAAGCAGGTTGCTGATATTGGCTATAAAGTATTGGAGACAGCTTCCTACAAGGATGGACAATTCTATGGGTTTGCAGCTTCAGAGTTTGCTAAAATCACAAAAGATCTGGGCATGGAAGTGGTGTCCTCGCACATCGGAGTAGGAGAGATCCTCAAAAATATCGACCAGGTTGTAGAAGCATTGCAGGCTTCCGGACAAAAATATGTAGTGGTGCCTTACATCGGAGAAGAGTACCGAAGTGCTGATGGCTACAAAAAGCTTGCCGATCAGCTAAATGAAAAAGGTGCTATCTGCAAAAAGGGTGGTATAAAGCTGGTATATCATAACCATGCATTTGAATTCGAAGATCTTGGAGGTACAACAGGGATGGATATTCTCTTAAATATTGCCAACCGTGACCTGGTGAATTTTGAGTCAGACCTGTACTGGGTATCCAAAGCCGGTCTTGATCCTTTGGCTTTCCTGAAGAAGTATCCGGGGAGGTTCCCGCTATGGCATGTGAAAGACATGGCAGACACTCCGGAAAAAGGCTTTGCTGAGGTGGGTAAGGGAACCATCGATTACAATACCCTTTTTGAAAATGCAAGTGTGGCTGGTTTGGAATACTTCTTCGTGGAGCAAGACCGGTCTGATGACCCAATAAACAGCATCAAGATCTCCTATAAAGGAGTGAAGAAAATCCTTTAATATGATTCGATACATAATGGTAGCTGCCGTGATGGCAGTGGCTTCTTTTTTGCAGGCGCAGAAACTGACGGGTACGATAAAAGATGCAATCAGCGCTGAGCCATTAGCGGGGGCCAACGTGATTTTAGATGACAGTGTAGCCTTTGCGGTTACCAATCCTTCCGGTGAATATTTCTTTAATACAGTGTCTCCGGGCAGGCATACGCTCACTGTTTCATTTATTGGATACAAGCGTGGAGTGGTTCATGATGTATGGATCAGAAATGGGAAAACCATAACCGAAGACATCAACCTAACACCGGATCCTATGAGCTTATCAGAAGTTGTGGTCACTGAGCCCAAGAGACTCAATGAGATTGGCAAGATGACCATATCAGAAGAACAAATCAACCGGTTTGCAGCTACTTATTACGATCCGGCAAGGCTGGTAACTATCTCACCTGATGTGGCGGTTTCCAATGATCAGAACAACAGGATCTCTGTACGCGGCATTTCACCGAACTACAATACCTGGCGACTGGAAGATGTGGAGATAGTGAATCCAAATCACCTGTCGAATGCGGGTACATTCAGTGATCAGCCCACCTCTACCGGAGGGGGTGTAAATATCCTAAGTGCCCAGATGCTGGATAAGTCTTCTTTTCTGTATAGCGGCTTTTCTGCTGAATATGGTAATACAGTGGGTGGACTTTTTGATATGCACCTGAAGACAGGCAACAAAGATGAGCGCCAATACACTGCCCAGGCATCTCTTATCGGTTTTGACTTCTCCGCTGAAGGGCCTTTTAGTACCAACGGGGATGCCAGCTATGTGGTGAATTACCGCTATTCATTCACAGGACTGCTTACGAGCATGGGTGTGGATTTTGGTGGTGAGTCTATCGGATTTCAGGACCTTTCATTCAATATTAAAAAACCATTGGGAGATAAAGGTAGTCTGTCATTCTTCGGCGTAGGCGGATTAAATTTTAACAACTTTGATGCAAGGCCATATGATGAATCGGAGAATCAAAAGGATCGGTCGGACATCTATTATGATGGCAAGATGGGGGCAATAGGAGCTAGGCTTGAATACCAGCTCGGATCAGGTACCTGGATGCTGTCAGGGGCTGTTTCATCTTCAGACAATGACAGGGAGCAAAATTATTATGATCAGAACCAAGCCATGGTTGGGGAGAATCAGTCATCCACAGAAAATACAATCTATTCATTCAATACCAACTACCGGTTTAAGGCAGGCAAAGCACAAACAACTATCGGTTCTCTGGTAAGCATATATCGATACCAGTATTTCAATGAAAACACTGGTACTTTTACCGGGTCTTCGCCTTTTATTATCAGCTTCATTGATGCAAGCGAGGATATCCAGTATTCGTTAATCAATCCCTACATCAATTTTAGTTATCCTTTTTTCAACCTGGTGCACTTTGATGTTGGGTTGAACTACAACTGGAGCCCAAGTGATTATCAGAAGCTGGATCCAAGAGCCACAATTACCGTATATCCGGGGCCAAGAAGTGAGCTTTATTTATCTGCTGGATTGTATTCACAGCTACTGAATCCAAACAACTACTTCTTTGTATATGATCAGGCAGGTGGCGATTACTATGCCACCATGAAGGATTATGATTTTATGCAGTCTGCCAGGTTTGTGGCTGGATATAAGATGGGCCTAAGAAACTGGAGCTATAATGCGGAGCTGTTCTATTACGACTACCCGGAAGTGAACATCGATGTGACTGGCTTTGGAGAGACCGCCGCGGCCAGGTCCTATGGTCTCTCGTTGATGGGAACACGTTCATTTACTCAAAACTGGTACATGAACTTTGGAGCGAGTCTGTTTGAGTCTACGTGGGATGACAACCGACCAAACCGGTATAACCTCAAACAGAATCTAAATGCGTCGGTAGGTAAGGAATGGTTTTTTGATGGGAAATCTGTCAAGCGCTCATTGGGTGTGAATGGAAAGGTCATATATCAGGGAGGTTTGGTAGACCCAGTTGATGAAAATACACTGATGGGGCCTCCAAGTACAACCAATGCTGATTACTATCGTATAGACCTGAGAATTCAGTGGACAAGGTACCATGACAACAGGACATCTTCTGTTTCATTGGATTTGCAAAACTTATCCAACAATGAAAATGATGCATATGTGTATTATGATACTTTTACCGGTCAGAGAGAACCAGCAACACAGCTTGGCTTAATCCCGATCCTCACCTACAGAATGGAATTTTAAAAGATGAGTACTACAGGTAAGATCATAATTGGACTTCTAACATTTATTTTTGGCCTTTTCGCCTATTACCAGATCAATGACCCGGACCCGGTCCTTTGGGTGACCATCTATGGTGCGGTATGTCTTGTAGCATTTTTCAGGCTGATAAATGTGTACTATAGTAAGCGCATCGTCTTTCTGTTAATGTTACTGATTCTGATTTACTCAACTGTATTTATTCCCGGGATTCTTGAATGGCTTACTCAACCCAATAAGGAAGAGATTTTTGGAGCCATGTACAAGGAAAAACCTTATATCGAGGAGTCCCGTGAGTTTTTTGGTTTGATGATCGCCGTGATCGGTCTGATAGTACTCTTGAGGGTTAAGGGGTAGATTATACTTTTTCTTCCTCTTTGGGCTGTGGTGGGCTGCACCATTTCTCCTTAAACTTTTCTTTCCACTGGTTTTTCTGCTCCTCACTCATGTGGGTCCACTTGTTTTTCCATGATGGACCACCCGGGTGATGTCCGCCTTTTTTACCGAAGCCAAACAGGATTTTACTCAGCAACAGGATGCCTGCTGCTTCCCAGAAAGTGATGGGACGCAGGCTAAAGATATCAGGCATCAACCAGTTCCACAGATACATCAACACACCACTGACCACCGTGAAGAATAGGATCACCATCAGGGCTATTTTAGCAAACCAATATCCTCTCATCTTATTCATAGTTAAACATTTCTTTGTATAGATCAGCCAATGACTCCCTCAAAGCCAGCACTGCATAGCGCTTGCGTGAGATCAGGGTATTGATTGTTTCCCCGGTCAGCTTTTCCATGTCTTTAAAACTCTTTTGTTCGAATTCGTGCCACACAAATACCTCCCGCTGGCTTTTGGGAAGCTTTTCCAGGGTCTCTTCTATTTTGGACCATACCATCTCACGGAGCAGTTCCTCTTCAGGCAGGTTGTTGGTATCTGGCAGGATGTCCTCCAGCATCAGTGGCTCATCTTCGCCATCGCGTGTAGGCATGATAAGCGAGGAGAAATTCTGCGGCTTTTTCTTGCGGAAAGCGTCGATGATCTTATTACGTGCCACCCGAAAGAGCCAACCTGACACCTGGTCAATTGACCGGATGTCGTCATAGCCAATCACGAACTGATAAAACACATCCTGTACGATGTCTTCGGCTTCGTCCTGGCTGCTCACCGACTGCCGGATGAAGTTCAACAACCGCTCCCGCTCGTCTCGTACCGTTCTTTCAATATGGTTGGCTTTGGCCTGGCTCATGCTTAAGGTTACTGCATTCATGTTCAATATGATCAGAATTTTTTACAATCGGCAACTTTTCATGATTGCTGTTGGGGTTAATGACGGAAGAGGAGAGAGAATATTTTAAAAGGAGGGAGAATGTTTCGGGGTTTTGTTGGTTTGCTCAAAAAAATGATCGAATTATATATCCTGGCAAACTCATCTATGTTGAAAACATGCAGATAGAACTAATCCTATTAAATTATTTCAGGTAAACATAATAAAGTAGTTATATAAAAAATTATATTTAGTTAGCCGATCACGTCGTGATTGCAGCTTTATTTATTAATGGTTCTCATGAGAATCTTAGATGATTACATATGAAAAAAATGGTTTTATTAGCTGTCACTAATCTGGTTTTGTATTCTTGGGTATTTTCTCAATGGAAGTCTACCAATGGACCTAGCGGAGGCTATGCAGATCATCTGATTGAGATGGAAACAACCCTTTTTGTTTCTGCAGGAGGTCACATTTACAAATCAACCGATAAAGGTGAATCTTGGGAAGTTAAAATTTCGGGTCTACCAATAAATGCAGGTATTCAGGATCTTGTAGAAGATAATGGGTCATTGTATGCATCTATTTATGGAAATGGGATTTATGTTTCAATAGACGAAGCTGAGAGTTGGTCCCCAGTTAACAATGGGATTGAACTTCTTACATTTTATAATATAATGGTAATTGGGTCTGAAATCTATGCCGGAAATGCGAATGGTGGTATCTATTATTCTGGAGATAAAGGACAAACGTGGACTGAAAAAAGTGTTGGCGTATCGGATATCCAGTTTCAGGACTTCATATTTTTTAAGTCAGCAACATATGCTGGCGGTAATCCTTTGTATAGATCAATAAATCAGGGAGATACATGGGATGAAGTAGAAGTCTTAGGGCTCGGGCCAAATGGGGTAAGGTCAATGACTGCCACTGAAACTAATATATTCCTTGGTGATGATGGTAATGTTTTCATTTCATCTGATGGCATCGTATGGGATAAGTCCACATTAAATGTTGGTGGAACAATAAAGACAATGGGGGTATCAGGTGATAGCGTTTACCTGACCACCGGTTCTGGAAAGTTTTACTATTCTAAAGATGAAGGTTTAAGCTGGACGATGGTTCAAAACACAGCTACTTCTAACTTTGCCAATGACATCATTTTATTGGATGAAAGGATTATTATGAGTACTGATGAAGGGCTTTACACCACTTTTGATAATGGGAATATATGGACTGCAAGCAATGTTGGGATTAATGCGCTTCAAATAGAGTCAATCGCAGGTACTGAAAATTTACTTTTCGCTGGGACTGAACGACAAGGTATTTTTCGTTATGAATCCGTATCAGGTTGGACCAGTATTAATAACGGACTTGAAGGTCCAAATACTAGATCCGTCCACGACATTATAATCCTGGAAAATGAAGTTGTTATAGGTACGGGAGGTGGCGTGTATCTTTCATCTGATTCAGGAAATGAATGGGTTCAAATGTTTAATCCAGGTGTAAACAAGACGATAGAAACTTTGGGTTTCGATGATGGGGTATTTGCTACTGGAGTAAATGGGACTGGAATATTTTTATCTTTTGATACGGCGAAAACATTTAATTTGACCGAAACTAGTGGGCTTAATATTGAAACAAGCTACAAGAGTTTATTGATAAAAGGAGATACTATTGTGGTAAGTACCCACAACGGAGAAATATTTTTATCAGAAAATTTAGGACAATCATGGTTAGATATTTCTATTCCAGGTGATTATTATTTTACCTATGATTTAGTTTATGAAAATGATAAACTGTATTCCGCAACAGCTAAAGGACTGTTAGTAAGTGATAATCTTGGTGATACCTGGAAATTTATCAATAATGATCAAACTACAGTTACCGCAATATCAGTTGTTGAAAATAAAATACACGCCGCCACATCTAATGGTGTTTTTGTGACTTCCGAGACCAGGGATCGGTGGTATGATGTAAGTGAGGGGCTAGGGAATCAATGGGCAAATGAAATGCTGCTGTTGGGCGACACTATTTACATTGGAACATATGCTTCAAGTGTTTGGAAGCTGGCAAAAGCGGAAGCAAACTTACCACCCATTATAATTTCTGCAGGAAGTATTACATCAGAGGAAGATACACCTTTACTTTTTCCAATGGATAAATTAGTGGTAGATGACGATAATATTTATCCAGATGATTTTTTAATTACCCTTTTGTCAGGTGAAAATTATTCTGTTGATTCCAATACAATTACACCAAAGGAAAATTTTAATGGAATTCTCAACGTTCCGATCAAAATCAATGACGGAATTGATGATAGTCCTGTCTTTAATTTATCAATTGAGGTTACTCCCGTCAACGACCCACCCAAAATTATTGATTATGAAGGTTCTTCCACAATTACACAAAACGAAGCCTTCACAATCACATTAACTGATTTCCTAGTAGAAGATATTGATAATGATTTTCCTTCTGGATTTACTTTGTTAATCCAGGACGGAGAACACTACAATGTGTCTGGTGATCAAATTAGCCCTGAGAATGACTACATTGGGCCTATTGACGTTGGGGTAGTAGTAAACGATGGAGAGTTAAACAGTAATGAATATACAGTTTTGTTTGAGGTACGAGAACCGCTCGGTCTTAAAGATGACGCTCTTAAAGATCAGTTTAATATTTATCCTAATCCAACAGCAGATTTACTTACAGTTTCTCCATTAAAACCAGGAGCGTTTGAAATCCAAATGTTTTCTTCTCAGGGAAATTTAGTGTATTCAAAAGTCAATCCAAATTCAGAGACAACCATTAATCTAACTCATTTATCTAAAGGCTTATACATTCTGCGAATTTCAAAGGGAGAAGAAATTGGATCATTAAAGGTAATAATAGATTAAATTTGATTTTACCTCACCAGCTCCTCATACAACAGCCTCGTCACCTCAGGGAGCATCAGGTTACGCCAGTTTTCATCCACACAGCCTTTGCAGCCATTGGTAATGGCCACGATTCCGAACTTCTTTTTAGGATGAAAAAACATGGAGCTGTGCAGACCGTAGGCGGCCCCAGTGTGGCCAATCAGCTCCTCACCAGGGATCAGCATATTGGTTTTTCTAAGGGCCAGCCCATAGCCATTGTCACTGACCGGGGTTTGCATTAGCCGGGCGTTTCTCTTTTTGATGATCCTGGTGCCCTCCAGCTTACCACCTTTCATGTGCATGGTCATGTACCTGGCCAAGTCCGGAGCGGAGATCTTCATGCCTCCGGTAGGGGAAAATACTGGTGCGGTATAGCCCCTCACATAGTTTCGGATGATCTCTCTACGCGGATGATAAGCACCTTCGGATAGCACATATTCGTTTTCTTCTGTATTGTACTCGTAGATGCCGGCGAATCGCTCCCTGTCCAGTGAATCGACGCAATAGCCTCCATCTAGCCCCAGGGGAGCCAACACATGATTCCTGACATACTGGTCAAATCGCTCACCGGAATACTTTTCAATGATCGCCCCCACAAGGTTAAAGTTCAGGTTGCAATACTGATAACCTTCACCGGGAGCATAATCATTGTAGCATTTGACCCAATCAGGGTTTTGCTTCGGGTTTAACGGATCCAGGGTAAAATAACCCTGTGAGTCGTTGATAGAGGAAGTATGGGATAGCAACATCTTCAGGGTGATGACCTTGTCAGGGAATTTAGGGTGCCTGACTCTGAAGCCGATTAGCTCACTTACATCGTCTTGCAGGTTGAGCTTACCTGCTTCTACCAACTGCATGACGGAAGTTGATGAAAAAGACTTGGAGATAGAGGCAATACGGAAAATATGGTTGGATTGTAAAAGTTCGTTGGTTGCCAGATCCTTCTTTCCTAATGCCTTTTGGTAGATCAGCTCACCTTTTTTGACTACTACAACAGATAACCCCACAGCCTCATACTTATCCATGATAGCTTCCAGATTGCTTTCCAGGTTGGATTGGGAGAACAATTTTCCTGATAAGATAAACAGCAATAGGGACAGGTGTTTCATAGCTGCAAATTACGGATATTTTGATAGTCTGACAGTCAGACAGTCTGACTATCCGACTGTCCGATAGTTCGAATATCTGAACATCGGAAAATCCGAATATCCTTAAATGTATATTTTAGCAGGTGCATGCAATACCCGGACTCCATATTTGAAAAAAACTATATTCTGAATCAGCAAGTTCCGAGGCTTCACAGTCTATTGCTGTTCCTTCAGGAGGCAGCGGGTGATCATGCATCAAAACTGGGTTTTGGATATGAAAGTTTATCGGAAAAAGGATTCTTCTGGGCCTTGATACGGCAGAGGTTGATCATGGATTCCTGGCCAGCTGGAGAGAATGTAATGATAAAAACGTGGTCGCTACCAGTCCAGCGAATGCAGACTATCCGTGAATTTGAATTATTCGAGGGTTCGCATAAAATCGGTGCTTGTTCCACTACCTGGGTGATCCTGGACAGTCAGACAAGAAGACCCAAAACGATTGAAGATTCCGAAGGACTTTTCAGACCGAGGAAGGACTATACCGTTGGATTTTCAGCAGGGAAGGTGAATGCAGGTAATGACATGACGATACTTAAATCCCATCAAGTGGAGCAAAGCGATCTGGACAGGAATAATCATGTGAACAATACAAACTATACCCGTTGGATTCTGGAAGCACTTTCATATACAAAAGAGCTGACCCCAAAAGAATATGAGGTAAACTTTTTGGCCGAAGCTTTATTAGTCGATGAAATAACCCTTTTGGGCAAAAAAGAAGAGGATAACCCCGGTGAGATGATTTATAAAGGTCATCGTGCCTGGGATGACAAAGACATTTTTGCTGCAAGAATTAGAATATAAGGACAGTCTGATCTTTCTATACTCAGATTGCTTACAATCACCGGTAATGCTTTTGATCCACCTTGCTGATGTCTGTTTCGTCACTCAGAATACCAATTGTGATAATGGCAAAGGTGAAGACTTCCGTACCCGGTTCCAGATGTCCGCCAAATGATTTATCAGGGTCTGCCAGTGTGATATGGGCATGGATCCGACCATCTATGATATAGCCATTTGTAGCAATGAGGTCGGCTGGTGCTGTAGGATTTTTTATATAAGCATTCTTTGAAGGGAATGTGCGATTCATCACCTGGTGGAGGTGGTACCCACGAACAGAACCTATGCCTGAAAGGATCACTGCATTTTTAATATTATGCTCTCTCACCACATCCTCAAGCCCTTCGAGTAAATCTTTTTTGTACTTCATTCGTGCAACAATGACTTTTTCGATGGTACTTTCTATTCCATAAGCATCCGGTACCAGATCACTGTTCTGCTTACCATCATCTTCGGCTGTAGTGTGGTTTGTCTTTTCGTACCGGGTTTCCTGGGCCATAACAGAGATGATTATGACCATGAATCCGAAAAATAAAAGTGACTTTTTCATTTTTTAGAGATTGGTTGGGTATTCCAGAGTTCCATCTTTGGCTAATTCGTAAAACTTGCGGATTGATAGCCGGATACCTTCAGGAATACTGGTTAAAGGTAATTTATCAAATGATCTATCTATTTTATCATGGCTAAGGTCGGAAACAAAGAGATTTGGAACAGCATTCCGGGAGACAGATAGTTTTGCGAATGCTCCATATCCAAGTTCTTCAGCCTGTTCCTGAGCGATCTTCAAAAATTCACTCACCTCAATAGTTTCTCCTTTAATGTTGAAATTATCGTATCCGGAATAAGGTTGCAAGGCACAGGCCGAAAAATGCGCCCCAACATCTTCTACATAGTGATAGTTTTCGCGGCCCGTATAGGGCATTTCAAAAGGGATTGGCTTGCCCCTCTTCATACCGAGAGCAATAGACTTTAATGCAGTGGTTGGAGCGGCAGTCAACCCCCGGTCTCTACCAATTCCGTAAGTAGCATTCAGTCTCAGGCATACAGTTGGTATTTGTGTTAATTCATAAAAGAGACGTGCCAGATGTTCGCCGGCAAGTTTCCAAATACCATAGTGGTTTGGAGGAGCTGGGGCCGAATCTTCCTTGATCACCGGTTGCGAATACATAGATCTGCGACCATAGACTGCAGCCGAGCTGGCAAAAACAAACCGTTCAAGTCTTGGCAGTGTTTCAGCTACATCAAAGAAAGCCATGGTGCCACCTGTATTTATCTCCATGCCTTTGATGTGATTGCTGGCACATTCAGGGCTCACCAGCGCCCCCAGATGTATGATGTGAGTTGGGTTTACTTTTTTTGCTATCCTGGCGATAGAATCATAATCTGAAATGTCCAGGGTCTCAAAGGTAATTCTATCATCCCACAAATTATTTAGCCACAGCTTGAGTGTTCGATTATCATTTTTCCGTGAAGCAATAATAACGTGCTCCACATCCGAAGATTGCAATAACTTATAGACTGTAGCCGAGCCAATACATCCGGTACCTCCGGTAATTAAAATTGTAGCCATCTTTCAATTTAGGTAAAAAAGTGTTTCATATTGTCCGCGAATCAATCAGCCGAAGGTTAATATCTTTCTCCTCGTATGGCCTGATCTTTTTTACAATCAGGTTGATGATTAGAAATGAAATGGGATGCATGGTAGCCACCAAAATAAACACAATCGAATAGGAATAATTGGTCACAAGATAGCCTATGGCAAAATTGAATAAAATACCACCCAGGCTACCTACCGCACCCATAAGGCCGGAGACTGAACCCACCACCCTTGAAGGAAATATGTCAGCGGCTAGTGTCTGAACAAGCGGTGACCATGCCTGGTGTGCAAACATGGCAAGACTGAAAAATAGCAGTGCCAGGCTTAAAGGTGCGTTTGAAATAAGTAACGTGACAGGAACGATAAATGCAGTGATCCCCAGCGGTATTTTTCTGGAGAGGTCAAGTGAGAATCCTCTTTGCATTAGCCTGCTACTGAAATATCCTCCCACAAATCCTCCAACTGCAGAGGCCGCGTAAGGGATCCAGGCAAAGTAGCCAATTTCTTTTATATCCAGGCCACGTGCATCATATAGATACTTAGGTAGCCAGAATATAAAAAAGTACCAGGCAGAATCCGCGATCATTTTTACTGCCAGCAAGCCCCACAGTTTCCTGAACTTAAAGAGGTCGATCCATCGGATATTAGTGTATTCACCTTCATCGGTACGCTGGTGATCTTCAGTATCTTTTAGGTTAATGATCCTGAGTTCCTCTTCGGATAAGTATTTACTTTTTGCCGGTAGGTCATAAAGAAAATACCATATCACCGCCCAAACCAGTCCTAAGGCTCCCGCAATGATAAACGTCCACCGCCAATTGGAGAATAAGACAATAGCCGCTATAAGGGGAGGGGCAATAACAGCACCCATACTTGATCCTGCATTGAAAAAACCAAATACAGTTGCCCTCTCTTTTGCATTAAACCATTCAGAGATAGCTTTGGCGCAGGCTGGCCATCCTCCTCCTTCTCCTAAGCCCAGGAGAAATCTTGCTATTCCAAGCCCTGTTAATCCTGAGACGAAGCCATGCATCATATTTGCCAGTGACCACCAGACTATCATCAAAGTAAAACCTAATTTGACGCCTATCAGATCCACGATCTTTCCGCCAACAACGTACATCAATCCATACGAGATTAGAAACAGTACCTGCAGGTGGGAGTATTCAATGGTCGAGATTTCGATGGTTTTTTGTAGATCTTTGATGACCACAGGCAGATTTTGCCTGTCGATGTAACTAATCGCGGCAGCAATCGCCAAAAGTGTTGCTATATACCACCTGAAGCGCTTAAACGTTTTTGTAGACATGATTTTATCATCGGTGTGATAATAGGTTGAGAAGAACACCGATTAGCTTTCAATATAAGAAAAATACAGAATAGTGACATATTTGTATGCAAATGAAGAATGCATGGCGTATTTGAGATAAACAATAGTCCATTGTACATGGTTTTGCTCTAAGATCAATAGACCATGGAGCTAGCGCTAATTTTCCCACACCAACTATTTGAAGAAAACCCACTGATTAAGTCAGGTAGGAAAACCTATCTGGTGGAAGAATATCTTTTCTTTCGACAATATTCTTTTCATAAGCAAAAACTTGCATTTCACAGGGCTTCCATGAAACAATATGCGCAATTCCTGGAAGACAAAGGATGTAAAGTCAGCTACATTGAAAGTCATAAGGAGGAATCGGACATAAGAAAGTTGATCCCGCAATTGAAGGCAGATGAGGTTCACTGTATTGATCCTGTTGATGATTATTTAAGAAAGCGAATTGAAAAAGGCTGCAACGGGGAGGGCATTGATCTAAAGTTGTATGATTCCCCGGCATTTATCAATAGAAGTGCTGATTTGAAGTCCTTTTTTAAACCTGGAAAGAAAAAGTATTTCCAGACAGAATTCTATATTCAACAACGAAAAAATTTAGGTATCCTTCTCGAAGATACAGACAAACCCATAGGAGGGAAGTGGTCCTTCGATCAGGAAAACCGGAAGAAGTATCCAAAGAAATCAATGCCCCCATCAATATCGTATCCATCTGCCAGCCCGGAATACAAAAACGCAATAGAATATGTTAATGAGTATTTCCCGAACAACTGGGGTGAAACTGGCGCAAACCCACTTTATCCAACCAACTTTTCAGAGGCAAAAAGTTGGCTGAAACAATTCCTGGAACAAAGATTCCATGGATTTGGAGACTATGAAGATGCGATTGTGGCTAAGGAGTCCATTTTACATCATAGCGTGCTATCACCCCTGATGAATGCAGGTTTGCTCACACCGGATTATGTGGTAGATGAAATCCTAAGCTTTGCCGATGATAATGATATTCCTATTAACAATACCGAAGGGATAATACGACAGATCATTGGCTGGAGAGAATTTATACGGGGGATATACGAAGTTACCGGAGCGACTGAACGTACTACCAATTATCTTAATTTCGATAGAAAAATCCCTGATTCATTCTATACTGCATCCACTGGTATTGAGCCGGTTGATCAGACCATTCAGAAGTTGCTTCAAACGGGCTATAGTCATCACATTGAGCGCCTCATGGTACTGGGGAATTTTATGATGCTCTGTGAGTTTGATCCTGACGAAGTATATCGTTGGTTTATGGAAATGTATATCGATGCGTATGACTGGGTGATGGTTCCGAATGTATATGGTATGAGTCAGTTTGCCGATGGTGGCCTGATGTCCACGAAGCCTTATATCAGTGGTAGCAATTACCTGATGAAAATGAGTGATTTCAATAAGGGAGAATGGCAAGAGGTTTGGGATGGTCTTTTTTGGAGGTTTATGGATACACATAGAAGTGTTTTTGAAAAAAATTCCAGGATGCGGATGCTATTAGGAACACTGGATAAAATGAGTCAGGACAAAAGGAAATCTCATTTGAAAAATGCTAATGACTGGCTAAAATCCTTATGATAACTTGTTTATAAAATAAAGTTAGTAATCCTTACTATATGTAAAATTCTTTTCTATATTTGAACTGTCAATTTTGTCGAATCAAATCTCAAAATCCTTAACACTATGACTAAATCAATTTTCTACCATGCCGGTTGTCCTGTTTGCGTAAGCGCAGAACATGACATCGTAAATCTAATAGGTGCTGATAACGTGGAAATCGTTCACATCGGAGAAAACAGGAATCGAATTGCGGAGGCTGAAAAAGCAGGAGTCAAATCAGTTCCGGCTTTACTCACACCTAATGCTCATGTCCTTCACATCAACTTTGGTGCATCCATGGCAGATGTAAAAGGCTAATACTTTTTTTGCCCTGTAAAGTTAGGATTCCTATCTTTACGGGGCTTAAAAAGTGTTTTGATGAGGGACATAGATAGTACTGATGATATTGAGTTGCTAATCAATCTATTTTATGATCAGGCGAAGCTAAGCCCTGTTATTGGCCCGATTTTCAATGATGTTGCCAATGTTGATTGGGGCATACACTTACCTAAGATGTATGCATTTTGGAGTTCGATCTTGCTTGGTGATCACCACTATTCTGGTAATCCTATGCAAAAACACATTGCGCTCAGTAAACTGACCAGATTATCAGATGTTGAGTTTGCGGAATGGTTATCCCTTTTTAAATCAACTGTGGATCAGCTATTTGAGGGTCCAAAGGCAGAGGAGGCAAAGGAAAGAGCAGACCATATTGCCAGATTAATGCTATACAAAATACAAAGTGTATGAAGGAGTCACCTTTCTATCTTCCCAAACAGAACCAGGATGTCGACAGCAGGATTGTGGTAGCCCTGGAACGTATTTCTGAAGCATTTCGGGTCCTCTTGTGGAAAGAGAGCAAAGAGAATGCCCTCAGCCCAATTCAGATTCAGCTTTTGATATTTTTATTGTTTCACGATCAGGATAAATGCAAGGTGAGCTACCTGGCCAGTGAATTTAATATGACCAAAGCCACCATTAGCGACAGTGTAAAAGTTTTACTTACAAAAAAGCTGGTAAACAAACTCCCTGATTTAAATGACACCAGAAGTTTTACGCTTTCGCTGTCACCCAAAGGCAGACAAATTGCTGAAAAGGCATCTGTTTTTTCTTCCCAAATTGAAGAACCCATTGAAAAATTGAGTATTGAACAAAAACAGGTCATGCTCAATGGATTATTGAAGCTAATACATGACCTAAATAAATCCGGGGTAATTACCCTTCAGCGGATGTGCCTCAATTGTGCAAACTACCAGTCTAACAAAGGCATCCATTATTGCAATTTGTTGAAAGCTGAACTTGCAGAAAGTGAAATAAGGGTTGATTGTCCGGAACATCAAATGCTCGGATAGGTCTTACTTTGCCAGGACAAGAACATCAGCAAACTGGTTAAATCGTCATTTTTGATAAGCTAACTCCTGGTTTTAGATTCACCTCAATTCAAATTTCTGGAGTATGCTGGAATTAATTGTTTCAGGTAGTTGCTGGATTAAAATAGCACATAATTATCAGTCCTATCAAGGGCATTTGTATTCAGGCCAAAAAGAGCATAAAAAAAGCTTAAAATTACCAATTTATACTCAATTACTGTCCGTAAAAATTCGGATATGGCATAATCCTGCAACACATGAATGGGTAGATTGTGTGGGCACACATAAATCAATTATCTACATTTTTCAGAAATAAAAGTACTGATTAATCTCCTGATTGAGCTAATAACAGCAATAAAATGCAAAAAACAGTTTAAACATGCAGGTATTGTAAAAAACTTGATCTAGTTTTAGCGCTGGATTTTGTTATTATCAAAAAACAATCGAATGAAAAGAAAGCTACTTACTTTGTTATTACTCACGATATCAGCGGGCGCACTTTACGCTCAACGGGTAGTGAGTGGGAAAGTTACCAGCGGTGAGGATGGAACATCCTTGCCCGGGGTAAATGTTATCGTTGTGGGGACACAACAAGGGTCTGTCACGGATGTTGACGGAAATTATTCAATCAATGTAGAGTCTGGGGCTACTCTTAGATTCTCATTTATTGGCCACGAAGATCAGGAGATAGCTGTTGGCGACCGCTCCACTATTAATGTAGAATTAACAACTGATGTTACCCAATTGGGGGAGGTCGTTGTATCTGCTTACGGTATTGAAAAAGACAAAAGGAAAACTGGATATGCAGTTAGTACTATTGAATCTGCCGATATCACCAGGACTGCAGCGCCTACATTGGGTGCCTCTTTATATGGAAAGGCTCCCGGGTTACAGATCCAGTCTACTCCCGGTGGAGCTACTTCAGGCGTTAGTTTAAACATCAGAGGTTTTGCTTCAATCACTGGAAATACTCAACCATTAATCGTATTGAATGGTGTTCCGATCAGAAGTGGTGAGTTCAATAATTCAAACTACTGGGGTGATCAACGCATCAGAGGAAATGGTCTGAATGATATAAACCCGGCGGATATTGAAGATATCACCATCTTGAAAGGAGCTTCTGCTGCCGCACTCTATGGTTCCGAGGCTAATAACGGTGTTGTGATGATCACAACTAAATCAGGTAGAGGAACAAAAGGGCTTGGGGTTGAGCTTTTCACTTCATACACCAATGATAAAATAGCTTACTTACCAAGATACCAGAATGTAAGAGGCCCGGGGAGACCACTTTCATGGGTTGATGCTGGTCAGGGACTTGATGGTTTTATAGATGACGGTGATGGAAACCGTATGTTAATGAATGAATCAAGGAATTATGGACCCGTATTTGACGGTCAGCCTGTTCGAGCATGGACAGGAGAAATCGTACCCTATGAGGCATCTAATAGCTCTTATGCTGACCTGTTTCAAAATGCAAATTCTCAAATGACCAATGTTGCATTGTCTGCGGCTAACGAAAAGGCTAATATGAGACTTTCTTACACGCGTCAGGACAATCAAATGATCAGTTTTGGTTCAAAGAACGAAAGAAACGTTTTCAACCTTAATACCTCTTTCAATCTTGCAGAGTGGTCTAAGACGGATATTACAATCCAATACGTCAACCAATATACCAAAAATCGACCCTACAAAACCGATCGTATGATCAACAATTTCGGTGGTATGATGGATCGATTTGAAAAAGCTGAATGGTATTTTGACAACTATCAAACCAGTTTAGGGTATAAATTCAGAACGGGTACTCAGGCCAGTGCCACTCCTGGTGAGAATATAACATATACTCCGTTTAGAAGTGCTATTGCGGATTATGTATGGCGTGTGAATAAGCATCAGTCCCTGGAAAACAGTAACAGGATTCTTGCCAGTATTACTGAAACTATTCAGTTTACAGATAATTTGAGTTTGAGAGGAAGACTTGCCAATGATTTCACTTCTGAAAAGATCAGTAATCAAACAGCGACGGAGGTACCTTTGGTTATAAACAACTCCGGAGGCTTCAGTGTAAATCAAAATTCATTATCTAACCTCTATGGCGATATACTTCTTACCTACGATGGAGAGATTACTGACGATTTATCAATTTCTGCGATGGTTGGTTATTCAGCTAGGGTGGAGGAAGAAGTCTATCAGTCTTCCAGAACCAATGGTGGTTTGGCCACTGAGAATTATTTTGATCTGAGCTCTTCGGTAAATCAGGCAATTACAAGCTTAGACCGGGTTAATAGAGTAAATGACGCCTTCATAGGAACAGTTTCATTCAATTTCAGAGATTATTTGCACGTTGAAGGAACAGCAAGAAGAGATCGATTTTCTACAATGAATCCTGACAATAATTCATTTATTTATCCTTCAGTCAATTCAGGATTTATTTTTTCTGATCTGATAGCTTTACCTCCAAGTATTTCATTTGGTAAGCTGAGAGCAAGTTACGGTGTGGTAGGTAATTACCCTGGAGTATACCAGGCCAATGTTGCCTATACTCAGCGGACGCTTGGAGCACAGGCAGCAGGTGTTTCTCCGCTCTATACCTTTATTCCCGGTGGAACATTTGGTAATGACCTAATCAGACCTGAGCAAAAACATGAACTTGAGATAGGACTGGAAGCAAGATTTTTTAGAAATCGCGTCGGATTTGATTTTGCGTACTACAATGCACAAATCAGAGATCAGATCCTTCCACTTGACATCGCTCAAAGTACAGGGGCAGGAGCTATTCTGACTAATATCGGAACCTTGAGGAACCAGGGACTTGAGCTAGCGCTTGATGCTAAGGTGTTCAATCAAGGTGATTTTACATGGGATGTTATGTTGAATTTGGCCAGAAATACCAATAAAGTAGAAAAACTGGCTAACAATTCCACTGAGTTGATTCACGCAAATTTTGATGGAAATGCCGCTGAAATCCGTTCAGTTGTAGGACGTCCAATGGGTGATATATATACACACCCGGTTGCTACTGATGATAATGGAAACATGATAGTACAGGATAACGGATTATATCAGTTGGATGGAGATGAGTGGATTGTTTCCGGAAATGCTATGCCTGATGTGATTGGTGGTTTGTTGAACAACCTCTCATATAAAGGATTTAGCCTTAACGTGGTCACAGACTTTAGTTTTGGGTCTAGTATCATGCCAAAAGGTATCTACTGGATGATCAGCCGAGGATTGCTTGAACAGAGTCTTGATGCTATGAATGCTGAGCGAGGCGGACTAACTTATTACATTGATGCAAATGGAAAGGGAGTTCAGACCACTGCAGCCACGGGTCCGAACGGCGAAACTGTTTTTGATGATGGAATCCTACTAGAAGGTGTTCTGGCAGGTGGAGAAACGAATACCAATGTGATTCCTCAGTCCCGATATTATGCAGATACCTACAATTGGGGAGGTCCCCAGTATGGATCATCCAGATATGAGTTGTACGTGAACAAAAACAACTATATTAAGATGCGTGAGTTGTCGCTAGGTTATACAATTCCTCGATTTATTTCCGAGAAAATTGGTGCCAGGAATCTCACAGTTTCAGTTTTTGGTCGAAACCTGTTCTTTATCTATAGGACGATCAAGGATATTGATCCAGAACAAACTACACAGGGTACCAAATGGTTTCAGAACATAGATAACGCTGGTGGTAATCCGTCATTCCGGTCAATGGGATTCACATTACGTGCTAGCTTCTAATTACGAACAGTTTGATTAACATGAAAAAAATATTATTAGTAACAGTATTAATCATCTCAGTCCTTTTTTCTTGTACTGAGAAGGATTTTGAGGATGCTTATTCAGATCCCGGTACACTTTCAACCACTTCGATTGATCGTCAGTTTACTGGGTTTTTATACCAAAATAAAGATTATGTTTTAAAAGCATATTGGAATTATTTTGTTGTATTGAGAACAAGTCTAAACCGATATATGCAGGTTATTGGTTGGCCAAATGAACCCAATCAATATGTACCACCGTCATCTGGTTCTGATGCGGTTTGGAATAACTATTACGGAACTTTGTTTCAGTTTAGAGAGCTTGAGAAAATCTATAACAATGCATCTGAATCTGAACAGGCCAATAAGAAAGTATTTATGTTGGCTGCCAAGGTTTATATGTATGATTATACTCAGCGAATTACGGATCTTTATGGAGCCATTCCGTTTTTGGAAGCTGGAAGACTTAGCCAGAATAGTGGTGATTATGAAGGTTCGATAGCTGAATTTGATGATCCCTCTACGATTTATACCTTCATTTTAGATGAATTGGCGACCATAGCAGATGACTTGAATGATGTGGAGTTGAGCGAAACCTTTCAGACATCTTTTTCAATTCAGGATTATGTGAATGATGGGGACGTTGATAGCTGGAGGAGATATTGTAACTCTTTGAGGCTGCGAATGCTCACCCGTATTCAGGATGCTAATGAGTTCAGTAGTCGTGCAAGCACGGAGATAGGTCAGATTTTGAGTAACTCAACAGATTATCCCGTAGTGGAAAACAACGATCAGAACATTCAGATTGATGTTGTAGATTTTGGTACACCTATCAATTCAAATTTCACAACACTTGAAAATGATGCTACTTGGTTTGGAGGGTCAGCAGGATTGGCCTTCATCAATCAGTTGATCGATACAGATGACCCCAGGTTACCATTTATTTGGGAACCAGGAGAAAATGCTGGCGGAGTTTACATGGGAATTGATCAACTTGGCGATCCAACTACTGCAACTGATATGTTGAATGATGGCTTAGTGGCGCAGTTCAATAGAAGCACATATTCAAGGAATAGATTCTTTCCAGGACTTATTATCAATGCGGCTGAAGTTGACCTGTATAAAGCTGAGTATTATTTGAAAGATGGTGATGATGGCATGGCCAAAGCTTCATATGAAATGTCTGTGGCTAATTCTGTAGATCACTATGTTAGAATCAGAAGTGTGAGTAATGATGAGGTAGTTCCTGCACCAACAACACCAACTGCGGGCGATATTTCCACATATCTTTCCGGAGCAGAGGTAAGCTGGGATAACGCTACTACGGATGATGAAAAATTGGGGTTGATTGCAAAACAGAAGTGGGTTCACTACAACATCATTCAGCCGTACGAAAACTGGGCAGAATTCAGACGATTGGGTAAAATTGATTTGACTTTTCAGCCTGACAATGGTAATAATCAAACACTGCCCCCGGTACGCTTTAATATTCCTGGATCTGAGCAGACATTCAATGAAGCCAATTATGGCAGAATTTCTGCTGACGATGACTTGAATAACCCCATATTTTGGGATGTAAACTAAGGATTAAAATTATTTTCTATTTATTTTTAAAAGGTTCATCGAGCAATCGATGAACCTTTTTCTATTACAAGCTAAAATGAAAATAAAGGCTTTCATTGGATTCATTTTTCTTCTCGGTATTGGTGAAATATTTGCCCACCCAGGTATTGGGATTGTAGAAGATAGCCAGGGCAATATTTATTATACAGATCTGACGCATGTATGGAAAATTTCACAGGATGGTCGACATACCATCGCAGTCCCTGATGTACATACACATGAGCTATTTATAGATGCAAATGATAACCTCTATGGCGAACATGAATGGTATCAAGGTGAGGCGACTGATACCTGGGTGAATTACACATGGAGGTTGAGCAACGAGGGTGTGTTTACAAAACTGAAGGAAGTAGAAGGGTTTTTAGAGAATAACACGCTTGTGAGGGATGAAGAGGGCGCATCCTACTGGTCAAAAAATCAGGATGATTATCAGCTTATTTATAGGCAAACGGGTAATGGAAGTACTTTACTTTCGAGTCATCACTTCAATAATATCCGGTGGATGTATTATTCACAAATCAGCAATCATTTATTAGTCATTGATAACCTGTCGATTAAACAGGTATTACCTTCAGGAGAGGTTGTGGTTGTATCCAATAATCTGAAGGATGAAACTTTACCTTTTGCCGGAGTGGCAGATCACCATTACTTATATGGACTGTGGACAGATGCCCATGGAGTCATTTATGTAGCAGTTTTTGGTGCCAGTAAGGTAAAGATGGTCAACCGGGAAGGGGATGTCTCCACTTTCTATGAATCTGAAGCCGGTTGGTCGCCTTGTGGTGGGTTGGTTGCGACTGATGGCACACATTGGGTCATGGAGTTTTCTGAGGATAACAAGACCAGGGTCACCAGGATTCCTTAAACGAATACATAGTTTCTTACACCAATTCCGTAACTTATTGGTAATAATATTTGGAACACAAAAAACTAATTCCTTAGTTTTAACTAATAATTTAGTTTTTATGGTTGGAAATTGTTAAATTAACCTATGACTAATTACCTGTTAGAGCTTTCAGTGATTCATATGGCCTTGATCCTGGGATATTGGTTTTTCCTGAGAGGAGAGAGGCAGTTTGCTAAAATGCGGTTTTTTCTGATTGGGTCTACTGTTTTGGCATTGGTTATTCCACTCTTAAAATTACCTACTTTATTTAATGCTCAGAAAGCTGTAGTGGTAATGCCAATCGATAATATTCCTCTTGTGCAAGCAACAGCTGTGACAGGACCTGTCGAGACGTCTAATTGGCATGAAGATCTGATTCTCTGGATATATCTTTTCGGATGCCTCGTCTTATTGGTAAGATTTATGGGTAGTCTGCTTCACCTTTTTTTAAAAGTTAACCGAAGTAAAAGTGTAGAGGCAGGGGGTGTGAAAATTTGTAAGCTTGAAAAAAGCCATAGCAGCTTTAGTTTCTTTAATTGGGTATTTATACATGATGAAATATCAACAGGTTCAGATCATGATGCTATTCTGAAGCATGAATTAGCGCATGTCACCTTTGGGCATACTTATGATTTGATATTTATTGAGCTCTTTAAGATTTGTTTTTGGTGGCTCCCATCCACCTGGTATTTACAAAGAGAGCTCAGGAAAATACATGAATACCAGGCAGATGCTTATGCGCTCAAATCATACTCTGTTGAACAGTATTCTTCAGTTTTGATCCAATCAACTCTGAAATCCCATGGACTTGCTTTAGCCAGTTCATTTCATGATGGTTTAATCCTAAAACGAATAAAAGCGATGAAAGAAAATGTTAAAAATGTAAGTCCATGGAAAATTGGAATGCTATCAATATTGGTTATTGCACTTTTTGTGGTGTTTGCCTGCACGGAAGATACACACACCGAGAGTATCGGTGAAACTTTTAATGTGGTTGAACAACAAGCGGAATTTGTTGGAGGAATGGATGCTTTTTACAAGTATGTGAGTAAGGAGATGAGGTACCCGTTAGATGCACGAAAAAAAGGAATTGAGGGGAAAGTATATGTGCAGTTTGTAGTGGAAAAAGATGGATCCATTTCACAGGTAGAGGCTGTAAAAGGAATCGGTGGTGGTTGTGATGAGGAGGCAGAAAGAGTCATTCGAAATTCTCCGGCGTTCAATCCGGGTAAACAAAGAGGAATGCCTGTGAGAGTACGCATGGTGATGCCTGTCTTATTCAAAATTGGGGATAAGGTCAATCCTGACAACAGCCCTCAGGGGATCATCGTGGTAGAAAAAGTTGATGCAGAAAGCGGACAGCTAAAAGTCGATGCCAGTTATTCTAATGGTAAATGGTCTGGTAAAGTCTATAGTCCTGAAGGAGATGTCTTGCCAGGAGTAAATATTGTGGTAGTTGGCAGTGACTCAGGCACTATCACAGATTTGGAAGGCAATTTTAGTCTTGTAACTGATCAATCAAACGAATTGAACTTAAGCTTTGTGGGCTACAAAAGTGTGAGATTATCATCGCCAAAGTAGTATTTTCGCTTGTTCTGCGAGTAGTATAAGAGATCAGCACCACAGTTAAATGTTTGGACTATGGTGTTGAATTTTGTCAAGCTTATACTATCACATGCCAAAGAGAATATCCGCGTTTACAATTCTTATAACAGTTCTTGTATGTACAAATCTTTGCCTGGCTCAAAAAAACAATTCCTATCCCAAAGATGATGATCCCTTACATATAAAGGTGAAGATGTATGAACAGCTCATGCTGGACAATCATTGGAATGAAGGAACAATTCTTTTTCATGCACTTTACCATCCAGATGGAAAAAATATTGATGGATTTGGGCTGCATAGTGACCTGATTGATGCAACTGGGGAGATGCTGGTGGCCTACTCATGCAAGTATGCCATTACAAAAGATAAGAAGGATAAAAAGATTGCCGATCAGGTGTTTGACGGAATCCTCAAAGCTGAAACTGTGACCGGAGTACCGGGGTTGGTTGCCAGGGGGTTCTACAAAGCCAATGAACCACAGTGGTTTGAGAAAGCCTGGTATGATGAATGGCACTGGTCCGCATCCATGCCAGGTTATCGGTGGTTGGGGGATCAAAGCATTGATAAGTTGGTTTCCATTTTTCATGCATTAGGGATGTATTATGAGCTGGCAGCGGATGAAGAATACAAAAAGAAAGTGGAGGGTTTGCTAAGCCGGTTCATTGGGAAGATCGTCAATGACAATTTCAGGATTATGGATCTGGATGGCAAGCTCACTTTGTGGGGAAATATGTGCCCTGACCTGCCTCACAACAAGCTTAACTCCCTGGTGGCATTGGCGGCTGTAAAAGTAGCTCAGAAGATCACTAGCGAAGCCAGGTTTGCTTCTGCCTACAAACTGCTTATTGACAAATACCACTACGATGACCGACAGCTACTCACCAACCATTTGTATCCTGAGTATATGCGTCATATCTGGGATGACTATCATGCAGCGCGGAGCCTCTACATGGTCATGAAATATGAAACTGATCCTGATCTGCTCAATAAGTACCGAATGACTTTAAACAGGCAATGGTATGTATGGAAAGACATCACATTTGAGGAGGAAAGCACTATTTTCTACATCATGCTGTATGATCTTATCACAGGGGAAGATATGATGAAAGATCCGGCCAGGATTGAAGAGCTGAAATCCATGAATGGACATAAAAGAGGAACGCGTGTGTTTAATCTCCCATTGGAAGATGGTTCCAGAGAGAAAAAGATGGTAGAATATGACCGGGCATCGACAGCATTTATCAGGAACTACTGGTTTGGAAGATATTTTGGGTTTGTTGATCCCAGCTGGTGAATGGTTTGATGTTTTAAAATTCAAGAAATGAAAAACTGGAAAAGAGATTTGGGATTGTTTTTAAGTGCCTCCTTAATTGCAGTGGTATTTATTTCAGCTAACAATCCAACAATAGACAATGAGGTGACACCCCCGGAGGGAATGGTTTACGTTCCGGCCGGTCCCTTTATAATGGGAAGTGATATCGATGACCCGGATAGTAGCCCCCAGCACATTGCTGAAACAGGAGCGTTTTTTATCGATAAGTACGAAGTGAGCAATGCTGAGTATGCCAGCTTCGATCCCGAGTACACTTATCCAGAAGGAGCCGAAGAACGGGCAGCTAAAGTCAATTGGAATCAGGCTGTCACTTACGCCAAATCGATCGGGAAGCGGCTCCCAACAGAAAGGGAGTGGGAGAAAGCTGCTCGCGGAACTGACGGTCGTATGTTGCCATGGGGTGATTTCTACGATGACAGTTTTGTGATTTATTCTAAAAATAACACCCGAGGACAATCAATTGCTAAGCCAGCCAGCCCATATGGATGCTTTGACATGGCCGGGAGCGTATGGGAATGGACAGCCGACTGGTATCAGCAATATCCGGGCAATACCCATGACATGGAGGAATATGGTGAAAAATATAAAGTGATCAGGGGAGGCTCTACTTTCAATAATTTTGCCTGCTATACTACATTCCATCGTTATTATGTCCATCCGGTAGACACGCGTGCCTATCCTATTGGGATGCGATTGGTGAAGGACGTTGAGTAGTAATTATCTATTGGGATTGTTAATAACGTCCATATAGATCTTTTTCATTGTTGCCGTCTTTTCTCCATCCTCTGCCACGGCATATGTGGTAAACATCATGATGCCTGTTGATCCTGCGGATAGTCCTCCAAGCATGACCGTTTCAAAATCTTTGGCTAACACTACACCAGGGTTGTTATATGCCTGAACGATGGGCCAGACTTTAGGGTATTCATTGCCTTTGATATCCAGTTTATTGTTAAACCATTGGATGTTTT
Organism: Cyclobacteriaceae bacterium; assembly: GCA_965228105.1. Lineage (GTDB taxonomy): Bacteria > Bacteroidota > Bacteroidia > Cytophagales > Cyclobacteriaceae > UBA7330. The sequence goes on from CBDDGZ010000002.1 coordinate 2,502,342, forward strand.
CAGCCACCCATTCAGGGCTTCTGCCCATTCTCTCATGGTAGACCATTGGGGAGAATACATCAATGGTTTCTTTTAGCAGATCATAGTCCAATCCCAAGACCTTGTATCTAGCACTGTCAAATTCTACATCGTTCCAGGGGCAATGATACAAACCCAGTAAAACATCCGGTTTCAGCTCTTTGATGATTATTTTCATTTCACTGGCCCAGTCCGCAATAACCTGCCTTCGCCACTGGCGCCAGGTAGTTTCATGATTTGATAGGATCCATTGTGCCTTTTCAGCTGTGCTACCCTTAATGATTGAAATACCTGTTGCTTCAGAGAATGCGTTCAGACAATGATCATTGAAGCAGGTCTCCGGCAGGATAGGCTCAGGCTCTTCGAACTGTGCATGCCAGTGCACATAATCCATCCAGATACCCTTCACATCATATTTGGAGAGTAAAGTCCTGAGCAAATCATACCGATATTGGCGGAACCCAGGCTCCGTAGGGCAAACTCCCATAAACCAGGATGCTGCAGGTTCTTGCTCTCCCAGCTCATTGATAGGCCATGCTTCCAGATGCTGATCTACATAGTTCTTGCCGTTTAGTGTGGCAAATTCAGCATAAACAGCTATCCCTTCTTCCTGTGCCCTTTCCATCATGCTGCTATCGATGGATCCACTATGAACAAAAATTGAATTTACCCCCAGCTCATTGAGTTTGATATCCTTATCCCAGAAGGGTTTGGGGTTGCCGTAGATGCCTCGGATTTCGACACCTTCTTTATGGAGTGATTCGCATGCGATAAATAGCGTGCTTAGAAGGAAAACAATTGGAGCATACACTTTCATATCTATATTAATAGTTAGATGCTTATTCACTTATGAAGAATCCGTTTTTTACTATGATATTTAAATTATTGCTATAATTACATTAATATAAGCATAATTTCAATGCGTAAAATATTCCTTATTTGTATACTCCTGATTGAATTTTCTACTTCGGCTCAAACTCAATTCTTTATACAGGGAAGAATCATAGATAGCCAAACTCATACTCCATTACCATACTCCAATATTTTTTACCCTGAAAAGCATCTGGGTACTAGTGCTGACAGTAATGGTGATTTTAATCTATATATTCCATCAGCTGATATTGCTGATACAATCCATATATCTTTTTCGGGATATGCTGAGCTAAAATTAAGTATCGCTGATTGCATCAATAAGAAAGTGTTTGGGATTCAAGCTATAATTCTTGATAACGTTGTGGTTTCTGCAAAACCTGAGAGGTTTGAGGTTGAATTGTTCATGGAGAAAGTCGTTCTGGAATATAACGCCAAGCGAAACAAAGAAACCCATATTGCATTTTCGAGGTATGCGGAGACTGCAGTGAAAGACAATAAATACATCATGTATATGGAGAGTTTGGGATATACTGTAATCACCCCCATTCTCAAAAATGCTGCACCACTTTCAAATACTCATTTTATATGTGAGAACACTAAATGCCACGTTCTGGATCCAATATGGCAGTCATATGCTAAAAATCTAGACAAGGATCCACCTCATTATGTTTCACCTTCACAAGGTATGATATTAAGGGCTTTCAGGATGTTAGAACTTCATTTTCTTTCGATTGATAAAATCAAGAAATATCGGTTTAGGCTGGATTCTGTTTATTCGATAAACGATCAATATGTATATGCGATTGGATTTAAGGGACGAGGAGAAAAAGGAGTGATTCACATTTTTGATTCAAATTTTCAAATACTATTTGTGAGATATGAAACGAATAAATATTGGAGTCAACCTTTTCACAAGGAGTTGAAAGCAGATGTAGAATTGAATTTTGTTTACTTGGAAGGAGTTCCCTATTTGACCACAGGTTATAGTGTTTACAATGCAGAAGGCCTTATTCATTTCAATCAATATGAATTGATTCTCCAAAAAACGAATAAGGTGGAAATCGATAGAGAACTTTATTGGCAACTTGGCAACCATCCATTTATCCTTTACAATCGAGAAGCCTGGGAAAATTTTGAATCAGACCTGGTATCACCTTTTTTGAATCATTGGGAACTCCCTGAATTAAATAAATCGGACTTTGAAGATGAGTTTATCTCCGCTTCGGGAAAATGGTTTCCCTCCCGTTTTAGAGAAATAGGTGGTGATCAGAGAAAACCCAGTGATTGGCGGTCATTAATCTCACTATTTGAATAGATGTAAGTGTAGAGGAGCAATTCCTTGCTGGTTTATGCCTCTGACACATGTCAATTTACAAAAATTTGCTCACCTGATATAATAGTCCAAATCAAGTATCACGTGTATTATATGAAGCAGGAAAAGTCATGAATTGGATATGTTTATCACATTCCATAAGTTCATCATTTGTCATATCTTGCGATCAACTTAAACCTGACCTATGGAGTTCATTCCTATTATCTCCGGGATAATTATACTCATTCTACTCATCGCAGTTGTGAAACTCGATGCCTTCATTTCTTTTATGCTTGTTTGCCTTTTCGTGGGCATTGCCAGTGGCTTACCTGTGCTTGAAACCGTTCACGCAATTGAGGTGGGAATAGGCAAAACCCTTGGAGAACTGGTCATTATCCTGGGCTTTGGATCCATGGTAGGTAAGCTGGTCGCCGAAAGTGGAGGAGCTCATAAGATCACCGATAGCCTGGTCAAGCGGTTTGGGATAAAAAACATTCAGTTCTCACTCATTGTAACGGGTTTCATCATTGGAATTCCTTTGTTTTACGAAGTTGGATTTGTTATTCTGGTTCCCCTGGTCATAGCTATTGCCGCTCGAACAGGGTTACCCATTTTATATATCGCTCTGCCGATGTGCGCTTCATTATCAGTGACCCATGGCTTTTTACCACCACATCCGGGCCCGACAGCCATTGCCTCAGTATACCAGGCAGATCTTGGATTGACTTTGATTTATGGGATCATTGTGGGTATTCCGGCCATTGCTGCTGCCAAATTCCTCTTGTCGGGGGCAATGAAAAAGTATAATCCGCCTTTGTTGAAAGAATTCATTGTTGAAAAGACAGAAAATTATAAAGTGCCTTCTCTGGCGACGTGTCTGATAATTGCCTTACTTCCGGTTTTGCTGATTGGCGGATCATCTATCGTAGCCATGATTGTAGGAGATAATGCTGTTGTAGATGTAATTGGTAATCCATCCATTGCGATGTTGATTGCAGTACTTGCCGCTGCTTATTTTCTTGGTGTGAAAACGGGGAGAAAAGTCGAGCATGTGATGAGAATATATGGAACAGCGATTGCTTCCGTAGCATCTATATTGTTGATTATTGCGGGCGCAGGATCATTCAAAGAGATTATGATCGCTACAGAGGTGAGTGACCGCATCGGTGAAGTCTTAGGGGGGATGGGTATGTCACCCCTGATAATGGCTTATATCATTGCTTCGTTTATCAGGATCTGTGTCGGCTCTGCTACTGTAGCCGCTATGACCACTGCCGGCATCATGCAGCCCTTGATTGGTATATCCGGGGTTTCTCCAGAACTACTGGTTTTAGCCACCGGCGCAGGAAGTATCACCTTTTCACATATCAATGATGGTGGATTTTGGCTATTTAAAGAGTATTTTAATGTAAGTATTAAAGAAACCCTGTTGTCCTGGACATTGATGGAAACGACCGTTTCCGTTGTCGGGCTGCTGGGCGTTTTGTTATTAAACCTATTTATATAATGAGTATGGATCTCGAAAAAAGAATCAAGGAATTGGGGCTCGTTTTACCTCCGGCTCCACCACTTGGTGGAGTGTATAAGCCCGTGGTTATCGTTCATAAGATGTTGTATGTGTCCGGACAAGGGCCTGTAAGGAATGACACCACACTGATCAAAGGAAAGGTAGGCTCTGATCTTAATACAGAGGAAGCTTACCAGGCAGCCCGTCAGGTAGGGTTGACCATGCTTTCTACCATGAAAGCCCAAATCGGGGATCTAAACAAGATCAAAAGGCTGGTGAAGACCCTTGGAATGGTCAACAGTGAACCCAATTTTGAGCAGCAGCCACAGGTGATCAATGGATTCAGTGATCTGATGGTGGAGCTGATGGGCGATGACTTTGGAAAAGGAGCCCGGAGTGCAGTAGGGATGATCTTACCTGGCAACATTGCCGTGGAGATCGAAGCCATGTTCGAAATAAACTAATGCCACACTGGTTTGAAATAGCCAATTCCGATGAGGTATTGAGTCCGGCCTTGCTGTTTTATCCGGAGAGGATAAAACAAAATATCGGTCGCATGTTGTCCATTGCCGGATCTGCTGACCGTCTCAGGCCACACGTGAAGACTTACAAGTGTAAGGAAGTTGTGCGTCTGCAGATTGATGCAGGCATCAATAAGTTTAAATGTGCCACACTAGTGGAGGCTGAAATGGTAGCGGAGTGTGGGGCAAAGGATGTCTTGTTGGCTTATCCTCTGGTTGGACCTAATCAAAAAAGGTTCCTTCAGTTGATGGACCAATATCCGGAGACACAGTTTTCCGTGCTTGTTGATCATGAAGATCAGATAGCAGGATGGAAATCACTGACAGGTAACCAAAATACCATTCACATTTTCATTGATCTCGATGCAGGCATGCATCGCACGGGTGCAACAGCCGCAAAAGCCGATTCACTAGTTGGGCTGCTGAATCCTTCATTGGTATTCCGCGGTTGGCACTGCTACGACGGTTATATACATCAGACTGATATTTCAGAAAGGCAAGCAGCAGTAGAAAGACAGTACAAGCCCCTTTTGGAGTTGGTCAACAAATATGGATTGGAGGGTAAAGAGTTTATTTGTGGAAGTAGTATCTCATTTCCAATTCATGCTACCTATCCTGAGCGCACGCTTTCCCCAGGAACGACACTGCTTTGGGACCATGGATATTCAACCAAATTCCCGGATCTTCAGTTTGATGTGGCAGCAACCTTGATAGCAAGGGTTGTAACCAAACCGGGGAAGGATTTGCTGTGCATTGACCTGGGCTATAAAGCTGTGGCATCAGAGATGAAAGAACCCCCGGTATTTTTTCCCCAGATGCCTGATGCTGAAATCCAGACGCATAGTGAGGAACACCTGGTCATCAAGACGAAAGATGCTGAAAAGTGGAAAATTGGGAATGTAGTTTACGGGATCCCCTGGCACATCTGTCCTACAGTAGCCATGTATGATCAGGCTGGAGTTGTGAGAGATGAAAAAGTCAGTGATTATTGGTCAATAGTAGCAAGAACCCGCTATCACCTGGTAAATGAAAACTGAGAAGCCCTTGATTTTTGATGCCCACCTGGATCTTTCCATGAATGCGTTGGAGTGGAACAGGGACCTGCGCTGGTCTGTGAACGAAATCAGGGCTTCCGAAGCGGAAATGAAGGACAAGCCGGACAGGAGCAAAGGCACAGTGTCATTTCCACAACTCAGAGAAGGGAATATTGGTATCGTCGTTGGGACGATGATTGCCAGGTTTACTAAAAAGACGAATAAGCTACCTGGTGCCAGCTGGAACTCTCCGGAACAGGCCTGGGCTCAGACCCAGGGTCAGCTGGCCTGGTATGACACCATGGAGTGGCATGGAGAGATCACTTCTATCAATGATCTGGATTCGCTGGAAGCTCATTTGGCAAACTGGTCAAAAGATCCTGCAAACACACCTTTAGGATTAATCAAAAGTCTGGAAGGAGCCGATTCCATCATTTCATTCAAACACCTGGAAAAGGCCTATGAAAATGGACTCCGGGCCATTGGCCCGGCCCATTATGGGCCCGGAACTTATGCTCAGGGCACAGATGCGTCCGGAGGGATTGGTCAAAAGGGGAGAGACCTGCTCAAAGAGATGGAGCGGTTCAATATCATTCTCGACGCCACACATCTATGTGATGAGAGTTTTTGGGAAGCAATGGATCATTTCAATGGATCCGTCTGGGCGAGTCACAACAATTGCAGGACACTGGTCAATCATCATCGGCAGTTTAGTGACGAGCAGTTGAAGGAACTCATTGCCCGTGGAGGAGTGATTGGTGCTGCCCAGGATGCCTGGATGCTGGCCCCCGGATGGATCAGGGGAAAATCCACTCCTGAATCCATGAATGTATCGATGGAGAACGTGGTTGATCATATTGATCATGTTTGTCAGCTTGCAGGTAATTCTTTACACGCCGGGATAGGTTCTGACCTTGATGGTGCTTATGGCAGAGAGCAAAGCCCTAAGGATCTGGACACCATAGCGGACCTTCAAAAGATCCCACAAATACTCAAGTCCAGGGGATATAGTACTCAGGATATCGAGAATATCTGCAACAACAACTGGATCAATTTTCTCAGAAAGGCCTGGGCTTAATTACTTACACCTATGGTGGAAGCATCTGTGAAATCCCTTTTTTGCCTTTGTTGGTGTTTTCACCAACGAACATTGGTTTAGGCAATAAATTCAATATAGCTCAGTTCTTGAGTGGTTTACTCAGATCTTTTTCAAGTTTCATGGCTTCCTCGAAATCGATGTATTTTTCCAGATCCCGCATTGAAATGACTGTATATCCATTGTCAGCCAGATACTGAAGGTATTCTCTGAACAATTCAGGAGGTGTGTTGACCCATGGATGCTCTATATCCGGTACTCCGTGCAATGTCAATACTACAATCTTTCCATCTTTTGCTTTCTGCAAAGCTTCCATGATCTCGCGCTTGTTGTTTTCGTCCGTAGCCCAGCTGGGGATCAAATAAGGGTGATCATTTAGTGGGTCATAGGGTCTGCTTCCGCCAGCTCGTGCCATTCGATAGTTTTTCTCCTTCAGATATTCCAGGATCTCTGCATTTAATCTATAACCTGGATAGGCAAAATTTTTGGAGATTGGGATGCCCAATGAATCGCATTTATGATCTATATATTCCAGCTCAGCATTAAATTCAGTTTGTGAAAGCTCGGTGATTTTTGCATGTGACCTGGTATGATTGGCAATTTCAAACCCCATTCTATCCAATGCCTGGATCTGCCTCCAGTTCATATATAAAGTGCTGTCCTGATAATTAGGAGGAAATTCGCAGACATAAAAAGTAGCCCCAAAACCGAATTCCTGAAGTAGGGGAGCCACCACAGCATATTGGCTGGCAGGAGCATCATCAAACGTTAAGACCACTAACTTTTCCGGGACGTCATTGATCTGGTTTTTGTAGGAACAGCTAAAAATTTGCAGACTGATTAATAAATAGAAAATGTGTTTTTTCATTCTGAAATATCTATTTAAGCGTTGTCTTCGCACAATAACAAAGTATGCATGGAATTTGAAATTCGGTACAATATGCAAATCAGGACAGCACCATATGGTATATATGGTTAAAATGACTATTTTAACAACTCTTAACCAAACATTAACCTTTAAAAAAATGAATGACGCTAACGGTAAAAGACTTTTTTACGGTAGTTGTTTTGCCCTCATAACGACTGCTTTCTCATTCAGTATCCGTGCAGGGATACTACCTCAACTAGGAGAAACATTTGACCTCACAGCTACGCAATTAGGTTTTATTAACCAGATGTGGTTCTTTGGGTTCCCGATCTCAATGGTACTGGGTGGAATTTTTTATAATACGCTTGGACCTAAAAGAATCATGCAGTTTGCCTTTTTTGCGCACACTATTGGGATTATCATGACCATATATTCAGGTGGATATACAGGCCTACTGATCTCTACCTTATTAATAGGAATTGGTAACGGCTGTACTGAAGCTGCCTGTAATCCAATGATTGCCGATGCTTATACAGGCAAAACCATGAACACCTTACTCAATAGATTCCATATGTGGTTCCCAGGAGGTATCGTAGTGGGTGCCCTGGTTTCATTCTTTATGACCAAGATGAACCTGGGCTGGGAAGCTCAAATCTGGATCATCATGATTCCAACTTTGATCTATGCTTATTTGTTCTATGGACAGGTCTTCCCGAAACCTTCGGAAAAAGCTGCATCACTAGCAGAAAATTTCAAGGCGATGTTCTTTTCAAAAAGTTACGCACCGCTTTTCATCTTCATCTGTATTTGTATGTCATTGACTGCAATCACAGAATTTGGACCTCAGCAGTGGACAGGTATTATCATGGCCAAGAGTGGAGCTGAGCCAATGTTGATTTTAGCATTGGTTACAGGTCTTATGGCTGTAGGCCGTTATTGGGGTGGTGACTTTGTTCATAAGTTTGACCAGACCGGTGTTTTACTTGGCTCTGCTGTATTCAGTACAATAGGAATTTTCCTTTTCAGTACCCAAACAGGTCCAATGGCTTATGTAGCAGCAGTATTCTTCGCACTGGGTGTTACATTCTTCTGGCCTAATATGATCGGTTTCACAGCCGAAAAAATTACCCGAAGTGGTGCCATCGGTATGTCAATCGTAGGAGCAGTAGGAATGTTTTCTACTTCCATCTGGCAACCAATCATTGGTAGTTGGATCGACAGTGCCAGAGTAGAAGCACAAGCTGCCGGCTTAGAGGGTGATGCTCTTGAGTTGGCTGCAGGACAGGCTACGCTACAAAATATGATCACATTCCCGGCCATTCTTGTCGTCTTATTCCTCATCCTGTTTTTCTGGGTGAAAAGCCGCAAGAAAGCTGAAGCAGCTGCTTAGAAATTAAAAATGATTCACACTTAAAAGTCACTTCTTAAAAAGAAGTGACTTTTTTTATTACTTCTAATCTGTTTAGACGAAGGGCTTTATAAAATTTATCAATCAATTATAGAACCTTTTTAATTGACTAAACGTTCAGTCATAAAATGAGTCCCAGATCTAAACAACAATTTGAAGCCATTAGGGCTTCTTCTACTACCAGAATACTGGATGCTGCTTTGGAGCTTTTTGGTACGGTTGGCTATCAGTCGACCACCATTGCACAGATTGCAGACAAAGCAGGAGTATCCAAAGGATTGATCTACAACTACTTCGACAGTAAGGAATCATTATTGAAAGCCATGATTGATGAGCTGGCCAAGGAAGGGGAGAAGATTGTGCAAAAAGTGAGCGTTGATGATCCGAGAGAAATGTTGGAATTAATGATAAGGGGAACCTTTGAATGGCTAAGAAACCATGAAAAGCAAAACAGGTTGATAATGGGCCTGGTCACACAAATAGATCAGTTCGATTTTGTTCACGACATGGCCAACACCAAAATGAAAGAGTATATGGAGCTGATTGCTGATTTGCTCCGCAAAATAAAATTTCCTAATCATCGAACCGAAGCCCGCATCCTTGCGACCTTATTTGACGGGATAGGAATTCAATATTTGGTATTGAAGCAGGATTATCCATTGGATGAGGTTGAGGAGATGTTGATAGAAAGATATTGTACACCTAAAAAGGGAAAGAAATGAGTATAATAAAGACATGTGCTGGGTTGATAACAATGCAGCTAATACTGATTAGTATACCCGCCTTGAGTCAGAATGCAGAAGAGATCATCAGAAAAGCCAATGATAAGATGACCGGGGAAAGTAATTCTTCAGAGATGGTCATGAAAATCATTCGTCCAGACTGGACACGGGAGATTGAGATCAAAAGCTGGGCTAAAGGAACGGAAAAAAGTCTTGTGCTGATTACTGCACCTGCCAGGGATGATGGCACAGCCTTCTTAAAACGGGATAAAGAATTGTGGAACTGGCAGCCGACGATCAATAGAGTGATCAAAATGCCGCCCTCCATGATGATGCAATCCTGGATGGGATCGGACTTCACAAATGATGACCTGGTCAGAGAATCGTCTATTGTCGAAGATTATGAACATGAGCTGCTAAAGGATACGGTGATACAGGGTAGGAACGCATGGAAAATAGCCCTGATCCCCAAAGAGAATGCCCCGGTTGTGTGGGGTAAAATAGAAGCATACATAGAAAAGACCGATTATCTCCAGCTCCTCTTTAAGTATTACGATGAAGATGGATACCTGGTCAATACCATGGTTTTATCAGACATCAAAAATATTGGAGGACGTGTAATTCCCACCAAGATGGAAATGATCCCTGCAGAAAATCCTGATCAAAAGACGATGATCATCTACGAGAATATGCAGTTTGATATCTCCATTGATGATGCCTTTTTCTCCATCCAGAACATGAAGCGAGTGAGATGATTAATAACCTAATAACCTAATAACCTAATAACCTAGTAACCTAATAACCTAGTAACCTAATAACCTAGTAACCTAGTAACCTAGTAACCTAATAACTAGAGTCATGTATCTAACATTAGCCTGGCGTAACATCTGGAGAAATAAAAGGAGGAGCTACATCACCATTGCTTCAATCACATTTGCTGTAATGCTGGCCTGCGCCATGCGATCTGTGCAATTGGGATCTTATGAGCGGATGATTGAAACAGCAGCCAGGTTTTTTACCGGATATATACAGATCCATAAAAACGGCTATTGGGAAGACAAGACCATAGACAACAGTTTTCCTTACACTCAGGATCTAATGGAAAAAGTAGCCTCTGTTGAAGGTGTATTGGAGGTAGTGCCCAGGATTGAATCATTTGCACTGGCCTCTTTTGATCAGAAAACCAGGGGAACTATGGTGCTGGGAATTGATCCGGAGAAAGAGCATAACCTCACGGAGGTGAAGGATAAACTTGTGGAAGGGGAGTATTTAAAAGCTGATGACCAATCCATTATGATAGCCGCAGGGCTGGCAGACTACCTGAGAGTTGGGATTGGTGATTCCGTGGTGCTGATCGGCCAGGGTTATCATGGCACAAATGCCGTAGGCATCTATCCCGTCTCCGGAATCATGAAATTTCCCGTACCAGAGCAAAACAATTCTACGATTTACCTGCCATTGAAAGAAGCACAATGGCTTTATGCCACAGGAGACCAGCTGAGCAGTCTTTCTCTGGTTATCGACAAGGCAAATCACGTAGACAGAATTGTTGCAGAAATCAGTAAAGCTATTGATCTGGAGGCTTATGAGGTCATGGGATGGAAAGAACTGATGCCTGAACTGGTTCAGGGAATAGAGATTGACAACCTGAGCTCAAAGGTGATGATCTGGATCCTGTATATCGTGATTGGGTTCGGTATGTTTGGGACTTTCCTCATGATGACGGCTGAAAGGATGTATGAATTTGGGGTCTTGCTAAGCATCGGAATGAAGCGGATCAAGATGCAGTTTGTCATCTTTTTGGAGATGGCTTTGATGGCCACTATTGGAGTCATTGCAGGAGTAGCAATCAGTCTGCCATTTATCATTTATTATCACTTTCATCCCATCTATTTTGGAGGTGAGATGCAGGCCGCTATTGAGGACTTTGGGGTAGAGGCAGCCTATTTTTTCTCCATGCAACCATCCTTGTTTTATAACCAGGCCTGGGCCATCTTTTTGATGGCAGGTATCCTGTCATTATATCCACTGATTGTCATTCATCGGCTGAAGCCAGTGAAAGCCATGCGTGAAAACTGAAAATAAGAAGTGAAATGTTACTAAAACTATCCTGGAAAAATATTTGGCGGAGCAGGTTGCGAAGCCTTGTGGTGATTGGTTCAATCATCATGGGTATATGGGCGATGATCTTTGGCAATGGCTTCATGAATGGTTTCATTGTTAGCTACATGGCTAAAGCAACCAATCATGATATTTCACACATTCAGGTACATCATCCCGATTTCAAAAGAGACCAGGAAGTGAAATATAGCATTCCCGAGGGGACCACCAAGGCCCAGGAAATCAGGTCGTGGGAGGGCGTGAAAGGAGCAACCACTAGAACACTTGTGACAGGTATGATCTCCTCACCGCGCAAGGCATCAGGAGTCCAGATACGGGGCATAGATGTCGAGAATGAGGCCGAAGTAACTCGCCTGGATTCCCTGATCGGGGAGGGTACATACTTTGAGGAGATCAACAGAAACCCGATAGTCATTGGAGCAAAGTTGGCTGAAAATCTTCAGGTATCCGTGAAATCCAAGGTTGTACTGACTTTCAATGATGCGAATGGAACGTTAACACAAGTTTCAGGGCGGGTAGCGGGTATTATTAAAAGTGCCAGCCTCAATTTGGGTGAGGGATATGTCTTCATGAGGCAGGAAGACCTGGCCAGACAGCTGGGTATAGAAGGGAATATCCATGAGATTGCCATCTTGCTTGAATCTCAGGTGGATCCGGCAACCATCGTGAGTCGGTATAAACAGGAATTCAATGGAGACCTTGTAGAAACCTGGGAGGAAATCGCTCCACAACTGGCATATATGCAGGACCTGTATGGTAGCATGCTCTATGTCCTCATGGGCATTATTCTCACAGCACTTGTCTTTGGTATCATCAATACCATGTTGATGGCCGTGCTGGAAAGAATGAAGGAGTTGGGTATGCTAATGGCTGTAGGTATGACCAGGATCAGGGTCTTTCTGATGATCATGATCGAGACCATCTACCTGGGTGTAGTGGGTGCGCCAGTTGGGCTGCTACTTGGTTGGATTACAGTCAGTTATTTAAACGAAGATGGTGTAGATCTTACCGCATATTCTGAGGGGCTGGAGGCATTTGGTTATGATTCAATTCTTTACCCTTACGTCGCGGACGAAGTTTACCTTATAGTCACCATAGGTGTATTTATCACTGCTTTTGTCGGAGCTATTTATCCGGCTTTAAAAGCTGTCCGATTAAAACCGGTTGAAGCACTACATAAAATCTAAGATTATGTCGATCATTAAAGCAACAAACATTACCAAAACATACAATTCTACGGCTGTGCCTGTACATGCGCTCAATGGCATAAACCTCGAAATAGAAAAAGGGGAATTTACGGCCATTGTTGGTCCTTCCGGTTGTGGGAAAACAACGCTCCTAAACATTCTGGGTGGACTGGATCACCCTACCACCGGAGAGGTCACGCTGGCTGACACCAACATTACTACGATGAATGATGGTAATCTGATTGATTTCAGGCTCAATAATATCGGTTTTGTTTTCCAGGCATATAACCTGATCCCCGTTTTGACTACGCTGGAAAATGTAGAGTTTATTATGCTGCTACAAAAGAGATCGAAGAAGGAAAGGGATGAGCGTGCAATGGAGCTATTGACCCAAATGGGTATTGCGGAAAAAGCTGATCAAAGACCTTCACAGCTATCCGGTGGGCAACAACAGCGGGTTGCAGTAGCTCGTGCCCTGGCATCAAAACCACAGTTTATACTTGCGGATGAGCCAACGGCTAACCTGGATTCTCATTCCACATCCGCTCTATTGGATATCATGGCCAGGATGAATCAGGAGGAGGGAGCGACCTTTGTTTTTTCTACACATGACCAGCGGGTGATTGACAAGGCTCGTCGGATCATTACGCTGGAAGATGGTCAAATCATAAGGGACGAAACAAGATGAGGTATTGGCTGGTGATGTGGATATTATGTCCGCTCGCTTTGATAGCACAACAGGAAGAAGTAGATCCGAAGTTTACTGTTGGAGGATACGTGAAAGACATGGCTACGTTCAATTTCGCAGGTAAAGACTCGACACTCATTGATAATCTTATTCACAACAGGATCAACTTTGCCTGGTATCCTACCCAAAACCTCACAGGGAAACTGGAATTTAGAAATCGGATATTTTTTGGCGATCTGGTTAGTTTATTCCCTTTCTATGGGGAGCTCATTGATGTAAACAATGATTACTTTGACCTGTCATGGATGCCGGTAAATAATAATGACCTGGTTATCCATACCATGATCGATCGGTTTTATTTCGAGTGGAATAAGAATGACTGGGAAGTATCCCTCGGCAGGCAAAGAATAAATTGGGGGATGAACCTGGCCTGGAATCCGAATGACCTCTTCAATGCCTATTCGTTTTTTGATTTCGACTACGAAGAGCGTCCGGGAAGTGATGCCTTACGGATCAGAAAATATACCGGATATGCTTCTGAGATAGATTTTGCAATTAAAGCTGCAGAGAAGTTTGAGGATCTGACGACGGCTTTTAAATATCAGATCAATAAATGGAACTATGACATCCAGTTTATTGGAGGTTTGATGAAAAACAATGTCACACTAGGCACAGGATGGGCAGGGAATCTTTGGAATGCCGGGTTTAAAGGGGAAATGACCTATTTAAACAATCTGGATGAAAATGAAGATGATGGATTTCTGGCATCAGTATCAATCGACTACCTGTTTTCCAATTCCCTATACCTCAATGGATCAGCTTTATACAATAGCTATGGAGCAGAAGAACCTAATTTTTTCCTGATCAACACATCTTCTAATCTGGATATCAGGTCTATTTCACCCTATGAGTGGTCCACATTCATCCAGGGGTCATACCCGGTTCATCCTTTGGTGAATACCGGACTTTCAGCCATTGTATTTCCATCGGATGGATCCATTTTCATCAATCCTTTTGTTACCTATTCAATCACCTCAAACCTGGACCTTGATCTGATAAGTCAGCTATTCTTTTCCGATAGCTTTGGAGGTGAATACAAAGCGCAGAGCAAGCTCTTTTACCTGAGGCTAAAATTTAGTTATTAGGCGGGTGCTGTTATTGTTTTCCTTGGTCTTTCGTTAATTTGGTCTCCGTGATTAGAAAGTTCAAAGAATTTCAGAGGTTTTTACACGTCGACTTGTGGAAGGTTAAGATTAAATCTCTTCCAAAAGGAAAGGCTTTTCTTTACAGACAGCTTAGGATCCTGATGATTACTTTCTCTGAGTTTGAAAAGGATAAGTGTGCTGAGAAAGCATCTGCATTAACCTATTTCTCCTTATTATCCATAGTGCCGGTTGTAGCTATGGCCTATGGTATCTCTACCGCATTTGGTATGGAGGACTACCTGATGGATGAGCTTTCGCTTTATTTTTCCGGTCAGGGTGAAGTTCTTGAAAAAATTATTGAGTACTCAAAAAAGATGCTTAGTGAGGCCAGCGGTGGACTGATTTCCGGGATAAGTTTAGTATTTCTGATCTACGCAGTTGTTAGGCTATTAAACAATATCGAAGTAGCTTTCAATGATATCTGGGCAACAGAAAAAGGAAGGTCTTTGAAGAGAAAGCTAACAGATTACATGTCGGTGATTTTTTTAGGCCCCCTGATTCTTATACTATCCGGGACAGTAACTGTTTTCATTACAAGCCAGATTGAAAGTTTTACCCAAAGCATAGATATTCTGGGTTTTGTAAAACCGGGGATTTTGTTTCTGATTCGACTGATCCCTTATACCCTGGTGTGGTTCCTGCTATTTTTGGTATATATCGTCTTTCCCAATGCGCCAGTAAAAATCAGGGCCGCATTGATTGCAGGTATCATAGCCGGGTCATTTTACCAGCTGCTTCAGCTAGGCTGGATTGAAGGGCAGGTCTTTCTTTCAAAATACAACGCCATTTATGGAACTTTTGCAGCACTGCCTCTTTTCCTTATTTGGTTGCAATTATCCTGGATGATTTTGCTTTTCGGCGCTGAGCTCACTTTTGCCATTCAGAATGTTACCTCCTGGTCGTACGACAATGAGCACCTTCAGATCAACCTGCGAACCAGGAGGAAGCTTACGCTTTTGATTATGAAACACATTATTACTGATTTTGTCAAAACTGAGGCCCCTGTTTCTTTCAATAAAGTCACATCAGATTTGGTGATCCCTCATCGGTTTGTTCGGGAGGTATACAACGATCTCGAAAAAGCTGGTTTGATTGTGCGGGTGAAGAATGATGAGGAGGAGCAGTATGTTCCGGGTATGGACATAAATAAAATTGACATAGCTACAGTGATCTCAAAGCTGGAGGAAATGGGGTTAGATAACCTACCTCAGCAACATCAAAACAAAGAGTTTGGAGTGATCGATCGATCCATCTCATCGCTATCAGAGGCCATCCGCAATGCCCCGGCAAACAAGCTCCTGAAGGAGCTTTGATCCGTAGACAACAAAAGTTGCTGCCGAGATAGACAACAAAAGTTTAAACTTATCCTTACATTTTAAAATGCCAGATTTTAAAACATTTGCTTCTTTAAAATCATTTAAGGTGACTAAAACTTTTGTTGTCTAAGGTCGGCTCTTTTTGTGATCTAGAATCAGTAAGGTTTACTTGAAACTTTTGTAGTCTCTCTCGGCACTTTTGTAGTCTAGGCAGCAACTTTTGTAGTCCAGCCTATCCCCGCTGCTTAAAAGACCAGGTAAATTCAAATTCCGCTACCACGGTGCCATCTTTCATCTTACCAGTAGTCTTGAAGGTGGTTGTCTGTGAAGTTTGCTGGCTAATGCACTGTTCCACTGCTTTAAATGCGTTTCCAGAATCTTTACAGGTAAAATAGACTCTATCAGTTGCTTTCTTGTAAAAACTGGCCTTCATATCCACGATGATAAATGCCACGGAAGGCTCGTGTCCTTGTACCGCAAGCAGGCACGGAGCTGCTGTTGAGAGCTCAGCTGCCATACTTTGTACTGCAAAATACATGGACTTAAATGGGTTTTTTGTTAACCATTTGAAAGGTACCGAGGTGACACATTTTGTTTCATCCAGTGATCTGATCCGCATCCCGGCAATCCAACCCATGGGTACTGAGCTAATCAGATACAACCAGAATTGAAACCCTGATAGTATCTGTGCTTTCTTTCTTTGCTGAGTTGGGTTAAGTGCCATGGCTACCAGAATAAAGCGTACAATACAACCAAAATTAAGGAAATTGTGATGGCACTGATATTGAAAGTAGGAGAGGTCTCAAAAAGTTTCTTTGAGAGTACAATCCCTTTTTCATTGTCTTTTCCACCCGCTTCCAAGTGACTAATGATCATGATTATGACAATAGATGCAACACACGTAATCATCATCTGATGCAGGAATGGTAAAGTAACGAAAATGGAAGCATCAGACCATTCATTTGGAGCTACCTTGAAGTACATGGCAATTGGAATAGAAAGGATTACACCCCAGATAGCAGCATTGTTGGTTGACTTTTTCCAGAATAGCCCGGTAAGGAATACGGCCAGAATACCCGGACTTACCACCCCAGTGTATTCCTGAATAAACTGGAAGGCTTGTCCAAGGTTACCAAGTTGAGGCGCAATCAATACGGCAACAACCAGGGCCACAAAGGCTGTGATCCTTCCGGTATTTACAGTTTGCTTGTCACTAGCATTCTTATTGATGTAGGGCCTGTAGATATCCATGGTGAAAATAGTAGCTGTTGAATTCAACATGGATGCCAGAGATGATACAATGGCTGCAGCCAGAGCAGCAAGCACCAAACCTTTTAGGCCTACAGGAACAAAGCTTTTGATCAACCAGGGTGCTGCATTGTCATTGGTAATACCTCCATCTTCTGTGTAAAAAGCAGGGTCCATGGCTGCTTTTGTTAGCTCGCCTGCTTCATTGGAATTGAGCACATAAGCTACAATACCTGGGATCACCACGATCAAAGGAATTATGAGCTTCAAAAACGCAGCAAATGCAATGCCTTTTTGTGATTCCGCGAGACTTTTAGCGGCCAAAGTTCTTTGGATGATGTACTGGTTGAATCCCCAGTAATAAAGGTTGGCCACCCACATGCCACCGATCAAAACTGCCAGTCCAGGGAGATCCCACCAGGCATCTGTGCCATTCGGAGTAATAATCTCACCCTTGGAGAGAATCATGGAGAATTTTTCGGGCACGACCTCATAGATATGCTTAAAACCGTTTATGATACCCCCCTCAGGGGCTACATGATCAAGCGCGATGAATGTGGTGATCAAACCACCAAAAACCAACAGGATGACCTGGACAACATCTGTCCATGCTACAGCGGAAAGTCCTCCCCATAGTGAATAAGCAGCAGCAAACAGCGCCAATCCAATGATGCTCGTCATCATTAGTGATCCGTCACCAACCCCAATGATCGTATCCAGTGCTTTAGATCCAAGGTAGAGTACAGAAGTGAGGTTGACAAAAACAAAGAGGGCAATCCAGAACACCGCCAGGATAGTCTTTAAGTTCGTGCTATAGCGCTGCTCAATAAATTCCGGAATGGTATAAAGTTTCTTTTCAATAAAAACCGGCAAAAAGAATTTTCCTACAATCAATAGGGTAGCAGCTGCCATCCATTCGTATGAAGCAATAGCCAACCCGATGGCAAATCCTGAACCAGACATCCCAATAAATTGCTCTGCTGAAATATTGGCTGCAATCAACGAGGCTCCAATGGCCCACCATGGTAGTGATTTACCAGCCAGAAAGTAGTCTTCTGCATTCTTTTGATGGCCTTTTTTATCTCTGGAGACGTAAAGTCCAATCCCAACGATGGTAAGGCAATAAGCAACGAATACAATGATGTCAAGGGTAGAAAAATCCATGTTGTCTATTTTGAAAACGCTTGCATTTTAACCAATCCAAACCTTAAATACAATTATGGAGACCAGGAGGTAAATTATTTATTGTTACAAGCTGCTAGTCTCGAGGAATTCTTATTTGAAAAGTAAAGAAATCCACTTTGTCCGTTACTTCCTGAAATCTGTATCTAAGCTTTTCTTCCCCGGCTTTTCTGGCAATATCAATAAATCCTAGCCCAAGCGTGCCTTTGCTATTAAAGTCTTCTTCTGCAATAAGCTTTTTGTAGAGTTTTGTGAGTTCATGCATGGGCATATCGCTGATTTCGTCTAGCCGTTTCTTTAGCTCTTTCGACTTTTCTGTTGGGATGTAATTGCCTGTCTGTATGCTGAAGAACTTTTTACGGGCAGAAACCATGATGAGTGCAGATTTTGCATCATAGGTGCCAATTTTCCCCTTCAGTTCTATTTCATTGAGTTGGTAGTAAATGTTTTGAATGCATTCAGTGGCAATGTTATAAAACTTTCTTGTTGTAGGGTTGCTGTCTTCCGAAAGTTCAAGTCGGGTGCCAAGGGTAGAGATCATGGAGGTAACCAGGTCAAAATTCAGCTGTCCTTTGAAGAGGAGTATAATATTTTGATCAAATACATTTCTATAACTCTTGAGATAATCCATGCCAGTTCAAATAATCTATAACCAGTCGAAAGTAAGGACTATTTACCTGATACCCAATAAAAAAAACGATGAAGTCTATGCCGTAATCAAAAATCCTGGATGGTTTGGTACTTTATTTGTTATGAAAATAGTAAAAACGCTTTTCAAAAAACATTAATTTTTTTTCCTTAGCGTTTAGATCGATCGCCACATGAACTTTAAATACATTCTTTGCCTGGGAATGCTGTTTGCTTTATCAGTTTCCTACAGTCAAAATTTATCCATTTACAAGAGTAAAAAAGGGGTAGAGGAAACTACGCAAGCACTGGTAAAACTTATCAAAGATAGGGATCTGGTGTTTTTTGAGACGGTTTCACACGAAGAGATTGCCAAAGAACGTGGCATTGTTATTCCCCCAACAAAAGTGATTCTCTTCGAGGACTCAGAATTGACAAGTAAGCTCATCACCTGTCAGCAAACCACTGCGCTTGACCTTCCGCTCAAGATCCTGATCTGGGAAGAAAATGAAGATGTGTATATTGGATTCATCAATCCCAGTGATATGGAGAAGCGGTTTATGCTCAATGACTGTCACGATACCATTGAAGCCTTAAGCAGGCTCATGATCCGCCTGGTCACTGATGTGATGCGGGCAATGTGATTGGCAGATCAAATCCCAGGTATTCCCACCGAAACTGAAGCTCCTGGTCATCAAATCGAAAAGAGAGTCTTTCGTGCAGAGAATCAAGCTTGGATGGGGTTACTTCAATACGAAACAAGTCATCATCCTGATGATAGTCATATGCTCCCCATTGATCCCATTGCTTGTTGAAAATAATGGTCCATTGCGTGGTATCAGTAATAGCAAAAACTGAGTACTTCCCCTTAGGAACGGAATTGCCGGAAATGAAAACCTCTTCTGAAGTCTCAAACACGGTAGCTTTGTTTGCACCGATTCTCCAGACCTTATTATACGGTTCCAACCCGCCCCAAATTTTTCTGTCCCTTACTGCAGGGCTGCTGTAGGTGATCTTCAAGTCAATCCCCGAAATTTGCGCACTATCCATTCTGAGAGGGGAGGGTCTTTCTTTTTCGTTGCCACCGCATGCAGTACAAAAAAAAAGTACAAGACCCACGATGGAAAAATCTGAAAATATTCTATTTAGCTTCAACATTTTTACCTTAATCCTTCAAATTATTGTATGTCGGATTTGATGTGCATATGTACGATAATATTTTAGAATGGTTTAACTATCAGATTTTCCCGCTTTAACCTTAGAAGGGTAAATCATCGTCTTCAGAAAAATCACTTTTCATCCATTCCTGATCTGTCGTTGGTGGTGGTGCCTGGTCTGGCTGACCTGCATGACTTCCTGCTTTTTCTAACCTCCAGGCCTGCAGACTATTGAAATATTTAACAACTCCCTGAGGATCGGTCCATTTTCTGCCCTTGAGATTAAAGGAAATATTGACCATATCATCTACTTTAAAATCATTCAGCTGTTCACAATTAGCTTGAATCAGCTCAAATTTTATAAACTCAGGGTATTGAGGGTTTTCTGCGTACTCTACTACAAACTCTCTTTTTCTAAATGAGTTTGTCACATCTTGTGTGTCAAATATTTCAATTATTCTTCCTTCGATGGTCATATTGGATTTTTTAATAAACTATTCCCCAAATTTGTCGTTCTCTAAACGGATATGAAAAGATCAAAGCGGATTTTTTTTGTAATAGCAGCCATTTTCTTGTTGATCATCATCATGATCAGCATTGATATAAGCCAACGGACCACGTGGCCAGGTGCCAAAAAGAATTTAAAAGAAAGGATTGAAACTGGTGAATAAAAAGAAAGTCGATATAGAAAACATTGACCTAGAGCAGATGAGAGATAAGGTCACGGATATGCCGGGACTGATTGAATATGCTCACAGTGTTGGGAGCGCAATAGTAAAGCCTGAGGATAAAGGAAAAATCAAAGGCACAGCTGTGGCTGCCATGCACGAACAGACCGACAGACAATTTCGCCAGTTATACGAGCAGATGCAGACCCTGGCCGAGCAAGCCAAATATCTTAAGAAGCGGGTGTCTATCTCTGAACGGATCTATCTGGCCGATATGGGATTTGACCCCGTCTATAACAAAGACTATTATTTGTTTCAACGTAAGAATGGGGAAGATGTCCTTACCATGGTAAGCCCTGATGAATGGGGCAGATCTAATCCCTTCAAGAGATTTATTGCACATGTACGTTTGCTTTCGGATCACACATGGGAGATCGTGAAGACAGAGGATGATTCATTTAATTATTAGAAGAGCCAACCAAATCTTCATTTAAGGCAGTATGTCTTCAAAACAAAAAGTCAAAAACATGATTCTGGTAAGATCCATTTTACTGCTTTCCATATTATCGTTTCTCATCTTCTTAAACTCTTGTTCAAGCGATCAGATAGAGGTTGTTGACTGTGACGTCTCCGGACCTTCTATAGAGGATAGTGAAGTTACGGATGCGGACTGTCAGCCTACAGGTGTGATCACGGTAACCACTGTTGGAGGTAATGGCCAATTGATGTATTCCATAGATGGGGTAAACTTTCAGGGTGAAGCATCATTTTCCAATTTAGCCAGTGGTACTTATACCATTACAGTAGTCGATGCTGAGGGATGCTCGGGAACTGCAGATGTCACTGTAGGAAACAGTGGGTCAGATTTGAGTTTTACTGCCGAGACTACTACCGGAGGATGTGGTACGGAAACAGGATCAATAGTAGTAAACGCAACCGGTGGAGTGGGAGGCTATACCTATCGTTTAGGTACAGGTGTTTTTGATATGTCTAACACCTTTGAGGGCATATCAGGTGGCTCTTACAACATAGCAGTAAAGGATGAGGAAGGGTGTATAACCTCAAAGAATGTACAGGTTCTTAGTGGCGTAAGTTTCTCATCCGACATCAAACCAATTATTGATACCAATTGCAGTGTAACATCATGTCATGGAAATGATCCTTCACTTCCAAAATTTAACACATACAATGAGATCAAAAATAGTGCAACCAGTATAAGGTCAGTAACGCAAAGTGGTGCCATGCCTCCGAAAGACAAGCTATCCCAAAATCATATCAACCTGATAGCGTGCTGGGTTGATGACGGAGCTCTTAATAATTAGAGATTAAGGTTTTGCTACGGGTGTCTTTTCTTCAAAATTAAGGGAAGCTGAATTGATGCAATAGCGTAGATTAGTTGGCTTAGGGCCGTCGGGAAAAACATGTCCCAGGTGTCCGCCACATCTGGCACAGAGAACCTCAGTTCTCACCATTCCATATGAATTATCTTCCTCTTCGGCAACGTTCACCTCATTGATCGGCTCATAGAAGCTTGGCCATCCTGTGCCCGACCTGAACTTTGTAGAAGAATCAAACAATGGAAGCTTACATCCGGCACAGGTATACACTCCATCTTTCTTATTGTTCCAGTATTTACCGGTAAAAGCATATTCGGTTCCCTTCTTTCGGAGAATCTCAAATTCTTCCGTTGTTAACCGGGATTTCCATTCAGATTCGGTCAATTCAATTTTTTCCTCTTCTGGAAACGATAATTTCTTTTTGGTGGCTTTTTGCTGCGCGCAAGATGAAAGAACTGAAAAAAGTGCAATTATGAAAATGGCAATGTGAACGTGTCTCATTCTTGTAATTTAATGATTTCCCAATAATCATCCTAAAAACAGAATTTACCGCACTTTTGGTTCAAATTGAGGCTCAAAACCACTTTATGTAAAACGGATAAGATCCATATTATCAGAGAGTTAAATAATTAAAGTTAATTTATACTTAAATGAAAAATTCTCTAAAAAAATTTCCATATATGGTTTGTTTGGCTATACATTTAACAATGAAAAGTATGATCCGCCACCTGACTAGGATTGTATAACCAACCAGCACAACCGAAATGAAATCCACAGGGATATCATGTATTTTTTTATTGGGTCTTTTATTATCTGCAACGCTAAGAGCGCAAGAAAATGGCTCTGTAGGTATAGGTGTGGAAAACCCAAATCCTAACGCAATATTGCACCTGGTTTCTCCAGGCAGCAATCAGGGGTTACTCATTCCTACCATGACAACCACAAAGCGTAATTCATCATCATTTACTGGCAAGTTATCTTCTGCTGAGAATGGATTGCTGATTTTCGATCATACCGAAAAGGTATTCTATTATTGGCAGGACACTGGATGGCAGGCCCTCTCAGCAGGTAACCAGTCTTTGGAATATGATCCAGTTACAAACCAACTTACACTTTCAGGAGGTAGCGTCATAGATCTGAGCAACCTTGCCTCCCCGGATTGGGGTGATCTGCAAAATATGCCAACCGGATTCCTTGATGGGACCGATGAAGTGGATGATGCCGATGCTGATCCCACCAATGAAATCCAGGATCTTTCAATGAGCGGAAGTTTGCTACAGATCACCAACAATGACAATGCTACGGTCATTGATTTGAGCACAGTAATCAGCTCTGGCAATCAGGACCTGTCATTTGTAAATGGAGTGCTTTCACTATCCGATGATCCGGATGGAACACTTGTAGATCTTTCCGGGTATGATAGCGACAGCTCTGATGATTTCGATGGGCAGTTTAGCAGCCTGTCAGGGATACCAGCAGATCTGGCAGATGGCGATCAGGTGGATGATGCTGATGCTGATCCGTCCAATGAAATCCAATCACTAGAACTGGTAGATGATGTGCTTTCATTGTCCGGAGATCTTTCAGGCACCTCCCTGAATTTTGCCGGATGGGACAAGGATGCTACCGACGATTTCGATGGACAGTTTAGTAGTCTCGCAGGTATACCTGCAGACCTGGCAGATGGCGACCAGGTAGATGATGCAGATGCCAACCCTTCCAATGAATTGATCGAAGTTGCTACACTTCTACTTGGCAATACCCTTCGTATCGTAGAGTCAGGAATTAATCATGATGTGGATCTTTCAGCACTGGCAGAAGATGCAGATGCCGACCCAAACAATGAGGTTCAAAGCCTGACTTACAACTCCGTCTCCAATGTCCTGACGCTAACAAAGCCCAGTGGGATGCATGATGTGTGGGACCTTAGTGAACTGGATGATGCTACACCATGGATTGAAGAAAATAGCGGTACCAATATCAATTATACTGGTAAATATGCCATCTCCAATAATATGATGTCGAGATCCAATCCAAGTCATGTGCGTGGCGCTGATCTGACAGCTACAATAGGTGCATTGAAGTCCGATATGATCAACTCTCATAAAACAGTAATTATCGTACCGGAAGCTTCGACCAATCTAAGAAATATAGATCCAGGGATTTCAGGCCAGGAACTGATCTTGATAGTTATAGGTCCTGGAACTTTAAACGTGGACGGTGCCAACGGAAATATTTTTCTTTCCAACGCAAGTCATAGTTTAACAACAGGCAGCACATTGCATCTCATGTACTTTAAAGACCAGTCCAGTGGAACAAATTTTGATGGCTGGATGGAAGTGGGTGTTTCAATAGCAGCCGGCAGATAGGAATGAAGTACCTGATATTCATATCGATCCTATTTCCCTTCTTTGGTAACACCCAGGATCTATACATAAAAAACACATCCTTGAAGATCACCGAAGGGGTGACAATGAGTGTACAAAATAGTGTGGTAAATAGGGGCCAGATCTCTAATGATGGTGCGCTCACTGTAAAAGGAAACTGGGTTAACGCAGGAGCCTATACAGATCAGGCAGGTCAGATCATATTCGATGGAATTGATCTTCAATATATCAGTCATGGTAGTTTGCCTATTGGTAAGGTGATTTTTCAAAACGGGAGAAAACATATCTCTGAGAGTTTTCATGTAGCTGGAAAGATGGTAATGTCTGGTACGATGGTATTTGTACCTGCGGGTTCCGGCCTATACCTTGGTGAGCAGACACAATTAGAGTACGAGAGGGATGACCGAATCATTGGTGCTTTATACATGACCGGCAATGACATCACATTTCCTATAGGCACACCGGAAAAGAGCCTTCCGATCCGGATGGTGTTGCCGGAAGGTCAGGTGATGCAGATCGGTGTAGCAGCAAAATCCGGATTGTTGAGTAAGGCAAAAGAAACTACGATATCTTCAGTTGCAGATTATTACTGGGAGCTTGTGACACCTGAAAATTATCAGGGAGCTGAGGTTACCTTAAACTTTCAGGGAGCACGGTTTCTGCAAAGTATTGAAAATGCCAGGGTGGGAGAAGCAGAGTCTTTCAATAGCGTAATAAAAGATGCAGGATGTTTGATGTTTTCCGGCTCACCGGATATGGGCATGGTCACCAGTGAACGTGCAAGAGGACCTTATCTCACCGTAGCCAGGAAATATATCAAGGGGGAAAAACCTCCAATCAATGTGTTGAACCTGGTGAGTCCAAACAACGATGGATTTAACGACTTCCTGCTAATAGAAAATATAGAAGCATACCCGGAAAATACTGTCTCCATCTTTGACAGGTGGGGAGTGAAGCTTTATGAAGCCAACGCCTACGATAACAATAAGGTAAAGTTTGAAGGCCTGGGCAATGAAAAGATAAAAAGTGACCTGGCTCAGGGGTCTTATTATTATGTAATATCCCTGGGTAAAGAGACGCTTTCCACAGGGTTTTTTGAATTGGTGAGATGAGGTATATCAAAAACATATTGATCCTCCTGTCATTGCTTATGAGCAACCTTGCGATGGCACAGCTCGATCCGCTCTACACACAGTACCACTTCAATCAGTATTTAATCAATCCTGCCTTTGGTGGGTTGTATGAAAGCACAGCTATTTCCTTCAACTCCAGGGCACAATGGTATGGTATGGAGGGTGCACCTTTCACTAACACCCTGACATTTGAAAGTAGTATGTCGGATCATTCTGGTATTGGGTTTAAAGCCATGAATGACCGCATTGGTGTGCATAACAACACAGAGATTATGGCTTCAGCCTCATATTTTATCAATTCACACTTTGTGAAGATAGGAATGGGCCTGATGGGGGGGATTACTCATATTTCTAATGATCTTAGCCTGCTGGATTCCAAAGTATTGAATGATCCTGAACTTGAAAGTTTTGTTCCGAACAGCACGCAACCCAATTTTGGTTTGGGTTTCATTATCCATCGCTTTGATTACTTTCTGGCAGTCAGCATTCCTAGGATACTGGAAACCCGAAATACCTCCAGATCTCTCAATGACCCAAGATATGACCGAAATGTCTATATCTCTACCGGCTACAGGTTTAGTCTTTTCAGGTCCAACGATACCAAACTTCAAACCCTGGTGAAAGTGCTGGGATCAAGATTTTCTTTCGATGTTGCTGCCACGTATTTTGTGACAGACTTCGTCCGATTGGGTGCGATGGTGAGGGATTACTATGGTGTGAGTTTTTTTGGCAAAATCGACTTTGACAAAAACTTCTCGGTTGGCTATTCATTTGAATTACCTACCAATAACCTGATCTTTACCAACTACGGAACCCACGAGGTTACCCTTAGCTATATATTCACTCCGTTTAAGCATCAGAACCCACTTGAAAGAATATTCTAGCTAAATCACTCGAATAATTCGTCTATTTTAGTTAGCTTTACGCCCCGACGCCTAGATTATAACTATGTAAAGAAAAGATAGTATTTTCTTTACAAGAGATGGAATAATAGATCACCGCCATGAAAAGAGTTTTATTTCTCTTCAGTTTATTGGTAGGCAGCACCCTAATGGCCCAGGAAGGTTCTGTAGGGATTGGTACGCAAACACCAAATGAGAAAGCTGTCCTTCACCTTGTTGCACCCAATAATGATCAGGGACTCCTTGTTCCCAAACTAACTACCACACAGCGAAATAATTTTTCGAGCCAGCTAACCTCTGCTGAAAATGGGATGATGGTCTTTGATTCAGACCTCAACCAGTTCTTCTTTTGGATGACAGACCATTGGGAAGCAGTAGGTTCATCACTTCAGGCAGGCAATGGAATTGAAATTGTTAATGGAGTTATTACCAACACCGGAGATACTGATCCTTCTGATGACTTTTCGGGAGATTGGGGTGATCTTTCTAATGTCCCTGTCGGGTTTGCTGATGGTACTGACAATGTGGATGATGCGGATGCTGATCCCATCAATGAGCTGCAGGACCTCAATCTGTCCGGAGATATTCTAACAATTACCGGACTCACCACTCCAACACAAATTGATTTGTCGGCCTATACGGGTACTAATACCGATGAGCAGGATCTACAGTTTTCTGCAGGACAGATTTCTTTAAGCGGAGACCCCGACAATACTATTATTGACCTGAGTAACTACGATAGCGATGCCTCAAATGACTTCTCAGGTGACTGGGCGGATTTGCAAAATGTACCCACTGCATTTTTAGATGGATCGGATGATGATGCAGATAGCGATCCTACTAACGAAATTGAATTGCCAGCGACAGCAACAGCCGGCCAGGCGCTGAAGTTTGACGGAGCCAATTGGGTTGCGGCACTAGATGAGACAGATGATGCTGACAATGATCCTTTCAATGAAATTGAGCTACCGTCGACAGCGGGTCTGGGGGAGGTCTTGAAATTTAATGATGCTTTGCAGTGGGCACCGGCGACAGATCAGGTTGATGATGCAGATGCGGACCCAAACAACGAGCTTCAGGATCTGAATCTGACAAGTAATATCTTAACAATAACCGGTATTGGTAGCCCAACACCGATCAATTTAGCCGCCTATTTGGGAACAAATACAGATGAACAGGATCTTCAGTTTCTTGATGGACAGATTTCACTGACAGGAGACCCTGATGGAACCATTATCGATCTGAGTTTATTTGATTCGGATTTTCGGGATGACTTTTCCGGATCCTTTCTGGATCTGGATGATGTTCCATTTTATCTAGATACTGATGCAACGGATGATTTCTCGGGATATTTTGCTGATCTGCTGGAGGTTCCGGTAAATCTTGATTTGGACGCGACCGACGATTTCTCCGGACAATGGACTGATTTGATTGGTATTCCAACAGACTTCCAGGACGGCCTTGACAACGTGGATGATGCGGACTCAGATGCGGGTAATGAATTACAGGATCTTTTATATGACGGTGAAACCTATGAATTGTCGATCACCAGTAGTTCCCTGGAGCCCATCAGCCTTGCTGGCTTGCTTGACAATACGGATGTGCTGGCCGACCTACTTGTCTCTGAAGGCCAGATACCAAAATTCTCAGGAGGCATCTGGCAAGCTGGTATCGATGAGTTTGAAGATGAAGATGCTGATCCGTCGAATGAAATTCAGGACCTGGTATACGATTCGGAGATCAATCAGCTGACAATAACCAATAGTGCAGGATTGCCAATAGACCTAAGCTATTTGTTAGACAATACGGATGTGCTTTCTACTCTTGATCCGGGTGAAGGTCAGATTCCAAAATTTTCAAAAGGTGTATGGACAGTGATGGATGATAATGTAAATGATGCTGACGCTGATCAGACCAATGAGATACAGGATCTTTCATTTGATCCATTAACCAACATCCTCTCAATTACCAATGACCCGGATGGGGTTCCAGTTAATCTTTCCAGCCTGGCAGGTGGTATTACGGCAATTGTAGGAACTCCCGGGGATGTTTTAAAGTATGACGCGTTACTTGGATGGCAGGCCGGAACGGATGAGGTGGATGATGACGATGCGGATCCCCTGAATGAATTGCAATCACTCCAATTTGAAGGGTCAGCTATGTGGCTGGATCGTGATCCGGAGGGTAACACGGTTGATCTTTCAATTTACAATACCGATGTATTGGCTGATCTTTCTGTATCAGCCGAAGATGGTCAAATCGCAAAATTTTCACGTGGCACATGGGTATTAGTAAATGATGATAATACTGACAATCAGGACCTCGAATTACTTGATGGAAGCCTGGTATTAACAAACGATGATACACCTGTAAATCTCAATGCCTATTTTGACAATACCGATAATCAGGATCTGGAATTAATTGATGGTAGTTTGGTTCTGACAGGAGATGATACTCCTGTTAGCTTAAATGCATATTTTGACAATACAGATATGTTGGCTGGCCTTGCAGGGATTGATGGTCAGGTGGTCAAGCACGATGGAGTTACCTGGGTTGCAGGATCGGATGAAGTGGATGATGATGATAATAATCCTAAC
Organism: Cyclobacteriaceae bacterium; assembly: GCA_965228105.1. Lineage (GTDB taxonomy): Bacteria > Bacteroidota > Bacteroidia > Cytophagales > Cyclobacteriaceae > UBA7330. The sequence goes on from CBDDGZ010000002.1 coordinate 2,531,456, forward strand.
AATGAAATTCAAGTGATTTCTGCGGGAACAGGTATTTCTGTAACACCTTCTGGAATTAATTATACTGTTACCAATTCGGCTCCGGATCGAACTGTCAACATTACCGGGACTGGCAACGCATCAGTTACGGGGACTTATCCAAATTTCAATATTAATGTTCCAACTACCAGTGTTGATCAATATGCATTTAAGGCCGGGAAGAGAGAAAGCCTTTCAGTTCCGGCTGAAGGGATACCTGTAGAGATTATTTTTGACGCGGAAAGTTATGATGTCGGAGATATTTTTTCAATATCAGGTTTTGCTGCTCCATTAAACGGGATATATAGTTTTAGTGGTATGATCACTGCCCAGGTTTCAGGCGGTGGTGATTTATATATATATATGTTAAAAAATGGAAAAGATGTGGTCCATGCGATGGACGTTACTGTCACACCACAGGATGTTGTTTCATTTATGACAGATGTACAATTGCTCAAAGGAGATATAGTCTCTGTGTTTATCAGCTCTATGAGAGGGGGTACTGTGGTAGGTGACCCGGTTCAAACGAATTTGAGTGGACGGTTAGTGTTAACCATTGAATAACAAGAATCTCCGAATAGCATGAGAGCATTCTTCACATTTCTGCTATTTACAATAGGTAACTTTGTAATATCACAAAGTCTTCAGAATACTGGTATGCCGATCGGGCTCACCGAGGGAGCTATTCTCAAGGTAAACGAAAACTTTGTCAATGCGGGAAGCCTGCAGAATGAAGGTCAAATCATTGTTGGTGGGCATTGGGTCAATACGGGAGTGTATCAGACTTCAGGAGCAGGCGTGGTGGATATGAACGGATCCCTTACACAGTCTATCAATGATCAGTCATTTATTGAACGACTCAGGCTGTCAGGCGCCGACAAAACCTTAAATGCAGATCTTTCTGTAGACCACCTGGAACTTAACGGCAGCCTTTTAACAGTTGGTGAAGGGTATGGCCTGGAGATCACTCCAGGGGGGACAATCACAAGACAACCTGAGGACTATATCATTGGTCGCTTAATCATGACAGGTAGTGAGATCTATCCCATTGGGACCGAAAACTATTATTTGCCTGTTAGCCTCAATCAAATTGCAGGTGATCCTTCACCCATCGGTGTTCAGGCAGTAGAATCTGTCTTACCTGGCCCACTTGATAACACAATAGCAGAAATAGCTCCTTTCTATTGGATAATGGACGAATCCGATGAAGAATTTAATGTTGAGGTAGGATTTGAAAATGCTGATTTTCTTCAGGAAATTGAATATGCCATGGTAGTTCAGGCAGAAACCTCCAATTCAACAGTTTATAGTCTCTACCAGGATTCAACCAGTGGTGATACAAGCCTTGGATTTATCACCAACGATTCAAATCACCCTTTAACCTTATCTTATTTTTCTATTGGAAGAAAATACTTGCCAAAGGATAAGCCTCCCATCAAGGTTCTAAACCTGGTTAGTCCAAATGGGGATGGCAAAAATGAATTTCTCTTTATTGAAAACATTGATGCATATCCTGAATGCCTGGTGGTAATTTACGACCGATGGGGTACAAAAGTCTTTGAACAAAAGGGCTATGATAACAGAGAAAAGGTCTTTAGTGGTAATAATAATGTGCTCAGGAAGTCAGAGCTTACTGAGGGTACATTCTATTATGTGATACGATCGGAGGGTGAGAAGCTCGGTAGTGGGTTTATCGAATTGATGCGATGAAATATCTCATCACCATATTGATCCTTGTCTTATCGATCCAGTCGTTAAAAGCTCAGCTGGACCCATTGTACGCTCAGTATCATTTCAACCAGTATATGATCAATCCGGCATATGCGGGAGTTTACAAATCCGCTACCATTGCTGTTAATTCAAGGGCACAATGGTTCGGCCTTGAAGGTTCACCGGTGACCAATACACTCACCGCAATGAGTAGCATCGGAAACTCAGGGGGATTTGGTGTCAGGGTGATGAATGACAGAATTGGGATCAGGAATAGCAATGAATTCATTGCTTCAGGTTCATACTATATCCGCTCTCACCTGACCACATTAGGTTTCGGGTTGCAGGGTGGTATTACCCAGGTGAGTAATAACCTGAGCAAACTAGAGCCGGAGGTGCTTGATGATCCGGTTTTAGACGGATTTATCCCCCAATATTCGTTTCCAAACTTTGGATTTGGTATCATGCTTCAAAGATTCGACTATTTCATTGGACTTTCAATTCCCAGGATATTGAGTGAGGATGCTCCAGATCCTGTTTTCGAAGACAATGGTAGATACCAACGCCATTATTATTTGTCAGCAGGGTACAGGTTTACTGCAGTAAGGTCATATGATACCAAAGTTCAGACTTTGATCAGAGTACTTGAAGATAAGGTTTCAATTGATATTTCAGGCACCTACTTCCTCACTCCGGATATTTGGGCGGGTGCCATGGTAAGAGATTTTTCAAGTTTTAGTTTTTTTGGAATGCTGCAATTCAATGACAATTACAGGATTGGTTACACTTTTGAGTTACCAACAAACAACTTAATTACTACCAACTTTGGTACTCACGAAATTACTTTCAGCTATACCATCACCCCATTCGCAGACCAGGTATTTGAGGATCGATTCTTCTAAAATAATTCATTTTTTCAGCTAATACTTAAAAATATCCGTAAGAGTTAGTTATGATGATATAGAATGACTAACTTATAAGAATACGATCGATTCGAATAAATTACAGACCAATGACACCCCATTATTGTCTATTGCTTGCACTCGTGGTGAGCTTTCATTTTTCGTTTTCTCAAAACCGTACCAAAGCCATTACTCACTACATCTTCCCTGATTTTGTAGAAGGTGTTGTGCTGATGAAGAATGGGCGAAAAAACGAAGTATCAATCAACTATAATGCGATAAGCGAAGAAATGATCTTCGTAAAAGGAACTCATAAGCTGGCGATTGGTAGTACCGAGAGTGAATTGATTGATACTGTTTTCATGAAGGATAAAAAATTTATTCGGCTGGGAGGAAGGTTTGTAGAGGTCCTGCACCAATCTGATGGTTGTGATCTGTTTGTTGAGTATAAGTGTAAGCTGGATTATCCTGGTAAGGATGTTGGTTATGGGGGCACCTCCCAAACAGCTGCAGTGGATAACTATTCGGTCAATTACAGCAATGGCCTGGTCTACGAACTGGACCTGCCAGATGACTACGACACCAAGCCATATCTTGTTTATTATTTGAAACAAGAGGGAGAAGTCAATGAAGTCACCAATCTCCGGCAGTTTATGAAACGTTTCAAGAATAAGCAGGATCATTTCAAGACATTTGTAAAAGACAATAATGTGAAGTTTGAAAATGTTGATCAGGTTGTAAGCCTGGTCAATCATTTAGAGACTTCCTAGGATGGAGTGAATTGATTTCTTTTTTAACTCAATTGGCAAGATCTCAAATCCGGTGCGGTGTTCAAAAGTCAGGAAACTGTTAAATAATATTACTTATTGAGTCAAAGAAAGGGTAAGTTTGGAAAGACTAATTCAAACTCATCCAAATGAACAGACATTTTACTTCAGGAAGCTTATTCCTTTTTGGGCTATTGTGCATACTATTCGCTAATTGTGAGGAATCATCAAAAGCCCAAAAACCCAATGTATTACTTATCTGTGTTGACGACCTGCGACCTGAGCTTAATAGTTTCGGAGCGAGCTACATTCAATCCCCAAACATTGATGACTTAGTAAGAAAATCTGTGTCATTTAAGCGGCATTACGTCAATGCACCTAGTTGTGGGCCTTCCAGGTATACTTTGCTCACTGGTTTGTACGGTCCTGCTGGAAACAATGCACTCTTTATTCGATCTGAACAATTAATGAGCGGAAAAGAAATAGCCCCAAGTATGCCAGAATGGTTTAGAGATAATGGTTACACTACTGTCTCAGTAGGTAAGGTATCTCATCATCCTGGAGGCAGAGGTGGTGATGACTGGGATGATGAAAATGTAATTGAAATGCCTAATGCGTGGGACAGACATCTGATGCCTGTTGGAGAGTGGCAGCATCCCAGAGGAATGATGCACGGGCTTGCCCATGGTGAGATTCGGGGAAATGAAAAAAAAATGGATGTATTCCAGTCTGCAGAAGGAGACGATAGAATTTATCCTGACGGACTAATGATGGAAGAAGCTTTGTCTCAACTAGATATATTGGCAAAGGACAAACAAAACCCATTCTTTTTAGCCGTTGGCATCATCAGGCCACACTTACCATTTGGTGCTCCCAGCTCTTATATGGATCATTACAGAGAGGTGGGACTGCCACCCATTGCCCATCCGGAGAAACCAGAAGGAAAAACTACTTGGCATGGCTCTGGTGAGTTTATGAAATACAACCGATGGGGCAAAGATCCCAATGAGGATAGTTTATTTGCCCTTGAGGTTAGAAAGCATTATGCAGCATGTGTGAGCTATGCAGATGCTCAGGTAGGAAAACTATTGGAGGAACTTAAAAAAACAGGAGCTGATAAGAATACCATCGTTGTCCTGTGGGGTGACCATGGCTGGCATCTGGGAGAACACGCCATCTGGGGAAAACATAGCCTTTTTGAAGAGTCACTCAACTCGCCACTTGTCATTCATTATCCTGGTATGGAAAACAAAGGCGTCCAAACAAACTCCATGGTATCCACAATCGATATATTCCCAACCCTTTGTGAGCTGGCTGGAATTGATAAACCCGGATTTACAAAAGGAGAGTCACTGGTGCCAATTCTCAGGAAACCGGAATCAGGGGGACATGAGGCTATTGGCTATTTCAGTAATGCGAAAACCATTCGAACGGACACACATCGAATGATTTTGCATGATGATGGCTTTACAGAACTTTACGATCATCAGACTACTGATAAAGAAACCAGAAATGTGGCAGATGAGTTTCCAGGAATTGCTGATCAGCTAAAGATAAAATTGGCGGAGATGCTGAACTAAGCTGGATAGATTTTTCCTTAACAACAAATTTATGGTTTCAACAAAGAATTGAGTAATGGGTCTTTCAATACATCTATTTATTCTGAATCTCACTTGTCTTCTCATATTTGAATTGCCAGAAAAAGTGGATATGCCGGATAGGTCCCTGAAAGGTGCCTCCATTCAATTTCGAAAAGATGTGTTTGTCAATGGACAGGACGGGTATGATACTTACAGGATACCAGCCCTTGTTTCTACCAACAAAGGTACCCTATTGGCATTCTGCGAGGGCAGGAAAGATGGTCACGAAGATACCGGAAACATTGATTTATTGCTTAAAAGAAGCAATGACGGTGGAATGACCTGGTCTGATTATTTGATTGTATATGAGGAGGGAGGTGATCAGCCGGTGACGATAGGAAACCCCGTTCCGATTGTTGATGAATCAAGTGGAAAAATCCATCTGCTGTTTACAAAAGATTACAGTGAAATATATCATACCTTCAGTATGGATGATGGTATGAGTTGGTCATCACCCATCAATTTTTCATCAATTCTTCAGGATTTTGAATACGAGGTCGTGGTGATTGCAACTGGGCCTGGTCATGGGATCATTACATCACAAAATCGTTTGATTGTGCCTGTTTGGGTCTGTGATAGAACTCGCAAGGAGAGATATAAGCATGTGAATGAAGATCGGATGAAAGCAGGAGTAATATATTCTGATGATAGTGGGGCGACCTGGTCCGCTGGTGGTCTGGTTCCTTCATTTGAAGGACTTACACATGAAGCCACTATTGTTGAGAGAAGTGATGGCGCCCTGCTTTTAAATTCACGTACTTATAAACAGCTATACAGAGCTGAATCCATAAGTAATGATGGAGGTTTGAACTGGTCAGCTCCACTGTTAAATACCTCATTGCCAGATCCTACATGCCATGGCAGCATGCTGGCGATGGGAGAATCGAAGCAACTGTTTTTTCTAAATCCATCAGTAGCTAGTTTAGGAGGAATTGAAAGCAGATACAACCTTACACTTAGAAGAAGTTACGATGACGGGAAATCATGGGCGGATAGCTTACAACTGAATCCCGGTCCCTCAGGTTATTCTGATATGGCATTGTCTGGTGGTAAGCTCCTTGCAATTTTTGAGAATGGAGAAAAGGTTTACCGCGAAAAAATCTCAATCATATCCATTAAGATTGATTGACAGGTTGCTCAAGGCTAAAATCTTTTCAAAGTCAGATCAGCCACATGTTTACCAATAGAAAGTGACGAAGTTGCAGCCGGAGATGGGGCATTACCAATATTGATCACTTTTTCTGATTCCATGATGAGGAAATCGTCAATCAAGCCCCCGTCACGATCACATGCCTGGGCGCGCACACCAGCTCCACCCGGCTCAAGGTCATTACTTGTGATGTCAGGAAGCAGCTCCTGTAAAGCCTTTGTGAAAGCAGCCTTGGAATAGGACCGGTAGAGCTCGCCCATGCCTGTTCTCCAGTATTTTCGGATCACTTTTTGGAAGCCCGGAAAGCTGAGGCTTTCGAAAAACTCCCCAGGGTTGATCTTCATTTTGTTGTATCCTTCCCGACTGTAAGCAAGGACTGCATTAGGCCCCGCTTCTATCCCTCCGTTAATCATGCGGGTAAAGTGTACACCAAGGAAAGGAAAGTTGGGATCAGGAACCGGATAGATCAGGTTTTTGACAAGGTGTTCTTTATCTTTCTTGAGCTTATAATATTCTCCTCTAAATGGGATGATTTTATAATTCACCTTCATACCTGTTAGTGTGGCCACCTTGTCGGAGTACAACCCCGAGCAATTGATTACTAAACGGGTAATAAAGGTCTGTGAAGGTGTATGCACCTGAATAAAGCCTTTATCCTCGGTGATTTTAGTTACTTTGCTGCCGGTAAATACCTCTCCATTGAAGTGTTTGATTTTTTCCACATACTTCATGGCCACCTCTGTATAATCGATGATCCCGGTTTGGGGAACAAAGATGCCTTTCAAGCCATTCACATGTGGTTCGTATTCTTTCAGTTGTTCTTTGTTTAGGTCTTTTAAGCCTTTGAGACCATTTTGTCTCCCTCTCTCGGAAAGCATGTTAAGGGTATCGAGCTGGTCTTCCCGTGTAGCGACTACTATTTTGCCACACAATTCAAATCTGATTTCTTCTTCCTCACAAAAACGGATCAGCTGATTGTACCCATCAATACAGTTTTTGGCTTTAAGGCTGCCGGGTTTGTAGTATAACCCCGAATGGATTACACCACTGTTATGTCCTGTTTGATGCTGGGCGAGCTTGGGTTCTTTTTCTAAAACTGCAACGCGAAGCTTGGGGTTGGCCTCTTTGATTTTTAGTGCGGAAGCAAGACCTACAATCCCTCCACCAATAACAACAACATTATACATTTAGCCGGCTAGTATTTTAAAACAAAGCTGTAAATATTGTCAATCCTTAAATCATTAGAAAGTAAAAAAATCATCTTTTCGAAATTCTTCGATGATCCCTTTGAATTTCGCCGTGATAAACATTATTTATTCTTCTCCTCAAATTTCAGTGAAATGGAGTTGATGCAATAGCGCTCCCCTGTAGGGTGAGGACCATCATTAAAAATATGACCAAGATGGCTACCACATTTACCACATAGTGCTTCGGTTCGGTGCATACCATGCGATGTATCGAGCTTATATTCCACAGCTCCCTTAGTGATGGGTTGGAAAAAGCTTGGCCAGCCACTTCCTGAATCAAATTTAGCAGTTGAGTCGAATAGCGGGTTGCCGCAGGCTCCACATTCATAGACTCCACTTTTTTTGTTTTCAAGTAATGCACCTGTCCAGGGTCTTTCCGTCCCTTTCTTTCTTAACACCTCATATTGTTCGGGAGTCAATTCTGCTTTCCATTCTTCCTCGCTTTTTTTGATTTTTTCCATAGGATATAATCTGTATAGGTTAAAGTTATAGACATTGATGCCTTTTGAGTATGAAAGTACAGCTGTTACTTTTTTAAATTTTCATAAAGGACGAACAATAAAAGATCAAGGCTTCAAAATCCAATCAGAATTTAAATCTAATATTGGTGACCATTTCTAACAATTTATTATTCCTGCTTGATTCAACTCCAATTGAATTGAAGAACAAAAAGAAGACATTGAAGGTTTAGTTTAGCTTATACATTTTATCTCCATTATGAATAAAAAATCCCTATTAATTTCCGGCCTTGTAGTGATTATTTTGGGTGGGGCATTGGCGTTAATGGCTTTTTTGAGTAGTCTCAAAGAACCACCAAAGGTGAGGAAACAACCTGAGGTTAAAAAGTATGTGAGAACTGAGGAGGTAAAATATGAAGACATCCTTACACATGTTATTGCCTATGGTCGTGTAGAGACTGCCCAGTCTCTAGATTTACTCTCTGAGGTCAGTGGAAGAATGCATGAAGGAGACATTCGGCTGAAACAGGGTCAAAATTTTAAAAAAGGAGACCTGCTTTTTCAAATCGAAGCAATTGAGGCCAGCCTCTCACTTAAATCGCAAAAGAGTAATTTTCTTCGTGACCTGGCAGCTATTTTACCTGATCTGAAGATTGACTATCCCGAATCTTTTGAGGTATGGCAAGCTTATTTCTCAAAGCTGGAAATCGATAAGGATCTTCAAAAATTACCAGACATACGGAGTGAAAAGGAAAAGACCTTTTTGGCTACGAAAGGGATTTATTCCACTTTCTACACCATAAAAAGTGCAGAGGAGCGTCTTCGGAAGCACTGGTATTATGCACCGTTTGACGGTAGTATCTCAGAAATTGTTTTAGAGACTGGTGCTTTTGTCAACGCAGGTACACGGATTGGAAAAATAATGAGAAAAGGATATCATGAATTGAAGGTGGCCGTAGAAACTAAAGATATTCCGTGGATACAGTTGGGTGCAGAAACATCAATCTTTTCCAATGAGACTCAACAAACATGGAGTGGCACAGTTGCAAGAATTAGCGATTACATCAATCAGAACACCCAGTCAATTGATGTATATATATCTATAGATCCCAGGGGTGGAAAGATCTATGACGGGCAATTTATCGAAGCAGCCATACCCGCAAGGATCATTAAGGATGGCATGGAGATCCCGCGTAACTTAATTTATAATGGCAATGAGGTATTCGTTCTGGAAGATTCATTGCTAAAAGTAAAGCCAGTGACCATTCATCGGCTGATGGATGAGACAGCGGTATTCTCAGGGTTACACGAAGGAGAGGATTTGGTCGTGGAGCCATTGATCAATGCACATAACAACATGAAGGCGTTCAAACTGTCTGACAGGGAAATTGATCTGGAAAGGAAAGCTCCCATGGATGCTAAACTCACAGAACGTCAATCTGATTCTCAGCAAAACAAACGATAACTGAAAATGAACGGCATCAAAGGTCTCGTCGAGTATTTTGTCAAGTTTCCAATACTGGCGAATATCATAATCGCTATCACGTTGATCGGTGGGATTGTTTCCCTGATGAATACCAAAAAATCCTACTTCCCAATAAGAAGTGACCGAAATATTCAGATCGCTGTTTCATATCCGGGAGCTTCACCAGAGGAAATGGAAGAGGGTGTCACGGCCAAAATAGAGGAAGCCATCTATGCGATTCCTGGAATTGATGAGCTTACATCCAATTCAAGTGAAAACAGTGCTGTAGTCTCAATCCTAACGCTTGAAAACCATGATATTGATGAAATATACACCGAGGTAAAAAATGCCATTGATGGTATTTCTTCATTTCCTGCTGGTGCTGAAAAGCCAGTGATATATAAATTAAGAAGGCGGAATACCGCAGCCAGAATGGCCCTGAAGGGAGATGTAGATCTCAAAGTACTTAAAGACTATGCCGAAACAATAGAACGAGACCTTATGGCTACCGGAATGGTGAGCCAGGTAAGTATTTCAGGATATCCCGCACTGGAGATATCTATCGAAGTAACAGAAGAAACGCTACGCCGATATAATTTCACCCTTGCAGAGGTGGCCGAAGCTGTTCGCGTCAATAACCGGGACCTTTCGGCAGGGTCAATTAAATCTGCTACAGAAGAGATCCTGATCAGGTCCAAGGCAAAACAAACTGAAGCAGAGCAAATCGGGGAGATAGTAGTTCGGAGCAACGCTGACGGGAGTAAGATATTACTTCGGGATATAGCAGTAATCAAAGAACAATTTGCAGATGAGCCCTTTAAAGGATTGCTCAATGGCCAGAAAGCAGTCTTGCTAAATGCGAGTTACCTGGAAACAGAAGACCTGGAAGCCATCGCTCCAATCGTCCTTGATTATGTAGATGAGTTTAATGCTTCGCATGATGCTGTCCAGCTCATCGTTACCAGAGACTATCTCTCAAGGTTAAATGAGCGGCTTGAACTCCTCACTACAAACGGAGTGATTGGGTTACTACTTGTTGTGGTTGCACTGGGTTTCTTCCTAAGTTTAAGGCTTTCCTTTTGGGTAGCCTGGGGGATACCATCTTCCTTTCTTGGGATGTTCATCCTCGGTACTTTTTTCGGACTTACCATCAACTCTATATCTCTTTTTGGAATGATCCTGGTAATTGGGATCCTGGTGGATGACGGGATCGTAATCGCAGAGAACATATTTTCCCACTTCGAAAAATCTAAAAATCCAGTTCAGGCAGCCATCAAAGGGACAATGGAGGTATTACCGGCAGTATTCACTTCTGTTACCACCACCATGGTAGCCTTCACACCACTGTTGCTGCTCACAGGAAGTTTCGAGTTTTACAGGGATATGGGTATTGTGGTAATTTTCAGTCTTGGTTTCTCACTGCTGGAGGCATTCTTCGTATTACCCGCACACCTTGCCAGCAGGAAGGTGCTGAGCGTAAAGAAAGAAGACACGCGCAGCTATCACATCAGAAAGAAGCTGAATGGGGTAATCGACTTCTTACGACGGGATGTTTATGGCTCGGTGCTGAGGTTTACTATGAAATATCGGGCGATTTCTGCAGCAGGTGTTGCTGCCTTTGTACTGATTGTCGTAGGGTTGGTAATGGGAGGTTTTATCAAGTACACATATTTCCCTCAGCTGGCCTTCACTCGTTTAAGTATAGACATTGCATTTAAGCCCGGAGAAACGGAGGGTAAGGTAGAAGCCTATCTGAAGCGCTTTGATGAGGCTGTCTGGAGAGTAAATGATCAGTTTAAGAAAGAGCTGGGTGTGGATGAAAATATTATTCAGTACACCATGACAGATGTAGGACAGACCAGTGAAGATGAAAATGGTTCTCATACCGGAACCATAGAAGTGGACTATGATGACCTTGATAAATTTGGAATCAACCAGTTCGATCTGGTGAGTAGGATCACGAAAGAAATTGGACCGGTCCCTGAAGCAGAAAAATTTATGGTTGGAGGAGGCAGAGGTCGATGGGGCAGACCTGTCAGCGTATTTCTGATGGGAAAAAATTACCAGGAACTCAACGGGGCCAAGGAATACCTTAAGACGGAATTGTCGAATCTCGTGGAACTGAAAGAAATTTCTGATAACGTACCCGTAGGTAGGAAGGAAATGCTGTTTGACCTCAGGCCGGAAGCCTATTTTCTCGGTTTAAACACCAATGACATCACATCTCAGATGAGGCAAGGATTTTTTGGTGAGGAGGTACAGCGATTTATGAAGGGCAATGACGAACTTAGGGTATGGGTTAGGTATCCAAAGGAAGACCGTAAAACCATTGGGCAAATTGAAGATATTAAGATTAAAACTTCAGTAGGGCAGGAGTACCCTTTGCCACAGCTGGCAGAATATAAAATTGAGCGTGGTGTTTCAGGGATCAAACATTACAATACGTCCAGAGCCGTCACCATAGAGGCGGATCTTTCTGATCCCTACGCAGAGGTACCACCCATCCTTCAGAAAATTGAAGACGATATCATTCCTGCTTTAAAAGCAAAGTTCCCATCGGTGGATGTAGGATATGGTGGTCAGGCAAAAGAAAGATCAAGGGCAGGAGAAGAGATCTTCCTGTTTTTTGGTGGAGCTTTTGTAATTATCATTTTTCTGCTAATGATCACTTTCAGGTCTTTCGGTCAGGCATTTCTTATCATTTCTATTATCCCACTTGGCTGGACATGTGCTGTGCTGGGGCACTGGATAGAGGCCAATATTAGTGGGAGAGATTTGCCGGTATCCCTCTTGAGCGTTTGGGGGATGGTAGCCCTTTCAGGGGTAATTATTAACGATGCTGTTGTATTTCTTTCCAAGTTTAATTCGTTAGTAAAAGATGAGGGCCGTACAGTGTATGATGCAGCTTATGAAGCGGGACTTGCGAGATTCAGGCCAATATTGCTTACCTCGGTCACAACAGTGTTAGGATTATATCCATTGATCAATGAAACAAACTTTTACTCACAGTTTTTAGTTCCTATGGCAATATCTGTTGCCTATGGAGTATTATTTGGTACAGTGATCATTCTAACATTCTTCCCGGTTATCATCTTATTATACAATGATGCCAAAAGGGGATTAAGGTGGCTGTGGACTGGTGAAAGGACCGTGAGAGAAGATGTAGAAAGGGCACTACTCGATGAAGAGCGATTGAATAAGATGGATCGTGGGTCCAGGGCAGCGTAAAATAAAAGGAGAGATGATCTACGACAAGATTTTTAAGCAAAAAGAGCGGGGAGAACTGATCGACCTGCTGTCAAACAGGAGTACAATGAATTACAGTGCAAAGAGTACACTGTTAGACATCGTAAAAACAGACGAATTCTTCACAGACAAATACTCTGAGGAGATTGATGAGTTGATGTCAGAGATAGAACATGAAGAATCCTCAATAGCTTCTTTCGACTACCTGAAATATCTAGGTTTCCGAATCTCACAGATTGGTGATACAATCAAAGTGACACGGCTGTCAAGGTTTTATATGGTCGATCTAATGGGAGTGCTCATTGGAGCCTTGTTGGCAGGTATAGCCTATTTTGGTTTACCGGAGTGGAAAATATTATTCACTGTCGGGATTTCAATCGGACCACTGGTGATCAGTCTTGTCACAGCCATAATCGCTATCATAGGGCTCACATTGGTTGCCAGATGTCTCTCCCGATATATGGAATACTCAGGGTTTGAAATTGTCCGAAATAGTTCCGGCCTTCTGATAAAGAAACGAAATGATATCCTGGTAGAGAGCGTCCTGGTAAAGGAGAGCAGCCTCGATCTGATTGAGACTGATAAGGATCTTTCACTAGTGTATCATAATGAGGATGGAATTGCTGTAACAGTGATCCGAACCACGGGTGGCCTGAAAGTAAGAAAGACCCTTTTCCACCTTAAAAACCTACTGTCAAATTCTTAAAATCTTGTTTTCTATGTCGAAACAAATTGTTTCAGTATGGCTCATCCTGATCTCTTTTTCTGTTTTTAGTCAGGAGCAGCTTTCTATCTCGGATGCCATTGCTATTGGCATGGAGAAAAATTATGATATCAGGATTGTGAGTAAAGAAAACCTCATTGCGCAAAACAACAATGCTTGGGGTGAAGCGGGTATTTTACCAACCATCACGCTATCTGCTACCAGCAACAACAACAGAAGAAACCAGGAATCAGACAACCAGTTTTTTGGAGGCCAGCTCTTTCCAGGCTTTGAGCTGAATGATCAGCGAGCTTATTCAGTTTCGCCTTCGGGGCAGGCCTCATGGACACTTTTTCAGGGCAATAGAGCCATTATCAATAAAAGGATTTTAGCGTCAATTCAGGCTGAGTCAGAGCAAAATGCCGAAGTAGTGATTTCCAATACCATTCAGGCTATCGTTTTGGGTTACTACCTGGCTGTTTTAGAAAAGGAAAGGCTAGAGGAATTTCAGAAACAGCTCGATCTGAGTAGTCAGAAGTATGATTACATTAAAGCTAAATATGATTTAGGGAGTATAGTGACGGGTGATGTCTTATTGGAAGAAAACAACTATCTCACAGATTCGGTTAATTACATCAACCAGGTCCTTGTATATAGAAACTCAATCAGAGCGCTCAATACGCTATTGGCCATTGAAAACATAAATACAGATTACGTGCTTACTGATTCTCTGGTTTATGATGAGACAGTGTATGATTACGCTGATCTTGAAATGGCTATGATGGATGAGAACATCGATCTGAAACGGATCTACATATCTCAAACAATCCTTGAGGATCAGGTGAAGCTTCAAAGGTCTTCCTTGTATCCAACACTCTCTATGAATGCCGGTTATACCTGGAATAGAAATATTTCAGATCTTACAAATGCTGATTATTCCGGGCCAAATGATTCTTACCAAAATCCGCCGGAACCTTTGATCTCCAAGACCGGAACCTATTTTGCCAATTTTACACTGGCTATCAATCTCTATGATGGTGGACGTGTAAACAGAGCCATCAAAAATGCAATCATTCAGCAGGATATCAGCAATATTCAAATTGATCAGATGAAGACTGATCTTACCCAGGTGTTGTCCCAAACCTATGATGAATACAATACCCGCAGAAATATCTACTTTATTGAGCACAGGAAAAAAATGGGCGCAGAGACCAACCTGAGGATCTCCGAAGAAAAATTCAAGAACGGTACTATCAATTCATTTGATTACAGGATCATTCAAAATAATTACCTTACAGCGGCCATTCAGGAGTTGAATGCACTATATCTCCTTGTAGATTCTAAGGTTAGCCTTATGCGTCTGACAGGAGGGATATTATCTGATGATGCGGTCAGCGGTAGCTAGTAGATTTTCTTGATCCTAAAGAGGACCCTGGACATCTCCTGCTTCACCTCAGCTGAGCTTGTCACATAGTTGTTGTTCATCAGGCTGAAAATCAATGTCTTGCCAGAATCCGTAATCAGGTATCCGCTCAGGTTGTGATTATTTGAAAGCGTCCCGGTTTTGGCAAATACGAATGGAGGGTCATTGTAATACCAATTTGTAAGCGTACCGGAATATCCTCCTGTAGGAAAAATGGTTCTTATCGTAAGCCAGTCTTCTTTTTCATATATTTGGTTAAGCAGGCTTACCAGGCTCAATGGGGTGATCAGGTTATATCTGGACAATCCGGAGCCATCATGCCATTGGATTGGGTTTGCATTGAAGGAAGTCCATTGGTTAAGCTTATAAGCCCTGAATTGGTCCGGGTCTGAATAGCCATCCTGAAGTGCCGCCTGAATCAGCAATTGTTCTGCTATAAAGTTATCACTGGTCTGCATCATATAGGATACAAGGTCCAACGTAGACTGATTAAAGATTATTTGTGCTGGTAGTACTTCCAGGCTATCAATCATATTCACTTCCGATTGAAGGGTGTCTTCAAGCAGTTGCAGGAGGAGTTCATCATCAAAGTCAAAAGGTATTTCTCTTTCAAAATCTTCATTTTGGTCCTCAATCCATATATTGAACAGGTTATACTTGATGTCCCTGCTTACATAATTACCAGGCCTGATCCCATATTGTATTTGGACATAGTCCTCAAAAAAGTCGGGGATTACCTCCAGGCTATCATTAAGATTCAGGATTCTTACCGTGTTGCCATATATAGGAAACCAGCTGCGTTCTGCCTGGAAATTGTATTGAAAATCATCCCACGCCCATCCGGGGCCATATGCGGGCAGAGGATTATTATTACGCAGTACCAATAGCTTTTTCCTCCCTTTGAAGAGCTCAAAAACCGGCTGTGATTTGAATGCAGGATGAAGAAATGATGGATCACCAAGGGGTTGAATCACCAGTGAATCTATATAGTCGATATAACGGAATGCTGGGATAGAATCTCCAAACGTCTCGAGGCATGTGTAAGCTGTTAGAATTTTCATGTTAGAGGCCGGTGTGAAATTGAGGTTTTCATTCTGCCTGATCAGATAAGTATTTTCCGATGGGTCGTATAAGCAAAAACCCGTAAAATGAGCTGATAGAATATCCGATTTTTTGATCATCTGGTTAACCTGGATCTTTTTAATGGGCTGGCATCCAATCATGTGTAAAATGACTAAAACAGCCCATATTAACCATTTTGGCATAAAATATTGGCTTACAAAGCTATCCTGTTTAGACTGTATTGTCCGGTAATTTGGCATGTCCACAAATTTTGTAACAATAAAGGTCAATCGACGTATTTTTTATATTTTTCCACTTAATTTCGAAAATATTTTAGAACGTATCTAAAAACATCGCTATACTTCCTACAAATGAGCATTCTTGACCTTATTACCCTACTCATATTCCTGGCAGCAGCATTTACCCTTATCAATATCACAGTTTTAAAATTACCATCAACCATCGGTTTGATGGCAATAGCTTTGATGATGTCTGTGGCGATCCTGGCGCTGGGCTTTATATTCCCCGCAGTCACCTCAGGCGCGGAGCACATTATTGAAGAATTTGACTTTCAGGAGGTGTTGCTGAATGTGATGCTTAACTTCCTGCTATTTGCCGGAGCGTTGTCAATAGACCTTGGCAAGCTGATGGAGGAACGGTTGCCTGTGCTGATCCTGGCAATCGGTAGTACACTTCTCTCCACATTTATCGTAGGGATGCTTGTTTATTATATATTTCCGCATCTTGGGTATCCTATCGACATCATCTATTGTTTCCTTTTTGGAGCCTTGATTTCACCAACAGATCCTATCGCCGTTTTATCTCTGGTGAAGCAGTTTGGGATTGCAAAAAACCTCGAAATTAAAATTGCCGGAGAGTCATTATTCAATGATGGGGTAGGTGTTGTTGTTTTTCTTACCATTCTGGGCATTGCCAAAACAGGAATGGAAAACTTTGATATTGGAGAGGTTGGTTTGTTATTTGGCCAGGAAGTAATCGGTGGTGTATTAATGGGTGCATTGTTTGGTTATTTAGGCTTCCGTTTGCTCAACTTTATTGATAATGAGCACACAGAGTTGGAGGTCCTTGTTACCCTTACCCTGGTAATGATAGGGGGTCGTATAGCTGAGATCCTGCACGTGTCTGCTCCATTGGCAATGGTGGTCATGGGCTTATTCATTGGTAATCAGGGACGTGACGAACACCTGGCAAACGCAACAGGTGAATATGTCTTTAAATTCTGGCATTTGTTGGATGAAGCCCTCAATGCCATACTATTCATATTAATTGGTCTTGAAATGATTGTAATTGTTCATTCCTTTGAGTGGACAAACCTGATCGTGGGAGGGGTTGGTATTGTCATTGTGTTGACTGCCAGATTCATTGGTGTCTCGATACCGATTACAATAATGAAGACTTTCAGAAAATTTGAGCCAAAAACCATACAGATTTTGACGTGGGGCGGATTACGTGGAGGAATTTCTGTTGCATTAGCATTATCTTTGACCAAAATTGAAAGTATAGATACAGTTGCCAAAGACACTATTCTCTTTGTAACTTACTGTGTTGTGGTATTTTCCATTCTGGTTCAAGGGTTGACCATTAAAGCCCTCCTGAAATAGTTTATGAATAAAAGGAAGTAAATCATTATTATGAAATTAAGTATCGCTGAGGGATTGTATTTGATCGCAATGGATGATGAAGAAGGTAGATTGTTGGCTGCTGCTGAGAAAACAATTGTCCCGGGAGTAATTAGTGCCTGCATACTCGAATTGCATCTATTGAAGAAGGTGCAGCTGATCAATGGAAAAATTAGCGTATTGGATACTATTGGAACAGGAAATGGAATCCTTGACAATGTATTGAAAAAGATCAAATCCGGAGGCGATTTTTTGGAAACCGTTGACAACCTGGCCCATCACTTTAAAGACATTCAGCACGACCTCAATGAGTTGCTTGTTCAGAGAGGAATCCTGAAAAAAGAAGCAACCAAACTGATGTGGATACCACTTTCGGAGAGACTTGACAATGCCAACTACGGTTTTGAGCAGGAGATAAGAAATGGTCTAAAGGTGATCGTATTCAAAGATGCAAAGCCTACCCCTGCATTTGTAGTACTTATGTCACTGATCTATGACTGCAACATCCTGGACGAGGTGTTTAAAGATAAAGATGAGTATGTTGACGCGGTGAAAAAGGCCAAAGACATCATCAATTCACCTGAAATTGATCCCCAGGTATCTGCTTCGTTAAAGCAGTTAAAAAGCCATTTCGGTAAGTAATTAATTACTCAACAGAATCCACTCTGTTCCTGAATTCTTTAGACTCCAGGATCATGAGTTCTGACCTTTGTGCCTCAATATAGGCATTGAACTTGTCGGTGGCATATTGTGACATTCTATCCACAGGCTGGTCTTTCAGGTGGGAAAGGATTTCCACCTGCAGGTCAGTGATCGTCCTGAGATAGGCCAGCACTGTGTCTTGCTTTTCCATCAGTTTATTGGCTCTGAATGCCATGAATCCAAAACCCTCATGAGGGTTGTTGTTATCTTTTTCAAGGATAAGGTATTCAATACCGTCTACAGTGATGGTGTCGAAATGAAAAACAATGTCCTCATGGATCTCACGTGGCTTGAACTGCTCCCCTTCGTTGACATCTCTGTTTTCACAAGCAACGATCACAAAAAGCAAAAGGATGAAATATGGCAGGTTTGTCTTTTTCATGGTTTACTTCTCATTTACGCTGGTATAGCCTTCATCCACGCCAAATACTTTCTTGATGAGTTTAAAGGCTTTTCCATTCAGGATGATTAATAAGTAATCTCCCACACTGATCTTAAGATCCCCCAGAGGATTCTTTAGCAAGCGCTTATTGCCGTATTTATCTCTCTTGGTGATGCCAATGAGGACACCATTGTATTTGGTCTTTAGATCAAAAAATACGTCTTGATAGGCTTTGCCTATATATGGGTTGGTTTCAATGACTTTAAACTGCTTGATGTCGTAATCTGCATCGTCCTTGGCCACTGACATGATGTCCTCGCTATAGCTAGCTACATCCGGCTCAAACATATATGAAGCTAGCAGCTTAGAAGAAATCTCGAATTTGGATATGGTATTGGTGACACCTGCTGCCAGGAAGGTATTTTTCAGGTCACCATTGTCTAGAGTGACCACATATTCCAGCTGTGGGTAGATCTTTTTCATGTTTAGGATGTACACAAGCTTTTCAGTATCATCTTTCAGGTTGACAAACACAATAGAAGACTCCTCGATGTTAGCTTTTTTCAAAAACTCATGGTTATCTAGCTCCGAGAATAGAATGAAAACCTTTTTGGAATTGTACTTTTCCCTGATGAAATCGATGTCATCTCGGTCATCTGTTATGATAGCAATATTTTTACCAACACTGATAAGCTGGTCAAGTACCATTTTCCCAAACTCATTCCATCCAATGATGACTGCGTGATCCGTCATTGAGGTACCATTATGACCTAGATTCCTTTCTTCTTTTATTGTTGCCATGAGGGTAGTGATTTGTCCGATAAAGATCCCGTAAACACCGATGCTGGCAATAATAAAAATATACCCGATAATCCGTCCGTAAATAGTGGCAGGTACAAGGTCCCCGTAACCCACCGTAGTGAGCGTGATGAGAGAATACCAGATAGCGTTGGGATAGTCAACAATAGAGGCTTGTTTGCTGTCTTTTTCGTAGAAAATAAGTAAAGAGATCAGTACAAAATAGATGACTAATACTCCTACAATTCCAAGTATTATTTTTAGACGAGAATTCTTAGAAAACTTGATAGCCATATTGTTGTGTTACCAAGAGATCAAATATACTTAAAGTGTTGATCTTCTTATGAAAGCCTAAATATATTCAAAAGGTTTTGGTCATGTCTGAATTTTGATTTTTTTAAGAATTTTAAATTTATTTATTCACATTTAAGGTATTTTGACATAAAAATCGTGTACTTTCTAAAATAATAGCTTTTATTTGGCTTTCTTATCAATTCAATACTATGAGACATACCTATGATTATGGCGTCATCGGGAATTGCGCCTTTATTGCACATATCAATAAAAACACCAACGTTTCATGGATGTGCTGGCCGCGATTTGACAGCAGCTTCATTTTTGGTGGAATGTTGGACAATGATAAAGGTGGAGAATTTTCGATCAACCCGATCAATAAGTATGAAGACAGTAAGCAATACTATATAGAGAACACAAACATTCTGTGCACTGAGGTGGTCACTGAAGGAGGGATGTACAGGGTGACTGATTTTGCTCCCAGGTTTTTCCAAACAGACAGGTACTACAAGCCATTGATGCTGATCAGAAAAATTGAGCGATTGAAAGGTAACCCACGGATCCTCGTGAAATGCAAACCGAAGGGAGATTATGGAAAGATCGATCCGGAGGTGAGTATGGGAAGTAATCACATCAGGTTTCTGGGCTTGGACGCGCATGTGCGGTTAACAACAAATATCCCCTTAAACTATATTGCGGATGAGCAGGGGTTTGTGCTCAACGAGAACAAGTATATGGTGCTCACTTATGGACCGCCATTGGAAGCTGCCCTGGAGGAGACGGTTGAGCTCTTCCTGAACAAGACAAAAAACTACTGGCGAAACTGGATTAAAACAGCTCATGTGGTAAACTTCTATCAACGAGAAGCGATCAGGTCCGCATTGACATTAAAGATCCATCAGTATGAAGATACAGGAGCGATCATCGCCGCTGCCACCACCAGTTTGCCGGAATCCCCTGGGAGTACCCGAAACTGGGATTACAGGTATTGCTGGATGAGAGATACCTACTATACCCTCAACGCGTTCAATAGCATTGGTCATTTTGAGGAATCGGAAAAATATTTCCACTATATCCTGAATACAACAATCGAGGAAGCAGAACGGTACCAGCCGCTCTATGGTATCACTGGAAAGAAGTACCTTGATGAGGTTGAAATTCCATTAAGTGGTTACCAGGGCAATACACCTGTAAGGGTTGGGAACCAGGCATACACACACATCCAAAATGACGTATATGGTCAGGTTCTGGTTTCATTGTTGCCACTTTATTCTGATAAGCGGATCATATTCACTGAACGGTTTGATTCTACTGAGCTGGTGGTAAAGACCCTGGATATGATCGAAAAGACTTTTGATGAAGCTGATGCGGGTCTGTGGGAGTTCAGAAACCTGAAGCAACATCACTGCTACACTTACCTGTTTCATTGGGCGGGAAGTAGTGCGGCTGTAAAAATTGCCAGCGTGATCAAAGATCAGAAGATGGGAGAAAAGGCCAGCCACCTAAGGAAGCGGGCTGCGGAGATGATAGAAAAGTGCTATGTGCCTTCAAAAAAAGGGTATGCCCAGGCTGTGGGAGTAGATAGGATGGATGCCAGTACATTACAGCTTATCATGATGAACTACCTGGATGGCAACACAGAGGCTGCCAAAGATCATTTGAAAGCCATGGAGAAGGAATTACATGCCAAGAACGGCCTGTTTTATCGTTACAAGCATCAGGATGATTTTGGTGAGCCTGAAACTACCTTCCTGATATGTGCCTTCTGGTACATCGAAGCTCTGGCATGTGTCGGTAGGCTGGACGAAGCCATTAAGTACTTCGAAGATGTGGTGTCAAATGCCAATCACCTCGGGTTGCTCTCAGAGGATGTAAATGAAAACGACGGAAGCATGTGGGGTAATTTCCCACAGGCATATAGTCATGTAGGACTGTTAAACTCCGCACACAGAATAGCTATCAAAATCGACAAACCTGATTTTCTTTATTGAAAATCAGGTCAATGTCTCAAGAATCGAGCGAATCTCCTCAAAATCCGTCACACGGTATTTTGCAGCTGAAGAGGTGCTACCCACTTTGATTGTGTAAGATTCCTGTGGCATCACTTTGAAAGTGTCTTCGTCTGTCCAGTCGTCACCACAGGCCATGATGAAGTCAGATTTGTATTTTCTGAGCCAGTCTTTGGCTGCTTTGCCTTTATCGACTTCCGAATTTTTGATCTCGACAACCTTGTTGCCTTCAAGTACCTTGAGGTTTTTATCGTTGGCTATGTATTTTAGGTGACTGGTCAACTCTCTGGTTCTTGCTTCACCAAGACCAGTCTCCACCTTTCTGTAGTGCCATACGAGCGAATAATCTTTCTTTTCTACGAAACTACCTGGTGTCCTGTCCACATATCCTTCCAGCACATTCATAAATTCCTCTTTCCAGGTATCAGTCAGCTGGGTAATTGTTTTCCAGTCTTTTTTTCCATCCTTTAACCATATGCCATGCTCCGCAATGATGTCGAGGTCAAATGGCTTGAGCCAGTTTTCCAACGTGGTACGTCCCCGACCACTTATTACGACCACTTTATTTTTCTTATCTGCGGTCAGCTTGGTTAGAATATTGGTCAGCTGTCTGTCAGGTTTTGTCAGTTCGGGGTCGCTGTTGAACCCAACAAGGGTACCATCGTAGTCCAAAAAGATCAGCCGTTTTTTGGCTTTGTTATAAGCATGTTTCAGGTCTTTGAGGATATCCTGATCTACCAACTTGGTCTCGAGAGATTTTTGTTCAGTCTTGATATGGTCCAATCGCTCCATGAAAAGATTGACCCAATGATGGATATTGTAACGCTTCAGTGACTTTTGCATGACAGCCATATGCTGTACCTGGTGCTTTTCAGGCATTGATAGGGCTTTTTTCAGTGCCGAAACTAGCTGGTTGATATCGTTTGGATTGATAAGGATCGCATCAGATAACTCTTTAGATGAGCCAGCCATTTCGCTAAGGATCAACACGCCTTTTTTATCGAGTTTGGAAGCTATAAACTCTTTACATACCAGGTTCATACCATCACGCATCGGGGTGACCAATGCTACTTCTGCCATCCTGTAAAAAGCTGATAATGCAGGCAAAGGGAATGATCGGTAGAAATAATGCACCGGTGTCCAGTTGAGCCGGGCATACTGACCGTTTATTCTTCCCACCAATAAGTCTATTTCTTCTTTGAGTTCTTTGTATTTGCCTACCTTGTCACGCGAAGGTACCACGACCATCAGCAGGGAAACTTTCTCTTTGTATTCAGGATGTTTCTGTAAGAAAAGTTCGAAAGCCTTTAACCGTTGGGGAATCCCTTTGGAGTAGTCAAGCCTGTCAATTGATAAGATCAGCCTTGAGCTCCCAACAGATGTTCGATAGCGAACTTCCCTGGCTAAAGTTTCCGGAGAAGCAGCAGCATCAGCATATTTTTCATAGTCAATACCCATGGGGAGTGCATCAGCCATCACCAGGCGGTTGTTGACGTTGATCTTACCATTTGAATTTCCGATACCTGCCAGGCGGTTTACGGATGAAAGGAAGTGCCGCATGTCATCATAGGTATGGAAACCAAGTAGATCACTGCCCAGCATACCCTGGAGTAATTCCCGTCTCCAGGGCAGCAACCTGAAGGACTCATAAGAGGGGAAGGGGATATGCAGGAAAAACCCAATACTTGACTTGGGTGCAGACTCTCTGATCATCTGAGGAAGCAGGAGTAGCTGATAGTCGTGAACCCAAATGGTATCGTCCGGCTCTAGTACACTTTCAATTTCTTTAGCAAATTTCCTGTTCACCTTCTGATAGGCCTTCCAAAGGTGATCGTTATATTCAGTATATTGATTGAAGTAGTGAAAATTAGGCCAGAGTGTCTCGTTACTGAAGCCTTCATAATATTCTTCTATCTCAGTAGGTGTGAGAAAGACCGGCCGCATGTTTTCAGTAGCCAGCTGCTTGGTGATCGTATTTCGTTTGTCGGTGTTAGCTACGGCCATGCCCGGCCATCCTATCCAGATATTTTCGCCTTCTTTATAGATGGAACCCAGGCCTGTTGCTAGTCCACCTTCGCTAGGTTTAAATTCATAGTCCCCGTTCTCTTCTCTAATTTTGACAGGTAAACGATTGGAAACAATAATGGTCTTAGCCATAAATATGGAATGTGTTGTGTTGGTGGTAAATAAAAATTCAACTTACTATAAGTTAACCAAAATTTCTTAACCTGATTTGAGTGAGCTTCCTTTTTGTGTCCAAAGGAAAGTCACCCTTCATCATCCAGTCGTAAAAACTTGGCTCATCAGCGAGCACCTGACTTACAGGCTTGCCCTTATGCTTCCCGAAATTAAAAATTTCCTTTCCCTCATCATTGTAGACCATTCTCCCAGCCAGATCAACCATTTTACTATTCGTAAGTTCATGTAGCTGATTCATGTCATTCCCAATCACACCCATTTTTTTCCCCAATAAATCTACAACTTCTTCTCCTTCGTATCTCTCTATCTGAGAAACCAGTACCTCGTAGGTGGCCTGAGTGTCTGCCGCTGCACTATGGGCATCTACAAGCTCCTTGTTGCAATAAAACCTGTAGGCAGCGGAAAGGTTTCTTTTCTCCATCAGGTGGAAGATCTTTTGGGCATCAATGAGCTTTCTGTTGTCAATGTCAAAATCGATGTTAGCGCGTAAGAACTCCTCTACAAGAAGGGGCACATCGAATTTTATGATATTGAAACCGGCCAGGTCACAGCCATGGAGAAAATCCGCCAGCGATTTACCGATTTGTTTAAACGACGGCTCTTCTTTGACATCTTCATCATAAATCCCATGAATCAGACTGGATTCGATGGGTATGGGTATGGTAGGGTTGATTCTTCTCGATTTCTCTTCTACACTGCCATCAGGCATTAACTTGATCAGTGCAATTTCCACAATACGATCCTCTGAAATCTTTGTACCTGTGGCTTCCAGGTCAAAAACAACCAAAGGCGTTTTTAGGTTTAGCTTAAACACCCGGCTGATAGTTTTGTATTGACTTGATAAAATGCTTTTCCTTAACAGAAAGCCTGTTTAATAGATTGAAAGCAGCGGCCATTTCTCCTGAAAATCCTTTTTTTCCAGTCTTAAGCGATACTTTTTCACCCGACTTAAACTCAAGAGTGGTTGTTTCACCTGACTTCTTGTTCTTAAGCTTTATGTACTCGATGTTTCTAACATCTTGTCGCTCATTTTTGCCAATCATCAACGAAACGTTATCACTTTGATAGTAAAGGAAAGTACCTGCTTTGGGAAGGGCATTGGCCAACATTTCATATTGATTGATGAATTCCTCAAATGAAGCATATCCTTCCGGAACTGGTTCAATAATCTTATGGAACAGTGCGATGTGTGGCTTCATCTCATGGAAATAGGCTTTTCCGGTTTCAGGATTTAAGCCGCTCATACCATTAAAGATAATGATAGGTGCATCAGTAACTTCCCCATTGCCGTTTGATAGCAAATCAAAGGGTTTATTCAGATGCTTGAGACTATGAGAAATAATATTGAGAATCTCATCCGTTCCACTGTTACCACCGATAAAAATTCTCTGTTTGTTTTTAATACGAATAAAATCCAACTGCATGAATTCAGGATATGGTTCAAAAATACAAGAAATTCCTACGGGAGCAAATTAGAAGATAATCTATAGCCCGATTCATCAGTTATTCACCCGATACCTGACGGGTAATTCCTGGATATTAGTTTCATCTAAAGACTTCTTGATATAATCAATAGCATGGCTGTAATGAGTTTTATCTTATGATTTTCTCTGGATGAAGCAATATGAACCGCAAATTTTGATTTCCCACCTCAGTAATAGATATCATTTTACCAAGAGTGCACAGGTCCATGTTGTGATTAATTTAACATTCAGATTTTAACTTTTTTTAACCAAACAGTTTTCTTGAATATCTATAGTGCTCTCATTAATATTGCAACCTTTAAAATCAGAGCATTTTGAATTAACCCTTATCACAATATGTCTATCGTTGTTGAGAATCTCACTAAGAAATATGGTGATCAGAAAGCGGTAAATGATGTATCTTTTGAAATAAAAACAGGTGAAGTAGTCGGTTTTTTGGGTCCTAACGGAGCCGGAAAGAGCACTGCAATGAAAATCATCACCTGTTTCATGGCACCCACGGATGGTGACGTCCGTTTGGACGAGCACTCCATTCATAAAGATCAGGACATCATCAAACGTAAGATCGGGTATCTGCCGGAAAACAATCCCCTCTACCTTGACATGCCAATTGTGGAGTACCTGAAGTTTTCTGCCGAAATCCAGGGAGTTCCCAAAAAGGATATTCCAGAGCGTGTTGGAAAAATGATTGAAAAGTGCGGTCTGGATAGAGAAAAGCACAAAAACATCAATGAACTCTCGAAGGGGTATCGTCAGAGAGTGGGGCTGGCACAGGCCATGATTCATGATCCGGAGATCCTCATTCTGGATGAGCCAACTACGGGCCTTGACCCTAACCAGATCGTGGAGATCAGAAAACTGATCAAAGAGCTGGGTAAAGAAAAAACAGTGATCCTCAGTTCACACATCCTTTCCGAGGTAGAAGCTACCTGCGATAGGATATTAATCATTAATAAGGGAAGGATAGTAGCTGATGGTACTTCAGAGACGCTTAGGAATCAGGCACAGGGTCAGGAGCTGCTTACTGTTCAGATAGAAGGGGATCCGGAAAAAGTGGAGAAAGCTATTCTGAAGTTGGCTTCAGTGGAGAAGGTAATTCCTCAGGAAGGCAAAACGGGTTGGTTTCAGGTGCAGAGCAAGCCGGATGCATCTTCACGAAAGGAACTCTTTGATTTGTGCGTAAAAAATAAATGGTATTTGATGGAAATGACTGGTATTGAAACCAGGCTGGAAGATGTATTCCATCAACTGACAAAATAAAGAAGACATGGAAAAAGTATGGATTATTACTAAACGTGAGTTGTCCTCTTTTTTTGACTCACTCATTGCTTATGTGATGATAATTTTATTCCTCGGACTGAGTGGAACATTCACCTGGCTGGTGGGAACCAATGTATTTATATCTGGCCAGGCCAGCATGCAGATCTTTTTTGGGATTGCATTTTGGTCATTGTTCTTTTTCATTCCGGCCATCACCATGCGGATGATTGCAGAGGAAAATAAAGCTGGCACCATAGAATTGCTTATCACCAAGGCGGTTACAGATAGCCAGATTGTATGGGGCAAGTTCATGGCCTGTTTCCTGCTGGTACTTATTGCTTTGTTGTGTACGCTTCCCTACTACGTTACCATCTCGCAGCTGGGTAATATTGATGATGGTGCTGTAATTGGTGGGTACTTTGGGTTGTTGCTTCTGTCCGCCAGCTATATCAGTATCGGCTTATTTTCCAGCAGCCTAACTCAGAATCAGATTGTAGCATTTCTTGTCGCTTTATTTATTGGGATTTTCTTTCAGTTGCTGTTTGATGTTATTGGAAGTTCTTTTACAGGGTCCATGGGCAATCTTTTCAACTTCTTGAGCATGAGTGCACATTTCGAATCTATTAGCAGGGGTGTGGTGGATAGCCGTGATCTGCTGTTCTTTTTCAGTATAATAATCTTAGGTATCATCTCCTCGCAGGTGATGCTCTCTAAGCGAAACTGGCAATCATAAAAAAGATATCTAGTGATGAAAAAAGGAAATATCATTTTACAGTTGTTGGTGATTGTAGCCATTGTCATCGTTATGAACCTGATCTCAAATCAGCTTTATTTTAGATTGGATTTTACCGAGGACAACAGGTATACTTTTAGTGAGGCAACCAAAGATGTTCTTAATGAGTTGGAGGGTGTGGTGACAGTAAAAGCCTATTTCTCTGAAGACCTTCCTTCTCAGCTTTTAAAGACCAAACAGGACTTTGAAGATCAGCTGGTTGAGTATGAAAATCAATCAGGAGGCAATGTGGTCTATGAGTTTATCAGCCCCAATGAAAGCGATGAGCTGGAGCAGGAGGCTCAGCAAGCAGGTGTGCAACCGGTAATGATCAATGTGACCGAAAGTGATAAGGTACAACAGATGCGAGCTTATCTTGGAGCAGTATTGAAAATGGAAGATCGCACAGAAGTGATTCCTGTGATTCAACCCGGTGCTGCTATGGAGTATAACCTGACAACGGCGATCAAAAAGATCTCGATCAAAGATAAACCTAAGATTGGATTGATTCAGGGGTATGGGGCACCACCTCTTCAGGCATACCCGCAGCTGATGGAGCAGTTTTCTGTGCTCTATGACGTGGAGCCACTGAATATTGCTGATACAAGCCAGATCCCTTCTTATTACCGGGCATTGATTTGGATGGGAGCAACCGATACCATCAACCAGGTGGAATTTCAGAAACTGGATCAATATCTGGCACAAGGAGGAGGTCTATTGGTTGGATACTCACCTGTGCAGGGTGATATGCAGCAGGGAATGCTCTCCGTGGGGCCTACAACTGGTATGAGAAGATGGTTAGCCAATAAAGGGTTAGATCTACAATCAAATTTTGTGATCGATGCCAATTGTGCTTCCGTAACTATTCAGCAAAGGCAAGGTTTCTTTACTATCAACAGCCAGGTAGAATTTCCTTACTTCCCTATTGTATCCCAGTTTGAAGATCACCCGATTACCGGTGGTCTGGAGTCTGTGGTATTTCAGTTTGCAAGTAGCATCTCCTTTAATAGTTCAGACACATCAACTACACAAATACCGCTGATCTTTACTTCAGAAAATACCGGGGTAGTCAGTCCTCCGGCTTACGTAGACATTCAGAAAAAGTGGACTCAGAATGATTTTACTGCTCAGCCCCAAATTCTGGGAGCAGCACTTGAGGGTCTTGGAGGCGGAAGTGGTCGCCTGGTCTTGATTTCTAATGGCAACTTCTGCGTGAATGGCATGGGACAAAGACCTCAACAGGTGAACCAGGACAACGTGAGCCTTGCCGCCAATGCGGTGGATTGGCTCTCTGATGATACCGGATTAATCAATCTAAGGACCAAGGGGATAACAAACAGGCCATTGGATCAAATAGAAGACAGTACTAAAAACCTGTTGAAATATGGGAACGTACTGGCTCCGGTTTTACTCATTTTGATTTATGCATTTGTCCGAAAGTCGCAGAACAACAGGAAGCGTCAGCGATGGATGCAGGGAAACTTTAAATGATCTAATATGAAAAGCAAGAATACCATTTTATTAGTCGGTATACTGGCAATTCTGGTTCTGGTATACCTGGGTGTGAGCTATCTTGGGAGTGATAGCAGGAGTAAATCATTTAGAGATGTGCTGGTGGATATTGATAGTGAGGTTGTCTCGCGAGTAGAGATCAGTGGGGGGGGGACCACTACATCACTAAGTGGCGGTCCCGACAACTGGACAATTGAACTTGAAGATGGTTCGTCAAAACCTGCCAAGCCAGGAAGCATCAACTCTATGCTTTCCAGTTTATCTTCAATAGAGCCTTCCAGGATCGCTTCGCGGTCAGTGGATCAATGGTCCGATTTTCAGGTGGATTCCGCAGGCACCCGAGTCAAGGTATTTGAAGGGAACGATTTAGCTTTGGACATTATTCTTGGCCGTTTTGGCGTAGAAGGGCAACGGTCATTCTATACTTATGTGAGACTTGCTGATGAAAACGACACTTATGTGGCTAACAATTTTATGAGCATGAGTGTGAGCAAAGACCCCAATAGCTACCGTGAAAATGAAGTGCTAAGGGTGAAAAAGGATTCCCTTACTAATATCTCATTTGATTACCCTAACGGGACTTTTTCTCTGAATAAGTCTGATGGGAAATGGTTTGTAGACAACCAACCGGCAGATTCTGCCAATACAGCAAGCTACCTCAATGGACTTAGCCTTGTGACCAGCCGGTCTTTTGCAAAGGCGGCAGGTAATCCGGAGCAGACAGTAAGTTTTGGGTTTTCTAACCAGGATGACATCAAAGTATCTTTGGATGGAAGTGGCGTGTTAAGTTCGAGCCACAATGAGCATGAGGTATTTTCGGATAGCACCACCACAGCAAAGATCTTTAAAGCAAGAGATTATTTTCTCAAGTAGTCGTTCGGGCATCCTTTTTGCGAGATTGAAACTTTCCTGTTTTTGGAAACGTTTATCTTTCAGTAATTTTGAATTTATGAGGAAAGGATTTGCCATAATAGTAGTCTTGCTTTCTTTAGGGCATCTTGCTGATGCTCAGGAGCTTAAATGGTACACTTTTGAAGAAGCAGTAGCACTTTCTAAGAAAGAACCAAAAAAACTATTGATCGATATATACACTGATTGGTGTGGCTGGTGTAAAAAAATGGATGCTGAAGCTTACAGTAATGAGTATCTAATTGATTATATCAATAAAAATTATTACGCAGTCAAATTCAACGCTGAACAAAAAGAGGATGTTGAATTCAAGGATCACACTTTTAAATATGTGGCCAGTGGAAGACGTGGAGTCCATGAGCTGGCTGTTGCCCTTACCAACAATAAATTAAGCTATCCTACTACGGTCTTTATGGATGAGGAATTCAGGATCATTCAACCAGTAGCCGGCTACATGAAAGCTAAGGATTTACAACCAATTTTAGCGTATTTCGGTGAGAATGCATACACTGATACAACCTGGGAAGAGTTTCAGAAAAACTATAAAATACCCCCTTTAGTTAGTGCTCAGTAAATATTCTCTCTCCAAAGAACTTCTTAAGTATTTTGTTCTTTTAGCAATATCAGCCATTCTGATTTTTTCAGGATGTAGCTCTGAAAAAACTGAAAGTGACCGGTTTTTTTTGTTGGGCAATGAAGCGCTGGACAACCGTGAATTTGATAAAGCTATTGAGCTTTACTCTCAGGCAATTAAAGCCGATCCAAATTATGCTTCGGCCTATAACAACCGGGGGGTGGCTAAGGTTGAGGATGGACGACCACACGAAGCAATTCTTGACTATAACAGAGCTATTGAAATTGACACGGCATACAAAGATGCCAGGTTTAATAGGGTATATGCCCTGGAAGAAGCGGGTAGGGTAGATGATGCATTTGACGACTTGCTAAAACTAGAGACCGTCTATTCGGATTCGGCTTTTATACATTTCTATAAGGGGCTGCTTCAAACCAAGCTCAAAGATTATGATGCTGGTAAAGTTAGCTTTCATAGAGCGATCGCACTCGACACCACAAATACCGAATCCTATGTGAACCTTGCCACACTTCATTACTTTCAAAACAGCCTTGATTCTGCACAATACTGGTTGACATATGTCTTGAAGAGAGATCCGAATGAAGCCAATGCGTACAATACATTGAGTCAGGTGTTTTTAGCTGAAGGTGAATATACTTTAGCACTGGGAGCCTTGAATCAGGCCTTGAAGATTGTGCCCAGAGAGCCATATTTCTTAAACAACAGAGGCTATGTGTATTTGTACATGGATTCGTTGGAGACAGCATTAGAAGACATCAATAAAAGTATTTTGGCCAACCCAATGAATGCCTGGGCTTATCGAAATAAAGGGATCTATTATCTTAAGAAAGGTGATTACACTGAAGCCATACGGTTGTTTGAGGATGCCCTGGACCGCAATACATTCCTGGATGAAATCTATTCTTACCTGGGAGAGGCTTATCACCACCAGGGAAAGCACGACAAAGCTTGTGAGTACTGGAAAAAGGGAGTTCAACAAAATGAGGTAAGATCAGTGTCTCTGGCCAACCAATATTGTCATTGATCAGTCTCCTCTTCCGTAAATAACTGATAAAGGGAAGTGATATGTGCCAGCAGAACAATAGGCACGATGAAAGTTGGCAGCCATACAAAAGGAGCAAACAACACAGCAATATTGGGCGTCTCAAAAAGCGATGGGTCATAAAAAAATGGTGTAGCCATAATGGCTCGTAACACTACGTTGAAAAGTAAAATAATGGCAATAATATTCCATGCGATGGCTCCAAACTTGAATTTTGTTTTCCCACCTACCAAAAACAAGGCAGCAAACGGAGCTGTGATACCTGACAGGATATCATAATTCATCCCTTCAAAGGTCATATCCTCTGGTACTTTACCCTCAAGAAAAAGCCACCATAAAACAATCTCTACGGGAACCCTGATGATATGCAGATATGTTAGACTGGTGATTGGCATGTTTTTCAGTAGCTCTCTTTGGCTTTTGAACAAAAACGGGATCAAGCCAGTAAAAAGGAAAAAAGCCACAAAGAGGAAGAGCTTCGGTGGAATGAATTCCAGGTCATAAAAAAACAAATTATTAGCCAGGACTCCCGTAAGGCATAACCAGGCGATGAGAAAAACTCCATAAGCAATTGGAAATTTTGATTTCTCTTTCCCGAAGGATGTCTTGACTGAATAGACTGCAAAGCCAAATGTTGCAAAAGTGGTAGCAACAAAAATCAGATTGATATAGGGAGGAATTTCTTCCATATTGGATCAGAGAGTAATTTAGTTATTCTTGAAAAAAATAAAATAAATATTTTTGATTTCTATGGCATCAACCTTCACAGAAAAATTAAAAAATCGCCTTGAACAAAGTTTGCCAGGAGACAAGTCTCATCGCATTATGATGCCATCTTTAATCAACGGTGAGCGCATTAGGTTCAATAATTCAAAGAAACCCCGAGATGGTGCTGTCTTAATCTTGTTCTATGAGAAAGACGGTCAGCTCCGATTTCCTTTGATACAACGGCCCCAATACAACGGCCCTCATGGAGGTCAGATCTCATTGCCTGGTGGTAAATGGGAAGAAGGAGATGAGGATCTGTTTCGCACAGCCCTTAGGGAAGCTGAAGAGGAAATTGGGATACATGCGAACAGAACGAGTGTTTTGGGGTCACTTAGCTCTTATTCTGTGGCAGCCAGTAACCATCAGGTCCTGCCTGTGATTGGGTATTATCCCGAAATTCCAAAGTATATCCCAGATGAAATAGAAGTTGACGAAGTGGTTGATGTTGCCCTCGATGAGCTTATTAATGAGGGAAATTTGAAACGTACGGAGATTGTAGTGGGAAATAATGTAAGACTGGACTCACCTTATTTTGATCTGGGGAATAAAATTGTTTGGGGAGCCACAGCGGGCATGCTGTCAGAGCTTAAACACATCATCCTTGAACTTGGTCATTAACTGCTAAAAGAAACCTTCACTTGTGGCAGTAGCTTCTTCCTTCATTTTTGTTGATAGCTCTTTGCCAAGGTAGTTATCGATGAGGTAATGACCCAGATAGATAAGGGGTGTGAGAACAATGGCTACAAAAAACTTGTAGATGTAATTGATGATTCCCACAGAAAGCACCTGAGCAATGCTCCATTGAGATTCTGATGGCGCCAGGAAATAAAAAGCGATAAATAAAACAACGAAGCTATCAATAAACTGGGATACCAGTGTGCTACCCGTGGCTCTGAGCCATACCATTTTTTCTCCGGTAATTCTTCTAAGCCTTTGAAACACAAACACGTCCAGCAGCTGCCCAATAAGGAAAGCCACCAAAGATCCCACAATGATTCCTAGCCCTTGAGTAAAGATGGTCTTAAAGGCATAATTAATATTAAAGGGGTTCCCCTCCGGATCCTGATTGTTTACATCCAGCCAAAACGTGGCAGGAGGCAGGAGTGTGATGATGTATATGACCAGAAAAGCGAAAGCGATGCAGACTGCAGCTAAGTAACTGATCTTCCTTACTCCACGTTTGCCAAAGTATTCGTTAATAATGTCGGTAGTGATAAAGACAACAGGCCAGATGACTACACCTGCAGTCAGGTTGAAGTCCAACACGTAGCCCCCCAGGAGTTTGATGTTTGCAGGGGCAAGACCCAGGGTAGATTCTCCGCTGAAGATCTTAACACCAATCATTTCCGCCAGGATGGCATTTGTAAGAAAGATTCCGGTCAGAATCAGGAACAAGTTTTGTTTCTTGGCGGTTTCCAATGTCTTCCTAGTGATTAATTAAGAATCGTTTACCTTCTTCAGCAAGTTCGGTATTTTCAAAGATATTTTTAGCTTCATTTAGCATTGGACCCAAATCTTTATACCTGGTAGAAAAATGGCCAAGTAAAAGCTTACCTACATTGGCTTTTTTAGCCAGCGAAGCAGCCTGAGCAGCTGTGGTATGGAAGGTGTAGTTGGCCCTTTCCTTCATGTCCTCCATAAAGGTAGACTCATGATACACCAGGTCTACTTCTTTGATTTTTTCTTCCATTCCCGGAATCAGGCGGGTATCGCTGCAGTAGGCATAGCTGTATGGTTTTTTGGGAGGAATGGTCACTTCCCTTGCACGATACCGGATATTACCCTCTCTATCCAGTAAATCTTTTCCCATTTTCAGATCATTCACCTCAATTGGTGTGAGAAGTTCAGGGATTTTGTCCCTGAGAAGACCTCTTTTTTTTGGTTTTTCTCTGAAAAGAAAGCCTGAGCATGGTATTCTGTGATCCAGAGGAATCGTCTGAATGGTTAGCTGATGATCTTCAAAAATGGTTTCCTGCACATTGGGAGTCCATTCATGAAACTTGATGTCATAGCTGAGGAAAGTAGAGGAATACTTAAGCTGAAGACTAATAATTTCAGCTAACCCGGGAGGTCCGTAAATATGGACGTCGGCTTTCTTTCCATATAGATGTAAGGTGCTCAAGAGACCCATCAGGCCATAATAATGATCCCCATGGAGGTGTGAAATCAGGATATTCTGAATCCTGGCCAATTTGATCTTAAACCTTTTCAGAAGGAGCTGGGTGCCTTCCCCACAATCAATTAGAAAATACTTGTCCTGAATTCTCAGTAACTGAGCAGTATGGTGTCTGTTGTGAGCAAAGGCTGCCGAATTGGACCCTAGTATTTGAAGCTCAAGCGCCAAATTTCCAGCTTATTCGGATTGGTCCTCTTCTCTTAATCCTTTTTCTATTTCATGCAGGAAAATCGCATCAATAGCCTCTTCTTTGGTTGGGAGAATATTGATGACTTTGTCCAGCTGGCTGATGCTGATTAATTTCATTACATGTTCATTCACTCCGTAGATAATGAAATCTCCATTCTCAGTGAAGATCCTGTTACCCACCAATAAGGCACTTAAGCCCGAAGAATCGGAGTATTTTACATTTTCGAGGCTCAGGATGACCCTGATCACACCTTCAGCCTGTAACGTTACAAATTCAGATTTTACTTCCGGGGATACTGAAGAATCTAATTTCTCCTCATCTATGGTAAGTATGGTATAATGCTCTTGTCTATCGATCGAAAATTTCATTTTTAGTATAGTTTAAGGTTTACCTGTCAGAAAGTCTTCTTGCACCAAGCCTATTTTGGCAATGTAACACTCAAAGATTTTTCTATGTTATTCTTTATTCGGGTTGTTATATCCTCATCATCTGGGGATTTGATAAATTCTTTGCCAGTAATCTTTTCATAGAGTTCAATATATCGATCTGAAACGGATTGCACAAATGCATCATCCATTTCAGGTACTTTTTGACCTTCCTTACCCTGAAAACCATTGGCAATTAACCATCTACGAACGAATTCTTTGGATAGTTGTTTTTGTTCTTCGCCATTTTTCTGCCTCTCAGCATACCCTTCGGCATAAAAATACCTGGAACTGTCAGGTGTGTGGATCTCGTCGATCAGAATGATTTCATCGCCAATCTTACCAAATTCATACTTGGTATCCACAAGGATAAGGCCTTGCTCTTTGGCAAGCTGTGTGCCTCTTTCAAATAGCTTGAAGGTATACTCCTCAAGCTTTTTATAGTCCTGCTCGCTCACGATACCCTGCTTCAGGATTTCCTCCCTGGAAATATCTTCGTCGTGGCCCTCATGGGCTTTGGTAGTAGGAGTGATCAGGGGAGTAGGGAGTTTGTCGTTTTCTTTGAGGCCTTCCGGTAAAGGGTTTCCACACAAAGTTCTTTTACCTGCCTTGTATTCTCTTGCTGCGTGACCGGATAGATACCCCCGAATAACCATTTCCACCTGAAAGGGTTCACACTTTTTGCCAACAGTCACATTGGGATCAGGCACATCTAGCACCCAGTTTTTCACGATATCTTTAGTCTTATCCAAAAATAAAGCGGCTATCTGGTTAAGTACCTGTCCTTTGTAAGGGATCGCACGAGGAAGGACCACATCAAATGCGGAGATCCTGTCTGTTGCAACCATTACCAGTTTGTCGTTTACTGTGTATACATCACGGACCTTTCCATGATACTTATGGGTCTGTCCGTTGAAATGGAAATCTGTGAATTTTATGCCTTCGGCCATGGTCGACAAAGGTAATGAGTTTTAGGTATTAGATACCTTGTGCAAACCTACAGCACCAAAAACTGGCTCAGATAATTTCTGCTAATCAGCAGAGAGGTCTCGATGTCTTCTTTGCTTCCTTCAAATGACTTATCTTCAACCTCGATACACACAGGACCTCGATATTTTACATCCGTTAGGGCTGCAAAGAATTTGCTCCAGTTCACATCTCCCAACCCGGGAAGTTTAGGGGAATGATACTCCAGCGGGGTGGCGAGGATACCCACCTTATCCAGCTTTTCCGGGTAGAGCTTTACATCCTTCAGATGAATATGATGCAGTCGGTCTTTGAAGTCGTAGATCGGCTGATAGGCATCCATGTGTTGCCAGATCATGTGAGATGGATCATAGTTCAGCCCAAAGTTTTTGTCAGGAATGATGTTGAACATCCGTTCCCAGATCACCGGGCTGATCGCCAGGTTCTTTCCGCTGGGCCACTCGTCATTGGTGAAGTACATCGGACAGTTTTCGATCCCGATGTTGATGCCATGGTCTCCGGCGAGTTTTATCAGCTCGGGGAATATCTTCTCGAATCTTTTGAAGTTCTCATCGATATTCTTGCTGGGGTCCCGGCCGATGAAGGTGTTGACATTTTTCAGACCCATAAGGGCCGCACCTTTGATGACTTTCTTCAGGTGCTCCACATAGGTCTTTGAAAGCTCCGGGTCAGGGTCCAATGGGTTAGGGTAGTAGCTCATGGCAGAGACATAGACTCCTTTTGACTGACAATAGTCATTGTAATAGGCAGCCTTGTCTTTGTCCAGTGTATCCACGTCAATATGTGTGACACCAGCATATCTTCTTTCAGCTTTGCCTTTTGGCCAGCACATGATCTCCACACACTTAAACCGCTGAACAGCAGCAAAGTCGATCACTTCTTCAAATGAATTGTCCGCAAGAATGGCACTCACAAAGCCTAAGTCATGCATTGTTTTATGGTTTTATTTGAAAATCAGGAGTTGATTACTCTTCTATCGTCGCGACTTTTCCTTTTTCATGGAAAAATATCATCACAAATATCAAAACTGCTGCAACGATGTAGGCTGGGAACAACCAAACACCAGTCCAGTTGGTGACTTCTTCATAGGTGTAGGCGTCTTTTACCCATCCTGATACTAGCGACCCGATAAACATCCCAACACCGTAGGTGGCTAGTGTAATGAGCCCAATGGCCTGTGATTTGATCTTCGGTCCGGCTTTTCTGTCGGTATAGATCTGCCCCGAGACAAAGAAGAAATCATAACAAATACCATGTAGCAGGATAGCTACATAAAACATCCACTCCAGACTGTCTGCATTTCCAAATCCGAAGAAAACAAACCGGATGATCCAGGCTACAAGCCCTACGATAATAATCTTTTTAATGCCCAGCCGTACATAAAGTATAGGGAGGATCAGCATGAAAATGACTTCCGAAGCCTGGCCTAACGACATTTTATTTTCCACTTTAAAGCCAGTAGGATCAGCGTCCGGGAAAGAGAAAATATAAGCGTCTGTGATGGCCGGATTTCCCCAGGTGTAATAGAAAGCCAATGGAATACAAATGATGATGGATGAGATAAAGAAAATGAGATAAGACTTTTCTTTCAGGAGCACCAATGCGTCTTTACCAAGAATTTGTCCAATAGAAGCAGGTCCCTCGGATGTAGGAGGCGTCTTAGGAAGGAAGAATGAAAATACTCCCAGGATGATGGAGAACCACATGGTGAATTCGAAAATGACGACTTCTCCGCCAACACCCATAAAACCTACAATGTTTACAATCACGATCCATGCGATGGTACCCAGTACCCTGATGGAAGGAAATTCTTTTTCTGAATTCTCCATCTGCTGCATAGAGATGGAAATGGCCAGTGAAATGGTGGGGGTGAAGGTTAGACAGTAGAGCAGGATCGCCCAGAAGAACATGTCAGGATCGTCAATCTGCAAAACCCAGAATAAGATGCCTGCACCTGCGAGGTTCAACCAGCCCATTACCTTTTGGGCTGAAAAGAACCGGTCTGCCAGAATACCCACAAAGAATGGGGCTGCTATCATAGCAATGGAAAAAGCTGCATATGCCTGGCCCACCTGATCTCCCGTGGCACCAAGCTGGTTGGTCATGTATTTGCTCATTTGACCATACCATGCTCCCCATGCACAATACTGGAGAAACATCATGGTCGATAGTTGTATTCTGGTGCTTGTTTTCATTGCTTTAAATATAGAATTTTATTTTTAGCCTAATTTGATTAACTGGCTTTGAAATATTAAAAATCTTTGAATGGTCCTCGATTTTCAGCATCCTCCATTTGTGCCTGCCATTCCCTGAACTCCTTCTTTACAATTTCAAGTTGCTTTGGATTAGATTCTGTGAGATCATCAAGCTCCATCGGGTCATTGCTGAGATCATAAAAACCTTGGTTGCCTTTAAAATCATCAACCCACTTGTAGTTTTCTACCCTTGCAGCAAAACCCCCACGCAATTCCCAAAACATCTTTTTTCGATTGGATGACTCTTCTCCCTTTAAGACTGGAAGTATATCATTTCCATCAAGAATCACATTATCGGGTGGTTGAACATTACAGGCTGACAAAATCGTTGGGAATATATCGAGAGAGGAAACAAATTCATCATTGACAGTCCCTGCTTTAATAACACCCGGCCATTTAATGATACACGGCACTCGGATTCCACCTTCCAGAAAATGAGCTTTACTACCACGAAACGGGGAATTATCTGACCCAACACCACCACCATTATCTGAAAGAAATATTACAAGAGTATTTTTTTCCTTTCCCATTGATTGCACCTCATTCAGAATATTACCAATCGCATAATCCATTGCAGTGATTGCAGCTTTGTAGTCTCTTCGTTTTATTTTTTCCGGAAGGGTATCTCCCGGATACATCAAAAGATATTTTTCCGGGGCCTGTACTGTACTTCTTATTTTAGGGTCCAGGTTGGAAGATGAATGTGGTGCGTTGAAAGGCAGGTATAAAAAGAATGGATCATCTCCCGTGTTTTGCAGAAAAGAGATGGCTTCTCTTTCAAAAAGTGATGTGGAATAAATGCCACTACCTGCTTTTGTGAGTTCATTATTTTTATACATAGAATGAACCCCATATCGTTCATGTGTAAAGTAATCGATGCCGGTATTTACAAAACCGTAAAACACATCAAATCCTTGCTGCAAGGGGAGAAATCTTTTTAACTGTCCCAAATCCCATTTGCCAAAGATCCCATTTCTGTAACCTGCACCCTTTAAGACCTCAGAAATGAATACCTCTCTTAGGTCAGTCCCCAGAATCCTTTCTGGCGTGGTACTATATTCAATGGGTGTATATTTATGACCCATGTCTGGCAATTCATTGCGAAAGAGCTCGTAGGTTCCATTTCTTTGAGGGTATCTACCAGTGAGCAGAGATCCTCTGCTAGGTGTACAAACTGAGCTTGTGACATAAAAGCTGGTGAGTAGGATACCCTCCCGCACCAATTGATCGAGATTAGGAGTTAAAATATCGTCAGCGCCGTACTCAGCAATATCATTGTATCCCTGATCATCCGAGACAATGAGAATAATGTTTGGTCTTTCTATTTCATCATTAAAGTTGTTACAACTCAAAGCCCAAATGCATGACGATATGACTGAAACTATGGTGATTAATGATGAGAATTTCATTTACAGGTCAAGAGATTTTTAATAAGATCTAATGTTTATGGTGAACAATTAGCTTATTCTTTACAATAATGAATAAATATAAAATTTTAAGATCGGAAAGCAATTTCATTTTTCCTACTCCATCTATTTGAGAGAGCTTTGGAAGGTAAGGCTTAATGATCTAAACCTATGCAGCGTGTGGCTATTATTACTTATTCAACTCTTTTTTCTCCTTGAGCTCTCCATGCTCGTAAACCTCCCGGAACTCCGGTTCACCTTTTTTGTCATAATAGGTCCACACGCCATGTCGCTTGTTGCGGTGATAACTGCCTTCGTATTCCTTGTTGCCGTTTTTGTGATAGCGGACATATTCGCCCTGCATCCAGTTAAGCTTCCAGTTTGAAATGACTTCCGGTTGGCTATTGGGGAAATACTCGATGGATTTACCAGCCTTGATCCCGAAAGCAAAGGTTTCTTCCTTAATCAGCTTTTTATTTTCATACTGAAGTCTGACCCCATGGAGCTTTCCGGATTCATATGGCTCTACCAGAACAAGGTTTTCTTTGTCGTCGTAAGTTTTCCATTTCCCATGAGGGAGTTCATTGCGAATGCTTTTTTCCAGGATGAGGTTGCCCTTCTCATTATAGTCTTTGATATCCGCATCCATGCCGTAATTGTTGTAGACACCCACCGACTTAATTTTTCCGTCAGGATAAAAATCAGTGCTTTTACCTGCACGGGTTCCGTCTTTGTAGGGAATTGTAGCTTTGGGTGAACCGTCTTCATAGAAAACCTCATAGATCCCTTCAAGCCCTCCGTCCACATAAACACCCCTTGACCGCAATTGTCCGTTTTCATAGTAATATTTTACTGATCCTGCACGCGATCCCCTTCGGTTTACGGCTTCCATCTCCAGCTGCCCGTTGAGAAAGTACGTTTTGTATTGTCCATCCAGCAGTCCGTTGACGAGCTCTGCCTCCAGTTTGATATTTCCGTTATCATAAAATTCACGAACCGGCCCGTTGGGCTTTCCGTCTTTGTAATAGGTCTCTTCTTTCTTGATGTCATTTGGATAGTAGGAAATGACCCAGCCCTCCGGTTTACCGTTATTGAAGGTTGTCTGTGCTTTGATGGTCCCATCAGGATGATAGGACTTTAGCTCCCCGGTTAAGGTATCATCGGCAAATATGGCCTCCTGGATCAAATGACCTTCAGGATCGAAGACCTGTGTCAGACCCTGTTTTTGGCCATTTTGGTAGTGTGTAGTCCTTTGGATAGCCCCGTCTTCGTAAAGGTTCACAAATTCTCCCTGTCTTTTTCCCTTTTCGTACTGGCCTGTGATGATGACATTGCCTGCAGGGCTATACATTTCGTATAAGCCATCTACCCTGGAGCTGTCATTGTCCAGGATATGATATTTCTCTTTGATGCTACCATCATCATAATAAGTGATGATCGGAGTCTGAGCCATCAAACCCAACGAGCATAATAATAATAGATTTAGCAGGAAACCTGTCTTCATAACACCACACAAATAAACGTGATTTCTACAAAGAAATTATGCTTTTTGGATGACAATGGCCGAAGCACCGCCACCGCCATTGCAGATGCCTGCCACACCGTATTCACCTTTGTGTTTGGTGAGCACAGTTGTTAGGGTAGCCATGATCCTGGCACCGGATGCTCCAAGAGGGTGACCAAGTGCAACTGCACCTCCCAATACATTTACCTTATCAGCGTCCAATCCCAGGGTTTTGTTGTTAGCAATGGCTACTACGGAAAACGCTTCGTTGATCTCATAGAAGTCAATGTCTTCAGGCTTCAGTCCGGCCCGCTGGATGGCTTTGGGGATGGCTAATGAAGGAGCAGTAGTAAACCAAATAGGATCCTGGGCAGCATCTGCAAACCCAATGATTTTAGATACTGGCTTAAGGCCCAGTGATTCCATTTTTCGCTTACTCATCAAGACCATCGCTGATGCGCCATCGTTAATGGTAGATGCGTTGGCAGCCGTCACAGTGCCTTCGGGGTTGAAAACCGGTTTGAGAGAGGGTATCTTATCAAAGAAAACATTTTTGTATTCTTCGTCTGTGTCCATCAGGATTGGGTCACCTTTTCGTTGAGGGATCTCAACCGGAATAATTTCAGATCTAAAATCTCCATCATCAGTGGCTTTAGCAGCTCGTTTGTAAGATCGAATAGCATATTCGTCCTGCTCCTCCCGTGAGATATTCATCTCTTTGGCCGTATTGTCGGCACAACTTCCCATCGGGAATCCATTGTATACTTCCCACAACCCATCATGCATCAGCCCGTCTACCAGCTGCCCATGGCCATATATATATCCATACCTGGCCTTGGGAATATAGTAGGGGATATTGCTCATGCTTTCCATTCCGCCGGCAACCACCACATCATTGATGCCCAGCATAATGGATTGAGCTCCCAGCATGGCGGCCTTCATTCCGGAAGCACACACTTTGTTGATAGTGGTACAGGGTACATTGGTACCGATACCTGCTCCGATAGCCGCCTGCCTCGCGGGAGCTTGTCCCAGGTTGGCTGATACCACGTTGCCCATAAAAACTTCCTGAACCTCCTTAGGGTCAATGTTTTGTCTGGAAAGGGCTCCTCTAATGGCTATGCTGCCTAGTTGAGTGGCAGAAAAAGAGGAGAGTGCTCCACCAAAGCTTCCGATAGGAGTGCGGACGATGGATACAATGAATACTTCTTCCATGATCAATGATGTTTACCAGTCTGGCCTGTTGGGATCCTGTTGTTTTGTCGGTTTTCTTTTCCGCTGTTGAATATACTGAAATTCATTGTTTTTCATCGCTTCCAGGATCATTCTGGCCTTTTCTTCAGAAATATTCATCTCCTCCAGCTTTTCTTTAGTACCAGGCTGCTGGTTTTCCTGCTCTTCACTGTTTTGTT
This sequence comes from Cyclobacteriaceae bacterium, assembly GCA_965228105.1. GTDB lineage: Bacteria > Bacteroidota > Bacteroidia > Cytophagales > Cyclobacteriaceae > UBA7330. The sequence continues at coordinate 2,573,968 of CBDDGZ010000002.1, forward strand.
CTTCTCCTTCTTGCTGTTGTTGCTGTTCCTGCTCGCCTTCCTTGCCTTCCTGGTCGTTTTGCTCCTGCTCCTGTTGTTCTTGCTCCTGGCTATCCTGCTCAGACTCCTGGTCTTGCTGATCCTGGTTTTGCTTTTGCTGATCCTGTTGATCTTGCTGTTCCTCGTTCTGATCTTGTTGATCCTGGTTTTGGTTGTCCTGATTCTGCTGATTCTGCTCGTTTTGTTTTTCCAACAATTTCTTTACGATCTCATAATTATACCGGGCTTCGCTATTGCCAGGATTGGCCCTAAGCGCCGATTTCAGCATACTCTCGGCTTCATTCAACTGTCGGTAGTTTTTAGCCATCACTCCGAGCTGCTGATAAGCAATCGAACGAATCTCTTTATCTGATGAGCTTGTCAATTGCTGGTAAGCATTGGTAGCATTGGCAGAATCATTAAGATGGTAGTAGCTATGCGCCATGTTAAGGTAGACTTCATCTTCAGCAATATGCATGCTGTCGGCAAGCATTTTATACTTGGACGCGGCTAGCTCGTAATTACCTGAATTGTATGCTGTCTCAGCAGCTCTTTTTGTTTTATTGATCCTGTTGATCTCTATAGGATCGGGAGATAACACCAATACCGTGATGAAGAATAGTAATTTCATATCCTGATAACCTTCACATTGATGACCAAATCCAGGAGCATGAGAAAAAAGGCCGCCCCAAGGAAGTAAAAGTATTTATTGGCTTTTGCATCCATTGTTTTTGCATCCCTTAGTTCACCTTCGATGTCATTGATCGCACTTATCAAACGCGAGACATCATTTTGGGATTCATTGATTTCAAAATATTTACCTCCGGTATCAGCTGCCAGCTTTTTCAATGAAGTGTCATTCAACTGGCTGATTACATCCCCACCGGATCTGTCCTTTTTAAAACCTCTGCTTGTAGGAATTTTACTTCCCCGTTCTGTACCCACACCCAAGGTAAAAAGTTTGATGCCCGAAGTTTCCACCTCATTGCCCACATCTTCGGTTTCTTCACCAAAGTCTTCTCCATCGCTAATCAGGATAATGATTTTAGAGGTCTGCTTAGCCTGGGTCTGTTTTTCGTCTGTCAACTTGTCCAGGGCCATTTTGAGTGGGGGACCAAAGTCAGTACCAGTGCTAGGCACCAGATCTGTGTTGAGGGACTGAATGAATAGGGTTAAAGCATTGTTGTCATAAGTAAGAGGACATTGCATGAATGCTTCATTGGAAAACATTATCAGCCCGATGCGGTCTGAGCTAAAAGCTTCTGCAATGTTTTTCAATTCAAATTTTACCTTTTCCAGTCTCGAGGGCTGAATGTCGACAGCGTTCATTGACTCAGACAGGTCCACACAGATAAAAAGATCTTTCCCGATTGATTTTACTTCTCTGGTGGTGTCACCAAAGGAAGGACCAAGTAACGCTACAATCATCAGCAGTACATAAATGCTCCTCAGCAAGAGCTTAAGTACGGATCGCCTGATGGAGGTATTTAGCACGTTTCTGATCCTGAGTAGTCGGATCAGGTAAAACGAATAGAATAAAATAAATGCCAGGATGGCAACAATTTCAAATACACCTATATCGTGAGCCCACTTCATTCGGCTTCAAAATTAATGAAGCAAGTGAAAAGTGACCACGCATAAACAACAATTAACGTTTTTTAATGTAAAACTCCCCGTACGTTTGTTTTTGAGAGAATGCAGCAGCATTTTCATGGCTGACCTTTTGTTCGCCGATGCTTGCTGAACTAATAAGATCTTCAAATGCGGGGTGATATGGGAAAACCTCAGGGAACTTAGCGTATTTTCTGAAATCCTCAAGTGACGCATCATCCGGGTAACTGATGACCTGTGGTTTTTTCAGGGATTCCACTAACGCCACAATCAGTCCCGGACTGGTGGCCATCAAGCCGATGGCCTTTGGTGAGTCAGAGTGCTTTGAATGCGCAAGTAACCCTACTGTCATAGGGATCAACGTCAATCCGGTGATAAGCAAATAGGTTTTGGGTTTAGTACCTGATACCTGGGAAGTCATAGATTGAATATCTTCCACTGACATCCTGACATAGTCATGGCGTTCTGTCAAAAGGATTAATGAATCATCAATAAAAATGAGTTCACCGGTAACAGGCTTGTCTGAGGATTTTCTTATCACTTTCGTGTAGACTCCGGTAGAAGATCTTTGGATCTTTCGGTCTTGCTTAGTTTCCGGATAAACTTCCTTTTGACATCCTGTGACAAAAAGTAAAACGATGACCGATATAATGATGAGGCTGGGTAATCTTTGCATGGTTTCGAGTGTTGAGGCCAAAGTATATCAGACACTCATCGAATCGGAATTGATTTTTGAAACCAGGAAAAGGGTATTATTGAATTTTGCCAATGGGCAGATAATGCGGTGATTCATTTGCATGAATTAATAAATTGTTCAGGTTGATAATGGGGTTTTGCGAAAAACAAGAATTGCAGCGCAATCTAGTAATACGTCATTTATCAAATATTGTTCTGCCAAAAAGATTTTTCAATTCTGTTGAGATTGGAATATGATCAAAAAAAAGGGCACGGACATTTGCCCGTACCCCGTATATGAAGAGGAGAATTATTACTATGGGATTATCTGAATGCAATGAATTGACACTCATCTTCAGAATATTTCTGAAAAGATTTTGGTCCAAACTCATTGAAGTCAATAATCTGATCTTTTTTGATCAGCAGGTGCTTAAGATTGGGCAACCTCCTTGCCGTCTTTAAATCTAACTCACTCAGGGCGCCGTCAATCACATGTGAATGAAACATGGCTTTGATAGGAATAAACAGATATTCGGATCCTTCATACTCAATGATTCCAGTATACTGATAAGAAGGGCTGATCAATTTATTCCATGCCAGGTAATATTTACCCTCGTAGAAGATTGGCCTTGGACCAACAACCTTGTATATACTACCGACCGCGGTCACAATCATCCTATTGTCTTCGGAAATAAATCCTTGAATTTCTCTTAAAGGATAGTGAATGCCAATTTCTTTCAGTCCAAAGCAGAAGCTTTCGAATTCGATAAAAGGACTGATCTCGTCGGTTTTATTAGGCAAGATTTGGTGTTCAATATTTGGATTATTGTCCTGTGTTCTCCAAAAATGGTTGGTAATCAAAACATTCGTGTAAGTTCCTGTCCCAATGATTGTTAGGAGAATAAATGAGCGATATATCGAAGACCTTTTCATCTCAATTTCGGCATGTTACTTTAACAAAAGACGAGAATTTCATTGTAAAAGGATGATGAATAAAATGAAATGATTTAACTTTATATATGAAATATATTCATCTTTATGGAAATAAGACATCTCCGTTTGATTGAGTCTGTAGCAGAGGAAGGAAACCTAACCAAAGCAGTCAAAAAATTGAATGTCTCGCCTTCTGCGTTGAGTCATCAGCTGAAAGAAATTGAGCAGGAGCTAGGGGTACAGCTTTTTGACCGGGTGAATAAAAAGCTTATCATCACCGATGCAGGTAGGGTCATGCTTAAGTCGGCTCAGAAGATTTTATCTGAGCTGGAAGTGGCCGAACACGAACTGATCAATCTAAGAGACGGACAGATAGGTGAGCTGGATATTACCACGGAGTGTTACACTTGCTATCACTGGCTTCCGGGTGTGATGAAAACTTTTTCCAGGGAGTTTCCCGGGATCAATGTGAATATTCACCCTGATTATACAGCCGACCCAATTCCATACCTATTAGATGGAAAAGTAGATGGGGTGCTCACCAGTGAGGTAGTAAAAAACAATTCGATTAAGTACCGGGAGCTTTTCCGGGATGAGTTGGTGGCTGTGGTAGCACAAGGGCATCCATGGGAGGATAAGCCGTATGTTGAAGCTGAAGACTTTGCAGATCAGAATGTGCTTATATATTCCAGGCCACTGGAGTCAGTATCTCTTTTTCGCCAGGTTTTGCTTCCGGCGAATGTCACTCCTAAAAAGGTTACCGAAATTTTACTCACCGAAGCCCAGGTGGAAATGGTAAAAACTGGCGCATATGTAAAGGTACTGGCCAAATGGGCTGTGGAACCTTATCTGAAGACCCAACCCATCGTCACAGTCCCAGTTACCAAAAACGGGTTGCATCGCACCTGGTATTTTGCCATGCTGAAGAAAGAAACTACAGCTCCTTATATTGACAAGTTTATCAAGATCCTTGCCCGACAGATGAAAGGGGGTTAACCAATTAACAACATTTACTTCTCTGCCAATAGGCTATAATCAACCAGGAACTTGTCTGTTGTACAAACCTTGACATGGCGGATTTCTGCAGGGTTGAGTCGGGGTAGCTTACTCACCAGATCCACTGCGTGCTTCTTACACGTCATCGCATCATCTTTTAGTGGGATAGCATTCCAGGTGTCTTCAATTTTGGGATTCATTATTTGACCAGCGGTGTCCACCTCATAGATTACTGTAAACCTGTTGATGACCGCTTCGAATGATGGGCTCTGAATGATCAGGCTATCCCGTTTATTCTTAGGCTCGTAAATGATTTCGCAGGGCTTAAGGTTCTTTTTTACAAACGCCTGCGTCTCTTCGAAGTCCATCTTATGTGAGGGCGTGGTTTCTACCCGATCAAAAATTTCATTGCACCAGATCTTGCCATAGAGTTCTTCGGAAGTCATTTGACCTATCTGGTATATTTTATCTTCAATTTTATCCAGCTTGCTAATCAGAGAAGATGACTGTGAAGCCTTTGCCGTCCTTTGGCAAGGAGTGGTAAACTGTTTGTAATATTTAGGGTGTCGGCTGGCAAACAAGATATAGACAGAGTCCACCTCAAATGGAAAAGCGCAGCCTGTGATCCTGGAAAGCACCTCAACTGTTTCAGACTTCGTGCCCTTGTAGCGTTTGATGACTTCAAATCTCGTGCTGTGGAGGTAATGTACACTTTCACGATCAGGTCGTATGGTAACCTGCTCAGTAGAAACCACCTTAGCAAGCATAATGGTCTGTGTCGCAGCAATCTCCTGTTCCAACAAAGGAGATTGACAATTGCAGGAATAGATGTTTTGGATGGAAAAAACATAGAGCACACAGCAGCACAGAAAGGATTTCATTGAAGATTCTATCAGATTAGGTTCTCTGCAAATAAGAAAATTTCTATAACACATGAAAGATATGGGTGGTCTTTTTTAAATGATAGGATAGTCAAGCACAGTCTGATATTTACGCCCTTAGTCAGCTTTGACCGTTATGTTTTTTCAAGCAGTAAGGCATACAAATTACTGATGGAAATTCAGGACATGGCAGGATACTTCAGCAGGACGATACAGGACAGTTGCATATTGTGCAATATTGAATTTACGTGTGTTGTATTGAATTAATTGTAAAATACAGGTGATAAAATGAGCTAATATTTAAAATAACAAACAAAAAGAGATAATTGAGTCCTTAGCGTAATAATTTAAATATATAACGCCAGGCGTTTTTAGCTATATATTTTATTAAAAAGACCCTGGGTGCAACAGAATAGAGCGAACTTTTTTATCAACCAATAACTAACATTAACCATAATTATGAAGAAAAATGACAAATTAAAGTTGTTCATGGTTCTTGTGCTGCAAATAAGTAGCATGATAGCTTTTGCACAACAAAACACTGTTACAGGGAGTGTGACAGATCTCTCAGGAGAGCCCATGTTTGGTGTGGCTGTCGTTGTAAAAGGTACTACCAATGGTACCATTACTGATGCAGATGGAAGTTTTAGATTAGTCAATGTGGCGGCCGACGACATACTGGAAGTCTCTTTTATCGGGATGAAAAGTCAGGAAATAGTTGTAGGCAACCAAACCCAATTAAGTATTACCCTGGAAGATGATATTACCAGTCTGGATGAATTGGTGGTTGTTGGCTATGGTTCCCAGATCAAAAGGGAAGTCACTGGAGCTGTTCAAACTTTGGAATTGGATGGCTTGAGAGATTTACCAGTATCTCAGGTGACACAGAAGATGCAGGGGCAAATGGCTGGTGTTTCTATCAAGCAGACCACAGGTAAACCAGGAGAGGGGATGAATGTAAGAATAAGAGGGCAGTTCTCCATCTCTGCTGGTAGCGAGCCACTATATGTCGTGGATGGTTTTCCAATAGTTGGAGGAATCAATAAGATCAATCCGGATGAAATAGAGGATGTCACTGTGCTCAAAGATGCCGCTTCAACATCACTATACGGATCAAGGGCTGCTAATGGAGTAGTGCTTATTACCACCAAAAAAGGGAAGCCGGGGCAAACAAATGTTTCGCTCAATGTCTCGTATGGGATTCAGCAAGTACCAGAGAGAGGAAGAGTAGATATGATGGATGCTGTAGAGTTTGTACAATTCAAAAAGGAATTTTATGAAGATGCTGGCCAGCCAGTGCCCCCCGAATTTCAGAACCCTTCTGACTATGAGGGCAAGACCAATGATTGGTACGACGCATTGCTGGAGGATGCCGCCCCAATAGCCAATTACAATTTCACAGTAACCTCCAATACAGAAAGACTAAGAGTAGCTGCGGTAGCAGGTTTTTTTAAACAGGAGGGAGTCGTGATCAATTCACCATACGAGCGCTATTCACTTCGTTTAAATATGGATTATGATCTTTCTGACAAAGTTACCACTGGTTTTAGGCTCGCTCCTTCCTATGTGAAGGACAACACGCCTCGAACGGATGGGAGCAGGGGCACAGGTATACTTTTTAATGCGTTGCATACTTGGCCAATAATGCCTATCTATGATGACAATGGAGAGCTGACGGAATACAATACACTGCCATCTAGTCTTGGGAATATATTTAGATACCCCAATTGGGTGCGTTCAGCTCAGGAGCTGGTAAACGAAACAAAGGACGTAGACCTTATTTCAACTGCTTTTTTGGAGTACAAACCAATCAAAGGCTTATCCATAAAATCTTCGATAAATGCACAGATTACAAGTTCAAGGTATAAGTTTTTTAATCCATCAACCGCTACCTATAGGATTAATCAGGCCATCCCAACTCTCTCGGAATCCAGCCAGGATATGCAAAATGTCCTCACCTGGTTGAATGAAAATACGGCAACTTATTCCAAAACAATTGGCGAACATAGTTTCACAATACTGGGTGGAGCAACCATTCAAAGATACACTCAGGAGAGATTTAGGATCAGTACAAGTGACTTTTCCGATGATAGACTTCCATATACTCAAACAGCTACAAACATTAATCGAAATAGTACGCGAGATGATATTAATGAATGGAGTCTGGTTTCATTTCTTTCCAGGCTTACATACAACTACAAAGGAAAATATCTTTTGACAGCCGCCATTCGGACAGATGGATCTTCCAGGTTTGGAGAGAATAACAGATGGGGGACATTTCCATCAGTTTCATTGGGATGGATCGTCTCAGATGAGAGTTTTATGGATAATGTAGGGCCTGTTTCTTTATTGAAAATCAGATCCAGCCTTGGTGTTACAGGTAATAACAACATTGGTAATTACGCACAATATGCACTAATTGACAACACTGAGCCGGCTGCTTTTAATGACAATTTTGCTGCCGGTTCTGCTGTAAATTCAATGTCTAACCCAAATCTCGGTTGGGAAACCACACGTCAGTTTGACATTGGATTCGACCTGGGTTTGTGGGAAGATCGACTGACTTTTACTTATGATTATTATAATAAAATAACCTCGAACTTATTATATAACGTTCAGGTGCCGTTGGAATCAGGTTTTTCCTCCTTCACGGATAACATAGGTGAAATTAAATTCTGGGGACATGAATTTGCCGTAAATGCATTTCCTGTTGATGGTGCTTTTCGATGGAAGGTAAATGCAAACATTACTTTCAACAGAAACAGGGTAATTTCTCTGGCTGAAGGTATTGATAGGGTCTATGGAAGCTGGCATATTACCAAGGTCGGCGAACCGTTTGGGCAATTCTACGGATTCTTATCAGATGGCAATTATAAAAATCAGGAAGACCTTGACAACTCCCCAATAGTCCCTGGAAGATCAACTATTGGAAGCATTAAACTAATTGATGTCAATAATGATGGTGTGATCACAAGAGGAGGTGATAATGATGACAGAGCCATCATGGGAAATCCGTTTCCTGATTTCGAATATGGCCTTACCAATACACTAGAATATAAAAATTTCGATTTTTCTGTGTTAATGACAGGTTCTCAAGGAAATGAGTTGCTAGTTCGTCATTTATATAGTACTACCAATCTTGATGGGGTGTTCAACCTTTTGGCTGAGGTAAAAGATCGATGGAGGTCAGAAGCAAATCCCGGCGCCGGCAAGTATGGTACTACAACAGGAGGCGGCACAGTAACAGGTATCGAGCGTGATTGGATTAATGACCGGTTTGTTGCCGATGCGTCTTATCTGAATATTAGGAATATCACATTGGGCTATACGTTGGGGATCGATGCGAAGTGGATCAGATCAGCCCGTTTTTATTCAACCATACAAAACGTTTGGATATTTACAGACTACTGGGGTGGTCCAAATCCTGAAATAAGTGTACAGAACAATGGTCAGGGTGATGGAGGAAACCTAAGTCCCGGTGTAGACATTTCAGGCTATCCGGTGCCTAGAATTTATACCCTTGGAGTGAATATCAACTTCTAAGGTGGCACGGTAAGTATTTATGAAATGAAAATATTCAAAAAGTCTTTAATTCCAGAAACAATGAAATACATAAATATATTCCTCGTAGCAATCTGTTTTTTCATAATGAGTTGTGACGATACCCTGACGGTCTTTCCGGAGACTTCTCTCAGTGTGCCTACATTTTTCAAGACAGAGGCTGATTTAGTTCAGGCAGTGAATGGTGCATATGCTCCCTTACGTGATCTCAATAATCAGGGAGGCGGTGGAGCCTGGGTTTTGAGTGAGATGCATTCAGATAATGCATTCTTTGCAAGGAACCCCCTTTTTGGTGCCCGGGAAAACTTTCATGATGTTGCTCAACATGCTGTTCCAACAGCCAATGGGGTAACAACAAATTCTCATGTGAGAAACCTGTATGTGACTTGCTATCAAATAATCGCGCGCACAAACCAGATTATTTTTTCAATAGATGATGCGGATGTTGAAGCAAGTGCCAAGGATAACCTTAATGGACAAGCCCACTTTTTGAGAGCATTTGCTTATTTTGAATTGGTAAAATACTTCGGAAAAGCACCACTTCATCTTACACCAGTGACTTCCAGAGAAGAAGCTTCTTTGCCATTGTCTGAAACCGATGAGCTCTATACACAAATAGAAGCAGATGCTCAGATAGCCATTGATTTGCTTCCGCCAAAATCAGAGCAAGAGCTTGGAAGAGCAACATCAGGTGCAGCCAGAATGCTGCTTGCCGATGCGCATATGATGCAGCAGGAATGGAGTGCAGCAGAACCACTTCTATTGAATATTGTCAATAGTGGAGAGTATGATCTGATGCCTACATATGCTGAGGCATTTTCAAATAATGCTTCAAATAAGAATAATCTGGAATCTGTCTTTGAAATTCAATACAAAGAAGGTGCAGATGGATTAGCTGGTGGCTTCTTGTATTCAATGATTCCAAGACCAGCTACAGAAGCTGAAGTTGCTTCTATCACTGGGACGAGCAATGCGCAAAGTTTGAATGGAGAAGGAAATAATATCCCAACCCCGGACTTAATTGCAGCTTACGAACCCAATGATGCGCGCTTAGATGCCACAATCGGTTACATTACACTGAGTGGCGGATTTTGGAGAGATGGTACATATCCGTATTGTCTCAAGTATGCCAGACAACATAGTAATAATGGAAATCATGGAATGAGCTGGCCAGTTTATCGCTATGCTGAAGTCCTGTTGTCTCTTGCCGAAGTATTGGATGCACAGGGTAAACCAGGCGCAGATACTTATCTGCTGATGGTTCGTAATCGGGCTGAATTAGGACCATATACAGGTGATTTAACAGACGCAATTTTGAGAGAGCGAAGAGTGGAATTAGCTTTTGAAAACAAACGCTGGTTTGACTTGATAAGAAATGGTACTGCTGTTTCAGTAATGACAGCATTTGGCGAAAATCTAAAGGCGGATCCTGAGCAGTATTATTTTCCTAATGGACAGGATTTTTATCCTCAGGGCTATATAGATGTCACCACAACTTATGGTTTACCAGCTTCTGAGTCCGATCTCAGCGCATTCTTTTAAAAATTAAAATTTGTTCAAACAGTAGTTGCAAAATCCACATAGGGTAGTGCAACTACCGTTTTTTTTGTCCCTTAAATTTCAAAGTTTACCAAGAAGCTCGTCAGATTTAAATGCATTCATTTTACGACGATCTCTCGCACTAGCAGTCGATTTTGACGATTTCATGATAGACCTTTTTTAAAAGATACAAGTAGTAAAAGCAGGCAGACTACATACGATTCATTCAAGAGCAGAACTCCCAGATAAGGGATAGAAATTGCAGAAACACGAGCAAACTTGGTCTGTTTGTGTGTTGTCGAAAAAAGGTCAGGCACATGAAATAAAATCAAAATTGAGCAAAGGAACCTCATTTTGAATAAAGCTTTTTAAGCAGCCAAATAGGAAACCGGTCACAGCGGGATACCTGACTCATGTGTTTGTCCGAAATTGGGATCGGAAAAATTTAGCCAGAATAGAAAATTGAGTTTTGAGACGATATCTTACAGTAACGTCAATTTCATTTTTCTGTTTGATTGAAGTTTTATCCATATTTAACAATTACAATACGATAAGATCGATTTAGCCATATCCATTATATAACTACAAAAAATGAAAAACACCCCTTTCCTCAATAGCTTCTTATTTTTTACACTGATCATTATCCTCGCTTCTTGCTCAGAAAGTCAGCCGGATAATCCAAAAGTCAGTAAGCTAAAACTACTTCCGGGATTCGAGGCGGAACATCTTTTCACTCCATCAGATAATGATATGGGTTCATGGGTATCCATGGCTTTCGATCACAAAGGAAGGCTGATCACATCCGATCAGTATGGGGCGTTGTACAGGTTGGAGATTCCGGCAATAGGATCAGATTCCTTAACACCAAAAATAGAGCGACTGAATATTCGGTCTTCTGAAAGTGATTCGGTACTCTTGATGGGTCACGCACAGGGCTTGCTTTATGCTTTCAATAGTCTGTATGTCATGGTCAACAACAGGGTGGATGAAGAATTTCCGGTAGAAAGTGGGTTGTATCGTTTACAGGATACCAATGATGATGATCAGTATGATCAGATCACGCTACTCAAGCAATTGAAGGGGAATGGGGAGCACGGTCCGCATAGTATCATTCTCAGTCCTGACGGAAAATCTTTGTATGTGATATCCGGTAACCATACCGATGCCCCAGAGATGGATTCCTACCGGTTGCCATCCAACTGGCAGCATGATAACTTGTTTCCCCACCTCACTGACCCAAGAGGACACGCAGCCTCCAGGAAAGAGCCGGGGGGATGGATCGCTAAAACAGATCCTGAGGGAAAAAACTGGGAGCTGATCAGCGCAGGATACCGAAACCCATATGATATTGCTTTCAACAGACAGGGGGATCTCTTCACCTACGATTCAGACATGGAGTGGGATCTGGGGATGCCATGGTACCGACCTACAAGAATCTGTCATGTGACAAGCGGTAGTGAGTTTGGCTGGAGAACCGGAAATGCTAAATGGTCACCCGTTTACCCTGATAACTTACCTCCTGTACTCAACATTGGACAGGGATCGCCTACAGGTGTTCTTCATGGGAAAGATTCTGATTTTCCGGGTAAGTACCAGGATGTGGTTTTTGCCTTCGATTGGAGCTTTGGAATCATCTATGGGATTCACATGAAGCCAGAAGGTGCTTCTTATGTAGGTGAAAGAGAGGAGTTTTTGTCCGGAATTCCATTACCTCTTACCGATGGTGTGTTTGGTCCTGATGGAGCCCTATACTTTATGACGGGAGGTAGAAGGCTTGACTCTGATCTTTACCGGGTTTATTATAATGGTGAAGAATCGACACAAAGTGAGACCCCATCACTAACAGAGGAGCATAAGCTACGACTGAAACTTGAAGAATATCACCAGGGCCCTAATTCTGAGGCACTGGATTTTGCCTGGGACTACCTGGGGCATGAAGATCGGTTTGTTCAGTATGCTGCCCGTATTGCGGTAGAGCATCAACCGGTTGGTCAGTACGCAGATAAGGTGCTGAGTGAGTCCGATCCAATTAAAAAGATCCAGGGAAGCTTAGCCTTAGCCAGACAAGGTAACATGTCCCATCGGGACGCCTTGTTAAAAGGACTGTTAGCTATTGATTTTAATCAGCTGTCTGCAGATGATAAAGTCAATCTTGTAAGGACTATCGAGGTTACCCTGGCAAGATATGGAGCACCATCAGGCACGTTGAAGGGGCAGCTGGGTGATTACCTGATTACCACTTATCCATCAGATAATGATGCCCTGAATTTCACCCAGAGTAAGGTTTTGGCTTATCTGGAGGTGCCTGGAACGATCGAGAAGACACTTACATTACTTGAATCAGAGGTAACTTCTGATGCTTCCAGTATGACGGGTACAGCAACTGATGGCTCGGATCTGATCCTGAGAAACCTGCAGTATGGGATGAGCATCGCCAAGACATTGAGCAGTGTACCTCCGGCACAACACACCTACTATGGTATGGTACTGAGTGACCTTGAAACGGGCTGGACCCCAGAGCTCAGGGAACGTTATTTCAGCTGGTTTAAAAAAGCTCTGGGCTACCAGGCCGGACACAGCTACATCGGTTTTATCAACAATGCCCGGAAGCGTGCCCTTGCATATGTGCCTAAAGATAAGTTTGACTACTACAATGAGCTTTCAGGCAATGCATTGCTGACCGAATCGGGTAATGACATAGCCGAGGCCATTCGACCTGAAGGCCCGGGTAGGAGATGGCAAGTAGAGGATATTGAAAGTGTCGTGAATGGTGAGCTAAAAGGCAGAGACTTCGAAAACGGGAAAAACATGTTCATCGCGGCTAATTGCAAGACCTGCCATTCCGTAGCAGGAGAAGGAGGAGCCAGCGGTCCGGACCTTACCCAATTGGGCACGAGGTTTTCAAAAGAAGATATCCTGAAGGCCATCATTGAGCCAAGTGATGTGATTTCCGATCAGTATGCTTCATCAATCCTGATCCTAAAAAATGGTCAGTCGGTGGTAGGACGAATCGTGAGTGAAGAAGGAAGTACCTATAAGGTGTCACAAAATCCTTTTGCTCCGGATCATCTTCGGGAAGTACCAAAAGCTGAGGTAGAGCGGATAGAACTGTCTGAAGTTTCAGCCATGCCTCCGGGTACTATCAACCCATTGAATGAGGAAGAGTTGAAAGACCTGATTGCATACCTGGTGGCAGGTGGAAATCCTGAGAATGAACTCTTTCAATAAAAAACCAAAGAATTTTTCAATAACAGAAACAACCTACTAACTCAAATGATTAACAAAGCCATTTTAAGGATTTCATCATTGATTCTCCTCGTCACTTTTGCGAGCTGTTCTACTAGCAAAAAGGAGGGTGGCGAGGCCAAAGCAGCTTCAAATGATGAGTACCAAATGTTATTTGATGGTAAAACACTTACCAACTGGAAGGGAGATCCGGACTATTGGAAAGTAGAAGATGGGACCATCGTTGGGTATACCACCGAGGAAAAGCCCCTTGAAGCCAATACCTTTTTGATATGGGATGGCGGACAGCCGGCTGATTTCGAACTGATCGTTGACTTCAGGATCACGGAGTCTGGCAACAGTGGAATTCAATACCGCAGCGAAATGGTGGAAGGTGTACCTTTTGGCTTGAAGGGCTACCAGGCTGATATCGACGGTAAGAACAACTATACAGGACAGAATTATGAAGAGCGAAAAAGAGCTACACTCGCTTACAGAGGCCAGCAGGTGATTGTCAACAGCCAGGAAGACCCTAATGCCGAGGTTAGAGATAATGTAAAGAAAAATGCCTGGCAAAGCACCGAAATTGTAAGCTCCCTTGGCGATATCGACGTGTTGAAAACAAAGATCAACTCCGAGGATTGGAATGAATGCAAACTGATCATCAACGGCAACCTTCTCCAGCACTATATCAATGGGGTTTTGATGAGTGAGGTCACCGACAATGACACAGTAAACAGAATGTCTGAAGGCTTGCTGGGATTCCAGATCCACCGGGGGCCACCCATGAAAGTCGAATACAAAAATATTCGTTACAAAGCGCTTTAAGGATGAATAAGATCGGCTTCAATGTGCTTGCCTGGTCTGCCGGTGTTAACGACGAGTTACTTCCTATCCTCGACAGGCTGAAATCCATCGGCTATGATGGTGTGGAGTTTTTTATCGGGGACCAGGATGAAAAGGCTTTCCGGAAGCTTGGTGACTACACGAGCAGCATTGGATTGGAGACTACAGCCGTTTTTGTGATGTCGCAAGAGGAAAACCCGATTGATCCTAACCCAAAAGTGCGAGTAAAAGCACTAAACCGAATTCAATGGACGATCGATCGGGCCAATGAGCTGAATGCCAAAATCTTGTGTGGTCCGTTTCATTCTGCTTTTGCCACCTTTTATCAGAAAGCCCCGGACGAGCAGGAATACCAATGGAGTGCCGAGGTTTTGCATCAGGCAGGCGACTATGCCTCGCAGTTTGGGATCACTTTGACTCCCGAAGCTTTGAACCGGTTTGAATGCTACTTGTGTAACACAGCTGGCCAGCTTGCTCATTTGGTAGAGCTAACCAATCACCCCTATGTCCGGGCGATGTATGATACGCATCATGCCAACATTGAGGAGAAAGATATACCCGAATCCATCCGAGAGATAGCTCCTCATTTAGCTCATTTTCACATCAGCGAAAATGATCGCGGAACGCCTGGAGCAGGGCATGTAAGATGGGATGAAACCTTTAGCACACTTGCTGAAATAGGGTATGAAGGATGGCTCACCATCGAAGGATTTACCCGTAATGACCCCGACTTTGCCAATGCAATCAATGTGTGGCGTGAGTTTGCAGAGCCCTGGGAGATGGCTGAAAAGGGCTATCAGTTTATTAAGGAAATGTTGGACAAGCATAGTAAGAATTGAATGAATGAGATGAAGCATGTTTCGTGGATTGATAAGGTCGGCAACACTGCCCAGGTAGGAGGGATTGAAACATCTGTGGTCGACAATGGAGCGGGGAAAGGTTCCCGAATAGCCTGGATCAACACCGGTACTGGATTACGGTTTAAAGTGGTGATCGACCGTGGGATGGACATCCTGGATGCATTCTACAACCAACATAGTCTTGCCTGGCTAAGCCATGGTGGTGTCATGTCACCGGAAGCCTATGCACAGACAGGTCTCGATTGGCTGAAGACCTTCAGCGGAGGCCTTATGACTACCTGTGGACTGACCCATGTGGGAGGCCCTGAGGAGGATGAATTTGGAATGCGCGGACTTCATGACCAGGTGAGTAACATTCCTGCAGCTATCGAATCGATTATTCAGCCAGACCCTGCACAAGGTCGCCTGGAAATGAGTATTTCCGGGGTAATCAGACAAACACAGGTTTTTGGGAACAGGCTGGAACTGAGGAGAAAGATCTCCGGCAGTCTCGGATCTGCTGTTATCAAGGTTAAGGACGAAATCATCAATGCTGGCAACGAATCCACCCCGCACATGCTACTTTACCACCTCAATTTTGGTTGGCCACTGATAGATGAAGGGACCAAATTACTTTGGAATGGTACCTGCAAATCGCGTGGTGGAGAAATGGACAATCAGCTTTTTGGTGAAGGAAAAGACTTTAAGACCTGCAAACCTCCATTGAAAGCGCATAGCGGAACCGGTGAAGCCTGTGGGTTTGTAGATGTAAAAGCGGATAAGAACGGTACCGTCCATTGTGGCGTGCACAATGAAAAGTTAGATCTTGCATTAGCTATCAGGTTCAAAAAGGACCAGATGCCCTGGCTTACCAACTGGCAGCACTGGGGTAGAAAAGAATACGTGACGGCCCTGGAGCCGGGTACTCATCCGCCCATAGGGCAAAGTACAGCACGAAAGGAAAAATCATTGATCTTTCTGGAGCCTGGAGAATCCAAAAAGTATGACCTGGAATTTGAGGTGTTGGACGACCCGAAATCCATCAAAGAATTAATTTCAACAATAGCATAAAACAAACAGCAATAAACCCTTAAATAGATATGAGTAAAAAACTGGCAGAAATTGCATTAGATCAGGGCAAAGGCATTGTGAGATTGGCCCCTACCTGGGTTCCCAGATCTTTTTGTGTACCTGGTAGAAGGATCAAGCTTCATCCCGATGACTATTATGTGCTGGGAGGAGAACGTGGAGGTATCGATGAACGATGGTTTTCTTCCACAACACCTGCACAAAACGGACCACTGACAGGAAAAAACGAAGGGCTTAGCGCCATAGTTGTCAAAGACGGTTTAAAAACCTCGGAGGTTCTGCTCAGGGATGCAATTGATGAGTTGAAAGGCGCCATAATCGGTGACAGACTGTGGAAAGAACATGAGAGCTGGCCGATGTATTCCAAATTCTTTGACAACATGGGACCGCTTCCGCACCACGTACACCACAATGACGAGGACGCAGCCAAGATCGGCCAAAAGGGAAAACCAGAAGCATATTATTTCCCACCTCAGGTGAATAACCACGGAGGGGATTTCCCATATACATTCTTTGGTATCACCCCTGGTACTACCAAAGAACAGATCCTGGAATGCCTGAAGAACTTTACCAAAGGAGATAACAAGATCACCAATTTTTCATCCGCGTTCAGGCTGGAGCCTGGCACTGGATGGGACGTACCTCCGGGGATGCTTCATGCACCCGGTAGTATGTGTACCTATGAGCCACAAAAAGCCTCTGATGTTTTTGCCATGTACCAGTCACTTGTCAACGAAGCCATCATCCCGGAGGAGCTGCTCTGGAACGGAACACCTAAGGACAGGATTGGTGATTATGAGCAGTTGATCGAGGTGTTGGATTGGGAATTGAATACTGATCCAAACATGTTGGAAACCCGATTTATGAATCCTGTTCCGGTAAGACCAGAAAAGGAAATGGAGGGCTATCGTGAAGTATGGGTGTGCTATCGATCCGATGCCTTCAGTGCCAAGGAACTTACGGTTTTACCTGGTCAGACGGTCACCATCAAAGACAATGCTGCCTATGGCATGATTATGATGCAGGGCCATGGTAAGATGGGTGTATGGGAAGTGGAAACACCGACCATGATTCGCTACGGACAGCACACCAACGATGAGTTTTTTGTGACGGAGCAGGCCGCCAAAGAGGGTGTGACCATTACAAACTATTCCGATTGTGATCCGATCGTGATGCTGAAGCATTTCGGGCCCGACAACCCCGATTTGAACCTTGATTTATGATTATATTTAGTAAAATTTATTTTTTAACCACATAAACCCCTTATTGTGAACAACTATCCCAAATTACATAATGCAACCTGGCCCGGAGTCGTAGGAAAGGGGCCAGATTCTGAACCGCCAATTTCTTTTGACGACATGCTGAAGATGACAGCGGCAGCTGAAGTGAATGGTGTCAAGTTTGATGGAGTTGACCTTGGTTTGTTACCTCCTCACATCGACATCGAAGGTTCCAAAGATGATTTCAAGCGAATTGCTGATAAAATTGCCGGCCACGGACTGAAAGTTGGTAGCCTCGTAGCCCCGATCTGGGGAGGTCCTGCCATGGGAAGCAAAGAAGATCGCAAGACGTTTGTAGATATGGTTCGTAAGTCCTGTGAATTTGCCAAAGTGATGCGAGAGCAAGGTGTGAGAAGCTATGGTATCATCCGTATTGATTCGGCATCCAGCCCCAACGACTGGGCTAAAGACCCAGTGAACAACTCCAAGCTAATTGCACAGACCTTCCGGGAAGCCTGTGATGTGGCTGCCGACTACGATGAGCGTCTGGCAGCAGAAGGTGAGATCTGTTGGGGCGGAATGCACAGCTGGAAAACCATGGTGGAAACCCTGGAAGCTGTTGACAGACCTAATATGGGATTCCAGGCAGATATGGCGCATACAATGCTTTACCTGTTAGGTTACAACAAGCCAGATGACCGAATACTGCCGGAGAATTTTGACTGGAAGGACCGCGATACGCTTACTGCCGGTTTGAAGAAAATCACTAAGGCGCTAAGGCCATACACGATCGACTTTCATGTGGCGCAGAATGATGGTACGGTACATGGGACAGGCTCCCATGACAAGACCGGTCGTCACTGCCAGGCCACAGATCCAAATGGCAAGCTGGATGTAGTCAATGATGCGGGATACTGGCTAAGAGACGAGCAAGGAAATCTGACCAAAGCTTTTCAACATATCTGCTGGGATGGTTGCATGTTTGACAATTCCGTGATGACACAGCAAAAAACATGGAATGATATCCTCGCCATGCTCATCAAAGTGCGTGAAGCACATGGCTGGAGCTAAAATAGATTTTTCAAAGAACGAATAAACAACCATGAGTAAAGAACTTAGAATAGGGTTGATTGGATGTGGTTTTATGGGAAGAACCCACTCCAATGCCTACAACAGACTTCAGAATTTCTTTCCGGATCTAAAAACCAAAGCGGTATTGAAGGCGGCCTGTGCCAGGAATAAGGATCGCGTGGAGGCTTTTGCCAAACAATGGGGCTATGAATCTACGGAGACCGACTGGAAAAAGCTTATCGCCCGAGATGATATCGACGCCGTGGATATCTGCACACCTAACGACACCCATGCGGAGATTGCCATTGCTGCGGCCAAAGCAGGCAAGATGATCCTCTGTGAAAAGCCTTTGTCCCGAACTCTTGCGGAAGGAGAGGAGATGGTGAAGGTCATTGAAAAGGCAGGCGTAAAAAACACCGTGTGGTACAACTACCGCAGGGTGCCTGCTGTGACACTGGCTAAAAAGATCATTGATTCGGGAAAGCTTGGCAAGATCTTCCATTACCGGGCAAACTTCCTGCAGGACTGGACTATTAGTCCGGACGTGCCACAAGGTGGTGCCGGTACCTGGAGACTGGATGTAGGAGCAGCCGGTTCCGGTGTAACAGGAGATCTCCTGGCGCACTGTATTGACACAGCCATGTGGCTCAATGGTGGCATCAAAGATGTTTCAGCTGTGACTGAGACTTTCATCAAAGAGAGAGTCCATCATGACAGCCGCAAAAAGCAAAAGGTAGGCATCGACGATGCCTGTTTATTCCATTGCCACTTTGACAATGGATCTCTCGGTCTGTTTGAGTCTACACGATATGCCAGGGGACATAAGGCACTCTATACCCTGGAGATCAATGGGGAGCATGCCTCTATCCGTTGGGACTTACATGACATGAACAGGCTCGAGTATTTCGATCACAGGGATGAATCGGTAGTTCGCGGATGGAGATCAATCCACGTGACGGATGGCGATCAGCCATACATGGATAAGTGGTGGGTGCCTGGCCTCATCATTGGATATGAGCACTCATTCATCCATCAGGCGGCAGACTTCTTCAAGTCGCTCGAAACCAACAAGCCTTGCAATCCGACCTTTAAGGATGCTTTACAGACACAAAAGGTTTGTGAAAGGGTAATTGAGTCAGCCAATACCAGAAGCTGGAAGGATACCGGCGTTGACTGGTGATCTTAATTAAGAGATAGTTTAAAAAGCACGTGGAGTACTCTGCGTGCTTTTTTGTGTTCCATAATACCTGTTACTGGATTCATTTCTGGAGAAGTATTCAAAACCTGGTCTGTGGCTCACAGACCAGTCATTTATTTGAAAGTTGTCATTCCCAAAACTTGAGCGTCCCGCTTGTGACATGTTTTGTACCCTATTTAGTCTCGTCTACTTTAGCTCCTCCACACTTTTTTCTCCCAAACTTTGAATTTTTATGTACGTACATTAGTTAATATTGAAATAAATAATATCAGTTCGATAATCAAAGCAAAAGAACCTAATACAAACCCCTGGTCTGCGGCTCACAGACTAGTCATTGTCTTGATTTACATCGAACGTTTAAACTAAAGCACACATGGAAATTGGTATCAGCACCTTCGTAGAAAACACACCGGATTCTGAAACAGGCAAGCTTTTGAGTCCTTATCAGCGGATGCAAAACCTGATGGAAGAGATAGAGCTTGCAGACCAGGTAGGCCTGGATGTGTATGCGGTAGGAGAGCATCACCGACCTGATTTTGTGGTGTCATCACCAGCCGTCGTATTGGCGGCAGCTGCTGTCAGGACAAAGCATATCAAGCTGTCCAGTGCCGTGTCAGTACTCAGCTCAGATGACCCGGTGAGAGTCTTTCAGCAGTTTGCTCATGTGGACCTGTTATCCGGTGGCCGGGCTGAGATCATGGCGGGTAGGGGGTCTTTCATTGAGTCTTTCCCATTGTTTGGCAATGACCTCAAGGATTATGATGCGCTTTTTTCAGAAAAGCTGGAGTTGCTCGTTCAGCTTAATAAATCAGAACGAGTGACCTGGCAGGGACATCACCGTCCATCGATTAAAAATAGAGGCGTTTATCCACGTCCTCATCAAAAGGAACTGCCTATCTGGATTGCTGTGGGTGGCACACCTGAGTCCGTGATCAGGGCTGCGACCAAGGGCTTGCCGCTTGCCATTGCCATTATCGGAGGCATGCCGGAGCAGTTTATTCAGCTGGCTGATCTGTATAAAAGAACCTATTTATCTGCAGGTCACGCACCGGAGAAGATGCAGATCTCCGTTCATTCCCATGGCTTCATAGCCGAAGACTCACAACAGGCTGCGGACGATTTCTATGGACCCTACGAGTTGGTGATGAGCAGGATCGGGCAGGAGCGGGGCTGGTCGCCAATGACCCGTCAGCAGTACGAGGCCATGCGAACCAGGAGAGGATCATTACTAGTTGGAAGCCCACAGGAGATCATCGATAAGATACTGATGGAGCAGGAGATGTTCGGCCTTACTCGGTTCCTGATGCATCTAAGTGTAGGTACCATGCCGCATGATAAGCTACTCAAAGCCATCGAGCTTTTAGGTACTGTAGTTGCGCCTGAGGTAAGGAAAGCAGTAAAGGCAACGACTTGATATTAGTGTTGAAGCGTCATTAAAATTGTCGCAAGCGTCCCCGTGACATGTTTCTATGAACAACCCGATATGTTTTGTTGAAATCTTCTATTTTCACTCCTCAATGAAAAAACTAATTGGTTTCAGACAGGCAGCCTTGGCATCCGCCATCCTTTTCGGGATACTCATACTGTTTCACCTGTCCATCATCATGGGAATCCTATTCTTTAACTATGCTCCTGTGGAATACCTCTGGGGCGGCAAAATGCAGACCAGTGACGAGCTGCTACGTTTTGAATGGGTCTCCCTGGGGATCATACTCCTCTGTCTTAACACCGTCCTGATCCGATTCGGCTGGATCCATCTACCGGGACTGCTCAAGGCCACCCGCGTAGTTCTTTGGGTGCTCGTGGTTTTATTTTCCCTAAATACCCTGGGCAATATGCTGGCCGAATCGGTTTTCGAAAAGTTCTTTGCGCCTGTTACATTGGTGTTGGCTGTCTTTTGTCTGAGATTAGCGATTGAACCTTTAAGCAGTCATAAATGAAAGGTGACTGACAGGCACTTTATCCTCAAAGTGAACATTCCCTATTGCGACGGTTGGTTCCCATTCAGGAGTTCGGGGCTTGTGATAGGTTAAAATGACGAACTTATTGCTAGACTTGTGCTACCTTCCCAACACCAATGATCCCAGGTCTGTCGCTCATAGACCTGACATTTTGATTTAAAAAAATACAAACAAAAAAAAACGGCCATGACCCCTCATGACCGTTAACCCAAATTAACCCAATATGAAAAAAAAACTACTAGTTATTTAAAGAATGAGATTCAAATCTCGATCATCGCCTGTTAAAGTATATTTTCGTTTTTCTTCATGTATGTGAGTGCTAACTTAGGGTAGAAAAATTGCTCTACATAATGAAATCCGAAAATTACGAGTATTATCGGGGCTGTTTCTAGGTGAAATTACTTAGGAAAATTAAAAATATTTCAATAATAAGTGTCTAATGAATGAAACAGCCTTAGCTAACCATTAAATAAACTATTGTAAGCAATACCCTAGTTTTGTCTGGCTGCCAGATTATATGCAGGAAGGGAAATAGTGAATGTGCTTCCTTTGTTGACCACGCTTTCTACCTGGATTTTTCCTTCATTGGCATGAATAAATTCCTTACAAATTTTCAAGCCTAAGCCCGTGCCAGGCTCATTTAAGGTGCCCTTGGTGGAGTGATTGTGATCAATACTAAAAAGTTTTGTCAATACTTCCTGATTGATGCCGATTCCATTATCGTTGATGCTGATACTCACTACCTGATTGTGATTGTCCAGCTGGCAGTTAATGTTGATTTTTCCGTTTTTCCTGACATATTTGATGGCATTAGATAAAAGGTTTCGTAACACCGTGTCAATCATGTTTTGATCGGCCCAAACAAAGATAGATTCATCAATATTCTTCCTGATGACAATGCTTTTTTCTTCTAAATGCTGTCGTAGGAGATTGATACTCTTATTGACAAGTGCATCGATATTGAGCTGCCTTGGTGCCATCTCAATCTGTTTGGTCTCTGACCGGGACCAATGCAGCAGGTTTTCCAGTAAGTTGGATGTTTCCTTAGTGGATGCCACAAGGAGCCGGAAGAGCTCTTCTCTTTTATCCGCTGGCAGCTCATCGTGCTTTTTATGCAGGATTTCACCCAGGTTTAATAGCCCACCAATTGGCCCTTTTAGATCATGCGCTATGATGGAAAAGAACTTGTCTTTCTTTACATTCAACTCCTTCAGCATAACATTGTCAGACTCTATCTTTTCATTCTTACTTCTGATTTGAAGCTCATCAAGATCTTTGAGCATGAGGAGATATCCGACGCTCCCAACAATCAGGTTGAGCGTAGCAAAGGTGTAGATCAGCATTTCACGAAGTGTATCTCCTGAGAGATACCTGAAATTCTCACCACCCAGGATAGCCTGTGAGGCTGAGAAAGTCCATGTCATGGAAAAAAACATGTAGGTAATGGACACAAGCAGTGCAAACCTTGATTTCTTTCTTTTTTTAAACAGGTTGATGCTAGCCAGACCAAAACAATATGCAGCTGTAGCATGGGTAAATTGTGCAAAAAGGTAGTAGGGAATCTTGTGAAAAGTAAGGAGGAGTATTACCACTATCGTAGGTGGGATAAATATGCCCCAAAGGAAATATTTGCTATATACTTTATCGAAGCTGGCGAGGTTAAAGGCCTCCATCGAATAACCAAGGACCAAAAAGGCCATACTTATGTGAAGTAAAATAACATCAAGATAATAAGTCACCAGGGCCAATCCCACAACTGCGAAAGTCTGCAGAAACTTGCTGATCGTAAATGATATTAGATGCCAGTCAAATTTCTTGTTTGCCGCCAGATAATAGACAAAAAGGAGTCCAGTGAAAGCGCTGAACAATCCGAAGAGAAACATGATGGACTTTACATCAAACATCAAATAGGGGTTAGTTAGATCAACAAGTTTATGGAAGCTAATTTATTTCCATGAGGTGATTTGATGGATATAAATATGCGCAATTAATCACTAAGAAGAAAGATTTTTAAAGTAGAGGATAGTGGTTTGGGTGCCTATATCTACTATCATTCAATGGATTATTCTTATCATATTGTATTCCATGTACAAAGGGTCCATACATCAGAAATTGAACTTATTTCTCCCTTATAAGTTTATACAGTTATATTAAATAAAATAAAAGTTGGTTCTTAAATCAAGCCCTGGACTCCATAAGGAGTCGGGGCTTTTTTTACCCTCCTCAGAACAATTATTAATCAGCCTGGAATCGACCGGGGTGGCGTTCCACCATGGAACCTACTGCTCACATAATATGATCCCAGTTATGATGTCTTATGTATTCGATCCCTTAGGATTAGCTTCGCTGATCACGTTTGCATCCGAATTCCGAGAGTAAAAGCCATCAAAACCTTCGGATTTGATACTTTTTCATTTTAACTCCCTTCGAAAGCAAGCTTTCTCGGGCGGTATGAAATGAAAAAGCCCCCTGCTATTGCTGGAGGCTTTTCCTCTCTTCGTGATCCGCCCGGGATTCGAACACGGAACCTACTGCTTAGAAGGCAGTTGCTCTATCCAGTTGAGCTAGCGGACCTGGTAAAATATGGGGATTAGCAAAGCTGATCCCTTTTTGGGGTTGCTATATCAAAAACCGATTTCCTCCAGAAATCGAAAGCCTCTCCAAGTATATTTTCAAATAAATTTAAAATATACTTTCCCCGGCTTTACCGCTTCGCGGTTTTTGATATGCGGAGAGAGGGGGATTCGAACCCCCGGTACAATTGCTTGTACGGCAGTTTAGCAAACTGCTGGTTTCAGCCACTCACCCACCTCTCCGTAGTATAGTTGAATATTAGTTTTCTATCAATAAGTTATTACCGTACTCTTCTTGTACGGCAGTTTATCCGCCAACTGGCGGATGGTTTCAGCCACTCACCCACCTCTCCGTGTCATTACTGAAAAAGCCATTCTATCATGGCTTCGTAAAGGACTGCAAATATAGTATTTAGGTTTAAAAAAATATCTACTCACCCAGGTAATGTATGAGATGTGGATAAAAAAGTTGTTGTGTTATAAACCACGGGCAATATATTGTAGTGATTCAGCACTCATATATATGTGAAAATCGGTATTGAATCAGTAGAATCGATCAACTCCATTTAGGGTTTGTACAACATCTGATTCCTGATTTCTGATTTCTACAAAAAAAAACCGCTCCCCAATGAAGAGAAGCGGCTAAATCAAATCAGCAGTTATCATACAGCAAAAGATTTAGTTGAAACATTACCAGGCAGGTCATACGCCCTGATCCTGATCGAACCACCTTCGGGAACATCTTCTGTGAGTGTAAACTCCCACTGAATCCCGTTGTCAGTTGGTGTAGTTTCCCCGGAGGAAATTACACTTTCATCTTCACCGATGATGTCAAACGCCACTTTCGCCAGCTGAGGTTCTTCATACGCCTCCACCAGCACCTTACTTCCTGCAGCCCCACTGGTGAAGACAATATCACCAATCTCGGGAGCTCTCAGGTAATCGGTTACAGCCAGTATATATGCGTTATTGAACCGGGGGATGCGAGCAACTGCTGCTGCGTAGATGAGTCCAAGGAAGTCATCGGCTATGGCATTCTTCGCAAAGACAGAGGCGTATTTAAAACGCATGTTCTGTCTTTTCTGTGTGTCGGACATCTCGCTCCGACGCTCTGGTCTCGAGGATACAATGGTTTGACCATTTACTCTCCTGTAAACTAGTTGCTTGCCTAGCACTATCACTTAGATTTTTAAGTTTATTCAATTAGTAAAGTAATAAAATTTTATCAGTAGATCCGGTTAATTATACCGTTTTGAGGTATTTTAGAGTTAATCAATCGACCCTGAACATGAGTAAATATTATATCAAGTACTTTTTTAATCTATGGACAATACTTCTTATGATCGCATTAGGCTATGTGATCTTTGTTCATATGGATCAGGCAAGAGAAGTATTTCTCGATATTGGTGAAGGGATAGCAGGGATTTTCATATTCTATACTTCAATCACCATGCTTTTGTGGTCTCTTTCAATCTGGTATGGTTCAAGACTGCTTGGTCAAGTGTGGTTAGGTCATTTGTCTGATGCAGACTATGATTTGTTGGAAGAGTCAAAAAGATTTGAATCGCTCGTTATAATAACTCCAAGGGTCCTGGGTGGTCTTGTATGGTTAATCTTTGCATGGGCAATTATCAAATACAAAGTATTTGTATCAGGTCTAAATCCATTAGCCATTATTTGGCCCCTGATATGTTTGAGCATTTATATCCTGGTTTCAATTTATCGAAGGGCTATTTTGAAGTCATCCCTATTAGTGGGGTTTAATTGGAAAATTGAAAAGGCATTTTTTCGGATAGAAACACTACGAAAATTTCCAAAAGCAACACTTTACCTATTAGCAGGAGTTTTTGTCATCTATATTGCTATTACCATACTTTCATTTTTTGATGCCCATACTTTTCTAATTAGCCAGAGTTTAGGACCGCTTGCTGTTATCGGCCTGGGCTTATCTGTGTTTACTTATATAGGTTCCTGGATCCGTGTTATTGACATCAGAATAAAGTGGCCAATTACATTCTTTATAATTCTATACCTTCTTCTTGTTGGTAGTTTTAATAATAATGATAACATAAGATCAAGTGAACCGGCTAATTTGGCTATCTCTGAAGATAATTTACATAATTATTTTTCGAATTGGTATGATGACAGGATGAAGGATAAAGACAGCCTGGATAGCTTAACTGTAATACTAGTAGCTGGCGAAGGGGGTGGCAGCCGGGCATCATTCTGGACCTCAATGGTATTAGCACATTTAGATATGAAATATAGAGAGGACTTCTTTTCCTCAGTATTTGCAATGTCCACCGTTTCAGGAAGCTCCGAAGGAGCCGGTTTCTATCTAGCCTATAAAAAGTACCTAAACAATTTATCTGGTGAGGATCACATTGAAGAATTCAGTAACATGTCGGATAACCTTCGCCAAATCGTTGGTGAAGATTATTTGAGTCCGTGTACCATGCCTATGTTTTTTACAGAATTGGTTCAATGTATATCCCCTTTTTCCATTAAGGCAACAGACAGGTCCAAATTCCTGGAAGATGCCTGGGCAAGGAAATTCAGTGATGTGACCGGCAAAGATTATCTTAATGATCACTACTTGAATATGTATGATCAAAATTATACCTACCCAATAAATTTTTATAACATCACAGTTGTGGAACGAGGAATGCATGGACTTCTGTCCCCATTTCCCCGAACAAGCAATTCAAATGTGGAGAACGAAACCTTAATAGTTGACGCGAATTTTAAAGATATTCCTCTAAAGACCGCCATGTCGCTAAGCGGGAGGTTCCCATTCTTCACTGCACCTGGAAGGATACCCATTGAAAATCGTAAATACTTAAATTTCGTAGACGGAGGTTACTATGAAAATTCAGGATTGGAGACGACACTAAAAATATATGATGAACTAATAAAATTACATGCCAGCGATCATGATAAATACAAGTTTGATGTTAAAATAGTGTTTCTAAGAAATGGCAATGGTGACTATTTTAAGCAGGATACCGAGGTTAAGTTCTTTAAACTGCTAACCATTCCTGTCTGGACCCTGTTTACAACCTGGAGTAGTGAAACAGCCCAAATGATCGATATTACACGTTCTCACTTGAAAGATACATCTGATCTGAGAATTATTAATTTGGATTATGGCAAGCTAGGAGAAGGGGTGGAAGTCAAGGAAGAAGAAATTTTTCCATTGACCAGGTATCTTTCAGAGGCGACAATGTTAAAAATGAAGAATCAAATTGATTCAATTAAATTAGATTTTCTTGAGAGCAAGGGTTCTAAAAATCTAAAGTGAGATTGGTTATCATCACAGAACTTTCAGTGTTTTTATGATTTTTAAGATATGCTTCGTTATAAGTTGACTTAAAATGGTCAACCTATATCAGAGACATACAGTTGACATCATTCCCTGGATCCGCACAGGAAGAGAGTAGGGAGTCTATTTGATCTTTGGGGAGATCTGATATAGCACAAGCCCCTGCAACAGGTCATGTCATTGTGAGGAAACCTTTCAGCCATCGGCTGATTGGTGACGACACAATCCCCATGCATACCTGGAGAAGTGGTTCTGGATTTCATTCTCTCTAGAAATTGTTTGCTTGGCCTCCATTCATCGTCTCTCGAAGTGGAATGTAGGTGTCTCATTGTCTGAATATCCGAATGTCGGAACATCCGAATGTCCAAAATTTCCCCCGATTCATACCCCATATCTCAAAAACTGGTCCCATATTGAAGTCCAACCTATAACCGAACGCTTTTATGACTGATCATGAGCCTTTAATCACCAACGACGCCGTCATATTCGGCTTGCTGATGCTGATCCTGATGTTTGTGTTTTCTACCGCTAGTAGTGGCAGCAAATTCTGGCAGAAGTTCTACACGATGGTGCCCACCATTCTGGTCTGCTATTTCCTGCCTTCGATGCTCTCTACGTTTGGGATCATTGATCCCCATGAGTCCAACCTATATTTTGTAGCCAGCAGGTATCTATTGCCGGCAAGTCTTGTACTGCTCACGATCAGCGTAGACCTGAAGGAGCTGGCCAAGCTGGGCCCAAAAGCACTTATCATGTTTTTCACCGGGACCATCGGGATCGTGCTGGGCGGACCACTATCTATCCTGTTGTTTAGCTACATCGCCCCGGACATCATCAACGCACCACCACCCAACGAGGTTTGGCGAGGACTCACCACCGTAGCAGGCAGCTGGATAGGAGGAGGAGCCAACCAGGCCGCGATGAAAGAGGTATTTGAAGTGAGCGATGAGGTGTTTTCCAAGGTGGTTGCTGTAGACATCATCGTTGCCAATATCTGGCTGGCCATCATGATGATTGGTATCGGACGCAATGAGTGGGTCAACAGAAAGCTGAAGGCCGACGACAGCTCCATCGAATCCCTGAAAAAGAAAATAGCGGATTATCAGCAAAGCGTCTGGCGGATCCCTACTGCCCCTGACCTGTTTAAGGTACTTGGTGTTGCCTTTATATGCACAGCTTTCGGCCACTGGTTGGCCGATATCATCGCACCCTATATTGGAGTAAATTTCCCCAGCTTGAAAGACTATAGCCTGGACTCCGGGTTCTTCTGGATTGTGGTGATCACGACTACGCTGGGTGTAGTGCTATCATTTACCCGGGCGCGAGAGCTGGAAGGAGCCGGAGCCTCCAAGATCGGAACAGTGTTCATCTTCATCCTGGTCGCCACGATTGGGACCTATATGGATGTCACTGCCATTTTTGATGACCTGGGACTCTTCCTGGTGGGGTTTGTGTGGATTATGTTCCACGCTGCACTGCTGATCATAGTAGCCAAGATTATCAAAGCGCCCATGTTTTTCATCGCCGTGGGGAGCCAGGCCAATGTAGGAGGAGCAGCTTCAGCTCCGGTAGTAGCCTCTTACTTCCATCCGTCACTCGCTCCGGTAGGGGTGTTGATGGCCGTGCTTGGATATGTGCTGGGTACCTATGGGGCTTACATCTGCGGACTGATGATGCAGGGGGTAAGTCCTTGAGGGGCTAAGATTTCTACACAATCGGGATAGATAAATATTATATTTATGTATTTGTTA
This sequence comes from Cyclobacteriaceae bacterium, assembly GCA_965228105.1. GTDB lineage: Bacteria > Bacteroidota > Bacteroidia > Cytophagales > Cyclobacteriaceae > UBA7330. Next base: position 2,603,277 of record CBDDGZ010000002.1, read on the forward strand.
ATCACCGGTTTTAAATAGATTTACCGCTATTAGTGAATTATGATCTGAAACTTTATTGGAACAATCTAAAATTCTGCATCTTACAAATCTCCTTCATTTGAATTTTTCATCAAGTTCTGTAAAACTTATTTCAGTTTTAATGTTTTTGATGTTTTTTATAGACTCGACCGCCCAAAACAAACTTGTTGGGGTAGGGACCTTAGGTGGAGGGAATGTCTTTGCGATCAATGATGATGGAACAAATTCAGAAAAATGGGTTGATTTTTCATGTGGTCGTTATCCTAAGTCGACTCTAATTGAATGTAATGGTAAGTTTTGGGGGTCAACGACCTCAGGGGGTACTGGTGAGGTTGGAATTATTTTTACTATAAATCCAGATGGTTCAGAATTTAATAGGGTTTATGATTTTGATAATTCTAATGGCGGTAAGCCCACAGGTAGTCTTTTGGAAAAGAATGGCAAGTTTTGGGGGATAGCTTCTAGTGGTGGTGATTTTGGGAATGGTGTTATTTATTCACTTGATACTACTGGAAATAATTACACAAAAATTCATGATTTCAATGGTACTAATGGACGTATTCCATCAGGAGGATTAATTGAGGTTGACGGAAAACTTTTTGGTGTTACTCAAGCCGGCGGGGAGTCTGATAAGGGAACCTTGTATTCAATTAATCTTGATGGATCAGCTTTTACATTATTACATGAATTTGATACTGTTGACGGTCTTCAACCATCTGAAAAGCTTTTGTATCATAGCGGAAAATTGTACGGAACAGCAAATTTTGGTGGTAGTCACGGATGGGGGACTGTTTTTGAGTTCAATTTAGTAGGAACTGTATTTACAAAGATTCATGATTTTAATATTTTGGAAGGAGGTACTCCTGCTGGATCATTGATATTGTCTAATGGAAAGCTTTGGGGAATAACTTTTAGAGGAGGAAGCTCAGGGGAAGGTACTATTTTTTCTATGGATCTTGATGGAGGTAATTTTATCCTTGAACATAATTTTAATACAGAAAATGGAAAAAATCCAACTGGAGGATTGATTGAAAGTGATGGAGATCTTTGGGGAATGACATCATGGGGTGGTAGTTATTATTCTGGTGTGTTATTTAAGATTAATTCTGAGACGAGTGTTTTTTCTAAAGTCCAAGAATTTGATGAATTAAGAGGTAGGTATCCAACACAAACCATGCTTCTGGAGTATGAAGATAAGCTATGGGGAATGACCTATCATGGCGGAAATTCTTTAAACGGTGTCATTTTTTCAATAGGTAAATCTGGAGATAATTTTACTAAAGTTCATGACTTTGATAATCTAATAGGTAGTTATCCAAAGGGGAAATTTCTCAAGCTTAATGGGAAGTTGTGGGGGACATCATCTCAGGGAGGTAGGTTTGGTAATGGTGTTATTTATTCAATAGGTTTAGATGGTAATGATTTTAAAAAGGAATTTGAGTTTGATGGACACAATGGAAGTTTTCCAGAAGGAAGTTTAATTGAGAGTGATGGCAAGTTATGGGGGATGGCAAGTTTGGGAGGTGATTTTGATGAGGGTGTTATCTATTTTATAAACCCTGACGGTACAGGATTTAATAAGGTACATGATTTTGACTTTACTGATGGTGCCTGGCCTTATGGAAGTCTCATCAAAAGCAACAACAAACTATGGGGGGTGACATTTCGGGGCGGTGAGAATGATTATGGAGTTGTGTTTTCAATAGGATTAGATGGGACAGGATTTGAGAAGCTTGTAGATTTTGATGAAACCAATGGTGCAAATCCAAATGCGGGCTTTGTCGAAAGTAATGGTAGACTTTGGGGAATGGCGCAATCCGGAGGAATTAATGGAGATGGAGTGATTTTTTCAATAGATACTAATGGTTTAGATTTCACAATCGTCCGTGATTTTGAAGAAAGTAGCGGGAGAAGGCCTAGAGGTAACCTTATTGAGTGTAATGGTAAATTATGGGGGATGACAATGTCGGGAGGGGATTTCGATAAAGGAGTCATATTTTCAATAGATACTACTGGAAGTAATTTTACCAAAGTTCATGATTTTGATGGAGCAAATGGCAGCGGCCCTCGAGGTACATTAGTCCAAAGTGGTGATAAATTCTTTGGTGCATCTGGATCTGGTGGCATAAATGGTTTTGGAGTGGTTTTTTCTATTGATACCTCTGGTGAAAATTATCATAAAATTGCTGACTTTTCTGGTGAATTTGGTGGTAAACCTCGGTACAGTAGTTTGACAGTAATAAGACAAAAGACTGGGCAAACGATCACATTTGATGCTTTACCCTTAAAGACATATGGCGATGAATCGTTTGAACTGGAAGGTGCATCTAGTTCAGGTTTAGAGGTATTTTATACAAGTTCGAATGAAACAGTGGCGACTGTTGCTGGATCAAATGTCACAATAGTTGGAGCAGGAACAACAACAATTACAGCTCGTCAGGAAGGAAATGCAAACTTTGAAGCAGCCGAGGATGTTCAGCAGGAATTAGTAGTTGCAAAAGCTGAACAAACCATCACATTTGATGCTTTACCCTCAAAGGCATATGGCAATGAATCGTTTGAACTAGAAGGTACATCTAGTTCGGGATTGGAGATATATTATACAAGTTCTGATGAGACAGTTGCCACCGTATCAGGGTCAACTGTTATCATAATTGGAGCAGGAACAACAACAATTACAGCTCGTCAGGAAGGAAATGCAAACTTTGAAGCAGCCGAGGATGTTCAGCAGGAATTTGTAGTTGCAAAAGCTGAACAAACCATCACATTTGATGCTTTACCCTCAAAGGCATATGGCAATGAATCGTTTGAACTAGAAGGTACATCTAGTTCGGGATTGGAGATATATTATACAAGTTCTGATGAGACAGTTGCCACCGTATCAGGGTCAACTGTTATCATAATTGGAGCAGGAACAACAACAATTACAGCTCGTCAGGAAGGAAATGCAAACTTTGAAGCAGCCGAGGATGTTCAGCAGGAATTTGTAGTTGCAAAAGCTGAACAAACCATCACATTTGATGCTTTACCCTCAAAGGCATATGGCAATGAATCGTTTGAACTAGAAGGTACATCTAGTTCGGGATTGGAGATATATTATACAAGTTCTGATGAGACAGTTGCCACCGTATCAGGGTCAACTGTTATCATAATTGGAGCAGGAACAACAACAATTACAGCTCGTCAGGAAGGAAATGCAAACTTTGAAGCAGCCGAGGATGTTCAGCAGGAATTTGTAGTTGCAAAAGCTGAACAAACCATCACATTTGATGCTTTACCCTCAAAGACATATGGCAATGAATCGTTTGAACTAGAAGGTACATCTAGTTCGGGATTGGAGATATATTATACAAGTTCTGATGAGACAGTTGCCACCGTATCAGGGTCAACTGTTATCATAATTGGAGCAGGAACAACAACAATTACAGCTCGTCAGGAAGGAAATACAAACTTTGAAGCAGCCGAGGATGTTCAGCAGGAATTAGTAGTTGCAAAAGCCGAACAAACAATCACTTTTGAAGATATACCACAAAAAGTACTTGGAGATGACCCGTTCCAGTTAATTGGATCAGCTAGTTCTGGCTTGGAAATTAATTACTCGAGTTCAGACGAATCAGTTGCTATTGTGCTTGATAATTCAGTTTCTATTGTTAGTGATGGAACTACGATTATATCAGCATATCAGCTGGGTGACACCAATTATTACCCTGCGATTCCGGTCGCACGCACACTAATAGTGGGTTCTGAAGTTGAGGTTTTGTCAGTATCGCCTGATAAAAACCTGATCATATCACCTAATCCGGCTAAGGATTTTATTCAGTTTCAGTTAGACCAAAATGTGGTTGTTCATATCGTGAGTTTAGATGGTAAGACTGTTTTATCTCAAAAACTAGAGGTGAACAACAATAAGGTTTTTTTAACTGAAATTCCAGGAGGTGTATATCTTGTTTTTGTTCTAAACACAAATGCCACAATTATTGGGCAACATAAAATAATACTGAATAAGTGATGAATTAAGATAAAATATCATTTTGGCAAATATCAGCTTTCATTAATTTCCTTTCATGATGTTGCCATTGTTCACATCATAATCGTACTTTGGCGGTATGAATTTCAAACAATCCCTCCTTTTACTGTCAATATCATTATTTACAATTAGCTGTTCTACCAGCGATAAACCGGCCGACCTACCGAGAGTAGCCATAGCCGGGCTGGCCATTGAGTCTAGCACGTTCTCACCAGCGGTGTCGGAAACAGATGCCTTTCATGCCCGGGTAGGAGATGAGATCTTTGGGTATTACCCATTTATGCATCCGGATTCGGTAAACCGACAGCGCGCTGAATGGTTTCCGGCGTTGCGTGGCCATGCGTTGCCGGGAGGGATCGTCTCAAAGCATGCCTATGATTCCTTGATGGGCGTGATACTCGAGATGCTGGAAGAAAACCTGCCTTACGATGGACTGTTTTTTGACATCCATGGAGCCATGAGTGTGCAGGGCCTGAATGATCCGGAGGGGGATATGATACAAAAGATCAGGAAGGTGGTAGGAACCGAAACACTGATTTCCACCAGCATGGACCTGCATGGAAATGTGTCGGAAGCATTGGCGGGTCATTCGGATCTGATCACCTGCTACCGCATGGCACCACACGAAGATGCCCTGGAATCCAAAAAACGTGCAGTGGATAATCTGCTGGATCGCCTGGAATCAGGTAAAGGGAAGCCAGCCTACAAAGCCTGGGTGCCTGTTCCCATCTTACTACCTGGAGAGAAAACCAGTACACGGATCGAGCCGGGCAAAAGCCTGTATGCAAAAGTCCCAACAGTTGAGGCCCGAGAGGGCGTGATCGATGCTGCTATCTGGATTGGCTATGCCTGGGCAGACGAGCCGAGAAACCATGGAGTGGTCATGGTAACCGGAGATGATAAAGAGGCAGTTGCCAAAGGGGCTGAGGAGCTGGCGCAAGCATTCTGGGATGTCAGACGTGAATTCGATTTTGTAGCCCCGACCACGACATTTGAAGAAAGCATGAAGATGGCGCTCAGCTCAGATAAAAAGCCATTTATGATCAGTGATATGGGCGACAATCCCACTGCCGGGGGTGCCGGAGATGTCACCTGGACCATCACGGAGATCCTCAAACGATCTGAATTTAAATCAGCAGTAGGCCCTACACTTATCTATGCATCTATCCCGGGTCCTGAATTTGTCAAAGAGGCCGTTGTCATTGGTGAGGGAGGAAAGATCAGTGCCACTGCAGGAGCCGTGGTGGATGACCGGTATGCACCTCCAGTGACGATCTCCGGATCCATTGAAAAGATCAAACATGGAGACATGCACGCTGAAACAGAAGTGGTGGTGAAGTCAGGAAGCGTTTCAGTCATTGTCACCAAAAAACGAAAACCGTACCACCACGAAAGCGATTTTACGGAGCTTGGCCTCAACCCACGAGAAGCCGATATTGTGGTTGTGAAGATAGGTTACCTTGTTCCAGAGCTCTACAACATGCGTGGCGACTGGGTGATGGCGCTGACACCGGGAGGTGTGGATCAGGATCTTGACAGATTGGGACATGAAAGGATTAAAAGGCCGATGTTCCCATTGGATCCTGATATGGAAGACCCTGATCTTTCTGCACGGATGATCCCGCTTTCTCACCAACTGTAAATCAGGCTAAAATATTTATTCAAAGCACACTAGTTTTGGGCCGAGAATACATGTGATGAAGAAATATACGGTAGGCGTAGACATTGGAGGTGGACATATCTTAAGTGCAATCGTTGACAACACTGAAAGAAGGCTGCTCGATGACACCAAGTCCTATGTAAAAGTCAACAATAAAGGCACTTTTGACGAGATCATGACCTCGTGGTCCTCCGCTTTGAATCAGTCCATACAGCATATAGACCCAGATGAAATGGAAGGGATCGGCTTTGCCATGCCGGGAGCTTTTAATTACAAAGAAGGGGTTGGGATGTTTGAAGAGGGTAATAAGAAGTACCTGGCCTTATACCAGGTGAATATCCAGGAAGCGCTCACCCCGTATCTTGAAACAGATGTTGAGTTACCTTTTAGGTACCTGAATGATGCAACGGCTTTTGCAGTCGGAGAGGCATGGGTAGGGAAGGCCAAAGGAGCCAGTAAATCCATTGCCGTGACGTTGGGCACCGGGTTGGGTTCTGCATTCGTTGATGAGGGGGTGCCTGTTGTCGTGTGTGAAGATGTCCCCAAAGAAGGTTGTTTGTGGCACCTTCCATTCAAAGAACGCCTTGTGGACGATTACTTTTCTACGCGCTGGTTTACCATCACCTACGAAAAGAGATTTGATAAAAAAGTGGCAGGTGCTAAAGAGCTCGCCGATATGGCTAAGAATTCGTCGGAAATCATGGCACTGTTTCATGAATTTGGAAACAACCTGGGTGAGATGTTTACGCCCTGGCTAAAGAAGTTTCCTGCCGAAGTCATCGTGATGGGCGGTAACATCACCGGAGCCTTCAACCTGTTTGGTCCGTCCATGCTTGAATATTTCGATAAACAAGGGATCAAGACCAAGGTAAAGATTTCGGACCTGATGGAAGACTCAGCTTTGCTAGGTAGCACCCGATTGTTTGAAGATACCTTTTGGGACCAGGTAAAGGATCAGTTACCGACTTTGTAATCCTGGAAAGCTACTTAGCTAAGCTAAAACTGGCGCAAGCTTTAAAACTGGCGCAAGCTTCCCGCTTGTGACATGTTTTATTGACAACTCATTAACTAACGTTATCTATAAATATACTATATTTCATGCGTGAGCAGGAAATATAAATTTTCCGATCAGGACAAACTTTACTTCATAACTTTCACTGTTATTGAATGGGTTGACCTATTCACCAGGATAATATATAAGGATATTGTACTCGATAGCTGGAAGCATTGCCAAAAGGAAAAGGATCTGGATATATATGGTTGGGTTATTATGACTAATCATATTCACATGATTGTGGGTACACAGGGAAGACCACTCGATAAAATCATTGGTGAAATGAAAAGTTATACCTCCCGTATGTTGAGAAAAGCACTTCAAAATAATCCTCGTGAAAGCAGGAAAAAATGGATTATTGACATGATGAAAAATGCAGGAATTCAGAATGGAAATAACAAGGATTGGCAATTGTGGCAACAACACAATCACCCACTACAAATATTTTCAGAAGCTATGTTTCATCAAAAGTTACAATACATCCATGATAATCCGGTGGTAGCTGGTTTTGTGGAGTTTGAAGAAGATTATTTGTACAGTAGTGCCAGAGACTTTCATGGCAAGAAAGGATTGATTGAATTAAGTCATATATAATTACGACGTAGGTATAGCAGATACGATATAGCACAAGCGGGACGCTTGCGCTATATCGTTGACAAAGTAGGAATCCTTTGAACTACTTCTAATTTCTTCAATGGAATGACCTTTAATAATTACATGTTTATCGCCATATGTTTACCAAAACCCAAATTCCTATAAAACAAAAGAAGGCCCCAATTAAGGACCTTCTATTCTATTGATCGGATTTAGCAGGATATTACAATCTAACAATATCCGCACTAAGTTCATGTGCATTTCCGGTAGGGGGTACATCAAATCCAGTGAGAATAATGTTGTAGTATCTCCTACTCATTAATTCTACATTGGGGGCCTGAAGCACTGTGTTTTGTCCATCTTCAGCGACAAATTCGAAAGTAACTCGACCAGCGTCCACTGGTACGAACTTGCTGCTATTTTTAAAACTTTCTGCATCAAACAGCTCATCTTCATCAGCCAATAACTTGACAGCCGGTACATCAGGTGAAAGATGAATAAACCTCACCATGGCTTTTCCTGAAATAGCCTCAGGAAAACTGTCTTCGATCATAACGGCCTCCAGGTTGTTAGCTGTGTTAGCTATCAGTACGGAATAGGATTCACCAACTTCGAAAGTGAAAGTGGTATCCACCAATGCTATGACACCAGCATTGGCCTCGATAAACTTCATGTTTCGGTTTCCAGGGTAGAAATTCAGGTAGTTGCTAAAGTCCCTGAACTCGAATGGATCATTGTTGATCTGACCTGTACTCACCCGAATATCCAGCCCATCAGTATCAGGTGAACCATGATAAATACTCACGTGAGCCACTTCGATGGGTGTGGGCTCATCCATCTCATCGCAACTGGTCAGGAATAATATGACCATTACTGCCAGTCCTAAAACTATTGAACCCAGTCTATAGTTTCTATCTTTCATTTTTGGTTGCATAGTTTGACAAAATTTATTTGCCTTACAATTATTTTGAGTTTGTAGATCTCACTACGCCCATATAGACAGATCGACCAGAAAATTGGTTGGTAAGGAAATGAAAAATATTATGAGTGGAGAATATCGATGATTATACGGATCAGGAGCTGATCAGTCCTTCATCTTTTCTTGTAGCTCCTTTGAAATCCTGATTTTGGAAGGGTCCGTAATGATTAAACTATATTGTGTGGTATTATCCGGAATCAAATTCCTGGATGGGAAAATACCCTCTGGTAATAAATTTGGCATTTGATCATGAGCAAGCTTTTTAACATGAGCTTTTGAGGCAGGCGATTCCAGTTTTTGGGGACCCCTTTGTGTAAAAGGTCTTTCGGAAAAATTATGCTCGGGGTTTGAATAAAATGAAAGTCCTTTTTCTGAAAGATTCCATTTGTCATTTTGTCGATACTGAGCCTTTAGAGGAAGTAAACCAAGAACTATCAAAGCAAGCGTACAACCTAAATATTTCATGATACAAACCCTTATTTCAGTCTAAGGTAATCATTTAATCTTAATTAACTGTATAAGTAAGTGTTTTACTTGGTTGATATCCGATTCTGTGTGCCTGAATCAAAACCTTACCTGGTGTTGTGACCTTAATTGGTTCTGAATATACTTGCCATGAGTTGGATTTATGTCCTGATTCTGATACTACCTGGTACCCGATTGAAGCTCCTTTTGTGTTACAGGTAATCACTAATTGATCCTCATTTACTTCAAATGTAGGGTCCATAGTAACTGGTTGCTGATCCTTTCCATCCCAAAGCTGGTCGATCAACTCCCGCTCGGGTAGATTAGGTTGGTCACCGATTTGCGTGAGCCACCTGTCCATCTCAGTCCGCATGGCGTTCAGCTGGTCTGCATATGCCGGGTCGTCCGCAATATTATTTAGCTCGTGAGGATCATTGATACAGTCAAAGAGTTCCTCAGGGTCTTTGGTTTCCCTGAACCACTGCATCTGGTGCTCATTCAGCTGACCGGCATCTCGTAGCCGGAGTAATTCCTTCATTGTCGGGATTTGCTCCCGGTAGCTGACAGGCAGATAATAAGGCTGCTCTGGTCGGTAGTTGCGGATGTATTTGAATTGTGGACCACGAACGGCTCTGATAGCATCAGTGAATTCATCGAACCGGTCTGCTGCTCCATGGATAAATGATCTTTCATCAGCAGCTTTATGCGATCCTAGAAATGCCTGTCCGTGCATATAGTCTTTGGGGGCAATATCAGCCAGAGACAATACCGTAGGAGCCAGGTCAATGAAGCTAACCAGCTGCTCATCTATGGTTCCGGCATCTTGTTTGTCAGGAAAACGTATGATCATAGGAGATTTCAATCCACTGTCATAGATCAAACGTTTCTGACGAGGAAGCGGACCGCCATGGTCGGCATAAAAGAAGATGATGGTATTGTCCAGCAACCCGTCTTCTTCCAGTTGATCCAGGATGGCACCGAGTTGTCGGTCCATCTCTGCAATGTTGTTGTAGAGCTTCCACAAATCTCGCTGGGTCACCTCATTGTCTGGCAGATAGGGAGGTACATTGAAATGGACAGTGCTATCTACAAGAACAGGAGTTTCTTCACCGGATGTTTTCCCATTCCAGGTAGTTTCAGAAATGCTGGTGTCTCCCGAATGATAATGCCTCAACTCATTTTTTCTGATCCCATAAGGCTCGAACAATCCGGACTCATGCGTTGTGGTGAAATTGAAAATAGCAAAGAAAGGTTGCCCGGCTTTCCTGTTTCTATAATGAGCATAATAGCTGCTTTCATCCCATGCCGTGACCGGAGCCATAAACTGGTAGTCTTCCTTTACATTATTCGAGCAATAGTAACCATCCATCCTCAACCATTCACTCATCATCCGTGTTTCCGGTGGCGGTATGGCCTCGTATTTCGGGAGTCCCGTATGGTCAGTATGAGAGCCGGTGCGCATATGATTGGCACCAAAGCTGGAAGGGTAGAGACCTGTCGCAATGGCAGCCCGGCTTGGAGCACAAACGCCGGAAGGGGAAAAGAAGTTGGGGTATCGGATTCCTTCTGCTGCCAGTCGACTGATGTTTGGCGTTTTGATGGTGGAATCACCAAAAGCCGGGATGTAGTGTCCCATATCCTCCGTGACCAGCCAAACAATGTTTGGGCGACTGGTTGCAGATTCACTTTGATCTGTAGTTTGGCAACTGCCAAGTACCAATAGGGAAATGGAAAGAACAGGGAAGATTCTTCTTAGGAAGTACATGCTTGGGTTGGTTTGTTTTGAAACTCAGGTCTAAAGGACTTCTTTCAATCCCTTGATCAGCCGATCCACATTTTCTTTACGTGCGGTATGCCCCATGATCCCAATTCGCCAGATCTTACCTGCAAGAGGGCCTAATCCACCACCAATTTCGATCTGATGGTTTTTCAACAAATGGGTCCTGATTGATGCATCATCAACTCCTGCGGGAATTGTAACAGCATTGAGCATGGGCAACCTGTATGCCTTCTCCACGTAAAATTTCAATCCTATTTTTTCTAGCTCTTTACCCAGATATTCATGGATCTCTGCATGACGCTTAAAGACATTCTCAAGTCCCTCATCCAGTATCAGGTGGACGGCCTCATTGAGGGCATATAGCATGTTGATGGGGGCTGTGTGGTGATAGGCTCGCTTTTCTCCTGCCCAGTAGTTGATGATCATCGTGAGGTCAAGGTACCAGTTGGGTACTTTGCTTTTCCTGTCCATGATCTTTTTCACAGCCCGGTCGGACATCGAAACGGGGGATAATCCCGGAGGACACGAAAGGCATTTCTGCGTACCACTGTAGATGGCATCTATTTTCCATTCATCCACTTTCACGGGAATCCCACCCAAACTGGTTACTGTATCTACAAGGAATAAAGCACCTGTTTTGGTTACTATTTTCGAGATCTCTTCAACGGGGTTCCTTACACCGGTAGATGTTTCGGCATGTACCACTGCGATCAGGTCGTATTTTGAACCCTCCAGCTTTTTCTCAACATCTGCAGGCACGACAGGGGTACCCCATTCAAACTCAAGTGCATCAACAGTTGCTCCCAGTCTGCCGGCCAGATCCTGCATCCTTTTTCCAAAGACACCATTGGTCAAAATCAGGACTTTATCTCCCGGCTCAACAAGGTTCACAAAACAGGTTTCCATACCAGCAGAGCCTGTACCGGAAACGGGGATGGTGAGCTTGTTTTTGGTTTGAAAGAGCGTCTGGAGTGAAGTCTTGATGTCATCCATGATCTTGATGAAATGAGGATCAAGGTGACCAAGAGATGGAGTCGAAAGGGCGTCATAAACTTCATTGGGAACACAGGAAGGGCCTGGACCCATTAACAATGTTTCAGTGACTTCGTTGAGTAATTTTGATTTCATGAAGGGGTAATCTGTTTGTTATTATTTGAATCGTAGTCTGTTAATGTATCGCAAAATAAGAATTCCACGGGACACATCAGAAAGTGATCCATATAATAATGGTTGTTTTGGTACAAATAGTTTAGTTTTTCTAACTTCAAGCCTTCGAAATGATCAACCTATGCAAAAACCTATAATGAAAAATCTGACCAGTTTAGTATTAGCCATTGTCGTTGGCTTATTGATATCCAGTTGCGGAGAGGAACCCGCCAAAAAGCCGAATATTCTTGTGATATTCAGCGATGACCATGCGTACCAGGCCATAAGTGCCTATGGTTACGGATTAAACAATACACCCAACATTGACAGGATTGCCAATGAAGGTGCACTATTTACAAGAGCTTGTGTGACCAACTCGATCTGCGCTCCAAGTAGAGCAGTACTTCTCACCGGTAAGCACAGCTTCGTCAATGGAAAGGTAGACAACGTGCAACCGTTCAACTGGGATCAGGCTAGTTTTCCTAAGCTTCTGCAGGCCAATGGATATCAGACCGCCTTGATCGGAAAGATCCACCTGGATGGATTGCCGCAGGGTTTTGATCACAGCATGGTACTACCCGGACAGGGGCACTACTACAATCCTGACTTTATTGTGAATGGGGAGCGAAAGAATTTCCTCGGCTACTGTACCGAACTCATTACCGAATTTGCGATGGATTGGCTGAAAGAAGGCCGAGATCCAGAAAAGCCGTTTTTGTTGATGTATCATCACAAGGCACCTCATCGTAACTGGAAGCCTTCACCAAAATATCTAACCTTATTTGATGATAAGGAGTTTACACCTCCAGCCAACTACTTTGATGATTATGAAGGTCGGGGAGTTGCTGCCAAAGAGCAGGAGATGGAAGTAGATGGTCATGCGCAGTGGGGTCATGACTTCAAGATGGTGGTAGATCCCAATGGAGACAGCACAGGTTTTCATAGAGAGCTGGCCCGATTCGATGAAAAGCAACTGGCGGACTGGAATGCGGCTTATGAGCCAAAAAACAATGAACTAAAAGCCCGATTTGCTGAGATGTCTGAGAAAGAAATTGGGGTGTGGAAGTTTAACCGGTACATCAAAGACTACCTGCGAACCATCCAATCAGTAGATGATGGTGTAGGAGAGGTGATGGACTACCTGGAGGAAAATGGCATGCTGGACAATACCATTGTCGTGTATACCTCTGATCAGGGATTTTACCTGGGTGAGCACGGATGGTTCGACAAACGATTTATGTATGAAGAATCTTTTAGGACACCCATGCTGGTTCGTTACCCAAAAGAGATCAAAGCAGGAACAAAGGTTGATGAGCTGGTTCAGAATCTGGATCTTGCCCCGACATTCCTGGATTACGCCGGTATTGAAATTCCTGGTGAAATGCAGGGTGAGTCATTCAGAAAGCTTGTGAGTGGAGAGACAGATGAATGGCGAGATGCTGTTTACTATACCTATTATGAGTATCCTTCTGTACACATGGTGAAAAGGCACTATGGAGTTGCGGACAAAAGGTATAAGCTCATCCATTACTATTATGACATCGATCAATGGGAATTGTATGATCTTGAAAAGGATCCTGCTGAGATGAAAAATCTTTACAACGACCCGGAATATGCGTCAGTAAGAGAAGGCATGCACAAAAAGCTGTCTGAGCTACGAGAATATTATGGTGACAGCGACGCCAATGATGAAAAATACCTGGATAAATACCTTGAGAGCACCAAAAGAGAACGTGCCGAGGTAAGAGTCATTCAATAATAATTGGCTTCAGAAAAATAGACACTAGCAAGAAACTAGCGCGGAAGTTACTTCCGTGCTAGTTTTTGTATTTTAATTCAGTCATGCCCTGGGTTATACTTAAACACCCGTTCCATCTTCACCCACTTTTCAGCCGAGGATGCATCAGGAGACGACTTTTGATATTTGGTCATAAACTCTTCCCACTCAGCCTGGCGTGGTAATCCTGCCAGTTTGCCCATTTGCGTTTCAAAGTCAAAATCAGCAGGAGTCACAAGGATCATAAATAAATGGGTCCCATCGAGGTAGATCTCATGATCCAGGATGCCAACCTTATTGATGCCGTCCAATACTTCCGGCCATACTTTTGCATGCCATTCTTTGTATTCACGAATAAGCTGAGGGTCGTTTTTCAACTCCAGGTGCATACAGTATCTCTTTACCGGAATATCAAAAGATGCCTGGCGATATCCGTTGTTGGTGGACTCAATCATTAGGTCAGTGGATTTTTGAGTTGTTTGATCTGCTTGATTACAGGACCACAAAAAGAACACTACTATTGAGAGGATCAAAGAATTTCTTGAAATCATTTTAGCATAGGTTTATTTATAGAGACTGCTGAAAGCTTCTATCCAGCTTTTGGCCATCAGATGTGCACCTGCAAAAGAGGGATGTACTCCATCTGGGCCCCAGTAATCGTAGCTGGCTTTTTTGCAAGCATCATCAAAGATCTTTTGGTAGGGGATCCAGGCTGCTTTATGCTTGTCAGATACTCTTTTAGCAGCTTTTTGATATTCATAAAACTCAGGATACCACCTTTCTATTTTCTGAATAGCCGAACCTTCCTTCAATGCGAATGGTTCACCAATGATCAACTTTACACCTGGGCGGTTGCTTTTTGTTCTTTCGAGGAGTGCATCAAAATCTTTTTCGTAGGAGGATGGGGTGCCTTTATAATCATGAGTGAAAGTATGCCAGTAGTCATTTACGCCAATCAGGATACTCACTACATCAGGCTGCATTTCCAGGCAATCCTTTTCCCATCGGGCATCTAATTGCGGGACTTTGTTTCCGCTGATGCCCCGATTGTATAGTTGCCAACTCGTTTGAGGGAATCCGCCCACCAAATTGGCACAGGCCAGCATGGCATAGCCACGACCCATATTATGGAAATCGTTGGCTTTCTCGCTCTCTTTGCTTCGACCAGCGTCTGTGATGGAGTCGCCCTGAAAAACTACTGATAATGAATCAGGGAGTTTGATGTTTTTAGCAGGTGGTTCGGCATATGAGGTCATTAAACCAGTTAGTCCTACACCGGAAAGCAAGGACTTCTTCATGAATGATCTTCTATGAGGGTTAGCTGTTGGGTTTTTCATGTTGTAAATAAAAATAATTGGGATCGAATGAGTAATTTAAGGGAAAACATCGAATGACTCAAAGAGATATAGTAAAAATGACTATAAGTCTTTAAGTTTGTAGAAAAGCATTTAAATAAAACATTAATCCCATGCCCACACTAGGAGAAAAAGAGTATTTCAAAGGAGTAGGGACCATTAAATATGAAGGTCCGGAATCAGATAATCCTTTTGCATTTAAGTATTACGACGAAAAGAAAGTTGTTGCCGGCAAATCGATGAAAGACCATTTCAGGTTTGCCTGCGCTTACTGGCATACACTGTGCAACACCGGTGGTGACCCGTTCGGTCCAGGGGTGAAAGTATTTCCATGGGATGCCGCTAAAGAACCAGTTCAGCGAGCCAAAGACAAGATGGATGCAGCGTTTGAGTTCATCACCAAGTTAGGGCTTCCTTACTATTGCTTTCATGATTTTGATCTGGTAGAGGAGGGGAATACGATCCAGGAGTCTGAAGATAGACTGGCTAAAATCACCGACTACGCGAAAGAGAAGATGTCAGCTTCAGGCGTGAAATTACTTTGGGGAACGGCTAACCTGTTTTCACACGCCCGCTACATGAATGGTGCTGCTACAAATCCTGATTTTAACGTGGTGGCTTATGCCGGAGCACAAGTGAAGAATGCCCTTGATGCGACCATCAAGTTAGGAGGAGAAAATTATGTGTTCTGGGGAGGAAGAGAAGGCTATATGTCTTTGCTGAATACCAACATGAAGCGTGAGCTGGATCACCTGGCACAGTTCCTACATCAGGCGAAAGACTATGCGAGAAGTCAGGGCTTTAAAGGAACGTTCTTCATCGAGCCTAAGCCTATGGAGCCTACCAAGCATCAGTATGATTTTGACGCAGCAACCGTAGTTGGGTTCCTGAGAGCAAACGGACTGGATAAGGATTTTAAACTGAATATAGAAGTAAACCACGCTACGCTGGCCAATCATACCTTCCAGCATGAGCTGCAGGTTGCTGCGGATGCAGGATTGCTGGGTAGCATCGATGCGAACAGGGGTGATTATCAGAATGGTTGGGATACCGATCAGTTTCCAAATAACCTGAATGAGGTAGCTGAAGCATTATTGGTAATCCTTGAAGCAGGCGGATTCGGTGGTGGTGGTATCAACTTCGACGCCAAGACACGAAGGAATTCAACTGACCTGGAAGATCTTTTCCACGCACATATCGGAGCGATGGATGTCTTCGCCAGATCGTTATTGATTGCAGACAAGATCCTTACAAAGAGCGATTATAAAAGCTTGAGAAAAGAGCGATATGCTTCTTTCGACAGTGGTAAGGGAAAGGACTTCGAAAACGGGAAAGTCGGCCTGGCTGAGTTGCGGGAGCTGGCACTTAAAAATGGTGAGCCTAAGCAAATCAGCGGCCGTCAGGAGTACTACGAGAATATTATTAATAATTGTATTTGAGGGGATTGTGCGGTTGAGCTAATGTAAGGCTCACGTAAAGACGCCAAGTTTAAAGAGCGTAAAGAGATACACTGCGAGAAAAATGGGATTCAGAGATTGTTGTAAATTCTTTGGGTCCCTTTTTTTTCGTGAAAATTTCTAACACTCAAAACTCGAAATTAAACCCCTTGTCCTTCAACTCGTTGTATACCTCTTCATCAAAGCGGTATAGGCTTGCGGCCCGGTGAGCGACGTCCTGTTGTTTTTCCTCACAGTCTACCAGCAGTCCCATTTTGAGGAATTTCCGGCGGAAGTTTGGCTTATCGAGCTTTACATCCAGAATGGCTTCATAGAGTTGGTGCAGCTGATGCAATGTGAATTTTTCTGGCAGTAGATTGAATCCGATGGGGAAGTGCCTTACCTGGTGCTTGAGGTGGGTGAGACCATATTGCAGGATATCATGGTGATCGTAGGGTAGCTCGGGAACTTCATCAAGCTTGAACCATCTAGCATCGGAAGCGGTGAACCCCGGAATGATCTCGTAATCTTCGGGCTTTACCATCGAAAAATAAGCCACTGTCAGCACCCGTTTGTTGGGGTATCTTTCTACCTCTCCAAAGGTCTTCAACTGTTCCAGGAAGATATCCTTTACGCCTGTAAGCGCGGAAAGAATCCTTTCTGCTGCATTGTCCAGGCCCTCATTGTATTTGATCCAGCCTCCGGGGATCGCCCATTTACCTTTGCTGATACCTTCACCATGCTGGACCAGCAAGATTTTGAGGTCACCATTAAATCCAAAGATCACACAGTCGATGGAAAGCGCATCAATAATATCATCTTTGAATTTGTTCATGTTGGGATGGGTCATTTGGCTTTAGAATATGAGAATTATTTAGATTAGCAATTTTTCGGATAAAAATAACGCTTGATGCCAAAGAAAGAAATTAATCAGATCAGTACGGTTGTTCACTCCGATTCTTTTGAATGTACGATCACCGTAGATGTCGCTGTCTTTGGTTTTCAGGAAGGTAATTTAAAGGTACTGCTTGTCAAACGTGCTATAGAGCCGTTCAAGGACTACTGGATGCTCCCCGGCGGGATCATGAGAGGTGACCAGTCCGTGGAAGAAGCTAAAAATGATGTGCTGTTTCAATTGACAGGTTTGGACCATATCCATGCGGAGCAAGTGAAGGTGTATAGCAAAATAGATCGTCACCCGGTCAAACGAGTGGTTACGGTCACTTTCTATGCTCTTATAAAACCGGAAAATCACCCGGTGATTGCAAAAAACTATATATCTGATGTGAAATGGTATACCATAGATGCGGTACCGCAGTTGGGTTTTGATCATAATCTTATCATTGAAGATGCACTGATCAAATTGAGAGACAACCTGAGGGATCATCTCATCCTTGGCGAGTTGCTCCCCAAAAAATTCACCTTGAAAGAACTGCAGGACCTCTATGAAAGTATCCTGGGCGAAACATTAGACAGAAGAAATTTTAGAAAGAAAATGCTACAACTGGACCTGATCTCTCCAACGGGAGAGAAAAAGATAGGAGTAAAAGGAGGTCCTGAGCTATTTCAGATGAAATAAGAAGCAGCAGATTTTTAATTCTCGTTTTCTGTGTATAAATTACACGGTAAAACAACCCAACAATGAATAAGTCAATTTCCATACTCGTGACGATGGCCATTCTCATAATGGCAGGTTGCAATCAACCAAAAGAAGATAAGCAAGCCACATTCGATGTAGAGCAGGCAAAAGCTGCCCTTGATTTTTCCATCAAACAGTATAAAGGTATGAAGGAGATCGTTCCGGATAGCCTTATCCCAAAATCTGTGAAAGATGGCCAATTAGTTGCCCGAGGCATTCGTGACTGGGTGAGTGGGTTTTACCCTGCCAGCCTATGGTATCTATATGAATACAGTGGAGATGAAGAACTAAAAGCAGAAGCTGAAAAACGTACATGGCTTTTAGAACCATTAAAAGACTATACAGGGACCCACGACCTTGGGTTTATGATTCATTGTCCTTTTGGCAATGCCTATAGAATCACAGGCGATGAAAAATACGTGCCTGTTATCATCAAAGGGTCTGAATCTTTGATCACACGTTTCAACGAGACTGCAGGGGTAATCAAGTCGTGGGACTGGAAGCGTGGTGATGACTGGACTTTCCCCGTGATCATTGACAACATGATGAATCTTGAGATGCTGCTTTGGGCCCATGAGAAGTCTGGAAATGAGGCATTTAAATCAGTTTCACTTTCTCATGCTGACACTACCATCAAGCATCACTACCGTGACGACTACAGCACCTGGCATGTAATTGACTATGATACAGTAAATGGTGGAGCCAAAGGTAAGATGACCCACCAGGGATACTCGGATGATTCGGCCTGGGCCCGTGGTCAGGTATGGGGACTCTATGGATACACCGTGATGTACCGTCAGACAAAAGATAAGAAATACCTGGAACAGGCCAAGAAGGTTGCGGATTTTGTGCTGAATCATCCTAATCTTCCTGAGGACAAAATCCCTTACTGGGACTTCAACGCTCCTGACATTCCAAATGCATACAGAGATGCATCATCCGGATCTATTGCAGCATCTGCTCTTCTCGAGCTAAGTGGATATGTAGATGAGTCGCTGGCATCTTTTTACCTGGATAATGCTCACCAGATGTTACAATCATTGAGCAGCCCGGCGTACCTTGCGAAGCTTAATGAAAACGGAAACTTCATACTGATGCATGGGGTAGGCCATTTGCCAGGCGGTAGTGAAATCGATGCGCCATTGTCATATGGTGACTATTACTTCATCGAGGCACTGGTTAGATACCTGAAAATGAATAACGCTTTTAAATCAGACAAATAAACAATCATGTCACAAACATTCGAAGAAAGATTTGCCACCAACCCAACGGATTTCAAGAGTTATGATACCGCTCGTATCAGACAGGACTTTTTGATTGATAACCTCTTTCAGAAGGATCATATTCACCTGGTATACTCACACTATGACAGATATATCGTTGGGGGAGCATTACCAATTGGGTCAGCATTAAAACTGGAGACATTTGATCTTCTGAAAGCTGATACTTTCCTTGCCAGAAGAGAAATGGGTGTAGTGAATGTAGGAGGTGCAGGAGAAGTAACTGTAGATGGAAAATCCTTTAAACTTTCACGCAAAGAGGCCTTGTATATCGGTATGGGATCCAAAGACGTTTCTTTCAAGAGTCTTGACAAAAACGATCCGGCGTATTTCTACCTCAATTCAGCACCAGCTCATCATGCCTTTCCAGTGAAACACATTACTTCTGACAAAGCGGAAACTGTAGACCTGGGAAGTCTGAAAACCAGCAATGAGCGAACCATCAATAAGCTGATCGTGAATTCTGTTGTGGATATCTGCCAAATGCAGATGGGGCTAACAGCTCTCAATACCGGTAGCGTTTGGAATACTATGCCACCTCACACCCACACCCGTAGAATGGAAGCCTATTTTTATTTTGACCTTCCTGAAGATCAGTCTGTGGCGCATTTTATGGGTACACCTGAGGAATCGCGTGTCTTATGGGTGAAAAACAGGCAAGCTATCTTATCACCTCCATGGAGCATGCACATGGGTGCAGGGACGACAAACTATTCCTTTATTTGGGGGATGGCTGGAGAAAACCTTGACTATGGCGATATGGATGTGGTTCAACCAACAGGATTAAAATAAGAGATTTGATGGAATTATTTGATCTAAAAGGAAAAGTGGCCATTGTTACCGGTGGTACGCATGGGCTGGGGATGTCAATCGCCAAAGGCCTTGGACTTGCCGGAGCTACATTGGTCATCAATGGGCATACGCCCTCCAAGATGGAGGAGGCGCTCAAAACATATAAATCACTTGGTTTGACTGCTCATGGTTACCTGTTCGATGTGACCAACGAAGAGGAGGTAAGGCAGAGCGTGAAAAAGATAGAATCTGAGGTGGGGCCTATTGATATCCTGGTAAACAATGCCGGGATCATCAAACGTGTACCTATGCTTGAGATGGAGGTGGATGCCTTCAAGGAAGTGCTGGATGTAAATGTGGTTGGTTCATTTATTATGGCCAAGCACATCGTACCTGGTATGATCAAACGCGGTGGCGGAAAAGTGATCAACCTGTGCAGCATGATGTCGGAGCTTGGAAGAAACACTGTGGGTGCATATGCAGCAGCCAAAGGGGGACTAAAGATGCTCACCCGTAACATGGCCACAGAGTGGGCCAAGAGTAATATCCAGGTAAATGCTATCGGTCCCGGGTACTTTGCGACAAGCCAGACAGCACCTATCCGTGTGGAAGGACATCCTTTCAATGACTTTATTGTTGGTAGAACACCTGCTGGAAAGTGGGGAGACCCGGATGAATTGATGGGTGTGGCGGTATTCTTAGGGTCAAAAGCATCAGACTTTATGAATGGGCAGGTATTGTACGTGGATGGTGGTATTTTAGCAACTATTGGAAAACCTTCGAACGAGAATTAAACCTAAAATGAGAAACCTGTTTTTCCTCTTTACGCTGATACTCTTTTCTGCCTGTAATGAAGAGTTTGTATCCATTGATGTATCAAATGCTGATCATGGAGTTGCTTATATTCCAGTGAGCGACCTTAAATCAAAGCACATAAGCTTTGACGAACAAGTGGAGAGGCCGATCTTCTTTGTGGATAACCCAAACAAACCACTCATCGCACAGCCACTTTATGAGGGAGGTGCCATTACAGGTTTTTTGGTAAAATCAGATACCTTGAAACAGGTTACCGTGGAGGTGCTTCACTTGTCTCACTATCCTGAAATGGATACATTGACGAACATTCGTTTTGCGAAGAAAAAGCCATCGTTGCACGAGGTCTCGTCTCTGGAACGATTGCCGGGGGTAGACACAAAGTTGACTTCGCCCGAGCTGCAGATGGAAGGACCAACCTGGGAGAATGAGCGGGTAGCTTTCAGGAACTACTTCGACCAGCGAAATGGCATGGACATCTTTGGTAAGCGGGTTCAACGAATGGTGCTCGATGAAGTTGGGGCACCCGGGGCACCATCATATCACGACCTACAGGAGTGGGGCCAGGATATCTTAAAGGTCGGCAATTCTTTAGGTGCAGGAGCTATTGCACTTCAGATTGGAGATTCTCTTTACAGGATTGCTCCAGGTTCTGCGGGTACGGCTGAGGTTCTCTACGAAGGCCCCCTGCAATCACAGGTTAGGTTGCAATTTGCTGACTGGAAAGTAAGAGACAGAGTCTATCAGGTCACGCATGACATTACCATCCAAAGTGGCACAAGATATTATTCTTCCACTGTCTCAGTGGATGGTTTGATTGGAGATGAAAACCTTGTGACAGGAATCGTGAACATGGATAGTGACTCACTTTATACCATTACCGGTCAGGACGAAGTGGCTTTTGGTACATTTGATAACCAGGCCTATGGTGGAGAAAAGCTGGGGATGGCCATTGCTTTAGGCAAACAGGATCTGATTGCCTCATTTGCCACACCTGATACAGGAGAGGGGATCACGCAGACCTATGCTGTAAGCATGAAAATCAAAAACGCCACACCGGTCAACTTCAGGTTTTATGCCTGCTGGGAGTTTGAAAACGAAATGTTTTCTTCATTAGACGGGTTTACCAGCTATATTCAATCGGACCTTAACTAATTGCTATTTAATAACTGGAGTATATTAGTGCCAAATTATAAGCTATGGCAGTTATTTATCGTTTGGTGAAGTCTAGCAAGACAACCGGGATCTTACTATTAATTTTATTTATTGGGTGTACTAAAATGAGTGAAACCAACAGTTCCGAAGGATTTGAGAAAGGCACTTTCGGATATGATCACGACTTTCTCAAAACGCATTACAAGGATTTAATCGTGTTGAAAGGGGAAGATTCCTCCATGGTATTGGTTTCTCCTGAAGTGCAGGGTAGAGTGATGACCAGCTCTGCCAATGGGATGACAGGAAACAGCTACGGGTGGATCAATTATGACCTGATCAAGTCAGGGAAATTTCAACCTAAGATGCATGCAGTAGGGGGAGAAGAACGGATTTGGTTGGGCCCTGAAGGCGGTCAGTTTGCTTATTACTTCGATCCCGGAGATCCTTTTGATCTTGATAACTGGCAGGTGCCAAAAGAAATAGATACTGAACCTTTTGAAATTGTATCAAAATCTCAAAGAGAGGCTGAGTTTAGAAAATCGATGTCGCTGGCAAACTACTCTGGTAACCAGTTTAAAATCCTGATGGACCGGACAATTAAGTTGTTGACAAGGGATGAGCAAAGAGAATACTTAGGGTTGGAATTACCTGCCACCATCCAGTCTGTTGCAATTGAATCTAAAAATGTGATTACAAACCAGGGAGAAGAAACCTGGGATGAGGACTTTGGGATGCCTTCCATCTGGATACTCAGTATGATGAACCCATCTCCGGAAACAGTGATTATGTTACCTTATAATACCGGAGCTGAAGAAGAGCTGGGTCCAATAGTGAACGACGTATACTTTGGGAAAATCAGCGCTGACAGATTGAAGTCAGATGAAGGCATGATTTACTTTAAAGCAGATGGCCAAAAGCGTGGTAAAATTGGTGTGTCTCCTTCAAGGGCAAAGCCTATTGCCGGAAGCTACGACGCACGGAATCAGGTACTGACAATTGCCATGTTTTCTGTTCCGGCTGGTGAGTCCCGGTATGTAAATTCACTGTGGGAAATACAGAAAGATCCTTTTTCCGGCGATGTGGTGAATGCATACAATGACGGTCCACAAGACGATGGTAGCATGTTAGGACCTTTCTATGAGATTGAAAGTTCTTCTCCGGCAGCGAATCTTTCCACTGGCCAGTCGCTGACTCATTATCACCGAACGTTCCACTTTGAAGGCGATTTTGAAGAACTCAATAATTTATCGAAGACACTTCTGGGGGTAGACTTGAATGAAGTGAAAGCTATTTTCTGATTACCTCCTGGTTCAGTACTTTGTATTGAGTCCGCAGTGTAACATTTTGGCTTAATGTGCCATTCCCTTCAATTTTTTCAAGTAGAAGTTCAAGGGCTTTTTTTCCCATTTCAACTACGGGTTGAGTGATTACTCCAATGTTGGCATTGATAAGGTGAAAGGCTTCATGGTCATCAAAACAGGCGATTTTTATGTCTGGATGAGGATCAATATCTAATCTCATCAGATGCTTGATAGCTACGAGACCTAGCTCATTGTTGGCAAAGAAATATGCGTCGGCTTCACCACTTACTTTGTCAATGAATTCATGGATCTCGTTTAGCGCACGATCATGAGATACAAATGTGATGAGTGAATCATCGACTGGTACACCCAGGTCCTGATGTGCTTTGAGATAGCCCTTATACCGATCATTCATGTTTTGCAATTCCCGGTAGAAATTGATATGAGCTATTTTTCTTGCACCCTGTCTGATAAGATCTGAAACAGCCTCACACGATGCTTCCAGGTTGTCTACACCTACAAATCCGCTGTTTACCCCCGAAACAGGCCTGTCAACCAGCACATAGGGCACTTTGTGTTTTGCGATGAGCTCAATACTCTGGTGTCCGCCCATGGTCGGGCAAATGATCAGACCATCGATTTGGCGGTCAAGCATTACTTTGATGAGCTTTTCGGCCTTTCCTGAATCTTCGTCAGAGCTGCCAAACAATACGGTGAAATTAGAGCCATACGCCTCGTCTTCGATACTTCGTGCCATTTTAGAATAAAAGGCATTAGAAATATCTGCCACAATCAATCCAATGGTATTTGATTTCCCTGTTCTAAGTGCTTTCGCAAATTGATTAGGTTCATACCCTTTTTCCTGGGCTACTCTTTTTACTTTCTCTATGACTTCCTGGCTGATCCTGTTTTCCTCTGCTTTTCCGTTCATTACCAGGGAAACCAGCGTTTTTGATACACCCAATTCTTCCGCAATATCACGCAGGGAAATTTTTTTCATTTGTAGTTAAATTGAGATTTATCCCAGGTTGGTGTTTCCATAATCATGCTCATTGTGCACCTATTTAGAGCTAAGGGCATATAAGTCTAATCCAAAATATTATAAAACGCCAGTATTGGGTTGACTCAATCAATAAATTCACCCTTCTTTGGATAGAATGCATTAATAACCATACTCTTGAGAGGACAGAGTTTGAAAGTGGTTTAGTCTCAAAGGCTAAAGGGAGCTTCGGGTTTCATAAGAAAGAAGGGCTTACTGTCAGCTCTTTGCTTTCTTTACTGTGAACGTAGAAACCGGATCCACTTTTCACTCCCAGGTGTCCGGCATTCACCATGTTTACCAGTAGGGGGCATGGTGCATATTTTGGTAAATTAAAACCTTCGTACAAAACCCGAAGAATGGAAAGACAAACATCCAAACCTATAAAATCGGCTAGCTGAAGAGGTCCCATAGGATGTGCCATGCCGAGCTTCATCACCGTGTCGATCTCCTCAACACCCGCTACTCCCTCATGCAGGGAGTAAATAGCCTCGTTGATCATCGGCATCAATATCCTATTGGAAATGAAGCCAGGATAGTCATTCACTTCTACAGGCACTTTTTCGATCTTTTCACATAGGGACATGATGGTCTCAGTGGTTTCATCTGAAGTGTTGTAGCCCCGGATGACTTCCACCAGCTGCATGATAGGCACTGGATTCATAAAGTGCATGCCTATGACATTATTTGGTCTACTGGATTGTGAGGCAATTTCAGTAATTGAGATACTTGACGTATTGGTAGCCAGGATAGTGTCTTCAGGAGCAAATTCATCAAGTCGTTGGAATATTTGCTTTTTTACTTCCTTGTTTTCAGTGGCAGCTTCAATTACGAGGTCAGCATTTTTCACGCCATCATTTACCCGGGTAAAGGTCGTAATCCTCTTTAAAATAAATGGTTTATCCAGCTCCTTTAGGATGCCTTTCTTTACCTGACGATCGATGTTTTTTTCTATGGTAGCCAATCCTTTCGTCAGGGCAACTTCTGATATATCAATCAGAGCAACATCAAAACCATTTTGAGCAAAAACGTGGGCTATTCCATTACCCATCGTACCAGAACCAATTACAGAAATGTTTCTCATCATTTTCGTTTGGGATTACACACGTCTCTAATTTACATGTATTTATTGAGATGATGCGATTTTGCAAAGTTTGTAAGAGTAGGCGGGAAGAGAATCGACTACATACACATCTGATTGTGCATTAGAGATAGCCTTCACTTCATATTCATTTTGATCTATAGTCATTTTATCACCCTGATCAAGCGAAAGTTTACCGAAGAAGTCAATCGGAATTTTGATTTTCACCTCAGATGTCTGGTCACTGAAATTGATGACAACAAGTAAACCATCGTGATCATCATGGCGAATGAAGGCGTAGGTTTTTTCGGAGTAGCCAGCATGTGACTCTGACCTGTTGAAATACTGCAGGTCATAAAACTGACCGGTTTGCAAAAGAGGGTTGTCATTACAGGCTTGGAGGATTTCGAGGTAGTTATTCCTCAACTGCTTTTGTTCCTTGCTTAGCTTTTTACCATCAAAAGCTCCTCCGTTCATCCATTTTTGATGCTCGGGCACACTCCAGTAATCAAACAGCGTAGTGCGGCCATCATCACTGCTGAATCCTGATTCACCTTTGGCGGGTTCGCCTACTTCCTGACCGAAATACACCATCACGGGGCCACGATGCATAAAAGCTGTTGCTGCCATCATGGGAATACCAGGCTGGGCACTGCCGGCAAAAAAAGGACTGTTAATTCTTTGCTCATCGTGGTTTTCGAGAAACCTGAGCATATGATCTATGATCCCTTCCTGGGCCTGCCACACACCAGGCAGCTGGTCTGCAGTCTGATGTCCCTGAACAATACCCTTTAGCGTATCGTACAATTCCACCTTGTCATACAAATAGTCAAAGCCACCTTCATGGATATACCTCCAGTATTGGTTGGGCTGATATACCTCAGCGACAAAAAGGATAGCTGGATTCACCTGTTTGATTTCATTGATGACCCATTTCCAAAACGCGACGGGCACCATCTCTGCCATGTCGCATCGAAAGCCATCCACACCTTTTCTTGCCCAATAAGTAAGGATATCCTTCATTTTCAACCAGGTATCAGGGGTGGGGTCAAAATGTTCTTGTCTGTCATGAAGGTAATCCACCCCGTAGTTAAGCTTGATGGTTTCGTACCAGTCGTTGATGGATGGGTGATGGGAAAAGACATCATTTCCCGTGGCTTTTGCCGGAGACTCTTTGTATAGATCGACCTGGTCCAGGTGATTGTTGGTAGACTCTGGTACGATCAAATCATGATTGGGGATGTAGTAAAAGTTATTTGATGGAAGGAAAGGCTGGCCCTGGTCATCGTCCTCGCCAAAATCTTTTACCCCATCTGGTTTGGCATCAGCGTGATATTGCCTGGCCAGGTGATTGGGCACAAAATCAATGATTACTTTGAGTCCGTGTTCATGCGTCCTGTCTACCAGGGATTGAAACTCACTCATCCTTTGTGGCACATCCTCCGCAAGGTCGGGTGCAATGTCATAGTAATCTTTGATGGCGTAGGGGGAACCGGCAACACCCTTGACCACTGATGGATGATCCGGTTTTATTCCATGCCGGGTAAAATCAGTGCAGGTGGCGTGTTCGATAAGACCTGTGAACCATACATGATTGAAGCCCATCTTTTTGATTTCCGAAAGCGCCTTGCTCGTGATGTCATTCATCTTACCCGAACCATTTTCACTCATAGAACCCCATTGCTTTTTGGGTTTCCTGGTGTTTCCAAAGAGTCTGACAAGGATTTGATAGATGACTGGTCGTTCCACTTTTTTCAATAAAGATGTAAAACAAAAAAGAGGAAACTGTCAGGTCTCCTCTTTAAAATTATTCTTAAGCTTATTTAGCTTGTTTACGCGTTTTGATTCACGTTGTTCAGGTCTTCAAAAGCCAATTTCAATCGCTTCACGAAGTTCTTTTCACCTTCTCGCAACCAAACCCTTGGGTCATAGTATTTTTTGTTTGGTGAATCTTCACTTTCAGGATTACCAATCTGAGCCTGAAGGTATCCTTCTTTTTCTTTGTAGTACATTCTCACTCCATCCCAGAATGCCCACTGCATGTCTGTATCGATGTTCATCTTGATGGCACCGTACTCGATGGCCTCACGGATTTCTTCTCTAGTAGATCCGGAACCACCATGGAATACAAAGTTGATAGGGTTATGGCCTGTACCAAATTTCTCCTGAACATAGTCCTGAGAGTTTTTCAGGATCTTCGGAGTCAGTTTTACGTTACCGGGCTTGTATACTCCGTGCACATTACCAAAAGCAGCTGCAATGGTAAAGTTCGGACTGATTTTCTTTAGTGACTCATAAGCAAATGATACCTCTTCCGGCTGTGTATAAAGCTTAGAGTTGTCGATGTCTGTATTGTCTACACCGTCTTCTTCACCACCTGTCACACCAAGCTCTATTTCAAGCGTCATGCCCATCGCTGCCATTCTTTCAAAGTATTTGGAACAGATCTCCATGTTCTCTTCCAGCGATTCTTCTGATAGATCGATCATGTGCGAGCTAAATAGCGGTTTACCTGTTTGCTCAAAAAACTTCTCGTTTTCGTCCAGCATACCATCTACCCACGGTAAGAGTTTCTTTGCAGCATGGTCAGTGTGCAAAAGAACGGTAACGCCGTACTTCTCTGCCATTTTGTGGACGTGCTGAGCCCCTGAAACTGCACCTAAAACAGCAGCACTCTGATCTTCATTGGAGACACCTTTTCCAGCAATGAATGCCCCTCCACCATTTGAAAATTGAATGATTACCGGCGACTTTAATTCTTTGGCCGTTTCCAGTACACCATTGATTGTGTTGGTGCCAATGGCGTTTACTGCTGGCAAAGCAAAATTATTGTCGTTGGCATAGTTTAGCAGGTCAGTGACTTCCTGACCGGTCAGTACACCGGGTCTGAATTTCATGTGTATTTGGTTTATTTTATTAAATGGTCACACAGCATTGTCCCAAAAACATTGGAACTCCTTTCATGTGATTTATTCATTGCAAATATAAAGGGATCATCCAATACCTGGCACGGATTATAATACTTACAATCAATCTTCTTTTTTTGGATTCAAATCACTTGATTTGATAGTAATTGTGAAAATTATCATGAAATTGAAAAAGCAAACCCATACACAATGACAACTCCAACCTATAAAATTGCCATGCTGGGTACCGGGCTGATCGGTACATTTTATACCATGGCTTTACACAGGCAAAGAAAACCGGATCGCGTTCAGCTTGTTTACTCCCGTTCGCAGGAGCGAGCCAGTACGTTTGCCAAAACCTGGGGAATACCAAAAACCGCAACTGACCTCAAAACGGCAGTTTCAGATCCAAATATTGATGTGGTGCTGATCGCGCTGCCCAACCATCTGCACCTGGAGGCAGTGAAGCTGGCTGCTGCGGCAGGGAAGCATATTCTATGTACTAAGCCCCTGGGCCGCAATGCTGAAGAGGCCTTTGAAATGCTTGAGATCGTAGAGAAAGCGGGAGTATTCGGTGGATATTTAGAGGACCTCGTTTATACACCAAAGACCTTGAAATCACTTGAGAGTGTGAGAAATGGTGCACTGGGGGATATCACCTGGACGCGGTCAAGAGAGGCGCATCCCGGTCCGCACAGTGATTGGTTCTGGAACAAAGAGTTGTCCGGTGGTGGAGCAATCGTGGATATTGGTTGTCATTGTATTGAAATAGGGCGAAGTTATATTGGAAAAGACATACTGCCAGTCGAGGTGATGTGCTGGGCGGATACCCTGGTGAAACCTATCGACGCAGAAGACAATGCCATCGGGATGATCAAATATGCAACAGGAGCGATCAGCCAGTTTGAAGTGAGCTGGTCCTTCAGAGGTGGTATGGACCTAAGAGATGAAGTGGCAGGGACTGAGGGGTCGTTACGGGTAGATCATTTCCTGAGGACGGGATTTGAAATGTTTACTAGTGTGGGGGAGAAAGATTATGTAGCTGAAAAGGCTGAGAGTGACACCGGATGGCTGTTTCCTGTGGGAGATGAGGTGAACTGCCTGGGGTATGATCACATGTTTGAAGATATGTTTGACAGCATCAGCCAGGGAAAAGCACCTATTGAGAGTTTCTATGACGGGTATGTGGTGAATGAAATCATTGATGCCTGCTATCGGTCAGCCAAGTCCAGGCAATGGGAGCCTGTGAAGCTGAAGGTGTGGCGAGGTGACAGCGGCGAGACAAAAAAGATCGCTCCAAAGTCTTATGATGAAAATTATTATTTGATCAAGACCGAAAAGCTCAATGATAAAAGGAGTAAATTGATCCTGAAGGATAAGAAGACCGGAGAGATCGTGCAGCGGGAGGTATGATGAATTCATGTACCATCAATGATCAAATCTTAGAATTGACAAATAAAGAAGAATTGGATAAAGAGGAAAGATGAAAAAACTGACTGATAAACAGATCCATACATTTAAGGAAGATGGCTATTTGCTGCTCAGATCATTGTTTGATCAGGAGGAGATTGGCTATCTGAAAGACCAGTCGAAAAAAGATAAGGCGCTGGATGACCATTCGTTTTCGCGAGCAGACCGCGAAGGGGGTAAGGTGCGACTTTCCTTGTGGAATCATGCCGGAGACAACCTGTATGGGATGTTTGCCCGGTGTCATCGGGTGGTGGATACGATGGAGCAGCTGCTGGGAGATGAAGTATATCACTACCATTCCAAGATGATCCTGAAAGACCCAAAGGTTGGTGGTGCATGGGACTGGCACCAGGACTACGGCTACTGGTACGAAAATGGGTGCCTGTACCCCGACATGGCCAGTGCTTTCATTGCTGTTGACAAAGGCACCAAAGAAAACGGTTGCCTACAGGTGATCAAAGGAAGTCATAAGCTGGGAAGGATCAATCATGCGAAAAACAGCGAACAGGCCGGAGCAGACATGGAACATGTAGATGCTGCTTTAAAGACATTACCACTCATATATGTAGAGATGGAGCCGGGTGACTGCCTCTTTTTCCATGCCAACTTGCTGCATCGCTCCGACCAGAACAAATCAGACAACCCCAGATGGTCCATGATCTGTTGCTACAACACCAAACACAACGATCCCTATAAAGCCTCTCACCACCCCGGATATACACCCCTCCAAAAAGTGGATGATCAAATGATCAAACAAGTCGGTTCAACAGGACAGGTAGTCTCTGCTGACAACTGGCTCAACCCGGAGGATGATCAAAGTGTGATTGAAAAATAGTATAGTATAGATGACAATAAGTTTTAGTGTGGTTTGCCACACCAGGTGGGGACAAGAGGTGTATGTTGTTTTTGAAGGAGAAGCCCATCACCTCAAGCCGGTAGGGGATCACACATGGTCCGGTAGCATAGATTCAGAAGCTAGCGAACTTACCTATCATTATGAGATCCGGGAAGGTGAAACGGTAGAGGCCGAGTTTGGAATCAGGGCGATCAGGTTTAATACAGATGATAAGACAATTAATTTGGTTGATCGCTGGAGGTCCCCTCAATCGCTGAATAATGTGCTGTATACCGCGCCATTTCTCAAATCGATCTTTGCAAGAAAAGCAGAGAAAGCCTGGAAGTATTCAGCAGTCAACAATATCCGGTTTAACCTTAGGGCTGCTGATGTCCCCCACGAATATAAAATTGGTATCCTGGGAAACCCGGATGAGCTGGGTGCCTGGGACATAAACCGGGTGATCTTACTTGATGGCGGTTCATTTCCTGAATGGTCCATTGAACTTTGCCTACACAACATCCGGTCGTTTGAATACAAGTATGTGTTGTGTGACAAAAATGGTCACTTGGTTGAATGGGAGCAGGGGGACAATCGAAAACTTGATTTACAGGCGGAGCCCGCAAGAACTGTTGTCAATGATGAATACGCCCGATTCAGTTCGGATTTGTGGAGAGGTGCAGGCATTGCCCTTCCTGTCTTCTCACTGAGGACCTCCGGGGGTGCCGGAGTGGGAGAGTTCACCGATATCCCGACGATGATCGATTGGATGGCCGATGTGGGATTTAAGGTGTTCCAGGTTTTGCCGGTCAATGATACGGTCGCCAGTCATACCTGGTGGGATTCCTATCCATATGCTGCCATCTCTGTGGATGCACTTCATCCTGTCTATGCCAATATGGAGGCCATAGGTCCCCTGAGGGATAAAAAGAGATGGAAAAAGATCTGTGCAGAGGCGGAGCAGCTCAACAGCAACAGTGTATTCGACTACGAGTCGGTTATGAAGCTGAAAAGTGCTTTTTTTAAGCTCAGCTACGATGAAAACAGGGACGACTTTGTTCAAAGCAAAGAGCTTCGCAAGTTTTTGGCAGACAATAAAAGCTGGATATACGATTATGCCGTCTTTTCCTGTTTGAGGGACCGGTTTAAAACCGCTGACTATACACAGTGGGGACAGTATAGCAGCATGACTGACGATGAGGTGCTGGACTTCGCCAATCCCAGGCAGGACCATTACGATGATGTGGCGGTCCACTTCTATATCCAATATCATCTCGACAGGCAATTGAAGGCTGCCTCAGAATATGGCCGGGCAAAAGGGGTCGTGCTGAAAGGGGACATCCCGATTGGGATCTTCAGACACTCGGTAGACGCCTGGAGGAACCCCCATCTTTTCCACCTCGACCAGCAGGCCGGTGCACCTCCTGACATGTTTTCCACCACCGGTCAGAACTGGGGATTCCCAACCTATAACTGGACCGAGATGGAAAAAGACGGCTATACCTGGTGGAAACAGCGTCTACAGAAGATGAGTGAGTATTTTGATATCATCAGGCTGGATCATATCCTGGGATTTTTCAGGATCTGGCAGATGCCGGCAGACCAGGTGCAGGGATTGCTGGGCACTTTTTATCCTTCATTGCCGATGACAGAAGATGAGATCAAAGGCTGGGGGCTGGATCTCGATGTCGAGCGCTATTGTGATCCATTGATTTACCCGAGACAGCTGGAGTCTTTAGACCACCAGGATTTTATTAAGGAACACTTTCTGGAGGGAACGGGAATAGGCTGGAAAATCAAGGAAGAAATGCAGTCTCAGCATGCCGTGACCTACAAGCTCAAAGTGCTTGAGGATAGTGGTGTGATCTCCTCTTCTGAATTTGTGCCCATCCAGAAGGAGGTCTTTAAGCTTCAGAGTGAAGTGCTGTTTATCCGGGATAGCCAGCCAGGCTATTTCCATCCACGCATAGACCTGCACAATACCTTTGGGTTTGCCCAATTGGATGAAGTAGTCAGGCATAAGCTTCGGGCATTGCATGATCACTACTATTATCATCGGCACAATGACTTCTGGCGAGATAATGCTGGGAAAAAGCTACCTGTTCTAAGAGATGCCTCAGAGATGCTTGTCTGTGGGGAAGACCTGGGGATGGTACCGGATAGCGTGGCCCCGCTGATGAATGAATTGCAGCTCCTTCAATTGAATGTCCAGCGCTTCCCGGAATATGAGAGTCAGTTTAAAGACCTTCACTACCTGAGTGTAAAAGGATCAGGCAATCATGATATGCCGACGCTGCGACAATGGTGGCAGGAAACCCCTGAGGAAGCTGAACGTGTCTGGAGAGCTGTTCTCCATCAATCGACCCCGACGCCCAAGACCCTTACACCTGAGGTGGCCGCGCTACTGATGCAAAAGCAGTTTGAGTCCAACTCGATGTGGGTGGTGATCCCGCTACAGGACCTTACGACACTTGACCCAGGTGTGCTACGGCCCAACATGGATGAGGAGCGTATCAACGTGCCGGAAAACCCTAAGAATGTGTGGCAATACCGGTTTCATATGAATATTGATGAGCTGAAAAAGGCTAAGCGCTTCAACGAGAAGGTGAGGAGGTTGATTGGGGAGAGTGGGAGGTGAGGATTTCAGGCACCTATAAGCTGTCCGACATGTTCCGCAGGGCATGTCGGACGATAGATAAAGAGGGATTTCCAAATCCCGTACACAAATCAAAATTATTCGTAATGTAACTCAAGTAATCCTCTTCTAACACCATAATGATCGGCACAGCTACTGTATAAGTATTCTTCCTCTTTCTCTACAATGCCTGCCTTAACCGGATTAAGATGGATATAATTTAGCTTGACGTTATAGAAATCTAAACTAAAGATTTCCTCACCATGATATCCCTCTTCCCAAAACCAGATCTTATCATCTTTTCTCAATAGCCACATCAACCATTTTTTCCTGCTTTCTGTAGGGTTACTGGAAATAGCTTCATAGATCTTCTTTGAAGTGTACTTCTTAAGATCACGAATGATATCACTCAGGGGTTCTTTTGTGCTATCAATAATCATGTGGATGTGATTTGACATGATTACCCATGCGTACACTCTTAAACCTTTTTCTTTCTGACAAAACCTGATACTGTCCAGGAAGATATCCGAGTACATGTTTCTTGTGAATATGTCAACCCATTGGTGTACAGTAAATGTCACAAAATATTGTCCGGACTGATCTGATATAGTATATGGCGATGCCATTATTTGTAAATATACTTAAAAAGCGTTCTGGGAATGGATCAGTAGATTCCAATTGATCTTCCTTCGACAATTCTATTCGTTGAAGTTGCAAACTCCAACGAGGGTATGGATACCAGTCAATACCTGCTTTTTAAGTTACATCAGAGAATCAATTCAGATAAGATACCAGCCATGTTGGGAGCAGTGTGTTCTTTATCTAATTACCAGAATCCATTGAGAATTCGCAGTAAGAAGTTTACCTGAAATATCAAAATAGAATGTTAATAAATAGTGTGTTTTCTTAGGGTTTG
This sequence comes from Cyclobacteriaceae bacterium, assembly GCA_965228105.1. Taxonomy (GTDB): domain Bacteria; phylum Bacteroidota; class Bacteroidia; order Cytophagales; family Cyclobacteriaceae; genus UBA7330. The sequence continues at coordinate 2,637,430 of CBDDGZ010000002.1, forward strand.
ATATAGGATGTTGATATCTGTAAATTCCTTCACAGTTGTTCTGTTCGATAAATTCAGAGGCGTCTCCAAAAAGTTCATTGTTCTCCAAAGCTGGATAGATCTCTTCACAAGGTGTTAGTTTAAGTCGTTTAACCTTTGCTTGACGTTTGGGAAATATTTCCAAAGTATCCTGAACTTGGTTCAAATAATTTTGGACATTCATTTTAGCTGTTCGAATAGTTTCTTTGTTCGGGTTTAACACATCTCCGAAGGTTTGACCGTTTGCCAAAGTTGAGATTAGACTACTTAAAAGAAGAAGAGTTCCAAATTTCATGAAGTAGATTTATGCGCGTCGGTAATTACCGCCAACAATCTAAGCAAGGTGTTATTATTCACTTTACCTCGTATATCACATTATTAATGATGCCTCTAAATATACCCATTTAACCCGAACAACGGCTAACTGCCTTACCTCCTCAAATACGCGAACAGATCCCGGATCTCCTGGTCGGAGAGGGGAGAAAGGAGCCTCTCGGGCATGAGTGAGGTTTTCTGAGCTTCCATTTTTTTGATTTCGGCAGGAGATAGTACGATCTCTTCTCCTGCGAGGGGCTTTACGGTTACATTACCACCACTTTGATCCGTAATGGTGCCCATGATCACCTGTCCATCTGTTTTTTCAATTAAATAATTCACATAACCTTCCCGTATGTCTGCATTTGGGTTGATAATGTTGAGTACAAGGTACTCGACGTTGTTTCTGTCATAACCTGTGAGTTCCGGCCCTATGTTGCCTCCCTTATCGAATAACCGATGGCAGCTTTCACAGGTTCGCTGATAAATCAACCGACCGGCCTTCGGGTCCCCATTATAGAGGGTTAAAGCCTGTTTCACCCGCTCCATTTCATGCTTCATTTCATCAGAAGTCGTAACCTTTACCTCGGGCCAGTTTGTTTCAATCACATGGACGAGCTCCTTGTTACCCAGCATCTTCACTTGCTTTAGAATATCTATAGGTATTTCTTCTTTTTTAATTTCTCTGGTCTCAAATATCTTTTTCATCAATTCCTGAGCCCATGATGCTCTGCTTGCAAAGAGGTTGAAGCTGGCAGCTCTCAGGTCCGGGTCCGCACGTATTTTGGCCTGGTAGGCATCAGCGATTGTGCTGCCTATTGCCTCGTCTTCATAGTGCCTGAGAGATTCAATGCTGGCTAGCCGCACAGCTACGGAATATTCCTGGCCCTGAGCAAGTTTTAACAATACCGGAACAGATGAGGGCTGATCAACCTCACCGAAGATTCGGATGTAAGACAGCCTTTCCCGAAGTGATGCCTCAGGATCTGCTATCATTTTCAGTGCTTCTTTCACAGCCTCCGGTGCATTTTGTCTTAACCCCAGTGCCAGCTTTCCTTCACCAAATGCTGCCTGGTTTTGTGCGATGATAGCGGCGAGATTCGAGGGGATTTCTGCCAGGTCCTTTCCTCGCAGGCCTTCCTGTAGTCCGTTCATCAGGGTCTGCTTGTGCGCTTCACCGGGGGAGAGCTCAAACAAACGAACACACGAGGCGTAATTGTCGCTGCCACCTGCCAAAGCGTACCTTTGAACTAAACGGTTGATCACAAATTCGTTAACCAGGGGTTGCTCCCAGATCTTTTCATCCTCCAATAATTTCAATATGTTTTCTCTCTGATCAATGGCTTTGGATTCCACTGCCCACCAGATAAACAACCGGTTGTCATTGTCGTAAGCTGTGACATCATTTTTCAGCAGGTTGGCAATAATGGGAATGGCGTCAGGTCCGGTGAGACGTTTGGCGGTGGATGCCAGCTGGCTGATCACTTCAAGATGCGTTTCAGCAAGAGCCATTGAAGCAAGTTTTTTAATGATAGAAGGATCGGGCCTGGTTCCTGGCTGATCAGAGATTAATCTTACTGCCCACATCCTTACGTATGGATCGGCATGCATCAGGGCTGTTTTATGGACTTCCGAGTCAAATCCTCCTGTCAGGTTGATGGCCCAGAGGGCTTCCAGGGCTGACTGGTCATCTCCGTTTTCAAGCATTCCCTTTAATTGTGGTAAAACAGATCGATCCTTTCGATCCCCGATCAACCTCAGCGCCTGCTGACGAAACCATTTATTCTCATGTTGAAGCAATTCAACCAGCTCATCACCCGATTTGGTACTCAAATCGAAAGGCTCAACCCTCTTTTCATTTTTATTTCTTAGCCGGTAGATCCTGCCGGTCGTTTTGTTCCAGGTATCTCGTGGATCCACATGCGAGAGCCGGCTGTCGTACCAGTCGGCCAGGTAAACCGCGCCATCGGGACCGGCTTTGATGTCCACAGGCCTGAACCAGCGATCCTCTGTTTCTAAAATGATTGACTCGTCAATGTTAGAGAAGGTTGAGCCCGTGGCTTCCAACCGGGTCAGCTGGACAAAATTCTGCAGCGGATTGATGGCAATGATCTTGTCATGGTAAGCCTCAGGCAGGCTACCACCTTCATATTTGACCCAGGCGTGTGTGAACCGGGTGCGTTCTCCCGTCAGGTCCATGCCCCTGATGTACCCCAGTGCATAGGGATTGGTCAGGGCACCATGTTTGCCCCAGTTTTTTTGATAGTAGCCTCCCTGTTTGTAATAAAACCCGCGGAAAGCGCCATTGTCGCCGGAGTAAACCCTGCCCTTTGCATCAATCTCCACGTGGAAAGTATTGCCACCTCCTTCGGCAAAGACCTCAAATACCTGCGTGACAGGATGATACCGCCAGATCGCCTGCCCTTTGAAATGAACATCCTTTGATGCTTTTGAGGTGATCGTGGCATGTGTCGTGCTTCCCTGGGCTCCGTACAACCAGCCATCGGGTCCCCAGCGCAGGCTATTGGCCACCGCATGGGTATCTTCCAACCCAAAACCGGATAAGTGTACCTCTGGCTGTCCGTTTGGAAGGCCATCTCCGTCGGGATCCGGATAAGCGACCAGGTAGGGTGGGGTCAACACCCAGATCTTTCCCCTTCCCAGACATACCCCGGTGGCGATGTTTAAACCCGTGATGGCGTCTGTGGATTTGTCGAAAGTACCCTCTCCATCGGTGTCCTCGAAAATCGTGATCTTGTCTGCGCCCCGGACACCCAGAGGCGGGGGATCAGGTATTTTGTTAAAAACTACGCGAGCCCAGTTGTCTATATCGACAATTTTCAGTCCTTCCGGGTAGGGGTACTGGTTGTACTGCACCACCCATAGTCTGCCGCGGTGGTCGAACATGATCTCCACCGGCTGGTGGATCTGAGGCTCTGACAGCACAAGATCCAGCGCAAGGTCATTGGCCATTTTGAAGTTAAGCAGAGCCACTTCTGCCGGCGTTGATTTTGTGCCATCCGTCTGCGCTCCACGACCCTCAAAAGCCTCCATATAAGCTTTTACCTCCTCATTACCAGCTATCTCACTCAATTCAACATTTTTGGCTGGTTTGTTGTGACTATCAGAACAGCACCAAAAAGTCAGGATAATAAGTGAGACTAAGAAGCGGGTAAGCATTTTAGTGAAGGGGCCATACTTAAGCATGAATAATTGATTTATTAAAGTAAAAACAGACCTGATTAAGCAACTAAAATTAGTTTAAACCTGGATTATACATTAGACTTTCTATTACATGACTAAATTACTTCAAAATCAAGCACTTAGCATGATATTCTCTCGTCACCATAGCGATTGCTATGCTTCCGATCGTAAGTGCTTGATTTTCTTGTACTTTAGCCCTTCATTACAAAACTCCAATGCATAATCCAGGTTAAAAATCTGCAATCCCTATACTGGTCAGAGGTCTCTAAAGGAATAGCAATTTATTTAGCAAATCCGGACTGAGTAAGCTGTCCGCCATGTTCCGAAGGGCATGTCGGACGATAGATAAACAGGGATTTCCAAATCCCGTTCACTAATCAAAATTATTCAAAGACTAATTGTAATCTGCTGTCTATTATGCGTTTAGCTGTTCAATTAGTTGGAATTGCAAACTCCAATGAGCTTTAGGTATGTCTGTTAGGTAGCTGTTTCGTCTAGTATCTTCCAGATAAATTCTATATTAACCTGACTCAGGGCCTCAACGATTTTTGGATGTGTCGATTCGTAAATTTCTTCGGGTATAGGGTATTTAACTATTGCTTGAATTACAATTATTTGACCCGAATAGTTAGCGTATTCAGAATTTAGTTGTCCTGATTTAACGAAGTTTAAGTAGTCATTAAGTTTATCTTGAAAAATCTGAAGGTGTTCGTGGGGGTTTTCCCAGTCTAGATGATCCGATATAGTCAAATAGCATTTAGAGTCCTCTCCAATGCTAATTGCGTCTACAATATTTTTATCATTTACAGCCATTTATGCTAATATCGTTAAGCTGTCCGCCATGTTCCGCAGGGCATGTCGGACAATAGATAAAGAGGGATTTCCAAATCCTGTTCACTAATCAAAATTATTCAAGACCTAATGTAATCTGTTATCTTTTGTAGGTACAGCTATTCTATTCGTTGAAGTTGCAAACTCCAATGAGTTTTGGGAAGCAACTTAAAAAAGCGTTCTGGGAATGGAATCAGTAGATTCCAATTGATCTTCCTTCGACATGCCCTACGGAACATGTCGAAGAGAGAGGTGCCCTACGGAACATGTCGAAGAGCAAGGATGCCTAATACACTAGATCCATTCTAAAAGATACACCATCTAAATCTACATCTTTTTCCATTTAAACCGTCAACTTCAACCAGCTCTAATGATGCTTTTCGAAATCTGTCAATTTAAGCTTACTTTTGATGTATTTACTTGGTAGAAAAGCCATTTTCACTTTCGTGATGTCTTTTTTCGTAACTTTTTCAGGCTGGTCTTTGCCTACTCCGGATACATGCAGACTAAAAGTACCAAAATCATCCAGCCGGATGTTTTTTCCTTGTTGAAGCATAGCAGGAACCAGTTGGGTCAATGTTTCAATCATTCCCATTACATCAGCCGTTGAGAAATTGGTTCTTTTACTGATCTCTTCAGCCATACCTCGCGAATCAATCATTGTCCGGTTCGTCACAGCCGGGTAATACTTCGTTGGACTGTTTCCTGCGATTCCTCCTGGTCTTTTGCTGACTACTTTATACCATACTGCCATGTGTTATTATTGTTTCTGTGATACAAGATTGTGCCTGCTTTTAGTCTTTTTAGGTGTTTTATCAAAAACCACATGTGATTCTCTTCTTAACCACGTGTGGTTTCGCTCCCAACAACGTGTAGTTTTCTTCCGAACCACGTGTAGTTTTCCTCGGAATCACGTGTAGTTTCCCTTCAAACCATGTGTTGATTCGCTTCGAACAACGTGTTGTTGAGCAACTAAGATACGTATATAAATGAAATAAGATAGGTATGTAAATGAATTTAGATAGGTATCAAACAAGAAAAAGATAGGTATTATTTTGTTTGGGGACAAAATGTCTTGTTTTAGAGGCTATAATGCCTCAATACTATAATGTACGCAAATTTTTCCAGAAATGCACGGTTTTAGCCTTAAAAATGTTCACAAATTACAGCAGAGAATCAAATCAGACGAATACCGGCCAGAGGCCTTTCGGAATAAGAGTTACTCGGCAGGAGCCGAGCGACAGGGGAAGGCTAGTAACGGTTACCAGCTTTTATTTAAATTTTATTGTTTCTATGGCGTTTAGAAATAAAAGTTGATTTGATTCTGATAAGTCAATTCCGCTCATTTGTAGCTTCGTTCCCTGGTCATCTAAATTGCCAAAATAAACACCTGTCGTTCCATTCCGGAAGTCCCTGGGCTGTACGATTTTGGCTTCTTTGTTGTCAATTACCTTAAAGGTAATATCATGGGTTTGGTCGTCTACTGGTAAATCAGAGGAATACCACCCTAAATCCATATCTATTATCTGATGATCACTGGTTTTAATTTGCCTAACATGAGAATCGTAACCTTGCACTTCATTGAATGTCCAGTTTGATGGAAGTTCCATCGTGAAGCTTTCAGTTGAGAATTCTAGTTGGTCAACCTCATCTTGACAAGAAAATAGGATAATTGCAGAGATTGTGAGAAAAACAAGATTCCTGTTGATATTCATCATTCGGTTTTTAATTAATGACACGCCTGAATTTAAATTAGTTTAAAGATACAGTTTTGGTGTTCAATATTATGTCACTCGGCACAGCCTAGAGACGAGGGGGTAGAGTTTTACTCTGGCCCCAACTTGATCCATTTTCATCTTTATCCGGTCCCAATAAACCATAATTAGGAAACATCTGAATACCTAGATAATAGGATAGTATGCTAATCGAAAGTATTATTCCAATTTCAATCAGACCTGTCCAGTTCCAGATCTCCTCTGGCTTGTTGAGGGTTTGGATTTTGGGGTACTGGTTGATGTATGCTTTGCGGAACGGTGAGTCACTCGGCAGGAGCCTGGCAGTAGCCGAGTGACAGAGATAGTTCGTTACACAAACCATCTAGTGTTTGTTATCTACTGATTAAAGCTATTAATATCACAAATAGGAGAAATATAATTATCACAATAAGTGTTGTTTTCAATTCAAACTTGAAAAATGGTTTGAAGTCCTGTTGCGGATCTGTCATCTCAAGTTCCCTCATAATTTGATCCACTTTTTCTAAATCATTTGTAAGAAAATAATAACGATGAGTCGGGTACAAAGCCATAAAAGCATCAATGTTTTTATCTTCAGAAAAGTATTCGATACCATTTTTATCCAAAGCAGATTCTAACTTAATGATCTCAGATGTTCTAATGTTGATAAAATTATTTTCATTCTTGAATCTGACAGCTTTTGAATAGTACTCACTATTTGCAATTATTTCATCAAGTTCTTTTTCTTCTGTCTGTTCATCTTTGAATTTTATTGATTCTAAAAGTTTGGTGAGATCATCTTCCAAACCTTTGCTTTTTATTACTCTAAGGGTGGCTTTTAATGCTTTCTCCTGATAGTTATCTCGATTTGATATTATTTCAAAAAGCTTGTTCCTATCATAATCTTTGAATCGTTGGTAATATTCTTCTTCAGTCAGCATATCTGTAGATAATATCAGCTATCCGTAGACTCATCACAGATAACTATTTATAATACCATTAAATCTAACTCAATTAATTGAATTATAGCAAGACTGTCTTTTACCTTCAATTCAGGACATTGTGGAAATGCTGGTGTAGCCAGTTCCAGATCTCTTCGGGTTTGTTGAGGGTCTGGATTTGGGGATACTGTTTATGCATGCATTCTGGAATGAAGAGTCACTCGGCACAGTCGAGCGAAAGAGGTACTTATTGGTGCTAGCGCATGTTATCCACTTTCATTTCGTATTCCAGGTTCAAGTCTTCCAAGTTCCGTGAAAACTCGTTAGCCTGATAGTTCTCGACTTCATATACGATCGGCTGTCCATCCAGCCTTGAGTCCAGAAGTTCTTTGGCTGGTTTGAGTGTTACCGATGGATTGAATTCAGTTAGAAGTTTGACAAATGTGACTCGGTTCTGATGCTTTTTCTTGAAATGTTTTATTTCAAAAGTCTTCTTAAAGTTCAGGGAGATCACCTCACATTCCGCGATTGGTTTTCCTTCGTTAAATGTTCCTTGAGTTCCAACAGTTAATCGTTCACGGTGATAAGCAAAGTACTCTGGATTGAGAATCCACATGTTAGCAAATCCTTCATTGTTTATTGGAATTTCAGAGTTCAGAAGTTCACCACGACTATCCTCAAATTCAGGGTAGATCATAAAAAGATGTCCAACTGGATGGTCAGGATACCAGAAGTCCCACCGAATTCCTTGAAAAGCAGGATTGTATCTTCCACCTTCTTCCACGTTAAACAGTCGGTACTTAACTCGAAAGTCATGTTCTCGTCCGAATACTTCTATGTAAGGTTTATGTAGCAAGTTGCAGATATTGTGGATAACGCCAAGTATTGGGTTGTATGCCCAAGACCTGGTAAGTTCAGATAAAACTAGCGAAATCGAATGACAATTGACGGAATATGAATCAGATAGAGAGACTTCCCATGTCATAAGATTCACGAGGGGTTGTGCGCATGCCTACGGGTATGAGTAAACTGCCCAATCCCCGCAAAAGGGGGTTCAATAAGTCGCATGCTTTTCAGAATGGGCGGTGAGCGGTCAAGTTGCACAAGCTCTTGCAGCAAAGCACTTTGGCATATAACCCATAGCAAATGTTGTTATATTCATTTTTTTACATGTTGAAGTCCAAATTTGCCCTTCCGATTTTCAGATAGCTTTTTAATAATTGAGTTCATGGAATTATAAAGGTTATCCATGCCTTCAAAATCAAATTCATGAGAATACCCTTCATTGGAAAATTCAAACAGATACCTCCAGTTCTGAAATGATCTTGAATGTTTAGTCAATAAGTCTTCAAGTTTATTTCCAGTACTTTTTTGTTGACTAGAGGGTGCGCCATCCGAGACCTTGTAAACTTGAAGCTTGTATGCAGGAAGACCGTTCTTTTTTTGAGATAATTCATTAAAATATTTATCAATTTCCCCTTTGACTTCTTTAGATAGAAGGGAGTATATTTTCAACAAATCATGCCCCTTGGTAAATTGTTCCACATCTAGCATGAGCAGAGCTTTGAATCTAAGTTCAAGTGCAAAACTATAGTTTACTGCAGCGGGACCTAACAAAGCTGCACCACTCGGGTTGTTGTTTGCGAGTTCCTTGGCTAGCATTAAACCAGTTGAATAGAATCCGCCAGCGTTCAAAAGTGCAAATTCGGGATTCTTTTGTGTGTGTTGCTTTTTCAAGTGGAACTAATTGAATATAACATCAAGCTATCCGTAGCTTTATTGCGGATAACTCCTTATAACATAGTTAAATCTAATGGATTTGTCTGAAATTTCGACAGGGCCACCTCAATTCAGCACATTGTGGAAATGCTGGAGTAGCCAGTTCCAGATCTCCTCGGGCTTGTTGAGGGTATGGATTTGGGGATCGTTGATGTATACCTTCCAGAATGAAGAGTCACTTGGTGCAATCGAGCGACAGGGGGGGGTTCTGTTCGAAGCTGATTTGCCTGCACTTCTGATAAGTTCGAATCACAGAAATCCAATCTATCTTGGATGAACTTTGGAAGTTCCTGAGCTACCAGGAAGTTTGAGGTTATGACTGTGATAAAAAGAAGAATCTTTCTCATTGGAGGAATTGGCCATTACGCACAGGTATGATGAGTGGCCATCACTATGCTATAAAAACCTAAACTAGCTAAAACCTCTGTGAGATGCAACGGGTAAATTCCTGCTGCGTTCTGAACATAAAGGCTCCTGAATGATTCAAAAGCAAATGGAAAAAGACTGTTCCCAGAGAGGTTTTAGCGGTGAAGTTCCTCATGAAGTGGCTATAGAATGCTTAAGGCCATTCATCATACCGCATGTTGGCATTCGTTTTATTCTTGCATATAGCTAAAAGTAAAATCCACCTGGTCTACTCGTTTTATCTCAGTTATTTTAGAATAGAGCTTTGAATGTTCAGACTTACAATGTTGAATATATCTGTCCTTAAAAATTTCGAACTTTGAGGTTGTTGGGATAGAGAAGAAATGGCTAATTAATGAAAATTCATAAAATCTGAACTCATTTATAATTTTCTCATGATGTTCAGAGAAACGTAACTCCGGATGTAGTGTATCCGGTGAAGAAAAGAATATTGCGCCATTAGAAGGAATAAAGTAAAATACTGGGTAATCACCTAAGTCAAACCGAGCAAATTCTCTCATAAAATCAAACTTGTTATCATGAGCATCACCTTTTAGTCTTGCTCGATCTTCAAGAAAAACCTTATAAATTGATCTTTTAAATTGCCTTGCCATCTTCTCTTGGAAGTGTTCTTTAAGGGAATATTTAGGCTTTGGTCGGATGGAATGAGTATTCCAGTTAATGTTGAAAAACTCCGATTTATATCTTCCAATTTTTTTCTGTTCTTGTATTGATTCTAATAGGAAATATCTTGAAATGTTGAATACCTCTTTGAATACAAGTTCAACAGAAGGAAGATTTGATTGTGGGGAGCCGAAGTAGTGGTTACATGAATCACAGATTTCCTCACAAATATTTTGACCACCTAATGATTTTGGAATCGTATGAGCTTTCTTTTTAAAAGTTGCATGTGCTTCATCCTTTGAACACCATATACATTTTCTCATGACTTAAAGATATCAGCCTATATTGCCTCTCTTGCTTATTTCACATGCCTTTGTACAAATGAATAATATGGTCCATCACTCTGTCCAAATTCTTTCATATCATTTTGTACTTGTTTTTTGGCATATTTTACAAAATCTTCATTGATTTTATCAATTCCATTGAATATAAGTTCAGTTTGGTTTTCCTCTGAAAACTTAGCCTGAATGATAGATTTAACCATGTTTGTGTTTTCGTAGAGGTTTATATAAATGGCATAGTTTCCAAAATCAGGTTCTTCTTCGGATGTTAGAATTTTGTAAGTCATGAGTGTTACTGCGGTATCTGGATGGCCTGTATATGTGTAGTCGTTCCAAGTTATTCCATTCCATCTTCTAAGTTTGTAATTAAAGTATTTGATTCCGTTTACTGTTTGAGTTATCACCACAGAGTCACTTTCAATGGCCTTTTCTTCAATTCTAATGTTAGTTGATTCTTTTGGTTGTTCTTCAGTTGATTTATGAGTTCCGCAGCTCATAATTACAGAGGCAACTAAAATTATAAAGTTCTTGTCCATTCTGAAGTCAATGAATGCCAACATCAAGCTATCCGTAGCTTTATTGCGGATAACTTCTTATTACATGGTTAAATCTAATGGATTTGTCTGAAACATAGACAGTGCCAACCTCAATTCAGCACATTGTGGAAATGCTGGAGCAGCCAGTTCCAGATCTCCTCGGGTTTGTTGAGGGTTTGATTCTGTGGGTACTGGTTGATGTATGCCTTCCAGAATGAAGAGTCACTCGGCACAGCCGAGCGACAGGGGGGTGACAGTTGGCGCATTCGTGCTAGTGCCTGTTGGCGGTATGTTCCTTATTGTTCTAACACATACCTTTCGAACTCCTCAAATTCAGTTGGTTTCATTAGGGATTTCGGCGGATATGAATGTCCCATTAAGCCCAAATAAATTGGTGTTGGTTCATTTGGTATTTTACCAATTGATTGAGTTTTTAGTTTGATCAACTCCAACTTTTGTCGTTCAATATGAATACTAAAGTCAGACCATCCATATTCGTAGATAGATCCACATTTTTTACAAATCCAAGTCTCGTTGGAGTTCTCATCTTTTCTTTCACTTGGTGTTATGTTGAAATAAGGTTTTGCAGTACTGATAAGTAAATCAGTATCCAAGCACTTGAATGAACCCCCAATTTTTGTGCAGTCTATTCCTATTAGTTGTTGGAATCTTGGATACGAGCATTGGCAAGAAGTTTCGTTATACCATTCAAGTGCCTCTCCAAAGAGTTTACAAGACTTTTCATGCTTTAACTTGAATTCCTTATAGCGTTGTTCGATTTCCTCTTTTGTCAGGTATTTCTTATCAGGTTTCTTCTTGAAAAGCTTGCTAAAAATTCTCATGAGGTACTAGTATTACCGCCAACATCAAGCTATCCGTAGCTTTATTGCGGATAACTTCTTATAACATGGTTAAATCTAATGGATTTGTCTGAAATATCGGCAGGGCCAATCTCAATTCAGCACATTGTGGAAATGCTGGAGCAGCCAGTTCCAGATCTCTTCGGGCTTGTTGAGGGTTTGGATTTTGGGGTACTGGTGGTTGAGGGAGACGATGATGCGGTCGTAGGTGGTGGAGTCGATGTTGTAAATCCTGCATAGCTGGGTTTTGACGGTGTCATTCTCGATGTACCGGTCGAAGTAGTGGGTTTCGGCACTGGTTTCGAGTGCATCTCCATATTTCCGTTGTTCTTTGGCGTCTTTGCTGAAAGCAGAGATGGGTCCGTAGAGGGTGAGCCCAACTCCACCACTCTCGCCAGGCCCAATCGAGCCGGGTTTGATCGGGTCCTTATCCGATTTTGCCAGGCCAATATCCATAGACTCAGCCTGATAGTTGAATGGGACCTTGAAATAGGGGTCGGAGTAGATGGTGATGGAGGGCAGCAGCAGGGAATCCTCCGTCAGGGTGACTTTCAGGTAATTCACCAGGTGGACAGACTCGACCACCATCGTTTCTTTCATGAAGCCAACAAAAGAAAAGGTGATGGTGTCGCCCTTGCGCGCCAGTAGTTTGAACTTACCATTCATGTTACTCACCTGGCCCAGGCTCAGGTCGAGGTTGCTGGCATGTGCAAATCCCAAAGGGTTTTCATCCTGGTCCACCACAATCCCTTCCACATATTGCTGGGCCTGTAGTTGGAATAACAATCCGATACAAAAAATGATTACAGCTGCGTACTTCATCAGAGTTACGAAATTATGCATTTGTCGACTCGATATCAGGTTTTTAACATTTTTTGGGCTCTACTGTTTTGGGAACCATATCAAATCAAGGGTATTGACAAGTTCAATTAAATCTTTAAATTGGACCCGCTAACACTTATCAACCTATCCTATGTTCAGAATCAGTCATTTATTCTTTTTATCCGCATTATTATTTGTAGCATGCACTCCGGAAAAACTAGAGGAGTCCAAACAATGGTACAGAGGAAACTTACATACCCACTCGTTCTGGAGTGATGGGAACGACTTCCCGGAGATGATCATGGACTGGTACAAGTCCCATGATTATGATTTCATTGTTTTGTCCGATCACAACACGCTGGCAGACGGGGAGAAGTGGAAGAGCTTTTCGGAAAAACAAAAGTTCATCTTTGACAAGTACGTCGCCAAATATGGTGAAGACTGGATGGAAACGAGGGTAGACAGCGCAGGTACCCTTCAGGTGAAACTCAAGACTTTGGCAGAGTATCGACCGCTGTTTGAAGAGGAGGGAGAGTTCCTGATCATTCAGTCCGAGGAGATCACGGACAGGTTTGAAGACAAGCACATCCACATCAATGTGACCAATATTCAGGAGCTGATTGAGCCTCAGGGAGGTAATTCTGTCTCTGATGTGATGCAAAACAACATCGACAAGGTGCTGGAGCAAAGAGAGAAGCTGGATGTGCCGATGTTCCCGCATATCAACCATCCGAATTTTATCTGGTCCATCACACCGGATGACATGATCCAGCTTTCGGGAGAAAGATTTTTCGAGGTGTACAACGGACATCCCCAGGTACACAATTATGGGGACTCGTTGCGTCCGGGGATGGAGGCTTTATGGGACCTGGTGCAGACAGCGTATCTGAGAGATGGAAAACCAAGTATTTACGGCCTGGCTGTTGACGATGCGCATTCTTATCACAATTTCGGACCTAAAGACAGTAACCCTGGTCGGGGATGGGTAATGGTATATACAGATAAACTTACCCCTGAGAACATTGTCGAAGCGATGGAAGCAGGCGATTTCTATGCTACCACCGGGGTCACCATGAAAGACATTTCATTTGATGGGAAGACACTCAGTGTAGAAGTAGAGCCTGAGGATGGTGTTACCTATAAAATCCAGTTTTTTGGTTCCAGAGAAACCAGTGACGGCATAGAAACCGGGGCTTTTTTCGAGGAAGCTGATGGCGTTGCCGCAAAATATTCACTGAAGGATGGAGACCTGTACGTGAGGGCCAAAGTGATCAGCTCCAAGCCAAAGGAAAATCCTTACCAGGCAGGGGATATGGAGGTAGCCTGGACACAGCCGGTACTGTCAGAATAAGGACCCCTGCTTTACCAGGGCGCCTTCCAGCTCGAGCAGGTATTTCTTACGCCAGACCTTTCCTCCATACCCGACCATTTCACCATTGCTTCCGATGATGCGGTGGCAGGGAATGATGATCGCCAGCCGGTTGTCACCATTGGCCTTGGCCATGGCACGAATGGCTTTTGGGTTGCCCAATAGCTCCGATTGGTACTGGTAGGATCTTACTTTGCCGTAAGGTATCTTCATCAACGATTCCCAGACTTTTACCTGGAAAGGTGAGCCCGGGTAGATGATCGGAACGTCAAAGGACTGTCGTCCTTCATGGAAATACTCCGCTAATTCTGTTTCCAGCTGAGCAAATAATGGATGGTTGTCCTCTACCGTTTCAGCATTTAGCTGCTGCCTGATCCGGTCCCATTGTATTGGCAACATCCGTCTATCATGAAATTCAAGCAGGCAGATCCCCTCATCTACTGCTCCAGCGATCATTTCTCCAATGGGTGTTTCTATTGTTTTAGTAGAAATGGATTGCATCTGGTTATGGTTTTAGAGGAGCATGGATTGTTGATTATAAAAATAGTGTTTTATGGATTAGAGGTTATGGAAATCTTGAATTTAATGTTGGTGGTACCGGAAGATAACATTTGCCACAAAGACACCAAGACACAAAGACAATTGCTGTAACTCTCTTTGCGTCTTTGCGTGAACTCCATCAATCCGTCACCAGCTCATATTGATCCATTTCCTGATCCCAATCACCATAGTCTTGTAGTAGTTCTTTAAACAATTCAGGACGAGCAGTGCTCAGGTCTTCCGTTTCGCCCAGGTCATTGGCCAGGTCAAAAAGCAGCGTGTCCTTCTTAGTCAGGAGCAATTTCATTCCTCCATCTCTCACAGCTCCCTGACCACGGTAGCGCCAGTAAAGGTTGCGGTCAGTATTGATCTCTTCACCAAAAAGCAGACTGGAAAAGTCAATTCCATCATACTTCTGCTGATCGATCCCGATATTGGCCAATGACATAAAAGTAGGCAGCAGGTCGAAACTCATCAAAAGCTCATCCGATACTGCAGGCTGGATCTTACCCCTCCAATAGGCGATGGCGGGTACACGATGTCCTCCTTCATATAAAGTGCCTTTGGTACCATTGAGTGGACCATTGTCCCCATATTGATCGTACCCTCCATTGTCCGAAAGGAAGAAGATCAACGTGTTTTCGAGTAGCTGCATGGACTCAAGGGATAATAACAGTAGCCCGATGCTTTCGTCCATGGCTTCCACCATGTCCTTATAAGCTCGTTCGCGATCCTCTACTGGTCCCAGGTAGGTGAATTCCCTGTCAGGGTAGCGAAACGCAGGATCATTTCTGCCCTGAAAAGGAACATGTGGCGCTTCGTGTGGCAGGTAAAGGAAAAAGGGCTTGTTCTTGTTTCGTCGGCTAAAGTCTACCGCATGCCGACCAATGAGGTCGGTGACGTAGCCATTCTCCGCCAGGCTATCCAATCCATTGTACCAGTCATAGATCCCCGCATTGTCATAATGGCTTTTGTAGTCAATGTTGCCACTCAGATATCCGATAAACTCATCAAATCCGTGATGCACCGGATTATATTGTTTTTCATATCCCAAATGCCATTTTCCCATCATGCCAGTGGTATACCCGGCAGATTTAAACAGCTCAGCCATGGTAGTGTATGCGGTATCCAATCCTACTTTCCTGGTTTCTCCTTTCACATAGATCACACCTTCCAGGCCTGATTTCTGCTGATAGAGCCCAGTCATCAATGCTGCCCGGGTAGGGGAGCAAACCGCACCATTGGAATGGAAATCAGTGAACTTTAAACCATTCTTAGCTAACCGGTCGAGGTATGGAGTCTCGATCCTCGTATTCCCATAGCAGCCCAGGTCGCCATAGCCAAGGTCATCGGCCATGATCAGGATGATGTTAGGAGGACGTGTTTCTTTTTTATCTGCACAGGAAAATAGCAGGGTTGATATCCCCAGAAGGAAAACAATTGGGTTCAGTTTCATTGAAGGTTATTTGATGATGGCGATCCAGTCTCCCTTTCCCGGTGAAGTGACTGTTGCCTTGTTGTCAGTAATTGATAAGGTTTTAGGTTTAGCCCAGGCATTGTTCATCACATCCACCCATTCAATGTCAAGCGAAGCAATGTTTCCGGTATTCAGTTCTATCTCACCTCCGTCAGCAAAATAGAGGGCAAATTCTTTTCCATTTGATCTGCAATAAGCTTCATTGTCATCCCGTCCATTAAGTAGCTCATTGGAAGGGGAGGCTTCAAACCAATTTATTTTGTTGGTGGCCTCTCTCACTGATTTGACCACTGCCTGTGCCTGTGTGTTTAGCCCAATCCCAGACGGTGGCCGATGAAAGCGCACGCTGGCACATCCAGCAAATACATTCTGGATAAAATTCTCTATCCCTTCTTCGTCACTGGTAAATCTTCGTGAGGCACTTCCGTAAATCTTGACATTGTTTACGGGTCTCAGGTTGCCCAATATTTTGAGCCGATCAATCTGTGCCAGGCAATTATCCCAGTGCTTTTGACCTGTGTTGTGGTTGTTTTGAGAGATGTCTACGAAGTCATAGATCTCCGGATGATCAAACGTTTCATAGTGTAAGGCATGGTCCAGGTTGTGGGGGTCCCACATTTCTGTGCAGTAAACCTTCTTTCCCTTTAGTTTTGCTGCTTTTTTGATGTAATCTGCCCAGAACCTTCCCCAGTCAGCGCTCACAGAGGTTTCGTTGTCCATGCAGTAAAGGATATGGTCATATTTTAAGCTGTGAGAGAGTAGTTTATCCACAAACTTCTGCTGATAATAAAGTGGGCGAGGGAGCGACATCTGTGTGGGTACAGACCTGAAGAAATTGTTTTCTGTGAAAATGGGATGAGTGGCTACGAGTGTGTCCAGTTTGTCCCGATGGCTGCTCAGGTTTTTAGTGTTTTTGGGATTATAAGGATTTACTGACCAGTTTTCCCTGTAGAAATCAAAAGTAGCCCATACTTCAATCTGCACCACGATGTTGCGAGCCGCAGTTTCAGCCAGGAAAGTTTCGAACCGGTTCCAGTATTCGTCATTAAACTCATTCAGGTTGTATAAGCCATCTTCCATCATTTGAAAGGGCCATACATTGCCTGTATCCCTGGAAGACATTGTGTTACGAACGTAGTTGCCACCGTTCTCTTTAAGTAGCTCAAGGTGATTGGCAACATCTTTCATTTGGAAAAGGTTGTCATCATCGCTTGCTCCCAGTAATAGTACTTCCTCACCATTGTAGGTCCAGAATTGTTTGTGATCCTTGCCCGGATGTATTCCCTTTTGCTCAAGCTGTGCCTCAGGAGGCAAACAGGCAAACAGGAATACAAAAAAGCCAGAAAAGGGTAGGGTTGGTGTTTTCATGTGTTGGGTTTAGTAAGTTACAGGGTGTATTTCCTTCCTTTGTTTTGCTCTTTGAGCCAATCAACAAGCGGATCAAAGTATTCCACCATGGCTGTGGCATTAAGTGTCTCTCCGGTGGCACCTTTCAGTACATCCTGCCAGTCTTTGGTGGCACCAGGTCGCATGATTTCTTTCAGGAAATCTCCTACAGTAGTGGCTCCATAATAGTTAGTTTCCCGTGGATCCTGCTTCAGGATATTTTCCGCGATATGTTGGTGGAGTTGAAACAGGATGATATAGGAAAGCGCATAGTCATAATATTGAGCCGGGTCATTGTTGATGTGCGTTTTGGTACAGGCATCACAGAATTCCTCCCCGCGATCTGTCGGGGGAACGATGCCCTGGTATTTCTTCACATATTCCCACCATTTTGCATTAAACTGATCTTTGGTGAGTCCATCTACATAGAGCGACTTTTCAAAATTACTCATGGTGCCTGCTGCAAATGGAATAAAAACGGCATAGTCCATGGCTTCAGCCAGTAGTTTCTGGATATTGTCAGACTGTGAGTTTTCATCAATAAGGCCCCGACCAATCAGATACGGTTTTTGCAGTGCTGCAGCACCCATCATGGAACCTATTGCTTCATGAAATGCTCTGTTGGCACCACCGCGGAGTAGCGGTGGAACATCGGGGTTGGTATAAGAAATGTAATAATAAATGTGCCCCAGTTCGTGATTGGAAGTTTGAAACCACTTTTCATTAGGTAGTACACTCATCAGACTCCTGACATCGTCTTTCAGGTCCATGTGCCAGGCAGAGGCATGGTTGTTCTTTTTCACAGCCGAGTCTGGAGGGTAGGGGTAGAGGCTTGATTTTTCCCAGAAGGTTTTGGGTAACTCGGGGAATCCAAGACTTACATAAAGCTTTTCACCCTCTTTCACAATCCATTCAGGACTCTTATTAGCCAGTGCGCTATCTATGTTTATGCCTTCTACTTTGATCATGGGTCCCCAGTCCTGGCCCCATCTGTTTGGAGCCCAATGCGCTGGCAGGTAATCGGGGACTTCCGAAACACCATATTGTTTGGCCAGCTCATACCTGGCATAGGTATGTAGCTCACGATACAATGGCAGCAGTTCTTTATACAGCTTGTCCATCATATCCATCATTTCTTCCGTAGTGAGACCATATTCCGATACTTGGTAGGTGAAATAGTCATTGTATCCGAGTGCCTGTACTGTTTGGTTGCGCAAATCTCTCAGGTTTTCAAGCCCATCCTTCAGCTTAGGTCCTACTTCCTTGCTCGACTCCCAGGCTGCCAATCTTTGGGCCAGGTCTTTGTCATGGTAAAGGATATTATCGATTTCGTTGGTGCTGACCTCTTTTCCATCCAGTGTGTAGGAAAAACCATAGAGAGTCTCAGTTTGTGCAATGTCTGCCTTGATCTTTTCTTTCACTAGTGCTTCTACAGTCTGAGGGTTACTCCCCGCACTGTATAAAATGGCTTCAAGCTGGCGAACCTGTAAGTCTGTGAGCTGGTCTTTACTTTCCAGGTATTCCCTGGTCTTTTCAATATTTTCAATACTTCCCATAAATGATGCCAGCGCCTCATCTGCTATTTTGGATTCGTAGGCATTCATGGTATCACCTTCTATTATCTGGGTGTTGGTCTTCCACGAAGTTTCCGCTGATGCATAGTAGAGACTAAGGAGCTTGTCCGTGTAACCATCAATATATTGCTGAGCATCTTGTTTTACATCAGTGCAGGAAAATAGGACTAATGCCAATAGTATTAACGGACTGTTGATAGCAAGTTTTTTGATTTTCATAGACTTAAGTTAAATAGGTTTTGCCCAACTGCCTGGTTGTTTATGCTATGATTTCGTTTTTGGGCTGGATGGCAGTTAGGGATCAGTAATTTAAATCAAAAGGTGAGGAAGACACAAAAGCACGAAATAGTTTTTGTTCTATCGCGTGCTTTCTATGAAGTAGTGTGATTGTGTGACCTGAATTACTTAACAATGATTCTTGAAGTCAATTCATTTCCTTCTTCAGAAACCATTTTCAATAAGTACAATCCGTTTTCCATTCCGTTCACATCAACTTCTACATTTCTGAAACCAACTTCAGAAGTAGCAGGCTGATAGACATTGGAAGAACCAGTCAAACTAATTACCTGAATATCTTTTACCTGGAAAGGTTTTTCACCTTCGATGGTCACTTTACCCTGAGTTACTACAGTAGGGAATACATTGAATGAGTTTTCAGCTTCACCTATGTTAGTCTCTACTCTGATAGCTTTGAAAACCTCATACTGGCCATCGAAGTCA
This sequence comes from Cyclobacteriaceae bacterium, assembly GCA_965228105.1. Classification (GTDB taxonomy): domain Bacteria; phylum Bacteroidota; class Bacteroidia; order Cytophagales; family Cyclobacteriaceae; genus UBA7330. Next base: position 2,656,905 of record CBDDGZ010000002.1, read on the forward strand.
ACCTGGGTCAACCTGTAGTACTCAACTTCACTTTTATAAGCATTGTCTTCGTAAGCGTATTCGATTACTTCAGTTGAGTTACCGTTTCCTTCTATTCTGGCGATCTCATAAAATTCTACACCATCCTCTGATCTTTCTAAAGAGAAATACTCGTTGTTGATCTCAGAAGCAGTAGACCAGGTGATCTTAACATTGTTTTCGAAAGTGGCATCGAATGAAAGCAATTCAACAGGCAAGGTAGTGTAAGAACATCCTGAAGTACAGTCAGGGTATCTTTCAGTACTACCAAATAATGAAGCGCCTCCTTTGTTCTCGAAAGTATTTTTTGCGAAGTAGATCATACCTGCTCCGATGATAGTAGCACCACCTTTGTTCTCGTTTTCATCATCTTTCAAGATCATCACTCCATTTATTACAACAATGCTTCCTGCTTTGCTTTCAAATTCATCAGAAACAATCAATGTCACACCAGCAGAGATAATAAGTGTAGCACCACTTTTAAGTTCCAGTTCTTCAATTCTAAACTCACCATTTCCTTCTATGGTAACAGCACCTCCTTTAATTTCCATCTCCTCTACAGATCCCGGAGCTATGAATGTTTTAGCTATAGTGTCAATACCAGAGATTAAGGCGATTAAGATTAAGACTGTTATTTTAAGAGATTTCATTACCTGAACTTGTTATATTACTTACAGGTATGAAATATGCAATTCACGTACCAGGCATAGGTAATTTCCCTACACAATCGATGAGTAGTAATATAACAGCTGTGAATAGCAGGATTCCATTTACGATTAGTTATAAAAGTGCGTTTAATGGTATTTAAACACTGATTACATGCCTAAAAACCCCATAAATGGACCCAATTCCGGGATGAACAGTAGAGAAACGCCTACAATTGGTATGATGTGATAGCATCTCTGTGGTTTCGATATGTTAATTATCCTTCTTTTTTACTCATGCAGTACTTGTTTAATACATTAATTCAATAGTTATTATTACTTGATAATGATTTTTGAAGTCATTTCATTTCCGTCTTCTGAAACCATTTTCAATAAGTACAATCCGTTTTCCATTCCGTTCACATCAACTTCTACATTTCTGAAACCAACTTCAGAAGTAGCAGGCTGATAGACATTTGAAGAACCAGTCAAACTGATTACCTGAATATCTTTTACCTGGAAAGGTTTTTCACCTTCGATGGTCACTTTACCCTGAGTTACTACAGTAGGGAATACATTGAATGAGTTTTCAGTTTCACCCATGTTAGTTTCTACCCTGATGGCTTTGAAAACCTCATACTGACCGTCGAAGTCAACTTGAGTCAACCTGTAGTACTCAACTTCACTTTTGTAAGCATTGTCTTCGTAAGCGTATTCGATTACTTCAGTAGAGTTACCATTTCCTTCTATTCTGGCGATCTCATAAAATTCTACGCCATCCTCAGATCTTTCCAAAGAGAAATACTCGTTGTTGATCTCAGAAGCCGTTGACCAGGTGATCTTCACATTTTTGTCGAAAGTAGCTTCGAATGAAAGGAGCTCTACAGGTAAAGTAGTGAAAGAACATCCTGAAGTACAGTCAGGGTATTTTTCAGTACTTCCAAAAACAGTTGATCTACCTTTGTTTTCAAGGCCTCTTTTTTTGAAGAAGACAACCCCACTACCTTCGATTACTGATTTTTCGTCGTTTTCATTGTCGTTTCCTTCCAGGATCAGCGTACCATTCACGATTACGGTACTTTTTTCTTTGTTTTCAAATTCATCGGTAACAATCAGTGTAACTCCTTCAGAGATGATTAGTGTAGCACCTTCTTCCAACTCTAATTCTTCTACTCTAAAAACTCCATTACCAACGATGGTTACAGTCCTGCCTTCAATTTCCAACTCTTCTCGTGAGCCTGGGGCAGTATAGGTTCTTGCCATGGCGTCAACACCAGAGATTAAGGCGATTAAGATTAAGACTGTTATTTTAAGAGATTTCATTACCTGAACTTGTTATATTACTTACAGGCATGAAATATGCAATTCACGTACCAGGCATAGGTAATTTCCCTATACAATCGATGAATGGAATTGAATCATCTTTAAATGGAAAGCTTCAGTTTATGATTGGCGCAAAATCAGCGATTTGTGAATGTGAAGCTCTTTTTGGAGTTGTTTTCAGCAAGTGAAATGCTAATAGAAATGCTTCAAAAGCAAACTTTCAAAGGATCTCCCAATTTAATATGTAGGAGGCAGTACTTCTTTTCTCATTGAGCACCATACTTGTTTGATAGGGTCCTCCTGCGTTTTCATCCACTTTCATAGTAAATGTGCCCAGATGGTCATTGAGCGATAGATAATCAAAGTCCCATAATTCTATGACCATTGGTTCTTTGATGTCTTTGTGTTCGAACGTGATACCTATTTCCTTCTTTTCTTCATTGTCGACGGACCTATAGATTCCATCAGGCCATATTTTCTTGCCCTTGTACTTGAGGAAGACCTCATCTTTATCTATTTCATCATTGAGGATGCATTGCAGGTGGTTAAGTTGTATCGTGGGCATTTTGATAACTGTTTTGGTTAAAATTAGCTCAAAAGTTCAAACCGGCCGGATTTGATCCGGGTTAAATGATCGGTCGGTTGGATATATTCGTAGACCCAGCAAGGCAGGACCATACGCGCACCCACGTGAGCCGGACGAATACGCCTGTGGTAGGCAGCATCCGGATTGGTATAGTTTGGACGCGACAACTCGTAGGCATCCATCTGTTCAAAAAAGTTTCTTTGCTCTTTGATCAGGTAGATCTCCCCGTAGGTACGTACCTTCCTGGTACGGTCATATACTAACCCCGGGAAACCTGCGACCTTATAGAGGTGAGCATACATGTACCCATCGCTCAGGTATTCAACGGGCATATCTGGCACTCCCAACTCTTTGATATGTCTGTTTTTTTGCATGAGATAACCGTATACGAACAAATAATTTGCAATTCTTCTGGCCATATGGATGAAAAAGTAATAATACGCGTACTAAAATAATGATTTACTAAAATCAATTGGTGAACCTTTATATCTTTGAAATTCTTCGATTTTCGTAATAAAATAATATGTCTTTAAAGGTAGCGATTGGTGTAGATATTGGTGGTACGCTCACCAAGGTTGGGATTGTTGATTTGGATGGAAATATGTATGGCCATACAGAGTTTTCCACACAAAAAGGAAAGGATTTTAAGCAGTTTTTGGATGAGCTGGTACATACTTTCAACCACCTGGTTGAAAAGTCATCGGCAGATCTGGAAGTAGTGGGAATGGGGGTAGGAGCGCCTAATGCCAATTATTACCGGGGCACTATTGAGCATCCGGCCAATCTAAAATGGAAAGGGATCCTACGGGTGACAGAGGAGCTACAAAAGCGATTCGACAAACCCGTACACATCACCAATGATGCCAATGCGGCTGCTATCGGTGAAATGGTCTATGGAGAAGCCAAAGGGATGCAGGACTTTATAGTTATCACTTTGGGTACAGGATTAGGTTCAGGGGTAGTAAGTAATGGAAAACTGGTATATGGTCATGACTCCCAGGCTGCCGAGCTAGGCCATATTGTCATCGATTACAATGGTAGGTGGACCGGTCTGGATCGCAGAGGTGGTCTCGAGGCTTATGTTTCCTCCACAGGGCTAAAAAGAAATGTGTTCTTTCTGTTATGCGACTCATTAAAGGATAGTGTGCTTAGAGACTACTCTTTCAATGACTTGCATGGCGAAATCATAACCATGGCAGCAGAAGAAGGGGATCCTATAGCCAGAGAAGCTTATGAATTAACAGGAAAATATTTGGGGCGTGCCCTGGCAAACTTTACAACATTCTCACATCCGGAAGCGTTCTTTCTTCTTGGAGGGTTGGCCAAAGCCGGAAAATGGATCTTTGAGCCTACTAAAAAGTATATGGATGAATACCTTTTGCCATTTTACAAGGATAAGGTCAAATTGTTGCCTTCAGGCATGATGGACAAAAATGCTGCTATCCTAGGGGCTTCAGCACTTGTTTGGGATCATCTTAAGCGTTAAACATATTCTTTATTGGGAACGATTTTTGAGTAAACCTAATCTACCAAAGGTATGTTTGATATCTACATGAAAATATTCGCTAATTAATTACATTTAGGTAATGAATAAGTTATTGTTTGTATTATTCTCCCTGATTGTGGGGTGGGGTTATCTGGAGCCAACAGTAATTGGCACCGAAGAAACAGGTCAGGAAGTAGCACGTCAGGATACCCTGGAATTGCTCCGACCAAAGCAAGAACACCCTGCAGAAACCAAGGCAATAGTTGATTTGCTCACCAGATACCATTATAAGAAGAAGTGGTTGAATGATAGCATTTCAGCTGAGGTATTCGACAACTACCTGGAAGCCTTAGATCCTAACAAGGCAAATTTCCTTCAGGCAGACATTGATTACCTATCAAAATACAAATACGAGCTTGATGATGAGCTGCTTGACGGTAAGCTTGAGTTTGCTTACCAGGTCTTTTCTATTTACAGAGAGCGGTCGCTTGAGAGACTGGATTACCTTGATGTATTGTTTTCAAAAGAATTTGACTGGGAAGCAAATGAGGAGCTGGCTATAGAAAGAGAAGATTGGTCCCACGCACAGACTCGTGAAGACCTAAATGAACTATGGAGAAAAATCATTAAAAACCAGGCACTTAGTTATAAGCTGACCGGGCAGGACTGGGACACTATCGTTGAGTCACTTCTCAAGAGATATGCACGTGTACGAAAATCAGTGTATCAATACAACAGTGAGGATGTCTATCAGACCTACATGAATGCCTTTACCAGCACTTATGATCCTCACACAGATTATTTTTCACCCATTGCCAAAGAAAATTTCCAGATAGACATGAGCGCTTCATTGGAAGGTATTGGAGCGAGACTTACCCAGCAGATGGATTATACCAAAGTAGAGGACGTGATTCCGGGTGGACCTGCTTTCAAAAGCAAGCAGTTACAAAAAAATGATCGGATAATTGGTGTGGCGCAGGGTGACTCCGGCATGTTTGAAGATGTAATAGGATGGAGGATTGATGATGTTGTTCAAAAGATCAGGGGCCCAAAAGGCTCCGTTGTGAGGCTTCAGGTACTTAAACACGACAAAGACATCAATGCACTACCTGATACCATACGGATCGTAAGAGACAAAATTAAGCTCGAGGAGTCTACAGCTCAGGCTGAGATGATCCCAATCATTGAAAATGGAGAAACCTTTAAGCTCGGGGTGATCACCATACCTCAGTTCTACATCGATTTTGAGGAGATGCACCAGGGTAAGGAGGATTATACCAGCACCACTCGTGATGTGAAGCGATTGATTGCTGACCTGCAAGAGGATGGAATGGATGGACTGTTGATAGATCTCCGCTTTAATGGTGGCGGATCGTTGCAGGAAGCTGTAGAGCTGACCGGCTTGTTTATTGATGAGGGACCAGTCGTTCAGGTAAGAGATACCTATGATTCCGTTGATATATATTTAGACGAAAATGCCGGATATTTTTATGAAGGCCCTTTGGCAGTTCTGACCAACAGATATAGTGCATCTGCTTCTGAGATCTTTTCAGGAGCTATCCAGGATTATAAAAGAGGTATAGTTCTGGGAGAAAACACCTTTGGAAAAGGGACCGTTCAAAACCTCATCGATCTTGATCTGTATTTAAGAAATTCTGGTGTGGAGCTGGGGCAGCTGAAAATGACACTGGCTAAGTTTTACCGGGTGACAGGAAGCAGTACCCAGCATATTGGAGTCGCTCCTGACATCGCATTTCCGTCACCATACGATGACGAGGCTTTCGGTGAAAGTAATATGTCAAATGCTTTACCCTGGGATGAAATTAAAACCACACGATTCAAATCTGAGAATACCATTTCTGATGAGATGATGGCCAGTCTGAAAAAGCTTTATGAGAAGCACTTAAAGACGGATGAAGATCTGAAATCACTGGCAGAAGATGTGCAGAAAATAAAAGAAGATAAGTACATCAAATCTATTTCATTGAATTATGAGGAAAGGGTCAAGGAGCAGCAGGCTGAGAATTCGACTGATCTTTCTACCACAATTCAAACCTCAGAAGTCAATGAAAATAAGAGTGAAATGGAAGGTGTAGCCAAAAAATTGTCCGAAGATCCTTACCTCAAGGAAAGTCTGAGGCTTCTGGCCACACTGACCAAGTCCAAAATCGGGTAATCTTTCATTCTTCCTAAGGAAACCTTTAAGATCTTTCTTGGTCTTTGATCAAAAAAGCTTCTCATGATACGGTTTTCGGGTTTTGTCATATGTGCGTTCTTGTTTTATCATACTCAGGCTCAGTCCAGGCTTGCACACCATGAATTCGAGGCGGAAAATATTTCAAAGATCCATCTCTATGGATCATTTTGTGATGTGAGTATCTCACATGATCAAAAAATCAGGTTCTTTGGTGAAATAGTGGGCTATGGCCGCCCCGAAGATTTCAATATCTATTCAGATCTTACGGCATCAGGCACCCTGATGATCCATGTGAAGCATAGGGGTAGAAAGTCCAATCAGATCAGCAAAGCACACATTAAACTACAAATACCACGAGGTGTCACACTCAAAATTGAAAACACAGCAGGTGATATCAAAGGTGATAATTTGATCTCTGGTATCTATGACTTCAGAACGACTAGCGGTGACATTGGATTAGATGAGGTGATTGGGAATCTAGTGGTGGAAACCACTTCCGGGGATGTCTCCATAGACAATCTCCAGGGAGACGGGAAGATAACAACAACCAGCGGGGACAAGAAGATCAGTAACATTCAGGGCAAGGTTCATGCATCCGGGACCTCAGGGGCAACTTATGTATATAATGTCATTGGAAATGTAGCCCTTTCTTCTACTTCCGGAAATACAACCCTAAAAATGATCAAAGGGAGTATGGATGTGTCCTCCACTTCGGGAAACATTTATGCCCAAAAACTGCTCGTAACCAATCACTCCAGGTTTGCCCTGATCTCTGGAAATCTGAAAATGGACTTAAGCAACCCTTATGATGATCTCAAATTTCAACTCGTTACCGGTACAGGCAGGATAAGTGTAAACGGCAATTCTTTTGAAAACAAGTATCTGGAAGGAGACGGACCAATAGTCATCGACGGCACTACAGGTAGTGGCAACCTGGATCTGCACTTTTAGTTGTGCTACCCTTTGTTTTCAGACTTCAAATGAGCATTTTTGTTAGCATTGCATTGAATTTTTTGTATCACCTTTTTTCAATCATATGCGACCTTATATTAGTCCTGAGATCCGCCTCAACGAGCTCACCTTTCGATCCATCATATTAGGTGCACTATTATCTGTAATACTTGGAGCCGCAAATGCCTACTTTGGATTGTTTTCTGGCTTGACTGTTTCCGCATCAATCCCGGCAGCAGTTATATCCATGGCCATTCTCAAAGCCTTTAAGAACTCCAATATCCTGGAAAATAACATGGTGCAGACGGCTGCATCGGCAGGGGAGTCACTGGCTGCCGGTGTCATTTTCACCATTCCGGCCTTGGTAATCATGGGTTATTGGCAAGAGTTTAACTACATCGAAACCACCCTCATTTCAATCTGTGGGGGAGTGCTTGGCGTACTCTTTACCATTCCATTGAGAAAAGCATTGATTGTAGAAGAAAAGCTGATGTTTCCGGAAGGTGTGGCTACTGCCGAAGTATTGAAGTCAGGGGAGTCTGGCGGAAAATCTATCAGATACCTGGTTTATGGAGCCCTGATGGGAGGAATCTTCAAGTTTGGATATGAAGCCCTCAACCTATGGAAAGGGATATTTGAGCGAGCCACCATCCTCAACCAAAAATTGTACCTCTATTTTAGTTTAAACCTATCTCCGGCCCTGGTGGCCGTTGGCTATATCGTAGGACTCAACATTGCAACACTGGTTTTTCTTGGTGGAGTAATCACCTGGTGGATTGGGATCCCAGTCTATGTTTGGATCAATGGTTTTGAAAGTGTAGCCAATGAACTGATTGCCGCCGGTAAATTCACAAGCGTTGACCAGGTGAGTGCTGATGCCCTGGGGATCAGCCTGTGGAGCGTGAAGATGAGGTTTCTTGGGGTCGGCTCTATGATCGTAGGAGGTATATGGGCCGTGCTTAACCTTAGAGGAGCCCTGGTCACCTCTTTCAAAGCGGGAGTAGAAGCATTCCGAAAAGGGGCACAAAAGCTGGCCGATACTGCCAGGACAGAATTAGACACTCCGATGTCGTGGGTGATCATTGGAATCGGCATTTTGATCATACCCATCTTTTTCATTTATGTTTCGATCATCGAGGATGTGCCAATTACACTTTTTATGGCGCTCATCATGGTTTTTGCAGGCTTTCTCTTTTCTGCGGTGGCCGGGTATATGGCTGGATTGGTTGGATCGTCCAACAACCCGATCTCAGGTGTGACCATCGCGACTATATTATCCACCTCATTGCTGTTGTTGCTATTGATGGGCTCCGGAGGAGCAGTGAGTGGTGCTGCAGGTGCCATACTGGTAGGTGCGGTTGTTTGTTGCGCAGCAGCCATTGCCGGAGACAACATGCAGGATCTTAAAGCAGGATATATTCTGGGCGCGACTCCCAGAAACCAGCAAGTCATGCAGATGATTGGGGTGATTGCTGGGGCATTGCTGATAGCGCCGGTATTGAATCTTTTGCTGGCTTCTAAAGGTATCGGAAGCCCTACAGCAGAACATCCCAATCCATTGACGGCACCACAGGCGACGCTGATGATGAGTGTGGCCACCGGGATCTTCGGAGGTGAGCTTCCCTGGACCATTATCACCATCGGTGGATGTATTGGGGTATTGATCATTATCACTGACCTATATTTGAAAAAGAGAGGGTCAACGTTCAGGATGCCTGTTCTGGCGGTAGCTGTTGGACTTTACCTGCCATTTGAGCTTGATAGTTCCATCTTTGTTGGAGGCGTTATTGCCTGGGCGCTGGATCGAAGCTTCAGGAAAAATCAGGTCTCTGCAGAGCTCAAAGAATCGGCCTCGAATAGTGGGCTACTCATTGCCTCGGGGCTTATTACCGGGGAAGCGTTGATGGGTATACTAATCGCTCTGTTAGCGACCTTTGGGTGGAGTATCTCACTTACAGATGAACCATGGGGAGGTAGCCTTCCAGGGCTTGTATTGTTATTCCTGATACTCATTTATCTCTACCGTACAGTGAAATCACTCAGTAAAAAGAATTAGCCAGTTAAGAAAGATTGATGGATCAGCAGGATCAGTTTACCAATCGTTGGGGGATCATCCTGGCTTCATTGGGCATGGCCATTGGAGCTGGAAATTTATGGCGATTCCCAAGGCTAGCAGGGCAGTATGGAGGATCCTTCATTCTGCTATGGCTGTTTTTTCTGTTGATCTGGTCTATACCTTTACTGCTGTCAGAGTTTGCCATCGGAAAGCGCTATAAGCATGGGGTAATCTATTCGATGAGTAAAGTGACCAGCCCCGGGATGACATGGATGGGCTTTTTTATCACTATGTGCACCCTGGGTATTGCCTTTTATTATTCGGTAGTCACTGCCTGGTCCATGCAATACCTGACATTGGCTGTTAGCAATGTGATTGATACCTTTCAAGGGATCTCATTTGCTGATACCTTACAGCAACAGCCAGATTTTCTGCAGCAACAATGGACGTCCATAGCTAATGCCAACTGGATCACAATAGCCATGTTTGTGATTGTGATCCTCGCCGGTGTTTTTATGTTGGTAAAAGGCATCAGGGAAGGGTTGGAAAGAGTCAATAAAGTCTTGATCCCGACTTTGTTTGTGCTTTTGATCGTCATCATTTTTACTGCATTGTCCATTGAAAATGGTGTGCTGGGGCTGGAGTACATGTTCACCTTCAAAGTGGAGTACCTGAAAGAGCCCAAAGTTTGGATTGAAGCATTGTCGCAATCCGCCTGGAGCACCGGGGCAGGGTGGGGACTCCTAATGACAATCTCGGCCTATTCCCGAAAACAGGAAGATGTCACACTCAATACGTTTATCGGTGCGTTTGGGAACAATACAGCTTCACTGATTGCAGGGATGGCGATTTTACCTGCAGTCTTTGCCCTGGCACCCAATGAGGCTGAAGCGATCAGCTATCTACAGCAAGGCAATCAGGCACTTACATTTAATGTGATCCCAGACTTATTTGCCAGAATACCGGGTGGGGAGTATATGGCCGTTCTGTTTTTTCTCACGCTGCTATTTGCGGCGTTCAGCTCATTTCTTCCCATGATAGAATTGTTTATCAGCAACGTGGTTGACTTTGGTATCCCAAGAAAGAGAACAACCTATATTGTCATCGTAGCTTTTATCGCTTTCGGATTTCCTTCTGCATATAACCTGGATTTTTTCACAAACCAGGACTGGGTTTGGGGTCTGGGTTTGATTTTAAGCGGGTTCTTTATTTTGTTTGCCGTTGCAAAATACAACCCACTAAAATTCAAATCTGAATTGATAGATCTGGATTCAGATCTAAGCATCAACAAATGGTATTTTGCCATTTGTATTTATTTGAATTTACCCATTGCACTGGGGTTGATTTACTGGTGGATGTCTCAGGGATATAGTGATAGTCCATGGTTTACGGCATCAGGCGGTTGGAATGTTTTTGATGTATTTAGCAATGCAACCATCATCACTCAATGGGGGAGCGTACTTCTGGTAGGGATGGTTTTGAATAAATACATATACCAAAAAATGGTTGCAGGAAAATGACAACGTCTGCACTCATATCGATGATCATCATTTTGGGGCTCACCTTTGGGGGCTTCCTTTATTTTATCATCCTGGCGATTAAGAAAAATAAATAGAAATTGAATAAGATATAATGGATAAAATCGACTCACTCAATCAGGTTGCAGCTTTTCACAAGACTTTTCATCATCCGGTACTCGAAAAGCCTACCATACCTGATGAGAAAAGGTGTGAACTGAGGGTTTCTCTCATTGCAGAAGAACTCAAAGAATTGAAAGAGGCCATCGATGATAAGGATTTAGTGGAGATAGCAGATGCGCTTTGTGATATCCAGTATGTATTATCCGGGGCTGTGCTTGAATTTGGATTGGGGGAGAAGTTTGTTGAATTATTCAATGAAGTACAACGATCCAACATGAGTAAAGCCTGTGAGACAGAAGAGGAAGCTCAGGCTACTGTTGATTACTATCAAAATGAGCGGGATACGGAATGTTATTATCGAAAGGCCGACGGAAAGTATCTAGTATTCCGAAAAGGAGACAACAAGACCCTAAAGTCCATTAATTATTCACCTGCAGATCTTAAAAAGATCCTGAACAACTAATTAAGGTATAAGTAGAGTAAGTGTAGTTGCTGTATTATTTCTTAATTCTACCAGTTTCTGAATGGTATTGTCATCTTCGCAACCAAAAAAAGACATTAGACAGACATAAGTAAAGCAAGATAGCAGTAAGCGGGTAACCTTTTTGTTTTTCATAAGAAATCCTATGATACTTTAGCTGATTATTAATGAATTGAGATTAAATTTATCTCAAACGCAAATTAAAATAGGATAATTGACATAACAATGAAAATATGCCGCTATTTTTCAAATAATCTTAACAAGGTATGTCATATTCTTGTCCCCATCATCGTCGTAGCCAACTAAAATATCATCCTCTAGTTCCCAATGATCAATGTCTACATCATTTTTTCCATCTTTTATTAGCAAATGTCCCTTGCTGTTGATGGACCATTCGCTGTATTCAACTTCCTTCTCATTAAAAGCCTCAACGATTATCCTGAGTTTTCCACCGCTTTCAAAATCCATATAAATATCTATTTCATCCAGGATAGATGATGCCAACCCTTCAATGGATCCAAGCAGGAACCTGGCAAGAAACTCATTGTCGTCATCCTTGAGTTCTTCCTTAGCCTGATCAAATCCTTCGTCCAGGTTGATTACCATTTTCCATTGACCGATCAGGTCTTTTTCCTTGATCTTCTTTTGGGCAGTGCCGGTGAAGGCAAAAAGTATAAGCAGCGAAAAGAGAAATGTGAGTTTTTTCATGGCTTCAATATTCTGTAATACAAGGTACTATAGTAAACAAACTGCATGCTTTTAGTAAAGGTTGCAACATATCAACGAATTATCTAGTAAAACTTGATGAACGGTAATGAGAATAGGTATTCTTAAAGTATTTCCATGCTATGTTTATTAATTTTGCCTTCTAATTTGAATTTCTATGTTTGATAATTTAAGTGTAAAGTTAGATAGGGCATTTAAGACCTTAAAGGGGCAGGGGACCATCACTGAGATCAATGTGGCATCTACGGTAAAGGAGATACGCAGAGCCCTGATCGATGCTGACGTAAACTACAAGGTTGCCAAAGAGGTGACAGATACCATCAAGGAGAAAGCCCTTGGACGAGACGTACTCATTGCAGTTTCCCCAGGTCAGCTACTCACTAAAATTGTTGCAGAGGAATTAACCCTCCTGATGGGTGAAAGCAATGTTCCCATCAACCTTGATGGAAATCCAAATACCATCCTGATCTCCGGATTGCAGGGTTCTGGTAAAACTACCTTCAGTGGCAAGCTCGCCAGCCAGCTGAAAAAGCAAGGCAGGACAGTGCTTTTGGTTGCTTGCGACGTATATCGTCCTGCAGCGATTGATCAGCTGAAAGTACTTGGAGAGCAGATTGATGTAGAGGTATATACCGAACCAGAAGAGAAGAACCCGATCAAAATTGCAGAAAATGCTTTAAAGTATGCCAAGCAGAATGGCAAGCGTACTGTGATCATAGATACAGCAGGTCGACTGGCAGTAGATGAGGCAATGATGAATGAAATATCTGACATCAAGCAAACCATCAACCCTTCCGAGACCCTGTTTGTGGTAGATTCCATGACCGGACAGGATGCTGTCAATACGGCAAAAACCTTCAATGAGCGACTTAGTTTCGATGGTGTTGTACTCACCAAACTGGATGGTGATACCCGGGGTGGTGCTGCCTTATCCATCCGTAGAGAGGTAACTAAGCCCATCAAGTATATCAGTACGGGAGAGAAAATGGATGCTATTGATGTTTTCTATCCCGACAGGATGGCCAAAAGGATCCTGGGGATGGGTGATGTCCTTTCCCTGGTAGAGAAAGCTCAGCAGACATTTGATGAAGATGAGGCCAGAAGGATCAACAAGAAGATCAAAAAGAATCAGTTTGGTCTCGATGACTTCCTTTCACAGATGGAGCAGATCAAAAAGATGGGTAGCATGAAAGATTTACTGGGAATGATCCCCGGTGTGGGCAAGGCCATCAAAGATGTAGATATCGATGATGACTCACTCAAACCTATTGAAGCCATCATCAAATCAATGACGCCTAAGGAAAGAGAAATGCCTGACATCATCAATGGAAGCAGAAAGCAGCGCATCGCAAAAGGGAGTGGAACCGATGTAAACCAGGTCAATCAGCTGCTTAAACAGTTTGGCCAGATGAAGAAGATGATGAAGACCATGAATAAAATGGGTGGCGCCAAGGCCCTGTCCGGCATGCTTCGTCAGTAGTTTCTATTTACATACGGCTATAAAAAAGAAAACCCCTGAATTGCTTCAGGGGATTCACATTATATTATTTTAAGATAATCTTATCTGTAGCAAACTGCGTTGATGGCTTCAACTGTTCGCTTCACATTTGGCAGGATCTCTTCAATCAATGTTGGTGCGTAAGGAAGCGGCAGGTCACGGTTGTTGATTCTGTGAACGGGTGCATCCAGGTAGTCAAACGCATGTCTCTGTACATAATGACTTACTTCAGTGGCGATGGATGACAATGGCCATGCCTCTTCTACAATCACCAACCTGTTTGTTTTCTTAACAGACTCTATAATGGTAGCATAGTCGATAGGTCTAACAGTTCTCAGATCGATCACTTCTACACTAACACCTTCTTTCTCCATTTCAGCAGCTGATTCGTTGGCTACTTTCATGAATTTACCGAAAGAGACAAGCGTCACATCAGAACCTTCTTTTACCACTTTAGCTTCTCCAATAGGGATCAGGTACTCTTCTTCAGGTACCTCACCTTTATCTCCGTACATCAGCTCAGATTCCATGAAGATAACCGGATCATCATCCCTGATAGAAGATTTAAGTAATCCTTTGGCATCGTATGGGTTTGATGGCACAACCACTTTGAGACCCGGGGTATTGGCATACCAGTTTTCAAAGTTTTGTGAGTGCTGAGAGCTCAGCTGACCGGCATTACCAGTAGGTCCTCTGAACACAATAGGAACTTTGAACTGACCACCGGACATTGACATCATTTTGGCTGCTCCATTGATAATTTGGTCAATGGCTACCAGAGAGAAATTGAAGGTCATAAATTCGATGATAGGTCTCAGATCGTTCATGGCGGCACCAATTCCCAATCCGGTAAAACCTAATTCTGAAATAGGGGTATCAATAACACGATCAGGGCCAAATTCATCAAGCATACCCTGGCTCACTTTATAAGCTCCGTTGTATTCTGCCACTTCCTCACCCATCAGAAAGATGGCCGGGTCTCGTCGCATTTCTTCACTCATTGCTTCTCCAAGGGCTTCTCTAAATTGAATTTCTCTCATAGTAAATGATTGTTTCAGGGCGCTAAATTAATCCATATAAAATAAAAAAGCCCTCCTGAAAGGAGAGCTTTTTTGAATGTTTTTGAGAAATAATTGATTATCTCACAGCTTCAGCTACTGCATCTGCAAAGTTTGCAAATGACAAATCGTTCAATGCTTTTTCTTTCAATGAAGCATCTTTGCTAACTGCTTGTGTCAGGTTTGATCCAAGACCCTGAGCGTTGTTTTGTTTAGCGCTAGCAATGGCTTTAAGGTAATAAGCATCAGCGGCAAGTTTCTCGCTGTCAGTTACACCACTCAAAGTAGTTTGAGCATCTCCGTAGTCACCAGTCAATAAGCTGGTAAGACCTTTGTCGAAAGTAACTTCTTCACTTGCTTCAGCAGATGCGAAAGAAGCTTTTGCCTCTTCGTAGTCACCGCTCATCAATTGAAGAGATCCTTTCATACCTTTCAACTTGGCAGTTACCATGTTTGAAGGAGAAGCACCCATAGCTCCATCGATAGCCTCAGAAGCACTCTCTTTGTCACCTTGAAGCATTGCAGCAGCAGCCATGTTAGTTTGTACCACAGCAGAGTTTTGCTTGTTCGCAGCAATTTCAAGTTGAGTGATAGCATCTTCGATTAGTTGAGCATCACCAGACATTTTAGCTTTTTCAAGTAGGGTAGCACCCAGGTTGTTGTGAGCTCTCCAGTCACCTGATTTGGTAGCTGTTTTGTAGATAGCTTCTTTCTCATCCAATGATGGAGTAAGTGTAGCTGAGAATAAGAACTCATTCATAGTCAATGAATCCATTGAAGTGTTACCACTTACGATTCCTTTTGACAATACAGCGATTTTAGCATTAGGCTTTTTCACAACAACTGTAAGGATCTCAGTTTTTGCAGATCGCAATCCTGGATAAACGTCCTCAAATACTTTCTTGTAAGTAGAAAGTTTTTGCAATTGCTTTTCCTTGTCTACGAAAGAACCTGAACCGTTGATGATGTTTGTCCACTCGCTTTTCTCGCTTGAAGAGATTCCATCATATGCAGACAACGCAGCTTTGAATTCACCCCAGTCCTGAACAACAGGCTTAAGGATAAAGTCGATTTCATCAGCAATGTCTTTGTAGTCGTATCGACTCATTTGCTTTCTGTAGTAATCTTCGATGGCTTTAGCCCTGTCGCTTGAAAGGTCAGAGTTTACAGTCTCAGGACCTTCAGGAGAGTGAGTACCAGTGATGGTTACAGTTCTTGTTACGTTCTTCTCAGCGATAAAAGCAGACATGTTTTTAGTCTTGTCGCTGTTTGAAGTACCATCTGTAGATAACCTAGGGTTGATTCTGGATCTTCCTTGCTCAAAGTAGAAGTTGATGTTTGTAGGCTCCAACTCTTCTTTGTCGTTATATCCGTGATCTGCAAGAGCAGTCAAAACAACTGGCTTAGCGAATGAAGAAGTAGTGATAAGTCCTTTAGCTACTTCCATTCGTGGAGAAGTTTTTGATTTTCCACTGGCTGTAATGGTAGCTACTCCTTCAACATAAAGCGTACCTGGATTCATACCATCCTGGTAAGGGAAAGAGAAATTTTCAGACTTTCTTGAAGTAGAGCTGCTACTGTTAGGAAAATCTTCTGCTTTGAAATCCACAGATCCCACTGCTACTTCCTGATCACCATATTGATAGATCGTATTGATAGTATACATGGTTCCTGAGGGAAGCATTTTAGGAGGGAGTACTGCAGACATTGCGAAAGGCACTTCATCTCCTTTTAATTCTAGTGGATTAGGATCAATCGTTAGATCCTGATCAGATGCTAATTTGATCATCTTGCCTAGCTTACAACCCGAGAAGATTATAGCTACTGCAAGCATGGCTATAGCGAAGTTAAGTTTTTTCATGTGGATCATCTTTTTGAATTTTTGAGATACAAAATTGGTGAATTTTAACATTAGATTTTTACAATATTACTTAAAAAATAGATTCTTCTAAACCCATATATAACAAATTCAAAGCCCTTAGTGTTATCTTTGCAACAAAACAATGGTTTTAGTGATGCAGGAACTAATTGAAAAATATGCATTCGGAGTTTGCACCAGACTTGGTGAGAAATTTCGTATTCCTACCTCAAGCATCCGTTTATCCTTCATATATGCATCTTTTCTAACGTTTGGGTCACCTATTATCCTGTACCTGGCATTGGCCTTCATCATGAATTTCCGCAAAATGCTGCGCAGAAGGAACAACACCATTTGGTACTATTAGAGTTTAGCGTACCTATTTTTTCCGCCAATATAGTAAAGAATTAGTATCCATTTATTACCTCCCAGCAGACTGGGAACTCGTTTTGGCTTAATTCTTTTCCTGAAATGACGTCTTATGGAAAGGTAGAAGTCCCTGTTGGCTCTTAAAATGGCTTTAAAATGCCCCCAGGACCCGATACTGATGCTTGCTACCACATCCAATCCCAGCCTCATGATAAGAACAAAAATCAATTGAGTGAGAGGCATATTCTTACACAATAATATGAGACTGTTTCTAAAATTGAGGTAAGTCTTGTTAGGTGAGCCGTAATTCAGCGTGCCTCCACCGACATGATACACTTTGGATTGTGGAAGACAGATCGCTTTTCCTCCTTCCTGATGAATCCTCCAGCACAGGTCTATTTCTTCCATGTGTGCAAAAAAATCCGAATCAAAACCATGATGTTTTTTCCAGCTAGATGACCGGATCATCATACATGCACCGGAAGTCCACAGTACATCAATGGGGTGATCATATTGACCATGGTCATTTTCTGTGTGATGCAAAATCCTGCCTCGACAAAAGGGATAACCTAAAAAATCAATGAATCCTCCTGCTGCACCGGCATATTCAAATTGTCCTTTTTCCCTCCAAGAGAGCACCTTGGGCTGACAGGCTACATATTCAGGATGTTCGTCCAGAAAATGTAGCATGGGATCAATCCAGTTTTCGGTAACCTCAACATCGGAATTGAGGAGAATAAAGTATTCAGAGTTGATTTGTTTAAGCCCCTGGTTGTACCCTTCAGCGAAGCCATGGTTTTTCTCAAGTTGTATGATCTTTACTGACTTATGTTGAGCCAGGACGGTCAGAGATTCATCTGTTGACGCATTGTCAATGACGAATATAGACGCACTTCCACTATGCCTGACAAGTGCGGGCAGGAAGTTTTTTAAATGATCAGCTCCGTTGTAGTTGAGGATAGCTACAGCGACTCTACTCACTTTTACATCAGGTTATTCAGGTCCAGACCAGGGATATTTGGCATCATTCCTTCTGTGGCTTTCTTAAGGTGTTCTTTAGCTTTCACCTCTACAGATTGAATGGCTAAGTTCACGGCAGCAATCACCAGGTCCTGCATCATTTCAGCATCGTCTTTGTTGATCAGCGATGGGTCAATGTTGAGGGATACCACCTCTTTTCGGCCATTGACGACTACCTTTACCAGGCCGCCACCAGACTCTGCATCGGCAGTTACTGATCCAAGCTCTTCCTGTGCCTTCTTCATCTTTTCCTGGACCTCTTTGACCTTGCCCATCATTTTCATCATATCAAACATATCGGACTCTATTTTTTTATTAATGCAAACGTACCAACCTGGACGAGCTCTTCACCATCCGGGCTGGTAAATTTAATCTCATAAGTGTAAGATCCCTCGGGAGCAGGCTCATCATTGATAAATCCATTCCATCCAAGACTTAAATTATCTGTGAAGTGTATCTGCTGTCCCCAACGATTAAAAATACTGACCTGTGCACTGTTGTTATTCAACCCAAAAAACTCTAACCTGTCATTCAGGCCGTCATTATTAGGAGTGAAAGCCGTAGGTACATAAATACGATAGATGAAGCGTGTGGTTACTTCGTTTGAGTATATCGGATCATTCACCTCGGAATACCAGTATCTGGCTCTGATCCGCTGGATACCTCCAACATTAGGAGACAGTCTGATCAGTTGGTCATAGGTTACTACTTCTACTACTGTACTATCTTCACTATAAAACACCAATTCCCGTGAAGTTTCTGTCAGCTCATTTGTTGGGTCGTTTAACTCCAGTGTGATTTCATTTAGGTCATAATTGCGATTTGTGATAGATAAATGTGGAGGACTTACAGTAGCGGAATCCAAAATCGTCTCACAACTATCTATCATGACAAGCCTGTACGTGTCGTTGCCCGCAGAGGGGTAGATAGTAGAGGCGCTGATGGTATCTATAGCTGAACTTACACTTGTGTTTTGTGTCAGCACATCCTGAAATGATTGGTTGCTGAAAACGATTGCCACCCGATTTCCGGAATAGCTTGCGTAGGCATTTGAGAGGTATTCAAATTGTGATGCTGGTATAGTTCCGCAAAAATCAGGTCCGTTCATGATGGTGTTTGAGCAGGCTTCAATGGTATTGATCCTTAGGCAGTAATCCAGAAAACCCGGGTTGTTGACATCGCGAATGGTAAGTGGGTTTGAAATGGGCCCTTCATAGATGCTGGAATAAGCCCCACTATTGAATGATATCTCCACCTGGTACTTGACATTGGATAGTACCGATCCATTAAGCGTTACATCAAACAGGGTCCCACAGGTCTGCGTTAAGGATGCACTTGTAATGTTAGCCGGGACAATGGAGTTGTTGAGGACGATTGACTTGAAAGAGTCTCCACACCCTGGGAATGAATTGTTGTAATGCCCCTCGACAAGCACCTGCACATTGTTTGTAGGATAGGTAAAAGTAGGGAAGGGGTCACCAGGGGTATAATCTACTGAGTCATTGTTGGTAAAGTGAACACGGTAGAAGTCGTAAATGCTTTCCGTGATATCTACTTGCACGGTCTGAGATCCACATTCATAAATCTCAAATTGTGGTGACGTATTTGGCAACACTTCAAAA
This sequence comes from Cyclobacteriaceae bacterium, assembly GCA_965228105.1. Classification (GTDB taxonomy): domain Bacteria; phylum Bacteroidota; class Bacteroidia; order Cytophagales; family Cyclobacteriaceae; genus UBA7330. Next base: position 2,676,438 of record CBDDGZ010000002.1, read on the forward strand.
GTCAGCGTATCTGTTTTGGGAGAGATTGTTTCCTGTGTCAGCTGTACAATCTGGTAAATTCCGGGATCAGTGTATGTATAGAATGTGTCATTTACATCCAGCAGGCCTGTTTCATAGTAGTAGGAATTAGTAAATCCGGAAAAACTTGCTGAAGTTGAAATGTGAACAGTCACGCCTTCGCATCCCCGTTGAAAATCAATGGAGAATCTCCCAAGTTGACTCGTATGTTGTGCCTGAGAAGCCCAATGCGCGAGCACCAGCATCAGAATGCCATATTTTCTCAGGATCAATTGCATGAATTACTAAGGAAACGTAATGATACGATGATTATTCGGCCTTTAATAGCTTTATCATTTCTGAAAAAGCCAATGAGTGCTGATGACCTGTTTTCATCTGTTTCACTGTGTATACCTTACTTTTTACCTCCTCTTCTCCGATGACTATAACGTAAGGTATATCAATTTTATTAGCGTAATTGAACTGCTTGTTGATTTTAGTCAAATCCGGAAAAAGCATTGCAGAAACCTGATTCTTCCTGAGCTCACCCAGCAACTCCATGCCGTGTTCGAATGATTTCTCATCAAAATGGGTGATCAGCACCCGGGCATTCACATTAAGGTTTTCAGGAAAGAGTTGCTTCTCCTCCAATACATCATAGATTCTATCCAGCCCAAATGAAATTCCAATCCCGGAAACATCTGACAGACCAAACACTCCGGTCAGGTCATCATACCGGCCTCCACCACAAATACTACCAATCTTCACATCCTTGGCTACGACCTCAAAAATGATCCCTGTATAATAATTGAGTCCTCGTGCCAGACTCAGGTCCAGCGAAACGTTATGATTTGAAGTCTTCAGATACCTGAAATAGGTCTGCAAGGTCTCAATGCCAGGATTTCCGGCCAATAAAGCTTCAATACCTTCAAGCTTTTGTTCGTTGTTCCAGTCTTTCCCGAGAAGCTCAAACAATTGATTGAGTTTTCCGCTATCGGCCCCAAGGCTTGTCAGCTCTTCGGTCACTTTTTCTTTTCCAATCTTGTCCAGTTTATCCAGGGCGATACAAAATGGAATTTCCCTGGATTTCAGCCCACACCATTGAGCCAGTCCGAAGAGCAGTTCCCTGTGGTTGATCTTGATCAGGTAATTGGGATATCCCAAACTGCTAAAAACGTCCTGGATCAGGTTGGTGAGCTCCACCTCGCTGAATACCGATTTTGTACCGATGATGTCAGCATCGCACTGGTAAAATTCTCTATATCTGCCTTTTTGAGGCTTATCTGCGCGCCAGACAGGCTGGATCTGAAACCTGCGGAACGGAAAAGCAAGGTCATTTCTGTTTTGAACTACAAACCTTGCAAAAGGAACTGTGAGGTCATAACGTAGTCCCTTTTCGGCAATGGATGGCAGAACATGCTGACTGCCCTGATTGAAGTCATCCGAAGATACTTTTTGAAGAAAATCTCCCGAATTCAGGATTTTAAACAATAATTTGTCACCTTCTTCACCATATTTCCCCATCAATACGGATAAATTTTCCATCGCGGGGGTCTCAATCTGGGAGAACCCATAGTTGATAAAATGGGCCTTTATAGTGTCTGTGATATGATTTCTCTTCGCAGATTCAACTGGTCCGAAATCTCTGGTGCCTTTTGGTGTGCTGGGTTTTTTGTTTGACATGAACAAATTTTGGACAAAACTAACTAAAAGCGTAGATTTGCGCTCGTTTACAAGGAAATCATCGAGAAATGGCTGTTACCAGATTAGAAAGAAAATTAAAGAGAGACAGAGCAAAGTCTAAGCGTAGGATTGCAACAATCAAAAGATTGAATGAAATGCCTCCTGTGAAAAATATTGATATTGAGGCGATCAAAGCTGAATTCGAGAAGAAAAAGTCAGCTCCGGCCAAAAAAGCAGAGGCACCTAAAGCTGAAGCTCCAAAAGCAGAGGCCAAGAAAGAGGCACCTAAAGCTGAAGCTGAAGTAGCTGAACCAAAAGCAGCTCCTGCAAAGAAAGAAGCTTCTGAGAAAGCTGCTCCTAAAGCTGAGAAAGCTGCTTCTAAAGCAAAGGCAACCAAAAAAGCGGCTCCCAAGGCAAAAGCTGAGAAGCCTGCCAAAAAAGAAGATAAGTAAGATTGGATTAAATGTAGCCTGCGATTCTGTAGGCTACCATTCCAACCCATTCTTTTATCAGCATGCTCCAGTTTGCCAGTGCATACGGGCTAGGCAATAGCCAGGCAATATCCCATTCTACTTTAGTGCTCCTGAAATCTACCGAATAGGGGACCACATCTATCTTCTCCTTTGAAAAGCAAGCCAGGGATCTTCTCATGTGAAAGGCTGAAGTAATCAACAGATGCCTTCTATCCTCCAATGCATTTTCCCTTAGAACCTCCGCAGTATTCGCAGCATTTTCATGAGTGTTTCTGGAGTTTGCTTCAATGATAACATCCTCTTCCGGAAAGCCAGCAGTGACCAGAAAAGCTTTCAGTGCCTCACTTTCTTTGAAATCCGGGTTTAGTATTGAGCCTGATCCTCCGGTTATCAGGATTTTTCTAATAAATCCCTGCTTATAGAGAACCATTGCTTCCGTGAATCGGTCACCTGCTTCACCCACATGCATTTGATCTTCCATATCCGGATTGTGACTTAATGCGCCAGTCAATACAATACCTACTTCCATCAAAGGCAGATTTTCTTTTGGGGGTGCAGAGAGCTCCCAGTTTTTCATTACATAGTTGCTTAGCAGGGGATTGGAGAAGATCACAAAAACCAGTAAACCCAGTCCCAGGTAAGTCTTTGATCTTTTCTTGAAGAAGAAACTACACAGCAACAATATGAATATCCACAATATCGGATGAATGATAAAATTGAGGATCTTAGAAAGATAGAAGAACATACAATTAACGCCTTTTCAGTCCTGATAGCAAAATTTTTAACCAGTTGAAGTACAGGGCAATAAACATAAAGATGGTCATTACCCAGATCACGGCAATATTGAAAAAAGGTGTTGGGATCAGTTTGCCGGCAAGATGTTTATTAGGTTGGAAAAACTGTGCCCTGAAATCCATGGCATGGTCTGTAAATTCCGGATCCATATAGATTGGGTAGATCTTTTGGATCAGGTGGTTGTTGTGCTCGAGTATCCGGTGCTCAGTGGCTGTATTTTTCACCATAAAACTGATAGCCTCATTTTCATAGTCCCTGCGCAACTCGTTGAGAACTTCTTCTTTTTCAGGGGTTGAAGTTAGGCTCTTGAGTAATTCGTTTTTCTCATCATTGGCCGCATTGAATCGCTGATAATAATACCGTTTAAGATCTGAAATAAACTTGATGGCTTCATCATGCACTTTTTTGGTAAATCCGGCCTCAGTCAAAGACCCAAGTTGTGGGAAGTTGTCAAAACCGATCTTTGTTAGTTCTTTAGTAAGCTCATTTTTCACCGTTTCCAGCCTGTAAATGGCATCTTTCTTTTCCAGGTCTGTCCCATGATGCAGATGATGGTTGGCATATTCCAAATCAGCAGTCAACCGTGGCAGGAGGTAGGTTGTCTTAAATTCCGACTCTGCCATGATCTTATCCTGTGGATAAAACTGGCGCTCAAAATCATTGTTGACAAACTGGTGCACTGCAAGACCTTCGAAGGCCCAGCGTGAGGTCATGATTTCTCCAATCATTGGTACCTTGTCTTCCGTGGTAATCACAGGGTTGAGCTTGTCAAAGCTTACCACCACGCCACTGAGGATGATCTGCGGAATAATCAGTAGTGGGATAAGGATGTAGACAGTCACGGCAGATTTAAATGCTGCTGAAATAATGAGTCCCAGGGTGTTTGCAAAACAGGAAACAGAAAACAACGTAAGCCAGAAGACCAGTGTCATGCCTTTCACTCCCATGATCAATTCCCCTAGAATGACGAATGATAAGGTTTGTATGGCTGAAAGCGTGAATAGAATAAAAACTTTGGAGAAGAGGTAGCTAAGTCTACTCAGGTGTAAGAATTCCTCTCGTTTCAATACTTTTCTGTCACGAATGATCTCCTCAGCACTTACCGTGAGCCCCATAAACAACGCCACAATCACACTCATAAAGAAGAAGACAGGAATATTAAGATTTTCCTTAAAGTGATAGATGGTCGTATCCTCAGGCATATACCTGATGATAAAAGAAAGCAGGATGGCCAGTAATGGACCTTCAAGCAGGTTTATGGTGAGATATTGCCGATTGGTGACCTTTGACTTAAAGTCCCTGATAGTAAAAGTTTTCCACTGGCTTAGCTTCCCGGGAATTTCCGAAGCTTTTTGTGGTGTGGCGTCGGCTTCGTCAAATTCAGGTGTTTCCAGGTTGTCCTGATACATTTGCCACCATTCCTCTGGCGTAATTTTCCGTTTTTTGGTAAAGTTCCCAAATTCATTGACAACCTTGGATTCGATGATGTTGAAGATCTGCTCGGGACCATTGTTGCGTCCCTGATCCACAATCTTAACTGCCCGTTTGAAATATGGTACTGCCTCGGCCGGGTTGCCATAGTAGATCTGATATCCACCTACATCAAGGATCAGTAAATTGTCAAACATCCTGAAGATCTCAGCGGAGGGCTGATGGATTACCACAAATACAAGCTTTCCCTTGAGGGCCAGCTCCTTCAACAGGTCCATGATGTTTTCAGAATCCCTCGAGGATAAGCCACTCGTAGGTTCATCCACGAAGAGCACCGACGGCTCTCTTAAGAGCTCCAGGCCAATGTTCAGCCTTTTTCTTTGTCCACCGGAAATCGTTTTGTCCAGGGGAGAACCCACCTTGAGATTTCGGGTCTCGAACAATCCTAGCGCCTCCAGGGTATGATTGACCAGCTCTTTCAGCTTTTGCTCACTCCGGTCTTTGAAACACAGCTTGGCAGCAAAGTACAGGTTATCAAAAACTGTGAGTTCTTCAATCAACAGGTCATCCTGGGGTACATACCCGATGATCCCCTCGATACTCTTTTTGTGGATATCAATACCATTAATCCTGACTTCTCCGGTAGTGGGTTTTTCATTGCCGTTTAATACATTTAACAGGGTAGATTTACCGGCCCCACTTCCACCCATTAATGCAATGAGCCTGCCGGATTCTTCCTGAATATTGATATTAAATAGTCCTGTCTTGCCATTTCTGAATTTAAAGGTGACGTCCCTGGCCAAAAAAGTGAGGTGGTGTTCTTCGGAAAGGTCTCTAAAAAGCCCAACGACTTCAGAATGGTAGATAGCCGAATTCTGCAGCTTGATGGCACTCCCTGTACTGAAGTTGTAGATCTTGTCCTTCCTCATGATCTCACCATTCATGAGGATGTTTTTCTCTCCCATATATGTCAGAAAGAACAGATCGACTTCAGGGATATTCAAAACAAAAATAAACCCATCTATTTCCTCGTTTACGAGGTGCTTACAATCTGGATTTACAGGTTGCTGACCATTATCGATTATCAACACACTGGATGAGGTGATCTTACTTCTTTCCTGGTGGATCACAAATGCCTTGATCAGGTCAATTATATCCTTGGGCACATTCAGGAAGTCACCAATCATATAAAGCAACTGGTTTTCCCTTTCCGTCACTACGCCATCGGAAGCTATGAGGATGACCAGATTGAGAATGACCACCACCTTTTGTTGAGCTGTCTGCTCAAAATTGATCTGATCACAGATCTTTTTGATGTGTTTTGACAGATCTACAGCATGGTCCTCTGCAACCAGTCGATCGAAAACCTGCATGTATTTCTTTGCTGAATCCTGATCCAGGGACTCCCTTAAAAAGTTTTGAATGAATGTGTGTTCTTCTTCTGATACGGTGTCTTCGGAAGCAACGATTGCAAGGAGTCTTAGGATGGCATTGAGAACTTCTTCACTCATTTTCGATAGTAGGGTTAGGCGGAAAAAACAAAAAGCATTGAAGAAATATTCAATGCTTTTGTATGATTTAGAATAGGTTGGTTATTAAAGTTTTATCCCACGATTTCGGAGCGGATCCGCTTCACTTCAATGGTGATGTCAAGAAGCATATCCTGAGTCAGTACAAAATCACCGGTATTCTCAGAAATTTTCTTTTCGACCTCAGCCAAATCTCCATCATAGAGTAATTTTAATATTTTTAGTTCTTCCATCATCTCAAGGATGGTCTCATCATGAGGAATGTCCTCTAGCAAAGCAATAACGTCTATTAAAGGCTTCTCCTGGTCAAGAACAATCTTAACCAGTGGCTCAAGAATCAGGTTCCTGTTGTCTTCATCAAGTACATCAGTAGGATAGGTTTCAATTACCTTCACAGCCAGGTAAAGACCTTCTACAAATGAACCTGTGAGGATCAAAGCACCGATGTTAAGTCTTTCAGCTTCATTGAGGTTCCTTCCGGCTTGCTCAATGGCTTTGTCGATCATAGAAGATAGTGTATCCTTATTGCCTTCACTCTCCTGGAATTTGTTGATCATCTGATTGTTGAAGATAGATGAAACACCAAGTGTCTCAGACAGTTTTTGACAGGTTTCAAGGTAATCCAACGACTTTTGCACCTGCTCATAAGAGATCAGGTAGCCCATGTCAGTCGCGTACACACCCAGGTTAAGCGCAGCCTTATCTTCATCGTTCTGATAAGATGCACTTTTCGAAAGTCCATTGATAAGGTCTTCGTTATAGTCTGCAGCGGCGGCTTGCAAGGTATAAGGTACTTCCGATGGGTTTGGCAAGTCAGCCAATACTTTATCGATGTCTGCGATTAGTTTTTCCTTGGATGCAGAAAATTCTACAGCATCAGCTTTTGATCCTTTACCAGAACCACCACATCCCATCAGAAAGACAATGGAAAGAATTACGCAGGAAGAATAGAGTGATGTAAGTTTCATGTGATAATTGATTTTTATGGACATGCTGCGTGAAGGAATACACTCCAGCATGCAGGCATGGAATTTGTCGCGCCTGAAGCGGGACTCAATTCATTTACAAGTTAGGTTTTATTTATTCCCAATTTTAATCTTTTTTTAAGTGGCATTGAAATTTACTAAGAAGATTTTCAAACTTTGTTGATAGAAAAAGGTACAATAGGAGAGATGAGTGGAATCAGTTATACAAGTCTGCGCGCAGGACACAAATATTGGGCAGTCAATTTCGGAGAGAAAATTGAGTTTGAAATTTTGGAAGTACTTTACCCATTGGACTTTGTGATCAAAGACCTTACCACCCTCGAAACTTCCAGGTTATCAGACCTGACCCGTTTTGGTAGGGGTCAGGACTTTGAAATCAGGGACTTAATTTAGCTCGAAATAGCTGTGCTGCTTCGATGGGAGACTTGACACACCCATCAGCTGGGTATCCAAGGCTCTAGCTGCTTCTCGGCCTTCAGAAATAGCCCACACCACAAGCGACTGACCTCTTCGCATATCGCCCGCTACAAATACGTTACGCTGACTGGTCTGATAATTTGAAGCTTTCACATTGCCTCTTTCGTCAAGCTCAAGACCCAGCTGTTCAATCATACCGGCTTTTTGTGGATGCAGGAACCCGGCAGCAATCAGTGCAAGCTCACACGGTACCACACGCTCTGTGCCTTCGATCTCGGTGAATCCTTTATCACCCCATTCGATGTCAACCAGCTTGATTCCAGTCAGTTCTCCTTTGTCATTACCCAGAAACTCCTTGGTAAGAATCGACCATTTCCTGTCGCTGCCTTCTTCATGACTTGAAGAAGTTCGCAGAATCATTGGCCATTCGGGCCATGGATTGGTGATGGACCTGCCTTTAGGAGGTTTATCTAAAATCTCAATCTGGGTGATAGACTTGGCTTTATGTCTATTAGAGGTGCCAATACAGTCAGATCCCGTATCACCACCACCAATTACAACTACATTTTTACCTGCAGCCAGGATTTCAGTGACAGGGAGTCCCTCATGATTTTTCAGTACTTCACCTTCCTGGGACACCCGCTTGTTTTGCTGGCTCAGGAAGTCCATAGCGAAATGAATGCCTTTCAGATCTCTACCAGGAATAGGAATGTCTCTCGGGACAGTAGATCCTCCGCAGAGGATGATGGCATCATGTGATGACTGGATCTCCTCCACGCTTACATTGTTTCCAACATCTGCATTGGTTTTGAATTTTATACCTTCCTCTTCCATGAGCTTAATCCTGCGCTCTACAACCCACTTTTCAAGTTTGAAGTCAGGGATCCCAAATCGAAGAAGACCTCCAATTTTACTTGCTCTTTCATAAACGGTGACCTCGTGTCCGGCCTGGTTGAGCTGATCTGCAGCTGCAATACCTGCAGGACCTGATCCGATCACTGCTACCTTTTTGCCAGTCCTTGTTTCCGGGACTCTTGGCTTTACAAGTCCTAGCTCAAATGCCTTTTCGATGATCTCCTTTTCAATCAACTCAATGGCTACAGGGTCTTTGTTGATCCCCAACACACATGATCCTTCACAAGGAGCGGGGCAAATACGCCCGGTAAACTCAGGGAAGTTGTTTGTTGATTTTAAGATCTTATAAGCAGCTTCCCAGTCTTTGTTGTAAACCGCATCGTTGAAGTCAGGGATTTGGTTACCTAAAGGACAACCCTGATGACAAAAGGGGATACCACAATCCATGCAGCGAGCTGCCTGTTTGTTGGTCTTATCCTCTGTAAAAGGTTCGTAAACCTCTTTGTAGTCGTCAATTCTTTTATGTGGATCCCGTGACTGGGGTAACTCTCTTTTGTATTTTAAAAATCCTTCTGCGTCTGCCATTTAAGCTACTTTTTCTTGTTCCTCCAATTTTCTTTCTTCCAATACGCGCTTCAGGTCGTTTGGCATTACTTTGACAAAATATTTTGCCATGCTTTCCCAATCGTCGAGTATCAGTTTTCCCAGCTTACTACCGGTGTATTTTACGTGGTTTGTGATTTCCTCATGGATGTATTTCAGATCGTCATCACCTAAAGATTCGAGCCCTACCATCTCCATATTCACTTTTTCAGGAAACTCGTTCTTCTGATCGAAGACGAAGGCCATTCCACCAGACATACCAGCAGCAAAGTTGTTGCCGGTTTCTCCCAGCACGATCACCTTTCCACCAGTCATGTACTCACAGCCATGATCACCGATGCCTTCAATCACAGTTTCAGCACCTGAGTTTCTCACACAGAATCGTTCCCCGGCCATACCGCTGATGTAAGCTTTTCCTGAAGTAGCACCATAAAAGGCCACGTTGCCAATGATGATGTTTTCGTGAGCCTTCAGCGTAGAACCCTTAGGAAGTTTGATCACCAGGTTACCTCCCGACAATCCTTTGCCACAGTAGTCATTTGCCTCACCCTCCAGCTCAAAGTTCACACCTGGTGCAAGGAAAGCTCCAAAGCTTTGTCCAGCTGACCCTTTGAAGCCAACAGTGATCTTAGAAAGTCCGAGACCTTTGCTGCCGTGCAGCTTGGAGATCTCGTGTGAAAGCATCGCTCCAACAGACCGGTCTGTATTCTTGATGTTGTAAACCTTGTTGTTTTCTCCTTTTTTGAGGTAATCCCGGATCAGTTTGCGGTCTAGCACCTTCTCAAGACCATGATCCTGTTCAAACTGATTGTACTGTCCATAAGAACTTGGAACACTCACTTTGTTGAGGATAGGAGAGAAGTCAACCCTTTTTAGTTTCCAGTGCTCAATGTCTGGCTTCACTTTAAGCACCTGGGACTGACCTACCATTTCATTGACGGTTCTGAAACCAAGTTCTGCCATGATCTCTCTCAGCTCCTGTGCAATGAACGTAAAGAAGTTCACCACGTGATCAGGATTACCTGTAAACATTTTTCTAAGCTCAGGTCTTTGTGTGGCAATACCCACAGGACAGGTGTTTAGATGGCACTTACGCATCATGATGCATCCTTCCACAATCAGTGCGGAAGTGCTAAATCCGTATTCTTCAGCTCCCAGCAACGTTGCGATAGCAACATCTCTACCAGTCATCAGTTTACCGTCTGTCTGAAGCACCACGCGGCTTCTCAGGTTGTTTTTCAACAGGGTCTGATGTGCTTCCGATAGCCCAATCTCCCATGGAAGACCAGCATGACGGATGGAAGATATTGGTGATGCACCGGTACCTCCGTCAGCACCTGAAACCAGGATTACATCGGCCTTTGCCTTAGATACTCCTGATGCAATGGTTCCAACACCTGCCTCAGCAACAAGCTTCACATTGATCCTGGCATGTCTGTTGGCATTTTTCAGATCGTAGATCAATTGTTTCAGATCTTCGATGGAATAAATGTCGTGGTGTGGGGGAGGAGAAATCAAACCTACTCCCGGTGTAGAATGTCTTACTTTGGCAATCCAGGCATCTACCTTATGACCCGGAAGCTGTCCTCCTTCACCAGGCTTTGCTCCCTGAGCGATCTTGATCTGCAATTCAGCAGCTTCTTTAAGATAGTTGCTTGTCACACCAAATCTTCCGGATGCTACCTGCTTGATGGCTGATCTTTCCCAGTCGCCATTAGGTTTCTTTTCAAACCTGATTTCATCTTCACCACCTTCACCGCTGTTGCTCTTACCGCCTATACGGTTCATGGCAATAGCCAGCGTAGAGTGAGCTTCGTGAGAGATGGAACCAAACGACATCGCACCGGTAGCAAATCGTTTTAGGATGTTTTCCACTGGTTCAACTTCATCGAGAGGCACTGATTGCCGCTTTTTGAACTCAAACAAGCTGCGAATTGTGATATTTCGCTCCTGGTGCCGATCAATCTGATCAGAGAACTTCTTAAACAGGCTGTAATCGTTGAGACTGGTAGACTTTTGGAGCAGGTGAATGGTTTCAGGGTTCAACAGGTGAGCCTCACCATTTCGCTTCCATTGGAAGAATCCTCCAACTTCAAGCAACCTGTCATAAGTCTTGTAAGCCGCATTGTGCTTGATCAATGCTTCCTTTTCCAGGTCGTCGAACGTAAGTCCGTCAAGGCGACTGATTGTACCTTTAAAACACTTTTCTACTACTTCTGGGCCTAATCCCAAACATTCGAAAATCTGAGCACTCTGGTAGGACTGAAGTGTTGAAATACCCATTTTAGATAAAATCTTCAATAATCCTGAGCCAACACCCTCAGCGAAGTTTTCGAAGTAGTATTCTACAGGCTCACTGTTATCCAGTTTATTGTTTTTGTGCAGATCCCTGATGGTCTGGTATGCCTTGAATGGATAAATCGCGCTTGCTCCATAACCAATGATGGTGGCGAAGTGATGCGTTTCCCACGCATCTCCTGCCTCTACAATCAACCCGGCTTTTGTTCGAATGTTGTTCTTCACCAGGTGGTGATGAATGCCGCCCGTAGCCAATAGTGCTGGAATAGGAACCCTTACCTCATCAACATTTCTGTTGCTGATGATCAAAATCTTCTTTTTATTTTCGACCGCCTTTTTAGCTGCAGCACATACCTTGTCGATGGCTTCGGATAGTGAAGCTTTCTGCGGATCGAAGGTCGCATCAATAATTTCGTAGTCAAATCCGTAATCTTTAAGATGCGTCAGTTTGAAGAAATCCTCTTTTGATAGCACCGGGTGAGATATGTGGATCTGCTTGGTGTGATCTGCTGTCTCATCCAGCACGTTAAGTGATTCACCCACTCTCGTAAACAATGACATGACCAGTCGTTCTCTGATCGGGTCGATAGGCGGGTTACTTACCTGTGCAAAATATTGCTTGAAATAGTTGGAAACATGCTGGCTTTGCTGTGAGAGTACAGCCAATGGTGCATCGGCACCCATAGAACCAACCGGCTCTTTGCCTTGCTCGGACAACGCTTTGACAATCAATTTGATGTCTTCCTGAGTATATCCATAAGCCTTAAGCTGCTTTAGCTGAGTATCCGGATCCAGCTCCACAAGCTCCATTTGGGCTTCAGGCAACATGTGAAGTTTAATCCTTTTCTCTTTGATCCAATCGTAGTACGGCTTGTTCTCTACAATATATCTTTTGATCTCCTCATCTTTGAGGACGCGTTTGTTCGGAAGGTCTGCCCAGATCATTTTTCCTGGCTGAAGTCGACCTTTTTCCAGAACATTCTCAGGCTGAATATTTAGTACACCCGCTTCGGATGCCATGATCAGGTAACCATCTTTGGTTATGCAATATCTGGCTGGTCTCAGACCATTTCTGTCCAATGTGGCTCCAACCTGGATACCATTGGTGAAGAACAATGCTGCAGGTCCGTCCCATGGCTCCATCAAAGAAGCATGATACTTGTAAAACGCCTTTTTCATGGTATCCATCTTGGAGTTGTCCTGCCAGGCTTCTGGTACCAGCATCATCATCACGTGAGGTAGTGGTCGGCCACCCATTCGCAGGAGCTCTACAAGTGCGTCCAGGTTTGCAGAATCCGAGTTTTTGGGATTTGTCACTGGCAATAGCCACTGCAGTTCCTGGTCAGTAAATAGCGGCGAGGACATCGCTGCCTCTTTGGATTTCATTTTTGTGACGTTACCACGGATGGTATTTATTTCCCCATTGTGGGCTATATACCTGAAAGGTTGCGCCAGCCGCCAGTTAGGGAAGGTGTTAGTAGAAAATCTTGAGTGAACGATGGCGATCGCTGACTTAGTGCTTTTGTTTTGCAGGTCGTAGTAGTACTTCTTTACCTGGTCAGTCTTAAGCTGACCTTTATAAACGATTGTCCGGGTAGAAAAACTACAAACATAGAAGTCGTCGTTTTCACCTGAAACTTCCTTTTTAATTTCGTTTGTGGCATAGTGGTTCAGGACGAAAAGCTTTCGATCCAATTCATCCTGGGTCATCTTCTCATTGGGCGTCACAAATACCTGCTCCACAGTAGGCTCTACCGCCTTGGATTCGTGTCCTGGTACCTTCTCATCGATAGGTACATGTCGGTATGCATTGAGGGTAAGTCCCAGGTTAGAAATACATTTGTTAAGGATTTTTCTACAGGCTTCCCTGATCTTATAATTTTTTGGGAAAAAGATCATTCCCACACCGTATGAGCCCTTTTTTGGGAGATCAATGGCATGCTTCAAAAGCTCTTCTTTAAAGAGTTGGTGTGGAATTTGGATGAGAATACCCGCTCCGTCACCTGTATTTTCATCACTTCCCGTAGCACCCCGGTGTTCCATGTGCTCAAGCATGGTAAGTGCGTCATTTACGATCTTATGTGACTCCTTGTTGTTGATGTTGGCAATGCAACCAACACCACACGAATCGTGCTCAAATTCCTCTCGGTATAGACCCTTCTCCTGCATATTGTGATCCTTTCAGTTTAATCAATGGTTAAGCGCTGCAAAATTACTTCAAATTGACTGCTATTTAAAATAAAATTTCATTTGAGACCCGTTTCGACGAATAGAATTATTAAATAATCAAATGGCCTTCATTTTAGTATCTCAGATTTGATATTACTCAATATTTTAGATAATTATTATGAAATCATTAATGAAACGCTGTATTGAAATTAATTCTTCATTGAGAACTACCTAACCAATTGAATATAATTATGATATATTATAAAATAGTTCTATATTTTATTACAAATTCAACAGAAAATATGATAATAGAAATACAAGGAATGCTTATTTTTGACCCTATTCAGTCAATAACCGCCAAAAAAAACCTAGAGCTGAATTATATAACCACCCAGACTATCACGAATAAGTTTCATTTCTTCGAGAAAAAGTGACGACTTATCGATTTGATTGTAATATTTTTATAATAATTATAATTTTTGTAATGTTCTGAAGTTTGCAGTTTTTGAAATGCATCCACCGATCTGATTATGAAACAGTTATATTCGGCACTCATTCTGGTTTTGATTACATCCTATGCAGCCATGGGACAAAGCTCAGTGGGTATCAACACACCAACCCCCAACACAAAATCTGTCCTTGACCTTGTTTCGCCCACCGGCAACCAGGGTTTTCTTGTCCCCCGTTTGAGTACAACCCAAAGACAATCCATGATCCTGGGAATCACAGACCGGGGAATGATGGTTTATGACATCAATCTAAGCCAATTCTGGTATTGGAATGGTACCGGATGGAAAGCCGGTTTGGGTGTATTGGATGAGACCACCGCTTCCGGGGATTTGAATGGCACCTTTCCGGAAGTATATATCAATGATGATGCTGTAGGGGGCAATGAACTGACTGATGTCGGTACACCAGGAACTTATGGTGATGATTCGACAATATTAGTTGTTACGGTCGATGCTGATGGAAGGGTCAATAATATTGAAGAGCGTAATGTGCAGGTTCGTTCCGGCAACATTGTGAATTCCTCTATTTTGAATGAAGATATTGCCAATACAACCATTATGATCACAAAACTGGATCCTGATGGGAATACAGATAAGGTATTAGCCATCGACGATTCCGGAGCTGTTTATCGGGAAGATCAGTCAGCCTTTACTTCATCAGCCCTGGCTAATGGTAACATATATATAGGTGATGCTGCCGGCGTAGCACAAGGTTTGCCAGTGAGCGGGGATATAATTGTCACCAATTCCGGAGCAACTGCCGACATGCAGCTCGGTTTAGGTGTGGTAACCTCGACTGAAATTGATGATGAGTCCATTCAGAGTTCGGACATTATGGATCTGACCATTGCTGAAGCAGATATTGCCGCCGCGGCTGTTACTGAGCAAAAGATTGGTGCCGATGCAGTGACTGCAGCCAAGATCAACCCGGATGTAGCCGGAGAGGCCCTGATCCCCAACATCACAACCGGAGCCCTGGATGTCAATGCAGGAAATGGGTTACTGGTGGCTGCCGATTCGGTTGAGATAGACCTTCAGGATATCGATGGCGAGGGAATTGTTGCAGACCTGACTGATAAGGAGCTGGATCTGAATGTGGATGATGCTACTTTGGAAGTAGCCTCTGATGTGGTTCAGGTAAAGGATTTGGGGATTACGAATGACAAGATAGCTTTTGGAACAATCAATGCTGAAGCAAAGATCTCCAATATCAATTTTAATACTACTCTTCCTTATGAGAACAGAATTCTTGTGATAAATGGTGCAAGTGAAGTGGATTGGAGGTCAATTGGACCTTCGTCCGTATTGGTTACAACTCCAGCAGGTGACTTCGTTGACAAACCTCTCAGTGATTTTGCTACAAACAATTTGCCAAATGGATCTATTTTTGTTGGAGATGGCGCTGGAAATGCTCAGCCGTTTTTTGCATCCAGTGCAAATCAAATAATGATTGGAAATGGGACTCAATTATCATCAGTGCTGCTAAATGGTGATGCAGCTATTGTTAATCCTTCCGGTCTTATTGAAATCCAGAACAACGCAGTTCAGGGAAATGATATTGATGCCACTTCAGGATCTTTAGACATAGCAGGTATTTTTCCAATCAGCTTAACCACAACTTCAGCGGATGGCCAGGCTATACAGTTAGATGCTTCAGGAGGTGGAATTGATATAGGTGGGAACCAAGGTGTACTGATCGATGCGGATAACAATGATATTGACATAGATGCGATTGCGGGATCGGTTAATATTGATGCGAATCAAAACATTACGCTAACATCCAATAACGTTGCTTTAAATCCCGCTTCCAACGCCAATATCACCACCACAACTGGCGATATCACGCTTTCTTCCGGGGATGGAATATCTATGACAGGATCAACAGGGTCCAGCTTTACCACTTCATCAGGCGATATCGATATCAATGCTGCCGGTCAGCTTGATCTGGATGGTGGAACCACAGTTGCCATTAATGGTGCGGGAGGAGTATCTATTGCCAGTGCAGCCAATAACGTTGATGTAACCGCTGATGACAATGTGAACATTACGGGGACTAATGCGGCAGTTGGTGTAACAGCAGGAACTTTAATAGACATCAATGCCAATGCAGGAAATGTAACCATTGATGCAGCCGGGGGAGGTAGTGATGTGTTAGTTACGGCTCCTGATCAGATTGAATTTGATGCAACAAATACCCAGGTTGTTAACGGAACCTTTGAACTGTCCAACGGGGGCATCCAGGTAGATGAGATTGTGGATGATTTGACCGTTGACCTTGCTACACCTTCAGACAATAAACTTATAACTGAAACAGCACTTGCCACAGCCATTGGTAATCAGGCGGGGAGCGGTTTGACTTACGATGCAATAAATCAGGAGATTGACCTGGGTGGTACATTGGATCAGACTGCTGATCTGGTTACAGCGGCAGGGGTAAACCTACAAGTTAGCGGTCTGGGTATCCTGGATGTAGATACAGATGTAGATATTTTAGGAGATATCACCTTATCGGGAGCAGCTCAGAGCCTCACTCATACAGGAGCCACGAGTTTGGGGGTAGTTTCTACTACAGCTCCAATTACCATTGATGCCCAGGGCAACAGCTTGACATTAGATGGAGATCAGGGCGTATCTGTGGATGCGGCGAGTAACGCTATAGATGTGACGGCAGCTACAGGAGTAGTAAATGTTACTGGAAATCAGGGCGTAAATATCGATGCAACCAATAACAATTTGTCTCTGGACGCGATTGCCGGCACGCTTGTGTTGGATGGCAATAGCGGAGTAAACATAGATGCAAGTACTTCAGGCGATGTCACGATCAATTCAGGTGCAGGTTCAGTAAGCATTGATGGGGCTGAGGCAGCAGGAGATGCAGTAGCAATTACTGCGAGTGATGTTTCGGGCGGCGTTGATCTTACAGCTGGCACGGGAGGCATTGCTGCAGTTGCAACAGATGGCGATGTCAGTCTGACCACATCAACTACAGGAGATGTAATCCTTGATGGAGCAGATGATGTAACGGTCACCGGAGGCACCAATGTGACAACAACCGCAACTGCCGGTACAGCAACATTGACCGCTACGGCTGGGGAAGTTGACCTTACAGCAGGAACTACAATAGATATCAATGCAGCAGGGGGTAATGTAACCATAGATGCTGTGGGTGCCGGCAATGATATCGTTGTCACTGCACCTGACCAGGTTCAATTCAACGGAACGAATACCCAGGTAGTAAGTGGAACCTTCGAACTGGCCAATGGTGGCATCCAGGTAGATGAGATTGTGGATGATTTGACCGTTGACCTTGCTACACCTTCAGACAATAAACTTATAACAGAAACAGCACTTGCCACAGCCATTGGTAATCAGGCGGGGAGCGGTTTGACTTACGATGCAGTAAATCAGGAGATTGATCTGGGTGGTACATTGGATCAGACTGCTGATCTGGTTACAGCGGCAGGGGTAAACCTACAAGTTAGCGGTCTGGGAATTCTTGATGTAGATACAGATGTAGATATTTTAGGAGATGTCACCTTGTCGGGAGCAGCTCAGAGCCTTACTCACACAGGAGCCACGAGTTTGGGAGTAGCTTCTACTACAGCTCCAATTACCATTGATGCCCAGGGCAACACCTTGACACTAGATGGAGATCAGGGTGTATCTGTAGCTGCAGCGAGTAATAACATTGGTGTGGTAGCTACCACAGGAGTTGTTAATATGACTGGTAATCAGGGAGTCAATTTGAGTGCAACCAATAACAATTTATCCCTTGATGCAAATGCAGGTGTATTAGCATTAGATGGAGATCAAGGCGTATCTGTGGATGCGGCGAGTAACGATATAGATGTTACGGCAGCTACAGGAATAGTAAACGTTACAGGAAATCAGGGCGTAAATATCGATGCAACAAATAACAATTTAACCTTAGACGCGATTGCCGGCACACTTGTGTTGGATGGCAATAGCGGAGTAAGCATAGATGCAAGTACTTCAGGCGATGTCACGATCAATTCAGGTGCAGGTTCAGTAAGCATTGATGGGGCTGAGGCAGCAGGAGATGCAGTAGCAATTACTGCGAGTGATGTTTCGGGCGGCATTGATCTTACAGCTGGCACGGGAGGCATTGCTGCAGTTGCAACAGATGGCGATGTCAGTCTGACCACATCAACTACAGGAGATGTAATCCTTGATGGAGCAGATGATGTAACGGTCACCGGAGGCACCAATGTGACAACAACCGCAACTGCCGGTACAGCAACATTGACCGCTACGGCTGGGGAGGTTGACCTTACAGCAGGAACTACAATAGATATCAATGCAGCAGGGGGTAATGTAACCATAGATGCTGTGGGTGCCGGCAATGATATCGTTGTCACTGCACCTGACCAGGTTCAATTCAACGGAACGAATACCCAGGTAGTAAGTGGAACCTTCGAACTGGCCAATGGTGGCATCCAGGTAGATGAGATTGTGGATGATTTGACCGTTGACCTTGCTACACCTTCAGACAATAAACTTATAACAGAAACAGCACTTGCCACAGCCATTGGTAATCAGGCGGGGAGCGGATTAACATATGATGGGGCAAGTCAGGAAATAGACCTGGGTGGCACATTGGATCAGACGGCGAATCTGGTTACAGCGGCAGGAGTAAACCTGCAAGTTAGCGGTCTGGGAATTCTTGATGTAGATACAGATGTAGATATTTTAGGAGATGTCACCTTGTCGGGAGCAGCTCAGAGCCTTACTCACACAGGAGCCACGAGTTTGGGAGTAGCTTCTACTACAGCTCCAATTACCATTGATGCCCAGGGCAACAGCTTGACATTAGATGGAGATCAGGGCGTATCTGTGGATGCGGCGAGTAACGCTATAGATGTGACGGCAGCTACAGGAGTAGTAAATGTTACTGGAAATCAGGGCGTAAATATTGATGCAACAAATAACAATTTAACCCTGGACGCGATTGCCGGCACTCTTGTTTTGGATGGCAATAGCGGAGTAAGCATAGATGCAAGTACTTCAGGCGATGTCACGATCAATTCAGGTGCAGGTTCAGTAAGCATTGATGGGGCTGAGGCAGCAGGAGATGCAGTAGCAATTACTGCGAGTGATGTTTCGGGCGGCATTGATCTTACAGCTGGCACAGGAGGCATTGCTGCAGTTACAACAGATGGCGATGTCAGTCTGACCACATCAACCACAGGAGATGTAATCCTTGATGGAGCAGATGATGTGACGATAACAGGTGGAACGAATGTGACGACTACTGCGACTGCCGGTACAGCAACATTGACCGCTACGGCTGGGGAGGTTGACCTTACAGCAGGAACTACAGTAGATATCAACGCAGCAGGGGGTAATGTAACCATAGATGCAGTAGGTGCCGGCAATGATATCATAGTCACTGCACCTGACCAGGTTCAATTCAACGGAACGAATACTCAGGTAGTAAGTGGAACCTTCGAACTGGCCAATGGTGGCATCCAGGTAGATGAGATTGTGGATGATTTGACCGTTGACCTTGCTACACCTTCAGACAATAAACTTATAACAGAAACAGCACTTGCCACAGCTATTGGTAATCAGGCGGGAAGTGGATTAACTTATGATGGAGCGAGTCAAGAAATTGACCTGGGTGGCACATTGGACCAGACTGCTGATCTGGTTACAGCGGCAGGAGTAAACCTACAAGTTAGCGGTCTGGGTATCCTGGATGTAGATACGGATGCAGATATTTTAGGCGATGTCACCTTATCCGGAGCAGCTCAGAGCCTCACTCACACAGGAGCCACGAGTTTGGGAGTAGTTTCCACTACAGCTCCAATTACCATTGATGCCCAGGGCAACACATTGACACTAGATGGAGATCAGGGCGTATCTGTGGATGCAGCGAGTAACGCTATAGATGTTACGGCAGCTACTGGAGTAGTAAACGTTACAGGAAATCAGGGCGTAAATATCGATGCATCCAATAACAATTTAACCCTGGACGCAATTGCCGGTACACTTGTGTTGGATGGCAATAGCGGAGTAAGCATTGATGCAAGTACTTCAGGCGATGTCACGATCAATTCAGGTGCAGGTTCAGTAAGCATTGATGGAGCTGAGGCAGCAGGAGATGCAGTAGCAATTACTGCAAGTGATGTTTCGGGGGGTATTGATCTTACAGCAGGCACGGGAGGCATTGCTGCAGTTGCAACAGATGGCGATGTGAGTCTGACCACATCAACTACAGGAGATGTAATCCTTGATGGAGCAGATGATGTGACAGTCACCGGAGGCACCAATGTGACAACAACCGCAACTGCCGGTACAGCAACATTGACCGCTACGGCTGGGGAGGTTGATCTTACAGCAGGAACTACAGTAGATATCAATGCAGCAGGGGGTAATGTAACCATAGATGCAGTAGGTGCTGGCAATGATATTGTCGTAACTGCACCTGACCAGGTTCAATTCAACGGAACGAATACCCAGGTGGTAAGCGGAACATTCCAGTTAGCCAATGGTACTGTGGTTGTAGATGAGATTGTAGACGATGCTACTGTTGATGTAGTTACTGCACCATCAGATACAAAACTGGTTACAGAGTCGGCGTTAGCGTCTGTGACAAGTGGACAGGCTGGAAGTGGTTTAACTTTTGACCTGGTTGGTGATGATAAAATTGATTTAGGTGGCACACTAGGGACTGTTGCAAATATTGTCACCGGGGGTACCGGAGAGAACCTACAGGTAAGTGGAACGGGTATCCTGGATGTAGACACGGATGCAGATATTGCAGGAGATGTCACCTTATCCGGAGCCGCTCAGAGCCTTACTCACACAGGAGCCACGAGTTTGGGGGTAGTTTCCACCACAGCTCCAATTACCATTGATGCCCAGGGCAACACATTAACACTAGATGGAGATCAGGGCGTATCTGTGGATGCGGCGAGTAACGATATAGATGTGACAGCAGCTACAGGAGTAGTAAATGTTACTGGAAATCAGGGCGTAAATATTGATGCAACAAATAACAATTTAACCCTGGACGCGATTACCGGTACGCTTGTGTTGGATGGCAATAGTGGAGTAAGCATAGATGCAAGTACTTCAGGGGATGTCACGATCAATTCAGGTGCAGGTTCGGTTAGCATTGATGGAGCTGAGGCGATATCAAATGCCGTTTCGATCACTGCAAGTGATGCTGCGGGAGGCATAGAATTGGCTGCAGGAACTGGAGACATCGATCTTACCACCACTGGGGAGGTTACGCTGAATGGAAATAATACTCAGATAGAGAGTGGATCATTTGAATTGAATAGTGGTACCACTGTGACCAATATTCAGGCATCTGCAGGTGGTGGTGGATCAGGAGTTCGTGGATCGGGTACAGCTGATGACAATACACTGGTAACAGAGTTGGCAGTAAGAGCCGCTATTGACGCAGAAGATCTCACAGCCGGTGAAGGCACCTCCGTTGGTGGAGATGGTACTTCGCTAAATATCGGCGGGGGAAATGCTTTCACAGGATCAAGGATAATTGATGTAGATGCGAGCAATTTGACGATTGACGCCACTGGAGGTGGAAGCTTTATAGTCAATAATAATGCGGGAGGTAATTTCCAGGTAACCGGATCCGGTGGAAATGTTACTGTAGACAATACTGGTAATTTGGATGCTGCTAATGGTTTAGATGTAACGACTTCAAACTTGACTGTTGGTGGTACGAACTTCATTGTAGATAATACTGGAAATGTGACTGCAGAAGGCGATACGGATCTTAATGGGGACCTGACAGTTGATGGAAGTACCTTTAGTTTGGATGCTGCCGGAGCGAGCAATGTAACAACAAGCACTGGAGGGTTAACTGTAGCGGGAGCTGATGGAGTGACAATCACTTCCACAACCAGCATTGGTGTTGCAATAGATGCCAATACAGCTGGAACAGTAGATATAGATGGTATTGACGGTGTGACCCTTGATGCCAGTGGGGGAGCCATTGGTATTGGAACAGATGCAGATGATCAGGCAATAAACCTGGGTACAGCCGGAGACAGAACCATTACTTTAGGAACTACCGGTGGCACGACGGGGCTGGTCCTTGATGCTGGTTCAGGAGGAATTGACCTGACTGGAGCGACGAATATTAATGGAGGTTCTCTGACTGTCGCTGCTGGAGCCGATGCAACATTCAATGATAATGTAACTGTTGCAAATGGTACTACCACAAGCATAAATAGCAGTACAATTGGAATTGGAAATGAGGCAGCTGATGCTGTGACCATTGGTGGAACCATTCAGGGTGCGACTCCTTTGACTTTCAACGCGGGTAATGACAACACTACCTTCGCTATCAATGCTAACTCAGGCTCAAACAGAACGATTACATTTCCTGATGCTGATGGCACGGTTGTGTTGGATGGAGATATTAACTTAAATGCCGCCTATCAGGGAGGAAGCACAATAACCGCTACAGATGCAAGTGGTGATCTCACAGTGAACTTAAGTCAAACCAGTGATTTTGTTATTCAGGATGCTGGATCGCCTTTTATTACTGCCACGAATTCAGGAGAATTAGATATTGATAATTTACGCATTGATGGGAATACGATTTCATCTACAGATGTAAATGGAAATATTCTATTGGTTCCAAACGGAATAGGGGTTGTGCAGACAAGTGCGATTGATATTAATGGAGGAAATATTGCCGCAGCTACGGTAATTGACAAAGATCCTGTTGTGAATTTTAATTCGGGAGATGTTCAGGGTTCCCTAACGTTAACTGATCTGGGTAGCGGAACAGGTAGTTTATCAATCCAGGCGAACGCCGTTGATGAAACTGCTTTAAATACCAGTGTAGCAGGAGCAGGGCTGACAGGAGGCGGAGGTTCTGCATTGGCTGTTGGTGCCGGAACAGGTATCACAGTGAATGCGAATGATATTGCTGTTGATGTCTCCGGAATAGGAGGAGATGGTATTTCAGATTTTGGTGCAGACGGAGACCTTGATCTTGATATTAATGGTTTATCTAATACAGTAGCTACTGTACAGGATGCAGACTTACTTGCTGTCTATGATGATGATGGAGCACTTGTGGGCAAAATGACGAGGGCCAATTTTATTGAGAGTGCTGCAATTACAAACATCAACGTTGATGGAGGAAATATTGCCGCAGCTACGGTAATTGACAAAGATCCTGTTGTGAACTTTAATTCAGGAGATGTCCAAGGATCACTTACGTTAACTGATCTAGGTAGTGGAACAGGTAGTTTAGCAATCCAGGCGAACGCCGTTGATGAAACTGCATTAAATACCAGTGTAGCGGGAGCAGGACTGACAGGAGGCGGAGGTTCGGCGTTGGCTGTTGGTGCAGGAACAGGTATCACTGTAAATGCGAATGATATTGCTGTTGATGTCTCCGGAATAGGAGGAGATGGTATTTCAGATTTTGGTGCAGACGGAGACCTTGATCTTGATATTAATGGTTTAGCTAATACAGTAGCTACTGTACAGGATGCAGACTTACTTGCTGTTTATGATGATGATGGAGCATTGGTCGGCAAAATGACGAGGGCCAATTTTATTGAGAGTGCTGCAATTACAAACATCAACGTCGATGGAGGAAATATTGCCGCGGCTACAGTGATTGATAAAGATCCTGTTGTGAACTTTAATTCGGGAGATGTACAGGGATCACTTACGTTAACTGATCTAGGTAGTGGAACAGGTAGTTTATCAATTCAGGCGAACGCTGTTGATGAATCTGCTTTAAATGCCAGTGTAGCGGGAGCAGGACTGACAGGAGGCGGAGGTTCGGCGTTGGCTGTTGGCGCTGGAACAGGAATCACTGTAAATGCGAATGATATTGCTGTTGATGTCTCCGGAATAGGAGGAGATGGTATTTCAGATTTTGGTGTAGACGGAGACCTTGATCTTGATATTAATGGTTTAGCTAATACAGTAGCTACTGTACAAGATGCAGACTTACTTGCTGTTTATGATGATGATGGAGCATTGGTAGGCAAAATGACGAGAGCTAATTTTATTGAGAGTGCTGCAATTACAAGTATTAATATCGATGGTGGATCAATAACTGGAATTACTGATTTAGCAGTCGCTGATGGTGGCACAGGGGTATCTAGTTTCACAGCAGGAGAAGTGTTGTATGGTAATGGTGCCGGCGCTATCCAGACAGAAGCTCAATTGGACCCTTCAAGGGGAGGAACAGGAATTGATAACGGCTCGAACACTATTACAATAGGTGGTAATATTAATACGGCGGGTGCCTTTACAACCTCTGGGGCTTTTGCAACTACATTGACATCAACTGCGGTAACAAATGTTACTCTGCCTACTAGTGGAACATTGTCAACGTTGACAGGCACCGAGACACTGACCAATAAGACGCTGACATCACCGACAATTAATACACCAACAGTTACTCAAACGGACAATCAATTTACACTTCAGGACGATGGTGATAATACAAAACAAGCACGGTTTAATGCGAGCGGAATTGCAACATCAACAATCAGGACTTTTACATTTCCAGATGCTGATGGGACATTGGCTCTTACCACTGATGCTAGTCTACAAAGTGCTTACACTGGTGGAAACACAATCACAACAGATGCGACAGGTCCATTTGAGGTCTTGGGTACTCAGGCCATAAATTTAGGGGCTGATGCAAACAATGGTGCAATTAGGATAGGCTCATCAACAGGTACTGGACGAGCTATAACTATTGGTAGCGGTACTGGAACAACAGATGTGGATATCAGAGGGGGAAGCAGCGGTGTAAATATCTCCGCCTCGGGTGCATCGGGAATGATAACAACCTCGGGAGCATTAGATTTTACCGGTGAGGATGGAGTAAACATCACTTCCACAGCATCAGTAGGAGTTAGCATTAATGCAAACACCGCAGGAACTGTTTCCATTAATGCCTCCAATGGTGCCATCAATATTGGCAACAATGCAGTGAATCAGGGAATTAATCTGGGAACTGCAGGAGACAGAACAATTATAATTGGAAATACAACGGGTGCTACTGCCCTTAATCTAACTTCAGGAACAGGCAATGTAGACATCACTCAACATGATGGAAGTACCCTCGGTCTGGAGCTTGGAGGTATATTAGTTACTGCTACAGCATCTGAACTCAATACCTTGGATGGAATTACTTCAAACACATCAGAGTTGAATTTGCTTGATGGTGTAACTGCCTCAACAACTGAGATAAATTATGTTGATATAACAACTCCTGGCACAGCGCAGGCAACCAAAGCATTAGTGACAAATGCCACGCTCGATATTAACCTTTCTACTGGAGATTTGTCAGCAACGGATGTCATTGCCACAAATAAAATGGTGGCAGGTGCTTCAGCTGTTGATGCCAATGCTGAATTGTTTGTGAAAGCTGATGCTAGTGCGAATGAAGTATTTAAGATCCATAATAGTGCTGGGGCAAATACACTGCTTCAAGTGACTAACAGAACTGCCACGGGAACTGGTGCACTTCTCGAAGTAAATGACGGAACTGGTGCAGATGCATTCAAAGCGTACGCTGATGGAAGAGTCTCAATAGGTTATAGTTCTTTTCCAACAAGTATTAATGATCAAGCGGGAAATTCCTCTAATTTGGAAAATGCTGTATTCACAACTCCAGCTAGCCCTACATATAATATTGCGAATGCTTTATTTGCAGTTGATGGTGGAGTAGCATTCAATGGGGATATGGCTGTAGCTGGAAAAGCTGTTCTGAATAATTTCACTGTTACCTCAGACAAGAGACTTAAAAGTGGAATTAATACTTTAACTGGTTCTCTAACATCATTGAATGATATACGCGGTGTTTCATACTTTTGGAAAGAGGGTACGACACAGGCTGAGCTGGATTCGATGAAGCAATTTGGCGTCATTGCTCAGGAAATTGAAGCAGTCTTCCCCGAACTTGTAACTACTCATGAGGGTGGCTTAAAAACTGTTAATTACATTGGCTTAATACCAGTTCTTCTTGAAGCCATAAAGGAACAACAAGCCATGATTGAGTCACTGACTGCTGCATTAGATGATGAGAAAACATCTAAGGAAGATTTGAGAGAGGCACTGAATAAGCAGCAAAAGCTTATGGAGATGCAAACTCAAGCCATGTTGTCAGTTCAGGAGGAAAATGATAATATCAAATCTGACCTGGATCAAATAAAGGCACTTTTAGGAATTAAGGCAGATCCAGCAAATAGTAAAAGCATTGGCGGGAAATGATATTTAGGAAGCATATCGGACTAGTTTGCTTGCTGAGTGTATGTTTCTCTTCATACACCCAAAACCTCTATGTCCCGGCCAATGCAAGTATCTCCCTGACCAATGATGCAGGGATTCATGCTGAAGGGGATATTGAAAATAATGGGATTATTGCTGGCTCGGATGGCAGCAAACTAACCACAGGTCAGGACCTTAACAATTCCGGGATCATTGGCCTTGCCGAAGATTCAGAGCTTAGCATTTCAGGAAATGGTGTCAATGGCAATAGCCTGACAAGTGCAGGAACCGTATTTTTAGGTGGTGATTGGACCAACAACAACATTTCCAACTTTGTGGATGCTACCCTTTTCTTCAATGGGAGTGGGGCTCAGCAGTTCAACGATAACACAATGCTGGTCCGCGGTATCACTGTTGCAGGTATTGGCCCAGTAACGTTGAATGTACCTGAGGTCACTGTGAGTGAATCTCTTGACTTTCAATCTGGGATTCTAACATCTGTTGTTGATCGATCTTTGATTCTGGACGATGCCGATGCTACGGGTGGATCAGAGACTTCCTATTATGATGGTACATTAATCAGCAGAGGAACAGGATTCCAATACTTTCCAGTGGGTAATAATGGTCACTTTGGACCTGTAGAGTTCGACAATATTGAAGGTATAAATACGGAGATAGCTGTAAACCATATCTGGACCAATCCTACGGATCCTGTTCCTAACAGTGATCTTATTGGGGTCTCTTCCAATGGGTTATGGTCTGTGGAATTGCTAAGTGGTTCTTTTGATGGTTCGCGCTTGTTCCTGGACTTCATGGATGAAGACCTGGAGAATTTTGTTATTTCTAACGAAGTGAACGCGACCAATTATTCTCCTGTGATCGCTTATGCCGACAGTGCAGGAGGGGAGTTTGGCACTTTAGGTGCGGCCACATTGGAGAATACTGATTCTGTTACCTATGGTAGAATTCTTAGTGATAGCCTACTGTTATTTTCTGATACATCAAATATCCGATATTTTGCAATCGCCCTGGCACCTCAGGTTCCGGAAGATGGCGTTGCATATATTCCGGAAGCATTTTCGCCAAGCGCATCAGATCCATTGAATCAGACTTTTCGTTTTTTCGGGGCTCGGGTTTCGAGTGAGTTTTTTTCCATGAAGGTTTATAACAGAAAAAGGATTATGGTCTATGAAACTTCTGACCTGGCAGAGGCTACACAGATCGGATGGGACGGAACAAACAGGAATACGGGCAATGATGAACCCAGCGGTGTTTATTTTTATCAAATCACTTATAAGCTTGAACCTGTAGGAGTGGATCCGGAAACAGTAATCCCAGAAACAGAAACCGGTAAAGTCTTCTTAATTCGATGATTAGAAAAGGAACCATACTTTTGATCTCTTTATTGTGCCTCACAAAACTGAAAGCACAGGAAAATGATTTTTCACAGTTCATGTTATCATCGCTTTACATGAATCCCGCATATGCTTCTTCCTATACTGATCTGGCCTTAAATGTGAATTATAGAAACCAGGACATTGAGGGCACATCTATTCAAACATCACAGTTTTCACTGGTTTTTCCGTTGAAAGCAGACCAGGTTTCCGACAATGTTGCAGGAATAGGGATCATGGCATTTAATGAAACAATGGATGATGGTGTCTATAATGAAAATGGTGCATATCTGACTTATTCTCAAAATTTTGCATTGGGTCTGCTGGGTTCAGATCTCATAGCTGTAGGAATACAGGGTGGATATTCAAGAACTTCGTTTACGCCTTCAAATTTTACCTGGGGCTCTCAATTCAGTCAATACGTATTTGATGGATTCAATGAGTTCATTCCAGCACCAACAGAGTTTGATAATAGTGCAAACAGGATGACTTTTAGTGTTGGAGCCATGTACTATTACAATCGAAAGCGTAATTATCTGTTGCATAATTACAGCGCTTTCTCCGGTGTGGCAGTTTATAATATAAACAAGCCAAATGACGCTTTTAGCTCTGATAAATCCGGAAGATCAATGATAGTAAAATACCATGGTGGAGTAGAAGCGAGAACAGGAAACCTATATGTTTTACCTAATGTTCTTTTTCAATTAACCAGAGGTACAGTTACCACCATTGTTGGTTCACATTTTGCCTATAGTTTTGTCAGTACGGCAAGGTTTGCCTCTAATACAAAAGGATTTCAATTGCTTTTAGGTTCCTGGTATCGCCTCCGGGAATCCTTCAGTTTTTTGGGCGGTTTACAATGGAATTCACTGGCTGTCCGTGGTAGCATAGACATGAACTCGAATTTATTCGTAGATCAACAGGCCTTACAGGTTACTCCTGCTTATGAGCTTTCTTTGACCTATTTTCTCTCCGGGGACCAGACCCTGAGGAAAATGAACAATGCCCTTTTCTAAAACCTCACGTAGATATTTAGTATCTGACCTTTGTTTACATTTAGAGATGTAAGGTCATTCATCTCCAGCACCAGTTCCTCAGGTAAGTTAAATTTCTCCGCAATGGTACTAACATTTTCTCCTGCCTTTACGGTGTACTTGAAGCTATTGCCCGTGCTCACAGATTCATTGAGCTCTACCAGCATATCCAGGTTCGGTCTGTAACCCATTGGGTTTTTAATACGAAGTGGCTTGTATGCATGCAAACTTGCTTCTGTCAGTCCATTGAGACGCATCACCTCTTCTATGCTCATGTTAAAATTTTTGGAGATGCTGTACAGTGTAGCCTTTGGTCGGATCAGGTAGATGGTAGGAGGGTGGTAGTTGATTGGATCATGCGATTTCATGATCACCTCAACCCTTCTATTGAATTGCCTACCATATTCATCATTGTTTGATGCAATTGGGTCACTTTTTCCATAGGAAGACAAGGTTATATTGTCTGCAGGCAGACCATACTGCCTTAAGAAGTCCATGGCAGCAACACCGCGTTTACCACTAAGCTCATCGTTGTATTGATGGTCCCCAATAGCATCCGTATGTGCTTTTAACTCAACATAGATTTCCTGTTTCTTTGCCAGTTCTACCAGATCCAGCAAGGATTTTTTTGCTTCGGGTCTCAGCTGAAAATCACCAAAGTCATAGTAAACGTTGAAGCTACGCTGATGTGCATGGGTCATTCCATGTGTTCCGGTGATCTCCAGATCTTTGACAAAGTAAGTATCGGTCCGTGCACCTGCATGTCCTGGGTGTTCCAGTTCAATATGATAATTTCCTGCTCTGATCTGGTTAAACTTAAAGGTCCCGTCGGATCCTGAGAATGTTCTGGCAATCATCACCCCTGATTGGTCTACGACTCTAAGGGATTTGGTGGTTTCAGGTTCCCCAGTTTCTGAATTGATCAATCTACCGGTGATAGTAAGCCTGCTGTATTCCTGATTAGTATAGCTAGGCAAATTCAAAATTACCTGACGATCGCCAATGTCCCTCGATTCTACTTCCAGATTTTCACTTAGCACCCGATCATTGTTATACCTGAAAGCTTTGATGTTTTCATACATCTTGCGTGTGGCTGGATCCATCGTATTTTTAAATGCTGCATCATTGCTTGCCAGTCGATAGTTTCCACTTTGTTTTCCATCTCCAAAAATGGCATCCCCGATGATCCGGTTGAGGGTTGCTTTTCTTCCCGGGGCCAAATTGTAATAGTAGGAGTAAGCTGTAGAAAGTAGCTGCTGCTCACCCTGAGTTAATTCCTGACCTTGAAGATCCATGGTCAGAATTTTCAAATATCTTTCTTCCTGGCTACTTAGCTGCTTAGTGGCACGAGCATCTGCTGATTTAAGGGAAGGGTCTTTTCTATAAGCATCCACCAGGTAATCAAAAGCAATTAAACGATCGATCTGTTTTTTATCTTCTCTGGATAAATTCCCGTATGTACTGATTGTTTCTGAAGTAAGGAGCTCTGGGCTGATGTCTGCAACCTGCTCATTGGTTGCCAGTATATTGTCCATCCTTACGTTTTTCATCGCCAGATCGCTCACATAGATATTTTTGGCTGACTCCGGCTTGATGGCTACGATTTTGTAGTCATCCGGTGCAGCCCTGTCGAAGCTAAACTGTCCTTTTGATCCGGTGGTTGTTCGGGCAATGACATTGCCATCCGGACCTTGAAGTGCCAGTGAAATATTTGAAACAGAGCTTTTTTGAGAACTGCTGATGGCACCGGACACTTCCACCATTTCACCCACACTAGCTGTTGCAGGAGGGATATTGAGCAATGTTCCTGCAGGTTCATCTGAAGTAATTGCATCGTCTACCAATGGACCTGAGATTTTTCTGGCCCCCTTGATTCTATTGTAAATACCTTGTTCATAGGCACTCAGGTTAGAGATCACCTGCCGATCAGCAGCAGTAGGCTGATAGGTGTATCCGGATCGCGTATCACTAAATGCCTCTTTAGAAACCAGTCTGCTCCAGGTCTTTTTATCATTGACGGGTAGTTGTCTCAGGTAGGAGTGAGCAATAGCAAGGGTATTCACCTCTTGACTTGACAATGGCTTGCCCATCAGGTCTTTGACCAGGACTTCTATATATTCCTGCTCTTTCTTGCTTAAAGACCGGTAGAATTTGTCATCCTGAGCTATGAGGTCGGAATTTTGCTGATATTCCTCTGTTAGCAATTCGGCAGTGATACTGCGATCGATCGCTTTTCTGCTTTGAGGATTTAAGGTCTCATAAAATGTAATGTCTGCGGACATTAAACTCGAAGATGAAACAGGCTGACCGGGACCGGGTGTAGAAAGTATCACATTGCCCTGGTTGTCTTTAAATACCAATTGGTTGACATAGGTGTGTTGTGCGCCTTCGTCAAATCCTTCTCCCATGGCTACGGTATATTCACCTTCTGTAACATTGTCAAACTCAAACTGCCCATTAGTGTCCGTTCTGGAAAGGGAAATGATGTTGTTGTTAGCATCAAGCAATACGACGGGCTGGTTGGATACCGGAATGTCTGATTTCACAGAAGCCAGTCTGCCATTGATCACACTAACATTACGTGTGGTGTTTTCAGGAATAGAGGAAAGCAGTTCGGGACCTGCACTAAGCTGTTGTCCAAACATTGGTTCATCCAGTGACCTGGTGGTTTTAATACGTTCGAAGGTATTTTTTTCAGCATAGGACATGCCATCAAGTATGGCCTGGTCTTTTGGGCTGACGGAAAACTGATTTCCGTTTTTATATGCTTGAAGTGCTTCCGCTGCAATAAGTCTGTTCCAAATGGGTTGCTCAGACGGTATCAGGTGCGCATAATATGAATCTGCTGTAGCCTTAAGCAAATATTCACTCTCCTGGATGGGTTCTCCCTTCAGATCTTTTGCAAGTATTTTTATGAAGTCTTTTTCCTTCTGACTTAATGTATTGTAATAAGCCTGATCTGTAAGGGCCATCTGTGGGTTTTTGCTATATATGTCACTTATCAGGGCTGCTGAAACACCAAGATCTATGGCTTGCTTCTTATCAGTGGTGAGAGAGTTATAGTAGTTTTTATCTTCCAGCGTGACAGGGTTTCCTGGATTATCCGTATTGATAGCAGCTGGGCCTGTACCTCGGATAGTAAGATCGCTCATAAAAGCATCGTTTTGTATGCTGCTGGGGTCAGCAAACTCTACCTGATAGTCTGCGTTGGGCACGCCAGCAAATAGGAAGCTTCCATCTGCCTTGGTGGTGACCTGCTGAATTACTACGCCATTGCTTGAAACAAGATTAACAACTTTGCCGGAAACCGGAGTTTGGTTGTTGACATATAATAGTTTTCCGGAGACATTCACCTGACTAAAATTGTTAGCAAGCTCACCGGTAATTTCGCTAACAGGCTTGTGTTCTGAAGCTATTGCTGTCCTGTTATTCAATTGACCGAATGTGAGCGCCTGATCATTGATCAATGCTGTTTCAATGGCATCGATGGCTGATCTTTCGATGGTTGAAAGGCTCGCAATGGTATTTCGATCTGATGCACTGATACTATACTCATTGCCATTGCGGTTTGCTTTGAGCGTTTCCTTGGCAATGCTTCTACTCCAGATGCCTTTTTCATCAATGGGCAGATGATCGTAATAAGATTGAGCACTGATCAGTAGTGCTTTTTCTGTTTCTGTCAGTGGAGAACCGGCCAAATGTTTCGACAGTACATTGATGTAAGATTTTTGGGTGCTGTTTAATCCTGCCACAAAGGAGTTGTCAGAAACCGCAAGTGAGGGGGTTTCACTGTATGCTGCCGTCACCATGTTAGCCGCTATTGACCGGTTAACAGCTGCTTTTTCCTGCGGAGAGAGGTTCTCATAGGTGCTCACATTGGTATTTGAAATGGTAGTAATCTGTGAGCCTGCCGGACCAGAGGCTGACATATTGTTTCCTGGTATGGAAGAAGAAGGTCTGTTGCCAGCCCTTGGATTTGCTGACATACCGGCACGAACATCTGAGATCATAGGACCACGATTCACCAAGGCATTGGGTTGAGCAACCGTGGTTTCAGGAAGGTATATATTGTCAGGACTATCTACCCAGGGGTCTGCTACTGAGATAAAACGCTTTATGGCTCTTTCTTTCTCTTCAGAGAATGAGCTAAACAACTCCTGATCATTGGATTTGAGGAAGTTAAAAGCAGCTTCAATGTCTCTATTGAGCTTGGCTACAGCCAATTCGTTTTTCTCGAAATTGACTTCACCCAGATACAAGTCAGCTTTTACTGAGTTGTTGATGATCTTGGTAAGGATCTTATCCAGCTGTTGTTTTTGGCTGCCACTAAATGAAGCGTAGATGGCGCGGTCTTCTTTGGAGATATTCTTCTCCAGGTCATTGACATTATTGAGTATAATGCTTGATGCAATATTGTTTAGAGCTTCAAGTTGTCGGGAGTCAAGGTTTTGGTAGAAAATCCTGTCCTCTTCCTGTAACTCAAATTTCGGGTCATCTGCCAGGTTATAAATCTTTTCTTTGATTGAGTTATTGACTACCTCAGGGTTATTCTGGTTGTTTCTTAGAAATAAATTTTCGTTGAAGGCCAGTGACATATTTTCGAGGTTCTTCTTCTCACTGATCACCTTGTAGGAGAGTTGATCCACACTTTGCTGTGATTGCTGATCAAGCTTGTCATAGGTCTCCATTGGGTAGGTAAAGTCATGCGCTTGCTTCATTCTCGAGGCAATGATCATGTCAACCTTTTCCTTGTCAGACACAGAAAGTTCTTCATAAAAATCCTGTTCTGATTGATCAATGCCGATGCTTAATCCCAATCCATCTTCTCTGACGTAAGCGGATACCAGATTATCCACATGACGTTTGTCGTCTGATGTCATGTGTGAATAGAAAAACTCATCTTCATCCCTGATAGCCTGTATGTCATTTTGAGATAGGTTTCTCACGCGGGCCCCCACAATCCTGTCAATCCTTTCCTGGTCATCCTTGCTCAGGGAATTATAAAATGATAACTGCTCGTTGGTAAGTGCCATCTCCACGTTGGTAACGTTTGATGCCATCAGGTGACTGATGATCTCGCTGAGCATCTCATCATTATCCGAATCAAAATCATAGTCATCTGAAAACAGGGAGTTCCTACCAGCAATGGCTTCGTCAGACTCAATCTCAGTGATCATGTCTTTCTCAGTAGTGATGGTGAAGCCATAAACATCCATTTTTCCTACGCCACCTTTCCTGTTGGAAGACACGTAACCTTTGTGTTTCCCCAGGAAGAAAAACATGTCATCTTTATTGGAATTGAATGGTGCACCCACGTTATATATTTCAGCCTTTTCGAAAGAGGATCCATCGGCAAGGTAGATGTCAAAGCCTCCAAACCCCCTGTGACCGTCCGAGCTGAAGTATAATGCCTGATCACCCTGATCGTAAAAGGGAGAGGATTCAGTAAATGGTGTGTTGATTTGTGAACCAAGATGCTGAGCTGGCCCCCAGTTTTCATCTCCGAATTTGGTACTTAGATAGATGTCATATCCTCCAATTCCTCCGGGGCGATCTGAGCAGAAGAAAAGCGAGTCCCCTGTAATGGTAATGCAGGCCTGCCTGGAATTTGAGCCACGCTCATTTACATTGGTATTAAGCTGAATAGGGTCAGTCCATTCTCCTTTTTCAAGTTTCGAAACATATACAAAGCAGTTGACCACGTTGCCATTGCCCTCTACACACCTGGTGAAATAGAATTTGGTTCTGTCATGGTTAAACATTCCCGCCGCATCATCAAATTTGTCGTTCACCACATCAAAATCATCTCTGGTTTTGACTTCAGACCAACCATCTCCTGTCTTTGCAAATCGATAAAGATCATTCCAGGATCCTCCAAATGCGCTTGTTCCGGAACCTCTTCCTCCTTTTCTACCAGAGGAGATCACAATGGTGGAATCATTGAGGTAGGTAGAGGGTGCAGAATCCATGTCTTCACTGTTTACCGGCTTAGGCAGGATGATAAACTGATGTTCCGGTTGTGTCATTGAGGTTTCATTCAATGCAATAAGCGTACCCTCACGTTCAATTCTGGCTTGCTCATAATAGTGCCGGTATCTTGGGTCTTCGTGTTGATCCCTTTCCTTAAGCAACATCATAAATTCTTCAAAAGCTACCAGCGCATCTGAGTAACTACCGTTCAGCTTTTTCATGAGGGCGAAATAGTAGCCAGAAAGCAGAAATCGACCGTCATTCCTGCGCATTACCTTTTGATAGTAGCCCTCTGCCATCTCATAGTCCAGGATAGCGCGGTACGATTCAGCTAATTTGTATTGAGCTGCGATATTATTTTCATCCTTTTCCAGAACTGTTTTAAAAACACCAATGGCGTTTTGATGATCATTTGCTTCGGCATACTTATCACCCATTTCAATAAGAAGGGTAATTGGTTGACTATTTCCCAGGAAGGGAATTGCAAGCACAAAAAAGGCTGCAAATAGGTAGTTTGTTACTTTTTTATCCATGACCAACTAGAATAAAAGATCCCCAAATAAGAGGGTTTGGATAATTCTTCCTTAAAGTTACCTGTGCCTGATAAAGTGATTCTGTAATATTATTGCTTTTCAAATAGTTTTCATAAAACGTATTCATAAGCTCCTGAGTAGCTTTATCATCTACCTTCACCAGACTGGTAATTAAGAATTTTGTCCCAGCCACAAGGAATGCTCTTTGAAGTCCATATACACCTTCTCCATTTTCTACATCTCCGAGCCCTGTCTCACACGCCGAGAGCACTACAAGCTCTGTTTGATCCAGGTTGAGGTTCATCGCTTCGTACGAACTCAAAATACCATCGCTGAAGTTCACCTGGTTGCTACCATTAGCATAAGCAGATAGTGAGCTGGCGGCTCCCTGAAGAAACAACCCGGATTTGAAAAGGGGATTGTTGGTGTTAATTACTCGCTGAAGGGCACTGTTCTTATCAGAAAAATATCCATGTGTCGCGATATGTAATATTTTTGGGCTGTTGATTTCTTTAATTCTGGCTTCCGTGGCATTATCACCTTTGAAGAGGGTGGTTTCCCACTTTTTGGCACTCAGGTCTTTGGCAGCAATGTTGATCTCAGTCTCTGATCCGGGCAATTGATCCAGCGCAAAAGACTTTTGACTTGCAGTCCCGAAATTTGGATTTCCGAAGAATACCGCATCATTAGCAGTTTTTTTCGTCCTTTCCTTGACGATGTCTTCACAATTGGTGATAAAGCTCACATAATACTTATCAATCAGGTAGGTATCGTCAGGAAGCTTAAAGGTATTTGGGTTGATCTTAAAGAAGATACCATCAGGAGAAACATAGAGTTTTTTGGTTCCGTCCAGGTGCTTGTCAATTCTTTCCCATACCAGTTTGTAAGACGCGGACTCATCAAATTGAAATTGAAGCGCATTTTTATAAGCTGCATAAAGTTTTTCTTCAAGCTGAACACCATTTTCTATGAGTTCAAATTCCGGCATTGTACTGTTAGGTCTAAGTATGATTACCAGATAGGAGAGGGCATCACTAAAACCAAATACATGGGCATCACCTCTTGTGCCAGACACAAAATCCCGGATACGGATGATTTCGACTACACTTTCGTCGGACTTAAGGTTTCGCTGTACTTTCTTCCAGTTGATTTTATCATTTCTGATGTATGAAGAAAACTGCTGCGAACTCAACATGATCTGCTTCTCCATGTTTTCAACGCTGTCTTCCAAGACATCTATATTGATTTTATATTCTTCCAGCCGGGATTTACCCACCTGGTAGTAGCTTGCCAACTTTGTTTTCAGCTCTTTCCACTGGATATAGGTTGCCATCAGCTCATGGTTCCCACTTTGGCTGATACTTTTTTGTAGCTTCTCGCCAGAAGAAAACAAGATAGCTTTAGTTTGAATCTGGTTATTTAGTACCTCTGCAATGAGCTCGGGCTTTTTCTCCAGCAACCTGATTACCACAAAGTTGTACCGTTCTATGTCTTCCCTAATATCCTGATAAAAAAGCTCTTTCTCACGTTCTGTTAAAACAGGGAATACACTAGTGATCTGTTCTATTTGAATGGAAATGGCATCCCTGAAATACTGCTCGGCCAGCTCCAGGTTTCCTTGTGCAAAATAATGGAGGCCTATGTTTTCTAATGACCGGGAATAAGAGGGGTGATTAACGCCCAGACGATCCTTTTTGATTACTACTGACTCCAGGTAGTAATTAATAGCTTTGTCCGGATAGCCCATCGCTGAATAGAGTATTCCAAGGTTGTTCAACGTTGTAGCATAATCAGGATGATTTTTTCCGAATACATGCTCATCAATCTGGAGAACCTCCTGGTAATACTTTTCCGCAGTTGTAAAATTTCCCAGTATCCTTTCTGTGCTGGCCAGGTTGTTCAGTGCATCGGCATAGCTGGGGTGTCTTTTTCCATATCTTTTCTCATAGACAGGCAACGCTTCAACGAAAAGCGCTTTTGCAGCTTCAAACTGGCCTTTTCGCTTGTAAATAACTGCAAGGTTATTGATTGAAGTAGCATAATATTGATTGTCAGTTCCAAGGTGATCAATGCAGATCCTGTGGACTTCACTAAAATACTCTTCAGCCCTGTCTATGTTGCCGAGGTCCTGGTATAGGATTCCCAGGTCATTCATTGTTTCTACCAAAAGATGCTCAGGAAGATTTGGGATACCTTTCTTCAGATCCATTGTTTTCAGAAGAATCCGCTCTGCTTCTGCATAATTACCTTCAGCCTCATAAAACATCCCCAGACTTTCCAGAGACTCAGCATAATCTATTTTATAGTTAGTCCCAAGATTTTCGTATATCCTGGTTGAAGTTTGTAAATAATCTTTTGCCCTGGCAATGTCTCCATTTTTTATCATTATCCTACCCAGGTGATTACAAACCTCTGCATATTCCGCAGTATTTTCATCATGGATTTTTTCGATCAGGTCGTGGGACTTATTGAAATAATCAAGGGCCAGATCATAGTACCCAACTTCTTCAAAAAGGATCCCCAGCTTACTTTGAGCTGAAGCGTATTCATAGGATTGCTGACCATAAGCACTTGCCGCTTCATCGATAGATTTGATCAGGAAATCCCTGGCCTTATCATATTCGCCTTCCTCTATCATTACTGAGCCAAGGTTCTGATAAGTGAATGTGAGATCCTTTTTGTCGATGATAGGGTCAGATAAATAAACCCTTAATGCATCTTCGAGATTTTTTTTAGCCAGATCATATTTCTTGATCTTGATATAAGCAAAGCCAAGGTTGTTGTGAAGGTTTGCTTTCTGTACGGTAGACAGCTGACCTGTGAGTGAGGAATTGCTAAAGATGCTATTGATTTCATTGATGGAAGTTAGAATATCATTCCTATCCATCAGATTATCAACCTTTTGCAGTCGGGCATCAAGGCCCTGAGAAAAAAGTATATGCGATCCTAAGAAAAATAAAAGAAGAGTGCAACCTCTACAAAGTAATTGCAAACTATTCATACTAATAATTGACGGTATTGGTGGAAACTACAATTATACCCTAAATATTGCCAAAATTATTCACATAGGCGGAATAGAAATACTATTAATTAATAAATTACTACTGAAAATACGCACAATGTGAATACCGATGCACTACATGGTATTACATCCTATTTTTCAAATAATTAATACCTTTTACCTATATTCAAATTTAACTCAATAATGAAAAGAAAAGAAGCCCTCAAAATACTTACCAGCGGTTCTCTTGGTTTGGGGATTATTCCCTTCAGTGATGCTAAATCTAAAACATCGGAAAGTTTGCAGTTAAAAGGAAACATTAACCACGCAGTTTGTAAATGGTGCTACAGAGACATTCCGCTCAAAGAATTTGCGGTCAAATGCAAGGAGATGGGCATCTCAGGAATAGATCTACTTGGAGCCGATGATTGGAAAACTGTGATGGATGAAGGCTTGGCCTGCTCCATGGGTACACCTAAAGATGCCGGGATCGAAAAGGGTTTAAACGACCCGGGGAATCATGAAAGACTGACTAGAAATTATATTGAGGCAATTGAAAAAGCCGCGGATGCTGGTGTGGAAAAGATCATTGTGTTTTCTGGCAACAGAAATAATACATCGGATGAACAAGGACTTGAGAATTGTGCCGTAGGAATCGAGAAAGCGTTGAAAGTCGCTGAAAAAAAGAATATTCTGTTGGTGATGGAACTCTTGAATAGCAAAGTGAATCATCCGGATTACCAGTGTGATCATACCGACTGGGGAGTAAAACTGGCTAAAAAAATAGGATCCCCAAATTTTAAATTGCTTTATGATATCTATCACATGCAGATCATGGAAGGAGACGTGATCAGAACCATAAGAGAGAACTACGAATACATTGCACATTATCATACAGGGGGAGTTCCGGGTAGAAATGAAATTGATGAGTCACAGGAGCTATACTATCCTGCCATTATGAAAGCAATACTTGAAACCGGGTATACCGGCTATGTTGCCCAGGAATTTATTCCAAAAAAGGATGATAAACTGGGTTCACTAAAGGCAGGTGTAATGATATGTGATGTATAATCCATAGCAATTACCTAAATTTATTTCCATGTTGCGCCAGCTTGAACTTTTAACAGGGCTCTTTTTGGTCTTTCTGTTAATGCAGGGTTGCTATGGGTTGGAAACAGATATATCCAAAAAACTCCAATTTCCAATTACATTAACCACTACAGATTCATTTATTGCATCTGCTGATAGCATAATCAATATACCCGGCCATGATGAGATAGATGATTATGTCGATTATGCGGTATACCACAATCCTTTCACTGTCAATGAAATAAGCTACAAGATCTCAAGCTTAGGGTCTACAAATACGGCTCAGTCAGTGGATATTGAGGTATTTTATAGAAATACTGCTTTAGATACACTTTCACTGTTTCAGCTGAGTGATTTGATGCTTTTAGCTGGCGAAAGGGTGGTAGTGCCCGTAACTGCCACGGATTTAAGTGCCATCACAAGTCTTGTTAATAATCAGTCCACGTTTCTGATGATTGTAGAAACTACAGGGGATACCCAGGCAATAAACTTTACGTTGAGTCTTTATTTCGACACCACAATTGCTATCGATTATGATTTATAGAGTGATCATATTCTTGGTAGTGCTTGTCCATTCCTGGAAAGCCATGACTCAGGATGAGCTTGATATGTTTTTGCAAGCTGGTGTAAAGGATGCAGGGCTGATCATTCAAAATTATTTAAAGCCGGTCTTTGAGGGTGTTGGATATGGATATACAAATGGCTGGTATCACACTGCCAAAGCACATGAGACTTTTGGTTTCGATATCTCCATATCAGGGAATGTTGCGTTTATTCCACAGTCTAACCTGACCTATACTTTTAATAACTCAGATTATTCCAACATTAAGCTCACCAACGGCAATTCAGCCCAACTACCTACAGTATTGGGCCCATACCTCAAAAGTGAACGACCGGAAGTTACGTTTTATAATGACGGTGAAGAGATCGTACGCACAACTGCACCACCCGGTGCAATCAACTTAAAGGAGGAAATAGGATTTGATGCAGTTCCTGTTCCAATGATACAGGCAGGTGTTGGGGTCATCAAAGACACTGATGTCATCATCCGTTTGATTCCTCCAATCTCATTTGGAGGTGATGCCGGAAAACTCAGCATGTTTGGTTATGGAGTGAAACATAACATCGGCCAGTGGATAAAAATGTTAGATTATTCAGGTATTGATGTTTCTTTCCTGGCAGGCTTTAGCAATCTGAAGGTGACTGCAGATCTGTCTGAAGAAGACGATCCGGTGACAAGCAACAATGAAGGGGTGTTTAAAATCAATGGCTTTGTACTTCAGGGGATTGTCTCCAAAGAATACATAAAAGTTTTTACAATCTACGGAGCAGTAGGTTATTCTCGTGCCGGATCAAGAACCCAGGTCTTAGGAACATATCCCATAGATCCTGATTTTGAGCAGTTGCCTGTCGATCCCATTGATCTTAAATATGGTAATAGTAGCATGAACCTGACAGCCGGATTGAGGGTCCGCATCGTGGCATTGACCTTTAATACAGCCTTTACTTTGCAGGAATATCCAGTGCTTTCTTTGGGATTAGGGGTGAGTGTGCGATAAACATTCCCACATTTTCTTATCTTTCGGCCCTCAACAGATTACCCAAAATAATTTATGTACTATATAGGTTTTGACATTGGAAGTTCCTCCATCAAAGCTTCCATCGTGGATGCTGAAAGCAAACAGTCCATCGCCTTAGTGAGTTATCCGGATATAGAGATGTCCATGCAATCCAAAAAGCCTGGCTGGGCAGAACAGGAACCTGAAGATTGGTGGAAGTATGTGTGTGAGGCATCTAAAAGGGTCATTAAAAAAGCGGGTGTCGACAGCAAAGAGGTAGCAGGAATTGGCCTTAGCTATCAGATGCATGGTTTGGTGCTTGTCGATAAGCAACAAAAAGTTTTGAGACCTTCTATTATATGGTGTGACGGTCGTGCTGTAGCATATGGAAATGAGTCTTTTAGAAGAATTGGAAAGGAGAAAAGTCTAAGCACTCTACTCAATAGCCCAGGAAACTTCACCGCTGCAAAACTGAAATGGGTAAAGGAGAATGAGCCTGAAGTCTTTGGCAAGATTCACAAAATGATGTTGCCAGGCGATTTTATCGCGATGAAGATGACGGGGGAGATATCCACCTCCATTTCCGGACTTTCAGAAGGTATATTTTGGGATTTTAGTAAAAACGAAATTGCAGGATTTCTATTGGAG
This sequence comes from Cyclobacteriaceae bacterium, assembly GCA_965228105.1. Lineage (GTDB taxonomy): Bacteria > Bacteroidota > Bacteroidia > Cytophagales > Cyclobacteriaceae > UBA7330. The sequence goes on from CBDDGZ010000002.1 coordinate 2,717,660, forward strand.
GATTTAGGCATTGATGAGCGTCTCATTCCAAACGTTCATGGCACATTTCATGATTCCGGGCATCTATCCAAAGAAGGTGCAGCATTACTTGGATTGAAAGAAGGAATTCCCGTAGCCTACCGGGCGGGAGATCAACCCAATAATGCGCTATCTCTAGGTGTATTTGAGCCCGGAGATGTTGCGGCCACCGGAGGCACGTCCGGGGTGGTGTATAGTGTTTCTGATCAATTGATCTATGACCAGAAAAGCAGGATCAATGGATTTGCGCATGTCAACCACAGTCAGGACCATACAAGGATCGGATCGTTACTATGTATCAATGGTACAGGGATACAATACAGATGGCTGAAACAGCAATTAGCTGATGATCTGGGGTATGATCAAATAGAAAAGATAGCTGAAAAGGCTCCGGTAGGCTCAGATGGTATCCATATTTTACCTTTCGGAAACGGTGCAGAGCGGATTTTTGAAAACAAGGAGATTGGATCCCATATTTTAAATATTGATTTCAACAGGCATGACAAAGCCCACTTGTTCCGTGCAGGACTTGAGGGCATTGCTTTCTCCTTTGTATATGGTGTTGAAATCCTGAAGCAGCTTGGGAGTGAGGTAAACAAGATTAGGGTTGGGAACGACAATTTGTTTCAATCCGGGATCTTTTCTGAAACCATTGCCACCCTGCTTAATTGTGAAATTGAGATGGTGCAAACTACTGGGGCGACAGGTGCCGCTCAGGCAGTTGGGTTTACACTGGGGCACTCCAAAACTATTAAAGAGGCTATTGGGGCTTCTAATTCAATACATGTATATCAACCGGTTGGAAACGCTGCCAGTTACCGGGAGCATTACAACTCCTGGCGCGCAAATCTGGATAAGTTCATCAAATAATGCTGATTATTTGACGGTCTGAGTTGATCGTATAAGACTTTTATTTAATTTCGTTAACGTACACGAACAATAATTAATTCATAATGATGAAAAGAACGCTAATCTTAGTCCTGTTAGCATTAGCTACCAATGCCCTGTTGGCACAGGAAAATTGGAAGCCCTTGTTTAATGGGAAAAATTTTGATGGCTGGAAACAGCTCAATGGCAAAGCCAAGTATGCAGTGGAAGATGGAATGGTAGTGGGGACCACTGTATTAAAAACCCCTAACTCCTTTATGGCTACTGAAAAGACTTATTCTGATTTCATATTAGAATATGAGTTTTATCTGGACACAGATATGAACTCAGGAGTACAGATCAGAAGCAACAGCACCAAGGAATACAGAGATGGTCGGGTACATGGCTACCAGGTAGAGATCGACCCATCAGAAAGAGGATATACCGGCGGGATCTATGATGAGGCCCGGCGTGGTTGGCTATATCCATTAGCCAGAAACCCAAAAGCTCGAACAGCATTCAAAATGTCCAAGTGGAACAAGGTGAGAGTAGAAGCCATTGGCAACTCCATCAATACCTGGGTAAATGGAGTTCAGTGCAGCAGGCTCGTGGACGACCTCACAGCTGAAGGCTTTATCGCTTTACAGGTACATGGCATTGGCGATAGAGATCATCTGGAAGGATCTCAGGTGAAATGGAAAGATATCAGAATCATGACTGATAATCTGGAGGCCAACCGATGGGACGCTGATCCCGAGGTACCAGAAATCAGCTACCTTAAAAATGAACTTACCGAATATGAGTCTCGTCAGGGATGGAGAATGTTATGGGATGGAAAATCCTCAGCAGGATGGAAAGGCGCTAAAATTCCAAATTTCCCTGAAAAAGGATGGGAGATGAAAGACGGTGAGTTAACCATCCTTGGAAAAGACGGACGAGAGTCTGCCGGACCAGGAGATATTGTAACAAAAAATTCATTCTCTGATTTTGAGTTGGTACTTGAATTTAAGATCACCGAAGGTGCTAACAGTGGGATTAAATATTTTGTAGATCCTGGACTCAATAAAGGAGCTGGGTCAGCCATTGGTTGTGAATTTCAGGTACTGGATGATGATAAGCATCCTGATGCAAAAATGGGTGTGAGTGGCAACAGAACAGTGGGCTCTTTATATGACCTCATCACTGCAGAAAACCTTTCAGTAGAAGGAAGAGGAAAGCAGTTTAAAGGGGTAGGTAACTGGAATGTTGCAAGAATTGTATCCAAAGACGGTAAAGTAGAGCATTGGCTCAATAATGAAAAAGTAGTAGAGTACGATAGGTTTTCTCAGATGTTTAGAGCGCTGGTAGCTTACAGTAAATACCAAAAATGGGATAACTTTGGTCAATGGCCTGAAGGTCCGATCCTGCTACAGGACCATGGAGATACAGTAAGTTATAGAAGCATAAAAATTAGAGAACTATGAAAAAAGATTCAAGAAGAGACTTCATTAAGAAATCTGCATTAGCCACTGCAGGATTCTCTTTTGCCACTGCTGCCTCAGCATCCAGTTACAAGAGGATCATGGGTGCTAACGATCGGGTAAACATTGCGATTTGGGGTACTGGAAGAAGATTTGGTGCCTACCAGGACATCCTCGATAAAAAATACAATGTACAATTAACCTACGTTGTCGACGTAAAGAAGAGTCAGCTTGAAAAAGCCGCTGAAAGGTTGAAGAAAAGTATTTCTTACAAGCCTAAGTTTGTTGAAAACCTTCAGGAGTCTTTGGATGCTAAAGATGTGGACGCGGTAATCAATGCCACACCGGATCATTGGCATGCTCCGGGTGCCTGGAAAGCGATGGAGGCTGGCAAACATGTGTATGTAGAAAAACCATGTAGCCACAATCCATGGGAAGGTGAATTACTGATCTACTTCAGAGATAAATTCAATCGTGTTGTCCAAATGGGAAATCAACAAAGATCTTCAGGACATACTCAGGAGATTATCAAGGAGATCCATAATGGGATCATCGGCAAGCCGTACAAAGCTGTAGCATACTACAGCAGTGGTCGGGGAGAAGTGCCGAGACAGATAAAACAAGCTGCTCCATCTGATTTAAACTGGGATTTATTCCAGGGTCCGGCTCCTAGAAGAGATTATACGCATGACACCTGGGATTACAACTGGCACTGGTACGGTTGGGATTACGGAACTGCCGAAAGCGGAAACAATGGAACACACGAGCTGGATGTGGCTCGATGGGCTTTACAGGTTGATTTTCCTAACAAAGTAATGGTTGATTCCATCAAAGGGCACTTTGTGGATGATGGCTGGGAAATGTATGACACCATGTATGCAACATTCAAATTTGATGGTGACAAAGTGATCAATTGGGATGGTAAAAGCCGAAATGGCTATGGTACATATGTTGGTGGCCGTGGAACGGTGATCTATGGATCTGAGGGGTCTGTACGTGTAGACCGAGGTAAATATGAATTGTATGATCGAGGTGGTAAGCTTGTAAAAGAAGCAGAATCCGGTGGTGATGAAGGCGGAATGGCTCTTGGTGGAGGTGGCGATATGTCTACCAACCACCTGAACAATTTCTTCCAGACCATTCGTGGGCAGGACAAGCTAAATGCACCTATCGATGAGGGTGCCATCAGTGTTCACCTCTGTCACCTGGCGAATATTTCCAGTAGGTTGAATGATAAACCATTGGATGTAGATGTGAACAATGGTCATATTTATGACAGAGATGCTATGAAACTGTGGAAGCGTGAATACGCACCAGGCTGGGACCCTAAGGTTTCCTAATTAGCATATGAATAGATTTTTAATCTTAATAATAATATCGGGCCTTTTCTTCTCCTGTAAAGAAGAAGAAAAGCGCCCGAATATTTTATTCGCCATTGCTGATGATGCTACCTATATGCACTTCAGCGCCTATGGTTGTGACTGGGTAAATACCCCAGCGTTCGACCGAATAGCACAGCAGGGATTGCTCTTTCAAAACGCTTATACCCCCAATGCTAAATGTGCACCATCACGTGCAGCCATTCTAACAGGTAGAAATTCCTGGCAACTTGAGGAGCTTGGAAATCATTTGGCTTTCTGGCCCGAGAAGTACGTTTCCTTTATGGAGGTGCTCAAAGAAAATGGTTACCGGACAGGCTATACCGCAAAAGGCTGGGCACCTGGTGATCCTGGAACGATCAATGGAAAAAAGAGACAGCTCACAGGAGAATCTTTTAGTCAGATCAAGCTTGAACCACCTACAAAACAGATTGGGTCTGTTGATTATGCGGCAAACTTTGAAGTCTTCCTCGATTCAGCAGGGGAAAAGCCTTTTATGTTTTGGTATGGCAGCGTGGAACCACACCGCGCTTATGAATTCAAATCAGGTGCCACGCTTGGTAATAGAAAGCTGGAGGAAGTAGACAACATTCCGGCCTTCTATCCGGATAATGATACCATACGTCACGATTTCCTCGATTATGGATATGAAATAGAATATTTTGACAGTCATCTGGGCAAGATGATTGAGTCGCTTGAAAAAAGAGGTCAGCTTGACAACACCATTATTATTGTTACCTCAGACAATGGCATGCCTTTCCCAAGAATCAAAGGGAATGCTTACGAATATGCCAATCACCTACCACTGGCAATCATGTGGGGGAAAGGGATTAAAAACCCGGGCCGAGTCATTGAAGACTACGTAAGCTTTATTGATTATGCACCCACTATCCTTGAGGCAGCCGGTGTAGAGGTCACGGCCTCAAGAATGCAACCAGTTTCCGGGATGTCATTGCTACCCATATTCAACAGTGACCTGGATCAGATTACCGGATTGGGCAGGTCTCATATCCTGATTGGTAAAGAAAGACATGATACTGGGCGACCCAATGACTGGGGATACCCCATCAGGGGTATTGTGAAGGATGGTTTCATTTATCTAAAGAATTTTGAAACAGATCGTTGGCCGGCAGGGCATCCTTTGACAGGATACCTGAATACGGATGGCAGCCCAACAAAAACATGGATCATTGATCAGAACAGAAACAACCCGATTGATAAGTATTGGCAACTCAGTTTTGGCAAACGTGTGGATGAGGAGTTTTACAACATCACAGAAGATCCTTCATGTGTCAACAACCTGATCAATGATCAAAGTAAGACTGAGCTGATCACTACGATGAGAAACCAGCTGATGAGTGAACTGGCAGAGCAGCGTGATCCACGCATGTCAGGAAATGGTTCTGTGTTTGATAATTATCCTCTCACGGGAGGGCAGGACTTCTTCGAAAAGTTTATGGAAGGCGATAGTGGCAAGACAGGCTGGGTCAATAAGTCTGATTTTGAAACCAGGGAGTTTTACCAACAATTAGATCAATAGCCAATGTCTGATTTGAACTCCATCTGTTTGTTGATGTAGTTTTCTACATTCTCTTTCATCAGGATATCTATAGGAAGGTGATATTGCATGGTTGAATTGGTTTTGCCGATCAACTTATTGAATAAACGCATTACCGCCATATAGCCCTGTCTTTCAGGCTGCTGACTAATCACAAAGTCAATTCCTCCTTCCGTAAGAAATTTTATGTTTTGATCTATCAGGTCATATCCAATCATGCTGATTTTTCGTGGGGTATTCTCACTCACCAGGTAACTTCTGGAATTTGGAACAAATACAGCCTGGTAACTCTGTCTCAATATCTCCTGAAGCTCAGGGATGAATTTTTGATGTGGTTTGACTGTAATGGTGACCTCATCTATTTCCGGAGGATTTTCAGCTGATCTGAAATATTGCTTAAATCCCTCTATCCGTTTTAGCAGTACAGGCATACTCTGAGGGTTGGAAACCAGTTTCGGTACAAGTACCCTACGCTTGTCATGTGTGGCCGTGAGTAGTTCAATTAACCTCCCAGCTACATGTCCACTCTTTATGGCATCCTGACCCACAAAGTCAATCCCTGACCCGGGGATATTTGTATCTACCAGGATAATTGATTTGCTTTTTCTATGGCAATCAATGAACTCGCTAAGTTCATCAGGAAAGATTGCAGCAGATAGAAAGCCATCATATTCAAGGGATTTCAGTTTTTCCAGCTGCTTCAGGAATTGCTTCCTGTTGCCCTGATCAAAGGACAGTTGATGAACCACAGGACTATGGTCATGGATTTCGTTCAGCGCCTTTTTGATCCCTACTTGAGGAAAGTGCCAGTACTCATTATCAGAGTTCGCATTGGGTAGGAGGATAGCAAGCCTCAACTTCTTTTTGGATGCTAAAGACCGGGCAATCAGGTTGGGCTGGTAATTGAGTTTTTCAATTACCTTGAGTACCTTCTGTCTGGTTTTTTCGGACACTTCACCACGCTGATGAATGACCCTGTCCACAGTGCCAATCGAAACGCCTGATTTGGATGCGATGTCTTTAATACTTACTTTTTTGCTCTCCAATATTTTTCCAAATTTTGGTTCAGCTTTTATTAACCTTCCACTAATATCATATATTTGCTTGAGAAAAATGATATTTTCGCACATTCGTTAACGTACACGGACGAATTTTCATAAATTACAATATATGCCCGACTTAAAAGGAAAAGTTGCCGTAGTTACCGGTGGAGGTGGAGTACTCTGCGGTGATCTTGCCAAATTACTAGCATCAAATGGTGCCAAAGTAGCCATCCTTGACCTCAAAAAAGAAGCCGCTGACCAGGTAGCAGACGAAATTATTAAAGCAGGAGGCGAAGCTATCGGAGTAGCTGCCAATGTATTGGAAAAAGAAGCTTTGGAGGCAGCCAGGAAAGAAGTGGAGGATCACTTTGGGACCTGTGATATTCTTATAAACGGAGCGGGTGGAAATCATCCTAAGGGCACTACGACAAAAGAATTTTTTGAGGAAGATCAATTGCTTGATAGTGAGGTCACCTCATTTTTTGATCTTGACCCTAAGGGGATTGAGTTTGTTTTTAATCTCAACTTCCTGGGCACATTGATTCCTACTCAGGTTTTTAGTAAGGGTATGATTGGAAAGAAAGATGCCTGCATTGTCAATATCTCGTCCATGAATGCTTTTACACCACTAACTAAAATCCCTGCTTACAGTGGAGCAAAAGCAGCTGTGAGTAATTTCACCCAATGGCTGGCTGTCCACTTTTCTAAAGCGGGTATTCGTGTCAATGCACTGGCCCCCGGGTTTTTCCTCACGGATCAGAACAGGGCCTTGTTGACCAATAAGGATGGATCTTTGACAGCCCGTGGAAATAAGATTATCTCACAGACTCCGATGGGGCGATTTGGTGATCCTGAAGATCTCAATAGCACCCTTTTGTATCTCTGTGACCCTGCTTCTTCATTTGTTACGGGTGTAGTAATCCCTATCGATGGTGGTTTTAGCGCCTACAGTGGGGTTTAAATAAATTTTAATCATTACCTTGAACATAAACCTAAAAATGACCTTAGAACAAACCTGGAGATGGTACGGACCTAAAGATCCCATTCCATTGAGTCATGTAAAAATGGCTGGTGCTACTGGAATCGTGACTGCACTGCATCATGTGCCCATCGGAGAAGTCTGGACGATTGATGAAATCAACAAACGGAAGAATGAGATTGAATCCGCAGGTTTGACCTGGTCGGTAGTGGAAAGCATTCCTGTTCACGAAAACATTAAAACCCGATCTGGTAATTATACTCAATACATAGAAAACTATCAACAAAGCATTGGCAACCTGAGCAAAGCTGGTATTGACATAGTTTGCTACAATTTCATGCCGGTACTAGACTGGACACGGACAGATCTCTATTATGAGATGGCCGATGGGTCAAAAGCATTGCGATATGATGCCAGCCAATTTGCCGCATTCGAACTGTACCTGTTGAAACGTCCTGGCGCTGAAGCAGTTTACTCTGATGCTCAAAAGCAAAAGGCAAAAGCTGCCCTGGATAAGATGTCAAAAGATGAACAGGACGTGCTCGTACGCAATATCATAGCCGGTCTTCCTGGTTCTGATGCAGGCTATACACTTGCTGAGTTCCAAAAAGTACTCGATACTTATGACGAGGTAGGAGACGCTGAACTTCGTAGCAATCTTTATAGCTTCCTGGAAGCCATCGTTCCGGTAGCTCAAGAATCAGGAGTACTGATGGCTATCCACCCGGATGATCCTCCATTTCCTTTATTGGGTCTACCAAGGGTAGTAAGCACCGAAGCGGATGCCAAACAGCTACTGAATGTGGTGGACTCACCAAATAACGGACTTTGTTTTTGTACAGGCTCATACGGGGTTAGAGCAGACAATGATCTGTCGGGTATGGCTGAGCGTCTAGGACATCGCATCAATTTCATTCACCTCAGAGCAACCAAACGGGATGATGAAGGAAACTTCTACGAAGCAGATCATTTGACTGGTGACGTGGATATGTATGGTGTAATGAAGGCCCTGGTGAATGAGCAAAATAAAAGAGCCCGTGAGGGCAGAAAAGACCTGAGGATGCCGATGCGTCCGGATCACGGCCACCAGATGCTGGACGATTTGAATAAAAAGACGAATCCGGGATATTCTGCGATCGGAAGATTGAGAGGGTTGGCGGAATTGAGAGGACTGGAACTGGGAATAAGAAGAAGCCAAACAGACTAAAGAATCATGAAGAAATACCTGGACGAGAATTTTCTGCTAAGTAACAAGGCCTCCGAAAGGCTATACTTTGACTATGCAGAATCTTTGCCGATCATCGATTATCATTCACATCTACCACCCAACGAGATTGCTGAGGATCTGCAATATGACAATCTCACGCATGTTTGGTTGCGTGGCGACCATTATAAATGGAGAGCCATGCGGACCTTTGGGATTGATGAATCCTATATCACGGGTAATAAACTCGATAAGGATAAGTTTTTGAAATGGGCAGAAACCGTTCCAAACACATTAAGAAATCCATTGTATGACTGGACACACCTGGAGTTGAAGCGTTATTTTGGGATCAATGACTTGTTGAGCCCAAAGAATGCTACTGAGGTTTATGAAAAAGCAGGTGACCAGCTGAAATCAAAATCACATACTGCTCGTGGTTTGATGAAGCAGATGAAGGTTGAGATATCCTGTACAACAGATGATCCCACTGATGATCTCGCTTACCATAAGAAAATCAAAGAATCAGGTTTTGAAATAAAGGTTTTACCAACATTCAGACCTGATAAAGCCATGACCATTGAGGCTCCGACATATCTGGATTACCTGAAGAAATTGTCAGCTGTTTCAGGAGTGGAAATCACTGATTATGATGCTTTCAAAGCAGCCGTCCTGAAAAGACATGACTTCTTCCATGAAATGGGAGGCAGACTTTCGGATCACGGACTGAACTGTATTGAGCATGAGACTTACAAGGCAGGAGAACCTGAGGCAGTATTTCAGCAAGTACTTGGCGGAAAAGAGATTTCAGCAAGAGAGCAGCGATTGCTCAAATTTGATATGCTGCTTGAGTTTGCCAGAATGGACCATGCTAAGGGATGGACCCAACAGTTTCACCTGGGTGCATTAAGAAACAATAACAAACGTTTGCTGACCAAGCTTGGTCCGGATACAGGATTTGATTCCATCGGGGATTTTTCCCAGGCGGAAGGAATGTCGGTATTTTTTAATACCCTGGATTCAACAGACCAGCTGGCTAAGACTGTTATCTACAACCTGAATCCATCGGATAATGAGATTTTTGCTACGATGACGGGTAATTTCAATGATGGATCCGTTCGTGGTAAAATGCAGTTTGGTTCAGGCTGGTGGTTTCTCGATCAGATCGATGGTATGGAGAAACAAATGAATGCTTTGTCAAATATGGGCTTGTTGAGTTGCTTTGTGGGTATGCTTACAGATTCAAGAAGCTTTCTGTCATTTCCTCGGCATGAGTACTTCCGCAGGTTGCTTTGCGATCTGTTGGGAAGAGATGTGGAGCAGGGGAGATTGCCAGAGGATTATGATTTATTAGGCAGTATGGTAGCCAATATCAGCTATCACAACGCCAAAAACTATTTTAAATTTTAACTGATAATTGCGCATAAAAGAATGAAAAAAGTAGTCACTTTCGGAGAAATCATGTTGAGACTTTCTCCTCCCGGAACACTTAGATTTTCCCAAACCAACAGTTTCGATGTTATCTACGGAGGCGGTGAGTCAAATGTGGCCGTTTCACTGGCTAACTATGGCGTACCTGTTGATTTCGTTTCCCGACTTCCGCAAAATGACATCGGGGAATGTGCCATGATGGAATTGAGAAAGCGTGGTGTCAATGTTGAAAATATTATTTGGGGTGGTGAGCGACTGGGAATTTACTTCCTGGAAACTGGAGCTGTATCACGAGGTAGTAAAGTAGTCTATGACCGGGCTCATTCAGCCATTGCCGATATCAAGCCGGGTATGATCGATTGGGACCGGGTATTTGACGGTGCCGGTTGGTTTCACTGGACGGGTATTACACCTGCGATCTCTCAAGGCGCAGCTGATGCATGTATGGAAGCTCTTCAGGCAGCCGATAAGCATGGGGTGACCATTTCTACTGACCTGAACTACCGAAAGAAACTTTGGAACTACGGCAAGAAGAGTGATGAAGTGATGGGGCCATTGGTTGAGTACTGTGACATCATCCTTGGTAACGAAGAAGATGCTGCTGAGCACTTTGGTATTCACCCTGAAGGTGTAGACGTAACGAAAGGTGACTCAATGGAAGCTGCTGCATTCGAGTCAGTATGTAAGCAGGTAATGAAGCAATTCCCAAGAGCTAAAAAGGTGATCACTACACTACGTGGTTCTATTAGTGCATCACATAACTCATGGGCTGGTGTACTTTACAATGGAAGTAAAATGTTTACTTCACCAACTTATCAGATCACGCACATCGTGGATCGAGTAGGGGGTGGTGATTCATTCATGGGAGGATTGATCTACGGATTGCTTAAATATCCTGAGGATGATCAGAATGCTTTGAATTTCGCAGTGGCTGCATCTTGCCTGAAACATACTATCTTCGGAGATGCTAACCAGGTGACTGTTGGAGAAGTGGAAAAATTGATGAGCGGTGACGCATCTGGAAGAGTAGCGAGATAAAAGGAAGAGAAATGTCAAGATTTACAAGAATAGAAGTAGCATTGGCTATGAAGGAAACGGGTATAGTACCTGTTTTCTACAACAAGGATCTTGAGCTTTGCAAGAAAGTTCTGAAGGCTTGTTATGACGGTGGAGTGAAGGTTTTTGAGTTTACCAATCGTGGTGATTATGCGCACGAAGTGTTTGGCGAACTCAACAAGTGGGCTGCCAAAGAAACACCTGACATGATGTTGGGAGTGGGTTCTGTGGTGGATGCTGGCACTACCTCGCTTTACATTCAATTAGGAGCAAGCTTCATTGTGTCACCAATCCTGAATGCGGAGATGGCTAAGGTTTGTAACAGAAGAAAGATCGCCTGGTCACCAGGGTGTGGAAGCCTGACAGAAATCGGGTATGCCGAAGAGCTTGGTGCTGAAGTGGTGAAGATCTTCCCTGGTACTGAAGTGGGTGGTCCATCATTTGTGAAAGCCGTAAAAGGACCTTTCCCTTGGACTTCCATCATGCCAACTGGAGGGGTGGAGCCTACAGAGGAAAACCTTTCAGCCTGGTTCAAAGCCGGTGTTCACTGTGTGGGCATGGGTTCTCAGCTGGTGACAAAGGATATTTTAGCAAATAATGATTGGGCGGCCCTGACTGATAAAGTTAAAAATGCGCTGGCCATTGTGAAAAAATACAAATAGCATGAAATACTTACCTGTACTTTTTCTGGGACTTATACTGATTGGTTGCGATGGCATCAATAAAGATACCCGGGTGATCAAACTTGCCCATGGACTGGATATTGAGCATCCGGTGCATAAAGGGATGGAGTATATGGCGGAAAAGGTAAAGGAAAACTCCGGCGGTAAACTTCAAATTAATATTTATCCGTCCGGTCAGCTGGGGCAGGAGCGGGAACTGCTGGAACTGATGCAGATTGGAAGTATAGAAATCACCAAGGTTTCTGCTGCGGTGATGGAAAACTTCGTTCCGTCCTATAAGGTATTGGGATTACCTTATATCTACAGGGATGAAAAGCACAGATTTGCTGTTTGGGATGGTCCTATTGGCGAAAAACTACTGGCTGAAGGAGAAAATTACCTCATGAGAGGTTTGTGTTTTTACGACGCTGGATCCAGGAGTTTTTATACGAAGGAAAGGCCAGTGGAGAAGCCCTCTGACCTCAATGGTATGAAGATCAGGGTGATGAACAGCGTTACGGCATTTGACATGGTAAAAGCACTCGGCGGATCTCCGACACCCATCTCATGGGGCGAGCTCTACACCGCTTTACAGCAAGGTATTGTGGATGGTGCTGAAAACAACGCTCCGAGTTTCTACACTTCCTACCACTACGAGGTATGTAAATACTATTCGATAGATGAGCATTCAGCTCAGCCGGATGTATTGTTGATCAATAGCAATTTATGGAAGGATCTGTCTGACCAGGAGAAAAAGTGGCTACAGGATGCAGTAGATGCATCTGTATTGGAGCAAAGAAAACTATGGAAAGAATCTGTTGAATTCTGCATTGAAAAGGTGAAGGAGGCCGGTGTTGAAGTTATTTACCCGGACAAAACACTTTTTCAGGAGCAGGTAGCTCCATTATACGATTCTTTTGAAAGTGATCCAGTAATTAAACAATTGATTCAGGAAATCAGAAATGAAGGAACTTAGAGCAAAAATAGACCGTGGGTTGGAAGCCATTCTGGCTTTTCTCATGGGATTTATGACCTTAAATGTTTTGTGGCAGGTATTTTCCCGGTACGTACTGGGTGAGCCTAGCAGTTTTACCGAAGAACTGGCCCGCTATCTATTGATCTGGATTGGGCTGCTCGGAGCTGCATATGCCTCTGGTAAAGGGTTGCACCTGGCGATGAATCTTTTCCATGATAAATTATCAGAAAAAGCTAAGCTTCGTCTGGAAATAATTCTGGAAGTACTCATTATCCTGTTTGCTTTCTTTTTCCTAATAGTAGGTGGAACCCGGCTGGTTTACCTTACTTTTTATCTTGGACAGATCTCAGCTGCATTGGAAATGCCGCTCGGATTTGTGTACCTGATCATACCCATAAGCGGGATATTCTTCATCTTTTATTCAATAGATAATATCCTGATCAAAAGGTCCCAAAAAACCAACGACTGATCAATTAACCTAAAACCTAGATACTAACACTCCATGGGCTCTCTCGAAATTCTAATCCTCGTTGTTTCATTTGTAATTCTATTATTGATAGGTCTGCCAGTTGCATATAGTATTGGTTTATCTTCTATACTGACTTTGTTGGTAAGTATGGATCCAACCATTGCTTTGACAACAATGGCTCAACGGATGGCTACCGGACTGGATAGCTTTGCCTTGCTGGCAATACCTTTCTTTATTGTCGCAGGGCAATTTATGAACCATGGAGGGATTGCCAATAAACTGGTGAATTTTGCGAAAGCCTGCCTGGGGATGCTTCCGGGAGGACTTGCCTATGTCAACATCCTGGCCTGTATGCTTTTTGGTGCCGTTTCAGGATCTGCGGCAGCTGCAGCATCTGCCATGGGTAGTTTTATGGGCCCAAGAATGAAAGATGAGGGTTATGAGCCTGAATTTTCAGCTGCGGTGAACATTACCTCATCTACAACTGGGCTTTTGATCCCTCCAAGTAATGTACTCATCGTGTATTCTTTAGCGAGTGGTGGAGTATCTATAGCAGCGTTGTTTCTTGCGGGTTACCTACCTGGTATCCTGATCGGATTGACACTGATGTTTATCTCGGGATATTTTGCCTATAGAAAGAAATATCCGGTAGGAGACAGGGTGTCTTTTAAGTATGTGATCAAAACATTTATTGATGCATTACCCAGTCTCTTCCTGCTTGTTCTGATAATTGGAGGGATTGTTGCCGGTATCTTTACTGCAACAGAGGCTTCTGCTGTAGCAGTACTTTATACGTTCATACTGACTGTCTTTATTTATAAAGAGATTAAGATCAAGGATGTCCCAAAGATCCTCTTAAGTTCTACCAACACAAACTCCATTGTGATGTTGCTGATTGCAACTTCTATGGGGATGTCATGGGTGATGTCCTATGAGGATATTCCCCAGTCTGTGAGTAACGGGCTATTGTCTATTAGTGACAATGGCATTGTGATTCTTCTATTGATCAACCTGATCTTATTATTCGTAGGAATCTTCATGGATATGACACCTGCGGTGTTGATTTTCACGCCGATCTTTTTACCAATCGTGACAAGCCTCGGTATTGATCCAATCCACTTTGGTATTATCATGGTGATGAACCTGTGTATTGGTCTTTGTACGCCTCCGGTAGGCTCAGTACTCTTTATTGGGTGTAGTGTTGCAGGCTTGCCGATTCAGAAAGTGATTAAGCCATTAATACCGATGTTTATTGGTATGGTGATCATTTTGATGATCATTACCTACATCCCGTCTATCACGATGTTTGTGCCTGAGCTGTTCGGGTTTTGATGGTGATTGGTTGAATTAATCAGTCTATAAGGTCCGATTTCAAACGATTACGATACTCGCTCGGCGAAACCCCCAGCGCTTTCTTCACATACCTGCTAAAAAAGGATTGACTGGAAAATTTCATTGAATCTGCAATTTCAGTGAATGTCAATTGATCGTTGCGCAGCAGGAGTATCAGTCTGGTGGTCGTATAATTCTGGATCCATTCTGAAGCACTTTTTCCACTACTCTTTTTGCAAACTTCGGAAAGGTATTTGGGAGTGATAGATAGCATCCCGGCGTAAAATTCAACTTCCCGCTCTTCCATACAGTGGAGCTGGGCCAGCTGCAAAAAACGTTGGAATAACGATCCTTTTTCATTGCTCTTGATCTGTTGCTCCATTTTATCAGCAAATACATTCCACATTTCCATGATAAACATCTGCAACTGTAAGTTCACAATCTCTTTTCTGAACCTGTGTTTTGTATCCTGATACTTGGCAGCTAGGAGTTGGAAGTTGTGCAGACATCTTTCAAAGGCATCCTCAGATAACATTACCACGGGATTCTCTTTAGAAAACAGGTAGCCTTTAATACCCCAGCCAATATCAGGATTGTTTTTACTCATCAGATCAAAGGAGACTAGGAAAAAGCTCCCACGGAAATCCGGCGTAAACATCAGGTCATGGATCTTCGCATTAGGCAACAATATGACGATGTCATTTTTACGGATCACCCACTCTTTGTTGTCCATTCTAAACCGACCACCACCACCATGGCATAGGATATGAGTGAAATAGGTTTGAATATAATCATTGGGTACCTCCGGGTTTCCCAGACTGTCTACCAGCAATATTTCTCCAAGGTTTTCAATTTGCTTCATTAACCGCAATAATGCCTAATAAAAATGATATAAAACACTTATATTATTTGTTTAAGCATTGAAAAACGATTAAATACAGAAATATGTGAATATAATACGGTAAAATATGTCATAATATTTACTGAATTGCCCTCTACTTTTGTCTTGTCCTTTAATAAAAATGTTTCCAGACATGGCAATGAATAGACAGACAAAACGAAGAAAATTTATCATTCAATCAGCCATCGCAGGGTTAGGATTGACAATGAGTAATCCTTTACTGGCAAATACGAGTCAGATTTCAAATCAACCAAAACGATTTAAAAACAGGTTTCTGAAACCAGATCTTAAAACCAAAAAACTGGGTACTCTGGAAGTAACTGAGTTGGGTTTTGGTTGTATGAACATTGCCTGGGCCTATGGCAACCCTCCAACAAAGGAAGAATCCATTCAACTTATCCGATCGGCCTATGAAGAAGGCATTCGTTTTTTCGACACTGCAGAGATTTACGGTCCGCACAAAAGTGAAGTAATGGTAGGTGAGGCCTTAAAAACCTATCGGGAGGAAGTGGTCATAGCCTCAAAGATCGGATTTGATATTGATTTTGAGTCGGGTCGGATGAGGGGTGGATTGAACAGTAGGCCTGAGCACATCAGGCGGGCAGTTGATTTCATGCTGAAACGCTTGCAGACCGACTACATTGATTTGCTCTATCAGCATAGAGTGGATCCGAATGTGCCCATCGAGGATGTTGCGGGTACAATGGCCGAGCTAATTAAGGACGGTAAGATCCTACATTATGGCTTATCAGAAGCAGGTGCCGCTACCATTCGTAGAGCACACAAAGAGCACCCGGTCACTGCTATTCAGAATGAATATTCATTTTGGACTCGCGATCCGGAGGGTGAAGTCATTCCTGTGTGCGAGGAATTAGGTATTGGGTTTGTACCATGGTCACCTTTGGGGATGGGTTATCTGACAGGAGAGGTTACTCCCGGGTATGAGTTTGCTTCTGGAGATATTCGTAAAAACCTGGGATTTCCCAGGTTTACAAAAGAAGCACTGGATCAAAATCGTCCAATTGTAGAACTATTGGAAAAAGTGGGTGAAAGGTATCAGGCCACCTCGGGGCAGGTTGCATTAGCCTGGCTAATGACTAAAAAGCCTTTCATCGTGCCTATTCCCGGAACACGGCTTATCCCACATATGCAGGAGAATAACGGTGCTGCGAACATAAAACTGACCAGTTCTGATATGCAGGAGCTCGAAACTGGATTTAAAGCAATAGGTGTGGTGGGTGATAGGGCTCCGGAAAGGCTAAAAGCGTCTCACGACATAGGCACGAGCCTTGGCACGAGTTCAAAAGGAACCCATGGCATCACTCCTCTACCAAATAACTAACAGAAGTCCATTATGCAAAAACTCATATCGGTTGTTTTATTACTCTTTCTGCTGCTTTCCGACTGTTCATATGCACAGCCGACTGAAGATGTGCCTGACAAAACAGAAAGTGAGGAGATTCTTATTGTTTATCTGAGTCGCACCAAAAACACCGAAGCAGTTGCAAACATGATACAGCAGGAAGTTGGTGGAAAAATGGTCTCACTTGAGTTGGAAAATCCATATCCGGAGAATTATCAGGCAATAGTTCAGCAAGTGCAAAGGGAAAATGAAACAGGCTATCTGCCACCGCTCAAAACAAAAATTGACAACATTGATACATACAACGCTGTATTTGTTGGATTCCCCACCTGGGGCATGCGGCTTCCACCACCTATGAAGACATTCCTGACCGAGTACGATTTAAGTAAGAAAACGGTCATTCCATTCAATACTAATGCAGGGTATGGCTTGGGAAGTAGCCTGGAGACCATTGGGCAACTATGTCCCGAATGTTTGATTACTGAAGCTTTTTCAGTCAGAGGTGGGATAGAAAGAGATGGAATCCTATTCGTGATGGAGGGTGAAAGGGCAATACAAGTGAATGATGAGCTAAAAAGCTGGCTCCGGAAAATAGGTTTTTAAATGATATCTAATCAAATAATACAATGATGAATAAAGAAATAAATCGCAGGAATTTTCTGCAAAACAGCACATTGGTTTCAGCAGGACTGTTCATCGGTAGTACGGGACTTTTCTCCTTTGCCAATAAGGGAAATAGCAATCTGAGTATTTCCTATTCTGATAAAAAGAAGCGAAAAATCGGCACGCTGGAGGTATCCGCCATTGGTTTGGGTTGCATGAATATGGCGGGAGTATATAACCCGCCACAGGACAAAGCCGAAATGGTGAAGGTGATTCGCAAAGCAGCTGATAATGGTGTGGATTTTTTCGATACGGCTGAGGTTTACGGTCCTCATTTTAGCGAAGAAATTGTGGGTGAAGCATTAATGCCATTCAGGGATAAGGTAAGTATTGCTTCAAAGTTTGGGTTCGACTTTAGTGGCAATGGACGTGGTGGCCGAAATAGTAGACCCGAGCATATACGTGAAGCTGTGGATGGTATGCTGAAACGATTACAAACAGATACCATTGATTTATTGTATCTGCATCGAATGGATCCAGGAACTCCAATCGAGGATATCGCAGGGACAGTAAAGGAGCTGATCGCCGAAGGAAAAGCCAGAAATTTCGGTTTATCGGAAGTTTCACCTGAAACAATCAGAAAAGCCCATGCAGTACAACCTGTGGCCGCTTTGCAAAGTGAATACTCCATGCTGGAAAGAGTTATGGAATTGGATATTCTACCATTATGCGAAGAATTGGGAATTGCATTCGTTCCATGGGGCCCTTTGTGTCGGGGAATGCTGACAGGACGATTTGATGAAAATTATATTCCGGAAAGCGGATTTCGAAGGGCGGGCGTACCATACTACAAACCTGAAGCTCTAAAAGCGAATTTAAAAGTAACTGAACTGGCAAGCGAATGGGCAGCAAGGAAAAATGCCACACCGGCACAAATCGCTCTGGCCTGGTTAAGCGCACAAAAACCATTTGTCGTACCGATTCCAGGCACCACCAATCCTGATCATATGATGGAAAATATAGGTGGACTTAATGTTGAATTTACCAATGCAGAATTAAGTGAACTAAGAACTTCTTTAGAAGCCATTCAAACAATTGGTTTCAGAAGCAGGGAATCAGTTTTTCAAAATCTGTAACAGAAAGATTGCCGTGAGGGTAGCCGTACCAATATTAGTTTTCATTTTAATCGGTCAAACAACAGATGCGCAGAGTTTCAACACACTGAGGTCTGACAGAGAGCCATTAAATCTTCAACAAGTAGGAAGTTTTTATGTGGGTGGTGAGAAGCAAAATCAAAATGCCACTGAATTGGGGTTTTTCAGTTCGGATGGGGCTATCACAATCAATCAAATGTATGTAAACTTCATGGTTCCGCAGCAACCGGACAGTATTTCTTTTGTGCTCATCCATGGTATGAACCTAAGTGGGAAAACCTGGGAAACCACTCCGGATGGAAGAATGGGCTGGTATGAGTATTTGGTGAGGAAAGGTTTTCCGGTTTATGTGGTTGATCAGGTGGGGGCTGGACGATCCGGGTTCAATCAGAAAAACTACAATCTGGTAAGAGAGGGTATCATGGCCTCTAAAAGCCAGGAAACGTTTCAGCGAATCTCGGACGACAATACATGGATCAACTTTCGCTTTGGGCTAAAAGGAGGAGAGCCTGTTAAGGATGTGAAATTTCCAATCAATTCCAGGGATGAATTTTCGAAACAAAGTATTCCTTTTTCCCTGTTTGGCTTACCAAGTCCAAATCCAAATTTCGTCAACTTGTCAGCGCTTGCAACAGCATTAAAAGAAACGGTTTTGATCAGTCATTCACAATCTGGTGGATTTCCAATCGAGACCGCCCTAATGGATCCCACAGGTATTGATGCAATTGTGATGCTAGAGCCCGGAGGCACAGGTGCTCAATATTCCGAAGAGCAGATTCGTTTTCTGACCTCAATTCCAATCGTAATAGTATATGGCGACAACATCGACAACGAAACAGGTATTCCCGGTCATTCCTGGAAGAGCTATTTTGATGGCTGGGGTGGATTTGTAAAACAGGTGAATAATGCAGGAGGCAAAGCCCGGTTAATCTACCTTCCTGAAATGGATATTTCAGGCAACAGCCACATGTTGATGCAGGATATAAACAACCAGGAAGTAGCTGATATTATTCTTCAGTGGTTGGATGAAAACTTATAAGAATTGAATGAAACATTAATCTGAAAGAAATGAAAAATACGCTAACAACATTTGTGTTTATTCTGTCAGTTTCCACGGTGCTTGCACAAACTTCAGAAACACGAACACTCGAAAAAAGGATTGCCATCATTGAGGATAAAATGGCCATAAAAGAAGTAGTGGATGTTTTTTCTAACCTCGCTGACACTAAGGAAATTGATAAGCAGGTCTTGCTTTTTACGGAAGATGGACTGGTGGAATCATTCTCAAATGGACAACCTTCCTCTCAGCTGAAAGGGAGAGAGCAGCTAGCCCAGGCTTTTGGAGGGTTTCTCGCCAATTTCCATACGGTATATCATCAAAATGGGCATCAAACCATCGATGAGTTAACTGAAAATGCAGCAAAAACTACGTCCTATTGCCGGGTGATCCTGGTTGGAGATCAGGACGGAAAGCAAATGAAAACTACTTTATACACCATTTATAAAGATGAGTTTGTCAAGCAAGGCGGTCAATGGCTGATCAAGCATCGGAAATCGAACTTTATGTGGAGAGAGGTGGAGGAAATTAAATAGAAGATTTTTGATTCAATGTAAAATGATGATGAGAGCCATGTTAAGGACATACTGTTCTAACCTGAATGATTACATTAGCGAAACGCTATGTCTGATATCGTAAACATTGTTGGTCTTACCCAATCACTTTTTGGGGTTCTTATCTTTCTCACCAAAAAGCCACGACATATAAGCTTTGGTATCCTTGCTATCTGGATGATGCTGATCGCTATTTTGCTCGGGGCTGGTTTACTTCCTTTTCAGGTAGTAGACTATTATAAGCCAGGAATACTGCCATTGATGTTTCTTATAGGGCCATTTCTTTATCTATATGTATGTTCCCTAACGATTGAAAATTTTAAGTTAAGAGCCGTTCACCTTTATCATTTGATCCCATTCATAATGATCTCGATCCACCGGTCAATGATAACTGCGGTACCAATTTCCAGTGCTTCGGATTTGACTGAGAATCCCAATTTTTTGTATAATAAGATATACTACTCGGGTCTGATCTTATCAGTTTTTGCTTACTGGTTTGTGGGTTTGAAGATGATTCTTAAGCATCGAAAAAATATTCCACTATACTTTTCCAATTATTCAGGCAAGAATACTTTGACATGGTTAGTATTGGTATTAACCTTATTCTTATTCGTTTTCATCGCAAGTTTTGCCAGGTTTTATGTTGTGAATGTGCTGGATTTGGGCATTATAAGATATTCAAACCTGTCACTCAATGTTACCATCTTCACTTTTGTAATGGTTTATTTTGGGATGAATCAATCCGCCATTTATACTAGAGCCTTTAAACAGCATTCAGGATTGAGACCTTCCATGAGGAGTGATCCGACCACAACAAAATACTCAGGATCTACCTTATCCGCCGACCAAATTGATGAATTGTCAAAAACTGTTATCAATTTTTTGGATGGAAATAAATCCTATCTCAGTCCAGAGTATAACCTCCAAATGATGGCAGATGACCTGAATATCTCAAAACATAAATTATCTCAGGCCATCAATAGTAGTCAAAGGAAAAATTTTTATCAGCTAATTAACGGCTATAGGATAGAGGAAGTGAAGAGAAAGCTGGCTGATCCAAACTACAGGCACTATTCTATACTGGGAATTGCAATAGAAAGTGGGTTCAATTCAAAGTCATCATTCAACAGGATCTTTAAAGAAAATACCGGCTTAACACCTACCGAATATCTTAACTCAAATGATCGGTAAGAGGTGCCAACTTATAAGTTGAGACGCTTCAATAATTTCAAAGGGATAGATTTGATTATCTGGATAAAATAAAAATTGGTGTTGAGACTTATATGTAGTTCTCAACCAAATGATAATTAATCCAATGATGAATTCGATGATAATACATCTCACTCAGCTAGACCTTACCAAACCAACGTCTCAATTATTATTACCAATTTTTCTCTTTGTTGCTATCCCTTTAATAAATGGATGTAGCCATAAAGAAAAGCTTATTCAACCTGAATTAGGTTACAGAACAAGTAAGATTCTTTCAGTAGACGGATATCAGTTTAAAGATCTGAGCAAAAACGGTAAACTTGATAAATATGAAGATTGGCGGTTATCATCTATTGAGAGGAGTAAGGATCTTCTGTCACAAATGACTTTGGAGCAAAAAGCTGGCTTCATGTCAATTAATACCTTGAATATGCTTGGTAGTAGGAAGGCTGAGATGTCAGGTGGAAAATATGCAGCCAGTGATCTGGATGAGGGACAAGTGGAGGATGAGCGTGACAACAGAAGACCTAATTTTATTGGGGGTATGAATGCCACTACCAATACCACGCAGCGGATTAAAGAATTTAATAATCGTCATTTTATACTCAGGTCAAATGAAAGTGCTCGAGTAATTGCAGAATGGAACAATAATTTGCAGGAAATGTGTGAAAATGAGCTTTTGGGTATTCCTGCAATTATTACTTCAAACCCCAGAAATCATATTTCACGAAGGGCTTCTGTAGGTACAGCAATAAATGCAACGGTATTTACCCCATGGCCAGGAGAGCTTGGTTTGTCTGCTTCGAGAGACCTGACATTGATAAGAGAATTTGCTGAGATGTCGCGCCAGGAGTGGGTGGCGGCGGGAATCAGAAAGGGGTATATGTATATGGCAGATCTGTCAACCGAACCAAGGTGGTCGAGGGTTGATGGCACTTTTGGTGAGGACCCTGAATGGGTTTCCAGAATAATTACTGAAGTAGTTTTAGGGTTTCAAGGTAATTTCCTTGGCTCAAATTCAGTAGCCCTTACAATGAAACATTTTCCAGGTGGAGGATCTGGCAAAGGTGGGCAGGATTCTCATTTTGAATGGGGGAAAGAACAGGTATTCCCAGGGGGAAGATTTTATGAAAATCTTCTTCCATTTAGGGCTGCAATTGATGCCGGGACATCTGCAATCATGCCATATTATTCGATGCCTGTTGAAACGGAATTCGAGCCAGTCGGTTATGCGTTTAATAAGGATGTCATCACCGGAGTCCTGAGAAGTGGACTTGGATTTAAAGGCATCGTAAATACTGATACCGGACCACTAACACGAATGGTATGGGGAGTTGAAGATCTGTCAGAACAGGAAAGATATAAAAAAGCTATTGAGGCTGGCTCTAATATCATCTCAGGGATGTCAGATCCTTCGATTGTGATTGAAGTGGTCAAAAGTGGAATGGTGGATATTGATCTGATAGACAATTCAGTACAGCTACTTTTGGAGGAAAAATTTGATCTGGGTTTATTTGAAAATCCCTACGTAGATCCTGTCAATGCAGAGCAGTTAGTAGGAAATGAAAAGTTCAGAGCAAAAGCCAGGGAGGCCATGAGGAAATCTATTGTATTGCTTAGAAACGAAGGTAGTCTACCTTTAAAACGACAAACTAAAGTCCTTTTTGAAATATTACAGTCTCCAGGTAGAGGCCAGGATTCAGGCAGCATTGAAATCATATCGGAGATTCCAGAAAATCAGGCGCTAGAATTGGTAGGGACTACCGATGAGGCGGATGTGGCTATCCAGTGGGTTATGCCCGGGACATCACTTTTCAATTCAAATGGTGATCCAATATCAATTTCATTGTCGAAAACAATGATTGATACCAAGCATATTAATGAGGTTATTTCGAAGGTCCCAACAATTCTGGTTATCGATTATACCAATCCATGGGTCATCAACGAGATCTTTGATGATGAGAATAAGGGAAATGTTGTCGGCGTGATAGCCACTTTTGGTACTACCTCAAATGCACTGCTTGATGTGGTTACGGGTAGTTTTGATCCTATAGGGAAAATGCCCTTTTCGACTCCAGTATCAGATGAGGCTGTTGAAAACAACCTTGAAGATGTACCAGGTTATCTGGAAGAGGATGGATATGCCTTATTTAATTACAATGAAGGTTTAAGTTATTAACTGTTTGAATTCAGTAAGTAATTGGTATACAGAATGTTTAAATTTGATATACATCAATCTCAATAAACAATCAAATTATGGCCCTTTTCAAAATCAATATCAATCAACAGGAACACGAAGTTGATGTAGACCCAAATACTCCCTTGCTTTGGGTCCTTAGAGAACACCTGGACCTTGTTGGAACAAAATATGGATGCGGAATCGCAATGTGCGGTGCATGCACCATTCATGTAAATGGAATAGCCACCCGGTCCTGCCAAATGACGATTGCCTCCGTGGGCAATAATGACATTACTACGATAGAAGGATTGTCTAAAGAAGGTGATCATCCAGTCCAGAAAGCATGGCTTCAACACGATGTCGCGCAATGCGGTTATTGTCAGGCAGGACAAGTGATGAGTGCTGCAGCATTGTTAAGAGCCAATCCCGACCCCTCTGATGAGCAAATAGAGAGTGCCATGAGCGGAAATATCTGCCGATGTGGCACGTATGTAAGAATAAAAGAAGCCGTAAAAACTGCCGCTAAACTATAAACCCAATCATCATGACACTTATCAAAACTAAAGTAGGTAGAAGATCATTTCTAAAAACCTCAGCAGCGGCAGGTGGCGGTCTCCTGATTGGATTTAACTGGCTCACACGCTGTACTCCAGTTTCTGAGAAACAGGTGGCGATCCCCAAAGAATGGTTCACAATTAATGGGTATATCAAAATTGGCGATACAGGGATGGTAACAATTTATTCTCCAAACCCTGAAATTGGTCAAAATGTGATGACCTCCATGCCTATGGTTGTGGCGGAAGAACTTGACGTAGCATGGAAAAACGTGGTTGTTGAGCAGGGTATTCTTGATATCGATGCTTTTGGCATAAGACAGTTTGCCGGAGGCAGCCTTTCTATTATGCAGAGTTGGGATGCACTCAGAATGGCTGGTGCGGCAGGGAAAAGGATGTTGTTGGAAGCCACTGCAAAAGAATGGGGTGTTTCTATTTCGGATCTTTCCGTGCAGGAAGGGATAATCAAAGAGATCAATGGAAACAGAACCATGGAATATGGTCAAATAGCCTCAAAAGCCGTCGGAATAAAGGTACCTGAAGAGCTTCAATTGAAAGATCCTAAAGATTTCAAACTCATTGGAACGGCCCAGCGCAATGTTGAAGGCCCGAAGCTGATGACAGGAAAGCCACTCTTCGGAATTGACTACAAGCGGGAAGGGATGAAGATCGCCATGATTGAACATCCACCTGCATTTGGAATGACGGCAGGGGATTTTAACCGGGATGAAGTTCTCAGTATGGATGGAGTGACGGATGCATTTGAAATTGATACTTATATCGACAGTAACAGATTGAATGACAACGCTTTTCCTAAAGTCATTGCGATTGTAGGTAATTCAACCTGGCAATTGATGAATGCAAAAAAGGCACTAAGAGTTGATTGGAAAATTCAGTCCGAACTCGAGAACTCAGACATGCATGCCAGAAAACTGGAGCGAGACATCATAAAAGGAGAGGTTCAGGATTCGAGAAAAGATGGTGATCCTGACGCTGCATTTGCTAAAGCTGCAAAAGTCCTGGAACGAACCTATACTGCTCCTTTCCAGGCACATAACACTTTGGAGCCGATGAATTTCTTCGCGCATGTAACGAATGATAAGGCAGATCTCTTTGGTCCTACACAAACGCCAATGGTCTTGAAAAGTGGGGTGTCTCAGTTGCTAGGCATTCCTGAGGAAAATATTTCAGTAGGTATGACAAGGATTGGCGGCGGGTTTGGTAGGCGGCTTTATATACATTATGGGTTGGAAGCGGCTGCGATTTCAAAAAAGGCTGGCGTACCTATTAAGCTCGTGTACTCCAGGGAAGACGATATGACCCATGGTATCTACCGTACTGCATATCGATCAACTTATAAGGCTGGTTTTGATGAAAATAGTAACCTGATTGCCTTTTCGGGAAGAGGTGTAGGTTTTAGAGAAGGAGCCCTCTTTCCTAACCGTTTTCCAGCTGGAGCGATAGACAATTATGAAGGCATAAAGCTTAAGTCGGATTCAAACATCTCAATGGGTGCATGGAGAGCACCAAGATCCCATTTTGCTGCTGGCGCGGAGCAGTCATTTTTAGATGAAGTAGCAGAATCCATGGGCAAGGATCCCATCGATTTCAGACTGGAGTTGTTGGAGCGAGCGAAGAACAATCCCGTAGGCGAGAAATATGAATACGATGCGGATAGATATGCAGGCGTTCTCAAGTTGGTAAAGGAGAAATCTAATTGGGGAGTTGAAAAGCCAGGGGTTTTTCGAGGTGTTTCGGCCTATTTCTGTCATAACTCATATGTTGCACAGGTCATGGATGTGGTGATGGAAAATAATCAGCCAAAAGTTCAAAAGGTTTGGTGTGCGGTAGATTGTGGTATTGTAGTCAATAGGGAAGGAGCTTCTAACATCATTCAGGGGGGAGTTGTGGATGGCATTGGCCATACATTATATAGCGAGTTAAAGTTTGAAAATGGAACACCGACACATCAGAATTTCGGTACATATCAGTTAATTAGGCATAATCAGGCTCCCAAAGAGATAGAAGTACATTTTGTTGACAATGATATTTCACCTACAGGATTAGGTGAGCCTGGATTACCTCCTGCTGTTGGTGCACTGGCAAATGCGTTGTATAAAGCTACTGGTAAACGATATTACAACGTACCATTTACTACAGCAAGCCAGGATCAGAATATTATACCGAAAGTTTAGGGGTATGTGACAATAAATAGAGTAACCTTACAGTTGATTAATTCAACAAGTAAGAATCCAGGTTCTCACTCGTGATAATATCCAGGGGAAGCAGCTTTTCCGAGTCGATGTTTTTTCCAAAAACTAATAGGTCGGTCAGTTTGGAGATTCCTTCGTAAGCTGCCATGTATGGATTTTGATTGATCAGAAAATCTATAGTACCTGATTTAATGCCATCAATATTATGAGTGGTGGGGTCATATCCGATCACCACACAATCATGGAACCTGCTTTTGATAGGATAAGCGACCAGGTGGACTTTGGCCGTGGTCACAAAAGCACCGGTTACATTCCTCAGATCTCCTGCCTGTTTATTGAGCATATCATTGATTTGATTTGGATCGCGATGCGGAATGACAATACTTTTAATTTCTGTATGATAGTTTCTGGACTGAAAATACTCCCTGAACCCTTTTTCCTTCTGGATCATGTGGGGTGCGTTTTCAGGATTCTCATCCAGGTGAATAATCATCAGATTCCCAACTTCTTTATTACAATGATCGATAAGGTTAGCAGCCAGCCGGCCACTTTGCTTGAGGTTTTGGCCAATGGCACAGCTGGTGTTCAGCTCTGGAATTTTCGTATTGAAAGTGATGTAGGGGATACCCGCATTGTCAAACTTCTTTAATACATCCAGGGACTCCTGGAGAAAGATGGGCGTGATCAATAGTCCGTTTGGAGCCGTTTCCAGGATCTCGTTTGCCTTTGTAGTGAAGTCTGCAGGCACTTTGCTGTTGAAACTGGTAACTTTCACATCGATACCAAAATGATCAAAGTCTTCTATGGCTTTCGCAATTCCCTCATGGGCTGTTCTCCAATAACCATCGTCCTCTTTCCAGGGGATCAGTACAGCGAAGGAGAGGGACTTTTGCTTTTTTAGTGATTGTGCAAACACGTTGGGCTTGTACTGTATTTCTTCAAGCACTACACTTACTTTGGCTAATGCTTTATCCGATACCTTGCCTCTGTTGTGAATTACCCGATCCACTGTACCGGGCGAAACATTGGCAAGTTTCGCTATATCTTTAATGGTAAGGTTCTTCTTCGGATTCATTTGTATGAATTAGTTGTTACGAATTTATCATATTTTTCTGAAATATTTCATAAATGTGGACGAACAAATTATATTTGTGTTCGAACACACTATAATATTCTCTTCTATAGATGTGTATGGATATTTAAATAAAATGTAGTAAATTCAATAGCATGACACCACAAACACTCGATCATTCCGCTAAAACCCTTGAAAGACTGCCTGTCACCATCTTTGATGATGATCAGCAGGGAAGCAAAAAGGTTGCCGACGACATTGCTGATTTAATTATTGCCAAACAAAAAGCCGGTGAACATGCTGTGCTGGGACTTGCCACAGGAGCCACACCTATCAAAGTCTACAAAGAGCTGGTTCGAAAGCACAAAGAAGAAAATTTGAGTTTTATAAATGTTGTGACCTTCAATTTGGATGAGTACTATCCAATGGAAAAGAGCTCAATTCTGAGCTATTACTACTTCATGCATCACCATCTGTTTGATCATGTAGACATTCCAAAGGAGAATGTCAATATTCCTGATGGGTCGATCCCGATCGAAGATGTTAAACGATTTTGTGAGGATTATGAAGCAAAGATCGATGAATACGGAGGGATGGATATCCAGCTTTTGGGTATTGGTCGAACTGGCCACGTGGGTTTCAATGAACCACCATCATTCAAAGATTCGCCAACACGCCTGGTAAAACTTGACCCCATTACCATTTCTGATGCAACTCGTGAATTTATTCGGGAGGAGCTGGTGCCTCGTCGGGCAATTACCATGGGTATCAAAAGCATCTTTAAGGCAAGGAAGATCTACCTAATGGCCTGGGGAGAGAAGAAAGCAGCTATCCTTAAAGAGGCTGTAGAAGGAAACATATCAGAGGATATCCCTGCTTCTTTCCTTCAGAACCATCCTAACGTGGAAGTGATCATTGATGAACACGCCACTTTAGAACTCACCAGGTTCAAGACTCCATGGATCGTTTCTTTATGCCAGTGGGATGATAACCTGGCCAGACGGGCAGTTATCTGGCTTAGTCAAAAGATCAGCAAGCCAATTTTGAAACTGACTGAAGAAGACTACAAACTGAATGAGCTGGGTGATCTGCTTGTTCATTATGGCAATGCCCAGGATCTCAACGTTAAGATGTTTACCCACTTCCAGCATACTATCACCGGATGGCCTGGAGGAAAGCCTAATACGGACGATACTAACAGACCCGAGCGGTCAACACCTGCCAAAAAGCGAGTTATCATTTTTAGCCCTCACCCGGATGATGACGTGATTTCCATGGGAGGTACTTTCCTTCGTTTAGTTGAGCAGGGACATGATGTACATGTGGCTTACCAGACTTCTGGTAACATAGCTGTGTTTGATTCTGATGCCAGGAGGTTTACAGATTTCGCCTATGACTTTATGGAAGAACTTCTGGATGCTGATTTATCCAAACATGAGGCCGTTAGAAAACAAATCCACGAAGCTATTAAAACAAAAATCAGTGGTGATATCGATCATGAGTATGTACGGAAAGTGAAGGGGCTGATCAGAAAAGGCGAGGCCGCTGCCGGAGCAAGATATTGCGGACTGGAAGACGATCATATCCACTTCCTGAATCTTCCATTCTATGAAACAGGTGCAGTAGAGAAAAGTGATCCGGGTGAGAAAGACTTTGCGATCACCAAAAACCTGTTAAACGAAATTAAGCCCCATCAAATTTATGCTGCTGGTGACCTTCGCGATCCTCATGGTACCCATAGGGTATGTCTTGATTTGATCATTGACTCACTTGCTCAATTGAAGCACGAAAAAACCAGCTGGTTAAAAGATTGCTACTTCTGGTTGTATAGAGGCGCATGGCACGAGTGGCCATTGTATGAGATTGAAATGGCTGTGCCGTTGAGCCCTTCCGATATGACCAAGAAACGAAACGCCATCTTCAAGCATCAGTCGCAAAAAGACCGTCCGGTATTCCCAGGGAGTGATTCTCGTGAGTTCTGGCAAAGAGCCGAAGACAGGAACCGTGACACGGCAAAGCAATATGATTTATTAGGACTTACTGAATATGAAGCCATTGAAGCTTTCGTAAGATATAAGTTTTAATATTTTTGCCTGCCGAACACAAAGCGCAAAATATGAATCCTACACTTGTTGTAATGGCTGCCGGCATGGGTAGCCGATATGGTGGCATTAAGCAAATTGACACCTTCGGACCCTCGGGGGAAGCCATCATTGATTATACCGTATACGATGCGTTGCAGGTAGGTTTCAAAAAAGTGGTCTTTATCGTCAGGAAGCATCTCCTTGCTGATGTAAAGGAAAAGTTCTCAGGAATTATTGGTAATGCTGAAGTTGAATTCGTTTTTCAGGAACTGGATGTTTTACCAGCGGGTCTTTCCGTACCTGCTGGAAGAGAAAAGCCCTGGGGTACCGGACATGCCGTCTGGACTGCCAACCAGGCGGTGAACGAACCTTTTGTGGTGGTAAATGCGGATGACTATTATGGCAGGTCTGCTTTAAAGGTGATCTATGACCACTTATCAACTGTCGACAACAGTAAATTAGATGCTTGTCTGGTTGCTTATCAATTGAAGAACACCTTATCTGATCATGGAAGTGTCTCCCGGGGTATTTGTGAAGTGACTGAAGCGGGTGACTTAAAGTCGATAAATGAAAAGACCGAAATCCATAAAGGGACAGAGCATCCTTATTATGTGGAAGTTGGAAAGGAGCACCCATTGACGGGAAATGAGCCGGTTTCGATGAATTTGATGGGTTTCACCAGTCAGGTGTTTAAGGATATTGAAGCGGATTTTGTGAAATTTTATCAGAAGTCCAAAGAGAATCTAAAAGCGGAATACTATATCCCCACAGTGCTCGATAATGTGAGAAAGTCCGGTAAAAATGTGCCTGTTCTGTTTACCGACGAATCGTGGTTTGGTGTCACTTATAAAGAGGATAAAGTCATTGCACAGAATAAGCTAAAAGCGATGATTGGCGAAAAGATCTACCCAAAAAGTCTTTGGGGAAATGAGTAATGACCTCCGTCAAATAATTTTAAAGTTTGATATCGAAGGATCTGTTGGATCCATCGATCCCTTTGGTGGCGGACACATCAATGACTCTTTTCGAGCACTAAATACAAGTAATCAATTTCCAAATTACTTTCTGCAGCGCATCAACCATCATGTCTTTAAAGATGTGAAGGGTATGATGAGTAACATCCGCTCGGTAACAGAATACTTATCTGATAAATATCGCAAAGATGCTGCCGGGGACGAGGAGATGCTGGCACTTAAAATTGTAAAGACACTAGACGGTGAGCTTTATACTAAAGTTGGTGACAGTTATTGGAGGCTTTATTATTTAATTGAAGGATTGAAGTCTATTGACGTTCCCTCCTCTGCCGATATCGTTTTTGAAGGAGCAAGGGGTTTTGGAGGATTTGTGGCTGACCTGCATCACTTTGATGCTACGAGTTTGACGGATACCATTCCATTCTTTCATCACATGCCGCGCCGACTTAAAAGATTTGAGGAGGTTGTTTCTGAAGTTAAGGTAGAAAAAGACGAAGAGAAGCGAGCTGTTGAATTCGTTCGTAAGGTTGGGGATGAATTGTGTGAGCTTCAGAGATTGTTGGATCAGGGTAGTCTGCCACTTCGTGTTACACACAATGACACCAAATTCAACAACATCTTGTTTGATGATAGTAACAAAGCCAGATGTGTGATTGACCTGGATACGGTGATGCCTGGACTGGTTCATTATGATTTTGGTGATGGTGTCAGGACTTCAACTTCCACAAGTGCAGAAGATGAGCTGGATCTGCAAAAAGTAGACTTAGACATGGAATACTTCGAAGCTTATACAAGTGGGTTTTTAGAAGATACCAGACCAATTCTGACAACCCTCGAGACCCAAACCATGGTTGAAGGAGCACTGATGATGCCTTTTATCATGGGAGTCAGGTTTTTGACCGATTATTTCGAAGGAAATAAATATTATAAGACGGCATATCCAACGCATAACCTGGTAAGAGCTAAATGTCAGTTAGAATTAACCAGAAAGATGCTGGCTAGAAAAGCTGATTTAATTAGCATTGTGAAAAAATATTCTTAAGCATTCAAAAATATGAAAGGAAAGATCCTGGTTACAGGTGGAGCGGGTTACATTGGTTCCCATACAGCCGTAGAGCTGATCAAGTCAGGTTATGAAGTGGTAATCGTTGATAATTTGTCTAACTCGAGAGCCGAAGTTATTGACAGGATCCAAAGGATAACCGGGACCAAACCTTCTTTTCACAACTTCGACTTGTGTGATGCTACAAAACTTTCTGATTTCTTCAAAAAGGAAAAAGATATCACAGGGATTATTCACTTTGCAGCGAGTAAAGCCGTAGGAGAGTCGGTTCAGAAGCCCCTGTTATATTATGGGAATAATCTCAACTCGCTAATCAATCTGATTGATCAAATGAAAGTCAATGGCATCACGGATCTTGTCTTTTCTTCTTCTTGCACGGTTTATGGCCAGCCAGATAAGCTTCCGGTTACCGAAGACACTCCTTTCAAAACGGCGGAGTCTCCTTACGGTAACACCAAGCAGATTTGTGAAGAGATCATGCAGGATGTAGCGAAAGTCAATGATGAACTGAACTTCATTGCATTACGATATTTCAACCCTGTTGGAGCACATGAATCAGCTGAGATAGGGGAGTTGCCGTTGGGAGTACCCGCCAACCTTGTGCCTTTTATCACTCAGACTGCAGCAGGTATCCGAAAGGAATTATCCGTATTTGGTGACGATTATGATACACCAGATGGCACTGCGGTGAGAGATTACATTCATGTGGTAGATCTTGCGGAGGCTCATGTGAAAGCCATGGATCGAATGATCGGAAAAATACAAAAGCGTAACTACGAGTACTTCAATGTAGGCACCGGCAATGGCACCTCTGTATTGGAAGTGATCAAAACTTTTGAGCGGGTGACCAACCAGAAACTGAATTACAAAATAGTGGATCGTAGACCCGGTGATGTGGTTAAGATATATGCCAATACCGATTTAGCTAACAATGAGCTCGGATGGAACGCATCTTTAGGGATTGACCAAATGATGGCTGATGCCTGGAGATGGCAAAAGAAAGTCTCTAACATTTAGTTATATACTAATTATCTCTCCTCAGCATCTCTTCTCCATAAAGTTCGTATATTTAATTATCCAAAACTGTAACAATGGATAATAAACTCATTGAATTGATTAGCGAAGAGATCCGGGAAACCCGTAACCTGACACTTGCCGTGGAAAAAGAAACGGCTGAGCTTAGAAAGATCGCTGATGCCGCACAACGAAAAGCAGACGCGGCCTGGGAGCTTGTGATCATGACCAGGGAAGAAATTAAACGGCCTTTTTGGAAGAGACTTCTTTCCTAACCCAAATCAATACATTTCTTTGAGCACGTCTTCCTGGTACATTTTACCGATTGGGATGGTATTCCCCTTTATAACAATCTGATGGTTTGAGTAGCTGCTCACTTTGTCTTTATTGATGATAAATGATTTGTGAACCCTTAAGAATGGATGTTGCAACTCATCTTCCATTTTTTTGAGCGATGCCAGGGTGATCAGGTGGCCAGATTCTGTAACCACTTTTACATACTCTTTGAGACCCTCAATATAGAGTATTTCATTTGCCTCAACACGGTGTTTTTGGCCATCAGCCTTGAAATACAGGTATTCTGGCGCATTATCAGCTGTTTGGGTTGTTACGGGTTGGCTTACTGGCTGAATTTTATTGATGGCTTTAAGGAATCGCTCAAATGGAATGGGCTTCATCAGGTAATCCAGCACATCCAGTTCGTATCCTTCCAGTGCATATTGGGGATAAGCCGTGGTCAAAATGATGGCAGGTTTGGTAGTGAGTGTTTTAATGAAGTCTAGACCAGTCAGCCCGGGCATTTGGATATCTAGAAAGATCAGGTCTACCTTTTGTTTAGAGAGGATCGACATGGCATCCATGGGGTTCGGAAAATCTCCCAATAGCTCCAGGTGATTCACTTTTTTGACATAAGCTTTGATGAGGTCCCTGGCTGGTTTTTCGTCATCGATGATGATACACCGGATACTCATGACAGATCTATCTTGAGCCTCACGTGATACATTTCATCTTTTACCTCCTGAGTCAACTCATATTTCCCAGGATAAGCCAATTCTAACCTTCTTTTTACATTTTCAATTCCCACGCCTTTTTCACTTCCGTTTGAAACATCAGTACCTAAGTTATTCAATACTTTCATTTCAAGACTATTGTTAGCGGTTGAAATATGTATACTGATTTCACTGCCTGGGTTGGATTCTATATTGCTATGCTTGAATGCATTCTCAATGAATGGGATTAGAAGCATGGGTTCAATCATGGCATCATGCTGAACCTGATCCATAGTCAGGTCCACCCGTATATCTTTTCCAATCTTCAGTTTTTGAAAATCCACATAATGCTGAATGTAACTCAGCTCCTTTCCGAGTGATACCTTTTTTTCAGAAGTATCATACACCACATATCGAAGCATCTCAGACAGCTTCATAATCATTTTGGGTGCCTGTGGAGATTTATTATATGAAAGTGAGTAGACATTGTTAAGTGCGTTAAATAGAAAATGAGGATTGATCTGTGTCTTAAGAAATTGCATTTCAGATTGTAGCTTCTCATGGATTAGCGATGCTTCCCGCTGTTTACGCTTTCTGTTTTCCGTAGTGATCCACACAATGGTGGAGAAAAAGAGCATCAGAATAGAGTTGACTACTGATCCAAAAATTAACCACAGAAACGGCCTCAATCCGGATGATGGCTTTCCTTTACCACGCAACTCTGAAAAGTCTGGTTTTGGCAAAAGATCATTGGTATACACAATGAGGTAGTGCACACTGATGATAATGGCAATGACCACAATTGCATAATAAAGGTATTTACCGCGCTCAAATATCTTTGGTAAAAAAATCATCAGATTTACATAGAATACCATCATGTGAATAGCCAACAACCTGAGTGTGTGGATCAATGCCTCTCCAATATCAAAGAGTCTGCTTTGGAAATAAAAGATCAGCATGCCATAAGCTAACCACGAAAGTACATGTATGAGTTGTTCCCTTTTCATCATTATGTAGAAGTCAAAAATGGTTTGTTTGATTCATTTTTCAGCAGGGTTTCAACAAAGAGATGGATCATTTCAATAAAAGTATCAAGTCATTCAATGAATGACTAATATCTGGATTATTGCGCTTCAAAATGAAGGTTTTTGAATTTTGATTGAAATAATGATCCTCTTGGTTGAATATTCAAGGCCGTCCTAAACCCTAAGAATACTTTTGAGGTATAAATGAGCAAACAACACATTTAAAATGAAAAAATCACTACTTGTTTTGGTTCTGGTACTTGCAGCGGTGACTGTCTTTGCCCAACGGGGATTTGACAGATCCGAAATGGTAAAGAGGGAAAAGGAAAATATATACGCCAAGGTGGAAGGTCTTTCTGCTGATCAAAAAATGTTATTGGAAGGTATCTATGAAGAATATGGTGTTACCCTGGATGAAACAATCGATGAGATCCGCAAGTCGGGTGACTTTAGTCAGTTCAGGACTAAAATGCCAGCACTTCAGCAAGAGAAAAGTCTGCTTATTAAGGACGTCTTAACATCTGAGCAATATGCTGCCTATGAAAAGGTTGTTGGAGCTGATAGACAAGGAGAAAATGCGTCTGAAACAACAGAAAAAAAAGCACAGCCAGTCAAAATATCTGGTAAGATCATCGGTTCAGATGATGGGTCTGGACTTCCTGGTGCAACAGTATTGATGATCAATGTAAAAGATTCAGCAAGAAGTAAGTTTACCAATGCCCTACCTGATGGGTCATTTACCATATCTAACCTGGATCAGGCTTTCTATAAAATGCGTGTGACCAGCCTTGGATATAAACCGATGGTGAGAGTGTTGAGAGCTAACACAGACATCAATATGGGTACCGTTCCCCTGGCAGTAGATGTAACGGAACTACAGGCAGTGGAGATAAAAGGTGATGTGGTGCCGGTGGAAAAGAAGGGGGACACGACCTTGTATAACGCTGATGCATATAAGGTAAATCCGGATGCAAGTGCGGCAGATCTGGTTAGAAAGTTACCAGGGATGACTATCACTGATGCAGGGGTACAATCTAATGGAGAAACTGTTAGCCAGGTTTTACTGGACGGAAAGCGCTTCTTCGGTCAGGACCCGGTTTTGGCATTAAATACTATTCCCGCTGAAGTAGTACAGAAAGTGGAAGTATTTGACCAGATGAGTGAAAGATCTCAGTTTACAGGATTTGACGATGGCAATACTACAAAAACGCTAAACGTTGTAACCCGTGAAAATAAGCGAAATGGAACGTTTGGGAAGATCACTGCCGGTTATGGTACTGATGATAGGCACAATGTGGAGGGAAATATCAACTTCATGAAGGAGGGTCGGAATCTAACCATTTTGGGAATGAGCAATGATATTAACAAAACCAACTTCAGTGATGGAAGTATTATCGGGTCTGGTGGGGGTCGAAGAGGATTTGGAAGATCGTTTGGTGGAGGACAGGACCTAACACCAAAAGGCATTACACAGACCCAATCATTTGGGGTTAACTTTTCAGATACCTGGGCTAAGAAAGGTCGAATTGAGTCTAGCTACTTTTTTGACCGCTCTTTGTTTGATAATCATCAGATCAGTGCCAGAGAATCATTTTTCGGAGGAGAAAGCCTGTTTTATGATGAAGATGCGACCTCCAGTACTGAAAATATGAATCACAGAATGAATATGAGACTTCAGTACAACCTGAATGATAAGAACTCAATCGTTTTTAGACCAAATATCAGCTTTCAGGATAACGAGTCTTTAGATGTAACCTTTGGTCAAACATTTGATGAAAGCCAACAATTGATCAATAGTACCGATAACACTTATACTGGTGATAATCTTGGCTATAGAATCGATGGTGAGTTGACCTGGAACCATAAATTCAATAAGACAGGCAGGACCTTTTCATTAGAATTGGGAACAAATATCAACAACACGAATAGAGAAAATATTTACAGTGACAATCAACTTGACTCATTGTTCAGATACGATAACACTGATGAGAATGTGTCAATGAAATATGAATTTAACTATACTGAACCTGT
Source organism: Cyclobacteriaceae bacterium (assembly GCA_965228105.1). Taxonomy (GTDB): domain Bacteria; phylum Bacteroidota; class Bacteroidia; order Cytophagales; family Cyclobacteriaceae; genus UBA7330. Next base: position 2,754,130 of record CBDDGZ010000002.1, read on the forward strand.
TGGTTTAAATGGTCAGTTCAATGCTAATTATGAATTGTCTAACTATGTCCGAAGAAATATCAGAGATGGATTCAGCTACAATTCTTTTACTGTGAACAATCAAAGGTTTGAAGAAGGTTTATCAAGCCACTTTGATACTGACTACACAACACATAAACCAGGTATTGGATTTAGAAACCGGAGTATGACAGGTTTCTTTGGCGTGGATTTGGAGTATCAGTATGTTGCATTGGACAGTAGGCAAGGATTTCCTTCAGAAATTATCATTCCAACCAATACTTTCAATAATTTCTTGCCATCCATCATGTCAAGAATGGATTTAGGAAAGGAGAGAAGCTTGTTTTTTAGGTATAGCACAAACACAGATATCCCATCAGCACAGCAATTACAGCAGGTTGTGGACAATAGTAACCCCTTGTTTATGTCCGTGGGTAATCCCTTTTTAGATCAATCTTATTCACATCAATTCTTCGCCAGATATTCGAAAACAAATACTGAAAAGAACACCAACTTTTCAAATTTTGTGATGGTAAGGGCTACCCAGGATTATATTACCAATGCTACTTATAGCGCCAGAGCGGATAGCACATTAGCAGGTGACATTATCCTTCCTAGAGGAGGTCAGTTATCACAACCCATCAACCTGAATGGTTATTGGAATGTCAGAGACAATATTACGTATGGGTTTCTGATCAGCCCTCTGAAAACAAACGTTAATTTGACAGTAGGGGCAGGATATACCAGAACTCCGGGAGAAGCCAACAGGATCAGTAACATATCGCAGACATTCAATGGAAATACAGGAATTAACCTTTCTTCAAATATTAGTGAGAATGTGGATTTCAATATTTCATACAATGCTGGTTTGAACCGGGTGACCAACTCTGTTCAGGATAGAAATAATACGCGCTACACGACACATCTTATCAATGGAAAGATTAATCTGATATCTAAGGGTGGGACTGTTTTTCGAAGCGATGTGAATTACCAGATCTATGATGGTGTATCAGCTGACTTTGATACCAGCTATATACTTTGGAATATCAGCATTGCTCAGAAGTTCCTCAAAAATGACATGGGTGAGGTATCCCTTACGGTATTTGACCTCTTGAATCAAAATCAAAGCATTACCCAGAACATCACTTCAGCCTACTTTGAGGAAGTAAGATCCCTGGTGCTCCAGCAATACTTCATGTTGTCATTCACCTATACGTTGAGGAAGTTTTCCAAGGGCAAATAAAGAGTACAGTTGTTAACATTACGTTGAATATCGTTTTAGTTTAGTTATTTGAAGCAGGCTTTGCCTGCTTCAAATCTTTTGAGCGATTCAGATGGGATTTCATTATATTGACAACCAATAACATTATATCCCATGACATTCGACCGACGCGACTTTATTAAGAAATCCTTCTCAAGTGGTTTAGTCCTATCTGCTCCTGTTGGCCTGGCCTATAGTGAAAAGACTGAAGCCCGCTACGAAAAAATAGATCAGGCTGCCGCAAAGCCCGTATTAAAGCGAGATTTTTTCAAGGATCCGGTAATTATTGATCGGGTTGAACTGACACATTATGATGGCAACTTCATTTGCCAGGTCTATGATAAATCCGGGAATCAGGGCATTTCTGTCAGCAACAATGCCAGGATGCATTTCCTTTATCCAATTTTCATCAAGCAGGTGGCCCCGTTTTTCATTGGCAAAGATGCGCGAAATCTGGATGAGCTAATAGAAGGTGTAAGGATTCATGCTTCTAACTATAAATACCAGGGCTACGCTTTGTGGATTCCGGTAGCCACAGTGGAGTTTGCGTTGTTAGATATGTTGGGAAAGATGGTAAATAAATCTCTGGCAGAATTGATCGGTGAGCGGCATCATCCCAGTATTGCAGTTTACGAGGCAAATAATTTCCGTGGCAAGAGCGCAGAAGAATCGATTAAGCTCATTAAAGCCCACATGGATCAAACCAATGCTAAGGCATTGAAATTTAAAATAGGAGGTAGAATGAGCAACAATGCCGACTATCCTCCCGGAAGATCCGAAAAGCTGATCCCGCTGGTGAGGAAGACTTTTGGAGATGATATGGTGATATACACCGACTCCAACGGATCTTACGATGCGAAAGAAGCTATACGGATTGGAAAGCTGATTGAAGAGCAAAAATTTGATTTTTATGAAGAACCCGTACCATTCGACTGGTATGAAGAAACCAAAGAAGTGAAAGATGCCTTGACTGTACCCATAGCAGGCGGTGAGCAGGAACCCAGCATGCACAATTTCCGATGGCTGATTGGCAATGATGCACTGGATATTGTACAGCCGGACATTTTTTATTTTGGTGGGATGGTGCGAGGCCTTAAAGTAGCTAGAATGGCTGAAGCTTTGGGCAAGCCATGTGTTCCACACATATCCGGATCGGGACTCGGGTATCTGTACATGATGCAGTTTGTCTCAGTCCTGCCTAATGCAGGGCCCTACCATGAATTCAAAGGGTTCAGTAACGATATCCCAATAAGTTCTAGTACGACAGATCTGAAAATGAAAGAAGGCAAGATCGATGTACCTACCGGACCTGGATTGGGAGTAGATATTGATCCCGATTTCATTCGAAAGCATAAAAAGATTGAGGTGATTTAAATAAAGAAAGCCACATAAAGTGGCTTTTTTTTTGTGGGCCCACCTGGGCTCGAACCAGGGACTTACTGATTATGAGTCAGTTACTCTAACCAACTGAGTTATAGGCCCAAAAAAATAAATCGGGAACAAATACCCGATTTTTTTCGAAGTGCAATTTTACCAATTTATCAGATATTTAGCAATGTATTCTGAGAAACTACTTTTCAAGATTTCAGTTTTTGATTCAAGATCGATTAAAATAGTGTGAAACTTAGCGTCTATAAACTTTGTAGTAAGTATTGATCGAATTGGTTGAATTATCAGTTATTAGCTCCCTATCCATTAATTTTAACCTCCAATCAATTACGCTCAAATCAACAATCCAAAATACAGATGAACAAAATACTTTCTACTTTAATTATTCTGCTTTTTACCGGAAGCATTTACGCACAAGGACAGCAACCATTCGATATTGATGACGAATGGCTGGCAAAGATCGAGTCTATCGCTCCATCGAAGCCTACGATCAAAGCAGATGTACGAAACATTCTGGTTTTTTCTCAACATACCGGGTTCAACCACTGGACCATTCCGCACAACAATGAGATGCTGAAGATTATGGCTAAAAAGTCGGGAGCTTTTAATGTAACGATCGCCAAGGACGCGGATACATTCGAAAAGGATAACCTGAAGCAATACGATGCCATCATTCTCAATAATTCTAATCCTAGTGGTCCGGATAGAAACCTGTTTGCTGATCTCCTAAAGCAAAACTCCAGCCTGGATGAAAATACGATTAGTAAACTTGCCGCTCAGTTTGAAAATAACCTCATGGACTATGTGGCTGAAGGTGGAGGGTTGATGATCATGCATGGAGCCATTACTGTCCAAAACAACTCCATGCCATTTAGTAAGATGGTTGGCGGTAGCTTTGACTATCATCCTAAACAACAGGAAATGCACCTGAAAGAAGTGGATCCTAAACATCCCATGGTCCAGGCCTTCAAGGGCAAAGGGTTTGTTCACACAGATGAGCCATACGTCTTTAAAAATGCTTATGCAGACTACAATTTCCGGCCACTTTTATACATTGAAGCAGATAAGATTGAAGGACTTAGAAAAGAAGTCATTGAAAATACAATGTACGTCGCCTGGATCAAGAAACATGGCAATGGCAGAGTTTTTTATAGCTCACCATCACACAATGCTCAAAGCATGAACAAGGAATTGCTTCAGTTCTTCCATGATGGTATCCAGTATGTAGCAGGAGATCTGAAGTGTGATGATAGCCCCATAGGGAAGTAGTCTTTTTACAAAGAGATTCTTCTGGAAAGATTTATTCTATCGAAAGGTGAGAGGTTTTTTTTACGAAGCTGTTGAAATCCCTGTATATTAAAACCTCTACCTCTTTTGGGCTTAATAATCGCTGCAGGTCTTTGAAAGCAACATAACTTAATGCGTCATTGTTACTCAAAATACCTAGAGCTACCGGCCGATAAAATCGGTTGTCGCCATCAAAATCAATGGTGAGTTCATAGACAAGTTCGGCATAAGAGGGTGTTTGCATAGTTGGATATGTAAAAGTAGTCTTGAGCTCGGCATTAGATACAGGGCACGAAATGGATTCATTCCAATGAGCTTCTACTGAACCAGCCATGACTGCTTTTATAATACTTTTAATCATTGCAAGGAGAATTTCATTTTCAGCTCGATTTAAATCCACCTTATCTGTTTGTTGAACAGAAAATCTCCAATTGGATATCTTTTTTCTGCCAACCTTTTCAATGATAAGCGTATTTCCCGATGTGTGATGGTCTGCCTTTTCACAATCCATAAACTTTCCGTTTTGGGAAATTACTTCACCATCAGTAAAGTTGGAATCATAAAAGTTCTCAAATTCATTTCTGAAGATTTCAGATGGACTTGAGAGCCTCCGTTTCAATATAGCTTCCGACATCAGTGAGATTCCGTCCTGATCTTCATCTGACAAGTATGTTTTTAAGTCCTTAAATGAAATGGAACAGATAAAAAGATCTTCGAATGCAATTGAATCTTCGCGGGACTTATGTAATTCGATGGCTTCAATGATAAATTTCTTTCCCTCAAAAGTCTCTTGGAGCCGCAATTCCAAATCATACCCATCAATTGCTTGGTACCCACTGATGTTGACACCAGCATTGAATCTGGCGTTTAGATGACCCAACTTGATATCTTCGAGAAGATATTTAGTCCAACTGGTTTTGTTTAGTTCATGTCCAGCATGGTTTGAGAATATACCACGAGACAAAACAAAGGATTCAGCATACCACAAAGCGTTTCTATTGTCCAGCAAAGCAACTACATCCTCAAATAAGAAAGAGGCTATATAGAGGTTTTGGGTAGTAGAAGAGTAGTAGGGCACATACAGGTTAAGGAAGTTGTACTGGCGAAAGACCTGGTCACCTTGATGGCCTTCTGTCACATCCAGACCAATTAGCGAAACCTCATCTGGTTGATAAATCTCATCTAATCCTGGCTCATTGATTTTTTGTAGTCTGGTTTTTAACGCACTTGGTGAAATTACGATCTCTGTACCCTTATCATAATCAATTTGATAGGCAGTAATTTCATCACCCAATGCAGCTTCCAGGATGATCCTCGACAGCTCCTGGTTTTTCCTGAAAAACCCACTATTCTCCTGCTCACTCAACACATGGTACTCAATTGCCCTGACCTTATCATCTACCTTGACCTTCTTCTGAGCAGTAGCTAATGGTAATGAGAGTATTGTCAAGATGATAATTAACCTGAAGCGGAACAAACGAAATATATTTCAAGTGAATGTCCTTCAAGTTAATGAATTCAGTATATTTCAACAATTCCCTTTGCGTGAACCCTCTAAAGTCCGCCGTCGGCAAACTCCTTATTCCCCTCCGTGGGCACAGGAGCCCCGGTCTCATCAATCCATGCCAGTAACTCATCAAGCAGCTCATCTCTTTTCTCCGTTTCCTTATTGCTAAGGTTATTGGTTTCACCGATGTCATTGCTTAGATTGTATAACTCCACCGAATTGTTGGTAGCTATTTGATCTCGTCCGCCATCCAGCATCCACTCTTCATAGAACAAGAGTAACTTCCAGTCGCCTTTGCGTATTACACTGACCGGACGAGTTCTGAATATGGGGTCCCTCGATTCCTCTTTCAAACCGGCGTATGCTTCCAGGTAAGCCGGGAAATGCCAATAGATAGCTTCCCGATCGATAGATCCTCCACCGCTTAAGAGAGGGACAATACTCTTTCCATCCAGCGTATAATTTTCCGGTGCTGCTTGACCTGCCAAATCCAGAAAAGTTGGATAGAAATCAGTACTGATTATTGGGACCTTACTTGAACTACCCGGTTGGATCTTCCCAGGCCAATAAGCAAACATGGGTTCTCTGATGCCCCCTTCATAATACATGCCCTTGCCACCCCGTAGTGGCTTCTGGCAGGTGAATGTACCATGGCCGCCATTGTCAGAAAAGAAGATGACTAATGTGTTTTCACTTAATCCCAATTCTTCCAGCACCTTATTTACGTCCCTCACACTTTCATCTACGCTTTCCACCATTGAGGCGTAGGTGGCATTGTTATGACAGTCGACACCCTCTTTGTTTTTGTATTTTTCAGTAATCTCATCTTTTGCCTGGATTGGTGTATGCACGGCATGATGTGCCAGGTATAAAAAGAAGGGGTTACCGGTATTTTCAGGATTATTCTCCCTGATAAAATCCACAGCGACATCCGTCAGATGATCAGTCAGGTAAACACTATCATCATTGTAATGGCCATAAGGATAGCCCAGGTCTCCACGGTCTATCCCGACATCAAATCCCTGATCCTGTGGCTTATGTCCTACATGCCATTTGCCGATCGCAGCACTCACATACCCGGCAGGCTTCAATGCCTCGGCAATGGTAATTTTATCCAGTCCGATCTCAGTGGTGTTTTTAATAGGGACGATCCGTCGGTCTTCAGATTTCCCCCGGTCAGATCCTGCTACGGTATATAGTCCATGCCGTGGAGAATACTGACCACTGAGCAGACAAGCACGGGTAGGGGCACAATTGGCTGCATTGGCATATGCGTTGGTGAATATCATCCCTCCATTGGCCAGTCTATCAATATTCGGGGTCTCGTAATAAGTGGCACCCATAAAGCCCACATCTTTCCAGCCCATATCATCAATGAAGATAAATACGATGTTGGGTTTTTGTTCTTCTTCGTTACAACTTGAAAATAGGAAGATGGAAACAAGAGCGAGAAGAGAAAGTGATGCTTTCATAATTGGTTTAATGGTCTGATTCCAAAGATAACTGTGTTGAAATGTATTACAAGGATTATCTAAATTGTGCCATTGTAAAACAGCCCTTGAAATGATGATCAGATCGAAGTTTTTTTTAATCTCTTTTTTATGTTTTGTAGCGTTAGAAGTATCATCCCAGGTACGAAAAGAATGGGAAGACCCGCAAATCGTTGAAATTAACAGAGAAAAACCCCATGCTACGTTTCACAGATTTTTGGATAAAGATCAGGCTTTAGAGGACAAATCATATCAGGAATTACCTGACTACCTGATGCTTAATGGGACCTGGAAATTTAATTATGTGAAGAAGCCCAGCGATCGACCGCAGTATTTTTATAGGGAAGATTATGATGTAAGTGGATGGGTTGATATCTCTGTGCCTTCCAACTGGGAGCTGAAAGGCTTTGGCATCCCGATCTACACCAATGTGACATATCCATTTCCTGCAAATCCGCCATTTATTCCACATGATGACAATCCAGTCGGAAGCTATAAGCGTTCGTTTCAGGTAAGCGATAATTGGTTGAATGAAAAAGACGTCTTTTTATATTTAGGCGGGATCAGAAGTGCAGCGTATATATGGATCAACGGGCAATTTGTGGGATACAATGAAGGAAGTAAAACACCAGCAGAATACAATGTATCCAAATATGTAAGATCTGGTGAAAATACCATTGCCATTGAGGTATATCGATGGTCGGATGCATCCTATCTGGAAGACCAGGACTTCTGGCGCTTAAGTGGGATCGAAAAAGACATTTATCTGTACACTACTCCAAAATTTACGTTGGCTGACTATTCGGTAATTCCAGGTCTCGATGAAGGATACCAGAATGGAGACCTGAACCTCACTTTAACCTATAGAAACACTGGGAAAAAAACTGTTAAGAGTCAGTTGGTGGAAATCAAAGTACTGGATGGAGACCATGAAGTGTACGTTCAGGAGAACGGCATTACTGTCCCTGGTAATTCGGAAGGCAAGATCAGTGTGAATGGAGTTTTGCGTGGAGTAAGGCCATGGACCGCAGAAACACCCAAACTATACAGCCTACTCATCACACTAAAAGATCAAAAAGGGAATCCTCAGGAATATGTTTCACAAAAGATTGGTTTCCGAACCATAGAGATCAAAAACAATCAATTGATGGTGAATGGGCGCCCTATTTACCTCAAAGGTGTTAATCTCCATGATCACGACCCCAAAACTGGTCATGTAGTGGAAGAGAAACTGACCCGACTTGACCTGGAACTGATGAAAAAGCACAATCTCAATGCCATCCGGTGTAGTCACTACCCCAAAAGTGACTATTTCTATAAGCTATGCGATGAATACGGCTTCTATGTAATTGATGAAGCAAATATTGAAATTCATGGGATGGGAGCTACTAACCAGGGCTTGGAGAATAATCCTGAACGAATGGCTGTTCACCCGGCCTATCTGCCTGAATGGAAAAAGATGCATTTGGACAGAACAATTAGGATGTACGATTGGCATAAAAATTACTCCTCTATCATCATTTGGTCACTTGGGAATGAAGCAGGTAATGGGGACAACTTCTTTGCCACCTATGACTGGCTAAAAGAGAATGATGCCTCCCGACCTGTTCAATATGAGGGAGCGACAAAATATTCAAACACAGACATCCAGGCCCCCATGTATTCTCAGATTCCAACACTCATTGAATACGCCGAGAATGATCCGAAAAGACCATTTATCATGTGTGAGTACGCCCATGCTATGGGTAACAGTGTAGGGAACCTACAGGACTATTGGGACGTGATTGAAAAGTATAATGTGCTGCAAGGCGGCTTTATATGGGACTGGGTGGACCAGGGACTGGAGGCCACAACACCTGATGGTGAGATCTTTTACGCATATGGCGGTGATCTCAGCGGGAGTCGTCTACAGAATGATGGAAATTTCTGCCTGAATGGCCTGGTATCTTCCAACCGAACCCCAAATCCCTCATTGTATGAAGTGAAGAAGGTCTACCAGTATATCAAGTTTAGAAATTATGATATTAAAACAGGAGATCTGACAATCTACAATGGATATGATTTCATCGATTTATCCGGGTTTGATTTTGAGTGGGAGTTATTCAGGAATGGAAAATCTGTTAGGTCTGGTACTTTTGAGGTGGAAAACCTCGATGCAAGGCAAGAAGGGATGGCTGAAGTCGTATTTCCGATGACGCGTGACATAAGTGAGTATTACCTCAGGGTACGGGCGAAAACAGCAGAAGCAAGTGGCTTGCTGCCTAAGGGGCATGTCGTGGCTGAAGAAGAGTTTGAGCTTTTGAAGCATAATTTGGCTGGATTCAATGCATCCTCGGGAAAGGTAAAGATCGTAGCTAAGAATGATGTCACTACCATATCTGGGTCCGGCTATTCGGCAGCATTTGACAACAAGTCCGGCCATTTGTTGAGTCTTGACTATGGCAACGGCAATGTGCTCAAGGCACCGATTATTCCCAATTTCTGGAGAGCCCCAACGGACAATGATTTTGGTTTTAATATGCCTCGAAGGTTTGAGGTCTGGAAGCAAGCCACTATGGGTCCTCAATTGGTGGAGTTTAAAGTAGAGAAGTCTGGCAATCCTAAGGTGATCACGGTGTTTCAGCTTCCTTCGGTCAATGCCCGGGTGACTTTAGACTACACCTTTAATGCTGAAGGTCAGGTGCTTGTTTCGACCCGATTGACTGGTGTAAATGATTCCTTACCCGAGATACCCCGGGTAGGTAATAATTTCATTCTTGACAACACCTATCAAAATGTGACCTGGCATGGGAGAGGACCACATGAAAATTACCAGGACAGATATACCTCGGCCTTTGTCGGTAGTTATGAGATGAAAGTCAAAGAATTATATCACCCTTATGAAAGACCACAGGAAAATGGGTATAGGACAGACATCAGAGAAGTCTCATTCACCAATGAATATGGTAAGGGAATTAAAATTATGGCAGTGAATGAATTGCTAGGCTTTAGTGCTCATCATCAGCTAAACGGGGATTTTGATGAGGGCGAGGAAAAGATCCAACAGCATGCCTATCACATTCCCGTGCGAAACCTGGTGAATGTGAACATTGATCATCTTCAGATGGGAGTAGGGGGCGACAATAGCTGGGGGCTTCGTCCTCACAAGGAGTACATGATCCAACCAAAGGATTACGAATTTAGTTACCAGATTCAACCTATCAGATAGAATCTGCCCGGGTCAATTGCTGATCCGGACAGAATATATTTTACATCGTCATAGCTTCGTGTAGTTCAATATCACACCCCCCATGCCATGCCAGGTGTGGGTGCCCTTTCAGAAGTGACTTAGCATCATCCATATCTTTAGCCTGGAGTACAGAGTATCCAACCACTCCTTTTTTGCTTTCTGTACTTTTACCATCGGGGCTCAGTTTCACTCCTCCAAAGAGAGGATTTCCCATGTCCACCAACTTGGAGCCACATTTCTGTGCCCAGTCCATCCAGGGTTTCATGGTCTCTTCAGTTGGGGGTTCGTTGCTCATTTCTGCCATCGCATCGGGCGAGGCGTGGTACAATACGATAAATTTTTTCATAATATGATGATTTATTGTTTGCAGTACTGACGTATTAACAAACGAAGAATGGACAGGGCAGGATTAATTTAATTGATGATCCCCATTTTTTCCATCAGCTTACTGGCGTTGAAGCTCTTGCACAGGCCAGGAGTGAGCTTGTAGTCGAAAAGAATCTGATTATCCTTTATTTCACTGTTGAAACTGAAATTTCGAATGCCTGGTGTGTCTTGGGTCTCTTTTCCAAGGGAAAGATCGTGCGTAGAAATGATCCCAAAAGCGTTAAGGGTACTAAGCTTTTTGACGAGAGCTACGGCACCTATATGTCTGTCTTCTGAATTGGTGCCCTTCAGCACTTCATCGACCACCACAAAAGTGGCAGACCCGCTCTTGGTTGATTCCAGGAGTTGGTTGATCCTCTTGAGCTCAGCATAAAATGAGCTGGTATGTTTACTAATGTCATCGACCGTACGCATACTGGTAAAGATCGCCGTTTCTCCCATCGAGAGGGAAGAAGCATTTACAACAGCACCTGCCTGTGCCAATACCATATTGATCCCAATGGTGCGCTCAAAGGTTGATTTACCAGACATATTGGAGCCGGTAAGGATGTCGATACTTCCCCGTCCACTGATTTGGTAGTTATTCTTCACCAGTTCATGGGTAGGGATAAGCGGGTGACCCAGGTTACTGGAATTGAAATGAAAGGCTTTTTCGTTCACTTCCGGGTATGTATAGTCAGGGTGGATATTAGAAAACCCAGCCAGGCTGATCAGACACTCGGTTTCATTCACCACCGCCAGCCATTCTTCTATATGCGCCTGATATTTTTTCTTCCAGTTGTACAGGTCAATAAGCAAGTAGGCATCCAATAAGAAAAGGCCGTTAAGGATCGGGTATAGTTGGTTGGCCCTTACTCCAAGTCTGTGGGTTAATCTGGATAATTGCTCAATGCCTTGAATTGCTGATGTATCATTTGTGAGTTTCCCCTGAAGCTGCTTGAGTTTGGTAGCTGAAAAATCACCCTGAGTAATCATTGGGATAGTCTCCAGATAAGTCTTAATCAGGTAATGGGCTTTATCAATGCCTTTGGAAAGCTGGCTTAGATGCTTCATGGAATAGGTGAGAAGCAATCCATTCGGGACAATGAGCAGGTAGAGCCAATGGTAGGTGAGCGGAAGAAAAATGACACAACAAACCAGAGTTACAGAAATAAAAGTGGCACCAATTGCCAGGACCTTTAATCCATTGCGAATGCTAAAATCATAGTTCTTATGAGCCCACTCAAGGAGCATCTTTTGTGACACTTCAGGCGCTCTCTTTCCTCGTTTTTTGAGCGATATATTGGCCAGGGTCATAAAATGCTGAAACCACCCTATCTCCTTTGATAATTCCTGTGTAGCTTCCTGCCTAAGCTTTATTTCGTCTACTGATGCCTTTTGCGAAAGCCAATGAGCAAGCATTGCTTTTGACTCAGGGATCTGGCACCTGTTTACGAGTTGAAACAGACTGTGCTTCCCAAAAATATCCAGGTCAAGTTGGTAAGCATGTTCAGGATCGAGATACTCTTTTCCATCCTCGATCTCTGAAAGATTTAGATCCATCCTTGCCAGCTCTTGCTTATTAATATCAATTAGTGAATCAAGTCGGGCAATCTGATCAAGCTTTTGCGTGTGTCGGTTTACAATCCAATAGAACAAAATCCCAAATATTCCTGCGAGCAATAACCACGACCAGTTGAGGGCATCCAGAGTTGAGAAAAAGGCAACCAGAGCCAGAAAGCCCAACAAAAAGGTCACCCCACGAATTAACGACAATTGATTTGCTGCTTTACCAGCTCCGGCTAACTCTGCTTTAAAATCTTGGACTCTTTGATCATAGAAGGATCTCATAGTTGGCAAAGATGCAAACTATTTCAGTTGTGGGGTTAATAATGTGATGATCGGTTGGATCCACATTTAACAATAATTTCTCGAATGATTAATTACAACTGACGGATGATTTTTGTAGATTAATGGTATGAACGCCAACCTGAGCCTGGGAATCTTGTCATTTATGATCTGGTCTGCATTTAGTACATGGTACTATGTGACACATATCAGGCAATTTGAGTTTGGCAAAAAGGCGGTGAGTGAGAGTCGAAATGTAGTGATCGAAAAGTCGCGGGAGCTTACAGATCCTGTTACAACTAAGGAGGTTATAAAAGAAGAAAGCACCTTAAATCACTCAAAAAACATTCAGTTTAAAAAGAATTCCATTGAGCTTATTGCACCGGTAGCGTTTGATGAATTCTCCGATAGTCTGGCTGAGCAATGGGCAGATACGAGGATACATGTGAATATTACTGGCTATGCATGCGACCTCGGTACCAAAGATTACAATCTGCAACTAAGTAAGAAAAGAGCTGAAGCCATTGCGCAAATATTGAGTACCGGTAAAATGGAAATTTCAGCATTGTCATACAAAGGTGAGTCAGACCCTCTTGTCCCCAATACAACCGAATCCAATAGAATGAAAAACAGAAGAGTTAATCTACAATTCACCTCACAATGATCTCAGCAATATTTGAAATTCTAGGACTGCTGACCGTGTCGTGCCTGATTGGAATATATTTTACCTACAGATATTGGAAAGAAAAGTCGCATCTTTCATCCGATGAGATCATTGAGCTTAGGAAGCAACTAAACAGTCTGACATTCCAAGCTGGGGTTTACAAAGGTAAAATCAATGAACTTGAGACAGCCCTAAAAATGGCCACAGAAAATGTACTTGAAGATGAATCTAAAAGTGTGGTGCTAAAGGAAAGTAAATCGAAAGCAGGTGTTGATAAATTCAAAGAGCTGAGAATGGAAATTGTCTTATTGAAAGAAGAAATGGCCGAAAAGGAGCGTGAGATTGAGGTGCTGAGTCGAGAGCTCGAAACAAAGAAAATTTCTTACTATAAGGTAATCGATGGGAGAAGATACAAAGGGATCACCATTAAGATGGCTGACGATGCCATTTCAGGAAGGGGTGACGGCAGGATCAGCATGGAGGACGCAGAGAAAATATTTGATACAATATCTGATGGTAAAGCTTACACACAGGTAGAAAAAGATACCTTGCGACGCCTAAGGACACACTATCATTGGACCGAGCAGGCAGATGAACTTTTCAGAAAAAAGGTCCGAAGCTGGGCAGCCAAAGGTCATGTGCTTGATTAATTGATCTTTTCAGGAGATTCTACTACTTGCAACATTTGTAATACCTGGTCCAGCCTGGCTTCCATAGCATTGAATTTGGCTTCATAAATTGTATTGAGCTGTTTTTGAGTAGTTAATTCTTTCTTCACATCATTTATGATCACTTGCTGTTCCTTAATGGCCTCTAAAAGGATTGGGATAAGTCCCTGGTAATCCACACCGTAATATCCGTCTGGTCGGGTCAGTATTAGGTTAGGGAATACTTCTTTGATTTCTTGTGCAATCACACCGGTTTTTAAGTCTTTATTTGAAGTATCGGATTTCATATAATAGTTGTATCCATTGATATGGTGAATTTTATCAAGGGAATTATCCAGGTGAGTTATTTCTTTTTTTAATCTTCTATCACTAACCACTAGTACTGCAGTAGCACTGACAAACCGCCCTTTAGAGTCAAATGTAATGGTATTTACAGCCTGTGATGCTCCAGCATCATATGTAATACCTCCGGGATACAACTCTTCCATTTGCAATTGGTTGGTATTAAAATCCATTCCGGATCCCGGTGCCAGATCAACTGACAGGGGAATACCCCCACCTCCTGCAATACCATCTCCTGCCACAGAGTTGGCAAGCTCCAGTTCGCCTACACTTCCATCAGCTATTTCAGCGGAGGCTACTAAATCGAGTTGTGCCAGTGAACCCAAAGGGTCCCATGAAGTTACCACACCATCCGTGGTAAGGTAATTGCCTCCGTTTCCAGCTTGTGGTGGTAGTGAGAATGAGCTTAAATCGACTGAAAAAGGGGCAACACCATCGTTTTCCAATGAAAGGTTAAGCGTTGCTCCGGTCAGATCAAATTGATCTACGGTTTGATCATCTGTGTTGTCCAGGTATCCACTTAAGTCAATGGTAGTACCGTCATTGGTTAGACTCAACGTATTTCCAGCCAGTGTTAGATCCTGGTTGTCAGTATTGTCAAGATACAGACTGAGGTCCACATTATTGCCATTGGAAATGTCCAGAATATTACCAGCTAAAGTCAGGGTTTGTACGCCGGGTGGGGGGGATGGAACCCAATTAATACCATCCCACTCAAGTATATGGCCGGTGACTGGTGTGCCCTCTCCAATATTGACGGATCCACCGTTTTCCAGTGTAATCAGGTTCCCATTGGCAGGGTCTTTAGCCATCTTCTGAATTAAAGAAATCCAGCGACTGCCTTGCCAGAAATAGATTTGGTTTTCCTGCTGATCATAGACCATCAACCCGTTTTCAGTGTTCCCAAGGGAAGAAATCAGTGCAGTTCGCTGACTCGTATCAAGCTTTGGTAAAAGCAATCCCTGATTGCCATTAGGAGCAACGAGGTGTAAGACAGCAAAACGATTTGGGTCTTCAGTGTTTATGCCAGCTGAGAATTCCTGAGCATAAGACCATTCAACAAATATTGTGAGGAGTAGAAGTGTGAAATACTTCTTAGTGAGAGCAACCATTTAGTGATAGTTTTTGTGATTCAAAAAATAAACTACAAATACACTACCAGGATCAAATTGACCAAGAAGTCAATAAGAAGCTCGGTATTCTTTCTCAATAGCTGGTACTGATAAGTACAAAGTATTCTTTGTATTATGCAATGATAACGGATAAATATCAGAACAGTTGTTCTTCAGTCAAAAAAGATCAGCTATCAGGATGATGAATTAATTACAATAATGGTTAAATATTTCCATGCTTTCAGAACATCCGTAAATAACTGGTTATCAGTGGGAAAGAAGATATCCTGGCGATTTTCGATGCATAGTCTTTTGCTCAAAGGCATAGGCAATTGAAATCAGTATTGGTTCACTCCAGGCTCTTCCAAAAAATGATATGCCAACTGGTAATTCGTCTACAAAACCCATTGGTACGGTGATGTTGGGATATCCTGCCATAGCTGGCAATTTAGAGCTACCCAATTGAAAATGATCTCCATTGACCCAATCTGTTTTCCATGCCGGACTCCCGGTAGGAGCCACAATGGCATCAAGGCTATGTAAATCCATCACTCGGTCTATTCCTTCCTCCTGACTGTATTTTTTTGCTCTTTCTAGGGCATCAAGATATTCGCTGGAAGTTAAATCACCTTTAGCAGCGGCAAGCTCCAGGTACTTTTGATTATGATATAATAGCTCAATGGAGTCATCTTTGTTGAATGCAATGAGCTCATCAATGTTTTTGATGGGAGAATCAGGACCCAGTGCTTTAAAATACTTATTAAGACCGTCTTTATATTCATATAACAGGATTTGAAATTCCGAATCCCCAGGAGAAATCGTAGAAATGTTATCTAAGCTGATGATTTCAGCGCCACTTTCCTTTAAAATTTCAATCGCGTCTAGCATCAGTTCATCAACCTTGAAGTGTTCACCCATCGGGCCTTTATAGAATCCAATTCTTTTGCCTTTGAGCGCTTCAGCATCAAGAAACTGTGTATAATCACTGTGGAATTTCCCCTCACTGGCCAGAGTCTTTCTATCTGTGGAGTCCACTCCAGTCAGAACGCTTAGACAGGTGGCCGCATCTGCTACTGATCGAGCCATAGGTCCCGGTGTATCCTGGGTAAATGATATCGGAATTACTCCCGATCTACTTACCAGACCCACGGTTGGTTTGATGCCTACAATTCCATTGGCATGTGAGGGACACACAATAGATCCATCTGTTTCAGTACCGATTGCCAATACAGTAAGGTTTGCACTCACAGCAACCCCGGAACCAGAACTTGAGCCGCAGGGATTCCTATCCAATATATAAGGGTTTTTGGTTTGTCTACCGAGTCCACTCCATCCACTTGAAGACAACTCACCTCTGAAATTGGCCCATTCACTGAGGTTTGTCTTCCCAATGATAACTGCCCCGGCTTCTCTAAGTTTTTTAGCTACAAAGCTATCCTGAAGTGGATGAGAACCTTTTAGTGCCCTGGATCCGGCAGTGGTCTCCATTTCATCATGGGTATCGATGTTGTCTTTGAGCAGCACAGGAATTCCATGCATCGGCCCCCTGATTTTTCCATTGACCAGCTCCAGGTCCAGCTTTCTGGCGATCTCCAAAGCATCAGGGTTTACTTCCAACACTGAATGAAGCTCAGGACCATTCTTGTCCAAAGCCTCGATTCGGTGAAGGTAATAGCTTACCACATCGTGGATGGAATAAACTTGATCCTGATATCCTTGTTGCAGTGTAAGTATATCAATTTCGACCAGATCAAGTTGCTGATCTACAGAAAGGCGGTCTGTTGTAGAGCCGGTGCAGCCGGTCAGAACAATTAAGGCAAGAAAAAGTTTTGATCTCATTATTGATTGAAAATAGCTAAATAATTGCGAAATGTGTAAGCATCTCATGATTTCTGATGCCTTCGGTTTAATATTGCTGCCTTATGGTTGAGCTATCAAAAATTGACACAATTATTTTCGATTTAGGGGGTGTAATTGTGGATCTAAATCCAGTTAGTGTCATAGAAAATCTATCTAAACATTCAGGTGTCAAATTAGGTCCTATGGAAGAGATGAAGGAATTCATTGTGAACTCTCCCATGCTTATCCAATACGAGACCGGAAAGTCCACGGAAGAACAATTTTTAGCTGAAATGAATGAGCTACTTAAAGCCAATATGTCTAAGCAGCAATTTGAAGACGCATGGAACCTGATGTTGGGTGATATCCCAGAAAGAAGGTTGAACTTCATGCGTGCCCTTGGAGAAAACTTCCAAACCATGATTCTCAGCAACACGAATGGGATTCACGAACGCAAGTTTGATGAAATGGTCAATGCAGCAACTGGAGAAGAAGGTATGCATAGCTTTGTTCACCTGGCTCACTATTCCCATAAAATCGGACTCAGGAAACCAGAGGCATCTTGTTACCATTACGTCATTGATCACAGTGAACTAAATCCGGAACGTACCTTATTTCTTGATGATAACTTAGCCAATATCACCAGTGCCCAATCACTAGGCATTAAAGCAGTTCAGGTAAAGTATCCTGACCAAATATTTGAAATCATAAACCATGGATAAAAAAAGAAAAACGCTTCTTATCCAGGTTGGACTTTTCTTCTTGACCATTCTTACTACCACACTGGCCGGTGCCGAGTGGATCTTTGGCAGGTTTTTGTTTTTGGGAGATGAAACAATGACCTGGGATGACTTTCAGGCGGGATTTTATTTTTCCGGACCACTCTTGTTGATTCTTACTTTTCACGAATTTGGTCACTACTTCACCGCAAAATATCATAAGATAAAAGTGACCTTGCCTTACTATCTGCCTATGTGGTTGGGTCTCATCGGTTCAATATCTCTTGGCACCATGGGGGCTTTTATTCGTATCAAGGAGCACATCAACAATAGAAAGAAATATTTTGATGTTGGGGTATCAGGCCCAATAGCTGGCTTTGTTGTCGCTATATTTTTTATCTGGTATGGATTTACACATTTGCCAGAACCGACCTATATCTACGAGATCCATCCCGAATATGAGGAGTTCGGAATAGGAAATATAGAAGAGGCAATTGAAAGTAACGAGGGCATGACCATGAAGTTGGGGGACAACCTGATCTTCTGGTTTTTCAGGACTTATGTGGCTGATCAGGACAAGCTTCCGCCCATGAGTGAGATTTATCATTATCCTGTATTACTGGCCGGATATATTGCTTTACTGTTTACAGCCCTAAACTTGTTGCCAATCGGACAGCTGGATGGTGGTCATATCACTTATGGACTATTTGGTAAGAAATATCATGGAATTATAGCCAGGGTGCTTTTCACAGCATTTATCTTTTATGCGGGCCTTGGTTTGATCAATGTGCGAAGCCTGGAGGATACCTCAATGGCTTCCTTGGGTGAGTTTGCACTCTATCTGGGGTTATATGTCTACTTTCTCTTCGCGAGCTCATTTTCGATGTTTAAGAGAACTCAGAATAGATGGGTGTTTGCTGCAGCCATCATGGCCACTCAGTTTGTATTATCATCTTTTTTCTTTCTGGAAGGATACAGTGGCTGGCTGGTATTTGCCTTTTTTGTAGGCAGATTTTTAGGAGTGGATCACCCCCGAACAGCTGAGAGTGAAAAGCTTGATCCCCGTCGTCAATTGATTGGCTGGCTGGCGCTCATCATCTTTGTGATATCTTTTAGTCCCAGACCGCTTATATTGGAAATCCCTGAGGGTGTATTTTAATGGGAAACAATGATCTTTCTCATTACAGATTCCCCCTGAATAAGCATTTTAATGAGGTAAACTCCGTTAGGGTAGTCCGAAAGATCTAATTGAGGCGAATACTCGAATTGATCAATAAAACGGCCTGAAAGATCATAAATCGAAAGATTATCATGTTTTGGGAGATTGACGATCCCTTTTGTTGGATTGGGGTATGGATGCAGATCTAATTTTGGCTTCGGTGCCGATAACACAAATTCTGACCCATCCTGAAACACTGGCCGGATCATCAAAACACCTTGTAGCTCGTCATTCCGAATCCAGCTGTCCAACACATTGTAGAAAATAAAATTACTCGCAATGATATTGTTTCTATCCAGTCCAACCCCAATCAAACTATTTGATGTGTTTTCATAACCGATATAAAAAGTATCACTCACTATGAGTGGGGTTGATAATTTTATTCTGGTAAAACCATTTCGTTCTTTAGATAGCTGGATACTATATGGCTGCGACCGCACTACCTCTTCATCAAGTCCGTTTAGGGCAATGATATTAATGACCTTCCCTGCAGGGTTATTAGGATTGATATCCGGAAAATGAATATCTAGATGTGTAAGAGTATCCAGTTCATCAACCGCATACATGACAACAAGCCTTCCGTTCTCAACATTAATGCCTGAGGAATATTCAGCTATACCGTCGTCATAGGCATAGTAGTTTTGGAGTGTATAGGTTTGCCTGATCGTATCATTCACCTTCAGATCTACAGGTAAAAAAAGTGTATCTCCATTATCTACTTCCTCAAATAAAAACTTGTCTCCTGTATTATAGAAATAGGTTGCTTCAAACACCTGAGAGTCCAATGCATTGGTAGGAATTGTAGGTATTGCCGGCCCAGTTAGGACCCTTTGCTCAAGGGGAAGCATCGCACCACCACCACCGTTTCCTAGGGAAGCATCCACATAAGTTTCATTAGTGGTCAGATTCTTTAATTGATAGTAATAATCGAGTGGGTGAGGGGTGTCGTCGAGGTTACTTGCCAGGATGTTTTGTGTGCTCAAAAACAGAGCAGGATTGTTGAAGAACTGATGTGCTGGCACTTCAGCATATGGAGAAAACAGCAAGGTAGGGGGACTCGATAAGCTCCGATCAAAATGATGGATGTCATTGGCAGACCTGGATTTATTGAGGTAGACATAGTCTATGTGCCAGGTGTCAAATGGTCCACCCCGATTGATGATTGATTCAAATTTTATCCGAAAATTCTGATGAAAGAAATGATCTCCGGTAACCTGGATAATTTCCTGTTCAAAGTCAGAACTGCTGTTGTCCAGCCCACCATTGATGCCCCATACCTCTACCCAGGTTGAGTCATCCGCATAGAAAGATACTTTCAATGAGTCTTCAGCATCGGGGATTTCACCATTTCCAAAGGCTTGCCAGAAGAAGCTTAGAAAGACCGTGTTTTTATCAAAGGATGAAAGCTGGGATAGATCAATGGAATGCGTTATGAGGCTGTCAGCAGGGCCGGGAAAGGCATTGTTTGGACGATGCGCACCACCGAGACCATTTAAACCATCCAGTGTAGCTACCTTATAGGTAGGTGCATTGCTGCCATATGTGGCATTCACAAATACATCCGATCCATAAAGCCATTTGTAGATGTCTGGCGATTCAGCAGATGTGGAAAAGTCATCCCAAAATGGAAGCGTGAGAATGGTATCTACTTCTGTCTCGGCAACCCGGTAGCGGAGACCATCATTATTTTGTAGCGACTGAGTGACCAGTTGCCCATGGAGCAAAAGCGGAAAAAATATAAATAAGGTAAAAAAATACCTCATAGAAGATCATTGATCGAGTAATGTAGGATTTACATTGAGTGAATCCGGACTATAGATCCAAATATCCACTTCCTGGCCAATACGCATGTTGATTCCAGGGTTTGGACGTTGCTTGAAGACTGCTCCCGGAGATACTTCCTGTTGCTCGTATTCAAAAGTGCCATCCTCTTTTTCGATTTCTATAACGGCTAAACCAGTTTTCTCGTGTGTTACATCTCCAATCTTTAAGCCTGAGCCAATGATAGCAAATTCAGCACTTTCCTGATCCAGAAAGATCAGGTTTGGAGATTCAAGGGAAACTCTTCCCAGTCCATCACCAGCTACCAGGTCAATGCTGGAACCTTTAGGGATTCTTTCACCTTCCAATACACGCCGGCCATCTATTTTTTGATCCAACACATAATTGAGCGCGATATCCGGTTGATAATCAATGTTTCCCAGTCTGAGATCATATGTTTTCAGTATCAGCTGGGCATTTTTCACAGATCCACCAATGAGTTTTGGCATCCGCACCAAGGGTGGTTTTTCAGCATTCAGCGTGACATAGATCTTCCTGTTTTCCTTTACCTTGGCATTGGGCATTGGTAGCTGACGCAGCACGGATAGTGGAGGTAGATCAGCTGAGAATCCGGAGTCTTCGGTGACTTCATACCTTAATTTTCTCTCACCCAAAAACTTGTCAAGGTCTTCAAATGCAACCCCTCTCACATCCGGCACAGTGAGCGTTTCACCGTGGTTGGTGCTGAAAGGCATGTAGATATAAAAGAAAAATAAGACCAATAGGAGGCCTGCAAGCGTCATCAACGCAATGTGCTTTATAATATCATACCACTTGTCTGCCTTTAATAGATTCATTGATGAAAAATAAAGTTACAAAATCGAAATGTCCCCAAATATAAACTCACTTTTTGACTACTTATTGGATCCATAGGTAATGATCTGATCAATAAATTCATAGGGCTTGAGTCCTGCGAGTGCAGCCTGATGGAATATGGCCGTTGCCGGGGTCATCCCAGGTAACGAATTAATCTCTATGATGTAGGTCTCTACTTTGTCCGGATATACCCTCACAAATGCATCTATGCGGCAATATCCTTCTACACCAAGAGCCTCTGCAACTTTTTCTAAAACCTTTTTTACTTCATTGGAAACTTCCTGCGATCGACTTGTGTCCTGGTCAAACCTTGCTGGCGTAATATTTTGGCCCTCACCAGCAAGAAATTTTTCTTCGAGTGAAAGAACCTCACCACTTGCCAATGTTTCTGATGGTTCAAATGCCTCATAGACAATCTTGCCGGATACTTTCTTAGTGATTACTCCTCCGGTAATTTCTAGAAAATGCTCTTTTCCTGATTTTTTTATCAGTTCTTCTACCAGAAAGTAATCCTTCATAGGAAACTCTTCGTTGTCCTTCAGCCTTAAAGTTTCTTTTGGTTTCTCCGGAAATGCAGGGTG
The DNA here is from genome assembly GCA_965228105.1 of Cyclobacteriaceae bacterium. GTDB lineage: Bacteria > Bacteroidota > Bacteroidia > Cytophagales > Cyclobacteriaceae > UBA7330. The sequence goes on from CBDDGZ010000002.1 coordinate 2,776,285, forward strand.
ATCCCTAAACATCATATCAGAAAAAGCTTGTATTTCAGCCCTGTTTCGGATCATTTTTACTGCTGACGAACAACCATCATCGCTGGGCTTTGCAATAAAAGGATAACCAAATTCGTCCTCCAGCTTCTCAATTTCCCTGATGGGGTCAGTGCCATATTCAGATTTAAAGACCATACAATGCTCTGCTACCAGGAAACCTTTTTCACGCAGAATTTTGTTGGTTTTAAATTTATCGATGGTTGTAGCAGAGCTTTCTATTCCTGATCCATTGTAAGGGATGCCCTGAGCTTCGAGATGTTTTTGAATGGCTCCATCTTCACCTGGCCTGCCATGCAATGCAACAAAAGCAAAGTCAATTTTACCTTTAAGGTCGGCATAAGACAGCTGTTCTACATCCATGGCTTCACTAAAGGCAAACTTTGAGGTTATCCCGTGCGCTTCATCTGCTATCTTGAGGAGTATTTCATGCTTACGCTTCTTTTCAAGTACTTTTTCCCTAATGTCATCAGCGTTGTCTTTGAGCATGATATTAATCGGTAGCTGAAAGAGCTGATGATTTTCTTCATCTCCAGTCAGGAAGATTGGAATAGGGTGATATCTTGAAGAGGAAGCAAGTTTTTCGTAGATATTGCGGCCACTTTCGATACTGATATGTCGCTCTGTGGAGAAGCCGCCCATCACGACACCCACATTGATTTTCCTGGATTCGGATTTGGCTTTCAGTACAAGAGATTCATTAAGCTTTTCAATTGTTCCGCGAAGCTTTTGGGTTTGCTTGCCAGAGCTACATCTGGCCTTTATCGACTCCTCGATAATGTAAGTCAAAAACTGAGAAGGGTTGAGGCCTATTTCAGCCGCCTGGTGAAAGAAAAATGATGATGGGAGCATCCCGGAAGTGGTGTTGGGGTCATTGAGGATGATCCGCTTGTCTTTGGTATAAAAGCCATCAATCCTGGCATAAACCTGGGAATGAATACTTTGATAGAGCAATTCACATTTTTTTCGAATGTCCTCAACGACATCTACGGGTAGGTCTATTGGTGTCACTTTTCTGCTGATCCCCGGCAGATATTTTGCCCGATAATCGAACAGATTGGACTTTTTCCTTATCTCAGTAGGGGGTAAGGCCAGTGGTTTTCCTTCTGGAGAAGTGATGACGATACATGAAAATTCGGTACCCTCGATGAATGACTCTATCAATACTTCTTCTTCACCATTTGGTGCGATCAGGGTCAATTCTTTTGCATCCGAATTGTCCAGGATTGACCAAAGTTCTTCCGGATGGTAGCATGATTCATTATTAATAAGAACAGGGAATCCAAGGCCTTCGCGAATATCTGTAAATTGTATCAGGAAGTTCCTTTTTTCCACATCATCGAGCCTGGACCAATCTCCGGTATCAATCTTCTGAATAAAAAATGACTTGTCAATTGCACCATGGAGGTCGTCTGGAGACCTTACGATAGTTATCCCAATGGATGACCCCTGGTGAGGAGACTTGATGACTATTGGGAATTGGAAATGATTTGAAATGTGATTGCTGATCTTAGCTGAATCTTTTAACCAGCCTGACCTTGAGATAGACTCATGGTTGGGTAAATCGAATCCGGCTGTTTTTAGGATCTGCTTTTGTATGAGTTTATCAATCCCAATGCTACTTGGCAGAATACCTGATCCTGAATAAGGGATGTTATACCATTCCAACAGCCCCTGGATGTTTCCATCTTCGCCATAAGGACCATGCAGGGCAAGAAAAGCAAAATCCATATGATTGGCTAGCTCATTTGCTGCCACGGGGGTACCTATGCTTTTTATGCTTGCTTCTATTTTGTCAGGATCAGAAGCTAACGATTCAATATAGACCTGGAAAAAGTGCGGGCTTGGAGGTAGTTGACTGGCTGGTGGGTAAAAATCACGTATCGTTCCCTTATATAAATATTGCCAGTCTAGAAGGATAAAATTACCCAGACTATCTACAAAGATAGGAACCGGGGTAAATAGTGTCTTATCAAGGTTGTCGTATACCGTTCGTCCACCAGCAAAAGAAATCTCTCTTTCCCTGGATTGGCCGCCAAAAAAAATTCCAATTCTCATGGCGCCAAAATTAAGACACCAGCAGTTCTTTATTGGCGAATAAACAATCTTTTGGTTTCAACGAAACTTTGCCCGATCGTACGAACAAAATAAAAACCTGACTGGTTAGGTGCTACAAACTCATAGATTTGGTTGAGTGTCTCCGAAAACCTTTCACTATAGATAACTCTGCCTGAAAGATCCACCAATTGAATTAATACTTCTTCCTTTTTCTCAAGGTTGAAAGCGACCTTAAAATGTTTGTCGGTGGATGGGTTAGGATATAGGGTGATCTGATCGTTGAAAGGTTTCAGGTCGGGGTCGTCGATGGTGAGTACTTCAATATCATCCAGATAAAGATTATTCCCTGTTCCATTGGTAAAAACAAAGGCAAGTCTAAAATTTTCAACCCTGTCTTCCTCATCTGTAAGCTGCAGAATATTGGTGAGACTTAAATACTCCGTTCTCCAGTCTTCATCACTTTCAGGAACCCATTCCGAAGAAGACACTGCTACTGCCAGACTATCACTGTTTTTATTGTAGATAACCTCGTCATAGCTAAGTCCACAATTGGTACTTAAAAGAATTTTTAAATTATCTATCAGCTGAGCATTGGATGCATAGGAGACTCTGAATCTCAAACCTGCCTCCTGGTAATCTTTTGTGCGAAGTGTGGGACTCACAAGCCAAGACTCCGTTCCAATGTTGGTAGAATTGAATGCCGTTGCTTTTAGGACATTGTTTTCATCGATCAATAGCTCCTCAAAATCAGAATCATTGGATGCCTCATTGATTGTCCATGGATCAAACTCAAAATTTTGACGTACAGGTATTGACTCTTCATCTTCATTCAATACCGCATAATATCTCAATTTGTTGTTAGGTGCGTATTCATCTACTCGCTGGTTGACAGAAATCACCTCAAATTCATGCCGATTTAATCCATCCTGCAAGCTTCCCTGTAAGATGAGATTTGCCGATGCACCAGATAGCAGGTTAAGGTTTGAGAATTGGAATCCTTCTGAACCATTCTCCGAATCATAAGAAATGAGCAGGTTATCTACAGTTTCGTAACCGTAGTTTTTCACCTCCAAAACCGGAACAAATTCATTAAAGCAGGAAACCTGGGATACATTGCTGATCTGCCGAATCCCCACATCATACGCTAATAGATTATCCGATGTGATGGCAATGCTGTCTAAATAAAGGTTGTTTCCACCTCCATTTACTCCAATAAAAGCTATTTGCACATAGTCGCTCCCAATAAAGGGAGTTAGGTTAATTAGTTCTTCTTCCCAATCGAAAGGAGACATGGGGGTGAATTCCTGGCTCCTCGGCAACACGGTGCCCAGGTTAGTACCGTATTTTTCAAAGAAATATTCGTCAACGGGGAAGCTCATCCCACAATCTGTGGAGATAGCTACGATCAAGCCATCATTATAAATGCTGTCGGATCTCGGAGCATAGGCATATTTGAAGGAAAGCAATGCTGTGCTGAGGTTTGACAAGTCAAGGACTTTGGTGAGCATCAGATCTAATGCTCCAATATTCTCCTGTGAGTTATAAAAATCTAATTTAGCAGCCTTGTTTAAAGCTGTATTATTAGGAGCAGTTGCTACTTCCCAGTTTGAGGCTTCACCAAATTCACCAATGGTATTGACCTTTAGTTGTCCTTCAAATTCTTCAAAAAAAGGAATGATGGCGGTCTCATTGGGCAGAATATTCAGGTTTTTTATGTTATTGACCTGGTTATTGTCTGCTACACCATTCACCGAAATAACTCTGAACTCTACTTCATTGAAAATAGCCTGGTTGATCGATACAGATCCAAAATTTACAATTTCAACATCCAGTGGAGATAGGTTGGACAATTGATTTACAGCTTCCACGAGCTGGTTATTGATATAAAAACCAACTGAAAATGAGGTGATATCATTTGTTCCATAGTTCCTGATTTCAATAGAAGGATCAAGGAATCCATCACAGTCAGCGATTTCCGGAGATAGAATCCTCCGCACCCCCAGATCATTGGTGAATTGTACAGGCTCAACCAGACCGGGTGACGTAAGCAAGGATTTCCGCCGGGGACTAAACTCAAGGACCAACCTCATCCTTTCTTTTTGATCGAGGGTGAAAAGATTCATACACTCATCGTCGGTGTAGTCCATAAAGTTTTGAAACATAGGGGAGCCTTCATCACATATTCTTTGGTCATCAGGGAACGAACAAGGTGAACTTTTGCCTGAATAACTGCCCGACGCTGCAGGAGTATCAGCAATGAAATCATCGAAGCTGCACCCTCCATCACCCCATATATGTCTGAGGCCGAGGTAATGACCCAGCTCATGGGTAGCTGTGCGCCCGTACGAGTCGAATGAGGTGGTATTGGTATTTATCCCCACCCATAGATAATCAATTACCAACCCATCAGTGAGTCGATAATTTAAAAATTGTCCCTCAAGCCCAGGAAGATTGGCAAATGGGTATTGAGCATTTCCTATGAAATTTCCAGCCAGATTAGTTACCCAAATATTCAAATACTCTTCGGCAGGCCAATAACTTTCACTTTTCAGGAGTGCGTCATCTTGTGAAGCATTGTATTGTGCCTTGGAGCCCTGGACCCGCACAATGCCCGTTGAAGGCAAACCCTCCGGGTCCTGCTTTGCCAATACGAAGTTAATTTCAGTGTCAGCTGCTATCGTCTGAAATATTGGTGGGGTAGAGGTAGCGTCATCGTTTTCCCTTCTGAAGTCCTTATTCAAAACATCAATCTGCTCCTGGATACGCAAATCAGAAATGTTACCCCCCGAGCCAATGTTTTCCCCATTGTGAATGATGTGAAATACAACAGGTATCGTATAAACTACATTGGATCTCGCGGCATTTTGCTGCCTAAAAGCTCTTTTTCTGGTACGCATCTCCGAGATCCAGGATTCAAACTGGTCGGATTGGTTGATGATGATTTGATTGGTGGGAGTAAAATTTGTTGCACACCGCTCTTGTGAAAACAAGGTTGTCACCTGGCAAATTATCAGGATGACCAGTGCGGCTCTCATTTTACATCATTCTTTGGGGTAACACAGCATTTGGATCATCAGGACTGGTGATGTTGACAGCTTCAACGGCTGTTACTTCAGGCACAGCTCGCTTAATAGCTTCTTCCACACCGGCCTTGAGTGTCATGGTAGACATTGGACAGTTCCCGCAATTCCCCAGGAGCTCCAAAAAGACTTTGTTGTCTTCATCCACCTTTAAAATTTTCACGTTACCACCATCAGCTTCAAGGTAGGGCCTGATGCTATCCAATGCGGTTTCTATGCGTTCCTTAATTTCAGGCATTGATCTCTACTTTTTGGGTTTTAGCAATGGTGGCGTTGCGTATGGCGACCTGCTGCGCCAAAGAAGAAGCCAGGTTACTAAATGCCTCAGCTGTGATATCATCCTTTAAAACAGCTGGGTATCCGGAATCTCCGCTTTCCCTGATAGATTGTACAATAGGTATCTGACCAAGGAAGGGAACTTCTTGACTTTCAGCCAGACGCCTTCCACCTTCTTCTCCAAAGATAAAATATTTATTGTCAGGAAGCTCTTCAGGAGTAAAAAATGCCATATTCTCCACAAGCCCCAGTAACGGCACATTGATTTGAGGTTGCTTAAACATCATCAGCCCTTTCGTGGCATCAGCTAGCGCGACTTTTTGTGGGGTGGTCACAATTACAGCTCCCGTTACAGGTACGGATTGCACCAGGGTAAGGTGGATGTCACTCGTGCCAGGAGGAAGGTCGATCAATAAATAATCCAGCTCACCCCATTTGGTATCGCCCAGGAATTGTTTGAGTGCTGAACTAGCCATAGGTCCCCGCCATACCACAGCGTTACCTGGAGGGCTAAGAAAACCTATTGACATCAGCTTTACCTGATATTGCTCAATAGGTATGATCATATTTTTTCCATCAATTTTTTCCACACCCGGTTGCTCGTGCTCACAATTGAACATTGTAGGGATTGATGGTCCAAAGATATCTGCATCAATGAGTCCTACTTTAGCCCCGGTTTTTGCCAGGGAAACAGCCAGGTTGGAGGAAACTGTGGACTTACCTACACCACCTTTGCCAGAAGCAATAGCGATAATATTTTTTACACCCTTAAGAATTGGAGTAGTGTTCCTGGTGGTGGTCACAGAGGATGTCATATCGATATCCAGCTCAATGTCTTCACCTAAATTCCTGATCAGGGCATTTTCGCAATCCTTTCGGATGATTTCTTTGAGGGGACAGGCAGGTGTAGTCAAAACAACCTGGAATGAGATCTTATTTCCGTCGATATTTATCTGTTGTATCATCCCCAGGGTCACCAAATCCTTTTTGAGATCTGGATCCTGTACTTCACCTAACGCTTTGAGGATGTTTTCTTTGGAAACGTTCATAGATTAACCTTTGTGCAAGTTTACGTAAGACCTGCTTATGAACAAACAGATAACGAAACAAGTTCTGGGTGTGGTCTATGTTTTCTGCTTTTTCTGCTTGGCTGCCGGAAACAGTATATTATTAAGGATCAGCCGGTATCCTGCAGAGTTGGGATGGAGGTTAAGGTCTGTAGGCTCTTCGTTGACATAATGCTGATAATCTTCTGGGTCGTGACCACCGTAAAAGGTCCAAAAGCCTTTGCCCAGTACTCCATGTATATACCTTGCTTCATCAATAGATCGTGTTTCTCCCATGATCACCACATCGGATTTGATCAGCCCTTTCTTGAACGAAGTAGTTTGTCCCATAAAACCTTTGATGATCTTCTCATGGTTTTGAGTAAGCATGGTAGGAATGGGGTCCCATTTGGCAGAAAACTGGAAGAGACTGAAAAAATCATTGGACTGATTCAGACCCCTTATTGTTTGCTGGTTGTCAATGTTTGAATACTCATATTCCAGTGGGTTTCTCTCAATCTCAAAGTTTTCAAAAGCCATGGTTTTGCTATAGTCCAGCTTTTGCTGGGCCTGAGGATCCGCCGGATCACCATCATAAATAGATTCACAGATATCAATGCCTTCTGCTGCCAGGGCGATATCATAAGTGTCTGTAGCCGAACACATGGCAAACAGGAAACCACCACTGGCAACGTAGCTTTTGATGCGTTTCACTATCGCAAGTTTCAGGTGGGAAACCTTGGAGAAACCATGCTTGCGGGCAGACTCTTCATACTCTTTTTGCTGCTGCTGATACCATGGGAAATGATGATAGGTTTTGTAGAACTTGCCATACTGACCAGTAAAATCTTCGTGGTGTAGGTGCAACCAGTCATATTTTGGAAGCTCATTATACATCACATCATCATCAAAAATGACCTCATAAGGTATTTCAGCATACGTGAGAACCAGAGTTACTGCGTCATCCCAGGGTTGTTTACTTTTAGGGCTGTAGACAGCAATCTTCGGATGTTTTTCAAGCTTCATTACATCCATGTTGGAAGATGGACTTGAAATCTTAGCCAGTATGCTGTTGGCCTGCGCGTCTGAGATTACCTGGTAAGAAACACCTCTGATGATGCATTCGTTTTCAATCAGCTGGTGGTGCTTTACTAAAAAGCTACCACCATTATAGTTGAGTAGCCAGTCTACCTCTACGTCCTGAGTTAAAATCCAGTATGCAATTCCATAAGATTTCAGATGATTCTTTTGAGTATCATCCATCGGGATGTACAAATAAGCCGCTTGTATTTGCAATCCAAGGATAAATATTGCCGCTGATAATAAAAGCTTTTTCATTTGCATCTGAATTTAAAGTTACAACGTTTCAAATTCATGGATAGTTTGAAGCCAAGTTCTGTAATTTTATCCGATGGACCTGAGAGAAAACATAAAGGAAGGGATTAAGTCGATCAATGCCAACAAGCTGAGGACAATTTTGACAGCAGCCATCATTGCCATTGGTATTACTTCTCTGGTAGGCATTCTTACTGCTATCGATGGGATACAACTATCCATTGAGGAGAGTTTTAGCAACCTCGGTTCGAATACATTTGATATGGAAAGCAAGCGGACTGACAGAGGAGCCCGTGAGGGAAAAACCAGCAAGATCTATCCACCACTTACTTACCAGGACCTTATGATGTTTAAAGAGCGCTACAATGGCCCCGGGCTAGTCAGTGTCAATGCACTCGTCACCTGGAATGCAGAAGTAAAGCGCGGGTCCAAAGTGACCAACCCCAATAGCCGGGTTCAGGGGGGTGATTATGATTACCTGGTGGTGGATGGTTATGACATTGAGGAAGGGCGTGCATTTTCTTCTAGTGAGGTTGAAAATGGAGGCCTTGTTGCCATTATTGGAGCAGACATCAAGAAAGCACTTTTTGAAGATTTTGAGAATCCCGTCAACGAACACATCAGTGTTTTAGGTCAACGCTTTCAGGTGATCGGTCTCCTGGGCACTCAGGGAGGTGCGGCTGGCAACAATTCTGTGGACAGGATGGTGCTGATCCCAACGCTCTCTGCTCGAAGATTGGCTGCGGGGAGACGATTAAACTATGAAGCTACTGTCTCAATACCTAGTTCGGAACAGATGGATGCAGCTACAGGCGTGGCTCGAGGCGTGATGAGGGCTATTCGGCGTGACCCTGTAAAATCTGAAGATTCTTTCGAAATCAAGGTGAATCAATCACTTGCTGAACGACTGGGTGAAATCACAGGGTATTTAAGGATAGGAGGGTTTTCGATTGGATTTATTACCCTGCTGGGTGCTTCTATTGGACTAATGAATATCATGCTCGTTTCAGTGACCGAACGAACACGTGAAATCGGGATCCGCAAAGCACTGGGAGCAACACCACTAAAAATTCGCCAACAGTTTTTGATTGAAGCCATTGTCATATGCCAGATGGGTGGTGCTGGAGGTATTTTGCTTGGAATTGGCATTGGAAATCTTGTCTCCAGCATCATTAGCTCTGGTTCCTTTGTAATACCCTGGCTATGGATACTTTTTGGTGTGCTGGTCGGGACTTTGGTCGGTTTGATATCAGGCTATTTGCCAGCCTATAAAGCCTCTAAACTCGATCCTATCGAGTCGTTAAGGTTCGAATAAGTATCTTCGGGCCATGAACGATCTTTCAGAAAGGCTCAAGGCTGCGATCCGTGATGTGCCCGACTTTCCTAAACCTGGAATTCTGTTTAAAGACATCACACCAATCCTTGCTGACCCACAACTAAGCTTGGCGGTGAGTGAAGCATTCTTTAATCACTGGAAGGGAAAAGGCATTGCTGCCCTGATAGGTATCGAGTCAAGAGGGTTTATTTATGGGCTTCAGCTGGCCCAGCAACTCAAAGTGCCCTTTATACCTGTGAGGAAAGCAGGTAAACTTCCCTATAAAACTGTAAAGCACTCATATGACCTGGAATATGGGAGCGCAGAGGTTGAAATGCATGAGGATGCAATCAAACCAGGAGATCATGTGCTCATCCATGATGATTTGTTAGCAACCGGAGGTACCGCCAGGGCTGCAGCTCAGCTGGTAGAGAAGATGAAAGGAAAAGTGGTGGGCTATTCTTTTCTGATCGAACTTGCTTTCCTGAATGGCAGGAAAAAGTTGGAAAATGAGGATGTTGAAATCCAGACACTCCTCACTTTCTGATTCAATCAAAGACCTTTATGATCTGAATCTCATTGACCCTGCCCAGTGCATCAAATCTGATAGCTAATCGCTGACCAGGAACAGAATCACATTTTGGCTTTAAGTCATAGTAGAAAAACTTCTGATTTCGGCTGTAAAGTTCATGCTCATTGGGGTTTCCCAACAGTGCCTGGATCTCATTTTGGTTTGAAGTCAGTAACAGCGCTTCATTCTTAATAAGCACGTTGCCTTCTTCGAGCCGATCTTTATCACAGGAAATTGAAATGTTCCAGTTATTACTATCAAAACCCTCGATTTTGGGAGTTTTATAGCAGGAGAAACAAAAAATCAGAGAGAAAAGAAAAATGAACCTCATAAATGAAAAGACCAAACAGCTAATCTTAAGAAACTTCAAAGTTAATTTAATAATGGCTCACAATTACGGACTGAATATTCCTAGTTTTGCGACTTTGTAATATTCAACACCACACCATTTCATGCTTAAGGTTGTAAAACTCGTCAAAGTCTTTTCTGTTCTGATTTTTCTTGGGACACTCTCATTGGTATACGCATACATGCCTATCATGGTAAAACTTGATGAAGAGGGCATGGCAGAGATGCACAAAGAGAATTTCTTTTACGGCAGCGTTGGAGTTTTCATAGTAATCAATGTGCTGATCCTGGTTATCCAGAACATGATCAATAAGAAAGCGATTGATGAATTTTTAAAAGCCTGGATAGGAGGGTTTACTTTTATCTTTAACCTTTACCTCTCCCTTATTATAGGCTTTTTGGGGGTGCTAAATAATCCGACGCATATCCCTGCCTCAAATTACTATTATTTGAATTGGCTGGGGCCGATCCTGGTTTTGGGATGGTTGATAGGACTTATTTTTCTGGTTTTGAAAAGAAAATAGAAACCCCTCAAAATCAGCGAATTATTGCTGATTACTTCAATTAAAATCCTAAATTGGGATTATTTTTTTCCATTTAAAGCATCAGAATTTTATCTAAATTCAAGCCTTGGTTGAATTAGTGTGAATAATATTTTTTCGAAGAAAGATGGCGGAAGTTCAGTATACAGAAGATAGTATAAAATCCCTTGACTGGAAAGAGCATATCAGGCTGAGGCCTGGGATGTATATAGGAAAGTTGGGTGACGGATCAGCGCATGATGATGGGATCTATGTACTGGTGAAAGAGGTACTTGACAATAGTATTGATGAGCACATGATGGGCTATGGAAAGACCATCAGCATCAAAGTGACTGACCATAAGGTAGAAGTTAGGGATTTTGGTCGTGGTATTCCATTGGGCAAAGTGGTTGATTGTGTATCCAAGATCAACACCGGAGGAAAATATGATAGCGGCGCTTTTCAAAAGTCAGTGGGATTGAATGGCGTGGGTACGAAAGCTGTGAATGCGCTTAGTACCTATTTCAAGGTACAATCATTCAGAGAAGGTCAGTCCAAGCTTGCTGAGTTTGAACGAGGAGAAATTATCAATGATGCCAAGGTCTTCAAAACTGAAGAACGTGATGGCACATTGATTGAGTTTGAGCCCGATGATCAGGTGTTCAAGCACTATCATTTTATCCCTGAGTTCCTGGAAAACCTCCTATGGAACTATGCTTACCTGAATGCCGGGCTTACCATCAATTTCAATGGGAAGAAGTATCATTCTGAGAATGGGTTGCTTGACCTGTTGAAGCGAAAAGTGGACGAGGAGACATTAAGATATCCGATCATTCATCTCAAAGGATCCGACATTGAAGTAGCACTGACCCATGCCAACCAGTACGGTGAAGAATACTATTCATTTGTCAATGGTCAGCACACTACACAAGGAGGGACACATTTGGCGGCATTCAGGGAGGCCATTGTGAAAACTGCGCGTGACTTCTATAAAAAAGAATTTGATGCAGCAGATATCAGGGCTTCTATTGTGGCCTCCATCGCTGTGAGGGTACAGGAACCTGTTTTTGAAAGCCAGACCAAGACCAAGCTGGGATCTCAAAACGTAGCGCCGGAAGGACCTACCATGAGAACATTCGTCAATGACTTCCTTAAAAAGGAGCTTGACAACTATTTACACCAGCATGCGGATGCTGCAGATGCCTTATTGAAAAGGATCCTGCAATCTGAAAGGGAGCGCAAGGAAATAGCAGGGATCAAGAAACTTGCGAACGAACGAGCCAAAAAGGCCAATCTCCACAATAAAAAGCTTCGGGATTGTCGGTTGCATTTCAATGACAAACGGGGCGATGATGAAAAGCTGGAGAATACCATGATCTTCATTACCGAGGGTGACTCTGCGAGCGGTTCGATCACCAAGTCCAGAGACGTTCAGACTCAAGCAGTTTTTAGCTTGCGGGGAAAACCGTTTAACTGTTATGGACAGACTAAGAAGGTGGTGTACGAAAATGAGGAGTTTAACCTGCTACAGCATGCTTTAAACATTGAAGATGGTCTGGAGGGTCTGAGGTATAGGAAAATCGTGATTGCAACCGATGCCGATGTAGATGGAATGCATATCCGACTGTTGCTTTTGACCTACTTCCTGCAATTCTTTCCGGAATTGGTTCGGAATGGTCATGTGTATATTTTGGAGACTCCACTTTTCAGGGTCAGAAATAAAAAGGAAACCATCTATTGCTATTCTGATACCGAGCGGCGGGATGCGATTGAAAAATTAGGCGGTAAGCCTGAGATTACGCGTTTCAAAGGACTGGGCGAGATTTCTCCAAGTGAGTTTGCGGGTTTTATAGGAGAAGATATCCGGTTGGAGCCTGTGATCCTGAAAAAGGATACCAAGACTAAAGACATACTGGCATTCTATATGGGCAAAAACACCCCGGAACGACAGGAGTTTATCATTAACAAATTGAAAGTAGAGAAGGATATCGTAAAAGAAGCGCCAGTACTGGTCGAGTCGTGAAAGTGATCCGGTTTAATTACAAATTAACTATCTGTCTTGCCCTGTTATTTGCTTTCACAGCATGTAACAAGGATGACGACGGTCCTTCTTTTAATTACATCGTTGAGTTTGAAGAGGTTTCTACCATTACATCAATCACAGTGAAAAATGCTATCCTGTTTTCTCAACTTGATATTCCTGTAGCCAGTTTGCAATATGATGTGGACATCTATAAAATCAGCTACTCAACAGAGTATAAAGGGGAGGAGATCGTTGCTTCCGGAGTGGTGGCATTGCCGGTTATGGAGGAAGCAAAAGGAATCCTGAGTTTTCAGCATGGAACTATTGCCGCAGATGAGCAGGCTCCATCAAATAGCCTTACTACCAATGATCTGCTTGTTTATGCTACGGTGGCTTCAGCGGGGTTGGTAGTGTCCATTCCGGATTATATTGGATTTGGAGCATCTGTGGATATTATGCATCCATATTATGATGAGGACCTCACAGCCAGCGCTGTTGTAGATCAATTGTATGCTGCCAGGGAATTGGCAGCTGCTGCCGGGCTAAGTATATCAGATGATTTATACCTTGCCGGGTATTCTCAGGGAGGGTATGCTACCATGGCCACTCACAAATACTACGAAGAAAAGGACATAGATGGGTTCGATCTCAAAGTTTCCTTTCCAGCAGCAGGTGGATATGATGTGAAAGGTGTTAGGGATTACTTTTTTAAGCAGGAAACCTACGATGAGCCATTTTTTATTGCTTACGTGGCAGAATCGTATCGGGTCACTTATGACTGGTCAAATCCATTAACTACATATTTTAAAGAGCCGTATGCAAGCAGGATCCCCAACCTGTTTGGAGGTGACCTGAGCGGGAGTGAGATCAATATGCAATTGACAAATGTCATTGACGAGTTGGTAGCAGCGGACTATCTGGAAAATACCAACGATGCCAAGTATGATGAAATCAACGAGGCTTTCGAAAACAATAGCCTGACAGACTGGACACCTGGTATAGATATGATTATGTATCATGGTAGTGCTGATATCACTGTGCCGTATGAAAATTCTGTTGAGGTATTCAATCATTTCAACACTAACAAGGTGAGCTTTATTACAATTACTGATGGTACTCATTCTACCAGTTTCATTCCTTATCTGGAAGATTTGTCAAACCGGTTAAATGATTACCTTAATTAATTGTAATAAATATACAATAAATAAATATTTGTAATATTAATGCAATTATTATATTATTGTAATAAATATGCAATGATGTATTATATCTTGATGGCAGATATTGTTGATAGCTCGGATTATGCCTCCGGTCCTTTGATGGGGGAGTTTAAGCGGTTGGTGAAAAAGGTCAACAAGGAGTTTGATGAAAAGATAAAATCACCATTGACCATTACGCTCGGTGATGAGTTCCAGGGGATTGTTAAAGATCTGGATTCAGCTTTAGAGGTAATATTTAGGTTAGAAGAACTGATTGTAGGAAGAGAGGCAGGTTTTAAGTTGAGATACGTGCTACAATATGGAGAAGTGGAAACACCTATTGAAGAGAAGCATGCTCACGGTATGCTGGGAAAAGGGCTGACCGAAGCTCGGAACAGATTGTCTGAGCTGAAAAGGACTTTTAATCGATTCGAATTTGCGGGATTGGCCATTGCGGATCAGCTCAACAAATTGTTTGTATTGTTTCAGCACTTTGTAGATAGCTGGCACGATAAGGACCGGGAAGTGGTAGAGGCATTTTTAAGATATCAAGACTATAAAGTGGTGGCAAAAAAGCTCAAAAAAGACACTTCAACCATGTGGAGAAGAGAGCGTAGTTTAGCCATTTCAGAATATTTGGTCTGTAAGGAACTAATTAAAGAGACAACAAATGCCAGGCATTAAGGAAGTTGGTTTATTTGTATCTGTACTTGTTGCTGGGGAGTTGGTCACCAACCTTTGCTTCTTTATTCTCATCAGGATAATGAACAGAGGCAGCATGTCATTTTCAGGGGCAATCCGTGGTACCTTTGAACGACTGTTTTTGTTTTTTGCCATGGTGAATGACATTTTTCATGCACTTACATTGTTTGGAGCGCTGAAGATTGCTACCCATATCAAAGATGATGACCGGGTTTCAAATGACTATTTCCTCATTGGAAACCTGATCTCAGTTTCGGCCGCCATTGGCTATTTTTTGATTTATAACATATTATGGTTTGAAATTTTTTAACGTGTAATGAGCGAAGAAAACGGTAAAAACGGAGAAGAAGAATTACATGACGTGATCCCTGTTTCGGGGATGTACGAAAACTGGTTTTTGGACTATGCATCTTATGTGATCCTGGAGCGGGCGGTTCCTGCGATTGAAGATGGCTTAAAACCAGTTCAAAGAAGGATTTTGCATGCAGTAAAGGAAATGGACGATGGCCGTTTCAATAAAGTGGCCAACGTGATAGGTAGTACCATGCAGTATCACCCTCATGGTGATGCTTCCATTTCGGATGCCATCGTGAATATTGGTCAGAAAGACCTGCTTCTGGATACCCAGGGCAACTGGGGTGATGTTCGTACCGGTGATGGCGCGGCAGCAGCCCGATACATAGAGACGCGACTTTCCAAATTTGCATTAGAGGTCGTTTATAATCCACAAACCACGGAGTGGCAGCTCTCATATGACGGAAGAAAAAAAGAGCCGGTCACATTCCCAGTTAAGTTCCCATTGCTTCTGGCTCAGGGTGTAGAAGGTATTGCGGTTGGTTTATCTACCAAGATTCTGCCACACAACTTCATTGAACTACTTGAGGCTTCCATTGGCATCCTGAAAGGCAAAAAGCCAAAGTTGTATCCTGATTTCCTCACCGGAGGTAAGGTTGACGTCTCAGATTACAATGATGGCCGACGTGGTGGCAAAGTAAGGGTTCGTGCTGCTATTGAGGAAGTAGACCCAAAAACCATTGCGATCCGGGATATTCCTTTCGGAACTACCACCACATCTTTGATTGATTCTATTGTAAAGGCCAATGACAAAGGAAAAATCAAGATCAAGCAGGTCATTGATAATACGGCTAAAGACATTGAAATCCTCATCAAGCTGGCAGCGGGTGTTTCCCCGGACATTACCATTGATGCTTTGTATGCTTTTACAGATTGTGAAGTCTCCGTATCGCCCAATGCCTGCGTAATCATCCAGGACAAGCCGCATTTTGTTGGTGTTTCAGAGATCCTGAAGCATTCTGTAGATCAGACAGTGTCTTTGCTACGGCAAGAGCTGGAGATCAAAAAAGGGGAGTTGTTGGAAAAAATCCTGTTCTCATCCCTGGAAAAGATCTTCATCGAAAACAGGATCTACCGCGATATCGAAGAATGCGAAACATGGGAAGATGTGATCAGTACCATTGACAAAGGGTTGGATCCATACAAACCTCAATTTTACCGTGAGATCACACAGGATGATATTGTCAGGCTTACTGAGATCAAGATCAAGCGGATATCAAAATACGATACATTCAAGGCCGATGAGCTACTGAAAAAGTTTGAAGAAGAGCTCAAAGAAACCGAGTATCACCTGGATCACATCACGGAGTTTTCAATTCAATATTACCAGAACCTGATAGATAAATTTGGTAAGGGTAGAGAGAGAAAAACGGAGATCACCAACTTTGACACCATTGCAGCTACTGTAGTTGCAGCCAACAATGCCAAGCTCTATGTCAACAGAGAAGATGGATTTATTGGTTATGGAATGAAAAAGGATGAGCTGATCGGAGAATGTTCGGACATTGACGACATCATTGTTTTCCGAAAAGATGGAAAATGTGTAGTAACGAAGATCCAGGATAAGGTCTTTGTTGGTAAAGACATTCTATATGCCGGAGTTTTCAAGAAGGGTGATGAAAGGATGGTTTACAACCTGGCATACGTAGATGGTAAATCGGGTCGGAGTATGGTTAAAAGGTTTCAGGTCCTCTCAGTGACGCGAGATCGTGAATACGACCTTACCAGGGGAGCAAAAGGCTCCAAAGTCCACTATTTCACTGCCAATCCAAACGGAGAGGCCGAGGTCGTTACGGTTTTTCTTACTGCAGCATCAAAAGCCAGGAAAAAAGTATTCGACTTTGACTTTGCTGAGCTTGAAATAAAGGGTCGCGGAGCAGGAGGAAATATCCTGACCAAATATCCGGTAAGAAAGGTGCAATTTAAAGCAGCTGGTGTATCTACACTGGGTGGTCTGGATATATGGTATGATGAAATCGTGGGCCGGCTCAATACCGACAAGCGTGGTAAAAAACTTGGGAACTTTGGGCCGGATGATCAGGTGATCGTGTTCTACACAGATGGTTCATACGAGTTGACCTCTTTTGAGTTGACCAACAGGTATGAGACCAATAAAGTCATTGGAATCAGCAAATTTGATCCGGAGAAAGCAGTCAATGCTGTCCATATCGATGGGGAATCAAAAATCGTCTATGTGAAGCGATTTATGATTGAGACCAGTACAATTGGCAAACGATTCCATTTTATCAGTGAATCCAAAGGATCAAAGCTGTATTTTGCCAGCAATGAAGATGAGACGACTGTAGATGTGAAATACAAAGAGGGGCGAAGTCATCAAAACAAGACCTTCAACCTTGAGGACCTGATAGACGTAAAAGGCTGGAAAGCCATAGGGAATAAATTTCCAGTTCAGAATGTTTTAGAAGTCAACAGTGTGGAAAATGAACCAGAAAATGATCCAGAAAGTGAAGCGGGTGATGGTTCACTGGAGCATTTAAAGTCATCAATAAAAGAAGAAGTAGAAAAAGAAGACAACCAGCTTGGACTATTCAACAAAGGAAAGGGAGACGAAGAATAGCAAAGCTTAGATGAATTTTTCAAGGGTACTTAAGATTGGTGCATTGACGTGCACGGCCGTTTTGGCTATTTTGATGGCGATTAATTTTTGGATTGTAAATTCCACCGTCCATAAGATTCACCATAGTTCCGAGTTTGTGCCACGAGATAGAGTGGCATTGATATTAGGTACCAGTAAACGCACCATCGAGGGACATTCAAATATGTATTTCGATCAGCGCATTGATGCTGCAGTGAAGCTTTTCCGTTCAGGGCACATCAGAAAAATCATCGTAAGTGGCGATAATCGCACGCAGTTTTATAATGAGCCCAGAGACATGCTCAATGCATTGCTGGAAAAAGGCATTCCGGAAGAGACGATTGTACTGGATCCGGGAGGCATTAGCACATTAGATTCTGTGGTTCGCTCCCGTTGGGTTTATGGATCAGAAAAGATTCTTATAATTACCCAGGATTTTCATTGTTATAGGGCACTGTTTATTGCAGATCATTTCGGGATTGATGCCGAAGCGTATTCCGCGGATAAGAAAAGTAAATTGTCTTCAACCCTGGCTACCCGGGAGGTTTTAGCTCGTATTAAAGCGGTTTTCGATCTGTATATAAGTAAAGAGACACCTCAATATGCAATTGAAAATCAATAATTTGATTGGGTGCCTTTTTTGCCCAAAAATGTTTGTTCAATCACACGATCAAAAGTCTAATTTTACTATTTTCGATCAAAATTTTAAGTAGCTCACTATTATGATTAAGGAATTCGAAGGACTTCGCGAAGATGAAATCAAAGTATTACTAAAAGCCCCAGCCTATGTAGCTATTCTCATTGGTGGAGCTGATGGCACAATAGATAAAAAGGAATACGCTGAAGCCGTAGAGATTCTGCAGATTAAGCAAAGTAAAGCGCGAGAACAGTTACTTGATTATTTTCATGAAGTAGGTAAGACATTTAAACAGGACTTTGATCAGCTGATTGATGAATTACCCGATGATGTAGGGGAGAGAACAAAGGAAATTTCTGCGGAATTAAGGAAATTGAACATAATTCTTCCAAAAATTGATAAGACATTTAGTATTAAGCTTTACGCCAGCCTAAAGGAGTTTGCCAAGCGAATTGCAGAGGCATCAGGTGGGGTTCTGGGATACCTTTCAGTCAGCTATGAAGAAGCACAGCTAGTGGAACTGAAAATGATCCACGAGCCAAAAAAATGACATGCTAGTCGCTTTTATTGTACAAGACCAATATTGAATGGGGAGGTCCAGTATCATACCTCCACTGCGATTGGTCTTTTTCATGTGGCTTGTATACTCCATCCAATTATACATGTTTATCGATCTTGGCTTTTTGGGGATCCTCCCAAGATCACTTAATGGGCTAATAGGTATTTTTACTGCACCATTGATCCATGGTGGAGTTACTCACCTGATATCCAACACCTTTCCGGTGATTTTTCTGGGATCCACAGTTTACATCTTTTATGACAGAATTGCCTCACTGGTTTTTCTTCAATCCTATTTTTTAACCAATGTACTTGTTTGGATTTTTGGAAGACCTTTCTATCATATTGGTGCCAGTGGCCTTGTTTATGCCTTAGCCACATTTCTTATCTTCTTTGGGATTTTCAGAAGAAACTTTAAGTCTATCCTCATTTCCATTATCATACTGGTCATATATGGTGGTCTGGTCTATGGTATATTTCCTTCCAATGACCAAATAAGCTGGGAATCTCATCTTTTTGGAGCAATGACTGGTATGGGCGTTGCCTACGGAATGAGTAAAATTAAGACTGTCTCAAGTAAATAAAAACTAATAATATTAGTAAAACACTAAATAAGTTAGTATTTTAGTGTTATGTTAAAAGGTAGAGGAGCACAATACAATCCAGCCAACCCATTTTTGAAGCAGGAAGTCAGTCAAACCCATTTTGAGGGTATTGATGAGGTTACAACAACTGAAAACCCTGAGGTTCAACTGTTTTATGAGACGGTCAAAAATCCTTTGAGTAAGAATGATAGTCCCGATCTAAAACTGGGTTACTCGATCAATCCCTATCAGGGATGTGAGCATGGGTGCATTTATTGCTATGCAAGGAATTCGCATACTTATTGGGGCTTCAGTGCAGGACTGGATTTTGAAAGTAAAATTGTAGTGAAGAAGGATATTGCCGAACAGCTTGAAAAGCGGTTTCTCGCTCAGGGATGGAAGAGTCAGGCCATTATGCTGAGTGGAAATACTGACTGCTATCAGCCTGTTGAACGTAAGCTTAAACTTACCAGGAAGATACTGGAGATAGCCCTTAAATTCAGAAATCCTATCAGTATTATCACCAAGAATACTTTAGTCACCAGAGACCTGGATATATTGAGAGAACTGGCCAGCTATAAGTTAGTGCATGTTTATTTTTCCATGAACACCCTGGACGAGTCATTGAGGAGATTTCTGGAGCCAAGAACTGCCAGTCACCAGAAGAAACTGAAAGCAATCAATGACTTAAGCAACGAAGGTATTCCCGTAGGCATCATGAACGCTCCGGTAATTCCGGGCCTAAATCACCATGAGATACCAGAAATCCTCAAAAAAGCCAGTGAAGCTGGAGCACTAAATGCGGGTTACACAGTAGTACGGTTGAATGGTCAGGTGGCATCTCTCTTCAAAGACTGGATCATCAAAACCTTTCCGGATAGGGCGCACAAAGTCCTTCATCAGATTGAAGCCATGCACAATGGTCAGCTCAATGATTCCGAATGGGGCAGGAGATTGACGGGTGATGGCAATTATGCAGAAATGATTGCACAGCTATTCAAGACAGCAAAAAAAAAGTATTTCAGCGACAGGGAGATGCCTGATCTAAACACCAATATCTTTCGAAGAGGCGGAAACTACCAACTTTTCTAAATCAAAGCAGCAGGTCAATCAGTTCCTCTACAGCAGATTTGCTGTTGATCTGATAATACTGGCCTTCTCCATCAAAATCTACCCAAAGACCATCAGCTTTTGGGTTTTTGGTGCTGTTTTCATCATACTCCTCGTTGTAAGCAAGGCTCATGATCTTTCTCAGATCGTCCCAATTGATTGGTTGGTCTCCATCTATGCGGGCTTTTCTATCTTCAAAACTGGCATCCAAAGTGATGTCTTTATTCTCTCCATCCTCTACAAAAATAAAGTCGAGGTGCATTCGTGCTTCTTTTTTTGATGCTTCATAGATAGCCTGCACAATCTCCTGTAACTCATAATCCCAGAAATCGGTATCTAGCACCATTCCAGGTTTCCCGTTGCCAACAGCCATATGGATGTACAAGCCATCATCACTGCTTACATCCTGCAGAGAGACATCTTCGAATAGCTTGCTGAGATAGTCTGCCCATACTTTGCCAAGATTACCCTGCCAGGTAAAATTATCATCCATGGTAAAACCCTCATTGAGAATCTCTTCTTCCGAGAGCGTATCCCTATTCAGATATTCCTGCTCAAAGTTGACAACCACCTGGTCATTGTCAATATTGAGGTCCAGAGTATATGCAAAAGAATAAGGAGGGGGCAATTGCAAAGTCTGATAAGAAACAATTACTTTCATTATAGATATTTTTCAGCAGTCTTTATCCGATCAATCTTTCCAGTTGATGTATAGACAAATGACGCTACGAACACAATTTTTTTAGGTTTTGAATAAGTATGCAACAGATTGAAAATGCTATGATCGATGTCGATAGGTTTCTCACTTTCTACAAGCAAAATTACTTTCTGACCCAGAATTTCATCCATTTCTGAGGTAATTAATATTGGTTTTTTTATCTGATCCTGTAAAGCGCTCTCAACAACCTCGGGATTTACTTTGTATCCTCCTGTATTGATCACAAAATCGGATCTACCAATCCACTTAAAAGTTTTCTTTTCAGTGAGCTCTACCATATCGTTTGTTTGAAGCCACTCCCCGTCAGTCAACGTTCCAAGTAGCCTTAGACAGCCTCTCTCATCAACTCCGATCTGTGTATCTCCAAGGGGCTGGAATTCTTCACTGGATCCAATATCGCGAAGGGCAACATGAGAAGCTGTTTCTGTCATGCCATAAGTAATAAATGCTCTTGTGTTTTTTTGCTTCAGCTGACGAATAAACTTTTCCTGAAGTGGAGCCCCCCCAATAAGTATGGTATGTTGATTATCGAAGAAGGCTTCATTGGCCTCCAGGGATTTCATCACCTGCAAAGGGACCATTGATATCAGTGCTTTGTCAATGGAGATATCCGGAATTGCATTTGGCTTTTGTACGATAAGATCCATGTTGTGTATTATGGCCCTTATCACCAACATAGCACCCCCAATGAAAGCTGGATTTATACAAAGCAATGCTTGTTTTATTTGCTTATTCGGGTCCAGATGCCCCATAGTGACCTCTGCACTATAACGCATTTTGCTTTTAGCAAGCTTGATAACCTTTGAAACACCTGTGGAACCACTTGTCAAAAACTCCATGTAATCCTCATCAGAATGCCATTTTTTCACGATATTGATTACTAGCGACTCGTGATCCTCGTAAATATTTTTGAAGGATTTTCCAGTTCTTATTTCATCGATTGTTAGTTTTTCGTTTTTAAAAACGATATTCATAAAGAAACAACTTTTGCAGGAGCCAGATCAAATACTTGTTCAAAGACTGAGACGCAAAGATATACTTGCCTTTGAACTTGTCTTCAATGAATATTATGGGTTGTTGAAGTCCTATGCCCGGAAATTTTTAGATGAAGAAGCAGACGCCGAAGAAGTCGTACAGGAGACTTTTATTAAGTTTTGGGAGAAGTGCGAGACGCTAGATCCGCTCTCATCCATCAAGAACTACTTATATCGGTCAATTCATAATTCCTGCTTAAATTATATCAAGCATCAAAAAGTAAAAGATGCTTATAAGCAGTATGTCATTGAGTTTATGGAAGAAGGTATAGAAGAGCAATATCTGGAAGAAGAGGAAAAAACAACGCTCGAAAAGGTGCTGACAGAAATAGATCATTTACCACCAAAATGCCAGGAGATCTTTAAGCTAAGTAGATTCGAGGGGTTGAAATACTACGAAATAGCCAGTCATTTAAACATCTCTGTAAAAACCGTCGAAGTGCAAATGGGTAAGGCCCTCAGGGTACTTCGCGAAAAATTTAAGGATCATAAAGTTTAGGTATGCGCCGGTGGGTATTTGGTGTGGTGATTTTGTTATGCACCTATTCTGTATCATGGGGTCAGGACCTGAAGGATCAGGTTTCTGTAGATTTCCAGGATCTTCCTCTTGAGCTGGTTTTAGATAGCATTTCTTTTAAAACTGGCTTTCAGTTCTCTTACAACTCAGACATTATGCCCAGTGGAAGTTTGTTTTCACTCAGCAGAAAGAATATCCAAGTAGACTCACTACTTTCCCTACTTTTAGTGGGCACCCAGTTGGTGTATGAGGGCAAGGGTGACCTCATCATAATCAAAAAAATAAAAGAGGCACCAGAAAACGGCTCCAGAGTCAATCAATTTGGGGTGTCTGGCTGGGTAAGAGATGCCAATACTCAGGAGCCACTGGTAGGTGTGAACGTCCATCTAAACGGGACACTCATAGGAACCTCGACAGATAAATATGGTAATTATGAGATCAGAAAAATCCCTCCTGGAAGCTATGAGTTGGTTTTTTCTTACGTGGGATATGATGTGGTATCTCATCCCTTGCTGGTCAAGGATGTCGTTCATCAAAAAGTAAATGCATTGATGCAGGTGAAAGTGCAGGAGCTGGATGGTGTGGAATTGGTTTCGACTCGATTTGTAGATAAAAATAAATGGGATAAGTATTACAAGGAGTTTACTGTTGAGTTTTTAGGTAAGACCCAAAATGCCAATCGATGTGCAATTATAAATCCTCAGGTCCTGAACTTCGCTTACGATAAGGATACGGATGTTTTGAGTGCTGAAGCTTCTGAGGCCCTCGTCATCCAAAATAACGCTTTGGGTTATAAGATTATCTATGAGCTCCTTTCTTTCAACAAATCTCCGGAGAGCACCTACGAAAATGGAAAGGCGTTCTTCGTAAACCTTGAGCCAGATAGTAGAAAAGAAATTAGAAAGTGGCGATACAACCGGAAGAAAGGATTTTATGGTTCTGCTAATCATTTTTTCATCTGTCTGATTGAGGGGAATTATTACAGAAAAGGCTATCGGGTCTACGAAATCAATCACCCTTCAGAAATCACGAAACAGAATAAAACGTTGATCAATGCTAAGCACCTGATTGAGGAAACGGAAAATCCGTATGAGTGGGTATTAAAATTTGACAACATGCTCATGATAGAGTACACCAAGGAAATTGAAAGCCCACAATACGTATTAGAAATGAATAGCGACAACTCGATGAGTAACATCATCTCATCGACACTCCTGGATGTTACTCCTAAAATCCAAAGATCAGTAATTGAATTGAGGGCTGATAGTGTGTTGTTGGACAGGTTTGGACAGGTAAAGGAGACTCGCGGAATGCAGATGATGGGCTACTGGGCATGGGAACGGGTAGGGGATATGATGCCTGCCGGGTATGACCCAAAAGCAGATAAACTTATTAGCAGGTAAGGGAATTTTGTCTAAAATTTGTTAATATGTTGAGTGTATATGATTATGGAGGAATTATTAGCAAAATATTTTGCAGGGGAAGCGTCTGCTTCCGAAATAAAAGAGATTAAGGATTGGCGAAGTGCCTCTAAAGAGCATGCCGAATCCTACTTCGAGACGAAGAAAATTTGGTTAGCCAGCTCTGTCAAAGAGAAACCTAAACCAAGGATTTTCGAGCAGATTGTTGGAAATGAAAAGCCTTCGATTTCTCTTTTTCCAAAAATTTTTAGGTACGCAGCAGCCATTGTGATAGCTGCTGGAATTTCATTCTTGATTTATAATTACCTAATCTATCCATACGGTTCCGGGGATGAAATCGTAGCTGAGAAGATGGTGTCGACAAAGCTACCTGATGGTTCAAGGGTTACCTTACAGAAGGGATCAACACTTAAAATCAATGATTTTGAAACCGGACGTTCAGTATTACTTACAGGTAGGGCCTATTTTGATATTGAAGAGGACCAGTCACGACCATTTACCATCGAAACATCAAGTGCAAAAGTTCAGGTAGTAGGGACAAAATTTGTCGTGAATAGTAGGAATTCGGAAAATACAGAGGTCTTTGTGGAGTCTGGCCAGGTCAATCTTTATCAGAAGCCGGAAGCCTTCAATGGATCTAATATGATGGTAAGCCTGGCATCAGGCGAAAGCGGTGAATTGTCGGTGGGAACGCGTGGCATCAGAAAGAAAAAGGTAAAAGACCAAAATTACCTTGCATGGAAAACCGGTTTCCTGTCGTTCAGAAACACCATTATGACGGATGTGGCTACCACCATAGAAGACACATATGGATTAGAGGTAGAATTTGAAAATGCGTCGATAAGGTTGTGCAGACTAACTGCCAATTATAAAGAAAAGACCTCCGAAGAGGTCCTTGATTTTATTGCAGAAACTTTTGATTTCACCTATGTCAAACAGGATAACAAAGTGGTGTTCTCCGGTCAGGGCTGCAGGTAAGATCATGGAAACTTTGGAAACTTCTTGAATTCAGGATCACGTTTTTCGAGGAAAGCCCGTTTTCCTTCCTGGGCCTCTTCCATCAAATAGAACATGAGGGTAGCATCTCCTGCCATCTCCATCAAGCCACGTTGTCCATCAAGCTCCGCATTCAGTCCACGTTTGATCATTCGGATAGCCATTGGGCTACGTTTCATAATGGTCTGACACCATTCCACAGTAGTATCCTCCAGCTGATCAAGCGATACCACAGTATTGACCATTCCCATTTCCTCTGCTTCTTTAGCTGAATATTGTTTGCATAGGAACCAGATCTCTCTTGCTTTTTTCTGCCCAACATGTCTGGCAAGGTAAGAAGACCCAAATCCTGCATCAAAGCTGCCTACCTTAGGGCCAGATTGGCCAAAAATGGCATTGTCTGAAGCGATAGTAAGATCACATACTACGTGTAGCACATGGCCTCCACCAATGGCATATCCGTTCACCATGGCAATTACTGGCTTAGGTAGCTCTCTAATTCTTTTGTGAAAATCCAAAACGTTGAGTCTTGGGACTCCTGATTCATCTACATAACCACCAGTGCCTTTTACGTTCTGATCACCTCCAGAACAAAAAGCCTTGTCACCTTCACCTGTAAGGACAACAACCCCGATCTCAGTCATTTCCCTCGCCAGGTCAATGGCATCAATCATTTGCTTCACTGTTTCAGGGCGGAATGCATTATAAACTCTGGGTCGGTTGATCGTGATTTTAGCGATACCATCAAAAGATTCAAACCTGATGTCGCTGTATGATTTAATGGATTTCCAATCACGTTTGGATTTACTCATAACTTATGTTTTTTATTTTATTGTAAACTTCTTCGTTCGTAGATGGTTCTGAAAAAATTTCTAAGATCTTTTTCTTTTCACTTCCTCCAAAAAGCT
The DNA here is from genome assembly GCA_965228105.1 of Cyclobacteriaceae bacterium. Lineage (GTDB taxonomy): Bacteria > Bacteroidota > Bacteroidia > Cytophagales > Cyclobacteriaceae > UBA7330. The sequence goes on from CBDDGZ010000002.1 coordinate 2,802,228, forward strand.
GTTTGAGTCCCTCATCCAGACTTTTCTCGTCATGGGCAGCAAAATAATCGAAACCAAATTCATCAGCCATGAATCGAGCTGAATGTTTGTGTTGGGTTTCAAAATAGCTTTCCAGCTCTGGCAATGATTTAGGACCACCGATTAGTCTAAATATGCCGCCACCCTGGTTGTTCATCACAATGACTCTAAGGTTTTGTAGGTCATGACGGTGAAAAAAGGCATTTCTGTCGTAAAAGAAGGATAAATCTCCCGTCCAGAGTACCACACCATTGTTAGATGATAGTGTATGTCCTACAGCAGTTCCATTGGTTCCATCAATTCCGCTCGTTCCACGGTTGCAGTAGACTGAAACTCCGGGGTGAGTCTGCCTCAGGAGATTGGCATACCTTACAGGCATGCTATTCGCCAGATGTAGCGCAAATCCTTTTGGAATAGCTTTTGAAACGGTGTATGATGCCTGATACTCAGAAAACTCAGATTTTTCAATCAAGTTGAGTTTCTCAATGACTTTTTCATCGAGCATTCGCCATGCCTGAGAATGATTTGCTCTGAGCTGATCATCAAATGTTGAGCCTGCTTTTTCTGGTTCAGGTAAATTTTTGAGGAATAGAAGTAGTGGTGAACTGAAATGCCTGGTAAGAGTCTTGTAGGTGTCAGCAATCTGATCACTTTCCTCGAAATGCCAGTGATGTTTTGGTTTATATTTCCTTAAATAGAGCTTGAGGTTTTTACTAATGGTTGATTTTCCACAGGTGATGAGAAGCTCAGGTTTCAAAGCTTCGGCTTGCTTCTCATCTAATTTGGATAAAAAATGATCCTGGTACCGGATAAACAAAGGGTCATGCATATTGCTGATCACATCAGTAACCACTGGAATACTGTATCTCTTGGTTAGAGAGTTGAGCGTTTTTTCCAGATCCGGATCCGGTGCATGCTGACCAACAACAATAAGTTTCCTCTTAGATTGTTGCCAGATGGTATTCAAGTCAGGTGTGAAATGAAGCTCTTGCTGTGCTGGATGAGTCTTAATAATTCTGATATCATCGCTGTATTTCAGCTTTTGATCATTCCCCGGGTAGAAAGGTTCCCGGAAAGGTACATTGATATGAACAGGACCTTTTGAATTACTGGCTAGGTTGTAGGCTTCGTTCAGCTTGCGATTATATTCCCAGGCAGCATCGGTATGATCTAGACTTACAGGCATCTGGTAAAATCCTTTCACAAAATTAGCAGCGGCATTCACCTGATTGATCGTCTGCCCGTCACGTTGATCAATCCATTCCGGTGGACGATCAGCAGTGAGCACAATTAAGGGGATGTTTTGATAGTATGCTTCCGCAATGGCTGGCAAATAATTAAGAAGTGCTGTCCCACTGGTGCAACAAAGAACTACAGGAGTATTTGTGTTTTGAGCAATACCCAATGCGATGAACCCTGCCGAACGCTCATCAACAATGGAAAAGATCTTTAGTTTAGGATGCCTCGAAAAGCTTAATGTGAGGGGTGCATTTCTTGATCCCGGACTCAAAACCACATGTCGTACGCCCTTGCGGTATAATAATTCTGCTGTATCAAAGACTACCTGGTGGATCATTGTGGATTAAATGGTCCTGCAAAAATGACCTTTTTCGATATGGATCAAAGAATGATGGGAAAATTGTTTAGAGCAAGTCCTTCAATGTACTCATTTTGTTTACTGTTTCCTGGTACTCCTTTTCTGGGATTGAATCTTCAGTGATTCCGGCTCCGGCGTAAAGCCTGGCCTTATTGCTGTAGAGCTTCATGCATCGAAGATTAACAAACAAATTGGTGGTTTGATTGAAATTAACAGGACCAAGAAAACCAGAATACAATGAACGGTCATAGCCCTCATTTTGCTCAATAAATTGCTTCGCATTTTCGAAGGGTGTGCCGCACACTGCAGAGGTAGGGTGGAGCAGTTCCAGCATAATGCTTCCCAAATCAGGCATGTTGGTCTCCACCATGTCTACCTTGTATTCGGTTTTTAGATGTACCAGCTTTCCAGCTCGAACTGTTTTAGGCCCTGATTCTTCAAATTCTCTGAGTCTGATCTTTTTCAGACAACCTATGATGTAACGGCTCACCATGGCCTGTTCTTCAATCTCCTTTTGTGTCCAGGCCACATTGCTCAGACTGTCGACCTCTGGTAAATACTGGGTGCCTGCTAAAGATTCAGTTTTGAATATCCTTTGATTTTCGATAGAGATGAGCCTTTCCGGACTGGCCCCCATCCAAAGGCCAAATTCCTGCGTGAAAGTGAGATAACAAAAGGCATTGGGATAGCTGGACTGCAGGTTTTTCATGCATTTTTTCAGGCTAAATCCTGAATCAAGAGGAAATTCTTCAAACCTGGATATTACTATCTTGTGTACCAACCCTTTCTTTATCTCATCTATTGCTTTGATAACATTAGCTGAGAAATCCTTATTTAGTGAAACCGGGCTTGCTTCTTCTTGATTGACGGGTGTTCTTTCGTCGGAAAGGTCTTGGCTCAGTTTTTCAATTTCTTTAGCAGATACCTTTGGAGAAATATTAATCTCTCGCTCTCCATCAATATTGCTTATAATAATGTCTCCTGTCAGAATGTAAGGTAGCGGTGGATGGTTGGCTTCATAAGGATTGATAATAAATGATTCCTGAAGCTCTTCAATCTGGTTGAACTGTTTCGGCCTGTCAGAATTTAGATCGATCAGCAGATAGTTTGTCTCAGTGTTTGGAAGCCGCCAGGTGGCAAATGAGTATTGATGATTGATTAATTGCTTGAAAAGGTGATCAAGATCACCCGTTAATATTCCTACTTCTTCTAAGAGTTTTTCCTTCATCCTTTTTTATCAATGATCGCCATGGTGATCCGACAAATGCTGATCAGTTGTTTTTCTTCATTTTCAATCCTTATCTCCCAGACCTGAGTCCTTTTTCCTACATGAATAGGAGTGGTCTTACCATATACAAAGCCATCACGTGCGGATCGAATATGATTTGCATTGATCTCCAGCCCTACGGCATGTTGCTTCGAAATATCCAGCGTTAAAGTCGCCGCAACACTACCAAGCGTCTCTGCCAATGCTACTGAGGCACCTCCATGTAACAAACCAAAAGGTTGTATTGTTCTGTGGTCTACAGGCATTTTTGCCACCAGGTAGTCTTTACCAGCTTCTGTAAATTCAATCCCCAGGTGTGATGTTAAATTACCTTTACCGAGGTCATTTAACGAGTCAATTGAGAGGTCTTTCGGGAACATCAGTTTATTTTGCGATTTCGGGGACAAACCAAATCACATTTAGATTGAAAAACAAGAAAATTTATCTGCTTAGACACGGCGAAACAGAATATAACAGGTTAGGAATGGTTCAGGGGAGTGGCATTGATGCACCCTTGAATGAAACTGGAAAGAAACAGGCTTCTGCATTTTATGATGCGTATAAAGATGTAGTGTTTGATAAGGTATACATCACGCCCCTGATCAGGACACGGCAGACCGTTAGCGGTTTTCTGGAGCAGTCAATTCCCGTAGAGGTTATCGAAGGACTTAAGGAGATAAGCTGGGGAGATCAGGAAGGCGTGCCCTTTACCGAAGAAAGTGGCCGTGTTTATAAGGAAACGGTGAAAAGATGGAGTGGCGGAGAGTTGGACCTGAAGATTGCCACGGGTGAATCTCCTAAGGAGGTGATGAGCAGACAAAAACCTGCAATGGAGTATATTTTATCAAAAGAAGATGAAGAGACAATCCTTATATGCACACACGGTAGGGCCATGCGGATTCTGTTATGCTGGCTGATGGAAAAATCACTGACAAAAATGGAGCAATTTGGTCATTCAAATTGTGGGGTCTATATTTTGAAATATGATGGCAGTACGTTTTCAATTGAGCAAGCAAATGAAATAAGTCATCTCAATGGAATAGAAATGATTCGCTAAATTTATTAATGGATTGAGTCCATTTGTTGAATCATTTCACGTCATTGAAGTAAAAAATGAAGTTTGGAGCCCCTGATAGTCTTAATGATCTGGATAACCTGGATCTCTCATTGCCTAAAGATCATATTGACAATGCATCTACTGTGTCCGGTGGGAAAAAGGATGCCAGCGTATTTGTAGGCTGCAGTGTATGGGGTCAGGATCCCTGGGTCGGGGATGTCTATCCGGAAGGAACTAAGAAGAAAGACTACCTCGAGGAGTACATCAAACATTTCAACTGTATAGAGCTTAACAGCACCTTTTACAACATCAAAAAGGACAATATGCTCAGCTGGGCAGAGAAGGCCAAGGGCCATGATTTCAAGTATTGTCCCAAATTCAATCGCAGGATCAGTCATCTGAAACGGCTTAAGGAAGTAGAGGACGTCACGGAATACTTTGTTTCTATGTGTCAGCAGTTTGGTGATAATCTGGGCATGTCCTTCTTACAGATGCCGGAAAACTTCAGCGCAAAATACCTGGACAGGGTAGAGGGTTATCTGAAGCTGATCCCAAGAGATTTTCCTGTTGCTGTGGAATTACGTCATCCAAGCTGGTTTGAGGGTGAAGCATTTAATGAGACCTTCGAAATGCTAGGTTCTCAGGGTTGTACAGCTGTGATCACGGATACTGCACTCAAACGGGATATCATTCATCAACGCTTCACCAATGACAAAGTCTTTGTGCGGTTTGCGGCTTACGAACTTCACGATTCCAATTATAGAAGACTAGACGAGTGGGCCCAAAGGATCACACAATGGATAGAGCAGGGGATTTCAGAAGTCTATTTCTTTAGTAAGCAGGAAGATGAGACTTATGCACCCCGTCAGGCGGATTATTTTATTAAAAAATTGAATTCGCTTGCCGGATTGAGCATTCAGTCACCGTATACATAATCAAGAAGCAGGGAGATGGCCAAGAAGAAAGTTCATGTGGAGGTGGGTCGTCAGACACTGGAGTTATCGAATCTCGACAAAGTGCTGTACCCTGAGGATGACATCGTCAAGGCTCAGGTAATAGAATATTATCTCAAACTAGCTCCAACCATCCTTCAGCACATCAAAGGTCGCCCACTTTCCCTCGTGCGATACCCGGATGGCATTTATGGAGAACAATTCTTTCAAAAAAATCGACCTGACTGGACCCCTGACTGGATCGATTATATCCGACTGGGTAAAGAACGAAAAAAGGAATACATCGTCGCCCGTGAAGAAGCTACCATGGTATGGCTGGCAAACCTGGCCTGTCTGGAGCTCCATCAGATACACAGCTTTACAGAATACGCGGATAAACCTGACTACATTGTGTATGACCTGGACCCTCCGGAAGATCAGGACAACTTTGCCGAAGTCAAGGAGCTTGCCTTCAAGCTAAAGGAGGACCTGGAAAATGTGGGTTATCATGTTTTCGTCAAGACCACCGGAGGAAAAGGACTTCACCTGGTCACGCCGATTGAGCTTTACTATTCTTTCGATGATTCATTCAACACGGCTAAAGCCCTTGCGGATGGGTTTGTGAAAAAGTACTCCAATACCACACTCCATCTAAACAAAGAGGCGAGAAAAGGCAGGATTCTTATAGACATCTTCCGTAATAAAGGATCTCAAACCATAGTAAGTCCCTACAGTCTGAGAGGCAGGAAAGGCGCACCCGTTTCCTGTCCGATTAATTGGGATGATCTTGAAAAACTGGATCACCCCAGAGATCTGAATCTGCATTCGGTATTGGAAAAGGTGTTGAATGAGGGCGATCCCTGGGAAGCCATTAGGGGATGGTCAGTGCCAATACACACCGATAAGCGAAAATCCTCCTACAAGGATCTGCCTGAGAATCCCAGGCATAAATCACCTGAGCAGCTGGAAGATTACACCAAAAAGCGTGATTTTAATAAGACATCGGAGCCATATACCCCGGCCGATGATGGTTCGGGCAATCGATTCTGTATCCAAAGACATCATGCTTCTCACCTTCACTATGATCTGAGACTCGAACAGGATGGTGTATTGAAGTCATGGGCTGTTCCACGGGGTATGCCGCCAGTACCCGGAGTAAAAAGGCTTGCGGTTCAAACAGAAGATCACCCATTGGAGTACCTGTCCTTCGAAGGCGAGATCCCTAAAGGCCAATACGGTGGGGGAATGATGTGGGTGTTTGCTGGAGGAAAATATGAGATCACAAAGGAGAAAAAGAATGGATTCTATTTCAGACTTTCGAGCCCTGTCATCAATGCTGAGTACAGGATGCACCTGATGAAAGACAAAGAATGGCTGCTTGAGCGGGTCGATCAACCCCAGGTGGACATGCTGAAGCAGGAGGTACAACCCATGGTAGCGGAAAGTGCTAAAAAGCCCCCAAAAGGTGATTATCGCTATGAAGTGAAATGGGACGGGATCCGTGTGATTATCACCCTCAATGAAGGAGAGCTGACTATTAGAAGTCGCAACATGAACATCATTACGGATTCGTTTCCTGAGCTGAATGTACCTGAGGATGCTTTCCGCATCAACAATGCTGTTTTTGATGGTGAAATCGTGTGTCTGAACCCTGAGGGTAAAGCAGATTTCAGGAAGGTGATTAAAAGGTTGATGACCAAAAAGCAAATGGAAGTGGAGCACCAGATAAAAAGAAATCCTGCTTACTGCTATTTGTTTGATGTCCTTTATTTAGACGGTCGATCCTTACTGAACGACCCCTGGGCAAGGAGAAGAATGTGGTTGAAGGATTCGGTGAGACGAGATACGAAATATAGGATCAGTGAAGACATTGAAGATGGCAAAGCGCTTTTTGCAGCAGCAGAAAAACTGGGAGTGGAAGGCATCATGGCCAAGGAGGTGAATGGTAAATATTACCCCGGTAAAAGGAGTACGGCCTGGATCAAAGTCAAAGTGAAGAATACTGCTGACGCGCTAATCATTGGATACACCAAAGGTCAGGGAGAAAGGGAAAAATACTTCGGGGCAGTTCATGTGGCAGAGCAAAATGACAAGGGGTTGGTTTACCGCGGTAGGGTGGGGACAGGCTTTAGTGATAAAACCTTTAAAGAGCTGAAAACGTTTTTTGATCAAAGGGAAGAGGTTGCACAACCCATTGATAATAAGGTTGATCCCGATTCCAGGTGGTTTGCACCTGTTCCTTGCGAGATAGAGTTTAGCCAGATAACCAAAGACGGACATTATCGAGATCCGGTATTTAAGAGATTAAGGGAAGATTTATTATAAATATTTGATACACAATATTTTAAATACCTTTAGTTGCTTTAATTATTTAATTACTTTTTATTTGTTAAATAAAGACTAATAAGCTTATGAGAGCAATCTGGAAAGGTCACATTCGATTTTCACTGGTTACCATACCCATCAGGATTTACAATGCCATCAGCACAGAGGAAAAGGTGAGCTTCAACCTGCTTTCTAAAGAAAATCACAACCCTGTGAAATATGAGAAAAAAGACAAAGTAACGGGTGAGGTACTCAGGCAGGAAGACATCATCAAAGGTTACCAGTACGAGCCTGGTCAGTTTGTGATCATTGACGATGAAGATTTTGAAAAGGTCAAACTTAAAAGCACCAAGGTCATTGAGATAGAGGGCTTCGTAGACACTTCTGAAGTGCACCATACTCTGTTTGACTCTCCGTATTTCGCCGGACCTGATGGTGATGTGGCAGCCCAGACCTATAGCCTTTTGGCGGAAGCATTGAGAAAAAGTGGTAAGGTCGGAGTGGGTAAGGTAGTACTTAGAGACAGAGAGAGTGTGGTTTTACTAACGCCCCATAAACAGGGTATCCTGTTGTATAAACTTCGGTACCCGAATGAACTAAGGGACATGAAGGATGTTCCGAACCTCGAGGAAAAGCCGATTGATGATGCTCAGCTCAAAATGGCCAATACCCTGATAGACAGTATGACGACAAAGTTTGATGATTTAACTTTGGAGGATAAATATAATTCCGCGCTCAAGGAGATGATCACAGCCAAGATAGAAGGCAAAGAAGTGGTTTCTATCTCTGAAGAGGAGCCGGAAGTAGTAGACATTATGACTGCATTGAAGCAGAGCATAGAACAAGCCAAGGCGGATAAAAAGCCTATGGAGAAAGCAGGAGACAAGTCAGAAAAACAAGAGAAAGCCAAAAAAGCGAGCTAAATGTCCAGGGTAGTCAGGTTTCCAGTAAACCCACCGGAGAAGCTTGGTCATCAAAAAGTCAAGCGAAAGCGGAAAAAGCCAAATCCGGAAGATTATGGACAGCTCAACTTATTTTCTGCGCAGACAAAAGAAGCCAGGGTATTTCAACTGCCAGGCAATAACAGCCTTTTCGAAGAAGCCTTACTAAAAGACGATCAAAACGATCAGGAAGCTGAGCGCCTGTATCAGCTGGCTATCCAAAATGGAGATGCCAAAGAGGATGCACTATGCAACCTGGGTATCCTGAAGTCTGAAAAAGACGAGAAAGGGAAGGCCATCGATTATCTGACCCAGGCTTTACAGGTCAATCCACGCCACTTTGAAGCGCACTACAACCTGGCCAATGTATATTCTGACCTGGGAAATTTGAAATTAGCACAGTCACATTATGAGGTGGCAATAGAAATAGAGCCGGAATACCCAAACAGCTATTATAACCTGGGGTTGGTGCTTATTTCTTTAAAGAATTATTCAAAAGCAATAGAGGTCATCAACAAATACATTGACCTGTCTCCGGCAACAGAGCACGGTATTGCAAATGAACTGGTCAAAACATTAAAATCACTCGCATGAAAAATCCTGCATTAAAAGCACATTTTGAGAGACTGAAAGAGCTGGTCCCGGAAGTCTACTCTAAAAAGAATGATCATTATTCAGAAAGGGAGCGACTCTATGGCCTGCTAAAAAAATCACTGGGTGTGATTGAAGCTGTATATCTTCAAAACCAGGAGACTTTTGGTAAATCCTCGATTGCCGAATATGGCAAAATCGTGTATGAGCTGGAACTCATGCAATATGATTACGAGGGGAATGATGACCTACTAAGCTCAGCAGCTGCCCAAATCCTGATGCAATCCAAAAAGCCGATGAAGAAAGCCGGTAAAAAAGGATCGAAGGATCAGGACTCAGATCAGGGTAGGGAGGCCATCTAAGAAAGCTTAAGTATCCAGCTAGCCGATTTATCCACCAGCTGTTTAAAGACCTCCGACGTCTTCATGGGTGCGGTCTTCGGTGTTTTAAATGAATGATCTGCCTGTTCGAATGCCATAAGATCAGCCTTTTTCTGTCCTGCCACTACCTCACTGATCATTTCAAAATTTGCCAGTGCATCATTCGTTCCCTGAAGAAATAACTGTGGGACTTCTATAGAGGATAAATGAATGGCCCGGTCTGTTGATGCTTTGCCAGGAGCATGCAATGGAAATCCAAAATACACCAGTCCTTTAATACCCAATTGAGGTTGCTCGGCTACGAGGTGACTAGACATTCTACCTCCATAGGATTTACCTGAAAGTACGATTGAACAATCCGGGAATTTAGCTTTTACAAATTGTGAGACCTTTTCAAGTGCAAGTATAGATTCTTTAGGACTGCCCGGCATTTTCTTCCCTCTTTGCTTATAAGGAAAATTGAACCTGACCACATGAATACCATGAGCACAAATGCCTTTGGCTAAAGATTTCATAAATGGATGCTCCATACCTGCACCCGCTCCATGTGCCAGCACCAGGCAATGCCTGGCTTTATTGCTATCATCTATCTCCAGTAGGATGCTTCCGGCTTTTTCACTGATTTCAATTTCGTGTGCCATATCCAAAATTAAGAATTCATCCTTTATTCACTAAATTTGAATTCCTTTTAACATCACAAATTATATACAAAGTGGCAATTGAATTCAAAGTACTGGGTTGTGGAGATGCATTTGGTTCAGAGGGAAGATTTAATACCTCTTTCCTGATTGAATCAGTCGATCAAAAGCTTTTGATTGATTGTGGAGCTTCCACATTGATCAGGTTGAAGCAGGAGAGGGTAGATGTGATGAATATTTCTACCATCATTGTCACACATTTCCACGGAGATCACTATGGAGGATTACCATTCTTTGCCATTGCCAGGTATGTGGAGTCAGGCAGCAGAGAACCATACACCATCATCGGGCCGAAAGGGATCAAAGAAAAGGCTTTTCAACTTCAGGAGGCACTCTACCCGGGCACAAGTCACATGCTGGAAGAGATGGATGTTCAGTTTATTGAACTAAAAAATAAAGGATGGATAGATCATCAGGAGCTTTCGGTGTACAGTAGGGAGGTCATCCACAGTATACCATCCAATCCTCATGGTGTCAAAATAAAGATTGATGGCTATGTGATCAGCTTTAGTGGAGATACCGAATGGACGGATGCATTGATCGATCTCGCTGATGGATCTGATTTGTTTATCTGCGAGTGCAACAATTATCAGAGTGAAAAACCAGCCCATCTCAGCTATGAAACCATCCTGGAGCATGTTGATAAACTAAAGGCAGATCGCATTTATCTTACCCACATGAGTACAGAAGTCTTAAATGCCCATGAGTTTGAGCTGGTAAGACTTGCAGACGGAATGGAATTTACCCTTTAGAGACTCAGCTTGTCCAGGTATTCCTGAATGAAAAGATCCTTCTTTTTCAATCGATATTGCATGATCCACCTGGGGTGGGGCACTGTGATGATTTCTTCAAAGAATTGATGTGTTGCATTAAGCTCTTCCAGAAATTTCAGGTTTTTACCCTGACCAATACAGATGGCAATATCATTATTGATAAACCCTGACTGTTTCCTGATCATATCCACCGCATAATCAGTAAATAGATTTTTCCATTCAGGAATGTCATAATAGTTCAGGTTCTTTCGGTCCATCATAAAACCTAATGGTGATAGTGCTGATATGTAGAACTGATCGTAAAATTTAGATGGCCCTCCAAACGCATGGATCATATCGTAAATAAACCTTGAAGAAAGTTCGGATCGCTTATCAAAATGATTGGGGATGTTGCAATCCTCTTCCAGTCGGATGGGATCTGTAAATGGTATACCGGTAATACCTCCGCCCAATCTTCCTGGATTTATTCCAAACATTATTGTGCGACGATCAAGGTCATTATAGTATGTGTTGTAAAATCTTTCCACGAGCGGCCATGCCAGTGGGTCATTGTATGGATTCAGTGTTAAAACTGATTGAGGGAGCTTATCAGGAGGAATTAATTGCTCGAGGAACAGTAGGATTTTTTTAGAAATATTCATTGTGACTTTTACGTAGTTTTGATGCACCTCTAAGTAAATAAATCTTCAAATTTCTGATAGATTTTGATGTTTAATTTGTTAAAGTCTTAGATAAGTTCAAATATTTTGGAGGAATTGAAGTTATAAGATTAATATAAATTAACATTCCATTATTTGATACTTAAGTTTCTTTGCTTAACTTCACAACTAAACCCTTAGTTCCCATGAAAAATAAAAGGATTATCATTATTTCATCAGTATTAGTTGGATGCCTTCTGGTTTACTTTTTACTGATGGGATCGAGTGGATCGGAAGAAACATCAATAATTGTAGATGTAGAACGAGGTGAGTTTGTAGTGGAAGTAGCTACTACAGGTGAGTTAGAGGCAAAAAACTCAGTTAAAATTCAAGGTCCTGACCAACTAAGAAATTTTCGGGTTTATCAAACAACAATTCAAAGTATTATTCCTGAAGGTACAGTTGTTGAAAAAGGAGATTTTGTAGCCGCATTGGATCCCTCAGATTTAAATACCCGGATGCAGGACACAAAACTGGAGTTGGAGGAAGAAGAAGCTCAATATGAACAAACGCAATTGGATACCACGTTACAAATGCGAGAAGAGCGTGATAAACTGGTCAATCTTAGATATGAAGTCCAGGAAGCAGAACTTAAGTTAGAACAATCACAATATGAACCACCAGCAACCATTCGTCAAAATGAAATTGCCCTGGAAAAAGCCAAAAGAACCTTGGAACAAGCCGAGGAAGCACTGAAGATCAGGCAAAGACAGAATGTTGCCAAAATGAGAGCAGCGGCTACTGATGTATACAAGGACCGTCGGGAGTATGAGGGTATGCAGGCTGTTGCCAAAGAAATGAGAATTGTAGCACCTGAACCTGGTATGGTGATCTATACTAAAGGTCGAGACGGAAAACCGATTAAGGAAGGATCTACAATATATACTTGGGGTGGAGCTGTGGTTGCCGAGTTACCAGATCTCTCTGTAATGAATTCAATTACTTATGTTAATGAAGTCGATATAAGGAGAATTAAAGAAGATCAAATTGTTAGGATTGGTTTGGATGCTTTTCCTGATAAAAAGCTAACCGGGAAAGTAACAAAAGTTGCTAATGTTGGGATTCAAAGACCCAATTCAGATGCTAAAGTATTCGAGGTTATCATTGAAGTGGACGATACAGACGATACAATGAGGCCAGGCATGACAACAGGCAATACAATTATCACCAATCAATTTGATGAAGTGTTATCCGTTCCTCTTGAAGCACTTCATAGTTTTGCTGATTCCATATCATATGTTTTTGTGTCAGAGGGGCTTAACTATCGAAAACAGGAAGTGAAAGTAGGCCTTACGAATGCCAATGCTGCAATTATCGAATTAGGACTGGACGAGGATGACAGGGTTTACCTCTCTATGCCATCCCAGGAAGTTAAATTAGAGGAAATTTCCTTAATTGAAGAATTAGATGGTAAGCGAAATCAGGAGAATCAGGATGAGGAGGTACTCTGATTTTGTATTAAAAAGAAACCTAACACCTAAACCAGAAAACTAACTCCCACTAATGCTTCAAAAAATTCTGATGAACTTATTTATTGCGACGGAAGCCGTGATAGCTAATCGGGTAAGGTCTGTCCTCACCGCACTGGGTATTATTTTTGGTGTGGCTGCGGTAATCGCCATGCTCGCTATTGGGAATGGTGCCCAGCAGGAAATTATTGAGCAAATGAAGCTTGTAGGGGTTAATAATATCGTAATAAGGCCTGTAGTTGAACAAACCGAAGAAGCAATTGATGAAGAGAATTTGGCTGGACAGGAAAAGAATAAGTTCTCACCTGGCTTAAGCATTAAAGATGCTACTGCGATTAAGTCCATTATACCCGGAATAAACCATTCAAGTCCGGAGGTTGTCCTGGAAACTCATATCATCAATAATGGCATAAGGAGGTCAGCAAAGCTCGTGGGTGTTGAACCATCCTATTTTGATATTTTTAATTTTCAGCTGGAGCGGGGGGACATGTTTACCGAAAGTCATTTGGAACAGGGAGTTCCTGTTTGTATCATTGGTAAATCTATTAAAGCCAAGTTTTTTCCTACAGAGGATCCTATCGGAAAGTTCCTAAAATGCGGGAATAACTGGGTGAAGGTTATTGGTATTCTTCAGGAACGCTTAATCTCCACAACAAGTTTGTCTAATCTGGGCATTCGCGATTACAATATGGATGTTTATATCCCATTACAAACGATGCTCATCAGATATCGTAACAGGTCTTTTATATCGAAAGAAATGCTCGCTCAGGCAAATAGGGGCGGGAATAGAAACTCTGAAGAGGAAGAAGAGCCTACAGAAGAAAGTAAAAATTATCATCAGTTGGATCGCCTTGTAGTACAGGTAGATGAGACGGCCATGATGACTCCTACAGCAGATATTATCTCAAGGATGCTGTCACGCAGGCATTATGATGTGGTGGATTTTGAGGTAGAAATTCCTGAATTATTGCTAAAGCAACAACAAAGAACAAACGACATTTTCAATTATGTACTGGGCGCCATTGCCGGAATCTCTCTATTGGTTGGGGGAATAGGGATCATGAATATCATGCTGGCATCGGTGCTGGAAAGGATCAAAGAAATAGGATTAAGATTATCGCTCGGAGCCAAAAAGCAGGACATTGTCAATCAGTTTTTATTTGAAGCCATGATGATCAGCATCAGTGGAGGTCTTATCGGAGTTTTCCTAGGTGTTTCTATCGCCATAACCGTCAGTGCTTTTGCTGAGATTCCTACAGTCATCACCATTGGTTCCATTGCACTTTCGTTTGGTGTAGCTGCATCTGTCGGCCTGATATTCGGTATAGCACCTGCCAGAAAAGCCGCCTCACAAGACCCAATCCAATCTCTCCGTTATGAATAAATACCTTTTAATAACCCTAGTCATTTGTAGTATTTCTTTTTCCGCAAATGCGCAATATCTGCTTCAACTTAACGAAGTCATCAATCTGGCTCAGGGAAACTCTATCGACGCTAAACTGGCTGAAACACAAAAAGAAAACGCCTATTGGAGCTATCGGACATTCAGGTCTGAATATAATCCCAGTTTGATTTTGTCCGGTAGTTTACCTGGATACAACAGGGACTTTAATGAAAACAGGCTGGACAATGGTGAAATTGAATACCAGACCAGGGAGCAGTTGAGGAGTGATGTTCGGCTGGGGTTATACCAGCCATTAGCATTTACAGGTGGCCAGATTAGTATCAACAGTCAGGTAAGGCAATTTCAGGACTTAAGTAACAGTACTACTCAGTGGAATTCCACTTTGGTGAATGTCCGAATTGATCAACCACTGTTCGATTTCAACGAGCTCAAATGGAACAAGCTTACTGAACCAAAAGTGTATGAGGAATCGAAAAGATCATATGTTGAGGAGACTGAGGCTGTTTCACAGCAGGCAGTACAATTGTTTTTCGATTACATAGATCAGCAAATTGGATTGCAGATTGCTGAGTACAACCTTGGTAAAAATGACACGATCTACAGAATCGAAGAAGGTCGTTACAATATAGGAACAGCTACGGAGGATGACCTTCTGAATGTTCAACTGCAATTATTAACCTCCCAGGGGCAAATTACACAGGCCGAACTGGACCTGCGCCAGGCAAGCCTGGAGTTGAGAAGATATATTGGTATGGCCAATGATACTTCAAGAATTACGCTCAAGTTGCCCGAAGAGTTGCCGGAATTTGTAATTAATGTGGCTGATGCCCTCGACTATGCCAAGAAGAACAGGGCAGACTTTATAGCCTTTGAACGCAGAAGAATAGAAGCGGCAAGGGATGTTGCCCAGGCCAAGGCTTCCAGGTTTTATGCTGAGCTTACAGCTTCCTTTGGGTTAAATGATGCAGCTGCTACTTTTAATGAGTCTTACCAAGATCCGAATAATCAGCAGGTATTTGATGTGCAATTGGGTCTTCCAATCCTGGACTGGGGCAGGGGAAAGTCACGGGTAAAGCAGGCACAAGCTATTCAGCAACTGACCGAATATACCATTCAGCAGCAACTCCAGAATTTTGAGCAGGAAATCATTACTCTCGTAGGAAGGATAGAAGTATTGAGAAAACAAATTGAGATTAAGAAGAAAGGAGATGAGGTTGCTCAAAAGCGATATGATGTGGCCCAAAACCGATACCTGATCGGTAAGACATCCATCACAGATCTTACTCTGGCATTGGAACAAAAAGACAATGCCAAGAGAGAATATGTGAATGCACTGAGAGATTTCTGGGATAGCTATTACATGCTGAGAAGACTGACACTCTACGATTTTTCACAGGATAAGCTACTGTATACCATCGACGATTAAGGGTGTCACAGGTTCACCCATTTTCTCAAAATGATACAATCTTTCTCATTTTAATCAATCGCTAGAAGCACTAATAATTGTAATGTGCTGGTTACCAGCTATTTATAATTATGGCATCTTATTGGTTTAGTTTTTTCATTCATCGACCGAACTAAGATATTAAGGTGCCTGACAGGAGTATTTTTATCTGGTATGATTCAAATAATAAGCAGTATCACTCCGGAACAATAAAGGATTTGGAGAGGATACGATCAAAGGTGAAAGGGAAACACACCATACAGGTTGTTTATGAGTTTAAAGATTCATCAGTAATGGTCATAGACAGATTGTTACAATCCCTGAACACTGCACAACACCGTGATCGCTGAATCGTTATAGACATTGGAACCAAATCAGGATCCAAGACTCACCTGCACCTTAAGAAGGAAAAAGATCAGACAACCAGCTATAGTCTGTTAACAAAAGTGTAGGCGTTGTAAGCGTCTACACTTATTTTTGTGCTAAAATTAAACTCAAAATGAAATAAATATGAAAATTCGTCTCTTATATCAGTTTTTGATCCTCTTGTTTGGATTATCTGTGATTTTTTCTTCATGTAAGAGTAAAAAGAAATTAACTTCTGTTTCTGACACAGCTCAGGTGTCTCAGCAAATTGAAGAAGAGGTAGAGGACAATAAAGAGGAAGAAACTTACTATAAACCAGAAGCTTCCACTGCAGTGAAACTGGAAAACTACTTCAACTCTATTGCGAATGCTCCAACATTGACTTCTGCCAATAACAGTATACGGGAGGCGGAAAGTATGTTTAATTCCTCTGACGCACCTGTGTTGATTATTTTTTATGCTGCAGGAGGGAAAGCAGAATATGATGAACCAACTACTATCAATAAATACCTCAACTATCTGAAGGATGTCAAAAAGAGCATCAACAGGGTAGAGGATTATACCCTGGATAGCAATGGTAAGATCAAGGAATTAGTTTTATTTAGAAAATAAGAAATAGAATATAAAATGAGAATTCAATATTTCATCATACTCATTGTTTGTGGACTTATCACTATTTCACAAACCAATGCCCAGGAAATAGATCCGAACAGAAAACGGGCGATTGACTCGTTAGCCCTTGAAAAAGTAAAGGACTTAAGCAAGTACATCAGCCTGATCGGTGACAAGAAGACTCCATTTTCAGAAGCCACCAGGGTAATGGACAGAGCAGAGGAGCTGTTTGCTCCGGATAGTGAAATGGGCGTTTCTTCGCTGAGTAAGAGTGACATAGCCTACTACAAGGTAAGAAAGTACTTCGAGCGGTTGATGGCACTCAACTATGATAAAGTAGAGATCAAATGGTATGACATCCACTATATCAGTGACCTGGAGCTACAGCCTGATGGAAAATATGTAGGAGTGGTGACCATTTATCAGAGCTTTGTCGGTACTTCAGACGATGGCCTGAGCTACAAAGACACCACTAAGAAAGATATCACCATTTACGTTGAGAAGAAAAAGACCCAAATCGCTGGTAGAGTCATTGAGTTTTGGGATGTATTGCTTGGCGACATCAGAGTGACTGAAACCACCGCATGATCAAAATACTAATAACCCTTTCTTTATTCTGGGTTATCAGTTTCTCTTTTGCTCAAGACCTCACCAACGACCCTGAAGCTGAGGAGCGCTTTAGAACTCAGACAAAGCAGATCAATCAGTTTTTCAGGAGGTTTAATGGGGAAGAAGATGAGGATGGAAACAGGTATTATCAGGGAGATAAGAATTTCAGAGATTTCAAACTTCGACGGGACTATCTTTCGGTACTTTTTGATAACCAAAATTCCAGTCTTTCGTCTGACACCAAAGAGGAGTTTGCCCGGTTTGTAAATGATAAGAAAGAGCCCAAATTCATTGATTTCCATAAGGGAGAGTGGTTTGCAGAAGTAAACGCTGGATTTCTCTACAAGGGTAAAAAGGAAAATGTAACCCTGTACATGAACATCCAACCCCAGGGCAAAGGGTATGAATGGGTAATTCATGATATTTCCTATAATCGGTTCAAGAATATCTTCAACAAGGATACCACCGCTACCAAAGCATTTATCCATCCCATGAGTCATGAGCTGGACTTTATGAACCTAAGGAAAGCCTTCGAAGCAGGGAAAGCACCTGAGTCCTATACCATACATGAATTTGAACCAAACTACCTGACCCTATTTCTATATGAACTGAAGCTAGGGAACTTGAAATTTGATACGGTGTATGACCTCAGATTTCATTTCTTTCAGGTTGATGGTTGGTATTTCGAATTGTCAGACTTTAACAGACCTGGCTATAATACCGGTTGGCTAATTTCCAACCTGGTTCCTATTAACGAAAAGCAAAAGCAAGCGCTTAAAAGATATATCTATGGCAAAATGTAGATCGATATTTTTTGGGATGTTGCTGCTCACGTCAAATGCACTCTTTGCTCAAAATGGACACGAGCAAAGAGTAAGGGATATGGTAGCTTTTCTGGAGTACTTTCTCAATACAGTTGGAGATAAGGAAACAAGCAACAGAGACAAGGATGTAATCATCAATGAATCCTATACAAAGATCTTCAGGGATGCGCAAGTCCAGATAGAGGATGATTTGCTCGAAGATCGCCAATCGGTGATCAACAAAGATGTGGTAGCCTACCTCAAAGATGTAGACTTCTTTTTTACTGATGCTGGGTTCAAATTCGATATCCTCAAGGTAGAACAGCTTACCCGAGACAATGGAAAGCCATTTTTCAGAGTTGAAATGAACCGTTCACTCGACGCAATCTCTATTGAAGGCAAATCAGTTAAGAATACACAAAAGCGATTCATAGAAGTGAATCTCGATGAGGCCAAAGATGACTTGAGAATCGCCAGTATCTACACCACTAAGATTAGTAAAGATGAGGAACTGATGGCCTGGTGGTCAGAGCTTTCCTATGAATGGAACAAAATATTTAAAATACTTCTGAACACCAATGACGAAATCAATGCTGCCATGCTACATGAGATTGCTGCCATTGATAGTCTAAACCTGTCGGGTAATCAGTATATATTTAATATAGAACCATTGTATGTACTGTCGAATCTTAGGTTTTTGGATATTTCACAAACCAGAATAGCAGATTTAGGTCCTTTGAGATCTACCAGTACATTGGAAACATTAATTGCCAATCAGTCTGAAATATACGACTTGGAGTATTTAAAATACCTTAGGAATCTGAGCACACTAGATGTATCGAATACACGGATTAGAGACATTGAGGTAATCGATCAGTTTAATTCGCTAACGAATCTCGACCTTTCCGGTAATTACATCACAGATTTTCAGCCTCTCAAAGGATTAAAAGGGCTGAGGTCACTGGATATTTCCAGCAGTGCCTTATCGTCTACGCATTCATTGAGTGAAATCTCAGGACTTACCTCCCTCAACCTCTCCAACACCCTGATAAACAATATTGATGGCTTGTCGGGAATGCCGATGCTAAAAGAGCTTGACGTGTCTAAAACTGATGTTGCCGGATTAGGGGCTTTGTCAGGTTCCCAGGAGTTGGAAATCTTAAACATTAATCAGACGCGGGTCAAGACCATTGAGCCATTAGCTCAACTTAAAAAACTAAAGCGAATTTATTGCGACAATACCGAGGTGACAGAGTCGGAGGCCACTTCCTTTATGAGCAGAAACAAAAATGTACTGGTGATTAACAATAGTCAGCAGGTCTTACAATGGTGGGGCAAGCTGGACTTTGACTGGCAAAAGGCTTTAGGTACTTTTATAGCCGGCAACAAACAACAGCCGAGTAAGGAAGACCTGGTTATGTTACTCAATATAGATTCATTGTCATTGAAGAAATCCGGTCTTAACAGTTCGGAACCATTGACCAGGTTTTATAAATTGAGGTATCTGGATATCAGTGAAAACAATATCAGGATCCTGGACCCCCTGGTGAACCTTGACAAACTGGAAACATTAAAGGTATCAAACACTTCTGTAGAAAATGTGCTCCCGTTGAAGAACCTTAAAAATCTCAGCTACCTGGATATGTCGGGGACGAGGGTGAGTGACATCTATCTACTATCATACCTGCGCAATCTTCAATACCTGAATGTAGACAATGCAAATGTTTCCTGGGAGGCTATCAAAGAATTTCATACGGAACAGCCCTCATGTAGTATTATCTTTGATTCAAACTACCTTTCAAATTGGTGGCAAAAGCTGAGTGAAGATTGGAAAGAGGTCTTTCGCAAAAACAATGATTTTCAGGGTGCACCTGACGCGCTAATGCTTCATAGGATCATTGCTCAGGATCAAGTGACGATTGATCAGGTTGTTATCAACAACTTAAAACCTTTGTGGGATTTCCTGTCTTTGAAAGCGCTCTATATTTCAAACTCGTCACTGTCAGACCTGACTTCTTTGCCTGCACTTGTTCACCTGGAGGTATTGGAATGCAAGCAGCTACCACTCGAAAATATTGCACCAATAGGTTCGTTATCTTCATTAAGAGAACTTAATATCTCAAATACAGCTACTGATGACTTGAGACCTTTAGCTACTTTGAGTAAATTAGAGGTATTAAATTGCTCTGGAACAAACGTCTCTAACTTACGAGGATTAGAAAACCTGGTTTCTTTAAGTAAGCTTGACTGTTCGAATACTCGAGTAAATCGCCTGGATCAAATTTTTGGACTAGATAATCTTAATGAGCTGTCGTGTTACAACACCAGGCTCAACCAAAGAGATATCAGTGGCTTTCAGAGTGTAAACCCTGATTGCAAGATTATTTATTATTAGATCAGATACCCAATTAGTTATGAAAAGTAGTCGGAACACCTTAATTATTGCCTTTAGCCTTATCCTTGGAACTTCATTCTTCCCGTCTTATTCACAGGATATGCAAGAGCAGTTCAAGGAATTTAAAAGTGATGCCAGCAAATGGGAAGGGTATACAATGTTTAAACATCATGAGCTGGACCAATTCTGGAATATAGTAAGTGATACCCTCACCAGGAATCAACGGGATCTCAAGCAGGCAAATACCAGGATAGATGGCCTCACTGCCAGGTTAGATAGTATTGCCCTAGCCTTGCAAGAAACCAAAGCGGAACTGGAAGCAAGTGAGGAAGTCAATTCAAGCATTGGTTTTATTGGGATTCAGGTAAACAAAATCATGTACAATATTGTGATTTGGGCCATAATTGCAGGATTGTGTGCTACAATTGGAATTCTGTATGTGATGTATTCTAATTCAAACAAAGTAACCAGGTCTACCAAGAAGGAGTTCTCACAGCTGGCAACGGAGTTTACCGAATACAAAGAGAAAGCCACTAAGAAGCAAATCTCCCTGAAGAGAGAGCTTCAGACGGCAATCAATACACTGGAGGATAATAGAATTAAAATTTCTCAAAAGCTAGGATATAATAAGGACTCGAGTACTATCTCCTGACCTAAATATCAATTCTATTTCTCATTTATAAAATCCATTTTATTGTGGATATTTATTAAATTGACATAAAACTGGTAGGCTCCAGTGGATTTTGCTCAATAGCTGGTGAGGAATAAACAATTTACGATAGCTGGGTATATTGGATATGCCTTACTCTTATTTTCAATCTTAGTCATTTTGTATTGGGCACTGGGCTTTACTCCGGAGGGTAGAGCAAGCACGAAGGCCAATACCGGACTTTGTTTCGCACTCCTCGCCATACAAATTATCATCAATGCCAGGAAAGCAAATCAACTTAACTGGTATCACCTTGTTCCGTCTTTATTGACCCTGATAATTGCAAGTCTTTCATTTATTGAAAATCTTTTTGAGGCTGATTTTTTAATAGATCGCTTACTCACTGGTAGTAATCAAAAGATTTTTAGCCTGATGTCTTCCGGCACTGCAGTGTCATTCATCCTTCTTGGTTCGGTTAGTTTTTTAGTGGACAAGAAAAATTCAATCGCGGATAATGCATTTGCGGTGTTGAACAATCTCGTTCAAATCATTGTATTGATTGCTCTCCTGAGCCATATCTTTGCGCCTTTGGAAGTCAGCAGACCCTCTTTTTGGTCCACAATGTCTTTATTGACATCTTTTCTTTTCCTGGTTTGCAGTATTGGGTTTAGTGTACTTCGTCCCGATGTAGGATTTGTTCGGGTTTTATTGTCAAATGAGTTAAATGGGACGGTCGCCAAAAGAATAGTTGTGATTATTCTGATTGCGACACTGATCTTGGGTTCACTGGTCTATTATTTTTACCAGCGTCAGGTACTTACTATAGAGTTTAGATTTGTCATTCTGATTTCGATCAGTATTGTAATGGCATTGTTTGCCACCGCCTATTTGGAAACACTCATCCGGAAGCTGGAGTCTGAAAGGAAACAGTTGACTGAAGAATTGAAGCAAACTTTGGAAGATAAGGACACATTGCTCAAGGAGTTGCACCATCGGATCAAGAACAACCTTCAGCTAATAAGTAGTTTAATGTACATTCAGGCCACATCCACTAAAGACAATTCATTCAAACATTTCCTAATGGAAATCAATGGAAGAATACAGGCCATTTATACCATTCATGAATTTCTGTTGCAAAGGAAAGTAACGGATTCAATGAATGTAAGCGAATATCTAACATTGCTTTCCAGACAGTTGATCGCTTCATACAGCAAGACTGAAAAGAAATTTGAACTCACATTATCATGTGAGGATGCTGAGATGGACCCGGACCTGGCATTTAATATTGGTATCATTTTTAATGAAACCATTCTTTGTCTAATCAAAAACAGTAGCATTCCTCAGAGCGATATCAATGTTTCTTTGAGTACAGACCGTAGCAATGTGTTTCTCAATTTCACTGACAAACTACCGGATGATCCGGAAAATTTTCTTACTAATTTTAAGAAATCCGTATATATTGAGAATCTTGAGGTTTTTGTTGGACTGCTGAAGGGAAAGCTGGATTATGAGCTAAATTCGGAATTTAAAATTGTAATCACATTGATCAACCAATCTCATTTACTTAAATAGCTATGAATTACCTGGATAGGGCTAAAAGTGGATTCTTTATTTTGTTAGGTACCTTATTACTTGTTTCATGTGGGGAGAAGGCACCAGGCTTTCAAGTAACGATAGATCCTGTGGAGTATCTTCGGCTTCCTTCACCTCAGATAATTTCTATTCCAGACTCTCTTATTTCGGAGGGCAATCCGTATTTAAATGATGAAGAAGGGATGTTGCTTCCACTTCAACCAGTAAATGGTGATTGGGTATTTATCCGGGACACTATAGAGGCTAATCAGGGCAAGACATATACATTGATCATCAAGAAGGAGCGTGCGGATGAGTTAGTAAAATCTACAATAACTGATGGTAAACTCAATATTGCAGTAGGAGGTAAGCCCGTTCTAACTTACCAAATGGAAACCTTGCTACCACCGGATGGAAGTGCAGCTTATTATCAGCGAGGTGGATTTATACATCCTGCGTACGCTCCCAATGAAGAAATTGTTACTGATGGGTTTCCCGTTGGTCATACACATCAACACGGGATCTTTTTTGCCTGGGTGAAGACAACGTTTAAGAATCAGGAAATAGACTTCTGGAATCAACACAAAGAAAATGGGACGGTTGTTTTTGATTCGTTGGTGAGTATTTCTGACGGACCGGTATTCAGTGAATTTGAAGGTGCTCATACCGCGGTGGTTCTCAACGGCGAAGATACCACAAGAGTTCTGGCCGAGCGATGGAAGGTAAGGGTCTATAACCTGTCCCAGTATTATCTGTGGGACATTGAGGTTAGTCAAAAAAATATTGCGGAGGAAGTTTTGCACGTTGAACCCTATCATTACGGAGGAATGGCATTTCGGGGAAGTGCAGACTGGAATGACACTACTGCAACCGTTGATCAGGAGTTGACCGGTATTGGCAAAGGAGGCTTTTTGACAAGCGAGGGGCTTGGGCGTGCAGGCAATCATACCAGACCGAATTGGGTAAGCATGTTTGGTAATGTGAACAATCGACCTGTATCTATGGCCATAATGGGTCACCCAAAAAACTATCGAGCGCCTTCATATGTGCGGATTCACCCAACTATGCCCTATTTTTGTTTTACACCCGTGGTTGAGTATGGGTTTGATTTTAAACCTGGTGATGTTCATGTGGCAAGATACCGGGTCGTCTCATTTTCTGAAACTGCCGATCCCGGAACAATAGATCTTTTATGGCAGGAATTCAACAAAACCTATAGGTCTGAGGAAAAACCATTCTTATAATGAAATGATTTTGAGGAAGTTGAAGACGTCAGATGAATTGATCAAATGATATTATCCATTCGTATAAAATATTTTCCTGACAAGCAACTAATCTGATGACTTCATAGGTACTATCTGATAATCGAGTATTTATCAATAATTCAACCTATGAAACGATGAAATCACAGAAAACAACTTTAATCGCTTTTACATTATCGATCTTAGTTACTGCTATTTTTATTGGGTGTAACAAAGATGATGAAGATGAAAGTCCGCAACCTACAGGAGAAGAAAAAACGTATGCACTTAGTGCAGTAGGCACATCAGGTGTTTCAGGTACAGCGCTTTTTGAGGAAATGGATGACGAAAGTGTAAGGATAACACTGACACTTACAGGAACATCCTCTGATGGAGATCATCCGTCACACATACATGCAAATTCAGCAGCCGAGGGTGGGGGAATCGTAGTAAACCTGACAAATGTAGATGGGTCCACGGGTATTAGTGAAACAATCGTGACAGAATTGGAAGATGGTACACCTATTTCCTATGAGTCGCTGATTGCATTTGATGGTTATATCAATGTTCATGATTCAAAGGATAACTTAGGGAATTTGCTCGCTCAGGGTGACATAGGATCCAATATTTTAACCGGTGAATCTGAAGAATATGCCATGTCAGCAGTGGGTAATTCAGGAGTTTCAGGATCCGTTACATTTAGTGAGAGATTGAGCGGAGAGACCCTGGTGGTCATCGAGCTGACAGGTGATCCGGAAGACAGTGATCATCCGACACACATTCATACTGGTACTGCTGCCAGCCCGGGTGGCATTGTCGTTCATCTTTCAAATGTTATGGATGGATTTAGCAGGACCAATGTTTCTGAATTTAGTGACGGAACAGCTGTGACCTATGATGAATTGATAGCTTATGCCGGTTATATCAACGTCCACAATGCTGAAGGGGATCTTGGTACACTGGTAGCTCAGGGTGATATCGGCTCTAATAAGTTGACCGGGGAGTCAGAAGCCTATGAACTATCAGCCGTTGGTGGATCAGGTATATCCGGAACAGTGACATTTAGTGAAAGAATGAATGGAAATACTCTCGTGGTCATAAGTCTGACAGGAGATGCTACTGACAGTAATCGTCCAACACACATTCATACAGGTTCCACAGTAAACCCGGGTGGTATTGCCATTCACCTGACAAATGTTAAAAACGGTTCCAGCAAAACCAATGTAACTGAGTTTAATGATGGTACAGCGGTGACTTACGATGAGTTACTTATTTATGCCGGGTATGTAAATGTTCACAACGCTGAAGGTGATCTGGCTACCCTGGTGGCTCAGGGAAATATTGGTTCAAGTGTTGGTGAAGGTGACGTGACAAATTATGATGTGACTAATTCAGGTGCTACCGCGTATTTATTTACTGGTAACGGGTTGTCAAACTCCTCAAATCCTAATATTACCCTTCAGAGGGGAAAGACATATACCTTCACAATAGACGCTCCGGGTCATCCATTTTGGATAAATTCTTCTCAAGGTACGGGAAGTGGAAATGCTTACAGCAGTGGTGTGACTGGTAATGGAGCTTCAAGTGGTACCATTACATTTGTAGTTCCTGGCGATGCACCTGCAAAACTTTTCTACAACTGTGAGTTTCATGCTTCCATGACTGGAGAATTTAATATTACAGATTAACAGTTTAATGAACCAAACAGGAGGGTTGATTTTTGATGTTTATTACAATCACTTATTGTGATTTGAATGTTAAGTTGTGTTGATCATTTGGCACCAGGATTTCGCACCTGGTGCCTTTTTTATTAATGATATTAAACTCTCCACCTAATTGCTTAATAAATGCCTGAATTAGAGATAAGCCAGAAGTTCCCGGTTGGTCATCAGACACTGGCTCGTATCCAACTCCTTCATCATAAACGCCAATTACCAACTGACCATTTCGATTGACCATTTTGAAAATGATAATGCCCTTGTTCCGGCCATTGTATGCATATTTGATGGCATTGGTGACCAATTCAACGACACAAATACCAATTGGCAAGGCAACATTCAGTTTAGCTTCCACAGGAATCGTTTCAATTTCAATTTTTTGAGATGGCTCCGAGTTTTCTATTAGTCTGACAAGGTCTGCAAGGTAATCATCCAGCCTGACAAGGTTTGAAGCCTCATTCTTATGAAGCAGCTCATACATGTCTGAAATGGCCATTATTCTGCGATTGAGCCGTGTAAGGACATTTTTTAAGTGGCTTTCACTGGAGCTGTTCTCTTCCAGCATGATCATACTGGATATAAGGGTAAAGCTGTTTTTTGCTCTGTGCTGGAGCTCTTGTAGCAATGTCGTGATTTCATTATTTGCTTTTGCTAGCCTTTTTTCGATTTTCAGTCTGTGTTCAAGACTTGAAGAAATACCAATTACCCCTGTTTGCACTCCATTATGAAAGATCGGGGAATTAATACTATGCACCATAAATTCATCTCCTTCTTTATTCCTTGCTAAGATTTCACCTTCCCAACTTTTACCATTAAATAGGTTCTTAAGTATTTCTTGTGCCTTTCCGAGAGAAACTACAGGTGTGAGTTCTGTTATGGGTCTGCCTAGTGCTTCTTTTGCGCTCCAACCATATAAAACTTCAGCGCCAATATTCCAATAGGTAACTGTCCCATCTAAATCCGTGGAAATAACAGACTGGGTGATGCTGTTCAACATCTCATTTTTTTCATTTATCTCTCTTAAGGCTTTGAGATATTGCGAAACATCTGTAACTGCTACAAGAATCTTGTTGATTTTTCCATGATTTAAGGGTAAAGGTGCACATTGAAATAACAAGTCAAACCCATCAAAATTCATTTCAAACTTACGAGGAGTGCCTTTGAATACTTCTTTATAATTTTGTTTTACCTTATCAGCCAAAGGCCCAAAAATTTCATTTACATGTTTGCCATAATAGTCAACTGGGTCAATACCTAATAACTTAAATCCATCTCCCGCAGTAAAATCAACTTTGTAATCTGAGTTAACAACACTGATATAACCCGGATAATGTTCCGCAATAGAAGTCAATAGCATATCTTTTTCTTCCTTTGCATTCTTTTGCTTAAAAAGCTTTAGTGCCATCTTGATAGATGCATCCAGGACAGTAATACCGGAATTTTTGACTACATAGCCGTAGGATGAAATCTCCTCAGTTTTTTCAACAATCTCCTTACTGGTATGATTAGAATAAAAAACTATTGGAATTTCTTGCTGAGAAAGAATCTGTCTCGCTGCCTCTGATCCATCTATCCCCGCACCAAGATCAATGTCCATCAATATCACTTCAATACTTACATCTTCAATGGCTTGTATAACAGCTTCTTCACCGGAATGTGCGAGACTTACTTTGTAGTTGTAAGATTCCAACTCCATCTGCTGCACTCTAGCGAATAGCATTTGGTCCTCCACCAGTAATACATGAGGCATAAAGAATTATTTGTATTTACATACAAAATACTAAATATTTAACTTTTTTTCATTTTGAAATGACTCATACATATAATTCATTATAATTCTAAAGAAGGTTGATTAAACAATAATTATGGTTAAAACTTTTTCTCCACAATATCGTTTATATGTATGTACATATATATTAGAAAAGGAGCGATATGAAAACTGTATATCACAAATCAGATTCAAGAGGGCATGCTGACCATGGATGGCTAAACTCTTATCATTCATTCAGTTTTGCCGGTTTTTATAACCCTGATAGGATTCATTTCGGCAAACTTCGGGTGTTGAATGATGACACGGTAGAAGGGGGAAAGGGGTTTGGTACTCATCCTCATGACAACATGGAGATTATTTCAATCCCATTGGAAGGAGACTTACAGCATAAAGACAGCATGGGAAATACGGCGGTTATCAAAGAGGGTGATGTGCAGGTACTAAGCGCTGGAACCGGAATATTTCACAGTGAGTTTAATAAGAATAAAGATAAAGCGGTAAAATTTTTACAGATTTGGGTGTTCCCCCGAGAGAAAAATGTGACCCCCAGGTATGACCAGGTGAGCATAAAAGATTTGGAAAAACACAATGAGTTTTACCAGGTATTGTCTCCTGAGAAAGAAGGTCCGGGAGTTTGGGTTCATCAGGATGCCTGGTTTCATCTAGGAACTTTTGATAAGGGAAAAGAAGTACAATACGACATCCATAAAGAAGGTAATGGTGTATATGCATTTATTCTGGAGGGAGAGGCAGAGATAAATGGACAAAAGCTGAGTAGGAGAGACGGGTTTGGTGTTTGGGATACCAGTCTGTTTAAGATCAAAACTCAGCCCGGAAGTCGCATTCTGCTAATGGAAGTGCCGATGAATTAATTTTGTTTTGAGTTAATAGGAAAAGCAGGGAGAAATCTTCCTGCTTTTTTTGTGTGCTTGCTATTGTAACAAATGTTGCAAAACCCTTTGTCCACGTTATGCAGCTTTGCCACTAAAATGAGTTATCAACTAATCACAATATCATGCTAAGAGAATTGTTTGGACTTGGTCCATCAGTAAATTATAAAGAACTCGTAGCTCAAGGAGCTATTATCCTGGATGTCAGGTCTAAGGGAGAGTATGAACAGGGCCACATCGAAGGATCTTTAAATATTTCTGTCGATATGTTATCAGGCAACCTGAATAAATTAAAGGACAAGGATAAGCCGATCATTACCTGTTGTGCTTCCGGTATGAGAAGCGGGTCTGCCAAAAATCTGCTGCTTTCAAAGGGTTACAAGGAGGTACATAATGGAGGGAGTTGGTCCAGGCTTCAAAGCAAAATATAGTTGAGCTTTTGAAACTATCCTGGCTCTCGCATTTTAACTTACTTATACGTTAATTATGCTGTGAAAGCCAGGATAGATTTATCACGGCATAAAAGCAATGATAGAGGCCGCAATGAGTAGTGTCAGGAAGTGATAGCCTGTATTGATTCCAAAGAGCTTCCACGACTTTTGCTCCCAGGTGACAGTACCAATATCAACTGGCAGATAAAACCCTAACCAGGTAAAGAATGCAGCCATTCCAGCTACCGCAAAAGGAGGGTTTTCATTTGGTGGAAAGCCCCACGTTTCAGGGTTATATGCTGCCATATTATTGGCCAATACCCACGCAAACAGAAATTGACCGACCACCATGGCGATCATTCCACCTGCCATAGAACCTGATGATGGTTTTTTATCAGGATCAAAACCCATTTCTCTGGCCCATACTTTCCCAAAAATTGGAGTATACCATAAGAATCCAAAGAAAAAATTGACTACGACTGCAATTAGAACAGCCACCATGTTTACATTAATTTCTGGCATTTCAAGATTAATTTGATTGATGTAAACAAAGCTATCACCGATGATTTTAACAGTAAATGGGTAATATTGACAACTTGAGGGGTTGAAAGTGACATCTATTAAGCCTATTTTTAACATTTTGTGTCACTATGCTATGTGGCATATGGAATAATATATCTCATTCATGAAGCATATCTCTATTATTGTCCCAGAGGGGCCTGTGGTATTAAGCAGTGTTGTAGGCGCTTTTAAGCTTTTTGGTCAGGTAAATAATTTCCTGAAGGACCAGGGATTGCCTCCGTATTACAACATTCAACTTGTTGGAATCAAACCTGAGACGGAGCTCTATGATGGTCTATTTGCCATCCGACCAAATACAACAATAGATCGGGTGGATAAGACAGATCTAGTCATAGTAACTACCATCATGGGCGACATGCCAGCCTCCATTGCTATGAATAAGGCCTTTATTCCCTGGATACAATCCATGCATAAACAGGGTGCTGAGGTAGCCAGTCTTTGTATGGGTGCCTTTTTACTCGCTGCGACAGGACTTTTAGACGGGAAAAAGGCCACAACTCATTGGATTGGCAAAGAATCGTTCAAGAAAATGTTTCCTGAAGTGGATTTTCAGCCTGAAAGGATCATCACAGATGAAAAGGGTTTATATACCAGTGGGGGAGCTTATTCCTTTCTAAACTTGTTGGTTTATCTGATTGAAAAGTACAATGGCAGAGACATTGCCATTTCAACGAGTAAAATGTTTGAAATTGATATCGATCGATACAATCAGTCCGAGTTTATGATTTTCGATACTCAGAAAGGTCATGGCGATCAACTTATTCAAAAAGCCCAGCAATACATAGAGGAGAACTTTTCCAGGACACTTACCATTGATGAGCTTTCCGGGCATGTTTCTCTCAGTAAGCGGAATTTCATCAGACGATTTAAGAGTGCTACTCAAAATACACCATTAGAATATATCCAACGTGTGAAGGTGGAAGCGGCGAAGAAATCCTTTGAACGAACCAGCCAAAACGTGAATGAGGTGATGATGGAAGTAGGTTACCTGGACAATAAAGCCTTCAGAGGTGTATTCAAAAAATTTACTGGATGCTCACCCACCGAATATCGATTCAGGTACAACAGCCACCTGGCAAGAGCAGTCTGATAAACTGTCCTGAATTTTCTCTATTACATTAATCTGACCAAAAATGCCCAACTATTACCTGTTCAAACCTGAATTCTTAACCGCGTTTACCACTGATGTATTCCAGTCGTTTGGGGTATCAGAAAATGATGCCTTACTGGCTTCTGATGTACTGGCCAAATCAGATATCCGTGGCATTGACTCGCATGGGATTGCCCGGCTAAAGTCATATGTTGAGATGTTTTCTATTGGAAGGCTCAACCCAAATCCAAACATTTCAATTGTAAGGGACAAGAAAAGTGTGGCGACAGTAGATGGCGATGGAGGGCTAGGATTGATTGTGGGGCCAAAGGCCAATGAAATAGCCATGGATAAGGCTTCCAATCACGGCTCAGGTTGGGTAAGTGTGTGTAATACCAATCATTATGGGATCGCCTCATATTATAGCCTGAAAGCCCTTGAAAGAGATATGATTGGGTGGTCAATGACCAATACCTCCAGCATTGTGTCCCCGCTTTGGGGGGCTAAAAGTATGCTGGGGACCAACCCCATTGCTATTGCATTCCCTGGGTATAAAAATCCTCCTGTAGTTATTGACTTGGCAACCAGTGTGGTCGCTTTGGGAAAAGTAGAAATTGCCAGGCGGCAGGGGAAATCAATACCCGCTGGTTGGCTGGTTGATGAGCAGGGAAGAGATACCACAAATGCCTCTGATATGTTTAAAGGTAGTCTGCTACCACTGGGATCGACCCGCGAGATGGGCGGGCATAAAGGTTATTGCCTGGCTTCTATGGTAGATATCTTGTGTGGGGTACTCAGTAGTGCTAATTGGGGACCTTATGTGCCTCAGTTTGCCATGTATGAAACGCCGCCAGAAAAAAGCGTTGGCAAAGGGATAGGTCACTTTTTTGGAGCCATGGAAATTGACGGTTTTGATGAAGTGGAAGCCTTTAAAAAAAGGATTGATCAGTGGATCGATGAGTTTAGAAGAACTCCACCTATTGAGGGTCAGGAGGCTGTTTTGATTCCCGGTGACCCGGAAAGAGAGGCTGAGCTCGAACGGTCAGAAAATGGCATACCGGTTATTCAGGCTGTCATTGACGACCTCAGCCATGTATCCAAAACCACCAAAGTGCCCTTCGAATGGGAAAATGCTTGCCTGGAGGTAATTGATGGTGAATCTTAACTATCTATTTGATTAGTCGCGTTTTGTGGCCGTTAAAGGAAAATCATTGTAATCAACTGTCATTTTGCCGTCAAGGGATCTTCCGTCAAAATCCCCCTCCATCACAACTTTATATCCCTGATAGTTGAAATTGCATTCTAACCTTTCATTATCAATGCTGATATTGTTGAGTTGATTACTGCCTTCGTTTGAGTAGATGACTCCGGTATATTTATCAATATCTTTTACGATAGTAAAATATCCTGTGATGTCACCATTAGGTGTGCCTTTCAGGATGAAGTCCCAGGTGCCTACGGCACTTTCCAGATTTTTTGTGGTAGCACAACCGAAAACCATTAAGGCAATCAGTCCTAATGTCCAAAATTTTTGCATATCAGTGGATTTGGGTTAAAAAATCGGATGAATATAATGAAATAAATTCTTTATAAGTCTCAAGTTCCAAAAGAAACAACCAGATGTCATTAAAAGGTCATTAATCTAAATTTTATTATCTTAACAGAGTACCGTTTTTTCCTTATGAAAAGAAAAACATTCATCCGGCATTCTTCAGTGATTTTAGCTGGTGGCCTTTTAAGCTCCTACTGGTCATGCACACCACGAAAACCAAATCATGAAACACCATCCGAAGCCAGAACGAATTGGGCTGGAAATTATTCCTATAAAGCATCACATTTACATGAACCCAGGGATATACAGGAGGTCCAACGTTTAGTTAAAACGCTTCCAAAGCAAAAGGCCCTCGGTTCCAGACACTGCTTCAACAACATTGCCGATAGTCCCTTACACCAGGTTTCCTTGAAAAACCTAAAGGAAACTAACCTGAATAAAGAAAACAAAACAATTACTGTACAGGCCGGAACTCGTTATGGCGATTTTTGTGAGTCACTTAATCAGCAGGGCTTTGCTCTGCATAACCTGGCCTCCCTGCCGCACATTACAGTAGCTGGAGCCTGTGCCACTGCAACACACGGATCAGGAGTGAATAATGGTAACCTGGCAACCGCAGTACAACAGATAGAACTGATAACACCATCTGGAGAAATCGTGACTTTAGGTAAGGATCATACAGATTTTCCTGCAATAGTGGTGGGTTTGGGAGCTTTTGGAATTATTACTGAGGTCACTCTTGATATTCAGGAAGCTTTTGAAGTAGAGCAGTATGTGTTTCAAGATATGCCCTTATCTTCCATAGAAAAATCCTTTACAGATTTGATGTCCGGAGGATACAGCGTTAGCCTTTTTACCAATTGGATGGATAAGAAAATCAGTGAGGTTTGGGTGAAGCGTAGATCGGACCTGGTATACGAAGATCTGGGTAGTGATTATTTTGGGGCAAAAGCAGCAAATAAGAATCTGCATCCCATAGCCGAACTCTCTGCCGAAGCCTGCACAGAGCAACTGGGCATCCCCGGTCCATGGTACAATCGGCTTCCTCATTTTAAAATGGGCTTTACTCCAAGCGCTGGCGCGGAACTTCAGTCAGAGTATTTTGTGCCAATGGATAAAGCAGTGGACGCTATCATGTCATTGGAGAGGATGAGGGAGGAAATAAACCCACATTTGATGATCACTGAGGTCAGAACCATAGCCAGCGACAACTTCTGGATGAGCCCGTGCTATCGCCGGGATAGTGTAGCCATACATTTTACATGGAAACAACATCCAAAAGAAGTAATGGCTTTGTTACCGAAGATAGAGCGGGTATTGTCCTCATTCGACGTGAGACCTCACTGGGGCAAGCTTTTTACCATAAGCAGACAGACCTTTTTGGAACGATATCCGATGTGTAATGAGTTCATTGAGCTGGCAAAAACATATGACCCCGAGGGCAAGTTTTCAAACCCGTATCTGGAGCAATATCTCTTTTGATTTTTCTCATAAAAGTACCTTTAAATATTAAGCAATGTTTAGGCATAGAATCTAACTGATACACTACTTTTGCAGGTTAAATCAACCTTTATTTTAAGGCTGGTTTGCCTAAATGGTATACATACTTTTTGTAATAGGTTTTGTCCTCTTGATTAAGGGGGCTGACCTGCTTGTAGACGGAGCTTCTTCACTAGCTAAAAGATATTCATTATCAGAGCTGGTTATTGGTTTAACCATCGTTTCATTCGGCACGAGTACTCCGGAATTGATTGTCAACATTTTTGCCAGCTTTAGTGGCAGCGCAGACCTCGCCATAGGGAATATTTTCGGGAGCAACATTGCAAATATTTTATTGATCCTGGGTTGTTCTGCTCTTGTTCGTCCGTTGCCCATTCAGCGAAGTATTTACTTCACAGAAATTCCAATTTCACTGGTTGCCACCTTTATGGTCGGGTTCCTGGCCAATGCAAACTTGTTTGTTCATACAAGTGGATTATGGATCAGCAGGTATGATGGGCTCTTGTTGCTTTTGTTCTTTGGGTTGTTTATGACCTATATATTTATTGTGGCTCGTGACAAATCCAACGAAAATGCACTTGAAGGTGTCAATGATGAGATTTTGGTGATGTCGGTCAAAAAATCAGTGATCTATATGGTCATTGGGATCATCGCCCTGTTTTATGGAGGAAAATGGATAGTAGATGGAGCAGTACTTATGGCAAGAGAAATAGGTCTCAGTGAATCATTTATTGGACTGACGATCATCGCAGTGGGTACATCTCTCCCTGAATTGGTAACCTCGATGGTGGCCGCTAGAAAGGGTAGGGCAGATATGGCTATTGGCAATGTGATTGGTTCAAATATTTTTAACATTTTCTGGATACTTGGATTGAGTGCGGTGATTAAAGCGCTTCCATTTGATGTTATCAACAATATGGATATTCTCATGCTGATATTCGCCAGTACACTGTTGATCTTCGCTGTGATCAATGGAAAAAAGCCGGTCGTAAGCCGATTCGAAGGGTTGGTTTTCGTAGCTGTATATGTTGGTTATTTAACGTATTTGGTTTTAAGAGGATAAGATGTTAGCGTTTGTTCATCTTTTGGCATATCTGGTGTGTCTGGTGGAAAACCATCAGGTATCGGTACAGTTTGAAAATATCCGAACCAATCAGGGAACGCTTTTGGTAGGAGTCTATACCAACCAGGCCCAATGGAAACTCCGAAAACCGGTATTCGAAGTGGTACTGTCCAAAACCTCCTGGAAAGATGGGAAGATGACAGCTGAGATCCCCGGTTTCGGGTCCGGGGTTTATGGCATAGCTGTTTTAGACGACACCAATGACAACCAGGTGGTTGACATGGGATTCATTTTCCCGAAAGAGGGGTTTGGCTTTTCCAATTATGAGCATAAGACCTGGTTTTTACCCACATTTGATGATTTTGATTTTAGTCTGCCTGAAAACCGACAGATCACCATTAAAATCCGCTATTTGGATTGAAATCTCAAAAAATCTACGGACTGCTTTGAATTGATCTTATTCGGTGAGATTTTTACAGCGATGAATTTTCTAAGGTCACTTGTGATTACTTCTCTGATCGTGGCAAATCTGGCTAGTACGCTGATGGTTCCACTGATTTATCTTGATTTTGAGGTGCGCAATGACTACATCTCTAAGGTGCTTTGTATTGAGCGTAATAAACCAATCACGGTTTGTGGGGGTAGTTGCTATCTTACTGATAAGCTAAATGAAGCTCAGGAACAGCAGGAAAATGCGGAAAAGCTAACTCCCCGGGAAATTGTATTTTTTCTCAATGAACAAAAGTTATTTGCTGACCTTAGGAATCAATCGGAAGCGGTTTTGACTGTTGGCTTTCTCAGTTCTAACGAAGCTCTTCCTCACACCAATTATCTCACAGATATTTTTCGCCCCCCTCAGTTAGGATAGGTTTTCAGGCGAGTAGCAGATGAGTGGCAACATTTGTCACCTTATTAAAATCTATCATTTTTTAAAAAACAACAATGGAAATATTGAAGTTGTTGGCAATCACGTTGCCAATACTCATGACCATATGGTCATGTAATGACGAAGGTGAGACAGAACCAGAGGAAGTAGGGACTTTCCAAATATATTTTGATAATAAAGTCGGATCCAGTGATATTAACTTGAAAGCTGCCGGATCAACAGAATATGACTTTGAAACAAGCTCCGGAGAGGCATTCAATATCTCAATGCTGGGATATTATGTGAGTAAAATAAGCCTTACAGGTCCCAACGGAGAACTTTACGAAGATGAAGTGCTTGTAAATGCCGATGATGCACGAGGTTACTATCACATTTTGGAGGGTACATCTACCACTCAAAATATCAGGCTAAAAAATGTGCCAGCAGGAACCTACGATAAGCTGACGTTTACCATTGGAGTTGCAGAAGATGGAATGCAGGAAGGTGCCATTGGAGGCGTGCTAGATCCCGCCAATAGTGGTTGGTTCTGGAACTGGAACGCAGGCTTTATCGGGTTGGCCCTCGAAGGAAATGCAGAAAACTCCGGCCAACAATATGTTGACTGGGGAAATGGTTCAGAAACATTGGCTAAGACTTATGCCATTCACATAGGTGGATGGAAAGACGTGGAAGGAAATGAGAATTTCGTAAATAATGTGAAGACCATTACAGTTGACTTCGGTACCACAGTCTCAGTGGCAGAAGAACTTTCTCCTTTGGCGCATGTAGTTGTGGATGTACTGAAAATGCTTGAAGGAGCTTCAATTGATTTCAGTTCCTCATATTCCATTCATTCTCCCAAAGGAGGTAAGACCTTTGCTGATCAATTAGATCAGGTATTTAGTGTCCACCACATACATCAAAGTACGAGTGGGCATTAAGAGGTTTATATCTCTGATAATAATAGCATGGACCTTTTCGCTTGGGTCCTGTCATGAAAGCGTGGAGCCTGGTGATTCCAGTTTGGAGTTTGTTAGTCCTCCACACTTTCCTGAGCCTACTTATACTTTTGAGAATAATCCAGTGTCTGACAAAGGGTTCGCACTAGGCAAAAAGCTCTTTTTTGACCCGCTTTTGTCCAGGGACAACAGTGTCTCCTGCAACAACTGTCATCAACAGAGCAGAGCTTTTGCTGATACACCTTTACATCCAACGAGCATTGGTATTGAAAATAGGTTTGGGGTACGAAATGCCCCAGCATTGAACAATCTGGCGTTCGTCAATGAGTTCTTTTGGGATGGTGGGGTCACCCATTTGGATTTTGTACCCATCAATGCCATCGAATCAGACATAGAAATGGGAGAGACACTGGAGAATGTAGTGAGTAAGTTAAATGAACACGAAACATATCCGGAGCTATTTAAGGCTGCTTTTGGGATAGATAAAATCACTTCACCTTATATGCTTCATGCGCTTTCACAATTTACAGTGATGATGGTTTCAGCGTCTTCAAGGTATGATAAGTATGTGATGGGTGAAGGCACATTGTCGGATGATGAGCTTCTGGGATTAGCGCTGTTCAAACAGAAGTGTGGGACATGCCATTCAGGTGAGCTCTTTTCAGATTTTTCTTACCGCAACAATGGCCTTAGTGCCTCCTTCGGAGATATTGGAAGGGGATTGATTACTGAGAGTGAATCAGATAATGGAAAATTCAGGGTCCCCAGCCTCAGGAATATTGAGGTGACAGCCCCTTATATGCACAATGCTCGTTTTCAAACACTCGAAGAGGTGCTGGATCATTATGCTGAAGGAATGATAAATTCTCCTAGCATTGACCCTGTATTTATGAAGGATGGTAAAGTAATAGGCATACCGCTCACATCCAGTGAAAAGTCGCAAATCATAGCATTTATTAAAACGCTAACAGATGATGAGTTTCTTACGGATCCAAAATTTATGAATAATGATTAGAAAGCTTTTGCTATCCATTACCACCTCCATTGTCGCTTTTCAGGCCATGTCTTGTGACGTATGTGGTTGCAGTCTTTCTGGATTGTACTTTGGTTTTATCCCGGTGCAAAACACTCATTTTGTTGGGGTGAAGTATTCAGCCGCACATTTTGATGCTTTTATTGACAATGATGATTATTACTTTGAAGACGAATATTCAGAGGATACTTATCAGCGATTTGATATCATGGGTAGATTTAGCCTTGGAAAGAGGTTGCAGTTGAGGTTTATGGTACCTTATCTATATAACATCATGGATGGATCACATCAAAATGTCAGATCTTATGGGATAGGAGATCCTGTTATGCTGGCCTATTACAGTGTTCTCAATTCAGATGCTAACACAATGTCGGACGTGAACCATTCATTGAACCTTGGCGCAGGAGTAAAATTACCAGTGGGTGAGTACAATAAGACTGATCAGGAAGAAATTATCAATCGCAACTTTCAATTGGGATCGGGGTCTATCGATTACCTTCTGACCACAAACTATACGGTCCGGCATCAAAAAATGGGGATGAATGCAGAGGTCTCTTATAAGTTGAATACACCAAATAAGCATGAATACCGATTTGGAAACCAATTGAATGCCAGTGTCAATGTGTTCCGATACTTTGAGCTGGATATGCTGTCGATCGTCCCTTTCCTGGGTGGGTATTTTGAAACTGCAGCCTATCACTATTTCAATGATATCAAGGAGGCTAATACAGGAGGTTATTCATGGCTTGGAACTTTGGGCGTACAAATATTTACCGGAGACCTTACCTTCAATGCTCAATACCAAATTCCTGTTAAGCAACAATTTAATACTGACGAGTTCGCAACAATAGAAGTGGGCAACCGGTTGAATTTGGCCATGTACTTTAGTTTTTCTTCCGGTAAGTAAAGTCCTAGTTCGCCTCTATGATCATAATGGGGAAGTCATTTCCAAAGCTATAGCTGGAAGGATATTGAGGTGTGCCCTGATATTTTTCGGCTAATTCAGGGACCCGCTCCTCAAGGTAAGTGCTTAGTTCTCTGACGGTGATTTTCTTGTCTCCATTGGAGCCATCCGCTGCACCTTTGAGTCCCTCGAGTAAGGAATATGTGAAAACACCATGACCGATGGTTTCGAACTCTGTAGCAAATTGTTCTGATCCAGTAGCTGTGATCCAGAATGTGCCGGTACTTCTGGCAAGCTGAGCAATGGCCTTTTCTTCCAGGATTCCACGTGAGGCAATGGCATCCAGTGCTGCAGCTGATTGGCAGGCATCAAGTATGAATAGCTGTTTCTGAGCATTGATGTTCCTAGAAATTTCTTTCAATTCAGAAGCCGCCAGGGCTTTTTCAAACAACATTTCATCACGACCATAGATCTGGGTGACATCATGTGGCACCAGGAAAAACTCTGCCGGAGCATCAATACCTTTTGACATCACTCCATGCCCGGCATAGTAAAAGATCAACAGGTCCTGCTCCCGGGCTTCAGACATCACTTCAGCAAATGCCGATTCTATCTTAGACTTTGTGAAATCTGCATTTCTGACGCTTAAGTGCTTTACTTCATTGAACAAGGTGGATTGATTACCTGATAGAGCCGAAGAAAATGCTTCTGCATCAGCAATTGCATAATTGAGATTGTATCTTGGGTTTTTGTATTCATTAATCCCCACAGTAATGAGGAAAAGCCTGGGGGGCGCATCCGTATTACCGGAATAGTTGACGATGAGCTTTTGTTTCTCAGTGTCAATACCACTTTTGGATGTACCCACCACATACAGGTAATTTTCATTTCCCAGGGCATTGGAAAGCGTGACATCAAAGGTGACCAGGCTTGTAGGGTCTTCATTCACAGCAACCAATTTGTTGTTATGAAAAAGCTTTATTTGCTCAAGGTTTTCCTTGTTTTCTGTTGCTGCCACCTGTACCTGAACCTGCTTTTTAGCGGTAGATGCTTTTACCAACCCATCAGTTGCTTTTGTTTGTTTTCCGTCGAAAGAAATGATCTGAACAACAGGAATGTCATCAATCTCCTCTTCAATATCAATTACTTCCACAACCTGGTCCTCATATAAGAGGGAGCGCAAAAGTTTAGGAGTAAATCCTCGTTCAAAGGTACTTGCCAAACTGGTTTTTTTCAGTGATTTCCGGGCTGTCCAGTATAGCTTTTCTGATGATTCGGCTGTCCCGTCAAATCTTCCATCACGGGATACAACAGCAAACTCTCCACCAGCATCCACGAAAATATAACCGATGATCTCATTTTGTGATGCACTGTAGATCTGGTTGATGTTGTCACCATAGGCATTGATCAGTGCAATGTCATCACCAATGAGGTAATGAGGGTTAGCCTGATAGTCGGTCAAGGAGCTAAAGGCGTTGGAGCTTCTTTCTCTCTTGGTCTTCTTGGTGGTAAATACACGACCTCCCTTGTGATAATCAAATACTGAGAACCCACGATAACCCACTGAGCAAATGACTTTGTCTTGTATTCTTAATGTGGTCATGTAGAAGCCCACGTCACTGGATTTTTCCGTTTTTGCATCCCATGCCATGATGGCTTGATAATCTTTTCCTGAAGGCAAAGTTCTATGACCCAATAGGGGTGTTCCGATCGTATAGCCGGAGATTGGATTGTATTGGTAGTAGTAAACCTTTCCATTGGGATCATAAGAGCCAATAAATTTCCCTTTGTAGAATTCAATTTGCTCACCTTTCAGGTAATCAAAGGAATACATATGATTTCCAATAAGTATCCATTTGGGGCTAACAATAACATGTGGCTCTGTATAGCTAAAGCTAATGGTAGCTATATTTTTTTTGACACTTAGGTTTTGGATCTGAGACAAAGATTCCAGGCTCCAGATCTGTACGTCATTGTCAAATGCTACTCCAAAATGGTTACTGATATGTGCCACACCGAATGCCTGGATCTCTTCCTCAAAAGTTTTTGTAAGAAGGATTTCACCCGTTTTCCAATCCAAAACCTGCAACTTGTTGGTTTCTACGATAAATAAGGCATTATCATCCTGAGAAAAGGCGATCTCCAGTACATCCCCGACCTCCAGCTTATGCGAATGGGTAAAGACTGAATTAAAGAAATTGAAGATTCTAAGCTCTCCGTTATTGAGTAAAATAGCAGCCTGCGTTTGGTCTTTAGCGACCGCCATACCTACCTGAAACGCATCCAGCTGTTCTTCATCATATTCCAGCCGTGTTTTGTCTACCACCTGTGCCGGGATTACAAAGTAGCAAATCAAAAAAAGTACTGAAAAAAGCGCTTTCATCGGACTCAGGTGATGATGTTAACCTAAGTTAATAAAAAATACGTGCTTTGGTCAAGCCTAAAGCATCCTATCAAGGCACAGATTAGATTACAAGAATGTTTATCTCACAGAAATCCTGTACATCTTCATGACCATACCCAGGGTAAGTCCCTGGTAAAGCACAGAACAAACCACCACTATATAGGTGAAAGTAAGTAAAACCTCTTTTCCCGGGAAATTGGTAAGAGAAAGCGTATAGGCTACGGGAAGGCCACCCCTTAATCCGCCCCAGGTGAGTACGCTTACAGCTCCCTTATCGAAGGAACGAAGGAATGACATCAATCGAATAGGAATAAACATCGCTAGCCACCTGGCAAACAAAACAATTAATACTGCGAAAAAGCCTCCGGCAAAATAATCAGCCCTTAATGGTATTACCAGCATTTCGAAACCGATCAGAACGAATAGAATAGCCGAAACTGTTTCTTCCATCAACTGCCAAAATTTATAGACGTAAGGTCCAACAGCACTTTCTCCTGTTCTCTCGTCTCTGCCAAAATTCCCAATGATAATTCCACTCAGCACAGCAACGAGCATAGAGGAAACGCCAAGGGCGTCAGCCAGGTAAGAGCCGGTCATTACAAGTGCTAAAGTGATAAGCATTTCAGCCTCGATCACATCATTGTCTACATATTTCAATAGTTCATAGCCCAGCCATCCGAATAGAACTCCAACCACCACACCTCCCAGCAAGTCTTTGATGAGAATAATGGATACATCCACCATTTCCAGGGTGCCTGACATAAACTGGGCCTCGTGAATGTTTGTTAAAGTAAAAGCAAGCACAATGGATATGCAGCCGTTAAGCAATGCTTCACCTTCTACCTTGGCTTCAAGAGCATCAGGAAGATGAAATCGACGAATATTTTTGGTAATAGCAATTGGGTCAGTACATGAAATCAAGGCTCCAAAAACAAAGCAGCCAACAAGCGTCAGATCAATAGCGAGCAACTGTACCATGAAGTAGACGATCAATCCAATGGTTACAGTAGAAATCACCACTCCAAAGAAGGAAAGAATCAATACAGGGATCAGTTGCTTGCCCAGTCTGAAGAAATTAACGTTAAGGGCTGTTGCAAAGAGCATTACACTCAGTACAAAACGATACATTATCTCCGTATAATCATACTCCTTTACATGCTCTGCCAAATGATACTCAGGGTGAATAGTTCCTATAATAAAAACTACCACCGACATGATCAATGCCAGAAGCATCAAACCAATAGAAGAAGGGAGTTTGATGAAGTAGGTGTTGACAAATAAAAATACACCGGCAAGAAATACCAGTAGGGCGATGATATCAAAAATGCTCAATACTAAAATTTTTTGACGAAAATAGGTAGAGAATAATTATTCTTCAATGGAAATAAATTGGTATATGCTGATTCAGTAAAAATACTTAAAAAAGTCGGTGTATGCATTAAATATGGTTTAGCTTAATTGGAATGAATGCTGATGGGTTTATGCTATCAATTTTACCTTCAATTCTCAATTGGTCTGGATCAAATATTAATGTGGTATTGTTTTTTTCTGTAATCACCTCAAAAAGCTCATCTGTTTTCAGTAGGTCTTTACTGAGTACGATCACCATGGTTTCTATTCCAGGCTGATCATCAAGCTGTATGTATCGGTTATTTCCTGGTAAGGCAATTGACGTAAATTCAAATGGTAGTAAGCTGCCTGCCAATTCATTACCTGGAAACAACAGACCTTTCTCACCTCGATCATTATAGTAGATCAAATACATGTATCCTTGAAAATTGGTGTTGATATTAAATTGAAACTGATGACCACTACTATAATTTTTGATAAACTTAAATCCCGTGTTTTCGGCCTGGACGGGCATAAGACTCCCATGGATAGTAGTAACTTCAATATTCAATAAAAATTTCTGTCTATTTGATTGAATATATGGGACATAAGCTTCTGATATTCTTTGAATTAAATGCTGAAACGGAACGTGTGTATAGCCATTGATCCCCCAGTCTTTTCCCCAGCTATTGAGCAATTCAAAGCTTCCTCCGTATTGAATGTCGTCGAACCCTATGATGCAAATCGCATGGTGTTTAGAGGATTGTTTATCCGCTTTTGAGGGTGTCCAGACCTTGCCTGGATTGCAAAAAGAAGAGTTGGTTTGTAATGCAATGATCACTGGTAAACCTTGATGTATAGCCGTTTTTACTTTTTGAATCTTTAGTTCATCCGAATCAAAAGCATTGAAGAGTCTTCTGTATCCAGAGATAGCAGGTTGTTGCGTAGGTAGTTCGGCATCTTCTGGACAGAAATAGGGAAAGTCTTTTAAGCGAGGTGCTCCCAAGTCAGCCAAAACTTCCAGAGATTCCTTGATGGATATTGGATCATTGCAGTTTACCGCTTCTTTTTGAACCGCCCGTTGAGTAAATACTGGAGCAAAGGATTCTGATGAAATAACTTCCTCATCCATGTTTTCCGATTGTTTCGCATGAAGCATGGTAGCTGCGTAGTAGGCAGTAGCCCATCCGGCCGAGGTTAGATTGTCCAGCTGGTTTCCAACTTTTGGGCAATAGTTTTTCAAAGAAGCACTAGCGGGTAGATTTTCAGCTTTGATTTTGGTGAGAACGGGTGTACTGTAATAATCATTCTCATCTACCTTTAGCCCAACCGCACATTGAGCCAATAGATCATATGTGTAGAAAAGCATGGTTAATCCAATTAGCACTCGCATTATTTGACCATAAAAATAAAGTCACTGCCAGCTTCATTGTCGCCAAAATCACCGAAATGGGGAGCCGGATTGATCGTGCTGACTACATTGAGGATTTCACTAAGGGTAAGTATCCGGTCTTTTCCTCCGTTAGTTCTTAAGGCCTCTATGAATTTCTTGGCAAAAGGAGAGTGCATGCCTGGTCTGCCATCTGGTACGTATTCCTTACCTCCAGAAGTAAGAAACTTTCGTGTTTTGTACTTTAGTCTCCGTGTAGCAAATTCCTGTCTGGAAATTTCGGCATAGATCTCTACCGTACCTCTGTCTGCACTGGCGAGTTTAGCATCGAAAGTACCCCCAAAGCATACATCCATCGTCAGGAATACATGCTTGGCAGGTAGATTATTTAATGCTCTGCTCAGAACAGAATAGGAGAGATAGGAAGTGTTTGCCGGGTCATTGCTTTTAGAATCTCTCCCAACAATGTACCCATCACCAAGAAGTTGATCGTAGTGTCCGTGACCAGCAAAAAAGATAAATAACTGATCATCTTCTAAATAAACTTTTCCAGCATACTCCCTTAATTTGATAAGAATATCCTGAATATTATTGTCTTCAAGTAGCTCTACCTGATATCCGTAGGTTACTTCCAGCTCTTTGGCTATGGTTCGCGCATCGTTGATGGGATTACTGAGGTTTTTCCAGTTGTCGTAGTTGTCTGTAGCGAATAGGAGGGCCCTGTCAGTTCTGTTACTTGAGCTACCCATATAACGGATTACCCGTTCCTCTTTTACAGATTTCCCAAATGTATTTATGGCGGTAAGTTCGATCACATTGTCACCCTCTGCCAGAAGAAGATCATTGTCAATAAATAGGTCATACTCTCCGGATTGTGTGTTTCCACTGACCACACCCATACCTCGGGAG
Organism: Cyclobacteriaceae bacterium; assembly: GCA_965228105.1. Lineage (GTDB taxonomy): Bacteria > Bacteroidota > Bacteroidia > Cytophagales > Cyclobacteriaceae > UBA7330. Next base: position 2,846,460 of record CBDDGZ010000002.1, read on the forward strand.
TTGCTGAGATCCTCACCATTCAACCGAATAATGACATTTTTAATCTGGGAAGGACATTTGATGCCCACCTTTAGTTTGAATTGGGGCTCTTTCGACAGACTGATCTCAGAGGTGGGATTAAGCCAATAAAGGACAGGAGAGGCTTTGTCCCGGGACTTAATATAGAAGTTGAACGTTTCACTGGTAGCTTCAGTACTTTGACCTAATACCACACATGAAAAGCACAAAATCATTCCGAGTATAAAGTACTTTTTCATATTTAAAATGATTCAGGTGTGAATTCCCACATTTCTACATAGTGCTCGGAGTTATTTTCATTGGATCCGTTGATTAGATATACTTTTTTACCAACGACAAATGCTTGCACATTGATCACGCCATTTCCGTCATAAGTTGCAAATTGTGTCCATGAGTCTTCCGTTGGATCGTACTTCCAAAAGTCATTTACCGGTGCATTGGTGCCGTTTCTTCCCAGCCCGATATACCCTTTGTCACCAACACTAAATCCAATACCGCCTTCAAGGTTTGCACTGGGATTTAAAGGTGCACTGATTTCAGCCCACGAGTCAGAGGTAGCATTATAAGCATAAAAATCATTCAAAAAGCTGTTGGTGTCAAAATCATAGCCCTGACCTACATAGCCTGTACCTCCAACAACAAAACCTACTGCATCACCCCGTTTGACCCCGGCAAAATTATTTTCCTGGGTCCACTCATCATCCAGTGTAGCATATTTCCAGACTTCATTGCTGATGCCATCATGGTAGCCTGAAACAAGGTACAAATTGGTGCCAACAACGATCACGGCAGGGAAGATCAACTGACTGTTGGGATATGAACTCTTCATCGTCCAGTTTTTAGTCAGTGGATTAAATTCCCACAATTCATTGTCAAATCCTGTACCTAGAATGTAACCTTTTCCATTAATTGACACGCCTATAGCCCCTGATTTATCAGGTGCCGCATTGTTCGATTCCATAGGTGTCCAGGTATCGCTGTTTACATTGTATTGGTACCAGGGTTCACCTCCCATACCAAAATAGAGGACGTTATTCAATACAAATCCTGTGCCCCCGAAAGCTCCATCAGGGTGGTTTGTTTTCTCCACAAAAAAAGGAAGTATTTCAAAATCTGTAGTTGCTGGTGCCCCTTGCGCATCTACTTTCAACACGACAGAGGAAGGAGTTAATGTAGTTGGGATTTTAACTTCTATTCTGTTGGCCTCAATACTGATAAGTTCAGCCGGAGTATTTCCTAAACTGACCACAACATCATCTGTGAAATTGGAGCCTGTTATGGTCACCACAGAACCCGGGACAGCTTCAGCCGGGCTGATTGAGGTTATCTCTGCATCGACACGTTTGATATCCAGTTCTGCACAGCTTGTGAGTGCGATGACAATTGCAAGTATCCAGCCGAACCTAATCATCTAAAAACTAATTTTAAAGCCAGCAACGGGCACATTTTTACCTGGCAATGCAGCCAAATTTAAATCTAGTGAATACCTGTTGGTTAGCCCGTTTCTTTCGTTTTGCTTCCCTTTAATAAATACACCTACAACATCAGCTGCCCATGCAACAATAGCTATGGTGTTAAGTGCTTTAAATGTCTTAAATTTACTTTCGGCACTCTGATACGACTGATTTGCCAAATTCACATCTGATGCATTCAGATAGTTGTCGTAATCTTTTCGTGCTGCAGAACGAGCAATAAGTCCAGACCCCATTAGCCCCCAGGTACCCGCAGTAATTAACCAGTAGTTTTTACCATTCCTGACTTTATAATCTCCAAGTCCTGGGACTAATACCGAATATAAAGCTGCTTTTGAGCCCATCAATTGAGTAGCACCCAAATACTCCACTACCTTAGCCTTGATGTTGAACACAAGGTTTTCGCCAGTGAATTCTTCATCTTCATAGAAATAGTTCCAGTAGATCTTTTTTGCTGATCCTGAAGAAACCTGAGCTCCAACGTCCCCGCTTACTCTTTCAACGGGCCCCTTGAATGTTTCACCTCCATCATTGGAATAGTAAAGGCTGACATTGAACTTCTTGTCGTTTCCTGAGCTAAGATCATAAGTAATTTCAATGGTATTATTTGGCTCATCGAGCACTGCATCCAGGATTTGCAGTTTTTGCGAAAAAACCTGCACCGTAGATGACAGAACTACGGCACAGACTAGAACAAGGGTTAATTTATATTTCATTAAACCAGGTTTTGGGATCATATATGAATCCCTGAAAATCAGATTTAGCATTTTAGCCGGTTGCGTAAATGTAACCTGAATTATGTTAATAAATGAGTATTCAGTTATCCCCACTATTGTGTTATCTTAGATTAGAGATATAAAATTAATTTCACATAAAATGGACAGACATCGGTTTATTTCTGCTGTAGGTCTTGCGGGATTGGTATTGTTCTTACCAAACTATGCTCAATCTATGGATACATCAAAGCTTCTTTTTAAAGACGATGGAAAAATTCCAAACAGCAGGTTACCATTGGTCTTGTATAAAAATGTCTTTACCGAAAAGGGTTCTCGTGGAGCTACCTGGCTTGAAAATAGGTTTGCTTCTAACAACTGGACGAATTCCTGGAGGAATGGCATCTACAGCTTTCACCATTACCACAGCACATCACACGAAGTGTTGGGGATATATTCAGGGAAGGCTCTGATACACCTGGGAGGTGAGTCGGGTGAAAAAGTAAAAGTCGAAGCTGGTGATGTAATTATTATTCCTGCGGGTGTGGGGCACAAAAACTTGGGGAGTGATCAATTGGGTGTGGTGGGAGCCTATCCTGATGGTAGAAGTTGGGACTTACTTCGTGGATTACCTGGGGAACGACCCAAAGCTGATAAAAACATTGCTGCTTTACCTGTACCGGGAGCTGATCCCATACTGGGTGATCAGGATGGAATCATAAAGATTTGGAAAGAATAACCGACCCTTTATCCAATTGAAAGTATTTTTTAGCTCTTTGAGAAATACAGCTTGATTTGTTGATTTTTGGATGAAACATGCTTTGACCTTCAAATAATGTAAAATCTAAAGTGCCTTAGGCAAAAGAATCATAATTTCAGATACTGTAGTAGGAATAGCTCATGAGAACAAATCACAGATTTTTGATCCATTTTATACCACAAAACCTCCCGGAGGAGGTACAGGGCTGGGCTTATTTATCACATTTGATATCGTAGCCCAGCAGAAAGGTTCCATCACAGTGCAATCAGAAGGTGTGGTACAGGAACTAGTTTCGTGGTGAATTTACCAGCTGTTACTTCTAAAAACTATTAGTCAACAAATACCAATTGACGTCTTGAAGGCTCAAACTTTCTTGGTAAAGTCTCTTTAAAGTCAATCATAAGATACTCATCTAGTACTTTAATCTCATAGTTATAAAGTGAGTAAATCTCAGTTTTGCTCACTTCCTGAAACCTGTCATCAATCAATACACATCCGGTATTATCTTTGAAAACTGTTTCCTGGTGGTCATCCTTGATAAGGTGTTTACCTTTTGAGGATAATATTTGTCTGAGATGTGAAGCTACCATGAAAGCCTCATCACTCTTCATTACAAATAAGACTTCAATGTTTTTTACGTATTGAATGTCCGTGGATTTGTAAGTTATCCATTTTTGCTCAGTGTCATTTGACATAACAATACTGTCAATCAAGCAATTTTTAGGAATTTTATAAGAAACTTCTTTGGTTAACTCCAATCCAAGGCTATGAGAGATTTCTTTCGAAATTTCAATATTGTCTGTCTTGAATGCAGAGTAAGTCTGATAAATCTGTTCGGCCATGATTCTGGCCTCCATTTCTGCCTTTGATTTCTTCTCTGGTGTTTCAGAAAATACGTTTAGACTTAAGGCGATTAAAAGTATAGCTGGAATTATCTTTTTCATAGGTTCAAAATTGTACAATACAATTCATATATGAAATCGGTGAATTACCCGATTTTTATAAGTAAATCACCTAAAATGGTTATATCGGGTCCCGATTAGAAGTCATTTTGTACTCATTTTATCAAATTTCGATAGAAAAGTGAGTCATTACACCACTTCCTCACATTCTTCATACCATTATTAAAGATAAAACATTGACTGTCAAATTGCAATCAATACTGTTGATGAATTAACCACCCTTTTGCAAACGCATTTTTGAAAAGGAAAAATTCCCAATCAATTATAGCTAATCAGATTGTGCTTAATAAGTTTAGGGAGTAGTGAGGTATTGGCTCAATACATCTTATTGTGATTGGCGGCCTGGACCGGTATTTTCTGAATGGCATCCCAATGCTCCACAATTTTACCTTGCTCGTCAAATCTGAAAAAATCCATAGTGATGTATTCTTCGTTACCAGGCCATGTCTGATGGGTGTGAAGTGCAACCAGGTCATGTTCAGCTATTACACGCACAAACTCAATAGATTTATCCGGGAATTCTTTCTGCATCCTGTTGAAATAATCTATAAAACCTTGTGGGCCGTCAGCTACATCTGGATTATGCTGAATATAGGTATCTCCGACATATAGGTTAACTGCCTTTTCCGGCTCACCAAAATAGGCAGTCTTATAGAAGTTGATCGCGTTTTGTTTATTCTGTTCCAGACTCATAACTAACTATTAGTGTTAAAACTGAATAACTGTTTTGCCTATTGTCTTTCCTGATTCCTGCATCTCATGGGCCTTTTTCAGGTTGGTCACCGTAAACCCTTTTAAAGTGGTGGTGAGTGTGGTTCGGAATTCTCCTGACTCAAGCATCTTTCCAATCTGATTGAGAATCTCATGCTGTTTTGCTATGTCATCCGTATGATACATAGAACGCGTATACATGAGTTCCCAGGAAAATGAAACACTTTTTCTTTTCAATACATTGAGGTCAAGTGGTTTACTGCTCCCTGTAATCGATACAATGTGGCCCTGTGGTTTGATAATATCAGCGATGGCATCCCAATAAGCTCCCAGGTCTACGAGGTCGAGCACGTAGTCTACCTGGCTGAAACCGATCTTATCTAACTCTTCTTTCAGATTTCGGTGATTAACAACATAATCCGCTCCAAGATCTTTGCACCATTCTTGTGTCTCCGAACGGGATGCTGTGGCAATCACTTTTAAGCCAGCAACCTTTTTAGCAATTTGGATGGCAATAGACCCAACACCACCAGCTCCTGCCAGAACCAAAACTGATTTTCCATGCTCCTTTTCAGGATCTATTTTGATTCGATCAAAAAGTGATTCCCAGGCTGTAAGTCCGGTTAATGGTATGGCAGCTGCCTCCATCATTGTCAGGTTTTTTGGCTTGAAGCCAACAATACGTTCATCTACCAGCTGATATGCTGAATTACTTCCACTGCGCGTGAGGTCTCCGGCGTAGTAAACTTCATCACCCTCTTTGAATAATGTGACTTTGTCACCAACAGCCGCTACAGTGCCTGCTGCATCCCATCCAATAATTTTAGGGGTGTCAAGCGGCTTCTCTTTTGCTGAATTTTGTCTGATTTTATAATCTACAGGATTAACAGATATGGCTGAAATCTTTACAAGGATGTCATGGCCTTCTGGTGATGGTTTTTCGGTTTCAAATTCAATAAAACTTTCTGGCTCACTGATTGGAAGGGAACGGGTAAATCCTATAGCTTTCATATTATCGAAGATGTATTTGGTATTTAGAGTACAATTAGCTCAAAGAGATAATCCTGAACATATGGAGATCGAATTTAATTCAGCGGTAAGTTAAAAATCATAGAATAGTATCCACAGATAACCGAAAACTACCGTTAAAAATATTCCCGTCGTTACTACCAACCAATTGGTTTTTAAGGTCGTCTTAAACCATGCCTGCGGTTGAATAGCACAGGCATATAAGTATATGACCCAATTAAATCAATTATAAATACATGAAAGGTTTGTCTTTTACATGGTCAATTATGCTGGTGACTTTAAGTTTTATCACCAGTGCACAGTCACTGCAGCAACCGCTTGAGGCGGTTCCCATGTCCAACGAAGGTGCTGTGCTCCTCAAAAGTGGAGAACTAATTACCGGAAAAATTCTCAACACAACAAGTATGCGTGGGATAACACAGGTCACGCTATTGACAGCAGATGAGGAGAAAAGAAAGTTTAAAGCGGAGGAGATGGAGGAATTTCTCATCAGCATGAATAAGGCTGTAAAACTCCAGTTTCTAGATGAAAGAGGATCATCCATCGTGAAAATACTCTCCAAGAATCAACCTAAAGCGGTTCCTAGAGATTACATAGTCTACCGAAATACCACCCTGAAATCGGGTCGTGAAGCATTGCTTCAACTATTGAACCCTGATTTTGATGAGACATTTCAGGTTTTCTATGATCCCTATGTTGCCAAATCAGCTACCATGGAAGGTGAACACATCGTGATGACAGGAGATAAGCACAAGACATTTTTTGTTTCTAAAAATGATCAGGCATTACTCAAAGTGAAAAAAGGAGGATACAAAAAAGCCTACAGAAAACTGTTTGATGAATGTGTGGTGATGAAGCAGAAGTCTAAACCTAAATGGAGAGACCTTGGGCAACATATTTGGATGTATGATCAGGTATGCGGACCTGGATTAGCCCGAAATTGAATGCTGAAAGAGGGAGTAACCAGACTCCCTCAATAACTTGTCTCGTCCATCTTCACCTTGCCTTTGAAAGTCCAAAAAACAAATCCCGTATATAAGGCAACAAGCGGGGCACCTATTGCTGCAATGATCAGCATGGTCTTCAGAGATTTTTCGGAAGCGCTTGCATTGTGAACGGTAAGCGTATAGGCCGGATTCTCTGTAGAAAGAATAATTGCAGGGTACAATTCAAAGGCTACAATTATCAATAGCATGGCAACTGCCACCGATGAAAACAGGAATGAGTAATTATATTTCTTTTTATTGATCAACCTGGGAATGTTGGCAATACTGAGAAAAGCTATCAGTGCGATCAGAAATGAAGCTGGTTGTGATTTGAATCTGTCAGACAGGTGTGGATAATAGATCAAGGTATAAACAGTTGTGATGCCGAAGCTTACCAGGAAGAAGATGATGGCTCTTTTTACATACAGGGTCATATAAATAAACTGTCTGCCTTCCGTTTTCATGATCAGGTAAATGGCTCCATGCATCATAAAAAGTGCCAGGGTTGTCACACCTACCATCAGTGCATAAGGATTTAGAAACTCTATCCAATTGCCTTGAAATTCTTTGTCAGCGCCAATGTTCATACCCTGAAGCACATTACCAAGTACTATCCCCAGCAGTAATGCCAGCATTACACTTGAAACACTATAGGCAAAGTCCCAGCTGGTGCGCCACCATTTCATATTTTCTTTGCTCCGAAACTCAATAGATACGGCTCGAAAGATCAGGAAAGTGAGAAACAACATAAATGGTATGTACATGGCTGAAAATACGGTAGCATACACATCCGGGAATCCAGCAAATAGAGCGCCTCCACCAATCACCAGCCATACTTCATTTCCATCCCATACAGGACCAACGGCATTTAATGCAATCCTTCGGCTTTTGTCATCCCTGAAGAACAGATGCCATGCTCCGGCCCCCAGGTCAAAGCCATCAAGTATTGCATAACCTGTGAATACTCCGCCTACTACCAGAAACCACAACGTAGCGTAATCGATGCCTAAAAATGTTGCCATGATGCTAGTCTTTTGATTGGTTAAATGCCATGGCCATTTCTCGCTGCCTCGGGCGTTGCTCGTGCAACTCACCATCATCCGGTCCATGTTGGATTTTCTTATTCATCAGGTAGACAAACAGTGCAAATAGAAATACATAAACTATCGCAAATAAAATGATTGAAAACATCACCTGGTTGGCGGTGACTACTTTTGACAGGGCATCTGAAGTGCGCAGTAAACCATAAACTACCCAGGGTTGTCGTCCCATCTCTGCCGCAAACCAACCCACCTGGTTAGCTATCTGTGGCAGCAGTACACTGAAAACAAAAACCACCAACAGCCAGCGTTGATCAAAAAGTTTTCCACGCCACCACAGAAAAGAGCTGTACAGCGACAACGCAATGAGAAAGACCCCAATAGCTACCATAATATGGTAGAATTGAAAAATAGCATTGACAGCTGTTGGTCTTTCGTCTTCAGGGAAAGCATTTAGCCCGGTGACAGGTTTATTAAAATCCTGATGTAGGAGAAAGGAAAGGCCTCCAGGGATCTTTATACCCGTAACAACCTGCTTTTCTTTGTCTACCCAGCCAAATAAATACATATCGGCAGCTGCCAGGCTATCAAAATGCCCTTCTAATGCAGCAAGTTTGGCCGGTTGATTTATGGCTACACCATCTGCCGAATGATGACCGGTTAGCAACTGTGAAAGAGAAGCGAGCGTAGCAATTGTTAAAGCGATCTTAAAAGCTTTTTTAGAAACTTCAATATGCCGGTTTTTGAGTAAGTAATAGGCATGCACGCTCATTACAAGAAATGCTCCGGCTAGAAACGCGCCAATCCATACATGGGACAACCTGTCCATGCTGGACGGATTGAATACCATGGCCCAGAAATCCGTGACTTCAGCACGGGCTTCGATGCCCTCACCAACGATATGATAGCCAGCAGGTGTTTGCTGCCATGAGTTGGCCACAACAATCCAGATAGCGGAAAACATCGATCCAAGCCAAACACCCAAGGTAGAAATGAAATGAACACCCTTACTCACACGATTCCACCCGAAAAGCAAAACTCCCAGGAAGCCGCTTTCAAGCGCAAATGCAAATATTCCCTCTGCAGCTAAAGCACTTCCAAAGATGTCGCCAACGTAACGTGAATAAGTAGCCCAGTTTGTACCAAACTCAAATTCCATAACAATACCAGTAGCGACCCCAATACCAAAAGTAATGGCGAAAATCTTGGTCCAGAATCTGGCAAGAACATGGTATTGGACATTACCGCTTCGCAGATACATGCCCTCCATAATGACCATTATGAGCCCAAGGCCAATACTCAGGGGAGGGTAGATATAATGGAAGGAAACAGTCATAGCAAACTGAATCCTGGATAAGATTTCTACGTCCATTTATGATGCTTTCAAGATAAAAATGAAGGGAGCCAGGTCATTGAAACCAGGCGTTTTTACGGTAGTCAAAGGTACATCTCAGAAGCTATAATAGACATTCAAAACGCAATCAATTTATGGGAATAATGATCTTATTTTTCTGTGTTAATCAATTGTGACTTGTTTTTCAACTGAATTGTACAGATATCAGAGATATAAATAAAAAATAAGACAAGTAAGGTGGGCTTTTTCATACACTTAACTGATGGTTTATGAATGGTCAATCAATTTCGTGTATATGAAAATATAAGTCAATGATTATTGACAGGTAGGAGCTTAAAAATCTATTAGACTGAGTCAGTTTAGTGCAAAAATGTTTATTTGATGGTGCCAGAGGGCTAGGGAAGGTCCTAAAATCCCAATAAACACAATATTTTGTTTGAAAAGTGAAAAATTTTATCGATTATAGCATTGAAAAATATAGCCAGCCTTGGCGATATAGAGAACCGTTCTTATTATCTCCAATTATAGTTTATTGCCCATTTTATAGAAATTTATTATCCTTTACCAGGAGTATAATAGATGTGATTTTAACGAAATTATTAAGTGATTGATGGTATGAATTGGAGTCAAAAAAACCTTCTTTTAGCTCTTCTAACCACAGCATTAATAACACTGTCTGGAACTCAGGTACTGTCTCAAAACCTCAAACGTGTAGAGAAGTCTGCGATTGGTGATTTTGAAAATGGTAATTTTATTGAAGCACGCGATAAATTTAAAACGCTTTTAAAAGCAGAATGGAACCTCAACAGCACATCCAGCTACCTCGCATCATGTTATTTGGAGTTGGATGAACCATTGAAGTCTTACGAAGTGCTTACGCAGGTATCTGAGCCTGATGCTTTAAATACTTATCTCCGCATCCTATCGTGCTATTATCTTGAGTTTTTTGAAGAGGCAGAACGTTTAATCGTTGATTTTCCGGATTCCACAGGATTAGAAATTGATGACATCAGAGAGCGGGTAGCTAGAGCTAAAGAAAGTTATAGCTCAGGCGATGGTATTTTGGTTCAAAACTTTGGTGAAAATATCAATAGTGAAAACCTGGAGTACAGTGCTGTGATGTACAATGACTTTAATAAGCTGCTCTTCACGTCACGTAAAGAAGAGAGCAATGTAACGGATGTAGATGGACTGGCATTTGAAACAATCTACAGCACAGAAATAGACAGTACAGACAATTGGAAGAAAGCCATTCCGCTCAATATTGAAGAAGAAAAAAAGAGATCTCATGATGCCACAGTACAGGTATACCAGTCAGGAAATAAGATGATCTCCTATAAAGATGGCCAGTTGTATAGCTCTACGTTAAAGGATGGAGTGTGGTCGAAAGATGAGGATTTTGTAATTCATGATGGAAAAGGAAGTGATACCCATTGCTTTATTACCCCCGATGAAAAGACCATTTTCTTTGCATCTGATTATCAATCGGAAGGGCGACATTTGGATCTGTTTGTCTCGCAAAAGAAAGAAGATGGAGGATGGTCAGAACCTGAACCACTTACAATGTTCAATACAGAGTTTGATGAGGACTCACCGTTCCTGGCTTCTGACAGCACATTTTATTTTAGTTCAAGAGGGCACAATTCAATAGGAGGGTTTGATGTTTTTAAGTCAACCTATGATTATGAGTCAAAAACCTGGGGACCGCCAGAAAATATGGGCTATCCGATAAACACGGTAGCTGAAGATATTTACTACACAACAGAGGGAAAATTAGCCTATTTGAGCTCCACTCGATTGGAAGGTTATGGATCCCTTGATCTGTACAGAGTCTATCACTTCAACAAAGTGAAAGTGGAAGGCCGGCTTGTTGATGACAATAAACAACCTATTTCCGACGCACTAATTGATGTTAAATATGATTCAACCACACTGAAAAGCTACACGGATGCGGAGGGTAATTATGAAATTTTTGTGCCGATCAATAAGAAAATGCATATCACTTTCATCAAAGACTCTCTCAACCTGTTTGAAGGTGATTACATAGCCAATATTTTCTTTAAGGATGAAAATGAAAATGAGTTTAATTTTTTCATTGATTACATGAGTTCAGATCCTGAAATCATCAAGAGTACGGAAGATAATAAAACTGTGAAGCACATCAACGTAGATATTAAAAATGACTACGAAGAGAACCCAATCATTGCATCAGTGCCAAAAGGAGAGGAGAGTACCTGGTCAGATAGTGTAAATTTTGTAACAAAAGCAAGGAAAATAGAAGAGCTTGAAAGCCGGGAGATCTCTTTTGTTGACAACAAGGACGGAGATATAGACATACTATCGACACACCTCAAACTTAGAGAAGCGACGGTGCAGCAAAAGCCAAAAGAAGAGCCCGAAGTTGCGTTAGACGCTGCGGCTAATACATCTTCCACAAGCTCTACGCAGCCACTACCTGATGGTTACACAGTTCAGGTTTTAGCCATGCCTATCAAAAGAGAACCGGAAAGCAACTTCTTTGATCTACTGGGATCAGCTGAAGTGAGGGACAGGGATGGTAAAGATGGTCTGAAACGATTTTTCACAGGAGTTTACGAGTCTTTTGAGGATGCACTCATCGCCATGCGGTCACTTAGAAAAACAGGTTACAGTGATGCATTTGTCAGAAAACTCTCTAAATACGAAGAGCTCTGATCGCTGGATTTTGACTTTGGCTATTTTTTATGGGTTGGCAAACCTTTATGTTGTGATGCTATCAATGTGCTGATAGCTAAATGTCACTTCAGCGGCTTTAGGAAAATCAGCAATTGGAGTAGCACACCAATAAAGATCAACACGCCTATTTCGATACGAGATATTAAGTTACTGGTATCAATAGAACGATTGGAATTCATTATTTCCCGTCTGCTTTCCTCAATCTGAATTTTCGATAGAGCATCCAAATCATCAAAGATCCTTGCGTAATAATTGTCAATCACATCAATGGTGGGCAGCTCATCATCAGTAGTCCCTGAGCTCAATTGGTCCTCATGATTGTACAGTGAGTTGAGACTATTTTGTAGGGACCGAAAATGTACTCCTTCCTTCTCAGTAAGGTATGTTTTTGCAAATTTATTTACCATCACCCGGATGGAGTCATTTGAAGCGTTGTTGAGGCTGTCAAGCTGAGTATAATTATTACTCCTCAGGGCATTTTGCTTTTTGTCCAGCAGACGGGAGATGTTATAGATGTAATTTTTGACCAGTATTCGGTCTTCATAAACAGTGGTCAAAGTATTCTTTACAATTGAGAAATGATGACTATCAATCTGGTTTGTAGCGATGATCAAAAGAAAAACAATAGCGAGAGCTACCCCAGCTCTTATCTTTTGCTCGACAGTAAGTTTCCATCCCATAACTATGTTTTAACAGCAAATTTCATACTAACAATATGGATAATAAATCCCAAAAAACCGGTAATTCCCGGGCAATAAATACGTAATGTCCTTTTTAACTTTCCTTGTAGTTTATTGTTTAAAGTAAAAAAGGATCCTCACAATATGGGATCCTTTTCACCGACTTTATTTCAAACAAAATTTTTACTCTGCAGTACTATTGTGTTTTGTCAGCCCTAAAGATGAGACCTGACATAAAAAGACTTTGTGTTGATCCTCCTGTACTCAGGGAATAATAAATATCCGTGCTCATGTCGTCCTGATTTACCAGTTGTGCAATGATATACGTATCCGTTTCTTCGAGTATTTTCAAAACCACTTTTTCGTGAAACTCATTTGCATTTATTACAATGTGGTCAACTTCATTTTCATCTTCATACTCAAAGCTAGAATGTACAATTGAGTAAGTGTCCAAGGTATTGGGAACGTAATCCTGTACAAGAAAACGAATATGCTCCCCTGACTGACTTCCTATCATCACCATATCAGTGCTTTCATTCAGCGTTGCAGTGGCTCCACTGTAGGTCTTGGAACTGAGATTGGCTATATAGTTTTCAGTAGTATAGGAAATCACACTGGAGTAAGCCATTCTGCCTTTGTATGCGTACCATCCTCGCAAAAACAGGGTGGTGCCTGGTTTTCGATAGTAGAAACTTTCTCCTTGTGTCACATTACCTGAAGTGAAGCTATCCATCGTGACTTTAGAAGAAAAATTTTGGACATAAGAGGCTTCTATCACGACATCACTTCCTGTGAGATAAAGGGTTTCTCCGGGAGGTTCATTGATTGAGGCAGTTACTTTTAATACACAGGCATTGTCTGCATACGTTGTGGCAGTCAAGCCTGGTGCAAGTAGAGCGCCTAATTTTGCAGTTTTTACATCTGAATAAAATGTATAAGTATGGGTGTCAAGTGTTAGCTCCTGCCGAATGCGATAGTAATACCAGGAACCTGGTCTAAGCTCCCTAAACTGATAAGACCCAGCACCGGTGAGCTCTTTCTCCGTAATTGAGTTTTGATGTTCTGCATCAGTAAACTCAACCATCTGACTAAAGTCTGAATAAGTTGATAGCTCTACAAAATAGCTAGCCGTTCCTTCAGCAGTAGAACTAAAGCTATATTCGAAAGTGAATACAGTTACTCCCTGGCTAGCCGTGGCCAACGTCATTTCATTCTCCTTTACTCCAATACTAATCTCTACATTGCTTGTATCAGACCCGTCAAGGTTCATGGCTACCAATGTGACCTGATAGACACCATTTTCTGTATATGTGTGCTGAGGATTTTCTTCTGTAGACTTTTCTCCATCTCCAAAATCCCATTCTACGGAGTCAGTAAATTCAGAGGTGTTTTGGAATGTGACTGTTACCGGAACCAATTCTGTTTTTCCATTGGTATCTTTATCCCCACTGAAAGAAAAACTTGAAACGGGTAGCAGCGGTTCAGGTACGATTTCTTCATCCTGACACCCTGATAATAGGAAGAGGGAAACCATAGGTATCCCAATTAACTTTATATATTTCATTTATTAGCTGATTGATATAGAATGATAAAATAACTATAAGTAACGATCAATGCAGGCTGGTTTTAGTTCAATGGAATCAAATCATCGTTTTTAGGCAATACCAGAAAGACGGTTGGAAAGGGAGCTAATCAGCCATCGTTAACTCTGTTTCTAGAGCCAGAAAGTGTGATAGCTCTCCTGTGAAATTATGCAATGGAAAAACCTGAATTTCACACAGATAGGGTGATCCATCTTTCTTATGGTTAATGATTTGATCAGAGAACGGCACCCCTCCATTGATCTTCTTTCTTAGCCTGACCTTATCATTGGGGTCAGTCAATGGGCCCTGAAGTATTTTCGGGCTCTGATAGATTACTTCTTCCGGAGAAAATCCGGTCATTTCCCTGAAACCGGAGCTAACCCATTGAATGGAGATCTCACGGTCAGTTAGCACATAGGCATCACAAGGCATACTGAGTATCTCTTGGAGTTGAAAGTCCCAGTCAAACTGTTTTTTGTATTCCATCAGTCTTTTCCTATCAGTGAGATTTGGATAGTGATTTGTCTCTTGATTTTGACCCATCAAATAGACATCCCAGCAAAGGAGCGGGGCTTTTACCCTTGCTTTTTTTATGGTAGCCGGAGACAGATAGTCAAAAGCGGTCTCCAAGCTTTCTGAGTTTCTTTTCAAATTCATTTTGGTGATAAGTTTCCTTTTCTTCAATCATACATTTTGCACAGAGACAGTTATCATATTTTTCTTTGATATACTGCAACTCTACCACAGATAGCGACACTCCCCAACATTGGCAAAGCGTGATTGATCCGACTTTGCACTCAAAGGGAGCTTTACAACGGGGGCAATATTTTTGTTCGTGTTTGGGCATGAAATGAGCAGATGGACTTAGAGCCCACCTGCTTAAAGTTTGAATTATGCTTCTACCGATACCTGGCGAAGAGTGCCTGCTGCTTTTACCATTTCTGATAACGCATGCCGGGTTTCTTCCCAACCACGTGTCTTCAGCCCACAATCTGGATTCACCCAAAGCTGGTCATCGTTGATAACCTGCTGAGCCTTTTGCATGAGTGTTACCATTTCCCTCTGCGTAGGTACCCTGGGTGAATGGATATCATAGACTCCTGGTCCGATTTCATTGGGATAGCTGAAGTCAGCAAATGCATCCAAAAGCTCCATTTGGGACCTGGAACATTCAATCGTGATGACATCGGCATCCATAGCAGCTATCGAATCAATGATGTCATTAAACTCTGAATAGCACATATGGGTATGGATTTGAGTCTGGTCCTTCACTCCACAAGTAGCGATCTTAAAGGCAGTCACTGCCCAGTCAAGGTATCTTTTCCAGTCTTCCTTACGCAGGGGCAATCCCTCGCGTATGGCTGGTTCATCTACCTGGATGATTTGAATCCCCGCACGTTCGAGATCAGCAACCTCATCGCGAATAGCCAGGGCTATTTGGGTACAGGTTTGGGATCGCGGTTGGTCATTACGGACGAAAGACCATTGCAGAATCGTTACTGGCCCGGTAAGCATCCCTTTCACCAGTCTATCAGTGAGTGACTGAGCATATGATGACCATCCCACTGTCATGGGTTTTTCGCGTGTCACATCACCATAGATGATGGGTGGCTTCACACACCTGGATCCATAACTCTGGACCCATCCATTTTGAGTAAAGACAAAGCCACTCAACTGTTCGCCGAAGTATTCCACCATGTCATTACGTTCAAATTCACCGTGAACAAGTACATCCAGTCCTATGTCCTCCTGCCAGCGGATAGCTTCCTTTGTCTTTGTTTTTAGGAAGTCAGAGTATTGATCAGGAGTGAGTTCACCTTTTTTGAATTTTCTCCGCTGTTTCCTAATCTCATCCGTCTGAGGGAATGACCCAATGGTGGTTGTAGGAAATGATGGTAACTGAAGGGCCTCCTTTTGCAAAACTTTGCGCGATGCAAATGAATTGCTACGGTGAGCATCAGTGTCAATGATGCTGTTTACGCGTTTCCTGACTGACTCATTATAGATCAGGTTGGAGGTTTTTCTGCTGTTTTGAACTTGATTACTTGCCTCAAGGATGGAACTATCGGCATTATTGTGATCAGCCAATTCTCCTAATGTGACCACCTCATCTATTTTTTGCCTGGCAAAAGCCAACCAGTTCTTGATTACAGGTGTAAGGACGGACTCGTTAGTTTCCGTTTCCAAATCACAAGGGGTATGTAAAAGAGAACAGGAGGGGGAAACCATTAATCTATCAGTACCCATCTGACTGATGGCTTTCTCTATCTGTTTCAGTGATGCAGCCAGGTCATTTTTCCAGATGTTTCTACCATCTACCACACCCAGAGAAAGGATCTTCATTGGCATGTCTTTCACACTTAGGATATCATCCAGCTGTGATGGACATCGTACAAGATCAAGGTGCAGTCCTTCCACTGGTAGACTCAATACGGTCTTAAGGTTTTGTCCATAACAATCAAAATAGCTGGCAAGTAGGATCTTTAGATTTGGTACCTCCTTTGATATTTGATTGTAAGCCTCCTGAAGCTTTGACTGTACTTGACCTGAAAGGTTGGTTGCCAGACATGGTTCATCCAGTTGCACCCATTCTGCCCCGTGAGCTTTTAGGTTCTTAAGCAATCTGATGTATACAGGAAGGAGCCTTTCCAGCAAATCAATTCGATCAAACCCTGATTCTTTTTCCTTTCCGAGCAAAAGAAAGCTAACTGGACCAATTAAAACTGGTTTTGTTTGAATCCCTGCCTCCTTTGCTTCCAGGTATGCTTCTACCACCTTCTTAGAAGAAAGCTCAAATTGCTGATCTTTGACAAATTCGGGAACGATGTAATGGTAGTTAGTATCGAACCATTTGGTCATTTCCATCGCAGTGATGTCCAGGCCATCTTTCTGATAGCCTCGGGCCATGGCAAAATACAAGTCCATTTCATGGAGAGTACTCAGAATTTTTAAAGGATCGTACCTTTTGGGGATTGCCCCAACTGTACATACCATGTCTAGCACCTGGTCATAGAAGGAAAAATCATTTGATGGAATCAGGTCGATACCCGCTTCTTTTTGGATTTTCCAATTTGCCAGCCTGATTTCATGGCCAACTTGTAGTAACTCATCCAGGGATATTTTCCCTGCCCAGTATTGTTCACTTGCCTTTTTGAGTTCACGGTAGTTACCTATGCGAGGGTAACCCAGATTGTTCTTCAGCATACTTCTTAATTTTTGTTAGTTTGAAAAATGCGACACATCTACCCAGATGTGAAGTGTGAAGTATGCTTTCGGAATTGTGAATAGGTAGGAATAGGACACTGCATAGATTTAAACTATACAATGTCATCACCTGACAACTACTTCAAATCGCGAAAGCATTGTCAATTCGAATAAGGCAAGTATCCTGGCTTATCTGACTACAATCCGCCTTCCCGTTCGCCCTATGGCAGACAGTGGCATTATTAGATTGTAGATCTTCAGATTTACAGTTGCGCGTCAGCCCATGATTTTCACATGGTTCCTTTTTAATCCTGACCTTTTTGAAGGCCAGAAACCTTAAACGGCTTGAGTTTTTATATAAAAGAACTGTTGGGAAAAATTCCCGGCTGTAAAAAACGACAAATACCAGCAAACAGCAAAATTTAAGGAGGTTGATTCGTCAATATTTTTATCACCCAAATCACCAGAACCAGATATTCATCAATTATGATAGAGATAATTAGTGTTTTTTAAATAATGTGTCCAGTTAAAATCGGGATTTGCCAGCGTTTTTGCCATTATTAATTGTATGGAGGCAATGCCTGATTTTATCATTAAAAAGACTCTTTACGGGTTCAGAGTTAGTGTATTGCAGTGCCTGTTGATAGAATGCTTTTGCTCTGGAAAGGTCACCCAACTCCATGTTTATCTCGCCTAAAGACGCCAGGTAAACCGGGTGTTTTTCCAATCCATCAATATGTTCTAATTCATTCAGTGCCTGATCAAAACCAAATGCATAAGCACAGGCAATTGCTTTGTTCATTGCCACGATAGGGTTTGGCTCCAGGTTATAAAGCATCTTGTAGAATTCATAGATCTTTTGCCAATCTGTGGCAGCAAACGAAGTAGCTGAAGCGTGTAGTGAAGCAATGAGTGCCTCAAGGTGGTATGTAGATACTTCAAAAGGTTCTGATGATTTTTCCAGGTAATAAAAACCTTTTTCAATCAAGGGTTTATACCATTTAGAGCGATCCTGATAACGGATCAGGACTATGTGGCCCATATCATCAAGCCGGGCTTGTAGCCTTGAAGCCTGAAAACACATCAGGGCCATCAAAGCGTAAGCACGTGGTTTTGAAGTAAGTCCATGTTCAGTCAGTAGAAAACACAATCGCATAGCTTCCTGACAAAGGTCTTCGCGGATAAGCTGATCAGGGTGGGAAGAATTATAGCCTTCTCGGAATAGTAGGTAAATTGATTTTAGAATGGCATCTAGTCGCTCGGGTAGTGCGTCCCCATGTGGAACGTCCATTCGGATATCTTTTGTCCTGAATTTCTCTTTTGCTCGATAGATCCTTTTTGTGATGGTGTCTTCACTTGCTAAAAAGGCATGGGCAATCTCACTAATACTAAGTCCTCCAAGCGTTCTTAGTGTGAGGGCTACCTGGGACTCTAGTGGGATTTCAGGATGACAGCATGCAAACATCATCCGTAGCTGACTGTCGCTGATCTCATCTTCCAGGAATACCTTATGAAAGGCAGAGGATAGAGCTAAGTCAGAATCCATGATATAGGCATAGTCTGGAGCTATTTTACGGAATGTGCGCTCTCTCCTCAGAAGATCAATCGCTTTGTTTTTGGCTGCCCTGTGTAACCAACCTGCTGGGTTTTCCGGTACGTTTCCTTTTTTCCAGGTATGCAGGGCGGTTATTAAGGTGTCCTGCACAATATCCTGGGCAGATTCAAGATTATGAAGCCCAAGTATTCTTGATAAAACAGCCACCATCTTTCCTGACTCATGACGAAACAGGTGGTCAACCAGCGATTCGATGTGGCGGCTGTTTTCTTTCATCGTTATAGACTATGCGTCCATCTTCATGACCTGGCGAACCTGGACATAACCACCCATTTCGTAATCTGGATAATCCTTTGAAATGGATACAGCCTCATTATAATCCTTTGCTGTGATCAGAAAATAGCCACCAACTACTTCATTACCTTCCGTATAAGGACCATCTGTCACGGTTTTTCCATTAGGACCTTTCACATCTTTACCTCCTGCATGTAGTGGCTCTCCGGACAGGTACTGTTTTGTTTTGTTTAGTTTTTCAATCCAGGCATACCACTGGCCCATTTTTTCCTGCATTTTCTCTGGACTTAAGCCATTATACTGGCCCCCATGAAAGATTAGCATAAACTTTTCCATAATTATTTTATTTGATGTTTAAAGATATTTAAGCCTATGACGAACAGGGTATGAATTATCGGACAAAAACCTGATTTTTCTCTACATCAGCATTCGTTTGATTCTATTGAGCACATTTTTAGGTGTGCCCGAGTACACGATAAAGA
Source organism: Cyclobacteriaceae bacterium (assembly GCA_965228105.1). GTDB lineage: Bacteria > Bacteroidota > Bacteroidia > Cytophagales > Cyclobacteriaceae > UBA7330. The sequence goes on from CBDDGZ010000002.1 coordinate 2,866,018, forward strand.
TTGTAATTTCTCTCCCGCTAATATCCGGACAATAATGGATGTCTACTACCTCATAAACCAAATAGTCTCCATTTGGCTCCCTGAGTACTATTTTTTCTTGTATTCGTGGCAACACTTCAAAAGTATGTTGCCTGGATGATCGGGTATTCCCGTCATCATCAATTTCCACCAGAAGAACTGACATTTATCAATTACTTTTCCCCATAAATGAATAATTCTAATTCGTTTTGTTGATTTAGATTCACAAATGGAGTCGTTAAAAAAATGATTTAATAAACTCTCAGAAAAGGAGTCTATGTATTGTAGTGGAAATTATTCCCTGGGTGGCGGAAAAGTTCGCGTCATAAATGGGCTGCTATATCTTAACTGCAAGCCAGTGATAGTCTTTTGTAATGTGAAATCCATTAAAGCAGAAAATTCAAAGGTTCCCATTGGGATGATGTGATCGAGACTTAGAAAGCAGCTGTTCGACTCAGGATCTGGCTCATCATGCTCCGGGAGTATATCCCCTTTATCCATTACTACTTCAACCACCAGCTCTAATACGGACTCGATCTCATTAACCATTGGATCGAAGTGACCTTCCATGTCTGCTGCATCTATAGAAAGGTTGATCATATAGATCCCTAGCAGAATGCTTATGGGCCGGTTGAGATATGAACTAAAAAAGTGTATCACAGAAGTCTGAATAGAATTCAAATATACTTGCAAACACTGCTAATTATCAATTCTTTTAATACGCGTCGTTTGAATATCCATTATATCAAAAGTGAAGGGGCTTGTTGTGTTTACTCCTATTGCTGGTTGATTGGCTAATATTATCTTAACAAAACTCAGGCAAATCTTAACTCTTCCTTAAATCGTTTTTCACACATTCATCTATAAAATAGTCTTATTTCGTGTTTAATTTTTATATTTAGTTAATCGATTTAGCGTGTCCAGAAAGCATTTTTATTAATATTAGCTTCTGGAAGTTGTATAACTCAACTTAAACTGAATTTTTATAACCCTAAATAGACAACAATGATGAGAAAATAATTACAGAATGAATCCACGCCAGTGATTCATTGATTGGTTATTGGTGTATAAAATGTATTAGTTACAACCATTCCAAAGGCACTAAAATACTTGTTTATAACCATTGGAATTAATTCAAAACCCATGAAAAAAATTAATATTCAACTACCACACCATGTAAAATTTGGTGTTGGCCCACTTATTCTTATAATGCTCCTAAGTCAGATTACATGGGCAGGAGAGAAGCACAATGAAAATACAAATAGAAGTGAACAGGACCTTCAAAAAGATCTCCAGGGTAAGGTAATAAACGAGGAATCAGGAGAAACTCTTGTTGGCGCTTCAGTCACCTTAAAAGGAACAACTCAAGGTACCATTACAGATATAGATGGAAACTGGAGGTTGACCGTCCCTGATGATGCAACCACTCTTGTTGTATCTTTTGTTGGTTTTTCAACGCAGGAGATAGCCATTGGTAATCGTAGTAACTTTACAATCTCACTTTCGGAGGACTTATCGGAGCTCAATGAAGTCGTAGTAGTAGCCTATGGTCTTCAGAAGAAGTCTGATGTAACAGGATCAATCTCTTCTGTAAAGGAAGAAGATTTTAACAAGGGTGTTGTGATGAATCCCGGTGAACTGCTACAGGGAAAAGTAGCCGGCGTCAATGTAACATCATCCAGTGGAGAACCGGGAGCTGCTCAAAACATCATCATCAGGGGTGTGGGAAGTTTAAGGTCAGGTACTACTCCTCTATATGTAGTAGATGGTTTTGTGCTGGATAATTCTTCTACCGGAGTGGCAAGTAACCCCTTAAACTTTATCAATCCTGCGGATATTGCCAGTATTGAAGTGTTGAAAGATGCATCTGCCAGTGCGCTATACGGATCAAGGGCAGCTAATGGGGTCATTGTGATCACCACCAAAAAAGGTCAGACAGGTAAAGCAGAAGTTAACCTGGATTTATCCACTGCCTGGTCTTCTATGGCCAATACGATCGATGTCTTTTCTCCAGCTGAGTTCCGTACACAGGTACCTGCTGCTGGCGGTACCATTGGAGATTTTGGCGGAAATACTGACTGGCAGGAAGAATTGTCACAAACAGGCCGTTCAAATAACATCAACTTGTCTCTCAGTGGAGCAGCAAGTGAAAGCTTCTCTTATTTCGCATCAATAGGGGTGCAGGATCAGGAAGGAATTTTAAAGAATAGCAATTTACAACGCTACTCTGCAAGGTTGAACCTGAACCAGGAGGCACTCAATGGACGACTTAAAGTGGCTTATAATTTTACAGGAGCTCAAACAAAAAATCTGAGGCCAGATATGACTTCAACAGTGGTGGACATGTTGCAGCTAAATCCTACCATCCCTGTACAAACCAATGGTGTTCCAACTCCATTGGAAGACATGCTCAATCCACTGGTACGTTATGATATTTACAAGGATGAAGCTGTCAATAATCGAATCTTGGCTAATGTGACTCCTTCGTTAGAAATCATCAAGGGTCTTACGTATAAGCTGAATCTTGGAGTAGATTATTCTACAACAACAAGAGATATTCAGACTGAACCCTACGCCTTACTTGAAGGGTCAGAACTGGGGTCATTGACATCTATTGCCAAGCGAAATGAAAACAGCCTGGTGGAAAACACGCTGACCTATGTGCTGGAATCAGGATCTCATTCGGCTACTATTTTAGGAGGTCATTCCTACCAAAGGACTTTTGAGCATCAAAAATCATTCGCATTGACTGGATTTGCTGACAATGATGTAGAACCTATTTATCAGGATCAGATCAGCACGCAAGACCAGCCTACCACCTTGAACTCATTTGCAATTGAAAATGAACTTCAATCTTTCTTTGGAAGGTTGGACTACAGCTTCGAGAGTAAGTATTTACTTACCGCAACCATGCGTGCTGATGGTTCATCAAAGTTTGGACGAAATAATAGATATGGATATTTTCCTTCATTTGCTGCTGGTTGGAATATTACCCAGGAATCATTCTTTACAGGTGGTTTGATAGACAATCTGAAGCTTAGAGCCAGCTGGGGTCAGACAGGTAACCAGGAAATACCTTCGAAAATTACCAAGGAAAGTTATACTGAGAGCAGAACAGAGAATGATACTTACCCACTGGACCCAAATGCAACAACGCTTGATGATTATCCTTACGGAATTATTTTCACCCGACTGGCTAATCCTGACCTGCAATGGGAGGTTTCCACACAAACAGACATCGGGCTTGACTTTACTTTGTTTGATTTCCGGTTGAGTGGTACTGTTGATTATTTCAATAAGGTATCGGAAAACATCCTGTTGGAAGTAGTGCCTGCAGATCCTATTCAGCCTACTTCTACCTACTGGACAAACATTCCTGATATGCAGATCAAGAATTCAGGTATTGAATTGAATCTTGATTATAAGAGCAATCCACGGAACGAATTGAAATTCAATATTGGTGGTAACATTTCATTCATTAACAATGAAGTGATCAATTCACCATTCCAGGTATTGACCAGTGGTGCAGCTCAGGGTGCAGGTCAGACTGGTGCTACCATCAATGGATATATCAATGGTGAGCCTATCGGTGCCTTTTATATGAAAGTTTTTGAAGGTATCGGGACGGATGGTTTGAATATCTTCGAAGATGTCGTACCAGATGGGCAGAATCTTGAAAATGACCGCACGGTTGTAGGAACTGCACTACCCAATGTTTTATATGGATTTTACCTGAATACGGGGTACAAAGGGTTTGATTTAAGCTTGAATTTCAATGGTGTGGCAGGTAATAAGATCTACAATCATACCGCAATGTCTATCTTCAATAAGGGGAATCTGGCTTCTTCTTTCAATACCACGGATTTTGCGGTGCAGTATCCTGAAGAGATCATATCCAACTCAAATGAGGTGTCTACCCGATATCTCGAAGACGGTGATTTTCTCAGGTTAAACAATGCTACCTTGTCTTACTCATTGACTCCTTCGGATTTGGGACTCAAAGGGGTAAACCGGATCAGGATTTCTCTTACAGGTCAGAATCTGCTTATGATCACAAATTATTCAGGCTATGATCCTGAGGTGAATACAGGTAGCGCAATAAGTGGTGTTCAGACTTTTGGTATTGACAGGTTTACCTACCCAAGAGCAAGAACAGTATTGCTGGGACTAAATGTATCATTTTAAATATCTGAAGACTGAATGGCATTTTATATCATAAGTATTCTGCCAAACCAACTTCATTATACAATGAGAAAACTTAAGAAAATGAAAAATCAAATTTTTAATAAAATACTTGTAAGCATCTTTTTCCTGTCTGTAATAGGTTGTACAGACCTTGAAGAAAATGTGCTTGACGAATCTTTGACTGGTCTTGGGAATGCCGATGCGATCAGTGGAGCGATTGCTCCGGCTTATGGTCAAATTTCCTGGACCTGGAGACACACAAATTACTATGGACTTCAGCTTTTAGCGGCTGATGAAGCGATTCTGCCTTATCGGGGAGGTACAGACTGGTTTGACGGAGGTAAATTCATGGCTGTCCACCAGCATGAGATTACTTCAGGTAATGACCTGGTAACCGATTCATGGAATGAATTAACCAAGAATATCTCCAGGGCAGTGGCTGCTATTGAGGCATTGAGACCTTTGTCTGAATCTGGTAATTCCGAGGCATCGGGTGCATTGTATGAAATGATTGCGCTAAGGGCCTACCTTAATATGCTGTCATTGGATGGTTGGGGAATTGCCTTCCAACGTGAAAGTTCCAATGACATTTCTGTGATCTTGAGGGGACAGGATGCCATTGATTATATCCAAAATGATTTATTATCTGTTGTTGATGTCATCAACACGGATAAAGGTCCTGGTAGACTCACTCAGGGAGCTGTATGGGGTTTTTTGGCCAGGCTGCACCTGAATGCTGCTGTTTATCGTGATCCGTATGGTACGCCTTCTTTCTCACAGGCAGATATGGATAAAGTCATTGAGTATACTAACAACATCATCAATTCAGGAGATTATTCATTGTCACCTGAGTACTTTGAGTTGTTTAATGACGAAAACAACAGCAATCCTGAGCTGATATTTGCCTTAGATCAACGAGGAGTACTAAGAAGGGAGCATAGCCGTTGGGCTTACTGGTCTATTGCGGGTTCTATGTTCCCAAGACCAGAACACCCCAGTGCGGACGGAACAGATGGCCCTGCCATCACATCAGACTTCTATCAGACCTGGGTAGATGCCTATGGTACCGATGACCCGGCTGATGTGGATGCCAGATTCTACCAGCAGAACACCATTGTTCCTCCAGCACTTCAGGATCTAACTGGCTTAACGCCTGAAAACGATGAAGATCACTACTATTGCGTAGTGCCTACTCAGTTTGAGATGGACAGAGGTATTCTAAGAGGTATTCAATGGGGCCCCAGAAAGGGAGATGATGGACAGTTTCTGGATTGTGGTGACGGTACGGTAAGGATATATCCGGTTGCTCAGACTAAGGGAAATAACCCTACCGGATATGTTAACCATACAGAAGTGGTGGATTTCACCAATGATGGCCGATTGCATAACACAGGTTACAGATGCAGCAAGTATCAGTTTAGCCGTACTTCGCCCAATGGTAACAACTTCAGCAGTGTGGATCTTGTGATGATGAGACTGGCTGAGATCTACCTGATGCGAGCAGAAGCCAAATTGCGTAATGGTGATGCTGGTGGAGCTTTGTCAGATGTGAATACTGTGAGAACATCCCGAAATGCCAGACCTGCTCAAACACCGGCAGCATTGACAGAGATGGATCTGGATATCCTGTATCGTGAGCGAGGTTTTGAATTGTACTGGGAAGGCTTCAGGAGAACTGATCAAATCCGCTTCGGAACATATGAAGACACCTGGGTAGAAAAAACCAATACGGATGTAAACAAACGACTTTTCCCGATTCCGCAAAGGGCAATTGATGGGGCATCTAATGTTCCGGGATTCCTGGTACAGAACCAGGGATATTAAGAGGATTATTTTGATATTCAAAAGCTGGATGCGAAAGTGTCCGGCTTTTTTTATTGGTATACGTAAAACAATTCCTTGCAAAACTGCAACCTCTGATTTTAATTCCCAGTTAATTGCAGGATACAGCGACCTGTAATATGAAAAGCATTTGCCTTTGGTTTTGTATGCTTTTGATCAGCTTGATGCAGCTTACAGCTCAAACACTGGACTCTATTCCTTTTGTCAGTTTTAAGATCACACAGGGGACCTACACCTTGAATGCTGTGCCAGTTTCTGGGGTACAGCTAAATACAGGCAAGGCTTTGCCATTTTCCGAGCCTCCAAAACAGGGAAAAGAGAATTTTTCTGGAGGAGTTATTACTTTATTCACTGGCCTACATACCGGTTCGCTATTCGAGTCTCTTTGGGTCTTTCCCAACGAAATCAAGATGGTTTGGTAAGAATGATATCAAAATCCCCCTGATTGTAAGCGGAAAATATGATAAAAATAGGGAACGGGTAAGAAACGAAGATGGGAGTAAAACCCTTGAAACGACCGAACAGTTAATATTACATCTGGACAGTGGTGCATGGGGTTTGTTTATGGAACAAAATGATACACTGGGAGCGTATATTGTCACTAAAAGAGGAGAAGACCCCAGAGGAATTTTCTGGAAAAATCAACTGGGGTTGGACCTGGATTGGGTAGAATGGAATGAATACTTTGGAGATAACCTCGAATGGCTTAAAGACAAAATCAGAAAATATGGGGCTATAGAAACTCCAACAGACTTTACAGTCGAAGGTATCCTTAACGGTGAGCATTTTTTTTTGGTTTACAGTGGGCAGTATTTCCGATCAATACTGATCAGAGACAGACAACTAATGGGGATTTGGCAGGACTCACCTCATACCATAATGCTTTCCAGAAAATATAAAGTTATACCCTATCTGATGATACCCCCTGTAGTAAACCAAAAAGACTTAGAGGAAACACTAACCATCCTTGGTCTTGCACATACAATTTCCAGAAACTTATTAGGAATTTAATCCCGATAAGTAATCTGAAGTTTTAATATCATGCTCATTATTTTCACCTATTCCACCTAACCATTTGCTAAAATTCACTGAAGCTTCATAAATTACTTCACAGTCTCACCAATCTTATTTGGTGGAGTGGCTCCGTGGACCTCATTGAAAGACTCAAAACCGGAGATAGAAACAGTTTTAACCTACTGTTTCATCAGTATTTTCACAGGCTCTGTGCGTTTTGTCACCAGTACATCCATGATGTTGCAGTCTCTGAAGATCTTGTACAGGATACATTTATCAGTTTATGGGATAAAAGAGCTGATTTCGATCACCCACAGGCTTTGAAGTCTTTCCTGTACACCACCGTCAGAAATAAGTGCTTGAACCACATCAAACATCAACTGGTCGTTCAAAAATATGAGACTTCTGTTATTCACGAACTTGGTGATGATGAAGACTTCAACAGAAGGGTCATTGAAGAAGAGGTCTTTGGTCAGTTGTATGAGGAGATAAAATCATTGCCCGAGGGTGCACAAAAGATCATGGGGTTGGTGCTCAATGGATTGAAAAACAGGGAAATTGCAGAGGTTTTGGGTGTGTCTGAAAATACCGTGAAAACCCAGAAAAAGATCGCTTATGCCAGGTTAAAGGCCAAGCTTGATCCTGTTCTCTATGGTTTTCTGCTGACCCTTTAGCATAAAAGTCAAAAAAAATTCCCTCCCTGATTTCACCCGGTTTTGAGGTGATGTTGTTTAAGGTTCATAATCAAGAATTATGGAGCCTTATTTCAATATAGCTGACCTGATCGCTAAATCATTCAAAGGTGAGCTGACTGTATCTGAGCAACAGACTTTGACTGATTGGGTTGGAAAAAGTCCGTCAAACAGAGATTTATTCGAAAAGCTCACCGACAACAGTAATTTGGTAGCACACATTGACCTGTATCAAAAATTCAATGCTGATAAAAGTCAGGAAAAAATCAATGCCCATCTTGACGAGAGTAAGGTAGTTCGTTGGAGCTCAGCCAGGATATTGAAATATGCAGCGTCAATTCTATTGCCACTGTTGGCTTCCGCAGCAATTGTTTACTCCTTCATGCTTAACGATGAAAATTCCATTTCAACCATAGATGAACAAATCCACCCAGGAATACAGAAAGCCACTTTGACTTTATCAGATGGTGGAACTGTGGAATTACAGGGAAAAATGGCACTTCAGGATATAAAACAAGGTGCATCCACAGTAAAAAATGATTATTCAGGACTTGTTTATGCATCAGCTAATGATATTTCTGAGATTCAGCCGATCATCTACAACACACTGACTACTCCTTATGGTGGTCGCTATTCAGTCATGCTTTCCGATGGGACCCATGTTACATTAAACGCAGGATCAAGCCTGAAGTATCCTGTGAGTTTTACAGATAGTATCCGGACAGTGCACCTTGAGGGAGAGGCCTATTTTGAAGTTACTCATACCGGAAAACCCTTTATAGTTGCTAACAATCAACAAAATGTGCGGGTATTAGGAACCGCATTCAATGTATCAGCTTATGCTAACGAACCCGCTGTCTTAACCACGCTTGTTGAGGGAAAAGTGCAGATTGAAGCGACAAGTGGTAGGGTGATATTGGTTCCCGGAGAGCAATCAAGGCTTTTAGGTGATCAATTAACTGTGAAGACGGTCAATACTTCCCAATATACTTCCTGGATTGATGGAAAATTTGAATTCAACCACGACAACATGGATATCGTCTTCAAGAGATTATCGAGGTGGTATGACTTCAACTATGAATTTGAAAATAAAGATGCGATGAATTACCATTTCACGGGTAGGTTGAATAATGATCAGCCTATTTCATCCATCCTCCAGATGTTGGAAGCTACATCCGACATCCATTTTGAAACAAATGGAAAAACCATTGTAGTAAAATAAAAACGGGAAATGCGGACACATTTCCCATTGATTAATCATTTAAAAGACCTGTTAAAATCTTTCAATTATTAAAGTTATGAAAAAAGAATTGAATTGTATGCATTCTTCCGTCCTTCGGGGATTTACTCGAACCGCTCTGGTCATTCTGGGGATGGTTCTGGCGATTGTTTTAAGCATACATCCTGTAAAAGCACAGCAACTGATCAACCTGGAACTCAAAGATGCCTCATTGGAAAAAGCCCTTGAAGCGATCAAAGAACAGACTAACATTGATTTCATCTTCAATCATGAGGTAATTGCAACCGCACCAAAAAAGCAGATCTGTCTCAAAGCAGCTACCCTGGAAGAAGCACTCAACAAAGTGCTGGAAAACAGTGGATTTACCTTTAAGAAAATCAATGACGCCATTGTCATTACACCTGATAAGAAGCTGGAGCCGGAATCAAGTCCGGTGGTCCCTGGTTTGAAACAAACGTTGCGGGGCCAGGTAATAGATCAGGACGCAAAATACCCGCTTCCCTTTGCCACCATTCAGGTGATAGGAACAGACCCAGCTCGGGGCACTACCTCAGATTTGGAAGGTAACTTCACCATCGAAAACCTGCCATTGGGACGCTACACCATCAAAGTATCTTTTGTAGGCTACCAGGATGCTTTTCTTTCGGAGGTTATGGTGGGCTCAGGAAAAGAGACCATTCTAAATATCCCACTTGTAGAAAGCCTGACTTCCCTGCAAGAAATTGTGGTGACTACAAATGGTGATATGCTGAATGAAATGGCAGTAGTAAGTGGTAAATCCTTTGACGCAGAGGAAACGAAACGCTATGCAGCTAGCATCAGTGATCCTGCCCGAATGGCCCAGGTATTTGCGGGGGTTGCAGCTACTGATGATGCCGCCAATGAAATCGTAATCAGAGGGAACTCACCAAACTGGCTGCTTTGGAAGCTTGAAGGTGTGGAGATTCCCAGTCCAAACCACTTTGCGGAGGAAGGATATTCCTCTGGTGCCATAAGCATCCTAAGTTCCAATATGCTGGGTAGCTCTGATTTCTATACGGGAGCATTTTCAGCAGACTATGGCAATGCCTTGTCCGGAGTATTTGATCTCAAACTCAGAAATGGTAACAACCAGCAGTATGAACACACCTTCCAGGCCGGAGTATTGGGTTTTGATATTTCATCAGAGGGTCCTTTTAGTAAAAATTATCGGGGTTCCTATCTTTTCAACTATCGGTATTCAACACTTTCATTGTTAAATAATCTAAACATTGAAGTTTCCGAAAATGCCCTGCCAAACTACCAGGATCTTTCATTCAAAGTAAATCTACCAACTAAGAAGGCCGGAACATTCTCCTTCTGGGGTATTGGTGGGTTATCTGATGTAACAGAAACCTATCTGCCTGATTCGACCCATTCGGACTTTTTCAATGGATATGATGATTTCACCAAGACAGGGATGTATGCCGCAGGTATTACCCATACCTATTTCGTAGACGATCAATCTTACTTTGAAACAGTACTTTCAAGCTCAGAAAGCTATAGCTCTCAGGATTATAAAGAGATTGATTCTACAAGCACTTTAAGGCCTTTTTTCTTTGATCAATTGAATAAACAAAACCTGAGATTGAGTTCCTATTACAACCGCAAGTTTAGCAATAGGCTAAGTATGCGATATGGTTTGATACTCAGTCGGTTAAACTATGACTATACATCCAGAGAAGTGGATGAAGATACCTATGACTGGAAAACGGAAGTAGACAATGACGGGCATACAAGCATGGCTCAGGCATATATCATGGCCAAATATAAGTTCTCTGAAAAACTGATTTCTACCATCGGTGGTCATTACACATACTTTGCTTTGAATGACGATATGGTTGTAGAACCAAGACTGGGATTGGCCTTAGATTTGGCTCAGGGACAGAAACTGACTATTGGTTATGGTATGCACAGCAGACATGAAAACCTGCCTGTTTACTTTATACAAAGACAAAATCCGGATGGCAGCATCTATTTACTCAACAGAGATCTGAAACTAACCCGGGCACATCATTTGGTATTGGGATATTCTAAAGCATTCAACAGGAAACTCCATTTCAAATCCGAGGCTTATTATCAGCATATTGATAAGCTTCCTGTGCCTAACAATCCAAATGAATATTATTCACCCATATTCGGAGGTTTTAACTCGCAAGATACGCTTGTCAATGACGGAAAAGGACGCAACTACGGACTTGAGTTGACCTTTCAGAAATATTTCAGTGATCAGTATTACTTCCTGGTTACCAGCTCTTTATTCGATTCGAAATACCAACCAAAAGATGGCAAATGGTACAACACAAGGTACAATATCCAGTATGTGAATAATCTGGTGGGAGGTAAAGAGTGGAATCTGGGTGATAACAAACTGCTCAATTTGAATGCGAAGGTGATGTGGTCAGGAGGAAAGCGGCAGTTGCCAATTGACCTGGAGCAATCAAGGCTAAAAGGGGAGACCGTCTACTTTCGGAACAACCCCTGGTCCATCAAAACAAAGGACTATTATAGGCTAGACCTGGGTGTGAAAATGCATTTCTTTAAAAAGGATAAGGAACATGTACTCTCTCTTGATATCCAAAATGTTACCAACCGATTCAATACCTGGGCTCAATTCTATGATTCTGAAACAGATAAAATCATGAATTACCCCATGGCAGGTTTGATTCCAATCCTGAATTATCGTCTGGAGTTTTAGCTAATCAAAATGAATCTAGTGGAGTAAAAGGTTATCATGTTATCCATGATAGTGACATTCCTATGCCAAATCAGGGGCCTTAACAGGTCCCTGAATATTTTCTTGCAGCACTCAACAATGTAAAACACACAACTGGGGTGTTTTTTGAGATTATTGATTGAAGGTTTAGTAGCTATGATCGGAAAGTGACAGGCTTAATATTATATATCATTTTTTTACGCATAAATGGTTGTTATATCAAATAAAATATTCACTTTTGCCTATCTTAATGTAGATTAAGATCAATAATAAAGTAAATACGCTGTGCCAACAGTAGGTAGTATCCGTTTCAAGTAGTAATTTCCCATAAGAATTTCCTTTTTAGCGTTTCCACTCAGTTGATTTGACATCAGTCAAATTCAAGCGTTTTTCCTTCATTATCGAAGTATCTGAATACATCTTTCATATCTGTTGATAGCATGAGGTATTCACGTATTTAAAATTTATAATAACAATTAATTAAAACACAATGCAAGAAGGAACTGTAAAGTTTTTCAACACCGAAAAGGGGTTTGGGTTTATTACACCAGATAATTCCGATAAGGATGTTTTTGTCCACGTGAGTGGTTTGATCCATGAGATTATGGAAAATGACAAAGTGTCATTTGAAGTTCAGGATGGTAAAAAAGGCTTGAATGCTGTGAATGTGGAAAGGATCGACTAGTTTCCACGTCATAAATAAAAGAATATACAATGGAAGAAGGAATAGTAAAGTTTTTCAATACTGAAAAAGGGTTTGGATTTATCACTCCAAACAATTCAGGCAAAGATGTTTTTGTGCATGTCAAAGGGCTGATTGATGAAATCAAAGAAAATGACAAAGTACAATATGAAACTGAGCAAGGAAAAAAAGGCTTAAACGCTGTGAACGTTAAGGTGATAGGCTAAAAAACAGTTTAACGGTATCAAGAAGGTGGATTTACCAAAGTGTAGATCCACCTTTTTTTGTTTTACCTTGATATTTTCACGGATAAAAATTATTTCTTCCCTAGAAAAACGCCAATCAAGCCACCGGTAATTCCCATCATGGCCATGCTCACAAAAGGGTCTACCAATGCTGCAGTAAGGTTCATCATGTTACTGGTGGCATACATCACCAAATTAAATCCAAGTCCCAGTAGAAAACCGATAACAGCTCCACCTTTCAAGCCTTCTATAAATGAGGTAATGTTTCCCCATCTTTCAAATATATAAACGAGAAAATACGCCTGGAAGACGTTACCGAGGACAAGGGCCCACCACACCATTTCAGAATCCTCCCGCATTACGCCAGTGGCAGAACCTGCATTTTGCATATTGAAATCCATCAAAAGCATACCATAAAAAACCCATCCCAGGAGAAAAAGGGAAACGGTGCCTACAAGTGTAGCAATAATACTGTTTTTAGCTTTCATATTTTTTTAGGTTAAGTCTATTTAAAGATACATTTTTTAAGTCAGAAAAATCAATCTTAATCTTATCAGGAGACTTTTTAGATATCAGATTCGATTTTTGGTCTTTTTAATTTTAGTTCCTAATCCGGTGAGAATTGATTAAATTTATTAGAAACGAAATCATGATGAAAATTGCCGTTTTGTCTCGGAACCCAAAGCTTTATTCTACCAAAAGATTAATCGAAGCCATCAAAGACCATGGCCATGAAGGTAGGGTAATCGATCATCTGAATTGTGACATTGTGATGGACGACAAGGGTCCAACGATTTATTACAGAGGTGAAAAACTTTCGGATATTGATGCTGTGATTCCAAGGATAGGTGCCTCGGTCACCTTTTATGGAACTGCTGTGGTAAGGCAATTTGAAATGATGAAAGTTTTCTCGGCTGTTGACTCTCTTGCAATTACCCGTTCTCGGGATAAACTAAGGTCGCTTCAGATTCTTTCCAGGTCCGGCATCCGGATGCCAAAGACGGCTTTTACCAATTTCAGTAAAGAGGACAACAAACTGATGAAACACATCGGTGAAGCTCCTGTAGTCATCAAGTTGCTGGAAGGGACACAAGGACTGGGGGTAATGCTTGCAGAAACGGAAAAAGCAGCTAAATCAGTCATAGAAGCATTTGAAAGCCTCAAGACCAGGGTAATCCTCCAGGAATTTATCAAAGAAGCTGGAGGTGCAGACATTCGGGCATTTGTGGTGAATGGCAAAGTAGTCGGGGCTATGAAGCGACAAGGTAAGGAAGGAGAATTCCGGTCAAACCTTCATAGGGGTGGAGAGGCCAATATCATCAAACTAAGCCCAGCTGAACGGTCAACTGCACTGAATGCGGCAAAAAGTATGGGTTTGGCCATCGCCGGAGTAGACATGCTTCAGTCTTCGCGTGGTCCAATGGTTTTGGAAGTAAATTCATCTCCTGGTCTGGAAGGCATCGAAAAAGCAACTGGGGTAGACATAGCAGGTAAGATTATCGAATATATCGAACAAAGTGTTACCAAAAAGAATCTTCCAAAAGATAAGGTGAAAGCCTAAATAACTCGATGAATAGTTAATATGGAAATTAAGACCTATGGTCTATGTGAAAATACCATGGTGGGAATTCGACTTGTATTTCTATTAAATCAAGCAACCAGCGAAATTCTACTCGCAAAATTTAGATCCAGGCAGAATGAGTGATTATTTGAGTTCTTTTGCTTTCTCCTTAATCCTCACATTTAAAATTTCATGATTCAATGAATAATCAACCGGACAATTGATAATATGTACCCCTTCCGTAGCTTGTAAGCAATGATTTAAAATATTGGTGAAATCTTCTGCACTTTCGACTTTATGACCATGTGCACCATAACTCTCAGCGTATTTTACAAAGTCAGGATTGTTGTAGTCCAGTCCAAAACTATCAAATTTCATATCTTCTTGTTTCCATTTGATCATTCCATAAGCGTTGTCGTTTAGAATGATCACAACGATATTGAGATTGAGTCGTACGGCTGTTTCTACTTCCTGGGAGTTCATCATGAATCCACCATCACCACATACTACTACTACCTTCTTGTTTGGGTTGATTAATTTGGCTGCTATACCAGAAGGTAGTCCTGCACCCATCGAGGCCAGTGCATTATCGAGAAGTAGCGTATTGATTTGTCTGGCTTTATAATTTCTGGCAAACCAGATTTTGTAAATACCATTATCCAAAGCCACAATGCCATCTGAGGGCATTGCTTTTCTAACCTCATTTACAATTCGTTGTGGAAGCAGGGGGAATCTTGTGTCATTAAAATATTTACTGACATGAGTTTCTACTTCTTGTTTCACCCGACGATAGAAACTGAAATCCCAGTGAGGCTTTTTGGTGATTTTTGCATTGATAGCCAGTATAGAGGTAGCAATATCTCCTTCCACGTCAAGGTCAGGGAAATATACCTGGTCGATATTTGCAGGAAAGAAGTTGATATGAATCACCTTTTTATCTCCATGCTGCATGAAGAAGGGGGGCTTTTCAATCACATCATGTCCAACATTGATGATCAGGTCTGCTTTCTCAATGGCATAATGTATGTAATCATCACTCGATAGAGCAGCTGTTCCCAGGCAAAGATCGTGGTGGTCATCCACTACACCTTTACCCATTTGAGTCGTAAAGAATGGTATTTGAGTTTGATCAATAAATATCTGAAGTGCCTCGCTTGTTCTTTTCCTATTTGCACCAGCACCTATGAGAATTAGAGGCATCTCAGCTTCACAAATCATGGATACGGCTTCCTCAATGGCTTTCTCGTCGGGAGATGGATGCCGGTTTCTTGCAACCTTGTAGAGAGGCTCATTGGTCTCTTCTTTGGCGATGTCTTCGGGCAGTTCAAGATGAACAGCTCCCGGACGTTCTTCTGTTGATAAACGAAATGCCTCTCGTACCAGTGAAGGAATACTGTTTCCATGTATGATCTGAGTAGTAAACTTGGTCAGTGACTGAAACATATCAACGACATCAATAATCTGAAAACGGCCTTGTTTACTTTTTTTGATAGGTTTTTGCCCTGTGATCATCAGCATTGGCATGGCTCCAAGTTGTGCGTAAGCTGCCGGTGTTACTAGGTTAGTCGCCCCGGGGCCCAGGGTGCTTAGGCACACACCTGGTTTTCCGGTTAGCCGGCCATAAGTAGCCGCCATAAAACCTGCGCCCTGCTCATGTCGGGTAACGATAAGTTGAATTTTTGATTTTCTGATGGATTCCAGCAGGTCAAGGTTTTCTTCTCCAGGAACACCAAAGATGTATTCCACACCTTCGTTCTCTAGCGCCTCTATAAATAGGTCTGATGCTTTTTTCATTGAATTAGTAACTTTTACATCCGAAAAGGATATGTTGATTCTTGCCGGCCTAATATTTAACCATATTCATTCATTTTTGATTTTTTTGGTGGGAGAAAAAATAGAAATTAATCAATAAGCAGGCGCTGGTGAAACTCATTCAAAACCCAATAAACCCCCAATTTTATTTTTAGTCAACCAGCAACAACATGCCAGAGTTTTCAGGCTTTTTGCACATATACTTTGACAGATTATTGTCAGCATGTACATTTGCCAAGTGCGTAGTAATCCTGTTATACGTAGTTAAAATATTTTTACCCGAATAACCTAAAATATTCAAGTGATGACCAAACCCTCTTTTTTCTCACACCTAAAAAGTGATCTTCCTGCAAGTATTGTAGTTTTCCTAGTTGCGGTTCCACTATGTCTGGGCATAGCCCTTGCTTCAGGAGCACCACTCTTTTCTGGAATTATTGCTGGAATAGTTGGTGGAATTATAGTCGGTTTAATCAGTGGATCAGCAGTTGGTGTAAGTGGTCCGGCTGCAGGTCTGGCAGTCATTGTACTTGCTGCCATTGAGAGCTTAGGTTACGAAGCATTTTTGTTGGCCGTAATTATTGGTGGTGTTATCCAATTAATATTTGGATTCTTAAAGGGTGGAGTTATTGCCTATTATTTTCCCTCATCGGTAATTAAGGGAATGCTGTCAGGAATTGGGATCATTATCATTCTTAAGCAAATTCCTCACGCATTTGGTTATGACAAAGACCCTGAGGGAGATCTCTCTTTTGTTCAGCCAGATGGGCATACCACTTTCAGTGAATTGTGGTACATGCTGGATTATATTACTCCGGGAGCGGTCATAATTACCGTGGTTTCCATGGCAATTTTAATTCTATGGGAACAACCTTTCATGAAGAAAGTAGGATTATTCAAAGTCATCCAGGGACCATTAGTGGTAGTATTCGCTGGTATCATTTTAAACGTCATTTTCAAGAATATCCCAGATCTTACATTGTTGGGAAGTCAAATTGTAAATATTCCGGAAGCAGGATCTGTGATGGGTTTTTTTAATCAGTTTACTACCCCTGATTTCAGCGGTATCGGCAATACTGAAATTTACATTACCGCACTTACAATTGCTGTGGTAGCCAGTTTGGAGACACTGCTTTGTGTTGAGGCAACTGACAAGTTGGATCCACAGAAAAGAATTACACCAACAAACCGCGAGTTGAAGGCGCAAGGGATAGGAAACATTATTTCAGGTCTTATTGGTGGATTGCCGATCACCCAGGTAATTGTGAGAAGTAGTGCAAACATTCAATCAGGGAATAAAACAAAAGCATCAGCAGTCTTTCATGGTATTCTTCTCCTGGCCTGTGTAATGGCCATCCCGAATATCCTAAATCTTATCCCTTTGGCCAGTCTGGCAGCTATATTATTTGTGGTAGGATATAAGCTGGCAAAGCCATCGCTTTTCAGTCAGATGTACAAAATGGGTCATGAGCAGTTTGTTCCATTTATGGTAACCATTATTGGAATTGTATTTACCGATTTACTGATAGGTATTGGATTGGGAATGGTAGTTGGGATTACCTATATCTTATGGAACAATTTCCAAACTCCATATCACTATAACCCTTCAGAATATCAGAAAGGAAAGCCTGTTAAGATCCAGCTTGCAGAGGAGGTCTCATTCCTCAATAAGGCCAGGATCTTGCACACATTGAATGATATGCCAGAGGATTCGCACGTGATCATCGATGCCACAAAGACAAAAATCATTCATCCGGATGTACTGGAAATCCTCGATGATTTTGGCAAGAATGCCCCTACCAGAAATATCAAGTTTGAAGTGGTGGGCATGAAATAAGATTCAGAACATACCAAAATTCTACTTCCCTTTTAAATTAATAGACCTAAAAGGGAAGTCGATGACATTTTAATACCCTCATTTGAGCTGAAAGGCCGATTGAATTTGTTATATTGTACGTAATCAAACCCCAAGTACAATGGCATTAACAATCAAAGAGGATGTTACGGTATTGTTTGCAGGAGATTCTGGGGATGGAATGCAACTTACCGGCAATATGTTCACCGATACTCATGCGCATTTTGGAAATGACCTGAGTACCTTCCCCAACTTCCCTGCAGAAATACGGGCACCCCAGGGCAGCCTGGCAGGTGTCTCAGGGTTTCAGATTAGGTTTGGAAGTATTGAGATCTACACACCCGGTGATGCCTGTGATGTGCTGGTGGCAATGAATGCCGCTGCACTAAAAACAAACCTCAGCTCGCTCAAAAACAGTGGTGTAATCATTGCTAATTCCAGCGGTTTTGATTCCAAAAATCTAAGGCTGGCCAATTATGAAAAGAACCCACTTGAGACCGGTGAATTAAGTGGCTATCAATTATATCTCATTGATGTGACCAAGCTCACCAGGACCGCATTGAGTGAAAGCGGACTTGGTCAGAAAGACATAGACCGCACCAAAAATATGTTTGTGCTTGGTTTCCTACTGTGGATGTTTGACAGATCTCCAAAAGGGGCTACCGAATTCATCAATCAAAAGTTTAAAAAAGATGAACTGGTAAGGACAGCAAACCTCAATGTGCTTACCGCAGGATACAACTTTGGAGAGACAACTAATACCTTTAGGTCCCGTTTTGCGGTTAAACCAGCAAAGTTGGCTCCTGGAAAATATCGCAGTGTAAATGGTAATCAAGCGTTGAGCCTGGGACTGGTTGCAGCATCAGAGAAGTCTGGCTTGCAGCTATTCTATGGTAGCTATCCAATCACACCGGCATCTACCTTACTGCATTATCTATCCAGCTACAAAAACTTTCATGTGAAGACCTTCCAGGCTGAAGATGAAATTGCAGCTGTTTGTGCTGCCATCGGAGCTTCCTTTGGTGGTGCGCTCGGCGTAACTGGTTCTTCAGGTCCTGGCGTGGCATTGAAAGGAGAAGCTATAGGGCTTGCCCTGATCCTGGAATTGCCACTGCTAATTTGTAATGTCCAACGAGGGGGACCATCTACAGGCTTACCAACCAAGACTGAGCAGTCTGACCTGTTCCAGGCCTATTATGGCCGAAATGGAGAAGCTCCGGTTCCGGTGATTGCTGCACGATCACCTGCTGATTGCTTTTGGGTAGCTCTGGAAGCAGCAAGAATAGCTATTGAGCATATGACACCTGTTATGCTTTTGTCGGATGGGTATATTGCTAATGGCTCAGAACCATGGAAATTTCCGGCTTCTAAAGAACTTCCTGGCATTACACCACCCATGGCAAAACCAGGGGAGCGTGATGAGAAGTATCTGCCTTATGAGAGAGACAAGAAACTGGTGAGAGAATGGGCTATACCTGGAATGGAAGGGCTCATTCATCGCATTGGAGGTCTTGAAAAAGAGGAGAAGACTGGGAATGTTTCCTATGATCCGGTAAACCATGAAAACATGGTGAAGGTAAGAGCAAAACGTGTGGAGATCATTGCTGAAAGCCTGCCAGCTCAGGAACTGGACAATGGGTCTGAAGGGGGTGAGTTGCTTGTAATCGGATGGGGGTCTACCTATGGGGTGATCAAGGCAGCAGTAAAACAGGCCTTGCAAAAAGGACATGCTGTGGCTCATGCACAGCTGAGGTATTTAAATCCATTTCCAAAAAATCTCTTCGAACTGATGAGTGGTTTTGATAAAATATTGATCCCGGAAATGAATAGTGGACAATTGAAGCAACTGCTTCAGGGTAAATACCTGATTCCTATCGAAGGAATGAACAAGATCCAGGGAGTGCCTTTTACTTCCAAAGAAATAGAAGAAAAAATTGATTCCATCTTAAGTTGATTGATATGGCAACTGAAGCACTTAAATCCAAAGATTTTGCCACCGACCAGGATGTTCGCTGGTGTCCCGGGTGTGGAGATTACTCTATTCTTAAGCAAGTCCAGCAAGTAATGGCGGAAGCGGGAAGAGATCCACAGGATATTGTGTTTATCTCAGGCATTGGTTGCGCAGCCCGGTTTCCTTATTACATGGAGACTTATGGCATGCATGGGATACATGGCAGGGCACCGGCGTTGGCAAGTGGGCTCAAAGCTGTCAATAAAGAGCTGTCAGTCTGGGTGGTGACTGGCGATGGGGATTGCCTGTCTATTGGAGGTAATCATTTTATTCATCTGCTCAGGCGAAATTTTGACCTGAACCTGCTGCTATTTAACAATGAAATTTATGGATTAACCAAAGGCCAGTATTCACCAACTTCTCCACTAGGTAGACGAACAGGTTCATCCCCAATGGGTGTAATAGATACTCCATTTAAACCATTAGAACTGGCAATAGGTGCCAAAGGGACCTTTATTGCACGCAGTATGGACCGTGATCCTAAACACCTCAGGGAAGTGTTGCATCTGGCCAATGAACACAAAGGAACGTCTTTTGTCGAGATCTATCAGAATTGTAATGTGTTTAACGACGGGGCTTTTTTCACATTTACTGAAAAGGCCACCAAGAAGCAAAATGCTGTATTTCTAACGCAAAATGAACCGCTGGTATTTGGAGAAAATGATGAGTGGGGGATTCGACTCAACAACCTAAGACCGGAAGTTGTATCACTGGAAGACCATTCCAGGGATGACTTATGGATACATGATGCTAAAGATCGTTTCAAAGCATCTGTACTTTGTCAGTTTGATGATCTAAAAAATGATACATCGCCATTCCCAAGGCCTTTTGGTATTATTTACCAGGAGAACCGGCCAACCTATGAAGATCAGCTGGAGAATTTGCACAATCAGGCGGTTTCTGATAAAGGATCAGGAAAACTCGATCAGTTATTAACCGGGTCCAGGGTATGGGAGATTAAGTAGATCACAAGTTTCTAGCAGTATCAAATCAATTAGTCTCCACATTCAAACCCAGGTTTTTGGAAAATTTTTCAACCTGATTTTTAAAAGGCTCATGCTCGTTCATTGTGAAGAGCGGAAGTTGCTTATGGTCGTCATACCTCAGATATAGGGTATATTCATTATAATTCACCCAGTAGTCTCTTGATCGGGTTGTCGCTTTGTAACCTTTTTGCTCTTTAGTCACCAAAAGGTTATTCAACTCATTATATGTGTAATGTTCTCCAGAAGGGATCCAAAACCGATAATAGTGGTCCCTAATAGTTTTGTTATTTTGGTCGATAGATGTGACGAATTTGAAGGACCATAGGATAGTCACTATAACAATGCAAATAAGAGCGGTAATAAACCAGCTAATGAAGAGTAAGAAAATAGCTAAAGGTAAAAGCAGGATCAGCAGTGTCCATCTTAGGCCATTGGGGAAATAATATCTGGTATAGTTGACAGGTGATTTCATGCTATTAAAAATATCAAAGTTTCTTCGAAATGATGAATTGTTTAAGTCTTAGTTGATTACCATTTGGCACCTTATTTGTCTCCTGACACATATGCTTCGTTTTGGTTTAGTCATCGTGTCCTTAATTTTTTATGAACTCACCTTCGGTCAGTCGGAAAGTCTTGAGTTCGCCAGCTCGCGTTATAAAACCTCTTCGGGAGCGATAGGTCCTCACGGGGTCGTTGCTACTCATAGCTTTGATTTACACCTAAAAGCAGAAAATACCCTTATATTGGAAGGGATCATTATTTCTGGGTACTACATCCATGGTCGGGACATGCTGATACCCCCTTCGTTGGATGACCTGCTGAAGCTAAAGCTGTTGATTACTATGCATCAAAAAGACACCATTTGGTACAATGCTCAACTGACCCTAAATGATATCACCGTACCACTGGACGTAGTCAGAAAAGAGCAATACCAGGAGACAGACCCCGCAGTTATGTTAAAAGTCAAATCCAAAGGAGAACAACGTTGGATTGTCAAAGATGATTTTGACAGCCATTCGTGTAGCTTTAATAAGTAGCTGGCAAGCGTTACCAAACTTTTGTTTTGTGTTGATCCCTTATTCGGCTTAAGAGCGCAAAAATCATTTAAGACATCACCTTAAGACTGCGCTAAAAGCGGATTCTTTTACGAAATAAACATATTCATCACTGTCAAAACTCATTAATTTGCAGATGGTGTATAACTACTCTTCATGAAAAAAGCTATTAAGGTATTTGGCTGGGTGTTTCTCTCACTTGTTGCTGTC
Organism: Cyclobacteriaceae bacterium; assembly: GCA_965228105.1. GTDB lineage: Bacteria > Bacteroidota > Bacteroidia > Cytophagales > Cyclobacteriaceae > UBA7330. The sequence goes on from CBDDGZ010000002.1 coordinate 2,888,157, forward strand.
TTGCTTATCCTGGTTGCCGGTCTCTATTTGGTCAACATGGGGGATAAGCATCCTGATTATAATACAGATATGCGAATTTTACCGGGAACACCAGGCCCGCTGATGGTTGGCTTTGCCGCCAGAACAGTGACTCCAGAGGTTCCTGACAGGTGGGAAGATAAAAATGGGGATGCCAAATACAATCCGGAAGACGGGGATACTTACACCGACCTGAATGGAAATGGCAAGTTTGACCCGGTATGGATCGCGGGGTTTAGTAATAGCAAGCCTGCCAACGGCATACACGATGACGTTTGGGCTCGCACGATGGTCATTGACGATGGGACTACCCGCCTGGCTATCGTGTCTTTGGATGCCATTGGTTACATGCACAATGATGTGGTAGATATTCGGAAAATGTTGCCAGAAGAAGCCGGTATTACCTATATGATCCTTTCTTCCACGCATACCCATGAGGGGGCCGATTTGATGGGAATATGGGGAGAAAGTCCTTTTAAAAGCGGTGTTGATCAAACATATATGCAATTTGTGAAGGAGCAGGTGATACAGTCTGTGATAGAGGCAGCCAAAAATATACGGCCTGCACGACTGGAGGTTTCTCAGGACTTGACGGGAGCTGAGGGCCTTGTTAAAGATACCCGTGACCCTCAGGTGTTTGACAATGGGCTTAGAATGATACGGGCTGTTGACAAGGAGATGGATAATACACTCGGCACACTGGTCTCCTGGGGAAACCATCCGGAGACCTTGTGGAGCAGAAACCTGCTGATCTCATCTGACTTTCCGCACTTTGTACGAGAAGGTGTTGAGAATGGTGTGTATTCCGGTGATAGCCTGATCAATGAGGGAGTTGGTGGTGTGACAGTTTATGTGAGTGCTGCAATTGGTGGACTGATGTGTACGCATCCATCCCTGACCATTTTAGATCCATTCACTGGTGAAGAATTTGCGGAGCCATCTTTTGAAAAAGCTGCAGCCCAGGGAAGGCACCTCTCAAACCTGATACTAAATGCCATGGATAATCCTATTGAGACCATCGACTCTACCAGTATTTCCTTGTTGGTAAAAACCATTGATTTGCCGATCGATAATGTCATTTTTAGAATTGCAGGGATGCTGGGTGTGATTGATCGAGGGACAACCGGTTGGATGAAAACACGTTCTGAATTGGCTATTGGGAACATTGGGCCTTTGTCATTTGTCGCGATCCCCGGGGAGATCTATCCAGAGTTGGTAAATGGTGGGGTAGAAGCGCCCCCGGAAGGAGATTATCCTGGCCCAATTGTCGAGACACCACCTATCCGGGAAATGATGCCAGGAAAGTACAAGTTTATCTTTGGCCTGGCCAATGATGAGATAGGCTACATCATACCAAAAACGCAATGGGACGTGGAAGCTCCCTATGGATATGGCAGAGACAACTCACCCTATGGAGAGGAAAACTCCCTGGGCCCGGAGACAGCTTCGATTCTACATAAGCATTTGAAGGAGATGTTTGGGAAAAACTAGCCAGGGTTTTTACTTTATTATATGCCAGTATTGTATTTCATATCAGATAGAAATACCCATTTTGATTGGAGGTATTCTTTCCAATTTGTATGAAAAAATGCCAGGAAAAAATAGAATAGCATTTATTGTTTTAAAACAATATTACTTAATTGACAAACCAATCAGTCTGATAAATTCATTCCAAATTACATGCTTTCCTTCCGGAGGATTTTTATCATCACCCATTCTGATTATCACCATGTTCCACTCTGGAATGATAAAGCAGATATTGTGGTTAAGACCGCTAAGGTAAGCTGCACCCATAGGTGCATCAGGCATATTACTCAGCCCGTCAGGACTATTTACCCACCAGTTGAATCCGTAAGACCCACTGCCTTTCACATGTGAGCGATCACCTTCATAGATGGGCAGGTCAGTTGAGACTTGTGCTGTAGTCGCCATAGTACACCACTCAGAAGAAAGTAATTGTTTACCATCCCAATTTCCTCTATTCAGGAATAAGTGTCCAAAACGTGCAAGCTGATGAGCGTTGACAATTACATTTGTACAGCCATTGTTTACAGGAATGCCATTTGCCTCACCTTCGGCACGCCAATTCCATTCCCCCATTTTGATTTTGTCAGTAAGTTCTCTTTTAAGGAAGTCTTTCATGGGTTCATTAATTACCTGTGTTAGCACTTTTCCAAATGTCATCTGAGCTTCATCCCAGTATTCAAAGTGTGTCCCTGGACTAAAATGAGGTTTTTCCGGTTTGTAAGGAGTATAAGACCAATCGGCATTTTCATCGTTCCACCTGCTACGTCCTTCGGCACTATACCCCGAAGTCATAGTAGCAAAGTGTCTAAAAGTAACCTGAGGATATAATTCAGAAAGTGTACTGTCATATCTAGATGCCTTGTCATCCAGGCCTAATTTCCCCTGGTCGATCAAAAGTCCTAAAACAGTACTGGTAAATCCCTTGGAACATGAATATATATTATGAGACTTCATCGTACTATCTCCTTCGTAGATGATTCTGCCATGTCGAATTACCAATACTTCTTCAATGCCATCCTCAAAGGATTTGTCTTTGAGATAATCCAGTGCCCTGAGCAATTTGTTATTATCCACACCTACTTCTGAAGCATCTGCTTTAACCCAGCGTTCATCTGGAAAGATCGTTTCTATATCCTGATTGTTTCTGCATGAATATAGAATTAGGAATACAAATGAAAAATATATTGTCCGCAATAGGTTTTTAATCATCATATTACACATTGGAAATTAAATTTAATTAGTCAATTAAATTTTAAACAGCCGCTTCGCATTCTCATACAAGATTTTCCTTTCAATCGATTTACTGGCGCTTAGTCTTCTCACAGCCTGGATGGTTTTATAGCCCTGACATTTTGAATGATCCAGGCCGTCTTTATCCGCGCAGTCACTTCCATAAAGTATCTTATCCTGGTGTCGTTGCAGGAAGCCTTTTGCCTGTTCCTCATCACGTGTCATGGAGTTGAGGCCTGAACCAGCAGATAAGTCAGCAAACATATTTGGATAGTCACTGAGGAGTCTATCTGTGATACCCCCGGGTGTTACTTCGCCTTTTGGGTACATCACAGTCTGGTCAGCATGGTTTTTATCGACATTGGCCCACCAGGTCTGGGCGTGTCCTATGAAATTGACTTTTGGATACTTCTCCAGCATTTTGTGGAACCGCTCCAGGCCATGGTTGAAACGGCCATGTTGCCAGTGCATCAATACAGGCACATTGTATTCCTGTGCCAATTCGTAGATTTTTTGCATTGCTGCTGAGTCACTCTCCAGATTGAACTTTTGTTCACCTATGACCACACCGCCTTTCTTCAGGTATTTCTCGATAGTTTTTAGTGTATCAGGAAGATCAGGGACTTCATTGGCGCCAAACGAGTACTCTTCCGGGTACTTTTTGGCTATTTGGTAAGCAGCCTCATTGGGTTCCACCTCAGCTTCCAACCCATTGGATTCTCCAAAATTGGTTGATGCCCGATCCTGCAAAGCCCTTCCGGAGGGCAGGAGAATGGTGTGCGTAATTCCCATAGCACGTTGGTGGGTAAGTAATTGCTCTGTAGTTCGACCAACATAATTGGTGTGCTGGTGGATATCTATGATGGGTTCATCTTGAGCAAATAGGATGGATTTCGCTGACGATGGAAGAGCCAAACCGGTAAACAGGACACCTCCCAGGTGGATGAATGACCTTCTGGATATTTCATTATGAGCCTGTTTAGTGATTGAGTTACTCTCGTGGGTTGATTTCATGCTGCGGAAAGGTTGATCATTTCAAATATAAGTATAGAGAATTTTGAAAGGAATGCTGATTATAAAAAACGAGAAAGAACATCTACTTGCCTGGTTTGATTTTGTCTTTGCATGAAAACCTTGAATTCACTATTTTGGCCATCCTTTACTCTTATTTCTTCATGAGCACCTTCTTCAAACGATTTTCTCCGGTTCTGTTTTTTACGATTTTAGCCTGTACTTCAAAGTACCCTGGACCACTTAGCCCAGAAGAAGCTCTGGAAAGCTTTCAGCTCCATCCTGATTTTGAAATTGAGGTCTTTGCTGCCGAGCCTTTTGTCAAAGATCCGGTCTGCATGGAGTTTGATGCGGATGGCAATGTCTATGTGGTGGAGATGTATGATTATCCTTATCGGCCGGAGGAAGGGCAGGAAAGGGGCCGGATCATACAGCTCATCGATGAGGATGGAGATGGCCGCATAGATGCTTCAAGGGTCTTTGCTGATAAGCTGATGGAAGCGACCAGCATATTGCCCTGGGATAGTGGCTTGATTGTCACCGCAGCTCCGCACATCCTGTATCTGAAGGATACTGATGGGGATGGTAAAGCAGACATGAAGAGAAAGTTATTCAGCGGTTTCTTTGCCCAAAACTCTGAGGCGCAAATCACCAGCTTACGGCTCGGCGTAGACAACTGGATCTATGCCTCCAACAATGGCAGGTCTGGTGAAGTGACTTCATCGCTGGACCCTGATGCGTCGGCCATTGAAATGAGTGGGGCAGATTTTAGGTTCCGAATGGATACGAATGTGTTCGAACAAATCACCGGTTCAGGTCAATTCGGGCAGGATCTCGATGAATATGGAAACCGTTTTTATACCCAAAATACCTTACATATACAGCAAAACATCATGCCCTGGAAATACTGGCATCGTCATGAATACCTCCCTTCATTTAGAACCTCAGAAAACATCTCTGATCACGAACTGGAGATGTTTCAACTGACCCCACCACCATACTGGAGAGCAGAGCGTACCAAGCGAAGAAATGAAGACTTTCAGTCTCGCAACCTGGATCGAGTGGAATATGCCGAGGATAAGTTTACCGGTGCATCCGGAGGAACGATCTATTCGGGCAATGGATTTGGAGACGAATACATCGGGAATGTTTTCACTGGTGATGTCGCAGGAAATCTGGTTCATCGGGATGTACTTACGCGGAGTTCTTCGAGTCCTTCATTGATAGCGCAAAGAGCCAATGGGGAGCAGGACCGTGAATTTTTGGCTTCAACTGATCCCTGGTTCAGACCCACAAACTTTGCCCAGAGCCCTGATGGCATGCTCTATGTACTGGACTATTATCGACAACATATTGAGACGCCATTATCCATTCCTGAAGATCTCAAAGAAGAGATGGATTTCATGTATGGAAGCGAGCACGGTCGCATTTATCGCATTCAGCCCAAAGGAGCACAGGTGTCAGACTCAAAAGTATCACTTTCACAGGCCAGTAGCTCAGATCTGGTGAAAATACTATCACACCCCAATGGGTGGCACCGTGAGACAGCTCAGCAGCTGATCCTGGAGAGACAGGATAAAAGCATTGTTCCGGAGCTACGAGCTTTAGTTCAGGACAGTGAAAACCCACAAGCCAGAATTCGTGCTTTCTATGCTTTGGAGGGATTGAACGCTTTGAACACTGATGATATACAACTGGCAATGAAAGATTCAGAGCCTGGGATCAGAAAAGCCGGAGTGATCATGGCAGAAAAGGAAAACAATGGTATGGAGTTGATACTTCCATTGACTGAAGATTCAGATGCTGGTGTTGCATTTCAGCTTGCACTCAGTCTGGGTAACTACCAGGGCAGGGCAGTGGAAGAAGCCCTGGCTGATATACTTGTTCGTTTTGGGGCAAACCAGTGGTTTGTGTGGGCCGTTCTAAGTTCGGAAACTGGTTCTTCAATAAAATATTTTGATCTGCTGGTAAGTAAAGGCTATTTTGACAATCCTGAAAATGGTTCAATGGATTTTGTTGAGCAATATGGTTTTATCGTTGGAGCGAAAAATGATCCGGATGAAATCAAAAGCTTTTTGAACTTCTTGCAACAAGGACCATTTGCTGACAAGGCTGATATAGTGGATCCAATAATTAAGAACCTGTTTAAGGGATTTCAGCGGCAGGGTTCAAAATCGGATGATGCCAAAAAGATTATAGCAATTGCTGAGAATGAACAGATGAATCCTATGGATAAGATTCAGTCCTTGATCGCCATCTACGAATGATCACAAAGATTTTTCCCAATTATATTTCATGAAATCAAACTTCAACCGCAGAGCATTTTTTCGCCAAAGTTTTTATTCATCATTTTCCCTAATGGGTGCAACCTGGATGATCACAGCTTGTTCTCCTTCAGAAAAGAAAAAGACGTACCAACTTAAATCCTGCCAGGATCTTTCCCAGGTGAGTGAGACTGAATTGGCAAAACGCAAGCAGTTTGCCTATGAAGTTCAAGCAAGCGATCCATTAAAAAAATGCCGGGATTGTAAACTTTTCCTACCACCCAGACCTGATGAATCCTGTGGCGGATGTAGTCTGTTTAAAGGTCCGGTGGAAGCAGATGGATCCTGTACTTATTGGGCCCCATTGGAAGCGTAAAGGGTGATTAAGTCAATGTTATTTTATTCAATTTATCTGTTTTCCTCTTCCATCTCTTTGTCATACTTCCGCTCATCTTTCTTACTTTTATTGATGCCGATGCTACTGACTGCACCACTCAAGAGCGCTTCTCCCCAATAGTGAAAGATCACCCGGGAAGGATCCCTTCGCTGGAAAATGGTGCCTTGCTTTAAGACGATGAAAGTGGGGTTATTTTGTCTGATCACAAAAGTGTTAGCAAAGAAGGTCTTGATTTCCTGGTTGAGTCCTTGCATGTCATTTGTTTCTGGATTTAAAATCTGGATCTTTAAATCATTGTATCGGAAAGTCATTTCTCCGGTGGCAATTTCGTTATTTCCATTCATGTTAAACCGGATTTCCTCAGCATGTCCGTCTTTTATATTGATATTGGCTAAGGGTCTGAGAAGTTGGTTTAAAGCACTTAATGGCATCTCATCTATCTGACCGGAAAATGTAAATTGATTCTCCGGATCCTGTGCACTAAAAGTTGCCTGAGCCTTGAAATTGGCTATTCCGGCCAGTTTTCCGTTGGAAACAAGTCGCATTGGCTTATCTGTAAGACTTTGCACTGAAGTGATGTGAAACAAGGAAGCGTCCAGGGCATTGAAGTCAAGCTTTGCAATTTCTTCTGTATTCACCGGGTTAATCTGGTGTGTAATATCACCTCTTACCTGAAGGGTATCAATGTGGACCCAATGGTTGATATTCCTGAGCATGTCTTGCGGAAGGTCTTTTACTGCGGATGTATTGAGTGGGACAGACTTATCTCTATAAATAAGGGCATCCAACCCTTCGACGGACACTTTCCCGGCTTTGTATTCTTGCTTACTAAATGCTCTTTTAAAATCCAGTTCACTGAAAGCAATATCATCAGCACTCACGTCAAACCAGTCTTTTTGAAAGTTCAGGCGCTGGGTAAATTCAGCTGGAGAAAATTCGGAAGTAAGGCTGATGTCTTCTAAGGTCAACCTGTTTTCCGGATGTTGTAAATGATATTTTCCTACCTGTATCTGATAGCCGTCATCCAGTGGTGCAGCAAAGTTCTGGCCACTGATGGACGCATACTGTGAATATTCAAAAAACTGCTTCCAGTTTAAATCTCCTTCAGCAAAGAACTTTCGAATCAAAAGGTTTCCATCGTGAATGAAATAGCTGATCGACTTTTGATCTTTGATTTCTATTTCTGTAGAGATAGAGGAAAATGATCCAATGTCTATTGATTTAGGCATTGATTCATCATCCTGATTTGCGTCTTTACTTTTTATGCTTCGATCATATATGATGCGTGGGGCCACAAGATCAAGACTGACTAGGTCCAGTCGTTGCTCATTTAAATAAGTATCCAAATCAAATCCCGTCATTTTAATATCAGGAAAGCGAGCAGAGACTGATCCACCTGACGCTTCATAATTTAAGGATTTGATGGCTATTCGGCGTGCATTTTTAGAGAAGTCAAGCTCCTGAATCGTGAGCGTATTCCCACTTCTCAGAACAGGTTGAACCTGGGTCAAATGCATGGTCACGTCATCTGAATAGAGCAAATGATCCGTGCTCAGCATGGCTTTCTGTGGATAATGAAAGCCCTCCATTACTCCCGAAAACTCCGGTATTCTCAGCGTTTTGAGCTCAGTCTGGTTTTCATCAAAATAAGAGAGCCTTGCCTTATCCAATATGATTTTTTCAAACTGTAGTTCAATGGAGTCAACGGGTGAAAATGTGTTTCCTGCTTTTTTTAGATCTACTGAAATATCAGAAGATAGGATCATTACGCTATCTCCAGCGAGTTTGCCATGCTCCCAAAATAGGTTCTGGTCGAGTCCGAATATGTTCAATACAGGTATGCTGCCACTTAGATTCATCTTCTGCGTGGTGGTACCATTAATTGGCTGTAGACTGATGTCTTTCAAAAATAAATTGCGTGGGTTGGATAAGTTAATTTCACTGATATTCAATTTGTTAGATGTGTTTGGCAAAGTAATACTAAAGCGCTCTGCTACTCCGGATTGAATATGACTGATAGATCCTAAAATAAGATTCGTATAGATGTTATCCAGACTGATGGTGATGCTATCGTAGGTCTTTGCGTTTAGCTCTCCATCAATGACTTCTATAAATATATCAGACAGAAAATCATCCGTAAGCTGTTTGTTACCAGGCTGTAGGACTTCCACATTCACACGAGGGTTGATCATGCTGATGGAGTCAAATGCATGATAATTACCCGCAGAAATATGATCCAGGTCGATACCTGAAATCTTAAGTTTGGATAAATCACCGGATACTACCACTTGCTTATCTCCGTAATCAAGGCTAAACTCATCAAGCACAAGACTTCTGGATAAGGGGTCCAGCACCAGCAAATTGGCATTTAATTTAATGGCATGGTCATCCAATACCACAGACTGCATTTCCAGTTTAATGTTGCCAAGTACATCGTACCAGGTGTTTGATTCAGAGGGGATATTGAAATTGGTAACTGATAAATTTGTTTCTTCACTTCTAAGCAGATTGTTTATAGAAAATTCTCCCTGGCTGATGTTCAGGTTTTCGATTCCAACTAAATTAAAATGTTCCACTATCAACCTGTAAAGGCTATCAGGAGTGAAATCAAACTGATCAATTTGTTGCCTATGCTCAAAGATGATATTTGGTTTTTGAATAAACATATCCCTGATACGCAATTGCTTGCGGAGCAACATATCCGAAAAATTTAATCCGGTGAGGCGGGCCTGAGGAACATCGATGGATAGAAACAAGTCTGAAGTTCCTTGGCCATTATTTGAAATATTAAAATTTTTAAAAGAAACAGAGGAATCAATTGAACTCAGTTTAAGGAGATCAAACTGGATAGTATGAACACTATCTGGCAGATATGACCGATAATCTTTAATGTTTATATCCAGGTTATCGAAATACTTTTTGTTGAAGCCAAATTGATAATTGCTGCTATCAAGAATGAAGTCATACAGCACAATATCCGCTCGCTGTGACTGCACATGCTGATAGTTGTGATTATAGTCATCATTGGTCTTCAAATCCAGGTTGGCATTGATAAATCTCATTTTTCCTACCCTGACTTCATCAAATACATCGATTAACTGTTCGAAAATTGAGTTGCCTGGTTTAGCCGGATTGTCGGAGATCGTTTTCGATTGCTCATTCAGAAAAATATAGGAGTCAGTGAGTGAAAGTTCTTCCATCTCAAGGTGGTTGTATCGATAAGCCGAGAAATAATCGACACCTTTTAATCTTAAGGTCGGGATGGATATGTGGTAGATTGTTTCATCATTCAGACTATCTAATGCCCGAGGAGTATTCGACACTGGTCTTAATACAAGATTTTGAAAAGTCAATACAGAATCTGCAGTAGACAACAGAAAGTGGTCAAAACTTATTTGATGAATGCTGTCTTTCAGCTTGAAGCTTTGGTTATGGATTTCTAGCTCAATGTTCTCAGAATAAAACTGCTTATCAGGCCGTGAGGCAGAATTGATCAGCAAGTTCCTGATAAAGAAGTCAATGTTATTAAGTCCCAATTCACTTGGGAAATGCTTTACCGAGGCATTGTCAATGGTAAAAACATCAATCTGCAGTACCCTGAGGTAATCTGAAATTTCCTTGTACAGGTTTCCGGTTTGTATGCTAAAGCTCTCATCCGGAGTATTTTTTTTTCGCATGATGTGGATCTGTGGGTCTATGATTCGGATGTTTTTGATGTGAAGCTGTCGGATTGTATATATGCTTAAGATGGACTTTAAGTCAATATTTAAGCCGGCCATTTCCAATTCATAAAGATTGTTAAGCCCTTTTTCCTGATAGTCTTTTTCTGGATCCGGCTTTAGGACAACTTTATTTAGCTTGATGGTTCTCTTCCACAGGTCGATATCAATTTCTTCAAAAGAGAGCTGATAATATCCATTGGTTTCCCTTTTTACCAGCTGAAACAGAATTTCGGAAGAAAAGAAAGTACCCAATCTTGCCAATCCAAAAAACGCTGCCGCAAAGACTATCAAGACTGAGGTCCAAATGACGATTCGTTTTTTAAGATTAGCAGAAGGTGGTGATCCCATAATAACTTACAAAAGAAACGATTATTTCAATGGCAAAGACGATGATATCATGCGCTATGATTCAGGTTTTGATTGCCACCCTTTCACATTTCCTTTTGCAACTTCAACTGTCACCAGATCGATGATCTCTTTCAGGTTTTCTTCTGTTGGGTCTGCTTCATATTTAGCTACTAGCCTGTTAAAGGCTTCAGGCTCAGTAAGTAACCTGCGCATCTCTTCTAGTTTGTCAAACATTTCCCGATCCATGTGGGCAAGTTACGCAGGTATCATGAAATAGCTGCCATCTACAAGACCACAGGTTGATTGATCCAAAAATGATCACCTTTGCGAAATGAAGCAAAGCCAGGTGGTCAGCCAACAACAATCAAATACTTCTTTGGAAGCAGAGATTGCCAGGCTTAGGGATGAGTTGGAGCATCTGACGACAAAGGTAGATGCTTTTGAGGTGTCGTTAAGATCCCATCTGGCCAGTGAGATTATTGAAGTACAAGAGCTATCTGTGTTGTACAAGGAACAAAAAAAAGCTAAAAAGCAGAAGCGGCTGGAGCAAAAGAAAAGAGGCAAGAACTATAAGGAACCGGTTGGTTTAAAACCACAAAAACGTTCTGCTATTGTTCGGGCGGAAAAGGAAGAAGACCTTAAGCAGAAAAAGCGATTGTACCGGGAAGCGATGCTGCATATTCATCCTGACAAATTCGCACTGCAGGATGATAAGATTGATCTCGCGACAGAGGTGACCACGCGCCTGCTAGCCATCTATAACCATGAAGACCTGGACACATTAAAAGCGTTTCATGCACACTTGTTTAGCCAAAACACACTGCCATTAAAAGAATCCTTAGAAGATAAAAATATAAAACTGGAGGCCTCACCCGATGCATATTTACTTCGTGAGAAAGAACAACTGGTAAGGGCAATTGACGCTTTGAAAAGCAAGTATACCTATCATGTCCTGTTCACCTACAGAGACCCAATGACTTTCCTGGATGAAATGAAAGCATTTTACCATTATCGTATCCAAAAGCTAAGAAGGCGCACCCGAAGAAAATAATCAGAATATCCTCATACCCATGAGCCAGGATCAAATCAATTTGTTTCATCATAAACCTGAATCGATCTTCGAGACAATCAGGGAAAAAGCTCCCGGTTATGAATATGATTTTAAAAAGCATGTCGTGCTGCTGTTGGATGAACAGCACGAAACAATGGGATTCCTCCGAATGCCACTTCATTGGATAGTGAAAGACGACTTATCCCTTGTGGGTCAGGAAGCTGTGGCTTTATACATAACAATAGAGTCTGGTAATGCGGCCATTTGTGTGATGGAAGGAAAGGAGAATATCTATCACACCACCTTTTCAGCTTACATGACCCGTAAGAAGCAAGGGTTTAGTCAGATCAAGTATTTGAAAAAGAAAGGGAAATCAAAGGCTGGTTCGCGGGTACGTCTGGCCAAAACAGTTACTTTCTTTGAAAACATCAATGAGACCTTGACCGAGGTACTGGAAATCTATGATGTAGACAGGATCGGACTGAGCTGCTCAGCAACGCTGATCCCGTTTTTATTTCAGTCCAAAGTACCGTGCCCCTTTGAAAAGAAAGATCCCAGGTTGTATAAGATCCCGCTCCACATTCCCCAGTCCAACTTCACGAATCTGGATGCTGCTATCAGGAAATTACATGCTCCAATGTTGTTTTTTGATACCAAATATGAAGACAGGCTTCGCTCATTTTTTGAAATGTAGATGGTGTAAGTTATCATCGCCATTGAATAACAACACAGATGTTTAAAACACAATTTGGGAAAGCCCTGGACGAAGAAACTTTTGATGAGTGGATGGAAAAGGGGAGAAGTAGCAACATTGGATATCACTATCTGGTGATCATATGGAACACCCTGGACGAAGACTATCAATCTGCTTTTGTAGAAACCCGTGAAGAGCTGGATGAATACCATAATCACTTAAGTCTCCAGGAGAAACTAGTAGCTAGCTATGATCTTTATTCCGAGTCCAGGATCACATTAGATTGATTCCTTTTTCAACTTCTTTTCCACAACAAATGGCAGAAATGGCACCAGGGAAGCAAGAGAAAAGAAAGCTATCCTGGAAAAGCGCCAGCCATAGGTAAGCCAGCAGGAGAGTAGTAACCCCATATAGCCGATAAAGAGCAATCCGTGTGCCCAGCCGACGTACTTTACCGCCAAAGGGTAATCAAGCACATATTTTAGTGGCATAGCAATGAGTAACAACAGGAGGTAGCTGATACCCTCTGCAAGCGCTACAATTCTGAAGTTTTTTAACAGAACATTGTTGGGTGTGTGAGGCATTTGATAAAGAAAATATTGAATGAACTATTGGACAAACTTAGCATGATCTCATCGAATAGACCTGCTTTAAGCTGCCATCAGATCTTTCATTTTTGAAATTCCAAAATAGAATCAGGCAGGCTTCAGGAATTTGTCTCACCTGTTTCATTAAGTAAACAAAGTAGAATAAGTAGAGTTAGATAAATTATTCAGTAAAATTTAAGCATATGAACTATGTAGAAATTGCTATCAAACTTATCATTGGGTTAAGCATCATGAATGTTTGGCTTGTCAGAGCGAATAAAGCCACTCAATATCGGGGTGGAACAGCAGCAAATATTAAAGAAGAATTTCAGGCTTATGGATTACCAAACTGGTTCATGGTAGTTATAGGTACACTCAAATTACTATTATCAATCATGTTGATTGTCTCTATTTGGTTTCCAGAAGTTGAATTAATTTCATCACTTGGAATAGCAGTCTTAATGCTAGGAGCTGTTACCATGCACATCAAAATTGGGGATCCTTTGAAGAAATCATTACCGGCATTTATTTTCCTGGTCTTATCTCTTGTAGTGTACTTTATCTGATATTTGAATAGAAATAAAAGAAGAGAAAAGTATTTAACAGAATAAGTATAAAAGAAGGAGAAGAAGCTCCCAGACTATCTTTATTTTTCACTCTTTGCTTAAATGCCAATAGCATCAGGGTACCCAATCCCGCTGTGGATACCATTCCAACTGATGGTAAAATCAATCCCACTACTGAGCCGACTGCCCCAAACAATTGTAGTACTCCTGTCTGAATTCTTTGAAAGTTAGTGAACCCGAAACGTTTGAATTCATCTGCCATTTTTGTTGACAACAGACATTCCAGTCCATAGAAAATAAAGGCAAAGGCATTGAGTAATATCAGAGCCCAATAAAGCAACATGTCTGATTAACCTATTTAGTCCATAGTTGTTTCTTTTTTCCAGGACTTGATTAGATCATAAAGCTCGTTATGGCTATACCATGCTTCGGTTATTTGCAATCATGTGATGCTTAGTTTTTGAATATGAAATACACAAGTTGCTTGATGTCTCCCTCACCACTTGGTATTCACCATTTTTTTGACTATCATTATCAACAATAAAGGTCGAGATTCATTGGTTTATTCAAATGAGTAATATGATCTATGGAGCAGCTCAACGCCATTCTTGAGAAAAGACCTTATGGCCACACCCTACGAAAAGACCTCTGGTGGGTCCCTCAATTATTTACTTTCTTAGCCCTTTCTTCTTTCATTGTTTATGCAACATGGGCTGCCTTTCAGGGAGTACACTATGCTTACGGTCCATACCTGTCACCTTTTTATTCACCGGAGCTTTTTGGGGGCTCTGAGCATAGCCTCTTTGGACCCAAGCCGACCTGGTGGCCATTGATTCTGCCATTCTCACCGGCGCTGTTGATCCTGTGGGCACCGGGAGGCATGCGTTTCACCTGCTACTATTACCGCGGGGCCTATTATAAAGCTTTCTGGCAGGATCCGCCGGCCTGTACGGTGGCTGAACCCCGAAAGTCATACTGGGGCGAAAATAAATTACCACTGATACTCCAAAATGTGCACAGGTACTTTATGTATCTGGCCGTCCTTTTTGTATTTTTTCTCACCTATGACGCCTGGAAAGCACTGTGGTTTACCAATGCGGCAGGAGAGACCGAATTTGGCATCGGAGTGGGTTCCCTCGTATTAGCCATCAACGCAACACTTCTGGGCGGGTATACATTTGGCTGCCATTCTTTCCGTCATCTTGTAGGAGGCATCAAAAACCGATTATCAAAACATCCTGTTCAAAGGACCTTATATAACTGCTCGAGTTGTCTGAACCGTCAGCACATGCGTTGGGCATGGTTCAGCCTGTTCTGGGTAGCCTTTTCCGATGTATATGTCCGCCTATGCTCCATGGGTATCATCACTGACCTGAGAATTATCTAAGATGCCAAACTATCAGACTTTCGATTATGATGTATTGGTAATTGGCACAGGAGGTGCCGGATTACGGGCTGCCGTTGAGGCTAGCAGCAACGGTGTAAAGGTTTGTGCCATAAGCAGATCCTTATTGGGCAAAGCACATACCGTCATGGCAGAAGGTGGTGTGGCTGCCTCCCTAGCCAACGTGGACAAACGAGATGGCTGGAAAACCCATTTTGCAGATACTATGCGTGGTGGCCAGTACCTCAACAACTGGCGCATGGCAGAGCTTCATGCCAAAGAGGCTCCGGCAAGAGTCCGTGAGCTGGAAGCCTGGGGAGCCATTTTTGATCGAACAGAAGATGGCCGGATCCTGCAAAGAAATTTTGGTGGACATAAATACCCCCGGTTGGCACATGTGGGTGACAGGACAGGGCTGGAGATGATCAGAACCCTGCAGGACCACGGGATCCACCAGGGGATAGACTTTCACCAGGAGATCACTGTGATATCACTCCTCAAAGACGGAGATCGAATTGCTGGTGCCATGGCCTATGATAGAGAAAAAGGAAGGTTTCGGATCTACCGTACCAAAGCAGTGATCATCGCTACAGGTGGCATGGGAAAGATCTATAAGATTACCAGCAACAGCTGGGACTGTACAGGAGGTGGCATCTCCCTGGCATACCATGCGGGGGCTAAGTTGATTGACATGGAATTTATTCAGTTTCATCCGACAGGTATGGTTTGGCCACCCAGTGTGAAAGGCCTGCTGATCACAGAAGGTGTACGGGGTGAAGGCGGTATTTTGAAAAATAGTGAAGGCAAAAGGTTTATGTTTGATGACATTCCTAAGCTCTATCGGCACCAAACAACTGATGATCCCGAGGAAGGCTGGCGGTATACTCAGGGGGATCAGAAAGCCCGAAGGCCACCGGAATTGCTCACCCGGGATCATGTAGCCAGGTGTATCTATCGCGAAGTAAAAGAGGGACGTGGAACACCTCATGGTGGCGTATATCTTGATATCGCCTGGATCAAAGAGAAGCTACCCAATGCGGAAGCACACATCAAAAAGAAGTTACCCAGCATGTATCATCAGTTTAAAGAACTGGCGGGGATAGACATCACCAAAGAGCCCATGGAAGTTGGGCCTACCACTCACTATATCATGGGGGGTGTTCAGGTGGATGCCGACACCCAGATGACTGATGTACCAGGCTTATATGCTGCCGGAGAATGCGCATCCGGTTTACATGGAGCCAACAGGCTGGGGGGTAATTCCCTTTCAGACCTTCTGGTTTTTGGGCAGCGTGCCGGGCTGTCGGCGGCAGAGTATGTAAAGGAAAATGGTGAAACAAAGATTTCGGACAAAGACGTAGCGTCGTTGGCAAAATGGGCGGAAAAACCCTTTGAACGATATGACAAAGGAAAAGCAGAAAATCCCTTTCAGATACAGAGTGACCTGCAGGAGAAGATGCAGGACCTGGTAGGCATTGTTCGGAGTGAAAAAGGGCTGAATGACGCTTTAGGTGACATCGATCAACTAAAGGAGCGAAGTGAAAATGCCGGATGCAATGGCAACAGGGAGTATAACCCGGGCTGGCATACCGCCATCGAGCTAAAACATATGCTCACCATTGCAGAGGCCATTACCAGGGCAGCCGTAGTCAGGAAGGAAAGCAGGGGAGGCCACTACCGGTCGGATTATCCGGAGAAGAGTGAAAAGTATGGAGAAGTAAACAGTGTGGTTTGGAAAGATGCCGACGGACAGATGAAGATGGACCAACAGCAGAAAAAACCAATCAGAAAGGATTTACAGGAGATCATCAACGAACAAAACATATAATGGGACAGGTAACATTCCATATCTGGCGTGGAGATTCAACCAACAAAGGGGAGTTTAAAGAGTATAAGACTGAGATCTCCGAAGGCATGGTGGTACTCGATGCCGTTCACCAGATACAGGCTTCGGATGCACAGGACCTGGCTGTGCGGTGGAACTGTAAAGCAGGCAAATGTGGTTCGTGCTCTGCAGAGATCAATGGCCGGCCAAAACTCATGTGCATGACCCGCATGAGCGATTTGAAGGTCGATAAACCAGTGACGATTGAGCCCATGAAGGCTTTTCCTCTGATCAAAGACCTGGTAACGGACGTATCCTGGAATTACCGGATGAAGAAAAGCGTGAAGAAGTTCAAACCACGAAAACCGGATCATGAGGACGGTACCTGGCACATCGACCAGCGGGATGCTGACCGGGTCCAGGAGTTTCGTAAGTGTATAGAGTGTTTTCTTTGCCAGGATGTCTGTCATGTGCTGCGCGAACATCAGATGCACAATCAGTTTAGCGGACCACGCCACATGGTCTACAATGCAGCCCTGGAAATGCACCCACTGGACATTGAAGATCGAAGGGAAGACCTAAAAGCGCGTGATAACATTGGCTTGTGCAACATCACCAAATGCTGCACTACCGTATGCCCAGAAAATATTACCATCACCGACAATGCCATCATTCCACTTAAGGAAAGGGTCGCAGATAAATATTACGACCCCATCAAATGGTTTTTACGTTTATTTAAAACAAAACACTGAGCCCCATGAGTACAGCACAAACAACATCGGAACAGGAGACATTCTCACTCAAACCCATCAGAAAGGAGGGTATCCCTCGCGCGTTAGAGAAAGTTGAACAATACAGGTTGCTCAATGAGCCTCTTGAGGCGGAAAGCATCTGTCGCGATATTTTGGCTATCGATCCAAAGAACCAGCAGGCAATTATCAAGCTTGTGTTGACGCTTTCTGATGGCTTTGAAGCCGGAAAATCGGTCAACGAGGCCAATGAGCTAATAGAGAAGATAGAATCCAAATACCATAGACAATATTACAAAGCACTTGTATTAGAAAGACAGGGTAAAGCCACCCTGGTAAAAGGCTATCCCCGGTGTGAATACGATGCCTATGAATGGCTGCGAGAGGCCATCATTGAATTCGAAGCTGCCGATAAACTGAGTGATATCGATAACAATGATGCCATCCTCAGAAGAAATACCTGTGTGAGAATCATCAACGACAGGCAACTAACAGCCAGGCCTGAGGATACAAGCTATCCGGTGTTGGAGTAAACCAGGTTGCTGATGCTCTCATAGTCGGGATCCAACTAAATTTGCATCATGCAGGCTATCCCATGAAAGGGAGACTATAGGATCATCTATCTTATGATAACAGCATGGAGTGGTGCTAATGAGCATTTATTGTAGATTGTACTTATTGTAGCTAAGCCGGTTCAGCAATGTTCCGGCTTTTTTGGTATTTGTCTTCCCGAATTATACCTAAAATCCATACTATTATGTAGATTTTTTAACTATTTCACAGATCATTGGTTCATAGTTCAGGAAGGAACTATAAACTCAGGATAAGGATGATAAAGAAAATAGGGAAGATCACAGGTGTAGTGTTAATCACCATGATTTTCATTTCACTTGGACTATTCTTCATTTTTGATGAAGACCTGCCACAAGGCAAAAAGTCAGCTCAGGCAGATAAGCTCGCAAATAAAATGCTATCAGCTATCAATCATGAAGCCTATCAAAACACACGTTTTTTGGAATGGTCATTTGCGGGTCATCACTACCGGTGGGACAAGCGACAGCATGAGGTTGAAATTCGATGGAATGAATATTTAGTCCATCTGCATTCGAAGACTCCGGAAATAAGCACAGTTATGAAGCATGGCCAGCCGATTCAGGACTCTCAGCGATCAGAAATAATTGATAAGGCCATTCAATATTTCAACAACGATTCCTTTTGGCTGGTAGCTCCTCACAAGGTCTTTGACCCGGGAACGGAAAGGCGAATAGTCGAATTAGACAATGGCGAATCTGCACTTTTGGTTACCTATACATCAGGAGGGAGCACACCCGGTGACTCATATCTCTGGCTATTGGATGAAACTGGGCTCCCACGAGCATGGAAATTGTGGGTAAGCGTGCTACCTATTGGAGGATTGAAAATTACCTGGGAGGACTGGAAAGCCACTTCAAGTGACGCTTTACTACCTACCGTATATAAGTTCCTCTTTATCGATCTCAAAATGGGTGATGTAAGGGGGTGGAATGAGTAGGAGCGACCTCATTTCGGAAGAAAGTGGGATTATATCACCTCATGAATCATAACATTAAATGCTGAAAAACATGCGAAAGAAAAGACCGGTTGACTATCTGTTAAATCCTGTGTATCGCTTCTTTGAAAATGAGACGGCAACAGGCATTCTCCTGCTTGGGATGGTGGTGATCGCCATGGTCTGGGCCAATTCACCCTGGTCAGACAACTATCACGACCTCTGGAAAACCCATTTTATCTTTGGAACGAGTGAAATAAATTTAGATAAGTCTATTCATCATTGGATCAATGATGGACTTATGGCCATATTTTTCTTTCTTATCGGGTTGGAAATAAAAAAGGAGATCATCAATGGAGAGCTTTCCACCCTGAAAAAGGCCTCTCTTCCTATCGCAGCTGCAATTGGGGGTATGGTTGTTCCAGCCGCTATTTATGCTTTTTTCAACGTTGGCACCGCTGGCATAGATGGATGGGGCATCCCAATGGCAACGGATATCGCGTTCACACTGGGACTGGTAGCCTTTATTAAATCCAAAGTGCCAATCTCACTGAAAATATTCTTAACAGCCCTGGCTACAGTAGATGACATTGGTGCTGTATTGGTGATAGCGGTATTTTACACTCCGGACATACAGGTCATGCAGCTGGTGTACGCCGTTGTTTTTCTTGGGCTGATGTATGGCTGCAATTTACTAGGCGTGAGAAGCTTTTGGGTATACTTTATCATTGGTGTGCTGGGTCTTTGGACATCCATATTGTATTCCGGTGTACACGCCACGGTGGCAGGAGTGATTGCTGCTTTTGCGATCCCTGCCAGGATCAGAACAGATAAACTGGAATATTCGGAACAACTCAAACAGTGGGCGGCTGAGTATCAGAAATCAGATGATTTGGATGGTCCGTTTGTTTCAAGAAGTAAAATGGAAATCATCTCCAAGATTGAATCGGGTAGTGAGCAGGCACAAACACCCCTCCAGCGATTTGAACACCAGCTAATGCCCCTGGTTTCTTACTTCGTGATACCACTATTTGCGTTGGCTAACTCCGGCGTGACAATTGAGGGAAACATTGTAGAAATGATTATGCATCCGGTAAGTCTCGGCATAATTGCTGGTCTGACCATAGGGAAAACAGTTGGTGTGCTGGCATTTTCAAAGTTTTTGACCATCACAGGCGCTGGTAATCTACCATCCGGTGGTAGCTGGCTTTCTGTTGGCGGGATAGCCATGATGGCAGGTATTGGTTTTACCATGTCTTTATTCATTGCGGAATTGGCCTTCACTGATCCTGTATTGATTGCCCATGCAAAGATTGGTATCTTAATCGCATCCTTCCTGGCTGCTACCCTGGGTATTTTATGGTTTAAGCTCTATGTGAAAAAGCCTGAGATTGAAACAGTTTAGACAAATCACAAGTTACTTATTGTAAAAATCAAACATGATCCTTCTTCATATTCTGACTGACAATGAGCAGATGGCCAGTGAAATTGCTGATTACCTGGTAGAAGATCACCTGGTGGTGGATGCGCTCATTACAAAGGGAACCAAAACAATGCGAGACACTCGTGGGAAAGCAGTGACGGTACCACAGATTTTGATCAGGGGGAAGACCAAAGCCCTACTTTTTGACACGATCGACAACCTATTGAAGGAAAAGTACGGAGAAAAGCTGCCAATAATCTACTCAGTACCCATTGTCCATATGGATTGGGAACAGGCGGCCAGGCTACGGAAAGAGACCAAGCCGGTTTAATTTAAAACTATTGAATTGGTACCCCTTTTTTCAAGCTAATATTGTAATCAATACCTAGCAATTCAGGCTTTCGCGACTGATTCATTATCTTTTAATTGAAAGGCAAAAATGTGATAGTCTTCTCCCATTTAGTTATTTTTAATCTAAACAACTGAATTAAAGCTACATGGACGAGCAATCTAACAACACCGGAAAGGTCGTAGTAATCATCCTGATCATCGTATTTATACTGGCCGGATCCGCAGCCGGATGGTACTTTTTAGTTTATAAGCCTGACCAGGAAGCCAAAGAAAAGGCACGCCTGGAGCAGATAGCTCGTGAAAAGGCTGAGCAGGAAAGACTGGCACAGGAACAGGCCCAAAACCAACTCAGGTATGATGAATTGATTGCCGATGCAGATTCCGTATTTGCCTTGCAGCTCTGGGAAAGTGCCCGCTCGTTTTATATTGAAGCACTTGCACTATTCCCCAATCAAACGTATCCCCAGGACCAAATTGCATTGATCAATGCCAAACTGGAGGTGACCGCAGGGATGGTAGCAACTATATCAGAACGTACCGGACGTTTCTACGTGATCATTTCCAGTAGCATCGATGACGATTTAGCAATGGATTATGCTTCGAAGCTGTCACAAGCTGGAAACAACGTGAAGGTAGTTGAACACCTCATAGATAAACTTACCTATTTTGGAGTCTCTCTTGGTGACTATGATTCCTGGGATCAGGCCGTAAGCGCCTCCATGGAGTTCAGTAGTTATGGCGAAGGAGTGTGGGTACTGAAGTGGTGAAACCAAATCTATAATTGACTCGTCCATTTATGGTGTTACTGGTGTTTTTCAGCCTTTTTACCTCCACTCAGGCAGGATTTGAAATCACACATGGAGCAATCACAAGAGCCGACATTGATGAAAAAATGTTAGCACTTGTATTTACAGGAGATGAATTTGCCGATGGTGCAGAAAAGATCATTTCTGCTTTGGGTGAACATACTGCTAAGGCCTCTTTTTTCTTCACCGGTAGATTTTATAGAAACTCGGCCTTTGAATCGGTGATCAGTAAATTAGTAGGACAGGGTCATTACCTGGGTGCACATTCCGATGAACATTTACTGTATTGCGACTGGAACAACAGGGACAGTCTATTGATCTCTAAGCAGACTTTCACAACCGATCTTGAGAACAATTACCGGGAAATGGCTCGCTTTGGAATTCAAAAACAGGATGCCCGATATTTTTTACCTCCATATGAGTGGTACAACGATACTATCGCTGCCTGGACAGCGGATCTTGACTTACAATTGATCAACCACACGCGTGGCACCCTATCCCATGCTGATTATACAGTTCCGAATATGTCAAATTACAGAAGCAGTAAAGAAATATTTGATAGTATTGCAGCTTTTGAAGAATCACACGATGACGGACTGAATGGTTTCATTTTACTCATTCACATCGGAACGGCTCCCGAAAGAAAAGATAAATTCTATAATTATCTGAGCACATTAATTGTGGAGCTGAAAAACAAAGGTTATTCGTTCAGTCGCATCGATGAACTGTTTGAAAAATAGACAAATGAAGCAGATACTTCCATTATTCATCTTTTGTTGCCATTTGGCAGCAGTGGCACAATCTCAACCGTTCTTTATCCGGATCAACCAGGTGGGCTATTTACCTGAGGACCCAAAGGTGGCCTTAGTTTTTGCAACACAACAGGTAAAGGAAAAGATCGATCTGATACACAAGGAGTCGGGCGAACGACAAGCAAGGTTTAAACTAAGTGAATCAGCAGCTAAAGGCTGGGGAGCCTTTAACTACTACTACGAACTGGATTTTTCCGCGGTACGCGAAGAAGGTATATATTATTTAAAGGGTCAGCAATCCGGTGTAATGTCCCAAAATTTCTCTATCTCCAAAAATGCCTACACCCGTAAATCTGAGTTGCTTCTGGAGTTTATGCGTCAGCAGCGTTGTGGGTACAATCCATACCTGGACATGGTTTGCCACCAGCATGATGGTAGGTCATTCTATGGT
The DNA here is from genome assembly GCA_965228105.1 of Cyclobacteriaceae bacterium. Lineage (GTDB taxonomy): Bacteria > Bacteroidota > Bacteroidia > Cytophagales > Cyclobacteriaceae > UBA7330. Next base: position 2,910,841 of record CBDDGZ010000002.1, read on the forward strand.
GGGGTTCCGGACTCCACCTACGTGGATGTCAGTGGAGGGTGGCACGACGCCGGAGACCAGCTTAAATACCTGATCACCTCCAGCTACGCCACAGGTCACATGCTGAAAGCTTTCGAGCTCTACCCTGAAAAGTTTGAGGATCTTACCAATGCATTGGGTCAACCTATACCTAACAACATTCCCGATGTGCTGGATGAAGCCAAATGGGGCTTGGACTGGATCCTAAAGTTGCATACTAGTCCTGATCAGTTGGTTCACCAGGTGGCAGACGACCGGGACCATGTGGGGTGGAAGATGCCGGATAATGATCCCTCTGACTACGGATGGGGCAAAAACAGCTATCGGGCAGCCTATTTTGCTAATGGACGGTCCCAGGGATTGCGTGAGCATAAAAGTGTGGCTACAGGATTTGCCAACCTGGCAGGCAGGTCTGCAGCTGTACTGGCCCAGGGAGCAATCGTCTGGAGTGAAATAGACCCCGTATTTGCTGCGCGGTGTAAAACTGCCGCACAAAGCCTCTACAAACTCGGCAAGGAAAACGAGGGGTTTCAACAGGGTAATTCCTATGGGGCACCATACAGATATACTGAGGAGACCTGGCACGACGACATGGAGTGGGGAGCTGCCGAATTGTTCCGGCTAACAGGAGATGATTTGTATAAGACCGACGCTATAGCGTATGCACGGCAGGCCCATACTACTTCATGGATGAACCGGGATTCAGCCGCACACTATCAGTATTATCCTTTTATCAACCTGGGACATTTTGTGCTCTATGACCTGGTGGATAAAGATTTCCGGGACACCCTTGCAGCCTATTACAAAGACGGAATTGAATATACCTTCAGGAGGAGTCAAAAGAATCCCTTTGGAGTTGGTGTACCGTTTATCTGGTGCTCAAACAATCTGATGACCAGTCTGAATACCCAGATCATTCTGTATGAAAAGATGACTGGAGACCAATCCTATCACGAATTTTTAATTGACCAGCGAGATTGGCTCTTAGGTCGCAACCCATGGGGCACTTCCATGTTTACGGGTATTCCTGATGATGGTGAATACCCTGAGGATGTTCATACCAGTATATGGGCACTCACCAAAAAAATGGTTCCTGGTGGATTGATTGATGGGCCCATATATGGCAGCATCTACAGATTGCTCAAAGGCCTGACGCTTTACAATGAGGATGAGTTTGCCCATCTACAAAACCCCTATGTGGTCTATCATGACGACATCGGTGACTACTCTACCAATGAGCCAACCATGGATGGTACGGCAGGATCTATCATCATGATGGCCTATTGGGCTGGAGTAGTTAAATAAACCTTGATCAAAAAATCTTTATGCAAGTATTCCATGCATAAAAGACTTTATTACCTCAGCTTTGAAGCCTGAATGAACAGGATAGAAGAGCATATTCTTAAGGTGACCAACGGACAGTCAATCACCCGGACACAATCGGTGCAGACATTGTGGAGTGGCTATGGTGAAATCAAACGATGCTTTTTGGAAGGGGGGAAGCACCCAAGCGTCATTGTTAAGCACATCCAATTACCTGAAGTCAGTCACCACCCAAGAGGCTGGAACACTGAGGTTTCACATCAGCGTAAACTCAAATCCTACCAGGTGGAGACAACCTGGTATCAATACTTTTCGCAAAAAACGAATGCATCATGCAGGGTGCCAAAGCTCCTGGAGGCTACAGAACAGGAAGGAGAGCTACTTTTGATAATGGAAGACCTGGATGTCAGCGGATATACCGGTCGACTACAGCCTGAACAAGTCACTCTGGAGGATGCATTAAGTTGCCTGAAATGGCTGGCATATTTCCATGCCACGTTTTTGGGGTCTGACGGGGAAGGGCTTTGGCCCATCGGCACCTACTGGCACCTGGATACACGGCCCGATGAATGGGAACGCATGGGAAACCAGACCCTTAAAACGGCTGCTGAAGCTATTGATGAGCGACTGAATAATGTCAAATACAAAACCCTGGTTCATGGCGATGCCAAGCTGGCCAACTTCTGTTTTCACGAAAATGGGGAAGTGGCTGCAGTAGACTTTCAGTATGTTGGACGGGGCTGTGGGATGAAAGACGTGGCCTATTTTATCAGTAGCTGCTTTGACGACGAAGACTGTAAAAAGTATGAAAAAGAGTTATTGGATACCTACTTTGATCAACTTGAAATAAGCATAGGCAAACTATCTGTATTCCAGGCACTTAAAGAAGAATGGATGAGCTTGTATTCTTATGCCTGGGCAGACCTTTATAGGTTCCTGGATGGCTGGAGCCCCGGCCATTGGAAGCTTCATGGCTATAGCGAAAGCATGACAATGCAGGCCCTTGATGATTTGAATCTATGAAAGCACTGACACCTACCGAACTACAATATCTCTGTAATGAGGCTAAAGAAGCAGCTATAGCAGCGGGGAAATATATCCAATCCCAGTTTGATCAGGAATATCAGAAGAAGCACAAAGCAGGAGGCGACACCCTGGCCAGTCAGGTGGTAACTGCAGTGGATATCCGTGCCCAGGAAATTGTTCTAGAACATTTGAAGCCAACCATCGCTGACTTTGATTTAGGTCTTCTTACCGAAGAGTCGGCTGATGACCATTCCAGGGCTGAGAAAGCTTATTTCTGGTGTGTCGATCCCATGGATGGCACCTTACCCTTTACAGAACGCCGGTCGGGGTATGCAGTATCCATTGCGCTGATCTCGCAAGCAGGAGATCCTGTGGTGGGAGTAGCTTATATCCCCGACCTGGAGGAATGCTATTCTGCCGCAAAGAGATCTGGTGTATATCTCAATGACCAGCCCTTCGTGCGACAAAAGTCCAGGGACACCACTATTCATTTCTACATGGACAGAAGCTTTCTGAACGACCCGTATATGTCCGATATTAAGCAGGCATTTGAATCGCAATACGATCATGTAGAGTACCATTCCACCTTTGGGAGTGTACGCAATGCCATCGGCGTGATGACATCCGGCAGAGGGTGCTACTTCAAATTCCCAAAAAAGCGCAAAGGTTGTGGTAGCATCTGGGACTACGCCGCCACACGCCTGTTTATGGAAGAGCTGAGCCTATGTGTTTCCACTGCCAACGGCAATACCCTACATCTCAATAGACCAACCACTACCTTCATGAATGAAACAGGAATCTTATATTCCACAGATGAGGAGTTAGCAGACTTTATTCAGGGGTTGGAAAAGTAATTGACTTCCATCAATAGCCTGTCACCCTGACCCACGTAAAATATCGGGATTTTCTATTGTAGCTGCTTAATGCGATATTAGCTAAAGCACAATGGTGAGTAGACCCTTAATTTGATTAAATGAAAAATAGCAGTATAAACTCAAAATGGATGTTAATTTTCCTGATACAGCTGGCTATTTGTGGTCAACACATCATCGCACAGGGGAAAGTACAGGTTCCCACAAAGGACGAAGTACTAAATACCTTAAAGCAACAACATCCCCGGCTGATTTCGCTGGAAAGGGTAGAAATGATCAGGCAGTTGATCCGGGAAGATGATACGGCCAAACAAATCTGGGTATCCAACCTGGAATTTGCAGAAGAATTACTGGACACAAAACCAGTGGTGTACGAAAAGCCGGATGGACGAAGACTGCTTCGTGTAAGCCGTGCGGCACTGGATCGCATACGTGCTTTAAGCATAAGCTATCTGGTATTGGATGAGAAAAGATACGCAGAGCGGGCCTGGGAAGAGCTGCAAGCGGTTGCTTCGTTCAGTGACTGGAATCCATCTCATTTTCTGGATGCAGCAGAAATGACCCATGCAGTAGCCATCGGGTACGACTGGCTATACGAATACTGGAATGCAGAACAAAAAAAGATCCTGGAAGATGCCATTGTGAGAAAAGGTCTGAATCCTGCATTAGCAGTGTATGGCAGTGAAAGCGGCTGGCACACAGGAAACATCAACTGGAACCAGGTATGTAATGGCGGCATTTCCATTGGTGCACTTGCCATCGCGGAGACTGTCCCCGATATCGCTGCAGAGATCCTGAGTACTGCCATTAAAAGTATTCAATTGCCGATGCAGGTTTATGAACCGGATGGGGGCGGTTATGAAGGGCCCACCTATTGGGATTATGGCAGTCGGTACAATGTATTCTTCATAGATGCTTTGGATAACAGTTTAGGGACTGATTTTGGATTGAGTACCATGGAGGGCTTTCGACGCAGTGGGGATTTTCAGATCCATTTATCCGCCACAGACCTCAAATGTTTCAATTTTAGTGACAGCGATTTCAAAGCCATGTCTACTGCCCAGCATTTCTGGATGGGAAAGAAATACGACATCCCGCACTATTCGGGATTCAGGTACATGGCCCTCAAACGGGGTGTCGAAGCTGATCTTTTGGATCTGCTGTGGTTCGACAATCGTTACAAAGACTTTGATTTGAATACCATGGCTTTGGATAAGCATTTTCGTGGGGCTGAGATCATCACGATGCGGGATTCATGGGAAAACGGAATGGGTTTTGCCGTTGCTTTAAAAGGAGGATCAAGTACCAGGGTCCATAGTCACATGGATTTAGGATCATTTATTCTTGAATGCGATGGCGTTCGCTGGTTTATTGACTTAGGTAAGGATAGTGAAACTTATCAGCGACATATCAACAAAGCTGGCCGATGGGATTTTTACAGAACGCGTGCCGAAGGGCACAATACACTGGTCGTCAATCCGGCATTTAAAGGCAGCCAGAAAAGGACAGAGGATGGGGTGGCTGAATTTATCAGGTTTGAATCGGGTGAAAAATCTGCAGAAGCAGAACTGGATGTTTCAAAAGCCTATGAAAACGATGTCTTTTTCAAACGTACTTTTACACTAAACAGAGGAGAAGCATTCCGAATTTCGGATGAGATCAAATGTGAAGAACCTTCAGAGCTGTACCTTTTTTATCACACAGATGCAGAAATAGCCCTATCTAACAACGGTCGACAGGCTGTACTTAAGAAAGAGGGAAAATCGATGGTGGTGGACCTGGTCAAGCCCTTAGAAGCCCAATTTGAAGTTAGACCAGCCAAGCCACTGCCGGAATCCCCGGTACTCCCATTCCAGGAAAAGAATACGGGTATTCAAAAGCTGACACTTCACTTTACCGATGTTGAGGCTGTTGATGTAGAGGTCGTTTTGAAAAGGGCCACGGGGTCAAATCCATAAGTAGGGCACAAAACAATGTGTGCGCAAAACAACAGCATAAGTTACACGCTATGTCTGCTTCTGCTCGTATTGAATGGAGTTGATCCGCCACCTGAAATTGGCAATTTTGGTTTCGACAATCGCTTCATCGCCCACTTTTTTGTGGAGCAGTGCCTGTGCCATCGGTGAGTCCATCGAAATATAATCTTTATGTCCGACCAATTCTTCATATCCCACGATCCGTAACCGCTTTTTCAGTCCCTTATCTACATTCTCAATTTCCACCCAGGCACCAAACATCACTTTACCTTCCTGATGAGGATGATACTCGATTATCAACTGCAAATATTTGCATAGAAGCCGGGCTGAACCTCAGTCATCACTAAAAAATATTTCCAGTGCAGCACCCGTTTGACTAAATAACGGTGTATTTCTACCCATAACATTTCCGTAACCAAAACGTTTATGAACAACGTCAATTACATGTTCATGTCGAAATCGACTTTGCTCAAACTTCTTTTTATTGCTGTCATAATCGGGGTACTACAGCCTCCATTGTTAGCTCAGGAACAAGGGGTTATCCGCAAAGTCTGGAACTACATGTTTAATGATACCACGCATGTAGAGAAACCAAAATTCATGGCCTATCCGACCATTGCCTATGCACCGGAAACAAGGTGGGAGTTTGGGGTCAGCGCATTATATGTGTACTACATGAATCAGGATACCAGTAACCGACTGAGCGAATTAAACTTGTTTACATTTCTAACGCTGGAGCAGCAATATGGACTATGGCTGGACCATGCGCTGTATGGCGACAACAGCAAATGGTTCTTTCTGGGAAAAATACGCCTGCAACAGTTTCCGTTATTTTATTATGGGATCGGGCCGGAGATCACCGGAGAACAACTTGCACAGATAGATGCAGGTAGCCTGGCCATCCGGGAACGTATACTGCGACGAATTACCGGAAATCTGTACCTGGGTCTGGAGACTGATTTTACACGATTGGCCAGTGTAGGAGTGACTAAGCTAACCAGCGATACCTTTGACCCGCCTGCAGGAGCTCATCCCTATACCAACTTAGGGTTGGGCATAGGGCTGGTGTATGACAATCGACACAACGTGTTGAACGTCCGCAAGGGTTTCTTTGGTGAAACCGGTTTTCTGAGATATGACAATGTGTGGGGAAGTGATGGTGAATTTACTTCATACTTCCTGGATGCCCGGTATTACCGTCCCATGGCGAAAAGCCAGGTATTGGCTACCCAGCTGTATTTTATGGATGTGGTGGGTGAGGCCCCCTTTAACCAGCTGGCGCTGATGGGAGGGGAAAGTTTGATGCGTGGCTATTATACCGGTCGCTATCGTGATAATACATTACTGGCAGCACAAGTCGAATACCGGTTTTTACCCTTTCCATTTAGTAAACGCTGGGGCGGAACCACATTTATGGGTGTGGGAACGGTCGGAGACCAGTTTAGAAACCTGGATTATAGACACCTGAAAGTAGCAGGAGGCGTCGGAGCGCGTTTCCTCCTATTCCCAAACAAGGACATTTTTACCCGGTTCGATGTAGCTTTTTCTGAAGATGGCCCGGGGTATTACTTCTTTATCGGAGAAGCTTTTTAAATTTGAGACTGTTACTTCAAAAGCAAGGTTGAGTTCTTGTATTTGATTATATTGGGGTATTCAAATAAGCTATCACCCTGGCTGCTTATTTAGCTAAACGAATTTCACCTTTAATCCAACAACATGCGTCCTAAATCAGACAGAAGAAATTTTTTAAAGAAGAGTATTACAGCTGGTGTAGCCGGTATCGGTGTACCCTATCTTATTCCCTCTGAGGTATTGGCCAGTCCTGGCAAAAGGGTAGGTGCCAATGATAAAGTCATTCTGGGCGCGATAGGTACTGGAAGTAGGTTTGGTGGTTTAAGTCCTGGCGACGTTGGGGGATTGGGAGAAACTTTTGCTAAACTTGAAGGAGTAGAGTTTGCTGCGACGGCTGATGCTGATCTGGGACGTTCCCAAAGTTCGGCAAAGAATCTTGGCAGCAACGTAACAGCCTACCAGGACTACAGGTATATCCTTGACCGGTCAGATATTGATGCGGTCATTGTGGCCAGTCCTGATCACTGGCATGCCCAGCATAGCATTGATGCGGCCAAAGCGGGTAAAGATATTTACTGTGAAAAAGCTTTGACCGTGACTGTAGAAGAAGGCAGAGCCATGGTGAATGCGGTCAGAAAGTATCGACGAGTACTTCAAACAGGCTCTCAACAAAGAACCTGGGGCAACTTTCAAAGGGCCATCATGCTGATACGCAATGGCTTCATTGGTAAAGTCAACAGGATCATTGGTGTGAATTATCCTGGCGCCTGGGAAAATGCCCTCCCGGCACAACCGGTCCCGGAAGGAGTGGACTGGGACATGTGGATGGGACCTGTACCACCACATCCTTATAACAAGAATATTCAAATAAGCCGTTCCAACCCAGGTTGGTTGTCTATCAGAGATTTTTGTGGCGGTGAAATATCTGGCTGGGGAGCACATGGCCTGGACCAGATCCAATGGGCGCTAGGCCTGGATGAGAGTGGCCCGGAAGAGGTATGGGTAGAAGGCAAACCCTATGAGCCATGGGTTGCGAAAGCAGACTCTCCCTATGGACGGTTCTTTGGTTCAAAAGATCCGGTCATTCACTACACCTATCCGGGTAATATCCATGTCGAGCTTTCTGATGAGGGTGAACCTACTGGTGGAGCCACTTTTATTGGGGATAAGGGCCAGATAAAGGTAGGTAGGGGTATACTCGATGTGAGTGATAAATCATGGCTCAAGGTTCCTTTGGAAGACATGAAAGTCCAGGTACCCAGGCCTGACAACCATTCCCAAAACTTCATTGATTGTGTCAAAGATCGCACAAGACCGATTGCAGATGTGGAGATAGGTCACCGGTCTGCTACTGTAGGTCATCTGGGTAACATCGCGAGGTGGGTAAGCGAGAAGACCGGAGAAGTTGGTGTGAAAATGAAATGGGATGTACAGACTGAGAAATTCAGCAACAGCGAATGGGGCAACCATTTTTTAAGCCGTCCACGGAGAGCAGGCTATAGCTTAAAAAGTTAAATCAAATAGGACACCAAGTGTTGTTTCTTTTCCGATAGATTCCCTGCCTGCCTCCCCCGATACTATCGGGACTGCAGGGAATGACATTCTATATTTAATCCGTTATTAGAACTTCATTCCCGAGAGCCAGAAAAGGTATTACCAAACCATACCAGAGGCGAGAAGCATATATTAACGCAATTTTTATTCTCTCCGAAATCGAAATCCAAAAAACCTAAATAGGCTATATAGATAATGGACAGATGTAATTTTTCACATTAGCGTCAATCAGAAAGGCGGGAGGCCTGCCAAAATACCGGGCCAGCATCGGGCCTTGTGCGGCTGAAGTGATTATTTTGGCTTGATTTTTCTTTGGGGTCCGACCCCTCGGTTCGTTTCTTTTCATCAAGGAAAAGAAATGAAAGCCTCCCTGGCAAGGGTGCTAATCAAATTATTTCAAAAGTGAATGAAATCCAGAATTACCTCTACAGTATTTCACGGGGATGTTTCGTGACTAATCATCCTCTGGCTCAGCTCCATCCCATAATTAATGAGGTATTTGTTATCGATAAATGCCCTGCTCGGTCTGTCCCGATAGCTATCGGGACCTCCAGGGAATGACGTTCTATATTTATTCCCTTTTGGAAAGTCATTTCCGAGAGCTCGGAAAGGTGAGCTTGCTTGTCCGCAGGCAGGTCGGGAATCTACGATTGTTGAGATTGTCATGCCCGAAATAATTGAAGCTGAATATCACATTCTAAGGCTAAAAATATATATCGTACATCTCGCTTTTTATATGCTGCCTGTAGATATATTTGTTAGGATGGACTTATGCACAACTGTCCTATCCTAAATGATCTTGACCTATGAAAGTTGCATCATACTGTTTATCTCTAGCTATCATATTGATTTCATCGCTTTCGGTTACTGGTCAGCACTTTGAACGTGACATTGTAATCGATCTTGAGGTTAGAACAGCTGCTTTTAGTTATGGGGACCTGGATGGCGATAATCTCGAGGAAGTCATTGTCGCATATGAGACCTCTGATTTTATTTCAATTGTTCCGAATCTGGGAACAAAGATGGGTAGTCCCATATATCAGGAAATAAGTACAAATACAACCCTAAAACAACTGGTGATAGTTGATATAAATGATGACAATTTGAATGACATCATTTTCCTGGATCCTATTCACAACCAAATCGGAGTACTTATTAACCTGGGAGACCTAACCTTCGAAGATGCTGTGTTTTTTGAAACAGGAAATGATCCTGTGAAAGTAATAGCTGGTGACCTGAACAATGACGGCCTTAATGATTTAGCAGTAGCAAATAGCGGATCAAATAATTTGTCATTATACTACTCAGAGGTTTCTACAGTACTGTCTCCCGCAGTATTGCTGGAAACAGGGCAATTACCTATGGATGTTGAAACCCATGATTTGGATGGTGATGGATTTTTAGACCTAATCATAGCTAATCAGACCGGAGAAAGTATCGGGTTCCATTATGGAGGTGCTGAAGGCTTCTCTACAGGTATTCTACTTATAGACGGATTAAGTCCGGTAAATATTGAAATTGGAGATATGGATGTAGATGGAGAACCGGATATTGCTGCCGTTTTTCATGAAAGCAATAAACTACATCTATATTATGGGAATCCGGATGGTTCCTATGATGCGCCAATTATTTTGGACGGAGCTTCGTCCGCGGCAAAACATGACTTTGTCATAGCAGACATTGACTCAGATGGGATCTATGATGTGGCGTTTACGTCATTAAATAGAGTCGTCAGTATGTTTATCGGGAATGGGAATAAAACGTTTGACTTTTATTCTTCGGAGATGGGTTCTGAAGGTATTAACCAATCTCTTGGTCTTGAATTTACTGATATTATGCAGTCAGGGACAAAAGGCTTTCTTTCTGCAAATCCCAGAAGTATTCGTATTGCTGAAACTCATCTGAATGAAAATTATGAGTTTTATAGCTATTGGGAGTTTATTTCCTGGTCTGATGTGAATAATGTGGACATAGGAGATATTGATGGGGACGGACTATTAGACCTCGTAATAGCTAACCGTCATTTTGACTTTTTCACCATTTATAAAGGGATTGGAAATGATCAGTTTGAGTTTTATAATCATTTCTCGTGTGGTGATGGAACAGATGATGTAAAACTAATCGACTTAAACCTGGATGATCACCTGGATATTTTTATGGGAGGGTTTGAACCATCAGTTTGGATCAATGATGGTGCCGGAAATTTTACCGAAAAACCAAGACCAGCTAGTCAAGCATATAGTTTCACATTTGCCGACTTTAATAATGATGGTTATCCTGATCTTGTTTGCTCGGGTATCATGTTTTTAAATGACCAGACAGGCGGATTTACCTTATCCAGAGATTTCGGATGGAATGTAAATGATGTAACGACATTTGATTATAACAATGATCAAAACACTGACCTGGTATTGACATTTCCATATGATAAAGAAACAATTGAAATTTATCCGGGAGTAGGTGATGGTACATTTGGGACACCCATTACAATCAATAGGAAAATATATACAGTAGATGGCTATGATGTAAATGGCGATAACCTGGATGACCTGATTATAGCAGATTTTTTGGTTAATGATGTGATTGCCATACTCTTGAGTGATGAAACAACTCCATTTGCAACTGAGTCAACATCTATTGAGTACACCGGATTTTCATATTTCGTTGAAATTAAGGATATCACATTGGATGGTAAGCCCGAGATGGTCTTGAATTGGGTAGATTTATCCCATTTTCCGATCAACGAAGATGGTTCATTTGGGGAAGAAGTAGTTGGAAATTTTGGTTATTATAACCCGTTAGATTTTATGCTGATCGATTACAGTGGGGATGGTTTGAAAAATGATTTGGTGACGGTACACTCGGGATATATTGTAATTCAGACCGAAAAGAAGGAGGCTGAGATATCTTTTATCAATCTTAACCGGACATATAATGGGAGTCCTGTAGATGAATTAGTTGTGACTACACCTGAGGTAAATTACGAAATCACTTTTAATGGCCACTCCATCAGACCTTCTGTCACAGGAACTTACACCCTTGAAGTAACGGTGGTAGATGATGAATACGTAGGTTCTGCTACTGATGAGTTAGTGATATCGAAAGCATCATTGACAATTGGCGCGCAGGATAAAACCAGGGAATATGGAGATGAAAATGGCGAATTTGAGTTATTGTTTGAAGGTTTTGCAGGTACTGATGATCGAAGTGACATAGATGAATTACCAGCGATCAGTACAGAGGCTATTCCAGCTTCAATGCCTGGTGAATTTACTATTACTCTGGAGGGTGGTAGTGACAATAATTATGAATTCATTCTTAATAATGGCTTGTTAACCATTGAGAAAGCAACGCTTGAAGTGACCGCGAATGATGTTACCATTTACGAGGATGAAAGTTTGCCTGAAACGTTTATTTATGAAATTACAGGCTTTAAATTGGAAGACGATGAATCAGTACTCAATGTGCTACCTGTTGCATCTGTTGATGTAGAAAATGTGGTTATAGGGAGTTACCCTATTACAGTGTCCGGTGGAGAAGATGATGCGTATGCTTTTAACTATACTAATGGCATCCTTACCATTTCGGAAGTTTTAGGTACCGATGAGGATATAGAAAAGAATTTGAGTGTTTACCCTAATCCAACCTCAGATTTAATACATATCCGATCTCATGTTGGGAGCATTCATGTGGTTGAAGTCATTGACATAGATGGAAAACTGATAGTAAAACAGGAAAAAGGATCCACCAATGACTCAGAGTTTTCGATCGATACAAAAACCTGGAATCCTGGTATTTATTTCATCAAAATTATCAAGGACAATAAAATGTCCAGCTTATTCAGAGTTGCAGTTACCCACTAGATAAACTACAGAAAATCAACTGTTTATAGGCCATTTAATAAATGAATCTTTCAAATCGGCATTTACTTCCTCCCAGCCTTAAAACCCATTGATTAAGTTTTAAATCCTCCGTACATTTATTCTTAATACATACTTCTCAAAGAACAATGATGACCTGGTAACTCACAAGATTGGTCCAGGGGTATATTTGAGAAATAAAATTCATATTAACCGCCGACCCCAATGATGGATTTTTACAACCTCTTCACATTTTCATCAACCGGAATTTTCTGATGAAACGTCTCATACTTATCGCCATTTGGGGAATCATCTCCTGCAGTTCAGTCCCGGTGAAAGCACAGCTGGAGGAATACCTGTCTAAGCATGAGCTCACCTGGTCTCGGATGGTTTCAATAACAAATAATGATGTTTCTATAACCTCCAGACCTATGTCAGGCTATGTGGTTTTGACTGATAATAGCATTCATTTTGGTAAGCTTCAAATCAAACTAACCAATGGTTTTATCAGTGAAGTGAAACTCAAGGGAAGAAAGTGGCAAGCATACAACCCCCAGGAGGTCACTGGTCTTGGAAGCATGGCTTCGCCGCGGCAACTCATGTTGGAGGGTCGGGAGCTTGCTTATGACACAACAGAAAACTTCGTTCCGGTCATTTTAACAAGAGACGGCACACAGATGAAAGGTTTTTTGAAACAGAAAAAGTTAGTTGGGGGTGGCAGGATATTACTGTTTGCTGAATCGCTGGATAGCGAGGTGGAATTGATTTTTGAAAGTGAAGTAGAGGAAGTTGCTCCAGTTAAAGACCTTGAAATGATCCGCAAACTTTATGATCTAGAGGCTAACAGAAACATCAAATATGGTATGCTGGTGGGAAACAGTGTCCAGTTTGGGTTTGACGGGGTCCACAGGGAAGGGTTGAAGATTCGTGCGCTTAGTAAAAGTTATGAACTGGCTGAACATCACCTTTATGAAGCTTCAAGAGCTATTTACAAGGGAAATTTTGGATATGCAGGGTTTATGCTTGGTAAAGGAACCTTTGAAAATGTAGCTCCTTCTGATAATGAAGAAATTGAAATACCTGCTGAAATGATGATGGGGCGCTCCGCTTATGGTCCATTTTTACTCAGGATGTTTCAATCTCTTGACACCGCCGATTATGAACAGGCAGATCAATGGGTACTGGCAGACTACCTCAATACCTATGCACTCTTTCTTCATGTAAAGGGAAAGCATAGAATCGCTGGTGCTTTGTATAATTATGGACTTTCCGTTTGTAGTCAAAGCCTTCCCGAAGATGCCGAAATTGCATTTGCCCTGAAGCATAACTATGCCCTTTTGTGGTTTGAAACAGGACATTTTCGGGAGGCCGATAGCCTGATGTCTCTAGTAAACAAAAAATTAGCATATTTCAAGGGAGAGCATCACTATTCATCGTTCATCGCCAAAAACAACCAGGCCATGTTTCTTGCCCAAATGGGTTCTTTTGAAAAAGCTCGTGAAATCCTTCAGTCTTTAGCATACAATGTTGATAAAATAATTCCGGATTACTCCATCGACAATACAAGGCTGCAGATCAACCAGGCCATGCTGGACCACCAGGTGGGGCTCACGGATCAAGCAATGAATGCTTACATTGGGGTGCTTGAATCCCTTAAACGAGAAGAGAAAGTCTCTTTGCCTGATTACAGCCAAACGCTGCTACTACTGGGTGATCTCTACCTGGATATTTTGAAAGAAAAACCAGAAAATGCAAGTAACATTCAGGCTTTCTTAAATGCCGTGAAGAAAACAGTGGAAGCGGAGTATTCCCAAAAACATGACACTTATGCCGCTGTATTGATGCTTGAGGGGAGGTATCACCTGGTGAATCAGCAGTATGAGGAAGCGCTTCAGCATTTTGTGTCGGCCAATGAGCTCTATGAAAAAAACAAAGGCCCCAAAAGCTATGATTACCTCTTAAGCAGTAGAATGGTTGCATTGTGTCTGTGGAAGACCGGACAGTCCGACCTGGCAGCAGAAAGGTTTAGATTTATTGCCCAAAGCTATCTAAGCCTGAAAACAGAGTTGTTTTCTACCATGAGTGAGCCTCAACGCGAAGCCTTCTGGAGACAGATTAAACCTCAGATTGATTTCTTCTCCCATTTCGTAGCTGAGCATTCGGCTACCCATCCTGAGTGGCTTGGTGATGCCATCAATTTTAGAATACAAACCAAAGGCTTGTTATACTCTTTATCTTCCAGGCTTAGGAGTAAGATTGACAATACAAATAATCCTGAGCAACAGAAATTATTCCAGGAGTGGGTCACCCTGAGAGAGGAGCTGCTGATCCAATATAACCTAAACAATGATGATAGAGAGAAAAGCACTTCTCGTGAAGAGGAGCTAAAAGACCAATTGGCTGAGACAGAAAAAAAGCTTGCTGGTTTAATTGACCAAAGTACTATTGAAAGCACCTACGAATCACTTAAGCAGCAGCTTGAGGATCATGAATCCATCGTGGAATTTGTAAAGGTGGATCCGAACCCTTTTTTCCAGGATACCGCGAGGTATTATGCTTTCATTATCACTGGAGACCAAAACTATCCTCAGGTTGTTAAGCTGCCTGCAGGTGAGTCTTTGGAGAGAAGAGCCTATAGCCTGTATAAAAACAGTATTGACTTCAGGGAGGAAGATCAAGGTTCCTTCGATGAGTTTTGGTCGCAAATTGCAGCTAGGCTTCAGGGAAAGCAAAGGGTGTACATCGTGAACGATGGTGTGTATAACCTCATTAATGTGGAGGGATTGAAAACCCCTGAAGAAGGCTATGTGGTTGACAAATTTGATATTATCTATCTGACCAGTCTTAACTGGATGCGATCCACCGGGGGATTCAGATCCAGTAAGGCCATTCTTGTCGGACCACCAATTTTTAGCACTGAAAAGATACCTGCATTGCCAGGAGCCAGAAAAGAGATAGATTCATTGAGCCGCGTGCTAAAAGATGGCGGATATTCTTTGTCAATCTATTCCGACAGCCAGGCCTCTGAGAAAAATTTCCGTAGGGTAAATGGCCAGGAGGGAATATTACACGTGGCAACTCATGGGTATTTTCTGGAAGATGCTGATGGCCCTATCAAAACACTGACCGGAAGACCTGATTTTCGGTCCGGTTTGATTTTTGCTGAAGCAGTAAGTGAGAAGCCGGATTATCAGGAAGTTTATGATGGCTTTTTTTCAGCTTATGAAGCGTTGAATCTCGACCTTCAGGGGATTGAACTGCTGGTGCTCAGTGCCTGTGAGACAGGGAAGGGAAGTTTGATAGCTGGAGAATCCATTCAGGGGTTAGCCAGAGCCTTTAAGATCGCCGGTGCAGACCATGTGATTGTAAGTCTGTGGAAAGTCGACGATGAGGCCACCCAGGAGCTGATGAGCAGGTTTTATAGAAACTGGACCCGGAGTCATGACTACCATGGCGCATTCAGATTAGCTAAAAATGAACTCAGAAATATATATCCTCACCCATACTTCTGGAGTGGCTTTGTGCTTCTTGAGTAGCTGAGGTTGTTGCTATGGCCTGTACCAAACCACTCCAGAGGCGAAGCATATATTAACGCAATCTTCATTCTCTACGAAATCGAAATCCAGAAAACCTAAATAGACTATTACGGCGGCAGGTGAAAAATTGGCGCGTGGTGCGCGATGGTCGGCTTGTGCGCTTAAATTTTTCTTGACTTTTTTGCTTCGTTTTTGTGTCAAGACAAAAATGAAGAGCCCCCGCGGCTCAAGCGGTGATGATCTTAATATTTTGAAAGTTAATGAAATCCAGAACCACTTCTCCTTGGTATGCAAGGGGATTGTTTCCTCATCAATCCTGAGATCTGATGACTCATTAGCACTGCAATAGGCAACAAGTTTTTTTGACAATATAAGTTTGATTATTTTATGAGTTTTCTCTTTAGCCTCATGCCGGGCAGGCAAATACTTTTTTCTTGATAAAAAAGTATTCAAAAAATCAAGCCAGAATAATCACTTCCACCCGCCAAGGCTCCACACGCCCGGTATTCTGGCAGGCCATCGCACTGTTTCACCTTTGGTGAAAATTGAGGTATTAGATCTTTGCAGATTAAATAGGAACCTAAAAGGTTTTTTTCATAGTTAATCCCTCCAGTTGCGAAGCAAAAGAGCGAAGGCCTGAAAATTTAGTGATGGTCCGTCATTACGACGTGTGAAGGGAAGTGGGCGGAAGTCATTAAATTTTCTTGACCTCTTTCGGTCCGCCAAACGGCTTACTTTCTGGCGGTACGTCGCAGCGTTCAGGACAAAATTGGAGAGCCCCTGCGCGCTGAAGCTTTAGCGTAGGCGCCGGCTCAAGCGGTGATGATCAAACTATATTATAAGCGAATAAAATCCAGAACTACTGCTCCAGTATTTCATGGGGATTGTGTCGTGACTAATAAGCCTCTGGCTGAAAGATTCTTCAATGACGCCAGTTGTAAAGGCTTGTGCTCAATCATATAAATGATCTAATCAGATAAAACCAGATCCCTACTCCTCCAAATACCCTTTAAACCCCTCTACATCCACACGGTCAGGAATACCACGTGGATACCGGCAATAATTTTCAATTTCTGAGATCGAGGAAATATCACCAGGGTAGGTGAGGAGCTCGCTTTCTCTCGAGGATTCTACCGCTGCAGCAATACCGCTTATACCAAAAATAGAAAGGCCTAGAACTGCGAAGTTTTCGGCATAATCCGTATGGATAAATATACCCATGACAGCGGGAATGGTCATGAAAGCACCCATCTTCAGATAGTTACTGGCAGCATGTCTGGTGAGGATCAGTTGAAATGCCTTGATCTGATCAGCAGGGATTTTCATCACATCGTGCGCTCCAAGCAGGTACAGCGTATCGTTAACCAGCGCCAGAGCTTCCCCGACCTTCATTTCTCCTGATGATGGTGTCAGCTCCACATAAGCGCCATAGGGATTCATCTTGATTTGCTTGCGGGTAGCCGGAACAACCGTTCGATACATCTTCTCCTGGCACCCCGAGGCCAACACTATCAGGATCATGATGTAAATGGTTTTCATGGGTCAACGAATTTGCTCGCCCAGAAATATTCTTCCATTACCGGCTCTACCGCCTTATACCTTGGAGCCATCTCTTTGAGCCACTTACCAGGCCTCAAAAACATCATCCTCACCATCGCCTGATTCTGCTCTCTGAGCCAGTCTTCACGCATCCATTCGATGTAGTATCCTTTTGAGCTCAGGAACATATCGATGTTCTCAGTATCGGGCAACCTAAACTTCAAGGTATATTCAGTCCCCGGAAGGTTCACCAGGTATTGATCCGGATCATTCAACTGAGTCAGCAATTTCTCGTTGTTTTCAGCGCCATCGATCAGCGCAAAAGGCTGCAAGCGGATAGGCTCCACCGCAGCACCCATTTTCACGAGGGCTACCTCATCAATACGCCACAAACCCTTGACCATGGTAAGGCTGAGCTGGTCGACAGTGCCTTCCAACTGGACGGGCAACAGATGGGTATCGGAGGCGATAGGCCCGGATTCATTCACCTCACCAACCAGGTGCCATTTCCCGTCGATCCGGGCTCGAACCTCAATCCCTCCAAGCATGTCCATGATCGGCACCGGCACTGCATGACCTTTTTGCACTTCCCGCTCGTAGGTAGCCAGCAAACTACCCGCGCCAGCACCCATATAGGCGATAGATTGATAAAATAGAAATGTCGTCAGCAGAGATTGGCGGTTAGTGACCACCACTCCGAGGTCACTTGTGGGCTGGGGAGTGACGTCCAGGATAAGCGTTTCCTGCTCTTTCAGGTTGACAGAATCACTTAGAGAGAAATACTCAATCCCGTCCCGATCAGAGAGTTGCTGGACTACCGGATCAGCATCAGTATCAGGGAGACGGTGATAAGCCGAAACCCGATGAAATCCCGTGTTTGTCTGGAGTACCTGCTCTTCGTTCTCAACAGGAAAAGCCAGGACCTCTACCTGGCGGACATAATGTGTTTCATACGCCTCATTTTTGATCACTAGGGAAAGGACTGAATCTGCAGGATCGATATGCAGGTGATCGATGTCAGTAGCTTCGAGACTGCTGGAGATGCTGGCAGAAAAACCCTCTGCCTGTATTTTGAGAGAATCACCTGCGATGGAATAAAAAGTGGGGCAGGAACCGAAACACGCTTTAGGATCGAACAGGCAGGGAACTGAAACAATGCCCAAAATAGTGGGAAAGGTCATGATGAGGGGAGAGATCACATTCACTCCCAGGGGATCGTTTGTTTCTGCCAGGAGACAATCATCGAAGGCCAATACAAAATTAGTCACACTTCTACGTGATTTTCGATTCGCTTCGTGGACGTATCCATCTCCGGAAACTGACCCCCTTTCAGGATTTAATTCCCAGGATTTAAACGTCACCAGCCGACCATCATTGAGGTGAAGTTTTAAATAAGCATTGGATTCTAAGTTGGACTTGTCTGGCAGATCGGACGCATGGTAGACATGCTTAATACTGCCAATTTTGGAACTACAGGAAACAAGGAAAAGAAGGACTACTAATCGCAAAATCCCCATTGACTAAAGTTAACGGATTTTGGAATTAAAAGTGGTGGACGAGAAGGGATTTTAGTTTGATAGAAGTTGTGATCCCCTGATGCAATGATCCGGAGTCAAACTATCGTCCAAGAGGATTATCAAATAATAAATTGTTCATTCAAATTTTTTGTTTTGGTATAATAAGCAATTTGCATTATTGTTACACCAATAGTATGATCATCCAAGTAACTCTATGGCAACAGTTAGAAAAAAAATAACTTTTACTGACCAGCAAGACAAATGGATTAAAGCCCAGATAGCTGCCGGAGAATTTACAAATGATAGTGAATATCTGCGTCATCTTGTACGACAAGATCAGGCCAAAAACACCAAATATTCTACTTTAAAAACTGCTATTGCAAAAGGTCTTGAAAGCGGAATAAGTGATAGTACCATACCTGATATTATGAAGAAGATAGAATCGAGGATGAAGGAGGATGGGCGGCTATAAACTTTCTAAAAAATGTGAAGTGGAATAAATACACACAATGAAATACCTCTTTTTAGTCATCTGCCTGACCCTATCACTAGCATCCGTCGCGCAATATGATACCTGTAGTCTGACCGAAACAGCTGATTATTGTTATACCGATTCCTTGTTTGTGGGGTACTGTGCAGCTTTCAATGAAGATGAAACTACTTTTCAGTTGGTTACTGGAAAAAAGACCAAAAGCATCCCGATCACCGAGGAGACCAACACGAAGTATTTTCTGGAGCTCGCAACCAATAAAAAGCTGAAGATCAAGCCGAAGGACCTGCTTTTCATCCAGGCAGCCACCGCACAATGGGCCATTGAGAAGATGACCCTTGGCTTTACACTGGATGATCAGGGATTGGGGATCAAAATACTTCAGGAGGGAACAGGTACGATTCCGCAGAAGGGTGAGAACATCAAAGTGCATTACTCGGGTTTCCTGCTGGATGGAACCAAATTTGACAGTTCGGTAGATCGCGGAAGACCCATCGAATTCATATTAGGCACAGGCAGAGTGATCAAAGGATGGGATCAGGCGTTTTCCCAATTGAAACGAGGCACAAAAGCCCGAATCTTGATACCATCTGAGCTGGGTTATGGAGCCAGAGGTGCAGGAGGGGGTACGATCCCCCCGAACGCTACGTTGATTTTTGAAGTGGAGTTGATGGAGTGAGACATCCAGATTATTAGGACGTTTCTATAAGTTAATCCGTTATTAGGACGTCATTCCCGAAAGCCCGGAAAGGCGAATCGGGAATCTATATGTAATTGACCCAACTCATGTTGACATAAGTTGAATCACATTTGCGTTTCTCCTTTGAGAATTTGCCTTCTTTTTCGGTAATCGTTAACTTAATGTGGACCAGGCTTTCCCAATATTCCACTGGCCAAAAAACATGTATCAAATCACGTTACCATGATAAACTAATGATAAAACCCCTCAATACCATTTACATCAATAAGCAGGTCCATGTGGAATAAATACAGAGGATCCCAGCAGTTAGTCAGTATATTGGTCGTACTCATCTTCAACTACCCACAGGGATCTGTTGGACAACAGGCTTATGACCCTACATTAGAGGTGACAGCGCTGGTACAAGTGATTGGTTACCGACCAACCGGTCATCACATTGAATCGGGAGATGTCACCCTGAAAGTGGATGAGGTCTATTCGGGTTCACTCAGAGATTCAGTGATCCGATTTTCCGTCTTAAATGACAAATATTTGATTGATAAGATTTTTGGACAAAAGGCTGATTCGGCAACAATTCTAGCCGGGAAAGAGCGCTTTGTATTGAAATACACCTATTTTCAGGAGGAAATGATGCCCGAATCTGAGTACCATCTTATATGGGCTGCGACAAGGAAAAGAAAAGGCAGCCTGGAAAAACTGGAAGCTCTTTTGGTTCCCTTTATCGATGAAAATGAAAATCCGGAACTTCCCATGGTGATGCGACCTCCAATCAATCGTATGAAGGACGAGCGCTTTGGCAGGTTGTTCTTTTCGCACAAGGAAACAAACCTGGTGTACCTAGAAACGCACCCCGGATCCACCAAATGGGTGCTGGCAACACCTGAGGACGGGTATACGCATTCAAGAAAAATGAGCGATGAATTGCTCAAAAAAGAAAAGGAGGGACGGATATTTTACGAAGAAGACGGTCATGCAAAGATCGCACATCGCCAGAACCCGGAGTCAGATTACTGGTTTATTGCTACCCCTAATAAAATGCCGGAGGAAGATAAATGAGCAGATTAGGAATAGTATATCTCATGAGCTGTTTATTGTTGATTTCCTTCTCAGCGCTGTCTCAAACGCAGGAAGACTTTCAAGACAAGTATATGGCCGTATTTATGAACCAGCAGGATACTGCCAGGGCCAAAGCGTTTGCCATGCAAGCTTATGATATGGTAGAAAAGACCGAAGACCTTCAGACAGTAGCCAATTATTATATGCTCAAAGCGGCTTTTGATACGATCGAAGACACGGAAATGTCGGAGGTATGCGAGGCGAGGGCCAAAGCCAAAATGGATTTTTCACCCGTGATAGCAAAGCCTGCAACCTACCAGAACCCTTCTATGGAATGGGCTTACGAATATCAAATGGAGTTTTATAAATCCAGTGACATCACCCTTGGCAAAAGGGCATTGAAGTTTTTAGATGAACATCCGGAACTGGTCAATTTTACCAATTATTCGGCTGTAGCCTATTTTTTTGAGCGTAACATGGATTTCAAAAAGGCTGAAGCGCTTTATGGACTGGCCTTTGATCACATTGATTACGAGCAAAAAGAGTTCGTCTCCCTCATTCAACCCGCTTTCTTTTATATGCGCATTGGTCAATATGAGCGGGTAGAAGATTGCCTGAAACTCAACCGGGAGCTGTTGGCGGAGGCGGATCAGTACCAGGGACCGGGTTATCAATCCTCGGGAACCATGATCCAAATGTTTTACTACCTCTTCATCGGAGACTATCATCGCTACATCCAGTCTGCAGCATCCTATTATGAGCAGCAGTATCAGCAAAACAAGGCCAACCTGATTGGTAACCCTTACGCTTCAGTGACTGAGCTGAACAAGGCGATCGGTTACGAGTATCTAAGGAAATTTGAAGAGGCTGAAAATCACTATCGGGCTTCCCAGCTAGCGAATGAGCAGTGGCTAAAAACAATGAAAGAGACCTATCCCAACTATCACCAGGAAAGTTTCCCCATACTGGATATTTACCTGGCGAAGAGAGGTGATCTGAGTAACAGGAAATCAAAAATCACTCAGCTGGAAAAGTATTATGAATCTATTGGGAATAACATACCGCTCACGCTCTCACAAAATTATCAGCAAGCCATGCAATATGCCTTTTATCATAAAGAGGGGTATCCCGATCTGTTTGATGAGGTGATCAGCCAAATTTCCAGCACCAGAGATTTCAATGAAGCCACTGGCCCCCTTTCACAGTATGCCTATTTCCGCATGCGGGACAGAGATCTGTCTAAAGCCGAAAAGCTGTATGATCAGCTTTTTAAACAAAACCTGGAATGGATCAACGACCTTATTTTCACCTTTGGCGAAAAAGCTTTCGTCGCCTACTATACCACCAAGCTGAGAGAAGGCTACCAGAACTATCACTCGTTTGTTAAGCTGACAATGGATGATCCATCACTTCACCAGCGGTTGGCCGGCAATGCCTACGATAACTTATTGCTCACCAAGTCAATTGCATTTAAGGGAATAAGAAAAAGAAAGCAGGCCTTCAACAAAGCCAATGATCCGGAAATCATTGAATTATATGATGAATGGCTTGCGGCCAAGCAACAGCTCATTCAGCTCTATCAAATGACTCAGCAGGATAAAAAGGACCTGGCCAACACGCTAAACATCACCCAGGATACCGCCTCCATATCCTTTACCATTTCGAAAGACCAGCTGGATTCGCTCAAGCGTGCTATTGATCAACTCGAAAACAGGCTTGCCACCTCAGCAGTCGATTTTAAAGAAACCCTGGAAATTGCACAACCCAATTGGCAGGTCGTCAGGCGGTCGCTTAAGCCCGGCGACGCAGCTATTGAGCTGATCCGTTTTGACTGGAGAGACCAGATCTATTACACAGATACCGCATACTATGCCGCCTATATCTTACGACATGACAGTGAATACCCGGAAGTGGTATATCTCGATGCTTTTGCTGAGGAGTTGGAAACTAAATTCTACAAAGGCTATAGAAATAGCATTGACTTGAAAATAGAAGACAATATCTCTTATGATCAGTATTGGAAGCCAATAAAATCAAAATTAGACGGGGTCAGGAAGGTCTACTTTTCACCGGATGGCATTTATCATCTCATCAATATGTCCACCCTGAAAAACCCGGTGAATGGTAAATTTCTCCTGGAAGAACTAGAGCTCATCAATGTGACCAGCACCGAAAATATCCATGCTGGCGAAGAAAAGACCAGCATTTCAAGCGCTGTCCTCGTTGGGCGGCCACAGTATTCCAGCACATCCACACGTCCTGCCCTGGACACCTTGCAGGCTCGTTCCTTTTCGAAAAATTTCAGAAATGCCAACATTGCAGACCTCCCCGGTACGGAAGATGAAGTTATTGCCATTACCTCAAACCTGGAAACAGCAGGAGTGAAGGTGACGCAGTTGCTGGGATCCAGGGCAACAGAGGATGAAATGTATGCGCTCAAGTCTCCGGACATCCTGCACATTGCCACGCATGGATTTTGGTCCGGCACCGAAAATGCGACTCCCGGATACAGGATGTTTAATGCCATGATGAATTCCGGTCTGTTGATGGCCGGGGTGATAGACTATTACAGCTCAAGCATATTAAAAGCCACCTCTGATGGCATTCTGACTGCGTACGAAGCTCAGAACCTGGAGCTCGAGGATACCGACCTGGTGGTGCTATCCGCCTGTGAGACCGGACTGGGGGATTTTGATGCTGGTGAAGGTGTGTATGGTTTACAGCGTGCCTTTGGAACCGCCGGGACAAAAAGCCTGATCACTACCCTGTGGACGGTAGACGACATCGGGACAAGGGATTTTATGATTGCATTCTATCAACAGATGGTGCAAATGAAGGACAAACGTGAGGCCTTTCGAAAGGCACAGCTCACGATCAAGGAAAAGTATAAACACCCTTATTATTGGGGAGCTTTTGTCTTAACCAGTAATTAAACCTGAATTAAAATCAAGTAAGATGATCAAACAAGCAAGGTGATCAAAAAGGAGATCGAAAGCTCCTTTTTCAGGAACTATCGATCAAAGTGTTTTATGTCTGGAATAGATTTTCTATTGCATTTTTCAGGTTTAAGCTCACTACTGCCACGCTGCAATAAAGGCCTCCAATGCTTCGAGTGAGTAAGTATATTGAGTTTCCCTTCTCAACTTTTCCTCAAATGCCAGCCTGAACTCAAAAAAGTCAAAGGGATATTTTTGACTCATATCAGCTGTCAGTTTCCACAGGTTTCCCGGTACTTCCTCCTGATCGGCATTCATGGATTTAAAACAAGCCAATCCAACGATCTGCATGGCAGGAGGGGGGTGCTGCAGCAGTTTATGTATCATTTCGATCTCATAGTCAAATACCCAGGTACCTCCATAGCGGGTATTCAGCTTGAGGAAAATGGTATGGAGCAACAAAGGATCATTTCCTCTGTGAAAGTGAAGATCAAATTGCTTCTGAAGCCATGAGTAACAGGCATCTAGTGCTTCCACGTCATCGCTGGCTAGCTGATGCAGGATCTCAATGGCTTTCACACGGGCAAAATAATTACCTGTCTTAGAGATGTCTGTCAGCACTGGCTTGAGGTCATTGTTCAGAAGGTCCCTCCAGCTTTTCTTCTGGTACTGAAGGAGGCTGTCACCAAGAAACTCCAGTGAGCTGACAATGGCCGGATCACCTTTTGTCAACGCCTGATGGACTGCTGTTAATATGGGTGCCTCCCCATGATCGAAAAACAGTCTGTTCATGGTGAAGCTAAATCGCAATTCGGGATAACCCGTAACAACCTGGTATGGCGTCAAATTACCTTTGGATTCCATCAAATATCATTTATAAATACCTCTTCATTTAAGCGCCTAACGAAATAGAAACCAGCTCCTGGTGATAGCGGTATGTGGCTAAACATGTCCATTCCTTTTATCCTTCTATAAATTCAGTTAAATTCATTAACCAGTTCAGCATGTTGAATTTAACCAAAAATAGGAATTCCGGCAGATCAGCTGGGTTACTTATCCTGTTGCTGCTTTTCGCATATAATGCAGGAGCGCAAGTGCAATGGAAGTTTAAGAAGTTCAGCAAGGAGGTGGAGGACAGGATAGAGTTGCCTTATGGGGGAATGAAATTGTGGCTTTTCGAAAAGGATAGCCAGTGGGGGCTGTATGATGAAGAAACGGAAAAACAGGTAGTGCCCCCAAAATATGACATGGTGTTGCCCGGCGTGGAATCTGGCTTCTATTATGTGTTCCAGAATGGTTTTGTTGGCTTTTATGCCCAAAATGGTGGTGAAATCATTTCTCCTGATGAATTTCAGCAGCTACAGTTGGTCATGGATACCTCTGGGGTTTATTTCCTTCAACATGCCCGCGAAATCACCAGGCATTCCGGATCCTATACCACTCATACCACTGAATATCGATCATTTGAATTATTGAAAAACGGACAAAGCCAGTGGACTGCCCGGGAAGTACCGCGAAACCCTCTCATTCGCGGCAACAGCAAGGTGGAGATCAAAAATGACGTGAAATTGATCCATGATGATCAATGGATACATCATTATTCCTATATTCTGGAGACGGATGCAAAAAAAGATTTTACCTCCCCGGTAAATTACTTCAAGGTCGTTGACCAACAATCCGGTGTGATATCCATTGACAAAAAGCGCTATTTGATCCCTCCCGAATATGCAGAGATCACCTGGCAGGAAGATTACTTCAGGGCAAGCGCTTATACCATGGACAATCCGATCAATCCTTTGGCCTATGCCCTTGTAGAAAGCATTTTCACTACCGACTTCCAATTAATAGAATCGCCTCCGGCTGGCTATGCAGGGCTAATCCTGGGAGGTGGCTATTATACCCATGATATGGACGGAAAGACGGTCGTGTTGTATGATTCAACAGGAAACAAATCCTTCACCATCGATGATTATGGGGCTTACCCGGAAGAGGTCCTTACCATAGCCGACAAGTATTACCTGGCCTGTTGCCCGGAAAATGTTGAGGAAGAAGAGATGAGGGTTTTCAGACAAAGCGTTTACAACAGGGGAGGGCAGCTGCAGAAAACTTCAAAATTTCGGTTTGAGCAGCTTTACGAAGACAAAGGTCTGGCCATTACATCCATTCTTAGTCCGGAAGTTGAGTCATTTGACCTGGTTTTTGGTCTCTACGACCTCCGAAAAGACGAATTTATGATCAGTCCGGAGTATGAAGAACTGTATGGTATCCCCATTAAAAACAGCCTGGCAGAAATCCCCGATCCGGGCTGTGACATCTTCTTTACAGGTAAAATGGATGAAACCTACTACTCCTGGGATTGCCGGGGAGAGCCCATTACTACGGAAACAGCCTATGTAAGCGGAGAAATTTATGAAGTGGAAGCACTAGAAAGCCTGGAAACAACCAGTGACTCCTTATCCACCACACATATTATTGAAGACCCTCTCAACGATTATACATACGGAGATCTCGGCTATTACAATGCCCGCATCGAAGACACCTGGCGCGACCTGATTATCTACCGATGCACCCATGAGTATGACGATGACAAGCAGGTGTTTTTTGCCCTCGGCGACAGTTCACAGCTGTTTCTGGCACCGGAATTCACCTCCATCCGTTTTGACAAAGCCGACAAAACAGTCCATCTGGAGTACAAAAGCAAGACCTATATTTTTCCGGTTTCGCGGTATGGGAGGTAGGTTCGGGATTTTAATATTTGGTAGCTCATTTGCTGGAAAAAATGCTTTAATAGTATAATTCGAATATTAAATTATCCGATGAATGAAGTATGTCAAATAACTTCATGATATAGTACTACCGTCATTTGATAATATTAATAAAACACTGGTTTTTCATAGATGACTGTTTTATATTAGATAGACCAACCTAACTGAATCCAACTCATGAAAAAGCTATGTTTTATAGGATTGCTGTGTTTGTTCTATGCAAATGAATGCTATGCTCAAGGAATTTATAATAAAGAATTCCTTTTTCAGAATAATGCATATGGTTTGGAGGTGACTGATACCGGCAATGGGCGGTTTAATTATCTAATAAAAGTATATAAGGATACTTCTAAGCTTTTTGAGTTTGGTTTAGTGGATATGGAAATAACCATATTTAATAACAAGTTCAAAGACAATATTCAATCATCACTGTTTGCAGGTAAAGACACCTTGAGTGGAGATATATCTATACTTGGGAGTAATCTTTTCTCAGGAATAGTGATCAATCAAAAAATCATTAACAATGCTCCTATTGCTGGTACACTGTATTGTCAAAAAAGCGTCAAAGTTTATGATAGTAGGAGGAAAGAAATGAGAAAGGAAAGCTATGAACTAGAAGTTGATTCAATACAATTAGAAATCATAGAGGGAAACATTAAGAATCTAACACTAACTGGTAGAAAAAAGGGGACCACAGAATCCATGTTATTTTACAGTTGGTGGCCAATTGCTTTTTCTGGATTATATGATTACGGGTTTACATACAGTATCATTTCTAGTCAAAAGGTTAATAATTATAACGAAAGAGATCATATTTATTTAGAGGATTTAATCACATACGATCCAAAGTTGGATTTAGGTGGTGAGGACTACAGCCCGAGAGCAGGTATTTACACACTGGTGCCATCAAAAGAGAAAAATAAATACCTTTTCAAAGAAGAATTAAAGAGGGTGATAAATGCTGAAATATACACTGATTTGGTTGGTGTATCAAGTGATAATCCAAACGGTCTTGTTCAAACTGAGATAAGTAGAAAATTTATTATTAATCACCGAAAACGTCAAACGATAGCAATGGCGTATATGGGTTGGTTCAATTATGTAGAACCTCAGTTGACCCTTAGTAAAATTGAGGAAAATAATAAGTACCTCGCTTTGGAGGAACTTAATTCTGTAAAATCTCTGCGTACTACTGACCTAAGGAACTATCAGATTTTTTCAATAAGGGCTCCTCTTAATCTACTTGCTTTCAACTACCCATATTATAAAATGGCATCAGATATTAACGTGGGTGTCGGTCTAAACCGAGTAGGCATTTCTGACTCAGTGATTACTAACTCTCTGTTGGAAATAAAAAACTCTTCAATTTCTACTGCCTCCCTTTTTGTTGAATTTAAGCACAGGTTCAATGCTGACTCCAGATACGGTTTAGAGTTATCAGTAATACCTGAATATCTGAATTTGTTTTCAAACGAACATCAACAAGTCATGTCATTCAATTCAGAGACTAACTCACAGAAATCAAAGTGGCTTTTAGGATTTCAGTTAAAAGGATACTTAAGGTTAAACGAAAACTCTAAAGCCTTCTTCAGACTCCGGTCTATTCATCAACTACATGACTTAAATACAAACATATTTCACTCACAGCTGGGGTATAGTTTTGACATTTTTAAAATGATTAAAGAAAAGAAACCATGACATGAATTAAGGTAACCTGTATAAACCAAACCAGATAAAAAATGAGACCGCTAACACTAATTATTGCATTACTTATGGCCTGTGCTGTATCAGCTAAGGATTTTACATCAAGGGTATTTCTTGTACCTAATAAAAAACTTTTTAGTGACATCCGGAGTAACAACTTTAGTATTGATTACCTGGAAAAACATAATCACCACTTCCCAGAAATCACTAATGGTGATCAGCTAAAGGCAACCTGGAATGCCTGTCTCCTTATTTTCCATTTAAAGCCAAATGGCTCAACTCACCGTGCCTCGGAATTTGGCTTTTCCAACACAGTAAATATAAGTAGCTTAGATTCAGGGTTCCTCGATACCCTTCAAGTCTCCAACAAAAAAGCCAGAAATCATTACTATAGTATCATTTCATTAAGTGGTATATACAATAAAATCACTTCAAATCAGAAATTAAAGTTTGAATTACCAAATAAAACACAAGGAAAGGATCTGGTTTTTCATATCACCTATAGTTTCTTTCCGGGTGAAGATGAGGACGAAACCATTGACTTGTGGTACGGAGCATACTCACAGAATTCAGCAACCACTAGATATTATCATACTCACAGGATGGTGAATGCCTTGAGAGACCCCATGTATCTATCTTTGTTCCCCATATTTCAGAATTTCGGTTCTCCTTACTCAGAGGAAAAAGCTTTTCAACCCTATATTATGGAAGGTAATTTCTCAATGCCCTTTACGCTGATGCAGGGACGGGATGACCAAAGTGATTTCCTTCGTGCATCCAGTGTTTCTGTAGATCCAGAATTTGTCTGGAGGATTACTACCAGGGAATCCGCTCCACTTTTGCCATTGAATACGAAAGTGGGAGTGACAGCTCATAGTTCAAAGGTTGACAAATTGCCTGATTCTATTCAAAACTTAGGTGATGCCTTTAAACGTAATCCATCTTACAAATTTGGTATTACCACTTACTCATTTCAGATCAAACATTACTCAAATGGTCAGGAAGACTCTGCAACATACACACAGAACAACAGAGAGGTCCCAAACTTTAATTCAGGTAATTTCTCAGTAAACCTGATCAATTTAAGGATCATGCGAAGTACTCTAAACAAGGATTACAGACAAGTATCCTACGGAGGATATGCTCAATTAAATGTACCATGGGTTGGGTATGAACCTGAACAAAAAAACCGGTATGGGTATTTGATGGTTGGAGGTACGCTTTTGTTTAAAACAGGGATGATGAGAAGAAACTTTTTTGAATTTAATACACATCATCCGTCGAATGGATATGCGGTAAAATTTCCATCATTAACACAAAACACCTTTAGGATAGACTTTGAGCTATCTACACCAACAAATGAATACTTAGGCTATGAAAACAATCCATTTAGATTTATGTCTATCAGGGTTCGTTACATCAATGAGCCATTGCATAACAGGTCTCTAGGATGGTTTTCTCAATTATATTATGGACGGGATTATTTAAATATCCGTTACAATCTGGTTACTTTTTCCGCGATGTTCGGGCTAACATTTCGGTTCAATAAGGAAGATCTTGATGAGCGTATTCTGAAGAAGCGACTTGGAGTCGTATACGATGATTATAATGAAACAGAAATGAAAATGGGTCTGTTCAACAAAGTAAAGAAATGAGCGGAGAAAGTAAACAAAATCAATTTCTCTGATACTGGTTGAATATAACAAGTGCTTATCGTAGCCATTTCTTAGAATAATACCAAAAATCCTTTTGTGTGTATCCCGCTAAAAATGAGTGATTATTGAGGCAAAAAAGCCATATATGTGGCTTCCATTTCCGGTCAACACATTCATGGCAAAGACAAAGCATGTTCATGGTCATTCACGAACGTGTTCGTGACCGCTCATCAACAGCATCGTCGGCGCTCATCAACACGTTGATGATTTCGCTAAAGAAACCAGGCCTTTTTGGGCCAAAAATGCACACTTTTCAATTGCACACCAGAAACATCACAGCTCAAAGTCTCTGACTATTCAGGTTTTGCTGTTTATGGTGTTGTTAGATAGGCTATCAACTTGTAAAAGTACAATTTGGATGATTGTTAAGAGGAGTGGATGTGGCACTTGTAGGACACGAGGGGTGCCCGACTAGGGAAGGAGACCCGATAGCTGTCGGATGGCAAATGTGTGCGGAAGAAAGGTGGAGAAAATGAATCCCGGACAAGCTGGGTAGTGGTGCTGTCGGGATACAATAAACAAATGGCTACCCAAGCGATTTTGTGATAGTACAAGTAAATTGCATGAAATGAGCTCAAAGCTATATATCAAATACATGGTCAGCCTGCGATGCAAAATGATGGTGAAGGAGGAGCTGGAAAAGTTAGGTCTTCACCATGTAGTTGTGGATCTGGGTGTGGTAGAGATTCATGAAGATATTACCCCTGAGAAGCGTGCGGCACTGCAAAAAGCACTACTGAAATCAGGATTGGAGCTGATGGATGATAAAAGAAGTATCCTCATCGAAAGGATCAAGAATGTGATCGTAGAAATGATCCATTATTCTGATGAACTACCTGCGGTAAACTACTCGGACTATATCAGCCAAAAGCTGGAATATGATTATACCTATCTGGCAAACATGTTTTCAGAGGTAAAAGGCATCACGATTCAACAATTCATCATCAACCACAAAATCGAGAAGGTCAAGGAGCTTCTGATCTACGATGAACTAAACCTTACTGAAATCTCTTATAAACTTCATTACAGCAGTGTGGCCCATTTGTCTAACCAGTTTAAAAAGATCACCGGATTGACCCCCACCTTCTACAAGCAACTAAAAAATAAGCGTAAGCAGAACCTGGAAGACATTTAAATCGGCCTAATTAATCCAAAGGATTTACAACAGGTTTATTTTTAGATGTAAGTGCTGTTTGATTGCCTCTTCGGAACTTTGAATCCACAAGTTCCAGTAAATCAAGTATGAAGAGTACTCCAGTAAAGATCAGGTTCGAAAACAGTCGCAGAGATTTTATGCACATGCTTAATCAGCGCGTCAATGATTATTTTAATACCCATCAGCTGAGCCGACATGCAAACAGTGAGATGATCATCAAATCTTTGATCATGATCTCATTATATTTTGGCCCATACGCGGTGCTATTGAGTGGTGTGATCTCAGGCACTCTGCTTTCGCTGCTTATGATTATTCTGATGTCTTTGGGGCTTGCCGGAATAGGCTTATCAGTGATGCATGATGGTAATCATGGGGCTTATTCGTCTAAACGATGGGTCAATACGATGATTGGTTACTCGCTGAATGTGATTGGAGCCAATTCCTTCAACTGGAAGGTTCAGCATAATCTCCTGCATCATTCTTTCACCAATGTGTACGAAGCGGACGAAGACATCACCAAAAAAGGTATACTTAGGTTTACGCCCCAATCCAAATGGAGGAAATTCCATCAATACCAGTTTATTTACGCATGGTTTTTATACGGCCTGATGACCCTGGCATGGATGTTTTATAAGGATTTTGACCAGCTGTACCGGTATCAGAAAGATGGATTACTAAAGATGCAGAAGTCTAATGCATTCAAGGAATGGTCG
Source organism: Cyclobacteriaceae bacterium (assembly GCA_965228105.1). GTDB lineage: Bacteria > Bacteroidota > Bacteroidia > Cytophagales > Cyclobacteriaceae > UBA7330. Next base: position 2,942,869 of record CBDDGZ010000002.1, read on the forward strand.
ATTCTGATTATTACCAAGATCATATATGTTGGTTACATTTTTATTATACCTCTGCTATTCACTCCGTGGCTCTGGTGGCAAATTATCCTGGGCATATTCATCATGCATTATATCACAGGGTTCCTCCTGGCGATCATATTTCAGCCAGCGCATGTGATCGAGGGTACCGATTTTCCCGAACCGGATAAAAACAATACCCTTAAAGACAATTGGGCCATCCACCAATTACATACCACTACTAATTTCGCCAATGGTAGCGGGTGGTTTACCTGGTTGGTAGGAGGGTTGAATTTTCAGATTGAGCATCACCTTTTCCCTGGCATCTGTCATGTGCACTATCGAAAGATTGCCGGAATTGTAAAAAGCTCTGCCAGAGACGTGGGGCTGCCATACAAAAGTGTACGCACTTTCAAAGAAGCATTACATAGTCATTCAAAGTTGCTAAGGCGTCTGGGCATGCGACCTGCTCCGTCTGGCACCACATCAGAGGTGGTGAGTCCGGGTCCTGCATAAAATCAATACGAATCATTGGGTTTCATTCAATATTTCGGATCTTTTATCCTTGGTGCGATCCAGGTTGATCCGATTCTTTCTATCCTGGTAGTACTTTCGATTGGGATCATTCTGATCAGTTTTGTTTTCAAGCTGTTGAATCAACCTTATGTGATTGCATATATCCTTGCAGGAGTACTCATGGGGCCTTATGGTTTGAAAATTGTTACTGATGAATCGTTGATTTCAAATCTTGGTTCATTTGGACTGGTACTACTCCTCTTTTTCATCGGTATGGAGATCTCCCTGCCTAAGCTGATTGCCAACTGGCGAGTTCCGGTGTTGGGAACGCTGATTCAGGTGATATTCAGTCTGGGAGTTGTTTGGGTAACAGGATTCTTTTTGGAGTGGCAGATCAACCAGGTCATCGTACTTGGTTTTGTCTTAAGCCTTAGCAGCTCGGCCATTGTCATTAGCTATCTACAAAGCAAGGGGATTCTAACCACCGATTTCGGACAAAATATCATCGGTATTCTGCTGGTTCAGGATATCCTGGTCGTTCCAATGCTCATTGCACTTAATTACCTGTCGGGGCAAGTGGTCACAGGCATATATATCATCAGGCAGATCAGTGGTGGCCTGTTCATTTTGGGTATCACGCTTTGGGTGATCAGGAAAAAAGTGATCCGGTTGCCTTTTGGAGATCGAATTCGTAAGGACCATGAGATCCAGGTATTCATTGCCTTTGCCTTTTGTTTTGGCTTTGCATTACTCACAGCACTTTCCGGATTATCCTCGGCCCTGGGAGCATTTGTAGCAGGTCTCATTGTATCTAAAGCAAGGGAAACATCGTGGGTTCACAAGAGTCTTCATGCCTTCAGGATCGTTTTCGTAGCCTTGTTCTTCGTTTCCGTTGGGATGTTGATTGATCTGGGATTCCTGGTGGAAAACCTTGGAATGGTCACCATGCTCGTCCTGCTGGCCTTTGTTACCAATAATTTCATCAATGTCCTCATTGTGCGAATGCTTGGCGAAAGTTGGCATGACAGTCTTTATACGGGAGCCATTTTGGCACAGATTGGAGAGTTTAGCTTCATACTTGGCTCTACAGCATATCTGTCGGGATTGATCTCTGACTTCACTTACCAACTCGTCATCTCAACCATCTCAGTAACCTTGCTGGTCAGTCCGTTCTGGATTTTTATGGTGAAGAAAGCGCTTTCAGTGGTAAGGTAGGGGATTCGTCAGCAGGTTTTGCCTGCGATGAAACAGTGATTTATGCAATACATACTGATATAGATGTAATGTATGCTGTGAAAGAGTAAGTGACCTTTACATATAGTTAATTCCATCCCACAAATAATATTTCTAAACACAATAAATTGGATAATCATGTCAAAGGAAAAAGATGGTAAGCAAAAATCAGAAAAGAAGGCTCCTGCCAAGACGCTGAAAGAAAAACGGGCAGCCAAGAAGGAAAAGCGTAAGGAAAAAAGAAGTGAGGATTAAACCTTTTAGCAGTCAAATGGAACAAGAAGAACAGGAAAAAGGAAAGACATTCATCATTGTTGAGATACTTGAATATGTGCCACATGCTGTCGTCATCAAAACGATCATAAAAAAAACTACTGGCAATGTGACTGTTTCATCTTTTGATAGCGGGGAAGCGCTCACGGAGAAAAGCTCTCCCTTCGATACGTTTATCCAGGTGATTGACGGCAGAGCTGAGATTGCCATAGGCCCCCAATCCCATCATCTCAATACAGGTGAATCCATTATCATTCCTGCGCACGCACGAAATATCATCAAAGCCAACGAAAGGTTTAAGATGATATCCACAGTGATTAAAAGTGGCTACGAAGAGATCACGCTTTAATAAGCCAAAAGCACGACTGATAGCCTATGAAAAGAAGATTAAGGATTATACATGAAACAGAATACAGGTTTACAGATGAAGTATTCATTGAACCGCATTACCTGAGGTTTAAACCCCGGACATCACCATATAATCAGCTGGTGAATACGGATCTGCGTGTATTTCCCGCTCCAACAGGTATGATAGAACAAAATGACCCTGAAAATAACCTGGTCCAGTTTTGCTGGTTTATTGGTATGCACAGAAGTCTGGTTATACATTCGGAATCGCTACTGGTGGTAAACGATAAAAGCCCTTACGACTTCATTGTATTTCCTGAGAGCTATGCGGGTCTTCCATTTCAATACTCTCCGATGCTTGAAAAGAGATTGAAGGTGGCATTATCAATATCCACTATTGAAGATTCCCTAATAGATTACGGAGAAAAGATCATGAAAAAATCCGACCAGAAAACCATTGGTTTTATAAACTTACTGACCAAGAGGATCCATGAGGATTTTGAGTTGATAACACGAATGGAAGGAGCCCCTTACGAGGGGGACGTTACATTTAAACTCAAAAAGGGATCTTGTCGTGATCTGTCGTGGATGCAAATCCAGTTGCTTAGACATTTGGGAATTGCAGCAAGATTTGTAAGTGGCTACTGTTTTATTTCCGAGGATTCTGCTCATGACCTGCATGGTTGGGTAGAGGTGTACATTCCCGGAGCCGGATGGGTAGGGTATGACCCCAGCCACGGGGCCATGGCAGGGAGTTCTCACATTCCGGTTTGTTCCAGCTCATACTATCAGAGTACCATGCCAGTTATCGGATCATTTCGGGGAGATGCTGCAAGCACCTTATCGACAAACCTGAAGATTGAGAAGTTATAATCAGGGTCCGGGTATTTCAAGATTTTCAAAAAAAATTAAAACCTTTTGACCCCGATAAGCATTAAGCCTATGAAACTATTAAGGACTATGGAAATAACAAGAAGCTGGAGAGAACAAAAGATCATGCTCAAACGGAGGTTTTCCGTGCTCACGGATGAAGACTTCGAATTTCTGGAAGGACAACGTGATCATATGTTGAATAAGCTGGCCGTCAAGCTTAATAAGACCAGGAAAGAGCTTAAACTGCTCTTGGCGGAACTTCAAACCTATTAGACTCTCAGTTTCTAGTATAGATTGACCGTGCTTTGCGGAAAGACATCGATAAGGCTGCCGGAATGGCTGCTTCCTGCTCAATGACCAACGCCCTGGCCTTTTGAATTTCAGCCTGCATTTCCTGGGCAAGTGCAACTGCCATGGCCCTTCGCTCTTCCGCTTTTGCATGAGCAATCTCAAGATCTGCAACTGCCTGATCAATCTGGAGCTTTGCTCCTATATTCTTTCCTATGTTGATATCGGCAATATCTATAGAAAGGATCTCATAGGCAGTACCTGCGTCCAGTCCGTCTGCCAATACGCGTTTTGAAATGTTTTCTGGTTGCTCCAGGACCAGTTTATAGCTGGATGCTTCACCCATACTTGAGATGATGCCCTGTCCGACCCGAGCCTTAATGGTTTCTTCACCGGCACCACCTACCAGCTGTTGAATGTTGGTACGGACTGTCACCCGCGCTTCGGCGATGAGTTGGATCCCATCAACAGATACACCTGTAATGGACGGAACGATGATCATGTAGGGAGTCACGGAAATTTGTATGGCATCCAGCACGTTTCTTCCCGCAAGGTCGATGGCTGTCGCCTGGGCGAAACTCAGAGATAGGTTAGCCTTATCTGCTACGATCATGGCCTTGATGACGTTGCGCAGGTTACCTGAGGCAAGGTAATGGGTTTCCAGCTGACGTATGTTGATGTCACGGATCCCTGCTTTTGTTGCCAGGATCATGGAGTTAACGATTAGGGCAGGAGGCACCTTCCTGATCCTCATGAAAAGCAGTTCCAGGAGATTCACATGTACGCCGGAAAACGTGGCAGTGATCCAGAGGCTCACGGGTATCAGGTACAAGAAAAAGAAGAGACCGGCGAAAACCAACCCGGCAGTGATCAATAGTTGAATGTCCATAATGCAGGGTTGGGTTAAAAAACCAATAGTAGAAAGAACGGCCGAAGGTAGTCCTATTTCAGTTGAGTTTAGCTGATGTTTATGATTAAGTTTTGAAATAGATAATTTTCACCTCAGAAGGGAAACGCCAATGATTAACCAATTAGATGGGCCTTTCGAAAACATTTAATCATATGAGTAGGAATACCCGTTATTCTAAGGTAGCTTTACAGAGCTATTCAAGAACGAGAACAAGATTTACCTCTGTTGTTCCCACGTAAGAATCTAAGACTTCCCCGGATTTTCTTCCTTCCTTACCAGGTTCCTCATTAGTGATGGCAATAAGCCACCTACCATTAAGTCTTCGGATATGTCATGCTGAACTTCCTATAAGATTTATTCAAGAGTCTAAGCAACAAGGAGGTGTAAATAAAGAAATAACAATGAATGTAATATCAAGAATTGCCCAGCTATTCAAAATCAATAACACAACAAATAGTAATAACAGAAGTAAAATGAAAGAAGGTACAGTTAAGTTTTTCAATACCACCAAAGGTTTTGGATTTATTAGTCCAACAGATTCAAGAGAAGATATTTTTGTTCACGAATCAGGACTTGTCGATGACATCAAAGAAAATGATACAGTAAGCTATGACCTTGAGAGAGGTAAAAAAGGTATGAATGCAGTCAACGTAAAAATTGTCAGCTAGTATTCGATAGTCTTTCGACAAAAGAAACCATCCTCAGCGATGGTTTTTTTGCTCTAACAATTCACGATCCGGAGAAGTGGTCAGGCATTGCGCCGGACTCCTCTGATAAACTATTACGGTCACGGTCCACTTCTCTCAAACCTGGTTTATCCAATGAAACAATTAAAAATTCTCGTTCAGATCACCCGAAGAACCGAATCACTGGAGCGGTATTTTCAGGAAATTGATAAAGTGCAACTAATTTCGGCGGACGAAGAAGTGCTGCTGACCCAGCGCATCCGGGAAGGAGACCAGGTGGCCCTGGAAAAGCTAACCAAAGCCAACCTAAGGTTTGTGGTTTCTGTCGCCAAGCAGTATGATCGTGGATTTCCCAACATTACCCTTCAGGATTTGATCAGCGAAGGAAACATTGGCTTGATGAAAGCCGCCACCCGGTTTGATGAAACCAGGGGTTTCAAGTTTATTTCCTATGCTGTGTGGTGGATACGCCAGTCCATTATTTCTGCCATTTCTCAAAACTCGCGAACGGTACGGCAGCCCATGAATCGGGTGAGTAGTTACAACCGGATAGTTGGCTCGTTCTCCGTTTTGGAACAAAAGCTGGAACGTGAACCCACCGATCAGGAGGTGGCTGAGGCTCTCGATATACCCCAGGATCACGTGACGGATATTAAAAGAATAGGGTCCTATACTGCATCCCTGGATGCGCCATTAGTAGCTGATGAAGTCTCTAATTTGCTCGATGTGCTGGTAGACCCTACTGCACAAAATCCAGAAACCAATTCCATGGTCCATTCCTTAAAATCAGATATTCGACGCGCATTCAATGTATTGACCTCGCGGGAATCAGAGATTTTGATCCACTTCTACGGACTCAATGATGAACCAACTTTGTCTTTAAATGACATTGGCATAAAGCTTGAAATTACAGGGGAGCGTGTAAGACAGATAAAGGATGCTGCTATTCGAAAACTCCAATCTAATCTGAGAGGACACAGCCACCTGAAAGCCTATTTAGGTTAAAGAATTAGCATACGGTAAAAAGTCCGATTGGCAGCACTATGTTTATCGTACTGGGAATTCTGTTAGCCGGATTTTGTCTAAAGGGATTTCTTCTGCCATTCGCTATGATACGTAAGCAGCAAAAAATCATGCTGGCGATGAGTGATGATGATATTCAAAACGGACGCATGATAGATCAACACGCACTTAATGAACAAGAACTTGAATGGCTGACAAAAAACCTGCCTGACCGGCCTGTAGAAATATCTTTGGTATTTTCAGGGTTGGCCATGTAATGGAAAATACCAAATGTGTGCGAATATGATTACCTTTACAATTATGAATGAAGCAGTAAAAGATGCATTGAGAGCAGAAAAAGCTATGAACAAGGCTCTAAAAAGAGAGAAAGCTTCAAATCAAGAAAAGCAGTCACGTTCTTCGAAAGTAAACGTTGTTGCAGAAAAGATCTAATCCCAATCTACCTCCATATTTCATTGTTATTGCAGGCCCTAATGGTGCTGGAAAATCAACTACGAGCAAGGACATTCTTGAACCATATAATATAGAAGCTTTTGATTGGGATCAAGAGTTTAATAAAATATGGAAAACATTTGCCTACGTATTACGGAATTTACTACAATCGTTACATAATGTTATCAGTGCATTGACTACCGAAGCTTTAGAGTAGGTAGGTAATGCCTGCCCACCGTAGTAGAACGAAGCTGGTTTAATATAGGCCTGCCTGCCTGGCAACTTTGGTTTAAGGGTGGGGATCAATATCGTGTAATAGCCTGAGATCTTTTTTGGTGATACTACTTCTGATACGCTATTTTAAGAATTTTCCATACAAAATCACCCATTTTTGTTTTAACGATAGCTTCATCTCCAACAGTTTTATCGAGAAGCGCTTTAGCCATTGGGGAGTCCATAGATATATAATCTTTATTACCGATGAGCTCTTCGTAACCTACAATTCGAAATCGCTTTTGAAGACCTTTCTCTTCGTTTTTAATTTCTACCCATGCACCAAACTTTACTTTGCCTTCCTGGTTAGGGTGGTAATTAATCACTTTTAAGTTGTCAACACACTTACACAGATATCGAATGCGACTATCAATTTCCCGAAGACATTTTTTGTTGTAATGGTAATCGGCATTTTCTGAACGATCTCCCAAACTTGCAGCCCATGAAACCTTAGCGGTAATGTCCGGACGTTCAACCCGGCAAAGGTGATCATGTTCATCCCTTAATTTTTGCATGCCTTCGGGAGTAATCATTTGCGAGCGGATTATTTTGGGAAGTGTTGATTCCGGGATTTTTCTTCTCATAATTAATGGTCTTTGCTTGTCGGGAGGCGAGCTTAGTTTGAAGGGGGATTACAACATACAAATAACTACACCAGTGCTGTCGCTTTCCACTCCAGGTACTCATCAAAAGTCATCAGCTTGTCGATAAGACCCGTAGGAGTAAGCTCAATAATTCGATTCGCTACTGTTTGGGTGAAAGCGTGATCATGGCTAGCGAAGAGCACCGTGCCCGGAAAGTCTTTCAATGCATTGTTAAACGCCGTAATGGACTCCAGATCCAGATGATTGGTAGGTTCATTCAGCATCAACAGGTTGGCACCTTTGAGCATCATTCGTGACGTCATGCATCGTACTTTTTCTCCTCCTGAGAGTACATTGGCTTTCTTGAAGGTCTCTTCTCCTGAAAATAGCATTTTACCCAGGAATCCACGGATGTACACATCATCTGCCTCACCTTCTGCGTACTGCCTTAGCCAATCAATCAAATTGAGATCCGTACTGAAGTAGTCGGAGTTTTCATTTGGCAAATAGGCAGTGGTTATGGTTTGTCCAAATTTTATAGACCCTTCGTCAGCTTCCGACTCACCGTTCAGTATTTTGAAAAACGCTGTGATGGCATTGGCATCTTCTGCCAGCACGGCTATTTTATCTCCTTTGTTTACAAAGAGATCAATGTTAGAGAAAAGTATTTCCTCAGATTGAGATTTCGATAATCCTTTAATTTCCAATATCTGATCTCCGGCGGTTCTATTTTGGGTGAAAATGATAGCCGGATACTTTCTACTCGAAGGCTGGATGTCTTCTACATTGATTTTATCAAGCAGTTTTCTTCTACTTGTTGCCTGCTTAGACTTAGCTGCATTTGCGCTAAACCGTGCGATAAACTCCTGTAATTCCTTTTTCTTTTCTTCTGCTTTTTTGTTAGCCGAAGAGCGCTGCTGCAATGCCAGCTGACTGGACTCATACCAAAACGAATAGTTTCCGGTAAACAGTTTGATTTGACTAAAATCGATATCCGCAATGTGGGTACAAACGGTATCCAGAAAATGCCTGTCGTGAGAAACAACGATCACTGTGTTTTTGAAATCCAGCAGAAAATCTTCTAACCATGATATCGTTTGGATGTCGAGATCGTTTGTTGGCTCATCCAGAATGAGCAAGTCCGGATTACCAAAAAGAGCCTGTGCCAGGAGCACTCGTACTTTCTCCGCACCATCCAGTTCGTTCATGAGCTTATGGTGGTCATCTTCCTTAATACCCAATCCACTTAAAAGGGATGCCGCATCAGACTCTGCATTCCACCCATCCATTTCTGCAAATTTAGCCTCCAGCTCAGAAGCTCGTACACCATCAGCCTCTGAAAAATCTGCTTTGGCATAAATGGCATCTTTTTCCTCCATCACCTTCCAGAGGTCAGTATGTCCCATCATCACTGTGTTTAACACAGATAGTTTATCATACTCATGGTGATTTTGCTTCAAGACGGCCATGCGCTTACCAGAATCCAATGCAATTGACCCGGTATTAGGGTCGATATCCCCAGAAAGAATCTTCAGAAACGTGGACTTGCCTGCGCCATTCGCACCAATCACCCCATAACAATTTCCCTGGGTGAACTTAATATTGACGTCATCAAATAAAACACGCTTTCCATACCTAAGCGATACATTGCTTACTGTGATCATAGGCTTTATATTTCGAGGCGCAAAAGTAGGAAATACATGCAGCGAAAGCTAGGAAAGAGTCACATGATTGTATAATAATATCCTTATTAGTTTGCTCGAAGTTGAAGGCACCGCGGGCCAGGACGCGCACCAGAGCTTCAGCGTCGGAGCTCGCTCTGGGGCAACCTGAGTGTCCTTTCGGGAAAATGAACTATGCGTTCGGGTTTTTCAAGGATGGAGTGGGGTGAGGGAAGTGTGCATTTTGAAGTCTTTCATTTGACACTTCATTTGTGTCAACTTATTTCAAGACATGACCGAATACTAACTGTGATCGTATTACAGTAAATCCTGCAATGGTTTCATAATGGCCTGCGTAATGTTGATATAGCTTAGGGATTGAGGGAATCATATCATTTTGTTTCAAAGCCATAAAAATGTTTTACAATTACTCAACCATCATCTATGAATTTCATAATATCTGAAGCCGGAATAGCGGCATAGTAGGGAAGCTTTCCTTTAGTGAAGAACTGACTTTCTTCGAATAATTCTTCAGTAATCATTCCAACAACTTGACCATAGGGATCAATTACAGGGCTTCCGCTATTGCCAGAGGATGTTTTCGCAGATATTATGAAATATTCTTGACCGTTATAGTGTTGGATAAAACTGTTGATTTCACCTGAATGACATAAAAGATAAGCATCTCTAGACATAGGTACAATAGGATACCCCATTGTAATGATACTGTCCAAGATATTCATCTTTGGGCTAAAGATAAACGGTTCGGCATCAATAGGACCATTCAATTCAATCACAGCAATATCAGTACTTGGAGAAATCTTAACACTTCCGAATTCAAAGGGTCGATTGTTAACATCCTTTATAGTCAGTTTGAATCCTTCAACAACATGCTTATTAGTCACTAAAAAATTCCCTTTTGAATTCTTAAATAGGAAACCCGTACCCAAGCTCACGTCTCCGTTATTGTCTTTAACCTCAATCTTATATATTCCTTGACGGTATTTCTCAATGATATATCCAAAACCAAATAAATGATTGAATATATATTGGACATTCCTACAGTTTTTAAAGTAAGTTGAGTTTGGTTTATAAAATTTAAGACCTGTTGTCGATGATTGATGGAGTAGAATACTATTGTCACATAACAGTTCCATTATAGGCTCAATCACATCATATTTTAGAGTTTCTTTTGAGAAATTAAAATCGTAATAATCTTCTAGGCTGAACCAACCTGAATTAATAAGAAATTCATAGTTCGGAGTATCAGATTGTTTGGATTTTTCTCTACCGAATTGGGTCTTCTCAATGTTGAAATCCTTATTTAGATAACTAGAACAAAAGAAATTTATAATCTTAGATAATTGATCCTGATGATCTTTGAGGAAGTGCGCTGCGTTTTGTGCCATAGAATTAATTAAATTAGAAAATAAAAATTATAAACACCACCTTAATGGCTGACTTACTACTAAAAGATCAAGATATCATTGACATAATAAAGGGACACCTTAAAATCGAGCAAAAGGTTATGTCTATTGATAATTTGTTCAGAAATGAAAGACTTACTGATCGAATTGTATACGACCCTTATTATCAAAGGAATTACGTATGGGATAAAAACAAAGCCACTTACTTCATTGAAAGCATTCTACTAGGCACAGAAATTCCGCCATTAGTTTTTTTTAATAATGGAACAAAAATTGAAGTTATAGACGGTAGACAGAGATTTGAAACTATAAAACGCTTTCTCGATAAAGAATTTAGTCTTACCAAAAAAGGGTTATATGCACTTACCCAATTAGAGAAAAAGAACATTGATGAGATAGGTGATGATATTAAAGAAATATTTTGGGATACAAAAATACGTCTAATAGAATTTAGTATTGTAAATGAACCTCGGTTAGACTCTACAAGAGAAGATCTTATAAAGAAAGAAATATTCAGAAGATATAATTCAGGGATTACTCCATTAAAAAAGCCAGAGATTGAAAGAGCAAAATATATTACTGATGATGTAACTAAATATTTTAAAAAGAGACTAGGAAATGGGGATATTAAGAGGTTATTGAAACTTTTCTTTACAGAAAGAGATGAAACATCAGCGGAGCGAACGGTTATTGAGAAAGTGATGTCTAAAATTCGTCAATTGATTACTCTTCACAATATTCCAATAAAGCGATATTCAACGTTACATGGAAGAGATGATATTCTCTCACTCTTTTATGAAGAATTTATACAACACGGCAATACAGATGAAGAGAAGCTTTACGAATTGTTCATAGAGAAGATTGTGTTGCTGGAGGCAATCAATGAAAAAGTTACGGATCTGAATGATAGTAACTCAAGAAAGTTAATTCACGAATGTACTTTTTGGGCTATCTCGATACTATATACTGAAGAGGAATTTGATGATTTAGCATCTTTCAAATCCAACATAGATAATTATGCCTCTTATATCTTAACAGGTCAGGAGAAATTTTCTACAGAAAATAGTCATTTCTATAGAAACGTAAATGAAAGATATTCATATGTCGCAGAATATTTTAGCAAAAATTTCAACATAGACTTTAGTTTATATCTAGACGATTATACTGAGTTCAAAGAAAACCTACAAGTGCTAAATCAATTGAGGGATACCAAAGATATTTTGGCAGAGTTAGAACAACTTAGGTTAAACAAACCAGAACCCTCTAGTATGACTATTTATGGAATACTCAAACAAATGGAGCGGGATAAATTTCTACTACGGCCTTCCTACCAGCGTGTAGAGGTCATTAATAGAGCAAAATCATCAGCTCTTATAGAAAGTATTTTACTAGATATTAAGTTACCTCCAATTTTTGTATTCAGGAGACCAACAGGTGTCTATGAGGTAGTTGATGGCCAGCAAAGGTTACTTTCAATTATTGGATTTGTAGGTGCAGAATTTAAAGATGAGAATGGATCATTTGTTAAGTCCGAAAAAAACAAATTTAAATTAACCAAATTAACAGTATTAAAAGACTTAGATGGTGAAAAGTTTGATGGTCTTGATGATAGATATAAGGATAAAATATTGGATTTTAACCTTTCAGTTGTAATCATAGATTCAAAATTAAACACCTCCTTTGACCCTATAGATTTGTTCATAAGACTCAATAATAAGCCTTATCCAATAAAGGAAAACTCCTTTGAGATGTGGAATTCTTACATTGATAAGGAGGTCATTGAATTAATAAAGAGAAATACATCTAAACACTCTTCTTGGTTTCATTCCAAAACATCCGATTATAATTCTAGAATGGATAACGAAGAACTGTATACTTCTTTGGCTTATCTAGAATATAAAAGAGGAAGTAAGATTGAGGAAACCTTAGATATCTATGCCAAAGGAGGAAATATTAATATCCGAATTAAAGATAAATCTGAAATAACTACCCTGCTACATAAAGTTCACCTTGATGCTATAGAGAAAGAGAAATTCATACATAGTATTGAGAGGTTAGAAAGTTTTATTGAAACGGTTAAATTGTTAGTTAAGGGCACCAATGATGAGAATGATGATAATACTTTAAAAAACCATCTCAATCAATTATTAAATCTGAAAACACAAAGACGGACGATTCAAAGTTTTTACACTTTATGGTTTCTTCTAATGGATGTTGATTTTGACATGATCATATTAAACAAAAAAAATAGCAGCCTTGAAATCCAATCATTATTTGAAAAAATGAAGACTACAGAGATTGATAATGAGCTACCTGATGTAGATGTTAACCAGAAAATCCTGGATAATTATTTAAAATCAGTTGACTCATTTAAACAACAGTATTCAGCTTAATTGGGATGGTGGGGAGGTGCTTGATTTGCAGTGGATGCAATAGCCGGAATCACTCAGAGCATTGCTTTAATTGAGTTTGCCTAAAGACTAGTAGTGCGAAACTTGGTACGTTTAGTTAGAAGTATGTTATTGTCTTAAAGTAAAAATGAATGTTTAGACTTCACAGCTTCAAAGTTGGAGAACACCCTCAATTAGGCTCATTAGATATGAATTTCGCCCCTTTGAATGGGGATTCGGAAGTTCCCTTCTCAAGTGTAATAATTGGAATGAATGGAACTGGTAAAAGCTTCCTTTTACGAACAATAGCCAATCTACTTGATGAAATTTATCAAATTCAGCAATCTGAAAAAAAGAGGGATCGGATACCTTACACTTTCCACATTAGGTACTCAATTAGGAAGAATACGTATGATATAGTTTCAAGTAAAATGATATTGCATCTTCATAAAAACATAGAAAGGAAAGATGTCTACGGTATTTATTATTTCAAGAATTTACCTGATGGAGAAGCATTTTATAATGATACATTAAATTTTGAGCCAAATATTAAGTCAAATAGAATTGAAGTAAAGGAATTAGTGCTGCCATCACAGGTAATAGCAAGCTCCACTCAATTGAATGACAGGTTTAGATTTAAAAAGAGCACAAAAGGAGATTTTTACCAGTACATGGGTGTGAAGCGAAGTGCACAAATAGCTTCGACCAAATCATTTGAGCGAAATACTGCTGGATACCTGTATAAAGCTGCTCAAAAAGAAGGGTTCTTAAGGAATATTGAAAGAGTTCTGAGTGATTTCCTAAACTTTGAAAAGTACCTAAAAATCAGATATTCTACTAAGTATAAGGAAGTGTTTTTCTCGGGCAATGTAACTCGTACTGATTTAGATAATTTTTTCAACAACTATCAAGAAAGAAGAAAAACAGAACCATGGGGAAAGTGGAAGTATGATCAATTAGTTAAAGAAAGCCCTGAGAGGCTTGAAAGGATAATGAATTTTATGGATAGACTTTCATCTGTTCTCCTGGACAAAAAGAGATCACCAGCACGATGGTTTATTGTTGACCTCATCGACAGAAATATAGATAATCGAGATTTACAGCTCATTGAAGATTTAGATGATCTAGATGTTCTGGTTATGGACAGAATTGAGGTGGTAAAATCAGGTAAATCATTGAGCCTTAGTCAAACCAGTGCCGGTGAAAACCATATTGTCATGTCGCTGCTTGGAATCTTGGCCAATATTAAAAATGATAGTCTTATTCTGATTGATGAACCAGAAATCAGTTTACACCCTAATTGGCAAATGAAATATGTCCATTTGCTTAAACAGATGTTTATAGAAGAGTATGGATGTCATTTTCTAATAGCTTCTCACTCACATTTTATAGTATCTGATTTAGAAAAAGAAAGCTCTTCAATAATTTCTATGAAACAGGTTGATGGAAAATTAAGAGCTGAATCTCTCAGCCAACCAGAAACTTTTGGTTGGTCAGCTGAGCAGGTGCTTTTTGATGTTTTCAATGTAGCAACATCGAGAAATTATTACTTAAATAATCTCTTATCCGACATTTTAGAGTTGATGGCTGATGAGCATTCTAGCAATGAAGAAATAAAGCAAAAAATTCAATATTTAAAATCCTTAAACCTGAATCTGAGTGTAGAGGATCCAATCAGTGAAATAGTGGAAGCATTATTTAAGAAACTTGATAATGCTTGACAGAGAAAGTAGATATACCGGAACTATTCAGCCTGCAACAAGCCTCAAATTACTTATACACAAGGAGGTCAAAAAGAAACCTCTATCATCTTCTGCAGACTGGTCAAACTATGCTACTGTAAAAGCCGAATTGCGAAAATTTTACAGTACAGAACAGAAGGGGATGTGCGCGTATTGTAGGATGGATATTGAATATGATGGCAAACACGATGATCTTGAACATATCATTCATAAAGACCATCAATACTTATGGATGTTAGAACCCCGAAATCTTGTCTTATCCTGTAAGATATGCAATACAAGTAAGCACACAAAGCATTCACTTAAAGCCGGTTATAGATTAATAACGACATTTCCTTATGATACAAACCATTATAGAATGTTACATCCACAACTTGATCCTTATGAGAATAATATAAGAACGATTGACAATTATTTTGTCCAAGCAGTAAGCCCAAAAGGTTTTATGACCATACTAATATGTGACTTATGGAGGCCACATTTGGCTATTAAAAAAGCAAAATCAGATAAGATTGATAATTCAACCTTAATCAGGCAAGCAGTACATCGAATTGATGATTTAACACTTCCTAAATGGGAAAGAAGAAATCTCAGAAAGTTAATTAGAGATGTTATTGCCAAGCGACCTTTATAAATTATTGTATTATGTTAAGTAGAATCTAACGAGTGTTGGCCTGCCAAAATACCCGGGCGTGGTCCGGCCTTGTGGGTTGATAGGCGATTATTTTGGCTAGATTTTTTGCTTTCTTTTTCATCAATGGAAAAAGAAAGAGCCTCCGCGGCTTGAGCGGTGATGGAATAGAAAGTTTATTAAAGAGTATAACAGGCAAATGCCTAATTGCTGAGAACAGCGTATTTAAGATCAAACTGACCATTGGTACAGAGTAACGTAAAATAGAGCGATAAGCTTTGCCTGGGATTCTCTTTGCTCAGGGTTGGTGATTCCGCCACAGGCGGAAAAGGTACGGAGGGAAAAACTTTCTAAATCAAAATCCGAGTTTGGGCACCGTAAATTCCTTAACATAAAATCTGTACCGATATGTAACCGGCAACGCACAGGCAAGTGCACATTACATATCTGATTTTATGTTAAATACTCGCATTACAGTCTTTTCATGATATTTCGATCCGTACGCTCGTATTACGGAATTTACTACAATCGTTACATAATTTATATTATGTTAAGTGGTGGACGGGTAGCGAAAAACAACACACTAGATTTACAAACCCCTTCGTTACGTGTTCATTTAATGAAGCGGTTACCGTCAGACGGAAAACTGATCCGTCAATTCTCTCGAATCCTTCGCGAATTCAACAAAGACCACAAATTACAAACCATAGGCGGAAACCTTACCGCGTGTATTCCAGAAACAAATGGATTCGGTTTTGATACTCTCCTGGTCTGGCACAATCCGACAGTCTCAGGACAGAACTACATAAAGGCAAAATTGATCCACGCTAACAACTCCATCCACGGCGCACAAATGGAAGTTGACTTTGTGGCATGGTCTGGCATTCAGATTATTGAAAAGCTCCAGGACTTCCGGTTTATGTACATGAGTGATAAACGCAATGATCCTAGCGTCTGTAATGGTCGGTGTCACGTTGTTTGTCCTCTTTGCTTAGAAAATGAACCAGCGGTCAAATGAGGCTTTCAAGGTTATTCGCGGTTGACTCGCAAGGTCTTGTCATCCGTGGCACTCAGAACCGTATGAGAGTTTCGGGCTTTGATTACATTGATTCATCTGGTGAATTCGTAGCCGTTACTAATCGCGGTTCCCGTGTATTATCTTCTTTGTCTGAATTATTAGCCCTATCGGTACGAATTACCGGTAAATGGAAAGGAGGTGCGAAATGAGTGATCAGCAAATTGAATTATTTATACAAAACTTATCTCCTCACGAATTGACTTATTTGATTGATTCTATAGTCTATTCCAATCGTTTGTATGAGGTATTAGATCATATTGAAAAGTGTAGAGAAACCGGAGCGTATTGTAGAGAAGATTCAACTCCGGTTCTTGAGCTTTTCGGGCGTTCCTGACTTTACCCTATCTGTGACTAAGTCCGAAGTTAGACTATGGCCGAACACCACAAAAGTCAGGGTAAATATTACCTTAATGGGACGTGCGTGCAATACGCCGTCCCTCCTATTTCTCGAGTCCACGAACAAGAAGTTCGGGAATATACAAAGCGATCTTTCAAGATCGGATTTAAACAACGAATGAAATTATATGATGCAATCACACTTCAACATTTTCAAGCTGCTTCTGATCCCAATCTTTATCATACTTTCCTTACCGCAACTTTTGAGGCAGGTAATGTTCCGGATAATCCGAATAATGTCTTTTCCGATTATCTGGACAGAATGCGGAAAGCTGGGTTTATTAATTATGCGTGGACACGTGAGCTCACAAAAAAAGGAACCCCCCATTACCATTTCACAATTGTTGGACCGAAAAGACCGATTAACGCGAAGAAAGGGTGGTCAATTAATAAATGCTGGTCTGACGCGCGTGGATACTACTCAGGTAACGGGATACGTTCGTCAATTAATCCAATCAGCGGAAGATCACAAATGATCATTAATTCCCTGTGGCATGCCCGAAGATACGTCGCTAAGTACATAAGTAAAGCCAATGAAGATCAAAGTTCTATTCCTGGCCGTATCTATGCGGTCAGTAATGATCTGCAAAACTGCCCGCCTATTCCAGAACCACATGCAATTCACTTAGCAAATCATCCACTTTATGGAACAAAAAATGATTTTCACCGTGGCGATTGGTCTACAATTGCAGAAGTCAAGCCAGAATGGAGCAAACATTTATATGATCAATTAGCCCAATCGTACAGAGATCGTGCCGCAGAAGCCGAAAAAAAGCGGAAAAAACGACAAATTCAGGTGAATATCTCAGTACAAACGCAAATTTTCCAGTAATTCCTTGGAAGTGTCCGAATTCGGACACTATCTTAGTGTTCACTTTCGAACACTATTATGTTAAGTAGAGATCATGGAAACACCTGATTACTGGTATAAAGCGAACGGTGTACCCGTTCCATCAAAGAAATTAAATAGGGCTCAGGCTCTGGCTTATCTGGAAAAATGCCGGAAAGCGAAAGACCTGGACGAAATCAAAAAAATTGCTGAATCATTATGAAACTCTGGAAATTAATTCTACCCATATTTTTTGCGTTGATATTGGCAGGGCCGATATCACAGGCTTTGCATATTGATTCGTTTGTCTCATTTCTTGGGGTGGCTGCAGTTCAATACACAGCCCTTCATTTCGTGCCGTTGGCCAAAGGTCAACTAAACTCACTTGTTGGAGTAATGACAACCGGCGCGGGCGTTGTAACTCCTATCGATTTGCCTTTCGTGCCTTCAATTATCTTGGTTGGAACTGTGGACGTGGACTTACCTGTACAGGGTATCACAACATCTATCGGTGGAAAGAACACGCAGGAGATTACCGACCAAACAGTAATCCAGGCACTTTCTAAACTGTTTATGCAAGGGTTACTTGGTGCGGATGTTAAAGTAGCTCAAATATGGAAAGTAGCGAACGGCCAAATAGATTTAAAGGATGGTCAAAAGTTCAGAATCAATCTGGAAAATGCGGGAGCTACAACTCCGAACGTTTACGCCTATTCTGAACAATTCGGCAATCGTGCTATTGCAGTAGGTCAGGACTCTATCAATGCGCGCGGTAACGCGATCATTCAGGGAGTAACCGCTTTACTGTTTGAAGATTCTAACTTCTCAAAAGCAGATATCACTTACAATGATGGGCACGTAGAGTCTGACCTATCTCTGGTGGAGCTGGCATCGATCCTTGCGCAAGATGAGGTGTGTGATGCTGACGGAAAGCTGGCCGGTGTGAATGTGATAAATTTTGCTTCAAATGGAATCAGCAGTGTGAAGTTGTACGCCGGATCCGGTGGTGACCTTCCTTACTACATGGTGACGTACTAAATGGGATTGTTTAAAGACATAGCGGGCGGCGTTGCCAATGTATTCGGAATACCGAATAATACCAAGTTGGGTCAATTCCTGGGCTCCCCTCTTTCGGCTACTGAAAAGAACGCACGAAAAGGAAGAAACACCGGAGTTGTTGGCCCTGGTCAAAGTGGCCCTATAAATAACGGAAATATGGGATTATTCAGCGGAGTATCTGGGGGTATATCCTTCGGAAAAAATCAAAGTATCATTTTAGGCATAGCAGCTGTAATTTTTGCGGTGGCCCTGGCGGTTACTCGTGGATTTGGTCTGTTTGCCGGTAAACGTAGACGTCGATAAACATGGCAAGACTACCAAAATATCCAAAAGGTTTGAAATCGAGAATTGCGAAAATGGAACGCAAGATCGAACAGAAAAAACGTATTGCAGAGCGTAAAAGGCAGATTGCAGCGGACAAAAAGAAAGCCGAAAGCCTGGCGAAAAAATTAAGAGGTTATTAAAATGAAAAACACCTTCAATGCAATAGCTGGCGTCGCAATAGCTGCCATTGGTCTGGTTATCTGGGCCATTGCGTATTTCAGCGCGAAGGAAGCTAATAAAAATCCTGAGCCTGGAACGATTGAGTATGCCAGGAAGGCAAAAGAAGAAAAGAAAAAAAATGAGGAATCACAAAAAAATATTCATAGCGATGGCAATAGCTCTGATGGTCTGGTATCTGATCGAAGAGATAGTGAGCCTATTGAGACAGATTAATTATCGCGTCGGAAACGTGCAAGATGATCTGTGGGAATTGCGTTGTGATCTAGAAGACACAGAAAACCATAAAGAAGATGGCAAAGAATTGGAAAACAAAAACGATTAAGGTAACCAGAGGTTGGGCTAACTGGCTACTACTTTTTTTAGTGCTTTTTGCAATGCTATTCCTATTGAGGTTTGATGCTGTAGCGTCTAAAGTTTCAGAGGTAACCGGAATTGATCAAACCAAATTGCAAAACTATGCCACTGATTTAAGCGTAGTCGCTATTGGGATCATCATATTGATGGTTGCAACTAAATTCATGTTTTATCCTCCTGCAGGGTTACTCATGGCGGGCGTTGGATTGTTGATAGTAGCTTATGGAGGTTGGAACCTTTATCAGTCTAATTCTTCGGCTTCTGGTTAGTCTTTAGATGAACCAGTATCAGTGCGGAAAAAATAAGGTTAGCTGATAGCATAAGTAAGATTAATATAAAGTCCATGTCTGTAAAAATTAATAGCGTTGTTGATAATGTTAGGAAAGTTAGCGAAAAAGTAAGTAATGTCTCAAAGTACATCAAATACGTATCAGAAGTGGTTGATTATACTAGTTCTTATTTTCGTTCTTTTCCTAGGTTTGGTGACTCAGGCGAAAGCAGCACCGAAACATAATGTAAGGCTTCTACTCTCCCCCTATTCGAAATATTCAAAATGGATTGACGCAATGGCGCGTCACGAATCCAAAAATTTCAAAAGCGGTTTAGCTACTCAGTACAATAATATTTTTGGTATGGGTTTTCCGTACGATCGACCGGCTTCCAACGTTGGAAAAACTGCCGAACAAGTGGAAGGCCAATATATGTCTGCATACAAAAACTATGATCAGGCTATCAAAGATTTAATCATGTGGTTTGATTATAAGAAATTCCCTACCAATATAGCTACCGTAGAATCATTCGTGCACGCGCTGAAAGAAAAGGGATATTTCACAGACTCAGTATCAAACTATACTAACGGATTGATTAGATGGATGAAGTAAAACTATATGGCGCGTCTTTCCAGGCTACATTGCAGAACGTGACATTATCTGCGGGTGGTAGCTCAATCATGCAGTTTCGTATAAATAGTCCCTTTGGTTTCTCAAAAGGAATTTACGTTAAAAAAGCTAACCTGATTATCAGGGCAAATAAGGATGCGGCCCCAAATGAATATCAGTTCATCGATAAGCATTTAGCAAGCATTCGCAATACTCCATTTGATACGGATCAGTTCGAATCGAATCTTGACCTGGACACTGTTACGATGAACCAGTTTGTTATCAATCAATCTGCCAGGGAAACAAATTATGATGGTTTATTCTTGGATGCCAGGAACAACAAAAGTACAGTAGCTTGTTTCCTGTACCATGATCAGATTGTTGCGGATACGATATACAGTTACGCGGATGTGATAGATATATCATTTTTTCTGCGGTTACAGTTTAGACCAAAAAGTGAGGTATGAGAATTGGAGAAAGAAGTTCAGGTACGTCAAGGTTTTTACTGCCAGTAAAGGCAGCTGTTAAGATTCCCACAGTAGATAAAAAGCCGGTGAAAACGTTGGTAGTTCCGGAAATCAAAACAGCAGTTATAAAACCTTCAATTGCTAGTCCTATGAAAGATAGAAGACACATTTACTATAAAAACTCACAGGGGAATCATAGCCGTGACTGGTACGTTGGTAGATATTTCTTTACGACAAATATAGATTTTCCGAGCTCAAAAAACGGCCGTGATAATTCTCTTGATTACATCGGTGAATATGAAATAGAAACGAATGGGAAAACAAGTAATTGGCTTGCTCCTGGTTGGAAGCCTCCTACCCTTCCAGCTCCGGTAATTAAACCGAATACCAGTCGTCCAATTCTTGGCGGTGGATTCGTCGGACCTCCTACTCTAGGTGGAAATAGTGTTTTTGGAGTTGATGGAGGCCGTTCCACTGGAACTAGTAGAGGAAGCACGCAAAGCCCTGTCATTATTTCACCATCTTCACCTGCTGAAGTTGCAGCGAGACGCGGCGTGGAAGAATCTGAAATAAGAACCACTACCAGGGCAGAAGAGGCTCAGGTTAAGAATTCAAACATCTTGGTGATACTCGGTATAGTAACCACTGTACTTATTGCCGTTGGCTTAATCTTCAAAAAGAAATGAATTACAAACCCATCATATCTAGTGCCGGTGGTACTGTAACCGGATTAAGTGAAATAGTCGTTGATTGGTCTCCGGTCGAGGACTTGTTTAATTCTGGACTAGTCATTGTCTCAGGTATAATCCTGTACTTTCTGACATCATGGTTTGACAAATTGAAAAAGAAAAATGGAAGAGGTAATTAATAGGCTCAACACAGCTAAGAATGAAATAAATATTTTGCTAAAGGTCGCGGATGATCTTCAGAAAACAAACGACTACATACTGGCGGAATTGAACCGGCCAGCACTTAGAGTAAAAGCAAGTGCAAAGGTTCAAGGTGCTATCGATGAATTAACAGCGGTTAAAGCCGTCTTAGATCAATGAGTACTGTAAAGCCACTATTTGAAAATGATGGTTTCCATGATACCATAGATAATAGCGATTGGAACGGGTCAATATTTTCTAAAACTGTAACCGTTAGTAAATCCGGTTTGTACAGGCTGACTGGCGCTTATCTTAAATCGGCTGGTTCGGCTTTTGGTATTGCGTTAGGGAATGTCAATACTTCCCCTCGGTTAATGTATATTACCAGTGCTACTGTTCCTGAAACAATAGACTTTTATTTAGATGATGGAGATATCTTATATTTTCAGATTCTTGGTGTTGCTATGGGATCAAGCGATAATGCCCGTTATTCAGTTGTAAAAATCCAATAGACTGCTTGGAAGTCAAAAAAAGCCTTTTACGGTCTGAAAGTTTTTATCTATCTTTGAGCTACAGCGCTCTGTGTTAAGGCCACAACGTCTGTACTTCTGAGCAGAACTTGTGATAAGGTTCGCTTCTAAAAATTAATCCCTCTCCATTGCGGTTTGGGATTTTTTTTTACCTTTAGGCCTATGAAGCAATTTTATCACAGAGAAGCGGAGCTGCTAGGCAGTACCCTTCCATCTAAAAAAATTGCTACCCCATCCGCTGATATGGATACTGATGTTACAAGTATTTATATTATGTTAAATAGAGTTTTTGTGTAACTCTCCTGACCTGGCTTTCTATACCTCATTTGTTTTCCTAAATACCTACTTCAGTGAATGTAGAAAAGTCACCAGGTCTCTGAGCTCCTCATGTGTCAGGGACAGCTCTAGCCCATCAGGCATCAGTGAACTGGTAGCTACCCCATAATCCTGGGGCTGTTTGAAATTGACGAATGCTCCGTCAGCCAGCATGAGCTCAGCGCTGTTAGTGCCAACATCGATCTGCCTGCCATAGTGTGTGCGGCCTTCATTATCTGTCACAAACCAACCTTGCCACTCCGGAGCGATCTCTGCTGAAGGCTCCAGGACAGCCGTGATCAGCTGACTGATGGATTTACTGCTTCCAATGTTAGACAGATCAGGACCAAATGTGCCACCCCATTTATCAATCATGTGGCACTGCTGACATTGTGACTTAGCGGTTCTGAAGACCATCTGTCCTTTCAGCACATGGCCTTCCTTCGTCAGTGCATCGATCCATGCTTCTTTTGTTTCAGGACGTTCAGGATCCAACTTGCCCCCCGATTGATTCCAGATCTTTAGTGCCTCGGATTTCCCCTCTAGTTGTTCTTCTATAGCTTTCACCAGCTCGTTGTCGCCCCGGCACCTGACCAGATACCTGGCTGCCTCTTCTGCCAGCACCTCATCTGCCTGCTGTATGACCCCAGCTACTTCCTCACAGTAGCGACTAGACTGATAGCCCAGTGCCACCAGGGCCAGTGTCCTCATTTCATGGTTCTCAGTATTATCGAGCACTACTGCAATCATTTCTGCTGCCGCTGCCTCACTATTCATCTTCATAAACAGGTGCAAAAGTCCTTGTTTTATGCTTTTGCTGGGCGTATTAAACAATGACACCAAAAAGTAGATGTGCTCAGCCGGGTTTTCGAGATATGGTAAGGCTGTAGCCCGGATCTCTTCATGGATAGACCCATCCTTGAGGATATTCAGTACAAAATTTTCTGGTAAGGTTGATTCAATTTTTTTGGCCTGTGCCTCACTCCTCCCTTTAAACTGTTTCACATACTGAGGCTGAATTTGCGGGATGGTAGCCAGGTAGGTATCAAATATGTTTTTGGTGATCAGCCCGTTTTTGAGAGCATCTGCAAGGTCTTCTCTGAAGTCACTTCTCAGGTGCTTGCCTATATAGATCAGGGCCATCCTGCGGATGTCTTCCTCCGGATCACTCAGGAATCTCATCAGCAGGGACTTTTCTACTTGCTTGTTCATGGCCGAAATCGTCAGCAGCGCCTGCATCCGCAAATTTGGGTCATGCTCAGCGGCTAAGGCTGCCAGGTCCTCATAGTATGTATCATCCGCCAGCAGGTACCTCGCTGTAGCCTGCTGAAACCGGTCCGCTGTCTCTAGCAGTGTTTTTAGCTCAGCAAATTCATAAGATTTATCCAGCATGGAAAGGTATTTATTTTTTTTAGGAGCTGCTGATGCCAGTGGCTTGCTGTCTCCGGATGACAGTAGCCAGATCTTTCCATATCCGTGATTAGGATATGTCCTGACCACCCAGTCAGAGATAAAGATCTCGCCTTTGCTGTTGGCTGCCAGGGCAACCGGATGAAATGAGCTATCCCCTTTCACGAGCAAAGAAGCCTCACCCCGCACAGAGCTCATATAGGGGGTCAATGGAATATTGATCAGGCTATTTTCTTCCCAGATGGTGGCCAGTATGTTGCCTCGATACTCTGCTGGAAAATTAGAATAGCTGGCGTCGATCAGGCCACTGGGTGCCTCTCCGATGCCTGCGGCATAAGGTAAAGTGCCCGGAAGCTCACCATTCCAGGAAAGGTATGGGTGGATCCCACTGCCGCCATATAAGGAATGATATCCATATTCTCCTCCCGGAACAATGTCCAGCAGCTTATTCGGTCCCCTGCTATCCGGATCATTCTCTACTGCCATCAGGTGTCCTTCGGCAGTAAACTTTATATCAAAAGGATTCCAAAATCCACGGGCAATTTCCTGCAGGTCACTGCCATCAAGACGACACCTCATGATGTTGCCTCCTTCTCCGTAACTATCAAAAGTTTTTCCGTCTGAACCCACGAATGTCAGGTCTGTCCCTCCAGTGTTTCCCCTGGAGATGTAAAGCCAGTTGTCCGGACCTACGACAAGCCCCAGCAGCCCGGCATGGTCGTATACCTGGCCGGGAGAAAGCATCCGGACCAAAACCTCCCGAGTATCTGCCCTGCCATCGTTGTTGAGGTCTTTGTAAGCGATGACGCTGTCTTTCTCAACGACATATACTGTCCCGGCATGCCAGTAAATATTCATCCCGTCATTGATGCTGTCGGCATAGATCATCCAGTCATCCGGTCGGGAATCCTGATTGGTATCCCTACCCAATTTGATTCGGTCATACTTAGGGCCTGGATAATCCCTGGCTGGTGTATGGGTATGTGACTCAAGCACATAGAGGTTGTCATCCGCATCGATGGTTAGACCTATCGGCGTCACGATGTCTGGTGACTCCAGGATGAGCTCCAGGTGAAGCCGGTCATCCATCACCTCAGGGGTCCCGGGGTCCGGGGTGCGTTTGCAGCCAGTGAATACAAGAATGGGGAACAGATAAAAAAGGAAAGTTTTTTTCATTGGATTATATGTTTAATCTGCCGTACGTCTGACAGCACATCAAAATATTCTGAAAAGATTGAGTTAGCTGAGAATGGTGCGAATACAGAAACTAGATTGGATATAGCTCAGGGAACTCCAGAAAACGTTCTCTCATGGCTTTCATAGTATCTACAAATATTTTACCGGACATGAAGGGGTCGCCACCTATGGCCCAGCCCTGGGAAGAAATAGGTCCTGTATAGCGCACTTTATAAACCATGGCCAGAAACCATGCCATGTCAATTTCCCCCAAATCAAACCGTGTGGCAGGAAAACCATTTCCGCTGAAGCGTCCGTTTGTCATCACAACATAATTGAGGTTCTTCATGACAGGGAGCTTCAACGCTTCCTCCAACTCTACCGAACGCTTGTTGGCATACCAGTGATGTGAGCAAAGTGCCGGACCCACCGTACTTACATTGGCCCCATCAAGAATTTTTTGCTGTGATTGAGGGGTATCACACAGCCAATGTGTATGAGGATATAATGAACCTCTGACCCCATATTTTTCACAGGCCTTATCGAAGGCACTGATTATTTTGTAGGCCCTCTCCCAGTGTCGGTCCTCTGCACGCACTGACCCCATATTTTTCACAGGCCTTATCCACTATCGGCGATGTTTTCCCCTCTCAACTCAGCTCCCCCGCTTAATGAAAGCGTAACATATTCAATAGGGCTGGTCGCGCTGGCCTCCAGGACCGCTTCAATCTGCTCGATGTCCCGGTTTATGTTTTTGGCATTGGGGTCCACGACGGCATTGGTGGTACGATGCAGTCCCCATACCTTGAAATCATAAGACGGGATCAGGTCCATGGCTTCTTTCCAGTCATCAGAAGCCGGGTCAAGCATGACAAATTCATACCCATCAAAGCCCGCAATTTTAGCAGAAGCCAGCCGTTTTTTTAACGGATAGCTTCGACGGTTACCAGAATGAAAGTTATCAAAAAGCACCAACGGATTGTCAGGAATATCCTCATTGGAGATGCGTTCCTCGGGTGAAAACAGCTGGTTTTTTCCTGTTGATGAGAAAGCCTGAGTGGATAATCCAATAGAGGCCAGAAAACCAAAGTTTTTCTTCAGAAATCTCCTCCTGGTATTACTAGAATTCATGATTAGGTATTGTTTGTGAGCAGTAAGTTAGTTGTTTCACAATCTACTCATTCTGTCGCAATTATTATAGTTTCCTATATCTCGGGATGAGGTGTAAAGCCAATTTAGGGATCTTATGGCTATAAAAGTTGCAATCTTGAAATAACGTAATACTTTAGTAGTTTCCGATTCAATAGCATATCAAGAATGAAGATAATTGGCACGTGTATTGTACCTTCACTGCTAAACGGAAAGTTATGAAGGTATTACTATCCACAGCACTTATCATTTTATTGGGTCTTACCGTGCATGCACAGAACAACGATCGCAGAGGCTTTAAAGGTAAGATCACAGCTTCTGAAGTAGCCACTATAGACGCATCCTCCAATGAAGTGTTGTTGAGTACCACAGAAAGCACTGACATTGTATTTGATGGCCGCAATATCAGCATCGGCAACGATGTGTATGAAATTGTGACCCGTGAATATGATGGCAAATCCGTCAATACGTTCAAAACCACCAAAAGGCGTAACACCTTCGTGATTCAATACATTCCCGGCACATCTATCACAGTGATTGAAGAATCTAACGATGCCGAAATCATCGTGTATAAGCTTAAGTAGACTGATCCTCAAGAGCTTGTTAATTTGATTTTAAAAACAAAAAGCCCGTCATTCAGAGACTTTGGTTTTAGCTTGTGCGGGGGAAAGTCGTGGAATCTCCTATAAAAATGAGACTCCACGCCCTTTTCCAACCCAAATCCTGCCTGAAAAAGGGCTCTGAGTGACGGTAGAGGGTTTTTTGTTTTTATTTTAGTTCGAGCTCCGGCTTTAACTATGCAAGCACCTGATTAATCAATGCCACAGTGAAAATACTAAGCAAAAACCAGCCAATAAACCCTTCTACAATACACAAATAGCGGGCAAAACCTTTGGTGGGTACGGAGCCAAAGCCCAGCGTAACAAAACTATTGATGCTTAATGTTATCGCATTAATTACAGTCAGCAGCAACGAACCCCCTACCACGATGATAGGTCCAAAGAATGACTTACTCTTCGACTTCAAGGCATTTTCATAGCTCACCAGCAGCCTGCTTTTGCTATCTGCATCCCATTCGGATGGAAAAAACACATACAAGACGGAGAATATCAGGATCACGTAGAGCGACATCAAAACAGCCAAACCAGGATCTGTACCATGGTTGGTGTAGATCCGAAGGAGTACATTCAATTGCCACCGAAGAAAACTATTGAAGGTCCCCTCCTGCTGAAATCGATGTTTTAACATCTGACCCTGCAGCTCCTTCATTTCACTATAGCAGGCATTGGCCGACTCCAGATCACCCCTCGAGATGAATATCGAGTGCATTTGTTTATAGATGTTAATGAGGTTTTTGAAATCGATGTCGTTGTCAAAGTCGCCACTTTCCTGGGTGCCGTACTCTTTATAGCGAAGCTTATACCCCTCCAGCTGATCCCAGTAGAGCTCGTTCCATATCTCAGAAAAAAGGAATTTTTCGAATGAAACAGGCTGTTGAAAATCATTACTGACAAGGAAAAAGCGTTCCGATACGCTGACTTCGGCAAAATATACCTTTATAGAAAAGCTGTTTTCACGAATGTCCAGGTTTAGGTAGCTGCTTTTATTGAGTATGAATCGGGAGGTGCTGTCACCGGAAAAAGTGTTTCCGGTGAGATACAAATCACCTGAGGGCGCTCCCGGCAGTTTATAGTGGTTGAATTCTCCATACTCACCCAGTTCTATATCACAGTCCTGGACGATAACGGCCTGAGTATTATTGTCACCTATCAACAGGTTGCCATCATTGATTTTACTTTCCAACAGATCAATTTCTCCATGGTTCACCCGGTTATTTTCTATTTTTAGCTGTGAAGCCGTGATCCCTTCCAGTATCACACCAAAGTCTACATTGTTTTGGCTGACCTCTACCCTTTCAAAAGTTGATTCAAGTATCTCTACATGATTGACGGAGTTGTTTTGGGTAAAAATGAAATCATTAGCTGCAGTCTGGCTGATGGTTAATCCATTGAATTGGCAATTTCGAATCTCCAGACCGCCCCGGAAATCAAACTGGTTCAGGTAAAGGTGATCTGTGAAGGTCAGTCCGTCTAAGATAACTGGCCTTTCAATAGCTATATTCCCCTGACTATCAATATTTTGTGGGTAGTTATCAGATATATAATTGAAAACACCTTTATTCCTTTTAAGCTTACTGTCAGCAATGGATAATTGCATTTGAGAAAGCGTCAAATCACCTTCTCCATCCATTAACAAAAGCTTGATAAGTTGCACTAATTCAACCTGTTGCTGGCCATAGCCTAACATCGGCATCAAGAGCATCAGAAAACAAAAAATACGAGGGAGTTTACCAGCCATAATGAGGAACGTCAAGCTATAAAAGTAATGAAGATAACCTGAGTTCGATACAGGGCTTGTCAAAAAACCTCCAGGCCATGGCAGGTTTGCTAAGGTCCTTCAATTTAAAATATTACATATTTAGTCCTCGATTGCCAGGATCCCTGCCTCACGTCAGGGAGGCTTCACTTCGTTCAGGATGACGTACTGAATTATTGTTTCGTCATCCTGAGCAACGCGAAGGATCTTAGAGTTAGAAAGGCAGCAAACCTACCGCTCCATAACGTCACTCATAAAGATCTCGCCATTCTGGATGCAGGGATCACAGAGTTAGAAAGGTTAGCACCGGCACTGTCTTATAAAAGTTAAGGCTATCTTTATTATTGATGACTGCCTTTATATCCAAGTACTTATGGAGTGGTTGCCTAGTGTTTTTAGTCCTGGGGATCTATTCCTGCACACAGAAACACGAGATTGTGGTGAGTCAGGAGATGCTAAACGAGCATCTTGAGCTGATAGGTGATGTACAGTAGGCTTTCAGCTCAAAGAATCAGGAAATTAAAATGGATTTTGTTCAGCAATATCTCAGAACCAGAGAACATGTTACCTATTCCATTGGAAATATTTACTTACCGGATACCAGTGTGTTTGGAAGAAATTCCTATCCTGATTTCAAATACGTTTCCCTTACCGGGACAAAACTGGTAGATGAGCTCAAGCAATTGGCTGATT
Organism: Cyclobacteriaceae bacterium; assembly: GCA_965228105.1. GTDB lineage: Bacteria > Bacteroidota > Bacteroidia > Cytophagales > Cyclobacteriaceae > UBA7330. The sequence continues at coordinate 2,972,239 of CBDDGZ010000002.1, forward strand.
TGATCACAACCAGAAATACTGAGAACACTTATATTCCGAATAAAGCGGATCATTTGCTCTTTACAGAAGTTGCTGAATTCTTTAAAGATTACCCTGAGACCCGCAACAATCTGCAAACAAAGGAAGCGACCATTCGCTTTTACCTCGAAAAACTTGGTGTTCAGGCCCCCAGCCTTATTTATCTGGGATATCTGGAAGCCGTCAAGCTAATGCTGATTGAGCAAATACAGGTTGCACAAAGAAGAAATTATAGTAGCCCTATTGTGGATTATTTCCAGGAATTGTCGCCCTTTCTATTCATTCCGGATGCAGAGCGGTTTATTGTGGACCCACAGACTTCCCTAATTGATTATTCCGGACGCATCTATGCAATCAATCGCTATGATTTTAACCTGGGGCTTTTCATCAAATCCATCACCATCAATGAAATGCCTCTGGATTATACTCCGGAAAACCCGCGATACAGCTTTGCGCTTCCGGTTGTCAGGCATGCAGGTGATTCCATGAGGATATACCTGGAAGCCTCGGCCATTACCCATGAAGGTGTGGATACCACCTTGACTGTTGAAAGAAAATTTAAAGTTTTGACATGTCCATGAAGGTTTACAAGTATACATGTACAATACTGATCTTATCTGTATCCAGTATGATCTCTTGTCAGCAAGTATCGCTAAATGAAGATCAAACCGATCTGTTGCTTACCAATATGGAAGCATACCTCGAAATGCTGGGTGAGCTCAATAAGTTAGAAACGAACAAGCTGTCCTACCATATGAGAGAGACCCCTGGCATCTCCACTCAGGTAAAGAAAGCATATGACCAAATCAAATTACTTGATGATAGCTGGAATGAAGTATTCAATCAAATAATGGAAGTGTCTCGGCACAAAACCGGATATGTATATTTTGCTGATAGGCAGAGCGTTGAGGATGCAGACATCAGGCAAATGGAACAGGTAATTGGTGAATTCAATGACCTGGTCAAACCCCTTTCAAAGGAGATCTATGAGGCGATGGTTGTTGAACAAAGTAGACTTTTTGGTTATCTCGAAAGTGTGCATCCGGTAGGTATTGTAAACCTGGCAACGATGAAATATTGTGTGAAGATGGAACTCTTAATGAATCATTTATTCAGGTCTTTGAGTGCCATCGAAATCACTCCAAATGCCAGGATCAATTACGCCGACCCCTATTTCGCGATTGAAATTGTGCCTGAATACAACATCCTTTTCGACGGTGATTCCCTGCGTTTTAAGCTCATTGATTTCGCGTATTTCAAAGCACATCCTGATAGCATCACATTTAGTCGCGGAGGCCAGGAGTTTAGCTTTGGAAAGCACTTTGCAGAGATTCGTGACCAAATACCTGTCCAACAAAATGGACCCCGAGAGAAAGAACTGGTGACCAAAACCAATTACGGTCTATGGCTACACTATGGCTACACGGGCATACTTCCTTTGAGTACGCTGAAATCCGGGACACACTTCAATACGAGTATCTCATGCCCTGTGAATAAACGCCTGCATTCAGTTTATCCTCAAAAACAGTATCTTTATCATATCCCTTTTATGGAAAACTAACTGTACCTGCATCCCAATGACAGGAAAAACCATAAATACCTGATGAGATCACTGCTTGCTTTGCTTACTTTATGTGCCATTTGTGTGGCTTGCACGTCGACCAACTCTAAAAAGGATGTCCCGGTTGACACGCTCTCAGTGGCCACGGATATAGTAGCCGGACCGGAGGTTAAACCCGACGAGTCTCCGGTCAAAGATCCGTTTGATGAGCTGCTGGAAGTGGCTGCCCCACTCCTGCTGAGCTGGAATTTTGAAGTCAGGGACACGCTTACCTATAAGGATTCCACGGACTGGAAGAGCCACTGGTGGCTTAAGGTTCTTTCGGGAAGTCCTAACCGACGTCTGGTCTCCAGCCAGTACTGGCCTACCGAAGCTGATTATAAAATGATTGTTCGTATCCGACAGCATCAATTTGTCAGAAACTGGAAATACGTGCTGGAGGAATGGACGTTTACTGAACCAGTTGGGGCCAGGCGATGGTTTGAAATTGCTGAAAACACACAGCGGGTAGACGATGCCAAGCCACCCAGGTATTTCTGGGTCCGGAACGACAAACTGATTTTTCTCATGGCCACAGCCGCCAGGGACTGGTTTGAACACAGCGATGAGCTGCTCACCACCATGAGAGGCCAAAAACCTGCCCTGCTCAGGCTTTTTGAGGATCCCATTGATCTGCGAGCTTATAAGCTCAGCAAGCGAGGCGCAAATAGCAGTTCAATCATCAGAAGGCCTTATTTTCTGCAATTAGATACGGTGGGGCATTACTTTAACTACTTCTGGTTTCACTCCTACAGAATGGATGCCTCTATCAGCAATTCATTGGATGCCGTGAGGCTAAATACCTACATCTATGGTGAAACAATTGGGCGGTATGAGGATGTTGAAGAAGAATTGATCTCTATCAAAGGTATGGTCCGGGACCCCGAACTGGACCGACTGAATGTAGTGGGGTTTTCCAGACAAGATATTCACGATCAGTTTGGATTGCCTATGCTCAAAGAGCAAAACCTCTCTGTTTATGTGCATAAACAAGACATGCTTATCCTTCATTTTGACGATGATCAGGTTGAATGGTTCAATTTTTTGCGGACCAATCTCGAGCTGACCAGCATGGCAGATCTGCCACCCGAACTGAAATACTACAATGAACGGATCCCAGTTAAACAACAAAACAAATCGTTATGAAGTACCTGCTATTATCCTGTGTGATGATTTTGTCTCACCTTATTCCTGCCCAAAAGTTGGGCTTGAGTGATTACGACAAACCGGAGCTGCTGCTTAAACTGGAAGCATACGAGAAGCAAGGGGGTTCTTTCAAATCATTGGGATTCGATGAATTGAATGATAAAAGCTTTGTCTCTGATATTCCTATTGATGTGGTTCCCTTTGCAACTGCCGAGCATTTCCACATTGGATTCCTCTCGGACTTTGGTCGCATTAAGGACCTCTCCCAGGCTCCCATTGTGCTGATCAATAGTGCGCCATTTGAAAAAGTATACACCGTGGCGCTAGTTGCTGAAAACCTGGAAACATTTTTGGCTCTGGTATGTAAAGCAGAAACGGTTCATCTTATTGATTACCTGGAAAATCGTGAATACATGACCGGGGCAGACTACGATGAAATGTTGTATGACATGGAGCATGGATCATTGGGTGGTCAATCCTCGGTCAGCAAAGAAGAATGGATGCAAAACCTGAGAACTGACAGAAAAAATGCCATTGAATACATCAGCATGCAGATTGGCGATGTGCAGATAGACAGTATTTCCCCCTATCTCGACAACCTGAAAGCACAACGGATGGCCGATATCACCATTGAAACTGTCGATGAATTGGGGATCGTATATCAGCAAGAACGTCAACCCATTAAACCATTCAACTATGAAAATGAGATCACCCTTGATATGGTAAAAGAATATCTTTCAGCCGCGTCTCAGGCAGAGCGACTGAAGTTTTACCGGGACGCGACGACGAACCTTACCTATCAATCCGGTGACACTTACCTTTTCGACAGGATGGACAAGGCCGATGTCAAAGAACTCAAAAAGATTATGTACGAATACCTTTCCCGCGATGGGTATGACTACGAAGCCCGTGTATTGAAGAAGTTTTATAAATAATCGATAGTCCAGGTTAAAATGAAGTATCTCCCAATGTTCAGAAATTTCCTATATGCTACATTCATCCTGACCCTGGTCTCTTGTGAGCAAAAAAGCCAACCGGAAAGGCAGGAGTCCCTGATCCGAATAAACGAATCCATTGCTAACAATAACATCCGGGAATTAAAAGAGCTGAAAGCGGCTATTGAAGCGGCAGGCAACCGAACTGCAGATGATCAAATGCTGAAGGAGCTTGAGTCGATCATTCCCTACTTTCAGCACCATACGGAAGCCGACTTATTTAATAACATCGAAGCTTTAGATTCAATTTCACGGCTGGACATGTGGTACATCTCTGAAGAGCTCCTGGGGCAAATGGCGGTGATCAATGAGATGGCGGAAGTTTATAGGGAGTCACAGGATTCAGTGGATCTGGAGCTGACCAAAGGTGGTTTAAACCTCCTTCAGGCATCATTTATCCGGGACAGACAAATGAAGATCACCTACGATACATTCGATCCCCTCCCGGTTCACTTTTTCATCAATGACGAAAGCCTTGATATTGGGGACCCCTTGCAGATAATCCTGACCCTGGGAAAACCACTAGATGAAAACCTCTTTGAATTGGGACAGGAAGAAGTGGGTATCCTATATGAAGACCACACAATCGAAGATTTTGAGTTCACAGAAATTGGTCGCGGTAGTTGGATACTTGGATTTACACCACAGCAAAACGGAAAGTATATCATCCGGTTAAGCGGTCATGTCAGGGCCACAATAGACAAAGTCGCAATCAGTTACCCGTTCAATGGTCGTCATGAACTACACATAAAATAGGTCATGATCCTGGCTATTGACGTTTTTTATCATCAGGATCAGGCCCGAACTGCTGGAGTATTGTTCAAGGGCTGGGAAGACGCTGAGCCGGATAAGGTAATCTATGCTACTACAAAAGGCCTCAGGAGCTATGCGCCCGGATCGTTCTACCTGCGCGAGCTTCCCTGTCTCCTGCAATTACTCCGTGATCACCAGGTTAAACCGGATTACGTGATCATCGACGGGTATGTATTCCTGGATGGACACAGCCAACCGGGATTAGGAAAACACCTTTTTGATGAATTGAAAGGAAAAATTCCGGTCATTGGCGTGGCAAAAAATCCTTTCAGGGACATTTCAAAGGAATATGCCCTTTGGAGGGGAAAGAGTAAACATCCTCTCTACGTGACTGCTGCTGGAATAGATCACAGGATTGCAAGCGAACATATTCGTAAGATGCACGGTGAATTCAGGATCCCTACCCTGCTTAAAATGGCAGATCAGCTATGTAGGAAAGGTATCTGATTTTGCCCGATATTCAAACCGGCCGCCTGTTTTCAAACCAGTAGTCGAATTCAGCACCATAACCGGAAAGGACATCCAGTTCCCACTTATTAGGGTCCTCTGGGTGCATCACATTGAGTCCTTCAACGGCCACGGGTCCTCCTTCACCAGTCTTTTGCGGCAACGAAGCGATCATATACTCCAGGTCAAATAAGAACTCAAAGGCCTTAGCCAGGTGTTTTAAGCTAATCTCTTTTTCCGTGCCAAAGACATGTATATCCACATGCGTAATTTCCAATACTGACTCAATAGCCGGGTTGATCAACTCATCATGACCAGGAAGGTATTGCCCAGGCTTTTCCAGTCTCACCTTCCATGATTTTCCAGGCATGTCAGGGAAAGGCCCATAGTTGCCAAATGTGAAGCTCAACCCAAGATATTGTCTGAACACATGTTCAACCCATTTTTCGTATGGGTATCTTGTTTGACCAGCAAGCAGCGTCTCCAGCCATGATTTCTCACCCACAAAGACAAATCCTTCCTGTTGTTCGCACTGATCCAGTTCATTGATTCTGGACTTTATTTCACTTTCAGAAACAATATTTAAGTCCTTATCTAACAGTGATTTATGACCTATTTTTTCAAATAATTTCTGATAGATATCAAGAGGAATGTATTTCCTTGAAGATTTCCTGAATGGGTCATTCATACCTAAAGGAGGCCTTTATTTTCACCAGTAAATCTATGCTGAATTAGCTAATTACTTAATGTAAACATGACAATGCCTCAAATAAAAATAGTGATTCGATTTGTCCATTTGAAATCCTGCCAATCGTCATATAACAACACAAAAAGCATAGAATCATGAAAAAATCACTTGTACTCATCCTTGGATTGCTAGTTGCTACCCTCCAATTTGCCGTGGCACAAACGCTGACGGATACTGATCGTAAGTCCGCTGTGGATCAGCTTAAGCAATCACAAAAAGCCTTACTGAAGACCGTAAAAGGGCTTTCCGAAGAACAAATTAGTTACAAACCCGCGGATTCTGTCTGGTCGGTTGCTGAATGCCTCGAACACATCACTGTTTCTGAGCAGAACCTGTTAGGTCTGGTAAAAGCCACCATCGCAGACGAAAATGATTTGATTTCCGAAGTTGGTGATGCGCAGGTGGATGCCATCATCACCAATCGCGACCAGAAAATCAAAACACGTCCGGAATTGGTGCCTACTAACCGATTTGGTTCTTATGATACCACGCTGGCTGCCTATAATGAAGCCCGGGCCAGTACCATTGATTTCATAAAGACTACTAATGACGACCTGCGTGGTAGTGTGACCACCTTCCCTTTTGGAAACCTGGATGCCTACCAGGTTGTCGTCTTTATCAATGGACATGGCAAGCGGCACCACATGCAGATCCAGGAGCTGATGGCCTCGGCAGGTTTTCCAAAGTGAGGCTTTGGCTTTTGATTTCTAAGATCCCTGTCTTCGCATGCTCAGGATGACGTATTGAATTATTGTTTCGTCATCCTGAGCTTGTGAAGGATATTAGAGTTAGTAAGGCAGCAAACCAACCTCTCCTAACATCCTCATAAAGATCTCGCCATTCAGGTGGGAGCGCTGAACACTAAATGCTTGCAGGCTCAGCATGAGGAGCTAATTTTTATTCCATCATTAGAACCAAAATTGATCGGCATACAATCCAATGGAGTTTATTTGGTGTATTTTTATCTGGTAAAATCATCAGGTTACGAAAAAATGCGTCTCATTTTAGTAGTATATGCATTTATTTGGCGCAACCTACTGAATCTAGTTTTATACTGTCGTGCATATTTTCCTAAGCCTCTTACTTGCACTTTTATCAGCACTTAATGCCCAACTCTTTATACTAGAATCTCAGGAGTATGCGGAATTTAATCCGGTGCTACTGCAAAGAACATCCGACACATTGAGATTTGAATCTTTGCCTAAAACAGACAGAATTCTGACATTGGATGCTTCTGATATTGGCTCATATGAGCTTTCGGCTGATACCATGATCATCATCAATCAGACACAGCAGGATTGGTACCTTGCCACAGGGGCTTATGATACGCTCAGGGTGGATTTATTTAACCAAAGCTGGAAACACTATAATTCGTATGCTAAAGGCTGGGGATATCCTATTACAGACGGACTTTTCTTCTTCAAAATTCTCCAGAGTTCACCTTTGTTATCCATTAAATTTAGAGCAGACACCTCGATTTTAGTAATAAACCGTATCAGCCAAAGCGAAAAAAACCTCAGTAACCTCGCCTCGCCTCATCTGCTGTCAAAAGACTACGTCACAAATGAAAATCAGCAAGGGATGGTGCTAATATCATTTTTGGCCGGTGTTTTGCTCACCCTGGCTGCATACAATCTGTTGATTTATTTCTCAGCAAGAGACAGAGTTTACATCTACTATGCTATCAGGGTACTGTTATTCCTTCTACTATGGGCATGCCTGTATAATTTCTGCTTCAAATGGTTTTGGCCACAATATCCACTTTGGAACAAATACGCTACATGGGTGGTCATTAGCATTTATGGGACAATTACCATTTCCTTTTCCAATAGTTATTTGGAGATTCCAAGGATAGCTCCCAGGCTATTTCAATACTCCAGGCTCATCATTGCCGGTTATGCGCTTTTTGGTATACTTTCCTTTATATCTCTGACTTATTTCATTTTCTACAACCTTCTGGCCCCTATACTTTTCATACCGCTAGCCATACTGTCTATTAAAGCCAGTAAAAAAGAAGGATTCGAACATGTAAAATTCTACCGTCTGGCATTAGGTGTTTTTCTTGCCTCCGTGCTTATTTCAGTAATATCCCGATTCCTCCCATTCAATCTATATCTTCAGCAGGCAGTTCTTTTGGGGGTATTGATGGAGGCTTTATTGTTTTCGCGGGGATTAGCGGACCGGATCAATGTATTTAAAAAGCAAGCGGAAGAACGTAAGCAAAAGCTGGTTGTTCAGAAGGCAGAGAACCAAATCATCAGCAGTAACCTTGAAGAAAAAGAACTCTTGCTCAGGGAGATCCACCACCGTGTAAAAAATAACCTGCAATTGATTTCCAGCCTGCTTAACCTGCAGAAGTCTTACATCACTGATCGCAATGCCTTAGTCGCGTTGGATGATTGCCAGTCAAGGGTGAGAAGCATGGGCCTGGTGCACCAGGTGTTGTATTCTTCAAATGAACTCAAGGAAGTGAATCTGGAGAACTATTTATCAGATCTGACACAACTCCTCTGTGAACCATCAAGAACAACTCTGAGGAATTTCGTCACGGAGATTTCCTTCGAACGTGTGCTGGTTACCATTGAGATCGCTATTCCCTTGGGGTTAATCGTAAACGAGTTGGTGACAAATGCCTGTAAATATGCTGTACCCGTTCAGCCATATCTGAGCATTCAAATGTCCGTAAATGATGATGTTATCACGCTGAAGGTCAAAGACAAGGGACCCGGATTGGCTAATTTTGATATAGCGTCGCCAATGTATGGATCATTAGGACTACAGCTTGTTAGTGACCTGACCCTACAGCTTAATGGCACCATCAGCTATTCTTACAAAGATGGGGCCGTTTTTGTACTTACCATACCCGTAATAACATGAAATGAGCATGATTGAGAAAACACCAACCAAGGAAGAATATAGCTCATGCGAATTACATGCCTGCGTGCCGAAATGTACTACGGTATGCAGGCATGTGACAATTGAAAATCAATTATTATACACATGAATGAAAATCATCGAATTTTAATTGTGGATGACGAAATGATCATTGTTCGGGATATTGAACAGATTGTTAGGAAAATGGGTTTTGTAAACGTTCGGTTTGCAAATTCCGGAGCGGAAGCTGTCAGGATAGCTCGTAAATTCAAGCCAATGACCATCTTATTTGATATTAATCTCAATGAGGAGCTGGATGGTATTGCCCGTGTTGCTGAGATACAGGAATTTCTGCACACGCAGGTCATTTACATTACTGCATTTAGCAATACCTCCATATTGGAAAAAGCCTTTGGAACAAATCCTGCCAACTACATCGTGAAACCATTTGAACAACGGCAGGTAGAAATAGCCATACAAATGTCAGTCAATAGTCCAACCGACGATGAGCCGGGCACCTTGAAAACCGATTATATGGCCCTACTTTCAGATACAGAAAAGAAGATCGTAAATCTTATTGCCAAAAATCAAACCACAGCAGAAATTGCTGAAACATTGTTCCTGTCTCCTAAAACAGTAGAAAATAACCGTTATAATATTTGTAAAAAATTAGCGCTTCCCGCTGAGAAAAACAGCCTGATTAAATGGGTTTTTGCCAATAAGACCAAACTGGAACCTTGAAATGAGCATGATTTAGGAAAACACTAACCGCTCATGGGGAATTCCTTTGCCTCCCTGCAGGTGAGGCATGTAACTGCCAAAAAATTTATCATACACACATCAAATAGAGGGCTAACCCTTATTGATTGGAAGCGGCATTCGTTTGAGATTTGATTATATGGCTCCCAATCCAAAGGTCAGTTGCTTAATACTCACCTCCGAGGTCTTTGAAAAAGAAATCATCCATCATGTATCAGCAATGTTACCTGATGTTCAGTTTCTCCAGTCCATCCCCCGGGAGCCGCTTGAAGAACCCCTGATCGTATTTATTGATACGGAATATCATCTTTTTCAGCATAAAGCACTAAAAAAAACAGGTGTATTTACAAATGCATGTACCACATTTCTGGTGAGGACAAGGTTCGACGAAAGAACCTGGAAATATTTCCAATCCCAATGGCATAATGTATTGATTAAACCCGTGAGCAGTAGCCAGCTAAAAGTTGCCGTATGGCTGGCCGTAAACCAGCTAAAGACCCTGGTATGAGGCAAAATAGAGGGTTACCCCTCATTGCCTTTAAATGGTTCTGTTGCGAATTTTATCATCTATAGTTTCAGAAAAACTAGTGAATAATGATCCGCTTCTACCTTACGCTTGCACTATTTATCCTCTTTCAATCACTTGCCCGTGCTCAGTTCATTGATGAGTCTCAGGTAGCCAATAGCTGGGGAGACATTCCCTCCTTTGATGGTATAGTAGGCAGAATATACGTGGATGATGGAGGAAACTCAATGGTGCCCTGGTTTGAAGGGGAGTTTACGCTGGACTTCTGGTTGCGATGTACCTGGGACTCAACCTCCACCAAAACCTACACCGTATTTTCTATTGGGGCCTGGAACACCAATTACAGGACGCTACGTGTGTTTTTTGAGCAGTCTGGTGGTAAATATGTCATTAGAATCGCTGATGGATATCAAGGGGGTGGCAATTGGGACCTGACAAGTGACGAGCTAAATTATCAAAGCACTTTTAAGGACAAGTGGAAACACATCACTGTTACCTACGATGATACGATGTTGCGCCTGTATATTGATGGGCAGCAGGCTGGTCAGCAAAACTTCACTTTTTGGCAGGTGCAGCATAATTTCTTTTATATTGGAAATGATAGCAACTGGCCCTCTGTTCATGGGAATTTCCAGGGCCAGATGTCCAATTTTCGTATGTGGCGAGGTAAGGCCCTGAATAATACTGAAGTAACTTACATTCATCCTCGTACTTTTGACGGGCCGCTATCGTTTTCAGCTGACCATCAGAGTCTTTATAATTTACTAGCACTCAATTTTTATCCCTCATCTGACTCTGTTTCAGGGGTCCCTCTGTACCAGGAGTCGTTCTCTCATCCGGATTTCATCTCTGGTCGTGTCCCAGTAGTGGGTGAAGGTGATCTCACATTTAATTCGGGGACACTGCATCCGGGGCACCCGATCAAACCTCATAGCCTTGAGGCTGACAGTACCTGCGATCAGGTTACCTTGCGATGGAGCCAGGGATACAAGGTAGTTACTTCTGCCATCTTTAGGAAGCCTCTACTGGGCAATGACACTACTTTTCTGGGTTATACGAATGACACCACTTTTGTGGATACAGATACCACACTCGTCGGAAATCAAACCTATGAATACATCGTACGATCCGCGTGGAAAACGGGAGCCGGGGTATTGACTTCGCTGGATGCCGAGGTGATACAGATTAAGCTCCAAAAATACGCTCAGGTGCAAAATTTCAGGCTTACACCAGATTGTGAAGGCAACGTAAGGTTACAATGGGATGATATGTCATTGGCACATCCCGGATCCTCCTATCAGCTCCAATCCTGGTTTGAAGATAGCTGGGATACACTGGCCACGGTAAACATCAATCAAACGGAGTACATCTATGATGTTCCTATTGAACGAATCGGTCAGGAGGTGATGTACAGGATCCAACTGCTGGGAGATGATTGTGAAAACTACAGTGAGGTGATCAATGGAACGGCAAACAGTCCTGTTACCACTGCTCCTACTGGCGTAACATCTGCAATTGACGGCGACCTGATCCGTGTCAACTGGGATTTCACTCAAGCTGGCGCCCCAGCAGATGTATTCAGAATTTTTCGCAGAGAAGTTGGAGCAGGTACATTTGATCTGATTGCCACGAATATCGCTATAGAAGAAAGATCGTATGACGACCTGGAGGCGGTGATGTGCATTGCCTACGAATACCAGGTGGAGGCCTTTAACCAATGTGGTTCAGATAGTGGACTCTCCGGTATTTCCAATTCCAGTAACCTCCCCCTGAATTTCGACAATGTCTTTACCAATGGAGCCTATTTTGATGCATCAAAGGGCTATTTCAACAATAAAGTACTCCTGGAATGGGGTATCAACACAGAAAAAAAAGCAGATGTAAATTCCTTTGAAATCTACCGTAGGAAGCAAGACCAGGCCTTTGCATTGCTTGCTACACTCAATAATGCCAATGCGAAGAGCTATGAAGATGTGAACGCTGAGGCAAATGTCCTGTATAGCTATCTGATACGGGCTGTTGGCAATTGTGTATCCACTCCTGTTGTTTCGGATTCATTACATACAGAAGGATTTCGAAACAATACCGGTATCGTCAGTGGGAAAGTCTCTTTTTCGGGCGGAAATGTGGTGAAAGGTGTAGAAGTTAGGGTGGCCTCAGAAGAGACATCATTTACAAATAGTATACAGTTCAATGGCATAGATCAGCACTTACAAAGTACAGGATTTCTAAAAGACAGCCTTTACTTCAAGCCAATATCATTTGATGCGTGGATCAGGCCAGAGCTGATGTTGAGTGGAGAAAAAAATGTAATTGTATCCTTTGGAACTGGTCTTCTTTCCCTGAGCCTTCGGAAGATGAAACCCAATCTACAACTCAATGGAAAAGCTATTGGCAGTGTAGAGGAAATGACCATTGCCTCATTGGAATATGACAGCACGCTCAAGGCAGACACCTGGTATCATCTGGCTTTCAATTTTGATCCGATAGCTGGAACACTTGAGCTTTTTCTAAATGGGATGCTTGTTAAATCCACTACGGTAGCAACTACATTGGATTGGAGTTCACTCAGTGTTGCTACTACAGATAGCACTCATTATATGGGTCATTCAGGGTTTGGTGATCAGGGATTCTTCAGTGGCCATCTGGATGAAATCAGGGTATGGAGTACTTATCGGGATGCCGAGGTGATCAAGCGCGATTTTGTAAGGACACTATCCGGCAAAGAAGCGCACCTCATGGGGTACTTCAACCTGGATGAAGGCTTTGGCGAAGGGGTCTATGACCTTTCTAAAACGGGTAGTGACTTCAATAAAAATAATTTTTTCTCTCCTACTGGCCATTTTCCCGGATGGTCTGAAACCGTGCCTAGCTACGAACAGTTGCACCCCTCAGGGATTACCAATGCCCAAGGCAACTATATCGTCACCGGGATCAAATATGCCGGAAGTGGAAATATTTTTTCACTTACACCCATCTTAGGGGTACATCAGTTCAATCCATCAGATATCAATCTTTTTATTGGTGATAGCAATCCGGTTCACAACGCAGTAGACTTCACTGATATTTCCTCCTTTCGCTTTACAGGTAAGATCACCTATCAAAATACTGATTTTCCGGTAGAGGGTGCTGAAATATTTGTAGACAATCAGAAAGTAGTAGATGGGTTGGGGCAAGCCACAAAAACAGATCAGTTTGGCGAATTTGATATTGATGTACCTATTGGCAACCACTATATCAAAGTAGTGAAAAAAGGGCACGTATTTTCCAGCGGGGGGCAATGGCCAATACCTTCGGAAGCGCAACCGCTGTTGACCCATAATTTCCAGGATGATGTGCTCGGACGATCATTCACTGATGTCACCACAGTAACCGTTGCCGGACGGTTCGCCGGTGGGTCTGTAGAAGCCAGCAAGCCACTGGGTTTTAATAAATCCATCAACAATATCGGTGTAGGTACTATAGTATTGGAAAATGAGCGGGGGTTTGATGTGGATTTCAGCTCTTTGGAGTCTATCTCTTCTACAGTTAATGTAAGCACAGATCCTGAATCCGGAGAATACATGATGGAATTACTACCAGAAGTGTATAAAATCGTATCCGCAGGAAACGATCATTATGAGATCGATGAGAATGACCTGGGATTGCTAGACCTGACACGTATTCCGGAAAATCCCCTGGTTGAACAAGACACGATCATAACAGAAGACATCATAGACGGAGATACGATAATAAGTGCAGTAGTAAACACCTTTGAATATGACTTTGGAAGAAATTTCATATACCACGAACGCCCTGAAATAACGGTTTTTGGAAAGAACGACGGACCATTTACCGGAGAAACCCAATTAGCTTTCAAAGATCCTATTACGCATGAGAATGACACCATTGATCTTTTGGTTAATAACCCATTTAGGTTCCCAGTATTTAAAATGAACAGCCCCTATCCTATTAAGATCAAAGTTGAAGCTAAATACTTCAACTATGATGATCCAGTAGATACTATCATTAGCCTGGTTCCTGTTCCCAATGCTACGGTCACCATCACAAACAATCTGGAAGCGGAGGAACCACAGCAGGTCTTCACAACCAATCAAGAGGGCTTGGTGGCCGACTACGCTGTATTTAGGGCGGGTATACCCAATATGAGCCAGGATGTCGTGAGTGGCAATTCATTTACCAAAACCATGACCATCACGGCACAAGCTGGTGATTTTGATGTGGCATGGAATGATGGAGAAGCATTTCGTGGTTATGTACTAGGCTCTGTAGATGCCGGTGGCGCCAATTTCGTTACAGCAGGTGTTGAGTTTCCGAGATTTGTGCTCCGGGACCCCCCCGGTTCTCGCAGCTACGCCTACCTGGAGGAAGGAAGTGAGTATACGGTTTCCAGAAGCTATTCTATCGATAACAGCTCAGAGAATTTTAATGGATTTGAATTTCTGAGAGGATATGATTTTAGTGTAACCCTGCCTGTGGTAGGGACTAACCTGAGCTCAGAATTCATCTTTGATGAGACCTATGGCATCGGGAAGAAAAGCGAAACCACCAGAAGCGGAAAGTATGAGGAAACCTTCACTTTTAGTCGTCGCTTTTCAACCAGCGCAGAACCCAATAATGTGGGTAGTATGGCTGATGTCTTTATTGGTGAATCTATTAACTACTTCTTTAGAGAAACAGATGACCTGGCGCTTGTTCCTCGATCTTATGCAGATTCTGCAGGGCTGATCCAACTCGATCCGGGTGAACTGAATGACCCGAACAGTGAATTTGTGCTGGCCATCAAAAAAGGTCTTGCCTTTACCGAAGATGGAGAGCCTACCATGTTTAGTTACAGTCAAAATTTTATCCTTAGTGATTTGATCCCTTCCTATCGGGAAAAAATATTTGAGCTATTAGCCAAGCCGGAGTACGAAAGCAAGGTAGCTATAGACCACCCTTTTTATGGTTCCTCAAATAATGCTAGGGTATGGAGGGGTGAATCTAGTTATTCGCTGGATCCTTTGCATCCCAGCTATGAATACCATGGCGCAGGTATGGATTCCGTAGCCTGGATCAATGAAAATATCAGTCAATGGATGTCAGCGCTTGCTGCCAATGAGGCGGCCAAGTTGAATGCAGGTAATAACGTGGAAAACATTTCATTTGATGGTACAGGTGGAGCCTATGAAAACTTCGTGGAACTCTCGCAGACCAACAGAAGCGAACAATCATTCAACAGAAATTACAACCTGTATTTTTCCAATAACCTCGGGGCAACATTTAATGGGGCCGGATTTATTTCGATGGCAGAAACCCAGCTTGACATTTCAACTTCTTTATCGACCGAGGGAGCTTCGACAAACCGAATGAAGTGGGGCTATGTCCTGGACGACAACGAACAGGGGGATTTCTATAGTGTAGATGTCTATAAGTCCCGTAACCTGATCATAACAGATGAGGAAGATTTCCTGAATTCCGGCAACTTCGATGATGTTGGAAGAAATGTAGAAGCACTCGGGTATGGTGATGCTGGAGCATCACTCGGAAACCTTGGTATTGTCCACATATTAAGGAACGGATTCGATAAAGGAGTTGGTCAGCTAGTAGGCCAGGCCCTTTCGATCAGCCAGACCATAGCCACTGCAAGCGCCTATTTTGTCATGTTTGATCATTATAAAAGAGCCGTTGACGATGAAGATGGGAGATTTCAGTTTTCAGATGCCAACTCCTCTCCCATATTCCGAGTTCGTGGGGGGCAATCACGCTGCCCGTATGAGGGACCTGAATGGACCTCTTTCTATGTCAATCCGGGAACCCTAAAACCCTATCAGCTACATGTAGGAACGCAAGCTCACGAAATTCCAAAAATTGAGGTTGAACCCGCTGAGGTAGTAAATATACCGGCAAATGAACCAGCAGTCTTCACGCTTAAATTGTCTAACAATAGTACCACCGAACAAGGTGTAAGCTTTCAGCTGCAGCAGGATCAGAACAGTAATCCGGATGGAGCTGTGATGAATATTGATGGTTTTGGTATCGACCGGATCATTTTTATACCGCAGGGGCAGACTGTCACCAAGACACTCACTGTTGAAAAGGGCGCTACTACAAACCTTGATTTTGAGAACCTTCAATTGGTTATGCGATCGCTATGCCAGTTTGACCCGGACGATGACCTGGTGGATATTTCTGATACCGTATCCTTCACAGCACGCTTTATTCCCGCCTGCAGCAAAGTAGCCTTTGGCAACCTACAGCAAGATTGGGTGGCAAATCTCGCCAATGTGGATACCATGCGGATTGAGGTCACCAACTATAACATAAACGTACCCACATTTGAACGCATTGTCCTTCAGTATCTCCGGCCTGGAAGTACACCTACCACTATCCGTAGTTTTTACAATGATTTGGAGGCTTACAATGCCGATCCTGGTACTCGAAAAGAGCTGATCGAAGGAAGGGCTGAAATGACGTTTGACTGGGCCCTCAATAGTCTGAATGATGGTGAATATACCTTGATATTAAAAACAGTCTGCACAGATGGGTCAGAATATGAAGCAGAACGACTGACTGGTACAATAGATCGGATTGCACCTCAACCCTTTGGTACACCCCTTCCCATCGATGGGGTGTTGGATATCGGAGAAAATATTCTCATGAGATTCAATGAGCCTGTTGATGAAGGAGATCTGGCTGCACGAAAAGATTATATTTCACTGAAAGGTGTGCTGAATGGTACTGACCTGATAGACAATCCTTCCTTGCTTCATGATGTTTCGCTACATTTTGACGGGAAAAACCAGAACATGAGTGTTTCCTCCCCTATCAATCTGGGAAGAGACGCATACACCGTGGAGATGTGGGTAAAACGAGACCGTACCGGTGCGGAGACACTCCTTTCAATTGGAGATGGTGAGGCAGGTAGCTTGACCTTAGGTTTTACCACTGATGATTATCTACAGGTCATCATTGAAGGCCAGGTTGTGACCAGTGAACAAATCTACAATCAGACAGGAGAATGGCTTCATTTAGCGATGAGCCATGTGGCACAATCAACAACAGCTGAAGAAGCCATTCGGCTGATTATAGCAAGAGATGCTTTTGTGGAAGAAATGCTGCAGAAGGTGGATACTAAACAAGGAGTTCATGGTCCACTGCTGATAGCAGCCTCACCTCTACAGAATACTTCCTTTCAAGGAAATATCCATGAGCTAAGGATCTGGAACTTGAGTAGAAATATTGTTCAGATCAATTCCCAACGATATACAAAGATGACCGGATATGAGCGTGGATTGTACAGTCTGTGGCCAATCAATGAAGCCACTGGGAATACAGTTAAGGACATAGCTTTTGGCCGCACTGCAACCATAAGTGCCACCTGGCAGGTCAGTAGAAATGGAAAAGCGCTAAGCTTTGATGGGTCAGGATACTTCAAAGTCCCAACGGGATCAATGGTATTTAGCGATCAGGCAGATTTTACCATTGAATTTTGGTTTAAAGCTCAGGGTAATGGAGAGTCACAATGCTTAATGTCAAACGGAGGAGCCGCAGGCCTGCAGAATAGCAACTCATGGAGGATTTTGCTCACACCTGATCGCTCCCTTCAGATCTTGCACAATGATCGCATTACCCGGGTAACTGCTCCCGACATCATAAGCACAAACTGGCATCACTTTGCCCTTAGTGTAAACCGTAGAAGCAACCTTTCTGTGTATTTGGATGGAGAACTCCTCTCAACAGAGTCCAGTAGTCTATTTAATGGATGGGCAGCAAGTCATATGGTAGTAGGTTCCGGCTGGAAACTTGTAAACAGTGTTGATTCGTTGGACCAGCATTTTAATGGAGAAGTGGATGAAATTCGTGTTTGGAACAGTGCACGTACAAAACAGCATATTCAACAATTACGAAATCATGCACTCAGTGGCAATGAGTATGGATTAAGAGCATATTTCCCTTTTGAGGATGTGAGGATTGCTGATCCTTCGATCTCGAATGAAACCCTTGATAACCTGGCCAATGACGAAATATTGGTATCTGCCGGAAATGGTGAGTTGTTTGGAGGAGCTACAGTCGTTAATCTGAGTCCGGGTATTAAACTGGGGAGACCCGAAGTAGATATCCCCTTTGACTACCTCACCAATAGGGACGAATTGATTGTAATACCAAGAATTGAAGCCGCCAAGATTGAGAATACCACACTAAACATTTCTGTGAAGCGTGTGAAAGACCTCCATAACAACCAGATGAATTCAACCATCTCCTGGACTGCTTTTGTCAACCAGAATCGGTTGGCTTGGGAGCAACCATCGGTGTTTATTGAAAAGACTGTTGGGGTAGCAGCTTCATTTACTGTCCAATTAAAAAATATAGGTGGTACAGAGGAACAATACGAGATCAAAAACATACCTCAGTGGCTTACTACGAGTCAGGCCAATGGCTCGCTGGACGCTAAGGAACTTGCCGAGATCACCTTCAAAATCAATCCCTCACTTAACATTGGAACATATGAACATCTGGTGGATGCTGTAGGCTCCCAAGGCTTCAATGAGCGAATCAGGGTGGTGGTGAAGGTAGCTGCTCCTGTTCCTGATTGGGCTGTGGATGCCAAACAATACCAGCATTCTGCCAGTGTGATTGGACAACTTCGCATCTCAGGAACCATCTCTACAGATGAAGATGATTTAGTCGCTTGCTTTATCAATAACAAACCACGAGGTGTAGCACCGGTGAAATACATACCAGAGGGCGATGCTTATTTAGTGTTTCTTGATGTTTATCATCAGGAAGCTTCCGGAGGTGAAATGACGTTTAAAGTCTTTGATGCAAGCACAGGAAATATCTACTCAGATGTACTCCCTAAATTGCAATTTTCATCCGGAGCGGTATTTGGGTTGGTGTCTGCTCCTACGATCATTGAGGCGCTGGAAAGCATTGAGCAACCTTTAGAACTACACTCCGGATGGAACTGGATTTCGTTTAACCTGACACATTCCAATTTTGGTGATTTAAATCATGAATTGAGAGGAATCTCTGCTGCACCCGGAGACATCATTAAATCCCAGACAGCATTTGCACAGTATAGCGAGACCGGCAAATGGCTTGGTGATCTCTCAGAACTCTCAGTTCAATCAATGTATAAAGTTCGTGTAAATACCAATCAAACCGCCACAATCAGGGGTGAGCCAGTGAATTACCAGACACTGGAAATCCCGATCCTGGACGGGTGGAATTGGGTGAGCTACCCTTTACCAGTTAACTCCATGGTTGGAGAAGCCTTGTCTTCTATCACATTCAATGAGGGAGATCTAATCAAATCTCAACAGCAATTTGCCATTTTTGATCCAGTTCTGGGCTGGGTGGGTAGTTTAGAAGCTATGCATCCAGGTACAGGGTATATGCTCAGGTCATCCGTATCGGGAATGTTGGTCTACCCGACACCTTCTACCTCCCTAAGAAAGAGTGACCTGCAAATCCTTAGTAGCCCATCTGGGTTTGACCTTCCTCCAGAAGAAGAAACAATGAATTTGATAGCCATTGTTGAAGCTGACATCCATCAGGACGACTGGATACTAGTGTTTCAAAATGATGAGCTCATTGGTAAAGGGTCGAGTAAGCTAATTGGGAATGAGCGTATGTTTTTCGTCTCAATGAATTTATCAACTACCGATCGAGCAATAAGCTATCAATTACTTTCAGCCAAAACAGGTGAGTTGACTCGACTGAATGAAGCCCCTGAATCAATTGTTGATGGTTTAGTAGGTCAGCTCGTTTCCCCATTCAAATTTACACTAGGTGAGACCATTTTGATTGATGACCCGGACATTCGTGTATTTCCTAACCCATTTACAGATAAGATGACCATCATTAACTCCAACTATCCAGTAGAAGTGACACTTTTTACCATGGATGGCAGGCAAATACTTCGTAGCATGTTGAACGCTTACGAAACTCAGGAGTGGACTATTTCCAGTGAGGTTATGGAAGGAACCTACCTACTATTATTCAAAGACAAGCTTGGTGACACCCATTCATTTAGAATGATTAAAATCACAAACTAAGTAATTATGAGAATATTGTTAACCATAGCTCTATTACTGACTATATCATTGTTCATTACTACCCAGGCACAAGAACCGAACTGGGCAGTAAATAACCCGGAGTCATACGAATATTCTATGAATATGACTGCTGCACTTATTATTGATGGAGTCATAAGTAAGGACCCTAATGATAGAATCGCTTTTTTCTCTGGAGATGTTTGTCGTGGGCAAGCGCAACTTACTGACATTGGTGAAGGTCAATTTTTAGCATTTATTACCATTTACAGCAATCAGCCTGATGATGAACCCCTGACTATTACTGTATTCGATCATAGTAATAGCAGCATTATTGACATGGATTTGTCGATTAATTTTCAAGCCGATACTGTGCTGGGTACCATTGAGAACCCCTTCAACATTGGGTCGATACCATTATTGACCACTGAAACACGCTCATCTGTCAAGATTTATCCAAACCCTACCACTCATTATCTATTCTTAGATGGTTTGGGCCTTTCAGGTTGGCAAATCATGGATTTGCATGGCAAGTTGCTGATGAATGGGTCTGGTCAAAGGATTGACGTTCAAGCACTTCAAGCCGGATTTTATTTTTTGATACATGGAAACGAAACATCCAGATTTATAAAAAATTAAGAAAGGAACTTAGTGGCACAGATATGCAGATCCAGGAGCTATGGCCTCGGAAGGTTTTCCAAAGCTTTGGTTTCTGATTGCTAAGATCCGTCACGTGCTCAGTATGACGAACCAATAATTCAATACGTCATCCTGAACGAAGTGAAGGATCTTAGGTTAGGTAGTACTGCAATCTTCAAATATCATTCATTCATTTCCTCATAAAGATCTCTCGTTGTTCCATAGCGACGTATTGAAACCATGGAACTTAATCCCCAAAAAGCTTATTTTAGTATAGGAGATCCAATACGTGGTGAACGATACATGATGTGATACTAAGCTGAACTGAATCCGGAATGGATTTCTATTGCGTATTCCGGGTTTAACGGATGATTCAAATAAGCATATGGTAAAACAAGCTTATCAGAGTAACCCGGTCATAGAACGGCTGCCCGCACACCTCAGGCAGTTTATCAAGCCCCAGAACTATGACCACTACACAGCCATCGACCAGGCTGTGTGGCGCTACGTCATGCGAAAGAACATCGACTACCTCCGGCACGTAGCCCATGAGTCCTATCTCCACGGCCTACAGGAAACAGGCATCTCCACTGAGCACATTCCCAATATGTACGGGATGAACCGTATCCTCAAAAAGATTGGCTGGGCCGCTGTCGCCGTGGATGGCTTCATCCCCCCTGCCGCGTTCATGGATTTTCAGGCCTACAATGTCCTGGTCATCGCGTCGGACATTCGGAAGATGGACCACATCGAATACACGCCTGCGCCAGACATCATCCACGAGTCGGCCGGTCATGCCCCGATCATCGCCAACCCGGACTACAGTGAGTTTTTGCGGCACTTCGGTGAGATCGGGAGCCGGGCCATATCCAACCGCAAGGATTATGAATTGTACGAGGCCATCCGGCATCTGTCCATCATCAAGGAGGCCCACGGCATCTCCCCGGAAGAGATCAGCCAGGCAGAGCAACGCATCGACACACTTCAATGCAACATGGGTGCACCCAGCGAGATGGCCCTGCTCAGAGCATTGCACTGGTGGACGGTAGAATATGGCCTGATTGGTACACTGGAAAAGCCCAGGATCTACGGAGCCGGCCTGCTGTCGTCTATAGGAGAAAGCACCTGGTGCATGACCGACAAGGTAAAGAAGTTGCCCCTCACAATAGAAGCGGCCTACCAGGATTATGACATCACCAGGCCACAACCGCAGCTGTTTGTCACCTCAGACTTTGCACACCTCAGCCTGGTGCTGGAGGAATTTACTAATACCCTGGCCATCAGGACGGGCGGCCTGTCAGGTATCCGAAAGCTGATCGAGTCAGAAGCCCTGGGCTCCATAGAGCTCAGCACCGGCCTACAGATCTCGGGCACCTTCAAAAAAGTACTGGAGCAGGATGGCAAGCCACTATATGTGGAAACAGAAGGTCCCACTGCCCTGGCCTATCGCGAGAAAGAGCTGATCGGCCACAGCAGAGCGCAGCATCCCAATGGGTTTGGTTCCCCCATCGGCAAACTCAAAGGCATTAACCTGGCCATCGAAGACATGAGCCCGACAGACCTCAAAGTCTACGACATCTATGAAGGACACACCACTTCCCTGGTCTTCGAAGGTGGTATCACCCTCACCGGTGAGGTCATCACGGGCAAGCGCAACCTGCAGGGAAAGATCATGCTGATTGCTTTCAAAAACTGTACGGTAAAATACCGCGACCAGCTGCTCTTCACTCCGGACCAGGGCATCTACCACATGGCTGTGGGCAAAAAGATTACTTCAGCATTCAATGGCCCTGCAGACTATCATAGCTTCGACATGGAGAGCCATGTGCCTTCCGAGGAGACCATCAGGCCTCAGCGGACCGCCAAAGAGCGCGAGCTGGAGCGGTACTATCAGCAGGTAAGAGATTATCGGGAGGAAAAAACCAAAACCATCAACCTGGAGGGCATTTTGGCTTCCCACCAAAAAGACCTCCCGGACGACTGGCTGCTGCCTGTGGAAATGCTGGAAATCACAAAGGATGAGACGTTGCAACAGGACATCCTCAGGTACCTGGAAGAAAAGAAAAAGGCCTTGCCAGACAAAAAACATTTGATTGAAAGTGGGGTAAACCTGGTGATTACCCCGGTAAATGGTGCCAAAGCAGGAGGTTCCGAAAAACGATCTGTCTCTCCAACACACAAAACCACCAATAAAGGGTCCCCCACCGATCAGGAAGCCGGAAGTGGGAAACCCACGCGGGATGTGAAGTCGAAAGTCCAAAAGTTAAAAACCTAAATCTTTACATTATGTCAAACAATCTCGGTATTAGAAATTATGACTACGTAGAGTTCTATGTCGGATCGGCCAAGATGTCGGCATTCTGGTATGCCAGCACTTTAGGGATGAAAATCACAGGCTACATCGGTCCTGAGACGGGCACGAAAGACCGGGTCTCCTACTACCTCAGCAAAAACAACCTGAAGATCGTCCTTACCTCGGCGGTACAGCCCTCCTGCTATGAGGTGCTCAGCTTTGTCAACAAACATGGGGATGGGGTGAAACGATGGGCCGTGGAAGTGGATGATGTGGAAAAGGCTTTTCAGTACGCTACTCAACATGGTGCCGTAATGGTCAAAAAACCCGAAATGATCAAAAACAAGCACGGCTTTGTCACCGAAGCAGCCATCCGGCTTTATGACGATACCGAGCTGGTGTACATCAACAGGGACCACTTCGACCACATCTTTAAGCCCGGGTATTGTGTGCCCCTGCAAAAAATCCACCTCATATACGAGGATACCGGCATTGTGGGCATCGACCACATCGTGGGTAATGTTCGGGAAAACGAGATGAACCTCTGGGCAGACTACTTCAACAAGACCATGAGCTTCGAGACTTTCGTGGATTTCAAAGCCGGTGACATCGGCACGAAGTATTCCGCTCTGTTATCAAAGGTGGTGCGCTCCTCCGACTCGGTGATCAGAAATCCCATCAACGAACCTTACCCGGCAGAGAAGAAGTCCCAGATCGAAGAGTACATCGAGCAATATCATGGCTCGGGCGTGCAACACATCGCGTTGCAGACTCCGGACATCATCAAAACCGTGGAAGCGCTGAGAAAGAATGGCATGGAGTTTTTGGACGTGCCGGACACCTATTATGACATGCTGCGTAACCGGAAAGACATCCGGATCAGGGAAAGCATCGATGACCTACAGAGGCTGCGGATTCTGTGTGACAAGGAATCCACCGGGTACCTGCTACAGCTGTTCACAAAGCCCATCGGGGACCGCCCTACCTTCTTTTTTGAGTTTATCCAGCGGGAAGGTGCCGAAGGGTTTGGCAAAGGAAATTTCCAGGCGTTATTTGAGTCCATCGAGCTGGACCAAAAGCTGAGAGGCAACCTGGACAAAGAACCCGTAGAAGTGATGCCCCCATGTTAGAACCATAAACAACAAAATATGCCATTTTATCATCGATTAGGTGAAATTCCATACGTCAAACACACCACGTTCTATCAGCCCGATGGCAAGACACTCTATCGCGAAGAGCTGGTCACCAGCAAAGGCTTCTCGGGAACCTATTCCATCCTCTATCACCATTTCCTGCCTACGGCGGTGAAGTCCGTGAAAGAGATCCGGATAAAAGACAACCATGCCTGGCCTGAAGCTCCGGCTTTGTATTATCACTGCTATACAGACCTGAGCAAAAAAACCGGTGACTTCATCACGGCACGGGAAGATTTCCTCGTCAACAGCACCTGTAAGATCTCCTGTGCCCGGGTGACAGAAAACACCGACATGTTTTACCGCAATGGCGGAGCCTCAGAATACATCTTCATCCACCACGGCACGGGTACCTTATACAGTCCTTTTGGTCAAAACAAGTTTGGTCCCGGAGACCAGATCGTCGTACCCAGGGCCACCACCTACCAGATGAAATTCGATGAACTCACCCATAACAAACTGATGATCATCGAGTCAGACTCCGCTTTTGAGATCCCCGGTCACTACAAAAACGAGTACGGTCAGCTGCTGGAGCACGCCCCCTATTCCGAACGGGTCTTTCGTGCTCCCACCTACCTGGAGCCCAACACCACTAAAGGCGACTTCAGGATCATCGTAAAAATGAAAGACAGGTTCTTTGAGCACATCGTCCCGCACCATCCGTTCGGGGTCGTCGGTTGGGATGGCTACCTGTACCCTTTCACCTTCAATATCAAAGACTATCACCCCAAGGTCGGTAGGATACACCTTCCGCCTCCGGTCCACCTGCTGTACAAGACATCCACCTTCGTGGTCTGCAATTTCGTACCCCGGTTGTTTGACTTTCATGAAAACGCCATCCCGGCCCCTTACTTTCATTCCAACATCGACAGTGACGAGGTGCTGTATTATGTGGAAGGGGATTTCATGTCGCGCAAAGGTGTGAAAGAAGGTTCCATCACCCTGCATCCCGGTGGCATGCCCCATGGCCCACAGCCAGGCAAGACCGAGGCATCTATCGGCGCCCGGGCTACGGAGGAATATGCCGTCATGATCGACACCTACGAGGCACTTAGGCCCACACTCGCCGTTAAAGAAACCATTGACAAAGATTACGCAAAGTCCTGGCTATGATCAAGATACCTCCTTTTGTGCAATCCCTCAAGCCCTATAAGGCAGGGCTCTCCATCGGGCAGCTGGCCCGGGAAAAGAACCTGGAAAGGATCGTGAAGCTGGCATCCGCCGAAAACCCTTTGGGACCAAGCCCAAAAGCACAAGCAGCCATCGCCAACGCGATCTCGGGATTGCATCGGTACCCGGACCCGTCCTCCTATGACCTCGTGCATGCCATCGCCAAAAAGTATGGGGTCCAGCCCAACCACATCATCTGTGGCCATGGTGCAGACGCCCTGCTGTCATACATCGTGAGTGCGTTCACCTCGGAGCAAAATGACATCATCACCTCAGAAGGCACGTTCATTGGCATCTATGTCGCCACCCGTAAGATGGGACGAAACCTGGTGCGTGTGCCCATGAAAAACTATGAATTCGATCTGGACGGTATGCTGGATGCCATTACAGATAAGACAGCCATGATTTACATGGCCAATCCGAATAATCCTACGGGCACGTTGATCAAAAAACAGGACTTTGAGACCTTCATGGAGCAGGTACCCGATCACATCATGGTGATCCTCGATGAAGCCTATACCGCATATGCCACAGGAAACCCCGACTATCCGAATGGAGTCACCTACGACTATGACAACATGGTGGTCACCCGAACCTTTTCCAAAGCGTATGGGTTGGCAGGCTTGAGGATCGGTTTTGCAGTGGGACCTGACCATGTGATCGAGGCTTTGTATAAGGTAAAGCTGCCCTTCGAACCCAACAACCTGGCCCAGGCGGCAGCGATTGCAGCCCTGGATGACGAGGAGTTCCTGCAGCAGACAATCGACCTCAACAGGAAATCCCTGGCGACGTTGTACCAGTGTTTTGAAGACAACAACCTCTCCTACATCCGGTCGAGCACCAACTTCATCCTGGTCCTTATGGGTTCGGAAGCAGAAGCCCTCAAATTTGCTTCACTATGCCTCGATAATGGACTCATCGTCAGACATGTAGACACTTTTGGTGTGCCCAATGGTATCAGGATCAATTCGGGTACCCTGGATGAAACCCGTTTTGCCGTGGATGTGATCTCCAGGGTAGTTCACACCATGCAACGAAAACATAAAACCATAGTCAATTGAAACTAGTAAGCTATATACATCAGTCACAACACCGGAGTGGATTATGGATCGATGGGAAAGTCTATGATCTGCAACAAACGGCCAAACAATTAGGAATGGACGTGGAACCTACCATGCTGGACCTGCTGAAGATGGAAGCACCGGGGATGGAAATTGCCCGGAAGGCAGAGCAGGCCATTATAGAAGAAAAGGCTGGTCAGGAAATACAAAACCCCACGTTGGTCGCTCCCATACCCAATCCACCTTCTTGCCGCGATGCGTATGCCTTTCGTCAGCATGTAGCCACCGCCCGACGTAACCGGGGCGTTCCCATGATCCCGGAGTTCGATCAGTTTCCAATATTCTACTTCACTAACCACAACGCCATCTTCGGTCCCGGCGAGGTCACAGTAGAAGATGACCACCTGCACAAGCTCGATTTTGAGTTGGAGGTGGCAGCTGTCATCGGCAAAAGAGGCAAAAACATTTCGTCAGCACAGGCAGACCAGTACATTGCCGGGTTCACCATCATGAATGACTTCTCTGCCAGACTGTTACAGATGGAAGAAATGAAGCTCAACCTCGGTCCCGCCAAGGGAAAGGATTTCGCCACTACCATTGGTCCCTGGCTGGTAACTCCTGACGAGCTGGGATCAGCCCGCATTGATTCTAAAACAGGGGTTTCCTACGACCTGATGATGGAGGGATTCCATAATGGTAAAAAAATTTCCAGTGGCAACATGAAGGACATGAACTGGACGTTTGCGGAGATCATCGAACGGGTGTCGTATGGAGCTGAGATCTTCCCCGGAGATGTGATCGGTTCGGGCACGGTAGGCACCGGATGCTACCTGGAGCTCAATGGGACCTGGGCCCTGGAAGCCAAAGAGAAAGGTGAAGACTTCACCCCGATATGGTTGCAGGACGGCGATACCATGGAGCTGAAAATTGATCTTTTGGGGAATTTGACCAACAAGATTGTGAAGTCCAAAATGCCGCTTTCTATCCTGAGTAAGAAGAAAAATGGCAGCGTATGAGTAAGGCATCCGATTATATCACCATCAACCCGGAAGGTGCGGAGCTCAGGATCGTCCACAACCTCCTGCTGAGCGGTGTGGCCCCGCGCCCTATTGCATTTGTTTCTTCCATCTCGGAGGATGGGATCAACAACCTCGCACCTTTCTCTTATTTCAATGCTTTTGGTGCTAATCCACCTTATGTAGCATTTTCACCTGCGTTTAGTGGTAAAGACGGCTCCGCCAAAGACACTTTGGAAAATGTAAAAAGAGTCCCCGAATGTGTGGTCCAGGTAGTCACCTACGACATGGTGGAGCAGGCCAACCTCGCCTCTACCACCTATCCCAAAGAAGTCGATGAATTCATCAAGAGTGGCCTCACTCCCATCGATTCCGTCATGGTGAAGCCCAAACGTGTCAAAGAATCGCCCTTTCAGATGGAGTGCCAGGTCGAAAAGATCATTCCACTAGGTGGCGGAAAGGGCTCCGGTAACCTGGTGCTGTGCAAGGTGGCAATGTTTCATGTCAGGGAAGATATCTATCACGACAACATCATAAACCCGCAGGACATTGACCTGGTGGGCAGGAACTCAGCGAATTTCTATACCAGGGCATCACATGAAGCCATCTTCGAGGTGAAGAAGCCCACCGACCTGGGGATAGGTATGGATCAGTTGCCTGAACATATCCGGCATTCCCGGATCCTTACTGCCAATCAGTTGGCCAGGCTGGCCGGGTTGCCCAATCTACCTTCGGAGCAGGAAATGGAAGCGTTTATCTCACCCGCACATAAGCTGAACGCCAACAATCCTTATAACAGGAAACTCAAGCAGGCCATTTCCCAATCAGACCACAAAGAAGAAGCCATCACACGGGCAGCGCAGGCAGCGATCGAGGCTGGTGACCTGCATTTTGCCCTTAAAGCCTTGATGACCATCCCATTGCTCCGTACCGTATGATGCCGCAACGTACCTTGATGTGGCAACCCAGCCGGGAAAGGATCCGTCAGTCCAACCTGACGGCATACCTGGAGTTTTTGGAGGAAAAACATGGGCTTCACTTCAAAGATGACCAGGCACTTTATCAATGGTCGGTCACCCATATCGCTGACTTTTGGGAAAGCATCTGGACCTGGTTCGGTGTGATCCATGAGCAGAAATATACTGCTGTCCTTGAAGGAGACGATATTCGCACAGCAAAGTGGTTTGCCGGCACTCGGCTCAACTTTGCCGAGAACCTGCTCAGGTACCGTGATGAGCGTGTCGCCATCCGTTACCAGTGCGAAGATGGTACCAGGCTTTCACTCACTTACCATGAACTCTACCAGGAGGTGGCACAGGCTGCAGCAGCCATGCGCAAAGCCGGGATCACTCCGGGTGACCGGGTGGCAGCCTATATCACGAATCAGCCCGAAGCCGTAATTGGGATGCTGGCTGCAGCCTCGATTGGCGCCGTATGGTCGTCCTGTTCCCCGGATTTTGGCTTCGAAGGGGTCGTAGACAGGTTCGGACAAATCGAGCCTAAGCTGTTGATAGCCGTGAATGCCTGCCAGTACAATGGCAAGAAACTACACCTGACCGACACACTTAACCGGATCGGAAAAGCCATTCCTTCTATCCGGCAAATGGTGATCATCCGGCCCCTCGAGGCAGTTGCAGATGTACCAGAAAACAGTGTGTTATGGGAGGACTTTCTATTGCCTACTGACGAGCCCCTGGTTTTCGGTCAGTTCGGGTTTGATCACCCCCTGTACATCATGTATTCCTCCGGCACGACTGGCAAACCGAAGTGTATTGTACATGGGATTGGTGGCACCTTACTTCAACATATCAAGGAGCTTGGCCTGCACACCGACCTGAAGCGGGAGGACACCATCATGTATTATACCACCTGCGGCTGGATGATGTGGAACTGGCTCGTTTCCTCCCTGACCATCGGATCCACCGTCTTCCTTTACGATGGCAGCCCTTCATGGCCTGGTATGGGCGTGTTGTTCGATGCGATCGAGGAAGTAGGAATCACCATTTTCGGTACTTCCCCGAAATTCCTTTCCTCGTGTGCTTCGGCCGGATTGAAGCCTGCAGAAACCCATGACCTGTCCACCTTGCGGACCATCCTGTCGACAGGAGCTCCGCTGATGGTACATCACTATGAATATGTATACCATCACATCAAGAAAGATGTGCAGCTAAGCTCCATCTCCGGGGGCACGGATATCATCTCCTGTTTTATGCTCGGACATCCCCATCGCCCGGTATATCAGGGTGAACTGCAGGCTGTCGGCCTCGGAATGAAGGTCGCTGTGTTTAACGATCAGGGCAATGCAGTGCAGGACGAAGTCGGCGAGCTGGTGTGTACCGCGCCTTTCCCCTCCCGACCCGTTGGCTTTTGGAATGACCCCGATGGTAAAAAGTACGACGAAGCGTATTTCAGTCATTTCCCCGGGGTGTGGCGACATGGTGATTATGTATTGATGCGGCCGGATGGCTCATGTATTGTTTATGGCCGCTCAGATGCTACCCTCAATCCCGGTGGTGTTCGGATAGGTACGGCAGAGATCTATGAATCAGTAGAATCCCTGCCCGAGATCAAAGACTCCATCGTCGTGAGCAGAAAGACCGGTGATGATTCTGCCATCGTGCTGTTTGTAGTCCTCAATGAGGGCTATTCCCTGGATGAAGCGCTGCGCAGCAAGATCAAAACCACCCTGAGAACCAAAAAGAGCCCCAGACACGTTCCCGCTGAGATCCACCATGTACCTGACATTCCCCGGACAGTCAGCGGAAAAAAAGTAGAATTGGCCGTCACCAAAGCCATCCACGGCGACCCCATTCCCAATAAGGAAGCCCTCGCCAACCCTGACAGTCTGGACTGGTTTAAGTAACTAAGCTGATGGGACTTATCTTGTTCAAAGTGACTCCCGAGTTGATGGTTCTCTTACATCGTCCTCTCCGAGAGACGATGAACGTAGTGAAGAATTGAGAAACAACAGAAGTCCCGGAGGGACGCACTGTTTGTAGAAAATTTAAGTCAATAATACGCTTAGCTCCGTAGGAGCGTCCTGTTAATCCACCATAAATTTTAGTTATACGAAATATGAATAATATTGGTAAAGTCACACGACAGGTGCGCTTTAGGCAAAAAACCTTGCCTACAAAGTCCTCTCACATCGTCCTCTCCGAGAGACGATGAATGAAGGAGTAGAGAATTGTAAAACAACAGAAGTCCCGGAGGGACGCACTGGTTGTAGAAAATTTAAATCAATAGTGGGCTTAGCTCCGTAGGAGCGTCCTGTTAACCCACCATAAATTTTAGTTATACGAAATATGAATAATATTGGTAAAGTCACACGACAGTGCGCTTTAGGCAAAAAATCTTGCTTACAAAGTCCTCTCACATCATCCTCTTTGAGAGACGATGAACGGAGGAGTAAAGAATTGTAAAACAACAGAAGTCCCGGAGGGACGCAATGTTCGTAGAAAATATATACCAACAAAGTGACTAGCTCCGTAGGAGCGTCCTGTTAGCCAACCAAATATTATAGCAAAATATTTATTAAGAAATATAACAATATTAGTATATTACTAATTATATTAGCATTATTAATCAGTACGAAACATACACTGGAGCCAATTCCACCCTTTCATACTTCAAAAGGTGTGTAGAAGTGCTTTGCAGCAATGTCGGTGTTCCGATCCCGGATTACAACACCATCAGCAGGTACTATTTCAGTAAGCATTATTCACCAGTAGACGTTTTCAGAATGACAAATAAGAATTTAAACATCAAAGAAGCCAAGGTCACCATCGAATGGACAGACCAGTATGGCCACGGCTCACGAGACTTCACCCACGCCAAACAAATCCGCGAGTTTCTGGAAGACTTTCCGGCCCTGAAGCATCAATTGGGAAAGAAAGTTCCGGAAGAGGTGTTGGAGACGGTCTAGGGATTGTAACATCATCATTCTCATTCATTTCATCCTGAAAGAAGCGCGATGAAGCCTGCCTGGCGGGAGACAGGAAACTCCTATTCTAAGGATAAATCGATTATTTTTTCAATTCTTTTTGCTAAGATTTCTGCCTCCATTTGCCAGACTGTAGTATGCCAGGAACTACGAAAAATCCGGCTGTTATTCTAATTTCTAGCCTCATAAATGATTTGACAAAGCTGATACTACATTATTGTGTAACTGTAAGAATCGTATTTACAATGGTGGCCAAAGAATTAGCCTGAGCACCTCTGATGATATACGATTTTCCTGGCTCAACGAGCAATCTGTAGGTACAGGTTGCTCCTATATTGAAAGTTCCGGAAATAGTTGTACTACACGCTACATTGGGCGATAAATCAATGTAGAGTAATGCTGTTACAGTTCCTGTTGTATTAGAATTTCCTGTATTTGCATTTGCCACCACTTCAATATCTACATATTGAAGCTCAGTAAATCCACTTAAGGAAATGATAGCTTCATCGAGACCAGTGACTGATTCCACCTCGCCAACAGGTTCATTGATGTCCTTGATGCACCGGATATTTATGCCTATTTGGTCATCAAAATCACCATATGGGAAGAATCCAAAATTTGTAATTCCTGA
Source organism: Cyclobacteriaceae bacterium (assembly GCA_965228105.1). Taxonomy (GTDB): domain Bacteria; phylum Bacteroidota; class Bacteroidia; order Cytophagales; family Cyclobacteriaceae; genus UBA7330. Next base: position 3,004,148 of record CBDDGZ010000002.1, read on the forward strand.
GGTGTAAGGAAAATTAGATAGAAATTCACTATTCGGAGCTACCCACCAGTATGCCAATTCTCCTACATTGGCAAACTCACCTGAGGTTCTACTGCGTCTCCAGCCAGCTGCTACTGCAGTGAAACTATAAAGGTCTGTACCATTTAGCCCATTGTCCCATGAAAATGGAGCTTTCAGGTTTCCTTCCGGATCATTATTTTCCGCCTGGATATTGTTACCCAGGGTTTCCCATTCAAAGTATTCAGGTACACGCCATCCTGCGGGACAGACATTACCTGATTCAATTACAAAATAATTATAATAGGCACCCTTTGGTGAGCTATTTTCAGAGTTGTCGTTATACCAGGAATAGCCAGGTGTACTCAGTACAGCCCAGTCATCTGCATTTTGAATGAGAGGCACTTCAGTGCCATCTGTATATTGAGTAGCTCTCAAATTCTCACTCATCCATACCTGGTTTCCAATTTGGGTTGTTCTGTAAACCTCCCCATCTCTTATATCTACCCAATCGTCACCAGGGCTCCAATTATCATTGATATTTGGATCAATTACCATATCCCCTAACTCAATCACTTCTTCAGTAAAAGTCTCATCCACATTAATATTAATCACGATCTTCCCATCCTCCAGCGAAGCATCTACATTCACATTATAGAGTGTCTTAGGCTGAGCGTCAATGTTTGCTGTGAACTGCCGGGTAATGAAGGTTCCATCCAGTTTGGTGTAGCTCAGGTCCACCACCACAGACAGGGGTTCAGACACGAAATAACCTTCTCGTGTCTCACCCTGTCCATAAACAAGCGTAGTCCCGGTACTAACGACGGTTATCGCACCGGTATAATCATTGAAAGTACTGGTCAAATTTGATGAATAGTTGATCGCTACCTTCGAATTGGTCAGCTCAGCATCGATAGATATGGTTTTAAGCTCTTCCTTGTCAATGGTGAAGTTGACGGACCTTCCGAAATAGTACGGGTTTTCGAAAGCTGCTTCCTGGAAGTTGTTGCTGTGTGCTTCGATGTAGTATTCACCAGTTGGTAGTTGTACTTCAGATGGTGCTGTCGAATACGGATCAAATACCATGATTTCGCTATCGTCTGTGGCATCGAAGATGGTCACCTTCCAGTCATCTGTCAGGATAGCTGCCACTCTCCCGCTCGCTAGTTTAGCAGTGATGCTTACCGAAATGTTCAAGGAAAGGTAGCCGAAGTCTGTGGGTGCTGGGGTTTCCTGGTCATTTTTGGCACAGGATACCACAACTAACAACAGTATAATTGACGGGATTAATTTATTCATCAATATTACAATTAATCTTTGATGCATCTAATTGATAAGCCATGGTCTTTAAATGGCCTACCAGGTGAAATCCATTCCTCATCATATCGGACATATCGATACTCTGCCCTGTCGATTGTCTTTTCTGTCGAGGTCCACCATACTGCGAATTGGTTGATGAATGCAAACGCACCGTATTCCATCCCTCCGGGTATGGCATTGAACCCTACTTCATTGGTCGCATAGTTGGGGTTTTGCCATAGCGATGTACCTGTTTGTTTTAATTTGGCTCCCGCCACCTGATATCCTCCGAGATAAGTTTCAAGTGTAATCCAATCATTTTCAGTTGGCACATGCCATCCGGCAGGACAAAGTTTACCAGTCTCTACGGCATACCAGTTGTACAGCCCTCCATAAAGCTCACCATTTCCTTCTTCATCATTATCATAATAGCCAAATAAGGGAGTTGTTTGCTGGTACCAAATAGTTCCTTCCTCAGCACGAGGAATTGGAGTACCATCAGTATACGTCTGGACATTTAGATTTTCGCTCATCCACACCTGCTCTCCAACTTGAACTGTTCCGTACGATTTTCCATTACGTTCATCGATCCAATCTTCACCTATTTCCCAATTGCTATTTGTATCTGATCCGGCATCCCCCAGTTCAATCTCCACCGTATCAAAGTCTTCATTTACAGTGATATTCAGTATTATCTTCCCATCTTCCAGTGTCGCATCTACGTTGACATTGTAAAGCGTCCTGGGCTGTGCATCAATGTCCGCATTAAACTGACGGGTGATGAAGGTGCCATCTAACTTGTTATAGCTTAGGTTGACCTCTACACTAAGTAATTCTGATGAGAAATATCCTTCCCGGGTCTCTCCCTGAATATAAGGAAGGGTGGACCCGGTACTGACGACAGTCACAGCACCGGTGTAATCATTGAAAGTACTGATTACATTGGAAGAATAGTTGATAGCTACCTTACTATTGGCTAGCTCAGCATCAATATCAATGGTCTTCAGCTCCTCTTTATCGATAGTGAAATTGGCTGATCGTCCAAAGTAATACGGATTCTCAAAAGCCGCTTCCAGGAAGTTGTTGCTGTGTGCTTCGATATAGTATTCTCCCGTTGCTAATTGTACCTCAGATGGAGCAGAAGAATACGGATCAAATACCATCACCTCTGAATCATCTGTAGCATCATAGATGGTTACTCTCCAGTCGTCAGTAGAAACGGCTTCCACCCTCCCACTGGCTGGTTCTTCAGTAATAGATACTGAGATACTCATGGATATATAGCCAAAATCAGTGGGTTGGGGTGTTTCCTGGTCGTTGCGGTTGCAGGCAATAAGGATTAATGTTATACCCAATAGCAAGCAATAGTTCTTCATTGTCGAGGTGTTTAGTACGGTGAGAGAAATGATGAAAAGGCCGATCATCATTCAAATATCTTTTGAACGATGATCGGTTACCTTAATTGGCGGTGTTATCTAAATACTGAAAATCCCCTGTATAGTTACCCAACACAGGTCCTCCATCTGTTTCCAGATCGAATTCTACTGTATAATTTCCTGGTGCACCGGACACTATAATGGTTCCGCCGGTGATACTATACTCTGCATCTTCAAAATCTCCATTGGGTAAAATACCATCGTCATCAAATTCAATTTCTCCTCCGGAGAAGAAAAATTGTGAATTAATATCAACCTGGGTTGCGGTATTGGTATCAATAAATCCATAAGTACCAGTAACTCCGGTACCACTTTCAATCGGGACGTATAGCATAAAATAGATTTTCATAGATGCCCCATCAGTGCCAACAAAGTATTGTTGTCCCCCGGTTTCGGTGAAGACAACAAAGGCAGCATCACTAACCCCGACTTCATAACCATAATGTGAGAATGTACCATTGTCTAATGATGATTCATAACTGTAATCATCAATGTATGCATCTACCAATGGATAAACTTCCGAGTCGAATACAGCAGTGTTAGGGTCAGGAGAAACAACCACCACGTCGCCTAATTGGATATCCACCTCATCAAATGTCTCATCTACATTGATATTTAGCACAATCTTCCCGTCTTCTAATGAAGCATCTACATTGATATTGTAAAATGTTTTTGGCTGTGCATCTATGTCAGCTGTAAACTGTCGAGTGATGAAAGTGCCGTCTAGTTTCTCATAACTTAAGTCAACCACCACAAAAAGGGCTTCCGATACAAAATACCCTTCGCGAGTTTCTCCCTGCCCATATACCAGGGTGGTATTAGAATTCACAACAGTCACGGCTCCTGTATATGTATCGAAAGTACTGGTTACATTGGGTGAATAGTTGATCGCTACTTTGGAATTGGCCAGCTCAGCATCGATGTCGATGGTTTTAAGTTCTTCCTTGTCAATGGTGAAATTGTCTGACCTTCCGAAATAGTACGGATTCTCAAAAGCTGCTTCCTGAAAGTTGTTGCTGTGGGCTTCGATGTAATATTCCCCGGTAGGCAATGAGACTTCTGAAGGTGCGGAAGCGTAAGGATCGAAAACCATCACTTCACTGTCATCAATGGCACTAAATATCGTTACTCTCCAGTTATCGGTAGAAACAGCTTCCACTCTTCCACTGGCAGGTTCGGAAGTGATGGTTACAGCAATATTCATGGACAGGTAGCCGAAGTCGGTAGGTTCCGGTGTTTCCTGTTCATTGTGTTGGCAGGCAAATATGCCAATAGCAAGACTGCAAAAAAGGCTTAGATTTTTCATTAGTTCAGGTGATTGTTAAGTTTATTCAGCGTGTATATCACGCTAAACATCAATCTATTTCTGAAAAAATGCAAAATAACTTCACGAACGACATTTTTAGCCCATGAACGACAGACACGTACACCAAAACTCTGCGTTTAAGCCATGAACCAGCCTCATTATAAATCTACACCGTCGCCAGCTTCCATTTACCTCTTTTAAACAACCACAGAGTAAACAACCCAACAGCTGTTTCTGAAAAGAATACCGCCCAGAACACTCCTGAATGATCCCAGTGCCAATGTATGGCTAGCAGGTAAGCCAATGGGATCTGGATCAACCAGAAAAATACCAGGTTAATCTTGGTCGGTGTGCTGGTATCTCCGGAACCATTGAATGCCTGTACAGACACCATCCACCAGCCATAGATGAAGTAGGCATATGACAATATCCTCAGCCACTCTCCCCCTATGGCAATAACTCTAATGTCATCAGTAAATATGCTCATCAGTGAACGGTTGAAGAAGAAATAAACGATGGACACCCCTATCAAAAAGACCATGTTATAAAACCCAATTTTCCAAACCGATGACTCTGCCCTATCCGGATTTCCGGCACCAAGGTTTTGTCCCACCAGGGTCGCTGCCGCATTAGAAAGCCCCCAGGCAGGCATGAGCGTAAACAACATCACCCGCATCGCAATTGTGGCCCCGGCAACAGCCTCACTCCCTACATCTGCCAGGATCCGCATAAGGAAGATCCAGGAAGACATGGCCACGATCATTTGTCCTACTCCACCCAGGGAAGTTTTGATAATATTAATGATCCTTTTCGCATCCCACACAAAATCTGTCAGATATACCTGGATGTGCCTGCCTCCCTTGAAAAGTGTCCATAGCTGAATACCTACTGCGATGCCCCTGCCGGTCGTTGTGGCAATCGCGGCACCTTCAATGCCCATTGCAGGAATCGGTCCCCACCCAAAGATCAGGAGCGGGTCCAGAATGATATTGAGGCCATTGGCAATCCACAACACCCGCATGGCAATGGCTGCGTCACCGGCACCGCGAAAGATGGCGTTGATGACAAATAACAGCACAATCACCGCATTGCCACCCAGCATCCACTGTGTATATCTGTACCCATGCTCCAGGCTCCACTGGTCCCCACCCATGAGTGCGAGCATATCCTTTGCAAAGAAGATCCCTGCGATGGTAAAAGGAAGCGATACCAAAAGCGAGAGAAATATCGATTGTACAGCCGACTTTCCGGCACCAGTTTTATCTTTTTCTCCAACCCTTCGTGCAATGATGGCTGTGACAGCCATGGACAGGCCCATGGCTACCGAATACAGCAGGAAAAGGTATGTTTCTGTCAAACCCACGGTCGCTACGGCGGATGACCCCAGCTGTCCAACAAAGTAGATATCCACTACAGCGAAAGTAGATTCCATCACCAGCTCCAGGATCATAGGTACAGCCAGCAGAAAGATGGCTTTCTTCAAATCTATGGTGGTATAATCTGCATCCGTACCCTGGATAGCATCTTTGAGTTGGCGCCAGATCGACTGTTTGGGTGCCTCTATTACTGGCATTTGATTGTTTGAATCCATAAAACAAAATTGTTACTTAATATCTGAAATCATCCTATGTGAAAACGACATTCGTAAGGGTCATTTCCGACAAAGGATAACTTTCTTATACGCAAAAAAAACCGTCTTGAGTGACAACCCTATGTCACTGTTATTTTAATTTTTTGAGAATTATTAAAAATTGACCGTGTTAACAGACCCTGTAAATGGTTAATTGGTTGAAGATGGAAAGTTCATTCAGGGTAATTAGTTCCCATTGTTCTCCAGTTATGAAGGATCTTAGGGTAAAGTACTCTAAATGGGATAACACCAAAAGATTTAAAGACAATAACCTTCAAAATATTTCTTACAAAAAACGGAATTAAATACCTGTCTTTTTATAGTTTTATTCTAGATAACTACTTGTACAAGTTGACCCCTCACTTTCTGTTACTTCTTTTCCTTTTCACTTCTTTGCAGGCGATCTGTCAAATCAATAGAACATTACCCTGCCTGAAAGTCCTCAAGACAGATGAATTGGTTGAGAGAATAGCATTTCAAACACGGGTACAGATAGAGATGGAGAAAGGGAAAAAACGATCTCAGATTAATAAGTTTTATAATCTCCGGAAGGATCTAATCATTGACAAGATCGAAAATGGTGATTTTGTTGAATGTCGCAGTATCAATACAGTTGTTGAGCAGGTTATTCATCAACTATTGATTGCAAATCCTGGGGTTAAGCCCCCAAAACTAGTCTTGCTGGATTCGGATATTACTTTCAACGCTTACAGCCTGGGTGAAGGCACAATCGGAATTCATGTTGGCACGTTCCGCAAACTATCATCTATCAGTGAGCTGGCTTACCTGTTGGCCCACGAGCTGGCGCATTATCATCTGGACCATACCAATGAAATGGTTAGACGAAATGTAAGAATAAAAAACGCTGATACTGAACTGTACAACCAGGTGAAATATGGCGATATCAATGCCATACGAACATTGTTTTATGATCACCTCTCCCACACCAGGACCAATGAATTAGCTGCTGATTCGCTGGCATTTATCATGGTCTACAATTCAACCTACGATTTGCAGGCCTGTAAAAATGTGCTAAATAAACTTGATTCTGCTGAAATTTCAGAGTACCAGGACCACCCGGACATCAGATTCCATTTGGATTTCAATAAGAGTCCTTTCAAAGATGAATGGATCCGTGGAAGTCAGTCCATCTTATCAAATAATAATGGCTCTAATTTCATTTTTGAAAAAGACTCAATCCATACACATCCTCTGACAGAAGAGCGATTGTTTGCCTTTCATCAATTTTCTAAGGATAAAGATATGAGGGAACCTAGGGTATTAGATTCCGGATTTCAGGAGATAAAAAATCATTTGGATTTTCAATTGATCGACTTGCTCAAATTGGACAAGCGATATGATTATGCATTCTATTATGCGTTAAAATTTCGTGACCTCTACCCCTCTGATGAAACATTCAAATATGAAACCCTTAAAATTCTCATGGATCTTTATGAAGTTCGAAAAAGCCACAAATTCGGGTTATACGTAGATCACTCAGCTGAAGTGCCATGGTTGAAAAACTATGTTAACTTCCTCAACAACATCACTTTATCTGAGCTGGGGCAATTAGCCTATCATTATTTTCAGAAGAACATAGAATTTGATTATCAAAACGAAGAGCAATACCATCTACTGTGGAAGGCAGCTCTATATGCCAACGAGCAAGCTGTAAAGGAAAACATCACAAATACTTATTTAGAAAAATTCCCTCATGGGATCTACGCAAATCACTTTTTAAAGCAAAAACACCAGGAATAATGAAGCAACTATTTTGTTACACATTGGCTACCTTAATCACTTTTGCCAGCTTTTCTCAGAGTAGAAACTTTTTAGATATTACTAAACTTGATGTCAGAAATTCCGGAGTTATTACTAAAGAAAGAGATGTGATTGGCTATTACATGTTTTATTCCATTGGTAAGCTTAAAAAAGGTCAGCGGAATTTCGCTTTGAGGGTTCTTGACGAAAACCTTGAAGATGTCAACACAATCACATTTCAGGATACGAAGACACAAAACCTGCAGGGAGCTTTATTCAATGGCAGCACAATACTGATGCGGTTTAATGATATTCGAAATGATGTGGCTACCTATAAGTTTTTTGATACCAAAGCGAACCAAATTTCAGAGGCCAGGAGAATCGTTTTCTTCAATAGTCCGGGATCTTTATATTCAGTTCCAAACTATGGGTTTGCAAATTATCAGACTGATTATCAGAACAAAAACTACCATGTTGAGTATTTCCCGAATCCTGTAGAAAGTGATGAAGCATCCCCCTGGACTTATTTCTTCCCTGCAAATACCGATTCTGTAGCTTCAGCCACTTACCTCTGTAGCACAGAGGACCTGCTGGTAAACCTCGTGACAGTGAAGAAAAACTGGAACACCAATAAGCTTAATTTTTATCTCCAGGGATTAGACCTTGAAACTGGTCATGAAGTGTTTTTCACGGGATTAAAAGGAAACTATCATACGCAGCCATTGAATGCTTATTATGATTTTGAAACGGGAATTATCAATGTTCTTGGACTTTATTATGCCCCCGATGAAAAGGTCTATAAAGACAATGGGGTTGGTTTGGCAAATATTCAATTGAGCAAATCAGGTGAGATTATTGAGAATAAATACCTCAGCTGGACTCATGAATTCCGGGAGTTTATGGATATCGACAATGAGGGAAAGGTGAGCAGTGAAGACAAACGTGGCTTTATGTACTTCCATGAAATATTCAAACAGCCGGATGGTACTATAATGGCCATCGCTGAACAATATCGTAAAGCTGTAAGTGGTGCTGGAATCGCTCTAAATGTACTGGCAGTCGCCACAGGATCATATTCAAGCGCTGGGGTGACCAAAATGGTGATTGGTGACCTTATTGTCTTCAGATTTGATCCAGAATTTCACGTTCAATCCGTAGACTTCATTGAAAAGGGTAAAAGAGATTTTTTACTACCGGCTGGATATGATTTTTCCAACATCCATTTAGTATCTGAATACATCAATGATGTGGGTGGTTTTGGGTATCTCTATTTATCACAACTGGGTTTCGAAAAAATTCCAATGGTGGCCTATGTTGACTGGCAACGTAGCGAGGCCTCGCTTCAAAAGAACTGGAATTTTAGTGTTTCAATTTTTGAGGAAGGTCAAATTAAAAAGGATTATGTTGAATTCAGACCTCCTGGCCAAAATGTAATCAGGCGGGTTTTACCTGGCAAACCTGGCCATATTCTGGTTTATGATTACTCAAAGACAAACAAAAGTCTGGACATCCACCTGGAAAAGATCAATTATTGATTAGAACTTTGACAGAAGGTATGGACCTAAGATTATAAATGGTCGTGAAATAAAGGCATCAAAACTCCTGTGCACCAAACTCACTTTTGATAAACTTCGCCCTGTTCTTGCCACTGTTGATGGCATAGCTCAGGTTGAGAATCACCTGATCTACCTCATAAACATAGTTGGTGGTGGTGTAAAACTCTCCGTCCCGCCAGGTAGTGATCCGTTGTTCATTGGTATCTAAAAGCCCCATATCCATGTTGAGCCATTGAAGTGTGGCGGTGAGGCGATCATCGAGGAACTTCTTCTGTAGCGTCAGGTTGGGCGACAGAAATCTGGAGTCTTTCCCCTGGGCAGTAACACGGTCGGAGATGTAGTTGAGTGTCCATTGCATGCTGAAGTCCTTCGTAAACTTCATTGAGGTATTCATATTGATGCTATAGATCCAGCTGGAGGTATTGATAGGATAGCTATCAAACATGCCATCAATGGCATAATGATACAGGTTACCCCCGATAAAGGCATTCCATTTTTCTGTCAACTGCAGGTCTGAACCTACTTCCACACCTAAAGACACGGCATCACCCACATTGGAATAAATCCTGTTTAGAATTGAATCATTATAAATATTGTTTACCCTGTTTACCACATTTTTCACATCCCGGAAATAAGCTGTTGCATAGATGCTGTGATCTGAAAAGTCCTTGATAAACCCAAGTTCCACCAGATCGATAAACTCTGGCAGCAACTCAGGGTCTCCCTGCTCGAGTGTCTCTGAATGTTCTCTTTCCGGGAAAGGGTTCATCTTGAAGGTAGTGGTCCGCTCGATCCTTCGGCTATAGGCAGCTTTCAAGGTAAGCCCCTCTCCTGCAGCATACTGAATATTGGCTGAAGGAAATGGTTTGATAAAATCATAGTAATACATCGTGTCGATGGTACCGGCTTTGTCCTTCAGCTCCAGCCCCCGATCCATGTATTCCATTCTCAGACCGGCACCATAGCTCAAGGCACCTGTCTTTCCTGAAAATTGGGCATACCCCGAATGGATCGATCTCAGCAGGTTGACATTACTGGAAAACTCCGGAACCAGCTCAAATTCACCGGTATTGTTGTTTCTTCTTTCATATACAAAATCCCCTGTATGATCCAGATTTCGGAACTGATACCCTGTTTCAATTTTCCCAATGGGCAATGGCTTAAAGGCATAATCCAACTGGAATCTCGTACCAAAGAGTGGATTGTCATTTGTATTGTACTCGTCCTGATAGATTACGGAGGTTTCGGGATAACCCAGGTTTCTGTTGGTTGTTGGACCTCCTAGTAGCGTATATTCGTACAGAAACGAAGTTGAAAGGCTCGATCCATTATCGAAGATATGACCGTAGTCTACACTTCCTAATACGAAATCCCCTTTTCTGATACGCAGGTTTTCATTGTAATACTGGATGGTATAAAGCCGTTGGTCGTTGTACCTTGCATGGTTATCGTAATACACAATATCTGCTGTCCGGTCTTTACTGCGTTTACCAGCATAGAATCCCAGGTTAAAGTTGTTGCTTGAATTAGGCGTGTAGCCCAGTGTAAACCGGCCAGAATAATTTACTTCATCGAAACTTCTTTCCCCATCAGAGGGAAACTGGATCGTGGTATCATTTCGAATCGTGTATACGTCCCCTACCCGTCTTCCGGTGATATCGTTGCGCTGAAAACTCAATCCGGCAGAAACGTCCCAGTCCCCTGAACGATGATTTAAGGTGAAATCTCCACCATAGCGTTGTGCATACTCTGCATTGTCATAGTTTTCGATGCTAGGAGCCCCAATCCTGGCGTTGAACTGCATATACGTATCATCGACTGCACCACGCCTGGTCACTACGTTGATGATTCCGCCCTTCCCTTCCGGATCATATTTTGCTGAAGGTGCTGTGATCAATTCGATGTTTTCTATCGCGTTTGCAGGTAGTTGATTTAAAATCATTTGCGGATCAGACTGCACAGGCTTTCCATTGATCAGCACTACAAAGTCTGATGAACCTCTTGCGGAGATTTCACCATTGGCATTTACGGATACAGATGGCAGGTTACGTAGTACATCTGTGGCAGTTCCGCCCCTGCTGGATTGAAACTTTTCTGCTTCGAAGACCTGACGATCGGCTTTGGAAAGCATGGTCACTGTCTCACCAGTCACCTCTATTTCATCCAGCATCTTCTGGTTAGCCTTCATAGCTACCGCACCCACATTCGTTAATTGATTTTTAGTTACAGCAATGTTTTCTATGGTTTGCTCATCAAAACCCATGAAATGAGCCTTGAGGTAATAGGTACCTTGCTTGATGTTGGTGATCTCAAACGTACCATCAAAAGTAGACACCACACCTCCGGCCAGGGTGCTATCACTAGCCTGGTAAACAGCTACACTGGCAAATGGTAATGGCTCATTGGCCGTCATGTCTAGTAGCTTACCTTGTATGCCTGTCTGGCCATAGGAACAGAGGAAAGAAAGAAAAAGTATCGATAGAAAAGTAAATCGCATTCGTATTAAATAATAATGTCAACGCAAAAGACGGCAATTATGTCCATCTAGCGATGGTAATTTTTCTTGAATTATGGTCAATTTTTAATGAAGTGCCTCCCGATAAGCTGATGGGGTCATGCGAGTCTGTGCTTTAAAGAACTTGACAAAGTTAGAGGCATCTGAGAAATTCAGTCTGTAGGCAATCTCAGAAATAGACAGGCTGGTATGGGTGATCAAATTTTTTGACTCTACAATGATCCTTTCTTTGATCACACTAAAAGCGGTAGTAAATGCTGCCTGCTGGCAGATATTATTTAGCCTGGAAACACTCACATTCATCAGGTTGGCATACTCCTGAACTGTTCTTAATTCGAGAAAATGATGATTTACCAGGTTCTTAAACTGGTTAAAGTCAGCGGCTGACGGAGAAGCGGCGGAGGCCTGAGCTTTTACAATTCCCAGTGTATACAGCAGAATCAGGTTTACATGAGCACCTAAAACATCCTCGTCCTGGCCTTGTTTGTACGACTCATAGAAGATATCAACAAGTTGGAGTAGCTGATGATCTGTTGGAATCTGAAACTGCTGCGGTAACCGATATAGACTATTGAGTGTGGAAAGGTGATGCCGCAGAAACTTTTCGCGGAAAAGAATTACATACCCATCCGGTATCTGGCTAAAGTCCCAACAATGCACACTACCTGGTTGGAGGTAAAATGCATCAAAAGGTTTTACATCATATACCTGGTCATTTACGGAATGCGATCCGGATCCACCGGTTAGGAAAATCAATTCATGATACCCATCATGCTTATGTGGAGCTGTGGGCTTGATCACAGGTTTCATCTTCGAAACTTTCACCAGTAACTCCTTCTCCAGTTTTCCTTTTAGGGCGATCTCCACGATTGGCTATTTCTTTGACTCACAAGAATAGGTAAAATAAGAGGACCGGGGAAAGCAAACGATTGTGCAGAGAATGCGTCTATAGAGGTCCTTAGTATTTCTCTGGCACAAAGGTCTGTTTGTCTACAGGAGGACGTGAGTATTCGTTTTTGCTCGGCAAAGGTGGTAACTGGATTTTCTTGTATTTGGTTTTCTCATAGGGCACCACGGTGATCAAATGGGCAATACAGTTGAGCCTTGCCTTACGCTTATTGTCTCCATTGACCACAAACCAGGGTGATTGCCTGATATCGGTCACATCAAACATTTCATCTTTTGCCCTCGAGTATTCCTGCCACTACTCACTTGACTTTAAATCCATTGGACTAAACTTCCAGCGCTTCACTGGATTGTCAATTCGCTCCCTGAATCAGCTTGAGACCATGGTTTTAATCCATTCCTGCATATATACAAGCACGAGACAGTTTGGCATATTCCTTTGAGTAACTTAACTTTTTCATCGTCAAATTCTTGCTTCATGACAATATACAGGTTTTAGACCAACAAAATGATCCATTAAGCATGCTCGTTATTGTACATAAGAATACTTTTTTGGTTTTGAGTCTGAGGTTCTGTAATCATGTTCTGAAATCAAAATAAGTTTGTAGTTTACCTCTATGAATCTTGGACTCTGGATCATCCTCTACTTGCTTATTACGGTAGTAATAGGAGTACTGGCTTCCAGGTTTATTCATTCCTCATCAGATTTTTTATCCACAAGCCGAAGATTGCCATTAGTACTCAATGCTTCAGCACTCTTCGCCTTTTGGTATGGATCCGAAACCGTGTTGGGCGCTTCCTCAGAATTTATCCAGCATGGCTTGCTTGGAGTTATTGAAGATCCCTTTGGAGGTTTTCTCTGCCTGATACTATTTGCCCTGATATTTGTTCGGCCACTCTACCGAAAGAATATCCTGACCCTGGGGGATCTTTTTCGAAGGGTCTACGGACCCAAAGTAGAGCGGTTGTCCAGCGGTTTAATGATTTTATCATTCTTTGGATATGCAGCTGCACAGATTATCGCCCTTGGGATACTCTTTCACACCATTTTTGGATTGGATGAATATGCTGGCAGACTAATCAGTGCTTTGCTGGTAATGGTATATACTGCAGCTGGGGGCATGTGGTCTGTTTCCATCACAGATTTTGTGCAAAGTGTCATCATCATCATAGGACTGGTATTTATCACCTTCTTTCTTTTTAACCTGGTCGATCCATCAATACTGTTCCAATCCAAGGACCCCCATTTCTTTGATTTTACTCCTGTAAATAACCCGGAAGTTTCCTGGATGGATTACCTGGCTGCCTGGTGCGCTTTAGGGCTAGGGTCTCTGGCCTCACAAGATATATTTCAACGTGCCAATGCAGCCAGGTCAGAATCCATCGCTGTTTGGTCTACATTTTTAGGTGCATCCTTGTATTTGATATTTGCTATGCTGCCTCTCTTGCTTGGCCTCATGGTCTATCAGCTAAATCCGGAACTTGTTGCTGATAATACACAGCATGCCCTGATGACCATGATTGCTCAATATACTCCAATGTGGTTGCAGGTCTTATTTTATGGAGCTTTAACTTCTGCTATTTTCAGCACCTGTAGTGGAGCATTACTGGCTCCTTCTTCTATTCTGGCAGAGAATTTACTTAAGCCGATATTTTTTCCGGGGAGCACCGATCAACAGTTGCTTCTTCTGAGCAGGGTTTCCGTGGTGATCATTACAGCCCTCGCAACCATACTCGCTATAATGAGTGACAGCATCTATCACCTGGTGAGTCAATCCTCAATACTAGGGATGGTTTCTATCCTGGTTCCATTGTATGCAGCTCTGTTTCATCAGCGTAGTCAAAAACCCCTTGGCGCATGGTTGTCCATGAGCTTTGGATTGGGCGTTTATGTATTTTTTGAGCTGTTTCCTTTCGAGGCTGTTCCTGCCATGTTTTTGGGGTTTGGGGCTTCCATTCTTGGTTTGATAGGAGGCAATAAGCTGGGTAAATGATGGCTGCAAGTTATTTTTAATGTAATAGCAATACATCGACCTGGTACATTCGAGGAATGATTCAAAACACTTATCTTTAGCTATTATGAAAACCCCCATCCCAAAACAAGTACTCCGAATCATTCTAGGCTCTCTGGCTTTAATCCTTCCGATTGTGTTGCCTCTAGGTATGTTCCTGGTGAGTGCCGAACAGGTATTGTTGCCATCTATCAGCACCTATTATTATTCTGAAATGAAGTTTTTGTTTATAGGCTTTCTGGTACTTTTTGGAGCTACCTTTATTTTATATGGTTTCACATCGAGCCGAAACCTGGTGATGTTGGTGGGTACTGGAGTCATCACTTTGCTAATTGCACTGGTACCTACTCATGCACCTGGCGCAACCGAATGGACCGGGTATTTCCACATCATCCATGCAGTTGCTTTTTTTGCATTGCTTGGGTGGCATCTCAGGGTAACCTTCAACCTGCCTCTTGCCTATCCCTTGCTCACCAAGATTGGATTGTATATCTGGATAGCCGAAGGTATATTGATCATCTATTTCCTGGCCCTTAAATGGGTGTGGCCACCGCTTGTATTTATCCTGGAAGCAGCTATCCTATGGCTCTTCGTCTTCGGACTATGGGTTAGAAATAAGATCACCCGAGAGCTGAGCAAGGCAAGGTAAGTAGTCATAGGATGACTACTTGATAAGCAAGTATGACTGAAACTTTGTTTCCTGGTAATTTCAGAGACTTCGGTCTTTATTGGTTAATGTAGTCATCCTATGACTATCAATTAAGATAATCAGCGCCACCTACTTTAATAAAACTCCATAACTCATTGATAAATAACCATATATACCGCTAGTTAAAGAAGTATAACTTTAATAAAACAAAACTCGGTTTTTAGGTATAAATCAATCAAAATCAATCAAACACGGTGCAACTTGTAGGGATAGACACCATCTGCTTTCCATTGACATACATACAGATTTTTATCGCCATCCACACACACGTCATGACAATGCTTGAAGATGGGTTGGTCCTGAAAAAGTGGTAAGAGGTGACCGTCTTTGTATTTCGGTTTTGTACCACCGGGATTAGAAACTACCCTTCCCTCCCTGTTAAGGATCGTAACAAAACCCAGATCATTTTGCAAGTTGAAATCATGCTTTGTCATACCAAAGCATACCCCGGAATATAACTCATCACCATGAATCACCGGTCGGCTGATATAGGCACCAGGGAGGTAGATATCTTCGAGGTGCTCTCCATCCAATGTAAATCGCTTGAAGGTGTTCTTAATCCTGGCCGTCACAAGTAAGGTTGGGTTTTGCTTATCCCGGTTATCCAGTGCTATACCGTGTGCTTCTTTAAACCTTTTCTTATCCTGGAAGCTACTCCCACCAAACTTATCCTGGTAATTACCTTTGCTATCAAACCTTAGGATATACTGTGAACCATACCCATCTGCAACATAGATATCTCCATTTGGACCTATAGCTGTCTCAGTGGGTCTGTACCTGTCACATTCCGCGTAGATTCCAAGCTGGTCAGGTCTGGGTAACTGCATGATCACCTTTCCATCCAAAGTGGTTTTGTACACCTCTCCCGCACTGCCATCTGTGATATAAAGGAACTCCTCTCCATTTTCATCATGAATTGTTAACCCATGACCCATTTTTAGATTCAGCGTCCAGGAGTCCAACACCTTACCGGACCTGTCAAAAATGATGATATTGTTTTTGGGGTGATCTGTGAGTAAGATCAGTCTATCTTGCTGATCCTCGACCATTTCATGGCAATTGGTTACCGGAGTTTGTACGGCATTGGCCTGACACCAGTCTCGTTCGACCTTAAACTTAAAATCTCCGTGCCCAATGATTTCATCAGGAAGTTTCTTTCTGTTTATGATATTAAAAGCGGAGGCTGCTTGTCCAAGATGCAACCCTCCAACCAATAATCCGGCTTTGACTAAAAAGTCTCTTCGATTTTCTCTTTTGTTTCTGGATAGGGCTTTCATGATGAGGGATGTTTGGTTTTAGCAATGTAGGTCTTCAAAATAAACAGATAATCTTCAAATGCATCAGGTTTATATACCTTTTGAAAGAAATGTCTTTTGCAAATTTTTATATGCATGTGGGCTCATTCAAACCATCTTATGTATTGGCGTAAAAAACACTCATATTTTTGCAAATACCATATATAAACTGATGCAATATTGAATTTAATTCAATTTTAACCTTACTTTGCATCGCAATTGAAAGCTGACATATGAGGTTTATAAAAAAGGCTACCAAAGTGGTGATTGTTATTCTACTGTTCCAATTTTCCACACAAGCACTTGCAGAAATTCCTGTAAGCGGCATCGTTAAAGATCAGAATGGTAAAACCCTGGAAGGTGTTACGATCCAAATCAAGGGCACCGATTTAGCGGCTATTACCAATTCAAAAGGAGAATACAAACTGGAGGCACCAAAGGATGCTACATTGATTTACTCCTCTATTGGATTGAAAACCGTTGAGAAAAAGCTCGAAAAAAATACATCAAAAATTGACCTGACGCTTGAGGATGATTCTCAGCAGCTGGCTCAAAACATTGTGTTTGGCTCATTCTTTTAAGACATATTCCGGCTTCTTGTTTCTACTTACTGTTACCCACTGGCTTAAATAATTTTTAAACCATGCAACAGTGGCAGTTAAATCATTGAATACCATCAAGCAAGAGAAAAGTCCCGTAGGGACGACCTGTCCATAGCATTAATCGATGTAATCGTAGTTAGCTCCGTAGGAGCGGCCTGTCTTTTTATTCAACCCATTCAAAATCAATTGAAGGAACTATCCCTTTATGCTAATAGATGAGAGAACAACCGCCGGCTCATTATTTAAGACCTTAATAAGATTCAATTTTACCCACATCCTTTAACTTCGCGGATATACTAATCCGCACTTCCATTGCCATTCAATCCCCATCAGGTCGACCTGCCGATAACCGAAATCATAGATGAGGTAAAATCTAAACTGGTTTCTGGTAACAGACTCATTGTCAATGCTCCTCCCGGAGCAGGTAAAAGCACTATTCTACCTCTGGCTTTACTGGGAGAAAAATGGCTGGGAGGCCAAAAGATCATCTTGCTAGAACCTCGTAGATTGGCGGCACGATCTATCGCTTACCGAATGGCTCAGCTTCTCGAAGAACCAGTTGGCCAGACAATTGGCTACCGGATCCGGTTCGAAACCCGTGTTTCGGAGCAAACAAAGATCGAGGTGGTCACTGAGGGTATCCTTACCCGCATGCTGCAGTCAGACAATGCTCTGGAAGGCGTAGGGCTGGTCCTGTTCGATGAGTTTCACGAGCGTAGCTTACACGCTGACCTGGCGTTGGCTCTGTCATTGGAGACACAACAGGTCCTTCGTCCTGACCTCCGGCTCGTTGTGATGTCGGCCACGCTCAATATGCCTGAGCTAGAGACGCTACTCAAAGCTCCTGTAGCGGTGAGTCAGGGGAAACAATATCCAGTTGAAGTCCGATACACAGGTGAAACCGACCAGTTTATGATCCCGGAAATGGCGGCTCGGGTGATTAAGCAAGCTTACGGGGAACAGCCCGGAGACATCCTGGCCTTCTTTCCTGGTGAAGGCGAGATCCGGAAGTGTGAAGAGCTCTTGAAAAAGGAGCTCCCTCAGGCAGCCATCCATCCTTTGTTTGGTCAGCTACCCCAAAACAAACAACTCGCGGCCATCTTTCCTGACAAAAATGGTCGACGAAAAGTCGTTCTTGCTACCTCAATTGCGGAAACCAGTCTAACTATAGAAGGCATCAAGGTAGTGGTAGATGCAGGTTTTATCCGCAAGGCAACTTTTGATCCTGGTTCAGGACTGTCCCGGCTTGTCACATTACCAGTTACAAAAGACACCGCTGACCAACGAGCAGGACGAGCAGGTCGATTATCTCCTGGTGTATGTTATCGCATGTGGACTCAGTCTACTCATGCTCATTTACAGGATTTTAGTACTCCTGAATTGCTGGATGCTGACCTGAGCAGTCTTGTGCTGGAGCTGGCCAATTGGGGTATCACCAATGCGAATGACCTGAAATGGCTCAATCCACCTCCTGCCGGCCACGTGGCTTCCGCTCGTGCGCTGCTTCACGAATTGGAGGCCCTGGAAGACAACAGGATCACGGAGCATGGCAAAAGAATACAACAACTCCCCTGCCATCCCCGGATTGCGCATATGTTGCTGGAGGCAGATGAGATGGGATTAACTCCCCTGGCAGCGGATGTGGCCGCATTGATCGAAGAACGGGATCCCCTGCCTGATGCAGGAATTGATTTATCTGTTCGTGTAGAAGCATTGCATCGTTTTCGTTCAGAGAACAGGAAAGGAGGAAGTTTGAGCCGCATCGAACAAGTAGCAAATAGCTATCGTGAAATGCTTAAGGCTGAGGCTAATGATGACATAATAGACCCTTACGAAGTAGGTTTTGTACTGAGCATGGCCTATCCTGAACGTATCGCCAGCGCCCGCCCAGGTAACAATGCTCAGTTCCAGTTGGCCAATGGAAGATATGCCGTAGCAGGTCATCGGGATGACCTGGCCCATGAGCCCTGGTTGGCTGTAGCCCACCTCAATGCCCGGGATGGCCTGGGAAAGATCCATTTGGCCGCTCCACTAAACCCAAAAGACCTTGCAGTAAGGGTGAAGGAACGTGAAGTCATTGCGTGGGATACACGGAAGGGTGGATTGATAGCAACTAAAGACCTTTCCATAGGCAGTATAGTTTTACAAAGTAAGCCATTGAGCAATCCGGACCCCGCACATATAAAAAGCGCCATTCTGGAGGCTGTCAAAAAAGAAGGTAAGCAGTTGCTGGATTTTAGCGAGGAAGTCCTTCAATGGCAATTGCGGGTGCTCTCTCTGCGGATATGGAACCCGGACGAATCTTGGCCTGACGTGAGCACATCAAATCTCCTTGAATCCGTCAATTCTTGGCTGGAACCTTACCTCGATCATGTACGTACGGCGGAAGACCTGAAGAAACTCAATTTGAGAGATATATTCCAGCACACACTGGAGTATGAAAAGCAACAAGCGCTGGATAGTCAGGCACCTGTCAGAATTACAGTAGCCAGTGGTAGCCAGCTCAAGCTGAAATACCGGGAAAACGGAGAACCTCCGATATTAAGCGTTCGGCTGCAGGAACTCTTTGGTTTGGCTGAGACTCCCAAAATCAATAATGGTAAGCAAGGTGTGTTGTTGGACCTCTTATCCCCTGGTTTCAAGCCCGTGCAGCGAACAAATGATCTGAATAGCTTTTGGAATGACACCTATTTTGAAGTCCGAAAGGAGCTAAAAAGAAGGTATCCAAAGCACCGCTGGCCTGATGACCCCTGGTCTGTAGATCCGGGGGTGTTTAAGAAGAAGTCAAGCTAGAGTCATAGGATGACTCTAATTAGTCATTTCTTATTCAAAATCGACATATAATATTAATTTCTTGTTTCGTAGAAAAGTTAATTCTTAAGAACAGTCATCCTATGACTGCCTTAGTACCAACAACTCTTCACGCAACCGTATAAAGATGTGTTTTATCGCCGGTGAGAGTGTTTCCGCATATTCGTCATCCAACACATGCTCAAGCTCGTGGACCAATTCAGGATATTTCCTGATAATACCAGCAATTTGCTTAAATGCCAATATCCTGACCGAAGGAGATTTCCTGATGGAAGACCAGATATCCAGGCAGACGTCAAATAACATTCCTTCCTGATCATCAGAAAGCGTGAATCTATCCACCAAATGTATGAGTTCACGTTGATGGCCGTCAGGACGATCTGCAAGGACTTTGATCATTCTGGTAAGATGTGGGGCAAGTCTAGGGTCTTCATCTTTGATAATATCCTTGAGCACCCAGGCCGCCCTCCATCCCTGTGGCTGTTTGTCTGACAAAGCGATTTCAATAGCCTTACGAACCCCTTCCTGGTCATTATTTAGCTGATCTAATAGCGGCTTTTTAGTAGAAGGTCTTTGCAGAATACCTTCAAGAATTGACATAACCTATTTTACCGCCATAAAAACCTACCAGGCTCCTAATATTGCCGAAATAATCAAAGTGACAAAAACCTGGCTCCCAAGTGAAAGTCTCAAGGCATTCCACCGCCTCAGAAAAGCATATCCAGGCAACATAGTGGCAATAATGAAGAAAACACTAATGATCACTCCAAGTTGCAGTCCGGAACCTAAATCATCTACACCAAAAGCTATTTGAAAAAGCTCCAGCCCCAGTGTCAAAAGGAAGGTGCAGACTGCACCGAAAGCATATGTGTAACCGGGAATTTCTTTTGTGTGTTCCTTTTTATTTTTAGCAGGGTCATAGGCTTTTGCCCAGGGCTCACCAAAAAACACACTGAACCATAAAGTCAGGAAAATCTGTCCTACAACAAAGCATACGACAATGGACAACCAATTTATTGCACTGAAATCTAATTGCATAGCATTCTGGGTTTAGTTTTTACTTAAACTAAACCTACAAAGATTTTATGATTTAATAAAAGATTAAGTATCATCCTGTGAAGCTGCTAAAACTCCACTGGAGGTTTTTGCTTCCTCATCCCCCCCAACCTGTTATGCAGGTGTGGAATAAGAATGCCGTTTGCGGCTCCAATGGCGAATCCCAGAAGCACATCAGTCCGAAAATGCTTACCGGCATGCATGCGGTGATAACCAACAAACAGAGGCGGTACAGATGCAGCACCGTATAAGGCCAGTCGTTTCCAGCCTGTGATGTCATGATAATCTGTGTATACCTTGGTCATGAAAAAGGTGGCAGTGGCGGCTGTAGAAACATGTCCACTGTAGAAGGAATTGCTACGCTGATCCCCAGTGCGCATTTGCATATCAGCTTCATTGTTGTAAGTCAGGGGTCTTGGTCTGCGAAAACTGAATGCAGCAACCTGATAGATCGATGTGTTGATCATCTGTGACTCCAGGTAAAGCACCAGATATTCACCCCAATCCTTTCTTACTTTCCTGTCGATCAAAAGAAAAAAAGGCAATGCTGTAGAGAGATTTAAAGACAGATCAGATAACCTCTGACTGGTTTCATATCCCTCTGGACTGAACCTGGCAACGGGTCTATCAAACCTGTTGATATCATCAATATTCAGGGCCATTACATCGCTCTCGCTCATGGAAGCCACCCTGAAAAGCCTTTTGAACAGGATGGTAGTCGTTGCAAAACCTGCCACAGTAATCGCCGCTTCTACCGGGATGTTTACTTTGTAGTAGGAAGAATCTCGTTGAGCGATTGTCTGAAAAGAGAAAAGGAAAATGATAGCGCCAATGAATATTCTCATACTTAAGTTTTATGGGAAGCGGCAAAAATAGGGAATGGAGGGTTACTGAAAGATGATATAAGTGTTTAGTAAAACTCAATTGAGCTAGATATAAAAATAAAGTCCGCTCAAGGAGCAGACCCTATTCTGAGTGTATATGTATATGAAGAGAATTATTACTTTTTTAAATGGCTATCTAATCTACATTGGATACATCAGCATCCATTTCATAGATAAACCAGGTACCTCCTTTATTCACCTCCCTGAAATCTATTTTTTTCACTGATTCCTTGATGGGCGGAAAGAATAACTTATAATTCAGGATCTCACCATCATTGTCACCAGCAGTGATCCGTTCCCCGATATTCGTGCCCTCCGCTTTGATCACAAACAGGTCTTTTCCTCCATTGCTATCACGAATGGCAGATTTTGGTGGTATCCATATGGCAGAAAACTGCCTTAGATTTACCTCGAAGTAGAGCACCGTTTCATCCTCACACAAATCAATCCGAGTAATGGCAAAGCCTCCTGATTTTGCCGTATAGCCTGGGCTCTCAATGAATTTACAATTGTCTTCCTCACCTTTTCTTCCTGACTTAACTGATTTATCGATACCGATATTGGTACTCACATCAATGTCAAAGAAATGCCAGTAGCTACCATCCTCTCCAGCACGGAAATTTAAAGCCTGCACAGAAGGGTCAATCTTAGGGAAATACACTACCAGCTCCTGGTACTTTTTCTCTTCGTCCAATTGCAGTGTTCGATCCAACGCATAATCTTTTACTTCATTGATATATAGTTTGTCTCCTCCATTGCTGGATGTGATATAGGTCTTGGAAGAAACAAAAATGGTATTGTGATGATAGGGTCTTAACCAAAGGGTGAAGATCGTTTCCTGGTCCGTAATTTCTATCTTTTTGATAAAGACGTTTTTATCTGTGCAAGCATTGACGCGCGGCTCATTAAACACCTGCCCTTTTGCCCAATAGGCAAAAAGAATAATCAGCAGGACGAGGCCTATTTTGATTTGTTCTCTCATGCGTGTAATTCGGTCCATTTTTAAATTTTCCAATTTCTTTCCTAATGATATTTTACTGTAAATCTCCATGGTGTAATCCCCTCTCCTGTTTTTTCTCCATACTCTATTTCTAAGCTCTCCACTTCACTTTGTAGGTTGGCTAATACTGGCATTTCCTGGTCCTGTTCAACAGGTACACTTTCTAAGGGACTAACCGTTTCAGTTATTTCCGCATCTACCTGACCGCGTTTTTCCGGTTCCTGGTACACGACCTTTGTTATGAAAACAGTATCAACTGGTAGCGGCCTGTTCATCGCTTCCTCCAATTCTCCTTTGAGCTGCCTATTATTATTGGCCATTACCTGCTGCTGTCCATTTACTTCTTCAAGTGCAGCCTGTAACCTGGCTATGGTCTGATTTTTCAAATACAGTTGATAAAGGGCAAAAGAGGAAAGCATGATAAGGGTAATAGAAGCTGCAGCCAGGTACCAAACCGGATATAGCCTTTTTGGTCGCTGCATTTTGTTCTGCACCTGACTCCAGACCTGTTCTTTGTCCTTACTTTGAGTTGGAGGCTCTTGCTTTCCCAGATACTCCTTATACTTTTTTTCGATCTCGCAAAGCTTCATATGCTTCTATTTTTTGTAATTCTTTTATTATCAGTTTTCTGGCTTTAAACAATTGACTTTTAGATGTCGAAACGCTGATATTTAATTTCTCAGCTATTTCCTGATGAGAAAACCCATCCATGGCAAACATCAAAAAGATGACCCTGTAGCCATCAGGCAGTTGCTGTACAATCTCAGAGAAAAGTTGCATATCAAGGTTTTCATTCAGCTCTATGCTGCCCAGGTCTTCAGCTTCATCAATGTCATCATTGTACATAAACTTCCTGTTTCTTTCAATAAGCCGTAGAGACTCATTGATCACAATCGTTTTTATCCAGCTTTTCAGGCTTCCTTCTCCCCGATATTCAAAATTGTCAAGCCTGTTAAAAACCCTGACAAATGCCTCACACAAGGCATCCTGTGCGTCTTCTTTGATTTTGAGATATTGTAGTGAAACCTGGTACATTTTATCATAGTAGGTGTTAAAAAGCAACCTTTGGCCCCTCCTGGAATGGCGTTGTTTGATGAGTTCTGACTCTTCCAAATGCTTTTATTATACCTGCTTTAATGATAGAACCCGGACTTTTCAGCAGAGGTTGCCTGAAAGAAAATATTTTCTTATATGATTATAAGTTAAAAAATTCAATTGAGAACGATTTTATAATTAACTAAATTCAATGTGTGTACGAGCACATCGAAATATTATATCTATGTGTTCGTACACATGATAATGAGAAGTATGTATAAAATTTAGGTTTGGAATACCAATTATATTTCTGAGAAGACCCTCTCAAATTCATCAAAGACGAGGATCTTTCGCAGCACATTCCTTAGATATAGTTCAAATAAAGCTTCGTGTGTGTTTACTGGGTTGCCATTGGGTGTCCTGTAATCGTCTTCTCTTCGGATACTATTTTGCCAAATACGATCCAGGGTAACTAACACATCCTGGGGCTTATAACCTTTTTGAAGACTATCAATGATGATACGATCAATCTTATCAACATTGGTGTAGTAGACGTCGTAGTAATGGGCAAATTTTCTTGAGTAATTGTTGTAGTACGGCCGTTCACCTAATGCTGCATATATATCCATATCAATTGAACTACCATATTATCCTAATTGTTAGCACTTATTGATATCATTAGCAATTTTTATGTAACAGGTTTTTATTATTAGCGTATTAATCTAAGCATACACGCTTTATAAATGTATCCAATCACTGGTTCATTAAGTAAACTCGTAAATGGGGCCCGATCAGCTTGCCTGATCATCCTGGCTATCATTTTCTTTGTTTCACCTGCTTCAGCAGCAGAAAAAACTGAATCAGTGGATGTAAAAGAATCAACAATCTTCCAGGGTGAGCATAAGGTTGTAGTTCAGAATCTAAGGAAAAGGCCAGACGCTCAAACAAAGCACATACCCTTTGAGAAAGTCACATCAATCGACCCTTCTACGACTGAACCACCTTTTACAAGCTCAAAACTCTACATACTTTATCACTCCTTCAAGCTCTTGGATTAACTCGTGATTGAATTAGTTCATTCACACCAAATTTTAATTTTCAGTTAATTCAAAACAGCCAATGTCAAATATTGCAATACAGGAGTCAGGCGATATGAAAGTCATTTCGTCTCCAAAACCAGTGAGGAAAAAGAGTACTAAAATTGAAAGAATCAAGCGAAAGCTGCTGACAGCAGTTACAATTGGTAAGGTATTCGGAAGATCTGTTCAATTAGTCTATAAGAATCATTATGAGAGATTCACGACAAAGGATGCAGTAGTAATAGCTGTGACCGATAGATATGCCATCCTGCAAGGCAGCAGGACGATAGCACAGGACAAAATCCGAAAAGTGATCTTCTAGTCCCCGAACTTTAGAATTGTATTCATAAAAGTGGGTGTCTCCATAAGGGCACCCTCTTTTTTTTGATAATTAAAAAATCTTTATTCCAGGTATATGTTGGATCATGCTGTCAACTTTAATCAGTCGAAAAATCCTCATTGAAGAAAGGAAAAAGCACTAAAAAAAGGCCGTCTCTTTTACCTCAGAGACGACCTCTTCTTCAATTAATTAACACTAACTAGTTTGAAGAACAAACAAAGTCTGATTTAGGGATGGTAGTTTTACTAATTTCCTTCATCCCTCCCTTTACATCTATTACATCATGGAAGCCTCGTGATTTCAGGATAGATGCCGCAATCATGGATCGGTATCCACCCGCACAATGCACATGATACACTTTGTCAGGGTTAATTTCACTCATGTTTTTACTGATATAATCCAGGGGGAAGCTTTGTGCCTGATCAACATGTTCAGCATCAAATTCTGTAGGCTTTCTTACATCAAGCACATTGACCCCTCCAGACTCATAAGCCGATGCAAAGTCCTGTGCCAAAATAGATTTGACCTGATCAGTCTCTTTACCGGCTGCTTTCCAGGCATCAATGCCTCCTTTGAGATACCCCAAAGTGTTATCGTAACCTACTCGGGAAAGCCTGGTAACCACTTCTTCTTCCCTGCCCTCTGAAGCAATAAAGATGATCGGCTGCTGCAAATCAGGAATCAAAGCACCTACCCATGGAGCAAAATCCCCATCGATTCCGATAAAAATAGAATTGGGAATATGATCCTTTGAGAACTCATCCTGTTTACGTGTATCCAGCACCAGCGCTCCCTCGTGGTTGGCCATGGCCTCAAAGGTTTCCACATCCAGGGCTACTTTTCCTTTCTTCAGCACTTCATCCAGTCCCTGAGTCTCGGCCTTATTCATGGCCACATTCTGTGCAAAATATTGAGGGGGAGGCAACAGTCCTTCCGTCACTTCCCTGATAAACTCTTCTTTGGTCATGTTGGCCCTCAGCGCATAATTTGTTTTCTTCTGATTGCCCAGCGTATCAGTAGTTTCTTTGCTCATGTTCTTCCCACAGGCAGATCCTGCTCCATGTGCCGGATACACGATCACCGAATCAGGTAAAGGCATGATCTTTTTTCGTAAACTGTCATATAAGAAGCCTGCCAGATCATCCTGTGTCATATCTCCCTTTTGCGCCAGATCCGGACGTCCTACATCACCAATAAACAGGGTGTCACCACTGAAAATAGCATGTTCTTTTCCTTTTTCATCCAACAGCAAATAGGTTGCACTTTCCATGGTATGGCCAGGTGTATGAAGCACCTTGATTTTGATCTTTCCTAATTCGAAGATTTCTCCATCTTTAGATTCATGGAATTGAAATGATGCCTGTGCTTTAGGTCCATACACAATGGTTGCTCCCGTTTTGTCAGCAAGATCCACATGACCAGAAACAAAATCTGCATGGAAGTGCGTCTCAAAAATGTATTTGATTTGAGCACCTTCACGTTTAGCTTTTTCGATGTATGGCTTTGATTCACGAAGAGGGTCAATGATAGCGGCTTCCCCATCACTCTCAATGTAGTATGCGCCCTGTGCAAGGCATCCTGTGTAAATCTGCTCTATTTTCATATTTATAATCTCTTTCTGTTCTACTTCAATATTACGGATGAGGCACTTCTCCGGATGTAACAATAGTTACAGTTCAGTTTTAAAACTCAGTTTACTGTCATCTACTAGCTGTCAATAGTCAATTATGCTGAACAGCCCTTGCCCTTCTCCTTTTGGCTATCAATCCTTCAGACTCCAGGGCATCATTTAATGTAAGATAGATGTTTTCAATACCTATTTCGTCCATTAACCGGGTTTTGAACATGGCATCTCTTACAGGACCCACCACCTCGGCAATCAAAAATCTGACTCCCCTTGTTCTTAGCACTTCTATCAGATCAATGATCCCCTGGACAGCCGACGCATCAACGTAACTGATAGCTGACGCATCAATGACCACTTCCCGTATCCTGGAATCGCGATCAACCTCCCGAATGATGTAGTCCCTGATATATTGAATGTTGATGAATGTGACTGGTGCATCCACTCGCAAAACCAGTTTATCCTCCCATACTTCCAGGTCGGAAAATCGGCGGATATTTCGGAATACCGTTTGTCCCTTGATGCGGCCCAGGGTAGCAATATGCGGATAAGCCGTATGGTACAGGTGTATCAAGATCGAGACAACGACTCCGGTAATGATTCCTGGTACCATGCTAAAGCCAATGGTGACAAGAAAGGTGACCAGCAGGAGTACGAATTCTAGTTTATCCTCCTTAAACAACCTCAGTGCAAATCTTACATCTACTAGCTTCGATATGGCCACCATAATTACTGAGGCCAGGATAGCTGTGGGCAGATAATAAAACAAAGGAGTCAAAAACAACAAGGTAAGTACGATCAGTAAAGCACTGAACACTGAAGCCAGTGGTGTATTGGCTCCTGACTCGAGGTTGGCAGCTGACCGAGAGAATCCCCCGGTGACCGGATAGGCCTGAAATAGCGAGCCCACAAGGTTTGCGGCTCCCAACCCAATCAGCTCCTGGTTAGCATCCACCTGATGATCTTTCTTTTTTGCTTCCAATGCCTTAGCTACAGAGTATGCTTCCATAAAAGCTACAACGGAGATCGTAAGAGCCAGAGGAATTAATTCTCCCCATTGACCTAAAGTGAATTCTGGCAGCCTGAATGCCGGCAAACCCTGAGGGATGGTCCTTACAATCTCGACTCCTCCCTCATGGAGATTTAAAGAAAATACGAGACCTGTTCCGATGATTACCGAAATGAGTGCTCCGGGAATTCTTTGACTTATATGCTTCAACCATAGGATCAGTAGGATTCCGCCTACACCCATGACTAGTGTAAGCCAATGAACTTCACCCAGACGCTGAATGGTATTCCATATGATCTCATAGATCTTATTGCTCTTTTCCACATTTATCCCAAGCAGATACTTAAGCTGATTCAATCCGATGATCAATGCAGCTGCCGATGTAAATCCACTTATGACTGGTTTTGATAGCAGGTTGGTGACAAAACCCATTCTGAATAAACCCAACAATAATTGAAACAGCCCCATAAAAAAGGCGAGCAAGATGGCAAAACCAATGTAAGCATCAGTTCCTTCTGTCGCGATTACTGAGACTCCGGCAGCCACAAGAAGTGAATCCATAGCTACTGGCGCTACAGAAAGCTGTCTGGAGGTACCCAAGAAGGCATAGACTACCTGTGGCATAATGGCCGCATACAACCCATAAACCGGAGGAAGCCCTGCAATTAAGGCGTAGGCCATCCCCTGCGGAATGAGCAAAACCCCAATGGTGAATCCCGCTGTCAAATCACCATTTAACTGGGCTTTCTTGTAGTAAGGTAACCATTGAAGAATAGGAAAATATTTCCTTAGAAGTCTCATACCCGGATATTTGAAATCCAAAGGTAGAATTTACACAATCTCAGTGATGTAACAATTGTGACAGAGGGTCAAAGAATCTCTATCTTATTTCGATGTTGCTCGATTACCCCGTCTTTTTCAAGTTGTTTGAGCAATCTGGAAATGACCACTCTTGAGGTATTGAGTTCCCTTGCTATTTGCTCATGGGTCTTGTTGATCTCAAAAGAACCCCTGGCCTGCTTGGTGTCCAGCAGATACTTCAGCAAACGTTCATCCATCTTGTGAAAGGCCATGCTATCTATGGCTGAAAGCATTTCTTCAAACCGTAGCTGGTAAGCATTGAATACGAACTTGCGAAATGATAGGTATTTCACAATCCATGAATCCATGTAGGTCATAGGGATCATCCAAAGTGTGGCATCTTCCTCTGCAATCACATTGTAAGCCGCTCTTTTGCCTTCTAAGCAACAAGTAATAGACATTGCGCAGGTTTCTCCACCTTCCAGATAATACAGGAATATTTCATCGCCATTGTCATCTTGTCGCATCACTTTGAGCAAACCTGACAATACGATCGGTATTTCATTGGTGTTATCTTCGGGACTAATCATCGTTAGCCCGGCCTTTACCTTCTTCAACCTACCTATGGTAGCAATTTCTTCTACTAAATTTGGTTCTAACCCTGCTGCTGTAAGTACAGCATCTATATTTTCTGTCATGATAAACGGGCATTATCTTCATGTGTACGCTAAAATAACTATAGGCTCATGATTAAGGTTGCAAGAATGAAAATATTCACTTTTGATTTAACTTAACGGCACAAATTCCGAATCCATGAAAAATCTATTGCTGTGTTCATTCATTACGTGTTTACTCCTTTCCTCCTGTGAGGATCAACCGAAAACAACAGAGGTTGAAAAATGGGATGTATTTGAAATCTTACTTAATGGGCCTAAAGATGGCAATCCATTCATTGACATCAAATTAGAAGCAATATTTCAATCTGAGGAAAGTGAAATAGAAGTTCCCGGGTTTTATGACGGAAACGGAAGATACCTTATCCGATTTGCACCTCCCGAAGTTGGTACATGGGCCTATAAGACACGCAGCAATCATAACGTTCTCAATAGTCAAAGCGGAACTTTCAAGTGTATCGAACCGGGTCCCGGTAATCATGGTCCTTTAAAAATTGTTGATACTTATTATCTGGAATATGCTGATGGAACACCCTTTTTCAGCATCGGTACAACGGCTTATCAATGGACCAGCGTTAAGCAATCCATTCAGGATAAAACCATTAAAACCCTGAAAACAGCTCCATTTAATAAGATCAGAATGTGTGTCTTCCCAAAACATTACATCTATGGAAACGAGACCGAGCCATGGGCATATCCTTTTGAACGCTCAGATAGTGTTAATAATTACGACAAGCCTAATTACGCTTTCTTCCAAAACTTTGACAGAAGAATACGTCAACTTCAGGAAATGGGTATTCAGGCAGATGTGATCCTCTTTCATCCTTATGATAAACACTGGGGGTACTACCTGATGGGTGATGAATTGAATGAAAGGTATGTACGGTATATGATATCCAGAATTTCTGCTTACAGCAATGTATGGTGGTCGTTAGCCAACGAATGGGATGTGCCTTCGATTAAAGATACAGTGGATTGGGAAGGCATCGGAAACTTGTTGATGAAGGAAGATCCTCACAACAGATTCAGAGGTATCCACAACTGGTATAATTCTGAAGATCACTTCTATGATCATTCGCGAACCTGGATTACTCATGTGAGCACACAGACTTCTCAATTCTACAATGTAGAACATTGGAAGAGGCTATATGAAAAACCCATCATGTTTGATGAAATGCGTTATGAAGGCGATGTTCCAAGCGGTTGGGGAAACCTGTCCGGTGAAGAGATGTCAAGATATTTCTGGGAAGCGACATTTAGTGGTGCTTATCCAACGCATGGTGAAACATTAGTAAACAATTCAGACACGTTAACTGAAGTAAGGTGGTGGGCAAAAGGCGGTGAGCTGGTTGGCGAGAGCCCGGCAAGGATTGCTTATTTCAAATCCATTATGGAACAGATTCCATACAGGGAAATGATTTCATCGCCTACAAAAGGAACAAGTTCCGACAGTGAGCCAGCGATCTATCAGCTAAAGCACAGGGAAAGTAAGCTAGTCATGAGTTATGTTCCGGAAGAGGGAGTAAATGTTGAATTGTCACTCAGCCCAAATGATGAAAAATATCTTTATATAGTCGATACCTGGAACATGAAAGTCCTGGATCAGAAGGTCATTAATGATGGAAGTATTCAAATAAAGACCTCTGTTCCTCATAGCTTGTTGATTCTTTCAAAGACTCAATTAGCATTTTAGGTTACTCCAAGGTGATTTCAACTGAATTGTTCAGTAAGGTGATTTCCGGGGCGTTACTGCTTATGAGGACTATTATCTTCTTCCCTTTCCATTCCTTCGCCAATGAGTGCCTTACGACCTTTGTTCTGGGTTGTAGATCATTGGGTGCTTCCAGTGACGTAATATTTGAAGTAGCAAGCGTTTTTGAATCATCGGTAATCTCTATATTAATGGATCGGGCAGTTTTGTTTCCAATATTATGTACTGTGATTTCAATGGGTATATCTCCTTTACCATCCCAATCCTGACTCACGATAACATCCTCATCTGAAATGGCCAGGTCGGCTCTAGGAAACGTTAAGCCATCAAATGGCTTGATCTGTCTGATTTTGAGTGAGATCAACTCTTTGCTGGTGATCTCAAACGATGTATAGCTTGTCCTTTCAGTGATTTCGAAGAATTTCCTGGAGATGAAATTGTTATCTTCTTTTACTCGCAGTGTCAATTCGTATTCACCGGGTTCAAGCTGCCAGGTATACATCCCGATTTCCTTATTGCCCCCGAAGTTATAGAGCTGTGCACTCAACTCCTTTTTTCCTGAATTACCCATAAGGATTGCAATGTCAGTCCCGGTGTTTTTCCAGGTAGCTGACAAACCGGGAAATTCAAATCCGGATCCAATATGCCCGGTGTACATGCCAAACATGAGGTCATCATGTGGAATATCCACTCTATCGGTAAATTTTACTTCTGTCGTAAACAATGGATAATTATATCTGATGGTATTGAGGACCTCTTCAAGCCCGTCCTCAATGTATTTTTCATCGCCTGTCACCCGGTATTGGCTGTAATGCCTCCCAGCTTCCTTGATCAAATTGTCATACTGATCGGTACCTACAAGACCTTTTGCTGAGCCAAAAAGCTTCATAATACCTCCATTAGGAGACAATCCATTGCCTTTATCCCCCCAAAGTTGAGAGGCAGCCCAGGCTTCCGAGCCGGGTATAGTTTCGCCAATTGGTTTTGTATCCCGGTGTCTCATCATAAAATCAAAAGTGGCATTCATTGGATTGAGCAGGGATTGCTGACCGGTGATAGCATATAGACCTAATAGTTGGTTATACATTTCAGCCACGTGACCTAAACTCTCCCAATCAAAGTAATCCCATCCCAGGCCTTTACCGGGATTGTACCATTGAGGCGCATACCCTCCCATTTTATCATCTTTGTAGGAGATAGCAGCCGGGATAAGTCCCGAAGGCTTACCATTGTCGTTCCTTGCTGCATCAGCTACCCAGGCGTTCCCCCACTCTGTAAACAGGCTAATGGTGGTTGGATTTTGATTGTACCATGCAGCCCAAAGCATGGGTAGTGTTGCCCGGGCATTCAACGGAACATCCACGGCATAAGGAGGATTTTCGTCTACTTCTGATGCTGAAAGGTAACACGACTTGAAATGTCGGTGACCGTATGAGTTGATACCTGTCCAGGTATCCCTGAAATTCTGCATGCTGACCAGGCAACGCTCTACGTAGATGGGATTGCCATAGTTCATGAGGAACATAGCCGGATGAGTATCCCTGAATAGCTCGGCTGAATGCTCCACATCTTCTACCTTTTTGGAAAAGGCACGCTCCAATAAGCCACTGTTCCATACCCCGTCAACCAATTTTGTATAAGCAGCCCTGGCTTTCTCGTCATCTGCTCCCAGGATCACTGGCAACCACCATCGTAAAATCTCCACATCATCACCGAATTTACCACCCAACTCACCGTTTTCAGCCTGTACACTATCGGCCCAATAATGTGTCATGTTTTGCATCCTGCAGATGACCTCTCGTTGCATGTTGGCCCAGGCAGGTGCATATTCATCGATGGTCTGACAATTGCTTTCATGTGGGATCTTCTCACCTGCATACATGCTCAGAATTGCATGTTCAGGATATTTGTTATGAAGCAACTTAAAATACTTCTCATATTCCTCGCGATTGTATTCATTGCCCTGCTCTTTGTACAGCCAGTAGTGTATCCTGGCAATCAGGTAAACAGATTTGTCATAAAGTGGGTGATCTTCTCTGGCAATGATCTGCCTCAACAAATCGGAAGCATAATGATATCTTGGAAATATGCTAAGACCCGTTTCTTTTACAGCCCAAGACCACCATCCAATGTCATAGAAGTAAGCAGCAAACAAATATTTATCAATGTCATTTATCTGATTGATTATCTGAGTATTACCTGGGCTTGATTCAAGTTTTTTCTGTAAACTGTTTTTGATACCCGAAAGGTCAGTGGTATCCTGATCAAGCAATGTGGTCGTTTCAAATTTTTCCCATTCTACTAATGGCCTGAGCTCAAGACTATGAATTGCTACCCACTTACCGGATTTTGTTGTTAGGGAGATCTTTGTTGGCCCATCTGTAAGTTCAACCACCTGACTAAATGAATGGTGGTTAAGGGTCAGCCAGGGAGTTTGAATGTTTTGCGCCAGTACCTTATCATTCACAGCAATTGCCACATCTAACCCTTCATCAGGGCCCATTCCCAGATTTAAGATCAGTAGGTATTCACCGGGAATTACGTTCACCTGGAACACCAGACTGTCCTGACATGAAACACCATCCTGAAGTAGTTTGCTGGCAGGTTTAATATTTTCCAGTACAAAATCCTTCCTTTGTTTATTTGAAATCCATCCAAAACCTGATTCAGGAGAATAGACGTTTTCGGAACTAACACTGACATAATCTGGTGTGACAGGTGATTGACTGGTGCCAAAATCAAATAAATAATTTATTTGATCTGCTTGCTGGCAACTAAGTAATATTTGAAGAGATAATAATAAACCGGAATAGTACTTTAGGTTAAGATATTTCATACGGTTACTAAAGTATCTAAATAATAACTAATGTGCCTAAGTGCCGATCCCTATACTCTTTCTGAATAAAATAAAAAGAGGCTCCCGGATTCCGAGAGCCTCTTTATAAAAAGTTGCTAAATAATTAATTTTTATAGATATCCATTGGAATCCCCGCTACATTCATTGTAACATGATAACTAGGTCTGTGATATTCCATGTAAGCCTTTTCTTTGGAAGTAAATTGGAAAGTATAGAAAATGCCATTTTTCTGCTTATAAGACAGCTTTAAAGCATTTTTCTCTATTCCAAATTCTTCTGATACCAGGTCAGTAGCTTTTTTCAAAATGTCCGTTTCGTTTTTGACTTGTCTTCTCATTTTTGTCCGTTCTATGTAATCCTTTATTAAAACAATTAAAAGCCTGCTAGTTCCAATCGGCTGCTATATAAATACGATCTCCGTATCTGATAATACCATTCCAATTTGATGATTTTGTCCTTTTATCTATCCGGATGGCAAACTTTATTTTACAACGGCAAAATTGAGTCAGTGTTGTCAAAAGATTATCAATCTAGTGTTAAAAAATTGTATTTTACTGTTAAGTATTCTTAAAAACACATTTTTGAAATTCTTGATTATGTTTGTTCAAGATCCACATTATTAACCCCAAACCACATGCTTCATACTTTATCCAGGTATCTCCTGACTATCCTTTTGCCTTTTGGTCTGACTGCTCAGACACCCCTACCCAAGGCTCACGCTCACAATGACTACGAGCATGATAAACCATTGTTTGAAGCATTGGCTCATGGGTTTACTTCTGTTGAGGCGGATGTGCATCTCATGCGCAATGAATTATATGTGGTGCATGATGCTCCTGAAGACTGGAGCAATACCCCTACCCTTGAGGAGCTTTACCTGATCCCATTGCAACAGCGGATACAGCAAAATAATGGAAGGGTATATCCGGGTTACAATGAGTTTTTCTACCTGATGATAGATTTCAAGACTGATGCAGACCAGACCTATGTGAGACTCAAAGAGGTGCTCAGGCAGTATGAATCGATTGTCTCAATTGTAGGTGAAGATGGAAAGGATCAACCGGATAAACCAGTGAAAATTTTTATCAGCGGCAACCGACCCATTGAGCAGCTATCCAATGACCGAAAAAAGCTTGCCGGATTGGATGGAAGACCCGCCGACCTCAGTAAAGGATTTTCCTCTTCGGTGATGCCTGTGATAAGTGATAACTATCGTAATTTTTTGTCATGGACAGGAGCTGGAAAAGTGAACAAAAAAGAGCTCAGGAATACCAAAAAAATGATCAGTCAGGCGCATCAGCAAGGAAAACTTGTGCGTCTATGGGCAGCACCAGACACTCCTGAAGCATGGGAGTTCCTGATAAAGATTGGTGTGGATCTGATTAACACCGATCGTCTGGGGGATTTTAGTACTTACATGAGTGAACGCAAGTAAGCTCAGTCAACACCATGAAAAGGTAACCCTGTAACTAGATAGTACGCTGATAATTCACCTATGGACTACTAAAAAATTCAATAATTGAGTAGACCTCAACTTTCCGCTTTTCAGGTACTTAAACTCCTGTAATTTTACTTACTTTCACGACTTTATTTTCATAACACATACCCTTACAAAATGAAACCTATTGTACAGATATCGCTGGATATTATTGATATGGACGAAGCCCTTGAGACCGCTCACATGGCTATGCGTGCCGGTGTGGACTGGTTGGAGGCTGGCACCCCCATGATCCTGGCGGAAGGACTGCACGGCGTGCGCAGATTGAGAGAAGCATTTCCTGATGTTCCCATTGTGGCTGACTTAAAAACCATGGATGGTGGTTACCTGGAAGCTGAAATGATGTTTAAAGCAGGTGCTACACATGTGGTGGTGATGGCTCAGGCGCATGAGGAAACCATAAAGTGCGTTGTACAGGCTGGTAAAGATTTTGGAGGTAGCGTAATGGGTGACAACCTGGCTTATCCCAGCATGATTGATGGTGCCAAGCGCCTTGAAGACCTGGGTTGTGGGTATATCATCCACCACATTGGATATGATGAGAGAAGAGGTATTGCAGCAGCGGGCAAGAGAATGCCTAGTCCACTGGACGAGCTTAGAGAAATTGTAGCAGCCGTAGATGTGCCTGTACAGGCGGTTGGTGGGCTTAGCCTTGAGCAGGCCATTCAGTGTCCGGAATACGGTGCTCCCCTTGTAGTCTTGGGTGCTCCATTGACAGTAGATGCAGATGCATTCAAAACTGCAGATGGAAACCTGGAAGAATCCCTGCGAATGATCTGCGAAAAAATCCATTCTTACAAAGACGTACCTGTAGGTAAATAAGAAATTAAACAAACATATAAGAAATGAGTATTTCAGCAGTTGTCAACTACGCTCCTGAGAAAGGATCCGTTGACCTAAGAGAAATAGAAAAACCAAGCATCGGTGATGAAGATGTATTATTGGAAGTAGCCAATGTGGGCGTTTGCGGAAGTGACCTCCATCAGTGGACCTCATCGCACAGCTGGCCAGTAAATTACCCGGTTGTGTTGGGTCATGAATTTGGTGGAACCATTGCGGAGAAAGGTGACCGTGTAGTGGGTTGGAACGTTGGTGATCGCGCTGTAAGCGAAACCGCAGCAGTAATTGACCAAAACAACCCCATGTCAAAAGTTGGTCTTTATAACCTGGATCCTACCCGTAAAGGATTTGGATATGGTGTAAACGGCGCCATGACCAAGTATGTACGCGTTCCAGCCAGATGTCTGCACAAGGTACCGGAAAACCTTGCTTTTGAGCAAGCTTGTTTGACGGAGCCATCCTGTGTAGCCTACAATGGGGTTGTAAATAATAGCAACATCAAGCCGGGTGACCGCGTGATTGTCATTGGTCCTGGTACCATTGGATTACTATGCGCAGCCATGGCCCGTCTTTGTGGAGCAGAAGTAGCAGTGACAGGCTTAGAGTCAGATCAAAAGAGGTTGGACATCGCAAGAGATGCCTACGGATGCGAACCAATCGTTGGAGATGCAAAAGAATGGGCCAAATGGCGTGATGGCATGGGTGCCGATGTGATCATTGACACCGCAGGTATCAGCGCTACTCTTAAGTCGGCCCTTGAACTGGTAAGGCCAAATGGTCATATCACTAAAGTGGGCTGGGGCCCAAAACCTTTGGACTTCTCACTGGATCCGTTGGTTCAGAAGAATGTGACCCTGCAGGGTTCATTTAGCCACAACTGGCCAATTTGGGAGCGAGTGATCGCATTACTGGCCTCCGGACAGCTGGATGTACAGCCGATCATTGGTGGTGTATGGCCGATTTCCGAGTGGCACACAGCATTTACCCAGATGCATGATAAACAAGTTGTAAAAAGTGTACTAAAACCTATTTGATATGCCGAAGCTCGCAGCTTTTCCAAAAGCTTTTATGCAAGCCCTATGTAAAGACGGATCCATGAAACTTTCTGAATGGATCAAGTTGGCCACTGCACTGGACGTAGAAGGTCTGGAGTGGTATGCCGGATTCATTGAGATGAAAGACGAGAAGAACTGGCCTGGTTTCAGGAAGCAGGTAGAGGATGAAGGAAAAGAAATCCCTATGATGTGCTGTTCACCTGACTTCACCCATCCTGATAAAGCTTTTAGAAAGACAGAAATCGAAAAACAGAAGTTCTGGATCGATATGACTTATGCACTGGGTGGCTCCTACTGCCGGGTGCTATCCGGCCAGAGAAGACCTGAACTATCCATTGATGAAGGGATTGACCTGGCAGCTTCCAGCATTGAAGAATGTTTGCCTTATGCCGAAAAGCATGGCATCACATTGATCATAGAAAATCATTATAAAGATGATTTTTGGGAATACCCTGAGTTTGCCCAGAAAATGGACATCTTTAGCAAGCTGGTAGACAAGATCCATCACCCATACTTTGGTGTAAATTACGATCCGAGTAATACCTACATCGCTGGTGAAGATCCATTGGAGCTACTTTACAAAGTATCTGACAGGGTTGTGACTATGCATGCCAGCGACCGATACCTGAAAGAGGGAACCATTGAAGACCTCCGAAGAGAAGAAGGAGGTTCGCAAGGTTATGCCAAACGACTTGCTCATGGCGAAATTGGCAAAGGTCTGAATGACTATGATGCCATCTTTACCGAGCTTAAGAGAGTAGGCTTCGATAGCTGGATCAGCATCGAAGACGGTGTAGATGGTATGGATCAGCTCGAGCGAAGTGTTTCTTTCCTGAGAAGAAAACTGGCTCAATACTGGCCTTAAGGATCAGAAATCGTGTTTGATATTTTTCGGAAGGGGTTTGGTTTCCAGTTGGCGCCACTCCCCTTTTATTTTGATCACCACAATGTCATGATCCTTGTCATAAAAGATGGTGCCGTCTTCACCGTTCTTCAATGATTCATAATTCACATATTTTGCACTTTCTTCAGCAACTTTTTCATGATCTTCCGTT
Source organism: Cyclobacteriaceae bacterium (assembly GCA_965228105.1). GTDB lineage: Bacteria > Bacteroidota > Bacteroidia > Cytophagales > Cyclobacteriaceae > UBA7330. The sequence continues at coordinate 3,042,501 of CBDDGZ010000002.1, forward strand.
GGTTCGGTTTTGATCAGGTCCTCCTTTCCAATCCTTCCAAGAGTCAGCGCATTGGTTAGTGTTAATGATCCGTAGAAAATGGCTTTATCCCTGCTGAACATATAAGAATGCTGTCTTACATCAGAACCAATTTTCAGCCAGTTGTAGGCCTGAGGTGAATGGTTATAAACCGTACCATAGTAATACATTTCCGCAACAGCCTTGCCTTCTTCTTCATGTTTATTCACCAGTAAGGTGATCCTGGATTTATCGTCTTTGGCATATCCTTCAAATAAATGATATCCCCAACGCTTTTTATTTCTTTCTTCCGTATTTCCCCGAACCTGTACCATATAAGGCGTACTGATGATCCCTTCCACATGTGTATACATAGGTGTTTTCCGCTTATCGAACCCAAAGGAATATCCCCGATGATCCCATCGATACCAGGTGGTGTCTATGTCAGATCCCATCATGACCTGGTAACGTCCTGAGTTTGCTGAACCTTCTACAAGTTGATAGTATTTGGTCCTGAAGGACGTAGTATCCTGACTCAACAGGTCATTTGCAAGGATAAGGCTGACCAGGATAATTAGAATAGAGCTTTTCATATGGATGAGTTATTGGGGTTGAATCATAGGTTTTTTGAAACATTCCATGAGGATTGATCCTTTGGTCAGTAAATTAGCTATACAATCATAAAGTATTGACTTGGACCTTCATGTAGCTCAAAAAAGATTCCTTGATGTTCTGTCAAGTCCGTTTCCCGGAAATTGTGACCTGGTAAAAGAAGTACGCATCAACCTGATCATTGGATTGTTCGTCGCCTTATTTCTTTACTTCTTTCAACCTTATGGTATGAGTGGATATCAGGGCAATATGATTTTGCTGGCATCCTGGTTTGGATTGGCTACTTTCATCGGCAGCTTTCTGTATTTTGTTGTGGTGACTTATGTGTTAAACATCAGGCAGGATGCCCCTAATTTTACGTTTGGAAAGTGGCTGATCTTTGTGTTCTTTCTCATCATCGTTATCACCCTGTGCAATTTCGTCATCTTTTGGATCCTGACCGAAGGCAATATTATCTTCGATTGGAGAAACTTTTCCAATTTATTCATCAAAACCGCCGCAATAGGATTTTTTCCCATTTCAATCAGTGGCTTGATCATCTATTATAATAGTAACAGGAAATTTACTCAGGAAGCCAGTGAAATTCACCTCCAGCGAACTCAAGAAAAGGTCACAGAGAAAGGTAAGCTGATAAAGATACCTTCTCAATATTCTGAAGATTTCACCTGTGAGGTAGATAAAATCTATTCCTTTGAGTCCCAGGACAACTATGTGGCTATCAGACATCTGTCCGGTGATACATTAAAGACTACCCTTATCAGGAATTCCCTCTCTGCCATCGAATCTATCCTACCAACGAATACATTTTTCAGGTGTCACAGGTCGTATATAACCAACCTACAAAAAATCGATAGAGTAGATGGAAATGCCCAGGGCCTGGTACTAACCTTAAAAGATGGTGGACCTGCTATCCCGGTTTCAAGGAGTTATATACATGATCTAAAAAGTCAGATTAAACAACTCACCTGAGCCAAACATGTCCTTTTCTTGTCATATGTCCCTAAGTTATGTTGTCTGCCCCTAAAAATTGATTTGTGAAATCCAGGTCACTAGACTTGGTGAAAAAACAAATCAAATGGAAAAACTGATTGACACCTTATTTTATATTCATGTGATTACAAGCACTGGAAGTTTAGTGCTCTTTTGGATACCAGTATTTGCCCGTAAACGAAAAGGACTTCATACCATAGTAGGCAAATGGTATGTCTACTTTATGTGGATTGTTGTAATTACGGCCGGACTACTAAGTGTTAAAAACCTGGCAATTGGACGATACAACGTGGCGCTCTTCCTGGGTTTTCTAACCCTGATCACCACCAATCCGCTATGGTATGCCATTGGTGTTATGAAATCCAAAAAAGCCTACAGCTCTACATTCCTGACAAAGTATTTGATCATTCATGTCTCCATCATTTTGCTGGGTAGCTTCATGTTGGCATACGGACTCTTTTTTGTGGAAACAAGCGTGCGGTACCTGATGATATTTTTTGGAGTTTTAGGAATACTGGACATCAGGGAATTAGTTCGTGTCAAGAGTATGAGGGCCACCAGGCCTGACTGGTACAAGGTTCATTACTCTGGAATGATTACTACTGGAATTGCTGCCTACACAGCCTTTTTTGCTTTTGGAGGAAGACGTTTCTTTGAAAATATTCTCACCAATGAGTGGCAGCTGCTCCCCTGGATACTACCTACATTGATCGGTATTCTTTGCATAAGAATAATGGACTACAGAAGAAGCAGAAAAAAGATGTCACTGACCTGATTTGACGGAGCCTCTTTCGATTTATCATGAGATATGCTTAAATTACTTAAGCACCCGTAACAACCCCAATAATCTCATGAAGAATCTTAAGAAAGAAGACATCAGCCAGGAAGTTTTTGACCTGTATGATGACTATGCACATAACAGAATTGACAGGCGTCTATTTATGGACAGACTATCCACTTATGCTGTTGGTGGCGTTACCCTTCCGGCACTGATGAGTTTTGTCATGCCCAACTATCAGGACAACATCCAGGTGAAGGAGGATGATCCGCGATTGATGACGGGCAGTATCAGCTACTCTTCACCCAAAGGAGGTGGTAGTATAGACGCACAGGTTTCGAGATTGAAAGAATCAAAAGGTAAGCTGCCCGGTGTGGTGATCGTGCATGAAAACCGGGGCCTCAATCCCCACATTGCAGATGTCGGGAGAAGAGCTGCACTCGCAGGGTATCTCTCTATAGCTCCTGATGCATTATCCCCACTTGGAGGATATCCAGGCACGGATGATGAAGGGCGAGAAATGCAAAGCAAAAGAGATCGGAACGAGATGTTACAGGACTTTATCGCAGCCTTTGAATACCTGCGAGATCATCCTGACTGTACGGGCAAAGTCGGAGTTGTAGGTTTTTGCTTTGGCGGATGGATCTCCAACATGATGGCAGTGAATGTACCCGACCTGGCAGCTGCTGTACCATTTTATGGCGGGCAACCTGATGCAGCTGATGTACCTAAAATCCAGGCCCCTCTCCTGTTGCAATATGCAGAGCTCGACACACGGGTCAACGAAGGGTGGCCTGAGTATGAAAAGGCCTTAAAGGCCAATGATAAGGAGTACAAGGCCTACATATATCCTAACACCAATCATGGATTCCACAATGATACCACAGGCAGGTTTGACAAAGAAGCAGCAGCGCTTGCATGGAAACGTACCATTGAATTTTTTGATGAGAAGCTAAAGGGATAAATATTCATTGTGGGTATCTTCCATTTCCAAATCAGGAACCATAACTAAATCTTATTGGAAAATCATCAGCTGATCAAAAACGAGGAACAGAAAAGGTATGAGTTTCACATCAATGGCTTGAAGCCGCGTGTGGAATATATTCTCACCAAAGACAACAAGATCTACCTTACTCATACTGAGGTTCCTAAGGAGCTGGAGGGCCAGGGAATCGCCTCTGCCATGGTCAAAGCCACACTTGCCGAGGTAGAAAAATCAGGCAGACAATTAGTACCCCTTTGCCCATATGTAGCTCAGTACATTAAAAAACATCCCGAGTGGATTAAGCTGGTAGCTCCGGGGTTTACCTTCGGGTAAAATCTACTCTCTGACAACTCCTTCGAAGACACTAACTCCTTTTGGAATAGGATTGCCACTGGATCTGCGGAACGAGACCACCTGCCCAACATGCGTTAGGGCATCAGAGAGGTGACCATTGATGATGTACCAAAAAGGAAATTCCCTGCTGCCAGCCTGTAAGTTCAAGTCTTCAAGGTCCATGTTTGGATTTTCTTTGAGTAAGTTACTGGCAGCCCTAAGGGTTTCAAGCGTCAGTTTCCGTTTCGCTTCAAAATCTAACTCATTCAAATCGACTTCCTTTGCTTCGATGCCTATTACTTTCGAGGCGTTGATACAAAGGCTGAGAATGTGCGTTAATGTTTCATCCGTTGTTCTGGCCTCTTCGCTCGGCCTGAAAACCAGATCATCACTTCTCAAACCCTCAGTGGCCCAGAAATACCTAAACCCTAAACCATCGATTAATCGAGCAATAGTATTTGCAGGTGTGTACTGAACAGGTACATCAGGAATGGAACGGTAAGGCAATGGTGTTTGAGCAAAAACCAGTTGGGATGCACAAAAAGTGAGGAAGATTGTAATTAGAAATTTACGATACATGGTATTTGTCCGATTAATGATGTTTGGCCTTAAATTTAGTCTGCTGGCTCCAACGCATCAAAAACCCATGGCATCAATTCAGAGATCGTGGGGTGGATGAGTACAATTTCCCGAAACCTTTTGCACGGGATCCTACCGTGAATCATTGTTGCAAACATATTCACGACTTCATCCCCTCCTACTCCTAAAACAGACGCGCCAAGTAGCAGATCCGTTTTAGCATCCACTACCACTTTGACAAACCCCGTCGTCTCACCCATCTCTTTTGCTCGGCTTATCTCAGCCATTGGTTTGTTAGCCGTGAGTATCTGATACCCCTTTTCGAGGGCTTCCTCTTCAGTCATCCCTACTCTACCCAGTGGTGGATCAGTAAATAAAGCATAAATGGGCACCCTGGAGGATATCTTCCTTTGCCCTCCAAAGAGGTAATCCAACACAACTTCAGCATCATTGACGGAGGTATGCGTAAAGGCTCCATGGCCATTCACATCACCCAGGGCGAATACACCTTCTACGGCAGTTTGGCCATGATCATCTACCTGAATATATCCCCTCTTATTGACTTGTATGTCTGTCGATTCAAGATTCAGCTTATCACTGTTGGGTTTTCGACCCGTTGCGATCAGTAGATGACTGCCTTTCAAGGACTTTTCGATGCCATTTTGTTCAACTACCAGCTCGACGTTACCATTTTGTTGTGAAACTGATTTAGCTGCCGCATCACAATGGATTTGAATACCTTCTACCAGCAAAAACTCCTGAATAGCTAAAGAAACATCTTCATCCTCTCCGGGCATCAAGGCAGGTCCACGCTGAATGATAGAAACTTCTGATCCAAACCGTCTGAATACCTGAGCGAATTCTACTCCAATGTATCCACCACCCACAATGATCAGGTGATCCGGTAACACATCAAGGTCGAGAAGCCTCGCATTGTCTAGCCAGGGTACATTTTCCAGACCTTCTATTGGGGGAGCAACCGGACTTGTGCCGGTATTGATGTAAATGTTCTCCGCTGTGATGGTTTCTCCTTCAACCCTGACATGCTTATTTCCTTCAAAATCTGCCCACCCGTGGATCAACCGAACATTGTCAACCGACTCAATCCACTCTGTTAAGCCCTGATTGGATTCCCCACGAATTTCATTCATCCTGGCTTTGATTCTGGGAAAATCGACCTTAACCTCTGCTTTAAACCCGAATTCTTCTCCTCTTCTGGCCTGAAATATCGCCTTAGCAGATGCAACAAGTGCCTTTGTTGGAGTGCACCCATAGTTGACACAGCTACCTCCTATTTTGTTTCCTTCGATAACAGCAATGCTGTCTCCAGTCGGGATCAATTTACCCAGAAGTGTACCAGTGGCCTGTCCTGTTCCAATGATGATGTGGTCGAATGTTTTCTTCATAACAATTTCATCAGATTCATGAACAATATACGGGTTGCTAACGTGACAGTCGTCATCTTTTTTGTCAGATATACTGCAATGTCACCAGGATAACTTTATTGAGCTCAAATTAATAAAGAGCTTTTTTAGACTTATCGTTATCTATTCGGCAGCCTTCTGAATGTCTGATGGTCCCATGATCTTCTTGTCAAAGCCTATTAATGTAACATTGATCATGGCCAGTCCAATCTGGGTAGTATTCACAATGGATTTGGGGAAAAGCAACTTGAAGAACTTGATCAGCCACATGAAATAATCGTAGAAGAACTGGTATAGGTTCGTTTTGGATTTAATCCCTCTCAAAGGAATGATTGTACCCGGGCGGAACATAAAAGCCTGTTTGAATCCCATCTTTAACAGGTCATTTTCTGTCTTACCTTTTACCCTCGCCCACATGGTTCGGCCTTTTTCCGAAGAATCAGTTCCTACTCCCGAAACATACGTACAGGTCATGTTGGAATTCAATTCCAGCAATTGTTTCGCAAGGGCAAGCGTATAATCATAAGTAATTTCCCTGTATTGCGCTTCACTTAACCCTACTGCGCTGATGCCCATATTCAGGTACGCTGCATCCACACCTTTCAGCTGATCTTTGATGGAACTGTAGTCCAAAAAATCCTTATGGACAATCTGTGTGAGTTTAGGATGCGAAAGATCTATCTCAGACCGACCAATGCTGATGACTTCGCTTACTTTTTCATGATCAAGACATTCTAGGAGTACGCCCCTGCCAACCATTCCTGATCCACCTGTAATTACGACTTTCATAGTTTATACATTGTTAACTTATAGTCGATCAAGCAGGCAAAATATTTTAATAGCCGAAAATCCTTAATCTAAAGCCGTGCAACACTGGCCTCATTACTATTCTCAAATGGAACGGTGATGGTATACTTTTCACTAGCTACCTCGACAGACACCACCACCTTAGAATCGTCCTCAGAAACAACTTTCGCAGTTGCAGCAGGAGTTTCCCTTTCAGAAGGTACCAGCAGCCAGGCCATGTTGGTATCTTTCTTAATATTCAACTTATACAGGCTGGCTACATTGGGTCCGTAGATATTGTACTCCGGACTGTACCAGCCTTGTAACGGATCTTCCTGCCCTTCCACCTGACTGATGGAATACTTTTGTTTACCAATGGGTATCACGGCCAGATTCCCACGATCATTTGCGGTTTTAGTCGTTTGTCCATCCTGAACTACCTCACAGTCAGGGTGCCAGTGCCACAAGGTAGTCACTTCACGCTTCCTATCAGTATCCACCCGATCGACTACGACCCAGAATTTACCTCTTACATAGACCATTGATCGGGTGTGATTAACTTCTCCTGATACATCAATGAATTGATCGAAATGATGAGAACCATAGTCGAAATCAGGTGTGATTTTAAAGTGATTATCCTTGACAGGTTCATCCGCTATTTTTGGTCCTGCGTCCTGGCTCTGCCCATCAATCAGAATGAGGTTATGTCCAAAACTGTATCGGGCATAGGGCAGGTATTTTTCTGCCACAGCGCCTGTATAAGCAAACCGGCCGGCGTCTACTAAAAGGTCTCTCCCATACGCTGATATAGACATATGTAGTTTGTCACGGTGCTGATGACTGCTCCCATAAGGTCCGATGTCAAAGAAGGACCAATGCGCATCTTTATCAAATCCGCTACGGGATACCAGGTGACCTGCCCAGGGATAGAAATAGCTGGGACCATCCTTGGGCTTCACACCTTCTGCGCCATTTGTGATAATATAAGTCCATTCTGGTTTATTGTACTTCTCGGCTCCCCGGGTAATATGTCCGACGTCAGAACCTCTATCTCCATCATTATTCAGGATCCGATATCCATCAGGGCGAACAACATGGGCGATGTAACTATACATGTCTTCCATTGTTTGAATGTAAAAATCAGGTAGCTTCTTTCCAGCCACCTCACACAACTGCTGGAACAACTCGAAGTTGACTAACGCCACATTGTGGTAGTGTGAGGTAAGCTCGGTCTGGACACCATCGGGATAGACCTGCCCTTTCATGCTTTCTACCATGGTCTCTACTGCATAATCCATGTCATCCGAAGACCTTTTGTACTCCGGAAAATAAGCAGCGGCGGTGGCCAAGGCGGAAATCTCCATGGTCAACCAGTTATTTTGACTGTGGAAATTACGGTTGTAATGAGCATGATCCGGCAAACTGCTCAGGATCAGAAATTTGGAAGCTTCGGACAATCCCGGATTATTGATAAGCCCATAGAAAAGTCTGGTCCATACTTTTACCCTCGCGGCTACCTCCAGGCCTCTCCAGATTGATTCAGAGCCTTTTTTTCCAGGGTATGGCATACTAGCGAGGATAAAGTCCTTCAAAAAGAGATCAATGTACTCAATGTACTTAGGGTTGCCTGTCTCATAATAGACAGATAATACATGCGAGAGCTGGCTGTGTCTGTTTGATAGCCAGGCCCATTCCCGGTCATTATTAGGGCCTTTATAGTACCAGTCCCGGTGGCCATTCTCCAAAATAGGAACTTTACCTTTTACATTTTGGACGATGAATGCATTCACGAGTGTCGTGTCTGCTTCTGCTACAGTCTTATCGGATGGAGATGGGATATCCTGGCGATAGTTTTCTGCTTGGCCATTGTTTCGATAATAACCGAGAAGATTTCTGGCTGAATTAAGAAAATCGCTACTTTCATAAGCTGTCTTTACCTCTCCTAATCCTGGATAATCCAGGTTGTATTGATCAAGTGTCTTTTTAATAAGTTGGGGATCAAACTGGTTGAGGTCTTCCAGGGTTTGAATGTCCTGCCATTTGATCTGGGCCTGAACCCATAAATGAATTAAAAGAAAAATGAAGCTAAAAAGTACTCTTATCATATATGGGTTAATCAAAGTTCTCTGATTTTAATATTTCTCCAGGCAACCTGGAAAGGTCCTGTCCCGGATTTAATACCATGGACCTGTAATCCTATGAAGCCGCTGGGGAATTTTTTATGTGTCTCGGCATCTGTTACATTTTCAACCTCATGGCCATTCACCCAGGTGGTAATCGTAGCATCCTGGGCCAGGATTCGGTATTCATTCCATGAATCCTTTTTAAAATATTGATGAGCAACAGGTTCTTCCTTTGAAGTCATCCAGCCATCACCAGTGGCTTCTCTCCAGATATATCCTGAAAGACCGCCCTGGTCATCGCCATAAGCAATCTCCACCTGTGGTCCAATGACTCTTCCTGCTTTCTGATTGTGGCCTTCTCCAATTGATTCTTTCCTGGTGATAGAGCGGATCTGTACACCGGAGTTTAGCTCCGAATCTACCTTTACCTCAAAGGTCAGCTCAAAGTCTCCGTATGACTTTTGAGTGCAAAGAAACGAATTGGGGCTTCCTTCTGAAGTGGTGCCTACTATAGTTCCGTCTACAATTTCATAGGTTGCAGTTCCGTTTTTTTGTTCCCAGCCATCCAGCGTCTTACCATCAAACAGCACAGTCCATTCGGTTGAATTCGAATTATCGCTTTCTGAGGATTTTGATGGCTGGCTGCACCCTACTACAGCAAGCAGTATTAACAAGGCAATGCCTTTAAATAGATTAGTTTGGGTCATGGGTTGATGTTGTTTAGTTTTTGGAGTTGCTGCCAAAGATATGAATCCCGCTTATATTTACTAAATTTCTCATTTAAACGACTAAACGCTAACCCTAAAATGAAACTAGAAAACCTGACTTTATTAGGCCTGGTCATGATCCTGGCATTTTCTTCATGCTCAACTGAAAAAAAATCATCCACAGAATCTGAAGAAACCTCTAAGAGAGAGATCCTCTTCAATGGCGAAAACCTCGATGGGTGGAAAATTTATATTGAAAATGACAGCATCACTCCGGAGCAATTCTTCTATGTGAATGATGGGATGATTGAAACAGTAGGGAAACCGATGGGACACCTCAGGACCATCAAAGAATATTCCAACTATAGACTTCATGTAGAATGGAGATATCCAGAAGAACCTACAAATAGCGGAGTATACCTGCATACTTCAGGTGAGGATGCTGCCACACCCAATCACTTTCAGGGACAGCTCAAATATGAAAATGCTGGTGATTTTATCATCAGTGGTGTTGGGATGACTGCAACCGTTCAGGATAGTACAGCCACTTCTACTCCGGATGTGAGACCTCTGATTGCCAAGCTTCACCCAAGCAATGAAAAGCCAGCGGGTAGCGAATGGAACAGCTATGACATTACCTGTAAAGGCGACACCATTGAATTGAGAGTGAATGGTTTATTGCAAAATGTAGCTACCAATTGTTCAGCCACCAAAGGAAGCATTGGTTTGCAAGCAGAAGGATCCAGGATCCAATTCAGAAATATTTGGTTAGAGCCTATTTGATAAGGACTTTCGGATAATCCGACATTCCGATGATTCAGACCGTCGGAACGTCGGAATATCTGAAATATCCGATCATTTTTTATAAGTCAGTAATAGAACCTCCGGAAAATCTTCTATTCCCGCAGACATTAGCTTCACCAGTTCGTTGGCGTTGTGGAAGTAAGACCCCAGGAAGATGTCCTGATAGCCATCATTGTTGAAGTCTCCCACATCCATGGTCAGCCACTTACCACAGGCTGTCTCATTGATGAAGTACTCTGTGAAGTTCATCTGACCCTCATTTTCCAGGTAGACAAACCCTTCTGCTGGCTGTTCACTGTAAAAGGCAATGGCCGCAATATCCAGATCGCCATCTTTGTCAAAGTCTACAGCCCGGGCTTCATTACAGCCATAGAGTGGGAAAAAATAGGATTCAGAGAACTGGTTCTTACCATCGTTGAGATAAATACGCACCCCATGATAGGGTTTGGGCACATTCGAGTAGTCCCAGTTATCTCCATTTGTCATCAATAAGTCCGGATGACCATCCTGATTAAAATCTATGAGTTCAAAATAGCATGATCCATGAACTGCCGGAAATGAAATCAATGTAGTTTCCTCAAACTGACCATCTCCCAAATTGTAAAACACTACGAGCTTTTCCCACGCCTGAGCGAAAAGGGCTACTATGTCATTCTTCCCATCACGATTCAGATCCACAATTTCAGCCTTTCTGGCACCCGGAAGTGATGACAAAACGGATACCTTATTTTGATCATAGCGATCATACCATGCCAGCTGGCCCTGGTGGTTGCCAAAACTTGAAATGACCAGGTCAGCCTGATCATCTTCGTTCAAATCACCGATAGAAAAGTGAACAGGACGTTGTAACTCAGTGACCACATAATTTTCTGTTGGCTGTCCATTGTTCAGTGTTAAAGGGAAAAACACGCCTTCCTTTTTTTCAGAAGGGCTAAACTCGCCGATACTTAACACCATAATCCCATCTTTGGTTATAGCAATGTCAGATGATGGGGACTGTAGTTGCCAGCTACCAACTGTTTTCAAACCCTGATCAAATGCAAATAGTTGTGTATTATCCCCAATGAAAATCGTTTTTTCCACCGGGTCAAATTCTAATAAGGTCACCTGGGGAACTTCTTTTTTTCCGAATTTGATCTGTTCCACTAAAAAGGGTGACGAATCATAAGTTATAGGCATATCTCTTTCCTGAGCTGGGAGTTTTTCAGGAGACAATCGCTGGTAATATTCCACTATTTTTTGCCATTCGGATTCATCTATAAGTGGTGTTTCGGGATACACCTTCAGGGTTTTCAGCGCTAACAGTTCATCAGCTTCTACGCCTTCAAATGGATCGTAGTTCCCTACCCTCAGCCCCATTCGTGCGGCCATATTGGGCAGTGTCTGATTAGTCCATGTGGCTTTATCCAGCTGATCTGGTGTGGGAAAAAGATGACAGGAAGCACAATATTGCTTTGCCAGCGTTTCACCCTCCAGAACCCTGGATCTTATCTGAGTTTCACTAGTTTCTCCTTTGTTTTGGCATTGACAGAACAGCAGGGAGAGGAAAAGTAAAAGCTGTGAAATACGATTCATTTGAGGCCGGCATTGAAAAGTCGTGGAAAACTAATCAAACAATCAATGCGAACCAGTGAGGTACTGCAAAACTGACAGTTTAGCTCGTTTTCTTGTAATTCAATACAGCCCACGAATTAAAGACCAAAGCAAATCCTGCCATAATCAGAAAGTGTTTCATAATGTGTTCAAACTCACTTCCTTTCATCACGATCATCCTCATGACCTGCACAAAATAGGTCACGGGGTTTAAGGCAGCTATCCACTGCGCCCATTGAGGCATGCTTTCGATTGGTGTAAAGAGTCCACTCATCAGGATGAAGATCATCATCATGAAAAAGGAAAGCGACATCGCCTGCTGCTGGGTATTGCTGTAGGTACTGATCAACAGCCCAACGCCCAGAATGGCCACTAGATAGAGCGCCAGGTATCCATACAAAAGAAATATGCTTCCAAGTGGCACAATACCATAGATCAGCCTGGCAACCACAAACATTCCCAGTGTAAAAACGACATTACCTAACACCCAGAAAGGAATGAGCTTGCCTAAAATAAAATAAGTCTTTCTGATTGGAGTCACATTGATTTGCTCGATGGTCCCGACCTCCTTTTCCTTCACGATATTTAAGGATGTCATATATCCACCAACCATCGTGACCAGCACAACCAGGATCCCCGGCACCATGAAGAACTGATAATTCAGCAATGGATTAAACCAATTGATGACTGCAACTCCAATCGCCGCTCCCCTGTTTCCTGGATTGATCTCAGTTCGAATATCCTGATTAAAAGCAGCAATGATCCTGCTCAGGTAAGCTCCTCCAACATACGCTTTGGTTCCGTTGATGGCATTTACGGCAATGAAAAGAGATCCAACGTTTTCCCTCACAAGATCCCTTTCCAGACCATTTGGTATTTCCAGTACAATATCCGCTTTATCAGACTCAATAGCTTCAAAGCCTTCGTTGTAATCATGAGTATAATTGATCAGCTTGAAGTAACCTGATGACTTGATGTCATCAATCAAATCATGAGCGAGGCCAGACCTGTCATTGTCAACTATGCTAATGTTGATGTTTTTGATCTCAAAATCGGCTGCAAGAGGCAAGATGATCAGCTGGACAACAGGCACCAACAGGATCATCCTCAGGATTGTTGGATTCCTAAAGATCTGTCGGAATTCTTTCTGCAACAAAAACTTTAACGTGCTCATGCCAATCGGATTTTGAATTTTTTGATACTTACCAGCAACAAAAAGGTGGTCATCCCAGCCAGAATCAGTGATTCCTTCCAAATCGACTCAAAACCAAGACCTTTAATCATCACATTTTTCACAATGATGTAGTACCACCTCGAAGGGACGATGTTTGAGATCCACTGAAGGAAATTGGGCATGTTCTCGATGGGGAACATAAACCCAGTGAACATCAAAGTGGGCAAAAGCATACCCATCAACGAGATCAGCATGGCTGTTTGTTGGTTACTGGTGACGTTTGAAATCAAAATCCCAAGAGAAAGAGCTGCTAATATCAGCAGTATGCTCACACCAAAGAGGAGAAACAGGCTTCCTGCTATTTCCAGTTTCAATACAAAAACACTCAATGCAAGGATCACGATAAGGTTTACTATAGAGAGGAACAGATACGGTATTACCTTGGAGATAATCACCATGAATGGATGAAAGGGTGAAACCAGTAGGATTTCCATGGTGCCCAGTTCTTTTTCCTTTACAATTGCTACAGAAGTCATCAGGACACAGACAAGCAGCAATACCAGGGCCATGACTCCCGGCACAAAATTCGTAATCCCTTCCAGCTCCGGATTATAAATGTTTCTTAGGCTAATCTGAATATTCATCGGCAATTCTTGTGCTGCTCCCATTTCCCGTTGATAATCCAGCAGCAGCATGTTGAAATAATTGACCAGTGTGGTCGCAGTATTTGGATCGCTGGCATCCGCAATCAGCTGTACTTCAGCATAGCCGGAATGCACCAGGTCACGGTTGAAATTAGCTGGTAACACAATGGCCATTTTGATCTCACCACGTTTGAATGTTTCCTCAATCTCATTGTGATTGGTAAGAACCCGTTCCAAATCGAAATTTTCACTTGCACGCACCTTTTCCAGGATCTGCTGTGAAGATGCATCACGGGCATAATCCACTATGGCTACCTTGGAATGATTGATCTCATTAGACAAGGCAAAACCGAAAAGTAAAATCTGTGCGATAGGCAAACCAAATAGCAATAACATCGTTTTCGGATCCCTGAAAACATGTAAAAACTCTTTATGAATAAATGCTAATAGCTGCTTCATAACTATTCTGTTCTTTTGGCTCCCCTGGCCAACTCATAAAACACCTCATCCATGGAATCTGCCTGGTAACTCTTCTTAAGTTGTGCAGGAGAATCGAGTGCTCTGATATACCCATCTACCATCATGGAGATCCGATCACAGTATTCTGCCTCGTCCATATAGTGAGTGGTCACAAAAATCGTTATTCCTTCATCTGACGCTTTATAGATCAAATCCCAAAACTGCCGCCTGGTCACGGGGTCCACACCCCCTGTAGGTTCGTCCAGGAAGACCAGCTTGGGATGATGAAAGATGGCAACTGAAAAGGCTAGCTTCTGTTTCCATCCCAGAGGTAATGAACCCACTAGCAGATCTTTTTGCTCTTCCAAATCCAATGAAGCGATCAGTTCACGGCTTCTGGCTTTGATCTCACCATTGCGCAGGCCATAGATCCCTCCGAAAAATCGAATGTTTTCAGCAACTGTCAGATCTTCGTAGAGGGAAAACTTCTGGCTCATATATCCGATATTCCGTTTGATCTTCTCGGTCTCTTTGTACACATTATAGCCTGCGATAGTCGCTTCGCCAGCTGTAGGAATGGATAATCCACAAAGCATTCTCATGGCGGTAGTTTTACCTGCACCATTGGCCCCTAAAAAGCCAAAGATCTCCCCCTCCTGCACATCGAAGGTGATGTTGTTAACAGCTATAAAATCCCCAAAAGATTTAGTGAGGTTGTGGGTCGATATCATCTTTGTTTCACCCATTGCTCATCAGGTTGATAAAACAATCTTCAATAGTAGGACGAACAGATCTCAGTTCCACATCAGAACGGTGCTCCAGGGCCTGGAGAAGTTGTTCTTTACTCCCATCTTTCGAAAAGGTAATGTGATGATATTCACCGAAGGAATTGGCTGTAGCAACCAGTTCGCTCTTCCTCAATTCCTGCAGCAGTTGATTCATGCCTTTAGATTTGATTGCATACAACATCTCTGGATACTGTGCAATGATCTCATCAGGAGTATTTACAGACATGATATTTCCCTCCTGAATAAGTGCAATCTCTTCGCATAAGCTGGCCTCATCCATATAGGGAGTTGAAACCATGATGGTGATACCTTTAGCCTTCAGGTTTTTGAGCATTCCCCAAAACTCTTTCCTGGAAACAGCATCGACACCAGTCGTAGGTTCATCAAGAAACAACACCTTCGGGCTATGGATCAAGGCACAGCAAAGTGCCAGTTTTTGCTTCATACCACCGGATAGATTACCTGCTTTTCTGTCATTGAAGGGTTCTATCTGTTTGTAGATGTCTTCGATCAAGCCATAGTTTTCCCGGATGGAGGTATTGAAAAGCGTAGCGAAAAAGTGAAGATTCTCATGAACTGCCAGATCCTGATAAAGGGAGAACCTACCAGGCATGTAGCCAATAGAATGCCTGATCTTTTTGTAATCCTTCACCACG
Source organism: Cyclobacteriaceae bacterium (assembly GCA_965228105.1). GTDB lineage: Bacteria > Bacteroidota > Bacteroidia > Cytophagales > Cyclobacteriaceae > UBA7330. Next base: position 3,057,933 of record CBDDGZ010000002.1, read on the forward strand.
TCAAAACCTCCCACACTGGCGGTTCCACTATCGGCCAGGATTAAAGTGGTTAAGATCCGGAAAAGTGTGGTCTTCCCTGCCCCATCCGGACCGATCAAACCGAAAAGCTTTCCTGCATCAACATGAAGTGAAACATCATTGACCGCTTTTGTTCCATCATCAGGATAGCATTTATTGATCGATTGAAGCTGGATATCCCACATCCTGATTTAGAGTTTGATCTGACCGTACATCCCTATTTTGTAAGTCCCATCATTGGGAACCCTTACCTTCATGGCATAAACCTTATCAGCCCGTTCATCCCGGGTCTGAATGCTCTTGGGTGTAAACTCCGCCTCATCGCTGATCCAGTAAATCTTCCCTTTATTCTCAGTATATCCACCACTGCCATCATCAGTCAAAACAGTCACTTCCTGGTTGAGTTTCACCAAAGGCAGCTGATTACCAGTGATATAGACCTTTAGCGTAATGTCTGAAAGGTCTGCCACTTTGTATAGCGGCTTACCTGGGGAAACCATTTCATGTTGCCTCACATAAGTCATGAGGACCGTACCATTCATTGGACTCAAAATCAGGCTGTTGCGTATCCTTTCATCGATGAGTTCTAACTGAGCCTCCAGGGGTGCTGTTTCTCTTACCAGGCTCCTGGAAGTAGTATTGAGATTAGTGTACATGGCATCGATATTGCCTTTAATGATGGCCACCTGGGCATTGACATCATCTAGTTGCTTTGCTGTAGCAGCCTCAGCTTCAAATAATTGACTGACCCTTTTTTGCTCAAGTTCGGCAGCCTTAAGCTGTTCTCGTAATGCTGATAACTGGCTATTGATGTCCGGGCGCTTGCTCAATACTGCCTGGATTTGGGCCAGCAGTTGTTTTCGCTGAAGATACAAAGTAGTCGTATCTATATATCCGAGCATTGCACCAACCTTTAACTGCTGACCTTCCTCTATGTCAAAAGATTTCAACACACCAGCCATCTCAGCCGAAATAAGGGTCTCTTCAGCTTCAAAAGTACCGGTAGCATCATATCCGGGATCCTCAGGACCACATCCCGAGAGACAAAGAATAACGCACATTATCAAAAATTGATAAGCAAGTGAATGTAGGGTGATTTTCAGATTGATCATATCCTTAAAAGTTACCTGTACTGAGATTAAATCTTTGCTTGACTTGTAGTAGTTCTATTTGATGAATAGCCAGATTTTGTCTGGCCTTGTCCTCATTGATCACAGCATCTTTAAATTCAGTTGCTGTGATCACTCCATGCTCCAGCTGTTCCTGGGCTGTTTGCCTGACTTGCATCCTCAGGCCAATGATTTCCTTGTCTTTTTCTATGAGTTGTTCTGATTTGTGAATCTGAACTTCCCAATTATCCAGCTGAAGCTTGGTATTGAAAAGAAAAGTCTCTCTTTGTGCTGCTACAATATCCTGTCTTAGCAGGAGGTTTTCTTTCTCTTTCTTACTGGTGTAAAATCCAGCTACATTCCAATGCAGCCTGAGTCCACCTATGTAATAAAACTCCAGATCATTGCTCAGAAAGTTAAGTGCAGGTCGTCCTACTCCACTTTGCAGAAACAGGCTAAATTTTGGAAGATTCCCTACATTGATAAGCTCTTGTTGTAATTGGAAATGCTGAGTCTGTGTAGTAAAAATTGCCAATTCAGGTCGATTGATTTCGCTGCCAGCCTGATTGATTTCCGGATCTACCAATAAGATATCGGTATCGATTTCCCTTCCAATAAATCGTTGAAGCATTTGGATGTATCCATCTCGTGCAGCTTTTAGCTCTATAGACTTTTGGTCAAGGCTCAGCAACTCCGCTTTCAGAAGGCTTGCCTGACTACCTAAAACTGAACCAAATTTCACTCCCGCTTCCATCGTATTCAAGCCTGAGCTCAGCGATTCTTTTGTAAGAAGTAGTACCTTATGTTGGTTTTGTAGCAACAGGATAGCCAGGTAAATCTCACTTACCCGTTCTTTAATGGAATAAAGATCCACTTCCAGCTCCTGTTTCTCCAGTTCACCCTTATTTTCTGCCAGCTGCTTTTGCTTTTCAATAGTAGCCAGGTCAGTCAACGGCTGAACAATCTCTCCATACAATCTGTATTGGTCTTTGCTAAGCACTGGTCCTGCACCACCAGGTAAACTTGTCACCTCGGATTGATAGGTGGCCTGACCAACTATATTGAATCGAGGGAGCTTACCTTTTCCAACATTTTCAACAGAATACTCAATTGATTGCTCCAGCAGGTCATATTTTTTGATGAGAGGATAGTTCCTTTCTGCCAATGAGATACAGGTATCTAATGTCAGGGTTTGCCCCACTAAAGCAGTACTCGTCACAATTACCAAAACAAATAACAGGTATCGCTTTAGGCAAATTCTTAAATCTTTAACCATTTGAATCATTAATTGATTGAGCGTCATAGCCTGATATTTATTAATTGACCATTTGCTTTACCCACATGGGGATGAGCTTCTTTCGTTCTTCCATTAAAGCCTTATAATCACTGTCTTTCATCTCCGTAACATGACAGATCATAGGTTTCACAATGAATGGGAATAGTGTCATACTGAGTAGATTCATCACGATATGCAGCGGGTTTATTTCCTTTCCTTTACTTCGTATTTGCTTGCCAATCTGTTGAAACAATACTGTTTGCCTCAACCTGGTGCCTTTTAAAAAATCATTAATAAACATTTCCGGGTTGGCTCTGAGTTCACTCAGAATAAACATGGGGATATCAGGATGTAGAATCAGCTGATCTACATAGCGTTCAACCAATTGTTCCAGCTTTACCTCAAGGGATGATTCCTTATCATTTAAAACTTCCACAACGGAAGCAAAGAATTCATGGAGGCTCTCTATCATGATTTGCTTGAACAATTGCTCCTTGCTCCGGAAATAATAGTTAACCAATGCCAGGTTTGTACCCGCTTCTGATGCAATGTCTCTTGTTTTAGTTCCGGCAAACCCTTTCTGAATAAACATGGCTTTGGCTACCTGCCTGATTTTTTCTTCTGTCGTTTCGTCCTTTTCCAAATCATCAAAATTTAATACAAATATAAACAATTGTTTTAAACATATGTTTAATCGAAAAAAATATCCATATTTTTCTCTTTCATCAAAACAATCTGCCTCATAATTGAAAATCAATCTGTCCAATTGGCTATTTTTAGTAATATTTTCAGCTAATCAGGCCAAACTTTAATTTATGTCTATTCGTGTCGCTATACGCCATTATACCAAATATGATTATGACCGGTCTATCGAAGTTTCACCACAGGTCATTCGCCTTCGTCCAGCGCCACATTCCAGGACTCAAGTCAAGGGTTATTCACTAAAAATCAATCCATCCAATCATTTCATCAACTGGCAACAGGATCCATTTGGTAACTATATGGCCAGGGTCGTCTTTCCGGAGAAAATCAAATACTTTGAGATAGATGTGGAAGTAATAGCCGACATGGTGGTGATCAATCCTTTTGATTTCTTCATAGAGGAGTATGCCGAAAAATTTCCTTTTAAGTATGATACATTGTTAAAAAGGCAGCTTTCCCCTTACCTGGAAATAAAGGAGAAAGATGAACTCCTGTTGGGCCTCGTAGAAAAAGCCAAAAAGCTGCGAAAGAAAAAAATGAATACCGTTGATTACCTGGTGGCTATAAATCAGCTCGTCAATGGTATGCTCAAATACAATGTGAGGATGGAGCCAGGTGTTCAGTCTTGTGAACAAACATTGAAAATAGGATCCGGATCATGCCGCGACTTCACCTGGCTGCTTGTTCAACTGTTGAGACACCTTGGTCTGGCAGCGAGGTTTACATCAGGATATTTGGTACAGCTAAAGGCTGATCAGAAATCCCTGGATGGTCCTAGCGGTCCCGAGGAAGATTTTACGGATCTGCATGCCTGGGCAGAGGTGTATCTTCCAGGTGCTGGATGGGTTGGGCTAGATGCTACATCAGGGTTGTTTGCTGGTGAAGGGCACATCCCGCTGGCCTGTACACCAAACCCGGAAAATGCCGCACCCATTACAGGATCCACTGAAAGAACCAACACTACCTTCCATTTTGAAAACACTGTCAAGAGGATCGTTGAGAAACCCAGGGTAACCAAACCTTACTCAGAAGAGCAATGGAATCAAATCATGAGTGTGGGTGAACAGGTTGAAAATGACCTCTTACAAAACAATGTAAAGCTGACCATGGGTGGAGAACCCACTTTTGTGGCTATCGACAACACTGATGCCCCGGAATGGAACTCTGCCGCAGACGGCGCCCACAAACGAAAGCTTGCTAATCAGTTGTTCCACCAGCTAAAGGATGAATTTGCAACAGGTGCCTTGATGCAATATGGTCAGGGCAAATGGTACCCGGGAGAGCCGCTACCCCGATGGAAGCTGGCCTGTTTCTGGCGTAAGGATGGCAAACCTATCTGGAATGATGACAAGTTGCTGGCGGACCTTTCAAAGGACTACGGCCTGGGCATCAGAGATGCCAAAAAGTTCATCGATGGTTTAACTAGTGTACTAAACATTGATCCAAAGAATCTAAAACCAGCTTTCGAGGACCCTTTTTACTTTATTTGGGAAGAAAGCAAGGTTCCTGTCAATGTGGATCCTCTCAAACTGGATCTAAAAAGTGATCTGGAGCGCCAAAAGCTTTCAAAAATCCTCAATGAAGGGATGGATGAGCCAGTGGCATATGTGATCCCAATACGGTGGGATGATGAGGCGTCCAACTGGCAAAGCTGCAAGTGGAAGTTCAGACGAAATGATCTTTTCCTCGTTCCGGGAAATTCACCCGTGGGTTTGCGGTTACCTTTAAAGTCCATTCAGCAGCTGGACCCTGAGAAAGAAATTTTCCAGCCGGAAAGAAGTCAGTTTGCCGAGGTGGATGCCCTCCCAACAGCAAAAGAGATCAGTAAAATGATCGACACTGATCAATCCTTCAACAATTCTAAGGATATCTTCAAAACCGCCCTGATCGTGGAGATCAGGGAAGGAAAATTATTTGTATTCCTCCCTCCAGTTGCTTTACTCGAACAGTACCTCAACCTGATCACTGCAGTTGAAAAAATTGCTTCTGATCTCAATATGCCTGTACTGGTAGAAGGCTATGATCCACCAAGGGATGTGAGGATTCAAAAGTTTATGATCACTCCTGATCCGGGCGTTATTGAAGTGAATATCCATCCGGCTGGGAGCTGGAAGGAGCTGACGAAAAACTATGAGATCTTATACGAGAAGGCAACTCTCAGTAGGCTGACCAGTGAAAAGTTTAACCTGGATGGACGACATACGGGTACTGGGGGTGGAAATCATGTGACTTTAGGTGGCGAAAAACCCTCGGAGAGTCCGATCCTTCGCAGACCAGATGTACTGAAGAGCTTCATCACTTTTTGGCAGCATCATCCCTCTCTATCGTACCTGTTTTCAACCCAATTTATCGGCCCAACCAGCCAGGCTCCAAGGGTGGATGAGGGGCGCGATGAGATTCTCTACGAGTTAGAGATTGCCTTTCAGCAAATTCCTGATCTCAAAGAGGAAGAAGTTCCTTTTTGGATCGTAGATCGTGTATTCAGGAATCTATTGATTGATATTACGGGCAATACACACCGGGCTGAGTTTTGTATCGATAAGTTGTACTCTCCGGATTCAGACAGTGGCAGACTGGGGATTCTGGAGTTTAGGGGATTTGACATGCCACCTCACTACAAAATGTGTATGGTCCAGTTCCTGTTGATCAGGGCTCTACTGGCCATGTTCTGGCAAAAACCCTATAGCAAGCCACTGGTAAGGTGGGGCACCGCCTTACACGACCGCTTTCTCCTTCCCCACTATTGCTACAAAGACCTCAATGAAGTCATCAATGAACTGAAAAGCTTCGGGTACGAATTTGACATGAGTTGGTTCGATCCTTTCTTCAGCTTCAGATTCCCATTCCTGGGTGAGCTACAGGTCGATGATATACATATCGAATTAAAGATGGCCATCGAACCCTGGCACGTGTTGGGAGAAGAAATGTCCAGCATGGGTACTGCACGGTTTGTTGATTCCTCCATGGAGCGTATCCAGGTGAAAATCTCAGGTCTGACGGACTCCAGATACCATTTGCTTTGCAATGGCTGCAGAATACCATTGAAAAACACCGGAGTTCAGGGTGAGTATGTATCAGGAATCCGCTATAGGGCCTGGCAGCCACCTTCTGCCCTCCATCCAACCATCGGCGTGGACACTCCCCTGGTAATTGATGTTTATGATACATGGACCCAAAAGTCCATCGCAGCCTGTCAGTATCATGTGGCCCATCCGGGGGGAAGAAATTATGAGACCTTCCCTGTAAACAGCTATGAGGCCGAATCGCGGCGTATTTCCAGGTTCTTTGACTTTGGTCACTCTATCAACATGGTGGAGCCAACTGTGGTGAATCAGCAATCTAGTGGCAGGTTCTTCACTAAGCTGGACATCCTTCCTAAGTATGAGGTGACCACGGAATTAGTGAATCCTGATTACCCATTTACCATGGACCTCAGAAAATATAAGGGCAAAAGAAATTTCTGAATTTCTAAAAAAAGCAGACATTTGAGCACATGATTTCTTCTTATTTGTCTGAGCGTACATCGAGTAATACGCAATTTTTTGATGAATTAGCTACGCCTGATGGCAACATCTATCCCCATTGGCAGAAGCTTGTCAATGCTTACGACAAACTGGGAAACGAGGGCTTGACCAACCGGGCCAATGAGGTGATCCAGCTACTCAAAGAAAATGGGGTCACCTACAACATCTACGGGGACCCCGAAGGGCTCAACCGTCCCTGGATGCTCGATCCAATCCCAATGATTTTCAACCAAAAGGACTGGACGCTCATCGAAAAAGGGTTAAAACAGAGGGCTAACCTTCTGAATCATATTCTGCAGGACATCTATGGTGAAAGAAAGTTAATCAGGTCAGGGATCATACCCTTTGAGATGATCTATAACCACATGGGGTTCTTACGTCAGATGGACAAAATCAGGATCCCGGGCAAACATCAGTTGGTACAATATTCAGCTGACCTGGCGAGAGGACCCGATGGTAAAATGTGGGTGTTGCATGACAGAACAGATGCTCCCTCAGGTGCGGGATATGCATTCGAAAACCGGGTAGCAATGACCCGGGTGTTCCCGGAAATGCTCAGAGAAAACCATGTAAGGAGAGTTGGGAGCTACTACCAAACGCTAAAAAACACTTTATCAAGGCTATCCTGGCAGGGCACTGACGACCCCAGGATTGTCTTTTTATCTCCCGGACCGACCAATGAAACGTATTTTGAGCATGCATACCTGTCTTCCTACATGGGATTTACCCTGGCCATTGGGCAGGACCTCACGGTAAGTGATGGTTATGTTTGGTTGAAAACCATCGGTGGACTGGAAAAAGTAGATATCATCATCAGACGTGTGGATGATGTATTTTGCGACCCCCTTGAATTCCGAATGGACTCGCAATTGGGGGTTGTAGGCCTGATGGAGGCTGTACGACAGAAAAAGGTACTGGTCATCAATCCTATTGGAGTCAGGATCCTGGAAAACCCGGGTCTGATGGCTTTTTTACCTAAGATCTGTCAGCATGTGCTCGATGAAGACCTGATACTCCCATCCGTAGCCACCTGGTGGTGTGGTCAGGAGAAGGAAAAGCAGTATGTACTGGATAACATCAGGTTTCTGATGGTCAGGAAGATCTATCGGAGCCGATTGAATCGATCTGTCTATGGAGGCGACCTGTCTGAGGAGCAAATCATCCAGTTGAAAAACGAAATCAATTCCAGGCCGAATCTGTACGTGGCACAGGAGCTGGTCAATTTTTCCACTACTCCCTCCTATATCAATGGAAAGATGGAAGCCAGAAATGCTGTTTTCAGAAGCTATGTAGTGGCAGATGCTGACAATGATGATTATGAAGTCATGCAGGGTGGATTGTCACGAAGTTCACCTGACAAAGGAGTATTTATTGTCTCCAACCAAAGCGGGGGAATCAGCAAGGACACATGGATCCTGGAGAGTGAAGGTAAAGAAACTCACCACCTGAAATCCACTCCTATCATCAAGCAAATACAAAACATCATCCCCAGCAGGACTGGTGAGCATTTGTTCTGGCTAGGCAGATATATTGAAAGATCTATATACACCGTAAGGTTACTCCGTATCATCCTCAAGAAATACTACGAGACGGCTGACGAAAAACACCTGGATGGCGACCTGGTCATCACCACATTGTTAAGAACACTAACGGCCATCACAGGTACACAGCCAGGTTTCAATAAAAAGAGTGTATTGAACCAATCAAAAAAGGAATTGATCTCACTGATTACTGATCCTCACCGGGTAGGGTCCCTTAGTCAATCCGTGCAATCATTTCTTAACAATGCCTACTCTGTAAGAGATCGGTTAAGCCTGGATACCTGGAGGATTCTCGACAGTATTTCTGATGAACTCAGTCGCATGAAAAACCAGACCAGTCTTCATCAGATCAACAGAAACCTGGATAACCTCATCATCAAACTGATGGCCTTTCATGGACTCAATATTGATAACATGACCCGGGAAAACACCTGGAATATTTTAAATATTGGCAGGTTCAATGAATCGGCGCGTAATACCTGCATCATCATTAAAGCTATGCTTGCTGAGAAAAGGTCAGAAGATGTCGAAAGAATGATCCTCGAATATTTGCTAATGACAAACGAAAGCCTGGTGACATACCGATACATGTACCGGTCTACGCTGGAGGTGAAGGCAGTACTCAATCTACTATTAATTGACGAGCTAAACCCAAAATCCATTGCTTACCAGGTCGAGCGAATAGATCAACATATCAGCAAAATGCCGGATGGCAATAGCAGGTATTTAAATCCTATCAGAAAGAAACTCCTGGAAATCAATACAAAAGTTCGCTTGTGTACTCCGGAACAACTTGTGGTAGCAGATAAGACCGGCAAGCACCGAAAGGAGCTTGTGTCATACCTTGAGTCGATCACTGGTCTGCTTGGTGATGTCTACAACCTGATCAATGAACAGTATTTCAGTCACACCCAGAACAGATATGGATTCGTAACCACCAAATTGCCTGAGGTATGAAATACAATGTGAAACATATCACGAAGTACATATATGATTTTCCGGCCTCCCTGTGCCACAATATCGTATATCAAATACCCAGTGCACATCCCTATCAGCGGCTCGTGGATTTTGATTGTGAGATAGAACCGGAACCGACATCTCTCACAAGGCGGAAGGACTTCTTTGAGAATGAGTTCATCTATTTTTCTCTTCAAAAGACCCACCAGGAACTGACTGTAACTTCTCAAAGCTCGGTTGAGCTTTCGCGTCCCGCATGGATGGACCTGAAGCCATCTGACACACCTTCATGGGAATCTGTGGCTGAGCTTCTCCATACCACAGAAGTCCTCAATGATATACGACAGTTTTATCTGGAATCGCCCTTCGTGCCCTTCCTGAGTGATATAAAAGCCTATGCGAATGAGTCGTTTTTTCCGAGTCGACCCATTATGGATGCCATGCTGGATCTCAACCAGAGAATCAACACAGACTTCAGCTTTACGCCCGGTTTTACAGAAATTAGTACTCCACTCCGGGAAGTTTTCAAGGAGAAGAAAGGTGTATGTCAGGACTTTGCTCACTTTGGGTTGGCGTGCGCCCGGTCGATGGGTTTGGCAGCCAGGTATGTCAGCGGATATATAGAAACCATCCCCCCACCGGGTCAGCCTAAGCTAGTCGGTGCAGATGCTTCACATGCCTGGATAGCCATTTATATCCCAGATGTGGGATGGGTAGAATTTGACTCGACAAATAATCTATTGGTGAATGACCAGCACATCAGGGTGGCTACGGGAAGGGATTTCGGTGATTTAATCCCCATGAAAGGAGTGGTTTATAGTGGAGGAGGTCAAACTATGGATGTGAGTGTGGATGTTAGATCTGCTGAAGAAGATATTTCCAATCATGGCTGATACTTTAAATATCTTTTATATTTACAAGAATCGTATAAACTGGTAAGACTTGTTCATCAGAAACTTTAGATTTACTATTTTGATGTTTATCTCCATTAACTCATTGTCAAGCTGTAAAGATGAGCAAGTTGATACAACCTCTCCACAGATCATCAGCATATCTCCTTCAAATGACCAAAGAGATATCCCAATAAATACTGAAATAACAATCGTCTTTTCGGAATCATTGAAACCAAACAGTGTGGCATCCTCTTCTTTTTCTCTTAGAGATGGAGGTGATATCCGCGATGGCACAGTTAATTTATCAGATGCTACAGTGACCTACAGTCCTACAGTTGACTTAAGGTATGGCTCTGTCTATATATTCACAATTTTTGACTCCATTATGGACATAAGTGGAAATAGAATTGATGAGGCTGAGATAATATTTCAAACAGAACAAGCACCAGAACCGCCCCCAAATGTTGATAAAGTTGATCCATATAATGAGCAAACCAACGTCTCAATATCCACTAATATTTACATAAAGATATCTAAGAAAATAGATGGTAATACAGTTAATTCCTCCACGGTTAAGCTATTGAATTTCGCCACTTTGGAGGATATACCTATTACATTGGCTTACGCTGACAGTGTGATTACTGGCGATCCAATTGGTGATCTGGATAATTCAACAAAATACCAGGTAATGATCACCACAGGAATACAAGACCTAAATGGATTGCCCCTGATAAGTGAAGTGAAAACAACATTTACAACAGAGGATTAATCAAAAAAATTACTCCTCCAGCACCGGAATCAAAAACTTACTCACTGCTGGTGTCTCATGCTCGTTTTGCATAATCTCCAGAATCCTTGTAACCACTTCAGGGTTTTGGGCTGCTATATCGGATTGCTCCTGAGGATCATTTTCGAGGTCAAAGAGCATGAGGTTAGTTTCCCTTTTTTTCAAATTCTTCTTTATGCCCTTCCATTTACCCATCCTTACCGCTTGCTGACCACCTGCAGCCGGGAATTCCCAATAAAGAAACTCATGCGCTGTTTGTTTAGGATCTTTTAAGAGCTCCGGCAGGAAGCTGATCCCATCCGTGCTTTGAGGTACTGTAGCCCCGGTAATCTCTGCAAATGTGGGCATCACATCCCAGAATGCAGCAATCAGATCACTCGTTGTCCCTGGCTTGATCTTGTCTTCCCATGTGGCAATCATTGGGACTCTAATACCTCCCTCATGTACATAGCCCTTGGCCCACCCCCGCTCACTTTTAAACGGTTTGGCGCTATCAAAGTAAGGCGAATCTGCTCCACCTGCATAAGAAGGCCCATTGTCACTGGTAAAGATGATCAAGGTGTTTTCGTAGATACCCAGATCTTTGAGTTTTTTGATCAGCTCCCCTACCTGATCATCCAGGTAGGTGACCATGCCAGCATAGGTAGCATGAGGATACCGTGCCGGAAAATAGCCTGCAGTACCAACATAAGGTTTTTCATCCCCAAATTTCTCCACATAATAATCAATGTATTCCTGGGGTACCTGAAGCGGCACATGAGTCAATGGTGTGGCATAGTAGAGGAAAAATGGATCATTCTTGTTTTGGTCTATGAAATTCAGGGCCTCCTGCTGCATCAGAGCCGGGGCATACTCCTGCTGAAAAAAGGACTGATAGCTTTGAGTATCAAAGGGATCTGCTCCACTATCTAATTTGGTGCTCGGAACAACAAGTTCATTATCCAGTAAATCCTTTTCCTCGTTTTTCCACAGATGCATCGGATACAAATTATGGGCCTGACGTTGACAGTTGTAGCCATAGAAAAAATCAAACCCACGAGTGTTGGGTATACTCTCAGAAGTAGGGCCACCAAGTCCCCACTTTCCTACAATAGCAGTTTTGTATCCTACCTTCTGCAACATATCACCAATGGTCTTAATGCTGTCTGGCAGAGGTCGCTGACCTTCCAAATTAGGACCTTCAACTGCTTTGGCATAATTCCAAACGTCTCCTTTTTCTGCCATTTCATCATTGCCGCGGATATATGCGTGTCCAAGGTGCTGTCCGGTCAGCAATGTACATCTTGAGGGTGCGCAAACCGGGGCTCCGGCATAGAATTGTGTAAACCGCATTCCATGCGCAGCCAGCGTATCCAGGTGGGGTGTTTCGATCAGCTCCTGTCCATAGCTACCAAGCTCAGCATAGCCCAGATCATCAGCAAGGATAAAAATAATGTTAGGCTTATCAGATGATCTGGGTGATGAGCATCCGACAAGTATGACCAATACAAAGAAGGCCAATTGAAAGTTTGATTTCATCATAGCTTATTTGTTCTGAACTATCAAATCGTTTATCTGATCTAATATCGCCAACTCTGCTATAAATTGCCAGTCAAACGAATTCGTCTGGTTGGCGCTGTGCCTGTGGTGATCCTGATCAAGAATGTAATTGTCGGGCTTGGTAAGAATCCTGGTTTGTCCGTAAACACTTTCAAACTTCGTTCGAACCTCTTCAAACCTGGTTTGTAAACCCTCCAGGGTTTTTAACTTTTCTGCCTGATCGGTCAATTCCGAAGGCCTATCAAACTCTTCAAGCGTCAGCAACATCTGAGAAGAATATTTTATCAGCTCACTCACCTGCTGGTAGACCTCAAGCGTGTATCGGTTCCTGGTAGCATTGGCCTTAGCCTGATAGATTAGTTTATCGACTGAATCACATGTTTGTAGCAACTCCCGAGCTGTAGCCAATCGTTCGGCATTTTGTTTTGTCCAGTCACCCGGATTACCCAAATCCGGAAGTCCAATCACTTGATTGCTATTCTTAACCACGTCATTTCTGCTACCTTTTTTAACGAGCATGTTCTTCCACTTGCCTACCGGACCCTCAAGCATGTCAATAAAAGTCAATTCCTCTACCTTATGCCCAAAGAATCGATGCATAAAGGCCTCATTGGTTTCAGCCAGCGTTCTCTGATCTCCTGCCCAGCTGTATTCGGCAAAAGCCAGGATACCCCGAGAGTATAACTCGAAATGTGGTGAGTCATCATCCCACAAGGTAAGCAACAACCCGTTCAATCCCTTCTCAATGGATGAAAGGGCAAAAGAACGGATATTACCCATGTTACTTTGATTCTGAGGCATCAGGACCCAACGCGTCTGGCCTGCCGTAGCTCCCATTACCTGAAAACCTTTTGAAGTAAACCATTCCATGGCTTTCAGATTTCCGTAGGTGTCTGGTGACGAGTAATTCCAACGCATATAAATACAATTTTTCGGAAACTGATCGATGAATTCCAGCAATTTGGATTCGTTCTTCGCCCAGATCTGATCTACTTCCTCATTTGATATTTTAGTGTCGAACATCGGTCGGTAAACCTCAGCAAATTTCAATGGCATATCATCCCAAAAGATAGGAGTCCTGCCCTGCTCTTCCGCGTACTTACAAACCTTATTGAGCCAGATCAATTGCAACTCAAGTGCGGACTTTCCACTACCCCGACCAGTGGTATGTACCTCATCACCACCGATGTGGAGATATTTTCCGTATGGAGTGGCTTCTAAAGCCTCTTCATACAGATCAAATTGTACTTCGTATGTTTCCGGATCTAATGGATTGAAAGCCCAATCACTTTCCGGATCGTCTCTCAGGTGTTTGTATTCATCATGTTTCAGGATGAAGGAGGCGTGCCCTAGTCCCTGAACCAGTGGACTGATTTCGATATTACGTTCTTTGGCATATTCGCTAAGTCCCCGCCAATCCTCTACCGTCCAGGCATCCTCAGACCCAATTACAGGCTGACTCTTGTATTTTACTTTGTCTTCAAATTCAAGAATCACCGCATTGACCTTATGCTTGGCCAACCTGTCCATCAGTTGAAAGTAATACTGCTTCTTTTCCAGGTGGTGCTTGATATCCAGATGTATAGCCCGATAAGCCAATAAGGGGAAATCTTTGATATAAGCCTGAGGCAGGTTCACTTCCTGGTCCTGAGCATCCTTAATCAGCTGCTCCAGGGTCATGACACCGTATAGCAATCCAACCTGATCTTTACCTCGAACTTCTACCTGATCGGAACTAATATTGATCTCATACCCCTCTTCAGGAATATCAATTGAATTGTCAACAGAAAGGATGATCTGAGCCTCTGACTGATTCTTTGCAGGAACAAGATAACTCAGCTCCTTGATGATGGGAAAGTCTGTTCCAGCTGTAACGTAGTAGCTGTACTGTTCCGCAGACTGAATATAACTAACACCTTGAATTTCAAATTGTTGAGGTGATGGAAGTAAAACAAATTCACCAGATTGCTGAGGTTTCTGACAGCTGAAAAATGCTAAAAAGATTACAATGAGAATGAGAGAACAGATGCCTTTTGTCATAATAGGCGGGAAATTAAATGAAATAATGTTGACCACCGAAAACAAAACTTTTAAAGAATCAGGATATCCTCATTTTGTCTATTAAAAATCGAATGAATAACTTCCGGGATTAACCCAAAACCTATGTCACTACTGAAGATTCCTATCCTCACTATCTTAGTTTCAAGTCTGATTATTTCTTGCACATCTACCAATAGCCCCGAGCTTACTCAGGGAGAGAAAACTGCTTTTGAAGAAGCGGGGAGCAATGGTCGGCTGGTAAATGAGGGGCTGGAGAGATGTAAAAAGTTTGTTAATGACTGGTTGAGTGAAGCTGACCCTGAATCAGGATTGATCCCCAGAAATTTAACTGATAGCAGGGATTTTTGGAATGCAAAAGATGCTGCCGCGGACAATTATCCATTTATGGTGCTCACAGCTGCGCTTGCAGACCAGCAGTTGTTCGATGGAAAAATGAAAGACATGCTCAGAAAAGAAACTGAACTCACGTCCCGTGTGGATCGGATGCCAGATACCTATTCTTTCAGTAAAAATGACTTTGAAAACCCTGAGATCGATATGGATGACATCCTGTTTGGGTCGTCGGAATACATCAAAGATGGTCTCCTCCCTCTGACAGAGTGGCTGGGTGAAAGTCCATGGTCGGATCGCATGATTGGTATCCTTGATGACATGTGGAAGCATGCACCAGTCGAAACAAAGTATGGAAACATTGTTTCCACCAATGTAGAATTGAATGGCGAGATGCTCCAGGCTTTGTCAAGAATCTACTGGATGACCGGAGATGATAAATACCTGGAGTGGGCCATTCGTCTTGGAGATTATTATTTACTAGGAGATCAGCATCCCACAGAAAACTTTAAAGAGCTCAGACTTCGTGATCACGGTTGTGAAGTGGTATCAGGACTTTGTGAACTCTATGCCACCGTCAGCTATGCAAGACCGGAAAAGAAAGGAGAATATCTCACACCGATTCACCAGATGCTTGACAGGATACTTGAAGTAGGAAGGAACGAAGACGGCTTGTTCTACAATGTAGTTTCACCTCAAACGGGTGAAATCATCAATGATGGCATCGCTGATAATTTCGGGTATAACCTCAATGGTATTTACACCGTCTACCAGCTGGATTCAAGACAGGCATACAAGGATGCCACCATTAAAGCACTCAACACGCTCAATTCCTCTTACCGAAACTTTGATTGGGAACGGGGATCAGCCGATGGCTACGCCGATGCCATTGAAGGCGCGCTCAACCTCTATAACCGAGAACCTGTTGAAGCTGCAGCAAAGTGGGTAGATAGTGAGATCCAGGTGATGTGGTCGATGCAGGACTCCAGCCATAGGCCAAACACCGAGAAATGGATGAACTCGGGGGTCATTGAAGGATGGCATGGAGATGGAAATTTTGCCAGAACCACTATTATGTACTGCTTTTGGAAGACACAGGGGATGACCGTACAACCCTGGAGAGCGGATCTTGAACCAGGTGTATCTAAAATTGGTGATGCATATGCAATCAGTCTTACTACAAAAGATACATGGACAGGAAAACTGAAATTCGATTCAAAAAGACATCAAACCATATTGAATTTACCATTTGACTGGCCAAGGATCAACCAGTTTCCCGAATGGTTTATCCCAGATCCTGATGCGCAGTATGAGTTACTTAATGTCACATCAGGTGAATCAGCTGTGTATAGTGGTGCTCAACTTACAAATGGAATCGACGTAGGACTGGAAAATGGTTTAAATCAATATTTGCTAAAGGTCAGTCAGTGATTATTCTCTGGGTATCCACCGAAAGGCATAATACTCACATTGGCCCTTACCAATATTTCGGATACCATGAGGCACCATGGAACGAAGGAAAATGAATGATCCTTCATCAGCCGGATAGGTGTCACCATCTATGGATTCCTCTACTTCACCAAACCTGACTAAAATAATCTCTTCGTCCAGATGCGTATGAGGCGGATGACTCGCCAGTCCTTCGTTGAGTGTTGTTGTATGCATTTCAAACTCATTCAGCATTGGGGTTGGCTGTCGCATGATGGTGCGTCTTCCTCCTTTGGAGGTTTTCTGAAATGTAACAGTATCCCAATCTACCATCACTGCATCAGGATATGGGGCTTTATCGTAAAGGTGCTCGTTGATTCCTTTCCACTGAATCAGGTAAAAGACACTCTCCTCACCTGCCTTATTCCTAAGCTTCAGGGCTTTGTTGGAATGAACCAGGGTAATACTTCCTTTACCTAGCGAAGCCTTCTGTTTACCCACCTGTTGATCCAGCTTTCCTGATTTCATGATCACCAACGTCTCAATTCCTGTTCCAGGTATTGTCAGAGATCCTTTTGGTTGAATCGTTTTGACCGAAATATCCAGGTGAGTAAACCCATCTGAATTACCGGTGAAGACCTTATCCTGGTTCTTTATTTCATCCCAGTCGAAGACCCTTGACGAAATGGTTTTAGTTTGACTGTATCCGTTAATTGAAATTATAGAAAACAGCAGGATAACAACGTGTTTATTTGTAATCATGAGGGAGGGTTAATTTTAAAAGCTGATCAAATTAAAGGATTTTAACGAATTATCCTTTCTTCAATCTCATTTACCCACTCTTCATCCTTTTTTTCCGCCATGTAAGCCACAGGTACCCTTAAAGCCCTCAACCCATGTACTCCCTGGAGATCTTCCAGTTCAAAATCGTCGATCTGATCCTCGAGATATCCTTTTGCATGCAAATAGCTCAGATAAGTTCTGTATTCTCTGGCATCCTGATCCTGGGTATAAACAATTACAATATGTCCAGGTTTTGTGATCCGCTCTTTGGTGCCCTTTATGTTAGCCTTATCAACCCGCTTCTTGATGATTTCATACCGGGCATTATAAGCTCCTTCCACATCAAATTGCTTTTCATCCATCCTGAAATGAACTGATAGAGGTGTACTGTAGACCAAAATAAGAGATGCTACCTCAATTGGAGTGTACATTTCTGTTTGCAGCTTTCTGAAATGTTGCTCCATCTCGCTCATCACTTTTATCTGCCACAAACGGAGGTTTTTCAGATACACAGGATCAAATTTTTCAGCTTTTGTGATCGATTGACCGATATACATATTAAACTCTATTCCATCGGTCTTATAGCGTTCAAAATAGTGGGGAAACATCTTTTGGGCTTCCTTCTGGTTTTCGTCGATGAAATTCGCAAGCTTATTATTGATCTGATTGACTGTCTGATCGTATTCTTTTCTTGCCTCATAGACCGTTTTCACCTCCGGATCGAGCATCGAATAATATTTCTCAACCTGTGATTTCAGATTCCGATCGATTTGCATGAGGTGATCAAGTACCGGATAGACTTCTGCTTCCAGAAAATTGAGTACTTTATGCTCACTTCCAGCAGCCAATTCATCACCAACTTCAACCTTAAAAGCTTCCAACCTGTGAACCAATTCCTCATAGGCTGGCATGGGGTTTCTTTTAAAAGCTTCCCTCAATACCTTCATCACTGCATTGATTTGCTTAATCAAATCTTTACTCACAGCCTCATTTCGCCTCTCTGAGGATCCTTTTATGTCCATCTGACCATAGAGTGGGTATAGGTCTTTAAACACAATATCTTTAAAAGAAAGTTGCTCTCCGTGGAATTGCTTTTTAATATACTTTCTTGCCTCATCCTCAAAGCGCCACTTCACAGAAGGGTGAATGGTTGTGTATTCACGCTGAATGATGGCTTCAACCAGGTTTTGCTCCTCTGTGATAAAACGCTTATTGGCCATGGCAATTACAGGTAGTACATCTCTCAAAGAGCTGATAGAACCCTCATGGATCTCATAAGCATTTTTTGAGGCCAGTTCTACAAACCCAAGGGGTTCGTCGTCATAAACCAATGGAAGAACTGCATAGCTTTTAAATCCTGTATCGAATAGTTTCTTTGAAAAATCGCTTGGCGCTCTATCATGAAACGCTTCAACATTGGTAATGACAAGGGGTTCTTTTTTCTCAATGAGTAATTCATAGGAATACTCACACATTCCTCCGATGTAATCAATAAATTCTCCATTATTGAGAACGATGCTCGTTAT
The DNA here is from genome assembly GCA_965228105.1 of Cyclobacteriaceae bacterium. Lineage (GTDB taxonomy): Bacteria > Bacteroidota > Bacteroidia > Cytophagales > Cyclobacteriaceae > UBA7330. The sequence goes on from CBDDGZ010000002.1 coordinate 3,076,407, forward strand.
TTCCTCATGGTCGATGGGTGTCAGCTTATTATCTCCTTGCATGAGCACTCCTATCTCCAGGTCCGTATTGTTGAGTAGACTTTTGATGCTACCAGTCACCTTTTCAAATGAATCATGGCTCTTTACCAGTAAGCTTGATGATATGTTACTGATCGATTGGTCATTGGTAACATCCACGAGGCTAAATATCATGATCCCCCGCATGATCCAACTATCCGGTGGGAATTTCTCCTTCCAGAGATCTATGTTGCAAAAATCTTCAAGGAGCTCATGGTAATCTGCCTTTGTAATCTCACGTGATCTTTCTGTGGGTATGAACTCACAGAGATCTGCATTGATCAAAAGCTTATAAGTTCGCATTAGCTTTTGATCTTTGTTGTAGATCTCGATTTTTTGTGGGTTGCTTGAATGAATGGGATACCCGTAATAACTTCCTAAGAGAAAATTGCAGCAATAAAGGTAAAACTGGTCCTCAGAAACATCCTTCATCCCAAACTCAAATGGTTCAGCAGAAGCCTTAATGATATTGTCAAATCTTTTTGAGGTCCGGAGTGGCTGAAATAGAAATGGTGGGATCAAAAGCTTTATTTCATTGCCAGTGAGGGTATCAGGAAAAAGATGTCTTGTCAGCTTATCTATTGTTGATTGATACTTCGGTAGCTCGCTTGCATCCGTAATTCCCTCGCGCAACTCAGGAAACCGGTTGACCTCTTCCATGAGGGTCCTGGCATAATTAGACAAATTCTCATCCGGATCATTTGTCTTATGCTCCATGTCTTCAATGATCTTGAAAAAACTGGTCTGCACTATGGCAGGAAATGGTATTTCTTTACCCTCATATATCATCGGAATAGTTCAGTAGTTATCAATTGGGTTTTAACCTGGTTTAAGCTACAGACGTGCACCTGCAGTTAATATTTTAATCATCAACGTTCCTTGTATCTGAATGGTTGACCAAATGCGAGAATTGTCTGGAAAGGTCATGCCCCGTACATTTTTCAGTTATTCATCAGGCGATGAACATTTTAATTTGAATTCATTCTAGAGCTTACTGATAACATAAAACCACAAGCTGCGTTAAACGTACCGCGGGTTAAATGAACAGGTTATGAATAGAATCGCCCTTATGCTACTGCTTTGTCTGATTGGAACCACCCCTATCCTGGCACAGAAATATGGAACCACGCTGGGACTTCGGCTCGCAAATGATGACCGCAGAATGCTGGGAGTGACAATGCAGCAAAGAATTTTTAACAATGTGACCCTGGAAGGCATCGTACAATCAGACTTTGATCGAAATACGACGGTGCATGGACTGGTAAAAAACCACATACCTCTTATTACTAAACGGTTAAATCTCTATACAGGAGCAGGTGTGTCATTCGGAATTGAGGAGTCCTTTACTAAAGATCCGGTCAGCAGGGAAGTGATCACCACGTATGGAAACGAAACTTTCGGAGCTGACCTGATGATTGGGGCTGAGATCACTTTGCTCGGGGCAAACGTGTCTTTGGATTATAAACCCAATATCAACATTTCAGGAAGGGACAACTGGTTTAAAGACCAGGTAGGAATCTCAGTGAGAAAAGTACTGATCAAAGACAATCAACGGAAAAAGAAGATCCGAAAAAAAGCTCGTACCAAACGTAAAAAGGAGCGGCAAAAAGAACGGGAAGGCTGAAGTTTGGAAAAAAAGCCAGAAAACGTATTTCTGCATCCTAGCTAAAACTCCCGGTAACTAGCTCAATTCTAATCTATCCGATATTTATTTAATTATTTACTAAAATATTTGAACTATATGCTTGTTTTTATGTTTGAGTAATTACTAAAATATTAAAAAGATGAGTAATACATGTATCAGAGTATTGGCTGATCCGGTTCAAATAAAGGAGTGCAAGGAAACCCTTGACCGACTGGAAGAGCAACTGGATTTGACAACCAAAATTTTTAATCTGGCTGGAAATGCAGCTCGATTGAAAATCCTTTTTCTGCTTCATAAAGAAGGTGAAATGTGTCCATGTGATTTGAGTGATGTACTGGAGATATCCGTAGGAGGGGTTTCTCAACATCTCAGAAAATTGAGAGATGGTGGACTTGTTAAGGACAAGAAGGTTGGTCAGACAGTATTTTATTCGCTTGTAAAAGCTAATCTGGAAACTATTAAACCTGTACTGGAAAGTTTATCGATTCATAATCAAAAAGAATTAACACCATGAGCATTACAAATCGCACCTCCCGACAGGCAAATCTATCTTCAAAAAGTGCGAGTGCTGGATTGTTTGCTGCAATTGTAGCCTCGCTGTGTTGTATCACACCGGTATTTTCATTGCTTGCAGGTATTGGTGGTATAGCGGCCACTTTCTCCTGGATGGAACCTTTCAGACCTTATTTGATCGCATTGACAATTGGCATATTGGGCTTTGCATGGTATCAGAAACTTCTCTTTGTTGGCAGGCATGGTAAGTCCAGAACCACAGAAGAAATTGAGTGTGAATGTGAAAGCACATCATTTTGGCAATCCAAAAAGTTCCTCGGAATGGTTACTGTATTTGCCACATTGATGCTTGCTTTTCCGGGATACTCTCACATTTTTTATCCCGCTACAGAAAACACCAACGCAAATACAACGGAACAGGATTCCTCAATCAAGCTAGCGGAATTCAAAATCAAAGGCATGACATGTGCTGGATGTGAAGAACATGTAAAATACGCTACCACAGCGTTGGATGGAGTACTTGAAGTAAAAGCATCTCATGAAAACGCATCTACCCATGTAAAATTCGATGCAGGTATTGTGAGCGTTGAGACCATTACAGAAACTATTAATAAGACAGGTTACACAGTTACTGAATCCAATGTAAGTTGACTGGAATGCTAAAAGCACACTATTTCAGCAGATCATTCTCAAAACAATAGCAATTTCTTTAAAGGGAATGACCTGTTCAGGTTGTGAAGCGCATGTAACAAATGCGGTTAGGAAGCTTACGGGTGTAGAGAGTGTAAAAGCTTCTTATCAAGAATCAAATACCATAGTGAAATACGATCCGGAAAAAGTGGACAAGGATCAGATTTTAGAAGCAATCAATAAGATGGGATATGAAGTAGTAAAAAAAAAGCAATGAATAGCACACTGGAAATAGTAGACCTTTGGGCCTATCTTGAGTGGAGTGATCATAAAATTATCAGTATTCTTAAAGATATTTCTCCTAAAGAGTATAACCACAAGTTTAATGATCTTGCCGGTAGCATACGATCCAAGGCATCACACATTGTGAGTATCTATGATTTCTTTATTGCTATTCTGGAAAATGCTCCAATACCTAATTTTCCCGATAGGAGCAACTTATCAAAAGAAGAGCTGTTGGAAATATGGAAGAACGATTTAATCAGAATCAAAGATTTTATAGGCACAAAAAGTGGCAACTATCCCCTTCCCCTTGCCAACAACCAGCAAGTGGATGTTGCACATATCTATATAGATGCTGCTCTACATACAGTACATCATAGAGCTCAGATTCTAACCATGCTTAGGTTATTGGGGAAAAACAAAGATGAGTTACACCCAAGAGATACTAACATGGATTATCTCAAGTATCTATTTACAGAAAAGCCCGATGAAATAGTTCCGGCTAAATAATCAAACAAAAAAGATGGAGAACGAAATCACTTTACAATCGACCATTACCTGTCCGAAATGTGGGTATCAAAAACAAGAAACCATGCCCACAGATGCGTGTCAATATTTCTATGAGTGTGAAAACTGTTATGAAGTATTGAAACCAAAATCTGGTGATTGTTGTGTATATTGTAGTTACGGAACTAAAGCCTGCCCTCCGGTTCAGAAAGGTAGTAATAGCAATTCCTGCAGATAATTTATATTGATTTAAGGAATTAATTACCTGCTAAACTCTTTGAGTTCCGCTGTTGGCACCAACACGGTCCTGCTTTCCCACATTTTGGGATCATAGACCAGCTTCTTTTTAAACCTGACAAACTTAGGCTGCTCAACAGCTGAGATCTGTTCCTGATCTATTGGCTTATGATCCATAATCAGCAATTCCCACTGGTTATGCATGTCAAAATTCATTTCCGCATGCATTTTAATTTCATTTAGCGTTTTGTCCCACATGAATCGCTTCTCCTTTTTCATAATGGTAAAATCTCTGTCTATGGAGGCCCGCTCGTTCTGCTCAGCCCTGATATACTTCACAAAATAACCCTCCGGATTTTTCTGAAAGATCACATGCCCTTTCTTATAATCCATTGAATGTCCCATGCCAAGAACCTGGAAACGTTCGCTGTATTTACCTTCCACATATTCGAAGGACACTTGGTGCACACCAAAATCCTCACTATCAACGAAAATCTCACCTTTAAAGAGACCACGATTTTTAGGGGTAAAAGAGATATGATAAACCCACTGATCCCTGTTGAGCGTAAGACCTTCCAGAGAATAAACATACTTTCCTGGGCTGGTGACAAACTCCCAGTTTTTGCTCTTTATGTCTGAATAATCTTTTATCAGAAAGGATAATATAGCATTGATGTCTCTGCTTGGCACAAGGTAGTGGAGCGAATCATTCAAGATTTCAGCCATGGTAATCTCTGCCGGTTCGTCAGCTTTAAAACTAAATATGCCGGTCCTGAATTTGTAGTATAGATCCTCCTGTTGATTGGTGATATCAATATCCTCAAACAAATCCAGAAGATGTGTTTCAAATTCCTTCATCATATCAGCAGCGGCACCTTCCTCCATGGAGATCCCATCAATCGGGATGACTTTTTTCTCGGACCCACTTGTATAAAAATTCAGTATCGCATCCTGATATTCAATAAAATCCTCTGGTAGCTTTTGAAGAAAATCCTGTATCGTCTTTTTATCCAGCCCAACAAAATCAGATGACTTGATATTGAGTTGATTTTCTTTGGGAAACTTTGCCCGCTCAAAACGATGGAGGAATAACTCCCTGTTCATTGGAGTGTCAGGATGGTTTTCCGAAAATCGATCACGGGTTCGCTCCAGTATTTCTCTGGCAGTCAGCTTGTCTGCATAAACGGCAACCTCGCTCAACTGAAAGGAAGATGGTTTCAAACGGATCTCTTTTAAAGAGCTAAGCTGATAGGCCTTGATTTTAATGGGCTCGTAGCCAAGGTGAGTGATGATAATGATTTTGTTATCATCTAGCATATTGAGATCCAGGTTAAAATACCCTTCAGCATTCGCCACAGTGCCCGAATAAGTTCCTTCAATGGTAATCGTTGAGAAAGGCAGGGGTTCACCCGTCTTATCATCAAGAATCACCGCTTGGAAGTCTTCTGCATTTGAATGAAAACAGACGCTAAGCAATGCGAAGACCAGAAAACAATATCTCATTTATCCACTAATTTGAATGATTACTTTACCCCTTGCATGAGCGGTTTCCAGATATTCAACGGCCTCGGCAGCTTTTTCCAATGGGTATACCCTGTCTATTACGGAGCGGACCTTGCCCGTGGCTAAAAGTTCAGCTAGAAATTCAAGATCTTCCTGCTCCATGTGTGCAGTTGGCATCAACCCCACCCACTTATTAGTGGTTTTAGATACCCAGGCACCCCGAAATATATGGTGCATCAACCTGGGCATATTGGTGAATCCGGCAATTACACATTTCCCATTAGGTTTAAGTGCCTTAGCTATATCGGGGACCGATCTATTGCCCACTGCATCAAAAATAAGGTCATACTTTTTATCCTGATTAGCAAAATCTTCTTTGGTATAGTCAATGACCTGGTCTGCTTCGATGGACTTTACCAGCTCAAGGTTTCGAGTGCTACATACACCTGTCACCTGTGCTCCATAAGATTTGGCGATCTGGACTGCGAAAGAACCTACTCCTCCCGATGCTCCATTGATAAGGACAGACTGCCCCTCCCGGATTTTACCTGTATCTCGTAAACCCTGTAACGCGGTTATTGCAGCAACAGGAGATGCGGCCACCTGTTCAAAACTGATATTTTCCGGTTTCAATACAAGACAATTTTCCAAAGCACAGGCATATTCTGCCAGAGAGCCGAGCCTTAGCTTGTATACATCACCAAAGACATGGTCACCTGGCTTGAATCGTGTCACTCCCTTACCTGTAGCTTCAACCACTCCGGCAATATCTGCTCCCAATCCGTGCTGTTTTGGTTTACTGATTCCGGTCATGGCACGCATAAAGAGTGGCCTGCCACGCATCATGTGCCAATCCAGTGGATTAATTGATGCGGATTTAACTTTTATGAGTACCTCGTTATCACCAGGAATTGGCGATTCTATTTCTTGATATCGCAACACATCTGGTGCTCCGTAATCATGGTATCTGATCGCTTTCATAATTACTCAATCAGTAAGTTCTTCACATCTAATACCATGCTGTGAAAGTCTGCTGATCATTTCATCCTCAGAAAGCTTTTCATTGGCCTCTACTCGCAGTACCCTGTCGACGTCGTGCATATCTACACACCAGTCATCTACGGGTAACTCATTAAAAAGCGGCTCAAGACTTTTCGCCGCCTTTTTTGTCATGATATTGGTTTTATAAATCAGGAGTTTCATAATCCTAAACTATGACTTAGCTCAAGTGGCTAAACCCTTCGTAAACCAGGAAAGCGGGCCATACAACGGCTTTAAGAAATCCAACAACTCCCATCCAAAAACCGGATGCCTGACTGATAAAATACACGGCAGCCCCGACAAAGCCCATTGCATACAGGCAACTACCGGGATAAGATTGGCTTGACTTTTTAATAGTGGTTTCCATGTCACTAAGATTTTAAGTGATTAATTGAATTCAATTACATGTGCACTGACTGTAATCGTACGTTTTGAATAAAATGGAGGTACGCCTCCCAGATGCTCTTCTGTGGTGATGTTAGTGATCGCCCTGGATTTCCCTACCAGTCCGGCCTCTTCCATCATCCTGGAATAGGCATCCTGGTAAAGGTTTCTTTTCTTTATTCCTCCAAATAAAAGGACATACTCTACCTCAGAACTTCCGCTTACTTGCCCGACAACCTTGAAATTTGGTTCTGACAATTCTACCTGGGTGGTGTTTTGATTTTGATTCAGCACATAGGCATGACCTACACCACAACTGCTGATGCCTACTATGCACACTAGAATGAAAAGAATAACTACTAGATTTTTCATGATTTGATTGTTTGTTTATTTATTGAGAATTTGACTTAGTATTTCATTTTAAAACTGATGTAATTGAGCTGTAGCCCAGAATATTTAGGATATATGAGTCCTGTTCTAAACAGATAATTGTTTTGAATTTTCATGGAGATAGTGGTTTATTTGTTTTGATTGAGTTGTTGGTCTTCTACATGAATGGATCGTCTATGAGTTTGATCTGACTGTTTCCTGATACATCAAAGGATGTGTATTCCAAAACGTTTTCCCGACCAGAGAATGTGCTGTTCTCCCGCAGCTTTACTTGCAAAGAATCATCTTCGAAACCTGCCACAGTTACCTCCCCACCTGATGCTACAGTAAGTTCGTTTAGCTTGGGAAGGGTGATCCGGCCAAAACTACTACTGGTGGTTTCAAGGATAAGCGTATCCAACATAACCCTATGATTCGATGCCACAGCCCCGGAAACCTCCACTTCAAATGCTGCTCCCTGCCGAATGTAGGCTTTCCACGGACCCATTAAACGGATGTTGGAAAATTGACTGACGTCTACCCGGACATAGTTTTTTTCCGCATTCGCTTGTTCCATTGCAGCACGGAGGTCTTGCCTGATCACATAAAGACCGGTAATGAAAAAGGCTGTCAATATACCTGCGACTAAAACGAGAGCTTTCCTGCTTGTTTTCATTTATTTAATTGTTGATGGTTTAAATGCCTTTATTGCTTTTGGATATAGGAACGATGCAGCGATTCAAGATCTGAAATACTCAAATTGAGAAGCTCCATCATCTTGAAAAACCTGGGCAATTCCTGGTTAACAAAATCTTCTTTCTTAAGTGACCGGGTCATATCAAATCCGTCATCGCTGACAAAATACCCGATACCGCGTTTGTTGTAAATGATGCCTTTTTCCTGTAAATAATTGAAAGTTCTCATGACTGTATTTGGGTTTACCTCAATGTCTACCGCCATTTCTCTGACAGATGGGATGCGGTCACCTGGACTCCATTTTTTTCTCAAAATGTTTTCACAAAAGAGATCTGCTATTTGCAAGTAGATTGCCTGATTGTCGTTGAATTCCACGCTACACCTCCTGATCTTTAAGTCCCATATAGGTCAACACCCAACAAACCGGAGTAAGTAGCCACCAGAAGAAAAATTTGGCACCTGTCCAAACTGTATTCACACCGGGCATATTTTCCAGATTACATTCTTCACCTGAATCATAATCAGCCAGCATAACATCATGCATGATTGAATACGCAATTATCAGAGCGATAAAAGCGATAGCAATTAAAAGTATGAGCAGCTTTGGAAATACATACCCTCTGAAGTAAGCAGCTCCAACCAGAAATACACTCTGACAGACAAAGTAGTATTTCATAGGCGTGAAGGCTTGTTCGCTAAATGGATTAAATGCATTGAATTTTACGTGACTGAAGAGCAGCTGACCAACTGTATTTGCGAACAGTGTGTAAAAAGTAAATGTCAGAGTGAAAACAAAAATCCACCCCAAGGAACTAAGCAGCCACATACATAGTACCCGCTCAAAAGCGGAGACTGGCTCCATGAGGTACTGGTACCTGGTGAGGGTATTTCGCAAACCATGAAAAGCAAGGCTGCTTAGGATAAACCCACCTATTAGTAATGAAAAGGCATAGTTTTCATAATGATCAAAGCTTGTGGTGAGAGGTTCGATAGCTAGATCCACAATCATGCCCAGAAAAAAAGACAGACCAAATATGATCACCAGGGCCATGGCAACTCCTCTCCTGCTCTTAAAAAGCTCCAGCTTCATCAGCAGCCAAAACCGCGATATGTCGAAATAGCTATGCATTTACTTTTTGGTTAATACTGTCTGGATCTTTTCTTTTTGACTCACCACTGCATTAAATAGAATTTCAAGATTCATATGCGTATGTTCTCCTGACTGGTTTTCTGTGAGTATGGTATATCCACCTAAATAGCTTTCGTGGTAGATGACGCCCTCTTTAGGTAGGTCATTCATTCGCCTGATCGCCAATTTTTGAGCAATCGACTCCAGGTTTTCATAGAAAATAATCTTTCCCTGATCCAATATGATAATTGGATCTATGAGGTTTTCCATATCCCGGATTTGATGTGTAGAAATGATCAGTGTTCGGTCTTCATGCACCGCGTTTGCAACAACTTTCCTAAACTGACTCTTGGATGGGATATCCAATCCATTGGTGGGCTCGTCCAACAACACCAGTTTACTATCTGTGGCCAGACCAAAAGACAATAGAAATTTCTTCTTCTGCCCGTAACTCAGGCCTGTTAGCTTTTGATCGTTTGAGAGTTGGAATTCTTCCAGATATCGTTGAAAGGCTGCGTGATTGAAGCGAGGGTAAAAAGGACTATACAGCTCGAGATATTTACCAATGGAAAAACCAGGCAGCGTAAATTCTTCTGTGATAATCACTACCTCTTTGAGAAAAGCTGGACCCCTTTCATCAGGCTGATAACCCAATGTTTTGATTTCGCCTGAGTGTGGAGAAACTAACCCAGCTATGGCTTTTAGAAGCGTTGATTTACCAGCACCATTTAGTCCAAGTAAACCACAGATATTACCAGGTCCTACGGATAAATCCAGCGATTTCAGTGCTTCCTGTTTACGATTATATCCGTAGGATAATTGGGTAATTTCTATCATGAGTTTGATATATTATAGTGTACTATCATACTAATACACTACAACATTAAAAAATGTTTCACTCATCTTAAAATATTTTTGATTTTATTTCTACAATGAGATGTAGATTACCCCTAAATGGGATCAACTTTTTGACCTAAAATACAAATCATGAAAAAAGGCCTGCTTTGAGGCAGACCTTGTATAATAAGTGTTTTGTGTGAAAATGATCACTCAGATTGGTTGGCTTTTCTTCGTTCTTCACGAGCTTTTAAATAGTCATCCAATTCTTTTTTAGGCATTGGTAAGTCTGTTTTCTTATCCAGCCATTTCTCAAAATCCTTTTCGAATACATCTTTCTCTACTACAAAAGCTTCATTAACATACTCATATTTATTGGTTGCCATGGCAAATCGGGTGTATTCATCACGAAGTGCTGTATACTCGCCAGAGATCACTACTTCCTGAACCAGATGGGACGGGATAAACGCTACACCAGTGGTTTTTGCTAGTACAACATCTCCCGGAAGTACCGTTACTCTTCCGATTCGTATTGGACCATTGATGCTTTCTACCAGCATATCTTTGATAGCCGATGGGTCGGAGCCTCTTATCCAGGCGTTGAATCCTTCGATTTCTGAAAGCCCCTCAACGTCTCGGACAGAACCATTAAAAATCACTCCTCTCTTACCTGCCTTATAAATAGCGTTGCCAAGATTGTCACCAATCAGTGTACCTTCTACCATTTTTCCATAGCTGTCTGCAACATACACATCACCATCCAGCAGCTTAATGATCGGGGCATAATTGGTTACGGGTGTTTTCGTCCCCTCTTTACCTGCTTGCTGCTGAATATAGTTGTCCAGGTCTTTTCGAAATGGCATAAACTGGGCAGTAAGTACGCGACCAGTCATCACATTTTCAGGGTGAAGGATTTCCCAGCCATTTTCATACATACTGGCAAAATTCTCAAATTGGTTGTTGTATCCACTTCTTCTCAGCGTGCCCCACACTTCTTCCATCGAAAGGGATTTAAGACGTTCAAGCAGTTGATCGGATACTTTGGGTCGGCCGTCAGGGAGGCGTTCGCCAGTCCAATCGGAAGTTAGTTGTTTAATGTTTTCTGCTGGCCAAACAACATTTTGAGCTTGCCCGGTTGTAGCGAATAGGCAGGTGATCACCAGAAGGACTAAAAAAGAGGTCTTCATCATTATTGGGTTAGGGTTAGTATTTAAAAACAAAGCTTAATTTAAACACAACTTAAATAATGCTCGCGATAAAATTGAAAGAAACCTATCCAGAATAGGCTAATTAACTTTTACCACTGTAAATTTTTTGTTATAAAATGGACTTATCGCTCTGAACACAAGACTCCTGCCTGAATATGGTCAAGGTTCATTTTCACCCTTATCTATCCTTCAGGTGGTTGCTAACTTTAATTTTTCAGCTTTCGCTTCTTCCTTTAAAATCGAAATTTCCATTCCCTCTTTGGCCAGCGATGCATCTGGAAATTGAGTTATGGAATAACGCTCCATCTCATCAAGAAAAGAATCGTTATGATCCGGGTCGTGATGTGTTATTATAAGCTGCCGTACATTGGCACTTTTAGCAAGATTTAGAGCCTGATCAATATTGGAATGGCCCCACCCCTTATTGATCTTATATTCTTCAGATGTATACTGACCATCATGAATCAGCACATCAGCATCCTGACAGAAGTCAATGTATTTTTCATCAATATTTTCTTTATGCTCATGATCCACCATGTAAACCAACGTTTCACCGGAATCTGAAGTGAATTTGTACCCGATACAACCACCAGGATGCTGCAGATCGATCATTTCGATGTTTGACCGGTCAACTGCATTGAACGTAATTTTTGCTTTCAATTTATCGAAGGAAACAGGGAACAACTGCGAATGCATTTGTGCTGCCAGAACCCATTCCAACGTGGATAGCCCCTCATCGTCACACATCAATTGTATTGAATAGCTTGGATCATAGACTGGTCTGAAAAATTGAAATCCCTGAATATGATCCTGATGAAAATGCGTAAAGAGCACGTTGACCTTCTTAGGATCATCATTCTTAAAAATTTCTTTACCCAGATTACGAATTCCAGTACCTGCATCCACAATAAATTCCTCCTGATCAAATTGGATTCTGACACAGGATGTATTCCCCCCATATTTCAGGAAATCTCCTTCACAAACCGGAATTGATCCCCGTGTACCGTAAAATTTTACTTTCATGATATTCAGGCTGCCTGGTCGGCGTTTTGTTTATGTATTTTAATTTCATAGTAAGTCTTTCTGAAAAGTTTCCAGAAAGTCTTAATATGTTCCTTGTGAGAGGTGAAATAGATATTCTTGTCTCCTCTATCGGTATACTCCCAAAAAACAGAGCCGCTTGTATTTAGAAAATCACAATCTTTCTTGATTAATCTATGGATCTCCTGTGCATCAAAGTACCTTAAATCATAAATAATATCTTCCACCAACTGCATAGCAAATTTGTGTTCTCCTTTATCCAGGTAAAATAATATTAAGGCTATTTTAATACTTCTGGAGGTATTGTTTCTTACTCTTTTTAGCTGGCTTTCTTCGTCTATATCAGGTTCAAGATTTGCATAAATTTTCAATATTTCCATTTGAGTATCTTCACTTACCCCGGACTGATGACATTCAATAAGTATCCTCTGCACTTCGCTAGCAAAACAATCTATCAGGAAATTAAAGTAGTTTTCTGAAAAACTCATCTTATAAACCTCCCTACCATAGTAGGTAAGGTATTCACAGACTTTTAATGCCAATTTTCCATTACCGTTTTTGATAAAATATACAATGAGATGAGTATAGTGAAACACACAATTGTAGACATTTCGGATGTCCTTGCTATGGGTAGCATGTTTTATTCCAAATCTTAAAAAGGTATTGAACTGCATAATAACTAAATCCAGAACTTTCAGGTTGTTAGTTTGTGCAGCAACCATTCCTATATGGGACAATTCATAGGCACATTGAGAAGCCAGATCATGGTGACCCTGATCTATTAATTGCGTATATATTCCGGAATAGACCCTAAATATCTTGTGCTCGTAGTAGGTATTGTTTTTCTCAATTTCACCAAACTTGTCAGATAAAGTTTTAAAAGATATATCGTCTGCAACAGTTTTTGATACTTTAAATGCATTGGGGTTAAACTTATGTTTATTAATCAGGTTATGTCTTAACAATGATCCCAGAGCCCTAATAATTTCGCTTTTAGGCTCCTTAAATGCCACAAATCCTAATTGATCATCCAGCTGGTTTATTGTATCCAGCAATCTAAACTGTAGCTTTTCAATTTTATCTTTTCTGTTTACAGATTCGAGCCTTAGAAGAGAATTCTTATTCCTCCTGAAAATGGTTCTAATTAAGCTCGATGTCTTGGTATAACTTAATATGTAAAAAGAATAAGGAATAACATTTAGTATTGCCAGTGGAAGAAAAACATAGGCGTTAACAAAAATCAGGTTCTTCCAAAAGAGAGAATCTACAGATAAATTAAGCTGAAGATATACATTCTGAATACCTGAAAAAGTGATTCCGCATGTATAGAAAAGGCTGGGATAATCTCCTATATAATAATCAATGAGTTTGGGATTACTTTGGGAAGCAATGGAAATTACAATGATGAGTGTACCCAAAACAACACTCATTAAAGTTAACCAGACTTCAGGCGCAAATTCAATAAAAAATGAGGATGAATCAATGTGCTGATGAAAGTATTCCGTTATATCCAGACTTACTTGACTCACTATCAGAGAAATTAGGATGTGGCCAAACAAAACAGAAAAGAAAACAATAATATACTTTTTCAGCGTATCAGTTTCAAGGATTTTGCTCATTGGTATTAAGATTTAGGATCAACAAAATACATCTTAATCTCACCCATGTTCTTTATGGATATCATTCCTCTGTCTGTACAGCTAAATGAATCCTTTATATGAAGGAATGTTTCACCTGATATATTGACTTTGCCAGGTTCTCCCCGCGATTCAATGCGACTCGCAACATTTACTGTATGCCCCCATACATCGTATGCAAATTTATTTCTTCCTATAACACCAGCTACCAGCTCACCACTATTGATGCCAATTCTGACATCCCACCTAGGCATTCTGGAATAAATTTTATTTTCTTTTAGCGAATCAATTTCAGTAATTATCTCCAGACAAGCTTGTGTAACTGTGATCGGGTTGTTTGAACTGGGATCCGGAACACCTCCGGCAATCATATAGCCATCACCCAGCGTTTTGATCTTTTCAAGATCATATTTCTCAACGATATCGTCGAAAATATTGAAGATAAAATTCAACTGGTTTACTACCTCTCTGGGAGACAGATCATTGCTGTGTTTTGTGAACCCAACTATGTCTATGAAAGCGATGGTAGCCAATTCATAATGTTTAGGCTCTACTTCATTTTTGTCTTTTAGTTCATTCATCACACTCTCAGGCAGGATATTTAACAATAATCCCTCTGATCTCTCTTTTTCCTGGGCCAGCTGCCTGGTTCTTTCTTCTACCTTGTTTTCAAGTGTATGATTTAATAGCAAAAGTTCATCACGGTGATGCTCTACTTCCCTGCTTTTCTTATAGCTGAGGAGCGCTTCTTTTACGGTCAGGTTAAGATCCATCTGATCCCATGGTTTGGCTATATACCTATATAACCTGGCCTTGTTGATAGCTGCTATGATATGGTCTTTATCCGCCTGACCGGTTAATAATATTTTCAGGCACTCATCACAAATCTCATTCACTTTCGATAAGAACTCATCCCCCTTCATACCGGGCATGATCTGATCTGAAATGATGACTTGCGGTACACCCTGCCCTGAATTTTTGAGATCCTCAATAATCTCTAGCGCCTCTTCACCACTCTCTGCCAGTTCGATTTGACAGTCTCCTTCAAAAAAATTGGCGAGCTGTATCTTCAGGCTATCAAGGATAATCTTTTCATCATCCACACATAAAATAATCGGGATGTCAATTCCAATGTTTGACGCTATTTCGCAAGTTATTTTCGTGCTCTCTGCTTCTATTGTAAATGTTTCGTGATCCATAGTCTGCTTGTTATGAATTGTCTGATTAACCCTTCACTTTTTCTAGCCCTTTATTGACGGCTTCAATTAATTCTTCTTTCGACCAGGGTTTACTTATGACCTTATAAAGGTCAGCCTCATCAAAAGCCCTTTGCACTGCATCCTTGTCTGCATGACCCGTAAGCATGATCTTTACGATTTTCGGATGCTTCTTATGAACCTCAGCGAGAAATTCATCTCCTTTGATCTGTGGCATCAGCCAATCCGATACGATCAGCAATACTGATACACCGGATTCCACTAGCTCATCAATGATCTCATAACCTTCCTCTGCGCTTTCTGCCACTTCTACCTTAAAGCTCGGATCAAGCTCTTCTTTCAATTGTGCTTTTAAGCTATCCAGGATGATCTTTTCATCATCGATACAAAGAATAGCCTGTTGTTGTACTATACTCATGATTTCTGTGTGTTTGGCAGATGAACAAGAAATTCAGTCCCTGCACTGCTGGTTCGAAAATTTATTTTACCATCATGTTTTTCTACGATTTTTTTCACGATATCCAACCCTAACCCACTGCCTTCACCAGATGCTTTTGTTGTGAAAAAGGCATTAAATATTTTTGGTTGAATATCAACCGGTATCCCCGGACCATTATCTTTTATACTCACGATAATTTCTTGCTTGCAATCTGTAATTTTTACAGCCAGCTCTCCCTTGTGGCTCATGGCCTGAATGGCATTGTGTACCAGGTTTGTCCATACCTGGATGAGCTGATCAGAATTGCAGCGTAGCATCACCTCCTTATCAGGAAATTCAACGCTTGTTTCGATTCCCTGCTTCAACTGATTGTTGTACAATGTGAGTACAGTATTTAAATTGTCACGCAGATCAATTTCTTCCATGACTTCCTCTTCATTAAACCTTGAGAATGATTTCAAAGCGAAGATGGTCTTGCTCGCCTTTTGTACTGCCAATTCAATATTTGTGGTTGACCTCACTTCATTGCTTAGGTGGAAGGTCAATTCCAATATAAGATCATTGTGTTGATGTGTGATCAGATCTTTGAATGAATTGATTTTAAGTCCCAAATTCATGTCAATAAACCGGTCGGCCAACTGAACATGGTTTTCCACACCCCAACCTTCGAGTACCTTTACAATCTCTTTCCTCATAGCACGCTCTTCCCGGGTAGACAGTCTTTCCTTGGATTTAATACAATCAGTCAGTAGCGCCTCTATTCTGCCAACTTCTTCATTGGTGATTTTTCCATACAGCTTTTGAAATAGCCCCATGGATTTCCAAAATGAGCTTTTCAGAGATCCGATTGAGGCATTTATCGCCCCAAGAGGTGTATTGATTTCGTGAGCTACCCCGGCTGAGAGTTGGCCAAGAGAGGCTAATTTTTCACTTTCAACCAAATGATGCTGTGTAGATTTCAGGTCCTGGATTGCTCCCTGAAGCTCCTGGGTACGTTTATCTACCTCAGTTTCCAGGTACTTGCTGTATTCTTCCCTGAATACCTCTGCTTTCTTCTTCGTATTGATGTCCTGAAAAAGTCCCTTCAAGGCTACTACTTTCCCCTCCTTAACAACAGGATTACCTATAGCTCTTACCCAAACTTCTTCTGCGTCCTTCCTGATAAGTTTACATTCAAAATTCCAGGACTTTTGCTCTGAAATAGCATCAAGAACAGAATTTACCAATTGCTCCCTGTGCTCTTCGTGATAGTATTGAAGCGCTTGCTCCATAGTTATTTTCGTTCCTGGCTCCAAACCGTGGATCTCATAAACCGTATCACTCCATTGCAAATCATCGCTTTCAATATCTAACCCCCAGGTACCAATTTGTGCCATTTGTGAAAGCTCCATAATGGTCTCTGATTGGATTTTTGCTTTCTCTTTCGCAATGTCCAGATCATGTCTTAGTTTTTCAGTATCAGTTAATTTTGCTGTCAATTGAATAACTCCACCGATATTTCCATCGGTATCGTACCAGGGTTGTAATTCAAGTCGAAAAACCTCTGTATTTCCGTTGATATAGACCGTTTCTTTATCCTTTCTGACTGATTCTCCTTTCAACACTTTATTGTAATCCTCTACCCTGGATTCATCATTTTTAAGCTCAGGAAAAATTTCGAAGTGAGATTCTCCGATGAGCTCCACTCCATCCAGATTATAATCCTTGTACCAGTTTGCGTTCACCATGATATATTTCATGTCTTTGTCAAACATGGCCACAGCTCCGGGACTAAACTTCAGAAACAGGTCAAATATGTCTTGTAATCTTGCACGTTCGAGGATCTCCTCCTGCATTTCACTGGGGCTTTTGAACTTGAGTGCGATGGGTATTACATAACCCAGTACCAAAGCTGTTCCAATAGATAAAGTTCCTGTGATCAGCTTCACAAAGCCACTGAGCCTGTACATAGGATTCCAGAATAATATCACATCTATCAGGTGGGTAAACCCACAAAATATGATGAAAGCTCCGAATAAGCCCACCATACCTTTAAGTTTCCAGTCCATCTTTTTATTCCTGATATACCACAGCAGCATCAGGGGAATAGACATGTAGGCGATGAAGATGGTTATATCCGAACCAATGTACATCCATCCTTCATTCTCGGCCCAGTCGCCACAAGTCCAGCGTGCAGGCCATCTTGAAGTATCAAATAGATTTCCGAAATATTCATTAAAGCCAACATATTGAGTATGTTGGGTCGGTACTGCACAAACTGTTACGTTTCCGGAAGCTGCTACCGAAAATTGATATTTGTCTTCAACTTCAGACGCTGCCTTTGCCGGCTGCGCCATTAACATGAAGGTGTAGAAAATCACCAGAAATTTAAATAGCATGTAGATACTTCGCTTCCAATTTATTCCAGGAAAAATTATGCGGGGGAAGCTTTGATGATTAAATTGATTAAGACTGTAAACCTGCACCATTTTTATTTCTTCTTTTAATCGTGCTTCAAAAGAATAATTTTAAGCCATATACATTATTGTTTAATCGTTGAGTTATGGATAATACTCGTTAAAAAAACGTTTGGGGCAAATCAGATCCCATCAAAATATTTGTAGAGTTTCCACTTTTAGAATAGGCAGAGTCTTCCTGATTTTACTTACTTCTAGTTATTTAAGGAAGTTGGTCAAACCTATGCTAAAACGTCATGCACTACATGATAGAAATACAACAGCCAGAAGCATAAAGAAAGAGGTTTTCATCATTTTTGGGTTAGGGCTAATTAAATCTATGTTCTGAGGAAGCATTATTTTCAATAATGAAAGTCCTCAAAACAATTCGTTTGAGCTAAAAACCAAACAAATCAACAAATTTGAGTGTTGTAGATGATAGAAGCAATTACATCCCAACCATGGATTTCAAAAAAAGAACGAAAGAAGAATTGGCTGAACGGATAAAGGATCTTGAAGATTTTATCGCGAAGAAAGGTGTAGGGTCCAAATACCTGGCCAAAGCAGAGAAAACACAACGTAATGTTAACATTGCATTGTTTCTCGGAGTTTCCGTAACGATTATAGGGCTACTTATTTGGGTATTTTCCGGAAAAAAAGAAGAAGAGGATTAATTTTCCTGAAGAAGACAATCCCCACTCAACGCTCAATTATCAGCCACAAATTCTCTCAATAATCTCGATCAATTGATTACTAAAAGAAGAAGATTCAGTTAAGAGCTCCTATGCTAAAATATCATGCACAACATGACCATGCACGTCGGTAAGCCTGAATTTTCGTCCCTGATATCTGAAAGTAAGTCGCTCATGGTCAATTCCCAGCAGGTGCATTAGTGTTGCCTGGAAGTCATGTACATGCACGCCATTCTCAGCTACATTGTAGCTGAAATCATCTGTCCTTCCGTAGCTTAAACCGGGTTTTACGCCCCCACCTGCCATCCACATGGTGAAACAACCCGGATGGTGATCTCTGCCAAAACTTGTGGCGGTCAGCCTTCCCTGAGAAAAAGATGTTCGGCCAAACTCTCCACCCCATATAACCAATGTATCTTCCAGGAGTCCCCTTTGCTTCAGGTCTTTGATCAGGGCAGCAGAAGCCTGATCTACGGATTTGGCCATTTTGGGAAAAGCACCTGGTAGGTTACCATGATGATCCCATCCCATATGATAGAGCTGGATAAACTTCACATCTTTCTCAGCCAGTTTCCGTGCCTGGATGCAATTGGCAGCAAATGACCCTGGCTTGCGTGAATCCTCACCGTACATATCAAAAATGTAATCGGGTTCATTGCTCATATCGGTCACTTCTGGCACTGATGTTTGCATCTTAAAGGCCATCTCATAAGCTGCGATCTTGGATTCTATTTCAGGGTCTCCCCAAACATCCAAAGACCCATGATTCATGTCTTTGATGAAATCCAGCGCCTCGCGACGGGTATGGCTATCTACACCATGCGGATTAGAGAGGTACAATACCGGATCATTTCCGGACCTGAACTGAACTCCCTGATGTTGAGATGGCAAAAATCCTGCACCCCAGGCATTGGCTGATAGTGGCTGGGCTCCACCTCCTTTAGAGATCATCACCACAAAAGCTGGTAAATTCTCATTGTCTGTACCTAAACCATAGTTGATCCATGAACCTATTGATGGTCGGCCACTGATTTGTGATCCTGTCTGAACAAACATGACTGCAGGCTCATGATTGATCGCCTCGGTATACATGGATTTGATCATGCAGAGATCATCCGCTACTTCTGAGAGATACGGCCACTGATCACTCATCCAGATCCCGGATTTACCGTGCTGCTTAAACTGATAAGGAGAACCAACCAGGGGAAAAGAAGCCTGCGCAGAGACCATACCCGAGTTTCGCTGGGTCTTTTGAAGCGATTCCGGGATCTCCTGTCCTACTCTTTTGATCAGCTCTGGCTTATAGTCAAAGGATTCAATCTGTGAGGGGCCGCCACTCATAAAGAGGTATATCACACGTTTGGCCTTGCCTGGAAAATGAGGTTGACCTAAAATACCATTCAAGGGGTCAGGTGCTCCCTGACCAAAAGCATTAACAGGATTCAGCAGAGAACCCAATGCCATTCCTCCGATTCCCATTGCTGATTGTTTGAAAAAGTCTCTTCTTGAACTCATAATGTTATTTTATTGAATGGTATAAGCTTCGTAAGTGTTCATCAATGAATTGGAAACTACGGTCAATGCTGCCAGCTGATCAACACGGAGATCCTCCTTCGTGGGCTTCTCCCCCACGTTTACCAGCTCTTGTGCTGAGTTATGATCATCCTGATATTTCGTTAGCATTTTCTCATAAAGACCTACCGTTTTTGCCAGTTGTTTATCATCAGGGGTTTGGCCTGTATTGGCACGGTATACATACCGTATTTGGCGAATAGTATCATCCGGAAATACGGTCATCGCCTTTTCTGACATTACCCTGGAGGCTTCTACATATTGTGGATCATTGAGCAATACCAACGATTGCAACGGAGTACTTGTGGTTTTACGCCTTACCTCACATGCTCCCCGGTCAGCTGCATCAAAGATCATCAGGCTTGGAGGTGTAGTGGTACGCTTCCAAACCGTGTAAATACTTTTTCTATAGAGACCCTCGCCTTTACCCTGCTTATATGGGTATCTCCAAATCTTATTTGACACTTCATCCCATAAGCCTTCCGGCTGATAGGGGTATTCGCTTTCTCCACCGATCCTGTTGACCAATAATCCACTAGACTTCAAAGCATTGTCACGGATCATCTCGGCTGGCATTCTAAACCTTGGTCCCCGGACCAGATAAATATTCTCCGGATCTTTTTCCCTAATCTCTGGGGTGATCTCAGATGATTGTTGAAAGGTGTAGGACATCACAATCTTCTTGTGCAAAGCCTTCATGTCCCAATCATTTTCCATGAACCAGACAGCCAGCCAGTCCAGCAATTCCGGATGAGAAGGCAGATTTCCCTGGCTTCCAAATTCCTCGGATGTCTTGACCAGTCCCTGACCGAAATGCATTTGCCAAATCCGGTTTACCATAACCCGGGCAGTCAATGGATTCTTCTCATCAAATAACCATTCCGCAAGACCTAATCGGTTCTGCGTATACTCTTCAGTAAATGCTAATACATCTTCAGGCATTCCAATCGACACCTCTTCGCCATGTGCATCATACACCCCCCTGTTGAGTACAAAGGTCTTACGTGGTTCCTTTTTCTCTCCCATGACCATAATTTCAGGTACGTCATTCAGGATATTGCAAAGACTATCCGCTATTTGTTTGTATTCCCGACGAGCATTTTGATATTCGGGTGTCTGCGTGGCAAAAAAATCAGCAACTAGCTCTTCAGATTGCTTATCAGGCTTTTCTCCATGAAGATATTTCACTTCCAGTGGAGTAATGGACTTATTAAACATCCTGAATTCATCGATTCGTCCATTCTTAAACATCTTTTGGAACTGTTCATTACCAAACATAAGCTCATGGGCACTGAGGGTATGAATATTTTCCTCGTAAATAAGTCCCTTATACAGGTTATCTCTTCTAACCTCTTTGGGTAGCTCCCTTCCATTCAGATAAAGTTTTATTCCATCAGCTTTGCTGGTTCCATCATAAGTGATCGTCAAATGGCTCCATTCCGATACAGGGACCGGATCTTTGCTAACCACTTCCAGTGAATTATATGGCCAGGCATGCGAAATAATGAACCTCACCCTGTTGCTGTCCAGCATACAGTTGTAGCCCTTGAAGCCATACCGGATGGACTGAGCGTTGGCAAAGATCAGGGCTTCTTCGTAATGCTTTGGAGCATTAATCCATAGGTCGAAGCTAAAAGGGTGTGTCCGTTCATATAAGAACTCGCGACTGTCCAGATTAGCTTTTCCATAATCGCCATCAATCAATAAGGCTTCGTTTTTTACACCCTCAGTGAGGGAGACAAATCTGGTTTTTAATGCATGTGGATCATTTTTCCTGGCTGAAAGGATTTTATCACCTTTTTGATATTGTCTATCGAAATTAAAATAGACTACTTCGGATGAATTAAGCGATTGTTTTAGTTTCTGCTCAAGATGATTCTGCGAAATGTCTACGGAGGTTTCACTTTTGCTTTTTACTTCTGCCAGCTTGTCTGACTTTTTGGCCAGCTTCTCATTGAGATATGCGATGATATCATCCTGCTCCTCAGTAGTGAGTAGCATGGAGGGCCCCGGAGTGATATCAGGACCATAGACAGCAGATCCTATTTCATCTGTTTGATTAAAAAAGGCAAAAAGCTGATAATAGTTCTTTTGTGAAATGGGGTCGTACTTGTGATCATGGCATCGGGCACACTCAAACGATGAAGCAAGGAATGCCTTTCCAAATGTGTTTGTTCGGTCAGCAACATACTCAGTCCTGAATTCCTCATATACAATGCCCGCCTCAGAATTTCGCTTGTGTAACCGATTAAAAGCAGTAGCCAGTACACTTTCCTTAGTTGGATTTTCAATCAGGTCACCGGCAATTTGCCAGGTCACAAAATCCTTATAAGACATGTTTTTGTTGAATGCCTCAATCACCCAATCTCTCCAGGGTGTGAAGTCTCTCATCTTATCATCCAGGTATCCATCACTATCGGCAAAACGGGCCAGTTCCAACCAGTATATGGCCATCCTTTCACCATAATCCGATGATGTTAGAAATTTATCGACCCACTTCTCATAGCTGTTTGGGTCAGTATCCGATACAAATTCATCTATCTCCCCGATGCTGGGAGGAAGACCTCGTAGGGCAAAGGACAATCTTCGAAAAAGAATCTCTTTATCGGCTTTATCAGCTGGATCTAGTCCCTGTATTTCAAGTTTTTGTAGGATGAAAGGATCAATCTCATTTTGTACAAGTGACTCATTTTCCACTTCAGGCAAATCAACCTGATGTGGTGGAATGTAGGCCCAGTGTTTTTTGTATTTGGCTCCCTGACGAACCCACTTTACAATGGCGGCTTTTTCGTTAGCACTGAGTTTCAGGTGTGACTCTGGTACCGGCATGACCACTTCAGGGTCATCAGAAAGAATACGCTTCACCATTTCGCTGGAAGCGGGTTTCTTCTTTATAATGGCAAATTTACCAGGAGACTGAGGCAATTCGTTGTATGCAGAGTCTGCAATATCCAATCTAAGATCGGCCTTCTGAGTGGCCTTGTCAGGTCCATGGCACTGAAAGCAGTTCTCCGATAAAATAGGTTTAATGTGATAATTGTAATCAATTACATCAGGAAGTTTATCATACGCCAATGCAACATCCTCAGGAAGTTCTATTTTTGATTGACAACCAATGAGTACAACTAGAATGAATATGGTGAACTTGCAATTACGCATATGTAACAAGAAATATAATTTTCATGCATTTTAGTTGAAATTTAAGAAATATTTGGGGTTAAAAACGGTTAAAAACCGTACTTCTTAAAATATCAGAAACTGTGTAAATGAATGACGGATCATTATCAATAGGTAAAGAAGAAATTCTGCAACAATTGGAAAAGGTCACCTCCAGCGAGCTATTCAGGAGTGAAAAGAATCAACAATTGCTGACATACCTGGTGAATAAAACACTGGAGAATGAGCCACCTAAAGAAACCACTATCGCTCTGGAGTTCTTTGATGAGGATATCACAGAAAAGGACACTTCTTATGTCAGAGTAGCCGTCTATCACCTAAGAAACAAGCTAAAGGAATATTATCTCACGGAAGGAAAAAAAGATAAAATCAGATTGTCGCTGGAAAAGGGAAGTTACGAAGTCACTTTTACAAAAAATCTGGATTCTGAAGTTACCAACGGAAAATCTACACGACGTTTGATGGTAGCTCTTTGGGCGACCATTTTTCTGTTAACCACCCTCCTTCTTTATCAGTATTTCGCTGAAGGTTCAGAGGGAAAATTTAATCAATCATTTATTCTTCATAACCTTAATGGCAACAACAAACCAGTACTGGTCGTTTTGGGTGACATGTTTATGTATCATAATGAAGAGGGTAATCTGGTAAGAGACTATAGCATAAACACCCTCGAAGACCTTCAGAAAGAAAAACCCGACCTGGCTACTTTAAATCAATCAAGAAGTAAATACCTGACCAGGCTACATGCAATTAGTCTTTACAATATTTCTGGAATTCTCAACAGTTTGCCAAAAGATGTGAACTTCAGAATGGGATCAGAGCTGTCAATCGAAGACATTATGGAAAACAACATTGTCTTTATTGGTTTCTTTAAAAGTATGTACCTCTTAGATACGTATTTTAAGATCTCTGCATACCGTCCGGGATTGAATTATGCCAATTTAATGTCTAAAGCCAAAGGTGACACCATACAAATTACGGGAGACCCTGGTGAGTTACACAAAGACTATGGTATTTTTTCCAGGGTAGCCGGACCGGGAAATAGCTATATTTTTATCATAGCCGGGTTTACAGATACTAGTGTAGAGATGATTTCATCTACTATTCATCAGGAAGGATTCTTTGAGAAAACTATCGCGAATAAATTTGATGACCATATAACTCCTGAAAACTTTGAAATTCTTTTTGAGGTGAGCGGATATGACAGAAAGGAGGTTTCAAATATGGAAGTGGTTGAGGCACATGAACTCCAAAATATCTCCGGTATGTGGAATTGATTGTCTCTGGAAAAGCATTTAACGATCAGACTAAATGGAACTTATTGATTCCTTGTAGAGTATGTTCTGAATATAGCTTTTGAGTTCATCGAGGTCAATGGGTTTTTTAAAATGCCCATCAAACAATTCTGAGGACTTAAGATCCTGATATCCCGTGACAGCAATAAATTTTGTATGATTGTTCCTAAGACTTTTCAACTCTTTGACCAGTAAAGTACCGTCTTGCTTGCTATCCTTTATATTGATATCTATGATTGCAACATCAGGTGTGTTGTTTTTGAAATAGTGCCAAAAACTCTTTGCATTAGAAGCGATGGAAACCTCGAAGTATACACTGAAAAAATGTGTATACATTTCTGCAGTAATTACATCATCCTCGAGGATAAACAATTTCTTTTTGGTCATAGTGGAATATGAATACAATTAAGTTTCATAATTCCATAGCGGGAGACGATATATGTATTAACATATATGCATAAACAAACTTAAGAAAAAATTTAAATAATATCACCCTCCCAAGGTATATTTTTCCCTGGTGCAACTTTTGATTTAATCTGGTACTGATCAGTGAAATTGAAGTTAGCTACGCAGCATATTGCGATATACGTCTGAGGAATCGCTGCTGAAAAAGTCAGGTGTCTAGTCGCTAAGTGAATTTACTCAACCCTCAGGATAGAAAGATTGTAAAAAAATGCTCAACTATTCAAAAATCAATCTATTTGATTCGTTTCTACGCGATTAAACTTAGAAAATTTCAGCGAACTAACCGATTTTAATTTCTCGTACTATCCCCTAATCTTGTATGAGCGGAATTGTTTTGCCCAATAAGTCTATTGGAGGTTTTGTCGAAGATTTATCTACGGGTATTATTACCTCTTGGATTAAGCGAGGCTCGGATCATTTGGTCCGAGCTTTTTTACTTTTTGGACCTACTGCTAAACCATTCAATTGCCTTGTCAGTTTCTTTAAATACTTTGAAGTCGCCTCCAGCATTAACCATGAATTGTTCGATTACTTTAAAGAAGATATACTGGGACCCTTTAGCAATAATTGAAGATGGGACTTTCTTTAACTTCCTATTTTCTTTTTTCTCATAAATCTTTAGTGCTTTAAGACCATCATAAAGCGTCATCTTATTATTCCCCTCCCTTGTGTCACAAATCAGGCAATATCCCATTTGAAGGGCCATTGTACGGTATTTTATTGCAAGATTATAAACCAGATCACTGTTATAATCACCGGATAAACGAACGATGATTATTTTTTTGTCAGAAAGGATTTCTTCAGTGTAGTTCATGGCCCAGGCAGCAGCATATATACGAAATTTTCTTAATAATGGTTTAACCGCCTCAACCAATTCATTAATGTATGTTCCTATTGTTCTGAACTCTTGTCTATGCCACGCTCATTTCGAATGAATTTGTTAAATTAGGTTTAGATTTTATTCGTAATTTTCATGGGACATTCACGCTCTATATTATATTTCATCCTGGTTGTTTTAGTGTCTTGTAAACAATCGGATATTTCTGAAAAAGCGTCCTCAGAAAGTAAGAGTAAAGATGGATTAGTAAAAACTTATGATGACTCTGGAAATCTTCAATCAGAGATCAACTACAGGGCGGGTATTAAGCATGGTAAATCACTGTTGTATCATCAGGGCAGTGATCAGGTGATGCTTGAAATGACCTATGACGATGGCAAACGAAGCGGAATTGCCACAAAATATTATGAGAGTGGAAGAATCTATGCAGAGACCCCTTATGAAGATGATGAAGTCACTGGTATCGTAAAGCTCTATTATAGAAATGGTCAGTTAAAGGCCGAAATCCCCTACTTTCAAAGCAAAGAAGGGTTGGGGTTGAAGGAATACTATACAAGTGGTGAACGAAAAACGGCAATGCCTGAGATAAATGTGCGTTTGCAGACTTTTCAAGGCCAATCAGTTTACTATTTCAGCATTGATGACTGCACTGAGGCTAATTTCTTTATTGGATCTTTACTCAATAATCAGTTTCTAATTGAAGAGCTCCCCTTTGTTGAGGTTCTACCCAAAAGAGATGGTGAGGCCATCTACGGATTTCCACAATCAATGAAAGGTGAAGTTGTCAACGTTATTTGTAGATGCAGAACCACTGCTAAAAACCCATATGTCGTCAGAAAAGTCCTTGAACTGGGTGAAATTTAACAATCAGGCCTCTATTCAATCACAATTTCGGTGCAGTATTGAGCAAGCTGACAATTCTGATTGACACCCTCTTTTTCCAAACAAACCCTGTAGGATCCGGGAGAAAATTCATAGGAGAATTTTCCGTCACCCTCCCCCGGAATTTCGTCCTCGAAAGTGATAAACGTGTTAATATCCTTATAGACAACCCAGGAGTATGAAATCTCATTTTGAAGGGTAAAATCAGCAAAGAAATGATATAAAAAAGGATTTCCATCGCTTACCTCCTTGTTATAAAACAATACCGGACACGGACGCTCAACTTTTAGGAACCTACACACAAAGTCACCGGCTATACAATCCTGATTGAAAGATTGTAAACAAATCTCAAATTCTCCCTCAGGCAATTCAAGTACGAGTGAATCATCACTGCTGACAGTCCCTTCCCTGATAAAATCTTCATTGATATACCACTTGTAGCTGATTGGCACATCAACCTTATTATAGATAGCTTTGAAAGTATACCGTCCGTCATACTCAGGATTGATAAGGATACTTCCTTCTGGACAGGGCACACATTGATTGAACAATTGAAGCAATTGATAATAATTTGTGATTGTCACCAGTTCATCCGTTCCAAAAACTTCCACTTCCAGTGGAAACAGGAATTCCGGCGCAAATTCGTTACCTATCGATCCTTTTAAGCTATGATACATATCATTGTTATCTATAACCATGGTATCCAGGTTATTAATCAGTGTGATTGGAAACACAAGTTCAAAGCATTGACTTTTGAAATCTCTGAGGTAGTCAGCTAATTGTGGCACTTCGCAGGCCTTCAACAATTCAGTCAGCTCAGCTTCTGTTTCGATACTGGAAAGCACACCGTTTTTATTGACCAATAAAGGTAGGATCACCCCTTCGATATAGAAAGCATTGGATTGATTTTCAATGGCTTCACTTAACCCCGAGAGGTCATCAATATTGATAATGATCCCTGAATTATAAGCCAGCTCAAAAGGAAAAACAACAGAAAAGCAGTTACTGGGACGATCAGTATTCGAATAAAAATTTAATAAGGTAAAAATGTCAAGGGTCTTAACAATTTCATCTGTTCTATCTTCCGGAAAATCCAATTCATCGACATCAATACACCCAGTTAGGCCACTTGATGCCCAGACAAATAATAGGAGAAAAGACAGTCTAAATAGTTTCACAGGATTATATAAGATAGTATAATATCTTGGATATCAATAATTTATAACTCAATGACTGATCGATCTTTGGCTTATTAATGCTGGTCATGATCACATACCTTTGTTTTTCTGCCGTGCAGGGTCTGCAAGTGAAAATAACCAACTTTTTCATTACAATGACAATTTACAAATTAGATGACCTGTAATATTCTTAACATAAAAAGGAAGAAGTCACCCCGAAAATCAGGGCAACTTCTTAAGGCAAGTAACCAACCAACTACTCAATTTTAAATGTTTGGCAAATCTGTTTATCCACACAGCCACCCTCCTGGATAAGACATACTTCATAGGATACACCTGTCTCAAACTGCCAGATAAACTGATGATCATCTTCTGAACCTGCTAACCGTTCTTCACCTCCCTGGTAGTCATCATTGATGTAAACTTTCCAGATATAATTGACATCGTTTTTAAGTTCAAAATCCGCTGTGAATTTATAGGCCAGGTCCTCTCCCATTCGCTCTGCGGTATAATTCAGGTCTACACATGTATTAGGTGTTTCTTCTATCACAATTTCTTTACAATATTTAGCTTCCTCACACCAGTCGGAATACACGATTACACATATTTCATATACTCCGGGGGCAAATTCTCTCAAAAGCTTGTGATCTGTTTCGTGACCATCAAAATTTTCCTTATCCACAAAATCATCATTGATATACCATTTATACATGGTTTCATTTCTTCCTTCAAAATCCGCCTGAAACAACCAGGTATCTCCCTCCTGCTGATCACTTACAAATAACGGATCAGGACAAACTTTTTCTTCGACTACAATTTCTTTACAATAGCCGGAGTCACAATCTTTGTTTGCAGGCTTGATACAAACCTCGTGCGTCCCTACTTCGAATGCGTAATCAAATACGTGCCATCTGTTTTCACCAAATGGAGCTGTTTCGATCGAGTCTCCATTTACATACCACGTGTAGAGGATGTCATGTCTTCGTTCAAAACTCGCTTCAAACACAAATTTGTTGTGTGAAATCTGCTCGTATTCAAACTTCATCTCCGGACATGGATTCTTCTCAATAGTGATCTCTTTGCAAATCTCTATTTTACCACCACATAACTCAGACTCACCGGCAATACAGATTGTGTAAGTACCAGGCTCAAAAGTGAAATTCAGTAGATTATCTCTGAGGTCATCCAATTCCTCTGTCTCTACGATATTTCCATTGACCCGCCACTCATAAATGATCTCTTCAAGACCTTCTGCGGTGATGGTATATTTAAAATCAGTGCTATCAACAGTTACGTTGATCACAGCATCCGGACAGGGATTTTCCTCTTCAAGGCAAGACGAAAGGAATAAAAGCCCAAAGCCAATTCCTATCATGATTAAGTAATTAAAGGTTTTCATCATTAGTTGTGTTTTGACGATTTAACATGATTTTATTCAAGTCACTAGTTTGACTGTTTGATTGGGAAACGAGCAGCCCCGCATTTTACCCTACCCCCCTGTTTGAGAAAACCTGAAAAAAAGAATAGATTTAACTTTTTATGAAGTCTCTGGATCCGCTTTGTCAAGAAGAAACATTTAACGGCTTTTTTGAGGCCCATATCAAGGCGTTGCGGAATTACATCTATTATAAGTTTGGCGATGATGAGTCCGCCAATGATGTTGCACAGGATGCTTTCATCGCATTATGGAACAATTGCTCAAAGGTCACCCTGGAGACTGCAAGGGCCTATGTCTATAAGATTGCCAACAATCTGAGCATGAGCCTAAAAAGACATGACCAGGTGAAGCTTAAGTACACTAGTCAGGCCGTGAAGATCAATCAAACCTCAGAATCACCTGAATATCTGATGCTCGAAAGTGAGTTTATGGATCGGCTGAATACTGCTATTTCTTCTCTTCCAGATAAGCAACGGGAGGTTTTTCTGATGAATCGCATTGAAAAACTGACCTATAGGGAGATTGCGGAAATAAAAGGTGTTTCACAAAAAGCCATTGAAAAGCTCATGCATAAAGCATTGTTAAAGCTTGGGACACAATTCAAGAACTTATGATTGGGGTAGGGTATTATTGGATGAAAACGTTTAGGGTATGAAGACATGAAAAAATTTAACGACGATACGTTTCTTGCCCGGTGGCTAAACAATGACCTCTCTCCTAAAGAGAAGGCAGATTTTGAGGCTGGTGAAGACTTTAAAACCTACGAAAAGATCATTGCTGGTGTTAGCTTGTTTGAATCTCCGGAAAACTACAGCACGGATGAGATGCTCGAGGCCATAAAGTCCTCAAAGGAGGATCCGAAAAGTCCTAATCACAGCAATTATGCCAGGAGAAACTGGATCTATGGACTTGCTGCTACAGTTGCTTTACTAATCATAGGGTATTTTACTATTGATCTATGGAGTAGTGTGAGCTATACTGCTCAAAATGGAGAAAAAAGCACCATCGAATTACCTGATGGTAGTACAGTAGTACTCAATGCCGGGTCGGAGATTACCCATGACCGGTGGAACTGGGCTGAAGACAGGACATTAAGGTTATCGGGTGAGGCCTATTTTGATGTGGTCAAAGGAAAAACCTTTGAGGTAAAGACATCCATGGGCATTGTTACAGTATTGGGTACAGAATTCAATGTAAAAGTCACTGGTGAATTTTTTGAAGTGGCTTGCTACGAAGGCAGTGTTCGTGTCATCACCAACTCAGACAGCACCATCCTGGAGGCATTTGAAGGTGTCAGAAGAATACAAAATCAAACAAAATCTTTAGCTGTAAAGCTATCTGAACCATCCTGGTTAAATAATGAGAGTAACTTTGACAATATACCTGCTGAGTATGTCATTGAAGAGCTCGAAAAACAATACGATTTGCAGATCCAGGGTCAGGTACCTTATGGCAAAATGTTTACCGGTAGCTTCCCTCATGATGATCAGGAGGTAGCCCTGAAAATCGTTCTGGATGCCCTCCAGATCGAATATCAGGTAAACGGTAATATTGTTGAGCTACAATAAATGAGGTACTGCCTGATCATACTCATTTTTTTATGCCATTACTCATCCTTTTGTCAACATGAGGAATGGCATATCAAAGACCTCTTAAAAAAACTTGAGAGATCTTCTGAAATCAGATTTTCATTTGAAGAAAATCTTATTGGGGACTATACGGTTCAGGTAACCACCGACCAATTGGAAGATGTCTCAACATTTATCCCCCATCTACAAGCAATGCTCGGTTTGCGTTTCGAGCAGGTAAACCAGGTTTATTACATTATAAGACCCTTCAATGATAGCGATCGGGTGGATATATGTGGAACAGTCATTGACCAGGAAGGAAAATCTGTACCCGGTGTTCTAATCAGTGGCGATGTGTCAGAATATTCTGCTGTTTCCGATCAGGATGGATATTTTTCCATCAAAAATGTACCGGTTTCTCTTTCATTCAGCCTCAGACATATTGGCTATAATTTACGGAGAAGCAGTGCCAAAGAACTTTTGGATCCGTCATGCAGCAAACTGACATTACTGGAATCAGTCGGTTTTTTGGAAACACTTACTGTGAAAGATTACCTGGCAGTAGGGATCATGAAAGAAAATAATCAAGTCAAAATCTATCCTGCTGAGATTAAGATTTTGCCCGGGCATACTGAGCCAGACCTGATGCAAAGTATCCAATTGTCACCGGGTGTAAACAGCCCCTTCGAAACAGCGTCAGGAATACATGTACGTGGTGGATCACCTGATCAAAACCTTGTGTTGTGGAACGGGATCAGAACTTATAACCAGGGCCATTTCTTTGGTATGCTATCTGCATTCAACCCTTATACTACAGATGAAGTGACATTTATTAAAAGTGGCACCGATTCCAAATATGGAGAAAGAGTTTCCAGTGTCATTGATATTCAGACCACTGATAAGATCCCGCAAGACGTCACTGGAGGGATGGGATTTAATTTATTACATGCCGATGGCAATCTCCACTTGCCACTGATAAAGGATAAATTGTCCGTACAGCTTTCCGGCCGAAGATCTTACAATGATCTGGTAGAAACCCCAACCTATCATAGATATGCCGAACGCGTTTTTCAAAACACCAAGATTGCTGAAAGCACCACTAATCGTCAGGCCAATAACCGGTTTTTCTTCCATGATTTCTCTACCAATGTAAACTACCACATAGGCAAAGGTTATTCCTTAAGATTCAGCAGTTTGTTTGACAACAACTCACTTCAATTTGAAACAAAAAGCGATTCAACCGGTGAAAAATTTACAGATCAGCTTAATACTAAAAATGAGGGCTATATATTTAGCATCAGGAGACAGGACAAAAGGCCTCTCTCCTTCATGCTTAGTGGCCAATATTCAAAATACCTGCTTTCTTATGCTTTCAACAGCCTGGTGGATGATACCTTGGATGTAGCTACTAAAAAGAACTTCATTCATGATTACGGAATGCATTTCAACACCAGGTATGCATTTGAAGAGAAGCATAGCATTCAGCTGGGGTATGAATATTCCCTAAAACAAATCAGGTATGCTTTTGAACAGGAGTCCCCGACTTATTCACTGGTTCTTGATGCTGCAGATAACCGATTAAGTACGCATTCATTATACACTGAATATCAGCTGGATTATGGCCGGAATTCATTTCTGCAATTCGGGTCCAGGTTCAATTATTACCAGGAACTTGAAAAGTATTATGCGGAACCAAGACTATACTTAGAGCAACAAGTCACAAACGGATTTTTTCTGACCGCATCAGGTGAATACAGGACTCAGGCAGTAAGTCAAATCAGGGAATCTGTGATTAGCGATCTTTCACTTGAAAATAAGGTATGGACCTTGGCAGCTACCGATGGGTTCCCGCTGACTACAAGCTACCAGGTGAGTGCCGGTAGTATTTTCGATAAGAACAACTTTTATGCAGAAGCGGAAGCCTACTACAAAGATATATCGGGTATTACTACCCTGACATTTGGTTTTTTAAATCCAGTCGGCAACGAGTTCAGCATTGGCAATAGCAGCATTAAAGGGTTTGATCTCTTTGTCAGGAAGCAATTTACCGGATATAAGACCTGGCTATCATATTCGTATATTTATTCTTTAAATGAGTTTACAGGACTCAATGAAAACAAGCCCTTTCCTGGCAACTGGAACATCGAACACACGGTGAAATGGTCGCATTTCTATTCATTAGACAGGCTACAGTTTTCGTTAGGATGGCTCTGGCATTCAGGCAAGGCATATACTGAAGTCATTGAAGAAACCAGTCAGCAAGGACCTGTAGTCGTTGCTTTTGATGGGATAAACACTCATAACTTGCCAGTTTATCACCGTTTGGATGCCTCCGTAGTGTATGATTTCCAACCTAAGTCAAACGACCGAATCAAATACCGGATTGGGCTTTCCGTCCTTAACATTTACAATCGCAAGAACCAGCTCAACAGGGAATATCGTACTACACCGTCACTGGAAAACAGACTCATCGAAACCAATATTTATGCCCTGGGAATCACGCCAAATTTGGTTTTCCGTATGTTTTGGTAAACTAAGTAATGGCTAGTTTTTGGTTACAGAGCTATTTTTAAACCATTGCATGGCTCCTTCCATGTTTTTAAAGACCTTTAGATGGCTTTCTGCATTGAACATAAACTGCTCCACTACTTTGGCAAAAACATAAAATGACCCTGTCGTAACAAAGCAAACCCGTACGTCCTTTAGCCTTTTGTATTCTGGTTTTTCCAGCATCTTGGAAATTCTTAATGCTTCACTAATGGAAATCATATTGTTACTATCTGTGAAATCAATAATCAATCTAAAGCCAAGATCATAGGCTTTTTTACGTGAATAAATGACAAACTCATCCATCGAACCCTGTTCTAAATTGCCATGTAACCTGATACACAGGATCTTCTGGTCATTTAATATTTCTTCATCAAACTTCAATATTTAGGCGATTTACCTAAGTAATATACCGAATAACTCTATTATTCATGCACTAAGAATACCCAGTTGTAAATAATGTCTGATTCACGACTTTCAACTTTTTCACCAATGATAAAAGTGTCCGGTTTTAGTTCTCAAGGTGTTCATTATCAAACAATTGGCACATTTAACTCAAACATAACCAACTGATTATCTGGTACATAAAATCCTGGCGTGTGATTTGCGTGACTTATTTTAAAACCACATGAAATGAAACTAATTATTGCAATTCTGTTGTTCTTTATCCTCTTATCCGTATGCTGGCCTCTGGGGTTATTGATGCTTATCTTTGTTCCCTTTATCCTGCTACTTTCTTTATTCTTTAAGGCTTTCGGATTGATTCTTACAGCATTTCTGGGGTTTGTTTTTGCTGTTCTGATGGTTCCATTTAAGCTGGTGGGTCTTGCATAATGGACTAATAGATAACCTCAATCCATTTTTTATTTCGAACCAGGTCTGCCTTTCTGATGGCCCATTTTACTTTGGAGCCTACAATGGTTGAAAAAGCGGTTATCAGGTTATCTAAAATGCGCTTATCACCTGCTACATAGATATACGTATCTGACTGCCATAGTGTATCAAGGATCTCTTCTGCTCTTTGCACAACTTCAGGACTTTTATCATTGGAATCTACCCAATATGGTCTGGGACTGAGGTCATTCAGTGCATAGTATGTCTGATCATCATAATACTGACTCATGTCTTTGTCCTTATCGTTGGTATACAGTAGATCCAAGCCACTTTTAGCACCATGAAACAGTCTGATTTTGCCTTTCCAGGTTTTTCTGGTCTCATGAATATGCTTGATCAAACTTCTAAAGGGTACAATCCCGGTCCCCAGACCAATCATGATTAAATTAGCATAGTGATCATTCGGTATCCTGAACGGAAGTGGATACGGACCGGTAATGGAAATTTCATCCCCCATCTTCCTGTCGCATAAATAATTGGAAGCAATTCCCTGTACTTCTTCACCAGAAAAAGCATCAATGTAATTGCATCTTTTTACTAAAATGGTGAACCTATTGCGTTCACTTTCTTTAGCGGGTACTTTTGCAACGCTGTAGAGGCGGTGATGCATTGCAGTTCCGGGATGTTGAACCAACACCCCAATACATTGATTGAATTTACATTTAAAATCCGGATGCTCTACTTTAAGCGTGATTTCCCGGATCTCTTCCATTTGGTCAGAAGAGAACCGATTGCTTCGCAATATCTCCGCTATATATTTGGTTTTGATTTTATCAGCCTGCAACGTTTCCATATATCTCTTTTTTATGGGACAAATTATCCCATGAATCCATGAAAGCAAATGAGAACAATCAACATAAAAGATGATTTGAATCAAATGGAGGAATTAAAAACATAATAGGTAGTATTGAGTCTATAGAGTATGGAAGCTTTTAATCTTACCTCACTCCCCTCTCATAAAGGAAAACTGGCAATAGTAACCGGCGCCAACACAGGAATCGGATATTTTACAGCCCTGGAATTAGCTAAAAAGGATTTTGAAGTAGTGTTGGCTTGTCGAAATCTTGCAAAGGCAGAAAAAGCCAAATCGTCAATTAAAGCGGACTACCCGGATGCTAAACTGAAATGCCTTGAAATCGATCTGAGCAAGCAAAGCTCGGTAAGAGCCTTTGTTAAGCAATTTTTTATCCATTATAAACAGCTTGACCTGTTGATAAACAATGCAGGAATTATGATGACTCCGCATAAGATCACTGAGGATGGATTTGAAGAACAACTGGCAACCAACTATCTGGGACATTTTACATTGACATCATTGCTGCTGGAGACCCTGGAAAAAACCAATGGGTCAAGAGTTGTGATGGTAAGTAGCCTGGCCCATAAAAGAGGAGAGGTTAGGTTTGATGACCTACATTTTAAAAAAGACTATCAAGCATTTGAAGCCTATGGCCAGAGTAAGTTAGCGTGTCTTATGTTTGCTTACCAGCTGGATAAAAAGCTCAAAGCCAATGGCTATCAAACCAAATCTATTGCAGCTCATCCTGGAGTGACCATTACGGAGTTGATCGACCACTTCAGCCCTGTGATCAAATGGATGGGTAAACTAGTAGCTCCATTCCTTTTTAGTCCCACCCAAAAAGCTGCACTGCCCATACTTAGGGCAGCACTAGACCCTCATTTAAATGGAGGAGAATATTTGGGTCCAAAAGGATTTAGGGAGTATCGTGGTGCCCCAACAATCGTGGATTCGACCAAAACCTCAAAGGATAACAATGCTCAGGAAAGACTTTGGAAAAAGTCTGAGGAGCTTATCAAGGCTCCATTCTTTCAATAAAAAAATCCCCTTAGTGAGCTCACCAAAGGGATTTTAGGATTTTAATTAACTTTTTTATTTGTCCAAGTTTGACCAGTAGAACCCACCTGAGTAAGAACTATATGCCAGGTTACCCTGTACAGTAGATGCATCATCATAGTAATCCAGGAAAGTTTGATAGGTAGATGGATCTGCACCGGCATCTTTTGCTTTCAACACAAAATCGACAACTACTACATCACTTGACGAATTGAATTGGGCCAACCCACCAATAGAGGGTGGTAAGCCCAGGTCAATCGGACTTGTCAGTGGAACAGGTGCATCGGCTTCATTTTTCACCCAGATTTCAAACATCAGATCCACGTCAGCTGATCCCGGGGCAATTGCTAAAGTAATTATGGTAGATCCGGTAAACACCATATAGCCATTGGCCAGGTCGGAAGCTACTGGATCAAAATCCAGAATCTCATTGGGACTTCCATCATTAAAATCACCATTGTCCATCGAACCTTTGATTCCATTTGGTGTCGGACCCCAGTACACATGTTTATTGTTAGCCAATAGTACATCAGAAAGCTCCCAGGTAGTAACGGCTTTACCAAAGCCCTGCTCAGGATTGTCCGGACCATTAGTCACTGTGGCACCACCAGGTATCTCCTCATACGTTCCGGGACCATAAAAGGTCAAAGACGCAGTAAGGTCAATCTCAACAGTCTCAAAGCCATCATCAACATTGATAAGCAATACAATTTCACCGTTCTCTAATGCAGCATCAACATTGATATTGTATAAAGTAGCTGCCGATGGCGCATTAATCGTAGTATAAAAATCTCTTGTGATAACTCCACCGTCGCCAAATTCCTTTTCGTACTCCAGGTGTACTTCTATGCTAAGATCTTCTCCTGTGAGGAAATAACCCTCCCGGTCATCATCTTTCGGCCAAATTAGATATTCAGCAGACACTGCACGTGTAGCCTTAGCACTCCAGGTAGTAAAATCAGCCTGAACATTGGACGAATAATTAAATGCTACCTTATAATTAGCTAATGTACAATTGACAGTGA
Organism: Cyclobacteriaceae bacterium; assembly: GCA_965228105.1. GTDB lineage: Bacteria > Bacteroidota > Bacteroidia > Cytophagales > Cyclobacteriaceae > UBA7330. The sequence goes on from CBDDGZ010000002.1 coordinate 3,113,637, forward strand.
CTGTATGAATTTCTTCTTTATCAATACTAAAAACGTCTGACTCTCCATAATACCAGGGAGTTTCAAATGCTGCTGCCGGTGGTGGAAAAAGGTTCTGAGCTACTACGTAATACTCGCCCGGCTCAAGCTCAATTTCGTCCGGAGCGGAAGACCACGGATCGAACTTTGCCACTGTATCAGCAGCATCTTCTGTAATGATCCACACGATAAAATCATCGGTACTCACTTCTTCAACCCTTCCAGTTGGGGAAGCTTCTACAGTGATTCCAAGATTAAGCTTTAAAATACCTGTCTCTGGTCCCGGGTCGGGTGCAGGTTCATTGTTTTTGTCACATCCGGTAAATGCAATGAGCACTCCTACCAGAAGGACAAGTAGTTCTTTGGGGGATTTCATAGTTCAGATATTAGGTGATTTAGGAAAACTCTATCTAAGATAGCACTTATTTTAGATGTTTTATAGTATTTCTACCATATCATTCCGGTTTGTGACATAATAATATTAGAATAATCCTGCTCATTCAAAATATTTTGATATTTCTGGAAGAGAATTGATGAGTTATCTTGAAGTAAACAACCACTGAGAAATTTCTAATACATATTGGATTGAAACAATTCCGTTAAATTTATTCAGAGAATGGCTTTTGAAGCCAGATCACCAGATGAGCCTATCCGTAAATCAGAAGATCAAGTTTCGTGTTTCTTTGCAAATCATGAGTGTCGGCGTTTTGCTGGGACTGGTCTATATTTCTTTTGCTAATGGCTTTTCGAGCATCTATCCATTTATCAATGGAGCCGTAATTGGTCTTATGCTTGGCTTAATGATTTCATTCTTAGAGCAATGGGTTTTTACTACCGGCTCAAGGAAAATGCGATTCATTTCACAATTGGCACTAAGAACAGCCATCTATGTCATTTTGATTACCTCAGTGATCCTGATTGTAACAATAGTGTCACGATCTATTCGCCTTGACATGTCATTCACACAGGTAATCCGCTCTGATGACTTCAAAACATATATCGTTCACGGCAACTTTGGAGTGGCCATATTCTACTCGCTCCTATTTGCATTCTCTATCAATTTCACCAGGATGATAAGCCGGAAAATGGGACAGGGAATGCTTTTAAGCTTCATTACGGGCACTTTCCATCAACCTGTGGTACAGGAACGCATTATCCTGTTTATCGGAATTAGGAACATTAGCGATTTCTCCAGGAACCTGAATGAGTACGCTTTTTTTAATTTTCTCAATGACTATCTTTTCGATATCACCACTCCAATCGTTCAACATCAGGGGATTATCTATGAATATGTGGAAGACCAGGTAGTTGTCACCTGGAGACCTGAAAAGGGAATATATCAAGCCAATTGTATCAGGGCTTTCTATGCATTAATAGACAAGTTAGAGTCAAGAAAGGAATTCTATTTTGACAAGTACAACATCATACCACAAACCATTGGCAGTCTACACTATGGCAAGCTTGTCCGTGCAGAAATAGGCAAGATAAAAACACAGATCGTCTTCCAGGGAGACGCCATGAATACAGCTGCCCGAATGCTGGGTAAATGCCAGGAATTGGACCAGCAGCTGGTTATCTCAGACCCTTTATTGCAAAAGCTTACTATACCTGTACTCTATGAGGTAAAGTCGATGGGGAATTTTAAGCTGAAGGGAAAAGCAGAAGAAATTGGTATTTCCACAATTGAGGACAAAAAGCTAACGGAGATATGATGGCCACAATAGCAAACAGAAAACTCAGGATCATCATAATGTTTATGCTGGCCGGAGTTGCTTTTGGCTTAATGTACCCCATTCTGGGTAGAGAGTTTTTTGATCCGGTGGCAGTTTTGAACGGGCTCACAATCGGTATTGTCGGTAGTCTGTTTCTTTCTGTTTCAGAATTGTACATCAGCAATCCTCTGAAAAGAAAAATGAAGTTTATCCCTCAGGTGCTTCTAAAGACAGGCTATTATACCACATTCTTTGTACTGCTCATACTGTTAGTGTATTCGGTCAACCGAAGCATATTTAGTCAAAAAGGTTATGTCGAGTATCTGAGAAGCAGCGAGTTTTCAGCTTTCATCATCCTAGGAGATTTTAACATTATTGTTGGTTACACTTTGCTGATCAGTGCTGCCATCATTTTCACACACCAAATGTCCCTGAAAATGGGCCAGGGAGTCCTGCTCAATTTGATCTTCGGTAAATATTACCATCCAACAAGGGAAGAGCGGGTATTTATGTTTCTGGACCTCAACGATTCTACGGTCTGGCTGAAAAACTGGGCGAAGTAAAATACAATCAGCTGGTAAATGAGTTTTTTCAAGATATTACCGATCCCATTGTCAATTCAAACGGGCTCATTTATCGATATGTAGGTGATGAGGTAGTTGTGACATGGAAAGTGGACATGGCGATAAAAGACATTAACTGCCTTCGGGCGTATTTCAATTCAATCGATGTGATTAATAGTAGAAGAGAAAAGTACCTGACGAAATATGGTGTTCTACCTCAATTTTGTGCCGGATTTCATATCGGATCAGTGGTAATAGGTCAGGTAGGTGACGTGAAAAGTCAGATCGTATTTAGCGGGCCAGTGCTCTATGAAGGAGGCATCATTGAAAAGTCCTGCCGGATAGCAGGCCATAATCACCTCATTTCAGAATCACTCATGGACCAATTGATCTTGCCAAGGTTCTTCACAAAAAAACATGCTTGTGATGCTGAAACAGAGTCTTCTGGTACCATCAGACTCTATACTGTAACCACCCTGGATAAAGCCTGAAACTATCGCCTCCTTCTACCTCTCCTGCCTCCGGAGAATGATTCCCCCCGATTACGTTTCGGTTTGCTCTTAGACTTGCGCTCTGATTTCTTCGGTTGGTTTTCATCATCTCTATTCACACGGATACTCCTTCCGTCAATCTCAATTCCTTTAAACCGGTTACCTAGCCCTTTGTCATGACCACCCTCTACATTAAAATAGGCATGATTCTTTTGCATGGTAACCTCAGTGATGAAATTTCTATCCACCCTTGAGATATCTGAGATAAAATGAACCAGATCAGCCTTTGTCATTCCGTCAATACTTCCAATATTGACAAAATAGCGATTCTGACTATCTGATGAACCTCTTTTTGATGATCGTCTGTCGTCACCGGAGTTTTTATACTGTGCAGTTTCATTCAGCTCGTCCGATTCATCCATCAAATGATCAAGCTGAATCGTGATCAATCGCTTCAGTATGTCTTCCTTGCTCAACGTGTCAAAATGACCTTCCAGTTGTTTGAGAATATCCGGTGCATGATCATCTACTTTAGTATTGGTGATGATATTGGCCCAGTGATGGATCCGGCTAAACTTCAACTCATTCATCGAAGGGATCATCACCTGCTCAAACTTAACCTTGATCTTATTCTCCAGTTCAGAGATTTTTCGTCCTTCCCTAGGGTTGATGAAAACCAAAGAGATCCCTTTCTTCCCTGCGCGTGCGGTTCTCCCGCTTCGGTGCGTGTAGCTTTCAAGCTGGTCAGGCAGTGAGTGATGAAAAACATGGGTCAGGTCATTGACATCAATCCCTCTGGCGGCAACATCAGTGGCAATAAGCAGCTGCATAGACCTGGTTTTGAATCTTTTCATCACGGCTTCTCGCTGAGACTGACTCAAATCTCCGTGAAGTGCTTCTACTCCGTAACCCAATCCGGAAAGTTCGTCAGCTATCTGCTGTGTCTCTCGTTTGGTTCGGCAAAACATGATCCCGCGCATCTCTGGTTGGATCTCCATAAATCGACGTATCGCTGCCAGTCTGTTGCCACTTTTAGTTACAACATACTGGTGAGAGATGTTCTTATTGGATTTTTCTTCTGCGTTGACCGCTACTTCGATGGGATCCTTCATGTAGCGGGTAATGATCTTTCTGATCTCAGGAGGCATCGTAGCAGAAAAAAGCCAGGTCACCCGTTCATCGGGTGTGTGACTCAGAATCTCATCAATATCTTCTTTGAAGCCCATGTTCAACATCTCATCGGCCTCGTCCAGGACTACATATCTTACGTTTTCCAGACTAAGGGCTTTCCTTCCAAGCAGATCAATCAGTCTACCCGGCGTTGCAACCACAATTTGTGGTCGCCTCTTCAACGCTTTAATCTGGTTGGAGATAGCTGCGCCTCCATATACCACCTCGACTCTTATATCGGAGTTGTTACGGGAGAAATCGATCAGTTGTGACCCGGTCTGCATCCCCAACTCTCTTGTTGGTGCCATCACGATGGCCTGAACTTCCTTAATGCTGCTATCTATCAGGTCGAGCAAAGGCAAACCAAATGCTGCAGTTTTACCGGTACCCGTCTGAGCGAGGCCAATAAAATCAGTTGGATTGTTTGACAGAAGTTGAGGAATGGCTTGTTCCTGTACTGGTGTGGGTGTGGAAAACCCAATTTGATCCAGGACTTCAAGTAATGACTCTGACAGTCCCAGACTTTTAAAATGACTCAAAATGCAAATGTATTAAGGTGCAAAGTTACCGCATATATTCACATTCATCTTAAAAAGGATACCTTTTTATATTAAAACTCCACAATCTCAAATTCTGTCCTTCTGTTGGCTGCTCTTCCTTCCTCGGTTGTATTATCCTCTATAGGAGTAGATTCTCCGTATCCCTTGGACTGAATGCGGGCTTCTTCGATACCAGCCAGTATCATGTAATCTCGCACAGCATCTGCCCTACTCTGAGAAAGCTTAAGATTTAATTCATCAGACCCAAGATTATCTGTATGCCCTCCTATCTCAATGACCATCGTCGGATTTTTCTGCAAAAGATCCACCGCTTTGTTTAGCTCCACATAACTAATAGGTTTGAGTTCAGCCCTACCGCTTTCAAAAAAGATATTATTCAATACCACTTTCGTTCCTTTTTCAATGGGTTCAAGAGCGATATTCATGGTGATTTCTGCATAGCTGGTATCCTTGGGAATTTCAAAATTCTCAGAATAAAAGAAAAAGCCCTCGCTGGTAGTAGAAACGCTATAATTTCTTCCTGCTGGCAGCACAACAAGATATTCTCCACTCACAGAATTACTCTTATTTACAGCCAAAAGCTCCCCACTATTGATATCCTCAATCAAGACCACAGCACCAACCGGATTGGTTGTCTTGGCGTTTGTCACTACACCCTGAATAATGATGGTGGGCTTGGGCTTAAGATAATCAGGTAGCTCAACCTCAAATAAATCGTAATTGGTTGGATCAAGTCTTGAGGAAGCAAAGTAAGCTTTACCTGCTGCAGAAATGGTAAACTGGGTATCATCACCTTCAGAATTCAATGGTGCACCCAGGTTAAGCGGCCTTGACCACCTGTTGTCTTCAAAAGTGGAGCTGAAGATATCCGTACCTCCATAGCCCGGATGTCCGGTGCTTGCATAATACAGTGTTTTTCCATCTGGCGCCAGATAAGGTCCGTTTTCATTGAAAGGCGTATTGACCGTGCTTCCAAGGTTTTGTGGTACCCCCCAATCTCCCAGGTGATTCTTTTGAGTCATATATAGATCCATTCCTCCATAGCCACCCTGCCTGGTAGATGCGAATATGATACGTGTTCCATCGGAGCTAATTGTTGGTTGCGAGTCCCACATATTACTATTCACCACGTTACCCATATTTTGTGGCACCGTCCATTTCGTTCCGTTGAGTTGGGTAATGTACAGGTCACAATTCCCTATCCCTTCATCATCATCACATTTTACATAAACCATTAGCTGTCCGTCACCCGTAAATGATGAACCAAAATCATCCCCCATGGAATTTAAGGGCTCTGGCAAAAGCTGTGGTGCACTCCATGAACTATCTATTAGGGTAGAAAAATAAATATCCTCGCCCCAGTTCATACCATTTACCGTATCCTTCTGATTATCAAACCCACCTTTTCGTACACTGGTGAAGTAAAGCCTTGTCCCGGTTGGGTTCACTTGCGGTGTATAATCCCCAAACTCGCTGTTTACCTGAGCAATGGGTACGGGGGTAGACATTTCAGAAACCTGAGCTCTTATGATAGGGCTTTGGTTCACATATTCTTCACGACTCCTGGCCATATGATGATAAATCGCATACTTGGGAGCATTGGAAAATTTACGCTTAAACTTATTGATTGAGACCCTGGCTTCATCAAACCTGTTTAGCTGAATATAAGAGTTGGCAGCCTCAAAGTGATACCATGGAAAATAGCTGGGGTCAATACTCTCCAGTTTTTCAAAGGCATTCACTGCCTGGGAATACATCCCCATCTTCACATAAGCCAGACCTAAATAGTTCCAGGCATCGGCATATTCTGTATTGGCTATTACTGCTTTCTCAAAAAGGTCAATAGCTGTGGTGAGGTCACCCTGTTCATAGGCCTTACGCCCCTCCCTGTAGTTATTGATACTTTGAGAATAAGTGTATGATGCTACTCCAATTAAAAGAATTAAGCTGGTTATAAAATGTTTCATCGTTGGTAATTCAAATGATTCGTACAATTAAAATAGTGAAATAAACAGACAAATGGAAACGTACCATTGTGAGAGAAATCTTATAACGGATAGAAATCAAGGGTAGGCTGGCATAAAAATTGTGCAATAAAAAAATGCACCTCGATTGGAAGGTGCATTTTCGCTAGCTGGTTGAGAACTGAATTTAGCTGGTTCAGTAATGCTTTTATAGCTGATTGATGTTATGAAATTAGAATTATGCTTCATTTTCACCAAAACTATTTTTTTAATACAGCTGAAAATATTTAACTATCTGTTTATCAGCATTTTAACACAAATTAAGCTTTGCGATTTTAAGAATATTTTTCTTATATCCTGTAATAATTTTCACGTCGCTTTCGTTGTGCTTCACCGGATGTTTCACCTAACCAGATCAAAAATATTTTAGAAGTAACCTGAAATTCTACTCGCATAATTTACTGGTTTACAGAAAGATAGAATATTTTTCTTACTTTTTATTGAGAATATTTTTCTTAATTACTAATATTAAAGCAATTATCAGAAATTGGATATTATCAACAAAAACATTCGGACTCTCCGGAAGCTTGAGAACATCAAAAGTCAGAGTGAATTTGGTGATATGATAGGTGTCCCCAGCCACAACATCAATAAGTATGAGAACAATGTGATCCCAAAACCTGATGTCCTAAGAACCATAGCTACTACTTTTAATATAAACCTTCACCTTTTTTTAACCAGGGAGCTCACAAAAAAGAACTACGATGACTTCAAAGTTGAACGAGACACGGAAATCAAACTTGAAGGACTTAAGAGTGAATTTACGAGCGACATTGAAGTGAAGCGTGGTGATGTAGACAGGATGGCTACCTACTTCACCGATAAGTTGATCATGATAGAGCGAAATAATCTGAATGAAATAGACCGACAAAAGCTGTTCAAAGACCTTAAGATCCTTTTTCTGGCCTACCACAAAAAACTAAAGGATTTCTATGAAATGCAGGACCGGTTATCCTTTATCCTGGAAGGCAAAGGTCCTCCCACCCAATCATAAAAATCCTGCCTTCAATTTATTGGTTTTTAGATTTGTGCTATACTTTCGCATTATAGTGCATCATTAACCTAACCTTAACTTCATGAATGGTTTATCCAAAAGGATTGGACTCATCCTATCATTTATTTTAATATTCACACTCCCAATATTTGCGCAGGAAGCCGAAATAGACAGTGGAGCAACCGCGTGGATGCTTACTTCCACCATGCTGGTATTATTAATGGTCCCCGGACTTGCCATGTTTTATGGTGGTCTTGTTAGAACAAAAAATGTGCTCGGCACCATGATGCACAGTTTTGTCGCTATGGGTATCATGACCCTACTCTGGATCATTTGTGGATACAGCATGGCATTCGGCGACAATGTGCTGGGTGGATGGTTTGGATGGAATCCGGACTATGTCTTCCTCAAGGGAATAGATGAAAGTATTATGGATGGTATCCCTGAGTATGTCTTTACCATGTTCCAGGGAAAATTTGCCATCATCACTCCCGCTATTATTGCTGGAGCCTTTGCAGAACGAATCTCATTTAAGGCTTATTGCTTGTTTATTGCATTCTGGGGTATTCTAATCTATAACCCGTTATGTCACTGGGTTTGGGCAGGTGATGGCTTCCTCTTCAACCTGGGGGCAAATGGTGCCATTGACTTTGCAGGTGGGACGGTGGTTCATATCTCTGCAGGTGTAAGTGGACTTGTAGCTGCGATCTATTTGGGAGGAAGAAAAATGCATCCTCACCTACCCATGTCACCGAACAACCTTGTGATGACCTTAATCGGAGCTGGGTTACTTTGGGTAGGCTGGTTTGGATTTAATGCTGGTAGCAGTATTACCAGTGGTTTAAGTACTGCCCAGGCCCTAACTGTCACACAAATTGCTGCTGCTGCAGGAGCCATTACCTGGGTGATCATTGAAGGTTGGCACCAAGGCAAGTCTACTGCCCTTGGTTTAGTTTCCGGTATACTCGCCGGATTAGTAGCCATTACACCAGCTGCCGGGGTGGTTCAGCCTTTAGGTGCTATTGCTTTGGGTGTGCTTGCCACAATAGCCTGCTACCTGGCGATCATCTTAAAAAATAAGCTTGGTTACGATGATACGTTAGACGCTTTTGGTATCCACGGTGTGGGAGGAATCATTGGTGCAATATTCCTTGTTTTCTTCATCAGGGAAAGCTGGATGGCGGAAGCTGCTGAGCTCGCTGGCGGAACCTGGACAATAGGACAACAGCTTGGCGTACAGGTTATTGCCATACTCATTGCCATTGCATATGCAGCTGGAGGCACCTGGATAATTCTCTTTGTCCTGAATAAGCTTATGAAAATTCGGGTAAACGAAGAAGCAGAAAATAAAGGCCTGGACAATTACTACCATGGTGAAAAAGGATACGGAATGATCAACCCTAATTAAGTAGAACAATGAAAATGATAATTGCCATCATCAGAGATAATCAGTTAGACCAGGTACGTGAGTCCCTTATCCAGGCTGGAATTACCAGGATTACCGTAAATCATGTGTCAGGTCATGGAAGAAAGGTTTCTGAAGAGATCTACAGGGGTCAAAAGGTCATCCCTAATCTTGTCTCAAACATAAGGTTAGAAATTGCAGTCAATGATAAATATGTAGACACTGCAATAGAAGCCATCTCCAGTGCAGCTCAACCCAACGATGGAGACCTGATTGGGGGTGGAAAAATCTTCATCCTCCCCATTGAGGAATGCATAAGGATTCGGACTGGAGAAAGAGGCTCAGAAGCTATTTGATGCTTTAACCAAAACTAACCTGTAAAGAATACTATTAACATTTTACAGGTTAGTTTATGGTCATTTTATTCTTACTTGATCACCAGGCAAACCGGGCTGAACACTTCCACCGATTCTCCGGTGTAAGCCAATTCTCCTGTCTCACTGTTGATCGTATATACGGTCACATTGTTAGCATTCTGGTTAGCAACCAGCATATACTTACCACTAGGGTGAATCATAAAGTTTCTTGGCCATACTATTTCTTCCGGCTCAATTTCCACCAGAGTCAGCTTTCCATCCTCAGAGACAGCATAAACAGCCATACTATCATGTCCCCTATTCGAAGCATATAAGAATTTCTCATCCGGAGACAGATGTATATCAGCACAATAACTATCTTCCTTATATCCATCAGGAAGTGTGGATTTTCGATCAATTACTGACAGCTTACCAGTGCTTCTATCTACGCTAAATGACGCCACCGAACTGGATAATTCATTGACCACGAAAGCCATATCCCCAGCTTTATTAAAGATCATATGTCTGGGCCCGTCACCCGGTTCCATTTTGACTGCAGACATGGCATCGCCTATGGAGCCATCTTCGGCTACCGGATAAGTCAGTATCTCGTCTAGCCCCAGGTCGACAATATAAAGGAACTTATCATCCTTGCTAAACATCCCACAATGGGCATGAGGACTCTTTTGCCGGGGTGATGGTCCAAACTCACCGGTATTGAAAACAGTGCCGGTGATGGATCCAATAGATCCGTTTTCTTTTATAGAATAGACCGCAACTCCCCCAGTGCCATAATTTGCCGAAGCAGCCAATCTACCATCATTGCTCAACACAACGTGACATGGAGATGACTCCTCAGGAGAAAGGTGATTGGTAAGTGATGGCTGACCATTATTCCAGTCATAAGACGATATGCCTCCCTTGCCGTCTATCGCATTTACAGCATAAAAAGATGTTTTGTCATTATTCCATGCCAGGAAAGTAGGATTAGTGGCATTGGTAGCTAAAGAAATACCTTCAACCTTGCCGGTATTGTTATTGAAAGCCAATGTATAAATGCCTTCACTTCCTTCTTTTGTATAAGTACCGACCAGGATGGTATCAACTTCATTCATTGTATTTTTTTCAGTGTCTGTGCCTTCTGTTTTTTTGCAAGCACTCCATGCCAGCAGGCAGATTATTGGGATTATGATCTTTTGCATTTGAATAAATATTTGTAGTAAAGGAACAAATAAATTGTTTAATCGAATATAGCAGTTTCAAATTCTTGTCTCTTTGTGTAAATAGTTGAATATTAGCTGGAACAATTTTCATTCAACAATACCCATTCAATTTATGTCTAGAGCATACAACTTTTCTGCTGGCCCTGCCACCCTGCCCCTGCCTGTATTGGAAAGAGCACAAAATGAACTAACTGACTATCAGGGAACTGGAATGTCAGTCATGGAAATGAGTCATCGGTCGGCGGAATTTATGGAGATCATTCAATCTGCTGAGGCTGACCTTAGGTCGCTGATGCGAATTCCTAACAATTACAAAGTATTGTTTTTGCAGGGCGGTGCATCAACGCAATTTGCCATGGTCCCATTAAACCTATTATCAGGATCTCACCGAGCAGATTATGTAAATACCGGCAGCTGGTCTAAAAAAGCCATTGCTGAAGCAAAAAGATATGGGGCTATCAACGTAATAGCATCATCAGAGGACAAAAACTTCTCCTATATTCCAAAGCTGAGCCCAGATCTTTTTACTCCAAATGCTGACTACGTACATATCACCACCAACAACACCATTTATGGCACGTTGTTTCCTACAATGCCTGATACTGGTGATGTTCCGCTTGTAGCAGATATGTCTTCCAACATATTGTCCCAGCATTACGATATTTCAAAATTCGGGTTGATCTACGCGGGTGCACAAAAAAATATAGGTCCTGCAGGGGTCACTATAGTAATTATCAGAGAGGATCTTCTCGGCAAAGCGATGGAAGTAACACCTACCATGCTCAATTATCAGACGCATACAGAAGCTGATTCCATGTTCAATACACCACCGTGCTATTCTATTTACATCGCAGGGCTGGTCTTCAAATGGTTGGTAGAGAATGGAGGGATAGATGCTATGGAAAGGAGAAATAGTGAGAAAGCAGGTTTGTTATATGACTTTCTGGACAATTCCAGCCTCTTTAAGGGGACTGTTTCCAAAGAATCCCGCTCAATCATGAACATTCCTTTTGTTACAGGTAGTGATGACCTGGATGCGAGGTTTATCAAAGAAGCCAGTGCCCGCAACCTGAAAACATTGAAGGGCCACAGGTCAGTAGGCGGAATGCGAGCAAGTATCTACAATGCCATGCCGAAAGACGGAGTTGAAGCACTTGTTGGATTTATGAAAGAATTTGAATCGAAAAATGGATAAGCATGGATTTTTCTATCAAGACTTTCAACAAGATTTCTACTACAGGACTTGATCGTTTTGATCAATCAAAATATGCTGTAGGGGAAGAAATTGACAATCCTGATGCTATCCTGGTTAGGAGTGCTTCACTGCATGATTATGCCATAAATGGGAATCTCAAGGCTATTGCAAGAGCTGGTGCTGGGGTGAATAACATCCCAATAGAAGCCTGTACAGCAAAAGGTGTAGTGGTTTTTAACACACCCGGAGCAAATGCTAATGCCGTCAAGGAGTTGGTTCTTTCGGGGTTGCTTCTCTCTTCGAGAAAGATCTATGAAGGCATTCACTGGGTTCAAAACCTTAAAGATTCCGGAGAAGATGTCAGTAAAGTCGTTGAAAAGAATAAATCCTCTTTTGCAGGACCAGAGTTATACGGAAAAACCCTTGGTGTAATTGGTCTTGGAGCTATAGGAATGCTGGTAGCCAATGCAGCTGAAAGCCTCGGGATGAAGGTAATTGGTTTTGATCCATACATCTCTATCAATTCTGCCTGGCAGCTCTCCAGGTACGTACAGCGAGCAGAAAAATTGGAAGAAGTGCTGACAAACTCTGATTATATCAGCCTCCATATGCCCCTAAATGATAAAACGAGTGGCTTCCTCGATGCTGAAAAGATCTCACTCATGAAACCAGGTGTCTGCATACTCAATTTTGCCCGTGGGGGTTTGGTAGAAAGAGAAAGCCTATTGAAAAATATAGAGACCGGCCATATTAGGTTTTTTGTCACGGATTTCCCTGAAGAAAACCTCCTGGGGCATGATCAGATCATTACTATCCCACACCTGGGTGCATCCACACCGGAATCAGAAGACAATTGCGCCACCATGGCCGCCGACCAGCTGATTGATTATCTCGAAAATGGAAACATAAGGAATTCAGTGAATTTTCCCACTGCCACTATGCCGAGAAATGGTGGTAGCAGAATAATTATCGGGAACAAAAACATTCCTGGATTTGTGAGCAAGATCACTTCGAAGTTGGCTGATCAAAACATCAATATTGCTGATATGCTCAATCAGCATCACGGAGACATTGCCTTCAACATCATTGATCTGGACAGCCCAATAAGCGAAAAGGATGTTGGAGATATAGCTAAAATGGAAGGCATTTTCCTTGTTCGACTCATCCCACCAACCAACTAACACATGCATATCAAACCATTTAAAGGGGTAAGACCCGTTCCGGAAAAAGTAAAAAACATAGCTTCCAGGCCATATGATGTTTTGAGCTCTGAAGAAGCAGCGGAGGAGTTTGAAAAGAACCCCGAATCATTTCTGCAGGTAGTAAAACCAGAGATTACACTACCCAGTGAAACAGATCATTATGACCCTAAGGTTTATCAGGCAGCCAGAGACAACTTCGCAAAGCTTGTGGATGCTGGCATATTCCTTCAGGACGATCAGGACTCGTACTACATCTATGAACTTGTAATGGATGGCCGCTCACAAAATGGAATTGTGGGATGCGCAGCAGTTCAGGATTACTTTGACGACAAAATTAAAAAACACGAACTCACCCGACCGGTTAAAGAAAACGATCGCAAAAACCATGTGAGGGTTGCGATGATGAATGCAGAGCCAGTCTTCTTTGCCTACAAAGCAGTAAAATCCCTTGATGACATCGTAAGTCAAATCAAAGAACAAACTCCGGTTTATGATTTCCAGGCGGATGATGCTATTACCCACCGGTTTTGGAAGGTTGATGATCAGGTTATAGTAAAACAAATTGAAAGAGAGTTTGAAAAAATGCCAGCCACCTATGTAGCAGATGGGCATCACAGAACCGCTGCAGCAGCCTTGGTGGGTAAAGATTTACAGAATGAAAATTCACGGCATACGGGAAATGAGCCTTACAATTACTTTTTGGCCGTTCATTTCCCCGACAATCAACTTCAGATCATTGACTACAACAGGGTGATAAGAGATTTGAATGGATTATCAGGGAAAGATTTTCTTAAAAGCCTTGATGCTTCATTTGAAATAGTTGAAAAAGGGTCTGAAGTCTATAAACCAACCAGATTACATGAAATGAGCATGTACCTGGAAGGAAACTGGTATCAACTCATAGCCAAGCCTCACACGTATGATGACTCTGACCCGATAAAGGCACTTGATGTAACAGTACTCTCAGAATCCATCTTAAAACCTGTTTTAAATATTGTTGACCTTCGTACAGATGAACGAATTGATTTTGTGGGAGGAATAAGGGGATTGGAAGAGCTAAAAAAGCGCGTTGATTCCGGTGAAATGAAAGCTGCTTTTGCCTTATACCCAGTTTCGATGCAACAATTGATAGATATAGCAGATAGTGGAGCTATTATGCCGCCCAAAACCACCTGGTTTGAACCAAAATTAAGGAGTGGATTGGTAGTGTATAGCCTTAGAGATTAATCCACTGTAACCCTCAATATCTTATCAGGTTGATTTAGCACTACATAGAGCGCTCCATCAGGTCCAAATTTAAGATCTCGTACTCTACCGTATCCCTTCAGAATCATTTCCTGGGCAATAACCTCATTCTTCTTATTTATTGAAATCTTTCTCACTTCTTCAAAGGCCAGGGCACCAACAAACAATTCATTTTTCCACTTAGAAAAGCCCTGACCTGAGCAAAACTCCGCTGCACCTACTGCAATTGATGGTGTCCAGTGGACTACCGGTTGAAGCATACCTTTTTGCTCTGTCTTGCTTGAAACCACACTCCCGTCATAATCCAATCCATAAGTTACCTCCGGCCATCCGTAGTTCCCTCCTTTCTTGAGAATATTGAGTTCATCCCCTCCCATCGGACCATGCTCTGTAAACCATATATCACCCGTTTTTGGGTGCTGAGAGATTCCCTGTACGTTTCTATTCCCAATGGTGTAAACCTGAGTCAATGCTCCCGGGGTCTCAACAAAAGGGTTGTCTTTGGGTACTGTACCATCCGGATGAATCCTATATATCTTGGCAACAGGTTTTGTAGGATCAAGCGCATCTTCTTCATAATTCATATCCCCTATACTGAAATACAGATAACCTTCCTTATCAAAGAGAAAACGACACCCCCACCTGTTACCTTCCGTTACCAGCAGCTCATCAGGCACCTCAAACAGCACCTGTTCGTTGATCCATTTGTTATTGGCTATTTGGCCTCTCACTACCTTTGTCATGGCTGGAGACATATTGTCAGTGATATTCTCTGGTGCGTAGCTATAGGATAGATATACCCACCCATTTTTCTTATAGTTCGGATCAAAAGCAATATCCATATATCCACCGGTCCTGAATTCCTGTGTCTGAGGAACACTCTCCACCGGAGTTTCCAAAGGTTCACCATTCACAATCCATCGCAGTAGGCCTCTCCTTTCAGAGATCAACGCACTATCCGCTGAAGCAAACTCAATGGCCCAGGGGGTTCTGATCGCACGTGTTGCCACCCATTCTTCTATTTTCAGCGTGTAATCGCTTGTTTCAATGGTTTCAGGAATGGGTCTTTCTCTATTGGGGTGAACTGTCTGAGCTCGTGAGATATAACTTACCAGCGACTTGATTTGATCCCCGGTAAGCACCTGGTTCCAGGCAATCATCTCTGTACCTGGTATTCCATATGTGATATTTCTGGTCATCAATCCACTGGTCCTACCGTACTTCCAATGCGTCTTAATCAATGGGCTAGCCGAATTCCCACCCAGGTTAGCTCCATGGCAACCCGCACAATAAGTTTTGTACAGTTCTTCTCCATCCTGTGCCTGGCTACCCGATGTAACCACTAGAAGAAATAAAACAATGAATGATATTTTGTGGATAATTGAGTTCATGCTGAATAAATACCTAACGGAATAAATTTATTTTCAAAAAACGAATACTACACAATATTTGCTCTTCAGCGCGTTTCAGGTTAAATTTAATAGAAACAACTCCACAATGATAGCTCAAATTCTAAACCTCACTTATTTGCTATTTGCATTGATCCAGCCTAAGCAAAGCTCAATGGTTGGGGCCTGGGAAGCAAAGGATGATGAAGGAAACACCCTCTCAATGATTATCACGGAAAAGTATTTTTCTGTTGCAGGATATAAGACAAATCCGGCCGAATTCCTTTTTACGCTTGGTGGTTCATGGGAGCAGCAAAATCAACACACAAAAGTCACCTATGAATTTCACACGCAAGACAAAAGTCTCGTTGGGACAGGTGATGTATTTGAAATTACCCTGATTGATGATAAAATGACTGCAAATGGCCTGACCTGGAAGAGAGTTGATAAGGGCAAACCCGGGAAATTGGAGGGCGCCTGGCTTATTACAGGTAGAAAACGTGATGGTGAATTAAGCATGCGAAGTCCCGGAGCAAGAAAAACAATGAAAATATTGTCAGGAACCAGGTTTCAATGGATAGCATTCAACAGCGAGACGGGCGAGTTTTCAGGAACTGGTGGTGGCACCTACACGACTAAGGGCAAGAAATACACCGAAAACATACAGTTCTTCTCGAGAGATAACTCTCGGGTAGGTGCTAAATTGGAGTTCGATTATGATATTCATGTTGGCTCATGGCATCATAGTGGATTTAGCAGTAAAGGTGATCCTTTGTACGAAGTCTGGGAGACCAGGCAATCACTGGGAATTTAAGGCTGTTTATTAAGGGTTTTCCACAGAAATTTCATAGATATTACAAAATACCTGTGCCAGTATATTTTCGTGAATTAATTTCACACCCGATTAATTCAAAGAAATATTCATGACCCTTAAGCACACAATTCCATTTCTAGTACTATTCATTTCATTTTTCCCGACCAAAGCTCAGGAGGTGCACGGTGAACCCGACGTCTGGTTTCTCTTACTTAATCACTATAAAATCAACGACGATTGGAGCCTTGGAAATGAATTCCACATGCGATATAGTGACTATCTGAATGAAGAAGAGCAGTTACTGATAAGACCTTTTATAAACTTTCATGCCAATCCAAATGTGGTCCTCACTGCCGGATATACATTTATCAATACATATCCTTATGGTAAATACCCCTTACCTGCCAACAAACCGGAAAACAATATCTGGGAGCAGGTAACACTCATTCAGGATGTGAATAAAACAAATATTCAGCACAGGTATCGCTGGGAGCATAGATGGCAGGGTGATTTAATTCAGAATGGTGTGAGTGGATCCTATGAGGTAGATGGATTCTCTTACAGTAATCGATTTAGATACCGGTTGACTGTTAGACGACCTATCAGCGACAAGTTTTTCATCAACATCTTTGATGAATTATGGATCGGCATGGATCAAAAGCTCCGCAATGTAGCTTACGACCGAAACTGGCTATACCTGGCCTTAGGTTACCAGATCACTGACAAAATCTCAGTCCAAACAGCTTATTTGCATCAGTATGTAAAGAATAGCCCGGATCGGTATGAAAAACATCCTACACTACAAATCACTGTTGATGCGAGAATAAGGTAGTTTTGCGATTGTATGGAAAAGCCTACCTCCTATTGTGATGCTGTCCAAATGATGGAATCTGACAATGTCCACAGACATTATCATGATAAACAATATGGGTTTCCCATTCAGGATGATGATGAATTATTCGGAAGGCTAATCCTGGAGATCAATCAGGCGGGCTTGTCATGGACCACAATTCTTAATAAAGCAGAAAATTTCAGAAAGGCCTACGCTGGATTCTCTATCAAAAAAGTTGCCGATTATAAGGATAAAGACATACTGAGGTTGCTCAGTGATGCTGGTATCATCCGTAACAGGCTCAAGATCAATGCTGCTATTTACAATGCACAGCAAATCATAAACCTGCAATCGGATTTTGGATCTTTCAAAGCCTGGTTGGATCATCATCACCCAAAGACTAAAATGGAGTGGGTAAAACTCTTCAAAAAGACCTTTCGGTTTACCGGTGGAGAGATTACCAATGAATTTTTAATGAGTACTGGCTACCTGAAAGGTGCTCATGTACCGGAATGCCCTGTCTACCATCATGTGCTTTCATTAAATCCAAAATGGGCTGAAAAGTGATGACAACTAAGGTTTCTTGAGTATATTGGACAGCCAATTACCCAAACAAGTTAACATTAATAAAAAATGTCCTACTCTTTCACCAACAGACTAATAGTCATTTCGACAATTACTCTACTTTTTATTTCCTGTCAGAAAAAGGTTCAGGAAGTCGTTGAGCTCACCGAAGAAGAGAAGCGTCTTCCAGAAAATGCGCTGGTAGGTTTTGAAATAGCCGATGGTCTTGAAGCAACCTTATTTGCCTATGAGCCGATGATCGTTAACCCAACCAACATGGATATCGATGCAAAAGGTCGCATATGGATATGTGAAGGATATAATTACAGGCCTCAGCTCAACCCGGGTAACCCTGCAAAAGCTGAAGGAGACAGGATTGTGATTCTGGAGGATACAGATAAAGATGGTAAAGCTGACAGCAGGAAGGTTTTTTATCAGGGTAATGACGTAAATGCCGCATTGGGCATTACTGTCCTCGGGAGTAAAATTATTGTCTCAGTAAGCCCCAACGTGCTGATTTTCACAGATGAAGATGGGGATGACATTCCTGAAAAGAAAGAAATACTCTTCAGTAACATTGGAGGTGAGCAACATGACCATGCGGTTCATGCATTTGTATTTGGTCCGGATGGAAAGCTCTACTTCAACATGGGCAATGCAGGAAGCCAGCTTGCTGATAACCAGGGTAACATCATCAGGGATGTTACAGGCAAGGAGATCGTTGATAGTGGAAAACCCTACCGTGAAGGAATGATCTTCCGAACAGATTTTCAGGGATCAAAAGTTGAAGTGTTGGGGCACAATTTCAGAAACCCATATGAGGTGACCGTTGACTCATACGGTAACATGTGGCAGTCTGACAATGATGATGATGGTAACAAAGGTGTCAGGATCAATTTTGTAGTTCCTTATGGCAATTATGGCTATAGGGATGAAATGACTGGTGCAAACTGGAGAGTTTCCCGGTCTGGTATGCATGAAGAGATTCCGCTGCGACACTGGCATCAAAATGACCCCGGTGTGATCCCCAACCTGTTACAAACAGGCGCAGGATCGCCCACAGGAATTGTCTTCTATGAAGGGGATTTATTGCCCAAAGCTTTCCAACATACCATCATTCATACCGATGCCGGACCCAACGTGGTAAGGGCCTACCCTACCCAGAAATCAGGTGCCGGATATACTGCTGAGATCAAAAATATCATGAAGGCTAAGTCAGATCAATGGTTTAGACCTGCGGATGTTTGTGTGGCTCCTGATGGATCGCTTTTTGTTGCCGACTGGTATGATCCGGGTGTAGGCGGACACCAGGTAGGAGACCAGCAGCAAGGCCGTGTTTACAGAATTGCTCCTAAGGATACACCATACAAGGTAGCTCCACCAATCCTTGAAAAGCCGGAAGATGCCATAGAAGCGCTAAAAAGCCCCAACATGGCTACTCGTTATCTTGGCTGGACCCGACTTAAGGATTGGGGTAAGACTTCAGAACCAGCACTTAAGGCGCTTTATGAAAGCGGTGAAGATCATTACAAAGCAAGAGCTCTCTGGTTGTTGGCTCAAATCGATGGCAAAACTTCAGAATACGTAAAGCTGGGATTGCAAGCATCTAATGAAGACCTTAGAATAACTGCATTAAAAATCGCTCAGTCCTTTGATCTTTCTAACCTCAATTCATATCTGAATCAACTTCAGAATGATCCTTCCTTGCAGGTTCAAAGGGAGGTTTTAACAGCACTAAAAAAGCTTTCTTCCGAGGAAGCCCTGGAGACATGGGTATCAATGGCTCAAAAATATCCGGTAGGTGATCGCTGGTACCTCGAAACACTTGGGATTGTGAGCGACCAGGCTCCGGACAAATACCTGACTGCCTGGAAAAAATCAGCTGGTGACTCTTGGAATTCCGCCGCAGGACGAGATATAGTATGGAGATCAAGAGCCCTCTCTTCACTACCATTGCTCAGTCAATTTGTCAGGGATGCCAGCGTTTCTGAGAAGGACTTAAACAGGTATTTCAGGTCATTCGACTTCATCGATTCTCCTCAAAAGGAAAAAACTCTCATCGCCTTACTTGATGGTGAGCATCCCATGAGAGACAAGATTAATCTACTTGTATTAAATCACATATCACCGTCATCATTAACAGGTTCACCAAAATTGAAAGCAGTTTTGACCTCTGCACTCAACGAAGTAAAGGGCACTGAACAATATATTGATTGGGTAAGGAAATTTGAACTTACAGACCAAACACCAGAACTGGAACGACTCTTTCTTGCTGATCCAAATAGCAGTATAGGTATCGCTGCTGCTAATCTTCTACTTGACATCAAAGGGTTGGATTATTTCGAACAAAAACTGAAATCCAGCGATCAGATGGTAGTAAACAACACCATTGCCGTGCTGTCTAATACTGGTGGTAATCAAACCTGGAACCTGTTAAAGGATGTTGCTTTTGATGAAAATGAGGATCTGGCACTTAGGAAAAAAGCGATGGCTGCTATGGGAAAAGGATGGTCAGCTGAGAGCAAGCTCCTGGATCTGCTGGTGAAAAATGAAATTCCGGAACAATTTGTAGAAATAGCCGCAACATCCCTTATGAGTGCTATCAAAGGTAGTGTTCGGGAAGAAGCCGCTAAATATTTATCACTGCCTGAAGGAGAAAGTCTACCACCTGTGGAAGAGTTGGTTGCGCAGTCAGGATCTATTGAAAACGGTAAAGTTGTCTTTGGCACCTACTGTCAGACGTGCCACCAGGTAAACGGGTCTGGTACTCAGTTTGGCCCAAACCTCTCTGAAATTGGCAACAAGCTGAGCAAAGAAGGACTCTACGCAGCCATCTTATACCCGGATGCCGGGATTAACTTTGGGTATGAGGGCTTTGTGCTGGAAACAAAATCTGGCGAGGTAGCTATCGGATATATCTCCAGCAAAACCGAAGATGAGATTGAATTTACAATGATGGGAGGCATCAAATCAAACTATAAGCGATCAGAAATTGCATCACTTAAAGAGATGGAAAACTCTCTGATGACCTCCGGGATACACCGGGCAATGACCAAAGAACAGATCGTAGACCTGGTGACTTACCTTGGTCAACTGGGTAAAGAACCAAGCTAAATGTGGGTTTGCATGGATTCTCACAAGGCTTTTTGACCTAGTGAGAATCCCTTTTCACTTCATCACTTGACCCACCTCTAAGGAAGTCAAGATCAGCACCAAGGTTGGCTTGTTGTACATGATCTATATAGAGCTGCACATAGCCGCGACCATAGCCCAGGTCATAAGGCTTCCAGTTTTTCCTACGCTCTTCAAGCTCTTCATCTGAGACATGTAGATGGATCTTCCGTTTCGGAACATCCACTTCAATGAGGTCTCCATCTTTTACCAGTGCCAATACTCCACCTGCTGCAGCTTCCGGGGAGGTATGGAGAAATACTGTACCAAAAGCGGTACCACTCATCCTTCCGTCAGAAATACGTACCATATCGGTCACTCCAGCATCGAGCAATTTCTTAGGCATACCCATATTTCCTACTTCAGCCATACCCGGATAACCTTTTGGTCCCACATTCTTTAGTACCAGCACACTGTCTTTGTCGGCAGGAAGATCAGGGTCATTTATTTTGGCATGAAAATCTTCTATGGTTTCAAAAACCACAGCTTTTCCTTTGTGAACCATGAGTTCCGGCGTAGCTGCAGAAGGTTTTATAATCGCACCATCTTTTGCCAGGTTCCCTTTGACCACTGCCAGACCGGATTCCGTTTTAAAAGGCTTCTCAAGGTTTGCAATGATCTCATCGTCATAGCAGACAGCATCTTTAACATTCTCTTCTACACTTTTTCCAGTCACGGTAACAATGTCTTTGTGGATCTTAGAGAGCAATTCCTTCATCACCACCGGAAGACCGCCTGCATAATAGAATTCTTCCATCATATACTTTCCTGATGGCTGGATATTGGTCAGCAAGGGAATATTCTTTGATAGATGATCAAAATCTTCCAGATCGAGATTTACTCCTATCCTTCCGGCAATCGCCAGTAAGTGAACAACGAAGTTTGTTGATCCACCAATAGCGGCATTAACCATGATTGCATTCTCAAACGCCTTGCGGGTCAATACATTTGACAATCGAAGGTCTTCTTTGACCATGTCTACAATTCGGCGTCCTGACAGATGAGCCAAAACCTTTCTTCTGGCATCAGACGCTGG
Organism: Cyclobacteriaceae bacterium; assembly: GCA_965228105.1. GTDB lineage: Bacteria > Bacteroidota > Bacteroidia > Cytophagales > Cyclobacteriaceae > UBA7330. Next base: position 3,135,600 of record CBDDGZ010000002.1, read on the forward strand.
TATCGCTGCATTTGTTGGTAATGAAACACCCAATGACTCAACCATACACGCCATCGTTGATGCCGTACCCATCACTGCACAATGTCCGCTGCTTCGGCACATAGCTGCCTCACCTTCCAGCATGTCGGCTTTATTCATGTCCCCTTTTCTGTAGGCTTCACTAAAGCGCCATATATCTGAAGTTGCAATCTTTCTTCCTCGGAAGTTACCATTGAGCATAGGGCCTCCAGAAACAAAAATGGTCGGAATATCAACGCTAGCTGCTCCCATGAGTATCGAAGGAGTGGTTTTATCGCATCCACCCAGCAATACAACCCCATCAATTGGATTGGCTCGAATACTTTCTTCCGCATCCATACTGGCCAGGTTTCTGAATAGCATGGCCGTGGGCTTGATAATGGTTTCTCCTAATGACATGACAGGGAATTCCAACGGAAACCCTCCTGCTTCCCACACTCCACGCTTCACAGATTCAGCTAGTTCTCTGAAATGGCCATTGCAAGGGGTCAACTCAGACCAGGTATTACAAATACCAATAACTGGTTTGCCCTCAAATTCATCAGGTGGATAACCCTGATTCTTCATCCATGCACGATAGATAAAACCATCTTTTCCTTCCTTGCCAAACCAGTTACGGCTCCTTAATTTTTTACTCATGAGGTGAAATTAATTATTTTCTACTGCAAGCTGATAGCCAACTACCACTTCTATGCCTTTATTTTTCATCAGCTCATTGGCTGCGTCCCTGCTTACATCAGTTTGCCATACATAGAGTCTCTTCAATGAAGCAATCTGACCTATGGCTTCTAAACCTTTATCCGTAATACTTGTCGCCACAAGGTTCAGAGATTCCAGGTATTTGAGTTCATTTAGCGTTTCAATATGATCATCTGTGATGGGATTTCCTGCCAGGTTTAATCTTGTCAGATGGCTCAGCTGACTGATTTTACTAAGGTCTCCAGGATCACCCAGTTTATCCTTTAAATCAAGCCAGGTGATGTTATCCTTGAGCTGCAGTAACTGCCCCACTTCCTCGCTGGTCAGCTTTTTCACATCCTGTGACACACTGACATCCAGAAAATTATTTTTAGCAGAGAGTTTACGGATATTAAAGGCACTTAGACTTTGAATCAATTGATTTTTTTCTTCATTCAGTTCTGGAGCCGAAGCCTGCTCATAATAGGGTTTTGGGGTCACATCAATTTTATGATCCCGCATCAACAACTCAGATAGATGATCAGGAATTTCAGACTGGCTCAAACGGGCATCGACTTTGGCCCCTTCTTCGATCCACCATGCTATCAAATTGACTTCGGTGAACGCCAATGGCTCTTCTTTCAAAGGCATAAATTTCTGATGACTGACAGGAAGCGTAATTCTCCTAAAAAGCTCACTGCTCAAGGGTTTCCCTGGGCTGACAGAGGCATTACCATCACCACCTTCCATGAGTTTTTCATAATTAGTTAGCACAAGTCCTCCTTTTGCCTGTGTTTCACTGTGGCAGGGTAAACATTTTGTTTCAAGGATGGGTAAGATCATGTCTTCAAATACGACCACAGAATCCGGATTCCCGGGTACTTTATCCAATGGAGCCAACTCTTTTCCCGATGATCCGGCAATTTTCTTGATGAATCCGGGAGCATGTTCCACGAGGTAACCCTCGCCGTGAGTAAGCGTACCACCCAAATGTCCGGTAAGTGAAAGAAAGAGGATCAAAACAATAAATATTCCTCCCATGATTTTGGCAGAGACTTTTAGGATCCCGATTTCTATGAGCCACAGACCAGCAGAAAGCACTACAACTGAAATCCCAAACCATTTGTGCAGGGACAACACATCATCATCGTAGCCTCGGTCACCAGCGATCAAAAAACCAAAAATCACAGAGATGATAGCACTTACTGCACCCAACAACAAGGTCCAGGAGACAGCAGCTTTTAGCTGACTGAATTGCTTAAATCTTGAAGCTCCCTCAAACAGGGCTGCCAATAATAAAAAGCCGATAGGTAGATGAACTACCAAAGGGTGAAACCGGCCAAAAAATAATCCTAAATCCATATTTAAATTAAAAATTAAGAAAGAATGTCGTTTACTACATGACCATGGACATCTGTGAGTCTGAAGCGCCTGCCCTGAAATCTGTAGGTTAGTCTTTCATGATCAACACCCAGTAAATGCATGAGTGTTGCTTGAAAATCATGAACATGCACAGGGTTGTCAGCCACGTTATACCCAAAGTCATCAGTAGCTCCATAGGTAAAACCTTTTTTCACACCTGCTCCAGCCATAAATATCGTGAAGCAATTCGGATGATGGTCCCTGCCGAAAGTTTCATCAAGCTGCCCCTGAGAATAGCTCGTCCTGCCAAATTCACCTCCCCAAATCACCAGGGTATCTTCCAGCATTCCACGTTGTTTCAGGTCTGTGATTAAGGCCGCACTGGCCTGGTCAGTTTCTTTACATTGCCTGGGGAGCCTGTTGGCCAGGTTATTATGCTGATCCCATCCCTGGTGATAAAGTTGGATGAACTTGACCCCTTTCTCGGCAAGTCTTCTGGCTAAAAGGCAATTAGCAGCAAATGTTCCGGGCTTTTTGGAGTCTTCGCCATACAGGTCATATATATAATCAGGTTCCGAATCAGTATCCATCACCTCAGGTACTGATGTTTGCATCCTAAAAGCCATCTCATACTGTGCCATCCTGGCCTTGATTTCCGGGTCTTCAAACTCATCAAAAGATTGCATCTGCAGCTTTTCCAGGTCCTGGAGCTGCTGTTGACGAGCCATCGAATCTACACCTGGAGGATCACTGAGATATAAAACGGGGTTTTTCCCTGCTCTAAACTGTACACCCTGGTGTTCTGATGGCAAGAAACCATTGCCCCAAAGCCGTGCGTATAATGGCTGTCCGGTTTTATTCTTGGTTACAAGCACCACAAAGGATGGTAAATTTTCGTTGTCCGTACCGAGCCCGTAGCTCACCCACGAACCAATTGACGGTCTTCCAGGAAGTTGAGAGCCTGTCTGAAAGAAAGTAATGGCAGGATCATGATTGATGGCCTCAGTATACATGGATTTCACAAAGCACAATTCATCCGCAATCTTTGCTGTGTGTGGCATCAGGTTACTCATCAGCGCTCCACTGTCTCCATGCTGTTTAAAATCGAAAATGGTGCCTGCGAGTGGAAAACTGGCTTGTCCGGCGGTCATACCTGTCAACCGTTGCCCTTTCCTTACACTGTCAGGAATTTCCTCTCCATTCATTTTTTTGAGGAGTGGCTTGTAATCAAACAGGTCGAGATGAGAGGGAGCGCCACTCTGAAAAAGATAGATCACCCGCTTGGCTTTGGCAGGGAAATGGGGCTGTCCCAATATTCCGCTATTTGGATTAATCGATGGTGTACCACCAAAAACACTTGAAGGTCTCAACAACGAAGACAACGAAAGCGCACCCAATCCCAGGGACGTTTTCGTGAGAAAATCTCTTCTTGTATAATCCGACTTTTGATGATCACAATGACACATTATCTCTTAGTATAAGCTTCGTCTAAATTTAACAAGGTATTGGCAACAATAGTCATAGCAGCCAACTTACTTTGTGGCAATCCTTTGTCCACTTGATACTCCCCTACAGTTAGCAATTGACCAGCACTTGCAGACTGCTGGGAATAACGATCTTCTTCTCTTTTATAGACATCCATCAACACATCCAACTCCTTTTCATTTGGCAACCTGCTCGTCACCAGTCGAAAGGCTTTTGTGATCTGTTGCTCAGGATCTGTTGCTTTATCTTTCAATACACGTTCAGCGAGTACTTTTGCTGCTTCCACAAACTGGGGGTCGTTCATCAGGTTTAATGCCTGCAAGGGGGTATTAGTAATTTCACGTTTCACCACACAAACACTTCGTGGAGCCACATCAAATGTAGTCATGTATGGAGGAGGCGAGGTACGTCTAATAAATGTATACATGCTTCGTCTATATAAGTCGTCCCCATGGTCCTGGTGGAAATACAGTAAAATATGGGAGAAATTTCCCAGCTCAATCCATAAGCTATCCGGCTGGTAAGGCTTTACGCTTTTTCCACCGATCTTTTTCACCAAAAGCCCACTGGATGCCAGGGCATTGTCTCGGATCATCTCTGCAGGCCAACGATAACTTGGTGATTTTGCCAATAGTGTATTCTGTGGATCTACCTGTTCCAGCTCTTCTCTAAACCTGGATGATTGTTGATAGGTTGACGACATCACCATTTGCTTGAGAAGCTTCCTCACATCCCAACCGGAATCTTTGAAATCAACGGCCAACCAATCCAGCAATTCAGGATGCGTGGGCAATGCACCCTGACTACCAAAGTCATTGGCTGTGGTGACAATACCCGATCCGAAAATCATCTGCCAATAACGGTTGACAGCCACACGGGCAGTTAATGGGTTTTTATCCATAAACAGCCACTTAGCTAGTCCCAGTCTGTTCTGGGGATATTCATCAGGATAAGAAAGCACGCTTTCAGGAGTGGCAGCTGTCACGACTTCTCCCCTGGCATTATATTGTCCCCTATTCAGCAAATATGTTTCCCCCGGGTCTTCATCGTCACGCATCACCATCACTTCCGGTATCTGGTCAACTACTCCCAATAAGTCTTTATTTAGCTGGCGTATTGTCTCTTTCTTTTGTTGAATGTCCGGGTGCCTGGCCAAATAATGTTCCTGGATGAGCTTCTCGTTGGGCTGCTCACTCACCTGGCTCACGAGGAACACTTCCAAAGCAGTCAATTCCCGATTGTAAATTCTTAATTCGTCCAATAAGCCTTTGTAAAGTCCAAATTCGCCCGTATGTGCCCGATAACTTCTTCCTACTCTTAATGGCCTGTCATCAGGTGTATGATCACCCACTTTTACAGGATAGATGGATTTAAAAAGATCGTCAAATTCAATTTCTGATTCCGCTTCTCTTCCATTGATATAAAGTTTAACTCCCATGGCTGTCATGGATCCATCGTAGGTAAACATGATATGTGTCCACTCATTGAGCTTTACAGAATCACTCGTGGTAACCTGGATATAGTTGTCCGGTAGTGAATGAATAAGCCTCAGTGAGACTTGGTTGTTTGACTTCAATTCAAAATCCCAACCTCTCCAAAAATTATTTTTTTGCCCGGTGTTTCCGAGAATCGTCTGAAGATGATCTTTCTTCCTTTTTGAGGTATTGATCCATGCTCCGGCACTAAAAGCCTCATGCGCCTCATAGGTCCCAATACCACCTAAACTGATCTCATCATACTCTCCGGTCAGTCGTACAGCTTTTCCAAATTTTCCCGGCTCGAAAACCACCTCCTTATTACGACTTTTACTCTGTGAAATACCATCAATTACTGAGCGGCCTTCTTTGTCCTTATTTGACTTTTCAAACGGATGATAAACAGCAATTCCTGAAATTGATTTAAGGGACGGTACTGCACTTTTTTCAACACTAATGCTGCCCCTGGATTGTTCTAGCTCAGACTTATGCCGGGCAAGCATAGACTTGATCTCTGCAATTTTTTCGTCATCCTCTTCCTTCGTCATCAACAATTGCGGGCCAAAGTTTCCATCGTCTCCGGTCATACCCAATTCAGTCATTTGATTAAAAAATGCTGATAACTGATAATATTCTTTTTGAGAAACGGGATCAAACTTATGATCATGACACCGGGCGCATTCCATGGTGAGCCCCATAAAGGCAGTGGCAATGGTATTGGTTCGATCTGCAACATATTCCACCCTCCATTCCTCATCAATCACTCCACCTTCAGCGGTCATCGGATTATTTCTGTTAAATGCAGTAGCCAGGATCTGGTCCTGTGTTGCGTCAGGAAGCAGATCTCCCGCCAGCTGCCAGGTTACAAACTGGTCGTAATGCATGTTATCTTTAAAGGCTTTAATTACCCAGTCCCGCCAAGGCCACATGTATCGATAGCCATCCGCATGCAGTCCATGAGAATCTGCATACCTTGACAGATCCATCCACTCCATGGCCAATCTTTCAGCGTGAGCATCAGAGGCAAGTAAGCGGTCAACTACTTTCTCATAAGCTTCTTCGGATTGATCATTGAGGTAAGCATCTAGCTCATCTAATGATGGGGGCAAGCCCGTAAGGTCCATTGTTACTCTTCGGATCAGGCGTTCTTTATCGGCTTTCGGAGATGGAGTAAGTTTTTCCTGGTCGAGCCTCTGATAGATAAAATGATCAATCTCATTTAGAGGCTTCCATTCTTCCGGAAAACTATTCGGTACCTCAGTTTTCTCTGGGACAATAAAGGACCAGTGAGGTTTCCATTCGGCACCCTGCTCCACCCACTTAACGATAGTGGCTATCTCTTTGGCATCCAGTGATAATTTTGAATCAGGAGGCGGCATTTGCTGTTCTGGATCATCAGAAAGGATCCTGTTAATTACCTCACTTTTCTTGAGATTTCCATGCACAAACGCACGACTTCCACTCTCCAATGCCACGAAGGCATTTTCTTCAATATCAAGTCTTAGACCTGCTTTTCGAGTTTCCTTATCCGGTCCATGACAAGCATAACAGCGATCTGAGATGATCGGTTTTACATGGAAATTATAATCAATCACATCTGGTAGCTCCTGGTAAGCCTGATCAACAGCGTCCGGTAGGTCCGGCTTGCAACTGACCAGGAATATTACTAGTGTCGAAAAACCGCATTGATAGAGAAGTGTTTTTATCCAAAAAATTCCGGATTTCTTAAACATAGGGCATCTGGATTGCTGATGTGTTAATTTAATTTTCCCAGCACCCGGTAATTTAAGAAAAATACCAGATTTGTCACGACGAACAAATCGGAATCTCTAGTTAGATTTTTTTCATACTTACCGCTTTGGAGGCATAGTTGGCCTCACTTCAATTTTTGAAGGCAGCGTCCTTGGAGGCAGTTTTAGAAGATCTACTGTCATTTGACCAATGTCTTCAATCTGGATTTTCCACTCAGCATCACTCCCACTGCTAAATTCAGTGGCTACAGATCCGGGCATGATCGTTGTGGTTTTAATTCCATATTGTCTTAGATCAAGCATTACCGCCTGGGTAAAACCGGTCAACCCAAATTTACTGGCATTATAAGCTGACCCTCCCGCGAAGAAGTTGGTACCAGCCAGACTACTTATGGTAATAAAATATCCTTCAGACTTCTTCAGGGCTTCAAGAGAAGCTTTGATACTATAAAATACCCCCGTAAGGTTGGTATCTATGGTTTCATTCCACTGATCTTTGGTAAGTTCTTCAATAGATGCAAAGTGCCCTAGACCAGCATTGGCCACTAGCACATCCAACTTACCCCACTTGTCCAGCGTCTTTTGGACAGCCTGCTCCTGGGAATCTAAATCTCGTACATCAGCCTCCAGTCCCAGTGCTTCACCACCAGAAATCTTATTCAATGATTCCACAGCTTTGTCTGCACTGCTCTGACTTCTGCTGGTAATAGCAACTTTAGCACCCTCTTTTTTCAGTGCCGCAGCAATACCAAAACCTATTCCTTTACTTCCTCCTGTAATGAGGACAACCTTATCGTTAACTTTTTGCATACTTACTAAACGGTCAATAGAGGCTGCTGTTTAGGAATTTTCAGAATTTAATGGCTTCACGGGGTCAGGGATTTTTATCTGTGGATTATTGGCCCAAAAACCAGCCAGCGTAAGTGCCGCAAAAATCCCAAAACATACCAAACTGGAAGCACCATAACCGCCTGTCCAGGTGAGTGATAAGCTAAAGAGTATAGGTCCAATGGCAGAAGCAAAAACAGACATCATTACTGCCTGACTGGTGATGGCTCCCAAGTGGAGTGTGCCGTAAAATCTGGGCCAGGTCACCGATGTTAATACAGCAAAGAGACCGGTCATGATTCCTGTACCGACAATAAGCATATAATAGGCGTATTCAAAGTCACCCAATAAGATCAAACCTACTGTACTGATAATTGCTCCAAAGCCTTTCAAAAGCAGCAAATACCTCAATGGGATCATATCAGATAAGTAGCTGGTAGCCAGCGTAATAAAAACCGCCAAATAAGCTATTGGAGGAAAAATACTGATGGCAGCATCTTTAGACATGCCTACTTCATCAAAGATAGACACCACATGGAAGGTAAAACCTGTAATATACAAGCCCTGCATAGCGAGGATAAGCGCAAAGACCCAAAAGGGGTAGCTCATTAACACCTCTTTTAGAGTGAACTGTTTTTTTACAGGAAAGTAGTACTTCTTTTTTCGCTCCGACATCTCATAACCTCCATCTGGTTTCAATCCACTAGACTCTGGATTGTCGCGAAAGAAAAAATATACAAGAACCGGAAAAATGATCCCTACAACCAGGGCCACCAGAATCCAGGCCATCCTCCAGTCAAAAGCAACAATGATGGAATCTAGCAAGAGTGGAGAGATTGAAAACCCTAACGACACGAAGACATTGCTGAAACCGGTGGCTAATCCTCTCCGTTTTTCAAACCATTTCATCATCATGTTGCGCGAGACCATTGTGATTACCCCCTGACCGGTAAACCGCAAAAACATAAACCCGAAGAATATCAAAATAAAGGTCAATACAACCGAAGGTTCCGATTGGAAGAATTCCGTTATTCTGTCTACCTGGCTTAAGTAAAGCAAGACAACCCCTAAACCAATTCCAGCGGCAATGGCTATGGGTCTCGCACCAACTCTGTCGTATAGCCTGCCTATCCAGGGAAGCATAAATGCACTTCCCATTGTACCCAGCATATAAGCGATACTCAGCTGGTCCCTATTCACAACAAGTTCATCAAGTAAACTCTCTGTAAAAACGGATACACCCATGGTCTGACCCGGTATACTCATTAACATACCAATGGTGCCCCACACCAGGATCATCCAACCATAAAAGAAGGGCCATTTTGCAGGATTGAAAGGATAGTTGGGATTGACCAGCTTACGCATAAGCGCGCAAAAGTACCTCTTATCGGATTGACCCAAGCCGAATTAACCAAAAAATAACATGCACCACCCAGGCTTTTTTGGTTTATATAAAATAACGGGATAACAAATTTTCATTATCTTTATACTTCACCCTCCGCCATAATTTTTGAAGACCGCTAGATTATATTGCCCCTCCGTCATCCTCATTATCACAATGATTTTACCGCTGAATGCTCAGACTGTGGGTTCATTGGATTCATTAGAAAAAAGGTTGGCTAACCGTGAAGCACTTATTGAATCATTGAGATACACAGAGTTGGTACAATCCATGAGTCAGCGCTCAATGCTCATGCCCTCCTATCAATCAGAGCTGAAAGCCCTGGTTGCCAAACAAGCCTACGACTTCTGGAAGGACAGCGATGAGACATATGTTTCACATCTGAATATGTACCTGGCCCTTTATTATGCCAATAAATATCTTGAAGATGAAACACCTTTCAACCAGGTGATTGGCCACAGCGAATCAGTAGTTTCTATTCAGTTCGGTAAAGAACCTAACATTTTTTACTCAGCCGGTTCGGATGGAAAAGTCCTGAGATGGAATCTTGACCGGTTGGATGAATTACCCACCGTAGTTTATCAGGGTCCTCATCTTATCAGGTCCATTGATTTGAGTCATGATGGTCAATGGATTCTTGTTGTGACTCGTGACAAGGGTGTTGCATTGGTTGCATTGGAAGATCTTCTCTCCGAGTCTGGCGGTGTTGCTTTTGATCCTGAGCCGGTGCAGTCTGCAGTCTTTTTTCCCAACGAATTAAAATACCTAACAGTAAATGATCAGGGTGAACTAAAAATCAAAGGTTATGCGGTTGATCTCCCAAGTGCAGGCAAGGTACAGTCACGAGCCAATGCCCTGGCCATCAAACCTGACAACAACGACATCTATGCAGGACTTCAGCAAGGGGATGTTGTCGTCTTTGGTAAAGAAGGAATTGAGCAAATTGAAGGAAAAGATCACTATGCCATCAACGCCCTGGACATCAGTGCAGATCAGAAGCTACTTATTATTGGGAGAGAGCTTGGAGATGCCTTGATTTGGGACATTGAAAAGAAAAAAGTAATCCGAACGATCTCCGGACACCAATCTGCTGTCACCGACGTGGATTTTCACCCTGATCAGAATACTGTATTGACTGCCAGCCGTGACGGAACTGTAAAAATCTGGGACATTTATGATCCTAAAAAACTTCCCCAGGTATTGGACGACCACCTGTCGTGGGTGTTGACTGCATCATTTGATCCCTCGGGAAACAAAGTCATTTCAGGCTCTGCTGACAACTTCATCCGGGTCTGGCCGATAGATCCTGCAGTGCTTGCCTTAAGGATTTGTGAGAAGATAAACAGGAACCTCACAAAGGAAGAATGGGATGAATATGTTGGGCCAACGATTCCTTATACGAAGACTTGTGACTAAAATCGTTTTCATAGTTAAAATTCCATCTATATTTATCCCTGCAACATTAAACTAGCTGCTATGGTAGGTGACAAACTTTTCGAAGAAAACCCCACACTTTATGCCTTTCTTCCTTTGTTTTATATGGTCTGGGCAGATGCTGTCCTCACCCCATCGGAAATTACCCGAATCAAAAAATTACTTGAAAAGCAACAGTGGTTGACCCCTGAAGAAAAGAGATTCCTTTTATCTTTTTTAAACCCAACTTCCCCTCCTTCACCAAACCTGTTGAAAAGTTGGTTAAAAGAAATAAAAAAGACATCAGACTATCTCTCACCAGAGATGAAAAGTAGCCTGGTGGAGATCGGCATCAAATTAGCCAAGGTCAATTCCAGAAGTGGGACTGAAGAAACCATTAACACCGCCAGAAAGCCACTTGAAGATATAGAAAAAGCATTGGGAGTTGTTTCCAGAGAATCGGCCTACCACTTCAATTCATTGGTAAAAAGAACCCCAACTGATGAGATAGAGACATCCGCGGTAGATCACAATGAGATCAGTAAAATCCTGGATGGTGAAGATGCTGAGATTATTCGAAGAGTGAAAACATTACTTCAGGATCCTGTTTTTGAGTACTACAAAGGTGAAAGCATCCATGACTATCGAGAGCAGGTACTTGATTGGTGTAAGCTGCTGGCACAGCAAGGTCTTGGTGCCATTGCCTTCCCTAAAGAACATGGTGGCCAGGGCGACATGCGAAAATATTTCATTGTCATGGAAACTCTGGCTTATCATGACATTAGCATGGTCATCAAATTCGGGGTACAGTTCGGCCTTTGGGGTATGAGTGTGATGTTTTTAGGCACTGAAAAGCACCACAAAAAATACCTGAAAGACATTGGCAGTCTTAAGCTACCGGGGTGTTTTGCTATGACGGAAACAGGTCATGGGTCAAATGTCCGTGGCATTCAGACCACCGCGACTTATGACCACAAAAAGAAAACCATCACCATCCATACACCTACAAAAGAAGACGGAAAGGAATATATCGGTAATGCAGCTCTTCATGGTCAGATGGCCACTGTATTTGCCAAATTGATCATTGATGAAACCGATTATGGAGTAAATGCCTTTGTTGTCCCTTTGAGAGATAAAAGTGGAAAAACACTGAAAGGAATTACCATAGAGGACTGTGGAAGGAAGATGGGCCTTAATGGTGTCGACAACGGGAAAATCTTCTTCAACCAGGTTGAGATCCCTCTCGAAAACATGCTTGATCGATTTGGAAGCATTACCGCTGAAGGAGAGTTTGCCAGCCCTATCGCCAGTGACAACAGACGATTCTTTACCATGCTTGGCACATTGGTGGGTGGCAGAATTGGAGTACCCAAGGCAGGGTTAAGTGCTGCAAAATCAGGACTAAGCATTGCCATCCGTTATAGCAACCAGCGTCGACAATTTGGACCGGAAGGTGGTGAGGAAATGGTGATTTTGAACTATCGCACGCACCAGCGCAGGTTAATGCCACTTCTGGCCAATGCTTATGCTTTACATTTTTCTTTAGAATATGTAACCCAGAGATTCCTGAAAAGGTCCGACGAAGATATCCAGGAGATTGAAGCACTAGCAGCTGGCATCAAAGCTTACTCCACCTGGAATACCACACATACACTCCAGGAATGCAGGGAGGCTTGCGGTGGTAAAGGATATTTATCGGAAAACAGGATTGATACCCTCAAAGCCGACACAGACATCTTCACCACTTTTGAAGGAGACAATACTGTGCTGATGCAACTCGTGGCCAAGAGTAGACTTTCCGAGTTTAAGCAGGAATTCAGCGACATCAACTTTTTTGGCATCATCAACTACCTTACTGATCAGGCCAAGATCTCCCTGACGGAAATGAACCCCATCATTATCCGGAATACAGATGAGGATCACCTACTGGACCCTGAGTTTCACCTCAATGCCTTCAGGTACCGCGAACGAGATATACTATCCTCTGCTGCAAAAAGGCTCAAACACTATATCGACCAGGGTATGGATTCATTTGAAGCCTTTAATCAATGTCAGTACCACCTTTTCAATGTGGGTGTGGCCTATATTGAATCGGTAATCATGGAGCAATTTGTTCTCAAAGTCAGATCCCTTGCGGAAGGAGAAAGTAAAAATGCACTGAAAAAATTGTGTGATTTATATGCCTTGTCTACTATTGAAAAGAATAAGGGCTGGTATTTAGAGCATGACTATATGGAAGGTACCAAGACCAAAGCTATCCGAAGGTTGGTTAATAAACTGGTCAGAGAAGTTCGTCAGGACGCTATTCCGCTAGTCAGTGCCTTCAAAATACCTGAAAGCTGCCTGGCAGCACCTATAGTCACTAACAATTAACCTACACTCCAAAAATGAATGAAATTATTGCTGAGATCATCGGAACGTTCATACTAATCCTACTGGGAAATGGCGTGAACGCCAACGTATCTTTAAAGAAAACCTTCGCCAATAGCAGTGGCTGGATAGTCATCGCCTTCGGTTGGGGTATCGCCGTGTTTGTAGCAGTATTCATTGCCGGATCAGTAAGTGGTGCCCACATCAACCCTGCGGTTACTGTTGGTCTGGCTGTGGTTGGAAAATTCTCATGGGCTAAGGTACCTGCGTACATCCTCGCCCAAATGGCTGGAGCTTTTATGGGTGCCATTACTACCTATGTTGCCTACAGACCACATTTTGCAGCTACTGAGGATTTAGACACAAAATTGGGTGTCTTCAGCACAGGACCAGCCATCAAAGGCACATTCAATAATTTCATGTCCGAATTTATTGGGACATTCACATTAGTCTTCGCTATCTTTTTTCTGGTTAGTGGTGAAGGCCTGGGATCATTGAGTGCACTACCTGTTGGATTACTGGTAGTCGGAATCGGCCTGTCATTAGGAGGTACTACTGGCTACGCCATCAACCCTGCACGTGATCTTGGCCCCAGGATTTTCCATGCTTTGGCACCAATGAAAAACAAGCGTGATAGTAATTGGGGTTATTCCTGGATTCCTGTTATTGGTCCAATAGCTGGTGCAATCGCTGCCGGACTGTTGTATATCCTCATAAGCGGCTACTTTGTTGTTTAAGGTTCTTCGACTTCCTGTTCTCCTTTTGTTGGTCTTTTCGGCACATGCTCGCCAGCTTGTGAGCCAGCCAACCCATTGGACCAGACACACCATTGATGCTTCCCTTAGCGGCGCTGATGGCGTCAGGCTGGCAGATGTGAATGGTGATGGCCACATGGACATCACCACAGGCTGGGAAGAGTCCGGATATACAAAAGTCTACTTACATCCTGGGAATCAGCTAATTAAAAGTGTTAAAAATTGGAAATCTGTTACTGTGGGTCGAACCCCGGATGTTGAAGATGCCTTTTTCTTTGACTTTGATGGAAATGGTTCCTTTGATGTGATCAGCTGCACTGAGGGCAAGGATCAAAAAATCTATTTCAACATAGCTCCAACAAACCAGGCAGATTATTTGGATTCAACAAAATGGGTAAGCAAAGTGCTCCCAGCTTCAGATATCCGGAAACGGTGGATGTTTGCCCTGGCAGCACAGGTGGATGGAAAGCATGGAGTTGACCTGGTGGCTGGTGGAAAAGGTGAAAATGCACAGATCGGCTGGTTTGAGTCTCCCAAAAACCCCGAAGAGCTAGAAGATTGGGTCTACCACCCTATCAATGATGCCACCTGGATCATGTCTCTGTTTGCCCGTGATATGGATAGTGATGGAGATATGGATATTGTCACCTCAGACCGCAAACCCGGAGAAACGAATGGTATCCGATGGATGGAAAACCCTGGTAAGGTTAAAAAACAGAAGCAACCCTGGAAAAATCACTTCATCGGGGCTCAGGGCGTTGAAGTTATGTTTATGGACCTTGCCGACCTTGATCAGGATGGGCTGGAGGATGCCATAGGAACCGAATATACTAACCAACAAATTGTGTTCTTTAAAAGACTTGATCTATCAGGAGAAAAATGGGCCGCCCATCCTATTTCAATCACAGCCAATACCGGAAGAGCCAAATCAGTAATTGTAGGAGATATTGATGGAGATGGGCAGCAAGACATCGTCCACAGCACTGAAACGAATGAAGGGGATAAATCTGGAATTTTCTGGTTGAACCATGATCAGTCCCCTACTTTATCCAACTGGAACTGGCACAATATCAGCGGGCCGGATGGAATCAAATATGACCGGTTGGAGCTTTTGGACCTGGATGGTGACGGCGATTTAGACGTGCTTACCTGCGAGGAAAACTTTGGACCGGAGAGTGAGGGCCTGGGCATCATCTGGTATGAAAACCCACTTAGATAACCAGGACAACCTTAACCTCGTGTTGCCAGGTTGGATCAAATTTTTTAAATGGCTAAATTGGCTGGCCAAATCGAAAATCATTCATGAAAACTCAATCCAAAAAATGAAAAAATTCTCCTTCTATTTTCTGCTTTCACTCATACTAAGTACCGCATATGCAGAAGTAAAGCTTCCGGCAATAGTGTCGTCAAATATGGTGCTTCAGCGAAATACTACAGTGCCATTATGGGGCTGGGCAGATGCTAAAGAAAAATTTACCATTGAAGCCTCCTGGCTGAGCGAGCCCATCAAGGTAGAAGCAGACAAAGAAGGCAATTGGAAAGTAGAAGTAAAAACCACTGACAGCAGAGAGCCCCAAACCATCCGTCTAAACGGCAAATACTTCAACATAACCCTGGAAAATGTGGTGTTTGGTGAGGTTTGGATATGTTCTGGCCAATCCAACATGCAGCAGCCATTAAGTGGGTATACCGGTCAGCCTACCTATGGAGGCATGTTGGCTACTGCCAATGCCAAAAATCCTGACCTACGTTTATTCACAGTAAATCGCATAGGCTCAAAGACTCCTCTTGATGATGTAAAAGAATATACCGGATGGGAAGAAGCTTCTCCCAATAATGTGCTTGACTTTAGTGCTGTGGCCTATTTCTTTGGTCAGCAACTACAAGAAATTCTGGATGTTCCCGTCGGTATGATCCATACATCGTGGGGTGGAAGTAAAGTTCAGGCTTGGATTAGCAACGAAATTCTGAGTAATTATCAAAAGGTGGATCTTACTGAAATCGATATAGAAAACAGAACTCAACACATTCCAACGGCACTATACAATTCCATGATTCATCCGCTTATCCCCTACACTATCAAAGGTGCACTTTGGTACCAGGGGGAATCTGATAGAATGCAGCCTGAAGAATATGAAGAGCTCTTCCCTGCAATGGTCAAAGACTGGAGAACCAGATGGGGCATAGGAGATTTTCCATTTTATTATGTGCAAATAGCACCGTACTGGTACAACAATCATGATGCGTACGAGACTCCGGATAATTCAGCTTTTATCAGAGAAACACAGCTGAAATGCGTGGATATCATTCCGAATTCTGGTATTGCTGTCACCCTGGATATTGGAGATGAATATTGTATCCATCCCCCTAAGAAAAAAGAAGTTGCCGACCGTTTACTTTTCAATGCTTTGAATCAGACTTATGGTTATAAGGCCATTGATTACGCCGGGCCAACTTATGAATCACATGAAGTAAAAGATGGAGCGGCTGTCATCACATTCAGCAATGCTGAATCAGGCGTGTACGCGTATCATGGCCTCAGGGGTTTTGAAGTGGCTGGGGAGGATAAAGTGTTTTACCCTGCAACCGCTGAAATCACCGATAGAAAGAACGTGACTGTAAAAAGTGATAAAGTGGCCAATCCTGTGGCCATCAGATATGCCTGGGAAAACTGGGTAGAAGGCACACTTTATGATACCAACCTTTTACCTGCGTCATCCTTTAGGACTGATGACTGGGAGGATGCAACAAGAGCTTCGGAATGACAAAAACATACTCAGGGCGCCCAGCTTTAGAGGCGCCTTGATTTTTCCTTCCATGAACGAATCACCCTGATTCTTAGATTCCCATTCACAGCAGTCATCTTCCTTTTAAATAATTATTGACTGAATAGTGTAATCCCATTACTTACTTTTGAGGCCTTATCAAAGCTTCAAAAATGCGAACCAGTAATATCTTTTTTTTCCTTTATCTCTTATCTGTCACGCTCAATGCTCAGGACTGGGATGTCACGGCTCCTGTAGAGCCATTCAAGGAAACCTCCTTTAAGGTGGATGAAGGTACATGGATGAATCTGGATGTTAGTCCCGACGGAAAACAAATCGTTTTTGACTTACTTGGAGATATATTTATCATTCCGGTTGGTGGTGGCACCGCGACGCCGCTCCGCACAGGACACGCTTTTGAGGTGCAGCCACGATTTAGTCCAAATGGTAAATACATCTCATTTACCAGTGATGCAGGAGGTGGAGATAACATCTGGATTATGAACACAGATGGTTCAAACCCAAAACAAATTACCAAAGAAGATTTCAGGCTTCTCAACAATGCTGTGTGGACCCCTGATAGTGAGTATCTCATTGCCAGGAAACACTTCACTTCACAACGTTCACTCGGTGCCGGTGAAATGTGGATGTATCACATGGCGGGTGGTTCTGGAGTACAGCTTACAAAAAGAAAAAATGACCAGCAGGACGTTGGGGAACCATGGGTTTCAGGCAACCACCTTTACTTCAGTGAGGACATGTACCCAGGAGGATCTTTCCAGTACAACAAGGATCCTAACAGTCAGATCTATGTGATCAGGCGTTACGATCTGAACACTGGCGAATTAGTCAACTACATTACCGGGTCCGGAGGCGCAGTGAGACCACAGGTATCGCCTGACGGAAAGAAACTGGCCTTTGTCCGTAGAGTTAGAACTAAATCAGTTTTATATATCCATGATCTGGAGACAGGAGTTCAAAAACCAGTTTACGATGAACTAACGAAAGACCAGCAGGAGGTTTGGGCAATATTCGGAGTTTACCCAAACTACAATTGGCTTCCTGATAATAAAACGATCATTCTTTATGCCAAAGGAAAAATACGCAAGTTGGATACCGAAACAGGGGATTCTTCAATCATCCCCTTCAGTGTCAACTCATCTCACAAGATCACGGATGCTGTGCGGTTTAAGCAAAATCCATCCCCGGAATCGTTTGAAGCAAATGTGATCCGCAATGCTACTGCATCACCTGATGGTAAGCTTCTGGCATTCAATGCGGCAGGATACCTTTATACCAAAAAGCTTCCGGATGGAAAACCAAAAAGACTAACTAAGGGCACAGATTATGAATTTGAACCGGCATTTACGCCGGACTCAAAATCCATTGTGTATGTAACCTGGAATGATGAAAGCAAAGGGAGCATCATGATGGTGTCGGTCAATGGGGGATCACCTGAAAAGCTGACTTCTGAAAAAGGTATTTATCGTACACCCTCCCTGTCTCCGGATGGTCAGCAGATTGTGTATCGGAAAAATGGAGGTGATTTTGCCCTGGGGCATGACTATACACTCAACACTGGCCTGTATACGATGCCCCTGGCGGGTGGCAAGCCAAAATTCGTTACTAAGGAAGGTGAATATCCTAAGTTCAACAGGGATGGATCACGCATCTATTATCAAACCGGTGGTTTCCTGTTTGGTGCCCTTGATAAAAACTATAAAAGTGTTGACCTGAACGGCGAAGATGAGAGAGTTCACTTTCACTCACAATATGCGAATCAATACAGTATCAGTCCGGATGGAAAGTGGCTCGCTTTTGGAGAGCTCTATGATGTATACATTATGCCCTTCTCAGATCATGGTCAGACCTTTGAGTTGACTGGTGGATCAAATGCATTACCTGTAACAAAGGTGGCCAATGATGCAGGCATCAACCTTGAATGGAGCACAAACAGTGAACAACTGCACTGGACATTAGGCAATGACTATCATACGGTCAATCTGAAGGATTGCTTCACCTTTTTGGAAGGATCCCCAGATAGTATTGGGGAGATTCCCAAGCAAACCATTGAAGTAGGATTGACATTGGAAACTGATGTTCCGGAAGGTGTGATTGCTTTCACAGGAGCAAAAATCATCACAATGAATGGTGAAGAGGTCATTGATAATGGAACACTGATTGTTGAGCAAAACAAAATTCTTACTGTTGGTCCAGCCGGGGATGTTCAGATTCCATCTAAAGCTAAAGTGGTTGACGTAAAAGGAAAGGTGATCATGCCAGGAATCATTGATACCCATGCACACCTGGGTGCCTTCAGGTATGGTATTAGTCCGCAGAAAGAGTACTCCTACTATGCCAACCTTGCTTTTGGTGTGACAGCCACTCACGACCCTTCATCCAACTCAGAGACTGCAATGTCTCAATCCGAGATGGTCCGAGCTGGTCGAATGGTGGGACCCAGGATCTTCTCTACTGGTACTATTCTTTATGGAGCAGATGGTGATTTCAAAGCAGTGATCAATAGTTTTGAAGACGCTGAGCATGCCATCAGCCGAACCAAGGCCTATGGAACGTTCAGTGTGAAAAGTTACAACCAGCCAAGGCGAGAACAGCGACAGATGATCATCAAAGCGGCTCGTGAGCAAGAAATCATGGTATATCCGGAAGGCGGTTCGACTTACTTCCATAATATGAGTATGATCCTGGATGGCCATACAAGCATCGAACATAATATTCCTATTGCTCCTTTATATGATGATGTCATCAATCTTTGGAAAGCCAGTGAAACGAGTAACACACCTACCCTGCTCGTTAACTATGGTGGATTGAATGGTGAATACTACTGGTATCAGAAGTTCAATGTATGGGAAAACGAGAAATTGCTAAAATATACACCAAGAGCCATCATCGACAGCCGGTCAAGGCATAGAATGATGGCACCCATTGAAGAGTATGAGAATGGTTTCATCAAAGTAGCAGAATCGTGCAATGCATTGGTTGATGCCGGAGTACGGGTTTGCGTGGGCGGTCATGGCCAGCTTCAGGGACTGGGTATGCATTGGGAGATGTGGAGTCTTGCTCTGGGAGGTATGACAAATTTCGAAGTGCTGATGGCTGCTACACTTCATGGAGCGGAATACATAGGTATGGGTGATCATTTGGGGTCTCTTGAGTCCGGTAAGCTGGCAGATCTCATCGTATTAGATGCGGATCCACTTGAGGACATTGAGAACACTCAATTTGTAAAATACACCATGGTGAACGGCAGACTTTATGATACTGAAACTATGAATGAAATTGGCAATGAGGAAAAAGCGAGGAACAAGTTCTATTGGGAGCAGGAAGGCTACAATGACAGTTTTCCCTGGCATGAGCATACGCATGGTTTAATGCAGCCTAAATGTAGTTGTCAACACTAATCTCTTTTAAAATTGATAAAACTTTTCCCAAATTGGGAAAAATCAATATTGCTTTGAACTTTTTTTAGCTTTTTGAGGACAATATGTGAGTTTGGCACGGCTTCTGTGGCTATACTGGAAATTCAAAACTCACTTAATTATGAATATTGACTTCAAAAGATTTAGCATTTTATCACTGTTACTTGCAGGACTTGTCCTGTTTAATGCATGTAACGATGACAATGATATGGATGGCGGGGACCCACCTGCTATGCCACCTGAATCCAGTATGTCTCCTAACTTCGATTACTTTGAAGAAGGTGGAGATGGTAGTGGTAGAGTAGATGTAATTAATAGTTGGGCATACGCAGCCACTAATGTAACAGTATATTCAGCAATTCTTGGATCAGCGCTTATAGTGCCTGTAACTGCTTATAAAGTAGCATTGACTCAAAATGTTTCTTTTGATGCAGACTTAGGTCTTTGGATCTGGGCATATGATGTGAATGTTGGAGCTCACGGTGAATTTGCGGTGAAACTAACAGCCGAAATTCAAGGGCCTGATGTGATTTGGACAGGATATATTTCTAAAGCGGGTGTCTTCGAAGACTTTATATGGTTTGAAGGCACATCAGCTATCAATGGTGAATCTGGTTCGTGGACACTCTATGAAAGCTATGAATCACCTACTCCATGGCTTTCTACTGAATGGGAGAAGTCAGAGGTTGAAGGTAAAGCAAACGCAACCTTCACCGTTGAAAAAGAAGGTGACAGTATGAACAGTTCAATTAGCTATACCGCCACTACAAGCGGAGACTTCAACAGAAGCGTTGTGATTGTAGATACTAAAGCAGATAATACGATCACTGTAGACTGGCATAGCGAAGATAAAAACGGAAGAGTGAAAAGTTTTGCTCATTTTCAGGATGATGCATTCCACTGCTGGGACAACCAGCTTCAGGATGTAGATTGTTAATTATCAGTCACGGATTATAGATGGAGGCAGTGGTCGAAAGAGTACTGCCTCTACTTTTTTTACCCAAGTTTTCTTTCTACTTCTTTAATAAGTCCGTCGGGATCCTCGGGCGAAATCAAAAACAGCTCGTCTTTTGTAGTGATCACTATGACAAATCCCCCTGAAGTAACAGCTTTTACATTGGTGATTTTTCTTCCAACTTTTGAGTCCTGATTCACAATCTGAAAAGAACAATACTGGATCATCTTTCCATAAGTCACCATGCTTTTCATGGCTCCAAGAAAATCAAGATCATTTGTGGCTGTAGCTTCTTTCCTGCGTACAGTCTCCAACAATCGGGAGGTCTTTTCCGAATCAATTCCTTTGATCACTTTTATCTCTTGAAATGGTATGAGCCTGCTGGAATAATGTCGTAAGATCAGCCCTTCATTCGAAACTGCATAACCAAAGGGTATGGCTGCTGCCTGGATAAAAACTATGGCAAATAGCAAGAAAAGAAATCCAAATACTGCCCACAACATTGGTTCCTCACCCACGGGAAGGAGAAAAATAAAAATGACGAGAAAGAATGTGAGCACTGCATAAAACATCCAGACGTTTTTGTGGCTGGTCCTTGGCTTGAATTGGATCTTCATGAGCCAAAAATAAACACAACATTAACAACTATTTATCCTCCTGATTTTTGATTTCATATACCAGTCCTATGGAGAAAGCAGGCGCATCATAGATATTTCTCCTTGGAATCAGGAAATCTATAAAGTCAAAATAATTAAAGTCGACTCCAAAACCATTTTTAAAGGGCACAAATAAACCCAGGTTGAGTGATGTATATTCGGTCCCTTCACCCCGGACAAAGCTTACAACTTCACTGGACTGATCCAGAGACTGTTGTAACTTCAGTGCAGTCTTGAGCCAGACAACATCAAATAGCTTCCCTCCCACTTCCACTCCATACAATACCTGATCACTAAGCTGAATATCTTCGTATCCTGTTCGGAGATTGTAAGCAATAAAAGCATTGGAATATATTGGTAAAGGGTAAAAAGAAACAGAACCTGATAGAATATTAAAAACATTAAACTCACCATCTCCTGTAGGGAGATTAATTGAACCAAAGTCCGGATTATTATTTTGAGCTAACCTGTTTGCCCTTGCTATGGGAACCTCAGGGAGTATGCTCAATGATAAAGGGATTTTTTTGGACAAGGCATACTTTACACCAAGTTTGACATCTCCCATTCCTGTGATAGTTTCGGTAGATTCAAATCGATGTGCCTTGAAGGCAGGCCAATCCATTAGCAATGTGAGCCTGTCAGACAATCCATACTCTCCATACAGTGTAATGGCATGCTGGATAAAGGTATTGGTGTTCGTTTCATTTCCAGATAGATTAAAGTATCGATCTGAGCTGAAATATTGGTATCCTATACGGGAAAAGAGTTCACCTTTGGGTTTAGTCCATCCACTCTGTGCGATTGAGTCACAGGAAATAAAAAGAAATCCACCCAACAAAGTCAGGTGGATCAACCTATTGAAAATAAACCGAAGTTTATTGAAGTTCTGCATAACCAAAAGGAATTCCTGCTGAAGCACACCACAAAATGACATATTTGAATTCTGTAGAAGGCTTTTTATTTAATTTATAATACTGCTGTCCATTGGCCTGTACTACACCCACAAGTTTCACTTCTGTATTTCCACTACCAGGATTGAAGACTGTGTTTAGATCCTCCTTGGTCTTTGAGAGAAATACCGTTACTGTACCTGTCCCTAGATTGGTCATGAAATCGCTGCCAAACATAAGGAATGATGTGCCTTCGGTATCGGCACCAAGTGCTGCCATTCCTGCACTGCCTGTATCGTTTTGTTCCACAAAGGTTCCCGTTACATCAGCTTCAAATGTTCCCTGTGGCATACTTGAGTCAACAATGAGCTCATCCGGATCCTCATTACATGCAGAGAGCAACCCAATAATGATCACAACTGCTGTAAAATTTCTAACTAGATTCAATTTCATACGATTTATTTTTTGGTTTCTGAATTCAAATGAACTGATCAATTGTTGTCAAACAGTCACGAATTTTTAACATTTTCATCAATAATATTCACAATTACATTCTGATTTAACTATCTGTATTTCAGATCTTTATACGTTTATCGTTCTTAATTTTAGATCACACCGCCAAAACGGATGGTCATTTTGATAACATTTCACCTAAATGGTGAATGAATTGTGATCATTCTGTGATACTTTTTGATTTTTTTTGATACTTCCAATGAAGAAAGTTCTGGTCATTGAAGACGATATTGAGATCGTCAACCTCCTGGAGATACACCTTAAGGACTTGCAATGCGAAGTATTGAAAGCTTATGATGGTGAAACTGGTCTGGAAAAAACGTTCAATTCCACTCTTGATCTCATCATTCTGGATATTGCTTTACCTAAAATGGATGGAATTGAAGTCTGTCAAAAGATCAGGGCACAACTAAACACGCCTATTCTGATGTTAACAGCAAAGACTGAAGAGATTGATAAAGTTCTTGGGCTTGAGGTGGGTGCAGATGATTACATGACAAAACCCTTCAGCATCAGAGAATTTATTGCCAGGGTAAAAGCTATCTTCAGACGAACGAAGATGATCTCTGATAAGACAAATCACCAACAGGTACCTACAATCAGTTTTAATGAACTGAGCATTGATATTGAAAAGCGAAAAGTGATGATCGCTGGTGAAAAGGTAGACCTGTCACCTAAAGAGTTTGAGCTACTGGTTTTGATGGCATCTCATCCAGGTAAGAATTATAGTCGGTCTGATCTGCTTAGCCTGATATGGGGTTATGATTTTGATGGGTATGAACATACGGTAAACAGTCATATTAACCGATTAAGGGCTAAAATCGAACCAGATATGAACGAACCCCAATACATCATCACCAACTGGGGAGTTGGTTACAAATTCAATGAAGAGGTCTGATCATGATGAAACAAAAGAGAACCATTACCAATCGCCTCATTTATAAACTGGCTCTTACCTTTCTTTTCATAGTATTGCTTACGGGTTCAGCATTTATTTTCATAACGCTTTACTTTTCTGACAGATATTTTGAAGAGACTTCTCAGAGGCTAAATGCCCACGTAGCAGATCATCTGATTGCAGAAAAATTCAAGGATGCAGATCCTTTTCTCCCCAATGGATCAGTGAATAAACCTTTGTTTGGTGATATAATGCACGATATGATGGCTGTGAATCAGGGCATAGAAGTATATCTGCTTGATGATGATGGTCGGGTCGAGTATTCGGTGGTGTTGGACCATTCAGACACTACGAGATCAGAAAAATGGGTAGATCTCGGACCTGTCAAACAATTTATTGCTTCAAAAGGTGAACAATATATTCTCGGTGATAACCCACGCGACCCAAACAACCCAAAGATTTTTTCAGCAGCCTATTTTAATGCGGAAAATCAAAGTGGATATATCTATATAATCCTGGCAGGTGAGCAATTTGAGGCTGTTACAGACTCCCTCCTTTCCAGTTACTTTATTAAACTGGGATTAGTTGCTTCAGGATTAACCATGTTTTTTGCAACCATCATTGGTCTGGTAAGTATTTGGTTTTTGACCAAAAACCTTCGTGAAATCATTCAGAAAGTCAAAAGATTTCAGGAAGGTGATATGAGTGTAAGAATTGAAAAACCGGAGAACAATGATCTTTCTTTGTTAGCTTTTGCATTTAATGACATGGCCGACACCATTGTAAAGAACATCAATGAAATTAAGTCAGTAGATAACCTGAGAAAGGAACTCATTGCCAATGTGTCGCACGATTTAAGAACCCCTTTATCAATTCTGCAAGGATATGCAGAGACACTTGAGATGAAAAGCAAAACTTTGAGCGAAGGAGAAAAAGAAAGGTATTTTCAGATCATCAGAAATAGTTCTGAGAAGCTGTCAAGGCTCGTTTCACAGCTATTTGAATACTCAAAGTTGGAAGCTAATCAGGTCGAAGCTCATAAGGAGCCATTCCAGATCACAGAACTAGCGTTGGATATTTCATCTAAACTCAACATGATCGCAGATAAAAAAAACATCACAATCGAAATGAATGCTGATGAAAATGTGCCCTTGGTCTTTGCAGACATTAGCCTCGTTGAAAGAGCAATACAAAACCTCATGGATAATGCTATAAAGTTCACAATGGAATCCGGAAAGATCACAATTACTATATCATCAGATAATCAGGCCGTTGAAGTCATGGTAAAAGACACTGGACCAGGTATTCCTGAAGAAGAACAGTCAATAATATTCGAGAGGTTTAGGCAGGCCAATGCCAATAAAGAACCACAGGGTGCCGGGCTTGGACTGGCTATTGTAAAAAAGATCATGGAGATCCACAACTCATCCATCAAAGTGATCTCAAAACCGGACTTTGGTACCGCATTCTTTTTCCAGCTTCCAATATATACTGAAAAAGCATCCATCTAAAAATTTCTATGTTTGCACCTCAATTCGGGGTATGAACACACATCTTTTCCAGCTTCTTCAACTCACCTTTGCCATTTTTCTCATGAGCTCCTCAGGAGTTTTGGGCAGATATATAGTACTACCAACACCTGTCACCATATGGATCAGGTCTGTGATTGCTGTCGTTACACTGTTTCTGATACTTAAGGCTCTAAAGAAATCGACTTTCATTGGATGGGGTTGTCATTTTAGAATTGTCCTCATTAGTTCAATTTTTCTAGGTGCTCACTGGATCGCATACTTCAGTGCTCTGCAGGCATCGAATGTAGCCATTGCCATGCTGTCAATGTTTACCTACCCCATCATGACTGCCATGCTCGAACCTGTATTATTGAAGACCAAATTTGATAAGGGGTCATTGGTGCTTTCGTTCATTGGTCTCATCGGCGTCTTTTTCCTCGTACCTGATCTGAATTTTGACAATACAGTTACCCGAGGGGTACTTCTTGGTCTTTTAGCCGGCTTTTTCTATGCCATCAGAAATATCCTGATGAAGAAAAACCTCACTGATCATGGAGGATTAACCCTGATGTACTATCAAATGGCCATTATTACGTTATTGCTGTGGCCAGCTGCATTTATCTATAAACTGGATTTCAATGCACAGATCATCCATGGCGACTGGGAAGCCTTGCTAATTCTTGGGTTAGTGACAACAGCATTCGGGCATACACTCTTTGTGAGAAGTCTAAAGAACTTCACCGTCACTACCGTAAGTATCCTAAGCTGCCTCACCCCCTTATTGGGTACGCTGCTTGCTGTTTTAATATTAGATGAAATTCCAAAAGGCCAAACCGTACTGGCAGGAACCATTATTCTCTTAACAGCAGGATTGGAAAGCTACAGATCAGTACAGCAGAAGAAAAGGAGTTAATCCTGATTAGAGCTGAAAGTTCCTGGTAATATTGAATCCCAGGTGAATATTTCCACCAAAAAAATCATCAGTGGTTTCTCCAACAAAACCCTTGGCAATCATAGCTGCTGAATTAGTGATGTGAAACTGGAAAATATGCCCCCCCGTATCTATATCAAATCCCAGTGCCAGGGCATTGAAGTAATCCGGATTTAATTCCCTTAGCTGATGGTAATATTCTACATTAAGCGAAAAACGCTTTCCGATTTTATACCTCCCCCCGACTCCAATCGCAAAAACATCATTGTTCTCCTCAATAGAAACCGCATTATAATGAACCCAAACAGGCATTAATTGCAATGAAATGGCTGATGAGATTTTCCTGGCAATCAATAACTGATTGGTAAAGGCCAGGTTCTGCTGAAAGGTAAGTTCCGGTGTAGTCCTAACAGTTCGGTATGCTGCCGATCCAAAATAAGTGAGTGAAACAGGAATATGTTTTTCACCCTTTGACTGACTTAAAATCCTGTATTTAGCAAAGCCATCGAGGTGCTTACCCAAGGAGTTTCTTCCGATACCAATGGTGAATTTATCAGTAATGGCATAATCCAGCCCCAACCTGATATTAGCGCCATCCATTCCAAAAAACTCATAGGCACCTCCACGGATATTGCCAAAACGGTGGGAAATGATGAAAGTTAGATTCTTTTTTGATCGTGTTTCAATAGAATGACCATTGATCAGTCTTGTTCCTTTAAATGTACTAGAAACTTCAATACTGCCCTGATCCAGCTCCTGGTCAATCTGACTCAACAGGTCATCCTGGGCACATACTAAGTAAATGTTAAAGATCAACAGGAGGTTAAGAATAAGAAATCTCATTTATTCGACTGATTTTTGAAATTAAAGCTAGCAGTAACTTCAACTTCTTCTGCTATGTTATAAAAAACTATTTTAGGAATGTCAATTTTAAACTTGGCTACTGCCACGATGAATTTGGTTGATACCGCCGTGGATTCATTGGTTACTTTACATTGAATTTCTGTCTCCAGGGGATTTGTCACACCGTGAATGGTTAGATCTCCGTTAACATTTAAGGTAAAACTTCCGGGCCTTTTAAATTTCTCAGCATCAAAATCTAGAATTTTCCCCTTAAAGGTAGACTTGGGATATTTATCTGACTCAACATAGTTCTCATTGAAGTGTTCCTTCATGAGCGATTTCTCAAATTCAAAATCTTGCATCAACATACTGACAGCAACACTACCGTTGCTTAAGTCCAATGCACCAACCGCCTTATCATTAATAGCTTCTATATTTTCAACCGGGGCTTCAGAATAAAACCTGGCCGTCCCTTTTTTATCGATAAGTGCTCCCTGCCCAAATGAAAGGAGACTCAGGATCATCAAAGAAAGGAAGATAAATGCTTTGCCAGAAACAGAGACAGGAAATGCATTTAATTGCTTGAAAATAAAAAAAGGCACAGACCATGGGCCTGTACCTTCATACACATCTGTTTGACAAACTATGCCATTAAGGCAATGCTGGTGTACATCAGAGCCATCAAAAGGATCTGAGTAAAATGGATTAAAATCCTGATCTTTCTCATAGCAAACTAAAAATTTAAATAAAGATGTATAACTCATTTCAAATCAGCAAGATATATGAGATTAATTTTTAATTAAATGTATATTGTACGGAGATTAACGAACCTGCACTGTACAGATCCACACTACCCCACCCAACGTCCTTGAATGGAACTTTGATATAAGGCTCCACCCTAAGGTTTATCTTCGGTTTTATGTACCACATGATCCCAAGGGATAAATTACCGACACCTAACAACTCTTTGGTCATCTCATTAGAATCCCAACCATACTCAGTACCAGGGTTATAGCTGCTAAACTTGTAAGTGCAGTCTTCACTTAAGATGAAATAGTTGCTCACTCCAATGCTTGAAATAAACTGGAATCGACTTTTAGGATTCCAATTATATGTCAGGTTTATTGGTATATCAATGACCACGATGTGCCCATCTACAACGCTAGGCACTACACCATTTGTAAATCTTTCCCAGTAATTATTGGGGGGATAATAGTTTTCCCCTGCTGTGATATACTTTTTCTTGACATAAAATGCTCCTGTGGACAAACTCAACCTATTCCTGTATGTCGCGATGAACTGAATCCCTGCCTGTCCGGAGAGCTCCATGTTTTCATTCATACCCACACTGTTGAAATCCGGTGAAAGCCCTAATGCAATGCCATATGTAATAAGCTTCTTTTTATCAGGAATCACCGTTTCACCTGGCTCAGCAACTTGTTGTTTGTTTTCGGTGTATTGAATCTGATCAACAGGAATTAAAACCTCATAAGGTAAAACCGGAATCTCATGATCAAATGGTCTATTCGATGGCAAAACCAGGAAATCACTTCGTCGTTGCTCACTTGTTGCAGCTGGTGCCTCCTCAGCAGAATCATCAGAGAGTATAACCAACCCTCCATTTGGTGGGGCATTAAGGTTTTCATTCAAAACAGCAGATCCATTTAGCTGTCTTGCCTGAATGGTATTAGCGTCGTTCGGTCCCTTCTCATTCTGTAAGGATTCATTTTCTTCCTGAATATCCTGATTGCTATTAGGGGTTGTCTTGGCCTGCCTGTCAAATTGATCAATCTCCTTTTCATCCGGGTTAGTGTCTCCGACCACTGGTATTTCTGCTATTTCGTTGCTGGCAGCAGGGTCAACATTAATTTTATCCCTGTCGAAAGTACCCCCCATCCATAGGATACCCAGCATCAATACCATCCCTCCAACAACTGAAACGCCAATAACAGGAATATTTAATGGTGGATTGGCAGGAGGAACAACCGGCATCTCTGCATCGAGACGCTGCTCCAGAGCCTCCCAATGAGTCTTGTCATATTGCACATCATAGTGCGCAATGACTTTCTTTACAAATCGGTCAATATTTTCCTCTTTATTCGACATACGGTTTTTCTAAGACCTTTTCCAAAATTTCACGCATATGTTTTCTGGCTTTAAACAGGTTGGATTTTGTTGTTCCAACTGTCACACCTAATTGGTTGGCAATTTCTTCGTGGGTAAACCCCTCAACCACATACAGGTTAAAAACTGTCCGGTAGGAAGGAGGCAATTGTTGCATCATATCTATAATCTCGCCATAAGAAATACCCTGAATTATACCCGCTTTATCGGGCAAATTCAGGGCTTTCTCAAGCTGGTTCGTCTCAATTCGGCTTTTGTTCTTGTTAAAATGGTCGATTGCTGCATTGACCATAATCCTTCCAAACCATGGTCGAAAGGGTTTCTTCACATCAAATCCTTTCAAGTATTTAAAGACTTTCATGAAACCATCATTTAAAATCTCCACTGCATCATCTTTTGAGTTTGAATACCTTAAGCAAATGCTCATCGCATATGCATAGTAAGACTGATAGAGCTGCTTTTGTGCTGCTCTCTCATTCCTGATACACGCCTTGATCAGTTTTCTGTTTATATGATCATCAAGACTCAATTCTGGCAATCTTTTTATGTGTTACATAAAAGTTAATGAAAAAGGTTGGCTGTACATCTAAAATAATGTCATGACTTGAGGATCTCTATTGATTTATTGATGAGTAGCCTTGCAGAGGAAAAAGCGATATAAGTTTGCATTATGAAATTTAAGATAAAATAAGATTTTCTTATGACCCTGAATCAACTCATCTATGCCACCAAACTGAAGACACATAAGAACTTCAAAAAAGCGTCTGAACAGCTCGGTATCAGCCAGCCGGCCCTGAGTTTGCAGATCCAAAAACTGGAAGAGGAAATCGGCATATCTCTATTCAACAGGTCCACGAAGCCACTTGAAGTAACTGCCGATGGTGAACTTTTTCTCTCGAAAGCCCAGGAATTACTCAATAGTGCTAGCCAGCTATCTAGATTTTCTCAGGAAATTAACGAATCGTTTACCGGACAACTGAAGATTGGGATTATCCCTACCCTGGCCCCATTCCTGGTACCTTTGTTTTCAAACAGGATTCAGGAAAAATACCCCACATTTAGACTGGACTTTCATGAAGCCACTACTGAAAATGTGGTGAAAGCTGTGAAACATGGTGAATTTGATGTAGGGATCATCTCCACTCCTATCACTGCCAGTGGAATACACTCCATACCATTATTTTATGAAGCGTTTTACCTGTATCTATCCGATAAGTCTATCGGTGACAGTAATGAAATGAAGCTCGAGGACATACCTTACAACAACCTGTGGCTATTGGATGAGGGAAACTGTTTTAGGGATCAGGTCAATGACCTGTGTGATCTCAACAAAGTGCGCAAGGAGAAAACATTTATCTATCATAGCAATTCTATCGACTCGCTCATCAGGATGGTAGATACCATGGGTGGTGTAACCCTACTCCCAGAGCTATCAACGCTCAGTTTAACCGGGGAACAGGAAGCCAATCTTAAAACCATCAGTGGAACAAAAAAAGTACGGGAAATCAGCCTCATTGTCACCAAAAATTATGACAAACGAAGGTTTATCATGAAGCTGGAAGAATACATCAAATCAAATATCCCTAAACATATGATGGTGAAGGATGAATTTGAGATAGTTGACCCTAACATCCATTTGTAGTCAACTATTTTCGGTTCGCTTGTTGTTCTTTATTATTTTGCGGTTTCAACCTATTTAAAAATTCGACAAATGAATAAGCGTAAATTTCTTAAAAACCTTGCAGGTGGTTCAGCGGGTATCGCCATAGCAGGACTTTCTTCTAACATCATAGCTAGCTGTAGTCCTTCTACTAAATCTGCTGAAGGTGAAAAAAAAATGGCTGCTACAGCAGGTGAACTATTCTTTAGTATTTCGCTGGCGGAGTGGTCCCTTCACAAAGCATTAAGAGCCAATGAGATGACCAATCTTGATTTCATCCGGATGGCAAGAACAGAATTTGGGATAGGAGCTGTAGAATATGTTAACCAGTTTTTCAAAGACAAAGCAAATGACAAGGCTTATCTCGCAGAGATGAACAAAATCGCTGCTGACAACGATGTCAAAAATGTATTGATCATGATTGATGGTGAAGGTAGCCTGGGTGCTTCAGACAATGCAGAGCGCACTACAGCCATCGAAAATCATTACAAATGGGTAGAGGCTGCCAAAGAGCTTGGGTGTCATTCTATTCGTGTCAATGCCCGGGGTAATGGCGCTTTCGAAGAAGTAGCCAAAAATGCTGTTGACGGGCTTTCCAGACTATCCGAATTCGCTAAAGATTATGGCATTGGTGTAATTGTAGAGAATCATGGCGGCCCATCATCTAACGGAGAATGGTTAGCAGGGGTCATGGCCAAGGTAAACATGGATAACTGTGGCACACTGCCAGATTTCGGCAATTTCTGTATCGAGCGAGCGGACGGTAAATGTGTAGATGAGTATGACAGATACAAAGGAGTTACAGAATTGATGCCTTACGCTAAAGGGGTTAGTGCTAAATCACACGATTTTGATGCAGAAGGAAATGAAATTCATACCGATTATGCCAAAATGCTGGGAATTGTGAAAGCAGCCGGCTATAAAGGCCATGTAGGCATAGAATATGAAGGTAGTAAGCTAGGTGAAATTGAAGGTATTAAAGCCACTAAGGCTTTGCTCGAAAGAGTTGGTGCTACTGTTTAATTGTAAAAGCTTTAAAATAAAAAACCGGATCGTGAGATCCGGTTTTTTTTATGTTCTTTATTGTGCAACAATTGGTATGGTAAGCTTCACATCACTCCACAGTATCAGCATATTGATACCTGCTCCACTGCTTTCCAAATCAATCGTGAACTGTTCGGTATGAGAGGACTTCTCCACAGGAATTGTCAGCTTGGCCACATCCTGCTCATAATCCGGCTCAGAATAACCCCATCTATCCAGGGACGAGTTTACCCCAATGACGAAAGACTTGCTACCCGGTACAGCATAGAGTGTATAAGTACCTTTTTCCAGGGCAGTCCCTCCGAATAGCACGTCCGCACTAAAGGTGATTTCGGTTGCTTCATTTGCTCCAAGTCGCCAGTAAATCCCATAAGGTTGTAAGGCATCATCTTCAGAGGGACCAAAAATCAAGCGGTCTCTCACAGATGGTCTGCTATAGGTTACTGAAACGGTTAAGTCCTGAGCGGATGCTTCTGCAGAGCCAGGGGGGCTTAAGGTTCTGTTTCTGTTGTTGAGATAGGCCAGCAGTCCAACTAAAATAACCGCCAAAATGCCGATACCTATTAAGACTTTTTTAAGCATAGTGATAATAATTTAATGCTGATGCGAACTTAGCTATAATCGCTCTTTTAAAGATCAAACTCATCGATAATGTTTAAGTTTGACATAATTTATGAAGATACTTGGAATCGACATTGGTGGCACAGGAATCAAGGGAGCCATCGTCAATACAAAAAAAGGTACACTAAAGTCTGACCGGTATAGAATCCCTACCCCACAGCCTGCAACACCGGATGCCGTTTTAGATACTGTAACACAAATTGTAAAAGAATTTAATTGGAAAGGCCCTATCGGATGTGGTTTTCCTGCAGCGATCAGGCATGAGATCATCAAAACCGCTTCCAATATCGATCTCTCCTGGAAAGGTCTGAATGCTGCTGAAAGAATTCAACAGGCTACGGGTTGTCCTACACACCTGGTAAATGACGCGGATGCTGCAGGTTTATCAGAGGTAAAATTTGGTGCTGGGAAAGACGAAAACGGAGTTGTCATGATGATAACCTGTGGTACAGGAGTTGGTAGTGGACTATTTACAAATAAAAAGCTGGTACCCAATACTGAATTTGGTTTCATCCATGTAGACAACACCAAAGCTGAGTACTATTGCTCCAACACTGCACGGGAAAAAGAAAACCTGGACTGGGAAGTTTGGGGAGGCCGTCTCAACAAATACCTGAAGAGATTGGAGGAACTATTCTGGCCTGATCTCTTCATCATTGGAGGGGGCATCAGTAAGCAGTTTGATAGTTTTAGTCAATATTTAGAACTTGATACCAAAGTGGTCCCTGCCGAATCACGAAATCATGCAGGCATAATTGGAGCCGCACTATCAGCACAACAAAGTATTAGTAAAAAACTACTCAAGAGCAGCAAGTGACAGGAAAACTCAAAATAGTCATGCTGGATGCTTATGTGGCCAATCCGGGAGATACCTCATGGGAGCCAATAAGCAAATTAGGTGACGTCACCCTTTATGATCGTACCTCTATCGATCAGGTTGTTGAAAGATCCAAAGAGGCAGATATCATTATCGTCAACAAAGCAAAAGTCAGAGAAAAGCACATCAAAGCATTGCCCAATCTAAAGCTGATCTGTGTGTTAGCTACAGGGATGGACAATGTGGACTACGAATATGCCAGATCCAGAGGAATTGAAGTAAAAAATGCCGTGGGATACGGTTCCACTGCTGTCGCTCAGCATGCCTTTGCTTTGCTGCTAGAGCTAACGAACAATGTGGCGGTACACAATGCCTCAGTCCAGGGCCTGGAATGGACCAACAATGACGACTGGTGTTACTGGAAAGAGGGAATCACCGAGCTACATGGCAAAACTCTGGGCATCTATGGACTAGGTACCATTGGCAAAGCAGTGGCTAAAATCGGGGAAGCCTTTGGGATGCAAATAGCAGTCACAAGCAATCACGCAAAACAGACTGATTACCCAAACTGGCAGTTAGTGGACCTTGACCAGCTTTTCATCATATCTGATGTAATCTCTTTACATGCCCCCCTTACACCTTCGAATGAACGAATAGTCGATGCAAAACTTCTTCATAAAATGAAAAAATCTGCCTTTCTTATCAATACAGGCCGTGGTGGACTCATCAATGAAGCAGACCTCCGTACTGCCCTACTGGAAAAAAGAATAGCAGGTGCTGGCGTCGATGTACTTTCCGTTGAACCTCCTGCCGAGGACCATCCGCTACTAGGACTGAACAATTGCCTCATCACACCCCACCATGCCTGGGCCGCCAGGGAGTCGAGAATCCGGTTAATAAATATGGTGGCCGAAAATATTGCTGATTATTTGTCTAAGACAACTGGTTAATAGTTATGATGCTTAGCTACATTCTTTTGTAGTGGCTTCAATCGTTTTCCTTTCATTTTGTCCAAATCCCTGGAGTGATTTAAATCTTGCCAACTGTTTGCACTATAATGGCTTGTCTCACAGGACATAAGAAATACGCTCGATATGACTATCACAAATAATGTGAATCTTGATAATTGATACATGAGTTGCTGGTTAAAATAAAATATAAACTATTTAAGAATAAATTGTACTTATTAGTACTCTATGTAACGCAGAGGTAACCGGTTTATTTGAAAATTAGGCATTACACCTACCCATAATCAGCGCACAATTTCAGTCCCAAAATACCGTTAAAGATTTTCATGCCATCTCCCAATAAAAAGCTCCTTCTTGGAGTCAGACTTTTCTACAGGGAATACACCGTATTCAATCTGATCCTGACACTTGTAGGGGTTTTCTTCATCATGACTCTTGGCAAGATCAGTTTCATCTACATTTTCTGGATTAAGACGCTGGGGTACTTTGTTTTAGGGGCACTTTATTTGATGGGAAAGAGAAAGCATCTTTACTTTTTCCATAATATGGGAATTAGCTCCTATCGTCTGTTCGGTGCTTCCATCGTGCTGGATATACTAATCACTCTCCCGATATTCATCATTACACACCTAATCATTCACCATTGAGCATTCTGGAGGCAGATAGCATCAACCTTTCGTTTGGAAATTGCAAGATCTTATCTAATGTCTACCTGCAATGCCGAAGAGGAGATGTAGTAGGCATCATTGGCAGGAATGGCTCTGGCAAGTCGAGTCTGATGAAGCTCATCTTTGGCACACTAAGGGGAGAAAATCAATCCATAAGAGTCAACAACCAGTATGTTGATCAACTATTCAAACAACCCGGGATGATCAATTACCTGCCCCAGGACAGTTTCCTGATGAACTATCTGACTGTTAAGCAAGTGATCAGAATATTTGATGCTGAGCAAATTCTCAATATTGAAATACTCAAACCACATATAAACAACAGAATCGGTGAGCTCTCCGGAGGGTTAAAAAAGCTGGGAGAGATCCTTACTATGCTCTACACGCAATCAAAATTTGTTTTACTTGATGAGCCCTTCTCTTTTCTGTCGCCAGTACTAGTTGAGGAAGTGTCTACTCATATTAAACTTCAATCCGGGAAGAAGGGCATTATGCTAACCGATCATCAATATCAATCTGTGTGGGGGGTTGCTAATAAATATTATATCCTTTATGATGGCATCTTGAGAGAAATCTATCAACAGGATGAACTGGAGCAGTACGGTTATATCAGTCGAGCTTGATTGAGGAGTTCTTTAATTGATGCATTAAAGAAGCTCCTGTTGCAGGATTTAATTACACTATTAATTACGACTACATCAAGTACCTCATCATCGTTCAAGATCTCAAAAAAGCATAAAATAGAAAAGGGCCAAAAAAGCCCAATTCAACCATAAATTTAGAATTCAGAAATTAATCATCGTCATTCCCATCGTCATCCTCTTCCTCTTCTTCAACCTCCAATGCAGCCTCAAGTTTATCAACAATGATTTGCATAACATTGGAATTTGATGTTTCATTTATTCTGATCACACCATCTTCATCTGCAGCTAACGAACCAAAGTCAATGGAAGCTAAAAGCATATCCAGATCCAAAGTCACTAGAATCGCGTTCACAGCACCACCGTCCAACATAAATCCAGCTTCATTTTCGATTTCAATTTCAAACTCTTCAGATGTAGAGAATTCAACAAAAGTTGGATGAGTATCTCCTTCAGCGATAAAGTTGAAATTTACAATAAGGGTCTTATCACCTTCAAGAATATTTTCAAATTCTATTTCAACTTCCTGATAAACACCGGCCAGAAGTTCAGAAAGTCCAAAATCCGGCTCACTTGTTCCTGTTAGAAGGTTGATAATAAAATTTCCTTCAAACTCCACCTCTTCGTTTTCATCCTCTCCATTTTCTTCTTCTTCCAGGTCTTCTTCAAGTGTCTCTAATTCTATTTCCGTAACTCCGGCAAATACTTCAGTAAAAGTGAATCCCGTGCTTGCAACCCGGCCATTTGGCGATGTAGTTGAGCCTGTAACTGCTCTCATTTCAAAACTTGCCTGAGCATCCTTTGGAATGTTTTCATCTTCCCCACAGCTTTGAATCATTACTGCTGTCAAAGTCATTAAAGCAACTAAAATTATTCTTTTCATGGTTTTATTTTTTTGCATTTAACCAGAAAACCGAAAAGTCCTGAAAATCCCTACCGGAATTACCTCAAAACTTTAGTCTTTGCCCAGAATAATTTCTATTCAAAGATTATTGAAAACTCAGTCTGATCGAGGTGATTAGATTTTGGCGGACTACTGTTTGCCACTTTTTCAATTTTAATGGCTTACATGGATCGATTCCTTAACGCATTAATAGCATTTAAAAAAACTCAACATCGTGGTAGGGATAATCAAAAGATTTCTGTTTTGTGGTCGTAACTGGGCAGTGACAAGTTTGTGGCTTCCCATCTTTTAATCATATTTAATTGATAAACAACTTAATTACCAGAAAATTATTCCAATGAAAAAGTATTTATTCATAATGATGTTGTTGGTAGCGATACCATTTATTGTTTCAGCTCAGGATTTTAAATACGGAGTGAAGGCCGGACTTAATATCAACAATCTAAGCGTCACACCAGAGTTAGACCCCCCTGCCCCCGGCTCTCGAATTGGCATTCATTTAGGTGGGTTTGCCCAATACGGATTATCCGATCAATTACTGATCCAACCCGAAGTAGTCATATCAACACAGGGAGCTAATGATGAAGATCCGGAAGTAGAACAAAATGTTAAACTAACCTATTTAAACATTGCTGGAGTAGCAAAGTATCAAATCGGTAACGGTATAAGCGTTTTTGCAGGTCCGCAATTGGGATTCCTCATGGATGGAGAATTCGAAGAAGTAGATAAAGTAGATGGGTCCCAGGAATTTTTTGCGGCAGACGCCGTCTATAAAAGTACTGACTTCTCCTTTTCGCTTGGGGCTGGCTATACATTAGAATCAGGGATCCACATTGATTTAAGATATAATTTGGGTCTTTCTAATAACAATGATGACCCGTTGGAATCTGCCTTCTATGACAGAAACCAGGAAGTAAAAAGCAGAACATTTCAGATCTCTATTGGATACACGCTCAATTGAATCATGATGGCAATCAGCTCTACATCTAATACAGAAATTTTTTGATACGGTTGCTGATTGTTAGGATGTAGTGTTTTGAGTAAACCTGATCTGATCTATTCTGTTGTGTGATTAACTGAGAGTTGTGTGATTAACTGAGAATAGATGGGGCCATTTGAAAAATTTCGAATGGCCTCATTTTATTGTTCTATAGAGCAGTACGGGTATCTCAGTCGATCTTGATTAGGATTTAAATACTAAGGGTTAAATACCAAACGGAAATTAACATTTGGCGTAAATCCAAGAGCATGTTGATATATCTGTTCTGAAACACTCTCCTGGAGTCTATAATAGGAACTTATGATGTTATCTTTATTTGTGACATTCCAAATGGCCACTCCACACCTGCCTTCAATTTTGTCACTTATAGGAAAAGAATACTTGGTAGAAAAATCCAACCTAAAATATGGCTCCAATGAAGTGTTATTTGGAGAATCATATAGGATATTTTCACCATCCTGATCAATGCCTAATTGATTGGTGAACGGCAAACCACTTCTATAATTGACTCCTGATGAAAATTGGAATTTTCTCAATTGATAAGATAAACCCGCCGACAGCGAATGAGAAATATCAAAGTTGCTCCTGAATGTTGGAGTGACCAATTCCGGAAAAGTATAATCACTGTTTAAAAAAGTATATGTCATCCAGGAATCCATGTTTCCAAATCTGGGATTGACAAGTAGTTCTACCCCCCTGGCCAGATAGCTGCCTGTTGATCTTGTAAATTGATATTGATTTAAAAAGCCCTGGCTTGACGTAATAACTCCATCAACTTCCTTGATAAAACCTTCCAGCGATAAAAGGATCATGCCCTTCTTATAGTTAAAACCAAGAGAACCCTGATTGCTTGTTAGAAGTGGAGTACTCTGACTATTAATCAATTCCCATTTCCTCTTTTCAACACCTAAAAAATCTGTCTGAAAGTCAACTGACTGAACAGATGTCTGACTTTTTGATTCTGCCAGAATTTCCATTGTAAAAGCTCCTCCTAATCTTACCAAAGCTGATAATCTCGGCTCAATTCTAAATCTGTCAATTTTATCAAAATAGCTTGTTCGTACTCCTAAAATCAAGTCAGCATTTGTATGGGGGCTTAAACTACTTTCAAAAAAAGCGCTGGACGTTCGGTTCACCTCTTTGCTCAGTGAGCGGAATTCAGGTGTATTGATATCTCTGAAATTTCGAATACCCGTTTCAACCAGCTGCAAACCTGAAGATATTGCCCAGTTCTCATTTGCTCTAAAAGAGATTTCGCCTTTTAAACTCGATTCCAACACCTCATTATCCAGAACGTGTCTTTGATCAGTCAGCACATCAAAGTTGATAGACTCCTGCTTGTAATTGGTGATAGAGCCATAGAACCGGGATTGTAAACGATCTGTCCATTTGTGGTTCAATGAGACAAAACCCAATACACTTCCCTGGTCCAGATTACTTGATCTGGAAATAAGCTTACTGTTCACCACTGCATTTTCATCAAACCTGATAGAATTATTTATCGTCAAAAACCCTGTTTTTAATTTCGTTGCTTTGGAGAAGTCACTGATGGTGTTGAATGAAAAGTCGTAAAAGCCAAACTTCTCATTTGAATTTACCACTTGATTGGATCCCTGTGCATTGAGGACATCCGTATCATGAAAGGCACGTTCAAAATACTGATTGTATGTAGGTGTTGATACCAAACCGCTCAACGATTGTCTTGAAGCAATCATCACAGAAGTATTTCTCAAAGGCACCTGAAGCAATTGATCACTGTTGAGCATATTGCTTCCTACCTGCGCAGAAAAAGTTTCAGTCCGATTTACAGGAGTCTCTATTAAAATTGTCCCCGAGACCCCTTCTCCCAATTTAGCTGAAGTACCATTTTTAATTATGGACGATTTGTCTATGATGTATGGATTAACCGCAGATATCAACCCAAAGAAATGACCTGTCTGATACAGCCTTATGCCATCCCATAAGATGAGGTTTTGATCATTCGAACCACCTCTTATATTAATATCTGAAACTGTTTCATTGGTACTTTGTATTCCTGGTAAGTTTTGCATGGTGAAAAACACATCCGGCTCTGTTAAACCCGGCAAAATATTGGTGTTTTGAATATCTACCTCTACTTTTCCTCCTACTTTTTTATCAATACCTCTGATGATATAACTCCGGATAACGAGCTCATCCAACACGCTGGTTGATGGATTTAAATAGAATGTCTGACACTCAGCTTTTGACTTGTCAAATGTTAGGAGAGCATCTTCATATCCAACATGCCTGACTATGATTGGTTGCCCTGGTTCATTTTTGGAAAGAACAAAATAACCGTTTTGATCCGTCACCGTGTGTTGTTGTGCGGTGGAAACAAGCGCACCTGAAACTGGATCTCTATTTTCAGAATCTATCAGGTACCCACAAAAATCATATCTAACAGAAAGGGGTCTTACCGAGATATATTTATCGTCCAAAAAAACAAACCGCAGATCAACCAATCTCTCCAGATATGAAATGGTTTGCTGTAGGTCTAAATTGGGGTCCGGAGGCGTTATCTCAAGACTATCAATGGCTTGATCCATATAAGTGAAAGAAACACCGAACTGCTTTTCTATCCGATCCAAAATGCGACGAAGAGAAACATTATCTGTTTCCTGAGCCTGACTACTCAAAGAACAAAGTATGCAAAGGGTTATCAAAGACCAATTGAATGTCTTATTCCCCCTCACGCGAAATCAATACTTTATTATTATTTATTTGATAATGATAGCCAGTAGGTGTGCTAATTGCTTCAATGGCGATTTTTAGGTTATCATTAGGGAAGCTGCCCGTGAAAGTACTTTGAAGGTCAAGTCCATTTGTCTCAATAGAGATATCATATTGGGTTTCAATCTCAGCAAGTACCACATACAAGGGGGTCTTAAGAAAAGAGCTCTTGCCATTTATCCAGTCAGGATTTTGCTCAGTGGACAGATCAAACTTTGTTGATTCCTCTTTAACTAATTGAAATCCTTTACCGGCAGATAGTTCCACATTATGAATTCCCGTCTTTACCCCTACTCTCCCTTCGTAGCAAACTACCTTAAGGAAGTCTTTTTGCTGCTTCACATTAAAGGAAGTTCCCAATACTGTGATTTGGCCATTAGTGGTTATCACATCAAATGAAGAGCCTTTCCTGACGACAAAAAAAGCCTCTCCTTCCAGGCTAACATTTCGATTTTCCGACCAACCTTCTTCACTATAGGCTAATTTGGAGCCCTTATTTAACACAACAGTAGAAGAATCCGGAAGGTAAATCGGGACATAACTTTCAGAAACCACATTGTCCTCAGTTTGACTAAAAGAATTTTGAAATATTAGATAGCTGAAAATACATATTAAAAGTAATGAGGCTGCAATCCCAATGAGTTGTCTACACCATGAAAGCCTTACAACTTTTGATTCTGGTTTGGCATTACGCTCCTTCCAAAACCTATTCAACTCGTCATCAAGGCCTAATTGAGGAGGAGTTGCAACCTCTGGCAGGGCATCCCAGATCTTAGCATACTGAGAATATTCAACGGATTTTTTGAAAAGCTTTTCTTCTTCAGGAGA
Organism: Cyclobacteriaceae bacterium; assembly: GCA_965228105.1. GTDB lineage: Bacteria > Bacteroidota > Bacteroidia > Cytophagales > Cyclobacteriaceae > UBA7330. Next base: position 3,176,565 of record CBDDGZ010000002.1, read on the forward strand.
AAGCTCCCCTAGCATCCACTTACTTAAAAGTTTTTCATCCTTCATTGTTCACTTCTCTTCTCTCCATAAAACATAAACCTCTTGATTTTCCCTACAGCAGGTTGAAATCAATTTCATAAAACATTACCCAGCCTTTGTCTCAAAGTCGTCATTGCCTTTTGTAGTCTTTTCTCAACAGCTTTCTCAGAGATCCCCAGTATCTCAGCAATCTCTCTTTGCTTTTTTCCTTCGATCCTTTTCAATAACAAGGTCACTCGCTGTTCTTCAGGTAACTCTGATAACGCCTGGTTCAACCTTTCTTTGAATTCCTCCTCTTCCATGATATACTGTGGATTCTCTACGGAAGCAGTTGCGTTTTCAAGATTCTCCTGATGCTTTAAGGCAGTACTCTTTTTCGACAATATATTTTTCATGGCATTGTTGGCCACGACAAAAAGAAAACCCCGTGCTTTCTCAAGGGTTACTTTTTTACAATTATCCCACAACTTCCCAAAAACGTCCTGCACAAGATCTTTGGCTTGATCTTCATCCTGGTACTTGAAATGCAGAAAATTGAAGAGGTCCTGAGCATTGGATTTGAAAATCTCAGTAAAAACCTCCTCTTTACAAACGTCTTTATTATTGGTCGCCATCCAGGTCTGAAATAGATATAAAATACAATTCCACTTGCACAAGAATAAATACTGGAAGTCTTTTCACAAAAAATTCCAGTGGCTGTAGGGATTTTTAAATCTTTTCTGTTTTTTGATCAGATATGAAAAAATACACAGCCATATCATTCAAACTCGTAGTGATCTTTTACCTGCTTTTTATGCTGGCCTCGTGTCAGGAAGAAATAGAACCTGAAGTGGAGATAGGTCAGGACGGAATTACTTATACCGATGAAATTGCAGAGCTAATTGCCGGGATAGCCACTAAAGATGGATCTTCTGATAACATCGTTGACAGGTCAAGCTGCAGTACTGTCAAATTCCCTATTAGCGGAATATTAGAGGATGAAGAGATAATTTTCAGTTCACTGGAGGATGTCTTATCTGTTGGCGTTCAGGTCCTTGAAATAGATTGGACTTTTCCAATCCAGATAATTTTGTATGACCATACTGAGGTCACGATATTGAATGATGATATGCTAGCCGATATTCAGGATGCCTGTGTAGAGGGCGGATCGGATGCAGACAATGAGTGTATCGATTTTATTTATCCTTTTACGGTATCGGTATACAATGAATTAACTGAAATAGTTGATACTCGAGTTTTATCCTCAGATAAGTCAGTATATGACATTTTCTCTTCCGAGGGCTTAGTTACCAACATTACTTATCCTGTCAGTCTGATGGACTCTGATGGCAGCACATATATTGTAAATGATAATGAGGAATTGATGTCAGTCATTCATCAGGCCCCTGAATGTGATGAAGAAGATATCATTGAGTTTGAAGAACAATTTGAAAAGGAGATCAACGACTTACTACTTTCAAATACCTGGTCAGTTACCGCATATAGTGAAGGCAGTAATGACCAAACCAGCTTGTTTGCAGGATATACCATCCATTTCAATGAAGACAATACACTGTTAGCTTCCGGTGCTGAGGATTTTGTTGGAAACTGGGAAGTCGAATTATTGGATACCAGTAGATCTATCGACATCGAGTTCGACACGGATAACGTATCGTTCTTACTACTCACTGAAATCTGGAACATAAACTCTTATGAAGAGACCCAAATCAATCTATCCAGAGAGATCGAAGAAGGAGACACTAAATATTTACAGCTTTCAATTAACTAATTATAAATAATTACTAATCAATACAGTCATGGAAAAAATGAAAAATCATAATCAATCCACTTTTAAAGTCAAACAACTAATGAATACAATGAAAAAGCAGGTAGGCATATTTGGTGTCTTCATTATAGCAATATTTATGCTGGTCTCTTGTAACAACGACGATGAAATGGCTAATGCCACAGTCAGCATGAGTTTCAAGGGTAACACCTCTACGATCGGGGTACCTAATGGACGGGTGCAGGCCAATGCTCTTGAATTTACCTCTGGCACTATCAGGTTGGTTCAAATCCAGTTTGAGGCTGAAACGGATGAGGAAGATTCAATCGAAGCAGATATTGAACAAATTGTAGAAATCGATTTCGCAACTGGAGCAACAACTCCAGACCTAAGTGATTTGGTTTTCCCTGTGGGCACTTATACTGAGATTGAGGTAGAACTTGAACTTTTGGATGAAAACAATATTCCATCGGTGGTGATCGAGGGAACATTCACAGATGCCAATAACCAGACGCATCCAATCCGTTTTGAGTTTAACTCAGGTGAAACATTTGAGGTAGAGAAAGAAGGTCAAATCACCATTGGAGAAGGGGCAAATGTAATTGCTGAAGTCACATTTGATCCGGGCGTTTGGTTTGCAGGTGTTACGATGGAAGAATTATCGATGGCTACCAAAAATAATGATGGTGTAATTGTCATAAGTGAAACCAGCAACGCAGAAATATTCGACATAGTTGCCGATGGGCTTGACCTGGCAACAGAAGTGGAAATCCAACTTTGAGTTACTCATAGTAGTAGAAAAATAATTATCAGATTTATCAACTAAATATTTTATTAAAATGAAGCAACTGAATTTTAAACTATTATCAATATTAACATTGATTTTTTCCATCGTCCTATTAACAACCGGATGCGGGGAGGAAGACCCTACAGCGTCAGTTTCGATAAATGAAACCGGAAGCGATCTGGGTGGTGATGTCACTGGTGATGGCGGAAGTACCGTCAGATCCTATAAGTGGAACAACTCTTTGAGGACAATAGATTACAATATGGACATTACCGCTGCAAAAGGCGGAAGCTTTACTTTGAGTGTTGCTGATGCAGACGGCACATCAGTCCTTAATCAAACACTGGTTGTTGGTCAGGGAGATGATTCCAAGTCAGGTGTTTCGGCTTCGGGAACCAGTGGGGAATGGACAGTTACTGTTACACTTACCGACTTCAATGGAGATGGATCCTTCTCAATAAGCCCTGGTAATTAATTAATAACAATCAAACAATTAAAGGCCAATATTCCCCTGAGGATATTGGCCTTTTTTGGTAAGTAAGGTGTAGGAATCAAAACCACTTCTTCAGGCGCATGTAAAGCGACATCCCGACTGCAACTGACACCATTACTCCAATCAAAAGCGGATACCCCCATTTGTAATCCAGCTCGGGCATATAGTGAAAATTCATTCCATAAAGCCCTGCCAGGAAAGTTAACGGGATAAAAATAGCAGATACGACAGTCAGGGTTTTCATGACATTGTTTCGCTCATTGTTTTGATTGGATTGCTGCAGATCCATCAGGTCTCGGAGCATTTCCCGCGAAGTATCGAAGGATGAAATAAGGTAATTCAGGTGATCAATCACGTCCTGAAAATAGTTGATTGACGTCTTGTCGATAAACCCCTTACCCTCTACCCTTACTTTATTGATGGCATCTCGCATTGGCAAGGTATATTTCCTCAGGACGTTCACATCTTTCTTGATATCAATCACAAGTTCCATCACATTGAAAGAAGGATCAGCAAAAGATTTGGCTTCCAGTTGTTCAATCTTAGCTCTCAGATGCTCCATAATCTTCATATAATGATCCACCACCGCATCGATGATATGATGGAACAGATAATCACCTTTGGATTTCCTGATAATCCCTTTTGATAGCTGTATCCGCGAACGCAGTTCATCAAAAGCATCTCCGGGCAGTCCTTCCTGAAATGTGATGATCAGATTTTTGTCAAACACGATACTGAGGTGCTCTTCTACAATCCTGTCTTCAGCCTTTACATAATTCAACATCTTGGTGGTGAAGAACAAATACTTATCAAATACCTCAAACTTTGGAAGCTGATCCGTATGCATGATATCCTCCACCATTAGGGGGTGTATTTCAAACAATCTGGCCGTATCATCAACCAAAGACTTGTTTGTAATCTCGACATCAAACCAGTTGATATAATTGTCATCCACCAGCTCTGACGCCTTAGCAGGACTCAAACCTTCCTTGGTCCGACATTCCGCTTCATTGTATTGTATCAGGGTCAACACTTGAGTAAAAATTAACTATCGAAATTAAATGAATCTTGCGATACTTTATTACACAATCACCCGAATATTTCTATCAGAACACACTCCACAAGACCCTGTATATCAATCGATTACAAAATATTTTCTGAATAGATAAATTTTTTAAACCATCTAATAACTTTTACGTTTATTCACCTCAATTTGAACAATGTGTTACTTAATAAAATAGCACGATTCTTAAACAATAAAATGAACATTAGAAAAATTCTCATCATCATTGGATTGGTATTCATTTATGATGTAGTTACCGCACAAACAAATGATTTTAGAAACCTGAACTGGGGTATGGAACTTTCCACCGTAAAATCGCTGGAAACCTGCCGGTTGGTCACCGAACTACCCTCCAGAGTTTATTATGATTGCACCATTGCCGACATCAAAGGCCAGATTGTATATACTTTCACAACTACAGACCTATTGATGAGGGCGAAATACTTCTTCACTCCGGAATACACCAATATCAACTTTTACATCAAAGATTATAAGTTGTTTCAGGAGCTGTTGACCAACAAATATGGTGCTCCTGCTCAAAACAATGTGGTCACGATCAACAAGACCACCATTACTGAAAATGAGTGGGCTCCTAATTTGCTCACAGGTAATCTGAGACTTGAAACGATTTGGAAAACTGGCAGAACCGATGTCTTGCTCACGTTATCAAAGTTCAATGATCAGTATGTGGTTCAGATCGATTATATCTCTCCTGAGCTGAGTAAGGTCGATTATGAGACCCGAAAAGAGATAATTGCAAAGAGTTTATAAACAGTAAAGCCTGGTCTAGATTCTAGACCAGGCTTTGAAAGAAATCGGACAAATTCGGATTTATGATAAATCCTTAACCATTGATTTCTTTATTTCTTAATTTCATCTAGTACTTCTTTTGCGCCGTTCACTCCTTCTCTAATAGATTTCTTAACGGCATTCGCACTTTCTTCACTGATTTCAGCGGCTGCTTCCAAGGCAGCAACAATGCTATTTTTGGTCGCAGCTAAGGTATCCCCCCCTACTTTACGGACGCCATCTACAGACCCACGTATAGCCTCAACAGCTACCTCTCCCACATCAACTCCTATTTCTTTGGCTGCCAGAATCGCTTGTTTCACAGATCCCTTCACTGCATCCTTCTGCTCCACGCCGGCCTTCATAGAACCCTGCACCGCACCATCTACAATTCCTTTCACAAGATTGATACTACTCTTCCCAATATTTTTGATGCCTTCGAAAGCACCTTGCACAATTGAGGCTGGTAATTGAATACCTTTCACAACGATATCTGACGCACCTTTAATGGTAGTCTCTGTAAGATCTTTGATGGATTCAATTACAGTTCCACCGAGGTCTGCTGTACCTGAAAGAGCTCCTTTAAGTCCTCCTTTGATACCATTTACAACTGATGATACAATGTTTGCCATAATCACTTAAGGGTTTGATTCTTTATTTAAGTTACGCTATAAAATCAACAGAATCCAGCAACACATTGTTTTAAAATCTTTGAAAAATGGCAGATGGATGTGCTTTTATCATACAATACCCAGTGCTGTCCCCAGCACAGTGGCGAGTCCGAGGAAGCTCAGAAAACCCACAATATCTGTTACTGTCGTCAGTACTATTGAGCTCGATTGTGCCGGATCCTGACCCAGTGACTTCAGCATGATTGGGATTACCGCTCCGGAGAAACCAGCGATCACCATCGACAAAACCATAGAAGTACCAATGACAATAGCGAGACCAAATGAATCAGCCCAAAAATAAACGATGGCCGAGGTGGTCAGCGCTACAGCAACCCCATTCAGAAACCCAACAGCTACCTCTTTTCTGGCCACTCTCCACCAGTGGCTTGTATTAATTTCCCGGAGTGCCAGCCCTCTGATTGTTACAGCTAGCGCCTGGGAGCCTGTATTGCCCGACTGACCTGCCACAACGGGAAGAAATACAGCCAACACCGTAATCCTTGCAATCGTGTCTTCAAAAATCCCAACAATGGAAGCTGCGAGAAACGCTGTAGCCAGATTGATTTCCAGCCATGGTAACCTTTTCTTAATGGCAAATGACACTTTCGATAGCGCTCGCTCTTCGCGGCCAGCACCAAAGATGGCCAGAACGTCTTCCGTAGCATCTTTTTGTGCAGCGGCTATTAACGCATCATTGCGAATGATCCCGAGTATTTCCTTGTTTTGGTCTACAACAGGTAAACCAAAGATCTTTCCCTCCTGAAAGAGGTTGACAATATCTTCCTCAGGAGTCATTGGCTCCACCGAAATACCTGGCTCCATTAAATCATCCAGTAAAGTATCAGGGCTCGAAATGGCAATCGTTTGAAGGGGTACCCTTCCCAACAATTGGTTGTGCTCATTTGTAACATATATGTTAAGGATCCGCCTGTCTTTTACAACCCTCAATTTGTCCAACACATCTCCAGCCGTCTGACCTGGTTTGAAGGTATGAATCCGTGTATCCATGAGAAAACCTGCAGAATCGGGTGGGTATGTCAACAGTTCCCTGATTTGCTTTACACGCTTATCAGGCATCAGGCTTAACTTTTGCTGCTGATCACCTTTATCCAGCCGCGACAACAGCTGAGTGGTCTTAAATGCATCCAGCTGGTTGAAAATAGAGACAAAAAGCTCATCATCCATTACCTCTAACACATCCGGCACAATTCCGGGTGTCATAAAGGACAGGATTTCTGCGGCAACTTCGGGAGCTTGTTCTGCCAAATAATCCACCACTTCTTTTGGAGAACAGTCATTGAGTATCTGGGCGGCTTCTCTTGGATACCGCAGCATAAAACTATTGACTAAGGCTATTTGTAAGGTGGACCTGCTCATGATGCTCTGTCTTTGACGTTACTATCAGGGGAAGTCCCCAACAAACTGATAAACCCAATTCGATATAACTCGCTCAAAGCGCTGCCCGCCTTGAACACCGGCCTTCGCTGAACATCATCATTACCCACATATTCCTTAATGGCCTGCCTCGAGATAGCACCAAGAAAGATCCCCTCTGAATCTACAACTGGAAGTTGGCTGAATTCCGATTCCCACTGAGACAATAGATCTTCCACACTCATTGCAGGGAGCAGAGTCATAGGTTTTTCTTTAATCATAGAATGGATATTTCGATCTTGTTGGTCTGAAAACAGATCTTTCAAATGAACATATCCTACCAACTCATCCTGTTCATTGAGCACATAGATTTGCGAACTAGCCCCCTGCCGATTGTTTTTTACAAGGTCAACACAATCCGAAACCTTGTATTCTGACTTAAAAGTTAATACATCGGTCTCCATGTGAGCTCCGACAGCATCCTTGGAAAAATTCATACGAAACTCAATGCTTTCCCTAAGCTCAGGATTCAACCGACTCTGAATTTCATTTCGTCTCGCTTTTTCACACCTGATGAGTAGGTTCCCTGCCTTTTTTGCAGGTATTGTGGTAATGATGTCTGAAGCTACCTTAAGGTCCAGAAAGGACATTACCTTGATAGCTTTAAAGGAAACAATTTTGCTAATAATAGCCGCTGAGATTGGAATGGGCATAGACTCCAGGAGCACCGCAATGTCTTTATCATCAAAATCTTCAACCAGTCCGATGGCCTGGTCCGGATGATTTCTGATATATTGATCTATAATTTTATTGTCCGTATTTGTCATATTTAGTCTTTTAGAATGGCCGCCTTAGATTCATTAAACACCTTTGCCGGTATCAATACATTTCCTGTTGATGTTTCAAGCAATACCGCATGATCGGTAATTTTAACGATGACTCCTGTCACCTCCCCAATCTGGACTTTATCACCCAGATGATAAGATTTCCTCACATAGTAAGAAGCTAAAATATTGCTCACCGAAGTCTGCGCTCCCAGCCCAAAGGCCAATGCAGCTCCAAATAGTAGGGCTGACACCAAAATTATGATCAGGTTTGTGAGGAATCGGATATTGATACCCAGATGATCAACGGCTACTATTATGGCTACAAAAAGGATAAGGTAGCGGATGATCCGGCCGAGGTATTTGCCCAGGTTGAGACCTGTACGGGCTGCAGCCGATTTGATAAGATCATCTGCAAGACGAGCAGAAATCACTCCAGCAAAGATGATGACCACAGCCACAAAAATACTGGGCAAAAAGGCGATAATCCTGCTTAATAAATCACTTAAGAAGTCGAACTGTAACAGATGTATACATGCCAGGAGCGTGATCAGTATAATGATCCAAAAAAGTGTCTTGGAAACGAACCTTGCCGACCCTTTTAGATCGACATTCAGAAACTTTTGCTTCAGGTTTTCATTCGCTACATTGTTGAGATAGAGAATTGATCGTCTTACCAGCTTTTCTACTATGATAGCGATCAACCACCCACCAATCAGCAAAACAACCGCCAAGATCAGGTCAGGGAGAATTTCTACCAGGCTATTCAACAGCCTGCTAAATACCTCATTTATGTTTTCTAACATAGGTTATCACATTTCTAAATAAGATAATATAAAAATGCTAAAATGTGCTTATATACTTAATTTGTAGTCATAAAGTCTTATCTCAAAGGCTTCAATAAATGAAAATTAAACAGATTTAAAGTCACTAAAGTATCATCATCAATCCATAGTTTTTGCTAATTTCAGTTTATGAAAGCAACGATAATCCTCCTTCTTCTTTCTACATCCTCCCTGCTGGCGCAGCAATCCATCGATTTGGCTACACTTTCCTACCGTTTTGGGCCCGCACAGTCTTATGAAAATAACCTGGGAAACGCAACTGAAACAGGTTTGATGGCGAATTTCAAGATTCCGGTAGTGATCAATGAATCATCTATCTGGTATACTGATCTCACCTACCAGCACTTCAATATTGACTACTCTACCAATGACCCTGGAAGTATAATGCCCCTACAGCTTCACGGTGTCATTCTACAAACCGGTTGGGTAAGGAAGTTAAACGATAAGAATGCGCTTCAAATGTTGATTGTTCCCAGGTTTATGAGTGACCTGAACCAAATTAACACGCAACACATTCAACTAGGTGCTATAGGCCTCTATGAGGTAAAGTATCATAAGGATCTGACCATGCGCTATGGAATAATGTATAATCGGGAAAAATTCGGTAACATGTTCGTTCCGCTTGTGTATCTCGACTGGATTGTAGCGCCCAGGTGGTCGATCTCAGGGCTGCTACCCATCTTTGCAAAAGTCAACTATCATGCATCTGATAAGCTCACCCTTGGCTTTAGCCACTTTGGTCTTATCACCAGCTTCCAGGTTGGAGATCCAATGTACAACAAAGACTATATTGAACGCAAAAGCATTGACCTGACACTTTTTGGCCGGTATAAGTTCTGGGGAGGCCTTTGTTTGGAAGCTCGGGCTGGTTTTGCCGTTGGGCGAAGCTATCTCCAGTTTGCAGAAGGCGATGAAATGGATTTCAGGGTAGCTATTTTAAGCTTTGGAGATGACAGAACACAGAAAAATGTTGCCTTTGATCCGGGTCCAATTGTGGACCTAAGGCTTGTTTATAACCTAGACCTTACATCCAGGTAATCCCTTAATACCATTTATATACCCGAATGCCCGCAGCGTAAAGGATTAGACCAAATGCAAATAATCCGATCAACTCAGGCAGCACATTCAACAAGGTAGCCCCTTCCAGAAATACTGATCGGATACTGTCAGCCAGTATGGTCAGTGGGAAAAACTGGATAATAGCAATCATGAAATCGGGGAAATTGTGATAGCTGAAATAGATCCCGGACATGATCATCATCGGCATTACTACTAGGTTTATCAAGCCATTTGCTATTTGGGTGTTGGAGGTTCTGGATGCAATCAAGATGGCCAGACCTGTAAATGCGACATTTCCGGCTATTACCAATAACACCACAGCCAGTATAGACCCTGTAATGGAAATATCAAAGATCCATTTAGTAATTCCCACCAGTAACAAAACTTCTATCGTACTGAGCATCAGTCTGGAAATCAACTGAGAGGCCACATAGTTATATTTCTTCATGGGAGTGGCTACCATCCGCCTAAGTAACTTCTTGTTTCTTCTGTCCACATTGCTATAGCTGATGCCCCACATGCAGCTCATCATCACTCCCATAGCCAAAAGTCCCGGAACAAGAAAATCAATATACCGCGTCCCTCCCTGCTCCAGGATGGTAATATTCCCGGGATCAGGAGCTTCCCCTTTGACTGCAGCGGACAACTGCAGGTAGGCATAATTAGCTTCTGCGTTGTTTGGATCAAAATGATACTGAATGTCATCCCGCTCCACTTTGAGGATCATACTGATCATCCCTTTCTTCAGCATAAGAATGGCCTCATCCCAGCTCGTCTTTTCGAACTGGTATCTTGTAAAGCCAATTTTCTCATTCCCAAGCAGTTTACCTTCACCACCTTCTGTGATAAATGGGAAGGCACAATCTGCTTCTGCACACACTATAGCTACAGTCTTTTCTTGTTCTCCACCACCTGAGAATGCCAAACCAAGACCCAGTGCAAGCAGGATTGGGAAAAAGATAGCCCAAAACAGAATGCCTGGCTCCCGCAGGTACTCCTTTAGCTCCACTCCTGTCAATAAAACTAATTGCCTCATTTCTCATCAATTAAGTGTCTGCCGGTCATGGCAATAAATAGGTCATCCAATGTCATCTTCCGACATTCAAGTGAAGTCAACTTCAAGTCTTCCCCCTCTATGTATTGTAGAAAAGACGGAAGATATTCAACGAGATCCTTCACAATGATTTCTCCTTTCAATCCGTCTTCCGAAAAGCTCGTATTGATAATGTTATCTGGCTTGGGGATCCCATTGTTGCTAAGTGTCTTGTTTACAGCAAAAGAAATTTTTTCTCCGTTAATATACTCTGAAAGCAGGTCATCGAGTGTGCCCCTTGCCAGCACTTTACCCCGATCGATGATCACGATCCGTTCGCACAAATAGGAAGCCTCTTCCATATAATGTGTAGTTAGGATCATTGCGGTATTGTATGCCTTCCTGAGCTTTTTAAGAATTTCCCAGATTTCTCTCCGTGCTGTAGGATCCAGGCCTGTAGTAGGCTCATCCAGCAGGAGTACTTCCGGCTGGTTTAGAAAAGCGATTCCAAGTGCCAGCTTCTGTCGCTGACCTCCCGAGAGGTTCTTGGTATAGGTTTTCCTTTTTTCACCCAGTCCTACAAGTTCAATGATGGCCTCTGACCTTTCTCCAGGGAGATCATAAAAACCGGAGAAAAGTTCAAGGGTTTCCCAGACGGTAAGTTTCTCTATGAAGTGAGTTTCCTGAAATGACAAGCCAATGATTTTACGCAGTTTAGTTTCATTGCCTTTCCAGGACAGGCCATTGATCAATATTTGGCCTTGATCAGGTTTCTGAATACCCTCAATCATCTCCACCAGAGTGGTTTTACCAGCACCATTTGGTCCTAGCAAAGCCACAAACTCCCCCTTTTCAATGGTAAGATCTATCCCGTCAACTGCTTTGGTACTACCAAAGTATTTCTTAACTCCTGAAACTGAAATGATTGGGTCAGCCATTATTAACGCTTTGATTGTTGTCGTATATCAATACAAATCTCTGAAAAACATTGAGTAAAATGCATTCATCTCAGCAAAATTCAAAAATGAATCAGGATTAAAAAATCATTAACCACATCACCACCTGGCAGAAACAAAAAAAGCAGTCTTTGACTGCTTTTTTCGACAATATTTTAGAAAGATTATTGCTCCAGAGCGCTGATCTTCTTCTGAGTAGCAGAAGCTTTTTCCTTCATGCCAAGGTTCGAATAGATGTACACCAGATACTCCATGTTTTGAACCTTATCACCTTCAGGGCTGATATCTACAATCTTTTCCCATTGCGGCATAGCCTCTTTGAGTTTTTGCTGAATCACTGGTTCCAGCTCAGTATATTTCTTTTTGTCAGCTTTTGTCATTCCAAGGTTATTCTGTTGCTTGATCACCTCATTGGCAGCATCCAGAAGTAGCACTCCCTTGTTGAAATGAGAATTGTAGTGATCTCCTTTGGCTTCAATAGCCTTGTCGTAAGCAGCTAAAGCTTTATCGCTGTTACCTAGCTGGTCATGTATTACTCCAAGGGCAAATTGAAGGTCAGGATTATTTGGTTCATCCTGCACTGCTTTTTCCAACTCAGCTCTTGCTTCATCTATTCTATCCAGCTTAATCAAAATATCAATTCTGTTTCTGGTGAGGTCTACATCACTCGGAAAATATTCTAAAGCCTCATTTACGGCTTTCAGAGACTTTTCAAGGTCATTTTCCATGCCAACAATAGCTATGTAGTTGTAGAAATAGTCTTTATTGACAGCACCTCTTTCAATGACTTTCTTATACAATGTCTTTGCCTCTTCATACATCTCACCTGAGTGAGCAGCAAAGGCAGCATTGATTACTGCATTGGTGTCTGCCGGTTGGATGAAAGCAGCTTTATCGAAGTAACCCACTGCACTTTCAAAATTACTTTCCTGGTATTCATTTACTCCCAAATTATAGTAATAGCTATAGTAGTTATTTATTTGTTCCGACTTAGTCACCGGTAACATTGACGTTGCACTTGTATAGAAATACTCTTTTCCTTCATCTCCAAGCTCATCAGCCCTTTCGAAGGATTTCATAGCCACTTCCATCGGGTTGTTAGACAACATCTTAAAGGCATCATTAGACGTCGTATCTAACTGCACATATAGTAAGCCCCGATAGTACCACATTTTACCATCATCTTTGGTTTTTTCATGTGTTGTAGCATCGTCAAAAATCTGTTTTGCCTCAGCCAATTCGCCTTTATCCATAAGACTTTTTGCCTTATTAACTTTTGGCTTTTTCTGTGAGTAACCGGCAAAGCATACCATCAATGCCAGAGTAAGTCCTAGTATCTTTTTCATTGTAATCCTAGATTCGCGCGTTTTAAAATTTTAAGTTAATTAACATTTTCTTCTTCCTCATCAATTTGACTTATTTTTTCAACGGCTGATATTTCATCTTTATCGTTGAGTTTAATAAGCCTAACTCCCTGAGTAGCTCTTCCCATCACCCTGAGGTCAACCACATTCAACCGGATGGCTATACCTGATTTGTTGATAATCATCAGGTCGTCACTATCGACAACATCTTTGATAGCTACCAGCTTTCCGGTCTTATCGGTCACATTCAGGGTTTTCACACCTTTTCCACCCCTCTTGGTGATGCGATAATCTTCAAGGTTGGATCTCTTGCCGTATCCCTTTTCAGATACCACCAAAAGATTGGATGGTTCCTGATTAGAAACACAAACCATACCAACTACAAACTCCTTATCCTTGAGTGTGATTCCTTTTACTCCGGCTGCCAATCTACCCATAGGTCTCACATCAGACTCATGGAAATGAATTGCCCTTCCGGAATTACTTGCAATTACTATGTGATTGTCTCCGTTAGTTAAACGAACAGATAACAATTTATTTCCCTCATGGATGGTTATTGCATTGATACCATTCACCCTTGGTCGGCTATATGCTTCCAGGGAAGTCTTCTTAATGGTACCATTCTGAGTACACATGACAAGGAAGTTATTATTGATGTAATCCGGATCAGTCAGTGTCTGCACGTTGATAACAGCTCTTACTTTGTCTTCGGCATCAATATTGATCAGGTTTTGTATGGCTCTACCCTTGGAGGTTTTGCTCCCTTCAGGAATTTCCCAAACCTTTTTCCAGAATACTTTACCGTGCTCGGTAAACAGCAACAGATAGTTGTGGTTAGTAGCAATAAATAAATGCTCAGGAAAGTCATCATCCTTGGTGGCTACAGCACGGCTACCTACACCACCTCTACCTTGCGCCCGATATTCTGCCAGCTGAGTTCTTTTGATGTAGCCCTGGTGTGAAATGGTGATCACCATCTCTTCATCCGGGATCATATCCTCAGCAGTAAATTCGTCTGCAGCATGCTCTATGGTAGACCTTCTTTCGTCCCCATATCGATCTTTCAGCTCAGTGAGCTCGTCTTTGATGATCTGCATACGCATGTCTTCATTGTTAAGGATGTTCTGAAGGTGTTCGATCAATTTCTTGATCTCCTCATATTCCTTAACAATTTTCTCACGCTCCAGACCGGTGAGCCTCTGTAGACGCATGTCCAAAATGGCTTTGGCCTGAATCTCTGAAAGGTTAAATTTCTCCATCAAGCCATTCTTGGCTATTTCAGGGTCTCTTGAACTTCTGATAAGGGCAATTACCTCATCAAGATTGTCCAGAGCTATTAAGTAACCCTCAAGGATATGGGCTCTTTTCTCAGCCTCATCCAGCTCAAATTGAGTCCTGCGGATCACCACCTCGTGTCGGTGATCTACATAATGCTTGATAAGGTCCTTTAGGTTTAGTGTGTGAGGTCTTCCCTTAACAAGCGCTACATTGTTTACACTAAATGATGATTGTAGCTGTGTGTACTTGAAAAGGTTATTGAGCACCACATTAGGGATGGTATCCTTCTTGAGTTCGTAAACAATCCTCATTCCGGCCCTATCCGATTCATCCCTCAAATCAGAAATCCCTTCGATCTTCTTTTCATTGATCAACTGAGCAGTCTTTTCGATCATGTTGGCCTTGTTGACCATGTAGGGGATCTCGGTGACAATGATTTGCTCTCTTCCTGTCTTGAGGGTTTCAATTTCGGCCTTGGCACGCATCACGATCCTGCCCCGCCCTGTTTCAAAAGCAGATCTTACGCCCTGGTAGCCATAGATAATACCTCCGGTAGGAAAGTCTGGTGCAGTGATGTGCGTAATCAGCTCATCTATTGTGATCTCATTGTTGTCGATGTATGCAGTAATACCGTCAACAACCTCCGAAAGGTTGTGAGGAGCCATGTTGGTGGCCATACCTACTGCAATACCCGACGCTCCATTCAACAGTAGGTTCGGGAGCTTTCCAGGTAATACTGCAGGTTCTGAAAGGGAGTCATCAAAGTTTGGCTGAAAGTCAACAGTATTTTTGTTGATATCAGCCAGCATTTCTTCGGCAATCCTTCTCAACCTGGCCTCGGTATATCGCATGGCAGCAGGTGAGTCACCATCTACCGAGCCAAAGTTACCCTGACCATCGACCAACTCATACCTCAATGACCACGGCTGGGCCATCCTTACCATGGTATCATACACCGCAGAGTCACCATGTGGGTGATACTTACCGAGTACTTCTCCGACAATCCTTGCTGATTTCTTATATGGCTTGTTGTAGTTTACTCCAAGCTCCAGCATACCAAAAAGTATGCGTCGATGAACTGGTTTGAGTCCATCGCGGACATCCGGCAATGCCCTGGAAATGATCACTGACATCGAATAATCGATGTAAGCTCCCCTCATCTCCTCCTCTATGTTAATCGGGATTATTGTTTGACCGGCGGATTGCATTCCTGACTCCTCGTCAGGTAAGTTTTTATCGTCTCCGTCTGACATTGAAATGGGTTAAAAATATACCTTTAAAACAGCCCGCAATTTAAGCAAAAAATATATGGATTTTATGCTTAATAAGGGTCTAAT
Source organism: Cyclobacteriaceae bacterium (assembly GCA_965228105.1). GTDB lineage: Bacteria > Bacteroidota > Bacteroidia > Cytophagales > Cyclobacteriaceae > UBA7330. The sequence goes on from CBDDGZ010000002.1 coordinate 3,192,221, forward strand.
TTACGTCTGTTTTTTAGCTTATACCGCCACAATCTTCTGTGGTTCTGGCCGACCTTGGGATTTTGTACTTTCCAGATGGGTTGACCGCGGAATTCTTTGAGTCGTCCTTCATCATCACTCAGCACATGCTTGAGCTGAATATGATCACTTTTCATAGGTGAACGTGGTATTTCCGGGATATTGATACTCACCCCAACCTGAAAGAAGAACGCATTATTTGAGAGTCTGATCGGGCTGTTGCCAGGCAGCTCAATCTTAAAGTTTTTGATGTCATAGGAGGGCCTGAAAGTAATCCTGAAATACTCCGACAGGTTTCGCTCGATGTTTACTCCTACATTGGCGAATAATCCATTGGTGATCATTGGAGATTCAAAATTCTTTCCGTAGTTGGTTATACCTAACCTCAATTCACCAACGAAAGTGTAATCCCACCACTCATAGAATTGGTATCCTGCCATGCCCCAGAAGCGAGTCACGGGTACAGATTTGAACCCAAAATCATAGGCTCTTATGGAGTCCTTAAACACATTGGGTTGTAGAGGTTTTACATATTGCTGCTCAAAGGTGAATCCCCCACCCACTTTAATCTTATTGAAATTGTAATGCAATGACAGTGAAATGGGAATAGAAGCTGACTGATTTTGAAAAATCAAGCCAACAGAATCTCCAAACATTGTATTACCTGCAATTACTGTGTCGGGGGTAGGATTCACAAGCCAATTAGAATAACCAACAGAATCTGTTCCGAACTCTGAACCCACTCCGATTATCATTTGCCTGCTTGAATCCTGGTAGAATGCGTAGTCACTGAGGTTGTTTCGAAACTCAGTATGGCCATAACCGAGGCTTAGGGATATAGAGAACTTATTTAAAAATAAGCGAAGGGGGTTGCGATGGATATCATACTTTTCGTAGATATCTTTTGATTGCGCTAAGACAGAGAAGGCTGCAGTTAGGCATAACAGTATTGTACATGCATACCTCTTCAAGCGGTTTTCATAGTTTTTTGCTAAAATAGGCAAAATAATAGTTATTCATCCACCTTAAACAAATTACCCGTTGGTGTAGAAACGAAAAATTGTGCCAGTAATTTTGTGAGATCAGTGAGTCTTCTCAAAAGTTTTTACAAACATCTGATAAACAATCAGTTTTTGAAGACCTAGTTTTTCACCTATCTGCACCAACCTCACATACTCATTTTTGCCAATGTTGCGTCTTTTTCTGATTATGTCTTCATCGGACTCAAGAAAGAAACTTGATATAAACCGAATCAGGATATAGGGTGAATCGAGGATAGCAAATTTATAATCTTCGTAGGAGACTTCTTTGGATTCGTCAAAATCCTGAACCTCCATCGAACTCATATCGAAAGATTTGTGCATGGCCAGTTTCAATACCTCATAAAACCTGTCAGACCACTCATCATACTTCTTCATTAGAAACTTCATGGCATACACTACAGGATCTTTCTTCATGAAATAGCCTCCCATGGAGAGCTTACGGGCTTTTTTATTCAGTGCCAACTCTTCAAAAAGTGTGAGTTTCCCGTCAGCTAATGCAATTCCTACTGTTGGGGCCATCATCACCAGGGAGAAGAAATCATGATCAGAAATCTCCAGATATGGGGCTTCTTTCTTGCAAAATTCCTTCTTTAGCACCTTTGTGGCCTCATGCACTTCAGGAATCTCTACAATGGTATGGATCTCGTGTTCAGTAAACATGGCGAATATTTAGGATCAGTAAAATAAGCAACCTGATTAAAATAAAAAAGGATTGATGTAATCAACCCTCTTTAAAATCTATCGGTAGTGTACGGTTTTATGAACCTTCCTCCACTTCTTCTTCTCCCTCAACAGGTGCTGTAGCTGCTGCCAGCAACTCATCAAATACCGTTTGATAACGTGCTTTTAACTCCTCATCTTTTTTGAGTGCTTTACTCAAATCATTGTACAAGGAAACGGTGATCTCTTCTTTGATTTTTCCCACAAACACGTCTTTGAAGTCAGCTTGCTGTTGCTCATTTTTTGCCTGGATATTGTTAAAAGCAGATAGTTCATCCTCTGTAGCTTCAACTTCTTCCACTGAACCTGATCTGCTGGCTTTCAACATTTCACTGAATTTGGCGGCTTCAATTGAATCATTTTCCTGAATCCAACTGTTGTAGGCATCCTGCATCCTACCCTTTTCTCCTTCCACCCAAACCATTACAGTCGCGTAGCTAATCAATTCATCGTCTGTAAATTCTGTTTTGTCCTCTTCCTGAGCCTGTAATGACCAAACCACTAGTGACATTAAACATATTAACCATGTTTTTTTCATCCTAATCCTTTTTAATTAAACATTAACTTAATTTCTGATAAGCAAAATCGCTTACCTCATTGCTTCCAAAGAGTGAAATGTATGGAAAACAGTTTCACCTTTTCGAACATCAAAAGTGAAGTTTCGATTGTCTTTGGCTCCAAATTTATTGCTCGAAACCTGCAATATTACCTCATTAAGCCCTGTATCCAAAGGAACACGCGTATAAAAAATGTCATGTGGCAGTGTTTGCCAGTTCCGGGTATCAGCTTTTTCGGTCACTGTATTGACGATTCCAACCAAAAAAGACAGGCCCTCCCGAAAGTCTTCTTTACGTCTTTCTTCTTCAGATTTTTCTTCATCAGATCCCTGGTCTCCACGTATGGCCCGCTCGATAGATTTCTTAGTTGCAACCCTCAGAAGACCTTGGGCAAATTCTTTCAGCATTCTCTCTTCCAGGACCTTAAAAGCAATAGCATTAACGTCCTCAGCAATCTCCAGGCTATATTTTTTGTTATCGTGAACCAGGGATGCCTGATTGAAAACTACTTCACGCTCCACGTACTTCGGAAAAGCTACTCTGAAAAAACGCATATCGGTTAGTTCACTCCTTTGGTCATTGTCCGGGACCGGAAAAGGGAAGTTAAAACCGTGTTCTTCATTGACAAAAGTGACCATACCACCCTGCCCTTCTATAACGGTAAAATTGATTGACCACTCCGCTTTGAAAGGACCAAGACCACTGTGCCAAAAAAAGACTAATTCTTCGGATGTGTGCGTACTTTGATCATACTCGACACCAAATTCCCGCTCATAAAAGTCTAGTTCCGTAAGAAAACCATTCAGGTAAGCAGTCCTCAAGAGATCCTGCTTCAATTGATTAGGAACCATCACACCGAATTGTTCGCTGTAATCTTCCTTGTAGATTTCCAGGCTGTTGCGATATGCAATAAAAGCATTGTTCACATCCCCACTGGCTTCGTAAATGATTCCCATCAGATTATGAACAAAGGCATCTCTCCTATACTTTTTGTCCGACTTATATTTGTCAGACAGCACCTGCAGACGGTTGTTTAGCCGTCTGCATTCCACCAGGGCAGCTTCGTAATCCCTGAGTTTAAGATAATTTATTGCTTTGTAATAGAGCAAAAGCAGATGCTCGTGATCCTCTCCGGGATAGGCAATAGTATTAGGATTGACCAGAAAAGAGGCTGCGATATCAACATAGTTCTTCTGATAATCCTCCCCAAATAAATATGCCTTCTCAAACCACTCATTGCTCTCTTCATAATTTCCCAACTGAGCATTGACCAGCCCCTGGTTGACAAAATACAGAAATCGGTTCTTGTCTTTTGCCTGCTTTTTGTTGTTGTCCAACAACTTGCTGGCTGCTTCCAGGTCACCATTTGCATAGTGGTGGTTAAACTCAAAGTTGAGCTGATAATATGTAGCACAGGACATGGTGAAGCCCAAAAACAGGATCAACCATATCCGGCTTGCCCAATGACGAATCACGAATCGGTGGTGTTTGCTTAGTTTCGGATGTACTTTTTGATCTCTTTGTCGCCAATCCAAACCTTTTCGTTGGTTTCGATATTGGCCAGCTCAAGGTTGACTTTGTAATTGACAACACGCTGATTGTTGTATGAGTCAGTAATCGCAGTAATGACACCAAACATCATGAAGTCAGCGCCAAGCTCTCTGCCCCATTTGGCTTGCGTCTCAGGAGAAGCAAATTCACCTTGCTCTGCTCGTTCCTCTCTAAGCTTTTCTCTGAAAACCGAGTTTTGAACCACCCTGACCATTCCGGAATTGATAAACTCTCGCTCTATGTCTTTGATAAAGGTTTCCGATTCGATGTGTTCAGCAGTTTTATTCTGGATCATGCCGACAATCGTAACCGGTTTACGGTTATTGCCACGTACGAAATCCTGGTGCCATGGGCGATTCAACACATCGTTGATCATTTCTTCTGCTACCAGTTTTGAGTCCGTATCATTCCATCGACCACTTAGGTCAATTTGCTGATCGGGACTGACCCTGGTAACTGTTCTTTTAGCACAAGCGCCTAAAATCAATAAGGCAGCTAAGGCGGGGATGGAAAATAGTAATCTTTTCATTTTATCTTGAGTTCTGATTTAGGAATTAAGTTTTGACTATCCTTTAGACGTAAAATTTCGGCTAAAGTTCCAGTATAATTTTGACGTTCAAAAATCTTGCCGACAATGAATTTGGAATCGCAAAGTTGTCACCATTTACATCCTGAATCCATGTATAAGATAGCGTATTATCTGCCCCCAATGCATTTAACACTTCCGCCCGAATCCAAAATGTATTGAAAAAGCGGTTGACCTTCAAATCAAAACGTTTGGATAATCCGAGGTCTGCACGGTAGTATTCATCCCCCTGAAATATATTTCTCAATGCAGAAACCTGTGGTGGACCAAAAGGAAAACCAGACCCAAAAACCAGGTTGAGATAAACTTCTATGGTTGGATCAATAGGCATGTGATCCTCAAAATAAATCGCCAGATTGAGTCTTTGATCAGTGGGCCTTCTCACATATCCGATTCCATCGTTTTCAAGATCTTCTTTGGTCTGCAGATAGCTAAGACTAAACCATGATTGTGTGCCTTTGATAAATTCCCCATTCAGACGAAGATCAATTCCGGTAGCATATGCATTGGCAGTCTCTGAGAGAAACCGGATCCTGACGTTGTCAATATCATACGGAATCACATCGTAGAGATATTTATAGTAGATATCAGAGGAAAAAACAAAGGGTCTCCCCCACAAAGTCAACCCCTGTCGCATTCCCGCAATTAAGTGAATAGATTTCTGGGCCAGTCGGCTTTCATTAATCTCTCCCTGGTAATTTCTTAGCTCACGATAGAAAGGAGGTTGCTGATAGAAACCTGTTGATAACGAAAATGATGTGGGAGTTTTCCATCGTGGAGTAAATCGATAAGTAATTCTGGGACTTATCAGCAGTTCCTCATTTAATGTCCAATAGTTTAACCTTGATCCTGCAATCAAAGCACTGATAGAGTCTCTTCCATACCATGTTCCCTGTAAGTAACTGGTAAATTGCCAGGCATCAAGATTCACTTCGTTGAAAGCTGAATAGGTCAGCGATACGTAATCTGCGGAGTCAATAAAGCTATACTCGTTGAGTTCATCATCAATCTGCTGCAATGAAGCGCCTACCCCACCTTCAAGGACTAGACGAGGATTCACTAGTACTTCCCATCGGTTCTCCGCTGAAAAAAGTCGTGCCGAAAGCTGGTTTCTGCCATAATCAAAATTGGATCCAATTCCCCGAACCACCACTTGCTGCTCCCTACCGCCACCAGGTTGCCTGGCTACATCACTCAGTCGGTAAGCTCCCTCCACTTCAAACAGTTCTTGCTCCCGTGTGATGAGCCCTGACACAATCAAATGACTCCTAAGGCGATCATTGAAATTGTGGGAGAGCCTCAACCCGGATTGAAAGGTGTCATAATTTAGCAGTTCACGACCGATGAAGGCAGTTTCAAGCTGGTAATTCTGCTGCCATGACCCAAACTCAGTGCGTTGTGAGGTGGGTTCAGTGCTATAGCGATTCCTACCATAGGCAACCAGCCAGCTAAGTTTTGTTTTATTGATGTAAGAAGAATTCTTTGAAGTAAGATCAAAAGTAAATAAGCTCTGTACATCAGTGTAGGTGGGGAAATACTGTCCTTTCGTCTCCAGAGTATTTAACAAATACCTGGAATCCCGATGTCGAGCACCCAAAAGAAATGATCCATTACCCACACTACCTCCTGTGTAGGCCGTACCTCCCAATAAACCGGCAGAAACAGACCCTTCCAGCTCTGTTGGCTCTTTGTACTGGATATTAAGGCTACTTGAGAGCTTATCACCATACTTTGGCTCCCAGCCACCAGCATAGAAATCTATGTCATCCACCATATCCGGATTGACAAAACTCAGACCCTCCTGACGTCCGGCATTGGCAAGAAAAGGTCTGTAGATGGGAATATCATTGACATAGACCAGGTTTTCATCGAAGTTGCCACCCCTAACGGAGTAGGCAGATGAAAGTTCATTGTTGCTTGCCACACCTGGCAAGGTGATCAGTATTTTATTGAACTCACCAAATGCTGATGGAAGAGTTCTTACCGCATCTGCATCAACAATCGTTTTTAATGTGATTTCATCATTGACTCTTTCATCACGAATCTCTATGTCTTCCAGTGCCACCGTTCTATATTCCAGCATTACTTCCAGGAAATCATCACTCAAAACAGCTTGTTTGAAATCATTAAACTGGACATGAGTAAACTTCAGCGTATCTCCGACTTCTACCCTGATTTGGAATGAGCCGTCTTCACCAGATACGGTTCCTGTTTCACCTGCTATAGTACCAATATTGACACCAGTGATGGGGTCCTTTTCACTATCTGTTATTTTCCCGGAAACCGTGAGTCGCTGAGCGAATGAAACTGTGCAGCAGATACAACACAAGACAAATAATAGCGACCGGACCGACATACTATGTGTCAAACGCCTTTTAATGAGGCTATGGTATGTATCGGATCATCAGAATTGAAAACAAAGCTCCCCGCAACAAGCATATTGGCACCTTTTCTTTGCAGTTCCTTATAATTGGCTTTAGTTACTCCTCCATCAATCTCAATAAGAATATCAGGATTTAAATCATCAGCCATCTCCCTGGCTTTAGCGACTTTGGTATAAGTATTTGGAATAAATTTTTGGCCACCGAACCCGGGATTTACCGACATTACCAAAACAAGGTCCAGTAAGTCATAAATATCAGAAAGTAGTTCTACAGAGGTGTGAGGATTGAGCGCCACACCAGCTTTGATTCCCATGCCTTTGATAGCTTCGATGGTTCTATGAAGATGATTACATGCCTCATAATGTACTGTGATGATTTCTGCTCCACTGTCTTTACAGTGAGACAGGTAAGCATCCGGGTTTGTAATCATCAGGTGAAAATCCATTGGCTTCCTGGCTTTTTTAGCAATCGCATTTGTCACCGGAAACCCAAATGAGATATTGGGTACGAACACACCATCCATGATGTCGATATGAATATAGTCAGCCTGACTTTGGTTCAACATTTCTATTTCCTCATTTATCCTTCCGAAATCAGCAGCTAATACGGAGGGAGCTATCAGGCAGTCGTTCATAATCTAGTATTTGATAAGTTTTATGGTTTTATTGTAAGTGGCAGAGGAGACTTTGAGCAAATAGATACCATTACAGACGGCAGGAAAGTCAATCTCATGCTTGTCGCTGGCACTGGATATTTCTATTCGTTGATTGACCAGAGAGGCGCCTTTAAGATCAGTAACCACCAGGTCTATAAAACGCTCATTTCTTACTCCTTTTAGATCAATATTGAGTTTTCCTTCATGGAAAGGGTTTGGATATACTTTAAGTTTATTTTCAAAGATATCAGATACAGATAATGTGCTATTGGTTACTGCTAGCCGGTAATCCGGGATCCCGTAGCCCATCTCAACATTGGGGCTTAGGGCCATATTACCTGAGTATTTTATCGCGTTAATCACTTCCTGACTTGTCCATTCCGGATTGGCCTGCCATATCGCTGCTGCAAAACCAGCAATCAGTGGAGATGAAAAGCTTGTCCCACTTCCAAACGTTACCCTGTCAGGATAACCTGGGCCGTCGAACACAGTGGCAGGTGAACCCAGTGCCATTACATCAGGTTTGATGCGTCCATCGCTTGTTGGACCCAGTGAACTAAAAGAGGCGCGCTCCCCTTGTGCATTGACGCTTCCTACCACCAATATACCTTCTGCATCACCTGGTGGGGTGACATATTTCCATGATTTATTACCGGAATTTCCACCACTAACCACCACGATCATTCCTTTTGCCGCTGCTTTTGTTGCTGCCCAGGTCACTACGGCTGTTTCGCCGTCAAGCTGATCTTGGGTGTAATTCATGGTGGTGTCATTGAAGGTAGAGTACCCCACTGATGCATTGATAATATCAGCACCAACACTATCCGCAAACTCAGCCCCCAACAGCCAATTATACTCTTCAATTCGATACTCACTTGCCACATCCTCAGTGATACAAAGGATAAAGCTTGCCTTGGGAGCAATACCTTTCACTTCTTCACCATAATCCATCGCTATGGTCGATAATACACTTGTTCCATGTGCATTCGCTGAGGAAGAATATAGAAAGGGATTTCCGGAATTGGTAACGAAATCCTTGTAAGCTATCAACCTGTTCTCTGTATGGATATGCTCAAATGGTTTGTATTCATTAGCCCCGGGAAAACCAGCATCTAAAATAGCAATGTACATCCCCTCTCCCTGATAACCATCATGGTGCATTGAATCTGCCATTAACATTGAGAGCTGAAGTAGTGTCGTTGCCGAAACAGCCTGAGGGGTCTTAAATGTTTCGGCTATTTCAACAGGTATCTGCTCATAGGATAAGCGAGTACCTTTAGCAATGTATTTGACGCTATCTACAAATGGCAAAACCGAAATATCATCGGTTAATGCTGAGTCCATTTGCACAAGGACTGCGTTCATCCAACGGGACCTAAAGAAAACTGAGGCCCCAATAGCAGAAATTTCACTCACATAGGATTCATCTACCGGCAAATCATCGACTGTAATTGGTATATTTTGCTTTTGGCGCCTTTCGATCGCTTTTGAACTCAGAAAGGCTTCGGGATTTTCAATCGAATAACCAGTGGATTCTTTATCCGAAAGAAAAACCATAAATCTATGCTCCCCGGCAAAAGCTGAAATTTGAAGAAAAAGCAGCACCAACCCAATACACTTACTCCTGCCCATACGCTGTAATTTTCTGTTCAATGATTATTCCTGAATCCACTTCTTCTGAGCCGCAATTTGCGGTACAATAATTCAAAACAATATAATTCTTTTCTACCAAACCAATTCCCCTTGCATAAACTTCGTATCGTTGGTCTCTATTGACGAGATTCTGTGGTATATCAGCGATCTGTACCTGAATCTTTTCAGCTTCGCCCAGTAAGTCATCATAGGATGCTGCATCAGGCACAACATACTGATATTCGGCTGAATTCCTGCTGTTGAAGGCATTGCCATCCCATATTTTTTCTAGTTCTACAGGAAAGGTCATTTTTATCAAAGGAATGTTTTCTTCAATAGCTACACCTGTAAACTCATCTCTTCTCAATGTCCAAACATCAGAAATTTCCCATTCAGATAACTCATCCTGTCGCCGTTCCCGTCTGAGAATAAAATAAGTAATATCATCCTCTTCCACAACCTCTGAAATCGTCGTTTTCAATTCGTACCAGGAGGTATCAGGTCCCGAAGCATTGAAGGTTACTTCGATGACGTCATAAGTTTTATATGCGCCTACTTCCAAAGGGAAATAGTCATATCCAAAATCAGTATTGTTCTCCAGAAACTGATCGTCGCAGGAAACCAACAACACTATAAGGACCGACAATTTAAACCAGTTGTTCATTCTTTTGTTTGAAGCTTGAATGGATCCAGCCACCACCAATCACATCTTCTCCTTCGTAGAATACTGCAGCTTGTCCGGGCGCAATGGCTTTTACTCCCTTTCCAAAAAATACTTTCATTGTATCACCTACCTGCTCTATCACTGCAGGGGTTCCTTCATCATTGTATCTTACTTTGGTGATGGTATCTCTTCGTTCTCCTTCCACAGAGCCATATTTGCTGATATTGAGCTGCTTTACATACATGCCATCCCTACTTAATTCATCAAATGTTCCCAATACCACCCTGTTTTTATCTTTCTGTATCTCAGTTACATAAACCGGATAACCTAAAGCTATACCTAAACCTTTTCGTTGTCCGACTGTGTAGAACGGATACCCCTCATGTGTTCCAACAACTGTGCCATCTTCCAGTACAAATTCTCCACCTCTCACTTCATCTTCAAGTCCATCAACTCTTCTTTTCAAAAATCCACGATAGTCATTATCTGGTACAAAGCAGATCTCATAAGATTCTGACTTTTTCACCAGCTCATGAAAGCCTCTTTCAGTTGCCATTTCCCTGATCTCAGATTTTCTCAAATGCCCGAGCGGATACTTCGTCCTGCTCAGACTTTCCTGCGAGATTCCCCACAGGGCATATGACTGATCTTTGTTTTCGTCTTTTCCTTTGCTGATCACATACCGACCGGCTTCTTCTCTAAGATTAGCGTAGTGGCCTGTGGCAATATACTCACAACCCAGCTTATCCGCTCTTCTTAACAATGAGTCCCATTTGATGTGTGTATTGCACAACACGCATGGATTTGGTGTTCGACCATCCAGATATTCATTGGTGAAATGATCGATCACATAGTCACCAAACTCTTCCCTGATATCTACGATATAATGTGGAAATCCAAGGTCTACTGCTATGTTTCGTGCGTCGTTGATGCTATCCAGACTGCAGCACCCTGTTTCTTTGCTGGATCCGCCAGAGGTGGCGTAATCCCAGGTTTTCATGGTCATACCAATGACCTCATATCCTTGTTCATGCAGCATCACTGCGGCAACCGAACTGTCTATTCCGCCGCTCATAGCGACAAGTATTCTTCCGTGTTTGCTCATGCGTTTCGCCAGGTTAAAAGCCTGGTTTACGTGATAATTATCCTTTTAAAAACAAAAAACGGAAATAGATTCCGTTTTAAGATGCAAAAATAATGGAAAATGATTGAATTCAAGCTGTTGAATGGCGTAGAGCCCTCACACAAAGCCTGGTTTATTGATCTATAGAACCCACAACCCTTTTCATGAACTGGTTGGTAGCTTCTTTTTCGGGAGTACCTGATTTGATTATTTTCTGAACTTCAAGGGCTCCATAAAAATTGGAAATTAGCTCACCAATTACGTCCAGTTCTTCATCTTTTAAGTTTTCACTCTCAGTAAGATGTTCCAACACTTCAATGGCCTCCACCACAAAGTCTTCGTCATTTTCCGAAATGAAGCTATTGATGTGCTTAATTAGCGGCAATCTCATCGACTAGTGCTTTCAGTTGATCTGCTTTATTTGTCTGTACCTGGCTAAGCAGCTGTCCTCTGCTAAAACTCGCGAAAGTAGGCAGATTATCCACTTTAGCCAGTTTTCTGGATTCAGGGAATTTTTCAGCGTCAACTACCAGAAAAGTGATGTTGTCATGTTCACCAGACATTTTTTTAAATTTTGGCTTCATGATCCTGCAGTTGCCACACCAACCCGCGGAGTATTGCACAACTACTTTTTCTGATCCGGCGACTTTTTCTGCCAGATTATCTTCTGCTAATTCTTCAATCATTTTACTCTTATTTTTTTATAAATAGAAAGGTTCACCCAACCGGATGAACCCTTATATATCGTGATGAATAAATCTTAGTTATTGCTCAGGTATGACATCACGCCATCTCTGTTGGCTGACATTGCTTCTTTGCCGTCTTCCCAGTTTGCAGGACAAACCTCGCCTTTTTCCTGAACGTGTGTGTATGCATCAATGAGTCTCAGGAAATCATTCACATTTCTGCCAAGTGGCATGTGGTTGATCCCTTCGTGGAACACTTCACCGTTTTCATCGATAAGGAAGGTGGCTCTATAAGTCACATAATCTCCTTCGATCAGTTCAGCACCAGTCAATTCATCGTATTTTACTGATTTCACATCAAGGATATCAAGAATATTGGCAAGATTTCTATTGCTGTCCGCCAGGATATCATAAGTTACTCCTTCGATACCACCATTGTCTTTTGAGGTATTCAACCATGCAAAATGTACTTCAGGAGTATCACAAGAAGCACCAACTACAATGGTATTTCTCTTTTCAAATTCAGGTAATGCTGCCTGGAAAGCATGAAGTTCCGTAGGACAAACAAATGTAAAGTCCTTGGGATACCAGAAAAGCAATACCTTCTTTTTGCTTTCTTTCGCCAGTTTTAGAATGTTGATCTGTTTTACATCGCCCATTTCGTCCATTGCGGGCACAGAAATATCTGGAAATTGTTTACCTGTAAATGCCATTAAATTTCGGTTTTTAGAATTTGCGCAAAAGTAGGCTTCAAAGGCCTTTTAACCTAGGCATGACTATATGTTTGTAGAAGATTTAGAAGATTTTGAAAAAGCGGCAGCCTGAATAAAAATCCTTAAATATTAATTCGGTATTTCAAGAAAATGGTAAGTGGGAATGGAGAAATAATCCTGTATCCATTGAGTCCGCACATGCCTTATACTCAGGTGCAAATTACCGGATTCATATTTTTTTATTTCTTTGCAGCAAACAATCAAGATGGCTTTAAAAACATTTGTAAAGATCAACCAGGTTTCAAGTTTAAGTGACGCCAGATATTGTGCTGGGATGGGTGTGGATGTGCTGGGGTTTTCACTCGTAGAGGGCTCCCCTTCTTTTGTTGATCCGCAACAATTTAAAGAAATAACGCAGTGGGTATCCGGGCCAAAATTTGCTGGTGAATTCAATAAAGCAGGTATTGACCAAATTAAACTAGCCTCTGTAGATTATTCTCTGGATTTCATAGAAACATCTATACCTGACCATTTAGAAGCCATCGCTGAACTAAATATTCCAATCATCCTGAAATCCAGAATTGAGTCCCCGGGTGACTTTAATAAACTAAAGGACGTAGTTACTTATGGTGGCGATTTACTCCATTTCCTGCATCTGGAATTGGAAGCTAACATTTTGAAAGGGCTAAGCTCTGATATTTCCAAAATAAAGAAGCCATTGATCCTCAGTACGAACGATGCTTTGACGAACCTGGATTTACTTACAAATCATGGTATATCATTGACGGCCACACAAGAAGAACAAACAGGTCTTCAGGATTATGGCGAAATCATGGATGTATTGGAAGCCCTTGAGACAGAAGACTAATTACTAGCCTTTATTGAGTTCAAGGTTATTTCAAAGATTAGTGTGGAATTGGCAGGAATGCTACCCAGATTGTTATTTCCGTAGCAATAAAAAGATTGGGCATAAAAAATAATCGTACCGCCTTCTTTTACCTGAGGCATCATCAATCGCCATGCAGGGATCAAATTGCTAAGCTTGAAGGTAATATTTTCATTGCTATCAAAAACCTGTTCATTGGTCAGAAACTTACCTTCATAATTAATATTGATAGAGTCTGCATCTTCAGGTTTTTCCCCTGAACCTTCTTCCACCATTACATACCTAATTAAGGTTACTGTATCTATTTCAGCATCTATATTATTAGCCTCAAGATAAGCATCAATTGCTGCAGTTTCTTTATCAAATTGTTCAAGGGGGTCAAATACGTTATCAGGTGTATTTAATCCACACGAAGCCAGTAAGGAAGTCCCAACAGCTAATATCCAAAACTTTACATTCAATAAAATGCTTTTCTTATTCATCTATCCTATTTGTTTTTAGTTTGACAACCAACATTCAAATTTAGTTGTAATTTTCAAATTGAAACTTCAGGTATTTAATCTTCGACCCCCTGGATTTCCAGATCTTTTCATATTTGGTCTCTATACCAAAATGGTCATCTATCATCAGGGAATTGTCCAAATCCTTTGTATAGGCTAATGACTTGTTTTTAACAGTTCCTTGTTGTAGCAAATCAAGTGTATATTCAAAAAATCCTGTATTGTCAGTTTTCAGGTTTAAGGTACCTTCTTCAGTGAGGATCTTTTTATAGATTTTCATAAACCTGGGGTAAGTCAATCTTCGCTTTTCTTCCCGGTCTTTGGGTCTTGGGTCTGGAAATGTGATCCAGATCTCAGCGACTTCATTCTCCTCAAAAAAATCTTCAAGCTGATGTACCGAGGTTCGAAGAAACCCCACATTGTCCAGCTTGTTTTCAATAGCATAGGTACTTCCAACATATATCCTGTCTCCTTTCACATCAATCCCGATGTAATTTCGATCAGGATCCTTTTCAGCCAAACCCACAGTGTACTCACCATTGCCACATCCCAATTCGATGACAATGGGGTTGTCATTATTAAAATAAACTTGGTTCCAATTACCCTTTATCTGGTCAAATAAAGGTTTGCCTGGCTCAATAATGTTCTTTCTAAGCTTGTTCGCCTCGAATCGTATCAGCTTTTGTCTCACAAATCATCAATTTCCGCAACTACAAAGGTACTGCCACAAATCACAATGGTATCCTCTTTTGAAGCTAATTTAAGTGCTTCTTCAATTGCATGGTTTACATTTTGAAATGCATGACCTCTTATTCCATTATTTTCGGCAACCATTTTTAGTTCATCTGCTGGAAGAGAGCGAGGCACACTTGACGTAGTCCAGTAGTAACTAGCTTCACGTGGAAGGATCGGGAAAATTCCGGCAAGATCCTTGTCCCTGACTACTCCAAAAATCACATAAAGATTGCCCTTTAGATCTTGTCTTATTTGTTCTAACAAAGCAGTTAAGCCGGGTTGATTGTGGCTGATATCTGCGACCACCAGTGGCGTTTCCCTCAAAACCTGCAAACGACCTTTCAGACCAGTAGTCTTTTTGATTTGAGAAAAACCACTTTTAATCGCATCCTTATGGATGCTAAACGATCCATGGTTCAATACTTCTATAGTTTTTAGTACTCCGGGAATATTGTATCCAAAATAAGTAGAGGTGATGTCAGTATTGAGGCCTTCAAATAATAATTCACCTTTCTCTAAGACATTATAAGCATTAGATTGAAGGTTCCGATCAACTGGTACTACCTGATAATCATCACAAAAGAAAATTTCTGCATTCTTAGACTGCGCCGTCTCTTCAAAGACATGCCTGATATCCTGCTGATTGTTTCCAATGACCACTGGGATGTTTTCCTTTATAATGCCTGCTTTTTCACCAGCAATTTTCACCAGGGAGTCGCCTAAAAGATCCATATGATCAAACCCAATCATCGTGATAAGAGAAACAATGGGATGAATGACATTGGTGCTATCCAACCTACCTCCCAGCCCGGTTTCTATCACAGCTACATCAACTCCTGATTGCCTGAAATATTCAAACGCCATTACGACAGTCACTTCGAAAAAGGAAGGCTTTACCCGGTCTATAAGGTCCTTATGCAGCGTCACAAAATCTGCTACAAACTGTTCGGAGACCTCATTTCCACTAATCCTGATTCTCTCTGTGAAGGATTTTAGGTGTGGGGACGTATAGAGACCTGGTTTATATCCAGCCGCCATCAACACCGAAGTGAGTGCATGGGCAGAGGTACCCTTTCCGTTAGTTCCGGCAATATGTATTGACTGAAACTCAGTATGTGGGTTTCCTAAAGCTTCAAGAAGGATCAATGTATTACCAAGGTCTTTTTTGATTGCCGCCTTTCCAACCCGCTGAAACATAGGCAAATGCTTATACAGGTATTCCAATGTTTGCTGATAAGTCATGATATCACTTTTTTAAAGGAATCACAGATTGGATTGAAACGAATTTGCTAAAATCACGATGATTTGGGTTCAAAAGCACATTTTTCATATTTGCTGAGCTATGCCTAGACTTTACTATTAACCCTAAGTTTTCCGCTGAGGCAACGAATCTATCTCCAAAAACCCTGGTCCTGTCATTCGGTGGGACCTCATCCCATGTTTCAGGATAATCGCTGTCATCAAGTTCTGTTATTGGTGCATTTGAATTAATCTTAATAATCAATAAATGCGGATCTGGTAAAAGGCCAATCGGTATATAGCTAGAGACCTCAGCAATTGCCAACTCTCTGGTTTCAGAGGTATAGATCAACTCTGTGCCATAACTGTTCCATCGATTCACCCTTGAACGAGCAGATCCTTTTCCATCAAGATTAGCATTTCGCCCCCTACCTACCACTCTATACAAAATCATATACTAGGCAAATGCACCAATCTGAATCGTTTTGAGGAATTCGGTGATGTATTTTGTACCTGAAATAGAGGTTAGGTAC
Organism: Cyclobacteriaceae bacterium; assembly: GCA_965228105.1. GTDB lineage: Bacteria > Bacteroidota > Bacteroidia > Cytophagales > Cyclobacteriaceae > UBA7330. The sequence goes on from CBDDGZ010000002.1 coordinate 3,208,446, forward strand.
TCAATTGGCCTTTTATAGTTTAAGGCCTCTAAATTAAGCCCCATCCAGGTATGGAAGTCATTCATACTATCAAATGTATGTACACCCTCTATCATTAAATTTAATAACTGCACCAGCATTTCTGCCTCCAAACCAGTAAATGGCTTTTGTGATTTGAGATGATTTCTATAAGACCTGTCAGACATGTGAAGTATAACTGATACCTCCTTTTGAGAAAAGCTAAAACTTCTTGAAATTTTCTCAGCCACCAAAGTATCAACCCCCTTTTCAATAATTGACAAGAGCTGAAAATCGGAGATTGGATCTATTCGACCATAGACATATGAGCGCTCCGCTGCTTTATCGCTTAAATCAGCACACTCGGCAATGAGCATTTTTTTTATCTGCTGGATTTCAATGAGAATTGCTTCTTTTTCCTCCTTTTCTTCCATTTCCATACCCGAAATTAATCAAATTAGGAATATTTTCCTATTAAATTAATCACTTTTTCCTACTTGGTCTGGATAATAAAAGTGATGGTACCTGTAGAAGTAGGTGCAGGCTTATATTCACTGGTTTTACTGAATGAAAGTCGTTCTACGGCCTGCCGATATAATCTTTGTATTTCAGGGCTTACCGTACTGGAAACGAGATCAATTTTAGTAATATAGCCTTCATCATCAATGGTAATTTTATAGACGATCTTTCCTGTCTCATCAGATTTATCATTTGGATTTGGCTTAAAATCCCAAACCCATCCTGTCATCTGCAGACTGGCACCATTCGATCCTCCACCCTGGTTGCCATAGAGTGCTCTATCATCCAATGTGCCTTCTTTCTTTCCCTCATCCCCTGTTTCGCCTGTTTTCCCCTGAGATGGTGATGGAGTTTCACTTACTGTTGGATTATTGGCTGGTTTTTGTTCCTCTTTCTTCACCTCTTTAGCAGGCTCCTCAGTTTTTACGGGTTCAGGCTTGGGTTTTGGCTCTTCAACCTTTTTTTCTACAACATCAGGGCTGGGAGTCTCCGTGATAGGTTCCTCAGGAATTTCAGTCTCTTCTATCACTTCTTCTGTAGTTGGCTCCGATGTCTCCTCTGCTTCTGCAGTCTCTTCCTGAGGTTCTGATTCTTCTACTTCTTCCTGTGGTTGTGGACTGGACGGAGCAACCTCTCCCTGACCAGTCTGGTCCACCCCAAAACTCAATTCAATCCCATAGGAAGGAATTGGAGGAAATGGTTCTTTCCATGCAATGAGAAAATAAAACAATATCAGCACAACCACATGGGTTGCAATGGCAGTCCACCATCCTATCCGCTGATATTTTTTATCCTTTTTCAAAATCAATTGGGTTTGGTAGCAATGGAAACGCGTGCTTCCAAGGCAGTTGCAATACTGGCTACCTGTACCAGGTTGTCAACTGGTACGTTTTTATCACAATGCAATACAACAACACCTTCCTTGCCGGAAAATGCATTTCTCAACACTCCTTCCAGCTGCCCCAGAGTAACCTTTTTCTGATCAACATAGTACTGAAGGTCATCTGTGATTGTTACACTGACTTTTTGAATGACGATCTCAGAACTTTTACTGGAAGGAAGATTGACAGGCAACCCGGAGGGCGTAATAAACGAAGCTGTCAGCATAAAAAATATGAGCAACAGGAAAATCACATCCGTCATGGAGGACATGCTGAAGGCTGCTTCGATCTTATGCTTTGATCTTAGATTCATTTTCTTTGAGGTTCCTGTAATAAATCAACGAAATCTATCGCAGTTGTTTCCATTCTGTGGACTAATTTTTGAACCCTGCTCACCAGGTAGTTATACCCCAAATAAGCAAGAATACCTACAAAAAGCCCGGCAGCAGTGGTAACCATAGCCTCATAGATACCACTAGAGAGCAGTTTTGGACTCACCGCGCCCTCTTCCTGAGCAATAGATATAAAGGCCTGGATCATCCCCGTAACAGTCCCAAGAAACCCCATCATTGGTGCTGCACCGGAGATTGTGGCAAGCATGCTTAAGTTCTTTTCTAATCTGTAAACCTCAACTTTTCCGATATTCTCAATACTAACCTCAATATTTTTCAGTGGCTGACCGATTCGGCTAATCCCTTTTTCAATCATCCTTCCAATGGGGGTATCCGTTTGCAGGCATACAGCTCTGGCACCCTGCACATCACCTGCAAGGACCCTGTCTCGAATACTTTCCTGGAAATTATCAGGTGTTTTTGATGAGTTTTTAATGAGCAATATTCGTTCGACAAATATGTAAACTGCCCCAATAGACAGTAGTAGGATAGGTATCATCATATACCCTCCCTGCAACAATAGTTCTATGAACGAAATGGTTTCCAGACCTTCAGAAGGTTCCATTTATAAAAGATTAAGTGAAAATGTTACACAATACAAAACAATCTCTGCATTCAACGCAGAAATATACGGCAGATTGCTAAGATTGTTTGCTTAATATCGAAGTGGCCAGGCTTCTCTGCCAAATTGCTCAGCATAAGAAGGCGCCTGTGCCTCAGCATCTACGAAAGTATTGAATTCAGCAATAGCAACACGATAAAACCGGTAATCCCTGAACGGAGGAATTATTTGTGGGCTGTGACCATTCTGCGCCAACACTTTTGCGTAGTCCATGGCCAGATCACCATCAAAGAAACTGCCAATGACCACATATGACTTACCAGTCCTTTGCTCCAACGTTGTGATCTCACCAGGTGCTAATTGCGCAGGTTGAGCTTCCACAGGCTCGGGTTCTACTGGTTGGAAAGCCATGGTATCTACATCGGTCGTCTCTACTATAGGTTCTACGGGAGCCTGAGTTTCTTCTTTCTCGCCTTCAAAACCAAAGTAGTTGTCACCACCCATAAAAAACACAAAGACAATTGCTATTGAAGCAAATAATAGGGTGCCAATGATAACAATTTTAGTGAAATTTGATTTGGCCTGCTTGGAGGAATCATCATCATAATAAGATGCATAAGACTGGGCAGATTGCGATTCCTTATAAGTATCGCCTACACTAAACTGAGACTCAGTGGTAATATCACCAAAATTTTCCTGAGATGAGGACTCATCGCTATCAAAAACAGAACCTGAAGCACTGTCATCTTTAAATTCATCAAATGACTCTTCTTCATAGAAAGTCTCTTCACTCTCTGAAGACGTACTTTGCTCACCAAATGGGTCGGGGGTTGTTTCTTCGGGTTCAGGTGTTTCTGCTGGTTTTTCTTCCTCTTCTTCTGAGGAGGAATCACTATCGTCGTCTAGTTCTTCATAATGAAGTTCAGGTAAACCAAAATCTTCATCATCCTCAAATTTTTCTTCGTCCTTATCTTTATCAGCCATGCAAAAGTCGGTTAGTTAGTAAATTACAAAGGTGGCTATACGAATTCGGGTTCAAGATAACAAAAACTTGATTATTCCAAAACATCTAAACTTTAGAATCCGCTTCTAGAACATGTAAACCCCACCCAGCTTAAATGAAAACCCTCTTACCGGGTAGTTCAAATATCTCTCATAGTTGCCACCAACCATGTTTCTGGTTTGTCCAAAAATTGAAAACTGATCGTTTATTGTGTAATCAGCACTCAGCCCAAGGTCAAAAATGGTAGCCATGTCCACCACTGATTCATCGGCAGGTGATGGAGCCTTAATTCCACTAAGGAACACGGTATTTAGATTGATTCTCAGGTCTTCATTAGGTCTGTAGCTAACCAGAATATCCATTTTTGACGATGGCTTATACCAGGCTTCAGCCAATTTATTCATCGAATACCCGTAGTATTCCATGGCGTAATTGAGTGAAAATTTATTACTGATAAAATAAGCAGCATCAATGCCTAAGGTAGTCCTGACGATGCCTCCGGAATCATACGCCACAATAAACCGGGACGAATCAGATGGGTTATGCATGAATAACGGCAGATGTTCTATCAGACTATAGCCTAATGACCCCTGTAAAACCAGCTGGTTGAGTATTCTGGACTTAAAACCTCCTTCTAAATCCACTTTATTGCTTTGATTGAGTAGTAGCAGGTCATTATCCAGGTATCTGTTTTCATTCGAAAGGGAATTTAAACCTACCATTTTCAGGCCTCCACCTGCCACTCCATATAAGGATAAGTCAGGTGAAAGGTTTAATCGAAAGTCTATATCAGGAAAGAAAAACAAAGAACTGCTTTCTGAAGTGGTATCATTGGCCGTTGCAACCTCGAATCCTGCACCAAAACTCCCCTTATCAAAAGTATAGGTGAGCTTTGGATTAAGACTGATAAAGTTTCTTCGCTGAAGAAAAGAGCTTTCATATTTCGTTGTGGCCATGACCAACGTCGCTCCTACGGTCATGTTGTCTACAAACTGATAGGAGGCCGTCCCTTTTACAGACAATTCTGATTCAATACCAAGTTTATTTTCTCCCACCACCTTGTTAAGCGTATTTCTATAGTGAGGAGTTAGGGCGTAATCTAATTTGCTATCCATGCCCTGTCTGAAAACTACGCCCATTGAGATATTCTGCATAAACACCTTTTCATCGATGATGAGCGGGTTTGCAAAATCAAATGTGGTATCCCTGCCGTAGAAATAATAAGCTGACCTGGTATAGTTCAGGTATGGATCAACATGAAAATCACCATGTAAATGTCCTTTTAATTTGATCTGAGTGTCTGAGAACGCACTTTGCTTGTCACGGACCGGGCCTTTTCCGAAACTTTCATGAAAAAGAAAGGCATTGAAATAGTGCTCTTCAAGTCTTTGGGTGTAGCTACCTTCTGCCAAAGGTGACTGATAATTACCATATCCCAATTTGATATAATTATCCGATAGGTCAGTTTCTCCTTTTGGCTGATATTGTTTCGAACCCAATCCAGGGCTGTATTCACCCGACTGAACATCGATGGTTGAAAAAGAATACTCAACAGGAGCGGGTTGGAACTGATTGACGCTGATCTCAGTAGGCTTATATAGTCTATTGGCCCGCGGTAAAGTCAGAGGTTTATCTTTCTCAATGACAACCTGAGTATCTTCAATTTCTCCCTGATCCTGCGCTGATACTGACAGGACAAAAAAGAACAGTATAATGAATGACTGTAGGTGTATTTTAACCATTGTTTACCGTATCACTTTCAATTACTTTGCTTCTTTCCACATCAAGCTTTTCAAGCTTTTTCTTCGCTTCCTCCACGATAACCTTATTGGGTGATCTTTCAATAATGGAATTCAATGTAGCCTGTGCCTGAAACAATTCATCCATCTTCATATAGTTGTCCGCTATCAGAATAAATGATTTTCCAATCCAGTAGTCATAGGAAGCAAACTCCTCATTCAAATCAAACAGTGTCTCTACAGATGTTTTGTAATTTCCGCTCAAATGTTGAATATAGGCCTGTTGGTATTTTGCTTCCGCTGCCGTTTCACTTTTATTATCACTTAACACCTGCTGAAAACTGGCACCGGCCTGATCAAATTGCTTTTTATTGAGAAAAACCTTACCCTGAATTAACTGAGCCTGAGCTTCCGCTCCGACAGGTTTCCACTCACTTTCAATGATTTTCTTTGAATAATGGATTGCGCTGTCATTATTATTGAGATTAAAATGACTGATCATCTTGCCTTCATCTGCCAAATACTGATCTTTTCTGTTTAGCCCAAAAGCTGCCAACTGGCTATAGTTGTATATCGCTTGCTGATACTCATCCATTCGGATCAATGCTCTGCCCCTTTTGTCCAGAACCCTGCTCATGTAATTAGATGTGGTATTTTTGATCATCCTTGTGAAGACTTCCACAGCCTTTACCCAATCTTCCATCCTGTAATAAGCGTCTCCGAGAAAATATGAGACATCTTCTCCAAAACTGCTATTTGGGTATTTATCCTGAAATGTCCTTAAAGCATCAATGGCTTTGGTATACTCCTGATTATAATAATAGGTCTTCGCAGATTCAAAGGAAATAACCTCCAATGAGCCGTCGTCCGGATTTGCCTGTTGGTAAGCACTCATGTACCGCTCAAAAGATGGAATATTCAATCCTTTTTTTCTCAGCTCCTGAAGTCCAAGTAACGCATCATTAGCAACTGCATGGGTGATATTATTCTCCAAAATGGCTTTGTAGTCATTGGCTGCATAATCCAATTGATTCAGGTTGAAGTAGCAGAGCGCTCGCTTGCTTCTTACATAAGGCATTAATGCACTCGTGGACATATCTCGCTCAAAACGATCAAAATAAGTGATTGCATTCTTATACTGACTAGCCTCCAAATAGGAGATCCCCATTTGAAATAATGCATTGTCCTTGTAAGTGGATGGGAATTCTGAGTTTACCACTACCTCGAAGCTATTGATCGCTTTTTGAGGCTGGTTGTTTAGCTGATAAGTTAAACCCAGTTGATAGTAAATGTAGTCTTTAGGCACAGTTGGCTCTCGAGTGAGATATTCATACTGCTGAATGGCCTGAGAATAGTTTTTAAGCACATAATGGCAATCAGCAAGCCTCATCATACCATCCAGGTAAAAATCGTGATACTTTCCTGATCTGCTTGTAAAACTGATGAAATATTCTCTTGCCCGTTCATATTCCTTCAGGTTGTAATAAATATAGGCCAATCCATAGTCTGAATTGATATTCCATATATCTGATCTAGCCGATACTCGTTTGCACTGTTCAAAAGCATTGATGGCTTGCGGATAATTCTCTACGAGGGAATAAGACTCTCCCAACAGATAGTGTGCCTTTCCATTGATTTCTTTATCAATGGGCGCAGAAACTGTCTTTTTGAAGAAAGAAATGGCCTCACTAAACCTGGAATCATTAAAAACTAGCTGACCTTTATGGAAGGTCGCATTCTGGTAGGCTTTATTCAGGTCAAAACTCCTGTTGGGGATGGATTCGAGATAAGCAATCGCCTGATCATAGTTAGAAGTTTTGAGAAAGGCATTCGCTAAAAGCTGATTGGCTTCACCTTTAAATTTATTGTTTGGATATTGCTTTAGAAACTGCTGCAAAGATCGGATAGACTCTGAAAATTGGCCTTGCTGAAAATTGATCTTTCCTACGAGAAAAGCGCTTTCCAGCTTGATTTCTTCATTGGACCCGCTCAGAGCTTTCTCAAAGGATCTGATAGCAAATTCCGGATTGTCATTTCTTAGATAAAGCTGCCCAAGGTAGTACGAACTCGTTTGGCTCATTGGACCTGATCCTAATCCTGCTTTCTGAAAATAAGTGATAGCCTGCTGATCGTCTTTGACCATGTAATAAGAAAAGGCAAGTTTGTAATACCCTTCCTCATTCATCTTATTATCAGCCTGATCCAAATGCTGCTGTAGGTATCTGACAGACTGCTGATATTTTTTTAGCTCAAAGAAAAGCTCACCCAACAGCCTATTGTATAGTTTCTGGGTTTCCTTATCCGCAGAGCCATAATTTTCATTGGTAAAGCTGACCAGTTTTTGTTCATCCTTCCTTCTAAAGTAAATATTGGCGATCAGCTGAGAGGCAGGCTGCTTATACTCACTATTTTTATCTACTTTAAGCAGATAATTGAGCGCTTCCGGAAATTCGTTTGCCTGGAAATGAATAAAGCCCAGGTAATAAGATGCCGGAACCTCATATTGGTTGCCAGAAGTAATTGAATTCCTAAAACTGATTGCTGCTTTATCGGTTTCTTTGCTGATAAACTGACAGTAGCCAAGCTTGAAAAACATCTCACTTTTCTCCAAATTACTGAGGGAGGTGATGTCTGCCGTTTCATATGATTTACGAGCTTTCTTAAACTCACTTTTTGAAAAATAGAAATTACCCAAATAGTAATAGGCGCTGGATGCAAGTGGGTGATTGCTATTGGTAGTTACAAACTTGTCCAGCTCTCGCTCTCCTCTGTTATCTCCGGTTTTCAGCAAACACATTGCCCGGTAATAAGTCGCCTCATTATTCAATGCGCCCCCCTGATCCAGGTAATCATCCAGCTTTTCCAGGGCAATCAGATAATTATTGGACTCATAAAGTAACAGTGCTTCCGTATAGAGAGCTTCGCCAGTCTCCTGGTAAATGGTTTGCTGACTTAAGACCAACAAAGAGCAAAAACACAGAACAATTGTCAACAAATTACGCATACCTTGGGTTACCTGTTTAGCCATAAACGATGCAAAGGTAATGGTTGGTATCAATGTATCAGTTTATATACCAATTCTTGTAAAATATCTCCCTCACTCATCGTAGCAAACCCAATCCCTTTAGACTGCAAGTCTGCATCGTGAATACATTGTATGTTCCTGGTTACCAATGGCTCCGGATAGTTGGATTTTGCCTGTAGATATTCTGCTGCAAAATATGGATGAACCCCAATCAATCTGGAAACTTCATTCTTATCATTGGCACCATTGTGATGTAAAATCAGGATTTTGGTAAAAAATGAATACAAACTACCTAATGTCATCACAAGCGGGTTTGCTGATGAATTTGCAGCAAGATATTTGACGATTTTGAAGGCTTTGGTAGTGTTTTTCAAAGCAATTGCCGTTTGTAGCTCAAACGTGTTGTAATCCTTGCTGATGCCAACGAATTTTTGAATCGTCTGCTCGTTAACCTCCTCACCTGGTTTGGTGTTGAGTTTTAATTTATCTACCTCATTGGCCAGACGCTGCAAATTGTTGCCAATATTTTCAGCCATAATCATAGCCGCCTTAGCACTCAAATTTACACCCATCACCTTGGTGTAAGACCTCAGCCAATCAGGGATCTGATTGTCATAGAGCCTCTTGGAAAGCATGACTTCCCCTCCTTTATCTATCGCTTTGGCTATTTTGGTTCGTTTATCAAGTGTCTTGTACTTATAGCTAAAAGCCAGCACAGTGGTAGGTGTGGGATTTGCCAGATAATGAATGAGTAGGTTAGTCTGCTCTTCGCTCCTCCAGCTTCTCATCTCCTGAGCTTCTTTCACGATCACCACCTGCCGTTCACCCATCATGGGATATTTACGTGCAATATTCAGAATATCAGTGATGGTCGTTTCCTTGCCATACAACACATACTGATTGAAACTTTTCTGTGTATCATCCAGGGCATTTAGCTCAATATTTTCTATGATGTTATCTATAAAGAAGGGTTCATCCCCATGGAGAAAGTACACCATCGCAAACTTTCCTTGCTGCTGAGCTTTGATGATTTCGTTATAATCAGCCATTCGGCAATAATAAGATTAAATCACTTTACGGGAGAAGAACTCTACTTGAATTCTTTCACGTAGCTACCGTCTGGAAATTTCCCCAGATATGAATCCTTAATGTTTTCGACAACACCCGTTCTTTCGGTAAGCTCAGAAAACTGGTAAAGGAGAAAATAATTCTCCTCAATCTCCATATCAAAGTTCTGTGGTTTGTTGAGAAACTGATAGCCAACTTCTGCTAATTCTTCAAGTGTAAGATTATGCAAAAACCAGTTGATCTGCCTTAAATCATCCGTATAATCAATGGTATACCTGTCGACATACATTGCAAAATGATTACTTATTAAATTATCATATTTTGCCTTGTAAAGACCAAGAAACACTTTGCAAATAGCAGAGACAAGGAAGCTGTCATTTTTGACCTGTAAAGTATCCCGGGATAATAAAAACAGGGTCAGATAAAGACATACATCATACTGCTTGGCAGAATACGCTCCATCAATTACGCATTTCAATTGTGCGACTTCCTCAATTGAATCAAGGTTTAAAGATTTTGTGTAAGCATCCCCTGTTAATTCAATTAGTGTTTGGATTCTTATATCAAGTTCAGGATGGGTACTTATGGAATCCGAATCAAAAACAAACAAAACATCCGGCTTCCTGGTATAGATATTTAAACCTTTGTCGAGCCAAAAAGCCTTCAATGGATATTGCTTGCGAAATAGCTGATCAAGAAGATACTCCACCGAATGATGGCTCTCCATGTACCTGTATCCCATGGCTCTTAGTATAGGCTGAGCTTCCATCACATCAAATCCGGCTTTTGACATATAAGCCAACCCCAGGGTATCTGAGATAATCTCATTGGCCCTGGAGAACTTAAAGATATTATATGACTTGGCCTGAATCTCCTGGAGTCCTTCCAATGTTCCATTTCCATTACTTATCCTCGAAAACTCACTGGTGATAGTTTTTTCAATGTCAGATTCATATACCTCGAACACAGCATTGGCCACATGATATTCTACATTATGAACCAATTCATGAGCCAGCACGAACGCTAATTGATCTTTGTTCTCTATCACAGATAACAAGCCAATAGAAACCTCAAATACCCCATTCATGTATGTAATGGCCTGAGCATAAGGTTCGTGGTTTATGAGAAAGATGGGATTTTTTATATTTAGTTGATTTGCCTCAATAATCTGAATTGCCACATCAACAACCAACTGCGTAAGTGAATCAGACTTGAAATATGCTTCTTCTTTTATCCGCTTAATCTGATAATTTCTAGTTTCCATCAGATGAGAGGAATATATAGGACTGGTGGCTATGGTAAGCTTATTTAGTTCCACTTTTGTGTTCTCTTTGATCTGTCGGATCAAACCTTTACTCTCCTTATTGTATCGGGGAAGTGTATTTAGACTTTCCTGGGCACAGGCTACCGAAAAGAGAAAACCAGAAAGCAATAAAATAAATACCAGCCTGTAAGCACTTGCTGGTCGAAAGAAAGGAGATGATATGAGACTCAAAACAGAAAAGGACCCTATTTTTGCTCTCAAAATTACAAAACAATATACCACTATATGAAAAATTTTGTCTCCGAATTGAAATGGAGAGGCATGATCCATGACATCATGCCAGGTGCAGAAGAGCAGTTGAATAAGGAGATGACCACCGCATATATCGGTTTCGACCCTACGGCGGATTCATTACATATTGGTAATCTGGTTCAAATCATGATTCTGGTTCACCTTCAATCATGTGGCCACAAACCTATAGCTCTGGTGGGTGGTGCTACAGGGATGGTAGGTGATCCATCAGGGAAGTCGGCGGAAAGAAACCTACTTGATGAAAAAACACTAAATCATAACCTGTCACGGGTGAAAGCACAGCTGGAAAAGTTTCTGAATTTTGAAGGTGAAAATGCAGCGGAGATCGTCAATAACTACGATTGGTTCAAAGATTTTAATTTTCTGGAATTTATCAGAGATGTGGGCAAGCATATTTCAGTAAACTACATGATGAGCAAAGATTCGGTGAAGAACAGACTGGAAACTGGTCTTTCTTTTACTGAGTTCTCTTATCAGCTGATCCAGGGGTATGACTTCTACCACTTGTGGAAAAATAAAAATGTAAAACTTCAGCTGGGTGGTTCTGATCAATGGGGCAACATTGTTACGGGGACTGAGCTGATCAGGAGGAAAGGTCAGGGAGAAGCCTTTGCTATCACCTCTCCTCTCATTACCAAGGCAGATGGATCCAAATTTGGTAAATCGGAGTCTGGGAATGTTTGGCTGGACCCTGAGAAAACATCACCCTACCAGTTTTATCAATACTGGATAAACCTGAGCGATGAGGATGCAGCTAAATGCATGAAAATTTTTACAACAAAAGATGAGGCCACCATTGAAACCCTTATTGCTCAGCACCAGGAGGCTCCACATCAGCGTCTACTCCAGAAAGAGCTTGCAGAAGAGTTAACCACCAGAGTACACTCTGAAAAAGACCTTGACATAGCAATCAAAGCATCCTCTATCCTATTTGGAAAATCAACCACCGAAGATCTTGCATCCCTGGATGAGCGTACACTCCTTCAGGTATTTGAGGGAGTGCCTCAAACAACAATCAGCAAAGACTCTTTGAATGAGGTTCAAAATGTCGCAGACTTTCTGAGTGAAGTAACCAATGGGATCGTATTTCCATCCAAGGGAGAAGCGAGAAGAATGATTAAGGGAGGCGGAGTAAGCATCAATAAAAAGAAAATAGTTTCGGATGATGAGCCTGTGGATAAAGAGCTTTTGCAAGGAAAATACCTACTTGCCCAAAAGGGAAAAAAGAACTACTTTTTGATACAAGTCAACTAAATCGAAGGTTTGAGGGTCTGAATTTTATGAAATTTAGATTATTTTTAAATAAAATTGAACTTTTATTAGTCCGGCTATGCTAAAATCGTTGTTATCACTCTGCTTCATTGTGTACCTCTTCGGTCTTGTCCAGCCTGTAATGGCACAGGAAGAAGATCCATTTGCTGACTATTCGTATTTGTGGGAAGACGATAAGAAAAAGAAGAAGAAGAAAAAAAAGAATAAGAAAGAAGAGCAAGCATCTGCGGAAGATGCCGTGTCTGACCAGGTTGCTCCTGCAACTCAACCATTTGTTACGGATTCGGTACCTCCTGCTGAGCCAGCTCTAAACACATATGCAGCAGATACTATTCCTCCAGAAAGTACTGTTTCAGAACCTACTCAGGAACCTGAACAACCGATTATAGATGAACCAGAGCCTGAGGAAGAGCTTGCTGAGGACCTCTCAGATGAGGAGGAAGAAAAGCCTAAAAAAGAAAAGAAAGCCAGAGAAAACAGAGACCTACCTCCCGTTCAGGATTTCAGAGCCGGGCTACCTTCGGGAGAAAATAAAGGATCCTTTACAGGCGGATTCACTTTCACAGAAATCGATGGTCAATATTATGTTGGACTGGTACTCTCTCCTGAGTTTAGTTTGGGGAAAGTCGGTCTGGGATTAAACATTCCAGTGCTTTATGGCCTTCAGAATAATTCTTTTAGGACAGAGATATTCGAAGACGGTGTAGGTGTTGCCCGATTGATCAGATACCTGAGATTGGGAAATCAAAAACGTGACCCGATTTACTTCAGAGTGGGTGAGTTGAGTAGTGCAATGATCGGTTTTGGAGGCCTTGTGAACAACTATACCAACACAACAAGCTATGAAAAGCGAAAACTAGGCATTCATTATGACTTCAATTTTAGGGGGCTTGTAGGAATAGAAGGCCTTTATAGCGATTTCAACCCCGCTTCATTAAATCTGTTTGCCATCCGGCCTTACACCCGACCATTGGCTCAGTCAGGCATACCGATTGTCAGAACCTTTGAGATCGGTGGACAATACATTTTGGACAAAGACCAAACAGCCATACCCACCAGTGACAGTACATCTACCACTTATCAGTACACTCAGGGCGGTGTGAGTGCTTATGGTTTTGATGCGGGTATCACATTACTCAGCATACCATTTATCCAAATTGATCTCTTTACAACCTATAGCAAACTCAATGTGGCCAACCAGGCAGTAAAAGATACGCTGGGTGATGGTTTCAGCAGTGGTTCAGGGTTTAGTTCCGGATTGAATTTCAGATTAAACTTTATCGCCGACCTGTTTAATACCGATATCAGAATAGAAAGACTGAATTACACAGAGAATTACCTTCCCCAATTCTTTGATGCGAGTTATGAGATCAATAAAGATGCTAAAATTCTTTCATTAAATGGCGCCCCGAAAATGAGCGGAATCTACGGAAGCTTACAGGGACACATTGCGCATAAGGTTCAGCTTGGAGGAAGCTTGATGATCCCGGATGAAATATCTGATGAAGCTCCGGCAGTGGTGCGGTTAAACGCTGACCTCGAAAGACTTGGTGACAAAGTGTCAATGCACGCCAATTATATAAAGGGTAACCTGTCCACCCTGAAAGACGCTTTTACCTTTGATGAAAACTCATTGGCAAAAATCAGATTCATCTATCATATGAATAAATTCCTGGCTTTAGGTGTGGACTATTATTGGGCATTTGCCCCGGCCGAGGATGGTTCATATAAGGCAACAAGATATATGTCGCCATACTTTGGATTGTCCATCGACTTTTAACAAAGCAGTTAAAGCACCTGGGGCCAGAAAATAATGTCTACCCGACGGTTTTTAAGGCGACCTTCGTAAGTGCTATTGTCAAAAACGGGATTGTGGAGGCCAAAATCCTTGATTTCGATTGCATCAACGGAGTATCCTTTTTGTAGTAATACCCGCAAGGCAGCTCTACTTCTATATTCAGATAGCATTTGGTTGAATTCCACTCCTCCAATGTTATCGGTATGGCTATGTATACTGATAGAATAGCCCATTGAACCAGGTAGAGAGTCTATAAAATGGTATAGTTCTTTGATTTGATACTCATCGATATACCAGCTTCCACCTCCAAAATAGATGCTTCTGATGATTTGCCCCTGCTCCTGTGCCTGCGCAAACCCTGTTGTCAACAGAAAAGCAATTACCAATAACTTTTTCATTGTAGAGGGCCCTCATTTTCAAGTTAGCACTTCTCTCCAATGATCGCAAGTGGTCAATCCCTATATTCCTTAGTTTGCCACATATGTTTCAGATGCGAACTGAAAGATGGGGTTGTGTGTCCGTGCAGTATCCATAATGGTTTTAACCTGATCAATGATCTGTGGATGCTGATCAGCCAGATTATTTTCTTCAGAAATATCCACTGAAAGATCATACAATTCTATATCGGATTTTCCACTGAACACTTCATATTTCACGGCTTTCCATTTGCCCATGCGGACAGCTTGTCGTCCACCTTTTTCATGAAATTCCCAATAAAGGAAGTTGTGCGCTTTTTGAGTGGATTCCCCTTTCAAAGTAGGAAGGAACGAAATACCATCAGGATTGATATCATAATTGACCTGCGTGAGATCCTTTAATGTAGGAACAATGTCCCAAAAAGCTGAAATATGATCAGATTGAGACCCTGCTTTTACTGTTCCGGGCCATCGGACAATGAATGGCACCCTGATCCCTCCTTCATATAAGTCCCGCTTATAGCCTTGCAAAGGCCCATTACTATCAAAGTAATCCGGATCAGCTCCACCTTCCAGATGAGGTCCGTTGTCTGAAGTAAACATGATGATGGTGTTTTCTGCAATACCTAATGAATCCACCAAATCCATGATCTCGCCAACATGTCGGTCTAAAATGCTTACCATAGCTACGAATGCTGCATGGGCATTTTCCTGATCGCCATAGGGTCCTCTGAAAAAGTCATAATCAGGATCTCCGTAGTCTTTTCCGTTGTAAGACTTCTCAGGAAGGAATTTACCTGTATATCTTTTCATCACTGAATCCGGGGCAATTAGTTCAGCATGTGGAATTGGAGTAGGAACAAAAAGGAAGAAAGGGTTGTCCCTATTATCTCGAATGAAAGAAAGTGTCTGTTGATGAATCAGCTCAGGAGCATATTGCTGGTCCTTACCTTCGAGGTTATCTGGGAGTGCAACTTTTTCTTGATTGTTCCATAGGTATTCAGGGTGATAGATGTGAGCCAGACGCTGACAATTGTATCCATAAAACTGGTCAAAGCCAAAGGCATTAGGTTCACCTTCTGATCCGGGGTATCCAAGCCCCCATTTGCCATAGGCACCAGTGACATAACCAGCCTGCTTCATCATTTTTGGTAAAACCGGAATGGAATCAGGAAATGGCTCCTGGCCCTCAGGCCGCACTTCTCTGTTGCCTCGAATAGGTGTATGACCAGTGTGCAGTCCACTCATCAGGGAGGAACGTGATGGAGCACAAACAGTACTGCCTGAATAATGCTGGGTAAACAACATCCCCTGCTCTGCCAAACGATCGATGTTTGGCGTACTCATCTTTTGCTGACCATAAATACCTAAATCACCGTAGCCAAGATCATCTGCGAGAATATATATAATGTTTGGCCTGTTGGTATCTGTTTTAGCCTCCTGATTAGGTCTTGTACAGGATATAAGCAATGACACGATAAGTAAATAAATTAGAAATCGCATGTTCGGTTGTTTAGTAAAATGCTAAAATATTCAAAACAGATTTTAAATCTCAATCATTGCTGATAACTCCTTTGAATTTCAGTTTATGGAATTAAAAGCCACTTTTGCGTTATCAGGTTCTCCCAACCTACGTATCCAATTCCCAGGGGTTCTCAAAATAGTGCAAGGGAATAATGTATCGGTAACCACAAATTATTATTATATTACACTTACTAAGGAGCCAAATATTATGCTACCCTAACTTTTTATTACCGTTTACCTGTATTTATTATGAACATTTTTATTGCTAAGCTAGCTGCCAGGACCACAGGAGATAGCTTACGTTCTTTATTCGAACAATATGGATCAGTTGATTCAGCTAAAGTAATCATGGACCGGGAAACCGGAAATTCGAAACGTTATGGATTCGTTGAAATGGGAGATGACAGTGAGGCAAAAACTGCTATTGACGCTCTTAATGAATCGGAATTTGAGGGTAGCACCATCGTGGTGAAAGTTGCCAATCCGAAGAGATAAACCCGATATTAACAATATACAGCTATTCAGTCTTTCGGGATTGATTATGAATTTCAAAATGGCTGTAGGGAGTGACCAAGGTCACTCCTTTTCTTTTAATCTCATGAGACTAAAAATGTAATCCAATAGCATACGAGACAAAATTTATTCTCGTATCAACAGACTCTGAGATTGTCGTATATTGATTTGGTCCGGATGGCACCCGATAGGTATTCCAGGGCTTTCCTTTATAGCTTTCGTATCTCAAATTAACGTATAGGTTAAAATTACTTGCCAGTTCATATGACAACTTAGCACCAATCAGAAAGCCATATTGGTATTTCCTTGATTGAAATTCATCTCCAATTATATGTTCAGGTATAATGTTTTGAGCACTATATTTCAACCACTTATTATATGAGAGCCCCAGTTGAAAAGTTGGTTTAAGTTTATGTACGGGATATGAATAATTTAAAATCAAAGGGACTTTAAAATAATTCATAGAGTAGTGTGTCGAGTCGAATACATATTTGCTATTCTGCCAAATCATGTCTAGCTCTAAACCAAACCTTTGACTGATATTCGGATGCATTGCATTGATGGTTATCCCAAAAAATGGATCTTGACTACTTGAAAAGTCATTCATCATCCTTTCAAAGTATTCACTTTTTAACTCAAAACTTGAGACTGAATAGCCTCCAATTATACCTAAGTCAAATACAAATCCAGCTTGCTCTTTTGTGTAAATTATACAATCATAATCGCATACACTATTATGATATTCAAGAGCAATTTTTGTTAGGCTACGAGGATCAAAATCAATTTTATCCAATTTCTGAGCAACGACAGGACTATCCTCAAATAGAATCTTCAATGTGCCTACATACTCTTTCTTGTCCATCTCATATGTATTGCCATCAATCTCTACATTCTTCGTTGTATTAACAAGATTGTATAGTTTTCCGTCCTCAGTCTGGATTAAGAATTCGCCCTCGTTGACATCATTATAATAGTAAATATCAACAATACCATCAATCAACTGTTCGACAAATAACCGTTTAAGTTTTCCATTCACTTCCACATCTAAAGCCCTGTAAAACCCTCCAGTGAGTACTCTAAAAGCAATTATATCACTTGGAGAGTACTCTCTAACTTCAGAAACTTTATCGGATTTAAATCGACATTTACTTAGATTTCGTAAGCTTCCTTTATAATCAATAAGGCCATGGATAGTATCTTTCTCTTGGTTAATCAGAAAACCTTCTCTAAAGTCAGATTGGGAAAAACAACAATCACTAGCGATTAAACAAGAAATGAACAGTACTACTTGAAAAAACTTCATTAAGATATAATTTATTTGAATCTAAAATAGTCAATAAATTATATCTTAATTTACTCTTTGAGTTATTAACCAGTATTTCTCATTGCCCCCGCAATACCATTGATGGTAAGCAGTAGTTTCTTGAGTGTCACTTCAGCTTCCGGTGCATTTTCTTCTTTCTCGGTCCTCCATTTTCTCAAAAGCTTCACCTGGAATTTATGAATATGAACCATCATGGATGCCCGCAACTGATTAGAATAGTAGTGATTCTTTCTTCTTCTGTCAATGCCTTCTTCCAGAAGCTCCATCAGCATATCGCGGGTGAGCTTAAGTTCATCCAGAAAGACCTTCAAAAATTTCTCTCTGAGTGCCTTGTCCTGTACTAACGAGGCATATTCTTTCATGATGTCTTCATCTGTAGCCGCAAGACTTGTATCCACATTGGTAAATACATATCTTATAAAAGGATCAGTCTTCAGTGCCTCTTTGAATTTCTTATAGGATTTTTCATCTTCATCTCTAAGGGTACTCAAGGCAGTACCTATACCAAACCAGCTAGTCATATTGTATCTGGATTGACTCCAGCTAAACACCCATGGGATAGCCCTTAGATCTTCCAGCGTATTGGCTCCTGTCCTTTTTGCAGGTCTGGAACCGATCTTGCTGGATTCAATGGCATCGATTGGTGTGGACTCCCTGAAGTACTGAACAAACCCATCCATGTGGATCAGCTCACCGTACCTGGCCTTACTCATCTGAGCCAGCTTCTCCAAAATATCCTCAAGAGGATGTGGCTTTCGTTCGGAATGTCTGCTCAGAATAGATTTTGAGGCAATACTGGATGTCAACAGCTCGATGTTGTATTCTGCATTGACCTTATTGGCATATTTCTGCGCGATAGTCTCTCCCTGCTCAGTAAGACGCATATCCCCATTGATTGTCGAATGCGGTAAAGAGTTCACAAAATAGTGTGTAGGACCAGCTCCTCGACTGATTGATCCACCTTTACCATGGAAGAATCGCATCTTTACATTAGACTCCTTACCAGTTTCGAAAAGCCTTGATTGAGCTTTGAATAGGTGCCACTGGCTGGCAATGATTCCACCATCTTTGTTACTATCACTGTATCCAACCATGATCTGTTGAATCATTTGTTCCTCCTGATCCTGCTCCTGGAAATATTTCAGGCTTCGCTGAGTAAAAGGATGCGATAAAAATCCTTTCATAATTTCAGGTCCATTCTCCAGATCATCGATGGTCTCCAGCAAGGGCACAACTGGTACCAGCGATACCATTCCATTTTTTGTTTGCTTGGTGAGTCCCCCTTCACGGGCTAAGAGATAAACCGTGAGCAAATCAGAGACAGACCTTGTCATACTTACAATTAAAGATCCAATCCCTTTCGCACCATATTTAGTGATGTGTTTGTCTACTTCACGGTAACATTCTATGACAGCCTCAGCATTGGGTCCCAGCTTAGTCTTTTGGTGTGTAAATGGTCTGTTGGATTTCAGTTCGTGATTTAGAAACGCTACCCGCTCCTCCTCTGACCATTCACTGAAATTGGTTTTTTCAAAACCCGCAGCCTCAAGTAATTGCTCCACAGCCTTGTCATGAAATGCACTGTTTTGGCGAACATCTAGCTTAGCCAGGTGAAATCCGAAAGTTTCGACAATACGGATGGTATTATGAATATCGTCTCTGGCAACAAGTTTTCCCCCATACTCCAATATTGCTTTTTGTAACAACTTAAGATCTGCAATCAGCTCATCAGAGGTGACATAAGATCCGGGATACTCCATAATTTCTGTTGCATGGCCTCTCTTGGTTGAAACAGGGAGCTTGGAGATCACAAGATTTGTAAATTGTCTAAATGCCTCTCCTTTATTTCTTTCAAAAGCTTCTTCTCCACGACCTTCCAGCTCATGTTCCATCTGAAGGATTCTGTCCTTTAGGTAAGGTGGAAGATCATTGATATCCATGGTAAAGCTGATATGTCTGACCAGGTTGGTAAGCCTTCGTCTCAATACCACCATCGCATTTAACCTTAGGTGTTTGAGTGTTTGTGCTGTCACACCGGCTGTTACAAGTGGGTGTCCATCCCTGTCACCGCCAACCCAGTTGCCAAATGTGATTCTTGGCCATGCATTGTGCTCATACAATTTATCTACACTAAAGCCCTGATCTTCCCAGGCCTGACGCATCCTTCTGTCGTGTACAGGGATAACCTCAGGAAATACATTTACGAGGTAATGCATTATATTTCTCAACTCAGAAGGCACGTCAGGCTTCTCAACGAATACCTCCCCCGTTTTCCATAATCGATATAAGCAGAGTTTTACATTGTTTCGAATGTTAGCTTTTTCCATCTCAGTGTACATCTGGTTTTCCCTTTGTACCATGAGTAGATAAAGCTCTCTGTGATGTTCCAGCACAGTGGCCCGTTTTGCTTCAGTAGGATGAGCTGTGAGTACCGGTTCTACATGGATTTTATTAATTCTTTCCAGGATTTTATCTTCCGAAATTCCTGCTTGTTTCAACACTTTAATGTTGTGAGCCCACAAGCCATTGACAGATGATAGGTCCTTATTTTCAAGCTGTCGTCGATGCTGAACGGCGCCATTGATTTCAGCCATGTTTACCAACTGAAAGACCAGGGAGTATAACTGAATATGTTTATCCGTTAGTTCGTCAAAAAGATCCGGAGGCTGCTCGTTGATCCAGGGAATTTGTTTGGAAACTTCTTCCTCTCCATTTTCCATCAATACTTCCTTCAAAGCTTCCAAAAGATATTCCAAGTCATAATAGGGTTTCCCTAGTATTTCCTTTAATTGTTCAAGCGTGTTACTCATTGACTTTTTTGAAATTTTTTAACAGATATTTGATTGCGATTACAATTTTAGTTGCAATAATTTTAAAATTATTATCTATTGCGACCAATTTAATAAACATAACAAGATTTCATCAGGCTTGTTACCTTTGAGCCAAAATTTAAATAAAATATCTTATGGACAATAGAAGATTTCTGCCCTTTATTATTATCGGTGCAGTAGCTTTAATTATTCTGGTTTACTTTTCAAACAGCATCCTTTTCAAGGTACAGGCTGGCGAACGCGCTGTAATATTTAATACAATTACCGGAGAGTTGTACAAGGAAAATGTGATTCAACCAGGTTTTCATGTAAAAGCTCCATGGAGTGACGCATATATCTACGATGTGACAGAGAACCAGGTGGAAGAAACCATGGATGTGCTGGATAAGAACGGATTAAATATCAATGTAGATGTTACGCTGAGATTCCACCCTCAATATGATAGGATCGGTGATATCTATGAAAACTTCAGACAGGATTATGTTCGTAGGCTTGTGATTCCTGAAACCCGGTCTACAGTACGTCAGGTAATGGGAAGATATACCGCAGAAGAAATTTACTCGACAAAACGTCCGGAAGTAGAGGGAGCAATAAAGAGTGAGACAGAAGCCATCCTCGGTGCACCTGGAAACAACATTCAAATGCGGGCATTGCTTATTAGATCCATTAAGCTGCCAGAACAAATCCGATTGGCTATTGAAAACAAACTGAAACAAGAACAGGAGGCGCTAGCTTACCAGTTTAGGCTTGAGAAAGAAGAAAGTGAAGCTGAGAGAAAACGGATTGCAGCAGAAGGTGAGTCACGAGCCAATGAAATTATTAACAATAGTTTAACGAAGGAGTTGTTAAGAATGCGTGGAATTGAAGCAACGAGAGAACTTGCCAATTCACAAAATGCTAAAGTTGTTGTTATCGGAAGCGGTGATGACGGCTTACCTTTGATCCTTGGGGGCAACTAATTGAAGATTTGATAATACCTCCATATCAAAATAATTTTAAGTGTATATTTAGGGAATCCATTATTTTAAACCATTTCATACAAAATGTCAGAAAAAGCTGAGATAAAAATAGACGGTAAATCATACGAATTACCCACATTGGTTGGATCCGAAAACGAGAAGGCCATCGATATTAGTAGTTTTCGTGCCCAATCCGGAGTAATAACCATTGATCCGGGATTTAAGAACACCGGCTCTACCAGGAGTGCAATTACCTTTCTTGATGGTGAGAACGGTATCTTGAGGTATCGTGGTTATCCGATAGATCAGCTTGCCGAGCATTCTACATTCCTTGAGGTAGCTTACTTACTGATCTATGGTGACTTACCATCTACAGAAGAACTGAAAAGTTTTGAGAAAGAAATCACCAACCACACGCTTGTGCATGAAGATATCAAAAAGCTATTGGATGGATTCCCATACACCTCCCATCCCATGGGAGTTCTTTCCTCACTGGTCACTTCACTGACAGCGTTTTATCCTAAAAGTCTCGATCCGAACAGATCTTGGGATGAAGTAAACCTGAGCATTATCCGTATCTTGGCCAAAATGCCGACATTCGCCGCCTGGGCTTACAAAAATCAGTTGGGGCAACCGATCCTTTACCCTGATAATAAGCTGGACTACTGCGGTAATTTCCTGAAAATGATGTTTGGTCTGCCTACTGAAGACTACCATCCAGAGCCAATTGTTGTTGATGCTTTGAATAAGTTGCTCATCCTTCACGCCGATCATGAGCAAAACTGCTCAACATCAACAGTAAGAATAGTGGGTAGCTCTCAGGCAAGTTTGTATGCTTCTCTATCTGCTGGTATCAATGCGCTGTGGGGACCACTCCACGGAGGTGCTAACCAGGCTGTAATTGAAATGTTGGAAGGCATCAAACAGGATGGTGGTGATACCAAAAAATGGATGGCAAAAGCCAAAGACAAAGATGATCCGTTTAGACTAATGGGCTTTGGACACAGGGTTTATAAAAATTTCGATCCACGAGCTAAGATCATCAAAAAAGCCGCGGATGATGTGTTGGGTAAATTAGGTATCCAGGATCCCGTGTTAGATATAGCTAAAGGGTTGGAGGAAGAAGCACTCAGCGATCCATATTTCGTAGAGAGAAAGCTTTACCCTAATGTGGATTTCTACAGCGGTATCATCTACCGGGCACTAGGAATCCCAACCGAAATGTTTACCGTGATGTTTGCATTGGGTAGGCTACCAGGATGGATCGCTCAATGGAAAGAGATGCGTGAGAACAAGGAACCTATCGGTAGACCGAGACAAGTATATGTCGGAGAAACCGCGAGAGATTATGTTCCTATCAACAAAAGATAAAAGTATTAAAGGCCAGTTTTTCACTGGCCTTTTTTATTTCCACTTAAAAGCATAATAAGTAGCTGGATGATCCGAGATATTGAGGATTCCATGTACCAGCCCAGATTCCATAAAATAAAGGTCCCCGGTCCGACCATAATATTTCTTACCATCAATCTTCATCTCTGTTTCACCGGAAATCATCAGTACAATTTCAGTCTCAATATGTGAGTGCCCCTTGTGACTGGTGCTGCCGCTCCCCAAATGGGTCACATGCATTTCAACCCGCTCAAACATCGCCGATGGCCGGTCAAAATAAGCCCGAGCTCCCCCACTCCCATCTTCTTTGGTTTCAAAATCCAGTAAATCCGAATTATAAGCCGTGGTTCCCCCACCGACTATGCCTCGCTCCAATTTCATAGGTTTCTTTGCCCTGAACCTCACTACATAATAGGTAAGGTTGTCGTCTCCAGCATTGGACAGACTGTGCATCTGTTGCGGCATCAACAGAAACACACTCTCAGGACCAAGTATCGACTCATTGTCTCCATAAGTTACCTTCAAAGTTCCTTCTTTCACCAGAATCAATTCCTCAATATCTTCGTTGGCGTGCATCTGGCTTGGTTTGGCCCCTGGATATTGGGTGGTAGCATGGATTTCCAGATAATCAAGGTGGGCAGAAGTGCCTTCGAGTATTTTACGTGATTCCCGGTTTTCCCCTTTTTTTACTTGAAGACCGGACCATTTATACACTCCGGATTGGACCGGTTCTAGCTGGGCGAGTACAGATGACATCATAAGTGACAGGACCAATGCAACAATTATTTTCATGGGTAAAAGTTGAGCTGATTTAATTAGTCCTCTGGACTATTGAAGGAAATTATTGACAGTATTGCTTATGTAATCTATCTATTTCGGATGACTTTAACCCATTGTGAACAACCATCCTATATCTGAGTATTGTAGGATCGTCCTCAGACAGTGCCACAGGAGTAGCCCCTGGAAAGGGGTACACAGCATTTTGCATGCTTCTTCTGCTTCGCAATATCCAGGGATTGGGATACCCCGGATTCTCTGAATGACTTAGAATACTCAGACCGGCCAATTTCCCATTCTTTCCCATCGATCCTGACATATCAAGCCAGCCCATACCACTAACCGGATTGGTTTGAGGGGTTATTTCACCGTTAAGATCTGAAAAGCTAATATCTTCCGGTAGCTTAATCCTGGGAGAAAAACCACCGTAACCCTTTGGGTCTTCAGACCCGCCAATGGTAAGCTCTGGCTCCAGTGCCTGCATGGCAATCTCGAAATCAATGAAACGATATTCCTTCTCGGAAGGATGTACGGTTATTTTAGTTGTCTCCGCAACAAAAGGAATCCTTGCTCCCAGTTTATCTACCCATAATGGTGAAGTCCAATGCACCCTGGCAACAATTCTTTTTGCAGGTCCTGAAATTTCTTCCTCTTTTACTGAAAGTACTTTCCAGTCAAAATCTTTATTCATCCATCCATCTCCTATCCGTTTGTCTCCTATATAAAGCTGATGCCAGGCCCAGAAAATACCATGATGGTGAAGATGATCTTCAGGGTAGTCTTCAGTCAATATTTCGCCATCTAAAGAATAGAGTGGATGGACATAATGCGATCGTTGATAGGCACCTTGAGATTCTAGCCCTCGGGAATGATAAAATAATATTTGATTCGACCCTTCAAAAATTGCCACGCCATCAAGTTGGAATTTTAAATCAATAGCCTGGCTAAATGCCAGCTGTGGCAATAAGCATAAAATCAGAGGTATTAATTTCACATGTAGGAGGATTTGATCAGTATCTTCTATTGAGGATCTCACTCAGGATAATGGCTTTTTTTGCATCACGCGGATCCTCTAACATTTCCTTTATTTCATCTACAACCTCATCATTCTCTTCTTCATGATCATGAGGAATGGCAATTAACTTTTCAGTATGATACTTGTCATCAGTATTGTATTCCAGCTCATACCCCTCCGCTTTTTTTATGGATTCCTCATAGACGCGTCTGCTTTCTTCATCAGAAAACCTCCGAGTCTTTCCTTCTTCAATAAATTCCTCTTTGCGTGGTTCACGTATCGGTTCATCCTCCTCTTCTATCACTTCAATTTCCCGAGCCTCATCACGGCTACCCTGAGG
This sequence comes from Cyclobacteriaceae bacterium, assembly GCA_965228105.1. Lineage (GTDB taxonomy): Bacteria > Bacteroidota > Bacteroidia > Cytophagales > Cyclobacteriaceae > UBA7330. Next base: position 3,233,366 of record CBDDGZ010000002.1, read on the forward strand.
GTCAGTAAACTCCTTAAGCAACTCCTCAAAGGTCTTCGGCCTACGACGCTCGGTATCAACAGGTTGTGATCCCCCACTTCTTGGAAGTGATTGATCTGATGCTTCTGGTGCTTTCTTTTTCATCGATCTAACGATGAAATAGATTAAACCAATTATTATATAAATCCAGGTTTGAATGTCATCCATTATGGCTTAAAAATAGGAAATTAAATTCTAAATTTGATGTTTCGTCTTAGCTTCTAAGCCAACAAATCACATGCAATTAACTCGTCTTGAAATAAAAGGATTTAAAAGTTTTGCTGATAAAGTCACCATCAATTTTGATGAGGGCATTACTGGCATTGTTGGTCCAAATGGGTGCGGCAAATCCAATGTGGTGGACTCTATCCGATGGGTATTGGGAGAGCAGAAAACCCGAATTCTCCGGTCAGACAAAATGGAGAATGTGATCTTTAATGGCACAAAAGCAAGGAAACAGACCCAATTGGCTGAAGTATCACTCACCTTCAACAACACCAAGAACCTCATCCCAACGGAATATAGCCAGGTAACCATTACCAGAAGGTATTTCAGGTCAGGTGAAAGCGAGTACCTGCTCAACGAAGTACCCTGCCGACTCAAAGATATTACCAACCTCTTTCTTGATACTGGAATTGCCTCAAATACCTATGCCATCATTGAGCTGAAGATGGTTGACGACCTGTTGAATGACAAGGACAACTCCAGAAGAAGTCTGTTTGAGGAAGCAGCCGGGATCTCAAAATTTAAGATCAGAAAGAAAGAGACCCTTCGAAAGCTAGAAGATACTGATGCTGACCTCGATCGTGTAGAAGACCTACTTTTTGAGATTGACAAAAACCTCAAATCCCTGGAAAAGCAAGCTAAACAGGCGACACGGTTCTATGAGATAAAAGAGGAATACAAACAGATCAGCATAGGGTTGGCCAAGAAAACCCTCGATAACCAGAAAAATATTCAGAATAACATTCAGGAGGAGATCAAAAAGCAAAGTGATCTGAAGGGAGAGCTAAATACCAGACTTTCTGGCACGGAAGCGCTTATTGAAAAGACCAAGACAGATTTACTCAACAGGGAAAAGCTCCTGTCTACCAGGCAAAAGACCTTGAATGAGCATGTCAGCAAGATTCGTCAATATGAGAGTGACAAAAAGATCAAAAATGAGCGCCAACGATTCCTGAATGACCGGATAGAAAACCTGAAAGAGCTCATTGATCAGGATAAACAAAGCAACGAGCGGGCCTCTTTTTCACTCAAGAGCCTCACTAAGGAGCGGGAAACTGCCGAAGGTATCCTGGATCAGATCTCCAAAAGACTGGACAACCTGCAGTCTGACTATGACAAACAAAAAGTTGAGACTCAGGAGGCACAGGCTGTTCTCAATGAGATTAATCAGCAATTTGGAAATCGAAGAGATGAAGTATTCCAATTGAATAAGGATATTGAGATCAGGGAAATTCAGTTAGAGACCCTTACCTCCGAGCTGAATAAATCACAAGAGGATCAAACACAGCATTCACAGGACCTTAGGGCATTCTCTTCAAAGCTGGACGATATCACCAAAGAGAAAACGAGTAAATCAGCAGCCTATAAAGAACTAAAAGAAAAGGAAGATCATCTTCTTGAGAAGATTGAAGGCTGCCAGCAGCGAATTGATTTGTTACGGGATGAACTCACACATATCAACCGCCAATTGGACAGGCAACAGAACGAATATAACCTAACCAAATCTCTTGTTGACAACCTGGAGGGTTTTCCAGAGGCTATTAAATTCCTAAAGAAGAGTAAAGACTGGAAGGACGCCCCTCTGCTATCAGACATCATTACCTGTCCCGAGGAGTACCGCATCGCTATTGAAAACTTTCTGGAACCCTACATGAATTTTTATGTAGTGAACAAATACGAGGATGCACTCAAGGCGGTAAACCTCCTCAGTAATGCTTCACAAGGAAGAGTTAGCTTTTTTGTGCTTGAACGGCTGGAAAACTATCATTCTTCCGGCTCACATCTTTTTGAAGGCACAATCAATGCCACTGAAGTCGTGGAGTATGACAACAAGTACCAAAAGCTAATCGCCCATTTATTAGATAATGTATACATCTATGATGGTACAGCCCCTGGCATCCCTACGGATGGAGCTGTGTTTGTTTCTAAAAATGGTCAGATCGCACAAAGAAATTACAGTTTAGCGGGAGGCTCAGTCGGTTTGTTTGAGGGTAAAAGGATTGGTAGAGCCAAAAACCTTGAGAAACTTTCCGAAGAAATTAAGTCCCTTACCAAAAAGCAGGAACAAACCGAATCTGCCTTCAGAGAAACACAAAGTGAGCTGTCCAGGTTGAAAGCAGAATCCAAGCAGGAGGAATTGAGCAGGCTTTCTGAAGAAATCAGCCAGGTGAATGAGGTTTACGTAACGCTTCAGACTAAAAAGGAGCAATTTTCTTCGATGTTGAGTTCCAATGAAACCAAACATGAGGACCTCATTGCACGAATAGAGAAGTTAAACTCAGAGCTCAAATCCCTAAAGCCAAGTCATATTGATGCTAAAAACCTCCTGGAAGAAACGGAGATCAGGGTGACCAGTGCCAAGGAACAGCTGGAATCACTGAATGAGCTTTTGTCTCAAAAATCAACCGCCTTTAATGAGGAAAACGTACTCTACCACAGGCAGCAAAATAAGCTCAATAGCATTCGTCAGGAGATAAGCTACAAGCAAGAGGCTTTTGATGGTAGTGCGGAGCGGATCAAAAAGAACTCGGACGAGCTACAGGTGACTACCCAAAACTTAAATGAGCTGATCAAAACATCAGAACAGGGAGACGACGAGCTGGTCGCCATGTATGATGAAAAAGAGTCCATCGAATCTGCTGTAAATGAAGCCGAGAAGGAATATTACCAGGTAAGAGGCAAGATCGATGAAGATGAAAAGACCTTGCGGGAAATACAACGTCAAAGAGAATCGATCGACCATGTATTAATGGAGTGGCAGGAAAAGCTCAATGACACCAAAATGCAGCTCAATTCTGTGAAAGACCGGTTGTCAGTGGAGTTTAATATTGATCTTTCTCAGGTGGATAGCTTTGAAAACGAGGAGATCCTCAGCAAAAGTGAAGATGAGCTAAGAGATAAAGCAGAGCGGCATAAAAACCGTCTGGAAAATATGGGGCCGATCAACCCTATGGCCATGGAGGCTTATGAGGAAATCAAACAGCGCCATGAGTTCATCACGAACCAAAAGGAAGATCTCCTGACTGCAAAAGAGTCTTTGATGACCACCATTGGTGAGATAGACAATGTGGCCAAGACTACATTTTTGGATGCCTTTGAAAAGATCAGGGAAAATTTCGCCAAAGTCTTCAGGACACTTTTCACCGAAGAAGATGATTGTGAGCTGAAACTTACTGATCCGGAAAATCCATTGGACTCTGTCATTGAAATCATGGCCAAGCCTAAAGGAAAGAAACCGCTCACCATCAATCAGTTATCCGGAGGAGAAAAAACGCTGACTGCTACTTCCCTACTCTTTGCCATCTATCTCCTGAAACCAGCCCCATTCTGTATTTTTGATGAGGTAGATGCCCCATTGGACGATGCAAATATTGACAAGTTCAATGAAATTATCAGAGAATTCAGCAAGGACTCTCAGTTTATAATCGTTACACACAATAAACGTACAATGTCAAGCACTGACGTTATCTACGGGATTACTATGATTGAGCAGGGGGTTTCCAGGGTAGTTCCTGTTGATCTAAGAGAATTGGCATAAGAAACACCAGCAAATCGTCGATTAATTTTATCAAGTTATCGAACATCTGATTTTTTGGAGCGTTATTTGTACTTCTTTGTTCATCGCATCGAAGCATTAAATTTATGACGCCAAAATATTTCAGACTGTTGGTCGTAGCCTGGCTAACAGCTTTTTTTCTTTCAGGATGTAATCTTGATAACCTCCCTGACCTTGATAATACCTACTTACCTGACTATGAAGGTGAAATTGCACTCATTATTGGTAAGGACACGCTTACTGTAGGTGAGTTCATCAAAGAATTATCCGATGATACTACCGTGGTACAGGAGACAGAAAATAAAGAGATTTTTATTGTCTATGAAGACAGTACTGATTTCTCTATCAGTTCCGATTTTGTAGATGTAAACACCTTCTCTAATGAGAAAACCATTGAAAGTCCGGTTGCCATTCCTTTTATCCCTCCTACTGATACCACTTTGATCATCAACCGAGAGATCAATTTTGATTACATATCTAGTGAAGGCGAGCGAATCGATTCACTTTTTTATGAATCAGGCGCTTTGAGACTTTCTATTACTTCGGATTTCCCTGGTGATGTAGCATATAATATTGAAACGAATTCTTTCCTTGATGTAAATTCGGGTAATGGAATTATCATCAATTCAGCTTTGATTTATTCAGGGTTCACACCTATTTCAGGAACACAAGATACTGATCTCAAGGGGTATAAGACGTTGCTTAACTTCCAGAATGACTCCAGTGTTTTCGTTGTTAACCTACAAGCTGCTATTTCCATACCAGCGGGAAGATCGCTTTCGGGTAATGAAAGTATAACCATCGAGGTAGAGGTAATAGATCCTGAGTTTGAGGCCATCTATGGAAGTTTCGGCAGAGATACATTTGATATTGAATCACAACAGATCTCACTGGATGTCTTTTCAGAATTTTCTGATACGGGATTATCATTTGAAGCACCCAGGGTATATTTCACCTTCGAAAACTCCTTTGGTTTATCAGCTGGACTTGACTTTTCTAACATTTATGCCTCCTATGAGGATAAACCTGACATGCCATTGACAGGTCAATTCGCTGAAACGCTACAGATTATTGAGGCACCTACCCTGGAAAATGCAGGCAGCATTGCCACTTCAACGATCGCCATGACAAAAGACAATTCCAATATCAACGATATTCTGAGTTCATCTCCGGATCAGCTAAACCTGTCGTTGGTGGGAATTTCCAACCCGGACAACGAGGATGGAAACTTTGTGCTCAATAATTCAAACATAAAAATTAAATCCAGGATAGAGCTCCCGCTAAGCTTGCAGTTACAGGACTTTGAATACGACACTGAGTTTGAGTTGGATGACCTAAGCAGACTCGACAATAGTCAGTCTCTCACGCTGATCCTGAAAACATCCAATGAATTACCTATTGGTGGTGAGATCGACATAGAATTTCTTGACACTAGTGGCGAAGTATTTGATGACATGATGGATATCTCAATATTAGAGTCTCCCACTCAGTTTGATACAGATAAAAAGACCGTGGTGCCATCAACATTAGAGACAAGAATTACCCTGGATGAAGCCAAGATCAATTCACTGACTACAGCTGATAAATTGAGAGTGACTGTTCGTTTCAGCTCATTTGGTTCACAGCAAAATGAATTTGTCAAGATCTTTTCAGATTACTCACTTATCACCACAATTGCCATAGAAGGTAAAGTATCCATCAATCTAAATGAAAACTAAGATCACAGTGAAAAGAATTATTCTAATAATATTGATCGTAGCCTCAGGAGAATTGGTGGCACAAAACAACCTGAGTTTTTACCACATGAGTAAGGGAATTCCTCAGGGTGGCAATTACAACCCGGCCTATTTTCCGGATGCTCGGGTCTTTGTCAGCTTGCCTGGAATTTCAGGTATTGACCTGTCTGTGAACAATTCATTCAGCATTTCAGATATCTTCACCCAAACAGGGGATTCTACTTTGATTGATATTGGTCGGTTTCTTGGGACTCAGCAAAAAAAGAAGTCCTTTATGAATGTAGACCTCGATGTGACAGACCTGATGATTGGCTTCAGGGTCGGTGAAAACATGCATTTCTCTCTTTTTGTCAACGATAAGTTTGACTTCACGTTCTTCTATCCTATCGATCTGATGAATTTTGTTTGGAAGGGAAATGCAGCATATGTAGGACAAAACTTTGTGGCAGATCAGATGGGCTATACGACCACCCACTACAGGGAATATGGTGTAGGATATGGGCAAACATTTAACATTCTGGATCGCCCAACGACAATCGGAGCACGTTTTAAATACCTAAATGGCATGCTCCATAATAGTACCCAGAACTTTTCAGTTTCAATTCTAACTGATGAAGCTGATTATTCACTCACAGCTTCATTCAATGAAGCTCAGATTAGATCGGTGGCTTTTTCACAGCTTACTGATGATGAGGAAGAGGATTTTGACGAAAGTTATTTCATCTTCAATGAAAATGCCGGATTTGGACTGGATTTGGGGGCCAGAATGCAATTTTCAGAAAAGCTTGGATTAGGGGCTGCGGTCAATGACCTCGGCTTTATCAATTGGAAGGAACACGCGGAGCTGATCAACTTTGCGGGGACTTCTTTTACCTACTCCGGTATTGACCTTGACGATCCTGATTCTTTTGGGCAAGCCATCGAAGACTCTTTAAAAAACCTTGAGCCTGACACAGTAGTGGGATCATTTACTACTAAGCTAAATGCCAGGACCTATTTTTCTGCAGACTATCAGGTAACTCCTAAGGGACAGGCACATGCTACCATCGCCAATTATATGACACAAGGCAGAATCAAGACTTCCATTGGACTGGGATACACCCAGCAGGTAGGCCGTTGGTTCACTGCTTCTGCGACCGGATCATATGTGCCTCAGCAAGGAGTGGATCTGGGTTTGGGCATGATGTTCAGATTGTCATCTTTCCAGTTGTATGTGGCAGCGGACAACATCTTCAACACCATTGACGTGCCTAATGCCAGTGCCGCCAATATCAACTTTGGTGTCAACTTCCTGTTTGGTCGTGCTGAGAAGAAGAACAAGAAAAAGGTAACTCCTCAGGTGACACCTGCACCACCTGCCCAGGTTGAATCGAAAAATGAAGAAATACAGATCACTCCTTCAGTAGAACCCGAGGAAGAAGAAGATTACAGTGATTACGAGCATTTGTGGAAGAAGAGGAAGTAAGGTTTATTTAATTACCAGTCGCTTATAATAACTTTTTCCGTCAACTTTGAATTGAGTAAGATATAAACCTGAGACCAGGATCTTAGGTTTAATAATCAGTTGGGTACCCTGATCAATTGATTCATAGGGTATAGATACTCCTTCTGAATTGAATATGGCAAAATCTTCAATCTTCCTGTTATTTATTGGACTTGTAACTATAAAGTAACTATCAAATGGATTTGGGTAAACATTAAACTCCAATACTGAGCCTAGACCTAGCACCTGCTCAATTGTGAGTATTCGACTAACCGGATCTGCTTCCATATAGTTGTTGTTTCCCGGTTGCATTGCTAAGATTTCTACTATTCCTGCAATAAGAACTGATCCTATATTTCCGCTGATAATTAGAATATTTTCATTTGAACTCTCAAATATCACCTCTAACCCTGAATTAGATTCAGCGTTCAATTGAATTTCACTTTGATCTGAATTTATAGTGCCTGGATCTGCAAATGTTATCTCCTGTGGTGCCTTCTCTATTGCTAACACCCCTGTATTTAAGACTAATTCATAGTTTGTAGCGCTACCTCCTGTTAAGGTTAATTCATAATTTCCTGCATCACTTCCAGAACTTGCTAATGTGGATGCTAAGGGCTTTATAATATCTAGTTCTGTATCATCATTTAAAAAGCCAGAATAGCTTATGTCCAACTCTGGAATATCATCGCCATAGGTAATAGTTTTATTATTCGGGGTTGCTTCTAATATAGCCTTTGATATCGTGAGAGTGCCTGGAATTAGCGAGAGGTCATAATTATTTGATAACCCACCTATTAAGGTAACCTCATAATCCCCAACATCTGAAGTGGAATTAGCAAATGTTGTGATGGTAGGTTTTGTGATATCTATTTCAGTATCTCCATTTAAAAATCCAGAATAACTTAAATCCAGTGAAGGAACTTCGCTTCCATATGTCATTACTTTATCTTCAGCAGTCACCTCCAAATTAGCTTTGGTAATAGTTAAAGTCCCTGGATTCAAATTCAATTCATAATTACTGGCGGATCCCTCTTGCAAAGTGATTTCATATATGCCAACATCACTTGTTGAGCTTGCTGAAGTTGATATTGATGGCAACATAATATCTTCATCAGAATCACCATTCAAAAAACCATCATAGTTAATATCCAACTCAGGTATATCACTTCCGTAAGTCATTACATAATTATGAGCTGTCACCACTAACAAAGCCTTGGTTATTTTGAGCGTACCCGGATTTAGTAAGAAATTATAATTAATTGATGAGCCACCAGCCAATGTGATCTCATAATCTCCTACATCTGAAGTGGAACTAGCTAAAGTTGTGATGGTGGGTTCTTGGATATCCAATTTAGTATCGCCGTTTAAAAATCCACTATAACTTAGATCCAGTATTGGAACAATATTACCATAAATCATTTCCTTATCTTCAGCAGTTACCTCCAAATTGGCTTTTGTAACGGTAAGAGTACCTGGGTTCAAGCTCAATTCATAATTATTAGCAGAACCCTCCTGCAAAGTGATTTCATAGGTTCCAACATTACTTATTGAGCTTGCTGAAGTTGATATGGTGGGAACTGTGATATCTAGCTGGGTATCATCATTCAAAAAGCCATCATAACTAATGTCCAGTACTGGAATTTCACTTCCATATGTCATTACTTTGTCGATAGCAATAACCTCTAACAAAGCCTTCGTTATGGTAAGTGTTCCTGGGTTTAGTGAGATATTATATTTGCTTGATGATCCTCCTGTTAAGGTAACCTCATAGTCTCCAACATCACCCTGAGAACTGGCCAAAGTTGAAATGGTTGGTTCCATGATATCAAGTTCTGTATCTCCATTCACAAATCCAGTATAATCAATATCCAGATCAGGCAAATCAGCCCCATAAACCATTTCATAATTATGAGCCGTTGCCATAAGTTGAGCCTTCCCAATTGTAATTGTTTGCTCTGACTGACCAGCATGATGATTTTCATTCTCTAGTTGAGTAGCATACAAGGTAACTTCCCCTGCTCTCAATATTGTTGCCTGATCAACTACAATGCTAATGATACTTTCATCAGAACTTATAAATGTAATCGGGTTGACAGAATTTGAAGTTGCACTTAATGTAAATGTATCATCACCATACGATTTGGGTTCGATTGCATCAAAAGAAATGTCCTGATAGTCTTTGATAAGTATCGGGACGCTTGAGGGACTACCTCCAAATTCTGATGAAAAAATCTTGATTTTTTTAAAGACTAAAGACTCTGGATCGAATTTGTAGAGGGTTCCGCTCCCACCTCCAATACTTCTGGTTACACCATATAATGTACCAAAGTTTTCAACTAAAGTGGCTGGAGGCCATACTCCGTCTACATTTTCGAAACTATAAACAACTTTAAATGTGCCTTCATTATCAATGTGGTAAATAGTTCCATAGTTATTTAAACCTCCATTACCTGTTGTCCCCCAAAGTTCTCCATTATATTCAATGAGTCCGTCTGATGGGCTCCTTCCGTTTATACCATCAAAATTATGTTCTATCTCAAAATTGTTTCCGTTTGGATCTATACTAAATATTACCCCGTAACCATTTGGCCCGCCATATCTTGTTGCTCCCCAAATCTTACCTTGAAACTCCAAATATTTACCAACTATGTTATCTCCGTTAGAACCATCAAAATCAAACATCTTTTCAAAACTTGATCCGTCTAAGTCCACCTTAAAAATCGCACCTCTGTAATTATCTCCCAACAACGTTCCATAAAGCTTATCGCCTATTAATGTAGTTACTGTTGCCCCTACTTCATACGATAGGATATCATGTAGTATTGTATAATTTGTACCATCAGTATTTATACTATAAATAACTCCATTGTTATATGCACCACCTAAACCTGTGGAACCAAAGAGTTTACCATCTTTAGCAATCAAATAGTCTTTAGGAAAGTGAGAACTCAAATCAAACTGATGGATTTTAGTGTAGTTACTGCCATCTATATTGATTCTATAAATTAAACCATATCCTTTTCCCCCTGAACGAGCTACTCCAAAAAGTTTATCGTCAACTTGTACAAGATCTCCATATGGGGCATAACCGTCATTTTCTTCAAATGAGTAAATCATCTGAAATTCATTTGTCCCCTTATTCAAACTATATAGCACACCAGTACCTCCAATACCCCCTTCATTTGCGATTCCGAAAAAATTCCCATTATGGAGAAGTAATTCCCCAACAGGATATGCTCCTTCTTCATAATTAGTATTCGAATCGAAGTAATGACTGAATGAAAAGTTAGAAGCATCAGTACCCAAGCTAAAAATTCCTCCACCTTCTGATATTGATAGACCCGAAGTAGTACCCCATAATTTATCACCATCCAAAACAAGCCCTCCTTCTGGTCTCCTTCCTGTTTCAAACTCATGAACAATCTCATAACCAGTACCATCTTTTAATACACGAAATATCGTCCCATTATCACCAGCCCCTCCACGGGTAGTGGTCCCCCATAAGTAATCACCTACTAAAAGCAAATCCCCTAATGGGTTTTTTCCCCCTAAGGAACTTTGAACAACAGAAAAGGTGGTGTCTGATAAAGACAGTTTATATATAGTTCCCGTCAAATCTGTAGGATTATCTCTTGTTAATCCCCATAGATCTCCATCAACAATTATTAATGATCCAGCTGGGGTATTGGCAACATCGAGATCGAAATCATAAATTTTGTTGTAACTATGATCTATAAGGTCAATTGTATAAATAGTTCCTCCTTGAAAAACTCCACCACCAGCAGTAACCCCCCATAATGCATCATTAAATTCCACTAAACTTCCGATTGGATTGAGTCCATTTTCTGATGCAAATTCAAACTCGTGCAAAACATTATATTCAGTTCCATCATAGTTTATACTAAAAATTACTCCTCCATCTTTAGTTCCACCAGACCATGTTGTCCCATAAAACTTTCCATTAACATCTATCAACCCAGCACCAGGTTGATGACCATCTGTTCCTGAAAATTGAAAAATCTCATTATAGTTTGATCCATCTGGATTTATGCTAAAAATCGCCCCGTATCTACTAGATACACCTTGGGTAGTCATTCCATATAACACCCCTCCTTTCTCAGTTAGATGGGGTTGGTACCATCCATGATTACGACCAAATCGCATATCTACCAATGTTTGGGGATTGGTACCATCTATATTAATTGAATAGATTGTCCCACCATCCTTTACACCCGTTCCAACAAATCTTGCTGATTGTGAAAATGTGTTAAGTGTTATTAGATTTAATAAGATTAGAATGAAAGGAAATCGGGGTAGTTTCATATTGAGTGGACTTAAAAGGAGCTTAAATTAACAAATAAATAACTAACAACGCCGATATGTGGTACTTACTTCCCATCAGGTCACTGTGGGACAGTCGTTCCAAGCATGATCATTAGATTTATAGGGTGTAATAACTCATCAAACAAATCTATTCATCATGAAGCCCAAAGTTCTTAAGCATTCCCGCCGTACCTTCCTCAAAAGCTCCTCATTAGTTGCAGCCACATTTTCCATAGTTCCGGCTTCCGTCCTGGGAGGAAAAGCCCATATTGCTCCAAGTGACAAACTCAATATCGCAGGAATTGGAGTAGGTGGCATGGGTAAAAATTACCTGTTAGGTGCCGGTACAGAAAACATCATAGCAAATGCTGATGTGGACATCAGAATGTACCAGGGCATTTTTACCAATGAGAACTTCCGCCGAAACGCCGGTGAAGCCTTTATTAAAAAGATGGAATCTGCAAGGTTTTATCAGGACTACCGGGAAATGCTTGACAAGGAAGACATTGATGCAGTGATGATTGGCACACCAGATCATACCCATGCCCTTCAGACCGTAGAAGCCATGAGGCGTAGCAAGCATGTGTATTGTGCAAAACCACTCACAAAGACCATTGCAGAATCACGATTCATACGGGAATTGTCCAGAAACTCCAATCTAGCTACCCAAATGAGTACTCAATCAGACTCATTGGAAGAATTCAGACTTATTCGCGAATGGATCTGGGACGGAGCCATCGGGGATGTGACCGAAGTAGATATCTGGACAGACAGGCCTATCTGGCCACAAGGTATAGAGCGACCAAAAGATACCCCGACCGTACCAGATACCTTGGATTGGAATCTTTTTATTGGCCCGGCGCCGTTCAGCCCTTATCATCCTGCATACCATCCGTTTAAATTCAGGGGTTGGTATGACTTTGGAACAGGGGCCCTGGGAGATATGGGCTGTCACTTTTTCAATCCTGTATTCAAAGCATTGAAGCTTGGTCAACCAAACAGCATTTATGCAAGTTCTACTCCCCTGTTTCCTGCAACTTATCCGAATGCTTCCATAATACACTACTCCTTCCCTGCCAGGGATGGATTTCCTGCTTTAAAGCTCAATTGGTATGATGGTGGTTTAAAACCAGAAAGACCAAAGGAATTGGAAAGCAATCGGGAGATTCACAAGACTGGAATCTTATTCAGGGGCTCGAAAGGCGCTTTGATGTGCAATAGCACTGGCAATGACCCAAGACTTTTGCCTGAGTCACGCCATAGAAGCTACACACGACCTCCAAAGACAGAAAATCGATCTAACGGTCACTATCAAGAATGGATAGAAGCATGTAAGGGTGGTGAACCAGCTGGTGTGGAATTTGAATACGGGAGCCTGCTGACGGAAATAGTCCTGCTGGGAAATATAGCAATTAGAACAGGGAAAAAACTCGACTGGGATGGAAATCGCTTCACGAATAATGAGGAAGCCAATAATTACCTCAGCGAACCGTATCAAAACGGTTGGGAACTAAAATAGAAGCTTTAAATTGCAGCAAAACTTAACATTTATAAGATGAATTTTGCTAGCAAATACTTACTAATCTTCGCTTTAGTGGCATTCATGCGATGCCAGCAGCCTGAAACAACAACAGTTGTCGCTCCTGACCCTGTTGAAATAAATGACTTTATCGGACACTGGTCGCTAGACATTGAAGGTGACATGGCCGTAGGTTGGCTTGGAGTTACTAATGATGGGTTCCCGGATGCTGCACTTTTATGGCGAGGCGGTAGTGTCGTTCCTGTTGCTAATGTATATATCCAGGGAGATCGTTTGATTGCTACCCGAGTGAGCAATAGAGTACGTGCAAAGGACGAAAATGGAGAAGCTACCAGAAGTCACCAGGTTACTAACACCCTGGAGGTATACAAGAAAAGTGACGAGGAAGTTTATGGTTATTACCTGGTCCCGAAAAATGATGGCACAGGTGTAGATACCACAACTTTTGTAGGAATTAAGTTGCCAGAAATCACACAAAAGCCAGACCTGTCTTCTCTTAAGTTCGGCGAACCTGTCACACTGTTTAATGGGAAAGACTTATCCGGATGGAGATTGCTCAATGAAAAGCAGAAAAACGGATTTGCTGTTGAGGATGGTGTTCTGGTAAACAATCCTGTACAACCTGAAAATGGTGAACATATCAGCTATGGTAACATCAGGACAGACCAGGAATTTGAAGACTTCAACCTGACACTGGAAGTGAATATTCCGAAAGGGAATAACAGTGGAGTTTATTTAAGAGGAATCTATGAGATCCAGGTCCTGGATTCTTATGGTGAGCCGTTAGACTCTCACCACATGGGTGCCCTATATAGCCGGATCACTCCAAGTACTGCTGCAGAAAAACCAGCCGGAACCTGGCAAACACTGGATATCACTTTGGTTGACCGACATATCACAGTCGTATTGAATGGTACGACCATCATTGATAATCAGCCGGCTTACGGACCTACTGGAGGTGCCATTTCGCATGATGTTTTTGCTAAAGGCCCAATTTATCTACAAGGAGATCATGGCATGGTCTCTTACAGAAATATGGTGCTGAAACCAATCATCAAGTAAAATCTAAAAATACGCTGTCAATTGAGCTGTCCCAGTGTGGGCAGCTCGATTTTCAGTAGACTTCCTTCCAAAATACTGGAGATTTAGCTGGAGCCCCCTACCCAGTGACTGTTGCCAATTGATTGTCCATTTTTGATTAGAGCCAGGCTGCAGCGCTTCGAGCAATTCATAACCCAGGTAAGAGTTCTGATCTCCCCGAAAATCAATATCCACCCATTGTATGTTGGCATTCAGGCTACCCTTACCCTGTCTTATCCAGGTCACCATCACACCAAAGTCATTGATATCCGAAAATATATCAGACTCTTCGAGTAGGTCAGTTTTAGACCTTCTCTCCCACTTGCCGGTTATCCTAAATTGTTTTCCGGGTTGAAAGACAACCTCAGGTGCATAAGTTCTGAATATTAGATCATAATCTCTTCCATCTACATAGTCAGCCTTGTTGGTCAGCTCGCCAAGCCCCCCGGATAACCTTAAAATATACATGGTGGAAAGTGTCAAACGAACATTGGCATTCCATTCATCTTTCTCTCTCAACTCATACCCACCTCTTAACAACGACTTATTATCATGTGTCTGTCGGGTAATATCAAAACCCAATCCGGGAGCATTTCTATTGTAGAACATGGTAAACCGGTTGTGATTTCGAGCGTAAATGTATTGCTCGTTATTCAGGTCTAACCCAAATGGATTGATACGATCAGTAGCATGCTCTGAGGTGGATTTGAAGTTCATCCGGACACTTCCATTGAAGGATAATTTTGAGAGCTCTGATAGAATCACCCCATTGTCTTTCCACTCAGAAGGAAAAGTAGCATCGAGGGTATGTAGATAGGTAGTTTGGAAAGCCTGAATATATTCATCTGTAGGTGTGAACAATTTGATGTAATTCTTCTCATCCGCGTTCAGCGCCTCATAAAATTCATTGAGGTCTTTGATCCCATCCTGGTTTTCATCTCGCCAGGTGTGGGTACCTTCCCCAGTTGGCACAATAATAAATATGAAATCCCTTTTTAGCTCCCTGGTATTAGCAGTGGAAAAAGTTACCTGTTGCTTCACATTGTTCTGAAAATACCCTGACACCCATTCCAGTCGGCCCATGATATTTTTATCCTTTTCATGGATGGAGTGGTCAAGTACGGATCTGTAGTTGAGTTGGCCGCTGATACGCTGATTGGATGAAAACTGACTAACCAACCCCACCTTAACTTCTTCGGAGGCAGTATAGGATGAAAACTCACCCTGCTGAGGGAGTTGGTCAAACCGACGAACATAGTCCATCCTAAGCCTTGCCTTGCTTGAATCACCTGATTGAATATAGAAATTGTGGGCATGATAATGCATCAATGTGCTTATGGCACTGTCACCGACAGAAACAGCATGATGATCCACTGTAAAGTTATACCCGGGGTTTAACTGCCATAGGCTAAGGCTTAAATCATTACTTGATCGCTTCCAAAGAGCTTGTCGTCCATTTACCTCATTGTTCATCAAAAAACTTTCCGATTCCAATTGGAAAAAGCCTAACGACTTTGAGATCAAGAGCTGTTGCTGCAAGCCTTGAATGATGCCAGTTCGCTCTCTTTGAGTAAGCTGATACGAAACTTTATTTTTTGGATCTTTGGTGATATCTGCTCCAGCTTCAAAGATCTGATCTGATCTATTTACTGTATCTGAGAATATATCATAGCTCCAGTTCCTGTCATACTCAATAGACCTGAAGCGGTCAATGGCATTGAAGTGTTTCTGATCGTACTCAAACGTCAGCTTGCCTGTAAATGTGTAACCCTCCAGAAATTCAACCGGCCGCTTGCTTGAAAGCCCCCCTTTCCAGGCAATTCCTATATTATTTCCATTTTGATTTGAATACAGATTGCGATCCCGATTGGAAAATGCTAACTCCTGAAAAATCTGTTCATGGTTGCCAATATCAACTACTGCACCCGTAACAACCATTTCTTTTTTATTTGGTGTGGGCACATTGACAACTGGTGCGAAGCTTCCTTGCTTTACTCCGGATTGAGGAGAAACCCATTGATAAATCCTTCCGTTGGCGTTGCGTGTGGCCAGGATATAATCTCCCATACCCTGTCCTACCTCAGTAAAACTCACATTCCAAATAGCCTCTTCCGGTTCGGTGGAGAAAGTATATATCGATTGCAAATTCCCATCTGCATCAAGGGTATCTTGCCTGGCATACAAAAGCTGACCTTCAAGGTAACCGACTGAGTCTACTCCTGATATGAGCCCCTGGCCATTTTCAGCAGTTTTCAGCTGGTTAAAATCCTCATCACTGAGCGTATATCCCAATGTACTGTTAGGATTGTCACTTTCCCGATAATAATTTAAGAAGAGCTTTATATTCTCGTTTTTAAGTTCCTGATTTACCGTGACATTAGATCTACTATAAAATTGTTCCGCATACTCATAATCTATTCTGATACGTGTAAACCTTGTGATCACAATATTGCTACTGAAGGTGATCTCAGCAAGATTATAATCAATCACGTAATCTCTGTCAAAGCCCCGTTCAAGTAGCTTTCCATCTATATATACTTTTTCTGAATTGGCCAGAATAATAATAAACCGCTCACCATTGGGGCCCCTCAATTTATAGGGCCCCTGAACATTTTCTATTGGATTAATTTGTGTTGAAGCAAACTGGCCTTTCGCAGCTGACCCTGAGATACTTGATTTGGCAGTCCAGCCTGATCCTATTTTATACCTGTAGTTGGCAGCAAGTCCCTGCACATTCTTATAGTACTTCAAAAAGTATCCCTCCCGAACAGGGTTTTGCAATACGATATCACCAGCCGTGATATCAAAGTCATCATTGTACAGTTTGATAAACACATTGTCAAAATCTCTGAGCTGCTGAGTATTACCTTCCGGTTGATAAGGAATGTTTTGATCTGTGATTACCGCACTGATATTCAGGTCATCACTTAATTTTCCCTCCATCTGAAGATTAAGGGCAGAGTTTACGAAAAGATTCTGACGGTTTCCGAATGACACGCCTCTTGTAATGGCTCCAAAACTTTCTACATCACTGAACTTAAAGATTTCCTGTTCTTCAATATACTGTTTTTTTGGCGGTGGTTGGTCACTATAAACCTCGGCATACGTATCAATACTTCTGTTATATAATGAATCCATAAACTCCACTGAGATTCGCCTATAACATACCTCTATAGAATCTGATCCTCCCCCGAAAACCAGGATTTCATTCTTCTCGTGATTAAATCTAAACTCGGTATCCCCAGAAATTTGAATTGAAGTCTGGTCGATAGGAATAGTATCTAATCTGACCGGAGTATCAACAGGTATTGTCCTGCACTGATAATTCTGTCCAGTTAGTTGAAATCCCAGACCTAAAATGAAGAAAGCACTAATCCACCAGCGGCAGGGAAATATTGAAAGTGGTGCCCATCCCCTCTGAAGTCTCAAACCATATGTTACCTCCTGCATTTTCAATTCCTTTTTTAGCAACTGCTAAACCGATTCCACTTCCCGTTCTCTTAGTACTAAAATAAGGAGTAAATACTTTTTCCTGAACTTCAGGTGGTATTCCACTGCCATTGTCTTTAATGCTAAGAAGTGCTTTATTGCCTTTTCTTATGAGTGAGATATCTATTTTTGGTTTCTTTTTGTTCACCGACTGGATACCATTAAGAATGATATTGTTGAGAATCCCACTGAAAATTTTAGGGTCTGCAAATACTTCTAAAGGTTGATCCTGAATGCTTAGGGTGAGCTTTGTCTTTTCCGAACGGTACAGCTCAACCGTATGCTTTGTAAGCTCATCAAGCGCAAATTTTTCATTTTTAGGTACGGGCATCTTTGCAAATGCAGAAAAGGAGTCTGCAATGTCACTTAATGAATCGATCTGCTCTATCAACGAGGCACAGGCATTGTAATTTCTATCCTCCTTATCCAGCGACCGCATCATCTGCTGGATCTTTAAGCGCATGGGCGTGAGTGGGTTCTTGATCTCATGAGCTACCTGCCTGGCAATTTCCTTCCAGGCAGATTCTTTTTGCACTTCAGCAAGGGCTACTTTGCTTTCCTCCAGCTTTACCAGCATCTGGTTATATTCATTTACCAGGCTTCCAATCTCATCATTCACTGCATAGTGGATCGGCTGGTTCTTTTCCTGTAATGAAGTCCTTCGGATCCGGTCAGCGATCTGCTTCAGAGGACTCACCAACTGATTGACGATGAGATTGCCGGAGAATAATGAAATCAGGAAGATCAATGTAAAGACTGAAATGAGGTTGGTGAATATCTGGATCTGTTGATTCTGAAGCTGACTCTCAGACTCAAAATAAGGCATCGACAAAATCCCAATCAGGTTTCCGGTTCTATCACTTCTCAGTGCCGTATAAGATGATTTAAAATCCAGCTTTCCAATCTCCTCATTTAGGATAATACTTTGCTCATTGTTGTAAACAATAGCGTTGAGGGCCTCTGGCTTAATGTACTTACCCAGTATACCTGAATTAAAGATCTCCATCTGGCTGGAAGACAGTAGCGGCCCCGATGTTTCATAAATATTGATATCACTTTGTACCAGGGAAGCCGCTTCGGCAATGGCATTGGAGTAGTCATCTCTGTTGATGGTATTGTTCTCAAAGGCCTGGGTAATTTCAGCAAGGTTTCCCGCAAGATTAAAGGATTTGGTAAGGAAATTTTGATCTACTTCCTCCCTGTATGTGGCATTGAGTGTATTGAGCAACCCAACAGATACAATCAACATGGGAAAGATAAAAGCCATCCCCAAATACAATTGAATCTTGGTCGATAAGTTTAATCGGGCTTTGTTTTTGTAAACCCTGAACCCAACAAATATAAACCCACAGAGTACCAGCAGAATAAACAACTGGAACGAGAAATTGGAAAAGACATAGATATAATCATAGGATTTGCTTGCGATAACAATGAGGCGTTCATCGTTGGTGGTGAATCCATAGAAATGTATGTCTCCAATTTCTATCCCTTCCTCGTATAATGCTGGGTCCTGCAGATTGCTATAGCTTAAATTTGACTCAAAGCCAGACCTACCTTGTTTATAGATTGGTAATACGCTGTTTTTACGATAGATCGCGTAATCAAATTCCTCCTGATCCGTGCTTAAGTAGTACTTACTTTCAACTAAAAGCTCAGGAAATACGCTCGTAGGAATATTCTTTTTCAATGTCAGCTGAAGAATGATATATCCAATCTGCTGGTCGAACCCTTCTATACTTAAAAAGCACAGGTATTGATTTCTTACATTATCCACCTCATCCTCAATAAGATAAAGCTGTGAATAATCTGTTAAGTTTTCAGTTTTTTGATAGGTCCTTCTCCACTCGTAATAAGACATACTGTTGGGTGAGTCATAGGATTCGCCATCTGAACCAAACAGGTACACTTCCACGTCATATTTTTTGAAATAGGTAGAAAGGAACTGCCGTGTAATCTTTTCCCTAATATTCTGCTTTGCTACTAATCTATTAAGCAATCGTGATTGGATATACGTATCATCTTCAATATCTGCCATGATCTGATTGAGATAATACTCACCCAAAATGTCATTAGGAATGAGGAGTTTGTTGGCATACTTTTCCTTTGAGATTTGTCTGTCCCGCTCATAGTGCTTATAAATACCCAATGAAAACAAGGCAGCAGATGTAGAAAGTAACATCACAAGCAACAGGAACGTCTCGTATCTGGGTTTGAAGAGCTGATATGACAAATAAGTACCATTAACTATTATCCAGACAATAGTGACAATCAGTATGATCAACAGGCCAATATTTCCTATTTGCCAGTAAAAAACCCCAGAAGCAACTATATAACAGAGGATCTTGAAATACAGTGGCTTCTTGATGTATTGAAATACTTTTTGACTTAGGGTGAATATCACAATAAATGAAAGTGCAACAATCACGAGAATGAGTGATGCTACTACCCTCATATAGTCAAAGGATATAGACTGACTGATATCCAGTTCGATTTGCGAGTGTTCCAGAATAATCCAGGGTATCCGGTAAACTACAAACCCGGAAAACAACACCAACAAAGGCAATACTGTCAAAATCAATCCATCACTATGCTTATTACGGCTTCCAAATAAAACGCCTAACCTCATCCATTTACATAGCCTAAAAAAGCATCCTATGATGAGGAAAGCACAAAGCACATTAAACAATAGATCACCCAGAGAATAGTTAATTCGGCTTTCAGAAAAATAAATCGGGTTGAATATTTCCCAGTGTGGGCGGAAAAGATCCATCATCGCATAAATAACAAACCTAAATATCAATATCAGGATAATAGCTAGGATCAACTTTCTGTGGCTAGCCTGCCCCTTTCCAAAATAGAAATAGATGGCCATAAGCATTAGAATTGTTGTAAGCAGCAGGGATGGTGGAAACCACTTATCTCCAAGGTTTGTGGTAGGTGAAGTAATCTTGTAATTGATTATGGTCTCACTGTTATAAGTTATCCCGTTATCACCTTCAGAAAACAAAATACTGTTTTCATTAAATATGGATTCGTTTACCTTTTGCCTCAAATATTCATTGGAAATTGGTGGGGATATTTGCAGGGGTATGATAGAAAAAATCTCAACCAGAGCGGTATTGGAAGGAATTACTTTCCTTCTTACCACATATACACCTGATTCACTCTTGATGGAATAAAGTGTGTCACTGTCCTTTAAAGTACTGTATGCAGGTACGGATTTATTATCACTCCAATAAATTATAGAACCATTGACGTAAACCCTTTTTAAAAAGTCAGATGATGATTGGATTTTAAAAGGATTAGTCAGGATTTCGAACTGCTCCAGAAAATCAGTTAAATCCCGTTCCAAAAGTACCAGTTGGCTATCGAAGTTCTTCTGTATCTCCTTGTATGCCGCATCTTCGGCACCGGGCCGAAATTTAAACACCAAAAGTGTGAGGCTAATAAGCGAGGAGAGAACAAGTAACCTTGTCAGTATTTTCATTGCAGTTTATTACCTGCTATGAAGATAAGTCATTGTATTTAGAAGATTTATATTTTACTCCACCAAATACGTGTAGAAAAAGAACTCTTGAGTAACGCAGGTTAAGCGGGTAAAGAAGTAGTGATACCACTGTAACAGATACAATGTACGTTGTGAGTGAAGGATCACCCATCAACCAGTACAGCAAAAATACCGTTGACATAAAAATACCCACCGACAAAGCATAACTGACATACATTGCTCCGTAGAAAAATCCTGGTTCCAACTCATACCTAAGCTTACAGTTTGGGCATTCCTCATTCATCTTTCCCAGGTGCTTTAGATCATATGTTGTGTATTCATACATATCCCCTTCTCTACATTGGGGACATTTAGCGGTTAAAATGGCTTGCAGCTGATTTTTTTCTTTCATTAATTCTAGAATTTCTAAACCAAAGGAATGCAATCAGACCTACTAAAATGTACGGTGTAAAAAAGAGATACATGATCCCAAAATTTAATCCAGCTGCGAGAGATGTTTCTCCATGACTCACATTATTTACTACCTGAGTCCTGCACATAGCACACTGTGCCTGGGTTAGGATTGGAAGTATTGAAAGACAAAAAAGGATCAAAGATCTGATTATCATAGTCAGATAACAGGATTCGTTTTATAGTAGTTCAAAAATAATAAGGACTTATCATAAGGTAAACCAATACACCAGTCAGCGACACATACAACCAAATGGGATACGTAAATTTTACAATTTTTCTATGCTTCGTTATCTGGTTTGAAAAGGCGTAATAAAATGCTATCAAGACAAATGGAACGACTACAATGGAAAAGCCTATATGTGAAAGTAAAACTCCCAGATAGATCATCCTGGAAGTCCCTACTGAAGCAGCTTCAGCATCATCTAATACACCATTATGATCCAGGTCACCAAACACAGTAGATTCACTGGTGCTATGATAAAGTATGTATGAAACCAAAAATAATGCACCCAATATCAGGGATGTCAGCATGAGGTTTCTGTGGAGTGCTATTTTCTTAGCCCTGATAGCAAACAAGGCGGCAATCAGCAACACAGAAGTAGTAGAGTTGAGTATCGCATTTAGTGTAGGAAGAGACTTGACCCAGCCAGCCATTTCAAATTTAAAAGGACTGAATAATAGTAACGCTACCACCGAAGGGACTGCGATGGATATAACGTATATGAATCGTAAATAGCTCTTATTGGCCTTTATTACTTTTTGCATTTTGCCGGTTCAATAAATAGATGTCTACTTCTGCTAATAATCGATCCACATCTTCTCTCGTAGCCTCATAGGTTCCTCGAACCATCTTCTGCTCATCAATAAAGATCAATGGATGGCCGAGAGTACAACTTGAATCAATACTATAAAATCCAATCTCAGGATTATTGTTTAGCGATTTCAGCAATCTTTCAAACTGATTGGGGTTTTGCTGAACAAAATCAGGTTTCGATAGAACTACCGGGCCCCTAACTTCACAATTTGGTTGCTCATATTTTACAATGACTGGTAGATCGAACTTGTTTTCTCCAAAAATCTGAAGAAAGAGATACCAACCTACAGGCAATCCAAATACAACAACAAAGAACAGAATTACTCCTACTCGTCGCAACATCAGACCTCCAATGGAAGTGTCTAAGCCTTAATGCAGGATATCGTAGATCGCTGCACCCTGATACATCAAAATAAAGATCAGGAATATGATAAATAATGTTGGCAAGAGTATTGACCAAACAAGTGATTTCTTCTCATGGCCCAGGTGCATAAATTCTGAAACAATGAAAAATGCTTTCCAAATGGTAAGGGCAATGAAAATAAATGTTTTGGCTGCGCCGGCATCAATTGTAAATGCAATAATAAATTCTACTGAAGTAATAGCACCCAAATAAAAAGCAATCTTCCAAATTTGCTTAATCTTAGACTTGTCAACAGGTTGTACTTCTACGTGTGAAACTTCTTCGCTCATGATATATTGTTAGCTATTAAATCAAATAGAAAAATGTAAATACAAATACCCATACCAGATCTACAAAGTGCCAGTAAAGACCTACTTTCTCTACCATTTCGTAGTGACCGGTTCTTTCAAGTTTTCCAACAACAGCCTGGTAGAAGATAATGAAGTTGATCACAACCCCAGTAAATACGTGAAACCCATGGAAGCCTGTGATAAAGAAGAACAATGCCGCAAAATTCTGAGGGCCATATTGATTCATCGCAAGGTTAGCTCCCATAAAGGTGTTTCCGGCTGCATTCTTAGCCATGTCCGTTCCCACAATGAAGTGGGACCATTCCCAGGCCTGACATCCCAGGAAGGTAAGACCTCCAAGAATGGTCCAAAGCATCCATTTCTCAACACCTTTTCGGTCCATTCTTTGTCCAGCTTCCACTGCCAGTACCATGGTCACACTACTCAAGATCAGGATAAACGTCATTAAGCCCACAAATACAAGTGGCAGGTGCATTCCATGAAGGAAAGGAAAACCTTCAAACACCATTTCTGGTATTGGCCAATATTCCTGTGAAAATGCAAATTCATCGATTGTACCTTCAAAAGCAGGATGACTATATCTAATCAACCCATAGGTAATCAATAATGCAGAAAATGTGAACGCATCAGAAAGAAGAAAGAACCACATCATGAGTTTTCCATAGCTCGCCTTCATGGGAGCTACTCCTCCACCCCAGATGTTATTACTTTCAATTGCCGTAGAGTGTGCCATAGTTTACGTGACCTAATTATTTAGAACCAAAAATAAGTATAAATACAACCAAAGTCCACCAAGAAAATGCCAGTATGTTACACACATTTCCAATTGGTTCATACTTTTTGAATGTACCTTGTAATTAAATGCATTGTATAAAACGATTCCAAGGAAAATGATACCCCCTATCAGATGGGCAGCATGTATACCCGTGAAAACGTAAATAAATGATCCGGCAGGGTGTCCTACAAAAAACACGTCCTGACTTATCAACTGCCCCCAACTCATATATTGCCCAATTAAGAAGGCAATTGCAAGTACTGAGGTAACAGCCAGCCCTATCCGGATATGAAGCAGATTGTTTCGTTTTGCAGATATAAACGCATAATGAAGCGATACACTGCTGAGTACAATAATGATTGAAGTTGTATTAAACAATGACGGGAAAACAATCTCCGGCCAGTTACCTTCAGATTGCTTTACAAGATAAGCACTTGTCAGTGCAGCAAATAACATAGTAACTGTGATGATAAACAGCCACATCGCAAATTTCTTAGGGTTTATCGAACGTACCCTTAATGTTCCTAGTGGTATTTCCGCGTTTCTTTCCATTATATCTTATCAATTAAATAGGCCAATTGAACGATAGGCAAATAAATAAAGGATCCAAACATGATCTTGAGGGCAGATTGCCTTGAATTATCCTTCATCAATGAAAATGTCTGAGCGAGAAATAAAGTTCCGCAAATGGTGGCTATGATACCACTTGTAATACCAGTTAGCTGAAAATAGGTTGGAAGCAGGCCAAGAGGAAGGAGAAACAACGTGTAGATCATGATATTGATCGCAGTATTCAGGTCCTTCTTTCCATTACCTGGCAGAAGTTTAAATCCTGCCTTTTTATAGTCCTCATCTGCTATCCAGGCGATCGCCCAAAAATGAGGAAACTGCCAAATAAACTGAATTCCAAAGATGATCAATGCCTCATGGGAGATAGCTCCCGTAGCTGCCACCCATCCCAACAATGGAGGTAGAGCACCCGGTATGGCTCCTACAAATACGGCAATAGGTCCAACACGTTTTAAAGGGGTATAAACAAACGAGTAAAGAATCATCGACAGGATAGCCAATGATAAGGTAAGCATGTTAGTCTGCCAGGCCAATAGACTCAATCCTACAAAAGCATTCAGCAAGGCATAAAATAAGGCCTCCTGATTGCTAATCCTACCAGTTGGTAGCGGCCTGTCCCTGGTTCGCTTCATCTTGGCGTCATGCACCTGCTCTATGATCTGATTTAGGGTAATAGAAGAGCCAGAGATAAGAAACCCACCCATGGCCAGAGAAAGGAAAGATACCCAGTTAATGGCACCTGAATGGCCCAGGAGATACCCGAAAGCTGCCGAGAAGGCCACGAGAAAAGAAAGCCTCAATTTCACTAGTTCGACGTAAATCTTAAGTCGATTCAGAACATGTACAGCGCTTAGTGAAACAGTAGATTGCATCAGATAATTCTATGTCTTGAATAGGTGCTCAAAAATAAGTAAAAAATCATTCCGAATCCGATACTTCCGAGTAGCAAATGAACCGGTTGAGCTGCTGCAGGTACGTTTAAATAGGCCAGAATAATCCCCAGTATAATTTCCAGCCCAATCACTCCTACTAAAGCAAGAAGCATTGGATTCTTAAGCCAATTTGACCTGTTTAACCAAACCAACCATCCAGTCAGAAGTACTATGAGTATAGAAAATGATCTGTGGATGTAAAAACCAAGCCCTAACTGGCTGATCCATTCTGTCCGAATAATGCCTTGATGTACAAAAACATCAATTTGTTCCCTCACACCTGTTCCGAGTATAATCTGTACAAAGAATGTAATCAGGAGGAAACCGATCAACCACCTTCCGGCAATAAGTCGCTTCAATGTCCTCACCTGCACCTGTTGAAACAGCAGCATTGCAACCAACAATAGAGCCAGTACCATGTGAAAAGTGATGAATCCCGGGAGTAAGTTTGTTGCTACAACAAGACTACCTACCCATCCCTGAAAAACTACCAGTATAAACGCAAGAATCCCCATCACTGCCATTGTCATACTTTGCTTTCTTAATTTAAGTGACCACCATCCATTTAAAATGATCAGTAAACCGATCAATACACCCACCAGACGATTGATGTACTCAATCCATGCTTTGCTAAAGCTGTATTCAATCTCTTCGGCCACTTCCGGATTGTTTCGGATCTTATCAGCCGCGCGCTTTAATCCGATAGCAGAGAGTACTTTAGCTAATCGCTCGCTTTTTTCCAGTCTTT
Source organism: Cyclobacteriaceae bacterium (assembly GCA_965228105.1). Classification (GTDB taxonomy): domain Bacteria; phylum Bacteroidota; class Bacteroidia; order Cytophagales; family Cyclobacteriaceae; genus UBA7330. The sequence goes on from CBDDGZ010000002.1 coordinate 3,259,333, forward strand.
TTTGCGTAAATAGCTCCTGATAGTTATCAGGCAATTCATGGCTCGAAGATGGTGGAGTATACTGCCCGAAACACTTTGGCCAATCCGGACAACCCATACCAGCCCCTAAACTACGTACTATTCCTCCTACAAGGATTAGGACGTATACTGCTATTATGGTAATAAGATTAATTGATCGGAATACCGATACGTTATCCATTTATACTACCCTACTTCGACTTAGAGGTTTCAGCTTTCACTTCGGCTGCTTCACCAGGAAGATTAGACTCAGGTGTCTGACTGTATGGCACCGTCTGAGGAATAAAATCATCCTTTGCTCCTGGCTTACTGTAATCATAAGCCCAACGGTAAACTTTAGGTATCTCACCAGGCCAGTTACCATGACCTGGATTCCTTGGCGTCGTCCATTCCAATGTGTTGGATTTCCATGGATTAGCTGGTGCTTTTCTTCCTGCGAAAATAGAATAGAAGAAGTTGAACAGGAAGATAAACTGCGCAGCAAAGGTGATTGTAGCTGCAATGCTTACAAAAGAATTCAGGTCTGTGAATGTCTGAAATGCATCAAAGCTTGTAAATGAATAGTATCGTCGTGGAAATCCTGCAATTCCTATATAATGTAATGGAAAAAATACAAGGTAAACACCAACAAATGTAAGCCAGAAATGTATGCTACCTAATCGTTCATCCATCATCCTACCAAACATCTTAGGAAACCAATGGTACACTCCTGCAAGCATACCAAAGAATGCTGCACTACCCATCACAAGGTGGAAGTGAGCTACCACAAAATAGGTATCATGCAAGTTGATATCCAGAGCTGAGTTACCCAGGAATATTCCGGTTAGACCACCTGATATAAAGAACGACACCAGTCCTATCGAAAATAACATCGCACTGGTAAACTTGATGTTACCTCTCCACAATGTTGTGATGTAGTTGAATGCTTTTACTGCTGATGGTACCGCAATGATCAATGTGAGGAACATAAATATTGATCCAAGGAATGGATTCAGTCCAGTAACGAACATGTGGTGTGCCCAAACAATGAATGAAAGGAATCCAATAGCCAACATCGAACCGATCATGGCCCGGTAACCAAAGATTGGTTTCCTTGAATTGGTAGAAATAATTTCGGATGTAATTCCCAATGCAGGTAGAATTATGATATATACCTCCGGGTGCCCCAGGAACCAAAACAAATGCTGGTAAAGGATCGGGCTACCACCCATATGTGGAAGCGCTTCTCCACCAATGTATATATCAGAAAGGTAGAAGCTAGTGCCAAATGATCTATCAAAAACAAGTAGTAAGGCTGCAGCTACCAGCACAGGGAAAGATAATAATCCCAGGATTGCTGTCAGGAATAAAGCCCATATCGTAAGTGGCAGTCTCGTAAAAGACATACCCTCCGTCCTTAAGTTGATAATGGTAGTGATGTAGTTGATACCTCCAAGTAAGGTAGAAGCAATGAAGAACACCATCGATACGAGCCATAAAGTCATACCGGCTCCTGAACCTTGCATGGCCTGAGGTAACGCACTCAATGGTGGATATACCGTCCAACCAGCAGATGCTGGACCTGTTTCTAGGAAAAATGAAACAAACATGACAAGTCCAGATAGAAAAAAGAACCAGTAAGACAACATGTTCATAAAACCTGAAGCCATATCCCTCGCTCCTATTTGGAGTGGAATCAGGAAGTTGGCAAACGTTCCACTCAATCCAGCAGTCAATACGAAGAATACCATTATGGTACCATGCATCGTAACCATAGCTAAATAGAACTCGGAATCCATCTTTCCTTCTGCAGTGATCCATTTACCTAAAAGAGGCTTCAACCAGTAAAGCTCCATGTCCGGGAACCCCAGCTGAAGTCGGAAAATTACTGAAAGACCTCCTCCAACCAATGCCCAGAAAATACCGGTAATCAGGAATTGCTTTGCAATGGTCTTGTGGTCTGTCGAGAATATATATTTTGATATAAAGCTTTGCTCATGGTGATCGTCATGACCATCATGATGTAAGTCTTTCTCAATTTGGATGTCGGCTACTGACATAATAAAATCTTTTAAATCTTAATTCCTTACCAGGGCTTTATCAGCCTTATCTACACTTATTACATTATCAATTCCTGCAGCAATTCTTGCAGCTTCTTTGAGATTATCAGGCACTTCTGACAGATAATCATCGTTTAGCTTAAGCCATGCCTGCTGATCAGCATACCATTCGTCGTACTCATCTGCTTCAAGTACCAGGATGGAGTATTTCATCCCAAAGTGACCATAGCCACAGATTTTATTACAAACCAACTCATAGTTGAAATCAGGATTTCCTGTTTCTTCACGCATCTCTTCGGTGGTTTTTGTAGGTACAAACCAAAACCTGGTAGGCATTCCCGGCACAGCATTCATTTGCATCCTGAAATGAGGCTGAAATACACTGTGGATCACATCCTTAGCTCTTATTTTCAACAATACAGGACGGCCTTTAGGCAAAACCAACTGTGTGGGGATAAAGTCATCAAAAGATGCCTGATCCGTAAAGTCAATCCCCATTGAATTGGTGACATCCATCTTTTGAAAGTCTGATGCACCAAGATTTTTATCAGCTCCAGGATATCTTACTGACCATGAAAACTGGTATCCCATTACCTCTATCACTTCAGCATTGTCCGGAGCTTTTCCTGTAATATCAGACCAGGCTTTCCATCCAGACACAATCAAAAGTGCCAGAACGATTGCTGGTATGGCTGTCCAAATAACCTCTAGTTTATTGTTATGAGGATAGAAATCCGCTTTGTTTCCTTCTTTATGTTGATACTTATAGGCGAATCCAAAAAGGAATATTTGTGTAACGATAAATACAAAACAGGTAATACCCATTGTAATCCAGAACAAACGGTCGGTAACCGCACCATGCTCTGATGCCAGGGGTAAGACAAAATCATCCTGAAGTCCACCGAAAGAATAATAGAAAAACCCAAAAAGACCTGCTATCAAAAACAAGATCAGCAATAAGGCATTGATCCTGTTTGTTGGAGGCACACTTTTACTACCCTCTCCTTTCGCAACATTGACCAACGTAATTACCCTGAATACCGTGACCAGGATAGCCAGGATCAATACTACTGCGATAACTATAATTAAATTCAACATCTCTATTCAATAAGCTTTTATACGTGATGATGTAAACTCTCTTCCAACATTGGATGGTTCTTCGCAAACAAAGGAGCTTTCGATAGCTGATTTAGTACAACGAAAATGAATGCCCCTGCGAAAACAAATAACAATCCTAACTCCAATACGCCGAAACCGGAATTCTCACCAAGTGTACCTGGTGAAACCATGAGCGTAATATCCAACCAATGACCTATTATCACAGCCGGAGTAACAACTTTCAATATCCTTGTGTGTCTTTTAGAATCCCTTGTCATCAATACCAGGAACGGGAAGAAGAAATTTATACCCAGATTGAGGAAGAATAATGGTGCATAGTGACTGCTCTTCCATCTCTCAACAAAGTAGATCGTTTCTTCAGGAATGTTCGCATAGTAAATTAGGAAGAACTGAGAAAACCAGATGTATGTCCAGAAAATACTGAAAGCGAAAACGAACTTACCAAGATCATGTAAGTGATTGGCATTAACAACGCTTAGATAACCCTGATCTTTTAGTAATACCACAATGAGAGTTGTCAATGCAAGGCCTGCTACCCACCAGCTGGCAAATACATACCAGCCCATCATGGTGCTAAACCAGTGAGCGTCGATAGACATCACCCAGTCCCAGGCTGAGATAGACGATGAAACAGCAAAAAAGACAATGAAAAAAGCTGAGAATTTTCTCATCTGGTACCATTTCTCAGTACCACCATCAAGGTCTTCCTGATAAGCTAAAGTCTTAAGTTTGTTGAAGAGCAGATACCAGATGGCGAAAAATGCTACCATCCGCACGATAAAAAACAATGGGAATGACCCATTTTCCAATGGCCAGAAAAAATAGCCACCTTTTCCTTTGATAATTTCATCTCCATCAGGACCATAGAGATCGTGATGTGTCCAGTGGAAAAGATCATGACCAGCAATAAAGTAGGTACCGATCATCAAAACAAATCCGATAGGAATCCATGCACCAAATGAAAGTGGAATACGCTTGATACCCGCAGACCATCCTGCTTGTGCAGCATATTGAATGGCAAAGAATAAAACGCCTACCAGGGATAATCCTGTGAAGAAAACAATATTGATCCAGATATCTGCAAACACTCTTTTACTCCAGTGAAAACCATGATGTGCTGCTGCGACTTCATCTCCATGTCCGCCAGCGTCATGATGACCTCCACCCATATTGAGTGCCACAATACCAATGATAGCCAAGACTACTCCGACTGCAATGAAAATGAGTAGGTTCCTCTTGGTAGTTGCTTTAAATTCGAATCTTTCCTCTGTCATGCTAACTGTTAATCGATTGTGATCAATTATTGTTTTTGTAATACCTGAACATATCTTACAATTTTCCAACGCTCTTCCTCACTAAGCTGAGAAGCGTGGGATCCCATCCTTCCTTTACCATGTGTAATCACATGATAAATGTGTCCACCTGGCTTGTCTACTACGGTGGCTGAATTGTAAGCTGTCACACCAAGAAAGACCTGACCAACCAACCCATCTCCGGCTCCTTTGGCTCCATGGCAGTGAATACAAAATCTTTCATATAAAGCTTTACCTTCTGCCAATACTTCTTTGGTACTATCCAATGGATTCACCAGTTCTACTGCAGCAGTTTCATAGTCAGTTGGTGCAATATGATTAGGTAAAGAACCTCTTCTAATGGTATTTTCTACAGGTTCAAGCATGGTCATGCCATATGGATTGTAAGGGTTTGAGTTGTAAAACTCTCCATGTCCATCCTCCTGATTAGAATCTAACCATGAACCAATAGATTCATCCTGCACCTGAGAAAGTGGCTCATAAGGTGTGGAATGATACATTTGTGGTGCATATTCAAGCCCAGGATTATCAACCCCAGCCGTGCAACTGGCCACTACCACTGCTACTACAACCAATAATATTATCTGTACTCCTTTTTGCATGCCTTACAGCGTTTTCTTATTTACTTCAGATGCTCCACTATCTTTTAATATCTGGGAAATCTTACCTTCCTCCAGATTGTTTTTGCCCAGGTCAACAGCCATAACGTGCTTGTCGTCGGTGATCCTAAGGTCAAATATTTTTGGTTTACCCCAAGGTTTCAGGTTGGCCACTACGAAGAATGTACCTACCATCCCGAATGCCGCGAGTAAAACAGTCAATTCGAAAGATACCGGGATAAATGAAGGTACCGGGATATAATCTTTTCCACCGATGATCATGGGCCAGTCAATACCCATCATACCAATCTGCATGATCAGGGCCAGTGAAGTACCTGTCAGTCCAAAAAGGAATGCAGCAATTGATAATCTTGATCTTCTGTATCCCAGGGCATCTTCTATCCCATGAACTGGGAATGGAGAATACACTTCATGGATTTTCACCCCGCTATTCCTTACTTTTTTGATAGCATCGAGTAGGACCTCTTCGTCCTCGTACACACCAGTTAAATAATTACTAGTTTCAGCCATTACTTTTAACTTTTTCGCCAGTTGCTTTAATAATACTCTTCACCTCTGCAATATTGATTACCGGGAAGAACTTCGCAAACAATAAGAATGCAGTGAAGAAAAACCCAATACTGAACAGGTACATACCCATATCGTAGATTGTAGGGTAAAACATTGCCCAACTAGAAGGCAGAAAGTCTCTATGTAATGAGGTGACAATAATCACAAATCGCTCAAACCACATTCCAATGTTCACGACTATTGAAAGTACAAAAGTCGCTGCCAGATTCGTTCGTATCTTTTTAAACCAGAAGAGCTGCGGAGAGATCACATTACATGTCATCATGGATGCATAAGCCCACCAGTAAGGTCCTGAAACTCTGTTTAAGAAGGCATACTGCTCAGCCTCAACACCTGAATACCAGGCGATGAAAAGCTCTGTGATATATGCGATACCTACTATGGACCCCGTGATGATGATAATGATGTTCATTAACTCGATGTGCTGAATCGTGATATAGTCTTCGAGTTTGTACACTTTCCTGGTAATCAGGAGCAGTGTGAGTACCATCGCAAATCCTGAGAAAATCGCCCCGGCAACGAAGTAGGGAGGGAAAATAGTGGTGTGCCAACCCGGAATAACCGAAGTAGCAAAGTCAAAGGATACAATGGTGTGTACTGAAAGTACAAGTGGTGTAGCCAAGCCTGCCAAAACAAGTGCTACTGTTTCATATCGTGACCATGTTTTGGCCGCTCCGTCCCATCCGAAACTTAAAGCGCCATAAATGGCTTTGGAAATCTTGTTAGTTGCACGGTCTCTGATAGTGGCAAAGTCAGGAATCAGGCCGATGTACCAGAAAACCAGAGAAACTGAGAAATATGTACTGATCGCAAAGAAATCCCAAAGAAGTGGTGAGTTAAAGTTCACCCAGAGTGATCCAAAAGTGTTTGGAAGTGGAATTGCCCAGTACATCCCAAGCCATGGTCTACCCATGTGCAAAATTGGGAACATCAAAGCACAGATTACTGCGAAAATTGTCATCGCTTCTGCTGCTCTGTTGATGGACATTCTCCATCGTTGTCTGAAGAGCAAAAGGATTGCAGAAATAAGTGTTCCGGCGTGACCGATACCAACCCACCATACAAAGTTGGTGATATCCCAGGCCCAACCAATGGTCTTATTTAGTCCCCACATCCCGATTCCATGCCACACAGTCATCCACACAGCATAAGCGCCTAAGGTCAGGGCACCTAATGAAACTGCTGTAGCTAACAACCATGATTTGGATGGCTTATCTTCTACCCTGCCAGCGATATCATTAGAGACATCGTGAAGGGTTTTATGACCGGTTACTAAAGGTTCACGTACAGATGATTCTGCTATCATTACTTTATGCTTCTCCGTTTACAGTTTTAACTTCATCTTTATTCCTAATCTTGGTCAGGTACCAAACATTAGGCATCACTCTCAGCTCTTCCAACACATGGTATGCCCTGTCTTCCATGGCTTCTACCATTTTATCTCCTGTCTTAATCTTTAATCTCTGTGAAATCTCGCTTGAAGGATCTTTCATGTCTCCAAATACGAGTGCTTCAGAAGGACATGCGCTGGCACATGCTGTAGTAGCATCACCATCAACAGGTCTTCTTCCTTCTTTCTTAGCTTCCAGCTTACCATATTGGATTCGCTGAACACAGAAGGTACATTTTTCCATCACACCCCTGGCTCTTACGGTCACATCAGGGTTCAGAACCATCTTACCAAGATCGTTGTTCATCGGTGTGTTGTCAGCAAACTGCTCATTGTCATGGTATTTAAACCAGTTGAACCTTCTTACCTTGTAAGGGCAGTTGTTTGCACAGTATCTTGTTCCAATACATCTGTTGTAGGTCATCTGGTTAAGACCTTCACTGCTGTGAGTGGTCGCTGCAACCGGACATACTGTCTCGCAAGGCGCATTGTTACACTGCTGACACATCATAGGCTGGAAGGTCACCTCAGGATTTTCAGAGGCTTTTTCCATTGCGGCATAATTACCCTCTGCAGCGTCTGAGCTGTAGTATCGGTCTATCCTGATCCAATGCATCTCACGTCGGTTCAGCACTTCCGATTTTCCTACAACAGGAATATTATTTTCTGACTGACAGGCTACCGTACATGATCCACACCCTGTACACGCATTCAGGTCAATCATCAATCCCCAGTGATGGTTTGGATACTCATGACCTTTCCAGAGGGAAACAGCATGAGGCCTTACTTTATCACCATTGGCTTTGGAGATCATTGGGAAATGACGTCCGGCCTGAGGATCTTTCTTGTACTCTGATAAAATACTTTCCTGAATCACCGTCTCTCTGCCCATGTATGTATCATGGGTCTGAGTTTGTGCTATTCTGTAGCTGGCACCGGTTGGTTCCACAGACACACCACTTGTGATCGAATAGCTTAAGCTTCCTCCTTTATTTGCAATTAAAGGATAAGCATTCACTCCAATATTGTTTGCTACTTTACCCGCTTTGGTTCTACCATAGCCAAGAGCAAGACCTACAGTATTGTAAGCCTGTCCAGGTTGCGGCATCACTGGAACTTCTATGGTGTTACCACCTACTGTCAGGTTAACTTTTTGAGTAGTCATATCACCCAATTTGATCCCCCACTCTTCTGCTTGCTTAGGAGAAACAGTCAGGTAGTTGTCCCATGTAGCTTTTGTAATTGGATCTGGCATCTCCTGCAACCATGGATTGTTTGCCTGAGCTCCGTTTCCAATGCTATTTTTTTCGTATATGACTAATTCCAGGTCATCGCTTTTGCCTGATACAGAGACGCTACTTAAGTCTACATTTGGCTGAGGTGAGTCTCCTGCTGCTGCTTCAGGCTCAAAGAATCCATCATGAACGCTCTTGTCCCAGAAGCTGATAAAGCTTGTGAAACCAGATGACATCGGATAGACATTTTCAGTCCAGTATTCCTGGATAAATTCGTAGTAAGATTTTGCTTCACCACTCCAGGTCAAAAGTGAGTCTTGAACCTGACGGGTCTTGAAAATATTTTTGATAGTTGGTTGTGACAAGCTGTAGTTGCCTGAAACAATTTCAAAATCATTCCATGATTCCAGGTAATGATGATCCGGTGCCTGGTATTTCACAAGAGAAGCCGTTTCATCCAGCCTATCCGAAGTAGAAACTGACAATTTCACCTTGCTTAATCCGGAAGCTATCTGACCACCCAGTGGATGATCATAAACCGGGTTGCAGTTGACGAATATTACCCCGGCAACCTGACCACCATTCAAAGCTTTAACAAATGCCTCAAATTGCTGATCACTACCCTTTCTGGTATTTAATGTTTTGTTTACATCAATAGTAGATCCATAGCTACCCAACAAATTGTTGATGGCTATGACAATCGCCTGAACATTGGCATCGTTGGATCCGCTGATGACAATGGCCTTACCTTGAGAAGCTAAAAGGTCAGTAGCTGCCTTACTCAGTATAGCACTATCTGCTTTTGGACCACTAATCGTTGGCTGACCAAGTTTAGAAGCTATTGCATTGTATAGACTCGCAACATATGCTCCTGTTTCGGATGCTTTGATAGGCTGTCTGTAGTCAGCATTTGCTCCCGTCAACGATAAGTTTGATTCGAAAGCATAAAGTCTGGACATATCCTTTTTGGAGTCAGACAGCCTTCTGGTTTTGGCAAATTCGTTGTTATTGTATGCTTGATTAGGCCATGTTCCAAGGAAATCAGCTCCAAAACTCACGATCGTTTTCGCTTTGCCAAACTCATGTACAGGAAGTACTTTTTTGCCAAAAGCTTTTTCGTAAGCATCTGTCAAACCACTCAATGACATGGTGTCATACATGATGTGGTCTGCAGGGAATACTGATTTAAATTTTTCAATGACACTTAAAGTGGATGGGCTGGCAATTGAATTGCTCACAATTGCAATCTTGCCCCCAGCTGCTGCTAAATCTTTGGAAACAGCCGTATCTATTTCATCCCATGAGGCAGATGAACCACTGATCATAGGACCTTCGAGTCTCTCTTTATCGTAAAGGGATAATACTGAAGCCTGAGCTTGAGAACTTGTTCCTTTTCCACCGATCTTTGAAAGCTTGTTGCCATCAATATAGATAGGTCTACCCTCTCGAGTCTTAACCACAACAGGTAAAGCATCACTGCCACTTACATATGTAGAGGCATAGTAGTTAGGAACGGATGGATCTACTGAAGCTGGCTTAGATACGTAAGGTATGGCCTTCTTCACTGGTGTCTCGCAAGCAGCCAATGATACTGCAGCAACACTGAAACCCATCATTTTCAGGAAATCTCTCCTGTTGGGTCCATCTTCTCCTGCTATAGGCAGATATTCTGGAAATTCCTTATCAGCATGCTTTTTAAACTCTGCATTGTCTGCGAGTTGCTCAAGTCCTTTCCAATATTTCTTTGTTCCTTTCATATTTCTTCCTGGAATCAAATTCAAGTCAGTTTTTAATAATGACATTTAGCACACTCAAGACCTCCGATATCCTCTACAACCATCGGCTCTTTGCTATGCTCCTCGTGTAACTCAATTAATTTAGAATAATATTCGTTGCCCTTAGCATTTACCTCTGTCTCTCTGTGACAGTTGATACACCAACCCATGGTCAATGGTGCATATTGGTAGACAACTTCCATTTCTTCGACTGGGCCATGACATGTCTGGCACTCCAAACCGCCAACTTCTACGTGTTGTGAGTGGTTGAAATAAGCCAGGTCAGGGAGGTTGTGGATCCTCACCCACTCAATCGGTTTTTTGTCAGGTCCATACTGCCCGGTGTTAGGATCATAATCCACTGCTGCATAAATCTTTGCAATCTCCGATGATACACCAGCTTCTCCACCTACATTCTGAATGGCTGAGTGACAGTTCATACAAATGTTTGGCGATGGAATATTCGCTGACTTGGCTTTTCTAACTCCCGTATGACAGTAGTTACAGTCAATTTCGTACTGGCCAGCATGTAATTCGTGAGAGAATGCAATAGGCTGAGTAGGTTGATAGCCTTGCTGAACACCGATGGTGAATGCACCATCAATCAATGTCTTTAAGAGGATAGCGGTGAAAAAGAATATCACTACACCAGCTACCGCATCTGATTTTAGCAGCTTGAGGAGATCAAATTTCTGATCTATAATTTCTTTGTCTTCTTCTTCAAGATCTTTTTTCTCTTTGAGGTATCTCTGCAATACTGATACAATCAGCACCAATACAACAAGGATAAGTAGAAGAACTACTACCAGTACAACCAATATAGCAGTGAGGTATCCTGAAGGAATGGAGTCTCCATCGGCAGCCGCTACTTCTCCCTCTGCTCCAGGAGCTGCTTGTGCAGTTTCCTGAGGTACATTTTCTGATTCTGCTTTTACATAGGCAAGCAGGCTAAGAATCTGATCATCCGAGAAAGGATAGGAAGGCATTGCAACCTGATTGTATTCCTCGTAGAGCGCAACTGCGTATTCATCTCCACTTTGAATAACTTTCTGAGAGTTTCTAACCCAATCTAGCAAGTAACCTGTTTCCAATCTATCCGTTACACCTTTGAGTGCAGGTCCGATTACCTTTTTATGGACTTGGTGGCATTGCGTACAATTGGCCTTGAAAAGTGCTTCACCTGATGAAATCACTGCTTCATCAGTCGGAATCTCCTGACTATAAGTAGCAAATGAGACAACAAAAAGTATTATGAAGCTTAATATCTGAGGGCGAAATCCGGAGGCTTTAGACATTGAGTATTTGTTTGGAAAACATTCGTTTAAATGGTTCGAAATTCAAACGGTTACAAATGTAACACGGGGGGTGTGTATTTCAAAGATAGTTTTAGGACCCATTTTTTCATTTTCTATAAATCAAGGTATGCCATTGCTAAAACGCCCTGAATATCAGACATTTAGTTAGTTTTATCAGCGGTTATTATGTTACTATTTAGAATCATTTTAAATAATACAATTTTTGTACAATCCTACTCTACCACCTTGTCTATATAACTGGAATTCAATAAACTCAAAGCTCCCATATATTTGAGCTTAAATTTGATCCAATCGCCCACTTTGAAGTTCCTTTTAGAATTGCCCAAATCAATGACCAACATGTCGGAACTCGCCCCACTAATTTGAAGTTCTTCATCTACAGGAATCATATGATCAGTAGAAATATCCAGGAGCCCTAAATCAAGGATTGCCCGATAAGATTCCTTGCCATAATCATCCTCATCGATCTCATATTTTTCACCCGAAGGATTTGTCGCCAACTCACCTACAGGAACTTTTGGCTTCTTGATCAGCTCAATGATCTGAGCATTTAGTGTAAAGACATCCTGTTTCATCTTCTTGATCGGTGCCTCAGCAACAAGATCGGTTCCAAAGAATAAGGTTTCTCCTATCCTGAAATGATTCACTCCTTTAGGTAATTGCTTACTCATCAGAAGGGGAATCACCACGGAGGTGCCTCCGGATACCCAGGGTATCTTCTTATCGAACTTGGCCTCGATGAGTTGTTCATAAAGACTTAACTGAATGAGCTTATCCTGGGATGGCATCACGCCATGCAAGCAATTAAGATTTGTACCAATACCTACTACTTTAATATTTGGGAGCTCAAAGACTTTTCCATAGAAGTCGAGAAGCTGCTCTCCCATCACACCTTCACGCAAATCCCCCAACTCAATCATGATTATGATCTTATGGATCTTATCCTGCTTTTTGGCTTCCTCAGAGATCAGTCGAATGGTTGATAATTCTGTGTTGAAGCTCACATCGGCATATTTCACCACTTTTGGAATGGCCTTTTTGGCTGGTGGTTTGATGTAAACGGTCTGCACATTCGGATCAATCTCTTTTGCAACCCTCAAATTACTTACTCGAGAGTCGTGCGCTTCCTCAATACCCAGCTGGATCACCTCATTGATAAACTTTTTGTTACCACAGAGCAGTTTTGTGACTACCCCCCAACTGATGTCATGCTTATCAAAAAATTTCTTGAGGTATGTATAGTTATGCTGTAGTGACTTTCTCTTCAGCGTTATGTAAGCCATTTTTTGAGTTTTTGTTTATAAATGCTTCGGTGTTGATCACCTTCCTAGGTATATTATGCGGTAAACGAGTTAAAAGTTCATAGTTCAGGAGATTACTCAATTCACTGAAGGATGCTACGGACACGGATTGGTCACCCTGGTCTCCAATTAAGATCACTTCATCCCCTTTTTTTACTTCGGGAGCTTCACTAATGTCCACCATCAATATGTTCATGTTGACTATTCCAATAACGGCAAGCCGCTTTTCTTCAATGAGCACTCTACCCTGATTACTAAGTGACCTGGAATATCCATGGGAATATCCAACTGGTACCGTAGCTACTTTCATGTTCTCAGAGGCCATAAAGGTGGTACCATATCCTATAAATTCTCCGGTAGCTACCTCCTTCACATCCATCACGGTGCTTTTCCACTTGATCACTCTTTTCAAAGGATCTACCCGGTCTGTTTTATTCTTCAAATAGTCAATAATTGTCTCTCTGCTAGGCCAGAATCCATACTGAAGTATACCAATTCTCACCATGTCCATTCTGCTTTTTGGATAACTCATTGCAGCTGCTGAGCAGGCAGTATGTCTTTTCAGTGGGTTGATATCATGGGACCTTAACCATTGATCCATTTTATTGAATCTTTTGATCTGGCTTTTCACACGGACATAGTTGGCAATGCTTTCTGCTCCGGCATAGTGGGTGCAATCTCCACATACCTCCAGCAAAGCCATGTTTTTCTGAATGATGGGGACAACTTTTTTCAGTTGCTCCATATTGAAACCAGTCCGATTAAGGCCTGTCTCAAATTCAATATGAATTCGTGCTTTTTTATCTAGCTTTTTGGCTGCTTCAATGGCTGCAAGTAGTCTGCCACTTTCAAAGACAAAGAATTCTACATCATTCTCCACGGCCCATTCCACTTCACTGTCATCTATAAAACCCATGATGAGCACCTGTGGGTTGTTACCGGCTTTTTTCACAGCATATGCCTCACCAGCACTAAACACGGAAAAGTGATTTACATTGGCCATCTCGGCCATCGGAACAAATTCATTGATGCCATGACCGTATGCATTGCCTTTGACGACTGAAGAAAACTTGATGTCTGGCCCCAGGATGCCCCTGATGATCTGAAGATTGTTGAGTAAAGCTGAATAGTCTAATTCTATCGTGGAAGAAGCCAGCATATTTGGAATTTGATTCTAGAAGATAGTGCAAAGGTAAAAAATGATCCCTAAGTGGGAGTTCAGGATTATTGATCAGACAGTTGTTCCTGTATTTTCGACATCATATTAATGCCTGTAATCAAGATTTCGTCAGGGAAATCATAATCAGGATTGTGCAGCGCGGGAGACTGTGTGCCTGCACCTAATCCAAACATGGCGCCGGGAAATTCTTTGGTGAACAGGCCAAAATCTTCACCCCATTTAAAAGGGCTACTTTTCTCCTCAATCTCCAACTGCAACGAATTTGCTGACTTCACAATGGCGTCAATTACTGTTTCATTGTTTTCATTGGCAAAAAAGCTTTGGGTCCATTCAATGTCTAATGACAGCCCATATTGATCAGCAATTTCACGGGCTACTGCTTCACATTTAGACTCCAGAGATTCCATGATCTCATTGTGCCAGGCTCTTAACGTAAAATGCGTCTCTCCATATCCCGCAGAAACACCATAAGATTTATCGCCGAGGGTATAATATATAGGTGTAATAATCTGAAAATTGTAATCCTCAGTATCAGGAATGCATAATTCTTCAAATCTTCTGGTCACCTCAGCCATGGCCATGGCAGGATTGAGTCCCAACTCGGGCTCGGCGGCATGAGAGGTTTTTCCACGGTATTTGATGATGATACTATTGGCTGCAGCAGTGAAGACACCTTTTCTATATACTATCTTGTGCTTGGCAAAGCCTGGTAAATTATGCAGAGCAACCGTGAAATCGGGTTGTAATTTATTAAACTTTTCATCTTCCAGAATTCCTTTTGCACCATCGCCGGTTTCTTCAGCTGGCTGAAACAATAAGATGACGTCCCCCTTTTGTGGTCTTTGAGACGCATACTGCTTGGCGAGTCCGTATAGGATGGCCGAATGTCCGTCATGTCCACACTTGTGACTTACTCCTTCCTTGTTTGATTTGTATTCTACCTCATTAATTTCCTGAATAGGCAGAGCATCCATATCACCACGGATCAATAAACATTTTCCAGGTTTCTCTCCTTTATATATTATCGCCAGACCATAATTATCAAACCGGATGATTTCGTCCGGATCACACAATTTTACTTTTTCAAAGATAAACCCGGAGGTCTCTTTTTCGTGGTTTGATAATTCCGGATTTTGATGCAGGTGTCTTCTGAATTGAATGACTTCCGGTAAGTGATCTGTCATATCAGGATTTCATGAGTCGCATTTCTAAATACTTATTGGTAAATCCCAGTTTCTCGTAGAGAATCTTTGCGGGGTTGTCAGGTTCCACATGTAAAGCAATGGCTCCTTCTGCCTCATCGATCGCACTTTGCATCAACTTTTTACCTAATCCTTTTCCACGCTGGTCTCTATGTGTAGCAATATACACGAGAATATTTTCCGGGATATAGCCTTCCATTCCGGTTTTGTTCACAACCACAGCTCCTACCACCTTGATACCTTCATATCCAACTACAATAAATCCTCCTGGAGTGATTCCCTTATTTAAGGCATAGTTAATGGCCTTCATGATGTCCTCTTTTTTGTCACCATACTGATCAAGGTGCTCAAATAAGAAGTCTCTTATTTGCTGTAACTGAACGAGGCCTATGGTGTCAGCAGGTTTTAGTACTTCAATTTTCATGCTTTATGTGTGGTTAATATTCTGTTTAAAGTTAAAAAAGTTATTAGCGACATCAGGATACCATAGATATTGGCGTCCAGTCCCAAAGGCAGGTCGATGTCTGAGATGATTAGGCTAATGGTGGTGACACCGCCGAAGAGCATGCTGAAAAACGCCGCATTGGGATTGGGATTCTTAAGAAACAATCCTCCCAGTACGGGAATAAAGAGTCCTGACACCATGAAAGCATAGGAATATAACATCAGTTCCAATACACTCTGCATAAATGAAGCAAGCAGCAATGCAAGCACTCCTATTATTAAAGTAAAAAGCTGGGAAAGTTTCAGAAACTTTTTGGTGTTAGTTCCTTCGAATCCAATAATATCAGTTACAAGGTTACCTGAAGATGCCATCAGACAGCTGTCAGCTGTAGAAAGCACCGCTGAAAAATAAGCGGACATCATCAAACCAGTAAGTCCCACCGGCAAAACCGTCCTCAGCAGCAATGGCAACCCGACTTCAGCATCCATTCCCTCTGCAGAAGCAAAGCCGGCATATTCAAACATTCCCTGGTCGGCCCCAACACGCGCAAACATCCCTAACAAAACACCCATTAGCGCCATGATCGGCCATTCGAATATTCCGGCAATATACCAGGCCTTTTGAGCATCACGCTTGCTCTTGCAAGCATAGATTCTTTGATAAAGTGTCATCCCAACAAACCAAATGGGAATAATAGTAATCCCCCAATTGACAAGGTCTTGCCAGGTAAGGTTCGTAAAACTCAAAAAGTTGTCTGGAACAGATGCGGTGAGACCCGCGTAGCCACCAATAGCATGGTAGCAAAGCGGAATACCTATAAATATGAGTCCGGAAAGTAGCAATCCCCACTGTATGGTGTCAGTATAGATCACCGCCTTGAGCCCTCCCATTACTGTATATATTACTGCGATAGTTCCCATGATAAACAGGGCATTCTGAAGGCTCAGTGTTACAAAAGTAGAAGAAGCCAGTTTAGCTCCGGCTAGTAATTGAGAACTGGTGAACCCAGCATATCCAATGGCTGAGATTATACCCGCAAGCAGTGCGGTCTTCTTATCATAAAACACTTTGAATATTTCGGGAAAAGTGTAGAGCTTCTTGAATCCGGGGATTTCTGTAATCGTGGGAATTAGAATAACGGCTGCTAGCCAGGCCCCCAGCAGCCCGGTAAACAACATCCATGAACCGGAGATTCCCATCGTAAAACCTAATCCACCTAACCCAATGGAAAAGCCGCCACCCACGTCGGTGGCTACTACGGACAATCCCACGTGCCAGCTGCTCATGGTTCTTCCCCCTACATAATAATCATCAGTGCTTTTATTGGATCTTAGAAAATATGCCCCTACCCCGAGCATTAAAAGAATATAAACGATAAAAACGGTAAGGTCTATCCAATGAATTTCCAAAATATGGTATGATCTGTTTCAACTTAGTCGCCAATCTATAAAATTCAACACGCTGACCATAGCAATGTTTAGTTTTTTTCGAAATTCTCGACATTTTCAGCACTTTCAAGAGAAATCAGGTCGTATAGCCAGGTATGAATCTGAGGTCGAACATTTAGTTCATAGATAGCTCGATGGTCTCTGCTGGGATATACACGGTTGGAGAGAAATATGTATAACAGGTCATGCATCGGATCTACCCAGACGAAAGTGCCGGTATATCCGGAATGCCCGAAGCTATATACACTTGCATCTTTGGCCACACTACTCAATTTCGGATCATACACCAGCAGCGGCTTGTCAAAACCCAATCCCCTTCTGCTATCATTTGATGGGTATTGATAGGAGCTAAATAATTCAATGGTTGCCGGCTTCAAATAGCGTTTCCCATCATATTCACCTCCATTCAATAGCATTTGCCAGACCCTGGATAAGTCAGTGGCATTGGCAAAGAGACCGGCATGCCCGGAAACACCCTTCATCAGGATTGCGCCCTCATCATGAACAGTACCATGAATGTTTTCCATTCTAAAAAATGTGTCGATTTCTGTGGGGACAATGGAGGAAGCATCATAATTGAGCAAAGGATTAAAACC
Source organism: Cyclobacteriaceae bacterium (assembly GCA_965228105.1). Classification (GTDB taxonomy): domain Bacteria; phylum Bacteroidota; class Bacteroidia; order Cytophagales; family Cyclobacteriaceae; genus UBA7330. Next base: position 3,276,900 of record CBDDGZ010000002.1, read on the forward strand.
TATGGTGGCTGCTTCAAGGGAATCATAATAGTGATATCGTAGAAATTCTTCATAACCCATCCCGGTAAGGTTGGTCACAATCTCCGGAACCAGGTAAAAGAACAGGTCAGAATAAATGTACTTTTTCTCCTTATGATAGGTTGACCGCCGGATCATTTTTTTGATCTTCTGATAAAAATCTTTGTGAACATATTTACCATCAGCAGCTTTGAAGGGATAATCTTCCGACTGCTGTTCAGCCAGGGTCTTAGACTTATACTTTCCGTTATTCTTTTTAATCTCCTCATAGAACTTAATCCAGCTTTGCAGACCCGCCTGGTGAGACATTGCCTCACGAATAGTAGATCGCCCTCTTTTATTCCATCCAAATCCCTCAACGTAATCTTTTAACGGATCATCCAGCCGGACCAGCCCCATTTCATACAGTTTCATCATCGCGAGAACACCCCCTGTATTCTTTGATACTGATGCCAGGTCGAAGATGTCGTAAAAATTCATAGGCTGTAGGCTGTCATATGTATGAAAGCCGTAAGACTTAGAGAATAACTCTTCTCCCTTATATAAGGTGTGAATGACACATCCTGGAAAAGCTTCCGAAGTAATTGCTTGAGATACGAGACTATCAATCTTTAAACTGATCTGTTCAGATTTCGTCAACTGCCTGGGGACAAAGTCATTTACAGTGAGAGAATCCGCAGTAATCCTCAAGGTATCTGGCTGAGCAAAAGCAGAAACTTGTACAATTATGAATAATAAAAGAATGACAATTGTTCTATAAGACATCTAGGTATTTATTTTTGCGCCTTGATTCACGAACATATGGAAAATTCGAAACATTTTGTGATTGATTTTGACAGTACTTTCACCCGGGTAGAGGCTTTGGACGTTCTGGGGGAGATTTCACTGAAAAATCATAAAAACAAAAGTGGGGCTCTAAAAAAAGTTAAAGATATCACAGATCTGGGAATGGAAGGTAAACTTTCGTTCAGGGAGTCGCTTGAACAAAGAATTGAAACGCTTCAGGCAAACAAGTCACATCTGCCTGAACTTGTCGATAAGCTGAGCGCGCAGGTCTCCAAATCCTTTATCAGGAACAAAGAATTTATCAGAAAGTATTCCAGGAATATATATATAGTGTCAAATGGGTTCAAAGATTTCATAGTGCCCATTGTAGAGCCATACGGCATTGACGAATCCAGGGTATTTGCCAACGAGTTTGAATATGATGGTGATGGCAATATAATCGGATTTAACCCCGACAACCTACTTTCACAAAATAATGGAAAGCCTCGCCAGATAGAAGCTTTGAATCTTGAGGGAGAAATATATGTTCTTGGTGATGGTTATACTGATTATGAAATCAAGAAAGCTGGTATCGCTCACAAGTTTTATGCATTTACTGAAAACGTCCGCAGGGAAAAAGTACTGGAAAATGCTGACCATGAAGCACCTACACTTGACGAATTTTTATATGTAAACAATATGGAAAGAGCCCTGTCCTATCCTAAGAATCGTATCAATGTTCTGCTTTTAGAAAATATTCATGACCACGGGATCCAAAAACTAAAAGAAGAGGGTTATAATGTGGAGGTACATCCTGCCGGCATGGATGAAGATGAACTGATCGAGGCCATAAAGGATGTGTCCATACTAGGTATCCGGTCCAAGACACAAGTCACTCAAAAAGTGCTTGAAAGTGCAAAAAGATTGCATGCTATTGGCGCATTCTGCATTGGCACGAATCAAATTGACCTGGAAACAGCCCAGGAAAAAGGAATTGCCGTTTTCAACGCACCTTTTTCCAATACAAGGTCTGTAGTAGAGTTGGTGATTGGCGAACTGATCATGCTTATCCGAAACCTGCCAGATAAGATCAAGTCCATGCATGAAGGTGTATGGGACAAATCTGCCAAAAACAGTTTTGAAATCAGGAACAAGACGCTGGGTATTGTGGGGTACGGTAATATCGGTGCACAGCTTTCTGTTTTGGCTGAGTCCATGGGTATGAAAGTTTGCTTCTATGACCGGGAAGAAAAGCTGGCTTTGGGAAATGCGACACAATGCAGCAGCCTGGCTGAGCTATTGGGAATGTCTGATGTGGTATCACTTCATGTAGATGGGAGACCTGAAAACAAAGAAATCATCGGAGACAGGGAATTCTCCTTGATGAAGGATGGTGTAATCTTCATGAACCTGAGTCGGGGCCATGTAGTGGATATTGCCGCGCTTAAAAAGCATATCCTATCAGGTAAAATCATTGGTGCCAGTGTAGATGTATTCCCTGAAGAGCCTAAGAGCAATCAGGAAGAATTTGTCTCAGAACTTAGAGGCTTACCAAATACTATATTGACACCTCACATTGGTGGAAGTACCAAGGAGGCGCAAAAGAATATTGCGGACTTTGTGCCCGGAAAGATCATTGATTACATCAATACCGGATCTACCAACAACAGTGTGAACTTCCCAAATATCGTTTTACCGAAATTGAAAGACGCACACAGGTTTATTCATATTCACCACAATGAACCAGGCATTCTCGCTAAGATCAACCACACGCTGGCAGAAAACAATCTGAACATTGTCGGGCAGTATTTGAAAACCAATGAAAAGATCGGTTATGTAATCACAGATATCAATAAAGATTACGAGCAAGAGGTGATTAAAAGTCTGAAAGACATTAAAGGAACAATTAGGTTTAGAGTGCTTTATTAAGGAGAAATCACCAGAAAAAGATACCTTTAGCTAGCGTAGATTCTTCCAAAAGCCTAAAACCAATTGCTCCCTTATGCGTGAAACTACTGCACCGGAATGGAGATATATCAAGAACCCAGAGGATCTTGATAAGCTGATTGAACTCAGCCGTCAGACTCCGGTGATAGTGTTTAGATACAACGCTGACAGAAACAAGGACCATATACTAAAGAGAGCACTTGATAAGGAATGGGAAATAAGCGAGCCCGTTCCCTCCTATCTGCTGGATGACAGTTTGGCACCAGATGTCCCTGAGAATGTGTGTGGTAGGCTTGAAGTGGAAAACACTTCGCCAATTATTTTACTGGTAATAGAAGGGGAAGTAATTTATGAGGAATGCGAGGAAATCACAGCCAAAAAGATTCACCTGGCAACTAAAATCGTTAAGCGAACTTTCAAATGGCTGGAATCACGTAAACAAAAAAAGCCCCCGGGTAAACCGAAAGCTTAAGAAGCCCTATGAGCATTGTTTAAACCTCCTTTGTCCCAGGATTTGAGCTGTGTCAGCGCAGATCAACTATCCACTGTTATCCTAAATTCACCGAAGCGAAATATGAGGTCCCGATACCAAAACCAGGATGAGGTCCAGTTTTACTACATCACAAACTCGGCTATGTTCTAATGTTAGGTTTAAAACATTTGCGTGCTCATAAAGCTGATATAAATTTATTGCTTATTACTTAGAAATATAACATGTCAAATAAAATATTCTTCACTCCTGGGCCCACTCAGCTCTTTTATACTTATCAGGATCATTTCAGGGAAGCCATCAAACAAGATATAGGCTCCATCTCCCATCGCAGCAAACAGTTTATGCACCTATTTCAGGAAACCCGTGAAAACCTACATAGCCTTCTTGAGCTGACCGATGATCACAACATCTACTTTACCGCGTCTGCCAATGAAATTTGGGAGCGAATGATCCAAAGCCTGGTGATAAGCAGGTCTCATCATTTTACAAATGGTGCTTTTGCTAAAAAGTTCTATGACTTCGCCCTACAGTACCAAAAGTCACCAACTAAAACTGAAGCAGATAATGGCCAGGTCTATGCATCTTTGGATGTACCCGCCGATGCGGAGCTTGTTGGTATTACCTTGAATGAGACAAGCAATGGATACATGTTTCCTGCTGACGATATCTATCAAATCAAGAAAGATAATCCGGAATGCTTACTTGCCCTGGATGGTGTAAGTGCACTTCCTGCCATTCCCATAGATTTCAATTACATTGATACAGCTTATTTTTCTGTTCAAAAGTGCTTTGGAATGCCTGCTGGACTGGGGGTGTGGATTGCTAACAAAAAATGTTTAGAAAAAACAGCGGAAATGGAAGCTGATAGGGTTGTCACCGGCAGCTACCACCGTCTTAGCTCCTTTGAAAAATACGGAAAAAAGAACCAGACCCCTGAAACTCCCAATGCCTTGTCTATTTTTATTTTGGGCAAAATTGCTGAGGACATGTTAAGAAGAGGAGTATCCTTTGTGAGAAATGAAACGGTTTATAAATCTGCCATTTTATATCAAACAGCTTCTGAAATAAGTATAATGCAACCCTTTATTCAGGATAAAAGATATCAGTCAAAGACAGTCATGGTTTGTGATGTGCAAAATGGAAGCGAGCAAATAATTGAAGTCTGCAAGAAAAAAGGATGGGTACTTGGGTCAGGGTATAGTGAACAAAAACAAGCTCAGGTGAGAATTGCTAACTTCCCTATGCATTCCAAAGAGCAGGTAGAACAACTTTGTGATTTTTTGGTCAGGGAATTTAAATGAGGCATCTAACAACTAAATAAATAAAACGCCATTAATTTTGGCCCCGGAAAATAAAGATGATTTCTATTCTTACTAATAAGGACTCCTACCCAAATAACCATGTATAAGTTTAGCAAAATTCTCGTCGGACTTGATTTATCGGAACATGACAAGGATCTGATGCAGGCAGCGTCAAAAATCAGTGGTTTATCTGGTTCAAAAGAAGTCTATTTCATCAACGTCATAAGAGATTTTAATATCCCGGATAAACTTAAAAAAGAATTTCCGGACCTTATTGACAAGGCTATTGAAGAGCGTAAGAAGTCGATTGAAGATCAAGTAAATAAGTTTTTTAAATACGAAGATGCCCAGGTAGTGGTTAAGGTCCTCATTGAGCAGGGACCCGTAACAAAATCATTCATGAAGCTTATCAATCAGTACAAAATCGATCTGATTGTACTGGGTAAGAAGAATGAAAAAGATGCCGGTGGTGTGATTGTGAGCCGAATAGCACGCAGAGCCGGATGCTCTCTCTTAATGCTTCCTAAAACTTCACTTTCATTCAATACCATTCACGTACCTACAGACTTCTCAAACTACTCAAAAAGTGCACTTGAGAAGGCTACCATACTCGCACGTCGATCAAAAGAGCCATCAAAGCTGATCATTCAGCATGTATATCAAGTGCCCGTAGGATATCATTATACTGGCAAAAGCTTCAAGGAGTTTGCCGTTATCATGAAGGAAAACGCAAAAACTGAATTCAAGCGATTTTTGGCCAAGGTAAAAACAGATGGGGTAAACATCGAAGAGATGTATACCATTGATAAAAATGAAGACGTGATCAGTGTAATCTATTCCACTGCCAAGAAGATAAAAGCTGACCTTATCATCATTGGGGCTAAAGGAAAGACTGCGACAGCAGCGATGTTTATCGGCAGTAAGGCAGAAAAGCTGGTAAGTCTGAATACTGATATTCCAGTACTGGTGGTGAGGCCAAAAGGAAAAGTAGCAGGGTTCATTGAATCTCTGCAGGAGATTTAGCCTCTTATTTTATCCAAAAGCAGATTTAATTGGGCACATTCATCTTCGGTAAGTGAACATAGATCACTCTCCAGCTTATCCAGCCTGGTGTCTATCTTGCTCAGAAGTTGCAGGCCAGCATCAGAGATGAACACATCCACTGCTCGTCTGTCATTAGAGCACTGCTTTCTAATCACAAGTTTCTTTGCTTCCAGCTTATCAACTATCCGGCTGGCATTAGAACTTTTGTCCAACATCCTGTCTATCAACAAATTGACGGTAGCTGGTTTTGGATGCTGTCCTCTTAGAATTCTTAAAACATTATACTGAGGCATCGTCAGGCCATATTCTTTAAACAGTCCGATTTGCCTTTGGTTAAGCCATGAATTGGTATAAACAATGTTTATTATCGCCTTACTGAATTCATTCTTAAATTTTTCTTGCTTTATATCTTCGCTGATGCCCATATCTACAATTACATTTACTGTAACAACATGTAAATTAAAGAAATTCAAATAATCTAAATTTTTTTCAACCGATTTTAAACTTTTTAGCTTTTTTACAATCCAATGGGAGTAAACACCTGATAGCTTCTTGGAAGAGGATTTTATTATATCAAAAATTACCAGCGAGGAAACCAAAAACTATGGTTTCAATTTACTCCTGAAGGAATACCAGGACCGGATTTACTGGCACATTCGAAAAATGGTGATCAGACATGAAGATTCTAATGACCTGACCCAGGAAGTATTTATCAAGGTCTGGAATAACCTGGACAAGTTCAGGGGAGATTCCAGTCTTTTCACATGGATCTATCGAATAGCTACCAATGAATGCCTTAACTTTTTGAATAAAAAGAAAAAAAGGTTTTTTGTGAAGATCCATGATGTGTCTGAAGAATTGTCCAGGGAACTCTCAGTTGAGAATGACCTAATTGAAGGAGATGAGATTGAGCTGAAACTGCAAAAGGCCTTACTGAAGTTACCAGACAAACAGCGACTTGTATTTAATATGAAATATTTTGACGACATGAAGTTTGATGAGATCGCAGCAATCACAAAAACAAGTGTTGGTGCATTAAAGGCCAGCTACCACCATGCCGTAAAAAAGATTGAAGAAACTTTGAGTACAGATTAAACCTTTTTAAGGAAAAGATATCTAAGAGACAAATGAGCAAAATTGATATACATAAGAACAAGATCAAGGCACCATTCAAGGCGCCTGATGCGTATTTTGAAGAGCTCACCAGCAATATTCAGGAACGCATTTCGGTGCCAACCACGGACCCCCATCCTTACTTTCAATGGAAATGGGCATTGGCTCCGGCGTTGGTATTGATTGTGGCACTGGCGTTCTATTTCTATCCTTCCGGATCAGAAGTGAGCATCGACCAGATGCTGGCTGATGTGACTAATGATCAGATAGAAGCTTATCTTGAACTGAGCGATGTTTCTGAGTATGAGCTCGCCCAATTTATAGATGATGCCGAAGGACTGATGGAAACCAATGATTTTCTGGAAGGAATTAATTTGGAAGAAGAAGATATTGAGAACTTTATCATTGATTTAGAAGAGTTAGAACAAAGTATTGGATCATAAAAGATGACCAAAAAATAAAATAAGGCAACCATGAAAAAGATCATCACACTACTCCTGCTTTTACTGGCTATCAGGGCTTTCCCACAGAGCCAGGAAGTTTTGGATAAGATTGAATCGGCAAAAATCGCCTTGATTACACAAAGACTTGAGCTTTCGCCAGAGCAGGCAGAAAGGTTTTGGCCGATATATAGGGAATACTCCGAAAAACAGCGGGAGATCCACCAGGACTTTCAGCAGTTGAAAAGAAACTACCGACCTAACACGGCAACGGAGGAAGAAAGCAAAGCATTGATCGACAGAGGATTGGAAATCAAAGAGCAGATGATCTCCCTGGATAAACAATACAGTGAACGAATGCTTAATGTGATCAACAACAGACAACTGCTCAAGCTACGTGAAGCTGAAAACGATTTTCGTCAGCAGCTCATGCGCAGACTGAAAGAGCAAAGAGAAAGGCAAAGAGACCAATTTAGAGACCGACCATTAAATGATGAAATAAGACAACAGAGGCAGCAGCAGCGCGGTAACTAAGCCTTTTATTAACTTAATCACCTGATGAGACTAGCATATCACATATGCTTAATGTTCCTATTTACGCTTCCCTGGACACTCAGAGCCCAGGAAGACTCCTATGCAGATCAACTAGAAGCATTGATCGCCGAGATGGACTCTCTATCCATATTTAATTTGTTGGATAGCACATTAAACGCTGGATATACCCCAAAATCCGAGTTAAATATTCGGGCTGCCTATAGCAGCAACGTAGCTGTTGCCGGCCGCAACTATGGTATCAATCAGCATGGATTGTCTCCGGGAATAAGTTTTTATCATAAGTCCGGTCTGTTTGCTGATGTCACTGGCTACTGGAACTCCGCTTATGAGCCCGCTTATAGTTTCACGATGATCTCGGCTGGCTATTTCGGGTACAAAGGCAATTTTACCTTCGTTCCTTCCTATGAAAGATGGATCTACAACATGGATGAGACTGCCACCTTATTCAACAATTTGAGTCTGTCCATGAGTCAAAAAATCAAATTCGTAAGTTTGGGGGTCGACTATAGCTTCATGTTTGGTGCAGAAACTGCCCATCGGCTGATTCCTTCTACAAGCGGGTACTTCTCAATCAAAGATGTTTGGTTTCTTGATGCCATTACATTCATGCCTACAGTGAGCTTGCTTTTTGGTAATGACGAAATCACTACCCAGAGATTTACCGAATCGGATGTGTTCAGAGCAAGAATCGAGGACCTTTATCCCATTTCTCAGTTAGCTGAAGAAGAGCAAAGGAGAATATTGAGGGAATTACTGGCCAGTGGAAAGATCAGCAATAAGATTGCATTAGCACTCTACCGAAACCTTAACAGGCATGGGTCTATCCTCAGCCCAGAACTTATTGATAGATATGAGGCCAGGCAAGTAGAAAATGCCTTCGGCTTGATGAACCTCAATTTCAGCCTACCTGTTTTCTTTACCCTAGACCAGTTTAACATTGCCCTGACCTACTCCTACAACATCCCTTATTCGCTTCCAGGTGAAGCTATTTCCTTTGATCCAGTGAGCTATATCAGCATTTCCGTTACCTACCGAATTCCATTTAAAAATTAAGTTTTTTAATAAACTTGAAACTGTTTGATATTAAACCATTGGAAGACCCTATCTTTGTATCCCGTAACAAAACAAAGCAACTCGTCTTTTCATGTCAAAGGCCAAATATATTTTCGTTACGGGGGGTGTAGCTTCATCACTTGGGAAAGGTATCATTTCATCTTCTTTAGGAAAACTACTTCAGGCTAGAGGTCTCCGTGTAACTATTCAAAAATTCGATCCCTATATCAACATTGATCCGGGAACACTCAATCCATATGAACATGGCGAATGCTATGTAACAGACGATGGTGCTGAGACTGACTTAGACCTGGGACATTACGAACGTTTTCTCAATATTTCTACTTCCCAGGACAATAATGTTACTACAGGTAGAATCTATTACAATGTCATCCAGGCTGAGCGGGAAGGTAAGTTTTTGGGGAAAACTGTGCAGGTAGTGCCTCATATCACAGATGAGATCAAAAACAACATCTTCAAGCTGGGGAATACCGGTAAATATGATATTGTGATCACCGAGATTGGAGGTTGTGTCGGAGATATAGAATCCCTACCATTTATTGAAGCTGTAAGGCAGGCAAAACTGGAAGTTGGTCCCAGCAGGTGTATCTCTATCCATTTGACGCTTGTCCCCTACCTCAAAACTGCCGGGGAGCTTAAGACCAAGCCAACTCAACACTCAGTAAAAGAACTTCAGGAAGCGGGTATCCAGCCGGATATCCTGGTATGCCGATCGGAGCATCCGGTTACACTCGATATCAGAAAGAAACTAGCGTTGTTTTGCAACGTACCTTATAACTCGGTGATTGAAGCATTGGATGCAGAGACTATCTACGATGTGCCGATCCTGATGCGTAAAGAGAAGCTTGACGAGCGTGTGCTGGCCAAGTTCAAAATGAGCTACAAAAAGCAGCCGAAAATTGATCAGTGGAAGGAGTTTTTAGGCAGGCTGAAAAACCCAACATCTGAGGTGCATATTGGTTTGGTAGGAAAATATGTAGAGCTGAAAGATGCTTATAAATCTATTGCCGAATCATTTACACACGCAGGTGCTGAAAATGAGTGCCATGTAAACGTGCACTGGATCCACGCAGAAGATCTTGATAGCAAAAACGTTCATAAAATGCTGGATCACCTGGATGGAATACTTGTTGCACCGGGATTTGGTGAGCGCGGTATCGATGGAAAACTAGAAGCTGTTAGGTACGCTCGTGAAAATAAAATTCCATTCCTGGGCATTTGTCTTGGATTGCAATGCGCGGTGATAGAATTTGCCCGCAATGTATTGAAACTCAAGGGTGCAAATAGTACAGAAATGGACCCAAAAAGCAAACACCCCGTTATAGACATCATGGAGGATCAAAAAAATCTGAAAGAAATGGGTGGTACTATGCGTTTAGGGGCTTATGATTGCACCATAAAAAAAGGGACCAAGGCTTCTCAAATCTATAGTCATGCGAAAATCTCCGAGAGACATCGTCACAGATACGAATTTAACGGGAAGTACCTACAGGCTTTTGAAGAAGCAGGAATGATAGCATCAGGAACAAATCCGGATACAAACCTTGTTGAAATTATGGAGATTCCTAATCATCCGTGGTTTGTTGGAACACAATTCCACCCTGAGCTGAAATCCACAGTTGATAATCCACATCCTCTTTTTGTGAAATTTATCAAGGCGGCAATCGTCAACAAAAATGACACTGAATAGATTCAAATAAAAATAATGGATAGAAGTCAAATAATAGGGCTAGTGCTGATGCTGGTATTTATTACCGTATACTTTCAGTTTTTTGCACCAGAACCACCAGAAGAACAACCAACAACACAAAATCAGGAAACCGTACAATCACCAGTAAGTGAATCTACAAGTACTGAAAATGCATCCAGTCAGGTATCTACCTTAACAGATAGTGCCAGGAATCAGCTGAATGAGATGAAATTTGGTTTGTTTTCACCGTTTGCCGAGGGGACAGAGCAGCTCACAACCATTGAAAATGAGCAGGTAAAAATCTCTTTTAGCAACAAAGGCGGATCAGTAAAAAAGGTAATTCTCAAGGAATTCAAGGATTTTGAAGATCAGGAACTTCTATTGATCAACTCAAAGACCAATCAAAACCTGGTTTTGGATCACCTATCACGAAAAGTAAATCTTTCTGAGATCTTTTTTACAGCCAGCCAAAGCAGTAAAAGTGATACAACCATCATCACCTACAAAGTAGATCTTGGTGAAAACAGATCTATTGCCTATCAATACTCAATCCCGAAGGAAGGATATGAGATTGGGTTTAAAGTACTAACCTCTGGCCTGAATGGTATCATCGGCAATGAAGTTGCTTACGAGTGGAACCAGGATATGAAGCGGATGGAGTTGAATCTGGAAGATGCCAGAAACAAGTCTACTGTTAGGTATAGGCTGAACAACGGAGATGTGGATTACCTGAGTATCTCAGTTGATGCTAATGAGCAGGAGCAAATTGCTGATCCTGTTGATTGGATTTCTTTCAACCAAAAATTCTTTAGCTCAGCAATTATCCTCAATAAGCCTGTCAATGGAGCTTCGGTAGCCACGATTGCTACCCCAAATGATTCTTCACTTGTGAAGAAAGGCACCATGAAATTCTTCGTGCCTTTTGAACAGCTGATCAGCAATCAATTTGAGGCAACATACTATTTCGGCCCAAACAATTACAGTATCCTGAAAAAGGTAGCTCCCGCTTTTGAGGAGAATGTGGAGCTGGGGTGGAGCATCCTGGCGTGGATCAACAAATTCGCCATTATTCCGATCTTCCATTTCCTTGAAAATTACATCAGCAACTACGGGATTATTATCATTATCATGGTAATCCTGATCAGGATTGTGCTCGCACCATTGACTTATAAGTCTCACATGGGAATGGCCAAGATGCGCGTGATGAAGCCTGAACTGGATGAGATCAAGGAAAAGCATGGTGGAGACATGCAGAAGGCTCAGCAGGAGCAAATGGCACTTTACCAGAAAGTAGGTATCAACCCATTGAGTGGTTGTATTCCCATGCTACTACAGATGCCAATCCTCTTCGCGATGTTCTACTTTTTCCCGAACTCCATTGAGCTTAGGCAAAAGAGTTTTCTATGGGCAAATGATCTGTCTACTTATGACAGTATCCTGGACCTGCCATTTAACATTCCGATGTATGGGGACCATGTGAGTTTATTCACACTATTGATGACACTTTCAACGATCCTTTACACCTGGTCCAACAGTCAGGTGACGACTATCCAGGGTCCTATGAAAACGCTACAGTATATCATGCCGGTCATGTTTCTGTTCTTCCTCAACAGCTATTCTTCAGGTCTTACCTTCTACTATTTTGTTTCAAACATCGTGTCTTTCGGACAAATCGCTTTGTTCAGAAAGTTTATTGATGAAGACAAGATCAAGAATGCACTTGAAGAGAACAAGAAGAAGAATGCGAACAAGAAAAAATCTAAGTTTCAGCAGAGACTGGAAGAAGCGATGAAAGCAAATGAGAACGCCAAGAAAAAATCAAAAAAATAAAATTTAATAAAGTTTTTCTTGAGTGATCTATCGCTAACTCTTTGATTTCTAGCTGACTAAAAATTCTGTTAATGGGATTATAAATTTTAGGGTCTTTTTCTTCTCATGATCTTAAATATATTTGTGTCCATTTCTTTAATTTTTTTTAATCACAAACGATGGGTAAAGTCATAGCGATAGCAAATCAAAAAGGCGGTGTTGGTAAAACAACCACAGCCATCAACCTGGCAGCCAGTCTGGCAGCTTTGGAACTCAAAACTTTGATCGTGGATGCAGATCCGCAGGCCAATGCAACATCGGGGGTCGGACAAAACCCTAAAGAGATTGAAAATAGTATCTACGAGTGCATGGTTGACCAGGTAGAACCTCGGTCCTGTATCATGAAGACCGAGATTAAATACCTGGATCTTCTTCCCTCCCACATCGATCTTGTAGGTGCTGAAGTGGAAATGGTAAGCATTTCTAAACGGGAAGAAAAGATGAAAGAGGCATTGCAGACGGTGCGTGACGACTATGATTTCATCATCATTGATTGCTCACCATCATTGGGTCTCATCACGGTAAATGCGCTGACCGCTGCAGACTCTGTGATTGTACCTGTGCAATGCGAGTATTTCGCCCTGGAAGGACTGGGTAAGCTCTTAAATACCATTAAGATTATTCAAAACAGGCTCAATCCAAATCTGGAAATAGAAGGCATTTTATTAACAATGTACGATACCCGGTTGAACCTCAGCAATCAGGTGGTTGAAGAAGTTCAGTTGCACTTCAAATCCATGGTTTTCAAAACTTTAATCCCTAGAAATATTAAACTTAGCGAATCTCCATCCTTTGGATTGCCTGCCATCACACATGATGCGGAGAGCAAGGGAGCTTTGTCCTATCTAAACCTGGCCAAGGAGATTCTGCAACGCAACGAAGTAAAAGCTGCATAAATGGCAGACAGCAAATTGAAAAAGAGAAGCGGATTAGGAAAAGGATTAGGTGCTCTTTTAGAGAATTCAGATGAAAAGGAAACCCTGTCGGGGTCTGGAGCCACCATACAAGGAGCCATTGACGAGATCAATGTAGATGATATAGCGGTCAACCCCTTCCAGCCAAGAACAGACTTTAATGAAGAAGCTTTGAATGAACTCGCTGAATCTATAAAGATCCAGGGAATCATTCAACCTATTACGGTAAGGGCTTTAAGCCAGAATGAATTTCAGCTTATCTCCGGAGAAAGGAGATTGCAAGCCTCAAAAAGAGCCGGACTCAAAACAATCCCTGCTTATATCCGGGTAGCTAACGACCAGCAGATGCTGGAGATGGCCCTGATCGAAAATATCCAGCGGGAAAATCTCAATGCCATCGAGGTAGCCCTCTCCTATCAAAGATTAATCAGTGAATGTAGCCTGAGTCAGGAAGAGCTTGCCACCAACGTTGGCAAAAACCGAACTACAGTTACCAACTACCTCAGGTTACTCAAACTTCCACCGGACATCCAGGTAGCTTTAAGGGATGGTCTGATCAGCATGGGGCATGCAAGAGCCATCATCAACATTGAAAATGTAGATAAGCAATTAGATCTCTTTAAACGCATCATTAAGGATCAGCTTTCCGTAAGAAAGGTGGAACAACTCGTCAGAGCTGGACTAGAATCAAGTCCGGCAAAAAATACTACCGCAAATGACAGCGACGTTTCTAATGAAATAAATAAGTTGCAAACCAAATTGGTCTCTCACTTTGGAACGAAAGTCAGTGTCAAGGCTAATAAAGAAAACAAAGGTGAAATTAAGATCCCGTTTACATCTGCTGATGACCTCAACCGAATCCTTGAGATACTCGATCTTTAAGGTCTCCGCATCAGTTTTTCTTTTTTTCTTATCTTTTTTCTCTTCTCAGGCTCAATCTTCCACCATCATTGATTCGGATTCTCTTTTCCTTTCAGCCAACAAAGAAGGAGCTTCTTTTCAATCAGTATCTACGCTGGACCCCAACAGAGCCGCTTTATTTTCAGCGATCCTACCCGGATTGGGTCAGGCTTACAATGGTCAGTACTGGAAGATCCCACTGATCTATGCTGGTGGGATCATCATTGGTCACTACATCGACTACAATCACAGGATTTACAGTGAATTTCAAAACGCACTTCTTGCAGATGCAGACGATGACCCTTTTACTGTAAACCCTTACGCTGAATTTGGTCAAACAGCACTCATCAGAAACAGGGATGCTTTCCGCAGAAACAGGGATTACCTGATGATCATTGGTGTTGGTTATTACCTTATCAATATCGTAGAAGCACATGTGTCCGCACACCTTCATGAATTTGATGTGAATGACAATCTTTCTATGAATATTTCACCGGCTATTCAGCCAACTGCCTTATTTTCGCAAGCAATTGGAATAAGAATATCCCTAAATCTGAAGTAAATGAAGATTGCTATTGTAGGTTATGGTAAGATGGGAAAAACCATTGAACAACTGGCATTGGAAGCAAAGCATTCGGTTTCTATGATCATCGATGCTGACAATGCCACTGACCTGGATAAAATTACTCCTGAAAATACTGATGTCGCCATTGAGTTTTCTCAACCGGAAACTGCTTTTGGCAATATCACTACATTACTGAGTAAAGGTGTGAAAGTGGTCGCTGGTACTACTGGCTGGTTGGACAAATATGACCAGGTCATTGATCTTTGTGACAAGAAAGGTGGCACATTTCTATATGCCTCCAATTTTAGTCTCGGAGTGAATCTCTTTTTTAAGCTCAACGAGTGGTTGGCAAACGAAATGAATAATCTGCAGGGTTTCAAAGCTTCGATGGAAGAGATTCATCACCTGCAAAAGAAAGATGCACCGAGTGGCACGGCTATTACTACTGCAGAAAGGATCATCAGCAAGAATAAGAATTTTAGTTCCTGGGTAAATGAGCCATCCGATGCAAAAGGAGTGTTACCCATTATTTCACTTCGTGAAGAAAATGTCCCCGGAACGCACACCGTCACCTACAGTTCTCCGTTAGAAACCATTGAAATAAAACATACTGCACACGACCGAAAGGTATTTGCCCAGGGTGTTGTGAGAGTGGCCGAATGGGTTGCAGGAAGAAAGGGTGTATTAACGATATCAGACTTTTTAAATAGCAAATAAATGTATTTTAACGACTTTAGTTTAGCTTCATTTCTAATCATTGTCCTTGGTTGGTACATCTTACAAGCCATTGCTTATTACAAGTTCTTTGAAAAAGCTGATAAACCAGGCTGGATAGGATTTGTTCCACTTTACAATTACATTGTGCACCTTGACATCGTTGGAAGACCGCGATGGTGGCTAGCCCTGTTGTTCGTTCCAGTTGTTAATTTTTTCATTGCACTCACGATTCATCTGGACCTGCTCAAGTCCTTTGGCAGATACTCCTATTTTGATCAGGCAGTTGGTGTAGCCTTTGCCCCTTTTTACATGCTCTATATTGCTTTCGCTAATACCCGATATTTGGGGAAGGCAACGGAAATGCCCAAAAAAGTAAGAACAATTGGTCAGGAGTGGTTTGAAGCCATCGTCTTTGCTGTTTTCGCAGCTACTTTTATCCGCTGGGTATTTATGGAAGCTTACGTGATCCCTACACCATCCATGGAAAGGTCTTTGCTCGTTGGTGACTTTCTTTTTGTAAGCAAAATAAACTATGGCCCGAGGACACCAAAGACTCCCCTACAAATTCCGTTGACCCATGCAAAGATCTGGGGAACCGATGCTCAGTCATATGTAAATTGGTTTGAACTTCCACAATTAAGACTTCCTTCGCTGGACAAAGTACGTAGGAACGATGTAGTGGTATTCAATTATCCACCCGAGTTTGAGCATCCAAAGGATCTTAGGACCCATTATATCAAGCGATGTGTGGCCATCCCCGGTGATGTACTTGAGATAAAAAAAGGTCAGGTTTACATCGACGGTATAGTTCAGGAAGACCCGGACCTCATGCAGTTCAAGTATTTTATTGAAACTGATCAGGTCATCAGAGACAGAATCTTCAGAGATTATAACATCTGGGAGTTTCGCCCATTTGCCACCTCAGCAGATTCCAGAGGATACATCGTTATGACGACAGGTGAAGTTGCCAAAGAACTTGAAAAGCTGGATTTCATCAAAAGTGTGGAGCCGATCTTTGCTGAAGAAGATTTTGTTGAGTCCAGGATATTTCCAGATGCCAGGTACTATCCATGGAATGCAGACTTTTACGGACCCCTTGAGATCCCGGGTGTTGGCACAACTATCGACATCACTGAGGAATCCCTCGCTAAATACGGATCTACAATCGAAGACTACGAAGAGCTTGATAATGTAGATATTAAGGACAACCAATTGCTCATCGATGGTGCCCCGGTAAATCAATACACCTTCAAAAAAGATTATTACTTCATGATGGGTGACAACAGGCATAACTCTGAAGATTCCCGATATTGGGGATTTGTGCCTGCAGACTTCGTGGTTGGCGAGGCCTCATTTATCTGGATGTCATTCGACGACAGTGGCTCATTCTTTAGTAAGATCAGGTGGAGCAGGCTCTTTAACGGGATAGACTAAGCCTAACCTACCAATTGATAGGTTCCTTACCAGTGCTTACCAGATAGTCGTTGGTTCTTGAGAAGGGTTTACTACCAAAAAAACCTCTGTCAGCTGAGAATGGTGAAGGATGAGGTGACTTGATTACAAGGTTTTTATCAGTAGGGATCACTTCCCCTTTTCTTTGTGCGTAGGCACCCCAAAGGATATATACGATCTCGCTTTTCAACGTTGTGAGCTTTCTGATAACCGAGTCAGTGAAGTCCTCCCACCCTTTGTTTTGATGTGAACCAGCTTCCCTGGCTCGAACTGTTAATGTGGCGTTGAGCAGCAATACACCCTGGCTGGCCCATCGTTCCAAATTGCCATGAGGCGGAAATTCTTTCCCCATGTCAGCTCGCAATTCCTTAAAAATATTAACCAGAGAAGGAGGCATTTTGATTCGTTCACTCACCGAAAAGCACAAGCCATTTGCCTGGCCTGGTCCATGGTAGGGATCCTGCCCAATAATCACCACCTTCACCTGATCTATCGGACATAGATCAAAGGCTCTAAATATTTGATTTCCGGGAGGATAGACAGTTTTTTCCTGATATTCTTTCTTTACGAAACTCACAAGATCCGCGAAATACGGTTGCTCAAACTCATGTTGCAATTCTGTGTGCCAGCCTGGTTCTATTTTTACATTCATCCTATTCATCGAATTTTTTTTCGATCGTGGCAAATTAAAAAAATAATTGGCTTAATTTTCTGGCTTTAGAAAATGATGATAACTGAGATTACAAAAGGCATACAGGTAACTGTGCAGGTGGAATTCCAGCCGGAATACTCCAACCCTGTCCAGAATCATTTTGTATTTACCTATCAGATCACCATCGAGAATAAAAGCGACAAGACCATCCAGCTGATTTCAAGGCATTGGGAAATTGATGACATTACATTCCCTAAGCGTGAAGTGGAAGGTGAAGGAGTGGTCGGAAAGCAACCTATCCTTGAACCAGGTCAGGCACACCAATACGTTTCAGGATGCAACCTTAAGTCGGGTATTGGCAAAATGCAGGGATACTACATCATGGAACACCTGGTAAGCGGAAGACAGTTTCCCGTTAATATTCCCGCTTTCGAAATGGTGGTACCGTTCAAGCTGAATTAATCCTTGATCTTTTTCAGAATATTTGAATATCTGCGATTCAGATGGCAGGCTAAAAATGCTCATGGCATCCACTCCCCTTTTGTGTTTGCCTTCTACAACAAAGTGCTACGTCGATCTCTCAGACTCATTGAAGTAGAAGCTGAAGTCAAAAAAAGGTACCTGAAGAATACAGACCACTTCTCCTTTAAGGATCCTAAAACAGGAAATCAGGTCAGCACTACAATGAGTGCACTGGCTAAAAGAACCTGGAGTGGAAAGTGGTTCTCCTACTTCCTAATTAAGCTATGTGAATGGTTAGATGCAAAATGTTTTCTCGAAACAGGCACGTCTTTGGGAATTAATTTTTCGATGGTTTCACATAGCAAAGGACTACAAAGTATATATTCAATTGAAGGGTCAGAAGTGCTGGCAGGGAAAGCCCGTCAGCTCAGCTTCATACCACCAGAAATAGAATCATCCATCATACAAGGGGAAGTAAAACAGGTATTTAGGCAGGTCCTGGAAGATGTAATGCCAGACGTTGTATTTCTTGATGCAGACCATCGCTCCGAAACTATTCACTTTTATTTGAGTGAACTCAAGAGATCTAAAAGTCCTGTAAAAGCCATTATCATCCACGATATTTACTGGTCAAGAGACATGAAATCCGCCTGGAAGAAAGTGGTCGATGATCCTGATTTTTCGTTAACCATCGACTGCTTTCATGCTGGTCTGGTATTCCCACTACAAGAGATGGAAAAGCAACATTTTATTGTAAAATATTGATCTGAAAGCATCAATTATCATATTCTCACTCAAAAGGTTATTTTTGCCCGCAGAATAATCAAGGAGAATGGAAAACACATCGGAGAATAGCAAGTCAATTAATCCTTTTACCGGAGATCGAAAAAAAGTATTTTACTGGGTACTGGCAATCCTAACATTGATTCTGTGCTTTTTTATTTACTTAAGTATCAGGCTTGGAAATGAAAATGAAAGGCAGGCCCAGGAACTTAGCAGCACCATACTCCAACTTGATTCTATCTCAGGTGAGCTTGATCAGCGGATCATGACTATCAAAGAGCTTGGTGGCGAAGTGGACACACTCCTGAAGGTGAAAGCCGAACTGGAAGAAGAGAAAAAACAGCTTCTCACCTCACAGAAGTATCAGCAATCACTGATCACCACATTACGAGGAAAAGTGGATGGCTACCAGGAACTTCTACTCATGAAGGATGCCGAAATCACCGAACTACGGGCTATGAACGATCAGCTGCTTTCTGAAAACAATGACCTTAAAGTAGAAAAACAGGAACTTAACCAGTCCATTCGTCAGATTAACCAGGAGAAGTCACAACTTCAGGAACAGGTTGCTTTTGCGGCGCGTCTCAAGGCGGAAGGATTGACAGTATATGCGGTGAATGAATCCGGCAGGGAGCGATCATCCGAATTCAGAAACCGGCATATCAATCAGTTGAAAATCACTTTCACTGTATCTGAAAACAAAGTAGCACCTATCGAGGGCAAGACTTTAAAAATTCGTGTTGTGGCTCCTGATGGCAATGTGTTGTTTGATGTGACCAAGGGTTCTGGTACTTTCCTTTTTGAGGGTCGTGAGATGTTTTTTACGCTTGAACAGGAAATCCT
This sequence comes from Cyclobacteriaceae bacterium, assembly GCA_965228105.1. Taxonomy (GTDB): domain Bacteria; phylum Bacteroidota; class Bacteroidia; order Cytophagales; family Cyclobacteriaceae; genus UBA7330. The sequence continues at coordinate 3,296,497 of CBDDGZ010000002.1, forward strand.
TTACGACAAAAAGAGCCAGCTAGTGACTTTATACTACGACAAAGGCAGTGAATTTGCTGAAGGCAACCACCAGGTGGAAGTATATACCGACGACTATCTTATGGGAACCGGTACCTTTATCGTAAAGTAATCTCCAAACTATTTTCCCAGTCATTGGCTGTTTAAGAATCTTTAGCTAATTTTGCACTTCAAATTTTTTTGAAGAACAATTATAAAGATGAAAAAACAATACGAGACGGTATTCATTTTAACTCCCGTTTTGTCTGAGGCTCAGATGAAGGATGCTGTCCAAAAATTCAAAGGCATAATCACCGACGGTGGTGCTAAAATCATCAATGATGAGGACTGGGGACTGAAAAAACTTGCCTACCCTATCCAGCACAAGACCACAGGTTTTTACCACTTGTTTGAATTTGAGGCAGAGCCATCTTTAATCCAGAAGTTGGAGACAGAATACAGAAGGGATGAAAAGGTAATGAGATTTTTGACCACTGTACTTGACAAGCATGCGATTGTCTACAACGAGCGTCGAAGAAAAGGAGAATTCAACAAGCCAAAAGCTGAAAAAGAGGAGGTGACATCATGACATTGCAAAACGAACCCATCAACAGGGAGCAGAAAAAAGATAAGTATTGCCGATTTAAGAAAAATGGCATCAAATACATTGACTACAAGGATGCTAACTTCCTTTTGAAGTTTGTCAATGAGCAAGGAAAATTATTGCCAAGACGTATCACCGGTACCAGCCTGAAATATCAAAGAAAGGTAGGACAAGCTGTGAAACGAGCACGTCACCTGGCACTTCTTCCATATGTTACAGATTCTTTAAAATAAGCGGATCATGGAAATCATATTAAAGGAAGATATCAAAGGATTGGGCTACAAAAACGATACAGTTAATGTAAAGCCCGGATACGGTAGAAATTATCTCATTCCTCAGGGATTGGCTATCATCGCTAACAAATCAAATAGCAAGATGATAGAAGAAAATATCCGTCAGGCAGCTCACAAAGCTGAAAAGCTTAAGAATGACGCTGAAGATCTGGCTAAGAAGATTGGTGCTGTTTCACTAGAAATAAAAACCAAAGCTGGTGAAAGCGGTAAGATCTTTGGAGCTGTTACTGCACTGCAGGTAGCGGATGCCCTGAAAGACAAAGGTTTTGAGATTGACAGAAAGCGAATCAGCTTCAATGGCAACATCAAAGAACTTGGTGAGCACACTGTCACATTAGATTTACACAAGGAAGTACATCATGAAATTACCGTGAATGTAGTTTCAGAATAAGTCACTGAAATATAATAAAAAAACCCCGGCAAAACTTGTCGGGGTTTTTTTATTATATTTCTTAACATCTTGTTAATCATTCGTTAGCTTTTAGTTAATATACACTACTGCTATTAAGAATAACTTTGCATTTTGGAATTGCCTTACAACAACGTCGCTCTCAATGAACTTTAACCTGTTTGACCTTCTTACATTATTTGGCTCATTAGGATTCTTCATCTACGGGATGAAGATTATGAGTGAAAGTATTCAACGAGTAGCAGGTTCCAGGATGAGGGAAATCCTCAGTTCTATGACCTCAAATAGATTCAAAGGAGTTCTTACTGGGTTTTTAATTACGGGTATCGTTCAGTCTTCTTCTGCCACTACTGTATTGGTGGTCAGTTTTGTAAATGCAGGCTTGCTATCACTCATAGAGGCTATAGGCGTAATTATGGGTGCCAATATTGGAACCACGGTCACTGCCTGGATCATATCTATCATCGGGTTTAAAGTAAAGATATCTGCTTATGCATTACCCATCATTGCTATTGGATTCCCACTGATCTTTTTCAACAGGGAAAAACTAAAATCCTGGGGAGAAGTATTGATCGGATTTGCCCTGCTATTTCTTGGGCTGGAGTTTCTAAAGGACTCTGTTCCAGATCTCCAGGCAAATCCTGAAATCCTTGTTTTTCTTTCGAAATACACTGATTTAGGATTTGTATCTACCCTGATATTTGTAATCATTGGAACGCTTATCACAGTGGTAGTGCAGTCTTCCAGTGCCTCCATGGCATTGACCCTTGTCATGGCCAACAATGGATGGATTCCATTTGAATTAGCTGCAGCAATGGTTTTAGGGGAAAATATTGGGACGACAATTACTGCAAACCTGGCAGCGCTCATTGCCAATTATCATGCTAAGCGAGCAGCTTTGGCTCATTTTATCTTCAACGTCTTTGGTGTAATCTGGATTGTTATCCTCCTTCACCCGGTATTGCTATTGATTTCTTCATTTATGATCTCTATGGGTAATGGTGATCCTTTTGTAAATCCTGAAAGTATACCAATCTCACTATCGGTATTCCACACAGCCTTCAACGTAACCAACACCTTGCTGCTTGTCTGGTTTTGTCCATTCATTGCCAAGGTGGCCATCCGACTAATAAAGACCAGAGAAGATGATATCACTGAGTTGAAGTACATCAATGCTGGTATGTTGAGCACGGCGGAGCTATCCATCGAGCAGGCGAATAAAGAAATCGTGAGGTTTGCAGAGATGACTCAGGACATGTCGCAGCAATTCCGAAAATTGCTTGAAGCTACTAAGGCTAAAAAGCAGCGTAAATTAATGAAAAAGGTGATGAAATATGAGAATCTCACCGATACAATAGAAGACGAAATTTCAAAATATCTACTTCAAATTTCAGTTGATAAAAGTCTAAGTATTGAGGGTAGCGAGAAAGTAGCCATCCTCCTAAGCACATCCAATGAGCTGGAACGCATAGGTGACATTTTCTATCAGATGTCTAAGGACATTGACGCAAAAATGGAGAAAGGGCTGGCGTTTACTGATAAGCAATTGTCGAACCTTTATTCAATGATGGAGTTGGTGGACCATGCGCTGGAAATAATGGTCAATAACATAAAAGAATTTCCAAGTGGAGGTGATTACGAGGGCGCATTGAAAGTAGAGAAGAAAATAAATACCCTCCGAGATAAGCTTCGAAAGGACCAGGTAAACGGCACCGACAAGAAAGCTTCCAATAAAATTACCAATAGCCTATACAAAGATCTATACCATCTGTGCGAAAAGTTGGGAGATCACATCATTAGCATAAGCGAGGATATAGTTATAGAAAAACAGAGTGGGACAAACGCACCGGTAAAGGAAACGCATTAAAATGACCCAGGGGAGTAATTCCATACACCTTTGGAGAAATGTGACCTTCATCCTATTCTCCATTATGCTGTTCTTACTTTCCATTAGCTGGTTAGGTTATGGATTTAGTAGAATCGGTAAGGAAGCAGCTGAGTCTATAATTATTGCAACCTCAAATCCATTTATCGGGCTGTTTATCGGTCTGCTTGCCACGGCTATTCTCCAAAGTAGTTCCACTACCACCTCATTGGCAGTAGCTGCTGTAGCGTCCGGATCACTTTCACTCGACCAGGCTGTACCCATAGTAATTGGAGCAAACGTTGGTACCACGATCACAAGTACCATCGTTTCTATGAGTTACATCACCTCTACTGGTGAATTCCGAAAAGCTGTTGCCGGGGGTACAATTCATGACTTTTTCAATATTCTCACGGTTATCATTCTTTTCCCGCTGGAATTAAAATATGGAATTCTGACTGACCTGAGTCACTATTTTATACAATTCACGCATGTAGATACAGGCAGTGAACGTCATTTCGATTTCTTTGGCATTGGGCATTTCATTGCAGCGGTAGGTGATACCCTGATCAACTGGATTGGTGCACTGGGTTTGATTATCGGATCATTTATTTTACTTTTCGGCACAGTAAAAGTGATCTCCCAGGTCTTGTCAAAAGAGCTAATTGGGAATGCCAGAAACAGGTTTGAAAACATATTTAATCTACCTCTCAGGTCCTTTGGATGGGGCCTGTTGCTAACCACCATCATCCAATCAAGTTCGGTCACTACTTCCCTCCTGGTGCCTCTTACCGCAACCGGAAAAATAAGGATCAATAACGCACTCAAATTTATCATTGGAGCCAATATCGGGACTACCATCACAGCCATCCTTGCCTCACTGTTCAAAAGTGAAGCAGCCGTCAGCCTGGCTTTTGTACATTTCTTCTTTAACCTGATCGGATCTTGTATTTTTCTTTTTGTTCCCTATGCATCCAGGATCCCTATAGCGCTTTCTCAATATTTGGGATACTTGTCTGAGAAGTATAGGATCGTAGGACTGATGTACGTCATCCTTACTTTCTTTGTATTCCCTTTTGCGCTCATATACTTTAGTAAATAGCCACTTTTTTCAACTATAAGATTATTAGAAAACATTAATGGCTTTAATCTATAACTTTGTGATACCTTTCACTTAAAGAGGCTTTCAACAGATGTTTGTACTCCCTTTTGAAATTGCTAAGCCCCCCTTCAGCCTCTCCATTCGGGATCAGGTGGTGCTTTTAGGGTCCTGCTTTTCTGAAAACATTGGGCAAAAACTAGCTGATTATAAATTCAATGTACTTGTGAATCCTTTGGGGGTGATTTACAATCCTCTATCTATTTTTAATACCCTAAAGCAATCCATTAGCAAGCAGTTACACGAAGACAGAGCTATCGAAATAGATCAAATATTTTATCATTGGGATGCCCACTCTGCTTTATTCGGTTCCTCTAAAGAAATTCTACTAGATAAATTAGCCAAACAATTTCACCAGACACATTCCTTCCTGTCAAAGGCCTCTACCCTGGTGTTGTCTCCAGGAACAAGCTGGGTTTACCGCCACCACTCCAATGATGCTATTGTGGCCAATTGTCATAAGGTACCTCAAAAGGAATTCACAAGATCTTTGCTCAATGTGGATGAAATAATAAACGGGTACTTCGACATGATCAAAATGTTAAGGGCTGAGAACCCCAACTTAAATGTAATACTCACGGTGAGTCCTGTAAGGCATGTCCGGGATGGGTTGATTGAAAACAATCACAGTAAATCAATTCTTATCCAGGCTGTACAGGAGATTGTGAAAAAAGACACCAAAACCTCCTATTTTCCATCCTACGAAATAATGATTGATGTCCTACGAGATTATCGTTTCTATAAGGAAGATATGATCCACCCTAATGATCAGGCCATTGATTATTTATGGAAGAATTTTATGTTAAGTTACTTTGATCAGAAAACACAGGACTTTGCGGAAGAATGGGAAAAACTCACAAAAGCACTAAAGCATCGACCCTTCCACGCTAAATCATCAGCTCACCAGTCGTTTCTCAAAGCTACTGCGAAAAAGTTGCAGGCATTATCCTCAACTGTGAATGTGAATAAGGAACTAAATTCCATTAAAAAACAATTGATAGTTTCATGAAACGATTGCTTATTATATCACTTGTCATCACTATAAGCTGTAAACCATCTATGAACCAGGAATCTACTCAACATACCAACGCACTCATCAATGAGTCCAGTCCATACCTCCTACAGCACGCGCACAATCCTGTAAACTGGTATCCCTGGGGAAAGGAAGCATTGGATAAGGCGAAGGCGGAAGACAAGCCAATCATTCTAAGCATCGGATATTCATCGTGCCATTGGTGTCACGTGATGGCACACGAATCTTTCGAGAATGATACCATCGCTGATATCATGAACAAGCATTTTATCAATATCAAGCTTGACCGGGAAGAAAGACCAGACATTGATCAGATATATATGGATGCCGTACAGGCGATGGGGCTGCATGGCGGCTGGCCTCTCAATGTATTTCTGTTTCCAGATCAAAAACCTTTCTATGGGGGCACCTACTTCCCACCACAGAATTGGGTCAAACTTCTGGATGCCATTTCCAAAGCCTATGAAAATGACAGGGACAAGCTGTATGAGTCAGCTATCAACTTTACCAAAGCTTTGAATCAGGGCGAAGGAGAAGCTTATGGACTAGGAAATGATATTACGGCTTTGAGTAAGGTGGATATGGCCGGTACTTACGAAAAGTTAAAAAATACCTTTGACAAAGAATGGGGTGGTGTGAAGAAATCACCCAAGTTTCCCATGCCTGCGGTGTGGCAGTTTCTCTTGCATTACCATTATTACACCAAAGATGAGTCTGCCCTGAATCATCTGACCTTCACGCTGGATAAGATAGCGATGGGGGGAATCTATGATCACATTGGAGGCGGATTTTCCAGGTATTCAGTAGACTCTGAGTGGCATGTCCCCCACTTTGAGAAGATGCTTTATGACAATGGTCAACTGTTAAGTCTGTATGCCAATGCCTATAAACTCACAGGAAATGTGCGATACTTACAGGTGATGCAGGAAACAGCCCAATGGCTGGAAAGAGAGATGCTGGATGACAAGGGTGGGTTTTACGCGGGCATGGATGCTGATAGTGAAGGTGAGGAAGGCAAATACTATGTGTGGTCACAAGATGAAATTGATGCCCTGGCCGGAGATGATAAGGCTTTGATCTCAGAATACTATAACATTAGTAAATCTGGCAATTGGGAAGGGAAAAACGTCTTGAGGACGCTAACACCATTGGATGCATTTTGTCAAAAAAATGGATTGCAACAAGATCAATTTTCAGAAACGTTGTCCAAATTTAAATCCAGGGCATTGACCGAAAGACAGAAGCGGATAAAACCTGGACTGGACACCAAAATTATTTCTGGTTGGAACGGACTGACCCTGACCGGCCTGCTGGATGCGTACCAGGCTACCAGTGATGAACATTTTCTGAAATTAGCAAAAAACAATGCACAGTTTCTATTAAAAGAGATGATCAATAAGGATGGATCCTTGAAGCGGACCTATGGATCTACTATTCCCGGATTTCTGGAAGATTACAGTGCGATGATCCAGGCATTTATTAAATATTATGAAACACTGTTTGACGAGCAATACCTCCAGGCGGCACGACAACTGGCTGATTATGCATTGGATCAGTTTTATGACCAGGACGAAAAACTATTTTATTTCACAGGTGATCAATCAGAAACGCTTATTGCCCGAAAAAAAGAAATTTTTGACAATGTAATTCCTTCCTCCAATTCAATTATGGCCGAAAACCTATTGAAGCTCGGTACACTTTTCGACGAGAAGTCCTACCAGGAAACTGCACTTTTGATGTTTGAACAGGTTTCTGGGCTGCTTTCCAATAACCCTGAATACCTCTCCAATTGGAATAAAGTTGCACTAAACAATCTGGGTCAAAATGCTGAGGTTGTGATCATAGGCAACCAATTTGATGACTTTGGCGGTATTATCAGTCAGACTTTTATCCCTGATATGATCTTGATGGGTGCGAAAGAAAGTAGTGACCTGCCATTGTTTGAATATAAGTTTACTGCGGAAGGAAAGACCACGGTTTACGTCTGTTATAATAAGAGTTGCAAACAACCCGTGACTGATCCCAAGCTAGCAGTAAAACAATTACTTGGCAAATCAATATTTTCTAACTAAATATTTATATATTTAACTAAGAACAAATCAGCACAATGTGGAAAGCCTTAGAGTGGACAAAGAACGGATCCAGAGCATCCGGAAGCTAGTCAGGGAGGACAAATTGGACCCTGACTCACTGGAAAATTTTATAAACAGCTATGAAGAATTGATAGAGTTGACTGAAGCATCTATTGAAATGATTGATCATTTGGTTCACAAACTTCATTCAAGTAAATCTGTTTAATCTTCCTTTTTATTGACAACTTGCTTCTGCTTAACTTAGGTATCCTTTGACTTTTGCAGAAGTAATACTACCCATTCCTTTACACAGGACCTTTACTTATGTCATCCCTGATAGTCTCGTGGGGCAGGCACAGGAAGGCTCCCGCGTCATCGTCCTTTTTGGCAGTAAAAAGATCATTACCGGGATTATTCATAGCATTCATCAAAATGAACCTCAATCATTTGAGCCAAAGGAAGTAATTGATGTGTTGGATGAAACCCCGTCCATTACTACAGATCAAATTACTTTCTTTAATTGGATTAGCAGATATTATATGTGTGCTGTGGGTGAGGTAGTTCAAGCTGCCTTACCCGCCGGCCTTAAGATTTCCAGTGAATCATTTCTTTCATTGAATGAGCACTTTGATCCGGAGACCGCTAACCTGACTGATAAGGAAGAGATCATCGTTCATCATCTCACCAATAGCGACCTCAAGATTCAGGATATCGGCAAGATTCTCAATATACAGTCTCCGCATCATCATGTAAAAAAGCTTGCCGACAAGCATGTAATACAGCTATTTGAACAGCTCAATGACAAGTACACACCCAAGACAGAAAAACGCATCAGGCTTGCTCCGGATATACTCAAATCCGGTGAGTTGGATAATCTTGCAACGCAGCTGGAAAAGAAATCTAAACAATATGAAGTCCTGATGGCCTATTTGGGTCAAACGCAGGTAGATGAAAATCAAAAGTTGAATGAGGCAGGGATCTCCAAAAAAGAGCTCACAAAAGCGGGAGACCTGAGCATTTCCAGCATCAAAACTTTGATTAAAAATGGTGTGTTGGAGGAATGGGATCAGCAGGTGTCAAGGGTGGACCTCGGAGACACTTCAAACAAAAAAGTACCTACCCTCTCTTCTGCCCAGGAAGCTGCCAAATCTAATATATTGAGTCTGTTTCAGGAGAAAGACACGGTCCTGCTGAAAGGGGTTACTGGTAGTGGAAAAACTGAAATCTACATTTCATTGATGCTGGATGTCATTTCCTCCGGAGGGACTGTTCTTTACCTGCTCCCTGAGATTGCCCTGACCACTCAGATCATCAAACGACTCGCAGCAGTATTTGGCAATGACTTTGGGGTATACCATTCCAAATATTCGGACAATGAACGCGTGGAGATTTACGAAAACGTTCTCCATCAAAAGTACTCGCTTGTTGTAGGTGTCAGAAGTGCTGTATTTCTTCCTTTCACCAATTTGTCCTTAGTGATCGTAGATGAAGAGCATGAAAACTCATACAAGCAATTTGACCCCGCCCCCAGGTATCATGCAAGAGATGCAGCCATATATCTTGCAGGGATCTTCAGAGGAAAGACGTTGCTGGGCACCGCTACCCCCTCCATTGAGTCCTATAATAATGCTTTGAATGGAAAATATGGGTTGGTGAACCTGGACCAGAGATATGCCGACGTGAGTCTTCCTACGGTAGAAATCGTGAATATGGTAAAAGAGAAAAATCGTAAAAGGCTGAAAGGAAATTTCTCCTCCATACTTTACGAGAGAATTCAACACGAGCTCGAGGCTGGCAAGCAGGTAATTATTTTTCAAAATCGCAGGGGTTATGCTCCTTTTCTGTCGTGTGAGCAATGCGGTCACATCCCGAAATGCCCCAACTGTGATGTAAGTCTTACCTATCATTCACATGCTAACTTCATCATGTGTCACTACTGCGGGTATCGAATGGAAACGCTCAGCGAATGCCCTGATTGCCTTTCTACTGAAATCAAGGCAATTAGCTATGGAACTGAAAAGCTCGAAGAGGAGCTCAATATTTTATTTCCGGAAGCAAACATCAGTAGAATGGACCTTGACTCCACCAGAAGTAAGTTTAGCTATGAAAAGATCATCAATTCTTTTGAAGCGGGAGACATTGATATCCTGGTAGGAACTCAAATGGTGGCCAAAGGATTGGATTTTGATCATGTAACCCTTGTAGGAATCTTTGATACTGACAGGATGATTCATTTTCCGGATTTCAGGTCACATGAGCGAGCCTTCCAATTGATGTATCAGGTAAGTGGTCGTGCCGGCAGAAAAAAAGATCCCGGCAGTGTGATTATTCAAACCAACAACCCGGACCAGAAAATCCTGGAAAGGGTCAGAAATCATGACTATGAATCTTTCTACAAAGGAGAGCTCGATGAACGAGAAGTATTTAAGTACCCACCTTTCTATCGTCTGATTAAAATTGTTGTAAAGCATAAGGACAAGAATACGAGTTTCAATGCAGCACAATTTCTGGTGAATGAGGCTTCGAAAACACTTGGCAAGTACCGTGTTAATGGTCCGGTTGAGCCAATTATCTCACGGATCAGGAATCAATATTTATACGATATCACAATCAAGCTTGAAAAACAAGGATTAAAATTAGCGGCGATCAAAGAATTCCTTCTTAATTCGCGTAATATGTTACAAAGCCAACGTTCATATAGAGGCGTGAGAGTTATTTTTGATGTTGATCCTGTATAAGGGGGTATGAGAGGACTATCTATCATTCTTATTTTTTGGCTTGTTTTTAGCACAGCTTGCGATCCTTGTGAAAACTGTGGGGAACCATTGTTGTTTGAACCTACAGTGGCGCTTGTCTTTATTAATGAAGATACACTTGGTAAACTCAACAATGAACTAGGGATCTTTAATGACTCATTAGACAAAAATGAAGATAAGGAAGGTCTGGCACAGGATGAGTTAGATTCTCTTGAGGCCAGGCTCATTGTTGTAAATGACTCCATAGAAAATGGGAATAACTCTTACCAGGAGGAGAAAGAAGAGCTTGAAGACCTGATTGGTATCTACCTGGATTCACTAGTGTATTATGATACACTTCTTATACAAATTGATTCCATAATAGACTTTCTGAATGATCAAAAGACGAATGTTAACAATGGGCTTCTCAGAATTGACACCCTTTTCATCAATGACCAGTTCCTCACTTATGAGGACAGTGTGGATACATACGATGCTCCATTACTGATGAATGAGGAATCATTTACCCAGTTTGAAGTAGTGATTGGAGGTTTCAGAGGTGAAATCGCTTTTGACTATACCCTGGAAGAGTTTGTAGATGCCACGCGGGAAATAAAGCTCAGAGCCTTTAATATTCACCCGGTAAACTCATTTGGATTTGATTCCGTCGGGGAACCTATTTGTGTGACCAATCAATGCAGAGACCATGAAACGACTTTATATCTATATTTTAAGTAGTGTCTGGTGGGTCGCTGTCTTTGGTCAAACTGAAGCACCAGATACAACCATCATTGAAAACCAAAAGTTGATCCGACCGGCAGTCTATTTCGACTATGGCAAGCTCATAACCAGGCTCGTAGGATATGAAGATAAAATTGAAGGAGCGGCATCTTTGCTGTTCCTCAATCAATATGAGCTAATCGGTGAAATGGGTCAGGCTACACTCTCCCCTGCCGAATCCTATACCAATGGCAACTACTCTGCTGAGGGGACTTATTATCGCTTTGGTGGTGGGTACCTGGGCACATTCAAATCAAATTTCGCCATTGGACTGGGAGCCAGGTATGGGCTAAGCAAGTTTAGCGACAAGGGATTCATTGAGATTGAGGGTGGCAGTGGCATTGATAATAGTTACAGCAAAAGATTTGAGCGCCCCGGCCTTGAAGCCCGATGGTGGGAACTGGTAGTCACTTCCGAAAAGAAAATCAGATTGAATAAGGACAATCTACAAGCTTGGTATAATGACATTTTTGCGATTGGATTTAACCTCAGGATGCGCTTCCTCGTCACCTATGACAAGGATAGCCCCATTGATGTATATAGCATACCCGGATATGGGAAATCGATTGACAAGTCTACTCCGGTGGTTAACTTGTTTGTGAAGGTTTATTTGTTTTAGTGAACCGCAAAAGCATCATTTTTAAAACAAAGCCACAAACCAGAATAATTGGTTTCCAGTTGTTACAGATCCCAGTCATCGTTCAAAATACTGATAGCATGATGTCCTGTGAGGTCAAACTGGCAGGGCACGAGTGAGATGAAGTTTTGAGCAATGGCCCACTCGTCATTGTCCTCCCCTTTGTCGTGATTCACGAAATTGCCTACCATCCAGAAGTATTTTCTGCCATTGGGATCTACCCGCTGATCGAATTCCTCCTCCCATCGGGCATTGGCCTGGCGACAGATCTTTATACCTCGAATATTCTGGTGTTGCTTGGGTGGGATGTTTACATTCAGGGCTATCCCTTTGGGAATGCCTTTTTTCAATGTTTCGCTTGCAATTTTCAGGATGTGTTCGTCCACATGAGACATATCCGCATCATGGCTGTAGTCACATAGGGAAAAGCCAATGGCCGGAGTTCCCTCTATCGCAGCTTCTATGGCAGCGCTCATGGTGCCTGAATATAGCACGCTAATTGAAGTGTTGCTTCCGTGATTTATTCCACTAACCACCAGGTCTGGTTTTTGGTCTTTCAATAAATGATGCTTTGCCAGCTTTACACAATCTGCTGGTGTCCCACTGCATTCATATGCCGCAATGTCTTTGAAGATGCCATTCTCCGTCAACCTAAGGGTATCTCCTACTGTAATGGCATGACCCATTCCTGATTGCGGGCTATTCGGAGCCACCACGATCACTTCTCCTAGTTGCTTCATTAGAGAGACCAGTTTGGCAATACCTGGTGAGGTGATCCCATCATCATTTGAGACCAAAATAAGTGGTTTAGACATTGTGATTTTTGAGTTAGATAGAATTGTAAAATGCAGTGATCCTGATCAGATCACGGACCTGGTCCGTCTTTAAATTATTCTTTTTGATAAAACTTTTTACATCACTGGATTTACGGGCCATTATGGTCAGCAATTCGCTTCTTTTACCTGTAAACATTTGGATGTTCCCTTTCTTATCAAGAAAATAGAAAGTCTGCATCATCTTATCCTGCAATACTGAGCCACTCCAGTAGACAGAGGAGTTCGGAACATTCTCCTGTACCACGGCTTCCCTGGCAAGCAATGAAAGCGGAGCCTCGTAGAGTACTTCGAAAATGATCGGAATGGTATAATTGTAGTTTACCTCATAAGGAATCGAATAAAACTGACGATAGTTTTTCACGACCTTGTCAAAGATCTCAAAATAGAATATTTTGTGACTACTGAAGGTTTGAACCTTTGACTTGTTGATAATCAACTGGACGATATTGGCCTCCATATCATACTTGATCAGCCCTTTCAATGTATCGTCTTCCGTGGTCACCAAAAAGCCCTCGTGCCATACTTCGTTGGAAAATTGAGCCCTTAAGTCCAGCGAGGTAACCAGACACAAAGTGATTAATAAAACTAATCTTCTCATTTCTTTACTTTCAAAATGGTATGTCCCATTTTGTCACGTTTCGTTTCAAGGTATTTAATGTTGTGTTTATTGGGAACAACTTCTATGGCTACATTTTCAACAATTTCTAAACCATATCCCATTAATCCAACACGTTTTTTTGGATTATTTGTTATAAGTCGGATCTTAGTAATTCCCAATTTTCTTAGTATTTGGGCACCAACCCCATAATCTCTTTGATCCATTTTAAAGCCCAACTGAAGGTTGGCTTCCACTGTATCCATCCCATCTTCCTGTAACTTATACGCTTTGAGCTTATTCAACAGTCCAATGCCTCTGCCTTCCTGATTCATATACAAGACCACTCCTTTTCCAACTTCTTCCACCATAGCCATTGCGCTGTGTAGCTGATTTCCACAATCACATCTGTAAGAGCCAAAAATATCACCGGTAAGACACGATGAGTGCACTCTCACCAATACCGGCTCGTCTTCTTTCCACTCTCCTTTGTATAACGCCAGATGCATCTCTCCAGTATTCTTTTGCTTGAATGCCTTCAACTTAAATTCACCGTGCTCTGTTGGCATATCTACCGTTACCTCTTCTTCCACGAGAGATTCCTTGGTCATACGGTATGATATCAGGTCCTTAATAGACACTAATGGGATCTTGAATTTATCGGCTATAATCCTTAAGTCAGGAACACGAGCCATGGATCCGTCTTCTTTTAGAACCTCTACCAGCACACCCGCTGGATAAAGCCCGGCAAGCCTTGCAAGATCAATGGCTGCTTCTGTATGTCCGGTTCGTCGAAGCACACCTCCTGGTTTAGCTTTAAGTGGAAAAATATGACCCGGTCGACCCAGCTCCTCCCGCTTTGTATTGGGGTTGACGAGGGCCTGAATGGTTTTTGCTCTGTCAGAAGTTGATATACCTGTGGTTGTTTCTTCGCTGATCAAGTCTACAGATACAGTAAAGGGTGTTTCATGGACAGCTGTGTTTTTTCCAACCATCAAATCAAGCCCCAGCTCATCACATCTTTCTTCCAGCAAAGGCGCGCATATCAAACCTCGGCCCTCTTTCGACATGAAATTGATAATTTCTGGCGTGATCTTTTCTGCAGCACAAATGAAATCCCCTTCATTTTCCCGGTCTTCATCGTCCACGACAATTACAACTTTGCCTTCTCTGATAGCCTCAATTGCTTCCTCTATACTGTCTAATAATTTTTCCTGATCCATTCTTTACATTTATGTCTATTATACAAATTACCTGGCCGTGACGTTCCCAAGTACTTTTGCAATGTCCATTTCTATTTTCTTCAATTCGCTGATCTCATCCAGGTAATGATCCACATCACTGTCGGAGGCACCTTTGAGCTTTTGACTTTCTTCCTGGATTAAATGTTGTATAATCCTAAATTTTAATCTTAATATATTCGTGTAGGTTACATCACGTAATATCTCACTCTCTCGAGGGATGTGGATCTTATACTTCTTTTCCCAGTTTTCACTTAGTTCATATTTGTTGGTCATAAACTCCACTACGGTCTTCTTGATCTTTTCTGATCCGTTCTGGAGTAAATAGTCACCATCAATAATTTCACCCTCTTTTAACCTATCTTTAAATATTTCAAGGATCTCATAGTAAACAGGGTTTGTAAACTTGATCTCTTCTACCTCCGCAAGGAAATATCTAATCAATGATTCATCCTCTACCTCCTGCCCCTTGATGGTACTTTTGCCATAATTCACCAGCACCCTGATACTCTCCTTTTCCTGAAACTCGATAACCTTGAGAATGTCAACACCTTCGAGTTTGTCTTCCTCTTCCAAAGGCATGTCCACAAGTGGCTCAGGAGTTCTGGTGTCAGGTCCGGTCTTTTTACGCTCTGTAAGTAATATTTTGTTTTGCTCAGCTACCAGCACCGCCTCATCAATACCCATCAAGACACTGCATTCTTTAATGTATACTGTACGTTTGACGGGGTCATCAATCTTGGTGATACTTACCACTATATCCTTAATCAAGGCAGCTTTTTTCACAGGATCACCCTGGGCTTCCTCCATGAAAAGCCGTGTCTTAAATTGGATGATATCCTGTGCTTCCTTCTCAATGAAATGGGCAAAAGCACTTGTTCCTAACTGCCGGGCATAACTGTCAGGGTCCTCTCCATCCGGTAAGGCAACGGCCTTTACGTTGAGGCCACCTGCCAGCAACATGTCAATCCCCCTGATGGATGCTTTGATACCTGCCTGGTCACCATCGAAGATTATCGTTACATTTTCTGTATACCTGCGAATCAGCTTTATCTGGTCCTCCGTAAGTGCGGTGCCTGAAGAAGACACCACATTATGGATCCCTGTCTGATGCATGGAGATCACATCAGTGTAACCTTCTACCAGGAAGCAGTTATCCTTTTTCCGTATCTCCTGCTTTGCAAAGAATATTCCATAAAGGATCTTACTCTTGTTGTAGAGCTCCGTCTCAGGACTGTTGAGATATTTCGGCTGTTTCTTTTCTTTAGTAAGGATCCGGGCGCCAAATGCGATAACCTTTCCTGTAAGGTTATGGATGGGGAAGATCACCCGGTTTCTGAACCGATCATAGGTCTTATCCTCTTTGCTAATAATGAGGCCCGCTTCTTCCAGGAGCTCCTTACTATACCCCTTTTGTTCGGCTGCTTTAAGCAGTCCATCCCAAGCCTCCAGGCTATAGCCCAGTTCGAAGCTTTTGATGGAGTCTTCCGTAAATCCACGCTCCTTGAAATAGCTTAATCCAATGGATTTTCCCTCCTCGTGATTCCATAAGGTCTCGGTGAAAAAGTCCCTGGCAAACCCCAAAACGATAAAGAGACTTTCTCTTTTGTTCTGAGCTTCGATGGCTTCATCACTTTGCTCCTCCTCGATGATTTCTATCCCATATTTTTGCGCCAGGAATTTGATCGCTTCAATGTAACTGAGTCCGTCAATCTCACGGATAAAAGTGATGGCGTCCCCCCCTTTTCCACTGCTAAAATCTTTAAAAATCCCCTTGGAAGGAACTACATAGAAAGAGGGTGTTTTCTCATTGGTGAACGGACTAAGGGCCTTGTAGCTTGACCCGGATCGCTTCAAGGTCACAAAATCCCCAACGACCTCAACAATGTCGGCTTTGTTCTTTACTTCTTCAATCGTGACAGGGGAAATCATAGAGACAGAATTGTGCCGTAAATCTAAGGCTTAAAATTCAGATAACCTGTCCCAAACCGTGATAGAGATCAATTGCAATAATCAAAATTGAGGTCACAGGTATTCTTGCCTTCCTGTAGGACAATTTTCGTCTGCCTGCGCATTTCAGCCAAGACATCAGTGGTCAGGAAATCATCAATTAAATGAATGTAGTCTCTGCCCATGGGTTTACTTGCCCATTCATGTCCACCATTACAATCTGTGACGAGATAATAGGTCTTATTCAACTTCTCAAGTTTATCTGAAATCGCCTTTGCCCCATATAGCATCATAAAACCTTCCTTTTCAGGCTTGCAATAATGATGGGATGCCATGTCATATGGAACCAATGGATCGCATGTACCATGAAAAAGCTGAGTAGGAATTGCTGTAGCTTCCGAAATCCATCCAATGTCCAGGACAGCACCCGCCATACTGATCACCCCTGCATATTGAAAATCATCGGATAGAATCCCTTTTTTGGTTTCCTTCCAATAAGCTGCCTGTACCACTGCTTCGGCACCTGCACTACTACCTGCCAGTACAATTTTATCAGGATCAATTTGATATTTCTTGTCATCCAGAAGGAATTTCACGGCCTGGTGGGTATTCCTGGCAGACATGTCGAACGTCCTGATCTTATCCTGAATGGGAACATCACACCCAAAGCCCTTCCCTTTCCTGGTGAGATGATAAGATATGGTAGCTGTGACCCAACCCCTTTCTGCAAAATACCGGCAAAAATCCAGGTTACGTTGACTATCCCTGGTTCCACCTGAAAATCCTCCTCCATGCACATAGACCAATAATGGCTTAGCCTGATCGGTTCCAGTCGGTACAAAAACATCCATGGAAAGTGTATCTGCATAGTTGATGGTTATTCGCTCAATATCCTGGGCTTGCAGATTGGAAACAGTAATGAAAAGCAGGATGAAAATGGTAGGTGATCTCATGGTTCAAAAATAAAAGACTATGACGTCTAAATTTGAAAAAATGTCGTTTATATAGTTGATTACGTTTTGCTATCTTTAACTGTAAGAAATAGTACATCTCTATGAATCTTCTGGAAAACGGCCATATCCTCAAGTTCCCCGAACATCTCACCTTTACTGATGATGAGCTTTTTGCCTTTTGTCAGAAAAATCCAGAGTTAAATATTGAACGGGACAAGCATCAAAACCTAATTATCATGTCACCTTCTGGAAGTCTTTCTGAAAACCTTAGTACTAAAATTCTAATAAAACTTGGTATTTGGAATGAAATGCATTCTCCAGGAAAAGTATTTGGATCCTCGGCTGGATTTACCCTTCCCGACGGTTCAATGAGATCTCCTGATGTTTCATGGGTGTCCAATGAGCAGTGGGATAATTTGACTTTAGACCAAAAAATGAAATTTGCTCCCGTTTGTCCGGAATTTATTGTGGAAGTAAAATCACCATCAGACTCACTGAAGGAGCTTAAGAATAAGATGACTGAATGGATGGCCAATGGAGTTAAGTTGGCCTGGTTGATTGATACGGAAGAACACAAGGTGAATATCTACAATAACGATGGATCACAGCAGGTGGTTGAAAGTTTTGACACGAAACTTAGTGGTGGAGATGTATTGCCGGGTTTTCAATTCGATCTATCGCTACTAAAGGAAATGTAGACTAGCTTCATTCCTTTACCCAATGAATTTTTGCTTTCTTCACATCGGCTGAACTGGTTCCAATCATCACTTCAAAGTCGCCAGGCTCCCAATCATATTTCATCTCGAGACTTTCCGGTGAAGCATAATTGTAAAATTTCAAGTCTTTGTTGGAAATTTCAAAGCTTACTTCCCTGATTTCTCCCGGAGCTAAGCCTACTTTCCGGAATCCCTTCAGTTCCTTCACGGGACGTGTAATAGATCCAACAAGATCCCGGATGTAAAGCTGAACAACTTCTCTTCCGGCTACTTCTCCGGTGTTTTCAACAGAAATCGATACAGTCAGCGTAGCGTCATCTCCTTTCAGCGAGTTAGCTGATAGAGACAACTCACCATATTCAAACGAAGTATAGCTCAGGCCATATCCGAATGGATAAAGCGGCTCATTACTCACATCCAGGTAGTTTGAGGTAAACTTTTGGAACCAGTTTCCTTCCGGAAGCGGTCTCCCGGTATTTTTGTGATTGTAATAGATGGGTATCTGACCTGTATTTTGAGGAAAAGTTATGGGTAGTTTTCCTGATGGGTTTACATCGCCAAAAAGTACATCGGCTACAGCAAGACCAGCCTCGGTACCCGGGAACCATGCATTGAGGATCGCCGGTACATTTTCTTGTTCCCATTTGATAGCCATGGGGCGACCTGCTAAGAGTACCATAACAACCGGCTTTCCAGTCTTCAGCAACGCTTTCATCAGGTTCCGTTGATTATCTGGTAGTTCAATATTTGTTATGCTGCTGCTTTCACCGGAGGACTCAGCTGCTTCCCCTAGTACGGCCACTACAACATCAGATTGACTCGCTACACGAACGGCTTCCGCAATTAGTTCTGCTTCAGACCGTTCATCTCGTCCTGTAGGCTTACCAAAAATACTCACCTGTGCTTCAAGTTCAGGATCGCCATAGACATTGGCTCCTTTGGCATAGCGGACCTTAACCTGATCACCTCCCACTTGCTCCAAGCCTTCTTTGATGGAAATAGCCTGATCAAAATCAGCGGCAACACTCCAGGTACCTGCCATATTAACACGATTATCTGCCAATGGTCCAACCACGGCTATAGTCCCATTCTTTTTGAGTGGCAACAGGCTCCCTTCATTTTTGAGTAAGACCATAGACTGTGCGGCAATTTTACGAGCCATCATTCGGTTTTCATCTGTGAATACTTCACTTCTTGCCCTTTCGACATCGCTATATCGATAGGGATCGTCAAACAAACCCAGTTGATATTTTGCTATTAGGACGCGCCTCACCGCCTGATCAATATCAGCCTCAGAAACTTGACCCTCTTGCAATGATTTCTCAAGTGTTGTGAGGAGCCCTTCACCAACCATATCCATATCAATTCCAGCCTCGAGTGCTAACGCTGAGACCTTTTGCAAGTCACCCATTCCATGAGCGATCATTTCATTTACTCCGGTATAGTCACTCACGACAAAGCCATCAAAACTCCATTGATTCCTCAATACCTCTGTCATCAACCACCGATTTCCTGTGGCGGGTATCCCATCAATCTCGTTGAAAGAAGCCATGACTGATCCTACGCCGGCATCAACAGCTGCTTTGTAGGGCGGGAAATAGTCATTATACATGGTCAACCGACTCATGTCTGTGGTGTTATAGTCACGACCTGCCTCAGAAGCACCATATAAAGCAAAATGCTTTACACAAGCCATGATCGTATTGTTTGCTGCCAGGTTATCGCCCTGGTACCCTCTGACCATGGCTTTAGAAATCTTACTTCCCAGGTAAGGATCTTCCCCAACTCCTTCGGCAATCCTTCCCCACCGTGGATCCCGCGAAATATCTACCATGGGTGAAAACGTCCAGGCAATCCCATCTGCTGATGCTTCCTGTGCTGCAATCCTGGCGGACAGCTCAACCAACTCCATATCCCATGAAGCTGCCAGACCCAAGGGTATTGGAAAAACAGTCTTGTATCCATGAATAACATCCATCGCAAAAATGAGGGGTATCCCCAACCTGCTTTCTTCCACAGCTATTCGTTGAACTTCTCTGATCTTCTCAGCTGTGCGGATATTGAAAAGACCACCTACTTTTCCTTCTTTGATTTTGGTAGCTATGTCAGAATTAGAAGCCTGACCAGTGGTGATTTCCCCGGCTGACGGGAGATTGAGCTGACCGAGCTTCTCTTCAATCGTCATCAGTGCAATAATAGAATCAGCTTTGGTTGAAAAGCCATTTACTTCAACCTGGTTCGACCCAGTCTGACAGCTCATTAAAAACGTGAGAAGTATCAGACCAATACTAACAAAAGTCTTCCTCATTCGCTTCATTTCTCAATAGGTTTTGTCTTTTCTGAGATTCCATTTTCATTGAAGGCTTCTATCGTGAAATAATAGGATTGGTCAGCGGTCAAACATCTCATTAATAGCGAGGTTTCCTCATAGACCAGCCAGCTGGTGTATAATTTATCCGGAGCTATACCCCACCTTATATTGTAGCCATGAGCTCCCTTTACGGGACTCCAAGATAATTGGGCATCCCTTGGGTCTTCCTCACGCTTCACATTGAATCCGGTCACCTTCCCTGGTTTTTTACCAAGGCCTAAACCAAAGACCCGGATTTCTGATAAAGCCAGGTTGTTTCCTGGTACTTCAATATTTTTATAGCGTACGTATTTCGCTTCTACCTGCTGATTGAGGGTGATGTAGGCATTTGGTGCATCCTCGAAGCTCTTACTTCTGTCAACCACAGTAATCCATGATTGCCCATCATTTGAAACCTCAATTGTAAAACGATGCCTCAATCCATCAGTACGCGTGTAAATACCTGATTCATGATCGTGGAAATTCAATTGAAATGCATAAATTTTTCCGGGATTCAGCATTTCGATCTCCACCCATTGCTTGTCGTCATTTGCTTCTGCCACCCAAAAGGACTTGGGGCTTTCATCCGTCAATACTTTACTTATGATCTTTCCTTCATTGTCTTTTTCAAAAGGCATTTCGGTAATCTCGTAGTCATCATCGGTTGATGTGCTTTTCCGGATCTGCATTTGAGAAGAAGAAACTGTGGTCTTGCCCCGAAATGATAGCAACATCCAGCCTGAATGTTGACCTGCCATAGTCGGATGGTCAGCTCCATAACGTGGGTAATCACCATAGTCAGTATCGGAATGCATCAAACCATCGGCATCAAAATAAGTAGGGAACATGCACAGTCGTCGTTCCCAATGCGAATTAGATGCAAGGGCCATGGTGGAGAAATGCCAGTATTGTCCATTGGTCTGCTTCACTGTGATGCCATGACCGGCACCATTGGTAAACCCACCAGGCTTAAAGCTCATAGGATTGTTTTTCATGTAGGTAAAGGGTCCGAGTGGTGTTTCACCAATATAGGCACCGTCTCCATAAACATTGAACTGGGTACCCGGCGCTGCATATTGCAGATAATATTTGCCTTTGTATTTTGTCATGGAAGCTCCTTCCATATATCCCTCTTTTAGCGTAGGGTGAAAATTATTCTCCCCAAAACGCTCCCATCCATTTTTTTCTTCTACAAGGTTGATCAGATCTTTTCGCACACCTGTCTCTAGAAATCGGTCGTCCCTGTTCAACTCCTTGACCCGGATAGGATGCACATTTGAAGATCCCCAGTACAGGTATGCTCTGCCATCATCATCGATGAAAAGCTCCGAGTCCTGAATGTTGTTGCTGATGGAAGCTGTGGGAGTCCATTTCCCACTTTTTGGATCATCTGTATATAAGATACTACCATATCCTGCTGGGTCACCCGCAAAGTAGACCAGTGAATCTTTGTAGTTGAAGGCTGTTGGCGCATTGCTCCCCTCAAAAAACCATTGCACAGGCTTGATAAACTCCCAATTGACCAGGTCTTTGGAATGCCAATACCCAAAAGAACGCGTAACAAACATGTAGTACTCTCCTCTAAACTCAACAACAGCCGGATCCGCACCCGATCGGTATGAAATGTTTCTGGCGGAGTTGTAAACCATGTAGGTATAATCGATATCTAATGGATTGCAGTAGGTTTGAGGAACTACCTCCTGAGCCCGAACACCAAGTCTCAAAATGAAAACTGATAGTATTATAATAAAGTGTTTCATCTGAGATGGCTTATTTATCATAGTGAAACCCAAGCTTCATCAGACCTTCATTTATCTCCGGAGCTGACATAAACAGGTCCCAGAGCAAGCCACTTCGATAGTTTTCTATCATCACCGGGATTGGTCCCTGGTCAATGGCCAGGTATCTTGGTAAATACCAGTCTGCCTCATGTGAAAACGCATCATATGGCCCATATTTTCCGACCAGTGAATCAGCATCCTGATACAGATACCTGAGGAAATCCATACTCTGTTCCGGAGTGTATGGGAAAGATGACAATGCCGCTGTAGGCGAGATCACACCAAGGTCTCTGTCCGGTCGATGACCAGCATACCCCTTCATAGAGTAACTGGATGTCAGTCCCCAGCAGTTTTTGCCATACCCTTCAAAATTGTTTGGATTGTTAACACAATGGGTATAATGGATCATGGCGTGATTATGATTCAGGTCCCAATAGTTTCCGTACCTGTCAGACAGTCCTTTTGGGTTCAGGCCTAGATATGAATAATGAGCCCAAAATAACGGACCAACAGGCGAATCATTGCCTGCATAGTGATCTAGTACAGTTTTATAGCCCAGGTATTCCCTATCTGTCGCAATGGATTCATTTCTTGCCCATCCCTTGTGGTACACATCAGCTGACACTCCATGTGTAGGTGATGATGCCGCTAATACGTACATGATGAGACATTCATTGTAGCCCTCGACGTCAAAATCTATTTCCCAACCGTAGTTGGGTGACCAGTGCCAGTAAAGTGTGTTTTTTCCCTGGGTATACCAGTCGAACTCTACTTCTTTCCAAAGCTTGTCGATCCGGGAAGCTATTGCTTTCTCTTCAGTATTACCATCTTTGAAATACTGCCGCACACATAACAACCCCTGGATCATAAAAGCCGTCTCTACCAGGTCACCACCGTCATCTTTTTTGCTAAATGGTTTTACTTTTCCCGTCTCTCCATCCCACCAATGTGGCCAGGCACCATGAAACCGATCTGCTGTTTCCAGAAAGTCCAGTATTTTTTGATATCTATCGACAGCTTCAGCCCTTGTAATAAAGCCACGTTCAATCCCAACAAGGATGGCCATTACACCAAAGCCCGAGCCACCCGAAGTAACGACATTTTGATCATTTTGGGGGTATACACCGTCCATGTGCATACGTTCCCGCCCAAGTCCTGAATTGGGTTCTGCTCCTTCCCAGAAATATTGAAATGTTTGGTATTGAATGAGTGTGAGTAGCGAATCGTCACTCATTCTGGTAGGTTCCCTTTCTTCCGAAACCTGCCTACCTGCACATGCCGACAGTATTGCCACAATCAATAGGATGCAAAATTTCTCAAGGTTATTCATAGTTGAAACTAAGTTTTTGAAGTCCGTTTTGAATTTCCGGTGCTGACATAAATAAATCCCACAGCAATCCGGTTCTATGATTTTCTATCATTACAATAATGGGGCCCTGATCAATAGCCAGGTATGATGAGGCTGTCCAGTCATCCGTAATATTGAAAGCATCATAAAATCCATACTCCCCCCAAAGCCGATCCCCCAGGATATAATAAAAGTGTCTGATGGCTTCCAGTGAAGCTTCTGGCGTATAGGGTATTGATGAGATTGCCGCAGTAGGCGTGATAACGCCCCTGTCATTGTTGGGTGAATGTGCAGAATAACCTCCATTCCCATCACTGGCTGTTAGACCCCAGCTATAGGATTTATACCCAACATATTTCTTAGGGTTTGAAGCACAATACGCCTGGTTTATCTGACTGTGCGTAACATTTTGTGTCCAATAGTTGGCATACTGGTCTTCCAGGTTTCTTGGGTCCAGACCGAGAAAAGAATAATGAGAAAAGAACAAGGGCCCACCCATATCCGACCTCAATGGCAAGGTATAATCATAAAAACGATTGCCATTGCTGTTTACCATCCCTCCATTGCGGGCCCAGCCCTCTTCATATACTTCCTTTTCAATGCTGTGAGTTGGTGATGAAGCCGCCAGTATATATACAATCAAAGCTTCATTCCACCCCTGGATCTTATGATTCATCTCCCATCCGAAATTGGGAGACCAATGCCAGTATAGTACATTTTGACCATCCTGTGTATACCAGTCCCATTCCACTTCCTGCCAAAGTATATTGATATTATCAATAATAGTTGCTTCCTGCGGATCGTTAGCATCCAGGTATTGTCTTACAGTAAGTAGTCCCTGGATCATAAATGCCGTTTCAACCAAATCTCCCCCATCATCCTTCGCACTGAATGGGATCACAGATCCGTTTGTACCGTTCAACCAATGTGACCAGACACCGTGGAATCGATCTGCTTCATTCAGTAGAAAATTGACAATGGTTTCTAACCGGTCGACTCCTTCCTGTCTCGTGATGAACCCCATTTCGATACCCACGATTATTGACATCAACCCAAATCCTGAACCGCCAGAAGTTACAGTCTCACCAGAGGTATTTCGTTCTCTGGTCAGCCCACTTACCGGATGACCGAAATCCCAGAAATACTTAAAAGTCTGCTGCTGAACTTTTGTCAACAACTCATCATCAGAAACCTCAGGAAATACGGGTATTGAATCAAGTTTTGTATAAAAATCAAGATCAAGACCTTCGAACGGCCTACCAATATCATTTGAAAGTGTGGCATCAACTTTAAGACTAAATTTCCGATAACCCTCCAGTTCTTGCTGTGGTAGGATTAGGAGCGTTTTTTCGTCCATTTGCGACAAAGTATGCGGAATTGTACTGCTGCCTAATTTCAAACTGGTATGGCCAGCTATCTGATTATTGTCAATGGACCTATTGAATGAGAGCTCCAATTGAGGCTGCAAGCTGATGTCGATGATCCTGGCATTTAAGTTTACCGTTTCATTATCGATCGTGATATTCTCAATTGCTAAAGGAGCGATGAAAGTCTCAAATGAAATTTCAACTCCCTTAAAAGTCTCTCCTTCCTCACCTTTCAGTTCATCTGAAATTTTAATCGTGTAATTTGTCGCTTCTAAAAACTCATTGGGAGTGATGGTCAGGAGCTCATTTGTCTGATTGAATTCAATAGACACCTCATCAACTACCCCCTCATTTAACAGGGAAATTGATTCAGTAGCCAGTGCCGCATTAACCGGGTTTGAAAATTTGATTTTTATAGGTTCATCTAGTTCGTCAACAGCACCCGAACTTGCAGTTAAAATATCTGTATCACCAATGAATACGTAGACAATTTCAATCTGACCAGGATCTGGTGTTTGATCATCTTTGTCGTTACAAGCGTTAAAAACCAGCAATGAAAAGCTTATCAAGCCCAAAATCATAAGCTTCCCCATTGCCAAATTCAATTGCACTTGCATAAGATTTTATTTATAAAATGAGACTGCCAAAGAAGATTTAATCTTTGCCTTTGGCAGTCTCATTGGTCCTTTTTGATTTTGTCAGTTTTAAGTGAT
The DNA here is from genome assembly GCA_965228105.1 of Cyclobacteriaceae bacterium. Classification (GTDB taxonomy): domain Bacteria; phylum Bacteroidota; class Bacteroidia; order Cytophagales; family Cyclobacteriaceae; genus UBA7330. The sequence goes on from CBDDGZ010000002.1 coordinate 3,321,930, forward strand.
TAAAATTACAGACCGTCGTTGTAAAGCAAATTCACTTCGTCCATTGTAATTGCTTTATTGAACAGTCTTAGCTCATCCATCAGACTTGCATCGGACAGATGGCCCCATCCGGTAAACCTTGGAGCCCCAGACATGATGGATAGCACATCGCATCCAGTCCAGTCAATACCAGTAAACACCCCTTGTGAAACCTGAACTCCATTGATGTAAACAACTGATTCAGTATCGGAAATAGAGAAGGCAAAATGGACCCAATTACCGGTGGTAGGATCCACGTCAGCAGAAGCACCACCATCAAACCAGGAATCTGCAATACCATTTCCCGCATTTAGTTTAAATCGCTGGGTAGTGCCGCTATTGCTTGCCTCACGGAAAAAGCGGAATCCGCTTGTCCTGTCATTTTGTGATTCTGGATTGGCTGTATCTTCCGGTCCTACAACAAGAATACCTGCTCTATCTGGTGTGTTATTTACGTTTAGCCAGAAGCTTGCACTGAATTCATCTCCAAGAATGTCATCTGTGCCGAAAGTGAGATATGAATCTGTTGCTCCCTGGTAAGCATCACCAAATACTCCACCGCTGTAATCAAAATCCGGGGATCCGACCACAGTGGCATCCTCACCACTGACAGCATCAGTGTAATCACCATTGAAGTCCAGGTAAAAACTTGCCTGTTCTTTCAGCATGATGGTTTGAATATCCGCCTGAGACAGTTCTTCATTGAAAATTCTCAACTCATCCATCTGGCTACCATCTGCAAGGTGATTCCAACCTGTCCAGTTTGGTTCACCAGACATAATAGTCAGGTTCTCAACATCCGTCCAATCCAATCCGGTAAAAGCGCCTTCACTTACAATCTCCCCGTTGATATATACAACCACTTTAGCATCGGTAATGGTAAAAGCAAAATGTGTCCACTCCCCTGTATTTGGTGTGACATCTGCATTGGCTCCTCCATCAAACCAGGAGTCCGCTGTTCCATTACCCACGTTCAACTTAAATCGCTGAGTAGCCCCACCATTACTGGCTTCTCTAAAAAATCTGAATCCCTTGGTTCTGTCGTTGTTATTATCAGCAGGTGGTGCTGCTACCAAAACACCTGCACGATCCATAGAATCGTCCACTTTTACCCAGAAGGTAGCACTGATTGCATTGGTTCCCTGCAATCCGGCAGTTGGGAAAGTAAGGTATGAATCTACTGCACCGGCATAGGCATTACCACCCTGCACTCCATTTCCAGAACCGGCAAAGCCAGGAGTTCCTTTTGATGTTGCTAAATCCAGGGAATTCATCTCCCGGTATTCTCCGTTGAATGGCATATAGAAAACCTCACCTTCGTAAGCTGCGACATATGGTGGACTTTTAGAAAAGTTTACATTAGCCTCACTCGTTTTCCCATCCAGATCAGTTGCGGCAACAGTTAACACATGATCTCCAGTGGTCACATTGTCGTAGTCAAAATCCATCTTGGCTACCCGATAATCGAGAAAGTCATTAAAACTGGCGATCTCTGATCCATTAAGAGAAACTGAAATATCCTTAATTTCAATATCATCCCTTACTTCAAACCGGATGTTGATCGATGCTATTTCATCATTGGTTTGTAACTCATATCCATCAGGTGGGAAATTTACCGTGACCTCTGGTGCTGCCTCGTCAGCGCCGGGCTCAACCTGCGTGATTGGATCCAGATATTCTTGTTCGCATGCATTGAACAATAGGATTACGGACAATGCACAGATAGTTATACTAAGTATATTTTTCATTTGTAGTCTCATTTTTATAAACCATCAGCTAATTGAGGTAATTCAGATACCTGATCTGCTGGAAATGGCAAATAGGCTTTAGTCATGTCAAAAGTTCTGCCCTCATGGGAAAGTTCAGCGGTATTGCCAGTCCTAACCATGTCATTGAACCTGATACCCCATTCTGTGCCCAACTCAGCAAATTTTTCTTCAAGTACCTGTGCTGTAGTCACTCCTGAAAGATCTCCCAGACCAGCTCGGTCCCGAACCAAATTCACAGCATCATCGGCATCTAATGTTGCACTTCCATTGGCTCCACGGGTCAACGCCTCTGCATACATCAGCAGTATTTCTGCGTACCTGATCACTGTCATATTCTTACCGCTACCAGGGCTGTTCCTGCCATCTAATGATTCGGTAGAAGGCTGGATCCATTTACCGGCACCCCATTTCTTGCGAGCATTGTTGACAAACTCATCTCCTTCTCTGTTGAAATTGTCAATCCAGCCAGGTAAGGCACCCCATTCATTCTCAATTTCTGTAATCCCATCAGGAGTCCATGTCACAGATGTTTCAAGTCGCACCGTCTCACCTCGGTCAAGCATAAACTTGATAAACTTCTTCGTAGGTTCATAGAAACCCCATCCTCCCCCTGCACCTGTCCTTACAGGATTCCAGGCAATACCAAAGGGAGCGTACAGGTGTCCGAACCTATCTCCGGTAGAAGAGTTAAAATCAGAAAACTGAAATTCCAGGATGTTCTCATCGCTAAGCTTCCCAGCCTGCTTAAAAAGATGATAGAAGTCTGAATAAAGCTGGAATTCTCCGGAATTTATGATTGCAGAAGTAGCATCTGCCACTCCCTGATAATCTTCCATCTCCTGGTAAGCAATAGCCTGAATGGCATATGCTGTATATTGGGTAATACCTCCGGGGATATCCGTTCGCTTATTGGGATGTATATCTGGTAAAAGAGGAATTACTTCAGCCATTTCATCGGCAATGTATTCCATAGCCTCAGCTTTGTTGCTCAACGGTGTACTTTGAATAGTAGTCAGGTCATCGATGACAATACACCCTCCAAAAGTTCTGATAATATCCAAATAAAGCCAGGCCCTAATCACTCGGCATTCTGCAATATATTGATCTACCAACTCCTCATCAGCTACAACAGGACGAAACTTATTGATCTCATCAATGGCAGTAAAAGCATTGACGATATCATTGTATCGACCTTGCCACAGAGCATTAGCATTCCAGTGACCAGCAAGATAGATAAACTCATCTTGCTCTTGCATAGGGGCCTGATCACCTGCAGCATTCACATCGTCGCCTCTCAAACCTACTGTAACCGGGTCTTCCCAACCACGGGTATAAAAGCCTTCATAAGCTCCCATGAGAGGAAGTATTATACCGTCGGGATCCTCATAATCAACATCAGATGTAAAAGTTTCATCCTCAAATGGCGCGTTCAGCTGTTCTTCACAGCCAAACAAAGACCCTACCAGTATTCCAATCAAAATAAGGGGTCTCATTAAATTTATTTTTTTCACAATTTTCATCTTATTCTTGATTAAAATTTAAGGTTTAAGCCTACTGTATAGATCGCAGGCACAGGATAGAATTGTCGGTCGATACCATTGGGCACTTCCGGGTTAAATCCATTGTAGTTGAATACGGTCAAAGGCTTCTCTGCAGTCACATAAACTCTCACCGTAGGCATTTCCTGTCCTGCCAATTCCAACCCGGTGAAGTTGTAAGCCAGCTGCACATTTTGAATCCTGAAAAAGTCACCGTCTTCAATATAGAAATCACTGAAGTTTTGGTTCCAACCTCTTCTTAAACCGGATGCCGAAGGATATCTGTCTGAGGTACCTTCGCCATTCCAAAGACCAGTGGCAAGGTCAGCGTCTATATTGGTGTCATTGGTCCAAATCAGCTCTCCTCTTTTTCTGTTGAGTATCTTGTTGCCACTTTGTCCCATGATGTACATGGAAAATTCAAGATTCCTAAACTTTAAACCCAGTGATCCACCGTAAGTGATACTGGGGAAGTATGAACCAAGAAATACTTTATCATCATCATTTATGACCTCATCCCCATTTTGATCTCTAAACCTGAGATCTCCCGGCACCAACCCATTAGCTACTGCTACCGGATCAGCATCCACTTCCTCCTGGGTCTGATACACTCCTGCTACTTCATATCCATAAAATGACAGCAATGGCTCACCAACCTGTGATCTCTGACGAAATTCGGCCTGTCCACCATTGATATATGCCTGACCAAACAGGTCTGTAACCTCATTCTTAAGTGTACCAATGTTCCCACCCAGAGAGTACTGAAGGTCTTGTGTGATTTTGCCCTTCCAGTTCAAAGCAAGCTCAAGCCCTGAATTCCTGATTGTTCCTACATTTTTTAGGACGCTTCCTGACTGCAGCTTAAGACTTACTGGAATGGCGGCGTTTTCAGTATCTCTGATGAAATAATCTGCTTCCACAGTCAGTTTTCCATCAAACAGGTCACCAGACAAACCAATGTTAGTTCCAGTCACTGTCTCCCATCCAAGGTATCCAAATGTACTGGTAGTTTTAGTACCATTCACCTGAACACCATTAATTGCTAGAAAAACCGGATTTGTTGTGTTGGCACCATCCTGTCTGGCAATGTTGTCATTACCCAGCTGGCCCCAGCCACCACGAATCTTCAGGAAGTTGATGAACTGCACGCCTTGCATAAAACTTTCCTCAGATAATACCCAACCAAGTCCAAAAGCGGGGAAGGTACCCCATTTTTCCTGGTACTTCGAGGTACCATCCCTCCTTAGGGTAAAATAGGCAATGTACTTGCTCTTATAGTTGTATGCTACCCGACCAAAGTATGAAAGCCCGTAAATTCTCTCTGCATTGTCATTTACTTCTTTTGAAGTTTCTGATTGCGACTGACCGATATACCATGAGTTTTCATTTAATGGGATGTCATCGGCCGATCCACTCAAAAAGTCGTACCATTCATCCCGATAGGAAGTCCCTAACATAGCCGTTAGATTATGATCTCCAAAGCTTTCTTCATAAGTCAGGACATTATCCAGGAAATGATTGACTTCTGTTGTTCTTGAAGTATTGATGCTTGATAATAATCTATTGGTTTCGTTTGTTACCCAGTATGGAAGCAGCACACTTCTGGCTTTCAGAGCTAGAATAGAAACATTATAGTTGATCTTAAATGTCAGCCTGTCTGGTATCAGATCTACTTCTGAATACAGTCCCGTCAATACTTTTCTGATATCCTGGCGGTTGTCTCTGTAATCCAGATTAAGATATGGGTTTTGACTGCCCCGATAATCCAGGATTTGTGCACTTGCGTATCGACTGGCATTGGGTGTGCCAGCATCTTGCAAATCACTAAAGTTTTGATCATCAAACACCGGTAGGATTGGCACTGCATGATAAGCGCTGAACCAGGCCGCATCATTGGGCAGGTACCTTATTCCCTGGCTCACGTTAAGGTTTAGCCCTACTTTTAACCAGTTATTCACTTGTTGGTCCAGCTTTGTCCGAATATTCACTCTTTGATAGGAGTTTTCCGTTTTTAGCAGTCCCTCCTGTTCAAAGTAGTTCACCCCAAAGGAATAAGAACTTTGATTGTTTCCACCACTTATGGTCATTGAATGGTTTTGTTGTAGCGCTGGCTCCATGATCTCTGCATACCAGTCTGTGTTTACATCCGGTATATTCGCATTTACCCTGCTCCTGCCAAATCTTTGCATCGCATTATCGATGTAAGCAATATCTACTGCAGAACCAGTCTGATTGATATAGTTTACAAACTGCTCTGCATTAGCCATCTTCAGTACATTTTGAGGCATCTGTACCCCGACATACCCATCATAGGTGATAGTGGGCTTGGCATTCAACCTACCTCCCTTCGTTGTGATCAAGATCACACCATTAGCAGCACGTACTCCGTAGATGGCTGCAGCAGATGCATCTTTTAGAACTGACAGTGATTCAATGTCGGAAGGATTCAGAAAATCAATATTTTCGAAAAACATTCCATCCACAACATATAAAGGGGATGAATCACTGCTTCCCGGAAATGAACCAATACCCCGGATTCTCACGGTAGGTTCTTCACCCGGTGATCCCGCACTTACAATTTGTAAGCCAGCGACTTTACCTTGCAACGATTGCATGGTCTGACCTGACGGCGATTGAGTAATTTCTTCTGCCTTCACAGTAGAAATTGCAGAAGTAAGATCTCGTTGTTTTTGTGTACCATATCCTACTACAACAACCTCATCCAGCTGCTCTGCATCAAGGCTCATTGCAATATCCACAGTCGTTCTTCCATTCAATGGAATAGACCTCGTCTCATAGCCAATGTAAGAAAACTCCAGTGTCGTTTCAGAATCTCCTACAGTCAGCCGATAGTTCCCATCTAAGTCAGTGACTGTTCCATTGGTTGTTCCTTGAACAACCACGGTAGCACCGATGAGCGCTTCTCCTGTTTCAGCATCAGTGACCTGGCCTGAAACATCCAAATCCTGACCATTTAATTTTGCCGTTGTTAGTAATAGCAAAATCATTAATGTAAAGGGTGTTTTCATGAATTTTTGGTTTTAATGAATGTTCTAGTAGTTCATTTTTTGCCAATTATACAATTGATGTGTCAATTCTCCAATTGTAAAATATTGGATAAATACAAATAACAGTAAACTACGATTTGGTGAATGGAGTTTGCAGGTATCGAAATAATAACAAGAATTTTCGATCAATAAATCTTAAATAGATTTATTAATTGATATACTGATCGCTTTAATAACAAGAATTATTCGAAAATAAATTCTTGTTATAATACAATATTATTTTTCGGTAATAAGCGATTTTGTATCGATTTTATGAAAAATCTCGCGAAGTCTTAGATGTTCTCCTCTTTCAAGTTCTCCAACACGTTTTTTGAAATCCAGGATGGTATTTCTTCGTATTTCAAGAATCTCCGAAAGTTCAGTCAATGTATGCTCACTATTATTGAGTGTAACATAGAGAATATAGAAGGCTTTTTCAATAGGAAATTTGATGCCGTGGAACAGTGTATTTGTTGTAGCTGATTCATTGTAGCCACAACGTGTACATCTTCTTCCAAATGGCAAATTGGATTCGCTATAGCTGGTGTTTTGGCACTTGTGACAATGATACCCTTTTTCCCACTTATAGTTGCTTAGTGCTTGAAGGCATTTCTCTTTATCGCTGAATACCATATTGAACTGGTCATAGGTCATCTCAATATTGAGTAATCGCTCTCTTTGGATAGACTTAATGTTGTTTCTTAGCCGCCAGTTATCGAGATCCAACAAAGAATTGATTTCAGAGATTTCATTTGTCTGCCTGATCAACAGCAAATTTTTCTCCTTTAGTTCCCGGGTCCGTTCATTGACAGTCTTTTCCAATTGAGCATTAAGCTTATCTTTATATTGGGCATTTTTTTCATGTTGAGCAATAATCCTTTTCAGGGCCCTGTCTCTGTTTGATTTCAGGATTCTAACCCTATCGCTCAATGCATAGGATAAAAACAGCATCTCAAGTACAAAAGCAAAATGGAGGCTATAATAGGAAATGGTAACCACACGTATGGCAAAAAGCATCATCAGGGCTTTGATGATAAATCCCACGAATAAAAACCCGTAAGCCACAACGAAAAACCTGGCTGGCTGATATCCTCTCATGTAAACAGATATACCCCCAATGAAAATTAAGGTCAGTGGGATCAGCTCAATGTTTCTTAGCTGGAAGAGAGACTGGTCAAAAAGCAATGCATAAAAGAAAAATGCAACCCTCAGTGCCAATACTATATTGAGTGCTTTATTGATCCGTGGTGAGCGGATACTTAGCCTTAAGAATCTTTTGGAGAAGATAATTGACCAGAAAATGACCAGAAACAGTGCAACACCATAGGCTATTTGGTTCCAGGCGGGGCTATTGGGCCATAAATACTGATAGGCTATTCCATCCACACACATGGCATAGAGGCCAACACTCAAAATATAGAAGGTGTAAAAAAGATATTTCCGTTCACGGATGGCCAGGTATATCAGAGAGTTGTACACTGAGATAATTAAAATCATCCCGTAGAAGATGCCATAAACAAAATATTCGCTAATAGCATATTCCAGGAAGAAATCGAATGTTCTGATTGAAAAACGAACATCAACGTATTGATGGCTAACAATCCTGATGAGACATTCATATTTTCCAGCCTTTCCAAGTGGGACTTCAAAGTTTTTGTGGTTGTAGTACTTATGTTGAAAGTCATAATTATCACCTGTTTCATAAGTAGTAAACCGATCATCTCCTTCTTTTTTGATATAAATAGTCAGCGAATCAATGGTCTGATCAAAGACTTCCAGCAGATAGTCTTTATCATTGTCAGGTATATTGAGCGTCAACCTGATCCAGTAAGCTGCATTAGGCTTAAAGTCAATAGGTTTGAAATCAGGATTGATGGTGAATACATGGTTAGAAAGGAGCACCTCGTCAAACGAGTATGTTTTTTCCTCATCAACAAAATACTCCATCTCATGGATCTTCAGGATCCGCTCTTCAGTGGAACTGGAGATGATGAATAGGTTGAGGAAAACAATGAGTGGAATCATTTTGCAGTGTCTACATGCTTAAATTAACCATAATTTAAATGACATTTTATGATTGGTGTTGTGAATTTGAACCGATGGTCCGAAGGGTTACAATTATTTTTAGGAGCTGAGACCGTGAACAATATACCTCGATTTATTTTGATACCCCCTATTACACCCCTTAAAGGAGAGTGACAATTTTGTCTATTTTACAGACATATCAATGCATGCGCTTTCGGGGCTCCAGAGATACCATGATTTTCGCTTCTTCTTCCAGGAATTGCTTCCAGCGCTGGTTTACGTAGGGTTCTGGCATATAAGTTTTTGCCAGATCGAGGAAGTTTCGGTAATGACCGGCCTCTGAGACCATTAGTTCATGATAGAATGTTGCCAATTCCTGATCTTTTATGTTTTGCGAGAGGATCTTGAATCGCTCGGCACTTCTTGCTTCTATCAAAGCATTTAGCAGCAGCTTTTCAACCAGCTGCTCATCCCTTGAACCACCCTTCCTTACGATTTGGTTGATCCTGACAACATATTCATCCTTTCTGGCTTTTCCTAGCGTCATCTTTCGCCTTTTCAAGTGCCCCAGGACCATCTCAAAATGGGACCACTCCTCACTCACCACTGGTGTAAGTGTATTCACAAGTTTGCTCTTCTCTGGGAATTGTACGATCAGCGAAATGCATGACGATGCTGCCTTCTGTTCGCAATAGGCATGGTCTACCAAAATATCCTCAATGTCTTTTTCTGCTATCTCTACCCATCTGGGATCTGTGGGTAGCTGTAATCCTAATGTCGTTAGCTCTTTCATCAATCAAAAAATAACCATCTGGCCCCTAAACCAATCATTCGCTGCTCACCAGGGTAGTATGGAGTGACAAAGTAACCACCATCCGCAGGTTGATTTACGTGGGTGAATTTAACAAATGCTCTGAGCTTATCCACACGGATCGTCAGGAAGGCGTCGATTGCCAGGAAAGCCTCAATCGTAAAATCGTCCTGTAAATAAAACTGTTGAATCTCAGGTGCGTATGTCAATGCCTTATAACCTGTTTTGGCATGCATGTCCACACCCAACTCCAGCCCCATGGTATTGTTAAATACAAAGCCTGACCAATAGGCCCTACCTTTATAAAAAAGTTTTGGAAGCCTGAGCTTGTTGGCATCGCCACCTGAGACCTCAGAATAGAAAGCCTCATTTTCCAGATGGAAACCTTCTTTCCTGGCAAAGTCTGTGTAAAACGACAGATCGATATTTCCACCCAGGCTATACAAGACAGCTGCATCAGCCTGTTGTGGGTTAATCTCCTGGTCGAAATAAACAAAGTTATTGAGTGTGAGTATCCTACCAGAGGGCCGAAGACGAATGTTTCTGGTTTTTACATTGATACCTCCGGTAATCTCATTAGTGAAAGAAGATCGAAAACTGTTGTGCCACTCGTGGTTGTTAGCGAAGTAGTTCTCTACCAGAAAACTTGGTTTAGCCAAAATGGATTTATAAGATCCAAAGATCAGATCTGAGTTAATCTTTCCAATGAGTTTGTATTCCCCACTTTGGAGAAACTCTGCCATGGCTTCCACATTGAACTTCTCTTTCCAGTCAAACCGGGCATAGCCACCCAGATAAGTTTCCACCACACCGGAGGTGGGATCATAATAAAGGTATTCAAGGTCCACAATCCTTGATTTGATATATAATCTATAGAACAGATTGGCCAAATCCCCTTTAATACCAGCCTCATTCACGGTTTCATTAAAAATGGTATTTTCATATGTGCTATCTGGATCTATCAGAAACTGCTTATAAAAGGTGGTATAAAGATCTCCCCCATCATTGGCATCACTGAAACCAAATCGCTTTCTACTCAGATCCAGCTGGTGATATACTTGCAGTTGATTGGCCAACTGAAACTGATGATAAAGATGTCCCTGGATCCGCTTGTCATAGGTCCTTGCTTCTTCCAACCTGATCTCCGAATCCTGATACTGGAAAAACTCCTCCGCCGGAGCATCACTTTCTATCAATATACCGCCTGTTTCTTCCACATTGTGAGACATATTCACCAAATTGACAATCATGGTATATGGAAGCTTGGAATGCTTATAAAAAGAATAAATATCAAAAGTGGTTCCTACAACATTCCGGTCTCCCTGTCCGGCATACCCAATCTGTTTGTCTGAGGTGATCCGGTAAATATCAAACCCCACATTCCAATGCTCGTTCACATTTCTTGAAAAATTAAAATCTGCAATGGACCTACTTCCCCCACCAAAAACGACTTTTAGATCCATAAAGGGAGATTTGGTGTCGTAGTAGTTCATGTCTTCCGGTTCAACCATATAATGATCAAACACATTATACCCTGCTGTCTTACCGATCATTTCATTGGCTTGCGGGAAAACTGGATACATGGCAGTTCCGCTATTGCCCAGGTCCTGGTAATAATCACTAAGCTTATCCATCCAGGTGAAACGCTCCGTTCCATACATCAAAGTATCGGGATGTCGCTCTACCGGAAAGTTGTTTTTGATATCAATTTCCTTGATGATCAGGGTAGTCTCCGGTCCATATACAAGCTCAGTGGAGTCGTCGACAATCTGACTGTATGCAGACCAGGTAAAGGCAAGTAAAAAAATGACTATTAGCTTTCGCACGCTCAAAATTAAGTGATCTCTTTTTGACGGAACTCAATACTGTCTTTAATCATTGACTGAAATAACGATTCGTCTTTCAAAAATTTTATTTTGATGGGAAGATAATAGCATGAGTAGTCTTTAAGCTCTGGAAAAAGTCTCATTTTCACAGCGTCCTTTTCTGTAGTGATCAAACTTGTCTGGTCATTCAATTCCGCAATAATCCCTTTGATGTCAAGCTTACTGTATGCATGATGATCTCCGTATTGATGATGGATCTTCACCTGGTATTTTGAATCGACATAACCATGGAAAATATCTGCATTGGCAATACCTGAGATGGCAATCACCTGTTTGTTTAACGGCTTACAATCATCAAATAAAGGCAGCGTTTCGCCATATTCTATACCTGTAAAGAATACCCTGGCATTAGCATATGAAGCAACTCGATCACTTATTGCACGTTGATCCGCTTCACTTAGGTTTAAAGGACACTTGGACACCACAATGATATCTGCCCGTTCTGCTCCTCTACGGGATTCTCTTAGAAACCCGGATGGCATTACATAATCTGAGTAGAATGGACGCTGATAAGTGGTGATCATAATATTTAATGATGGTTTCACCGTTCGGTGCTGAAAAGCGTCATCCATCAGGATCACCTCAGTATCAGGAAAATTAAAAAGCAATTCAGGGATCGCATACATCCGCTCTTCACCCACCACCACGTGCACTTTGTCTTTGTATCGCTGATAAAACATAAAAGGCTCATCGCCTACCGTCACAGCAGACTCCCCATCAGTCACGATTCGGAATCCTTTTGTTTTTCGTTTATATCCCCGGCTCAATGTGCTTGTGGGGATAGACTGGCTGATCAGCCATTCACAGAGGTAGGCTACCATTGGACTTTTTCCTGTGCCTCCCACCGAAAGATTTCCAATGCCTATTACATTTGTTTCAAATTGAACAGGTTTGATTATTTCTCTGTCAAATAGCCGGTTTCTTATCCTCGTGATAAGGTCCAACAACAAAGCAAACGGAAAAAGCAAAACTTGCCACCAGGTCATATGAAAGTCAAAGATATTACAAACTACCTAGAGCGACTCGCTCCCCTAACCTACCAGGAATCTTATGACAATAGCGGTTTGATGATCGGTAATTACCGGGATGAAGTATCCGGAATCCTGTTTACCCTGGACATTACTGAAGAAGTGTTGGATGAGGCTATCAACGAAGGATGTAACCTCATCATCGCGCATCATCCATTGATCTTCAAAGGACTCAAAAAGATCACTCCTGATCATTGGGTAGAGCGCTGCGTGATTAAGGCCATCCAAAATAACCTCAACCTCTATGCGGCTCATACTAACCTGGACAATGTCAGCCATGGAGTCAATAAAAAGATCTCTGACCAGCTTCAGCTTGTCAATCCACAGATCCTGAGTCCGAAAACAGACACTTTACTTAAGCTGGTAACCTTCATCCCTCAAGAAAATAAAGAAGAGGTGCTTAGAGCCATGTATGAGGCCGGTGCGGGACAGGTAGGAAAATATGATCATTGCAGCTTTCAGCTGGATGGTACAGGCACATTTCGTCCTGGTGAAGGCACGAAACCACATATCGGTGAAGTAAATGAGGATGAAACGGTGAATGAAATTCGTGTAGAGGTGATCATGGAGACACCGAACGTCTCGAGGGTCATAAAAGCGCTACAGCTCAGTCATCCGTATGAAGAGGTAGCTTACTATCTCAATACACTGAACAATGCCAACCAGGATATAGGATCCGGAATGATTGGAGATCTGGAAAATCCAATGGCCGTGTCAGACTTTTTGATTTTCCTGAAAGAAAAGCTTAATACAGAGGTGATAAGACACACCAATTTATGTCATGAAAATATAGAAAGAGTGGCCGTTTGTGGTGGCTCTGGCAGCTTTTTACTGAAACAGGCTATCGCTGCGGGAGCGGATATTTTCATCACAGGTGACTTCAAGTACCATGACTTTTTTGAAGCTGATAACAAGATCATCATAGCGGATATTGGTCACTATGAAAGCGAACAATTTACAAAGGATTTACTTTATGAAGTATTAAGTAAAAAATTCACTAATATTGCACTCCGTTTGTCGAAAGTAGTGACAAACCCAATCAAATATTTGTAATACTTAATGGAAAATCCTGTAGCTAAAAAGCTTGACGCCCTAGTAAAATTACAATCCCTTGATTCCGAACTTGATGAACTGATAAAAGTAAGAGGAGCATTACCTGACGAGGTGATGGATCTTGAGGATGAGATCACCGGTTACCAGACCCGCATCGACAAGCAAAATCAAGAGCTTTCGGATCTAGAAGAAGCCATAAACAACAATAAATCTGCTATCAAGGATGCTGAAAAACTCATTAAAAAATATGAGGAACAGCAGATGAACGTGAGAAACAATCGTGAATACGATGCCATCACGAAGGAGATTGAGTTACAGCAACTTGAAATCCAGATCCTTGAGAAAAGAATCAAAGAGGCTTTCGAAAAGATTGATGCCAAGAAAGAGGAGATTGAGAATACAAAGACCTTGTTGTCTGAGCGCACTGAAGATCTAAACTCTAAGAAAGGAGAATTAGAGGTTATCACCCAGGAATCTGAGGATGATGAAAAGAAGATTTTGAAGGATCGCGAGAAGGCTGCCAAAAACGTTGAAGAAAGATTACTTACTTCTTATGAGAAGGTAAGAGAAAACATGAGGAATGGCCTGGCAGTAGTCTCTGTGAAAAGAGGTGCCTGTGGAGGATGTTTCAATATCGTACCTCCTCAAAAGCAAGCTGAGATTAGAGAACAAAAGAAAGTTATCGTTTGTGAGCACTGCGGAAGGATTCTCGCCAGCGTAGAGGACGAGATCGTAGAGGAGGAAGTGAAGCCGAAGCGAAGAACAAAAAGAACTACGAAAAGTTAATTAGTTAACTTTAAGCATTATTGAAAAACACCTCGTAAGGGGTGTTTTTTTTGCTCTATACTCTGGGTTAATTGGGGGTAGTTAGTTGGATTGGCCATTTTTCTACCAACTCACCCACCAGTTCATCTGCGGAAAATATCTCAGAAAATACTCCCCCTCTCTTCATAAGAGAGGGCTAATCGCAATTTGAAATAACGACTCTACACCCCAATCGAATCAATTAGACCCCCTCTTAGCAAGAGAGGGCTGGGGTTAATTCCACCAACTCTCTATCTATTATGATTGCTCAAGCATTGCAAAAGTTTCTTCATAATAGCCGATTGATTTCGAGTTGGTTGAGCAACTTCGATTCAACATTTTTCCAATCAAATAGTACCTCTTCATTTTTGAATCGAATTGTGGTATAACCTAACTGATTCAAGATTGTATCCCTGCTTTTATCCTCTTCCACCCTTTTGAGGTGTATCTTACCATCAACTTCAACAATCAATTTCTTTTCGTAGCAATGAAAATCTGCGATGAAGTAATGTGCTTTGTCATGCTCAATGATGAATTGCCTATTAAACTTAAATCCATGGAATTTCCTATTTCTGACTTTTGACCAGAAAACCATCTCAGCCTTTGTCTGATTTTTTCTTAGTTCTCTTGCAAAAGAAAGGACTTCCAAATATCTCATCAGTTAATAGTAATGATACCTTAAAGATGATTGATTAGTTGAAGAATTTCAAATGGGTATATTCTGGAAATTATCCTGATAATTCAGCTGCACCAACTCTCCCACCAGTTCACCTGAGGAAAACATCTCAGAAAATACTCCCCCTCTCTTGATATGAGAGGGATGATGATGATTGCAGTAAATACCGCGCTGCTTGAATTGTCTTGTACAAGCTCTTCTTTTGCCAGATGTATAAAATCTTTAGGCGGAACGCTCCCTCTCTTCGCAAGAGAGGGTCTGGGGTGAGTTGGTGTAGAAACGTCTTCTTAACCAAACCAACCATTCTGGTGCGAACGGGATGAAACGCTGATTTACCACACTATTCCCCAGTTCCCAGCAGAATATCTCCAAGAGGACTATGCGATAAATGAGTGTATTCTGGAAATTACCCTGATAATTCAGCTGAACCAACTCACCCACTAATTCACCTGAGGAAAACATCTCAGAAAATACTCCCCCTCTCTTCATAAGAGAGGGATGATGATGATTGCAGTAAATACCGCGCTGTATGAATTGTCGAAACGTCTTCTTAACCAACACGCTCCACTCTGGTGCGAACGGGATGAAATGCTAATTGCGCATATTTAGCTGAAACCAATTTAGATTGAAGGTTTGGTCGACTCCTCACACCACCCCTTTCTCAGGATGCTTTCCTGTGATTGTGCGGAAGTAGGCTTTCATCACTTCGAGGTCGGCCTCGAGGTTGCCTGTGGGGTAAAACGGGGGCCTCATCTCAACGAATCGCTCCTTATAATCAAACCCTACCATCACGATGGGGATGTTAGCTTCTGTAGCGATCCAGTAGAAGCCGGACTTCCATTTGGTGACGAGACTGCGGGTACCCTCGGGTGTAATAGTAAGGATGAAGCGCTCCTTTTCGTTGAACAAAGCCACGGCCTGGTCTACCATACCATTATGCTTAGAACGGTCGACGGCATAGCCTCCTGTGAGACGTAAAAACCAGCCGACAACAGGAACTCTAAAGAGAGAATCTTTAACCAGGTAGTTGGATTTTAATCTAAAAATAGAGCGGGCAGCCACACCTACAAAGAAATCCATCATGCTGGTATGAGGCGCAACGATAAGCACAAACTTCTTCAGGTCGGGCAACTCCCCTTTGGTGGTCCAGCCTGTAAGCTTAAAACATAGAAGAAAGAATTGCCGCATCATGCACTCACCAGTTCAAAATTCTTCAGGATATTTTTCTTTTCAATCTTCTCACGGGTATACTGATATCCTACTTCATAAATCTGTCGTGCACTTTTAAAATCAAATACCTTGAAGTCCGAAACCCCGGGAGGCTCAATGAAGACATCGCACTTATTTTTACTACGATGACTGTTGATGGTGATGGCAACAAGCAATGATCTTTCCATGAGGTCACGCCAGCTTCCAACCTTATAATTTTTATCTATAGGGTTGCAATGCATGGCCACTATCCGATCACACTTATTTTTAAGTGGCTTGATGGGGAGGTTGTCCGTAATACCACCGTCTACGTACTGCTTGTTTCGGATAGTTACCGGATTGAAAAGCACTGGAATACTACTGGAAGCCAGGAGTGGTTTGATCAATGGACCCTTGCTAAACACTTTGGCTTTGCCTTTGTTCACTTGAGTGGCGGTAATGAAAAGTGGTTTCTTCAGGGCTGAGAAATCATTTTCGCGGATGTGCTTTTTGATTTCATCGCTACCTTTCTCAATGTTAATAAGTCCCTGCCAGTTGAGTGCGGGTCGTAGTAAGCCGTAGAAGTTGGTTTTTTGAATTCTTTGGAGGATTTCCTCAGGAGAATACCCGTAACAATAGAGAGCACCCAGCAATGCACCGGCGCTGGTACCGGAAACCATATCAAATTGAAGTCCTTCTTCTTCAAGTGCCTGGATAGCTCCCAGATGCGCTATGCCCCGCGCACCACCACCGGAAAGGACCAACCCAACCTTCATGACTTACCCTGTAAAGGCACCCATCGCACAGAATTTCTCTATGCGCTGTTCGATACGTTTCTCCACAGAAAGCTTTTCCAATTCCTTAAGCGCCTTAAAAATAGCTTTTTTCAACTCTATTGAAGATGCCTTCTGATCAGTGTGAGCTCCACCAAGAGGCTCCTTAATGATTCCATCTATCAGATTATTTTTTAGCATATCTGTGGCTGTCAGCTTCAATGCTTCAGCCGCCTGCTCCTTGTAATCCCATGTCCTCCACAGGATGGTCGAGCAGTTTTCAGGAGAGATCACAGAATACCATGAGTTTTCCATCATGAAAACGCGGTCTCCAATGGCAATGCCCAATGCACCTCCTGAAGCTCCCTCACCTATGATAATACAAATCACTGGTACCTTGAGGGTCATCATCTCCTTCAGATTACGGGCGATGGCTTCCCCCTGCCCTCTTTCTTCGGCTTCTATCCCCGGATATGCACCGGGAGTATCAATCAGCGTGATGATTGGCTTGTTGAATTTCTCAGCCATCTTCATCAGCCTCAAAGCCTTACGGTAACCATCAGGATTTGCCATCCCGAAGTTACGCATCTGACGCTGCTTGGTATTTCTTCCCTTTTGCTGACCGATAATCATGAATGTCTGATCATCGATATTGGCAAATCCACCTACCATGGCCTTGTCGTCTTTGACAGCCCGGTCACCAAAGAGCTCGATGAAATCTTCGGACATCTCATAGATGTAATCAAGGGTATAAGGTCGCTCAGGGTGTCTTGACAGCTGTACTCGCTGCCAACGGGTGAGATTTAGGAAAGTGTCTTTCTTAAGTTTGGAAATCTTGTCTTCCAGTTTTTTGATCGCGTCGCTCACATCAACATCACTTTCTCTTGCCAGATCCTTCATGTCTGCAAGTTTAGATTCAAGTTCTACGATAGGTTGCTCAAATTCCAGGTGCATGTATAGTGTTATTTTTGAATGGGCAAATTTAGCAAGAAAAGAATGGATGCCTTTCAAATAATTTGAAAGGTTCTTAAATTAAATTGAAAGTATATATTGGATTAAAAAATTGAAGGGTATAGATTTGCACCTCGTTTGGAAGACGTCCAAAGAATAAACAAGTTGGTCTGGTAGTTCAGTTGGTTAGAATGCCTGCCTGTCACGCAGGAGGTCGCGAGTTCGAGTCTCGTCCAGACCGCAGAAAAAGCCTTAATTTCGAGAGAGATTAAGGCTTTTTTATTGTGGATCATTTCGTTTATATCATTCAAAGTCTAAAGGATCAAACTTGATCCCAACGCTCGCAGGAACACAAAAATTCCCGCAGGAATGGCGGTACTTCCCGCAGGAAGGGTGATCAGTCTCGCAGGAAGCATCGGAACTCTCGCAGGATACCCGGGAAGTGTCGCAGGAAGCATGAGAGCTCCCGCAGAACGGATGAAATTTCCGCAGGAATGGGTTGTAACCTTGCAGGATGAGGTGTCCTAAAATAAGTTGACTCGTCCTAAAATAAGTTGACAGGTTATTATATAATTCTAAATGTGGTTTACAATAGTAAACGAAACCCAAATGGGTTTTAACAGTATCTATTGGGTTCAGCCGGCAGGGTTGCTTTACCTCTTTTTCAATTGCTCAATCAACTTTTGCTGTTCATCCACCAGCTTTTTAAGTCGCTCATTTTCATCCTTCATCCCCCACATATCTTCAAAATAGTAAGGCATGGGGGCTTTCATTTTATATAACCATTCATCCATAAGGCTCTCCAACCTATTGACAACCTCCGGTTGGGATGTGGCTTTATTTGTGCTCTCACCGGGATCACTTGCCAGATTGTAAAGTTCCTTCGGTTTGCCCTTCTCATACCTTCTCAGCAGCTTCCAGTCACCGGAGCGGATCACTGTCTGAGGGCCTCCTTCAAACCCTGCTTCTGTATATCCCGGAAAATGCCAATACAGTGCTTCTCTTTCTAATTTCCCATCAAAATCCATCAACAATGGCATCAGACTCACTCCATCCAAAATATAATTTTCAGGTCGCTTTATGCCAGTTGCTTCCAGCAGGGTTGGATACATGTCAATGTGAATGACTGGTTCATGACAAATGGTACCAGGGTTTACGACACCTGGCCATCTAATAATGAGCGGAACCCTAATACCCCCCTCATATATAGAGTTTTTACCATTCCGAAGTGGTGAATTATCTGTGATATCGGATGATTCGTAGCCTTCTCCAAAAGAACTATATCCCCCAAAGCCACCATTATCAGAATAGAAGATAACCAGGGTGTTTTGATCAAGCCCCAGGTCTTTCAAAGTAGACATTATCTTGCCAACGCCTGTATCAACTAATTCTATCATAGCAGCATAGGTAGGGTTGTCATGCCCTCCTTTTCCTTGCTTCTTTTCATATTTCTTAACAAGGTTTTCAGGCGCTTGCAACGGAATATGGACAGCATAATAACTGAGATGCAGGTAAAACGTCTCCTCTTTCTTTTCAGTAATATATTCTACCGCTTTCCTTGTGAGATAATCCGTTAGAAATTCTCCTTCTCTCGCATCACCAATGTATTTGTTGTTATTAGGTTGAAAAAACTCACCTTCCCACTCTCCCGGGTTACCCATATTATAGCCTCCGATGTTGATATCAAAGCCTTGTTCAATCGGACCATGACGCGGAGACCTTCCAATGTGCCATTTGCCCATAAAACCATTATGATAACCTCCGGATTTTAGTGCCTCGGCGATGGTAATCTTATCTTCCGGAAGATCATCAGTATTGGCAGCTGGGATCATCTCAGTTCCTGGTGGTTGGGTGTATACATCGTATACCGGTTGACGAGGATAATACTGACCACTCATCAGCGCTGCGCGTGATGGCGTACATGTGGGATTCGCATAAGCATTGGTAAACCTCATGCCCTGAGAAGCAAGCGCATCTATATTGGGGGTTTCATAATATCCCCGTTTCAAAGGATCATATATGTTGACGTCCGCCCAGCCCAGATCGTCTACAAGTATAAAAACTATATTAGGGCGGGCAGTCAGTAGTTTATTAGCATTGACTGGGTTGTGATGATAAAGCGTGGTTATTCCGATCAAAACAACCATCAATAGCTTGATCACAAATCTTCTCTTATTTACCCTCATACTAGCTGACTTTTACTGTTGTCATTTAAAAGAATCATTTCTTCTCCTTGAATTAAACCTAATGACATTTTGCCTAATAATCAATGAGGGTTCTGCACCATGATTGATTTAATATTGATTAACCAAATGGTAACATCATGCTTAGGAAAGTGTCAGAATACTCCAAAAAATGCCTATCTTGAGTCACCATGACCGCAATCCTCAATATCCTTTTCGGCATTCTCCTTATTCTAGTAGGCATTTATCTCCCCTACTCCATTTACAAACTCTTCCGCGATAAAATCAGGTATCGGTTCCTATTACTCAGCATGGCTGTGGAATTTGGGATGATAGCTATATCAATTGGATTCTTTTTAATTATAAAAATTTGACCAGTTCTTACTCAGCTAAACTAATGAGCAATGCGAATGAATCAGAGGCATGAACTTCAATGTAGCCATTGATTTCTCCATCTTTCTAATTGGGTCTATTGGGTTTCTTATCAGTTTAGTTTTTATGTTTCAGGGCATCTTCAGGAAAAAGAGGGTCTTTCTGAAGAAAGGCCTATGGAGCTTTGTGTTTACTTCTGTCTTCCTGATTGCAGCGTTTTTAGTAAGGATATTTGTTGCGTTTATTTTATTGAGCAACACACTAACATCTTAAATAATTGAAGCCCTGCCTGTCATCCCCCGGATCATTCAAAAACAACCTCTGGATGTCCCTTTGTTGGGTGAAGGTAGATATTGACATTCTCGTCGCCATTAGTAAGATTGAAAAGCAGCTTTTCCTCTTCACGGGTCATGCTAACATGAACGGCGGAGGCTGAATTGTCCCTTTTGGGGATCAGCAACCATGCAAAAGTGGAGTTTTGAGACAGTGTTGTTGAAAAAATTGAGGTAGTCGCTGGCTCCTTCACCTTCATGGAGGGACCATACCATCCTTGAATTTTCGGCAGAGTATCTCCTCGGGATAATTTCACCTCCCAATCGAGATTACCTACTGCCTGGATCTCCAAATTAGCCCGATCAACATTGACACCGCTCACTCCCTGATCAGTAACCGCAAGCTGACACTCCGGGTGAAAATGCCAAAGCACCTCAGCCAGGTGTGATTCCTCTACCTCAATGTGATCGATCACCAGCCAAAACCGGTCCTTCAGGTAAATAACATTGCGGGTATGTCGGGGATAAGCTGTTGTTTCCAATGGCAGATCATTGAGGCCTCTGGTAGACACCTCATCAGCCCAGCCATCCAACGCAAATCCATGATCAAATGTGCCTCTGGCAAAATCGAACTTCCGACTGATAAGATAATCATCTTTTCGAACAGGCTCTTCTGCAATCAGCTTTCCGGGATTCTGACCTTTCCCGTCAAACAAAATAACATTGTGGGCGGCCGAACCCACGAAAAATGAACGCCACATAGCTCCTCCTGCACGAAGATTAATGTTGTAGGTAAATCGTCCCGGATCTACCAGTAAATCTTGCCCGTAGGCTGATACCACCAGATTCAAGGCATCATGATGCTGGTGCGCCCTTCCCCATGGCCCTATATCAAAGACAGACCAATGGGCATCTTCCTCCCAGCTATTTCGCGAGATCAATTGTCCACCCCAGGGGTAAATGTCTGAGCTGTTTCGCTCTGGATACGATCCTGACTCACCCGACGTCAGAATATATTTCCAATCATCCCGGTCGTACTTTTCAGCAAAATGCATCAGATCTTTTCGGTTGTCAGTAGCATCCGAATCGTTGTTCATCACTGCGTGGCCAGTCGGTGCAGAGGAATAAACCATATAATCAAACATCCCTTCCACTTTGGACCGAAACCCATCAGGGAGCTCTTTGTCACAAAATTCTATCATATCGGCAAAGGCATCGAAGCGCTCAGCCACGCTGATATAGTAGCTACTGGTTAATTCGATCTGCATGTTGTCCGGATATATTTGATGCTCGATCTCATCTACCATCCCCTCTGTGGCTCTTTCAAGCCAAAAGTCTTTATCCTTAAACTCAGGCCAAAAGCAGGCAGCGGAGGCCAGCCCGTAAAGGGCTGTAGTGGCTTTGTTGTGATGCTTTTTGTAAAATCTCGTCAAATAGTTTGCGTGATCAACAATACTTGCCAACATCAAAATTCTGGCGGCAGGAGAAAATGCTTCTGCCTTCTGAAACCCATAAAAAGCCTTAGACCATGACGCAGGCAATCTTCGTCCGGTTTCAAGTTCTCTCCAGGCAGCACTTTGCGTCATCGTATCTACGGGAGCATTAGACACCACCCAATCAATTATCAATTCATTGAATTTGATCGGATAAATTTCATTTCCCGTTTCCCTCCAGGCTTCCAGCAGATTCACTAAAAAATAATGTCGGTTCAGATTCCATGCAAATTCATCGTCATTATAGGGTCCGGTATCGTGCCAGTCGATGCCTCCATCTGGTCTTGTACTTAGTGCTGCGCTGTACACTTTGTAGCTATGAATATTGCGAAGCATGTTATTTGCGATGGAGTCATTTGAGATTCCATCCGTTCGCACAACAGTGTGTAAAGGACCTGTAGTGTCTCGGCTAAGCAGCGTCCAGGTTTTCTCGACAGATCTTGAATTTTGAATCCAGCGCCCAGTAGCTGACTGTTCATAGTATTTGATCAGCTCATCACAGGCCTTAGCCAATTCCTCATCCTTCACTGCTTTTTTGACGTTTTCCAATCCAGGATAATCCAGATTTAATGCATCAAACAGTTGCTGCACCTTCTCTGGATGGTGGGCACAAACCCATGCACTCGAATAGTCGGTAGAGTTGCTTAAACTACCACAGGAAATGCAAATAGCAGCAAGGATTAATAATCGGGAAAAATTCAGAATCATAGGCTACCAAAGATCAGCTTTAAGAACCAAAAAAGAAAAACACTACACCAGCATCGTAAATACTTCTGTATTACATGAGACCATAAAATATGATACACGTCCTGCCAACCTTGGCAATAGCAGGACTGCCAATTCTACCAGGTCCTATCCCTGAGTAATTCCTCTATTTCGTCCTTAGGAACTGGTAATTCATCAATGTGGTCTTCAAGCCATTCAGCAAAATCATTATTAATTTCATCAGACCATCTGTCATCTATCTGACCGGGCGTATATATACCTTGCTTCAAACGTTGAAAGCCAAACATATCTTTTAAACGAACAACCTCAGCAGTCTTAACAACTTTTTCTGCCAGGTGCGCCGGAATAAAAATGACGCCCTCTCGTTTTCCCAAAACCACATCTCCGGGCATTACTGTCACATGACCAATCCGTGTAGGTATATTAATTCCAATCAACATGGATGACCAATAGTAAGACGGATTCCAGCCTCTGACAAAAGAGCTAAAACCTTCTATGGACTCAATCTGCTCCAGGTCTCTCACTTCACCATCGACCACAACACCGTTTCCTGATTTAGAATAAATAGAATTTGCAAGGTTTCCTCCAATAATGACTCCTCCGGGTTCCCTACTCCAGGCATCAGCCACATAGACATCTCCCTTAACCAACTGATCGATCGGCCATGAAACTTCATTGCCGATATAGCCAGCTTTCTTACCTTCTTTTCTTATTTCTTCATCAACATCCGGCCGAAGTGGCATATACATGGTCGTGAGTGCACGACCAACAAGTACTCCTCCCGGATGTGTGTGTTGCCACCCACGCTCGAACTGATACTCATAGCCTTCATTCCGCAATACTGACCAGGCTTCTTCAATATTAACTTTTTCCATTCGCTCCAATATCCCGTCCGGCACCTTTGGTCGACCATCGGGAAACCGCTCCCCTTCCCATTTGGAGGTGAATTGAATAAGTTGTTCACGAGACATTTCTAATGCCTGGCCAAAACCAGATGTGGTAATCAACAGAAAGAAGACTACATAGGAAATTACATGAGTCATAGCTATAGATTTAAATTTAGTTTGGTTTGTCTTATAATCATTTTCTTTTTGTGAATAGTGATATCACATTTGACTTGGGTTTTGAAATATTCATGGTTTGGTTGCATGGTTTATTCTGAACTCAGTGTTCATTCGTTAGATTTTCCCTCACGCTGCGCACATCCCTGATACTAATGGCACTTGCCTTATTATTGAAATTTAATCTTACATAGGATAAAACTTTGGCGATATCAGCATCGCTTAAAAAGTCCTGTTTGGGCATTACACCCTCAAAGGGTTTTCCATTTACTGCAATCGGCCCTTCAAGTCCCTCCAACACGACTTTTATTAGCTTGCTTTTTTCTCCCCTTACCCAATCCGATCCCTCCAGCGGTGGAAATCGGCCGTCACCCTTTCCGTCTGGCTGATGGCATGTAGCACAATAAGTATTATAAAGTTTCTGCCCCTCATCGGCCATGCGTTTGGTTAGATTGTCCTTGATTTCGTGAGGATCCCTGATATGAATCATTTTTTTTCGATTTTCCATCTCTTCTAACTGAGAGTCGTCAAAACTCTCCTTGTTTCCCCTATACATAATCCTCCAGATTTTCCCTTGTATACTTTCACTGATGTATAAAGATCCATCGGAACCCATAGCAAGGCCCATAGGACGATAAGCTGAAGGCCCAGCGCCGTCCCTGTAAGATTCTCCGATAAATCCATCGGCAAAAATTTCCCAGGATTTTGAAAATTTTCCATTTATATATGGCACAAAAGTTACGATAAAGCCTGCTGAAGGATATGGAGCCCGACGACCACCACCGTGAAAGGCAATAAATGCTCCATTTTTGTAGCGATCCGGAAATTGATTACCTGTATAGAAGAAAAGATCATTTGGGGCCCAATGACCAGGGAAACCGATTATGGGTTCTGCTAATTCACTCACTTCTTCCTTCAGATCTACCCCCCTATACTCAGGAGATATAATTCTTTTATTTTGCATCTGATCATAATAAAAGTAAGGCCAGCCTCCGTTCTCGCCTTCTTTTACTTCAAGAAATTCTTCAGCTGGCAACATGGCACCTTCCCATTCTGAATAAAGATCTGGCCATATTTTATGCATATCGTCCCGACCGTGCTCTACCACAAATAAACTATTTGTGGCATGGTTCCAGTCCATAGCGATTCCATCTCTAAGCCCGGTAGCATACCTAATTCCGTCTTTTTGAGTTTGATTTTCTTTATCGGCATCAAACTTCCAGATACCTGCATGTTCTGCAAGCTCTGGGCAAGGATACTGCCCCGGACTTAGAGGCATCCTATCTTCTATTTGACAATTATCACTTAATGATCCGAAATTGACATACATGTTTCCCGCATCATCAAAAGCAAGGGTGTTTGCTAAATGCCCGGATGAAGTGCTGTCTGTAAGAACAAGTCCTACTTCGCTTTCAGGTACTAGACTACCTGGAGTTAACTTCTGCCTGTAAATCGCACTTCTGGAACCAAAATAGATATAGCCATTGTATATTCTCATGCTGGTAGGACCATAACCTCTTTCAGCTTTGTAACCACCAAAGTAAGCTATCTGATCTGCCTTACCATCTTCAGGACTAACTCTGATGGCAACACTGGAAGAATCCTGATTTGCGTATGCAAGTTTTACATAAATGTCCCCGTTTTCATTCACAGCCAAATGGCGGGCACGACCAATGCTGTCTGTAACAACCAATGCTTCAAAGCCACCAGGCAATATAAGACCGCCATTATCTTTATCTCCCTGTGGGAGTTCTAATTTTTGACTACAGGTGGAAAAATAAAATATCAATCCAAAACAGATCCAGGCTGGGTGATTTCGATAGATGTGCATTATTTTATTTCAATAAGATGATTCAAGTAAGTAGCTTTTAATTAACACTCAACCAGGTGTTTCCATTGAGCTTGCATCCTCACATCGCACAGAATCATAAGTGCAGTAAACAGGTGTTTCAACATATTCATTCTTCAATTCTAATAAGTGCTTGGCTCACAAAAAGTTCTCAGCATAAAGACGCCGTATATGTTAAAATCTACTAGTACTATTTTTGAATTTATCGGTGAAAATCATGGCAGTATTAAGATGGATAAGCGTTTTTTCGAACTTATAATTTACATATGATAAGAGAACGAATGAACACCCAGATATTAGAAAAATACAAAAAAATACTTAGAGGCAATCACAGTAATAGTGAGATTAGGGTTGTCCTTTGATTAGCTGGATATTGAAAATATCCCGATTGCATATTAATATATTTGCATTTTTTATACATTTAGGCTTCTTATCCCCTTCCTAATCCGAAAATGGAATTAAACAAGAAGCTTTCTACCCCCAGTTTGGTTTCTGATAACACCAGGATGCAAGTAATTGTATCTAAGAAAAGTTCAAATAAATCCAGGCAAAATGACACGGACTTATGGAATGCATTTAAAGAAGGTAGTCTGACTGCTTTCAGGTTGATTTATGAACAAAATGTTGATAGTTTATTTAATTACGGAAATAAATTTACCTCCTATCGAGCGATAGCGTCTGATTGTATTCAAGACTTATTTGTCGATTTATGGACGAAAAGATCAAAACTCGGAAAAGTCAGCACCATCAGGGGGTATTTATTTACTGCTTATAGGCGAAGGCTCATTGACCTGTTTAATAAACAAAAAAAGATGAATCTTCAAATCGAAGATTTAAATGGTTTTGCAATCTTCTTGTCTGAACCAATCGATGGCTGGGATTTGAGTGAAGATAAAAAGGCCAAAATAAAAGAAGCCTTAAATGAACTACCTTATCAGCAGAGAGAGGCCATTTACCTAAGGTATTTTAATGATTTGTCATGTGCAGAAGTTGGTGTCATTATGGGTATAAAAACTCAATCAGTATATAACCTGATAAGTTCAAGCCTTAAATCATTAAGAACATCAATGTCACATTTAGATAACCTTTAGTCACTGAGAAACCATACAAGCGGCAAAAATCTGGATCCTTTATCTTTTAATTTCTAATTTTCCTGACCTTGATATAAGAGCTTTGACTCTTTGGTTTATCATGTAAGCACAGATACTATCTGTTCTCTTATATTCTTGACCATTTTGATGTTCATAAGCTTACAGCTAAGTTAAACGTTGATCGATTTGCCACCCCCTCCTGTCATGCTACATCTATTCGGGCTTCTCCCTTTTCGACCAATTTGTTAAGACCAATAAGTAGAAATTTGACACATTGCTGTCTTTGTATTGAAGCTATTAACATATTATGAAAAAGATATCCCGACGAACGTTTGTATCCCATTCCAGTGCCCTGATAGCAGCAGGCATGGCTCCCGCATGTGTAACACCTGAATCAAACCGGCAACAAGCGGTGAGTCAACAGGTTCCATCCAGCCCAATAGATCGCAGTAAGCGCGAACATCCGGCACAGGGTCTACAACGGGAGAATATAACCATCACCGATATAAAAGTCACACCGCTCTCCTATAAACATGACGGAGAGTACCTATGGCGATGTGCCGGCCTCTATGTCTGGAAGTCCGATGCGGCTTTGGTACAGGTCTTTACCAACAAAGGCATAGTCGGTATTGCTGAGGGCTCACCCTATCGTGGGCCTGACAAGTTGAAAGAATACACCGATAGATACATAACGCCACTCCTGAAAGGAGCTAATGTATTTGACGTTGATTTTCTAACTAATAATCAAGGCCATAACGCTGTTGCTGAAGGCGCCTGGGCTGGAGTGAACAATGCACTTTGGGACATCATTGGAAAAGCTCAGGGAGTTCCGGTATATAAATTACTTTCCAATGAAGATAATCCTTCCAATCAGGTGAAAATCTATGCCAGTGGAGGGGTGAGTCATGCATGGTATGACAAGGGTGATGAGGCACTTATAGAGGAGGCCCTTAAGCACAAAGAAGCTGGCTATGATACTTTCAAGTTTCGTAACGGTACCAGCTGGAAGTACAGTGGAATGACCATGAAGCAGTACATTCCCATATTGGAACGGCTTAGAAAAGCAGTAGGACCGGACTTTAAATTGGTCATAGAAAAATTTCCCTGGGAGTATGAGACCATCCTTAATGAGCTTTGCCCGGTTCTGGAAGAACTTAAATTTTATTGGTATGAAGAGCCGATACACTGGACTGATCCGTCAGCAGTAGAAAAGAACAGAGCCATCAATGAGGCCATGCCGTCGGTGATGGTTTCTGGTGGTGAGAGCTGTTGGAATCGCGATCAGATACGTCCGTTTGTGGCGGCCAATGCCATGAATATTGTTCAAACGGATGCCAATCTAAGCGGTATCACTGAAGGATGGCATATAGGCCAGACTATTCACCAACATGGTCAGTATTATTGCCCGCACAATTGGGTGGGGGGCCTTACCACCATTGCTAACATCCATCTGGTAGCGGGAGTTCCCAGTGGACATATGTGTGAGCTCAACCAGACCTACAATCCACTAAAATGGGAAATCTTTAAAGATCCATATCAAATAGAGAACGGAGTTTTGACTATACCTGACAAACCAGGTTACGGAGTGGAGCTGATCGATGACATTGAAAAGAAATTTCCATTCGAGCCAGGGCCTTACTACAAAACTAACCCTGTATTTGAAGGGCTGGACCTACCCATTTGGTGGAGTTGAGCAGGCCATCATCAAATATTCCAAAAAAACGGCAATAAAATAACCTTAAAGCAGACGAGACTTTCCGGACACAACAGCACTTGGTGCATCCGAGTTACCCGCTGCTTGAACATATAATTCAACGCCTGCTCAACCACGCTCATTCACTGGGTAGACCGTGAAATATCAAAATCAGGGATGTTCGGGTACACCTGTTCTCATGTGACTACCCCATTGAAAAATGGTGTTATGGGGCTGATCTCACAATCCTAACAGAAGTTGAAACAGATCGGGCATTGTGGGAATTGGAGAACCGGGTTTTGCACTGGAGATCATTGATGATGCTGAAAAAAAATATCCATATTCTCCCAACAAACACTGGCTCAACACCCAACCGGATTATTTAAGGCAGAATTCCTCCAGATCAAATCGATTAAAATATTTATTTTTTTTTATAAATCCACCAGTAGGTTTTCACGATTATGAAGTCTTTAAGCTAAAAGACGACCATTGAAGACTAACAGAGATTCGAAAATAATAGTAAAAAACTTATTGGACGACCCATATTTTCATAAATGGGTAATTAACCCGGACAAGGCTTGCCTGGATTTTTGGGACAATTGGGTAGCTAAATCAGAAGAAAAAAAAGCATGTATGGAAATTGCTCGTGCAATGCTATTGTCTTTCGAATTTAAGTCTACTACCATGCCCACGCAGGAAAAAGAGAATCTATGGGACCAAATCAGCGAAAGGATAGAACAACCAACGGAAGAGAAAACAAACGGGGGCTTTATAAACTCTTCCAGGCAGTGGTGGTATGGTATTGCGGCATCAATTCTTCTATTGGTGATGGCGTATTTTGTTTACAACAGTGTCAGGGTTGACCCCATCGCATCACAAAAGACCGAAGCAAACTTTATTGAGAAAGTAGCACCTGAAGGTAAAATTTCATCCTTCACATTTGAAGATGGAACTACTGTGAAATTATTCTCAGGTAGTGTGATCAGATACCCGGTGACTTTCAGTAAGGACAGCAGGGAGGTCTATCTAAAAGGAGAAGGCTTTTTTGAGGTAAAAAAGGATACTAAACGCCCTTTTACCGTCAAAACCAATACATCATTGACTACCGCATTAGGAACCTCATTTAACATTCAAACTACGGATAAAGAAAGTGAATGTCACGTCTCGCTGGTCACAGGGAAGGTTAGAGTTGAAATACTTGAGAACTTAAGCGGCAGGGTAAAAACGGTATTTCTGGAACCAGGAGAGCAAGCTGTTACAAGGTTTGATGATATCATCAAGCAGCCATTCAATATAGAAGAGACCATATCGTGGAAAGACGGATTTATCCACCTGGAAAATAAAAGTTTTGATGAGACTATCCATATTCTACAACGATGGTTCAACGTAGATTTTGTGATAAATAACAGGTTGAAGATCGAAGATAAACTCAATAGCAGAACAGGAAAAGGCACCTTTAAAAATCAGAATCTAGAAAATATTTTGAGGGCCATTGGGTATAGTTTCGAATTCAAGTATGAAATCAAGGATGACACAGTAATAATAAATTTTTAAATACAACGCTTATGACCCATAACATTAAAGAACCCCGCATGCTGCAACATACGGGGTAGGTTTGATTTTCCTGAAACATTGATTAAAAACAGATAATTCAGGAACTCTAAATTTTGCAAAAACATGTTTCACAAAACACCACAAATCTATGAAAGATAAACTTTTACGAATACTTATTATGGCAATTAAATTGTCTACTTATGGTTTGGTATTGCAGGTGATATTCCTGGGTACGGTCTCTGCGCATGTTTCTGAAGCTCAAGTCAAGAGCGTCAAAGAAATATATGTGGATTTGGGTTCGACAGAGATCACTGTTGGCGAAATCATTCATACGATTGAGTCCAATACTGATTTTAGCTTTTACTATCTTAAAACGGATGTTGATGCTCACAAAAGAATAAGTTTCACTTCCTCAGGCTCAAGGACTGTTGCAGCCATTCTGCTTGAGGTTTCCAAAGCTTCAAAACTTAAGTTTCTTCAGGTCAACAATAATATTTCAATTTCTCCCATGTCAGATTCTGAAATTGAAGAGGGGGTTGAAGGCATTGATATCAAGATGGTACAGACTACTGTTTCCGGCAAAGTGACAAATGAAACCAACGAAGGTTTGCCGGGTGTCAATGTACTGATAAAGGGAACCACTCAGGGTACGATTACGGATTACGATGGAAATTATTCCATTACTGTGTCTGATGAAAACACAATACTGGTTTTTACTTCTGTGGGCTATTTAAAAACTGAGAAAACAGTTGGTGGTCAACAGGTCATTGACGTGAATATGGTTCCTGATATCACTTCCCTTGAAAGTGTTGTAGTTGTAGGCTACGGCGTGCAGGAAAAAAGAAATGTATCAGGATCTATTGCTTCAGTTGATGCAAAAGTATTGGAGCAAACACAAACGCCATCATTTGATGCAGCTCTTCAAGGTAGAGTACCGGGAGTTTATGTTACCACTAATGGAGGTCAGCCGGGAGGCGGAGTTTTTGTTAGAATAAGAGGTGCCGGAAGTATCAACAACAGTAATCCACTTTATGTAATTGATGGCATTATTGTACCTGCAGGAAACAATGAGAACTCAAATCCATTAGCTACTATCAACCCGAATGATATTGAAAGTATTGATATACTGAAGGATGCTGCATCTGCTGCTATTTATGGTGCCAGAGCTGCCAATGGTGTTGTCTTAATTACAACTAAAAAGGGACAAACGGGCAAGCCTACTTTAAAGTACAATGGTTATTATGGAATACAGACACCTGCTACAGAACTAGTCAGACCTATGAATGCGATGGAATATGCAGAAAACATGAACAGAGCATTTTCGGCTGCCGGCCAACCTGAACCTTTCGCCGACCCAGCTGCGGAAGGAGAAGGTACCAACTGGATAGATGAAGTTACCGACCTGGGTAACATTACTGATCACCAACTGAGTATTTCTGGAGGAACAGAGTCCAACAAGTATTTTGTCTCAATGAATCGCTTTGAGAATAATGGTATAATGATGGAAACTTATATGAAACGAACTTCAGTAAGAGTTAATACTGAGAATAAAGTTACTAATGCCATTACAATTGGAAATAACTTAATGTACAGTAGAAGTAGTCAGAGAAATAATAGTGCTGGAAACAGGACTTTTATTCATGGGTCATGGACTGATTTATATCAAGCTCTACCTACTATGCCCGTCTTTGATGACAACCCGGCAACTTCCTCCACCGGTTATGCAGGCCCTACAAGCACAGTCTTAGAAAGAAGACGAAATCAGGTATCTCGATATAAACATCCAAAATTCGATAATCGAGAGGACAGGGTTCTTGGTAATATTTATGTAAATATTGAATTAATAAAGGGTCTAAACTTTCGGTCGACCATATCAACAGATGTAAGGCGAACCCGTAACTCTAATTACGATGCAGCATGGTTCGAAGGCCTTTTAAACTCTGGTGGTAGAACAATGATATCTGCCAGTCGATTCGATAATGATTTTTGGCAGTGGGACAATGTGCTGAACTATGCAAACAGCTTTGATGACCATAATTTTTCTGTAACACTAGGAACTTCTGCACAAGAAACCGAATTCAGGTCTTTAAGTACAAATGCAGAATATGATACTGATGCGTTTACGGAAATAGTGAATGGGGCGCTTACATTGCAATCGAATACCAACTCTGTTGAAGAATCACTTGCTTCATTATTTGGCAGACTAACCTATGATTTCAATAGAAAATATCTTTTGACGGCTGCTGTAAGAAGGGATGGATCCTCAAAATTCGGCCCTAATAACAAATTTGGTGTTTTTCCATCTTTTACTGCCGGTTGGAGAATTAGTGATGAAGCCTTTTTCCCAAGCGATGGCTTTTTATCAGAAATGAAAATCAGAGGTGGCTGGGGCCAGGTAGGGTCTGATGCAATTGGTAATTTCCGGTATTTGGCACAATTGAATTCCACTTTCGATTATCCCTTTGGCAATCAAACCGGTTCTACCTCTCTAGGTGTTGCACTGAATGAATTGGCAAACCCTGATGTAAAGTGGGAAGTTGCAACTGAATATAATTTTGGAGTTGAAACGTCATTCCTGGAAGGAAGATTAAATTTTTCAGCAGAATACTACAATAAGACGAATTCAGACATGCTTTTCGTCCTGGATCTACCCGGTACATCTGGATTAACAACTACAGTGGATAACGTGGGTGAAATAAATAACCAGGGACTGGAGTTTGCTCTTAACTACAGAAAGATTACTGGTGATTTCACCTATGACTTTAATGCTAATCTTACTACACTCAACAGTAAAGTGGTCGATTTAGCAGGTAAGGATGAAATAGTTGCATTTACATATTCGGGTTCCGGCGCTACGGTAGTTATCAGAGAAGGCCTCCCTTTGGGCTCTTTCTTTACCCGACGTACAGTAGGGATTTTCCAAACACAAGCTGAAGTAGATGCGGCAAACGCTTTGGATGGAGATGCAGGAACACCCTATCAAAATGCAGCAACAGCCCCAGGTGATTGGCATTGGGAGGACATAGATGGTGATGGTCAAATAACTGCAGCTGACAAGGCAATTACCGGAAGTCCGATACCTGATTTTACTTATGGGTTTGGAGGTGCAATGAGTTACAAACAGATTGACATAAATTTTCAATTTTTCGGAGTAGCTGGTAATGACATACTAAATGTGGCTCGATCTCAACTTACTTCTTCAGGGCGTGCCTACAATAAGAGCAGTATTGTGGTTGATGCATGGAGTGGAGAAGGTACCAGCAATTCAATTCCACGACCTATTGTAACGGATCCTAATCAGAATATAATACTTTCTGATCATTTGGTTGAAGATGGTTCTTACCTAAGGTTGAAAACCATGCAAATAGGGTATAATTTGTCCCCGGACACGGCTTCTAAAATAGGCTTGTCGTCAGCAAGAGTGTATCTAAGTGGACAAAATATATTCGTAATTACAAAATTCACAGGTTTAGACCCGGAAGTTGGCTTTGCCCAAAACAATAGCGCCGCTGCAGGGATCTACCAGGATTTATATCCTCAGGTACGTTCACTGTCTGTAGGTATTGACTTAACATTTTAATTAAAAGATGTGAAGATTATGAAAATATTAAATATAAATACTCAAAAAATTTCGCTGTTTATTCTGGTTGTAGCCACTGTATTAACCATTGGTTCTTGCGGCGAAGAATTTGTGACAAAAGAATTCACAAATGGCGTGACTTCCGAAAGCTTTTACCAGAATGCCACTCATGCTGAGCAAGCTCTCACTGCCGTATATGATATACTGTCAGCAAGAGGAATTTACCGAGAAGGCATGTGGGTGTTGGGAGATGCACCTACTGATGACATCAATGAATTGACAGGTGATAACGGGGATTATGGTACACATTATAGGGCTGCCAGCGACTATAGATGGGAACCAAGTAATCCATACTCCACAGCACGGTGGTATGAAGCTTACAAAGGAATCTTCAGAGCTAATATATTGCTTGAAGAATTACCTAATATTGAAATGGACGCTGCTCTGAAGTCACGATATGAAGCAGAAGCTAAATTTTTGCGAGGTGTTTTCTATTTAAATCTTGTATTAGCTTTTGGTGATGTCCCTTTGGTGACCACGGTACTATCAAGAGAAGAATACCGAGATCTGGCCAGGACAGATCAATCTGTAGTGTACGGTCAAATAGAGCAAGACCTATTGGATGCTGCAGCAGTGCTTCCGGCTACAGCTCCTGATCCGGTTGGAAGAGCTACAAGCGGTTCTGCAAATGGTTTATTAAGTAGGATATATCTGTATCAGGAAAACTGGACAGCTGCCGTCAATGCTGCAGAAGATGTAATGAATGCTGGCTACGATCTGGTTCCCTCCGCAGATTTTGGAAAAATGTTTACTGGCCAACTTGAAAATAGTATTGAGTCCGTTTTTGAACAACAATCTGTGGGCAATTCTCCAAATGTTTGGGGTGGGGATCTTACGGAAAACTCATTTGGCTTTTTATGGAGCCCAATGATTGGTTGGGCCAACTGGTATTCACCAAGTCCGGGTTCTTATCAGCAATTTGAACCTGGTGATATAAGGCGAAAAGCCTCAGTATTGGTTGTCGGGGCCGGTGATTCAATCGACACTAATGGTGACGGTGTTGAAGAACCTTTTCCATCGGGAGATATGAATACTAATTATTTCAACGGTGGAAACGTGAGGAAATGGTTGGCAATAGGCACTGATTTAGCACAAGCCAATAACTATGAAGTCAATTTCCCAATCATACGATACGCTGAAGTACTACTTAATTATGCTGAAGCTCAAAATGAGCTAGGAAATTCTACTGAAGCATTATTAGCGCTAAACGAAATTAGAGCACGTGCCCAGGTAGCAGATATTACAGAAACTGATCAGGCACTTTTGAGGGATCTGATTAGGGCTGAACGGAGAAGAGAGTTACTCTACGAAGGTCAGCGCTTTTATGATATAAAACGATGGGGTCTGGTGGAGGAAATTCTTGTTCCTCTTGGTTTCCGTGTGGGTACGCATGAATATTGGCCTGTTCCACTCGCAGAGTTGGATCTAATGCCAAATTTGACGCAATATCCTCCAAATTAAATAATTTGCAATTAAGATTTCTGCCTTGCTCATCTTTGCAAGGCAGATTTTTTTTGTCCAAAATATCCAGAAATGTATTGATGCTTTTATGAGACCGTGTAAACTGTCAAGGTATGGATCTAAATCTTCTGGCATGAAATTTTACACCTGCTGCCTTGTTTTCTGCTTAATCTCTGCAACCTCATGCACAGACTTTTTTCCTGAGACTACTTCATTGGGCTTTGAAAAAATAGACACCCTTCGGTCTGGGATAAATTTTTCCAATACTCTTTATGAGTCTGATACTTTCAACTATTATACCTTCCCCTACATGTACCTTGGTGGGGGTGTTGCCATAGGTGACATAAATAATGACGGCTTACAGGATCTTTATTTCACTGGAAATATGGTATCTAATAAGCTGTACCTGAACAAAGGTGATTTTCAATTTGAAGACATCAGCGAGTCGGCAGGATTGGCGGGAGACAATAGCTGGTTCACAGGTGTAACCATGGTAGATGTCAATAATGACGGCTGGTTGGATATTTATATTTCTGTATTATCCGGTCCAGGTAAACATCAAAAAGCAGCTAATCAACTTTATATCAACAATCAAGATCTCACTTTTACCGAACAAGCGGCAGCTTATGGTTTAGCAGATGAAACTCCATCTATTCAGGCTACCTTCTTCGACTACGACAATGATGGATATCTGGATGTATTTGTTGCTAATTACCCCTTGTTTGGAATAAGTCGGGGGAATTTCTTCTATAGTCAAATGATGAAGGATAACCAGCACCGCTATTCAGGGCATTTATATCATAATGAGCAGAATGGTACCTTCAGAGATGTAACATCAGAGGCAAATGTTCAAAATTTCTGTCAAACACTGGGAGTTGTAGCTGCCGATTTTAATGACGATGGTTGGACGGATCTGTACCTTTCCAATGATTTCAAAGTACCTGATTACCTCTATATTAATAACAAGGACAATACCTTCAGTGAAGTGATCAAAGAAAGCACCAATCATACTTCGATGTTTGGAATGGGAACCGATGCTGGAGATTTTAACAATGACGGGCTGCTGGATCTTATTCAG
This sequence comes from Cyclobacteriaceae bacterium, assembly GCA_965228105.1. GTDB lineage: Bacteria > Bacteroidota > Bacteroidia > Cytophagales > Cyclobacteriaceae > UBA7330. The sequence goes on from CBDDGZ010000002.1 coordinate 3,357,970, forward strand.
GTGGACATGACTCCCTCCGATCATAAGCGATCGAAAACAAATATGGCAACCATGAGTCCCAGCACCTTTTATAAATCTGTAGAGCTTGGCTTTCATTACCAATACATGCAGAACACACTGCAACTAAACAATGGAAATGATATTAGGAACCGACCGGTGTTCAGTGATGTTGCGCAAATCACCGGGTTATCAAACACAGACTGGAGCTGGGCCGCACTATTCATGGACATGGATAATGATGGTCTCAAAGATGTTTTTGTATCCAATGGAATATTGCGAGATGTCAATAACAATGACGTTGTATTAAGTTTTAACAAGTCGTCATTTTTTGGGAGTAAAGGTGACTACACAAAACTACCCAGCACTCCTATCAGCAACTATGCCTTCCGCAATGAAGGAGATCTAAGGTTTAATGATAAAGCGCAAGATTGGGGATTGGGTGATAAAGGATTTTCAAATGGAGTGGCTTATGGCGACCTTGACAATGATGGAGACCTGGATTTGATTGTAAACAACATCAACTCACCTGCTGCAATCTATAATAATTTAAACCCCAAGAAACATCATTATTTACGCCTTAAGCTCAACGGACCAAAAGCCAATCCATTTGGAATTGGTGCAAAAATCAAAATTTCACACAATAACAAAGAGCAGTTTGTAGAGCACACCATGACCAGAGGATATCTATCATCTGTTGAACCCTATATTCATTTCGGTCTGGGTAATTCAGACAGCGTTGCAAAAGTGCAAATAACATGGCCTGATGGAAGGATAAACAGCTACATTAATATTCCGGCTGATCAGGTTTTGCAAGTAAACCACCATGACGCACAATTAGACGCACAGTCTGGTAAAACAGGACCTGCAGACCAATGCTTTGTGAGGGCTCAAAACACCAACCTATACTTCACTCATTTGGAAAATGAATTCAATGATTTTGCCAATGAACCCCTCCTACCTCATAAAAATTCTAATTTGGGGCCTGGTAGCACAACCGGTGACATCAATGGGGATGACTTGATCGATATATTTATAGGAAATGCAGAAGGCAGAAAGGCAAAATTATTTATTCAGACTCTATCCGGTCAATTTGAAGAACTCCCCGGCCCCTGGGAGAATGACAGTATCTATGAGGATACAGGAAGCATTTTAGTTGATTTGGATGGCGACCAGGATTTAGATTTATATGTAGTGAGCGGCGGAAATGACCCTGCGAAACCCAGTGATTTTTATAAGGACAGGCTCTACTTTAACGAAAATGGTGAATTCAAAAAAGTGGAGTGTGAAACTGCTAATACAAGTGGAAAAACTGTGCTTCCTATAGATTATGATTTGGATGGTGATATGGATTTATTTATTGGAGGTAGAATTCTGCCGGGTAATTATCCAATTGAACCGGAATCAATCGTATTAGAAAATCTGGGAGGAGTCAATGATCAAATCTCGTTTAGACCGCTTAGCGATGACCAAATGGGTCCTTTGAAAAATGCTGGTCTGATGACCGCTGCTCAATGGGGGGATCTGAATAATGATCACAAAAAGGAGCTGATTGTGACGGGAGAATGGATGGGTATTGCAACCTATAATTTCATTAATGGAAAATTTGTAAACGTCACTAAGGAATTTGGATTGAGTGACATGACGGGTTGGTGGCGTGCTATGGAGGTATCGGACATAGACAATGATGGAGATCTGGACATACTTGTTGGTAATCTGGGACTAAACTATAAGTACAAGGCTTCTGAAAACAGTCCATTCACTATATACACGAATGATTTTGATCAAAACGGAACCTCGGACATCGTGTTGAGCTATGAAAAAAAAGGAAAAAAACTTCCTCTTAGGGGGAGGCAATGCTCATCAGAGCAAGTCCCCATAATTGCCAGCAAGTTTCAAACATTTGAGGCATTTGCAGATGCTTCACTCGAAGATATCTATGGTGAGGACATGCTGGAAAGCTCGAGTAAATATGAGGCTATCACATTTGGGCATGTATGGCTAGAAAACAATAACGGTAAACTAGTCGCCCATGCTTTACCTCGATTATCACAAATTTCCTCCATTGAGGCAATTTTACCTTTTGACTACAATGGAGACAATTTACCCGATTTTATAGTTGCCGGTAACCTGTTTGAAGCGGAAGTGGAAACTACCAGAAACGATGCCAGCATTGGCTTAATACTTGAGGGTATTGGAGGAAAAGGAGGTTTCCGGGTGGTGCCTGCTTTAGAATCCGGATTGATAGTAAAGGGAGAGGTCAAAGGGATCCATGAAATACAGACGGTAAAAAATGAACGACTTTTTATTTTTGCCATTAATAATCTCGATCTGGACATCTGGATGCTAAATTCAAATGAGTAAAGGTCTAACAAATGAAGCATCCACTGATATTTCGGGGTTTTATACCCATACTTTTTCTGCTCCTATTTTTTTCCTGCAAAGAAAAGTTACCTACTGAAATACCTGGACCTGCTTATTCCCTGGTACCAAGTGAATATTCCGGAGTCAAATTTTCTAATGATCTAACTGAAACTGAAAATCAAAATGTTCTCCAATACCCATATTATTATAATGGAGGAGGCGTTGCCGTGGGTGATATCAACAACGATGGTTTGCCTGATATTTACTTTACTGGCAATATGAGAGGAGATCAGTTGTACTTGAATAAAGGGGAATTGCAATTTGAAAATATTACTGGTGATGCAGGTATTTTAAGCACAAACCTGTGGACCACCGGAGTTACGTTTACCGACATCAATAATGACGGTTGGCTGGATATTTATGTATGTCGCTCTGGCATCAGAAACTTCAGGAATAACCTTCTGTACATCAATCAGGGCAACGGAAAATTTGTAGAGAGTGCCAGGCAATATGGTATAAATGATAACGGATATTCCGTTCAATCCACTTTTTTTGACTTCGATATAGATGGTGATCTGGACCTGTATTTAGTTAATCATTCTGACAGGTTTTTCGCTGATCAGGAGGAGTTGTTCGCTTCCAAAAATGATCCACAACAGCACGAGGCAGATAAATTATATAGGAATAATGGCGATGGCTCATTCACAGACATTAGCAAAGAAGCAGGTATCAATCATTTTGCCTTTGGGTTAAGTGCCGCTATTGCGGATTTGAATCAGGATGGACTACCTGATATTTATGCTGCGAGCGATTTTTTCGAACCGGATTACTTCTATGTAAATCAAGGCGATGGAACTTTTGCCAACAAGCTGGAAGAATCATTTGGTCATATATCTTTTTCCAGTATGGGCAGTGACGTCAATGATATTAATAATGATGGGCTTCCGGATATAATTGTGTGTGATATGCAGCCTGCAGACAACTTTCGAAAGAAGGCCAGTATGGCTAGTATGGATCTTGCAAGATTCGATCGAATAGTCAACGAGGGATACCATTATCAATACATGCAGAATACACTTCAACTTAATACAGGTGTAGGCAGGTTTAGTGATATAGCTGAGTTAAGTGGAGTATCAGAAACTGATTGGAGTTGGGGACCGCTACTTTTCGATATTGACAATGACGGCTTTAAGGATCTCTTCATTAGTAATGGAATAAGAAGAGACATTCAATATAAAGATAGTAAGATAAACCTTCAGCATATGAGTAGTGCAGGTACTCGAATGACTGCTATTGATGTGATCAAAACTTTTCCAGTTGCAAAGATCAAAAATTACAGCTTCAAAAATCTGGATGGGCTCACTTTTCAAAACCAATCCGACTCCTGGGGGATTGACCATGAGGGATTTACAACAGGGGCTGCCTATGCTGATTTAGACGCTGATGGCGATCTTGATTTAGTATTCAATAATATAGATGAAAGAGCATCAATCTATGAAAACATCTGGTCGGATACATTCCGGGAAAAGTCAAATTACCTTCAATTGGTTCTGAAAGGAACAGAAGATAACAAATTGGGCATTGGGACGGTTGTTAAGCTTATAGCGGATGGCCTGATCCAATATCAAAGCCTTCAGCCAACCAGAGGTTTTCAATCATCTGTCGAACCCATCATTCATTTTGGCCTAAGTTCAGTTAAAATTATTGATAAGGTCGAAATTCGATGGCCCAATGGTACGTATAGCTACCTTCACAATATTCCCTCAAATCAACGAATAGAAGTAAAGCAAGAAGCTTCTACGCCCAGACAACCGGAATCACAGAAGATCAAACCATTATTTACTGAGATCACAAGAGTTACAGGATTAACTTATGTGCACCAGGAGCAGCCATATAATGATTTTGAGAAAGAAACTCTTTTGCCACATAAATATTCCCAGTTAGGTCCCTGCCTTGTGGTGGGTGATGTCAACGGAGACAAATTGGATGATGTCTATATAGGAGGGTCAAAAGGGTTTCCCGGACAACTGTATATCCAGGATAAGAAAGGAGATTTTAAAGCAACTGGTAATTCTACGTGGCTGGCAAGTAAAGATTTCGAAGATGTTGGAGGTCATTTTTTTGACTGTGACGGTGATGGTGACCAGGACCTCTATGTTGCTAGTGGAGGCAATGAATGGGAAAATGGATCCATGATGTACCAGGACCGTTTGTTTATCAATGATGGGATAGGTAATTTCAAAAGATCGGCCAGTGCTCTTCCAGAATCAACATCAAGTAGTGCTGCGGTACAATCCGGAGATTATGATAACGATGGTGATTTAGATCTGTTTATAGGTGGAAGGCTAAAGCCGGGGCTCTACCCCCTACCATCGAGTTCAACAATTCTTAATAACGATGGTGGAATATTCTCGGATGTGACATCAGAAATTGCTAAGGACCTAAAAGACATTGGGATGGTGACCGATGCAGAATGGACAGATTTTGATTTAGATGGCGACCTTGATTTGTTAATAGTTGGAGAATGGATGCCCATCACTTTTTTCGAAAATCGTGATGGAATATTCTATCCCTACGAAGTGTCGTCAGCTATAAATACCAAAGGATGGTGGTATAGTCTTGCTCAGGCCGACATAGATCTGGACGGGGACATGGATTATGTTGCTGGAAACCTGGGCAAGAATTATAAATATCAAGCCACACCGGATGAGCCGTTTGAGGTGTTTGCTGACGATTTTGATGACAACGGAACGTACGATATTGTATTAAGTTATCATCAGAATGGAAAGGTATTTCCTTTGAGGGGAAGGCAATGTTCCTCTCAGCAAATGCCATTTATCAAAGAAAAATTCCCTAACTATTCTTCCTTCGCTTCATCTGATCTCATTGACGTATATGGACAGGAAAGTATTCAAAACGCTTATCATTTGCAGGCTAATACTTTCGCGAGTGTATTTATCGAAAACCTTGGACAGGGCCAGTTCAGGTTTAATGAATTGCCACTGGCTGCTCAACTTTCATCCGTGAATGGGATAATTATTCAGGATTTCAATGAAGATGGTTTTTCAGATATACTCATCGCAGGAAACATGTTTCAGGTCGAAGTAGAAACTGCTCGCAATGATGCGGGTCATGGACTATTCTTAAAAGGTAATGGAGATAATAGTTTTGAACCAATACCCGCCTATTCAAGTGGGTTCTTTGCTCCCGGGGATGTGAAAAACATTCAGGTCATAAAGCAGGCTGATGGATCTCCCCTTATCCTTGTTGCCAATAACAATGACAGGCTTCAGTTTTTTACTTTGGATAAAACTAACTGATAGAAATAAGGGCTTTTTTACATATCAAAACCATCCAGGGATAAAACTCATTCTTATTCATTTTTGGGAAGCCCCATTTCTTTACTATCCAATTTTCTTGCTGGTGTAAACCTCACTGTCGGTTCAGTGGTCCGAACCTGCTCCAGCCATAATAAGCCATCATAGGGATAACTATTTCCTCTAGTAGTCACAAAATCCACATCCCCATCCTTATCCAGGTCTATGGGTATGAATTTGTCATACATACCCCGAATGCGACGTGAGAAATCGTGCCGTATCCAGGTGTCATTTTCCGTGGGATGTTCGAACCAGGCCAGCCTGCCCAATACATCATTGACCGTCTTGTCACCATCAACATTTCGAGGTGAACCGCTATAAGTACCAGTCATTACATCGGGCTGCCCATCACCATTTATGTCTGCTACGGCTATTCCTATAATATGATCCGGATCTGTGGTTCCGATTCTGTTGTAATTCCATACTTCGGAAGGGTCACCAGGCTGTTCTATCCACCCAAAATTGATTCGATAGGGACTTTCAAAAAGTATTATATCCAGGAGGCCGTCACCGTTCAAATCTTCAAAATCCATGTTTACTCCTGATACCCCGATGGGTTTATCGTGATAATGGACATTAATCTCATGTTCTTTAAAAGCGATTGAAGATTTCCCAAGGTTTTCAAACCAAAGAATGCGTTCCTCTCCCCTGGAAGCTCCTATTATATCAAGATCTCCATCCCCATCCAGATCTACAGGCCTGGAATTCTCAGGGATAATTACCCGAGTCAGCTCATGTTCAATCCAACTGTTATCATTCAACGGATCTCCATTAATCTCAAACCAGGAAATGGGATTCAAATCCCGGGTATTACGATCCACATTCTGAGAACCTTTATTTGGAGCTGTTATTTCCAGCTGACCATCACCATTAAAGTCTGCACAAAAAACCCGTATGAAAGAACCACGATCAACCGTAACAGAAGGTATTATACGTTCCCAGATTGAGCTGCGGATATTCTTCTTTGGGTTCTGGAAATAGATCAAATGAGACAGCTCGCATGCAGCAAGAATATCCGGCCAGCCATCTCCGTTGATGTCACCAATGGCTACATCCTCTGCGGCCCCGGCCTCATTATCCTGGGCAAGGGTGATAAGCTCCCATTCGTGTGGGTCTCGAGACCCAAAAGCTATTCGAATAAAACCTCTTGGAACACCATCATATGCAGTATCCCCCTCATGTACTGAAACAATATCCTGGTATCCATCCAAATCCAGGTCACCCATGACAAGACCATCGCTTCCGCTCAAGGGTAAGCCACTTATATCCGGATCATCAATCAAATGTTCTTTCCACGAAATATAACTTCCTTCCGATGCGATAGCGGATGATAGCGTGAACGCCACAGGCATGTTCACATTATCCGTGGAGGACAAAGCTGATTCCATGTTGCCAGATCGTCCTTCAGGATTTCTACAGGCAGCCAACAAAACGAAAAACAGCATTAGCTGCTTAAGCCTGGCGTATCCGTATTTTCCTGACAAATGAATTGATCCCGTCATATTTGCTACGTTTGTTACTTCTAAATTGGTTGAAATTCAAACAATTAAGTTAGTCGGTATTATTTATACCTTATAAATCCTTCTTGCATTGTCATGAAATAGTTTCTTTTGCTCATCCATCGGCCTGCCCTTCACGATCTCTTTTAAGACCGTCACCCATTCTCTATGGTTGCACCGTAGAGACATACTGGCCAATCACTTGCAAATACAACGTGATCAGGACCAAATGCATCTAAACAGTAATTGCCGCATGGCCAAGAAACTCCGCATTTACATCCTCACCACGCACTTTATTTACGATTCCTGATTTTTTACAATTAATATTTTCATTTTCGGCCAATGCCCTGATCCCTTTCTGCCATGTTTCTTTACTATGCCTGGGCTCCCTTGGTTTTTCAACGTTCTCAGGTAAGAGCGCAACAGGATCAACGGAAGCACAATGGTCTATGATAATGGTTGTTTCAGGACATTTTTCAAATTGAGGTACGACCTTCGTCAACCAATCGGGTCGGATGATTAAATCAAACGATAAGCCCTGCTCCCCTAACCATCGAAGGTTATCCGTCACTACACCTGAATTAAATACATCAGGATCACTAAGTCTTCCCCTCACGCCATTCAGGTACGGGTTTTTTACAAATTCACTGCTAAATTCCCTAAAGTTATCTTCAGAAGGGTCCGCACAAATGATTGCCCCAACTGTATTATTAGTAGAATCTGCAGCAAGATCAAGCGCAAAAATCGCTTCCTCCCTCCTATACTCCTTCTGTACCCCAACTTCCATGTAAACGGATTTTACAAAATTCAATCCTTCGACTTCTGGCAAAAGCCTGGTTTTACGATCGTAGTTAAAAAAATCTAATGCCTCTTTTGGAGTAAAGGAAACACATACCCACAACCTGATTGACACCGGTGTCTTCAAGGACCGTTATACCACATACTCCCCTTTTTTTGTAGATTATGGGTACTGCCTATTTTTTACAGGATCGACAGGTTTCATAATTTAACAAGTTGTTTTGCATTATCTTGTAAGCAGATTTTCTTTAAGCACACAACTCTAAGACATACCCAAGCTATACCCAATGAGATTCAGTTGTAGGAAGAGATTGATCATCATATGCATGAGCAGTATTACTTTGCAAAGTTTGATGCTTAACGTAACACTAGGCCAATCATTCGATTCGTATGGTGGATACAGAGGAATTAAGACACAAAAAACTGATAGATGGCATACAGTAAAAATAGCGGATCGGGAATGGTTTGTTACCCCGGAGGGTCATGGTATTTTTCTTTTGGGGATTAATCACATCAGTACTGGTGCAGGAGGTTCAAAGGAGGTACTGGCCAACCTTGAAGACTGGAATTTCAATTCCGGCGGATATGACAGTCCGTCCGAAATCCTGGATCGCCTGCCGGGATTTATCAGTGTCAGACTACATGATGCTCCACATTGGCTGCCTGCAAACAGGTTTGCCTACACTGACGTTTTTAGTGAGGCCTTCCGAGCACAAACCGAGAAAACGATCCGTGAAAAATGTGAGCAAGGCAGGAAATACCTTAACCTGATCGGTTACTCTTTGACCGATACCCCCAGACACAACCTTGACACTGCGCGAAGCAGGCGGGGCACGGACTGGGTCTCATATATCAGACAATTACCGGCCTCAGCCGAAGGAAAAAGGCGTTACATTGATTTTCTTCAGGAATCTTATGATAATAATTTTGAGCAGTTCAGGACCGCCTATCGACTTGAGGATGTTGCTGGGTTTGAATCTCTGGCAGACTATTCTTTTCAAAACCTGGAACTGAAACGGCCAGCCATTCGCAAAGATGACGAAGCTTTTCTTGCAATCATTGTCGAGCAGATCTATCGGCTTACCAGGCAGTATTTTACACAATATCACCCGGGTGCTTTACTACTCAGTGAAAAATACAAAATGCATGATCATCCCGCAGCTATCCTCCGACTGGCAGGTGAATATTTTGATATAATTTCCATTCAGCCAGGTCCTACCATGGGTCCGGATGCGGGGCAAGGACCAGACGAATCGTCTTTTGACCGGTCTTACTGGAAAATGCTCTATAAGATCACCGGTAAGCCCGTATTGATTACCGATCACGCAGTATCTTTTTTTACTCCTGAGTACCCACGGACCCTGTGGCATCAGTTCAATTCCGAGCAAAAAGCAGCTGAATTTTATGATTGGTACCTCAGACAGATTATCGCTGAACCTCACATCATTGGCTATGTAAGGTGTCAGTACCAAAGTCGATACGATCCCCTGCGGACTCTATTGAAACAAGGACTGTTAGATATTGAAGGAAATCGTTACGAGAATTTGTGTGAGCAGATTTCGAAGACGAATCAGGAGGTTTACAATCAATTATATCGGTAGGTTGTGGCCAAAAGCTACAATAAGTGGCATAATTCATTATTCAATTTATCGTATTCATTCAATGAAATTATCTTTTAAGCACCTCTTAATTGCGATCTATTTCTTTTCTCTTGTGCCAACTACAGCTCAGCCTGGGGAGATAACCGGTCAGAGGCCTAACATTCTTTTCATCCTTGTGGACGATCTTTCTTACGGTGCTATCACCCCTAATGGCAACAGATTCCAGCAGATGCCTGCCATTGAAAAGCTCACCTCCGAAGGTAAATCTTTCTCAGATGCATACGTGATGCCACAATGCACACCTACCCGAGCTTCCCTGCTTACCGGGCAGCATACCGCACGAAATGAAATGTGGCATGTCATTCCAGGATACAGTTATCCTTACGCAGCTATGAGGGAGCCTGTTTTTCGGAGGGATTTACCCAGAGATACATATGTCCTTTCCAAAGCTCTACAGGATAATGGGTACCAGACTGCATTGTTGGGCAAATGGCATCTCACAGCCAATGATGATGGACATTATTTGTATCTCAATGACCATGCTAAACATTACTATGGGTTTGATTACGTAAATCCCACTCAGGACCCATACAATTATGCGGGAAGTGGAGACAAAGGTGTGAAATTTCTAACTGACGAGGCCATTAACTTCATGGAGCGCTCTGTTGAGGATAATAATCCATTTTTTGTGATGATCTCGCACCATACAATCCACAATCCCGTACTGGCCCCCGATAGCCTGGTTCAGTTCTACAAAGAACGAGGTTGGCCTCTTGAAAATCGACAGAATGAAAAAATCAGCTATCCAAGTAATGCGCTGTACCTGGCAGCACTCAGGCATCTGGACAACTCAATAGGTAGGCTTAATGAGGCGCTCATACAACTACAAATTGAAAACAATACTATTATGTTTTTCTTGTCGGATAATGGTGGAATCGATGCGCATCTTGAAAACTATCCTCTTCGCTACGGTAAGGGCTCTCCCTTTGAAGGTGGCATCAGGGTACCATTGATCATCAAATGGCCAGGCAAGATCCAACCAGGTACTGTATCTTCTGAGCCTGTGCATGTTGTAGATATTTATCCCACCATTCTGGAAATGACACAATCACAATCAAATGCGAACCATGTACTGGACGGCTTAAGTCTGCTACCTCTTCTTACCAACAATAGCACTCTTGATCGTGATGCGCTTTACTGGTATATGCCTCTTTACGACATCCAGTGGGGAGCCTCACCATGTGCTGTCATCCGTAAAAAAAATTACAAACTGATTCATTTCTTTGGAGATTTCATCGACCTGGAAGATGGCGGAAAGTATATTCCGGGTACTCGGGATTTTTTGTTTGATTTGAGTAGTGATACCTCAGAATCTGAAAATTTAATTGATTCACAAACTAGAATTGCCACTCTAATGAAGGCTGATCTATTTAATTGGCTAAGCACGATGAATGTAGAACTTCCTGCAAGCAATCCGGCATATGATCCCGACAGTATAAAGGTAGTCAGCCGTACCCCTAAATTTAAGTGATCTGCAAGCAACTGGAAATTTTACATTATCATTTAAATTATGGTCATTCCACTCAATATACTTTTCGGCATCCTCCTCATTTTATGTGGTATTTATCTCCCCTACTCCATTTACAAACTCTTCCGCGATAAAATCAGGTATCAGTTCCTATTACTCAGCATGGCTGTGGAATTTGGGATGATAGCTATGTCAATTGGATTCTTTTTAATTATGAAAATTTGACCAGTTCCGCTTTAGCTAAACTAATGAGCAGTGCGAATGAATTAGAGGCATGAACTTCAATGTAGCCATTGATTTCACCATCTTTCTGATTGCATCCATCGGATTTCTGATCAGTTTGGTCTTCATGCATCTCTCTGAAGAAAGGATTATGGAGCTTTGTGTTTACTTCTGCCTCCCTGATTGTTGCATTTACGGTCAGAGTATTAATTGCATTTCTCACCCGGTAGTTGAATTTAACGTTGCATACCCAGGCGGCTTAGCTATTGAGGTTCTAAAAAAGTGGATTTTTAATTTGCTGATTTAGTTATTGAGTCTTCCACTTCTGAGCCAAACGAAACTTCATTTAATTTCCCTCAAAAATAAAAGTTCCATATGACTGATTAGTGTAAAATTAATATTAACTTATAGGTATTAAACCTAAGTAAATTAGGGTGTAAACCTTATAGCATATATAAATAAATAGTTGAATCTTGGCAAATCGAAATGCCCTCCGTTTCATTGTTGAGATAATCATGAAAACTTGTACCCTCAAAACCAGCCTGCTATCAGCGTTATTGTTTATTTTTTTACACGCAGGATTTGCGCAAACTTCCTGGACCGGAACTTCAGATGAAGAATGGCGGAATGCTGACAACTGGACAGCTGGTGTTCCTGATGCCAGCACAGATGCTATAATTGGTGATGCAAACTTTACGGGAGCGTTTCAACCAAACTTAAAAAGAAGTGGTGGTGTTGGAAATTGCAACAATTTAACGATTGGTAATGATACAAAAACATGCGTACTAACATCTGATGATGAGTTAAACATTCATGGTACACTTACCATTGGCTCAAATGGAACACTGTACCATAATCGAAGTTACATTTACATCACAGGGGATTTCGTAAATAATGGTACCTACACAGCCGATGACAGTAATCGAAGGGTTTATATGGTGGGAACCAACAATTCCCTGGGAGGATCCAGCACCACGACTTTTGCCAAGCTCTATGTGAACGCAGGGAGTACAGTTACACTCACCGGAGACATCATTGTAGATCAACGATTGGATTTGAGAGGCACTTTTGATCCTACAGAAAATTATACCGTGAATGGCACAGGTAATCACATCATAAGAGGTACAGGCACACTCGTAGTAAAAGCCTCCACGTATGCTGGCAATTATCCTTTTTCAGGATCACTTACCTTAAGGAATAATTCAACCATTGACTATGCCTCTTCAGCCATAAATCAATCTGTAAATTCGACAATCAACTATCGTAATCTAAAAATATCAGGAGGCCTTGTTAAATCATTAACAGGCAACACCTCCGTAAGAGGGAATTTGGAAATCGATGCCGGAACGCTTGATATTGAGACCTATACGATAAACAGAAACAGCAGTGGAGGATTCCTTTCTCTTGCTGGCGGGGCTTTTTTGAAAATTGGAGGTACACAAAGCTTTCCATCCAATTATGCAACACACATCATTGCCACTACAAGTACTGTTAACTATTATGGTGGAGATCAGGTTGTAACTAATGAAACTTATGGAAATCTGATTTTAAGCAGCTCGAGTGGAGCCGTCGTAAAGACCATGCCAGCTACAGCACTTACAATAGCTGGTGATTTGACTTCCAGTGCTAGCGTAGGAACACTTTCATTTACTGCAGGAAACAACATTTTAGTCCTTGGAGATATTACCCTGGGGAGCAATACCACTTTTGATGGGGCCACATACAGCCATGAAGTAAGTGGTGATGTTATCAACAGTGGTATCTACAGCGGGGCGAGCAGTACTTACACCTCTAATGGCGGCAATGCTTCCTGGAGTGGTGCTGGAACATATAACATGGGTGATATAGTCATCAATGGGGCTAATACCACCTTTGATCAAAATTCATCTTTTTCCATCGCTGGCAATTTTTCCACTGCTACCAGCGGAACCATAACACATACTACCGGCGGAACAGGTGTAGTAACAATGACCGGTACCAGCAAAACCATTTCTGGTCAGGGCATTATCCTGGACGACCTTACCATCGCTACTTTAGCCACAATATCTAACAGCTCCTCTTTTGAAGTTGCAGGAGACCTTATTGTCGTGGGAAATCTAACAGATTCGGGACAGAAAATTACATTATCCGGGACGGGTAAGACGATTACCGCATCTGGTACCTTACAATTTTACGAATTAGCTGTGTCAGGATCCATCACCACTGCAAGTAGCTTTTCGATTTCAAGCAACCTAAATGTAACAGGGTCATTTAGTGCGTCTGCAGGTACTATAACCTTTAATGGTACTTCGGATCTCGCTGGAACAGCCAGTTTATTTAATGTGACCGTGGATAATGCCTCCACACTTAAAATGGGTGTTAACTCCACGTTGAACATCTCAGGCACAGACGCACTTGTTGGAACAGGAACCTTTGATGGAACCACCAACAGTCCCAATACAGTAGGATACAACTCATCATCTGCCCAAACTATCAATTTTAACGACTTTCACCATTTAACGGTATCAAATGGAAATGTCAAAACTCCAGCTACAGGACTAACAGTGAATGGAGACCTGACCATCGGATCTTCGACATCCCTCGCTGGTTCCTCTTTCACCCACACGGTGAAAGGTGACTGGATAAATAATGGAACTTTTACACCAGGAACTTCCAGTATTCAACTTACCGGAGACGAAAATACCTCCATCTCAGGGAACAACACATTCAACATCCTAACATTAAATAAAGGAGCCAATAACACAATTACTTTAGACGACAATGTTTCCACTGCTACACTTAATATGACATCGGGTCTTATGCAAACGGGAGCAAATAAGATAACTATTACAAGTACCAGAACCGGAAATGGCATTATTATCGGCACAATTACCCGCCAGCATTTGTTCATTGCAGGAACTAATTATGCTTTTGAAGGACCAAATAATTTCATCAATTTTACTTCCATCACTGGAGTAATTTCATCAATTACGGTAGAAGTAGATAATACTACACTATCAACCTTCCCATATCGCGAGTCAATAAACAGATCGTATGATGTAACTATCTCCGGGACTGTAATTTCTTACATTGCCTCATTGAGGTTGCATTATGAGACAGTAGACCTTAATGGGAATGATGAGAGCACAATGACCCTTTGGAACGATCAGGGAACCACAACATGGATTGAAATCGGCTCTAACAGCAATAGCACTGCAGATAATTGGGTAGAAAAAACAGGGCTTACATCTTTGGAGAATAAATGGTCTTTATCCGATGGATTAAAGGTATTTAGCTGGACTGGCGCTATTAGCTCATCTACATCTAATCCTGGAAACTGGACGATAACAGCCGGTTCTCCCGGAAGCTCACTAGATAGTGATGATGTCGTCGTCTTCGGGGATCAACCATTTGTTAATCAACCAGCATTTGATGCGTCAACCACAATCAAAAGGATCATTTTTGAATCAACACAAGCGGCCACGGTTACGATTTCGCCTGGCACTACAATGACTGTAATGGGAAATATTCTGGGTGATTGGTCCGGTGGAAATGCAACCCATACAATTAATGTTGGAAGTGAATCGCTTATAGTCAATGGAGATATTGAATTAAGTGATGGAACTCCCGGACATGCAATAGATCTGAACGCAAGCACTGGATCTGTAACTGTTGTTGGTGGGTTATTCCAGGAAGGTGGGGCGGATATCACATTTACGGGTGCAGCAACTTTGGCTATTGGAGAAGACTTTAACTACACCAGTGGAACCTTTACAGCTGGTAATAGTACGGTTACATATGATGGTACAATGAACCAGGTTGTTGGTGGAGTATCCTACAACCACTTAACATTTGACAATAGCACTGGCATTATCATTTCCGGAGGAAACATACAAGTAGCAGGAAACTTAAATCTGAATAATGGCACCTTCACCCAGGAGCATGATCTTAATATTGAGGGAGATTTGAGTATTGGTACCGGAACAACGCTGAACGCTGGTGATGGAAATTCCTTGAATGTGGCTGGAAACACAACCATCGATGGCACTTTTAATTCAGGTACTTCCAATTTCATTGTGGATGGCACAGGGAGTCAAAATATTGCATCCGGAACCTATCATGACATTACTATCAATAAAGCTTCAGGTACTGCAACGCTGGATGGCGATCTCCTCATCAAAGGCAACGCCACCATTAGCGGCGGCACCCTGGATGCAGGAACACATTTTATCACCCGGACATCAGCCGGTGGATCAGCTACTATCGCTGCAGGAACAACCGCTATTTTTGGTGGAGGCAGTACACAGGTCCAAAACTTTGCAAGCTTTGTGATTGACCCGACCAGTACAGTACATTTTAACGGCACCGTGGCTAGAGTTATCCCGCCGTTTGCCTATGGCAATCTGATCATTTCAAATGGTGCCGCAAATGCAAAATCACTGCTCGGGACTACCTCCGTACTCGGTGATTTAACAATCAATTCCGGATCCACCTTTAGTATCGCAAACCAGATCTTGATATTAGAAGGAGACCTGAATATAATTGGCACCTTTACAACCACAAATAGTTTCTTGGAGCTAAATGGAACAAATAAAGAGATCAGTGGATCAACTGACTATAATGACGTTTTTGTAAATGGAAGCTATGATTACATTTCCGGAAACCCCAACTTCAATGGGAATATTGAAATTGGGTCTGCCGGAGATTTTGATTTGGGTTCAGCAACGGTGAATGTATATGGAGATTTTACCAACCGGGGAATTACACAATCAAACGGAACTGTCACCTTTATGGGCACTCAGGTTCAGACTATCAGACTTCTTAATGCGATTACGTCATCCTCTTCCGGGGTTATCAATTTTAATGGGACTGTAGCTCCAGTTTTAAACTCAACATCTTCTCCACAGTTCGCTACTGTCAACATCAATAACACAGCTCCAATCGCACCATCTGCTCCATGGACTGTTGCAGTGAACATGACTATAGCAAGTGGGGCTACCTTCAGCGCAGGTTCACTCACTCACAACTTTCTGGGATTTTTTGTGAATAATGGCACGGTTACCAGTGTAGGGAGCATGAATTTTACGCCAATCAATTTCGCATCTACAATTGCCTTGGGTGATTTTACCTCAACAGGTAGCGTGACTTTAGGCGGTACACAGGCGATTACTTTATCAGACAACACACCCAATTTCAATTCAGTTACAATTAGTAACAGTCATGCTTCAGGAGTGACAGCCGGATCTGCATGGACAGTGGCGGATAATTTGTTGATCACCTCGGGAGCTACATTTAATGCAGGTTCTTACACACATACCATTTCGGGAGACTTTTCCAATCAGGGTACACTAGACGGTCAGACTTCCACATTCATTTTTGATGGTGCTTCCGGATCTGATGGCATCAGTGGCGCAGGAACAACAGTTTTCAATCACCTGACATTTGATGTGGGATCTATCATGGAAATAGTTACCAGCATAGGTGTTACAGGAGATTTTGCTATCAATGGAACCAGCCTTGATCTGACCAATGCTTCTGTGGAATTTTCCGGAGCCTCCTTATCTGTTTTGAGTGGGGCCTCTCCCACTTTCAACGACCTTACTATCAATAAAAGTGCTGGTAATGTCCGGTTAGATGTAGATGCTTCTATCAGCAACTCCCTCACACTTACCAATGGACTTTTGCTTTTAAATGGAAATGAGCTAAGCGTGACTAACCCATTAGCTTCAGCTATCGATCGTACATCTGGTTTAATTGTAAGTGAAAGTACGGACAATAGCAGTAAAATAAACTGGAGCATAGGCACAAACCTTGATCAACACATTTTTCCTTTTGGGACTGTATCGAGTGAATACATACCCTTTTCATTTGATCTCAATAGTGGCGATGCTGGAATTGTATCTGTTTCAACTTATCCTACTGGCTCAGATAATTTACCATTTCCTTCCGGTGTATTAAACATAGATGCCAGTAACATCAACAACAGCAAACATACAGTGGATCGTTTTTTTCAGATTGACCTTGCAGGTGAAACGACACCCTCAGTCGATATTGAATTTACAGCCACAGCTACTGAGATCGGCACAATCTCTGGTCTTATGGCGCAACGCTGGAACGGGACTATTTGGGAGCCTCCCCTTCCAGGTCAAACGAATACGGCCACCTCTGTTGCCGTTCCAAATGTCACTCAATTTTCACCCTGGGCAATTTCCGGAAATGAAATGGCATTACCTGTGGAATTGGTTGATTTTAGTGCCCGCATAAAAGATAAAAAAGTAACATTGATTTGGAGCACAGCCACTGAAATAAACAACGAAGGGTTCATTATTCAGCGCTCAGTCGATGGTAAATCATTCGATGATATAGGATATGTAAAGGGACATGAGGATTCTGATGAGCTCCTCTCCTATAGCTTTAAAGATTATGCTCCGCCTTCAGGACTGATCTATTATAGGTTAAAGCAGGTTGATTTTGATGGGGCTTTTGAATTCAGCCGTATTGAAGTTGCTGAAATAGCAAAAGAATTTAATGAATCATTTTCAATATTTCCAAATCCTATCCAGGGGACAAGCATAGAATTGAAAACTGAGGGGATTCAGAATGAAGAAATCAGCTTGTCTTTAATGTCAATAGATGGGAAAATTATTTGGAATAAGCAGCTGCTAGTTCCTTATGAAGGCTCTATCCTTCATTTACCATTAAACCAAAAATTTAATAGAGGTACTTATCTAATGCTGTGTGAAACGAGGAGTGGAGTTAGTCAAATAAAGGTAATCATTGAGGATTAGAAGGATCAAAACCATCCATTTCTCCTTATATTATTTTATCAACTCTGGAAATCAGCCTCAACCAAATACATACATCACCATCATCATATAATGCAAAATTGTGCCAGCCATTACGAAGAGATGCCAAATAAAGTGTGAATACTTCATCCTTGTATCTACGATGTAAAACGCGATCCCCACTGTATAGGCAAGTCCTCCTGATACCAATAGCCAGAATCCGGTTGTTGGCAAGGCTGCTTTCACTGCTCCAATCTGAAAGACGATGATCCATCCCATGAGGGCATACAGTATGGTAGAAAGTAAATTGAACCGTCCTGTATAAAATACCTTGAGCACAATCCCAATGATAGCCATGGACCATTGAATTCCAAAGAACCACCAACCTGTTGTTCCTCCTATTGAAATGAGTAGCACAGGAGTATATGTACCTGCTATCAACAAGAAGATCCCACAGTGATCCAGTATATTGAATACCTTTTTGGCAGTCTTGTGAGTCAGGCTATGATAGAAGGTAGAGAAGGTATATAGCGAGACAAGACTCAATCCATAAAAAAGGGCACTAAACAAACTCCAGTCTTTATCACTTTGTGCACCGAAGACCATCAGGACGATCATTCCACCAATTGCGCAAAGGGCAGTGATGCCGTGAGAGATAGAGTTGGCGATTTCTTCACCTAAGGATTGGTTGTGGCGTTTTTTCATACAACTTTATGCTTTGATCAGAAGATAATTTATTTAAGTCTTACTAATAAGGCAAACAGCTTTATTAGTAGAGGATTTGTATTACCTGTGTTTGTTATAGCCCCTTCCCCCTAGCTAATCATAACGCATTAAATTAAATAGATATGATTCTATGCCTATTATCATCAAGATTTTCCACAACATCAAACAGTTTACAATGAAATAAATTAAATTGGTAACTGAATCCGGAACGATTTTTTTAATTAGGCTATGGACTATCGTATCCCCAAGTATGGTAAGGAGGTTTTATTTAATGAAAACCCATTACCTCTGATGTTGATTGAGCTCAACACTAACAAAATCCTGAAGACCAATACAGCGGCTTCAGCCAAGTTTGGTTATTCAAGTGAAGAACTATTGGAAATGGACCTTTCTGACTTCCGGCTATCAGGAGATAAAGAGATTGTCACCCCTCCCCGGGTTTCAGTAAAAAGTGGTCATTACTTCGAAACTATTAGCAGGTGTGTAACAAAGAGGAAAAACACCATAAACACCTCTATTCAATCTAAGATTATCCTCTACAAAGGAAAAGAAGTCGCATTTACTGTAATTCATGATGTCTCCCCATATAAAAGCATTGAGACACGGATCATCAACGCGCAGTCTGAAGCGATCGATATGGAGCGGGAATCTATTTCGCAGGAAATTCACGATGGATTGGTGCAGGTGCTGGCTACTTCACAGATCTATCTCAAGAAACTTCAACCTTCCATAGCTCTGGAAGGTGAGCTGATGGAACAATACAACAAAGCCCTTAACCTGCTTGGACGGGGCATTACAGAAGCAAGGAACATCACACACAATCTGATGCCAAAGTCAGTGGTAGACCTTTCCTTGAACTTTTTGATCAATGAGCTGGTCACGGATTTTTCTGAAACATGTGAAGTAAAAATCAATTTTGTTATGGACTTCGATCAACCGGACCTGAGTGACAAGATCAAGATCAATGTTTACCGGATGATGCAGGAAGCATTGAACAACATAAGAAAACATGCCAAGGCTTCGATACTGGATATCTCTATCACCACCAAAGGCAAAAAGCTTGTACTAAATATCGTTGATGATGGTGTAGGATTTGATCATTCTTCCATTCAATCCAATGGCCGTGGAATTGGCCTCAAAAACCTGAAAAGAAGAACAGCTTTGATCGGTGGTATTCTGAATATTTTCAGTGAAAAAGGAAAAGGAACCCGTATCAAGCTTAGAGTGCCTCTGAAAGGTAACTAAACCACGTATAAATAAACAAAATACATGCGTTGTGTAGTTACGACCTTAACTGTAATCATTTAGGATCTCCTGGATCTTCTTTTTGGAAGAGGATATTCTTGTTTTGTAAACGAAATGAACAAGTAGGATTGCAGCAAATAGAAAGGTAATGCTAAAAATAATGGTCTGCGAAAATTTTTCCTCGGTCTCCTTGAATGCCATTTCTGAGTAATAACCAGCAAGCAGCAGATCAACCTGAAATTCATTCTTAATTTTGATGAGTTCTTTTTGAGACTGGAAAAACTTTTGGGTCTCCTCAAAATACCTGTTGGAATAGGCATTGGCCAATTGTTGCTCACCGCGCTCCAGGTGCATCACACTCATCATGTTGAATATCTGCATAAACTTATCCCCTGGTACAATTGAATCGTATACCACAACAGCTGCTTTTCCGTATTTTATCGCCTGAGACAGGTCACCCATTTTTCGATACACATGCGTCAAGCCGATATAGTTATCAAACTTTACCCCTGGAATAGCAGCATTCAGATTAGCTTGTGAGTAGGCAGCAATAGAATATTCTAATTGACCTTGTCTATAAAAAAGGTCACCTAAATTATTGCGAGCATTTGACAGTATAGTTACACTTGAATCGGAATTATTTATTACTTTCAAAAAACAGATTTCAGCTTCTTTGTATCGGTTGTCATCCATCAATATCATTCCAAGTAGGTTCCAGGAATCACTGTATAGTTTCTGATTTTTCAATTTATCCGATAGTTCAATTGATACTTCAATAGCCTCTATGGCTTTCGCAAGATCGCCTCTATCACGATGCGCGAAAGCCTTATTAAACATGAGTTTAAGCACCTGATCCTTCAGATTATACAGATTAGCTTTTTTTAATGCTTTTTCATATAGATCAATAGCCTCATCATTTTTCCCATTGACGTGAAGTACACTACCAGCATTGAGCATCAAACTTGTGTAAGTATATACAGACCTCTCATCCAATTCATTCTCTAGTATGTGTGCCGCTTTCAGGTACATCAGTAGTCCCGCAACAGCCTTATTTTGAATTTCCTCCAGAATGTAACCCTTGAAATAATAGGAATTGGCTATCCCCCATGTATAGCCTGCTGATTCAGCTTCCTTCAGGGTCTTATCTGCTATTGAAAATGCGCTATCAGGATATTGAAACAGAATAGCACGTACCTGTTTATGGCTCAAATCGATTTCAGCAATCACGTCAGAATTCGTGAATGGATTCAGGAAAAGAAAGGATAAAAAATAGAGTGCCATAGCTCGTTGCAACCAAAAATAAAAAAGACAGGTGAAAACACCTGCCTTTTTTAAAAATTATCTTACCGTTGTAAGGATTAATCAATCTGGACCTCCAGGAATGTCTTTCTGATCTTGTGCTCCACTGGTGTTGTTGAGTCCGCCATTATCCTGCTGAACAACCACATCTTCAAGACTTGAAGATGTTTCACATGACTGGCTGGCAAATCCTAAAGTAATTACAACAACGAGGGCTAGAAATGACTTTTTCATAACTGTAAAAATTTAATTGTTTAAAAAATTAATTATGCATTAAATATACAGTCAATAAGCTAAGGTTGAGCCAGTTATGAAAAACATGACGGATAACAAGCGAAGTTTGGGTATTATACCTATTCTAATCTTATGGTACATACCGTCCAGTAAAATCAGACCCCATATAAGATCCCCATTTTACTGATTCATTGCGTGAATGATTATAGACATAACATGGATCGTTATCCCTACTTTTCGATCTATGGAATGTAAGGTCTATTTTACAATTCTCTATCCATCATGACTAGCTATTTTATTCCATCTATAACCGTGGGGCAATTAGGGCATTAGGTCTTAAAGAACCATCTTCAAGTTTTTGACTGACTCCTTTATTGACCTTTCCCTCTTTCCATCAAAACGACAGCAAACAGAGCCGCAACAGATAAAGTCAGCCACAGTGAATCCACCATAAAGACCTGGATATCCTGAGTAGCCAGAGATTTCCATAGCCAGTTACCTGTCTGAATACCATTGGCTACCGGCACAAACAAACCAATGACAGCACCTGATAACAGAGTATACTTATTGGTGAAGTAATTATCTCTTTTGGCAGTGAATAAAATAGAAAGGATCAGCCATGAGATGAAGTAAAATTGATAAATGAATGATCGTCCTGCTGGTTCCCAGACCTGAACAGCGATAAAAGTCATGGCTGTAACAGGATAAAGGCTTAAGCAGATGGCGAGATAAATCCTCGCAACCCATTCATTGAAGCATTTTTGCTTGTCGCTTACATCTTTTCGATTTCTTGCAACCAGCCAGATCATTACCCCTGAGATAATGACAAAACAGGAAATCAGCCCCAAAATAAAGCTGACAATCCGAAGTCCATACCCACCGTAATCACCAAAGTGTAGCTGATGCATGGTTGCCTTCACTCCATCCATATATGATCTCTCAATAAAAGGATCTTTCACTTCAACTACATCTCCTGTTGCCACCTGATAAACTACATGTCCATCAGCGGAAAAAAGGTCCTTGTGAGGTGCCTTACCTTCTACAGTGATGTGCATACTCTGATCTTCATAATTATGTAGTATCACGTGACCTGTCCGAAAACCCGTCCATCGCTCTTTTGTATCATCTACAAAATCATTGACACTGAAAGGAATAGCAAGTGGTTGATTTTCAAGCACAAACTCAGGATGGCCATACCCCAACTCATCGTATAGCTTGTCCCGGTCTCCATCAAAAAACAGATAAGCAACAGGGGCAATAAATATGAGGTTCAACATAAAGAATGCACCTGTGACTGCATATACAAACTGAAACGGTAATCCTATGACTCCCAGCGCAGTATGTGCATCCGTCCATAAGGTCTTGAGCTTGGTCCATGGTCTGAATAGATAGAAATTCGAAATGATTTTATTCCAATGAACCAGAATGCCGGTAATGATGGCAAAAAGAAAGAAGAAGGCAACTGCTCCTGATAGATAATACCCAAATGGATAAGGTATTTGGGCAAAAAAGTGCAGGCGATACAAGAATTCACCGAGCGAGTATCCACTTCTGTAAGTGCTCTTTTCAAAGTTTGATTCGTTCAGGTAAAAGAAATCTCTTTTCTGAGCCTCCTCAGATGATAAACTATCTTTTGAGGCAGCAATGTTAACCGAGACTCTCCCCTCATTGTAGTAGTGAGCAAATTCAATTTCTCTTCCAGACAAAGGATACTGGTTTTCTAAAGTATCCAGAGCAGCATCAAAATCAATACGTATTTCATCTATTTCAGACACCCGTTGATTCCGCTCCCAACTAATAATCTCATCTCGGAAAAAGGAAAATGATCCTGTGAAAAAGATAACATACAGGCCTGCACTAATCACGATACCACTAACCGTATGCGTATGAAATAAGATATTATAGATTCGTTTTCCCATTTGTTAAAATCCGTTGCCTAGATAAACAGCTCCTGCGCAGGCGCCTACTATCAAAAGATATACGGCCCAGATTTTCCAGGCGTGTTTTGAAAGAAAAGCCAGCATTAGCAAGACGGCCCAGAGGATATATCCTGTGTAAGTCATCGTCATTAGGACTGTAACTCGATCGAACCAAACGGCAAGCGCTATGTGAATAGCCAGTGATACCCCAAATCCCCCCAGTATCCCGGCAGTAATTTTCGAAAATCTTGTCCATCCGGACTTTGTCAAATGCTTTGGATTGGCAGGCATGTTTTTAAAAAAGTAATTCTATGATAAGTAGTAAGCCGATCAAGACCAGGGTGGTTGGATAGTTGATGATCTTCAATGGGGCCAGGATGATCACTAAACTCCCAATGGTCATCAGGATAATAAAAAACAGAAATATTCCTGACCCAACCCCAAAGCCTGACATGGATAAAACAAGCGTGCAGAGAAGCAAAATGAGTCCGGCGGCCTTTGCCAGAGAATCATGCTTTAATACCCACTGCTCAATTAGGAGTTGCCTATCCATCACAACTCTCTTTGACGTGAGATAGAGAAAATAAAATGCCAGGAAGCAAAGGATTATAAGTGCTGATGTCATTTAAACTATTTTAAGATTGATTTAGACCAGAGTAATTCCGGTTGCAGCTATTGAATGCAAAAGTAGAAGTCGGAAAGTGTACTTATCAATCGCTATCCATAGGTAATCTTGTCACTATGTTTAGCGATTTGACATGACTAGAAGTAGTGAAAACAAACAGATAACTTCACGTATCTCTTACCCTCAAAAGTGCCTTAAATCCAGATTAATGCCATATTTAGGCTAGTATTGGAAAGAAATAATTATTTACATTCAAGCTGACCGGATTCCAAAACCTTGTTAGATCCGTTATACTTGGCAATCACTAAAAGTAGCTAATCAAAATCGCTATGGTTAGCTAATCAAATCGCTATGGATAGCTATGGAATTGTTTTTCAATACGTCTCACATTTGCATTCTATTTAGATCAATTCTAAATAACTCAAAATCTGAAGACCATAAACATGTCCAAATCAATCGCCATATTCTTATCATTATTAATCAATCTCCTGGTTCCGATTGGATTATTGGCTCAAACTGTTTCTGTTTCAGGAACAATCGTAGATGAAAGCGGTGCTCCCATTCCTGGCGTTACAGTACAGGTATCAGGTACCTACACCGGAGATATCACCAATGAGAAAGGTCAGTATACCATTACAGGGTTACAGCCAGGGTCTATCATTCTTCAAATATCCTGTGTAGCCTACCAGTCAGTTGAAATAAAAGTCGATGCAGGTGAAGAACCCATAACTCAAAATATCATACTTGGGGAAGGAGTTGTGGACCTGGACGCAGTTACGGTAACAGGTAAAAGCATCGTTCAGGAGGTAAAAGAAAAAGCTTATAATGTAGAAGTAGTAAATGCCAAAGCCCTTCATGCCACTTCTTTGGATCTTGCTCATGCTTTGGATCGCAGCTCGGGTGTCAGAATCAGAGAAAGCGGAGGAGTAGGATCTCAAATGAGCTTCTCAATAAATGGGTTTAGAGGAAATCAGGTGCGGATATTCATTGATGGGATACCCATGGACAACCTGGGCTCCTCTTTTCAATTGAATAACATCCCCGTAGGTATGGCCGAGCGGATAGAAGTATACAAAGGGGTCGTTCCGATTAGTCTAGGTGCCGATGCACTGGGAGGAGCTGTAAATATCATCACCAACACCTACACCAAAAACCACCTGGATGTCTCTTATTCATTCGGTTCATTCAACACTCACCGAAGCATTGTCAATGCCATTTTCGTGGCTCCAAAATCCGGATTTACTGTCCAGCTTAACGCTTTTCAGAATTATTCAGACAACAACTACAAGATGAGAGGTATTGATGTAGCCGATATCAATACTGGAGCATATTTCAGAGATCAGACCGTAGAACGTTTTCATGATACATATCACAACGAGACCGCCATTATCAATGTGGGCCTGGTCAACAAACCCTTCGCAGATCAATTGCTTATCGGTGCGACTCTTGGACAAAAGTATATGGAGATACAGACCGGAGCACGTGCTGCAGCAGTTTTTGGAAGTTGGTACCGCAAAGGAAAAATCATGATGCCCAGTATCAAATACATCAAGCATGACCTTTTTACAAAAGGCTTGAATGTCAGGTTTAATGCCAACTACAATGCCGGATATGAGCAAAACATTGACATTCAAAATCGCAGATATAATTGGTTTGGGCAGTACAAACAATATGATGTGCCTGGAGGGGAAAGCTCCTATTCACTCTACAAATACAAGGACAATGTAGGTCTGGCCATCGCCAACTTAGAGTATAGATTCAGCGAAGGAAACACCCTGGCTTTAACAAGCACCATGAATTCCTTTAATCGTGTGGGTAGAAATGAACTCAACCCGGAGGACGATGAGGATAAAGAGCCTAGAGAGAATTTGAAGAACATCCTTGGTCTAGGTTACACCTTTGAAAAAAACGGATGGAGTGCCTCGGTCTTTGCAAAAGAATATTTTCAGCAGAACAAGTTTACCCAGGTAACTGAGTTAAGCGGGGGGTACAATCAATACGAGTACAACGATGTAACGAATTCATTCAACAGCCTGGGCTATGGAGCCGCAGTAAGCTGGTTTGTGTATGACAATCTCCAGTTAAAAGCTTCCTATGAATCCAGCTATCGATTACCTGAATCAAATGAATTGTTTGGTGATGTGATCAATCTGGAAGGAAACATAGACTTGAAGCCTGAAAACAGTGATAACTACAACCTGGGCACAAGCCTGTGGATTTACCCCAACAAGGATAACCGATTCAACTTCAACCTAAGTGGATTTTATCGGCATGCAAGAAATTTCATCCGGCCCCTACTCAGCCCCAATCAGGTAAGACTTATAATGGGCAACCTTGGTAGCGTAACCAACATGGGTCTGGACGGAGAGGTCCGGTATCAACACAAAGAAACACTGAGTGCCGGGTTCAACTTTTCATATCAGAATTTGCGAAACAACACCCAATTTGAGCCGGGGAAAACTGTAGAAAGTCCGGTGTACCGCGATCGAATTCCCAATGAACCCTACTTATTTGGTAATGGCAATGCCAGCTATAGTTTCAGTAATCTCTGGCAAAAAGGACACCGCTTGAATGTAGAATATAATGCCAGGTTTATTCATGCCTTTTACCTGTACTGGCCAAGCCAGGGCAACAGCAAAGACAAGTTCGATATACCCATGCAGCTATCCCACGACCTGACGCTGACTTACATACTAAACGAAAAGCTTCAGTTTACTACTGAATGCAGAAACCTGACAGACGCCATTCTCTATGACAACTTTAGTCTGCAAAAACCGGGAAGAAGCTTCACAGGAAAGATCAGATATAACATTTTTTAAATTTCAAATACAATGACTAATATGAAACGTTTTACTAACACGGGCAACCAGAGTTTGTTGTTCACACTACTTTTTGGAATCCTACTTCTGGGAAGTTGTAATGATGGAGATGGAAATGATCCGAATCCGGATGGAAATGCTACTGGAAAATTTATCATAACAGCAAATCCGGTGGCCTCAGAAGGGGTAGCTGATTACCTGCTTACTGCAGAGGATCTTACAACTGGTAGCATTTCCACTCAAGGTAATGGTATTGAGCAAGATGGTACCTACAGGTACTATGTCACCAGCAACAACAAGTTTTTTAGCATGCTTTACGGACAGGGTAATCCTGGGGCGGTAACAACATATGAATTGAATGCTGATGGAGAGTTAGAGTTGCTTTCTGATTTTCAATCTGAAACAGTACGTGCTTTTGCACCGGTGGCTGACGATATTCTTACCATCAAAATCACTCCTAATTCAGATAACCCGTTTGTTTATTGGTATCGTATCAGTACAAACTCATTGACGATCGTGAATGAGGGTCAGATCAATGTAAAAGAACTGGCTGGCAAAGAAAATGGCGAATTAGCATTCTTTTCCTGGATCACCCCAAGAACAGATAAGGTATATCTTCCATACTTTACCATAGCTGGTACAACAGAAGGTGGATGGGCAACCAATTATCCTGACGAGGCGAACATTGCGGTATATTCTTATCCTGAAATGGAGTATATTAAGACAATATCTGACGACCGATCGAGTTTCATCGGCAGATACTTTACTACAGGACTCACTTTCGATGAGTTGGGAGATGCTTATGCCTTTTCGTCTGCAGTCCCTATGAATGCTAATTGGGAAATTATTCCAACACTACCCTCTGCGGTAACCAGAATTTCAGCTGGAACGGACGAGTTTGACGAATATTACTTCAACCTGGAAGAAGCTACTGATGGCTATGTAATTGACTCCCACGTATATGCCGGAGACGGAAAGTTCTTAGGCGTAATGCAAAAAAAGGCTGAAATGACAACTGCCTGGGGTGGTGGGAAAGAATACGCCATCATCGATGTTTATAATAAAAGTGTCGATTGGGTGACTGGTATTCCTGAACCTTCTACAATTACTACTTTCACAACGGGTTATAACAATTTTGTGACTGAAGATGGCAACACAATCTACGCGGGTATTAACACTGAAACAGGAAGCAATATCTACGTGATAGATGTAGCGACTGCAACAGCTACTAAAGGCCTGGAAGTAAAGGGCGGTCGAATTACAGCTATTAAGTATCTGGAGCCTGCTTCCGGAGAATAATACTTTAAGCCTTAGCAACAAAAAATTAAATCTGTGAGACCTGGGTTTACACTATGGAACCCAGGGTCTACAGATATTAACTATTAGAATGTAAATCTTAATTTTCGAAACAATTCATATGAAAATTTTTATCGCCATCATTTCCTTGTTTTTGAACATTAGCCTATTTGCTCATGCGCTTAGAATTGAAACCAATCCAACTGGTAAATTGGGAGTAGCACAGGAAGTAAAGATCTATTACAGTGAGTATGCTGACGGTCAAAATGAAGAATTCAAAGACTGGTACTCTGATGTGACAAAGTTTAAACTGTATTTGATAGCTCCCGGAGGTGAGAAAACCGAACTTCCCACATCTGAAGGTGAAAATTTCAAAAAAGCGACTTTTACACCTAAAGAAAAGGGCAACTATATACTTTATATTGGCCATAGCTCCAAAGACCTGAGTAGTGGCTGGCTCTACCAGTTTCAATACAGCTGCTACTGTTTCAATTGGTGAAAAAGTCTCCTCGTCTATTGTGAAAGACGGCAATGAACTCCAAATATTGCTTGATCCGAATAGCAGCAAGCTCTCTGGGACAGTATATTTTAAGGGTGCTCCCCTACCCTATGCGAATGTAGAAGTAGTTTCTCCTTCACTATGGAGTAAAGCTTTCAAAACCAATAGCGATGGTACGTTTGAAATTCCTTCTCAGGGAAAAGGAAAGTACTTTTTGGAAGCCACTCATGTTGAAAATATCACTGGTGATCACTTTGGCAACACGTATGAGCATATCTGGCGGTGTGCTACCCGGATGGTAATATTAAGTAAATGATAAGTAATTCCTGTTCGTTTACCGAATGGGAAAGCACATACTTAAAGACGGTTGGTCTGCTTAATATCAGATTCCAACCGTCTTATTTTTTCTTTAAGATATGGGCAACCTGTTTGTTCCAGAGCCCTGGAAATAATCTGTGATTTCAGATGAGGATTATTTTTTAGCTGACTAATCAGATCCAACAAAAAATGATCGTATGATTTGATATCAGTCATTTCAGGTTGCTGTTTAGAATTTGATGTGCTTCAAACAGAAGATCTGCTTCTTTCAGAAGATGTCTTAGTGATGCTGCATCTCCTTTCGTAAGACACAGACCTACCGGTGAACCTGAATTTCTCAATATCGCCTGGTTCTCCTTCAGGAACTGATAATGAAAATCTCTTTCACCAAGGTCATCCAGTAGGGAGATGAATAACCGGAGTTCAGGATGGGTGAATGAAGTACAAAAGCACTTAAATACCAGCGACAGGCTATTACAATGTTGGCACCAGGTAACCTGTGAATCTGCTGATTCAGCTAAAACGATATGATTATTGATTGAACACATAGGCATTAGTGCCTCATGAAATCGTGGCAATTGTCACGATTCCTGAGGTCTTAGGTGTTTGAAGAGGCCTTCATGCTTTACTACCTAAATACACTAAAGGAAACCACTCCTTAGATCGCTCATTAGGCCTCATTCAAATGTTATTTATATTCATTCTAAATAAGGACAAACTTAGTAGGTAATGGCAAAGAAGGAAACAGCTATTTCTAGGGATTTTGCTCACTAATCCTAGGGATTTAGTCTAGATGTTCTTTTATGACTGAAGTTTTATAACTTGGTAAAATCATGTTGAAAGCGCTGGTATTGATTGGTGGATCCAGCTCCAGAATGGGGAGCGACAAATTTCTCATGGATATAAATGGTAAGCCACAGTATTTGCATTTATACCATATGATCTCTGATTTGGGAATTCCGACCTTTATTTCCTGTACATCAGATCAAACCAACAAAATACGTAAAGATATCCCCATGCTAATTGACGAATTTAAATCGATTGGGCCTATCGGAGGCCTGGCTACTGCCATAAAGCATGATCCTGATACCGACTGGCTAGCAGTTGCCTGTGATCTCATCAATCTTCAACCGACTACCATTCAGGAAGTGATCAGACAAAACAAGGGTGAGGGTATCGTAACTTTTCAAAAAGAGGAATCAGCATTTCCGGAGACCACCATCACGATTTATTGTACGGATGTTTTTGAGACTGTGGAAAATGCTGTCAGTCAGGGAAAAAACAGTTTACAGGGTATATTGAAATCTTCAAACGTTCAAAAGATCGTACCCAGCAGCCCCTCACATTTGAAAAATGCCAATACAAGGGCGGACTTACATTAATTGCATTTTCTTGTACCCATCTTTTTTCCCTCCACAGGTAGGACAAACGTAGTCTTCCGGTAAATCCCGAAATGAGGTCTTAGGACCAATTCCCGCATCAATATCCCCCACTTCCGAGTCATAAACTGTTTGACAATGGATGCACTGATAGATATCTTTTTGAATGTTATCCCTGATAATTCTGGCCTTTGGAGAAGCTGCCGGTTCGTCCTTTACATTTTCGAAATACATTCGGCTAAGTTCCACTATTAACGAAGCCAGGACCGTCTTTGGAATGTTATCCGCATAAATATGGTAATCTGTGAGGTTTGGATTAAAGTCTTTGCTGTATAGAATGTTGTATGACTCCACTCCATCTTCCGTACTGGCTTCTTCTATAACTACAGAGGTGAAAGGTGTGTAGTCTGATTTTGTCTTGATCGAAAAGGTCAGACCAGTTGTGCTAATATCCAGCTTGTCCAGCTCTCTTACCAGGAAAAGCTTGAGGTCCATGGCTTCCTGATCCAGAGCAGGTAAGTGCCAGTTGAGCTCAAGTGCGGAGTGACGAAGGTTCATTCCAAATTTTCCCATCAGCTTTTCCCAGCCAAAAAGGTCTTTTTCGAAAATCCCTTTAATCACAAAAGACTTCCATGGAGTAAGCGATACTTTTCCAACTTCCGTAGCAATACACTGCTCCATGATAGCTTTGAGGATAGACGTCCTGTATTTATTGTCTCTCCAATAAAGACCCAACCAGTATTTCCCATCTGGCAGTCTATTCAGACCCTCATAATATGGAAAATGGGTTTCCGGAAGTACAAGGTCTTCGGTGACCGGCACAGTGTTCATTTTCACATTATGCTCAAGATATCTTTGTATGTCGCCATAATCCCAGTCAGATTCTTTGATATCGTGCTCTTCTAAGGCAAAAGCAAGTTTTGACAAATCCTCGGTATAAACCAGCATTGGGAACTGCCATGGAGCATTCTGGATATGCTGAAACCTCAGATAAACAAACCAGTAATTCTCTTGATTGGAAGCAATGAAATTGATTTGACCTGTAAAGAGGGGTACCAAACTTTGGGAAGGATCAACGATATTGATCCTTAGCTTGGGTCTGTAGGTGAAGCTATCTAATACATAATGATAGATATGTGACGCCAACCAATGTTTGCCATTCAAAATATCCTGTGCCACATAGGAACTCAGAATATTGTGATAATGAAATGTATTGATTTCGTAGTCCGTCCTTATTGACCGAAAAGTCTCATCCAGAATTTCCTTGCTCTTCTCCTTGGCAGGGAACAAAATATCCTGTCTGGAACCAAAATGCACGTGCTCTGCTCCCAATTTTTCTGCCACCAGTAAAATCTTCAGGAAGTCACCAGGTGAGATAATTCCACCTTTGACAAAAACGCGTACAAGATCTTTTACCTGTATATTCTTCACTACTATTCAAATGTAAGATTTATTGGGATACCTGCGCCAACGATCTGTCAATTAGCCGTTTCACTTCTGACTTACAACTGCCGCATCCTAGCCCGGCACCAGTTGCCTGGCAGAGTTCGTTCAAGCTGCTCACTCCCTTTTCAATGCATTCAGTCAGATTACCCTCCCCCACATTATTGCATGAACAAACCAGCTTGCCGATCACAGGTTCCGGAGGGTTTCCGGACCTCAACAGCATCATTCTCTTCTCTGAAAGCTCCGTTCGGCTCTCAATCAGCTCTTTATATTCAGCAAACTCAGCCTTATCACCCAGCAAAATAGTACCAACCAAACGATCCTCATGGACAATGCACTTCTTGTAATAAAGTGCTTCCCGATCCAGAAAGGTGATCTCATTGTAGTTTTTGCCATTGACTGGGATTTCAGACAATCCTACGGAACATAGATCCAGGCTTGGGAACTTCAGAATGTTCATCGGAGAGGTGCCCTGATAATGGCTTGTTGGGTCACCAGCCAGGTAGCGGGCACACACATCTGCTTGCTGTTCAGCGGCAGCAGTGATTCCGTTTAATTTCTTGTTGTGTTCAGCAATTTCCCCCAGAGCAAAGATTGCCGGATCACTCGTTTGTAGATAGTCATTAACAACCACTCCTCTACCGCTGTCAAGTCCGCAATCAACCGCAAGCTGGGTGTTTGGTCTCGTACCAATAGCATAGACAACCGCGTTTACTACCAGCTGATGTCCTCCCTTAAGCGTGACGAGTAATAGTTTCTCTTCGTTTTCTTCAACGCTTACCACCTCACTGTTTGTGAGCACCTGTACACCCAGATCTTCAACATACTCTCTTAGCATTGAGCTGGCCATGGGATCCAACTGGCGTTCCATCAGGCGGGAGCCCAATTGAATAATTGTTGGCCTTACCTCCATCTCTGTAAGCGCAGATGCCAACTCAAGACCTAAGAGTCCACCACCAACGACCATCACATGGCTACCGGGGCAGATCTTCTGCTTCAGATCATCTGCATTTTGCCTGTCGCGCATGGTGAATACACCGGGAAGGTGCATAGGTGCATTTGGCGGCACAAATGCTCTGCTTCCTGTGGCCATGATCACCACATTGTATACGTGTGATTCGCCCTTGCTATCAATCACACACTTATTTTCCCTGTCAATCCGATCGATAGGGTTGCTCGGATGTAGCTTCAGGTCTAGAGATTTGAGCTCTTCCTCGGTATATTTTACCAGGTCCGGCCATTGCTTTGTCTCATTGACATAATCAGGTAGTAATACCCTGTTGTAGAATGGCCATGGCTCCTTGCTAAACACATGGATCTCATCCTCTCTGTTGAAGTCGCGATAGGTGTTGACAAATCGGTACGCTGCCGCTCCAGCCCCTATGACTACTATCTTTCTTTTCACATAAACCACTCGCTCTACCTGAACAGCCGCATATTTGAAACCAGGCTGTTTAGATTTTGGATCTACCGAATCATCCGTCAGGTTATTGGCACGTGACAAGTCTGAATTCAGTTTTTTACCCCAGTGCATAGGTAGAAAAACCACACCTTCTTTGATCCCATCAGTGATCTTTGTCGAAAGCTGAACTTCTCCCCTGACGTTAAAAATCTTCACCGGATCACCACCTTTAAGTCCCCGTGTCTTTGCATCATTGGGATGGATCTCCAGGAATGGACGCTCTATATGCTTATTGAGTTTAGCTACTTTACCCGTCTTGGTCATCGTATGCCACTGATCCCTGATCCGACCTGTGGTGAGGATCAAAGGAAAATCAGGAGATATTGATTCATGCGGGTTGGATGGTCCTGAGGTATGAATATTTGCCCGCTCATCGGGAGTCAAAAACTTACCATCCTGAAAGAGTCTTGAAGTGCCTTCATGATCCTCAGTTGGGACCGGCCATTGGATAGAGGTCTTCGATTGTATCTTCTCATATGACAACCCTGAGATATCTATCGGAGTGCCTTTGGTTAATTGCGCATATTCAGCATATACTTCAGCTGCACTGTTGAAGTCAAAGCCATGGAATCCCATTGCTTTGGCAAAACGCATCAGGATCTCCATATCAGGAAGGGCCTCTCCCGGAGGATCGATCACTTTTGACAAATGGGTAATACGTCGTTCTGAGTTTGTCATCGTACCCTCCTTTTCCAGCCAGCCCGCAGCAGGAAGGATCAGATCAGCATATTTTGCTGTATCGCTTTTCTTCGAGATATCCTGAACAATGACGAATTTGGCTGCTTTAAGCGCTTCGTCCACCAACCGTGCATTGGGCATGCTCACGGATGGATTGGTGCAAATGATCCAGATGGCTTTCATCTTACCTGACTTCAAAGACTCGAACATCTCTGTGGCTGTCAGACCGGGTTTCTCCTGTATTTTCTCCACTCCCCAGAAGTCAGCAACTTCTTTTCTGTGAACCGGATTAGCCAGGTTCTTATGAGCAGCCAGTAAGTTTGAAAGTCCTCCTACCTCTCTGCCTCCCATGGCATTAGGTTGGCCGGTGAGGGAGAAAGGACCACTTCCGGGTTTTCCAATCTGCCCAGTGATCAGGTGAAGGTCTATAAGCGCCAGGTTTTGATTTACACCGGATGTGCTTTGATTAAGCCCCATAGCCCACATGGTGATAAATCCTTTAGAAGCACCGATGGTTCGGGCAGCTTCCACAATGTCATCTATGGATACTTTACATATTGCAGCATACTCCCGGAGTGATTTGGATCTAACCTCTTTCACATAATCATTAAAGCCGTTAGTATGTGCCTGGATAAATTCTTCGTTGATCAACCCCTCATCAATGAGATATCTCCCGATAGCGTGAAACAGCATCTGGTCAGTACCTGGCTGTACCTGCAGATGGAGATCTGCGAGAGCGCAAGAGTCCGTGACTCTTGGGTCCGCTACGATGATCTTTACATTCGGATTTTCTGTTTTGTGCTTTTCTATCCTCCTGAAAAGAATCGGATGGCACCAGGCGGGGTTTGCACCCGTAATAAAGATACAGTCGGATAGCTCAATGTCTTCATAAGAAATCGGCACGGCATCATCACCCAGGGTTTCCTTGTACCCCACCACTGCCGAGCTCATACACAGCCTGCTATTGGTGTCAATATTATTAGTACCCAAAAATCCCTTGACCAGTTTATTGGCCAGATAATATTCCTCCGTCAGGCACTGCCCGGATACATACAACCCTACACTGTCTGGTCCGTGATTGGCAATAAAAGTCTTAAAAATGGCCGCTGCCCTGTCGATGGCCGTATCCCAGTCAACCTGTTCTCTGGGGTGATGTCTACTCCAACGCATCTGAGGATGCTTAAACCGGTCACTGTTGTCCATCACAGTGTAGTGCAGATTCATTCCCTTGCTGCAAAGCATCCCTTTGTTTACAGGGTGCTCCTCATCTCCTTTGACCTGGATTCTACCCTTCTTGTCACGGGAAACTACGATACCACAACCAACTCCGCAGTACGAACAGGTAGATTTATATGATTCAGCAGGTTGGGACATATCTATTCAAATGTTTTTTCAAAGTCAGGTTGATAAAGAAGACCCGGTCAACTACAATGACCAGGTCTAACCATGTTGTATTTATTAGAAATCGGTCAAAAAAAGGGTGTACTAGTGATTTAAAAAGTTTAATAGATAGGATCGATAGTCATAATAATCGGGGTGTTCGAGTACGTCCTTTCTATTCCTGGGTCTTTCAAATGGGATGACCAGCTCATCACCAATCTTGGCATAGGGGCCACTGGTCATCATGATCACCCGGTCAGCGAGGAAGATAGACTCATCCACATCATGGGTAATCGCAATTGCTGTGATCTGTTCCTTTTGCCAGATCTCCAACAGTAGGTCCTGAAGTTCACCCCGGGTCAATGAATCAAGCATTCCAAAAGGTTCATCGAGCAATAGTACTTTCGGTTTCAATGCAAAAGCACGAGCCAGTCCTACCCTTTGTTGCATTCCCTGGGATAACTCACTTGGTCTTTTGTTAAAATCATTACCGAGCCCCACCTTATCCAGGTAGTACTTGCATATCTCAACACGCTCAGCTTTGCTTCCATGCGGAAAAACCTGATTAACCCCAATCATGAGGTTTTGCTGAGCTGTTAACCAGGGCAACAAACTGGGGGATTGAAATACCACTGCCCTATCCGGACCGGCATCTCTTACTTCCAAACCATCAACGATGATCTTGCCACCACTCAGTTCGTTAAGCCCTGCGATCATGGTCAGCAACGTAGACTTTCCACAACCGGAATGACCAATAATAGAAACAAATTCGCTTTGTTTAATGGTTAGTTTCAGATCATCTAGCACCACATAGTCACCCTTAGGTGTTGGATACACCTTTTTGAGGTCCTGACACTCCAGCATCACCGGCTTTTCAGCCAGGTGAGGCATTACCTGGTATTCAACTTTTTTTAATAAGGCTTCCATGGTCTTGATTTAAAAGTATTTGACTGCTTCTTTTTTTCGTCTTCTACCAAAGACGACACGTCCTGGCATCACCGGTTTTAATTCTGGTAGAATATATTTCTGGTCACTCACCTGTTTTCTTGTTGCTCCCACATCAATCAGATATTCCAGAATATCATTGCGAAGTCGCTTGTATTCAGGATTTTGATTGAGCTGCGTTACATCTCGAGGTCTTTCAATGGTGACCTTAAATTCCGGCCCCAGCGTAGCTTTTGGCCCGGGGGTCAACGGAATAATCCGGTCTGCCATCAAAATACCCTCATCTACATCGTTAGTTATCAGTATCACAGTTTTCTTCTCCTGGTTCCAAATCTTCAGGATCTCTTGCTGAAGCGTCCCTCTCGTCAATGCATCAAGTGCACTTAGTGGCTCGTCCATCAGCAGGATACTCGGGTTAATCGCCAAAGTTCTGGCAACAGATACTCGCTGACGCATTCCTCCTGATAGTTCAGAAGGCTTTTTATCAACAGCTGGAGTCAGATTTACCATATCGATGTACTTCCTGATATGGGCATCCTTTTCCTTTTTGGAAAGTTTTCTAAATACCTCATCTACCGCCAGCTTCACATTGGAGTAAACCGACAACCATGGCAAGAGCGAATAGTTCTGAAAGATCATTCCGCGATCCGGACCAGGTCCGGTAATAGGTGCTCCATTAAGTAGCACTTCTCCATTATCAGGGAACAAGAGCCCATTGATAAGGTTGATCAGTGTAGTTTTGCCACTACCCGAAAACCCTACGATCGCCACAAACTCACCATCTTCAACTGACAGGTTGATATCTGACAGGACCTCGTTTTTATTGATCCCCTGGCCAAAAGTCTTTGAAACGTTTTTTAATTCCAGTAATCCCATCAAGCAATTCCTTTATTGAATGTCATTAAGTTTTGCACGCTTAGCATGATACGATCCAGGATGAATCCGATGATCCCAATCACGAACATGGCTACAATGATCTTGGCATTGGAGTCGTTGGCTCCGTTTTGGAATTCTTCCCACACAAATGATCCCAGCCCCGGGCTTTGAGCCAATAGCTCAATGGCAATCAATACCATCCAGGCAACAGATACAGTGATCCTAAGGCCGGTAAAAATGAGCGGAAGAGAAGCTGGTAAGACGATTTTAAAGATGTTTTGTCCAATATTTAGCTTCAATACCTTAGCCACATTCAGATAATCTTTGTCCACCGATGATACACCCATGCTGGTGTTGACCAGTGTGGCCCACATCGCACAAAGTCCTACACTGATAGATGAAATAATAAAAGATTTATCAATACTGGGATCAGTGATGACTGTCTTCACGACCATAAAAACAAGAAGTAACCAGACGACTGGTGATACCGGTTTAAAAATCTGGATCAACCAGTTGAAAGCCGTTCTCAGTGAGTCACTTAGACCTATAACGACCCCAATAGGGACTGCAATAAGCATAGCCAGCAAGAATCCGGCTGCAACAGTCTTTAGTGAGGTTCCGATCTGGTCTAAAAACGATGGTCTTCCGGTATAAGTAATTGGATCCAATCCCTGGGCTTCCCGTTGGGCATTTGTTTCGGCCACCTTATCCTTGAATTCACTCTTCTTTTCTGAAATATTCAGGTGGTCTTGCCACAACGCGATATATGCCTGATATACTTTAGCCGGCGAAGGCAGTGTATTTGGCTGACAGCTGACTTCACCTGATTCTATACATGCTTCCATGTCCAATGCAGCCTGTTCACCCTGCTCCGTTCTGGCTTTCTCTATTCTGTCATTGGCTTCACTATTATAAAGCGCCATTGCCCCCTGATGCCAAAGGAATATGAAGAGGAAAATTGACACCAGGGGAAGCAATGACCCTTTGATAAACCTTGTTATATTTTTTCGTCGTTCTTCCCCATCAATGATATGGATGAGTGGCTCAAGAAAACCGAGCCCAATGAACTTTAAGGTTTTAATAGATTTATTTTTCATCTCTTTTTATTTCAAAAATTTATCTTCTTGAAAGAATGGAGGCCGAGTCGCCCTCCAAAAAATCAACCATGAACTTTTATAATGATTCGTCTTTATTTCCGATACTAAAGCTGTTGATATACCCGATCGGATCTTTTCCGTCATAGGTCTTGCCATCAATAAAATCGGATGTTACTTCTTTATAACCATCAGTCTCCGGAATGTCAGAGGATGTGATATGGCCTTCTGACACAAGCATATCTGCTGCCTTCTTCCAGATATCCGGTCGATAAATCTCCTTGATCGTTTGATGATACCAGTCTGCTGGTTTCGACTCAGGAATCTGGCCCCATCTTCTCATCTGAGTAAGGAACCAAACCCCGTCAGAATAGTAAGGGTAGGTAGCGTGATACCTAAAGAATACATTGAAATCAGGCATCTCTCTCTTGTCACCTTTCTCAAATTCAAAGGTTCCTGTCATAGAATTAGCGATTACCACAGAATCTGCACCTACATACGCAGGCATGGAAAGTATCCCGACCGCCTGTGGTCGATTACCAGGTGTATCAAGCCATTTTGCTGCTCTGATTAATGCTTTTGTCACTGCTAAAGCAGTATTCGGATAAGTATCCACAAACTTTTTGGTCATCACAAAGACTTTCTCCGGATTGTTTTTCCAGATGTCGTAGTTGGTTGTCACGGGTACACCAATGCCTTTGAAAACTGCCTGCTGATTCCATGGCTCTCCCACACAGTATCCGTAGATAGTACCTGCTTCAAGCGTCGCTGGCATCTGTGGTGGTGGCGTCACAGAAAGTAAAACGTCTGCATTCACCTGTCCTTGAATGTTGTCTGCAGTATAAAATCCCGGGCTAATTCCCGCTGCAGCTAACCAGTATCTGATTTCATAATTGTGAGTAGAAACCGGAAATACCATTCCCATTTTGAATGGCTTGCCTGCTGTTTTATACTCCTTGATCACGGGTGCCAGGGCATCCGCTTTAATAGGATGAACAGGTTTTCCATCTTTCACTGGCACATTAGGCTTCATTTTAGCCCATACCTCGTTGGATACCGTGATCCCATTTCCATTTAGGTCCATGGAAAATGGCGTAACAAGCTCAGCCTGTCGGCCAAACCCAGCTCCGGCGGCTATTGGTTGGCCAGCCAGCATATGCGAACCGTCCAGCTGACCATCAATAACCCTATCCAACACATTTTTCCAGTTTGACTGGGCTTCGATCGTAACGAACAGGCCTTCATCCTCGAAGTAGCCAAGCTCTTTTGCTATTGCCAGAGGAGCCATGTCCGTTAGCTTAATGAACCCAAAAGTCAACTGAGGTTTTTCAATCATCAGGGACGATTTGGCAGCCAGACCTACGTCTTCAACAGGCCGATCCTGTGCCTTCCCCCCTGTACAGGCTGTCCAGATGACAGCCAGTATAGATAATGTGAATATGCTTTTTAAAATCTTCATTTGCTTATTTATTGTGTTGATACAATCTTATTTATGTCTATTTAGTAGAGAATATGGTTGGCTTGAATGTGATCATAGTCCAGGCCCAAAACTGCATGGCACCCTTATCACCATTTCGCAATTCTTCCATTGTGTCGGAAGCAAACATTTGCGAATACCCAATGTTCCAGGTAACTCCTCCCTTTAACTGTCTTTCATATACAAGGTCAACCTCAGTACCCATGATCTTGCTCAGTTCCAGACCTTCTCTATCCAGCTGAGATGATCCTGTCATAAATTCATGTGCATTGATTTTCAATGCTCCACCAGCCAGTTTGAAACTTGTTTTTAGGTAGAGATCTGTCACTCCGACTGAACCATTAGCAGGCCCTACGAAGAAGTAATCCATAAAACCATTGTGAGCATGGTTTGTACCAAAGTCTGGGCTGAAAGCCGTAATATCTGTAGAGGTGTCATTGTCATCTTTCCCGGAAATATGTTCCACTCCCACCGTGATAGGCGTTACAGGTGTGGAGAATGTACCGTTAATACCGGCAAGAAAAGCGTTTACCTTGTTACCAGCAAGCTTACCAGTCTGATAGTAAAAATCTCCTGCCAGTTTCACTCCTGAAATCTGTTTTGAGGCAATGGCTCCGAATGTCTGTTTGAAAGAAACAGTACTGTCAGCATTTTGATAACCTGCATTGAAGGCCAATAGTGACAATGAACCGGAATTAAATCCCTGGTTGAACCAGGTATACTGGAAAGATTTGTAGTTTCCTCCGACGCTATAATAACTCGCTCCAGGGCTTTGTATAAAGGCCTGCTCAGGTACGTCATCATCCTGATTGTATGCAAAACCTACATGTAGTTTGCTACGCTCTGGCTCGAAAGCCAACAATGCAGCATCATGTCGTCTACCCTGCTGAGCCCATTCCAGTCCACCTAAAAATCGCTGATTATCATAAGATATAATCTGGCGACCGACTTTTACGGAAAAGTTTTTGGTGAAATAGTACTGTCCCCAGGCCTCACTTATAAATGTCTTTCCAAATTCTTCTTTGAATATCTGTGAGGTTTCACCCCAAATTCTGATATCCTGAAAGGCTACTCTAAACTTAAAAGCTGAATCAGCATAATCAACATATAGCCTTGAACGCTGCTCTGTAAAAACTGCCGGATCTTTGGATGCGTCTGTTAAAGTCTTAAATCCATTTCTGAACTCAGTCCTTGGACGAACTTCTGCAGAAATGTTCACTTGTGCATGCAAACTGACAACTGTCAGTGCTATTAGGATTGCGGTTAGTAAAGTTTTATTCATATCAATCAATGATTACGTACTTATTATGAATCAAAATTACGTATATAATCGTACATTAAAAATATATTTACGTAATTATACGTATTTTTATAATCTCAGTAAGAAATAATCATTAAATCGAATAAACCTTTGTTTCTAGGGTATTTCAATGAATAATATTGAAATATTAGTAATGAATGAATTGATTCAAAATTGCATTTTATACGTAGAAAGGGATTTAAATTACGTATTTAATAGATATCAGGTATCATCCATGTATCATCCTACATCATTTATGGATATATGCGTGGATTGGCTCAAACCCATATAAATATTAATCAGAGGCTATGATCTAGTAAATTTAAGATACACTAAAACCCTCAAAGCTGACTGACAAGTCCTTCCCGTTCAACTTTTTTGAGCAGTTCTGTAATGTTGTTTACATCCAGTTTCTTCATGATATTAAATCTATGGGTTTCTATTGTCCTTATACTCTTGTTGAAGGTTTCTGAAATTTCCTTATTGGAAACTCCTTCATAGATCAGCTTTAGGATTTGCTTTTCCCGCTTGGTCAGCTGGTAATCATTTTCAGAGGTGACTTTAGGAGCTGTTGATTCAGCAGGGCCATTGCCTCCCCCCATATAGGAATTGATAATAGTAGTAGAAATATCACCACTAAAGTACTTATGCCCCGAATGAACCATTTTCACGGCCTTGTTAAACTCCGCCTTATTGGTATCTTTCAACAAGTAACCGTCAGCTCCATATTGTAGGGCTTTGAGAATATATTCAGAATCATCGTGCATGGTAAGCATAATGATTTTCACTTTTGGATCTCTGGTTTTGAGTTTCCTGGT
This sequence comes from Cyclobacteriaceae bacterium, assembly GCA_965228105.1. Classification (GTDB taxonomy): domain Bacteria; phylum Bacteroidota; class Bacteroidia; order Cytophagales; family Cyclobacteriaceae; genus UBA7330. The sequence goes on from CBDDGZ010000002.1 coordinate 3,399,955, forward strand.
CACTTCAAGTCCATTCAATAAGGGCATCCTGATATCTGCCACCAACACATCCGGCTGGATTTCGTCAAACTTACCAAGTGTTTCCTCTCCTTCCGATGCCTCCCATATAACCTGAATTTCAGGGTCATCCTCCAAAACCATTTTGATGCCGTGTCTCACAATTTCATGATCATCAGCCAATGCTACTCTAATCATTTGTCAAGGGATAATGTTATAAAAATCTTGGTTCCTTTGCCGGGGTTACTCTCAATTTTAAATGCACCCCCAATATAAGAAGTTCGCTCCTTCATATTAAATATTCCGTGCCCGGCTTTTTCAAAATGCCCGCTTCTTTCCACCCGATCATAATCAAATCCTTTTCCATCATCCTCAATCACAATGTTGAGTGTGTTGATGTTGTGTGAAAAACGGACAATTATATTTGAAGCCTTGGCATATTTAATGGCATTATTCACGCCCTCCTGTATAATTCGGTATAGGTTAGTTTCAACAGGACTATCCAGCCGATTGATAAAACGCGTCTCATTGATAAATTCAACATTCCCTTTGGTCACACCGTTGATTTCATCACAAAATTTATTGATTGCGGCTACCAGTCCAAAATCATCAAGGCTACTTGGAGTAAGGTTGAATGAAACCCTCCTCACCTCCTGAATGATGCCCTTCATGAGACTTTTTGCATCCTCCAACCTCATTTGCATATGCTTTGAAGATACTATGATAGATTCTAACAACAACTTCATAGCCGAAAGCATCTGACCAACTCCATCATGTAATTCACGGGAAAGTCGTTTCCGCTCCTCTTCCTGACCTTCAAGGATGAGTGAAGATCGGTAATTGTGCTCTTTCACAGATTTCTCAATCCGCTCAATATTCAATTCACGTGACCTGATCTTCGCTTCCTTAAACTCGGTGATATCACGTGCAACTAGTTTGATATCACTGGATGGCATTACCGGGATCAGGAAAGTTTCAATCCAACAAAAGTCTCCCGGCTCAGTAATAAGCCTGATCTCACCACTCCAGCTTTTCTTGGTCTTAAGGATATTCATCAAACCATTGATGAAATCGTCTTTATAACCATTTACTGAGAGTAATTTTTGAATGCTCCTGGGAGGGCTGGATTCTTCATACTCCATGAGCCGCATAAATTTTTCACTGAAATATGTGAAATTCCCTTTGTGGTTGATGGTGGCATAAACGGATGGAGATTCAGGAGTGACATTTACGGCTTCGAGGTCCTGGTAAGACTTCCCGAGCTCTTCGTATAATTTTGACATTTCGGAAGCCATCTTTTTGGAGGCTTCTTCAGAATCCTGCAACTCCAGGACAGTAGTCCTTACATTTCTTGCCAATGGTCTGAACACAAAGATCAATTCAAGAATAATGATGAGTAGGGAAACAATAAAGAGATAGATCTCTGTCCTCTTCAATTGATAAACTTTGTCACGTGCTTCCTTGTCATACTGAAACACGATCTTGTCCATTCCTTCCAGGAAATAAGGCTCATTTTCAAGGATTATTGCAATATTCTTGTCTAATGAAGGTATTGTATCCTGTAATAAAGCTCTCGCATTTTGATAAATCGCCTGATATCTGGGTTCAATGGCACCGAACATCTTCATGATGGTAGGAGAATTGGCTCCTGAAAGCCCTAATGTGGTATCACCATATAGAAGGCCTTCGTGAGACTTCTTCCACAAATCAAGCGAGTTGCTCAACTGGAGTCTTGCATGTTCAACTTGTGCATCCTGACCAATCTTCAGTGCCTCCTTGCTGATTTTTTGGCTGAGCATTCTCTGTCTACCAGCCACGTTAACAACCCTGGCATCATCCTGCTGATTGCTAATAGATGTTTGAATAAGAATCTGACTAACAAGAATGCTAAGTGCAATACACCCAAGTGCCGTTAGATATAGATATTCAAGTCGTTTAAACCTGGGCTCAGCCATAATGAGGACTCAAAAATAAGTAAATAGCCCGACTGAGGAGTGGATGCTACGTAATATTACGCATATCCAACATAAACCTTACCGTCTTCGATCTTTACCGGATAAGTAGCAATTTCACATTCATCTCCATTGAGATTTTTTCCGGTCTTCAGTGAAAAAGTCTTCTTATGAAACGGACAAGCTACTTTTGGCTCTTCGCCATGGGTACCTATCATTCCTCTTGAAAGAATCATTTGCTTTTTGTGAGGGCACAAATTTTGTGTTGCATACCACTCATCTCTGCGGCTAAATTTAAAAATAGCTATCTGCAATCCATCCACACTTACACATAAACCCCCGTTTTCCGGGAAGTCATTTTCATCCAGGACCATCTTCCAGGCATTTACCTCCTCCGATTTTATTGTCTTATATTGAACAAGCATTTATCTTGACGCTTTTAGTGTTTAAAATCTATTCCCATTCCGCTGGTTTCTTCATCTGCCTCATTGGTACGAATTGTTGAGTTGGATCATGGTCCTCCACGTTGGCAAAGTGCCTGAACTTCGACATCATCTTCTCATCATTGATGGCTTCCTTCCATTCACAATGATATGCTGCAATCAAGGCTTGCATGTCTTTTTCCAGCTCCTCGCCTATTCCAAGGCAATCATTGACCACCACATCTTTCAGATATTCTATGCCTCCATCCAGCTTATTGAGCCATACCGATGTTCTGTTGAGTGGCTCTGCTGTACGGATGTAAAACATCAGAAAACGATCCAGGTACTTGATGGCAGTCTTCTCATCTACATCCCCGGCCAGAAGTTTGGCATGCTGAGGGTTTGACCCTCCATTGCCACACACATACAGGTTATAGCCAATCTCTGTAGCAATCAGTCCGAAATCCTTGCTTTGAGCCTCGGCACATTCTCTCCTACACCCGGAAACTGCTCCTTTCAACTTGTGCGGAGATCTCAATCCTTTGTACCTGTTTTCGATTTCAATTGCATAGGATACCGAATCATGTAATCCGAATCTGCACCATGTTGACCCAACACAACTTTTTACAGTTCTTAGGGCCTTGCCATAAGCATGTCCGCTCTCAAAACCTGCATCAATCAGCTCCCGCCAGATCTTTGGCAGATCGTTTAAGCGCGCTCCAAATAAATCGATACGCTGACCACCGGTGATCTTGGTATATAAATCATATTTCTTGGCTACTGCCCCAATGGCTATCAATTTATCAGGAGTAATTTCTCCTCCTGGTACACGAGGGACAACCGAATAACTACCACCCTTCTGAATATTTGCTAAAAACCGGTCGTTGGTGTCCTGGATAGTGTCTTGCTTAAGGATTTTGTCATTCCAGATACTCGCCAATAATGAAGCTACCGCAGGCTTGCAGGTCTCGCATCCGTCTCCGGTACCGTATTCATCCAATAGGTCATCAAAGGTTTTGATGTTTTTTACTTTTATAAGGCTGTATAATTCCTGGCGTGTGTAATCAAAGTGGGCACAAAGGGTTTTTCTGACCACTTTACCCATGCTCTTGAGAGTGGCAGAATAAATATCACCCACCATTGGTGAACAGGCTCCACATCCGGTACCTGCACCTGTACATTTTCTAACCTGCTGTAAATCAGGTGTCTCTTGCTCCTTAATAGCTTTCACGATGTCACCTTTGCTCACATCTTCACAGGAGCATATCTGTGTAGAATCCGGCAGGTCTCCAATACCTCCTCCGGCAATTTCTCCACCTCTTTTCCCAAGGATCAGATCTTCCGGATTTGGAGGCAACGCCATCCCATTTTTTGTGAATTGAAGTAGCATACCATAGTCATCTGCATCACCAATCAGAATACCACCAAGCAACTTCTTCTTATCAGCGGAAATATTCACACGTTTGTAGACGCCAGTATTTTTATCTTCAAAGGATATAGGAATACAACCTGGAGTTTCTCCCAGTGCATCTCCAAAACTCCCCACATCGATGCCAATTAGCTTCAACTTCGTTGACATATCGGCACCTTTAAACAACTGCTCACCATCACCAGCCAACTGCTTGACAACGACCTCAGCCATATCGTAACCCGGTGCCACCAACCCATAAACCATACCCTTATACGAAGCAGCCTCTCCTATTGCATAAATTTCAGGATCTTTGGTTTGCATGAGCTCATTGACCTTAAATCCACCACGTGGCCCTACCTCCAGTCCGGCTTTAGCCGCAAGCTCATCCCGAGATACGATCCCACATGAAATCACCAACATATCAGTATCAAGGCTTGTGCCATCAGTAAATTCCAGTCCGTCCAACGTTCCATTACCAATAATCTCTCTTGTGTTCTTATTCAGAAGAATCTCTATCCCCAGTGATTCAATCTTACTCTTTAGCATGGCTGAACCTTGCTCATCCAACTGCCTGGGCATGAGTCGCGGAGCAAATTCCACCACCTGGGTATCCAGCTTTAAATCCAATAATGCTTTGGCAGCTTCCAAACCAAGCAAGCCTCCTCCTAGTACAGCTCCTCTTTTAACCTTTTTCGCAAAATCTATGATCTGCGTCAAATCCTCAATTGTCCTGTAGACAAATACCCCCTTCTTACTCACCCCTTCAATAGGAGGAACCATGGCACGGGATCCAGTGGCTAAAATCAGGTAATCATATGACTCAGTTTCACCAGTATGCATTTTAACTGTTTTAGCATCCCGATCAATTTCCACTACCAACTTCCCAGTAATCAAATCAATGTCTTTCTCATCGTACCAGGTTCGGGGTGCCATCAAAAGCTTGTCTTCTGATTGCTCAGTGAAATACTCACTTAGATGAACCCTGTCATAAGCCGGTATGGTCTCTTCACCGAATACCTTAATCTCAAACTGGTCTTTTCCAGCCTTTGACCTCAGCTTTTCACAGAACTTGTAGCCAACCATTCCATTTCCTATTACAATGACCTTTTTCATAGAGGAGTGTTTATGTTATTACGTAATTGATACGTAAATTTACGTATTTTTATATCTTATTAAAAAATATAATTACGTATTTTTACGAAATAAATTTTAAGTATGTCGAAATTATCATTGATCGGAGCAGGACCGGGAGATCCGGAATTAATCACTTTAAAGGCTATTAGAGCACTAAATGAAGCTCAGGTTGTTTTATATGATGCATTGGCCAATGAAGAATTACTGGACTATTGCAATGAAGATTGTATCAAAGTCTACGTAGGAAAAAAACCAGGCATACACAGATATCAACAGATATATATCAACGATATGATTGTTGATTTTGCCCGGAAGTATGAAAATGTTGCCAGACTTAAAGGCGGTGACCCATTTGTTTTCGGACGAGGCCATGAGGAGATGGAGCATGCTCTGGCCAATAACATTGAGGTAGAAATCATTCCGGGAATTAGCAGCGCGATAGCAGTACCAGAGCTCAATGGGATCCCAGTCACCAAAAGAGGTGTCAATGAAAGTTTTTGGACAATCACAGGTACAACAAGTTCTCTGGAGCTTTCAAAAGACATTTACCTGGCTGCACAATCGTCAGCAACCATCGTCATCATGATGGGTATGAGTAAGTTGAGTGAAATTGTGAAGATCTTTAAGAAAAGCCGTGGGGATCAGGAATCAATTGCCATCATTCAAAATGGTAGCACCACAAAACAAAAATCAGTCGTAGGAGATCTCACAAACATTGAAGAATTAGTTTCTGAGCATAAAATGGGCTCTCCTGCCATTATTGTAATAGGTGAGGTTGCAAAATACGGGAAACAGAAAAGTCAGTTTTCAGGCGAACTCAATCATGGCTACTACTCCTTCAACTAGTTTCAAAGTGCTGGCTTAAATAATCATAGAGAGACTGGCACTTTGTGGCCAGTGTTTTCAATTCATCAGGAATCTGGACACTTCTGTCCTTAAAAGTTGAAAACCCTGTTGACTTGTGTACATTGTCATACCAGTATTTTGCCCAGACACCGTCTTCTGCCCTGGCTCCTGCTTCCCAGGACAACATGGTCTTTTGAAATTCAATACCAGCCCTTTCACAAATCAATGACAATGCCTTTTCTGGGTTTAACAGGATATCACGAGCATCTATGACCAGATATGCCACATCGGATTTTTTCAAATAGTCTAGCAAATTTACCTGGTCCTGGTACCCCACATCCTTCATATTGGGTTTATCTACCACCTTGGAGAAAGAATTAATCATTTCAACCGGACTCCTGGTGAGAATAATATTTACTGCTTCCCTGGTAAATGACATATCCAGATCCAGCATATGATGGGTCATGTTTTTATAAAAAACAACCGGCTTGCTATGTGGTCCCAGAATCTCCCTGATAATTTCATCTCCATCTGTTTTCATGGAACTGATGATCTCTTCCGCACCTGGATGATACTCCCGGGCATAGGTATGACTCAAATAAAATCCATAAAAAGGTTCATCGACCACCTTTGTATCGCTGCGCTGAGCAAAAGAATACATCAAAGCGGTGGAAATATTTCTTGGACTGGCCCACAAGCAGATCCTGGTTGTCTGATCCTTACCCATTATTCAATACCTGATCTTCTATCAACTGCTCGTACAACTCACGTATTTGCAGAGTCATTTTCCCTTGCTTTCCTGCCCCAATAACCCTTCCATCGATTTTAACAACCGGCGTCAACCCCCCGAAAGTACCAGTTACAAAAGACTCATCCGCATCGTAGACATCTACCAGAGAAAAGTTCTTCTCGTAGCATGGAATACCATTTTTCCGGCAAACTTCGATGACATGGCCACGGGTAATGCCATTCATGCAATATGCTCCGGTGGAAGTCCAAACCTCTTCACCTTTCACCATAAAGAAATTCGTTGCATTGCATGTAGCCACAAATCCATGAATATCTAGCATCAAAGCCTCATCTGCACCCGCTTCCAACGCTTGTATCAGTGCCTGTACTTCATGGAGTTTGCTGTGGCAGTTAAGCTTCGGATCAAGGTAATCAGGTGATCCTCTTCTGATGGTACTTGTAAATAAAGAAATTCCCTGATCTCTGACTTTCGAATCAGCGATTTTATATTCCGGTATGATAACAACATTGGGACCGGAGATTGTCAATCTTGGATCCTGTGAAGGTGTATTTTTAATGCCACGAGTGACCATGAGACGAACGTGCACCTGATCGCTCATTTGGTTTGCTTTTAAGGTATCCCAAATCATCTTCTCCAACGCCTTTCGATCAAATGGAAGCTTCATACCAATTGCTTTTGCTCCCTGCCATAAGCGATCAAGATGCTCATCTACAAAAACCAATGTGCCTTTATGCAGTCTAAAAGCCTCCCATACTCCATCTCCCACAAGATAGCCGCTGTCAAACACTGAAATCTTTGCCTCATTGCGTTGGAACAACTCCCCATTGATACTGATCAAAATATCATCATTCCTTTTATCTGGTACAGAATTGTGGGTTCCTTTCATAATTGCTTTCTTTGGATACTGAATGAGTGGGCCATCACTAACGGTAAATCTCGAAATTATTTTTTAGATAGATTTACTTCCTAAAAATAAGCGCAATAAAATCGAAACGCATGAAATTTGAACACTTCGCCCTTAATGTAACAGACCCAAACGCTATTGCCGACTGGTATATCAAGAACCTGGGCGCTAAAATTGTCCATCAGGTAGACAATGAAACACAAACCAAGTTCCTGGCCGATGACAGTGGTCATGTTTTTCTTGAGATCTATAATAACCCTAAGGGAGAGTTTTTGAAGTTTGAAAAACTACATGTACTTGGTTTCCATGTGGCTTTTGTATCCAGCAACTCAGCTAAAGACCGGGACCGATTAATCAAAGAAGGTGCCATCGTGGTCGAAGAAGTGATCCCTAATGAAGGATCACTCCTGGTAATGATGCGGGATCCATGGGGCATCCCATTGCAATTGTGTCAGAGGAGTAAAGCGTTAACCAACTAAAGTATTAATTACTTCCTGAAAATATTGGTTACTGAAGAGTTGGTATGCTTTGTATGAATAAATCTTTCATCTGCATTTTTTGTCTTAAAAATGGCTAATAGCATATTTACAAATGCCGCAGGAATGTGAAGGAGAGCTAATAAGAAGGATGGATGAATAACCATATTAGGTATGCAAATGAGCAATGTGAAAAGATAAAAGATTGTGAGCCCTACCCAATAGGTTACCCCAAAAACAGAAATCTCTGGTAAAAAGAGTAGTAACAATGACACTATACAAAGAATACCAATTAAAATAATCCTTGGTGGCATCATTCCGCAGATTATTGAAATATTAAAGTAATCGAAATTACCTTTAAACAACAATTTCCATCCTTTGAAGAAGTTTTTACTCAGGTATTTAAGCTGTGAAGATACCCATCTCTTCCTTTGGTTCTGAAAAGATTTAGGATTATCAATTTTCTCATCATATACAATTGCCTTATGAAGGTATTCAATTTTAATTTGCCTTTCAATAACAGCCAATTGCAGGATTTTATCAAAACCACCTACCGCCTTATTATTTGACATTAGCTCTTTGAAAAGCTTAAAATCAAAAGCCATACCTGAACCGATAATAGCTGAGGATAATCCGAGACCATTTAAACCCCTTCTGTAAATGTGATTATTAATTTCTTCACTGGCCGCATCCAAAATAGCCATTTTTGTATCAGTGTTTTTTGCTATTCTGTGCCCCTGAATGGCTTTTGAGCCTCTATTATATGCTTTATTTATGCTGGTCAGAAATGTATTGTCCAGAAAATTATCCCCATCGCTAATCAAGGCAATTTCATAAACTCCACTAATTCGGTCCAAAGCATAATTAAGAGATTTACTTTTTGTGCTTTTCTCAAATGAGACTTCAATGACCTTTACTTTTTTGCTTATCTTTTCTAGGGTAGATTTTTTCATGGAATCCGCTATCACATAAACATCATATGCATTTTTCGGATAGTCCAGTTGGTTCATATTATGAGCAACCTTTTCAATGACTGCATCTTCTTTATAAGCAGGTATCAGGATCGCTATTTTATTGAGTCTTTCAGAAATTGGTTTTTTCCTTTTTTCTATTGACCGATATCCAATCCAACCTGATATACTTAATATAAAAGTATAAAGAGCAATAAAAGTCAAACCACAAAATAGTGTAATCTCTGATATCAAAAATAATTGTTCCAATGCTGCTAAACTTTAGGAATTCTAAGCAAAGATGTCATCTTTTAGTACAAAAAACCCCCAATCTAGGTCAAGTTGAAGAAATGCACATTTAAAAAAGGAAATATTAAAAAAAACACAAAAACCAAAGTACATCTATCATATCTATCATAAAAACTGTAATTTTTTAATTAATAGTTGAATTTTCTTTTCACAGTTCATATTTAGTAGCTACCTTAGTAGGTAACTTACCGATATAGTTAGAAGAACTATTGAGTAAGGACTTAGCGTAAGTACCACCAAGCCAATCTTGACAAATGTTCACCGCCCGATCAACGTCAAGGGGCAGAGTCGTTATTGTTGATGACAATAAGGCAATGTCTCTTTTTCTCAAATATACTATCCAAGCACTTCAATGTTCTTGCTTTTTCAAATGTATTACAGGCATTTGCGCACATCAAGTACAATGAAGTTCCAGACATCTTAATCACAGATTATTTAATGCCCGAAATTGATGGATATGAATTCATCAAAAATATTAGAAGTAATGGGCTTCTTCCTGGAATACCTATATTCATGGTAACAGGGGCAACAAATTCTGAAATCCCGGAAGATCTCTACCGCTATGATGTAAAGGCTGTGATTCAAAAGCCTTTTGAACCTAAAGTGTTGGTTGAAAAGATGTTAAACGAGCTAGATTCTGTCACTGTATGATCAATATCGCATTACAAAGATCTCAAGAGAATTATCAATTAGATTTTGTAACGACAAAAGCTAACGATAGTAAGAGCATTCACATCAGAAGACTTATGCTCTGCCTTGGAGACTTATTTTCTGAATTGCCTGAAAACAATTATTCTGATATTGGATTTGTGAAAATCAATTCAGCTTTTGATCTCCTCGACCTGGTTGAGACATGGGATTCTGAAGGGTTTGAGATCCCTGAAGCTATATTTATTGATGATGTCCACCTGTCTAAACTCAATGCCGAGGGTTTTGCCACTAAGCGAAAAAAATCCAAGCTAAAAAATACTGTACTTATCGTTTTTTCAAAAAATGAAAATGACCTGATTAGGCATGCTGCATTCTCAATTGAAGCGGATGATTACTGCTATGGAGATTTCAAAATATCAGAAATTATCAAAAAGATTATTTTTCTTAAAAGGTTAAAGCAAATTGTAAGGGTAGATAGAAAAGATCTGGAATTTAACTCCAGGATAAATCAAAGAAATTACTATAAGAAACGTGTATTCGACATAGCTTTTGCTCTGTTTGCCTTGTTGTTGTCTTCTCCCATTCTCCTGATTATCGCTTTACTCATCAAACTAGAGTCAAAAGGACCGATTTTGTATATTTCAAAAAGAGCCGGTTTTGGATTTAGCGTATTTGATTTTTACAAATTTCGGACCATGACTGAAAATGCAGATCAGGAACTGGATAAGTTAAATCATTTAAATCAATACAATAACGGCGAAAGAGGTCCATCATTTTTTAAGGTGAAAAATGATCCACGCGTCACACGTCTTGGAAAAATTTTGAGGAATACCAGTTTGGATGAGCTTCCTCAATTAATCAATGTCTTAAAAGGTGATATGTCAATCGTTGGAAATCGACCTCTACCACTTTATGAAGCTCAGCAGCTTACCAATGATGATTGTGCAGAACGCTTCCTGGCATGTTCCGGACTGACCGGACTTTGGCAGGTATTAAAAAGAGGATCTGCTGAAATATCCAATGAAGAAAGGATTTTGTTGGATAAAGTTTATGCTAGAAAAAGTTCATTGTGGTTTGACCTTAAGATCATCGCCATGACATTTCCAGCCCTCATACAAAAGGAATCAGTTTAGAAAAATGAAAGATAAGCGACCACTTATATCGATCATAGCGCTTAACTATAACCAAAAAGAGGTTACATGTGAGTTTTTGAGATCATTGCATGATCTTGAATACCCGAATTATGAAGTTGTCATTGTAGATAATGCCTCAAAAGATAATCCGAAGCAGGCTTTTGAAGAAGCTTTCCCCGGCGTCAATGTAATATTAAGTTCTGAAAATCTAGGCTTCACCGGTGGTAATAATCTGGGTATTGAGCATTCATCAGGTGAGTATTACTTTATCGTAAACAATGATACTGAGGTTACACCCGATTTGTTGGATAAGCTGTTAGAGCCTTTTTATAAGGATAAAAGTATTGCTATGGTAAGTCCGAAGATCAAATTCTATGATCATCCGGACGTCATCCAATATGCTGGATTTGAGTTGATTAATCCACTGACTGGCCAGAATGGAGCGGTAGGTAGCAGAGAGATTGATTATGGACAACATGATGTGCCCGGTTATACCAATTACGCGCATGGAGCTGCTATGCTTGTAAGTAAAAAAGCCGCTGATCAGGTAGGTTTACTTCCAGACCAGTTTTTTATTTATTATGAAGAGTTGGATTGGAGTGCTCAAATGATTAAAGCAGGATATAAAATCTATTATCAGGCTTTAGCAACAATTTATCACAAAGAATCCATTACTATGGGTAAAGAAAGTCCTATTAAAGCTTATTACCATACCCGAAACCGGATTCTTTTTATGAGAAGAAATTATAGTGGGTTGCAGTTAGCTACTTTCTATATGTTTTTGATCACTGCTGTAATACCCAAAGCATTTTTAAAATATACTTTCACCCTTAGAATGGCTCATCTAAAGTCATTGATGAGAGCAATTTCATGGCATTTAACAACAAAAAATATTCAGAAGGTATAATGACTACATCATTAGTAACAGGAGGAGCAGGTTTTATTGGATCACATGTCGCCAGGCATTGTTTGGATTTAGGGCATCAGGTGTTAATACTGGATGACCTAAGTGGTGGATTTGAAGATCATATCCCTGAAGGATGTACTTTTATACAAGGGTCCGTTACTGATCACGAACTGATTGAAAAACTATTTAATGAGTATCAGTTTGACTACGTGTACCACCTTGCAGCCTATGCTGCTGAAGGACTTTCACATTTTATCAGACGATTTAATTATAACAATAACCTTATTGGTAGTGTAAACCTTATCAATGAGTCTGTCAAGCATAAGGTTAAGTGCTTTGTTTTTACCTCTTCGATTGCGGTGTATGGTGCTGGTCAGGTACCAATGACAGAAGATATGACACCCATGCCGGAAGACCCCTATGGAGTTTCTAAGTATGCTGTTGAATTAGATTTGAAAGCAGCCCATGAAATGTTTGGCTTAGACTATGCGATTTTCCGGCCACATAATGTCTACGGGGAAAATCAAAATATCGGAGACAAATACCGCAATGTCATTGGTATTTTCATGAATCAGATCATGCAAGGTAAGTCTCTGACCATTTTTGGAGATGGCACACAAACCAGGGCATTCAGCTATATTGATGATGTTGCAATCCCAATAAGCCATTGTGTAACCAAGCCTGAGGCTTACAATGAAGTATTTAATGTTGGAGCAGACAAACCTTATTCGGTCAATGAGTTGGCAGAAATCGTTTGTGAATCATTTGGTGTAGATCAGAAAATCAATCACCTAAGTGCAAGAAATGAAGTATTGCACGCATATGCAGATCACAGCAAAGTAAATAAATTATTTCCACCAAAGGGCATTTCCCTGAAAGACGGAATCCAAAAGATGGCCAACTGGGCAAAAGTCGTAGGTGCGAGAAAGAGTCAGGAGTTTGATAACATAGAAATAGTAGAAAAACTACCTGATGGATGGGGAATTGTTGAAAAAGTAAATGGTTAAAAATGGAGGAAGTCTTGGCAAAGGAAAAAATTATTAGCGAAGTTGACTATGAAAGTGGCTATCATGATGAGAGACATCCAAATCATGGCAACGAAGATTACTACAATGCCAGAGCAAAAATTGCACTGAGTAAATTCTTCTTGGGAATTGACAAGTCCAAACGGGTATTAGACTACGGATGTGGTTTGGGTCAGAACATATTTTATTTGCCCAATGCTGTTGGGTATGATATATCCGTACATGGGGTTTCGTTTTGCAGACAAAAAGGCATCAATGCTACTAATAATCTTGAAGATCTTGAAAATGAAAGTTTTGATTATGTTTTCTCTTCTCATGTATTAGAGCATCACCCTTATCCTAAGCAAATGATTGAGGAGATGAGGGAAAAACTAAAAACCGGAAGCGATCTCTTATTAGTGATTCCATTTGAAAGACATGGCAAAGCAAAGTTTGAGTTAGACCTTAATCAACACCTTTACAATTGGAACTTCCAAAACATTAACAACCTACTATTAACGACTGGATTCGCTATAAAGGAAAATAAATACTTGCGGGGAGCTGGATATAACAGACTTCTGGCCCTAGGTAAAAAGAATTTTAAACTATACAAGCTAGCTACAAACTCTGTATCGTACCTGGCTGGCATAAAAGAAATGATGGTAGTGGCGACTAAAATTTAATATAAAATGTAAAAAGCCGGACAAAATGAAAAAAATTCTACCCCTGATCTTATTATTTGTTAGCTCCGTGCTATCTGCTCAAGTTCTGGATCCAAATGATCCTATCGTTGTTTACGATGAAAACAACCCACCAGCTACTCCAAGTTGGGGAACATTAGCCAAATGGGTAATCTCGCCCAGCGTCAATTGGAATACGGATGACTGGAAGTCTTATTATTACAACCAAGTTCCCTTCAGATTAAGGTATCCTAATAATTATGATCCTAACAGAGTTGAACCATACCCAATGATTGTTATCCTTCACGGAAGAGGTTTCAGTAATGGGACCATTTATATGAATGACCGACATTTGAACAACGCAGGAGCCCAGACATACGAAAATGGAATTAATTCGGGTAAATTCGATGGATTCATTTTATCTCCTCAGGGAACCAGCGGTTACTTTGGATCAGGTCAATTCAATGCAATAGAAAGTATTATTTCGTTCATTGACCAACAACACAATCTTGATGTCAACAGAGTAACAGTGACTGGTAGGTCTGCAGGGGCTCAAGCCGTTTGGCGCTTTATCAGTGAAAAACCCAGACTTTTTGCTGCAGCTTTGCCCATGTCTGGTGCAGCCGATAATTTCGTTGATGGAATTGAAGATTATAAATACACCCCTATATGGCTTTTTCAAGGAGGTCTTGACTCGAATCCAAGACCGTCGACTTCTGAGAATCTAATCAATGAGATAATGCTTGCCGGAGGCAAAGTTCGGTATACAATATGGCACAATAGCGGTCATGGCATATTTAATAATGCCTACAACGATTCTGATTTTTTCCCATATATGACGAGCGCCCGCAAATCAAACCCAATTACACTGGGGGGAGATTTCATTTCCGTTGACCAACAAGGCAACAAAGAGGTTTTTGAGATCATTCCTCAAAACAGTTTTTGTCCTGGTATCCCTGTAATTGCTACCCTGGGGCTTACTGCAGGGTTTCAGGATTACCAATGGAGAAAAGATGGAGTTATTATCTCAGGTGAGAATTCTAATGAGATGGATATTACCTCTTATGGCACATATGATGCCAGGTTTTTACGAAATGGTGAGTGGAGTGAATGGTCAACCGCTCCAATAGTTATTTCTGAAAAAGAAGCTACCGAAACTCCTGATATTCAGGTGAATGGATTGGCAAGTAAAGTACTTCCAGCTCTTGATGGGAGCACATCGGTTGAATTGAAACTTCCAGGGGGATTTGTAGAATACTCCTGGTATGAGGCAGGTCAAAGCACAGTTATTGGCTCAGACATTACGTTCCTCGCCACCTCAACTGGTCTTTACGAGGCCTCTGTGGTAGAACCTTTTGGGTGTTCCAGCAACCGAAGCCAACCCTTTAAAGTTGTGGATGCCAATGGCCCAGATGCTCCTGACCCACCACTGGGAGTTGTCGGTCATGCTCCATCAGAAACTTCAATTCAACTTAATTGGAGTGAAAATCCCTCACCCTCTTTTAATGAGACAGGATTCGAAATTTATGCTTCAAGTACGGCAGGAGGTCCTTATGAGTTGATCCATATTACCGGACCGGATGAGGTGGCGTATCTTCATGAAGGGCTCACCGCAAACGAAACAATATATTATGTGCTAAGAGCTGTCAATGAATCTGCAGCTTCATCAGCTACCACAGAAATAGCGGTAAAAACCCAGGTGGATAATGTTCCTCCAACTGCTCCCCTAAACTTACAGGTAATTAGTACTTCACCAACCACGGTCGAGTTAGTTTGGGAAGAGGCAACCGATAATGTAGGAGTTTGGAAGTATGACATCTATAGAAACGGAGTGAAATCTATTGTTACAGGAGATAATACCGTAACAGTTTACAATCTTATCCCGGAGCAAGTCTACAATTTCAAGGTAAAAGCCAGAGACCTCACTGGTAACGAATCTCCATTTAGCAACCAGGTGATTGCTTATACTGTTTTTACCGGAACACCATTGGCTCACCTGAAATTTAATAACAACTACACAGATGAGTCTGGGAATAATGTAAATTCCAACCCCGGAAGCGGACTTAGTTTTAATAATCAGTATGTAAAAGAAGGTAGCCATTCTCTTTATTCAAATGGAAGCAATAATAGTTACCTTGATTTCGAAACAGGTAATCAGTTTATTCATGAGCAATTCACAACAAGGACAGTTGCATTTTGGGTATATGCTGAATCTACAAATGGTATCCAGGACCTGTTTGATGAAGGTGGTGCTACAAACGGGATCGGACTAAGAATCAATAATGGAAATGTGGAGCTTGCTGTTCAGGATAGCCATGATATTCATATGATTTCAGCTCATATCACACCTCAAGAATGGAACCATGTTGCGGGTACTTTTGATAATGGTGAGTTGAGGCTCTTTGTAAATGCGGTAGAAGTGGCCGCTAA
This sequence comes from Cyclobacteriaceae bacterium, assembly GCA_965228105.1. Lineage (GTDB taxonomy): Bacteria > Bacteroidota > Bacteroidia > Cytophagales > Cyclobacteriaceae > UBA7330. Next base: position 3,415,912 of record CBDDGZ010000002.1, read on the forward strand.
AACAAACATCCCCTATAATGAAGTCAGTACTCACACGGATGGATCAGGTATCGGGGGAACAAATGGCAGCAATGCCTTTGATGTAGTAAACAACAATTTCATAGGTTATCTTGATGCTTTTTACATCGATAATGATGTGTTGAGCTCTTCGCAGTTAAATGGTTTGATGCAAGGCTCTGAAGGCACGTTTACAGAGATATCCCCTGATGCTCCAACACAGGTTAATGCTGTTGCAACATCATTTAATTCTATTGATATCACATGGAAAGATAACTCCAGCGATGAAACAGGCTTTCAGATATACCGAGCGACAGCTATTGATGGTCCGTATGCACCAATTGGAATTAATTCACCCAATGATACTACTTTTTCTGACTCTGCATTAGAAGCTTCGACTACTTACTATTATGATGTAATAGCTTTAGGCGAGTTTGGACAATCTCAACCCCCTTCTTCCATTAGTTCGATTGCGCATTTATCTCTGGATAATGACCTATCAGATGATTCTGGTAATAATGTTAATAGTACTTTTGTTAACGGCCCAGTCTTCTCTAATGCAATCGTAAAAGAAGGAAGTCATTCCATTCATTTTCCAGGAAATAATGATTATATCAATCTTGATCAGGGCAACACTTTTATTCATGACGCTTTCACACAAAGGTCTGTTGCTTTTTGGGTGTATACCACCAACAACAGTGGTCTTCAAGACCTTTATGATGAAGGTGGATCAACAAATGGAATTGGATTAAGAATTAACAATGGATCTATTGAAGCCGCAGTCCAAAACCAACATGATATCAGGTCGGTTTCTGCTCCTATAATGGTAGACACCTGGCAACATGTTGCAATGGTATTTGATAATGGGACTCTTAAGTTATTTATTGACGGAATCGAAGAAGCCAATCTTTCGGGTATCCCTTATAGTACAGTGAACTCTCATGGCAATGCCGGTGGATTTGGTGCTTCAAATAGTAGTAATGCTTTTGATCAGTCAAACAATAATTTCAACGGATACCTCGATGATTTCTATGCTTTTGATGTTGCAATTACCGACGCGGATATCTCCCAGTTGATTCAAATGACAAGTAGTAATTTCTTTGCCACAACCTTCCCATTACCCAGCCCTCCAACAGCTCCTTCCGACTTGATAGTTACCGCTATTTCTCCATCTGCCATTGAAATGCAATGGCTGGATAATAGTGATAACGAATATGAATTTAAAATTCTGCGGGCAACTGGAGTCCCCAATAATTTCTTGCCTGTAGCAACGTTAGACTCAGCTTCAACAGGAACAATGAGTTATACAGATGAAAACCTTTTCTCAAATATAAATTATTACTACAAGGTAGTTGCTTCAAATCCCGGAGGAACAAATGAGTCTAATGTAGCTAATGATACAACCCTCAACAATGTACCTAACCTTCAGGCTATTGGCGATGTGTTGCTCGAATTTGATACTGAATTAATCCTTACTATCCTATCGGAAGATGCCGATGGCGACGACCTAACATTATCAACGAATGGACTACCAGGATTTGTAACTTTGACTGATAATGGTGATGGAAGTGGGTCACTTGCTTTCCTGGCTGGATCAAGTGATGCTGGTATATATTCAGGGAATCAGGTTATAGTCACTGACACTCATGGAGGAGCAGATACAACAACTTTCGAAATACAAGTAAGTGGTAATCATGTACCTACTCTCAATTCAATTGCTGATGCAAGTTTAAATGAGGGTGATAGTCTGGAAATTACTTTCATCGCAAATGATGAAGATGGAATTCAAACATTATCCTGGAATACTTCCGGTATTCCATCATTCGGTGTTTTCGAATCTTTCAACGATGCCACGGCCTCACTCAGACTTTATCCTGATTTCACTAATAGTGGATCCTATACAATTAGCATCGAAGTCACTGACTCCGTAGGTGCATCTGTAAGTGAAGAATTTATCTTATCAGTTGTCGATGTAAATCCAAATCAAAAAGTATTTGTTAATATTCGCCAAAATACATCAGCACCATCACCATGGAATAACATAACCTCTGTTAACACCCAAAACCTCCTCGATGAAGAAGGAAATGCTACAGAAATCGATATAATCTTTCAGACCACTTCATGGAAGTCTTGGCATGATGGGGCGGTTACCGGTAATAACAGCGGTGTTTTTCCTGACAATGCCATAGTTGATTACTATTATTTTGGAATTTTTGGGGCACCAGAAACAGTGGATGTACTTATTTCAGGACTGGATATCGAAAAAACCTACAATCTGGATTTCCTTGCAAGCAGCGTTTGGTCTAATGAGCCTGATAATGGACATACCAACTTTACAATACAAGGAAACACCATATCATTATATGTTCAGAACAATAGTCAAAACCTGGCAAGTTTCACAGGTATTGTCCCTGACGGCAGCGGTGATATTCTTGTTACCATGAGTAAAGGTGCTGACGCTTCAGTTGGCTATCTAAATGCATTTACCATAGAGGGTGTGATAGACAGTGGAAACCCTCCATCACCACCTACGAATATTAGCGCAATACTCAATGCTGATCAAAACCTTGAGATAACGTGGGTAGATGCCCCGTATAATGAAGACGGGTATGAGATAGAAAGGTCATTGGATGGCATCAGTTTTTCTGTTTTGGAAACGCTTAACACCCCCGATGTAACTTCCTATATTGATGAGAGTGTATCAGACAATAATGATTACTACTATCGGTTGCGCTCATTTAATCAGTTTGGGTATTCAGATTACAGTGATACTGTCTCCGTTTCCGTACCTAATATCCCTCCCAGCCTTCAACAGATTGGAGACATCGTAGCTGCCGTTGGAGAAACTATCGTGATAGATGTGACTGCTACTGACCCTCCATCAAACAATATTGTCCTTACAGCAACAGGTTTGCCTGATTTTGCAAGTTTTGCAGATCTTGGAAGTGGTCATGGAGAAATAACCGTTAGCGGATCATCAGATGATATTGGCACTTACGAGGGTGTTGTTATCACGGCTACCGACAGTGTTGGAGATACACGCAGTGAGACAATTTCAATTACGGTTAGTCAGGAGATTCTCTATACCGTCGTAGTGAATTTCAGTAAGAATTCATCCGGCCCCTCTCCTTGGAATAATACGAATAAAACACCTCAGACAAATGATTATTTCGGAAACCTTACAGATGAAACAGGAGCCAACAGCGGGATTGCATTAAGGATTGTTACCCCTTTTGGGGGCGACTACAATCAGGGTGCAACAACAGGGGACAACTCAGGAGTAGTACCCGACAATGTTTTGGCTGAATATTATTGGTTTGGTATATTCAATAAACCCGATGAGGTTGAACTTAGGGTGGATGGATTGGACCCTACTGAAAGGTACAACTTTAAATTTGTTGGGAGTAGTACTTTCTCCGGAAGTGGAGTGACAGATAATGGATCAACAGTCTATAGGATAGGTAGCCAACAAGTCTCTGTATACACCCATCACAATACATCAGAAATGGGTGTGATCTCGGATGTGGCTCCAAATGCATCCGGGGAAGTGACAGTAGAGCTTTCTAAAGGTTTTGGTGCACCCGCCGGATACATCAATGCCATGATTATAGAAGCATATAATGCCGGAGCAGAATCATTTACTCCATCAAATCTAACCGCTGTAGGCGTATCAAGCTCCTCGATTCAATTAGAATGGGAGGATAAATCATTTGATGAGAGTGCATTTGAGGTCTATCGGTCAGAGTCTTCGGGTGGTCCGTTTACATTGCTGGGAACATCACCTGCAGATACACCTTCTTATATTGATGCAACAGCAAATACCGGGACTATCTACTACTATCAGGTCCGAGCAATCCGGCCGGGTGGAGCAACTGGATATAGTAATGAAGCCAATGGGTCCCCCATTTCATTCTCAGTTTACATCAATATAAATGGTGACCCTGCTTATGACGCACCAATTCCATGGAACAACTTAAGCTCCTACCCTAGCGATGGTCATACATATGTTGGTTTTAAAGATGAAGACAGTAATGAAACAGGAATTAGGATCTACGTGGAGAAAACCATGGATGGTTTCAATGATTGGGGTACCGAAACTGGGGATGATTCTGGAGTATACCCGGATTTAGTGATGAAGAGTTTCTTCTTTAATGATGCTTTCAACGATCCTGGCAAGTTCCTGGTACAGGGACTGGATCAGTCTCTTAAATATAACTTCACCTTTTTTGGAGCGATTGAAACTGGATACCAAATTAGAACCAATTTCACTATTGATAGCACTACAGTGGTAAACTATCAAACTTATAATACCTCTGAAACTAAAACTATATATGGTATTAGTCCTGATATCAATGGAGAAAAGCTAATAACAGTACAAGAAACATTAGGTTCCAACTGGGCAATTTTTAATGCACTTGTAATAGATGCCTATCCTGTCCCTCAAAATAGCAGTTCTGCAAGAATTGTAAGTAACGAGGGTATTGACACAAATAGCACTGATGTCATAGAAGTGACCTTTGGTCAACTAGATAACCAAACAGTAGCTATATACCCTGTACCTTTTGAAACTACATTAAATATTGATTATAAGCAGAAAGGTCTATTCAATATAGATATATATGACTTGAATGGTCAGAGAATTTTACGTGAAGAAATTTTGAATGATGGATTCCATACTCAAAAAATTGATCTGTCAGGTCTCAAAGATCAGATGTACCTACTAAGGATGTCAAATGATCAGGGGGTCATAAAGAATATTAAACTATATAAGAAATAAACAACCCGAATTACCGCATCACCATGAACAAAGCTTTCTGGTTATCCATGATGATAACCTTTTTCTCCACTTTTCTTTCTGCTCAGCATCCAGTGATGGACCCTAATGATGAAGTGGTTAATTATGATGCTGGAGATCCCATAGAAAAACCAAGCTGGGGTTCAATGGTCAAATGGGTTCGTACGCCACGTTTGGGTTGGGACACTGATAGTTATAAGGCCTATTTCTACAAAGGGATGCCCTTTAGAATTAAATGGCCTACCAACTATGATCCAACTGGCAATACCAAATACCCAATGATCATTATGCTCCATGGACGTGGCGAAGCAGGAAGTATTTATGACAATGAGTTTCAGATGAAGCATGGTGGACAAAAGCACAGGGATGCTGTAAATAATGGTACATGGCCTGGCTTTGTGGTTTTCCCCCAGAATGAATCCGGTTATTTTGGAGAATCCCATTACAATATTATACATGACCTGATCAATGACCATTTTCCTCTTCTGTATGTAGATATCAATAGGATATCAATACATGGTTTGTCTGCGGGAGGGCAAAGCGCATGGAAATACCCTATACATTATCCAAGAGATATTGCCTCTACAATTCCAATGTCTGCAGCATCCTGGAGCTATACAGATGGTCTGGATTCCCTAAAACAAATTCATATTTGGGTTTCCCAAGGAGCTCATGATGGCGCTCCTACTCCGGGTTCTTCTTTTGACCTAACCAATTACTTTTGGGATTATGGGACTAATGTAAGATATACTTTGTATCATAAACTTGGACACGGTGTATGGAATACCCACTACAACGAATCTGACTTTTTCCCATTTATGAAGAGGGCGCATAAAGCCAATCCGGTTGTGTTGACAGGAGAACCGGCGCTTATATACTCAACAAGTGATAAAGATATTCATGAATTTATACCTCTGGTTGAAATTTGTCCAAATGATCCGATTAATGTTGAAATGGGACTTACTCCCGGGTTTGATGGATACGAGTGGAGAAAAGATGGGATAGTCATAAATGGTGCGACAACACATACATATACCGCTTCTGAACATGGCGAATATGACGCCAGAATTTTAAGGGGAAGTACCTGGAGCGAGTGGTCACCAATCCCAATCGTAATCTCAGAAAAAGAAGGTACTCAAACACCGGATATTCAAATATCTGGCATGATGAGCAAGGTATTACCCGCACCCGATGGCAGTACTAGTGTGGATCTTGAACTTCCAAACGGGTATATAGAATATGCCTGGTATGAAGACGGCGCAAACAATCCTTTCAGCTCTGAAAGAATTGTTACAATAAGTCAGCCTGGTGTTTATTATGCAAACGTTACTGAGCAATTCGGATGCTCAAGTAACCTTTCTTCCCCCTTTAAAATCGTAAATGCTAATGGAGCGAATGCTCCTGACGCTGCAATTGGTCTATCCGGATATGCACTTTCAAAAACCTCTATCCAACTAAACTGGACAGATAATCCTACGCCGGTATATGACGAAACTGGGTTTGAGATATACAGAAGCTTGGTTTCAGGAGAAAATTATAAGTTAGTTGGAATCACAAATGCGAACGAGTTATCCTTTGTAGACTCTCTTCTTAACCCAAACACAGAGTATTATTACTTAGTTCGGTCGGTAAATGAAAATGGTGCAGCTCCTATTTCATCAGAGATTGGGGTTAAAACTTTAGTAGATAATATACCACCTACTGCACCATTGAATTTAGAGCTTGTATCTAAAACACCAAATTCAGTTACCCTATCCTGGGAAGAATCCACTGACGACGTAGGGATCTACAAATATGATGTATATAGAGGCACAAATAAATCTGTAGTAACGAGTTCTAATTCAGCTACCATTTATAACCTGGTGGAGAACCAGGTTTATCAATTTACTGTAAAAGCACGGGATTATAACGGAAATGTTTCTCCTGCCAGTAACCAGTTGGTTGCTTCACCGGGATTTACTGGATTAAACTATAAATATTATGAAGGTGACTGGAATTTATTACCAAACTTCAACAATCTGACACCCGTTGAACAAGGTGTAACTTCAAATGTAAGTCTGGACCACACACAGGCAAACAACTACTTTGGATTTTATTGGGATGGCTTCATCAACATTGAAACTGCTGGTACATATACCTTCGAAACCAGATCTGATGATGGAAGTAAGCTCTATATAGGTAGCTATGACGAATCAGACCTTGTTGTGAACAATGATGGTCTTCATGGCATGAAATCTGAAACTGGAACTTACTACTTTCCAGAACCTGGGGCCTATCAAATAATTGTTACATTTTTTGAAAGAAACGGAGGGCAGGGAATCGAAGTATTCTGGCAATCCAACGACGCTGGTATTAGCAGAGAAAGAATTCCAGATATTGTATTCACCGATGGCAACTCCATACCTAATATAATACCAAATTCACCGTCTGGATTTTCTGCGATAGTAAATGGGTTCGATAATGTTTCTTTGTTTTGGAATGATGAAAGTAACGATGAGACTGGTTTTCAAATATATAGATCATTATCTTCTGATGGTCCATATTATCCTATTGCAATAGTTAATTCGAATGATACTACATACCTGGATACTGGATTAAAACCTGAAACTTCTTATTTCTATCAATTAACGGCTTTGGGTTTATATGGTCAATCTGATAACATTGGGTCCAACAAGGAAAATGTTGGAGCAATTAATAATGGAATTGCCGCCATTGACAACGCCAGTGGTACAGGATACATTATGTTTTCAAAAGAAAGCGTTCACACAAGGTTTAATCCAAAACCACATTCGAATAACAGTGATCATTTTATTGCAGTAAAATATTTAAATGGTCAATGGAAATATGATAATAACAGCAGTATTTACAATTTCACCCCACAAGAAGGCGATCTATTAATTGCTGAAGTTGATTTTTCAAATGATGAGATCATGGGACTGCCTGATACAAGTGATGTTTTTAATGGGATCGAGCTCGGCTACTCATCAGGTGATCTTGTATTTCTGGCTGACTATTGGAATGGAGGATCTAACAATGGTGAATTTACTATTCAAGGTACTGAATTTTATCGCAACACGGCCAGCATTGTTGAAATCACCACAGAGCCATTACCCCCTGCACCTGAAGCTCCGGGAAATTTAACTGCAACACCTGTTTCATCTGACAGGATTGCTGTGGAATGGGAGGATAGAAGTAGTCTTGAAGACGAATTTACTGTATATAGATCAGCAAACACATCAAGTAATTTCTTATATCTGACGAGCTTACCGGCAAACACAATATCATATCTGGATACTGGATTGTTCTCTAATGCAACTTACTATTACAGGGTAGAGGCTTCAAATGCTGGTGGAGATTCAACCAGTCAGCATGCATTTGCCACAACGCTCAACAACTTACCCGTTCTTGATCCGGTAAGTGACCTGGTAGTTAAAGTAAGTACAAGTATGGAAGTACAGCTCTATGCTGAAGATAAAGATCTGGAAATACTCTCCTATCAAACTCTTAACCTACCCGCTTTTGGTTCTTTGGAAGATTATGGAGATGGCACAGGACTCTTAACCTTTAGTCCAATTGAGGCAGACTCTGGCTTTTATGAAAATATCATCATAATGGTGCAGGATCAGCACAATGGAATTGATTCTGATACAATCAATGTTCTGATTGATAATAACACTGTCCCTACTCTTGATCCCATTGAAGATATACTGATTCAGGAAGGGGATTCAACTTCTATTACTTTAGTGGCATATGATGCTGACGGAACGGACCTGCTCTCCTGGAATCACAACCTTCCGGGCTTTGCATCACTTACTGCCAAATTGGATGGCTCTGCTGAATTGATAATTAAGCCTGGTTACATACATGGAGGAGTATATAATATAAACATTGAAGTTAATGACCCGAATGGTGGATCAGTCTCTGAGAACTTCACCATCGAAGTTGAAGAAGTTGATCCTAATGTAGAATACAAAGTGAATTTTGTATATACAGTCAATGGAGCATCACCATGGAACAATGTTAATTCTTTAACTCCTGTCGGACTTGTGGATAATCATGGAAATGCATCACCTGTAAGTTTCGAATTTATTACGTCTTCATGGAAAGCATTCAATAAAGGTGCTGTCACAGGCAATAATTCTGGTGTATACCCTGATGCAGTAATGAAGGATTATTACTATTTTGGAATCTTTGGTGCTCCATCAACCGTCTCATTTAAAGCAACTGGTTTGGATCCTGAAAAAACGTATGATTTCTCATTTTTTGGGTCAAGCACATGGACCAATGTACCTGATAATGGTACAACGATATATTCTATTGGATCTGACAGTGTTTCACTATATGTTCAAAACAATTCGCAAAATCTTGCAATAATTAAAGACGTCTCTCCCGATGCTAGTGGCAATGTAGTTGTAACGATGAACAAAGCTTCTGGAACACCGGTTGGCTACCTAAACGCCTTCACAATCAAGTATAATCATGATGCCGGGTCACTCCCTGCTCCACCAAGAGATGTGAGTGCTTCTTATAATGCATCAACCGGGGTTGAACTATCATGGATTGATGCTCCATTTAATGAAACTGGTTTTGAAATATACAGATCGGATGACAGCACCAATTATCAGCTATTGACTACGACTCCTAAAAATACTGTAAGCTTCACAGATGGATCAATAAATGATGGTTTTACATACTATTACAAAATTCGATCGATAAATGAAGCCGGGTCATCTGATTATTCAAACACAGCTTCTGTTATCCTTCCAAACGTCCCACCTACTCTTACAATTAGTGAATCCCAGGTGGAAATGTTTCCGGGAGAGACTGTGACTATTAATATCAATGCAACTGATCCTCCAAATAATGAAATAACACTTGCATTGTATGATTCACCTTCCTTTGTCTCATTGAATGATCTTGGAAATGGGAATGGTGAATTAGTACTGACTCCAGGAAATGGTGATATTGGAACATTTTCTGATATTCAAATTGTGGCATTTGACGAGTTGGGAGCTTATAGCAATAAGACATTAACAATTGATGTTATTGAGGAGATTTTGTATACCATTTCGATGAATTTCAATAAGGATTATATTGCTTCCGGGACCTGGAATAATACTTCAAAAGCTCCTGTCCAAAATGATTTCTTTGGAAATCTAAAGGATGAAACCGGCACAACACATCCTATAGGAGTCCGACTTAATTCCCAATTTGGAGGTGTATTTAACCAGGGAGCTACAACAGGCAATAATAGCGGCATAGTTCCTGATAACGTGCTCAAGGAATATTACTGGTTTGGAATTTTTGGGGCACCTGCAACTGCACAAATCCAGCTGGAGGGACTTAATGTACAAGGAAGATACAACGTTAAATTTGTTGGTAGCAGTGTCTTTAATGGGTCTGGGATTTCTGACAATGGAGAAACAATTTATAAAATTGGCAATAAACAGGTCGCTGTGGATGTTCAGGCAAATACCACCACCCTGGGTGCTATTAAGGATGTGGTTCCTAATTCAAATGGTCGAATTGTAATCGACATTTTAAAAGGGAATAATGCATCAGTAGGATATATCAACGGACTAATCCTGGAAGCACTACCAGCTACCGAAGTTGATCAGACACCTACCAGCCTAAATGCAGAGGGTATTTCACAATCTGAAATTCTGGTTTCATGGCAGGATAATTCCTATGAAGAGACAGGATATGAAATATATCGTTCTGTTACGGGTGACTCTGGCCCTTTTAGTTTGATATTTACAACAGAATCTGATGCATCTACATTTGTAGACTCCAACCTGTCAAGTGGCATTGAATATACATACCAGGTAAGAGCAAAATTACCGGGCAACGAGTTTACAGAATACTCAAATACTTTTTCCGCGGCTACAATGGCTTTTGCGGTCTTTGTTAATATTAATGGAGACCCTACTTATAATGCTACCACACCGTGGAATAACATTGGATATTTACCTGATAATGGCATGGTTGTAAACAATCTGAAAGATGGTAATAACAATAATACCGGTATTAGCCTCAATTTCGTAACAAGTCTTGGTGGAGAAAATGACTGGGGTACTTCTACGGGTAATAATTCTGGAGTTTATCCAGATAAAGTTCTCAAGAGTTTCTTCTTTATGGAGGCTCTTGAAGAAGCCGTTGTCCATATCGAAGGACTAGACCAATCCTATGTATATAACTTCAGGTTTTTGGGTGCTATTGAGACTGGATATACCATCTCTACCCAGTTTACCATCGATTCTGAAACTGTTGTTAACTGGCAAACCTATAATACCTCTAATGTTTCAAGTATCATCGGCGTTGAGCCTGATATAGACAATAAGGTTGTACTACATATCACATCAGGTGCTGGATCCAGGTGGTCAATATGGAATTCATTGGTTATCGAAGCATATCCAAACTTAAATTCTGGTGCACGCTTTACAAATGATGAATCAATCACTAGTTCAGAATTGAACATCTTCCCTAACCCGTTCATCGATAAGCTGAATGTTAAACTGTATTCGGAAGAATCTGGGGAGGCAACATTCTCTTTATTAGATATGCAAGGTAAGTTAATTCATATGTCGAAGGGAAATGTAGAAGGCAAAACCCTGAATAAGTATGAAATTCCAGTAAATGATCAACAGATTAAGAAGGGTTTATACCTTCTTCAAATTAACCTGAATAACGAATCCAAAATTTATAAACTATTGAAAGATTAAGGGTAACCTGTTGGATAGCATGTAAATTCGTACAAATCTCTTAACTTGATCTAATGCCGTCCTACGTAAAGAGCCTTGATGGAGTTCGGGCTTTAGCTATTGTTCTGGTACTCCTTTTTCATTTCTATTATGTTTTGGAGATTGGATGGATTGGAGTCCAAATTTTCTTCGTGCTCTCAGGTTACCTGATTACAAACATTTTGTTGAGCAGTAAGGAAGGTTCGGATCTTTCATTCTACCTAAAAAGATTCTATTGGAGAAGGACCCTCCGTATATTTCCGCTCTATTATGTTTATTTACTTGTTGTAACTGCCATTTACTTATTGCTAGGTGTACCGAAGGTATTTCCCAATATAGCAGGATACTTGTACACATATACTTATAATCTCCAACCATTATTTTCTGAGCTTCATTTTGATGCTTTTTTTACACACTTCTGGTCCCTTTCCGTAGAAGAACAATTCTACCTGGTCTGGCCATTGTTAATTTTTATTCTTAATGAAAAGCAGGTAAAATATGCGATCATAGCCCTAATTCTATCTATTCCTGTTTTTAGATACTTTTTTGGCGAGTGGATTATGCAAAGTCACCTTTCCGAACCCGGAGAAGTACTTTACCGATTTACCATCTCTCATTTTGATGCCTTTGCCTGGGGAGGGTGTATTGCAGTATTCCAGCTTGATAAACGGGTTAACAATTCCCGGAATTTACTTTTTGTTTCTTTTGCAATATTCCTGTTTGCAGGACTTGCGCACTTATTTATTAGAGAACAGCCTCTACCCTTCACTTCATTTGGGTATCCTATTGGTGGTTTGGGTAGCTTCCAGCATATATGGTCCTATATTCTGATCAATATGTTTTCAGCAGCGTTAATCCTCTTCCTAATTCAACATAATTCTGATGAATATTTGCTATCAAGAATTTTCCGTAACAAAGTAATTGTTGAAATTGGTAAGCTTTCTTATGGAATGTACGTATATCACTGGGTCTTGCTTTCGCTGCATAAAAAGTTCATCAACCCACACATAGGAAATATGGTTTTCTCATTTGTAGTTTATTTCCTCCTGGTTTTTCTTGTCAGCTATATCAGCTTTTATACCCTGGAATCATACTTTTTAAGATTGAAAGAAAACGTCTTTATAAAAAAGAAAGTAGCTTAGAAAAACCTGTAGTATCCTTCATCCGCCAGTTCCAACATCGCTTTATCGCCACTTGAATCACCGTAGGCAACTATACACTTATAATCTTCAATGTTTAGATGGGCTCTCAAGCGGTTTACTTTCTCGTGCCCTTTACAATTCTCCCCTGATATCTTTCCAGTAACAATTCCTTCTCTTGTATCCAGTTTTGTCCCCAGCAATTCTACTCCATGTTGGTCAGTCCAGGGTTTGATCCAGCTTTCCAAAGATGCAGATATCACGATCACCCGGTCGCCTGAGGCTAAATGTTCATTGAACCTGGCTAATCCATTAGACCTGATCATTGACGGTATGACTTCAATAGCGAAAGATTGGCAAAAACGATCAAACTCATCAATAGACATCCCGGAAAAATGAAAAGCCAGCAACTTTTCTTTCACTGATTTAGCTGATACCAATCCAAGCTTCATTCCCAGTAATGAAGGAAAATATCTTATAAAACCAATACAATACTTTATAATCCCGTTCTTTTGCCTGAATAGTTCCAGCATTGAGTCCCGATAAGTAAGGGTCCCATCAAAGTCAAATAGCACAAGCTTGTTCACCGGTTACAACTTCAGTCTTTTGAAGATAAATTCAGGAATAGACTTAATAATAAGCATTACTAGCCACCATCTTTTGAGGGTATATATTACATTCTTTTGTGACTTTACCGCTCCAATTGTCTGCTTAGCTACTTGCTCCGGAGTAGCTGTTAAGGGCGCTGGCAAATCCATGTGTGATGTCATCTGGGTAGCTACAAAGCCCGGCTTTACAGTCAAAACATGTACTTGGGAATGAAAAAGCCTGTTTCTGAGACCCGACAGGTAAGCAGTAAACCCGGCCTTGGCACTCCCATATAGGTAGTTAGTCATTTTACCCCGATCACCTGCTACAGAACTTATTCCAACGATTACTCCATTCCTTCTTTTTTCCATGTGGTCCGCAACAATATTTAATATGCTAACAGCTCCTGTATAATTGGTATCAATTATTGATCTGGATTCATCCCAGGTTGATTGACCTCTTTCCTGATCTCCAAGGTAACCAAATACACAAAATACCATATCAGGGCTTGGATCCAGAACCGAAAAAAAATGACTATGAGAAGAATAATCGAAAGCGTCAAAGGCTTTTGTTTCAACAGATGATTCATATCGAATAGAGATATCACTTGCTATTTCTTCAAGCAGTTGGGTGTTCCTTCCCGCTAAAATCAAGTGATCTCCCTGTTTTGCATATTCTTTTGCAATCGCAATAGCAATGTCGCTGGTAGCGCCTAGAATAAGTATGTTTTTATGGCTTTGTGATCCCAAGTCTTTTTGATTGTAATGATTTAAACTTACTGCCCTTTCCTATCATTGCTTTGAACTTATCCAGGGCCTGATATCCATTATTCATAACATCTTGTTTCATTCTGGCATCTTTCGTGAGGTAAATCCTGCCTTTATATTTCAGTACCAATGCATCCAAACCTTCAAGAAATTCAAAAAGTCCTTTTCTGATGGGGAAATCAAGTGCTAATGTATAGCCTTTCATAGGGAAAGAAATAATACCATTGGGATTACCCATTGCCTTCAATACAGCTAAAAATGATCCCCTCCCTTCTTCGTTTATCCTTGTCAAAATTTCTTTCATGGCTTCCCTCCCATTATCTTCAGGTACCACAAACTGATACTGAACAAATCCTTTGGTCCCATAGATTCGATTCCAATGCTTAATAGCATCCAAAGGATAGAAAAATCCTTCATACGGTATGATCGACCGATTTTCTTTTTTTAAGTTCTTATGAAACAGAAAGGAATTTACTATTCTGATGAAAAAACTATTCAATGCAAAAGATGGAAAATGGAAGGGTACCAATAAAGGCGTCTTTCTTGGGATTTTTAATTGATCTTTCTTTTGACTTTTTGAAAGCTCATCCACTAAAGCATGCTCTCCTACATACAATATACTCCGCCCAAAACCTTTTCCACCTTTAAGGCAATCAATCCATGCCATTGAATACGTGGCATCTTTATATTTTTCAAATAAATCTAAAATTTCATCCAGGTTTTCTGCTCTGATCAGGAGTTGATTGATATAGGATGTTTCAATTTTTTTTAATCTGAACCTTACGGAAATAATTACTCCGGTAAGGCCCATGCCTCCACAAGTTGCATGGAAAAGCTCTTTACTCTCCTCGGGCCCACACTCTATGATATCCCCATGCTTATCCATGAGTTTTATCTTCTCAACATAATTTGTAAACGATCCTTCCTTATGATCATTCTTACCATGAACATCAGATGCCACGGCACCACCTAAGGTAATGTATTTTGTCCCCGGTGTGACTGGTAAAAACCAACCTTTAGGGACACATACATCAAGCACCTCTTCAAGAGTAACTCCGGCCTGACATTCTATTATACCATTGTCCTTATCAAACTCCAGGAATCTGTTATATTTTAGTGTGGAGACTATCGTTTCAGACAAAGAAGCATCACCATAGCACCTACCTTTACCCCTTGCAATCATAGTCTGTTGTTCGCCGACTAGCTCCTTAAGACGCTTTACATCAGAAAACTCATAAACATTGGCTGCTTGTTTTGGATAAAGACCCCAATTTGTTACTTCCTGCTTCACTCGAACAAATTAATATTTGGTACATAGATGAGAAAGGCAAAGCTCAAGATCCATAAAACAATGGTTAACTGTATAAACTTATCTTTATAAAGAATATTCGTTGGATTTCCGGTGTCGTTGCTCACAAAAACCAATTGAAGGTAACGCATCGTTCCTGCAAGGACAAAGATTGAAGTATAGTAGACCTGATAAGATCGCTCAGTGGCAAGAAAATTACCAGAAAAACAATACATGAGGTAGGCAACGATTATAATGCCGGAAACCATGATTATCAAAGAGTTTACAAACTCCAGATTATAGGTCCTAGTGGAGTCTCTTAAACTTACCCCGGATTGATTTTTGAGTAGGACATCATCTCGCCTTTTGGCTATCGTAAGCAACAATGCCAGCAGGAAGATCATAACATTAAGCCAGGCAGTCACCGGGATGAAAGCAGCAATTCCTCCAGCTTTTACTCTGATCACAAAACCGGCTGCCACGATGAAAATATCCAGAATAGGAACTTTTTTTAATCCAAAAGTATACCCCACATTCAAAAGAAAATAGAGTAACAGGATAAATACAAATTTCAGTTTAATGGTGTAACCAATTCCAAAACCAAGGACCAGTAGTACTGCAGCTAGTGCAATGGCCACAGGTACAGAGATATCACCGGCAGCCAATGGTCTCTTTGATTTTTTCGGATGTAACCTGTCAGCTTCTACATCCATGATATCATTCATAATGTAAATAACACTAGCGACAAGGCTGAACGCTACAATCCCGGTCAGCGCAAGTTGCATTTTGGCCACATTGAAAAACTCTCCTGCGAAGAAGACCGGAATCAGTAAAAAAAGATTCTTTACCCAATGCTTTGACCTTAGCAACAACAGGTATTTCATTGTTTATCTTTTTTTAATGGTACAAATACCTCTATAGTAGGTGAGCCTCCATGCTTCCTGGGAGCAGAAAACTGATCAACCTTTTCATAATTTTTCAACAATAGCTCACGTATTTCAAAGGGATAGAAATTATTAAGATCTTCAATGTTTTCAAACAGCACAAGGTCGTAATAATTGTTGGTAATTCTGGATCGATACATCTCCATCTCCCGGTCAAAAAGACTCACATTCTGATGGTACCAGAGAGGGATATGAGATCCTGTTTCCAGTTCAAAGTCCAACTCATGTGCTAATGGGGTCAATTCCGTCATATTGAGAACTCTTGGAGATTCTTTCTCTTTCCATAAGTCCATTTGGCTTAGTGATTCAATACCTTCTACTGTTGATTGAGGCAGGTACATTCGATTAAAACTCTTCATACCCTTCATTTCTACCCACTTTTCGATACTTTCTCCTCCCTCAGACTTGTTTGTATAGGTTCGAACTGAAACACGGTCGCTTTGTTCTTTATCATCCTTCTTACTCCCAATAGAAAATACTTTATTCAGGTATTTATAATAGCTCCCGGACCACCAAAGCATAATCATCAAAGAACCGATGATGGCAAAACCCATCCGGTCTTTTTGGAATGGTAAATTGATCTTTGATAAAATGAATGCCAGACCAAAACTATGAAAGTAAATATTGTTATTGATTGGAACATATGATGTCACCTGAACAATAAGAGCCTGAACATAGATACCTAGTGTCACAAGCGTGAAAACCATATTAGACTTGTCATTAAGGTAAGCTCTCCAGCCCATTTTTCTGATCTCCATAAAGATCAATGCAAAAGTGACTACAATATAAAGTTTTAACCAAAATGACCCCTGGAAGATAAAAAACAAGAGATCACTGCTATCTAGCCTTGAGAAATGAGGCTCCTGACCATAGTTAAACCAATATCCAAAGTCGTGTGGCACAAAAGGCAATATAAACCCAAAGAATAAAACAGTAGTACAACCGGCATAAACCACCAGGTACCACCAATTATGCTCCTTCCATGAAACATAAACCAAAATTGCCAGATTGAGCATAATTGCAAGTGCCCCGCCATCTTGTTTAGTGAAAAATGAAAAGGTGACAAAGAGGGGTGAGAGCAAAAGAATTACCCATTTTTTCCTTGATGTTTCAATAGATGCTCTTACCAGCAGTAGCAATGAAATAAGTTGGTAAACAAATACTGTATTGTTATACCAGGGCCAAAAATTAATAAGCACATAGGAAATAGAAAATAAAACTAAAATGATAAACCTGTTTCCTGATTTAAGGTTGAAAGCATCAAGTAACCCGCGAAAGCTGAAAAGTGTAATGGCATTTAAAAAAGCCTGAGCCTTCAGCAAAGTCATCATGTAGGGTCCAAATATTTTAAAGAATATGGAAGGGATCACCCAATACATAAAACCCATCGGGAGCCCGAAATCCCTGAATGGTACCTGTCCCATGAAGAGCCTATAAGCTCCCTCCCAGGATAAAAAGATATTAATCCTGTAGGGATATTTTAATGCAAGTGGTAATAAGCAAACAGCTATTATTAAAGTGAATTCAAATATGGGGATCCATCTTTTCTCAGAAAATGAAAGATTCATTTAGACAAATTTTCGGCGGTAGGATTGATTAAAAATTGAATATTAGCTCTAAACTTGTAATGCTGAATTATTCAAAACAAAGTTGAATTAACTTTACAAATTTAGCACCTAATCAAGTGATTGTTTTCAAAATTATTAACATTGAATTCAAGAAATCATAGCATAAAATTAATAGAATCCAGCACCAAATCCGTCCTTTAATGAAGCATAATAAACGATTTCCTGATTTTTTATTTATAGGCGCCGGTAAATCAGGGACCACCTCTCTGGATAAATATATCAGCGCCCACCCGGAGATATTTATGTCATCACGCAAAGACCCTGGATTTTTTGCTTCCGAACCATTTAACCTGACTGATGATATGTACCCGGAGTCCGTCGCGTATTATAAACGTTTCATTACGGATGAACTAACCTATCTTGATCTTTTCCAAGATGCAGAAGACAACCAGGTTGTAGGTGAAACTACCACGATGTATCTATATAGTGAAAACAGCCCGGAAAGGATAAAATCTTTTATACCGGATGCTAAATTGATAGCTGTATTGCGTCAGCCCGCAGAGAGAATTTATTCCAGGTATCTGCACCTGGCAAGGGAAAACCAGTTACCCAGCGAATCATTTGAAGATATTTTTGACAAATCCAGCAAATGGTGGAAAAGGCCAGACCTGATCAATGAAGGTTTTTATTATAAGCACCTGAGTAGATTCTACGACCATTTCCCACCAAGTAACTTAAAAGTCATTCTATACGATGAAATGAGGTCACATCAGGGAGAAATGTTCAGTGACCTTTTCAGTTTTCTAGGCGTAGACGAAAACTTTATACCTGAGACGGACATTTCATACAATCAATCAGGCTTTATAAAGAGTACGCTAATGAACCGGATGATTGGCTACAACAATCCTTTCATAAGAACCATGCGTAAAGTAAGCCCTGGCTTATTGTCGAAGCTTAAAAACAATACCACAGTACTGAAGCGTCTTAACAAGGTGAGAGCAAAAAACCTTCACCGTCCTAAGCTGCAACCTGAGTTGAAACAGAAAGTTACCGAGGAGATATACCTGGATGATATCAAAAAACTGGAGAAGCTTATTGGAAAAGACTTGTCCTCATGGTATACCTTCTGATTATCTATGACCTGGTGGAACGAATAGAAAGGAACCATTAAAAAACCGGATCACCCGGTATACCAATATCGATCCAAATACACCTGCAAGAAAACACACCACTTCGAGGACGAAAAGGTTTTCCACACCAAGTACCTTCCAAAGTAATACCCGCATAGCCGGAGCTGTAAATGCGTGAAACAAATAGATGTATAATGAGTGTTGCCCAAATATTCTGAGCACATTAATGACTCCGGAGTTTAACCGTGACAAATGAAGACAAGCCACTGAGGCAGCAAAGCTCCCTGCCAGCGCAAAGAAAAGTATAGCCAGCGGAGCTTCCCGCCATACGGTGAATAGCAGGTATTCACCAAGTACTGCAAAAAGAATGGCTGCTATCAGCACATCTTTCCTGTTTACCCATTTTATTTCATGAAGCTTTACTGCATACTGTCCAACCATGTCCCCCACGGCAAAAAAGATAAAAAGTTCAAGAATATCATCAAACACGTAAAACTTTCCTATTTCGTATGACAGGAAATAACATATTAACCCAAATAATAGTATGAGCAGACGTTGTCCCTTAAAAACATAATACATGACCATATATAGCACCGAAACAACAAAAAGTGCATATAAAAACCACCAATGCCCCCAAGGATCATAAAAAATAGTCAGAAAGTCTGCAAGGGATGTAAACTGACCGTTCACGTATTGACTGAAAATCATCTGCAATACCATGAGGACTACACCCCAAATAAAATAAGGATACATGATGGTGTTGAACTTATGCAAAGTATACCCTCCAAGACCTCTTTTTGTATAACTGCGATAGAAAAAAATACCCGACAGCAGGAAGTACAGGGGCATCCTAAAAGTAAGTCCTACCTGTACAGAAATATCATAAAATAAAGGATCCAAAGGAATTGAAGCATCCCAAAAGCCTGTGTTGACATGCCTGAAAACAATCATAATAATTGCAATCCCTTTTGCATAATCAATCCATGCCAGGCGTCCTTCGTCTAACTGTCCAAAATCAAATAAATATCTAATAAATGCCTTCACCCTTATGAAAAAAAATCAAAACCAATATTAACATAGGAATTGAAGAGATTTATCACTGAAGTCTGTTTTTAGTTGAATATTTTTGTTGATCAATACCGCTTCTCTATGATTTTTTCTAAAAATCCTCCCTGGATCAATAATGCCTTTCTGGAAATCAGTTACGATGAAATTGAAGAGCAGGCTTTAATGGAAATCTCCAACAGGGTCAGGCAGATTGTCTCAAATACTCCTCTGGTTACAGTGGTAATACCTGCCTACAATGAAGAAGACAATATCATCCGAACCATTGATTCTTTATCAAGGACAAAAACACAGTACCCTTTCGATATCCTGGTAGTCAACAACAACTCTTCAGACAGAACACAAGAGGTTTTAAACAAACTTTCTGTAAGGAGTGTTTTTCAACCCGTGCAGGGATGGGGTGCAGCCAGGCAAAAAGGGGTAAATGAAGCCCGGGGGAAATATATTCTTACCGGTGACGCAGATTGCCTTTACCCTGCGGCATGGGTCGAATTGATGACCAAAAAGCTTTTAAAACAAGATGTCGCTTGTGTCTATGGAAGATTCTCCTATGTTGCTTCAGGTAAAACGCCAAGATATAAGTTTTGGCTTTATGAAAAACTCGCAGATATCATGCGAGAAGTTCGTCACATCAAAAGGCCTTACCTCAATTGCTATGGCATGACCATGGGATATGTGAAATCTTATGCTGAAGAAGCAAAATATACTGAACGTATGATCAGAGGAGAAGATGGTCGCCTGGCTTTTGACCTGATGTCATATGGAAAAGTAAAAATGGTACGGGCATCAAAATCCAGGGTTTTTACCAAGCCAAGGGCAATTGAACGATTTGACGGCTCTCTTGCCAACGCTGTTAAATCCAGGTTTATCAAAGAGATTGCCCGGTTTGGAGAATACTTTACAAAGAAGGAAGCCCATGACACAAAAACCTCACTCAACGCTACCCATACTTTGGAAGAAAACATGGACTTACTAAAGAAGAAATACAAGGTGTTTGGAAAGAAAAAAAAATCTACCTGACCTGGTAGGTGGCTAAAGTTGGAAAGTGTTCCGATATAGTATTTTCTCTAAGCACCTGAAATGAGACCGGCTCCAAACCAGCTGAAAAGAACTGATAGTCAATTCTGAACAATGCCCACCGGGACTTATTGAGGGTATATCCAAAACCTTTGCCTACAGCCACAAAGGCGTCATCAAGCAATTTGGCAATTTGCGTATAATTATAACTCTTTGATAGTTCGTTCAGGTCACCTGTCAGGATAATTTCATATGGTGAAGCCTGAATAAATTCAACGACTTTTGATACCTGATTCTGCCTGATAATACTCCCTCTTTTATATGTCCTGAGAATGCTAAAAAAAGAATTCAAGGAAAAAATACGATCAGGTCTAATTTGCATCGAATGAAGATGGGCATTAATCACTCTAAGTGTGTCGGACCTGAACAATACATCTACAAATGCCACACCATTATATCTATTGGTACTATCAACCAAAACCACTCCCTGGTCTATAATAGGGTATTTTGAAAATATGGATATGCCTCCAGAACGTCCCTTTTCATAGCTGGGACGTGTTAGGAAATAATGCTGATATTCAGGAAGCATATTATTTAGTTGATATACACTTACGTTATCATCTTGATAATATTCCTGCAAGCAAATAATATCCGCTTCATGGTCTATGATTGTTTGTTGTATCGCCAGTGATTGAGCCGTTTCTGTTGAGTCTACTTTATGATAAGGGTTGAATTGGGTGCTTTTGAAAAAGCTGACATTGTAGCTCATTACAGACAAATTATCAATAGATTCAGAGGTATGTCCAATGCTAATTCCAACCGTCCTGTAAAAGTCCCCTACATTGTACAAAAGATAAAGGATTACAACAATAGAAGAGAGCCTTAATTTAAAGATCAGAGTAAAAAGCAGTATGAAAATCGCTGATAAATACACTATAAATATTACTGGGGCAATCAGCTGAAAATAGAAAAGTATATCCGGAGGGATGAATCGGGTAAGTGAAAAAATTATCCCCATAATCAGGAGAAAGACACCTGTCAAAAGGTCAATGTTCTGGCGATATTTTCGCAAGAAACTAATGGTCTCCACCCTTTATAGTGGCACAAATAATTTGATCCATTTTATGTATGCACTGCTCCCATGTGTGTGATCTCGCAAAGGTGATACGTTTCTCCTCCAGCTGCCCGTTTTCTTCCAAAGCAGACTGAATATGATCCACATACTCGCTGGGATTAGACCCCAGGTAAGTGTATTGTTTAAACATCTCCATCGCCTTGGTTTGCGTAGCCACTACCGGTTTACCCATCGCCAGGTACTCATCAATTTTAAGTGGATAATTGCCCTCGGTTTGTTCGTTCTTTAACTGTGGATTGATACATACATCAAAGCACTTTACATATGCAGACAAATCTTTCTTTTCTTTATGCCCAAGAAAATATACATTCTTCAATTGGTGAAGCTCACTTTTCACAAAAAACTCATCCTCAGGACCTACCAGGACAATGGACCAATCAGGCTTGGCCCTGGCTATTGCTAAAAGTAGCTTTTCATCGAGTCTGCTCACAGTGATAAATCCTACATAACCAATGACCGGCCCGGGAATATTTTTCAGATCTACCGGAATAGCTACATTTTTCTGTGGGGTAAAAAGTTCTACATCAAATCCCTGACCAATAAAATGAGCATTTTTGTTGTGCTTTCGCCCATATTCCTGAAGGTGAATGGAATTGGTCAATACTAAATCTGCCTTGCGAACCAATTCAATTTCCATCCTTGCCCCGTGAGGTCGGAAATGCCTTTGATTGACCAGGAAATCACGGATATAATAGATGAATAACTGATTGGGTATGAGGTGTTTTAGTTGAGATGCTCTGAAAAAATCATTATCAACAAAAATGATCGGATCAGAAAAATCAAGTTGATGACCAGCCCGGATGATTTCTTTAGCAATTCTTCGGTTATTAAGCTGGTTGAAGTAATTAAAAACAGGCTTTAAAGGCACCCTCGTAAAAGATTCTACAATGGTTTTGGGGTTAAAGGCCCATAAACGATCATTTATTTTATCAAGATCTGGCTTTTTACCCTTGATGCTATCCAAACGGCTTTTAATTCGCGGATGATTCCTGAACTTAATCATTGACATTCTATCCAATGCCCGATTCACATAAAGCACATTGTTCGTCCTGGAAAGTTCAAGGGCAATATTTTTACAGTTACTCCCTATTTCAATGTCCCACGGCTGAAGGCCGACAACTATTATGTTTTTACCCGATAAATAATTAAGCATAAAAGAACCTATGAGTCTTGAGAATACAACATTATGCTGATTATGTACTTATGCAATAATACTAGTCTTCTGATACCTGAAATTCTTTTGAAAAACTAGTTGATTAGAATCTTTTTAACTGACCGATAACCATTTTTGTAGATGATCTGGATTAGATACACACCCTTTTTCAGGTTAGCAACATCTACGGTCTGGTTTATTGGTAAGTCATCATAAATTATTTTACCACTCAAGCCAAGTAATGAAGCACTTTTGATCGAATAATCAACATCTTTGATGATAAAATGTCCTTCAGAAGGGTTAGGGTATACCTCAATTACCTTATCTTCAAGTCCCAAAGGTGTTGGGGCTTCCTCGAGTTCATCCACTGATTCTATAATTAATGCATTGATATACCCTACGGGAGTCCCCGAGGCTTTCATTAACCTGATATTAATATTCCCATTTGTATTGGCCAAAACGCCTCCAATAAAAGCGTCATTAAGTGTATTTTCATGAACATATAATGAAGCAGTATCATCGCCAACAACGTATATGGTTGTTCCATTATCATCGAACAGTGAAAATTCACTACTAGCAACAAATCTCAGGTTATAAAGACTGCCCGGAACCAACCCGGAAAGCTTCAAAGCCGTTGTGTCAGGAGCTCCAAAAGTACCAAACCAATAATATTCCTTTAAACCTTCATCCGGGATAATTCCAGTGTTATTTCCAGTAGATGTACCACTTGCTTCTACCCCACCCCAATCACTATCTAATTTTACGCTTAAGTGAGTTACTTTTTCCGAAATAGTAACCAAATTTTCAATAATAAGACCATTCTGAGGAGGTGCCAGTAAGTTATTCCATCCAGTTGACTCAACTGGATGTCTAAACCCAAAATTTAATCTGACAATATCATTGACAGAATGTGTGGTAATCTTTATTTCATTACTTGATGGTGAATTTCCAAATTGACTAAGTACCCGAACCTTATATTTATAAATTTTATCAGATTCAACGGACTGGTCATTGTAAGAAGTCACATTGGCTCCCAAAGTTTCAATGACCATGTATTCCCCCCCTTCCTCTTTTCTACTGATTTCAAAACCAGACTCAGTATTATTGGTATCTTCCCATTCTAACGTAAGCTCTCCCTGTTCATAAATACCTTTTAAATTCCCCGGCGCAAGAGCTACTGCACCCAGAGGTTCTACAGATTGGATAATCATTGCATTTATATAACCCAGCGGTGAATCACTATCTTTTGATAAAACAACACTAATCTCTCCATTCTCATCTGAAAAAACTCCTGATAGAATTGCTTCTCTATAAACATTTTCCTGAACATCCAAACTGATAGATTGATCTCCCACGGTATAAACGGTTGATCCGTTATCCTGAACTCCGGGAAATTGACTACTCCCAATAAAAACCATATCAAATAAGGAGCTGTCGGGAAGTCCAGTAATGGCAATCGAGGTTGTCTCGGGAGCCCCAAACCCTCCAAACCAGTAATATTCCTGCAAAGCCTGATCCGGTGCAGCGCCACTGTCATCCCCGGTAACCGAGCCCTGAGGCTGAACACCTCCCCAGTTACTTGTTAATTTTATTTTCACATCCGTTCTACCTTCTGTTGCCGTATTTAATGCGGAGGATTCAATGCCAGATTTTGGGATTGCCAGAAAATTATTCCATGTTGGATCGGATACCGAATGGTTTAGTCCAAAATTTACTTTAATTGAGTTTGCAATGAGGTGTGTCATTACTCTCCTTGGTCCTGCGAATAAAGAATTTCCGACTTTAGCTAAGGCTCGAACCTTATACTCATAGACCTTTGATGCAAGGATATGATCTATATATTCAACTGAATCCACATTCACAGTATCCAAAATAATATATTCACCACCATATTCTCTCCTGCTTACCTCGAAGCCTGTTTCATTGACAGATAAATCCTCCCAGGTAAGCGTAACTGTACCATCAAAATTATTTATAGCCAAGAGACTACCCGGAGCAACAGTTTCAGTGATTTTTTCCGCTGGACCTGAAGTAAAAGGTAAGATACTAAGGTTGAAAGCTGGTCCATCCCACTCAAAAGAGGTTAATATCCTAAAAAACCCATTATTGTCAATAGAAAATAACCTTCCCCCCTCTTTTTGTGGTGCACCAGAAACACCGTATACTTTGCTTCCTTCAGCTACATAAAGTGAACATGTAGATCCTGCATCAACTGAATTAAAGGAATGAAGGGGTTCAAGTTGATCTGAATATATATTATACCGAAATACGGTACCAGAACCGTAACTTCCTCCTGATCTACTTACTCCATATAAATGATCACCACTCGCAACTAGTGAGGCAGAAATATTGGATCCTATTATTTCGGGAATCGAGTCAACTTTTAAGACGTTAAAGCTGTTATCGATTTCTAATAGATAGGAATATGGATTGACTAAGGATTGACTTATTCCATATAGTATTCCATCACTTCCTACTGTTAGCCCGGAAGAGGGCCATGCCCCGGTAGAACTTTCAAAGTGGTGAAACACTTCAAAAGCATCCGTCTCTAAATCAACTTTATACAATGTACCCAAATTTTGATCTCCCCCAGAGAAAGTAGAGCCAACAAGGAATCCATTGAATACCTCAAGTTTACCCAATGGGAGATCTCCCTCTGTGGTCCCATTCATTTCTACCAGCACCTCAAAAGAACTTCCGTCAGTATTTAACTTAAAGACGTGAGAGAAATTCCCATTTGAACTGGTTCCATATAAAACTCCTTCATAATTGATTATTTGATAAATTTCTTCCCCCTGATCAAATGTTTTGAGGATATAGTATTCCCCATTTAAAGAATTATATGCAAATAATTTGTTAGATGTACCTTTGATCACTCCGTAAATGATCTTATCGATTTCCACCAGCGAACCATAGTGATATTCACTTCCCTCTGTATCTATCAATGCCTCAAAGTTTTGCCCCTGAGCATCCACTGTTATTATGTTTTTGTATCCATTGATTAATAAAATATCATTAGCAAATTCATCTGGATCAAAAGGTTCCAAAGGCTCAAATGATTCTATGATCAACGCATTCAGGTAACCAACGGGTGTCTCTAAACCTTTAAAAAATTCAATAACAAGTGTGCCATTTGAATCTGCTGAGGCTCCACTAATCAATGCAGAATATTCAGAGTTATCCTGAACATATAACTGTGTAGTATCATCATTAATTTTGTACAAGGTAGTTCCATTATCAACAACCTGAGAAAACCTGCTACTGGAGATGAACCTGATGTTGTATTGTTCAAAAGGTACAAGACCCGATATGTTTATTGTAGGGGTTTGTGTTGTATCTTCAAACCCAAAATAGTAATACTCTAATAACGCATTATCAGGTATCAGTCCTGAATTATCATTTGTAATAGCTCCATCATCTCCCACATCCTGCCAATCTGAGCCCAGGAAAATTTCAAATTTTGACGTAACGCCTGAAACTGATTGAAGGTTTGACAGTCTTGATCCCCTTTCGGGAAAAGTAACAAAACTGTTCCAGCCAGATACAGACCTTCGGCTCCCAAAATTAACGAGTATGGAATCTGACACTTCTTTGGCCAGAATTTTTTGAGTGTTGCTAAATACTGATGTATTTGTATTAATATCGACAGCTCTTACTTTGTACTCATAAACCTCATCCAAAGCCACAGTTGCATCAATATATGAACTGTTATTTTTATTTGTGAATCCTATGGATTCAAACTGACCACTACCTGCACGGCGAAAAATTTCAAATTGCTCTTCAATAACTGATTGATCTTTCCAGATTAATTTCATAACCCCGTCTCTAAAATAAGAGCTTAGGTTAACAGGTGCAGCTAAAAGGTTCCTGTCATATGCTTTTATCGTCAACCCATTAATCATCGCGATCTCCCCACCATCCTCAGGAGTAATTTCCAATTCTATCTGACCTGCCTCATTAACCACAATATTGTCAAAATAAACGGATGCATCAAGGTTGAAATAAGTTGAAATGATTCTAGTGGTGCTACCAATTGAAAACTTGGTTTTACTATCAGCTGCCAAACCAAAAGTTGAGCTGCCAAAGATTTCTATTGTATACAACAATGAATCTGCTAAGCCACCTATACTAAGTGTAGATGATTCTATTCCTCCATATGGACCTGTCCAGTAATACTCCCTCAATACGCTATCCGGAGCAATTCCTGAATTATCAGAAGATTGAGCCCCAAAAATCTGAACACCCGACCAATCAGAATTTATTAATAGTGAAACAGGAAGTGTATCTCCTTCATTGCTTAGTAGTTCTGATATTTCTAATCCATTGAATGGGTCCGAGTTGGTGTTATTCCATCCCTGGGGGTTATACTGTTTACTAAAATTGATATTTATCGAATAAACGATATCCTGAGACCTTCCTATAAAGGAGATCAGAGATAGAATGGCTAGAAGAAATAATCTATCTCTAAAAAAGATGAGCTTTTCGTATAAACACATTAGAGGCGGATTTAATGCGGTTTAGAACAAAATTAACACAATAATGATTGCAGCACTCAAGTATGGCCTGTTTTTACTTGTCAAATTGATGAACTCATAACGGGAAGACTTATATCATACGGTATTCAAAAATTATACATGAAGGTTATATAAATTCTATATTTTTGTATATAAATCACCAAATAATTAAAGCTTTCACCATTGGATTTAATTGTTCTTTTTAGAGTCCTGTTAAAATATAAATGGTTGCTGCTATCAGTTCCGTTCTTTGCAGCATTCCTTGCGTATTTCCTTACGAGAGGAGCACAGGTAGAGTATAAATCCTCAACACAAATATCAACTGGGTTTACCCTTACAGACCAGGTAACCATTACTGATGATAATTTTAATCTTTATGAAATCGATGTCAAGTTTAGCAACCTCATTGAAACATTAAAATCACCCCTGGTCATGAGTCTTTTGGGCTATGACTTGATATATCATGACCTGGTTTCGGATAATCCTTTCAAAAAAGTATCAGAAAAAGACTTTGAAGAAAATCTCTTTTTACAGGACATCGACTTTCAAAAGGCCCCTGATATGATCAAGGCCAAACTTGATTCAAACATTCTGCTAACTACTTATATAAACGATGAAAAAAGGCTACTGAAACTTCTTCAGCTTTTTAAGTATGATGTAAAATCTTTAAATGAAAAAATCAGTATTCAAAGAGTCAACAGGACAGATTTTATATCGATAGAAGCCATAACCAACAATCCCGAATTATCCGCATATATGGTCAATGAGCTGTACAATATATATCAACGATATACTGAATCTGAAAGAGCCATGAGGACCGTCAGTTCAGTGAGACAGTTTGCTGCACTAGTAAATAGTAAACGTGATATCCTCAACGAAAAGACCAATCAATTAAAAGAATTTAAAGCCACAAACAATCTGCTTAACCTCGAAGTGGAGAGTTCTGCCACAGTAGAACAACTTACAGAATTGCAGACTGATCTTGATGAAGAAGAGAAGAAATTACGAAGACTCAATCTTGAAATTCAGAATTTTGATTCCGGAGGTTCTACACAGGAACTAAGTCCAAGAAGTGAATTGAGTAACCTAGAGTTGTTACAACTTAGAAACAGGATTAATTCTCTAAATGCCAGGTATGAACAATCCGGGAAAAGTGATTTAAGATTAAGAGATTCTTTAAACATAGCTAGAAACCAACTACAACAAGTTATTCTTACTTCTTCTCAAAATAACAGCAGCGTATCTCAACCTCAAAATTCAACAGAATCATTAAAGAATCTTGAAATTCAACGGCAACTAACAACAGAAAATATCACTTCACTCAAAAATAAAATCTGGAGTCTACGAAGAAACATTGGTGGATATGCCAACTATGAGGTAGAAGTAAGCGCCCTAGAAGATGAAATTGAACTTGCTAATCAGGATTATTTATGGGCTCAGGATAAATATAATCAGGCTTTAGATATGGCCTCATCATCTGAATCTTCACTCAGACAGGTAGTTAAAGGGCAGCCTGCAACAATTGCGGAACCTTCTAAAAGGGTCATAATTTCAGGCCTCTCGGGTGCAAGTAGCTTTATGTTTTGTCTGATACTCGTACTCCTACTGGAGTATTTAGACACATCCATCAAAACGCCTTCAAACTTCCTGAAGAAGGTCGACCTTAAACTTTTGGCATCTCTCAACAGGATACCAATCAAAAAAAAGAAAGACTCGGCTGTTAACTATGGATTGCTCAACTTCGGTAAAGAAAAGAGTAAGGATACGGCAATATTTAATGAACAAATAAGGAAGCTTAGGTTTGAATTGGCCAAACATGAAGGGAAAATAATCCTGTTTACTTCCTGTAAGTCTGGAGAAGGTAAAACTGAAATGATCATCTCATCAGCTTCAGCCCTCAGCATGAGGCGTAAGAAAATCCTAATTATCGACACCAATTTTAGAGCCAACTCCATAACCAATTTTTATAGAGCAAAACCCGTACTGGGAGATTCCAGATTGAAGCACATAAAACAAGGAATCACCAACACAAAAAATAAGTTCATTGATGTGATCGGATGTAAGAAGTTGGAATATACACCATTCGAAATCCTTCCGGATGATTTTAGCAATCAGGTCAAAGATCTACTTTCCGTGTATTCATACATTTTACTTGAAGGTCCTGATTTAAATCATCATTCCGACACCAAAGAACTTTCAACCTTATCAAATGGGATTGTCTCTGTTTTTAGTGCGAAATCCTCAATCAAACAGCAAGATTTTGAATCAATCGAGTTTCTTGAAAGTCACAATGGGAAATATATTGGCTCAGTATTGAACATGGTTGAATCGGATAATATGGATTTATAATTCTATGATATTTATGAAACGCTACCTGATTCACTTAGTACTATTCATAGTAATCAATATTCCCGCTTTAGGTCAACAGTTTATCGAATCAATTTATACGGATGACCCATATGTGCAGCAGTTGTTCGAAATTGCTTCGGAAAATAATCTGGAATATAAATCTCTGGAAAATACAATCATTATTGCACAGACAGAATCTGCTCAAACCACCTGGGAATGGATGAATAGTATCCGGGCTATTGGTAATATCAACGAGTATGTTATAAACCCTGAAAGAAATCAGAATAATATTTTATTCCCCCGATATAATTTCTCACTGACTGTTCCCCTGGGCATCTTTACTGACCAGGCAGCAAATAAGAAAATTGCTAAAGAAAAGACAAAGTTTACTGAAAATACAGCAGCAATGAGAATTAACGAGATCAAACAAGAGATCGTAGTTGCCTACAATAATTTTACCCGCACCAAAGAGTTATTGGAAAGACAACGAGAACTCACTGAAAATGAATATTCTAATTACCTCATTCTGGAAGAAAAGTTCAAAAACAATGATTTGGAATTAAGGGAGTTGAATCAGGCTCAAAGAACTTACAATCAAGAATATTTCAATCAACTTTCCCTTCAGAATGAGTTCAACAGAATTAAATTAACGCTTGAGAGTCTTTTAGGTGCCCCCCTCCCTGTTAATTAATATCAGTTAGGTATCTGAAAAACAAAAAATCCTCATTTAAAGACTTGAATCTGTTTTAATGTTGGTTTTTTTGATTTAGTCTAGTGTAAAGTCGGACTCAGGTCAATGAATAGCATGCCATTCCAGACTACTTAACAAATACCTTTTCACTGATGAATATCCCTTTGTCCAGAGGAATGGTAAGGTGATATATTCCTGTCGGATAAGATAGATCTATCTCAAAGTTACTTTTTCCTTCACGTAGAAATATCTCTTCTAACTTTTGTCCATTTATGCTCCTGACAATCAAGGTAGTTGATTTGGATAGTGGTTTTTCGAATCTTATCACCAACTTGTCCACCACCGGATTGGGAAAGAGAGTAAAGTCAGTGGACTGATTATCCAATTCAGTATTGATTGCAAGATCTTCCAATAGATCCTCTTCTTCATAAACATCTTCTACATGCTCACCTTCAGTACTTGATAGTACCCTGGCGCCAGCCATACCTGCATCATACTTATGAAGCACAACTGCATTGAGATAACCCCAGTTACTGTTTTCTTTAGAAAATCGAATCTCGATAGTTCCATCCGGTGCCGGAGTCACTGATCTGAATGTAACTGTGTTGTGATTATTATCAATGCTCTCAACATATTGAGCTTCTTCCTGATTTACTTCTACGGTTGTGATTCGTGATCCTGAGCCCGCTCTCCCCGACAACAAAGTAATGTCATATTCATGATTAATATCAAGGTTTTGAAAAGCCATTACTCCCCTGTTTGTTGTATAAGCACCGTATCTTGTTACAAGATCAGGGTAAACACCCCCATCCAATGATCCTCCATTATCGGCTACGTTATTGATCGTAGACCCTAATTGTCCATTATAAACTGTAAACGCTATCGTTGTTGGAACGCCTAATGAGTCTGTTAGCAGGGAAAAAGTCTGGGCTTTGTCTATATTCTCTACAGCAAGATCATTCCAGGATAACTGACCTGAGTTTGACCCTGTCTCAGTAAGGTTTACCATTACTGTTTGAACAACTTCAGTAACTACTACTTCAACATTCGTTGTACTATTAACCTGTAACCCAACAATGGATTCATTGCCAGCTACATCAAACGCTGTCACATAATAGTAATAGGTAGTCTCATACTCCAGCCCTTCATCTATGTAGCTGAGGTCAGTTACATTATCTACCAACAGATTACCTTCAATGGCAAAACCCGGTGTCATGCCTCTGTACAATCGATATCCCTGCAAATCTGATTCCATATTGGCATCCCAGTTGATGGTGATCTCTGTATCCCCGGTCAGCGTTGATATCACGCCAGCTGGAGAAGACGGTGCAGTAACATTATGAGGAGCAGCAGCGTCCGGGACACTCCCCACAGATTCATTAGCCACCTCATCATAGGCTGCCACCACATAGTAATAGGTAGTAAGTTCTGACACTCCAAAGTCTGTATAGCTCGTGCCTGATGCCTGGGCATAAAAATAAGCTGAATCCACAGTAGGTGCTGCTCCTACATTTCGATAGATATTATATCCAACCACGTCAGATGAGCCTCCATCCTGCCAACTAATCGATACGCTGGCTGTGTCTCCGGTTACAACAAGGTTTACCGGTGCCAATGGAGATTCTGTATCTGGTATCAGGTAGCTGACCATTCCTGAGAGACCTGATGTCTCTCCCTCTATGTTAGTCGCTAAAACCCGATAGTAATAGGTCGTTTCCTGCGTCAGTGAAACATCCGAATAGCTCGTTGTCAGGACACTATCCACAACCAACTCTGCTTCTCCGGCACTGGTGAAAGGACTGGTGGAACGATAAAGGGTATAATGCGAAAGTCCGGCTGTAGAAACCTCATCCCAGCTAAGGTCCAGCACATCAGTTCCTAACAAAACCGTCTGGAGATTTTGAGGCACAGTAGGCAACACTACTTCAACATTCGTTGTACTATTAACCTGTAACCCAACAATGGATTCATTGCCAGCTACATCAAACGCTGTCACATAATAGTAATAGGTAGTCTCATACTCCAGCCCTTCATCTATGTAGCTGAGGTCAGTTACATTATCTACCAACAGATTACCTTCAATGGCAAAACCCGGTGTCATGCCTCTGTACAATCGATATCCCTGCAAATCTGATTCCATATTGGCATCCCAGTTGATGGTGATCTCTGTATCCCCGGTCAGCGTTGATATCACGCCAGCTGGAGAAGACGGTGCAGTAACATTCTGAGGAGCAGCAGCGTCCGGGACACTCCCTACAGATTCATTAGCCACCTCATCATAGGCTGCCACCACATAGTAATAGGTAGTAAGTTCTGACACTCCAAAGTCTGTATAGCTCGTGCCTGATGCCTGGGCATAAAAATAAGCTGAATCCACAGTAGGTGCTGCTCCTACATTTCGATAGATATTATATCCAACCACGTCAGATGAGCCTCCATCCTGCCAACTAATCGATACCCTGGCTGTGTCTCCGGTTACAACAAGGTTTACCGGTGCCAATGGAGATTCTGTATCTGGTATCAGGTAGCTGACCATTCCTGAGAGACCTGATGTCTCTCCCTCTATGTTAGTCGCTAAAACCCGATAGTAATAGGTCGTTTCCTGCGTCAGTGAAACATCCGAATAGCTCGTTGTCAGGACACTATCCACAACCAGCTCTGCCTCTCCGGCAGTGTTGAAAGGACGGGTGGAACGATAAAGGGTATAATGCGAAAGTCCGGCTGTAGAAACCTCATCCCAGCTAAGGTCCAGCACATCAGTTCCTGACAAAACCGTCTGGAGATTTTGAGGAACGGAAGGAGGATCAAAAGTTACTGAATCTAACATGCCATAGACTGGCACACTGTATGCAGACTCATTCCCGGATGAATCTGTTGCGGATAAAAAGTAACCATACTCAATCCCTGCTTCGGGAGTATCATCAACAAATACGGTGTCATATACGCCAAGGTCACTGGCCAGCAAAGTATCAATAGAAACCGCGATGGTATCGATAACAGGATTATAATATTTATAGTATGATGAGAGCGTAGTGCTTCCTAACCCTGAAGGTATTACCATGAATTCATCAATTCGTCCGTTAAAATTATTTCCTACAACATCAAAGGCATTGCTGCTAATTGTACCTCCAAGTCCACCGGCATCAGAATGTGTACTTATACTGGAATAAGGTGTATTCTGTGAATCCGAGAGCTCGCCATTCTTATACATCATGAGTGTTCCCTGGTCATACACCAAAGCTACATGCGTCCAAACTCCTATATCAATCGGGGTACTTACCATTTGTATATTATGATTATCCTGAACCACGCCTTCGAGCATACCTTCATTGATCCTTAGCCCCATCCCATTGGTCGAGCCACCCTCATCATAAATATCCTGCACCCCAGAGATGGTAGTTGCATTTACCCAAAGTAAAACAGACTTTGTTGAAAATGACTCATGCACATAAACATCACCTTCATCAAGGATGATTTGGTCATCTACACCATCAAATTGACCAGAAAAATCGCCTTCAATCGGATTATAGTCAGTAAATGTCAACCCACCACTAGCAGAAGAAATGATTCCGTTACCAGATTGATCACTTAAATTGTTTTCAAACGGAATATATAATGTCTTGGTAAGCGCTTCAATTGGATTGTTGGCGACTGTATCATAAACAATACTGGTCCCTTCAATTGTCCTGAAAAGGTTATAACCTGCTACATCAGGAGAACTACTGGTCGACCAACTCACTTCAATAGCATCCGTGGTAGCTGTCAAAAGGACTGTATCGGGCAAGGCCGGCGGGGTCCCGTCAAGTGTGGTAACCTGCAAAACCTCTGAAGCAACTGATTGGTTGCCACTCAAATCGACCGCTTTGATCTTGTAATAATAGGTAGTTTCATCAGATAGCAAAGTATCTAAGTATGTAACGGAGTTAACATACTCATCAATAACCTCAGATTCAAAGTCAAAATCAACACTTAGACCTCTGGCGATCATATAACCAGATATATCTGGTTCTGGATTGGCATCCCATGATAAAGTGATACGATCAGCCTCAATTATCTCAGCCACTAAACTGACTGGTTGCTGAGGGGCAATTGTGTCACTGGAAATAACCACTACCGAATCAAGGGCTGATCTCGATGAGTAATTCCCCGCACCGTCAATTGCTACTACCCAATAAAAATATTGTTGTCCCACGGTTACGGCAGTATCAAGATAGGTATTCCCCTGAATATTACCTTGTAATAAATCAGTCAAGAGGTCAGAAGAAAGTTCCGCATCCAGAGATCTATAGAGTGAGTATCCTGCCAGGTCCGGATCTGTAGAACCAGCCCACGTAATTTCAACTTCTAAGTCGTCTATCTGAGCAACCGATAAATCAGGCTGAATAACAGGTGAAAGAGTATCTCCTGATAGTTGATTATATTCCTCTACTTCAATAAGATTGATATAACCCCAGTTACTACTACCAGGATCAAATCTAAGTCTCATAATTCCATTGGAAGGCGGAGATAGTTTCTCGAAAGTGACAGTTGATGAAAGGTTATTCACACTTTCAAGGCTCAATGTTTCCCCACCTAAGAGAAAGTCAGTTGTCCTGCTTCCACTGGCATTTCTACTACCTAATATGTTGAAGGAATAATACTTGTCAGGATCAAGGTTGATAAAATCTATAATCCCCCATCCGGTAGTATATGCTCCATATCTCACTACTTCCGGTGGAAAGATGCTTCCGTTTGCATAACCAGATCCATTATTTGCAATATCATTGATGGATGAACCTTCCTCCCCATTATAAGCTGTTAAACCAAGTTGGCCTGGTATCTCTTGACTATCAACTAAGCCACTGAAGTGCTTGCTACCACTAAACCCGTCCAACCCTAAATCATTCCAACCAAATTCGTTTGAAGGAGCAGAGCCTGCTGTTACATTAATTAGATATTTCCTATCGGGTATGACACCTTCTTCAAGACTATCTGTTGAAAATGTAAGTGTAAATACAGTTGCCTGTCCATTCGGATTAGGCTCATCATCTACAGCCAGCACACCTAATTTGTAATCTGTGCCCTTAAACAACCCTGTTATTTCTAACGATTCAGTTGATCCTTTTGTACCAAAAGAACCGAACTGTATCCCATTTCCTGACGACAATAGATCTCCGGGTGAAGGAACGAAAGCAGGATCGAATAATCCCCAATAAATGGTTCCCTCTTCATTAATATCCAGGTTTAGTCTGACACTTCCTGCTCCAACATCCAAAATAGTTGGCTGAGTTTCAAATACAGGAGGCTGATCATCAATAATTTCCTCCTGGGTAGTAACAGTAAGGAGTGTTGGACTGGCTTGCCTATTTGGTGGACTTACCGCATCTTCTGCCACAGTCCATAGGTAATAAGTCGTTTCAGGGTCAAGATCAGAGAATGATCTACTCGATGATTGTACGTTTGAGAGAGAGCCATAGGTAATGATAGATGACCCAGATCCTGAAATAATTTCTTCAATGTTTGGATTTTCATTGGATGAATAGAGCGCATAGTACACTGTTCCAACCTCATCGATGCTAGCATTAAAATCAAAACTAACATCAAGCACATTGCTGACTGAAGGCGTCCCATCTACAAAGACCGGTGGATCTGTATCAACAAAACCAACACCTCTTACATACGAAAGCATCCAATTGTAAATATTATCAGGGCCTGTGATATTTCCGTAAACATGTGGCCGTGTTCCCCCATGGGAAACACCCGAAAGTACGTGAAGCAATGGAGCCGGATCAGGGGCTGGGTTACAGTTATTTATTGATTCGACCATATTTGTCGCATGACCAATATTGATCACTTCATCATTAAAACTATGCCAAACATTGGTTGGTAAATCGCTGATCTGACATGCATATTCCGGATCCTGCAGATTCATCCCATAGAGAGACTGATTGGTTAGATTTGTTCGGCCTGCTACCGGAATAAGTGCCGCCAGATCTTCTTTATATTCAATGGCATACTGCCATGCGGACTGTCCTCCATTCGAAAACCCGGTAAGATATATCCTATCCTGATCAACATTAAAAGTACTTTTTACATGTTCAATGAGTTCCTTCAATAATGGAATATTCCATGTCGAATAACTTACACCTCCTATCCAAACCGGCTGATGAGGTGTGATGACCATCATTGGCAAATCACCACCATTGGCTACATAATGTGAAGGGGCCCCATCATTCTCAGAACTTATTAGTTTCGTTGGACTTCCTCCTCTCATACCTAATCCATGAAGGTAGATCAGTACTGGCTGATCATTGGGATAAGCATCATAGTTTTGAGGATAGTAAACGTAAAAATCCAAAGAGCCACCTGCATTGATGGTGTAATTGAAATTCAGTAGTTCCTGGGTGCTCGCTTTTGGCTGATTATCTTCAATGGTCAGTATAAAACTTTCCTCTGCATAATTGAGTTGCAGATCTGTTACCCGAACAGTTATCGTATATTGTCCGGCATCAGCAAAGCCAGTCTGGATATTTATGTTTCCTGTTGTTGTTGAACCCTGTGAAAAAGAGGCAAAATCAGGTAAATTGTAAACCTGGAAAGTCAACTCATCTCCCGCATCAGGGTCTGATGCACTAACACTAAGATCATGGACCATCCCTTCTGGAATGGACAAGTCTTCTATGGTTTCAATTACAGGGGTGTTTTGACCGAATACAGTTAGGCATACTGATATACTGAGAATACAGTAGAGTAAAAACTTCATCAAGTTGGTGATTTAGGCGATAAAAAGCATCGTAAAGATAAGAAAGGAACATAACTAAAGTCCAATTTCTTATTAAGAAGTTGTTATTTATTAAAACTCTATGAATACCAGGTAGGTTTATTGTGAAATTCTTAATACAATCCAATTAATCCGTCACTTCATTCGACAATTTTGAATCAAATTTGATCAGATTTGGCATTAATATATAGATTGACCCTACGATGAAACCAAGTGGAAACTGCTCTACTGCTTTCTTAACAAATGCAGCAATTGTCAGTGCAAAAAACGCGCTTAAATATGCCAGATACAATGTCTTGACTTCTTTATCAAGACACATGTAGTAGTTTCTAATACCTACAAGTATGACACTTGCATATAGTCCTAACTGTATTATCAGGCCTATCCAGCCAGTTTCAAGGGTGGTTTCAAAATATGCACTGTCGG
The DNA here is from genome assembly GCA_965228105.1 of Cyclobacteriaceae bacterium. GTDB lineage: Bacteria > Bacteroidota > Bacteroidia > Cytophagales > Cyclobacteriaceae > UBA7330. The sequence continues at coordinate 3,453,978 of CBDDGZ010000002.1, forward strand.
GCGGATATCCTGCCAACGGATGATTGGGGGCAAAACGCTCTCCGAAAGTACCACTTGTCCTGACACCACCTCCCATTGGATGTTCGTATACATAAGGTAAAATAGCCTGCCTGTTTTCTTCCCTTACAATCATTGAAGGGTCCTCACCTGGTTCAAAGGTAGATCGAATCCGGTTTAGTGGACCGCTATAAAAAGGACCAAAAATTATCGCTATTAGCCCTGTCAGCGCAATAATAGATATGGCGAGCGTTCTTTTACTGTTTAGGGTAGCTAGAACAAAAAATATAAAACCAGCGGGTATCATTGCATAGGCACCCCTGGTTCCTGAAAAGATCATCGACATAATCATCATCAGTGCAGCGCCGATCAATACTACTCTTCTCTTTAGAGAATATGGACCTGTGGCCAAAATAAAGCAGAATATGGCGCCAAATGCCATTAGCATTCCATTCAGGGCAACATCTGAAAAAAATGACCACTTTCTCCAGTCTCCCTGAATCCAGTTTAGCCCCTTTCTGATCTCATTAGCCGTCACCCACCTTAAGTCGTAGTATGGCAAACCAAATATTTCCTGATAGAAACAATAGATTGCTCCAAGAAAGCAAATCCCTAACCAGAATAATGTGAATTGCTTAATAAACTTAATATCATCCATCGTTTCATAGATAATAAAATATGATACGATGAAAGTTATAATCCCTCGCAAGCCAGCAAACCATGCACTTGCATTGCCTTCGGGATTAAATGCCTGAAGAATAAAATATAATACCCAAACAAAAATCGCAATATTTACGGGGTTCCTGAAAAAGTCACTCCTGATCTTTGTGCGGTTACCTAATACAATAATCCCAAGTGCCGTGCACAAAAGTAGAGTATCAATCAAAGATCCAGTGGGCAAATCTCTACCCGCTATTCTGCTAAAAAAAGAGCCAAAAGAAGATAAGCCAATGACGATCAGTAATCCCCACTTTTTTGATACCAAGCAGATTAATGCAACCGGCAAACCCACTGACATCATAAAGAACAAAATACCCATCACCGGGCCTTTCCATACAATCGCAATTGTGATGAATGAGCTAATCAGAAAGAATAGCACAACTATATTCTTTTTAAACAGGGATATTATGTTCTCCAGCCAGATCATTGAACCTGCTTATAAAAACAATAGTTTAACAAAAATGAACAGATATATTAGGATGATAAATAGACTTAACAAAGTAGAAAGGATCTTTTCATTGTTCTTTTTTTGAATTTCTTCCCATTCACTTTTGCTAAGCTTACCTCTATTTCTCCCCATGTGACCGACTCAAATGATAATAGATTTCTTTAAAGCTCCAAAAAAAGTATTTCCCAACATTGAGCAGATTGACATTGATTATCCTAAAAAGCAGGATTTCACTTATTAGTAAAATTACTAAATATGAAATCAAAGTAGCCACCGCTGCACCCAAAGTGCCAAAGGATTGAATGAATAAATAATTCAGGATCACATTCAAAAGCGTATTTGCTATTAATACATAAAAATTAATATTGGCTTTTCCTATAGCATTCATTGTGATCCCAAACTGTCGGTTGAATGGCACAATTAACCCATAAAGCATAGTTATCTGCAGTATTTCTGCTGAATCCGCATATTGTTCACCAGCAATAAATATAGTGATAGGTTCGGCAAAAATGATTGTAAAGATGGCACAGGGAGCAATTATTGCCAGGGAAAAAGCCACCGTCTTTTCATATAATAGTTTAGCTTCAACAAGACCATTCTCCTTTATCCGTCGGACAATATTGGGGAAAACAACACTACTAATTGCTCCCAGAGGCACCTCAAAAAGATTTGATATACGGATGGCAGGATTATAAACCGCGACAGCTTCTTTACTGATAATTGACCCTAACATCCAGCTATCCGTGTTTTTGAAAATCATGGAACCCATATTTGTCCCAAACGTGTATTTCCCATAGTGGAAATGCCTGAAGATCCAACCTATCTGCTTATAATCAAATCTGTGATACTTCAGTCCAAAGAAGACCGCAAGTAGTGCCCCAAACCCTATCCCGGCAACGTGAAAGTAGGAAAGATCAACTGGTTCAATTGTGCCCTCTGTATAGTAGCATATTACAACAATGATCAAAAATGAGAGACGTTGAATCAACCCACTAAAGAAGGTGCCAATAAAGTTAGAATGCGATTCTGAAATTGAGTTGAAATGAACAGTTAATGTAAAAAAAAACTGACCAATACAATAGACTAAAAGCATCTCCGATAAGGCTGGAGCATCCCATATGATGGCCAGGAAAAACCTGAATATTAATAATAACGCAATAACAAAAAGTGCGGAAATAAAATTTAATATAAATGAAGATGAAATAATGGATGTTCGCTCTCCCTCTTCCTCGATATTTATATAGCGAACCAATGAATTGTATATAAATGACTTACGGATAGACTCAAGAATTGTGGAAACAGAAATATACAAGACCCAAATTCCAAACTCCTCTTTGCTTACCAGTCTGATCAATATATAAAAGTTGACAAATCCAAAACCAGCCGTTGAAAGTCTGTTGAGAGTGGAATACATCCCGGATTTGATCCATTCTGCCCGATCACTCATGTCACCAGTTTAAATCTGTTGCATAACCTGCCTTGATCAACTGCTTACCGGCATACCGCTTAAAATTCTTTTTCTTTGATTTAGTCCAGTCAGCCCACCTCCTGGTAAATTTCTTAGCATCAGTCTTTTGCATTGGCTTCCAGAATTCTTTCTCCTGGTGTTTGTTATACATCGTTGAAGAGCCTACAACGGGAACTTCCTGCAATTTTTCCCAATTAAATCCTGACTCACTTAAAGCCAAGAATTTCAATATCTCTTTTACTGTTTCTTCAGGGTGCTCATTCAGATCTTCATATCGAAATATTCTCATGCGGGCATCTAAACCCTTTTTCTGTAGCCGTCCCTGCAGCTCATATAAGTAATCTATCCTGGCGGCCCACCTTTTTGCCATGGAGCTAAAAGCCCAATTTCCAGAAAAAGATTTTACAAAGGAATTTACAGTGTCCCTACCGTCACGCAGAATCACAACCAGCTTCCCGGCAGGAAACATTGCCGGAAAATATTCTAGATTACCTGCATCTGGTGTTCTTAACATTAATATTTTAGATTTGTCTTTCAACCTGCTATAAAAAGGGTTGAGAAGGCCATCACCCATTCCAGCTAGCATCTCTGCATGCATGTTTGTAAGTAACTCCTTCTCCTTGACCCATTTGGGCCAGTAACCAATGGTTTGTTGAAGATACTTAGAGAGTAAGTCAGCATGAGAATATAAGAAATGTTCATTGGGTAGATCTGCTGACAACGGACCTTGCAAATCTGCATGTAAGCTGAGCGTATTATATATAAAATTTGTACCACTACGCTGAGTAGGACTGCATATATAGACCAGTTTTTGATAGCCGGAAATATTCTCAACAACATTTTCCAGAGGATCAAATGAGTAGTTCTTTTGCTTTAGTAGTGGTGTTGCCCGTTTTCCATGATCAAAGGATACTCCATCACCGCCTTTTATAATATTAACAAGATTCCTAAGTACAGAATACTTGTGATGCAATTTAACCATTCGGCAAAAATACAGTTATAGGTTCGGTACTGTAGAAATCCTATTCCTTGATGAAAGTTGTACCGATAAACCTGCTATCTACATTGATCAATAAGTAATAAATACCGGCTGAAGTTCTGGAAATGTCTACCTCAATCAACTCCTTATCAATTTTAATTGACTGGATCAGCTCACCCTTAAGATTAAATAAGTAACCTGTGTCGTGTGTTCTGGAGATATTTCTCACCTTAAACTGTAGCGTATTTGAAACTACAGGATTGGGGAAAACCAAAATGTCATCGGTGTTTTGAAACTTGGGAACACTCAATGCCTCTGAATAAATCGTGATTGAAAATAGTGAGGTTACAGATCCTCCATTGCCATCGTCCACTAACACAACGATCATCAATATCTCATCAGCAGATTCTGCAGGGGGGGTACCACTAAATGTACGGGTGGAACTTTCAAATGACAACCATAAAGGTAATGCATCTCCCCCACTCATCTCAGCTGAGTATGATAAAGCGTCTCCATCAGGGTCATTAAATGTATTGGATTCAAACTGATAGCTAAATGCCTCTTCTATAACTGCAGTCTGATTTACCAAATCATTTTGCACTGAAGGTGGATTGTTTTCTGTGACAGTACCAGAAACCGTAATGGTGAACTCTGTACTAACTGATCCTGATAAGCCGTCAGAAGCTATTACTTTTACAGTAATAGTACCTATATCACCACTTGAAGGATTCCCGCTAAATTCTCGTGTTTCTGCATTGAATGAAAGCCATGATGGGAGATCACTATCATTACTTAAAGTTGCGGTATAGGTTAATGCGTCACCATCCGGATCACTAAAAGTATTTGCTGCAAAAGTAAATACCAGGTTTGCTCCTGATTCTACAGATTGACCGGGTATCGGATTATCAAGTTCTGGCGGGCTGTTTTCAGTATACTCATAAGCCCCTACATCCCAGCCACTACCAATGGGTCTATTGACACCTCGGTAATCATCAGAAAATAAACCAAGTGATGACAAATCAGCTCCTGCGTCTACAGAAGATGCAGTTTCAATAATGGCAAATATACCTGCGTCAGCATCGACAAATCCTGCATCCGCCACATTGGCAATAATTATATTATTTGAAGCATCAACATCCGATTCATTATTCTGTACATAAGCGATATCACTACCTGCTGAATTGACAATTAAGTTATTCTTTATGATATTATTGATTGCAAATCCATTATTGTATCTAATTCCGTCCTCTCCTGAATTAACAATAGTATTATTGAGAATATAGTAATTATAAGTACTTTCCAATAAGTCACGATTACCAATGAATATTCCCTGCTCACCTGCATTTGCCACAACATTGTTAAACAGTCGAATGTTACCAACCCCAAACACATCGATTCCATCACCCCCTCCATTATTCACATAGTTGTTGTAGACGAGCCCTGTTGACCCTCCACCTACAACAATGCCAGCTTGTTGGCTTGGGTTTTCCTGAAGCCCATAGTTTTCTATGTGATTATTATAGATCTCACAATCCTCAATAGCAAGACTCACCTGCATAGCATCCCATCCGGAATTGATAAACTTATTATCATGAACCTTAATATGTCTTATTAATGGCGGTTGAGCATTGGTTGGTGTCCCGCTACAATCAAAATCATGACCTGATCCATATTTTGAGCTTCCTATATAGAAACCTTCATTTTTCACATCATGTACATAGAAGTTGTTTACCTCACAATTTTCCATGGTCCAGTTACCTTGCCATGACTCGCTATCACAAGATGGTACATTAATAAAATGTAATCCAAGTTCTACATCATGAATATTGAAATATTCAGCATGAATATCTGAGACCAAATACGAAATCACTAATCCGGTTTTTGTCTGAGAGATGGGATTTCCAAAAATTTCAAATCCATACTCAAAGTCGGGGTCTCCTGTCCCGGTCAAATTGATATGCGTAGACTTGGTAACGATGAACCCATGGTCAGAGCTCACATTCGCATCTAATCGTACCTGACCCCCACAATTTATTACTTCAACTGGCTGCTCCGGAGTACCATGAACATTTTCTATTTTGATAAAGTGATAGTATCCTGCTTTCACACAAATGCGATCCCCAGGATTCACTGTGGTGTTATTTCCATTCAATATTGGGCTCCTTTCAACAGAAGCATCGAAAACAACGTCACAACCGCAACTTGTTTCATCAAAATCAAAGTTTACAGTCAACACAAATTCGTCTGTTACAGAAACCTGTCCGTCTGATGCTGTCACTTCAATCGTCAAAACATTGGCATCTCCTTTACCAGGAGTTCCAGAAAAAGTTCTATTAGAAGCATTGAAAGTAAGCCACGATGGAAGTGGGTCTCCGTTATCCAACTCGACAGTATAAGTCAACTCGTCATCGTTAGGGTCATTAAATGTTGTTTGGGGAAACTGATAACTAAATGCGGCAGTGGTAATGGCCGTTTGATTAGACAATCCATCGGCAATAACAGGAGGATCATTCTGGGAAGTAACATCCAAATAAAACAATACACTATTGGTGCCCCCATCTGCATCTTCAGCTGTCACTTTTATTTGCAGCAAACTGATATCAGCAACTGCTGGTATTCCCGTAAATAAAGATCCATCAAATGTCAACCAAAGGGGTAGTGGATCCCCATTTGCCAGAGAGGCTGAAAGGGTAATTGATGTTTCCTCAGGATCAGTAAATAGATCTGTCTCTAAGGTCAAACTAAAAGTTTCGCTTTCTTTTACTGTCTGGGCTGCTATATCATGATTTAGTACCGGAGCAAGATTACTGGAAGCAGAATATTCCGAAGCACCTGCATCAATACTAGCATCTCCAGGACGAGACTTTCCAAAGAAATCAGTAAAGAACAAATTGAGGGCAGAGATATCCTCACCGGCATCTACTGCTGGGGAACCTGAAGTAATGGAATAATCTCCACTTCCTGCATTTGTAAACAATGCTTCACCTACTGTATTAAGAACAACATTTGATGATTGATTCACACCCCCCTCACCTTCTTTTAACATGTTTAGGCTTTTCGAGCCAAAGTCAACAATTAGATTATTGATAATCTGAGCTCCTACGGCAAATTCATTATTATATCTGATGGCATCTTCCCCGGAGCTGACTATGGTATTATTTATGATCGCATAGGTATAATCAGGCTCAAGTAGCTCCCGGTTTCCAATAAAAATGCCCTGCTCACCACAATTCGCTACAATGTTGTTGTAAATTCTTACGTTACCGACTCCAAATACATCAATACCATCACCGAGTCCCGTATCGATCAGGTTATTGAAAACATCCCCTGTCGATCCTCCACCTACGACAATCCCAGCCTGCTGTGATGGTTTATTATCGAGCCCAAAGTTCCTGACGACATTATTGAATATTTTACAATCTTCAACTGCCATACTGACCTGCATTCCATCCCAGCCACAATCCTCAATCAGGTTATCATAGACTTTTATTCCTTTGGCAAAAGGTGGCAAAATATCTATACTTTCTCCATCACATGTTTTGGTATGTCCAGTATTATATTTTGAACTTCCGATATAAAATCCTTCATTACCAACATCATGGACCCACATATCATGCACAAGCGTATTTTCCTGAACCCAGTTACCTCGCCAGGAAGTCTCATCACAATCAGGCACATTTATCAGGTGCATTCCTAACTCTACATCATGGATTTCAAAATGATCCACTTCGATATCAGAAATTTTGTTGGCTATGACCAGACCTGTTTTGGCAACATCAGCCGGATCACGGTAAATTTCAAAACCATATTCTGTCGCTTCATGACCTGTACCTGTTATCTTTACATGAGTAGAACCTTCTAGAATAAAACCATGATTATTCTGACCTGTGAGATCTACCTCAGCCTTACCCCCACAATTCTTTAGAATAATTGGATTCTCCTTGGTACCATGAATATTTATTATCCTGATATACGTGTACACTCCTGAATTAAAACATAATACGTCTCCTGGATTAACCGTTGTACTTTCTCCATTAAGAAACACATTGGTCTTATCCGTAGTATCGAAAGTAATATCACATCCACAGTCCTGGGCTGATAAGGACTGAAGAAAAAATATAGAAAATAAAATGCAGATGGCGGTGATGTTAGGCTTCATAGTTTTCAAAGTAAAAATGCAGACAGTGAAAGCTATCGGGCAATAGCTTGTAGCATAAGCTACTCTTCAAAAATAAAACAAATAATGGTAAATCTTACTTCTTGAGGATATTCTTAATAATCTGACTATTCCCATTAAAAATTTTCATTTTATAACTTCCGGCAGCAAAATCCCTACAATCGATATACTTTCTCCCAGCATCAATCTCATATGATGAAACCAGTTTGTTTGTAGAATCCACCAAATAAACAGTTGCATTCAACCAATCATAAACATCTGTTTCTATCAAAATAAAATTGCTGACTTCCTGCGGATATACTTTTATAAACTCGCCATCAGTAACTTCTAAGTGGTCCAAGTCATTAAAAAAATCTTTGCCAGATACTTTATTAACTTTTATCCAAAATGGTATCAATCCAATCCCGCCCATTCCATCGCTAGCTTCAATCTGCAGATCAATGCGACCAATCGATGTTTCATTTGGTTTAAAACTTATAACCTTTTTGCGCTTATCAAAAATTATCCAATCAGGCAATGCTTCATGGTTTTTTGTTTTTAGGTTAATATCCAAAGTGCCTTGATCATGGTCAACAAAAATGTTGTCTGGTAGTAAGAGAGTTGTATCTATTCCAGCATAAAGAATGAGAGGTTGAACTACATATAAAGGCACTGGTTTGCTATTTCTACCTGGATTATATTCAAAAGCACCAACATCAGTACCCTTCCCATATTTCCTCTTCCCTCCTGCAAAATCATTAATAATTCCATGGGTATAAACATCGATTCCACTGTCTTTGGCTACTGATCCTTTTCCTAATGCAAAATTTCCTGAATTAGGGTTTATGAATGCAATCCCTTCATGACTTTCTTTATAGAGATTATTCGATTCCATTACCTTACCTTTTCCTCTGCTAATAGAAACTGGTCTGTAGCCTGCTCCCACAACTATGTTATTTGCGATAATGCTTCGCTTTGCAAACTGATTATTATACCTGATTCCATCCACCCCTGAACTTACAATGGTGTTGTTTAGAACTTTGAAGCTACCGTTGTTATCAATAGTCCTGTTACCAAGGAAAATGCCCATATTTTCCGCTCCAACAATTACATTATTATATAACACCACATCTCCAATGCCAAATACATCAATTCCATCTCCCTTACCTGTCTGAATGAGGTTTTCTGAAACTCTACCTGTTGATCCTCCGCCAATAACGATTCCTCCACGTTGAGCACCTTTATTGGTCAATCCAAAATGAGTAATACGATTCCTGAATATGTGACACTCTTTATGTGCCATACTAACCTGAAGGCCATCCCACCCGGAATGATCTATACTATTATCATAAACAAATATATTTTCTATAAAGGAGGGCATGATTGTCTTTTGTTCACCATTACATTCTCTTATATAGCCACTTAGATATTTTGAACTACCAATGTACATCCCCTCCTTGGTTGTATTCCTGATAACGAAATCATGAACTTTCACATTTTTCATTACCCAGTTTCCCTGCCATGTTTGTGGGTCACACCCGGGTACATTTAAGAGGTGTAGCCCCAATTCCACGTCATGTATATAAAAATGATCAAGTTCAAGATCTGAGACCTGGACACCTACCGCCAAACCTGTCTTAGTCCGTTCATCCGGTGACTTAAAAATCTCAAAGCCATACCCGTAATCTTGATTTCCGGTTCCTGTAGCTATAAAATAGGTTGAGTTATTGATAACAAACCCATGATTATTGTGCCCTTTAAGATCTACTTTTACCGGACCTCCACAATTAATTATAACAATCGGCGCCTCTTCTGTGCCATGTATATTCGTGATTCTGATATAATTGTAGATACCTGCCATGATACAAATAGTATCCCCAGGCAGTACTTCAGCATGTTTGCCATCGAGAAAGGCAGCCTTACCTTCATTGAAAGTTAGTTGATGATCACATTTACACGGTTGAGCAATCAGAAAACTACTGAATGTACACAGATACAAGAAGATCCAAATAATGGACCTCTTCTGACCGGAAAAGATCAAATTATTTTCTTTTCCAAATACTAAAAAACCCTCCGGCAAATGTTGAAGGTATCCTATCTGCAATCTTAGAATCAATTCTTTGGAGCTTAGCTGATTTTCTTGTGATCAAAGAAAATGGAAATACATCATCAATGAAATTTGAATGTTTAAAATTTATAATTTGATATTGATTTTCCTTTGCCATACGTTCCAAAGCAGTTTTGGAGAAAAATTGAATGTGGTCCAAATTATCTGCAGCAGATTGTATAGTTGTACCTGAATATCCAAAAATCTTCTTAAAGAATAGCACTACATTCAACAGCCAGCTCATTCGATCTCTAATGAATATCATGGGGCGGGTAACTAAAAGTTCTCTTGGTCCCCGTCCATTAGGTACAGTAACAATGATTATCCCATCTTCCCTAAGTACACATTTAAGTTCAGCCACCAATGATGACGGATCATTCAGATGCTCTAACACTTCACTACAAATAATGACATCAAATTTCTCTTTAATAGCACTTAATCCCTCTGCCGGTAAAACCTGAAAGCGCACATTTTTAAACTTGTTTTGCTTTGTCGCAACTTCAATAGCTCTCTCACTTACATCCAGCCCGAGTACATCTACATCTAATGTACCAGTGTTTATCGAGATAATTCCATTGCCGCATCCTATATCTAAAACCTTGATATCATTCTTTTTTGGATTTGATTTTATAGTATCAAGGATAAATTTTAATCTTTTAATATCAGCTTCTCTGGTATAACTAGGTAGTTCAGGCATAGTATATCATTTATCAATTAAAGAAGAATAAACCTTCTCAATCTCTCTAACCATTTTAATTACACTGTGATTTTCTTCTACTACAGCTTTAGCCAACGTCCCAAACTTTTTTCTTACTCCTACTTCCTTGCTCAAGTAAAGAATCCTTTCTGTAAGTTTTTTAATATCATTTGGCAGAATCAGAAAACCATTTTCTCCATCTCTTATAAGTTCTCTTGTTCCATCTACTTCAGTGGCTATTATTGCTTTTTCCATGGCCATGGCTTCCAGCAAGGATAGTGGGAGCCCTTCCCATAAAGATGGCAGACAATAGATATCTATCAATGATAACAAGTCAGGGATATCACTCCTGTTTCCTGTTAATGTAACACTATTAAGCTCCTCTTTGCTGATAAACGATTCGATTTCCGGCATGAGTTCACCGTCTCCCACCAGCAATAAATGTAAAGATTGATTCGATGCTAAAGCCTGCTGAAAAGCCTCGAGCATACCGAGAGGATTTTTCTGTTTTGTCATTCGCATAATACATCCTACTACAGTTTTCGTAGCCGGTATTCCAAGCGACTCTTTCAGCTGAGTAGATTTTGGCTTCACAGCAAACTTCTCAAGATCAATTCCGTTGTTTACCACGAGCCCATCATATTCCCCTAATAGTCTAAATCCGGTTTGTCGGTTACTATTTGAAACATTAATGACTTTGTCAGCCTGATTAACCAATACTTTTTCAGAGAGGATTCTGGCCAGCCGAACTAAACTTTTCTGATCGTCATGAAATGACCATCCATGAACGGTGTAGACCAATGGCTTATTTAGCTTTTTAGCTGCACTAAATACATTTGATTGAGCACGTGACCCATGAGCATGGACCAGATCTATGCCCTCCTTAGCAATGAAATTCTTCATTTTGGACCAGATACTCAAGTCAAAAGCTTTTTGCGAGTTGATCACTTCACTAGGGATACCCAGCTTTGCCAATTCACTGACCATAGGGCCAGCGGTGAAAGAAACCACGATGGGGTCAAACTTTTCTTTGTCAAGAAACTTTACAACATCAATGACATGCGACTCACCTCCTCCTATCAGACCTTGTCTGATTACCTCAAGAACTCTAACTCTTCTCAACAATGTTTTACAAACAAGTGATTGAAATTACTAACTTTTTGGAGTTGATGTGTTTACTGGTTGGAAAGGAAAATAACACCCTAAAATTAAGTAAAGAATCAATTGGATTCAATTCTGTCTAACAAAATATCTAAATAATTAATAATTCAATAATTCCACACAAACCCATTTTGTTTCTCCCCTTAATTTATCTTGCCGCAAAATAATTTTTTTTGTTACGAATGGAGTGCTTTTTCTGGGTTTTTATTGGACTTGTATTTTATACCTATTTTGGATATGGCCTGCTGATATTTCTTCTTGTGAAGTTGAAGAGGAATACTCTAAAAGATAAATGTCATGATGATTTACCCTCCATTGTCCATTTGATCGCCGCATACAATGAGGAGAAGGATATTCATGAAAAGATTGAAAACAGCCTAAAACTTGATTACCCGCAAAATAAGTATGAAGTATGGGTGGTCACCGACGGTTCAACTGACAGAACACCCGATATTGTCAGGAGTTTTCCCAATGTAAAACATTTTCATCAGGACAAAAGAGAAGGAAAAATCAATGCTGTAAACAGAATAATGCCTTTAATAAATGCAGATATTACGGTTTACTCTGATGCTAATACCATCTTAAATGCTCAGGCCCTGAGACTGATGGCAAGTCACTATCAAAAAGAAGGTGTGGGAGGCGTTTCAGGTGAAAAACGAATTTTAGTGAATAAAAATGATGATGCTTCATCCTCCGGGGAAGGTATCTACTGGAAATACGAATCCTTTTTAAAGAACTATGACTATCAATTGTATTCGGTTGTAGGGGCTGCAGGAGAGTTATTTTCGATACGCAGCTCACTATATGAACAAATTCCTAAAGACACTCTGATTGAGGATTTTTATCTTACACTTCTCATTGCTAAAAAGGGGTACCGCATTGCTTATGAACCAAATGCATTCGCCACTGAAAAATCTTCGGCCTCTTTGAAAGAAGAGTCCAAGAGAAAAATACGAATCTCAGCAGGAGGATTACAAGCCATATGGAGACTTCGTAGTCTTTTTAATATTTTCAAGTATGGGTGGCTATCTTTTCAGTTCACCTCTCACCGGGCACTCAGGTGGACCCTTGCTCCATTGGCTCTTCCATTGATATTTATACTCAATCTGTTACTAGCCATTCAGGGTGACTTATTTTATCAGGTTTTGTTGGCACTTCAGTTGCTCTTCTATTTATTCTCTTGCATTGGCTGGCTACTTCAGCATCGGAAAGTCAGAGTAAAAGCCCTGTTCGTTCCATACTATTTTGTTTTTATGAACTTATCTGTCTACCTGGGCTTTATTAGGCTTATCGCAGGTAAACAATCTGTAACATGGGAACGTGCCAGAAGAAAAGAATAAAATAAACCTTACTTTATTAACCAACTAACGTATTGATAGAACGATCCAGGTGCACATATCCCCCGTCAACAAACATCCATTGGCCGGTGGTGTGTGCACTCCTTTCACTAAGTAAAAAGACTGTCATCGCGGCTATTTCTTCTGAGGTAGTCATCCTTTTGCCCAATGGTATCCTGGCAGCTATTTCCTTAAGCTTATCCTCAGGATTGTCAAAGGTCTTGATCCACTTCTCGTAAAGAGGTGTCATCACTTCAGCAGGTAGTATGGCATTAACCCTGATATTATAGGGAGCTAACTCCACCGCCCATTCTCTTGTCAAAGCGATTTGAGCTCCCTTGCTAGCCGCGTAGCCTGATGTACCTCCTTGCCCTGTCACGCAGGTTTTTGAACTAATATTTACGATTGAACCCTGAGTCTTCTTTAGGTATGGCAGTGCGTAGTATACCATATCATAATAATGCATCAGATTCGTATGAATTGAAGCCCTAAATTTCTCAGGGTTCCCATTTTCCAGGCCTGCACCATCATTGAAACCGGCATTGTTTACAATTCCATCAATACCTCCAAACTTCTCAACACTCTCTTTGATCACACGTTCACATGCTCCATCTTTTGACAATTCCACGTGAATACTTAGACCTTTTGAGCCAATCCCTTCCATCCATTCCACAAGGGCATCCCCTTCTGCTTTTGATCTTCCGGCCACAACAACATTGGCTCCTTCCTGAGCAAGTTCTTTGGAGATAGCTTCACCAATACCTTTAGCTCCTCCTGTTACAATAAATGTCTTTCCCTTTAACTTTAAATCCATGCTATTTAAAAAATGATAATTACTCTGTGGCCTGAATCAATGTTCAGATCCAATTGACCTTAAAACTACAATGATTTTCACTGATGTCAGACCTTGTAAAATGCAGCTGCATTATTTCCCATTACCTTGTCTTTTGTCGCTGAGTCAAATGGCTTCAAATACTGATCAAGGATAGAAAATACACGCTGGTATGGGCTTGACAACAAGCAAACCGGCCAATCACTGCCATATAAGATTCGCTCAGGTCCAAACTCCTCAAAGATGACATCCATATATGGTACAAAATCATCGTATTGCCAGTTTTGCCAATCAGCCTCGGTTACCATTCCCGACACCTTGCACAGGAGATTCTCATGCTTTGCAAGTGCTTTTATGCCTTTTTTCCAATCTACAAGCTCTGCATCCTTGATTTTAGGCTTGGCAATGTGATCCAACACTACTTTCTGATCATCATGAAGCTTACTCATAAAAGTATTGGCCTCCTCCAGCTGATTCTCATAGATCAACAGATCATAGGTCAGATCAAACTCTCGTAAACATTTAACGCCTTCAATAAATTTTGGCTGGAGCATATAACCCGAAGGTTCACTCTGCAAAATATGTCTTAGCCCCTTCAGGTATGGATCGCTCTTGAGTTCTTCCATTTCTCCTTTCAACTTTTTGGACTGAAGATCCAGCCAGCCAACGACTCCCAAAACATGTTTATACTTATTGGCATAGTTGAGTAAAAAGGTATTTTCCTTGTTATTTTGTCTGGCTTGAACGGCAATAAATCCGTCAATACCTAACTCCTGGTGAAATGGCAACAAATCATCTGGTGTGAAAGACTCGCGGATGGCAGAAAGCTCATCTGTGATCCAGTCATACTCTTCCTGATCAAATTGCCACAAGTGTATATGTGAATCAATTTTCATGGCGGGCTGAAATTACTAAAAAAATTACTTTTTACCGGGAAGTCTCCATTTTACTCCCAAATAAACTTCTCTGCCATGAATAGGTGAATAAGCGTAGGCTGTGTCAAAATTATCACTAAAGCCTGGTCGGGTATTGGGATCATTGAATCCTGTAAGCGGGGACCACGGTTGAATGTAGTTGAATAGGTTTTGCACTCCAGCGTATAAACTGAAGCCCTGACTAAGATCTTTTGATACCTGAAAATTGTGAATAGAAAAATGATTGGAAGTTGTTGGTCTGCTCTCAGAAAGCGGGTCACCATTTTCGTCCAGGTCGTAAACTTCAGGAAGCTTCATCAGCCCTGTATAACTCGCAGTATACGACAAATTAAGGCTAATTCGCTTTATGCTGTAATTGGCTGTAAACACACCAGAAGATCTTGGAGAGAACTCAATTTCATCTACCCCACCACCTTCATGCTCTGTAACTTCCTGAATGTTCACACCTAAATTAAATGCCAGGGGAAAGCTAAATTGATGCTGAATATTTACACCCACACCCTTACTAACCGCGTATCCGGAACTGTTGGCATAGATTATTTGATCCTGAACATCATAATTGGGCGTGATCTTATTGGTAAAATACGTATAAAATGCATCTACATCTACCATTCCCTGACTATTGCCTATGACATATACATGATTGAGGTTGAATGAAAAATTGTAAGATTCCTCTGGCATTAGTTCTTCTTCTATAACAACCTCTCTTTGACCGGTAACAAAAGCATGGTCCTCCGTGAATAGATTAACCACTCGGAAACCCGTTCCAAAATTGGAACGGAGTGTAGTCCACTCCCCAGGTTTATACTTAATATTTAGTCGGGGAGCGAATATAAACCCATGTTCACTATAGTGATCAAGCCTTGCTCCACCCAAAAAGGTCAGGCGACTGGTAGCAGCCCATTCATCCTGTGCAAAGACTCCGGGTATGAATTGTTTCTGAGGGGCATTAACATTATTTGAGCTTGTCGCTATAGTATTATCATCATAAACCTGGTAGCGGTTAGTTAATCCCGCAAGTATTTCATGATCATCTTTTGAGTGATTCCAGATAAGATTTGCGAACATAATGTCCTGTGATGCCTGATAATAATCACTACCGTAATAACTGTCCTGATCGTGAGTACTTAGGGAGTATTTCAGATTGAAGTTAGAAACCCATGGCAAAGTATAAGTCCCAAATAATTCGGCTCTTTTCGTGAAGATACTTTCACCATATACCTGATCATCTCCCCTCAGCTCGAGGTAGTTACGATCAGTAAGAAACTCTCTTACTCCGTTTCTCCTATCTTCGTAATAATACTTGGCAGCGATATCAAACTGTTTGCCTGATTTCCGTGCAATATCCCATTTAGTGAAAAACGACAATCGATCCAGGTTTACATTGTCGCTAAAACCATCCGCATTTTGGTCATCAAAATCATTGATATAGGCATAGTTAAATCCGATAAAGCCATTGCTTTTGCCGAGTTTAGGGGCAAATGAAAGGTTTCCAAAAGACTCCATATGTGACGTACCCATCACATCTATTGACACCGGAGACTGATTTTTAGGGTCTTTGGTTATGATGTTGATCACCCCTCCAACAGCTTCAGACCCATATAATGTAGAACTCGGACCTTTGATTACTTCAAACCTGTCAATTATCATACTTGGAATTCCATTCAGTCCATAGACCGAAGCCAGATTGCCATAGATAGGTGATCCATCCATAAGAACAGCTGTATAAGGACCCGGTAATCCATTTATTGAAATACTGTTTGTAAAGCATACCCCACAGGCCACTACTTCCTGTACACCATTGACCAGACTGATACCTTCTACAATACTGGATGCCGCAGAAGGCAAGTAGGTCTGTAAGTAGTTAGAAGTAACTACATCGATCTTCACTGGTGACTGAGAAACAAACGTGGGTTGCATAGTACCAGTTACTACCACCTCATCATAGGTCAAAAGACTTTCCTTTAGAGAGATCTGTAGATTTTGAATGGACTTATCAAGTGTTAATTTTTCAATGTGAGGCTTAAATCCAACAAACCTTACTTCTAATTGATAATCTCCTTTGGGGATGTCATCAATGCTAAATTGACCATCACTATCAGATACTGTAGCAAAATCTGTATCCAGTAGCCTGACCGTGGCGCCAGGTATTGCATTTCCATCATCTTTTACCTCTCCAATTATCGAATACTGCCCCCATGAGAGAATAGCTGAAGTTAATGCTACTAAGTAAATTGCAAGTCGTCTAATCATAATTCAATGTATTCGCTAAATTATATATTAGCTTATACAAAACAAAATTTTAGACTTATCTAAATTTAAATATATGCTTATAAGTTCCTATTTTGATTGTTTTAGGAATAAGAAAACTAATTTTGGCTATGGAGATATTAAGAGATCAATCTCTCGAATGAGTGCTTTGTAGTTTTGCTGTAGCTTGTCAACCTTTTGCCTGATCTCTTCATTATCGATGGTCTTTTCGATTTTATTGGCAAGTTCTTCTACAGCAAATGCTCCTATAATTCTGCTGGAGCCTTTCATCTTATGAGCCACCGCTCTAATGTCATCATAATCCTGAGATTCAAGGGCTTTTTGTATGCGCAGCATGCAATCATTGTTCTCATTCTTGTAGATAACGAGAAGATCCTTCATATTACCCTTGTACTGACTCTTTAGCCAGGCAGTGTCAAGTACCTTTTGATCACTCATCTCAAAGTTCCTGTAACAGCTCTTTTAGGTGTTCCTGGCTTACAGGCTTGTTCAAATAATGGTTTACCATAGGTTCCAAGCTGGTTTTGAGTAAAGAATTGTCACCAGACCCTGTAAGCACAATAATAGGAATACCTTTCATCTCAGTTACTCCTTTCATATATACTATCAGGTCTGCACCATTCTTTTCAGGCATTTGAAGATCTACAATTGCTATATCAATTGAATTCGATTCCAGAATATTCTTTGCATCATCATAGTTTGACACACAGAAGATTTTAGCTTCAGCATCGATCTCCTGTAGCTTATTATTAAGATCAAACAAGGCAGTTTGACTATCGTCTAAAACCAGAATTTTCTTCACAAAGTGATATTATTACCCCAGATGTCAAATGCAAGAATAAATATAAATTATTTACTAAAAATTAACGCCTGTTTTAGATGTTGAACGAAAAGAAAGACAGATTTATTGAATTTATGCTTCCTGATTTCCTTTTAAGCACGCTCTACATACTATAAGTTGGCTTGTGGATCTGCTAATATCTCGCTAGGTTTATTTTTCAATCAAATCATTATCAGATGGTTAAGCAGTTCATTATTCTCCTCTTGTTTTTAATTAGCCTTCACTCCTTTTGTCAGGAAATAACAGTTTCACAAACTACAGAGATTTATAAATCGGTAGATACTTTCGATCTCAAGATAGATATTTTTTTACCAGACGAAGACACACAGATTCGAAATGCAATCATCTTCTTTCATGGTGGAGGTTGGGTTTTTGGCCATACGGGTGAATTTCACGGGGCCTGCAGGCGGTATGCAGAGAAAGGATTTGTCACCTTTTCAGTTGAATACAGACTGTCAGTGAATGAGGATGGGTCCTACCCACACCCCAATGTCACTCCCTATGAATGTGTAAAAGATACCAGATCAGCTGTGAGGTGGGTCAGAAAAAATGCCGAAAGGTTCCATATTGATCCTGATAAAATTGCCATTGGCGGTCAATCTGTGGGAGGGCAATTGACATTGATGACTGCATTAGCTGACTCGGTAAATGAGTCAACAGATGACTTGACTATAAATCCTGCACCCAACCTAATGCTACTCTATTCATCTACTGTAAATACAATGGAAGCCTGGTGTGACCGAATCTTTGGGGAGAGAGACCCCAGAATTTGGGAGATTTCCCCCTACCACAATATAAGGCCTGGAATGCCTCCAGCCATTGAGTTCCACGGGTTAGACGACAACATAGTTAAATTCTGGACAGTGAGGCTATTCGAAACAAGGACAAAGTCTATGGGTAACATTTTTGAGATTGAAACCTACGAGGGACGAGGCCATTACCTGGGTGAAGGAAACGAAAAATACTCCCGTTTGTTTGATGAGGAAATTATGGAAAGAACGGATGCTTTCCTGGCTAAGTATGGATTTATGTAATAATTAGTACAAACAAAAAAGGCATCTCTTTCGAGATGCCTATAAGAGAAATATTTCTATTTATTTCTTTACTTTTTTCACAACTTCCTTGAACGCTTCAGGATGATTCATTGCAAGGTCAGCCAGGACTTTTCTGTTGATATCGATATTGGCAGTTTTCAGTCCATTGATAAACTGAGAATAAGAGAGATCATGCTCTCTCACAGCTGCATTGATCCTTTGGATCCATAGTGCTCTAAACTCTCTCTTTTTAGCTTTTCTATCCCTGTATGCATACTGCATACCTTTTTCGACAGCATTCTTTGTTACTGTCCAGACATTCTTTCTTCTGCCAAAGAAACCTTTAGCCTGTTTGAATACCTTTTTCTTCTTGGCCCTTGAGGCCACATGATTTACTGATCTCATTGTTTTTGTTTTTGATGATTGGCGTCAGAAATCTGCACTTAATACCAACCCTCTGGTTAAACTTAATTAACGAATTAGATGTTGAGCATGTCTTTTATGTTCTGCTCATCTGCTTTGTGCACCACAGTCATATGACGAAGGTTTCTCTTTTGCTTGGTTTCCTTTTTTGTCAGGATGTGATTCTTAAAAGCATGTTTCCTTTTAATCTTTCCTGAACCGGTCACCTTAAACCTTTTCTTGGCGCTGGATTTAGTTTTTACTTTAGGCATTACTTTACTTTTTCTTGGAGGTCGGCTTTGGAGACAGTATTATGGACATTCTTTTACCTTCAAGCTTTGGCAGTAATTCAACTTTACCGTATTCTTCCAATGCCTGGGCAAATTTCAACAACAATATTTCTCCTCTTTCCTTGAAAACAATTGTTCGTCCAACAAAATGAACAAAAGCTTTAACTTTTGCTCCCTCTTTAAGGAATTTTATTGCGTGATTTAGCTTAAAGTTGAAATCATGATCATCCGTATTTGGCCCAAAACGAATCTCTTTGATGACCGTCTTTTGGGTTTTTGCTTTGATCTCTTTTTGCTTCTTCTTCTGTTCGTACTTGAACTTAGAATAATCAATGATCTTGCAAACCGGAGGATCTGCCTTGGGCGATATCTCTACAAGGTCCAAGCCTTGCTCTCTTGCTAAATCCAGAGCTTTCTGAATACCGTACACATCAACATCTACGTTGTCTCCTACTACCCGGACTTCCCTGGCTCGGATGTGTTCGTTGATCCTGTAAGGCTCTTCAACACGCCCCCTAAAATTTCCTTGTCTTCTAATAATTGTCTTCCTCCTTTTTTAATTTTACCATAAAAAATAGAACCGCAAATATCGGCATTATTTCCAGCATATAAAATGCAATATTCTAATTATTTATAAATTTTCCAGCTTCAGATTCAAAGAATTCGATAAAAGATGCCACTTTCATGGCTCCCTGGTCTCCTTTTCCGTGAGATCTAACTGATACTATTCCCTCACTGGACTCCTTTTCACCAACGATCAGCATAAAAGGAATTTTCTGCATTTCCGCATCTCTGATCTTCCTGCCAATTTTCTCATCCCGTTCATCGATCTTTCCACTGATATTTCGAACCTGCAATTCTGTGTACACCTGGTGTGCATAATCATGAAACTTCTCTGAGATCGGTAGGATGGTTACCTGTTCCGGTGCTAACCACAAAGGAAAATTTCCAGCCGTACTTTCTATGAGAATGGCTACAAATCTCTCCATGGAACCAAAAGGAGCCCTGTGTATCATTACTGGCCTGTGTTTTTGATTGTCAGTTCCAACATACTCCAATTCAAAACGGTCAGGAAGGTTATAATCAACCTGGATAGTCCCTAATTGCCATTTCCTCCCCAAAGCATCTTTGACCATAAAGTCCAGTTTAGGTCCATAGAAAGCCGCTTCTCCTAGCTCGATTACCGTATTTAGTCCTTTCTCACTGGCTACCTCCTGGATTGCCCTCTCGGCCTTTTCCCAGTTCTCATCAGTCCCGATATACTTCTCTGGTTTTTCCGGATCCCTTAAAGAAATCTGTGCGGTAAAGTCATGAAAACCCAATGCATTGAATACGTAAAGTACCAGGTCAATAACCTTGGCAAACTCCCCCTTCACCTGATCTGGCTGACAAAAAATATGAGCATCGTCCTGGGTAAAACCTCTTACTCTTGTTAAACCATGTAGCTCTCCACTTTGCTCGTATCTATAAACCGTCCCAAACTCAGCAAAGCGTAGTGGTAGCTCTTTATACGATCGAGGTTTTGATTTATAAATCTCACAATGATGAGGGCAGTTCATGGGCTTGAGCAGAAACTCCTCACCCTCTTCCGGTGTATGAATTGGCTGAAAAGAATCCTGTCCATACTTTGCATAGTGCCCGGAGGTCACATACAGCTCCTTTCCTCCTATATGCGGTGAAACCACCTGTTCGTAGCCCGCTTTGACCTGCGCTTTCTTCAGAAAATTTTCCAATCGCTCACGCAACACCGCACCCTTGGGCAACCACAAAGGCAGACCTTTGCCTACTTTGTCAGAAAACGTAAAGAGCTCGAGCTCTTTCCCTATCTTACGATGGTCTCTCTTCTTGGCTTCTTCCAGCAGCTCTAGATACTCTGTGAGCTCCTTTTGCTTTGGAAATGTGATGCCATATAGTCTTGTTAGTTGCTTTCTATTCTCATCTCCCCTCCAGTATGCCCCTGCTACATTGAGTATTTTCGCTGCCTTAATAAAGCCTGTGTTGGGAATGTGCGGCCCCCGACAGAGATCAGTGAAATTGCCTTGGGTATAAAATGTGATTTTACCATCTTCCAAGCCCTCAAGCAATTCCAATTTATATTCATCACCTTTCTTTTGATAAAAGGCTACTGCATCTTCTTTAGATATGTCTTTTCGGCTAAACTCATTTTTCTCCCTGGCCAGCTCCAACATTTTATCCTCAATCTTTTTGAGGTTTTCACCATCAAAAGGAATATCTCCGAAATCAATGTCATAGTAGAATCCATTCTCAATGGGCGGTCCTATACCCAATTTGATTCCTGGATACAGTGCTTCAAGTGCCTCAGCCATCAGGTGAGCTGAAGAGTGCCATAAGGCCATCTTTCCTTCCTCATCATTCCATGTAAGGAGCTGCAAACTTGCATCCGAATCAATCGGCCGGGTAGCATCCCTAACCTCCCCATTCACTTTTGCGGCTAATACATTTCTGGCTAATCCTTCACTAATAGTTACTGCTACATCGAGTGCTGTAACCCCTTTTTCAAAAGTTTTCACGCTACCGTCAGGCAGTGTGATCTTGATTTCACTCATTATCTAAGGATGTCTTGGGTGACAATTCTGGTATCGGCGTTTTTCGCCTTTCTTCTAATTCCCGCAAATATGCGATTTTTCGAGAAACATCCTGAGCCATTTCACGGGCTAAATTATCGGTGGAATCCAATTCAATCAAAAGGTTTAGTAGCTGGAGGGCTGAATTAAGTGATCCTCGTTCCTCATAGATGGATGCTTTCATAAAAATAGCCTCTCTTGAGGAATCTACCTGGATCAGTTTATTAACAAACAACATGGTAGAATCCCATTTCTCTTCTTGCCAATACCATTTGGTAAGTTGATCCAATGCCTCCTGCTGACTATAGCTGAGAAGGATTCCTTTGGCCTGGCGCTTCTCACCCAGTTGGTATAGACTTTTGGCGAGCATCAGCCTGGTCTGAAAAGTTGTATCGGAGCGCGCTGAAGCAGTAAGTATACTTCTTGCTCTTCCGGGTTGTTTTATTCTCAAAAGCAAGGGTACATAGTGACTTACCAAATCTTTATGTGAGGGGTCCATCTTATGTAACTTGCTATAGTGATAGATACTCATGAGCGTATCACCCATCTTGAGAAAATTACTGGCCACAAAAGCCTCATTCTCTGGGTCGTTGTACTCATAAATATAATCGTTGAGAAGCTCTATGGTTGTTTCCTTCTGAGATAACAGCAAATGAGCCCTAATATTGGCCTCCATCATATTTGCATCTAGCTTATTTAGCTTTCCCCAACTACTGAGAATTTCCATCAATGGCGCATACTGCTCATTCTTTTCGTAATAAAGTATATATTTCTTCACCAAATCCTGATCCAACCCAAGCCTTTGTCTGGCCTGATTCAACGCTTCAATGGACATGGGCGGCCAACCCATTTTTTCGAGATAATAAAGTTTTTGATTTACCAGTTGATCTGAGGGTTCCCTTTCATAGGCTTTTTCCACTTCCTCATAGGCTTCCCAATAGATATTGTTTGCTGAATCCAAACTTGAAATCTCCTGCTTTTCAACTTTGGAATTACAGCCAATGATCAGTATTAAAAGTAGTGTGAAAAGTCGCACGCTATAGGTTAAAGTCAATATTGAACTTAATGGCAAATTTATTGACATTATTTTGATCCAGATAGGTTAATCGGTGGAAAGCCTGCACCGAGAGAAACCTAAATATATTTTCAACGCCGTAACCCACCTCAATATACGGCTTATTTGTAAACTGGCTAAATGGCAACACTGGATCATTATTCAAGTCTACCGGGTAAATCACTCTATCAACACTCGCCTGATTCAAGTCTCCATAAAGCACATTAGCCTCACCGATCAGCCTCCACTTTAATCGCTTAAGCAAAGGAATTGTGTTCAAGATGATTCCCTCAAAAGAGTGCCGGTATCTCAACTCTGCAAAACGATCAGAACTAAATTCGAAATAGTCCATGAGGTTGTAGGCAAAATCAACGTAAAAGGGTGTTTGATTGCCAATGGTATTGTAGAGTAATGGATATGGTAGTTCACCAAGTATCATCCCCCCTGTGGCTTTAATCTTGGAAATACCCAGAATCCCCATTTTTTGCCGCTTTTCAATTGTCAACCTGAACTTGTGATACTCAAAGGAGCTCTCAAGTACATCTTTGAATCCATAAGTATACTTAAATTCAAATACTGGCCATCGGACAGTTCCCATGCTCAACCTATCATTGTCGTTTATTACGAAAACCTCGTCTTTCGCAAACCTTGTATTCAAGGAAACCTCAGATGTCTTGAAAACAGAGTCGGTCGTCGTATCCAAACCGGGGTTTCTATAATATCTGAAATCAAACAACGGATTGAAGATTTCGTGTTTCATCTGAAGCTCCTGGCTCAGTCCAGCTGTATGCTGTCTCAGATATTTCACATTATAGTCATCGATTAAAAATGGATTATACAGTGTGCCAAAACGACTGAGTGTATATAAAAAGCTAAAAGGCTCGAAGTCGTCGTTTAGCACCCAGACCTGCTCTATTTCTCTCTGATGTTCAAACCTTATAGTAGACCATTTCTTCCTACTCAAAATTCTTTCCAGGTACAGCCGGTATTTCCACCTTTCATCATCAAAGCCGTATCCCACATGACCTCCAATCACCCAGTCTTTGCTAAAGTTTATTGAACTTCTCATTCCAATCCCCGGCCTCCAGCCTTCGATATCATTTTTACCTAAGAAGGTCGTGTAGGGACCTAGCTCCAACTTTCCCATTTTATGGTAGCCGTTAAACGCAAACTTGCTGGCGTCCATCCCCAGCTTTATTATTGGAACCTGCTTCAGCGTATCGATCATCTTGAATACGGCCACTTCGGTAGATGTCAATGAGTCATGTCGATTTTCAGCCCAATATGAATCATCCCGCTCAATCTCCCAGTCATCAAAAGTCACAGGGTTCTGATAGAATTTGTTGTCTTTCGGTTGATTGACAACATGGTCTGCTGTGGAAACATAAAACTTGGCAATGATACTTGGCGACGATTTGGTCAATTCAATCATATCTACAACCACTCGGGTTTTATGTGGCAGCCATGGTCCGGCAGATGTTTTGATCAAATCTTCCTGAATCTTTAGCCTTTCAACGAAATTGAGATTGGCAGATCTGGGCACGGTCGCATCGATACGCTTCAGGGCATAGTCATCTTTGGTAATCCACATGCTGCCTCGAAACGCCAGATCCTGGTCTCTCTTGGGAATAAAATCTATATGATAACAATAATCTTCATCCAACCATAAACTGTCAATCAGATCATATTCATAGTAAATCCTACCTCCATCGGCAATGGGTGAAACAAATTCTTTACTTACAATATTCATCCAGTTTAGGTAGAAATTATATTGTTGAAATGAGGCTCCTATGACCTGAGAGGTGAGTGTTCCATCAGTGATTCCAATCCCATGTACTTTGGTTTTAAGGATTTCCTCATGCCTGAACGTTGGATTTTTCTTATAGTAATACCGGGAGATCGCTTCGGATAAAAATACCGGCATGATCGGCTTGCCATCATCTCCTGCGATCTGTTCTGCGCTGTCCAGGATCTGAGTAATCCTATTCATTATTTTCCTGCCCTTGAGTTTTTCCCCAATCTGATCAATATCAAACTCAATCTTAGTGTAACCCTCATATTCATAGGCTTCCAATGAACGCGGATCATTCTTATTCTTGTTTTTATTGACCCTCCTCAAGATCTCAAAAGCAGGATTTTCTCCTGAATAAACAACCACTTCCCCTAACGTGAGCAAATCCTCTTCAAGCTGAAAGTTGATTATCTGCTCGCTTCCTCGAACCAAAGGTTTTACGCGTTTGATATAGCCGATATACCTGACTTCAATTGAATCTACTGGTGCTTTTGTAGTGATAGAGAAATTGCCATCAAAATCGGTAGTAGCACCCTCGGATGTACCGCTGAAAATCACATTGGCAAAAGGTATAGGGGTTCCGGTTGTTACCTCGGTTACCTTTCCAGAAACAATGGTGCTTTGTGCAACGGAATTGTTACTTAATACAATTCCAATAAAGAAGAAGATTAGTACTCTCAATCAATAGAATGATTATGCGGCAAGATGCAAAGCAAATGGATTTTGATGAGAACTCTATCAGGTATTCCAGTCATCAGGCTCTAAAATGAAAATATCCTCCAATTCTGTCTCAAATACCTGAGCAATCTTCAAAGCCAACAAAGTTGATGGAACAAACTTCGACTTTTCGATGGCATTAATAGTCTGCCTCGATACACCTACTTTTACGGCAAGATCTGCCTGTGTAAGATCTTTTTTGGCACGTTCTACTTTTAGCGTATTCCTCAACTATACCTTCCATTTGTGAAAATGAAACAGACATAAAGCCAGAATCAATACAAGGGATAAATATTCAAATGCTGAGATTGAATACCATGAATCCGTATCAATCGAATAACCACTAAAATTATGAAAGTAGTTGATTGCAGATGTTACTGCAGTAATGATCGGTATTGAAATTGCCAGAGATTTGAATTTCAGGTAAACCAATCGTTCATCAAAATTCCTTTCCCTGGAGAAGAAGACAATAATTAGCCCAATAGCAACGGGAAAGCTAAATCCTGACACATCTATAATATCATAGGATACTATTCGATGAATAAAAATGACTGTGCCAAGTAAAATGAGCGCAAACCCAACATATCGGGCACTAAATGAATAGAAAAAGACGGAACTGAAGGACTTATCCATAAATTGTAAATTATAATTTACTAAATGTAAACTATTCTTTACATATATCCAAAACTACTTCTTCAGTTGCTTTACCTCTTCTTGTAAGCTCATCACCATCCCCGCCAGTTTATCGAGAGATAACTCAGTAGCAGATTCGGCGTCAGGAAACTCTACACTGATAAATGCTTTGGCCTCCCATATCTCCATCAGGTCAGCCGGATCAAGTTCGTAGGCCGAGTAGGATTTATTGTCAGAAACAAGAAAAAGCTTTCCTTTCTCTTCAATGTAGTTGAAGACCCTCTTATATACGATGCCTTCTTTATTGGTCAGTAATACATAGGTTTTACCGTTTTTAATGTCCTGGATTGATTCTACATACTTTCCAATAACAATGGCACCTGAAGGCAACGGAAGCATAGAGTCCCCTGAGATCTCAAATGCCCTGTAAGTAGCATTTGGAGGTAACATCGGCAAATTGAATCGAGGAAGCTCTGAGAGATATTCCGGATCTGCATAGCCATTGAGATAGCCTGCAGCAGCCTTTTGTGGGATCAACTCGATATTTTCCTTATCCTCTTTGTCCACGGTAATGGACAGGATTTTGATTTTTTCCTTTTGATATTTCTTCGGGTCATCCTTCGTTAGGTCTTTGGCAATCAAGGCATCGGATGTCACATTCAACACCTCTCCGATCTTTTGCAGGGTTTGCAGACGAGGCTCAGCTCTCCCCTCTTCATATGCTCCCACAAGTGACCTTTTAATACCCACTTCATTGGCAAATTGCTCCTGGGTGTAACCAGCCTGCTTTCTTAGGTATTTAATATTTTCAGAAATACTCATCTCAATTGCTTATTTAATCAAATATCAGAAAATTCATGTCTTCAGGACCCGACTTACCGATAGAATACAGGTGCAAATTATGAAAATCCCTGGTCTGATGTATCGTATGAAGCTTCTCTTTGATGCTCACCACAACATCTTTGAGTGTTTGCTCAGCATCCACCAGCACATAGCCATATAAGTCCTTTCGCTCCCTCACAATCGCTGAGAACTTTACCTGACACTTTCCTGACTTAAGTTTTTTCGAATTGATCTTTAGTTTATAATCATCATCAAAGGCAACATCAGCATCTACCGTGATTAGATCTTTTATCCTAAAATTATTAGCAATTTCCTGCATATCATTCTACTTTATTTAATAAATTTGATCACATTTTTAGTAAAAAGCAAGAAGATACTAATTTATTTAGCAGGAATATGGAAGAAGTCAGAAATCAGAAATCAGAAATCAGGAGGGCTCCAGGCAAGTCCTTTCAAGACTTGATCGTTTGGCAAAAGGCGCACCAGTTCGTCTTGGAGGTATATAAGATTACTAAAGACTTCCCAAAAGAAGAGTTATTTGGATTAACCAGCCAATTCAGAAGAGCAGCGGTTTCAATTGCAGCTAATATTTCAGAAGGGTTTAGAAAAAATGGAAAGATGGATAAAATCAGGTTCTACAATTTCTCTCAAGGATCACTTGAAGAATGTAAATACTATCTGATTTTGAGTAATGACCTATCCTACCCGGTTTCTGATAAACTAGTGGACCTTTCCGAGGAAGTCAGCAAGCTTTTAGATGGATACATAAAATCAATCAAGAGGAATACTATTTCAAAAGCTCCTGATTCCTGATTCTGATTTCAGACTTCTGATTTCTGATTTCTGTCAATGTCTCATGTATGCTGTATTCTATAAACCACCACCCACCAGGTCTATTTTTCGGTAGCTCGATGCTATCGAAACCTACAAACCGAGCCATCATCCACCTGGACCTGGATGCCTTCTTTGTATCAGTGGAGTGCCTGAGAGATAATCGTCTCAAGGGGATTCCACTGATCATTGGAGGCAGTGGCGGACGCGGGGTCGTGGCCTCCTGTAGCTATGAGGCCCGCAAGTTTGGCGTGCACTCAGCAATGCCCACCCGGATGGCCCTTAGACTATGCCCGGATGCCAAGGTGATTTCTGGCGATATGGAAGCCTATAGCTACCAGTCACGGCTGGTCACGGATATTATTCGAGATGAATCCCCCGTTTTTGAAAAATCCTCCATAGACGAATTTTATGTAGATGTCAGTGGTATGGATCGGTTCTTCAATACCTTCCAGTGGTCTATTGAGCTGCGAAAGAAGATCATCAAAAACACCGGACTTCCTATCTCAATGGGACTCTCTATCAATAAACTGGTCTCCAAAGTGGCTACCGGGGAGTACAAGCCCAATGGAGAGAAGTGGGTAGAACCAGGTAATGAGCGGGACTTCCTGGGGCCACTTCATGTGAGTAAGATCCCCATGGTAGGAGAAAAAACCACCCAGTTTCTTGTAGACATGGGAATCACGCACGTCCACACCCTGAGGGATATGCCGGTGAAGATGCTGGAAAAAGCTTTTGGCATCAATGGGCGGGCACTCTGGCACAAAGCCAACGGCATTGATCACTCTCCGGTGGAGCCTTACAGCGAGCAAAAATCCATCTCTACGGAATGTACCTTCGGGCAGGACTCCATCGATGTGAAGAAGATGAAAGTGTTGCTACTGGCCATGGTAGAAAAGCTATGTCATAAGCTGCGCAAAGAGCAAAAGCTCACCTCATGTGTCACGGTGAAGATCCGGTATGCCAATTTCGACACGGAGACCAAGCAGCGCCACATCCCCTACACCTCCTCGGACCCGGTCATCATCAAAGAAATCTTTGACCTGTTCGACAAGCTCTATACCCGCAGGATGCTCCTTCGGCTCGTGGGGGTCCGTTTTAGCCACCTGGTACACGGCAACTATCAGATCAACCTGTTTGAAGACACCGAGGAAAGCATCCGGCTCTTCCAGGCCCTGGACACCATCAAGAAAAAACACGGGGTAGACAAAGTCACCCGGGCAGCCGCCCTGGGCATGGATAAAAGGATCATGATGGACAATAATATGTTTTCAAAGAGGTGATAAATAATATCGAATACCAATAGTATCTTTATACAATATCATGATTATTAACTTTGCAGATAAGCAAACAAGAAAGTCTAGAATGGTGAAAACACAAAAGAATGGCATCTGGATATTCAAAGAATGGCGCTAAGAAAACTATTGATGATTCATGCAGCAAAAGATGTGGTAGACCTAAGAATACCGCCGGGAAATAGACTTCATAAGCTTAAAGGCGATCTAAAAGACTTTTGGGCTGTCCGAATTAATGATCAATGGCGTATTATTTTTAAGTGGATTGATAACAATGCGCATGATGTTCAAATTATAGATTATCATTGAAATGAGAAAAATCAACATACATCCGGGTGAAATCCTTGAAAAAGAGTTCCTTAACCCAATGGGAATCACTCCATATCGTTTGGCAAAGGAAATAGGTGTTCAGCAAACCAGAATCAGTCAAATAATCAAGGAGCGAAGATCAATCACAGCAGACACAGCTATTCGCTTGAGTAAGTTTTTTGGCACCTCCGAGGCATTTTGGTTAAACCTGCAACAGGAATATGATCTCAGGAAAGAACATTCCGAAAAGAAAAGTGAGTTTAGGAAGATCAAGAAATTTGTTCATTAACTTTCAAACACTCAATTAAAACCAACCCATGATGCATTTACCCATAATTAACCTGATCTGGATCTTTACATCTCTGTTCCCCGCAGATCCAAACTTTGAAGCAGAAACCATAGACGACGAAGTAAGCATTGGATATGGCCTGGCCATAGGCGATGTGGATGGAGATAAAAAACCAGATATTCTCCTGGCTGACAAGAAGCAATTCGTATGGTACCGCAATGGTGACTGGAAACGATTTGTGATGGTGGAAAACATCACAGAATCAGACAATGTCTGTATTGCTGCAAGAGATATCAATGGTGATGGACAGGTCGAAGTGGCAGTAGGTGCTCAATGGAATCCTGGCGAAACTTCCGATACCGAAAAATCGGGAGCAGTGTTTTACCTGGTCAGACCAAAAGACCCGACAAAGCTATGGAAGCCCATACAGCTACATCATGAGCCAACAACTCATCGCATGAAATGGGTAAGAGCCGGAGATAAATATCACCTGGTGGTTGTCCCTTTGCACGGACGGGGCAACAAAGGAGGTGAAGGTGAAGGCGTAAAAGTAATGGCGTATGAGATGCCATCGGATCCGGCTAAGCCCTGGAAGCTTCAGACCATCGATGAATCGATGCACCTCACACACAATTTTGATGTGGTGGTTGATGAAGGAGAAGAATGGATTTACCTGGGCGGCAAGGAAGGCCTCAAACTATTCTACTATGACGGCAATAAATGGACCTCCCCTTCCATGGGTGACTGGGCAATCAAAGGAGACCCATTTGGAGAAATAAGAGATGGCCAGCTGGCTGGTGAAAAATTTTTCGTGGGAATCCAACCTATGCATGGTAACGAACTGGTGTTTTACAACAGGGCTGACATGAAAAGAAATGTGTTGACATCCAATCTTAAGCAAGGTCACGCCATTGCAACTGGTGATCTGTTAGGCACCGGGAATGATCAGGTGGTGGTGGGCTGGCGAGAAGCCAATGATAATGGAAAGGTTGGTATCAAAATATTTTCTCCACAGGATGATC
Organism: Cyclobacteriaceae bacterium; assembly: GCA_965228105.1. GTDB lineage: Bacteria > Bacteroidota > Bacteroidia > Cytophagales > Cyclobacteriaceae > UBA7330. The sequence continues at coordinate 3,485,023 of CBDDGZ010000002.1, forward strand.
AGGGAAATAGCTGGAAAGATCACTGGATTGATGAGAATGGCATGGCCACCGAAGATCTACTCATCACCGACCTTAACGATGACGGTAAAAAAGACATCATCGCTGCTGGGCGAGCCACTAAGAATCTGAAGATTTACTGGAATAGGAACTAAGTAGTCTTACTACTTCATTCTACCTCAATAGAATACCTTATAAAGGGCAATTACTTCGTATATTTGATATAATAGTCATAATATGACAATTGAAGAATTAAACAAGAAAGTCGAACAGCTCAGATTAGTGACCGAAGCTAAAATGAAGTATTTACGAGACCATACCAAACTAATAGATCAGGCTTTCGAAGAATTGAAAGAAGTCCAGGAAGGTGAGCTAGATCTTATTCATGAAAAGATCCAGGAACTAGATAAACAAATGGTTCGTTTTCACTGAGTATTTTAACTATTTTTATTGCGATGCAAGATTTTGAATCATTTAAAAACAAGGTTAATCGAAGCTTAAATAACATGGAAGCTAAGATTGCTTATTTGAATGACGGAGTAAGGGGGTTAAGTGATGGATTTAAAGACTTTAAGGAGGATATCACTGACTTCATGGCTTTTACAGCAGAGACCTACTCCGATCATGAAACAAGAATTAAAGACCTCGAGAAAAAGATCCAACAACAGTAGTTATATAATAACCGTATTGGTACACCATGAACGCATATAGACACATGGACCTACATTTGACCATGTGCCTTTTGCATTTCTATCCTTTGTGTCCCTTGCGGTAAAGGCACATCAAACTAAAGCAGCATCCAAAGTAATCTTAGCCTTAAACAGCTTCGACACAGGGCAATTCTCTTTTGCATTGTTGGCCATCTCGGTAAACTTAGCTTTATCTACACCCGGAGCCTTTACCCTGGTAGTCAATACGATCTCCTTAATTCCATCCTCAAAAATCACTTTCGCCTCTGTGTCGATGCTGTCCGGAGTGATCCCTGCCTCCTGAAATACAAAAGCCAGTTTCATGGAAAAACATCCGGCATGGGCTGCACCCAGTAATTCTTCAGGGTTTGTACCTTTTTCATCACCAAACCGGGAATTGGCACTGTATTTTGTCTTTTCCAATACACCGCTCGCAGTAGTGAGTGTTCCTTTTCCTTCTTTTCCTGAGCCCAGCCATTGAGCGCTGGCTTTTCTTGTAGCTTTTAGCATGGTTACTTGTTTATTTGGTTAATCCAATATTAATGAAAACCACTGAAAACAGAATAGTGTTTTGGTGAGGATATTGTGAAGTTATTCCCCTCTTGGCCATTCTTTGGTCTCCTGCCATAGCATAACCAAGGCCAGAGATAAGGTCATGACACCCATGACAATTGCACCGATAACTATTAATTCCATGATTAAAGCAATTTATTAATCTCCAATGAATTTAATAAACTAATTAATTTAGTATTTGGCTAATATTATTAGTATTTTTGATATTAAATACAAACCACCATTGTACTTCAACTGTCACTCATATTTCTCTTTCCAATATGGAGTACTCTCCATCCAGGAACTCTTTGATGAGGCTAAACGCAATGGCATCCATAAGCTCATCCTCACCGACATCAACAACACCTCCGGATACATTGAGTTGTTGCGCATCTGCCGTGAACAGCGCAAGGATTGGGAGCTGGACATCGGAGTAGGTATTGAGTTCAGGCAAAGCAACAAACTGCTATATATTGGGCTGGCACTCAACAACCACGGTTTCGAAGAACTAAACAGGTATCTCTCCTATCACAACCGGACCAGCAAGCCGCTTCCCAGGAGGGCTCCTGAGTTCGACCAGGCCTATATCGTATATACAAAAGACAATATTCCTGAACATCTCCGTGAAAATGAATGGATTGGTATCCGGCAGCAGGAGCTCAACAAGATCGTACTCAGCCCGTATCGTAAGTTCATTCATAAGATGGTGGCCTGGCAGCCTGTTACCTTCCATCCCGATGCTAAGGGATCATCGGCAAGTACCAAAAGCTTTAACATTCATCGACTGCTACGATCAGTTGGAGAAAATACCCTGCTTAGCAAGCTACCAACCGATCTGCAGGCGCAGCCTTCCGAAGTCATGTTAAGCGAGAAGGAATTCAAAAACCAATTCAAAGACTTCCCTGACCTGGTTCGCAATGCTGCTATGCTGGTAGAAGACTGCACGCTCACCCTGAAGCTGGGCACCGACAAAAACAAAAAGTTTTTCACCACCAGCCAGGCTCAGGATCATGAGATATTATTGACCAAAGCAAGAGAGGGATATCTTCAAAAATACGGTGACCGAATCAATCCTGTCACAGAAGAGCGTTTCGAGCGGGAGATTGACATCATCAGAAAAAAAAACTTCGAGGCATACTACCTCATCAGCTATGACATCATCAGACATGCCAAAGAGATGGGCTTTTCCTATGTAGGACGGGGAAGCGGCGCCAACAGCCTGATCGCCTATTGTCTGGACATTACAAATACGGACCCCATCGAGCTGGACCTCTACTTCGAGCGGTTTCTTAACCCGGAGCGGACCTCCCCTCCCGACTTCGATATGGATTTTTCCTGGAAAGACCGAGACCAGATCTACGAATACATTTTCCAGAAGTATGACAGCAACCACGTGGCTCTACTCGGCACACACACCACCTACCAGCGTAGATCAAACATCCGGGAGCTGGGCAAAGTATTTGGCCTCCCAAAAGAAGAGATTGACAAGATCGTGGCCTATCCCTACCCTGATCAATATAAAGACGACCGGACCACTCAACTCATCTTCCAGTATGCTGACCTGATCAAAGGAATGCCCAACCACCTGTCCATTCATGCCGGCGGAGTACTGATTACCGAAAAGCCGATCTATCAGTATACCGCTCTTGACCTCCCACCTAAGGGCTATCCGGTTGTCCATTTTGAGATGCACAACGCCGAAGACATCGGCATATTCAAGTTTGACATCCTGAGCCAACGGGGGCTAGGTCATATCAAAGACACGATCGAACTGGTTGAAAAGAACCAGGGCATCAAAGAAAACATTGACCGGTTCCATGACTTCAAGAAGGACGTAGAAATCAAAAAGCTGCTGGCGAGAGGAAACTGTATGGGCTGTTTCTATGTGGAGTCTCCTGCCATGCGGATGTTGCTGGGCAAGCTGGAATGCGATGATTACCTGACCCTGGTTGCAGCCAGCTCGATCATCCGACCGGGTGTGGCCAGGTCGGGGATGATGCGTGCCTATATTGAGCGCCATCATCTCAGGAAAGCAGGCAAGAGCTATGAATCGATTCATCATAAGATGGATGAGCTGATGGACGACACCTACGGGGTAATGGTCTACCAGGAAGATGTGATTAAAGTGGCCCATCATTTTGGTGGACTCACGCTCACAGAAGCAGATGTGCTCCGTAGGGGAATGTCGGGAAAGTATCGCTCCCGGTCCGAATTCCAGCGTGTCAGGGACCAGTTTTTTATCAACTGTCAGAAAAGAGGGTATCCTCAGCATGTGACGGACAGGGTCTGGTATGAGATTGAGAGCTTTGCCGGGTATTCCTTTTCCAAAGGTCACTCGGCCAGCTACGCTGTAGAGAGCTATCAGAGTCTCTACCTCAAGGCACACTATCCGCTTGAGTTTATGGTTGGTGTAATCAACAATTTTGGGGGATTCTACAAGACCGAGTTCTACTTTCATGAAGCCCGCATGTGGGGCGCCGAGATTGAAGCCCCCTGCATCAACCATTCGGACTATTTTACCAACATCTATGGAAAAAGGATCTACATAGGATTTATCCACCTCAAGGACCTGGAAACCAAAATCGCCCAGCATATCTATCCGGAGCGGATCCAAAACGGCCCCTATCTCAGCATGGACAATTTTATTCGCAGGGTGCCCGTGGGACTTGAGCAGATCAGGATACTGATCCGGGTGGGTGCCTTTCGCTTTACAGGCAAAAGCAAAAAGGAACTACTGTGGAAAGCTCAGCTGTACTTTGGACAGAAAAGCAATAAGCAGTACCTGCCCGACCTCTTCAATGAAGAGCCGGAAGACTACCAGCTTCCCAACCTGCACCATCATCGATTCGAGGATGCTTATGATGAGATCGAGCTGTTGGGGTTTCCTCTGTGCGACCCGTTCAGGCTTTTACAGACTCAGGACATGGGCAACGCTTTTTCCAAAGACCTGATGACCAACCTCCATAAAAAGGTGGAGATGGTGGGCTATCTCGTCACTACGAAAGATACCAGCACAAAAGATGGAAAGCGGATGCACTTCGGCACCTTTTACGACCAGCGGGGCATGGTCTTCGATACGGTCAACTTCCCTCCTGTCGCCAAGAGATTTCCCTTTCGCGGACGCGGTTTTTACCGGCTTACGGGCAAGGTCGTAGAAGATTTCGGGTATCCTATGATCGAGGTGGATTGGATGGACAAGCTCCCAATGAAAGATAAATATGCGCAAGAATCCGTAACACTTAATTTGAATTAGCCATGGATATTAAACAATTGAATGAAGAACTTCGTAAATTCAACATACAAATGGATTGGAGAAACTATATACACTCAGACAAAGATGTCCTACAGGGAAAACCCACTCTAAAAGGCACAAGAATCTCGGTGGAGCTAATACTTGAGCTTCTAAGTCAAGGGTGGACCAATGATCAAATCCTAGAGAGCTATCCCCATATTTCAAAAGAACATTTATCAGCGGTGTTTGCTTTCTTGCACGAGTGTGTTCAGCAGGAATTATATTTTCCGAACGCTACAGGTGCATGAGAAATGGAATTTCTAGCCGATGAAAATTTCCCAATGCCAAGCATAATGGTATTGAGGGAAAAGTTTAAAGTTCATAGTGTTTTAGAGGATTTTCCAGGGACTGACGATAAAAGTATCCTTGAAAAGGCATCCAAAGAGGACCTGATCATATTAACCTTTGATAAAGACTATGGGGAATTAATATTTAGACATGGTTTTCGCACACCTCCAGAAGTAGTATTCTTCAGGTTTAAAGCAAATGGACCTAGGGTAGCAGGTGAAATTCTTCTGGACTTGATTGAAAACCGGCATTTAATAATCAAGAACCACTTCACAATCATAGATAAGCAAGGAGTTCGCCAAAGGGAGTATAAATAATATAATGAAAAGATCTGGATACGCAGACCTACCACTCCATGGAGGCCGTGTTCCCCGCTGGCTGTCAGAACGAATGGCCAAGCTCGGGGGTGCGATCATCGAGGCCATTGCCATGGACTACGGGAGATCTGAGGTCATCACCCGGTTAAGCGATCCTGCCTGGTTTCAATCATTTGGATGCGTACTTGGGATGGACTGGCATTCTTCCGGAATCACTACCTCAGTGATGGGTGCTCTGAAGTCAGCGCTCAACCCCATGGCAAACGAGCTAGGTATTTATGTGTGTGGTGGCAGAGGAAAGCACTCCCGTAAAACACCTGATGAACTCCTGGCCATTGCCAATAAGACTGGGCTCAACGGGACTGAACTAGTCAGAAGTAGTCGTCTCTCTGCTAAGGTAGACAACACTGCCATTCAGGATGGATTTCAGATCTATCTCCATTCTTTTGTGGTGACTAAAGAAGGAGAGTGGGCGGTGGTCCAGCAAGGAATGAACGGACAAAGTGGATATGCACGAAGGTATCACTGGCATTCTTCTCAACTGAAAAGCTATGTGGAAACTCCTCATGCCTTTGTGTACGGCCATAATCAAGGATCAATTCTTAACCTCACAGCAAAAGAAGCCTCCCCCACAAAATCTGGTATACTCGATATCGCTGCCGAGCAACCCGAGAAGATGCTCGCCGAAATAAAAAAGATCTTCATGCCACGGCACCATGAGGTAAGAAATAAAGATATTGACATAAAAAGGCTGGGATCAGTTCTGGCACTGGCCAATGACCTGCCTATCAAAAATTTCGAAGAACTCCTGTTAGTCGAAGGACTCGGTCCAAGAACTTTACAGTCATTAACCCTGGTCAGTGAAGTAATTCACGGTACTCCTTCACGGTTTAGTGATCCCGCCAGATACTCCTTTGCTCATGGAGGAAAAGATGGTCACCCCTTCCCGGTGCCCACAAAGACCTATGATGAGAGTATTGATACGCTAAGAAAAGCTATTGACAAAGCAAAATTGGGAAATTCAGATAAAGTCAAAGCAATCAAGTCACTCTCTACTGCAGCACAAAGAATGGAACAGCACTTCTCACCCAATGGTGACCTTCAGGAGGTGATCAATCACGAACGAAAAAACAGCTGGAGATATGGGGGGAAAACTGTCTTTGGCGATGCCAGGCCTCCAACCGATAAACAGCTTCGGCTGTTTGAGTAATTGTTAAATAAAGATAAATTGTAAAAAGGGGTGTAACCTTTTCTGTTTAACAATGGGCCAAAAATGTCCGACTACGATCACCTTCTGATCTCCACTGAACACAATAATTATCAGTCACAACCGCTAAGCAATTGATTATCAATGAATTAAAGATTTGGTACAGATTTCTCATAACGAATTGGCATCGGTTAAAACTCAAAACAAAGAATTATGAAAAATCTAAAAACAAGCTTAGCAGTATTAATTGCTGTAGCTATCTCAGCAGGAGCATTTGCTAATGATCCTGAAAGTAAAACAGTAGAAAAAGCCAGAGAAGCTGTAGAATCCAGTTCAAGCAACTGGAAGGTGTTGGCCGAAAGTGCTCAAAAATGTTTCAAGAGAAGTGAAAATGTAGAACAGGCCATGGAGTGGATTGATAAATCCATTGAAATAAACCCTGATCCATTCAATTATGAAATAAAGGGTGACTATTTCAGTTCAAAAAAACAACACGAGATGGCAATGGAGCAATATTACAATGCCATTGTAATCGGAAAGCAGCAAAACTTTTGGTTTGATAATAAGCACCTTCAAAAAAAGATTTGGGAGTCAAAACAAGCCATTGAAGATCTGGAAGAATTAGGTATTTATTACCAATCAATCGGAAAGCGGGAAGAAGCTATTGAAGCATATTACCTTGCAATTGTGGCTAAAAAAGGAAAAAACTTCAATGCTGACGTTCGCGATCTGCAAAGAAAGATTTCTTATTTACGTTAAACCTAGTTTTTTTATGTAGGCTGGAGGGTATCTCTTACGAGGGCCCTCTTTCTACTTTACTTTAGCTTCTCCTTAAATACCTTCTTAAATTTTTCCACTTTAGGTGCTACGACAAACTGACAGTACGGCTGCATACCATTCTGCTCAAAGTAGTTATTATGATAGTCCTCAGCAGGATAAAACTTCTCAAATGGAGTAATTTCAGTGACGATAGGATCAGGCCATGTACCCGATTCATCAAGCTTTTTCTTTAGGGTTTGTGCCACCCCTTTCTGAGAATCATTGTGATAGAAAACTGCAGACCGATACTGAGTACCTACATCATTACCTTGTCGATTCAAGGTAGTCGGATCATGGGTCTTCCAAAAGACTTCCAGTACTTCCTCCAAAGAAACGATCTTTTCATCAAAAGTAACCTGAACAACCTCTGCATGACCGGTGGATCCATTACAAACCTCCTGATAGGTTGGGTCGGTTTTGTAACCTCCTGAATAACCAGAGACGGCTGATTCTACTCCTTTTAGCCTTAAGAAAACGGCCTCTGTACACCAAAAACATCCGGACCCAAGTGTTATTTGCTCCATACTCTTTCTAAATATCTATTAATTGAGGTTTTCAATATTTATCACTTTACAATTCATGGATTAACAACCAAAAAGTCAATATTGTTCCCCTTGCATGTCATTCACAAGACAGTTAAACCAATGGTCAATAACATAAACAAGAAAGCTCAGCTACACGAGAAGCTTTAAGTTATTTATTAAACCTGACTGTACTTCGTTTCTACATCATCGTGGGCCTGGAGTACTTTCTCGGCAAGAAGCTTCTTAATCACCACTTCTGTCATCTCACTTTTAAACTTAAACTCATCTCTAATATCCAGCACATAGGCCTTTATTTTCATTTTAAGCAATGACCTTCGGTCTTTAAACTCGTTGGAAAATACAATAACTATTGGCTTGTTAAGGTATACATACCTTGACACCATCGCTGTTTGGGTGGCAATTGACCTACATTGGGCGGTGTCAGCATCAATTGGAAGATAAATTTCAGCAACTACCTGACAGTTAGCCTCACCGGCATTGGCGTTGGAGACCGACTTGTTCATGATCTCACTATTTGGGATAGAGACCAGGTTATCATCTGGCGTTACAATCCGTGTGGATCGCAAGCCAATTTCCACCACCTCACCATAATATCCACCGACATCGATTTTATCGCCTGATTTAAAAGGCCGATCAAACAGGATCATCACGCCCCCAAAGATGTTCTTCAATATGTCTTGTGAAGCAAAACCCACGGCTACTCCGATGGATGCTGAGAAAGCCAACAGGGTGGCCGCTGGTGGTTGGAAAATACCTGCCACCACAATGAATATTAACCCAATCCAACCCATAATCTTTACTACAGGGATAAAGCTTTTGATGGTGATACGGTATTTGGTGCTGCGCTCAGCAAAAACTTCAAGGATCCTCGAGATGATTTTTATCAAAAAATAACCAGCCAGCAGGAAAATAATCGACCAAAAGATTTTTGGAACCGAGATGATCTCTGATAGTGAAGGAGGGGTTAATGGTTCTTTGGCTAAAAACAGTGAATTACCAGTCGTCTGTTTGATTGTATCAGCGTCGCTGACTATTTGATTTTGTGGACTAGTAATTGAATCGGCTACCCCATTGGTGGTATCCGGTTGTTGTGCAAACAAGCTCCCAGCAAAACCCAGGAAAACCAGATAAAAAAGCTTTTTCATCAATGTAAGAGGTTTTTATCTTTTAACATAGCAATCGTATTGCGGTAGATAATTGGATTCACGACGTAAACCTTTCCTTTGTTCATCACAATACCATCTTCAACAAGAGCCAGGAGATTTAACCTTGCATAAGATTCGGTTAAATTCAATACATCCTGCAATTGCGCCTCAGTAAGACCATCATGCAGAATAAGTGCATGCAGCGTGTGCACCTTATCCATGGACAACACTGACATAAAATTCAAATCGGGTTTCTTAAATGATCCGATTGTGATAGTCCTTTCATCCACTTTTCGGGTAGACAATAACCAGAATATCAAAGCCAGACTCACGTTACTTCTGGCAAATTCGTTGAGCGAAGAAAAATATTCCTTTTTCAGCAATAGCTGTTGGTCTTTCTCAGAGAGCTTTTGAAAGCGCTTATCTACCTGATGTTCATCATCCACCTCAAACTGAATATTATATCCACTGATCCGGTTACGTTTCCAAATGATGTTCACGATTTGTTCTTCAGTCAGTGTGCCCATTTCAATCACATAAGAGAAGAATTCATTGATGTGGATCGTTCTTGACAGATACTGCCAGGTGTAAATTGTTGTTGTGGTAATCCAGAAAACCTTATCATAAGTCCTGGTAACCAGCTGAAAAAGCAACTGAAGCGCTGCAAATCCTCCAACCTTACGTAAGTATAGGTTTTGCAGATCTTCTAGTATGACTATTCGTTTTGTTCCACTATTCAGATAGTCAACTACCTGATCCAGATTTTCAAATCCATCATGCTGGAAAACTTCTCTCATTAGTTGAATGAGTCCCTGCTCATCGCATAGATTTTGTTTTGGAACAAATCGGACAACGGGATAAGGAAAGTTTTCCCTTTGAACAACATAGTTCAGAAAAGTTGTCAGTCCACCCCATTTCTCCCCCAATATGGATGTGGCAGCATACCTTCCCTGATTCCAGTTTTGGAAGGCATCATGTAACTTTTGAAACTCCTCTATCCTACCTTCAAAAAGTTCCAGGTCTTCAAGCGGCTCAATCCGATACAATCTGCGATAAATGAGGGGCAGATTATCAATGGCTTGTTGCGATTCCATCAGAAAATCGGAAATCTGCCTTGTGATGACTGGTTTACTCTTTGTCAGGACAAAACTCTCACTCACCTTATTGATGAATGCGCGAGTCCTGTTAAAATACAAACTTATCTGAGCTATTAAGTGTCTCCTCCTGGCTCTGACCTTTTCACGGATCTCTTCCTTAATCTCCTCAGCCTGCCTGGCAGCTTTTGCTCTGGTAATCCTTAAACGGAGCTCTCCAACGTTTTCATTGACAGTTAGTTCCATCAGACGCTCGCAGAATGTATTCACGACTCCCTCCAGCTTTTCACTGTTTGCAACGAGAGATTGTTCCAGTTCTTCCCGTGCTTTGTCGAGTCTACCTCTCGCTCGTTTCAATCCCTCACAAGCGACAGCATACGCTTCTTCGTTGGACTTACCTTCTTCTTCAATAGCAGAAACCGCAGAATCTGCACTAAATGCAATGATCTGCCCAACATCCTGAATATCTACATTGGTCGTTTCCAGCGTGGTAAAAAGGGCTTTCTTTACATCCTCAAGCTCCTCCTGGAACTTAGAAAGCGCTTCAAATGCAATGAGTTCATAAGGAGATATTTTTTTGAGATCATCTGTTTTGATAGGACTGTCATAGGTATTGGTCTTTACAATAACGTGCTCATCGGATAGCTCCTCCACGTGCTGTTTGATTTCCAGCTCCAACTTGTTGATGATATTAGCCAGGTTTTGACTTATTAGGCGATCACTTAATTTGGGCAAGAGCTCGCCATCTAACCTTTTTGTGGCCTGGTACCCCACTCGTTTTAATTTTTTTGTAGAATCATCAATCAGTCCTTTCTGATTCAAAGATTCCTCACACTCAGTGATAAAAGACCTAATCGCATCAATTTCAGGGTCAATTTGATCAACGAGCTTCTGGAATTGAGCAATTTGATAATCCTCGAATGTCGCCCTGGTATAATTCCTCAGTGAGTAGATTTCAAGGTCTGATCGCCACTCTTCAAACAAAGCATAGATGGTATTTTCCCATTCCCTGTTGTATCTCCCCCACTTTTTCTCAGCTCTCTCGGTCGCTTTAATTACTTCTTCATCTGAGATCTTCTTATTAGGAAATTCGATGGTTCCTGCTTTGTCATAGTCACCATTAAATGCAAGAATTCTATGATCCACAAGTTCTCCAACCTTTTGCTTAAGTTTAGTTGAAAATGACCTCCTGAGTCCCTTCAACTTCTTTTCCACATCCCCATCTAATTCCTCTTTTGGGGTTTCTGTGAGACCAATTTCTACATTAATCAATTGTTCTTCCCAGAGCTTGATACTTAGATACATGTCACTGAGAGTGGTATAATAGATCGAAGTAGCTTCCCTTAGGTCATAAGTGAGATTCGCATGTAATTGATATTTTGCCAGATTCCTGACTAGAATCTTATGCTTCCAATACCGGTTCTTTTGCTTTCCTTTTTTGAAAATTTTTGTAAAATAGGTTGGAACCTGAGAAGTAAAATAACCGCATCGTTTAAAAAACTTCGTACCCTTCATAAAGAAGGAATCTTCAGGCTGAGAGAAAAACCGCTCTCTACTCTGTTCTTTTATCTTACTATAAGGAAGGGAACTAAAGAGCTCGTCGAGAGCCACTTCAAGCCCTTCATATTGCTCAGAAAACCGCTTCTCTTCTTCCGGAATTGGCCATTGGTGCTCAATGATCTCATGCAGTTTGGTTTTATATTCAGCAAGATTGGAAAAAACAGTTCGCTCAGATGCCGGAGTGGCATAAAAGGAATTGACTGTTTCCACAATCCCATTCATGAATTTTACTTCATGGGCAAGCTTGTCTTTCAGAATACTTGAATAATACTTTTCGAGTACGTCGGATATCTTATCCTTTAAACCTTCTTCTAGTGAAGTCATAGCCCATTAAAAAAAATAAGATAGTTGATTTTTAGGTCAATTGGAATAACACTGTCTATCATCATTTATTATTATTTCTTTTTGAACTTGGAAAATAAATAGTTGAAACCGCTCTTTACTCCTGCAAATAACTCTTTCGCCTCTGCTTCCATCTCAACTACTCCCTTCTCTATGCCTTCTTTGAATTCCTGCCACCTTTCACCAGAATGCTCCCTAAGGTCTGTTAGTGTCTCCTGAAGCTCATTTTTTTTCTTATTTAGAAAAATTATCTGTTCATCCAATTTAGCCTTGGCAGCCGCTTTCAACTTAACACTCTCACTCCTCAGCTGTGCAATTTTATCATCAATCCCATCAATAGCTTCCACTATTCGTTCCTCATATTTATTCTTTTCTTCAACAGAAACTTTTTCAGGAGAAGTTGATGTTTTTTTTGCCTTTGTGCGTGACGAGGCTTTCTTCGTTTTTGAACTCGCGGAACCAGATTTCTTTGTTGGTTTCATAGTTGCATATTTAGACTCTATTTTAATTAAAAGTCACATTTTATTTCAATAAGGAAACATAACTAGTTACTAAAGAATTCTGAGATTAGCAATGTGCAAAATCAGATAAGCTGAATTACCACAGCGATCTCATTAAAGGGACTACAAATTGACTAAAGTTTATTCATTTTGGTTAGTACCGCATTTTGAAATCAAGTAAAATATAATTCTCTCGTGACTTTTTTGGCTATATTCAGTTAAAAGAGGTATGAAATTCCAGGTTTCAACTGTAATAGTTCTGACGCTTTTGATTGCTTCGAATGAGGCGTTTGCTCAGAAGCGGGTAAGCCGGGGTAACCAACAATGGTTCCAGTATTATAATACCTTGCAAATCAGCGATAAGTGGGCAATCCAATCGGATGCAGGAATAAGATTTAGAGATGAATTAACTGATTTGTCCCAGGCACTGATCAGATCCGGACTTGAGTATAAATGGACAAATAATTTACGGACAACACTTGGATTTGCTCTGCTTTCATTTCATCTGGGTGGTGTACAGTCGCGGGCAGAATATCGACCCTATCAGGAACTTGACATATCTAAAGATTATAGCAAGGTAAGCACTCAGCATCGCTTCCGAATGGAACAACGCTTTTTTAGCAACACAGATGAATTTGGAATTGAATCAAATTTTAATTTTCGTTATAGATATCGATTGATGGTCACTTTTCCATTGGAACACTCAAGCATGAAAAGAAATTGATCTTCAACATCGGAGATGAAATCCTGTTCAACTCTGGGAAAGAAATCATTTACAATGTTTTTGACAGCAATCGATTATTAATAGGCCCCGGGTTTCAGATAAAACCAGATATTAACATATCACTACTCTACCACCACCTTTTTGCACAGCAAAATGAAGCTGAAACTTTCTCACAAACGCATATCTTTTGGTTCATTCTGAAGCATAAGATCTCAATGAACAATTAATCCTTCATTAATTAGAGGGTGCTTGTCTTTAGCCTGCTATGTATTCAGGTCAATTACCTCATTCTTTTAACATTTTTATGTACCACTTGGTTAATTTAGCAATTCAAGGGCACCACTATGGAGTATTATATCATCATTGCCGCTTCGGTAATCATTATTCTTTCATACTTCTTCAACTGGGTCAGCAGGAAGTCCAGCTTTCCGTCTGTTCTTCTCCTGATCTTACTTGGTATCCTCTTACACCAATCTATTGGCCTTTTTGGATATGAGCACGCCAACGTTATGGCGTTATTCGAAGAAATACGCTTGCTTGAGGTTCTGGGCACACTGGGGCTGATCATGATTGTACTAGAGGCAGCACTTGATCTCAAGCTGGAACGAGGTAAAGTAGGATTGATCTTTAAGGCATTTTTGAGTGCTATTACCGTACTCATTGCTACCGCTTTCATCTCGGGATACCTGATCATGGCATTCATCCCTCAACTAAGCTTTGTAGAAGCCTTAATTTTCAGCACTCCTCTTTCTATCCTGAGTAGTGCAATTGTTATTCCCAGTGTAGAAAACCTTGCGGAGGAACAGCGAGAGTTTCATGTGTATGACAGTACCTTCTCTGATATCCTCGGTATCATGATGTTCTACTTTTTGCTTCAATTGGTAGAAACTTCCAACAATGCAATTGCAGTCGGTGATTTTACCGTTAGTTTATTTCTAACAGTAGCTCTGTCGGTTGGACTCTCTTATGTTTTACTTTATCTGTTTCAGAAACTGGAAGCAAAGGTCAAACTCTTCCTGATGATAGCCGTGTTGATTCTTCTTTTCGGTATCGGAAAGCTTATGCATATGTCCAGCCTGATAATCATTTTGATTTTCGGACTGATCCTAAGTAATCACAGGATATTCTTCTCCGGGAAGTTTAATAACATTATCAATAAAGAAGCTACAGACCGAATATATGAGGCATTTCACCTGATCACCATGGAAAGTGCCTTTGTAATACGTACATTCTTCTTTGTGATCTTCGGTTTCACCGTAATGATCAGTTCACTCTTCGACACCAAGGTAGCAGCTATTAGTGGGCTCATCCTGGTAAGCATTTATGCGATCAGGGTACTACTTTTAAAACTGGTTCTCAGAAAAGATATTGTGCTGGCCACCTTCATCGCTCCAAGGGGATTAATCACACTACTGCTGTTCTATTCTATACCTCAAGAGATTCAAACACCGTTTTTCAGTCAGGGGATAATACTTTATGTCATCATCATCACGAGTCTTTTAATGACTGTTGGTTTGGTCAGGTTTGGCAAAAAGAAAAAGGAAAAGGAAAAGTCAGAAGAAATTTCACCTGCTGATGATGAGTCCATTACAGACGAGGTGGAAAATACCCCAAATGATACTCAAAAAGATTCAGTACTTAATTAATATCCTGAACAGAAGATTGATCCTTATTCCCTTCTGATTTCATATTTCTGGATTGGGGGCTCAGTATCTCTATACCAGCTTCATTGAACTTATCCAGGATATTTTGGTGTAGTTCGGACCGGATTTCAGCTATTTTATTGGCTTGCTTGGTATATCCGTTGATTTGATAACTGACATAAAAATCATCGAGGCTTGTTTGGTGCACAAATGGTTTTTTACCCTCTACAAGGAGTTTGGTTTCCTTGGCAGCATCAATCAAAAGCTTATGCACTGTTTTCCATGGCACATTATATCCAATAGAAACAGAAGTATGAACAATAACACCAGCGTCTTTTGTCCCTGTAGAGTAGTTGATCGTATATCCTGATAACACAGATGAGTTAGGTACAGTAATGTCTTCATTTTTTGCCGATCGCAGTCTGGTGGTCAGCAATGACTTCTCCATGACCTCCCCACTGATGTCTCCTATCCTCACATTATCTCCTATCTTAAAAGGTCTCATGTAGGTAATGACCATACCGGCGATCATGTTTGAAACTGCTGACATAGAACCTAAGGCAATAAGTAACCCGATAAAAATGGTAACTCCCTGAAAAACAACTGACTGAGAACCAGGCAAGTAATTATAGATAAGGACGAACATGAAGGCATAAAGCAAGATCCTCGCAATATTGAAGGTTGGTCTTGCCCATTCTGCATAGAAGCCGGCAATAACTAATTCTCCCCGCTCTACTTCAAGTGCCAAAAACCTAATAAACTGAATCAGGTACCGTATAATGATATATATAATACCAATTGTGAAAAGGTTAGGAAGAAAGTCAATTACGCTATCAAGAATCTCCCTTAATGGCGTGAAAAAGTAGTTTAATAGCTGATCCGCTATGTTTTTAGTCCCCGGGAAGAGTCCAAATAACAAGGTAAGTGAAAAGTAGAAAGCGACTATTACCACAACAACTTTCAGAAAGTTGAGTGCTCCAAATATTATCTGGATGAGCCTATACGCAGTCAGAAATTCATAATTCTTGACTTTTATTCCTTGAATGGCCTTACCCTTTTGTGCATATAGTTGTTGTTTGATAAACTTAAAGACCCTGTTGATATAAAAAATGATGATGAACAGTATGGTGATGACAAGCATCACTGTTCCAATCCGTATTAATATCTTTTTAAGCGTATTGTCTTCATAAAAGTCCTTAATACTTGTTTCGATAGCTCCTTTATATAGCTCTACCAATTCATCCCTACTGGTGCCTACCCAGAGAGCATCATCGCTTGTCACGGATAAAATGATCAAATCACCGGCAATAACATCCGCCGTCTCCTCATGCAACCTGATGATCAGCTCCGGGATATCTTCAGACTCATTAGGCAATGACTTGATCTTACTGGTAATGTTTGTTGCTCTGTCACGTGCGGAGAAAGGCCCCAACTTATTGTATATGTAAAACAGGGTGTCCTTAAAAGGAGCGACTGGGAACCCTTGTGTCACAGATTTTAGAGAATCAATTCTGGCGATTCTGACAGCTTTGCGAAGACTATCGGCTTCTTCAATTTCTTTGATTTGGTTGAGCAGATCTAATTTTTGCAGATTATCCGTTGTCTGAAGTCGCTCCAATTGCCTGAGCATCTCTACCCTGGCCAACGAATCAGCGATCCTGATAGAATCAGCTTTTTTCAACAGGTCCGTAACTACATTGACCTGCTCGGCCTGCAGAGAGTCATTTTCAATGATCTCTAGGATCTGAGTATTTAGGGTATCCAGCTCCTCTTGTGCACTAACCCTAAGGGAGGATTGAATGATCAAAAAAATGAAGCTAATGCGAATGAAATGACTAAACATAGTTTTTATATAGCGGTAAGATAATCGACTGATCATTACGAACCCCAAAACTTGGCAAACTCTTTTTTAGTAGTCGAAAAATGCGAATTTCTAATTTATAAAAAAATAAGAAAATCGTATGTTTACCATAGATCACTAAATATAAAAGCTAGCCAATGAAATACCTCAACCCTTTAGCCAAAGAAGGAAAAATCAACAAAGACGCCAATATCACAGATCGTCAATCTATCATTATTAATTGTCCGATTGAAAAAGTTTGGGAGTTGCTTGCAAACGTTCAGGCCTGGCCAGAGTGGAATC
This sequence comes from Cyclobacteriaceae bacterium, assembly GCA_965228105.1. GTDB lineage: Bacteria > Bacteroidota > Bacteroidia > Cytophagales > Cyclobacteriaceae > UBA7330. The sequence goes on from CBDDGZ010000002.1 coordinate 3,501,880, forward strand.
ATGACATCAAGGTGGACAAATTTACATCCATGGAAAATGATGAACCTTTAAAGTGGCAAATTAAGGGACAATCCATTAAGTCCTCCTTCCAAAAAGTGGACCCGCCATATACCCTCGCCTGGACCAGCAGATCACAGATGATTAAAGCAGTCAACGTATGGAAACTGGAACGTGCTGGCGATCAGACCATCGTATCAGCAGAAGAATCCATTCAGGGATTGTCTGCTTTTTTCTTTGGCCATCAAAAACTCCACAATACCTTACTCACCTGGCTGTCCAGATTGAAGATAAAGGCTGAAGCTTAGGTACTACTCGGCTTTATTCAACTCCTCAATTTGCTTTTTCAATAAGGCAAAAGCAGGAGCCAATTCAAGGGCTTTATTAAAGTGTTGTGCAGCAAGACCTTTATTTCCTCTAGCCTGCTCTATCATTCCCTTCATCCTGTATGCAGCTACTTCCAGATTGATCAATTGGTTTTGGTTATCATCCACCGGGAAATATAAATTGGTCGTTTTGGCTTTTGGATTTTCAATGATAATGTCGGCATTGGTCATACCTTCCTCATACCTCTCCAGATTGTACTGGAGAAACATAATTCTGTAAAGAGTACCCAGCTCCTCATTCTCCACATATAATTTTTCATAAAAGTCAATGGCCTTGGCACTTACACCGATATTGTCGAAGCTTAAAGCAGCTATTTCAGTAGCCAGCATATCATTAGGATTGATAGAAACAGCGTCCTGAGCCACCAGGCCTGCAGAAACATACTCCTGCTGATCATAATAAAGAATGGCTAATGAATCGAGGAAAGCAGCATTGGGGTTGAAAACGTATAAGTTATAGAGGGCCTGCTTTTGCATCTCTGTATCATTGTATTTTCTGGCCAGATTATACAGAACAGCTTGTTTTCTCACTTCGAAGGGCACGGAATCCTGGGCTGCGGGTTTTTGTTCCTGTGCCGAAGCAAAAAACATAATAACAAGTAAAAGACTGCTTAGAATAATTTTCATTGAATTTATTTTTAAGGGTGCAAAAATAGGCATTAGTTTTATTTTATATCAAGTCCTTTTGATTTCCCAATTTCTACCATCAGGTTAAAAGCCTCGGAATGTTCATTTTTTATTTTTCCTTCAAGTATGGCTTCTTTGATTTCCGCCTTTATATCCCCCACGACCCTTGAAGGTTTGATGTCAAAAGTTTTGATTATTTCTTCTCCTGAAATCGGTGGATTGAAATTTCTGATGTGATCTCTGGCTTCTACATCTTTTATTTTCTGGGCTACATCTCCAAAATTATTTCGATATCGCTTTACCTTTTCTTTGTTCTTAGAGGTAATGTCTGCTTTACAAAGTATCATCAAATCATCAATGTCATCCCCCGCCTCAAACAAAAGTCTTCGGATCGCAGAATCTGTCACTTCCTCATTCACAAGAGCGATGGGTCTGAGATGTAAACGTACAAGCTTCTGCACATATTTCATCTTTTCATTCAAAGGAAGTTTCAGACGCTTAAAAATGCCGGGAACCCATTTGGCTCCCAGGTCCTCATGGCCATGAAATGTCCATCCGGCTTTTTTAGAAAATCGTTGTGTAGCTGGCTTGGCAATGTCATGCAAAATGGCAGCCCACCTTAGCCATAAATTGTCCGTGTTCAGACTGATGTTATCCAAAACACCCAAAGTATGATAAAAATTGTCCTTGTGGCCCTGGCCATCAATGATTTTTACCCCCTGAAGATCCACCATCTCTGGAAAAATAATTTTCAAAATTCCGGAATGAAAGAGTAAGTTAAATCCATAGGATGGCTTGGGTGAGAGAATGATCTTATTCAACTCATCACTGATGCGCTCCATAGAGATGATATCCAATCGGTCCTTGTAATCCATGATGGCCTGGAAGGTATCAGGCTCAATATCGAAGACCAACTGGCTGGCAAAACGTATAGCTCGCATGATCCTCAAAGGATCATCATTGAAAGTCACGTTAGGATCTGTGGGTGTTCGTATGATCTGCCTATCCAGGTCATCCAATCCATTGAAGGGATCAATTAGCTGACCGAAATCAGATTTATTGAGGCTAATTGACATCGCATTAATTGTGAAGTCTCTCCTTTTCTGATCATCCTCCAGGGTGCCGTCTTCCACAATAGGTTTTCTTGAATCAGACCTGTATGATTCCTTTCGTGCACCTACAAACTCTAGTACATGATCCTCATAAGTGATTGAGGCTGTTCCAAAGTTCTTATAAACAGCAAGCTTGGACTTATCGCCCAACGCTTTGTGCACCAATTGAGCCAGGGAGATCCCGCTTCCAACACATACAAAGTCAACATCTTTTGAGAGCCGGTGCAACAAAATATCGCGGACATAGCCACCAATGATATAGGTCTCTATATCAGCAGATTGCGCAATCTCACTTACAACCCTCAGTGCTTCTTGTTTTGCAATTCTATCCCGGAAATCGGCTGTTTTGACCATTGCTCAAAATTATAACAATCGGCCAAATGAGAGCTTACTTACTTGAAGAATGCAGGACAGGGCAGAAATTTTTTTCTCCTGCTTACTTTGTGTGGATTAGATACTGTTTCAAAATTATATTGCAAGGAAAATTCATGAGCACCACCTGTCTCCGGCCCCAAACTGGAAATGTTGGCGTCAAAACTGTAGCCAAATTGTAGCTGTTTGAACTCCACGCCCACCACAAATATGATAGCATCCTGATTGAGAAATCCGGCAACATTTCTCGTGAAGGGCACACCTCTATACCAAACCCCAAAGAGGATGGGCTCTGTGTAGACCGAAGTACCTATATCCAATTGTTTATTGTCACCCTGTCTTTTGTAAATAAATCCCGGGGCCAGGCTTACTTTTCTTCTACTTCTAAAAGCTTTATTACCCAGCTCAATTCGCGTCCCTGAATGAATGCTGTATTTCATTGGAACTGTGCTTTGGCCGTTGATCAAAGAATTGTTTGGCTCGTTGACATGAAAAACTGAGAAACCAAACCAAAAATTCTGGCTGTAAGCCAAAAATCCAGTTGCAATGTCAATATAGGAATTTCCCTGAATGGCTGAAATCGCCGGATCCTGGGTAGGAGCTCCGTCCATCCCAAAATCTATTTGATCACCGAAAACAAGTCTTTCGTAATCTATGGTTCTGTTTACCCAACCAAAAGCCATAGCAGGTTTGATCACCCATTTATCTTTCAACTGAATATTATAGGCGTAATTAAGCGACACCAGACTTGAACGCAGCGAGGCAGATCCTGCAACATCGGAATTGATCAGCAAACCGAAACCACTGTTTAATCCCGTAGCATTGTAATCATAGGAAGCGGAGTAGTTAGCAAATGCCCTGGGTAGATTAGGCCATTGAAGGCGATGGTTCACCACCAACCTGTGCATTTTCGTGGAACCACTAAAAGCAGGATTCAGATAAAGTGGATTCGCATAATATTGAGAATATTGAACGTCCTGACAGTTTGCCCTGACAACAAAAATGATAATTAAGCTGGTTAAAATTATGTGTTTCAAAATCTATCTCACTAATGTTACATCCCCTATTCTTACTGCCTCACGCCCATCGCTAAATATGAGCTCGAGTCTGTATACATATACATCTGTCGGCATCAGCTTGCCTTGATAATATCCATTCCAACCTGTCTGCTGGTTGTCTGATTCAAAAAGTAATTCACCCCACTTATTATAAATAAGCATCTTGAAGTGTGTTGCGCCTTCTACTCTGGGTAGAAACACGTCATTGATCGAATTGTCATTCCCGCCGCTTTCTGAGATATCCGGACTGGGTGAAAAAGCATTTGGCACCCTCACTGTGCCACCTTCCGTAGCAGCAATTAAACCTTCATACGCCAGAGTGTCAGCACAGCCAAGGGAGTTTTGAGCAACGAGGGAAACACCATACTTCCCTTCCTCATCATAAGTGTGAACAGGGTTTACTTCTATTGATGTGCTGCCATCTCCAAAGTCCCATTCATATCGGTCGGCATTGAAAGACAGATTTCTAAAGAAAACTTCCTGATCAGGAATGAGAACAGTAGTTGGATTGGCAATAAAGTCTGCAACTGGTGTTGGTAACACCTCGATATAAAAAGCTTTTGTTTCCGTATCAGAGCCTCCGGAAGTATTTTCTGCATAGAGCGTCACCGTATATGTCCCCGCTTTACTATAAGTGTGGAGGGGGCTGATCTCGTTTGAGGTGATCCCATCTCCAAAATCCCATAAATATGTACTTTGATCAGTATTTGTAGAGAGGTCTTCAAAACTTACTATTAAAGGTCTGCACCCTGTACGCGGGTCTGCCGTGAAGTCTACCACAGGATCTGACGGGTTTACAATAACAGAACGACTCAGACTTTCAGTGCAAAAAGCATTATTAATAGTCAAGGTGATTTGATAGCTGCCGGGTTCATGGTATTGATGCGATAAAGGCTCCTGCACGCTCTGAGTATTCCCGTCACCAAAGTCCCATTGATAGTTCCAACCTGCCCCTGAATTACTGTTATTAATGATATCTACAATGTTATTATCAGGTATGGTTAAAGTATCCGGTGACAGATCAAAATCAATCAGAATGGCATCCTCGCTCGCTTCTACCGCGTCGTTTTGAACCAGCTCCTCGCTTCGGCAACTCACCAGATTTTCTGTGATCAAACCAAATTGGGTATTGAGATCAGCGCTTCCAAAAGCAGGTCTGTAGTACATCAATTGCTGAATATCCCCATCATTTACCCACTGATCAGGGGCTGGATCGAAGTTCCATTGATAGCTCAGCCCTTTTTGAACTGCTTCGAGTTCAAAAACTTTGTATGAGCAGGAATCACGCTCACTTATTGTAAAATCAGATGACGGCACCGGGTTAATCACCACATTCATTTGGCTGTTCTCGACACAAATTCCAGCCTTCACCACTTCCAGATTGATTTGATAAACCTGGTTGGTGCCACTGTTGTTGTTTATGCTGTAGTCAAGCGAGTGGAATGCCGAATCTCCGGCATTTTTAGTCACAGGATATCCTGTCACAATATTACCCTGATATGTAATGGTCCATGTGTAGGAATCGGGATCCAATGCCTGGGTAGATGGGCTGACCTCTACTATGCTCTCCCATACAGAGCAGTTGCTGCTAAGAGGATCGTAGTTGAGGTCAGAAAATGAAGATGGAAAAGTTGGTAAGACAGTGATCTCGAGACTATCCGAAGAAGCTGTGCAACCCAAACCGGAAACTCCGTAAAGTACCATTGTATATGTCTTATCAATTCCTGAGGAATTAGAGAAAACCAAGGTACTATCGGGCTGATCAAATGAAACAGAGTCTTTTGTTATACCATCCGAAATCGTGAGGAAGTAATTTGCTCCGCCTGACAAGTCGGAGTTATTATAAATAGTCAGCGAGTCTTGTGAACATATAGGATTCGCATAATCACTGTCAATGACTGGGACGGGGGCCGGATGCACGATGACATCGCGTACGTATATATCTGAACATAAGCCCATAGCTGTAGTCACCTGTAGGGCCACCTGGTAAGTTCCCGCTGAGGAAATTGCTGGTTCATTTCCCGTGGCAATGTCTGAACCATTCAGAAACCATTCAAATGCTGTGCTATCAGCCCTAATCAGTTCAGAACGAAAGACACCACTATAACTGAAATCCCAGTGCCATGAATCTATATAGTCCCCATCTATTCTGGGAGCAATACCCGACAGTTCATCTGCTATATTGCGAAATGCTGTTCTTTCCCCTTCGCAAACTTCATTTGCCTCAAAAGTGGCTTCAGGGCCATCATAAACTGTAATAGTCTTCTCATCTACAGTCTGACAATTGGAAGCATTATTTCTCGCTGTTAACCTTACTAGGTACTCACCGGGATTGCTATATGTTCTTGTGAAATCAGTAATCTGAGGTCCAAATCCAGCTGCCGGAAGGCTTTCCACAAAAGCTCCATTCTCATCATAAAACTCCCATCTCCATTCTGAATTTGGCTCAATGTAAGTAGTAGCATCTCTAAAACCAACCGTGAAAACATCCGACCCATCCGACTGACAAAATTTCGGATCAATCTGTGTGGTGAAGGTTGGTTCATAAAGCTCAATAGTCGCAGTTGTAGATGGTGAAAGCGTAATGATTTTTTCCACAATAACCTCACAAGATCCCTGAGCGTTAGGGTCTTCGGCTATTAAACGAATCAGCTTGTCGCCAAACACATTGTAGGTAAATGTGGGGTTATTTGCAGTACTTGAAGAAACCAGGTTTGCATCAGTAGCGTCACCATAAAACTCCCATCGATAGCTATTGGCTCCAGCTGTGAGATTTTCAAAATAAATAGGCTCACCGATACAGAAGATGCTCTGAATATTTCCACCTGCGTTGTTGACTCTCGTCTGAAAATCTGGATTAGGTAAGGCGACAATTCTGATATATCCCGTAGTTGAAACCGCCTCATCATAGTTAGGGTTTAATGGATCCCCATTGAAAGGATTACACGTATTCCAGTTGTATAACGTAATCTCAAATTCATCACCTACTGCATTATTTACATCCGCAGGAGCATTCATTGGGAACGTAGACATATTTGGACCATCCGCGGTAAAGGGAATTTGCACAATGGGTCCAAAATAAGCACCTGTCACACCATTTCGGGTAGTTGTAGATGAAAGATTAGCCCCTCCGTCAGTCAGGTTGATCGTGCCACCATTTTCTAGTGTCAGGTTTCGGATCGAGTTGGCTGGGTCGTGATTTGTTCCGTATACGAATTGAGTATGTCTTACAAGCCTGTTTGGATTATCCGGCTCATCATTAATATTACAGTTGAACGTTGAGTTGTCATCCAAAATGGCGTTAACAATCGGATTATTAAAACAGACCCTATACGGATCAGGATTGATCAATAAGTCGCCACCAAAATCGTTGTCATTTGACCAGGACGAAACCAGCTGGATCTGCTCCGAGGTCTCACATGCCACTCCATTTACCAGGATATGGGCTGTTGGTTCAAAAAGGCAATCTTCATTCTCCGGGTAAACGAAAGTACCGGCGGCAGTAAACTCTGTATTGCCACCCCCTACAGAGAACTCCGCATCACCCAATCCATAGATATCAATATTATTGGCAGGATCATTCCATGCAAATCGAATGGTAATCTCATTAGGGTTCTGAGGTACATTGAAGAAATAAGTGATCGTGAAGTCAGTTACTGTTACAGGTGCACAGTCCCTGTCTGTATTAAAACTCAGATTACGCTGTTGTCTTAATGCGCTACATTGACCAAATAACTCAATGAAACAATGTATGGAAAACAATGATGCTAGTATATACTTCGCCACAGAATAATAATATTAAATATTGAATTATTCACATTTTAGAAATTCTAAAATGCGGCGATCGACTAGTAATTAAGAAACATGAAAGACAGGCTGATTATTGCAAAGGTATAAACATTTATTTTGAAGTTGCCAGTTTTTGTATCAACAATCCTCCAAAATCACTTTCAATTGGTTTAAGATGCTGTACATATTTTTGGAGTTATTAGTTTTGTAGGAACAACCCAATTCAATGCCTCCATCTGAAGTCAAAGACAGAGTAAACGAACTCACAGACCGTCTCAACAGGTTAAATTATCTCTATTACCAGGAAAGCACCTCAGAAGTATCCGACTATGAGTTTGACCAGATGCTGAAAGAGCTGGAAAAGCTTGAGAAAGCTTATCCTGATTTAAAGAGAGAAGACTCCCCTACTCAACGGGTTGGTGGCACTATTACTAAGTCCTTTGATACCGTTTATCATAAGTACCCCATGTTGTCGTTAGGCAATACCTATTCAAAAGAGGAATTGGGCGATTTTGACCAGCGGGTTGCTAAAGGCCTTGGAAGCAACGACTATGAATATTTCTGTGAGCTGAAATTTGATGGGGTAGCCATCAGTTTGCTCTATGAGAATGGGATCCTCAAGCAAGCGGTAACTCGTGGAGATGGAGAAAAGGGTGACGATGTAACCAATAACGTAAAAACCATCCGGTCCATCCCCTTGAGGATCACTGCAGACAACTTTCCTCCTTCTTTCGAGGTCCGTGGTGAAGTATTCATGCCAAAAAAGGTCTTCGAAGCATTGAATAAATCGCGTGCCGAAGCCGGTGAAGCATTGCTGGCAAACCCAAGAAACACTACCAGTGGGACCCTCAAAATGCAGGACTCTTCAATCGTGGCCAGCAGAAACCTGGATTGCTTTTTATACTCATTGCTTGGTGAAAACCTCGAACCAAAAACACATTCAGATTCAATCAGTTTGCTGGAAAGGCTACAATTCAATGTTTCCCCCACCTATCGTAAGTGTAAGGATATCGAAGAAGTTTTTGAGTACATCAATGAGTGGGAGCAAAAAAGACATCAGTTACCCGTAGAGACTGACGGAGTAGTACTCAAGGTCAACAATACTGACCATCAAAAAGAGTTGGGTTTCACGGCTAAGAGTCCCCGATGGGCTATCTCCTATAAATACAAAGCCGAAGGAGCTGTCACCCGGCTCAACGGAATAACTTACCAGGTAGGCCGCACAGGTGCCATTACCCCGGTTGCAGAGCTGGAACCAGTACTACTTGCCGGAACAACCGTGAAACGAGCTTCTCTTCACAATGCCAATGAAATTGAACGGCTGGATATCAGGATCGGGGATTATGTTTCTGTGGAAAAAGGTGGTGAGATTATACCAAAGATCACAGGTGTGATGCTGGATCAGCGATCAGGCACGGAAAAATTTAAATACATCGATCATTGCCCGGAATGCAACACCACTCTGGAGCGAAAAGAAGGCGAAGCTGTCCATTATTGTCCAAATTTTACAGGTTGCCCTCCGCAGGTCAGAGGCCGCATAGAGCATTTTATCTCCAGGAATGCTATGGATATCAACAACCTTGGGCCCAATACCATCAGGGGACTTTACAACAAAGGTCTCATAAGACATATCGGTGACCTGTACTCACTCACTTTTGAAGATCTCAATGAACTGAAATTTGAAGAAGTGGATCCGGCCACAGGGGATACAAAGGTGCGTTCCATCAAAGAAAAGACCGCTCAAAACATTATTGGGGCACTGGAAAAATCCAAAAGCATACCCTTTGATAATGTACTTTTCGGTTTAGGGATCCGATATGTAGGCAAGACAGTCGCAGAAAAGCTTGTGGATCATTTCAAAACAATCGACAGGCTACAAAATGCCTCTTTTGATGAGATAATTGATGTCCACGAAATTGGTGATCGCATTGCTGAGAGTGTGGTTAGTTACTTTCAAGATCCGGAAAACAATCAGATTGTTGAGAAATTAAAGGCTGCAGGATTAAACTTTGAAACAAATATTGAGGATGCCACGGAGCAAAATGATACTTTAGCGGGAAAATCATTTGTCATTTCGGGCGTTTTCGAAACGATTGACAGAGAAGACCTAAAAAAGCTTATCAAAAACCTTGGTGGTAAAGTAAGCAGCAGCGTTTCCGGCAATACAGATTTTCTGGTTGCGGGAGAAAATATGGGACCAGCTAAAAGAGAAAAAGCAGAGAAAAATGGAGTAACCATACTTTCCGAGAGGGAATTTAATGAATTGATCAATCGAAAATGATTAAAAAGCTAATCATAGCATACAGGACTACCCGAAATGAAAGAAACCGGAAGATTAAATCATGGATTGAATTTAATCAATCCAAGCACATCGGGTTGATCATTCAGGAAGACTTTGAAAATGAAGAAAGCATCAATAGGGTTGTGGAAGACCTTAAAAATGATGGTAAAAAAGTCAGTAAAATTTATTTTCTGAGAAAGCCTAAAGGGCATCAGATGTCTCCATGGTTTAAGTCATCACAAATCAACATCATCGGACAAATCAAGTCCCCGGAATTGGATCATTTTCTTAAACAGGACTTTGATTTTTTACTGTGTCTGGATGATTCTGGTCACTATTTATTAGATTATATAAGCTCTATGACTAATGCACCGGCACGCATTGGAGTGATGCAACCTGAACGAAAGCATTATTATGAGATGATGGTACAGGTAGGTGATAGCAGTAAATTTGTGAGTGGGGAGATGCTCAGATATCTCAAAAAGATATAACATGTTACAGGAAAAACTGAAAGGTACGGGAGTAGCGCTGGTTACTCCATTTAATAAAGACTTAACAATAGATTTTCAAGGGCTTAAAAAGGTCTTAAGCCATGTTACCACAGGTAAAGTAGAATACCTCGTAGTGCTGGGTAGCACAGGTGAAGCAGCCACCATTGAATGGGAAGAAAAACTTAAAATCCTTGAGTTTGTCATTGAAAACAATGATAAAAAATTACCGCTTGTAATGGGTCTTGGTGGCAACAACACCATGGCCATGGAAAGGGAAGTGAGCGCTTTGAGTGACTATCCAATTGATGCAATTCTTACCTCCAGCCCTCACTATAACAAGCCTTCCCAAAGAGGCATAGTGGCTCATTATCAGCGATTTGCTGATGCCAGCAAGTTCCCGGTAATACTCTACAACGTTCCTTCCCGGACAGGAAGTAACATGACTGCAGAGACGACCATTGAGCTATCTAAACACAAAAATATTATTGCAATAAAAGAAGCCAGTGGAGATCTGAATCAGTGTGCAAAGATCGTCTCCAACACAGCCGAGGACTTCATGCTCATCTCAGGTGACGATGCACTTACTTTTCCAATGATATCATTGGGAGCTCATGGAGTAATCTCCGTAATCGCTAACCTGCTACCACATGAGTTTTCAGAAATGGTTAGAGTTTCATTATCAGGAAATACACGTGAAGGGATGAAATTAAATCAGAAACTTCTCTCCTCTTACGATCTGGTGAGTCTGGAAGGCAACCCTGTCTCACTCAAGGTAGGAATGAAAGCTCACGGTATCATTGATCATCACGTCAGGCTTCCGTTGGTAAGTGGATCAAAGGAACTATATGAAAAGTTTCAGAAAAATGCATAAAAAAAGGGGCTCAGGCCCCTTTTTTTATAGATAGACGTTAATTATTTATTCTTAATGTCCTGAACTTCAATTCTGATCTCTTGTGCAAGATTTTTCACATCCTGCATTCCTTTTCTTACGCGGGTTCCTGCAGCAGAATTTCCTTTATCATAAAATTTCTGGAAGTCTCCTTCTAATGACATTAATAAATCTTTTATTTCATCAAATCTTTTCATATTGATAAATCTTTAAGGTTACTGATAATTATTCGATAGAGCAATTTAACTAAAATGTTCAAAATCCAAGCTAAAACAGCGAAAAAAGCTATGTTTCTAATAAAGTAGCGCCTTTTTCACCTTCTTTTAGGTAGACTCCGTCATGAAGTTTTTCTTTAATAGTTTCAAATACTTTTAGTGTTTCTTTCACATCTTCCAAACTATGTACTGCAGTAGGGATAATTCTTACAATTATCGTCCCTTTCGGCACTACCGGATAAGCAACAGCCGAACAGAAAATATTATAGTTTGATCTGAGGTCTTTCATAAGGTTTGCAGCCTCATAAGGGTCACCGCTCAACACAACTGGCGTAACTGGCGATTTCGTGGTTCCAATATTAAGGCCTATTTCTTTCAGACCAGATTGTAAAGCATTGACGATCTTCCAAAGGTTATCCTTAAACTCAGGATGCTTCTTGATCATCTCCAATCGCTTGAGGTTACCTAGCACAATGGCAAGAGGTAATGATTTGGCAAAAATCTGTGATCGCAGGTTGTATTTCAATACATCCAGAACTTTTGGGTCACTGGCCAGAAATCCTCCAATGCTGGCCATTGACTTCGCGAAAGTGGCAAAATAAAGGTCAACTTCTTCTGTTACTCCGTAGTGCTCTGCAGTACCGGCACCATTTTTACCCATTGTTCCGAAACCATGTGCATCATCTACGAAGAGTCTGAAGTCATATTTCTTTTTCAGCTCCACGATGCCCTTCAGGTCACCGGTATTACCTGACATTCCAAAAACACCCTCCGTGATAACTAAAATACCTCCTCCGGTCTCTTTCGTGATTTTTTCAGCACGCTTAAGCTGCACCTCCAGGTTTTTGATGTCGTTGTGTGGATAAACAAATCGTTTACCCATGTGAAGTCTCACTCCATCTATGATGCAGGCATGACATTCAGCGTCATAAACGATTACGTCTTTTCTTCCAACAACCGCATCAATGATAGAAAGCACGCCCTGATATCCATAATTCAGGAGTAATCCAGCTGGTTTCCCTACAAATTCTGCCAGCTCAGTCTCTAATTGATGGTGATATTTTGTATTTCCGGTCATCATTCTGGCACCCATTGGGTAACCAAGACCGTATTTTGCTGCCGCTTCTGAGTCCGTCTTCCTCACTTCAGGATGATTGGCCAGACCTAAGTAGTTGTTCAAGCTCCAGGTAAGGACAGTTTTTCCTTTGAATTGCATTCTTGGAGCAATTTCACCCTCGAGCATTGGAAACATATAGTAGTTATCATCTATATGCGAAATACTACCTAATGGGCCCCTGTTGGCCTGTAATTTTTCAAATAAATCCATAAAAGATTGTTAATAATTCCTTACCAAATCCGCAACGCAAAACTAACACTTATTAAAATCTGCACAAACCAAAAATTTCTTAATCGAGTGTCAAATGCCCTGAGGCCTCATTAAATTTAGGCATCTAACAACAAGAGCCAATGCCCAAAATCAAAAAGATACTAGTAGCCAATCGTGGCGAAATAGCCCTCAGGATCATGAAAACAGCCAAAGACATGGGCATAAGCACGGTGGCAGTGTATAGCGAAGCGGATCGTTTCTCCCCCCATGTAAAATATGCAGATGAAAGTATTTGTATCGGTCCTCCACCTTCCTCCCAATCTTACCTGGATCAAAATAAAATCATTGATGCCTGTAAGCAAACAAAAGCTGACGCAGTACACCCTGGTTACGGTTTTTTGTCTGAAAATGCCGAATTCGCAGAGTTAGTAGAGAAATCCGGGCTGATTTTTATTGGTCCGTCTTCAAAATCCATTGAAATAATGGGTGATAAACTGACGGCGAAGCAGGCTGTAAAAAACTATAATGTTCCTCTTGTCCCTGGGATGGATGAAGCCATTAAGGATGTGAAAGTGGCTAAGGAAATCTCCAAAAAAATTGGATACCCCATCCTGATCAAGGCAAGAGCCGGGGGAGGCGGCAAAGGGATGCGGATTGTCCGGAAAGAAAAGGACCTGGAAGAAGAGATGAAACGGGCCATGAGTGAAGCTAAAAACGCATTTAGTAACGAGGCTGTGTTTATTGAAAAATTCATCACTTCTCCCAAACATATAGAGGTACAGATCCTGGGTGATCAAAAAGGGAACATTATTCACCTATTCGAAAGGGAGTGTACCATTCAGCGGAGACATCAAAAGGTGATAGAAGAAGCCCCTTCCGTATCCGTTGATGAACAAAAGAGGAAGGAAATCGGGCAGGCAGCTATCAATGTAGCCAGATCATGTGGCTATTATGGTGCTGGTACCGTGGAATTCGTGATGGATGATAAAAAGAACTTCTATTTTCTTGAAATGAATACCCGGTTACAGGTTGAGCACCCAGTCACGGAAATGATCACGGGCTTGGATCTCGTGAAAGAACAAATCCATATTGCTGAAGGTAAACCCTTGTCTATTGAGCAGGAAGACCTTTCCATCAACGGCCATAGCCTTGAGATAAGGGTTTATGCAGAAGATCCTGAAAACAACTTTCTCCCGGATGTGGGTGAGCTTAAAGTATATGAAACACCTGCAGGGCCAGGCGTCCGGTTAGACGATGGATTTGAGGAAGGGATGGAGATACCCATCCATTACGACCCTATGATCTCCAAGTTGATCACGCATGGCAAGGACCGAAAAGAAGCTATCAACAGGATGCTAAGAGCCATCAGTGATTACAAAATCATAGGGGTAAAAAATTCCCTTGACCTGGCTGCATATGTTATTCAGCACCCTGCATTTGAAGATGGTTCATTCACCACCAAATTCATGGAGGAACATTTCAAACCTGATGACCTCCAAAAGCCGATACCCAAAGATATCATTGAAATTGCTGCACTAATTGGAGGTAAAGTATACCTGGAGCAAGATCACAAACCTTTCTATACACCCACGCTCAACAGCAAGTGGAAACTCAGGAGGGTTTATAGATGAAAAAAATAATTCTGGCCTCTAATAGCCCAAGGCGTAGGCAGCTCCTGGCTGAGGCAGGCTACCAATTTGAAGCAATAGATACCAATTTCGATGAGTCATTTTCTGAACGCTTATCTCCTGTTCAGGTAGCTGAACACCTGGCTAAAGGAAAAAACAATCATTACCGGCATCAATTTTCGGAAGAGATCCTGATTACTTCAGACACTATTGTTGTGAAGGGTGAGGCTATTCTCGGAAAGCCTGCAGACTATGACGACGCGGTGAAAATGCTTGAAACACTCTCCGGCACTTCACATTTGGTAATTTCAGGTGTGTGTATTTCAGATAACCACCGACATTTTACATTTCATGAAATTACGCAGGTGTTTTTTGACCCACTCACAAGTGATGAAATCAAGTATTACATTGATTCCTGCAAACCATTCGACAAGGCCGGTGCATACGGCATTCAGGACTGGATTGGCCTCACCAAGATCAGTAAGATTGAAGGGTCTTATTTTAATGTAATGGGATTACCCATCCACCCATTGTACCTTACTTTGAAAGATCAATTCGGAATTACTCCTTATTAGAACCGGAAGGTTTATCCTTGCCATTCTCATTGGTGATTTCTACATTATCACCATCGCTAAGACGCTTAGAAACTGCTAAAAAGGGCCCTTTGATGATTTTATCACCTTCTTCCAACCCTGTCAATACTTCGATGCGCTGATAGTCTGAAATACCGGTTTCCACTACAGCTTTTACGGCTTTCCCATCCACAAGCTTAAAAACCACTTCATCTACTTCCTGATTGGCAAGACTCACATTCTCATCTGTTTGCTCTTCGTTGTTCTTGGTACTATCAGCCTCAGCCTTTCTGGTAGTAACAGACGCCAATGGAACAGATAATACATTATTCTTGGTTTCGGTCAGTATCTCTACACTGGCAGTCATTCCCGGTCTGAAGGGGTACCTCATCCCATCATTTACCAGGTCCTGGTACGAGCTGTTCAAAATCTTAATCCGTACTTCAAACTCCGTCACTGCATCCGCGGAAGCTTTTTCATTGGCTGTATTTGCAATTTGGGTCACTATACCTTTAAACTTCTTTTCCATATAGGAATAAGAATCCACCTCAATGATTGAGGTATCTCCTACTGAAATACGAATGATATCATTCTCATTCACATTTACCCGCACCTCCATATTGTTAAGATCTGCTATTCGAAGCATTTCTGTACCCTGCATCTGTGAAGTTCCCACTACAGTTTCCCCCAATTCTACAGCAAGCTTTGAAACGATTCCGTTCATCGGGGCGATGATCTCAGTCAATCGCAAATTTTCTGCAGCATCTTCTACAGTAGCAAGTGAACTCTCTACAATATACTGGCTGGCCACTACCTGTTGTTTGGCCGATTCGAGGTCTTGTTTTGCCACATTATAGTTGGCCTCGGCCAATTCAAAGTCTGACTTGGAAGTCACTTCTTCATCATAAAGTTTTTTCTGCCGATTGTACTCCAATTCCTGACGGGTAAATGTTGCTTTTGCCCGCTCGAGTGAGGCTTTTGCGCTTTCAAAGTTGGCTTTCTGCTGATTTAAAGTGGCTCTTGATCGCTCATAAGCAGAAATGAAGTTGTCAGGACGGATTTTTAAAAGGAAATCCCCTTTTGCAACACTGTCTCCCTCCTCGATTTTCAACTCGATAATCTCTCCTGAGACTTCAGGGCTGATCTTTACTTCAATCACCGGCTGTACGGCTCCCGAAGCACTTACTTTCTCTACAATCCTGGCAAGCTTTACGACATCGGACTCAACCTCTACGGCTTGTTTTTGGCCTACCCAGCCTTGTGATTTGCCAACAAGCGCTACAACAACGAGAACAGCTACAACGCCTAAAAGTATATACAGTAATTTATTGCGGGACTTTTTCTTTTTTGCCATGCTTAGAGGTCAAGGGGTTTACCCTGATAGAAGTCAACAAGTTTTTTCTTAAACACAAAGTCAAACTTCGCTCTAATTAGATCAGATTTGGCCTGATACAGGTTATTTGATGCTAACTGATAGTCTGTGAAGTTTGCTGCCCCTAAGTTATATTGATTTTCGACAGAACGAAAAGTTTCTTCCAAGGCCTCTACCCTTCTTTCGGATGCAGCGTATGTTTTGGATGCAGCTAAAGCGTTATTGTATGCGCTTTCAATAGTCTGCCGTAATGTATTTCTTTCTTCAATAGCATTCAACTCGGCTTGTTGAAGGGATATCTTGGATCGTTGAATATCGGAGCTCACACTGAGGCGATTGAAAATAGGTATCTGAATACCTAGTGAGAGGTATTTGCTTAGGTTGTTTTCAAATTGTGAAGCTACGTCCGTTTCAGTTCCTAACGAAAAAGCATCTGAATAATTGGTTCTAAAGCCGGCACCTGCAGTAATTGAAGGAGAAATTCCTGATTGAGCAACTCTTACTCCTAATAAAGCACTCTCCTTTTTGAGGTCTGCACTTAGAATTTCCGGCTGAATTTCCAAAGCCAAAGCATAAACCTGCTCAACGGATACACTCAAATCTGCTTCCTCCAAACTTATATCCAGGTCTGGCATCACCACATTAATTTTTTCAGATGCAGGGATCAGCATGCTCTGCTTTAAAGTGAGTTTAGCAAGGTCAAGGTTGTTTTGTGCGTTGACAAGGTTCACTTCATCACTTGCAACCTGTGAAACAAGTTCCAATTCATTGGTCCTGGGTAAGGCTCCGGAAGCTACAAGCTTTTTTGTCCTGGTAAGCTGATTTTTACTGGATTCTAACTGGTATTTAGCATTTTCCAACAGCTCATTATTAAACAATACGGTCAAATAATTATTGATGATGTTCAACGTAATATCATTGGTAGCTTTCTTCACGTCAAACTCTGAAGCTTCCAGCGACGTTTCTGCCCGATTAATGGTATTATGAATATTGAACCCATTGAAAAGTACCACCCCGGCATTTCCACCAAAATTCAAAGTATTAATCTCACGTGTGATGAAGTCATTGGTCGTGGGGTCAATGGATCGACCGAAATTCAGTCCATAGCCTCCACTAAGATTTGCATTAGGTAGCCTTTGAGCACGGGATTGATTGTAATCGATCCTGGCACCTTCTCTTTGAAGCTGACTTCTTCGAAGAGTAAGATTATTTTCAAGAGCGATATCGATGCACTCTCTGATATCCAAAGTGGTCACTGCTTCCTGAGCTCTGGCAGTGGAAAACAGAACAAGGAAGATAACGGTAAAAATGATTTTAAAGTCCATGGGCTTTGAGTTTTTCTTAATGATAGGTTGACATTATCTACTCAATAAACGGCAATCAAATAGATCTGGTGTATTATTGGTACAAAACCTGATATTCTTATTTAAACGGCAACTTCGCCTTTTATATGGGGATGAGGCTCATAATTGACTAATTCGAAATCCTCGTATTTAAAATCAAATATACTTTTTACATTAGGGTTGATTTTCATCTCTGGTAATGGCCGAGGATCACGAGAAAGTTGCAACGCAGCCTGCTCCATGTGGTTGGAGTACAAATGAGCATCTCCAAATGTATGTACAAAATCGCCCGGCTTAAGATCACAAACCTGGGCAATCATCATCGTGAATAATGCATAGGAGGCAATATTGAAAGGAACCCCCAGAAACACATCAGCGCTCCGCTGATAAAGCTGACAGGAGAGTTTACCATCTGCCACATAAAACTGAAACAATGTGTGACATGGAGGCAAAGCCATGTTTTCTATCTCTCCCACATTCCAGGCACTGATAATGATCCGCCGGGAATCGGGGTTGTTTTTGATGGTATTGATGACCTGAGAAAGCTGATCAACTGTTGAACCATCAGCCTTAGGCCAGCTGCGCCACTGCACGCCATAGATCGGTCCAAGATCACCATTTTCATCTGCCCATTCATCCCAGATACGTACTCCGTTCTCTTTGAGGTATTTTATATTAGAATCCCCCTTAATAAACCACAACAACTCATGAATGATAGACCTCAAGTGCAATTTCTTGGTGGTCACCAATGGAAATCCTTTTGACAGATCGAAGCGCATCTGATGACCGAATACACTTTTTGTGCCTGTTCCGGTCCGATCACTTTTGACTGTGCCGTGATCGATAATGTGCTGCATTAAGTCGAGGTATTGTTGCATAAGGTAGGATTTGAATGCTAAATTAAAATGATCTGAAACCGTATCAAATAATGCTTAAATATTTCTATCAAATTGAAACAAGTCTTTTAGGATGTTAGTTTTGAAATTCATATGAAAATAGGTGATCAACTGCCAAACCTGACACTGGCAGATCAGGATAACAAACAAGTTCGGCTGCATGACTTCATTGGGAAACATCCAATGGTCATTTATTTCTACCCAAAAGATGAAACTCCGGGTTGTATCAGGGAAGCGTGCTCATTCCGGGATCAATATGATGACTTTGCAGAAATCGGAGCCCAGGTACTCGGCATAAGTCATGATTCTGTTTCATCACACAAACGATTTGCTACCAAATACCGTCTCAACTTTCAACTATTAAGTGACCGTGATAAGACAGCTGAAAAAGCCTTTGGTGTTCCTCGAAGGCTTATGGGCTTGCTACCTGGTCGGGTTACTTACATATTTGATATCAATGGCTATTTGATCCATGAATTCAATTCCTCATGGCAACCCACCAAACACATCAAAGAGGCCATCGAAGCACTTAAAAAGGCTTCTTAGAACCTTCCAAATTTCAATGTTACATAGTAGTTGGGTTTATCAAAGGCATTTTCATTGGTTCTGACAAGGTTGAAATCCTGAGTAAACCGCTTGCTCACCCCAAAGCACATGCGGAAGTTTCTACTCACATTCAATTCAAGGTTGGCACCCGGCTCTACATACCAAAATGTATCATCATCAATCAACTGATTTCGTCCATAAAACAAGGAATCATCCGGTGAATATGGTGGGTTGGTAAAATCATTTTCCCAATGTTCTGTGTAGCCTAACCACCCTGCCCCAGCAGAAACAGGAAATGTCACATGGATCACCTGATTTGAAAAGAAAATTAGCTCCAGAAACATACCTCCATAGCCACCGACAAGGACCACATCACGATTGTCATCAATATCTTCATACCGGCTTGTTGGGATCACGCCATGACCTTCAAATCCAATACCCAAAGTACGGTTTACAATCCACCCTCCTCTAAATCCAGCCATGACCATCGATTCATCACGAAAATCACTGTATCGAAAAGAGATCGCTCCAAAGCCACCACTGTGGTTCATTGATCCGGCAAGTGTCTTAATATCACTCTTTCGATGACTTCCTCTGTAATGTCTATCATTTTGCTGGTCGGAAGATTCATAATAGATGATTTTAGGTCCCTCATTACTTTTTACAGCCTCCTCTGAATCATCCGGTTCCTCAATTTCGGTAATTTCATCAACGTCTAAATCCTCATCCTCCTCTTCAAACTTAAACTTCTCCCGGGATTCATTGATCTGGTACTTTTCCTTAGGCTCGTCAATGATGACACCATCTGGACCTGTAATAATTATTCCATCTGACTTTTTCTGTATTTGGGGCTCTTTATCAGTTTCCTGCACTACCTCGGTCTCCTCTTGCTTTTCTGATGGTTGATTATTCTGTTCCTGTGCAATAAGGTTTATCATTGAAATGGATAGTACCAGGCTTAAAAAAAGGTATTTGATCTTCATTTTTTATCACTCATTTGCCCCTAAAGACAACCAAACTTTCTAAAGGTTTCTTCCTGGAACACAATTTATATTTCTTCTTTGGCAGGGCATTCGGATTCCAATAAATTTGAGCCCTTAAAAAAATTCAAGAATTGATGGGTGAATATAATCACAGACAGATAGAACCTAAATGGCAGGAAACGTGGGAAAAAGAAAAAACCTATGAGGTAAAGATTAATCCTGACAAACCAAAGTTTTATGCGCTGGATATGTTCCCTTATCCGTCAGGTGCAGGACTGCACGTTGGTCACCCCCTGGGCTATATAGCTACGGATATCATTAGCAGGTATAAAAGGCTAAAAGGATTCAACGTTCTTCACCCTATGGGCTTTGATGCCTTTGGCTTGCCAGCTGAGCAATATGCCATCCAAACAGGCCAGCACCCTGCGATTACGACTGAAACCAATATAAACCGATACAAAGAGCAGCTTAGAAACCTGGGATTTAGCTACGACTGGTCGAGGGAAGTCAGAACATCAGATCCCTCCTACTACAAGTGGACTCAATGGATCTTTAAGCAGCTTTTCAATAGCTGGTATAACAAGGACGTAGACAAAGCTGAAAAGATCGAGAGCCTTGTCGCAAAGTTTGAACTATCGGGTAATGAGAACGTGAATGCTGCCTGTGATGAAGACACACCTGCTTTCACAGCCCAGGAGTGGAAAAGCTGGTCAGAACAGGATCAGCAAAGAATGCTCCTTAAATATCGATTGACTTTCATCTCGGAAGCTATTGTAAACTGGTGCCCCGCATTAGGTACTGTTTTATCCAATGATGAAGTGAAAGACGGTTTTTCGGAGCGTGGCGGTCACCCTGTGATTAAAAAGAAGATGCCCCAGTGGAGCATGCGAATCACAGCCTACGCTGAACGACTCCTAAGCGGATTAGACAAGATTGACTGGCCAGAGCCCATTAAAGACATGCAGCGCAACTGGATTGGAAAATCTATCGGTGCAGAAGTGGACTTTCAGGTAGAAAACTCAGATAAAAAGATCCGGGTATTCACGACCAGGCTAGATACGATCTATGGTGTCACATTTATGGTGCTGGCTCCGGAAAGTGAGATTGTAGCTGAACTAACCACACCTGAGCAAAAAGCAGAAATAGAAGCTTACGTTGAGGTAGCTAAAAACCGATCTGAGCGAGACCGGATGAGTGATGTGAAGACAATTTCCGGGGTTTTTACCGGCAGCTATGTCATCAATCCGTTCAACCAGGAAAGAGTGCCAATCTGGATCGCTGATTATGTATTGGCAGGATACGGGACTGGTGCTGTAATGGCAGTACCGAGTGGGGACCAAAGAGATTTTGACTTTGCCAAGCATTTTGGATTGGAGGCACCTTTGATCCTGGATGCTCAAAAAGTAACGGATACGGAAGCAGACCCTACTAAAGAAGGTAAATACATCAATTCCGGAATCCTCAATGGGCTCAACTTTGAAGAAGGTACCAAAAAGGCCATTGAGTTCATAGAAAAAAATGGGATAGGCTCCAGAAAGATCAATTACAGGATCAGAGATGCTATCTTTGGAAGACAACGCTATTGGGGTGAACCTATTCCGGTCTACTTTAAAGAAGGTATCCCCTACCTGCTGGATGATGATCAGCTACCATTGGAACTCCCCGAAGTAGACAAGTTTCTCCCTACAGAGGATGGCGAGCCACCATTGGGTCGTGCCAAAGGATGGGCGACTAAAGCAGGAGACCCTTACGAGCTCACCACCATGCCTGGTTGGGCTGGGTCTTCCTGGTATTTTTTCAGATACATGGATCCTACCAATGACAAGGCATTTGCCGGTCCGGAGGCTTTGAAATACTGGAAAGAAGTGGACTTCTACATGGGTGGTAGTGAGCACGCAACCGGTCACCTGTTGTATTCCCGCTTTTGGACCAAGTTTTTGTATGACATGGGCCACATTTCGGTAGACGAGTATGCAAAGAAATTAGTAAACCAGGGTATGATCCAGGGCAGATCTAATTTGATCTACAGAAAAACAAGTGAGAACACCTATGTGTCAAAGGGATTAAAAGGGAAATACGATACTTTTCCGATTCATGTTGATGTCAACATTGTAAAGGATGATGTGCTGGATATTGAAGCCTTTAAAAAATTCAAACCGGATGCTGCTGATGCTAACTTTGAGTTGGAAGACGGCAAGCTGATCTGCGATGCTGAGGTCGAAAAAATGTCCAAATCCAAATTCAATGTGGTCAACCCTGACGACCTCGTAGAACAATATGGTGCAGATACCCTGAGGATGTATGAGATGTTTCTTGGTCCAATCGAGGCCAGCAAACCATGGAACACCAATGGTATCGAAGGCGTTTACAAATTTCTGAGAAGGTTCTGGGGGCTTTTCCACGATGATAAAGGCAACTTTAAGGTCAGTGAGGATGAGGCTACAGCCGCTGAAATGAAAGTACTTCACGGAACCATCAAAAAGATTGAGGAAGATGTGGACAGGCTTTCTCTGAATACTTCTGTGAGTAACTTTATGATCGCTACCAATGAGCTGGCATCTCTGAAGTGCAATAAACGAGCTATCCTGGAGCCTTTCACCATCCTGCTGGCTTCCTATGCTCCACATATCTCAGAAGAACTCTGGGGATTATTAGGGCATGAGCGTACAGTCTTTGATGCTTCCCTCCCATCATTTGATGCGAAATACCTCAAAGAGGATAGCAAAGAGTACCCGATCATGATCAATGGAAAGATGCGAACCAAGATCTCCTTTTCAACCGATGCTACTCAGCCTGAAGTGCAAAAGGCGGTTACCGATAATGAGGTTGTTCAGAAGTGGCTGGAAGGTAAGGCTCCGAAGAAGGTCATCTTCGTTCCTAATAAAATTGTGAATGTAGTGGTATAGGTAGGTATCAGACTACAAAAGTAGAACAGACTACAAAAGTTTCTCGCTCTAAACTTCAGATTCAAGACTTCTAAAGCTTTTAAACTTTTGTAGTCTATCTGAGCACGAAACTTTTGTAGTCTTCTGTCTAAGTCTGATCATTTAATGCGTATGATCCGAACCTGGTCCATGGCTATGGCCATGACCGCTGCCGCTTTCTTTATAATGTTTTGCCAGTAAGTCTTCCCCAAAGTCGTTGGTCAGGTCCCTCCAAACAAAGTGTATGTGGTTGGCATCATTTTGAGTATTATCATACTCGATCAGGATAGTCGGGCCGTGAACCCGGTAGTAGTGTCGTTTTCCTACCTCTAGACTTCCTGCCCATGCAAAGTACAATGCGTCCATTCCACCTGCCTCCTGCATCACATCCATCTGAGCTTTGGCAATGTCAGGGGTGACATTTGAAAATACCAGATCCAGGATCTGCTGAACCAACGTCTGCTGGGCGGCATTCATTTCTGTAAATTTCAAGCCACTAAATTTCTCAAGACTGGCTTTCCTATCGGCACCAGTCACAACATCATCAGGTGCGTCATCCATAATGATGGCGATTTTTTGTTGATCAGGATTTAGCAACTTCACAAGTGCTCTACCGAGGTCTTCTTCATCTTTCAATACTCTCAAACCTTTCTGGTCTCCAGAGGGCACTTTTGCGGGATTTGCTCCCCAGAATGCAGGAGTGACAGTGACCTCATCAGTGACTGAAGTAAAATTGACAGAAAGGTGATGCCCTTCTAATCGCCAACCCCATGGTTTCTCATCGGAAGGTTGTCCAAAAATGGAGAAGTAATACTTTTCCGGGTGACGACGATCATTTTCCGGTGGCAAATTTTCAAGTGCCTTGAGAATGATCTCCAGTTGCATGATGCTTTTCGCTTTGGCTACACCCTCATCACTGAGGAAAGTATTGAGTAAAGCAAAAGCCTTTACTTTCTGGGCTTCATTCATGTTTCTCAGATCAAGGCCCTCCCTTTCGCGGGGAATAAAATGCCAGTTATATCGCTCCTCATCTTTGAAATCAAAAAGGGCTTTTGACTTCTGATTACCGTCAAGAGAATTTACGAAGTCATTGGCGGCCTGAACACGTGCCGAGGCCTTAACAGCTTCACCTGATGGTTTTTCATTAGATTCATACGCGTATATGAAATACTCGGACAATGCAGCCACAACGACTACGATCAATAGAATAGCTTTTTTCATTTTTGGTTTGGTTTGAGTCGTAATTTATTAAAAACTGGATGGTAACCAGCCAATAAAATCATTATTTAAACCTGCAAAAGGCTAGAAACCCAGGTTATCGTCCTGACCTTCAATCACAGGTTCATTGGTCGGAGGAGGTGGCGGAGCTTCTTCCACAGGTTCTTGCTCTACAGGTTCAGGGGTCTCACTCACTTGTTCCTGATTGTCTGCAGGTGGTACTAATTCCGACTCAGTATCCTGGATGTTTGATGGATCAACTGGTTCTACATCCGTAACTACACTATCTGCAGCTAAAGGCTCTATCTCAGGTTTTGGTGGCGGTTTCTGATAGATCAGCTGACGGCCATACCATTTATTGTAGTAAACTTGTTCCACATTGAAATTATCGTCGGGATCATACCTATAAAGAAACCTGGGGCCCTTCTCCTCTTCTGCATCAGCTTTGGCCAAAACATCGGATGTTGGAGCTCCCGTAGAGTCTACCATAGCTATGCCTGTGGTATCCGCAAGCCCGACTGTCAATGTGGAATCAGAATTGAGATCAGCCAACATCTCCTCATCTGCGAGCGGCGGGATATCCTCCTCTTCAGGTTCCGGTGTCAGGATGTTTTCCATTGGGGCAGTCTTCAGGTGATAGTTCTTCAACCAATAGGGTTCATATTTAATGATCCCGTATTTGGTCTTTTTCACCTCACGAGGAGGTACAATTATATCCTCAACATAGGCGTAATAATCAACTCCGGACTTTTGTGTTGTAGCGTCCACATTGACTGTATCACTCAATGCTGCCATGCCAATGTTGATCCCGGCAATGCTGTCCTGCTGGGCTGTACGCTGCTCCAGAATTTTCATTCGATCTACTTCGTCCAGCTTCCAGATGTATGAAAAATAGGCAATACGCACAGAATCATCAAGTATATAGGTACTTTGAAAAGCAGGGCAGATCACCCTATCCCTACATGAAAAGAGGAGTAGGATTAAACACAATATTCCTGTTAAGTGCCTCATAAGTTCGTGGCAGCGTCCTGTTTGACAGCCCTAAAATAGGACTATTTTAACTATCCTGAAAGCTACAACGCTCAAATCTGAATAAAGTATATGGTTATTTAAATAAGGGAAGGGCAAATGAAATAGCCTGCTTTGACCACATTTTGTACATTTTGCCTGAAGGATGGAGGCCATCGTCAGCTATCAACGACTGATCAGAAGAAGCTTTTCGTGATATTTCTGTAATATCCAGATAGGCAACCTCTTGTTTTTCACAAATCTGTTGTGCTTTAAGGTTATATTGATCTATTTCAGCGCCTATTTTCTTAGGATTCTTGTCTTTTGCAAATGGAGTTACCCCATAATCGGGAATAGAAAGCACAAATACCCGCTCTTTTTTGTTGTTAGCAAACTGAATAGATTGTTTCAGGAGTTGTTCGAATTCTTTTTTGTATTGTCTTACATCATAACCACGATACTGATTATTTACTCCAATAAGTAATGCCACCATATCGTACTCATCTGCTAAGTCCGCAGCCGCTATTGCATCTATTAATTCGTTAGTAGTCCAGCCTGTTTTGGCTATTATGGTCACCTCAACCAAGATACCTACCTCTTTTTCAATCTTTTCGGCCAGTAAATTGGGCCACCGCTCATTTTCAGCAACACTTTCTCCAATGGTATAGCTGTCTCCCAGAGCCAGAAATGTGATCTTATCAGGCGAAAATTCATCAGACATGGAAAAGTGATTATTGATGAGTAGTGCAAAAATCAGGTAAAGTGCTGTCAAATCTTTTTAAGTTCTTCCTGTAATTTCTTGGGGAGGCCTTTAACAACAAGATTGTATGAATCATCAATCCATTGAATGAGCAGCTCATCTCCCACCATCCCACTGGTATTCACAGTATTCCAATGCTTTTTGTTCATGTGATATCCTGGGTTCACATCAGGATACTGTTCTCGGAGCTGTATCGCTATTTCAGGATCACACTTAAGATTGATACTTTCGAATTGTTCGATATCTGCCAGGGCAAACATTTTACCGGCGACCTTAAAAACGAGGGTGCCTGGACCAAAAGGCACCTCTTCGGTGACTAAGGGTTTCGATAAGCAGTATTCCCGGAAAAATTCAATGTCCATTTGGCAGGCTGATTTTATAAGTTGCTCAGATGGAAATTTGGACCACAAGAACAAATGCTAAGAAGGCCATTACAATCGCAGCACCGGCAAGAACCCATCCAATTTTAGTCTGTATGATGAGTTGACTTGTTTGCCAGGTCATTTCACCAATAATTATTTCGTGATCTGCAACTATTTGCTCGAATTGATCAACCTGCTCCTTTCCTTTCATACTTATAAAAAGATAAAAGTCATACTAATTATTCTTTAAGCTCGGGATATCAACCTCACCACAATCACAACCAATGCCACTAAAAACATGACAATGGCAATCTTATTGATCCCATGCATCATCTTCAGGTTCAGATCTGGTTTTCGATTAGGATCTTTTTTTCTGAAATAATAAAACAGGACTTCCTTAAAATTGAAGAAATATCCTACATCATTTTTCCCGCTATCTTCTTTTTTTTCAGTACTCATAGTGTTGCTATTTCTTCCTGCTTTGGTTCAATCCATTTTCCGTCTTCCTTGATGAGGTCGATCAACTCATCCAGTGCGTGCTTGGAAGGCACTCCTCTTTTCACAACCTCTTTGCCTTTATACAAAGTAATCTTACCCTTCCCGGAACCCACATAGCCGTAATCGGCATCTGCCATTTCTCCGGGGCCATTTACTATACAGCCCATGATCCCAATTTTCACACCTTTCAGATGGTCTGTGCGTTTTCGGATCATCGCTGTTGTCTCCTGAAGGTCGAACAAGGTTCGTCCACAGGAAGGGCATGAGATATATTCTGTCTTGGTAATCCTCGTTCTGGCAGCCTGCAGGATCCCAAAAGCCAATTGATTATAAGCCTTTACGGCCTTTAATTGAGATTCTTTTACTCCCTCATTGGATCCGGCTATCATTACCCCATCACCAAAACCATCAATCAGTAAACCGCCAATGTCGGTGGCCGCATAAACAGTCAGTTGATCTCCTTCCATCGTTCCATAATCTCGCTGAATGATGAAAGGTATCTGACATCCTTCATTCATAAGCTTCATCATTGCTTTTCTAAAGTCAGCAAATGCTCCCGATGAAGAGGTCTTGCCTAGTAATACGATATTTTTAGTCTTTTTGAGCTGATCAATCAACGCTTGATCTAATTCACTAAGCGCTACTAGAAGAAAATTCAATTTTGGATGTAAGTCTATCCCTTGCTCAAACTCACTCTTACTGATCAAAGGGTATTTTGTGTTTTTTTGATCATGTTGCTTCCAGACATAATAATCAATGATTTCTCTGAGTCCATTTGGAAGCATAAAAGGGATCGGATTTGAACCAGAGTAAACATAATCTACTCCAGTATCATTCATAGCCCACTTATCCAGTTCTGGTAAGTAAAAATGACCAACTGCGTTGAGGTCTTTTAGTATGATTTCAGTAAAACCAGACAGGTCTGTAATCACTCGCGGTACATTGTCATGGCCAATGTTGCTAACCTCCCATGTTTGTCTCTTTTGATATTCAAAGGGTTGGTACTTACTATAGTCTACATGATCATTTTTTGAAACCGCTGCTCTACCTGCAACCTTTTCAACAAGCATCTGAGCAACAGGGGCTTCAAATTCCGGCTCTTCAGTAAGGGAAACTCTGACCGTATCTCCAAGGCCATCCTCCAGCAATGTACCAATACCAACTGCCGATTTGATACGTCCATCCTCTGCTTCCCCCGCCTCAGTCACACCAAGGTGTAGCGGGTATGGTTGAAGCTTTTCTTCTTCAAGCTTTTGCACAAGCAACCTGTAAGCCTGTACCATCACCTGTGGATTGCTGGACTTCATGGAAACCACAATGTCATAATAATTCAGGTCCTCGCAGATGCGGATAAACTCAAGAGCTGACTCTACCATACCCAGTGGAGTATCACCATACCTGCTCATAATTCTGTCTGAAAGGGAACCGTGATTGGTACCAATTCTCATAGCTGTACCATGCTCTTTGCAGATATTCACAAGGGGAATGAATTTCTCCCTGATGCGCTCAAGCTCCAATTGATAAGTATCATCCGTATATTCAATCTCCTCGAATCGCTTTTTATCTGCGTAATTTCCCGGATTGACTCTAACCTTTTCCACGATCCTTGCGGCTAGCTCAGCTGCATTTGGCGTAAAGTGTATATCAGCAACTAAAGGTGTATTGTAACCTCTGGCTCGTAATTCCTTTTTAATGTTTCCCAGATTCTCTGCTTCTTTGATGCTAGGTGCAGTGATCCGCACATACTCGCACCCCGCCTCAATCATCCTGATAGATTGCTCCACCGAACCTTTGGTATCCATCGTATCTACAGTAGTCATGGACTGTATCCTGATTGGATAGGTACCACCCAGGGGCACATCACCGATATGGACAACACGCGTTTCCCTTCTTTGATATGAATGAAGATTCTTTGTGAATCTGATGGCGTCCGGAAGACTCAGAATTGACATATGCTCAATTTTATACAAAGGTAAACACTATTCGAACAGAAAGGTTACAACAGATTTTACAAGTCTCCAAGCTGTGGTCTTATCAGTAAATCTTCCACTACAGATCGTGGGCTCAGCTGAAAAGTAGAGAATATCATTTCCGCCACATCTTCTGATTTCATGAACCGTTCTTCAGGTATTTCCACACCTTCCCAGCTAGCCGTGTATGTCGCGCCTGGCAATACGGAGGTTACCCTCACCCCTACCTCTTTCAATCCCTCCCTCAACACTTTTGACATACCATACAAAGCGAACTTACTGATACAATAGGAACCTCCGTTTTTATATGCTGTGATGCTCGCAGTGGAGCACATATTAAAGATGTGTGGCTTATCAGCCTTAGTCATGAATGGCACGATACCTCGTGTGATGGTATAAGCACTCCACAGGTTCGTATTTAACATCTCCTCAAGGGCTCCCTCAGGCTCTCGAAGCACCTCTCCCGGAATAAATCTACCGGCATTATTTATCAATACTTCTACAGGTTTTCCAATTAACCGAATAAACTCAACAAAGGATTGACATTCATCTTTTTGAGAAAGGTCAGCAATATTTACATGTACCTTGCAATCGTATTTTTCCTCAAAATCAGCTTTAAGAGAATCCAGATCTTCCTCATTACGAGAGCAGGTAGCAAGTGCATAACCCTCTTTGGCAAACAACTCCAAAATAGCACGTCCGATACCCTTGGTTCCACCCGTTACAACAATTAATTTGTCAACATTTTCCATATTTCATTTTTTTGCTCTGGCCAAATCGTGGAGTTTGACTTCTTCTTGTTAATTTGGCAAAACTAACACTTCCAGGAGAAGATCTAGTTCATGCAAAATTTCGGAAAGTTTCTTATTTTTATTGGACAACTGTTTGTTCGGCGTGAAACATTCGTGACTTATGTGCGGCTCACGTTGAATGAATGTATTAATGTAGGCTATAATTCGTTATTCATTGTTTCCATTGTCTCACTTTTCATGGGAGCAGTGACAACAATTCAAACAGCTTTCAACCTGGTGAGTCCACTCATCCCCGCACCAGTTATCTCGCTGGTTGTAAGGGATATGACCATATTGGAATTGGCTCCTACTATCATCGCCATTATCTATGCTGGTAAAGTAGGATCAAACATCGCAGGCGAGCTGGGTACCATGAGGATCACAGAACAAATTGATGCGCTTGAAGTAATGGGTATTAATTCCGCTTCTTACCTGGTATTACCCAAGATTATTGCCTCCGTTTTGATGTATCCCATGCTGGTAGTACTCTCGGGATTTTTAACGATTTGGGGTGGATATATTACAAGCTTGCTTACCGGTGTCATGACGGGAACAGATTACATTATTGGTATCAGAATGGAGTTTATTCCATTTAATGTTGCTTTCGCGCTAATCAAAGCGTTTGTTTTTGCATTCCTCATTGCGTCTATTTCAGCTTTTAAAGGGTTTTATACCTCTGGTGGTGCGCTTGAAGTAGGACAGTCTTCAACAGCCGCCGTGGTAAGTAGCTGTATTGCTGTTTTGTTAGCAGATTATTTACTGGCTCAACTGTTACTGGGATGATAGAAATTAGTAGAATTACCAAAGCATTTGACGACAAAGAAGTTTTATCGGACATCTCTGCCACTTTTGAGAAGGGAAAAACCAATTTAATAATAGGTTCCAGCGGAACAGGAAAAAGTGTCCTGTTAAAGTGTATCGTGGGCTTACTAAAACCTGATACGGGAGATGTTTTATATGATGGCAGAAACTTCACCAATTCTGACAAAGAGATTCAAACAGATATCCGAAGAGAAATGGGCATGCTTTTCCAGGGAAGTGCATTATTTGATAGCATGACCGTGGAGCAAAATGTGATGTTCCCTTTGAATATTCTGACCAAAATGAAACCAGCAGATAAACTGGAGCGTGTTAACTTTTGCCTCGAAAGGGTCGGTCTGGAAAATGTAAATAAGCGAATGCCCTCTGAGATAAGCGGTGGAATGAAAAAAAGAGTGGGCATAGCCAGGTCTATTGTGAATAAGCCAAATTATCTCTTCTGTGATGAACCAAATTCAGGTTTGGACCCTCAAACCAGTATCCTGATAGATGATCTGATCAAAGAAATTACCGTAGAGAATGACATCACAACTGTAGTCGTAACACATGACATGAATTCAGTGATGGAAATCGGAGACAAAGTAATGTTTATGTTTAAAGGAAAAAAGCTCTGGGAAGGCAGCAACCAAAACATTACTGATACGGATGTGAAAGAGCTGAATGACTTCGTGTTTGCCAACAGAATGATGCAACAAATAAAATAAACCCCACAGCATGTTTCGCTTACCTCAGAATGTGTGGTTGTTGACTGTGGCACAGGCATTAATCCTATCGGTCAATTCTTCTGTGGTGTTTATAGGAGGTTTGATAGGAAAAGAACTTGCTCCCAACCCTAACCTAAGCACACTTCCTGTAGCCTGTATTATCATTGGTACGGCAGCAGCATCTGTTCCAGTTACCCTACTTATGAAAAAGTTAGGGAGGAGAATATCTTTCATTGCGATCTTATTTTATTCTATAGTTATTGCCCTTGGAGCTCTCTATTCCATTGTTTTACAATCATTCGTTGGGTTTTGTATCACAATCTTTTTATTTGGCGTGACCAGTGCCTGTGGCATGCAATTTCGATTTGCTGCGATGGAGAGTGTCTCAGAAGACCTTGTACCTAAAGCAGCTTCGAATGTATTGCTGGGTGGAATAGTGGCTGCTATCCTTGGTCCCGAGGTAGCACTGTTTGGTAAAGATCTTCTCGCTGTAGCGTACTCAGGATCATTTTTATTGCTTGCAGGGTTGTTCTTTTTGTGCCTCCTGGTGCTGCTCCCTTTCAAAAATCCGATGCCTGAATCTTCTAAAACATCCTCTGGTCAGAGAACGCTTGGGGAGATAGCTAAGCAACCACTTTTTTGGGTGGCTATTTTAAGTGCTGCGGTCGGTTATGCTGTGATGTCATTCATCATGACCGCTACTCCTGTAAGCATGCATGTAATTGACGGTCATTCATTGCAAAGTACCAAGTGGGTGATACAAAGTCACATTCTGGCAATGTTCGTTCCATCCCTTTTTGCTGCATGGATTATTTCAAAGCTTGGAGTAAGCAGGATGATGATGGTCGGGTTATTTGCTTACATTATATGCATTGGTGTTGCCTATTCATCCCATCACCTCAATAATTACTGGGTTTCCCTCATATTACTCGGCATTGGGTGGAACTTCCTTTTTATTGGTGGCACTACCCTCCTACCACAAATCTATCGACCTTCAGAACGATTCAAGGTCCAGGCTGTGAATGAATTCATTGTGTTTGGCACCCAGGCCATTGCATCACTTTCTGCTGGCTGGATCATTTTTGCCATCGGATGGGAAAGCTTATTACTTATAACACTTCCAATCATCGTTGCACAGCTCTTCATTATCGTAAAATGGGCACCAAAAAGAGCATTGGCTGTACAATGAAAGTGTTAATTTTACCTCAGGCTAAAAACACACCCCAAGATGATGAAGTTGACCCATCACCTGTTTCTTGCTGCTTTCCTTATCCTGCTGACCCTTCCAGGGATAGAAGCCCAGCCATATCATGAAGCAAAATCAGCGAATGAATTCTACGACATCCCTGAAAACTTCAAAGACCAGATTGGTAAAGCAATTCCTGGGGAATTAGCAGCCATCCCAAAAAAAGAAAGAAAACTTCTGGTCTATTCCCAATATTTAAAACAGCGGGTGCACAGTTCTGTTCCATATGCTAATTATGCATTTTATCAGATGGGAGAAACCACGGGTGCCTATCAAACCTATTTCAGCAACGATACTGCAGTCTTTCAGGCAGAATATCTCGATCAGTTTGATGCATTGATGCTCAATAACACAACCGGTGTGCTATTCAATGATCCCGAGACCAGGCAGCATCTTCTTGATTTTGTTTATAGTGGAAAAGGGATCATTGGCATCCATGCTGGTGCCGGGGCTACCTTTGTTCAGTACCCGGTTTATGATCAGTTTCCGGAGTTTGGACAGATGATGGGCGGCTATGAAAATGGTGGGCACCCCTGGAAGACCTGGGAGTGGATCAATTTCAAGGTGGATGAGCCTGATCACCCGGTCAACCAGGGCTTTACTGTTACATCATTTGATATCAGCGATGAGATCTACCAATACCTTAATGAGTATTCCAGAGACAGGGTTAGAATATTACTTTCCATCAATACCGAAAAAACGGACATGGAAAATCGACATATCCTACCAGAGAGGCGCCTCGACAATGACTTTCCAGTCAGCTGGGTACGCCAGTACGGGAGGGGACGAGTTTTTAGCTCAGCACTTGGCCATCATCCTCATATCAATTGGGACACGAGGGTGCTTGCTCATTACTTCAGAGGAATACAATTTGCCCTGGGCGATCTCGAAGCACCTTCTACACCCACAGGAAGACTAAACGCTTCAACCCAGGCCCAGGATGTAACAAAACTACCGCTTGGAATAGCAGCTTATACTTATAAAAACCAGAACTTTTTTGATGTTATCGATCATGCTGCTGAGATGGGAGTACTGAATGTTGGAGGGTTAAGTTTCCAAAAAGTAAGTCCTGAGACCAACAAAGATTTTGACCCCAATCTTTCGAAGGAGGAGCTTCTGAAAATCAGAAAAAAGTTGTTGGATGCTGGTGTGCGACTTAAAACCTTTTACATCCATGACATACCAAATGACAAGGAAGAGTGTGAGAAAATCTTCCGGTTTGGGCAATTCATAGGCATTGAAACATTTATTTCAGAACCCAAACCCCAGGCACTGGATCTGATCGAAACTTATTGTGAAAAATACAACATAAAGCTGGCCATTCACAACCATGGAAGAGATGTATCACCGGATTATTATGATCCAGCCAAATTGCTCAACCATATTAAAGACAGAAGTAAGCTAATAGGTGCTTGTGGTGACACTGGATATTGGACCAGAAGCGGTTTCGATCCCCTGGAATCCATCCAAACTCTAGGAGACCGCCTGATTACAATACAGCTACATGATTTAGATGCCTTGTCTCCAAAAGGTCATGATGTTCCCTGGGGAACCGGATCGAGTAAAATCGAAACTATATTAGAGCACCTTGCAGAGAACAAAGTTTATCCAACCCTTGTTGGTCTGGAGTACTCCTACAATTGGGACCAATCTGATGAAGAGATTAGAAGAAGTGTAGAGGCTTTCAATGAAATCGTCATTAACATTGCCACCAGCCGTATCAACAATTAATTTTCTGTTCAGAAATGAAACAAATTATATATAACCCACACTTTCACTTTTTGATTTTACTGGCCTGGGCATTTGCCTGTCAGGAATCTACCAGGGTAGAACCATTAACAATCTACCAAACACTGGAGCAGACCCAACAAAGAGAAGCAGAGATCATGGGTGAAACGACCCTGGAGGTGGAAGATGGGCTTTCCCTCAAGCTTTGGGCATCTGACTCACTGACTCCCGATATCATCGCGCTTGAGATGGATGACTTCGGGAGGGCTTACCTTACCAGAGCCATCAGACCTTACAACTCTGAATTTGACATTCGTGGACACAGAGACTGGATGACCCCTTCTATTAGCTTTCAATCGGTTGAGGATCGAAGGGCTTTCTTACGAAGCACCTTTGCCCCGGAAAAAAGTAGCGAAAATGAGTGGCTGACGGACCTGAATGGTGACGGTAGCCATGACTGGCAAGACCTGGCTGTGGAAATGGATGAAGTCTGGCAGATAGAGGATGAGAACCAGGATGGCTACGCAGATGTGGCAAAAAGAATTTACCAGCTCCCTTCAGAAGAGGTTACTGATGTGGCGGGTGCCCTTGAAGTAACAAGAGATGCTGTATTTATGGGAAGTGCACCTGATATGTGGAGAATTACGGATACCAACGAAGATGGTGTGATGGATAAGAGAGAGTCACTGGGCACCGGGTTTATGACTCATATTGGTTTCGGTGGTCATGGAATGTCAGGGGCAATTATGGGTCCTGATGGTAAGCTATACTGGGGTATCGGAGATATTGGGGCAAACCTTACAGCTAATGACGGATCCAAGTACAAATTTCCTAACCGAGGAGTTATTGTAAGGGCCAACCCTGATGGTACCAGCTTCGAAGTTTTCTCTGCAGGTCATCGAAATACACATGAGTTCGTCTTTGATGAGTATGGTAATATGATCAGCTCAGATAATGATGGCGATCAGCCCGGAGAAAGTGAAAGACTTGTGCATATCGTAGAAGGCTATGACTCCGGGTGGAGAATCAACTGGCAGTTTGGGAAATATACGGATCCAAAGAACAATGACTACCGGGTCTGGATGGATGAAAAATACTACGTTCCTCGTTGGGAAGGTCAGGCAGCACATATCCTGCCTCCAATTCGAAATTATCACAACGGACCGACGGGAATGGTTTATAATCCCGGAACTGCGTTGGGCAAAAGATGGCAAAACAAGTATTTCCTGGTGGAATTCGTGGGACAGTCCAGCCGCTCTCCGATCTGGTCATTTAGCCTGAGGCCAAAAGGCGCGACTTTCGAGTTTGACTCTGAAGTGATGGCTGTAAAAGGCATCCTACCCACAGGGATATCCTTCGGTCCTGACGGCGCCTTATATGTTGCGGACTGGGTAAAGGGTTGGGAACCTAAAAATTATGGAAGGATCTGGCGTCTGGATGTAACAGAAGATGCTGATGATCTTGCTGATCAAAGAAAAGAAACATTGCAGTTGATGTCACTTGATTATGCAAAGCAGTCAGGCGATCAGCTGCTTACGCTACTCCAATATCCTGATATGCGCATCAGGCAGAGGGCTCAGTTTGAACTGGCTAAAAGGGATAAGCCGGGCTCAATGGTTTTAAAATCAGCGATCGAACAAAAAGAAAATCAACTGGCCCGGATTCATGGGATTTGGGGTATCGGTCAACTGGCCGCTGAAGATATCGGGTATGCTGAAAACCTGGTGCCTCTCCTAAGTGATAGTGACCCTGAGATCGTTGCCCAGGCGGCAAAAGTCATAGGAGATGTCTACTATCAACTAGCTGAATCAACACTGATCAGTTTGCTCGACGCTGAAAATGCTCGTGTTAAATTTTACGCGGCCCAGGCATTAGGACGGTTAAAATCAGAAAAAGCTATTCCAGAACTTCTTTCCATGATTGAGCAGAACAACGATGAAGATCTGTACCTGCGACATGCAGGTGTCTATGCACTTTATCGCATTGGCAATGCTGAACCAATCATTGCATTGGAAGACCATCCCAGCAAGGCCATGCGAACAGCTGGGGTGCTCGTGCTGAGAAGGTTAAGCAACGAAAACGTGGCTAAATTCCTTGACGATGAAGATGAATATATTGTCACAGAGGCTGCACGAGCCATCAACGATGACTTTTCGATTGAACCAGCGCTACCTGCACTAGCTGCTGTCCTTGAAGATGAAAGATTTACCTCAGAGCCCCTTTTACGACGAGCCATCAACGCTTCATTACGTGTGGGTGGAGAAGCTGAGATGAACAGGGTAATTGCATTTGCCAAGCGTAAAAACGTGAGCAATGAACTTAGAGCTGAAGCTCTCGCCACTTTGGGCACATGGCCTGACCCTTCAGTGCTGGACCGAGTGGATGGTAGATATCGAGGTGAAGTAAAAAGGAGTGCTGAACCTGTCATACAGGCCATTTCGCCAGAAATCAGCTACTTCCTTTCTGACAAATCACCCGAAGTGATTGTTGCTGGATTGAAGGCCATCAGCAATCTAGGAATATCTGCTCAGACTCAGGCTGTCCTGGCCCTACAAAATCACCCATCTCCTATAGTAAGATCTACTGTTTTAGAGGTCTTGAGTAACTTAAACTTCAACCAAATGGCAAGGGTGGTAGAAAAAGGCATGCAGGACAAAGATGCTGATGTAAGGACAACCGCCATTGGAATGTTAAGTCAACTGGAAATTTCTAAGGAAGAGTTACCAAATGTCGTGATGCCAATTTTCAAATCCGGAGAATTGAAAGAGCAGCAAGAAACAGTGCGTATTCTTGGTGAATTGGCTATTGAGAAGACTCAGCCTATCCTGGTAGATCTTATTGAACAGTTAAAAAATGCTCGTTTAGATCCAGGAATCGCCTTAGATTTGATAGAAACCGTAGAAGCCACAGGCTCACAGGAATTGATTACAGAGTTGGCTCCATTTAAGTCTGATGAGAGTTCCATAGAAGCCTACAAGGAGACACTTGTTGGAGGTGATGCACGCTCAGGGGCTCGGTATTTCTACCGCAACGAAACCGGGCAATGTGTGCGTTGTCATTCCATGGAAGAAGGCACAGGCTCCAACGTGGGTCCTGTATTGGCAGATATTGGATCAAAGCTTACAAGAGAGCAACTCCTGGAAGCTTTGATAGATCCGAGTGCCCGACTTTCTCCTGGGTTCGGAAATGTAATGCTTACACTGGATGACGGAGCAAAAATCAGTGGAATCCTTTTAGAGGAAAGAAAGGATGAGCTCTTGCTAAATGCTGGAGAGCCTGAACCTTTGCATATTGCCCTATCGAGGGTAAAAAACAGAGAGAATCTTCCGTCTGGTATGCCTCCGATGGGCACGATTATGTCTAAGAGAGAAATACGGGATGTGATTGAGTTCCTGGCCAATCAAAAATAGCCTAGAAACTCTTTCGCTTAAAAGCGTGATAGTGGTTCATAGAGAACTGTAACTTTTAGGTACCGTTAAACAGTTTGGGCATGTTGATTTATCACTAAGAAAACGATAAATTAAACATTTATCCTGTTATCTTCAAAGTATGATTGAACTGAAGCGGATCGTATCAACAAACAACCAAACAGATTTTGACACGAAGCAAGCAGCCCTGGCTACTGTGGTCAAGGTTGAAGGTTCTTCCTACCGAAGCCCCGGTGCTAAAATGTTTATCCTGGATAATGGCCTTTGGGAGGGGTCTGTCAGCGGAGGGTGCCTGGAAGGGGATGTCCTGAGGCAAGCACGAGAAATCATGCAATCAGGTAAGGCTCGGATTATCACCTACGACACCAATGACGATAGCAATCACCAACTTGGTATCAACCTAGGTTGCAATGGCATCATCCATATTTTTGTTGAGCCACTCAATAGAAACAATCCAATCATTCCCGTTTTTGAGAGGATCATCACCCAACAGCAACGAACCATTCTGATCAAACAACTGGATGAGTTTCCCACCTATTCATGGACAAAGATGGATGGTGAGATCCTGGATTCTACTTTTGACTATCACGAGCTCCCT
The DNA here is from genome assembly GCA_965228105.1 of Cyclobacteriaceae bacterium. Lineage (GTDB taxonomy): Bacteria > Bacteroidota > Bacteroidia > Cytophagales > Cyclobacteriaceae > UBA7330. The sequence goes on from CBDDGZ010000002.1 coordinate 3,539,818, forward strand.
GGACTGAAAGCGCTAGAAGAAAAGATTCACAATCAGACCTCCGGTATTGTTGAGATCGATGGAGGTCAGGTCTTCTTTGAGCATTTTGAACCAGCTATTGACCTGGTAGTAGTTGGTGGTGGTGGGGATGCACAACCAGTAGTCAGCCTGGCTAACCAGTTGGGGTGGAATGTGCGATTGACTGATGAATGTGCTGCGCATTTGTTTCCAAAGAATTTTCCTCAGGCTAAGGTGATCCAGTGTGACCGTAAATACATGGGAGAAAAGATACAAACAACCCCTTTCTCTGCAGTGGTATTGATGACCCACAACCTGGACTATGACCGCGATGCACTTATACAGATTTTGGAAGGAGATGCTCCCTACATTGGTATCGTGGGTCCTAAAAAGCGCTGGGAAAAGATGAAAGCTCAGCTGGAAGATCAGGGCATTGCATTAAGTGATAAGGATCTGAAAAGGATCCATGCCCCTGTCGGTCTGGATATTGGGGCTGATACCCGCGAAGAAATTGCCCTGGCCATCATTGCCGAGATAAAATCCTATTTTTCTAAAAGAAGTGGCAATCCACTCAAACAAAGAAAGGATAGCATCCATCACAAAGACCCTTCCACCGGAGAGGTACTGAAGTCATCTCATGCACTCTGATGGCTGAGAAATCTGCTATACTTATTCTTGCTGCGGGTAATTCATCCCGGTTGGGAAGTCCGAAACAACTACTGGATGTCAATGGCCAAAAGCTCCTAACACATGTAGTCAGGCAAGCCTGCGACAGCAAAGCTGCTGATGTTTATGTTGTTTTGGGGTCAGATGCAAATGTTTTATCTCAGCTAATCAAAAACTATAAGGTGGAAATCATTGTCAATAAAGACTGGGAGAATGGAATGGGCAGTTCACTAAAAGCAGGAATCAGGGAAATACAAAAGCAAAGTACATATGATATTGTAATTGTCTCGGTCTGTGACCAGCCATTTCTAACTTCAGCTCTTTTTAACCAACTGTTAGATCAAACCGGAGAACAGGAAATCGTTGTTTCAGTTTACTCCGATAGGAGCTTTGGTCCACCAACGTTATTTAGAAAATCCCAATTTGCCCGATTGATGACTATCAAGGATGCTGCAGGTGCTAAATCTGTAATTAAAAACTACGATGGGGAGCTTGGATTAATTCCGTTTGAAAAGGGAGACATCGATTTGGACACGAAGCAGGATTATAATACCTATCTCAATTCGTCAAAATAGACCCATTGGCATATATTTACAAGCACAAATTTGTATGCCCAATTTTCAATAAAAAGAACAATATCTACATGCGAACAAAATACATGCTTCCTCTTGTTGTAATACTCACATTTGCGATGCTTTCACCCTCCTTTGCTCAAAAGCAAAAACTCTTCAACGGTAAAGATCTCACTGGCTGGACCATCTACGGTACTGAAAAATGGTATGTTGAAGATGGTCTCATAGTAGCTGAGAGCGGACCCGAAGGAGAATATGGCTACCTGGGGACTGAAGATAAATTCAAAGATTTCGTCCTGACCCTGGAGTTTAAGCAGGAAAAAGATGGAAACAGTGGGCTGTTTTTCCATTCATCTATTGAGGGAACAAAAATTGCAGGCTGGCAGGCAGAAATTGCCCCTCCAAACCATGACACAGGTGGAATTTATGAGTCGTACGGCAGAGGCTGGTTGATCAAACCAGATCCTGAAAAAGACAAGGCACTGAAATATGGAGAGTGGAATAAGATGAAACTCGAAGTGAAAGGAGACCAGGTTACCACATGGCTAAACGGTCAGGAGATGATCACTTTGGAAGATGAAAAGATCGGTTCGGTAGACGGACAGATAGCCCTTCAAATCCACAGTGGTGGTGGCTTAAAGCTATATTTTAAGAATATCGTGATCAAGCCGATCAAGTAAGATTTTTTTCAATTCACTGGCGCAGAAGTTTATCGTCATCGCTAGTGAATTGATTTCACATATCTGGCGGACCTGCCTTTTATAGAATTATATCAATATCTTACGTTATTTGTATTATTCTTAATAAAATACCGCTATGAAAAAGAACATCGCCATTGCTGTACTTTCCATTCTATCAATTTTCCTAATAGTTCTATCATACATTAAAGCTCATGAAGCTGATAAACATGCGGAGCAAGCCCAGCAACAGGCTGAAGAGGCCTTTCAACAAACAGCTATAGCAGAATCACAAGCTGCTGAATCTCTTCGGGCTATGGCAGAACTGGAAAAGGTGAAAGCAGAGCTGGCAGCATGTAGAGGTGAGTAGACTGATATTGGGAGTCAGTAGAACACAATGAATGCACTCACTGCACGGAAGTAACTTCCGCGCTAGTGAAAACTTCCGCGCTGGTGAAAATATCATGAAACCTGAAGGGTTGAAATGATTATTGAACTGGGAAGAACCTAAACCCCGTAGGGGTGATATGACAGAATATCTGCTGTCTCTCACCAGTTGATGAAAGTACTACTTCTCGGATTCCAACAGTCCTCGCAATCTCAAATCCAGGTGATCCGGAAGCCTGCTGTATATCCTATCGGTAAAATATTGACCGTAGCTTCTACATGCCCTGGCTATCTGAGTGATGAAAACTTCGAAATAGGCTGGATCCATGTTCTCCACGGCGAAATAATGGGCATCCACATTATCTGAATCCAGCAATTTGACTAGTAAATCCTTTTCGAGATTTTGGATCGTATGTTCCTGCATCTGAAAATTGATGTCTCCATTGGCAATGTGCCAAAGCGTGTAGCAGGTGTAAATCGCCCCTTCAACCATGTCTTTTTCAATGTGCTTCAGGGTCGCCCCTCCTATTGCATCCACATCCTGCGGGTCAGTATCAAATGGTGTTACCACCAGCTCATCCCTCCTCAGGTGAATAAAAGAGGGTGACTTCGTTAGTAAAATAGTTTTAAGCTTCTCATAGTCTGAATCTTCAAAAGGGACATGGTCCAGCTTGGTCAGCGGTTTATCATGCAAAATCTCAAAATCTCTGAAATTCCCCAGTACATCCCAATAAAAGTCCAGCTCGGCCTCATAGCACAATCCTGTATTACATACTGGGGTCGTCACATGTGCACCGTACCCATCCAGCAGGCCAGTGCTGTCGTAGGTTTCATAAATATCGAATAAAACCGAGTCCTCAGTAAGGTATTGAAAAGCAAGTTGAGGGTCCGATTTAACTGTAACAGCTGGTGTCAGAGCAGTCACAATCATGGTCACACCAAAGAGTGAACACAAACCGGTCATTCGGTTTCGACTCATTCCCAATCCGGATTTCCTATCCCTTCTGTCATCAGTTCAATCATTTTGTCCCAGTGTTTCTCATGTACTTCCCGGGGCAAGACATCTTCATTTTTACAAATAGAAGCTGCCATTCCTAACACCTCTCCCATCATGCCTGTGGTTCGCTGAACCCTTACCGTACCCAATGCCACATGCGTAACGCTGATGTTACGCCCTGCCATGAAAAGGTTATTAACATTGCGGGAATAAAGACACCTGTAAGGTATTTGATATGATTCAATCACGCGAATGTCTGCCCTGGATAAAAAAGGTTCTCCCTTAAATCCGTTTTTCCTGATAGGATAATGGAGGTCAACACCCCAGGTAGTGTTGAAAGTAGCATCTTTGAATTCACGTCCTTCGAGGATGTCCTGCTCTTTAAGGATCACATCTCCCAGCAGTCTGCGGGACTCTCTTTTCCCTCCAATATAGGCTACCCAGGAAAGCTTTCGGTTGGTGAACTCATCTTTGTACGTGGCGTTATTCTTCAGATAATCCCAGTTGCCAAAGGTCACTCTCAATGCATAATCCCTGATAAACTCTATCTCCGTAACCTGGTTACGCATTGCACCAGTCTCCCAGTCCCAATCACCTTTGAACGTCTTGATGGCTGTCGCCTCATCAAACTTCACTGCCCATGGACTTGTGTTGGGAAAAGGGCTTGCATTTGCTGTCTCCATGGAATTCCATTGGACAGAAGTCCCCATGACCAATTCATCTGGTTTGGCAGGTGCCCGTGGCTCACCAGTTTCTTCCTTGGATTCTCTTCCCATTCTGAAATCTGCCCCAGCCAGATACCCGATCGTACCATCTCCGGTACAGTCGGCGAAGAGCTTCCCTCTGAATTTAGATTCTCTTCCGGTCACAATACTTTTTCCTATCACCGCCGTGATTTGATCGCCGTCTTTTTCAACCGCGATGGCATGGGTATTTAGAAACAAATCCAGGTTTTCCTCTGACTGCACCACCTCGAGCTTACGGTCATCATCATAGTTGCTTGCGGGACCTGCATTGTGCTCTTTCTTCTCCGGATTATTCTTAATGATCTCCAGTATCGCACGACTTCTTTCGGTATCAGGATTTTGATTGGCCTCCCAGAGTGTCCAGTGACCAACAGCACCCAGCTCATCTACCAATGAGCCCAAATTCTGATAAGGATCCTGGTAAATCAAACCAGATAGCCCTACCCTGACCTCAGAACTGTTGTTACCTCCTAACACTGGCCTGTTTTGGATCAGGGCAACTTTCAATCCCAGGCGTGCAGCACTGACTGCTGAACAAATGCCCGCAATACCCCCACCGACAACTACCAGGTCATATTCCCCGGCATCTTCCGGAGTATCCGGCAAGCCAAGATGCTTATGACGAAAAGTTGTTAAAGACTCCAACTCATTGGGTGGGGTGAGCTTTTTGTCTTTAGTGAGTATGATGGCGTCGCATCTCCCATTGAAACCCGTCAGATCGTGAAGTGATAGTGAATTCTTTCCTTTTTTAAGCGAGACTTGTCCACCATATTGCCAATGCCAATCCGCACCCTCTGTCCCAAAAGTGGTCTCTAGTGGCTGGTTGTTGACTGATAGCTGAAATTTTCCTGGAGCACCTTCCACATTCCATGTGGCTACCCAGTCTCTGGTTCGAACCCAAACTGCATACTTCCCTGCTGAAGAAACTTCAACCTCGGTTGTAGCATCATCAACAGGCTCACCCAGCCCATGCGCCATTAGGTAGGCTGACTTCATCACATCCATCGACTGCTGGTCGATAACCCAACCTCCACGGTCTAAAAAACTTTCTGCTTCTATAAAAATGGTCGACTGACCGAAAGCTGTAGAACAGGCTACTAAAAGTGCTATTAAGAAATATTCACGCATCATATTTGGTTAAACTCCAAACCTACGGGATAACAGCCAATTTGGAAAAGGTGGGGTGAGAATGTTTATAGCCTGGCTAATCCAAAAATAATATAACCTACATAACTATTGAATAAAGAATTAAAGTTTGATGTTGGATTCATATGTTAAGAATTTCTCAGCAGCATCAAATAAAGGCTCAATAACCTTCCTACGATCCGCTGGTAACTCAAATTCAGAGTAGTTCTCATTTTGCCAATCTTGAACGTCAAACTCTTTTAGAATTCCTAATCTCAAAGCTTTTTGATTACTATCTTCTTCATTGTAATAGTGAGCATGGGCATACGCATTTCTCATAAAAAAAAGTAACTGAATCTTACGTTCTGCTGAAACATTTCCAATTCTAGTAACTAACATTTTTTTGTTAAATTCTACAGCTCCTGACTGCTCCAAAATTGAATATAACCTTACAATGATGCACGTGTTAATAAAATGACCTAATTCTCTTTCCTGCGGTTTATTTCCGAATTGATTTCGCAGCTTGTAATAAATATCCTTTAATTCTTTTAGAACTTGAATCCAAAAATCTCTATTCTTTTCAATTTCTTTAAAATGCTTATTGGGGTCAAAACCATCTGGAATAAGATCCATTGCTTTCACGGATTTTTTTGATTCTATATTTTAATCTAACTGTAAATTACAAATAATGGGGTTTCCTCTCAACAACACTCATCACCACAAGCAATACTTTTACGCTTAGCCTTCTCGAAAGCCTCTCTCCCCTCTTTAAACGCATACCAGGCAATACCCAGGCTTCCCAAAGCATCCACATATGGGATTTTGAAGAGTTCATAGAGCAGGCTGCTAGCCAACAGGATAAATGAAAGATAAAAGCAGGTTTTGGTACAGTTGGCGTCTGAGATAATAGGTTGACTATTGAGCTCATGACCTACTTTGAGTTTGTATCTGTATAAGAAATACATTGTGACAATAGAAAGAATCGAGATGATTACCCCTACTCTGGTAGTCTCTGGTTCCGATGCATAATAGATCGACAGAAATGCCCCCACTACCAGCCCTGCTACCAGGAGGTAAAAGGCAGTCCCGGTAATCCTCAATGCTGTTACCTCAAACTGATCCCGATTCTCCACCGGATGTTTTTTCATCCTCAAAATCATATGTGCTATTCCGATCCCTGAGAGCACCTCGACAAAACTATCCACTCCAAATCCAAACAATGCCAGTGTTTCATCAGTAGACCCAAAAAATGTAGACACTACACCTTCAATCAAATTGTATGAGATTGTGATAAGTGCCAGATAATATGCAAAATCCAGTTTTTGTTTTAATGTGTCTTTTATCATCATATACCGCGTCTTAGCAAGCAATTCATCTCAACCTCAAACTATTCCCTATCACACTCACCGAGCTTAAGCTCATAGCTGCAGCCGCCAGCATCGGACTCAGCAGCACACCAAAAAACGGGAATAATAATCCAGCCGCTACCGGGATACCCACCGTATTGTATACCAGGGCAAAAAACAAGTTCTGCCTAATATTCAGCATCACATTTTTGCTCAACTGAAATGCCTTTAAAATGCCTTTCAGATCGCCTTTCACCAATGTAATACCCGCGCTTTCAATCGCCACATCTGTTCCAGTGCCCATGGCAATACCTACTTCACTCTGTGCCAGGGCAGGCGAGTCATTGATCCCATCCCCGGCCATGGCTACCTTTTTTCCATCGGACTGGAGTTGCTTCACGACTTTTTGCTTGTCTTCCGGAGACATGCCCGCCTGAAAGTCCAGATTCAGCTCTGAAGCGATGGCCTGTGCTGTATAGGCATTGTCACCTGTTAGCATCAGGACCTCTATTCCTCTGGATTTTAATTCCTGAATGGCTTCATGGCTGGTCTTCTTGATCGGGTCGCTGATTGTAAAAAACCCAACTACATTCCCATCAATGGCCACATAAGAGACTGTCTTGCCTTTCTGCTGCGCTTCCTTGACAAGCTTACTCACCTTAATTGGAATCTCGGAGTTGACAGCCATTATCAGTTTATCATTTCCTACCGCTACGAACTTGCCTTCGACTTCCCCGACAACGCCCTTTCCTGTCTCAGATTGAAATTTATCAGGTTTCGATAGGGAAAGACCATCTTCCTTTGCTCTCCTCACTGAAGCCTCGGCTAGGGGATGTTCACTTTGCTGATTGAGTGAGGCTACAATCTGAAGAATGTCCTTTTCAGTAAACTGCCCGTCTGTACTTACCACCTTTTCCACAGCCGGTCTTCCTTCAGTGATTGTTCCGGTCTTATCTACAACCAGGACATCGATCTTGTTGAGGGTCTCCAATGCCTCTGCATTCTTAATGAGCACACCTTCTTTGGCTCCTTTTCCCACACCTACCATCACAGACATTGGCGTGGCAAGCCCCAGGGCACAAGGACAGGCGATGATCAGTACTGCAATCGCATTGACAAAAGCATATACATACCTGGGTTCAGGACCAAATATGGCCCAGGCGATAAAAGTGAGCACAGCAATCACCACCACTATAGGCACAAAGTATCCGGATATTTTATCGGCCAGCCGCTGAATGGGTGCCCGGCTCCTGCTGGCGCTGTTTACCATATCAATGATCTGTGACAAAAGTGTCTCTGCACCAACTCGCTCAGCTTTCATGACGAAAGACTGGTTGCCATTGATGGTACCGGAGCTTACCTTATCTCCTACAGCCTTTTCTACAGGGATGGGTTCTCCAGTGATCATCGACTCATCAATCTGGCTTGCTCCCTCTTCAATCATACCATCCACTGGGATCTTGTCACCCGGCTTCACCCGTAACAAATCACCTACATGGATATCATCTATTGAAACAACCTTTTCTTCTCCATTTCGAATTCGCACAGCCTGATTAGGTGCCAGCTTGAGCAACTCCTTCACTGCAGAATTGGTTTTACTGTGTGCACCTGCCTCCAATACCTGCCCGAGCAACACCAATGTCAGGATCACAGCTGCTGCCTCAAAATAGACATGTACAGTGCCCGCTTCTGTCTTGAACTGATCAGGGAAAACTTCGGGAAATAACATGCCCACCACACTGAAAAGCCAGGCTGCCGACGATCCGATTCCTATCAGCGTCCACATATTCAGATTCCAGGTGGTGATGGATCGATAGGCCCGCTCGAAAAACATCCAGGTAGCGTAGAATACTACAGGAATCGAAAGTCCAAACTGCACCCAGTTCCAGGATTTCATAGGCAACACCTGATATAGCGGGTTATCGGGGATCATCTCTGACATCGCAATTAGGAAGATGGGTAGCGTAAAGCCCACAGCTATCCAGAATTTCTTCAAGAGTGCTTTATAAGTCTTATTCTCAGCTGCGGTATCCACTTCTTTGGGCACCATATCCATTCCACAAATGGGACAATCCCCTGGCTCATCTTTTACCACCTCAGGGTGCATTGGACAGGTATATTGGGTAGTCCCTTTCATACTTTCCCGACTTACTTCCTCTACCAGGTCCATTCCACAGACCGGACAGTCTCCCGATTGATCATAGGTCTTGTCACCCTCACATTGCATGGGGCAGTAAAAAACGCCAGTCCCCTTTCCCTTTACTGCTTTTTTGTGTGAATGATCATGATGATGATCCTCATGACCTCCATCCTCATGAATGCCATAATGTCCGCCATCATTTTCCATGGCCTTTTGAAGTTTCTCGATGGAAACATGCTGATCCATCTCCAATACAGCCTGATGCTGCTTCAGGTCGACCATCGCAGATCTAATTCCTTCCACATGCTTTAATGTTTGCTCTACATGATCCCTGCAACCATCACAGCTCATTCCGGTAATTGTATAGGTGTGCTTCATCTGATTTTGTTTTTTACAATACAAAGATCAGGTGTCTTTCTTGACGACATGTTACAGAATATTCCTGATATGTTACAGGATATTCAGATCAGTCAATTATTTCATCCAATCCTCTCCTACTTTGGTCTAAAGAACCCTTAAACTCACTGGGACTCATTCCGGTGATCCTCTTAAACTGTGTGCTCAAATGGGCTACACTACTATATTTCAATTGAAAGGATATTTGAGATAAGGTCAACTCATCATAGATCATTAGCTCTTTCACACGTTCGATTTTCTGCTTGATGATATATTGTTCAAGCGTGATCCCCTCTACAGAAGAAAAAAGGGAACTCAGGTATTTATAATCATAATGTAAAGCATCTGCAATCAGGGTGGCCCATTTATATTGAGCCACATCCTGTGGATGATAAATCTGATCAATAACAAGCTGCTTGATCTGGTCGATCAAACGGCTTTTGCGATCATCAATCAGGGCAAATCCAACCGCACTCAATCGATCAGAGAGTATTTCCCTTTTTGGGCCCGCCAAATCTGTTGTCAGCTCTACCTCTCCAAGCTGGATTTGAGTGTAGCCAATACCCAACTCATCCAAAATCTGGCGAACCACCATGATGCATCGCGGACAAACCATGTTTTTGATATGAATTTTCCTGAGTTCCATTTTAATCTATCTGATTCGATACCTTAATCCAAGGTATACATTCCTTCCGAAAATTGGTCCCCAGACGAGCGAACTATCAAAGTACGAACTGAATGGCATTTCACTGGATATGATTGGAGATTCCTGTCTGAAATTCAGAAGATTCTCAGCTCCAACGTAGATCTCAAACACTTCATCACGCCAGTACTTGCTCACCTGTGCATTCATCAGGACAAAATCCGGTGAAGTCTCAGGAAGCCTGTATTCGGCAGGATTGGAAGATGTATTGGGGATCCGTTTACCACCCTGCCAGTTGATAGTATAGTCAAACCTCCAGTGATCACGGGTCTCGTATCCGAGATTGGCGAATGCACGATGTGTTGAAACCAAAGGTTTTTTAAGCAATCTATCTCCATAAGTAGTCTTAACATCAAACCAACGGTAGGCCATCCTTAGATCCAAACGTTTGATCAATTCGTAATCCACCTGTGCCTGGAAGCTGTTGGAATATGAATCACCTGCCAGGTTGTAGAAACTGACACTTTGTGGACTTTCATCCAGATCAACCACAATTTGGTTTTCGAAGTCAGTCCTGTAAAAATCAAAGGTCACACTTCCGTCCTTGTAATCCAGGGTGAACTCATGGGTCAGGTTTAATCCATAATTCCATGCCACCTCAGCGTCTAATCCATATGGTTTGTTGGTGCCATCACCCTGTATATCAAACGACCGATTGGTTGCCATCAACCCCATGTTCTCTGCCAAAACATTGGCTGTTCGCTGACCCCTGCCTGCCGAACCTCTAAGTACCGTATTCTCTGTTAAGAGATAGCGCAGATGTAGCCGTGGTGTGACAAAAGCTCCATACAAATTGTGAAAGTCTCCACGTATACCAGCAATCACATCAAATCGCTCCGACCCCATGAAGGAATACTCGAAAAAGCCACCGGGTACAACCTCTGTCCTGTCGAAATTCGTTTGACCAAACACCTCCAGGTAGTCATCGTATTGAAAGCTGAGTCCCGTCTTATATTGATGGTTTGTGGACCCCATGATACTTTGAAAAATAAAGTTTCCATAGAGCATGCTGTGGGTAGCATCAAACGCTCTCAGACCGAAAAATGTCTTCTGATCATGGTAGCTCCCCGATATCTGGATTCCAAAACTTTCGTAAGGCTTTTCCGGATTTACCTTGCCAATTTTACTCCAGGCTTCCAACCGGTTGGTGAGCATTTGCATTCCCCAAATGTTATTTGACCCCCTATCAGAAAGCTCAAAATCATTCTCACCACTGAGATTATCGATGAAAGTACCTTTTACGCCAAACTGGAGGTGTAGGCCCTGGTCATTATACAGTTCCCATCGGTTGAGTCCAATAAACTGCTTACTAAGCGGATTATCCAGAAAACCATCCTCATTCGTATCGTTTCTGATGGCATTGCTTTTACCGTGGAGTAACAATGATGTACCCCATTTTTCACCGACATCAGCACTTAGATTGGCATTCAACTCAAGTCGGCCCATCTGGTTGACATAACTGTTTAGGTATAGTCTATCCATGTTAGCCGGATTTCTCAGGTTTACATTGATCTGACCAGCAATACTCTCATATCCATTGACCACTGATCCGGTTCCTTTGTTGAGTTGGATTGCTTCGACCCAGGTACCTGGTGTATAAGTCATCCCCTGAATGGCTGACAATCCTCTCACATCAGGCATGTTTTCGCGCATGATCTGTGTGTAGGGTCCTGCCAAACCAAGCATTTGAATCTCACGGGTACCAGTCACTGCATCAGTAAAAGAAACATCTACACTCGGACTCGTCTCAAAACTCTCGGAGAGGTTGCAACAGGCTGCTTTGAGCAACTCCCGCTCACCAATGGTCTCTACCTTCTTTGCAGAGAGAAAATCAATGGTAGTGGTCTTCTGACGGTATTCTACCTCCACTGCATCAAGTTGATTATCCTGTGATAGCTCTATTTGTAGAAAATCATCTGAGTTAACCGTAAGCGTGTCAGAAACGTAACCAATGAACCTCACGACCAATTGATTGGTTTTGGCGTCGCGCTTCAACCTAAAGAATCCAGTTGTATCAGTCGTCACACCACTTGTAGTGCCTGACCAATATACGCTTGCACCGAATAGTTTTTCCTTTTGGCCATCAGGAAGCTTTCCTGTGACCGATCCTTCAATCCATTGCGTTTGGGAAAATGAAGAAAAGGAAATGAATAGCAGTGCAACAAATAATATGCTGCTATTTTGAGACATGATCAGTGGGTTTCTACACCGTCACGATACTCACAGCAAAAAGGCAGCTTATCGTAGTTCTCCTTTTTAGCTTTTTCTTTCTCTGTGTCATGACCGTACTCGGCCACAGCTTTATGGAGATCTTCCTCCGTAGTCTTGTCAGTTTTATAGATGACTACGAGGTCTTTAGAATCTTTGTTCCACTCAGCAAATTTCACTCCTTTGATCAATGCTGCGTTTTCAATTCTGTCTTTGCACATTTCACAAACTCCTGCCACTTTGAATGTAGCAGTGTCTATTTCCTGTATTTCCTGTGCGTATGATTGAATGGAGAGTAGCGTAATGGCTACCACAATAAAATTTTTAATAGTTTTCATGATTAATGATTTAGCTTAAAATTAGAATAACTGGAAGGGGTTTTCCGGATGATTGCTAAATCACTATCCGTAGAGGATCAGCTTACAATTGACAAGCCAAATAGGTCTGTTGTACGGTGGTGAAAGGTCACCTGACAGGGTAACTTCCTGGTTTGCCTGAACAATGAGTGGGTCTGAAAGATCATACAAGCCCTCACTTTCAATGACTTCAAGAGAAACTTCAAAGTGATTTGCGACCGGTATCTGGTCCTCAACAATTTCAAGCGCAACAGTTTCGTTGTCACAGCAACCAGTCATTTCTCCTGTTTCGCCACAACAACACTTATTTTCTTCACCATAAACCTCGATTCCTGCTAGCTCACCCAGACAATAGTGAAGATTGACTGAAAAGCCGGTAGCTATCAGGGAATAGAATACTATGAAGAATATGGAAGTAATTTTTCTCACCTCAGTCTCGTTAACGCAAAGTAAGGAAATAATGTTCTCATTCGGAGATCAAATCCTGAAAACAACCATTTGTAGTCATATAGAAAGATAGTCCGGGGGTACCCCGGACTACATTAAAGCCTACTGAAAATCAGCAAATAATATCCTATTTAAAAAGCTCTTTTGGATCTACAATATCCACTTGTTTTACATTCATTGAATAGCTCTCTACTTTCTTATCCAGTTTAAAGATCTCCTCACCCAGACTTTCCCTCACCACATTGGAATATGACATGGGTGAAACCGCATTGGTGAGCAGACTTTGCTTCAGTGGCTGCGCTTCAGCCTGATCGGTGATCATGGTAATGTACATATTATCTACCTGCAGGTATTTTGCAGCTGCATTATTCACATCCTCCAATGTAAGCTTTGAAATGGCATTGGTCATGTTGCTGATATAGTTGTCCATGCCATAAAACTTACTATCCATCAGGAATCCCAGCTGTTTGCCAGGTGTCTGAACGAACAGGTTCATATAGCTCATTAAAAATTGTTTGGTAAGGTCAAATTCTTCTTTCGTTAATCCTTCATTTTTAACCCTTTCCACTTCATTCAATGCCATCCTCATGGCAAAATGAGCGTGACCAATTTTTATCCCTGCTAGCTCCGGATACTGACCTGTTAAGCTAATGGCAGTCTGGACAGGCCGGATCCATATGGCAAAGTAGTTTTGGCTTCTTGGAAATCCTGTCAATGGTAATTGATTGCTTCCCCCTGCCTCATACCATTCTATATAGGTGTAGTCACCATAGTTCATAGACCTTTCCTCTCTGATTAGCTTATATAGCTTGGAGTAAGATTTCCTGTGCTCTCCAAGGTAACTATTCACTACCAGCATAGCCGGCCAGTCTGGCGAAGACCTGTCAATATCAATGGGATATCCGGTATAAATTGCTGTACCAAGATTGTTTGGCTTGGGGATGAGCTGCACTTCAATACCATCAGGCATATCTACCATGCCCAGTTTCGGCAACTCTGGCATTTCACCTGGCAGATTACTGATGTCAGATTTGATTTTATTGAGAAAATTTTGATCATATTTTCCAGCAATGCCTATCAGCACATTTTTACTTGTGAAAAACTTCTTGTAATGCGCGACCACATCCTCTCGGGTGATGGAAGACAATCCTGAAATTGTTCCTTCCTTCATGTGTTCATATCGTGTACCATCAAATAGCTGCTCTTCCAGCGCCATCTTACTGAAATCCTCATCTGAGTTAGCCTTGATGATCTCTTTGACATATACTTCCAGGTTTGATTTGATTCGCTCAAAATCTGACTGGGCAAAAGATGGATTTAAAATCACACCCCTGAAAATCTCATAGAATTCCTCCAGAAAATCAGCATGAACAGCAAAGGTAAATGTGGTCATTTCCTTGTCGGTGAAAGCACTGTAGCTTGCTGCCATCGGGTACAGTAAATCATTGATCTCAGACTTGGTATACTTATCACTTCCTGTCTCAGCAATAAGTGATGCCGTTAAGTTAGTCAGGCCTTCTTTGCCAACAGGATCACATATAGACCCGTTTTTAAAAGCTATCTTGACAATGACCTTGGTGGAACTACTGGGTAGCTCAATGACATCCTGTGCAAATACAACTGATGATGTCAAAAAGGTAATTAAAAGGAATAATCGGTTCATATCTGCAGTGTATTATCTGTCAAAATTCAGTTCTTCAATCACTTCCACCTCCTCATCAGGTGAGATGGTAGCGACGGTTAATTTTTCATCTACCAGGTACCTGTTGGCCACCTCCATTATGATTTCTGGAGTTACTTTGTCGTAGTTGGCGTACCCTGGATTTACATCAGCAGGGTTGCCGGTAAGCCAGGTAAACCATGAAAGTGAATTAGCAATGGCATCGGGGTTATCCAGTGTCATGGCATACCCATATTTCAGGTGACTCTTGGTTTGCGCCAGTGTTAGAGAATCCACAGGCTCAGTTTTGAGTTTATTCAACACATCCATCACTTCGTTCTTCACTTTTGTGAGATCTTCCTTATTCACCAGAACTGCATCAACTGACCATAAACCGGGGTCTACGGTGTTGTATCCACCAGCGGATAGTTGTCTTACAATTCTTTCTTCCTCAACGAGCTTCTTATATATTGGTGATCGTTCTGAAAATGCAAGCGTGCCAATCACATCTAGTGCAGCCATATCAAGATTTTCAACCGAATACGCCACACCCTTATAATTCAAAGACAAAACAGGAGGGAAATTTTGTTCTTGTATGTGTGCATAGCGGGTTTCTGTCTGCTCTGGTTCCACAGGGATTTGTTGAGTATATGTTCCAGGTTCCCATTCGCCAAAGTACTCTTTGGCCAGCGTGTTGACTTTTTCCTGTGTCACATCTCCTACCACAATGATTGTGCAATATTCAGGTCTGTACCATCTGTCAAAAAATTGTAATGAATATTCATACTGATTAGGCATATCCACCACATCTTCCCAAAATCCAATGGTTGTATGCGAATAGGTATGATCAGTGAAAGCTGTATTGTACGTTTTTTCATACAACTTCATATATGGACTGGAAAAGTTTTTGGTATACTCTCCTTTCACGGCTCCTGCTTCAACTTTGAAATCGGCTTCAGAATAATTGAGATGCATAAATCGATCCGCTTCCAGCTCAAACATCTTGTCAAGCATTTCGGCATTACCTGTCATGTGGTATACCGTTCTATCAAACCAGGTGTTGGCGTTGGCGGCAGCCCCAATGGACTTAAGTACCTCACCATATTTGTCCTTCGGATATTTGTCAGTACCTCTAAACATCATATGTTCGAAGAAGTGAGCAAAACCCGTTTTACCTTCTTCAATTTCATTTCTGGACCCAACCCTCACCACGATATAGAACGCAGCGATTCCGGGACTATTGAAAGGGACAGTAACTACATTGAGACCATTATCCAACCTGGTTTGCTGGATGGGATAAGGGAATACGCCCTCCTCCTTTGGTTCCTCCTTACCGCCACAGGCAATAAGTAATCCAAGTAATAAAACAATTAGTATCCTATTCATATCCAATTAGTATTTGAAAACCTTAAAACTAATGAATGAGTTAGCTTATCAAAATCAAATTCTTTTGAATGGTACTTCATTGATTTAAGTGGATCAAAATGTCCTTTGATTCCCCTGGATCAAAAATATTTTAGGATTTATTATGCATGCATAACATTTTTCCTTACCTTTGATTTAGTATGCATGCATAACAAATTTGAGTTTTAACCATCATGGAAGCAGTAGCAAATAAAACATCAATACAAGGCGGTGAATTCATCATTAAAGAGACCAAGGCAGAGGAGATATTTATCCCTGAAGAGTTTTCTGAAGAACAAAAGATGATGGCTGCAGCGGCCCAGGATTTCCTCGACAAAGAAATCTTTCCTCATGTAGATAGAATAGATGGAATGGAAGAAGGGCTCATGTCCTCCATCATGACCAAAGCAGGTGAGCTGGGATTGCTTGGCGTTTCAGTTCCCGAAGCATATAGTGGTCTTGGAATGAGTTTCAATACCAGTATGTTGATGGCCGATATCATTGCTTCCTCCGGGTCTTTCTCTACTGCCTATGGTGCGCATACCGGAATTGGCACTCTGCCAATTCTATTTTATGGCACAGAGGAACAAAAACAAAAATATTTGCCCAAGTTGGCAACAGGTGAATGGAAAGTATGCTACTGTCTCACTGAACCCGATGCTGGTTCTGATGCAAACTCAGGCAAGACTAAGGCCACGCTTACCAAAGATGGCCAGCACTACTTGATCAATGGTCAGAAAATGTGGATCTCGAATGCGGGATTTGCTGACCTTTTTATCGTCTTTGCCAAGGTGGAAGACGATAAGAACTTAACCGCCTTTCTGGTGGAAAAATCATTTGGTGGGATTACCATGAATGATGAGGAGAGAAAGCTTGGGATCAAAGGGTCCTCTACCCGTCAGGTTTTCTTCAATGATTGTAAAGTCCCGGTTGAAAATATGCTTTCAGAGCGGGAAAACGGATTCAAAATCGCAGTGAATGTATTGAATGCCGGCCGTATCAAACTAGGAGCTGGTGTCATCAATGGCTGTAAACATGTTGCCACCCTGGCAACTAACTATGCCAATGAACGAAAGCAGTTTGGTGTATCTATTTCCAGCTTTGGAGCCATAAAGCAAAAACTGGCTTCCATGGCTGTCAAAACTTTTGGGATTGAGTCTGCTGCCTATCGTGCCGGTCAAAATATCGATGATTTCACTCAGCAAATGATAGAGGAAGGCCTGGATACCAATGAAGCTAAATTGAAAAGCCTCGAACAATTTGCAATAGAATGCGCCATCATAAAAATTCATGGATCTGAAGCCCTTGACCTTGTAGTGGATGAAGGTGTGCAAATCTACGGTGGTATGGGTTTCTCCGAAGAAGCTCCGATGGCACGTGCCTATCGGGATGCCAGGATCACCCGAATTTATGAGGGAACCAACGAGATCAACCGCATGCTTCTTGTGGGAATGATCTTCAAAAAAGCAATGAAAGGCGAGATAGATTTCTTTACCCCAGCTCAGGAGGTTGCTAAGGAGTTGACATCCGTACCTTCATTAGCATCGGTGGACAAATCTGTTCCCCTGGCCAGTGAAAAGGAAACACTAAAAAATCTTAAAAAAGCCCTATTAATGACTGCAGGTAAGGCGGCGGAAGTCTTCGGTCCCAAACTGAATGATGAGCAGGAACTCCTAATGCACATCGCCGACATGGTCATTGAAATTTATGTGGCAGAATCTGTGTTATTACGTACAGAGAAATTAATGAAATTATATGGAGAGGATGGAAGCAGACTGTATCAGAACCTTGGTCGGATTTATTTATATGAAGCCGTTCGAAAGATTAAAAACCATGGCGATGAGGCAGTCTCTTCTTTTACTACAGGAGATGAGCTGAAAGTAATGCTGATGGGACTGAAACGTTTCACCAAGTCAGAACCAATCAATACCACATTACTTAGGAGAGACATCGCTGAACAGATGATCCGGGCTAACAAATTCCCATACTCATTGTATCAATAGGGTATTAATATCAGATTATTTGAACTAAAGCCGACTTTGTCGGCTTTTTTTATAATAAAAGGACAAACGGTTTTCTTTAAGGAAAGTATCAGATAATTTTATGAAAGTTATTTCTGGTCTTGAGGGTATGGAGCATTTCAAAAAACTAACAACAAAAGAGAAGGCATTACAGCTGAATCTTGACGATAAAATCTACGGTACCATTGCTGAAATTGGTGGAGGCCAGGAGGTCGCTGATCACTTTTTTAAAGCTGGTGCTGCCTCAGGTACTATCGCTAAAACCATGTCTGCCTATGACATGACTTTTAGTGATGCTATTTATGGGAAATGTGACCGCTATGTTTGTGAGGAGAAATTGATGAAGATGCTCAACAGGGAATACTCTCTTTTGTCGCAACGGCTCACTCACAGAGCCAAGAGATCGCATTTCTTTGCTTTTTCCAATACCGTAGAAGTACTCAATTACAAGAAAACCAATGAGGGTCATGGCTGGATAGGGCTTCGTTTCCAGAAGCATTCAAACTCAGAGCCAAACGACTGTATTATCCATGTGATGCTCCGGGACACGGATATGCTTTGGCAGCAGCAGGTCCTAGGGATTGTGGGTGTGAACCTCATTCATGCCTGTTTCTCATACAGCGAACCTGAAGACATTATCAATTCACTGGCTGACAACCTTCATAAGGGTCGGTTGGAAATCGATTTTTTTAAGATAGAAGGTCCAGATTTTCATCATGTGGACAACCGATTAATGAGCCTCAAATTGGTCAAAAACGGATTGACACATGCTACCATGTTTGACCCCAAAGGGAATGTTTTACAACCTTCTGCAGCTCTATACAAGAAAAACATCTTCGTATTACGTGGTCGCTTCAAGCCAGTTACACATGTGAACGTAGACATGATGCTTACTGGCATGAGGTCCTACAGACACGAAGAGGATGTGGAGATCAGCAAGATTCAGCCTATTTGCGAGCTTACCCTAAATGACCTCACCCTGGAAGGTCAGATAGATGAAAATGACTTTCTGGATCGGGTAGATCTGCTTTGTTCACTTGGTCAGAATGTGATGATATCAAACTACCAGGAGCATTATAAGCTAGCGGCTTATCTTTCGCAATTTACCAGGCGTAAAAAAATCGGAATTGTGCTCGGGTATTTTAATCTCGTACGGATCTTCGATGAAAAATATTATGAGACCCTCAATGGAGGGATACTTGAGGCATTCAGTAGGTTGTTTGGCAGCAATGTGAAATTGTATGTCTACCCTACCCTTCAGGCTGGTTCCGACAAATTGCTTACTTCTCAGTCATTTACCCCTCCTCCCCATCTGCAGAAATTATTCAGCTACTTCCAGGATAACAAACAGATTGCCGACCTGAAAGGAGCCAAAGCTGAGTACATGCATATCATTTCCGATAATGTCCTTAAGATGATCCAGAATGGTGAGCAGGGATGGGAAGAGTTTGTCCCACGTAAAGTATCAGACGCTATCAAGAAAAATCACCTCTTCAATCTGCCATATGAGTTGCAGGTAGATGAAGAAGATTTGTAACAATCTCCTAGAATTATTGCTTAGATTCCCTTTTGCTATATTTGAGCGTTTAATCATCAACCAATGGCAACAAACAGGGGATCATTTTCTAGTAAAGCGGGTTTTATACTGGCAGCTGCTGGTTCAGCAGTAGGCCTCGGCAACATTTGGAAATTCCCTTTTGAGGTTGCAAACGGTGGCGGTGCCGCGTTTGTGATCATGTATCTGATCTTTTGTTTCCTGTTGTGCTTTCCCGTTATGGTTACTGAAATAGCTATCGGAAGGAAGACACAAAAAAACCCTGTAGGGGCATTTATTGCCCTGGGATTTCCAAAGTGGAGCTTTCTCGGAAAAATAGGTATTCTGGCTGGTATACTGATCCTTTCATTTTACAACGTAGTGGCCGGTTGGGCGTTTGGGTACTTTATCCAAATCAGCTTTGGAAATTTCGAAATAGGTGGACAGTTTAATGAATACATCAACAATATAGGCCGCGTGGGAATCTACGGCATCTGCTTTATGATAGCCACAGCATTTGTTGTAAGCAAAGGCATTTCGGGTGGTGTGGAAAGGGCCTCTAAAATCCTGATGCCTACACTCGTAGGGATTATTGTTTTACTGGTTATTTATTCACTCTCACTGCCTCATGCATTCGAAGGAATCTCATACTACCTGGTGCCACAGTTTTCAGAGATCAACTTTTCTGTGATTTACAATGCACTTGGGCAGGCATTCTTTTCATTATCCCTGGGCATGGGAGCGCTTATTACCTATGGGAGTTATGTATCCAGGCAAGACAATATTATATCTTCAGCTGCAATGATTACCGCAGCTGATGCAGGTATTGCATTCCTGGCTGGTTTGATGATGTTTCCATTTGCCGCTTACGTCAGTAGTGGAGCTGTAGAGACTGTACAGGGAGGTCCGGGGCTGATTTTCACTGTTCTGCCCGGAGCATTTGAGTCCATTGGTCCCATTCTCGGACGTATCGTAGGGGGACTGTTTTTCCTCTTGCTCTCGTTTGCAGCGCTTACCTCAACCATCTCACTACTTGAGGTGCCAGTCACGTATGCAGTGGACGAACTAAACATTCGAAGAAGTCATGCCGTGTGGGTGATCGCACTGTTTATCTTCATGATGGGTGTGCCCTCGCTCATCTCAAATGGTGATTCACACTTCTTCACCAATTTTGTGACATACTTTGGCGCTGATAAAGCCACCAATTTCCTGGATTTTGTCCAGCATATCGGAAGTGACACCTTGCTCCCGCTTGGCGGCTTCCTGATGACAGTATTTGCAGCTTATGTCTGGAAAAAACATAACCTCAATAAAGAAATTGAAGAAGGATATCCGGCCTTCAAAGGCACGCTGGTTGAGAAATATATTGATTTTGCGGTAAGCTATCTTTGCCCTGCCATTCTGGGAATCATCTTTATCCTGACAGTGCTTAGTAGATTCTTCGGTGTAGAGATATTCTAGGGTTTTATTCCTTGATGAATGATCCGGGATCTTTCCCGTCAAAATAGATGATGTATTCTCCTTTCCAAAGCCTTCTCACATCCACCTGAGTGCCTACACCTTCAAGCACCATTTTATCTTCAGGATCATAGATCTTGTAGGAAGTGTTTCTGGAGAACTTAATCATATGGTTGGTACTCTTTGGATGAAAAGTGACCGGTTCGGGGTAAAAGTGATAATCTAGCTCCCGTGAGTACAGGTATTTGTTATCGGGAAAAATGTATTTGATCCGATACTTATTGGCGCCTTCTTCAAGACTGGGAGTATATTCATACTCCGTGCCAGCGTAAACTCCTTCTGCATCAAGGGCTTCAACCTCATCCCAAATCCCGCCTTCATATCGCTCCACCACATATCTGGCTCCGGACTTATCCCCCACAGCTTTCCAGCGGAGCAAGGAATCGGTCAGAATGATATCCTTGAAGTTGAATGTACTGTGGAAAAAGATGGCATCCGGGTTTAAAATGATTGGGTCGCAGCTGTCTTTATGAATGATCTTGATAGTAACTGGTGCATAAAGATCTACATGATTAAAGTCCAGAGAAATGGCACTTAACCTAGGATTAAAATCTTTCTTACTCCCATTGATATAAAGTTCTTTTATACAAAACTGAGCTTCCGTGGGATCATATGGATTCTGTATGAAAAGGACCTTGCCCTGGTAGACCCCCGTAAAGTAAGTTTCCCCAGCAAGTGTCTGTTCATCGAAAGGCAGTAATCGCAGTATAATGAGAAGCAGCAACACAATTATTCTCTCATTGTTTGTTTAAAGTTAATCATATTCAGAATTAATGAACTATCTGTTATGATTTAGCTCATTGCATTTACATTAATCCTTAAATACTTTTAATAATAGCATTTTTTATCTAACTTTTAAATGTAACAACATTAGAACTCATGCCTCCGTTTAGAATACCCTATTTCATCATAATAATTTTGGTTTTATTCACTTCCTGTTCAGATAAAAAAGCAACGAAAGAGAGGGATGCTGAAACAGTAGAAGGGTCATGGAATTTGATCAAGTATGTAGATTATGACCAGGATAAACAATGGAAATCTCATGGTGATTCCATCATGTATCAAAAACACATCACTCCTAATTCTTTTGTCTGGCTCAATTTTGACAAAAAGAATGAAAGATTGATCGGGATGGGTGGAGGCACCTATGAATTTTCAGGCAACCAATACACAGAGTACATTGCTTTTTTTTACCCCCCTATCGAAAGTCTGATCGGACAACCTATTCCTTTTGATGTGGAGTTTAAAGATGGTCAATGGTTTCATACCGGTTATTTTGTGGATGAGATCACTGATATGGAATCTGGTGAAATCACAGCTCGCGATACGATGAAAATTGAGGAGATTTGGGAAAGAACCAAAGAGCCGATAAATAAAAACACTGAGCTTGTTGGTACATGGCAGCTACATTCCTACAAAGAGACTTTAGGTGAACCGTATATTGAGTATCCTGACTTCATAGGATCTTTGAAGTTACTCACTCCAACACATTTTACCTGGATAAAGTACGATCGGCATGGAGATGAGGTATATGCTGCCGGCTCTGGTACATATACCTATGGTGAAGAATATACGGAAGAGATTCATATGATCTATCCGGAAAACACAGGACAAATAGGAAAGTCATTAGATTTCACATACAATTTTGACAATGATCAATGGTATCATTATGGTTATGTACCTAGCATCAGAATTGAATCGGGAATTATCGTAAAAGACTCCGCCCTGATTGATGAATACTGGGAGCCATTCAAAAACTCCAATGTTAAAGATCTATTACTGTAAATCACTTGCCAGAGGTAAAAAATATTTTAAATACCAGGTAAAGGTAGAAATGTGCAGATAGACATGAGTAATACTATGAATTTCCATTGTCTTGTCTACGGGGAGTGCTACTTATTTCCCGAGAATGTGTCTGGAAATAACCAGGCGCTGGATTTCTGAGGTACCCTCACCTATTTGTAGCAACCTTTGATCACGATAGAATCTTTCTACATCGTATTCACTCATCAATCCATAACCACCATGGATCTGAACGGCTTCATCAGCTACTTCTTTGGCAATTTCTGAACAGTACAGTTTTGCCATGGCAGCTTCCTTACCAAATGGTCTTTTCTTTTGTTTCAACCAGCAGGCCTTGTATAGAAGATTCCTGGCCAATTCAATTTTCATGGCCATGTCAGCAAGCTTAAAAGAGATCGCCTGGAATTTTGATATTTGTCTTCCAAACTGTTTCCGTTCCTGCGCATACTTCAAAGCCAATTCATAGGCACCCTGAGCGCATCCGAGTCCCATCGCTGCTATGGAGAGTCTCCCGCTATCCAGGGTAGAAAGCATGATTTTGGAGCCCTGTCCCCGTTTACCAAGTATGTTCTTTCGTGGCACATGGCAGTTGTCGAAAAAGAGCTGTGAAGTGTTAGACGCTCGCCACATGAGCTTGCCATGCATGGTCTGAGTGGTAAAACCGGGTGTCTTCTTATCCATGAGGATCACCGAAATTTCTTTTCTGCCATCCTTGTGAATATCGCTGATAAATTGGATTGTAGCACCTCCAGTAATTGGTGTATCCCCATTCGTGATGAATATCTTTGATCCGTTGATGACCCAGTCCTGCTTTTCCAGCTTCCCAAAGGTCTGACTGGCCCTGCTATCTGATCCTGCTTCCGACTCCGTGAGACCAAATGCCCAAAGCTTCTTACCTTCACAAAGCTCTGGCAGGTACTTTTCTTTTTGTTCTTTTGATCCAAACTTATGGATTGGGCCAATACCCAGACTGTTATGAGCCGCCACAGTAGCTGCCTGTGAGCCATCGATCCTGGCAATTTCCTCCACAGCGATGATATATGATAAAATATCCATGCCATGTCCTCCATATTTTGTAGGAACAATCATTCCGAATATCCCCAGTTCTCCCATCTGGCGGGTGAGTTCAACAGAAAACTCCTCTTTCTGATCAAGCTTTTGTGCCTGAGGTTTGATCACCTGCTCAGCAAAATCTCTCACCGAGCTGCGTATCAAATCATGATCCTGATTACAAAATATATCCATCGCCTACACTATGGTTTTAAAACACTTTGAATGACCGTTTTTGGGACATATAATTTCTTTAAAAGGAAGGCACTGGCAAGCATTTTTCCCTGTGGATCCAATCGCCCTGACCGGGTACCACCACCATCCAATGCTTCCTGTAAAACAAAATTCAATGCCAGTAAATTCTCCAGGTCATAACGCAATATTTCACCTTCACAGATATCTGAAAACCATTTTTTCAATAAATCAGGGGTCAAATACTGATGAATGTACAAATAGACTTCTCTGTTTCTGGCCAACACACCAAGGTTGATGCTATTTCCTTTATCACCAGATCTGGCAAGGCAAATATTTGCCAGAGAGACCTCTTCCCCACTTGTGAGCACCTGAACGGCTTCCTTAATTGGTTCTACTTTAGGGACTGAAGTGGAAGATGTTTTACTTTTAAACTTTTCTGGATGAAATGAAAGCGCACTAGTTGCTTTCCCCTTTTCACTGACCTCCCACAGACTCAGCTCGATGTCTTGCTTATTGGCCAGGGTGGGCCAGTAAGCCATTACTTCCTGAATTCTCGGACGGCTGCCATAGGCTGCCACACCTTGAGGTCCCGATAAAATGAGCCCGGCTATTTCCTTACTGAATTTTCTTAGCTTTTCCTGATCCTGGTCAAAGGCGGTAAATTGTAGTAGAATTTCCTTGGAATCCGGTTGTTTCATAGATTGGCCTAACGCATCCGAACCGATAAAACTCGTATTGGTCTTATCAAATTCGGGTAACCGGTTCCACAGTATGTCTTTTAAGACTTCAGCTTTTTGATGTGCTTCTGCTCCTCCAACCACCACCTGGCCTGTGGATTTATATCCATCATGGTAAGCCATGGAAACCTTCCATGTTTCAGGAGCTGGCTTACCTCTCACACCTTTTACCATTACCTGGTCCATGGCTATACCTGTAACTTCAAGTGTGGTTAGGTCGGCTATCACATCTGGCCCCATATAATTTTTCGGATCTGCAATCTCATAGACCAGCTGCTCCTTCACAGTCCATTCGTTGATGAGCCCACCTGTACCAGGTGCTTTAGTAACTATAAAATATCCATCCTCAAACATCTCAATGATTGGGTATCCCATATGTGACCAATCCTTTATGGCTTTCCAGTCCGTAAAATTCCCACCGGTAACCTGCGTCCCACACTCTATTAAATGACCAGCTACCATGGCAGAAGCCATAAGGTCCCATTGGTCTGATGACCAGCCCATCGAATGCCTAATCGGCCCCATAGCAAGAGCGCTATCTGAGGCCCGGCCACATATCACGATGTCAGCACCTCTTTCCAGGGCTTTGACAATTCCTTCCGCACTGGTATAGGCATTCGCAGTCCGTAACCTGCCAGACATTTCCTCAAATCCTTCACCTGTCTCCAGGTTGCTAAAAGTATTGCCGGATTGGCGAAGTTCCGGCACCCTGGTGATGATGTTATCCCCTGTGACCGCTATTACCTTCTTCTTAAAGCCATGTTTTGTTAATAGTGCCTGGAGTGCCTTGGCACACGCTACCGGATTGTTTCCTCCAGCATTGGTGATGATCCTTGGAAAATGCGATTTCAACGATTCCAGTGAAAGCTGAACATGCTCAATGAAATCAGGAACATAACCAAGTTCCTTATCCCTGGCTTGCTGCTTGGCCAGAATACTCATAGAAACCTCAGCCAGATAATCGGCTGTGAGGTAATCCAGGCGGCCCATCCTGACTTGCCGCTCCATAGCCTGGGGTTCGTCACCCCAAAAGCCACTGCTATTGCCTATCCTTACTTTTTTCATCTCAGTTATTCCAAATGGGTTTCTTTTTAGCTAAAAATGAGCGCATACCCTCCTGAGCTTCATTGGAACTACGTACTTCAGCAATCAGTTGGGCCGTTTTTCCGGTGGCTTCATCCAAAGTCCAATGGTTAGATACCTTCAATACGAGCTGTTTACATTGAGATATCGCTTCAGGTCCTGCCTCAAAAACAAGCTTAGCAATAACATCGACCTTTTCATCTATTTCAATTTCAGCAATAGCTGAGTCAATCAACCCTACTTCCATGGCCTCATCTTCCGAAAACACCTTACCAGTCAGCATGAGCTGCTTAGCATACCTTTCTCCAA
Source organism: Cyclobacteriaceae bacterium (assembly GCA_965228105.1). Taxonomy (GTDB): domain Bacteria; phylum Bacteroidota; class Bacteroidia; order Cytophagales; family Cyclobacteriaceae; genus UBA7330. The sequence continues at coordinate 3,565,895 of CBDDGZ010000002.1, forward strand.
TACGCTTAATGGCATAAGGTGATATCACCGCTGGTATGAGTCCTAACCTCACTTCACTGAAGGAAAACTTTGTGTGAGGCAATGCATAAGCAAAATCACAACAGGAAACCAGCCCGATGCCTCCCCCAATCGCTGCTCCATGAACAATAGCTATTGTAGGTTTTGAAAAAGAATAGAGCGTTTGTAGCATTTTGGCAAGCTGAAGACTCTCATCATGGTTCTGCTGATAGGAATAGTCCACAGCTTTTTGCATCCAATTAAGGTCAGCACCCGCACAAAAGACGGGACCTTTTCCTCTTAAGATCAACAACCTCACCTTTGAATCAACATTCAGATCATCCAGCGCCTCCTGAATCGCTGAAATCATTTCTTCATTGAATGCATTGCGCACATTTTCTCTATTGAGCCAAAGCGTGGCAACTCCTTCATTCTTTTCTATGATGACTGACTGATCCATTTGTTACATTCTGAAAACACCAAATACTGTTTCGGGGATGGGCTTATGTAATGAAATTTCCAGTGATCTGGCTAAAACATCCCGGGTGTCTGCCGGATCAATGATACCATCGTCCCAAATGCGGGCAGTACTGAAATAGGCACTACCTTCAGCTTCATACTTTTGTAAAATATCGTCCTCCAGTTTCTTCAGCTCCTTTTGATTTGGCTTCTTACCGCTTCTGGCCATTTGATCCTCCTTAATGGTCAATAGTACATTTGCTGCCTGCTGCCCACCCATCACAGAGGTTTTAGCGTTTGGCCATAAGAAGAGAAAATTGGGATCATACGCTCGCCCGGACATGGCATAATTCCCAGCACCAAATGACCCCCCAACTACCACAGTGATCTTTGGCACTTGTGCATTGGCTACTGCATGGATCATTTTAGCTCCATCCTTGGCCAGCCCTCCCTGTTCGTACCTTTTACCCACCATAAAACCAGTGATGTTTTGTAGGAAGATGATGGGGATCTTGCGAGAAGCACATAACGTCACAAAATGCGCACCCTTCAGGGCAGACTCAGAAAAAAGGATCCCATTGTTAGCAATAATACCTACAGATATACCTTTGATTTTGGCAAATCCTGTAAGGAGCGTCTTGCCATACCTTGCTTTAAACTCCTGAAACCTACTTTCATCCACAATTCTGCCAATGACCTGTTTCAAATCATAGGGCATCCTGAGATCCTGTGGAATAAATCCATAAATTTCCTTCGGATCATATAATGGTGGTTTGAAGCCTTTCTCTCTGTCTGAATAATCCTTTTGCTTCAAATGATCAAAGATGTCTCTACAGATCTCAATCGCATGCTGGTCATTGTCAGCCAGGTGATCAGCAACCCCACTGATCTTGGTATGCATTTCTGCTCCACCAAGCTCCTCCGCACTTACTTCTTCTCCAGTGGCAGCTTTCACAAGTGGTGGTCCACCAATAAAAACAGTCCCTTGCTGTTTCACCATGATCACTTCATCACTCATAGCTGGTACATATGCACCTCCTGCGGTACAACTACCCATCACTACAGCTATCTGCGGAATTTTTAAGGCAGAAAGTCTTGATTGATAGTAAAAGAACCGACCAAAGTGAAAGCGATCCGCAAACACATCTGCCTGATCAGGGAGAAAAACCCCACCGGAGTCAACCAGGTAAATACATGGTAATTCGTTTTGGAGTGCTATCTCCAGTGCCCGAATGTGCTTCTTAATGCTTTGAGCAATGTAAGTACCACCTTTTACACTAGAGTCATTAGCAATAATCACAGCATCGATGCCTCGAATCTTTCCAATTCCTGTAATAAGACCAGCAGAAGGAAATTCGTTGTTTTTGATATCCCAGGCAGCAAGTGTAGACAGTTCTAAAAAAGTACCATCATCTACCAGCTTATTGACTCTTTCACGAACATGCAATCTTTTGGTCCTGCCATTTTTTGCATTAGGCTTTGTCTCCCTTACAAGGGTCATCCGCTGTTTAAACTCTTCCAGGATCTTTGTGTAGTTCCTGGCCTGTTTATCAGTGGTAGTCTTTTTGGCTTCTGTTTTGGAGTGAATCGTATTTGACATAGAAAAATCTGTATTCTGTATATAATTTACACATAGTTTAACGATTCAAACAGCGGTATCGCAATAATTTATCTAAGGGATCAAATGAATTGGGCCACCTTTGTTTGATGAATACATACCATATTTTTATTTTAGCTGCGTTATAAGGTACATGACAAGATCTATATTAATCATCATTGTTTTCATCTCCGGATGCAACCCAAAAGTCATTCACTTCCTGAATGAAAGTGCTCCATATTCCGGTTTTAACACCTATCAGATCACCAATGTAAAAATCAATAATGCAGATATTTCTCCCACAGGCCAGGAGATCATCAAATACATTGAATCATCCATCATCCAGGAAATGAAACGCCGTGAGTACAAGCCACAAAAAGATCCCGATTTGGTAGTCCGATACGAACTCATTTCCAGCCAACAAACTGATGTCAACATCAACAATTTTGGACTTTATGGACCAATGTATCCTTATCGAACCATTTCTGTGCGTACATTTCTGGAATCAGCACTGTTGATTGAAATCATTAACTTGAAGACCAAGAAAGCCATCTGGCATGCCAGTGTGGATATGAACAACTACAAGAGAGAAAAGAAAATGGATGAAATCATCCAAAAAGCAGTAATCAGTATCTTTAACACTTATCCTTATAAAGCGGGCTCAGGACGGCCTGACCAATCCCTAATAATCGACTAAATGGAATATGGCTTTCTCTCTGTTATTCCACCCCTTGTTGCCATTGCTTTAGCTATCTGGACCCGACAGGTCCTCTTTTCATTGTTCATTGGACTTGCCATTGGCTGGATCATCATTGAAAGAGGATTGTTAATTGGCCTTTACAGTTCGGTGGATGCGCTGATTGAAGTGTTTGCATCTGCAGGAAATACCCGAACAATAGTTTTCACACTGATTATCGGGGCCCTGATACAGTTGATCAAATACTCAGGAGGGGTAAGTGGCTTTGTGAGCAAAATTCAACAGATGGTAAAAGGGTCTGCAAACCCAACCCGCAAGCTTCAGGCCACGGCAGGATTAACAGGTTTTTTGATATTTATTGAATCAAACATATCAATTCTGACTGTTGGTACCATTTTCAGACCATTGTTTGACCGGTTTGGGATTTCCAAGGAAAAGCTGGCCTATATCGCAGACTCCAGCTCTGCTCCCTCCTGTATACTATTTCCGGTAAATGCCTGGGGCGCCTACATCATGGGAATACTGGTTGTCTTTGAAGGCGTGCCTCCTGTAAAAACACTGATCTATAGCATCCCATTCAACTTCTATCCCATCACCACGCTTATCCTGTTGTTTTTTCTCATTTACAGAAACAGGAATATTGGACCAATGCAACAATTTGAGGAGAAAGTTTCGAATACCAAGTCTGCAACTGACATCGAAAGTGATGGCTCCGGTAATTACTGGGACATGATTCTCCCTATTTTGATCATGATTCTTTCAATGCCTCTGCTGCTTATATATACGGGCTGGGATGCCGCAACTGGTGAAACATTGGCTGAAAACATCTGGACTGCTATAGGCAATGGCTCAGGATCCATGGCTGTATTGCTGGCAGTAACACTGGCCTGGGTATTTGCGGGTGTAATTTATGGAGTAAAAAGAAAGATTAATCTTACAGCTTTCACCGAGGAATCCTTTAAAGGCATGGGTGAGATGATTCAAATGGCTCTGTTGATGGTCATGGCCTTCGCTATTGGGAGTCTTTGTAACGAATTGGGCACTGGAAATTATGTGGCATCACTTACAGCAAAATTGATCTATCCTCCCCTTATCCCAGCCATCATTTTTATTACAAGCTGTGTCATTGCCTTTTCTACGGGTACCTCCTGGGGCACTTTTGCGATCATGTTGGCCATCGCTATCCCTGTAAGCCTGGAACTGGATATTAACATATATGTAATGACAGCAGCTGTTTTAGGAGGTGGCGTATTTGGCGACCACTGCTCCCCTATTTCGGATACCACGCTGATCGCTTCTGTTGCCTCCGGAAGTGACCACATTGACCACGTAAGGACGCAATTACCTTATGCCCTGATATCAGGAACGATTAGTATACTCTTTTATCTCGTCGCTGGGTTTTTAATCACTTAAGATCAGTACTATAGACTACCCCGGCAAAGTCTCTTGCATTATAGTTGTTTTTCATAGTTTCACCATACGCGCCAGCAGACATAATGGCCATAAGATCGCCTCTTTTGGTAATAGGGAGTTGATAATTTTTTTGGAAAAAATCCGATGTCTCGCAGATTGGCCCGACTACATCGTAGGTTCCTTCCTGATCAGATTGGCTGCTCAGGTTTTCTACTTTATGGTAAGCCTGGTACAATGATGGTCTCATCAAATCAGACATTCCTGCATCGAGAATAGCGAAATTGATGTGCTCGCTTTCCTTTACGAATACCACCCGGCTGATGATAGACGCACACTGGCCGACCAGCGATCGTCCTAATTCAAAATGAACCTGCTGCCCATCAGATACCTTTAGGTTCTCCTGAAATACTTTGAAATAGGAAGCAAAGTCCGGAACCGGATTTTTCACTGGTTCTTTGTAGTCAATGCCAAGACCTCCACCTACGTTCAGGTGGTCCAGGGTAATACCAGCAGCCTTGAGCTCATCCTGCAGATGATTTACCTTTTCGGTCAACCCAATGAACCGATTCAGATCGGTCACCTGCGACCCAATGTGGTAATGCAAACCGATAAAGGAGATTGAAGACAACCCCTTGATCATTTCCAGGTTTTTCAACAGCTCTTCAGAGGAGATACCAAACTTGTTCTCCCTGGTACCCGTGGTGATGTAGTGATGGGTGCCAGCCTCCATCTCAGGGTTGATCCGAATGCTGATATTGGCCCTTTTTCCCATCTGGTCTGCAATCTCGTTGATAACAAGTAGCTCCTGAATGGATTCTACATTGATACTGAAGATTTCATGCTCTATGGCCAGTTTGATTTCTTTATCAGTCTTTCCGACACCTGCCAGGACGATATGGTCTGGTGAGAATCCATTCTTTAAGGCAATAAGAATCTCATTACCACTGACACAATCGATCCCAAGACCGTAGTGACGTATCCTTTCAAGAATGGGCACGTTATTATTGGCTTTCAAGGCATAATGTACCTGATATCCATAACCATTGGCTTTTTCCAAAGCGCTCAAAGTTTCTTCAAGCACTGTCATGTCATAAAAATAAAACGGAGTTTCCCTCTCCTCGAACTGAGGAACCAATTCCCTTAAGTTAAGCATAGTATTATTTACAGTATTTTTTTAAGATGGCAGAAGCGTCGGCTACTTCCAAGTTCTCAGCCTTTTTAAAATCTTCGCAAGCTGACCTTGTCTGGTTTTTATGGATCTTTAGTGCGCCCCGGTACAGGTAAGCTTCACCATAATCCTTGTTGATCTTTATAGCCAATGTATAGGATTCCATGGCTCCGTCAATATATCCAAGTTGATGTTGAGACCTGGCATTCAAGAAATAACCATCAGCAGAATTTTCGTTGATCTCTAGTGCATTTTCGGTGTAAATCAAAGCTTTGGTATATAGCTCCTGACGATAGTATAATTTGGCAAGGCTGAGATAGGCATTTACATTTTTTTCATCTAACTCAGAGACTTTGGTAAAATCTTGCTCTGCCTGCTCATACTTCCCCAGTTCCTCATATGCTCTACCACGATTGTAAATTGCCCCAATACTTCGTGGATTCTCACTAATATAGTGAGAATATGCAGTTATGGCTTCCTCAAATTTACCCTGGCTAAACAATTGATCCGCTTTACGGGATTCACCGGAATTGCAACCCAGGAGGAAAAGAATAAGCAGTATACTTAATAACCTTATTGGCATAGTCATTTGATAGCGACCGCAAATATAGGTGATGACTTAAGCAAAACCTGCCTAATTGACAAAATCTGAACTATATCGGAGATTTTTATAGCCAATAAGATCGCAAAATGCTTTTCCAAAAAACATTTTGGCTTCTATTTTCAGTGGAATTTGATTCTTATCTGCTGATACCCATGCAACTACCCCTCCTTCTTCAGGAAACACATCATTTTTTGGAATAATTATCAATACCCGATGGGCCATAATCTTCCCAAAAGGAGTTTTGATCTTTTCGGTACCATCGTGTTTCAATACCAGATCATAGAAAGCATTGTCGTAATAGGTATAAACCAGCGTGGTATCTCCCTTTTTAAATCCACTCAGGTCAATTGTTCTTACCTTTAAATAGGCACTCAGGATATCATGAACATTTTTTGTAGGTTCAAACTCCTTAGGGTCTTTTTCTTCATTGTTCTTGATGATCCTGATTTTGCCTTCTTCGTGATCGAAAAAAGTTTTTTCCTGACGTGTATATTTTCCTTCCTCAATATCCTGGTAAGCATATAAAGGCTTGAGTTGGTTTTGAGCAACCAGGGCACCCCAGGTATCTTTTACATGGGCAAAAAGACCGATAAAACCATCAGTCCTGCCCACTATTTCCACCTTATAGCAATCTTCCATGGAATATTGTACTGGGGCATCGCCAATGTTTGCAGTGGCTTTTCCTAAGGTAAACCAGCCATACCCCAACTTAAATTCCAGTTCTTCACCCATTTGAAAAGAATGGGTTTCTTTCTCCTTATTGCTTTGAGCAAAAAGGTTGAGAGAAAGTATCAGTGCTACGATCAGTACCATATTGCACAGTTTTAGCTTCATGTCATGTTAAAACAAGTAGCATGCCAACTAATTATACTGATACGTCATTTTCTCTAAGTGCGTTATTCAATGAAGTCTTTTTATCTGTACTCTCTTTTCTCTGACCGATGATCAGGGCGCACGGTACCTGGTATTCTCCAGCTTTGAATTGCTTTGGAATGGTACCCGGTATCACAACTGATCTTTCCGGAACATAACCCCGGTACTCCACTGGTTCATCCTTGGTCACATCAATAATCTTGGAGCTGGCTGTTAGTACCACATTGGCTCCAAGTACAGCTTCTTTGCCAACGCGCACTCCCTCTACCACGATACATCTTGACCCAACAAAGACATTGTCTTCTATGATGACAGGTGCTGCCTGAACGGGTTCAAGGACTCCACCAATTCCAACTCCACCACTCAGATGAACATTCTTACCAATTTGAGCACAACTACCCACGGTAGCCCAGGTGTCCACCATTGTTCCCTCGTCTACATAGGCGCCTATGTTTACATAAGAAGGCATCAGGATTGTACCCTTACTTATATAGGCTCCGTATCTGGCAATGGCATGAGGCACTACCCTTACACCCAGGTGATCATATCCTGATTTCAATTTTATCTTGTCGTGAAACTGAAACGGACCAACTTCAATGAGCTGCATCTTCATCAAAGGGAAATAAAGGATCACTGCTTTCTTAATCCATTCATTTACCTTCCATCCATCTACACCTGGTTCGGCAATCCGCTTTTTACCAGTGTCCAGATCATCAATCAAAGTTTTTATTGCGACTGAAATTTCTTTTTCCTTGATCAACGATCTATCTTCCCATGCAGACTCGATAAGTTTTTGTAATGCTTCCATCTAGTGTTTGAAATGTTTCTGGTAAAGTTTTTTTAATTGAGTAAAAAAAAAATTGTAATAGCGTCCATCCTAAAACCTCTCCTTGATTCGAGGCATTACGAGCGGTTCGCTCTTTCACTGGCGAAAACAAATAAATATGAGGTTAATATCATAGCAAATGGAGAAAAAAAACCAGATACAGGTAATATAAGATTCCATTCAAATGGCCCTCACAATCGTCGCTTCATTCACCGATTAAAGCTCCATTGGACGACATATATTCAAACACTTAAGCTTAAACCAAGTCTTTTTATTGTATGTACCGTTGAGTTGCTCCCATTCGCCAGCCTCTATGCTTTGCTATCAGGCTGCAAATTAATATATGATATTCAGGAAAATTACTCTTTGAACTTTAAACATTTAAAAGAATATGGTTGGACACATCGGTGGGTACTGGCTCCCATTGTTACCGGATTGGAGAGACTATCAGTATTATTTGTCCATCAATTTTTTCTTGCCGAACAATGTTATGAACATCAGTTGAAGTTTATAAATTCCAAGTTCACGGTTCTAGAAAATAAGACAGTATTAGAGGCTCCGGTTATCAGGAACAAAACGCGGAACAAAAAGAAAATAAAATTGCTCTTTTCAGGTACCATTTCTGAGTATTCGGGGGCATATCAAATCCTTAGGTTAATTAGCCATTTACAAACCTCAAAGTTGGCTTTCGAATTCACAATTATTGGACAGGTATTTGAGCCAAAACTCTGGTCAGAATTTCAAAACATATCAGCCCAAAACATCATCATTAAGATTGAAAAAACTTCGGTGTCTCATGATCAAATAAAAAAAGAAATAGAAGCTGCAGATATTGGAGTGATCGCATATCAAAGTCAGGAGGTAAATTCAAAAAAGATCCCAACAAAACTTTATGAGTATGTTGCTTTTGGCCTTCCATTTTTGGTAGAGAAAAATTCCTATTGGCTCGAAGTCGGAAGCAGGATGGGAGTTGCCATTCCCTTTGATTTCATGAACCCAGACGGAGAACTACTTAACCAATTGAGTAAATCAATAGACTTTGAAACTAACTATCCGTCCCAACAATTGGCATTATGGAAGACAGAGGAGGATAAACTATTTACATCAATTTCCACTTTACTTAAATAAATTCATATATCTGATTAACAATTAATTATACATCTAAAATATATAGTACTTAAAAATATTTTTAGATTAATCTAAATTTATTTTATATCTTTGCCATCAAGATGAAACTGACATTAGCAGAAGAAAATTACCTCAAAGCGATCTATCACTTATCTGAAGCTGGAGATGGTGGTGTGACGACCAATGCACTGGCAGAATCTATGGAGACAAAGCCTGCCTCGGTGAGTGACATGGTTAGACGTTTGTCTCAGAAAGGTGTCATCCAATATCAGAAATACAAAGGAGTAAACATCTCCAAAACAGGAAAAACCATTGCATTAAATGTGATCCGAAAACATCGGTTGTGGGAAGTTTTCCTGGTTGAAAAACTCGGCTTTAATTGGGATGAAGTTCATGAGATTGCCGAGCAACTGGAACACATCCAATCATCCCTCCTGGTGGAGCGTTTAGACAACTTTTTAGGCAACCCTGTAATGGACCCCCACGGAGATCCCATACCTGATAAAAACGGTGTATTTCATGTTGGCCCGGCCATTCCCCTATCCGACCTGAAATCAAAGGACAAGGGGATCATTTCCGGGGTGACCAGCGATGATCAAAAACTCCTTCAATATCTCGACAAAATCAAGGTGGGTTTAGGCACAAAATTGATCATTCTTGAGATTGAAGAATTTGACGGTTCAATGAAAATTGAAACTGATAAAAAGGAGGAAATGTTTATTTCAAAAAAGACAGCGGAACAACTTTTAGTTTCGAAATGGCCATGAAAAAATTAACCATCTTATCTCAGGTTTTTACTTCAGAAACTGACCAGGCCATCTGGTCCTTAATGATCTTTTTATTGGTCGTTTTCGTAGCCTATTCTCTCATAAAATTTAAGGTCTGGAAAGCGATAACCACAGGCCAACTTAGGTCCCATCGAGCACAAATAGAAGACATCCTAAAACAACTTTATCATGTAGAGGCCGGAGGAAAAAGTGCCGGGATCATAGACCTCTCCGGAGCGCTAAGAATTTCCGATAAGAAGATGCTATCTCTGATAGAAGAAATGGTAAGCATGGATCTGATCCAGACAAAGAACGAAAAGATCTTACTTACCGACATGGGAAGAGATTATGCACTAAGGATCATTCGGGTTCACCGACTCTGGGAGAAATATTTGTCTGAAAAGACCGGTATCAGTAAGATAGAATGGCATGACCGGGCTGAGCAAAAAGAACACCAGCTAACCCAAGAGCAAACCGAAATATTGTATGAACAACTGGGCAGACCCCGCTTCGATCCGCATGGCGATCCCATCCCTACTGAACAGGGTCAGGTGATAGAAGTAAAGAGTGTGCCTTTGACCGGATTGAAGAATGGAGCAGTAGCCAGAATCAAGCACATTGAAGATGAACCCGAGGTGGTATACAAACAGATCGTTGCCAAAAAACTTCACATTGGTTCTCAGCTTAGAGTGATAGAATCAGATGATAAACAAGTGAAGTTTTATTCCGAAGGTGAAGAGTATACACTCCCTTCAATTGTAGCTTGTAATATCAGTGTACTTGAGCTCAGCGAAGAGGAGATTTTTGAAGACAGTAAGGTTCGCCTATCCAGTCTTAATGAGGGAGAAAAAGCCAGGATTCTGGGGATTTCATCCGAATGCAGGGGTGCTGCCAGGAGGCGTTTGATGGACCTCGGTTTTATTAAAGGTACTGAGATAGAAACAGAATTCAACGGACCGAATAAAAACCCTAAAGCATACAAACTAAGAAATACTCTGATCGCTCTACGGAACGATCAGGCAGATTTAATATTAATTGAGAAGGAGGCCATATGAGTGAGTTAGTATCTGATGCATGTGAGACTTGCCCGCTATACAACAGTGCGGAGTTGAAGAAGCTAGGTGTTAATGTAGACAATGCAGATTTTGTAGTGGCATTGGCTGGGAACCCAAATACCGGGAAAAGTACAGTCTTCAATGCACTGACTGGGCTGAGACAGCATACCGGCAACTGGCCAGGCAAAACTGTTACCCGTGCTGAAGGAGGGTACAATTATCACGGCAAACATGTGAAGCTAATTGATCTCCCTGGTACGTATTCGCTGCTGTCTACCTCTACAGACGAGGAAGTGGCGAGGAATTTCATTTTGTTCGGTAGACCCGATGTAACAGTGATCGTAGTGGATGCCTCAAGACTTGAGCGCAACCTTAATCTGGCCCTACAAGTACTGGAAATCACTGATAAAGCTGTGCTGTGTCTCAACCTTGTAGATGAAGCCAAAAGACATCATGTGACCATTGATGCAAGAAGTCTATCCAAGCGATTGGGCATACCAGTAGTACCTGCTAGTGCTAGGAATGGTGAAGGAATCCCGGAATTGCTAGAAACAATCCATAAGGTTGCAACGGGTGAGATCAAATGTAAACCTCATAGGATCAAGATCTCGTCAAAGCAGATCAACAAAGCAATAGAGGATCTGAATGAGAAATTGCTGGCAAAATACCCGGACCTTCCAAACACCCGGTGGATTGCCATGCGCTTATTGGATGGCGATCAATACATTATGGATGCGATTAAAAATGGTGACTTTCAAATAGCAAGCTAAATGAGTCAGGATCAATCAAACGATATCATCGAACTAGCATCCAACCTTCGGTGGAAAGTGGGTGAAAATTACCATGACCGACTCACAGAGGGCATTTATACTGATGCAGCAGCGATTACCAGGGATGTAGAAGTCAGAGATGGAAAAGCTCATTTCACTTTTGACCGTAAGCTGGACCAGATCCTTACTAGCAAGACATTTGGCTTTCCTATCATGGTTTTGATCCTATCAGTAATATTGTGGATCACTATTCAGGGGGCAAATTATCCATCAGGAATGCTGGCTACGCTGCTACTTGAAACAATCTATCCTTTTCTAAAAAGTCTGGCAAGTACCATAGGTATGCCCTGGTGGCTCGATGGGTTTCTGATTGATGGGGTCTACCTGGCTCTTGGATGGGTAATCGCTGTGATGCTACCTCCTATGGCCATTTTCTTTCCTATGTTCACCCTGCTTGAGGATTTTGGATATCTGCCGCGTGTGGCCTTCAATATGGACAACATGTTTAGAAAAACCGGAGCCCATGGCAAACAGGCATTGACTATGAGTATGGGCTGGGGATGTAATGCAGCTGGCGTTGTCGCGACAAGAATTATTGATAGCCCAAGGGAAAGATTGATTGCGATCATTACTAATAATTTCTCTTTGTGCAATGGTCGCTGGCCTACACAAATCCTGATTGCCACTATTTTTATTGGTGCTTTAGTTCCTCCTGCCCTTTCAGGTTTGATGAGCACGGTATCAGTAATCGGCATAGCTATGCTGGGTATTGCCTTTATGTTTATGACATCCTGGTTGCTATCCAGCACACTTTTGAAAGGAGAAGTCTCCACCTTTGCCCTGGAGCTACCTCCTTATCGTCCACCTAGATTCTGGCAAACAATATATACCTCTCTGATTGACCGTACGCTGATCGTGTTGTGGCGGGCCATGGTGTTTGCTGCTCCGGCCGGTGCTGTGATCTGGCTGACCTCAAACATTGATATTGGGGATCAAAGTATTGCCAACTGGATGATCGACGGAATGGATGAGTTTGGGATCTTCATTGGGTTGAACGGAGTAATTCTGCTTGCCTATATTGTAGCAATCCCTGCCAATGAGATTGTTCTGCCAACGATACTAATGCTTACAGTAGCCAATTTGAATATCGCAGGATATGGTGCTGGCGAGGGTGTGATGTTTGAGCTGGACAGTGCCATGGAAACAGAAACCATTCTGAGAAAGGGAGGCTGGACATTACTTACTGGTATCAACCTGATGCTATTCAGCTTGCTGCACAACCCCTGTAGTACCACAATCTACACCATTTACAAAGAGACCAAAAGCTGGAAATGGACCGGAGTGGCCTCCATCCTACCAGTGATCATGGGATTTATTGTTTGTTTTCTGGTTGCTCAGTTGTATCGAATTTTTACAGGATAATTACCCAACTGCAAAGTATTTCCTTATAACAACCTCCCCATCTGGCATGATATGCTCCTGCTTCATGAAGGTTTTCAGTTCCTCTGGCTTTAAAAAGAAAAAATCAATCACCTCACCATCCATTGGTTTGATGGGACCATCATACCTGGCTAAAAACACATGCCCCAAAACCTTTACGTGTTCGTTCTCAAAGTGGATATCAAACAGTGATTTAAGCCTCACACCGGTGATCCCCAGCTCTTCCTGGAGTTCGCGGATCGCATTGTCTTCATACGATTCATGTTCAGTCACTACGCCCCCTGTGGTTGGGTCGAAATAGCCGGGATAAAGATCTTTTTTGTCTGATCTTTTCTGTACCAGGATCTCGCCTTTGGAATTAGTCACGATCACATAAGATGCTCTGTGTAACAGGATATCGGCCCGCATCACCGACCTGGGAACCACATCGATAATTTCGTTGGCAGTGTTGACGATGACTACTTTTTCCTCCATGGTTGCAAGATAGTGAAGCAATTCGTAGTGTATTCGTGCCACCACTCAGAGTGGTAGCACGAATACACTACTTTTGCGGCATGAACACCGAAGACACCATCGTCGCGCTGGCAACACCCCCCGGGGTGGGCGCAATCGGAGTGATCCGACTTTCCGGAAAAGAGGCCATTTCCATTACCCAAAAGGTTTTCAAAGGGAAAGACCTCTCGCAGGTGGCCAGTCATACCCTGCACTATGGGACTGTGAAGGATGGCGACCAGGTTGTCGATGAGGTGGTGGTATCCGTTTTCAGAGGACCTAACAGCTACACCAAGCAGGATGTGATCGAGATATCCTGCCATGGGAGCCCCTATATCCTCCAAAAGGTGATCAAGCTTTTGCTCAAACATGGTGCCCGACTCGCCAAAGCAGGAGAATACACCCTACGGGCCTTTATCAATGGTCGATTTGACCTGGCCCAGGCTGAGGCAGTGGCAGACCTGATCTCCTCAGAAAACGAATCCATGCACAAGGCTGCCATGAACCAGATGCGGGGTGGCTTTTCTGCGGAGATCAAAGCGCTGCGTGAAGAGCTGGTCCACTTCGCCTCCATGATCGAACTGGAGCTGGACTTTTCGGAAGAAGATGTGGAGTTTGCCAGTAGGGACGAACTCAAAAAGCTGATCCACAACCTCCAAAAGCTCATCCACGCCCTGACGGAGAGCTTCAACCTGGGGAATGCTATCAAAAACGGAATCCCTACCGTGATTGCCGGAAAACCCAATGCGGGGAAGTCCACCCTCCTCAATGCACTCCTCAATGAAGAAAAGGCCATCGTCTCTGACATCCCGGGCACCACGCGCGACATTATTGAGGATGTGATCCACATCGACGGGATAAGCTTCCGGTTTGTGGATACAGCCGGTATCCGGACCACCGAGGATCATGTAGAAGCCATTGGGGTGGAACGTGCCCATGCCCGCATGAAAGAAGCCGCCGTGATCATCTACCTGATCGACCTGGCCAATGATACCCCGCACGAGGTATCCCAACAGTTGGACTACCTCAAAGAGCTGGGTGTCCCCCACCTCATCGTGGGCAACAAAGCGGATAAGCCGAACGAAGAAGTAATCACAGCACTGAAAGAAACAGACTTCCTCAAAATCTCCGCACACAAGAAGGAAAACCTGGATACCCTCAAGGAAGCCTTAAAAGAAAAGGTCTCACTCAAAGATTTCAAAGCTGGCAATACCCTGGTGACCACCCTCCGTCACTATGAAAGCCTGGTAGAGACCAACCAGTCACTTGATAAGGTGATTGAAGGGATTGACTCCGGCGTCACCAATGACTTTCTGGCGATGGACATCCGTAACGCCCTCCTCCACCTGGGAGAGATCACCGGTGAGATCACGACCGATGATTTGTTGGATAATATCTTCAGCAAGTTTTGTATCGGGAAGTGAGCTAATACTGATCAAATAAGTTTACTTTTTTAGTAAACTTATTTTCATATCTTAGCGTTTAACATGAAAGTAGCCTTTAAGACAAAAGAGCTGGAGCACTTATACACCACTCCCCTGAATGAGATTAAAGGAAAGCAGAAATTCTCCAAGGAGGTGATCAAACAATATCAAGCTAAGGTGAGGATTTTGACGGTCATTGAGAAATTAATTGATCTTTATAAAATAAGGTCTCTGAATTTTGAATCCTTGTCAGGAAATAGAAAAGGCCAGTTTTCCATACGCTTGAACAAACAGTTTAGGCTGATCATTATCGAGGTGGAAGACGAATTAATAGAAATTGAAATCATTGAAATATCTAAGCATTATGAGTAACAATAGGACATTAGCCAATGACCTGACGCCAGGCTCTGCAATACACCCCGGACAGCTATTGAAAGATGAGCTGGATGCCAGGAATATGAAACAAATTGATTTGGCCAAAGAATTGGGCATTGCCAAAAATGTAATGTCTGAAATCATCAATGGCAAACGCAATCTTAGCCCGGAACTTGCAGTGAGGTTAGAAGATATACTGGAGATCAAAGCAGAGTTTTGGATGAAATACCAAATGGCCTATGAGATCGATAAGATCAGGATCAAAAACAAACAGGCTGTGCAAAAGGCTGATATATCGCCCAAAGCAAAAAAGCAACTGGCTTCTATTTAATACCTTAATCCTCCCAATCCATCAATTATCAACAACCTTTACTTTCTGCATCAAAAAGTAGTTTGAAACTGACCTACATTCGCTTAAAACTGAGATTTAGGATCAATGACACTAAAAGCAATCGCTTTAGAGATATAGCCGAAATACTCAACTATATTTTCATCAGTATGCAGCCTGATCCGTTTTCTGATATTTTGTCTATTTTCGAAACAACAAAGACTAGTAATTAATGAAGTATCAATTTATTCTGTCAGTCTTATTTCTGATTATTTCAATCAACCTCAATGCTCAGGCAAGAGATCCTGAACCTGCATTAAAAATAGATGAAACTCAGGCTAATCTATTTCGGGAAAATTATAATAAGTATGCTATTCACTTTACAAACGGTAAAAAAATCAGAAATGGATATAAGATAAAAAGAGAAGACTTGGAGTACGAATTAACAAGGTTTGATGAATCTAAACTCCATTTTGAAACCTATAAAAGGAATTCAAATATCGCTGGCATATTGAGTTTACCATACACAGCATCATTTATCATGATGCTGACTGCAAAAAAGGAGTCAGTTGCTGTAGCATCTGGTGGTATAACATTAGGACTATTTATTCCCATGGTCATTTTTGGTATAAAAAGCAGTAATGCAATGTTTCGAGCGGTACATTATTATAATCGTGATGTAGCAATTTTTGAGAATTGAATTAAACATTTATTAAAAAAGCCTTTGAAAAAAATAATATTAATAATTCTCAATCTTATAATTCTGTTCCAACTCACTGCTGCCGACTCCCTTGAGATTTTAGCTCCTTACCATAGAATAATAAATAACGATTTATACTTTACCGGAAAGGGCTATTACAATCTACATGAAAAAAACACTAATCTGTTGGAGGTTAGAATCCAATTGATAAATAATTCAAAATCAAACATAAGTGTTTGGCTGAATGAAATCATGCTTGAGTATAATGGTGAGGTAAGAAAGCCAATCTTAGCCCTTGAAAACTCACCTTACAATATTTCAACAGAGAATAATGTAACAATCAAGCCAGATATGAAGATTGATAGAAAACTAGTTTATGAAATTCCATCTAATCTGACTCCTTCATATTTAGTTTACAACTCTGCCTCAATTCAGTTATCGAACCAATTTAAAGATGAAAACTTATACTTTGATAATGAATTGAAACAAGTAATTTCAGCCGTAGGGGCTACTTATTACCGTAAGAACTTAAAAGTTGGTTCTACCTGGATAGTCAAATACTTCAACCTCGAAAATGATTCCCTATATGTTGAGTCAGAATGTTCATCAATAAACCCTGAAATAAAAACAGGTCTTACAACCTGGTACCACGAAAATGGGAACGTAAAAGAAGAAGCATATTTTATTGAGAATATACGTATTGGCATCTTTTATGAATACTTTGATAATGGGAAGCCTAAATGCAGGATTTTATATGATGAGGAAGAATCACTAAGTCTGCAATACTGGAATGAAGACGGAGACTCTTTATTAATCAATGGGAACGGAATAGTTCGAGATCTAAACAAATTTGATAATCCAAGGATTTCAACTTATGAGAACTATCGTGCGGTAGAGGGATTCGAAATTCGAAATCTTGAACAAGATTCTATCTACTTTCTACTTGAGAAATACCCTGAACCCCTTGGTGGTATGGATTACTTTTATGGTTTTATTTCTCGTAAACTCAAATACCCAAAAACAGCCCGAATGAAGGGTACTGAAGGAAAGGTATTTGTTCAGTTCATTGTCACTAAATCAGGTGAGCTTCAAGAAGTTGAAACTATTAAAGGAATCGGTGATGGATGTGACGAAGAAGCTGAACGTGTGCTTAATTTAGCTAGAAATTGGAGACCTTCAGTCAATCTAAAAAATGAGCCTGTAAAGGTAAGAGCAGTGCTTCCATTTATATTCAAATTGAAATAAGATGTAGCAACAATTCTGAAGCGACGTATCGGGAAGTAACCCCGGAATCAAATTCGGAGAATTTCAGTTAATTTTATTCATGGAAACTTCAAATTATAAGATTCTATTGAGAGAAGAACCGGAGGGTGGCTTCACAGTCTTCGTACCAAGTCTGGATGGTTGTATTACATATGGTAAAGATTTGAAAGAAGCTAAAGAAAATGCCAAAGAAGCAATTGAACTCTATATTGAATCCCTGAAAGAAGATAATCTCCCTATATCATAAAAAAACCGCTTCCCTATTAAGCAAAGCGGTCTCAAGTCATATCAGCATTGATAATCATCATACCCTAAAAGATTTAGTTGACACATTACCTGGCAAGTCATACGCCCTTACCCGGATTGAACCTCCTTCGGGAATATCCTGTGTGAGTGTAAACTCCCACTGTATCCCGTTGTCGGTGGGTGCAGCTTCTCCGGAGGAAATCACCTGTTCATCTTCACTAAGGATCTCAAACTCAACTTTCGCCAGTTGAGGATCTTCATACGCTTCTACCAGTGCCCGGCTTCCAGCTGCTCCACATCGTAAAATAAGATCACCAATCTCCGGTGCTCTCAGGTAATCGGTAACTGCAAGCGAGTAAGCATTCCTGACCCTGGTGATGCCGGCAGCTGCCGCCTCGTAGATAGGTCCAAGAACCTCATTTGCGATTGCATGTTTCGCAAAGGAAGTTGCATATCTAAAACGCATGTTCTGCCTCTGCTGAGCCTCCGACCCTTTACCGCGACCCACTGGTCTCGAGGATACGATGGTTTGACCATTCATGCTTCTGTAAACTAGTTGGCTGCCTAGCATACCACTAGCACCCTGTAAAAACAGGTTCTTTTTTAAAGTTGCCATTGTTATAAAATTTATAGTGAGAAAAAGATTTAACCCGAAATATGCTTTAGACTTTCTATTACGTAGCTAAATTACTTCATAATCAAGCACTTAACATGATATTCGCTCGTCACCATAGCGGTGCTATGCCTCCTCACGTAAGTACTTGATTTTCTTGTACTTTAGCTCCTCATGACGAACCTAATACATAATCCGGGTTTAAGAAGAGGCCTCTTGAGATTTTAAATGCAAGAATTGTTCCATAAAATGGTGTGAGGCGTGATTTTCAGTTGTTTTTGAAAACATTTTATATAAATTACATATACTGCATATGACAGACAACCATGAGGGATTCTTATACGTTTAAAGAGTGATATCTTCTCCGTGTCCGCCCAACATAGTTTCGATGCTGTTGGGTCTTGTTTTAGTCAATCCCATATTCTCAAAAAGAGAAAATAAATGTCATTTTTAGACTACGAGGCATCAGGTTCCACAGTGGATCCAAATTGCCAGGTGACCTGCATATTACTTAAGTACAATTGATGCCTGACTGTAGGGGTGTAAAGGAAGTGTAAAGGAAGTGCGAACGGAGACCGAACGCACCCCTAAGGGACTATGGCACCTACTTATTAGAATAATGCAATTATTTGACGGTATGTGGTGCTTTCATAGGATGCGTGAAGATGGGCTACACCAAAAGTATCGGGAAGTGATTGGAAAGCTGAATAAATAGCTTTCACGGAAGAACAATAAACGACTCAAACGAACTCTTCTACCCGTTCTTTGAGACTTTCAAAGAATAAACGATCAAAAATGAGTATCTTTTGGTAGTTAAATTCCTACATGAAAAAAATTACTCAAAAGAAAAAGCAAGAATTTGAAAAGTTAAAAACATTAGTTACTAAAAAGGGAGTTGAAAGTACCAATTGGACTGAAGTTATAATTAATGATTGGAGTCAATTTGAAAAATTTATTAACACCCACAATCCAAAAAGGTGGATTTTTAGAGGTCAATGCAATCAAAAGTGGAAACTTACAACCACCTATGTAAGAGGTTATCAGGAAATCCAAAAGATCTATGAAGAATCTGGAAGAGAAGAAATATCGCATAGGGATGCTTTTGAACAACTAATTGTTCAACAATTCAAAAGTCAGGCACATTTATACTTAGATTTTGAACCTAAATCAGATCTTGAGTGGCTAAGCCTTATGCAACATTATGGCTCCCCAACGAGATTAATTGATTGGACATTTTCACCATACATAGCAATGTTTTTCGCATTGTCTCAAGGTACAGGTATATCATCTATATTTTCATTAAATCAGGATAAGATAAACAAGTTCTATCGTCAAAAAACTGATGTGAAGGAATTATCTGATATTATTTTCAACGATAGACGATTCAAGGACGCATTTATTTTTGCTTTTGAACCAGAGCATAAGAATAAAAGAATGGTAAAGCAGCAGGGTTTATTTGTTGTACCTAGTAATAATTTTGAGCCTATTGATAAAATCATGGAAAATGACAAAATCATTGGTGATAGCAGTTATGGAATCAAATTAATAATTCCATCTAAACATAGGTTTGATTATTTAAAAAAACTCAAGAAAATGAACATCACATATGATACTCTTTTTCCTGATATCGAAGGTTTCTGTAAATCACTTAAGCTTTCTCTGTTAGACTCAAGCGAAAACCTTAAAAGAATTTTATAAAGTGACCCCACATGAACAAATCAATATCCCAAGAAACTAAGCTATTATGCAACATTCAAATACCAAGATTGAAAAGACACTTAGTTCATTAGTTAGTCTGATAAATATAAACCAACAAACAGAGCTAAATCAATTTGATTTAATAAGTTCCTACCCACAATTTCATGAATTGACTCAGCAGCTTAAAGAAGATAAAAGGTTCGAAATGTTTGGGGGTTACGTGCATTGGTTTGGAGGGCATGGAATTGAAGCTAATTATGATACTTTAGCTGCATGGATGACTCGCAAATCATTAAATTCTAGTATTAATAATACATTACTTACATTAGAGAATTATATCTCTCTAAACAAAATCCCCATGATGTACATTGGGATACTAGAGAGTTCCATTGATACAAGGTTTACTTTCTGCAATGAAGTGGAGATATTTCCAGAAAAAGTAAACATCGGATTTCCAACAAATATACAATCTGCTTCAAATCAGCCATTAGCAATCATAAAAACAAAATTTGAACATCCGGTAAATGTGTTCAAAGAAATGCCAAATGGTGAAGTACCTAAAGAGCCATTCGAAAAAATGAATGATGTTGTAAACTGTTTGAATTTAGCTCTCCCTCCAACTAATGGTATACACCTTGTGTTAACAGGGAGTTTTTTAGGAGATGAAATTGAAACACCATTCGAACAAGAAGTAATTGGTGGGTGGAGACTCCCATCCGAAAAACGAGTTTTGATGAGGACTTCTATAAACATCCCTAAACTTAAGGAAGCCGATAAATATCTTCAGATTTACAGTCATCTTGAAAGATCCAAAAAAAAGTATTTAAACATAACACTAGATAGGCTTAATAGAGTTGGATACATTTTTAACTATCAAGATAAAGCCATCGACCTAAGAATTTGCATGGAATCATTATTCTTAGGAGCTGATAATAATGACCACCAGCAATTAAGATATAGAATTGCTCTAAGAGCCGCAAAATTTCTTGGAAAATCAACCTCTGAAAGAAAAGAATTATTTAAGGATTTCAAAGATTGTTACGACCTTACATCAACTGTGATTCATCAAGGGGTATTTCCAAATAAAAAATCACCTGCACTTATTGATAAAATAGCAGGTCTTGTAAAAATAGCTTTGATTAAAATAATGGAAAATAATGGAAATATTGATTGGCAAGATGTAGAACTTGCTTAATTAAAGACGTCCGGCATGGCCTATCATCGGGCACTTGAACTCTCTATTCTAACGACCTGTCACTGAATTACAGAAGTGCAATCTTGCTTGCATAGAAACCAATTTGTTTACATCCCCTATGAGTCGAATAGCAAATAGTATCCTTTAGCGTCTCCATAAACCCTCCGGCCAGATTGTAGAAGGCCATCACACTACCACACTCTCCTACCTCACCCGTCAGTACCCCACACCCCCCAGTGATGGAATCCATTTGGCACATCTTGCCCTGGTCTATTGCAATGGTCATCGTGTGCTCTCCTGGTGCTCGCCCGTCTAATGGTATAATATACGGTGGAGTAAGCGTGCCAGGACACTAATTAGAACGACTCAGATCGCTTGAAGACATCCCGTTACCGAAATTGCCTGATGCAGGGTGATCGATACATTGGATAATAAAAATGCCGGAGTAATTTCAGTTGGTAAAAATAGAACTCCTATAGAAGATATTGATAACCACACCTATCAACTTAACCTCAATCCCCCACTATCTGCTTCACCCGTCCCACTTCTCCGGTCTCCAGGCGCACTTTGATGCCGTGCGGATGGTTGGGTGACTTGGTGAGGATCTGTGCCACGAAACCGCTGGTAAGGTCTCCGGATCGCTGGTTGTGCTTTTCTACAATCTCTACTTCAGCTCCTATACTGATATTGCTTCGTTTGGTACCGTCATTCATGGGGTAAAGATAAGACTCAAAAACGCTTACCTAAACTTATTCCAATCCATGGTATAGCTATAATTCCTGATGAAATATACATTGGAGTTACTTTAAACAAGAAGCCTTTTTCTGACGTTCTTCGATATCCTGCTTTAGCAAAAAAAAGCTGTCCATCATTGCTGGAAATACTCATCCCTCCACCGATTTCAAAACCATTCTTCTTATTTGTATGGAAACCGAATTCCAAAGGGAAAATCACTCCTGTTGAAACACTTGCTCCAACTCTTATAAAAGGCGTTAATTCTTCGTTGGAAAAGGAATATTCATAATTCACAGAATAGATGACTGCAGGACCTCCAAACTCAAAATAAATAGCACGTTTGCCTTCATTGGTATCATTTTCTAATTGGGAGCTTTCTAAATTCCCACTTAAGCTGTCCAATTGATTTGAATTCTGAGAATAGGAAAATTCACTGCACAAAACCAACAATTGAAAAATTGTTGCTACCCTAAACAAATTGATTAAATGATATTGCTTCATCTTATTTCGTATTAAAATATCTCGAATTTGAATATTTAGCATACGATTAAGAAATTGAATTTTCATTGCCATCTTCCTTATACCGCAACTTTTAACTACCATTTAAACAGCTTTGATTGTTGTCGCATTTTTCTCAAATCACCCCTATTAACTTTTCCAACCCATCCCCCATAATTTGCAATTTCTGCAACGTAATCACCTAACCATAAGCAGGTTTTGCAATTATCCCTTCAAACCGCCATACTACCCTAATATCCAGTTTCATCGGTGTATTATTTAGGTTAAAATTTACCTCATCATTAAACCCTAAATAAACGCTTATGCAACGTTTAGTAATGTTTTCGATCACCATGCTGCTTTTAGTTGCACCAATCCTGACCATCGCTCAGGGCTTTGCCATAAAAGCAGGCGCGAATCTTTCTTCTTGGTCTGGGGATGACGTAGGATCCGCAGACGTACGAATGGGTTATCAACTTGGCCTTCATTATCGAATCAAGACCTCTGAGGTGCTCAACATCGTTCCGGGTATTCAGTTCACCCAGCGAGGAGCCCAGGATTCTGATAAAGAAACCTATGACTGGTATGAGGGGACAGAGATCACTTATGAATACCAAATGAAGGTAAGGGCCAACTACCTGGACTTTCCGCTCACCTTTGAATACCAGGTAGACCCCTCACTCTATCTTATGGCCAGACCTATGCTTTCGATGCTACTAAAAAACAAATACACCGAAGCACAAAGACAATGCCTGGATGGAGAGTGTACCGGATCAAAAGGTGAAGATGAGATTGACACCTTTCGCAATGCTGACTTTAGCCTCGGTGTGGGAATCGGGTACCTGATGACAAAGCACATCGGTATTTCAGTGGGCTACCAGTGGGGACTGATGACACTGGATGAGGAAAAAGATGCTGAAGCATATAACCGAACAGTGGATTTCTCCCTCGAATACAGATTTTGAGTACCACTAACAAAGAAATGAAATCATGAAAACGATCATAATCATATTAAGGCTTTATGTAGCCATAGCGCTTATCCTTGCATTTACACAATGTAATAATGAGCTGGAATTTGACGAACAAGGGATCACGATGATCACTATCGTAGATGAATGGACCTGGGATCCTGTGCCCAATGCTACCATCAAAGTATACAATCATGTGGATGATTGGGCTTTTGAAGAGAATCTGATCAAAACGCTGACTGCCGATGCCGAAGGAAAGATCAAACTCAGAGATTTAGGTGATGGGGACTATTACCTGGATGTGATTAAAGATGATATGACCAACTGGCAACACCCCTATGGTGTGCCGGTTTACAAAGGAGATATCTTTATTGATCAAATCGCCATTTCGGTTAACTTCAACTACATCCTCTCTTCAGCTGATGGCAAAGACTGGGAAATCACAAACATCTATGATGAGTTCGACAATGACATCAGTGAGGACCCGAACCACGCATGTATGATCGGGAATGTGGTCCACTTTGAAAAGGCTGGCTATTATTCCATGGATGATGGCACCAACAGATGCGATAACCTTCCTCAATTGAGGGAAGCCAGCTGGTGGGGATACGGTCAAAACTTATCCTTGCTACTTAATGGAATGGATGTAAAGGACTACTTTGTCCAGACATTCTATGAAGACCACTTCATTCTGATAGATAACTCCGGAGAGGAGATGATCAAGTACCGGTATGAAAGGATCTGATGGTCTTTAATAATTAACTAAACCAGCGCGGGAGTTTTCATTCCGCGCTGGTTTTATCACTTTAAAGAGCAGCGTCATGAAACAGGTACTGATCTTAATCAGCCTAATACTCGCGATTGTAAGCGCATACAGCCAGCCTTATGACTCTATTGGCCTCCACAAAGTCAAGCTTCAGGCAGGCAAATTCACATTGAATCAATTTGGTATCTCAAAGATCAAAATGGATACGAAAGGTCCTGTACCAGTCACCGATGATGGTATTGGCACGGGAGAAAAGGTCGTTGAAGGCCTGTTCACCATGTTTACCGGTTGGACGACCAGCTCCTCTTCTGAATCTCTGTGGCAGCTTAACAACAGCGTGAAACTTGGAGGCATCAAAAAAGAAATTGCTTTTCCAGTCCAGGTAACAGGCTTTTATGAAAAGACCCGCGAGCGGGTGAGAGACGAAAATGGCAGCTCATTGGAAACATTTGAAACCTATAATTTATACTGGGAGGAAGGGGCTAAAGGATCCATAATTGAGGAAGAAGACACTTTGGGAACTTTTGCCCTAAAACCCATGAATACTTTACGTGACTCCATTGACTACTGGAAGAGCTACACCAGCCATATTCCAATGTGGTTGGAAGAAAAACTAGAATACTACCGTAATTATGATAGAGTCATTGATTTTGTTGTGGCTATCACCTTACAAGACCAATCCTATATTCTTGTTTACAATGCTGAGAATTTCCAGTGTGCTTTGATCTACCATCACGAAATGGTTGGTCTATGGCAGCATGCACCTTCCAGGGGACTTTTTGCTTCCACGAAAAAAAGCATCAATCCTTATATGCTTCTGCCATCCGGACTTTCAGATGATCAAGCTCAGAAAACGCTCTCGCTTTTGATATTAGGATTAAGTCTGGCTAATAGTATGTAGCGTCTTTTGAATTGTTATTGCTACCTTTAATCGTGTCAACAATTATGAATGAAAGAAATAGAAGAAAATATCCCTGAAAAGTATAAAAAGGCCGTTCATGAAATTGCGGACAGTTTGTTGGCTGGTTTTGTTTGCTTTTTTAACCCGGATTCTCTGGAAGTGGAATCCCTTCCAAAGATGCTGCTGGAAGATCCTGAAGAGTATGAATTAATGACTGGTGAATCATGGGAAAGTGAGGAAAGGAAGCATGAAAAGTGGAAAAAACACCTTGAAATAGATCCTTTAGATTCTAGTGAAGCATTTAGGATTATGGAAAACTTTGCTGAGCAGGTTGTAGACCAACATTTACAAAATAAGCTTATCACTGCACTCAACAACAGAAAACCTTTTGCCAACTTCAAAGTGTTGGTTGAAGGCTCCGAATTCAGGGATGATTGGTTCCAGTTTAGACAGCAAGCTTATGAGCGTTATGTTTGGGATCTGATACAGTTGAACTCAGAGGAATTAGATAAGTAATTCATACCACAATGGGACTTACTATTCATTACAAGGGCGCACTAAAAAAACCAGACATGGTCTACCCTCTCATCGAAGAAATGAGTGATATGGCTCAAACAATGGGTTGGCATTACCAGGTAATGGATAATGATTGGGACTTACCTAATACTTCCTCTATTGATTCAGAAGGTTCCATTCAAGGTCACTTACCACTCAAAGGTATTCTGATCAAAATGCACACTAAATGTGAATCATTTTCACTTGTGTTTGATGCTAAAGGCAGGATGACAAACATGGTCACAATGGCCCTGGGAGAAAAAGAAGCTGACTGGCAACATACTAAAACCCAGTTTGCCCCTGTGGAAATACACCTTTCGATGGTGAAGCTGATGAAATACCTAAGTAACAGGTATTTTGAGCAGTTTGAAGTATTTGATGAAGGGAAATTCTGGGAAACTGATGATGCGGCATTGCTTGCTCAGAAACATAGTTTTCTTGGTGATATGATCTCAAAGCTGGGTGATGCTCTGGATAACGGCCTGAGTGAAAAACCAGAGAACCCCCAAAATCTTGTAGAAAGAATAGAAGCCATTATAACTCAAATGCACAAAAGATCGCGGAAATAGACTCTTCCAGCTTAGAAAACACAATTGATTAATTTTATCATTAACCAAATCAATTTATATTCGGTAACATATTATGGTATAACAATGAGTATATCCGTTTATTTACCTGATTCCCTCAAAAAGCAATTCGATGCATACGTTAAAAGTAAGGGCATGACTACAAATGGCGCCATCCGGAAAGCGGTAGAATTGCTTTTGAAAAACGATACTGACAAAAAATGGGGAGAATGGATCAATCACATCGAACCAGATCCTGATTTTCCTAATATGAAGGAGCTGAGGAAAGGGTTGAAAGACCTCAATAACTAACGCCTTTGAATAAGTTAGGAGGAAACAGGAATTTTCGAATTCCCAGACAACAGATATCTACAACTCATCCGGCCGAGGCTTGGCATCCATCTGTTTGATGATCTTGTTCACTTCAGACTCTGTAGAACGAAGCTTTTCCTGGCAGTATTGAATCAGAGAAGAGGCGCGCTTTACCTTCTCGCTTAGTACATCGATGGAGACCGTCTCATTCTCGATCTCAGCGGCGATCGTTTTCAGCTCCTTGTAGGCTTCTTCATAGGTAAGATTCTCCATCCGCTCTTTTTCGTTTGGCTGTTATTTTCGTTTCGATATCATATTCATGCATCGTCACCTTCATTTGGCCATCTGTCCGCAACTTTTCAGGGTTGCTAACGGGTTTTCCATCCTGTGAGACGATGGCAAATCCACGCTTCAGAATGCTCTCAGGTTTAGCCATGCGTATCAGTGATTGATAATGATTCAAATACCCGTCTAAATTAGCTAAATACTTGCGGGTATTGCTATGCAAATTGGTTTTAACGTTTTCCAGCTCCTGTATTTGATGTGCTATGGCTATCCGCGGTCGTACACTCATCTGATTGGCTATTTCGCTCAATGTGTCTTTATGCTGCGCCAGCAGCAACCGGGATTTATTGATCACCGTGAGGTTAGCTGTTGTAATACCCGACAGGGCCGAAGCCAACAATCGCTGGGTTTGGATGGTAATGTTCTTTTGCAGGTTAAGGACCTTATCTTCAAAATTCCGGTTGTGAAGTACGACAAACTCTGCTGCTTTGGTGGGCGTGTTGGTCCGGGTGTTGACCATCATGTCTACAATGCTTGTATCCGTTGAGTGGCCTATTCCTGTTATAATGGGAATGGGAAACCGTGCAGAAGCTTTTGCCAACAGATAGTTATCAAAGACCAGGAAATCTGTCTTGGCACCCCCGCCCCTGATGAGGACGACACAATCATACTTGATGTTGGATTCATAAATGGCTACCAATCGACTGACGATCTCCGCATGCGCTTCTGCACCCTGAACCGCAGACTGGTAGTTGTCGATATCAAATCGATAATTGAACTGATTGGCCTCTAAGACACCAATAAAATCTTTGTATCCCTCTGAATTAGGCGATCCAATGATGGCAATCTTTTGAATGACTGCATGAATACTGGCTTTCTTATTTGTGGTGATGTATTCCTCTCCTACCTTTTGAATGGCATCAGGATTCTCTGCTACCAGCCGGGCGAGTGTCGCCTGACGTTGTTTCTCCAGGTTGCCCAGTGTCCAGTTTTGATCAATATCCAAAAGGATAAGCTGAATCCCATACTTCACCTGGTACTCCACCTTTACCCTGGCCAGAATCTCGATCCCATCCTTAAATACTTGTCCGGTCTGTTGCTCAAAAGCTTTGATACTCTCCGACCCTTCTCTCCAGGCGATGCCCCTGATTTTCGCCGTTGTCTCGCTGCTTTCATCAGCCTTTTCAACAAACTCAAAATAATGCCTGTCCCCATCCATATACATTTTATGGCCAGAGATCTCTGCAATGACCCAATAAGACTTAGTAGCAAAAGCCGCATTGATCACCCCTTTGATGTGCAGAGTGAGTTCGGAAAGGGTGATATGATTGTCAGGACTGGTCAATGCTATTAGGCTCAGGATTTAATAACTTTTAAAAGTATAATTTTCATATTAGAAACCATAGTTTTTAAGGATAAGAGAAGGATCTTGTGAAAAGTACTGACACTACTTACAGTACAATTATTTAAATTGGTTTAACCAATGAAAAAGAAATCTATCAAAGCATCTGAATTCGATCGAAAATTTGAAGATGGGGATGATATAACTGAATTTCTCGATCTGCAAAAAGCAACAAGGCCAGGTCTTAAACAGAAGAGGGTTATCGTTGACTTTCCTGAACGGATAGTTAAAAGAACTAGATAACGTAGCCAGAAAGCTAGGGGTAACACGTCAGAGTATCATCAAGATCTTCATATCTGACAAGCTGAAGGAAGAAAAGTATTGATATTACCTCCTCATTTGATAATTTCTTATCTTAATAAGTGTACAGAAAACCTTCCAGCACAAACTCTATTTTGTTTGATTTATCTTTAAGATATGAAAACTATCCACTATGGCACAAAAGAGGAAAATAATTTAAGAAGGGATAAAGAATTTCTTGATTTAACCCCCTCGGAAAGAATCATCAGGTTCCTGGAATTATCAAAAACCATGGCACTCTATGAAACGAAGAAGACCAGTAAATCCACTAATTTTATTTTAAGGAAGTCCTAGTAAAGAAAAGAAAATTAAGTATCGAGTACTTAATTTACAGGATTTGATATCCAGCAAGACAAAATCAGCTAGACCTAAGGATCTTCTAGACATTCAAGAGCTAAAAAGAATTCAAGAAAAAGGCTAGCTCCTCAACTATTTATCTCACGACTTCCCTGATAAAGTAATTTGATAAAAAACACTACTTTTGTACCTGATGGTCATTGTATAAGCCATATCGTTGCTGACACTACGCCTCCTGCTCCATTCCTGGGCAAGCGGAGGTGAACTTATATGGGTTAGCCGATGGAGTTCCCGGCGAACAGCCCTTTCTGTTTTTCTTTCAGAACTTACTTTCTTAACAATGAACCTAAAATCATTCGGATACGATGAGTATCTAAAATCTATTCAATTTACTACTGCTCCTGATTCAGCGTTTACCCTGGCTAGGGTCATAACCGAACACAAAGATCGCTATACAGTCATGACAGAATCAGGTCCTCTGGAAGCTGAAATACTCGGTAAGCTTCGTTTTACGGCTACTAGTAGGGCAGATCTACCTGCCGTTGGAGACTGGGTAGAAATCCTGTCTTTTGATAGCTCTGCAATCATTCATAACATCCTACCCAGGAAGTCAGTGTTGGAGCGGCCAGCAGTTGGTAGTCATGGCGAAAAGCAAATTATTGCTACTAATGTAGATGTGGCTCTCATCATACAAGCTGTTGATAGAGACTTCAATATCAACAGAATTGAGCGATACCTGGCCCTTGTCAGGTCCACTAATACCGATCCGGTTGTTTTACTAAATAAAATTGACCTCGTAAGTAAAGAGGACCTGGAGACAATGGTTAATTCGATTACCACCCGTCATCCCTCGGTTCAGGTTATTCCGATCAGCAATACAGAACCAGAGGGTCTTGCTAACCTTAAAGGATTTTTCAAAGAAGGAATCACCTATTGTCTATTGGGCTCATCGGGAGTGGGTAAATCCACGTTAATCAACAATCTCCTGGGTACAACAAGAATGCAAACGAAGTCGCTCAGTGAGACCACTCATAAAGGTCAACATACAACCACACACAGGGAGTTGATGGTTTTACCAGGAGGCGTCATCTTGATTGATAATCCGGGCATGCGTGAGGTGGGCACCCTGAGCTCTGAGGAAGGACTGGAATCGGCTTTTGAAACCATCAGTGCTTATGAAGGCACTTGCAAATTCTCCGATTGCTCACACACCGACGAACCTGGCTGCGCGGTGGTCAAAGCAGTGGAAACCGGAGAAATATCCAATGAAGCATATGCCAACTACATGAAAATGCAACGTGAGAGACGACATTTTGAGATGACGGAAGCTGAACGACGGAAACAAGGGAAAGAATTAAGCAAGATTGTGAAACAGATGAAAAAGAAGAGATAGAGAATGGCTTAAATGGAATATTTTATTGTAACTCTATTCAAACTGTCATAGATAGTTTGCATCCATTATTAAGGAATCAAACAATGAACATTTTTGTTAAATTTGATTAGAAGACTTTCCAAATGAAACGAAATGGAGAACAATAACTGGAAGCATAGGATCACAATTAACCCTGACCAATGTGGCGGCAGACCATGCATAAGAGGCATGAGAATTCGTGTGATTGATGTACTGGACCTACTTGCATCAGGATTGACTCAATCCCAGGTACTGGAAGAACTGCCCGATTTGGAACCGGAAGATATAGAAGCTGTTTTAAGGTATGCAAGCAGTAGATTCGACCATCCTATAGTTGCTGCATAATATGGACATCTGGATAGATGCTCAATTATCTCCTTCAATCGCACTTTGGATAAATCAAAATTTCACAAGACTTCGTGCCAAATCACTCAGATCACTAGAACTGCTCAAATCATCCGATATTGAAATTTTCAAAGAAGCAAGGAGAAGCAATGTCGTTTTAATTACTAAAGATGATGACTTTGTTCAACTGGTAAAAGACCATGGTCCGCCTCCCAATGTTATCCTAATTACCTGTGGAAATACATCCAATCAAAAAATGCGATCAATCCTCAAGGAAAATCTTCAAACGGCTCTTGATTTAATTGAAAGTGGAGAACCCCTGGTAGAAATAAACGGCTAGGTTTGAGATTTTCAAATATGGGTTCAAATGAATCAATAAAAAACAACTAGAATTGCCCAACCGAGGAGGTATAGAGAAATTATTCCAAGCACCAATGAAATAGTAAATCGAATAATTCCCCTAATCAGACTTGATCTTTGTTCCTCTTTGAGTCTGGCTTTTAGTGACATCATATACTCTTCAGAACTTTCATTGAAAACTGGAGCTCTTCCGGAACGTGCTTTACCATAGGCCTCATTATCAAAATTCTTATAGGATCCTTTCTCTTTAAGTAGTCGGCGATTGTTTCTCCAGGAATCAATCATTGCCTTGATTGACCCAGCTCCTAACATCATATATAATATATCGTTTTTTTTACTATAGTGGTTGCATTCCATCGAACAAACGATATCCGCTAGCTTCAAACCCTCTTCCACTTTCCGGTGTCTTAAATGCAAACTCATACGATTACCAATGAAGAAGATCCAATTCCTTATTACAGTGATCATTACCCTTACAATCTTTACAGGATGCAACGACAACGATTCCGAGCTCGATGAGCTGGCAACCATGCGTCAGCGTTGGGAAAAACTTGGTCTGCAGGACTATTCTTACGAAGCTGGATACAATTGTTTCTGTGGCGGCACAGGACCCTATATCCTTGAATTCATTGATGGCGAACTTGATACGGTTTATTTGAGTGATGGAAAAAGCGAGATTCATTATGAAACGATGCTGGAAACGACTGAGGACCTTGTAATTGAAAATCTATTCGATAAAATCCAAGACAATATTGACAGAAACCCGTATTCCTTTAATGTGGAATATAACCTCCAGTATTTCTTCCCGAAGGAAGCCTATTTTGATTTTGACGAGAATATTGCTGATGAAGAACTAGGTTACTACATCAGAAAATTTTCTATCAGTCAAGTTGAATAAAGGCCACCAAAGTGTGCTATATAACCCCGAAAACATAAACTGATTAAATAATGCTTATTGGTTGTGAGTATTCTCTGATTTCGCTAGCTTCATAAGCTAAACCATTACAGGTTATCATTGCTTAAAATCAGACACCGCATGAAAAGGATTTCATTCATAATATGTGCCTCATTCCTATTTGGATCAATGGCTTTGAGTCAACCAGCTAAGCCAATAGATATCACCTGGTTGCAAGGCGATCAACCAAAACTGCTAAGTATGATGGCCCGATCTGTCTCCACCCAGGAAGAACTCAATGGGACCAGCGTGAGTCTCACTACGCTCCTTGGCGGATGGCATGCCCAGGCTATCGGTCAGTACAAGGACTATGTATATGTGGCCTTTAGTGATGGAAAGCTATTAGATGCCAAGACCATAGCGACCAAAAAGGAGCAGTCCCAGGCATATGGAAAGCTGTGGGTCTACAATTTAAAGACCAAAGAGGGAAAACTAATCGATCTTGAAAAAGGATATGAGCACCCCTGCTCTATCCAGGTGACCGGAAAATACTTAACCCTGGCTCTTGAAGCTGCCTATGGCACAAACCAGATGGTTGGAATTGAGCGGGCATCGGCATCTGTCATTCAAATCTTCGATCTGGAAAAGGATCCATTCTGCTCTGTGGAGGTAAGCCGGATCACACAAAATGATATGAATTGTGGTGGAGCTGGGCTTACTTATAGCACCCAAAATAAATGCTGGTATTTGTTGGCAGATCAGGATTTCAGCAATGGTCGTGTAGCACTTTATCGTACTGAAAATGAAAATCTAACAACCTGGAGAAAAGAGCCTATTGCCTATTACACAAGATTTGGTGCTGGTGCAGGGCTTAACCTGATCACTGCCTCGGATCAATCCATTTGGGGATTTTACTACAATACCAATGATGAGGGGATGCCCTCCATCATGAACCTGATGCTGGTAGGTAATGAAGTAAAAATGTTTAAACTGGTTGAGCCCAATGGCACACCTGTTGCAAAACGTGAAGTTATCACTCAGATAGTATCTATTGGTGCACCATTGCTCAAGTCTGCTGGCGAGCTCCTGGCCAATCGTCCGGGTATGCGTTTCGGAGCAGGCATTAGAATCGAAGATGGGAGGTTAGAACTGTTGATGTGCCAGAGAAACATGGCCAATAATTTCAAAATAGAAAGAGTAAAACTGGATGAGGTGGAAAGAACCCAGGTGATGTTTGTAAATTATGCCAAAGCAAGAGGAGAAATCAATGTGACCTCTCAAACAAATACTTCTCAAACAAATAAGGTCCAAAAGGTTCAGACCGAATCATGGACCGGATGGCTACAATCACCAGTAAAAGTTGACCTCAACTATATGCCAATATCTACCAAGAGCCTCAGCAGCATTAGCGTACCCAAGTGGACAGATGCATTTGATGCCTCTACCAGGGCTCCACTTGCATTATGTTATTTAGATGGGGAACCAGCAAAAGGACAGATGAAGGAATTTCTTGCTACAAAAATGGTAGACAATAAGAAGTAGCGTTTGATCATTGCTTGGCGTAGACAAACGATATAAGCAGTTATTCTTTTAATTCCACGACTATGATCTCATTTCCATCGTGATCATAGCAGTGGAGAAAATCATACTCCGGACCAACTACCGGCTCCACTTTAATTTTAGCCTGTTGACTCTTCATCTTTTGATAAAGCTGATCGAGATCTTCAGTGTAAATGACCAATGTTGGCTGACCTGCCGTCTGATTTCCTACACGCGCACCTTGTTCTTCACCTTCTGCCTTCAGTAACCAGATACCGACATTGGTTGCTTTATCTCCCATTTGAAGAAATCGCTGACCTTCATTGGTTGTTATATCAAATATTCTCTCAAATTCGAATATTTCTTCGTAAAATTTTGCTGATGATTCATAATCTTTCACTAGCAGAACAGTTCTCCCCAACTTATTTTTCATCGTCAATTTTCAAATTATTGTAAACATCCTTGAATAGGTCCCAATATTAATTTGTACTTACCTAATATGGCACGTAAAACTGACATTTTTTCAGTGAAATACTGACATTTTTTAAGTCAATTTCTGCTGGCATTCAAATTGCTAAAGTGAAATAAAGAATCGCGATTCTATAGATTATTGACTTTGGGTTTTGATAGTCCGCCTGATGCGGATTACAGTTTAACCTTGATTGAATTGTTTAACTATTAAAATGTAAAGACGATGAGCACACTAGTAGAAAACAATGGGTTTTTGCCCAACACTTCATTTTTTGATGATTTTTTGACCAGAGATCTATTTGACTGGTCCAACCGCAGATCAAATCAATTGAGAACAGTTCCCCCAGTAAATATCATGGAAACCAATGATGACTTCAGGGTGGAAATGGCGGCTCCCGGCATGCAGAAGAATGATTTCCACATTGAGTTAGATAACGACATGCTAACTATCTGGTCTGAAACCAACGCCAGGGAAGAAAGTGAAAATCAAAAGTTTACCCGTAGGGAGTTTAGCTTCCACTCATTCAGAAGATCATTTTATCTTCCTAATACAGTAGAGGTCAATAAGATTGAAGCGACCTACAACAATGGTTTGCTCTCTCTGGTGATCCCTAAAAAAGAAGAAGCCAGAAAGAAACCGGTTAAGACAATTGCCATCTCTTAAATGGGCCCAATTGTAAATTAATTGGTTTGATATCATACTCTTATTGAAGAAAGGAGAAATTATGAAAATGGTAAAAGCTAAAAGAGGACTAATCAGTTTCCTGGCAGTTTTTCTGATATTCATAGTGGTCAGTTGTAATTCTTCGGGATCGGCAACATCTGAAAGTGAGACTAGCCTGAATGAGATGAATGAGGCTAATACAACGCTTGCTGAGTCGACGGATACATCAGAGATCACAACGGAATCTGAAAATGAATCAACCAAAGACGAAACTACGTCTGAGGACAATAATCAAAATAAAAAATAAAGTGTATCACAGGGAGGAGTCAAAAGCTCCTCCCCCTATTTTTATCAGCTTTAAATAGAAAATCAGATGAATAGTAATTCCCTTTTGAACTACTACAAAATGATCCTTGAGAAAGTGAGTTTTGATGACTTTCTACTAAAAAAAGAATATAAAAAAGCCTTACAGTCAGTTGATCCGTCCGAACGTCCAAAGCTTGAGAGGTGGGTAAACGAAAACAGGCTGATACGACATTGATTTCTGGAAATATTTTAGGATATGCAACAATACAAATGCACAATAAGAATAAGATCTCAGTAAAAAGGAGGAACATAATCCCTTTAATCCAATCGACCACTCAACGCTTCCCCACCATCGCGTAAATATCCAAACTGATAAAGTGTCCGTTTTTAACTTCACATTCCTTCATCGTTCCCTCATGCTGAAAGCCTAACTTTTCCATGAGCCTTTTGGTGTTTGCATTATCATTTTCCACTATTCCTTCTATCCTGTGAAGATTTAACTTTTCAAAACCATAATTCAGGATTTCAGGGACCACCTCAGGCATAATTCCCAGACCCCAGTAAGCAGGCAACAACCAAAACCCAATTTCTGCTTTTCGATGTTTATGAGAGACATTGTTAAGCCCTGCCGCACCATAGAATGTGGTATTGTCAGTAGAACATATGGCCCACCAGATACCTGTCTCTTCATTTTCCAAACGGTCAAACCACTCCATCTGCTCCTTTGTCGACTCCAAAGTATCAAAACTCACTCCGTAATATCGAATAACCTCAGGATGAGAAAGCCCTTCATAGATATGAGTGATATCTCCAGGCACAATCTTTCTTAGGGTGCATCGACTCGTTTTGATGGCCGGAAATTTCAGGTTTTTAGCGTTCATTTTAACTTACTCACGGTTTGGTTGTTCTGTAAAAATCCTTCAGCAATGAAATCCACTGTTTTATGATGAATGTTCCAGGCTTGATATACCTCTCGGGCCCATTTTTTTATCATTTCCATACACTCAGATTCATTTGTAACAGTATTCTGAATATCGGTAGTAGTAATGCCACCACGGTTCAAAACGCTGGGAGGAGTTAGATATTCATCTGACCGTGTGGATTTGTACTTATTTATATAGTCACTGAGTTTGGGTGACATCTGATAATTCCACTGAATTTTGTAGTGAAGCATCAGATGTTGTCTTGTCAGGTGAAAATGATTGTTCCACCGACCATGAATCTCGGAATGCTGCAAGGTATGTGCATCCACAGTCAAAAAGCGATAAACATGATTGCCTGGCTGAGCATAATCGATGTGCTGAAATCCCAGACTGAATATCTCTACACACTCATGCACTCCCCGTTGAGTATCGGCATCGCAAAATTGGCATTTACCTGAGTCGAGCAGTGTTACTCCGTTCTTTTCTGCTATGTCAATATAATCCTGCATGAAAAAAAGGTTGAGTTTGGAGAACTAATAGAATCAGCCCTTCGAAAATAAATCAAATCAAAAGTAAAAAATCAAACAATAGTTGGCCTCATTTATCAAACCTATCGTAATATTGCAATATTAAAAAAGAACTACCCTGGAGTTATATGAAAATCGCTTTTTTCTCAGACATACATGCCAACCTGCCTGCGCTGGAAGCTTTCTTTCGGGATATTGAGATTGTAAAACCTGATGCCCTCTACTGTCTGGGTGATCTGGTTGGTTACAATGTGTGGGCTAATGAAGTAACGGAAGAAATACGTAAACGTGGAATACCCACCATCATGGGAAATCATGATGAGGCACTCCAGTTTCAAGCTCATCCGGATGAAAAACCGAACAGACGTATCACCAGACAAATTGTATCTCCTGACAACAAAGATTTTCTAATCAGCTTGCCGAGACACCTATCACTATCCTTTGGTGCGGGAGAAAATACAATGACAGTAATGCTGGTTCATGGAAGCCCGAAATCCATCGATGATTATTTGGTGGAAGACTACCCTGAAGATGAAATCCTCAGCATGATGAAATCACATCAAGCTGACGTTGTGTTATGTGGTCATACCCATATCCCTTATCATCGGGTTTTGTCTAGTGGGTCGGATTACAAACACGTGATCAATATTGGTTCTGTTGGAAAACCTAAAGACGGGGATCCAAGGGCTTGCTACGCTTTACTAACCATTGATAAATCTAATGCCGGTACCAAGGATGCGATAAAAGTTGAGTTCAGAAGAATGGAATATGATCTAAAAAGAGCTACAAAAGCAGTGATGCAAAGTGAATTTCCTGATGAATTCGCAATTAAATTATTGGAAGCAAACTGATCAGACTTCAATCTCTTGAAAAAATCAAACTATTATTCGTTTAATCACGTTACTAATCGTAATATTGCGATCTTAGTCCATGGGAGTAACTAAAACAGATCTTTTTTCCGAAACACAGAATGATATGGCAATTGCTGCCAAAGCATTTGCTCACCCTGCACGTGTAGCTATCATTCAGTATTTGTTGAAGGCAAATGCCTGCATCAACGGAGATTTGGTTCATGAACTGGGACTTGCTCAGGCCACCATCAGTCAGCACCTCCGGGAACTCAAAGACATTGGGATCATTCAGGGTACTATTGAAGGATCCAGAATTAGCTACTGTATAAATCCCAAAAGATGGAATGAGATCAAGAATCAGTTCAATACCATTTTTGATCAGTTTAAGTCCGCTAACCCGGATGATTGCTGCTAAAAAAATTTTCACCTAATCCATCGCAATATTGCAATGATATATTTATCTCAATTTTCAAAATAACTTGTCACTGTGTCTAATAATAAAAAACTAAGCTTTCTTGATCAATACCTCACACTTTGGATTTTTCTCGCCATGGCAATTGGTGTAGGGGTCGGGTATTTCTTTCCTTCTAGTTCCGGATTTATCAATTCATTCAGCAGCGGAAGCACCAACATACCCATCGCCATTGGATTGATATTGATGATGTACCCTCCCCTCGCCAAGGTAAACTACAGATTACTGCCCAAAGTATTTAGCAATGTGAAAGTCCTGTCCATTTCTCTTCTGCTCAACTGGATCATTGGTCCGGTGCTGATGTTTGCTCTTGCCATGATTTTTTTGCAGGACCATCCGGAATATATGATCGGCCTCATTTTGATTGGTCTCGCCCGATGTATTGCTATGGTGCTGGTTTGGAATGATCTGGCAGAAGGCAGCAGTGAATATGGAGCCGGATTAGTTGCACTCAACAGCATCTTCCAGGTTTTTGGATACAGCTTCTATGCCTGGTTATTCATCACGAAATT
The DNA here is from genome assembly GCA_965228105.1 of Cyclobacteriaceae bacterium. GTDB lineage: Bacteria > Bacteroidota > Bacteroidia > Cytophagales > Cyclobacteriaceae > UBA7330. Next base: position 3,603,884 of record CBDDGZ010000002.1, read on the forward strand.
GCCGCCACTTTTTGGTATGGAGGGAGCTATTGTGAATATCAGCATTGCGACCATTGCGGAGAGTGTCGCTATTTATCTCGGGATACCCTTTATAGCTGGGCTATTGAGTAGCGTCCTGTTAACCCGATGGAAAGGTGAAGAGTGGTACAACAAGCAATTCATCCCCACCATCTCACCTTTGACATTGATCGCACTGCTTTTTACCATTTTGGTTATGTTTTCGCTTAAAGGCGAGCTGATTGTTCAGATCCCTTTTGATGTGTTGCGAATTGCAGTGCCCCTACTCATATATTTTGCCTTAATGTTCCTGATAGGGTTCTTTATCAGCAAAGCCACCGGGGCAGACTACGAAAAAAATGCCTCTATTGCCTTTACAGCAGCCGGCAACAATTTCGAATTAGCCATTGCAGTAGCCATTGCGGTATTCGGACTTAATTCGGGGCAGGCGTTCGCAGGTGTGATTGGACCACTGGTTGAAGTACCTGCATTGATCTTGCTGGTCAGGGTAGCATTTTGGTTGAGAAAGAAATATTACCTGGTGAGTTAATCTAAATCCTCTCACCCGGATTAATCTATTGATCCGGGGCTATACTCTTTGTTTGGCCCTTCAATCCATCCCTCCCATACAATCAAGGCACTGGTTGGCGTAGCTGTCATATTCATCAAAAGCTGGTCCTGGCCTGCCATGAATGGTGATGATCCTGTCAAGCCTAACCTGGTCCCCATTTTTCATGAGCGCGAAATCTCCTTCTTTGCCTGATTTCACGAGCCTCACAAATTCGTTTCGAACAGCATCTACTTCTCCTTGAGGATTGAAATAATGAATGACCAAAACCTGGTGCTGGTAATCATTGATGATATCATAAAAATCAGGATCTACCGGGGTGTATTGGGAATACATGATACTGTTGTTTGTTTGAAACCAACGAAATAGTAATTGTAAAACCTTTAATCTTACTAAAATAGTTCGTTGCAGTTCTCATTGATCAAAATTGACGACCCTGTAAAAAGACTCTTTGGGCTGAAATTCCTGATCTAATAACAATGGATAATCTTTTCTACCTTTTACGGGAAAATTATCAAGCCAACTATGACGGTCTGAAATATTCCAGAATGTGACCCCGGTAATGTATTCTTTATAATCTCTCAATACCCTAAAGATCATTTCATATTGATCAGCCTGTCTCTTATTTAGCTCATCTGTAAAAACACCGGAACCTTCGGTCAATGTCTCTCTGGCAGAATGTTCCTTTTTATAGATCGACACATCGAGTTCTGTGATCTGTATTTTCAATCCCAGATCAGTAAAAGCTCTGATTGTAGCTCTAAGCTGCTCTTCAGTAGGTTCATAAACGGACCAGTGACCCTGAATTCCTACTCCATCAATAGGCACCTTGGCATCAATCATTTCACGGATCATCTGATGAATTCTTTCCCGTTTCACAGGATTGATCACATCATAATCGTTGTAATACAACTCCACATCGGGATCCGCATTTCTGGCATATTCAAAGGCTTTCGAAATAAAATCTTTGCCACATATCTTGTACCAAATAGACTCCCTGTAAAATTCACCCGGTTTACTTGAAATAGCTTCATTCACCACATCCCACGCATAGATATCATCCTTGTACCGTGAAACCACGGCTGTGATGTGGGCTTCGAGTCTGGACAACAGCTCCTCTTTTGTCAAAGAGGAGTCAGGTTGAAACAACCAGTCAGGTGTTTGATTGTGCCAGCACAAGGTGTGACCCCGTAGCAGCATGTTATTGGCTCTGGCAAATTCCACAATTTCGTCAGCAGGTCCCCAGTTATACCGGTCTTCTTCGGGATGAATTGGCCCCATCTTCATTACGTTCTCGGGTGTCATACTGGAGAACTGAGTCCGTATCAAAGGTGCTTCATCTCCTCTTAATGCACGGGGTGAAACAGCCACTCCGATCGGAAAGTAATCCTGATAAACTTCACTCAATCTCTTTGGTTTATTTGACTGCTGTTGTGAACATCCAAGTAGTATAAAAACAAGCAATAGGATGGTCATGGAAATTTTGTTGTTTTCCATCATTGTTAGGTTTATGCTGGCGACAAGTAATTTACTGTCATAAAAGTAACGGTCTGTTTTCTGAAAATCAACTTGTTATAATGGGGTAAGCTTTTCTGAGATAAAGGGGTTTTATGTAATTTTTTTATCGAGAATGAGAACGGAAGTGTGGATCGTTTCGTTAAATACATACGAAGAATTGCTGCAATATGAATGTGTATACATTTATAGCCCCCATTGTGATGCTTCTTCTGATTGCAGAGATCATTTACAGCGTGAAAACCAAAAATGGACTCTACAATTTCCAGGACACTGTCACAAACCTTGCAACAGGAATTGGCAATCAATGCGTAAACCTGGCGGTGGCTTTCTTTGTGTATAAATGGTATGGCTGGTTATATCAGTTTGCTCCCTGGCAAATTCCTGCCACCTGGTACAGTCTCCTGATTCTTCTCCTCCTTCAGGATTTCATTTTCTACTGGTTCCATCGCTTAGGACACACCATAAACGTTTTCTGGGCAGCTCACATGCCTCATCATTCTTCAGAGGAACTTAATCTGTCTGTAGGCATAAGGGCCAGCTTCACCCAGCGTTTGTTCCAGTTTTTATCCTTTGACTGGATCCTTGTACTTCTTGGATATTCCCCCGAAATGGTCTACGCCGTGGCTGCAGTACATTTACTCCTGGCCTACTGGCATCACACCCAGGTCATTAAGAAGCTTGGCTGGTTCGAAAAATATTTTGTAACCCCCTCCCACCATCGTGTACACCATGGAGTAAACCCACAATATCTTGACAAAAACTACAGCGAGTTCCTCATCATCTGGGACAAAATGTTTGGCACCTTTGAGCCGGAAAAAGAGGAAGTCTGCTACGGAGTAACCCATCCCCCTCGTAGCTGGGATCCCATCTTTGTCAACTTCCAGTACTGGAAGCAGCTTTGGGATGATGCCGTTGCTGCCCCTTATTGGTGGGATAAGATTCGGCTTTGGTTTATGCCGCTCGGATGGCGCCCACGGGGACTAGAGACGAATAAAGGGAAACGACTTGGATATACCCGAAAAGAACAGATCAAATATCAAAGTAAGCAGTTTAAAAACATCAGCCCATATCTAATTCTTCAAATTGTACTGGGTATGGCCTATATGATGATCACTATCAACATGTCTTTGCCTGTCTCTGCAGTGGATCGTATCGTGTTGTCTTCCGGGCTTTTTATGATGATCATTGCCTGGGGAGGATTGTTACAAGGAAAAAAATGGGCACTCACCCTGGAAGTGCTTCGGTTGCTCTTTATGGCGGCTGCCCTGGTTATTATTTTCAATAACACAGGTATCGCTCCATGGACTGGCTGGACAACCATCGTGACAGCTTTACTTGCTGGTGTCAGTATTATTTATCTGTCCTTCTATATCAAGAAAGATCAACTGGAGGAATTGAGAGTAGCCTCTTCTCTATAATTTATCTTGGAACACTAGACACAAACCAGACCGATATTAAAGACAAATGACCCCATTCGGGTAATTCAGATCTTTTTTACTTTAGCATAGAAAAGAAACCTAAAAATGAAAGCCCCAATCGTTATAGGCTGTTTGATACTGGTCAATGTCTCCCAAGCCCAGTTGTCCGATTCCATTTCGATATCCGGGGTTGCCGCGGAGAATAACGTTAGTACCCGCTACTTATATACTGATAAAGAATTGACTCAACACAGAATCAGGACAATTCAATTTACCTCTACAGATACCCTGACTACCCCCAACCCCTCCCGGGAAGCTGTAGCTTTGTACAGATACATCCAGGATATCTTTGGTAAGCAGATGCTATCCGGGCAAATGTGGACTCCTTGGGGCATCAATGAAATAGATTACGTCTCCACAAAAACAGGTAAAATGCCTGCAATTGCAGGATTTGATTATATCAATGAACCTCAGAATACCGGTGAAAACCAAAAAGCCATTGAATACTGGCAAAATGGAGGTATCGTCACAATGATGTGGCATTGGGGTGCTCCTGGTGTTGGTGAAGGCTATGAAAACAGTAAAGCAACAATAGATATCGATCAATGCTTTGTAAAGGCTACACCGGAATACGAGGATTTTTGGGCGGACTTGGAGCGAATTGGTGATTGGCTGCAAAAGTTGGAAGATGCTGAGGTACCGGTATTGTGGAGACCTTTTCATGAACTGGATGGTGGTTGGTTTTGGTGGAGTAAAGAAGGACCGGAAAAGTTTAAGTTACTTTGGAGGACCATGTACGATTATCTGGTGCACGAGCGCGGCCTAAGCAATCTGATATGGGTATTATGCTATACCGGAACACCTGACGGAGAATGGTTTCCCGGAGCTGAATATGTGGACATCGCAGGAGCAGACACCTACGACAACCTGACCGATTCACACATCAGTATGTATTACAGTGTTTTAGAATCTGTCGATGGACAGGACTATCCTGTGGCATTTCATGAAACCGGAATACCTCCAAGGGCTGAAGCATGTATCCAGGACGGTGCGATGTGGTCCTGGTGGATGATCTGGCATACAGACTGGTTGGAAGGAATAAATGAAAATTATCTTAAAGAGGAATTCAACAGCCACCTGGTTGTGACTCATGATGAATTACCCGATATTTTGACCACCTATGGGTGGGAAGATGATTGTTTCCCGTCTAAGACTTCAGCATTCGTCAAAATTGATGATAATGGTTGGCAGAAAACCAATAAAATGGTCTTGAATTCAGGCACTTCCGCTCAGATCAAAGTGAGTACTACTGAAGAAGGCCTGTGGACATGGTATGGAATTGATCCAGTAAGCCGAACCTACGATGAATCCCAGCAAACCATAGCAATGGATAAGCTAAAAACTGTTGTAGCCACTTTTGAGAACACTTGTGGTGCCCTGACAACACAATCATTTCACGTAGTAAACGGACTGCCGGGGCAACCTGTTCTTTCAGCAGAAAATCCCTCAGACATTGTAGCTATCTACCCTTCACCTGCTACCGATTTATTAAACATAGCATATGAAACAGGACTACAATCTGTTCCTATCTCCATTAGGATCACAGATCTAAAGGGAAGGCCAATTTTGTCCAAAACTCAGGGAAGCACCATCGAAACGATAGACATTTCCGGGTTGAGTGCGGGGGTCTACCAGATTACAATCTTCAGCCTTAGCCATATCACTACGAAGAAGTTTATCAAAAAATAAGGTTAATTTTCCGAAAGCTCTTTTTGATAAATGGTTTGTAAACTACTACTCACGTAGACCAGAGGAGCATTCCAGTTAATGGCCACTTCGTTGGTTGAATAGCTGCACACTTCGTCGATGTAGCATTTCGCCGGAAAAAGCGTTTCTCCATATTTTTCTTTTCCGCAATCCTGCTCCATATTGTGGGGATTGGGACCACCGACCAGCATCCCCGGGATGGGTTCATCAATACCATCGCTGACGGAAATCCGATGATGCGGCTTGGTCGGAGAGTGATGTCCCATACCGGTCACAAAACAATAACCCACTGCATTGCGTCCAAGGACATAATCAAGCCCTGACAGGGCTGCTTCAAAAAAATCGGTATTACCATAAATTTTGTAGGCATTGATGAGCACCATACCCTGATTGAGCACAACAGCATTGCTTCCCCAACGAAAATGATTTAGAGCCACTTTATAAGGAGCTTCCCTCCATATTTCAATAAGGCTTTTAGACAGTTTCATCAGTTTATCGGATGCACTTTTTCTTAGCGACTCCGGCACGTTCGCTCCATGTGTCAAAAGTGAGATGAGTCCCAGTGTTTCGACTGATCCCCACGATGGAACGCCAAATTCTATCTCATTCAAATCTACTTTACTGAGGTAATCCTGGTCTCCTGTGGCCAAAAACAGTTCTATACCGGCCCAGAAAAACTCATCCTCCAACTTTTTATCTCCGTATTCCCCGGTTTTAATGGCAGGGCCATCTACAGACTCTTTTGGATTCTGGTAAATCACATTAGGGTGTTTATTTGCCCAAACCCAGGCCTTTTTAGATCTGTCAATTAATCTGGATGAAAGATCAGGATCAATTGATTTAAAAATCATGCCTGCTCTGGCCATAACTGCAGCGAAATTTAACGTTGCAGCGGTTCCTTTAGCAACAACATATCGCTGTGACAAGGCTTTCGTTGGATCAACGAATTTTTCAAAGTTGGCAGTCGTGGTTTTATGATAGACCCCTCCATCATCAGGATCTTGCATAGACTCCATCCACCTGATATTCCAAAGAATTTCATCAAGAATGTCAGGCTTGGTATTGGTGCTCTCAGGGATATTCAGTTTCAGGGAGTCAAAAAGTTCAGCGTTGTGTAAATATGACATCAAAAGGGTATAAGTCGTGATCCCGGAGTTCACCATATACTTATTATAATCCCCGGCATCGTACCAGCCAAAAGGGGCAGAAAGTTTGTAACCTGTGGGTCTAAGCATTGATGCCCCCGAGGGATGGACAATAACCGAGGTATCAGGATGTGCATAGGGACGTTTATATACTCCGGAATACTTTTCTTCGAGGACGGTAGATGCCCGATGGAAATAGAAGTACTTTGTAGCAGATTTTATCAGCTCGTGAAAAGGACGTTCATCAATGATGAAAGTCCGGGACTCAGTATCCCCGACTCTTATGATAAATTTTCCTGCATTTTTAAACCCGGAAAAATCTGCTATCGCTACCTCTTCCCCGGATTTATCCCAGTACTTACCAGGGAGTAAATTCCCTTTGTAAACCACCTTGTCAAAATCATCTCTTAATTCAAACACCTTGGTTGACGGAGAAACTACTGCAGCCTGCTTTTGTCCCGATGTCAGGAAGCCAATTTGATTGATTCTGATTTCAGATGCTGTATTTTTCTGGCCGTATACCAAAGAATAGCCAAAAGCATAAAAAAGTATCAGAAATCCATAAGTTATCTTCATTGCCTTATTTGAGTTTTTTAAAATTTCCTGGGGACAATTAAAATCCCCTGGATGGTGATACAATTATTTTTTATTGATGTTGCAGATGAGGCACCTCCACTCGCATTTGCGAATACGCATAATGACTTCGGGCTATTTCCTCTCAGCAACATCATTATCAAATGGTGTGTCACAACTGTTAGTTCACTACCAATTGTACAAACTTGCAAATAAATATTTTGATAAAACATGGGAAATCAAGTTTACATAATTCTTCCTATTGCATTATTTGAAATTAAATTTCTTCAAAAACATTTCTATTCATATTCCGGAGGCTCTGAATTATCGTATAACAAGCTTTAAGATATTTGAATAAAAAGCCAACCGGGTTGAGCAATAAATTTTATGAGTAACTCATTATGAAAGGATATTATTGTGTAATCTATATTTATCCTCATCATTCATAAAGTAAATAAACCAATGAGTATAGCTGATAAACTAAAAGCGTTGAAACTTGAGCTACCCGAGCTCAGTACTCCCGGAGGCAACTATCAATCTGTAAATGTGAGGAGTAAGATCGCTTATGTGGCCATCCAATTTCCAATCCTGAATGAGCAATTCCTCTATCAGGGAATACTGGGAAAGGACCTAAACACGGAAGACGGATCCAGGGCCATGCAGCTATGCGCATTGAATGTCATTGCCCAGATCAATCAAAAAATAGGTTTTAACAATATCATGGGTCTCAATCACATGGATGCCTATTATGTGGCTGACAAATCATGGGACGACGCACCTAAAATCGTGAATGGGGCCTCTGACCTTTTTATCCATGTCCTTGGTGAAAAAGGTCATCATTCAAGAGCGATCATGGGAGTTGATAATCTGCCTCGTGACTTTTGTGCAGGCATTACCACTTCATTTACACTTTCCTGATATTTAAATCATTTTCATTGCCAGACATGGTAGACTTTCTTACAATCAGGCTGGAATTCAAAACCACCTGCTCATAAGGTTTTGCTTCCTGATGAATTTGTTTGAACAATAACTCAGCTGCCTTTCTACCCATCTCAAACGCGGGTTGTTCGATACTTGTCAGCGGTGGTTCGAGCAATTCATCCGCCGGCTCATTGTTAAATCCGGCAATGGCAATATCATCAGGAATTGTTTTTTGGTGCTTTTTAATGGCCTTCATGGCTCCCATGGCCAATTGATCACTGAAAGCAATGAGGGCATCGATCTGAGGGTATTTTTTGATCAGCACATCCACAATATTCAGGGCACTCATCTGAGTAAAGGGGCTATGGCATACCCAATCGTCAATCGTATCGATCCCGAAATCTGAGAGACAGTCCCGATAGCCCTTTTCCCGCTTATTGCTGATCTGTAAAGTCTTTGGGCCCGCCAGGTAAGCAATGTTTCGCTTTCCGGTCTCTATCAGGTGCTGCGTGAGATCATAAGCAGACTTGTGATTGTTGATCATCACCTTGGAAGCCCTCACCGAACAGTCCCGATTGAAAAAAACCAAAGGGACTCTTTTTACAATGCGCTTGAAATGTGAAAAGTCCCTACCCCCACTGGCCACAGAAACAATGATACCCGCTACCCTCATCCTCACGAGTTCATTGATGATTTCTGATTCGCGCTGTGCCGATTCATTGGACTGGCAAATGATCAATTTCAACCCATGTTTTTCAGCTTCCTGTTCAATTCCTGAGATAGCCGTGGCGTACAAATAGTAACCAATGCTAGGCACAATCACGCCTATGGAATTGCTTTGCTGGTTGAGCAGGTTGATGGCCAGTTGATTGGGCTGATAATCGAGCTTCTTTACGAGTTTCATCACCCTGGCTTTGGTCTTTTCACTGATATCAGGATGATCACTGATAGCCCTTGAAACTGTGGATATAGAAAGTCCCAGCTTATCAGCAATATCCTTGAGTGTGGCAATCCTGTTCTTCATAAAGTCCAATTTTTCCAGGCTTCCCCACCCTGCTTTCCACCCTCAGTTATTTCATTCATAATTACCATGTTTTAAAGATCTGAAAATTCATCTAAAATTCCGCAAACCTTTGCGGGAAGGTTTGCGAAAAAAATATTTCAAAATCTCTTGATCAGTTCGAAATGATTTCTTTAAAATGAAGCTCTGAATTCAATTTATGCAGAACATTTGAATCAAAACGTAACCTAAAAATCCTAAACGATGCACCTCAGAAACATATTACCTGTTATCCTCATACTCATAATGTTATCAATGGGTTGTTCGGAGCAAAAACCTATGGATGTAATGCTTTGGCATAAAGCAGAATTCTCTTTTCAGGGACCACAAACAGCCGAAAACGCTGAACTCAATCCATTCACTGATTATCGCCTCAATGTAAAATTCACCAATGGCACAAAAGAATATGTGATCCCGGGATTCTATGCTGCCGATGGTAATGCTGCCGAAACAGGCGAAGCTTCAGGAAATATCTGGAAAGTCAGATTTCGACCTGATGAATTAGGCACCTGGACATACGAAGTTTCTTTTGAGAAAGGTGAAAACATTGCCATAAGCACAGAGGCCGGAGAAAGTGTTGCTTTTGATGGGGCAACCGGCACACTGAATGTGATAGCCAGCGATAAAACAGGCAGGGATTTCCGGGCCCAGGGGAGATTGACTTATACAGGTGAAAGATATCTTCAGTTTTTGGGCTCAAAGCAATACTTCTTAAAAGCCGGTGCCGATAGTCCGGAAAACTTCCTGGCCTATCATGAGTTTGACAACACTTTTTCAAATCATTCGAAAGGAAAAGACTTTGTGCATGAATACAAAGTACACCAGTCTGACTGGAACGAAGGTGACCCAACCTGGCAAAATGGTAAAGGGAAAGCCATCATCGGGGCATTGAACTATTTGGCTTCAACAGGGATCAATTCGGTATATATGCTCACCATGAACATTGAGGGAGACGGTCATGATATCTGGCCTTATGTGAAGGATGATGACTTCAGCAGGTTTGATTGTAGTAAGCTGGATCAATGGGAAATCGTCTTTGACCATATGGATAAGCTTGGTCTGATGCAGCACTTCGTTACCCAGGAAACAGAAAACGAGATGCTACTTGATGATGGTGAGACTGGTCTGCATAGAATACTATACTACCGCGAACTGGTTGCCCGGTTTGGCCACCACCCGGCCATCACCTGGAACATGGGTGAAGAAAACGGTCACCTGGGTGAGATCAATCAGGATACCAGGCAGGAGATTGACATGATCAATTACATCAAGGAGGTAGATCCATTTGACAACTTCACAGTATTGCATACCTCTTCCAGACAAAAGGAGCGAGATGAAATCATGGGACCTCTCTTAGGGTTGCAAACACTTGACGGGCCATCCATCCAGATCCATCACCCTGAATCCGCTCATCGGGAAACCATCGCGTGGTTGCAGAAGTCAAAAGAGGCTGGTAAGCAGTGGGTTGTGAATATTGATGAGATCGGCCCGGCCAGTCGCGGCATCGATGAAGACAGTGTGGTCATCAACAACCAGGATACGGTGCGGTGGGTCACGCTCTGGGGCAACTTGATGGCCGGTGGTGCCGGAGTAGAGTGGTATTGTGGCTACAGGTCAGCGAACAACGATCTTAACCTGGAATCCTGGAAAACCAGGGATCGCGTTTGGAAGTTTACCTCAGCAGCTGTGAATTTCTTCCAGGCACACACACCATTTACTTCCATGGTTTCCACAGACGCGTTGATCAACGATCAGGATGCATACTGTTTTAGCAAAGCTGATGATACGTATGTCGTCTACGATTGGCGGGTGGAGAACTTAACCTTAGACCTGTCGGATGCAAGTGGATCGTTCAATGTTTCATGGTTTGACCCAATTACAGGAGGTGAATTAAGAAAAAGCGACATCACATCGGTTGAGGGGGGAAAAATACAAGCCCTGGGTAACCCTCCTGGCAATCCTGATCAGGACTGGGTAGTTTTAATAAGTAAACAGTAAAAAGCATGCATCTTTTATTTTCATTTCTGATAATTTTCATTCTCTATGGAGAGAAAAACCCTCCGTTTTTTGAGGAAAAGGATGGTGTTCTCACGGTAGAAGCTGAACATTTCGCTAGCCAGGAGCTGGCAGAAGTAAGAAAGTGGTATGTGATCAACAAAAAATCAGACGTTTCAGATCTCAAAAACGAAGCCGAGCTTCATTTTGAGGATGCCAGCAACAAGGCTTATGTGGAGATCTTACCTGATACCCGAAAGACCCATGACGATAAGCTTATCCATAGTGTAAATTTTTCCAATAAGGCAGGCGAAATGGCCATCCTAAATTACAAGGTCTACTTCAACAATCCCGGCAAATATTATGTTTGGGTGCGGGCATATTCGACCGGAACGGAGGACAATGGTATCCATGTAGGCATTGATGGTACCTGGCCGGAAAGTGGTCAGCGAATGCAATGGTGCGACGGGAAAAACCAATGGACCTGGGAAAGCAAACAGAGAACAGCCGAAGAACATTGTGGAGTTCCTGAGCTTATCTGGATTGAGGTACCCACTTCTGGTGAGCATACCATCTCTTTCTCCATGCGTGAAGATGGATTTGAGTTTGACAAGTGGGTGATGACCAGCGAGTATTCAAAACCGGAAGGAACAGGGCCCAAACCAGTAAAGAAATAATTTTGTAAATAACAGACTAAATAATACATGAACACCTATAAGATAGCGGTAGTACCAGGTGATGGAGTGGGACATGAGATTGTCCCTGCAGGAGTATCTGTGCTTGAGCACGCAGCCAAAAAATATAATTTCAAATTATCATTTGATGAATTTCCATATGGAGCTGGATATTACAAAAAGCATGGAGTATTCCTTCCCGATGGTGCCTTAGATAAGCTAAAAAGCTATGATGCCATCTACTTTGGAGCGGTGGGTCTGCCAGATGTAGATGATACACTTCCGGCTATGATGTACACTTTTAAAGTAAGAACAACATTCAGCCAATATGTCAACTATCGCCCTGTGAAGCTGCCGAAAGGAGTTTCCAGCCCACTGAGGTCAAAAGATCAAAAAGACATTGACTTTATCGTACTGAGAGAAAACAATGAAGGTGAATTTGTTCAAAACGGCAAGGTTTTGAGACCGGAAAGTCCAGAAGGCGTGGCTACCGACACCAGTATGTTTACGAGAAAGGGTATTGAAAGAATTGCACACTTTGCCTTCCAGCTTGCTCAAAAACGAAGAAAAAAGGTGACCAACGTCACCAAATCAAACACCCTGATCCACACACTAGCTTATTGGGACCAGGTAATCACAGAAGTTTCTGCACAATATCCGGATGTCGAGCTGCAAAAGATGTATGTGGATAATGCTTCTGCTTCATTTGTGCTACGACCAGAGATTTTTGATGTGATCCTTACTACCAACATGATCGGTGACATCCTGAGTGACCTTGGGGGTGCTATCATGGGAAGTCTGGGGCTTGGACCAAGCGGAAATATCAATCCGGAAAAGGATTTCCCTTCCATGTTTGAACCAATCCACGGCTCTGCCCCCGACATCGCTGGTAAAAATATCGCTAACCCGATTGGTCAGATCTGGTCCGGAGCATTGATGATGGAGCACATTGGAGAGAAAGCAGCTGCAGATGCGATCGTGAAGGCCATTGAGGATACTCTGGAAGCGGGTTTCAAAACCATTGACCTGGGTGGGCAGGTAAAAACTGACCAAATGGCTGCAGAAATCATCAAAAGAATATAGCTTACTCAGCATGTTTGGTGGAAGAATCGTTGACCTGACCCTACCCTACTCTAATGACATCAGCGGTTTTGGCTCTAAACCAGCCAGAACCCTGGAAAAAGATGGCTGGAATGCCCAGACCCTGGAGATTTATTCTCATGCTGGTACTCACATGGATGCACCCTTTCATTTTGGAGTCAGTGATCAGACCATCGACGATTTTCTTCCCAGCCGTTTTATTATAACATGTCATTTGGTAAAGATCAATGTGATAGATGATGGCTACCTGATTCAACCAAGTGACTTGCCTGATATATCAGACAAAGTGGAACCTGGTGAGGGAATCATCCTGCAAACCGGATGGAGCAAGCACGTGGGACAACCAAGATACAGAGATGGACTCCCAAGAATCAGTGAGGAGCTTGCTAAATGGATGGTTGAAAAACAAATCAGGTTTGTGGGTGTGGAGCCACCTTCAGTAGCCGATGTCAACAACCTGGAGGAAGTGACACGGATTCATCGTTTGCTTTTGGGTGGGGACGTAATCATTGTGGAAGGACTTACAAATTTGGAATTTTTAACACAAAATAAAGTAACTGTAATTGCATTGCCATTGAAAATCAAAGGTGGTGATGGAGCACCAGCCAGGGTAATTGCGATAGAAAAATAATGGTTTTAGATAAAGAAAAAATATTCTCTCAACTCCCTGAAAATATAAAGTGGGGGAGTCATTCAACAAGTTTTGAAGATACTATCATCGTTCTGGATGATGATCCTACTGGTACGCAAACCGTAAATGATGTTCCGGTTTTAACCAATTGGGATGTACCCGTATTGGAAAAAGAGTTCCAGAAGGACACACCCCTATTCTTCATACTGACAAACTCCAGAAGCCTCAATGAAAGAGACACAACCCTTTTGCATCAGGAATTAGCTGGCAACCTCAAATTGGCTTCAATAAATACCAATAAACGATTTTTTCTTGTTTCGAGGAGCGACTCCACCTTAAGAGGTCACTATCCACTTGAGCCTCAGGTATTGGGAAAAGAACTCTTTAATAAAGATTTTCTAACCATTCTGATCCCTTCTTTTTTTGAAGGTGGCAGGTATACCATTGGCAATGTGCATTATGTAGAGGAAGAAAATCAATTGATTCCGGCTGCTCAGACACCTTTTGCCAAAGACAATGCTTTTGGCTATACACAGAGCAACCTGTATGACTGGGCTTGTGAAAAAGATCCTACCCTGGCTAGAGCTGAGATCTATGATTTATCTATTGATGAGCTTAGGCGTTTGAATGCTGATGATATTGCTCAAAAAATTGCATCGAACATCAAAAAGAAAGTCCTGATCGTCAATGCATGTGATTATGAGGATCTGAAAAGGTTTACAATTGCCTTCCGCATTGCACAAAAGAAAGTTCCTTTTCATTTTATCTTTAGAACAGCCGCCTCGATCGTACCCGTACTCGGAAATGTGGATCGAAAGCCTGTGCTGCCAGGTGAGCAAATTTCAGAGCCAGGCAAGGCCGGATTGATTATGGTCGGCTCTTATGTTCCCAAGACCACAAGCCAGCTTCAAGAACTGCTTGATCATTCTGACATCTCCGCAGTTGAAATCACAGTCAATAAGTTACTTGATCGCAACATAGCAGATAGAGAGCTGGATCGGATTTCCAGTCAGATCAGTACCTACCTCAGCGAAGGAAAAAATGTGGTAGCCTACACCTCAAGAAATTTAAAAAGCGGAACAGGGAAAAACGAGAACATATCCATCATCAATACCATTTCTGCTGGGGTTGTAAAGATCGTCAAAAACATAACTAAAAAACCAGGTTACCTTATCGCCAAAGGAGGGATCACCTCCAGTGATATTGCCACCAAAAGTTTAGGTATCAAACGGGCAACAATTATGGGACAAGCGTTACCTGGAATTCCAGTTTGGAAGTCTGGTGAGGAGAGTAAATTTCCTGGCCTCCCCTATATCATTTTCCCTGGGAATGTAGGAGGCAAAAAGGCGCTCCTGGAACTTTATCATAAACTAACCCAAACCCAATAAAACCAATGATCCCCAGTCGTTTCTTAATGGTATTCGGAACTTTTCTATTAAGTCTCCTACTCTATATCGACAGGATAAACATCTCGGTGGCGCAGGATGATATCGCCAGTGACCTCGGGATCACCGGTCCTGAGATGGGTTGGGTCATGTCAATATTTGCGTTGGGATATGCACTGGCCCAGGTGCCTTCAGGGAAATTAGCTGATCGCCATGGCCCTCGTACTATTCTGAGCATGGTCGTCAGTTTTTGGTCATTGTTCACTTTACTAACCGGAGCCGTATGGAACTTCATTTCCCTGTTTATCTGTCGGTTTCTGTTTGGTGTTGGAGAAGCAGGTGCTTTCCCGGGCATGGCAAGAGCGGTCTATAAATGGATTCCTGTAAGGGAAAGGGGGATTGTTACGGGTATAAACTTCTCAGGATCACGGTTAGGAGCCGCATTTGCCCTGCCTGTTGTAGCATGGATGATCGTTAGTCTTGGTTGGCGGATGTCTTTTATGGTCCTTGGAGGCATTGGCTTCCTATGGGCCGGGATATGGTATTGGTGGTTTCGTTCCAAACCCGAAGATCATCCGGGTATCAGCAAAGAAGAACTGGAACATATTTTAGACACCCGTCAAAAAGAAGAGTCTTCTGATGAGCAGTCGAAATTGCCATTCAACACCCTACTTAAATCCAAAAATATGTGGCTGGCCATGGGCCAATATTTTGCCAGCAATTTTACTTTCTTCTTTTGCCTGTCCTGGATGTTTACACACCTAAAGGATAAGTTCATGCTCGATTCACTGGAAGCTGGATGGTACTCTTCTGCCCCATTGATTGCTGGTGCATTCGGGAATTATTTTGCTGGCTGGCTGGTAGATTATCTGTATAAGACAAAAGGACTCAATATGAGCAGGAAAACGCCGGCCATTGTTGGTTTTATACTGGCGACAGCAGGTATCCTGATCAGCATGCAAATGGAAACGCCTTTGGCTGCCATTATCTTCTTTTCACTGGCTATTTTCGGGGCAGATATGACCTTGAGTCCAAGCTGGTCTTTTTGTGTGGACATCGGGAGATCACATTCAGGAGCAGTGAGTGGTACCATGAACATGGCTGGTAATCTAGGAAGTTTTATCACTGCTCTTGCGTTTCCTTATCTGCTTGCCTGGACAGGCTCACCGGATCCATTCTTTTATATTGCTGCTTTGCTTAATGCTTCTGCTATTGTATTTTGGCTCATGACAAAACCGGAAAATTTCGTTACAGACTATTGATATGTCAGAAAAATTAAAGGGTGTCTTTGTTGGAGCAGGTTATTTCAGCACTTTTCACCTGGATGCATGGGACAGGATTGCAGGAGTGGAAATTGTAGCCGGATGCGATCTGGATCAGGGAAAAATCCAGGGGCTGACCAAAAAATTCAATAACGCCAATACCTATCAGTCGGTCGAAGAGATGCTGGACAGGGAAAAACCAGATTTTATCGATATCATCACTCCGCCTGAAACTCATCTTCAGCTTTGCAAGCTGGCTGTATCGAAAGGTGTTCATATCCTTTGTCAAAAACCAGTCACCCCCTCATTCCAAGAATCACTTCAGCTTTTTGAACTGGTGACCAAAAGTCCAATCAGGTTTATGGTCCATGACAACTGGAGGTTTCAACCGTGGTATAGAAAGATAAAAGAAATGATCCAGGAAGGAGCGATCGGAGATTTTCACACCCTCAACTTCAGGATGCGCATGGGCGATGGCTGGGGGGAAGATGCATACCTGGGACGGCAACCCTATTTCAGGACGATGGAACGGCTGCTGATCCATGAAACCGGCGTCCACTTCATTGATGCTTTCCGATATGTCTTTGGAGATATTGATAAGGTATTTGCCAGACTACGTAGATTAAATCCTGTGATAAAGGGTGAAGACACCGGATGGATCCAGTTCGATTTTAAATCAGGAGGTCTCGGGCTGCTGGATGCCGGAAGATACAATGAGAACACAGCTGAAAACCCGCGATTTACCTTTGGTGAGGCACTAATTGAAGGACATGACGGGTCCATACGACTGTATAACGACGGGAGATTGACCTTGACTAAACTGGGTCAAAAGGAAGAAACAGTGCCTTACACCATTTCGAGGCAGGGATTCTGTGGTGACAGCGTTCATGCTTGTTTGCGCCACTTTATTGATTGCTTAGTTGAGGACAAGGATTTCGAAACATCCGCTCAGGACTATCGGAAAACGCTGGAAGTACAGGAGGCTATTTATAGATCTTCCAGGGAAGAAAATATTGTGAAAATTAACTGATTTAATCTTTCTTTCGCAAATAGTCACCAGTTATCGGGATTTTGAAGAGGAAGATTTTTTGTTTTGTCGGATAAACCTGCAGTAATCAAAGACGTTCATATTCATATCATTTTGAGAAAGCAAGAAGTTATATCCGACGTTTGAAATAAAATTGGCAGGTATTATTAGTCGATTAACAACTAATTTTCATTAATCCTAATCAACAGCTCTCCTGTACAATGTACAATGCCATTAGCTTCATTGGCGAGGAGGTTGATGATCAATAGTCGGGCTTTGAGCTGCTCATTTGTTTTTTCAATAATAAGCCGATCTTGAGCAACCATTTTTCGACCGTAGCTACCACCTACGATCTCCTCATTCAATACCTTATAAAGGCTGTCCAAATCAAAGGAAACTTTCACATCCGGATCGTTTGAAGTTATGACCAAGGTTTTAGCATCCAAACTGATGCTGACAGAATCATCTCCCAGACCAATCACATCTTTGCTGTAGTCACCATATTGTCCTCTTGACATTTGGAATTCGTACAGATAATCATATCCACTAACGTACATTACTCCGCCACTATTTTCATCTGCATAGAGTGTAGGGAAGGCATCCTCTTCTGTATCGTACTTATACATATGTTCTAGTCCCATCAGCTCCATCGCCACATAGTCTTCTGAATAGTCAACTTCTTTTGCAATAAGTCGTGGACTTTGCTCAAACCATGCTTCAATGGCACTTAAACCATGAAAATCTTCCAGATAATTAAGGATTGAATAGACTTCGTTGTGCAAGCTGTCGCTCAAAATCCCTTCATTGGCATGCCGGGGACTTACCTTAAAAGTCAGCGTATCAGATTGATCCCACCTGGGTTCGTTTATGATCTTTCCATCTAAAATACCCGCTGTAGTCAGGATACTTTCTAATCTGCTTACCTGACTGCCTTCACTCACCCTGAACATGCCCCACGGTCCGAAGGAGCACAGCAAAATGATAACAAAAAGGGAGATCGGTATCACCCGGATATCCTTCCCTCCTAAAACCTTGTAAATGGAAATACCCGTTAGCCAAACCGCCAGCAGAATGGTAATATACCGGTTAATCGTGATTCCGTAATCAGCCACCCGAATCCCAATGGCCAGGTAAAGCATCACAATCATAGGGATCAGCACCCAGTAATAACCCTTCTTGAGAAACTTAATGGGTCCGGGAACATCCTTGTCAAAAGGGTATGCCAACAGCATAGCCAAAATCCCCAATACAGCCACTGCAATGATCATGTACACGATAATTCCGGATGGCCAGTTCCAGCCTACGATGATCTTGACGGAATAGCTGTAAAGGATCAAAAAATAGAGACCAATGAGCGGTATCAGCACATACAGGATAAAGGTGCGAAGGCCTTTGGGATATTGCTCATCTGAATCCAAACTATCATAATCAGCGGGTAGTCCAGCCACAAAAAACCAGGTATTGAAAATACCCGCCACAATGAAGAACAGCTCAGCATAACGCTTGTCATCCACATCGACCTGAAACAGGTTGTCAAGTGCGAACAGGGCGAGAACCAACCCCAGGAAAACAGTGGCAGAATACAACGCTGACAATAGATACCTCAGGAAAAGAGCTTTGTTAAAGTTCCAAAATCCGTTGAGGGTGCCACGTTGAAGAAAGGCAATAAAAGCAACAAGTAAATGTGCGGCAATAGCAAGGATCGTATACCTGATGTAGGGGATTGTCACGTTCAATGTCTCATCAGATCCCGGCAGATAGAAGTAAATGCCAGTAAGCAAGATGATTACCCCTGAATAAAGTAACCATCTAAAAGAAGATGGCCTTTCTAGCACCTTCAGATAAATATCTGCTGCGACAAAAAGAGGCACTCCCAGATAACCACATAAAAGCAGGTTTACATAAGGAAACACATTTTCAAGATCCCCTTCGTGTTCCACAAGGAAGATGGCAAAGAAGACGGCCACAGCAGCTGAAACAATGACCATAGAATGCCTAAGAAAGGCACCAACAGCTTGCTGTATTAAGTATTGAAGTGATGGAAGCTTCATGGAAGTAAAGGTTAGTAAACCAAGTTACGCCTTTTTCAGATTCAGGATTCGGACAAGCTAATATTTAAATTGATAGCCTGTTGCTTTGATCAGCTTCTCCGGGCTGACTTTCTTAAAGGGAGCGGTTTCATCACTAAATTCCGGAGGATCAATGCCTAAATCTTTTGCAGCTCTGTTATAGAAAGTTTTTCTGGTTTCATCAGTGGAGCTGCAGGCATTAAAGACCTCTTCCCAAATGTCCTGCTCAATGATTGATTTGATCACGCCTACACAATCTTCCAGATGGATCATATTAACAGGGTTATCTGCACCTGATAAGTCCTTCTTTCCTGCCAGAAACCTACCTGGGTGACGCCCTGGCCCATATAATCCTCCGAACCTGATCACTGTTGTTTGGAAGTTGGGGTTTTCCATGAACAGGTTTTCCATCTCAAGAAGGGATACTCCTCCTCGAGACAATTGCCTGGGATCAGCATCTGACTCAATCACTTCACCATTTGTATTAGGGTATACCCCTGTTGAGCTGACAAAGAGAACCTTTCTAATCTTGTTTTCTGTCAGCTGCTGAATGGCCATTAGCTGCTTTCGATGAAAGTTGGGATCATCACCCCGGTTTCGAGGTGGCAAATTGATGATCAAGAGGTCAGAAGAGAAAAAATCACCCAGGTCTCCCACCAGGTCAGGCTCAAAAGAAAGTTGGTAGGGTTCGATACCAGCGTGCTCAATTTCAGGAAGCTTTCCTTTTCCGGTTGTACTTCCCTTTACATGATATCCTGAGCTGGCCAGGTGCTGTCCAAGAGGCAGCCCGAGCCATCCACAGCCTATGATACTGATAGATTTAGTTACACTCATTCATTCATAATCTTCTCCCTGTGCTTCTCTCCCCACTGCCCTAAAGCTTCAATCACTTTCTTCAAAGACCGGCCATACTCAGTCATGGTGTATTCAACAGTGACTGGAAAAGTATCATAAACAGTTCGTTTTACAAGCTTATTCATCTCCAGATCCTTCAATTCTTTGGACAGCATGCGATCTGTGATCTTGGGGATCTCTTTTGAAAGATCAGAAAATCGCTTTACACCAAACATTAGTGCAATAAGAATGGGTAGCTTCCATTTGCCATTCAATATCTCCAGAGCATCCTGCACCGGAAGCATTTTCCTGCTGCAGGCTTGCGGATCATGTTTAATTGGCTTTTCCATCAAATAACATAAATAGATCTGAACCAAAACTATACTAAAGTATAGCACTATACTCTAGTATAGTACTTACAAATGTATAGCTACATCTTTTATTATTGCGTATATCATAAAGAAAAAAAATGATTGGAAATGAAAAATAAGATTATTTATTGGATAACTACGGGAGTAGTAGCTTCAATGATGTTAATGAGTGGTTTTGCTTACTTTACAAATCCAGAAGCAGCTGAAGGTCTGGAGACCATGGGGTTTAAAGACTTCTTCAGACTAGAACTTGGTACAGCCAAAATACTGGGAGCTGTGGTACTGTTATTACCGATGATCCCGGACAAAATCAGGGAATGGACTTTTGCTGGCTTTGTAATCACATTTATATCAGCTTTTATTGCTCATATTTCTACAGGTGATACATTCACAGTAGCCATATTCCCCCTATTTGCCCTGGTCCTTTTATCAGTATCTCATTTTTATTACTACAAGACATATGGGGCAGCTTAGCCTCATATGTTTAGACCTGTATTAAATATCTAAAATCGATAGAAGATCATTGCCCTGGCTTCGGCAATGGGAAGCTCATCATCCAGTATATTTCCGAACCATGAAGATGGTTTTTCTTCCTTCACGGTTCTCTTCTCACTCATCGTGATGGTAGGCCCTATCATCAGCTCACACCCCAATCGACTGGTGAAATTAAATTCACGCCCCAGGGTAGCCAGTAAAATAGACCTCCTCTCAATCTCCCACTGATCTTCTACCTCATAAAATGAAGGGCCTAACCGAATGATCCAGGGCTTTACCTGTGCTATATTCTCCTCCTTCCCAAACCTAAAACCCATGTTGAGACCCCAATAATAGCCCCTATCCATATCGTGAGCGATTGCAGGTAAACCAAAAATGAATTCAAACTGGTAAGCCTTTTCATGATAGATAGAGCTTAAATGAATACCTGATGGGTATCCAAATCCGGCTGATACTCTTAAATTGGACTGGCTGAATGTAAGCAATGGAATCAGCCACAATATCAATAGAAAAAAGACTAATTTTTTCATGGTTCAAGTGATTAATGAATCAAACTTAGAACCATGAATCGATGAAGTAAAACTGTATTTTGCTACCTGATTCAGCTTAGTTGCAGTTTTTGCAACTTTTCTGATCAAAAGGTCATTTCAGTCTGAAGGTTTGGCTGGTAGCATGTTCCTGATCGCGGAAATCTGCCAATTTTTCTTATTCTTTTTCACGATAAATGTGCTCCACATCTTTCTAATCGAGCCATCAGCCTGATAGATTTCATACCGGGCATCGACGATAGCACTTTTTGATTCGATCATCCGAATATGCTCTACAGTCAGCACACGTTTGCCCGGATTCCCCGAAGAGCTTCGCATCATGCCTTTAAAAGCGCCTTCTTTCCCGCGCCTCCATTCCCCTGACGACACCAATTGGTCGATATCAGGGGTGAGAATACTGGCAAGCAAAACCGTATCCTGGGTTTCCCTTGCCAGTGAATAATCTGCAATAAGCTTTTTGATGGCCTCCTCTTCACCCTTCTGCGCTAAAGCCGGAATAGCTATCCAAATAATCAGAAATATAAAAACAAGTCTAGTTCTCATCTCTTTAACTTTTAACTCCGAAGCATCTTTGATCAACGTGGCACAGCATAGTGGATTACTGGGAGGACATTTACTTAATAGCCTATTAGCCTATTAACCTATCAACCTAATAACCTAACAATCTAATAACCTAATTACACATCAAAACTATCTGCTTCCAAATAGGCATCAATAAGTTTCTGTTCCCCCTCTTTTCCAGGGTATTTATTACCATGCTCCATACCCATGATCCCTTTAAATCCTTTGTCATAGATATGCTTGAATACATTCTTGTAGTTGATCTCTCCGGTTGTTGGCTCTTTTCTTCCCGGGTTATCACCAATCTGGAAGTAGGCAATCTCTTCCCAGGTCAGGTCGATATTTCTGATGATATGACCTTCCGTTTTTTGCATGTGATAGATATCAAACAAGATCTTACATGAAGGACTGTTCACTGCCTTACAGATCTCATAAGTCTGATCTGAAGTCTGAAGAAAAAGATCCGGAGAGTCACTCAACGGCTCAAGTACCATCACCAGGCCATGTGGTTCGAAAATCTCTGCGCCTCTTCTCAGGGCTTCCACCACGTTAGCAGTCTGGATGCCAATGGGTAACTTCCTTTCAAAGGCACCAGGCACTACGGTCATCCACTTGGCATTGACCCTTTTAGCCACATCTACAGCTCGTTTACATCCATCCAGAAAGATGTCCACATTTTCTTTAGTTCCTGCAGCCAGTGTATTCGCCAGGTTACCACCTTTGTCTACTACAAAGACTCCCATCTCCATGTTGGTCTTGGCCATTTGGTTGGCTATGGCTTCCTGGGTCTTGATGTCTCTTTTCATCATCCCATTATCTTCCAGTGCTGTAAAACCCTGGTCAGTCATGAACTTCAACTGATCGATCAGATCTTCACCTGCGGAATTCTTAAACATGCCAAAGTGTGGAGCATATTTCATCTTAAAGCTATTCTTCCCTTTTGCCGAAAGGGGCATAGCAAAGCCACCAGCCATGGCTGTCGTTCCCACAATTGAACTTGTTTTAATAAAGTTTCTTCTGCTGTTGTTCATTTTCGTTGTTTTTAGATGAATGGGTTATAATGAAATTAGGTTTGACTGACTAAATTATACAGCCTGACTCAAAAAAACTGACTGAATCAGTGGAAACTCAAGGTCGATCTCAAAATTGTTTCACCAGCATTATATCTTTAAGCCAAAACCAACTGATTTCATGAACCCGAAACATATACCCTCTCACCTGTTTTCTCTTATTTTACTACTGTGCCTGGCTTCCTGTGAGGAGAAGGAAAAAGATTACTTTACATCGGGATTCAAGGTGCTGGAAGTTTCTGAGACTTCGGCACTCATCTGGACACGGTTGTATGCACAGGAAACACCTAATCCCATCCGACACCAACGAAGGGAAAAAGTATTCCGTCACCCCATTGATTTTGACGAGGAGATGCCCGTGAGCCAGATGGATGGAGCTGTGGCAGGCAAAGAAGGTGAAGTCAGGATCATCCTAAGATCTGATGAAGATAAATTTGAGTCGCCCTGGCTACCAGCATTGGTGGACAATGACTTTACTGTAAATCATGCCTTTGAGTCGTTGAAACCGGCCACTACCTATACGGTTATACTTGAGTCAAAAGCATCGGGAACTAAATATGAGGGTACCTTCACGACCGCCAATCCGGCTGATCAGGTGATTCCCGTAAGTTTTACTTCCACCACCTGTCAGTATTTCTGGAGCTTTGACGACAGCCTGAGAGGATTCAAATCGTATGACCTGATGAACAGCATGAATCCGGACTTTTTTGTGCAGACGGGCGACTATGTTTACTACGACAAGCCGGGGCCGCTGTCAAAAGACATCCTCTCGGCCAGACATAAGTGGCATGCCATGGACAGCTGGCTTTCGCTGGTTGATTTCCATCAGAACACCCCCATGTACATGATCAAAGACGATCACGACCTGCTCAAAGATGACATCAGTGACAAAGAAGCCTTGTATGGAAATCTATCTTATGCAGATGGCCTAAAGATCTGGAGGGAAAATGTTCCTTTGAAGAAAGAGCCTTACAGGACATTTCGCTGGGGTAAGGACCTGCAGATCTGGTTACTGGAAGGACGAGAGTTTAGATCCAATAACAAAGATGAAGATGGCCCGGATAAAACCATCCTGGGTAGCAAACAAAAAGAGTGGCTGACCAGCACCTTACAAAACTCAGATGCTTCCTTCAAGATCTTATTTTCTGCTACGCCTATTGTGGGACCAGATAGAGACAAAAAATCTGACAATCACGCCAACCAGGTCTTTCAAACTGAAGGTGACTGGATAAGAACCCTGATTTCCGAGACTGAAAGTCTCTACATTATTAATGGAGATCGACATTGGCAATATCATTCCATTGATCCTGGCACCGGGGTTCATGAATTCGGATCAGGTCCCATCAGCAATGCGCATGCGCAGGGATGGGATCCGGAGGACAAGCGACCGCAGCATCAGTTTTTGCGGGTCAACGGTGGCTTTTTGGGTGTGAAGATATTCAGACATAATGATGTGCCTCAAATCGTATTCACTCACTATGATGTGGAAGGTAACGAAGTTTACACCAAGTCATTCAGCCATTAAAAAGTTAAAAGTTAAAATTTTGTTTGACTCAACGGCCCTGGCTTAATGGGGAAAAGCTTAAATTGATAGGCTATACACCATAACCCTAAAAACGATGAGTCTATACAAATTCCTATTACCTGGCCTGATGACCCTCACTCCTTTGATCCTGGTCAGCCAACCACATCTGATACCCAAAGAAAGAGTGATCTTTTTGACTGAAGAATGGCAAGGTGAACGGGATGACTATGGTAGACCTATGGTGCCAGATGAATGGCTCGACCGGGTGAGTCATGTGAGTGTGGAAGAAGCCTGGAAGACACTAAAAGAGAACGGTTACAACAACCAACTAGAGACGGAATGGCAGATTCTTGATCCTTCCAGGGTCATGGTAGGCCGGGCATTTACCACTACATTTCTTCCAAAACGACCAGGATTAGATGATCGAATGATCGCATTGGGAAATGAAGCCGGCTATCAGGGAGGTACCAACCAATGGCCCATGAGTATGCTGGTGAATGGCGATATTATTGTTGCTGATCACTATGGTAAAGTAAGAGAAGGCGCTTTCCTTGGTGATAACCTGGCCCAGGCGATCTATACGAATTCAGGAAAAGGAGCCATCATCAACGGACATGGTCGCGACATGTTGGGAGTGAAAAACATCGAAGGAATAAATATCTGGACCAAAGCCTGGCATCCCTCTCACAGTGCAGAAAGGATGCTCATCAGCATCAATGACATCACTAGAATCGGGGAAGCCATTTGCCTTCCCGGTGATGTGGTGCTGGCCAGCGAGGCTGGGGTCATCTTCATCCCTCCTCACATGGTCGAAAAAGTGCTTGTGGGTAGCGAGGTGGTAAGACTTGAAGATGCCTTTAGACAGGAGCAGATCGCCAAAGGAAAATATACCAGCCAGCAGGTATACCAATCAGTATGGTCCGCTCAGATCAACAAGGAATTCTATCAATGGCTGAAGCAAAACAGAACAACCATTCAGGCCAAACATCAGGTTCCGTTTGAAATCATAGATAAAATGGTTGAGACCTCCAGCCGTGACTGGAAATCATGGATCAAATAAACCAGTTCGCTTTGGGGTTATTGATTTCAATCATTTAATTTAATTGCAGTAAAAAGATGATACTGAAGTTTGTACCATTATGAATCATTGATGATATGGAGAAAATTTCCGTGACCACGAAAGTCAAGCAACCTTTAAAAAAAGTCTGGGATTGTTTCACCAACCCTGTACATATGACCAAATGGAATTTTGCATCTGATGATTGGTGCTGTCCAACCGCCACAAACGACCTGAGGCCAGGCGGCAAATTGACCAGCAGGATGGAGAAAAAAGATGGCAGTATCGGGTTTGACTTTTCCGGAACCTATACGGAGGTCAAGATAAATGAGTTGCTAGAGTATGTATTGGAAGATGGAAGACAAATTTCCGTCATATTTAAAGAGAACAATGGGGTTGTTGAAATCATTGAGACTTTTGAACCAGAGTCAGACAATGATCCAGAATTTCAAAAGTGGGGATGGCAAACCATCTTAACCAACTTTAAAAAATACGCGGAATCAATCACATAATACTTCTAAGCCACTCTTTTGGTATATTTCTGACTGTATTCGATTGGTGTAAGACCAACATACTTTTTAAAGACTTCACGGAAGGATTTGGGATCGCTATAGCCCACGCTGTACATCGCTTCATTGACATGAAAGCCACCTGATTCGAGTTTACGCTTAGCAGCCTCCATTCTCACCCGTTGGAGATATTCAAGAATTGAATTACCCGTAGCTTTCTTAAAGCGTCTTTCCAGGGTTCTTCTTGTAGTGGCATGCTGCGAAGCGAGTTCATCTATCGTTAAGGTGTCAGAGAAATTGTTTTCGATCTCTTCCTGAATCTGTAGAACCAGTTGGTCTTGATGACCTTTTTGACCTACAAAGATGGTAAAGGGAGACTGACTTCCTCTATCAATATCAATCATATAGGATTTAGCAGTGATCACTGCGAGTTCCCTTCCACCATATTTTTCAATCAAATAAACCAATAGGTTGGTAAAGGCATATGCCCCTCCGCATGTGTAGATGCCCCCACTCTCTATCACGATGTTCTCAGCAACCACCTGGACGTTGGGAAAGGATTCGGCCAGCTCTCCAGCATGACCCCAATGTGTAGAGCATTTCTTACCATCTAATAACCCCACGGAGGCCAGCAAAAAAGCTCCGATACACATGGCGGCTACCTCCGCTCCCTGTTGGTGTTGTTTGGCTACCCATTCCATCAATGATTTATTTTCTTCCATCACCTGATCTAAATTGCCATGGACAGCCGGCACTAAAATCAAATCTGTTTTTGTCACCTGGTCTATGGTCTTTTGGGGTGTAATGGTATAGAATCCATCTGCATCTGGTGAGGGAGTGCCAATCCCAACTAATTCAACCTTAAACAGTGGCTGCCTGGACTGATTGAAAAACATGTCGCTGGCCCAATTAAGAATCTGGAATGCTCCACCAATATTTACAATGCTATACTGGCCTTTGGGAACTAAAATCGAAACATGCTGCATGGTCTTACTTTTTCATGTAAAGATCCAAAAATAAAATGTCGCAATCAACCCATCATAATGTCGTATTTGCACATCAACGTGCTTCAATTATATCTCTAAATTGCTGTAATAATTGATAAATGAGAAGTGTTCTTAAGATGTTTAAGCAAACAGTCATATATATTCATGGAGCTGGAACACAGGAACCTGACACCGACAGCTATTTTTTGAGAGAAGAGATCAAACAGACACTTGGAAATTCAATTTTGTTTCGTGACCCTGAAATGCCTGATCCAAATAATCCTGATTATCAGGCCTGGATGGAGGTATTGGATGCCTTGATTCATAAATCTGATGGTCCCTTGACCCTCATAGGGCATTCGTTTGGTGGATCCGTTTTACTCAAGTATTTATCCGAAAACACTGTTGAAACCGAAATAGCATCAGTATTGCTGTTGGGCACCCCGTTTTGGGGCAGCAATGGGTGGGACATGCCAGAATATCATCTTGAAATGGCTAACATTGGACAACTGTCACAATTCGACAAAATAGCTTTCTTTCATTGTCATGATGACGAAGTTGTTCCTGCTGCCCACCTGAATGAATATTTGAATCTTCTTCCCCACACCAAGGGGCACCTGTTTGAGTCAGGAGGTCATTATTTCAAAAATCGAATTGAAAAAACCATCAGTCAAATTCTACAACCAGAAAATATTAATGTATCATTAAATAAATAATCATGGCAACCTTACAGAAGATCGTTCCTTTTCTTTGGTTCGACAATCAGGCCAAAGAGGCAGCCACCTACTACTGCAGCATCTTCCCTGATTCAAAAATCATCAGTCATTCCCCCTTAATCACTGAGTTTTTGCTTTGTGAGCAGACATTTGCAGCTATCAATGGTGGACCGAAATTCAAATTCACTGAAGCCGTCTCCTTTGTAATTAATTGCAATGATCAGCATGAAGTAGACCATTATTGGGACACGCTGACCTCAGGCGGAGGAGAAGAAAGTATGTGCGGATGGCTGAAAGATAGGTATGGACTATCGTGGCAGGTGGTCCCGGTACAGTTTGAACAGATGATGACCACAGGGTCAGAAAGCCAAAAAAAGAAACTGATGGATAAACTCCTGACCATGCGAAAACTGGTGATCAAAGACCTGGAAGCAGCTTTTAACTCTTAAATCATATTATTAGACTCAAATTCAAAAAACAATGGCAAGTACTAGCACTTATCTCAACTTTGTCAGAGATACAGAACAAGCATTCAACTTCTATAAAACAGTATTTGGTGGGGAATTTGTCGGAGACGGGATCTCCAGGATGGGCGAAGCACCTCCACAGGAAGGATTTCCTCCATTAGCGGAAGAAGATAAAAACCTGGTGATGCATGTCGCTCTTGAAATTACAGGTGGGCACATGCTGATGGGCACTGATGCTCCTGAGTCCATGGGATTTAAACTCAACAAGGGCAACAATGTATATATCAACCTGCAACCTGACACCAGAAAAGAAACCAAACGACTCTTCGATGCCCTCTCTGCTGGTGGCGAAGTAACGATGGAGCTTCAGGACATGTTCTGGGGTGACTACTTCGGATCATGCACAGATAAGTTTGGTGTGCAGTGGATGTTTGCTTGTGCAGAAAAAGCATAGAACCTATTAATGGACACCTGTCAGCCATGTATTTCAAAGAATTTCTACCACACAAGGACTGATAGGTGTTCATTACATTTGTTTAATGCTGCAATTATTACTACTGGAGAGAAAAACATTGCTCAAGGGATGGGTATTGTGTTTTGTTGTTTGTCTGCCGTTTACTTTTCTTCCCGTAATGTTTGGTGATGGCAACCTCTGGCAGGACATTGCAAACAGGATTCCAATATCGCTCCTGTATTCAGCAGGATTCTCGACCGCCCTTTGCCTGTCGGCTGTTGTCATCAACTATGATCGGCAGAGCATCAAATTAAAACTCATCAATAAGCCAGCGTTTAAACACCTGAACGCAAAACTTATTGCGAAAGGGCAAGGAAGTTTATCGGAAGACCTTAGCTTTTACCTGACCGCAGATCACAATGAGTTTCACTATACCATTGACATTCTCATCGATTTGGAAGATCATAAAAAGCAAACCATTGTAGTCGCTCCTGAAATGTTGCAGGCCGGAAGCCATGAGATGATCAGAAAATATAAGGATTTGCTAAAGAAAGAATACAAGCTAACATCCAACCGATATCGCATCGAAATACAATACAAACCAGAAGATATCAATCTGGAAGATCCCATGGGACTGGTAAAGCATTTGTCCCTGATTGAAGCCAAGCTCAGGTTAAAGCCGGTCTAAACTAGTGACACCAAAAACAGCATTCATTCTTTTCTTCTAAACAATCCGAAGTTATTTTTAAAGCATGAACAAATACGGTCTCCACGGAAAATTCAACACAAAAAAAGGAAAAGCCGTTGAACTGGCTGAAATCCTGATCGAAGCGTCTCAGGTTGTCTCCAAAGCCAAAGGATGTAAACTATATGCGATTTCAAAAGATCCCTCCGAACCAGATACCGTATGGGTGACAGAGATCTGGGATTCGAAAGAAGATCATGATGCGTCCCTTTCACTTCCGGGGGTAAGATCTCTGATTTCCAAAGCCATTCCATTGATTGATGGTACTCCATCCGGGGGACAGATACTGGAGGTATTAGGCGGTTTTGGCATCAACGAGAACTGAAAATGTCAGATATCAAGATAATCCACAACACACAAAACATGCGCTTCGAAGTCCTGAAAGATGACCATCTCGCAGAGCTTACCTACCGACTTAAAAATGATGAGATATATCTCATGCATACTGGCGTACCTAAACCCATCGGTAATTATGGCATTGCCAAAGCGCTGACAGAGCATGCGCTAAAATATGCTCTGGAAAATGGATTAAAAGTGATTTCGTATTGTCCATACGTAAGAGCCTATATGAAGCGTCATCCGGATTGGAGAACAACCCTTTTCGCAGGGTAAAATCCATCTGAGTAGATCGCATGTTTATACCTTAGTCAAATGAAACGATTTATCTATTGTATTTTACTTGTTGGGCTGTCAATCAGCCTTCAGGCACAAGCAGACTATCAACCGACAGAAGGAAATCTCAAGAATCGTGAATGGTTCAGAGATGCCAAATTCGGACTCTTTATTCACTGGGGTGTCTATAGCCAAATGGCAGGAGCGGGTCAAACAGGGGTAGCCGAGTGGGTAATGGAGCAAAAAAGGATCCCTGTTAATGCTTATGAAAAGCTGCCAACCTTCTTTAATCCTACCCAGTTTGATCCCGAGGAATGGGTCCGGATGGTGAAGGCTGCCGGGATGAAGTACATCACCATTACCAGCAAACACCACGATGGTTTTGCCATGTATCATTCTGAGGTGAGTGACTATAACATTGTAGATGGTACCCCTTACGGGAAAGACGTGCTGAAACAATTAAAGGAGGCCTGTGACAAACATGGAATCAAACTATTCTTTTACTACTCACAGCTCGACTGGCACCATCCTGACTACTACCCAACAGGCAGAACAGGCAATGGGTATACAGGCAGACCGGATTCCGGCGATTGGGATGCATATATTGAATTCATGAATACCCAGCTAACAGAACTGCTGACCAACTATGGCGAGATCGGTGGTATCTGGTTAGACGGCATGTGGGATAAACCAAATGAAGACTGGCAACTGGACAAAACTTATTCGCTGATCCATGAATTACAGCCAGATGCGCTGATCGGTAGCAATCACCACAAATCCCCTTTCCCCGGGGAAGATTTCCAGATGTTTGAGCGGGATCTTCCGGGAGAGAATACCATGGGTTTTAACCAGACTACAAGCATTTCGGACCTGCCCCTTGAAATGTGTGAGACCATGAACGGATCATGGGGCTACAATCTTGTAGATAAAAGATTTAAGTCTGTGCAGAGACTGGTTCAAACGATGGTAAAAGCCGCCGGATTTGGCGCTAATTTTCTACTTAATACCGGTCCTATGCCTAATGGCAAGATCCAAACAGAAAACATCGATACCTTAATGCAAATGGGCAAATGGCTGGAAAAATATGGAGAAACCATTTACGGAACCAGAAGAGGGCCTATAGGACCTAGCGAATGGTGGGCCACAACAGCCACGCCTGATGGCAAGACCGTATACCTTCACATTCTCAAATTAGATGAAGATGTCTTATTCATTCCTGATTATAAAATCAAGCCTAAAAAGATGACCTTCTACGATGGCGGAGAAAAGGTAAGGTATCAGAATACTGACTACGGCCTGATGATTGAGGTGCCTGATGGGAAGAAAGACCACATCGACACCATCGTCAAGATAGAATTCTAGCTTTTTAAGCAGCGCTTATTTCGAGATCTTAAGAACGGACCCGGCAATGTGTCGGGTTCCCTTTTCCTTATTAAAATAATACACTACAAGGGCACGATTATCATCCAGCTGCACTGCCCAAGGATATCCTAAATCCGTGGATCCTCCATCTTCCCTCACAATAAACTCAGGTGCTGTACTAAAATCGGTACATTCCGGATTCAGAATCTTTGCCCGGATACCATACGGTTCATGTCGATATCCGTAAGTCAAAAGAACCCGACCATCATTCAGCGTCAGCGCATGAAAAGGATGCCCCTGAAATCCCATTTTCTGCCATGACTGAAAGCTCTTACCACCATCTGTTGACCGGGCAATACACGCCTGATCATCAAACCCCCCAGTCCTCAGAAATGCCACCAGGTCCCCATTAGGTGTTTCATGTATAGAGGTTTCATTGAAGGTTACCTTGTCGTCTACAGCTACCGGACATGAATACTCCCAGGTCTCGCCCTTGTCCTCAGAAATGAGTAGATGCGTAGAAGTGGTTTTCGCACCTTCCATACTTGCAGCTACCACCCAAAACAATCTACCATCTTTTCCTTCACACATCGCTCCTCTGTTATAGGCAGGTAAAGGTCTTCCCAGGGCATCAAGTCGGCTCTCCACGGGGAGACTAGGTGGATAGAAGGGTCCCTGCCAGGTCCGGCCTTCGTCTTCTGATTTCACTACGTAACCACCAAGAAACACGACACCATCTTTATTTTCAGAGTAAGGTTTTTTGAGATTTGGCATTCCATCAGGGCGAACAAATGCCCATCCATAGCTTGTACAAATGATGCTTCCATCACTCAACCGCACCATACACGGGTCCTGAGAGCCTCCAAAAGGATGCGCATAGAGCAGAGAAGGCTCTCCCTTCCATTTCACACCATCTTTGGATTGCATCATCACCATGTAGCTATTCGGATCTACGTGGTTATTGCCTTTCTCTCCAAAAATCATCCTGTTAGGGGCCCGACGAAAGGCCACTAAAAAATCATCATCTGTTCTTACCACAGAGGGGAAAGCAGAGTAAAAGGCCGTATCTTCATAGATGA
The DNA here is from genome assembly GCA_965228105.1 of Cyclobacteriaceae bacterium. GTDB lineage: Bacteria > Bacteroidota > Bacteroidia > Cytophagales > Cyclobacteriaceae > UBA7330. Next base: position 3,636,386 of record CBDDGZ010000002.1, read on the forward strand.
TGATATCCTCTATTTTTTTAAGTGGGGACTTCTGACCAAATACGCTGCTCAGACTAATGAGACATCCTACGAGGATCAGGCTACTTCGAACTTTCATTCCTTGATTAATTTTGAGTTTGAATTAGATGTTGTAATTGTTTGAATGTACTTCTATAATGATACCTCTGATTGACAATGATGTACTATTTAATTCAATTAGTTTTATATTTTTTGATTATACTCATTAACTTACCGGTATGACCGACCTTCACGAACTTGCACAATTGGCAGTAAAATATGTCAATACCACCGGAAGACATATCTTCCTGACTGGCAAGGCGGGTACCGGTAAAACAACTTTTCTAAAATACATCGTATCGCATACCTATAAAAAAGCGGTGGTAGCAGCACCAACCGGAGTAGCCGCTATCAATGCAGGTGGCGTCACGCTACACTCACTGTTTCAGCTACCTTTTGGCACTTTCATCCCAGAAAATATCCGGCTGGAAGAGGCCTCTTCACAGGTCACCACACCTGGCACGCTGCTAAAGGATCGTAAGTTCAGTGCCACCAAAAGACAACTCATCCAGGAGCTGGAGCTGCTGATCATTGACGAGGTGAGTATGCTTCGGGCAGATCTGCTAGATTGCATTGACCATACCCTCAAATTGCTCAGAAGAAACAGGCTGGAATCATTTGGGGGTGTTCAGGTCCTGTTTATCGGAGATCTGCTCCAGCTGCCCCCTGTAATCAAGGATTATGAAAGGTCCCTCCTGAGCCCCTACTACGATAATGCCTACTTTTTCCAGGCTCAGGCACTCAAAGAAGTCCCTCCTATTCGGGTGGAGCTGCAAAAGATCTATCGGCAATCTGATCAGAACTTCATTGACCTGCTCAACAGGCTGAGAAACAATCAGCAAACATCAGATGACGTTGAATTGCTCAACGGACATTATTACAAAGACTATGAAAGTCTTGAGGATGGATACATTCACCTGACCACTCACAACCACAAAGCAGACAGGATCAACCAAAAACGGCTGGATCAACTGGATGGAAAATTGATCACATTCTCTGCTTACATCGAAGGGGAGTTTCCGGAAAACATGTATCCCGTGGAATATGACCTTAAGCTCAAAGAAGGTGCACAGGTTATGTTTATCAAGAATGATCCGTCAGGCCAGGGAAGATTTTACAATGGGAAGATCGGGAAAGTCTCAGCACTGACTTCTGATGATATCCAGGTGGAGTTTGAAGACGGAAGCGAGGTAACCGTGGAAAAATATCTATGGGAAAACAAGCGATACGCGCTAAGTAAGATCAGGGATGAGATCGTGGAGAAGACACTGGGTAGCTTTGAGCACTACCCGCTGAAACTGGCGTGGGCTGTAACCATTCACAAGAGCCAGGGGCTTACCTTTGAAAAGGCCATTCTTGACCTATCCGACACCTTTGCTCCGGGTCAGCTGTACGTGGCTCTATCCCGGCTCACTTCCCTCAATGGGCTGGTTCTTTCTTCACATATTGGCGATTCCATCCCCACCATTGACAATAGCCTGAGGGAGTTCGTTGCTTCTTTTCCCAGCCAGGAAGAACTGGTAAACAGTCTTTCCAATGACCGAAAAACTTTCATTTATCAATTTGCTTTTAAGGTTTTTGGTTTTGACCGATTACACAATGAGCTGAAATCACATGAAAGGAGTTTCAACAAAGATGAAAAACGGTCCATTAAGCAACAATACCTCACCTGGACCAATGAACTGACCAATGAATTTACTCCCCTTGTGGCAGTAGGTAATAACTTCATCAAGCAGGTAGCCAGCATCTTGCAGCAGGAGGATTATTTATCAGCTCTTGATGACCGTGTAGATAAAGCCCGTGACTATTTTCAACCCAGGCTTACGGAACTGAACAATAAGATAAAGGAGCATAAAAAGTCCATCGGAAAGGAAAAAAAGGTCAAGAGCTACAAGGAAGAGCTCGAATTGATCCAGGCCATGTTTGAGTATCAAATCAATCAGATGGTCAAATTCTCCATGTTTATTAGCGAGGCTGCTCAAAACAAAGTGCTCACCCGTAAACAGCTACAGGAGACAGATCTGCCTAAAACAGCATCTGATAATAAAGGAAAACGAACGCCTAGAAAGGATAAGATACCCTCTGCGAAGATTTCCTTTGAAATGTATAAAGATGGTAGGAACATAGAAGAGATCGCTGAATCACGTGGACTTGTCAAAGGCACGATAGAAAGTCACCTGGCTAAATATGTTGAAACCGGTGAATTGGACATCTCTAAGCTCGTAGATGAGCCAAAGGTCAAAAAAGTGATGGAATACGTAGAAAAAGGGATGCTACGTGGGGGTGACATCAAGTATGAGCTCGGTGATGACTACAGTTTTGGTGAGGTCAGATTGGTGCTGGCCCATGCCAAATGGTTGGAAAATCTTGAAATGGAAAAGTAGATTTCCGATTACCTGAAAATGATATGCTCCACATGGTTATATGTCCCATTTGTAATTTCCAGCAGATAAGGTCCCGGGTTCAGATGCGTAATTGTAAGCTCTAATTTTGTATCTGGTGCATTAAACGAATTGCTCCACACCACCTTACCAGAAATGTCCCTTATAAGCATATTGAGACTTGTCCTGCCAAACTTTTGACCCAGGTAAACATTTAGCTTATCACTTACCGGATTAGGAAAAATACTCAAATCATCTTTTACTTCATAGAATGCTATGATGGTCTCACTGACCACATTTACACCATCAAAGTCAAATTGTCTCAGACGGTAATAATTGGCACCGCTTACTGGATTTTGATGTGTAAATAAATAAGAAATTTCTCTATCGGTGGTACCATTTCCTTCAACTTCTCCAATTGCGGTAAATTTCCCATCACCCGAACTATGTTCTATTTCAAACCGCTCATTGTTGAGCTCACTGGCAGTTACCCAGTCAAGATCAATACCAGTTCGTGTGGGCGTTGCCAAAAAAGAGATCAATTCCACAGGAAGTAAGGAAAAATTACAAGAAGATCCATCCGTGCCGTTCACGGCAGTTAGAGTAAGTTCATTATCAACTATATCAGCGGCGTTAAAACCATAGGAATATGTTTCAACCGTTCCATTCTTCTCAGGAAAAGTGATATCTATGGTATAGTCATCTGTCATGTTGGGTAGATGAAAAACAGAAGTCGGTGGATTTTGCGCACCATGTCCGGCAGAGTTGCTGCCACTTTGTGCAGCAGAAACAATGTTTCCACCTGTATCTTTGATGATTACTGTTGCACCAATTACTGGTCTGTTGGAGGGAGTTCCGTCCACGCAATCTTCGATAAAAACTTTCATGTAAGAACATCCACCACCATCGCATAAATCATTCTCCCATATCTGGTTATTCCCTCCATCTACATTTACGTAGATATCATAATCTCCATCATCGTCATAATCCACCAGGTTCACGCCTTCAGCATCTGCATTTACATTGATGTTTTCCTGGGTAAAACTCAGGGCGGCAACACTATTCGGGGTTGCAGTGTTGTTCTTGAACAGAAAACTGTTGGTGCCATCATTACCCAAAAACAAGTCCAGATCCCCATCACCATCCACATCGGCACAGGCACAACCATCGATATCCGATCCCCCGGTGATGGTAGGCTTGCCTGTTGCAGTGAAAGAACCGGTAGGATGTTGAAGCCATATCTGGTTTGTCCCGCCATCTGTCCAGTAGATATCAAGGTCGCCATCCATGTCAAAATCACAGAAAATCACACCTCCCTTGTTCCCGTTCTGAGCATTTGTGGATGCATTGTCTGAAAAAGAAGTATTGGCGGTGAAAGTCCCATCCCTGTCATTTTCCCACAGATCATAAGTTCCGGTTGGCTTTCTTACTATAAAATCTACATATCCGTCAGCGTCATAATCACCGGTGGCTAGAAAGTCCCCATTGTCCGAGGTTAGCGGTAACCCCAGAGTATTTCCAGAAATTGAAACATGCCTGAAATAATTGTGTGAGGTCGCTTCAGCTTCGGTACTCATATTCCCATCTCCAAAAGTGGTGTTGATGGTGGCAGCAGCATCTTGTTTTCTGTTCTCCAGGATGTCGATACCACATTCACCATTCTCAATGATGATATCTAACCATCCATCGTTGTTGTAGTCTATCAAACCAACACCTTCGGCATTCAATCCATCTCCCAAAGAACAACCATCTCTGCTAAGTTGTGTAATGGTAAGATTTGGATTCATAGGTCCCCCTACCCCGAAATTGAAATTAGGAGAGCCGCGGTTAATGTAAATTTCTATATCACTGTGAGCATTCCTAATAATGTCAAGGTAACCGTCATTATTGAGATCACCCCATAATATGGATCTTTCGGCAAGGGTTGATCTTAAGCCTCTGGCATCAGCATTTGTAACATCTGAAAAACTAGGATTGGCGGCTCCATCACTTTGCAATAGTCTCGTTCTTCCTCCTGTATTATTCCAATTAGTATTGATTAATAGGTCAAGATCACCATCATTGTCATAATCACCCCAGACTGCACCTCCGTCTTTGGCATTTCCCATCTCTGCACCGGTACCCGTTTGTTTGGTCCAGGTCTGACCAAACCCTGTCAATGAAAGTGAAAGTAAGCATGTTAGTATAGCTGGCCTAAGCATACTGTATGAATGCATATATCATAAATTCATTAAGGAATAGGAACTCTTAGCGGGCTGGAGACACAAATAAAGCTATTTATTAAGAAAACCCCATTATATCTCAAATAAATAACATTCGTTTCTGTACTAAAATCATACACAAAGTGTACCAAAACTGAACACTTAATATTTCATGATTTCTATAAACAACTCATTATCAACGCTTTAATCGGATGGCGTATTTTTTGTTCTCTGCTATGCAACCTCTTGATGTCTTTATACATCTAGATTATGAACCTATCGGAAAAACTCAAACCTTAAAAGACTATGAAAAAACTCATTAACTTATCCATCATCTTTATCATCGGCATTTCCGTGGCCTGTAGCCAATCGAAAGATGAACGTCGGGTTGCCTTTTTCAATTCCATCCATTCTGCTGGAAGCTGGGATGTATATATCAAAAAAGGTAATTCGGAGAGTGTAACAATTGAAGCAGATTCCGGTCCCATTGAAAAGATCGTAACCGAGGTAGACGATGACAGACTGACCATCAAAATGGAGGAGCGTTCCTGGTCTATAACCAACAATTTCAGAAATGTAAAGATTTATGTTACGTTCACAGAGCTTGGAGAAATCCATGGATCAGGTTCCGGAACGGTTAGACTTGAATCCGCTATAGATAGCGAAGATATCAGCATAAAATCGAGTGGATCAGGCAATTTCTATGCGGAAAAAGACTTAAAAGCCAATGATGACCTACGAATAGTCAACAGTGGATCAAGCACTATTAAACTGATGGCCACAGTAAATGCCGGAGATGAAACAGAAATCACCAACAGTGGAGCCGGAGATATTGAAATACAGACCCTTTTAGCTGATGAATTGGAAATTACCAATTCAGGATCCGGGGGCATTGAAATTGGAGGCGGAGAAATTGATACTCAATCCATCCGTTTGAGTGGATCAGGTAACATAGAAATGGAAGACATGAAAAGTCGTAGCTGTGAAATCAGAAAGAGTGGATCCGGAAATGTGTATGTCAGTGTATCTGATGTGCTAAGTGGAAGCAGCTCAGGTTCGGGAAATGTGTATGTTAAATCAGGGAAACCAAAACTGGATTTTCACTTTTCCGGATCGGGAAAAATTAAATACCTATAGTCACCAACCCCCCAGCCCGGAAGTTTTTCCGGGCTTTTTTGTAGAACCTGAATTTTTGCATCCAAGCTTTTGTTTCTTTGAGCAATGACAAAGTTCTCCATCTACCAGGTATTCAGTTCTATCAGCCAGGGACTGAAAGGCAATACTGCTGCAGTAGTACATCTCAATCACCCTTTAGATAAATCTACAATGCAATCGATGGCTGCAGATCTCAACCAGCCTGCTACCTCATTCATGTGGAATGAAAATAATGAATGGCATGTTAGGTGGTTTGCTCCCGATGAAGAAATTGGTCTATGCGGTCACGGTGCCTTTGCAAGCTTTTCCTTCCTGAAGGATACAGGAATAATGAAGCAATCCCTTGCCTTAAAATACGAAAAGGGAACCATCGAGGGACTTATATCGGATGCCAAACTCTCAATTAACCTTTTGGCGATACAAAGAATCAGAAAAATTGATCCACCGAAACCAATAGAAAAAGGGTTAGACATACCTATTGTGGAAATGTACGAAACATCCAACAAGCATTTGATTGTAACAGATAATGAGACCGCTCTTCGTACAATGAAACCAGATTTCAGCCTATTGAGAGAGAGTAAGATCTTTGGATATGCAGTAACCGCACCGGGAGATAAAACTGATTTTGTGAGCAGAACACTCGTACCCCATGTTGGTCAATTAGAGGATCATGCTACGGGTTCATCACACGCCTTCCTTACTCCCTATTGGGCGGAAAGACTTGGTAAAAAATCATTGAGAGCGATACAGCTCAGTAAGCGAGGCGGGTATTTCGAGTGCCAGCTGGAAGGTGATTTTGTAAAGCTGTCGGGAGGATACGAAATCATTGCAAGCGGTGAGATCGCTCAACTATAATATCTCTACCAGTTCACAGACAGCCTTTCCAAACTTCATCTTTGCCTCCACTCGCAAGGGCAATTTTCGATCATCTGCCGAAACCCATACTTTCACCATATATTTTTCGGGGAATGTTCCACTAATCGGAAAAAGAATATAAGCCATGTGGCAATGAAAGTCTCCTAATGGAGTTGAGATCTCTTCTTCACCGATATATTCAATTCCAAAAGGGTAATATTCGTCCTCATAAAACATATTCAACATGACTGAATCTCCCGGGCTAAAACTTTCCCATGGTTGCGTCCTCAGATACACATAGCTACTGAGCATATCGTAGGTTGAGTCCCGCAAAAAATACTTTGCATACTCCATTTCCTCAGCTTTTCCTCCCCTACTTTTATAAACGCTGATTGCTACTGAGTCCTCATCAAAATCAAAGAGATCTTCCTGTTTTCGCTCATATTTGCCCTCCCTGCGATCCATAAATGTCTTTATGGGCTTTAAGGTTTCAGCATTTATTTCTGTATGAACGGAGTCTTTTAACCGGGCAATCCAATTGATGATCCCGGTAGTATAAGCCAAAACATCCAAATACATCGTTGGGTTTTCTATTTGATGGGACAAGGTGGCTTCACCTATTTTGATCCACCCGTATTTGATTTCATAAACAAACTCCTCATGATCAAAATCCGGCACAGACTGGGCCATTGTATCAACAGCGTAGATCAAGAGTATTGTGCTGAATATAGCTACAGGCCTCATAGGGTTTGAGGTACCTTCAGCTCCGTACCTATTTTCTGGTTGAGCTTTTCTATAAAGTATGCAGACAACAGTGGAGATTCCACTTCAATATTTTGGTGTACAAAGAAGTAAAGCTGCTGCAACCCTGCTGCTTTCCAATCATGTATTCTTTCAACCCATTCATCCAGGCGCTCATAATCAGTCTCATGATTGGCGCCTACCCATCTCACAAAGGCCGATGGGGTGCTTAAGCGCATGTGCAGCATATCTCTTCTTCCTGCCGTATCAACAATAATATTAGATTTATGATGTTGAGCCAATAACTGATAAAGCGTATCATTTCCGGGTGACTCAAACCACTCGGGGTGTCGCACCTCGACTGCCAGCGGTACTTCAGGAGGAAAATCCATGATAGCCTTCTCCAGACGCTCGAATCTTTTCGGACTAAAATTGCCGTGAACCTGCAAAAAAACCATCCCAAGCTTTTCCTCAAAATGCAAGATTTCCTCACAATAAGCATAGAGAAGATCTTTTACCTCCTTCAATTGCTTGAAATGGCTAATGGTATTTGTGATTTTAGGAAAAAACTTAAACCCATCAGGTGTTTTGTCCTTCCATATTTTTACCTGCTCCCTTTTTGGGAAATGGTAAAAAGTGGTGTTCATCTCAATGCTGTTGAAATGCCCTGCATAGTATGGCAACTCATCTTTTGTTCCCCGGGGATAAAATCCTTTCAGGTCTCTTTTATTCCATTTGGCACATCCGACATATACTTCAAGTGGCTCTTTTTCCTGATTTGAAAGTAACTGAAAAGTGTCTTCGTGCGTTTCAGGTAGTGAAAAATCAATCAATTCCGGCTGTTCTACCTTACCAAACTTCATTTAAAACAAGATATAATTAAATTTTTTATTAGAATTATACCAAAATATAGATTTATTCGTATATATGGTACAAATGTGTAAATTTACCATTCATAATCATCTTCAACCTTTCCTTTAGACCACCATTTGAAGATTTTTATTGTTTGGTCCGATGTTTGCAATATTAATATAATAAATGGTTGGTTATGAAAACGCTTATCATTGGCACTTTAGTTTGTTTATCTATTGTCTCTAGTGGCTATGCCCAGGAAGAAGGCAAAACCCTTGGTAAAATCATTGACGATCTCACCTATAAATGGGATGATGAAGCAAAAGCTTTAAATAGTTATGAAGGACTTGCTAAATTCTGTATCAATGAAGAATACCGCATGGGAATTCTGAACTTGTTGAGAGATATCCATCATTACGATTCCGTGCTTTATGACCGATTGATACAAGCGACAAGGTTTGGAAAAGGTAGTCATGAAATCAAAAAGACGATCGACGAGATTGAAAAGTTCGAAGAAGGATATGACATGAAAAGTTTCGTTCACTTCCTGCATCAAGAATGTAGCGCAAGAAAGGAAATTGAGCACAATGCCAAAGATCTAAAGGATGAAATTGGCTTCTATTCTTATGATGGTCAGATTTATGTCCTGGAAAACGAACTCAACAGGTATGTGAGCCATATCACTAAACGGGTGGATCACATCCGTGAGCATGTGCATCACTTACATATTGAATAATCCCTTTTTCTTATTTATTCGTGAATGACCACGACCCTTTTTGGTTCGAAAATCATATCACCATGTGTAAGTTGTAGCAGGAACACTCCGCTAGGAAGGTGCTTTGTTTCAATGTCAATAGACAGTTCACCTCCGGGGAGTTTTCCTGTTAAGACTTCTTTACCCGTCTGGTCAAATATCGTCCAGTCCATGGCATCTTTCACAGGGTTTAATATCTCCAGTTTAAACACATCATCGACAGGATTCGGATAGATCACAAACGCATCTCCGTTTCTTAGCTGATCAAGTACTCCAAGGATCAGTTCTTTATTACTGAAATCACCATTAAGGACTGCCGCCTGGAAAATCTCCCTCCTGCCATTGGCTGCATTTTCATTTTGGATAAAGGCGATAACATCAAGTTGAGTGGGATCATATACATTGTTGATCTTCCACTCCACAGTCTCGGTAAATGAAGTACCCAATGACATTGCTCCCTGCTTAATGATACCCCCCGCAGATGGCAGGATCTTTCGCAAGACATTGCGCAGGGTATCATTCGCGCTAAACTGCCCTACAGTCACTCCGGTTATTTCCTTCTCAATGACCATGAATCGGATGGAGAATTCGTTGTTTTCCTCAGGAAAGTCCTGCACAGCTGTAAACGTTGCCGAGACTCTTAGAATATCTGATGGAGCCGAAGTGTCCAATTGAAAATCAGTGATATCAAACTTCTTGCTTTCCAGGCCAGCCACACCAAGTGCGGATGGTGTAAATCCTCTGATATACAGGCTGGAAGTAGGATCAATCCCCTCTAGTTTTTGTACCTGACCTTCCAGGGCAGATCGTGGAGCCTCGTCAATTCCATAATATCCTACCCTTGCGCTTGGATCGATGCCGTTTGATCGATTGATATCATCCCGACCCGAAGAGGAAGTCATATCGAGCTCTGTGAAATAGTTGATCCAGGCCACACTACCAATAGATTGATTGTCTACCTGATCGCTCAAATCCTGGTAAGCTGCTACAACTCCGGTTTCCGTTGCATTATAGAATGATTCGAGAAGGGTGATTTTATCACTGTTATAAACCCTGAAATCATCAAAGGCAAACCCCTCATCTTCATCACCACCGCTACTGGACAAGGCAAACCTGAATATGACGGTGTCAGCATTGTCCATTTTATTGATAGACAACAACCACTCAGAAACACGATCTTCTTTCCTTTGTACGGATTGCTGAGTGGATGACCATCCAAATAAAGAGGGATTAAAGGCTAATTCTGCTGACCCGGAATTGACAGTAAACAATCCTGGCTGTGTTGGAATATCCGCATGTGTATACCAATTGAGTCCTGAGGTTTCCACAATTCCTCCGGCTATTTCACTAAAGTCTCCTAGTTTGAACCAGCTTGAGCCATTATCCGTCGAATACTGAAAAACAACAGCATCCCGATTGTTGAATAACCAATGCTGATGGTAGAAACTAACAATAGGTATTGCAAGATTGGTAATATCAAATGCTGGTGAATAAACCCATGATATCTCGTTTGAAGAATAATCACCATCCAGGTTTGTCACCCAGGCATTATCTCCACTAAAAGCGTTATCCAATGTACTGGTGGTGGGGGTACCTAACTCCCAGCTACTGATGAGGTTGTCCGACTTACCATCCAGTGACCTGTATTCTGCCACCCAACCATGGTTATTGCCTTCAAATGTTTCCAGAAATCCATCCTCGGGAACCTCGATGACATCAAGTACAGTCAATGTTCTTGTGACAGAATCCCGGCAAACTTCGGATGTTCTCATAAAGAGTTCTACAGTATACTCACCTGCATTTTCAAATGTCGTCTTAAAGGTTTCATTGTCTGAAAACGAAAACTCGTGATAAGGCACATCTGTGTCCACGGTAAGCCTTACTTCATTGATATCGGCGGCCTCAACTGCCGCATTCTCGTTGATGAATGTAATGTCAATGGGCACTCCTTCCATCAATCCGTCCCAGACAAAGGCCACTTCAGGTGCCTCTCCCACCACGAGATCGAATCTTCTCACCGGACTGTAGCATTCGGTAGATTCCTGAGATCTGACGTACCTTACATATGTACCCGGTGTCTTGGCCAGCTGATCTTCATCTACTCCACTTACACCCAGGTTTGTGAATTCTACGCTTTGTTCGTTTTCGTCGATATTTTGGGTAATTGGTTCCAACAGATTCTCATCAAAATACCACTCGTAGATATTGCCAGTCTGGCCATTGCTAATCACAAGCGTTTCACCTGAAACATCCTGATCTCTACAGTATATGAATTCATACTGTGGATCTATCAATGAACCATTACTGGCCAGATCAAAATCCGGGGTATCAGGTGTATCGTAGATGTTGAAAGTAACTTCAAGCAATTCACTTTCACAGTTATTAATTGTTTGTGAAACATAGAAGGTATAAGTACCTACACCGCTGGCACCTGTATTGAAAAACGTTTCAGGAGACAACGTACGATCAACAATCGGGGACATACTTTGATCATACCAGGTAAACAAGGCATCCTCTACTCCAGAGTAGTTTATAATTACGGAACCCTGTAAGATGTCTACACAAAAACCTTCTGAAGACGTGATATAGTCCGATGAATACCGAATATCATCCATTTGAGGTGGCACCTCATAAACCGTAATCTGTCTGGCTGCACTTTCACAACCTTCGAAGGTGGTCACACCATCTCCGATATTTTGCGTCTGAGTGACCCAGAACAGGTACCTTCCTGTTCCGTTCTCACCCAAAAGACCCAGTTCTGTATCATTGGCCGTGCTACCAGTATGGAAAGGTGTTGATTCCATGTTTCCATCTACATCTTCCCTGTACCAGTTGAAGGTAACTCCAGCCTCCCCAGTTAGCTCAATGCCATTGGCCACAACATCATCTTCACAGTAGGTATAGTCACTGTCTATTGTTTGTGGCATAGAAGGGATGTCATAGGTATTGATGATCACAAAAGCCATCTCATCCAATTCCGTTTCGCAACCTTCAAAATCTGAACCTAATGGTTGGCTATTATTAGTTTGTGTCACCACGAAGTAGATCAGTCCATCGACTTCCTCTGCATCGGTAATTTTCAACTGGCTGGTTGTCACGGGTTCACTGGCAAAGTGATCATGTACGGAGTTTCCAATAATGGTAGTTCCTGTAGCGTCGGATCGATACCAGTTGAATACCGCATCAGTGTTTCCATTCAGGTTTAAAGGGATACTTTGTCCGATTTCTCCTTCGCAATAGGATATGTCCAGACGATGAGCTGCTGCTATGTCCCAATCCATGTAGGTAACCCCAGGATCATCAAATGTGGGAGCCGCAGGATCAGGAAATACCGTAATGGTAAGCTTGCTCGGTTCACTTTCACAACCTATATAGCCTGTTTCGTCATTGTAATCCTGAAACTGGGTCACCCAATAGGTGTAGGTAATGGGACCGGTTGTTAGATTTTCGTTAGAGAAGTCTACAAATTCATTGGCCAGACTATTCTGAACGATAAAGCGATCATCAAACGCCGCTACTGTCATCCTGGCTCCATAATCAGGTGCCAAGCCGCTGCCATCATCCTCATACCAGGCATATCGTGTATCCTGCTCACCAGGTGAAGTTATGGTCCCAAGATTTTCACCCGAGCAGATGTAATAATCTGTTCGATTAGTAGCAAATAAAGTAGTGTCAGGTGCCGGAGAGGTCTCATAGATCCTGAACTCAACCTGGATCAGGTCACTTTCGCATCCGGCGAACTCCCCGTTTGTTGGATTCACATTGGTACTGTCATTCAGAACTCTGGAAATATGGATGGTTTTACTTGTATTTGGAAGATCATCAAAACTGATATCTGTAAACTCAAAAGAACCCGCCTGTAAATCAGAAATCAGCACAGTGTCCTCATCGTATAAATTATAGTAAGCCTCTAAGTCAGGTAATGTAGAACTAAAAGTAACATTGTCTGTCCCATAGGTTTCACAATATTCAAACAAATAACTTGTGGAGTTAATGCGAGTAGCGGCTGCTTGCGTCACGTCAATTTCAGGAAGTCCGGGCTCTTCATATACCCTTATGTTGATCACCTTTGGAGGGGACTCACAGCCTTCAAACCCAAGACCATCAGCATTGATATAATCTGTTTTTGTCACGTAAATATTCACATTAAAGGCACTGTTTGGTTGATCGGTACCAAACAGCTCTTCGGCCTTTAAGATCTCACCCTGGGTACCAACAGAATTATAGGTAGTATTTAATAAGTTACTGGTATACCAGGTGATCTGTTCGTCAGGATCGGCACTAACCACAAGGTCAGAAATCACATCCCCAACACAAAACTGTAAATTGATCCTGTTTCCATCTTCACCACCAATACCCGTCAGGTCAGTGGTTAGCTCAGGTAGATCAGGCACTGCCTGCACAAAAATGGTCCTTACATCCACATCGTTACACCCTTTACCATCATTTGCTGTAGGGGAGTTAGGGTCATCATCTGTAGATGAAGTATAAGTGATCTCATATTCACCTACAGGGTTTAGGCCATCATTCATAGGATCAGCCGGATCAAATTGGTCGGAGCCAACAACTTTTGAATAGGGTCCTCCCTCAGTACCCTCACCAGTTATTTTTTCAATAAAGTAAGAACCTACATCTACTGTATTGAGGGTTTTTATTCTACCATCCAAACTAATATTCACGATGTCTGCATCCAGTTCCAATGGAAAATCATCCTCACAGATGTATTCAGGTAGATTACTCAGACTCACACTAGGTATCCTGTACACATCGAGATCCGCTTGAAGATAGACGATATTGGTTGTTTGAGGTGGATTGAAAATAGAGGCAGGGGTTCGACAGATACGCCTTTGAATTTTATGCTGACCTGGGCTCACGGTGGAAAGATCAAGAAACCAACCTGTTGTTGGATTGTCATCTCTTGTTGGATTCCAGCCTGGAGGTGGGCTAATCAATGACCCATCCAAATACATGCCATAGAAACTATAACCTCCGGGTATATCATCCAGTCGGGGATTCACACTCAGAACGCCTCCATCCTGGCAGTAATCGACATCCAGAGGTACAGCAAAAATCTGGGCTGTTGTAGACACAGAAAATGTTTCCGTATATACAAGAGATTCCCCTGTCAGCGTATTGTTGGAAGTAATAAGTATATCATGATCCCCTGTACCTGCTGTGGATGGGCTGAAATTCACAATAGATGAATCAGGAACAGTGTTCGCTCCAAACAATGCAGGTCCGGTAAATGTAGCCAGATGATCATCAGGTTGGGTTATTACCATCCTAATGTCTCCCGCATCATCCACAAAACTGTTACCCGCAGGGTCCTGAACATACGCTCGCACAAGGATATTCCTTTTTACTGGATCACTCTCACAAGAACCATCATTAGATGTAGCATAAAAAGTGTACAATGCATTGTCTGAGTTTGAAATATCAAAAGTTCCAAAAGAATTATCCGGATTATGCTGCGGGAGAGATGTATATGCTAAAGCAACGCCTGAAGTTGCAGGCTCATTTAATGAAAAATCGTTGTTATACCAGGTGATGGTCCCGACTCCAGTTGCAGTGACAGAGGTTGTGGGTACATCATCCGGATCGATTAGGTCCTCACTACCATCCGCTTGAAAAGCAGTTGCACTCAATACAGGTGATGCTGGTGGATTCCTCACATCAAACACGAAATGAGGTTGTCCATGCACAACATTATTACCTTTCATATTTCCATTCCCCCCGGTCCTCAAAGCATTATAAATACCAGCTGATGAGCCTATGTATTTAGCTTCCAAATTGGTGACTGTTATTTCGTCAGCACTCCCGGATTGCCCGTCTGTTGTATAGGTAAGGGTCAAGGTATTGAAATCTACCACCGCAGATCCATCGGATAAATCACCACCTGAAATATTAACATTTGGAGTAAACGCGGTATTGAACTCGAACTGAGCAGGAAGTGTGATTATAATTGTTCGGTTTGTTCCTGCAAGGAAGTCCGTATTGTTTGTCTCGGTAATAACCAAATCATTTAGGGCTACATAATCCTGATTGGTACATATGATGGTATTTGAGGCATTCACTATTGTGGCATTACCGACATCAAAAAACCAGGAGAATAATGAATTTGAGTTCCCGGAAGGGTCTTCAAAGGCACCAGCGGGTACAGTTACAGTATAAGTGGTGCCATTAATCAGACTTTCGGAAGGATTGATCGAAACCAAATTCGTACCGAAACCGGTGATTTGTGTACCATCAAGTACATTAATGCTGATCGTTTGACCTCCACCGGAAATGGTCACTTCACCTGAGCCTGCATAGACTCTCTCATTCATTGTAATCGTTATGGTAGGGTCTACTGGATTTCCTGTAGTTCCATTGGCTGGTGTGACGCCCCCACTTGCCGTAGGAACGACTGCATCAGCTCCAGTAATAAATGACCAGCTTCCGTCCCCATTGATTCCGCCAAAGGCATTAGGAGATCCATCATTGTCTTCAAAAAAGCCATTATCAACAGTGACGTAGTATTCGGTTAATCCATCCAGTATGGCATAGGGTCCTATTGTGGCAACAGTATTCCCATTGCTTAGGGCCACATCACCTGTATTAAATGTTTCAATTGTCACCCCATCATCATATGATAGAAGAATATTCCCACTGCCGAGCACTACGGGCTCATTAAATGTCATCACCAATGAAGCGGCGGTGGTAGCAACTCCGGTTGCATCATTTGAGGGTGTGAGGGAAACAATAGCGGGTGAAACTCCATCATCATCAGCGGTGAAGCTCCAGTCGGTGCTACCCGTCAATCCTATTGAGTTATTAGCTGAATTATCTACAAATGCTCCTGCATCAACATCAACATAGTATAAAATACCCCCGGAAAGATCATCTTCTAACTCTATGGTATGTACAGTGCCACCCATGCTTGCCTCTGCAGCAGATACTGAAATAACTTCCACAACCGTCAGATCAGCATACCTGACCGTAATATTCCCGGTATTTGCTGTGACTGGTTCAGGGAATGTGAGTGTTAGGTCCGTAGTGACAGCAACACTCAAACCAGTGGGAGTCCCTACAGGCAATGGAGCCACAGCATCATTTGTAGTGGTAAATGACCAGTTTCCATTACCAGCAACTCCTGCAAAAGGAAGACCACTCAAATCTTCAAAAGAAGTATTTGGAATCTCTACAAAATATTCGGTATTCCCCGAAAGGGTAATACCCTCTGCACCAAGGTTAATCGCCGGATTTAGATCATCAGAAAAATCAAAATCACTCAGGTCAAGTTGATGAGCCAGACTTCCGTCAGTATACAAGAGGTTAACCACTCCTGATCCCTGATCAACAACCGACTCAGAAAATCCTATGGTGATCACTGGACTCAAAGCCACTCCTGTATCGTCATCAGCAGGAGTTAATGTAAGTATAAAAGGATTTGAGGCATCGGCTCCTGTAGTAAAATTCCAATTACCATCACCACCGACAGCTTGTGATAAGTTTCCTGATGCATCTTCAAATGCTCCGGCTTCAACCAGCACATAATATTCGGTGATAAAAGCAAGGTCTGAAGTTGGATTGATAATGATTTGATTACCACTAACCAGAATTTCCGGATCCGTTACATCAAATTGCTCAATCAGCATATTATCACTGGCACGTCGAATCTCAATGTTATTCCCTGCAATAGGGCTTACTACCTCATCAAAGAAAAATGAAATATTGGTTCCAATAGAAGCACCTGACGATCCATCTGCAGGAGAAAAAGTGGAAGAAATGCCTGTTGGGGAAACAGCTTCAGTACCAGTAGTAAAGCTCCATGCGAAAGATCCGGAAATACCTGGAAACACATTGCCCCCCAGATCTTCAACCGCAAGGTTATCAATATTTATATAGTATCCTGACAACCCTCCCAAAGTGGAAAGAGGAATGGTTACTTCCGTTCCATTAAATAAAAAACTGGAGGAAGGAATAGTTTCAACGATATATCCATTTGAAGACAATCTAACGGTTAAATTACCACCGGCTAACTGATCCTGTACAGGCTCATTAAAGGTGATAACAAGATCTGAATTCACATCCACTCCTGTTGCATTATCTGTAGGTGATAGAATATCAATTTCCGGAGCATTTGTCTCCGTCTCCATCTTAAAATTCCAGGTAGTTTCATCCGAGAACCCAACAAAAGTATTGCCTATCGCATCGGTAAATGCAGATCTATCCACTTCTACATAATATTCGATATTTCCACTGAGTGTCACCCCGGATATATCAATTTGAACAGATGCACCTATTCCACCTGGACCGTCAATGAGTGTTATTAAAGGACTCGTGGATGGTATTTCAAGGGCCAGCACGTCTGGGTTAACATCAGCATAAAGTCTGACACTACCAAATCCGATACTCATGGGCTCATCGAAATTGATAACTAATTCTGTGGTCGATTCTATATCTACCTCTATTGTTGCCGGTTCAGATGGGTCATCGGCAGGTATAAAAGACATCACAGATGGCCTTACAGCATCGGTATTATCTATCTGAAATTCGATCTCAAAACCATCCGAATCGTTATCTCCCGTGTCTTCAAAGGCGTCTGCGTCTACAGTAATTTCGTAGAATGAACCTGGCATATATGCACCGCTATTATAACTGGTCTCAGAAATATCAAAGATTTTCTCTTTCGAAAAATTAGTACTGTTGCTTGGGTATGGTAAAATATATGTTCTTACAGGATTGTCATTATAGTCTATATCTTCATCAATGACATTGTTATCCAGATCAGAACCTCCAAACCCATCAATTCTGTCCATCCTCAATTTTTTATTTGCAGAGTTTTGTAACCTGACGGGTTCGTCAAAATAAAAATAAATAAGACCGTATGGTGCTACAGTAATTGTGTTGTGTTGCGGACTATATACATATCTTGGCCCACCCGTATTGTCCATACTCCACTCCCACTTGCCATCACCAGTATTTAAAAATTCATCAGTAGGAAGTGTTCCTCCAGACTGATCCTCAAACGCACCAGCATCAATACCAACAGCATAGCTATTGCCCTTGTTGAGTAACTGGTTATGGGTCCATGTAACTGTGTTTCCTGTAACATCCAATTCAGCGTCAGTTACGTCTACCATGTATATTGGATTAACAAGATCGTTGGTATTGTAGATTGCAATAAAATTCGATCCAACTGCATCAATATTTTCGCTGTAGTCAAATGTAAATGTTCTTGCAGCGTTGATAGAAACTCCGGAAGCATTGGCTGCTGGAGAAGTGGAGGACAGTACCAGAATAGGATAAGCCCCATCCTCAGTACCATTAAAAACTTGATTCGAGCCGATTACATTCCCGGCAAAATCAAAAAGGTCATTGCTATTCAAAGTGATGGCGGGTGTGGCATCTGTATCCTCACTTCCTCCCTCACTAAATGTCAATACGACAATATTATCATCAGTGGTAACCCCGGTTGTTGCATTTTCACCGCTGTAAGAGACATCAAAGGTGCTGTTGCCCAGGTCATTTCCCGGATTGCTTTCATTGATGTTTTCTGACAATGTAATGGTTGCCCCATCAATAAAACCATTTAGATCAGTGTCAAATGTGACAGCAGAATAAATAACCGGTGGTGCACCATCATTTGCATTCCCAAAGATCTGGTTTACTAGTATAGCATTAGGTGATACAGCCCCATCAAAAACAGTCCCGGAATTCAATGTGACCGATGGCGTATCACCAGTATCCGCACTTGAACCCTCTGAAAAAGTGATTCTTAGCAGATGATCGTTTCCGGAAGCACCTGTCCCCGTTACCACTCCTGCATACCCTCCACTGATAGACATTGTACTACCATTAAATGTGGAGCCGGAATCATCAATATCCTCAGACATTGTAATGTCTATCCGATCAATTTTACCGTTGGAATCATTATCATGTGTTGTCGCATCGACAATAATCGGTGCCGCACTGTCTATGATATTCTCTGAATCATCCGAAGCCGTATTGGTAATATTACCAACACCATCACGCCATAATCCATCAATATTGTCAATACTTGCTGAACCTACCCCTGTATTGGCTGTCACTTGATCAGAAATTCCTGAAATAGTAATCTGGTTTGTCATTCCCTGTGGGTCCGAAATGGACAGTCCAGCGGCTGTTGTGATGGTTTGACCATCAGGAAGTGTAATGGTACCAAGATCAGCCAATACTGGGGCTACCCCATCATCGGTGTCTACATTTTCATCGAAATGGATGATCACCTGATCGATAAACCCATCATTATCTGTATCAAAAATCTCAAGATCATCGACGACAGGAGCTGATCCGTCATAGTCAATGGAAAACTGTACGGCAGCATTGTTGTTATTACCTGCGTCGTCAGTAACTACTGAAGCATTAATATTTACTGAGACAGTTCCGTCACCACTTGGGTCTACTGTGAAGGTATACGAACCTGCTGCCCCCAAGAGACTTGAGCCTGTAACAGTGCCATTTGTCACTGAAATGTCACCCTCGGTAAATCCCAAAACATTTTCTCCAAAATTTACGCCAAATGAAATGGGGTCTGAATTGGTAGGATCTGTTTCTCCACTACTAATGACTGGTGTGGGGGCTGTGGCATCATAGTCAGCAGTATGGGTAGCATCCGCACCGATATTCCCGGCATCATCTGTAAGGGTCACAGTTAAAGTCAGTGTGCCGTCATTGAGCCCTGACACATCAATCCCGGTTACATTTTCTGTGATGGAGCCGATAACACCACTATCGGTCACGTCGATTCCACCTCCCGAACTGGAAATGGTGTAATCATAGGTTGTCCCTATTTCAGCACCCGCAAAAGTGAATCCGATTGAACTTTCATTACCAATATTCACCGGATCCTGATCAAACGTTACGGAATAACCACTTGGAGCAGTACCATCATAGTCAATGGAAAACTGTACGGCAGCATCGTTGTTATTACCTGCGTCGTCAGTAACTACTGAAGCATTGATATTTACTGAGACAGTTCCGTCACCACTTGGGTCTACTGTGAAGGTATACGAACCTGCTGCCCCTAAGAGACTTGAGACTGTAACAGTGCCATTTGTCACTGAAATGTCACCCTCGGTAAATCCCAAAACATTTTCTCCAAAATTTACGCCAAATGAAATGGGGTCTGAATTGGTGGGATCTGTTTCTCCACTACTAATGACGGGTGTGGGGGCTGTGGCATCATAGTCAGCAGTATGGGTAGCATCCGCACCGATATTCCCGGCATCATCTGTGAGGGTTACTGTCAACGTCAGCGTGCCGTCATTGAGCCCTGACACATCAATCCCTGTTACATTTTCTGTAGCGGACCCGATAACACCACTATCGGTCACATCGGTTCCACCTCCCGAACTGGAAATGGTATAGTCATATGTTGTCCCTGTTTCAGCACCCGCAAAAGTGAATCCGATTGAACTTTCATTACCAATATTCACCGGATCCTGATCAAACGTTACGGAATAACCACTTGGAGCGGTACCATCATATTCAATGGAAAACTGTACAGCAGCATTGTTGTTATTACCTGCATCGTCAGTAACTACTGAAGCATTGATATTTACTGAGACAGTTCCGTCACCACTTGGGTCTACTGTGAAGGTATAAGAACCTGCTGCCCCCAAGAGACTTGAGGCAGTAACAGTGCCATTTGTCACTGAAATGTCACCCTCGGTAAATCCCAAAACATTTTCTCCAAAGTTTACGCCAAATGAAATGGGATCAGAATTCGTGGGGTCAGTTTCTCCACTACTAATGACTGGTGTGGGAGCAGAAATATCATACTCGAAATTGACCTGAGGAGCAATGATCGGAGTTCCATCAGTTATTGCGTCTACAGTGACGGTACCTTCATTAATAGCCGCTGGCAAAGCTGTCGCCAGGTCGACGGGCGCTGCAGTCCAGCTGGCACCAATGATCGCAGTTGTCATTACTTGATTTACTCCATCTGAAATGGTAACAGTAACCAGCGTTTGATCTGTGGTACCTGAACTTGTTCCGGTAATGATTAAAGTCCCGTCTTCTGAAGCATTTACATATCCACCGGAAATGGGCGTGTCAATAGCTAGGGACTGGGTAAATGCAGACCAGACAGTACACAGAGACAATACTGATACGAGTAGACTTCTCATAAATTCAGGCGACGGTCTACCAAATTTCGTTAATTTTTTAAATATTCTAAGGTTAAATATCATTTTTTTGACCATTTACTCCTTAATTAGTCCGTCAGCATTCATTTTCATTAGTGTAATGAGCGTAACCCCACTACCAAAATCAGAGGTACCCAGTACCACAATGGCACCGTCTTCCATAGTTAGTGCACTTATTGCCTCATCATTCCCGGCAACCAAACCAAAATTCTTAACTGACTCAGTAATCTTCTGACCTGACTGGGTAGTTCTGATAAACATCATCTCATTGTTTTTGGCCAGGTCGTTCTCATCTTCGTAGTCCAGTACTCTGCCCACAACCACAAAATCATTATTGGCAGCCCGCGTCACACCAAGCCCAATCCCATCGAAAGGATCCCCTATCTTAAAATCTACCTCAAACACCAGGTTATCCTGCGAAACGAGTCTGGCTTCTTCATCCAGTATCATAATAAAAGGATTGGACACATTGCCCACAAAGCTGGTGCCCACCACGGCATATCCACCGGCAATTTTTATCACACGATTGAGCTCATCATCGCCATCTGTGCCATACCTGGGCACCTGGCCTACCGGTGAAGTGCCGTACCTGTTGAGTTGATACACCACTACATTCTGGCCACCTTCTCCATTAGACCCAACTTCATCGGTTACACCAAAAACCACGATATCTCCATTGGCTCTCTCAAAGACCGCTTTAGCCAGGTCATTCGACCCAGAAAACCCGTATGTCTTTTTCCAGCCTAACTCACCTTCCAGGCTCCACTTTCCAACAAAAAGCTTGGTGGTGCCATCTTCCGGCTGACCACTCTGGTTAATTTCAAAAGCATCCGAATAACCTGAAATCAACACACTATCTCCGGAAGTAAAATAAATATCCATACCCTCAAGATCGCCTGTACCTCCACGCACAGTATCAATCACCTGGGTAAGTACTTCAAAATTCTCATCAAGATGTGCCCAATACAACAAACGCTGCCCTGGAATAAGTGCTTCATTGAGGGGCGCTGTACTTCCAACTATCAGATAACCCTGATCAATGACTTTAAGCCGATAAGCCAATTCGTTGTTGGCATTTTCTTCCTGATCTTCAATGCCAAGGGTTGCTGAAGTCACCAGGTTGCCTTGCTGATCAACTTTAAGCATATAAAAATCATTGCCTGTTTCATCATCCACCTTTCTGGTCCCAAAAATCACATACTGACCTTCAGCATTGACCTGAAAATCTGCAGCTCGCTGCTCATCTTGTGTCCCAAAATACTTTACAAAAACATCAGCCGGAGTGATCTCAGAATCCATCGAACAGGCCGTCACCCATGTGAGGGCAATAAGAAAGAGATACTGGTAATATTTCATTCGACTAACTTCTTAGGGTTATAAATGGACCGGGTATAGCCGACCGAAAATAAAAACAGGTGCAGCTTGGTGTCGTCCGGGACATAGCCTAAATCAAAGGTTGAGTTTTGATTGTTATTCCACCGGTTTTCCGGGTTGTGATAAAGACCAAAACTCCTGTCATAGCGTAATTCAACCGTCAAAAAGTGAGTGGCCATCCGAAATTTTGCTCCAAGACCAGCAAATACGGATACATTGGTATTGTATACCATATCATTGGCTTTGTAATCATTGTTTTCCACCAGGGAGAAGGAAGTCCCCCCAGTCCTGGCACCATCCGATATAGTCGAGTTCAACAAATAGTCAAAGGATCCTCCGATATACGCGTAAGGCAAAACGGGTTTTCTGGGCTCTTCTTCATACCAAAGGTTATATCGGGCCAGGATAGGCAACCTCAGATAAGTTTGTTTCTCTACAATTTCTGAGTAAATGGAGGAATTATTGAGGTAGACATCTACATTGTAGCTCGATATTCGCAACTGGGGGCCACCAGCCACTTCAATCCCTTTCAACAGATGACGCTCTACCATCAATTCCAGGAAAGTTCCCAGACCAATACCATTGATGGCTGCCACAGGCTGACTCCCTTCCACAGTATATTCCTTCAAACCCGTCGGAGTTCGTCCGTTTGTAAACTTGGGCCAGGTATTTGTGTTCCCGCTTGAAAATGAATTGACGATTTGTGGATTAGAGCTGTTAACTCCTGCCCTGAAAGCCACCCTAAAGATGGGTTTTACCCTGAATTGATTATACAGATAGTATAATTCTGCAGGATCCACTTCCGGATCGAGGTCATGTTCGGGATCTGCTTTCAACAACTTAACCAGGTACTCATCAGCCTTGGAATCATTATCTGTGAAAATGAAGACCAGGGTCATAAGCTTGAGTGCCCTGATCTCCTCTTCTTTTGAAAAAGCTTCGTTTTCCAGACAAGGAATAATACGCTCCGGGATCCCTAACAAACGCCCCGCTTCATAATCGTCCTCTGCCCTGTTCAGGACAATGGTACAGTTTTGAGAAAAGGCGGGCAGACTCAAAACTGAAATCAATAAGAATAAGTAAAAGTGTTTCATTCAGGCGGTATGAATTTCATTTAGTTTTTAGAACCCTCTTCTTCTTCCTTTCCCTCACAGGTAATCTGATAAGGTATATCCTCTCCCACATATTGATCCCACTCCGTTTCAGTCATATTATTTTTGATCAGGCCACACATCCTGGAAGCATAACTGTGTGGAAGCACTTCAAATTTCCTGATAATTCCATCTTTTGATCCAGTCATGAAATACTGAC
The DNA here is from genome assembly GCA_965228105.1 of Cyclobacteriaceae bacterium. Classification (GTDB taxonomy): domain Bacteria; phylum Bacteroidota; class Bacteroidia; order Cytophagales; family Cyclobacteriaceae; genus UBA7330. Next base: position 3,660,237 of record CBDDGZ010000002.1, read on the forward strand.
CTCCAGGATGAAAATCCAGTGTGTAGACCCAATCTGTACCAGCAGGAAATATTGTTGGCAGGTCATAGATATTTCTCAGATCCCACATCTGTGCTGTTTGATCTGAACTGGTGGCAACGATCAAACTATCTTCGGGACTGAAGTGGATGTCATTGATCTGCCCTACGAACCCAACAAGATCAGGGCCATATTTTTCTTTGTTCTCCAGGTCCCAGATATTCACCACACCACTTCTTTCAACCGGGCGATAAATCCCAAAGGCTAACAAATTGCCCTCATGATTGAACTCTACTGAATTGATGATCTCATCATCCTCGAGTTTTGTTCTAACAATTTTAGTGCTTTCATAGTCGTCACTTGTCAGATCGATCAGAATCACATCTCCATTGTCAGTACCAATGGCCAACCTGTTTTCATCAGGAGACAATGACATCGCTCTTGGGACACCATCCACTCTAAAGATCTGTTCCGGTCCGGTGGGTTTATTCAGAATAACCAGTTTATCAGTTCCGACTGATATAAAACTCTCATTATCTGATAGATACATAAGTTTCACCACTGTTCCACCCACATGGTTTTTTACAATCTTTGGCTCCGCTGTCAGGTTGTCCCTGTCTACGATGATCACTCCTTCGTTGTCCGTTCCGATGGCGATGTAGCGTTCGTCTTCGGTGATATCCAGGGTCCTGTTGATGTGTGTGGTTTCAGTATCCCAATACAACAATTCAGGACGGCGCTTTTCGTCATTGATATCCCACATGACCAATTTTCCATCACTACCGACAGAATACATGCGCTCTCCATCATCAGAGAATTTTACAGCCCGAACAGCAATCTGTTTGGGCCGACCAGTACGTGGATCCATCAAGGGTGGGTGGCCGTGGTACTGGTTGAGTATAGAATCTCCCTTGAATGCATCATCGCCCACATGTTCCGGGTCCAGCAGGTTAGCTAATCCGGCAAAAACACCGGCATAAATATCACCGTTGTAATCTTTATGAGGATCTTTATAGACCATGTGAAAGTCATATCCCTGCTTGGCCACTGATCCCTGAAGGTCAGGCCTTTTAATCGTCTGGGATTTGATGGCCATGGATTGGGCAATGGACTGGAAACGAAGGCGTTCTGCTTCTTGTTGAGCTGCAACTGCCCGTTCAGTTGCCTCTTCTGCTTCAACTCTTCTAACTTCTGCTTCATCTCTTGCTTCTTGTGTCTCTTCAAGAGCCACTTGTGTTTCAGCTCTGGCTGCCTCAGCTATTCTTGTTTGTTCTTGCGCAAGTTGAAAATTTTGTTCAGCTTGTTGTCTTGCAACATTAGCAGAGTCTCTCGAAAGCAAAGCATTTCTCTCTTCTTGCGTGGCCCTAGCAGCCTCATTCCTAGCTTTTTCACTAGCGATGGCTGCCTCTTCCGCTTTTTGAGTTGCTAAAGCTTCGTTTTTAGTAGCCTGTTCAGCCTTAATATAAGACAACACCACCAGGAAAATACACACCAACGCTGCACCCCCGAGTACAATCGCAGTAATCCTGAAGAACTTAACTTTCCGCTTCTGTAGAAGCTCCTTGTTACGCTGCTCGGTCTCATACGCACGAATAGAGGTCTCCAGAAAGACCATGCTGCGCTCAAAAGCAGGGTTATATCGCTGACCCCAAACTATTGTTGGAGTGTTTTCTTCTTTCCAGTTGATGGCCAGCTGCAAGTCGGGCATCTTCCATAAGGAGGCTCTTCCCTCCTGGTAACGCTCTGCCGCCTCAGCCAGCTTCATGTACATCTCGGCTGCACGACTTTCCTCATCCAGCCAGCGTTTCAGCCGGTCCCAGATCCGCATCAGACTCTCATGCGAAATGTCTATGACGGTATCAGATTCCAGCTTCACTCCATGCGGTGGCATCAGCAAGGACCTTCCGGGCTCGCGGAACTTGTCCACTACCCTGACCACCTCATCCTCGGACACTCCAGCGATAGACGCAATCGTTCCAAGCTTGGTGGGCCTTCTGATCCCCTGGTTTTCACTGCCTCGCTCGGTCAGGGCTTTAAACATCACCTCGCAGATCTCTTTCTCTCGCTTACTCAGGTTATCATACGCTTCATTGGCATGTTGTGAGAGAGCTTCCTTAAGTGTACCAATAGCATTGTAATGCCTGAGGTCAATGGGTTCATCCGGCTTTCTGTTTTCCGTCCAGAAGGACCAGGTACGCATCAAAGCGTGCTGCAGGATCGGCAATTGATCCGGATTGTCACCCACATCATTCAGGAGCTGTTGCGACAGTCTTGGGGAAATCTTTCCGCCTCCGACAGCCACAGGTCCTTCAATAGCCATCCGCTTTTGATCCCTGGTCATCTGCGGAATCAGGTAGTGTGAGTCATTGATCATCTGGGTCAGATCCGGAAACTTGGCACATTCTCCAATAAAATCCGACCGCATTGTGATGGTCACATAAATAGGCTCATCAAACTGATGGATGGCTTCCAACAACAGGTTAACGAATGCGGTAGACTCATCCTGATCGGAAGTGGCAGATTCTATCTTACGGAACCTGAATAATTCTTCAAACTGGTCGATGACAATCAGTACATTTTCATTCTTATCACCCTTGAGTTGCTTAATAACTTCTACAAGACCCAGGGAGCTGCTACGTAGCACGGTGCCAATGATGGTTTTCTTGATGAGCTGATCTTCCTCCGGGAGCGAAGTATAAGATCGATCCCGCATCAAAATTGATTCTGCCAGGTTGTCGATTGGTCCTCCACCGGGGCGTGAAACAACAACCTTCCAGTTAGAACCTGCTTCCGTCATAAAGCCCCCATTCAAGCTTGGGATAAGTCCGCAATACATAAAGGAAGATTTACCACTTCCGGAAGAACCCAGGATAGCGACGAACTTGTTTTCAGAAAGCTTGACCAACACCTCATCACTTTGCCCCTCCCTACCAAAAAAGAGGTGGCTCTCCTCCACACCGAAAGGTCTTAGCCCCGGGAACGGGTTGATCAGTCCGGTGATGTCACCGACTTCCTGATCCTGCTGTGTTTTGATATCTTTTTCACTCATTTTACTTGCCTATTTTGTTGAGAAAAGGCTTCAGGTGGTCTGGCTGGAAATTTCCATTCAATCCCAAAACCATGGTGTTGTTCTTTTCGAAATGACCGAGATCCGCTTCTTTGGATCCTTCCAGGTAGACGGCTTTCGCACGTAGTTGCTTATCCCTGCCAAAACCAGGGGCTTTCAACAGGTCCTGAAGCTTGGTCTTGATCCACTCCTCATTGGCCTGTCCATAATAGATGATGGAAGCATCACACTTCCGTAGATTCTCCTGATGGATGTACCTGATATCTACCAGGTCTCCATCAAAGCTTGGAGCCACTACCCTGTATCCCTGCTTGGTCAGGTAGTCCTCCAGTGGTTTTGATCCTTTTTTATCTTCTTTATCATGGATAAGGTAGATGACCTTTGAGCCATCCTCTTTCACCTGATATGATTGATTTTCAGCTACTTTAAACCGCCCCCCTGTCATCAGCTCTTCCCTGATAATGCCCTTCAGCTCCTGAAGAGTGATCTGTAAAACTTCAGCTTCATCCAGTGTAGCGGCTTCACTTTTCAGGTCTTCAATAAAAATCTTTTGTCGCTCTGTGACATTGGCCAAATCCGGAGAAAGCCATACCAACCGACTAAACAGTTTTTTGTCCTTGTCCTTAGCATTTTGATTGTGCTCAGACATAGTCTTTGTATGCTCGGAAGCCAACCTGTTTTGAATGTCTACCACAGAAAGATCAGAACCGGTAGGACGATACCCGTAGTCTTCACCTACCATATGAATAGAGAGCCTGCACTTGTGCAGGTCATCCCGGACCATGGATTGAAGTAGCTTCGCTTCCTTGGGAAGGGTATGGTCTGGCAGGACCTTATAGCCATGGCGCATGAGCTCCCGCTTCACCACATCCCGCTGGATCAGGATATCCACACCCGTGCTGGCCAGATAGACTGTTTTCTCGTAGGGGATATCGCCTTCTTTAGCTTTCGTTGTCCTTGTTGTAGCCTGCAAAATCTTGCTGACATCATAAGCCATGTCGATCAGTTTCATCCAGTAGCCACGCTCGGCATCGTTGCCAAAAAAGCGTCTGAACTCAACCGCCTCACCACTCAAGGGGTCGATCATGTAGAAATCATATGAAATTTGGTTCTGAAATTCACTCAGATCGCCCTCATCTTCATATGGAGCTTTGTGTACTTTCAATACTCTGGACACACCATCCACGAAAAGAACCTGGTCCTTTTTGGCCTTTTTACCGAAATCATTGAATTTCTTAAGTATAGCCCCATCAGCAGTTAGCGCCCTGGTTTCAATCACAATGGTAGCTGCAGCAGACGCTATGTCTGCATCGGCAATGCCTTTCTCGTCGACCAGTTTAACATCAGGAACTTCTTTATGGATCTGTGAAAGAAGCGAAACAAAAAAGCGATGGAAATTGGAAACCCATCCGCGCTGGTCACCTTCCAGTGGCTCATTGTCCTGACTGGCGTAGCAAATCAGTATTTCTCTCTTTAGTTTCATTTATCGGTGTGTTGGGGTCTTAATTTTCTGATTTCATTTATGTGCTAACTACTCAACAGGATATCGGCAACTGATACTTCCTCTTCTTCCTCCTCCTCTACCCTGTTGACCAGGTTGATAAAAGCTTCCAGAATTGGCAGGTACTTGGATGCCAAATCAAAAAGCTCCTCTTTCCTCAAAACCAGGAGTATGCAATCTCCCTGCGAAGTAGCGGTGAAGTCGAATTGTTCGGTGGCTAAAAGTTTTTCATGACCGATCACCATTTTTTCAGTTTTCAGTTCAGAAGACTCACCTTCTCTTTCAATAGCTATTTTTCCACTTGCCACTATGTAGAATGGAGCATTTCCTGGTTCACCCTGTTCTATAATGGATGTACCATCCTCAATCTTAATTTCTTCCATGGCCTCTACCAGATGGGTAACAAGCTCTCCGGGAATGTCTTCAAACCAATGGATACTTTTAATCAGAACTACCCTTTCGATCAGCAACATTCTTTTATGGTAATCTTCATCTTCACCCCTGAAAACAGGAGGAACAATGGCCTTATCCAATTCTTTTTTAACTGATGGCTTCAACCTGTTGGTATGCTTGTGGTAAGCATTTTTATCCAATGTATAAATGGTATAAGCTGCTACCTGCAGGATCAATGGGTCGGGGTTGAAAAGATTGGCAATCAAAGTGTCTGAAACTTCAGTTCCCTTCATTTGACTTACACGATACAATGCCAAAGCCCGGGTGTATCGGTTAATCCTGTTGTAGTCCCTGTTGATGATCTGGTACAATACATCCTGGTAATCGGAAAATTCCTCAGGCGGGTAGAAATTCACCATTTGATCAAGTCGTTCGCTCGTTTTCAGATCGTCAAGAGCAGGAATCACTTTAGGCTTAAATTCCTCGTCGGCAAAGATGTCAAACATCTCAACTGCAAATGTTATTCCTTCAGTGGTACCCGCTTCAATGCTATCCCGTACCAGTTTCACACTTTGAGAATCATAAATCATGCTTAGAAGCATAAATAAGTTGGCATAATTCTGCTTATCCTCCTCCCGGAATGCTTCTCTGATCATCCCATCCATCTCCGTCTCGTCAGGAATATCCAGGAGCGCTTTGATGTTCCAGGCTATGTCACTGATCTCAGATTCGACAATAAGTTTTATTCTGGACCGCTGAAATTCACTGGCTTCAAATCCAATGTAACTCAGTGATAACAACAACTCTGAAACGATCAGTCTGTCAGGAAATTCAATTTTTTTCCATAAGAGATCCACACCTTCTTTACCCCCAATTTTACCCAATAGCTGAACGATGCGAAGCATAGTGGAATGGTATTGCCCGGTTTTATAAAATGCCGTATCAATGGTATGAAATGCTGAAGTCCCATTTAGGCTCAATGCCGACATGGCCGCATTGGAATAGGTAGCAAGGTGTAAGTTTTCTACAAGGATCGGATGTAATTCGGCTCTCCTTAATTTTCCCGTGGTGATTATGGCTGCATTGCGAACGCGTGGATTGATGTCCCTAAGCAACTCCAGCACATAAGGCACCTGCTTTTCCTCAGTTAATTTTGCCAGCAGACGTGCCCCTTTCACCCTGTCTTCAGCATCTGTAGAGCGGACATATTTCCTGATATTGACATCTGTAAGCTTAAAATCAAGTGCTTCCTGCAAAGTGGCTAATGTTTTTTGTGCCTGACTGTGAACCTGCTCATCTCCCTCGGTCTCTACTTCTTTTTTTACAATCTCAATGGACTCAAAACACAGGTATTCCTCCAGCTTTTGATAGGCAAAAAGTCGTACATCCGGAAACCTGGAACCCAGCATATCTAACAACCGGAATTCGAAGTCAATAGGGTCGAGCTTTTCCATAAACTTCAACCCGTTGATGATCAACTCAGGATCTTTGGATTGGGCTTGCTCTTTGAGTAGATTCTTCACGTTTTCTTCATTCCTGGTGCCTTCACCTTGAAGCTCAGCCTTTTTATCTTCCAGCGTCTTCTTAAGTGTAGCCTTATACTGTGTAAAAAGCCTGCCCGACAACCAGATCACAATTCCGGCAAGACCCAATACAAAATATGAGTAGTGGATCAGCTCAAACCAAACCAGTAAACCAAGAGCCATTTGTATGGCACCCGCTGCCAGGGTAGCAAATTCGCTGATCACCCCTTCGATTCGCGTTTGGATGTCAAACCGGATCCGCAGGTCAAAGGGTAGAAAGAAAAGCTTCAGGGCCGGACTTTCCAGGGCATCTTTCAAACTAGCCGTAAACGCCCGGGCGCATGCCATCAGCACGAAAAAGAAGATAAAATTTTCCGTTTTGGTTTCATAACCATACATATGTCCCGCCACGATACCCCCCACGCTAAAGAGAATCAGAATAAGTGGCATGGTCATCAGGGCCACCTTGAGGCCAAACCTACCGATAATGATATCATTGATCAGACTCTGGATGATGAAACTCATTATCATCACCGTTCCACTGAAAAAGGACAGAAAGTCAGTCAGTTCCTGCTCATCCGGATAGAAGATCTCTGTGGCTGTCAGAAAGGAGTATTCGATGAATACAGAGGCAGCCATTGAGAAGATGATAAAAAATGATAAAATCCTTAAAAAGCGACTTTGGAATATTCCTTTGAATCCTGGAGTATCGAGATCACCCTGTTCCTGCCGCGCTTTGGTGGCCTTATTGATATTATAGTCCTTGGCTACCCAAAGGGTAAAGAATAAAACACCAAATGAAGATATAGAAGCCACAAACAAGAGATCGTAAGTCTCATTGATGAATGGCAGCCTGGTAATGAATGGTATGGAGAAGAAAGCCAGTATGGTTGCAATCAATTGACCTGTATCCACCCCTCCAATGATTCGTTTGGAGGCTCTCAGGTCAAAGATCCGACCAAATAGCCCCCAGAAGTTAAGCAAAGTAATGGCAGTAATAGGTCCAACCATGACAAACATCACAAAAGGTAGTAATTGAAACCCTTCAGCATCACCATCATAGTTGGTAAACTCAAATGCTGCTCGTGTGGTCGCCATGAAGGCGAAAATGATGAAGAGGTTGGAAACTGCCAGTGTGGAGAAATTGATTCGGCGCTGGAGCAACACAAAAGCATAAGTTGCTATGATTCCTAAGCCTCCAGCAGTGAAGAATGCTACATCAAGATATTCCTCACCTAACTTGGAAAGAAACAATGCCTCGGACCCTACCTGATAAGTGGCCAGAAAAATCCCCATAAAGAAACCCATACCTAAAAGCAAAAGAATAGGCTTCTCTTCTCCGGGCTCGCCACCCAAAAAGGCTATAAAGGACTTAAGCAAGGCAGTTCAGTTTTGATCAGTGTTTAAAAATAGAAAGAATACGAATCCGCTTCAAAATAAATTGTATTTTTTTTAAAGCTTCTTGGACGAATACAAGTAAGGATTGGATTCTATTTACCTGATCACACGCTTTAAAACCTTCATTTAACCGCTATAAACAAAGATTTTAAGAACTAAGCTGAATATTTAATTAGTTGGAATATTTTGAGAAAGAGTAATGCCTACAAATATTGCTAACAACTCAATATAAAATATACAGGATCTTAACTATCGGCGTGCTTTTCCTGATTTATTGGTGCTGGCACCTTTTCGTTTCAGCTGAGCATTGTACTCCATGAGGTAGGCTACACTGATAGAAGCCATGAAGTTACGATAAGTGAGGTTGTCGTAGTATTCAGAGAAGGTCACATCGGGATTTCTGTTGAACCCCATATTGGAATGGCCAAAGCTATATCGGAAATCAATTTCCAGTCGGCCACCAACAGCCAGGTCCACATATGAACCCGCACCTACAGTCAATGCATACTGGAATCGATTTGCTCCGGGTAAAGAAAGCTGGTTTTCTCGTACTTTTTTACTATCTCTGAACACAAGATTATAATCGATCGGGTCGATACTATCATCGAGGAATTCATCCAGGTCTATATATCCATTTCCACTCATCCAATAGCTGATCTTTGGTCCGCCATTCACATAGTAGTGTATCGATCCCTGGTTAAAACTCATGCGAAGCTGGAGAGGAAGAGAAATGAAATGATTGGTCATCCTACTATATATAGGTGTAACATCTCTGTTTTTCACAACCCGGCTAATCCTTTCGTACACGATCTCTGTTCTGAAACTGTAGCGATCGTCTGATGAATAGTGAAAAACAAAACCTCCCTGGAAGTTGTAGTCGGGAATGACTCTGACGGTATCTTGCTTATATTCCTTGTCCTGATAAACATGATCTATTCGATGTCCGCCAATCTTGGGTCCAAACCAGTATTGTGCATAGGAAAAAGACCCCGTTAGGAGACAAACACAAAAGATTAAAATTTTCATACTACCTAATTCCAAAACGTAATAATACTAAAGATATTCTTAATGGAATAGTTGATTATTACAAAATAATCTTATAAATCTTCAATATTTTGAGATATTTTGTTTCAATTTGAAGTGTTAGATTTGAAAGTAAATGATTTGTATTGACTTTCATAATTAGAGGTAGTTTGAATAATTTGTTATTTCGTCATATAAAAGTTCTATTTTTTCTACTTTTTTTAGTTGCCTCGTTCGTAGGATTGTCGCAACAGCCGCTCGTCTATAATCAATTCTTTATGAACCCCTACGTCTATAACCCGGCGTATGCTGGTGTAGAGGGTCATTCCGTGCTTTTTTTGATGTACAAAAACCAGTACAGTAACATTGAAGGCGCACCAAGAACCTATCATGCTAACTTTCATGTGCCCCTGAGAGGTGGTATTGCATTTGGTGCCAGTGCATACAACGAGACTCATGGCGTATTAAACACCGTTTCCGGGAAAGTCAGTGCCGGTTACCTCCTGAGTATTGACCGGGAGCATTTTATTCGATTTGGACTCTCCGTAGGAGCAGGAAACAATACGATAAATGTTTCTGAGTTTGACTCTCCAAACGACCCGGCGTTCACAGACATTGTCAATAACAGCTCTTTTCTGGTAGGCGATTTTGGATTAACCTACCATTTTGATCACTTCAATGTTGGCTTTGCAATGCCCTCTTTGTTTGGCTACCAGGTTTTTACTGAAAACAGCTTTTCACCGATCACCATCAAAGCCCATGAGAATGTACTCTTCAAGATGAATTACAGAGGGCATATTTCAGACGACATTGCGTTTGAACCTCATATTATATATAGGTATAATAAGGTGCTTCCCGATCAGTATGAAGGAACACTGATTGTCCACCTTGCACACATTGTCTGGCTCGGTGGTACCTATCGTCAGGACGCAGGGATTATTGGGCTGTTGGGAGCCAAAATCAAGGAATCGCTGGCCATTGGTGTGGCCTACGAAGTTGGAAACTTCAACTATACCAACCAGCTTGGGCCTTCCTATGAGATCCATGTAGGTTATCACATAGGTGCCAAAAAGGATCATGCCGAGCACGTTTCCTCATTTATCAAGAGTCATAGATTGTCTGCAGAAGAAAGGGCAGAAAAAGCCGAACTTGAACGGCAACGAAGACTTCAGGCACTGGAAGATGCCAGAAATCAGCAAAGTGAAGCGGATGAGCTCACCATTCTTCAGACACCGGACGAAACACAAACACAACCTACCAATGAGCCTTTAGCCAATGATCCGTCTGTAAATCCCGGGGTAACAAACGATCCTGTAGTTACGAACACAGATCAAGCTGGACAAAGCGGTAGCCAAACTCAAGTGGACAATAGCCAGGGACAGGGGCTTAACCAGCAAACAGGCGTTCAGGATCCACAGATTCCTGATCCAAGAACACAGGATCCAGTAAGAGACCAAAGTGGACAATCCACGACTATACCTAATCAGGCTGAAATTGATAGAGGTGATCCTCAGCTAACCCAGGACTTCCGAACACCATCCGAACTCGCTAAATCGGATCAGCACATGGAGGTACGTAGAGGCGGTCATATGCTTGAGCTTCCTGCTGGCACATATGTTGTCGCAGGAGTATTTGAATTCTTCGAAAATGCAGAAGAATACAGTGACAGACTATTCAACAGAGGTTTCCATGATGTCAAGGTAGGGTATTTGACTGCCAGAGGATATTACTATGTAGTGATTTTCCAAAGCAACAACCTTACACCGGCCAGGACAGAACGACAAAGAGTTCGAAGAATGTCTGGTTTATCAGATGTATGGGTATTAAAAGTGAATGAATGATGAGGATATTCCTGAGTTTCTTTTTCTTCATGTTGACAATAGCCTTGATGGCACAACAGCGCCCTTTCATCAACAGTCTGGACAAAACCTCCGGGGCTGTTGGAGAAACTGTGATCCTCACTGGAAGTGGTTTTTCCGCTAACCCTGCAGATTTAAAGGTTTTTTTTGGAACAGGTGAAGCTACCATTTTGAGCTCCACTCCTGGTCAGATCAAGGTTTCAGTCCCTCCCAATGCTACCTACGGACCTGTCTCTGTCATACACCTCACAAATTTCCTGACGGGATCCTCATCTGAGCTATTTAATCTCAGTTTTGGGGGTGGTCCACTTGTTGCAAGTGGGTTCGACGCTCCTAATTACACGGCTACCGGACATACTTTTTCCTACGATCTATGTATGTGCGACTTCAATGATGATGGTCTGCTAGATGTCGGTGTTACCCATCAACAAGGTCAAACTGTAACATTTTTCCAAAATCAAAGCACTCCTGCTGCCACTAGTTTTATGAAACTGGATCTGCTCAATTATGCCCCACCTTTCACCACCTTAGGTGTTGACTGTGCGGACTTGAATGCAGATGGTCTTCCAGACCTTGTTGTATCTACCAGCATTGGAGACAATGCCATCCATACATATTTTTATGAAAACACCAGTGGGGCAAACATAGCTTTTACTGAGCGCCAATCAACCAGACTGCCCTCAATCCCTGCCACTCCTTCCCCTATCAACAGGGACCCAAGAAAACTAAAACTTGCAGATATTGATGGCGATGGAAAAAACGATCTGATCATCGGTAACCAAAGAGATAACACTGTGTATGTCTATCTCAATAACGGCACCAATAATACGTTTTCTTTTAACCTCACACCCACAGCCATTACCGTACCGAATCTGGATGATGCGGGCGCCATTGATGTCAAAGACATTAACAATGATAAGCTTGCCGATATCGTCGTGCTATCATTTGAAGATTCCAATTTACCTATTGGGATTCTAAAAAATACCAGTTCTCCTGGTACAGTAAAATTCACAAGTTCCATTCTGAATGTTTCTGGTACTCGTGTTAATACATTTATCGGAGACCTTAACAATGATTCATACCCTGAAATTGCTGTTACCAGTGTAATCTCATCTAATGTGGTGGTCTATGAAAACACAACCGGCGCTGCGGGAAGTAACCCAACATTCAGTACTACTCCGATCAGCGCATCAGTAACCGCTCCATGGGGATTGAATGGAGGAGACATGAATGGAGATGGATTATTGGATTTGGTAGTGGGAACCGGATCCGGAGTAAGCGTTTTGATAAATAATTTTAATGGCACTACCATTTCATTTCTACCCCCTACCCTGTTAAGTACAACCGGCTTTTCGAGAAATGTAAAAGTGGGTGATCTTAATGGTGATGCTCGCCCTGACATTGCATTTACCCATAATAGTACTAATGGTGCCCCAGGGTCTTTTGGTACCTATATCAACAGGAATTGCTATGTACCGGAGTTTATCCCCGATGACCTTACATTCTGTATAAACGATCAATTTAACATCAGTACGACTAAAACAGCCTCAGCAAGTTATAACTGGCAGGTAACCTCAGGAAATGGCACCATAGATAACAACAATGGTGACAATGCGGACATAACCATCACTTCAGGAACAACAGCTACAATTGAAGTCACCATCACTCCTACAAACAATGGAGCAGGGACATGTACCAACACCAGCAGCCAGGTTTTCAGTCTGACAAATGGAGCGCCAACAGCAACACCTACCATCACACCAAGTTCACCAAATGATGTATGTACCGGAGAAACTAACTTTATGCTGACTACCGCAGCTGGTTTGGACAACTACTTCTGGACTTTACCTGATGGTTCGGATGGACCCAACCTTAATGTGCTAACTTTTGCCAATCTGACTGCTGAAAATGCAGGAGTGTATACCTTGAGAACCCAGACCGGCGCAGGATGTATTAGCGACCCAACTACCTATGAGGTAATTGTAAATGAACCTCCTTTCATATCAATCACCAACCAGGACGAGGATAACTTTTGTGATGGGTCAAGTATCACCTTGGAAGTTCCTGATTATCCAGGTTTTACCTACAGTTGGGAAAAGGATGGAGCAGCCACACCAGGAACAGCTAGCACCCTTAGTGTGAATGCATCGGGCACATACAATGCGATAATCTCTGATGGTACTTGCGAAACTAAAAGCCCGGACTATGTTGTTGCGGCAGTACCTGCACCCGTCTCAAGCTTAATGACTACTTATGGGGGGGCTACCACTTCAGAGATTTGCATCAATGTACCAATGGAATTTACGGCAACTTCAACTGGAAGTGGAAGTTTCGCTCTTTCGTATAATTGGAATTTTGGCGATGGTGATAGCGACACAGGTCTTACCTCAAGTCATCCATATTCCACAACTCAACAATACACTGCTTCCCTAACAACATCTTATAGTGATATTGCAGGATGTAGTAGTCAGGCTACTCGAACTATCACAGTACGAAATCAAACCCCTGGTGACATTCCCATTACGATTGTAGGTGGCTCAACAATTAAATGCCCAAGTGATACACTAAGGATACAACTCCCACCGAACTACCTTTCATATAACTGGTCTACAGGAGAAACTGATTTTGAAACTAAAGCATTTACTTCACGTGGTGAGAACCAAGCAACAATTACTGCAGATGTTGAGACAAATATTGGATGTATGGTTACCGTAGAGCAAACCATTGAAAATTTTCCCGATGCTGGCATACCTGTTACAGCCTCGGAAGGTACAATAACAAATGATACTATTATATTAGCTGAGGGTGAAACAAAAATTACGCTTACGGCATCCAATGCTGTAGGTAATTATTTTTGGTCTGTGGATGATATTCCTAGCAACGTAACCCAAGCAGTATTCGAACACCAATTAACTCAGGCAACAAGTGTCATCAGTGTAACCGGAACAGACAGCAATGGGTGCATAGAAACTACCAGTACTGTCGTACAATTACCTGCTGTAGTAGCAAGAAAGACGTTTTCTCCAAATGCCGATGGTCAGGGATTTGATTGTTGGGAAATACTTAATACCTCATCCCTCAACGGTTGTACGGTATATGTTTTCGACAGTCGTGGAAGACACTTACTTGAAGCTGACTCTCCCTTCCCAAATAACTGTGTTTGGGATGGTATGGCGGAAGGTCAGCCAGTACCCGAAGGTATCTATTATTTTGTGTTACAATGTGATGACGAACTTAACAATTTAACAGGTACCATTACTCTAGCGCGATAGATCGATCCTAACCAATTAGGAGAACCAATCAGTTGTAAACCACCAACACCACCAGCTACGATTAAAGGCTTAGTGATCATTAGAGGTTTTGCCATAGATGAATTTACAGTGATTTCACCATTGCGGAATTCGCCAGGTTCACGAACCTTTGATGGTTTGAATAATTGAAATTGAGGAAAATGAGTCAATACAATCATTTTTATGAAAAAACATTGAAAAAAATAAAACTTTTTTTTGACCGTAATCGGACACAAAAAACGAGTGGTTTTTGGGATATACCAGATAAAAGATCATCTGAATTTTATCATAATTCAAATTCTTTATTTCACTTTACAAAGATGATTATATTTGAATTATCCAATTTTTTATCACTTAAATCCATTTAATATAGCGTATCAATAACCTTGGTAAACCCGCAAAACTTATGCTTTTAATGCCTTTTTATGTAGATTTGAATGGGTTACTTAGCCAAATTCTGGCGTATTTATTGATACTTATAAAATGTATTATGCCAAGAAGCGTTGACATTTCATCTATTTCACCGAATCCGAGACAACCAAAACCGGCTGCTCATGCGCTTACTGAACTTCATCAACTAATCTAATGAAACACAAGACCAACAATATCTTTTTATATATCGCTATTACCCTCTTGTCGATCTCTTCTGCTCTGGCCCAGGAGATCTGTACGAATGGTACTGACGATGACGGGGATGGTTTTATCGACTGCTATGATGGGGATTGTGCCGGTGGACCTAGTTGTGCAGACTTCTTCTATGGTAACCCGATTGTCTGTAGAGACGAGCCAACTGCCAACCCAACTTTTCAAATGAAACTTCAATGGGGGTCTGAAGACCGGTCGGCCGATAGCCATGCCACCCCTGCTGTAGGTGATCTGGACAATGATGGTTTACCCGAAGTGGTGGTAATCAACAGATTGGATGAAAGGTTATTTATCCTAAACGGTGAAGATGGTACTACTGCCTTTACCTATGACCTGGGCTATCAGCCAGAAAATGGAATTGTATTGGCCAACCTTGATGGAGGGGATTGTGCCAACATCTACGTTTCCAGAGACAACAGCTCAACCATTACAGCCCTGGACTGTGAAGCCAACTTTCTATGGCAAAGCAATGCCTCTGACCGTGTGGGTATCATGGGAATTGCAGACTTTAATGGTGATGGGAATGCGGAACTCTACTATAAGACTGAGATCATGGATGCAGCCACCGGTAATATCATCGTTACCGGAACACCTGATAACTGGGTACAAAATTACGCGCACAGTGCGATTGCGGTGGATATCCTTGATGATAGTTTTTGTCCGGACTGTAGCGGGTTAGAACTTATCACAGGTAACCAGATATGGGCTATCAATATTGCAACTGGCACGAGAACACTTGCAAAAGACTTAAACCTCCTCTTTGCCACGGAAATTCCTGTTAACACAAAAAGATATTATACCAAATACTTCAATACCAACCAAAACAGAACAGCAATTTCTGTGGCAGATTATAACCAGGATGGTCATGTGGATGTGTTGATGCCCGGTGCTTATGGGTCAAGCAACTCTTCCCAAACAACCATCTTCTTTTGGGATGTATTCAACGATAGCTACCTGGTGTTTGATGGTGGAGTAAACCACAACAAAGGTACCGGAAGGCTAAACGTTTCGGATATAGATGGTGATGGCCTGATGAACACTACCTACGTATCCGACCAGATATTATATGCTTTGGACGAAAACCTGAATGTTTTATGGACCAAAGGTATTGATGAAGGCTCTTCTGGGTTCACCGGAACCACTGTTTTTGACTTTGATGGGGACGGCGCAGCTGAAACCATTTATCGAAGTGAATCTTATCTTTATATCATTGATGGAACAGATGGTAGCACAAGAACTACTGTGGCCTGTAAATCCAGAACGCAGGAAGAATATCCACTTGTTGCCGATGTAGATAATGATGGATCCAGTGAATTGTGCGTGCCCTGTTATACAAGTAATAGCACCCCTTTTAGTCCATACAGCAATACCAAGTTCTCCCAAATCAGGATTTATGAAGCTGATGGAGGCGAGATCTGGCAACCTTCAAGAAGGGTCTGGAATCAGCACGGATATTACAACGTAAACGTCAATGATGACCTGACCATTCCAGCAGAGCAGCAGGATCACACAGCTATATTTGGTACTGTCAATTGCGACACCGGACTTCCGGAAGACAACAGAGCACTCAATGGCTTCCTTAACCAATCTACCTTCCTGGAAGCAGATGGATGCCCCTCCTATGTATCTCCTGACCTTAACATGGCGGGAAATGTCGTTGCCAACCCATCGCTTTGTCCACTCACAACTTTTGATGTCTCATTTGACATTGAAAATACCGGAGATACAGACATTTTTGGTACGCTACCGGTTACTTTCTACAATGGAGATCCTGAAACTCCCGGCGCCATCAAGCTCAATACAGAGACAGTTGTGATTAACAACTTCTTACAGGGAGAAATCAGAACCATAAATATGACTGTAGAAGGTTCGGGAGGTGATTTTGATCTTTACATCTCTATCAACAACAATGGGCAGGACCCTCCTATTACCCCGGGAAGTGGTGGATTCCCGGAATGTGATTTCACCAACAACACCGCAAATGTACCTGTAACCTATACCCCATTCACATTAACCGTGAACAAGCTGGAAGAGAACAGAAGATGTGATACTTCCAAACCTAACAATGGTGAAGCAGAGGCTTACTTTGAAGGTACGCTGGGTGGCGGATATGAGACCTTCTGGGTAGAAGATTTTACCGGTTTACCTAACGGAGACCGATCTGATGCAGGTGCAACAGCCTGGACTTCTACAAAAGGTTCTTTCAACCCAATATATTGGGGTGTAAATACCAAAGATGGCAATAAGGTTTATCGTACCAGGAAAACCGGACAAAACAACGAAGTCAGTGAAGTCACCTGGTTGTCTGAGGTTATCGACATCTCCAACCATACGGATGTTGACATTTCACTTGATATGCTCACAAACAATACTTTGGAAGCTTCCGGTGGAGGTAGAGATTACATGCGTGCATTTTACATTGTGGACGGAGGTGCCGAAACAGAATTTGATGTCAATGGAGAGCTATACGGTAGTTTCTTATATGCTGTTGCTGAGCAAGAAGACCTAAATGGTTCCGCTTTGCAAATTAAAGTAACCTTTCATACTACCGGAAATGGTGAGTACCAATACCTGGACAATGTTCAGGTATCCGGAACTACTGTTCCTGTGGTGCAACAATTCACTGACGCAGATGGGTTTGAGTTTGACTGGTACAATGCAGGAGACTTTTCCGCTCCGGTTGCAAATGGTAGTCTTTATACGGGGATGGCTACCGGAAGTTATGATGTTGTGGGTTACTTTCCGGGAGGAAACTGTTATTCTGATACAGTCAATATTGTTATCAATGATTCCGTTCCAACATTTAACGTACATGTTTATGAGGTAGCCCCTTACACAGATTGTGCCGATCCTGACGGAGCCTTGTCTGCATTTGTTTACACACAAACAGATGGCAGTGGAGACCCGGCTGATACGCTGACAGCAGGATATTCATTTTCATGGGTACTTTCTACAGAAGGTATTACTCCCGTAGGTACAGGTCCTGACCTGACCAATATTTCAAGTGAAAGCTATACGGTGAGGGTAGAACAGCTGATTACGGGGTGTACTTCTTCAGCTTCCGGGGCTCCATCGTCAAGTTTGATTATCCCCGCTGATCCAACGCCTGTTCCTGTTGATATTGTTGCTTGTTCTGGACCTGGAAGCACAGGTTCTGCAACTGTCAGTGTAGGTGGTGTAACAGCCGGATACACTTTTGAATGGTTCTATGAGAATGTAGATGCTACACCGGATTATACAGGTTCGAGTATCATCGGTCTCCTGGAAGGAACATACTACGTCAAAGCTATTGATAATGGCTCTTCATGTGAATCAGGCCTTGTGACCATGCAGATCCAGGACCTTTCTGGCGAACCTACTCCAAGCGCTGCCAGTGTTGACAACACCTCATGTACAGCCTTTACCGGTCAGGTATCAGCTGATGGTGATGGCGCCGGTACTACAGCAGGATACAATTTTACCTGGTATGCAGGGAAGAATGATGACCCGAATAATGAGCTACCTGCAGCGATTCCGGGATCAACTGCCTCAGCAGACGGATCTACAATTTCCAACCTGCCGGGAGGATATTACACAGTAGTTGTTGAACAAGGGGGTTGTGTTGGCTCTGATACTGTGTTTGTAGATGAAACTTTTGTGATCCCTCAGTTTACTTTTAACACACCTATTGATACTGAGGAAAGTATTGTTCTTTCCAACAATGGATATGTCGAACTACCTCAGCTTTTTGGTCCTGGCAATGAAATCACCAATGCCGTTACCATCTCCTATTGGGCTAATCTATCCGTAGACAACTATAACAATGATGAGAGAATATTCTCTTCAGGCTCCACAGGAGAAAACCAGGTTTTACTATGGTCTGATAATCACAATGGATTGGCATTTGTAGTACGTACCAGCAGTGGTGGAAGAGGACGAATTAACTCCGGTTATTCTGCTACCGGCTGGGCTCAGATAGTCGGTACTTGGGACGGAACAACAGGTGAGATGAATATGTATGTAAATGGAGTACTCATTGGGTCTGATAACCATATTGGCAGCGGTATTCTTATTGATACCGGAAATCCAATGTACCTTGGACGTGACGGCAATATTGGTTCCAAAAAGTTTGAGGGCGAACTTGATGAGGTAAGGATTTATAACAAGGCACTTACAGTAGAAGAGGTAAATGCTCAATTGTGTACTGAGCTCACCGGGACCGAAGATGGTCTTGTAGCCTACTATGACTTCAACAACATTGCTTCACTGAACACCGGCACAACCATCCCTGATCTGGCTCCGCAAGATGGGAATAACAATGGAACTATTAGAAACGGAGGGGCTGCCAATGTCAGCTACCCAACGGCAACCATTACCTGTCCTAATAGCGGTTTCAACAACAACAGAAGCTGTGATGCCGGAAACCCTAACGGAGAGGTAGACCTATCAGACAAAATAACTCCAGCCCCTGGTGGTGGCATCACGTATGACTTTGAAATCTACTCAGGATTCTCAACTTCCGGAGCTCCACTCGATGCCAATACAACGGGTATATTTACTGGCTTACCAGGAGGTTTCTACACCGTGCTCGCTACGGATCAGGCTACAGGTTGTGCCACCCTCGAAGGCAGGGTGTCCTTGAATGACATACCTGACAACCCATCGATTGTAACATCAATCACAGATGATATAGGTTGTAGTACCATTGGGTTAGGTGAAATCGCAGTTACATCTTCCAGCAGCAGTACCGAACCAGGTGGAGGGTATACTTATGAAATTTTTGACGGGTTCAATTTCACGACTGAGATTGGCTCAGATATCGTCGTTCCTGATGGTTCGGTAGGGCATACTTATACAGGCCTGACCGACGGACCATACAGAATCAGGGTTACAAACAATACTTTAACTTGTACTTCATACGTGGATGTGAATGTCGGAGACAACCCGACAAACCCTTCATGGAATCATCCATCCACTATTATTAATGACAACACGACTTGTGCGGGAACGCCAAATGGATTCGTATCTGTGGCTGTGACAGGAGGAAACACTGACTATACATTTGAATGGTATAATGGTGCCATTGTAGATCCAGGACAGCTAATTGCAGGAGAGAATGATGAATTTATTGATGAACTGACTGGTGGACAGCAGTATACCGTTATGGCTACCAGTACGATCACGGGTTGTTCTACCCCAGCCAAGACCGTAACGGTTAATAACGCGCCCGTTTATCCTAATGTAGTGGTTGTGGAAGTTCAGCCACAGCATTCGTGTGATGTTGGTGATGGTATTTTAAGAGCTTATGTGGATGAACCTGATCCAAGTGATTGTGTGGAGTGTAATGAAGCGGATGATTACTCATTCCAGTGGTTCCTTGGAAATGATACCTCTACCCCGCTTATTGAAGCAACTGATCCTGGTAACAACTCGAATCCTACTTATGTTGATAGCTCAAGGGTTGAAGGACTTACCGGTGGAGATGAATATACAGTGCAGGTTACCAACAATCTTACCGGATGTACAAACGAGGCAACTATCACGCTTACTTATGACCCTCAGCCCCCAGTCATCGATGCCGCTAATTCCAAGGTGACTGCCAACACGTTATGCGGACCTGTTGGAAATGGATCGGTTGTAGCTGCGGTAAACTTTGTTGGTGAGACCATCAATGGCGCTGTAAACGATCAAACCTGGGATATAATCACAGACTGTAACACAGTAACAGACCTCGATTCACAAATTCTTCCTGATGGAAGTATTGAATTAACACCTGACCAGGGCAACAGGGCTGGAAAAGCATACCTGGGTGACTCTGTAGATTTTAGCACGCCTACCCGAATTGATTTCTGGATGTATCTGGGTGACAAAGATGTTGGAGGTGCAGACGGTATCACCTTTATTTTCCACCAAGATCCATTAGGAAGAGATGCTTTGGGTCGCTATGGTTGTAACTTGGGTATTGGAGATGAGCCCTGTTTTGGAGGTACCGAAACAGCAATATCCCCTTCAGTGGCTGTAGAATTTGATACATACCGCAATCCAAATGCTTACATGAAAGAGCCTACTTATGACCACACTAATTTTGTGATTAATGGGGACATGAGTGATCCTCAAGGGGATGTCGGTGTGTTCTATAATGCGAATCAACCCAGAATAGTAAATGGGCAGGATGATGTAGAGAATGCTGACACCGAATTGCGAGTTACAATTACCATCGTTCCAAACTTTGATGGCACTCAAACCTTTAGTGTTTATGTCGAAGATGAACTTAGATTGCAGCGGACCCAGGATTTTATTAACGACCTGTTCAGTGGAAACCCTAAAACTATTGGTGGATTCACCGCTTCAACCGGTGGCTCAAAAAATCAACAATATGTAAGGCTGGACCCATATTTTGGGGAGTATGACTTCGATTGGTATACTGGTACAGGAGTAAACCCAGCCAATGAAATCGCAGGTGCAGACAAGCCATTCCTTTGTGACTTGTTAGGGGGAGACTACACTCTCGTCGTAACTTACGGTGGATCAGGTTGTACTTCCAGCCCTCCTGTGACATTCACAATCCCAAATAATACAGATACTGCCACCGTTTCTTTCTCTGGCGTATCCAACACAGTCTGTGATACTACCCTGGCACAAGGTGGTAGCTACACTGGGTCATTGACAGCCAACATTGCCGAAGACCCTACAGATTATGTTTTTGCATGGTTTGAGGGGACAGCTCCATCTGCGGATACGCTGGCTACCACTCAATCTATCACTAATATCCCGGGTGGTGACTATACTGTGGTCGTAGAGAGTCTGGCAGGTGGCTGTGTCGCTGTCAAAGACACTACTCTGGTGGATGTAACAGTGGATCCTGCGATTGTCGACGTGAATGCTGATGTTACAATAAACAATGTAACTGTCTGCGAAGGGTCAGCCACTTATCCAAATGGATCCATTACCGTGGATGCAGTGAATGTAGGAACAGGACCTTTCGGATACTGGTATTATTATGGCTCGGATACCACCTCGGGTACTTTCCTGAATGATGGTTCGGATATCTTTACACAAACTGGTACCCCTGGCACTGCTTCTGTCAACGTCAATGGAAATGGTACCGCCACATTAACAGGTCTTTCCGCTGGTGATTACACCATCATTGTGGTTGACTCCGCATCCGGATGTACGTCTATCGAAGCCAATGTCAATATCATTGATGATCCAACCATTCCTAATCTGGATCAGAATGTCACGCCAAATACGGTCTGTGATCCTGCCTTAGCTGCTTCCGGAGTTTATGATGGTGAAGTTGAAATTACCACCACTGATGGCACAGATGCTGTAGCTGACTATACCTACTTGTGGTATGATGGAACAGGTACCGGTACACCAACAGCTTATACTGTTACAGACAATATTCTTTCCGAGGCACCTGATGGAAACTATACAGTGGTGGCTACTAACACAACAACCGGATGTGACACCACTATTTATGCTGCCATTGGAGATGCCACTGTAGATCCAACCATTGATAATGTAACTACTCAAAATGTAACTGCCTGCGAAGGTGGTCCTGCTTATCCGAATGGTTCTATCACGATTGCTGCTGTGACAGGTACAGGCCCTTACGACTATTTATACTATTTCGGAACAGACGCTGCAACCGGTACACTACTGACTGACGGCACTGATATTTTCACTCAGACTGGTACTCCAGGCGTGGCTTCAGTGAATGTTTCCGGTAATGGTACGACAACCGTCACGGGACTGTCTGCCGGAGATTATACCATCGTGGTAATCGATCAGGCTTCGGGATGTAGTTCTTTAGAAGCCAATGTCCAGCTTATTGATGTGCCAACAACCCCTGAGTTGAATCAAAATGTAACTCCGAATACGATATGCGATCCTGTCCTGGCAGCATCAGGTAACTATGATGGTGAAGTTGAAATCATCACGACTGATGCTACTAATGTGACGGATTACAGTTACGTATGGTATGATGGAACAGGTACAGCAACACCTACTGTTTATACCGCTACAAACAACATCCTCTCTGAAGCTCCCGATGGAAATTACACTGTAGTAGCTACCAGCAACCTTACCGGGTGTGATACCACCATCTATGCAACCATTGGTGATGCCACTACCATTCCTACAATTGACAATGTTACGACTCAAAACGTGACAGTTTGTGAAGGTGGGCCAACATATCCAAACGGTTCCATTACTGTAGCTGCAGTGACTGGCACTGGTCCTTTCGACTATTTGTACTACTACGGTACGGATGCTGCTACAGGTACTTTGCTTTCTGATGGAACAGACATCTTTACCCAAACAGGGACTCCAGGCGTTGCCTCTGTCAATGTAAATGGTAATGGCACTACTACCATTACGGGACTGTCTGCCGGAGATTATACGATTGTGCTTGTTGATCAGGCGACAGGCTGTACATCCATAGAATTCAATGTGGCTCTTGTCAACATTCCTACCACTCCTGAACTGGATCAAAATGTAACACCAAATACAATATGCGATCCTCTGCTAGCTACATCTGGCGATTATGATGGTGAAGTTGAAATCATCACAACTGATGCTACCAATGTGACGGATTACAGCTACATATGGTATGATGGTACAGGTACAGCAACACCTACTGCCTACACAGCTACTAACAACATCCTGTCCGAAGCTCCTGATGGAAATTACACTGTAGTAGCTACCAGCAACCTTACCGGATGTGATACCACCATCTATGCAACCATTGGTGATGCCACTACCATTCCTACAATAGACAATGTTACGACTCAAAATGTGACAGTTTGTGAAGGTGGGCCAACATATCCAAACGGTTCCATTACTGTGGCAGCAGTGACTGGCACAGGTCCTTTTGACTATTTGTACTATTATGGTACTGACGCTGCTACTGGTACTTTACTTTCTGATGGAACAGACATATTTACCCAAACAGGAACACCAGGTGCTGCCTCTGTCAACGTAAATGGTAATGGCACCGCCACCATTACGGGACTGTCAGCTGGAGACTATACGATTGTGCTTGTTGACCAGGCCACTGGATGTACATCCATAGAATCCAATGTGGCCCTTAGCAATATTCCGACCACTCCAGATCTGGATCAAAATGTGACGCCAAATACTGTTTGCGATATCACAATTAATAATTCAGGCAATTACGATGGAGAGGTTGAAATAATTACCCTTGATGCGACGAATGAAGTGACTGATTACTCTTACACCTGGTATGATGGAACAGGCACGGGAACACCAACAGTTTATACAGCAACAAACAACGTGCTTTCTGAAGCACCCGATGGAAACTACACAGTTGTAGCCACCAGTCTGATCACTGGTTGTGATACGACAATTTATGCCACTATCGGAGATGCTACTGTTGATCCGGTACTAGGAACATTCAATATCACTGATATGACAGTGTGTGATGGTGCGGCAGTATACCCTAATGGTGCCATTGAGGTAGACGAACCATCTATTACCAATGGATCAGGAGATTATTCATATGAATTCTATTGGGGTCCTTCCATTGACGCAGCTAAACTGCTAAGTGATGGTGACAATATTACATTTGAGAAAACTGGTTTTGCCAACGGACAAAATGTTGATATCACTGGAAATATCATTTCAAACCTGGATACTGGCTTTTACACCATTGTGGTCATCGACAATGTAAGTGGATGTAAGAGTGGTGAGCAAACCGTAGAAATTGAGGATGTATTGATTGATATCAATGTCCCGGCACCGGTGATCAACCACTTCACCAATTGTGATGACCCTGACGGAAGCATTACGGTGAGTCCATCAATGGCTAGTGGACCGGAACCAGCTCTTGGCTATAGTTATCAGTGGTACTTTGGATCTGGCACGGGAAATACCCTTGATCCTACTGACCTGAATGACGGAACCGAATTAGCTGGAACTACTACAGCAGCCGTATCAGGACTGGAAGATGGAACCTACACTGTTCTGATCACCAACAACGACACAGGTTGCGATACTGAAGAAGAATATGACATCCAGGATCAAAGAGTGTATCCGGTGGTAGACCCAGGCTTGATCGCCACTACACCGAATATTAACTGTTCTGGTGCACCTACAGGCACCATAGACCCAACAGGTGCGGTAAGTGAACCAGGACCTTACGTATTTACATTGTACGATGCGGCTGATGTTGTAATTACAACTGAAGATACAGGTGGTGGAGATGATGGTATTTTTGATGGGTTAGCAGCTGCCAACTATAAAATTGGTGTAGAACTTGCAAATGGCTGTACCTCAGTAGCTACAGCCTCAGTCACTGTTTCGGACAATTTTACCTATCCTAATCTTACGGTTACCAAACTAAGTGAAGAAACAAGTTGTATTGCTCCGAATGGACAAATTAGGGTAAACGATCCAGGAACCTCACCCGCTGCTGGTTTTGATATCATTGTCTATAATGGAATTGGAACAGGTGGAGCCATTCAGGAAACCATAGGCAACAACTATACTGGTGCGTTCCCTATTTCGGGCACAGCCAATATGGCCACTGGAACCTATACCGTTCAGATGCTTAACAACGATACCGGTTGTGAATCTCTGGTTCAGGTTACAATCAATAATGTACCCGACAGGCCAGCATTGGTGGGTGGCAATGTGACTAGAACCAACGACACCTACTGTACATCTGATAACGGAAGCATTACCGTCAGTACGGTAACCAATCCGGGTGTAGACCCGATCTTCAACCTGTACAGTGGAAGTTCTATTGTTCCAGCAAACCTGATCACCTCAGCACAGCACCCAGCAACAAATCATACTTTCTCTGGCCTGGCAGCTGGTACTTATACAGTTTCAGTAATTAAAGACGAATCAGGTTGTGAGTCTAATGGAATAACACGTACCGTGAACTTTGTTCCTGTTTCATTCACTCCTGGTGTATCAGTATTCAGTGATCAGTCATCATGTTTGATCTCTGATCCGAATGGTGAATTGATCGCTTCTATCGCAGCTGCTGGAACCGGTCCTTCAACCAATCCACTTGATTATAACTTTGAGTGGTATCAGGGACAAAATACAAACCCGGGTAACAGAATTCTGACAGGAGGTATTATCCCTACAGCAGTATTAAGCTCAACAAATGATAGTAGGGTTTCAGGCCTTCCTTCAGGCACATACCGATTGAAGGTGATTGAACCACTCTCAGGCTGTTTCTATGTAATAGATGAAACCATCGATGTGATCACTACAACTCCAACTATTCCGGGTGGTGGTATCATCATCACCGACGCGGATCAATGTGCTCCAAGTAATGGTGAAATCAATGTGACGGTAAATGATGGTGGTAGTACGCAACCCTACGACGGAGCTGGTGGATATACATTTGAACTGTACTTAGGAACTATCGGTGCAGGTGAAATGCCAATTCAGACGTTTAATCAAACAGCTGTTTTTGGAGCACCAAATTATCAGGCTACACATACATTTACTGATCTTCAGCCTGATGATTATACCATCAGAATTATTGACAACAATACATCATGTTTGGTAACAAGTTCTTTGCAGACTGTTTCATTTATTGGTACTACGCTCTCATTCGACGTTAATAATATGGCTAACATTCCTTTGACAGGATGTTTTGGTAATGATGGTACACTGGACATTGGGACATCACTAACAATACCAGGTAATACAGACGACGTGACAATCACCTGGTTTGTGGGCTCTGACACCTCGAATACTGCAAATCTTATCGCAAACGCCGTTGGACCTCCGCCAGCAGTTTTTAATGACATAACTAACTACAATGGCCTAGGGTATGATATCATTAATGGAGTAGTCAGTGTACTTCCTGCTGTAAGCTACACGGGTGTTGCCGAGTTGAGTAACGGATGTAAGTTCTTGTTGGAAGTTGACCTTTCAATCATTGATGCACCAGATTTACTGACAGCAGTAACAACACCAGTATCAAGATGTGCTCCGACCTATGACGGGGAGGTTACATTAACGGTAACACCAAATATGGGAAATAATGCTGGTCAGTATAACTACTATTTATATCCTGGATCTTATACAGTAACAGATGTCACAGCTGGTGCTCCATGGGATCCTGCTGCAAGTAGTTATAACGGTGGAGTTACCGCTGGAAATGATGGTGATGGTGATGGAACTGGAACTTTTACTGACAATGGTGCTAATAATTCTGATGTAGTAACAATCAGCGAGCTTGATTCAGGTACCTATACAGTAATCATTGAAATCAACACTGGTTCTGGTTGTGTGACCAATGTGGAGACTATCACAATCGACCCTCCTACCGAGCCAAATGTTACATTTGATTCAAAAACTGATAACACGGTTTGTGATGTATCAGGAGCACTGGATTATAATGGATCAATCACAGTAGATGCAGAACACCCGGACTTTGCCGGATCTACCTTCACGTTTGAATGGTACTACGACAATGACGGCGATGGTGACTTCTCTGTAGGGCAAACAGCCGTTGCAAATGGTGCTGATGGAGCAGGCGTTGGTTCTTTCGTAACCGGTGCTACCACGACCAATGCTTTAACAGCTACTTTAGATGGAATAGGTCCGGGATGGTATCGTGTGATCGCTACACATACGGATGCCAACAATGCAGGAGTAAATGCCACTGCCTGTCCGGATACATTAGATATTGAGATTTTCGACGACTTTGTAGAACTTGCCATCTTGCCAGCAGCTATTACTACACAAACCAACGTATTGGATTGTGCTGGTGGGCCAGAAGAATTCGGTGAATTTGAACTGGCAACAGTTCGCGAAGATGGTGCTGATCTATCGGCTACAACTGCTGGTGGCAACTTCACAATTACATGGGAATATGACAATGGTGGCGGTTTTGCTGCTTATGCTCCTAATGTGGATCAAAACCACTCGGATGACCTGGCTGCAGGGGATTATCGAATCACTGCGGTGAGTACAACCACAGGTTGTGAGGTCTCCTATGACTTTACCATAGACGATGTAACGGAGGATCCGGTAATCAACATGCTCAACCTTTCAGACAACACCATTTGTGTGGGTGGGCCGATTGGTACGATCGAAGCTGATGGTCAGATCATCATTGAGATTCAGGATGAGCTGGGTGCGGTTGTGGATCCGGTCGACTACGATGTAGAGTGGTTCTTAAACTCTATTGCCGGTGGAAATGAAATCCCTGCCAGCCAGGTGACCGGAGCAGATATCACCACCACGGCTGTAGATGTCACATTAGATGATCTACCAGGTGGTACTTACTGGGTAAGAGTGACCAAAAACAATGGCGATGATGAGCAATGCGAGACCACAGCCTCTTTTGAGCTGATAGATGATCAGGCAGAAGTTACTATTCAAAAAATTCTGAATACAGACTACACTACCGATCACAATACAGACTGTTCGCCGGATGAAAATGGTAGAGTTACGCTTCTGAATGTCTACGAAGATGGTGTAGCAGATCCTGTGGCCAATGGAAACTATGTATTTAACTGGTTTGACGCAGACCAGGTAACTCCAATCAGTGTTGGAACAGTAAATGCAATGGGTGATGACGTAACTGATCTTCCTGCAGGAACTTATTACGTAGAAGCTGAAAACATAAATACTGATTGTGTTTCTGATAAAGTATCATTCACAATCAATGACAACAGAGTAATTCCAAACCTCCAGCTGACGCAGACGCTGCCAGATACTACATGTGTTGGTTCACTGGTGCCTTCCGGAGAAGTAACCGCATCGGTGATACTGCCTGGTGGTGGAGCTGGAAACCCGGCTGATTACACATTCACCTGGTATGAAGGTCCTGGAACAGGAACTCCAATCACCGTTGGTGCGGTAGATGGTGCAGCCGTAAATGGAGAAATGTACGAGCAACTGCCAGCAGGTATTTACACCGTAGTGGTAGAAGACAATGTTACTCCTGGCGACAATTGTACAGCTATTGCACAAATCACTGTATCAAGGTTCACCCCTATCATCAGTATTCAAACGGTTGACATTACCATCCAGAATGATCTGGAATGTAACATTGACAATGGGTCGGCTACAGTAGACAGGGTAACCGTCACCAAGTATGGTGGTGGTACCTATAAAGTGAATAGTGGTGACGCTGCATTCGCCGACTTTGACTTCAACTGGTACTTTACTGCTTCCGGAGGTGTTTCTCAGGACAATGACAACGTCTTTGACCTTAGACCAGCTGGGACTTACTACGTGAGTGTAAGCAACACACAAACTATGTGTGCTATGCCTGCAGGTGGAAGAAAAGCCGTAACTATCCAGGATGTTACTACGCTGCCAAATGTTCAGTTGGTAACCAAAACTCCTGACGAGTATTGTACTACAGTTGCCAACGAAGGTGATGGTACTTTAGACATAGAGATCATCCATGAAGGAAACAACCCTGCAAATCCGGCTGATTACAACATTACATGGTATCGCGGAACGGGAACAGGAACTACTCTGGCATCTGCCCCTGGTTCATCAGCTATCGCTGGTGGTGGAACGCAGCTTACTGGATTAAGTACTGGTACTTATACAGTAGTTGTTGCGAAGAATGGATCTCCAAATGATGGATGTAGTACTCAAAAGACATTTACGATTGTAAGAGATGCTCCTACTTATGCATTGCCAGAATCGGCAATGACTATTCAGGACAATCAAAACTGTCTGAATCCTAATGGTACGATTACCATAAATGGTATTCATATCGATGGTGTGTTTGAAGATTTCTCTACCACCGGAGATACTTATACCATTGTTTGGACAGGTCTGCCAGGTACAGCAGTATTAAATACGGTCAATTTTGCAAATGACGAAGTCACTGCACTTGAAGCTGGTCTTTACGAAGTAGACATTACCAACGACAGAACCAATTGTACTGTGAATGCGACCATTGAGCTTGATGATATTGGCGCAAATCCGGTAGTTCAGCTGGTAACAAAAAATCCTGATGAGTACTGTGCTACTGTTACTCCGAATGAAGGAGATGGTGACCTTACCATCAAAGTAGTGCATGAAGGCAATGACCCTGCCAACCCATTAGATTATGCAATTACCTGGTATCGAGGTACAGGTACTGGTACAACATTGGCTTCGGCGATGGGATCAGCTTCTGTGAGCGCAGATGGTACTACCTTAACTGGTTTAAGTACTGGAACATATACGGTCACCGTCTCTAAGAATGGTACTCCAAACGATGGATGTCTTACACAACAAACATTTACCATCAACAGGGATGCACCAGTATATTCATTACCTGAGTCAGCCATGACTATTCAGGACAATGAAAACTGTCTAAATCCTAATGGTACCATCACTATTAATGGGGTACATATTGATGGTGTGTTTGAAGATTTCTCTACCACAGGAGATACTTATACCATTGTTTGGACAGGTCTACCAGGTACAGCGGTATTGAATACAGTCAATTTTGCCGATGATGAAGTCACAGTTCTCGAGGCTGGACTTTATGAAGTGGATATTACCAATGACAGAACTGGTTGTACAGTAAATGCTACGATAGAACTGGATGATATCGGTACTACACCGGTAGTTCAGCTACTCTCAAAAAATCCCGATGAATACTGTGCTACCCTTGTTCCTAATGAGGGAGATGGTGACCTTGCCATCAAAGTGGTACACGAGGGAAATAACCCAGCCAATCCTGCAGATTATGTAATTACATGGTATAGAGGAACAGGTACGGGTACTACACTGCTCTCTGCAATGGGAACTGCATCTATCAGTGCTGATGGTACAACCCTAACCGGTTTAAGTACTGGAAACTATACAGTCACAGTTTCTAAAAATGGCACTCCTAATGATGGCTGTTTGGTTCAACAGACCTTTACCATCAATAGGGATCCACAAACCTATTCATTGCCTGCTGCGGCCATCACAAAAACAAACAACTTCAACTGCAGTACACCAAATGGTACCATTACCATAGATGGGGTATTTATCGACGGAGTTTTTGATGATTTCTCGGCAACAGCTGATACCTATACGCTAAACTGGGCTGGCTTGCCAGGAGGTGCAGTGTTGAATACCGTCAATTTTGCTGATGATCAGGTAACCACAATTCCTGGTGGCACTTATACAGTGGATGTAACCAATGAAAGGACAAATTGTACTGTAACTGCCAACATCACTATTAGCAATGTAACCTCTAATCCAGTGGTTCAGTTGCTGGCTAAAACTCCGGATGAGTATTGTACTACAGTTACTCCTAATGAGGGTGACGGAACACTAAATATCAAACTGGTACACGAAGGAAATAATCCTGCGGACTCTACGCTGTACAACATTGAGTGGTTCCGTGGAACAGGCACAGGCACTTCATTATCCGGCGGTGCTTTAGGTTCTGCTACAATTAGCCCGAATGGTACAGGATTGACGGGTCTCAGCACCGGCACTTATACAGTAAGAGTGACTGACGCTAACACGCCTAACCTGGGATGTGTGACTATTCAGACCTTCACCATCAACAGGGATGCTCCTACTTATTCATTGCCACTATCGGTTATGACCATTCAGGACAACCTGAACTGTGATAACCCGAATGGATCAATCACAATAAATGGGGTAAATATTGATGGAGTATTCGAAGATTTTGGAACAACCGGTGATACCTATACTATAAATTGGACTGGTCTACCAGGTACTGCTGTACTCAATACTGTCAACTTTGCTAATGATCAGGTGACTGGCATTGAAGGTGGTACTTATACTGTTGATGTAGAAAATGACAGGACAGGATGTACTGTTTCCGCGGACATTGTAATTGACGATGTTACTTCAAATCCTCTGGTACAGCTGGTAATCAAGCAGCCAGATGAATTTTGCGACAACACAGGATTCCAGGGCAATGGTAGTCTGCAAATGCGCATTGTTCATGAAGGAAACAATCCTGCGAATGCAACAGATTATGACATTACCTGGTACAGGGGCTCATCTGCAACTGGTGGAAATGAACTGTTCATTCCTGCCAACCAGGGAACAGCCATGACTGCTGGCAGTGGTACCCAGCTATCAGGTCTTTCAACAGATACATACACAGTAACTGTAATGAAAAACAGTGCTCCAAATGATCAGTGTTTGACCACGACCACGTTCTCGATCAATAAGGACATCCCTCCTTTCACTATTCAGACGTCGTCTCTGTCTATTGCAGACAATACAAACTGTACCAATCCGAATGGAAGTATTCAGATAACAAATGTGGTGTTGGATGGTGTAGTTCAGGATTTGGCCACTTTTGGAGCAGATTATGCCTTCACCTGGCCTGATGGTTATAATGGAGGAACACCTGGTTCTATAAACTCACCCAATGATATTGCTACCGGCTTACCAGCGGGTGACTACAAAATCATCGGTGAAAATGTGGTAACAGGATGCTCTACAGATACCATCATTGTTACAATCATCGATGATCAGGTAGATCCACTCCTAACATTCAATGTAGATCAGGTGAACACAAATTGCGGACCTACTAAAAATGGTCAGTTGACCGTGACGGCCACAACCGCTGATAGTAATCCTAATACTGGTGTTGGTAGATACTCTTTCATCTGGTATGATGGAGAAGGTACGGCTATCCCTACTTCATATGTTCAATCAGATGGCGTGGGTGCCAATGATAATCAAAGCACCTTGTTGGCGCTTGACTCAGGATACTATACCGTTGAGGTCTTTGACAACATCAATGAATGTACCACCATAGGTACCTATGCCGTGAGTGAAACACTTGTTACTCCTAAGGTTTTGTTGAATGAAATCGTAGTAAGAGCAGACAGCACATGTGATGTTGGGTCAAGTGGAACGATCATCGTGGCAGACACGAGCTTCTCAGTGGGCGTATTGGATGACTATGATGTACAAATCCGATCCAATACACCTGGTGGAACCATTGTTGCGCAAAGTACTGCCGGTAGTGGTAACACTGACCTCACTATCAGTTCACTGGATCCGGGTGTATTTTACGTGACAGCTACAAGAGCAAGCACTGAGTGTGCGGCTGCTCCGGTCAAGATCAACATTTTGGATGAAAGATTCCTTCCTGAGTTGACATTAGACTCTTTGATTGCCAATATTAACTGTGGTGGAGGTGCAGCAAATGGACAGTTGATGATCAACGCGGATGGTTACGACCATACCAATCCTGATTATACATTCCAGTGGTACATTGGACAAGTAGTGGGTGTAGTGGTTCCTGCCGGAAACGGTGGTACTACAGCGAATCCATTTGGATTGTCTGAAGGCTTCTACACTGTCGAGGTAACAAACACCAATACAGGTTGTGTGAGAACCCAGGTATTTGAATTGCCAAGCATCCAGATCCTACCAACGTTCACTTCTTACGAAGTAAACAACAACACGGCATGTGTGGACAATGGATCCATTGTATTGCTTGAGGGACAATATGGATCAACGCTGATTGATTCAATGGCTATGGCAACCAATTATACTGTTGGTTGGTATAGCGATCCGGGTCTTACCACTTCTATAGTAGACCCTGTGCCGGCGACACCGCTGGAGCTGGAGCAGTTGGGCAATGGTACCTATTACGTCACGCTGACAAACGATACCACCAATTGTACGTCAGAGCCACTGGAGCTGGTGATCATAGACAATATCCTGTATCCAAGTTTGAATGGTCTGCAGATAGCAGCTGATTCAACCTGTAACATGACAGGAACGCCAACAGGTGCACTAAGAGTGATTGCTGACAATCAGAATAATCCTGGAAGCAACTACACTTTCACCTGGTACGCTGCTAGCGATCTGGTCACTCCAATCTCTAACAATGATACATTGAGTGGTCAGTTTGCCGGAGACTATGTGGTTGAGGTTACCAATACATCTATTGGATGTACAAGCACAGAAACATTTACCATCCAGTCCAGGCCAGTAAACATCGTGATAAATGATGTGGCGACTACGGCTCCTACCTCTTGTATGCCGCCAAATGGTGTGATTGAGGTAACTGATATTTCCTATGGTGTGCTTTCTGACTATACCTTCGAATTCAGAGATGAGTTCAACAATGTGGTTCAGTCAGGTACTGATTCTATCTTCAGCGCTGCTGAGGCTGGTAAATACCTGATCTATGCGACACACAACAGGTTACAGTGTACTAATCCACTTGTGTATAGTGTAGTAGTGAATGATGGTAACATCATCTATCCCGACATTGATCTGGTATCATTTGAAAACCAAACCAATTGTGATCCTGCAAATCCAAATGGTGAGATCACAGCTTCTGCCGATGGTTCTACTGATAACGTGATGTACACCTTTGAATGGAGAGACGCCTCTAACACAGTCGTTGAACCAAACAATGCAACGGTCACTAACATACCTGCTGGAACTTATACATTGAACGTGACTGATAACACCACAGGCTGTATGTCCAGTGCTTCGTTCGATATCATTGATGATTATCCTGATCCTATCAGACTAGTGATCTCCACTTCACCAAATACAAATTGTGTGAATCCTAATGGAGAAGTAAGTGCTACGATCAGGAACCTTGCAGCATTGGGTAAACCAATTACAGATTACCAGTTCTACTGGTTCAACGGTGATCAGACTTCAGGGGTGCCTGATATAGCAAACCCTGACTACTCTGGTACATTGATTTCTGATTTACCGGACGGAGACTACACAGTGTACGTAGTAGATGCTGCAGATGCATTCTGTACATCAGATCCTACCCTGGTCACTATCCAGGACAGAACACTCCCACCTCCATTCCAGATAGAGATTCAAAATCATGTGACAATCTGTTATGATTCTCTGCCTGATGGAAGAGCCAGGATCAACCCTAACAGTTTGGAGACAAACAGAGAGCTTTTCGAATTTACCTACGAGTGGTTTAATGGTACTGCTGCTGATACAGCTGGTCAAACACCGTTTGTAACAGGAATCAGGGCCGATTCCCTGGATATCGGAACCTACTCAGTATTGTCTACTGATCTGCGAACAGGTTGTGAAAATCTTGTAACATTCGATATTATTGATGATACGGATGCTGTTCCTGCTCCTGACGTGAATGTGGTATCTAATCGTGATAACTGCTTATTCGCAAATGGGCATGCTGTCGCTACGATCAGTGGATCCATCACTGGCTATAGATTCGAATGGTTCTTAGCCACGGGTGATACTACTACGGTACAGTTTACCGGTCACGAGATATTTACCCTGGATTCTGTGGATTACAAAGTGAGAGCAACTCGTTTATCTACCGGGTGTATTTCACCACGCACTCCTGTGGAGATTATCAACGCAATTGAAAATCCGGTATTTGAAATTGCCACGACTACTTCACTTTGTTTGAGAACAGAAGATGGTGCTTTCAACCAGTTTACCGGGACAGCTGAAGTCATGTTCTCTCAATTTGGCGTGATCAAGCAGATCGACTGGATCGCCCCTGATGGAACAATCTTCTCAAATGATATCAAGCTGGTGAATGCACAGCCAGGTAGATGGGAAGTCAGGTTCGTATTGGACAATGATTGTGAGTACTTTGGTACATTCGGAATAGAGACTGCATTGAAGATTTACAATGGTGTATCAGCCAATGCTGATGGACTCAACGACTACTTCTTCATCGACTGTATAGACTATTTCCCTAGTAACAACGTTCAGATCTTTAACAGGGACGGAACAAAAGTGTGGGAATCTGATAGTTACGACAACAATGAGGTCAGATTCGACGGATATAGTAACGTTGGAAGAGGTGGTCTGCAACTTCCTGCCGGAACTTATTTCTACATCATTGAAAAAGGACCGCAGGACTGGGGAACTGAGGACGAATTGGTAGACAATACAATAAGGCCTCGAATTCAGGGTTATTTAGAGTTAGTTCGTTAAATTAGCAACGTATGAAGGTGTTAAGGTATAGTTTAGTGTTATGCTTGTTGGCGTGCTGCATGGTGACCCATGCCCAGCAGCGAACACTAACCTCTACCTACCCCTTTAATGGACTGCTGCTCAATCCAGCCTACGCAGGAAGCTTAAACATACTTTCTGTGATTGCTGTGCATCGTAAGCAATGGCTAAACATCGATGGAGCTCCTAATCACCAGGCACTCACAGCTCATTCTTCTTTCTATTCCAATCGGGTGGGGATAGGATTGTCTGCTTTCAGAGATGAAATTGGCGCTACGGAGACCTTTTCACTTTATGGTCAGTATGCATACAAGATCAAAACCCCCATTGGTATACTTGCGATGGGGCTACAGGGTGGAATGGACAGACGAGAAACAGACTTCTCGAAACTTACCATCTTTGATCAGAATGACCCGCTATTAACTGGGGCAAACAACCGGCTAACACCTAATTTTGGTACGGGTCTGTACCTTGCCAACCCCAATATGTATGCAGGAATATCTGTTCCTTACATCCTGGAAAACAAAACATACACCATTGAAGAAGCCGTAGAACAATTCAATGCAAGGCAATCAAGGTACTATTACATTACCGGTGGAGTGATCTTTCATGCTTCGAGCCTGGTGAAGCTGGCTCCTTCTGTATTAATCAGGGTTCAGGAACAAAACAGGCTTTCTTATGAATTCACTGGCAATGTCATCTTTGACAATATCGCCTATGTGGGATTAAGCGTGCGAAACTCATTGGAAGTAGTCTTTATCGGTCAGCTGGTATTGAACGAAAACCTGCGGGCTGGCTATGCCTACGATGCTTCTACCAATGACCTGGGCCAAAACACCACGGGATCCCACGAGATCCTCGTCAATTACAGGGTAAAACTGAGAAACTACAAGAAAGACCCTCAGTGTCCGGTCTATTTTTAGCTTTACCCATTCTATGGTCTGTCCCTTTTAGGGTCTACCCGACCATCCCCCTAAGGAATGTAATGTTATTAACCTAGCCAGGAAGCAATTCATGGGTGGAGAGATGGAGGAGATATCTATGATTAATATTCTCAAATGATTGACATCTGTTGCTAATAAGAAAAGAAGACTTACTTCTTCTGCATAATCCAGGCTAAAGTAATTCTCCCGAAAATTGTATTATTTCTCTACAGCCAAAAAACCTGCCCGGATTTCAACTAAAACCTGCGCAGGTTTCGATGAAAGTCTGCGCGGGTTTTGAACAATATCTGATGGGCTTCTGAAATACATGATAAAATCATTGTTTAAAGGCCTTGAGGGCAATTTTTATGTTGAAGGGGTTTTTAGGATATCTCCAGTGAGATAAAAGATTATTCCAAGATAATAAATTAAGCCTCAGACCATCATCTTCAAAATAATTTACCAAAGAAGCGTTTTTTAGGGCTGGTACAAAGTTTTATCAGGGAGGACAACTGGGCGTCCAAGTTATGATTCCCGATTGCCCTCTCCTATCTCTTCCTCTCCGTCCCACTTAACTCAGCCAACAAACTATTTGTCAATGAAAGCAACAAACTAAACAGCAGCGCCCACCAGAAACCAGCCACTTCAAAGCCTGGCACCACCCCATCTGCCAGCATGATTATCAAGGCATTGATCACCAACAAAAAAAGCCCCAAAGTAAAAACGGTCAGAGGAATGGTGAGAATGATCAGTAGAGGCTTCACGGTCATATTGAGCAGCGACAAAAGAACGGCCACAATCACAGCCACCAGGAAACTCTCCACATTGACTCCCGGAAGCAGATAAGAAACGATGATGACCGCAATGCTTGAGAGTAAGGTACGAATAAGAAAATTCATAAATGATCGATTTAATTTTACCTGTTTCAAATATACCTTTCTTTGAGCATTTTGAAATGATGCTCCAAATGGCCGGCAATGATGCTC
Organism: Cyclobacteriaceae bacterium; assembly: GCA_965228105.1. GTDB lineage: Bacteria > Bacteroidota > Bacteroidia > Cytophagales > Cyclobacteriaceae > UBA7330. The sequence continues at coordinate 3,697,737 of CBDDGZ010000002.1, forward strand.
ATTAATGCAGCAACGGAGCAGGCAGAACCATTAGCATTTCCAATATATTTGATGTGTTCCGCATCCCATGAACAAAACATTTCAATATTTCCCTTTCTCACGAAGTCAAACTCCCGTATAAGTGAGTCTTTTGTTCTGGAGTTAAAATTTGATTCCGCCATATAGAGATCCTGGTCAAAACCGGGAAGCATCACCTGTTCACCTTTGGCAATACAAAGAGCTCGATAAGCCATGACTCGTTCGGTATCAATGATATGACCGATAACCTGTGCCCTCGTCCATTTTCCGGGTGCATAGGCAAATCTGAGATCTCGTTGCTCTAGTGTGCGGAGGTAATCTATAAATCGCCTATGCTGAGCAATGATATATCCGATCACATCTTCTTCAGAAATGAGTGAAATATATCCAGCATAAAAAGGATTGTACTCACCTTTGGCCGCGCGATTTACCTTTACCCAATCATTTGAACCACCCTGCATATTTGATATAGTTATTGGCTATTCGAGATTGCATTTCCCTGTTCTCCGGTCCCACGGTCTTCACTTTTTTGGCTGGCACTCCGGCGTAGATGGTATTGGCTTCCACGATCGTATTTTGCAAAACCACCGCACCGGCAGCAACAATGGCCCCCTCCTCCACCACCGCATTGTCCATTACAATGGCTCCCATACCTATAAGCACTCCATCCTTTAATGTACAACCATGTACGATGGCATTGTGACCAATTGATACATCGTTTCCGATATTGGTTGGTGCTTTTTCGAAAGTGCCATGAATGGTTGCATTGTCCTGGATATTGGTTTTATTTCCAATCCTGATGTAGTGCACATCGCCTCGCACCACAGCATTAAACCAGACGGTACATTGATCGCCCATCTCTACTTCTCCTACGATGGTTGCGTTTTCAGCGAACCAACAATCTTCTCCGAATTTCGGAGCAATACCTCTAACAGGTTTTATTAGTGCCATGAAAAAATATAGGTTTGCCTAACAAGTAGTTTCAATTCTTCGTTAAGGTAATGTTTTTGAATAATCTTTCGAATATCAAAATGATCAAAACAAATATTTTCATTCTATCACTTACCATTCTGATTGTTAGTTGCACACAAAAACCCAATGGAACAGAATCAGTGGTTGGTGAACCTCTGACAAACACTGAAGATATTAGCAATGGAACTACATACCAAATAGATCCAGCCAGCTCTGTCGTGACCTGGATAGGCAGCAGACCGGTGAAACAACACAATGGTACGATAGGCATTAAAGAAGGTCATCTGGTTGCTGAAGAATCAGATATTCTGGGGGGAAAAATAATCATCGACCTACCCTCCATTGACATTAAAAGCCTTGGGAAAGACACCGAAGATTATGACAAACTAAAAAACCACCTGATGTCTGAAGACTTCTTTTATGTGGATTCTTTTCCTACGGCAAAGTTTGAGCTGATTGCCCTGGTACCCTATGACTCGATGATAGAAGTGGTTAATAAGGACGAGTACCCATCAGAAAACACCCCCGCACTGCTAAGTGAATTTATGGTCAAAGAACCAACACATTCAGCCACTGGAAATCTAACCATACGAGGTATTACCAAAAGCATAACTTTCCCGGCAGCAGTATTTTTCAGAAACAACAAAATCTTCGCTGAAGCCAAATTCAATATCGATCGCACAGCATGGAATATAAAATATGATGATGAGTCTTCAGTGTTAGACAAGGCCAAAGATAAATTTATCTACAACACCGTAAATGTTGGTTTTAGCTTACAAGCCCTAAAGGAGGATTAGGTCGTATATTTTTTTCAAAATCCTTCTACCTAATTATACTGACAAAATGTCATTCCTTTTTTGAATCCTGTTATCTTTGCGTCGATTATGGAGCTGATAGAAGACATTGGAATTTTAGATAATACGAAGAAAGAAGAACACTGCGAGGTCAGGATCTCTAAGGAGGGAAATGCTGCTTCGGCCAAGAAGCTTTATATAGAAAGCTATGGCTGCCAGATGAACTTCTCTGATAGTGAGATTGTGACGTCTATCCTGCAAAAAGAAGGATACGACACTACCAGCTCTTTTGAGGCAGCAGATGTCATTTTATTGAACACCTGCTCTATCCGTGACAAGGCTGAGCAAACTGTGAGAAAGCGGTTAACCCAATTTAACCAGATTAAAAAAGATCGTCCTGAAATCACTGTTGGGGTATTGGGATGCATGGCTGAACGGCTTAAATCCAAGCTTCTGGAGGAAGAAAAGATTGTTGATTTGGTTGCAGGGCCTGATGCCTATAGAGATCTTCCAAATCTTGTCAGAAAAGCCGAAGAAGGTGACCGGGGGGTCAATACTTTTCTTTCGAGGGAAGAAACTTATGCGGACATCTCTCCTGTGCGATTAAATTCAAATGGAGTCACAGCATTCATCTCTATCATGCGAGGGTGCGACAACATGTGCTCTTTTTGTGTGGTCCCCTTTACCCGTGGCCGGGAGCGAAGCCGTGATCCACATTCCATCGTTGCTGAGGCACAGGAACTTTTCAACAATGGATACAGAGAGGTCACCTTACTTGGTCAGAATGTAGATTCCTACAAGTGGTCTCCGGAAGAAAACAACAAGGCCCGACTTGAGAAAAAAGAAGGTGCAGACAAAATTGTAAATTTTGCGAATCTGCTGGAGTTGGTAGCTAAAGTGCACCCGGACCTTAGGGTCAGGTTTTCCACTTCACACCCAAAAGACATCACCGATGAAGTGCTTTATACGATGAAGCGCTATGAAAACATCTGCAACTATATCCATCTGCCGGCACAGAGCGGCAACTCCAGGGTGCTGGAGCTGATGAACCGCACCTACGACAGAGAATGGTATATCAATCGGGTGGATGCTATCAGAGATATTCTAGGCGATGAATGTGGCATCAGCTCAGACATGATTGCTGGTTTCTGTTCAGAGACAGAGAAGGAGCATCAGGACACGATTTCTTTGATGGATTATGTCCGATATGACTTCTCATACATGTTTTATTATTCTGAGCGTCCGGGCACGCTGGCAGCAAAGAAATATAAGGATGATATACCTCTGGAAGTAAAAAAGAAAAGGCTTCAGGAGATCATTTCCAAACAACAGGAAATATCCCACGCCCGCAATCGTCAGGATATTGGAAAGACATTCAAGGTTTTGATAGAAGGACCAAGCAAAAAATCAGCGACACAGCTACAAGGCAGAAACTCAGCCAACAAAGTCATTGTTTTTGATGACAACAATTTCAAAAAAGGACAATACGTAGAGGTAAAGGTGAAGGAGTGTACTGCTGCTACACTCATCGGGGAGGTCGTTTAAGCATGAATTATCACATAGACTCAGAAATACAGTCAGTCAAACAGCGTTTTGAGATCATTGGAAGCTCTCCTCAACTCAACAATGCGATCAGGGTAGCTATACAGGTGGCTCCAACAGACATGAGCGTGCTTATATCAGGGGAAAGTGGAGCAGGGAAAGAATCATTTTCCAAGATCATCCATAGCCTGTCTCACCGAAAGCATGGCCAGTTTATCGCTATCAACTGCGGAGCCATACCAGAAGGAACGATCGATTCAGAGCTGTTTGGACACGAAAAGGGAGCATTTACCGGTGCTCATGAGGCGAGGAAAGGATATTTTGAAGTAACTGATGGAGGTACCATTTTCCTGGATGAAATCGGTGAAATGCCGGTTAGCACTCAGGCAAGATTGCTGAGAGTACTCGAAAACGGAGAGTTTATTAAGGTGGGATCATCAAAAGTGATCAAGACCGATGTGCGGGTGATCGCCGCCACCAATGTGGACCTTAGTGAGGGTATGAAAACCGGAAAATTCCGCGAAGACCTTTTCTATCGTTTGAATACGGTACCTATCAAGGTTCCTGCGCTACGGGAGCGTGGTGAAGACGTATTACTACTTTTTAGAAAATTTGCCATTGACTTTTCTGATGCCTACCACATCAAACCACTTACACTGAACGACGAAGCGAAAGCACTTATAAAAAGTTTTCGATTCCCGGGAAACATCCGGCAGTTGAAAAACCTCGTGGAGCAGATGAGCGTGTTGGAAATAGAGCGAGAGGTGAACAGGGATACGCTGGCTAAATACCTGCCTCGTACAGAATCGAACCTTCCTGCACTGCTTGAAAAATCAAAAAACAGCGATAACTTCTCCGAGCGGGACATTCTTTATAAAATCTTGTTTGAGATGCGCCAGGATGTGACTGAAATGAAAAAACTCATTCATGACATCCTGAAAGATGATCGGTCACGCACCGAAATTTTATCCCGTCATGAGCGTTTATTTGATGACCTGGGTTCTTTGCCCGCCAAGAGTGAGCAAGAGTTTTCTGATGAAAACTATGAGCCGTTGGTGATCAATCCTGTGGAAAACGACTCAGGTACCGACGAAGAAATAGAAGACATTACCCATGAAACCGAAGATGACTCATTGTCCCTTGAAAAGAAGGAAAAAGAAATGATCATTATGGCGCTGAAAAAGAATAACAACAAGAGAAAGTATGCCGCACAGGATCTGGGCATTTCTGAAAGGACACTATACCGAAAAATCAAGCAGTATGAGATTGATAGTGAGTAGCATAGCGTTAGTCATCGCCCTTATCCCAAGTGGTTGTGGTATTTATTCGTTTTCAGGAGCCTCCATCTCTTCGGACATAAAAACCATTTCCATCCTCAACTTTCCCAATGAAGCTACGCTGGGTCCATCAACGATGAGTGTGACCTTTACAGAGAAGATCAAAGACTATTATCAGCAAAATACCAACCTTAGTATTGTTGATGATAATGGTGACCTCCAGATAGAAGGCTACATAGCAGATTACAGAGTAACACCTGTAGCTGCCTCTGCATCTCAAAATCAAAATCAGGGAGATTTTGCCAGCCTCACAAGAGTTACCATTGAGGTGTTTGCCAGCTATGTAAATACCCGGGATGACGAGTTTGATTTTGAAAGAACATTTTCATTTTTTGTGGATTTTGATCAAAATAGAACCGATTTATCTTCCAATGAGCAACAATTCGTAGAGGAAATTTTTGATCAAATTATTTTTGATATCTTTAATGCTTCGGTAGCGAATTGGTAATTTTTTTTAATTTAGATACTTCACTCAAGCGAAAAAGACTTTGAATAAGCAGAAATTCATTGAGTTACTTAATAATCCTGGTGCCCTAAAGGAGATAAACCTGCAGGAGTTAGATGAAATAGTGTCAGAGAACCCATATTTCCAGGCCGCCAGGGTATTGGAGGCCAAAGGCCATCGACTATCTAAATCGAAAGTAGCTGGTCGTAAGACAGCTTCAGCAGCCATCTATTCCACCAATAGAGTCCTACTCAAGCAATTCCTGGCAAGTGATGGAGTAAAAGTAGAAAAGCCTGTTGCAGCGAAACCTACTCCTATAGAGGAAAAACAAAGGCCTACTATAAGACCAGCTGAAAGACCTGCTTCTCAGGCACCTTCCACACCACCTTCGGCACCATTGGCCGAGACACCAACACAGATTGAAGATTCATCTGGTTCATCCTCCATTGATCAACTGATCTATAATCTGCACAAAGACATGGAGGAGCTCGAAAAGTCACGTGCCCGGTACATGGAAGTGTCCAGGAAGATCGAGGAAGAAGAGGCCGTGGAAAAAGCGGTAAAAAAAGTTACAAAAAAGACTGAAGCTGCTATTTCTAAACCCAAGGAAGAAAAAAAGCAGCCAGTAGCCAAATCCACTGAAACGACAGATAAAACTGACACCTCTTCCAAAGCAAAAGCCACTCAAAAAGCTTCAGCCACAAAAAAGTCGACTGCTACCAAGCCTAAAGCGGCCAGTGAAAAGAAGGCAACCACAGCAAAAAAAACAACTACAACAAAGACAGCGTCTAAGTCTCCCAAGGCTAAGTCAGGCGCTACCAAATCAACACCAGCCAAAAAGACCACCAAGGCTGGCACAAGAAAAGCCACGTCTAAATCCAATGCGAAGAAAAGCACCTCAAGGGCCTCAAAAACATCAAAAACATCAAAAACCACAAAATCAAACAAGAAAGACGACCATGACGGGGTCAACCAAAATGAATTGATTGACCAGTTTATCAAGAGCAATCCCTCCTTTAAACCTGCACCTGATAAAGGCGAACAGAGTGATTTATCGGTAGAAAGCTCTGAGTTACCAGATGATGTAGGCACTGAATACCTGGCTGAAATTTTCCTCAATCAGGGAAAAAAAGATAAGGCAATTAAAATATACAATTCACTGATGTTGAGATTCCCTGAAAAAAAAGCTTACTTTGCGGGCAGAATTAAAAAAATCAAGTAGGGATGTACGCATTAATTGTTGGAATCATCATTTTAGTTGCTCTTTTGCTAGTACTGGTTGTACTGGCACAAAATCCAAAGGGAGGAGGACTATCCAGTCAATTTGGTGGAGGGGGAACCTCTCAGATCATGGGTGTAAAGAAAACGGGTGACTTACTGGAGCGACTTACCTGGGGTTTTGCAATAGCTCTACTTGTACTTACACTATCTACAAATTTTTTCCTGGTAGATGCTCAAAATACAGGTGGACCTACCAGCCCTAACCTGGAGAACGCCAGAGATCAGTCAGCATTACCTCCCCCATCCTTTCAGCCTACTGATGGATCAGGTGAAACCCTGGAAGGGCTTGAGGACCTTAATGGCGGGGACCTAGAGGAGCTTCAGATAGAAGAGTCTGCTGATTCAGCTCAATAAACAATAACATCTAAGCTGCCACAGATAAGTGCCGCACCAACAACCTTTTGGCGATGGGCAGTACAGTTTGTGAAACAGGAAAGCTCAGCTTACTGACCACCAGGTATGTAGCAGGATTAGGCAAGTAAGTATACCTTTTTACCAGGTCCAGCTTGATACTTTCGAAGGTTCTCGAGATTGAATGCATCTCCTGGCCGAGATATTCTGTGCTGATAGCTCTATAGCTCTCATCAGCCTTTTCAAACATTTTGAGCTGATATCTGAAAATTGTAACATCACTGGCAGCATCCTGATTTAGAAGGAGATACCCTTCTTCTTTGTATATCGGAATTAAGCCTATAGGGCTCAACTCAAGATTGTCTTCTACAAATTCATAGAGTTCTTTTCCTTCCTTTATGCGTTGCTCCATTTTGGGGATGGCAAATGAGATGATATCTTCTATTTCACCCATTACCTCTCCATCATATACCAGCTTTTTATAGCTGAATTTTAACTTACGGAAATCAGCCTTAGTGATAGATTTGGGGAAAGACTCATAGATAAGTTCTTTATTGGATTTTACCTGTAGCAGGTTTTTATAGTGGAAAACCAGGTCCGAGAGAAAGGGATAGAGCTCAGTCTGATCAAACTTCTCCCTGATGGTTTTCAGATAAGCCAACAGAATGTATTTCTTAAATTCATAATCGATGATTCCATCGGTCAACCAATCATGTTTTAATTCATTCATATCAGTATATAATTAAATCAAATCTTAAAATAATCATCTTTTCTTAAAATGGCAAACTGACAGTAGTGTCAGGTTCAAAAAAGACTAACTGATATTTTGTCAGTATTTCCTGTCAAAAACACCTAAAAAAGGCAGATTTTCAGGACTGGCATACAAAGTGTAATAGAGACATCCGTTGAATATTTCAAGTTTAGAATAAGAACTTAACCAAATAAACGATTAAACACATGTCAAAACTAAATTTCAAACCATTAGCCGATAGGGTTCTGGTTGAACCGGCTGCAGCTGAAGAAAAAACTGCCTCAGGAATCATCATTCCTGACACAGCGAAAGAAAAACCTCAAAAAGGCGCGATTGTAGCTGTTGGTACTGGTAAGAAAGATGAACCACTTAACGTAAAAGTTGGTGACCAGGTACTTTATGGAAAATATTCAGGTACAGAGATCACAATTGATGGTACTGAATACCTGATCATGAAGGAAGCTGACATTTACGGAATTATTTAAAAACCCATAATTAAAAATTAATAGAGAAATGGCTAAAGATATATTTTTTGATACCGACGCAAGAGATAGCCTGAAGAAAGGTGTTGACATACTTGCCGACGCAGTAAAGGTTACCTTAGGACCTAAAGGAAGAAACGTAATATTAGACAAGAAATTTGGTGCTCCATCTGTTACCAAGGATGGTGTTTCAGTAGCCAAAGAAATTGAGTTGAAAGAGCCTATCGAAAACATGGGTGCTCAGCTGGTAAAAGAAGTTGCTTCCAAAACCGCCGATGATGCAGGAGACGGAACTACTACTGCTACCGTGCTTACACAATCTATTTTCAGTCACGGTATTAAAAACGTTGCTGCTGGTGCCAATCCAATGGACCTGAAAAGAGGTATAGACAAGGCAGTAGCTGCTATCGTAGACAACCTTAGAAAGCAATCTAAAACCATCAATACATCTGAAGAGATTTCTCAGGTAGCTGCAGTTTCTGCAAACAACGATCCTGAGATTGGTAAGATGATTGCTGATGCCATGGACAAAGTTGGTAAAGATGGTGTTATCACTGTTGAAGAAGCAAAAGGTACTGAAACAGAAGTAAAAACTGTTGAAGGTATGCAGTTCGACAGGGGTTACCTTTCTCCTTACTTTGTGACCAACACAGAGAAGATGGAAGCTGAGCTGGAGAGTCCTTATATTCTTATCTATGATAAGAAAATCTCCAACATGAAAGAATTGCTTCCTGTACTTGAGGCAACAGCTCAAACTGGAAAACCTCTTTTGATTATCGCTGAAGATGTAGAAGGTGAAGCTTTAGCTACATTGGTAGTAAACAAAATCAGAGGTTCTTTGAAAATTGCTGCTGTTAAAGCTCCTGGCTTTGGTGACAGAAGAAAAGCAATGTTGGAAGACATCGCTGTATTGACAGGTGGTACTGTGATCTCTGAAGAGAGAGGATACAAACTTGAAAATGCTACGCTTGATTCACTCGGATCTGCTGAAAAAATCAACATCGACAAGGACAACACTACAATCGTAAACGGTGCTGGTGACAAAAAAGAGATCGAAGGAAGAGTAAATCAAATCAAGCAACAAATCGAAAACACTACTTCTGACTACGATCGAGAAAAGCTTCAAGAGCGTCTTGCAAAGCTTTCTGGCGGTGTGGCTATCCTTTACATAGGTGCTGCTACTGAAGTAGAGATGAAAGAGAAGAAAGACAGAGTAGATGATGCATTACATGCGACAAGAGCTGCGGTGCAGGAAGGTATCGTTGCCGGTGGTGGTGTAGCATTCATCAGAGCAATGAAAGCATTGGATAATCTGAAGCTTGAAAACCTTGACCAAAATACTGGTGTAAAGATCATTCATCAGGCGATCCAGTCTCCATTGAGAACTATCGTTGAAAACGCTGGCGGTGAAGCATCGGTTGTTGTAAACGAAGTAATTAACGGTAAAGATGATTATGGTTACAACGCTGCTACTGGCGAATATGTAAATATGTTCAAAGCTGGTATCATCGACCCTACTAAAGTGACCAGGTTGGCTTTGGAAAATGCGGCTTCTATTGCTGCGCTTCTATTGACAACTGAAGCTGTAGTAGCTGATCACCCTGAGCAAGAAGCTCCTGCAATGCCAGGTGGTGGAATGCCAGGTGGTGGAATGGGCGGCATGATGTAATATCATAAAACTCAATAGATAAGTACCCTGGCGGTTTTCGTCAGGGTATTTTTTTACCCTCTAACCATTGAGAATGGAAGAAAATAAACCCAAACTTCCCCGATATTTTCAATCTAAGATTTAATGAGATTCAGCTAAAATACCAAAGGATTGAAAGGATTGTAGGAGTCTAATCAGTTTATTTAATCTAACCCTGAAGGGGTGTAATTCCAATCATGTTATTTCTAGAAAAAATAATTTTGATCCTATTATGAATTCAATTTAATTTATTCTTCATGGCCAAAATCATCAAGATCCCTTCAGCGTATGTCATCGACTCCAAAGTTGTAGGTGTTTCTCACCTAAATACAGATGGCACCTCCCGCCAATCGATTATCGCTGAAGAAGTGAACGAAGATGATCTATTGCAACTGGAAGCGGAACCCACCAACATTTACGACCCCAATGCTGTGAAAGTGATAACCCAAAAAGGCCATCAAATCGGATACCTCAGCAAGGAGGTCGCGGAGCAGATCCATCATGCAATCAATAACGACATTTCCATCCGAACCAAAGTCTCCTGGGTGAGTGAAAGGGAAATCAAAGGCGTCGGCTTGAGGATTGAACTGGTCAATTGATTCTCGTTATCATTTCTAATGGTTTACTTTGAGCCTAACTAAAATCAAGCTCATGGTCAGACCCGTTAAACTACTTTCCCTTTTCATCCTGGTATTCAGCTCGTATGCGGGCCATAGTCAGGGCATCTCCTTTTCCTACCTCTTCCCCACGAATGGGTATCTTTCGGCACCTGTAAGTCCATTCTCGCTCCGGGGTGTAGGTCTTGATTTTGGGTTGGTTGGACTTGAAACAGGTTTCACATTATACACTGTACCCGGCCTTCCCATTGAAGAGCTACCCTTTGAAAGTGAAAAGCCTTTAATTGGCCCTGGTTTTGCAACACTCGTACCTCTTCAGCTTTCGCTGGGTGTCAAAACAAAAGTGATGTCCTTTAAGGTGCTTGGAGGCGGGTTTGGGATCTGGAATATCAACCCTCGCATCAATTATGGGAATTTTGACCGGGCCATCCGGGATTTTAAAGGCTGGGATGTAGCCAATACGGATTTAAGCATCGAAAATGGACTCGGAGTTGGCTGGATGGCCGGAGTTGGCTTTGAATTTCATGTGAGTCAAAAATTTAGCCTTACCACTGATATTCAATATTTGTCAGGCGGGATCAAATCACCATTGGAAGGAACCATTACCGGAGGATCAGAAGGTGGTTCTATCCAGACAGAACTGGTAGACTACCCGGATGCCCGCACCCTGCTCCAGGGCATTGAAATCTCTCTGGGAGTGAATATGAATTAGAATAGGTCATTACAAAATTCGATTTATTAAGGTCTGTTGTCCCTTGGGTCATGGGAAAAGAGCTCAAACTCACTTCACATCCCCCATCCACTTTTTGATAGGTCCTGAAAAGACGAGGAACAATACGCCACAGCCAGCACCGAAGAGCACTACAGACATAAAAAGATCCGGAATCTGCTCTACATTTGATGGGTCGAACCCTCCTGCAAATAGTCCTGCAATGAGATTTCCCAGGGCTGTAGCCACAAACCAGATCCCCATCATCTGACTATAGTACTTACGTGGAGCCAACTTTGTAGTAGCACTCAATCCAACCGGACTCAGTGTGAGCTCTCCTGTAGTATGAAAAAGGTAAGTCACGATCAGCCAACCCATACCAGCCTGGCTTCCGAGCACTACAACTTTGGCGGCAAAGTACATCACCAAAAAGCCAAGAGCCATCATGATCAATCCAAAAGCAAATTTGACTGGAGTGTGTGGGTTCATCTGACGCGCAGAAAGACGAATCCATAAAGACCCAAATACGGGTGCCAATATGATGATAAATAGTGGATTGAAGTTTTGGAGAATCCCGGCTGGCAATTCATACCCGAAAATAAACCGATCCGTATAGTCTCTGGCAAAAAGGTTTAATGTCGAACCTGCCTGCTCAAAACCAGCCCAAAATAATGCAGCACCAATAAATAAAAGGAATATAACAAAGACCTGCTTCATTTGTGATCTACTCAGACCCCCTGAAATGAAAATATTGGCAAAATATATGAGGGTTATCACTACTATCAGGATACCCGCACTCTCAGCAACCCCTCTGGCCGTTCCAAGGTCTACCAAATTAAAGTACTGCAGCAGAAACACGAGAAAAACTGCAATGAGGATCATCAGGTAGGTAAACTTATTGTTTGAAGCCTTTTTCACTTCTTTGGTATTCATCTGCACTTCCCCTACACCTTCCAGTGTGCCAATGGTCAGACGATATTGTACCAATCCCAAAAACATACCTACTGCTGCGGCTCCAAACCCCATGTGCCAGTCCACTTTTTCTCCCAGAAAGCTCACCACTGTTTGTCCAAGTAATGACCCAATGTTAATTCCCATATAGAAGATGCTAAAACCGGCATCTCTCCTGGCGCCTTTATCCTCTTTATACAGATCACCTACTATGGATGAAATGTTTGGCTTGAGCAACCCGGTCCCCATAGCTACGAGAGCCAGTCCTCCAAAAAAAATCTGTTCAGACCCAGGAATCGCTAATACCAGGTGCCCTAGCATGATCAGAATACCCCCATACCAGATGGCCTTTTGCTGACCAAAAATGTTATCCGCCAGCCATCCCCCAGGCAAACACAACAGATACACTGCCCCGGTATACATTCCATATACAGCAGCAGAGGTTTCGATGTCTAGCCCTAAGCCCTCCTGGGCAGCCGGAGTAGTCATGAATAGGATCAGAATCGCTCTCATTCCATAATAACTAAACCGCTCCCACATCTCAGTAAAAAACAGGGTAGCTAAACCAGGGGGATGTCCAAAAAAGGATCTGTATTGCGCCATAATTGAAGAAAGATATTAAACAAGTATAATGAAAGATCGCTGGAAACCTGATTTGGTAGTAATAAAAATCAGAACGCCATCAGTGATTGATAGTCCTTCCTTCTCGACATTTGCACATGAAATAAATCGAAAACAAACGCTGTTAATCATGAAGGAATTCGGATTGAAATCAGTAAAAAGTGGTCTTGAGGTCGCAGGTATAAGGAAAGTAAAAGAAGCCTGCTGGAACCTAACTCCAGCAAAATTGATAGAAAGTGCGGTACATGATGAGGAAGGACATCTCACTGATACAGGTGCCCTGATGTGTGATACCGGAAAATTCACAGGCAGATCTCCACAGGACAGATTTATCGTAGAAGATGAAGTCACCAAAGACAAGGTATGGTGGGGCGACATCAATAAACCAATCAGTTCCGAAAACTTCGACAGGATTCACACTAAAATGATTGGATACCTGGAAGAAAAAAGGGTCTATGTTTTGATCTATTGCTCAATCTGGCTCTATAATAATTTCTTCCTTTCCTGGATTCAATTAAGATATAAAATGAATTAAGATTTTGTGGCTTAGGTTGACGGCCATGGTGCAGCAGGGAGGCTCAGAAGTAGACTACCCTTTTTCTTTATGGAGCCTTATCCATCATTTCTGAATAAAAAAATAAAAGGGTCAAAGCGGCCAGACTTTTTTACCCACCTTTATTTTTATAACATTACAACCTGAACCCAAGTGATGGTTTATTAGTCACTTGAAAGTGAATTAATCAAATGAAAATAGCAATCATCGCCCATGATGGGAAAAAAGCTGAAATGGTGGCTTTCCTATTGGAGTATAAAAAGTGGCTTGAAAAAGTGGACCTGGTATCCACAGGAACCACGGGATCTCATGTAGAAAAAGCTGGTCTGGAAGTACATAGATATTTATCTGGCCCCCTGGGAGGTGACGCACAGATAGCCTCTGAGGCTGCAGAAAAAAAGTTGGATCTGGTGATATTTTTCAGGGATCCATTAGACAAGCATCCTCATGAACCAGATGTACAGATGCTAATGCGAATTTGTGACGTTCATAACATCCCTCTTGCTACAAATCCTGCGGCAGCGGGACTGATGATGGATTCCTTACTAAAGAAAATTGATTAAATGAAGAAGCTAAACTGGGGTATCTTAAGTACATCGGCCTTTGCCCAGAGGTCATTCATTCCTGCTGCACAAGAATCAGCTGTAGCAAATGTCTTAGCCATCTCATCCAGAAACTTATCCAATGCACAGGAAGTGGCTAAAAAGATGGGAATACCAAAGGTATATGGCAGTTATGATGAAGTCATCAATGACCCGGAAATCGATGTGATATACAATCCATTGCCCAATCATATGCACGTGGAATGGACAGCAAAAGCTATAAAAGCAGGAAAACATGTGCTTTGTGAGAAACCGCTTTTCATCAATCCTGAAGAGGCTAAAGGACTCATTGCTCTTAGAGATGAAAACAACGTGAAGGTTGGAGAAGCCTTTATGGTGAAGAGTCACCCTCAATGGCAAAAAGCACGCAAGTTGGTGGAAACCGGAGCCATTGGGATTCCCAGCACATACATCGGTACATTCAACTATTACAATGCCGACCCGAAGAATATCAGAAATATCGAACAATATGGTGGTGGTGCTTTGTGGGACATAGGATGCTACACCGTGATGACATCACGCTATATCTTTGGAGAGAATCCCGTTAAAGTTGCTGCTTCGGTTTTCAAAGATCCCGAATTTAAGACAGACGTTCTGAGTAGTGTCATTTTGGAGTTTCCCGGAGAGAAAAGGGCGATATTCTCCGTAAGCACAAAAACAGCCAAATACCAAAGGGTACAGGTACTGGGATCAGAGAAAGTGATTGATATCATGATTCCTTTCAATGCGCCTGAAGACAGACCTACCGTGATCAAGGTCAATCCAGGTGATATTCTGTTTGAGAAGGAAGAGAAAATTTTTATAGATACCTGCAATCATTATGTGTTGGAGGTTGAAGATTTCACCAGGGCCATTGTAAATGATACGGATGTACCTGTGAGCCTTGAAGATGCTTATGATCACAGCATGATCATTAATGCTATCTTTAAGTCTGCTGAGACCAGACAATGGGTTGATATTTTTCCAGGCTAGCCCACTAGTGCTCCTGCTATAGATGCAGTCATCATCGTGGCAAGCGTAGCGGCCAATAGGGAACGAAGGCCTAATTTTGAAATGTTGCTTTGTTGATTGGGGGCCATCCCACCTATGCCTCCAATCTGTATGGCAATGGAGCTGAAATTGGCAAAACCACAAAGGGCGTAAGTTGCTATGACAATGGATTTTTGACTCAACGTACCAGCCTGTACAAAATCTGACAATCCCAGGTAAGCAACAAACTCATTTACCACTACCTTTTGTCCTAATAAAGAACCAACCTGAAGGGCATCATTCCATTCTACACCTATGACAAAGGCAAAGATTTGGAAAATCTGTCCCAGCAGATATTCCAGCGAAAGACCATCAAAGTTATTATTTGTAGACACAGCAATCCATGCATTCAACCCAATAACATCACCGACTGCACCAAGTACATAATTGAGCGCTGCAATCAATGCAATAAATGCCAGAAGCATTGCCCCGATATTCAGAGCCAGTTTGAGCCCATCTGCAGCTCCCCTGGCCAGGGCATCAATCAAATTCACTCCAAAAGAATCTGTATTTACCTTAAGGTCACTGCTGATAGCGCTTCGATTGAGTTCAGGTAGCATAATCTTCGACATCACCACCGCAGCAGGTGCATTCATAATAGAAGCACTCAGCAAATAAGCGGCATATTTTTCTCGCTCTACTGGATCATCACCTCCCAAAAAGGCGACATAACCCGCCAAAACTCCACCAGCAATAGTTGCCATTCCTCCGGTCATCAGACACATCAATTCGGATTGAGTCATCTTTGGGATGAAGGGTCGGACCAGAAGAGGTGCTTCTGTCTGGCCCAGAAAGATATTTCCGGCTGCTGATAATGACTCAGCGCCTGACAACCTCATCGTCCTGGCCATCACCCAGGCTATACCCTTTACTATCCATTGTAACATACCCAGATAGTATAAGCCTGCAGACAGTGTAGAGAAGAAAATGATAGTGGGCAAAACCTGTAATGCAAAGATGAAGCCCATACTTGTTGTATCCATCAGATCTCCAAAAAGAAAAGTAGCCCCTTCGCCCGAAAAATCAAGAAGCACTACAAACTGTTTGCTGATCCAATTAAATACCAGCTTTACTGCTTCGATTTGGGTGATCAATAATCCAAAGATTATCTGGAGGGCGATACCTGTAATCACTAATCGGTAATCTATGGCCCGCCAATTGGTCGTGAACAAAAGAGCAATGGAAATCAAGAATAATAAACCCAAAAGGGCCCGGACAATATCCATTCAATTTGATTATAGCAAACTAAAATTAAATAAGTGACTTAATATAAGCCTGGAATTCCAAATAAATTGATATATCTGCAATCAAAATCACATCATTGAAGAAACTACCAAATGAGTATTTTCAACTTCGCTTCCTCTAGTTGGATCGTGAAGTAGGAGCTTTATCTCTTTAGTTTTCCGCCAGCACCGGGTAAGTCTCTTAAATACCAGTCAAAATGTGTTTTCATAATACTCTCCTTTTCATTCCTGATGAAGTCTAAATAAGACTTAGCTACCGGAGAAAGTTTTTTGCCTTTAAGCCAGATCAATCTCCAATGTGTAACAATAGGCAATGATTCAAAGGGAATGATATGAATCTCACCCGATAACAACTCATTTTTTATGCCAATTAGTGGGATGATTGAATATCCAAGACCCGCAATTACAGCCTGCTTCACGGCCTCATTAGATGTCAATTCTATTCGCTTCCTTTTCTCCTTTCGATTTAAATACCGGTCCATTGCCAGCCTGGTAGCCGAACCCTCTTCCCGAAAAATATAAGGACGTACATTGTCAAACGAATCTGTGTTTCCGACCATATAAAGCTTATTTTCCAACAAGGACTCCTCGTAAACATCAATACCTTCGGGAACAACAGATACCAATGCAAAGTCAATCTCATTATTATTCAGACTACTGATCACTGAGCTTTTATTCGTTACATCCAATACCAGGTCAATCCCCTCATGCTTGTGTAGAAATTCACTGAGAAAATATGGTATCACATATTTGCCGGTGGATGCAGACGAAATCCTAAGTCTCCCTGTGAGTAGATTTCCATACTCGGATGTTTTAAACCTTATCGCTTCTGCCTCCCGAATTACATTTTCACCAAGCTCTGCTACTGATTTTCCAAAGTCAGTTATGTAAAGCTTCCTTCCAATTACTTCAGTAAGTGGAATATCAAACTGATCCTGAAAGTTCTTTAGCTGAATCGAGAGCGCCGGTTGCGTCATGTGCATCTCTTCTGAGGCCTTGGTCACACTCTTTTGTCTAACCACTTCCAGGAATACCTGGAGCTGATGAAATGTATAATTCATAAATATTTCTTATATATATCATGCAAAATATATATAAAAATATATGATTAAAAGTATTTTACTTTGTCTCGACAAAAAAAATCTACGATGATAACATTGACTGTAGCAAGAAGAGATGGCCTTAGTGCTAAAATAACGGACGGCATTAGCAATCATTCTATCGCTCAGGGTCAATAGAATTATTTTAAAGTAAATCAAAACTATATAAATCAAAACTTATGAAAGAACTGGAGTTTAAACTAATTGACAATGTGTATGGCATTGAAGAAGCAAGGGAAGTGCTACTTGCTTTGATCAAATCCAAAATCAATTTTTTGAATCATCAGATCTTCTCCAGCCATCTAAAAACTGGAGAAAACTCCACTCATCTGGAGAAAAGAATAGCTGAGCTTTCTAAGGATAGGCAAATTTTAATCGAAAAATTCAATGCAATTGAAAACGGAGATTACGAAGTCAAAATCAATTGTGATGTGAACCTAAAAATAGAAGAAGTTATTCCTGTGTAGAAATCTTCATATAATTCATAAATGTGGGGAATGTGAGCGATCGTGTTCCCCTTTTTTTGGGCTTTAACTAATCAATAATGTCTCTTTCTCTTATTCTAGATAATCTTACAAATCCTGCTCTTCTATTTTTTCTACTTGGTATTCTGGCAGTACAGGTAAAAAGTGATCTGGCCATTCCTGAAAACTCATCTAAGTTCATCTCTCTTTATCTCCTGTTTTCCATTGGTTTCAAAGGAGGACAAGAACTTGCACATAGTGCATTTACCATAGACATAGCCTGGGTATTGTTGTTTGGTATATTACTATCCTTGGTTATACCTACGTATTCATTCTTTCTTTTGAAGAAAAGGCTGGGAGTCGAAAATGCCGGAGCTATCGCGGCAGCCTATGGATCTATCAGTGCTGTAACTTTTGTAACCTGTGTCTCTTACCTCGAATTGCACAAAATTGAGTTTGGGGGCTACATGATTGCTACCATGGCATTGATGGAAGCTCCTGCAATCATAGTTGGGGTACTGCTAATCTCACTTTTTTCTAAACAAGCAAAAGAGAATATTTCAATGAGTAAAATCCTGAGACATTCGGTTACTAATGGAAGTGTATTACTCATTACAGGGAGTCTTGTAATTGGGTTTCTGGCAAGTGAAAAGCACGCCCAGGGAATTGAACCCTTTACTACCGACATTTTTAAAGGATTTCTTGCGGTATTTCTTTTGGATATGGGCATTGTCAGTGGCAGAAAACTGGCAGTACTTTGTAAAAGCGGAGTTTTCCCATTTGTCTTTGCCATTGCAATGCCATTAATCAATGGAATAGGAACAGCATTTCTGAGCGGGTTGATAAGTAATAGTATAGGTGATAGACTCTTATTGGCAATACTTGGTGCCAGTGCATCGTATATTGCCGTACCTGCTGCCATGAAACTTGCTATCCCCAAAGCAAACCCCGGATTGTATATCCCAATGGCACTTGCTATTACCTTCCCATTAAATATTACACTGGGGATTCCAATTTACCTATACATCATTATGCAATTCTAAATCTAATTCTTCATCACATCAACAGGCAGCACATCCTCCGAAGATGCCCAGTTTGGATTTGGAACTGGTCCCATTTCAAGCTTCAACACCCCTCCAGCAGTCAATTCTTCGTGTGATAACCAGGCCCGGTCAAACTCATTCCCATTCAAGGTAGCAGACTGTATAAAGAAGTTGTTTTCGGAAAAGTTAAAAGCTTGAATAGTGAATTTTTTTCCGCCTTCAAGTGAAATCTCAGCATTTTCAAAAGCTGGTGTACCCAGTATATAATAGGGTGTACCCGGACATACAGGATAAAATCCCATCATTGAAAAAACCAACCACGCCGACATCTGTCCGGCATCTTCATTGCCACTCAATCCCCCGGGTCCTGTACTATATTCACTTTTGATAATATCAGATACTCGCTGCTGGGTTTTCCAGGGATAGCCTGAATATGCATACATATATGCCGTCTGGTGCCCAGGCTCGTTTCCATGCCAATATTCATCCGAATCAAAAAGTACATCAAGCTTTTGAGTGTAAGCTTCTTTTCCTCCCATAGCCTCAATCAAACCATACACATCGTGAGGCACATACCAGGTATACTGATAAGGTGTACCCTCAGTAATAAAGGGTGTGCGTGTAGCATTGGGATCAAAGGGTTCATACCATCGGCCATCAGCGTATTTCCCCCTTACATACCGCGTATCAGGATCAAATACATGCTTCCAATTACTGGCCCTGCTGATCAATGATTCATATTCAGGTTTATTTAGACGCTGTGCATATTTTGCCAATACAAAATCATCATACGCATACTCCAGGGTGCGTGACACCTGTTCCTCTTTGTGAAACGAATGAGGCACTTTTTCTTCCATGGGGATGTAATTGTATTCCAGGTAGGTATTGAGTGCCCGTCGACCTTTTCCAGACACGTAGGAATTCTGATCGGAGTTATATTCAAAGGCATTTTTCCTCATAAAATTCCAGGCTTTTTCCCGATCAAAACCGGTGATACCCTTTGCATCCGCATCACAAATCATAGCTATGACATGATCACCAATCATCGCCGCAGTGTAATTGTTCCAGGATGGAAAAATCGGCAGCCACTCCCCTTGCTCAGCTTTCAATAGCAATGAATTTACCATGTCAGCTGATTTTTTAGGTTCCACAATCGTCATCAGGGGATGAACCGACCGGTATGAATCCCACATGGAAAAGTCAACATAGTAATCGCTGTCTGATTGATAAATATTGCTGTCTTCTGCAAAACCTACATACTTACCATCCACATCACTAAATACCCTGGGAAGTAGGTAGCTATGATACAATGCTGAATAAAAGAGTGTTTTCTGATCCTGACCTCCAGCTACTTTTATTTTGCTTAGTACACTATTCCAGATATCTCCGGAAGCATTCTTTACCTGATCAAAGTCCCACCCCGGAATCTCAGCCTCCATGTTCGCAATGGCACCCTCCTTCCCGGTGAATGAGGTGCCTACTTTCACCAAAACTTCGTTTCCAGATTCAAAGCTAACAAATGCACCAACCTGAGTTGAGTCACCTTTTACTTCATCGCTGGTATCCCGAAGTACACCATCCACCCAGGTCCCGTAACCTGTAAATGGTTGAGAAAAGACCATGGCAAAATATCCGCTGAACCCTGCATCTTCGCCCCATCCCTGGTAGATTCGGTGAGCTGGATTATATCCCCAAACCATCTGATTTTCTACGTCTATATGTACAAATCCAAATCCCTCATCACTATTTGGTGTAATGCTTATTTTGGGTGGGCTATCCCCATTAAACGAAAATTTCAAGATCCCGCTTCTCGATAAAGCTGCAAGCTCTACATCAATATCATATTTATCTAAGGTAACCTGATAGTAGTTTGGTTTGGCTGTCTCACCGGTCTTTTGATATGCAGAACCCCTAAGGTATGGGTCTGTTTTTACCTTACCTGTAAATGGCATCAATGTCACGCTTCCATAATCTTGTGTACAGGAACCACTCATCCAATGTGTGCCTCTAAACCCTGTAATTACTGAATCTTCGTAATAATAGGGCGGCTTACATTTCAGCTCAGTAGCCTGGGTTTCAGGTGTCCATTGGGTCATCCCATGAGGTACACCAACAGCAGGGTAATTCTGACCGCGCAATTCAGACCCACTTACACTATGCTTAATGGCACTTGGTGTCGTAGCTATGGCTGTTCCGATCATTGGGTCAACCAAATCAACAGGATCTGTATCAGAGAATTCAGGAGTAGCACATGCAAAAAACAGCAAAATCGGTGCAATCATAGTCCTGTTTGCACTGAATAGGAAAAATCTTGTCATGATAGTTGGTTCTGGTTTGATCAATGGGACGATACCCGGGGATCAATTTCTACGGTTGATCTCATCCCTGATTTTAGCAGCACGCTCATAGTCTTCATTCTTGAGCGAATCGTCCAGCATTTTGTTCAGCTGGTCTGATGGCAGGTCTTCCAGCTTTTTAGGCTTGTCTTTACTAGGAGGAGCAGCGGGCTCAGACTTCTTCTCTACCGTTGATGAAATCTCTTCCTCGCTCATTTCTATTCCTGCCTCAGTGAGGATGGCTTCATAAGTAAAGATGTCTACATTGAAACGTAACCCAATAGCAATAGCATCTGAAGGCCTGGCGTCGATCTCTATGGTTTTTCCATCGTGAGAGCAAACGATCTTGCTAAAAAAAACACCCTCCTTAAGATCGGAAATAATAATCTCCTTGATATCAAAGTTGAAGTTGTAGGCAAAAGATTTGAAGAGGTCATGGGTCATCGGGCGATTTGGAGCGATCTTTTCTATCTCGATAGCAATCGCCTGTGCCTCGAACATACCAATGATGATTGGCAGCCGCTTGTTACCCCCGGATTCTCCAAGTACCAGCGCAAATGACCCTGATTGTGATTGGCTTGAGGACAAGCCCAGTATTTCTAATTTTATTTTATCCGGCATCAGTCTTTTTTAGCTTTTATTGCTTCTGTCAATTTAGGGACAATATCAAACGCATCCCCCACAATTCCAAAGTCTGCAGCTTTGAAAAAAGGCGCTTCCGGGTCTTTATTGATCACCAAAATGTATTTGGATGAGTTCACTCCAGCCAGGTGTTGGATGGCTCCGGAAATTCCCACCGCAATGTATAGAGACGGACTGACTTTTATGCCTGTTTGGCCAACATGTTCGTGATGTGGCCGCCAATTCATATCTGATACTGGCTTGCTACAGCCGGTGGCCGCGCCCAAGGTCTTCGCAAGATCTTCCAAAATATCCCACTTTTCAGGCCCGCCCATGCCTCTGCCACCCGATACAACAATGTCCGCTTCAGGTAATAGCACCTCACCAGTAGCTTTTTCAGTTTTGGTCACCTTCACCTTAAAGTCCTCCTCGTTAAGCGTGGGCTTGAAATCAACTGACTCAGGTGTAGCACCATTTTCCAGAACAGGTACAGTATTCTTTTTGATTGTCAATACTTTCTTATCGCCCTTCACAATCGTTTTTGCTACAGCCTTTCCGGTATAAATGCTTCTATCAACTATGACCTCACCATTTCCCTCAGGCAACCCAGACACATTAGACACTACACTTGCGCCAACTTTAATAGCCACCCTGGCCGAAACAGGATCACCAAGGGATGATTTGGCCAACACCAGTGTATGGCAACCGTGTTGATTGAAAGCCTCAGCGATAGCAGAGGAATATGCCATGATATTGGGCACTTCCAGCTTTGCTTCTTTAGCCTGAATGAGTTTTTTGGCACCTGCTTTCCCTATTTTTTCTGCTTCCGATCCAGCTACTTCTCCAAAGCAAATGGCAAAAACTTCATCATTCAAAGCTTTGCCATAGCTAACCGCCTCAAGTGATGACTTTTTTACTTCCTTATCGTCTAACTCTATAAAAACCAGTACACTCATCTTAAATTACTTTTGCCTTATTAATCAATTCGTCTACTAATTCTCCAATCTTTTCTACTTCGAATATTTTCACATCTCCTTTGGGAGGAGGTAACTCAAAATTCTTCACTGATGTTCCTTCTTCCACTTTTTCCGGTTCCATCACCTCCAAAGGTTTGGTCCTGGAAGCCATAATTCCCCTCATATTGGGGATCTTCCATTCTGCTATGGGCTCCTGGCAACCCGCTACAAATGGCAGCGCTACTTCCAGAAACTCCTTACCTCCTTCAATCTCCCGGGTCATCTTTGCCTGACCGTTTTCAATGTCGAGACTCATCACCGGAGAAACAGACGGCAAAGACAACATCTCCCCCACTAAGCTATGAACAATCCCACCATTAAAATCAATGCTTTCCCTGCCCATCATGATTAAATCATAATCACCGGCCCTGGCTACTTTCGCAATTTGTGAGGCAACAAAAAAAGCATCTGAGGGGAAAGCATTTATGCGGATGGCATCATCTGCACCGATAGCGAGTGCCTTGCGTAAAGTGGGTTCTGTTTCCGCTTCTCCCACATTTAGGGCTGTGACTGAGCCTCCATGCTGCTCCTTAAGCTCCACAGCCCTTGCCAGTGCATAATCATCATAAGGT
The DNA here is from genome assembly GCA_965228105.1 of Cyclobacteriaceae bacterium. Lineage (GTDB taxonomy): Bacteria > Bacteroidota > Bacteroidia > Cytophagales > Cyclobacteriaceae > UBA7330. The sequence continues at coordinate 3,720,875 of CBDDGZ010000002.1, forward strand.
CCAATAATAAATTGGACTCCATTTTTGTCAAATTTTGTATTGTTGTCAGTAAATGAAATCTTTGATGTAGTATCCGGGACATGTGTAATACAAACAAGTATTTTCATAGCTTTTACTTAAAAATAGCTGATTTAATTTTCAATTACGCTTTGTTTCGAAGTTAGCGAAAAAAATAAGATATGGGGAGCGAGCAACGCATTAAACAGCTGGAATTGTTTTATCAGGAAGATCCCAATGATCCATTTGTCATCTATGCATTGGCCATCGAACACCTAGATAATAATAAGTCTAAATCGAGGGAATTGTTTGACCTGCTGCTGAAGCACCATCCTAACTATATCGGGACTTACTACCATGCTGCAGCCCTATATTCAGAACTGGGTGAAAACGAAAAAGCAGAGGAGATTTATAAAGATGGAATCTCAAAAGCCGAAGACCTCAAAGACCACCACGCATTGAAAGAGCTTAAATCAGCCTATCTGAATTTCCAGTTTGAAAACGACTAGGCCAATAATTGTACGGCTTGCAGCCTATGAAGTAATGAGCACTACTTTACCATAGTGGTCTTTGTCAACAAATCGCCTAAATGCATCTTTAAAGTCTTCCATCGGGAACTCTTTATCAATGATGGGCTTTATCTTGTATTTATCAATAAAAGCGACCATCTCAGCAAACTCTACATCGTTTCCCATTGACGTGCCTATGATACTCACCTGCTGCCAGAAAACTCTTGGTAAGTCAAATGCCTCAGCGCGGCCACCTGACGCGCCGTAGATCACGATTTTTCCTCCAGGCTTAATCACTTTAAGGTACTGATCAACCATGTTTCCGCCTGAACTGTCAATAATCACATCAAAGGCCTCGGCTTCCTTTTTAGCAGTTTTGACCCATTCTTCCTTTTTGTAATTAAATCCACTTCTAGCCCCTGCTGAAACGGCATCACTGATTTTATTTTTGCTGCTGCTCGTCACATACACCTCAGCTTTTACAGCTTTGCAAAACGACAGGGCAAACTGTGCAACTCCTCCGCCGATACCTGTAACCAGCACTTTTGTACCTTCTTTCACTTCTCCCTTCAGGAAGCAGGCCCTATAGGCAGTAAGACCGGCCAACGGAAAACAGGCAGCCTGACCGAATGATAAAAAATCAGGTTTTTCAACCAGACGGTCCGGGTCCACTACTATGTATTCTGCCAGCGTACCGTTTTTGGGCATCCCCAGGATCTGGTAATCTCTGGATTGCGCCATCGGGTTATCACCCCAATTCACATTAGGATTGATTATTACTTCCTTACCTATCCATTCTTCGGGGCCATCGATTACCTCACCGCTACCGTCAGAACCAAGGATTACTTCTTCTTTGATCTTTGGATATTTTCCAACTGTGATCCAAAAATCGCGTCTATTCAAAGAAGCTGCTTTTATCCTGACCAGACACTGCCCATTTCTGACTTCAGGTTTGTCAATATCTAATAATTCTATATGTAGGTCCCGGTCTCCTACAAGCTTAATTGCCTTCATGGAAAAAGTTTTTTACTCCCAAACATGATATTTAGGTGACTATCTGCGTCAATAATTTGGTGTAATAGGATTTGTTCACACGCTGACTTGATTCCACACAGGGTGGTTACATGATGATATTTTGAAAGCGCACTAATTAGAATGGCATTTCTTCACTATCATCCTCAGAGTCTTCCTGCTTATTTGCTTTACTTGGCAAAGTAATGGTAAAATCTGTATTCGAATTGCCAGATGTTGGAAATTTTTGTCCATAATTTCCTGTGTCTGGTGTTGTGTCGAGGTCATCAAACTTGGTGAATTTACCGATGAATTTGAGCTGAACATTCTCCAGCTTACCATTCCTGTGCTTGGCAATGATCACCTCTCCAATTCCATTCAATGGCATACCATTTTCATCCTGGGTCATTCCGTAGTACTCTGGCCTGTATAGGAACATTACCATATCCGCATCCTGCTCAATGGAACCAGATTCCCTCAAATCTGAAAGCTGTGGTCGTTTGTCACCACCCCTGGTCTCCACGGCCCTACTCAGCTGAGATAGTGCAATCACAGGTACATTTAGTTCTTTGGCAATTCCTTTCAAGGCCCGGGAAATGGAGGCAATTTCCTGCTCCCTGTTACCGCCGGAATTTTTAGAGGCGTCTCCAGTCATCAGCTGGAGGTAGTCAATGATAATCAGCTTTACCCCATGCTGCGCTACCAGCCTTCGGCTTTTTGCCCGGAGTTCAAGGATACTCAATGCAGGTGTATCATCAATATAAATAGGTGCTTCGGAGAGCTTGGATGTCTTGTGTAGCAATTGCTCCCATTCATAATCAGCCAGGTCTCCCTTCTTAATCTTTTCACTCTCCAGCTCGGCCTCCGCAGAAATCAATCGATTGACCAACTGAACGGATGACATCTCAAGCGAAAACAGTGCGACAGGCATATTAAACTCCACAGAAGCATTCCGCATCGCTGAAACCACAAAAGCGGTCTTACCCATACCAGGACGGGCTGCAATAATGACAAGGTCAGAGGCCTGCCATCCGGAGGTGACCCTATCCAGGGCAGTAAATCCACTTGGCACACCAGTCAGGCCATCCTTGCGATCTTTCTTCTGCTCAATCTCTTCTATGGCCTGGTGGAGCAAAGAGCTCATTTTATCGTAATTCTTTCTGATATGCGACTCTGAGATATCAAAAAGTGACTGCTCAGACCGATCGAGGAGTTTAAATACATCTATTGTATCCTCATAGGCATCCTGTTGAATTTCGGAAGATATCCGGATAAGCTCCCTTTTGATCGATTGCTCGGCAACGATCCTGGCATGATATTCAATGTTTGCAGCGGAGTTTACCTTGGTGGTGAGCTCTGACACATAGTAGGCCCCTCCAACAAGATCCAACTGACCATTCTTCCTAAGCTGATGAACCACAGTTTTGATATCTACTGGTTCGCTATTGTTAAATAGCTGAACAATGGATTCAAAGATTACACGGTTTGCATCTTTATAGAAACTCTCAGGTCTGAGGATTTCAATGACGTTTGTAAGGGCGTCTCTTTCCAGCATCAAAGCCCCAAGAATTGCTTCCTCTACTTCTATCGCCTGGGGTGGCAGCTTGCCTAGCTGCTCGGATAGTTGGCTGATTCCTATTCTCCTGGTTTTTCCTGATGGTCTTACTACCGGTTTAGATTCCTCCATACAAATATTGGGTCGCTAATAAATTTGGTGATTTAAAAGCAAACCTAGGCAATAGCGCTTACGAAAATTGTCAGTAAGGAAAGAATATTTCTCCCTACCTTATCAACGAAGGTTTCCACAAAATAATTTGAGCTATCCACAAAAGTTTTAACTCAAAATCAGATCGTTTTAATTCTACTCATTAATACAGGTTTGTGAGCCCGGCTAATAGGAATGATCTTGTCTTTGATGACCAAATTAGTATCTTCAATATCCACAACCTTGGAAAGATTGACAATGTATGATCTGTGTACCTTTAGAAAATCAGGGTTTTTAATTTTCTCATCGATGTTTTTGAGCGTAGAGTGTACAATGAACTTTTCCTTATCTGTTCTGAAAGTGACATAATCTCCAAGCGATTCTATGTATAAGATGTCTTCAAGTGCCAGACGAACAAACCTCCCGTCTACCTTGACATAGATTTCCTCCATCATGCTACCACTAACCGTGGTTCTGCCACCTAGCTTTTTGGCTCGTTCCACTGCTTTAATCAACCTCGGAAATTCAACCGGCTTTACAAGAAAATCCGTTACCTGATGTTCAAATGCTTCCAGGGCGTATTCAGAATGACCCGTTGTAAAAACTATCTGGGGTAGATTTTCGAAACTCTTTACCAGATCGATACCCGTAAGATCAGGCATCTGAATATCCAGAAATACAAGATCTATGGCGTTGTTTTTCAAACATTCCAATGCCGATAGACCATTTTCAAATGTACCCACAAGCTCAATGTCGGATATCTTTTCACACATTGAGGCCAGTGATTCTCGTGCCATTTCATCGTCATCAACAATAATGTATTTCATGGTTGTTAAATTATTTAATACAGCTCATTTAATACTGCATACTGTAAAATTTTTTACCAATCTTACCCACAGAAGTATTATTTCTTTAAGAACTGATTGATGCGGTCGAGTTCTTCGACCACATCTGGTTTCTTTTCACTGAAATTTCCAAGAAATATAGAGAGATTCCCCTCCAATTTACCATAATCATTGTTTTTCCCAATATTCTCCAAGTCCTTCATGGATTCTGAACATTCAGGCAACCCCACCATCGCAAAGTTTGGCTTTATCTTGTGCGCCAGTGAAACAAAAGACTCCATATCTCTATCTATTAAAAACTTTTCTAACCGGCTAAGTTCATGATCGATATTTTTGAGAAATATGCTGAACATCAATCCGGCACGCTCAATATCATCGCCATAAAAAGAGGTAAGAAATTCGCTACTTAGTGAAGAAGAAAATTGAAATTTTTCAGGAAGCTCCTTTTTCTCATGAATCTCTACAAGGATTTCCTCATCTCCATCCAAATTGTTTAGCATACTTTTGAGCTGATCAGGTGAAAATGGTTTAGGAAGGTGATGATTCATTCCTACTTCCAGTGCTTTTTCCTTTTCGTCTACAAGTGCTGACGCCGTCAGGGCAATAATAGGGACCTCGCTATTGGGGTTTTTAGCATGGTTCCTTAAACGAATGGTTGTTTCATATCCATCCATCACGGGCATGCGAATGTCCATCAATATAAGGTCATAAACATGATCTTCGGTCAATGCCAATGCCTCCTCACCATGATTTGCAACGTCATAAGATACATTCCACTTTTCAAGGAGCCATGTCAAATACTGTTGATTGATCTTGTTGTCCTCTACAATAAGCACTCGCTTCACATCGGAATGGTCTCTTAGCTCAGAATGGGTATTTGTAGTTGATTCGGACGAATCCACTTTATTGAGACAAAGACTAAACGTGAAGGTAGATCCTTTGCCTACTGTACTCTCAACAGCGATTTCACCACCATAAACAGCGATTAATCGTTTTACAATAGACAAGCCAAGTCCGGTACCACCATATTTCAGCTTCGTCTCAATACTTCCCTGACGGAATTCATCGAATATCAACGTAAGCTGCTCCTTGGGAATCCCAATGCCAGTATCGGTTATTTCAAATTGCAGCAATGACTCCTGGTCAAGGGATTCAAGTACTTTGCCTGAAATTTTTATTGTGCCCCTTTCTGTAAACTTTACCGCATTCCTCAGGAGATTCAGAAATATCTGATTGATCACTGTAGGATCGATTTTGAATGGTCCTTTTAATTCCTCTTCCAAATCAACAATAAAGTGGATATCCTGCTCGTGGGTCTTAAAACTAAAGGTTTGAACCACGGCTTTTATGACCTCTGTAATGTCTATCAGTTTTTCATTAAGCTCTATTCTGCCAGATTCAATTTTTGAAAGGTCAAGGATGTCTGATATTAGACCCATCAACACATCGGCTGAGTACTTGATGTTATTTACATATTCAAATTGCTCGGGGCTGAGCTTAGTGTCATAAAGTAAATTAATCAGTCCTACGATGGCATTGATAGGATTTCTGATTTCGTGGCTCATATTGGCCAAAAATTTCTTTTCAGGATCTCCTCCACCTGATTTTGTGAGCTCTTTGTCAATCTCAAGTCGTTTTTTCTTTTCAGCCTCCAATTGTGATCGGAGTCGATCTATTTCTTTCTCCAAATCTTTATTTCCCTCTGATTGAATAATAGCCATGGTCAAAAAATCAAACTATTAAACTAAGAAAGAAATCATATAAAATCACCTTTTTTCTTTAATCAACTTTAATATTACCCTTTAAAAGCAGAATCAAAGTCCCCATTTTTTATGAAAATAGGCATCCTTTCGGATACACATGCTCACCTAGACGAAACCATTTTTAAATACTTTGAACCATGCGATGAAATATGGCATGCCGGAGACATCGGGAACATGGAGCTGCTGCAAAAGTTGGAATCATTTAAGCCGTTAATTGCCGTATGGGGGAATATCGATGGTCATGAAATAAGGGCTGCTACTCATGAAGCTGTATTTTTCGAACGGGAGGGAAAGAAAATATACATGATCCATATAGCAGGCAAACCGCCAGGATATAATCCGCAGGTGAAAGCCATGCTGAATAAGTACAGGCCAGACGTTCTGGTTTGCGGCCATTCACATATACTTAAGATTCAAAAGGACCCAAATAGAAACTTACTCTTTATCAACCCCGGAGCAGCTGGTATCCATGGTTTCCACCAGGTAAAAACGCTTGTGCGCTTCGATATCAATGCTGGTGTGATCTCCAATATGGAGGTCATTGAATTGGGTAAGAGGGCAAAGCTTAAATAAGCAAACTTTGCTTTATCATCCTCTTTATTTACCCTCACGGATTGACTTAAACTCCGACCCTGGTTTCCATTGAGGCCTCAGCTCTGAATTGGCCAACTTCTTGCCCATCTGGTAGAAAAGTTCGGCATCCTGGTAGATGGCGCCAAACTGCCAATCAGAGGTAGCCCTTTCAAATTCATCAGCAGGTTGATGATAGGCAGTGGAATTATAAGCATCATTTACAGCCTTGGCACGTTCCTCTCCCCCATCCACGGCAACAGATCCACCTTCAGCATAAAATGCCGGAATCCCTATTTTGGCAAATTGAAAGTGGTCTGATCGGAAAAAGTATCCCTTTTGAGGTTCCGGGTTGGGTTGGAGAAACCGACCCTGCTTTTCAGCAAACTCTCCGGCCAGGTCTTCCAGTTCTGACTGGCCATAGCCTATCACTGTTAGGTCTTTGACAAACCCCACCGAACTCATGGCGTCCATATTGATCACCGCAATAGACTGTTGTGGAGGGTAAATCGGATTTTCTGCATAGTACTTAGATCCCAGCAAGCCTTGTTCCTCTGCCGTCACAGATAGGAAGACCACACTTCGATCGGGTTCCGGATTTTCCCGTTTGAATGCTCTGGCTATTTCTAGTAGAGCTGCCACACCAGAAGCATTGTCACGAGCTCCGTTATAAATGCTGTCTCCATCTACTACAGGACCGACACCGAGGTGATCCCAATGTGCTGTATAGATGATCACTTCTTCCGGACTTTTCTTTCCTTCGATCTTGCCAATTACATTCTGTGAAACATTCCGTTTGATCTTGCTTTTTATGCCAAGAGAAGCTTTCAGACCAAGGGGAATGGGTTTGAAACCAGGTTGCCTTGATCGCTCCACAAAATTTTTCATATCCACAGAAGACTTTTCAAAGATCTTGATCGCCGCATCCCTTGTAATCCACCCCTGAACTGCAGGTAAATAATCTGATGGATCTTTCTCGAGGTATAATTGTGCGCCGGTCCAGCTATTTTTCACCACTAGCCATTGATACCCGGCTGGTGCAGTGTCATGAATGATGAGAATTCCTGCTGCTCCCTGGCGTGCCGCTTCCTCATATTTATAGGTCCAGCGACCATAGTAGGTCATCGTCTGTCCTTTGAAAAAATCGGGATCCTCAGACCCAAATCCGGGATCGTTTACAAGCACGATTACCGTTTTTCCTTTCACATCAAGTCCTTCATAATCATTCCAATCATACTCTGGTGCAACAATTCCGAATCCGGCAAAAACCAATTCCGAAGATTCTATTGAAGCCTCTTCCGCAACACGTTCTGAGAAGGCAACAAATTCACTCCCCTTTTTTAGTTCAACCTGGCCATCAGCACCTTCGACAGTGAGGACATCTTCCGGATAGGGATCAATCTCTACCAAGGGCACTTCTTGAAAATAGCTATCCCCATTTCCTTGTAATAGCCCGATCTCTTTGTAGCTGGATTCCAGGAATTCCAGCGTCAGCTTTTCTCCCTCAGTAAAAGGCTTTCGTCCCAAAAATTTATCCGAAGCCAAAGTCTCAATATCATCCGCTATCCTAAGTGTATCGATACCTGATTGAGATGTTTGATTATCAGTTTGAGGCTGACATGCCACAATTAAGAATGAGAAAAGAAACAGGCTTATCAGTATTTTCATAGATCTATTTTTCAAGAAACTTTCTTCATTAAATATTGTCTTATTTAAAAGTAACTTTATCCTCCTTAAAAACAAGGATCAAAAACCAACGACTATGCTAAAACACCTTAAGTTTCCTTATCTCCTATCACTTTTTGTCGTGGGTTACTCACAACCAGCTCCCAAAGAAGATATTCCTGATGAATTCAATTTTATTGATTACAAGACTGTAAAACTGACTACTGACCTCTCCAAATTAGCTGATCACGAGAAGCAAATGATCCCACTCATGATTGAAGCAGCCAAGATTATGGACGAGCTTTTCTGGTTTGAATCTTATGGAAAAGGTGACTCATTGCTCTCCACAATAAATGATGAGAAGCTCAGAAGATATATCGAGATCAACTATGGTCCGTGGGACAGGCTACAGGGGTTTAAGTCTTTCATTCCCGGAATAGGTGAAAAACCAGCCGGAGCTAACTTCTATCCTACTGACATTACAAAAGATGAATTCGAAGCATTTGAGGACGCAGAGAAACAAAGCCAATACACGTTTCTACGAAGGAATGCTGAAGGCAAGCTGTATACGATTCCTTATCATGAAATGTTTAAGGATCAAATTACCAGGGCAGCTGAACTGATCCGACAATGTGCAGAGCTGGCCCAGGATCCCGGACTCAAGAAATACCTTTCTTTACGAGCTGAAGCTTTGATGACGGACCAGTATCAGGATAGTGATTTTGCCTGGATGGACATGAAAACCAATGGACTGGACCTGGTGATCGGACCGATTGAGAACTATGAGGACAAGCTATACAACTACAAGACAGCTCACGAGGCTTATGTCCTGGTAAAAGACAAAGAATGGAGCGCAAGGCTGGATAAATATGCCAGCGTATTGCCTTCTCTTCAAAAAGGACTACCTGTGCCGGAAGCGTATAAAAGCGAGCAGCCAGGAAGTGAAGCGGATCTTAATGCTTATGATGTGGTGTATTATGCCGGAGATTGTAATGCGGGAGCCAAAACCATCGCCATCAATTTGCCCAATGATGAGCAGGTACAGCTGGAAAAAGGATCGCGACGACTTCAGCTAAAAAATGCTATCAAAGCCAAATTTGATGAGATCCTTATTCCAATAGCTGATGAACTCATTGTAGAGGAGCAAAGAAAATACATCACATTTGACGCCTTCTTTGGAACGATCATGTTTCATGAAGTGGCCCATGGACTGGGGATTAAAAACACAATAGATGGCAAAGGAACAGTGAGGAAAGCTTTGAAGGAGCATTCTGCTGCACTGGAGGAAGGGAAAGCAGACGTATTGGGATTATACATGATCACTCAATTACTTGAAAGTGGAGAGCTGGAGGGCCAAATAGAGGAGTATTACACTTCCTTCCTTGCCGGGATTTTCAGGTCTGTCCGATTTGGTGCCGGAAGTGCACATGGCATTGCCAACATGATCCGCTTTAATTATTTCCTGGAGCAGGAAGCCTTTCAACGAACGGAGAATGGTCAGTATAAAATTGATTTTGAAAAAATGGCGAAAGCCTCGAGTGCCCTATCTGAAATGATCCTTACCCTCCAGGGAGACGGTGATTATGATGGGGTGGATCTCCTGGTAAAGGAGAAAGGAGTCATCAGTCCGATGTTGCAAAGTGACCTGGACAGGTTGAGTGAGAAAAACATCCCGGTAGATATTGTTTTTGAACAGGGTGTGGATGTGCTTGACCTTTGATGCCAGCGCAAACTTTGAGGTGTGAAACAACTGAAGTAAATTACACTCATGGATTTGAAGGGAAACCTGGTCAACTGGCTGGAAATACCTGTAAGTGACATCAAAAGAGCCAAAACCTTTTATGAAAAGGTTTTTGAAGTTGAGATGATCGATCTCGACATCGGTGATGGCACCAAAATGGCCCTGTTTCCAAATTCCCAGGAAAAGGTAGGTGGAGCTTTAGTGGAAAATAAATCGTTCTACCAACCGGGAGAGCAGGGACCCCTACTGTATTTGAACGGAAATCCAGACTTACAGCATTTTCTTGATCATGTTGAAAAAGCCGGGGGTAAGATTTTGATCCAAAAAAGAATGATCACCGAGGAATATGGCCACATGGCCGTCATAAAGGATACTGAAGGTAATAGGATCGCGCTGCATTCAAATCATTGATTTCGATTACTCAGCTTCCATTACTTCACTTAAATTTGCATTTAATAATAAATAATAAGATTTGAAATTTTCTGAATTCGGACTGGATCCACAATTGCTGGAAGGAATAGAGGCGATAGGATTCAAAGATGCCACACCAGTCCAGGACCAAACCATTCCATTGATATTACAAGGCAAAGATGTAATTGCCTCTGCCCAAACGGGTACGGGTAAAACAGCTGCCTTTCTTTTGCCCACACTGCATAAAATCATCCAGGAAGGTGAACATGAATCAGTCAAGGCTTTGATCATCGTACCTACCAGGGAGCTTGCTTCACAGATCGACCAGCAGCTTGAAGGCCTCTCTTACTACACTTCAGTAAGCTCATTGGCAGTATATGGTGGCAACGACGGCCAGTCGTTTGAGCGGGAGAAAAAAGCCATGTCACAAGGTGCCGATATCATCATTGGTACCCCCGGAAGGTTGATAGCGCACTTTAACATGAAATATGTGAACGTGCAAAAGTTGAAATATCTGATCCTGGATGAAGCTGACCGCATGCTGGACATGGGTTTCCATGAAGACATCACCAAGATCATGTCCTTTTTGCCAAAGGAAAGACAATCTCTGCTCTTCTCAGCGACGATGCCTCCCAAAATCAGGCAGCTAGCTAAAGTGATCCTAAAAGATCCTGAAGAGGTAAACATTGCGATATCCAAGGCAAACGAAAACATTGTTCAGGCAGCATTTGTCTTATATGAATCACAGAAAATCCCATTGGCCCAGCACGTTTTAAAGGCTGAATGGCTGAAAAGTGTGATCGTCTTCTGTTCTACCAAAGACAGCGCCAAGGCATTGGCCAAAGCTTTGAAAAAGCTCGACCTTTCAGTAGAAGATATTCATTCGGACCTGGAGCAAAAGCAACGTGAGATTGTTCTCGGGGAATTTAAAAACCGGAAGCTTAAGATCCTTGTCGCCACCGATATACTGTCACGGGGGATTGATGTGGAAGACATCGACCTTGTTATCAATTTTGATGTTCCCAATGATGATGAGGACTACATTCACCGAATTGGACGGACTGCCAGGGCAGCAAGAAAGGGTATGGCTTTTACCTTCATTGATGAAAAATCTCAGGGTAGATTCCAATCCATTGAGAGGTTGTTGGGAAGTCCAGTCCCAAAGGCAAAAATGCCCGAGCACATTGGATCCGGACCAGCCTATGAACCAAAGCCTGATAGATCAAAAAGAAACTTCAGAGGTAAGAAAAGAAGCACATCAAGGAAGTGATTTTGCGAATGGCCGAGTATTCCATATTTTTAGTGTAACCAACTAAAAAGGCCATGAAAATCATTAACCCAATACTAATTCTGCTATTCGTAGCTTGTTCACAAAACAAGTTGCAAGAAGTACCTCTCCTGATTGAAAACGTAAGCGTCATCAATGTAAGAGATGGTAGTATTTCTGAAAACCAATATGTAGCAATTGATTCAGGGATCATTGTAAGTATCACTGATAAGGCTGGAGTGACACATTCCAGCAAAAATGTAATTGATGGTACTGGCAAATTTCTGATGCCAGGACTTGCAGAAATGCACGCCCATATCCCTACTGAAACTACCTGGGGAGGAAAAGTGAAAAATACCTTGTTTTTATATGTCTCACAGGGTGTGACGACCATTCGAGGCATGCAGGGAAATGAACTACACCTGGAACTGCGATCAAAAGCCGAACAACAAGAGATAATCAGTCCTAGAATTTACACCTCATCTCCCCCACTCAATGGATCCACCGTGAAAACCATTGAAGAAGCGGATGAAAAAGTAAGAAAATATGCTGCGGATGGCTATGACCTATTGAAAATTCTTCCGGGCATCAAACTGGAAGTCTTTGATCAAATTGTAAAAACTGCCAAAGAAGTTGGGATTCCATTTGCGGGTCATGTTCCGGCTGATGTTGGGGTGAGACATGCTATTGAGAGCGGCTTTGCCTCCATCGATCATATGGATGGCTATCTGACAGGGCTCGCTCCTGAAAGCATAACTTCCTCTACAGAAAGCGGATTCTTCGGTTATAACTACACCGATGCCGCTGACACTTCACTTATAGATGAATTAGTAACAATGACTCGGGAGAACAAAGTGTGGGTAGTCCCGACGCAAACGTTGTTCACACGATGGTTTTCTCCGGGTGATCCCAATGAATATGCTGCCCAGCCTGAAATGAAGTACATGCCTGAAGATATCATTGAAAACTGGGTAGCCAGTAAGAAAAGAATGATTGAAGCGGAAAATTTTAATGAAACACAATGGAGAAAATACATTGATATTCGTGAAAAAATTCTGCTGGAACTCCACAGAAATGGAAAAGGACTTATTTTAGGGTCAGATGCGCCACAGGTCTTCAATGTCCCTGGCTTTTCTATCCATCATGAGCTTGGCGATATGCTGGATGTAGGGCTTACTCCACTGGAAGCCATACAGACCGGCACCATCAATGCAGCCAAATATTTTGATATGGAAGGTCTGTTTGGAGAAGTTATTGAAAATGCCAGTGCCGACCTGATTTTAGTAAACACAAACCCATTGGAAGATCTTTCGACGATAAAAAATCATGCGGGTGTCGTAGTAAGAGGCCGCTGGCTAAGTCCGGAAGAGATCGCCAAAGAACTGGAAGAAATAGCTAGATGAAAGCACTTGTTTCGTTATACATCCCTCAGCTAGGGATCGATATGCTTAAAGCTCATCCCAAATTGGACGTCACCGTGTGGGACAAAGATCGGCTGATGACTCGTGAGGAGTTGCTCAGCCAGGCTAAAGAATATGACTTACTCCTGACCTCGAGCAACTATGTGATTGATGAAGAGTTTGTGCAAAAGTGTCCCAGCATCAAAATGATCTCTACTTTCTCAGTCGGCTATGACAATGTCAATATCCCATTGCTGAATAAGCATAACATCCCGTTTGGCAATGCTCCGGGTGCGATGACAGATGCCACAGCTGACGTCGCATTCGGGTTGATGATCGCTGTTTGCAGGAAGATGTTCTATATGTACAACATGATCCCCAATGATAACTGGAATATCCTGATGCCGAGGGCCAACCTGGGTCAGGAGCCTAAAGGTAAATCCCTGGGAATATTTGGAATGGGTAAGATAGGAATGGAAATGGCCAGAAGGTGCAAAGGCGCTTATGGTATGGACATCTACTACCACAACAGGAACCGAAATCCGGAAGCAGAGAAAGAACTCGATGCTAAATACGTCTCTTTTGATGAGCTTCTAAAGGTAAGTGATATTGTTTCTGCACATTGTGCACTTACGCCTGAAACAAAGGGGATTTTCAACAAGGAGGCCTTTCAAAAGATGAAATCGAGTGCCATCTTCATCAATACAGCGAGAGGTGGAGTCCACAATGAGACGGACCTCATCGATGCACTCAATAATCAAGTCATCTGGGGAGCCGGCCTCGATGTGACCAATCCTGAGCCTATGAAATCAGACAATCCCCTCCTCTTCATGGAAAATGTTTGTGTGCTACCTCATATTGGTTCCGCCACCGTCAAGGCACGTGATGAAATGGCTCGGCTGGCCGCGCTGAATATCATTCAGTTTGCCAATGGAGAGGAAATAACGAATAGGGTGCTGACTTAAGGAGTAGTTTTCGACAAAAGTATTTTTTATGTCGTAAGATCCAGTGATATTATAATAAACGGTATTTAATGTTTCTCATAGATACGGGACCATGATCCCCTTGAAACATTAAGGGAGCTAATGCTGCCTCATCATTGGTTGCTGAAGCCCTTGTAGGCCCAGTTGCCTCTACATTTTTATGAATCACCTCGCCATTCAATACAACCTGTTCGAAAAGTGCATTTTTAGTTTTATTCCCGCCACTATCAAAAACCGGAGCATGAAAAGTAACTTCAAGTAGTTGCCATTGACATGGGGGCAAAGCTGCATTTGTGGCCGGAGGTTTACCATCAAATCCCCGATCTTTTTCTGATAAATTTTCATCCCAACGCTGATAGATTCCTCCCATGTCACTGAACCTAGGTGTCTTTACTCCCCAGCTATCAAAAAGTTGAACTTCGTAACAACTTTGAAAATAGACACCAGAATTGGATCCTTTTGGAACCAAAACCTCCATCTTCACTTCAATATCACCATGTTCAAAAGACGTAAAGATGTTCTTTCCGGAAGAATCGCCCTCCAAATTAGCTAGAATACCGGTTCCTGGTTGATACTTCATGCTTCTCCTCTCATCAGGATTGCATAAAATAGCGCCAACAATCTGCCAATTTGAAGTTGTTGGTTTAAAATCTTCAAGGTTATCCAGACTAACCTCCTCCCAGGAATTGGACTCGGAATTTTTATGATTTTGTTCAGGTTTGCTTCCAGTGCACCTGAGTATGAGCATCATTAAGACGGAGATTGCTAAATAAGATTGAGCTAGCTTCATTGTCAATTGACTGTCAAGCAAAAAATTTCTCAGCAGCAGCACCTTTGAAAGATGCCCTTGGCTTCAGGTTCAGCGTCTGGAACATTTCCTTGTCGGAATCCACATCGTTGTTGGGTGTGGTCAATAGTTCATCTCCGGCAAAAATAGAATTTGCACCAGCCAGGAAACAAAGCGCTTGTTCTTCTACTGACATTCGCACTCTCCCTGCAGAGAGCCTTACCATGGCCTTAGGCATAATGATGCGTGCCGTCGCAATCATTCTGACCATGTCCCAAACAGAGACTTTAGGCTGATCTGCTAATGGGGTACCCGCAACAGGTACCAAAGCATTCACCGGGACTGACTCAGGATGTTCGGGCAAGGTGGAAAGGGTATGAAGCATCTCGATCCTGTCTTCATTGGTCTCACCCATCCCGATGATACCACCCGAACAAACTGAGATATTCGCTTCACGCACATTTTTCAATGTATCCAGTCGATCATCATAGGTTCTTGTGCTGATGATTTCTTCGTAGTGATCCTCTGAAGTATCGAGGTTATGGTTGTAGGCATATAGCCCGGCATCTTTCAGTTTTTTAGCCTGCTCCTCAGTGAGCATACCCAGGGTACAGCAAACTTCCATATCCATGGCATTCACTCCCTTTACCATTTCTATGACCTTATCAAAGTCTTTGTTGTCACGAACTTCTCTCCATGCAGCACCCATGCAAAAGCGGGTACTCCCATTTGCCTTGGCAGTTTTGGCTTTGTCGATCACAAAATCTACATCGAGAAGTTTTTGGACTTTTACATCTGTGTGGTATCTGGCAGCCTGGGGACAATAGCTACAATCTTCCGGACATCCTCCTGTCTTGATAGAAAGCAAAGTACACACCTGTACTTCGGAGGGATCATTGTGTTCTCTGTGAACGGAGGCACCCTGAAAGATCAGTTCAAGAATGGGTTGATTAAATATTTCTGTAATTTCTTCTTTTGTCCAGTCGTTACGTAGCTGCATCAATTACTTGTTTATTTATCAGGCAAATTAACCATTAAATGATTTTTTAACCTAAATCAAAAAGCTATTTTAAGTTTTATGTCAATGATTGATGTGGATTCCAGACGAGACTTTATTGGACAGGGGAACTTTGAATAAATGAATAGCTACAATCAATCGATGGTAGCTTGGAAGAATATGGTAGGTTTATAAATAAAGCATTATTCCTAAATCAAAATTTTTTATAATCCAAATAGTCTTCTCCACCATGGCCTTTCCAGAAGTTCAAGTCTTTTCCTGTCAATCATAACTATCTCACTTAACCGAAGATTCATTGATTTTAACTCATGAATCATGATTTCATGGATTTGTTTCAGCCTGTTATAATCATCCAAGGTAATCCTATTTGACAAAAAGATCCTTTAAATCAAACGATCGAATGGTTAAAATAGTTGATTTAATCAACCCACTTCCTGCCAGATACAATTCGGGTTTATCCACACTGTCGGAATAGATTTCCAAAGTCTTGTTAGCAGGATCCAATATCCAAACCTCTTTTACTCCAAACTCCAGGTATTTCTTCTTTTTGAAGTTTCGGTCGATATAGCTGTTGGATGGGGAGACTACTTCCACCACTAAATCAGGGGACCCTTCAATTCCTCTTTCACTTATTATTTTCGAATTTTCAGCTGAAATAAAGATCAAATCGGGCTGAAGTACATTCTTCTTATCCAAATACACATCAATAGGCGAAAAGAAGAATTCACCTTGCTGTTTTTTTTCATGAAGTTTTAAGTAGACCTGTCCTATTACCCATTGGTGGTGAGGAGAAGGAGTAGGCGAAATAATTAATGCTCCATCTAAAAGTTGGGCCAACAATCCCTCCTCAAGCTGCATATAATCATCAACTGTCCATTCTTTGGTCTCATCTATTGTAGCCGTTAGCATACAATAAAGTTAAGGATTTTCAGGTAATTACTGAATGCTAAGGTTTCCCGGCAGTATCGCCTGAATGCCATTCATTCTTTGCAAAGACTCGATTTGCTTCACATAGGAGTTGATGATATTGTTTCGATGGAAAAGCCGGGCATCGGCTTCATCGCTCAGCTTGCCCAGTATCTGTTCCACAAATGGTTTGGGCCTCGGGTAGAAGCTCAACCTGTAATCGTCTGCCACTCCCGCTTTCTCTGCAGCTATTTTCACGGCATCATCAAATGAGCCCAGCACATCCACGAGCTTTCTTTCGTAGGCTTGTTCCCCGGTCCATACCCGACCTCCTGCAACCTCAAGCACATCTTCCTTGCTCATGCCTCTGCCAGCGGCAACTTTGGAAATAAAAGTCTCATAGCCATCATTCACCATAGATTGAATGATCTGTCTTTCCTGAACATTGAGCGATCGTGTCACATTGAAGATATCTGAATAATCTCCTGTTTTCACCGCATCATTGGTGATCCCCAGTTTGTTTTCGAGGAAATCCCCGAAATTGAAGAGGATACCAAAAATGCCAATGGACCCTGTGATAGTATTGGGTTGGGCAACTATGGTATCGCAAGGTGCAGAAATGTAATACCCTCCCGAAGCAGCCACATCAGACATACTGGCAATGATCGGCTTCACGCCCCTGGTCAGTTCTATTTCTCTCCAGATCATATCGGAAGCCGTCATGCTACCACCTGGTGAATTGACTCTTAAAACAATCGCTTTGACTGACTTACTTTCTCTTGCCTTTCTGATCTCGCTTGCGAATTGCTCACCTCCAACCGCATCATCAGCCTTGCCCATGATGATTTCACCGTTTGCCACAATCACAGCCACCTTATTACCGGAATACTCTGTTCGCTCAGCCTTTATGGCTTTGGAGTAGTTGCTTATGGACACAAAATCAATTTTACCATCCTCATCCAGGTCGAGTGCCTCTTTTATCACGTCTTTGATTTCATCCTCGTAGCCTACTTTGGTCACGAGTCCTTTCTTTTCCGCATCTTCAGGAAAACGAATGCCCATTTGATCCGAAATGGCTTTTAAATCTTCCACCGAGGTATTCAGGTTATCGCTGATATCTGTCAAGTATGTTGTATGGATAGACTCTATGAGCTCTGTAAGCTGTTCCTTGTTTTCCTCACTCATATCCTTTCTCAGGAAAGGCTCCACGGCGCTCTTATAGGTACCAACTCTAAAGATCTCCGGCTCAATTTCCAGTTTATCCAGCAGCCCTTTGAAAAAAGTAACATTGGCCGTAAGTCCATTAAATTCCAGCGAACCTTCCGGGTTGAGATAGATTTTATCAGCTGTTGAGATGAGGTAATAATTCGCCTCGGAAATATATTCTCCATACCCGTAGACAAACTTTCCGGATTCTTTAAAATCCAATATGGCTTCCCTGATTTCTTTCAATGAAGATTGACCTGCAGCAAAAAAACCTGACTCCAGGTAAATTCCTTTGATCCTTTCATCTTCTTTGGCTTCCTGAATGGCTTCGATGATATCAATGGAGCTCACCGGTACCGGGGCATTGCTAATCAGCTCCTGAATAGGATCTTCCACTGTCTTCTCCACCAGGATGCCACTCAAGTTGAAATACAAAACACTGTTTTTCTTCACTGTTGGCACCTCTCCGGATGAGGCTACGGATGCAATCCCTACCAGGATCATGAAGCCTATAAAAGTGAACAAAAAGAGCCCAAGCAGGGTAGCTAATAAATTTCTTAGGAAAGCCATAATCTATTTTATGTAAATTCGATGCAAATCTAAACAACCAATAGATCAAACGTTTGATTGGAAAAAAGTTATCACATTCTGGATGAACGGAATTTATCTGCTTTTGGGGAGCAATATCGAGGATAGGATGAAGGCGTTGAACACTGCAGCAAGCAAGCTCCAGGCATCAGGAATACAAGTAATAGATCATTCCGCAGTTTATGAAACAGCGCCATGGGGCAACCTGGATCAGAATTGGTTCCTTAACGTAGGGTTAAAAGTAGAGACACCCTTGTCGCCTCATGACCTGTTGCTGGCATGTCAAAAAGTAGAACAGCAAATGGGCAGGGAACGAAAGGTGAAATGGGGCCCGAGAATCATCGATATAGATATTTTGTACTACAATAATCACATCATTGATTCCGGGAGCCTTCAAATCCCACATCCGGGCGTCCCAGATCGTAAGTTTACTTTGGTCCTGCTAAATGATTTAGCTCCGAAAGAAATTCATCCAATCCTTCAGCTCACCCAATCAGAGCTCTTGGAAAAATGTGAAGATGAATTTGAATGTTTATTAACCCAATACCAACTCGACATTGACCTGGCTTGAAATCATTGCACTATTCCTCGTGGGTGTATTCACAGGATTTCTGAATACTGTGGCTGGCGGAGGCTCTCTACTCACCCTGCCTGTCATGATTTTTATGGGACTACCAGGCACGGTAGCGAACGCCACCAACCGTGTTGCCATTTTCATTTCGGGACTTGTTGCAGTCAAAGGATTTCAGAGCAAAGGAGTTTCTGTTTTCCCCTATTCCTGGTGGGTAACAGCATCGGCCTGTGTCGGGGCAGCCATCGGGGCTTATTTCGCTACCGATATCAGGAATGATCTCTTCAACAAGATCCTGGCGATAGTGATGGTAATTGTGCTGGCCACCATCGTGTTCAAACCTAAAACAAAGCTCCAGAACAGCGAAAGTTTTACCAAAAAGAAAAATGTACTGAGCATCATCATCTTCTTCTTTTTGGGGATTTACGGAGGATTCATTCAGGCCGGGATTGGCTTTTTGGTCATTGCTACGCTCACCAGCGTGCATGGATTGAATATGGCCAAGACCAATTTTGTTAAGGTGTTTGTGATCTCTTGCTACACCCTCATTGCGCTGGTCGTATTTTTCATCGAAGACAAGATCCGCTGGGACTATGGACTCATCCTGGCAGCCGGCAATTCCCTTGGATCCTGGGTAGCCAGTCGCTGGTCCGTGGACAAAGACGACAAGCTGATCAGGATCTTCCTGATCGTGTCTGTATTGGCATTGGCTGTGAAGTTGTGGTTTTTTGGGTAAGTGGTTAAAATTCCATTAACTCCAAAATCTCATCATCGCTAAGTGCCCTGTTATAAATTCTGACCTCATCTATTTTTCCTCTGAAAGGATCGTAGAGATCTTGTCCGGCGCCATATTTATCATTGCCAATTTCAAGCATTTCAGTATTGGTAAGAAGTTGGTTTTCTTCTTCTTGAGAAACATTAACAAGCACTCCATTTAAGTAGATTTTAACAAGACCTTGCTTGTAAGTAGCGGCAACATGATTCCACTCATTTAATGATACCTCTTCCTCAGAAATATTCAGAAAACCTTCTCTTCCTATAAACCGAATGGTTCTTCTGCTATTGTCAGGATTAAAAATATCAAGAAGATAGCCATTAGCAGACCCTCTTATTGCTTTATCTATAATTCGAGAACCCCATGAATTGCCAGAATATAAATTAACCCAGGCAGATAAAGTCAAACTATCCACAATGTTTAACAAATCATCATGAGGGACAGTAATAACATCATTGTTACCAGTAAATTCATAAGCACTATTAGCATTACCATTTCTATCCGTTGATAAAGTAGCTCCTTGCGCCGAGCCATTTAAATTATTACCACTCAAGTCATTGGCTGACCCATCGAAAGGATAATAAGCTACAAGATCGCTTTCTATATCAACTGAATACTTAAACACTATAAGTAAAGGAACTTTCCTATAATAATCCAGCGTATCAGAATCAAGCAAGACCTGGTGAACCCTATCATTCTCTGAGTTGAACTTCATAAAAACTTCATCAATATTGTTTCTCAGCTTCACTACATTTATAGAGTCACCTAGTGCTGTGGTAAATGATGAGTCCCCATCCATATAAACTGTGAGCTCAGAATTGGTAAACTCATACGATCCATTCGCCAATTGATTCATCACACTTATCAGGATTTCCTGTGTAGGAACAATCGAAAAGGAAAATGTGGAATAACCAAGATCTTCAGGATCGTGACTTGCTGTTTCAATCACCTCTAATTCAATTTCAGTGATTTGATCCGCGAGTACAACAAATTCAACTGGTAAAGGATTTTCTACAAGACCTGCAAGAGCTGATCCTTGTTTAGGTGTAGCATAAATTATTTCATCGTCTGAATTCAAAACAAGAAATTTTGTGATAGCATACTCACCTATTTCTACCAAAAATGGTTCTGAAATATACCCTGTTCCAAACTCCGAGATATTAATTTCATGATCCTCAACCAATACCTGTCCGGTGCCTGATTCAACAGATATTATTAGTTTAGACAGGATTTCTTCGGTGATTCGGGCGTTTGCAGCCTCCTCTTTATTACTAAACGAGAATTGAACTAAACCGGTATCAGGTTCCTTTTTCCCACATTGTGTAAGTAAAATGACAACAAGTAGGATGATTGACGAGTAAGCTTTCATTTGGCAAATAAGTTATTCACGATGTAAATAACTTAATAAAATCCGTTAATTAAAATAAATCGAATTATTTATTCTTATGTCATTCATTTTTTTTACAAATAACCCTGTATTCTTTTTGGCGGTCAATATTGGATGCATCAATCATCTGATAATCCAGGCTGCTTAAAAAAGTAAGAACATCTTTTTCAGAAACTCCCATTTTATCTAACCTTTCAGGGTGGATCTCAAGAAAAATCAATGGATCGGACTCATTCAGAAATCTCTTTGCGCCTTTTAAAACATGGTATTCATATCCTTCCACATCAATCTTTATGGTATCAAATAAGATCCCTTCATTGTAAACAAGATGGTCAATTGTATTTTGCTTTACTTTTTGCCCATTTTTTGCATAAACTATATGATTCCCTTCAAACTCCATGTTTATCTCGGAATCTGAATCACCCAATGCTAATCTCGAAAGGTGGATTCTATCTTTGTCATTATATGTTGCATTCATCTCTAAGACTTTGAATGCTTTGGAGGATGGCTCGAAAGCATAAACATTTGAGTCTTCATTAATCTTGGTGAAAATGATAGAGAAAACCCCATGATAGGCTCCCACATCCAGAAATCCTGTTCTTCCTTTTGAATGTTTGATGAAGCCCTGAATTTCATTTCGAAGCTCTTCCGATCCGTTAAAGGCCCTCTCTGAAGCAATTGTGGAATAATCGGTATTGAATACAATGCCTTGTATATTAAGACTAATTTTGTTGCGTCCAATTAATCTCAGAATTGCTATTCCCCAGTCTGTCAGATAGGTGTAAATGCCCAACTGTTTCAATACCTTCTTTATTAAATACATACTTTTAGAACTTTAAAAAAATCTGCAGGCAGAGTAATTAAGCCTTAAAATTAGAATAGGTTAGCAATTTGTTTTGAATATGGGTGTAATTCTTAGGCAAGGTATCTGGTCTTCTGTAATTTCATATGTCGGTGTTGGGCTTGGATATATCGCCACATTAATTGTATTCCCAAAATTTCTTGAAGTAGATCAGATTGGACTCATTAGACTTATCCAGTCAAATGGCTTAATGCTGATACCACTAGTGACAATTGGACTTCCAAGCTATTGGATTTTACAATTCCCTGAAATTAAAGAGAGGGACAAATCTCAATCTGAAATATTCAGTTTGGTAGTACTCCTGGTTATTCTTGCCAATATTCTCATCATACTTTGCTATAAAATTTTTCAGGATTACGTAGACTCTTTTTTTATTGTAAGATCTCAGGAATATCTGAAGTATGTTTTTATCAGCATGGTGATTTTATCATCACAAAGTCTGTATGATACTTTTAGTGCATTCTTTCGCACCCAATATAACATCTCTATTCCCGGCTATTTCAAAGAAATCCATTTGCGTCTAGTCAACCTCATCATCGTTTCCGCATTTGGTCTCGGGGTATTACAATTTAACACTGTTATCTACTTGATGGGAATAAATTACATTTCCACCACAGTAATATTGTTTTTCATACTAAGTATTAAATATAGATTCAGATTTACCTTAAAAATTTTCAATATAGATCGAACCACCCTGAAAAAGCTGGTAAGATATGGAGGATATTTCGCTATTATTTCCATTGGAACATCCGTAATGAATAACATCGGTTTCCTACTTACCTCCACCCTTCTCGGGTTGGAAGAAAATGGAATCTACACCACATGCTTATACATTGGTGTAATTATTGAAATGCCAAGACGAGCAGCTAGCCAAATTCTTACACCACTTATTGCCGACTCATATGCTAAAAATGACCAACAAGCCATGAAAGATGTGTTTTATCGGTCATCCATAAACCTATCCATAATCAGTATGCTGCTGTTTATTGGCATAATGACGAACCTGAATGACCTATTTATTCTTATACCCAAGGGTGACGTTTTTAAACAAGGTGTAATCGTTGTTTTGCTCGTTGCCCTTTCAAAGGTAGTTGGGATGGCTTTTGGAGCAACGGGAGAGTTTCTTACCTACTCCCCATATAAGAGATACAATTTGTATGGAATGCTGGCTAGCTCAATTATCATGATTGGTTGCAGTGCGCTGCTCATTCCAATTTTTGGAATTGGTGGGGCTGCATGGGGAATCTTAATTTCAATGGTTTTTCAGCAGCTTTTCAGTTTTGGAATCTTATACCACAAACAGAACCTGTTCCCATTTCGTCTGTCCCATCTAAAATTGATAGTCCTGTCAATTTGTCTATTTATGGTAGCCTGGTTAGTGCCTATCAACTTCAGCCCCCTCATAAATATTGTCATTAGGTCAATCATCACAGGATCAATTTTTATGGTGATGGTGTACTATTTAAAATTATCACAGGAGATAAACCAACTGATTCACCGGTTGATTAAGCTGGACATTTAGATTATAGATTCTTTATGTAAGCAATTTTAAGATAGTTTCGAAGTAAAAAATTCCAACCAAATCTTAGGATCAGTAATTTTCCTATAGCACGTCTATACCTTAAGAAAAAGTGCACTATTGATGGAATCGGTTTTGAATTGAGCAATGCTATCATTTCGTCATTCGTGACTTCCAGTATAAACCGCTCATTCAAATGAATTGTCCACTGATCTTTTGACTGACTCATTAGTGTGTTTATCAGAAATTTGATGTTTTTACTGAGGGCGGTTTCACTAAATGAACGAATCACATGTTCTCTCCCCCCTTTTCCTAATTTATATCTTAGCTTACTATCGCTTGCTAATGATATTAAATGTGAAACAAACTCTTTTTCCGTATGAGCAACCAAGCCGCCCACATTGTGTTTTACAACTTCTACCTGTGAGTTATCATTATATGGGGTAGAAAGCGTTACAACTGGTGTCTCACAAAGCATTGATTCTGTTAGTACATAACCAAAGCTTTCCCCCAACCAGGCAGAATGCACGAAAACATCAAAAGATGAATACACATCTCTCAACTCCTCATCTGATTCAAAATAATCCAGGATTCGGATCTTATCTTTTATCGTTTTGTATTTGGTGTTGATTAATTCAATTAAATTGTCAGGACAGCCTACCAATACAAGGTAAGCTTCCGGGAAATGCATTGTTACCTGTCGAAAGGCACTCAAAGTAACTTCACTCCACTTAGATTTATTTTTCTGGCCAATTCTTCCAAACAAAATGGCTGAATCAGGTAGATTCAAATCATGGATAAACTTTTCTCTTACTGATCCCTCGGATTTGAAAAACTTAGTTTCATTATTTAAATGAGGAAGTATTACGTTAAAATCACCTTTATGAACTCTCCTGATATCACATTCAGACATGTATTTCCAAAGACACCATTTAGTCATATGCGTTTGGATATCTACAAGATGCCTTCGCGTTGACGGTAATGAGAAAGTATTCAATTCCATGAAAACAGCATTGCTCAGCCTTTCTCTTAAATCAATAATGATCTGATCAGAAACAGCATGATCATGAATATGAACTACACCAGGATTCCATTTCGCAATCTCATCCAATTTAGAAACATCAAAAACCTGAACACCTGCTTCATTGAGGATATCTTCTCTAAACCCTCCTGAAGTCAACGTTATGACCTTTGAGTCAAATCCGATTTTTTGATATAACAAAGCAAAGTTTTGCGCAACCCGTTGTGCTCCCCCACGTCCAAGTCCAAAAACAACCGTTAATATTTTTATCTGATTATCCTTCACCTTTATTTAATCCAAGTAATTCTTTCATTCACCGTAAATTTATTGATCATCAAAAAACTAAAGCATATAAAAGATAATTTAGCAGGTAATTGATAGCCTGTGTGACTTATCTCTGATGAAATAAAAATTTTAAAATGAAAAGAGGCCAACTGGTACATCTGAAAAATAAACTCATATCTATTCTACCCGATTTCATGACTAAAGCCCTAAATAAACTGCTTAAGTCATTATTCAAAATAGGCCTTACGGTTGTTCCTTATAAATACCGGGAAGACACAATGTTCTCAAATATCTACACAATCAAAGAATTAGGATTTAAACCAAAATATGTAATTGATGTGGGTGCATTTGAAGGTTCGTGGACGGTTGAAGCAAGTAAGATTTTTCATGATTCAAGGTTTATAATGATTGAACCACAGGAAAGCAAAAAAGAAATTTTAAATAACATCTGCAATCGGAATGATCAATTCACATACATATCAGCACTACTCTCAAGTAAACCAAAAGAAGTAGAATTTTATGAATTGGAAACCGGGTCCAGCATTTATAAACAGAAAACAGAAAACCCAGGAATTGTAAAAGTTAAAACAACTCAGACCTTAGATGCATTAATCGATGACAACAATGTAGATGGTCCAATTTTCTTAAAAATGGATGTACAGGGATCCGAATTGGATATCCTGGAAGGCACAAAAAAATCCTTGGGGAAAATAGAATTCATTCTACTGGAGGCAAGTCTGGTGGAGTATAATGAAGGTGCCCCAAAAATCATTGAGGTAATAAATTATATGAAGAGCATCAACTACATCTTATTTGATATTTGTGATGACCACCGAAATCTTCAAAACCAATTAATCCAGGTTGACCTCCTATTTATCAAAGAAAATAGTAAGTATCTATCATTTGCGTAGGGACTTTGTATTATGTCATTGAGCTATGAACAAGACTATATCCATCATCACTGTCACCTACAATGCTGAAAAGTATGTGGAGCCAACGATAAAAAGTGTACTTAGTCAAACTTTCAAAGACCTGGAGTACCTCATTATTGATGGAAACTCATCTGATAGGACAATGGAAATTGTTGAGAAGCATAAACATAATATTGATCAGGTAATCTCCGAAAAGGACTCCGGGGTGTATGATGCCATGAACAAGGGACTGAAAATGGCTCAAGGGAAATATGTTCTTTTTCTTAATGCAGGGGATGAACTATCAAAACCAAGTATTCTTGAGGAGATATTCCATTCGAAGCAGGATGTAGATATATATTACGGAGAGACAAACATTCTAAATAAGGACAGACAGGTCATAGGTACACGTACCGAACTCACAAGCCGGAAACTGCCTGCTCAATTGGCTAAAAAAGATTTTCTAAATGGACAGGTAGTGAGTCACCAGTCCTTCATTCCTAAACGATCCCTGACAACACCCTACAACCTGAAATATCAATGCAGTGCAGATATTGACTGGATGCTTCATACCATCACAAGAAGTGAAACGATCGTTAATGTAAGACAACCTATTTCGAATTATCTTCAAGGAGGCATTTCCGATACCCAATTAGCCAGGTGCTGGAAGGAGCGGTTTATAATACTATTGAAATATTTTAATCCATTATCAGTGATTATTGCACACCTTAATTTCTTCCTCAGGTTTTTTATATGGGGTCGGTATAAGCGGAATTGACCCACCAAAATAGGAAAACAACCACTTTAGCCATGCGTGGTCTTGCATAGGGCTTCACAACACCTTCTGTAAAGCCTTACAGAACCTTGCGCAAGGCCTTACGAAGCGTCCTGTAAGGCCTTATGAAGGCTCCCATAAGGCTTTACGTCGAGCCCTATGAAGCCTTGTAGGTACTCATGGTAAGCTTTATATTGCAATATTGCCTTATTTCACCCCTTCCATAAACAAGGAATCAGGTTTAAATACGACCTCTCCTTCCCCATCCAGGTTGAAATTATGCCAATCGGGAATTGAACTTTCAAATGCAGTTTTTTTACGTACCTCTTTAAATCCAACCTCTTCCAGCAGCTTCTTTAGCGAATATTGATCATACATCCATTGATGGATCTCTCCCTCAGATCGAAATTTTCCAACCTGATAATATTTCTTACCTGGCAAAAATTTATGAACGAGCGAACTGAGCACTGACCGAACAAAAAACATCTTGGCTGAACTGCTCATACTGTTGAACTTCTTAAGTTTTTTTCTTAACGAAAGCTTTGACGACGTACCCTCTAAAAGAGGTCTTATCTCCTCTCCTAATCGTGAGAGTACAAATGTTTTGTTTCCTGGGTTACTTTGTAAATAAGTTTGCATTTCACCTCCTGAATGATCCCGCACTACCTGATCATACATCTCCAGCATCATCCATTCATAATTTTCTTTCGATTCATTTGTTGGATTCCGAATATTCTGATCCAGAAATTTCAAATAATTACGGATGATGCCCTCCAGGTCAGGGACAGCTATTCTGATCACCCCTCTTGGTTCCAGCACTCGAAAGCACTCAGAAATAAATGCCTTTGCTTTGGATTTGGGAATGTGCTCCAGTACATGTGAGTGATAGACAACTTTCAAACCTCCATCCTCAAAAGGCAATCCTTGTGTTACATCGCAATGAAGCACACCTGGATCAGCAGGCAGTACATCTATGTTTAGCCAATCCTGATGAAATCGTTTTCCGCACCCTACATTGAGATATTTTAGTTTCGATTCAACTTTTATCATGTATTGATTCGTTATAAAACTTTTTGTATTTAGGGACAAGCACATCTTCACTAAAAAAACGTTCTACCTTTTGTCTGGCTTGTATTCCTGCGTTAACACGCCTTTTTTTATCCTGAAAATGAATTATTCCCTCCGTCAATCCCCTGGAATCCATATTTGGCGCTAAAAAACCATTCTCTAGGTGATCAACCATATCAGAAACTCCTCCACAGTCAAATGCTACGACAGGCAACCCACAGGACATTGCTTCCATCACAGTGTTAGGCAGGTTGTCCTGGATGGATGGAAGCACAAACACATCAGCAAGATTATAAATCTCATTCAGTTTCTCTTCAGAGCTTATCTGCCCCATAGATGTCGCTTTGCCATCAAAAATATGATCCGGTTGTTTACCAAAGGTGAGCAAATGCATATTTGGCATGGATTCTTTTAGTACAGAAAGAGCCTCAAGCAAGTAACTAAAACCTTTACGTTCATCCTTCAGATCAACCGCCCCAAATAAAATGTAAAAGTCATCAGGGTCAAGGTGATATTCCTCTTTGAGATCTCCTTTATCAAGAGGTTTGTAAATATTGGTATCTATCGGAGTAGGTAAAACTTTGATATTCCAATCACTAAAAACAGTACTGTTTCCAGCAGATTGAGCTAGCCAATTACTGGTAGTAAGTAATTTAAAGGAGTTTTGGCTCCATGATTGGGTCTTACGAGTCTGAATGTCTTTTGAGAGCCTACTATTTTTTAAATAAAAGCAATCATCACAGGTATTTTGATACTTCTCACAATCCAAAGCATAATGACAGCCACCCGTAAAAGACCACATGTCGTGTTGGGTCCAGAACACCTTCTTTTTTTCAGACAACCTGGCTATCTCCCGGATAGAAATAAAACCAAAGTTGATCCAATGCAAATGGATAATATCGGCTTGTTCAACCAGCGGATGAGTAGACAGCTTTAATCCCGAACCCACTGAAAACTTGTACAGGTATTTTTTATGGCTGACATTGAATAAGACCTGAAGTCGCTCCATAATAAAGGAGAGCTTGATCTTTAATCTGTTTAAAAAAGTGTCTTTAAAGATTGACCTGATCTGAGAGTCATCATAAAACTGAACTACCCTGAGATCCACATCCAGTCCATGCTTTTTCAGTGCGAGATAATGCCTTTTTGCGCAAACTGCTGCCCCGCCATAGTGACCGAAAGTACTGAGGATCAATACTTTCATTCTCTGATTGCATAAAGATTTAACTGCATATCCATACCCGTATCACTTGATTTCCACGACCCGGTTAAAGGACTGTTTTGATAATTGGCGTTTTCTATAAAATACCTGAACCCGGCTAACTCGATTGTTGTCAACAATTCAGCCATGTGCTGTTGTTGTCCGGAAAATGTATGGATTTCTACAAAGAGCTTTTCAACCCTGTGCAGCTCATCCTTGCAATCTTTGATCAGGTCAAACTCTGCGCCTTCGACATCCAACTTAAGAAGATCAATATGATCAAAATTTTTAAGGAAATCTCGAAGCCTGACACTCTCGACATGGATGTCTCCACTGTCCGAGACATATGCACCATCTGCTTTGTTCCTGAATAATTTTATTCCTTTGTCATCTGTCCAAACCGCCTCATTATGAGGCTCTACGCCTTCGAGATGTGATAAATTCTCTATTTGTGTATGGAAGATATCCGGGTCCGCCTCAAAAGCGATCACTCTTGAGTTAGGGTGCTGCTCTTTGAAGTATAGGACTGAAAGTCCAATATTACTCCCACAATCAATGATTAGGGGCTGTTTATTGTCAGTCTGAAACTTATAGACTTCTTTGACGAAAATATCGTGAAACTGCCATAGGAAGGACATGTTGTCTGCATACTTAAACTTTCTACCATGCAAATTGAACTTGCCGGGACGATATCGCTCTCGTTCACCATGACCAATACTTAATCGAACAAATTTTCGACCAGATTTCTTTGATAAAATCTCAAAAGCACCCTTAAATATTACTTTGAATCCAAACAGCCCTTTCAGCAGCATTTTTTTGAGATGAGATATATATTATTGCCTAGATTAAACATTTTATGACTGAACTTCCGCCAATACTTATCCTCATATTTAACCGGCCAGATAAAACTGAATTGCTAATTAAACATTTATCTGTCGTAAAACCTCAAAAATTGTATATCGCTGCGGATGGACCTCGAACGAAAGAGGAAAAGGAAATCACAGACAAGACTCGCAAGATCATTGAAGATCGTATCAATTGGAATTGTGAGATTCAGAAACTTTACCGTTCTGAAAACCTGGGGCTAAGAGTTGCAGTAAGTTCTGCTATTGACTGGTTTTTTGAATCAGAACAGGCTGGAGTCATACTGGAAGATGATTGTCTTCCGGATACTACATTTTTTCAGTTTTGCGGTGAATTGTTAGCGAAATATGAAGATAATCAAAAGATCATGCATATATCAGCGCTTAATTCATTCCCCAATCAATTCAATCCTAATGGATATTATTTTTCAATTTATCCGAAAAGCTGGGGCTGGGCTACCTGGAAACGGGCATGGGAGAAATATGATGATTCAATTCATAAATACCAGGCTGCTTCAAAAAGTAACAAATGGAAAAAAATGTTTCAAACTTCCCTTGGTATGACTTTTTGGAATTTGATCATCGAAAAGATGTCTATCAAAAACAGTAAAATGAGATCCACTTCCTGGGCCTATTTTTGGACACTGAGTGTTAGATATCATGATGGTCTGTGCATCAATCCCAGAGTAAATACAATTAAAAATATTGGTTTCGATCTTGACGCTACCAATACGAGTGAATCAGGAAATTTCTCTGATTATATGAGAAATATGTCAGTGGAATCCATACAATTTCCACTCACTCATCCTTCAGATATTCAATCCGATATTGAAGAAGACCGTAAGTTCCTAAAATATCACCTGATCAATTCCGGAACGCGAAGATTCCTGATTTATCTTAAGATGCTTTTCCCTTTTTTGAAACCTCTCAGGTAGTTGATTGTTTTCTTTCCAAATATATGAATCCTGCAATGAGCAAAAGTGCAGTAAGTGAGCAAATCAGGATAATCACATTCCCAACCCTCACACTAACCGGTTCGTACTTAAAAATGATCTCATGGTCTCCTCCTGGCACTTCCATCCCTCTCAGGATGTAATTGACTCTGCCATAGTCTACCTCCTCGCCATCCAGATAGGCATTCCAACCCGGTTCATAATACACATCTGAAAACACAACCAACTGAGGGTCAGTAGAACTAAACTCATAAACCATTTTTTCCGGGTGGTAACTGGTTAAGTTAATGGATCCCTGCTGAGAATAGGTGGCTGTAGCATCAAAAACCCCATCAAACCGCTGGTCAAACACCGCTGATTCTTTTATATCAATGGAATTCAACTGATCAATTTCTTGGTTGGGGTTTTCTACCATTTTCAAGCTGTTCACAAACCAGGCATTACCGAGTGCCCCACTGTTTCTTTGTGCAACAGGCTGATTTTGCTCGTTTGAAGTGATGAAATACTTCACGTTCAGCATATTGATAACCTGTTGATTCCCCTGACTCAAATGCCTTTCAATAAGTTCCTGGTATCGTTGGATCTTAATGGCATTATATCCACCTACTGAATAATGAAAGTATGAGGTTATTCCATCCTGATCCAGTCTACGTGTGGTATTAAAGACCCTGTGATACCCTTTGTCCTGAAGGATTTGATTATCCGCCTGGGTAGGTTGAAGCAGGCTGTTGTTGTTTCTTTTATTCTCAAAGTCAGAGGCACCGATATACCGCTTATTAACCGACCATAGGTCAAAAAGAATGAGCAGCCCCAGACCAATCACAACATATTTTACCTTTAAATATCCTTTCAGGTAAGTCCACAATATTCCTCCAGCAAATGCAGTAAATACAAGCCCTCGAATGATGTCTGAGGTAAACAAAGACTTTCTGTCTTTTATAATAGCATTTACAAGCCACTCTGGAAATCCATAGTTGGCATCTCCAGCACTTTTAAAATTGAAAAATGCATCTTTGAACAGCATAAAGAAGATCCCAACTGTACCAACGGCAATCAACCCCTGAACGGTCTTTTTAGCCAGCCATTGCTTTTTATCATCGGCCTCCACTAATTTCTGAAATGCCAGAGCTGCCAGTATAGGAACAATCAGTTGCCCTATACTAAAACTCATGGTAACAGATCTAAACTTGTTATAGAGGGGGACATAATAAAAGAAAAAGTCGTTGAACCACTCCAGATTTTTCCCCATGGCGAGAAGTAATGACAAGCCTGTCAATGCTAACCCCCACCATTTAAGTGGACCATCCAAAATAAACAGCGAGATTATAAAGAGAAGCACAATGATGATTCCGAAATAAATAGGCCCTTGAGTAAACGGTTGATCACCCCAATAAAGCGGTGCTCGCTGTGTAATATTTGAAATTACCTGTCTGTCTACCCCTTTACTGGCCAATGCTTGGTAAGTATTTGAATCTTCGGCCAGCTCTTCACCGCTGGCCCCTCCATAGAAATAAGGAAACATAATGGTAAAAGTTTCCATGATTCCACTGCTCCATGCCATTGCGTAATCCTTACTCAAACCAGCAGAGGCGGTTTCACCTTCTGTCTTAAGCTCAGATCCTCCTCGATTAGAATAAGACGAATATTCAAGTGTGCTATAAAGTTTACTGAAATTGCAACCTATTGCCAGAATTGTAGCAATAGCCAGCACACCTGTTGCCTTACCAAATTTTGCCCAGTCCTTAGATTTTATGGTATGGATCAGTACCAAAACCAGATAAGCCAATACCATGATCAACAGGTAATAGGTAATCTGGATATGGCCATAGTACAATTGAAACCCTGCTGCAATGAAAGTGATAATTCCCGAAAGAAATAATTTACCCCTATATGCAAGGATCACACCAGCCAAAACGGGAGCCATAAATGCCATGGCCAACACTTTATTGTCGTGTCCTACTTCGATACTGATAAAATT
The DNA here is from genome assembly GCA_965228105.1 of Cyclobacteriaceae bacterium. GTDB lineage: Bacteria > Bacteroidota > Bacteroidia > Cytophagales > Cyclobacteriaceae > UBA7330. The sequence continues at coordinate 3,753,416 of CBDDGZ010000002.1, forward strand.
GAAAGAAGAAAAAGCGAAGGCCAATGAAAAGATTGCGGAGACCCAATGCGACACCCCAAATACCTGAAGCAAAATATAAAACCCAATAAAAAGTGCAAAAACCATCATGATGGCCTTAGGAAATATGCCATTGAAAAGCATTCTGCTAAAGAATCCAAATGGATTGAGATGAGAGGAAGTAAGAATCGGAAGACCAGAAAACTCTTTATTGCTCCAATGGATAATCTCCCCTTTCTCCCTGTAGTCAGCCACCTCTTTCATTGAGCCAGATAGCTGCACATTATCACTCTGGACCAGGATTTTGCCGGAATATAATGGAGCGAAAAAGATACTCACCAAAACAAAAAAGATCGCGATTGGAATGAGGTGGGAGACGAAGCCTTTGCTGAAATTCATAAATGTCTTAGTTCAATTTTTTTGAGTTCCTCACAAATGTATGAGATTTCTTCATTTGTCTCTGAAAAAGCCCCTGAACCACTAATCCAACATCATCAAATTAAAATATAATGACTAGCCTTTGAATAATTTAAGCTTTGGAATAAACTTAAAATCTTTTTGATTAAGCGTAAATAACTCAATGTTTTCAGTAAGCACAGTGGCAGCTATTAGTGCATCAGGTATCGTCAGATTATGACTGAGAGAATATTTTTCTTGTAGCTCCAACGATCTTTCTGATATAGACTCATTAACATGGATAATACTTACTGAATTAAGAGCTTTTTTTATTTTGGATAACTCAGCTTTATTCAATGCCCCAAAAATCATTTCCCCAGCAGTAATAGCACTTATGGCAATATTCTCCTGACCTATTGCCATAAGTTTCATTTTAATCTCCTGATTATTTTTTGCTAACTCAATGAGAATATTAGTATCGCAAAGTACTACTTTCTTTTGGGCCACGCTTTAGCTCGTATGTTATGTGTGGATATATTTCTACCTTCCCACATTCCAGCTATCGCAAAAAAGTTACCTGTCTGCTTCTTGACCTTTGTTTTAGGTGGAAGTGAGCTTTTAGACATTACCTGAACATAGTCTAAATCCTCAATCAAAGTCAAAAAGCTTCTAACTTTGTCTTTATCTCTAATTTCAACTTTAATAATACTCATAGGCTTGGCTTAAATTTAGCGGAACAAACCAAGTTAATCAATAACGTAACAAATCAGACATTGATTCCTGACCATTTATTCTATCGAATTATTAGCTTGAGTTCCTCACAAATGTATGAGATTTCTTCATTTGTCATTTCAGGAAATAATGGAAGAGACAACGTAGTTTGTGCCAGTTTTTGAGCCATTACCATTGGTGGACTTCCGGTACGAAAGTATGGCAACTGATCCAGCTGAAAGGAATAGTAGATTCCTGTCTCAATTCCGGCTTCTTTCAATTGATTGATTACCTCTAGTCTCTTCGTCACCGTAAAAACGTACTTATACCATACAGAATCCTCTGATTTGATGTAATCTCCGAGCACCCGATTATACTTTTCAGAGATTTCTCGCCTTCTTTCAATCCACTTATCAAGCTTTTGTAGTTTTAACCCAAGTATAGAAGCCTGAAGTTCGTCCATCCGGCTATTTCGCCCGAGTTGACTAAACTCACCGTTTACTGTCCTGCCGTAATCCCTGATTCTTTGGATCCGATGAAAGGTTTCTTCATTGTTGGTGAGTATAGCTCCCGCATCACCCAAAGCTCCTAGGTTCTTGGTTGGATAAAAGCTAAAGATGCCCACCTCCCCAAAATTCCCAACATGGATATCGTCTACCCTGGCCCCATGGGCCTGGGCACAGTCTTCTATAAGTTTGATGCTATACTCCTTGCAGATAGCTCTGATCTCCCGGATCTCACAGGGGTGCCCATAGAGATGGATGATCAAAACTGCTTTTGTGCGGGGAGTTATTTTTTGCTCGATCAGCTGAGGATCAATATTCCCATCATGCTTCACATCCACAAACACAGGCTTTGCCCCCTGTCTTAGCACCGCACTCACTACAGAAACCCATCCAAAAGCAGGGACAATCACTTCATCGCCGAAACCAATTTCCATTGCAGAAAGCGCCATTTCAAGGGCATCTGTTGCATTCCCACAGCTCACACAATATTTTGATCCGGTATACTTTGCAAAATCAGTTTCGAAAGCTGTCACTTCATCTCCTAAAATGGCTCTTCCCTTATGCAGAAACGCTTTAAATCTCTCTTGTAAATCTTTCTCTAGGATCTGATTTTGCCTGCTCAAATCAAAAAAGGGTATCTGCATGCTTCAGTTACTAAATGCTATAAATAGACCAATAGCTTCAATGAATTTTAAATTTTCATTAATATTGAGCGCCGAGAGGTCAAAGGAACAACATTCCCCTAAATTAGTGTTCAAATTCATTTAGCAATCGGGTTTTTGCCCTGATTTTTGAAATTGGATTTGTGTTTGATGAACAATTAATAGTTTCTACCATGGTATGAACCGGATTATTTTATCAAATTCGCGACTTGGTTTGACAAAAATGATCACGTGATTCTCATGTGACCGATAATAAAAAGACATTGTATAAATGAAAAGCATTGGTGTTTTTACTTCCGGAGGTGATGCTCCCGGTATGAATGCAGCCATTAGGGCGGTAGTCAGGTCATCACTTTTTCTGGGGTTAGACGTGTACGGTATCAAGTACGGATATAATGGAATGATCGATGGTGACATCTATAAGATGAAGTCCTATTCGGTCAGTAACATTGTGCAGCGGGGAGGTACCATTCTAAAATCTGCAAGAAGCAAAGAATTCATGACCAAAGAAGGTCGTGCCAAGGCTTTTGAGCAGCTGAAAAAAAGAGGAATAGAGGGGCTCATAGCGATTGGGGGAGACGGTACCTTCACGGGCGCAAACATCTTCTATGAAGAGCATGGAATACCTGTAATAGGTGCACCCGGCACCATTGACAATGACTTGTATGGCTCAGATTATACAATTGGCTTTGACACGGCTGTCAATACAGCCCTGGATGCTATTGACAAAATCAGGGACACAGCTGCATCACACGACAGGGTATTTTTCGTCGAGGTGATGGGTCGACACTCAGGATATATCGCCATCCATTGTGGTATTGGGGGTGGTTCTGAACTTATCATGGTGCCTGAAACAAGTACTACCATAAAGGATGTGATAGAAACGCTCAAAAAGGGAAGGGATAAAGATAAAACTTCTTCTATCGTAGTAGTTGCAGAAGGAGACGAGCAGGGCAATGCTCAGGAGATTGCCGGAAAAGTAGGCCAGGAACTGCCAGCGCTGGACATCAGGGTTTCCAACCTTGGCCACATTCAGCGTGGAGGTTCACCGACATCTTTTGATAGGATTCTGGCTTCCAGACTGGGATTAGCAGCCGTAGAAGGGCTTATCAACGGGGAAAAGAACGTGATGGTGGGTATAGTAAATGATAAAATCACTTACACAAGTCTTAAGCTCGCCATATCTAAATCCAAGCCTATCAATGAGGACCTCATGAGGCTTACTGAAATCTTAAATACTTAATTTCTGTTTTATTAATTGGATGGCTATTTCAAGATGCGATGGAGCCATCCAATTGATATCGGAATCTCTGTTAAACCAGGTAAACTGCCTCTTTGCATACCTCCTGCTATTTCGTTTCAAAAGACGAATTGCTTCTTCCTTATCATAATCGCCATCAAGGTAATTGAATATCTCCCGATACCCGACTGTCTGTAAGGCATTGTGTTCCCGGTATTTTATTAATTCTTGTGCCTCCTCAAACAAACCCTCCCCAATCATTACATCCATTCGTTTATCAATCCGGTCATAAAGTGTAGCCCTGTCCAAGGTCAAACCAATTTTTAAGTTTTGGAAAGTCCGTTCTTCAGAAATCGACTGCCCTCTAAAGGAAGAGTATGTCTTGCCCGTCCCCCGGATCACTTCAATTGCCCGCATTACTCGTTGAGGATTATTCTTATCAACACTTGAAAAATAAGCAGGGTCTGATTTTTCCAATTCGCCTAAAAGTGGGTCCAGACCTCCCCTTTCATACTCCTGTCGAAGATTTTCCCGAACATTTGGCTCTATACCAGGAATTTCATTCATACCTTCCCACAAGGCTTTAAAATACAACCCGGACCCTCCCACAGCAACTACGATATCCTGTTGCTCAAACAACTCGTCCAGCTTAGCCAGGGCCAGCTTTTCAAAGAGACCAGCACTAATTTCTTCTTTGATCGAATGCGAATTGATAAAATGGTGCTTTACCAGGTTGAGCTCGTCCTGAGATGGTTTAGCCGTGCCAATTTCCATCTCCCGATAAAATTGTCTGGAGTCCACAGAAACGATTTCTGTTCCATATTTTTTTGCCAACTCGATCGCAAAGCTGGTTTTCCCCACCGCGGTGGGCCCAACAATAGAAACCAACAATTTCAACGGAAGTCCCATGGGTCTGAAAGAGGGATTATTTGGTTAATTTTAATGTCATGGATCTTGCTGATAGCGATATCAAATCTCTTGAGAAAGAAGTCCTTAGATTAAAACGGCTACTTTCCGACAAAGAAAAGGCTTTTGCAGAACTCAAAAAACAAAAACCTGATCTACTGCGGCAGCTTTTTGATTCATCTAATGATTTAGTTCAGGTAATTGGTACTGAGGGCCATTTATACTTTGCTAATGAAACCTGGAGAAATAAGCTGGGGTATTCCGAAAAAGAGATCAAGACGCTCAACTTTTATGACACAATTCACCCTGAGTTTAAGGAACAAACGCTGAAGGAATTTTCAAGTCTGAAAAGCAACCAAAATAAGGGTTTTGAGACGGCATTCGTGACAAAACGTGGCAAAAGCATCTTTGTCAGAGGTAAGTTGTATGTTTCAGAGGACAACGGAGAGAGAATATTGCGCTACATAAGCTATGATGTCACAGAGCGATTCCGGGCTGAGCGAATACAGAATATTTTCTACAAGATTGCAAACCTTACCATTACTCAGCACAGACTTGAAGAGTTATATGATCAGATCTTTAATGAGTTAAGGGAGATCCTGGAGGTAAAGAATTTCAGTATTGCCCTTCAAAACACCCCCAAAGAATATGACTTTGTATATCGAGTAAATGAATATGAATCCTCCAGAAAAAAACCTCTTGAGCGGGATGTAGAGAAGCTACTCATAGACTACACCTTTGAGCGTGGTAAACCTGTTATGATCTATTCGGATGGCTTACTCAAAATTGCCGAACAGAAGAAGTTGCGCCTCAAGGATCCACTACCTGCTATTTGGCTAGGCGTATTGATCCACCTGGATTATTCTACTATCGGTGTATTGTCCATATCTGCATATGATGAGCATTCATTTTATAACAATACAGACCTGGAGCTACTTGATTTTATCTCTAGTCAGATAGGACTAGCAAATGAACGAAGAAAAAATGAAGTAAAGATTCAAAACCAGGCCGCACGTCTGAATGCCATTTTCGAAAGCTCCACTCACCAGATCTGGTCTATAGACGCCAATTATGCCTTTACCTCTTTCAACAAAAACTACGCTGACGCCTTCAGAGATTACTATGACGTCTATCCCAGAATAGGGATGAGCCTTGAGGACCAGGCCATAGATACGAGGATAATAAATTTCTGGAAAGCAAAATATGAAGAGGCCTTCAAAGGCAAAGTGGTCAACTTCCAGCAAAAACAAAAAACCATTTCGGGGGCTCCGGTTTGGAGGGATATATTTCTTAACCCTATATCGCTGCCGAGTGGTGAAATCGAAGAAATTTCTGTGATCGCCAATGATATAACGGAGAAAAAACAATCAGAGACAGCGCTTAGGGAGAGTGAAGAAAAATTCAGAGCGATTTTTGAATCATTCCAGGATATATATTTCCGATGCGACGTGAAAGGAGTAATATCCATGGTGAGTCCGTCAATCCACGAGGTAGCAGGATATGAGCCATCGGAACTAATTGATAGAAATATTACCGACTTTTTCAAATCTGATGAATCACTGGAAGAGCTTTTTAATATGCTCTATGAATCCAATAAGGTGAGCAACTTCGAAGTAAGTGTTAAGACAAAAGATGGTAATGTCATTCAATTTCTTAGCAATATCAGGTTGATACATCGCAATAGTTCAAGTTACGAAATCGAAGGAGTGGCCAGAGACATTACCCAACTCAAAAAGACCACCGACGAGCTGCGAGAAGCCAAAGAAATTGCAGAAAGGTCCCTCAAAATCAAAGACAGGTTTTTGGCCAACATGAGCCATGAGATCCGAACCCCCATGAATGGAATTATTGGAATGATTGATTTGCTGGGATCCACCCAGCTCGATGAAGAGCAATCCAACTACGTCCGGACTACGAAAAAGTCATCAGAAAACCTGCTGAATATCCTCAATGATATCCTGGATCTCTCAAAAATTGAGGCCGGAAAGATGACCCTGAGAAGAGAGCCTGTCAAAATAGAAGATACTTTTCTCAAGATCTATGACCTGTATTCTCAACAAGCCTTTTTGAGTAAAAACTCGTTGTTCTATCATTTAGACGAAGAAATACCTGAGTATATCCTAACAGATGAAACGAGGTTTATGCAGGTGGTTTCGAATCTCACTTCCAATGCCATCAAGTTTTCACCCAAAAAAGGTACTATTAACTTAAGTATCAGGGTAATCAAGAAGAAAAAGAAAAAATATACTTTCAAGATTGCCGTTAAGGATTCAGGCATTGGAATTTCGAAACAAGACCGAGAAAAGCTTTTCCAGAATTTCAGTCAGCTAGACAATTCCAACAGGAAAAACTACGGTGGAACTGGCCTTGGACTCGCGATCTCCAAAGAACTGGTAAAATCCATGGGAGGTGAAATAGGTGTGGTCTCAACACCTGGGCTTGGCAGTACTTTTTGGTTCACTTTTACTGCAGAAAGCATCGATCCGGAGAAATCGGAATCACTCAAAGAAGAAACGACACTCACAAGACAATTCACATCTGCAATCCCTAAAATCCTATTGGTGGATGACAATGATATTAACAGAAATGTGGCTTCGAGTATCCTGAGGAAATCAGGGTGTGAGGTCAGTGAGGCATCAAGTGGTCATGAAGCCTTAAAAAAGATAAAAAAAGCACATTTTGACCTGGTTCTGATGGACATCCAAATGCCAGAGATGGATGGTATTGAAACAACCAGAGAGATAAAAAAACTGAACATATCTGATTTGCCACCCATCGTGGCGATGACTGCCTATTCCATGGAAGAAGACAAAGAAAACTTCATTCGTGAAGGGCTGGATGATTACATTTCAAAACCGATAAAGGCCAATGCGCTCATTGACAAAGTGAAGGAATGGCTTGATTTTGAGCCAAATAAGGTTAGCACGGATGTGTTTACTGAAGAGAGTGAACAATTAGTCATAAATCAAAATACTTTGCATCAGCTACACAAATATGGTGGCAAAGAACTTATCGAATCGGTTTTGATTGATTTTGACAAAGAAGCCACTCAGCAGATAAAAAATGCCAAATCTTTTTATAGAAAAAAAGCTTATGAAGAGATGAGGCGTGAATTGCACACATTGAAAGGAAACGCAGGAACTCTTGGAATTGAACAGCTTTCCGGGTTAGCTTCCACAGTGGAAAAGTCATTAAAAGAGAATAAATTTGAAGATATAATGCCTAACTTAAAGCAGTTAGAACGCAGCCTGAAAGAATTCAAGGAGAGTTATACAAATTTCATTAACATCTAAAATGAATAAAAAAATCCTTGTTGCGGAAGATAGCTCGGTCATTCAAAATCTGACCAAACGGGTATTAACCATGCAGCAATATGAAGTTGTGGTAGTAAAGAATGGGGCTCAGGTTATAGACAAGCTTAGCAATGACAAGTATGACCTGGTGCTGCTGGACATTCATATGCCTGTGATGGACGGAATGGAGTGTGCCAAAAAAATCAGGAGCTTTCCTGATGCAAGAAAGGACATCCCTATCATAGCCATTACAGGAAATGCCAATAACTACAGCCTTGAGGATTTTAAAAATACGGGCATCAACGATTACCTACCTAAACCACTGAATTATGACAACCTGGTGGAAGTGGTGAAGAAGTATCTACAGAATGAAAATTAAATACAGCAAACACTTTCTCAATAAGCTAGAAGATATTTTTTCTGAATCAGATTATGTACTCAGGTACGAAAAAGGCAACTTTCAGTCAGGGTATTGCATTCTGAAAGAAACTAAGATTGCCATTGTAAACAAATACTTTTCCCTGGATGGCAAGATCAACAGTCTACTGGAGATCTTAAAATCAATTGAGATAGACACCACTAAGCTTAGTGATAAAAACAAACAGCTTCATAGGGAAATCAATCAAACACAGTTACAATTTTGATAGTTACATTTCTGGGTACGGGGACTTCACAGGGTGTACCTGTGATTGCTTGTGATTGTGAAGTTTGTAAGTCCGTAGACTTCAGAGACAAACGCACCAGAAGTTCCATACATATTGACGTAGACGGGCTAAGTCTGGTTGTTGATACAGGTCCTGACTTTAGAGCTCAGATGTTAAGAGAAAGGATCCACCGTCTGGATGGAGTCCTCTTCACTCATCAGCATAAAGATCACACGGCGGGCATGGACGATATCCGAAGTTTTAACTTCCATCAAAAAATGGATATGCCGATCTATGGCACTGCAGACGTATTCGAACAATTACGTCAAGAATATTCCTATGTGTTTCAGGACGAAAAATATCCTGGAGTTCCACGGGTTGATCCTATTGAAATTGAAAACAAGCCCTTTTCAATTGAAAAAACGACCATTTTACCTATAGAAGTATTCCATTATAAACTTCCCGTCTTTGGTTTCAGGATCCATGACTTTACTTATATCACGGATGCGAAGACTATTTCGGATTCGGAAATAGAAAAGATTAAAGGCTCGAGGATTGTTGTTTTGAATGCCCTACAAATTAAAGAACATATCAGCCATTTCACCCTGGAGGAAGCTTTGGAAATGTCAGAAAAATTGGGTGCGGAACATACCTATTTCACGCATATCAGTCATAAACTCGGAAAACACAGGGATGTTGCAGATGAGCTACCAGACAATGTACATCTCGCCTATGATGGATTAAAAGTAAGCCTGTAATCAGAAGGCTCTACATTTGCTCCGATGTTTCATAATTATTTCTTCCTAAGAAGACTTACAAGCGCACTACACACCGAATTAGCAGACTCAAAACTATTAGAATGCTTCTCGCAAAATAAAGATGAGTTAATTCTGGGTTTTGCAAACGAGCAAAAACAACTGTATATAAAGGCATCGCTCGCACCTGAAATTTGCCTGATCCAATTTCCAACGGCATTTAAAAAAGCCAACAGAAATTATGTAGATCTTTATCCTGATTTGATGGGCTCCACAGTCACCCAGGTGAGTGTGTTTTCTTACGAAAGATCATTCAAGGTGCATCTGAAAAATGATTTTGAGATTGTATTTAAGATGCATGGGTCAAGGTCAAACATACTAATAGTAAAAGACGATAGCATTCATTCAATATTCAAAAGCCAGCTAAAAAATGATCTTTCAATCACCCCTTCTGATTTAAACAAAACTCCTGATCTCAGTGAAACTCAATTCAAAGCAGTTGGAGGAGATCTCAAAAAATTTCTCCCCGCGCTGGGAAAAGAGGTGCACAAGTACATGCAATCTCAAGGTTATGCTGATAAGACCTTGAGTGATCAATGGGCATTAACTAAAGATTTGTTCACTCAGCTGGAAGAAAATCCTATTTGGATTTACCAGGGAGTTCCCCCTGAGCTTTCTTTGCTAAAGTCGACAAGAGAAGTTTTTCTTGAAACAAAAGATCCAATCCAGGCAGCCAATGAATTCTACAGACAATACACCTATGGCTACTATCTGAATACTGAGAAGTCCAGTGCACTCAGGCAGATTGACAAATCCATCCAGAAAAGTCGGAATTACCTGGATAATTCATTTAAAAAGCTGGAGGAGATAAAAAACAGAAGAACTTATGAGGAGATTGCTAATTTGATAATGGCCAACCTACATCAGATCCCCTCTGGTAGCAAAAGTGTAGTCCTTCAGGATTTTTACATGGGAGGAGAGATTGAAGTAAAACTTAACAGGCAGCTATCACCTCAAAAAAATGCTGAACAATATTACCGCAAGTCCAAGAACCAAAAAAAAGAAATAGAGATTCTCCAGGCCAATATCAGCACTAAAAAAGTAGAATTATCAAGCTTACTTAGCAAAAAGGAAGAAATTGAAAAGACAGATGACATCAAAGCACTGAGAAAGCAGACACCTGCTAAAGTGACCAGCCAAAATGATAAGCCTGAACCATTTAACAGGTTCGAATTCATGGGCTATACAATACTTATAGGAAAAAGTGCTCGCCACAATGATGAACTCACACTAAAGTATGCCACAAAAAATGATCTGTGGCTGCACGCAAAAGATGTATCTGGGTCTCATGTGATAATTAAATTTCATCCCGGCAGCTCTTTCCCCAGTCCGGTCATAGAAAGGGCAGCGGAGATCGCTGCCTGGAATTCCAAAAGAAAAAATGAAACCCTGTGCCCGGTCATTTACACACCCAAAAAATTTGTACGCAAACGAAAAGGTGACCCTCCGGGCGCCGTGGTTATAGAGAGAGAAGAAATTATTATGGTAGCACCAAAGGGAATGGATTGATTATGTTCTCTTGTTCCAAAATTATAACTAATCAGCTAGACTTTACATTATAAGATGCCCAGGAGAAAAAAGATATTTGATAAATAGCTGTTTAATCATAAATTTGAATCAAGTAAGTGATTATTTCTATCAAGCAGTCCCAATTTTGAAAATTCCTGGTTTTCTGATCCTGGTTCTTTTGTCTTTACCTGGGTTTTCGCAGTTCAGGATTGTGGGAAAGCTTGTCTCTAAAAATTCCGGTGAACCGATCCCTTATGCCACCATCCTCGACATTGAGAATAGTCAAAATGGGACAACCTCAAACGAACAGGGAGAATTCAAACTTCTCATGCCTTCTGGTAGCGGAAACAACAGAATCCTGATCTCGATGGTAGCTAACCAGGATACTATTTTGACGGTTTCTCAATTAGCACAAACTGACTTTCCATTAAAGCTTAATGAACAAATCACACAGTTGGAGGACGTCATTTATTCGCCCAACGATGAACAGCACGATATTGGAAAACCCTTTGGTCAAGTCCAAGAAACCTCAGTTGAATTTACAATCGGTTTATCGTCATTTGTAGGAGCCTACATTCATAAAAAGAAGAACCAAAAAGGTATCATAAGTTCGCTAAGTTTATGTATTGCAAATGAAGGATTTCCCACCGCACCATTCTTTATAAGAATGCTTAAAATAGAAGAAGGAAAAGTAAAAAATAACTATCTACACCCAATTGCAAAGATGAGTGATGTTTTTCCTGAACCCCTTATTGTAGAAGCTGACGGACCTGGATGGATCGAAATCGATCTACGATCATATAATGCAGAGCTACCAGAAAAAGATTTTTTTGTGATTATAAGCCCCATAGATCATGGTGAAAAATATAAGTGGACAAGGGATGGTAATGAAAGGTATGGGATTACTATTGCTAGTTACCTAAACATTGTAGAAGATATTCAGTTTTCAGTGAGGCACAAAGAAAGAATAGCTCCAATAATACACTCATCTGATAAAAGAAGTCCTGCCATTGCTATTTCGTATCTTACCCAAAAAAGCAAGAAGTAGTCTACTCCACCTGATTGATCCTCAGCATATTGGTATGTCCTTTCCAGTGGAGAGGCATAGAAGCTGTATTAATGAAGATATCTCCTTTTTCCAGGTATCCGTTATCGCATAGGTATACTTCCAGTTCTTTCATCGTTTCATCGATGCCTTCAAATTTCTCGTAGTAAAATCCTGAGACACCCCACACAAGGCTCAGTTGCCTTAAGAGGTATTTATTGCTTGTGAAAATGAAGATATGAGATTTTGGCCGATGCATTGCGACACGATAAGCTGTATAGCCTGATTTAGTCATTCCAATAATCGCTTTTGCCCTTGTCGACTGTGCTAACCTGCAGGCTGCTCTTACCAACAGGTCATTCAAACGCGTTGAAGACTCTTCGTCTTCTTCCTCGGTTGTTTTAAAGAAGATCGATTTGGAATCACCCTCTACGGCAGCAATGGTTGTTGCCATGGCCTTTACTGCCTCAACAGGGAACTTACCTGACGCTGACTCAGCAGAAAGCATCAGCGCATCTGCTCCATCCAACACGGCATTGGCCACATCATTAGTTTCTGCGCGGGTAGGTCTTGGATTTTCGATCATACTCTCCATCATCTGAGTGGCAATGATCACTGGTTTCCCTAAAGCATTACACTTTTTCACCATTCGTTTCTGGGCGATAGGAACATTTTCCATCGGAATTTCCACTCCAAGATCACCTCTTGCTACCATGATAGCATCTGTTGCTTCGATGATGGCATCAATGTTTTGAAGTGCTTCCGGCTTTTCAATTTTAGCCACTACTTTGGTATGCTTACCAGACTTTTCAATTGTTCTTTTTAGAGAATAGATGTCCTCTGCAGTTCTTACAAATGAAAGCGCTACCCAATCTACTTCTTGCTCCAGCCCAAACTGTAAATCCTCTTCGTCTTTTTCTGTCATGCTAGGTGCAGACACTTTCGACATTGGAAGGTTTATACCTTTCCTGGATTTTAAGATTCCGCCATGGATGACTTTGGCTACCACATGGTCTGCATTTACCTCCTCGGCAACAAGCTCAAGATTTCCGTCATCGATCAATATGACATCTCCCTTATTGGCATCCTTTACAATATCTTTATAGCTGGTGCTAATTCGCTCACTGGTTCCAACTACTTCATCAATACCAATGATCAATTTTTGCCCCTCAACGATCTCAACACCATTATTTTCTACCTCATTGACACGAATCTTAGGTCCCTGAAGGTCTTGTAGAAGTGCCACCTGTACTCCTTTTTCATCCATAATTTCCCTGACCATATTGATGACCTTTTGATGAACTTCGTGAGATCCATGGGAGAAATTTAGTCTTAATACATTGGCTCCGGCCTCAATTAATTTGGTTAGTGTTTCCTTGTTGTTGCTGGCAGGGCCAATTGTTGCTACGATTTTTGATTTCTTAAAAAATTGGTTTTTCATCTATAAGTCAGTCTTTTATGGCTAAGTCAGTTAGAATTGGAATGTACATTAGAAAAGTAGATTTTCTTTTTGTTTGATTCTGTCTAATTCGATCCTGGTAACATAATCAGCGATTCTGAGATCGCGAATTTGCTCATAAATTTTTTCAGCCCACCTGTCTTCTGTGAGATTTCTCACTTTTAATAGAAAATCAAACCTGGAAAGCTCATGTATCAGGTATTGATTATCTCCGCTATTTGTTGATATGAGTTTATTTTTCAACAAATGGACCATAGAGTAATCATCTTCATAGAGCAGATTCGATATCAGTATTTGTTTGTGATCGGTAAACTCAATTTTAATGTCGTCCGCTTTTACCAGGTGGAAAAGATTTAACTGGTTCAAATTCCATGCTAATTTATATTCTTTCGCCGTGGAAACAATGCCAATTAAATCAAAATCGAAGTCATATACGGCTGCTAACCTATTCTTTTTCATTACAAGGTAGTCGGGACCCAAAATTATCCAAAAGCACCTTTATTCATACTTACAGAGTGGATTTAAATTAGTTTGATTATATTGGTTTTAATGTATTTCTTTGCACTGAATTTTAACTAAACCTCAAAAAAATGTCAGAAATAGCACAAAAGGTAAAGTCAATAATCATTGACAAGTTGGGTGTTGAAGAATCAGAAGTTACTCCTGAAGCGAGTTTTACCAATGACTTGGGCGCTGACTCCTTAGATACTGTGGAGCTCATTATGGAATTTGAAAAAGAATTCAACATCTCTATACCTGATGATCAGGCCGAGAACATCGCAACAGTTGGCCAGGCTATCTCCTATTTAGAAGATAACGTTAAGTAATTACCTACCCTCCTTTTATGGAATTAAAAAGAGTTGTAGTCACTGGAGTTGGTGCACTTACGCCCTTAGGCAACAGCAAGGATGAATACTGGAATAACTTGTCCAGGGGTGTAAGTGGCGCTGCCCCTATTACTCGTTTCGATCCCATAAAACATCGAACACAATTTGCATGCGAGGTCAAGAACTTTGACCCGCTGGAACACATCGATCGTAAGGAAGCCAGAAAGATGGACCCAAATACTCAGTATGCCATGGTGGCGGCTGATGAGGCCATTGTAGATGCTGGACTGGACCTTGAAAAGGTTGATAAAGATCAAATCGGGGTGATCTGGGGAAGCGGTATTGGTGGCTTCAAAACCTTCCAGGATGAGCTTACTAATTTTGCTCAGGGAGATGGGACACCAAAATTTAATCCCTTCTTCGTACCGAAGATGATCATCGATATCACTCCCGGGTTGATGTCGATAAAATACGGATTCAGAGGGCCGAATTTTGCAACTGTTTCTGCTTGCGCATCTTCCAATAATTCATTGACCGATGCGTTTAATTATATCCGACTTGGAATGGCCAATGCCATTCTTACTGGTGGTTCGGAGGCAGGTGTGCTGGAATCCGGTATTGCCGGATTTAATGCCATGAAGGCACTCTCTGAAAGAAATGATGACCCGACAACAGCCTCCAGACCCTACGACAAAGACAGAGATGGTTTTGTGCTCGGTGAAGGAGCAGGTGCATTATTTTTAGAAGAACTGGAGCATGCCAAGGCTCGGGGAGCCAAAATCTATGGTGAAATTCTTGGCTGTGGAATGTCCGCAGATGCATATCACATTACCTCTCCGCATCCGGAGGGAGAAGGAATTATCCTTGTATTGAAAAATGCACTCAAAGATGCCGGGATAGACATCAAGGAAATTGATTATATCAATACACACGGTACCTCCACTCCTTTAGGAGATACCGGAGAACTTAAGGCCATCCAGGCAGTATTGGGTGACCACGCTTACAACATCAACATTAGCTCAACCAAGTCTATGACCGGGCATTTGCTCGGTGCAGCAGGAGCGATTGAGACTATAGCCTGCTTATTGAGCCTGGAAAAAGGAATTATCCCTCCGACTATTAATCATTTTACAGATGATCCTGAAGTAGATCCAAAATTGAATCTAACTTTTAACAAGGCTCAAGAACGAGAGGTAAATGTGGCTGTGAGCAATACTTTTGGTTTTGGTGGTCACAACACATCTGTTATCCTGGGTAAATTTAACGGGTAGTGCCGTCATTAGTGCGTGTAGCTTTTAGTCGACTGACTAATCTTTTCAATCGTAGGGACAGGGACCTGTTCAGGAAATTCAAGCTGATTACTGGACGAACACCGCTAAATATTGGGCTGTATAAGCGTGCCATGTTGCATGTGAGTGCTGCTTCAATCAACGATAAAGGCACTAAAGATTCCTATGAAAGGTTGGAATACCTTGGTGATGCAGTGATTGGGATGGTAGTGGCAGAACTGTTATTCAAAAGATTTCCTTATAAAGAAGAGGGCTTTTTAACAGAGCTACGAGCCAAAATAGTGAACAGAGAATCATTGAACCTTCTTTCCAGGAAAATCGGTCTTCAAGACATGGTGCAATATCAAAAGCACAAGGGCTCTAAACTCTCCCATAAATCAGTGCTGGGCGATTCACTGGAAGCACTTGTGGGAGCTGTGTACATCGATCATGGATTTAGGTACTGCAAGGAATTCATTACCCACAGACTAATAAAACCACACTTTGATTTTGAAGAGCTCTCAAGGGTCACCACCAATTATAAGAGCAAAATCATTGAATGGGTCCAAAAAGAAAACAAAGAAATTAAATTTGAGATTATCAATTCCAATGACAATGACCGCACCAAGCAGTTCATCGCTCAGGTGCTCATTGACGGGATACCTTTAGAAAAAGGTTATGGATTTAGCAAGAAAAAGGCCGAACAGGATGCCGCTTATAAGTCCATACTCAAACTAAAAATTGAATAGGTGGGAAAATTGAAGATTGGTGGGGCATGTCTTAACCAGATCCCAATGGATTGGGATAATAATCTTGGGAATATACTTACAGCCATTTCCAAAGCGAAAGAGGACGGCATTAAGATACTTTGTCTCCCGGAATTAGCCATCACTGGTTATGGATGTGAAGACATGTTTCTGAGCGAATGGGTTCCCAACAAAGCTTTAGAAAAATTAACAGAAATCATCGAGCAAACCCAGGATATTTCAGTAGCCGTGGGTCTTCCTTTGATCTTTGACAATAAACTATACAACACCGTCTGTTATATCAAAGACAAAAAACCACTTGCTTTTTATGCCAAACAAAAGCTAGCCAATGATGGTGTGCACTACGAACCCAGATGGTTCAGTGCCTGGCCTTCAGGTGAAACAGCTTCCGTTGAATTTTTAGGTGAATCTGTCCCTCTGGGTCACCTCACCGTCGAGGATTGGGATTTGACCATTGGATTTGAGATTTGTGAGGATGCCTGGAGAACCGACCGTCCCGGATGCCATTTGATCAATGAAGATGTAGACCTTTTTCTTAATCCAAGTGCCAGCCATTTTGCTTTTGGTAAGGCAGAGTATCGAGAAAACCTGGTTGTAGAAAGCTCAAGGCTTCTCAATTGTACATATCTATATGCCAATCTTTTGGGTAATGAATCCGGTAGGATGATCTATGACGGAGATATCCTCATAGCTCAGGGAGGAAGCTTAAAGGCTCGCAACGGAAGATTATCCTACAAGAATATCAACCTGCTTGCAACAGACATTGATTTTGATGACTCCGAAAAAACACTCAAAGCAATTAAACCTGATAGCAAGAGAGCAATTGATGAATTTGGCCAGGCTGCTTCGCTGGCATTATTTGATTACCTGAGAAAAAGTAAGAGCAAAGGTTTTGTATTATCTCTCAGTGGTGGAGCTGATTCCGGCTGTATAGCGACTTTGGTAGCAGAAATGGTGAGAAGAGGCACAGAAGAACTAGGCGAAAACGGATTCAAAGAAAAATTGAGGCTTCCTCTTGAAACGGGAGGAAGAAAGAAACTGGTGAATCAGCTTTTAACAACCGCTTATCAGGGCACCCAAAATTCTTCTTCAGAAACATTGGAGTCCGCACGCTCTTTGGCTGAAGGTATTGGTGCAAGATTTTTTCAGTGGGAAATCGACAATGAAATTTGTGAATACACAAAGACCATAGAGAAAGCCCTGGATCGGAAACTTAGCTGGGACACTGATGATATAGCCTTGCAAAACATCCAGGCCAGGGCAAGGTCGCCAGTCATCTGGATGTTAGCAAATATCTCAGGCTCATTACTTCTTAGTACTTCCAACCGAAGCGAAGGGGATGTTGGTTATGCCACCATGGATGGCGATACCAGTGGTAGTATTTCTCCCATTGCGGCAGTAAGCAAACGATTTATCCTGGAATGGCTACAATACGCAGAGAAAGAGCTTGGGTACACGGGTCTAAAAATGGTGAACAGCATGCAACCGACTGCAGAGCTCAGACCAACCACAATGCACCAAACTGATGAAAAAGACCTGATGCCATATGCAAACCTGCTGGCCATTGAGAAACTGGCTGTGAGAGAAAAAAGATCACCTACTGAGGTGTATGAGGCGCTAAAAGAGGAGTACAAAGATAAAAATCTGCTAAAAGACCATATCAAAAGATTCTTCAGTCTTTGGTCAATCAACCAGTGGAAACGTGAACGCATCGCGCCAAGCTTCCACCTGGATGATTTCAATATCGACCCAAGAACCTGGTGCAGGTTTCCAATCCTCTCAAGTGGCTTCAAGGATGAGCTAAAAGCATTGGAAGAACGCTAAGGAACAGGATCATATCCACTGCCCCCCCATGGGTGGCATTTGGCTATTCTTTTGATCGCAAGTAGAATACCTTTCAGCCCATGTTTCATAATTGCCTCCTTGGCATAATTTGAGCAAGTAGGTTGAAACCTGCAGGTGCTTGGAAAAAGCGGAGAGATACTATATTGATAGAAAATGACAGGAATGGTAAGCAGCTTACGAAAGAATTTCCTCACTAGTCAAAATTAAACATCAAATTTGTGGCTAACAATAAAATTGGTTCTGTTTGCACTTTTATGAATACGCTGCGTTAAAGTGACGGGAGTGAAAAATTCGGCTTGTGAAAGTTATTAGTATTCGGTGGTTACATCTTTTTATCTGCGGTCTCCTGTTCATACCCAGTGTTTCTCTGTTTGGACAGATCCGATCTGCCAAAGCACCTGTGGCTGATACGGTTGATATGACCCCTATCCGCATCAATCGGATCTATATATTGGGCAATAAGAAAACTAAAAGAGCCATTATCACCAGGGAACTTTCAATGCAGGAAGGTGATACTGTTCCTGCCTACCGGCTGCCCTCACTTTTTAAGGAAGATAAAAATAAGGTTTACAATACTCAACTATTTAATACCGTCTCCATTGAGAAGCTTCAATTGGATTCCACCTCCATTGACTTACTCGTAAAAGTCGATGAGCGGTGGTATTTCTACCCTTCTCTCCTTTTCAAGTTGTCCGATAGAAACTTTAATGATTGGTGGGTGAATAGAAACAGGGATCTCCGCAGGGTCAACTACGGATTTAAACTCTTTCAATACAACTTTAGAGGCAGAAATGAGTTGCTACGGCTTGTTGCCCAGTTTGGATTCGAAACTCAACTGGAACTCAACTATCGAATACCATACATTGAACCTTCGCAGCGCCATGGTCTAACATTCGATATTGGATATTCTGAAAGAAAAAACATTGCTTATCAAACAGTTGATCATTTACCGATTTTTACCCGGAGCAGCGAGATTTTAAGAACGGCAATTGGAGGAAGTATCATTCATAGCTATCGTCCCAGTTTCTATACCTATCACTACACATCGCTGGGCTTTTATTCGCTTAATCTCGCAGATACTATTCCTGAACTAAATCCCAATTACTTTGGCAACGGGTCATCAACACAACGAGCCTTTAGACTTACCTACACCTTTACCCGAGACTTTAGAGACAACAGAAATTATCCACTCTCAGGTGACTTCTATTACTTCCAGGTGCACAAAGTAGGATTGGGAATCACCAATGATGTAGACATCTGGAGATTTAGGGCAAATTATTCAAAGTACTTCAATTTATCTAATGGGTTTTATATGGCCAATAGTGTGGAGGGCATGATAGCTACTCCAAAGGATCAACCCTATAATAATTATACTAGTCTTGGCTTCGGACCAACGCTTGTCAGAGGCTACGAGCTCGAGCTCGTCGAAGGATATCAATATCTACTAACCAAAAATGCCATCCGAAAACGGATATGGAAATCGGAATCTGACATCAGCCGTGTGATGCCCCTTGAACAGTTTCAAAAAATCCCATTTATTTTCTATGCTAACATTTTCTTTGATGCCGGCTGGGTAAATAACTACCCCAATTATGAACAGAGTAATCGATTGAGCAATAAGTTGCTATATGGGATAGGCCTGGGAGTTGATTTCATCACGATAAATGATTTAACCACCAGGTTTGAGTATTCCTACAATGCAGAGAATGAGTTCAACTTTTTCCTGAATTTCAAGGCGGCATTTTGATTTAGGTAGGTAAACGCACAGTGCCACCCAAGGGCGGCACTTTTTTATTCAATTACCTGTCCGGTGTTTTGGATGTTTGAAGCTGCTTAGCCATGGCAGCACCAATCAAACTTTCCAGGGGTGTTCCCCCTTTTTCATTCCCTCCAATGATCATAGTTTCAGGGAATTTAATTTTAGAAATCTCAGCAGCCACCCTGATGTCGCGGTCCAGTTCAAGTTGCAGTTTGACTTCCGGGGTGATACCCGCACTTACCTTTTTAGCAATTTCATAGGCATCAGCATCTGCCTGAACCTTCTTCTTTTGTGCATTCAACTTCTCTGTTTCCAGCGCAATCGCAGCAAGCTTTCTGTTGGTTTCCTCTTGTTTCAATTTGGTCTCAATCGCAATAAGTGCCTTTACTTGCTCCTTTTCCTGAGCAACTCGTTCAGCAGCCTTATCCCGCTCACCTTCTGCAATGATTCGTTGCTGCGCATCCTTGGCCGTTTCCACCTTTTGTTGCTCCAGCTGTCTTTTAGCTGATTCATCTCTTTGAGCTTCAAGTCGCTGCTTAAAAGTGGCCTCCAGTTCCACATTATCTACAATGACCTGGGTCCATGATGTTGTTTTCGCTCAACTCATGATCAATCCTTTTAGGAACACCATGCTCAAGAATCCTTTTTACATCGTAGCTTGTCTTGATCTCCTTGATAGATCTTTCTTCATTCTGAATGGATGCAAAAACAGTATCGCGTTTTTCAATTTTCTCCACAGCATAGGCTCCTTCCTTGAGCTGCTCTTCGAAAACCTGACGAAAACTTTGCGCTTCACCTGAGATATAATCCTGTGCGGCAAACATATAAGCGGTATTCACAAGTTGCTCTTTCACAGTGGGCACAATGGTATTATTGACCAGATTACTCATGGTTCTGAACTTTACCGCTAAACCAATAAAGCTTTCCTCATCTCTCGGAAGTTCAAATCGGCTGGACACATAACCCGAAGCAGTCACCTGATCAATAAATCTCAGAGGAATTGGTTGCATCAAACCACTTACCTCTTTTTCATCCACCTCTATCCCATCCCCAACTACCTTTACATCGATGAACTTTTGCCATTTGTCAATCTTTGCAAAACCACGCCATTTAATTCCCTGCTCCATCACAGCGCTCATCTTCCCTGTGGGATACACAAGAAGATAATTAAAACCTCTGTCAGCAAAGAAGAACAATGAATTCAACAGCATAAGTACTGCACCAATAAATAATAAAACTACCCCCTGCCCTACCCTGAATCTTTTCAGCCAGGCCAGGGTGTCAAGCTGAATATTAATCCTGGAAATGATGACTATAACGATACCCAATACGAGTACCAAAAAACCAATAAATGTTATCATGTGATTAGAATTTAAGAGTTAATAATAGGGACAATTGAAAACTCTTCTTCTAGATGTGAAATTGTCTCAAAAGCTGAGTGAGCCTAAGATTGGAGTATGTAATTGCTTATACGATTATACGTATTTTCCACATAATTGGTTGCATTAGTTGCTAAATACCTTTATATAAAGTATATAATTTGGTATACAGGAGAATATATAGATTATACTTTGGTCTACATCACTTTACTTTTCATCAAAGCGCTTCCACTTTCTCCTCTTACCAGACTTGTTGAAGAAATACCATTGCCCTACTCTTTCGCCATTTTTAAATTCGCCCTCATAAGTTTTATTTCCATCCATGTCAAAGTAATACCATACCCCGTCTTCTTTACCATTTTTAAAAGTACCTTTTTGGTACAAAACGCCATTCTCATGATGAAACTGCCAAAGGCTGTCTGGTGTACCTTTCGAGTAATACCCTTCCCTTTTCAGTGTTCCATCCTCAAAATAGAAAATCCACTTTCCTTCATACAGGCCATCTTTGAAGACACCATGCTTTTCTAATACACCGTTAGGATGATAGTATTTGGCCGAATCCTGAATTAACCCATCCATCCAGTGTTCTATTCCCAGTAAACTTTCATCCAAATCATAATATATCTGAGTACCGTTCAATAGATCATTTTCATAGTAAAGTTTTGCATTGAGCATCCCATCAGGATAGAAATAAGTCCATAGTCCAGATTTCCCCTCCTCATTGAGCTCACCATAGGCTTTCAGCCTGCCATCTTCATAGAAAAGAGAATCTTGCCCAAAAACAAGCACCGGCAATAGCAAAAAAACAACTACAATTACTCTCATCACTGAAAAAAAAGACACTGAATTTGACTTAAAGTTATATTGTTCATATTTTACGTATAATGTTACGTTTTGTGCTATATGGAGCAGTATTAACATTAGCTGGACTGGTCTCAGCACAAGAAGAATACAGCCTGGGAGCCCGAAACAGTGCATTAGGAGGGGCATCCCTCACCATAAACGATGCATGGGCCAACCTTAACAATGTAGGAATGATTGGCAGAGCCAAAAATCCTACTGGAGCCATCACCTATCAAAACAGGTACAACATTCCCGAATTTATGGTATTGGGTGGAAGCTATATTCAAACTTTCGGATTATTTAATTCAGGCCTGAGTTTTTACCGGTTTGGTACAGACCTTTATAGTGAGCAAAAATTTGGTCTGGCTGTGGGCAACACCCTCCAAATGGTCAGTTTGGGTGCTGGCGTGAATCTGATTCAGTACAGAATTGAGGGACTGGGATCCTGGCAGTATTGGGTCTTTGAATTGGGTGGGGTTGCTCAATTGACCGACCAGTTGTTTATCGGGGCACACATATTCAATGTTAGCACAGGAGATAACATTCCGGTGATCATGAAAGCAGGATTATCATACAGACCTATTGAAAAGCTCATGATCAACATGGAAACGCACAAGGCGCTTGATGCGGATGCAAGGCTCGTTGCCGGAATAGAATACTTCATAATTAAGCCTCTGGCGCTTAGATCTGGCATTTCAACCCGGCCATTTAAGAGTGCTTTTGGTTTAGGGTTCGTTCTTCATCTGTTTGATGTCAATTACGCTTTTTCAGATCAAAGTGATCTTGGGTCAATCCATGAAGTTTCGCTCAATTTCTCGCTGGGAAAATCATGAGATCTTATCTGCTGCTATTTTCAATTTTCCTGCCCTTTATGACCAAGGCACAGGATCATGATCTCGATCTTGAGAGTTTTGCTGAGCGATTTTATCAGCTCCAGGATGATGACTTGGCCTATGACCAAATCTATGAGTCATTGCTGCAGTATTACATGCACCCAATTGACTTAAATAAAACAAATACAGAAGAACTACTGGCTTTGAATATGCTAACACCTGAACAGGTTAACAACCTAATTCACCACATTCAGGAAAACGGGCCATTAATATCCATCTATGAACTCCAATCCATTCCATTATTCACTCCGGAGCCTATCAGGAATCTTCTACCGTTTGTTACAGTCAATGAAAGGCAAGACAGCAGAAATCTTTGGGAGCGAATCCTTGCTGAGGATAACAATTACCTTTTATTGAGACATTTCAGGACACTTCAATCAAAAAAGGGCTATCAAACGGACCAAAATGATCCTTACAGAGGAGACCCCAATTACCTGTATGCCAGGTACCGTCTCTCAAGAGCCAATGATTTCAGCTTTGGGTTTACCCTGGAGAAAGACGCTGGTGAAAAACTTTTCTATAATGATTCCAGCGGTGTTTCCATCACTGACTTTCAATCATATCATATGTTTCTCAAAGAAAAGGGTGTGATAAAAGGGTTGGCATTGGGTGATTACCAGGTTCAGCTCGGGCAGGGACTGGTATTTGGCTCGGGATTTAGTTTCGGAAAAGGTGCTGAACCTATCCACACTATCAGAAGGAATGAGATTGGGTTGCGTCCATATACCTCTGCGTTGGAATCAGGATTTTTCAGGGGTGCCGGAGTTTCACTGGGCAACAAACACTGGACTTATACCTTGCTGTATTCCTCAACCAATCAGGATGCTAACATATTAAATGATACCACTTTTTCTGATTTTGAAGCGTATGTTTCAAGTATACAAGCTTCAGGCTACCACAGAAACGAATCAGAGTTGAGTAAAAAAGGCCAACTACATGAAACAACTTATGGTGGAGGTGTTTCCTTTCAATCCAGAGCGATAAGAATTGGTGTTACTACCATATTTAATCGTTTTGATCATGCAATTCAGAAAAGGCCAAACAACTACAATCAATTTGAATTCTCCGGTACTGAAAACTGGGCTGGTAGTATCTATGGCTCTTTTCTTTGGCAGAATATCAATGCCTTTGGTGAAATGGCGCGATCCTCCTCTGGTGGAATTGCTTATTATGCCGGATTAATTGCCAGCCTTACCCCTCAAGTCGATTTCAGTTTTTCAATGAGAAATTATGCCAAAGACTTTCACTCATTCTACGCAAATGGTTTTGGAGAGCAATCCCGAACCATCAATGAAAAAGGGACTTACTGGGGTCTCAAATTCTCGCCTTATCGAAAGCTCACTTTGGCTGTATACCTCGATAATTTTGAGTTTCCCTGGCTAAGGTATCGGGTTGATGCTCCCTCACAAGGGATAGAATATCTTGGAAGAATTACCTATAAACTATCCAGAAGTATTCAACTTTTTGCGCAGTATAGGGAAGAAACAAAAGAAACCTCTGCTGCCGAAACCAATGGAAACCTGAGCTCACTTGTTGAAGCCACCAAAAGAAGCCTACTCATAAACGCTGACTATGAGGTCACACCGACAATTTCCATGAAAACCAGGTTGCAAACTTCGAGCTACAATTTAGGCGGGAGTAAATCTACAGGCTTTGCGCTTATGCAGGATATCAGATATCAAATCTGGCGGCTGAGATTCGATGCACGTTTCGCTATTTTTGATACTGACAACTATGACAATAGAATATATGCTTTCGAAAGGGATCTCCTTTATACTTTTTCGATCCCAGCCTATTCAGGAAACGGTACGAGATCATACATTATGATGAGGTATTCCATCAACAAGCGTATTAATCTTTGGATTAAATATGGACGGTTTAAACATCAGAACTCAGATTCGATTGGAAGCGGATCGGAAGAGATCGCTGGATCATTACGATCTGATATTCGTACAATGCTCAAAATAAATTTCTAATCAATCCAGGCTCACTACCCTACCTTCTTCTGATGAAACATAGGCAGAGTAGATCACATTCACGCAGTCGACAGCCAGGTCAATACTCGAATAGGGTTCTCTATCCTCACGGATGGCCTGAACAAAATCTGTAATCTCTTGAGAAAATCCACGAAACCAGTCTTCATCGCAACTTGGTCTGTTCCAACCAGCTTTGGTTTCCAGCTTTTCCATGAAGTACTCCTGCTCAAAAACCTCTGGTTCAACCGCATAAGTTTCGATGGCGTCATTGCTGGTCATATTGGCTTTGATCACTCCATCTGTCATATAAGCTGTTACCCGTGTATTCAATCCTCCAAGCCCAACATCACTAATCATCACAGTGGCTCTTGAGCCATCTTCGAAGCGAATGATCAGGTTTGCCCAGTCTTCAACATCAGTAGGGTCTGAGCTGATCCATTTGTGTGCACCAGCTGATTTGGCGCGTGCCGAAGCCTCGGTATGGATGAGGTCAGCTGTATCGGCCATCACCGAAACAGGCCTGATCGGCTTTCCGATCCGTTGCAAACCTTCCCATTGTTTAAGATGCAAACAAGCTCCAACAGAATGGGCTCCCATCCTGAGCAAGGCTCCTCCCCCCATATTTTTCCATTCCTTCGAATACAATGAATTAGATCCAGAGTGATTTTCCTCAGCTCTCAATTCCAAAACTGACCCCTTAGATGCAGCCATCAGGTTCCTCATTTTAATGATAGGTGGTGAATAAACCCAATTCTCCGCATAGCAAAATTTCACTCCATTACTTTTTACTGCATCCCGTACCGCCTCTGCATTTTTCCTGGCGCCATGCAGCATTTTAGCTCTTGGTACTTTCAAGCCGATTGGTTCGGGATCCCCGGGCTCACCAAAATACCCAGTCAAAGGTTTCTCCATAATGATATGCTTTCCGGTCTCAGCCGCCCTTATCGCAATCTCATGATGGCTGGCGGGGGGAGTACATACATCTATCACATCAATATCTTTTCTGGACAGCAATTCATCGAGATTGGTAGTATGGAAGCCTACTTGGAAATCCCTATCAAAAGCCGCGGCGCTTTCTCCATTTCGAGAGCAAACTCCCCTAATCTCAACCTGGCCCGGGTGTAGTTTACTAAAATTCCCCTGGTGCATCCTGGCACCGTATCTGGCCCCCACCATTCCAATACCAATTGTTTTATATGTCATATCATTCATGTAGTAATAGTCAGTAAAAGAGTCATCAGCTTTAGGCTGATGGGAAGTTAAACCCACCAGTACATTCCACCAAAAACAATTTGATCATATCCAGGACGACCCAACAAAAAATATTTTAAAAAAAAATCTCTCTGATGAAACATTTCAAATAGAACTAAGTATATGTATGTACATTTAATGTATTAACATAATTTAAAAATATGGAAACTTTAACTAAGACTCTTTGGTCAATTGACCCAACACATTCAGAAGCAGGTTTTAAAGTAAAACACCTGGTAATATCAACTGTAAATGGAAAATTCAATGAATTTGAAGGATCTGTGGAATCGGAGGATGACAACTTTGAAAATGCTAGCATTAACTTTGCTGCCAAAATTGATTCAATCTCAACAGGTGTAGCGGACCGAGATGCTCACTTGAAATCTGATGATTTTTTCAATGCGGCGGAATATCCTGAGCTGAAATTTCAGAGCACATCATTCAACCAGGTAGAAGATGACGAATATGTCTTAAAAGGTGATTTAACAATCAGAGATGTGACCAAACCTGTATCACTAAAAGTTGTGTACGGTGGAACTGTTACAGATCCATATGGCAATACCAAAGCCGGATTTGAAATTAGTGGGAAGATCAATAGAAAAGAGTTTGGATTGAAATGGAGTGCTGTGACCGAGGCAGGTTCTGTAGTAGTAAGCGATGATGTAAAACTTGATTTGAACATCCAGATCGCTAAACAATCGTAAGGAAAATTCGATTATATCTTCATGGCATCAATAGAAAGTATTCCTAACAAAAAAGGATCGAATCCCACGTACCCTGTACATGATTTGATCATCAAACGATGGAGTCCACGGGCTTTTGATCCAAAAGATATCTCTGAAGAGGAGCTAAACCAATTATTTGAGGCGATGAGATGGGCACCATCCTCCATGAATGCACAACCATGGAGGGTGCTCTATGCCCACAAGGGAGAAGAGGGGTTTGATAAACTGGTTGAATCTCTTGCAGAGGGCAATAAACCCTGGGCAAAAGAAGCTCCTGTTCTCATGTTGGCAATGATCAAAAAAGATTTACCGAATGGCTCTCCAAATGGGTCAGCCCGACACGACCTGGGATTGGCTGTTGGTAATTTGCTTGTGCAGGCTACCAGCATGGGAATTGGAGTGCACCAAATGGGAGGTTTTTCCCGTGAAAAAGCGATTGAGCTATTCAGTATTCCTGATGAGCTCGCACCTAATACGGTATTAGCACTTGGCCATTTTGGAAATCCTGATAAACTATCGGATAAGCTAAAGGAAAGAGAGCTAAATCCTCGATCCAGAAATGAGGTTGGTGAATTTACTTTTCACAATTCCCTGAC
Source organism: Cyclobacteriaceae bacterium (assembly GCA_965228105.1). Classification (GTDB taxonomy): domain Bacteria; phylum Bacteroidota; class Bacteroidia; order Cytophagales; family Cyclobacteriaceae; genus UBA7330. Next base: position 3,780,728 of record CBDDGZ010000002.1, read on the forward strand.
CTAGACAAAGGCATCCAGTCCGGTAATTTCCTTTCCTAAAATGAGCAGGTGGATGTCATGTGTGCCTTCATAGGTAATGACAGATTCAAGATTCATCATATGCCTCATGATCGGAAAATCAGCGGTAATACCCATACCACCAAGTATTTGACGAGATTCTCTGGCAATATTAAGCGCAACATCTACATTGTTACGTTTAGCCATTGAGATCTGTTGAGTGGTAGCTTTACCCTGATCCTTTAGCTGTCCAAGCCGGAAATTCAATAGCTGTGCTTTAGTGATCTCGGTAAACATTTCTGCTAGTTTTTTCTGTACGAGCTGAAAAGATCCTATAGGTTTTCCAAATTGAATCCGCTCTTTTGAATACTTTCTGGCTGTTTCAAAACAATCCATAGCAGCCCCAATGGAGCCCCAGGCAATACCATATCTTGCACTATCGAGGCAAGCTAAAGGTGCACCAAGGCCATCCTTTCCAGGTAAAATATTCTCTTTTGGGATCTTTACATTATTGAAAACAAGCTCGCCAGTTGCCGAAGCTCTCAATGACCATTTACCCGCTGTTTTTGGGGTAGTAAAGCCCTCCATTCCCCGCTCTACCAAGACGCCCTTGATCCTTTTGTCCTCATTTTTGGCCCAAACCACCGCTACATCAGCATGAGGTGAATTTGAGATCCACATTTTGGCTCCATTTAAAAGGTAGTGATCACCCTGATCCACAATTTTAGTTTCCATCCCAGCCGGATTGGATCCATGATTTGGTTCTGTAAGCCCAAAACACCCTAAAAACTCTCCGGAAGCTAGTTTTGGTAAAAACTTTTTCTTTTGAGCCTCTGACCCAAACGCATAGATCGGAAACATGACCAGAGATCCCTGTACAGAGGCTGTAGATCGCATACCACTGTCGCCACGTTCTATTTCCTGCATGATCAACCCATACGAAGTATAGTCAAGTCCACCTCCACCGTACTCAGGAGGAATTGTCGGACCAAAAATTCCGTGCACTCCCATCTTTTTCACAATCTCTAAGGGGAAATGATTTTCTTCAGCCCATGACTCTACAAATGGAGTTATCTCCTTCTTTACAAAATCTCTTGCGGAAGATCTGATGATCTTATGCTCCTCTGTAAGCAAGTCATCTATCTGATAAAAATCAGGAGCTTCAAAATCATCAATAAAGTTTCGTTTATTTGCGAAGTCTTTTTCAGCATTAATTGTGGTTGACATAGCCTGATTTTTGTTTTAAGTCTTAATTAAGTCAAATTTACTAACCAAAGCAACAGACCGAATGGCAAAGCGTAAGATTAGTGCAGATATCCTGGCACAACTGGAAAAATTGGATGCGAAGTTTGATGCAATGGGCCAGAATCTCTCCTCCTATCTCGACGGGTTGCTGCACTCTGACTACCTCACTTATTGGGATTATATACGACTAGACACCCTCCTGAGTCTGCAATCCCCAAGAACCAGTTTTCCCGATGAAAAAATATTTATCCTTTACCATCAAATCACCGAACTATACCTGAAACTTATACTAGTTGAGCAGAATCAGATCCTGGAAGATTTTGGTAAATCAGATGTTGCTCAGTTTACTAAACGATTGGAGCGTATCAATAGATATTTCGACCACCTGATTAATTCTTTTGATATCATGATTGATGGGATGGACCGGGAACAGTTTCTTAGTTTTAGAATGTCGCTTCTGCCCTCTTCCGGGTTCCAATCGGCACAGTTCAGGCTTTTTGAGATCGGAGCAACAGATTTTTACCTGCTGACAGAGCATGAAGTGCATTCGAAGTTCACTTTCAAATCACCTTTGAAAGACATCTATGAGAATCTCTACTGGAAAAAAGGTGCCACAGAATTGGCTACAGGTAAAAAGACGCTGACACTTAAGCAGTTTGAAGACAAATACGCCGATGAATTTCTACAAAAGGCATCATTTGCCAAAGACATCAATATTCGTCAGCAATACCATCAATTTTTCGAAGGAGATAAGAAAGTAATTGAAGAATTGAGAACGCTTGACCACAAGTCAAATGTGGCCTGGCCGCTAGTACATTATAAGTCAGCTGTCAAATATTTACAAAAAGATCCCAACCTCATTAAAGCATCCGGAGGCACCAACTGGCAGAAATATCTCCCACCTAAAAGGAAGAAGATTATTTTTTATCCTGAGCTTTGGAGTGAGGAAGAAATTGAAAACTGGGGTTCTAAACCATAACTGAATTACCTTTGTAAACAGATGAGAATCATCTGGTTAATCATAGGGGTATGCATAATTAGTGAAGTCCAGTCACAGACGTTCATCAAACGGACATATTACGATGACTTACACCAAATCCCTAAAGAAGTCATCAGTCTTTCTAAACAGGATTCTTCCCTTCATGGCCCGTTTCTCAGCTACTATACGAGCGGTTCCCTACAAGCCGAAGGTTATTATTTCGAAAACCTATCTGACAGCACCTGGATATTCTACTTTGAAAATGGCCAGAAAAAGGCAGAGGGGAAATATAGCATGGGGAAGCAATCAGGTAAATGGAAGTATTATTTCGAACGCGGCAATCTCAGAGCAGAAGGTGTGATGAAAGCCGATGCCAAACATGGTGCCTGGACTTTTTACTTTGAAAATGGCTCCGAAAAAAGCTCGGGTGTTTATTACAATGATCGTAAAGAAGGCATCTGGAACTACTTTTATGAGGACGGCATCGTCAAGGCTCAAGCTTTTTACGAAAGAGGAACCGGAAACTACAAAGAGTTTTATCCCTCCGGAGCAGTAAAGAATGAAGGTAAAAACATAGAGGAAAAAAGCGTTGGGAAGTGGAAATATTATTACGAATCAGGGGAGCTGGAGGCGGAAGGTGAGTATTTTGGTGGTTTACGCAATGGTTTGTGGACTTATTATCATAAAAATCAGACTGTAGCTGCTGAGGGCAGGTTTCTCGATGGAGAGAAATCAGGTATTTGGAAATATTACTACCCGGATGGATCCATCAGCAGCGAAGGACAAATGAAAAACGATAAGCAGGAAGGATTTTGGAAGCTTTATTACCCCACTGGAGACCTCAAAGGCGAAGGCAGCTATGACCACGGATCCGGAACCTATACGGAATACTATGCTAATGGGAAACAAAAGTCTAGTGGTAGAATTAAAGACGGACTGAAAGAAGGTACCTGGACCTATTTCTCGGAAGAAGGACTTGAAGAAGGTAAAGCCGAGTTTAAAAATGGTGTAGGTGAATATGAAGGTTACTATCCTGATGGCACATTGAGGATGGAAGGAACCATCAAGGATGACAAACGCGTAGGCGAATGGACGCTTTATTATCCCGATGGTCGAGTCGCCGGGGTTTACAAGCCCATCTACGAAAACGAAAAGCCCATTTTCAGGACTAAGGATTTGAAAGATCCTAATGAAAAAGGAAGTGACAAACCTGAATACAAATTCCGAAACAAGAAGATCCGCTATTTTGACCCGAGTATCAATGAATACCGAGGTGTTATATTCGGCTCAAATCCTCTCTGGATGCCTTTTGGCAGTCTACCAATAGCTATAGAATACTACATCCAGGAAAGAATTGGTTATGAACTTGAAGTCACAATAATCCGTCGTCCCTTCTTCTCCTCTAATGAGAATGTTCTTTTGGATGATTTGTACTCAAGAGGCAGTAAGATTGAATTCAGGCAAAAATTCTATCATCCGGATACCCCCATGGGCTTACTGTATTTTGGTCATGAAGTGATTGGAGAAATACAGCAGCATTATGTAAATGTGATTGACAACCAGGGAAATCAAAGCAGCCTGAATGCTTCTGAAACCAACTATGGCTATGGCCTATTTATTGGCACCAGATGGATGGAAAGACCGGGTGACAATGGATTTTCAGTTGATTTTAGAATTGGACTGGGTCTTGGCAGAAGAAACATTTCAAACAACTATGAGTCTACTCCTCAAAATGACGAGCTGTTCTCGGAACTAAATCGGGATGAATTCTATTTACCCATTATATTCAGCATTAATTTAGGCTATGGCTTTCCAAAACGAAGAACAACAAGCACTTTCTGATTCAGCCATTACAACAAAAGACAAGAAGCATACAGTAATTATTGGGGCAACTCCCAACTCCAGCAGATATGCCTATTTCGCAGCTCGAAAGTTGACTCAATACAACCATCCGATATTGCCGGTAGGGATTAAGAAAGGTCAGGTGGAAGGCATTGACATTATTGATCTGAGGGCTCAACCTGCACTAGAAAATGTGGATACTGTTACCCTTTACATTAACCCTACCCACCAGGTAGAATGGGAGAACTACATTCTGAGCCTTAAACCCAGAAGGATCATTTTCAATCCGGGAACAGAAAACCCTAAGCTAGCCTCACTAGCCAATGCGCAGGGAATAGAAACTTTAAATGCCTGCACGCTCGTTATGCTGAGTGCGGGTACCTATTGAGACTTATCAATATATACTTTAGGCACGCAGATTACACCCCTTTCAATCATTTTATTGAGTTCCACGGCCAGCTGTTGGTTTTTACTAGCCTTAAAATCAATCTCATTGCCATTAAAACTGAACAAAGTAAGCCTGGTCAGACTCGAGATATCAGGAGGTATTTGAGTAATCTGATTGTTTGAAATATCAATATCCTTCAGTTTGTCTAGAAGCAAAACCTGATCGGGAAATCCAACAAGATAGTTGTCATTGATTCGAATCACTTTTAGAGACTCCAACCTCGAAATACTTTCAGGTAAAACACTCAGTCGATTATGATGCAAGTAAAGTTCCATCAGGCGATTTAACTCCCCAATTGACTCAGGAATATCGTAGATTTCATTGTGTGCCAGATAGAGGATTTCGAGATTTTTTAATTTGGAAAGCTCTTCAGGAATTACTTCAAGCTTATTGTAATACAGGTCCACTACCTCAAGCTTAGTTAATTCAAAAAAATCTAATGGCAGCTGACTTAACTTATTTTTATAAAAGGACATCTTGGAAAGATTTTCCATTCCTGAAACGCCGTCTGGTAGCATTGTCAGATCATTGTGCAGCATTTGCAACTCTTTCAGCCCACTGAGCTGATAAAATGACGGATGAATTGATGAGATATTACATCGATTTAAGTGCAGTCCTTCAATCAAACTCAATTTCTCATAGGGCGCTGCTTCTATCTTCATCCAGGCACATCTATTCATTACAAGCTTCCTTATGTTCTGGTTTCGAGCCAGTCTTCTCACCGGAAACTCTTCAAACAGATTTTGATCCAATACAAGGTTTTTGAGACCATCCAGCTTTCTAATTCCAATAGGTACTCTTGTCAGTGTATTATCACTCAGGTTTAGGGTTTCAATTTGGTCCAGATTGCCTATTCGGATCCACCAAAAATCATCTAGCCCATTATTGGTCCAGGAAATGTACTTGAGTCGTTTGAGCGTGGAGAGTTTATTTGGCAATTTCCTGATGTCGTTATGATCAAGAATCAACCTTTCAACATTTATCGCTTTATAAATGAAATCCGGAATTTCCCTTAATCCTGCATAGCTAAGATTAATTTCCTTGAGTGTATCCAACCGGGTATTGGATCGAAGTTCTTGAAGTTTTTCCAGTCCTATTTCAGCATAGATTTCTCTTTGTGCCTGATATACAGAATCCAGGGTCTTTTTTGGGAACTTAGCAAGGTTATCAAGGTAGATTTGACGGATTTTCCTTCTGTTTTCCATTACCTGGTGCATGCTGTCCATGTTTATCACCCGCTCCTGACCAAGGCCTGGGAAGGAAATTATGACCAGTAAAAGGCAGAGAAGTCTCATCATTCAACTAATTATTTAGTTATCTCAAAACTAGTAAACGTTTTGCCTTAAAACAACCCGCTCCGTGAAGCATAATTTGCTTATTTTTGTGGTTTTAAACAACACTACATGGAACAAGATAAGTCATTAGGTAAAGGAAATTATTCAGCAAGCAATATTCAGGTTTTAGAAGGGCTCGAAGCCGTAAGAAAAAGACCTGCCATGTACATTGGAGATGTGGGAGTGAAAGGACTTCATCACATGGTTTGGGAAGTAGTGGATAACTCCATAGACGAAGCGCTTGCAGGATACTGTAATAACATCACTGTTGAAATCAATGAGGATAATTCCATTACAGTGACCGATGATGGCCGGGGAATTCCGACTGACCTCCATGAAAAAGAAAAGAAATCTGCCCTCGAAGTAGTAATGACTGTACTTCATGCGGGTGGAAAATTCGATAAAGACACTTACAAAGTTTCCGGTGGTTTGCATGGAGTAGGTGTATCTTGTGTGAATGCGCTATCCACACACTTGATTGCCACTGTGCACAGAAACGGAATTATTTATCAGCAGGAATACGAAAAAGGCGTTCCCAAAGCCCCTGTAAAAGAAATTGGTAAAACCGATATCACAGGTACGATCGTTAGGTTCTTTCCGGACACCAGCATTTTCATCGTTTCTGAGTACAACTATGAGACCATCGCCAGCAGGTTGAGAGAATTGTCATTCCTAAATGCCGGCATCAAGATTCATTTGGTAGACCACCGAGAAACTGATGAAGATGGCAAGTCAATCACTGAAGAGTTTTACTCTGAGGGTGGATTGAAGGAATTCGTAAAATACCTTGACAGCACCAGGGAAATTCTGATACCTGATCCTATTTATATCGATTCTGACAGGACTGGTGTTCCAACGCAGGTAGCCATGAGCTACAATACTTCGTTCACAGAAAACGTGGTTTCCTATGTAAACAACATCAACACCATTGAAGGAGGAACGCATGTTGCCGGGTTTAGAAGGGCTTTGACAAGAACGCTAAAATCATACGCTGACAAATCCGGATTGCTGGATAAAGTAAAAGTAGACATTACCGGTGATGACTTTCGGGAAGGACTTACGGCTGTGATCTCCGTGAAAATTGCAGAACCACAGTTTGAAGGTCAGACAAAGACAAAACTTGGTAACAATGACGCCATGGGTGCTGTAGATACTTGCGTGTCAGAAACCCTCAACGAATACCTTGAAGAACATCCTAAAGAGGCCAAGCAAATTGTGTCTAAGGTTATTCTTGCGGCGCAAGCCAGACATGCTGCCAGAAAAGCACGCGAAATGGTCCAAAGAAAGAATGTTCTTTCTGGAACTGGTCTTCCCGGTAAACTTGCTGATTGCTCAGACAAAGATCCTGCATCGTGTGAAATCTATCTTGTTGAGGGTGACTCGGCAGGTGGATCAGCAAAACAAGGTCGTGACAGAAAATTTCAGGCTATTCTCCCTTTGAGAGGTAAAATACTTAATGTAGAAAAAGCCCAGGAACACAAGATCTATGACAATGATGAGATCAAAAACATCATCACAGCACTTGGTGTATCTTTTGGGACAGAAGAGGATGAAAAAGCCCTCAACCTGGTGAAGCTGAGATATCACAAAATCATCATCATGACCGATGCGGACATTGATGGAAGTCACATTAGAACCCTCATACTAACGTTCTTTTTCAGATACATGCGGGAGTTGATAGAAAGGGGATATCTGTATATCGCCCTACCTCCTCTCTACCTTCTCAAAAAAGGTAAAAGTGAAAGATATGCCTGGTCAGAAAATGACCGTGTTAAGATCATTAAAGAACTTGCAGACGGTAAGGAAGATGCAGTGAACGTTCAGCGATACAAAGGTCTTGGAGAGATGAATCCTGAGCAGTTATGGACTACCACCATGGATCCTGAAACAAGGGGGCTGAAGCAGGTAACAATTGAGTCAGCGGCCGAAGCTGATCACTTATTCTCAATGCTAATGGGTGACGAAGTTGGGCCTCGACGAGATTTCATCGAGAAAAATGCGAAATACGCTAAAGTAGACGTTTGATAACCCTTATTTGAAAACAGTCGTTATCATTTGGAATATGGCTAAAAAGAGCTTCCAAATGATAGCGAATGAAAAAAGGATTGCTGATCCAAACGCTAGAACTACTAATAATATTAGTTCGAAAAACTTCTCCATTGAATAGTTATTGGTCTAATAAATAAAACCATAAATCCTTGAATTGTTCAAAATTTGTTAAAAAAGTTTTCCACAGAACATCCCCATATTGGAAATATTCAATGCTGACATTGATATTTTCAATTTTTTCCAATATTTCATATAGTCAGGGCTACTGGCAGCAGCGAGTAGAGTATGAAATGGACATTAATTTTGATGTAGAAACACATCAGTTTTCAGGAAATCAAACCTTGAAATATTACAATAATTCACCTGATACGTTGTATGAAGTATTCTACCATTTATACTTCAATGCTTTTCAGCCAAACAGTATGATGGACGTGAGAAACAGGTCACTTCCTGACCCTAGTCCAAAAATTGCAGATAAAATTATGAACCTGGATTCAAGCGAAATTGGGTATCATAAGATCATCTCACTTACTCAGAATAACAAAGCTTTAAAGTTTCACATTGAGGGAACGGTACTAGAAGTGGACCTGGCCACTCCAATTCCCCCAAATTCATCTGCTCTATTCCAGATGGAATTCAAGAGTCAGGTTCCTCTCCAGATCCGAAGATCAGGAAGGAACAACGAAGAAGGTATTGACTATTCTATGTCACAATGGTATCCCAAAATGGCCGAATATGACACCAGAGGCTGGCATGCCATCCCCTACGTAGCCAGAGAGTTCTACGCCCCATGGGGAGATTTTAATGTATCCATTACGATAGATAAAGATTATATTTTAGGAGGAACAGGTATTGTCAAAAATCCTGAGGCGGTAGGTTATGGGTATGCTGAAAAAACAACTGATGCAAGTGGTGACAAGCTCACATGGGAATTTGAGGCAAAAAATGTTCATGACTTTGCATGGGCTGCTGATAGGGATTATGTTCATGAAATAAGGGAATCAGAAAGCGGGTTTAAGGTTCACTTTTTGTACCAGGAGCAGGAGGATGCCAAAATGTGGGCAGATGCAATTGATTACACAATGAAGGCTTTTCCTTACATACAGGAAAACTTTGGTGAGTATCCATACCCGCAATTTTCTGTGATTCAGGGTGGCGACGGTGGCATGGAATATCCGATGGCAACCCTGATCACAAGTGGTAGAAGCATAAGCTCATTGGTCAGCGTGATCATTCACGAGTTGATGCATCAATGGTATTATGGGATACTTGCCAACAATGAAAGCTATGCCTCCTGGATGGATGAAGGTTTTACTGAATATGCCGAAATGTATACTAAAGCTTTTATTTACAACTCAAAAGGCAGAGATCATGAATTTTTCAATCCCATTGCCAGCGCGTATGTCAGCTATGTTATTTGGGCAAAAACCGGATTTGAAGAGCCAATGAATACACATTCTGATCACTTTGGTACAAACAATGCATATGTTATATCAGCTTATACCAAGGGAAAGGTCACTCTTCAACAGTTGAAATACGTAATTGGAAAAGAAAATGTCGAAAAGGGTTTACTTAAGTATTACGACAAATGGAAGTATAAACACCCCTGGCCAGATGATTTCTTTAGAGTAATGGAAAAACAATCCGGGATAACCCTCGATTGGTATCATGACTATTGGGTCAACACGACCCATACAATTGACTATGAAATCCATTCAGTGACACCAGGCTCAAAAGACAGCACAAAAATCACCCTGAAGCGACTGCAGAGAATGCCAATGCCAATGGATGTCTGGGTGACCTTAAAGAATGGCGATCGAAAGCTATATTACATCCCCCTAGGAATAATGAGGGGAGAAAAACCCAATGACTTTGATGTAGAAAGAACCACATTACCGGACTGGTCATGGACACATGATGAATACACATTTGACATTGACTTGCCTTTCAAAAAGATCAAGAAAATCGAAATTGATGCCTCAGGTTGGATGGCAGACATTGACCGCAAGAACAATATTTTTCCCCGAGAAGATTAGCTGATATATTCAGATTAGCCAATGACCGGATCGCTGTCCGGGCTTCATTAATTCACATCAGCCCGAATACTGATCATTTGGGTAGGTCCCATTGGATCGTTTGAAAATATTGTGACTGTTTTATACTGTCGCCCTCTTCTGCCAGAAGTATCAAAAGTCACAGTCATAGGGATTGATTCACCTGGCTTAAGCTCTTTTTTGGGAAGTGATGAAATGGTGCATCCACAATTACCCCGAGTATCCCTTATGCTCAATGGTTCTTTCCCTGTGTTAGAAATTTGAAAGGTTGTTTTCACCTTGTTGCCCTCATTCAGCCTACCAAAATCATGGTTAGTACGATCAATAGCCAGTCTTGGGGCCTTCGCTTTTTCTTCAGCTGTCATTGGTGGAAAATATTCCTCAATAGTTGCTACGATATACAGTTCCTTCATTTCTCCAGGTGCTTCAGAAGTGAAAAAACGAATATTGTCTGTGTGAAAGCCCAGGCTTCCCTTCTTCCTGGGATCATATTTGACTACCAATTGTCCTCCTTCATTGGCCGCTATTGACTCTGGTTGAAGAGATACTGAAATAAAATCCGGTATCATTCCCCGCTCCTGCATCAAGGTCAATGACTCGTCACTGTCATTGTGAATAGGAAAGGATTTCTCTATTGGTTTTTCGTTGGTCATTCTACCGAGGTTCAGAGATTTGTACTTAATCCTGAACCCTCCCATTTTCAATGGAAGATCTTCTGCTACTGTTTTTGGTGCTGGTTTTACATACCCTTCTATAAAAAGTGTTGCGTTACCACCTGTCGCATTGCTTGTCACCTGCAAAGACTTCCTAAACTGGCCTGGTCTGTTTCGAGGATTATATTGTGCCTTGATAAATCCGGAATCACCAGGCATCACCAACTCTTTAGTCCAGCCGGGGGTGGTACAGCCACATGAAGCCTTTACCTGAATAATTTTAACAGGCTGATCACCCGAATTTTTGAATTGAAAACTATACTCGATCAATCCCGCATTTTCTTCTACTTCCCCAAAATCATGTGTAGTTTTTACAAATTCGAGCTGGCCTTGAGCTTGCAGCTGAACAGTAGAAATTGCACCCAGTAGGATAGCAACAATTATTCTCATTCTTAAACTTTTCATAACCAGATACAAAGATTCAAATTATTTAGGTTTGCACAAAAAATATTATGTCGCGCATCCTTACTGGAATTCAAAGCTCCGGAAAACCACACCTGGGAAACATCCTGGGAGCCATTGCACCAGCCATTGAACTTTCTAAGAACGAAAAAAATGAATCTTTCTTGTTCATCGCAGACCTTCATTCGCTTACCACGATCAAAGAGGCAGATCAAAGGAAAGAGAATGTTACGGCAGTTGCCGCAGCCTGGTTGGCATTTGGTCTGGATACTACCAAAAACCTCTTTTATCGTCAGTCAAAAGTTACTGAGGTATGTGAGCTTGCCTGGTATCTCAATTGTTTCACACCTTTTCCAATGCTGGCTAATGCGCACTCCTTTAAGGATAAGTCAGAGCGTCTCTCTGATGTAAATGCTGGATTGTTTACTTATCCCGTACTGATGGCAGCCGACATCCTTCTTTACGATGCCAATTTTGTGCCAGTGGGTAAAGACCAGAAGCAACATCTGGAAATGACGCGTGATATGGCCTCTAGTTTCAACAATCAATATGGTGAAACTTTTGTCTTACCTGAGGCTAAAATTGATGACCAGGTAATGACAATCCCTGGTACAGATGGCCAAAAGATGAGTAAGTCCTATGGAAACACCATTGACATTTTTCAACCTGAAAAGAAGCTAAGAAAAAACATCATGTCTATCGTCACGGATAGCACTCCCTTGGAAGAGCCTAAGAATCCGGATACCTGCAATGTATTCGCCATCTATCAGCTGCTTGCAACGCCGGATCAAACTGCCGATCTGAGGGCTAAATACCTTGGGGGAAACTATGGATATGGTCATGCAAAACAAGCCTTGTTTGAACTCGTCATGGATATATTCAAAGCCGAAAGAGAAAAACATGATCGGTTGATCAACAACCCCTTAGAAATCGAAGGCTTATTGCAGGAAGGAGAAAAAAAAGCGAGAGAAATTGCAAAAGAAGTATTGGGAAGGGTGCGAAATAAGCTTGGATTTTAATATTTTTAATTCAAACCTCAAAAATTTACTATGTCGCTAGAATCAAGGGTATCAAGTTGGTTAGATAGTCAAGCCATCGATCAGGAAACCAAAGAGGCCATCAAAGAACTTCAGTCCAAAAATCAGGAAGAGCTGACTGAAGCATTTTATAAGGATCTGGAGTTTGGCACTGGAGGCCTCAGAGGAATTATGGGTATTGGCTCCAACCGAATGAACAAGTATACCATTGGTATGGCGACACAAGGCCTGGCCAATTATCTGAATAAAAATTTCCCAAATGAGGATATTAAGGTAGCCATCGCTCATGACAGCCGAAACAACAGCCGATTCTTTGCCGAGACAACTGCTGCGGTGTTTTCTGCCAATGGCATCAGGGTTTTTCTCTTCGAGTCACTGCGACCAACTCCAGAATTATCTTACTGTATCAGGCAATTAAAATGTAAAAGTGGAGTCGTGCTGACAGCTTCTCACAATCCAAAGGAATACAATGGATACAAAGCCTATTGGGATGACGGAGGTCAACTGGTACCACCCCACGATAAAAATGTCATTGATGAAGTCAATAAAATCAGTTCTTTCGATGATGTAAAGTTTGAGGGAAATAGCAGCCTGATTGAAATCATTGGTGAAGAGATTGATAAACAGTACATTGAGGTTTTGAAGGGTTTGAGCCTCTCCCCGGAAACGATCCAAAAAGAAAGTGACACCAAAATTGTATACAGCTCAATTCACGGCACAGGTATCAAAATGGTGCCCCAGGTTTTGGAGGCATTTGGTTTCAAAAATGTAACTGTGGTAGCAGAACAGGCAGAACCTGATGGAAACTTCCCTACAGTAGTTTATCCAAACCCGGAGGAAGCCGAAGCGATGAGTCTGGCACTAAAAAAGGCCGCTGAAATAGATGCAGATCTGGTAATGGCCACGGACCCCGACGCTGACAGGGTTGGCATTGCAGCCAGAAACAAAGATGGGGAATTTCAATTACTCAATGGAAACCAAACGGGAACACTACTGATTTACTATCTCCTGAAAAAATGGCAGGAAAACAATAAATTGGATGGTAAGCAATTCATAGTAAAAACTATCGTAACCACTGATCTCATCAAACGTATTGCCGATCACTTTAAAGTGACCAGCTACGACACGCTTACCGGCTTCAAGTACATCGCAGAATTGATCAAGGAGCTGGAAGGCAAGTCAAAATTTATTGCGGGAGGTGAGGAAAGTTACGGGTATCTTGTAGGAGATAGCGTACGTGATAAAGATGCTGTGGCTTCCTGTGCCATGATTGCTGAAATGGCAGCATGGGCAAAATCTGAAGGTCTTTCTGTCTTCGATCTGATGGAGAAGATATACAGACAATTTGGGTTTTTCCTGGAATCATTAAAATCCATTACCAAAAAAGGCAAAGCAGGAGCTGAGGAAATCGAGGCGATGATGGTGAAATTCCGTAAAGAACCTCCAACAACGCTTGGTGGATCAAAAGTGGTAAAGCTTATTGATTATCAATCTTCCACTGAAAAAGAATTAACCACCGGAAAAGAGAAGCCTATAGATTATCCAAAATCTAACGTGCTTCAGTTTTTCACAGAAGATGAATCAAAAGTATCCATCAGGCCATCTGGGACTGAACCGAAAATTAAGTTCTACTTTTCTGTGAACGATAAATTAGCAGAAAAGGAATCAGTACAGACGGTGAAGGGCAGACTTGAAAGTAAAATAAGTAATATTATTTCGGATCTTGGACTTTAAGAAGTCAAATTTGTATTGTTGATATCTCCTTTACTATTTATCTTGCAAAGTTGTAACCCATTACCCGATTGTTTACTGCAAACTAACTTTTATACCTCTTGAACGTCACGCTCAATCTATTACTAGTAACTGTCGGTTTCGTTTTACTTATCAAAGGAGCAGACCTGTTGGTAAATGGGGCCTCCTCACTCGCTAAAAAGTTTAATGTTTCTGACATTGCCATTGGTCTCACAATCGTGGCTATGGGTACTTCTGCACCGGAATTAGTAGTAAATATCATCTCCGGAACAGTGGTATCCCCCAACGGCACACATGACGTCGTTTTTGGAAACATCATTGGTTCGAATATTTTCAATATCTTTTTGATTCTCGGAGTATCAAGTGTGATCTACCCTCTGACAGTTCAGCGAAACGCATTGTGGAAAGAGATCCCCTACTCTCTTATTGCTACTGTGATTTTCTTCCTGCTTGTCAATGATTCAATGATTGGGTTAGGAGACAAAAATCAATTGGGCATTTTTGATGGTGTCTTATTGCTGATCATGTTCTCTTTATTCCTGCTCTACATATTTCTGAACCTGCAAAGAAATCCGGATGAAAGCGAGCTGGTTGAGGATATTGCCGTTTTACCCATCTGGAAGACAGTCATGTTTGTGGTTTTTGGTATTGCTGGCCTTACGATCGGTGGAAGAATGATCGTTGACAATGCGGTTTCTATCGCCAAGGCTTTCCATGTTAGTGAGAAGCTGATTGGCCTAACCATTTTGGCAGCTGGCACATCGCTACCAGAACTGGCTACTTCAGCAGTTGCAGCTTTTCAAAAGAAATCTGACCTCGCAGTAGGCAATATTGTCGGATCAAATATCTTCAACCTGCTCCTGGTAATTGGTGTCACTGCAATCATCCATAATCCCATTTATTACAACCCAGTATTGAATACTGACCTTATTATAGTGATGGTGGGCACATTTATGTTGTTCATTTTTATGTTCACATTTAAGCAATATAAACTTGACAGGTCCGAAGGATTTATTTACCTACTTGGATTTTGCGCCTACATGTTCTATTTATTCACAAGACTTTAACGGCTAACAGGCCCTTTTTCTCTCTTAATTTATATTGAATCACAACTCTTTAAACTTCTCAACGCATGCTTCCTAAAATCAATCCAACGGAAACATCAGCCTGGAGTAAATTGAAATCTCATTATGAGAAAACAAAAAACGTCCAGCTAAAAGATCAGTTCCAGGAAGATCCAAATCGATTTGAAAAGTTCTCCATTACATTCAGAGACATGTTGGTAGACTATTCGAAAAACCGGATTGATGAAAAAACGATGGATCTTCTCTTCCAACTTGCCGATGAGGTAAAACTTGACGAAGCCAAAGAGCAGATGTTTGGAGGAGAAAAGATCAACATGACCGAAGACCGTGCTGTTCTCCATGTTGCCTTAAGAAACCGTGGTGGAAATCCTATCAAATTTGAGGGTAAGGATGTGATGCCCGACATCAATGAAGTACTTGATAAAATTGAAAAGTTCACCGGCAAACTCCACGCTGGCAAGCTTTTGGGCTACACAGGCAAATCAATTAATACCATTGTCAATATCGGAATTGGAGGGTCAAACCTTGGACCCTACATGGTGACAGAGGCTTTGAAACCATTTGTTAAACCTGATTTTACCTTCCATTTTGTTTCTAATATTGATAGCTCGGATCTTGCATCCGTACTAAAAGTTGTGGATCCGGAGACCACACTATTTGTGATCTCTTCCAAGACTTTCACCACATTGGAGACCATGACCAATGCCCGGTCAGCCAAAGAATGGTTCTTAGGATCTGCCAGAGATCAGAAGTTTGTAAAAAACCACTTTATCGCAATTTCTACAAATACTTCTGCTGTTGCTGAATTTGGAATTGATACTGAAAACATGTTCCAGTTCTGGGATTGGGTGGGCGGTAGATATTCATTGTGGTCTGCCATCGGTATGTCTATCGCCTGTGCAATAGGTTATGAAAACTTCATCAAACTCCATGAGGGAGCATCAGCCATGGATCAGCATTTTCTGAAAAATAGGTCTTCAGAAA
Source organism: Cyclobacteriaceae bacterium (assembly GCA_965228105.1). Taxonomy (GTDB): domain Bacteria; phylum Bacteroidota; class Bacteroidia; order Cytophagales; family Cyclobacteriaceae; genus UBA7330. The sequence goes on from CBDDGZ010000002.1 coordinate 3,796,649, forward strand.
ATATCCCAGTCATCCTGGCATTGCTAGGTGTTTGGTACAACAATTTTTATGATGCCGAGTCACAAGCTATATTACCTTATGACCAAAACTTGCATTCCTTCTCTGCTTATTTCCAGCAGGGCGACATGGAAAGTAATGGCAAATCAGTGGACAGGAATGGTAAAAAGGTTGACTATCAGACAGGACCAATAATCTGGGGCGAGCCAGGCACAGATGGTCAACATGCCTTTTATCAGCTCATACATCAGGGCACAAAACTGATTCCTTGTGATTTCCTGGCAGCTGCTGTCAGTCAAAACCCTTTGGGTGATCACCATGAGAAGCTCATAGCCAACTTTTTTGCTCAACCAGAGGCATTAATGATGGGAAAATCAAGTGAGGAAGTAATCGAAGAATTTGAAGCAAAAGGGACAGCTGAAAAGGATTATAAACCGCTGGTTCCATTCAAGGTATTTGACGGAAACAGACCATCAAATTCTATCCTTTACAAGACACTGGATCCCCAAACACTCGGTGCACTCATTGCCATGTATGAGCACAAGATCTTTGTACAGGGTATCATTTGGAACATATTTAGTTTTGATCAATGGGGAGTGGAACTGGGAAAACAATTGGCAAACAAAATTCTTCCCGAGCTCGCAGGGGACGAAACCATTTCAAGTCACGACGCTTCCACCAATGCGATGATCAACTATTACAAAAAGCTGAGGGACTAGAAGTTTCTTAGGTGATGACAAATGATCCCAGTGGCAATACCAACATTGAGGGACTCAGCTTTTCCAAATCCCCGGATTGAAACTGTTGAAGTTAATAAAGACCTCACCCTTGGTGAAATGCCATTTGATTCGCTGCCCATTACAAATAGTGATGATTTTGGGAATTTTGTCTTTGTTAGCTGATCTCCACCCATGTCTGCGCCAAATGCAGGCTTCTTACTATGCTTAATGAATTGTACGATGTCTGTGTAATAGACTTTGACTCTGGTAAATGAACCCATGGTGGAATTGATCACTTTTGGATTGTACAGATCTGCCGTATGTTCTGAGCAGACAAGGTTCTTGAAGCCAAACCAATCCATCGTCCTGATAATGGTGCCTAAATTACCTGGATCATTAATGTCATCAAGTACAAAAGTAAAATCACTTAAATCAGCCTGAGCAATGGAACATTCCTTCTTTTTTACTACAGCAAGGCATTCATTGTTTACTTTGAAAGTTCCCAGCTGGCTAAGGTCCTGCTCCGAGGAAACAATGACATCAAAATTCTTGTTAAGTACGAAAGGATTCAATTCAGAAAACAGCTGGGTACAAACGATACTCTTAATTTCGAAATCTGATTTTATGAGTTCCATCACGTTTTTCTTACCCTCAACCAAAAATGCATTTTCGATATCTCTATACTTTTTTATCTTAAGTGATTTGATGAATTTTGATTGTTTCCTTGAAATCATTGGGATAAGCGCGATTTGAAATTCAACCCTATATATTTAAGCCTCATTCTTCTCTTGAGTTCTTGTCTGAGCTCCAGACTGGTAAAGGATGGAAAGACTCTTTTGTACAGACAGAAATTTTCTGATGCTAAAAATATAAATAAAGAGACACTCCTGAACCTTGTAGCCCAAAAGTCCAACAAAAAGATTCTTGGTTTACCCATTAGCCTTGAGGTACAGGCCTTTAGAAGTGGTAAAAATGGATTTCTTTTTTTCGACGGTTACGATTCTGTGAAGACGCAAAAAAACCTCACAAGCATTGAAGAGAAGTACTCTAGGAAAATAGACAAAGCCACCAAGGAAAAAAAGATAAGCAGGCTCAGGTCTAAGCTCATCAGTAAGACAGAGAAGAAAAATAAAAAGTTACGAGACGGTAACTTATTGATGAGATGGGGCAGCCCACCTGCTGTATTTGATAGCACCCTAATAGAAAGTTCAATTGATAATATTGAACAATACCTGTTTGCCAGAGGATACTTCAACACAACCGTGGAAGCTGAAATCACTCACCCCAAAAAGCATCTCACGAACATCAAGTACGAAATCTCACAGAAAAATGCTTATTACATTGATTCTGTAGTCTATGCTGTTGAAGATGAAAAGGCTCTTGAATTGGTGCTAAATCATCATGAAGAAAATCTGCTAAAAGGCAGAAGATACGACCAGGAAACAGTGACCAAAGAACGAGAACGTATCTTTGAACTGTTTGCCAATAATGGATATTTCGATTTTAAAAGACAGTATATCCACTTTGGTTTTGATTCTACCACACTGGGTAACAATTATCTGATCCTGAAAGAGACTATTGCAAACCCTCATAATGCCACAGCACATAAGACTTTCACCATTGACTCGGTGATATTTGATGCTAATATCTCAAACTCTGACGAGAGCCTGGTTAAGAACCACAGGAGGATCACATACGAGTTTTCTGAGGACAAATACAATCCAAAAATTCTTGACTGGAGGATGTTCATCTATCCCGACAGTATCTTCAGACGTTCTTCAACTTTACAAACGCAAAAACAGCTGTCCTATCTGGACATGTTTAAGTTTGTAAACATCAACTATGACACAACCGATGGCAAGTTCATTGGAACGGTATTTATAAGTCCCCTGGATAAATATCAAACCTCCACAGAAGTAGGTCTCAGTGTAACTGATCAGGCTCAAATACCCGGTCCTTTTGTTAGTTTCAATCTAAAAAACCGGAACCTGTTTAAGGGTATGGAGATTCTGGAATTTAATGGGAATGCAGGAATCCAGGGTTTGTCCGGTGTGAGTACTTTGGAAACTCAATACTCCAGACTGCAATATGGTGGAGAATTTTCACTAACCTTTCCACAGTTTTTGTTTCCACTGGGTAGGTACTACAAATCGAAAATTGGGCAATACAACCCTAAAACCAAGCTGACATCAGGAATCAATTTTGAGGATAGACGTGAGGAATACAATAGGCAAACGTTCAATACCAGTCTGTCCTATATCTGGCAAGTAAAAGACAACTCCCAGTTCACATTAAAACCCTTTGAAGTCAGCTATATTGATTCTGACCTCACCAACAGCTTTAGAAACACACTTTTGGTTTACGAACAGCAAGGCAACCTGTCATACGCCCGTGCTTTCAGTCCAGCATTTGTGAGCAGTTCTAACTTCTCTATGGAGCTAAACCTAAACAACTATGGCCTCACCTATCGGGATGCTGCATTTATCAGGGCAAATATCGAAACCGGCGGGAATTTCGAAGTGCTCTTTGGTGAAAACCCTTTTGGGGATCAGTTGGAGTATTATAAATACGCCAAATCGGATATTGACCTGCGACAAACTTTCCGCATGAACAGTCTCACCGAAGTGGCATATAGGGCGCATGTCGGGGTAGCTTTTGTTTATGGAGACAACAATGCCTTACCCTATGAAAAATACTATTTTGCTGGTGGGAGCAACAGTATCAGAGCCTGGAGGCCCCGAAGGTTGGGGCCTGGAGCCTATGGTACTTATGAAAATGAAACTTCAGAAACAAAAGTGAATTTTAATCGGGAACAACCTGGCGATATCATCATTGAAACCAGCCTGGAGTATAGAAGAAAACTTTTGAAATACATCGATGGGGCTATTTTTGTTGATGCAGGTAATGTATGGCTATGGAAAAGTGAAACAGTAAGTGAGTCAGACGACCCTCAGCTTGATGATGGTGTCTTCAGGCTCAACTCCTTTTTGGAGGAAATGGCTGTTGGTGCAGGAATTGGCATTAGGGTAGACTTTTCCTTTCTCATACTTCGCCTGGATGGAGCCTGGAAATTATTCAACCCGGCCTTTCCAAAAGGTGAACGATTTGTTGGTGATGAGTTAAACTTTGGCAACCTGTTTGACTTCAGAGACAACACTTTTAATATAAACATTGGTATCGGATACCCTTTCTAACCTATGACTTCCAGAGACGAAATTGAATTGCGATTTAAAGCCTTACAACAAAAAATATGCAATGCCCTTGAGCAAATGGACGGCAAATCTAAGTTCCTGTCTGATAATTGGAAAAGGGAAGCTGGGGGTGGTGGCCTTACAAGGGTTCTTACGGACGGGAATGTTATTGAAAAGGGTGGAGTAAATTTTTCGGCAGTCCACGGAGAAGCTCCAAAAAAAATAACAGAAGCATTGGGGCTTGCTGATTCTCAATTCTATGCAACCGGAGTTTCTATCGTATTACATCCTATTAATCCATGGATGCCTATAATCCACATGAATATCAGGTATTTTGAAATGGAGCCAAGTGATCATCTGGGAGAAAAAACTTATTGGTTTGGCGGGGGTATCGACCTCACGCCACATTATGTGGATCCTGCTGATGCTGGATTTTTTCACAAATCCTTAAAAGCTGTTTGCGATAAGTCTGACCCTGAATACTATCCACGTTTCAAAAAATGGGCGGACGATTACTTCTTTGTCAAACATAGAAAGGAAACGCGAGGCATAGGTGGTATATTCTTTGATCGATTGAATGATAAAAGTGAAAGCCATTCATTTGATGAACTGTGGCAATTCGTTGTAAATGTTGGCGAAGAGTTCATCCCAATTTACCGACACTACGTAGAAAAGCATTCCGAAAAAACGTTTGATCAATCACATAAACAATGGCAATTGCTACGGCGTGGACGGTACGTAGAGTTTAACCTTGTTTGGGATAAAGGCACCAAGTTTGGGCTAGACACCGAAGGAAGGACAGAGTCAATATTGATGAGCCTACCGACAAACGCTTCCTGGACATATGATTTCCAACCAGAAGCAAACTCTGCCGAGGAAAAGACACTAAATTTCCTAAAAAAAGATATCGACTGGATTTCTTATGCTTGATTGGCTGATTGACTTAGATAAAACGCTCTTTCTGTTCCTAAATGGGCTTGGTCATCCCTTTCTGGATTTTCCGATGATATGGCTCTCTGATAAATATATCTGGTTTCCATTTTATGGCTACCTCATATTCAGACTTTACCAACACTATAAACTGCAGTTCTATCAGCCACTTATTGCACTTATACTGGTGATCATAATTGCAGACCAAACGACGAGCGGTTTTATGAAACCTTTCTTTGAGCGACTGAGGCCCTGTCACGAAGAAGAACTTGCAAACCTGATAGTATTGATAAAAGGTTGTGGCGGGAGTTACGGCTTTGCCTCCTCCCATGCAGCCAATACTTTTGGACTAGCAACCTTTTTCTTTCTTATTGAGCGATCAAAATTTAGTATAATTATGCTTTTTTGGGCTTTTATGGTTAGCTATAGTAGGGTGTATCTGGGTGTTCACTACCCATTAGATATCATCGTTGGAGGGTTTGTTGGAGCTGTAGGAGCAGTCATATGTAAAACTTTGGTGTACAGAATAAACCCCAGACTGGCAGAATCTTAGAGAATATTTAATTTACTCAGGAATTTATCCCGGTAATATGCTCCAATCGGAATCTTGTTGTCACCAATGGCCACGTGAATGTCTTCAATCTGATTAATCTTCGTTCTGTTCACAATAAAGGATCGATGAACTCGGCTAAATATTGTTTCCGGTAATCTTTTTTCTATTCCTTTCATGGTATAATGAACCACATATTTGGAATTGGCGGTATGAAATATCACATAATCAGCGAGTGCCTCCAGATAAAGCAATTCATCAAAAGGAATTCTGACAAACCGTGATTCAGATTTGACAAAAATATAATTCTCGGTTTCAGAATTTTTTAATGTCTTCTCATATCTATCCTTGGCTTTCTGAACTGCTTTCAAAAACCGACTGTATTCAGGTGGTTTTACCAGGTAATCGACTGTATTACCCTCGAAAGCTTCGGCTGCATATCCTTTTTGAGAGGTAATAAAGATTACAGGCTGTATACCATTGAGGGATTTTGCGAGGTCAAGACCATTCATTTCTGGCATTTCAATATCCAGAAAGATGAGGTCTACATTGTTCTTTTCATGACTCAACAGCAGGTTAGAAGCATCAATTGCATTATCAAATGAGCCTGACAAATCCAGAAAATCTGTCCTGTCAATAAATTTAGTGATCATCAGCCTTGAGGCCTCATCATCATCAACAATAATGCAATTCAATGGAACCATATTAATTTTTGATTAGTCTACTAATATATTTTCCAATGATGTCAAATTCCAAATTGACAGGCGTTCCTTTCGAAAATTTGTTGAAATTTGTTTTTTCGTAAGTATGAGGGATGATTGCCACTTTGAAGGAGCTTTCCGTCACATCAAAACAAGTCAAGCTTACGCCATTGATGCAGATACTGCCTTTTTCGACAATTAAAGCCTTTGGATAGTCAAAAGAGAATGTGAAAAGCCAGCTCCCCCCCTCTTCTCTAACATCTAAAACTTTTCCTACAGTATCCACATGCCCCTGTACGATGTGCCCATCAAATCTCCCTGATGATGGCATGGCCCTTTCAAGATTTATTAGCTGCCCAACCTCAAAATGACCTAATGATGATTTTTCTAAAGTTTCTTTCACAGCAGTGACCCAATGTTGGTTTTTATCAAAATCTGTGATAGTTAAACAAACACCATCATGGTTAAGACTTTGATTTACTTCCAGGGTATGACTAATTTTAGAACTTATTCTTAAATCAATGTTTTCTCCTACGCTTTTGATCTCTTCAACCTTGCCCAGCGCCTCTACAATTCCTGTAAACATAATTGCAAATTTAATTTGTTTTATGTAATGGTGAAGCAAGAAGATAGTTATAAACACAGGGGAATGCGTAAGATGCTCGTCCGTGAGCTAAAAGTTAAGGGTATAAAAGACGAACGAGTTCTGACAGCCATCGGAAAAGTACCAAGACATTACTTTTTTGACCCTATTTTTGATCAGCATGCCTATGAAGATAAAGCCTTCCCTATTGGAGAAGGACAAACGATCTCTCAACCATATACGGTTGCTGTGCAAAGTGAACTGTTAGAGGTAAAGCCAGGGAATAAAATTCTTGAAATAGGTACCGGATCTGGTTACCAGGCTTGTATACTCGCTGAGCTTGGAGCTGAGGTACATACTATTGAGTACATTCAAAAACTCCATCGGCAGAGCAAGAAAATGCTAAATAAGATGGGCTATCGTCTCAACTTTTATCATGGAGATGGCTCCAAGGGTCTCCCGGAACAGGCTCCTTACGATGGTATCATTGTGACCGCTGGAGCACCGTCCATACCAAATGAGCTTATAAAACAATTAAAAATAAATGGAATATTGATCATCCCTGTAGGAAAGGGTAAATCCCAGACGATGATCAAGCTAGTGAAAACATCTGAGTCGAGGGTCACAAGGAAAGAATTCAAACAATTCAGCTTTGTACCTTTACGCGGAGAAAAAGGAATCGACCAATGAACAGAGAACGTAAATCAAGCACCGCATCCAAAGTGACCATGACGGAAATGGTGATGCCCAATGACACTAACCCGTTAGATAATCTTATGGGAGGAAGACTGATGCATTGGATGGATATTGTATCCGCTATTGCTGCTCAAAGACACTCCAATAGTGTGGTCGTTACAGCCTCTGTTGATAATATCTCCTTTTCGAAAGCCATACAACTGGGTAATGTAGTCACACTAAATGCTTTTGTGACCAGGGCATTCAACACTTCTATGGAAGTATATATTCATGTGACTGCCGAGTATATCCCAACGGGTGAAAAGATTGAATCACACAGTGCTTTTTTTACTTTCGTAGCTGTGGATAAGCATGGAAAACCGATTCAGATACCTGAGGTGATTCCGGAAACAGATTTTGAAAGAGAACTTTATGATGGCGCATTGCGGAGAAGACAACTAAGGTTGATCCTCGGAAAACGCATGAAGCCGGAAGATGCGAACGAACTTAAATCACTTTTCGAAAATGATTGAGCAGGATAATCTCAGGTATTTTATCACGGAGGAAATCTATCTGATGGGAAATAGTCAGGAGACAAAGTTGGAACCTGCAGATGCAAAGCCGGAACCTACAGAGAATAAGTCGGAACCTGTTGTGACTAAGCCAAAAGTTTCTGAAGCCCCAAAAATTCACAATGTGGTGGTGTGGACCCATGAACTAACTGATAAAGATCGAGGCCTATTGTCTAAAATGTTGGAGGCAGTAAAGTTAGATATTACAAAGGTCCACCTTATTAGCCAGGAACAAGAATACACCAATCATTTCAAAACACTATTAAGCTTCGGACATACTAGCTTCCTTGCAGAAAAGGTAGATAAGGAAATCATCCTAAATGAACCGTTTCAATCTGATGGGAAAAGTATCCTTGTGAGCTACCCGATCTCATCTCTTCATGATGATGTGAAAAAAAAGGGGGCTTTGTGGAATGGACTGAAAAAAATGTTTCATTGATTTAAGCAGGAATAGCAAATGGTAGTACTTATGTCGGTGAAAACACCGACATAAAGCTTAAAACACCAACATAACGCTTAATAGCCTGGCTTAATCAGAATGTTATCTACCCAAAGATCTCTTTTAGCTTGGCTTCCAGGGAAGGGCCGCGTAAGTTTTTGGCGATGATCTTTCCTTCGGGATCAATAAGATAAGTTGCCGGAATCGCATTGATCTGATAAGTTGCCGCCGCAGCTGAGTTAAAATATTGTAAGTCAGAAACATGTTTCCAGATCAAACCATCCTGCTCAATTGCCTGCACCCAGGCTTCTTTTGTTCGGTCTAGTGAAACCCCAAGAATTTCGAAGTTTTTGCCCTCATACTCCTTATAAAGTTTTACCACATTGGGGTTTTCTGCACGACAAGGTCTGCACCAGGCTGCCCAGAAATCGATCAGGACATAGTTACCTTTTAAACTACTTAATGTAACAATCTCTCCTGAAGGATTAGGTAATGAGATTTCCGGAGCTGAAGATCCTATCGCTAAACTTCGTCCGGCACTGACCATCTTCGATAACTCAATAGTAGTTGGGTGGTCAGGTCGAACCTTTTCAAATTCCCGCGAAACACTATCATAGAAGCTGAAAAATTGTTCCAGATCCAGGGCAGGTAATGCATAGAATGCAGCCAAAGAGGGAACCATCTTCCAGATCATTTCTTTTTTCTCCTGTTGGTAGTAAGCATATTTTTCATAATACTCCTGGCTCAGCTCCTGTACCGTTTCGGTCTCTCCTGACATCCTGGCCTGGATTGCCTGCTGGTTAATCTCCTGAAGCTGTTGGTTTTGGAAACCTACAAGCTCTACAAGATTGGCAAAATAGTCAGTATCCTTTGAACCGCTGATTTCGGGTACACCCTGTGGGTCGTTACCATCAACTTTTACGGAAATACCTTCTTCATCACCATTAACTATTAGATTTACATACTGCCTTTTGTAAAAGTTTAAGCGGTAAAAACTAGGCTGCTCCTGTACAATTCGAAAATCAAAAGAGCCATCTTCTGCAATTTCAATTGTGTCTACTACAGTAACAGATTGATTTTCATATTTCTCAAGAGTCACAAGCTCACCCTGCATTTTGTTCTTGACCGAACCCTCAACAGGAACTCCTTTTTCTTCTTCACAACTTGCAAAAACAAACACCGACAATGCTGCCAGTACCAGATAGTTCTTCATTTTTTTCATTTTGCTTTATCTAACGTTTCTCTCAACAACTTGTTAGCCAGTTTAGGATCCACTTTTCCATTTGTCTTTTTCATGACTTCGCCCATAAACATCCCAATCAGTCCTTTTTTACCATTGTTATATGCCTTTACCTTATCAGGCGACGCTGCGACTACCTCATCTATTGTGCTCTGAATAGAACTTGAATCCGATTCAAGGCCAATATTCAGATCGTCAATTGCCTCCTGGATTGTTTCCCCGGGATTTGCCAATAGATGCGGAAAGAGCTGTTGGCTGGCTGCACTAAAGCTGATCTTTCCTTCATCAATGATCGATATCACTTCCGCGATCTGCTCATGAGTTAATGGGAAATCTTTAAGTTCTATACCCTTTTCCTTGATATAAGATTTTATAGGACCTTTAAACCAATTGGCAACTGATTTATAGCTGGTTGTATGCTCACAAATCTCCTTGAAATAAAGTGCAAATTCTTTCTGTGCGGTGAGCTGAGATGCATCTTCAGGGCCTAGTCCATATTTGGTCTCCAGCTCAATCCTCAGGTCATTTGGAAGTACTGAAATCTTACTTTTGATCTGCTCAAGCCATTCGTCGCTGATTTCCAAAGGACTCAAATCTGGTTCTGGAAAATACCGGTAATCATTCAATTCCTCCTTAGTACGCATCCCATAGGTCTTACCAGTCGTCACATCAAATGTCCTGGTTTCAGAAATGATTTCATCTCCATCCTCAATCAATTCGATTTGCCGCTCTACTTCATGTTCTATGGCCTTTGCAACATTCTTGATGGAGTTCATGTTTTTCACCTCCACTTTCTTACCAAACTCTTTGGCATCCTTGAGCATGATCGAAACGTTTGCATCACACCGTAACGACCCCTCTTCCATGTTACCATCACAAATATGAAGATATCGGACAATCTTCCTGATCTCAGTTAGAAAAGCGCTTGCCGCCTTAGTGGAATGAATGCATGGTTCGGTCACAATCTCTATCAGAGGAACTCCTGCCCTGTTCAGATCTACCAGGCTATCCTTTTCCCCGGATAGATGAATCAGTTTGCCGGCATCTTCCTCCAGGTGTATCCTGTTGATCAGCACCTTGAACAAAGTACCATCCTTTTGCTCTACCTCAAGTGCTCCTTTGGTGCAGATCGGTGTTTTATCCTGTGTGATCTGGTAACCTTTTGGGAGGTCGGGATAGAAGTAATTTTTCCTATCAAAAAAGCCAAATCGAGTGATCTCACATCCAGTGGCAATGCCCATCATTACGGCATATTCTACTGCTTTCTTGTTGAGCAGCGGCATTACCCCCGGATGACCCAAAGAAATCACATGGATATTTGTATTGGGGTCATTCCCAAAAGAATTGGGGTCAGGTGAGAAAATCTTACTTTCAGTTGCAAGCTGTGCATGTACTTCAAGTCCTATTACAACTTTGTATTTCTCTCTGATCTCAGGTGCAATCATTTAAAATTCAATTTTGGCCTTCTCCTTCAAATATTGTTTCGCAATTTCAAGGGATTTATCTAGTCCAGCCAGGTTCTTTCCACCGGCTGTTGCATAAAAAGGCTGGCCACCGCCTCCTCCCTGAATCTCTTTTGCCATCAATCTCACCATCTCTGAGGCATTGAGGTCGTGCTTACTTAATATCGTATCAGCAAACATAACACTCAATAACGGCTTCTGATCAACATCTGCAGCAAGAATTAAAACCAGATCATCAATCTCCTGCTTTAATTCAAATGAAAGTTGCTTCAATGCATCTCCATTAGGAGCCTCAATCCTTTTCAGAATGATATTTGCCCCATTTGAAGATTGTACTTCAGACTTCAAATCCTGCTTAATTGACTTGGCTTTTTGCAGGTTGATTTCCTCAATATTCTTCTGTAATTGTCCCTTTTCTTCTATTAATGAAGATACAGATTTGATCACATCTTTAGGATTTTTAAGGAGTGCTCGAATTTCATCCAAAAGCGCAATTTCTTTTTGCAGATATCCCCTTGCTGCTTCACCAGTCAAAGCTTCAATCCTTCTCACCCCGGCAGCCACAGAACTTTCTGCAACTATTTTGAGTAATCCAATGGTCCCTGTTGCCGACACATGCGTACCTCCACAAAGCTCTACCGAAAAATCCTTGTCAAAGGTGATCACCCGCACGAAATCGCCGTACTTCTCACCAAAAAGTGCCATAGCCCCCATCTTCTTTGCATCCTCAATTGGAACACTTCGGTGCTCGTCCAATTGAATGTTTTCAAGTATCTTTTGATTGGCAATATTTTCAACTTTCCTGATCTCCTCATCTGTCATTTTGGAAAAATGCGAAAAGTCAAAACGCAGGACTTCGTCATTTACAAGGGATCCTCTTTGCTGTACATGATCGCCAAGTACGCTTCTTAATGCTGCATGCAATAAATGTGTGGCGGAGTGATTTCTCTGCGTGGCTACTCTCCTCTTTTGGTCTACTGTGGCTGTGAATGTTGCAGTTGGATCCTTAGGTAATTTCTTAGTGAAATGAATGATTAAATCATTCTCTCTTTTGGTATCAAAAATAGGTATGGTCTCATTTTCAATAGATAAAACACCTTTGTCTCCTACTTGTCCCCCACTTTCTGCATAAAATGGTGTTTTATCCAGAATGAGTTGATATACCACATCGTCTTTTCGCTTTACTTCCCGATATCTGATAATCTTGGACTTAGTTTCCAGTTGATCGTAGCCAAGAAACTCCGAATGCTGTTTCTGATCATTCACGATCACCCAATCCTCCAGGGATTGTTTGGCTGCTGTCTTTGACCTGTTTTTCTGGTTTTGCATCTCGGCTTCAAAACCTTTCTCATCCACGGTAAACCCTGTTTCTCTGGCAATGAGAGAAGTCAGGTCAAGCGGAAACCCATAAGTATCGTAAAGTTCAAATGCCGTTTTCCCATCAATTTCCTTTACCAAAGCTTGTGATTTAATGGTATCGATCCTTTTCAATCCTTTATCCAGCGTTCTCAGGAATGCTGTTTCCTCCTCCTTTACTACCCTTGTCACGAACTCTTCCTGGGCTTTCAGCTCCGGAAACACATCTTTATACTGATCGGATAGGATTTTTACTAACGAAAACAGGAAAGGCTCTTCGAATTTCAGGAAAGTATATCCATACCTCACAGCTCGTCTTAGAATCCGTCGAATCACATATCCGGCCTTCATATTTGAAGGGAGCTGCCCGTCAGCAATGGTAAAGGAAACAGCTCTGATATGATCAGCGATTACTCTTAGTGCTATGTCTGTCTTCTCATCTTTGCCATATAACAGGTTGGCCCTGCTGGCAACTTCCTGAATCAATGGCTGAAATACATCCGTATCATAATTTGAGATCTTACCCTGAACAACCATAGCCAGTCGCTCAAATCCCATTCCGGTATCCACATGCTTTTGGGGTAAACTTTTTAGCTTCCCATCAGCCATCCTGTTGAACTGGATAAAAACAAGATTCCAGATTTCAATCACCTGGGGATGATCTTTATTCACCAGATCTTGGCCCGGCACCTTATCAATCTCTTCTTCTGACCTTATATCAATATGGATCTCAGAACAGGGGCCACAGGGTCCGGTTTCTCCCATTTCCCAAAAATTATCCTTTTTATTGCCGTTTAGGATGTGATCAGCAGGAAGGTATTTACTCCACAAACTTCTAGCTTCCTCATCTGCTTCCAGACTGTCGCCAGTATCTCCTTCAAAGACCGTGGCATACATCCTCGACTTATCCAGCGAAAAAACTTCGGTAAGCAACTCCCAGGCCCATTCGATGGCTTCTTTCTTGAAATACCCCTCTTCAGCACGACCTTCAACACCGAAAGACCAGTTACCCAGCATTTCAAACATGGTATGGTGATAAGTATCTAACCCCACCTCTTCCAGGTCATTATGCTTACCAGACACTCGCAAACACTTTTGGGTATCCGCTACCCTGGCAGACTCTGGTGTGCTGTTTCCAAGGAAATAATCCTTAAACTGGTTCATTCCGGCATTGGTAAACATCAAAGTAGGGTCGTTTTGAACGACTATGGGTGCAGATGGAACTATTTGATGATCTTTGGAATTAAAAAAATTGAGAAATTTTTCTCGTATCGTCTGAGAATTCATGTGAATAAATGTCTTTATCAAACACATAAAATTCGTCCAGACTGTGCGAGACTCATTTTATGTAACTATTTGATAACTAGCTTGTTAACTTAAAATATTTGTTTTTGAAGCAATAAAAAGCGTAATTTGCGCATTGTTTTGCTTGATAAACAAAGCCAATGCTAATGAGCAAAACTAGTTGAAATTACTATAACTCTATTCTATGGCCAGAATTAAGTATTACTACGATACAGAATCCTGTAGATATGAGCGGATCAGAGTCTCCGTGTGGGACATTATTTGGAATGGACTGGGTTTTTTAACACTCGCACTCATTCTAGCTGGCGGGATATTTCTTGTATACACCATATACTTTGAATCACCTGAAGAAGCCCTATTAAGAAAGGAAAATGAAGAGCTCAAACTATATTATGATCTGTTGAACAAAGAGATCGGTGATCTCAATGAGATGACTGCTTCTTTGCAAGAAAGAGATGATAATATCTACCGAACCATTTTTGGTGTAGATCAAATTCCAGAAGAGATCCGAAATGCAGGTTTTGGTGGATCCAACAGGTATAAAAACCTCATTGATAAAGGCCTGGAGCAGGAAGAAATTATTCTGGACAATTACAAGAAAATCGATCAGCTCAAGAAGCGGATGTATGTCCAGACTAAATCTTATGATGAGCTGTTTGAAATGGCAAGGAATAAGGAGCTGGAATTGGCCTCATTGCCAGCCATACAGCCTGTATCCAATGAAGATCTAAAGAGATTAACCAGTGGTTTTGGATATAGAATTGACCCTATCCTAAAAGTAAGAAAACCTCACAATGGCGTTGACTTTGCCATTGACAAAGGAACACCGGTGTATGCTACTGGTAATGGACGGGTGAAGTTTACACGCTCCAGTCCGACAGGATATGGGAATCAGCTAGAGATTGATCATGGGTTTGGTTATACAACCAAATACGCTCACTTAAGTGAGTTTGTAGTAAAAGGAGGAGAAAATGTGAAGCGAGGTGACCTGATCGCTTACTCGGGTAATTCAGGTAAATCCACTGCCCCACATCTTCACTACGAAGTTCACATCAATAACAAACCCACAAACCCTGTTCACTATTTCTACGAGGATCTTACTCCCGATGAGTTTGAAGAAGTGCTGAGACTTGCTTCTATTGAAAACCAGGCTTTAGGTTCTTACGGGGACTAACGTACACTTTAATCAAGAGTTTATAAACCGCTCATACCGAGCGGTTTTTTTTGTGTCAATAACTTGTGGAAAAGTTGATATCATACTGAAATTCATTATTTCTATTTTTGGCGCCTGTGAAATTTTGTGATCGCCAATACCGTGTTTTTTACTTCCTCTTGTTATTGACAATAGTCAATGCATGCAAAGTTTCACAAAAATCAACCAGCCAAACATCCGTGTCGATTACCGACAGTCTCCTACAGGTGGTTGACACGATCGATTTGGAAATCACTCAATATTTTGTCACTAAAAAAGGCGACACCTTACTGTCACTTGATGAAGAAGTGTTTATTGAAACATTTCGCGTGTTACCAGACAGTATTTCCCTTATGGCCGTGGGCGACATCATGATGGGTACTAATTTCCCTAATGCATCTTATCTACCTACCAATGACGGTGCGTACCTGTGGAATGGCGTATGTGAGCTGTTGGCCTCTGCAGATATCACCTTTGGAAATCTTGAGGGAACGATGCTGGATGGTGAGGGGGAACCAAAAGAGTGCAAAAACCCAAAAGCCTGCTACCTCTTTCGCATGCCCTCCTATTTGTCTGCAAACCTGACCAAATGTGGTTTTGACCTAATCAGTGTTGCCAATAACCATACAAACGACTTTGGGCCCAGTGGAAGAGCGCGTACTCAGCAAATTTTAGACTCTTTGAGAATTGGAAAAGCTGGTAGCATTGAAAGTCCATATACCATCCACAAGATCAATGGGCTCTACATTGGCTTTGTTGCCTTTGCTCCTAATAAGGGAACGCTGCTATTTCACAATCAGGAGCAAGCAATACAGATAGTCAAAGAATTAGATTCTCTGGCAGATATGGTTGTAGTATCTATACACGGAGGTGCAGAAGGTATAGATAATCAGCATATCACCCGGAAGCGGGAGTTTTATTATGGTGAAGACCGTGGTAATATTTATGAATTTAGTCATACCCTGATTGATTATGGAGCGGATGTTATTCTGGGTCACGGACCTCATGTCCCCAGGGCCTTGGAAGTATATAAGGAAAGATTAATTGCTTATTCCCTGGGAAATTTTCTTACCTATGGAAGATTTAATTTGAGGGGTGCTGCAGGACTGGCACCAATCTTGGAAGCAAATCTTACTGTAGATGGAAAATTTCTCTCGGGTCAAATTTATTCGTTCAGACAATCTTATACGAATGGACCGTTAAATGACTCGGGGATGACTGCAGCGACAACGATAAAAAATTTAAGTGAAGAAGATTTCCCTGAAAATGAGATATTCATTGAAGAAGATGGGAGAATTTTCTATATTCAAAACTGAAATCATCGACCGTGCCCTATAAAGAAAAGGAAATAGAAAAAAAGTACTACACCATCGGTGAAGTAGCTGATGAATTGAATGTAGCCACCTCCTTAATTCGTTTCTGGGAAGGGGAATTTGATATCATTAAGCCTAAAAAGAACAGAAAAGGTAACCGGCAGTTTACCAAGGAGGATATCAAAAATGTCAAACTGATCTATTACCTGGTAAAGGAAAAAGGGTATACCCTTCAAGGTGCACGTGATTTTATCAACTCCGACATAGATGGTGCCATCAACCGGGTGGATCTAATCGAATCACTTAAATCTGTCAGACACTTCCTGGAAAAACTCAAGGAACAACTCCCATAGTACATGGAGGAAAAGATCTATCAGGTGGCCCTGGAATTAATACCCGGGATTGGAGACATTAGTGCCCGCCAGCTGATTAGTTATACCGGTTCCGCCTCTGCAGTTTGTACCGCTGACAAAAACACCCTAAAAACGATTCCTGGAATCAACTCCAGGGTATTGGAAATGCTTCAGGGTTCTAAGCCTTTAGATGAGGCTAAGAAAATCATTGAAGATTGTGAGAGGCTAAATTTTCAAATCCATCACTATACTGATAACTCTTTTCCCCATAGGCTAAAAGAAACTCCAGACTATCCCAACATTGTCTATACCAAGGGAACTGCTGACCTCAATGAAGATCGGATGATCGCTATTGTGGGTACACGTAATGCCACTGACTATGGGAAAAGCACGACCGAAAGGATCATTGAAGACATGGCACCTTTACAACCTGTGATAGTAAGTGGTTTGGCCTATGGCATTGACATTCAAGCTCACAAGGCAGCCCTTGATCAGGGACTAAAAACCTATGCAGTATTAGCGGGAGGATTGGATAAAATCTATCCTTCTGTGCATAAAAAAGTGGTAGATCAAATACTGGAGCAGGGAATGATTATTTCTGAAAATCCTCCGGGAATTCAGGCTGAAGCTCATTTTTTTCCTGCCAGGAATAGAATCATCGCTGGGATGTCCGATGCTATTGTGGTCGTAGAGGCAGCAAAAAAAGGCGGTGCGCTGATCACAGCAAATATTGCGGATTCTTACAATCGGGTGGTCTTCGCTATACCGGGGAATCTCAACAATTCCTTTTCTGAAGGATGCAACCAGTTAATAAGAAGTCAAAAAGCCAATCTTTATCGAAATAAAGAAGACCTGGATTATCATTTAGGCTGGACTGCTGAAAACAATCCTATAAAAACCAGAAAACTTTTAGGCATGCTTACGCCTAAAGAACAGCTGGTCTATGAGCTGCTCTCATCAGATAAAAATGGAATACCAATCGACATGATATCAGTAAAAACTGAAATTGCCAGCAATCAGCTTTCCGCCATCCTTCTCAACCTGGAGTTTCAGGGTTTTATCAAAAGTCTACCAGGTAAACGGTACAAGACCAGCTACTAAAACGGATAAAACAATGGTATCAGGAAAGAAGCCAGAATCCAGAATAACAGGTTAAGCCAAAGCCCCACTTTCATAAAATCCTTGAACTTGTATTGACCAGCACTATACACCATCGTATTGGTTTGATAGCCAATAGGTGTCATGAAGCTGGCTGAAGCTGCTAACATTACTGCTATTAAAAATGGTATTGGGCTCAACTCCAACTTATCAGCTGTAGTAATTGCGATTGGTGCTACAAGGGCGGCTGTTGCATTGTTTGACATAATTTCAGTCAACAATGAAGTCATCAAATATAATCCCGAGAGCACGGCTATTGGGCCCCATACATTCAAATTATCTATTAGTGAACCGGCAATCAGCGCTGCTAACCCACTTTTTTCCAGACCTATACCAAGACTTAGTGAACCTGCCAGTAGAAATACAATCTTCCATTCTATGGATCGGTACATTTCTTTCATGTCGATCACACGAGTTAAAACCAACACTGCACCACCTAAAACGGTACTAATAGCTATAGGTAGCAGATCCAGGGTGGCCAAGAGAACCACTCCGGTAATGATTGCTAAAACAATAAAAAACTTTCGCTTACTGAAATCAATGATACCTTCTTCCGAAAGGATGATAAATGGAGACTGCTGATTCATTTCCTGCTTTTTCAGGTTCTGCACCCTATGGTTTTTGATCTCAGTCAGAATAACATCACCAGCCCTCAATTCTATGTCGTGCAAATGTTCATGAACCACCTCCTCACGATGTTGAATGGCCAATGGTATCGCCCTGTATCTTCTTCGGAAATCCATTTCTCGAAGACTTTTACCTTCAAATTCAGATCCCGATGTAATAATCAATTCCAATATGCTGGTATCACCTTTTTGGATTTCATTGTCACTTATACGAAGCGCATTGGTATTGAAACCTACCTTCAGGCGATCCTTGAGCTCTTTTAACTTTTCTACATTGCATCTGATCTTAATCTGATCTCCACCTCTCAATACGAAATCTCCTGCCGGTAATGTATAGCTTGCTCCATTTCTTCTCACTTCGATCACATCAATGTCTAGTTCCTTCACAATGACCGAGTCCATGATCCGCTGCCCAATGAATTCAGACCCCTCCAAAACCTCGATTTCAGTGAGATAATTTCGCATCATGAATTTCTTCTCTAGATCCTCTTCATTGATCCTGTCAGGCAAGAGTTTTTTACCAAAAAGGAAGATATAAAGACTACCCACGATCAGGAAAACGATCCCAATGGGTGCCGACAAGAACATTGGAAACCCTTCAAGCCCGCTGTCTTCTGCAATACCACTGACAAGGACGTTAGTGGATGTACCAATCAGGGTGCAGGTTCCACCAAAAATGGATGCGTAAGAAAGGGGTATCAATAGTTTAGACGGGCTAATCCCCGATATATTGGCAACACTCACCATTACAGGGATAAACATGGCTACAATGGGGGTATTGTTAACAAAAGCCGAGACCAATCCAATAAACAGCATAGTAATCAGAATGCCTACGTTGAAGTTTGATTTGAATAAACTTCCCAGCATAGGCCCTATCCTTTGGAGAGCTCCGGTCTTGAGGAGAGCGTAGCTTATTACGAACATGAAGGCGACTGTGATTACTGCAGGATTGCTAAATCCCTGAATTCCTTCTGTGGGGGTAATGATCCCAGTCACGATCAAAGAAAGCATGATAAGAATAGCCACCAAATCAATAGATAGCCACTCTGTGGCAAAAAACACAACAGCCACAACAATTATTATAAGAACTATAATCGCATCTATTCCCATGGTCTACCCAAAAAGATTTTCACAAAGCTGATCGATTTTATTTATAACCCAATACAGGGGCCATCCATTTTTCTACTTCCTCGACGGTCATATCTTTCCGTTGGGCATAGTCCTGAACCTGATCTTCATAGATCTTACCCAGTCCGAAATATTTTGATTCAGGGTGTGAGAAGTAAAAACCACTCACCGATGCAGCAGGCCACATCGCCATGCTTTCCGTAAGTTCAATACCTGTCTTTGCGGTCACATCCAATAAATCGAAAAGGATAGGTTTTTCTGTATGATCAGGACATGCGGGGTAACCTGGTGCTGGTCTGATGCCACGGTAAGATTCCTTGATAAGTGCCTCATTGTCAAGACTCTCTTCAGGTACATACCCCCAAAAAGTGGTCCGGACCTTTTGATGCAATAGCTCCGCAAAAGCCTCGGCTAATCTATCTGCAACAGCCTTGATCATGATAGCCATGTAGTCATCATGATCTTTCTCATATTGTTCTGCCAATTCTTTGGCTCCAAAACCAGTTGAAACCGCAAAACCTCCAAGGTAATCTTTCTTACCACTTTCTACTGGAGCAATAAAGTCTGCCAGGCTTAGATTGGGAATGTTGTCCCCTTTCTTACCTTGCTGGCGCAAGAAATGAAACTCAGTTAATTCCTTGTGCCTTGAATCATCTTCATACAAAATAACATCATCTCCTTTGGCATTTGCCGGAAACAAGCCAATGACTCCATTTGCTTGAAAGAGATTCTCCCGGATCACTTTATCCAGTACCTCATTGGCTTCTTCGAAGAGCTTTTTAGCTTCTTTACCAATTGTGGGGTTGTCAAATATTTTGGGGTATTTCCCCTTTAACATCCAGGTACTAAAAAATGGTGTCCAGTCAATGTACTCCCTAATTTCTTCAAGGGAATAATTTTCAAAATATTGAACACCCGTCTGCTTTGGCCTGGGTGGATCATAAGAAGCCCATTCAATTTTTGCCTTATTTTTTTGAGCATCTGTAAACTTCACAAAATCCTTTTCGCCCCTTCTCCCCTGATGGTTGTCTCTTAATGTGGCATACTCGTCCTTTAACTCCTGTACAAATTCCTGTGATACGCTACTGAGTAGTTTAGACACAACCCCGACACTTTTAGACGCATCGAGCACATGGATGACTGACCCTGAATACTTGGGCTCTATCTTTACAGCAGTATGAATTCTTGAAGTAGTTGCTCCACCAATTAAAAGTGGCGTAGTCATCTTTCTTCTTTCCATCTCCTCAGCCACATGCACCATCTCATCCAAAGATGGAGTAATCAATCCACTCAAACCAATCACGTCAGCATCCACTTTTACAGCTTCATCCAGGATCTTTTCGGCAGGCACCATCACTCCCAGGTCAACAATGTCGTAGTTGTTGCAACCCAATACTACCCCAACAATGTTCTTTCCAATGTCATGAACATCTCCCTTTACTGTTGCCATCAGGATCTTTCCCTTACTGGAATTTTTACCTGATTTTTCAGCCTCAAGGTAAGGAATCAGATAAGCTACTGATTTCTTCATCACCCGGGCACTTTTCACCACCTGTGGAAGAAACATCTTTCCGGATCCGAAAAGGTCACCTACCACATTCATACCATCCATCAAAGGACCTTCAATTACAGTTAGGGGGCTACCAATTTTAATTCTGGCTTCCTCTGTATCCTCTTCTATGTAGTCCACAATACCGTTTACCAATGCATGGCTAAGCCTGGCCTCAACAGGTTCTTTTCTCCATACATCGTCTTTTACCCTGACTTTTCCCTCTCCTTTTACCTTCTCAGCATATTCCAAAAGTCTTTCAGTAGCATCATCCCTTCTGTTGAGCAATACATCTTCTACTTTTTCAAGCAACTCTTTTGGGATCTCATCATACACTTCGATCATTCCGGCATTCACGATGCCCATATCCATTCCCATGTGGATGGCATGATAAAGAAATGCAGAGTGCATGGCTTCCCTAACCACATCATTCCCTCGAAATGAGAACGACACATTACTTACTCCTCCGCTTACCTTCGCCCCAGGCAAGTTATCCTTTATCCATTTGGTAGCATTGAAAAAATCTACGGCGTAATTATTATGATCATCAATACCAGTGGCTACAGGGAAAATATTTGGATCAAAGATGATATCCTGAGGAGGAAACCCTACCTGATCAACCAATATTCTATAAGATCGCTCACAAATCTCAATCCTTCGCTCATAGGTATCTGCCTGGCCATCCTCGTCAAATGCCATGACAACCGTAGCAGCTCCATAATATTTGACTTTGGTTGCCTGCTCAATAAACTTCTCTTCACCTTCCTTAAGCGAAATAGAGTTTACCACACCCTTACCTTGTATACATTGTAAGCCTGCTTCAATGATTTCCCACTTTGAAGAGTCAATCATAATAGGGATCCTGGCAATTTCCGGCTCAGAGGCTATGAGGTTTAGGAACTTCACCATGGCCGCTTTGCCATCAAGCATACCTTCATCCATATTCACATCCAGAATCTGGGCGCCATTTCTGACCTGATCAAGTGCTACATCCAGGGCCTCCTCATACTGCTCCTCCCTGATCAGCCGGGCAAAACGACGTGATCCTGTCACATTGGTTCTTTCACCAATATTCACAAAATTGGTCTCCTTGGTGATCACCAAAGGTTCCAATCCTGATAACATCAAAGGGGGTATATTTTTAGTATGAGAACTCATCCTCAAAATTTGATTCTTGAAAAAGTGAATTGAAAAAGAAAAGAATTACATCAATACCTGCCAGTTGTCATCGACACCACCATAAGCCCAGTCACGGTATTTTTCATCACCACCACGAGCTGACCAGTCTGAGTCAATGGTAAGTTTACTACTTATTCCACCTCGCGGATTACAGTTCATGACGATCCTGAGCCTGTCAGGCTGATATACCTTCATCAGGTCTTCATAGAAAATATTGATCAATCTTTCGTAAGAAACAGTGATATCCCTTAGTTGAAAGACATATTGTTTTAAAGATTTTAATTCGATGATTTTTTTCTGAGGGTAAAAAGTAAGATATACGTTGGCAAAATCCGGTTGCTCCTTCACTCCTAAAAAGGTGAATTCCGGTATTTTGATTTTTATCTCATAAGCTTCTTTCGAAGGATTAGGGATTGCCTTAAGGATGTCCCTGTCTATAGCATCATACAATTTCGCTGACATGATTCAATTTTTGTTTTCTAGGTTGATATTTTTTAGCCACTTCGGCAATTTCTTTGATGTGTTCTGGAGTGGTGCCACAGCAGCCTCCAATGATGTTGAGCCATCCATTTTTCAAGAACTCTTCAATCTGATCACGCATCTCTTGTGGAGTCTGATCATACTCCCCAAACTCATTGGGCAGCCCTGCATTGGGATGGGCACTCGTAGCAAAGTCCGATTTCTCCGAAATGATTTGGAGGTATGGTCTAAGCTGACTGGCTCCCAGTGCACAGTTCAGCCCAACACTTATTAGCGGCATATGGGATATGGAAATAAGGAATGCTTCGGTGGTTTGTCCGGATAGCGTCCTTCCACTGGCATCAGTAATGGTGCCCGACACCATCACCGGTAACTCTATTCCTCTTTGCTTGAATAAATCAGAGATCCCAAACAAGGCTGCTTTTGCATTGAGTGTATCAAAAACTGTTTCCACCAAAAGCATGTCTACTCCCCCGTCAATTAAAGCAGTAGCTTGTTGCTGATAAGCTTTAGCCAGTTCCTCGAAGGTGACGGCCCTGTAGCCAGGATTATCTACATCGGGGGAAATGGATGCAGTTCGGTTAGTAGGTCCCATGGCACCAGCAACAAACCTTGGTTTTTCAGGTTGTTGCAAGGTAACCTCATCAGCAACTTCTCTTGCTATTTTTGCAGACTGATAATTTAGTTCATAAACAATATCCTCTAAGTGATAATCAGCCTGTGCGATCGTCGTTCCGCTAAAAGTATTAGTCTCTGCTATATCTGCCCCTGCTTCAAAATATAGACGATGGATATCCTTGATAATATCCGGTCTGGTAATTGATAACAAATCATTGTTTCCTTTTAATGGAAATTTATGATCCCTGAGCGCCTCATTTCTGAAGTCTTCTTCTTCCAGCTTATGACGCTGAATCATCGTACCCATGGCACCATCCAGTACCAGAATCCGCTCAGAAAGTATCTCTTGAATTTTGCTCATCCTTTTCTATTTCTTCCTAAAACCGTGCTTATCAGAAAAGGATTCACGATGTGGTGATAATCTCACTCATCTGTCCGCTTTATGCGGATGGGATTTGGCACCGAAAACCGCTTGCTGGCAGTAAGGTTGCCAAGGTGTCACAGGGCCCTATCCCTCGACCTTTCTTGATAAGTCCCGCAAAGATACATTCCTTTTTTAGTATTAAAAACAAATGTCGATTGTGATAAAAAAATCGTTTGATATTAAAAATTGAATACTTTTGAAAAATGGCTATACCCGGATTAAGACTCATTATTTCATTACTGATTATTGCAATAAGCTCTGAGCTGTTCTCACAGGTAAATCAACAGCTTGTTGATCAGTTTGCTGCCTCTTATGCAGCTAAAAACAATGTTCCTCTAAGTGAAATCAATGAAATCCTGTCGGGAGCTACCTTTCAGCAATCCATAGTGGATAAAATGGATCGGCCAGCAGAAAAGAAATTGTACTGGAACCAGTATCGAAAAATCTTCATTACCCAGGAGAGAATTGATGCAGGTATTGAGTTTGTAACAAAACATCAATACGTGCTGCAGCAAGTCAGCGAGGAAACGGGTGTACCTCAAGAGATTATCGCTGCGATAATCGGTGTGGAAACTTATTTTGGACGCATCAAGGGAAACTACAAAGTGTTAGACGCCCTGTACACTTTATCATTCGCCTATCCCCGAAGGGCGAAATACTTTCAATCTGAGCTGGAAGAATTTATCTCGCTTTCGGAAAAAGAAAACCTGAATATTTATGAGCTGAGAGGTTCTTATGCAGGAGCCATTGGTTACTGTCAGTTTATGCCTAGCAGTTACAGAGCCTATGCGGTAAGTTTTGATGAAGGAACCAGAGACCTGGTTCATTCACCCCAGGATGCCATTGCCAGCGTAGGCAATTACCTTAAAGTACATCGATGGAAAAGAGGGGTTCCTATCGCCTCACAGGCTAGTGTTTCAGAGAATGCCGAACCTCACTCACAAACCTCACCTAAAGCAAATAGCATCGTGGCTCATTATGTAGAGAAGGGCTACCGTCCGACTGATAACTGGCACCCTCAAACCAGTGTAGCATTGATGCAGTTTGAGTCTGAGACTGCTAATGAGTACTGGTTTGGTACTGATAACTTTTATGTGATTACACGATATAATCACAGCCCACTTTATGCTTTGGCGGTATTTCAATTAGCCCAGGAGATTAAAGCAGCAACGCCTTAAACCGAAACTGGGTCAAAAACTTCTTTGATGGCTCTCAATGAAACCCTCAGCACATCGCCCAAAAGTGGATCAGAATAGTCGCGCCCAATTTTCGGTCCTCCAATTTCCAGGTATCCTACTACCTCCTCTACCGGCCATGTTTCTTTGTGGCTATCACAGATTCTACGGATCTCCCTTAGATCAATAATCCCTTTTTTAAGCTCATCCGGAGAGAACCCAAAGGTGCTCCCATATATTTCATCGGTATTCTTGAAATGAAATTCTGACATCATGGGAATCCCATGGACGAAAAGATCAAGATTACTATGAACTATTTTTTGGTTTTCATCAGCCAACCCGTGAGATATGTCACCACAAAGCCAGACCGGAACGGTAGAAGATTGATGCTGTTTATGATAATCATTTAACTCACCAATCATATAGTCCATCTCCGCCGGAGTAGTTGGGGGCTCTGCCAGACTCGACATAGGTTCCACATTAAACGCTTTAAGGCCCTTTTCGTCTGCCAGGTGTTGCAGCTCCTTCATGTGTTTTAGGTAAGTGCATATTCCCCCCTCTTTCTTATGGAATTGATCACGATAGACAGCACCCGGATTTGTACCGGCATAATCTACACCAAGAATACCTGCAATATGAATATACTTTTCATACATTTTGCGAGTCGCCTTCTCCATGTAAGGGTCATCATAAAAAAAGCCACCAAATTCCCTGTAAGCAGAGAACATGCTTTTGATCTTCAAACCACGTTTTTCAGCCTTTTCCCTCAGCTCAATGAAATAGCCATCATCGTCCATATGAAACATCTCGAAAAATGCACCCAATTGAATAAACTTGATCTCCTCCTCTGCCAAAAGATCAAACAGCCAATCGAAGCTGTATCGGGTGGTAATCGGATCTGTTTTAATACCTATCTCTACAATGCTCATGACTAAATATCAGGAATTTAACATTTCAAAGATCACTTTATTGTGGAATTGCTTCTTATCCACAATACTTTGAAAAATTTCAGGACCATCATCAAGTGACACGACATCTGTGATCAGAGGTTCAACGATCAATGACTTATCCATATAATTCAATACTGTGGTCCAGTCATCGGTGCCTCTTGGAAATATCTTGCTGTTCCAGGTCCCGTAAATATTTAACTCCCTTCTTAAGATGGTACTGAAAGCCTTCTCACCAATTGAGAATTCACCCATGATATTGCCCATAAACACCACCTCCCCTGCCCGGGAAGCCACATCCAATGCCTGAAGGAATGTTTGAGGCAAACCGCAAGCTTCGATGACATTTTGAGCGCCTTCTCCCCCTGTTATTTCCACTATAGTTTCAACAGGATCAGATGCTAAACTATTGATCGTATGAAATCCCATATCCTGCGAAATGGCCAGTTTGCGATCATCAATATCCGTAACGATCACCTTCTCGCAGCCATGAATTCTCAGCCACTGGGCACACATATTCCCTATAGGACCTCCACCTATTACCACTCCGGTATTGCCAGCATTTATTTTCATTCTCCTGACCCCATGCAATGCTACAGCCGCAGGCTCGGTCATTGAAGCATGCCGGGTTTTAACGTGATCGGGGATCTTAAAAAGATTTATTTCCGGAACCCTCAGGTACTCACTGAATGCACCGTCTCTCCGCGACCCGAAATAATCATATTCCTTTAGCTGGGCCCAATCCCCTGTCTGATATGCTGTTTCTTCTTTGTTTGTTGGTATCAAGGGAAATACAGCTACCCTGTCCCCTTCCCGAAACTGACTACCCTCCCTGGTTTCAGCAACAATCCCGCTGAATTCGTGCCCCATAACCAGGGGGTAGTGATAAGCTTTTCCCCCAAATCCCCTGGGGATGTCTGACCCACATATCCCACAAGCAGCCACCTTTATCAAGATACTATCAGGAGTCGGCCCATCAACTATAGGGTGACTGTTGCTTACTTTCAGTTTTTTATTGCCTTCAAGTACCAGGGCTTTCATAGGGATCGTGATCTGAACTAACTGGGATTACACTCAAAATTAATCATATATAATTTTAAATGATCAATTATAATTAAATTTGATAAAAATTAATCACGTTAAATGGCAGACAGAAAAATAGGCTATTCGCCCTCTATGATGTGTGCAGACTTCCTGGACCTCAAAAAGGAACTAGACACACTTATAGAACAAAAAATTGAATTGCTCCACATAGACATCATGGACGGTCAATATGTCCCCAACTTCACGCTTGGACCTGATATTGCTAAAATGATGCATGACTACAGTGGGATCACATTAGATTATCATTTAATGATTGAAGAAGTCGATCGATCACTTGATCTATTCACCAGTATTGCCGGATCTACCATTACCTTTCATCCGGAAACATCCAGACATCCTGCCAGAACAATTCAAGCTATTCGTGATGCCGGTTGTAAACCTTCCATAGCTATTGATCCTGCACAAACCATCCATTCGATGAACCATCTTTTCCCACTGGTTGATATGGTCTGTGTAATGACAGTAAACCCAGGTTATTCAGGTCAGAAACTTCTTCCTTTTTGTATTGACAAAATAGCAGAGTTAACCGATTTGAAATCAACTCTTCAGGCCGAATTTCTTATAGAAGTAGATGGAAATGTGAGCTGGGAAAATATCCCGAAGATGATAGATGCGGGTACGGATATATTAGTGCTAGGCACATCCTCGGTATTTAATAATTCTTTGTCAAGGGTTAAGGCCTATGAGAAACTAAACAGGATGGTGCAATCATGAAAAACAGCATTTATTATCTGGATAGACCAAATGGAGATTTCTCTCGTATAGAGCGGCCTATCGAAGGACCCGGGCCAGGTGAGATCTTATTAAGAACACGACGTACTTCTGTCTGTCAAAGTGATGTGGTGATCTATAAACATGGTCTCCCCCGAATCAAAGATTGGCCGGCAATTATATTACATGAAGCATGCTGCACTGTGGAGGCTATTGGGCAGGGAGTCACAAAATTCCAGCCAGGTGATCTTGTTGGGTTAGGCTGTGATATTCCCTGTGGTGACCTTGAATGTATCTACTGTGGAAGAAATGGCACTGGAGATTGGACCAGCTGCCCCAATACGATTGCTACAGGCCATGAATTTCCTGGTTTCGCCAGGTCATATGCCATACTCCCAGCCTGGTTTGTGGAGTTAGGACCTATTAAAAAGTTCGATAACGATATAAACCCGGATCATGTCTGCCAGATGGAACCTCTTGCCTGTACCCTGGAGGGAATGACCCGGGTAAACAGATGTATCGAAGATCGGGTAGTAGTATTAATTGGAGCAGGTTCCCAAAGCACCTATGCCCTACAGTGTGCTCAGGCTATGGGTGCCAGGAAAATCATCGTTGTTAACCGGGGAGCTGAACGGCTCAATCGTGTAGTTCGGGATTTTGGAGACGAGCGGACTGTTGGTATCCGATGGGATGATCAGGTTGTCGAAAATGTACTAAAGGCCTGTAAGCCATTCAACGAGCCTCATTTTATCATGATGAACGTACCTCATCAATCCGGCTATGAACTAGCTGTAAAACTGGTCGGGTATAATACGGTACTGGACGCACATGCTGGTGTGAAAGGAGCTGAAGGAAAACCTCCTATCATCCACGAGTTGGATTTGAACAATGATGTCCATTACAAGCTACAATGCTACCAGGCCACCCATGGTAGCTCAATGCATGGAATTGACCTGGCATATGAAATGATCAATCAGAAAAGGTTAAAGTTAATAGATAAGATGACTGATGATTCGGAGCATTTTTCTCATCATGAAATCAAAAAAGCCATCAGTAGGGCTGCAGATTCTGATAGCTTAAAGGTCATTATAAACTGGGATTAGACCGATGCATCAGAAGGGTAGATTACAATTGATCTTAAACAAGCTGGATGAAGTAGCAGAGCTTTCTGTAGAGGATACATGTAAGCTACTGGATGTATCTCCAGCTACAGTTCGAAGGGATTTTAACTTACTCACCACAAACAATAAGGTGGAGAAGACCTGGGGAGGGATTGCCAAAGCCGGCCTGCTAAATGACATGAAGCCGCTGCAATTCCGGCAAACCCAAAACATTAGAGAGAAAAGAGAAATCGCAGAAAAAGCAGTTGATTTGATCAGTGATGGGGATGTAATCATTATTGATGGAGGTACCACCACACTGGAAATGGCTCCATTAATTGCTAATCGAAAGATTCGGGTAATCACAAACTCCTTGCTCATTGCTCACAAGATTCATGAAAAGCGATCCGGATGGACTGGTGCAGAGCTGTTTCTTTCAGGAGGATTCTTATATCCTGATTCCGGGCTGTTTGTGGGCCCAGAGGCCAATAAAAACCTCCGGCAATACCATGCGAACATGGTATTTCTTTCTGTCGGCGGCATTGATGAGCACCTAATTACCAACTCCAATCAGATGGTGGTGGAAACCGAACGTACCATGATGAGTCAGAGTGATCAGGTGATCATCCTGGCGGACAAAAGTAAATTTGGCAACAAAGCCATGGTCCGGTTATGTGACCTTAAGGAAATAGATACGATCATTACCAATCAGGATTCTGACCCGCTTATATTGAAGGCAATAGCACGTGCTGGCACTCGAATTATCAAAGATTAGATCAAATCTCTTCACATTCTGTTTGAATTATCGACTTTTAATAATCCTCTCTATGAAAAAAGACGAAATCATCCTAACTTGATGGTTTGTAACCAAATCCAGAAATCAATGGCATCATTCGAACTGCAAGTCAATGGAAAAAAGCATCAGGTTGAGGCAGAACCAGACACTCCACTATTATGGGTCCTAAGAGAACATTTGGATCTCCCGGGAACCAAATTTGGATGCGGGATCGCTCAATGTGGTGCGTGCACAATTCACTTTAATGGGACAGCCATTAGATCATGCTCCACTACGGTATCTTCAGCTGTCGGAGCATCAATCACTACCATCGAGGGATTGTCTGAAAAGGGTGACCATCCTGTACAGCAAGCATGGAAAAAACTTGATGTGCCACAATGCGGATATTGTCAGTCTGGCCAAATCATGTCAGCTGCGGCGCTATTGAAGCAAAATCCCACTCCCTCTGACGATGAAATAGAAGGTGCAATGAACGGAAACATCTGCAGGTGTGGAACCTATGTTCGTATCAAGGCTGCTATCAAATCTGCCGCAGCTGAAATGAATTAATAATCTTAAAGCCAATCCACTATGACACTCATTAAAACAAGTTATAACAGAAGATCATTTCTGAAAGCCTCCGCAGCTACTGGCGGTGGGTTGATGCTTGGCTTTAGCTGGCTTGCATCCTGTAGTCCTTCAAAAGAAAAGCTTATCACCTTGCCAGACTCCTGGTTTGATATCAATGCCTATATCAAGATAGGTGACAATGGAGTGGTTACAATTTTCTCTCCTAATCCTGAAATCGGGCAAAATGTGAAAACCTCTATGCCAATGATTGTAGCTGAAGAGCTGGATGTTGATTGGGAATACGTGATGGTTGAACAGGCCCCCCTGAATACTGTAGATTTCCAGCGTCAGGTTGCTGGAGGTAGCAACTCAATCCGATCAAGTTGGGATGCTTTGAGGATGGCAGGTGCTACTGCAAGACGAATGCTGATGGAAGCCGCTGCCAAAGAATGGACTGTCCCGGTGACCGAACTCACTACTGAAAAAGGTGTGATCACTCATACTTCCGGTAAGACAATCGGGTATGGCGAGGTATCATCATTGGCTGCTACCCTCGAGGTACCTACTGAAGTTGAGGTCAAAAATGTAAAAGACTTTAAGATCATCGGCAAGCCAACAGGTAATGTTGATATAGATAAGATCATTACAGGTAAACCGCTATTTGGCCTTGACTACAAAGAAGATGGAATGCTGATTGCCATGCTGGTACACGCCCCTGCTTTTGGCATGACACTCAAAAGTTTTGAAGCAGAGGCTGCTAAAAGCATGCCCGGAATTGTGGATGTGATTTCTGTAAAAACTGCTCCGGATGAAAAAACCTGGTCTGACAACAACGCATTCACAGAGATTGTTGCCGTGGTTGGAAAAACCACCTGGCAGGTCATGAAAGCCAAGAAGTCCTTGTCGATAGAATGGGAATGGGCCAGTGCTCCGGAAAGCTCTTATGATCATGAAAAGAAAATGGCTGATTCACTAAAAGAACCGGTAGCTAAACCCGAAAGGATCGACGGTAACCCTGAAAAAGCCTTTAAAGAAGCCGCTAAGGTGGTAGAAAGAACTTATACAGCTCCATTCCTGGCACACAATACCATGGAGCCGATGAACTTTTTCGCCAATGTCACTGCTGACAAAGCTGAGCTGACTGGGCCTGTTCAGACACCAGAAAACTTAAGGAAGAGTGCAGCCTCACTCCTCGGACTACCGGAAGACAAAGTATCCGTGATGATGACCCGCATGGGTGGTGGATTTGGACGAAGATTATACGGAAATTTTGGGTTGGAAGCAGCTGCTATTTCACAAAAAATAAAGGCACCTGTAAAACTCGTTTATACCAGAGAGGACGACATGACCCAGGGGCTTTACCGACCTGCCTATGCTGTGAAATACAGGGCAGCACTGGATAAAGACAATAATTTGATTGGCTTCCATGTGAAAGGTACAGGAATTCATGGCAGTGCTGTTTATGCCAATAGGTTCCCTGCCGGAGCAGTTGATAATTATCTCGCTGAAAGTGTTGGAGTGGACTCCAGCATCACCACAGGTGCCTGGAGAGCCCCTAGATCAAACTTTATTTCCGGTGTTGAGTCAGCATTTCTGGATGAAGTTGCTGAGGAAGCAGGCGTAGATCCTATTGACTTCAGGTTGCAGCTATTTGAGCGGAATATGAAAGACCCGGTTGGCGAACGAAACGATTATGTGGCCGAAAGATATGCTGGTGTGCTTAAGTTGGTTAGAGAAAAATCCAACTGGGGCACTGAAATGCCAGGGGTTTTCCGTGGGGTGTCAGCGTATTTCTGTCACAACTCATATGTGGCACAGGTTGTGGATCTGGTTAAAGAAAATGGCACTCCAAAAGTGAAAAAAGTATGGTGTGCTGTTGATTGTGGAATTGTTGTAAATCCTGAGGGTGCTAAAAACCAGGTAGAGGGAAGTATTGTGGATGGTATTGGCCACGGCATGTTTAGCAGCATAACCTTCAAAGATGGAACAGCCGAACAACAAAACTTTGACAAATACCGACTTATCAGACATGCCGAAGCTCCGGAGGAAATTGAGACTTTCTTTGTGGAAAGCGACATCCATCCGACTGGATTAGGTGAGCCTGCACTACCGCCGGTAGTGGGTGCTTTGGCAAATGCACTTTATAAGGCAACGGGAAAGAGAGTTTATTCTCAACCGTTCGCACAAAAGGACATCGTATTAGGTTAACTGTTGAGATGACAGGTCTACCCTGGCCTTTACTCCGACTGATACTGGTTTCTATCATTTTTGCTACGTGGCTTTCGGGTTGCAAAGAGGGGGAGCGTTCTGTTTTTGAACCTGTACGTCTTGAAATAAACAGCATGGACGATATACAGCCTATCACAGACAGCCTTGTGAGTCCACTACTGTATTACAATATTGGAGGATTTGATACGCTGTCTGTACAGGAAAACAAGGAAAAATTTATTGCTGTTGTCCTTCCTGCTATCCTAATTGTAAAATATCGGATCAGACAGGATCTGAGGAAAGTAAAAGATCTGGTGCTCTCCAGTAACTGGACAACAGAAGACAGCCTGTATTTTCAGACACAAATAGATCGATTCAATGCGGACAGCCCTTTTGATCTAATCATTAGAATGCATACCCATCCTACCAGCATTGCACTGGCACAGGCTGTGGTGGAAAGTGGATGGGGCACCTCCCGGTTTTTTAGTGAAGCAAATAATTTGTTTGGGATATGGTCCTACAACCCAGATCTGCCTCGTATTGCTGCCAAAACAAAAAGCGAAAATGTTCACCTGAGGAAATATGAAGACATTTCAGGCTCGGTAATGGATTATTTTGAAACTCTTGCAAGGGCCAGAGCTTATCGCAATTTCAGAGTGGCAAGCTACGAGACCAGTGATATTAGCAAAATAATTCCCCATTTGAGAAATTATTCTGTAAGAGGCAGCGAATATGTGGATCAGCTCATGACAATTATCAATCAGAATAATTTCCAACAATACGACCATTTCGTTTTGGATTTTCAATACATTCCATCCACACAAGAATGATAAAAATACTCACAGTTATTGCTTTTATTTTATGCATATCCTGTGGGCAAAGATCCAATGATTCATCTGGTCATGAACAGGCCATCATACATGAGGATAAAGCTTTTCTCAACCCGAAGAAAACAATAAATTGTTTTATCTATCATCGCTTTGGTGATGATAGATACCCTTCCACTAATGTCTCTCTTCAGGATTTTGAATCGCATCTTAGTTATCTAAAAGAATCCGGATTTGAGGTCTTAACCATGAGTGATGCTATAAAGTATTTAAGGAATGAAGAGCCTTTAAAAAAAATGGCTGTGATTACGATTGATGATGGTTTTAAAAGCTTTTATGAAAATGGCTTGCCTCTGTTGGAAAAGTATAACTTCCCAGCCACCCTGTTTATCAATACGGAAACTGTCGGAGGAAGTAGCTACATGAACTGGGATGAGATCAAAGAAGCGCACGCCCGTGGGATTGAACTAGGAAACCACACCCATTCTCACGCTTTCTTCCTCAACATGGACCCAAACGATAGGTATCAAAATTTCAAAGATGAGATTGAGTTGAGTCAGCAACTGATTCAGGAAAAACTTGGAATAGCACCCCAGGTTTTTGCATATCCCTATGGAGAGTATGACTCCAAAATGAAAGAAATTGTAAGAAATGCAGGGTTTATTGCCGGGCTTGGTCAAAACTCAGGGGTTATCAATAATGATACCGACCTGATGGCATGTCCTCGTTTTCCGATGGCCACTGGCTTTAGTGACCTTGTCGGATTCAAACTAAAGGCCAATGCTCTGCCTTTGAAAATGACTGGCAAGCCAGAGCAGCATGTACTTTCCAGTAACTATCAACCAAGCCTTGATCTGGTAGTTCAAAAAGACAATTTAAGAATAAATGAGATGCAGTGTTTTATCCAAGGGGGAACATGTGACCTTTCAATCAGTCAGAAAGCAGATCAGGAGTTTTCAGTATTTGCTATGCCCGAAAAAAGCATTGAAAATCGAAGGAGAACACTGTATACACTCACGGTGCAGGACAATGACAATAATTGGTATTGGTATAGTCACTTATGGATTAATCCGAAAGTCATCGAGTGATTACTCGAATCCAGTATATTGATCATCAAGCTTCTTCAAAATAAGCTTGATCTCATCAGACTTATGATAATCACCCAGTTTTTCAAATGATACAACGAGATTTCTCAAACACCTGAGGATTATATCCTCATTGGAGCAAGGTTCATAAAACAGTTCCTGTGGTGGAATGTTGAGATGCTCCAGGTAATGGTCAATATCTTCTTTGCTAAAGATCAACCCCCGGTTAAAGGCATTAATATAAAATGTCATACCATCACCCTGATATGTGAGGATAAAAAGGTTTGGCAGATTTACTCCAAAGATCGGCATCCCTAACTTCTGAGCAATAATCAGATATATAGTACAGAGAGTGATAGGATTACCTTTTTTTGATTCCAATACAGCATTGATCATGCTATTTGCCGGTGAATGAAAATTTTTAGTATTGGCCCTGAACTTCAATTTATTGAAGAGCATATTATTTATAATCCTTACCTGGTCCAGGGGGGCGTAATCTGTCTTAAACTCACGCCATATCTCATGATAAAGCTGTTCAATCTCTACTTTTAGGTCTGAATAATCCAGATCGGGATACTGGTATGTCGCTACAAGCCAAAGCCCTTCCAAAAGGTCATTATCGGGTGTTTCCTTCCATACGAGAAGACGCTCCTGTACCAACTCAAATTGCAGACCATGTATCATGTCTTCAATTCTTCGCTGGATAAGTGGGTTGAAATTACTCTCCCATTCCTGTTCCAAAAAGGGAATAACTCCGGTACCTATCTCCATAAGTTTGGTCTCTACATGAGATACGACTTCGTCATCCTCATCTTCAAGCAAACTCACTAAAGCTTTTAATTCAGTTTCCTTTATCAAGACAATTTTGAATTTAAGAATTTGAACTGATAGATTCCAAATTCTTTTTGATGAATATTAGAGAATAATGAATTCAGCTTTAAACTTAATTCGTTATTCTTCTTTCTCATCAATACCCCTGAGGTTTTTATTTTTTCGTCCTAAGGGCTTCACGAAATCTTTTGGATAATTACGAAAATGATGAACTAACCCTTGAAGATCTTCCATCGTTGTGTTCACATTTTGATACAGGGAGTCAGTATAAAGGAGTTTGCCCAGCGAGCTATTTTCACTTTTCATCAAAATCAGGGTTTGATTCAAAGTAATCATCACAGAGTCAATATGTGATAATGTTTGAGCCAGCTCAAGGGAGTTAAGTGTATCCAATACCCCATCTGTTTTTTTGATCACTGGACCCAATCGCTCGATCTTTTGATTCAGATTTCTAATCAAAGATTTAGTAGCTGTGGCAATCTGTTCAATATTGCTTTCATTGTTTTCCATGATCCTGTTCACGTTCAGAAATGTACGATGCAGGTCGTCAAGTGTCGTATTAATTTTCTCACCACTACCTTTCAAACCAACAAGAATTTCATTTATCCTCGTAATCGTGACATTCAGGTTATTTGCCACCGGTGTGGCTGTGGCAAGAATCTCTTCAAGACCTTTATCCCTAAAAGAAATGAGTGTATCACCTGGCTCCACAAACTCATTGCTTGAGCCAATGGTAATTACGATGCCTTTTGTACCTAAGAAATCCGTATTTGTCAGGGCAGCCACCG
The DNA here is from genome assembly GCA_965228105.1 of Cyclobacteriaceae bacterium. GTDB lineage: Bacteria > Bacteroidota > Bacteroidia > Cytophagales > Cyclobacteriaceae > UBA7330. The sequence goes on from CBDDGZ010000002.1 coordinate 3,832,511, forward strand.
AAGAATCATTCAGCTGAATGTTTTCTTTGATGTTAAATTGAACCAGGATTGTTTCCTGGTTTTCCATGAGGTCAATTCTGGTCACCCGACCTACAGCATATCCATTGATAATTACCCCATTGCCTTCATGCAACCCATCCACATTGTCATACACAGCGTAATATTTATTGGTAGGGTCAAAAAAATCTATTCCCTTCAAAAAGTTAAAACCGTAGTACAACAAGATCCCAGCTACAAGCGCTATCAGACCTACTTTAAATTCTTTGGACATCCGCACTAACTTAATTTATTCTTTCGAGTAAAGGCTAACCGGGGTCAAATCTCTCGAATTAAATGATCAAGACCTAGGGTCTAGGTATTAATTCATGGATTCAATTTCCGTTTTGTAATCTCTAAAAGCCCGATATATTCCTGAAGCTATATAAACCTGGTTCAGAGGATCATTTAGCTCTCTCTCCTCTTTAGGATTACTAAGATAACCCACTTCTACTAAAACACTAGGCATGCTTGTTCTCCATAATACCAGAAATCCTGCAGATTTCACGCCCCGGCTTCTTCGTCCTACCCGATTCTTAAATTGATCTTCTATTTTATCTGCCAGCCTCAGACTATTTTGCTGGAATGCACTCTGGTAGAGAGAAAACAATATATAGGATTCCGGAGAATTTGGATCGAAACCATCGTAGTCGGTGATTCCCCCCTCCTCTGCTAAAATTACTGCATTTTCCCTTTGAGCAACCTTTAAGTTTGCTTCGGACTTGTGTAGTCCCATCACATAGGTCTCCGTACCGTGAATATTTGGATTGGAAATCCAATTGGCATGTATGGAAATAAAAAGATCGGCATCTTTTTGATTGGCCACATCTGCTCTTTCATGTAGTTCAGGGAAGCTGTCGTCCTGGCGGGTACAGATCACTTCTACATCAGGCATATTGTCCTTTATGATTCTGGCGAGTTCCATTGAGATCTTCAATGCTACATCCTTCTCTTTCGATATTTGCCCATGGGTACCCGGATCCTTGCCACCATGACCGGGATCGATTACAATTTTATTGATGCGATAGTCAATAACACCCACCGGATGAAAAGAGATAAAAATAAAAAATATACAAAAGCAAAAGGGTGTTGCAATATTTTTCACGGTATCCCGGTTATATACTAAAATCCGATATTTTTACGCAAAAATGTAAATTTTTCACTGAAATTAAAACCTGTGTCAGGCCTGAGGAGTATTGTATTTTTTTTCTTGATCATTACATTTTACACTTCTGGTTTTGCCCAGGACCAATCGGGTACCACTGAAGATATAACGTTAGACTCGCTTATATCAGTATCTATACCAGATTCTGTGGCGGCAATACAGGATACAATCCCTACAGACAGCATAGCGTCAGCCAATAAACCGAAGCCAACCGGTGACATTGAAACAACAATCAACTACAATGCCAAGGATTCAATGTTTTATGATCTGGAGAACAGAAAAATCTTTATGTACCAGGATGCTCACATAGATTATGGAGATATCGTTTTAGAGGCAAACAGAACCACAGTTGACTGGAACAAAAGGACTATTCAGGCTGAATTTGCCACTGACAGTACCGGAAAAAAGGTGGGGAAACCTGTATTCACACAGCAGGGTGATACCTATGAAACGGACAATATCCTCTACAATTTCAAAACCAGACGAGCTATCATTAAAGGAGTAGTCACTGAACAGGAAGGCGCCTTCATGCATGGAGAAGATGTGAAAATGAATGAGGAAAAGGAAATGTTTATCCGAAGGGCCAAGTACACCACCTGTAATCTGGGCCACCCGCACTTCTTCATTGAATCGGAAAAACTGAAGGTAATTCCTGGAAACAAGGTGGTTTCCGGACCATTTAACCTCAAATTCAGGGAAATTCCTACCCCGTTTTGGTTTCCATTCGGCATGTTCCCTCAACCGAGAAAAAAGGCCACAGGAATAGTGTTTCCATCTTATGGTGAAGAAAAACAACGCGGTTTTTTCCTGAGAGATGGAGGTTATTATCTCACATTCAGTGATTATATGGATTTGAGGTTAACCGGGGACATTTATTCCAAAGGTGGTCATGGGCTTCAGGCCAATATGAATTATAGAAAACGATACTCCTATTCCGGGTCATTCAATTTTTCCTATAATAAGTCTATTATTGACAATATCGAAGACCCGTTAGAAACCAACGATTTTTGGGTCCGTTGGAGTCACAGACCTGAGACCAGAGGAAACTCAAGTTTTGGGGCATCTGTTTCTGCAGGTACGTCGACCTATAACTCTAACAACAATCTAGCAATCAGCAATGATCCTGGGACATTTCAACGAAGTATTAATTCACAATTTTCATCCAATGTTAGCTATTCCCAAAGGTTTCAGAGAATCCCGGTAAACCTTAGTGCCAACCTCAGACACAATCAAAACATTCAAACGGGCATTATGAGTATGACGCTACCAGACTATACGATGAACGTGAACAGGATCTATCCTTTTAAAAACATTATAAAAAACCAGAAGAATCCGCTTGCAAAGATCAGTCTGAGCCACAATTTTGCTGCTAAAAATGAAGTAACAAATGCTCCAGTCACTACACTAAGTAGTTTGAACATAGTCAACGAGAATGAAAGCAATATGGACACCCTTGACTTCAACCTTGATAATTTTGACAGGTTGTACAAGCGGGCAAAAATCGGAGGAAGACATTCTATACCACTCTCCACCTCATTCAACATGTTTAATTATATAACTGTAAACCCTAGCTTCAATTATACGGAGCTTTGGTATACAAGAGAGCTCAATTTCAGCTATGACGAAGAGCTGCAAGGTGTGAGGATAGATACACTCGAAGGATTTAGCAGAACAGGCTACTGGACATCAGGGGCTTCCATGAACACCCGGTTTTATGGGACTGTAACTTTCCCGGGTAAGGACAGAAAAATTCAGGCAATCCGACATGTAGTGACCCCATCTGTAAGCTTTTCCTACAATCCTGACTTCAGTGAAAGGAGTGGTGTTTTCAAAGAAGTACAGATCGATTCATTAGGTAATACAAGACGACTTTCAAAGTATGAAAGCTTTGCTTATGGTTCTCCCCCTTCCGGAGAAAGCCGTACGATCAGCTTTTCACTCCAAAACAACCTAGAGATGAAGGTGAGGGATGATAAAGATTCAACCCAGGCATATAAAAAAGTGAAGATTTTCGAAAACCTGTCATTGAGTACGGGTTATAACCTGGCAGCCGAAGAATTCAAGCTCAGCAATATCAACTGGAATACACGAACATCACTTTTCAAGAACAAGATAAATGTTAACTTTAGTGGTACCATAGACCCGTATGTTTATAATCTTATTAACGAGACTGTCAACCCGGTAACAGGTGTGAGGACTGTGCGCCAGGAGCGAATCGATCGCTACGCCTGGAACAATGGTCAGGGTCTTGGAAACCTCAGCCGACTGAATACTTCGATTGGTTTTTCTCTCAACAGTAAGTCAGGAAAAGGTAAGGAACCTGAAAGGCAGGATCAGTTTGAAACAGGCACCGTCCCTGATGGGCTTGATCAGTCTACATATGGCACTGAAGAAGAGAAAGAATACATTCGTCAAAACCCAGAACAATACGTAAACTTTGATGTACCATGGACCTTCAGGGTTCAATATTCTATTTCAAGAACACAAACAGGCTTTCAGGACCCTACCATTATTCAATCAATGCAATTCAACGGGACCCTTGCCTTAACTGACAAAACCCAGATCACTTACAACTCCGGATTTGACTTTGTGAACAAGGAGTTCACAACCACCAGGATAGGGATTGCCAGAGATTTACATTGTTGGTCTTTGAACTTCTCCTGGGTACCATTTGGTCGATACCAATCCTTCAGCCTTGTAATCCAACCTAATTCGAGCTTGTTACAAGACCTGAAATTAGAGAAGAGACGTAATTTCTTTGACTTCTTCAATCGGTAAGAAATTAGCTTTAGAAATGGCGCTGGCAAATATTCAGCAAATTGATATTTTTGAGGAAAACTTAATCTAAAGATGGGAAGAGCGTTTGAATATCGTAGGGCAGCGAAAGAAGCCAGGTGGGATAAAATGTCCAAAATATTTCCAAAACTTGCCAAGGCAATCACAGTGGCAGTAAAAGAAGGTGGAGGGGATCCGGAGATGAATGCCAAGCTACGGACAGCCATTCAAAATGCAAAGGCTGAGAACATGCCCAAGGACAATATCGAAAATGCTATCAAGAGGGCTATCGGTAATGATTCGGACGTATTCGAAGAAGTTACTTACGAAGGCAAAGGACCTCATGGCGTTTTGGTATTCGTGGAGTGTGCGACCGACAACACCACAAGAACTGTAGCAAATGTGAAGTCATATTTTAGCAAGGCTGGTGGCTCTATGGTACCTAATGGCTCTCTCGAATTTATGTTTGACCGGAAGGCTGTCTTCGAATTTATTCAGGAAGATGGACTTGACCTGGAAGAACTCGAACTCGAACTTATTGATGCCGGATTAGAAGAGATCATCACAAACGAAGATAGAGTATACCTCTATGCAGACTACACCAACTTCGGCACTTTGTCTAAAGCACTGGAGGATAAGGAAATCGATGTGAAGAAAGCCAACCTGCAACGCATCCCAACGAGTCCGGTGGAGTTTTCAGAAGAGCAAATGGAAGAAATCGAAAAAATGCTGGACCGGATAGAGGATGATGACGATGTTCAGGCAGTATTCACTAACATTGCATAGTGCTGGTCTTTAATACATCAGAAAAACCCAATTACTTCATTGTAGGTAGTACCGCGGTATTCATTTGCTTGTCTTACTATCTATATGAGCTGTTTTACGGAGAAATCTATGAAACCCATTCAGGCCAAACACTTGTTGAGCGAGCATTTTTGATCGGACTCATCACTGCGGTAATATTTGGGATTTTTGAAGCAGCATTCAAACAAATATTCTTCTCTCCTTCTTTTGAAGGCGTATTGTCGTGGCATCTAGGCCAGGCTGTTTCAGGTGGTTTGGTAGCATTCGTCATCGATAGTTATTTCGATGGTTATCCTACGTGGGAATCCAAGCATTTATTTGCTTTTGTTTCAGTGTACAGTCTATGTTGCTTTCCAGGGGTCACCATTGGCTACCTTATCTATCAACGAACCAGGAAGAACAACTTCGATGAAGACCTCAGGTTTATCATTGTGAGATCCAGCGGTAAGGAAGATGAATTGGTAGTAGACCCCAGAGATGTGATGTTTCTGGCTGATGAAGACCAAAGCATGCGTGTTTTTTATCTTGAAAATGGTGAAATAAACTCCAAACTAATCGCCAGCAAGCTTACTAACTTCGAAAAGGAATTCAATGATATTCCCTTTTTGCTAAGAGCACATAATGCGTACATCGTCAATATCAACAGGGTATCAGAAGTGGTAAAGGACAAACAACAAATAATTTTACACTTCTCTTCTCAATATATTATCCCTGTTGAAGAAAAATTCAGAACACGGATCCTCAACCGGATCAGTTAGCCCCCTCATTACAAGTCACCAGTTTCACTAAATGATTTGTTTTAAGTGCGATTGTTTAGCATATTTATGTTGATAAACAAAAACCTAAAAGCAAATGCCACACCTCAACTTCAATCGTAGAGATTTCATCAAAACCACCTCTGCCGCCATGGCCTTTACGGCCCTTGGAAATTTCGGATTTAGCTATCCTTTAGCAGCAAAGCCTCTAAAGGTAGGACTGATTGGCACAGGATGGTATGGAAAAAATGACCTCTTCAGGTTGATCCAGGTAGCTCCGATAGATGTAGTGGCTTTATGCGATGTAGACAGCAACATGCTGAGTGCTGCCGGAAAGCTTGTGAGTGAGCGACAATCATCCGGAAAAGTCCCTAAACTCTATGGCGACTATCGAAAAATGCTGGATAAGCATGACCTGGACATCGTCATTATCGGGACCCCGGACCACTGGCATGCATTGCAGTGCATTGATTCCGTGAAGGCAGGTGCACATGTTTACGTGCAGAAGCCAATCAGTGTGGATGTTGTAGAGGGTGAAGCCATGGTAAAAGCTGCCAGAAAGTACAACAAAGTTGTTCAGGTAGGTACCCAGAGAAAAAGCACCCCACACCTAATTGACGTCAAAGAAAATATTGTAGAAAAGGGACTCCTTGGGAAGATCTCTCACGTAGAGATGTGTTGCTACTATCACATGCGCAACAACGCCAACCCTCCCCTACAACCAGTGCCGGATTTCCTTGACTATGAAATGTGGACTGGACCGGCTCCATTGAGACCTTATGACGGTTTGCCGCACATCCGATGGTGGAGAGCTTTCATGGAATATGGCAATGGTATCACCGGAGACATGTGTGTCCACATGCTGGATACCGTGCGATGGATGTTGGGTCTGGGATGGCCAAAAAGGATTACTTCCACAGGTGGCATCTTTGTTCAGAAGGATGCTAAATCCAACATTGCAGATACACAATCTGCCATCTTTGAATATGACGAGCTAAACTGTGTCTGGCAGCACAGAACCTGGGGGACACCAGCAGATCCCGATTATCCATGGTCATTTACGATATATGGTGATAAAGGCACCTTGAAGGGTAGCACCATGCAAGCAGACTTTATTCCTACAGAGGGTGACCCCATCCACTTTGATGTAGTATACGAGAAAGAAAAGTATCCGGAAGACCTCAACGAAGAGCGTATTGAGCTCAACGCCGCTCCTGCTACCAGACTCCACATGCTCGATTTCCTCAAAGCCATAGACAACAATACCAGACCAGTGGCAGATATTGAGGAGGGGCATATTTCCACTGCCAGCTGTATACTGGCAAATATCTCTATGGAGCTGGCCGGAAGACCATTAATTTATGATCCTGAAAAGAGAATCATCGTTGGTGATGCTGAGGCTACGGCCATGCTTCAACGTGAATACCGTCAACCTTGGATTCATCCAACAGTCGATAACGTTTAAAAACTCCTGAAATGCTAAACCCAAATATTAACCGAAGAAAGTTTATCAAAGGAATTTCTGCAACAGCCGGATTGGCCGCTTTTGGCGGATTAGGAATGAACTTTACCGGGATCGATCATCAATGGAAGGTCGGGTTGATTGGTTCCGGATGGTATGGCAAAAGTGATACCCTTCGCCTGATCCAGATAGCCCCGGTGGAGATAGAAGCAGTGTGCGATGTAGATCAAAATATGCTCAATCACGCAGGGCAGCTCATCAGCCAACGACAAAAATCCGGAAAAGTACCAAAGCTCTATGGAGATTATCGCCAAATGCTGGACAAGCATGAGTTGGATATCGTAATCATCGGCTCCCCGGATCATTGGCATGCCCTGCATATGATTGAAGCTGTGAAATCCGGAGCAAACGTTTACGTTCAAAAGCCTATCAGTGCTGATGTGGTAGAGGGCGAGGCCATGCTCAGAGCAGCCCGCAAATACAATAAGGTTGTCCAGGTAGGTACTCAAAGAAGGAGTACTCCTCATTTGATTCGAGCCAAGGAAGAGATTGTTGATAAGGGCTTGTTAGGCAAGATCTCTCATGTGGAAGTTTCCTGCTATACCGGAGGTGGTGGAAAGACACCTCCAATCGAAGAAGTGCCGGGTTTCTTTGATTATGAGATGTGGACAGGGCCTGCTCCAATGCTTCCATATAGAGGACTCCCTCATATTCGATGGAGGTCTTTCATGGAGTATGGAAACGGTATTGTGGGTGACATGGGTATCCATATGCTGGATGCTGCCCGATGGATGCTGGGTGTTGGGGCACCTAAGAAGATCACAAGTGTAGGTGGAACCTACATTCATAAGGATGGCTACGGCAATCGTCCGGATACGCAACATGCTATTTTTGAGTTTGATGAACTGAATTTCGTGTGGCAACAGCGGAGATGGGGTACTCCTGCAGACCCTGATTACTGGTGGTCGTTCACGCTATATGGTGAAAAAGGAAAACTTCAGGCTGGAGTGAGAAAGGCAGATTTTACTCCTATTGAAGGCGAGCCCATACACTTCGATTGTGTCTTTGAGAAAGAAGAATACCCGGAAGACCTGACGGAGGAAAGGATTGAGCTGTTTGCAGCTCCTGCCACCAGGAGACATATGCAGGATTTTATCAAAGCCATCGAAAATGGTACAAAACCCGTCGCTGATATCGAGCAGGGCCATATCTCTTCAGCCAGCTGTATCATGTCCAATTTGTCTATGCAGCTTGGGGGAAGACCTTTGGAGTACGATTGGGAGAAAAGAATAGTGAAAGGGGATAGAGAAGCAACTGAACTCCTGGCCCGCAGCTATCGCGATCCCTGGAAACACCCCACTTTCGATAATGTCTGATCATTCAACCCAGCTTACTGGTGGATGACCTGCTACAACAGATTAGGGGCTGCCTCATATGTCAGGAATTACTTCCCAATGATCCACGGCCTGTCCTGCAGGCAAGTGTCAACTCTAGCATCCTGATCATCGGTCAGGCTCCTGGCCGCAAGGTACATGAGAGTGGAGTTCCATGGGATGATGCCAGCGGCAACGAACTAAGAAGATGGTTGGGTGTCAGCAAAGAAGAATTCTACGATCCCGATTTTTTTGGATTGATCCCCATGGGATTTTGCTATCCCGGCAAAGGAAAGTCAGGAGATCTACCTCCAAGACCCGAATGTGCACCGCAGTGGCACAAAGCGTTGTTATCGAGAATGCAACATGTGAAGCTCACCATCCTGATTGGCCAGTATGCGCAGAAGTACTACCTGGGAGACCGATTCGACAAAAGCCTGACAGAAAATGTAAAGAATTTCAAGTCGTTTTTGCCTGACTATTTGCCGTTGGTCCATCCATCGCCGCGCAACAGAATCTGGCAAAAAAAGAATCCATGGTTTGAGGAAGAGGTGGTGCCTGTGTTGCAGGAAGTGGTTAGGAAATGAACCTGATGATTGCAATTGCCATGGGCTTCAGCCGAAATTGCCATGGGCTTCAGCCGAAATTGCCATGGGCTTTAACCAAATTGCCATGGGCTTTAGCCAAATTGACACGGGCTTTAGCCCGTGGCAATGGAAATCAGACCTCCGGGGCTTTAGCCACTAAAGGTCTCAAATTCATATTTCTCCATGAATTCTTCATACTCTTCCTGAAAGCTCTTTTTGCTATGGTGTTGTTCCTGTTGGTTGATGTAATTCCTGACTGCTTTAACCTGGGATTCCCCTACAGACACAGCAAAAAATTCAGTCTGCCAGGCAAACCGATCTGGAATCCATTTTTGTTGATTGATCCAAAAAGAGGATTCTCCTTTGATTAGCTGCATGATATTGGAAATACTTTGTTCACCTTTTAGAGCAATCAGGCCGTGTAAGTGGTCAACATATCCATCGATACTATCAATGCATATATCTTTTGCTTTAGCATTTTCCCTGATGTGAGAAATCACGGATTGTTAAAGGGACTTTTCCAATAGTGGCCCTCCATTCTTAGTCGCCCAAACGGCATGAATCCAAATCTTAATGAAGGGCATACAATAAAATTAGTGGCTAAAGCCACCTAAGCGCAAATCTATTAGCCCCGGGCTAAAGCCCGAGGCAATAGATTTAGGCTGAAAGAATTGGTAGCAAACTAAGGTTTGTTGCTTCCTTGATTCCTTTACTCAGTCGCTCGGCTTCGCCCGGCTTCGCCGAGTGACGATAATCATCACGGCCTCCGGCCATTATTTCTCTGTTATAAGATGCAACAGAGAATCAAATCAGACAAATGCAAGCCAGAGGCCTTCCGGAATAAGATTCACTCGGTGCAACTGAGCTACAGGTGGAAAGTACTACCTGGGAGACCGATTGGATAAAAGCCTGACGGAGAATGTAAGAAATTTCAGGTCGTTTCTACCTGAATATTTACCATTGGTGCATCCTTCGCCGCGCAACAGAATCTGGCAAAAAAAGAATCCATGGTTTGAGAAGGAAGTGGTGCCTGTGTTGCAGGAAGTGGTTAGGAAATGAATCTGATGATATTTTAACTTCCAATGGTTAAATTTATGATCATGGATAACAAGTTGAAACTCAATACTGAGCGCAAGCTGTTGGATGTGAAGATAGAAGTGAAGAACTTATCTGACAATGTAAAAGCTCTGGGGAAATCTATAGACGGACTAGGTGATGAGTTCTGTGATTTTGCTGCCTATGTATCTGAAATGTATAATGAACATGAACAAAGAATATCCGCTTTGGAAAGGGCTTCAAAGCGTTAAAATGGGTGGATCCTTATGTCAATCCTAGCTCTTTAGTTCCCTCAAGAAATATATAATACCAAGTATTCCTGCCCCGCCTAAGACGATTGCCATGGCAAAAATTGGGATTAAATCAATTAGGCTTGTGAAACTCATTTCCTTCTCATTTTAAGCATCCCTCGGAAATAAAGCCACATCATTTTCATTTTGGTGCCACCTTTTCTGCTGAGCTCCATGGCGTCCCACAACTCCTCAGGCACCTGATCCAGCTGATTAAATTCTCCGGCACCCTTAAGCCACTCACCTCCATCTATGGTTATGACTTCACCATTGACGTATGCTGAATAATCTGAAACCAGGTATGCCGCGAGGTTAGCCAGCTCCTGATGCTCCCCTACTCTTCCAACAGGCACCTTATTGGCGGGATCAAATTTCTCTTTCAAATTACCCGGAAGCAGTCGATCCCAGGCTCCTTTGGTCGGAAAAGGCCCGGGCGCAATGGCATTGCATCGAATACCGTATCTGGCCCATTCCACCGCCAATGACCTGGTCATGGCCAGTACACCTGCCTTAGCAGCAGCGGATGGCACTACATATCCGGACCCTGTCCAGGCATAAGTAGTGACAATACTCAAAACAATGCCCGGATGTTTGTCCTCAATCCAGGATTTGCCCATCGCCAGGGTGAAATTGTAGGACCCTTTGAGCACGATATCGACTACCGTATCAAAAGCCCTGTGAGATAGTCGCTCCGTGGGGCTGATAAAGTTTCCTGCTGCATTGTTGAGCAATACATCTACCTTCCCAAACTGCTTCTTTGACTGATCGATGACTTTTTCAACCTGATCATACTCCCTCACATCACACTCCAATGGCAGTACCTCATTCCCGGTTTTAGCATGGATCTCTTCAGCTGTTTTCTGAAGTACTTCCAGCTTTCTACTAGTAATCACCAGGTTGGCTCCCAACTCCGAAAAATAGGTTCCCATAGATTTACCCAGCCCTGTACCACCACCAGTGATCAGGATCGTTTTTCCTTTTAAGGCTCCTTCTTTGAGCATGCCTTCCGAATACGTCATGATTGTCTGTTTATGTAGTGAAAGCTACATAATTTCTTTATAACAAAGGAGGCTAATCAGGTGAAGTGAAATAGCCGACCACAAAGACTCAAAGACATAAAGGGTGGGCTATTTCGGTAGTTTCCCATCCAGAAGTCCATAGACGAAAGTGCCCAGTATAGCACTCAGCAATACCACGATAAACATCAGAAAACCATTTCCAATCAAAATATAGATGGGTCCAGGGCATGCTCCTGTCATCGCCCAGCCGCATCCGAAAATTGTGCCACCTAACAAAGGAGCCCATTTATTCTTTGCCTTTGGCTTAATGATGATCTCATGGCCATCCACATCCTTTAACTTAAACCTCTTGATCAACTGGATCGCAATGATTCCCAGCACAACTGCCGACCCGATGACCCCATACATATGAAAAGCTTCAAAACGAAACATTTCATAGATCCGATACCATGAAATGACCTCAGATTTTGTCAGGATCACCCCGAAGATGAGTCCAACAATCAAAAACTTAAAGTATTTCATAGCAATGCAGGTAAAACGAAGTGTGTAACAAATAATCCACCGAGAAAAAAGCCAACAACGGCTATCAGAGAAGGGAATTGAAGATTGCTCAAACCGCTGATGGCATGACCGGAGGTACACCCGTCAGCATAGCGGGTACCGAATCCCACCATAAAGCCACCTAAAACCATAAATACAAAGCCTTGAAGAGTAAAGAGATTATCCCAGCTAAAAATAGTTGTAGGAACATAGTCCACTCCTGGATTTGCTATTCCTGATGATATCAATGCTGCAGTGGTTTCCGGGTTTAATTCAATAGCCTGATGGGCAGTCATGTAATGCGAAGCAATATAGCCTCCGATTAAAGCTCCAGCCACAAAAAACAGATTCCAAACCTGTTCTTTCCATTCAAACTTGAAGAACTCACTAAACTTCCCTGCTCCTCCTATGGAACAGACTGTCTTAAGTGTTGAAGAGATACCAAAGCTCTTGCCAAAAAACAGCATCAGCACCATGATTAAGGTGATTAGTGGCCCACCCACATACCAGGGCCACGGGGATTTTATCCATTCCATTGTTAAATATTATTTTAATCTGATTTCAGTCAATTTAGCAAAAGAAACAACATTGTCGACCGAAAAATTCAACAGATAAAATTCTGTATACCGTATTGTTTACTAAGCAATTGGGTCCTGCGATCTACTTCGTTTTTATAAGTGTAGGGCAAATAACCGGATTGAAATAGTTTCTGGTATTTGGGATACAAATCCGGGTAGTACTTTTGAATGGCATTCATCGTCAGTGTTTTGCTATCTGCCTTTCCTTCACCAAATAAGGTGATGGTGGCTGGAAAGATGTAATCAACCGGGATCGCACTAAATGTTTGAAACATAGATTGTAATGATTCGTCGGTATCCGAGATATAAGGCAGCAATGGCATCATACTGATTCCTGTCTTAAACCCATTCGATTTGGCAGCGCTTGCAGCTTCCAGCCGATCTAAAGGTTTGGTTGCCCCAGGCTCAAAAATATTACTTACTTCATCATCCAGCGCTGAGAATGAAAAAGTGATAAAGGCACCACGATTCAATCCCTTGAGATCATTGGGTAATATGGCTGTGCTATCAATTTCTTCAAGTAAATCAAAATCCCGGGTAACAAGGTCTGATTTCGTTATGATATGAACAGGAAATTGATATTTGAGCATCACCTTGAGGGCTTCCCTGGTCAGCTCATAGTCTTTTTCAATCTTTAAATACGGATCTGTAGCCGATGAAAGGACAATGATCCCATGATCTCCTTTGCGTGCTCTGAGGGCCAGCTGTTTTTCCAGCACCTCAATGGCGTTGACTTTGACTCCCAGGTTATTTTCCATGTGCACACCATACTTACTGCCCCTGATATAGCAGTAGAGGCAGTTGAAGGCACACCCTGAGTATGCATTGAAAGTATAATCATCTAAAAACCAGGGATCACGCTTCTTTTTCCTGTTTAGGACGGTCTTAGCATGTATCTCCCTGGCCAAAACGGGATTATTTTACCAGATATGGTAAGATTACTTTTTGCCAGATCTTGTAACCTTCAGCATTCATGTGAAGATTATCCTCTCTGAAAATATTGGTGAAAACCATTCCATCTTCGTCAAGAGCCGGATACCAAACATCTACGTATTCCGTTTTTTCATTTCTGCAGGCAAACAGTTCCAATGCTTCATTCAGCTCCAGATACTTATCTCCAAGCTCCCATCGGGCAACACTTGGTTTTGCAGCAATGAGGGCTACTTCTGTATTTGGCAATTTTTTAGCAATGATTTTTCGGATCTTTTTCACCTCTTTCATAATGGCCTTTGTATCCTTTCCTTTGGCAATATCATTGTCACCTTCATAGATGAAAATTTTGGAAGGCTCGTAAGGAATCACAATCCGATCGAGGTAATACAATAAATCAGAGTACATTGACCCACCAAAACCCCGGTTGATCACTTCATGTTCCGGAAAATAATCGGCTATATCCTGCCAGATACGGATTGATGAGCTACCAACAAACAGGTTGGCTCCTTTTTGCGGAAAACTAGCTTTATCCGCCGCTTCATATTCCAGGATGGTCTTCTCAAATCTTTGAGGGCCCTGCTCCTGGGCTTGCAGGATGGAAATAGTAAATACGAATACAAAAAGAGAAAGAATCAGATTTTTCATCGGTTCGGGTTAAACTTGGTTTCTTAAAATTAAACCTATCAGGAACTTTAACTTCCCTGTGCTATCAGCTTTTTGCTATTTGTGCCTCCAGCTTTGGGGAGTTCCCTATAAAAGAATATCTGATCAATAAATATGCCAGCTTTTTTGCCTTTGTGACGGTGCCACTCAGGTAGTCGCTCCACTGGGTGAGCAATGATCTTATAAAATTGGAACTTACTATTGTCTACATTGAATGAGAACATATGAGAAGTCCTATCTCTGAACTCTTCCTTATCATAAAAAAGCTTCTTAGTCTGAAGTAGCTTAAGGTCATCTTTGCTATCTCCACCCCAAAGCTCTGCTACGGCCGGTACTGCAGCCATATTTCTTTGTTCAATTCCGTAGTTAAATGCAACTACTTTAAGTGCCGGAGCGTCTTCCCCCAGATCTGCAATCACTCCAAAAGGCGTATTGAAGAAGCCCAGCCAGGAAAAGTATGGAAGGTCCCTGACATTGCCTACCTCATCATCAATAAGGGTGAGTTTTCCTTTTCCCTTATATATTCCAGTGGTTGGATAAAGCAACTCAACATCCTTTGGCTTTACTCCACGCTGAACCAGCTTAAACGTAACCGTATCGCTTGACAACCATCCCTCTTTATAGGCATAGGCTTTAAGCGTAACGTCACCATCATAATTCAGGGGTTGAGAATAGATGTTGGATGTGCTATCCGGATCGTTTCCATCATCAGTATACCGGATGGTCACTCCCTTGATCTTGTGAATCAATTCGACTGGATCCTCAGAAGTAATGATCTTTTTACCTCCGGCCAGCAATGGGGCAGTAAGCGGCAACATCTCACTTTCATCCGGCTCAAACCCGGCAACAAGATTTACTCCCTTGTCAGTCATCTGTTTTATGTCCGCTGGAGAAAGGTTTGTATTCCAGACGAATAACTCCTCTATTTCGGGATTTTTCAATTCGGCCAGTGACGACGCAGTGACCGCGGTCCCAGAAAGTGAAATAGATTTCAACTTTTTCAGTCCATTGAGGACTGACAGTTTTTCTCCAGAGATATCAGTGAAATTTAGGTTTAACACTTCCAGGTTCTGAAACTGATTTACCAATTCGAAAATCTCATCATCTACTGGCAAATAAGCCATATCAAGGCTCACCACCTGCTTATTAATGTCCTTTAGTTCAGTCAAATATTCTTTTTTGAAGGTTTGTCGACCTAGTATTTTTACATCAATAGCAGGTGAATTTGGCGCTTTCTGTATCACCGTTCTATAAGGGTTATTCAGTGATTCAATCAGGTCGGCATCAGCAAAGTCAAATGTATATTGTGGTTCGCTTGCTGTTTGTTCACTTGCAAGGTGCTTTTGAGCCAGTAGAAATAATGTGTCTTTCTTGTCAATTGCTGCGAAAGGTATTGTTTCGTCTGCTCCTTTTCTGATCCATTCTTTGATCAGTGACAATTCGACATCAGTGAGTTGTGGCTTGCCTTTCGGCGGCATATGTTTTTTATGCTCTAGTGGCAGGTTGGCTCGCGTAATCAGCTGGCTGGAATCCGGGTTGCCCCCTATCCAAAGCAAACCATTTTTCCCTCCCTGGTGCAATTTCTCCAGGGTGGAAATGTCCAGCTCTCCCTTATGCTTTTCAGCACTGTGGCAGTTAATGCATTTGGTTTCTAAAATGGGATAGATCACAGAAGTGAAGACCGGTTCATTTTTATCAAAAGGCTCCTCTTCTTTGGTAAAAATAGGTTCCGTCAAAAAATTGATCCCATGTGTAAGTCCGGCTCCGAAATGCCCTGCTATGACAATCCCTACAAAGCTGACATATAGTGACCACTGATAGACCTGTCTCTTTTTATAGAAAAGAATAAGCAGATACATCAGGTAGCTCACGCCTACCCCGATCCACTTGTGAATGGACAGCACCTCGGAAGTGTAGCCCTCTTCCAATGACAGGAAAAATCCCATCAATGCGGTCAGGACCGTAGTAAAGCCAGTAAGTAGCAACAAAAACCGGTTAACCTTTTCAAAGGCTTCCTCAGGTAGTTGTGACCTAAAGACGTTGGCCAGCACCAGCAGCACAATAAACCCAATGGGGAAATGAAGTATCATCGGGTGCATTCGACCAATTGGCTGAAGCCACATGGGCACAAATACTTTTTCTTCAAAAACCAGGAGTATGGTCAGTATGCACAGCAATGAAAATATGCTGTTCGAAACAATCTTTTCTAAACGGTCCATCCTTAAGCTATAATTCCAGGCACCACTTTTCCATGCACATCAGTCAATCGGAAACGTCTTCCAAGATATTTATATGTTAGTTTTTCATGATCCAGCCCCATCAGGTGAAGAATGGTGGCATGGAGGTCATGGATATGAACAGGATCTTTGACGATGTTGTATCCAAATTCGTCTGTCTCACCATAGGAGATACCGGCTTTCACCCCTCCTCCGGCCATCCACATGCTGTAGCACCTTGGATGATGATCCCTACCATAATTTTCTTTTGTCAGCTTACCCTGGCAATAGTTGGTTCGCCCGAACTCTCCACCCCAGATTACCAGCGTCTCATCCAGCAATCCTCTTTGTTTTAAATCAGTGATCAAGGCTGCAGAAGCTCTGTCTACATCTTCTGCCTGCAAGGGCATCTCCTGGGCCAGGCTTCCATGTTGATCCCATCCCTGGTGGTAAAGCTGCAC
Organism: Cyclobacteriaceae bacterium; assembly: GCA_965228105.1. Taxonomy (GTDB): domain Bacteria; phylum Bacteroidota; class Bacteroidia; order Cytophagales; family Cyclobacteriaceae; genus UBA7330. The sequence goes on from CBDDGZ010000002.1 coordinate 3,849,224, forward strand.
AAATCTTACTCCAGCCTCAGATAGTTTTCTGGCAAGCAGGCAGTTGGATGCATAGGTACCCGGTACCATACAGTCCGAACCATACATTTTCACGATATGATCAGGCTCTTTTGAAATATCTGTGACATCCGGGACGGCTGTCTGCATTCTATAAGCCATCTCATATTGCTGTATCTTGGTATGGATCTCCGGGTCTCCGAAGTCCTGGTAGCTCATTTCATTGAGCGAAGCCAGGTTGTCCAGCATCTTACGCCGATCTTCAGGACTATGTCCCTCCGGATTGTTGAGGTAAAGGATTGGATCTTCAGAGGCACTGAACTGCACGCCCTGGTGAACGCTATCCAAAAACCCATTGGTCCACAGCTTGGAATACACTCCTTGTCCGTTTCCTCTTCCCTTGGACAGCAGGACACAAAATGCCGGTAAATTCTTGTTTTCACTTCCCAGTCCATAACTCAGCCACGATCCCATACTGGGTCTGTTCCCCACCTGTGCACCTGTCTGGAAGAATGTCAAGGCCGGGTCATGGTTGATGGCCTCGGTATGGATGGTCTTGATCACGCAGATGTCATCAGTGATCTTGGCGATGTTAGGAAAGATGTCGCTTACCCAGGTACCAGATTGACCGTGTTGTTTAAACCCAAATTGAGAACCAACAAGTGGAAACCGTTCCTGATTGGCAGTCATACCTGTGACACGCTGGTTACCTCTTACAGATTCTGGCAGATCCTGATCATACATCTCATTCAATAACGGCTTATAGTCGAAGCTTTCCAGCTGAGATGGAGCACCGTTTTGAAACAGGAAGATGATCCTCTTTGCTTTTGGGGCGAAATGGGTAAATCCAAGCGGAAGTTCGCTCTCACTACCAGAACTCCCATTTAAGAGGTCCGGGATCATCAATGAACCCAATGCCGCGCTACCAACCCCCAGGGCAGCTTTGCCCAGGAAGTGTCGTCTGTTGATGTTTAGTCCGCTTTCTAAAAATTCCTTTTCCATGTTCTAGCTTTTCACAATGGCTTCTTCCATGTTATAAATCGTGTGTATCACCTGCATGAGGGCTGCTACAGCCACTTCATCCCGGTCCTCTATGATGGGGTATTCCCCCACAGAAATATATTCTATTGCCTTTTCAGGGTTCGATTCAAATGCCTTTTTCTGCTCAGACAGGTAGCCCATCAATAGTTTCTTTTCTGGCTCCTTTACAGGTCGGCAAATGATCGACCTAAATGCATTGCTCACCCGTTCTTCATCTGATATTTGCGCTGAAACTAGACGTTCTGCTAATACCCTGGATGCTTCAAGCACAGTAGGATCGTTGAGCATGACAAGTGCCTGCAGTGGTGTATTGGTGGAATGTCTTTTTTCCTCGCATTGATCCCGAGATGAGGCGTCGAAAGTTAACATTACAGGTGGGGGCACAGTTCGCTTAATAAAGGTGTAAATACCTCTCCTATATAAATCATTGCCATGGTCCTGCACATATTTTTCCAGGGTACCTCTTCCTGATGATGCTACTTCCCACATGCCATCCGGCTGGTAAGGCTTTACACTTGGGCCACCAATTTCCGGATTTAGTAACCCGCTGCTGGCCAAAACCATGTCCCTGATGGTCTCTGCTTTCATCCTGCTTCGGTGCATCCTCGCCAAATAGTTGTTTTCCGGATCTTTTTTCAGGTGCTTTTTTGTGACTATGGCAGACTGTGTATAGGTAGCTGAGGTAACGATCTGTTTTACCAGCCGCTTAATGTCCCAGCCATTTTCCCTGAAATCCACAGCTAACCAATCCAGTAATTCAGGATGAGTAGGCAAGTCTCCCTGCATACCGAAATCTCCTACTGTCTTTACGATACCGCGGGTGAAAAACTCCGTCCAGATGCGATTGACAAAGACTCGTGCCGTCAAAGGATTTTCTTCACTCAAAAGCCAATTGGCCAATCCCAACCGATTGGGCTCAAATTGGGTTGTATCAAACTCCATGATGGCCTCAGGCGTTCCAAAGGAGACCACCTTCGCCTTGGCATCGTAATTTCCGCGATCCAGGACATGGGTGTCTCTGATACCTACAGAATCCTTCATGACCATTACATCTACATATCCGGTGTCCCTGTTGTTGATGAAAGTGAGGATATCCTGCTTCATTTCATTAGTGATTTTAATGAATGGAGGATCGGCGAAAGAGGCATCTATCGTACCCACTATACCTTTTTCAGGTACCTTATCAAAAAAGGCAAACGTGCTAAAGTATTCTTCCTGTGAGATGGGATCATATTTGTGATCATGGCATTTGGCACATTCCATTGTCATACCTAGAAAAGTCTTCCCAAGGGTATTCGTACGGTCTGTTACGTATTCGATTCGGTATTCTTCATCAATCACGCCACCTTCCTGGGTGATCTTATGATTACGATTGAACCCAGTAGCTAATTGAGTCTCTATATTTTGGTCCGGGATGAGATCACCGGCCAGCTGCCAGGTCACCATCCTGTCATAGCTATAGTTTTCGTTGAAGGCATGAATCACCCAGTCTCTCCAAGGCCACATGGTTCGGTATCCATCATCCTGGTATCCATGAGAATCCGCATACCGGGCAAGGTCCAGCCAATGAACAGCCATTTTTTCACCATAATGTTTGTTTGCCAACAGCTGATCCACCACTTTTTCGTAGGCATCATCAGAATCATCCGCCAGGAAAGCTTCTTGCATCTCCAGAGTTGGAGGCAAACCAGTCAGATCAAAAGCAACCCGTTTTAATAAGTATTCTTTGTCTGACACCTCATTGGGGGATAAACCCATTTCTTCAAGCTTGTCAAGCACAAAATAATCAATTTCGTTTTTCACCCAATCCTCATCTTTCACCTTGGGTAATTCTGCTTTTTCAGGTGGGATAAATGCCCAGTGCTGTTTGTATTCAGCTCCTTGTTTGATCCATTTCTCAATTACCTGGATCTCATAGTCATTGAGGTGAACATTGAACTCAGGGGGTGGCATCATCTCGGCTGTGTCAGAGGTGGTCATCTTGAGGAAGGCAATGGACGCTTCCGGCTTGCCTTTTACAAACGGAAACTGGTTTTCATAATCCTTCAATGGTGTAAAAGCGCCTTCCTCTGTATCCAACCTTAGGTCTGCTTGCCTTGCGTTGGCATCCGGACCATGGCAGGCAAAACATTTATCAGACAAAATAGGTCTAACATGAAAATTGAAGTCTACTTTTTCCGGCACTTTCAGATCAGCAGCAACGTCTGAAGTTTCATGCTTACAGGAATTAAAGACAACCGAAAAGAGAATAAAAACCGATACCCAAATAACTCTCATTTCATAAATATAATGAGTCTAACCACACTGTTTTTTCTAGATTTTAAATATTTAAAATTAGTTGATTTTTTTCAATCAAACCTTACAATGAATTCATTGTACACTCATCTTTTTGAAAACGTTTAAAATTAAGAAGCCGCATAGTCAACTTGGCTGAAAACCTTTGTCCACTAACCTGAATTCCCAGTACATACAATTCCTCACTGATGAGCATCCTATATTCAAAAAATGATCATGAATTCACAATAATTACTCGATTTAACCTATCATAGCGGCTACCTAGAACATTAAATTATCCTTGCTCTTTTTTTGATGATGAAACAATTTATCCTCAGCATAGTCACACTGTACATTTCGATTAACCTTATTGCTCAACCCTATAAAATCGGATCCGAAACGGGAAAAATCCTCTTTCTGGGCAACAGCATCACCCAGCAGGGGGATTATATCTCCTTTATTGAAACTTATTTTACATTGAAGTACCCTGATCACAATCTGGAATTTATCAATGTGGGGTTAGCCAGTGAAACTGTATCCGGACTTAGCGAACCCAATCATGCGAATGGTGCTTTCCCACGTCCTGACCTCCGGGAGCGACTCGACAGGGTTTTAAGTGAGGTTAAACCCGACTTGATTCTGGCATGCTACGGAATGAATGATGGTATCTATCTCCCGTTTGGAATGGAACGATTCCAAAAGTATCAGGAAGGGATCAATTGGTTAAATGAGGAAGCCATCAAAAGAGACATCGAGATAATTTTCGTCACCCCTCCTATCTACGACGAGGCCAAAGGCGCAGCATATGCCAATGTATTGGATATTTATGCGGACTGGCTCATCAGTAGAAGATATACCGACAGCTGGATGGTTATTGATATTCATGAGCCCATGAAAAGATATCTAGATGATAGAAGAAAATCAGATTCGACTTTTTACCTGGCCAAAGATGGTGTGCATCCGGGAGCCCAGGGGCACTGGTTTATGGCAAGAGAGATCCTGGTAGGATTAGGTGAGTTACAGCTCAAGGATGTAGAATACCCTGAAGAAGCTTTTTCAAACTACGCCAGGGGTCAAAAAGTATTGGATTTGGTGAAAGAAAAACAAACAGTCATGAAATACGCGTGGCTTTCTCATACCAAACACCTGCGTCCGGGGGTCCAGCCAGGATTGTCTATGAAAGAGGCAGAAAAAAAGAAAAAAGAGCTCAAGATGAAAATCACAGAGATCTTGCAATAGCCAAGCTTATTTAAACTCCATCGGAATCGCAGTACCCTGTGGAATCGGCTTTCCCTGCCAGTGTGGAGTCCCATCTACTACCTCGATCAATCTTGCAGTTCCCCCGGGAGCCGGAGGAGCGATATTGTCTGGAAGATATTCTTGCAGAGACTGAACAACCGACTGATACCTGGTAAGTGAAGCCAGATTCCTCCATTCATAGGGATCTTCTACTATGTTGTATAGCTCTTCTGAGCCATCAGCATATTGAATATACCTCCATTGATTGGTGACAACAGCATGATTTCCAGGTCCATGTGTAGTAATAGCAGGCCATGCGCGCTGATGGGTAACGTTAACTAAAATGGGTTTCAAGGAATGGCCTTCTATTGTTGTGTTTTGAGGTAACCCGGCCAAATCAATCAATGTAGGATAAATATCCAGGAGCTCAACCGGCTCATTGCTGATCTTGCCTTTCTCATTGACTCCCAGACCGGCAAAAACCAATGGCACACGTGTAGACTCGTGCCAGAGTGTGTTTTTACCTGAAATAGCTTTGCTGCCAAGGTGGTATCCATGATCTGAAAGCAGTACGATGATTGTATTTTCCAACAGCCCCTCCTCTTCCAGGGTATCCAATAATCTCCCTACAAGCATATCCACGAAACTCACACTGGCCAGGTAGCCTCTTACTTTGGCTTTCCATTCGTGGTTCATCATCAACCAGGCAAGTCTGGGTTCCGGGAGGTCCCAATGCAGGTACCAGGAGAAAAAGGGGATATCATCCCGATCATCGGCTCGAACAATCGGAAGCAGCGCATCCTCTTCCGGATAAAGGTCAAACCATTTTTGAGTGGTGTAAAGGGGTACATGAGGGTGCCTGAAACCAACAGACAAAAAGAAAGGGTCCTTTTTTGGTGGGTTTTTAAGCTGCTCAATGGCCCAGTCAGCCACTTTCCAGTCATCCTGCTGCTCATCCTGCTCAGGGTAAACTCCCCAATCGACCAGTGGATGGCCCGTATTTTTCACAATAGGTTCTTCCGGTCTTGGAAGGAAACCGCCTTTGAATCCCCATTTGGTGAATTCGGGTCCATCTCTGCGATCTTCCTCCGGTGGGTAGGCATCGTGATATACTTTACCCGTTGTTATCGTTTGATATCCTTGCTTTTCAAAATATTGAGGTAAGGTCACATGATTTTTGAAGCTTTCCAGCGACCTAAACCAGGGACTTAACGCATAGATACCTGTGGTAGTAGGCCTTAAGCCTGTCAGAAAGCTTGTTCTGGAAGGATTGCAGAGTGGTGATTGGGTATGCGCATTGGTGAAACCAACACCCATGGCTGCCAACCGATCCATATTGGGGGTTTGCACCAGGGGATGGCCATCAAGATAGCCTACCCAGTCATTCAGGTCATCGATGGCGATCAGTAAGACATTAGGTCGATCAGTTTTTTCGGGAGTAGAAAAAGCAAAGTGAGAAAAGAACATTATTATGATGACCCCCACTTTGTTTAGGGCGTTGTTTATTTGAATCATGGCTATGAAGCTTTTATAGTTCCTTAATTCGGATATTCCTGAACTTCAGCTCATCCCCATGGCCAAGGAACCCGATATATCCGGACTTACTCTGCAATCCGGGATGGTCTTTTCCATCCAGGGTGCCCTTTTTGCTGGCCTTTTTGATATCTCCCTCTACAATGACTTCTCCATTCAAAGTCACTTTAATTTTATTTCCTTTGATCCAGACTTCTTCAGTATTCCATTCACCAACAGGCTTTAGGAATCCTCTTTTCGCAGGGATCACTCCATATACAGAACCATGATACTGGTATTCATGAAGGTCTTTATACTTGTCTGCAGTGTTGTCCAGGATCTGTATCTCCATGCCTTTATAGGCTGCGTCACCTTGTAACGGAGCTCTGATACCCAAACCATTATTAGCTCCCGGGGTTAGCTTAAATTCAAACCGGAAGATGAAATCACTGTATTCTTTCTCGGTGTACAGATTCCCTTTTCCTCCACGACTGGGATCGATTACCAGGTTTCCATTTTCAGCAAAATAGTCAGTCTTATTGCCTTGCCAGCCCTCCAGGTTTTTACCATTAAAAAGCGAAACAAAGCCTTCTGCCTTTTCTTCGGGGGTAATTTCCTGTTTTGTCGGAATGATGGGATCACTCATCACTTGTTGAGCCGCTGCAGCCAGACAAACCACCATCAGTCCTCTTGAAATAAAGGACAACCACCCTAAAATATTTTTCATTCAAATTATACTTAAAGATTAAAAACTAGAACAAGGTCGGAAAATTACAACAACTGACTGTACTGGACTTACAAGAGATCTATCTGATGTACTTTTTAAGCCATGATTCTGCGAGTGGCGGCCAGGCCTCTGCCGCCGGATTACCTTTACGCATGCCATAACCGTGCTTTCCCTCCGGTACAACATGAAGCTCTACAAGCACGTTTTGTTTTCGCAGTTCCTGGGTCATCACCAGGGAGCTGTTGGCATGTGAATCATCTGCTGCAACAAATAAAAACATGGGTGAGGTATCTTCAGTCACTTCCAGCTCAGGGGTGATACTGTTCTTTTGCTCCTGATCCAGGTATGCCGGGTAGATCAGTAGTGCAAAGTTTGGTTTACTCGAAAGAGAATCCGTCATATCGATGAGCGGGTATGACTGGTCTTCATATCTGGTTGCTGCACGGGCTGCCAGGCTGCCTCCGGCAGAAAATCCCAGGACACCAATCTTGTCCGGATTGACGTTGTAATTTTTAGCTTTTGATCGTACGATCCTGATGGCTCGCTGCGCATCCATAAGGGCACCTTCCTGTTTTTCAGGCACCCGATACTGCAAAACAAAAGCGGTATAACCCAGGCTGCTCAGCCATTCAGCTATTTCATACCCTTCTTTTTTGATAGCTAGTCTATTATATCCCCCACCAGGGAATATCAGAATGGCAGATCCATTGGGTTTTTGTGGGAGATAAACCTCCAGGATGGGATTGGTCACCACCAGCAGGCGTTCGATCACACCCTTTTGATCTATCTGGACTACGGGTTTGGCTTTTTCAGCTTCTTCACCAGGAACTGCATCAGGCCAAAGAGAAATCTGTGTGGCATTTTGGGAATAGGCAAGTTGGACGAAACCAAGAAAAAACAGCAAGGTAACGTATCTCATTCCAATCATTTTCATATGACTAATTTAATGAGATATTAGTAGAAGTTTACGCCTGACTGTAAAGGATTGGAAATTTGCAGCTGTGAAAATTCATTTTTCAGCACATAAATATGAAGTCCAAAATGTGCTAAGGATCCTTATGGCATTCTTAATTTTAATTCCGCTTTACCACAAACCATTGCTGACTTTTTGGCGGAATGCTTACTGGCAGATCAATCGAATAATCACGGTTTAATTTGACTTTCATTGCTTTCCCATCTTCCCCAGTCAATACAGCTCGTTTACTGAGGCCTGTATAATAAAGGTTTACCGGGATTGTTTTTACAATGGGCTCATCTAAAGGATTATACAGCATAATCAAGCCTTTTTCATCACCAAAAGGATTGACATGCATCAGACCATCAAAATCCCGGCCATCCGGTCTGCGGATATGGACAATGTCTCCATCGAGGACTTCTCTGTGGCTCAAATAAAAGTCGACCCATTTCTTAACGATTTCCTTAGTCTGTGGGGAATCGTATAACTGGGGGCCACGATAACACGCCTGAACACCTGCCCCAAACAGGTTAGCCAGCCGCTGCTCATAATGAGGTAAATGGTCTTTTAAAGGTTCGATAGTAGCGGCTTTCCCTCCCCCGTGATACTCCACAAGCGGCACGAACATCCAACCCATACCCGGGGTCTTTTGCCAGGTGCCATCATATATATTTTGCCGCTCGATGAGCTCTTGTTGCTCCCGTGGCAGTGACCAGTTGGTTTCACGATATCCCATCCCGGTCTTGTTGCTGCCGGCCATGAAGTAGTGATCAGGAACGTTGAGAAAGATCCCTTTACTCCTGCACCACTCATAAAACCTTTGGATGGTTTCGTATTGATTCCATTGAGAGTCTTCCAGGCCTCGATGTCCGGGATGATCCTCGCTGGCACAGACATCACCCGGATAACTGCCATCATGTTCTAAAATATCCTGACCTGTCTTGTCATAAAATGCATATAGCTTCTTAAAATAGTTGATCCCCCATTCACTTTCCAGGCAAGGTGAGTTTCCAAAACGGGGTTTCAACCCCGGAGGCATAACCACGTCATTTTCCTGGTTGATGCTTCTGCTGGCTAAAAGAGAATAGCCTCCAAGTGCTATTCCCTTATCATGTGCATAATCCGCCAGGTCCTTCATCCTGGAGATGTTCTCAGCGGTCTCATTTTCAATTTGAAATCCGCTTCCAAAGGTCATGATCACCATTTCAAAGCCGACCTCAGCACATTGATCAATGGCTTTCTTTACTGACGCATTATCAGCATTTCTTACATGCATCATGATGGGATTTTCCGTCACCCAGGGTGATTGAGAACGGTACATTCTTTTTTCGGCAAGCCCTTTTCTTTCCCGGTCCCAACTGTCGTGAAATAGCTCCCAGACTCTGAAGCTTCTTATGCTTTCGCTGGTCTTCAGGGTCTTCATTGGACCTAGCTTGGGATAAGCTTCTAGCAATACGGGTGTCTTCAATAGATAATTTACCTGTGTCTTGTATTCCGGGTCTGTATTCCACGCAATACTGCTTGAGTACAGGTTGTCTGGAGACATACCCCCAAAACGATAGTCAGACTCCACAGTGATATTGGGCAATGTCCAGTTTATTTTATCATCTACTGCACTTTCGGCTTCTACCAACGCCAGTATTTCACTTTTGAAACTGTTAACAACGATACTGTGGCTGGATCCATTTATCACCTCTATCCATTTAGAGATCAACGGAATCCCGTCGTACATTTCATAGTTAATGTTTACTTGTATATCTTTTAGATATTCTAGTCTGGCTAGCTGAGTTTCATTGGCCTTATCATCTAAACCTCCCAGTATCCTGACGTGATTTACGTGACATCGCCCGCTCTCCCCGCTCTGTGGATGGTCACTGGCTCCCCCTTTGAGATCCATTTTTCCAACTCTAAAAGTCTTTATTGGGCTACTCCCGGTTGTTACAACAGCCAATTCATCAAATGTCTCACCATCATAAGAATAGGAAAACACAATATCTGAAACCCTTTCTTCTGCACGTAGGAATACTTTCATTCCTTCATCGTACTTCCCTACCCTTGTTTCCGTTTTCCCGTCAAAGACACCAAATTGATTTTCTGCGGTGCGCAGATTGACTTTATAGATATCTCCCGATTCACTTATTAGTGCGATTCCTGGTCCCCATGAGGCGGACTTATCAGTACCCGGGTCGATTTCGGCAATCCAAACCTTTGCATTTACAGGACTTTCCAGCTCTGCAAAAACAAACTGGTTTGCCATGGCCATCATTTCACCTGGCTTACCTTCATTGATAAATGAATTACGTTCGTTGCCCCCTGATTTATATACTTTCCAGGCATCCTCCAGGGTCTTAAAAGCATCCTGAAACAGTGCCTCTCTGCCTTCATCAGTACTGACATGATCCTTCAAAAAACTGATTAACACATTATCAACACCATAGGTGAAAACAAGCTTTTTGCCCGGTGCTGGCCAGGGAACATCTTTGGGCATCCACTCTAACCGTTTTTGCCATTCGAAGCGTGGTTCTGTATCCCCAACACTAAATTCCCTGAGACTTAGAGCTTCAGGATCCCGTTCCATCTGCTCAATCCACTCATCCAACAAATAATTGTGGACTGGCTGACCGATGAGACCTCCTACCGGAAGCTTTATGCCGTCGATGGTAACCTCTGCTTCAGGCCTGATGGACCTCAACATATTTTCACCGGTCATTAGGTTTTCCAAACCAATCGTGGCCCCGCCCTTTTTTACATCGAAAACACGGCTGATCAAACCATTACTAAGGACCAGATGGTCATGCGAATTGGTATAGACACCTGTCTTTTTCGGAGATGAAACAACCAGCCAGTCACTTTTGTACCTGACCGCCTCTTTATCATACGCAGGAAACTCATTCAATTCCTGCGCTTTGGTTGTGAAAAGACTACTGGTTAGAAAAACTGATAGAAGTAAACGATGGACAGCGTTCACTTTTGGATAATCCTTTATACTCATATTGATTTCTAAGACCTGATCTAATCCTTGATAATGAATAGGCTCAAATTCTATTCAGACCATCAAGGCTAAACATTCCCCTTCTTACCCTCTTCTACAGCAAAATTTGCTGCGCGGGCTGCAAAAGCCATGTAGGTCAATGAAGGATTCTGCGTGCTGGTAGATGTCATACAGGCACCATCGGTGACGAATACATTCTTGCAGGCATGAAGTCTGTGATGCTTATCCAATAAGGAGGTCTTTGGGTCTTTACCCATTCTCACTCCTCCCATCTCATGGATATCCAGACCAGGTGCCTGATGGGTGTCACGGGTTTTGATGTCGGTGAATCCGGCCTTTTCGTACATCTCTGTAAACTGCTCGAAAAAGTCCTGGATCATCTTCTCATCGTTGTCATCATAATCCACTTTCACATTGAGCAGTGGAATACCAAACTCATCATTGTCTGATGTAAGGTTGACGTAATTGGTTTCTTTTGGTATGGTCTCTCCCATCATATGGGAACCTACATGCCAAATGCCCCATTCCGGATTCAAGATGTTTTGCTTAAGCTCTTCGCCAATGCCATCATAAGATCTGACAACCTGACGTCTCGCCCCAAAACCTGCTGCATAACCCCTAAGAAAGTCGGTTTCCTGCTTGTATACATTTCGGAATCGCGGAATGTAACCGCTGGTAGGTCGTCTGCCCACCGTGGTTTTATCCAGGTGACCATCAAACTTTCCGGAGATCTTACCCCTGTAGATGTGGAAGGCCACGTATTTTCCGAGCAAGCCATTGTCATTACCCAGGCCTTCCGGGAAGCGGCTGGAAGTTGAATTGAGCAAGAGTTGGTTCGTATTCAAAGCGCCCGCATTCACAAAGATCACTGGAGCGTAAAACTCAATGGATTCCTTTGTTTTGGCATCAATCACCCTTACACCGGTAGCTCGTCCTTTTTCTTCATCATAGATGATTGAATGTACAACTGAATCCGGGCGAAGGCTTAAGTTACCTGTCTTCGCTGCCCAGGGAATGGTGGATGAGTTGGCACTGAAGTATCCTCCGAAAGGACATCCTCGCTGACACAACACCCTGTTCTGACACTGGCCTCTACCTTGCTGAAGATGGATCTCCTGGGGTTGAGTCAGATGGGCACAGCGACCACTGATCACATTTCTACCTTTGAACTGGCTTTCCAGCTTTTCCTTAAAATATTTTTCTACGCAGTTGAGCTCCAGGGCAGGAAGAAATTCACCATCAGGCAGATTGTCCAGCCCATCCTTGTCACCTGCAATCCCAACGAATTTCTCTACATGGCTGTACCACGGAGCAATGTCTTGATAACGAATGGGCCAATCAGTGGCAAAACCATCACGGGCAGGGCCTTCAAAGTCATAGTCGCTCCATCGCTGGGTTTGTCTGGCCCATAAAAGTGACTTCCCTCCTACCTGGTAAGCACGGATCCAGTCAAACGGCTTTTCCTGAACGTACGGAGAAACATCATCTCGTGTGAAAAAGTGCTGAGTATCTTCCCTAAAGGCATAGCATTTGCTCACGATGGGATTTTCATCGATCACCTTCTGCTCTACCTTGCCATTATGCTCAAATTCCCATGGCATCATCGTGGTGGTAGGATAATCCTTGATGTGCTCCACATTGCGACCCCGCTCTAAAACAAGGGTCTTCAATCCCTTTTCTGTCAGTTCTTTGGCTGCCCAGCCACCACTCATTCCCGAGCCAATCACGATGGCATCATAGGTTCTTTCTTTCTCGCTATCTATATTAAAATTGGCCATTACATCACAATTAATCCGTCTGAATTCACACAATCCTGGTAAGGCCCAGGCACCAGCTGATAAGGAAATTTCTCTGTCAAATAATATTTTGAACCCATGTAGCCCTGAATGGTATATCGGCGGGCAATGGCAAGAAATTCCTGAACCGGTTGTTCTTCAGCAGACAGCCCCTCCAATGATGTGGCTGCTGTCAAAATCTCTTCATTGGCCTGCTGTTCCTTCTGGGGAAAAGACTGTCCCACCTTATTCTTTACAAGGGCTTTGAACTTCTTCAATCCATCCACAAATACCTGTTGTGTTTCTTTTGGTTCACAATCATCCACCATCACCAGCACAAAGCGATAGAGGTTTAACGCTTCTGCGCCTGGTTCGGCTTCTGTAGAAGGGATAATCGTTTCGATCACCTTCGCTAACAAGTCCTGATGATCCAGGTCGATCTGAAGATTATCCAGTGCCACCTGTTCCCGATCCGGGCCGAAATTACAGGAAGGTAAAAAGGCAAATGCCCCCGCCATTAAGGCTGATTGTTTTAATGCGCTTCGTCTATCCATGGGTATTTAGTTTCAACCTGTTTCAGAATTTCAAATATAGATGAATCGATCAATACAGGAAACCGAAAAGCCAAAGAGGTATTCGATTATTATTTCCTCCTTTTATGCCATCCAAAACCATGAACGCATTGGGAATTGTTAAACATAAAAAGCATTTAATAATATTGATTTCTATATAAAGCAATTTACAAATAGAGTACATAGTCTAGCACCAATCTTCCTGTGCTCCATGGGCTTATCCCCCGGCAGGCCACATTCAAGTAATTAGTAGTGATGAAAGTGTTGGCAGTCAGGTCTGTCGGTGGACAGATCTGGGGGAGGGATCAATATGGGAAATCGAAAAGCATCAATACATGAAATCAACTTACTTATTTACTTCTGCGTTTATTATATTTGATAAGTGGACTTAGGCAAAAGAATGAAAGATCTTGAAACAGTAACAGCTGAATTAATACATGCCAACACTCTGGCTGAAAAACGTCTTATTGTTGTAGAAAAAGTAGGCTCTTTTTTAATCATCTATTTAACTATTGCAACTGCAGCTATATTAGGATTGGTAATCTACGCCTTGCTTTAGACAAATATGGGTCTACACCCTTCTGGCTTATCCCCCGGCAGGCCACATTCAAGTAATTAGTAGTGATGAAAGTGTCGGCAGTCAGGTCTATGGGTGGACATATCTGGGGGAGTAACAATAAAATGTAAAAAAAGAAACCGAAAGGTCTGATCTTGAGGATGCTGTTCTTGGTGGATTGACCAATAGAAGAGTCAGCATCGTCACCGACCAGAATTTACCGGAGCACTATCTAAAACGTTAATGACGGTGACAACACCGTCATTAAGCTTATTAAGCTTACCCGCTCAAAAACAACCAACTCCAATTGCACTATTCCAATACAGCAGAAGTCGTTCAAAGTCTGCACGGACTTCGGCCAAAACCTGCGCGGGTTTTAAGTAAAACCTGCACAGGTTTCGAGTAAAGTCTGCACGGGTTTTGAGCAAAGTCTGCGCAGGTTTTAAAAGACATCACAAAATAGCCCTTTCAGAGCACTGAGAGATGTTTTTATTCTGACCAAAACACTATTTTTCCCTCCACTCTACCACTATTCACTGAAACAGTGATAGGATAATTCTAAGATTATGGTGATGAGGGACAGCTCCTGGTCAGAAACCTCAAGTTTTAATCTACAACTTCTTAATCATGATGTTGCGAAACCACACATCATTGTTATGATCCTGCAAAGCGATATATCCCTTTTGTGGTACCTGATACCAGTTTTCTCGGATTTTAGGAAATTTACTACCTGCAACTAATTCCTTCCAGGCATCCGTATCCAAATCCACTTCTACTACGATCTCTCCGTTTTGCTTGTGAATGACATGTCGGTCTTTCACAATTACTTCAGCAGTGTTCCACTCACCAACGGGTTTTGCATTTTGAGGAGTAGCTGGAATCAGGTCGTAGAGTGAACCCGCTTTTCTATTGCCATCCTTTCCCTTTTTTGCATCGGGATGTTTGTCATTGTCCAGTACTTGCATCTCAGGTGCAGAGGGTACAATGGATTCATATTCTTTGCTCCCCAGATAGAAAATACCAGAGTTCCCACCTTCGGAGATTTTCCATTCCAGTTTCAAATGGAAGTTATCATATTGATCTTTTGTCACAATGATTCCTTTATCACCTGGCTTGGCATCATCTTTATCCAGGGCTCGACAAAACAACGTGCCATCCGAAGTGACGGACCAAACCTTTGGTGGCTCGGCTGATTCCCAGCTGGTCCAGTTGTCTAAAGATTTCCCATCGAATAATGTGATCCATTCGGCCTCGTTAGATGCAGCAACAGTTTCTTGTTTTTCGGTAGTGGCGTTTTCCTCTGTTGATTTATCGGATGGCTTGCACCCAACAATTGTGATGAGTGCAACCAGGGTTAGTATTTGAAGATGCTTCATTTTAGGTCTGTGTTTTGAAATTTGGTGGCCTAAAAATAAACTAACAAACATGGCTGAGCTGCATTCCATTGAAAAAAAGCATAAAAAAAGGCACCCCTCAGTGAAGGGTACCCTTAGATTCAAAGAAGTAAATCAATTATTCTTCAATAGATGTCAACGGCTCTACATTTTTTTCAGCTCCCGGATACCCCAGGTTCTGATTGATCCGTCCTTGTGTATTTCCATTAATTGATGAAGCCGGTATAGGATATAATACATGATAAGGGCTCATAGTATACTCGTCCCCGTGAATCGTGAATACACCCTTATTGTAAAATACTGTAGTTTCCATGATCCTGTCATACCAGAAATTTACCTCGTGCATATTGCCTAATGAATAGGTCTTGCCATTGTAAGCCGTTTTACCTGTCATCGCAAAGATGAATGCCATTCTAGTCAACTCAGTATTTCTGGGTTCTTCATAGTATAATTCTCTGGCCCTTTCGTCTAGTATGGTACCAATATTCACATCACCTGAAGGCATATCAGGTGCTCCGGCTCTGTTTCGAACCATATTGATATCAGCTGCTGCACTTACCGGATCATCGTTCCAGAAATGAGCCTCTGCTCGTAGCAAATACGTTTCAGCCAAACGAAAAACATACCAATCTGAATGTCCACCACTAGGTCTTGAAGCTGTAGGATCTGGTATGAATAATTTATATTGTGGCCATCCGTACCAGTTACGAATCGTATCAGAACATAATACTACACCAGCATTATTGGTGAATTCTAGTGGCTGGTTATAATATGTGCTGCCATTCGTCTTAAGAGACTCAGCATTATACGTGATATCTTCCATATCCATCCAGTTTCCCGGAGCATGCCTTAAATCCAGATCTCCTGGATCATTGGGATCATTCCAAATATCTTTGGTGCTATAGGGCACACCTCTATTTCTCCCGATCCCTCTACCATAGGCCAGTACATGTGGAATCTCTGCATCAGGACTATCAGACATGCCATTAAATCCATCAGGGGTATTGATGAACCTCCACCACAGAGGAACAGCCTGACGCATGGCACTAGTTGCGGTCTGACTACCATTTCCAGCAAATTCCAGCCTGGAGACGCTTAGCAAAATAGCTCCTGGATTTGAAGCCTTGTTCTCAGGCCTATGTAAGTCCCAGATCACATTTTTAGTAGCATCGCCAGCATCTACACCATACCTGGTGGTCTGTAAGGAATAGGGTCCATTAATTACAGCTGTGGCAGCTGCTATGGCTCCATCAAAATCAGCAAGTGCGAGGCTTACCTTGGTTAACAGGTGGTTGACAGCGCCTCTGCTTACTTCTCCGATCGCCACACTTTCCGGTACCCATTGTGCTGCAAATTCCAGGTCATCCTGTATTTTCTCTAGAATTGTTATGCGAGAGGTAGATCTGAAATCAAGCTTTGGTGTGGTGAGTTCTTTTAAAAGAAGCGGTACATCACCAAACTGCTGTGTCAGTCGATAATAGGCATATGCCCTATGGAAATAAGCTGTACCCAACACTGCGTTTCGTTCCTCGTCAGATTGGTATGTGGGCACGTCGATTCTACTTACTACTGTATTGGCCAATTTTATATTCTCATAAAATTCATTCCAATACCATCCTATCCTGTTAGTATTGGAGCTATTTAGATTGGCATCCGGAAGGATCAATAAATTGAGATCCTGTGCAGGACCTGACTTATCTGTAGTACCTTCAACAGCTACCTCTGACATAAGATTTTCCGTAATAATAGGTGCACCGTCCCCATACCATTCTGCATTCATTCTTCTGCTCGCACCCATCAATAGGGCATACATACCATTTGCATCACCTAAGGCATTGTCAGGAGTGTAGAATGAAAGCGGATCAGGGTCCAGAAACTCTTCATCACAGCCTGTCATTGTAGCAATAATCAATATCGCTGTCAATAAGCCTTTCAATAAATTTTCTATATTCTTTCTCATAATTTCTTTCATTTGAGCTTATAAAGTCAGATTTAATCCAAGCGTGAAAAATCTTGGTGAAGGTCCGCTACCGGATACACCATCCACATCTGCTGCCTCCGGATCCCAGATTTCCCAGTCAGGAGCCCAAACCGCTGCATTTCTGATGTTTCCATAGACCCGGAGACTCTGTATGTTGATATCATCCAGAATTTGCTGCGGCACGGTATAGGATAACGTTACATTCTGAAGCCTGATGAAGGAGTTATTTCTGTAAACATTGAAATTAGCACCACCTTCGCTTGAGAACAATCTTCCCCATTCTGTCTGAGGATTTTCTGGTGTCCAGTAAGGGTACTGAATAGAATTCGTTCTGTCAACAAAACTGTCTCTATTCTTGGCTTCATTAAATTCCCTTTTCATACCCCACAACGAGTACATTTCAATGCTTAAATCAAAGTTCTGGAAGAAATTGAAACTGTTGACGAGTGTCCATCTAAACCTTGGTGTGGCATAGCCCAGGAATTCATTGTCTTCTATTGTGAATACACCATCGTCGTTTTTGTCCAGTATTTGGAAATCCCCTGGAAACTGACCATATACATCGGCCTCAGCTTCCTGACCCAATTGCCAGACTCCAAGTACCCGTTGTCCCCACAAAACGTCTATATCCTTACCAATAAACCACTGGTTGGTGGGATCATCCAATTCTTCTCCGTTTTCATCAAGATCACCATACAGGCTGTTGATCTTATTTCTGTTTAAAGAGAAGTTGACCATAGATGACCATTTGAAATTGGCATTGCTGATGTTTCTGCTGTTTACAAACAATTCAAACCCATTGTTTTGAACTTCCCCGAGATTTGAAAGCACATTGGTATATCCAGTCACATCCGGTAATGCCCTTGACACCAACAGGTCATTTGTAACCATGTTGTAGACCTCCATTGATCCGTCAATTACACCCGCAAACAGGCTGAAATCGAGACCGAAGTTGGTAGCAGTGGTGCGCTCCCATTTTAGTCCTGAATTCTGCATGGTAGAAGGGTCAAGTGTGGCCACTGGTGTTACTGATCCACCGTTGATGATCAACACTTTATTGTCTGATAACTGTGATAAATAGGCATATCTACCAATGTTTCTGTTTCCATTGACACCCCAGGAAACCCTGAACTTCAAAAAGTCGATAGGAGCTACATCAAAAAATCCTTCATCCGAGATCACCCAACCACCGCTGAGTGATGGGAAAGTCGCTCTTTTATTTTCCGGACCAAAGGCTGAATAACCATCTCTTCGTGCTGAAGCAGAGAACAAATATTTGGATCCAAAACTATAATTTACTCTACCCATCATGGCGTCTCCCGTACTGATAGCATCTCCACCACCAAGGCTAGGGGCTGTACCTAAACTTAAATTATTATATCCAAGCAGATCATTAGGACTGAACAGTGTATTGGTCGTCCTGGCGTTTGCACTTTCAAACTGTTCAGCATAAATCAGGTAAGTTGCGTCAATTGCATGATCTCCAAATGTCTTATTCCATTTAAAGATATTTTCCAGCTGCCACTCATGGACCTCGGTATTGTCACGAAAAGCCGTACCAGTAGCCCATTCAGGACTTGCTGAAGATTGATGTGTGAAATTATGACTCCACTCAAACCTGTTAGTAAAAGCCAGCTGGTAAGAAAAACCAAGAGGTAAAGAGATCAAAGAATAAACGCGCGCGTTCAGGATATTTTCCTTGATTTCGCGATCAGTATAAGTCCTTCTTAAGAAAGGATGTCTTGCTCCTGTTCCCGGATCGTCCTGTGGGCTGAATCTCAGACCAGTTCCTGCATCATTTAGCTCAGAACCCCAGGGAGAATCTCTCCAGTACATTTCCCATTCAGCAGGTACAGAACTTTCATCACCCTGAGAAAATTGTGCATTAACACCAACAGACAACCAGTCCACAACTTCTGCATCCAGATTTAACCGGGTTCTGATGGTTTCATACTTTTCTCCTACAATGATACCTTCGTTACTCATCTTATTGATAGACCAGAAATATTTCAGGTCAGACTTTTGGCCTGACAAACTTAAATTCAGGTCACTTCGGGTACCATTCTGAAAGATCATATCATACCAGTTCACACTTCTGCCAGCCAGGTAGTTTCCTATTTCAACATCCTGAAAACCAATTCTATTCAACCACGCCGTAGTAGGATCTCCAGTGGCTCCATCATAAGCAAGCCAATCGGAAAGAGATACTCCTGCAGGAAGGTTGTCGGGGTTATCAAAAAATCCCGGCTGATCATCCACTCCATAATTGATACTCTTAAATACATCAGTTCTCCAGGCCGCATATTCCTGCGGGCCGTATGGTGGATTGTCAAAAGCCTTGGTGGCAATACCATAGGACGTGGCCACGTTGATGGTTGGCTTTTCTGTCGTACCTCTCTTGGTAGTGATGAGAATTACTCCGTTAGCCCCTCTCGCACCATAAACTGCTGCAGAGCTGGCGTCTTTCATTACATCAACCTTATCTATATCATTGGGATTGATCGAGGACAGGTCACCATTATAAATAGTTCCATCCAGTACAATCAGAGGTTGTGTTCCTGCATTTAATGAGTTGTTACCCCGAACCTGAATCTCACTGACACCCTTAGGTGAGTTATTGAAACCAACATTCAGACCGGGAACATTTGCCCGTAATATGTCAGTCACGGAGTTTGGTGATTGATTAGCAATTTTGGTTGCATCAATCTGTCCTACCGCCCCTGTGAGATCTCTCTTCTTCTGGGTACCGTATCCCATCACAACAACTTCATCCAGCTGTTCTTGATCAGGTACCATGGATACATTAATTGTACTTTGTGTTCCTACTGTGATTTCACTTGACTCATAGCCAACAAATGAAATTTGCAAAATCGCATTATCCCCCACAGAAATAGAGAAGTCACCGTTGACATCGGTGATAGTACCATTGGATGTCCCTTTTTCCAGAACTGTCGCACCTGGTAACGATTCGCCATTCTCATCTGTAATATTCCCAGAAATTGAGCGTTGTAAGGTCTCTGATTGGTTATTAATTTCGGGATTTTTGTCTCCCGTGTTATCTCCCCTGGCTGTCCCAGCACTACCCAGAGCCAGATTTGTTGTCAGAAAGAGCATGATAAGCAACTTTCCAAACATATTGAATACCATAACTATGGTATGAGTAAATTTACTCTTCATATTTTTGAATTTGGTTAAATGTTTATTGTTTAACTAATTGATAGTTAACTCCCTATGTTGATTTGAGCGTCATTATTAAGAGTAACTATCGCAAATATGTGACTGGGGTCAGCATTGCTGATCCCTCTTTTTTTGTATCAATGCTATATCATATATATCGGGGTTAGAGTTAAAAAAGCACAGCAGAGACATTTATTCTGCCATTGTCAAATACTAGCAATATCATGATCTCTAAAAATCAGTAACCTGATTTTATATCATACAATCCTAATCCTGCTTTTACAATAGTTATAAATAGAACACTTGTCTTACCAAGTTCATTCTGAGTATTGTTTAAAGCGCTTACCACTTAATTAGATCAGGTTAATTACAAGCATAAAATTAGAAGCGTAAATTTGCGTTTTCTAGTATTTTTATTGCAGAGATGAGTATTATTATTGCGTATCCGGACTGAAACTAAGCAAACACTAAGCTGATTTCTCGATTTTTATCGAAGTTCACACCTGGAACTGATCATTTTCTTCAACTATTTAAGCTGAATCAGTTATATATTTTGATCCATTTAAGCTAAAGTCAGAATAATAGCATCCTATTGAAAAATTCATAAATCAGCGTTTCAGACTTCCTTACACCACATTAGCACTATGGTATTGATCCTGAAACTGAGTGGGCGTAAATGACATTATCTTTCTAAACTGTCGATTGAAATTTGACAGGTTGTTGAAACCACTTTCAAAGCATACCTGAGTGATGCTCAGTTTACCCTCTGTCAGGAGCTTGCAGGCATAACTTATTCTCATTTCTATGATGAAGTCAGAAAATGATTTACCCGTCTTCTCCTTGAAATAGCGACTAAAAGCAGAGCTATTCATGCCTATTTGATCTGCAACATCTTCCAGGCGAAGTGGTTGCCTGTAACCTGAATTGACCAAGTACATGACCTTATCCAGTCTGTTGCCAGACCAATCCACAACATTAGGAACAAAAGATTTGCTGGCAAGCAGCTCATAGCCCTCTGTCACCGCCATTTCATCAAGTATCGACAAAAAGCTCATGGTGCGCTCCAAACCTTCCAGCTCAAGTAAGTTTTTAAGTTTTGGCCCGATCACATTGGTCACATTCAGGTCAAAACTTATACCCCTGGAGGCCCGACAAAGCAGATCCTTGATCCGGTAAAATTCAGGATAATTATTGATCTGATCTTTGAAGAAATCCATTGGAAAATGGATCACTACTGCATTTACCCAGTATTTGGGATTGTTTTGATGAAATACTTCGTCATTCTTCCAGAAATGTGGTAGGTTACTCCCCAACAACACAAGGTCACCAGCTTCGAAATGACTGATATGGTCTCCTACAAAACGTTTCCCAAAACTTTGTATCACATAGACAATTTCATATTCTGAATGAAAATGCCACGGGAAGGTGAAGTGAGGAAAATCATCCCACTTAATTCTAAATGACCCCAGGCTGTTGAAACTGAGGTGCTCATGCATTATCTTCATAACCAGATCCCTTTTACTATTACACCATATAATACAAAGCAAATGTTGCCTTCAATGAGAATGCAATGAAAGTATTTATGTATGCAATATACATACTAGAATTGATTCACTGACTCACTTACTTTTGCTTAACAACATTACTTAATATGAGACTCCGACCCCACCACCTTATTGCTGTGCTGTTACTTTCGGTCTTTGACCTTAGGGCACAGGAGGTAAAATTTACCTTAAAAGTTACCGAATCCATCGCACCGGGTAATCCAATTAGTGCAGACATCACCTCTTTTGGATTAAATGTCAATGACACCAGTTACCAACTGGTCAGGATTGAAAAAAAGGAAGAGATTGCGCTTGCAAGCCAAATAAGCATTGGAGAAAGGGTAATTCTAAATTTCACCCCAGACATATCTCTGGGGGCTGGTCAAAAGAATGAATTTGTCCTAAGAGTTTCTGATGCTGCCTCCAAAGCATCATCCATCGGGCTGAAAAAGGATAATGAGGGCATCAAGCTAATGGTCAGTGGCAAGCCAATCCTTAACTATCAAACTGCCATGACCTATCCTCCTGAAGGTGTGAACCCCATTTATCGAAAGTCAGGCTTTATCCATCCACTGTGGAGTCCATCTGGAGAAGTTCTCACACGTATACAGGCTCCTGACCACTATCATCATTATGGTATTTGGGGTCCCTGGACCAAAACACATATCAACGGTCGTGCTGTCGACTTTTGGAACCTGGCCAGTGGTGAAGGATCTGTAAGATTTTCAAAACTCCTGGCCCTGGAAGAGGGAGAAGTTTATACTGGATTCACCGCATTGCAGGAGCACCTGGATTTTGGATCGAAAGGAGAAGATCAGGTAGCGATCAATGAACAACTTAAGGTGAATGCCTGGAATGTTGACCCATCCGGACAATCCTACATGATTGACTACACCACCACCATCAACAGTCCATTGGATTCGGGGATCGTGTTTGATGCCTACAGATATGGAGGCGGAATTGGTATGCGAATGACTGAAAAGTGGCACAAAGACAATTGCACGGTCCTAACTTCCGAAGGTCATGATAGATTAAAAGCAGATGGAACCAAAGCACGATGGTGTATTGTGGAAGGTGAATCAACTTCCGGGCGCAGCGGCGTACTTTTTATGAGTCATCCCGGCAATCGGGCTCACCCTGAGCCCATGCGTGTATGGCCAATCAATGCCAATGGAGACCGTGGAGATATGTTTTTTGAGTTTTGCCCAATCCGTCATGAAAGCTGGGTCATAGAAAAAGGAAAAAATTATACATTAAAATATAGAATGGTAGTATTTGATGGTGAAATGACTGCAGAAAGAGCCGAACTACACTGGAAAGCTTTTGCACAGTCACCTCAGGCAATAGTTTCAAAATAATTAAATAGGGCATCTTTATCTTACGCCTATCAGGCACAGATCAAACCCAAGACATAAAAAAAAGAGTAATAAACATATAACCTATGCAACGAAGACAATTTATGAAAAAGACTGCATCGGCATCTGCTGTGGCATTTGCGGTACCCACGATCGTACCTAGCTCGGTTTTTGGAAAAAATGCCCCGAGTAACACCATCAACATTGGTCAGATTGGCTGTGGAAGAATTGCAAGGGGTCATGACATGGCCGAGACGCTGAAGTATGATCAGGCCAAGATGGTCGCTCTGTGTGACCTCGACACCAACAGGATGGCAGACGGTCAGAAGCTTGTACAAGATTACTACGCCAAAAAGACTGGCAAATCAAAAGCCGTAAACGTAAAAATGTACGAGGACTACAAAGAGATGTTGGCGGATAAGGATATTGACGCTGTACAGATCAGTACTCCTGACCATTGGCACTCTCAGCCCGCTATCGAAGCTGCTTTGGCGGGAAAAGACATTTATCTGCAAAAACCAACATCCCTGACCCTTGAAGAAGGACGACTTCTTAGTGATGTTGTGCAGCGAGAAGGTGTGATTCTCCAGGTAGGAACCCAGCAAAGATCTTCCCCTCAATTCAGGATTGCTGCTGAGTTGGTAAGAAACGGACGTATTGGTAAGATCCATACCGTGAAGATCGGACTGCCTGGTGATCCATCAGGACCTGATGCACCTGAGATGCCAGTACCTAAAAGCTTAAACTACGACATGTGGTTGGGTTCCACTCCTGAAGTACCCTATACTGAGATAGGTGTACACCCCCAGGAAGGATATGGCAGACCAGGGTGGTTGCGTCTGGAACAATATGGAGCGGGTATGATTACCGGATGGGGTCAGCACCACTATGACTCAGCTGCGTGGGGAATGGACACTGAGCTGACCGGACCGATCTCCGTACAGGCAGTTGCTCAGTTTCCAAAATCAGGCCTCTGGAATGTTCACGGCGACTTCATGGTAAAACATGAATATGCCAATGGCATCACTGTTTATACCAGCGGAGGTTATGACAACGGGATTCGCTACGAAGGCACTGAAGGCTGGATCTTTGTATCAAGAGGCAACTATACAGCCACAGCCAGTGATCCAGGGGCTGCAGAGGCTAGTAAAAAAGCCCTGGACGCCAGTGATCCAAAAATCCTTCAATCTAAAATTGGCGATAATGAGACAAAGCTTTATGTTAGCGAAGAGCAACATGGCAACTGGCTGGATTGTATCAAGACAAGAAAGCAACCCATCTCTCCTGTGGAAATTGGGCACAGGGCTTGTTCAGTCTGTCTGATTAGCCATATTGCGATGAAAGTACCAGGAGTCCTTAAGTGGGATCCAGAAAATGAAAGGTTTACAAATAATGAGGGGGCGAATGCCATGTTGAGTCGAACTCAACGCTACCCTTATGGAACACGGAATATTGCCAATCTAAATGGTTGATTATAATATAAAAGGTAAGGTCGCCATCGTCTCAGGCGGTGGCGGCGTCCTTGGAGGGAGCATCTCCAAAAGTTTGCTTGAAGCCGGCGCCAAAGTTGCTATTTTGGATATCCGGGAAGAAAACCTGAAATCCAGGATTGAGGAGTTGTCACCACTTGGTGATGTAGAAGGCTATGCCTGCAATGTGCTGGAAGAGGAAAGCCTTAAGGGTGTCAGAGACAAAGTCATTGAGAAATGGGGAGCGATCCACATCCTGATCAATGCTGCTGGGGGTAACATCCCAGGAGCGACCCTGACAGAGGACCAGACTATCTTTGATATGAAGATCTCTGACTATAAAAAGGTCACAGATCTGAACCTGGATGGTACGGTGATCCCCAGCCTGATATTTGGTGAGGCAATGGCCAAATCCGGTGAAGGTAGTATTATCAATATTTCTTCAATGGCTACATACTCGGCTATTACCAGGGTTATGGGATATTCAGTGGCAAAGACAGGTGTCAACATTTTCACCCAGTGGATGGCTTCAGAGTTGGCCATGAAGTTTGGTGAGAAAGTACGTGTCAATGCGATTGCGCCTGGTTTTTTTATTGGAGATCAAAACAGGGCTGTCCTTATCAACCCGGATGGGTCGTATACGGAAAGAAGTAAAAAGGTATTGGCCAAGACACCGATGAAGCGGTTTGGCGACATCAAAGAGCTCAATGGCCTCGTTCAATTTCTATGTTCAGATGCTGCCAGCTTTATTACGGGTACGATCATCCCTGTGGACGGTGGTTTCAGTGCCTTTAGTGGGGTTTAATAACGTTTTTCAACATTACTTAATTACTTAATTACTGCTTGAATGAGACTGGAAAAAAGCTGGCGTTGGTTCGGCGAAAAAGATGCGGTAAAACTTTCTAACCTGAAGCAAATGGGTGTGGAAGGTGTGGTCACTGCATTGCACCACATTCCCAATGGTGAGGTCTGGCCGATTGATGAAATACAAAAGGTCAAAAACAAGATTGAAAGTCATGGACTGCGGTGGGCAGTGGTTGAGAGTTTACCCGTTTCTGAGGGCATTAAGACGCACAATGAGGATTATGACAGGCTCATTGCCAACTATTGCCAGTCCATTGAAAATCTTGGGAAGTGTGGCATTGACAGGATCTGCTATAACTTCATGCCGGTGCTTGACTGGGTGAGAACTGATCTTCATTACAAGCTTGAAAGTGGTGGAGAGGTCATGCTATTTGACTTTCCTACATTCATCGCATTTGATGCTTTCATCCTGGAACGATCCGGGGCCACAGAAGACTACCCGAAGGACTTGCTGGAAAAAGCCCGAAAGCTTTTTGAGCAGATGACGGATGCTGAAAAGGAAAAGCTGGCTTACAACACCATTATCGTCACACAAGGATTTATCAATGGAGCCGTTGATGGGTCTGAACCCGACTACAAAGGGCGCTTTATGGAGTTGATTGGAAACTATGAGCACATCAATCGTGACCAACTTAGGAAACACCTTGCGCAGTTTCTTCAGGACATCATTCCTACAGCAGAAAAGAGCGGAGTGAAGATGTGTATCCATCCCGATGATCCCCCCTTCCCTGTGCTCGGTCTACCCAGGATTGTAAGCACCCATGAAGACCTGGAATGGATCTGCAATGCTGTGGATTCACCCAACAATGGATTAACGTTTTGTACCGGATCTCTCTCGGTAAACCGGGACAATGACCTGGTAGGGATTGTAAAAACTTTAGGAGATAAAATTCATTTTGCTCACCTTCGAAACAATACCTTCCTGATGGATCGTAGTTTTCATGAGCAAGGTCATCTATACGGGGATGTGAAAATGATCCCGATTGTAGAAGCCTTGCTGGAACAACAGCTCCAACGTGAGACCTCTGGCAGAAAAGATGTGAGGATTCCCTTTCGACCTGATCACGGCATCAAGATGCTGGATGATTACCACCGCAATGCAAACCCCGGGTATCCAATGATTGGCCGACTGATGGGCCTTGCCGAGCTGGACGGGATACAATCAGCCGTAGAGTATAACATGAATAAAAGCCCGAAGGACGCCTATTTAAAGGCAAAGGAGTGGTAGGTGAGGACACCTACCACGGTGTTAAGGAACAATTATCTCTTTCGATGTACATTTCTACCGAACTCCGGCTCATGCGTTTCGGCCGGAATGAGCACAACCCCGGCTGGTGTCCTCACCAGCCGGAACAATCAAAGAAACTATTGGGGCTGCCAACGGAAAACCAAGTAGCAACAGACTATAAGAGTGTCATCCTGAACGAAACATCCGGGATCAGATTCTAAAGATGAGATTGATCACTAATGCCTAAAGGCACTTAGATTCAAAACTCGCTAGTGTAGCGAAGGATCTCATGCAACCTTAGATGAGCGTCTGATACTCCTGAAGATTAAAAACCAAAATCCAGATCAATCCGTAATGACTACATCTGCGATCACCGGCAGATGATCCATATCATTTAAGCCAGTACGAGGGGCGGACACATTCATGATCTTAATATTCGAGCTGGTAATGATGTTGTCGATGTTTGAATCTGCAATTCCCTGCCTTCCTTCCAAAGTCATCTTGCCTCCGGAAGTTCCAAACCATCCCTGATATCCACCATTGGCCATGTTAAACCCTGCTTCCCTGAAACCCATCTGTTTTGCATCCGAGGAGTTGGTATCGCCAAAGCAGATGAAGTAATCATATTGCTTCAGATCTTCAATAAGCATATCGAGTGCCACGACATGCCATTCCTCCTGCCAGGGAATGTGCATGGAGATGATCGTAATGGTTTTATCCCCAATCTTTAGGTCCCCAATCAACGCATAATAATCTCCGAAAGTGTATTTGGTTCGCAGGTTTGTGAGCTTATAATTCGTAGCAATGCCATTATAGATCCATGAATGCGCTTTACCAAAGTAGATGTTGTTGTAAAAGGGCTGAAGCAACTCCTTCTCCGCATTAAACGCACTATCGTAGTCAAAGTATCGGTTCCATTCCTGAACACCCAAAATATCCAGGCTCTGCTGGCTTATCCATTGACGCCAGGCAGCTACCTGCTTCTCGGCTGCTCCAGCCTTATATTCCTTCTTCGAATTTGGATTGCCCATAAAGCGGAAGCCGCCAGCCCATCCCTGGTTGAAATGGCCCACATTATAAGTAGCTACCCGAAGTTTTAATGGAAAGGTTTGGCTGAAGCCATAAAATACTGATGACAATAGAAAGGCAAGAATGAGTATTCTTTTCATTGCTTTTTGATATAATTCTTGGAGAAAGTCTGCCAGCCAAAAGTATTTAATTATGGCGGAATGGGACAAACCTAAAGCGGTCAATTGTAACAAGTGACCGTTACTTTTCTAGATCTATAAATTGCAACAGTAGCCACACAATCCCCATGATGGATTTACATACCGGCTATCTAGCTGAATCGCACATAAAACCCCTTGCTTCAGAGGAAGACAAGGGGCGTTAAGAACCGGCTTATTTATAAAACCATAGGTAAGTTAATAAGATAGATTGTATTTTATGTAAGACTGAAAGAGGTATGAAGAAATATTGATGGAAAGAGTTCTATAAACATGACTTCATTGTGCAGATAAGCTACTTGTCAATTTGTAGAATGTATACCCATCCTGTTACCTTCGCTATCAAGGAAAAAAGCAAAGTAACCATTTTCTTCATCGATGAGCGTTTTTGGTAATAACACCTTCCCGCCACTGGCAGCTACCCTGTCCAGCATGGGCTGTAAGTCATCACCTCCATTGAAGTATATGAGCACACCTTTGTCAGATGGTTCATAGCCTTCACCATAGGTGATTACTCCGGAAACAGCCTGTCCTTCAGAAGGCAAAAGCCCCATCTTCGTTCCCTGCATATCAATAGGTTGGATCTCAACCGATAAGACCCCTTGATAAAAGGCCACCGCCCGATCAAAATCAATCGACGGTATTTCGAATATAGAAATGAAACTTTGCATGATAATTGTGTTTTTAGTAATTGAAAATGTCGTGTCTCTTTCAGGTTTTTCAGGAGTGCCAATAGCCAGAAAACCTATTCCCCAAAGGAGTAACTTGTATGAGTAATTAATCATTGTGGTCTTTGTTTTGAACCATGCATAGTTACACCAGCAATGATTTGAAAAATTGTAAAAGTGCGACAGTCAGTCCTTTGAATAGATCATCGAACTTAGCATCATCTGATCATTGCTCAGGTATGCTTTGGGGTTTATCCCTGTAAAATCTTTGAAGTCCTTTATGAAATGTGCCTGATCGTAATATTCATTTTCATAAGCTATCCGTGTGAGATTGTCCACATCCTTGTTGAGCATACTTTTAAGTACTGCTTGCAGTCGGATCACTTTACCCAGCTGTTTTGGGCTCATTCCTACCTGCTTAGAAAACTTCCTTTCGAGGCTACGTTTTTTGGATGGTTCCTCACTCAGAATAGAGGTGATCGATGCCCTCCCGTTGGTTTGACGAAGTGCTTCAATTGTGGACTTCACGATACTGTCTATGGTCACATGGTCAGTCAGCCTTTCAAGTAAAAACTGCTCGATGATTTCTATCCTCTCTTCTGTTGACAAAGCCTCCACAATTCTTTGCTCCAAAGCTCTGCCAGCCTCTCGCCCAAATAGCTCGGCAAGTGGAGTCTCCTTATTGGCCAATGTGGAGATAGATGGTTCAACAAAGTTGGCAAAACCATATGGGTAGAAGCGCACAGCAAACGTATCTACATAGCCTGTTGGCTGTATGAAATAGGGTTCTGTGATCTGGCCAAATACCATGGCCCTGGGTTGCAGAATAAATTCTTCGTCAGAGGTAAACCTTTTCACATCATCTCCCAAAATAAAAAACATCTCTATGCAGCCATCGGGCAGGATCCGCTGCTTCGGAGTGTCCGGATTTGCAGGTGCCTGTAAAATCCAATGGCATTTAACCAGTGCTTTCAGGTCCGGATGTGGCACATAGGTTTGGTAGTTCATGAAGTAAGTTTACAATGTTTTTGTCAAACTAAGTATTCGTCCTGAGGTCCCCTAAATCTGCGGCATCTCCCCTCTCCCTGCATGCTCAGCAACTTTCCTGATTCTCTTTGCACGGGTTTCAGCCTGTTTGGCGAATAAGACCCATGTAAGGATTTGTTTCTTTTTGCTATCGCTCAGGCTCTCATAAAAGGCTTTGGCACTCAGAGTATTCGCGAGGGCATCCCCAAGATCTTCAGGAACGATCAGATCATCCACACTATCCAACATAGTCCATGAACCATTTTCTTTGGCAATGGTGATACATTCAAGTCCGGCAGGAGTCATCAAACCCCCAGCGATGAGCCGCTCTACCTTTTCCTTGTTGATCCTGGACCAGGTGCTTTTGGGCTTTCGTCGGCTGTAATACTGGATGAAAAATTCCTCGTTCCAGGTTCTCTTTGTACTGTCTATCCACCCAAAGCACAGGGCTTCATCCACCGCTTCGTCCCAGGTGATGTTGGGCGTTCCGAAAGAAGCTTTTCTACACATCAACCAGATGGATTGGCAGGACTGGTGATTTTTCTCGAGCCACTTTCTCCAGGCTTTTCTGTTTTTAGGACAAAAGGTTTCCTGGTCCGTCATTTTTGGTTGATCTATTGAGTTTCATCGAACTAAATCATTTTCCATTGGATCACAAAACCAACTATAGCAATCATTGAGCATAAAGGTGAATATATCCTTGTATCCCTTCTTCCAAAGCTTGTCTCTTTAATCTTTTTAAAAAAACCTACATACTTAAAGTCGCCAATTGCCCTCAGTAAAAAAATGGAAGGGATAATCCAGCCTCCATAACTTATGGCCCATACTAGTAGTACCCAAACGATAAGTCCGGATTGTAATAAGTAGAAGGACCCAAAGATCATTAACCCCAACCCGACAATGGCAGAATCAAATTTTCCGGGGTTTAGCATCTTTTGACCCTGCTCGTTAGTAGGTAAGACTTGTTCAAATCCGTACTTTCCTCCAAAGGCCCAGTGGAAGTGGATCACACTCAATAAAATGAAAATTGCACATAGAAGTAAAGACCAAATCATACGTTGTATGGATTACCCTCCTAAGATAAGTTTTTTATAATTTGTCATGAGATTTTTGAGTTTGATGGTTCGTGTCATTAATCACTCCTACTACACTTTCCCCCTTGTCTCCTCATCGATGAGCGCTCTTAAAGCAGCCACCGTCTCATCGAAACCGGTATACTGTTTGCCATACTCCAGGTTGAAAGCATAGTCGAAACCGTCAGGGTTCTTGCCCTGATTGTGCTGGACCAGGGTTTCCAGCTTATCAAATGCCTTGGCCAGCCTGGCCTCCTGAGAGGTGGCTGATTCATAATCCTCCCAGAGATCCATGATCTCTTTCTGCAAGCTATCAGGTAGTGGACTGATCACCTCCATGAGGTCCGCACGTTCATCCACAGTCTTTGAAGGCTTACCTTCCTGCTCAGGTGCCGGAATATCCCCGTTCAGCACTTCACCCAGGTCGTGAATGAGGCACATCTTCAGCAGCTTTGCCAAATCCAGGTGTGGGTAATACTGCCCATGAAAGAGCATCGCCATCAGACATAGCCGCCAGGTGTGCTCAGCTACACTCTCCTGCTTACCCGAAGAGGTATAGCCTGACCGGACGGTATCCTTGAGCTTTTCAGCATTTTTGAGGAATTCCAGTATCTGGATAAGCTTATCAGACATCTCACACCAATCTAGCGAAATGTCTTAAAATCTCACGCCTTTTTCTTCCAGATCGTAGCTAAAAAGCCGGTAAAAAAGATAATCAGTGTACCGATCACAATGGTGAAATACGTGTGAAACGGGCTGGCATAGCTCAGCAACGGCTCCTCCGTAAAGACTATGGGTGAAAGACTCAGGTAAAGGATTGCAATCAGTCCAAGGATAACCCCTATGATGGTGCCTTTGATGTTCACCACTTTCATGAAAGCACCCAGCAGGAACAAGCCAAGCATACCACCACTGAATACAGAAGCCAGCTTCCACCAGGCATCCAGGGCACTCTGCACGTTGATCATGGCCACACCGATGATGATCCCGATGATACTGAAAGTCAAAGAAGAGATGTAAAGCACACGCATAGCGTCTTTATCTGTTACTTCTTTCTTGGCATATCGTTTATAATAATCAGTGAGGATCACCGTAGACCCGCTGTTGATGCTGGTAGATACCGTACTCATACCGGCGGCAAAAATCGAGGCTATCAACAAACCGGTAAACCCGGCCGGCAGGTTGTTGACAATAAAAAATGGAAACACCCGATCGCTCATATCAGCAGCCTGCAGGTCATCAGGCAGCAAGCCCGGCTGCGCAGAATAGTAGGAATAAAGCGCTGTACCGATCATGAAAAAGATCATCGAAACCGGGATATACAGCATTCCTCCAAAGAAGGCAGACTTCTTGGCTTCCGCTTCAGATTTGGAGGCCATGTAGCGCTGTACATAGTTTTGATCGATCCCGTAGTTCTGCAGGTTGATGAAGATCCCGTAGATCAGCACCACCCAGATCGTCGACTCCTTGAGACTTAGACTCAGACTCCCCAGGCTAAACTTATCGTTGGCACTGGCTATCTCAAACACTTGTCCAGGACCCTCCGGCATGGAAAACATGATGTAGACCAGGCAAAACAATGCCCCAAAGATCATGATGATACCCTGGATCGCATCCGTCCAGACCACTGCCTGGATACCTCCCAGCAAGGAATAAATCATCACCGCAAGCCCGGTCACCACAATAATGATCACGATGTTCCAACCGAACATGGCATTGACCGGCAGCGCCAGCAGATACAGGATGGTACCCATACGCATGATCTGAGTGAGCAGGTAACACGCCGAAGCATAGATACGTGCCCATGGGCCGAAACGGGTCTCCAGATATGAATAAGCAGACGGGCTGTTGGCTTTTCGGTAAAGCGGTACAAATACCTTTACCGCCAGGATAGAAGCAAAAGGGATGGAAAGACTAAATATGAAAGCATTCCAATTCGTCAGGTAAGCATTGCCGGGCAAAGCCAGGAAGCTGATGCTACTCACAAAAGTGGCGAAGATAGACATCGTGACTACCCAGCCTGGTATCGCACTGTTTCCCAGGGTAAAGGCCGAAGACGACTTGTTTTTACGATAAAACGAGCTACCAAAAGCGGTAACGCCTACCATGTAGGCAAAAAATACAATCAGATCTAGAACTTTCACTTTTTAGGGATTTGGGGTTAATGTTGGTTATTTGAATTGAGTATTTAGATAACTGATTTTACTCCGAAGTCTTTCATTACCTTCTGGAACATTCGTAGCAAATCGTTGTGGCGATTTTGCTCCTGAACACTCATTTTACTCATAGGGATACGTGTATTTGTACACAGATCAAATCCTCGCTTTTCCAGAAAGAGTTTGGCAGACCAGGGGTAGAAATCATGGGTGATCTTATCCATCACAGCCAGATTGGTATGCAAAGATTCAAGTTCTTCATTTTTCCCTTCTCTGTACAATTTCATGTAATGCCCATAAAGCTCTGGGTAGAAGTTCCCTGAAATCGGAGAAATACCCTTTGAACCTGCTCTTAATGAATCAAGGGCCGTGACCGTATCTGCATTATACAGATGGAAACTAGTGCCCTTTATATTGGCCACTTTCTGTTCGATCAGTGGTGCATTGCAAGTAGTATCCTTATGATACCAAAACCTACCCGTACTTCCCAACCATTTCATCATATCAGGGCTGATCACCCGTTTATAGGGCACAGGGCATTCATACAAACCAAGAGGGATGTCTCCGGTTGCATCCATGATCTCTTCCAGTTGTTTCTTTAAAAAATCATCACTCTCCCCTGGCTCAGCGAGTACACTTGAGATCAGGATCACAGCGTCTGCACCAAGGTCGTAGATCTGCTTAATGAATTCTACGTTTTTGTCGCTTTCTCTGTAAAACGAACCCGTAGCTACCACGGGCACCTTGTCTTTACAATGATCCACTACAGTTTTTGTCAATTGCAACCGTTCAGCATTAGTCAGCTGGAACATCTCGCTCGAAAGACAGTTGGCAAACATCCCGTTGGCACCGGAATCCAGATACATATCTGTGATCTTTTTGACCCCATCAAGATCCAAAGTGTTGTCAGGATTGAATGAGGTAAGCATTACCGGCCATAGCCCTTCAGGTAAATTTTTCATTAACAAATGGGTTAAGAATTAAGTGTTAAAATGACGTCTATTACTAGGATACTACCTTTTTGGGGAAACAGGCTACCAGCTATTTTGAATATCATAGCCAAAATTTATCTTGTCAACTCCCTCAAAATCATAGCTTTTCCAATGTTGGCACCAAATTATCAAAATTATATTAGTATGAAAGGCCCCAACACAGGTATATATATTGATTACATTAATCGGATAACATCCCCTGATCACCCATGAGTCTGACGAAAGGAGCACTGAAGGAAAAACTGAAACAACAAAAAACGGTGTACGGTACCTGCATTACAGCCAATCCTCCGCGATGGCCAAAGCTGGTTGCCGAAGCAAATCTTGATTTCGTTTTCCTCGATACCGAGCACATTGCGCTGGACCGGTCTGAGCTCTCGCAGATGTGTAATACTTACCAGGCGCTGGGCCTAACCCCAATTGTCCGAATACCCAAACCTGACCCCTTTCTGGCCAGCATGGCCATTGATGCCGGGGCCATTGGTGTGATCGCGCCTTACCTGGAGCAGGAAAAAGACATCAAAGACCTCGTAGGAGCTACCAAATTTCGCCCACTAAAGGGTGAAAAGCTGGAAGAATTCCTATCCGGAGAGAAACAGCCGGATGCAGAGCTCCAACAATATTTTGACAAGTATAATGAAGGTTTGCTCTGCATTGTAAACATTGAGAGCATCCCTGCAGTGGAGAAGCTGGATACGCTGCTCACCATACCCGGTGTGGATGCCGTTTTCATCGGGCCACACGACCTTTCCATCAACATGGGAATCCCGGAGCAGTACGATCACCCTGATTTCATCAGGATGGTCAAGCTGATCATTGAAAAAGCCCGGAAGCACACACTGGGAGTAGGCATTCACTTCTCCATCGAGCCGGAGCGACAATTATTCTGGATCAAAGAGGGAGTGAATATTGTGGTGCACAGCAGTGATATGGCACTCTTTAGTCAAAGACTTAAAGCCGACATGGCGTTACTCAAATCCATAGACAGCAATCAAAAACCCGAAGATGACACCTCATCATCAGTCACTATTTAATGATAAAACCAATGCTTAAAAAACTCTTTTTTCTGACCATCTGCTACCTCTGTCTGTTGGCTGCTCCCACTGCACAAAAAGATGGTGAGCTTACTTTCCAGCAGGATGTAGCGCTAGTACACACCAGCAAGCAGGCTATACCCGATGGGTCAGTCAGTGACGTCACTATTGTGGATGGGAAACCTGTCATTTCTCTTTCGGGAAAGCTGATGCAGTACAATGGCAGCAGCTGGGAAAGCTATTCCGGCAGCCTGGAGATCCCAAAAGGTAAAACCCTCACGCCTCCGGCAACTGGTGGTGCATTACTCTCCCAAATCGAATATCAGGGAGCAATCTATTTAGGATGTGAAAATGCCCTCTATAAGACGGATAGTAAAGGAAAGAAGTTTGAGGCTTTGTACCCCGCTGATCAGAACTATAGCTGGAGTCCCCGCGACGTCAGTGCATTGGTTGTGGATACAAAGGGCCGTCTTTGGGTGGGTATGAAAGAGGGACTTGCCCGATTTGATGGTTCGGCATGGAAGCTTTTCACCGGCACAGAGGGACTGCCCTACAACAATTTCACCTGTGCCGCAGCAGGGCCGGATGGCGAGGTGTGGTTTGGTACTCAAAAAGGTGCCATCAGGGTTGAGGACGATTACTTCTACTATCGGGCTACCCGACGGTGGTTGCCTAATGACAAGGTAAATGACATCGCTATTGATGAAGATGGAACAGCCTGGATCGCTACCGCAAATGGTGTGAGCCAAATCTCTTCACAGGAGATGACCTACGAACAAAAAGCCGATCACTTTATCAGCCAGGTAGAGGAACGGCACAACCGAATGGGCTTCGTCTGTCAGAGTGATCTCCCGGTGGAATTTGATGTAAGCTCATCCAGAACTGACATTTCTGACAATGATGGACTGTATACCTCATGGTATGGGGCAGCGATGGCATTTAAGTATGCTGCCACCGGGGACCCCAAAGCCAGGGAACTGGCTATCAGAAGTTTTTATGCCTGCAAATGGCTGGTCGATATTACCCACGAGGCAGGCTTTCCTGCCAGGGTCATCATCCCTGTGGACTGGAGAGATCCGGTAAACGAGCAGTATAGCTCGGAATATAACCTGGCCAAACAAAAAAGAGATTCCTTCTGGAAAGACATTCACCCTCGCTTCCCGTTGAGCAAGGATGGCAAGTACCGATGGAAATGCGATACAAGTTCCGATGAGCTATCCGGACATTATTTCTTCTATGCCATATTCTATGACCTGGTAGCAGAGACCGAGCAGGAAAAAGCCGACGCTCGTCAGGTGGTGGCAGACATCACAGATCACCTAATCCGACATGGCTTCAAACTGGTGGACCATGATGGGAAGCCCACCCGCTGGGCCAACTTTAACCCGGAATACTTCAACTCTGTATGGGGCTGGGAACAAAGAGGATTGAATTCTTTGGTGATGCTTTCTTTTCTCAATGTGGCCTCACACATGACTGGTGATGCCAAATATGATGAAGTGGCCCAGATGCTTCGCGTCGAGCATGACTATCACATCAACTCCATGCATGCAAAAGAATTTTATCCACCGGAAAATGCTGTGCCGTGGGACAACAACATCGGTCTGATGAGTTTGTATGGGCTGATGAACTACGAAAAGAACCCGGAACTGCTCATCATGTATCGCAATGCGCTGGAAAATGCCTGGTTACATATCAGCAAGCAGAAAAATGCTTTTTGGGACGGCATGTATGGAGCCCTGGCCAATAGCTTTTCTGATAGAATCGAAAACGGGTATTTTGAAGGGAAAGATCTTTTCCCTGAAAATCCGCTTTTTGCTGATGCCGCATTGAAGAAGTTTGAAAAGAGCAACCTTGATCCCCAATACATGGTGGAGACGCTACAGCGTACTCCCCTGGACCTGATTGGTTACTCCATGGACAATACTCACAGGCTGGATGTGCAACAGGACCCTACCCCAGGTCAGGATGAAGGCATGGGCTGGCGAGCCACGGATCAATATGCACTGCCGGTAGATGAGCGCGGACACGTTCGGCTTGACAGGGATGCCTTTGCCATCAAATACACCGAGGTGCATGGTGGTCATTCGGAAAATGAAGGTACTTTTTACCTGCTGCCCTACTACCTGGCCAGGTATCACAATTTGATTGAATACTAAACACAACTAAATAACCCAACTGATGAAAAACAAACTCTTGATTATGTTGCTAATGGTCACCCTTCCCATGTTGACCTATGCAGGAAAGGACAAATGGAAATCACTTTTTAACGGTAAAAACCTGAAGGGATGGACAGTCCGTGGGAAAGCAGAGTGGAAGGTAGAGGATGGTGTGATGATCGGGCAAGGTGCTAACGGACACATCTACGCTTCTCCGGAGCTCACGGACCTGGAAGTGAAAGGCACTTTTCGGCTAAGCGACCAGGGTGGTGGCGGAAACAGTGGCATGTATTTCAGGAGCAACCCTCCTGCCGATAATCCCGATGGCTACCCACGTGGATATGAAGCCCAGATCTGCCACAACCAGGAAGCACACACTGGATGGCTCTGGAAACCCGGAAAGCCAACAGGAAAAGCCACCAAACTCATCACGAAAGACGATGAATGGTTTACCATGCGTGTGCGTGCTGTGGGGAGTGAGATCAAAATATGGGTCAACGATGAGCTGGTGATGGAATACACCGATGATGAGTATACCAAAGGATACTTTTCCCTACAGTGCCACAACCCGGGCATGATGATCGAAGCCAAAGAACTTTATTACAAAGACCTGAGCAAATAAGCATAATGAAGATAAGATTCATTTTTCCACTCATTGCTATCGGAGTGTTAACAGCCTGTAGCAAAAAACAAGCTCAGGAGCAACAATTCAATGACTCAGGAGTCATCCAGCATGTGGTGATCTCCTACGAAGAGGATATGTTCAGTGGCTGGCCGGCTAACTTCGGGGCCTGGAGCTGGGGAAACGAGATTCTGGTAGGATTCGACAAAGGACATCACAAGGACCTTGGTGAAACCAGGCACAACATAGACCGGGAAAAAGAAGAATGGACCCTGCTTGCACGTAGCATGAATGGAGGAGAGACATGGACCCTTGAAGATCCCTCCCCGAATGGTGTATTGGTAGCCCGTGGTTCTTCCTTGCATGGTACTGAACCCTTTTATGCAAACAGGGTAGAGCCAATGGACCTTGCTGAACCGATCGATTTTACACATCCGGATTTTGCAATGACCTTGAGGTTTTTGAATTATAACACAGGCCCGTCGTTGCTCTATTATTCTTATGACCGGGGCCATACCTGGAAAGGTCCTTTCAGCCTGGAAGTTTCCGATCAGACCAACATCCTGGCTCGAACGGATTACATAGTCCTGGATGAAAAGCGTTGCATGATCTTCCAGTCGATGGCTAAGGAAAATAACCGCGAGGGAAGGCCTTTCTGTGCCATTACCGAAGATGGAGGCCTCACATGGGAGCTGGTAGGGATGATCGGCCCCGAACCAGTAGGTTTTGGCATTATGCCCTCTACGGTAAAGCTATCCGATGCCGAATACCTTACTACGATCCGCCGACGTGAAGGAGATCGACGTTGGATAGATGCCTGGAGATCGTTGGATGCCGGTAAATCCTGGACACTACTCCCTCCACCCATTGATAATCTGGGTGAAGGAAACCCTCCTAGCCTGATCCAGCTCAAGGATGGAAGACTTTGCCTGACGTATGGGGTGAGGGCAGAACCTTACCGGATCGCTGCCAAGATCAGCGAAGACAAAGGCAAAACATGGTCGGATGAGATTGTGCTTCGGGATGACGGAGCCGGCAGAGACATCGGCTACGTCCGATCCCTTCAAAGACCGGACGGAAAGGTGGTGACGATGTACTACTTTGAAGACAAGCTGAAACCGGAAAGGTATATCGTCGCCACGATATGGCAGCCGTGAAGGATTTAGGCGCAGAGTACCCGCTAGGCTAATGATGCGCATTCCACCTAGACATCAACATAAAGCAATTGTGCCAATGTTGGTGTTTTCACCAACATGTAATGGTCCTTTCTTCGTTTATCTATCGTTGGTGAAAACACCAACGATGGCTTTGAGGCGTTTTCACCAACATGTCCGGGACTTAACCAATCACGGGTGATACACCAACGATGGATTCAAGACGTAAGAAGAAATGAACCTGTGTAATCCCCCTTGCCCCTTTATGCAAGTCCTTTGCGCTGATTTTGGATATCAGTAAAGGGGGATTCCAATAAAATGACATTCAATCTCCGGAGCCCATGTTGATGTTTTTCACCATACCTAT
Organism: Cyclobacteriaceae bacterium; assembly: GCA_965228105.1. GTDB lineage: Bacteria > Bacteroidota > Bacteroidia > Cytophagales > Cyclobacteriaceae > UBA7330. Next base: position 3,888,353 of record CBDDGZ010000002.1, read on the forward strand.
CAACCTATTATAAATAAACCGGAAAGGTATATCGCCGCCACGATCTGGCAGCCATAGGATTTAGGCGCAGAGTACCCGCTAGGCTAATGTTGTGCATTCCACCTAGACATCAACATAAAGCAATTGTGTCAATGTTGGTGTTTTCACCAACATGTCGGGTAGCATCACAAAGTCTATTAAGGTGTTGTTAATAGTGTTTTCGCTTACCTGTCAACTTATTTTAGGTCGAGTCATACTTGACTGGGGAATTGGATAGTTCAGTGGGGAAAATCCATTTTTTGTTCCCTAAATACGGTCGGTAGCCTCATTCAATCATTGGTGAAAACACCAACGATGGCTTCTTAGGCGTAAAAAGATGGATTAGATGGATTAAACTACCTATTCTGACAAACTCATCCAGGTCAGCTGATTCCAGTTTGATCTCACAAAATCCTGGGGTGCTCCAGGTGTAGACCTCCCATTCTCAATGGTAGATGTTACTTTATGCTTGAGGGATAGAACAACCTCCGGATGTTTAAAATACAAGTTGGTAGTTTCTCCGGGATCATTCTCCAGGTCATACAATTCGTATGGAGCCTCCCTATCTTTTGGCTTGTAAAGGGTGGGTTTGAGTGAGCCGCCGGAGCCTCTCAACATATTGAGTTTCCATTTTCCCTCTCTAATCGCAAAATGCCCGGTTACCGAATGATGAATAACTGGTCCTCTTTCTTGCTCTATGGTTTTCTGACCATTCAGATATGGCAACAGGCTATAGCTGTCTTCCGCAGCATTATCTGGTAATGTGACACCAATAATGTCCGCAATGGTAGCCAGGTAGTCCGTTTGGCAAACCGGTACATCCACCGTACTGCCTGCCTTGACCACGTCTGGCCATCGCATCAGGAAGGGTACCCGATGACCGCCTTCATAGATGTCTCGCTTGCCTCCCTTGAAATGCAAACTGCTATAGTGGTCATGTGTGTCACGCTGATACTCATAATTTGTTTCTGCTCCATTATCAGAGCTGAATATGACCAGTGTATTATTCTCAATCCCATTGGCCTTCAATGCATCCAGGACCTGCCCTACCCGGTAGTCTGTCTCTTCCATAAAATCACCATAATTTCCACAATCACTTCGACCACGGAAATCAGGATGGGTACAGTGCGGTAAATGAGGGCTCGTCAAAGGGAGATAGAGGAAGAAAGGTCTTTCATCCCTGGCTGCCTCATCAATAAATTCAACTGCCTTAGCTGCAAAAGTCTCCAGGACCAGTTCATCATTGAATGAAGGAGCCACTTCCACCCATCCACCACCTTCACCAGGCACACTTTCATAAGGCGGAGTCATACGATAGGCTTTTGGATTAATAGCATCCCCATAAGAACGGTCACTCGGATCCGGCTTTTTCTTTGTCCATAGAACTGGTGGATCCAGTACCCGGTCATTTTCGAGATACGTGAGAATCCCATAATTCATCGATGCCGGGATCCCATAGAAATATTCGAACCCATGCTCAACAGGGCCTTGTGTAAATGGTTGTGCCCAATCACGATTCTCACCAGGCTCCCCCTGAAATTCCATTTGCAGGTGCCATTTTCCCACCATAGCTGTATTGTACCCATTTTCCCTGAGCAAAGACGCGATGGTCATCCTATCTTTTTCAATGAGACAAGGGCCATCCGCTTCAAGCACGCCTTTTTTCAGGGATGTCCTCCAGCTATATCTACCGGTCAGCAGGGAATACCTGGATGGAGTACAAACAGCATCACTGCTATGACCATCCGTAAAAACCACCCCATCGCGGGCTATCCTATTCATATTGGGTGTCCGGAATTTTGCCTCCGGGTTAAGATAGCTCACATCCCCATAGCCCTGGTCATCCGTGTAGATGATGATGATGTTAGGCTTTACATCCTTTTCAACACCCGGGTTGCAGGACATAAATAAAAGAAGGATCGAAAAAATTTGTAACCTCATATTGAGGTGATATTAATTATTGTGAATTGCCAATACAAATCAATTGCTTACTGGTCTTATGATACAGTTTACCATTAGAGAAGGATGGAGAGCTTAGTGTCCATGTCTTTCCGAGAGGCCCGAGATCGCTGACACCGATCAGACTCTTCTCATCAAACACATCTCTGGAAGTATCAAAACAGTAAACCATGCCAGACATGGTAGTGTAAAACAGCTTGTCGTTGACAAGAATCGGATTGGGATTGAAATTCCAAACCCAGCCATCTCTTTTGGATCGCTGATCCTGAGCAATGTCCAGCTCCCGAATGTTTTTGGTTTCGGTTTTTAGATCCTGATGCCAGATCATCTCATTCTTACCACCCTGGACTTCATACTGGACCGGAACTTCAAGGTATTCTACCAGTCCAGTATTCAGATTGAGTCTCGCGTAAGCATATTCCGGTTCGTTGTATATCCTGCGATTATCTTTCTTGAAACACATGAAATAGCAGTGATCACCCACAATGATATTCGAATACCAGGCAGGAAATACAATGGATGAATCCCCGAGATTAAGACTTTCTTTCTTTTGATAGGCTCCTGTAACCGTATCAAATTGTGTCAACTTCACATTGTCTGAGAGAGAGAGCTTTTCCAGGAGCTTTCCGGTTTTGGCATCCAGCTTATGCACCACATTTTCCTGCTCAGTAAACCACAAGGCAATATCCTGCGTCCAGACAGAGTGGTACAGCGCCATCCCCTCATCCGTTTCATATCTCCAGATTGCGTTGCCGGTATTCAGATCGATCAATGAATACCCTTTGGGTGACTCTGGAACATCGTGATGGGCACCTCTGGCGATCAACATGGCTGGAGTGCCATCGGCTGTCTTGTTAAAGCCGGGAGTATCATAATGCGTCAATGCATCTTCCGAGATCCAAACTACCTCACCGGTCTTCTTATTCAGACCATAGACATAATTCCAGCCATACACCCGTTTTCCATCTTTTTCCCAATAAGTCTCCATATTGAGGATCAAGTTTTCATGAAGAATAGGCTCAAACTGCTTGTTGAATGGGAAATGTACACCCTCCAGCTCTTCCACAGGATTCCAGGCTCTGTCCCAGATCAGGTTACCATCCATATCAAAGCAAGCCAGTTTCCCACTCGAATTGAAAAACCATACATAGGTACCATCCGTAACGGGAGCTGGTGTAGTGGAATCGCTAAATCCATAGAAGTACGGGCTTTTGGTTGTTCCCTGTAAAGGCTTTTGCCACAAGATCTTTTGTTGATTGGCATCAATACAAATGGCCTGTACGGTATTGGTGAAAAGTCCTTCTTTCATGGGCACCTCATACAGTGGATCCATCACCGTCAGAAATATCTTGTCTCCCCGAACGGTGATCCCACCCTGTCCAACCTCAGGCAGGTCCATCGTCCATAAAATGTTCTCGCCTGTTCTCACACTAAAATCGACCGGGACATCCTGATCGGTTTCCACTTTCCAGGTACCATTAGGTCCGGAGGGTTGTGACCAGTAAATCGCTTTTGAGTCGTCATTACGACTACAGCTACAAGCGACGAAACAAATGAGCAGAAAGGGTAAGGTAGATTTGCACATTACTTAAAAGGGACTCAAAAATTTTGAATAAAATTACCCGTAATGATATCAATCTTTTTGCAGATCGAAGCGCAAAGGTTTTTCTTAGGAGTTACATTTCCTTACCTCGGAGATAACCAAACCCTTGAACGGGGTTTTAGATTAATCAAACCTTTATTATTCACCGGACTTTCGCTGAAAAGATCGGTATCAGCATAATCCACTCCGGATACCCTGACTTCAACGGGCTCCTTGTTGTAATTGTGGATGATCAGTTCTCCGTTACTCAATGGTTGCATTGTAACCCTGCTTGAGGCTTTCATTCCAACCAGCAGGTCTTCATTAAAGACCTGCCTGATCTTATTGGTCCATTCATTGGGCAGCTCCAGGATTCCAAGTGGTCTCGGACTCAATAACAGCTCACCTACTGCATCGAAATCTGCCTGTGAATAGGTGTGCACATTGAGTACGTATATGTTGTCTCTTCCTATCAGATATGGAATTTCATCCTTATTTTCTACTCCGGTGAGAAAAACTTCTCCTTCAGAAACTGAAAGCCTTGCCTCCATTTCCAATGCAAGTTTTGGTTCAATGATAGCTCCATCCACCAGGACTTGAGTTGCGGTAAAGGGATCAACACCAGGTTTTTTCACGCCTGCCAACGAGGATAATTCCCCACCATCATTCACTTGCGATAAAAAGCCTGCAGTCATAATCACCCTCGTCCCGGCATCTATGGATTTCTTCACTTTTTCTACAATATCATGATCCGCTGCAGCCTGGGTAGGGAGGAAAATTGCTTTGGCATTTTCAGGGTAGCTACTGACGGGAACTATAGGAACTCCCAGCATCCCAATAAAGTCCATAACATATAAATCGCCGCCGGCATCGCTGTGTGGAGGTTTGTAGGCTGGAATGCCTGATATTGGATTCGATTTTACAGCTTTAGCCAGCTTGACCAGTTTTTCAAGATCCATCCTTAAATGATGATGTCCGGGATGTCCATTCACAAAACTGTCGTAGTTAAACATGACCAGTTCGGTGGCTCCTGCAAGGACAGACTGATAAGCCTGCTCGATAAAATCCAATGCATCACAATCACCATGGTCAAACCAGGCACCTCCGATCTTGTCTCCGGAGAGCGTGCTGATCCAGCGGTAGTTCACAAAGCCTTCATAGGGTTGTACAAATCCAAAGCGCTGGGTGTACTGTCCCCTGGTTTCCGTGCCCACCCAGACTTTATCAAACAACCTGGGTCCACTTTCTACATCATATCCAAACAAATGAAACCTGTCATACCATTGTGGATATTTGATGATCATCTCGATATCCGGATTTACCGATCTGGCAGGATCAATAAAGATTGAGGATGCAAGATCTGTCATCAAACTCCTTCTGTACACTGACCATTCCTGATCTCCCTTCGCACTTTTTGACTCCATGCTGGTGTCGCTGGTGCATAAAAAATCATCCACAATAAACGTATCAAAGATCGGAGCCACATCCAGCATGACCTTCCTCAGATCATTTTGAGTTTTTTCGTTTTGCCAGTTAAACCAACCCAATGGACCTTCCTGCCTTACTCCAAACTCTTTACCAGGGACAGTTGCAATGCCTCCGACTACATCAAAACCTTGATCAGTAAAGAAACCTGTCACCTCCGCTAACAACTCCGGATCAACCACCAGGCCACTTCTGTATACTTCCAGGTAAATCTTGGTGATCCCATTGGCACTCATCATGGAAACAGCTTCTCTCCTGCCAGCTTCCTGAGCCAGCAATCGCTCTACCGTGTGTGCTGTCACGTACACACTCAACCTGAGATCTTGCTGATTGGCTTTTGCAAACTCAAAAACACTATCAACTTTTGGTTTGGGTTGCTGACAGCTGTTGATCATACACGCCATCAGCAGGAAAACACAGGTTATTCTGAGCATTGGGGTTATTCGGCTCATCAGGTATTAGGTCAAATGAAAAAAATTAAAGCTTGATAAAAATCTTTTTCTTAAAAAGGATCCAGGTTGGAATAAACACAATAAACACATAAATCAGTGAGTAGATCATCCCAGTGAACTTCTCGCCCATCCCAATTGAAGTAAAGGCATTGAAAAAGTGAATATTGAGTGATTCTCCTCCATAGTTGATCCCATAAAAAAGAGCTGCCAGCACGTCACCCATCACATATGCAGTGATGGCGTTAGCACCGTAGATGATCCCGAATTTGGTTCCGTGGGTATACCCTTTCATATCTACCAGGTAGATGGAAACTCCTAATGCCAGAAAGGCAAACCCTGAGGTCACCAACACAAAAGAACTCGTCCAGATATTTTCATTTACGGGGAAAGTAAGTCCCCAGAGGTATCCTCCGATTGCCATGAAAAACCCTATCACCATTAGGTGAATAACCTGTTCCTCTCGTGACTTCTCGTTCAGGATGAGTGTGCCAGCCAGCATGCCGGTAATTCCTGAAACGATGGCGGGAAACGTGCTCAATATACCTTCAGGATCCCACGTCCCCTGCCACATCGTACCTGGCAGGTACTTACTGTCGATCCAGGCAGCCAGGTTTACCCCAGGCTCCAACATCACCTTTCCTACTCCGGGGGTAGGGATCAAAGTCATGGCCAGCCAATAGGCAACTAGCACTCCGCCCCCGATCCAGGCCTGCTTTTTCCAGTCAGTATTTAAAAAGATGATTGCACAGGCAAGGAATACAATGGCAATTCTCGGCAAAGTACCGGTCCACCTCAGCTCGGCAAAGTTGAAGTCCCACAGCAGATTGAGTAAGATACCAATGGCAAAAATCTTAAATGATCTGATCAAGATCTTCTTGTACATATCACTCTTTGGTACATCCTGCTTTAGGCGTTTTGTATATGCCAGGGCAATAGAAACTCCGACAATAAACAGGAAGAAGGGAGCGATGATATCCGTTGGTGTCAAACCATTCCAAACAGTATGCTTGAGTGGAGTGTAAACGAAGTCTTCATTACCTGGGAAATTCACCAAAATCATGGCTGCAATGGTGAATCCACGCATGGCATCCAGGGAGATCAAACGGTTTGCTTGAGACGTCATACAGTATTGCTTAATTGGTCATTATAAAATATACTGCAAAACTGAGCTGTCAGGCTATAGATTGTCGGCTAGATAATAATTATGACTAAATTAGTCGATGTGAATCACCGGATCACTTTATCAAAACTTCGCAAAATCGGGTAAATAAATCGCAAATTGCGATAGTACCATATTGTATATCAGCGTATTATTAGGGTTAGAGGTTTATAAATTATTTTAATCCAATATGAAAATCGGAGTCGATTTGGGGGGCACCAACATCCGTGCAGGGCTGATACACAATCAGAAGGTTGTTGAAATAAAAAAGATCAATCTAAAAAATAAGAATAATCTTGAGAGCACACTAAAGCAATTGATACAACTCATAGAGTCCATTTACAATCCTGAAGTGTGTGGAATAGGAATTGGCGTACCATCTGTGGTAGATCGGGAGCATGGCATTGTATTCGATGTGGTGAATATCCCATCATGGAAAGAAGTACACCTTAGAGATATTCTAGAAAAAGAATTTGAAGTACCCGTATTTATCAACAATGATTCAAACTGCTTTGCCCTGGGTGAGAAGCATTTTGGAGCTGGCAAGGACTACAAAAATATGGTAGGGATCACTATTGGTACAGGACTCGGTGGAGGCATCATTATAGATGGTGCCCTGTTCAATGGTGTAAATTGTGGAGCGGGTGAGATTGGATATCTTCCTTTCAGAGATCAGGACCTGGAATATTATTGCAGCTCAAACTTTTTTGAAAAGATCCACGATACCACAGCTTATGAGACCTTTCTGAAGGCTGAAGAAAATGATCCTGAAGCATTAATGCTTTGGGATGAGTTTGGGTCCAATATGGGGTTTGCCCTTAAGTCCGTCATGTACGCTTATGACCCTGAAGTGGTAGTGCTGGGTGGTTCTATCTCTGCTGCTTACCCCTATTTCAAACGTAAAATGTATGAGTCACTCAACACTTCATATTTTCCCAAGTCAGTCAAAAAACTTAAAATTTGTCTTTCTGAAATTGAGAATGCTTCAATGCTCGGTGCAGCCGCTTTGGTAATCCAGGAGCAGGAAACACCGGTTCAGTAATCAATGGTTTAAAACATCCTCATGAAAAAAAATTATCTGATTGTCGCTTTAATCCTCCTCACTTTTTTTGTTGTTTCATTTCTTACAAATATCCTTGGAGCTTTAAATCCTAACATTTCAGCGAGCTATACCCTTACTGAAACCATGGCAGGATTTCTCCCATTTGCGTTTTTCATCGCTTATGGGGTCATGTCCATTCCATCGGGGTTACTGGTTGAAAAATTAGGTGAAAAGACCATGATGATAATAGCTTTCATCACTGCCTTTTCAGGATCGCTGTTGTTTGCCCTTGTCCCTACTTTTGGTGTTTTTGTGGCTTCGCTCTTCACTATAGGTGCAGGAATGGCCGCCCTTCAGGTAGTGATCAACCCTTTGCTGCGAGTATCTGGTGGCGAGGAGAATTTTGCATTTAATTCTGTGATGGCACAGCTGATTTTTGGCCTGGCATCTTTTATAAGTCCCCTGATGTATACCTACCTGGTCATAAACATCAACCAGGGTGCCATTGAGAAACCATTCATAGGTCTCATGAGCCAGCTGGTATCTATCGATATGTCATGGGTGTCCGTCTACTGGGTCTTTGCATTGATCAGTATACTGATGATTGTTTTGATCTTCTTTATCAGGTTTCCCAAAGTGGAGCTTAAAGAAGATGAAAAAGTTGGTAGCAAGGATAGCTACCTTGAATTGTTTAAGAACAAGTATGTGATCTTGTATTTCCTCGGCATCTTCTGTTATGTTGGATCAGAGCAAGGTATCTCCTACTGGATGTCTAAATTCCTGAGTATTTATCATGGCTTTGATCCGGATACCAGTGGTGCCAGTGCCGTCTCATACTATTGGGGGCTGATGACCATTGGGGGTGTTGTTGGACTGGTTTGTATGAAACTTTTTGACAGCAAACAGGTATTGCGATGGTTTACTATCCTTACGATAATCTGTGTTGCTTTTGGACTCTTTGGCAGTGCTGATATCGCCATTTGGGCATTCCCAATATCCGGATTCTTTATGTCCGTTATGTACCCCTCTATTGTCTCACTGGGACTCAACTCTGTTTCAGAACATCACGGATCTTTTGCTGGTATCCTTATGACAGGGATTGCTGGTGGAGCGATTGTTCAGATTCTGATTGGTGGGCTGAGTGATTTGGTCTCTTTAAAATTCGGAATGACCTTTGTCTTTGTTACACTCGGATACGTCCTTAGTATTTCTTTCTGGGCAAAACCAATTATCGCTAATAAGACAATAAACAGCCTTAAAGACCTTTTTAAAGCAGAATAGTTTTAATTTAAAGGTGTAATGATCAAGATTATTCTCTTAACGGACTTTGGTGAAGAATATGGCACCAGCTTGTTGAAGGGGATCACAAAATACTCTCATAAATATGGTCCATGGGTTTTCTGTCGGATGCCCGGTTATTACAGGGAAAAAAACGGAGTAGAAGGAATCCTTAAGTGGGCAAAGGAATGGGATGCCAATGGTATTATAGGTCAGTTCTATTCTGATTCTCACGTAGAGAAGCTTATGGATGCCGGCATAGCGGTGGTCGCGCAAGACTTTAAGGAAAGGCAGAAAAATATTCCCAACATTACAGGTGATTATCTAAATACCGGACGAATGGGGGCTGAATATTTTCTCAGAAAGGGCTTTAAGAACTTTGCCTTTTACGGCTTTAAAAACATCGTATGGTCCCGGGAGCGACTCCAGGGCTTTGAAACCCGGGTAAATGAGGAAGGCTATGAAGTACATCAGTTTGAACACAATCGGCGATTTAAATACAGAGAACTCTGGTACTATAAACCTTCGGCCTTGAGCAAATGGCTAAAGTCCTTACCAAAACCAATTGCTTTGATGGCTTGTGATGACAACCAGGGCATGCATATCACTGAAGCTTGTCGGGTGTCCAATATTAGAATTCCGGAGGATGTGGCAGTTTTGGGCGTCGATAACGATGAGATGCTATGCAACCTATCTGATCCTCCGTTATCCAGTGTTGCGTTGGACATTGAAAAGGGAGGTTATGAGGCTGCCAGGTTGATGCAAACCATGATCCAGACTAAAAACCAAGAGTTTTACGACATTGTAGTAGAGCCCACTCAGGTTGTAACCAGAAACTCAACGGATATTTACGCAGCCAAAGATAAATACATCGGGATGGCCCTCAAGTTTATTCACAACAACGTGGATAAGAATATGAAGGTAAGTGATGTGCTCACTCAGGTGCCATTATCAAGGAGATCTCTTGAGATTCGGTTTCAAAAAGTTACCGGACTACCCGTCTATGAATACATCTTTAATCTAAGGATTGAGCGTTTCACTCAAAAACTACTGGAAACCGATAACTCAATCTTTGAGATTGCTGTAGATCTTGGGCTCAACGATAGTAAAAATATCGCCCAGCAGTTTAAACAGATTAAGGGTTGTACACCCACAGAATACAGGAGGAAATACCTTGTAGAAAAGGAAAAATAAGGATTTATTGGCTGATAACAGACTTCAATAAGCTGGTTACCTTATCTCTTTCCATTGGCTTGGTCAAATAATTAACCACCTGATCAAAGTTGAATGATTCTTTAATCTCTGAAACAGAAATAGAAGAGCTAAGCATAATAACGTTTAGCTTAATTTTATTTACAGTAAGTTTTTTTAGGAATTCAAAACCACTCATACCAGGCATATTAATGTCCAGGAATACAAGATCAGGTTTTCTGCTTGAAAGTGTCTGAAAGGCTCGGTTTGCATCATTAAACTCACTGATATTCCAGCTGGGATTGCTTTTCTTAAGTAGCATACGATTCAACAGATTTTGAGCTGGATCATCATCGATCAGCCAAATGTGATTAAGCTGAGTGCTTAGCTCTTTTTGATTTTTCTCAATACCCCTTCCAATGTTGATGAACTTATTGGCACCCATGATCTTTTCATCTAACCCGGCCACAGCCTCATCAAGTATCTCAATTCCAGTATCAAGAGACATTCTACCGAGTTTTATCAGCGGAAACAGTCTTTGAATAATCAAAAGTCGTTTCTTCATATCCTCAGGTGACTCTTCTGTATTACCTACTTTCCGAATAAAAGACTCATTGAATTCGTGTTGCACCTGATTTAATTCGTCAATCTTATTGAGCTTATCTGCAATGGATTGATCAATAACCGAGCCTAGTTCCTCTTCAACAATTGAATGCTTAATGATAGCATCCATATCAGTGTCCATCACAGTAGAAGACTTTTTGTCCCAGTCATCACCTATCAGGAAGATAAATGGAGAGAATGTCAGTAATCCATGGTTGCCCATGTCCTCTAATATTTCCCTGGCGGACATGTCAGGAAGGTCGAAGTCACAGATAATAATATCCGGGTGTTCATTTTTTGCCCTGATACTACCTTTTATACCGGAATTTTCAACAATTAAATCATATTGATCATCGTGGAGCGCCTTTTTTATTGCAGCTTCAACCGAATCGTTCTGCACAATAGCCAATACTTTTTTGGCAAATCGTTCTTCCTTATTAAACTTTTCTTCTTTGGCTAACACGTCTTCCATATTTATATATAGTAATCAACACTACGAAATTGATCTTTTTCATATAAATCCGTGGTTTCTTTTCGATAACTGACCGATTGTGTCGCTTAGTGGTCCAAATGATACTTTAACCTGAATTCAACATCAATGGCAATGAGATATCAAAACAGATAACTTCAGATTTGTATAAAATTAGTAAATATAAAGACCAATTGCTAGTTTCTAAATAACTACTAGCGTTATATCATATCTAAAAATAAGCCCTGGTTGATCATAAAACCAGGGCTAGATTCATCGGACTTTAGAATTCAGGTCTTCCTGGTCCTTTATAAGGAACTGCACCTTTTTGTTCATTTCTATCCTCCACCATCAATAAATCCTTATCGGTAGTAGTAGGAGCTTCTATAAACCCATAATATCTACCCATCCAGTAGTCCCTCAGGAACCCCGTAGGTTCCATCACCTGACCACCTGATCCTCCATCTAAATCTGTAGCAGGCCTGCTTCCTCTCATTACGGCAGATTCTCTTGGTGAAATAGAGGTCAGTCCTCCCTCATATGATTTATAACCATCTTCTACGAAAAGATCATCACGGTGAGAGTTATAATATCTATGGACAACACAATCCAGTTGCCAGGCCCTTAGATGCTTTACACATTGCTCATTGTCGAAATCATTGTCGGTATAGGCACCATAGGTAAAGTTAAACCATGGAACATGCTCCATTCGTTTGATCTCATAGGTACGTTCTAAGCTTCTCAGGAGAAACGAACGTGTTTGAGGATCATCAGTATAGCGTAAGACTGTATTGTATGCTTCAAAGGCCAGGTTGTCATCCCAGGGGGCAAGTGTTGACGGCGGGAACGTGTTTTTCTGCCTAAGTGTGTTGTTTAAATAACCGAGCCCCACCAGCTCGTCAAAACCTTTTTTGAAATCTTCGTCTCCTGACAACTTATAAGCAGCCTGTGTAAAAGCAAGTGCTTCAAGACCATTCACTCCCCTGTCATTATATCCATATGGGCGCAGTAGATACTCTGGATTCCACCTTCCCCATCGTGTAGGTTGCCCATCCATGTCGATCAATACCCAGTCATTCTCCATGATATATCGGGCAATTCTCACCAGGTGCTCTTTGGCTAGCTCCTTCTCTTTTCCTTCTGCGATCAGGTCGTGGAAAAGCGATACTGAATAAAAATGAGCAATCACTTCATCACTCGAAGTGTCTCCTTTCCAGTAAAATTTACCATCTTTTGTTTCATACCATTTAGCTGGAAGTCCTCCTGAACCATGTCTACTCAAACCACCTTTATCACCTTCTTTTGAATAAATTGACCTGGCAAAAAAACCATCAATAGGTGTGATACGTTCCAGCCATACCAGTGCATGAAGTGCGTCGATGGCTTCCTGCCTGGCAGTTTCGTCGCCCGTCACTTTGTATTTGAATGTCATTGCAGCCAGATACGTAGATGTATGTGCACCATCATTGTCACTCACTGATCTTATCCATTCGCCATCTCTCTTATTCAATGACTGAATAAATCCAAGTCTTTTATGACCCCATTCGTGAATGTGCCGCTCATAATAGCTGGCTTTTTTCCGTAAGGTATACGGCTCATAGGAAATGATACCAATTCCTCCATCTGTTGCAATAAAAACCTGCTTTCCGGACACAGCGATTTCATTGACCTTATTATTAGGAAGCCAATGATCTGCTCCAAAGTAATGCCATTCGTCATCTATCTTTCTAACTGCACCCCTTTCAGTGCCTATCCAAAGGTCATTATCGAAACCCCTGGTGACAGAGGTAGTATTTTCAACGGGTAAGCCTTCCTCACCCCTGATTACATTTAGGTAGGCACCCCGTAATTCGCCCAGGCCTCTATCTGTGCTGATGTATAATTTACTTCCAAAACTTAGCAAATCATTGGTCTTGCTTGAAGGCAATTGTCCCCAGTCAATAAAATCTGTATTCACAATACTTCCATCAAACTGAACCAGCTCACCTCTCCTAAGCACGTACAATGTACCACTGTAGGAATCCAATCTGCTGATTGGGCCTAGTCTTACAGGGTCTGTATGGACCTGAGTTCCATCTTCCATCAATGTAGTGATATCACTATTCATGTATCCACCTTCAGGTTTGGTGGTTACAAATTCATTGCCCACTAGCTTATAAATGTCTTCTTCCGTAGCTGCGTGAATTGTTCCCAGGTGCTTACACATATCTACTACCACCATTTCTGACATCTTTGTCCATGACTTTCCATTGTATTTCAGGAGGCCATTTCCTGTCAATGCCCATAGGGTTTCATCGAGTGAAATGAGTCTTTTGACATCTTGTGGAGCTTTTTTCATCATTTCAAACTTGTCATCGTTGAGCTGATAGATTTGAGACTCAATGACAACCAAAACCTGATCCTGAACAGCTCCTATACTTGTCACTGGCTTATCGTAGGATATCTTCCTTGCTACTTCCTGAAGGAAAACTTCATCAGCAATCGGTTCCCAAAATCTTTCAGTTTCCTGAGCAAACGCTCGTAAAGAATACAGTGTAAGGATAGATAAGGCTAAAAGTTTGACGGGTTTTCGAAAGGGTCTAAGCATTGATATTTTGTTTGTTAATAGTTGCTTAGTATACCCTTGAAAAGATGTGTCAGGCTACTGAAAATACTACTTTAATCCCTGAATCTGCTTTTCCTTTGCGATCACAAAGTCGATAAGTTGATCCGCAATCTTTTGGTGCGTTTATCAATTGGTAATATAGGTTTTTCTTTCATTAGGTGTCAGGCAGACCCACACTCAAGGAGAGTGTTGACCCAAGGTCTGTCCCCTGACAGACCTGATGCCATCCATATCAAAAATAATCGTGGTAGTGTTCTAAAATTCCAAATTCGTCTTCCCCTGTTTCATAAAAGTTTGCCGAAGACCATCTGTAATTTTCAGGTTCTTTTGCTAAACTCCACTTCTCCTGTAGAGGATTTGTATGAATGTAATCAATCTTTTGCTCTACTTTCTTCTTTGAATCCATCAAGACCGCCAATGGATCTCTTTGCCAGAAACGATGACTTCTTTCTGATGTTTGGTCAACAAATAGTTTTGTTTGTGTGGAACTGCTACTTCGGAGACATTTTAAAAACTGGCTACTTGTCCATTTATTGAAGGAAGCGTGTGGCATTTCCTTTCCATTCATTTCCAACATCTCCCAAATAAAATGTAAATGATTGGGCATAATCACGAAAGCGTAAACTCTAATTTTATCTCTTTCTATCAGCCATTGCAACTGTTTAATAATGATTAATTTAAGTTTTTCATCTGAAAGTAATTCATACCAATAATTAATCGTATCGGTCCAGAAATAAACTTCTCGCAATTCCATATTGGATTTGCGCTTTGAATCTAAAGACTCAACTTTCATTATTATACTGATTATGTATGAATATAAATCAGATCTTAATGTACGTTATTAGTCAATAAATTTTCCTCAAGCCGATAAATTATTCTTTCCGGTACAAGGATTATCCCACAGTTGATAGACGGCATTCTGTAATTTATTTGTTGGTGATGGTCTGTCAGGGGACAGACCAGGGTGAAAATTGCTTAGTATACCCTTGAAAAGATGTGTCAGGCTACTTAAAATACTACTTTAATCCCTGAATCTGCTTTTCCTTTGCGATCACAAAGTCGATAAGTTGATCGGCAATCTTTTGGTGCGTTTTATCAAAAGTGAGAATAGGTTTCCTCACATTAGGTGTTGGGTAGATGCCCTGCTTCCAAAGCAGTCGCTTAAAGAAGTGAATGGAAATATCCAGATGCTGATTTGAAAATGCCAGGACTGGTAGTAGCTCATTAAATAGAGCAATCGATTGTGCGATATTTCCCTTTTTATACTCCCTGAAGATCTGAGTGTAAATAGGGTGCATCCCCGTAGGCATAAAGGCATGTACGCCTCGTTCCAGCGCCTCGGGCATTTGTGAAACTGCCCAACCCCCGCTTACATTCATTTTGCCGTCAGTTTGCTGCAAGATGTTAGCGTATTTAACTCCGGCAGGGACAGTTTCTACTTTCAGACATCTAAAAGCTGGCACCTGCTCAAACAGCTCCAAAATCAGCTCATCCGGCAACCCATATCCATTCGCATCCCAGTCCTGAAGCATGACTATCTCCGGGTCAAGATCGATAAGAGTAAGAAAGTCTTGTTTAAATTGTCTGGCACCATTGAAAGGTAACTGGATGAGAAAATGATTGCACCCAAGCTGCTGATATGCTCTGATCATCCCGGCTGATGATTGAATATCAACATCCGCCGTACCAGCAAAGACAGGCACTTTGTTGGCTACCACTTCCAGCACCTTAGCCACCATGCTTAATTTCTCCGCATGCGACAGCTTTTTTACTTCTGAAGCCATGGCAGGCACCAAAAACCCTGAAACACCTGCTTCAAGGGCAACACTAACATTTCTTGCTAAGGCACCTAAATCAACCTTGTCACCTTTGGTAAAAGGAGTATTGAGCACTGTGACGATTCCATGCAATGGATAGAGCTCTTTCATTATTCACCGTTTCTGACTACTCACGCATTTACCGCTTCCTGAATTTTTATGATAGCAGCAGCAATAAGGTCCATATCCTCTTTTGTACCCAGCATTGCATGCTGCATGATCCAGACGGCATCCTCGTAACAAGCTTTTTCTGTTTCGGGACAGGAAACTTTTGTATAATCCACTTCTTCTGGGATCGCATAACATAAGAAATTCTTCTTTTGAAACAGGGGCTGCTTGTACAGCGGTTCTGGATAGCCCATAAATGAAGGAACACCCTCAGCGGCCAGCATATCCGCAAACTCTCTTTTCGGAAGGTTGTTGAATTTTGACTTATCGTACTTAAAAATATAGATATGGTAGGTATGTAATGTCTCCCCTTTTCCTCTCATTAAGGGCTGAATCCCTTCAATACTGGCAAGAAGGCTGTTGAGGTATCGTCCATTTTCATCTCTTCTCCGAGTTTGGTCCTCTAGTCTACCAAGTTGTTTCATCAAAAGCGCAGCTTGAAGCTGTGTGATCCTGTAATTACACCCTAAATTATGGTGCTCATACCAGACTCCACCTTTCACACGACCAACGTTCCGAAGGGAATTCATCATATCATATAGTTTTTCATCATTGGTCACCACGATTCCACCTTCACCACTGGTGAGGTTTTTCGAGGATTGAAAGCTGAAACTTCCTGCATCGCCAATACTTCCCAGCTTTTTGCCTTTGTATTCACCTCCATGGGCATGGGCAGCATCTTCTATCACCCGCAAACCATGCTTTTTGGCAATGGCCATGATGGCATCCATGTCACACGCCTGACCAGCAAAGTGAACCGGGATGATGGCTTTCGTTCTGGGAGTAATAGCTGCTTCGATTTTAGCCGGATCTAAGTTATAAGTATCCGGCTCTATGTCAACAAAGACAGGCACACAATTGGCTTCCAGTATAATAGACGCGCTGGCAATGAAAGTATATGGAGGCACAATCACCTCATCACCGGGTTTTACCCCACAGGCAATCAGAGCCAAACGTAAAGAAACTGATCCATTCACACAGGAAATGGCATATTTGGTGCCGCAATAAGCTGCGTAGGCTTTTTCAAACTCCTCAATCAACCCCTTACAATCGGGGTTGCCCCAGGCTCCTGACTTTGCTACTTCCTGCACTGCCTGTATATCACTTTCATCAAAAACTGGCCAGGAAAATTTTTTATTGATCGTTTTTGGCCCGCCATTGATAGCCAATTGTTCTTTGGTTTGTAAGCTCATGGTAATTACTAAATATCGTTTGTATGCTGATAACACAATTTGATCGTTTCCAGCGATGACTCAGGAAGACAAATTTCTGGCTTTTTGCCTGCCCTGACACATTCATAGAAATAATCGATCTCATGATAGAATCCATCCGGAGTATCAATGTCTTTCACATGTATGGCTTCTTCATGGGTTGCCACCTGAATGGATTCCGGTGTCAAAGTAGAATAAAAGACACTTGCCTCTTCAAATTGGGCTGAAAATCCAGCCTGAAACGGGAATGTAGAATGAAAGACATTTCCACCTTCAACTTTCACTGTAATTCCTGATTCTTTATATGTCCAAAAAGCACATGTATAGTCATTATTGCTCAGATATCCCGGCATATTAGTACTTTCTATCGTGTCAGGCTTCCCTAGCAAAAAATTGATCATGTCTATGTCATGGATCAACAAGTCAAATAAAGCACCTCCCGAAGATCCAAAATCAGTTTGCTTTTCTTTCCACTGCCCCCAGGAAGGAACGCCAGAAAAGCGGAAAAGACTCAAAAACTTCAGGGGACCATAAGTCTTTTCATCGACCCATTGTTTAAGTTGCTGATATGGAGGCATGAACCTCACCACATGACCAACCATGAAGACACAATTATGCTTATTGGCCAGGTCAATTAACTCCTGGCCTTCATTCACATTCAGGGTCATGGGTTTTTCCAGGAAAACATTCAATCCTTTTGTAAGCAGTTGCTTTGCTATGGAGTAGTGAAGATCTGTATGGACACATACATGCACAGCATCCACTTCTTCAGTCTCCAGGCAGGTTTGTAGATGACTATATTTATTGATTGCCCCAAGTATATCGAGGTTGATCTCCTCGATTGCAAAATTTCCGGTCTTAGAGGTGAGTTTTTTCTCTATCCCCTCCACATCCTTATCTACTATTGCCACGAGATTTAGATGCTTATTCTTTATGATGTTGGCCGCATGGGTCATTCCCATGAAGCCAAAACCAACAATTACTACATTTTGCATGTCAATGTTGTCTTGTTTTGTAGTCTACTGGCATTAAAAAAGAAAAGGCTATCCGAATTTTAAAATTCAAATCGTCGCTGCATTCCTGGCACATCCCCATGTGAGTTGATGGCAATAAATGCAAGAAACGCAATGATTAACAAGAGGATCAGTAAATTCCAACTCCATTGTTTTTTTTCAATGATCGGGGTGAAAACAGGGTTCAGTCTGGGTATTGCAAAAAGAATGATTGCGTAGTTGACCAGGTAGAGGTATTGTTCAATTCTATAGGTACTAATCAAAGCCCCGGTAATGATGAGGCTAAACAATGTGTAAAGTGCAAAATGGGAAAAGAAAAAGGTTTTCACCTCCTGATGCGTGTACTCTACATTACCTTCTTTATTTAGTTGATACCTTATTAAAAAGTAAGATGTATAGACAAGAATTAAGCAGAATACTCCAATTTTAATAACCCAGGCAATATCAGTCGCATCACCACCGATCAATTTCCCGTAAATCCCCTGGATCTTCTCAATGCTAAAAGTTTGATCCCAAACTACAAATGGAATAAATAATACAATAAATATTAGCGGAAGCAAATTAGAAGATTTTATATGCTGCTGATCAGTAGATTCCCATTGTGAGGTGAAAGTACCATAGGCCATCCCTATACCTCCGAAAAAGCCCAGTGAGTATTCCATTACATTCCAGAAGTTGAATGAAATCCCCGATACGTTCCCCATAACCTGCAGGAAATCACCAAAAGCAAATCCAAAACCTCCGCCCAGGCCCGAAAAAACAGCCACCCTTAGTGCCGACCTAAAATCAAAGTGCCTGGTAAACCATACTAGAAACAGGCCAACACCCAGACAACCAGCCCACATTTCTGACCTTGGCGGGGTCATTTTCCATTCCCATTCCATGATAATGAAGAAATAGCATACGATTGCAGTAGTCACTGATCCCGAAAACAAAGTTATCCAGTTGACCTTTTTTTGATTTGAGTCCGATAAAACAAGCCCAAACAATCCACCACCAACAAAGCCATAAAGCCCGCCAATCACAAAAAGCATCAGAAGACCATAGTACACATTCACAAAATCTGTCCCCCTTCCATAACCTACGACCACACCATAGCTCATCAATCCCCCAAGTCCCCAGCCAATAGCAGCTGCCATTGTTGCTTTGAATAGCTTGTTGTTCCAATCGGACCTGTTTGCTATCAGAATGATTGCCAGTGCACCAACAGCTCCTGCCCACGCAGCTCCTTGCTCATGGCCAAACTGACCCCTGATGGCCCAGTTTGTACCCAAAGTCATTCCTACAATGATCAGGTTAAGTAAGAGTTGCTTGTTTTTTATCATGGTTTTTAAGGTAAAGTCATTGGTACTGGCAGGATCTGCCCTAAATAATACAATACAAATAGGGCATCAGGCCATCAAATTAAAAGAATATTAAGAGCATTTGTAGAACCGGTCCACTGTATGATATGCTATTATCTTATAAGTGTTTAGTATAAATATTTTACTTCAGGGGTAGCCCGATAATATAGTCTGCTAGTATTTAGGGTGATAGCTTTTGATAATAAGCAGATGGATTCTGATCAATTATTTGAGAAACTAATAAACAATGAGATCACCCGGGAGGAGTTTGAGACACTTCTCTGGAATCTTGACGACCCTCAATTGGTTGCCAGGTATGACGCCTATTTGGAGCGCATGTTTTTACAGGAGGTGGAGTCTTCCTTTAAAAAGAAGAAAGTAGAAACACATCCTCCACTTCAGCTAAAAAAGTCGAAGGATTCTAAGACTCCAAAAAGTCTTAGAGGCTATTACTCTATTGCAGCGTCACTGTTGGTGCTTGCTTCCATAGGTTACTATATCATGTTACTTATGCCTGAAGTCTCCGATAAAGACCAAAAGGCAATTTTGGATGAAGCAACGAATGCACTCATCATCAAAAACACGCCAAATAAACGTATGTTTAGAACTCGACTGGCCGATGGAAGTTTTGTTCATCTAAATGCTGTAAGCAGCATTTCCTACCCAAAAAAGTTTTCCAGTAGCTCAAGAGAAGTTGAGATTATTGGAGAAGCATACTTCGACGTAAAAAGAGAAGAGGACAGACCATTTACAATCAAGGTCAAAGATTATACGATAGCGGTGCTTGGCACTTCTTTTAATATAAGAGCATATGATGATGAGGAAACCTTTTCAGTGACTGTTGAATCAGGGTCCGTTAAGGTAGGGTTTCTGCAAGGCATCAAAGAACCTGTTATACTCACAAAAAATCAAAAACTACTGTTCTCTCAAACAGACAACAGCTTAAGGATTCTGGAGGTAAACCCTGAAAATGAACTTAGTTGGAGAAAGGGTATTCTGAGATTTGATTCTACACCTATGAAAAGTGTGGAAAAAATGCTTGAAAGATGGTACGGGGTTGAGGTAATAATTGAGGACAAATCAATTTATAAAAAGTCCCTCAATGGCATTCATCAAAATGAAAACATTAAGTCTGTGCTGGAGTCATTGACTTTTGCCACAGGTACTCAGTACGAGATAAAAGACAATAAGATAATCATCAAAAACTAAATCATATGGGCAAAAACAAACAGAAGAAACCACTTTTAAATCCAATTAAAAACGCTTAATAATTTAAATTCTAAACTATGAAACCAAAACTTACCAAGTTTTTAAGGCAATTGCTGGTGCTACTGGCGATTGTTGCTTACAATGCGACCTACGCGGTTTCTACAGGCCAACCTGGCCTTGAAGAAACCAAGTTGAGTCTGAATCTTCGTGAGGGGAAAGTCATTCAACTAATGAATGAAATCTCTGATCGAACTGCCTATAATTTCATCTATGAAGATGAGATTAAAAGTGAATTGAATAAGGAGATTCAATTAGAGAAGGGAAATAACCTGCAGGAAATCCTAAAGGAGATCTCCAAAAAATCTGATCTTGAATTCAGAGCGGTAAATAACAACATCGTTGTTAGGAAACGTGCTGAAGTGAAAGCAGAGGTTGTTCCTTCAAGCACTTTTCAGGGCACGAGAATTACTGGAAAAATTGTCTCTGAAGAAGAACCTTCAGGACTTCCTGGTGTAAACATCGTGGAGCAAGGTACCAACAATGGTACAATCACTGATTTTGATGGAAACTACTCACTGGTAGTTGGTGATGCCAATGCTACATTAATCATCAGCTCTGTAGGTTTTGTAACTCAGGAAATCCCTGTTAGTAACAGATCAGTCATTGATGTGACACTTTCACCAGATGTAACTTCACTGAATGAAGTAGTTGTAACTGCATTGGGTATTGAAAGAGAGGAAAAATCTCTTGGATATGATGTAGGAAGAGTAGATGGTGAATCACTTACCCAGGTGTCTCAGGACAACGTGTTGAACTCCTTAGCTGGTAGAGTAGCGGGTGTAACAATTAACCAGACTAGTGGTCCAGGATCCACAGTAAGTATGGTAATTAGAGGCCAAACATCTCTTACCACAGATAACCAACCATTGTTTATTGTGGATGGAGTATTCATGGGTAATGGATTGAATAATGTTTCAGAAAATGGGAATTCAAACCAGGTAGATTATGGAAACGCCATTTCTGATATCAGCCCTGATGATATTGCGGATGTGACTGTTCTAAAAGGACCTAGTGCTGCTGCATTGTATGGAACGAGAGCAGGAAATGGTGTTGTAATCATTACCACAAAGTCTGGCTCAAAAGCGAAGAAAATTGGTGTTTCGGTTTCATCAAGTACGCTTTTTGAGCAACCTTACAGATATCTTGATTTCCACTACAAATTCGCCAATGGAGGAAGAGAAGCAGTTCTTGATGAAGGTTCCGCATATTGGGGAGGCCCTCAACTAGATGCAGGAAACATAGCACCGCAATGGCCGGACTATGAGCCAAGGGAGTTGAGATCTTTTCCTGATAACATGAAGAATTTCCTTCAAACAGGAATTACGTCAACCAACAATGTAGCTGTGACCGGAGGGAATGAAAATGGAAACTTTCGGGTATCGTATTCAAATATGTCTATGCAGGGTATGATCCCAAATAACGACCGTTACAACAACAGTCTGAAGACAAATTTTACTTATAAGATACTTAACAACCTGACAGTGAATACAAACATCACTGTAGCCAGGACAAACTCCAATGATATCCCAAGTACCGGAGATCGAAATAATAACCCACTGCAAGCAGTATACGAGTCATCCTATATTGATATTGCACTTCTTGAAGACTACTGGGAGCCAGGACTCGAAGGTGTTCAGCAAAGGAGATTTCCTCGAGGAGACAACCCTTACTTCATTGCATATGGAATGAATAACGGATTTCAGCGAGACAGACTATACGGAGTTGTTTCACTTGATTATAAATTCACTGAAGATCTTTCTTTGAAAGTAAGACACTCAATGGATAGCTATAATGAAAGTAGAGAAACAATCATCCCTTTTAGTGCAAACAGGATGCCTAAAGGTAATTATACAGTTCAAGATATCTATTTCCAGGAGCGAAACAGCGATTTCCTCTTGACATATAATAAGATATTTGGTGATGATTGGGACATTAGTGTATCAGCCGGAGGGAACATCATGAACCGACAGGGCACCAATTCAAGCATTGGTTCCGGTGGAGATAGAAGAAATGGTTTAGTGGTTCCTGGTATTTACAATGTAGGCAACATCCCGCTTGACAACATCAGTGTAAGTAGCAGTAAATATGAGAGAGAAATTTACAGTCTTTACGGCCTCGCTTCTGTTGGGTATGCCGGTCAGATCTACCTTGACCTGACTGCAAGAAATGACTGGTCAAGTACTCTTCCTGTTGTAAACAGATCGTACTTCTACCCTTCAGCTTCATTGAGCTGGTTAGCTAATTATACTTTTGATCTTCCTCAGACTATTAGTTTATTAAAGCTACGTGGTGGTTGGGCACAGGTTGGTAATGATACCGACCCCTATAACCTTGAGCAGGTTCTTGGATCCGGATCATGGAATACCTTGATTACACAGAGTGTACCCAGCACCCTATTGAACCCTGGGCTAAGACCAGAAACAAATACTTCTATTGAGGTAGGATTGGATCTTAACTTGTACTCAAATCGTGTTCGTTTTACAGGTACTTATTACACCATGGATAACCGGGATCAAATATTCCGTGTACCTAGACCAAGATCATCAGGCTTTAGCAGTCAGCTGATCAATGCCGGACTGATCAACAGTCAAGGTTGGGAATTCACTTTCGGGGGTACACCCATCAAAAATCCTAATGGAGTCACCTGGGATATTGATTTTAACCTGACAAGAAACAGGACAACAGTTAAAGAATTGACTGATGGTCTTGATTTCATTCGTATCTGGAGCGACCAGGCAGGAGCTTACTCTTTTATCGGTGATCAAATTGGAGACCTTTACAGCTACGGCTATGTACAGGTGGAAGATCCAAATTCCGAGTACTACAAATGGCCTGTTTTGGGTACAAATGGATACTATCAGGATCTTAGAGATACAGAAGACTGGGAAAAGACCGGAAACTTCAACCCTGACTTTATTCTCGGAATGCAGACAAGTGTGAGATTTGGTAAGTTCACTGTGGCCGCTAGTTTTGATTGGAGACAAGGTGGAGAATTTGTTTCTTTCACCTACAGATATGGTGAATCTGACTGGAGATCTGCACGTCAGCTAAACGGTTTGGTGCCTGGTGGCTTGTTCTCTGAGCAGGAGCTGGTTGATTACCTGAAGTCTACTGCTGATGAGAATGTAATTCCTCAGCTTGGGAGATTCCCACGTGTGGGTGGGCATACTGCTGAAACCGGTGGATTTACGCTTGGTGATGGTGGAAATGATGGAGCTTTCATTCCTGGTGTAGTGCAGACAGCTGGTGCTGATACACCTGATGATTTCTCTGATGATGTATACACTGAAAACCTGGGTGCTCCTGGTACTGTTTTCGCACCAATCACCAATACTTATCCATGGAGATTTGCCAAGAACGTGACTTTTGATGCATCGTTTATCAAATTAAGAGAGTTTTCTGTTGGCTACGCAGTTCCTTCTTTGTTTAAGGGTGCAAACTTCGCTGTCTACACCAGAAACCTCATGTTGTGGAATGCTGCAGACATAGGAATTGATCCTGAAAGAGCTTTCCAATCTGGCGGAGGCAACCAGGGTGATGGTAGAAGCCAATTCAAGCAAGGTTTTGAAAGACAAAACGTAATGCCATGGAGTTATTCAGTTGGTTTCAAAATGAACTTCAACTTTTAATTGCTAAAAGGATTAAAAAATGAAAATATCAATATATAAAATAGGATTTGTTGTCTGTGCATTGATCCTGACAGCGTCAGGTTGTGAAGACAGGTTAACCGAACTTAACCAGAACCCCAATGGGGTACCTCTTTCTGAGGGTCGAGTGAATCTATTGATGCCTTCCGTTTTAGGGCCTGTTGCATCAAACTACCTGGACCTAGGGGTAAATGACATGGCTGGGGCCATGCAACATACACAGAAGTCCGGATGGGCTGGTGGTCATAATTATTATGGATGGAATGCCGTAGGATGGGAAAGTTTTTATGACTTACTCAGAACCAATGAGTTACTTATCCAAAACGCACAGGATCAGGGATTTCCATTCCATGAGGGTGTTGGACTTACAATGAAAGCTTTCCTTTTTGGCCAGATTGCTGATTATTGGGGAGACGCACCTTATGAAGATGCTTTGCAAGCTGACGAAGGACTGTTCTTTCCAACTTACTCTTCTCAGGAAACAATCTACAATGGTGTGATTGCTGATTTGCAAGCAGCTGCTACTTTATTTGCTACCGGTGATGATACTGGTGTGGACGGTAATGTAGATCTGTATTTTGGAGGAGACATGGATGCCTGGGAAAAATTCGCCAACTCTCTGATCATCAGATATGCTGTGAGGATTTCAGAGAAAAGCACAGCTTCACAGGGAATCGTTGAGAGCATTGTCTCCAGTGGAAATTTCATCACAACTTCTAGTGAAGATGCCACTTTAGACTATACTGGAGGTTCCAATGATCAATGGCCTATCCAGTATGACAATGAGCAAAGTTCAACCAGATACCATGCTTGTGAAACACTGATTAGTCAATTGGTAGCAACGAATGACCCAAGACTTGATGTATGGTTTGAGCCTGTGAGAATCAGGTGGGTGCCTGATTTATTGCTGCCAGTATCAGCATCTTCTCAGATGAGAGTGAATGGTGGTCCACTGACTGACATTCTGCCAAACTGGATTGACTACAGAGGTAGTACAGACTCCTATACCAGGGAATATAATCCAGACAGTGTTACCTATGATGACCGGGAATATATAGGTATTCCGGCCGGAATATTCATGCAGGATATCCAAAGCTATAATGGTAATCCTTCTCCAGGCCAGGGCCGTCACAATGTGCATGTTTCAATGTTGACTGAAACGTTTATGGACGGACAGGCACAACCTGGTGATATTCTTCAAGCCAGATTGGTTTCTGCAGCGGAAATGCATTTCACACTAGCTGAAATGGCACTAAATGGGTGGTCTGTAGGTGATGCTGAAACACACTATAACGCTGGTATTCAGGCTTCATTGGAAAATTGGGGAGTGGCGGATCAATACAGTACTTTTATTGCTGCTGTACCATATGCCGGCACACTTGAACAGATCATCACACAGAAGTGGGTTGCATCTTTCGGTGCGGCTACAGAAGCATGGAATGACTACAAAAGAACAGGGTTTCCTGCACTTACTGTTGGAGCCGGAGCATTACAACCTGTTCCAGCAATCCGATTTGGATATGGAGGAGATGAGTTGAATAACAATACAGATAATGTTGAATCTGCCGTTGAATCTTCATTGGAGACTACTGGATTTTCCGGCGCATTGGGTAAGGATAGCCCTTATTCTAAACAATGGTTGCTTCAAGGTACTGGAAAACCTTACTAATAGCTTAGGATATAGCCTAGATTTAAATTGTTAACATAAAAGCCATTCCACTTAGGTGGGATGGCTTTTTTTATAGTGTCAACTTATATGAAATACCTACCAGGTGCTTATTAAGCTAATCACACGACTCACAACTGCAATAAAGCATTTCAAACAATTATTACCTGTTCACAACACCAAAAATATATTTCTCAACAGTTAATTAGCTTTTCACAGCGTTGTAAAAAAGTATGAGAGCGTTGTGAAGAACCAGTTTTATGTTGCGAATTCTTCAAATGATGTTGTGAACTATATATGTACGTTGTGAACTGCATAGTGAGTGTTGCGAACCATCTCTAATTGCCAAAAGGCTGACTAATTACCTCACCGTATTCTCCAGCACCACCATAGAAGGCCCCTGTCTGATCCATCGCTGGCCAAGTCCTGTAGTATCGCCGGCAGCCTCGAAAGCCACAAAAGACCCAAGAGCAATGTCGATGTCACCATCAGCATCTTTGTCTACAGCATCCATTACGATCCATCGCCCCTGGGAAGCATTTTCAAAACTATAGTCCCTAAACTCCCAGCCTCCCAGGTTTTCCAGGTAAACAAAACTTTCTTCAGGGTAGCTTACATAATCCGGGAAAAACGAAATGGCAGCAATGTCAAGATCACCATCCAGGTCATAATCATGAGCCATGGCCTTATATGCTCCATTCAACGGATAAAAATATTTCTGTTCAAATTGATTACTCCCTTCATTTATGTAGAGGTAAATACCATGGTAGTCCTTGAGAATGGGTGTCTGATCTGCATTGTCCCCACAGACATAAAGTATGTCAAGATCACCATCTCCGTTAAAGTCATGTAACTCGAAATATTGAGACCCATTTAAAGGCAAAAACGAAAGCAATCTTACTTCTTCAAACGAACCATTCCCTAAATTCCTGTACCAAAACAGCCCCTCGTCGCCCTGGGCCATCAAAGCCATTATATCCAGTTGTCCGTCCTTATCAAAATCGACTAACTCCGTCTTAATAGCTCCGGGCAACGCTCTTAAGACCTCCTTTTGATATTTTCCATTCTGATTTCTGAACCATGAAAGCTTACCTGTTAGATTTCCATATTCACAAACTACAAGATCTTCCAGCCCATCGTTATCCAAATCACCATAAGAAACATGGACTGGACGTTGCAAACCTGTGATCAGCTCTTTGGCACTTCGAAGTGGCTCCCCTGGTGCCTTACCATAGAGTTTAAGAATATTCCCATCGGGTGCGTCATGAGGATAAAGGCTTTTACCAACGGTAGTCAGGTAAACAGTGTCTTCCTTTTCATAAAAATGTATCGGAGAGGTTTTAAGCCTGGTATTGAAATCCTGATCAGTTGCGTTGTTAAGAAAGGTAAGGTTGCTGAAATCACGTTTTCCATCACCAATCACAAACCCCCGATCATTTTCGAGTATTTTTATCATGCTGGTGAGCGGTGGTCGGTGTGAAAATTCAGAAGCCTTTACCTTGAAATGATTTAACCCAATATTTATTGTCTTCTCCCTGACCGGAGCCGGGATCTCGTCAGGTGCATTTTCAAGATAATAAGCTTTGATCTTTTCCCAATCTTCATCAGCTATGGTTGGCTCTTCAGGATAGACATTTGCTTTTCGAATGTACACCCCTCCCAGCCCGCTATCAAAAAGACTGTCCGGTTGGTGGTCTCCTTTGTAAATTCCCAACCTGTGACCCATTGCGGGTAACACATCCTCCTGCCAGATACTTTTAGGCAGCATGGAGGGCGGCACCATAGAATGACAGCTCCCACAATATTGAATGGCAAGCGCATTCCCGGTCAGTCCGGATGGCCTGAGAGCTTTTTTCTTGTTATTGCTACCCTTTTCTCTACATGAGCCGGAGATCAATAGGATCGAAAATGCCAATACTTGATAAAATCTCATTATCTCTGATAGCTAATACTAATGGTGATTTTCAGTATCTTTATGAAGCATGTAATTTATTTCCAAAAATGAAAGTAAGTGGAAGTTTCTTGTTGATTTTTTGCAGGTTAAGGCTTTGCGATTGTTATCATGATGCTTCCTAAAAATTATTAAATCATTCTGCCCCCGGCGCCTGCGTAAAATCAGGAATCATTTACGTAAATAGCGAAATAGTTAACTGGCATTTTACTAAACTTTAATAGAATTATTTAAAGATCAAGAATACTCAACCGGATTTGATCAGCTATGGTTCAAGAAAGCTTACTCCACTCGAACCATTATTAAGGAATAAAGAACTTCTTAGACAATTATTTAACTACACATTTATGAAGAAAAATCTACAATTGTATTTCGGCCTTTTGGTGCTGTCAGCAATGTTTCTTGCCTCATGTAATGAGGATGGAGACACCCGAGGAGATCTACCTACGTCAGTCATTCTCCACTATAGTGTGGACGATACGAAGGTGGCATTCAATGCACTTGCGGTTAATGCAGACACGTATTCATGGGACTTTGGTGATGGTAACACGAGCACCGAGGCAAACCCGGTTCACACCTATGAAGTAGGTGGATATTATTCTGTAACATTAAGTGTGACAGGCAGTACAGGCACTGTTTCGGATGATGCTTATTTAGCAATTGCTCTCCCTCCTTTTGAGCTACTCACCGGAGACCCAGCAACGGGGAATGGGAAGACATGGAAAATGTCTGCAGCACATTCAAGCGGAGGTGATTATTTTGCCAATGCTGATGCTGAACTTTCTGTGGTGGATGATACACCAGCTCCACTCCCTGACGGAATATTTAGTACTGAATTTGGAATGGGGGGTGTCTATGATGACACGTATACATTTTATCCTGATGGCTCCTATGTACATGATGTCGAAGCTGATGGCGGTGATTTTGGTGGATACGTTTTTCAGTTGTTAACTGATGGTGGCGCTAATGTTACCAATGCTAACGGTGCTTCCTTCGGACTTTGCATTGCCAATTACACACCTGAAACTGGTGCTACTTTCACATTTAATGAAAATGTAGACCTTACTGTTCCTTCCGTATATGGAGGTGTGCCTTATACTGGCGCAATAACCATTGATTTCTCCGGTACTGAATTTATTGGATTTAGAGACTTCCAGAGTATGGTTATCCTGAATTCAATTTCTGATACGAAAATGCAGTTGACCATGTTTATGGCCGCTAGTACTGAACCTGAAAATATAGGGGTAAATACGAACGCGCTTATTATGACATTTGAACTAGTCGATTGATATCCCTTTTAGGTCTTAAAAAATTAAAAAATGAAACACGTGAACTATACTTTAAGCTCATTATATCATCTGGTGATGATTTGCTTTATGGTGACCATTGTCTCCATGCCAGCACTTGCATCCAATGATGACCAACGCACAGTACGGGGAACTGTAACTGCCTCAGATGGCTCAGGTATTCCCGGAGTAAATATTGCAATTAAAGATGCAGCTGGTGGAACCATTACAGATATCGATGGAAACTATTCACTGGAAGTAACAAATGACAATGCCGTTTTAGTCTTCTCCTATGTTGGCTTTGAAACTCAGGAGATGACTGTTGGAAGCAATTCTACCATTAACATTAAGTTAAGTGAAGATGTGACAGCGTTATCAGAAGTTGTTGTAACCGCACTTGGTATCAAAAGAGAAGAAAAATCACTTGGGTTTTCGGTAGGGAAAGTAGACGGTGAAGAGTTTAACCGTGTGGCACAGGAAAACTTTTTGACCGGGATGGCTGGTAAAGTAGCCGGTGTAACCGTCAGTCAAACGGGTGGACCTGGCTCTACGACAAATGTAACAATTCGTGGCGCCTACTCGCTTAGCACCAATAACCAACCATTGTTTGTAGTCGATGGAGTTCCTATGTCCAACGATATCAATAATGTTGGTGGATTCGGAGATAGAAATCCAGTCGATTATGGTAATGTAATTTCAGATCTGGATCCTGAAAATATTGAAAGCGTTTCTGTATTGAAAGGACCTGCAGCCTCAGCATTGTATGGAACACGAGCGGGAAATGGTGTAGTACTGATCACTACCAAAAAAGCCAAGCAGGGAACTGGAATGAAAATCTCTGTTTCGTCAAGTAACAACTTTGATATTCCATATAGATATCTGGATACACAAAAGAAATTTGCTGCAGGATACTTTTCTTATCGTCCGCAGGACTTAGGTGGTGGAGTTTTACCTTCAGTTGCCAGCGGATTAGGTGGTGGCGGCCCGGAATTAAACAAGGGCTATTTTGCAGTCCAATGGGATTCACCTCTGGACGCCAATGGAAATCCTATTCCTACCGAGCTGGTAGCGCATCCTAACAATGTTCAGAATTTCCTGAATGATTATGCCTTCACAAGTACCAATGCTGTCTCTTTGTCAAATGCAGCTGAAAACTTAAGCTACCGACTTGGATACACGAACATGACTCATAATGGATTAATTCCGAACTCTGATCTTAACAGGCACAACTTATCCTTATCAGCTTCTGCCAAAGCACATGAAAAAGTGACGATCAGTACGGATGTCAACTTTGTGAACAGTTTTGCAAAAAACAGACCAGCTGGAGATCGTGGAACGAACCCACTTCAGTGGGCATATTTTACTCCCATAGAAGCAGATATCAATAAGCTACGTGACTATGATATCGGGCAAGGTAATACTATCCTTCAGGTTGCCCCAGGAGGAGATAACCCATGGATGTTGGCCAATGATGTAAACAATGGATTTAATCGTTACCAGTTATTTGGTAATGTAATGGCTACATGGGAAATCACTCCCAAGCTTAGCTTAATGGGTCGTATTGCATTGGATAAAGTTGATCAGACCGAGGAAACAAAAATTGGACAGGGTTACTCTCGTGAGGCGAATAATGGTACCTATGGTATCAATGTTACCAGCTATCTGGAGAGTAACATGGATGCATTACTAACATATACAGAATCATTTGCGACGGATTTTACGCTAACCGCTTCTGTTGGAGGTAATACTCGTTACTCAAAAGGCACTGGCGTAAGTAACTCTGCTCAAAGTAGAAGTGGTTTGGTAGTTCCTAACCTTTTCAACCTAAGCAATATTACAAATACAGCACTGGAGTATTCTTCGTTTATCCGTGAACAGGCAATAAATAGTGTATATGGTTTAGCTAATTTGGGCTGGAGAGAATCTATCTTTCTTGATTTAACTGCCCGATATGACAGGTCGAGTACTTTGGCTAAAGGCTATAGCTATCCTTCAGCTTCATTAAGCATCATTTTGAATGAGTTTATTGAAATGGGTAGATCTGTAGATATGCTTAAACTACGTGGTGGTTATGCCAAATCCGGTAACGATACCGACCCATACAACCTGGTATCAACTTATGGTAACTCTGGTCAGTGGGGAGACGCGATACGCCTAAACGTACCTTCAACTAAATTTAATCAAGACCTTGAAAACGAAAAGCAAACATCCATTGAATTAGGTGTGGAAGCCAAACTTTTCCAAAACAGGATCAGGTTTGAAGGAACTGCATATACTCTGGATAATGTGAAGCAAATTTTCAATGTTCCACTACCTACCTCAACAGGGTTTACTAACAGGATTGTAAATGCCGGCTTGGTACAAAGTAAGGGAATTGAAATCAACCTGGGTGGTACACCTGTTAAAAGCGGTGACTTCAGAGTCGATGTGGATTTAAACTTTACCAAAAATGAGACTCGCGTACTTGAGTTGGATGAAGATATCCCATTTCTACGTCTCTGGGATCAGGGAAGGGTTCGAAGTTATGCTTATGCCAAAGGCGCTTTAGTAAACGTGGATCAATTTGGGAATGATGTAATTAGTGATGGATTGGTTGGCACTCTTTACTCTAGAAAAGTAAGACGGGTTACAGATCCAAATTCTCCATATTACAGGTATCCTTTGATTCCGGATGCTGCAACCGATTCGGAGTGGGAAGCAGCCTCCACTTATGAGAAAGTAGGAAACGCCAACCCTAAATTCCTTATGGGAGGGCAAGTTACTGTGGCTTATAAAAACTTTTCACTCAGTGCAACATTTGACTGGCGTCATGGAGGTCAGTTTGTTTCACAAAGTTATCGTTATCTGACTGAGGATAAGGTCACAAACCACTGGTTTGAAAACCTGAATTATCCTGGTGTATATGATCCCGAAAATCCAGGACCAAGTCAGGAGCTTCGTGACTGGGTAGTTGCCAATGCTGACAAATTGCTTTATCCTGACAAGCTATATCCAGTCGGTGGGCCTACACCAGAATATGGTGGATTCCCTGAAAACTGGAGTGGGGTAACGGTATATGATGGAGTATTTTCTCCGGGTGTAGTAGGTACGTATGATGAGGATGGAAACTTCATCCTTGATCATGAAAACCTTGGAAACCCAGGAACCACATTTCTTCCTTATTCTGTAAGTTTCCCATGGGATATCGGATTAGCTAACATGTTTGATGCAGACTATGTAAAGCTTCGGGAAGTTGCATTGAACTACCGTTTTCCTAAAAGTATAGCACAAAGAATTATGCTTGAGAATATAGATATCTCTGTGTATAGCAGAAATATCATTTTATGGACTAAGAATACCTTTAACATTGATCCGGAAAGGGCCTATCAACCTTCAGGAAGTCAGCTTTACCAGGGGGTTGAGCGGTACAATGTACTTCCATGGGTAATGCCTGTCGGGTTTAAAGTTAGTCTTACACTATAGTATTTAAGAGATCAAAAAAATGAAAAAGATGAAAAAGTGGAATAATATATTCGTCACAATGTCTCTGAGTATTTTATTGGTATTTTTTGCCTGTGAAGACCTGGATGAGCTGAATATTAACCCCAATTCTCCAGCACCTGAGACAACAGACCTTAATTTGCTGTTGCCAACAATGCTTACGGATTTGGGAGGAAGAATAACCGATATGGGCATCGGAGACATCGCCGGTGTCATGCAACATACACAAAAGACCGGATGGTCCTCAGGCCATAACAACTATGACTGGAATAACCCAGGCCAAAGCTGGAGTGGGTTCTATGGCATTTTGCGTAATTCTGATGAGTTTTATAATAAAGCTGTGGATGAAGGATATGAATACCATCAGGCGATTGGGTTAATCATTAAAGCTTATACCTTTGGACTGATTACTGATCTATGGGGTGATGCTCCATACTCTGAATCACTAAAGGTAGATGATGGGATTCTTAAGCCTGTTTTTGATTCGCAACAAGACATTTATCATGGGATTGTTGCAGACCTAAAAACCGCAAATACTTTACTTTCTGCAAGTGGTGGTCAACCAATAAATGCAAAGCAGGACGTGCTTTATGGTGGCGATATCTCAAAATGGAGAAAATTAGCCAACTCACTAGCTCTGCGGTATTATATGAGATTGCAAGCAAAAGAACCAACTTTTGCAGAAGATGGCATCACTGAGATTGCTTCAGATCCTGGTACCTATCCGATCATCACCAGTACTTCTGATGATGCAAATATTGGCTATCCGGGAACCGCTGAAAATACTGCTTGGCCTATTACTACTGAGTATTTTCCCAATGATCCTTCAAATGATTATCTACGAAGAAAACCTTGCGCCACTCTAGTTGATACAATGCAGTACTATAGTGACCCACGGATGGCAGTTTGGTTCGAACGAGTAGAAATACCATTGGAATTGGTGGGAGGAACGGGCATAGGTGGCAATAGCGGTACTAATGCATATGACCCTGAAGATGAAGATGATGGAATAAGGCAGGTTTCACAGGATGTAGTAGATGCCTATTTGGCGAATTTTCCGGATGAACCAAACCTGCGTCTTGATTTTGATCAGGATTACGTAGGTATTCCAGCCCAAACTCAAGCTGGTCAGTCATACAATTTAACAGCGGATTTTGCGACCCAGGGTGCGTATAACTATCATGTATCGCAATTAAGCACCATGTATTCCGAAAGTTCAGGTGACCTGTTGCAAATGCGCCTCATGTCTGCTGCTGAAGTACATTTTATTTTAGCAGAAGCAGCAGCCAGGGGATGGGGAGTTCCAGGCACTGCCGCTAGTCACTATCAAAGTGGCGTACAGGAATCATTAAATGCATGGGGTGTTGGCAACTCATACGGCACTTACATTGCTAATGCACCATATGTTGACATTGGCAGTATCATTTTCCAAAAATGGATTGCCAGCTGGACCGCTGCTACTGAATCGTGGTTTGACTACCGAAGAACTGGCATGCCAGACTTGCAAACTGGATTTTCAGCCAGGAGACAAGCAATACCACTTCGTTTTTATTACAGTTTAAATGAAGATATTTCTACAAACCCAATAAATGCTGAAGCAGCTATTGAAAAACTGGAGATGACAAACTTTGCTTCTCCCGACCCTAAAAACAGTGCATGGTCTAAAACCTGGCTACTACAGGGTACCGGTTTACCTTATTAATTGAGTTCAATATCATTGCTGAAAACCGCTCTTTTCGGAGCGGTTTTCTTTTTTAATAGCTCTGCGATTATGAAACTATTCTTGAAGATCATATTAAACATCCTGGTTTTAATCATCCTGATCCTCTTCTGGGCCATCCGCAAGGTAGACTATACCCCATACTTCGAAACCGCATATTATGAAACCACAAAAAACAGGTTGGACAGTATGGCCAGAGAGCTTTCAAGCGATGAGGGTAAGGTCAACATTGGAATGGGAAAAAGGAGCATCACTCCTATCCTACATGGTGACAAGAATGATCCCATCACTGGTACGTTTTCGGCAATACCCTTATCAGGATATGGGGACAGGCAGGGGGCTCCGGCAACAGGCATTCATGACAGCCTGTTTGTCAAAACCATCGCTATCCGGGTTAAAGACAAGACAGTGGTATTGGTTGGGTCGGACCTGTTGATCATGCCACCTGATGTGAGTGAGCTGGTTGACAAACAGATTGAAGAACAACTGGGTTTTGGGCGGGAAAGCATCTTCTATTCTGCCACACATACGCATTCCAGTGTGGGTGCCTGGTCCGAAGGCATCGTGGGAGAATTATTTAGTGGTGAATACAACTCGCAAGTGGTGGAATGGTTGGCCCGGGAGGTATCAGGTGCCATCACCGAAGCAGTGCACGACCTCAAACCAGGCAAGCTGGGTGTTTCCAATTTCCATGCACCGGACTACGTCAAAAACAGGCTGGTCGGTGAAGACGGTCAGGTAGACGACGACTTTATGATCATCAAAGTGGCACAGGATGATGGCAAAACGGCTATCATAGGCTCATTCAATGCACATGCCACTACCCTTAGCGGTGACAATCTCGAAACCAGTGGGGATTATCCGG
This sequence comes from Cyclobacteriaceae bacterium, assembly GCA_965228105.1. GTDB lineage: Bacteria > Bacteroidota > Bacteroidia > Cytophagales > Cyclobacteriaceae > UBA7330. The sequence goes on from CBDDGZ010000002.1 coordinate 3,923,632, forward strand.
GGTATTTCCAGCGTAGATTGGAAGTCTCCGGTTATGATATGGCGGTTTTCCATGCTGGCAGTGTGGGCAGTCACAGTTTCCGAAGCCATGGTGATGGTTTTGAGAGATCAAGGTATATTGGTGAGGCACTGGCTGATAGTGCAAGTAAAGTCGCAGCCAAAATTCTACTCAAGGACACTATTTCAATCAATTCAATGACGCTAAAGATTGACTATCCGGAATTCCAAATTAGAGTTTCTGATGGACTGCGCCTGAATACTTATCTGGCTGGAAAACTCTTCCCGGAAATTGGGGAAGTGTACTTACAATCGGTCAAGCTGGACAGTCTGATCTGGTCAACCACACCGAGTGACTTTAGCGGAGAAACTACTCTGGTCTATAAAAATGCCATGCACAGAAAGGGATATCGGGCTATGGTCACCAGCTTCAATGGTGCCTATACCGGATATATCATCCCATGCAAGTACTACCATCTAAACGAATACGAGTCACGGTTGATGAACTGGTTGGGGCCCTCTTACAATCCTTATATCAACTATCTTGTTGGAGAGATGATCGAGGTGGTATCGGAGAGGTAGCTAGGTTTTGACTACAAAGTCTGCACTAGACTACAAAAGTCTCTTGTGCTAGAAAGAGACTTTTGTAGTCTGTACCCGAGGAGAGACTTTTGTAGTCTTGCAGGGCTGGAGAGACTTTTCTCCCCTAAAGATGCTCCTCCAGAAACCGATCGATATAAAACTGGCAGTATTCGTTCACCTTTCTGGCTACATCCATAGAATGCGGCCAACCTTTGAGCCGGTGATAGTCCCTTGGAACCCCTGCCCTCTCCAGCCACACATCCAGCGAGTCCGACTGGCTGACGGGGACCAAAGAGTCAATGGTGCCCTGGAAGAATATTGTTGGCGGGTCGTCAGATGAGATATAGGTTTTAGGTGATGCAGACTCAAAGACCTCAGGATTCTTGTCATAGGTGCTATTCAGAAAATCCTGTGTTTGGTATGTACTTATGGCGTAGGGAGTGGTCAGGTCGATAGGTCCATAAAAATCAACCACAGCTTTTACTTTGGCATCCACTTCAATGTCGCATTCTTCATTGAACAGTGGATTTTCCCCTCCATAGCCAATCAACAAGGCCAGGTGACCGCCAGCGGATCCGCCAACCAGTGCAATTCTGCTTGTATCGATACCAAACTGTTCTGCATTTGCTTTGATCCATTTGATCCCGCAACTCACATCCTGGGCGGCTGCCGGATAGGGAGCTTGCTGGACCAGCCGGTATGAGATTGTAGCGGTGATGTATCCTTTCTTTGCATAATCAATCAGGTACGGCAGGTAATCTGATCGCTTACCCTTCCTCCATGCTCCCCCGTGAATAAAGATCATTGTTGGGGCAGGGGTTTTCAGTTCTTTTGATCTATAAATATCCAGTTGCAGGCTGATGTTGCCAATCTGCTTATACTCAATATCCTTAAACGCTTCAATGTTTTCCGGAACTACCGGATCATCTTCTATCAGATCCAACATCCCCAGACCATACGCCGCTTTTAGAAGGGTTTCATTCATAAAGCCCTGTGGAGGTTTCATAGGACGGTCGGCATCGACAGCTTGCGAACTACAACCACTTAGTATAAACAATGCCAATAAGAGCGTAAATATATTTTTCATAGCGTATTTCAATTTAGAAGAATTTCGTAATTACCTGCTGAATAGTCCTCCATTCTTATCCTGAGCTTCTTCCGCTCGTCATGATATTCGTAAGTGCTTTCAGCTAACTCAACTCCATCTAATGCTACTGAAATAGGTTTTTTTGTTAGGTGAAGATTGAGAATATGGGATATTTTCTTTCCGGTAATTGTAATCGCCAGTTGATTGTCTTTTCGCTTATATGACAATGTGGTTGACTCATCACGTTCTCTATGTACTTCAAAACTTGATGAATCCATATCAGGGTAAACTAAAAATGTAAGAAATCCCTCATCCTCAGTAGTACCAATCCCGGTGTAGCTTCTCTTAATATCCATAGGAATAATGGATCCTTCTTTGATAAAAACCGGATACTCATCCAACGGAAACTCCTGTTCAAAAACTACAGGCCCCTCGACGATCTTCTTGTCATCAAACCAATACCTCCATTGGCCTTCTGGGAGTTCTACGTTACTGACCAGCTCATCTATATAGATGGGTGCGACCAACAAGTGCTCCCCAAACATGTAATGATATTTACCTTTTACTGTTTTCATCAACCTCCGTCCACCCTCATGAGCGGTGACCACATAATGGTACATATAAGGAACTAACTCGGTATGTAACCAGGAGTACTCCCGGATGATTTCAAGCTCCTGGGTACTTCTCTTCCATAGCCTTCGCTCCCCGTGCCCTCCATTGAGAAACAGACCATTAAAGGCAGAGAACTGTGCCCACCGAATATAAAGCCGAGGTGGTATGGTTCTTCCTGAAAAGCCAGCGATGTCTGAGCCAATAATGTTATATCCAAGCTCAGCACTTTTGAGAATACTGGTTATCGCGGATTCAAAACCCTGGATTCCTTCCAGCGCAATGTCTTTCTTTTCCTCCTTCTCCGCAATCATCTCTTTGGTCACCCATTTATGTTCCTGATCACCCACCCAGTTGACGGGTGAGGCATCGAAAGGAGCAAAACCTTCAGGATGAAATCCACGATCCATAGACCTTGATAAGGTGACAAATTCAGGATTCTGGGTGAGTCCGTGCTGATATTCATCCCGATAATAATGATCCATATACTGCCGGGTGGTCATCCATCCGCTTGTGGTCTTTTTATAAAAGAGTGGAATAGGTCCCAGGTTATTCCAGAATAATGTCGCTGTACCGTCCAACTTCCAGCCATCAATACCCAAATCAAAAACCTTCTGCTGCATACCATGCCACCACTGCATGGCTTCAGGATTCGTATAGTCAATGAAACCTCCTCTGCCCTTCCACCACTTATTCTCTTCGCCGTCTGCCACCAGATATCCTTTTTCTTTTGCTTCCAGGTACCATTCCGGATCCTCTTTGAGTTCCAGGTCTTTGTTAAAGCTATTCACCATGGAGGTCATCCAAAGTACTACACGATATCCTTCCTCTTCCAGGCCCTTAAACCAATTCTCATAATCGGGATATAAAGTGGTGTCCACATCAAAATCATTGTAACGGTATCCCCAGGGGCTATCAATAAGGATCGTTCGAACGGGGATATCATGAGCTTTGTATCCTTCCAGTAGTTCATCAACATAAGCAGCTGTATTTACGTCATCCTCCCATAACCAGCATTCCAGTGCCCATTGGGGTGTAAGGGGTAGCTGACCATGCCGTTGCTGATTGAATGGATACCCCCAGAGTGGATAGATAAAATAACCATAGCTTAATAAAGCAAGTGAGGCAATCACAATCAGGAGTACCTTAAAAGTCTTTCTTAATATTTTCTTCAACCTACTCATAGATATAAATTGGATTGGTATAAACCCATGGTATCCATTCTCCATCCAGTTCCACTCTTGCTACTACCCGGTAATTGCCTGAGCTTTTCAGATTGTACTTATAATCGTAACCTGATGCCGATTCTTCAATCATATTCCCATCTTTAAAAAGCTGAAAAACCGCCGGGAAAGGAGAAACAGCCATCAGTTTTTTCACCTCCCTTGACTGGATAGAATCACCCATAATCGCCAGGACATTTTCCTTCTGATCCAATGCAAAATACTGAAAACCGGCACCCGGAGCCAGGCTTTCAAATGAGATATAAGCATGGCCCATTTTGATGTGTTCCTTGATGTTTTCAATGGAGAAAGAATCACAAAACACATGAGTATTGGCAAAGTTGTAGGAGTTGTAGTAGGGATCCATTTCCCATTTAAAGGCCCAGCCATATTGATCAGGTTCACCCAACAGCAATCTATCCATCCAATTGGGTTCTCTGACTACCAGGGTATCCGCATTGGGTCCTACCCATTCGACTTTACCATCTTCATGATATCTCGCTCTGAAACTTTGGTTGTTGTGTGCGTCTACACCGGCAATCCCTACGACTTTCCGTCTGCTATTCAGATCATCCCAATGGCTAAGGATCGCTGTCTGCTCATCATAAAACTCCCGGAAAGTCCAGTCTCTATATTTCTTACCATTCACCACACTGTTAAGTAAAGCTGGCAGTAACCCTCCTTCATCGATGACATCCGTATGAATATTGTATATCTCCATGGCATGGTAGCTGGGGTTTTCCCAGTCATGGTCATCCTCAGAATGTACGTAGGTAACAAGCCCTCCACGGTCTGCTATGTCTTTCATGATTGCCGATTCCGGATACCCCCAATCGATCACCATTGTGTCCATGGGTGTAACCATCAGACCGGAACTATGTTCTGTTCCTGACTCAATGATGATCCCATCATATACCCCATGATACCCCCTGGGAAAGGTATCCAGTTGGTGACGCTTATGGTCCGCATTGAACATAAACCGAATACCGGCTTGCTTTGCTCCGTCCAGAATTTCAGGTAGTGTACCCCTGCTGTCGTGCGACCAATAGGTATGGGCATGCAGCACGCCTTTGATAGATGGTATCTTGATATAGTTTGCTGGCTTTTGGTAAGCCGCTCTCAACTCCTTTCGTTCTTTTTCAAGCGTGGGATAAGTCACCCAATGATTCCAAAATGCGGGTGCCAATTGATAAAATATCCCCAGGACCAGAATCAGGAAGAGTCCTAAAATCAGATATTTAAATACTTGTAGAAACTTCCTGAAAATGTTCATCGGTTATTATTCACGGAAGTACTATAAATATTTATCAAACCATCTCACCCCATCCGGGTAAGCCTTTTCGATAGGTAAGTCCCGGTGTTTCGAAGGATACCAAATGATCTCTTTTGGATCATCAGCCGCCTGGTACAACATCTTACTGGTGATCGGATCAATAACCTCATCATTTTCCGCATTGATCATCAATAGAGGTCTGGGGGCAATCAGCTCCACGAAGTTGACGGGATCAATGATGCTGAAAAATTCCTGTGTCTCATCAGAAAAGGCGTCGAGACCAAACATCAGGGAAAGATTACCTCCGGCAAGGGCAATAACTGGTGCCTTCACCCGATCATCGACACCACAAAAGATCGTACCAATGATCCCGCCCAGGCTTATCCCATAATATCCAATACGGGAACTGTCTATCTCAGGCCTTGTTTCCAGAAAGTCTATGGATCTGCGGAGGTCGAAGACGGTCTGGGTGACGAGGTCCCGGGTCCAGTAGCGGTAACCATCGGTCAGGTCAAAATCATAATTGTATTTTTTTCGGTCACCATGATTATCGATATCTATCCTTAAAACCGCATATCCTGCCTCAATAAAATACTGATGACCTGCCTCGATATAGTCAACTGTTTTTCGATCTCCTAATCCATGAAGCAACACGATCACTGAAACAGGCTTTTGGGCTGCCTGAGGTATCGACAATAACCCCGTTACTCTTTTATCATGAACGCTGTTAAATGATACGGCATATAAATGATAACCCTCTGCATCGAGCAATCTCACGGAATCATTGAGCGGCAAGGAATGATCATACTCGTAGTACCTGGAAACAGGAAGCTCCTGCTTGGAAACGCAGGAACTGAATATCAGTAGAACTAATGAGACCAATCCAAAGCCAGTAATTCTCATAAGTCCATCTGATTATAAAACACGGGTACTATCAACCACAAACATCCTGGTACTCACCACATACTCCTCCCCGATTGGATCAATGTATTTCAAATCAATGTAAAAGGCCCGGTATCCAGATTCAGGAAAGGAAACTGTTGTATCAATTTTTTCTAGCTGCTTCGCATTCAATGACTTACTTCCAAACTCCTCATCTCTGAAGTCTCTGTCCTCCGAATCCGCTGACCAAAGCAAAGCATCAATTAACTTATCGGAACTGGTTGTGGTAGAAATCATTACTTCTTTTCCATTTTCTTCAATTTCCCAATCACAGGTTGGATACTCTTTTCCATTTAGTGTAATAGCCAGAAAAGAGCTTAACGCCTGAGTAGCCTGAACACCATCGCCCAAACCATGACCTGCATTCGGAACGTATTCAATTAGGTTTTTTCCTGGAATATCATCCAGGTAATTCTTAATGGCGTCAACTGGCCAGTATTCGTCATTGGTCCCAATAAAGATCATCTTGGGCATGGTGAGTTTTTGCCTGTAAGAATACGGATCGACCATCTTGGTGATGGCAGCACCCTTTTCGGTCCTGGCCGTCTGCGGGATCTCCAAATCCACATAATCCTGAATCTGGACACTATAATCTTTCCATACCTCAATCTGGTAGTCCAGACTCACCGGCATATTCAGCACATCAATCACCATCGGTGCAATGGCCATCACACGTGGGTCCATCGCTCCTGTCAGCCAGGTGGTCCATCCACGTTTAGAGGCTCCCGATACCACAAACTGATCAACCTTTACATCCAGGTCATCTTTAGCAAACTCCTGTACCGCGTCCATGGCTCTCACTGCCGTTTTGACCATAGGAAATAACAATGGCCAGGTATAATCACCATCGTTTTTAAAGTTGTGAAGTGTGAAGGAGATCAATTCATCTTCTACCAGGTCGTCATATAAAGGTTGGTTAGGCGTTTGCCTGATGATACTCACGATCGCCTGGTTCTTTTCAGCGATCATTGCCATACCCAGGGTGGTGTCGTCGTCCTTCTTCTTGAAATTAGGTTCCGTGTTTTTGTTACTTCCTCCTGTGATGAACAACAAACTACCACTTTTGGTTAGGTTCTCCGGCACAAGAACGGTCAGCTGGTGCTTCCAGGTATGTTCCCTCCACTGCTGAGAAGTCAGGACAATGTCATAGGCGGTGACAGGTTTTCCCTCTACCGCGTATTTTTCCTTCATCACCCAGTGATAATTATCGTCGCCGTTTTCAAGATATTTCTGAAGGGCCGTTTCCGGAGACAGTGGTAGCTCCTTGTTTGTTTGACAAGAAAACAGGAGCAGGATAAGGATTCCAAAAAATGATCTTCGCATTTCTATTTGTGATATAATGTGATTAAAAATTATCTGAGGCAGGGTTTTCCTCCACCATTTCCAGTGCTTTTTCGATATAGATCTCACCCGTCATTTCACCAAGACTGGTCTCGCTGACATATTCATATCTTTTAAAGCTATTAAAATCTTCTTTAGTGAGTATGTATCCAAAAGCATCGTTGGTCAACCCAAAGAGAAAGGGATGATTCGTTTTCATATTTCTTTTCAGGTAATAGCCAATGTTGGGTAACGCCTCTCCGGGTATGGTCAGGATCTGGGCTGACCCAATGTTGACCAGGTTCACCTGGGTACTTAGCAAATAATCATCAGTTACCATTGGTTTCAAACCAGAATTGTCTATGATCATCCTCATGAGCTCTGAATCCACAGGAAACTGTACCCTTTTGGAGGCACAGAACAGGGATGGGTCTGCCTGCACCGGTGCAGATTCTATGATGGACAAAGCCTGATCAGCAAGTAATTCTCCTATCCGAATACATTCCGCCCAGTCATTGGCCTGTTTACCTTCAGGTCTTCGGTTGTCCGCTGTGACCATGCCTCCCTGGGCACCATTCATAAAGATGGCTACACCTCCGGCTTTTTCTTCGATGCGATCATATAGTGGGCCACACAGATCAGGTGATAATATTTCTCTGCCATTCCCGATGACTTCCGGATGAACAGCGTAATTAACCAGGGTGGCAATAACCTTTCCTTTGTTTTTTCCTTTTTGGCCAATGGCCTGGATCACCCCACACCTGGGGTCATACAATTGAGGTGCGTAGTAATTGTAAGCGATTTGTCCTTTGGCCTCGCCTACAGCTATTTTGAGATGGGCTGGCTCCAGCTTATCCACAGCTTCATTGACGGCATCTGCTACCTGCCGAACACACCATTCCAGGTATTCGAAGTCTGCCAGAATCTCGCCTTTTTCATTGGGAAAGCCGTAGGCATCGGGACCACTGTGCGTATGTGTGGCACCGATCATCACGTTTTCAGGAGGAATTCCTTGGATCAGCTTCCTGGATTGATCGCCCAGCAAAGCCGGCCATCCAAGATTGTCTATGCCGACAAAGGCCACTCGGGTGTCTCCTTTTTCCACCACCATTGCCCTGACAAACAGGTCTCCTTTGTTTTCTTTGACAGGTCTGGGAGTACCAACTCCTCCGGAAACGGGTAATAAGGGGTCTGGAGTGATCTTTCTGACAGCAGCCCCTACCTTGACTTGTGCAGACGCTTCTAATACAAAGCAGAAGCATAGCACCAGGTAAATAATTCTTTTCATGGGTGATCGATGCGGGTTTTAGTATGCATGCATACTATATATACTTAACAAATGCAGTTAAGTACTATGAATCATAATAAATTAATTTTGATCAAATAAAGGTAATCAATTAGCCAATTCTTCCAGCGCAAGAAACGCCATGAGACCAGCCCCAATTTTCAGTGCATCCTCATCAATGTCAAAGGTTGGGGTATGGAGTCCGGAATTGATCCCCTTTTCGAGGTTTTGAATGCCCAACATATAAAAGCAAGAAGGGACCTGGTGGGAATAATAGGCAAAGTCTTCAGCGGCCATCCAGATGTCCTGTTCCACAACATTTTCAGCACCAACATAGGATGATATGCCTTGCCTCAATCGGCCGGCCAATTCCATATCATTGTTTAAGAAAGGGTATCCCCTGGCCACTTCAACCTCACATCGACCTCCCATGCTTTTTGCCAGGTTAACCGCAAGCGTTTCAATTCGTTGCAAACAGGCTTCTCGCCATGACTCATCCAATGTCCTCAATGTACCTTCGATGGCGACCTCATTGGGAATGACATTGGTAGCCCCTTCTCCGATGATCTTTCCAAAAGAAAGCACCGTCGGGATCTTGGGGCTCGCATTTCTGCTCACCAGCTGCTGCGCTGCCACAATAAAATGACTGGCAATCAGTACAGGATCGATACAATTTTCCGGCATGGCGGCATGACCACCTTTCCCAATGAACCTGATGAAGATCTCATCTGAAGAGGCCATAAACTTACCAGGCTTAATTCCTACTTTACCCGTTTTTAGCCATGGAAATACATGTTGCCCAACCATGCTTCGGGGTTTCGCATCTGAAAAGAGACCCCCATCCAACATCAGCTTAGCTCCCCCTGGTATTTTTTCTTCTGCTGGCTGAAATATCAGTTTGATAGTACCATTCCATTCATCTTTCAGGTCACAAAGGATCTTTCCTGCCGTGATGAGCATCGAGGTATGGCCATCATGACCACAGGCATGCATGACCCCTTTATTTTGAGATACGAAATCGTGGGTATTGGCTTCCAGGATTGGTAAAGCGTCAATGTCTGCACGAAGCATGATGGTCTTTCCACTTTCCCTGCCATTGATCGTAGCCAACAAACCATTTTTGTCTATACGCTTAAGTCCATCAAATGGTAGCTGCTGAAGCTGACTCTCCACAAATTGAGCCGTCTGATCCTCGTGAAAGGATAGCTCCGGATGCTTGTGCAGGTGTCTTCTGATCTCCACACATGATTTCCAATATTGATCCGACAGTCCCTTAATCTTCTCTATCATAAACTTAAATCTACAATTGATTTTAACATTCAGGAACTGAGACGGCGATATTGGCTGCCAACCCACCCAGTGAAGTCTCTTTGTACCTCACATCCATATCACATGCTGTCTTCCACATGGTTCGGATCACGTCATCCAGTGACACTTTGGCGAGTGAAGGATTACTTTCCAACGCAATTTCTGCAGCTGTTATGGCTTTGATGGCTCCCATCGAGTTGCGCTCGATGCAAGGAATTTGTACCAGTCCCTGAACCGGGTCACAGGTGAGCCCCAGGTGATGCTCCATCGCAATCTCTGCAGCCATGAGTGACTGGTCCACCGTTCCACCGAGGCCTGAGGCCAAAGCTGCCGCAGCCATGGCTGAGGAAACGCCTATTTCTGCCTGGCAGCCTCCCATTGCCGCGGAAATGGTAGCGCCTTTCTTAAATAAGCTCCCGATGACACCGGCTACGCACAGAAAATTGATGATATCGCGATCCGTGATCGCTTTTTGGGAATTGAAACAGATAAAATACATCAACACAGCAGGTATTACACCAGCGGCTCCGTTGGTAGGTGCTGTAACCACCCTGCCGAAATTGGCATTTTCTTCATTGGTAGCGATGGCAAAGCAGGAGACAAACTTGATTACTTTGTCAAAAGCAGGTTGATAACCTTTCAAAGCGGTTAACCACTCACTTTTAGAATCTCCATAATCAACAGAACTCATCAACCGTGAATGGATCCCCTGTGCTCGTCGTGAGACCTTGAGGACTCCTGGCAAATAACCTTCCGAATGACAACCCTGATAGATGGTGGCAGACATCACCTCCCACAGGTTTAGGATTTCCCGATCAAGTGTATCTCTATCACGCAGCGTCAGTTCATTCTGATAGACCACATCAGCAATGCTCAATCCCTGATCACAGCATTTCTTCAGGTCACTGGCCTTGTCAATGGGAAATGGAAACGGCTTTTCGTTAAAAACGAGTTCCTCCCCTTCTCCCACCACAAATCCACCGCCAACAGAAAAGTAGGTTTTACTCAGCAGGCAATTTTGATTGCTATCAAAAGCCTGAAATCGCAATCCATTGGGATGAAACTCCAGTGTCTCATTGGGATGAAATACAATGGACTGTTTAGGATGAAAAGCCACCTGATACCTGCCATCCAGTGTGATCTCGTTGCTTTTCTCCACTTCCTCTAAAATACGTGGCAGTACATCCACTGAGACTGTTCCCGGATCGCACCCCGTGAGTCCCCAGACAATCGCTTTGTCTGTCCCATGCCCCTTTCCCGTCAGGGCCAGGGATCCAAAAAGATCTGCCTGAATGTGATCAACAGAATCAAGATCAACAGCGGATGTCAAAGCACTGGCAAAGCTTGAAGCAGCCTTCCAGGGACCCATGGTGTGTGAGCTACTGGGACCAATACCGATCTTGAAAATTTCAAGGATGCTTATGTTTTGTGAAGCAGAGTCCATCGATACAAGCTAACGATTAAAAATGGTTTATTTGAGTGGTCCGATATATTCCGTGGACACAACCAGTTCGTCAAACAGTACCTTATCAACGGCACCCGCTTCTCCTTTGGTCATGTAATAATTTAACCAGAAAAAGGTGAGCTTCAGCTGATCACAATTTCTCCATTGAAAGCCTTCAAATGGTTCACCTTCAGTATTTTCTTTATTGAAACCACCACGCCTTTCCAACAATGGAAAGCCTTCTCCCAAATGCAGGATCTTTTTTCCATCGATCCAAAAGGCCATTTCCCCGTTCTTCTCTTCCACCGGATCATTGAGCTTTAGCATAAATTCAACACAGATCCATTGATCCAATGCCACCTCTTTGGGCTCGTCCGGGTAAAAGACATTGCCCCAGTAGGCTCCTGGACTTCCATTCATGTGCATCCAGTAGGTATAAAAACCCCAGTCCCAATTATTAGCAGAAGGTGACTCGATCCCTGAAATAAAGAAGTCGTCACCAGCTGGCTTCATCCCGGCAAATCCCTGTGGCCACCCGACAGAAGGATTGTACCCACCCAGCTTGACGAAGTGGTGAAGGCTGGTCTCGCGCGTGAGAAACTTGACATAAAACCGGGCAAACAATGAGTCATAACCTTCCGGAAACTCCTTAAACAGATGTCCACCTTCATTTTCACCCGCTACATAGGTCATCATCAGGGATTGTTTTCCCTTGCTCTTTTCCGGCACATCATCACTGAAAGACATCCCTTTGGTGTTTTTCCGGTTATTCCAGTTTTCGAGCATGACTTCGATGCTTTCATGCTCAAAGGTTTCGTGGAAGATGGGATTTGAAACAGGGTCTGATTTTGTTACGGCTTGAGACTGACATGCATTGCTTTCTTCGCTTTTTGTATCTGTATTTGTATCAGAAGGTTCATTGACCGTGGTTTCACATGCGAAAAGCGGAAGAAGTACCAATGACCAGGAGAAGAATTTAAGAAAAACGAACACCTATATATAATTTTATGTAAGTGATATATAATATTATGAAATCAAATATACTTTCATTTAATTATTTATAGGGTTATTTTTAAGCTAAATTGTAATGACTGATTCCTTTCAAATGTGAGCTCATCTGATTTACCACTACGGCATCAATCACCCCTGATTTTCTCCGGCAACAACTACCTCGGTCTGGCCAACAACCAGGAGATCGTAGAAAAGGTGGCTGATGAGTTTCGCCTGTATGGTAACAGCTTTTCGGCTTCAAGAAAAACGACCGGCACCCATGAAATACACCTTCAATTGGAGCACCTGCTCTCGGCATTCAAGCAGAGTGAACAAAGTATGGTGTTTGCTACCGGGTACCTGGGCAACAGCCTGCTGGTCCGGGCACTACGAAAAGAAAACACAATTGTAATGGTGGATGCACAGTCGCACCCCAGCATCATCGATAGCATTCCGAAGGACGAGGTTGAGGTGGAGTTTTATACCCACCGTGATCCGGGGCATCTGGAAGAACTTCTGAAAAAGCACCCTTCGAAAGACCTGCTCATCATGACCGATGGGGTGTTTGCGCTGACGGGAGAGATTGCGCCATTAGATGAGCTGCATGAACTGGCGATAAAGTATGGAGCGGCACTCATTGTGGATGACGCTCATGCCACCGGCATACTTGGAGAAAACGGACGCGGCACACCTGAACATTTCAAGGTGTATGGCTCCAAACATATCTATCAGTCTGAAACCATGAGCAAGGCCCTCGGCTCCTACGGAGGTTTTATTGCTTCGGAAGCTAAACTGATTGAAAAGATCCAGGCCGAATCCAGCTTTTATGTTGCCTCCACTGCTTTACCTCCTGCCATTGTATTGGCGAGTCTTTTTTCCCTGCAACACCTCATGCAACACCCCGAGCTAAGGGTTCAGTTATTGGAAAATGCCCGTAAAATCAGGGAAGGTGTATCTACTCTTGGATTTGAAACAACACCTGACCTCACCCCCATCATACCTCTATTCTTCAAAGAGGTGAAGCAAGCTGAACAGCTTTCCCAATACCTGGCGGAACAAGGTTTTGTGGTACCCGCCATCAAATACCCAATCCAACTGGAGAAGTCAATCGTTCGGATAACCACCAACGCATTGCATGCTGAAGATGAGATTGAGCAATTACTATTCACTTTAAAGAAATGGACGAATGAGCACCCAGCCCACTAGGATCACCAACATCGAGATCATCCCTTTGGACATCCCCCTGAAGACACCGTTTACCATCGCCATTGGGAAAAAGGAGAGCATCCAAAATGTATTGATCAAAATCAGGTTGGCCAATGGTATGGAAGGCCTGGGTGAGGCTGCCCCTTTGGAGCCCATCAACGGAGAAAACCAGGCTACGGTGCTGGCTACCCTGCACAGCTGTAAAGATTTTTTGTTGGGGAAAGATGTGGTGGAGTATAAGCAGATCGCCAACCAAATAAAAGGCGTCTTTCATGTGCAAGCTGCTGCACGGTGTGCCATCGAAATGGCGTTGTTGGATGCCTATACCCAAACGCTTGATTTGCCGCTCTACCGTTTTCTCGGTGGGGTCCAGGACGCGATAGAAACGGATTACACCATTGACATTCTACCGGCTGATCAGGCAAAAAATCTTGCTGCTTCACTTACTCAGCGAGGCTACAACACCATCAAGACCAAGGTGGGCAAGCACATGGACGAAGACATCGACAGGCTCCTGGCCATCCAGGACGGTGCACCCGGCTGTGACCTCATGATCGATGCCAACCAGGGGTTTTCGGTTGAGCAGGCCCTGACCTTTCTCGATAAACTCGCTGACCATAAAATTACCCCGGTCCTTTTTGAGCAGCCGTTGATCAAACATGATTTGGACGGGATGCGGTTTATCAGGGAAAATACCTCCATCCCGGTAGCTGCCGACGAAACCGTCTTCACCGCTGCTGACGCCACGGCCGTTGTGAAGTCAGGCTGTGCGGACATCATCAACATCAAACTCATGAAGTCCGGGCTGATCGAAGCGCTGGATATAGCAGCGATCGCCAGGCGAGCTAACATCGGACTGATGATTGGCTGCATGCTGGAAACGACGCTGGGGCTGGGATGTGCAGCGCATGTTGCAGCAGGGCTGGGTGGCTTTCAGTTTGTGGACCTGGACCCTCACCTGGACCCGGCAGACAACCCGTTTACCGGAGGCCCTGATTTCCGGGAGCCTCAATACCTGCTATCGGCTGATGTGCCTGGCATTGGCATAACACTCAAAACTTAATCAATCATGAAATTAACCATCGTATGCCTTTTCACTCATCTGCTATTTTGTGGCACATTGATGGCACAATACATCACGCCATACCCGGACATACCGCGGGTAGATGTACACACCCATATCGGTGAAAACGACACAGCGATTGCCAACTATCTGAAGCTACATGACGAGCTGGTTGATGAAAGTCAGGTAGACATGGCCATTTGGGTCAACCTGGGTAGCTCCCGGAACAGCCTGGTAGACCTTGAGCTGGTAAAGAAGTTGAGTGAGGGCAGGATTGTATGCGCGATTGCCGATTACCGGGCTCATGATGGGTTGGCATATACTCCGGATGAAATTGCCCAATATCAGCAACAGGGCTATGTAGGCTACAAGATCTGGTCCGGACCCTGGTACAGAGGCCTGGACAAGATGGAGGATGGGTATCCGTACATTGATAATCCAGCTCACAAGCCCACCTTCAGCAAGATGGAAGCCATTGGTTTCCCTGGTGCTTCAGTACATATAGCAGACCCTAACGGTCCCTGGGGAGCGCGAACACCCTGGCTGGCCGACCCGATAGAATACTGGAAAGAGATCAATGCCTGGCATAAGGTACTGGAGCGGCACCCCAACCTGACGGTCGTGGCTGCACATGGAAACTGGCTGATGTGCCAGGATGCACAGATAGATTACCTAAGGTATATGTTCAGTACTTTCCCGAACCTTTATATAGACCTGGGAGCCACATTTCAGTATTACAGATTGGTGAATACGGATAACCTTCGGTCCTTGATGATCGAATGGGCTGACAGGATCCTGTATGCTACTGATATTGGAGCCTGGAAAGATCCTGAAGAAACTGAAAAGAGAAAGAAGCAATACCTGAATACGTTTGAGATCCTGGAAACAGATCACCTGGTAAAGGGTAGCTTCTTCAGCAGTCAGCCTATTCAAGGTCTGAACCTACCTGAAGACGTTCTGAAAAAGATCTATTATAAAAATGCCGCCCGGGTCTATCCGAAGGTGAAGGAGCAGCTTGAGAAGCTGGGGTATCTGTAAATAAAGTTCCGACTCTTCTATTGTCTTTGATGGGTTTCACCTTTGGCCATCTTTGGGGTTTTCATTGGCCTTCGTTGGTGTTTTCACCAACGAAAATTGGCATGTTGCTGAAACCACCAACATGGGCGACAAATAGCCTTTTCATATGGTAAAAGTGATACCCATAAATATGTAAGGCTTCATAGGGACTTATGTAAGGCCTTACAGGAGCCTGCGTAAGGCCTTATAGAGGCTTGCGTAAGGCCTAATTGGACGTCGCGTAAGGCCTTGAAGAACCTCGCGTAAGGCCTTACAGGTAGAGTCGTAAGGCTATGCACCGGAAATCGATGTCTTTTCCGGCCTTTTGGGGCATTGTTGGTATCCTCATCTTTAGCCTTCTTTGGTGTTTTCATCTATGAATTCTGGCTAGGAAAGGCATGCTGGTGAAACATCATCATGGGTTAAATTCAGACTCGTCCAAGAGGGACAAAACATCAAACTAATCGTCATTCTGAACGGAATAAATAAGTCGAAATTGGTAAAAAGATATGTGCCTTTCGGTTAAGTCAACAAACCTGGAAAGTCGACACTGAAGTGAAGAATCTCGTAGATGGTTGGTAGAATCTTCGACTCTACTCACGAAGATAAGATTCTTCACTTCGTTCAGAATGACGGAATAGGGTTTAATCCCAAATTCGCTAGCAAGAAATCCTTTGCTCTTCGACATGTTCCGAAGGGCATGTCGAAGGATAGATGAAGGGAATCTCCTGATTCCTTCAAAAAATGGGAAGACCGTAAGGTTTATCTGTCATGGATTTGGAAATCCTTTTTATCCGAATATCTGGGTCATAAAAGTGCAGGATCATGAGGAATGGGCAGTTTAGTAGTCAAATTGTAGGTCGGTTGCAGCAAAGCACTTTTGGTATATTACCAATCGCGAGATGTTCACATTCGTTTCAATTTGCTCCTCAGTTCGTCAGGATCTTGTTTGTTCGCCCAAACCAGCACCAGGCTGATGAAGTCCTCTTCAATAAGATAATAGAGAGTTACAAGTGGATGGACTCTTAGTTGTCGGAAATCAGTTCTTTTATATTTTGGTGCTATTCTTGGATTCTTCTTGAGTTGATCAATCCTAAAGTCCAGTCTGTCAAGAAATAAGTTGACTACCTCTTGATTCCACCGTTCCTCTATGAATCTGGTTGTCTCATCGAGTGATTCCAGACCCATTGGAGTCCAAATTGTTCTCATTCTATCTTCTTAGAAGTTCACGAGCACTTGTGTGTTCAATACCATCCTCAGGTTTCGCAGAACTTGATTCCTTGAGGAGTTCGAGTATTGTATCAGGAATTTCCGGTTCCGGGTTATCCCTAAAGTCCTCGATTCGTTGAATGACGTCTTCTCGCTGGATTGAAGTTATCCAGTTAATAAGTTTTTTCTTTCGTTGTTCAATCGTCATGAAGTAAAGATAGTCAATACTCTCCTGCAGTCAATGGATGTGAACATCTAGTTATCTTGCCTTTGTACAAATAAACCGCTAGTATCACGATAAATCTAAGCCATTTCCATCAAACAGGTGTGCATAAAAGCGGAAGATCAGAAAGGTTTGTATGTCAGGGATTTGGAAATCCCTTTTTTATCTGGTTATTTACTCCCACCTGCTAATTCCAAAACTGTTCAGATATTCTTCTAACGGGCCAAGTCCATTCCAAATCCTGATCGAATCAATATTTGTTGTGTCAGCTATTGGCCATACAAAGGTTCTTTCTGTTCGTTCCCCTGTCAAAGAGTCGATTTCATACTCTGACCGGATCTGTGTTCCGAAAATTTGAGGTTCACCACGATGCATCAAGTATCGGTCTTTATACATAGCAGCTAATCTTTTGTCAAGTTCGTTTTCTTCAGCCGCATTTATAATGAGTTCGTAGTATTGCTCCTGAATGCTGTCGGGCGCATGTTGTAAAACGTAAAAGGTTACTTTGCTCGAAGAAATTCCGACCAGTGATTTGCCAGGATATCCATCAACTAAATCAATGATTTCGAGGATTCGTTTCAGGTTAGATTCATCTATTTCGCTCTGCTTCTTCAATAGTTCGCTCATTTCAGAAGAGTTCCATCCATATTCTTGTTGAACATCTTGCATATTAGCACGATACTTCTGATCAACGATCATAATACTATCAAGCTCTTTAGCAAGTTTCTTGGTATTTATAGATGTTTTAAGTTCACAACCGATCACAAGAATTATGAATAAGGGAATAATTTTTCTCATTGAAGATAATGCATGCATTTCCTATGTAACATAACCACTTATATCACAATAAATCTAAGCCATTTCTATCAAACAGGTGTACATAAAGGGGAGGATCAGAAAGGTTTACCTGTCAGGGAATTGGAAATCCTTTTTTATCTGAAGTTCGACATGCTCTAGGCTAACGTATCGAGTAGCTGGGTTCACTATACCGTTTGTTGTGGGGAATTACTCTTCTCTCTTAGCTTTTTGAAGTATTCAGTTCTTTGTTCGGAGCTCATATTTTCCAGTTCAGCGTTCATCTGATCCCTGATTGTTCGCAATTGCTTGACTAAGCCTTTTACAGTTTTTACTTTCTTACTAATCATATTTGAAAATTTCTTTAGGAGTTCTGATTTCCAAAATTGGATATCCATGTTTTAAGTTAACAGAGTTATATCCTCTAATTCTGTCAATGTCCACGATGTGTTTAAAGTTCCAACTAGCCAGAATGTCTGCCTTATTGATGGTTGCAAGAGCGATGTGTGTACAGTCGGCATAACTGGTTTGTCCGACTACTTTTTCGCTAATTTAGTTGTCCGCAAGCCTTTCGACTTCTGAAGTTACATTTACATAATGAGAGTTTTTGTTCATTATTTCCCTGAATAGTTCTCCTACAAAATTCGGAGCTCCTTCTAATTCATTTTCGAGTAGCTCAGAAACAATCACAGTTATTTGTTCCTCAAAAATCCGTTCAAAGAATGGAATAGTATTCGATGAAAATTCTTCATCAAAATATCCACCGAAAACTGAAGTATCCAAATATGCGGATTTGATCATAATCAAAGTTACTTGAAATCAACATCAGTTGCCAGTTGCGACAACTCCAACACTAAAACATACCGAACAGCTAATTCCATTAAGGGATTTCTTAGAATATTTATATAGAAGTTCTTCAACAGGATGGATAGTAATCCAATAAACAACCATCATATTACCATCTATCCATTAACCCGGAGGATCATCATATGCCTCTTAAAAACACAAAATGCCCCTATAAATTGTATTATTCTAATAAAACGAACATATCATCCAACCGGAGTGCTCCCAGTGTGTGTCCATACCTCTCCCATACCTCTCCAATCAGGCAATAATTGTACTTAAATAATATGGGGACCCAGCCTAATCGGGAGGTTTCCACAGGTGCTGATTCCAGGTCGTCCAATATTAGTTTTATTATATTCTTTTAGCCTTCGTTGGTGTTTTCACCAACGAATATTGGCTAAAGATGCATGTTGGTGAAAACACCAACATGGGCAAGAAAGCATGTCCACCAGGTAGGTATCCGGCTGGTAGGGGCACCATTGCCGTTAACCTAAGTCCTTCGCTCCCCCTAAATCCCCTAAAGGGGTCCATCCTCAAAGTCATTTAGTCAAATAAAAACATTTAAAATTCAGAAAGGTGCGGTGGGTCCCTTTAGGGATTCAAGGGCGCGGGAGGCCACTGCCTTATATTTGTTCCAAAGGGATCATTAATTCTTTAAGTTGATGGTTTAGCCTTCGTTGGTGTTTTCACCAACGAATTGGCTATAGATGTATGTTGGTGAAAACACCAACATGGGCAAGAAAGCATGTCCACCAGGCAGTTATCCGTCTGGTGGAGACACCAGACGGGGAGTACGAAAAAGGGTTTAATCCCAACTCCGCTAAAAAGCTATGCTCCTACTCCTCCAACCACTCACCGGGCTTATCCACCTTTCGGATGGCATCAGGTTTAGCAAGGTTTTCATAGAGCTCCTCTACCCATGCATAGGTATCCGGCCATTCGCCGATGGAGATCACCTCGCGGGGAAACATCAGCCCAGTCACCTGTGGCAGGTCGGTCACCTGAAGGCAATTCAGCATCTCGATGGCCATGCCGGTTCCATCAGGATCACCAGTCACATTCTGTGTGGCAGGTGGGTCTTTCAACAATAAAGCTTTGACTTTTTCATCCAGCATTCCGGCATAAGCGGCCACAGCGGCCATCTCTCCTTCGGCCACAATGCTGATCTGGTCCGGATCCACATCCGGAATCTCCCGTAAGGCTTCCAGGCATCTCAACACATCGTATAACCGCATCGAAGCAAGGGTGCGACCCGTCCAGGCAGCAGACCGGCGTAAGTGCCATTGGTATTTTGGCGCATATCCTGTCTCTCCGATGCCCCGGGCTTCGAAAGAGGCCACAATCATCTTGCCCCTCAATCCCTGTGATAGCTCATAGGGAGCCCATCTCCCGGCATCAGGATTGGTCAGTACCAATAAAACAGGTCGCTTCTCTTCAACAGGTTGCCCCAGGCTCAGGTTCACATTGAGCTTCCATCCTTCCTCTGAAACAAAGCTGTATTTTTTACCCACGCTACCACCATTGTTCATATACTGAAACTCCTCTTTTACCTCCAGGGGCACCTTCTCCTTCGGAAATGCACCAAAGGTTTTTTCATTCAGAAACTCTATGACTTCATTTCGATATTCAGCCAACTGCTGAGTGTTTTCTATCTGTGGTGGGGTGGCCAATTCCACAAAATGATCCTGGATCACTTTGGTCAGGTCCCCTTCTGGTGGTCCGTCTACATAGGCCTTCAGCTCGTCATCGGTATACCTCTTGGCAATATCAATGGGCCTCAGCTCTTCCGGATCTATTTCCTTACCCTTAAGCTCCCGATAAAAAAACGACAGGATCTCAGCTCTCAACTCTTCATGGGTTCCATAGCTGTGTGGCCCCGGAGCTTCCCGCATCAGGAGATTCTTATCTTGACCATACAATTGATAAACAGGTTTCAATTTTTCATGGAGTGTCCGCACGGCCTCAATAGAATAATACAGGTCATTGGTCGTCTGTGCAATCATAAAGGGACGTGGTGCAATCAATGCGCCCACATCCGTAAAGTCTATGCCATAGGTATTGATGGGCATCATACAGTCACAATGATCATCTATGGTGGACTGACAGATCTGCCCTTCCAGGGAGGCTGCACCCGCCTGTGCCGCTGCGGCTTTGATCCTGGGGTCTGCTGCCGGGAGGTACCAGCTTTGAGAACCACCTCCGGAAATGCCTGTCACACCCAGATTGTCTTTGTCAACCTCTTTAAGCTCAGAAAGCAGATCCAGTCCCCGGATGCCATTCCACACCTCTACCCCGGCAGGGTTATATCCTTTGCTGTACCAGTTAAACCACCCCTTTTCGTAGGCTCCCAGGTGCTCTCCTCTCACCTCTCCTCTTTGGATGGTCTCAATAATAAGAACAACAAAACCATGTTCAGCGAAATTGATGGCATGCTCCTGGTAGTGGTGCTTTTGGGTGTGTGAATGGCCACAGACGTATAAAATGGCTGGCGCCTTTTTCTTCAATCCATTGGGGATATACAGGTTTGCAGGGACATACAGACCCGGCATTGATTCATAGTACAGCTTTTCTACCCGATACTTTTTGGCTTTGATGGTTCCCGTATAGGTCACGTTCAATGGAGATCGCTCACCGTTCAAAGGCATGTCCTGCATACCTATCATTTCAATAAACTCCTGGTATCGTTCTTCTTTAACCTTTTCCCATTGATCAAGTGTTTCTATCTCTTCAAGCGAACCATGGGTGATCTTGCTGGCTACATTGCATAAGTATGTCTGAATATCATTGGGATACTTCGGATCCGGTAGCATCTGTTGGGTCTGAGACCAGCCGAGAACTACTACAACAAGATTTAATAACAGGGTGTGTAAATACTTCACTTGAAAAACTTAATTGATGATCGATTCTTAAACGAATTGTCTATTGCTGATCCGGAAACATTTTAAACCACTTGATAGCATTTTTATAGTATAGCTTATCTATGACCTCTTTTGGTAATTTCAAGCCCTGAAACTGCTCGTTTACCCGATCACTGGTCATCCACTCATCTGTCACGAAAAACTTCCAATCCAGCATCCAGGTTTCATGCGAAAATGCCTGAAATGCTTCAGCTTCCTGTTTGCCACCATATCCGATGTCAGTCGCATACATAAGACGATCCTGATATTTGATAAAAAAGTCCCGTACCTCTTCTCTGTCATGAATGGTCTGATAAAAGACCTGCCCGATCCTCGCTGCCAGGTCAACCGCCATGTTAGGAAACTTGTCCAACCGTTTGGCCAGCTCATCCACATCATGCTCCAGGCTACCCATATGTGCCCCGACAAACGTCAGGTTCGGGTGCTTCTCCAGCATCCGGTCACGTGCAGCTATCTGCTCCTCATAGGAAGGCATCTCAGGGTGCAAATACATGTGGTACTTCGGATGGTCCCTGAAGTAATCTTTGTCATTGTTGACGATCATCTCCTCCAGCGGAAGCCAGCAGTTCTTAGGCTCTGCCAGGTGACCGATAAGGGTTTTACCTCTCTTCTCAATGTGATCAAAAATCGGGTCCAGCTTAGGGTCATCCACGAAGATCAATTCCCCGTTCTTATCTCTGAATTCCATCCCTATGTTTTTCCAGACTTTCACTCCTACTGCACCCGCTTCAAATCCTTCATCCAGCCAGGCGATGGTTTTTTCTACAAAGTCTTCATCGTCCCAGGCTTCCACAGAAAAAGAAGTGATAAACTCATAAAGATCAGGATACTCATTCTTCAATCGGGTACGGGATTCGTATTGATCAAGGACATGTTGTGGGTCCTTTGTATCCACCACAATGTTGACAAGCTGGAAATTGTCCTTTTTGGCTTGCTCCTCAAACGCCCCATTTGCTGCGCTTGTATGAATGTGCGTATCTACTTTTTTGATCCTGGAATAATCTTCGATAGTATAGTATTCCGTTGTTTCCTGGCATGCCATGGTCATCGCAATTAATAAAATGAATGTAATACTTTTCATCACCGCTTAAAAATCAGTTTTAAGTGTTTTTCGATAGTCACGCAATTTTTGCAGGTATCCCTCCATATCCAGCAGCTGCTCATCATAGATCAGGTAGCTCATATCGGGTGTTCTGTTGGCGTAATGACGTGATCGGTCCATCTTATAGAAATATTCCTTTTCTGGTGTCGACATGCCTTTTGGCATCCGGGTTTGCTCCCAAACGGACACCAGGTTGCTATACACCTTTGCACGTCTTTCCAGACTCTCTTCGATGAGTGATTCGGCATCCATTAAATGTCCAATTGCTGCTTTTCGATCACTGAATGCTTCTCTATGCGCCCGAGTAATGGTCCTTTCCAGTTCGGACAAATCCAGGTAAGTCTGACAGGTATGATCAACAAGTTCGGCTACGGTACGGTAAACATCAAAATCATAAGCATTGCTGGTTGAAAGATCTTTGTTCATGTCTATGATTTGCATCGCTCGTAGCATCTTGGATTGCATGGCTCTGGACTTCTTCACCATTTCTTCATATTCCTCGTTCCAAAAAGGATCATACTCTATGTATTGCCTCCTAGGAAGGTCAGGCAGGTGTGTCTTTCCGATGGTGCCATGGTGCCACACGTTTCTTTCCAATGACCAGGCATAGTAATAAGAAGCCTCATTGAGTAACTGATAAAGCTCCTTCATGTCTACCACATCTTTTCCATAATAGTTATGAAAGAAAGACTGCTCAAACTCATCGAGTCCCGGGGCTGCTCCATTCCATGAATATTGTGCCGAGGTCACAAAGCTCAGCATCCACATCTGATTATGAAGGCCTGAATCATCCCATGAAGTGTTGATCATGCCATCAAACAATCCGGACTGTGCAGCGGGAGCCAAAGTATTATAGCTATTTTTCATGCTACCATCATCGATACGGCTACGACCTCGTAGCTTAAAGTGATATGGCAGGAAAAGAGGCTCCAATCCGGGATTGGGATCATAGACATACACCTCAAATCCAAGATCTTTAGCTTCTTTCACATATTTATAGTCCGGCGTATGGTAATTATATGACTCTGTCAGGATGAGATCATTGTCAGGTTCCATGTTTTTAATGGGAGAATGGCTCATCTTCCAGCCCATGGGTCGTTCCCAAAGCATCACCTTTCGTGATTTCTTCAAATGTTTTGCTGCCTTTCCAGCAAAGAGGTGGTATAGGCCACTATTGCCTATTTCCTGGGCTTTGGCTCTACACTTCTCGCAAAGACCCAATTCAAAGGTTTCATCTGAACCAATGTGGATGTATTCTGAACCCGGAGTAGCCTCCATCGCCTCATCCCAAAGGTCAAACAACAGGTCATAGGTACCATCCTCCAATGGGCAAAACTCCCAATCAGAATCTTCAACCTCTCTTAAGTGTCGGTATTGAGGCCATTTCAGGATAAAGCTTACGTGTCCCAATCCTTGAACAAGCGGAGTCAATTCTATATGATACTCTTTGGCGTATCGGGTAAACTCCTGCATCTCTTCGATGGTAAATGCGCCGGGTGCTCCTATTTCAGGATGGCTTTTGTAGGCCAATTTGTCTTCCCATTCCCAAACCAGCATATTGATCTTGTACTTTGCCATGTCTCTGATAAAACTCTTGACATAGCTGGCTCTATCCTGATGGTGTTTGGTATCGTAGTGCACTGCCCTGACAGCAATATCCGGCCAATCGGTTATTTTCATTCCAGGCACAATTGCACCAGACCGGGTCTTTTTCAATACCTGAAAAAGGGTCTGTACTCCATAGAATAAGCCGTCTTCATCATTGGCGGATATCGTTAATGTATTTTGATCCGTTGAAAGCTGATATCCCTCGGCCTTTAAGTTCTTATCCGTTCCTTTGCGAGTAAGAATAATATTGCTCGTCCCAGAAGTGGTACCTATTGCGGCTTGAACACCCCAATTGGCCTCCAGCTCTGACTTCAACTTATCAGCTGTGGCTTTGTCTACATCACCTGCATTTTTATCCAATACAATGCTGACTGTATTTGTCAATTCGAAATCACTTCCTCCCAATTCAACTTTTTGGGGATAGGGAATCACATGTAATCCGAGGTTCGAGAGATCGGAAGCCAGGGTAGAAGTAAATGCTGTAAGCACAAGCATCACTCCCATCAGAGAAGACAAGAACTTATTGTTTTTAATCATTATGGAAATAGTCATTTAAATAATAGAGATAAAAAAATGCACAAGGCATCAAGCCTAAAGGATTTATTGTTCCAATGAATCAAAAATATTTGTTGATTTCACCTTCGACCTGATTAAAGGTCTGAGATAGACTTTTTGATCCCCTTCACGCCACCATTCGGCACGTCGGTCCATGAGGTCCTCAGCAAACTGACTTTTGTAGCAATACATTGCTTCAATAGCCTTTTCACGGTCCTGCTCTTCAAAGCTTATAACAGTTGAAAGATAATCATCAGCAACTCCTCTTAGCAGTTGTCCTTCCTCATCATCAATGTGAGAGGATGGGGTGGCAACATAATAAAGCATGCTGGGTTTGCCCCACTCCTTACTCAAATAAACCTGTGAGATGGAAGCACCAACGAGGCGGTGATCCATGTGATTCGATCCACCATCTGGACCCCAGGTGATGATCACGTCCGGTTTGATCAACGTAACCAGACTATCCAGGTCTTTCATGAGTTGCTGCACATAGGGTACATGCCCAAAGAATCCATCTTTAAGCTTTAGCTGATCGTGGTATCCCATCCAAATCGGTTTTTCGATTCCCATCTTCTCGGCTGCGGTATTGACTTCAACATTCCTCAGTGCTATGAGCTCATCCCCAGGCTTCAAATCTGTCTGGCCGGTACCGTATCTTCCATCGGTCACGGTTACCAATTGTACCTTGGCACCCTCCCGGGCGTATTTGGCCATCAAGGGACCAATCGAAAGTTCATCATCCGGATGAGCAAAGACTGCCATGATCACTTTGCCTTCAACAGAAACCGGTGCTTTTGACAGTTCCGAGGCACCCTTCTCCGAATTTGAGCAGGATGCAAGCAAACTGATGAGGATAACTATTGAGCTTATCTGAAGAATATAGCTCAAGCCATGTTTCATTTTATTCATCTTAATTTGTTGATTGGGATTCATTATTAATTGATTTATTGATGTCTGTTAACGCTTTTTATCACGAATTATCCTACGGGTAAATTGTTGATTATCCACCATCAGTTGAAGTAAGTGTGTTCCGTATGGAAGTTTTGGCAGTTTAACCTGAAAGGGATTCCCTGTCAGCCACGTCTCCTGCTCAAAAAGTAATTGTCCGGTTAAGTCATAGATCTTTATGCTACACGCTCCTGTGGGGTTTGTCATTGCACTTAATGACACAGTGAGATCATCTGTGAAAGGGTTTGGCCAAACCATGAACTTGTCTTCCACTTCTGGTAATCCTGTGATGGTGTGACCTGAAGCTGTTAGTGCTAACCGGGTGGTGGTGATTTTCGGGAAATGATTTTCACTAAATAAGGTATCTCTGTAAATACCTGCTTTGTCCCGGAGCATCCCCTCCAGAAATACGGATGTGCCCTCCGGTATTGTTTTAAATATGGATTGACATTCATATAATTCATCTCCTTCAACAACAGCATAGGATTTATTGATTTCCAGGTTTGAATAGGTTTGCTCGGCACCATCGGGCCAAATTACCTTTAGGCTGTCAACCTTATGTACTTTACCGAGACCAAAGTGAATCACAATGCTCATATGCGACAGGTAACTCGTGCCTCCACTGAGTTCTCTGATAAGCTTTCTGTCGCCTATCTTCACCTCTACCAGGCTTCCGTAAGCACTCGCATTGCTGGTCACTCCTTTTAGTCTGACTTTGAGCCAGTTATTATCGTTTCCTGGGTTTCGATAAAGCAAGGAATGATGATTGTCTGAACGGACACCCACCACACCTACAAGTATATCCTGATACCCATCGTTGTCATAATCACCAATGGCTAATCCTCTGCCACGGGCTGGATGGGCAACTTCCTGAAGCAGAGAAACATCTTCGAAAGTATCTTTATCGCCCTTGTAAAGTCTGTTGATCTGATTTGTTGGACCTGTTTCAAATATTCCGTTGGCAATAAACAAGTCCAGGAAAGAGTCGTTGTTAAAGTCAAAAAAAGCATTTCCCCAGCTTGTTCCTTCGGTATTCTCTACCTGCCTTTCCTGGGCCTCCTCAATGAATGTTCCTCCCGACTGGTTATTGAAAAGATAATTATCACCAATATCACTCACATAGTAATCCAGGTCCCCATCCTCATCATAATCTCCCACAGCGATTCCCATACTATTGATCTCCAGGTCCCACGACTTCTGCTTCGAAACTTCAGAGAATGATTCTTCCGGATAGTTGTTGCTAAAGATGCGATTGGGCTCATATTGAAAGCCAAAATCATTACCGACCAGAATGTCAGGATCATGATCCCCATCTAAATCCGAGAAGACAACCGCCAAAGCAGTGCCCATACCAGATTGCCCAAGAAGGTAACTTACATCGGTGAATGATCTGTCACCATTATTTTTGTATAAATAATCCCCCTGGTTTCCGGGGTCATAATTTCCTATATATAAGTCTAGCAGCCCATCAAGATTATAATCACCAAAGGCTGCAGAGCTTCCGTAGTATTCTCCTTCGATACCTGCCTCAACAGCTCCTTCTTTGAAAGAGGTCCCCTCATCGTTCCAAAACAAATATGTTCGTTCTTTACCCTTTGTGGTGATCAAGAGATCCGTGAACCCATCATTATCTATATCACCACAGGCCACCCCCATGGTAGGGACCATAAAAATCTTCCCCAGACCCATTTCGTAGGTGACATCCTGAAAAGTGCCATCCCCCTGATTTTCATACAACTTGTCTCTTTTTCCGCCTCCAATCAGGTAGATGTCTTCAAAACCATCATTCTGATAATCAAAAAATGCCACTCCCCCAGAAAGGTTAGTAGGATCTATGGTAAGATGGTTTATGCCTACTTTTTCGCTTAATTCAATAAATTGACCACTGGCCAGTTGAGATGCCATTAGGAAGGCAATAAAGCAGAATCCCCATAAGATATTCTGGCCGAAAGTAAGCATTGAAAGGTGTAAATTAATTAGAGTGATGGGCCTGTTATGCGGCCCATCACTCTAATATTTATATTGAAATTATTTACAATAATTAAAGGATCAATAAGGAGGGAATGTACCCTGTTTTGGATGTGCAAAAGGCACTCCCTGTTTGGCATCCCACCAAACACGGCTTGTAAGTACATCACCTTCTGATAATCTATCTGCTGCAGAAGCTACATTGTCAGCATTTAGGCTGTACTCTCCAAGAGGGTAAGCAGACCTTCTAGGCATCGCATTGTCAGTATCCAATGCTGACAAGCTTCCGATCCATTGTCTTGGATATCCGGTTCTTCTATGCTCGGTCCAGGCTTCAGAAGGATCACCAAAAAGCGCAATGTACTTCTGAACAATTATTTGCTCCAGTTGCTCTTCAGTTGTTCCGGATAATGTAGCCGTCGCTGAACCCATGAAGGTAGTGATATCGGCCGGATCTACTCCATAATGTTCCATTGACACCTGTATGCCTTCTCTATACAAAGCATTGGCATCTTCACTGCTTAATCCTGCGAGTGCGGCCTCTGCCCTGAGAAACCTTACTTCCGCAGCAATCAAGGCATTGAAATCATATTCGGCCTGTATAAACGCATCATCAAGCCTGGCCACTGGTCCGTAGCTTTCCTTTTCATCCACATCCATATTGATCGCTCTACCAATGTAGTCACCATCTAAATTTGGATCAAAGTAAATGGATAACCTGGGGTCATTGGTACTGACCATATTCTCGGTAAGTGTAAATCCTACTACTGTAGCATTGGATGCTCCGGCACTACCATTGGCAAAGTTTTGGTAGAGTGGATTTGTATTCGTTAAGAACCCTGCATCTTCACCTTCCGAGGTGACCTTAGCATTCTGATCATTTGTCTCAACCAATGGAGCAGACAATACTTCGGAAATATGAGATTGAGCCAATGCTTCATCAACATATCTTACCCTGATGGCTAGTCTCAATCGCAGTGAATTGGCAAACCTTTCCCAGAGATTTACATCACTGGCAAATACTACGTCCGCATCACCAAAGCTGCTAAGATCCGGATCGCTGTCTAGTTGAGCCGCTGCCTCTTTCAACTCATTCAACAAATCAATATAGATCTCTTCCTGTGTATCATAGTTAGGAGTTGGATCCACCTCATCAAATGCCAATGCAGCTTCGAAGTATGGGAGGTCACCATAAGCATCCGTCATTCGATGAAAGACCCAAACCTTCCAGATTCTTGCCATAGCATTCATATTGATCAGCTCCGGATCTTCAGATGTCAGCCTGATGATCGCAGATAGGTTAACAATATGATCTTTGTAATTAGTAAAAGGTCCAAAATCTGCAAAAGTTAACGGCTGCCCTGAGTCCCCTCTTGAGCTATATCCTGAATATTCTCCAATTCTACCGCTGTTTTGAATTTCAAAACTTGATTCTTTCAATATTTTGGTAAACATCAACCCTGGTTTGATGATCTCATCTGTCACCAGTTTGGGGTCGGTATTCAATTCGTCAAAATTGTCTGTACAGGCATTAGGAACCAATACCAGAAGCACGACAATAGCTGAATAAAATAATTTATATATCGCTTTCATATCTTTTCTTCTTTATCTTAAAATGTAACTGATAAATTGAAACCTATGCTTCGAGTCGTTGGCATAGAGAAGGACTCATATCCCTGGGCCGCTGCTGTTGGAGCAAATGCGGTTTCAGGAGCGATTCCCATTTCTTCGAACTTGGCATCTCTGTATAAGTAGAGCAGGTTTCTTCCAACCACAGATAGTTTCGCAGAGTTGAAAGGTGTATTAGCCAATAGTGATTTACTAAAGCTGTAACCAAATGTTGCTTGTCTCAATGAAACATAGGTAGCATCAATCACAAACTCTTCGCCAATATTACCCCATGAACGTTGTGCCCAGTAATGTTGCGACCATACAGTCTGACTGGAAGGAGTATAACTTCCATCCTCATTTTCGATAACCCCTTCTACAACCAGGTTTTCCCTGTCATTGGTCCATACGCCGGTACCCTTAGCATTTTGATCATATCTACTCCATGAATATAGCTCTCCACCCATTCTGATATCAATGAGTGCGCCCAATGAAAATCCTTTGAAGGAAATGGTATTGGTGACACCAGCCAACCAGTCGGGTTGGATGTCTCCAAGTGAAGACAATTCATCTTCCCTAACATAGTAATTGCCACTCTCATGTACAACTAGCTGTCCATCAGGGCTTCGCTTATACTTGTAGCCCCAGATGGTTCCATAGGGTAATCCCGGACGAGCAACAATGCTGGCATTACCCGTAGAAATGAAATTTAGCTGCTCAACTCCGTCTACCAGTTCAACTACCTCTGAATGGTTTTTTGCAAAGTTTACATCGATGGTCCATTGAAGGGACTGAGGGATCTTAATGGGTGTACCAGATAAGAATATCTCTACACCTTTGTTAGATACTTCTGCAGCATTTAAATACAACGCATCATAACCTGTTGATGTAGAAAGGTTAACAGGAAGAATCTGGTTGGTCGATTTTGAGTCATAATAGGTGAAATCTAATGAAACCCTGTTACCAAACAACCTGATATCTGTTCCTAGCTCAATAGAGCTGGATAACTCATTTTTAAGATCCGTAGGGGGTACAGTTCCATTGATACTGGCAAATCGCTGTCCCTGGAATGTCACTGATGAAACTGAGTAACCTCCCGCTGTTTGATAAGGATCAGCATCATTTCCTGCCTGAGCAAATGAAGCTCTTAATTTACCAAAGGTTAACACCCTTGAATCCAAAGCCAGGGCATCCGTGAATGCAAAACTTAAACTCACTGATGGGTACAGGAAAGAATAGTTACCCATTCCCAGTGTACTTGACCAGTCATTTCTCGCTGAAGCATCTAGAAATAAAACATTTTTATAAGCCAACTGACCTGTCAGGAAAACTGATTGTATTTCTTTCTCAGTAATCGTGTAGGTTGGGATTACCAGGTCGGCATTTTCTATTATATACAGATCAGGGATGTTCATATTTCGCGCCACCGTGCTGTTCTTCTCCCATCTTCGGGTAAATCTGTTGGCACCAAATGAAATACTTCCTGTAAGATCAGAGGATAAGTCGCCACTTGCTGTTACCAAAACATCTGTATTGAGTTCATTTACCCTGTATTGAGCAAAATCAACCCGACCATTTCTGTAAGCACCACCGGGAGTTCCAGCATTGTATTGCTGTCTTTGACTTTCCGTATATGCATCGTTTCCTACCCGACCCTGGATGGTTAACCAATCTGTAAGATTATACTTTGCTGATACCAAACCAATCAATCGGTCCCGGTTGTCGTAACTAGAAAACTCATTCATTATCCAGAAAGGGTTAGTCGGTGAGGACCTCCAGTTTCTGTGGCTTCCATCATCATTTTTATAATCTTTCAACCATTCATAGTTGATATGCTGTGGGATTAGATTGATAGATCCGGCTATGTTTCTTCCACTCGAAACACCAACAATCGGTCTGTTCTCACCAATGCTGTTGACAAAGTTTGCTTTTGCTTCTACAAAAAGTCTTTCAGTAACATTAGCTCCAAACCGGGCTGTCACTGTTCTTCTTTTGAACTCTGCATTGGGGATGATCCCTTTATTTTCCATGTTGGAAACAGACACCCTGTAATTGACACTTTCATTACCTCCATCCACAGAGATGGTGTTAGTGAATGTGGATCCCGTCCTGTAGAAATCAGTCATGTCGTTATTCTGATTCTCAAATGGAACAGGGCCCATGTCGGAAAGGCGCTGATATACTATCGGTCTACCATCGTATTTAGGTCCCCAGTTATCCAGAGCCCAACCCGGGACCATATCATAGTCAGTACCGTCTATGTTAATGGTACCAAAATTGGCATCATTGTCATCGTAAGTCGGACCGTAGCTAGTCTGAAATTTGGGAATAACATTAATGGTTTCAAAAGTAGCATTTGAGTTAAATGATACGCCAATACCCTTCTTCGAGGATTTCTTTGTGGTGATTAGAATTACACCATTCGCACCACGTGAACCATAAAGTGCTGCAGCATTTGGTCCTTTCAATACCGAAATCGTTTCGATATCGTCCGGGTTGATATCTTTGATACCATCTCCAAAATCTCTTCCGGCGAAGATGTTGGTCTGCGCCAGGTTGTCGTTACTGATTGGGATACCATCTACTACATAAAGTGGCTGGTTGTTTCCTCCTAAAGAGCTACTACCCCTGATTTGGACAAATGATGATCCCCCGGGGCCCGCTGAAGATGAGTTTACAAAAACTCCTGCAACTTTACCTTTCAGTGAATTGGCAACATTCACTTCTCTCGCTTCAACCAGCTCATCACCATTTACTTCCTGAGCAGAATAACCCAGGGCTTTCTTTTCTTTCTCAATACCAAATGCTGTTACAACAATCTCGTTTAGCTGTTGTGAGTCAGGCTCCAGCTGAACACTGATCTGCGTTCTGTTTTGAACGGGAATTTCAATGGTGGTATAACCAACATAAGAAATAACCAGTGTGGCATCTTCAGGAACAGACAAAGAAAAGTTACCATCAAGATCTGTTGTAGTACCAGTACCCTGCCCCTTAATGACAATAGAAGCACCCGGCAAACCACCATTTCCTTCATCAGTGACTTTACCACTGACAGTAATATCTGCTGTAATGATTTCCTCAGTGACAGCCACAGGAGTTTCAGTGCTCTTATTCACATAAATAACTTCATTGACTCTTTTAAAACCTAAATTGGTCTCTTTGGAGATGTTTCTCAGAAGCTCTGCAATGGTCGTATTTTGCTGACCGAGTGAAAGCTTTTTGTCTGAGTCTAAAACTCTGCGCTTATACGCAAATTCGAAATCTGTTGCATCTTCCACCCTGTCAAGGGTTTCCTGAATACTCAGATTGTCAACATCGATTGAGATCTCTATTTCCTCTATACTGACTTTTTGCGCAGTACCAGATTCTGGTAAAGCGAAAGAATACAGTAGACTTTGTATGAGTATGCCAATTATTACATATCTGGACATAATCGCAATTTTTTTGAGTAGTTTTAACTTCATATTGTTAAAATGTTTTGGTGAAAATTGTTTTTATCAGGACATCAGCCCCATGCCGTGTAGGAAATCTGCCAAATGAACTATCACAGTATGGGGTATTTTTTTATTCCTTATTCAACTGGTATTTACATAATCCATGATCTTAGTAGTTAATACAGTGTAATTGTCTTATCGTCGATGCTATAATCAAAACCGTATGCAAAGCTCAATCCATCCAGGATCTCCTTAAGTGGTTTGTTTGTATACCTGAAAGTGAAGTCTTTATCCCGATTTAACTTCACATTTATCAAGAAGGTCACTCCGTACCATCTCTCCAGTGTTTTTACAATTTCCTCGATGTTCGCTTCCTTAAAACTGATCACCCCATTGGTCCAGGCAAAAACATCTTCCGGATCTATTTTAGACGTGTTCAAATCGCCATTCATTATATTAAAGGAAGTCATTTCATTGACCCTCAATATCTGGCTTTCAATCTCATTTTGACTCTCTGTTTCTACTCTCACGACTCCCTCAACAACAGCCACATCAACTGTGCTCTCATCAGGATAAGCACGCACATTAAAAGTAGTACCTAGTACAGTGGTTTTGACTTTATTGGCTGAAACAATAAAGGGTCGGCTGGCATCTTTTGCTACCTCAAAATAGGCTTCTCCTTCGATGGCAACCTCCCTGAGAGAGTCAGAAAATATACTTGGATAGTTAAGGGTAGATCCTGCATTCAGATGCACTTTGGTTCCATCCTCCAGCCAGGTGATCGTTTTTTGACCCCATGGACTTTGCTTGGTCACAGTGGATACCAGATTCGCTGGTGAATTATTTCTTAAATTAACCTGATCTACGGAAAAGATTATGCCCCAAATAATTGCAACGACTGCTGCGGCCTTGAGTATAACCGGCAGAAACGTGATATGAAACAACCAAGGTTTATTTGGTGATTTTCGCCCCCTTTTGAGTGCTCCCTCGAACATTTCCAGATAATCGCCTTCACTTAATTCCGGATCATGCTGATAACCAAGATTCAAGAGAATACTTTTAGCCATCATTACCTCCTTTGCTTTCTCAGGGTACTTAGCAACCCACATCTTCCAGAATTGCTCGGACTGCTCATCCGGATTTTTCACCCAACGAACGAAGTATTCATCTTCGATAAAATCGAATGCAGAGTATTCTTTGTAGGTGTTGTAATCTTGGTTACTCATTTAAATAATTAAATGGGTTAAAATCATTGCTTTATCTATAAAGAGGGAGGGCAAATGAGATTCATGCCATCTCATTATATTTTTTTTAAAAAAAATTTATTGTGATAATTCAGAACTAGAGTAGTGATGAAAGAAGACCCCAAAGCAACGATCAGCCGGGTTGTGAAAGCAAGTAAGACCGGTAAAAAATAGGCTACTTACAACCTAGTCAAACTAATATGAAGAGAATTATTATGGATTTAGTTATGTACAATTACCAGTTTCTCTTTCACAAGTCCTGTAACCTGATCTGTCGCTTTGGGAAACACCTTCCTTAAGTCAATTTCCTGATTGGTAGCCAGGAGCTCCTTCAGGGTTTTCATAAAAATATTTTTTATTTCAGTAGCCAGGTTGATCTTACAGATCCCCAGGTCAATCGCTTTTTTCAAACTAGCCCCCGGTATACCAGATCCTCCATGCAGCACCAGCGCTGCGTCCGTGCACTTTGAAATTTCAGCTAGTCTTTCCAGATCCAATTTTGGTTCCTTATCATAAAAACCGTGAGCTGTTCCGATAGCTACTGCAAGTGCATTTACACCTGTCTCCTCTACAAAAGCCTTTGCTTCTTCAGGTTGAGTAAAACCACTACCATCTTTATCCTGGCCAAGCTTAGCAATGTATCCAAGCTCTGCTTCAACATTGGCATGATATCCTTCGGCAAGTTTTACGACTTTCCTGGTCAGTTCTATATTTTCTTTAAAGGGCTGCTCACTGGCATCTATCATGACAGAGTCAAAGCCAATATCCAGGCATTGAGCCGCCAATTCGTACGAATCGCCATGATCCAGATGTACCCACCCCTCAACCTGATGCTTCTCCAGCATGGTCCTGGCCAGGTTGTAAGCCACAGGCAATCCCATATATTCTATGGAACTTCTGGTGAGTTGCAAAATAATGGGCATCTTAGACTGACTTGCCGCAGTTAATACGCCTTCCAACGTCTCATAATTGTAAAAATTGGTGGCCAGTAATGCCTTGTGGTTCTTACGTAATTCAATAAATTTCTCCTGTAACTTCATCCTTCTGTATAATTGAATTTTTCCTTAGCCAGCTTCAACACAGCTTCCACGCTGGTAAAGGCATTTGTACCTCCCGCCTGAGTAGTAGAAACTGCTCCTGTAATATTTCCAAACTCCTGGGCTTGCTCTGGTGAACCACCATTGATAAATTGATAGATATAACCTGCATTGAAGCTATCACCTGCACCAATCGTATCTACCACCTCTTCATTTAGGAAAGCCGGTTTTTCTATGATCTTTTTATCATAGCTTAGTATAGAACCTTTGCTCCCACATTTTACCACGATGTATTTGCCAAGATCCTGAACGGCCCGAATGGCCTTATTAAGATTTGACTCACCCGTTAGCTTAAGCAACTCTGTCTCATTGGGAAGAAAAACATCCACATGAGGTAATGTCTTTTTCAAATCAAGGTCCCACTGCTCAGCAGGGTCCCATTGCATGTCAAGGGAGGTTGTAAGCCCCAGTCGTCTGGCTCGCTGAAACAATACATCCAGAGAACCTTTCAATCCGGGTTGTAAAAAATATGAGGAAAAATGCAGGTGCCCAGCCTGGTGCAACATATCTGAGTCAATATCTTGCAAAGTCAAATGTTTCATAGCACCCTGATGGGTGATCATTGCTCGATCCTCAGCATAGCTAAGTGCAATTGTAGCTCCGGTCTTGAGGTCATCCTCAATGATAATCATCGAGGTATCTACTCCTTTCTTTTCAAGCTGCTCAATGACAAACTGGCCAAAAACATCATTCCCAAGCATTCCTAAAAACCCAACTTTCAATCCTAATGAGCTGAGATTGCTTGCACAGATAGCAGATGAACTGCCAAGTGCCAGTTCCATCTGATCCGCCAGAATTTCTTTTCCTACCACCGGAAAACCTTCAATCCCATTCAGGATCAAATCAACATTTAGTTCTCCGACTACAATGACATCAAAATTTCTTTTCATCTATCGGGATTTACTCACATTCAAAACCTTTATCTCACAGGATGCCTGTAGCTTTTCCACATCCTTTTTATAAAACATCCCAAGCTCCTCCCTTACACAATTGGCTGCACCACAGGCAGCTGCTAATCTTGCAGTATCTGTTGCATCCATTTGACGAACAAATCCAACCAGTAGTCCCGCCACAAGACTATCACCACAACCAACAGTGCTAATAACCTGATCCACAGTGCTAAGTGAATGAACTACTGAATCCCCCTCTGACAAGTAAAGTCCATCGGCTCCGCAGGTGATGGCCGCTCTCTCACAGCTCAAGCCCACTTTGTCAATGATTTCGAGTGGGTCAGGTGTCCTAAATACATCAAACCCCTCAAATCTGTTGATATGGATGGCATAGGGCTTTTCCTGCAAAATCTCTAGCAATTGGTCTCCTGCACAGTCAACGATAGTAGGTTTATTCATTGCTTTCGCCCTTTTAACCAAAGAAGCATAAGAAGCTTTACCTTCAAAAGGCGGCCAGGATCCACTGTAACTTATTATTTCAAAATCTTTGGCTAGCTGATCGTGTAATTTTGTGAAATCTTTCAGGTTTTTTTCGCTAAGTGATGGTCCTGTACCTAACAATTCGGTGTTGTCAAATAAATCCTCAGATTTAAAAGTCAGACAGGTTCTTGTTTCTCCATTCACCACGGGACCAAAGCAGGAAATCCCCATAGACTCACATACTTCTTTCACCCACTTTCCGGTTGATCCGGCCCAGAATCCCAGTATGGCGACCTCCACTCCCAGTTCCTTGACCCCCATCGCCACATGCACACCTTTTCCTCCCGGAAAAGACTTTTCCCTCAAAGCTCTATTGACCTTTCCCCGGGTAAAATTATTTACCCACACATATTTATCAACGGAAGGATTTGGGCAAACACAGAGGACCATGTCTTAAGTTTATTCGTATGGATAAATATTAACGCCTTGCACGACCCTGTTTATCGCATTGTTCACCGAAGGAGAATCCGGGGAAAGTCCCAATGCCAGTGATTTGTAAAAACCTAGCAATTGACCTGGTAACACTGCACACACAGTGAAAAATTCTTCAGGAATCCGGTTTTCTTTCCCTGGTGCTAAGGTCAGATCCAGCGAAACATTTTTTACATTTTGCAACGCCTCTCCTATCCCCACTTCAGCCAGTTTATCATCTGATTTGTTGATTGACTGTGCAAGATCCATCTCATATTGACTAATATACTTGTCCCTCGAAAAAAGGTAAACAACAAGCGTACGTTTGTTAATCACAGCTTTGGGGCCATGCCTCAATCCCAGGAATGAGTCATACTTGCAAATCACCTGACCATCCGTCAACTCCTGCAGCTTCAGCTGGGATTCTCTTGCAATACCTTTTAGCGGGCCAGAGCCCAGAAAAACCGCTCGGTTGAAATCCAGTTGTGCAATCTCCTTCAATTCCTGGCCATCCTTCAAAAGGTTTTCACCATATTTAATAAGGTGATCCACATATGGCTTATTTATCTCAAGATTCTTCAAATCTGATATCAGCAACCCTGCCAGTAACATTGAGGTAAATGACCCGGTCATGGCCAAAGCTTTATCATTGGAATCTTCTGGCATGAAGACCATGTGTGCATCCAAATCTTTAGTAATCCTGGCCAACTTACCCTCCTTATTGCATGTGATCACCAGATGGCTTATATGGTCACATAGTTTTTCTGAGAGCTGGACCGCTCCTACACTTTCAGGACTATCGCCCGATCGCGCAAAAGACACCAGTAATGTTTTTTGATTTTTTGAGAAATAATCCTGTGGATGAGTAAGAATATCGGTAGTCGGAATCGGCTCTGTAAACCTTCCGGTATTTCGTTGAAACACCTTAGCCAACACATCTCCAATGTAAGCGGAAGTCCCGGCACCAGTAAGAATTATGTTGGTTTTACTATCACTAAGAATAGGTGATAGAAAATCCTCAAGTGCTGACTTCTGCCCATTGATGATATCAAAGGTTTCCTTCCACAACCTGGGTTGAGCAGCAATCTCTTTAAAAGTATTGCTTGCTACTTCACTCGAAATGTCTGTAAAATCTATTGCCATGCTGTTGCTTTATCCAATAATGGTAACTACCAATACGGATGATAAGTATATGATTATAGAGCAAATAAAAGATAAAATTATTTATTTCGAAAGTTTATGAAAGTTTTTTATTTATGTTTATTAATTATTTAGATATTAACCCGTTTATGCATTTAGTTTTACTTTAAGTTACGACTTTTCCGGAAATGGTCCCAAGATCGGTAAGTAACAACTTAGTTTCGCAATCGACAACTTATTAAGGAAGTGAAACAAAATGGATGAATGAAACCTTTTATTCAATAATATTTATTAAGATATTTGACTTTTCACAAGCAAATCCAGACTATTCAAAGATTTATTGAAGTTAATTTTGATTGGATTGCGCAACACGACCCCAATGAAAGACAGCAAGGAAGGAATGAAATCCACAGTAAGCAGGCGAACCATGATCCTGGAAAAACTTGAATCAGATAACCAGGTGAATGTAAGCCAGCTGAGCGAAGAATTTGGAATAAGCGAGGTCACTATCAGGAATGACCTGGCTCAGCTAGAAGAAAAAAATCTCCTGGTGAGAGCCCGCGGAGGAGCCATTAAGATCCACCAACGTGTAGGTCTTGATCATCAACTGCTCAAAAAGAATAAGATCAACATAAAGGAGAAAAGAAAGATAGGAAAGGCTGCTGCCAAGCTGGTACAGAACAATGACACCATCATTATAGACTCCGGATCTACCACCTCAGAGTTTGCCACAAACCTTGAAGGCATCTCCAATTTAAATGTGATCACCAATGCACTAAATATTGCGAGTCAGCTTTCCAATCTCAAAGACATCAATGTCATCGTCCCCGGTGGATTTTTGCGAAAGGAATCTTTGTCGCTTGTTGGCACCCCGGCAGAAAGTGGTTTTCAAAACTATTTCTGCGATAAAGTCTTCCTGGGAGTTGATGGAATCGACCTGGAATTTGGGCTTACAACTCCTAATATTGAGGAAGCTCATCTCAATCAAAAAATGATCTCCTTATCAAAACAAGTCATTGTTTTGGCTGATTCCAGCAAGTTTGCCAAAAGAAGCCTGGCCTACATCTGCCCCTTAAATAAAGTGGATATCCTTGTCACCGATGAGGGAATACCTAAGGGGATCAAAAAACAGATAGAAAGTCTGGGAGTCAATATCATCATTGCCTAGCCCCCATCTATTTTACTGGTTCGTATCTGAAAACCCTATCGTGCATGGTATAAAGCACGTATTGATTGGATTCACTATCCCATACAAGGATTGGG
This sequence comes from Cyclobacteriaceae bacterium, assembly GCA_965228105.1. Classification (GTDB taxonomy): domain Bacteria; phylum Bacteroidota; class Bacteroidia; order Cytophagales; family Cyclobacteriaceae; genus UBA7330. The sequence goes on from CBDDGZ010000002.1 coordinate 3,962,815, forward strand.
CTAGAGTGATCTCCTTTTACAATCGGATTATTCGGATATTTATCCCAATCTATCAGGTTGTCGGAAACTGCCACATTTGAAGACCACAGGGCATTGGCATTGGGATCCATCCAATCGATACTGGTGGATGCATGGTAATACATGTAATACCTGTCTTTATACTTTACAATCTGATTTACAGCAACAGCTCCTTTGTCATATTCTTCCGGACCACAATTGAGCACAGGGTCATCCTGCACGTTGGTCCATTCAATAAAGTTTTCGGAAGTAGCCAGCCAGATAGCCAAATCATTTCTTTCATAAAACATATAGTATTTACCATCCTCTATCCAAAGGGTTGGTGTACCATAAGGGCCTTCCTCTATAGGCTCACCATTGGTTTTTAGAATCACCAGGTTTCCTTCTTCTTCCCATTCTACTCCATCCTCGGATGTGAGCAAATGTGCTATATCATTTCTTCCCTCGGCCAGCATGATGTATTTCCCTTCATGCTTTATTACTTGCATGTCTTCAACCCAACTATTCTTCACCAGGGGGTTTGCAGCATGGCGTTCCCATGAAATACCATCTTTGGATGTAGCATACCCCAGGTACCTAACCTCCGAAAGACTATCGTTGTATCCGGTATACCACATCCTGTATAATCCCTCTTCATTAATGATATACCCTCTCTCCCGGATATTCTGATCCCAGGTATCCTCGTTCGTCCCACTAAAAACAGGGTTGTTTGTGATTGGTGAAAACTTTACCATCTCGTCAGGAAATCTCTCCGAATCAGCTTGTGAGGTCTCTCTTTTATCCGTTTTACATGAATAAAATAGGGTTGATACAATAGCTAAGCTTAATATATATTTGATCTTTCTTTTCATTTTCTGGACAGGTCTGTTCTTAAATACGAAAGTGCAGATACCGGAAAACTATCAACGAAGAACCTTTGCCTATGATTTAGGCTCCACCCCATTCCCCAACCGGGTCCTCGCAGTTCTTAATAAGCAACGTTTCCAAATACTTCTTTCGAAAGTAAAATTATTTAATGATAATATTATTACAAAAATAACTATACGAAACTTAATATTTAATTTTTTATTTCGTAATATTGTTTTATCGCTTGTGTAAAATTATCTTATATAGGATGGAATTATGATAGCTCAGACAGAACCAATTACCACCAGGGAAAAACTTACTTCACATCTGAGTACAGCCAGCAATGAAGAGCGAAAACTTTCGGTCAAGGAAGTTTCAGCTGGATTGAAAGTAGGTGATGAATCTATGCTGGGCTATGTTTATAGCCAGTATGTGCGTGATCTCTACAGGTTTGGCAATCAGGTCATCCAAAACAAAGAAATGGTCAGGGACTGCATCCAGAATGTCTTTGCAGGGCTTGTCAAAAATAAAAAATCGCTGGATGGTATTAGCTCCATTAAGTCATACCTATTTAAGTCCCTCTACCGGGAAATCATGGATCAGGCGAAAAAAGACCGAAAGTATTTTCTAGGCCACCCCGCCCTCGAAAATCAAAAAGGATTTGAGATCGATCTTTCATGTGAGTCACGCATGATCGCCAATGATCATCAAAGATCTGTGATGCATAAGATCAAAGAGGAACTTTCGAAACTTTCCAAAAAACAAAAAAAGGCCATACTACTTTATTACTACGAAGGCATGTCTCAGGGAGAAGTAGCCGAACTTATGAGCCTTAAAGATAAAAACTCTGTAACCAAACTCATCAGAAGAGGGTTAGATGCCCTTCGACAAAACATCATCCTTGTCGTTACTTTATTATCTTGCCTGCAATTAGTATAATAGGTGCTTTAATATGGTAATTCGATCCATATCACACTAAATATGTTTCGTTTCGTTACTTTATAGTCTTCGAAACGTTATTATTTTTACATCACCTTGCTATATTTGTCGAGTGATCTTTAAATCATACCTGTGAAACAAGAAAATAAAACCAAGCCTAGCTTAAAGTCATTCCTTCAAAAACTTGGACCAGGCTTTATCACTGCAGCCCTGGTGTTTGGGCCTGGCAGCTTAACGATAAACACAAAGCTAGGAGCCAGCTATGGATACAACCTGCTTTGGGTAATTGTATTGGCTATCGTCTTGATGATGGCATTTACTACGATGTCAATAAAAATAGGCCTTTTTGGAAATCAGTCATTTATCGAAAGGGTACGTACTGAGTTAGGAAAACCTCTTGCCATAATTGTTGGCCTTGGTGTGTTTCTGGTAACAGCTTCATTTCAGGCCGGAAATACAGTAGGCGTGGGTGTAGCTTTTTCAGAGATCTTCGACTCCTCCTTAAACCTGTGGGTATCCATGTTTTCTATAGGTGCAATCCTCCTACTCTTTTTCAGGTCCTTCTACAAGATTCTTGAAAAACTGATGATCACCCTTGTGGTCCTCATGCTAATCTCCTTTTTACTGACCATCGTCATGTCAGTACCCAACATTGGTTCTGTAGCTATAGGATTGATACCCAGGATACCCGAAGGTTCTGAATACCTGATCATTACATTGACCGCTTCCAGCTTCTCTATTGTTGGGGCTTTTTATCAGTCTTACCTGGTACGGGAAAAAGGTTGGACCAAAGAAAATGTTAAAGACGGGATTGAGGAAAGCAGGGCCGGAATCATTATCCTAGGACTATTATCCACCATGGTGATGGTTGCAGCGGCTGCAGTCCTGAAAGGAAACAGTGTGGAAGTAAAGAGCGCTGCAGACCTGGGCATGGCACTGGAACCCCTGTTTGGTTCCTTTACATCTAAAGTATTTATGATAGGCTTTTTTGCTGCTTCCTTTTCCTCAATGATTGGAAATGCGACCATTGGTGGGGTGATACTTTCGGATACCTTTTTTCACAAGTACGACCTGAGTAGCACCAATGCCAGGTCCATGATTGCCGTGGTCATTATTATAGGAGCCATTGTTGCCATGATTTTTGGCTCATTGCCTTTAGAACTTATCATTTTCGCCCAGGGTATTACGATTATGATCGTGCCCGTCACAGCCATCATTATTTTGCTATTCGCCAACTCAACCAAAGCCCCAGAAGAACTTAGAAACAACAGATATCTCAACACGATAGGTGTGGCCGGGATTCTAATCCTGCTAATTATGTCTGTATTCAGCATTCAATTTATTTACACAGTGCTAACATCATGAAAATCAATACTACACTAGAACTTGACCAGCAATTGGCTACACCTGATGAGGCCCTCATCGAAGACCTGAGCCGTATTGAAGGCGATATCATGATCCTTGGATTGGGAGGAAAAATGGGACCCAGCCTGGCTATGCTGGCTAAAAATGCCATTGAAAGGGCTGGCCTGAAAAAAAAGGTTACCGGTGTTTCCAGGTTCTCTAATAAAGAATTACGTGAAGAGCTGGAAGACTTTGGTATTGAGACGATTGCTGGTGATCTGCTCGATGAAGGGTTTTTAAGGAACCTACCTCCCAGCAACAATGTGATCTATATGGCGGGAAATAAATTCGGCACATCAGGCAATGAACACTTCACCTGGGCCATGAATGCCTATCTCCCGGGAAGAGTGGCAGAAAAATATCCGCAGTCAAATATTGTGGTTTTTTCCAGTGGAAACATCTACCCATTCATGCCTACCGATGGACCAGGAGCCAATGAGTCTACACAACCCGGGCCGATCGGAGAATATGCACAATCTTGTCTCGGAAGGGAGCGGGTGTTTGAGCATTTTTCAGCAAAGAATAAAACACCCATGTTGATCTACCGACTCAACTATGCAGTGGATCTTCGATATGGGGTGATCTATGAGGTGGCCAAGTCTGTTTTCAAAGAAAAGCCTATTGACATCAGTACCGGGTACGCCAATGTGATCTGGCAGGGAGATGCCAATAGCTATGCGATCCGCTCACTTTTACATTGTCAGTCACCCGCCAAATTCCTCAATATCACGGGACCGGAAAAAGTCTCTATCGCAAGGCTAGCCACAGAATTTGGAGCCATTATGGATAAGCTGGTAAACCTCATTGGTGAGACAGAACCTACCTGCTTGCTCAATGATGCGTCACACTCCTTTGAACTTTTCGGGAAACCAAAAGTGGGTCTTGACCAGATCATTGAATGGACCGCTGACTGGGTAATGGCAGGAGGCGAAGAGCTTGGTAAACCCACCCACTTTCAGGAAAGAAAAGGAAATTTTTAAGCATGAAACCATCCAAAGACATTCACAAACTACTTTTAGAAGGCACAGTAATCCCGGCTCACCCGTTAGCACTGGATTCCAATAGAAATCTTGATGAATTCAGGCAAAAGCTACTCACCAGGTATTATATAGAATCAGGGGCCGGAGGGGTAGCAGTGGGAGTTCACACCACCCAATTTGAAATTCGTGACCCGGAGATCAACCTGTATGAAAAGGTGTTGGCATTGGCGTCTGAAGAAATTGAAAGAAAACCAATCAAAAGACCTTTTATCCGTGTGGCTGGTGTCAGTGGTGACACGGAACAGGCCGTGAATGAAGCTAAGATAGCTCGCGACCTGGGATATGATATCGTATTGGTCAGCATGAATGGTTTGAAAGATTGGTCCGAAAGTGAGCTCCTGAAGCGAGCTGAAAAGATCGGTGAATACATGCCGCTCTTTGGGTTCTACCTGCAGCCTTCTGTGGGTGGCAGAGTGCTTACTGAAGATTTCTGGAAGCAATTTGCCAATATCCCAGGAGTAAATGCGATCAAAATCGCTCCATTCAACAGGTATCAGTCCCTAGAGGTGATCAGGGCAGTGTGTAATTCTGACAGAAATGAGGAAATAGCCATATATACTGGCAACGACGACAATATCCTGAATGACCTCCTCACCACCTATCGAATCACAAAGGATAGCGGAGAGGTAGTAGAAAAAGAAATTGTGGGAGGATTGCTAGGCCACTGGGCCGTCTGGACTCAAAAAGCAGTAGAGCTGCTGAAAGATGTCAAAAAAGTAAAGACCTCGGGTACTGCATTTGACAAGGAGCTCCTTACAAGAAATATCAATATCACAGACTCCAATTCAGCCTTTTTTGATACCAAGAATGCTTTCCATGGATGTATTGCAGGGATCCATGAGGTGCTGAAAAGACAAGGTCTTTTGGAAGGGATCTGGTGCCTTAATCCTGAAGAAACCCTTTCTCCCGGTCAGTCAGAGGAGATCAGCAGGGTGTATCGTGATTACCCGGAGCTCAACGACGACGATTTTATAAAAGCCAATATCGAGACATGGATCAGTGAGATCAGACAATCATGATCCAACTCACCAAATATTAAAATATTGAATGATGAAATCGACATTAAAAATTCAGAGCGAATTTTAACACCAACCGCGAATGAATTTTTAATCAAAGATTCCATGTGACCTATAAAAAAAAATTATACACACATGAAAACACAGAACAGAAGAACCTTCGTAAAAGCCAGCACCACCATGGCTGTTGGCAGTACTTTACTCAGTGGATTTTCTATCAATGCACTGGGTGCGAGCAAACCCAATGAGCTTCGTGTAGGATTGGTCGGTTGTGGTGGTCGCGGTACCGGCGCAGCCTTTGAAGCCCTCAAGACTGCTCCCAATGTGAAGCTCACTGCAATGGCAGACGCCTTCGAAGATCGGGTTGAGTCGTCATACATGCGCCTGAGCAATGAATTTGGCTCACAGGTCAGCATCTCGAAAAAAGATAAATATGTAGGCTTTGACGGCTATAAAAAGGTCATTGAGAAGTGTGATGTGGTCATCCTGGCTACACCTCCCCCATTCCGGCCTATACACTTCGAAGCAGCTGTGAAGGCAGACAAACATGTATTCATGGAAAAACCACTGTTTGTTGACATCCCGGGATATCACAAGATCATTTCAACCAACGAGCTGGCTAAGCAGAAAAACCTGAATGTAGCAGTCGGACTACAGCTTAGATTCGAACCCGGATATCAGGAATTGATGGCACAAATAAAAGAGGGTGTCATTGGAGATGTCAGAAGCCTCAATGCCTACTATAATGTAGGAGCTCCTAAGATACATCCTCGAGAGGAAGGTCAGACTGAGATGCAGTACCAGATGCGCAACTGGCGATATTTTACCTGGCTTTGGGGCGGACAGTTGAGCGGACAGACCATCCACCAGATTGATATCATCAACTGGCTGATGAATGACTATCCTACCACAGTCAATGGGCTGGGTGGACGCATTGCTTTCTCAGGACCAAACCAGGGAAACACTTATGATCATCACTATGCAGAGTTTGAGTACGATAGTGGAATCAAGCTCCATGTGCAGAGCAAAAACATTGACAGTACCTGGAACAGAAACGGATTTGAGATCGTTGGGACCAAAGGATCTGCCAATGACCACTCCCGCATTTATGATGCCAGTGGCAAAGTGATCTGGCAATATCGCAACAGGGATCAACGAGCGGGGTCTTCGCAGCTTTGCCAGTCGGAGTTTATCAATTCCGTCCTGGAAGGAAAGCCATTGAACCAAACCGAGTATGGTGCCGGATCATCGCTGACATGCGTGATGGGAAGGATGGCCATCCACTCCGGAAAACGAATCACGATGGAGGAAGCACTGGCTTCGGAACGGTCTATCCTGCCTAAAGAATGGAGCTGGGATACCGACATGCCTGACAAACCAGGACCTGATGGCAACTATCCTATTCCTATTCCTGGGAAGACAGAAGTGTTGTAGGGAAAGAAGTTAAGTTCAATTACGCCCTTTCAGGGCTTATTTGTGGATTTGGTATGGCCTCAACTGATAGTGGAATGAAGTCTACAAAACAGGAACAGGGATATTATCCAATTCAGATAGCATGTTCGATTTCACTCACGATCAATAAGATCCTTCACACTGTTCAGGATGACGTGAGTGGGTTCAATAAAGGTTCGCTGGAATCAAGCACCACAACTGGTCTATATCGTCCCCTAAGGAAAGCCCCAAAGGGGGCGACATAACATAAAACAGGGTGAAGCCCTGTGTCATTGAATAAGCCTAAAACACAAGCCCCAAAGGGGCGAAATCATAAATCCACCATAACAACCTAAGACTTCTCAATCACCACCCCGGGTGTAGAGGCATACTCGGTCCATGAGCCATCATAGACACTCTTCTGGTTGGTCAGGACCTGCTCAGCTGCTAAAAGGATAATGCAGGCGGTGAGACCAGAACCGCAGGAAAAGGTAATGGGTTTATCACCGAGCTTTAAGTCAGAAAAGATCTGACTGAGTTCTTCAGGAGACTTGAACTTCCCATCTTGGAGGACCTCTTCGAATGGTAAGTTGCAGGAATTGGGTAAGTGTCCACTACTCATCCCTTCCCGGGGCTCGGGTGCAGTCCCCTCAAAACGTCCTTTCGACCGGGCATCGACCAGTTCAAATGATGACTGTTCGATATTTTCAATTACCTCACTGATGCTCTTGACAGTCTCAGGATGAAAATGTGATACAAAATCACCCACTTTGAATTCTTTTTGATGAGCATCTACCGTCTCAAACCCATTTTTCACCCAATCGCCAAGGCCTCCGTCCAGCACTGAGACCTCTTCATGCCCCATTGATTTAAACATCCACCAGACTCGCGGACTGGTATATGCACCCAGGTTGTCATAAACGACTATCCGACTGTTACCATTAATGCCTAACGAACGGGCGGCTTTTTCAAAGTCCACGGGTGATGGCAATGTATTAGGAAACGGGCTCTTCGGATCACTAAACTGTCCTTTCAGGTCAAAATACCTGGCGCCGGGAATCACCAATCCATCCAGATCACTCTTTAAGCCTGACACATTAGTTGCCGGACTTGAATCCAGGATAACCAGGTTTTCATCAGTTAGATGCTCATTCAGCCAGGCAGCCGACGCTAAGGAATTGCTCATAGTAGATTATTTATGGCATTAAGGTAAATGCTATAAGTGAATCATACCAGAGAGATGGACACTAATTGATATCCGTGCTACTCAGGCGTTACCCTCAGCAACAGGAACTCCTTGAATCCTGAATAAACATAAGGCTTATCAGCAGTTACCACGCCCAGGTCTCTCCCATTGGCATAGTCGAGTACCTTATATGAAACGCCTTGCTCCAGCCCCCGAAGCTCGATCGGGTCTGTTTTGGACCAGAGGTCAGCATAGAAGCCATAGTACATTTCTCGGCCTTTTTTCACCACATGAACCTCAGGCTTGTCGAATGCGATATCGTACAAACTGGTGTAGTCAGCACTGCTAAGCTCCAGGCGGCGGTACTCCTGGATCCATCTTTTCCAGATCGCATATTGAGTAGAATCCAGGTCTGTATAGAAAGTGGTAACCTGCCCCCCTGTTCCCACAGCACTCTGGAATGACTGTGGAACAGAAAACCCACTCCACTCATCGTCCGGCACCTGATAACAGTCACCGGCCGCGTAGGTTGGCCCGTGAATAGCTTTCTCTACCTTGATCCGTCTTCGTGTTTGCAACAAATCCACTGGATCTGAGGCACTGGAGATCTGATAGTACGGCATGTGGTACGGTGAATGGGGTACTGAACAGATACACACCTCATGCAAACCCTCTTTGTTGTATTTCTTCAACGTTTCATCAATCACTTCAAATACCCTTGTTGTTTGCTGAAAGGACTCCATCGGGGACTTGTGTTTATGCTTTTTGTTGTAACACGGAGGCACCGCAGACAATCCCCTGGTGTCGGTATAAAGACCGTCATAGCCCCAGGTTTTAATGAATCTTTTCACGAGCCCTTCCACATGATCCATAGCCGGATCATAAGCCGGACAAAGCTGATAGAGCTTCCTGGACTCTTTGGGGTAGTTTCCATCCTTGTCAATCACTAAAAAATCTCCGTGATTCTGTGCAAGGTCACTTTCAGGGCTTACTCCCAGAGGATACCACCAGAGATTGGTCTTGAAGCCACTTTGATGAATACTATCCACAAAGTCGATCATATCTTTCTCTCCTCCCGGGAACTTACCCTCAGACTGGTTTACTTTCCAGTCTCCATAGTAGTCGAACCAGCCATCGTCAAGGTTGGCGACATAAATCCCCAGGTCTTTCAGTTCAGGAAGAATTCCATAGATCTCCTCAAGGGTAAAATCCAGCTCAAACCCCCAGCTTTTCCAATAGGGCTCGTATGCAGCCTGAGGTGAAGAGGTGGGAATGGCTACGCCACGTGTTCGAAGTAGCTCACCATACTGTCTTAAGCCATCATGAAAATCCAGCTTATGAAAGATCAGTGCACTCAAAACAGTTTCAAAAGATTCACCAGGTGCTATCCACCCTTTCATTCCGATGGATTCATCGGGGACTTCTGCAATACTGATCCGGGCAGTGCTATCTGCATCAACGTTTACAGGTAATGATACCCATTGAGGTTCTTTTTCAATATGTGCGATGGCCACACCCATGCTCTTACCCCAGATATCCACGAATGGCATTCCGCCTCCGATCATTTCGATCCGCTCAGGTGAAACAGTTTGGTGCATCCCCTGGAAGTTGTCCTGCCTGAATCCGGGTGGCAGCCAAATCAGGGCATAATCTCTGCCCCACTCATTGATACCACCCTGGAAAGAGGCCAGTAGGTGATCTTGCTGACCCGAAGACAATTGCTTAGGAGATACCCTCAATGGCAGACTAGAGACAGAATCTATATGAATGCTTTCCTTCCCCTTGTTTTTGTAGGATTGCTCAATGAGCACAACATCCGGAAATTTCTCAGGAAGTATCAACCGGGTACTCTGCAAAATATCCAATTCCTTGTTTTGGAAATGACTAATAAAAGAAGTCACTTTACTCATCCCCCATTCCGGAAGTGTGAGTTGTTCCTGCTTAACAGATGATGGATCTAAAATGAAGGGTGAACACTGTACACCATTGGCTACAAGAGTAGCCCGGGTTTGATCAGTGGCAATGGGTATGTGATCCTCGCCATCCCATAGAAACTGAAAATTCACTTCTTCATTGATGGAGATATTTAGTTTTTCAGTTGATACCCTGACTGGTTGGGCGTCCATTGAAAAAAACAACAACAAACCAACCCACAGTAAAATAATTCTATATTTCATTCCTTCTTTGATATTGATGCATTGAAAACTCTGAATAAACTCAATTAGATTTTTCGTCTTTTAAAAAGATATTTGAAACGTTAAATTTAAATAAAACTATTAATTCGAAAGATTATGAAATATTATATATTGCGTAATATTATTTAAAATTCAACTTATACTTATTAAATATCTTAAGCATGGGGAGTTTCTTTCAACGATCATGGTTATTCTTTGCCATCATTACCACGGTATTTTGGGGGATTTGGGGAGCATTTATAGAAATCCCTGAAAAAGCAGGCTTCCCTGCTACTCTGGGCTATTCAGTCTGGGCATTGACTATGATCCCATGTGCATTGGTAGCACTGTACCTGATTGGTTGGAAACTGGAATATGATGTACGGTCTATCTTGCTGGGTTCTACCGTGGGCTTGTTAGGTGCTGGCGGTCAGCTACTTTTGTTTCAGGCATTGAGGAGTGGACCGGCATACATAGTATTCCCCATTATATCATTATTTCCTATTGTCACCATTGCACTCTCCACCAGTATCCTGAAAGAAAAAGCCAGCACACGACAGTGGATTGGTATTGTACTGGCATTGATTGCTGTATATTTTCTTTCATACCAGGAGCCAGAAAATGGAGAAGGTGGCTCAAAAGGCTGGTTATTGTTCACAGCCCTGGTATTTCTCATGTGGGGGATCCAGGCTTTTGTGATGAAATTCTCCAACGAGACCATGCGTGCCGAAAGCATCTTCTTCTACATGATGATCACAGGAGTCATACTTGTCCCTGTAGCACTGGCGATGACAGATTTTACCCAGGAGATCAACTGGGGCTTTAATGGACCTTACCTGGCAGGTGGTATTCATGTCCTTAATTCCATTGGAGCACTTACCCTGGTGTATGCGGTAAGATATGGAAAATCGATCATTGTGGTTCCCATGACGGGATTATCCCCTCTGATCACCGTGGCAATTTCACTGGTGATCTATGCTGTGATCCCTGACTTGTTTCTATCTATTGGGGTGTTGGTAGCCCTGGTAGCCATATTCCTTTTATCGGAATAAGCCCCAGGGCACCGCATTAGGCGGGTAATTGTTCTTTGGAAGCTCTTTTCTGGTAATTTATCACAATGTTGGTGAGCTCTTCCACTCCATCCACTAACGGCCGGATTACAGGAATCCCAAGTTTTTCAGCAATCTCCTTTTGATGGACGATCATTTCCGCATCAGTAGCTTCTAGCTCACTTAATGTAACGGCCAGCACCTCAGCACCAAGGGCATTGATCATTGCTACCTCACTTTCAATGGGTGCAATCTTAAAACCTACCGGAGCTTTGGTCTTATAATATTTTCTGCCAGGAGCATGCTGTAAAACAACCCCTTTTATATTTCCGGAAATGATAAACTCCGAACCACAGGGACCATACGGATTCAGCAAAGAAGACTGCCCCTCCACAAGGATCAGGTCTGGTGATTCGTTGCGATAGCAATCAACGATAGCCCGCTCGATCTCCCCACTAATAAAATCATTCAATGTAGAGTCGAGAATAAAACCATATTTATTCCCTTGCAACCATCCTGTTTGTCCGGTAAAAATCATCTCGGCTTTGAGTCCAGCTTCCCGGCAGCCTTCCATGATGAATCGGCAGGTAGTTCGCTTTCCGATCATACAATCTGTTCCAAGTACGGCGACTTTAGGTGTATCCACTTCATAGATCTCCCCGTTCCAAAAATGTAGATCTTTTGCAGGTCTGGATTTTCTGATATCCAGCAGCTCTACATTCGACTCTGCAGCAATAGCACTAAACACTTTGTCGTCACTCAAACGCTGATGTAAACCCGAGACAACAGAAACCCCTCTTTTCATCGCCTCAATGATCACTCCCCTGCATTCATCGGGCAATCCACCTCCCGGAAAGGCCACCCCTACCACAAGGTATTTTGGCTCCTGGTTAGAATTTTCAAAAAATGATTCAATTGATGCATAGACCGGTATATCCCTATGGATACCATCAAGCACTTCACCGGCATCTCGGCCAGCATGGATATGGTCAATAATTCCTAGTAGATTGTATCGGTCTGTACCCCGGATCAGCCCATGACTGGTCTTGGAAAAATCTTTATCAAGCAAGCCACTAGTCAGGACAATAGCGTTTTCTTTCATAGTTAGAATATTTTAGTAGTTAGTTCATATCCTAGTCCCGGACGGTCATTGGTGCTTAGAAAACCATCTTTCAGTACGAAACCACCTTCGACCAGATCTTTTGCCAGGTCAAAACTTCCGTCCAGGTCAAGGTATTTGGTTGCTGGGCTTGCAAGGGCAGCATGCAAAGCAGCGGAAATGCTGACAATACTTTCGTCCATACATCCCCACATGAGGTCAATACCTGCTAATAGCGCAATGTCTGCAATACCTCTGGCAGGAAAAATGCCTCCGCACTTCATGAGTTTGATGTTGTAGATCCCAAAAGGCCGGGGCTTTGCTGCCATGATTAACGCATCTTGCGGACTATGTAAGCTCTCATCAGCTGCGCACCTTTTTCTTAGCGGTTCCATGACTTTAAACATATCAGCATAATGAGATCCCATTAATGGCTGTTCGAGGAATTCCAGGTTTGCGGATTCAGTCTTCCTCATATACTCGGTAAGCTCCTTTGGAGAATACCCCTGGTTGGCATCTATCCTGATCCCGATATCCTTTCCTACATGTTCTCTTATTTTCAGGGTTCTTTCTATATCCTCTTCAAGTGACTTACCTGTTTTGATCTTTAAGATCTTAAATCCCTGCCCGACATACTCATCAGCCTCAGCCAGTGTTTCTGCTACTGACTTGATCCCAATGGTAATGGATGTCGGTAGTGACTTGTGGTGTCGACCCAGGTAATCAACAAGAGGGATATCCAGGTATTTAGTAAAGGCATCGTGCATGGCAATGTCAACTGCAGCACATGCGGCAGGGTAATCCGCATTTTCCTGCTGAAAGTTTCTGATCAGTTGATGGATATTGCGAATGTCTTTTCCCACGAGGTGTGTCTCCAGCTGATCAGCAAGCACCTGCTCGCTTTCTTTCATGGTCTCCCCTGTCACCAAAGGAATCGGAGCTCCAGCCCCGATCCCAAGGGTGCCATCTTCCAATTCAATAAAAGCAAAGATGTTTTCCGCCGAATCAAAAGTCTCGAATGCAATCGTATAAGGCCTGGTCAATTCCAGGTTATACACACAACTTTTCACTCTGACGATCTTCATCTTTTGGTGGGGAAATACGGTACTCAAAAAACTTATATCGCAAATATATATAAGTTTTATACTTTCGTATTCCTTCTTTTATTCCTATTTAATCAATACATAAGCTTTTATATTTTCTAATTATTTCGTTTCAATATAATTTAGCTATAAAGCCCTGAATAGCAGACTTCTAGTTTGAAGAATAGTATTGCTCATTCCAGTAATGCCATATCACAGTCAATTCACTAATCTTCAGGTTTATGTAAACTGACCACCATCAAAACTGCTCCACCATTGATCAAATAGTAGTAAGAATCTGGCCCCTCAAATCCTAATACAAAGGGCACTGAAATAAAAGTCAGCCCAACCAAAGCGTCAACGATCAAATGCCATTTGTAAGGAATCACCTTAAAGACACCAAGCTGATGATTTGTAAAGAGCGTAAGAAAGAATGCGGCTATCCCCGTAACCACCGAGAGCATCAACGCAACAGGATTTGAGGTGCCCAAATTGAACAAAAAAGGTAAAGCAATGAGAGCCACAGCTACCGGATAGTCCAGATAGGCATGAAGTTGTTTCGTCACAATTTTCATTTGTATTTCATGTTAATCTTAAAAAAATATTTGGACAAAAATCCAGGTATCCAGATCCATTAAAAATGATCTGGTTCAAGAAATTGTGTTGACTTATATCAACTTTTTTGAGTTCGTCTATTGCGAATTCGAGATAAAAACTCAGTGGACATCCCCAGGTAAGATGCGAGCGCATATTGGGGAACTCGGTGTGCAAAATTCGGGAAGTTCTTTAAAAAATTCTCATAGCGGGATTCTGCGGATTGAGTCAGATTAAATAGTATCCTACGGTGCTCGAAAGCCAGCCCTTTTTCTGCAATTATCCTAAAGAATGTCTCAAATTTATGATTTGAACTTTTCAGCTTCTCTTCAGCATTGTGGTTGATTCGCAGCACAACACTATCCTCCAGTGCCACAATAAAAAGTGTGGCCGATTGCTGGTAGATATAGCTGTTGAAATCTGATATCCACCAATTTTCAATGGCAAATTGTAGGGTATGATCTTGGCCCTTACTGGTAATGAAATAACTTCTAAAGGCTCCTTTATTTACAAAAAACCTGTAATTACTGACAAACTCAGGCTGGACGAGGAATTGTTTCTTTTTGACGATGACCTCTTCAAAGGCATTTGTAAACTGATCTGCCTCCTGCTTTGAAATAGGAACGAAACTTTGAACATATTTTAAAAGCTGTTCGGTATCCAAGTTTTCAATTTAAGGGTTAAGCAACAATACATTGTAAGATAAATAAAACCGTATCACTCAGATAATGACAGATAGACTGCCTTTTTCTAATTTAACTTTTGTTGAGTCCTCAGAAAATTTGTCTAGTTTAAAATTCTCCAGATTTAGCCAAAGCAGTCGAGACCTTAACGTTTGGCATCTATTTTCAATTAAGAAGATATATTTTTGTTGTTTATCGGATTTTTAGGGGTATTAATTATATTCTTCACAGTATTTTAATATATGAATCTGGATAACCTTTCAGATTTTTACTTAATTCCGGGATTAAACACATTAATCATGTTAAATAACAGACAAAAAAACCTTTTCAACTGCATTTTGATTACCCTTATCATTTTTTCAGGATGTGGCAATCAAAGTGGAGAAAGAGAGATCATTTTTGTTCATAAACCCGACTCTACCTACATCGCTTTTCCTGGCCTTTTCCCCACTCCAGTCCCGGACAGGATCATCGCTAACCTTGCAGAAGACCCTACTACATCTATCGCTGTGAATTGGCGAACCGATACCACAATCTTTGAGTCTGTGGCACAGGTGGCTGAAGCCACACATGGCCCGGAATTCATCAACAATACACGATCCATCAATGCTGCAACCGAAAAGCTTGTTCACAAGCCGGAAAATGATCCTGAAGTAGCTGCACACTATCACGCTGCCCTTATCGATGGTCTGGAACCTGGTAAGAAGTACGTTTATCGTGTTGGATCTAAAAGAGGTTGGAGTGAGTGGTTCCAGATCCGCATGCCAGAACCCGATAAGAAAATATCGTTTATCTATTTTGGGGATGCACAAAATGATGTAAAATCAATGTGGTCTAGGGTCATTCGAAAAGCATATGGAGAATTGCCCGACGTAGACTTTATGTTACACGCTGGAGACCTCATCAATCGGTTTGATCGCGATATAGAGTGGGGTGATTGGTTTTATGCAGGTTCATTTATCCATGCTATGGTTCCCAGTGTGATGACCCCCGGAAACCATGAATACAGAAATGTAGTGCTTTCTCCACAATGGAAAAAGCAATTTAATCTCCCTAAAAACGGACCAGAAGGCCTGGATGAAGTCTGCTACCAGGTTAACTATCCAAATTTCAAGATCGTTTCGCTGGATGCAGAGCAGATCGATGAGTCACCTGAATACAAACAGGCTCAGCTGGAATGGCTCGACTCGATCCTGACAAATGATCCACGAAAATGGACAGCCATCACTTTCCACTATCCCATTTTCTCTACAAAACCTAACCGGGATAATGTTGAATTCAGGAAGGATTTCAAACCAGTGTTTGACAAGCATAAAGTGGATATCGTGCTTCAGGGTCATGACCATGCTTATGGCCGTGGAATGGTGAACAATGTACCCACAGGATACCAGGTGAAAGACAAGACATCCGGTACGATGTATGTAGTATCGGTGAGCGGACCTAAAATGTATGATGTCTCTGATGACCCCTGGATGGACCGAAGAGCAGGAAACACGCAGCTTTTCCAGATCATCACCATAGAGGATAACACACTTAGCTATGGAGCATACACTGCTACTGGTGAGCTTTATGATGCTTTCGACCTGGTGAAGTCTGAGGGTGCTCCTAACAAACTGGTGAATAAAATTCCGGATTTTGAAGAACGGCTAAAGGAGGCTGAATAAAGTATCTGGTGTAGGTAAATACTGTCTTTCTAAGTTACATTTTGTGATCGGATAGTTTGTTTTACTGTTGATTCATTACCCAGGAAGTCACGGATTTATTTGCTGTGCGAATCTTGTTGGTCATCTCCACATCTATCACTTCATCTTCGCTCATCAGGCCCTTCCTGCGAACCCTGTTTCTGATAAATGCTCCGCAGAGATGTGCTCCGACACAGCCCGGGTTTTGGATCAGTCCGTCCAAAACTTCCTGATACCAGTCTCCGTCGTTCCTGAGATCATTTGCACCCTCAATCTTTACAGATTTTGATCCGTCAGCCCAAAGGACTGGGATACCCGTCCTTTCATACCATTCTTTCAGATGACCCACGGGATCCCGGAAATCCTGAAAGCTCAGGACATCGATGTAGGGTCTCGCTGCATTCACTATTTCCATGGTCAGCGGCTCGTTGGCCTCGTATCGATCTCCAAGGATCAGGTGGTTTTTGTCATACCTCCGTATGGCGTCATGAGTAACCTGATAGTACTGAGTGGCCATATCAAATAGTTCCTTTTTACCTGCTTCTGACTCAAGTTTCTCAGGATCGAATAATGGACCTTTCCATTCGTTGATCGGCCTAGTGTGCAGCCAGGCAGGGCAATCGATATAGAAGTACCCGATCAACTTGGGATCATTCGCAAGCGGTACACAATGCTCACGGGCAACAAAATCACACCATTCAATAAAGCCTTTAGAAAAAAAATCCGGGTGACGGGTCTCAGCCTCCCACTGATGAAACTCGCCAAAAGGCAGTTGATGACAATAGGGCATATCGAGCCACTGATATTCTTCGTAGGTAAAGGCTCTTGAATGGCGATGATTGGTGAATTCGCGAGTCACTACTTCTCTGTTCCAGCCAACACAGTTGAACCCCCATTTCTCTAGATGAGGTTTGACGGACTTTTTCAGCCATTTTTCCATCGAATTTTCATACTTCCCCTCCCAGATATGGATGTTTTCAGGGTATCTGAGGCTAGCAGGATCAATGTGGTTGAGACCCAACGAAAAATTAAGGTCCCCCGAGGGTTTGATCAGCCACCATCTGTCGTTGATTTTCTCAAGTCTGTAAAAGCCCGTAGCTCTCGGTTTTGTTTTGGAAAGGCCAGGGTGATGGAAACCACAGATGGCTAAACCTCCCAATAATGATTGCTGTAAAAATGATCTTCTTGTGCTCATCTTGGTAAATAGACAACCTCAATGCACCCAAATACCACCATTGATTTCGAGTGTTTCGCCGGTGATGAAGGATGCCTGCTCTGAGGCCAGAAATAGTATTCCGTAAGCCACCTCTTCCGGAAGCCCCTCTCGCTGCAATGGTGTATTTGCTGCAAATTTTTTACGCATCTCGTCCCCTGAAAACTCATCGTGATATGGCGTGGTGATCACTCCCGGAGCCACCGCATTGACAAGAATGTTATGCATTGCCAGTTCCTTTGCCAGGTTCTTGGTAAATGCAATCGCAGCTGCCTTGGCTGCCGAGTAGTGGCCTGCTCCCAGTCCGCCTCCATTTCGGCCTGCCACGGATGAGATATTGATGATCCTGCCGCCTTTACGCTTTTTGATGTGAGGGATTGCAGCATTGGTGCACAAGAAAGTACTTTTCATGTTCACATCCATCACTCGATCCCAGAGGTCTTCAGACATATCGGCGATGTTCTTTCGCTCTACCAGGGTGCCTGCATTATTCACCAGAATATCGATGCCGCCAAAGGCTTTGACGGTTTCACTGATCAGGCGATCTACATTTTTCTTCTCCACCAGGTCTCCTCCTATTGCAATCGCCTCACCACCCATTGATTTGATCTCCTCAGCCACTGCCACTGATCCTTTTTTGTTGGAGTTGTAATGGACAACGACTTTGGCACCTGACCGGGCAAATTCAATGGCTGTTGCTTTTCCAATCCCGGAGCTGGATCCGGTAACTAGTGCTACTTTTCCTTCAAAAGAAATGTTCATGGTTAGTTTTTTGGTTTTGAATGCAGCTGAAAATTAACAGATTATGGCAGGGGAATCAATGAATGACGAAAAATTCCAAAATTCTGTAGGTGTGTCTGTTGCAACCTTGACCAAACAGCCGCAATCACACCACCCCTAGCCCATTACTTCAGCTAAAACCACCATTGTTTCCTTCTGTTTCTTTTCGACAAAGCGTTTAGCTTCCATCGCTTTTGTCCTGAATTTATCCGCGTTTTTGGCCATATCAAGCACTGTAGGCACTACCTGCTGAACCTGCGCCTCATCATCCAGATCAAACAGCCAATCCTCTAAACCAATGTCTTCCCACATGTAACCCTTGGTGGTCTGTTCAGCCCATCGGCAAACAATTGCCGGGATTCCGTGACCAATACACATGATCGGTGAATGCATCTCGTTCCCAAACAAACCTGCACTGTGTACATAGGTACTGATCGCTTCCCCCGTCAACCAGTAGTCGGGCTTCCAAACCACCCTGTTCTTTACCTCCTCCGGAAGGGGATCAAAGAGCAACTCCTTGCCCACCTGCATTTGGGTCTGGTCTTCCGGGCAGATCAATACCTTTAGATCGGTCTCCTCAACAATACTGATGATGGCCTCCCGGTGGGGAGAATGATCATGCTCCTTCATCTCTTCGTTACGGGCATGCTTGATCTCATCTTTTGTCTGGTTCTTGGAAGGGATCACCCAGGAGGGCGTATATCGTAATCGTGGTATACAGCATAGGTATTTTCCGACTTCCAGCCCATGCTCTGACAGGAAAGACAAGGCCTGCTCGTCATTTCGCAGGTCGCAGGCAAAAGCGGCATCCGGTCCAAACTGCATCACTGGGCAGGTGGCTCCCAGCTCTTTCGCAAAAGCCAGTGACCTGGAATCCCGAAAGAAAACGAATGATGCTTGGCTCAACACATCAACAGATTTTTCCAGTACTTCCGGAGGTTCCGGTGAGGTCTTATGTGACTTTTTAGGCGGGAAGGTAATCCCATAAATACCAAACGGTTTCCCGGTGTTCTCATGCCAGCGCACCAGGTCTTTTTCAGCCACAATCGAAGCCCCGGACCCATGCAAAAGGAAATCACATGACTTAAAAGCATGTGCCAGTTCGTTTTCATCCTGAATGATCTTCAACCGGGGGAAGTTGGATTCCAATAACTGGTCTACTCCATTATCCAGTCGGTTTGGCCAGAGATAAAGCTCCGCGTCTGGCAGGTGAGTTTCAATAATCCTCAAAAGACCCGGGGTGTGGGCTATGTCTCCAATGTTGATGGTCTGCCAGGAAGAACGAACCAGTATCCTTTTGGGACGAGATGTCCCTGAGCATCCGGTTCCAATACCCGCCAATAGAAGGCCAAGTTGTGTGACAAAAGTTCTTCGATTGGTTATTTGCAATGAATAGTATTTTTTTTGATGGATCAAGAATAAATTTAATGATCTTTAATGATCTTACAATCGCTGGAGTGGTAGTAAACTCTTTTCTGCAATCAGCAAGGGTGCATCGTGGCACCTGAGCTGCTCAAAAATCAAATGCTTTTCCTCTTTTCCGTAACTACTCGTTGGTAGTTGCCACACCTCACCGGTCAGCACATCTACCAGAACTGGTTCCCGAAAATCAGCATCACTGATTTTTAAATCAATGCGGTGCTCCATCAATGAGTCAGATGGAATGCTACTATCTGTCCAGTAGGCTATAGCATGATCACCTGCTTCATTTTGCCAGCCAAAGACAGATACCGAAGAATCAGATACCACCTCAGCTTCAAAATCCTCCATCAGGGAAAGTTCATGGGTAAAAATGCTGGTAAGATGCTGGTAGGCGAAGTAGGCTGGTTTGGGATATTTGATTGAAAAATCAGACTCATCAATTTTCAGGATGCCTTTTGAATTCAACCCCTTTCGCTGGGCATCGTTGTAAACAAATTCCGAAAGGAGGAACAGGCTGAAAGGATAACCTCGCCCCAGGTGTGCCAATGCCCTTCGTGAGTTCCATTTAGCCTGGGTAAGTTCGGTCCAGGGATGGCCGCTCAATGCTCCGGTACTTCCAAAAGTGCTCGGGCAACCGGTTTCTCCCTGCCAAAACTCTATATCTGATTTGTACTTTGAGGCAGTAGCAATCAGCTTATCCACGTTATTAAAATTATGATCGGGATTTCGTGGATAGCCATGAAAGGTGATCACGTCTACCCAGTTTACATCGCCGTGCTCCTCCAGATACCGGAAGAAACCATCCACAAACTCGGTTCGGCCCGCACCGGCAATAGAAAGTGCCACAATTTTTGCCGCCGGTTGCACACTCTTGATAGCCTCTACCGTTCTGACGAAAAGTCGAGCGTAGGTAAATTCATCACTTCCGAACTGTTTATTATTGCGATGATCCGCTTCGTTCCAGATCTCCCATTCACTCACCCGATCTTTGTATCGATTGACTGTTGCTTTGGTGTAGTTTTCCCAGGCATCAAGCGCTTCTTCTGAAGTAGGAAGGCCTGCTGACAAGCTTACTCCTCCTCCACCCTCGTAAATCAGGTTGCCATAGCTGAGCTGGATCCACGGTTGCACGCCGCGGGAGATGGCATCATCCACAATATGGTCGAGCCATGCAAAGTCATAAACGCCTTTTTCCTTTTCGGTCTTGGCCCAGCCACTTTGCAGTCGGATCTTTTTAGCGCCAAGCTCGCCCAGGTACTCTTTGTAAGCATCGTAATCACACAGATCCCGGTCGAGCACTTCACCTCCGATCCAAAGGTCCGACCCCTGGATATCGATGGCTTTTCGGGGTTGGATTTTCCCTAGGAAGGTAGGCTCTTCAGGCTGATGTGTGCATTGAAAAAAACTGAGGAGTATTAGAAGGATTAGTGGATTATTCATTCTAAAGAGTTCTTGATTTCACATTAATAAAAACTATACAGGCATTTCATTTTTTTACAATCTCTCCTGGATCAAAGCCGGTGTATCTTTTCGTTGCCGCTCTACAACAGGATTGGTAGGATTAAGCTCACCTTTAAATCTATCGTTACCCGGTAAGTAGAAAAACAGCTTTCCTGACCGGTCGCTTTCACCGCAAAAAACTGTACCATCAGCAGCTACCGCTATGGCATCAAACTGGTACGACCTTTTGGCATAATACGGACTTCGATCTACTGAGAAAGGTCCTAGCTCTCTGAATCCTTCCTCACCAGAGAGGTCATAGGTATGCAGTTTGCAGCTTCGCTCGAATTCTCCGGTAATCATGTAGAGCTTGTTGTCCATCCCCACTTCCATGGCTCGCATCCTGCGCATGATCCTTGGCTTTCCAACTACGATCACTTCTTCATTTTCAAAATCCACCTCCACCAGGTATCCATCATGTGTAGAGGCGAAGACCCTTCCATCCGGAGTATCCACTATCTGCTCTATAATTGGGAAATCCCACGATTTCAGTCCTTCCCAGTATTCACCAGGCAACCTCATCCAGGTCAACTCAAGGGAATCCACCTCCGGCTTGTATCGAAGTAAAAATCCATTGTCACCGGAAGTATAGACGTGTCCGGTTTTGGGGTGACAGTAAAGTGCCCTGGGTACCGAACGCCAATGTCTTTCCGGACCTCCATAGACTTTGTTGGAAAAGATATCCCCGAAGTTTTTGGTCTTGCGGGTGGCAATGTCAAATACGAAAAAGTTAGCATCCGGGTAGCTCAATCCATAGATTTTTGACTTGTCATTGCTCATGCAGGTTGCATAAATGGTATTTCCTTTCACCGGAATGCCGAGGTCCTCCAATGGAGTTGCATCTTGATTGGTATATCGTTGCACATCTCCGGATTTGGGATTGTATCGATAGATATGGCCGCCAGCATACCCCTCAAAGTGAGCCTTGATATCCTTCCAAAGCTGTTTTTCAATTCCCTCGTATTCGATCGGGAAGTCTTTGGTGAGTTTTACATGTTCATAAATGCTCTTACCCGTGCCAATGTAGATCATGCCGTCAGCTCCCTCCATCAGCGTATGATGGACCCCATTGTCTGCGCCAATTTTGCCCAACGGACGCACCTTATTAATAAACTTGTTATAAAAGAAAAGATAGCTCTGCGTCTTGCCACTCGTTGCCCCATAGACGAACCCATTGCTATGGGTTAGCAGGGCACTGATCATTGAATTGTCTGCTTCGATCAGGTTTTGTGCCGGATAACCCAGATCGCGATAATCCATCCGGTGGGTATCGAAGTGCGGGTTTACCCATTGCTGGGCGGCTGCCTGCTGGCAAATGATAAACAATATAAGGCTATGTATAAAAAATATCTTCTTCATGATTCAGGGCTTATTTAACAGGTGATTGATTTTTGGCAGGGTCGAAGCAGCCAACCCCCAAACTGTAGGGAAAGCTACCACTGAGGTTTCGGACCACATATTTTGGATCTTTTTCCTCGAAAGCACCGACAAACCACACCTTTCCCTCCCGGTCTGTTTCTGCTGCTCCCATTCCATAGGCGTAAGAGCCATCGTCTGAGGTAACAAGAGTCCCGTAATCCTGGATTTTTCCACTTTCAAGGTCGTAGGAAACTAAATAGCTTAATGGGGGCTTGCTTTGTTTGGCCTGCGAAAGGTGAGACGTACTCACATTCAATTCCACAGCACCATAATCAAAATCACCACTGATAACCGGTAGATAATATATTTTTCGGTCTTTTTGGTTGATGGTCATCGCGAGAGTGGCTGAAGGAACATTATAAGGATCTCCAGTCCTGTACATCGGAGCAGAGATGCGGCCAAGGTCGGTGATCTCTCCTTCCAGTCCTTTATCCACATCAAACTTGAAGAGCGTAGTGGCTCCTCCAGTTATTCCGTAGGCAACCTGATCGACAGGGTCCCATTCAATGTATCTCCACTGTGCCCTCCGGTCCAGCATGGGATTCGCCATGGTTCGTGATTCGAGGGTGACAGGAAGTCTCAAGTGATCAAGATCCTTGATCCTCTCCGTTTCAGGATCATATTTCCAGATCATACCGGGAGCATAGCTACCATAAAGTTTCCCCTCTTCGTCCAACAGTAAGGTCCTGCAGATATCCCAGTTGTCAACTCTACCGAGATCTTCAGTATAATCCTCATCAATAAAATACCGCACAAGGTGACCTTCTTCAGTGAGACCGTAGATAATCCTTCTCTCTTTATCCATCTCCTGGCCGATAAGTCCCCAGAAGCTGTTAATCTTGCTCAGAGTGATTACTTCCCCTGTTTCCATGTTGATCTTAAACCAACGTGGACCCTGATAGCTCGAAGCATCGATGGCCGGTGGCCCGTTGTCTTCGCAGAAAGACCCGAAATAAACATAACCATCCAGTTCCTGCATTTTCACATGGATCTTTCCGTTAGTCCAGATCCCCTTACCACGCTCTCCAAGAAGCTCGGTGAGATCGGCCAATTGACGCATCTTTTTGGTAGAGATGTCAAATTCGTATACCGAAGCCGCATCTGCATGGGTACACAGACCAATGTAGATTTTATTATTAGAGGCAATGTACATGGCACTCCATATCTGGGCATCTTTGTCTACACTGCTGAAGTGATAGCGGTCGACCTTGACGGAGTTGGTTAAATTCTCCTGAGCCGTCAATCTTAAAAATGAAAAGACCATCAAGGTCCATATGAGTATGTTTTTCTTCATCAAATCTTTGTTTTCTTAAACTTTTACTGAAGTTGAAATGTCGTTCCTAATCGAAAATACACTTGTTGCAAAAGGATAGTTAAACAAGCTCAATGGCAATATTCTGTGTATCAATCAGACCTGTCAATTGATTCAAATGGATAAAAATATGTATCAGTCAAGCCCGACAGATGAGCCTGGGCCTGTCTGGCCGTATCTTTCCTCGTATCCGCTGCGGTGAGACCGTATTCTTCAAAAACTTCACTTACTAATTATCATATAATATTGATCGGAAGTACGTGCCTGCGAAACCTAACACAAACAACTTTACGTCATCCAGAGCGCAACGAAGGATCTCCTTCTCGTAAGCAAATTCCTCCACAACAGTTAAGGAGATTCTTCGCTACACTAACGATCTTGAAACTGGTAAAAGCAACTTGAGTGGTACGTCTTTACCTTTATTTCATATATCATATAGTTCCGCTCTGAATGACGTTTTTTATTTTTATTTTTCACTAAATAATCAATCATATGAAAAGGGGAGGTTCTACCTATATGATGACAAATAAGTATCACACTACGCTTTACACTGGTGTTTCATCGGAATTATACGGACGTGTAACGGAACACAAAGAGAAACGATATCCGAGATCGTTCACCGCAAGGTATAATCTTAATAAGCTGGTTTATGTAGAGGATTTTGCATCCATTGTTGAAGCGATAGCTCGAGAAAAAGAAATCAAGGGCATGAGCAGAGAGAAGAAAGAAGCCCTGATCAAAGCTATGAATCCAGAATGGAAAGACCTGTACGAAGACATGCAAGATTGGTAAATCTTGTTTCTTGCCTGCGAAACGTAAAACAAACAACTTTACGTCATCCAGAGCGCAGCGAAGGATCTCCTTCTCGTAAGCACATTCCTACGCAACATTTAAGGAGATTATTCGCTACACCAACGATCTTGAAACTGGTAAAAGCAACTGGAGTGGTACGTCTTTACCTTTATTTCATATATCATATAGTTCCGCTCTGAATGACGTTTATTGTTTATTTTTTTCTTTATAACCTGCTTGAATCGGTGCATTTCTGCATAAACACAGAAAGACCTTGTTAATCCAGCCCGACAGATGAGACGGGGCCTTGGTGGCCGTATTTCTCCTGGTATTCGCTAGGAGTGAGACCGTATTCATCCTTGAAACAAGTCCTGAAATAGTCGGCATCGGAAAACCCAATCTTATACCGAACTTCAGAGATGTTTAGTTTATTGGTCTTTAACAGTTGTGCTGCCCGCTCCATCCTGATCTTTCGGAGAAACTCCGCAGCACTCAGGCTGGTCAGCGCCTTGATCTTGCGGTAGAAGTTGACCCTGCTCATACCAATCTCCTCTGCAATGGCCTGAACTGTAAGGTTTCCATCTTCCATATTTTCCAGTATATAGTCCACGGCTTTTTTAAGCATCTTCTCATCTACTGAGCTGATGGTCACGTCCTCGGGTATAAGCAGTGACGATTTTTGATAAATACTCCTCAGATTATTACGTTGCCTGATGATATTTTGAGCCCGCAGGCTGAGGTCGTGTGTACTGAAAGGTTTTATGAGATAATCATCGGCACCAGTCTCCAGTCCTTCATATTTAAATGTGACTGCCGTCCTTGCGGTGAGAAGAATTACAGGTATATGGCTGGTATTCACTCCTGATTTGATCTTTTTGCATAACTCAATACCATCCATTACTGGCATCATGATATCACTGATGATCAGGTCGGGTATTTCATTAGTTGCAAGGGTTAGGGCCTCTTCACCATCGGCAGCTTCGATCACTGCATACTTTTCGCTGAATACAGACTTTACCAACCTCCTGATATCCGGGTTGTCATCTACAATTAGTATTTTTTCCTGATCTACCTCCCCAGACTCGAATGGCTCAAAGGAACTGGTTTCTGCTGCCTCATACTGACTGATATCTTCACTGCTTCTGTAATCTTGGAGCAGTTCATCCTCCTTGAAGTGATCTTTGCCTGCAAACAGCACCACCTTGAAGGATGTATGCCCTGAAACTCCTTTCTCATCAAAAGTGCTGTCTACCATGAGTTCCCCATGGTGCAGCTTTACCAGCTCCCGGACAATTTCCAAACCAACACCTGTACTTAGATGACTTTCATTCTTTTGTTGACCGGTATAAAAGCGTTCAAAGATGTGTTCAAGTTGGTCAGGAGGAATGCCTTTCCCGGAATTGGCCACTTCCAGAATAGCCTTGCCATTGTCTTCCTTACTCCAACCTAACCCTATCTCAACCTTTCCTCCTCCGGGAGTATATTTCATTGCGTTGGAAAGCAGGTTAAACAAGATGAGCTCAAACTTGTCTCTATCGAAAAAGACCCTGATTTCATGGCCCGGCACTTTCACGTCAAATGTGATGTCATTTAACTGGGCCTGTTCCCGAAAAGCCAGAGTTACCTCCCTGATAAAATTCCCTAAATCCCCTTCGGCAACTTTAAGGGTCATGTGGCCAGTCTCAAGTTTTCTAAAATCAAGTAACTGATTGATTAGCTGTAACATCCGCTCACCATTTCTGAGCATCAAAAGGAGTTGATTTTTAATTCGGGCATTACCAAAATTGGAAGAAACCATTCTTTCCAGCGGTGCGAGAATCAGGGTCAGTGGCGTTCTTAACTCATGAGAAATGTCCGTGAAAAATTTAGCTCGCTGCTGATTAAACATCACTTCCTTTTCATGAGCGAGATGTTCATAAATTAGCTTTTGATTGAGTCGTTCCCATCTTCTTGAAATGTGAAAGAAAAGGTACAAAAGTGAAAGAATAAGCACCCCATAGATCACATAAGCGATCGGTGTCCTCCAAATGGGAGGTGAAATATTGATGGAAAGGGATTTATATCCATCACCAAAACTTTCCCTATCACTCGATGCTTTTATTCTAAGCTGGTATTCGCCAGGTTTCAGCCTGCTAAAGTTGATGACGTTGGAATTGCCAATATCCTGCCACCCCTGACCGGATGGGATCAATTCATACCTATACCACGTGCTGCCGGGATTGATGAAGCTGGGTGCTACAAAATGCACCGTGAAGCTCGACTGGTCACTGGAAAGATTAATCATTTCCCGAAATGATATATTAAGTGCTCTGCCATGGTCAGAATCCAACTCCATGAACGGCTTCCCATCAATTGTCAGGTTTTTGATGATAACCTCAGGATATCTGACAACATTTTTCAGTTTTGAAGGATCAAAACCTATAAATCCGTTGTATCCACCAAAATACAAAACACCATCATGGTCTCTACAAACCGCTTTGCGGTAGTATTGCTGGGCGGGAAGCCCATCCTGAACACCAAAACGTTCAACCCTTAATTCTGTTGAGGATTGGGAATATATCTTTATGAGGTTTGCATTGCTGCTCGCCCAGATATTCTGGTCCTCATCAAATATCAATGAATAAAAACTACCCCCCGTCATAATAGGATGGTCCAGTGTTGTCAGATGAAAGTCTTGAAGGTCCAGTAACATCATTCCCGATCCAATGGTCGCGATCCACAGTCTGCGGTCAGCATCAATCAGGAGGTCATAAATGATCACATTACGCAGTTTCTCAGCTAAAACCCGAAAATTCTCATGATCAAGGTAGCGTTTGCTTCGTGTGTCAATGGCTGCAATACCCTGGTCACCTCCTGCCCACAGGATACCTGAAAGGCTATCAAACACCTGGGTATTGACTACTAAGTTATAATGTCCGGGAAAGGAGCGATTCCCGGATGTAAAATGGTATATCGTGTCCTTCTTTATATCGTACATCTGAAAAACCTCGTGATTTCCTACTGTTCCTATCCATATATTTCCATGATCATCCTGGGTAAGATCATGCACTGTGCTGGAGAGCAGGTATCCCCTGGATGTGAGCTTTTTACTGATGTTGAAAAATTGATTGTTCTTCGGGTCAAAAACAGATAAGCCGTCATTGGTTCCAATAAAAACCCTACCACGTTCATCCTCAGCAAAATCCTTCACTTTATTGTGCGGGATTGATCTGAAGCCATTGCCAGCTTGTAGGGTTCGAATAATCTTCTTGTCTTGATTATAAATAGTAATTCCCCTTCCCTCTGTTCCTATCCAAAACTGTCCTTTGGAATCTTCAAAAATGGAAGCAATGATCCTTAAGTTTTCAAGCTGCTCATTGTAATACCCTCCTGTAAAATGAGAAATGATTTCAGTACCAGGATCATAGATCTTGGCACCTCCGGAATAAGTTCCGATCCAAATGATCCCACCATTACCTTCGTAGATAGCCCGGATCGAATTTTGAGAAATACTTTGAGAATCGTTTTTATTGTGAATTACCCGAAAGCTTTTCAGATCCGACTCGCTGACCAATACAAGTCCATCTCTGGTACCAACCCATATCTCACCATTGGATCTGGGCAAAATCGATCTCACAATATTGCTCGGTAGTTGATCTCCTTTGCTGGTCAGTATTTCATATGACTTCTTACCCGGATCAAGAACGATCAGACCCGTATCATCGTTTTCCAACCCAATCCACAACCTTCCCTGACGATCCTCTGCAAGCGCATTAATGGTGGGTTGATTCTCTCCCAGCAAGCCATTAACCATTACCTTTTCCAAGCCACTGCTTGCAAGCCAAAATAAACCCTGGTTCGTTCCAATATAGAAGTTTTCGTTTACTTCAATAAATGCCCGGCCTTCAAGACCTTCAGTATTTGAAGCCCTTGAGACTTCCAGGGAAGAAGGATTGAGAAAGAAGATTCCTTGTGAAGTGCCTAACCAGAGTAAATCATTGAAATTATGAATTGCTAAAATCTGTAAGGGAACATCATCAGAAGGATTCGGAAATTCTATTCTTTCAAAGTCCTCATATTTATGATCGAACCTGTACAGTCCGTCATTAGTACCAACCCATAAGACCTCTTTCTCATCAGTGAGCAATGTGTTGATATAGTTGTTACCCAGGCTGCGTGAGTTCTGACTATCATGCTTGAAAACCCTTACCTCTTCTCCATCAAACCTATTTAGTCCATCCCTTGTGCCAAACCAGATAAATCCTTGTTGGTCTTCAGTAATAGCAAGTACTGTAAAATTGGACAAACCATCCTTTGTGGCTACTTGTTTCAAAGGGATCTCTCTAAGCTGGGCTAAGCCTGAGAAAAAAGATAAGCAAAGTACAGTGTACAAAAGTCTCATTGTGAGTTTTGAATGATTTACTCGTTTGTACATTTTATAAGCGATCGCTTTAGTCAAATCCTATTGGGCATCACTTCCTGATCCATGGGCTATTTAGTAATCCAACCCAGGTTGAAGTAAATTCTCCTTCATCAGAAAGAATATTGTACCAATCCGCATTGTAAAATACTCCCCATTCAAAGGTAGGTTTAGCATATTCAGGATCAAAAAGCATACCTGGCTGATAATCTGCCAGCCCGGCAGCGGCGCGTTCCTTGTCCAGCTTTACTGTTGTGTTCACCCACTCCTTCCTTTTCAGTTCTCCTGTTGCATAAGGCACAGTATATTCAAGTGATCTTTGGATTGATCCTCCCTGCTCACCAACATATTCATACAAATCAAACTCCGGATTAAACTTTCGCAGGTTGATGAAGACAGAAAGCGAAGGTTTGATACCGCTGACATGGTAGTGTAAGGCGTCCCGCTGCTTGAGGTCCTTGCTGGTGCCATCTGCAAAATAGGCTGTGCTGATGTATTCCTTAAATCCATTGATCGAAAACTGCTGATAGTCCTGATCACCCAGAATACAGCCAATGATACCGATCATTTTTAGTCTTTTGGCCTGCCAGTTATTGTTTGGAGTTCGCTCCCTGGCCAATTCCGCAGTGACAATCTCACGCATCCATCCTTCCAGGAGCTGTCGCTCATCATTCGTGAGCTGATCTTTAAAAAGGTGATAGGTCCAGTAAAAAGCAACAAACTTGTTTTCATTGATGGGGTTGCCAGTGGCCTTATATGCTTCGGCCCATGCAATGGCAAACTCAATGGCTTTTTTGCCATATTTTAGATCCTTTTCCAAATAGCTGGCATAGATCAGGTTTACTGTTGCATCAATATCCAGAAAGCTCTTTTTCGTGTCTATTCTCCTTGAATCATTCTCCAAAAGTCCTTCAAAAAAGACCTCTTTTAGCGGACGTGGATTGCGCTCAATCGCCTCATGTGCCAGCTCCAGAATGCTGTCTGCAAGGGTTTTGGCTTCAGGGTTTTTTCTTACCTGCTTCCGAAGGTGTGAGATCTCCTGCTGATCCAGGATCACCATCGTGGTGGTTTGAGCCAGAGTAGAGAGTCCAAATGAAAACAAAAAGACAATCAGTAAATTTCGGAGGATATTCATTCTTTCAAATTTAATCTGAATTATGAGTTGCACTTTTCTAAATACATCACTAAATTTTTCAAATCAAGGTATGGAGAATCAGAAGTTTTTCTTGATCAGTTGATAATCCTGAACAATCAAAAATCACTTAAAAATCCAAAATAATTCCGGATTAGGG
This sequence comes from Cyclobacteriaceae bacterium, assembly GCA_965228105.1. Taxonomy (GTDB): domain Bacteria; phylum Bacteroidota; class Bacteroidia; order Cytophagales; family Cyclobacteriaceae; genus UBA7330. The sequence goes on from CBDDGZ010000002.1 coordinate 3,993,187, forward strand.
AAAGGCTTTTCAGGAAGACCAGCCAATTTTCTGAGGCTGTCTCTGGTCTTCATAGCCTGGGAGCAACCGTCAGTCACTCCAAATGTCTGTCCTTCATGACGAGCAAATCCTCCATCCGGACGCCTAAGCTTGATGATATTTTCGGAAAGTTTGGTAACAAGGAGTTCCCGATCATTATTGGAAATCCCTTCAAAACCTGGTCTGATCACCTCCAGAAGGTGGAGCGTGTTTCTAACCCAGCACCCGTCATGACTTTTCTCCTCTCCAACTGTCTTCAAAATACTTGAATAGATCAGATCTTCTCTGGGCATGCGTCTGTCAAAAGCTTTGTACAAGAGCCCGAGCTTAAAGGCACCGGACAGCTGGTAATAGGGCTTATCGTTACCCCACCACCCGGTGTTAGGATCCTGTGTGTTTTCCAGCCAGTCAAAGGCAGCATACAGCAGCTTTTTCTGCCGTTCGTCGGGCAACTGTTCGATCAGCGTTCGCTGCGAGGATATTGCACCACCCACTTTCCAGGGTTGATCCCAATCCAGGGATTCCATCCATTTCACAAAGGCTTCCGAACTTTGTATGTGGTCAACGCCCGTTCCGCTTTTTGCATCTGGTAAAGGATACTTTGGTGAGGCATCTAGTTTTTTCAATGCCCCTACGCAATATCCCAATGCCCTGCCTCGCCGCTGATGTATGTCCCTGTTTTCCTGCATATCTTCAAAAAAACCTGTTTCCGGATCTTGCATGGCTTGGAGGTATCCAATCATATCAGCTTTAATGTGTGCAGGTAGGTCATCCAATGCTTCGGCCCGCTGAAACATAGTAATCGCTCTGGCAGTCGATTCCAGCTTAGGAACACCACTTTGCTCCCATGATTCGTAGAAACCGCCATGGTCCTTACTGTAACAGCCACTCAGAAAAAAGTAAAGGCTATCATAGTAATCGTCAAGTCCTTCTACAACCCGAACCACATCCGATGTTGATTTCCCCGATAAATCCGATGATTCATTTTTAGTCCCACAACCATCCATGAGCCAAAGCAACACATTAAGCATTAGGACTGGCCTTATAAAGTGGTTGTTTTTCCTCGCTATTGTTAAATTATTCAACAATTTAGAGATTCAATGAGCTGATATCAATCAAATACATTTGCCTGCCATTTCCTCCGTGCGTAGAATCGATGCAGATGAGCTTTCCATCATTACTGGCACGGGGGTGGGTGTCGCATCGCCATTCACCGTTGTATTCCTTCGGCTCATGGAATCTTCCGAGGTCAATCCTTTTATTGGTCTTTTCGTGATACAAATACGGGACTTGCTCCCTGGCTTCACCCTGAGGATACGTATCATTTAGTATCCATTCTGCATCGGTTCCGGGAAGAAAGGTGTTATGTCCATTCACAGTCATCACTCCTTCACCGACTCTTCTTATCTTGTCTGACCGATCCCGGAATTCATAAAATCCATATGGCTTCCCGATGGGCCTGGTCCAGGCTGTGATGTGGTTGGCATCTTTCCAGATGAAATGTGAGGTCTTACCAGAGGGATCTAATAAATACAGATCTTTACCATCGACCCCAGCGGTGAACATTCGGGTGGTGTAATCATTGCGGATCTTGTTGTATTCCTCGGGATTGTTGAGCACATCATCAGGGATCGGAGTTTCCCGGTATCTATTCAAAAAGATAAAGCGCTGGCTGTCCGGACTAATGAGCAGGTGATTAAAATAATGCCATTTACCGGAAACATCTTCCCCATTATTAGGAACTCGTGAAATATCATAATATGACAAAATGAGTTTCGACTTGCCTGTTTCAAGATCTATTTTGTAAAGACCAGACTTTTTTGGGGCATTTTCATCTTTGTAAGGATCCACACCTCCCGGGTACCCGTAGCCTTTGCGGTAATTTTGTATTCTGGAAAAATCGGTTCCTACTGCAAATTTTCCATCCGGACTCACAGTATATATGGCTTTGGGGATGATCATCTCTCCTCCGGTATCCAGGTCCTTCAGGATACTTACAAATTGATCACCTCTTCTGTCGTTCCAGATGACCTTGTTAGCAGATCCAGGCACCCACTGCAGCATACAGCCCTGTTGCCATCCCCAGCTTCGGCTTTCTCCTATTTCCACCCATTTATCTCCATTTTGGAGATCAACATAACCCATTTTGATGATGTCGTCTTTTGTGGGGGAGCGGCTCTCGAAACCTACCTGCATGCCTAGTATTTTGCTATTACTCTTATTGAACTGCAACTTGTCGTAGTAGCCAAACCAGTGGAATTTGGGGCCCGCGGTGATAGCTCTTACTGGTAAATTATTGGTCTTAACAAAACTCAAAAAGTTAGGCATCATCATTACGGAGGCAGCTGCTCCACTATTCTTGATAAATTGTCTTCTTCTCATTATAAATGGGTTAAAATCATGATATTATGGTACTTAGGTCGGCAATAAAAACCTGACGGTTGCCATTGGGTGCCCCGTTAAAGCATACTTGCTTATAATCGCGACTCCACACCGGATGGGCATCTAGCTTGCTTGGACCCCAATAGCGGGCGACATCATATTTTGTCTCCATGTCGGTAAATATTGTGCAGATTGATTCTTCTGTCTGTGACCGAAGGTCAATTAGTCTGATCGGGATTTCCCCGTTACCTACTGCCATTGATTCAAATGGGTAACAGTCAGACAACAAGTACTTTCCGGAACCATCTATACTCGGATGGCCACTCCCCTTGATGTCTTCCGCTAATAGCTTAACCTCACCACTGTCGTAGTCGATCGTGCAAAACCGGATCTCATCGACCCCCATCCATTTTGGTGTCAGGTTCATCACAAGCTGTTTATTGTTGGAATGCCAGTTGGGATGATGTCCGCCCATGCTCCACTGTTCTCGTGAAATCAATTCACGGACATTCTTACCATTCCGATCACAAGCCAGTAATGTCGGGTTTCGTTGATATTTTGGGACCCCATCAACCACACCTTTGAGCACTGGATATCTTACTACCAGCATAATCTTATCTGCCTCCGGACTGTACTTGGTGTGAAAAAAGTAGTAGGCCGCCCCCTCATCAAGTTCCGAACCGCTAATATGTTGTGCTGTATCCGAAAGGCTCAATAAAAGACTGCTAGAGTTGTGATTGATACTGGTTTGCCAAAGCCCGTCTGTTGCAGAAGCACCCTTTGGTAATTGCTCAAAAACCATGTTGTCGGGGTCAGGCGATGGTGTGGAGTACGCATATTGACTGTTGTTCATAAATTCCATATGAGCACCGATCGCTGTTTTTCGACTGGCATCAAAGTCATAAGCGGGTCCATCAAAAGCTCTGGTCTCTCCGGTTTCCAGATCTAATTGCACACATACTGCAAATTGTCCATCAAACAAATCATTGGTATACAAATACCTGTCTGTTTCCCCCCAGTGCAGATTGGCGCCCAGTTGATATCCCCATACCTTTGTCTTGTACACAGTCCTAATGGTCTGTTCCTGCAGGTCAATGATTACCACTTCGGCCAAATCACCGAGCTTAGTAATTCGGTCCTGATAGGGAAATTTCGTGAGGGCTAAATACCGCTGAGAAGGGCTGAACGGGCATATATCATAGTATGTATTGGAATAAAATCCATCATCGGGAGTCACCTGATAAACCTTTCCCAGGGTTTTACCTTCCCTGTAGGGTTTGAAGGAGAACCTGCGGGTTTTGGACCGCGCCGATTGGCACGACCAGATACCTGGCGAAAGCAGTGAAAAAGCCAATCCTGCGGATGAGTACTTTAGGAATTTTCTGCGATCTATGTTCATCATAGAGTCATATGTTTACCGGAACAGCCGTGACATGATTCGACTACCTGTTTTTATTGAATTAGTTGATCTCGTATACAATATAGTAAAACCCCTCTGCTAATCCTTCTGGTTTGAAACCTTGCAGCTCCTTCACAGTCCTGCCACCTTCAAGCATGACATCGTTGTATGTTTTGGAGGTAACCATATTTTGATCGTCATCGAGTACCTTTATTGTCAGATCTACAGTTTGTTTTTCATTCCAGTTGAGGATAATCGGTTCGATCTCATCATCAGGTCCAATGGCAATATCGACATTTCCTGTGCCGGCGACTGTTTTTTGAAAAATCATCTTGTTGACGTGCCATGCTATCTTGGCGTGCCCAAGAAAATCTATCAGTGGTTTCTTGTAGGTAACTGAGTTGGCTCCGCCATGCAGACAGCACCAGCTGAATCCGTCATAATCTAAAAACCGCATCTTTTTCATGGCTTCCCAGGCGCCAAATCCCTGCCAGGCCTGACTTTCTTCCCACTCATCCATCATCAGCCGTCGCCCGATACAACCCTCATCGTAGCTCCATTCGTAGGAATGCATGTGATACCAGGGTTTTCCCTTTACAAGGTTCCAGTTTGGTTGTCCAATGGACTCCTGATGTTCAAAATTGAAGTAAGCTCGCTCCTTGCTGTCCAGGAAGGAAGCACGTGTGTCTCCCGGGTAATTCCTCAGTACATTCCATGTTTTTCCATAGCCAGTAGGTGAATCCTGATTACCGCGGGTCACATTGGGGGCTGTCCAGGCCCATCCCGGGTCGATCGTATTACCATCATGATCGATGGTTCCATCGTCATTGGCATAGTGAAAATGATTCACAAAGGAATTATAAGAAATGATCCTTGAGGGGTCAACAGGATAAAGCGTATTATGTACCTGTTCACAGTAGAGATTCGACTCAGATACAGGCTTTCCTTTAAAACTTTGGGTGTGGTTGGCCGCCTCCCACATCACAATACTCGGGTGATTGATCACCTGCTGCATGTATTTCGGGTAATTTTCGAAATCTACATCACCCCAGCCTCGCCCAGTCCGGATCCATGAAGTTGGGCACCACAGCAGCATGATACCCATTTGATCAGCAAACTCCGCGTACCTGGGGTCGTTGATTCCTCTGGCAGGAAATTCCCAGTTGTGTACATGGACCCGCATGAGGTTGCCATTCATTCGCTTAATCTGGAGGATCTCTTTGGCAATCCAATCCTCAGGGGCGCACCTGGATTCGGTGATCATCTTTTCTACAGGCCCACGATAGCCCATGATCTGAGCACCATTGAGCATGGAAACCTCACCGTTTAACCTAAATGATCCTCCCTCCTGATCAACTGTCCTGATCCCTGTGGTTGTTACGTAGTCATCAATGACTTCACCTGATTCATCTTTCAGGACAAAATGCACTTTGTATAAATTCGGCTCATCAGGAGTCCAGAGCTTTGCATTGGTAACTTCTAGAGGTATCTCAACCTCCGTGACATTGTGGCTTAAAAGCAACTGCTTATTGCCCTCAGCAGCGATCTGGGAGGATTCCTGTGGAAACCAGGGGTACATTTTCACCTCCAGGGTGCCCCGAAAAGCACCCCAGTACTTATTGTTGATCTTCACCTTGGCTAATTCCGTAGCCGAGGTACCCTCAATGGATGTAGTATGCACAAAAACATCGTGGATGTGCGTATAATTGACAAGGTCCAACGACATCCTGCCGGCGAACCAACCAACATTGAAATCCAATGATGAGTGAGGCATGATTTCTCCCACTTTTTCGGTTAGATAGAAATGATTGACTTTGACTGCCAGAATGTTACGCTCACCTTTTTTCAGAAAGTCACTGATGTCCAGCCTTTTAGGGGCACGGTCGTGAAATACGGCCACGAGCTGGCCATTGACCCATACCTCACCTCCTGGGTCAAGTGTTTCAAGATTCAGGTATGCCTTATCAAAGCTGTCTATCTCCACAACCTTTCGCAAATAAAGATCTTCTTCAGCATTGCGTTCGCTACCATGTGCAAAAGGAAGAGTAGCCTCGTGCCAAAGGGTATCTTCAAAGTTTAAATTCTGCCAGCCAGCATTACCCTGAATGAAATCAAAATCCTCGTCCAGGAAGGTCTCTACGGTATACGGATAAGACTCCCGACCAGTGAGGTGATAGCCCACCCCCCAAATATCGTCGATCGTCACCTCGCTACCAGCTTCTACGGTTAATCGGTTGATTTTGGCGATGCTTGTAAAGTTTTGAGCGTAGCCCACCCCACCCATCACTACGCGTTGGAGAGGAACATAATCCGCAATCAAAATTCCATCAATGTACAGATTGTATCTGACTACATCTTCCTTACGCTTAAATGCAGCCAGATCAAATTCTATTTTAAAATCATACCAGGTATCCTCCTGATAAGCTGAGGTTTCGACTCTTTTATTGTCCGCAGTGGTGTAAAAGAATTTCCCATTTTCACCAAAGCCAAGCTCGACCCCGGTAATCTTTTCGAGTTCGGAGAAAACAAATGAAGTTTCACTTTTTGAATTGGCTACCTTGGCCTTCCAGGTAAAAGAAAACCGCCACGATTGAGAAGGAAATTTCCAGGTGTACCCGCTATTTGGTTGGATATTTAACACACCTTGAGCTACCTGAACATTTGAGGTCAGCCCAAACTTCGCTAGTTGTTGTGCCTTTTCCAGCTCCTGACCTTGTCTGTAGCCAACCCATTTCCAGCTATCCAATAACATATTATTACGATGTTGCGGCTGAGGCTGAGGCTTGATCTTTCCTGCTGCCTGTATCGCTTCTTTGTCAGAAACCACCATGTGACTCAGTTCCTGATCCTCGAAAAAGCTTTTCGAAAAGTCAGCATAGTGTCTCAGAAAATCGATGCGTTGATCGGTAGTCAAAACCTCCGTCGGACCCCGGAAGTCGGTTTCACCATTGGCTCTTTTATCCGGAGTGAAGTAACGTACTTCAAAGGATTTTGAAGACTGAGCATACAAGGATACAAGGAAGATTAAAAAAGAAAAAACAAAAATACTTATTCGAGAAAATGACATTTTGATTGTAAATAGATATTAGTTAGGATTTTAAGGTATTGTGCAACCGGAGTAGATTCAGCATAAAAGAAGGTGCCCCGGTGATGGATTCATAATGCCCATGCTGATTGGTTACTTTTGGTAAAGGTGATTCGTCTTTTAGAAACAGAGATAATCCCATTTTTCCAAAGTAGGCCGCCCTGTCAAGGTATTTTTGATTTTCAGTCAGTTCAAAGCAGTTGAGCATCAATGAGATCACATTTGAAAATTCTTTGGGTTTCAGCAGGAAGGACGTATCCGGTTCTGAATCCAGGTACATCTCTCCTACTTTGAGGATCATTTCTTTATAGCTAATGGTAATCTCCGGGTATTTGTCTCCCAGATTTTTACAGCGACCATATATCGTGTTGGCTACTCCCGCATGCGTTCCATATCCATAGCCCGAGCTCCAGGTGGAGCTGTACGGCTGATTCATTGATCGCACTCTGGGGAGGCCCGTTTCTGCATGCAGGGTGACAGCAAAGCCTCCACCTACGGAGTCCAACTTATGCGGTGCTGCGAGAAAGTCCCGATCCTGCTTGATCGCAAATTCTCGCATTTCAGCTGCCAAATCCTCATCCATGACTGGCGCTGCCACTTCCAGGCATCGGGCTAATTCCAGATTACTTCCAAGCCATACGACAGAGTTATGGTCGCCTTTTGGAGACCTCCCTGCAATCAACAGTCCTGATCCGGACTGAGCCATATTGTCTTTCATCCTACTAAACATCACTTCGATAAAATGAAGCAATTCATCTCTTCTTGGTCGATCCGCATTTTCCGGTCTTTGGTAGGAATAAGTCCACCTTTCCATTAGTTGACCAGCATATCTGGGAAAATCAAATCCCGAAAATGTCTCATGTTTTGAGTATCGGGCATGACGACTAAAGTCACCTGTGGACTTATCGTTGATCTGGTGATCCCATTCCGCTAGCGTGAACTCCCATACTGCTTCAGGTGCTACGTCGTAGGCCTTGTCCCAGTACGGCCAAACTCCATTTTCGTGATAATCATAGTTAGGTGCATAGCCGCAGTCCTCCTCGTAAAAGCTCCAGTAGAGGTGTTCACCCCAGCAGTAGAAATCCGTGACTTCACTTTGACAGGTGTTGAAGAAAAAGTTGATCGCCTTGCCTGCTTCAGTAGCATAGCTTTCATCTCCTATAACTTCCCCTAGCTCATACAGAATTTCAAACAACTCAGAATCATGGATCATATTTGCTCCGTGAACAGAACGGTCATTTTGCCTGACACCCTTGATCTTCACCGTGTCGATATTTCGATTTAGCTGAAGGGATTGACGATCGAGCGTGGAGGCAAACAGTGGTGATTGCTTGGTTCCGTATGTATCTCTACCATGTTGGATCATGGCATCAGCATAATTCCGGACCGGGGTCAGAAAATCATTTTGAGCTACTGGTTTTTGCTCGTGTTCGCATCCGGAGACAATCATGAAAATGATCAGATATTGTAAAACATTCAGGTTTTGAAAGTGCATTAATTTCATTGGATTTAAGATTTAATTCTCAATTCAGGGCATTCATTTTTTTGATAAAATCATCTGTTCCGGGAAGATCCGGAGCTTTTCGTCCTGCCAGATTATGCAGAGGAATGTAGGTCGCATAGATGGCCTGTCCGACAGCATTCAGGTTGGATTCAATGAGCTGAGGATCACTAAGAGGCGTAGCGCCATCACCCAGAAACGGAGATTTGGTGGATCTTAAAAATCCTCCCTGCTCCGCCATAAATATTTTATGATGCGCTACCGTACCCGTGAGTATGTCATGAAGTTGCTCATCGGTGAGATCCTGATTCCGCTGACTTTGAATGTTCAAAATGGTGGTGACCGGGTTTCGTACATAGCAGTAGTTGACATGCACGTCATGATCATTTTTGATTGTCCAAATCACTGACTCAAGCAGCAGGTCGGCATTGGGGATGTCACGATCATAAAAGCGATAAGCCTGTGTGACTTTCATGGCTCCGGATACCGCTTTGTGAGATCGGAGATCGGGAATGGTACCCCATAGACCGGTTTCTTCTGATTGGATACTGTCCAAAAAACTGAAGTAGTAATTGATCAATTGGGACCTCAGCGGTTCTTCCAGGTTATTTACTCCCGACCTGACGGTTGTGCTGCTGTGAGATCCAGCCGTGTAGTTTTTAGTGAAAGACCAATCGAGGCTATTCAGGTAGCTTTTCCAGGTCTCCAAAGATTCCAGCTCCGGAAAAGCCTCATTTGAGGAGGCGGGAATAGGCCTTTCCAGATGATATCCCATATCCTCCAGCATTGGCGGTGTAAAGAGCTGTGCCCTTTGAAATTCATAGGCTTTTTTATCAAATTCCGGATCTAAATTTCTGAAATAGCCGGATGAGTCTTGTTTAGACACAAAAAAGTCGACAAATGATTGTTGTAGCTCCGGATCAAACTGCTGGTAGACACCAAGGCTGTCAAGAGCCCGTAGGATCTGAACATTGGGTATGATGGCACAGAAGTATTTCTCCGGATCAGTCAGTGAACTTTTGGCAAAGTGAAATCCTTTTTGTTCTTGACTATACAGTGTGTACAACCACTCATAGGTCCCCTCGTAAGATTGGTATAGCTCGTTGAGCACACTGTCGATTTGACTTGCTGTATTGGCCTGCGACTTTTTTTGCTTACATCCAAAACAGATCACGATCAGGAGCGAAAAAGCAGTGATTTTTAGTATTAAATGAATTATCTCCTTTACCATTCCAATTATGCTGTTGTTATAATTTATAAATTTTCGTTCGTCAAAATTTCTTCACCTCATCCCTGATAATTTTCATGATCTTATCTGGTTGGGAAAGGTTTCGGGGGTAGTAGTAGTAAATGAGATGATCGACATCGGTTTTGACTACCTCAGGCAATCTTTTCTCGAGTAAAGGAATATCATTATCGACCATGTTGTGATTCTCAATCAACCACAAGCCTTTCTTATCATTTGCTCTGGCAGCTTTAATAAATCGCTCGCCATTTCCTTCCAGAAGTGTTTTGCCAGCCCCCTCGATAACTCCGCCATCACTTGCACCCCACGGACGTCCATCGCATCCGAAATCATCAAGACCCCTGATCGTGGCCATCGCCCGCACCTGTGGGTCAGGGAAACTTGCATAAAGAAACATGGCATTTGTCTTATCAGGATGAGCCTTCTTCAATTCAGTACAAAGCCTCGAATAGAAGTCCACATTTTCCTGAACATAATCCATGATTGAAGCATCCTTTCCTACCTTTTTGATTGCCAGAGGATGATAGTCTTCGTTGAGGGATTTAGGTTCGTCCCACATCACTCCTTTCATGTCCCACAGGCTATACATCTTCAAGGTTGTTTCCAGCATAAAATCATAAGTAGTAGGGTGAAAAATGCTTGAAATCCTTCCAGAGACACTGGAAGAAGCATAAGAACCATCTTTGTTCAGCTTCCAGGTATCATGATTTTGTATGGTGAAGAGACTTGGTACTTTGGGTGCCCCGGCCAGCAAACCTCCCCACCTCGAAGGTACTCCCCATACATCCATCCCCAGCTTAGCGGCTTCGTTACAAATAATATCAATGTTTTCTACCGCAGCAAACAAATCCTGCTCAAGTACAGCAACAGAAACCACATTTGTACCCACATCCGCCATCCACTGCAAATCCTCTCTTACCTGACGAGGCACCATGGTGTACATGTGTGCTCTAAAATAGTAGGCATTGAGGAGCTTCTCTTTTGATCTTTTTCTCGAATGACCCTGGCTTGTAGTCCACGGCAATCCGACTGCAGCGCTGGCGAGCACAGCATTTCTGATAAATTCTTTTCTATTCATATTAGATGTCCTGATTTTTGATCAATTCCAACATTTCATTTGCAGTAAGGAGATAACCGGCCGTTCCGTATTCCATTGAGTCATCCATGGTCACCTTCCGCGGGTCATGTCCCACCTGCTGCACAAATCCCAATTTCCCATTTGGGCTCATGTATTTATTCAGGCCCTCCCAGGCTCTTTTGATGACAGGCACAAAATGATCAGCAGGTAACAAGTCTTCATTTACTCCCCAGGCAAGGGCGTAGGTATAGAAGGCCGTACCGCTTGTTTCAGGAGAGGGAAAATCATCCTCATCCAACAGGCTTGCCCTCCATAATCCGTCATCGCTTTGAAGCCCGGCAATTCGGTATGACATCTCTTTAAATACATTTTCATAGGCAGTTCTGGTGGAATAGTCATCCGGAATATGCGGAAGCAATTGAGCCAGTCCAGCCATCACCCATCCGTTGCCCCTTCCCCAGAAGATCTTTTTGCCGTTTTTAGAAGTCAGGTTCTCCTTACCTTCTTCCCAAACATATCTGTCGTCCCGGTAAAACAAGCTGTCCTGCTCATCATACAGATGTAAGTAGCACTCCCACCACATCGTATTCATCAGGTACATGTATTCCGGCTTCCCGGTAAGACGGGAAAGGTGAGCCATGGCAGGAGGAGCCATGTACAACGCATCACACCATTTCCAGTTTTTGTTCTTACTCCAGCCCACAATCAGACCGGGCACAGGAGAGGCGATCATCTCATCATAAATCTTTTGCATTTCCCGGATCCTCTTCGGGTCACGGTCAAGAGCATATAAATCTGCATAAGTTTGACCCACCACCTGGTCATCTGCATGTTTTTTCCGCTCACCGAACTCCCAATTGTTGTTTTCAGCCCAATTTGTGGCCTGATCAAGGTATTTCTTGTCCTCTGTTGCTTGGTAGGTTGCCATAAGACCGGTATAAAAAACACCTCTGATCCAGCCCGTTTCAGGGACTGGCTCCGTGCCTCCATCGGAAAGGGGTGTCTCGGTATGGAGATTGTTGAGTTGCCAGTCGGTGGCCTTTTTCATCGTTTGTTTGATTTCCCCAGGATCGTAAAAGGATGTCTGAGCACACAAGTCAGGCAAGTGAAACAGGAGAAGCAAAGCAAAAATTGTTGATATTCGAAGCATTGTGCGAAATGTATGTTTAGTTGTTTAGAGTTACTTTATCGTTGTTTTTTTGCTGCCAATCCAGGATCTGCCCCTTCAGAGAAGAGAGCTTGTCACTATGCGGACCATCGGTGTACAGATTTACTACCTCCATAGGATCATTGTTGAGATCAAATAGCTGAGATTTATCTCCTGAACTCCAATTGAGCTTCCAGCCGTCTTGCGTCACAACAGTTCTAATTTGTGTCTGAACCGCATCTCGACAAGCTTCTTCACTAGCCCAATCAGGACAATCCTTAAGCTGTGCTTCCCAATTAGTAAACGGATTCCACTCCATGATCACTGGTCCCCATTCATCAGTCCTGTCATCAATCAAAGGTATAAGCGACTTTCCCTGAAGCTCCTGAGGTATGGATTCTCCCAATAGATCCAGAAGGGTAGGTACCAGATCAATCTGGCTCACCCGTGTATCAATCGCTTTACCTATATTTCCCGGGATTTTGATCATCAGGGGAATTCGACTCGAAGGTTCATACATCACCGTCTTTCCGGTGAGGCCAAACTTTCGCATCATCTTACCATGTTCACTGGTAAACACTACGATGGTATTATCGGCCAATCCCAGATCGTTCAATTTCTTCATGATCACACCCACAGATAGATCTACTTGATGCACCAAACCCCAGTATTTTGCAAAGACTTCTCTTGTGTCCTCCTCTGGATAGGAGTACCCTTTTTTCATAAAATATCGAAGCGGATAATGTACCGGTGTTTGCATATAGTATGTACTGTCCAGCTCAATGTCATTTGTATCGTGCAGGTCGTTGAAGGGTCCAGTGTTAGGATGATGTGGCTCCAAAAAACCGAGGTAAAGAATAAATGGCTGATTGCCAACCTCATCTAAATATGCAACTGCATTATTTTCAATAAACTTACTTTTTGAATGTTCATAAGGGAGGTTTGAAGCGAATGTCCTCGAAAAGGTATTGTTTCTGGCATCAGGTTTATAACCCAGATCCAGAAGAAAATCTCTGTAGTTGCTATTCTTTGTTGTATCATTTACCGTATATCCATCCTCTGTGGAGATACGCGTATCAAAGCCATGCCAGGCATCCACTTCTCTTCCCAGATGCCATTTGCCTATATATCCCGTCTTGTAATCAGTATTCAGGATATGTTCCGGAAACGTTTTGACAGACTCATCCAGTGGAATGTTATTGGTGGTCACTCCGTGCGTATGAGGATACAGTCCGGTAAGGATGCTTGCCCTGGCAGGAGAGCATACGGGTTGAGTGACATAGGCATTTAAAAAAACAATTGACTCATCGCCCAACTTGTTGAGATTAGGCGTCTGGATCAGCTGATTTCCATAGGGAGCTGAGGTGTCGTATCGTTGTTCATCGGTGAGGATAAATAACAGGTTTCTTTTGGTTTCCTTTGGCTGGTCACAGGAGAATCCAAGAACGATGCAAAAAGTCAATAAAAAAAGATTTTTCATCTCGGATCTTATTTTTTGTCTAAAAATTCAGCCATAAAGACTTTCACCTTGCCTCGCCCAACACATTTATTGTAGTAAACCCGTTTGCTATCCCTGGAAAAAGAGGGGTTCGTATGATATGCCAGCGTCCACGTGGTGTGAGGATCTGAAGAAGCCGTATCCAGCCATAATGGCTCAGTCTGATTCTTTTCGAAGACTTTCACAACAATTGGGTCCTGACCGTACCAGGATTCAGATCCGAAGTATTGGCGATCGGGGGATCCTCCCAGGTGATTTCCCGGTCCGGCTAAAGTTTCCACTACCTTTCGGTCGAGTGTCCAACGTCTGAGACTTTTGTCATCCTCTAATCCGTCGTCGACCTGCAGGTCATGTCCCATGATCGTTTCATTGTCATACCATAAAAAGTGCATTGGTTTTGGTCCGAAATACTGCACATTGCTTCCGTCATAATTCATAGTCACCAGGTGTCTATAGTGCTCATTTCTAGGCCCGATATCCAATCGAAACGCTATTTTAGTTCCATCCAGGTTGTATTGCAGGTGTAAAATCCTCCATTCCGGTACTGAGATGAAGGCTGTATCTTGAAAATGGTTGAGCAATCCCTCAAAGTCCCTGACATCCGCCAGCTTCTTAATACTTTCATCTGTAATGGTGCACTCATAGATGCTCGATAGTCCGGACTCAGGGTCGTTAGCTGCGTAAAGAAATTTACCATCGTATGTATCATGACCACACAAGCCGGCAATGGGCATGATCAAAGGCTCTCCCTGCAGATTGACCACCCTGATGGAGTCATCCTGAAAAAGGAATGATTGATTATCTACCCATTGTACACGGGCTCCATTGTGGGTTTGAGTGGGATTGATATCACATACTTTTCTGTAGTTCGTTAGGTCAGAATTACAAACCCAGATCTCTCCGGGCACCGCTTCTGTCCTCGCCTCCTTTGTGTCTTCGGTAAAAACCACGAAGGCAATCAACTTACCATCCGGGCTTTCGGGTGAGGTTCCATAGTAGCTGACGGAAGAGTTGAATGCATCAATCCCTACCTGGACTGGTGCCGCATAAACAGTCCGATGCTTAGCATCACGCTTTTTTTGACACCCAGAAAAAATCAGTAGGCTGAGTGCAACAAAAAGTAGATTAGTTTGGCAATTCTTCATCAATAAACCGGGTTAGTTCATAAACGTTTTCATTCAGTTTCTTCATCTCATCCAGCATGGGCTTCCAGGGTTCATAGTAATTGTTGACAATACCCTTATTAGAGTCTACATTCGAAGGTTCTGCGCCCTCAAGGGTGGGGTCATTATCCTGATATTTAAAGTAGTGCCAGCCCACACAGTTTTGAGACGACAACAGGCCTAATCCGAAATTCACATAGAACATACCCCGATCTTTTTGTGTCTTCACGATCCATCCTGCTCCAGACTGATTGGGCATGCCAGAGTCTTCACCCTTCGTATAATATTCGGTAATGATAAATGGTCGGCCAGTCCACCTGGCCCATTCGTCCATTTCTTTTGAATCGGGAGTCCAGCGGTTATAGTAATTATTTGAAACGATGTCCATGTGCCTGCCTGCCGCTTCCATAAAAGCCTGGTTGTGTTTTTCGCCGCTGTAAAATCTCGCGCCGAGATACATATGGTTAGGATCATGTTTTTTTAGTGCTGCAGAAACAATGCCCAGGTACGTATCTGCCACATGGGCGCGAAAAGCGTCTTTGATCTCGTCATTGATCTGATCTTCGGTGATGCCACGTTCCAGCATCCATTGTCTGGCAGCCTCATGTCCCGGATCATCTTCCTTCAATCCAAGATAATCAAGAATAGCACTCTGTTTGAATGGCATTTCATTGTCGGAAAAGTATCCGAATAAATTTGGATCATCCTTATTTTCCAGTACTTGCTGTGCATGTTTGTCACAAAAAGTCTCAAACTCAGGGTCAAAAACAAAAATGGCATCGTTAGGATAAGCTTTGTGTCCTGGTACCTGCCATGTGCCTCCGCGCTCATCTGCATAGGAGCTCATAAAATTGAGGTTGATCGTATATGCCAGTGGCTGATCCAGCACCGTGTTAGCATATCGAACAGCTTCAGTATCAGACCAGGAGCCGGCTCCATTAAATCCATAATTCTGAATCATCCTGGCCGTTTCGGTAATCCATCCCTTCTCGTCACCAAATTTTTCTTTTAGTGCTTCCTTGTTGCGCAAAGACTTACCCATATTGAGACTATTGATGGCCATATGTATAAATGCATGTCCTGTGGGATCTACAGCCCACCATCGACCGTCTTTTTTGGTCACGTGGAAAAAACCTGTTGAGTCCAACTTTAATGCAGCCCACCCACCGTATTTGGTAAATTCTGACCCGGTGGGTTCAAAGCCGGAAAGGTTTTCAACTATCATGGTTTGATAGGGCTCATAATCACCATACGTACGGGTGCCATCCGGATTATAAAAGCGTCGTTTGGCATAAACGTCGACGGAATCAGATAATGAAGTATTTGTTGATGGCTTTTCTTGCTGACAAGAAAAAGTGAACAACAGAATAAAAGAAAGGATAAAAAATCTGGTTTTCATGTCTTGGAATAAAGGTGATTTAATACCTCATTCCTATGAATTATTTAATTGAAATTCAGTTTTCCAAAG
This sequence comes from Cyclobacteriaceae bacterium, assembly GCA_965228105.1. Lineage (GTDB taxonomy): Bacteria > Bacteroidota > Bacteroidia > Cytophagales > Cyclobacteriaceae > UBA7330. The sequence goes on from CBDDGZ010000002.1 coordinate 4,009,172, forward strand.
AAAAGGCATCCAATGATTGAATGCCTTTTCGAAAAAGTAAATTGGTTTAGTCTTAGCCACCTCCCCATAGCGGGTGCTGCTCAAGTGCTTTGTTCCTATCCAATGCATCCAGCGGAGTTGGAAAAAACTTCCATTTATCCGAGAAATCTGTGATTTCCCATTTAGGTCCATCATTGGTAATTTCTACTGTATTTCCATCACCATCTAACTGCATCTCCACTCTTTGGGAACTAGCCTGTACCAGTGGTGTTGCTACATCCCACATCCTACGCAGGTCAATGGTTCCCCAGGTCATGAAAGCCAATTCTTTCATTCGCTCTTTATAAAGCTCCTGACGAAGTTCAAAATTAGTCAGGCTGCCTGCTACCCAGTCAACACTCGGTTCAGGAGTACTTGGGTCTAAACCAAAAGCGCGTCTCCTAACCATATTAATGTATTCATAGGCATCATTTTCCTGACCTGCGTAAATCAAAGCTTCGGCCTTTAGTAGCAATACATCAGAGTATCTCAGGATCTGCATATTAGGTTCTTCCCTGTTCTCAACAGCAGGATCAGGATCCAATCGCTGAGTAAAGGAAAGTCCTTCATCATGATACCCATCATTTTTCACATCAGTAATATCATATACCCTGATATCACCATCATTCTGATGAGTATATTCCAATACAAAGTTGGCTTCATAACGTTCATCACCCGGTTCAAAGCTTTCAACATAGTCAAATTCAGCGGCAAAAACTGTCCACTTATTTTTACCTATGTTGCTTTGTCTTGGTGAAAAAGCATGATTACCAGCCGCTCCGAATCCAGCAGAAGTAAATTGAACTTCAAAGAGGATCTCGTAATTATTGGCTGCATTGTCCTCTGCTCCCAATCCATTATTATAGTACTGCAATTGGTTAAACCTGTCAGCTAAACCATAACCGGAAGCAATCACATCGTCAAGTTGCGCATTGGCATCTGTCACATCATTTGGTTGGGCAGATTCGTTTTGTGATCGCTGCAAATAAACCTTGGCAAGAAGGGCTTTGGCTCCAGCGGCTGTTGGTCTCCCAACGTCATTGGTGCTTGCCTGGTATTCCCACGCTTCAGCCAGGTTCTGACTGGCATACTCAAGGTCTGCAATTATTACATCATATATTTCAGACCTTGGTGTCTTACCAATTTCCAGGCTATCAAGGCTCTTGGTTTCGCTAGTCCTCAAAGGAACATCGCCATAAAATTCAACCATATAGAAGTAATACAATGCCCTATAGAATCTGGCCTCGCCAACGACACGATCCACTTTGTTGTAGCCAGCAGGTTCTTCTGTGTCATCCTCAATCAGTGGTCCATTGTCTATGACTGCATTGGCCCGATTGATCCCTTCATATAATTCTCTCCAGATATCATCAATATAATTATGGCCAGGACCATATGTCCATGAATCCATCTGAGTCCTGAGATGAGTCAAACTATATCGATTGGTTGCATAAGGTGCAGGAGACTCTGCGAGCAACCACCAATGCCGTCCCATCATATTAGATCCGGATTCTCTGAAAATTCTGGGAACACCATTCATTAGATCTTCCAGCTCCTGAGCTGTTGTATAGAAGTTACCCGGTCCGATAAAATCATAAGGTCGCTCAGTCAAAAAGTCTTCGTGACAAGATGTAAATCCTATCCCGAGTATCGCAAAGCTTAATATATATAGATACTTTTTCATTTCAACTTAATTTTAAAATGTCACATTAAATCCAGCCTTGAACACTCTGGCTGAAGGATAAGCTCCATTGTCCGCTCCAAGTGTAATATTGCTTCCTCCACGTTGCATTGTGTTTACATCCGGATCGTATCCGGTATATTTGGTCAACAATAAGAGATTGTCTCCAGATAGGTAGACTCTTGCATTTTGTAACCACTCTACTCCAAAGACAGGAACCTTATAAGAGAGTGTTACATTCCTTAGCCTCATGAAATCACCATCTTCTATCACCCAACTTTCAACATTGTCTCCTACCGGCTGTCTGGCTCCCAATCTCGGCCATTCAGCCGTTGGATTCTCAGGTGTCCATCTATTCTGATAGCGTTCTACTGCGATGTTTCGCGTGCTTACACTATTGCCATACAATTGCCAGTTTTGGACGTTCATTATCTGATGACCAAACATTCCTTGCCAGAACATGTCTAATTGGAAGTTTCCAAACTGAAACCGGTTGTTCCATCCGAGAATAAAATCGGGATGAGGATTTCCAATCACTTGCCGGTCTTCTACTGTCAACTGACCATCGGCCAAACCTGTTTCAGGATCGACTACATCCACATATCTTTTGTCTCCAGGTTGTGTAACTCCATCATCCTGGAAACCATTCTGCCAGGTAGCAATATCCTGGGCATCATCAAACACACCATCTACAACGAATCCATAAAATACTCCCATTGGCTGGCCTTCTGTTACGAGTGCCGCCTGGTTCCACTTAAAGTCACCACTGAAATTGTTTCCAAAGATCTGACCCAGCTCTCCTATGTCAGTAACTTCATTTTTATTGTGAGAAAGGTTAAAATCCATGTGCCACTTAAATGCCTGAACAAACAGATCAGCACCCAATGCAATTTCATACCCGGTATTTCTTACTTTACCAAAGTTTGCAGTAGCACTACCCTGTCCGGTATTTCTTGGAAGCGTAATACCCAGCAACAGATCCCTTGTTTCTTTGTCGTACCAGTCAACTGAAAGGGTAAACCTGTTTCTATATATCCCAAAGTCTAAACCAATATTGGTTTGGGCTGTTGTTTCCCAGGTTAATTCCGGGTTAGCAATTGAGTTTGGATAAAATGCCGGTACCACCGTGCCTCCATAAGAATAATCTGCTGTGGTAAATCTCGCCTGAGACCTATAAGAACCGATTTCAGAGTTTCCGGTTTCACCCCAGCTAGCCCGTAGTTTCAAATCCGTGATTAGAGCAACATCCTGAATGAATGCCTCATTATTAATTCTCCACGCAGCTGCTATGGATGGGAAAGTGGCCCATCGGTTTTCTTTACCAAACTTTGATGAACCATCTGACCTAATTGTACCTGTGATCAAATATTTGTCCAACAGAATATAATTTAACCTGGCCAGGTACGAAACCATTCTCCAATCAGATTTTGAAGACCAGACCGTAGGTCCGCCATCTCTTGTACCGGCCCCGATGTCATTATATCTGGTAATGTCATTCGGGAAATTGGTATTCTGAATTTGACTTCGTGTAGTAGATTCCTGCTGAATGGTATATCCAACCAAAGCATTGATTTGGTGAATGCTTCCAATGTCCAGATCATAGGTTAGCGTGTTTTCATTCAAAAAGTTCTCAACCTGTGCATCCGACAGAATAGCCAATCCGTCATTTCCCCTTCCTCCTCTGTTTGTATTTCGAGTTGCATAGTATTCGCGCTTTGCATTTGATAAGCTTACTCCAACAGATGTTCTCAGATTCAATCCCGGAATGATCTCAAAATTGAGGAAAGTATTTCCTAACAACTGATCTTTGGTAAGGGTATTCTCTATCTCATAGAGCTGAGCAACAGGATTCTCTGTTTCATTGTTCTGTAGTGTTGGTGAGCCATCCTGACTTACCTGAGTGTAAGTTCCGTCAGGTCGGATAACAGGCAATGTAGGCCGGTATACAAGTGCAGCATTCGTTGGACCTGCATTTTGATTGTTATGACCTTCTGTAGGTACCCTGTTATTCAAAACTCGGCTGAACATTAAATTACTTCCTACGGTCAGCACATTATTCAATTTAGTATCAGCATTTACTCTTGCCGAAAAACGTTGAAAACCGGATTCTTTTACTACTCCTTGCTGATTAAAATAGCCAAAAGAAGTAGCCATTCTGCTCTTCTCATTACCACTTGTTATTCCAAGTTGGTAACTCTGAACCGGGGCTGTCCGATAGATTTCGTTTTGCCAATCAGTGTCTACTCCGCCCCCAAAGAAGTCGGTATTGTCAGGAAAAGGTATTTCCCCCTGATTAGCGATAGCAGATTCATTTGCTGCAGCAATGTAAGTAGGCGCATCAAGCACTTCATAAAGTCTGAACACATTTTGTACTCCATAATATGTGTCCAGCGTTACGTTAGTCTTTCCTGCCTGTCCAGTTTTAGTGGTAATTAGCACTACACCATTGGCTCCTCTGGAGCCATAGATAGCCGTAGCCGATGCATCCTTCAGGACTTCAATTGATTCTATGTCGTTTGGATTGATATTTGCCAGAGGATTATCAGACACAGTATTTCCTTTGCTTCCGGATGGAATAGCTCCACCACTCGCTATAATGGGAAACCCATCAATAACATAGAGTGGTTCATTATTACTTCCAATAGAATTTGAGCCGCGGATTCTTATGCTCATTCCTCCACCAGGTGCGGCAGATCCTGTTCCCACGGCTACTCCAGGCATCTGTCCTGCGAGTGCCTGCTGAACTGAGTTAATGGTCAGATTTTCGATCTGCTCTGACTTAATGGATGCTACTGCACCAGTGAGATCAGACTTTTTGACTGAACCATACCCAACCACAACCAGTTCCTCAAGGGCTGTCACATCTGGCGCCATATTGATATCGAATCTGGTGTTGTTTCCAACAACCATCTCCTGAGCTTTGTATCCAACAGAACTAAAAACAATGGTACTTTCAGCCCCTGGGACCTTAAGTGTAAAATTCCCATCAAAATCTGTTATTGTACCGATCGTTGATCCTTTCACAACGACGTTTACTCCGGGTAAGCCTGAGTTATCCTCAGCAGAACTCACTTTACCGGAAATCTGAATGTCTTGTGCCTGCACCGTAAGTGAAAGACAAAAGAGCATTGCAATTAGTAGGTAGCTAATTTTCATACGCTAATTTTTAGGTAAAACATATTTTAGTAATTGATAAATTCGATCAGTCCAGCCTCAACTCATCCCAGATAAATAACCAGTAAAAACATTCCAACAATGACTATAACAAGCCCTATTAATTGGAACATGATTCTTGACTTTACCGAAATAAATTTTCGCATTTACATTTTTGGTTTTCGATCTTGACCAAACATAGGAAAGAAGACCAGCCCTTTCCGAAAAATTGTGTGTCAGGAATGACAGGTATTTGATACATTGATGGCCTTTTATTGTATCAGAAATACCAGACGATTGTTACATAACACCTCCATACACCCTCAAAAAGGGTGTTTTCAATTCTGAATGATCAGAAGTATCAGTTGTGTAAAGCTGAAAGGTTTGAGTAACGATCCTGGAACTCCCTTGGGGTGGTATTGTAGTATTTTTTAAAGCAATTTCTGAAATAATCAGCATCAGAAATGCCGACAAGATTCCTTACCTCAGAGACATTGAATTTATTGGTTTTCAACAGTTCAGCAGCACGCTCCATCCGTAACTTCCTTAAAAAATCAGAGGCACTTAAGCCCGTTATAGCCTTGATCTTTCTATAGAAATGCACCCTACTTAAGCCAACTTCTTCTGCAATCTTTTCAATAGTCAGGCCGGACTCAGTCATGTTTTCATTGATAAAATCAATAGTTCTTTTTATGAGCTTTTCGTCTACTGAATTCAATGTAATCTCTTCTGGAATCAGGCTTGAGGCTCTTGAATAGTGTTCTTTTAACAAGGCTCGTTGTTTTAAGATATTTTTAACCCTAAGTCGAAGATCCTCAACGTTGAAAGGTTTCATAATAAAATCATCAGCTCCAGTTTCAAGTCCCTCGTATTTAAATGTGACAGCTGTCCTTGCCGTGAGTAATACTACTGGTATGTGACTTGTCTTTACATCTGTTTTTATGTTCATACACAGTTCGATACCATCTTTCACAGGCATCATAATGTCGCTGATTATCAGATCCGGAATTTTTGTTTTTGCCTTGATGATGCCTTTCTCCCCATTTTCAGCCTCCAGAACATTGTACTCAGAAATAAATATATCAACGATGAGCTTTCTAACTTCAGGGTTATCCTCTACCACTAAAATTGTCTGCTTTTTATCAGAAAAAGCAGGTAAATGCTCTTCAGTGTTGCTTACTTTAGAATTGGAGTGCTTATAGCTTGCTATGCTTTCACTGCTTTTGAAATCCTTGATTATTTCAGCTTCTGTCAAATGTGATTTCCCTTTTGGCAATGTGATAATAAAGGATGTAGATCCATTGATTCCATCTTCATTAAACTCACTATTAACCGAAATTTCAGCCTTATGGAGATCAATCATTTTTTTCACGATTTCAAGTCCAACACCACTGCTAAACTGACTTGAATTTGATTTTCGCTCAATGCTGTAGAACCGATCAAATATATTTTCTATCTCTGCGGCAGGAATACCCAAGCCAGTATTCGAAATCCGGATCTTTACCAATCTATGAAATTTCTCATCCTCGAAAATCTCAATTTCCACCCTTCCGTTATCCGGTGTATACTTTATGGCATTGGAAAGCAGGTTAAATAAGATTATTTCAAACTTGTCTCTATCAAAATAAACATTCTGCTTTTCCTTGCTATGCGACAGGTCAAGGCTGATATTTCTGTTACGGGCTAGTTCTTTAAACGCCAAACAGACCTCACTTACGAAATGAACAATGTCCCCTTTTGCAGCCTGCAACTTCATATGACCTGTTTCTATCTTTCTGAGATCCAATAACTGATTGATTAACTGAAGCATCCGTTCCCCATTTCTCAACATTAAAATGAGTTGGTTTTGAATCCTTGCATTTCCAAAACTGGAAGTTGCTATCTTCTCTAATGGAGCCAAAATAAGTGTAAGCGGAGTACGAAGCTCATGTGAGATATCTGTAAAGAACTTTATTCTGTGTTGATGAAATTCATGCTCTTTTTCTCTCTCTAAATGCTCTAGCCTGAGATTTTGAGACAACCTTTCCCACTTTCTGGTGATATGGAAAAACAAGTATAGCAGACCAAGAATCGAAACAGTATAGAAACTATATGCCCAGGTGGTATTCCAAAACGGCGGTTTTATTTTTATCCTCAGTGATTTATATGCTTCTGAAAAACTTCCTGCTTCCGTAGAGGCCCTGATCTGCAAATCGTACTCACCTGGATTCAACGCGTTGAAGAAAATGGCATTTATTTTATTCAGGTCCTGCCACTGAGTGTGAACTCCCTCTAACCTGTATTGATACCAGGTATCTTTTGGGTTTACATAGTTTGGTGCAAAGAAGTGTATGGAAAAATTTGACTGGTCATGATCCAGAATCAAATCCCTGATAGTAGCAGGATTCTGATATTTGTGTGCTTGGTCATGCTTTATTCTAATCTTTTCTCCTGCAGATAAAATATCTGTAATAGTGACTTCAGGGTATGATACGTTGTTACTCAATTCCTCAGGCTTAAACGAAACTACTCCATTGTCACCTCCAAAATATAGTTTCCCTTCTCTATCTTTAAAGACCGCGTTTCTAAAATATTGTTGAGCTGGAAAACCATCCTGTTTGTCGAAGCTCTCAATTATTACAGGGTTGTTTAAGTGTGGTTTCACATTGCTTATTTTCAATATTCCTGAGTTGTACGCAGCCCAAATATTGCCGTCTCCATCGCTGATCAATGAATAAAAGCTCTTCTCCTTAAGCTTTTCACCAATATCAAGCGGTTTGAATTGAAAACTTTCCAAATCCACGACATACAAACCGTATCCAAGTGTTGCTATCCACATCAACCCATTACCATCTATTGTGAGATCACTGACTCGAGTGTTGGAGAAATGGTTTTTCAATACAAAAAAGGCACTATCCGTGAGGTACTCCCTATCTGGAATATTGAAAGCAGATAGGCCATTGTCTCCTCCTGCCCAGATGTTAAATTTTTCATCATCGAAGCACAAGCTATTCACTAAAACAGCATTGATTTTGTCTTCCAGGTGTTCTGGAATATAGTAATGGATAATTGAATCAAGTTTTATATCATAAACCTGAAAATGAGAATTCTGACCTCCATTGACACCCAACCATACATTTCCCTGATGGTCTTTTTGGAGATCATGAACGGTTCGGTTGTTTATGAAACCTCTCGATGTGACTCCCTCATAAAAATTGAAGAACGACTCTAACTTCTCATTATATATGGACAAGCCATAGTTGGTGGCAATAAAAAATTCACCGGGTTCTCCTTCCATAATAGCCTTAATGTTATTGTGTGTTAAGCTTCCTGATCCATCTTGCCGAACCAAATACCGGTATTTTGCAGTCCGTGGATTATAGATACTTATTCCCCTGTTTTCAGTTCCAAACCAAAGTTCCCCATTCAAATCCTGGTATATACAGGATATGATGTTATAGCTTAATGAACTTCCTTTAAGACCCTTGTCAGTAAAATGAGTAATGCGTTGACTGTTTGCATTGAAGAAGTTTATACCTCCTGAGTAAGTTCCTACCCAAACATTGCCATCCTGATCCTGAAATATTGGTCGGACAGAATTGTTAGATAGACTGTAAGGATCATATTTATTGTTCACTATTACTTCACCGACCAATTGCGTTTCATCTATTATAGCAAGTCCCTCTCTCGTACCTACCCATATATTGCCACCAATGCGTTTTAGCGTGCGGACCTGATTTTGAGGAAGAATACTATTTTGAGTGCTTAGAAAATCTGAAACTTGCTTTCTGGTGTCATAAATGACAATTCCGGTTTCGAAATTTTCAGTTCCAAGCCATACCCTTCCCAAAGTATCAACCGTAACCGATCTTCCGGATATCCGGTACTGGTCATTTCCCTTTAAATCTAAATTGATTGTTGTAAACTCATTATTCTCCAGCTTTACTAGCCCTCTGCTATCACTCGCCAGCCATATTATTTCATTCTTATCCCGGAAGATATCAAGGATAGTACCGAGCCTGGCATAGGGGTCCTCTGAACCTTCACGAAAGGGTACAAATTCCTTTTTTTTCAGATTATACCTTAAGAGTCCCGGTCCACCACCAATGTATAGCCAGTCCTGGGTTAGTGTGAAAGATCTTACATTGATATGGTCCACACCGTTAAAAGCGTGAAGATTTAATTCTCCAAAACTTTCGCTACTATAATCATAGAAAAAGAGTCCTCGCTGAGTACCCACCCAAATACCTGTATCTCCCTGGCAAGCCAAAGCCCAGACATGATTATCACCCAATGAAGAGCTGTCTCCCGGTATATTTCGATAAGTAACTATGGTCTCTCCATCATACCTGTTGAGTCCGTCCTGCGTCCCAAACCACATAAAACCATAAGAATCCTGACTAATCGCTAAAACAGTAAAGTTTGAGAGCCCTTCATTCGTAGAGAGGTGCTTGAAGGAAATTTCCCTTTGTTGCGCCTGAAGGTCATCAGAAAAAATGATGAGTAAGAGATAACCGATGGCAATCTTTGCTAAAGTGTTGGCGTAATGGCAAAGTAAATGGCTCATTTCACGGGTACTAAAGACTACTTAATTGTGTTTTCTAATACAACCATTGAAGGGCCTTGATTTAACCACTCTTGCTGCAAACCCCTAGTATCACCCTCCGGATAAAAATCTACAAATGATCCCAAAGCGATATCTATATCACCATCGGAATCCATGTCACCCGCATCCATCACAATCCATCTACCCTTAGTTGCTTTCGGAAATGAGAATTCTTCAAAGACCAATTGCCCTTTATTTTCAAGATAAACGAAGCTTTCTTCAGGAGATCTGTAATAATCGGGGAAAAAAGATATGGCGGCAATGTCCATGTCTCCATCCAAATCATAATCATGTGCCAAAGCCTTATAAGCTCCATTTAAATGATAGAAGTACGACATTTCAAAGTTTAAATTACCCTTATCAAGATAGATATAAATTCCATGAAAACCTTTGAGCAGGACTGAAAAATCTGCGTTATCTCCACACACATAAATGATGTCCTCCTTTCCATCCTGATTAAAATCTACCAGATCAAAATATTGTGAACCATTCAGGGGAAGAAATGACAAAACCCTGGATTCCTTGAACCGGCCATTCCCCTGATTCACATAAAGGAAAATACCTTCATCTCCCTGAGCCATTAAGGCATAGATGTCTGGTAGACCATCACCATTGACATCTCTAACCCTGACAATACTTGCACCAGGCAACTGTCTTAAAGGAAACATAGCATATTTCCCACCCCCTTTGTTTTTGTACCAGGCTAGCTTACCGGTCAGATGACCGTATTCACAAACGATTATATCTATCAATCCATCCTGATCAAGGTCCGTGTACTCAGAATATACAGGTCGCTTCAAATTTGAGATGAGCAATTCAGCAGCTCTATATGGTCCATTTTTTGTTTTTCTGAAAATTTTCTGAATAGCCCCACCCGGTGTATCATGCGGATACATCTTGGTTCCTATGGTGGTCAGGTAAATCGTATCTCCCATCTCTTTATAATGAACTGGGGTGGTTTTTAAAAAGACGCTATAGTCCTTTTGATATTCACCGTTAATGAAATTCAGGCTACTTATATTTTTCTTTCCATCCCCAAAAGCAAAGCCCTGGTTATCACCCAATATTTTTACCATGATTGATAAAGGAGGTCGCTTAGCAAATTCAGGTTCTTTGTATTCAAAGTGCTTTAAAGCATTATTTATCTTTCCCTTTTTGGGATTGAATACTATGGTATCGGGAGCACTTTTCAAATAAAAATTTTCAATCTTCTTCCAATCCGCGTCTGCTATTTTTGCCTCTCGGGGATATATTCCGGCATTTCTCACTATTCTTCCTCCAATCCCCGGTTCAAATAAGCTGTCGGGCCTGATACCGTCGGAATAAATACCCAATCGATGCCCCATGGTTGGAAGAATTTCGTTTTCCCAGACCTTTCTGGGCAACAATCCGGGAGGTGTATAGGCATGACAGGTCCCACAGTGTTTTATTGCCAAAGCTTCTCCTGTCAGATTCGACGGAGCTACTTCAATATTACCTGCTGTACTTTGTTCTGCAGGCGGATTTGTGCACGAAGTCAGGATAAACGACAGGAAGATAGTTAATGGAAGTATTTTCACTTACTCAGAAGTTTTTCAGGCTTTGGTACTATTTAATATTCCATTCATAATAATGATCAATAGCTATCTAGCCTCTAAAGTCCTCAAGCTAAGATACTAAGACTCCACTATTTGACAACTTCCCTATTTTTAGTTAGGGTCTTCTGAAAAACACCAATGAAATATCAAATCTATATATGAGCTTTAATTGTCGCGGTATTGTTTCCATTTGTTTTTAAGCAAGTGCATGGTTTTTAGATCAGGATTACATTATTTCATGAACGTTGAAAATATCGTGAACGATATTTTCTTGGCTAGCCTCAGTCACATCATCTAGGCGATCCCATCTACTTCCTGGCTTCAGATTGAAGTATAAAGATACATCTTCTCTTCAGCCAGTCGTATCTAATGTAACTGAGACTTTTTCAGCAGACCCTAGTTAAACAGCCCTGAAGATAATTTAAGAATTTTTTAGTATAACTGATAGTAGTAAATATTTAAATATCAGTAATAAATAAAAGTTCGGACATTCCCGCATTGGCGTACCGGTGCCCGATTAAAATCAACTTATACACTCATGAAAACCAATCTGATACCAACTGGCCTTATGTTTTGTGCCTTACTGATGACATATTCCTGTGGTCAAAAAGCGCAATCAAGTGATAAACCAGAATCCGCGTCTGATAGCATGCCTGCCACCTGGGCTGAGCGATTAGGATATCCTGCTGGCAAAAAAGTCATCATGCTTCATGCCGACGACATCGGGATGTGCCCCGAAGCCAATATAGCAGCAAAACAACAACTCCTTGCTGGAGACATACAGTCAGCAGCAGCCATGCCTCCCTGCCCTAATTTCGAAGAAATCATTGCCTGGGCGATTGAAAACCCGCAGATAGATATGGGGCTTCACCTGGCGCTGACCAGTGAATGGAAAACCTGGCGATGGCCGTCCGTGACACCTGTCGAAGAAGTACCGGGATTGATAGATCCGGAGGGTAAAATGTGGAGAAGTGTAGAAGAAGTTGTTGCAAATGCCTCCCCTGACGAGATCGAAAAAGAGGTGCGTGCGCAAATTGAAAAATCCATTGCTTTAGGTTATCGACCAGATCACATTGATACTCATATGGGCACTTTATTCGGACATCCAGAATACATAAAGCGTTACCTTAACATCGCCATGGAATATGGCATCCCGGCCAATGCTATTGATCTTTCAAAGCCCGAAGTTGTCAAAAACTTCAGGGATGCAGGTTATCCAATTACTGACGAGGTAGTGGACTTTATGTCTACTTATACATTACCAAAGCTTGACTTCTTCACCAGTGCCCCTAATGCCAAAACCTATGAAGAAAAGGTGGAAGCATTTAAAGAACTCATCAGATCGCTGAAACCCGGACTCACCGAAATCATTTTCCATCCTTCTGTAGATACGGAGCAGCTAAAAAGCATCACTGGTTCATGGCAGCAACGTGTCTGGGAAGCCAAAATGTTTGGTGACCCTGAGCTGAAAAAATTCTTCGAAGATGAAGGGATCATCTTCACCAACTGGAAGGAGATCATGAAACGACACAACCAATGAGCAGGTTAAATCACTTCAATCCGCTTTTTCTGGCAGCGCTGCCAATGTTGCTTTTTTGGTCTTGTGCTTCAAACGTGAGCAATAATGATGAGGCTATCCACGAATACAGTGAGCAAATCATTTTTCCCCTGCAAAATGAACATGTTCACGGGCCAACCATTGTAGAATTACCCAATGGAGACATGCTTTCCGCGTGGTTTCAGGGATCCGGAGAGCGATGGGCTGATGATGTACGTATCATGGGTTCCAGACTTAAAAAAGGCGATACCACATGGAGTGAACCTTTCCTGATGGCTGATACACCAGATTTTCCCGATATCAATCCTGTTTTGTTTATGGACTCCAGGGGTAAGCTATGGCTCATGTATTACCCGGTAATTGCCAACCAATGGGAGACGTCCATTCCCAAATACAGGATCAGTGAAGACTACACCGGTGATGGTGCTCCGATCTGGTCATGGCAGGACATCATCATTGCCAAACCAGGAAGTAAAACAGAAAGAGGCATCCAGTCCGATGACCGGTTCGTAGCGGAAGTCACCAGACAGTTAGATGCTTATGAAGTCTACCTCAAAGAAGAGCTTTTTTCACAGATGAGTACTGAACAGAGACAAAGACTGGAGCCCCGATGGATTGGATACCGGAAAAAGATGGACAGCCTGGCCGGTGGTCAGAATATGATCAGAAGCGGTAGAGTGAAAGTAGGCGACGAAACCATCAGCAAAGACCTGGGATATCCCCTTTCCCGTAGGATCGGCTGGCAGACCAAAAACAAACCCCTCGTCTTTCGTGACAGGATACTGCTGCCGCTTTATTCAGACGGTTTGGATTGCTCCATTTTCGCCATCACTGATGACTTTGGAGAGACCTGGCAATGGAGTAACCCAGTATTGGGTGGTATCGGAATCCAGGCCACTATTGCCATTGCAAAGGATGGTAGTCTTTCGGCATACCTACGCGATAATGGCCCTGCTCCCAAAAGGATGCAACTCACGACTTCTCTGGATGGGGGCTTCACCTGGTCTATTGCAAAAGACACAGATATCCCAAATCCAGGTGCCGGATTTGATATGACTACACTCAACACAGGGGAATGGATCATGGTCTACAATGAAACAGAAGAAGGAAGACACGACCTGACAGTAGCTATTTCTGATGACGAAGGTGAGACCTGGAAATGGAAAAAGAAAATAGAGCTTGATGAAAGAGGCGAGCTTGCCACGTCAAGCCATTATCCGGCCATCATACAGGGCGCGGATGGGGTGATCCACACCATCTACAGTTTTCATCACAAAGATCGGGATGGCGGACCTCATAAGACCGTGAAATACGCTTCATTCCCGGTGAGCTGGGTGAAAGAAAACCAGGTGCTTTAGACATCCGATCTACACTAACCCAAAGTGATATTTGATCACGTGAAAGACAAAATGCTGAAAATGAATAGATTAAACATGCTAATTCTGGGTGTGGTCCTGGTATTTACCATAAATAGCTGCGATGAAAAGTCCAGTCCATCCGGATCTCCTCAACTGGTAAGTCATCAGGATACTCCGTTCATCCAGGAGTACCATGAAGGATTTATTGTAGATGATAGCAATGATGCGTCCAATGAGGTCCGGGCTATCAAGCTAAACAAGACTGGTGATGCCTGGATCGCAACGAAAGGCGGAGTTTACAAAAAGCCTCAATCTTCGAAGACGTGGGAGCTGATGATCACCGAAGCAGCCCAGGGTCCCTCCTACGATGTGGATTTTGACGTCGAAGGTAATGTATGGGTGGCAGCCTGGGATGGAGTTTATACCAATAAGGATGGTTCCCTGACTAAACTAGAGGGCCCGGAAGCGCCTATTGCCAAAGTCGTAATGGCCAAAAAAGGCATTTATGTCCTCGGGCCAAAAGGGATCTGGCTTTATGATGGACAGAACTGGAATAAAAAAGATTATACCAAAGCACGTAGCATGCGAGAAGCCATTTCAGATGACGAAGGTGGACTTTGGATCGCTACGGATGTGGGACTTTATCACTGTAACGACACTAAAACAACTGTTTACAATAAGAATGAAGACCTACTCAGTGCTTATGCGAAAGGCCTGGCTTTTGACGACTCAGGTAACCTCTGGGTTGGGGGTCTCGGAGGTGTCACGATCAGAGACGGAGAGCAGGTAGTCGCTCATAAAACACCAGAAAATGGCATCACTAACTCCAATGTGAATGTGGTGAGAAAGGGACCCGAAGGCGTGATGTGGGTAGGCACTGATTATGGCATCACCCGTTTCACGCCCGGAGAAACCGAATACAGCGTCAGGCTGAGCAAGCGGTGGCTCATAAATGACGAGGTGAAAGACATCACCTTCGATGAGAGCGGCAATGCCTGGATAGCCACACCAGGCGGGGTCAGTGTCATTTACCGTAAAGAGATGACCCTGGCAGAAAAAGCTGATCACTTCTATGAGCAACTAATCACCCGACATATCCGGGAACCATGGATTGCCGGACGTTTTACGTTGACGGTTGCCGGGGATACCTCTACCCTCGTGCCTGATGACGACGACAACGATGGTGAATACACAGCCATGTACCTGGCGATGGAGTCCTTCCGATATGCTGTTACCGGCGATCCTGTTGCTAAGGAACGAGCCAGGAAGGCATTTGATTTCCTGCATCTACTTCGGGAAGTCACAGAATTGGATGGCTTTTTTGCTCGAACGATTGTGCCTGCGGACTGGGAAATGATGCATGACATGAATCGAACCTATACACCTCAGGAGCTGGCGGAAGACCTGATCAACAACCCTCGTCATAAGCCAGTGGAGGTGAGGTGGCACCTTTCCAAAGATGGAAAATGGTGGTGGAAGGGTGACACCAGCAGTGATGAACTGGATGGCCATTTCTTTGGGTACTACTGGTATTATTACCTGGTGGCTGATGAGGCTGAAAAAGAAAGGATAGCGAGTCATGTGAGCATGATCATGGATCACCTGATACGCAATGACTTTAACCTGGTGGATGTTGACGGCACCCATACCAAGTGGGGTGTCTGGTCACCACAAAGGCTGAATGAAGACCCGGAGTGGTCACCGGAGAAGCCGCTGAACTCGCTAGAGATTTTATCGTTCCTGAAGTTCGCATATGAAATCACTGGGTTTGAGCGGTACCAGGAGGCTTATCTTAAACTTATTAATGAACACGGGTACATCAAAAATGCCCAGACACTCTATGTGACCAACCCAGCCTGGGAAACCTATTTTGATATTTACCTGGCTTTGTACATCTACCCTGCCCTGATCAACCTGGAAAAAGATCCCGAATTAAACAAAATTTACGAGGCACACCTTGATGAATGGTATGAGAAGTTCAGTGAAACGAATAGTCCTTTATTGAACTTTACTTACAACATCCTGAAAGGGGGCCACGACGGTCTGGAAGAGTCCATTTTCTTCCTACAGGATGCGCCCATAAGCCTGGTGGATGATTACATCGACAATGGAAAAAGGGAGGATTTACAACTGGTCCGCCATCCCATCCTTGAGGAAGTGCAGGTGGATGAGCTCAGGCCTCCCAGTGAATACCGTACGATGCGATGGGACCGCAACCCTTACTTTGCTCAAGCCGGAAATCCCCGCCAGGAACGTGAGCCTGTATACTGGCTGCTTCCCTATTGGATGGGCAGACATATCGGGTTGATTGAGTAAAGATTTGGCATACCTTAGATGATGGCCGGGCAGCAATGTTCGGCTGTTGTTTTTGGTAGGTTATGAAGCAGCGTAATCTCCCTGCCCACCTTTTGTGTCAGGTATCGTCTCACGCAAGGGACGATGAATTGTTTCCCCATGGCCTGTGGCGCACAGGCCATCGTGGCCATAGTTGGTGTTTTCACTAACTATCATTAATCGCCCTTACTGGCGAGTGTCCGATTGTGACAGAACCCTTATATTCCATGGCTTGTCCCCGACACTATATGCATCATATTTCAATTATATCCGTACATTTGGATATGGAATGGCAAGACCACATATCTACAGATGAAAATGTGCTTTTGGGCAAACCAACTGTAAAAGGAACCCGAATTTCTGTAGAGCACATTATTGGGTTATTGGCAAAGGGTTGGACGGAACAACAAATACTTTGAAAATCATCCCAGGTTAACTAAGGAGTCTCTGCAGGCAGTTTTCTCATATATACAGGAATGTCTGAAGGATGGATTGCTATTCTCCAAAGCTTAACGCTGCATCAATTTTGTCTGGTATCTTTCCCTAAAAGGAACGATGCAGACCTACTTCAGTGGCCTGTGGCGCACAGGCACCATCGCCATAGTTGGGGTTTCACCAACTATCAGCGATCAACATTGTCCGTTGGTGAAAACACCAACGAAGGCACTAAATGCTCACCCTCACTGGCGTAAGCACCCCTCGTGACAGTGCTTCTTTCCTGTGGTCTGTGTCTTTTAAACGGCCTTTCCAAACCAAATCTGACCGACAATTCTTCTCTTTCCTACCTCACCTGAAAAGACTATTTTCGTTACACAAAAGATCATCATCCAAATCCGGTAATAAAACTATGACATCCAAAGCCCTTCAAATAATTTCACTACTGATCATTTTCAGTCTTGCGATCCTCGACCAATTACATGCACAAAAGAACCCCACCTATTACGATAAAGACCATTTCATCCTGGAAGGCACCGATGTCCCGGGAAACCTGAAAGAAAACCGCTACGACAGATTACCCCTGTCTCTCAAAGAAAGCGTGCGACCAGCGGTCTGGAATCTGTCCAAATCGTCTGCAGGGATGTCGATCCGGTTCTTTTCCAATACAACCAGCGTAAGTGTGAAGTGGACGGTCCTGAAAGACAATAAGATGAATCACATGGCCGAAACAGGCATCAAGGGCATTGACCTTTACCACAACAATGATGGCACCTGGCAATATGTGAATACCGGAAGACCAACGGGCATGGAGAATGAAGCCTTACTGATAGACAACATGACCAGCGCGATGCGGGAATTCAAAATGTACCTGCCCCTGTACGATGGCATTTCCAGCATTGAAGTGGGTATTGACTCAGCCAGTGTGATCGAGAAACCCACTGAAACATACAAGGAATCGATCATCTTTTACGGAACCAGCATCACCCAGGGAGGCTGCGCTTCTCGACCGGGTATGGTACACACCAATATCATTAGTAGAAAACTGAACATGGATTGCATCAACCTGGGGTTCAGTGGAAACGGAAAGATGGAGCAGCCCATCAATGAACTAATCGCGGAATCCAACCCTGCATTCTATGTAATTGAATGCCTGCCCAATATGAAGACAGACGAGATCACCGAAAGGGTAATACCCCTGGTTAAGACAATCCGGGAAAAGCATGCGGAAACACCGATCATCTTTGTTGAGAATTTCATCTATGAAAAATCTTTCCTGAACCAGGAGCTAAGTTCACTCATAGATGAAAAAAATGTGGCGCTCAAAACCGAATATGACAAGATGATGAAATCCGGATATAAAAATGTTCTGTATATCAACAGCCAAAATGCCATGGGCACAGACCATGAAGGAACCGTAGACGGTGTACACTTTACGGACTTGGGATTCCTCCGGTATGCTGATTTTCTGATCGGGAAGTTTGAGCAGCTAGAGTTGATTGGAGAAGATCATTGAAGCATGAAATTCCCGCCTGGGTTATCCCCGACTGCCCAACATTATGTGATTCAACTGAGATGTCTGTCTATAGGGGACAGGCCTTGAGAAAATGAAATTAGTTGGAAGCAAGATACTTTTCTACATCTTGTAAAGTTGGTTGAACTTTTAGAATATCACCATGCTTATTGAGCATGAATTGAAAGGGAATTACAACCATTCCCAATTCGTCATATAATGATGCTTCTTCGTCAATAGCATTTTGCCAAACGATCTTGTCTTTTTGAATAGCCTTCATCCATTGATCTTTATCCTTATCGATGGAGATACTGATTATCTCAAAATCATTCTCGCTGTATTTCTCATACAGTTCAATCATTTCAGGATGTTTTTCCCTGCAGGGCTTGCACCAGGAAGCCCAAAAATCAACCAAAGTAATTTTTCCTTCGATATCAGCTTTCGAAATGGCAAGATCATCTTCATTTCTGAGTGAAAAGTCGGGAAAGGGTGTCCCATATCTAAAGTTTTTCTTGGACATTAAACTCTTGCTTATCAATTGCATATTACCACTTTCGATATAGGCAGTATCCAGTATCTCAAATAATTCTACTAGCTGATCATATGAAAGCGTGGGTTTTACACTTTGATTTCTTAATATGTCACTACAATAAGGGTGTTGAGGATGGTTTGTGAACAATTCCTTGAGCTTTGCAAACAGCATGGTATTAAAATTCTCCTTTTCACTGTTTTTCTTAAAGAATTCTCTAACATCTTCCTGAATCTTAGCCGTTTCAGAGCCTTCTATCTCCACTATTTCTAATATATTGATAGGAGTCTCATTTTCTACTTTCTGTCTGTGTTTTGATTTTAATTTAATATGACTGTTTTCAAGATAGACAAACTGAATATTAGCTCTTGGTCTTAAGTGGAGCCAGCCAGATATTGGCATATCAAGAGGTTCACCTGAAAAATAAAATCGATTGTTTTCCACCTTTACACTGTCTTGGGCAAAACCTCCATTTAGCCCCAGAAATATATAGTCATCGTACGGTTCACCTTCAATGACTCCTTCTAAGATATACCCATCAGTCTTTTCGGGTTGGCAGCTAATAAAAAAGAGACTGAAAGCAATTAGCAAGTATATACTTTTCATAGTTCAGTTATTTTTAATAAATATAACTATTGGGAAAGGAAAATATTGTCAAACCTCTGTTCGTTGATGAGAGAACCACCAAAGGCAAAACACTTTCCTTGCGTTGATAGGGAAAATAACACTATAAGAAAAGACTAATGACAACCTGCATGTAGTTTAAGATAGGATACTACATTTGCACCATTGCTGGAAAATCAATCCGAATGACATCATCAATGAAAAACATACTTAAAGCATTTACTCTGTTAGTTATCATCGCTACAAGTTCACTGATAATTGGTTGTGGGGGTAAAGAAAACGTGGAGCCAGAAAGATCTATAATCCTTGAACTTTTGGAATCACGGTCAGAGGAGCCTGCCAAGATACGTCTCTTTTTCAAGGCAGATTTTGACAATGGCGACCCGATAGCAGGTCTTGAAGCTGAAAATTTCACAATTTCCGAAAATGGAAGTGTTATTTCTTCGAGTGAATCTTTGGCACAGATCCAAAGAGATCCGGGTCAGTTTATGTTTACTTCTGTGCTGCTTCTCGATCTAAGTGGAAGTGTGCTAAATGCGGAGGGTTTACCCACATTAAAATCGTCTTCGATCGGGTTTATTGAATCCGTCATACCACTTCCGGAAGAGCCCTATGCCGGATCATTTGAAATGGCGATCTACTGGTTTGACGGTGAGGAAAACATTCATTTGTTAAAGCCTTTCAGTACTTCGAGGGCAGAATTGGTTCAATCCATAGAATCAATTGATGAGAACATTAGCAATGACAACTCTACGAACCTGAACGGCGCCGTGATACAGGGAATAGACGTAGTGAGTGAACGTCTCGAAGAAATTAAGTTAGACCCGGATATTTCAACAGCTTCATCACTGGTCATTTTCACAGATGGTACAGATCAGGCCAATTGGGCCAGCGATACTGAGGCGACTACGGCTGTGAATTCATCAGGGAGTGATTTAACGATCTTCACCATCGGCCTGGGTAGTGAAATAGATGAAAGTATCCTGTCTACCTTCGGTAAAAGTGGCTATGAATTTGCGGACTCTGATCTGGAGCTGAATGAAACCTTTCAAAAAGTTGCCAAGTCAGTCAGTGATGAGGCGAATTCATTCTATGTGCTTGAATATTGCTCACCAAAACGCTCAGGAACCCATACTATCACAGTCCGTCTGGATTATATGGGGAGTACTGGTTCATTCCAATCAGATTTCTCTGCGGAAGGATTTTCCGGAGGATGCACGATTGAGTAAATCTTATAAGAAACATAATTGTGTGGCATGAAGTGTCCGTTGGTGAAAACACCAACGGAGGCTCTCAAGCCAATCAGAGTACTCAAGCCAATAGGAGTCACCGAAGGGACTCTGAACCTTGTGACGCACAGCCATCGACCGTGGTAGGTGCCCTCACCTCCCACCAAATTATGGTGTCAACCATGGAGTCAGCAGGTCTTCAACCACCAGGTTTATAACCACAACAATTGCATTATTCCAATACTGTCAAAAACCTGCCGTTATTTTAGTCCAGATCCGTGCAGATTTTGGTTAAAGTCTGTTCGGGTTTAGACCCAAACCTGCGCAGGCTTTAAGTGAAACCTGCGCAGGTTTTTTGGATAATCACAAAATACCCATTTAAAGGCTCTCAAGGCTGTTTTTATTCGTCGAAACTACAAACACACTCCAGAAAACATCAATTGTATTATTCTAAGACATTGCTAGCTACATTTAATCCAGATCCATTGCATATTTCCACCACCAATTGAAAAAGATGGCATAGATTTAATCCAAAGTGTATCATCATGCGTTTCTGTTCAAATGAAGAAAAAAGTATCCTTAGTATTGTCTGGTGGCGGTGCCCGGGGGATTGCACATATTGGGGTGATCGAGGAGTTGCAAAAGCAGGGATTTGAAATCTCTGCAGTGGCAGGCACATCGATGGGTGCCTTGATTGGAGGCGTATTTGCCCTCGGCAAAATGAAAGAATTTAAGGAGTGGCTCTATACCCTCGACAGGTTAAAGACTTTTAATCTCGTAGACTTCACCCTCAGCACCCAGGGCATTGTGAAGGGAGAACGGGTCCTCCAAAAAATGAAAGACTTTATCCCTGACGCTAATATAGAGGATCTACCCATTTACTACCGGGCCATAGCAGCGGACATCAAAAATAGTGAAGAGGTGGTCTTTTCAAAAGGCAGCGTGTACCAGGCCATCAGGGCTTCCATGGCCATACCCACCGTATTCACTCCTGTGAAGATGGGCAACAGGGTTTTGATCGACGGGGGTGTACTCAACAACCTGCCCATAAATCACGCCAAAAGAAATCCCGATGATATCATCGTAGCGGTAAATGTCAATGCCAATAAACCGGTAGTAAGACCTGTCACGGCTGATGAAGAGAAATCCAACCAAAAGATCACCTCAAAAAGATGAATGAGTTTTATAAGCATCTTCAGAAGATCAATCCACTATCGAAGCAGGAAACAGACACAGACACAAGCGACATGGGCTATTTTGACCTGATCAACAAAACCATCAACCTGATGACCAACCAGATGGCCCAAATTTTAATGAATCACTATCCGATTGACATGCAAATCAACATTTCCAGTGATTCCTGTGGCACATTCGACTTCTACAGAGCCAAAGAACAGGTAGAAATTGGTCAGTATGAAGCCAATGAGAGCATCACGGAGTATATTGAAAAGACTGGTGATCAAAAAGTGTAAATCTCTGCTTGCAGCTTAATTTTAAATACAATTTAAATACTACATGGTTTTCTTACACCAGGCACTAACCAAAACGGTAGAATTCTGTATTTTCATTGTTTATTGATTGTATTTGTTACCCAAAAACATGAAACCAACGTCCTTTATATTGTTACTATTTATCGTCTTTCTTTCCTGCAAGGACCCTGTTGATTCAAATTATTCAAAAGAAAACTGGTCATCTTATCTTGGTGACAAAGCTGTCTCTCATTACTCAGAGCTCAGCCAAATAACCAAAGCAAATGTCCACCAACTCCAGATAGCCTGGGTTTATGATGGTGGCACACTCGAAGAAAATAGTAGAACGCAGATCCAATGTAATCCATTGATCATTGATGGAGTGATGTACGGGACAACGGCAGACCTCAAATTGTTTGCATTGGATGCGGCTAAAGGGAAAGAGCTCTGGGTATTCAATCCAAATGAGGATTCTACCCTTTCCACAAAAGTGAATCGGGGTTTAGCAATGTGGCACGGAAAGGACCACAGCATTCTATTTTATGCCCTGGGTGCCTATTTGCTTTCAGTAGATCCTTCTACGGGTGAATTGATCAGGTCATTTGGTGAAAATGGATTGGTAAACCTCAAAAAAGGCCTGGGTAGAGATGTGATGGACTTTAACTTCTCGGCAAACTCTCCGGGGATCATATACAAAAACATGATAATCATTGGGGGAACCGTTTCGGAAACTATCGGGCATATCCCTGGGCATATACGGGCGTTCGATGTCCATACCGGTGAGATGAGATGGATCTTTCATACCATCCCCTATCCTGGTGAATTTGGCCACGATACCTGGCCGGAGGATGCCTACTTAAGAAGCGGGGGAGCAAATGCATGGTCCGGGCTGAGTCTTGATGAGGAGAGGGGTATCGTCTATGCACCAACAGGGTCTCCCTCTTTTGACTTTTATGGAGGTGACCGTATCGGGTCGAACCTCTTTGCTAATTCAATTATTGCGCTGGATGCCAACACAGGAAAGCGCATTTGGCATTATCAAACCATACATCACGATCTGTATGACTATGATCTGCCTGCTCCGCCTACCCTGACAACAATTGAAAAGGATGGAGAAAAGATTGATGCACTCGTACAGACCTCAAAAGTCGGTTATCTGTATGTCTTAAATCGATTGACCGGTGAACCTTTATACCCGATCATAGAAACCGAGGTACCTGTTTCGGAGCTTGAAGGTGAGGAATCCTGGCCTACCCAACCCATTCCTACAGTCTACCCTCCTTTCTCCAGAATCAATTTAACTGAAGACGATCTGGCGATCAGATCCAAGGAAGCAGCAGACTTTGCCAAAGACCTTTGGGATAAAAATCTCAAAGGCAAAAGATACCTCCCGCCATCCGAACATAGTACTATTCTTTTCCCGGGAATGCACGGTGGAGGAGAATGGGGAGGAGCCGCGGTGGATCAAAGCACCAATATCTTATATGTCAATTCCAATGAAGAAGCTTATCATATAAATATGTCCCGATATATAAGCTCAACACCAGGTAAAAACATCTATAGAGCGCTTTGCCAAAACTGTCACGGAGCTGAAAGACAGGGATCTAATATGTATGGTAATATACCTCCCCTGATCAATGTAGCTGACTCACTGAGCAGAAATGACATCAAGAAAGTAATATCAAAAGGAAAGGGTATCATGCCTTCCTTCAGCATGCTGTCCACAGAAGAGATTGAAAGTGTGACAAACTTTCTAATGGGGATTGAAAAGGAAGGCACAGTGGTAAATAAATATAGTGACTGGCCCTATCCCTATGTGTTTGACGGGTATAAAGTGGTTCATGCGCCAGACAGATTGCCATTTTTCAAACCTCCATGGGGACAGCTTACAGCCATAGACCTGGACGATCCAAAAATAATATGGCAAATTCCTCTGGGTAATATTGATACGCTCAACATTCCAGGTCATCCGGTTACAGGTACTTTAAACTATGGGGGTCCTGTGGTAACGGCAGGTGGATTGGTTTTCATTGCGGCCACTATGGATGAAAAAATCAGAGCCTTTGATAAGGACACAGGGGAAAAGCTATGGGAAGCTAAACTTCCATTTGCAGGTCTGACCACCCCAGCCACTTATGCAGTAGATGGGAAACAATACGTAGTGATTGCCTGTGGTGGCGGTAAAAGCGGACTGAAGTCAGGGAATCAATATGTCGCTTTCGCATTGGAAACCGAGTAGAAAAAGAGAGAAGTCTCAAATCATTCATTCAGCTTTCAACTTATATAGACTAAAGGCATTGTCATGAAACAATTGCTTTTGCTCTGTCTGAGAATAATCTGAAACGATTTTCTTCAATGCATCCACCCAGTTGAGCAAAGACATCCTTCTTAGGCAAACCGGCCAGTCTGAAGCGAAGATGACCCTGTCTGAAGAAAAGACCTCAAAGCAATGATGCACAATCGGTGACAACCCTGATACTGCGTCAAGTGCCTCAGGTAATTTGTTTACAATACCCGAGATTTTACAGACAATATTATCTCTCTTACCCATATTTTTCATTTCGGTGATCCATTGATCATGCGCGGGCTTTTGTGGGAAGTCAATTTTACCTTCTTGTAAATCAATGGGCGCGGGGCCCCCACAATGGTTAAGGATAAATTGGGTATTGGGACATTTGTCAACCAATGATGCACCTGTTTTCAGTCGTTCGGTAGACACATGGAGATCAAAGCTGAGCCCCAACTCCCCAAGAATTCTGATATTGTTAATGACCTGAGGGTGTAGCATTTCTTCTTCACTTGAAAAGAAATAGCGTATCCCCTTCAAAAATGAATTTTCTGCCAGGGTTTTGATATAAGATTCAAATCCCTGCTCAGTAGGGTCAGCACTGATCACAGCCCCTACGGTCGGGTTATTTTCATCCTCACATAAATCCAGGGCCCAACGTGCCTCCTCCTTACGCAATTCCTTGGGTACGGCAACTTCCATATAAATAGCTTTCTCAATTCCCGTTCCCTTGATGGCCAAATAATAATCACTCATCAAGTAACTTTTATCCAGCGGCGGAGAAACCCAGCTCAATCGGAATTGGGACAAATCCCATAGATGTTGATGCGTATCTATAATAGGTACTGTTTGTTTTTGTAAACAGGAGTGTAAGCCTACCGGAGCGGCCAGGGCAACTGCTGATGCACCCTTCAAAAAGGTTCTTCTATCCATTGTTAATTTGTTGATGGTTGCTTAGGACCTACTGAAAATCGACAAATATTATAGTACTATTGTAACCCTTATCCCGAAGGTGCAGGAACAGAAAAAACAATGCCCCACATCAACACTAATTGGATAAAGATGACATTTCTAATTTTAGCTTAAAGACATATTCAAATCATCGATAAAACTCCTGGCTCTGATCCAGATGACGTGCACCATATATCACCGGATCACTTCCTACCTCAAGGGCTCCCAAATCCGGTGCTTTTCCATTGAAACCATCGTTGACGTTAGGGATCACCACTCCGGCATCGACAGCTTTACCTTTTGGGTTGAGTCTGAAATTTAAATCCACCGCATGATATACCGGACTTGGCAGTCCGCCTTCCAGGGCGTGAACCGGTTTCATAAGATCCTCGAATACATCATAATCTACTATAATGCCATGTTTTTCCAGACCGCTTGCTTTGCTGAAATCCTTCATCGTTTTGAATCCTACAGATTCTCCATCCGATGACAGCCACTTAAATTGATTTTCAGGGCTGTCAGGGCCCCGGTTCGGTCGATATCCATTATAATCAGCGATTGAGTAGGGTGTGGTAAAATGCAGAGATGAAACATTGGTTGGTCCGTCAGTTCCCAGGATCAGGTTGTTCCGAAAGTTAGCATTTGGATACCTGGCACCAGCGTTACTCTCCGCAATAAAGGTGTTATGATAGGCTGTGAGCCCCGGGACACCGCCATGTATTTTCAGGGCTCCTCCAAGCGGCACATTATAAAGGATATTCCTGATGTAATATGCAGGTCCACCGAATACGGGCTGGGCACTAATACCATTCTCCGCTGCATTCACACCCCTGTTGCGCATAATTCGAATGTTATGAACTCCGCCATCGGCTTCCACAAAGTCATCCACCATGAGGTGAATGTCGTTGTTGTAAATATCTATTGAAACAGCTTTCAGATCCTGTGCTTCCTCGGGTGTACCATAGGTGGACACCCCGATTCCATCATGAAAGTAGGCAATGGAATTATGGGCGATCACATGTCCGGATCCATAAACTTTTATGCCGTAATAAGAGTCTAACAGATGCGTTCCATATGGAGCAAATCCCTTTCTGTTGAAATTCCACCCATATAACCTGTGCCGATCATCACGACCCAGAATGATGTTGTCCTGGATCAGGAAGTTCTTTGAGCCTGCATACTCTGAGCGAATACCTTCACCTACAAACTCAAAACGACAATTCCGGATTGTCAGATTACTGGCCCCAGCAAGATGCTTCCTGCCAGCTTCGAATACCCTGTCGACGTTTCTGAAGGTGAGGTTCTGGAAAATATGATGATCGGTTCCCATCACATTAAACAGGTTGGCAGCACCCTTTCCATCAAAGATCACCTCTCCATCCCCTGCCGCCTCAATAACAATTGGACGCTCTGCAGTACCCTTTTGTGTAAACCAATAGGTACCGTCAAAAGGTACATTGTGCCAATCAGGGTAGTTCAGGATATCAGCATTATAAAGCCCTGCATGTATTTTGATGATATCCCCGGGTTGAACAGGATCTTCAGCCACCACATACCAATCCCCCTTGGTATTTTCTGAACCACCATAGGCAGAAACCAGGCCGGGGTAACTGGGTTCTTCCTTCTCACCCTCATAGTATTCGGGATACACATGCCTTACCCGACCTTCGCGATAAGCTTTGGGTTCAGCACGTGTTGACACCCTAATGACCTTTACCGCGTCGCCTTCCACACCATCAGGATCTTCAAGCGTAAAACGTGCTTCATATTCTGTGCCTTCATCCAGGTCTAAGATGCTACCGGCAAACATGTGAGGTGTGGTGTAATCGATGCCCGCTCTTTCTATATGTTCTCCTCCTATTCTCAGCAGGTTCATCCCAATTTTCCATTCACCAGAACCGGCTACCCGGTACTCAACTTTTACGGTGGCATTGCGGTTGGCATCTCCGCCTGCGATATACCATTCAAAACCCAGGTTTTGAAGTGTAGGAGGTTCCACAATAAATTCTCCTGGTTGAGTGGAATTCTCTTGTGCCATGGATGTCACCGGTAAAAGAGAAACCAGGCATATGATCATTAAAAGGTTTTTCATTTTTTGGGTTAGATTTTATTTAAATAAAGTTGTGAATCAGCTTAAAACTACCTGATGCGTATTGATATAATCCGGATCGATATGGATGCCCAGACCCGACCCGGATGTCACTTTAATGGACCCTCCTGAGCTTTCGAATGGCTCCGCTTTACTTTCAATCGGTATGGTTGTGCCATTGGCATCCGGAGTTTCGAACATCTTAAACTCATGAAATTTTTCGGCTGCCGGACAAACAGAAACCATATGTATCAGATAAATAAAGCCCAGGCCTCCACCCGACATGTGCGGGGTGATCTTCAAGCCTGCTGCTTCTACCATTCTTGCTACTTTCATTGTGCGAATCATGCCTCCGAAATAAAAAATATCCGGTTGAAGTATCTGGAAAACCTCATTGCCAATCAGGTATCTGAAAGCATGTAATCCAAATTCTTCTTCACCACCAGCCATTCGGATATTTAGTGCCTGCTCTACGAGTTTTTGTTCCTCATACCAGTCCCAGGGAATGGGTTCTTCATAAAAATAGTAGTTGTATTCTTCCAGAATTTTTCCAATCCGTATGGCTTCTTTCACAGAATAGGATCCATTGCCATCTATCATCAGGGTAAAATCATCTCCAAATTTTTCCCGGCCCATCCGAATGAGTTTTTCTGTTCGCCCCGGAGCATTGTCAATATCCGATGCCAGGTTGTCTCCACGGCCAGCCCGAAGCTTGACTGCTTTGGCTTCTGTTGCCACGGCATCCTGGTACATCAACTCGAGCGACTTCTCTGGCTCAAGTCTTCGGAGGTCTGCCAAATGATGACCCAGGTAAATAGGTACTTCATTGCGTTGCAGTTCGCCTATCAGGAGCCCGGCTGGTTTGTTTATGACATTCCCAAGCATATCGAGAATGGCAAATTCTATAGCTGCCACATGGACGTTCAAAGGTATCCCCTGATTTTTTACACTTCGCTCAGTAGCATTGAAGATCAACATATCGAGGTCTCTGGCATCCTTGCCCACGAAATGATTCTTTAGGATTTGATTGAACATGGGGTAGGCAGACTTAGCGATAAATGGGTGCCCCACCGAGATCCCTTCAGCTCCGTCTTTAGAGCGCACACGGCATAGTGTATTGTTTCGGTCACGGAGCAGATCCAGTGTTTCGATGATCACCGGATCCGGAAACAGTTCACGTCGTAAAACCGGCTGTTCTAAAACCGCATCCAGTTTTGAGTAATCTCTAATTTTTTGATTGGTTTCTTTTGGATGCTGACTGCATGAGGAAAATGGCAACATCATGGACGTGCCTCCTGCTAGTGCAGTAGATCTCAAAAATTTTCTTCGGTTGGGTTTCATATGGCGCGTAGTATTTCAGGTCTATGTTGAGTTTACCAGGGAGGTCAAAAGCTAAAAATAAGGAATAAAAGTACTTAATAAAAGATAGGAGTAAACGGAAACCGGGTACCATACAGACATTATACAAGCAATATTGATTCCTCCTTACATTTGTGGGGTAAAAGACCCTCAAAAAGAATCTATGAAAACCAATCTGAAATTGTTTCTTTTAATCGCTCTCCTTAAGGCTTCCCTTCTTTCAGCTCAACCCGTCAAAATCATTTTTGATACTGACATGGAGTCCGATGTGGACGATGTTGCAGCCCTGGCCATGCTCCATGGCTTAGCAGATCGGGGAGATGCTGAAATCCTGGCCACCATCAGCTCAAGCCTCAATCCCTGGTCTGCTCCCACCATTGATGTGATCAACACCTATTTTGGAAGGCCTGATATCCCCATCGGTAACGTAAAGACCAAAGGGGTTTACAGAAATTCAAAATACGCAAAGCCACTTTCAGAGCAATTTCCACAGGACATTGGGTTGGGTGAAAAAGCCCAGGAGGCAACTACCTTGTATCGCCGGATCTTAAGTGAGCAGGAAGATGCCAGTGTGGTCATCGTCACGGTCGGATACCTCACCAATCTCTCCAAGCTCCTCTCCAGCGAACCGGATGAGTTTAGCCCGCTGAACGGAATGGAGCTCGTCAAAAAGAAGGTGAAGCATTACGTGTGTATGGGCGGCCGGTATCCTCAGGAGCAGGACCCCGGAAAATGGGGCAACTTCAAGCCGGATCCTGAGGCGGTTATTCATGTCGCTAATGAATGGCCGACACTGATCACTTTTACCACTGGCGGGGTGTTTTCCAATGCCATCCCTACAGGTAAAATCCTATTCACTAGCAAAGCCGAAAAAGGTAATCCCGTATCCCTCGCCTACAAAATATTCCTGGAAAGCTGGAACCGTGACTACCACCACAGCGCAGACCTGATCGCTGTATATGTAGCCGTGAAAGGCCATGAACCCTATTTTACCTTAAGAGAAGAGGGTTACTTCCATATTTTTGAAGACGGCACTCATATGTGGCGATTCAAGCCCAACCGGCCCAATCATAAAATCGTGAGTGATTTCGCAGCGGGTATCGATCCCTTGCAGGTCGCAGCAGATTTTGATGAGTTGCTGATAAAGTGAGAATCATCCACTCAAAATGGCATCGCAGCATGTGAAAAAACACATAAGATGAAAACTTCAAATTTTATTCATGGATTACTTTTCTAAAAGATAAGGTCGACATAAATTTGCAGTCGCTTTCAAAGCAAGCCTCCTTAGCTTAGCTGCGGTTCGGCGCTCCGATAGAGCAACTGACCAAAGCATTTTATATTCTAATTGAATATTTGATTAAGCTAAAGGCTAAAAGCCTCCTTAGCTCAGCTGGTAGAGCAACTGACTTGTAATCAGTAGGTCATTGGTTCGATCCCGATAGGAGGCTCTTGATAATCAGGTAGTTACAAATGTGACTACCTTTTTTTATACCCAAAAATGGCTCACGGTATAGTGGCACGGTATAGTTTATGGAGATTAACGCAAAATTAGTAAATGCCTTATTGGATTCTCTGACACTGGAAGACATTGAAGAGCTGAAAAAAAAGAAGCAAGAACAGCTTGGCATATTGAAGCCAAAGCCGATGACGAAAAGAGAATTAAGGAAAGAACACTATAAGCAATGGCTACTATCGAAACCGAAAAAGACTTATTAGAATTTTAACTAAAATCGCTGCTAAAATCGCTACTGTGTTCCCTTCCCCCTATTCCAGAGTCAGACACTTCATTACTCAATTCCTGTATCTCTCCTGAGATAGTCCTCCGCTTCCAATTAATAGATGTTCCCATCTGGATATATACCTTATTGCCGTCTGTGGATTCTCTGAATGTGTTCCAGAAAGCTACCAGCCTATCAGTAAGCATTGACCCGCTTATCTTGTATCGTGGCCGCTTGTAATAGGCTACCATCTCCCTACCTATAATCTCCTGTATCCTGTAATCAAACCCGCTGCTTTCTTCTGTCCAATCGTTCGTGCCGGTGAGGTTTGACTTTTTCAGGTAGTTTGTTACAAGGTTTTCAGTATTACTTAAATCCTCATTAAGATCGAAGAGATCTACCTCATAATCAAGCTCTCTTACATTGTTTTCTGTTACTGCATAAGATGTCGTTTCCTCTTGGGGCAACTCCTCTCCATTTGGTAAGGTGAGAAGCTTAATCGACCCAAACAGGGTTATTGAATTCGTTACATTAGATACACCAATTACAGTCTCGTTTCTTAATGCCCATCTTAGTGCGCTGTTATCATCTGGAGTTAACAATGAGTCAGATCCGGTTAAAGAACCAAGAGATATTAACTCCCAAAATTGATAGGTGTATGTACTTCCAGATTTTAGAGATCTACCAATTAATCTATGTCCCGTATCCAAAGAGGCCGTAGGGAAATCTTTTATCTCTTCATGCATTAAAGAAACAGTCGAAGCCTCTACATCGTAGTAAGCTGGATCCACATGATAAAGCCGAAATTCATAGTTTTCCGTAGTTGGAAAAACAATATCTTCCCTAAACTCGACTGTTAAAGAAAATGTGTTTTCAGAATTAATATTGGTTACAAAATACTGGTTTTGAGGATCTGCTGAGTTTGTCCATGTGCCGTCTGATGATAGCCAATAGCTTCCCAGCTTAAACATCCATCTTAAGTTATAATATGGAGCTGCATTGTAATTGAGAGCTAAGAAATAAGGAATATCAATCACCAATAGATCATTTGAAGTAAACTCAATGCTCCCTTTTGATGCAATAAAGCTATCCCCACCTTGTCCAACATCAAAAAAGGCTCCATAATAATACTTATCAAATACTTGCGTAAAATCAATAATTTCAATCCTGGGCCTCGCATAGCCTCTTGGTCCTCTGATCGGTTCCCCTCCCCCTGAAAATCCATCGCCTCTCCTTCTATTGTATTTGATTTTATCCACTGCATGCCATGAGCCCTCATCGCCATTAAGTGTAGGTGTCCACCCTATAAACCCGTCCCCGTTTAAATGCTTCTCATTGAAAGGATTTACTAACGAGTCTTTTAGTTTTCGCCTGGCTATGATGTTTACCTGGTTGTAGATAGGAGACAGGCTTAGATTCTTGCCTCTGATCCACACGTTTCTATCCTCTTCTGTCCCTTGCTTGAAGTCTATGATTGGACTGATTGAACTATTGGACACATAAACCCCGTCTTTGTCAAACTCCCTGTAATCTACTGTAGAGGATGCCATCTCTTTTAGTCTGGTCACATACCAGTACCCACCCCATGAGGTGAGTCTTGCTCTTCGGCTCCTGATCACCATATTTACAGCTTCTGCGCAAGTCCTTGGATCGTCCCCGTCCCAAAAACTCAAAGCATCTGCATAGGTTTGTGTGAATGGATCGTCTGAATCTGTAGCATCAAAATTGGCCTCATATAGATTGTCGGCTATCCTGAACCCGTTCTCTAGCTTTAACTTTTTCAGGCAGTCTATTAATACCTGAAGGATTGTGACATTGCCCTCATCAATAGAAAAGTCGTATTTATCCAGGTCGGCTAATCTATCGGTAAAGACGAGCTGTGATACATAAGGTGCTCTTTCGTACGGTTCTGAATAAGCCTCTTGCGTCAGGTAGCCTCTAAAGGTCAACTGCTCCCCGTTGCCGTCTGCGAGATTGATATAATGCTCTGCTAAAAACTCCGTTTCGTCTCCTTCTGTAAAGAACTCTAAATATTCCCGCTCTGTCTCTGTCAATATCTGGAAGGTGAGAGAAGATCCAAAGGTTTCCTTTTCTATCAGAATGTTGCCGGCTCCTTCCAGTGTCTGAACTACAGGATCTTCATGTGAGCCTTTTACTGTTGTGATGTCTCCTGAGTAAGCTCTTTTCTTTATGTTCAGGGTGCAAACATTCTGATCTCTGTCTACATATCTGAACTGGTATTTTGTGGCGTATGTCTCATTGATACCTACCGTGATCACCTTAGACACTTCACATCCTACTGAATCTTTGGCGTATATCTTGTAGTCTCCAGGAGCCAGATTTGTGAAGGTGTATGAATAAGTACCGTCCCCGTTGTCTATACCTGTTGCAAGTCCGGTAGTTCTATTTCGCTCTACCTTGCTAAATTTTATCGGATATGAGCTGGACGCTGTTACAGTAATAGAGCCATCCCTGGTTGTGAGTCCTGTCGCGCCGGTAGTTTCTTGCAAACCGTAAAACATGATGTCGCAAGTGGTCCCCTCTGCACAATCCGGATGGTCGGGTGTAAAGATTCTTTTGAAGTATGGAAAGCCCTGTTGAAGCTCAAACCTGTTGAGTCCTCCGTTTACATCACAAAACTTATAGAGGGAATAGATAGGAAGTGACCCATCCCCAATATTGGAGTAGCCTAATGCATACCATCCTTCTACGCCTATTGGTGGTTGATATTCGTTAAATAAAATAGCAGTGCCTGACGTTATTACCGTGTCTGTCTCTGAAGAATCATCGTGATAGCTCACTGATATGGTTTCAGTGCTATCGTCCCATGATATGGTGTATACATCGCCTGAGTCCCCGGCTCCGGTGTCTGAAATGAGGTAAATGCTTCCTATTAGATTCAGTGCCATAAAATCAACCCAACTAAAAAAAGGAAGCGGTAATCAACTGACCCCGCCTCCTTCAAAATGAACTAGAATTATAAATCTTAATATATTTAATTGCTTCATTTAAGATGCTCCAATGTTGTCAAGCAAACAGAAATGTTCAGCTCGGGTTGCTAGGACGTCCATCCTCAATGTCATTCTGAATACGACGGAATCTGACTTACTTTCAGAAAAGGGATCGATAAACACCATCGGACTTTGTCGAATCCCAATCCACAACTGACTAAAGTCACCTACAACACCAAGAGAATTTGTTCCGGGGTTTTCTGTCACGCTGATCGCCTGAGACTCATACCATTGGAGATCTTTAATAAGTTCAGGTTTCATTAACGGCTGACCGTCTCCACTTCCATTCAGTTTTGCAAATTGCCCTACAGTTCGTGGGTGAACTATAACCGATGAAGGTATATTACCTTTTGATCCTACAATCTCCTGTCTTGCGTCTATGATCTTATCATAGTTTGTCGGAGCTGAACTAGAAAAGTCTACAGAATTAATACCTGGAAAATTGAGTATCCCTAATGGCTGATTTGAACTTCCTGTTCCATTTAATGCCGCTGAATCAATTCCTTCAGCTCCAGCCTTAAGACATATTTCTCTTAAAACCTCCTCGCCATTTATCGCATCGCTCAAAGTTTCATTACTCACCTTAAAGAAAAATCCAGCTTTCTGAGGCATGAATAAACTAACTGCGAATGCAGGATCGGACTCATCCAGAATTGTGTTTTCAGGCTTCCAGGTCATCGTTGGAATTGTGGTTTGCTTTGTGAATGCCCACGACTTTCCAGGTCCGTCCAACGAAACAAGATTTGCACCAGCTTTTATTACTGAACTATAATTTGTAAGACCGTATAAAAACTGAGTACTTAGGTTTTCCGGTGCCAAATATCCCCCGGCTGAGTCTGTTGAAATTGATAGAGCTCGTTCCTCATTGTCGTTCCTAGGTTTCTTTGTCGCTACCAAACGAAGCCAAGCTCCCAAACCTATATCAGATCTATCCTCCTTTAAGTTGTTCCTGTTGTACACTTTGAACTCACCAAGGTTTGTTGAATAAACTTCTGGCATTACTTGAGTGGTGGAATTTCCCCCTGCTGCAAAAGCTGCATTCCGTTTTTCGTCACTATTGTTGCCATTAGCTCTTTGTTGCGCCTGGCGTACTTCTTCTTCCAGCTCCTCAAGCTCTGATCTCATATTTTTGATTTCAGAAACCAGGCTATCCATATTAGTTTTCTCCTCTTCCGTCCTGGCACGTTTTTCTGATCGGAGCTTATCCCGCAGATCCTTTAATTCTTTTTCTTTTCCAGGAATTTCCTCCCTAAGAAATTTGACTCTATCTAAGTACATCTTTTAATTCTTTTTTTTAATTCAACTTCGCAGCACCAACCCAAATAAATGACATCATTTTAACCAAATAATCATGTGGTAGTCTCTGCTTTCTTCTTTCCCCTTATTTTTTTTTCAGGTATTGATTGTTCTTTTTTTACCTCAAAGCAATTTTTAATTTTACCGATAAACTCTGAAGGGTATTTTGATAAATCATAAATCTGACCTTGCTTGAAGGTGACCCTTTTTCCATCAAGAACACCACCTAAAAAATTTCTTTTTGCCTTTGCTTTCACTGTCTCTCCTTCCTGTTTTAACCTCTATGTGTTTTCAACATGAATAGTTTATATTCTTGATCATGACCAAGTTCACCATCTTTAGCATTCCCTACATAAATGACATCATGCCCTACCTTCAGTTTTTGCCCAATATGCAAAAAGAAGTTCCTGGATAGTACAGTTCTTGTATCAGCAAGACTTGATGAATGCCATTTCGATTTCAATTCCGCATCGAAAATTATTGGATCTTTGATAATGCCTCTTTCAATTAGCCTTTCTTCATTTTGTGGTTTGAATTCAACCACCTTATCCGAAAAATACGCATATGCTCTTTTTGTAATTGTAGATATTTCTAGTCTGTTAAGATCAGCCGGATCTACGATCATTAAAACAAGAAGCTGTCCAATCGAAATTTCTTTTAAATCTCTATACGAATAGGCTCCGTTGCTAGTGCCTAAAAGATTTAGTATTGAAGATTCTTCAGTGGATTTCACTGCATCACCTAGCGAAGATGATGAAGCTAAAAAAAACAGCAATTCTGCAGCTTCCCATAGATCTATGGTCCCCCTACCACCTGGAAAATATTCATCTGCTTTTCTTACTGAAGTGAGAACACGCTTAATCCTATTCTCTCCTCCAAATGTGTTCTTTAAAATATCAAGTTCCCTAAACTGTCCAACCGTCATAATAATGAGCAATTTTGCTTTGTGTTACTAATCTATAGCTAATATTTCAAAAATATGCTTAAATATACTGCGCATATTTGCGCAATAGAATAACATATACTACATTTGAACCTGTTGAACATAAATAGTAATTAATGGAAAAGAAGGAGTGGAATGAAAAGACTATTAGTGAGGGATTAAGCAGAGGCTTTTTCTATCTCAATGAATTGCCTTTCGGTGTTTCTTCAGCGTACAGGTTGGAGAAAGCTGGAAAACTGGTCATAACTCGACCCCATGGAGCAAAAGGAATGAGCTTTGTGCGAATCGAGGACCTTGAACAACACCTAAACATCAAACTCGGAAGGAGTTAGATAAAATCAATTATTGACAAGTGGGTGTTTTACTGCGGTGACATCCATATCAGATTTCCTGATTTGATAGCTGGTAAAAACAAAATATCGTGTCCTCGGTATATCCGCTGGACGAAAGAAACCCCTGGTTCTGCCAGTAAAATAAGTGGGGGCAATGTCTCACCTGACACCCCCCGACCAAGCAAGGTTACCTTTTACCTCTGGCAGTCCCTGTAGTGATTTTACCGGAATCACTTTAACAGGGTGGGATACCAAAGTTGGAAATTGTGGGGAGTTGTGTAAGGTCTCAACCACAAACCAGGGATTTCAACCAAAATTAGGCTTTTTCACAGTTAATGCCTTATTATGATTCATTTGAATGAAAGGTTTTGCTGGGATATAAAGGGTCCGGTATGTCTAAGAATGAACAAAATGAGAAAAATGAAAATGAATTATGGGACTGTTAAAAGGAGAATCGCTTGAGGATTTCAAAGAGAGATTGAGAGAATGGATCAGAGAGAATGATCCAAAGTTTGAAACATATCCGAAATGGCTATGGAGAGACTTTATTGAGTACTGGTCTCAGAAAAACGACCGGGGCAAACTCCATTATTATGAAATGGAAAAGAAGTGGTCCACTGGTTTGAGAATTGCAACATTCAGGAAA
Organism: Cyclobacteriaceae bacterium; assembly: GCA_965228105.1. GTDB lineage: Bacteria > Bacteroidota > Bacteroidia > Cytophagales > Cyclobacteriaceae > UBA7330. The sequence continues at coordinate 4,045,867 of CBDDGZ010000002.1, forward strand.
CGGTCGTTGAAAGATCCTCGCTGGAATGAGTCGAAGCAAAAACCTTCAAACGTATATCCTGGCATATATCATTTCAATAGATGATCATGGAAACATTCAGAACACGACTTTTAGAACAAGAAGTTTTTAAGGATTTAATCCAAGTGGAGCTTCAAAAAGATTTCGGAAAATACAGAGCCGGGACAATTCTATCCATCCGGCTTAAGCCCGGCCAGGATGTTCTGGACGGTTTCACTGAGGATCAGATTGAGTTTTTCACTAATAGGCCCACAATCAAGAAATAGAATCATATTAATAAAACCCAAACATTTATAATCATGACAAAAAATGAAAAAGAACTACAGGTTAAGATTGATCAATTAGAACGAATCGTAGAAATACAGGAGGCCATTATCGACAAATTGAATGAAAAAATAGCTTACCTGGGAGGAAACACACTAAAAATAGCAAAATGAAAAATATTACACATCAAAATTACTTATCAGATCAAGGGAGAACAATATTCGATCAAATAGCAGCTACCCTAAACGGCAAGGTAGAACAGATTGATACTTACGAACTCTCCATGCTGGCCAATGCATATGACCTTTATCACGTTTTTGCAGTCAAGACGAAAGAAGCCATTGATAATGAAGAGGATGCTTTAAAAATCCAACGCCTGAATTCCGTAATGGAAAAGCAATGGCGAATGATCGAAAAGTTTTCCTCTAATTTCGGCATGTCACCAATGAGTAGGAGTAAACTGGAATCCATTGTGAAGCCAAAGACTGAAAAGTTGACAGGTAGTGCCAGACTCAAGAAATGGCAATCCTAAAAAGTTCACGGGGAGTCTATGGGGAGGATTTTCTCAGAGGGGTAGGGTTTCAAAAACATTTCTTTTTTAAAGCATTTGGCACCCCTACCTATATTTTTCAACTAAACATCAATACAATGACTATCAATAATAATTTTCTGAGGAACTGCACTGCTCAAAGTGCGACACAATGTGATTGAGTTTTCCAATAATATCAATTAAGTCAAAACAACTACATGAACGATTGGGAATTAAAGAGGATGATCCAAGAGCAATTGCAAAAGCTAGAAAGAAACTGGTTCAATATGGTGCTACTATCATTGATAAGGAATTCATATCAGAATCAGAGATCGAGCGGATCACACAAGAGAAGCTCACTAAGTCAGGCTTACAATTCGATTGGGTTAAAGGATCTTCTTTTGAACATTTGAAACAATGAAGAAACCACCGAAAGGAATAGGGTTATACATCAGCGATACTGGAAAGTATCAATCCAGGCTATGGAATCCAGTTCTTCGTAGAGTGGGGAAGAAACACACCTGGGATGAGTCTGATCTATCTGAGGTATTAAAGAAACACTATCAACTCAAAGAGGAGTATGAACGGGGCGGATATGAGATAATACGAGAGTCAAAGCCAACTCTTAAAAAGCTTCCCGAAATGATCTTGGATTGTGCTGCTCTTTATGAAAGGTTTCTGAATGATGATCCGGACCTGGTTCCACCACAAAAGGCAAAGAATAGAAATCAGAAGTATATCAAGAATACTTTGAAATACCTTGAAGATTTCCTAACCTGTTTGTCTGATAATGGCTACAGGCTTTCACATACTCACATATCTGCAGTAGATGATCGGGCCGTTACTCACTTTCACAATTACCTTGAAGAACGATATGAGAAACAGGAGATTGGGGAAACTACCTGGAACCGATATATAACTACTTGCCGGATCTGGTTCAAAACATTAAACTCTCTGGGATATGATCTAAAGAATCCTTTCTATGGTATCACTGCCAAGCTGGAAGATACAGATCCCCAATTTCTGGAAATGACAGAGTTTGAGAAACTTCTGAAATCAATCAACCATGAAAACGGATGGACAACCAGAGGAGTCAAAAAGATAGAACGATTAAACTACTATCGAGATTGGCTTAAAAACTATTTACTTCTATCCGTCTTTGTTGGTGCGAGAACTGAGGAGATAGCCAACCTTAGATGGTCAAATGTCCAGGACAACTATATTGCGTTCCTGAACCAGAAAGTAAACAGGGGAGGTAAAACTAAAAAGGTAGTTCGTGAATACATTTACATTCATTCTCAATTGGCTCAGCTCCTGGCCAGTATGGACCAAACCGATCCGGAAGATTATATCCTGGTTCCTGAATGGGAAAACCGAAAGCAATTACAAACATTTGTGAGCAAGGCTTTTTCTCACTTTATCAAAGTGGCCGGGATTGATAAGGAGGTAACCCTATACAACCTTAGACACACCTTCATCAATACAGTCTATGCGGTTGTGGGTGAGAAGTTCCTGGGTACTCTAAACAAAAAGGAAACCGCTATCAAACACTACCTAAGTAAGAAGAAAAAGATTGAATCACCAACTGGTAATGTATTCAGCTTGGATATTGAATCATATATATAAACACGTTATATTTGAGACTTAGCTGGTTCTTAATCTGAAAGCTCCTGATTCACAACTGAAATGGAGCTTTCTTTTTTGCCTTTCACGGTATAGTCAAACGGTATAGTTTTGATCATTTTTTGGCCTTCGGTATAGTAAAAAGTGCCTTTTAAGCGAAATTAAAGGGGTTTGCGGAACACTTGTAATCAGTAGGTCATTGGTTCGATCCCGATAGGAGGCTCAAAAATAAAGACAATCATGGTAGTTCGTGGTTGTCTTTTTTTGTTTGTGAAGGTCATTTCCCAATTCAATCCATTCCTAAATTTCCCTGGTACTACCGGAATATCTTTCAATTGTCTTATCTTGACACCATTCTGAATATTGCAACAATAAACCTTCCTATATGATGAATCGGAGTTCTTTTCTTAAGTATTCAGCTTTGGGATCATTGGGTGTAGCCTTACCTAATGTTTCTGAGAGTTCTCCGGTGAATCTGCCGGATAAAGAAGCTGCCGGCATAAAGATCACTAACATCAGAGGTTATTACTTTAAGAAGGCTCATTATGTGAAAATAGAAACCAATGAAGGAATCTCCGGTTGGGGCGAAAGTGACGGTGCAAACAAGCGCTATGCCAATTATTACATTGACAAAGCCCTGAAAGAATACGCAATTGGGAAAGATCCCTTCGACAGTGAAGGCATCTGGCATGAAATCTATCTCAAGGGGATTGAGTCAGGAATTGCGGGTATCCATCCCGGCATACTTTCTGGCATAGACAGCGCGCTGTGGGACCTGAAAGGCAAAATTCTTAACATGCCGGTGCATAAATTACTGGGTGGGAACGGTAAGGATAGGATCAGGATGTATGGATCATTTAGCCGTTCTAAGGACAATGCTTTAATGAGCCCGACTGAAATGGCTGAAAAAGCCGCTGATTTCGTTGAGCAAGGATATAAGGGTGTGAAAGCAAGGATGGGGATCCGCCAGGAAAATATAAATCCATATCCCGACGATGTATATGAGTGCATCAAAGAAATAAGAAACGCCATTGGTCCTGACATTCGGCTGATGGTTGACTATAACAACGGATATCTTCCAGCGGATGCCATTGTAATGAGTAAACGAATCATTGATGATTTCAATGTTTATGCTATCGAAGAACCGGTGTTTCAGCAGGATTATTCTGGCTTGCGTCAGGTAGTGGATGCATTGGACGTTCCCGTCATGGCTGGCGAGCATGAATACAACAAATGGATGATGAAAGACCTGATTACGATCGCCAATGTAGATTATATAAATGCAGACGTGATCAAATGTGGTGTCACTGAATGCAGAAAAACTGCAGCCATGGCCCATGCGTTTGGCAAGCAAATTATGGTTCACAATGCCAAACCCACCTTGGCAACAGCCGCCAGTATTCAGCTCCTTGCGTCTATACCTAATGGAGCAACATTCCAGGAATATGCGGGAAAGCGTATCGACCAGGGGTATGGCCAACTATTCGAATTATTCGACAATTATCTGGAGTTTGATGATGGCCACCTCCTTGTTCCGACATTGCCAGGGTTAGGCCTACTAGTCAACGAAAAAAACATGGAAAAACTGGGTGAGACCGGTTACTGAGTCTATTATGAATAAAAAAAACAAATGAAAGTAAAAATCATTATCGCTGCAAGTCTATTAATAGGGGTCTTTAACACCTATAGTCAACAATACCTGGACTACGAGCTGCGTTTGGAGCCGGTCTGGTCAAGAGTGGCTGATGCGTTAGGAGAACCCGGGTCAGTTGAATCTGCCGAATTCAGCCCCAATGGCAAATACATAGTGAGTGGAACAAAATATGACAATTCGGTAATTATGTGGCGAACTTCTGATGGTGCTGAGCTCTGGAGAAACTATACAACCCAAGAAATTGAAAGAGCGTCATGGTCTTCTGACAACAAATATGTGGCAGCAGCCAGTGAAGACTTTTTGGTGACTATCTATGATGCCCAATCAGGAGAAAAGCTCAGGGAGATTAAACATAACCAGGGCATTGACGGACTTATATGGTCCAATAAAGGATCAATTCTGGTTTCGGGAGAAGAACAATCGGAGGATAATGGAAAACCGGTTGGCTACCTAAGGGTATTTCAAATGCCTGAGGCCAAAGAAATTGCAACCATCAACTACGGCGCTACCTGTAATGAATTGTTTTTTACTGAAGATGATAAGTATCTGCTTGCTGCAGGACACGCTGGAGTAAAAGTTTACCGGACAGATGACTGGTCATTGCTACAGTCCATGAGCACAAATCCTCCTGGCGGTGGTTTTACGGCTGCTTCATTTTCACCAGACGGAAAATACATCGTTGCTGCAAGCAATAGTCCTGTGAGGGGCACAATACTTGTCTACGATTGGCAAAAAGGAAAAACAGTCCGGACTTTTGCCCATTATGGCAGAAAAATTGAAACTGTGTCCTGGCATCCAAACGGTGATTACATCCTCTTCGCCGGTCACGACCCCTATATTTACACCTATCGTGTTTCAGATATTCTGGATTATGTCGATGATCGTATCAGGGTTGCCAATAAAACCTGGGCAGGTGATCATGCAGAATACATTGACTTCAACAAGGATGGTAGTTTTCTGGTGAGCTCTCATCAGAATGGACTCATCAAGCTGTGGGTTTGGATGGGTGAAGATCCCGACCTCAATAAAAAACGCCATAGCAATGTGGTAAAAACTCAGGATGAAAATGCTCCCAAAAGATAAATCCCCTGACTACTGAGAATTGCTTCAATGAACAACGACCAACCCTTTATCGATCAGCTCAAAAAAGTAATTTCCGGTGAGGTGCTACACGACACTGCCTCGCTAGGCATGTATGCCACTGATGCCAGCATCTACCAGATCAGCCCAAAGGTCATCGTCCTGCCCAGGAATAAAGATGATGTGAAAAAAGCGATCGCGCTGGCCAATGAATTCAAAGTCACCATCCTGCCTCGTGGAGGTGGTACCAGCCTTGCCGGTCAGACCGTGGGTTCCTCGATGATCCTGGATTTTTCCAAGTACATGAACAACATCCTCGAACTCAATGTAGAAGAGCAATGGGTACGGGTGGAGCCAGGCAAAGTCCGGGATGTGTTGAACCAGGAGCTGGCACAGCATGGACTCCATTTTGCTCCTGACCCTGCCACTTCCAGCAGGGCAAATGTCGGCGGTATGGTGGGCAACAACTCCTCAGGAACCAAAAGTGTGATCTTTGGAAAGACAGTAGACCATGTGCTGGAAGCAGATATCATCCTGGCAGATGGCACAGAATTGAAGCTGGAAGAACTATCCAAAGAAGCTTACCAGGAAAAAGCCAGCCAATCCGGCAGGGAGGGGAAAATCTATCAGCGCTTTCAGGAGATCATTTCCGAGCAAAAGGATGAAATAAAGACTCGCTTCCCGAAAGTGATGCGCCGTGTTGGGGGGTATAACCTGGATGAATTTGTCGATACGGATCAATGGAACCTGGCCAAGCTGGTAACAGGTAGTGAGGGAACCCTGGCGGTGACTACAGCCCTCAAGCTGAACCTCACTCCCCTACCCAAATACAAGTCGGTCTGTGTGGTGCACTACCATAAGCTACTTGAAGCGATCAGCTCGGTAGAGCTTATGCTGAAATACAATCCCTCTGCAGTGGAAATCCTGGACGACACAGTCATCAGGCTGAGTCGAGAAAACCTCACCACCAAACACCACTGTCATTTCCTCGATGGAGACCCAAAAGCCATCCTGATCGTGGAGTTTTATGGTGACAGTGAAGCTGATGTGATGGAGCGGCCCCGAAAGATGATTGAAGACCTGAAGAACCACTCCTTTGGCTATGCGTACCCGCTGTTTCCTGATGGCGATTCTTATGAAGATGTATGGGTGATCCGCAAGAAAGGACTGGGTCTTATGCTGGGGATCAAAGGAGAAAAGAAACCCCTCCCATTCATTGAAGATGCGGGTATCCCGGTAGAGCATTTACCCACCTACATCGATGAGGTACTGAAGGTTTGTGAAAAACACGGCACACAGGTGGCGATGTATGCGCATGCCAGTGTAGGTGTGATTCATGTGAGACCTATACTCGATCTACGGCAGGCAGAGGATATTGAAAGATTACAAAAGATCACGGAAGAGACCTTCGAATTGGTGATGAAATATGGTGGTTCCTGGAGTGGTGAGCATGGTGACGGGCTGGTGCGTAGTGCCTACAATGAGCGCTTTTTTGGTTCTACACTCTATAAATCTTTCAAGGAAGTCAAGGCATTATTCGACCCGGACAACCTGATGAACCCTGGGAAGATTGTGGAAGCTCAGACCATCGAGAAAAATCTCCGCTATGGAGTGAAGTATCAGGATCAGCAACTTCAAACAGAATTCCATTACAAGAAAGAGCAAAGCTTCAGGGAGTCTGTGCATATGTGTACCGGGGTGGGTGAATGTCGAAAAGTGATTGGTGGCACCATGTGTCCCAGCTTCAAGGCCACCCGGGATGAAGAACATTCTACGAGGGGTCGCGCCAACGCATTACGCCTTGCGATGTCTGGTCAGCTGAAGGGCGAAGGCCTGGATGGCAAACGTATCCATGAAGCGCTTGACCTGTGTCTCTCCTGCAAGGCCTGTAAATCTGAATGTCCGAGCAATGTGGACATGGCCAAGATGAAGAGCGACGTTTTACAAATGTATTACGACAAGAACGGAACCTCTTTAAGAGACAAGCTCATCCGGGATTCTGGCAAAGCAGCCAAAAAGCTTTCAGGAGCCCTGGCAGGTCTCATCAACCCCATCCAAAGAAGTAAGGCATTTCGAAGTGTAATGGAAATGATGGCTGGGTTTGACCAAAGGAGGTCCTTACCAGCCTATGCAAAAGAGCCATTCTATAAATGGTTTGAAAAAAACCAGGATAAAGTGGCTAAGGGTAAGCAAAAGGTGGTGCTCTTTGCGGATACCTACCTCAACTTCCATGAGCCAAACATTGGTATTTCAGCTTTTGAACTGTTGACCTCCTGTGGCTACGAAGTTCTCCTGGCCAATGTAGGATGCTGTCAGAGACCCAGGATCTCCCATGGATTCCTGAGAGAAGCTAAAAAAGAAGGATTGAAAACGCTTCAGGGCTTGAAACCTTATCTGGATGAAGGGTTGCCCATTGTCGTTTGCGAACCAAGCTGTGCATCCGCCTTGAATGATGACCTGCCAGACCTCATCGAAGATGAAAAGCTAGCCGGTCAAGCCAAAGAACAAATTATGATGATCGACATCTTCCTGATGAAAGAAGTCGAAGAAGGCAGGTTGAACAAACAGTTTCACTCCATCGCCGGAGATATCAAGATCCATGGGCATTGCCACCAAAAAGCACTTTACGGTACCGCAGCCATGAAAAAGCTTTTGGGTCAAAATGGTCATACCGTTCAGGAAATCCCCTCCGGATGCTGTGGAATGGCCGGTTCTTTTGGTTATGAGAAGGAGCATTACAAAATTTCTGAGAAAATAGGTGAAGAAATCCTATTCCCTGCTATAAGGAAGATGAAGGATGAGTCGCTTGTAGCCTGTGGATTCAGCTGTCGTCATCAGATTGAGCATTTCACAGACGCAAAACCCAAACATTGGGTAGAGGTGATCCGGGCGCAGGACAGAGACTAGTGTTTAGATGCCATCGTTGGTGTTTTCACCAACGATAGATTAAGCAAAATGTACCATTGTAAGTGAAAACACTAACATAGGTACTTAAGAATTCAGGTCGGTCAACTATATTTCAATATCTATGCTAAAAAGGTTATACTTCATCATCATATTCTTACCGGCTACTTTGTACTTAAATTCAGTGCAATGCCAAGGACAGTATAAATCTGCAACTGAACCATGGGATGAAATATCCACCTTTTTTTCTCCCCCAGAGGCATATATTGGAAGCTATGGCAAGTATAGATCTCCCCTCCTATTTTCGAATGGTGATTCAGTTAAAACGAAAGAGGATTGGAAAAATAGAAGGGAAGAGATTTTTGATTTCTGGCATCAACAAATGGGTGAATGGCCTGAGTTGTTGAAAGGTCAGGAGCTTGAAATTATGGATACGTTACGCAGGGAAAATTTTTTCCAGTATCGTGTTCAGTTTCGTTGGACGCCTAACGAGCATACAGAAGGCTATTTACTGATTCCAGATGGTGAAAAACCCAGGCCCGCAGTTATTACCGTATATTATGAACCTGAGACGGCTATAGGAGAAGGGGTTGCCCTTCGTGATTTTGCATATCAACTAGCTAAGCGAGGGTTTGTCACGCTGTCACTTGGCACAAAAGCGGCCACTGAAGCCAAAAAATATTCAATTTATTATCCGGATGTTGATCATGCGGAAGTGCAACCTCTATCTATGCTTGGGTATGCGTCAGCCAATGCCTGGCAGGTATTGTCAAAAGTTGATGGTGTTGATCCTTCCAGGATCGGCATTATGGGTCATTCCTTTGGGGGTAAATGGGCCATGTTTGCTGCTTGTCTGTATGAGAAGTTTGCCTGTGCTGTTTGGTCTGACCCGGGAATTGTCTTTGATGAATCCAGGGGAGATATAAACTACTGGGAGCCCTGGTATCTGGGATACCACCCTCCTCCCTGGAGGAAGCGAGGGCTTATTACCGACGAGAATCCTGCAAGTGGATTGTATCCAGAGCTAATAGAAAATGGTGTTGACCTTACCGACCTTCATGCTTTGATGGCGCCTCGTCCTTTTCTGGTATCCGGAGGGTCTGAAGATCCTCCTGAACGATGGGTGGCACTTAATCATACCATTGCAATCAACCAGGTATTGGGTTATCAAAACCGTGTGGCCATGACCAACCGACCAACTCATGCACCTACGGAAGCATCAAATGAACAGGCTTATCTGTTCTTAGAACATTTCCTGAAACCGAAATAAACCCGGAGCATAGCCCTCAGAACATACCATGCTCATTGGGAGAGTCTTTTCCCATCACCTGACCCAGGTCCCAAAGTTCTACAATCTTGTCTTCTGGTATACAAAATATATGAGCAACAGCAATCTCCATCTTGTCTTTGACCACATGAGAATGGGTGATGACAGTATCTCCATCTTCATAAATATTTTTTACCTCTAGTGACCGATTGGGTTCGGCTTTATTGGCCTCCTCCATGGCATTCATCAGGGAAGTCCTGTCTCCTTTGAAATACTGATTATGATGAATGAAGTTCGCCGCTACAAACTTTTCGTAGGCCTGGCGAACATCACCCAGGCCTGCCATTTTCAGGAACGATGTGGCGATTTCTTTTTTGGTCATGTTATTGAATTTATGGAGGAATAAGCTCTGCTACAAGGATTTTCCAAAGTAAATGCCATTACACGCTAAAACTAAGCCCAAGACATCATCAAGAATGTGTTTTTTATTTTGTAAGATTTAGACAAAAGCTCCTTCTCTCCTGCAATTCCTTGCATTAAACAGGTTAAAACAGCTAAAATTCAACTCACCGAAACTTAAAGGTAACTCACCGAAAGCGTTTATTCACAGAATTCCCAATAGCGTAAGTTAACAGAATAATCAATAAAAGCGATGAGCAAAAACAGGACGTAAGCACATCATGCATTTGCAAATGCATTATGAATATTTCCGCAAACACTACATCTATGAAACGAATAATCTTAATTGATGATGAAAGTGCACTGAGAGAATCAATGGCTGATGTTATTGAAGCTCTTGGACATAGAGTGGAAACATTTGAATCCATTCATTCTGCAATGACAAATGCTGATTTAGCCATTTATGATATAATTATTTGTGATGTCGGTCTTCCTGAAGAAGATGCCTTTTTATTTACCAAGGCAATCAAAGAGAGCTTCACCCAACATTGTTTCATATTACTGTCTGCATTTTCAGAAGAAGAAACTATTCAAAAAGGTATTGCAGCAGGTGCGGACCATTACCTGGTAAAACCTCCATCAATAGTCGATCTAAAAGCAGCTATTAATGACACAACTTTTCATAGCTATGCTAAATAGAACATTGACCATAAAGGAAGAATCGTTAATTCGAGATACTTTGATTGATATCCTTTTACCTGAGTATCGCATCAAAAGAGCCTCCAATGAAGCATTACTCTCACAAATGACTTGCCTCTCTTTAGCTCATTTTTCTAATATGATGATTCAAGTCCCTTTAACCATGGATTCTGAAGTTTAAACTTTCGCGGATGGATAGTTTCTCAGCAATACAGACCCAAAATGATCAAACTTAGACTCAATTAAATACTATGGAACTTCTACAAAAAGTATTTGACCAGACCTCGCTAAAGGCCAAAGATATTCCAAGCCTAAAAGGGGTTTATTTGATAGGCACCATAGATGTCAACATTCAAAGTAAACAGCAATTTTGGTCAGATGATCTGTTTTACTTTCTGGGTCTAAAGCCTGGCGAAGTGGACGCTAAACATGAATTGTTTCTCTCTTTTGTATTAGAAGAGGACCAACAGCAACTACGCGCAGTTATTGAAGAGCGTTATGATGGGCTGGGTAGTGAAAAGTACAATCTCTATAAGATCAGAAACGGAAAAGGCTCAACCTCAAGTATCTTAAGTGTCGCAGAGCAAGTGTCTAATTCACAAGGACATCCCAATATCCAGATTAAATTATATGAAATTTCAAAGGTAGTTGGTTTAAATCATCATAACAATAACTTTAGGGACCATCTATCTTACAAATGGTTAAACAGGGTTTTTGAAAACAAAGTAGCAGGTATTTTTATTCTCAATGATAAAGGACAATTCTTAAGAACCAATACTACTTATCAAAAATGGTCTGGATATAGTGCTGAAGAATTAAAAGACCTTAATTTCCTGGATTTGACACCTAAGGAAGAATGGGAATCCTACAAGGAACTAATGAATCAGTTGGTGACTGGAAAATTAGATTCCTGTGCAAAGGAAAAACAATTATTGACAAAGTCTGGTGAGCTTAAATGGGTTGAAGTAAATGGATCAGTTATAGATGAAGAGTCCTTCTATGTACTTGGATATCTCACAGACATTCATGAGAAAAAGATCACAAAAGAAAAATTCCAAACCAGTGAAAATCAACTCTATGAGGCTCAGAAGATAGCTAAGATAGGATCCTGGGAGGTGGACTTAAAAACGCATAGAATCACCTGGTCTCGGGGAATGTTTGACTTAATGGAAATCTCCTACGACTTCTTGCCTACTGTTGAATCAGTGCTGCAGTTTATTCATCCTGAAGACCTTGAATCATTTCAAAGTAAGATGTATGCCAATGAAGAACTCAAGGACTTTGAGGTAAGACATGTGACTAAAAGCGGGGTAAAGCATGTGTGGATAAATTCCAAGTTGGAGTTGGATGATGATGGTGAGCCCAGCCTGTATCATGGTACTTCTCAGGACGTATCAGAAAGGGTTCTAGACTCAAAGAGACTACAACTGGTACAGGACATAGCAAAACTTGGATGGTGGGAATCTGACCTTATAAAAAATGAAAGTGAATGGTCCGACTCAATGTATGAACTCATGGGATTGGATAAATCAAATACTGAACCCTCATTTGGTACATTTTTGACCATGACTTATCCCGAAGACAGAGCTGGTATTATTTCGAAGACTAATGACTTAGGCGTGTTAAAGGAGGGGTGGCACAATAAAGAAAGTCGTCATAAAAGACCGGACGGCACTTACGGGTATTTTGCTACGAGTGGTCAATATATATGGGATGGCGACCGCCCTGTGAAATTAATTGGCACCATGATGGATATCAGTGAAATTAAAGAAATGCAAGCCAGGGTGGAAGAAGTACAGACAATAGCTAACATCGGCTGGTGGGAAGTCAACTTGTTGACCGGAATGACGACGCTATCTGATACCAGCTACCAAATACTCGAAGAGAAGAAAAATGAAAAAGGATTCCCTTTTTCGAGATTCACTCAGGGCGTTCATCCGGAAGATAAGGATTGGCTATACAGTGACCTGACACTTAAGCAAGAGGGGTGGGTAAATAAAGAGATTCGTTATAAGAGGAAGTCAGGTGGCTACAAGCATGTCATTACCAGTGGCCGGGTATTTTATGATGACGATACTGCTGTAAGACTAGTAGGGACCATCATGGACATATCGTCCCTGAAAGAAACACAAATCAAATTGGAACAAGTGCAAAAACTCGCCAAAGTAGGTTGGTGGGAGTTTGACCTTTCAGGTGAATACAACAACTGGTATTCACCTGAACATATGGACATCATGGGCATTAAGGATTTCGATGAATTAAAGACTTTCGAGGACTTTTATGGATTGGTTCATCCCGATGATTTAGAAAAGGTAAAAGAACATCAGGATATTGGTTTCGAAAAAGGTGGATGGTCCAATATGGTTCATCGGATCATCACTAAATCAGGAACTGTCAAACACATCACCTCTGATGCTACTATAGAATGCGAAGATGGAAAACCATACAGACTGTTTGGTACAGTCTATGATATTTCAAACCTAAAAGAGATAGAAGGAAAATTAAGTGAGAACCTGGTCAACCTAGAAGCCATGGTTAAATCTATGGATAATATAGTGCTCCTGATTAATGAAGACTTAAGGTACCAGGAAGTATTCTGCAACAACCCGGGAATGCTGGGAACCCGTGTAAACGAGTTGATAGGTAAACGAGTGATAGATAACCTGGAGGAGGCCCATGTGCAACAGCTTTTTCAAATGGGAGATCTCAACAAAGAAGCTATGATCAAGCTTTTAGAGGAAGCTTTGGATGGAGAGCCTGCTGAACCGATTTCATTCCCTTATAGACATAAAGATTTCAAATTTTGGCTTGAAGCCAGGTTCCATCCCTTTAGAGGAAATGATGGATCGAAGTGGCTGGCCATTACTGTAAACGACATCTCAGCCAGGAAAAATGCTGAGGAAGAGCTTATCAAAGGAGTTAAGAAGGAAAAGGAACTTTCCGAATTGCGTTCACAATTTGTATCCATGGCATCGCATCAATTCCGCACTCCGCTCACTGTCATCAAAGCCAACATGCAACTGCTTGAGCTTTCAGGGTTTGAAAGCCCTATCATTGATAAAGTTACACGTAGATTAAATACTGAAGTAGACCGGCTTGTCAACCTGATGGAAGACATCATGGCTATGGGTAAAGTGCAATCTAACCATGTGGAGCCAAACCTAAAGCCTGCCATGCTAACTTCAATCCTGAAAAAGATCAAGTTGGATGTAGAACGTCAACAGAAGGATCACAGGCTATTGAAGATATCCGTTTCCGGTAAAGAAAGATCGATCAACCTTGATGAGCAATTTATAGAGCATGCCTTGCACAATCTGATTGACAATGCTTTCAAATATTCTCCCGGAGCGCCTGACCCCCAGGTTGAGGTAAAGTTTTGTGATGAAAAAGTTGGTATCAAGGTTAGGGATTATGGCATTGGGATACCTAAAAAAGATCAGGACCGTTTGTTCAATTCTTTTCAGCGTGGAAGTAACTCACAGCACATTCAAGGTACTGGACTTGGCCTCGCTGTTGCCAAGGAATTTGTGAGGCTCAACAACGGCACCATTTATTTAAATAACGCGATGAAGAAAGGCACTGAGTTTTGTATTGACCTTCCTGCAAAAATTTAATGATGATGAACGAAAATATTCTAATAATTGATGATGAAATAAACATAGCCCAAACGCTTGCGGATTTGCTCGAGTTAAGAGGGTATACAGTTAGAACAGCTTTCAATGGATTAGCTGGGTTCACCAAAGCGCTAAAAGAAATGCCCGACTTAATTCTGTGTGATGTAATGATGCCCAAAATGGATGGGTATGAAGTCCTGGAAGCAATACGGGAGCATGAAGAGCTGAAAAAAATACCTTTCATTTTTCTAACAGCTAAGGGTAATCAGGAAGATTTTCGATCAGGCATGGATCTGGGGGCGGATGATTACATGGTTAAGCCGGTAGATGCAGGACATTTATTCAAAATCATTGAAAAACGCCTCAAAAAACATGAACACTTGCTAGAGTTAGGGCATTCTGAGGAAAACCAAAGAATTGTTGGTGAGTTACACGATACGTTGCAACAAACCCTGTTGGGTCTAAAGATGAATCTGGCATATATACTCGAAAATACAGAAGAAGGTCACATCAGAAGCAAAGTAGAAGAGAGCGTTAAGGTGGCAAACCTATCACTTTCCCAGTTGAGAATGATCATAGAAGATTCAGACATATTTGCACAGGAGGTTGACTTTAATGCAGCCGTCAACAACCTGGCCAAAAGGGTTGATGCTTACGTTCCCTTCGAATTGAGGGTTTCTACCAGCATACATCAGGAAATTGATAAGAAAAGTTCTCAGAGTTTGTTTAGGGTATTGTTTGAGATCCTGAATAATGCCATCAAGCATTCGTCTGCCTCGTTGATGGAAATTGGTATTTCCTCAGATAATCAGAGGGTTGTAAGGCTGATTGCCAAAGATAATGGGAATGGGTTTGACCTAAATCAAATCAAAGGGGGCCATGGGTTAAAAGGCATAAAACAAAGAGTTGCTAAAATCGGAGGTAGTGTCAAAATTGATAGCTCCGTTGGTCAGGGAACCATCATTGAAGTGAGCATTAATCCAGGAGCTAATGAAGCGGGTACTGATTATTGAAGATGAAGTAGGCATTAGAGAGTCGCTTTGCGACCTATTGACCTTTGCCGGATATGAGATTGTACAGGCTGCCGATGGGCAGGAAGGAATTCGCTTAGCCCAGGAGGAATCTATTGATTTTATTTTGTGTGATGTAAACATGCCAAATCTCAATGGATATGAGGTATTAAAGAAACTGAAAGAGACAGACCTGCTGACGTTTGTGCCCTTTATCTTTCTTACTGCTAAATCTACAATGGAAGAGTTGCGTAAAGGAATGGATCTTGGAGCAGACGACTATCTCACCAAACCATTTTCATATCACTCGCTGATCAATGCGATTCATTCGGCTGAGAAAAAGAAATCTTCGTTGCGAATAAAGTTTAGTACACTGGAAGAAAAGCTGAATGAAAAAAACACAATTCTGCACGATGCAAAAACAATCAATTCTCATGAGGTCAGAGGTAGTCTTTCACGGATGCAGGGAATCATTCCAAGAATTAAATCAGGTGACCTACCGATAACACAAGGCCTTGATCTTCTGCAATCAACAAATCAGGACATCGACAAAGCAACAAGACATCTCAATGAGTTGACAGAAAACACCCAGCCGCAGGAACTACAAAAGAAAAAAATAAAGAATGAAACGAAGTCTATTTGGCTGATCGATGATGATGTAACCCAAAACTGGGTATCCAAAATCCTACTTCAGGAAATCAACAACGAGTGGGACATCAAGGAGTTTAATAAAGCCCAAAAAGCCCTGGAGCTTATTGAACAGGAACCACCCAGTATCATATTCCTGGATATCAATATGCCTGTTTTGGATGGGTTTCAGTTTCTTGATAAGGTCTCGCAATTTGTCCTGGACACTCAGGTGATCATGCTCAGTTCTTCGGTGTCTTCAGAAGATCTGGAAAAGGCCAACACCTATAAACAAGTCATAGACTATTGGGTGAAACCACTTAATGAAGAAAAAATTAGAAATTTCTTCGATCATTGAACCTAGTTTAAACAATCCTATTCATGAATCAGGGCCAGCATCCTTCTTTACCATTCACCGAAACTTAATGGTCATTCACCTAAGCTCAATGTTAAATCCCTTTTCATAGGTGCGAACGCATTTAATTTTAAAGCATTTTTATAATACGTAATTAACATTTTAATGAAAGTTTCTCCCCCATTGTCAATACTCTTAATTGAAGACGATACTATTGAGAGAATGAAGTTCAATCGTACAGTATCTTCTCTTACACTCAATAAGCAGGTAAAAATACAGGAGGCCGTAAATGGTGAAGAAGCATTAAAAATCCTTAAGGAGGAAAACTATATTCCAAACATTATCATCCTTGACCTGAATATGCCCAGAATCAATGGTCTCGAATTTCTAAAAATCTTGAAAGATGACGCCATTCTCCGGTTTATCCCTTCCATCGTATTGACCACTTCTTCCAATCACCGAGACATGTTTGAAAGCTACAAAATAGGTATTGCCGGATATGTGATAAAGCCGCTAAAATATGAAGACTACGAGGATAGGGTATCAAAACTCATCTCTTATTGGAGTATCAATGAGCTTGTAGAAAACTGATATATACCACTTCAAAAGGTAATATTACAATTTCCTTTAATTAAGCCCTTTTATTGATCTCAATGGCTTGCCTTCGTTGACAAAAGTTGATAGATTCACATACTATGATGTGGACAATCAGCTAAGCATTAAACCGCTGCACATTCCGGGACTGATCATCTGCCAATGAAAAAGCCAGAAATTCCCAAAAATGAAGAAGCCAGACTAAAGGAGCTTGAATCGTATTCTATTTTAGATACCCTCTCAGAAGAAGACTACGATGATATCACGTCATTGGCATCAGAAATTTGTGGTACACCTATTTCGTTGATAAGCCTGGTGGATGAAAACCGACAATGGTTTAAATCCCACCATGGATTGGCCAGCAGCGAAACACCAAGGGATTATTCCTTTTGTGCCCATGCTATCAATGCCCCTGATGACGTATTGATTATTGAAGATTCTACCAAAGATCCAAGGTTTGAGGATAATCCTTTGGTGACAGACGAACCTTACGTCATTTTCTATGCAGGTGTTCCACTGGTCACCAACAAAGGCTATCCTTTGGGTACGCTTTGCGTCATTGACAATAAGCCTAATGTCATCTCAGACAGCCAGGTTAGATCTCTTCGCGTATTGGCAAAACAGGTAATCAAACTACTTGAGCTCCGCAAAAATGAGCAATTACTGGAGGCAGCCTTAAGAAACCTTCAGGAACAGAACGAGGAATTGAATGACTATGCCCATATCATTTCCCATGACCTCAAGTCACCCATCAGAAACATAGAGGCACTTGTGGCCTGGCTGCAGGAAGATTACAAAGAAGAGCTGGATGAAAAAGGAATAGAAACTGTAAGCCTGGTAAGGGCCAACCTGGAAAAGATGGATGGACTCATCGAAGGTGTTTTGAAATACTCGACGATTGACAGGAAAAGTGCAACAAAACAAAAAGTGAACTTGTCTGAGCTGCTTCCTGAAATTATCCAGGTAATGAATATTCCTGAAAATTGCACCATCAATATTCAAAAGGATTTACCGGAATTGACCGTAGACAAATTCAGACTTCATCAGGTCTTTCAAAACCTGATTGACAACGCCATTAAATACAATGACAAATCGGATTGTTCAATAGACATCGGGCATACTCCTCTTGAAGGTGAAATTGAATTTTATGTAAAAGATAATGGACCGGGCATAGCTGCCCAATTCCACGACAAGATCTTTCAGATGTTCCAAAGACTGGACCAGCAGGTTGATTCGACTGGTATTGGTCTTTCACTGGTCAAAAAGATTATTACCCACTTTGGCGGCAAAATCTGGGTTGATTCTTCTCCCGGTCAGGGTGCCTCATTCCACTTCACCATTCCATCTAATGACAGAACCTAACCTGAATGTCATCCACAAAATGTCTCAGGGGGATCAGGGCTTTGAGAAGCAGCTTTTGGATATCGCACGGCAGGAATTAATTATCGAGGTAGAAGAATTTAGAAAATGGATGGAATGTAAGAATCACAAACTGGCAGCTGAATTGGTGCACAAGATCAAGCATAAAGTAAGCCTGTTAGGCATGGAAAAAAGCTATGAGACTGTACAGGAGTTTGAGGAGCAGCTCAAAAGGGGTAGGTTAGCATTACATCCGGATTTTGAGGTAATAATAGAAAAAATGACTACTTTTTTAAAAGAATCAGAATAATACTGAGATGACCTGTATTATAATCGATGACGAGGAAACTTCAAGGGTAATAATTAGTCAGTTTTGTAAAGAATCCACCGATTTAGACCTGATTGATGAATTCCCGAATGCTGTAGAGGCCATCAAATTCCTAAACAAGCACGATATTGACCTGATCTTCCTGGACATCCACATGCCTGACTTCTCCGGGTTTGATTTTATTGAAACCATCAAGAATCCACCGAAGATTATTTTAACCACCTCTGATCAGGGACTGGCCTTGGATGCATTTGAATATGAGTGCATCGTGGACTATCTCGTAAAACCAATCTTTCCTGAGCGTTTTCAAAAGGCTGTGAACAAAGCAGCTAATTTTATCATGCCTCAACAAAAAGTTAATCTGTCCACAGAAAAACCTGATCAAGAAGACACTTCCAACAGCTCCCCTGGCAAGGTATTTTATGTCAACATCGACCGTACATTGATTAAAATCGAAACACCCACGGTAAAACTTATTGAAGCGAGAGGAGACTACATTTACATCAAGACTGTTGACAAAGACTACAAGGTACATTCCACACTTAAAAAGATTGTTGAAAAGCTACCCGAAGATTCCTTTCTGCAGGTGCATCGTTCCTACGTAATCAATCTTTCAAAAATCATCGATATCCAGGACAACAGCATACTGATCGGTGAAGATGTGATTCCCATTAGCCGCTCTAAGCGGCCCGAGCTGATCCGAAGGCTGGACCTGCTCTGAAAGATGTGGGAACTTTGTTATGAGCACAATTACCACTCAGCGGATAAGGCATTGGGGCTTTCCTGATCACTCCACCAGATACCCCTCACCCCTATTCGCTTTCATGATCTCCGATAGCGCCGCTATATCTTCCTGATATTTCTTTTCACCTACCACATTCACATTTTCATGAGGGTCTGAACTGTGGTCATAAAGCATCCTTGCATACAAGCTATCATCCTTATTTCTCCATTCAGTATAATGAAACTGATCTTTCACAATAGTTAAACCATTGTGCCATTTTGATAGTGCAAAATCCTTATGAGACAACCCGGGATCTTTCATTACGGACATAAAGCTTTTGCCTTGCAGATGAGCGGGCAAAGACAATCCAGCTAGTTCACAGATGGTAGGATATATATCTACAAATTCAGTCTTGGTCATAGCTTTCTGACCTCCATTAAATCCCGGTGCAGCTACAAGCAGGGGGGCGTTGATAGACGTGTGGAAATTGCAGTGCTTACACCAAAGTCCATGTTCACCCAGGTTCCATCCATGATCACCCCAAAGTACGACAATGGTGTTTTCTGTCAACCCTAATAGATCCAGCTCATCGAGCACCAACCCAATCTGTGCATCGGTATAAGACACACAGGCATGATACCCATGTCTAAGCATGAGTGCAATAGAATCACTGACGGGTCCCTCCGGTGGGATTCCCGTATAATGCCTGAGCTCACCAAAATTATGCATAGCCTGGTCAGGTGCACCTTCTGGTTTGAATGGATTATCAGCTAATCCAATCTTTTCGGGGTCATACATGTCCCAGTATTTTGTGGGAGCGTTGAATGGTAGATGTGGTTTTTTAAACCCTACAGCCAGGAAGAAAGGTTGATCTTTTTCATTCAGCCTTTTCAAATCACTGATCGCCTTCAGAGCAATTTTTCCATCATGATAGGCTGAATCCAGCACATCAGCATTCTCCCAGGCTGGCCCACGCTGTCCTTCCACGGCATCCATGGTGGCATTTTCGGGTATCAGGTAATTTCTACCAGGTCCCTCTGGACGCCACTCTTCATCCCACGCACCTACGCAATCACCTTTATGATGGGCTACTTTTCCATTGGTTATGGTATAATATCCATTTGATTTGAAATGACCGGGGAGAGTTAATACTCCCGGAGCCTGCTCGTCGATTCTCACATCATGGCTTAAGTATCGGTTTAAGGTGGGTCTCAACCCAGTCAGAATGCTTGCTCTTGAGGCACCACAGACCGGGATATTACAATAGGCATTTGGGAAGATAGTACCCATTGCCGCCAGTCGATCAATATTGGGAGAAATAACACCTCCGGCACCAAAACTCCCAAGCTGTGGACGAAGATCATCTACAGCAATGAACAATACATTTAGTTTCTTAGCTTCTTTTTCTTGCTTCTGGCAACTAAAAATAAAGATGGAAAGTGCAAGTAGAGAAACACAAGAGAATATAGGTCTTTTCATCAATTTTTTGACATTATGTTGAATTTACTCTTTGGCGAGCTATTCAATCGAACACTTAAAATTATTCTGAAAATCAAATTAACAATAATGCTAAAATATCAAGCATGGATTAACCCAATATTCTCACTAGGCCAAAGGATTTTCTCTGAAGTTAGCCAAATGGTTAGATATGACCTATTTACTGCTTTGTTGGAATAAGTTTAGATTTGTTATTCATAGAAAGCATTCCAATTTGAAAATGAGACAAACCTTACCCATATTATTAGTTGCAATAGCTCTTTATTCATGCAATAAGAATCAAAATGAACAAAATGAAACTGAGCGCCCAAACATTCTATTCATCATCGCAGATGATATTTCCAGAACAAGCATGGGAGCATATGGCTGTACCTACATTGAGACACCAAATTTTGATCGCATAGCCAACGAGGGAGTGTTATTTACTAATGCCTATGTTACAAATCCAAAATGTGCACCGGCCAGGGCTTGCTTACTTACCGGTCGCTATTCCTGGCAGTTGGAAGAGGCTGCTAACCATCAACCAGTAGTGCCTCCGAAATGGAAATTTTATCCTGATTTACTGGAAGCTGACGGCTACTCTATTGGGTATACCGGCAAGGGATGGGGACCAGGTAGATACTATGGAGAACACAACCCTGCCGGATGGGAATACAATGAATTGAAACTGGATCCTCCTTATGATGGCATCAGCAATAAAGACTATGCAGGCAACTTTGAAGTATTCCTCAATAAAAATGAAGAGGGTAAACCCTTCTGCTTCTGGCTGGGTACCCATGAAGCGCACAGAGCCTTTGAAAAGGATTCTTACAAAAAAGAAAACATGGACCTTGATGATGTAGAGGTCCAGGATTTTTTCCCAGACAATGAACTCATAAGAGGTGATCTGGCAGACTATGCTGTTGAGGTGGAATATCACGACAAGGTCATCGGACAAGCCTTAAAAGCCCTGGAAGAAAGGGGTTTACTGGAAAATACCCTGGTGATTGTAACTTCTGACCATGGCATGCCCTTTCCCAGGGTGAAAGGGCAAATCTATGATGAAGGATTTCATGTCGCGTTTACTGCTAAATGGGGAGATAAAATAAAGCCCGGAAGAGTTGTTACTGATTTTATCAACTTTCCTGATGTGGCTCCAACTTTACTTGAAGTGGCCGGTCTTGAAAAAGATCCTCAAATGACTGGAAAAAGCTTTTTTGACATTCTGCTGTCAGATAAGTCAGGAAGAGTGGATCCAACCAGGAATTTCGCGGTTTTAGGAAAAGAGCGGCATGATTTGGGGAGGATGGAAGGTGACCAGCATTCAGTTGGTTATCCTGTCAGGGCTATTCGAACAGATGATTACTTATTTGTTAAAAATTTTATGCCTCACCGATGGCCTGTTGGAGATCCTGAATATGGTTATATGAATTGTGATGGTTCACCGACAAAAACTTATTTGACTGAATTATCTTCTGATGATGCTGATCATCAATATTTTCTTTCAGCATTTGGCAAAAGGCCAGAAGTTGAACTATATGATATGAATAAGGATCCGGACTGTGTGAGTAACCTGGCAAACCATCCGGAATTTGTAAGCATAAAGGATCAACTTGAAACAAAAATGAATCAGGTATTGACTGATCAAAAGGATCCTCGCATACTTGGTAACGGCGACATCTTTGACTACTATCCTCACAGGGACGATCCCAGACTGCAAAGACTCTATGGAGAGCAATACTACAATATGTGGGATAAGTTTTATGAAAAGTACGGAAGACCTTCAGTACCATTACCTCCAAAGGATCAGTAATTTTTTGGATCCATATGGTTTATCAATCCGCATAGGTTTTTATTCTGTATCGAAAGCAAATTGTCAACGTAAAGCGCGTATTATGATGTTTCTTAAAATGATAAAAATACAGATGCTTCTGTTATTTATATGCTTTTTGGTGACTATTGAATCTATTGCTCAGTCCGATGTTCGCCTGAAAACTGACAAACCTAATGTAATTGTCATTTTGTCCGATGACCAGGGTTGGGGAGATTTCAGCATTCAGGGGAATACCAATATCAATACACCAAATATTGATTCACTTGCCTTAAGTGGTGCTCAATTTGAAAATTTTTACGTGAGTCCGGTTTGCTCGCCCACGCGTGCTGAACTGCTTACCGGAAGGTATCACCCTCGTAGTAATGTGTATTCCACCTCCACTGGTGGGGAACGTATTGATTTAGATGAAACGATCATTGCAGAATTATTTAAATCTGCTGGATATAAGACGGGAGCTTTCGGAAAATGGCACAGTGGCATGCAGTTCCCATATCATCCCAATGCAAGAGGATTTGATGAGTTTTACGGTTTTTGTTCGGGTCACTGGGCAGACTACACGAGTCCGATGCTTGAGCATAATGGAAAAATCGTTCAGGGTAATGGATACATCACCGATGATCTGACAGATAAGGCCATCCATTTCATCGAAGAAAGTAAGGGTGATCCGTTCTTTGTCTATGTTCCATACAATGTTCCACATAATCCACTGATAGTCCCCGATTATTGGTGGGACAGAATTGAAAACAAGGATCTTAAAATGCGTCACAGGGACCCTGAAAAGGAAGACCTTGTTGCTACCAAAGCGGTGCTGGCGATGTGTGAGAATATGGATTGGAATGTTGGGCGATTGCTTAATAAAGTAAATGAACTGGGTCTGAAAGAAAACACTATCGTTGTCTATTTTAATGATAACGGACCCAATACCTGGCGCTGGAACGGAGGCATGAAGGGCAGGAAAGGTTCTCTTGATGAAGGAGGTGTTCGATCACCGCTCTTCATTAGCTGGAATGAAGTAATTCCTCAGGGTACAAAGATCAATAAGATCTCTGCAGCCATAGATCTCCTTCCCACCTTGACAGATTTAGCTGGTATTTCCAATGAAATCGACAAACCCCTGGATGGAGTCAGCCTTGAGCCGCTGCTAATGCATCACAGAGACAGTAAGGAAGAGATCGTCGCACTTCAAGGTCAAGCTGGTTTATCCACAGAGGAATTGATTTATGACAGTGAAAGCAACTGGAATGATCGCCTGATCTATTCCTATTGGGGAGGAAGGGCCAGCGTCAGGTCCCAGGTACATCGGCTCGACAATGATGGAGGATTGTTTGATATTACAAGGGATCGGGGTCAGTACGACGATATATCCAATGTATTTCCTGAGATTACCAGACAATTGAAGGATTCGCTTCAGGCTTGGAAAGAAACGATGGACAGAGAAATCAACAAGAAGAGCCGACCTTTTCCCATAGGTCATCCCGATTTCAAGTACACACAAATACCAGCCCGGGATGGGGTTGGCCATGGCAATATCGTAAGATCAAGAAAGTCTCCCAATTGCAGTTTTTACACCAACTGGAAAGATGAAAATGATAAAATCACCTGGGATGTCGATGTCCTGAGTGAGGGTGACTACCAGGTGTCGCTGTACTATACCTGCCCCAAAAAAGACGTGGGATCTACGATTGAATTAAGCTTCGGGTCATCTGTCATACAGGGAGAGATCACGGAAACTCATGATCCACCGCTCCATGGAAAGGAGAGAGTGGAACGCAGAGAATATTATTACAAGGCCTTTCGTTCCATGGATTTGGGTACTATTCATTTGGAGGAAGGTAGCGGATCATTGACCCTTAGTGCGCTTGATATTCCCGGAGATCAGGCAATGGACTTCAGGTTATTGATGTTTGAAAGGGTTGATAAGTGATTATTAATAGGTAATCTCCTGGATTACAGGTCAATGGATTTGAAGCTTTGAAATTCAGTTTCCAGTTCATAAATCCCCATGGTATTTTCGTAAATCAATACCCTAAACCCAAAATCCGCGCTTTCACCTTTTTTGATAACCAGGTTTCTCTTTTTGGGATCATCCTGAAATTCTTTTTGAAAATCAAACTGCCCGACTGGATTTGCGGCAAAACATCCATATCCCCTGACATGCCAATAGGTAGGGAAATTTACACTTTCAGGATGATGGAAGATTGCTAATCCGTAGGTCTTTCCCTCGTTCTCCCCTTCCAGTGTTACCCATTCAGACCGCCGACCCCAGATATTTTCTTCAGTGGTTGAGCCCTCGGCATTGGTATATTTTCCTGTGCCTTTTATGTCTCCTTTGGGCTCCTCACTCATCCAGTCTGCTACCCTGATGGCAAACATGCCTTCTTTAGTATCTTCAAAAGTCACATCTGATGACAATGCCTTGAGAGAAATATTGAAATCTATTGAGTAGCTGCCTCGATCAAAATTAAAAGTCATGGTTCTGGACTCCTCAAGGATCGGTCTGGCATTTTTGTCTATCCAATGACTGACGGTCTTTATCGAGCCTTTTTTGTCATACTCCACTTTGTCCACAACCTTAATGTGTTTGATCATTGGAGGAGTATCATGCAGATTCCAAAAGCTATTTCCATTCACCTCCTCTTTTGACCCATAGGTAAAAAAAATACCAGTATGATGTGGGTGATCTGAACTCTCTCCAGGTATTTTCTTAAATGGAAATTGCCTGGTAATGATTTGACCATCAAGGGCTTTAACCGGATAGAGACAAGGCTTGAGCAAATCATCATCTGTCAGATAACTAGTGACCAGTTGATCATTGTACATCACATCAATCCTGTCACCTTTCTCTAAAAATTTGACCTGGCCACTAACCTGAATGATGGAACCGGTTAGGATTAATGAAAAGATGAGTGTCTTAAAAATGCGCATTTTATCAATTATAAATTAAGCCAGATCACGAAAAAAAATGGTGATCTGTAATCTCTTTTCGGCATCTGATTAGCTTCATCGTCTTTTCTACATTTCATGGTATTCGGATCAAAATTTAAGGTAAGTCTATATTTTTATCCAATCTTCTTCAGCATCATCAAACGGAAATCCATCACTTCCTTACCCGGTATTTCAAGTGGCTGAAGCTTGAGCGTTCCATTTCCTTTTTCGAGATGGATTGTTCCGATGTTGAGAGGTTTAAAGTCTTTTACATAAGATTCGGGTCTGAGTGTACGATCATTTTCCATGCCAGTGAGTGGCGGATCATGCGCTTCAGTAATTTGTCCTTCCAGTCTGCTATCCATGAAAGAAAGTTCAAATCGCGATCCCACAGACTCTGCCGGGCAGGTATAATAGATGACCACTTCATACTCACCTTCATTGAGCACTTCTACATCCAGGGTAAGCATGTCCTCCACACTGGTCCAGTTGGTGTAAAAACTGCAATTCGGCCACCTGTTCGAACGAATGATATTCCCGTGAGCAATCAGATCCCTGGCTGGTATTTGCGTATTGGGGAATCCTTCATAACCAATGGTGAATGTTCTGTTGTCCTCCTCTGGCAATTCCGAAAGCACATCTCTCTCCCAATCGCTTTTGGCCTGCATCAATGCGATGAATATTTCGGGCTTTTCAGCTGAAATATCATGATTTTGACCAGGATCCTCCTCCATATCAAAGAGCATCCCCTCATTCCCCAATCGATATTTTTGATTCCTAACACTGAGTTTTTTATTCCAATAGCTGAAAATCAAACGGTCTTCCCATGCCGGTTTATCTTCAAGTAGCAAGGGAGCTAAGCTGATCCCATCGAGCGGTTTTTTACTCTGATAGTTGGTATTGGAAACATCCACCAGTGTAGACAAGAGATCAATAGATGCGCCAATCTCCTTTACTACCTTACCAGCCTGAATGGTCCCGGGCCAATTCATGATCAATGGCGACCGGACCCCACCTTCATCGGTAGATCCTTTTCGTCCTTTCATATTGCCATTCCAACGCCAGCTATTGGGTCCGTTGTCGGAAAGATATATCACCAGGGTATTCTCTCTGAGGCTCATTTCTTCCAGTTTTTCAACCACTCTACCCACATTCCAGTCTATATTCTCTACCATGGCCAGGGCAGCCCTGGTAAAATCAATATCCTCTTTTTCAGGATCCCGATTTAGCATATCGAGCTCTTTGTCCTTAAACTTATTCCACCACTCATCAGGTACCTGCATAGGGGCGTGAGGGGTATTGAATGGGAGATAGAGAAAGAACGGCTGATCCTTGTTCTTTTCAATAAACTCAAGACCATGGCTGGTAAGATCATCAATGAGAAATCCATCTCCGGTAACCAATTCACCATTGCGCTCCAGCATCGGGCTGAAATAGCTCCCCCAATGTCCGGAGCAGAATCCATAAAAGTCGTCGAACCCACGTGTATTGGGATGGTACGGCGCCTGCATCCCGTTATGCCACTTGCCATAGGCAGCTGTAGCGTATCCGGCGTCCTTGAGGATTTCACTGATCAACGTTTCATCAAGATCCAATCGCTCACCACCCGCAGAAGTGGAGTACACACCCCCTCTGACATGGTATCGGCCCGTAAGTATTTCAGCCCTGGTAGGTGAACAAACCGGATTTACATAAAATCGGTCAAACATAGCTCCTGTTTCTGCCAGGCGATCAATATTTGGAGTAGACAGGTTAGTATTTCCATTGATGCTGAGGTCTCCCCATCCCTGGTCGTCTGTCAGGATGAGAATGATGTTGGGGGGTGATTGATTGGTGCTGTTTTGCTGATTGCATGCTACAAATGCCAGGATGATAAGCACCCAGTATGATTTGCTGATTAGATTCAAAGTGTTATTGTTAGGTTCAGAGGTGAAAGATAATGGAATTCGACCGTGGCTCAAAAACGCTATCAATATCGTCGAAAGACTTTGGACATACATATATCTACATCGTCCTCTTCGAGAGACGATGAACGAAGGTAGAGGTAGAACCCCGGCTGGTGTCCTCACCAGTCGGAAACTCTAGTGACTCATAAACCTTGATAATTGTAAGTACCCAGTATTGAGCATATTGTCTATAGACGATGAATAAAAGGGAGGAGATCAATTCAACAATTGCTAGCCACTGGAAGGACCGTATTGCTGGCGAAGTAGCTTTATTTCTTTTTTAGCTTGCTTGATGTTTTCCTTTTTCGCTGATTTCATATTCCGTTTTAGCTGCTTTTCCGAAAGGTTAGGTGGAAATGAATACCAACCCTCAAAGCGTAATGATCTGGTTAATCCGCACATTGACGCATAATAGTTTCCAGATTCATTTCGTCTGGCATAAACTATCCACTGACCATTTACATTGATAAACTTCGAGCAATCTGAGGTCGCATCAATCACAATTGTGTCGCCAGTGAAGTCTCCTTTGATTATTTCTGAAATAGAAACGACAGTTTGATACGTACTAGAATCGATTTCTGCTACTTCTCCTAAAAAGATAATACTGCTTATACTATCATAGTCTAATCGAGCATCGTATTGATATAAGCCGTTACAATCGCAAGCAAAGCTTATTCCTGCATATAAAACCAATAATATGATAATCAGTAATCTCATATCACACGAGCCCATAACAACCATTGATTTAATTCCAAATATACGCATTGAAGTTACACATAGTGGGTGAATATCATATCCACCATTTTCATGATAGCCTCCCTACTCCCCTTATTCCACTAAAGGAGGCTGCCCACTAGGTCGATTATACTGCTATACTTAAAATTGAAATTCTGATATGGTGTGGTAGGTCCCTTCAGAGACAAAAGGGTGTGCGGCGGCTATTATTTATTCTTTACTACCCTCCCAACCAATGTGTTCAGATATCGTCTCCTGAAAGGCCTTATGATTGTAAAAACATAAGCTTCTATGTGATTTAGTTTTGAATAGTAAACAATAATCAAACTAAAAGATAGAAGCTTATGAAAAGTAAAAGTAAAGAATTGAGTTTCGATGGTCAAAAGGTATTCGTAGGGATTGATGTGCATTTGAAGAATTGGCGAGTTACCATATTACTGGAACACATCACGCATAAAACATTTTCACAAGATCCTAGCCCAGAAGTTCTTGCAAACTATTTGAAAAAGAACTTTCCGGGAGCTGAATACCATTCGGCCTATGAAGCTGGGTTTTGCGGTTTCAGTGTTCATCGATCTCTGGAGGCTCAAGGCATTCACAATATTGTCGTAAACCCGGCAGATATTCCCACTACTGATAAGGAGAGGAAGCAGAAGGAAGATAAACGAGATAGTAGAAAAATTGCTCGTTCATTACGAAATGGAGATTTAGAATCCATTCATGTACCCACCAGGACTACCGAAGAACTGCGCGGCCTGGTAAGGTATCGCAAAACTCTGGTGAAGGAGATTAGCAGGAATAAAACGCGGATCAAGGCCTTTTTACATTTTTATGGGATTGAGATCCCAGCTGAATTGGATTCTGCTTCACGTTACTGGTCAGCCAATTTTTCCAAATGGTTAACTACCATAAGATTGAGCACCGAGTATGGTCACGCTGTAATATCCGGAACACTGGATACGGTAACCCATTTGAGATCCACTTTACTGAAGATTAATAGACAGCTAAGAGAAATAGCTAAAAGTGAAGAGTATGCACATCAAGTTAATTGCCTGAGAAGTATCCCGGGAATAGGACTAATCGTATCGATGACTTTACTTTCTGAGTTAGGAGATATAAGAAGATTTAATAGCCTGGATAAACTTTGCTCTTATATCGGGTTGGTCCCGACCACTAGTTCTTCTGGGGATAGGGATCTGACAGGTTCGATTACTTCCAGAAGTAATAAACCACTGAGAGGAGTACTTGTAGAAAGTGCCTGGATTGCCAGCAGAAATGATCCTGCTCTGGCTCTGACTTATAATACCTTATGTAAGCGAATGAAGCCCAATCGAGCTATCATTCGAATTGCTAAGAAGCTATTGAGCCGAGTAAGGTATGTATTGAAGAATGAAACGGAGTATCAGTATGCTGTGGCTTAACGAAATAACTATCATCATAAAACAACCTCTAATTGAATGACAGCTATACGTCCCTTGCGATGCTACATTGTAGTATTCGTTTCCTGAAAGGCTGCTGTCATCATTAAATAAGAATTAAACAAGGAAATGCGGCTTCTTAAGTCCGTTGATAGAAGGATGTTTTATGATGAAACAAGAGGCCAAAAAAGGCATTTGGGAGAAAAGTATTAGGTGATTCTCTTGGATTACAACATAGAAGGGACGATACTATGGACAAACATTTATAAACATCGTCCTCTGCGAGAGACGATAACTGGAGGGGGAGGTGAGACAATGAATGCAGGATTTTTGGACTTGCCATGTTAAATAATCGAAATAGATAGACCTCTTCATGATTCTGATCGGAATAACAATTATCATTGAATAAGTTAAACACTATTTCGAGTCCTAAACCAAACCGGAATGACAGATCGTAGAAAATTCCTTCAAAATGCCTCTGCACTGGGGATGGCAACCGCACTTGGAGCCTGCACCCCATCAGAAGCTAATCAAGCGTCAAAAGTTGAAAACCCAGGTAATGCCAGAAGAAATCCCGTTGGCGTTTCGACATATTCGTTCTGGCAATTTAACGGCCCCAAAGAAGACGTACCAATAGAAATGTGTATTGACAAGGCAGCAGCGATGGGTTTTGATGGTGTCGAGCTGCTATTGGTACAGATGACCTCAGAAGAGAATAGCTATTTGCAAAACCTTAAGCGGCGTGCCTTCCACGCCGGTCTGGACCTCATGGGTTTCAGCACTCACCAGGGCTATGTCTATCCCGAAAAAGAAAAACGGGATGAAAACATAGCTAAAACGATCAGACAGATAGAGTTGGCCTATGCATTGGGCATACCTACCATGCGATTGAATACCGGGCGTTGGGGAACCACCAAGAGCTTCGACGATCTCATGGCTAACAAGGGTATTGAACCGACCCTGGAAGGCTATACGGATGACGATGGTTTCAAATGGGTAATTGATTCAATAGCAGCCTGCATTCCAACGGCAGAAAAGTGTGGCGTGGTCCTGGGTCTGGAAAACCACTGGGGACTTGGACGAACTGCTGAAGGTGTGAAACGAATAGTGGATGCCATCGACAGTCCATGGCTACAGATGACCCTGGATACGGGCAACTTTTTAGAGAACCGTGAAGAACAGCTAAAACAAATGGCTCCACAAACCTTTCTAGTACAAGCCAAAACTTACTATGGTGGAGGTAAATGGTATTCACTGGACATCGATTATCCAGCTATTGGCCAAATGATGCGAGATGTGGGATACAAAGGGTGGATCTCACTGGAATTTGAAGGTGTTGAATCACCTGATACGGCTATACCTAAGAGCCTTGAAGTATTGCGAGATGCGTTTTATTACGAGATTTAGTGATAGATCTCTTTTACATCGTCCTCTTCGAGAGACGATGAAATGGAGAGGGAGAATGATATGAACCAAGAGTCCATTCAGTCCCTGTCCAGTGTAGCTTCACACTTCCTCCACACCCATTCCGGCTTCCATTTACCTAAATAATATTTGAGCAGCTAACCTAGTTAGACCCACATCGGACTAACGCGTTCAGGTATCGTCTCCTGATAGGGACTTGGACAGTCATCCTCTTTGAGGTTTTACCTCTTGAATTGGCTGTGAGGGTGCCTCCTACTTCGTCCTCTTCGAGAGAGATGAATGGATTGGATCAGTCTGAATTCATCCTACCAAAAGCCTACCCACACCCCTAAATCCCCTGAAGGGGGCTACCCTCGATGTCGATATATTTTCCATGTAGACCCCGTCTGGTGTCCTCACCAGACGGAAATTATATTCGGGTGTGTGACTTATAAACCTTGAATAAGAATCACGGACCATTGAACTGCTTGCTGTCTAAAGCGGACACCAAACTGGGCTATAGACCATGCTATCCGACTACATTGGGGCTTTTTCGTTCAAGTATTGTCTCCTAAAAGGGACAATACTGAGGAAATACATCTTGATAAGGGTCCTTCTTCATCGTCCTCTTCGAGAGACGATGAATGAATTGGATCAGTCTGAATTCATTCTACCAAAAGCCTGCCCACACCCCTAAATCCCCTGAAGGGGGCTACCCTCGATGTCGATATATCATCACAATCGAAATCTGAAGTGGTGCGGCTGGTCCCTTTAGGGAAAGAGGGTGTGCGGCGGAAAACATTGAGATCATTAGATGGTTCATCCCAATTCTTTCTCAATTCTCTTTATAACATTTTCAATATCATTGATAACCTCCTCATTTTTGATCCGGAGGACCTTAAGCCCAAGCTCTTTCATTTCAATATCCCGGACTTCATCATTTTTCTTCTTTTCAATTTGGTTATGGTCCTTACCATCTACTTCAATCACAAGCATCACCTTATGACAATAAAAATCTACTACATACTGACTGATAGGATGTTGTCTTCTGAATTTGAATCCAGCTAACTTGTTATTTGATAATCGATCCCAGAGAATGAGCTCAGCTTCGGTCATAGAGGACCTTAACATCTGGGCTTTATGAAATATTTCCTTGGTAGCACCATAAAACATACCACCAACTCCCCTCCTCATCTCCTACGCCAGCACCTTATCGATCACGTGGCCATGGACATCAGTCAGCCTGAAGTCACGGCCCTGGAAGCGATAGGTGAATTCTTCATGGTTCATGCCGAGCAGGTGAAGGATCGTAGCTTGCAGGTCATGGATGTGGGTTCGGTCTTTTACACCAAAGTATCCGATATCATCGGTCTCACCATGGCTGTATCCTGCTTTGAGCCCTGCTCCGGCCATCCAGACAGTGAAGGCATCTACGTGGTGGTCTCGTCCAAGGTAGCTCATCACTTCACCTTTTCTATTTTCCCGCATGGGTGTACGGCCAAACTCTCCTCCCCAGACCACCAGGGTATCTTCCATCATCCCCCTTTGTTCCAGGTCTTTGAGTAGAGCGGCTATAGGTTGATCAATCTCTTTGGACTTCTTGCGGATCCCGATATCGACAGAACCATTCTCACTGGTACCATGCATGTCCCATCCCCAATCGTAAAGCTGGATAAACCTCACTCCTTTTTCCGCCAACTTTCTTGCCAGGAGACAATTATTAGCGAACGTATTGGATCCATCCTCGATGCCATACATTTTCTTGATGTAATCCGGCTCGTCCTTGATATCCATGGACTCCGGAACAGAGATCTGCATTTTGAAAGCCATCTCATATTGCGAGATACGAGAAAGAATTTCAGGATCACCAATCTCATTGTACTCGGCTTCATTCAGCTTTTTCAATGCATCCAATGATCGTCCCCTGATATCCCTGCTGATACCATCCGGATTGGAAACAAAAAGGATAGGATCTCCGGAGTTTCTACATTGAACTCCCTGGTACTCTGAGGGCAGGAAGCCACTTCCCCATGCGTTCTTCCCTGCATCCGGGTTATTACCTCCACTGATCAGAACCATATACCCCGGAAGGTTTTCATTTTCTGAACCTAATCCGTAAGTCACCCAGGAGCCAATACTTGGTCGGCCTACCCGTGAGCTACCGGTTTGGATCAGGAGCTGAGCAGGTGCATGGTTGAATTCATCGGTGTGCACGGCCTTCAGAAAGGTAAGCTTGTCAGCTACAGAAGCCAGGTGAGGCATCGCATCAGAGACATAATTACCTGCTTCGCCACGCTGTCTGAATTTCTGTTGTGGTCCTAGCATTTGTGGTACTCCTTCAATAAAGGCAAATCTCTTTCCTTCCAATAAAGAAGGTGGACAATCCTGACCATTAAGCTTTTCCAATACTGGCTTGTAGTCAAACAGCTCCAGTTGAGAGGGAGCCCCGGCCATATGAAGGTATATGACCCGCTTGGCCTTGGGAGCAAAATGCGGAACCACTCCATTCGTGTCGAGTCCAGCCATCTTATCCATGCCCATGAGTGAGCCAAAGGCCAGCATACCCAGTCCGGTACTACATTTCTTGAGAAAGTGCCTGCGGGTAGTAAACTCTAAATATTTTCGTCGGGCTTCGTTAAAGTGATCCATTGGCTTAGCTTTTCACGATAAATTCATCCATGTTCAATAGGGTATTGGCTACAATAACCAGGGCAGCCTTATTCGCATCCGGTTCACCAACCAGTTCTTTTGCTGCCACTTTGTCCTTTGAATATTGAGCCTGCATATCCTTATACAGGGATTTCAACAAATTTAATTTCTCTGTAGATGGAGGCTTGCACATTACGCGCTGATAA
This sequence comes from Cyclobacteriaceae bacterium, assembly GCA_965228105.1. Taxonomy (GTDB): domain Bacteria; phylum Bacteroidota; class Bacteroidia; order Cytophagales; family Cyclobacteriaceae; genus UBA7330. The sequence continues at coordinate 4,079,508 of CBDDGZ010000002.1, forward strand.
GCCAGCTTAAGCTTTTCATCCTCATCCACATTCAACTGATCAATTTCTTTGGCCAGGTACGATGCGGCCTCCACAAAAGCCGGGTCATTCCACGTGGTCAGTGCCTGCAATGGGGTATTGGTATTGATGCGACGTGAAAGACATACATCCCTGCTGCTCGCATCAAAAGTGATGAAAGAGGGATATGCGGCAGACCTTCGGAGAAAAGTATAAAGACCCCTCCGGTGGGCGTCTTCTTCATCACTGACCACCCACTTATTGCCACTATACACCACGTTCCAGATCCCTTCCGGTTGATAGGGCATTACGCTGGGACCATACATCTTATCACTCAGCAACCCTGTCACTGCAAGTGTTTGGTCTCTTAGCTGCTCAGCAGATAACCGTGTACGTGGGCTGAATGACAACCACACATTATTAGGATCATTTTGCCTGGCCAGCTCACTCACCACAGAGGTTTGGCGATACGTAGCTGACATGACCATGGTCTTGATGAGTTTTTTCATACTCCATTCATAGTCATTCGAAAACCTCAAAGCCAACCAATCCAATAATTCAGGATGTGTGGGGCTAGCCCCAATGGTGCCAAAATCCTCTACGGTCTCCACGATCCCCACTCCAAATAGCTTGGACCAAAACCGGTTCACCATTACCCGGGCAGTCAATGGGTTCTCATTGCTCACCAGCCATTTAGCCAGGTCAAGTCTGTTTTTCAATTGAGTATTTTCATCAATCAGTGAAGCGGGTACGGCTGGCTCTACCACTTCCTCTTGTTCTTGCCAGCTTCCACGATGAAATACCCTGGTTACACGCTGAAAACGCTCGGGCTTGTCCTGCATAATCAACGTGGTGCTCTCAGGATCAGCTTCAAACAACGCTTTTAACTCAGCTACACGTTCTTCATATCCGTTTTCGTCCTTGCCTGGCAGCTCATCCAGAAGGAAAAATCCATCTGTATACGTTCGATACTTCTCGTGATTGCTGCTAAAATGCAGGCTCAGCTCAGCCTCACCATTGTAAGGTTGCAGATCGATCACCATTTGGGTAAACCCACCTGAATGCTCGAGATCAGCCTGACCAATCTCTTTATCATTTGCCCTCACTTTCACCACTCCTGTTTCGTTTCTCTGGCGATAGAAAAACACCAGATAGCCTTTCCCTGTAAGATCTATATTGCTAACGGAAATTGAGGACCCATCAAAAACTTCCATAAAATCCTGGTCTCCCCTGTTTTGGTGTACTGCTCCTGTCGTATCCGTGTAGTCTTCATGGATGATCCGGGGAGTTCCAGTAAGAATTTTGTGAGCAATATCATTGGCCTGATCATTAGCTCCGTAGGTTGAGATCCAATCTCTCAACACCTCAAGTTTTTGTTCATCCTCTTCTTTCAAATCTTTAAGCACCGGAAACTCAGTCCCAACATCCCAATCAGCAGCATTGTTGAAAAATGCCATTGACTGATAAAATTCTTTCATCTTGATGGGGTCGTATGGATGACTGTGACATTGGACACATCCCATCGTTGAGGCTTGCCAAACTTCCCATGTAGTGCTCACCCGATCAATCACCTGCGCTATGCGATATTCCTCATTGAAAGTACCCCCCTCATCATTATTAAGGGTATTGCGATGAAACCCTGTGGCCACCAGTTGATCAATGGTTGGTTGAGGTAACAGATCTCCCGCCAACTGCTCAATAGTAAACTCATCGAAAGGCTTGTCTTCATTGAAAGCCTTGATCACCCAATCTCTGTACATCCAGATACTACGGAAGGCATCTTTCTCGTAGCCCCTGGAGTCTGCATACCGGGCCAGGTCGAGCCACATAGTAGCCCAGTGCTCACCAAATTGCGGAGAAGCAAGTAGGCGATCAACTAGCTTTTCATAGCTATTTTCCGATTGATCATTCACAAACTGATCTACCTCTTCCAGTGATGGAGGCAAGCCGATCAGATCAAGCGAAACTCTACGGATAAGGTCATACTTATTGGCTTCATGAGAGGGCTGTAGGTCATGCTCAAGCATTTTGTCCAATGTGAACTTGTCTATGGGGTTTACACCCCATTCATGGTCTTTCTGAGGAATCTCCGGTTCTTCCGGTAGCAAGTAAGCCCAATGGTCTTCCCATTCCGCTCCCTGTTCGATCCACTCCGTCAAAATGCTTATTTCCTCCTCTTTCAATGGCTCAGCATCCAAGGGCATCCTAAATTCCGGATCATGATGTTTGATCCGTGCAATCAGCTCGCTCTTTTCCGGCTTACCTGGCACAATGGCGTATTTGCCATTAGTGGTTTTGCCCAGGGCATTCTCCCTAAAAACAAGTCCAAATCCACCAGACTGTTTTACACCTCCATGGCATGCAATACATTTATTATTGAGGATGGGTCGAACCTCAGCATTAAAATCAATCTTTCGACTGGAGCAGCTACCCAATAAAAGCAGCAGAACAACAGCAAAAATGATATTTTCGAAATTCATACGGGTTTTTAGCACAATATTTCAAAGTTATTTAATAAAGCCTGGTCTTTCAATGAAATCCTTTGTCTTTCTATCTCATTCAAGCATAAAGCATGATTAGAAAGAGATCTCATGGTTTGATATATCCTATTGACACTAAAAATTCTGTCATAGCTTTCAACGTCTTTTGATGGAACTCGGGATGACCAGGATTGAAGAAGCCATGCGCCTGACCTTCATATAAAATCAATTCGCAACGGCTGCCCACTTTTTCCATTACTTTTTGATAATATTTAGCAGTCTCTACTGGGATCAAAGCATCTTTAGTTCCTAAAAGAAATAGTGTTGGAGGAGCTCCCGGCCTTATATTATGTAAAGGAGAAAAATCCTTGTAGTAATTTCCAACACGCTCAAAACCATAACCACCCGGACCATTATCAATCACAGGGTTGAATAAAAGTAATGCGTTAGGGACAGCACCTGTTCCAAGGTCATCCGAAACTTCATTGAACCCATCAATAAAAGCAGTAGCTGCAGCCAGATGACCTCCCGCAGAACCTCCTCCTGCTGCAATCTTCTGTGGATCAATTCCAAATTGAGCTGCATTGGCCCTCACATATCTCATCGCAGATTTCGCATCTTTGAGCGACTCTACAGGAGTAGTTTCATGGCTTTTTCGGGTCCTGTATTCCACCAGGAAACAAACCATTCCTTTTGACTGTAGTAGTTCTGCCTGTGGCTGGAAATGATTGATCGTCCCTCCTACCCAGCCTCCTCCAAAAAAGAATACGGCAGCAGGGCGTTGATCGGTTTTGGCATGGTCTTTCGGGTAAAGAACTCTGATCTCAAGCGAGACTGTATCAAGTTGTTTGTATGTGACAGTCTCAGTTTTTTGAGCTAAAAGAAAATGGATTGCAGCACAAAAGATCAACGGGGTTAAAACGGACCTCATCTAATTATTGGGTTATACGTGGATATTTGATCATTCACGTTTATGCCCTGAAAATTAAAGGATTGTATTTAAATCGTGATACTTATATTTGGAACCTTAAAAATTGAACGAACAGTGAAGAAGCTTTTTTTATCTATTGCCGTAGCATTTTTTTGCCAAATTTCATTTGGTCAATCAAGTTACACCGTCGACCCCTCCAGTATAGTAACCGTGAAGGGTACTTCCACCTTACATGACTGGACTAGCGAAACCAAAACTATCCAGGGAACTTACTCTTTTAAGCCTGAGGTGACAGCGAAGAAATTCCCTACATCCGGTAGTATTGTAAATGATGTAAAACTGGTAATCCCGGTAACAAGTCTTTACAGCGAAAGAGGTGATGCTATGAACAACAAAACCCATAACGCTTTTGTATATGAAACAAATCCGGAAATCACCTTCGTGGTGAAGTCAGATGAGTTGAAAGAAGTGACGAAAGAAGGCAAGTTTAAACTTGAAGTCAAGGGTGATCTTACCATGGCTGGTCACACCGAATCTATCACACTTGACATGGAGGGTGAAAGATTGGCAAACAATCAATTGAAGTTTTTTGCTTCTGAAAAGATCAACATGACTACTTATGAGATGGTACCTCCCTCAGCCATGTTTGGCCAGATCAAAACAGGGGAAGAGGTGACCATTGAATTTGAGTTACTTTTAAATAATACCAAATAAATCAATAATAAAGGAATTTAAGATGCGAAGCAGTTGGATAGTATACGTATGTTTTTTTCTGTCCTTTTCAGTATTTGGGCAGCAAGAACCATTTAGTCAGGATATCCCGGGCACTGACCAGTCAATTGAGATGGTACCGATCTCTGGTGGCACTTTCAAAATGGGAAGTCCTGAATCAGAGGCCAAAAGAGATACCGATGAAGGGCCTCAGCGGATGGTAGAAGTAGATGGCTTTTGGATGGGTAAATATGAAATTACCTGGGGGCAATTTGAGGCCTTCATGAAGAAGCAGGATAAAAATGATCCTGCCGCTTCTACGGAAGATCAGGCCATTGCCGATGCCATCACCCGACCAAGCCCACCTTATGAAGATCCATCATTCGGTATGGGGAAATATGGCTACCCGGCCGGTAGTATGACACATTTCTCCGCTCTCATGTTTTGTAAGTGGCTTTCGTTGAAGACAGGTGAATTTTACCGTCTACCTACAGAAGCCGAATGGGAATATGCATGTCGTGCCGGAAGCGAAACAGCCTACTACTTTGGAAACGAGGTGGAAGAACTGGATAAGTACGGATGGAGCTACGAAAACGCACAGTATGCTTACCACCCGGTGGGAAAACTGGAGCCTAATGCTTTCGGACTTTACGATATGAGTGGTAATGTAGCTGAGTGGACGTTGGATTATTATCTTCCTGATTTCCTGTCTGTGATTGAAGGTGACCCAGCAGACAATCCATGGATCAAGCCAAGAGGTTTGTACCCCAGAACGGTAAAAGGTGGGTCATACGACGATGATCCGGACCGCTTGAGATGTGCTTCACGAATCCCTACAGACCCTGAAAGGTGGAAAGGTCGAGACCCCCAGATTCCCAAGAGCTTCTGGTGGAATACCGACTCACCTTTCGTTGGATTCCGAATTGTGAAACCCTTTGTTCAGCCAACCGCTGAAGAACAGGCAGCTTTTTGGGCAATTAATCTCGATGAAAGCTAAATTTTGCTAATTTTATAAGGATAAAACTACATGTAGTGTCATCAATATGCCTGGGGCATTCCCTGCCTCCTGGCAGGCGAGGCATGCGAACAATCAAAAATTAAATCAACAATACAAATGAAAGACAACAATGTAACCCGAAGACATTTTGTGAAAGGTTCTGCGGCTGTTGCTGGCGGGCTGATGGTGGGAGGTCTTCCCTTTCAATCTGCCGCAAACAATGCTGCCGGAGGAAAACTCAAAATCGCTCTTGTCGGATGTGGAGGTAGAGGAACAGGTGCTGCTGTACAGGCCCTGAGTGTGAAAGAAGATGTAGAACTGGTAGCTATGGCAGAAGCCTTCAGAGACCGTTTGGATACCAGCTATACCAACATCATGGAGAAGGTAGAGGACAAGAAACGGGTCAAAGTAAAAGAAAAGAACAAGTTTGTAGGCTTTGATGCATACAAAGAGGCCATTGATCTTGCTGACGTGGTAATCCTGACCACCCCTCCGGGTTTCCGACCTATCCACCTGGAATATGCAATCTCTCAAAACAAACACGTATTTACAGAAAAGCCATTGGCAACGGATGCTGCTGGTGTGAGAAAAGTATTGGAGCTTGTTGAGATTGCCAACCAAAAGAATCTAAACGTTGTTGTTGGTTTGCAGAGACATTATCAGAACTCATACCTTGAACTGATGAAGCGGGTGCACGGGGGTGAGATCGGTGAGATCACTTCGGCACAGGCTTACTGGAACAGTGGCGGCGTATGGGTGAGACCTCGTGAGGCTGGCCAGACTGAGATGGAATATCAGATGCGAAACTGGTATTACTTCAACTGGCTATGTGGTGACCACATCAATGAGCAGCACATTCACAACATCGACGTGATCAACTGGGCGAAAAATGCTTACCCGGTAAAAGCACAGGGTATGGGTGGCCGAGAAGTTAGAAATGGCATCGACCACGGTGAGATCTTCGATCATCACTTTGTAGAATACGAATACGAAGATGGCACTTTGCTCAACAGCCAATGCCGTCACATTAAAAACACATGGAATAAAGTAGGTGAAAGCATGGCTGGAACCAAAGGTCGTGCTGATGGTAATGGAACTATCTACGACCTGAAAGGAAAAATCATCTGGAAACACAGAAACCAGGATGATCCGAACCCTTACCAGGTAGAGCATGATAAATTGTTTGCTTCCATCGTAAGTGGAGGCCAGATCAATGACCTGGAAAATGGCGCAAAAAGTACTTTAACAGCGCTTATGGGAAGAATGGCTACCTACTCAGGTCAGGTTATCACCTGGGACGAAGCTTTGAATTCAAATGATATTTTGGTACCAGATAAGTTCGGATGGGATGTAAATCCTCCAGTGATGCCTGATGCAGACGGGAAGTACCCTATTCCAACACCAGGGGTAACTCAGGTACTCTAAGTGTTAAAACAGATCTATTTTCAAAACCGCAGGGTGATTATTAATCGCTTTGCGGTTTTTTTGTGCCGAGGGTAAAAACCTCAGTTTCTTCTCCCTCCTTTTCATAAATAATAACCTCACTATCATCAGGAATTTTATCATTCAGTTGTGAATAAGGTCCTGCAATACTAAATACTGAAGCAAGCACATCGGCGGTGGTGCAATCATCTGCTATGGCGGTGACTGCCCTGGATCCCATAATTCCATATCCCGTGGCAGGATCAATAATGTGAGAATATGATTTACCATCAATCTTTAAGTTTCTGTAAAAATCTCCCGAGGTAGCTACTGCCCTGTTTGATAATATTAAAACTGAATCCTTTCCTAAATAGGTTTGTAAAGCAATTTCCCAACCCTCCTTCCCTGGAGGTGCCTCCCCTACCCGTAAATCTCCTGCCCCGTCCACCAGACATCTTGAATATCCGTTTTCATTCAGGTTTTCAAATATCCTATCCACGGCATACCCTTTGGCAATTCCACCCAGGTCCAGTTGCATGTTTGGCTTTTTGAGAAGTACTCCGCTATCAAGATCTATTTCAACCAGGTCAAAGCCAACAGCTGCCATGGCTTTGTTAAAATACTTCTGCTCAGGAAGTTTCCCTTGTCTTTTAGCTCTTCTCCAAAGCTGTGTGACGGAACCAATGGTTACATCAAAAACACCACCTGACCAATCATACCAAAATTCACTAAGGTTTAAAATATCATTCAGGTCATCACTTATCTTGATGTATTCTCCTGAGCCCGAACTGCGAGACAGCCGCATCAACTCACTGTTGGGAATGTAATCGCTCATGATGAGATTTAACGAATCCAGCTCTAGAAAGGACTCCTCTACAAGACCCTGGACCTCGATGGAATCAGAGGCAAAAACTACTACCTTGAAAAGGCTTCCCATACTGGGATGTTCAAATTCGTACCTCGTCAATTTTTCAGTCTTCGAACTGGATATACATCCAACAAGAAACAGTGATATTAAGCCAGATAGAAGGGTTTTATTCATATTTATTTCTGCTAAGTCGATTGGTTTTCGTAAAAGTTGTAGCAGTCGATACTTCTAACATTTAAAATAATGGATTTAGTGTGCAAACATCCTGAACCTTAGCCGATTATATGACGATTTTACCTCTATAATTTACTAAATTTGGAGATACGAGGTTTAAAATTAATTTATTTCAAATGGGTATGAGAAGGATATTCGAATATAGCATTTTCGTCTTCATATTTATATGCTTTACAAGCTGTCAATCTTCACACAATCAGGAGGATCTTGATGACTTTTTTCAGTCACAACTAAATACCTGGAATAAGAACCTGACCAATGTCATCATAGGCGATATTTTCACCCCACCTGTAGCCAGTCGCATTTATGCTTATGCCAATGTAGCTGCTTATGAAGCTTCAGTTATTGAATCTCCAGGATACCTTACACTGGCTGGGCAGCTGAATGAGTTTAGCAACGTACCTGCTCCATCCAATGAAAATATTTATCATCCGCTAGCCAGCATTGTTGCATTTTCAAAAACCGGTAGAGCACTTGTCTTCGATAAAGAAGCCATGCAAGCATATGAAGATGAATTTCTCAAGCAGGTAAAAGAAATTGGGATCTCAACTGAAGTTTATGAGGCTTCAGTAGCATATGGCAACCAGGTTGCTGACCACATCATCGCCTGGGCATCAAAAGATGGATATAAAGATCGGGAAGCTCTGACTCGATACAACCTTTTGGATGAACCAGGCAAGTGGAAGCCCACACCACCGGATTACATGCCTGCGATCGAACCTCACTGGAATACCGTTCGCACCATGGTATTGGATTCGGCTCAGCAATTTCCACCTCCACCACCCACAAGTTTTGATACAATAGCTACTTCACAGTTTTTCATAGAAGCCAGGGAAGTTTACGATGCTGTAAAGAATGCCACAGATGAGCATCTGGAAATTGCCAAGTTCTGGGATTGCAACCCCAATATCTCTTTTACTAAAGGGCATGTGATGTTCTACACCCAAAAAATTTCACCGGGTGGGCATTGGATTTCCATTGCATCCATCGCGACAGAAAAGGAAGGCATGAATTTTATGGATCGAAGTGCTGTTTTTACCTTGACGGCCATTTGTCTGTACGATGCCTTTATAAGCTGCTGGGATGAAAAATTCCGTAGCAGTCTCATCCGGCCGGAAACATACATCAACAAATACCTGGATAAGGAATGGAGACCTTTATTACAAACTCCGGCCTTCCCAGAATACACCTCCGGACACTCAGTGATCTCCAGAGCTGCTGCAGAATCTCTTACCTATATGTTAGGGGAAAATTTTGCTTTTCTCGACAGCACTGAGGTGGAGTTCGGCTTACCAACCAGAGAATTTGAATCCTTTTATGATGCGTCTGATGAAGCGGCCATTAGCAGGATGTACGGTGGTATTCACTACCTGCCTGCCTGTGTAAACGGTGTGGAGCAGGGAAAAAATGTAGCTCAGTTTATTTTAAAGAATATCCGGCTGAAGAAGGATGCCATCTCCGAACTACAAAAACCTAAGCATTAAAATCACCCGCCTATCCAAGAAAATTAGCCTAAAATGAAACAGCCGACCTTATCCCTATTAGCAGCATTGTGTCTGTTCACAAGCTGCTCAGAAGATACCCTTTTCCGAAAGCTTGACTCCAATGAAACTGGGATCCAGTTTAACAATGAAATTGAACCTCACCTCACAGACACATTCAATGTGCTTGATTTCGAATACATGTACAATGGGGCTGGGGTCGCTGCCGGTGATGTAAACAATGACGGACTTATCGACCTTTATTTTGCTGGCAATTTTGTTTCTGGAAAGCTTTATCTGAATCAAGGTCGGCTAAGGTTTAAAGACATTACGGAGTCAGCCAGGGTGGGTACTGACCGGTGGGGCACCGGTGTTTCGATGGTAGACATCAACCAGGACGGGTGGTTGGACATCTACGTCAGTGTTGCTGGTCCTGAGGAGCTGGGCAAATCCTTGGAAAACTATTTCTTCATCAATCAGGGAATTGATGAAAATGGCATTCCTGTATTTGAAGACCAGGCCAAATCCATGGGATTAAATGATGATGGATACAGCACGATGGCAGCTTTTGTAGATTATGACAAGGACAACGATCTGGATGTCTATATGCTGACGAATGCGCTGGAAACCTATAACCGCAATAATCTCCGGCAAAAAATTACTGATGGATCTGCAGCTAGCAACGACCGGATGTATCGGAACAATGGTGACGGGACATTTACTGACGTGAGCAAAGAAGCAGGTATTCTGATTGAAGGTTGGGGTCTGGGAGTCTGTATCTCAGATATCAACCAGGATAGCTGGCCGGATATCTATGTGGCCAATGACTTTGTTTCCAATGATCTGATCTGGATCAACCAGAGAGACGGGACCTTTAAAGACATGGCCAATGAATATCTCAAGCTCCAGACCCACAATGGCATGGGGGTGGATATAGCTGATTACAACAATGACATGTTGCCAGATATTGTAGTATTGGACATGCTCCCCGAAGGAAATTATCGGGAGAAAATGATGATCTCAAGCGGTAATTATGACAAGCAGCAGATGCGACGTGAACTTGAATTTGGTGATCAATATATGCGCAACACACTTCAATTGAACCAAGGACGGTTTCCGGATGGTAAAATAAAATTTAGTGAAATTGGGTATCTCGCCGGAATCTTCAGAACAGACTGGAGCTGGGCTCCCCTATTTGCTGATTTTGATAATGACGGGCACAAAGATCTATTTATCGCCAATGGCTACCGAAAGGACATAACGAATATGGACTATATCGTCTATAGCCAACAAAATACCCAAAACATGTTTGGGACAGAAGAAGCAAAGAACAGGAGAAGGAATGGAAACCTGAAAGGTGCCCTTGATCAGCTGGAAGAAGTGAAGCTGTCAAATTTCATCTTTAAAAACAATAAAAACCTCACCTTTTCAGATGTGACAAAGGAATGGGGTCTGGACATTCCCGGATTCAGCAATGGAGCTATTTATGCTGATCTGGACAATGATGGAGATCTGGAAATAGTCACCAACAATATCGATGATCCGGCTTTGGTACTTGAAAATACCCTTATCCAATCAAACAATGATTCCAGCCACTATATCAGAATTAAATTGACTTCTGATCAACTGATATACGGAACCAAGGTAATCGTGAGCTCTTCCGGAAGTGGTCAATATGCAGAGTTCAATCCGTACAGGGGATACAAATCTACCATCGAACCAACCCTACATTTTGGTACAGGAAAAACTCAGACAATTGATACCATCAAAGTTATCTGGCCTGATGAAAAGGTCAGTTTGTTGACCAATATTAATGTGGATCAAACAATTGAAATCGGTGCTGAGTCCGCTACCCCGATGGGAGAAAACACTCATATTGCTGAGGTTGGTGAATTCTCCAATACTGATTATGTGATCTTCAACCAAACCAACAATACAAATCTCTCTAGCCTGGTACACAAGGAAGATGGGTACGACGATTTTAAGGATACGCCAATGCTTCCTCACTTGCTTAGTCAATATGGACCATATGCTGCAATCGGAGATCTGAACAGCGATGGACTTGATGACATTGTAGTTGGGAGTGATTATGGAAAGCCCACCCAATTCGGACTCCAAAAAGGTTCAGGGATTTTTGAGTTTAAATCACTTCCGGGTGATTCTTTATATGAAGACAGAGGCATGATCGTCTTCGATGCTGATCTCGATGGCGACAATGACATATATATCGTAAGTGGAGGCAGCCGATGGAGCAAAAACCATCAAAACTACCAGGACAGGTTGTACCTAAATGATGGTCAGGGAAGTTTTGAGCTGTCATTATCAGCATTGCCAGAAATGACCGAATCAGGAAGTACAGTCCAGGCCCACGACATTGATGGGGATGGCGATCTTGATCTGTTTGTGGGTGGATATCTCATTCCAAGGCAATACCCATTGCCACCGAAAAGCAAAATCCTAATTAATGAAAGAGGTGTTTTTAAAGACCAAACTGAAAATTGGGCACCAGCATTAGCTACCATTGGGATGGTTAAGGATGCGGCATGGGGTGACCTAAACAATGACTCCAAGCCAGATCTTGTAATTGTCGGCGAGTGGATGCCTGTCACCATCTTCATCAATGACGGTACTGGTAAACTAAGTAACCAAACAACAGGTTTCCAGTTGGATCAGGCCACTGGATGGTATCACAGTGTAGAATTGGCTGACCTGGACAACAATGGATATATCGACATTCTTGTTGGGAACAATGGAAAAAATACCTATTATCAGGCTTCAGTAGATGAGCCGATTGAAATTTTTGCCAAAGATTTTGACAATACAGGATCTCTTGATCCGATCATGACACATTATAACCAGGGGGAACGATTCATCTCCTTTTTCCGGGATCAGTTGATTAGCCAAATCAATGGGGCAAAAGGACGTTTTCAGCGGTTTGATGAGTTTGCTAAATCTACTTTTGAGGAATCATTCACCCAAGAAGAAGTAGAAGGGTCCTACCATAGAAAAGTGACAGAGCTATCTTCGTTTATCCTGGAAAATACCGGTTCATCATTCATCCGGCATGGCCTCCCAATCCAGGCACAGTTTTCCAGTATTTCAGATTTTGAAGTAGCTGATTTTAATAAAGATGGAATATCCGACCTGGTTTTAGTTGGAAATACCAATTCGGGGGACCCTATCCGGGGAGACCTTACTGCGTCATTCGGATCGATACTTATAGGAAAAGGAGATTTTCAATTCAGTGCGCTTAAGCCCTCTGTCAGTGGTTTTGCGGTGGAAGGATTTTGCCAGGACATTCTGGAGTTGTCAATCTCAGCACAGCCTCATTATCTGATCACCCGCAACAACGATCATCCTCTGGTATTCAACACAGTGTTAGCTGAAAGCAAAGGTCTATAAGCGGATTGCGGACTCCACATCAAATCACTCATCATTCTCTTTAGAAACTTGAATTCAAGCCTCTCTTACCAACAACGACAAAGAACCTGAATGTCCGAAAGAATATATTAAACACTTGTGCTATATAAATAAAAAGCCATCCGTCAGGTGACGGATGGCTTTCCTTTTTTGAGTTAATGTGGATCAAACTTACGAAACTTAGTATCCGGGGTTAATATTCGCTATTCTGGACAACATTCGGGTTTCTATCCAACTCAGAATTTGGTATTGGATAAAGTAAGTGTTTTGGAAGATCAATTTCGAGTGTTTGATTTGAACTAAAATCGAAAGAGTCAAGGTTAATGTGTCCAGCTTTATGCCATCTCCTTAAGTCAATCCATCTATGACCTTCCTCCCCTGCAAGCTCAAGAAACCTTTCATCCATCACCCATTGTCTAACCTGGCTCTGATTGGCGCCATTAGGCCTATCAGCAGGAACACCTGTTACGTCCATATTTCTGGCCCGTGTTCTCACCTGATTGATTAAAGCTATTGCTCCATCTTGATCACCTGTCTCATTCAGTGCTTCGGCCCACAAAAGTAATACATCAGCATACCGGAGAATACGTGGGTTATTAAATGAACCAACTCCTGTGCCGGTTTTTTGATCGTTTGTCCAATATTTTTGGATTCGGGAATCCCCGGGGTCAACAGTTAATGCAGCCCTTGGGTCGCCTGCTTCAAAAGCATTTATCAGCTTATCAGTGCCAATATAGGGTGGCTTGCCAAACATACTCCAATGATTTTCATAAAATCCCCAATATGCTGAAAATGTACCAATGGATGAAAAATTATCATTTGAAAGCCAAACATTATCAGTACCAACGTTGCTAGATTGATACTCAAAAAGTGATTCAGAGTTATTCTCCTCTAAAACATCAAAATTATCAGTAAAATCGGCCATGAGGCTAGCACCGGAAATATTCCCAAATGCAGTTATTGCTGAAGTATAATCAGCATTGGCACCAGTCCAACTTCCTCTAATTACAAGCGCTTTACCAAGCATACCATATGCTGAATTTTTGGTTACCCTTCCACGATTGGAGGCATCCCAGGCAGTGGGTAACAAAGCTGCAGCAGTTTGGAAGTCTTCAATAGCCTGATCAATAAGCTCAGTGTCGGTTGAATTTGGTGGCGTAATCCCATCTGTTGATGTAATCCTTTGGTTTATTAAAGGAGCTGTTCCAAAATAATTCCATAAGAATAAATTCATAAAACCACGAAGGAATAGTGCTTCCCCTTCCAAATTATCAGCAAGATTTGCTGTTGTAATGACAGAAACTATCTCCTCATTTCTCACTTTGTCAAGAAAAGTATTTGCCCTTGCTATTGTTTGATAGGCTATTCCGTAGTGATGAGCCAAAGCACCAACACCAGACTCTAAAGACGAGAAGACCTCAAAGTTTACTCTGAAACCTCCATTTGTTGTAATATCATCTCCGGGTAGTAGCCAAAACCCATGTTCAGGGTTATTATTGTTAAAAGTATATCTATCTCCCAACTTGGCATAGATCCCGCCAACACTTGCAACAAAATCAGTTTCAGTTTTAAAAAAATCTGCTTCTGTATCGTTTATCGGTCTGAGGTTTAGCCGATCCTCACTACATGAACCAATTATTCCGCCGATGAAAAGCATCCCCAGAACAACAAAAGCTATGCGATTAATATTAAAAATATTTTTCATCTTTCAGTTATTTAAATGTTGCATTAACTCCAACTGTCCAAATATTTGGAATAGGAACATTGTCATTTTCAGGATCCAAACCTGACCAATTGGTGAAAGTCAGAATATTCTGACCAGAGAAAGAAACCCTCAATCTATCCAGCCAACTTATGTTAGATGTAATTTTAGAATGTAAATTATAACCTAACGTCACATCACGTAATCTCATAAAACCTGCCTTTTCAATAAATCTGTCAGAATATCTTCCATTTCCTGCAGGATCACCGGCTACCGCACGGGGCAAAGAATTTACCCGATCATCCGGATTCCATGTATTAGGATTTTCAGGAGTCCACCTGTTTAGCACATTCGTCCATTGATTGATTCCTGTGCTTGACATGCTCACACCCTTTTGTAGCTCTCCGTTGAATTTATAAAAGCCACCTACACCCTGAAAGAAAAAGGTCAGATCAAATCCTTTAAAACTTCCACCAAATGTCAGTCCATAATAATACTCGGGTATGGAATTACCCAGGTAAGTTCTGTCATTTGAATTAACAATGCTATCAGGTCCTATGCTGTAGAACTTTTCTTCCTCTGTGGGAGCCCCATGAACATCTCTAAACCAGAAGTCACCAGGTGCTACAAGTGCATTATTTGCTACCTGATCGTCTTTGGCTTGTTGATAGTTATCAATTTCCTCCTGTGTCTGGAAAATTCCTCCTACTTCATAACCCCAAAAATGAAATAGAGACCTACCCTCTTCCACTCTCAGACTTTGTCCGCCATTGATGTTTCCGGTCCCACCAACCAGTGCAAAGAATGGCTGATCATTGAAAACAGAAAGCACTTCATTATTCACTGTGGTGAAATTCCCATTGACGAAGTATTCAAAACCACCTATTCTATCGTTCCAACCCAGCTGAAATTCAAATCCTCTGTTTCTAACCTCTGCAAGGTTCAAAATCGGATCTCGTCCGTTTCCAACAGCAGGAGAAATGGAGGCCTGTTGTAGGATATCTGATGTTACTTTATTGTACCATTCGATGGTCAGATTCAATTTATTGCTAAACATTAAAGCATCGAAACCAATATTAGATGTAGTAGTCGTTTCCCAACTCAAGTCCTCAGTAGGGAAGTCAGGTAATGCCGCACCCGGGGAAATAACACCAATTCCATCACCTGGCAAGGAACCGGTGTTGTACTGGGGATTTCGGGTTACAGTAGACAGATAGGCAAACGCCAAAGTCTCCTGATTACCCAACTGGCCCCATCCAGCTCTGAATTTAAGGTCATTTAGCCATGAGACTTGTGGAATAAAATCCTCAGAAGTAGCTCTCCAGGCCAGCGCTACCGAAGGGAAAATTCCCCACCTGTATTCCGGTGCAAACCGATAGCTTCCATCACGTCTTACAGTTAAATCAACATAATATTTACCTGCATAGTTGTAGCTGGTCCTGGCCATGTATCCTTGCAGCGCCTGCTGATTAAAGCCACTGAACCCAGAATTAGTCAGGGCAGTTTGTTCCTGTACAAATCTTCTTTCCGGATCGTCAATCACATTCTCTCCGCTGCCAAAGGCGTGAAAATCAGCCCTTATTTGTTGATCCATAAAATTTAGGACAACATCAACATTGTGATCACCAAATGACTTATTATAATTCAGTGTTAATTCACCAGTTAAACTGTAGTTGGTTGTGTGTCTTTCACCATAAGACCCCAAAGTTGTTCCTGTATAATTTCCCTCAGCCCAGAAATTACTAGAAGTAATCCCGTACCAGCCTCTATCAATACTGTTCCATTGGTTTCTTCTCTGTGTATAATAGTCCACACTATAGCTGGCTTTAAATTTGAAACCATCCAGAAATTTAATAGCTGCATATGCAGTTCCTAAAGTCCTGAGATAACCAAACTTGGTTTCACTTAAAGCTTCATCTCCTCTTGCCAGGTAGTTACTCTCTGTTTCCGGACCATACTTTAACAAATTATTTTGAAGATATATTGGTGTCTCATCCAATTGCCCGGTACCACCCCATTGCGGATGATTGGGATTTATTGATTGGGTAGTATCAATTGTTGTTGCATATCCCCTTGCCAACACATCTGCAGGAATTTCTGAAGTATAATAATCATCCTGAGCAAGTAAGGGTTGCCATGGAGGAGCAGATACTGCATTAGTCAATTCCGGTGATTGATCTCTGGATTCCAGGTAAGAGATCTTGACAATTGCACCTACATCAAGAATTTTTCCCTTTGAATTTACATTGGAAGAAAAGGAATAACGATCCATATTATTATAGATAAATGGCCCATCCTGGTAGGCATAACCAGCACTTACGAAATAGTCGACTGTTTCTGAACCACCATATACCTTTATGCTGTGATCCTGAAGTCTGGCATTGTCATTGATCATTGGGGTTTGCCAGTGTATTGTTGGGCGATCACCTAAATATGCTTCATAAGGCCCCCTGTTTAAACCAGTACTTGGGTCAAAAACCAAGGGCATTGAGGCGGCTAAATTGGGATTGTTAGCATATGCTTCCTGATATAGGCTTACATAATCGCTTACTCCTAGTAAATCAAATGTATTGGGTACCCTCTTAATACCGGTTCTGAAGTCATAATCAACCTTGGGAGCTCCCTGACCCCCGGATTTTGTTGTAATTAAGACTACACCATTTGCTGCTCTCACTCCGTAAATAGCGGCTGCGGATGCATCTTTAAGTACTGAAATCGACTCAATATCCTGTGGGTTAATCAAACTTAAAACATTCACAGGTCCTCTTAAATCCCGGTTGCGTGCTCCTTCCGAACCGGTTCCTTCATACCCAGAACCATATTCGGTAACAGGAATACCATCAATCACATATAAGGGCTGAATCACGTTGAATGTACCCATACCTCGAATTTGGATGTTTGGCCGATCTTGGGGATTCCCGCTGGTTGGGACTGAAAGAACACCGGCCATTTTTCCTGCCATGGCTAAATCCGGCGACATGGCATTACTTTGCGTGATATCGTCAGAATTCATGACTGAAATGGCACCGGTCAAATCTTTTTTCTGACGTGATCCGTAACCTATCACGACAACTTCCTGTAACTCACCTAAATCCGGAGCTAATTCGACATTTATTACTGATCGGCCATTGATCGGAACAGTAATCGTTTTCATCCCAACAAAAGAGATATCTAGTGAAGAGGCATCTGAAGGCACTGTCAATGAATAATTTCCATCTATGTCGGTAATAGTACCAGTTGTGGTCCCCGAAACTACTACAGAGGCACCTGGAAGTGCTTCACCCTGGTCATCCGTTATATTTCCGGTTATTTGTTGCTGAGTCACAATCAGGTCTACAACATCCGCATCTTTGGTTTCAACTGATGTAACAGATATCGTTTCGTTAACACGTTTTATTGAAAGCTTAGCCTGGCCTGAAATCTCATGAAGCAAATCGCTCATATTCCAGGTACCGGCTTCAATGTTAACTGTTCTATCTCTTAGCTCCTTTTGTGAGTACAAAAACAAAAAATCAGTGGATTTTTCTATTTCTTTTATCACTTTGATCAAAGAGGAACCCTCTTCGGAGTTCAGATCTATTGAGATCTCTTTCAGGAGCTTTTGCTGTGCTCCTGCCGTGCTGCATATCCCGATCGTGAGGGAAATGCAAAAGACCATCGCATACGTAGTAATCTTAGTCATGCGAATGAATAATTTTCGTAATTTTGCATCCATATAATAATTGGGTTTTGTTTAAAACTCTATTGTTGCTAAAAGCTGAGATCCTTTCCCCAAAGCACGCTCAGCTTTTATTTATAAATCCTTACATTTTTTCCATTTAATACAAATTCAAATTTATAGTTGTGACGAAGGCCTATCAGTACCTCTCTCAAAGAGGCATTTTCATAGACCCCGGTTACTTTCTTATTTAGTTTATCAATTCCTTCCAGCTGTACGTCTACGCCATACCATCGTGACAATTCTTCAGCAATTGAATACAGATCCTGATCCCTGAATACCAGCTTTTGTTCTTTCCACCCAAAGGTTAAATCCTTATCCGTGATCTGACTCTTTTTGAAATCCCCGGAAGCATAACTGTAATCTGCCACCTCATCCACAATGAGGTCAACGTGATTGTTATTTGAGATATCGTATACTTCCACATGACCGGAAGCGACGGCCACCTGAATATAGTTGTCACCAGGATAACCCTTAATGTTGAATGATGTCCCAAGTACTTTGACCGTAACCCCATTCACATTGATAATGAAAGGACGATTCTCATCCCGCTGAACATCAAAGAATGCCTCACCTGTGAGGGTCACCTCACGTTTATTTGGACTGAAGTTGTCTATGTATTCAATTTTGCTTTGGGCATTGAGTTCCACCCTGGTCCTGTCACTCAAAGTAAGGGTTGACTTCCTACCCTTGGGGTTAAATTTTACTACTTTTGACTCTGCCACAGAAGCTATGTCTGCTGAAAGATCTGTGTGTAAATAAAAGAAAAATGATAATCCGGTGATCAGAATTAGTATTGCGGCTACTTGTGTCCACGGGGAATAAATCAAATGACGAAAACGAGAAGGTTGATGTGATTGAATTTTATTTGAATTGACTTTATGCTCAAGTGAAGACCAGATGGCCTGTGCATCGGCTTTCAACTCCGGACTCTCCACTTTAGGCTTCACATTCAGGATAAGGTGTATGGCTAGCTCCATCTCCTCCTTTTTCTCTGGAAATTTATCCAGATACTTATCCCAGCTGTTGGGAGAATCAAAATGCATGTCCCACACCCACCTTACGAATGTCTCATCGTTGATGAAATCCTCGACATTGTAATTCTGATAATTCATCCTTATGTGAACAGATTAGTATTCAATATGGCATATAAATAAAGCCTGTTAATTATAAAAGCAGCAAACATCAGGACAGTACCTAAAAAAACTTAAATTATTTTCGATGGATTAACTTTCAACTGTTTCAGGCTGATGGTTATGAAATTAATAACACTAAAAATGGTATATTTATAGTCTGGAGAGTCTTTAAATCCCATTTTTGACCCTAACCCCGATTTCTAAATGAGTGTGAATCTCTGGTCAAATGACAAAATGATATGGGACCAATTCCGCAATGGTTGTGATTACAGCTTTAAGGTTATCTATGAAAATCATGTGCAAAACCTCCTCTTATATGGCCGAAGATTGAACAATGACCGGGACCTGGTTGCCAATTGTGTGCAGCAGCTATTTGCTAACCTGCTGGACCGACGAAAACACATTGGCACAACGGATAATATCAACTACTATTTACTCAAGGCATTTCGATCCATACTCATCAAGGAATTGAAGAAAGCCCAAAAATTAAGCTCAGATGAGATGAAGGTCGAGCTGGGATCAAGTGTGGACTCTATTGAAGATGAGATCATTTATAAAGAAAGTCTGCAACAGCAAAAGGATGAACTGAAAAGCGCAATGAATAACCTTTCCCCCAGAGAGAAGGAGATTCTCTACTTAAAATATTTCGCCAATGTCCCTAATAAACAAATAGCTGAGCTCCTTTCTATCAGCTATCAATCAGTGAAGAATACAGCCACCAGAGCCATTCAAAAGCTGAAAGATAGTATGATGAGGGTGGCTTAGCAGGAGACAGGAGACAGAAATCAGGAGTCAGAATGATGATGCCTAAGGAGGCAGGAAGCAACTAACCAATGATCAGATCAGGCTATTTTCTATTGGAAAATAGAGCTGTAGAAAAACATAGCTATGTGCAGACTAAAACATAGCTATAATCGAATCAAAACATACTACATTTGAAGTGAAACATGGCTAGAAAAGCGGTCAAAATCCATGGGCTGTGGCTCACAGCCCATCGTGATTCGTCTCCAACTCACTTGCACTTTCCAATGACTTCGATTTGCATTATATCCTCTCTCCTGAGAAAAGCGGCGTAGAAAAACCACAAAAAAAACCCGTCACTCTGGACGGGCTTTTGGATTTATTTTACCTTGAAGCTACTCCTATCTTACAAAGGCTGCAGCTACACCACCATCTACATTCAGAATGTTACCTGTCGATTTAGACAGCATGCCGCTCACAAACACAAATACTCCATTAGCGATGTCCTCCACCAAAAGCTCTTCATTCAATAGTGTTTGCTTGGCATAAAAAGCAGGCAATTCATCAACAGTAATACCGTAGGCTTTTGCTCTGCCTTCGGCCCAGCCTGACTGCCAGATATTGCTGTTTCGGATCACGGCGTCAGGATTCACAACATTGACTCTGATCTTGTCTGGTCCCAGCTCTGCAGCAAGCAACCTACTCATATGAGCCTGTGCTGACTTAGCTGTTCCATAAGCGACGTTGTTTGGTCCTGATACCAGGGCATTTTTACTCGCAATGTTCACGATGTCGCCACCCAGTCCCTGTGCTTTCATGGTTTTGGCAGCTTCCTTACTCATCAGAAACTGACCTTTGACCATGATGTCGTTCAGCTTATCCCAATCGTCTTCGGTATGCTCCATCAATGGTTTCGACAGTGCCAGCCCTGCAGAATTCACTACAATATCTACCCCTCCAAAAGCCAGGTTGCACTGCTTGAATGCTTCACTGATTGATTTGGAATCGGTGACATTTAGGGTTGTTACAACCGCAACATCGGAAGAATATTCCTTTTTGATCTCGTCCAATAAATCCTGACGGATATCACTGAAGATCACGGCTGCTCCCTCCGCAATAAACTTGTCAGCTATGGCCTTGCCAATTCCTCCTCCTGAACCAGTAACCAGCGCTACTTTTCTAGACAGAGGCTTCTCTTTTGGCATCCGCTGAAGTTTGGCTTCTTCCAACAACCAATATTCGATATCAAAGGCTTCCTGCAATGGCAGTGACACATAGCTTGAGATCGCCTCAGCACCTTTCATCACATTGATAGCATTGATGTAAAATTCAGCTGCTACCCTGGCGGTTTGCTTGTTCTTGGCATAGGTAAACATACCCACTCCAGGCCATAGAATTACCACAGGGTTTGGATCCCTCATGGCAGGGCTGTTGGACCTTTTATGAGTCTCGTAGTAGTTTTTATAATCATCACGATAGTCAGCAAAAGCCTTCTCCAACTGACCTTTGATCTTCTGGCTATCACTCAAATCCTGATCGGCAGGTAGGTCCAAAACCAACGGCTTGATCTTTGTTCTCAGAAAGTGATCCGGGCAGCTGGTACCAAGAGGTGCTAGCTTATCCAAATCTTTGCTATTGATAAATTCAAGTACCCTGCTGTCATCCGTGAAATGACCAACCATCCTGGAGTAGCTACTCGCTAATCCACGTAGGATAGGTGATAACGCCGCAGCTTGATCTTTTCGTTTATCTTCCTGTAAACTTTTGCGGTTCTCTCCACCAAAAACAGGTCTTGATTTGCCATAATGCTTATCCAGGTAAACAGCAGCTTTGTTGATTACATCCAAAGTGTTTTTGTAGCACTCCTCAGCGGTATCACCCCAGGTAAACAGTCCATGTCCACCTAAGACGATCCCTCTGATACCAGGATTTTCGTCTAAAGATTTCTTCAGCTGAAGCCCCAGGTCAAAGCCCGGTCGCTGCCATGGTACCCATGACAGTTCGCCATTAAACAATTCCTGAGTGATCTTTTCCCCGTCCTTTGAGGCTGCTATAGCGATCAGAGAGTCTGCGTGCACGTGATCTACATGCTTGAATGGAAGAAAAGCATGAAGGGGTGTATCAATTGAAGGAGCTCTTGAGTCCAAATCATAGATGCAGTGATTGAAAAGTGCAACCATCTCATCTTCATGCTCCAGGCCACGATAAATATTTTTCAGATTGAGTAAGCGATCCATGTATAAACCAGCCAAGCCATCTCTTTTAAGCGTTCCAATATCTCCTCCGGAACCCTTTACCCACATAATTTCAGTCTCATCACCAGTTAAGGGATCTTTTTCAATCGTCTTGCAGGATGTATTTCCTCCACCATAGTTCGTTACTCTAAGATCTGAGCCTAAGAGATTAGATCTATAAATCAGTAAATCAACCTGATCTCCTTTGAAGGAATTCTCTTTTTCTTTGTTCCAGTTGTTGGGGATTTCTATGCTCATTTAATTGCTTAATTATTTATTGCAAATAAAACGACGATCGTCATGCCAGCCTTCCTGTACCGTCACGAAATTGCCAAGGTTTTATTAGACGGTAGTGTTAATGATTAACACTTGAGTTCCTAAAACTCACATTGCTATAGCCCTGGTCCAGGTATTTTTCCAGAAGGGCCTGCAGCTCCTCAACTATCTCAGGATGTTCATTATATAAATTATTCTGCTCTCCCAGGTCATCATCCAAATTATAGAGCTGACCCTGAATGTCACTTTTGTCTGTATCAGCACTCCACCCACCAGAGCCTTTTCCAGCAATAAATTTCCATGGGCCTTTGCGAACGGCAAACATGCCCTGGATGGAATGATGTATCAGATGTTCTCTAACAGGTTGAGAAGGATGACTCAATAAGACTTCACTGAGGTCTTCACTATCCTCAAATCTGGCTCCGGCCTCAATACCAATTAATCCGGATAATGTAGCGAAAAGATCATTTAAGCCGAATAGCTGAGTTGTAACCTGATTGGTGTTGATCTGCGCCGGCCACGAAATGATAAGTGGCACCCGGTGACCCCCTTCCCAGATATCCGCCTTTGTGCCTCGTAATGGATAGCTAGGATCATGACCATAAGCTTTTACTGAACCGACTTTACCAGCCATGTTTTCACCACCACGCTGAGGAGATCCATTGTCTGAGGTGAATACAATAATCGTGTTCTCCAATTGTCCAGTCTGCTCTAAAGCCTGCACAATCTGACCGACAGTATAATCCACCTGGTGAACGTAGTCCCCATAACGCCCTGCAGCACTTTTCCCTATAAACTCTTCCGATGGCGCTATTGGAGTATGGGGAGCTGTAAGTGGAAAGTACAGGAAAAACGGTTTTTCCTTTGTCTCCTGCTTTCTAATATAACTTACCGCTCTCTTCGTAATGGCAGGCATCACTTCGGTCAAATCCCACCCTGAGACCATTGGGCCCGGACCTCCAAACATCCCATTTGGCTTGATGGTATCGGGAATCTCTATCAACTGATCATTCTCAATAAAAGCATAAGGAGCAAAATTGGGGACATCATCGCCGAAATAATAATCAAAACCTGCTGCAAGCGGACCACCGCCTAGTGGCTTACTGAAATCAATGTCATGCCACAGCTCGTTTCTACCTTCCAGGTCGTAATCACCAATAGCTATGTCATTATTGATAAAACCAGCAGTCTTTCCTGGCCATCGCCACCCCAGATGCCACTTCCCGATACAGGCAGTCTGATAGCCCTCTGCTTTTAAGACTTTTGGAATTGTCTCCCTGTCTTCTTCGATTAATGGTTTGTCCCATGCCCAAAGGACACTTTTCTTTAATGCCGTCCTCCACGCATACCGCCCTGTCAGAATTCCATAGCGTGTGGGGGTGCAAACACTGCTCGGGCTATGCGCATCTGTAAAACGCATGCCAGAGGCGGCCAAAGCATTAAGATTCGGTGTTGGTATCTTAGAACCTGAATTATAGACCTCAAGATCTCCATAGCCCAAATCGTCTGCCAGGATGACGACAATATTAGGTTTGCCTGAATTTTCCTTTCCATGTTGTGCACAGGAAGACAAACACATTACTATCAGGAATAACAGTTGCATTCTTCCAACCATGTGTCTAGTATGATGTGTAAATGCCATTCCCTGAGTTTTCTATTCTGATGAAACTAACTTATTTCTTTTCCAGCTCTTCAAAAAATTGATGGATAGCCTTATAAATCTTTTTCAGCTCTTTGGGCTCTATTACATAAGGTGGCAACACGTAAATTACATGTCCCAGAGGTCTCAATAATAAATTCCTCGACATAAAGAAATCATATATCTGCTCCTTGATCATGCTCACATATCCAGGGTCATCTACTTTCAGTTCTATTCGCAGGATGGTGCCCAATGACCGGATCTCTTTGATAGATTTTGGAACCTTTGTTGCCGCCACAAACTCTGCGTGGCTTTTCGAAATCATTTCAATCTGATCCTTACACTTCTGACCCCTCAGAATCTTTAAACTCTCCACTGCAGCTGCACAGGCTAGCGGATTGGCTGTGTAGGAGTGTCCGTGAAAGAACGTCTTTGCGTAATTGGTAGCATCAAATGTTTTTGTGATCTCTTGAGAAACTGTGGTCACTCCCATGGGCAGAAAGCCACCGGTAATCCCTTTAGACAGACAAAAGATGTCCGGATCATGGGTGAGGTAGTCCGACGCAAAGACCTTTCCGGTTCTTCCAAATCCGGTCATTACTTCATCAGCGATACACACGATATCCTTCGATTTTGCTATGCTCATAAGCTCATCCAGGATTTCCGGAGTAAACATCCTCATGCCGGAAGCCCCCTGCACCAAAGGCTCAAAAATGAAAAGCGCTGTATCATCCGAAGCCAGTTCTTTCATTTTGGCAACGCTATTCGATCCGTCTCCTTCGGGAAAAGGTATGAAATCCACCTCAAACAGGAAATCAAAAAATGGGAGATTGAAAATACCACGCTCACCTACGGACATCGACCCAAAGGTATCTCCGTGATATGCACCATCGATTGCAATGATCCTCTTACGCGGCTTCCCCAGATTCTTCCAGTATTGAATGGCAAGCTTTAGAGCCACTTCTACTGATGTGGAGCCATCGTCACTAAAAAACAACTTGGATTGATTATCAGGTAAGAGATTGAGCAACAGCTGAGAAAGCTTCACCGCTGGCGCATGGGTGAAACCAGCAAAGATCACCTGCTCAAGCTTCCGGGATTGCTTGGAGATGGCTCTGGATATCTGCTTATTCGCATGTCCATGTGTATTTACCCACCAGGAGGAGATACAATCCATAATCCATCGATTGTCGATGGTTTGCAAGTAAACGCCTCTCCCCTTTTTCACCTGGATCACAGGCTTTTCTGAAAGTGGACTAAACGGGTGCCAAATGTTTTTCTGATCGAGTTTCTGCCAGTTCATTTACCAGTTATTTGAAAGTAATTCTGCATGTTTTAATATCATCTCCCGGTCCACACTTTGCTCTTTTTCTACATGAAGCAAGCACCTCAATTGGGTTTTTTTCAGAATGATTCGTTGGCTTTCTTCATTTGCCTCCCCATTAAAAATAATCCCCTTCACTGAGTACCCCTTGCTGTGCAAATATTCAGCAGTCAACAACGTATGGTTAATAGACCCAAGATAGAGGTTAGAAACCAGGATGACCCTCGACCGAAAATGAGGAATAAGATCTGCAACAACTTCCTGATCGTTGATAGGAACCAGGCACCCACCTGCGCCTTCAATGACCAGTGAATTCTCAGTCTTAGGTAACTTGATGTCTTTTATATCTATTTCAACACCATCAATCCTGGCTGCAGCATGAGGAGATGCAGGGGTGTTAAGCAGATGAGCTTCTGAATGAAATACGGACTTATCATTTGAAACAAGATTTTGAACAGTTTCTGTATCTCGTGGGTAACCAGCCTGGATAGGCTTCCAGTAATCTCCCTCTAGCATCTCTGTAATAATTGCACTTACAACCGTCTTTCCACTATCTGTTCCAATGGCAGTAACAAAGAAATTCTCCCGCATCCTAATCAAATACTTTTGAGGATCGAAGTTAATTGAACAATCTCATCTTCCGAGTTGAAAGTGTGTAAACTGATCCGTAGTCGTTCTTTTCCTTTTTGTACAGTGGGAGATAGAATGGGCCTGACGTCAAATCCATGCTCTTTCAATCTGGACGAGGCCTCTCTTGCTCCATCATTGGATCCAATGATTACTGGCTGTATCGCCGTGGTGCTCATTGAGTCCGGGAAATTGGTCCGGAATAAAGCAATTATGCCTTTCAATTGCTCTTGTAGCTCCAGGTGTCTGCCAAGGTAGTTAAAGCTTTCCTGTATTGAGATTAAACCAATGGGAGGCAAGGCGGTGGTGTAGATGAAAGGTCGTCCAAAATTGACCAGGTAATCAATAAGCACCTGGCTGCCTGCCACACAGGCTCCATGTACTCCCATGGCCTTTCCAAAAGTATAAACCCGGGCAAAAACCCTTGATGAAAGCTCAAGTTCGTTTAACAGTCCTGATCCGTTCTTGCCAAAAGTTCCTGTGCTATGTGCCTCGTCCACAATAAGATATCCATTGTGCTTCTCACAGAGTTTTACAATCTCATGGAGCGGTGCCATATCCCCATCCATGGAAAAAACCGTCTCCGTAACCACAAATTTACGCCCTTTTGCCTGCTTCAGTTTCTGTTCAAGGTCCTCCAGGTCGTTGTGTCTAAAGGCAATGGTATCCGCTTTGCTCAGCCAGGCACCCTCTTTCAGACAAACATGCGCTAACAGATCATAGATGATTGTATCCCCTTTTTCTGCCACGGATGTTACCAACGCCTGATTGGCATGATACCCGGAATTAAAAATTAACACAGCCTGAGCATCAAAAACAGCTTTTAATTTCTCTTCAGCGCTGGCATAATACGCGTGATTACCTGACAACAACCTGCTACCTGTGCTTCCGATCTGTGGAGATTCTTTCATCTCTCGATGACGGATTGTTTCTGCCAGTTCTACGTTTTTAGCCAGTCCAAGGTAATCGTTGGACACA
Organism: Cyclobacteriaceae bacterium; assembly: GCA_965228105.1. GTDB lineage: Bacteria > Bacteroidota > Bacteroidia > Cytophagales > Cyclobacteriaceae > UBA7330. The sequence goes on from CBDDGZ010000002.1 coordinate 4,106,424, forward strand.
AAATCCATCAGACCAGTTTGGCCCGGTAATTGCCTTAGATTCCCTGAATTTTGTCTTTCATCCAATTTTTTCTTTAGAAAATCAAAATCCATAAGTCAAATATCTATTTTTGAAAGGTTAATGCGAAGCTACTTTATCATCGCCTATATCGTGCTCGTTTACGCATTTCATTTGAACGGGCAATCCACAAAATACCTGGGTAATGAGGCCAGGCTTGTGGTGGAAAACGATGCTTTCACATTGAATTTCTACAAGGATCAATATTACAGCAGTGGTATTTACCCTTCCTTTCGGTACGTACATGATACTTCCTCCCAAAGAAAGATCATTCATGGATTTCAGCTAAATCACCGGATCTATACACCCAAGAAGATCTCCTGGCGATTTGAAGAATTGTTTGACCGGCCCTATGCCGGACAGCTCTCGGCAAGTTTTTCCAGTGAGTACTATTTCAAAAGAGGGAAATATTTCAAGTGGGAAGTGGAATTGGGCTGGATGGGACCTTCATCAAGGGTTGGGGAAATGCATGAATACTGGCATGATATCTTTCGCCTGGGAACTCCCAAGGGTTGGAAATACCAGATCAATGATAGCCCTTTAGCAACCATATATCTAAAATATGGTCATTCACTCCTTAATATTGAAAGACTTGAGATACTCAGTGAAACAGGTCTCGCAGCCGGAACAACAAACGACTGGGTCCGACAGGAATTCACCTTTCGGTTTGGTAGATTTTTACCCCTCTATCAATCCTCTTATTTTTCTGCTCAGCTCGGAAACACCAAAAAATTACTACCGATACCTGTCATGAGTGAATTTTACCTTTTCTATGCTCCAGGCTATGAATATGTCTTTTATAATGCTACGATTGAGGGTAATCTTCTTGGGGATGAATCTACTTTTGTGAAGACTACAAAAAAGCATGTTTTCCAACATCGCTACGGAATCATGATGAGCTGGCCTTCTTTTGACCTTGGTTTTATCGGTTATATCCGCTCTCCTGAAACTACCGAATCCACAGGACACTACTACGTGGGAATTCGTATGAATCAGCGGTTTTAAGCCTTCAGAACAATCTTACCCAGAGCCTTTCGCTCTTTGATCATTTTCAATGCCTCCACACCGTCTCCTAGCTCAAACTCCTTTGATATCATAGGATGAATGGCTTTTTGATCAAGCAGTTGAAGCAGTTGATGGACATTTCTTCTGTTGTCCACGGACTGATTTCTCCAGAAGTGCCCCCAGAATACGCCGACAATCGAAGCAGATTTCAAAAGAGGTAGGTTCCAAGGGAGGTTTGGAATAGCTCCAGAAGCAAAGCCAACCACCAGGTGTCTGCCCCCTGGTTTCAATGCCCGAAAAGCAGCTTCTGAAGCCGCTCCTCCTACCGGATCAAATACCACATCTGCCCCTCCCAGCTCTTTGAGCCTGTTTTTTAGATCTTCTTTTTGATAGTTAATTGAGTGATCTGCTCCTGCCTCCCTGGCAAAACTGAGTTTCTCATCAGAACCAGCAACAGCGATCACACTAGCATCAAGCGCTTTCGCCAACTGAACTGCAGCAGTGCCCGTTCCTCCTGCGGCACCCAGTACCACGATAGTCTCCCCTGGTTGTAAAGCACCACGATCTTTCAGTGCATGGATCGCGGTCCCATAGGTTTCCAACAGCACAGCCCCTCTTTTCAGGTCTTCCCCTGAATCAACCCGGAAAGTATTCTTGGCCTTTGCTACTGTATATTCTGCAAAACCTCCCCAGCCCATTGCGGCAATTACAAAGTCACCAGGTTTAAGATCCTTTACCTCTTCACCGACTGCCACCACTTCACCCGCGACCTCTCCTCCGGGTATAAATGGCAACTCAGGTCTGAACTGATACTTACCTTCTACTATCAAAGTATCCGGAAAGTTGACTCCACAGTAACTTACCTTCACCAATACCTCATCAGCTGCCAAGACCGGGGTTTCAACCTCTTCGAAACGCAGCGTATCTATAGGGCCAAATTCGTGGCAGACGAGGGCTTTCATAGATTCTGGTGCTTTCATAAAACTATTATCGCTAAAAATCGCTTAATATAATTATGTGACAAGGTAAAACCCATAAAACAACATTACCATGGATACACGATATATTGAAAAAAAAGCATTTACAAATGGCCTGGTTATCACAGCGTTATTGATTGTGTACTTCTTGCTCATGAAGTCAGTCGGATTGATCCATCAATACGAGCTTCGGGGATTTAATGCCGTTATCATGTTTACCGGTGTATTCCTGACCATCAGGGCATACAGAAAGCATCATGACGATGAATTCAGCTATTTAAAAGGCATGAGCCTCGGCGTGCTAACGTCGCTAACGACTGCAGTCAGCTTTGCTGCCTTTGTGCTCATTTTTGTACTCTCAAGTCCAAACTTTATGGAAATGATCAGGCAAAATGAGCCACATGGAATATACCTGAATGAATATGGAATTGGAATCGTGATCTTTATTGAGGCCGCTGCATCAGGATTTATATTCAGTTTCCTTTCCATGCAGTGGTTCAAAGATCGGGTGCCAGTAAAGCATCCGGGATCCGGATATCTGAGTAGCTAGACGATATCCAACACCTTTTCCGGAGGTCTACCCACCCTGGCCTTGCTTCCATTGATTACAATGGGGCGCTCTATAAGTTTAGGGTGATCGACCATTATTTGTATCCACTCAGTGTCTGAAAATGTTTGGCCTTTGAACTTTTCCTTAAAGATGGCTTCATTTTTCCGGATTAGTTCAGCTGGCTTAATTCCCAGCTGGCTGATAACCTGCTTAAGCTCATCAAAAGAGGGAGGTGTTTTGAGATATTCAATGATCTCAACGTCTCCCACTTTATTTTGCACCAAATCCAGGGCCTCCCTGCTTTTCCTGCAGCGAGGATTGTGATATATTTTGATCATATAGAGCGATTTAGATAGCTTGTAACTACTTTTAAAAGAAACATTTAGTCTTCAAAGTAAAGCCAAATTTCCAGACCTATGAAGACTTACTCATTGATTTTTGGATTTATCCTCGTCCTCGGATGCTCAGTGAAAGAAGCTGAAGAAAAGCAAATCATATCAAGTGAAGATCAATCCTATGACTCGCTATTAGCAGCAGAAACCGGTGCTGATGCTTATGGAATGCGTAAATAAGTGTTGGCATACCTTAAAGCCGGGCCTAAGCGCGATCAGGACTCAGTAGAAACCGCCAGAATTCAACGAGCACACCTGGATAATATCACCAGGCTGGCTGAGGAAGGAAAGCTTGTAATAGCAGGTCCTTTTCTGGATGGTGGAGAAGTAAGAGGTATTTACATTTTCGCAGTGGAGTCTCTTGAAGAGGCAGAAGCTTTGACATCTAAAGACCCGGCAATACAGGCTGGCAGGTTGGTGATGGATCTTCACCCCTGGTATGCGTCTGCTGCCCTCATGAAAATTAATGATCTTCATAAAAAGATCAGCAAAGAAGACATATAAGGTTTTGTTCGTAAAGTCATTGATTGACTAATATTCCAACTTATGGGCTGCTGACAGGGTCATAAAAATGGGATAAACAATCATGTAAGAAAATTGCCCCACCTAAATGTCATTATTTTAATATTACATGATATTTTTTTATTATTTTTATAAAGCAACATAACGTTAACGAAAATGAAAAAGCGCTTTTTACTAAAAGAAAACATAAAAACATTGGTCCTGGCTGTTGTGGCAGTGGGCATAATGGCTCTTGCAGGCTGTAATAAGGATGATGATGAGGGTCCTACCCAGAATATTCTGGAGATTGTAGAAACTACCGAGGGACTTGATTCCCTGGCTAAGTATTTGGGTTTGTTTCCTGATGTCGCTGCGGCTCTTGAAGCAGAGGGTTCCTTAACTCTATTTGCTCCAACAAATACTGCATTTATTGACCTTTTGAATGTGCCCAGTTTCCCTGAAGATATCAGATCAGTGAATCCTGACATTATTGCCAATGTTTTACTATATCATGTGTCTGCAACCAGGTTCACTGCGGCGGACTTGACAGCTGGTACTGAGATAATGACACAGGCTGTAGCCACGACCAGTGCTGATGAAGTTATCACTGTTAATCAGGACGGGACCCTATTGACAGGCTCAGCTACAAAGAATATTGAAATAATCACAGCGGATATCGAGGCAACTAATGGTATAATACACACTACAAATAAAGTGTTAATTCCAGTAGCACTAGATGGTCTCGCAGCGCTGTTACCCACAACTTATGGTACGCTCAGCCTGGGAGCTAACTTCTCAATTTTAGCTTCTGGTATTGCCAAAGCTGATGCTTATGCTGCTGCCAATCAGAAAACAACTTTAGCTAGTATTCTGACGACTGGTGGCACCAATAGCCATACTGTTTTTGCACCAACGAATGAGACATTCAACGCAGGGTCTATTACAGGAGCCACTTATACAGGTGAACAATGGTATGGAATTATTGCTAACCATGTGGTACTAGATTATGTAAGTGCAACTGAACTTGTAAGTACAGCAGCTATTGATCCCGGGATTTCATCCTATGAAAGTGCGGCCGGTGTACAGCTTTATTTCAGGTATATAGAATCTGAGGCTGATAAAGGAATTGGAGTATTTATTGATAGTGATTTAGACCAGCAATTTGAAGCAGAGGTAGCTGTTCCTAATACTTTTTTAGAGGATGACTTAACAAAGAATAATGGGATAATTCACATCATTGCCGGTGTGATGTCACCACCAGTTCCGCAATAAATATTTGAAAATACAATTGAAGAGGTTGGCACAAGTTGTTGACCTCTTTTTTTTATGGCAGTTTGCTTCCACATTCCTTGCAATACTTGGCCTTCGGATCATTGATCTCAGTGTTGCAACTATGGCAGCTTCTGATTTCAATTGCGGCCTTTTTATTTTCTTTCACCAGTTCACCAGTAACAATTCCGGTAGGTACTGCAATAATTGCATAACCCATTAGCATGAGGATTGAAGCTAATATTTGACCCGAAATTGTGTGTGGTGCTATGTCTCCGTAGCCGACCGTAGTGATGGTTACAATACACCAATATATACTTCTGGGAATACTGGTAAATCCATTTTCAGCGCCCTCGATCACATACATGAGTGTACCCACAATTAACACTACACTAAGGACCGTTCCGATAAAAACAAACAACTTATATCTGCTGGCTATCAGGGCATTACCCAGCATTTGCGCTTCACTCAAATACCTGGACAGTTTGAGAATTCTGAATATTCGCAGCAGTCTGATTGCCCGAATCACCACAAGATAAGCTCCACCGGTCACAAATAGCGAAAGGTAAGTAGGAACCAGGGCCAGAAAATCTATGATGCCCAAAAAACTAAATACGTATTTCAGGGGCTTTTTCAGGATAAATAACCTGAGCAAATATTCAATGGAAAACAGAATAGTAAAAACCCACTCAAGAACCGCAAATACCGGCTCAAACCGATCATTGAGCTCTCGTACGCTTTCTAAGGTCACGATCAGGATACTGCCAACGATGGCCCATAGAAGAACGATATCAAAGAATTTTCCAGCCTTTGTTTCTGTGCCAAAGACAATGACATAGAGTTTACTCCTTAACTCGGGAAATCTTTTAAATTCCTTACCTTCCATGGTTATTTTCTTAAATATATTAAAAGTCGGTGTCCCAAGCCATAATTAAGAGAATATCTGATTCCAGAGAAAATTCCACATCAAAAAAGCCTGATCAGAAACTGATCAGGCCAAATCTAATGGTATTCACCCGTTGATTAATTCATTAATTCATCAAAGGTGATCGACACATAGTAAATGGCTCCTATAGAGGGTCCACCAAGGCTTTGGATGTAATACTCGTTAAATAAGTTTGAACCTCCAACTTTAATGATGGATTTCAGGTCAGGAAGTTTGTAAGATACCTGCGCGTCTAGGGTACTGTAGGATGGTACATCCCCAATCGCAAAAGAAGATTCCCACCTGAAAGCATCCTGCCACCTGTAGGTAATGTTAAATCCAAGGTTATCTATTACCTTTCTGTTTCCAAAATTGATATTGAATTTATGTTCAGGGGTGTTAAACTCTGTCAGGTTGTTTTCTGTAAACCCTCCAATCAATTTATTCCAGCTATAGTTCCCACCTACATTATAACCTCTTGGTAGGCTATAAGTGAGGCCGATAGCTGCACCCTGTGATGTCACCCGGTCGTCCAGATTGGTATAGATCTGAAAGGTATTGTCTGCATTGCTGCTAAGAAGTGAAGTAATAGCTGATGGATTTGCACCTAAATCATCTGAGGCTTGATGAATCCGAATCTGTGTGATGAAATCAGTATAAGTATTGTGGAAAAACACCGCATCTATTAAGAGTTTGTTATCAATCAGGCTTTTGTAGCCAACCTCAACTGATCTCACCTTTTCAGGTTTAACGGGATCAAAAGCATCGATTGGTTCAAGTAATGAGGCATAACTCCCAAGTCCTGCAGATGGATTATTAAAATATGCCGTTCTGAAAGCCAAAACAGATCCACCGGTATATGTATTGGTCGTCAGGTTGTAGGTTTCATAATTTTCCCTCAAACCACCCAGCAACCTTGCACTGATGACATTTAGATTGATATACTGCCCCTGTGTCGTAGGATTTCTAAAACCAGTCTGGAAGGACGCTCTTAGATTGTGATTTTTGGCAAATGTGTACACCGTACCGATCCTTGGGTTAAGTTGTCCATTGAAATTTTGGTTTTTGTCAAACCTCAATGACCCTGAAAGTCTCAATACATCTGCCACTACATCTTTACCGGCTTGTACATATCCACCGATTTCATTGATCTGAATTCCTCCGTCCTGATCAGGAAAAATTGTACCTCCGGACCTCAGATCAAACACACGGTAGCTACCTCCGACCTGCATATCAAATACATTTCCAAAGTTTTCAGTTAAGTCATACTGAAATTCACCATGATACATTTTGGATTGATCGTCAAAGAAAGGACCATTGGGAATAGATTCTTTATCACCAAAAATTCGATCTCTTTGGGCATTAAAGAGTGTACCGCTTTCAGTATATCTGGCCGCATCAGCTGAAGCTCGAGCAAACTCATGTGCATCTTCCTGAATACTTACCCTTTGGCTTTCTGATAGAGTTTGAATCTCGCCTGGTGATAACCCAGTATTTAGTAGGTGTCGTAAATACCTGGAAGTATATTGGGCAAACCATGTGCTGTTTCCTGAATACCCCTCACCCATTAAATTCCCCAGGAATTCAGTGATATAGGAACCTCCAGAGTTCTCAATGGTTGTGTATCCTCTCACAAAGAAGTTGCTCCCTCTTAATTGCAACCTGTGCTGTTGAATTCCAAAATTAGATAAAGCATATCGCTGAGCCCCTGTATAGATACTGGTACCAAAACCGGCATTGTATAGATAGCTTAATTCCAGGTTATCATTCAACCGATAGTAAAGCCCTGTATTCACTTTTAAGTTTTCCGCGCCATAGTCAATTAAAGAAGCTTCGGTAAATGGAGTCCTTGCAACAGTATGCCCTGGCACATCACCAGCATCCAGATAATCTCGAACATCACTAAATAACGCCCTTAGCCCTTGAAAAGTAGCATTGTCATTTGAAGTGCCCTGGGCAGCAAATGCTGCTTGAGCAGCAAAGCCAAGGAATCCCATGCTTGTAGAGGCTTCATCACCCATGAAGTGAAGTCTGTCCGCTGCAGGATTGAAGCTAAATCCATCTGGTCTTAAAGCTGAATTCCTGTCAAAATCCGATTGCCCGTGCCAGTCCTCTGCTCGGGAATAAGACGCATTGACTTTAAAAGCAAACTTATTGTTGAAGGCTTTGGCATACCGTAGCGAGCCCTCATAGAGCGGTGAGGTAGGATGTCCGGATTCATCTCCTATATGATTGACTCCAGCTTTAGCAAAGGCACTCAGTCCCTGATACTCAAAAGGACTTTTGCTGTTGATCAACAATACTCCATTAAATGCATTGGGACCATACAATGCTGAAGAAGCTCCGGGCAATAGCTCTACGCTCTCCACATCAAGCTCTGAGGGTCCGTTAAGGTTACCTATCGGGAAGTTTAGCGCAGGTGCCTGGGTATCCATCCCATCGATGAGCTGCACAAACCGGGTGTTCCCCGTGCTGGCAAAACCACGGGCATTGAGGATCTGAAAGTTGATGCTGCTTGTGGCCACGTCAACCCCCTTCAGATTTGCAATGGCCTTATAGTAATTATCTGATGAAGTATTCTGAACAGCCAGAATATCCATTTTTTCTATACTAACGGGGGATTTAAGAATGCTTTCCTCTACCCTGGAGGCAGATACTACCACTTCCTGTCCAAGCAACAAAGACTCTGACATTTCAACACTAAGACCCTGTTGGTTGCGCTCGGTAATCTCCAGCTCCTGACGCTCAAAGCCGACACTTGTAATGACCAGCGTCAATGGTGGATCTGAGCTAACATTGAGATTGAAGTTGCCATTGATATCAGTGGTAGTACCTAATACTGTCCCTTTAACCAGGATATTCACACCGATTAATGGTTCCTGATTCTCTGCATCTTTTATCGTTCCTGATACAGTGGTTTGAGTAAAAGCCGTATGTACAAAAAATTGCAGGACCAATACCATCGATCCGGCGATCATGTATTTCTTCATCATTTTGGGGTGTTAGTAAAATACTAAACTAATATTACGGAAAAAAAACCACAATTCCCCCCTAAAATGATACTGAGAGCCGTTTTTTATTTACAAAATCGGATACTAGCTATTCTCTTTTTTCAAGTGTTCAACCAAACGGTCGCATACTTCATTGATCTGCCCTGACATATATTCGTCACCAGTTGCATTCAAAAGGCTTTGGCTGAGTCCTCCAAGGCAATCTATGTAAAACCTTTTCATGTCATCAACCGGCATATCTTTTGACCACAGGTCTATCCGCAGAGTATTCTTATTTTGGTGATCCCAGATAGACAAAGTCACTGACTTACTCTCCGAATACCCGGGATTATCCTTATCATCTGCATCCCACATGATCTTTTCGGGGATATTTTCTTCATCTAATTCTACGAGAAGCTTGATCTCTGATTTCTTCATAATTATGGTAAACTCAACTTAAATTCTTCATAGGTCATCCCTGATTCCGAAATTGGAGAGGTGTTGCACCCTACAGTAGAGGCATGACCATTGATATCTTCTACTCTGTTGTCCGGATTTGGGTGTGTACTTAAAAACTCCGGAACTCCGGAATCCTGTCCGTTGGCAATTAGCTTTGAAAAGAAGGAAGCTGCACCATTGCAGGCATATTCAGTATCTGCCAGGTATTTAACGGAAAATTCATCAGCATCAGATTCATTGTCTCTGCTAAACGCCAAAGTAGAGCCGGCAGTAGCAATTTGTGCAGCGATTTGTTCAATTTGAGAAGGGTCATTACCCAACACGATAGATAAGAGGAGTTGAACCCCATAGACTTTCTCCAATTGCTTTACAGAGTGTCGTCTATCTGCATGAGCGATTTCATGTCCCAAAACTCCAGCCAGGTCATCGGCATTGTCCAGGTAATTGATAAGCCCGGTATACACATATATGTATCCGCCAGGCGTAGCAAATGCATTGAGAACATCCGCATCAATTATTTTCAATTGCCACACAAACTCATCTCTGTAAGTAACTTGCGAACTTGTAAGGATCGCTTCTTTCATTCCATTCAAATATGCATAAGCATCAGGATAATCAATTTCTGAAAGGATAGGATAAGTCACCGGATCAGACTCGATTTCCTGGCTCACCTGCAGACCCAGGCTTTTATCATCCTCAATCGAAAAGAATAGTGATTTAACGCCCTCCTTATCACCACAATTTGTCAACACTCCAAGACCAATGGTGGCCAGCGTAAAGATGCATAGTCTAAGATTCTTCATAATATTCCTTTTTGTTGACAAAGTATTCTATCAGCAACAATTGTTCCTGTTTTTCAATCAGGGCAAGCTGGCCTTAAACTGCGCATAGGTCATACCATTTTCCTGAATTGCTTTTGTGGAGCACTGGAGGCCTTTTGCAAAATTATTAATGTCCTCTACCCTATTGTCAGGACTTGGGTGTGTACTCAAAAATGATGGAGTGCCTCCGGATTTGCCCTCTGCTGTCAGCTTTTCAAAAAATGTGGCAGCTCCATTGCAGGCATAGCTGGTACCTGACAGATACCTGACAGAATACTCATCAGCTTCCGATTCCGCACCACGACTAAATGCTAAAATTGTTCCTTTTCCTGCAAGTTGTCCGGCTATCTGTGCGGTCTGAGATGCACTTTCACCCAAAGCAATGCTTAGCAACAACGAAATTCCATATTGCTTTTCAAGTTGCTTAATAGAATGTCTTCGATCCGCATGAGCTATTTCATGTCCCATCACACCAGCCAGATCATCTGCTGTATTTAAATATTTGATGAGTCCAGTATATACATAGATATATCCCCCAGGAGTACAAAAAGCATTGAGGGTATTATCATCCTGAATGATCTTTACAACCCAGGCGAAATCATCTTTATAGGCAACATTTCCGCTGTTGATGATCATTTCAGTCATATCCCTGATGTATTCGTAGCTTTTAGGATACGTGGATTCTGGAAGAATTGGGTATTCTGAAGGCTTTGATTCAATTTCTTCCTGTACCTGAAGGCCGAGTTTCTTATCATCAGCTACCGAGAAAAAGAGGGATGATACCCTGCCTGACGAAGAGGAGCCAATGCATCCGGATACTATCAGGATAATGAACAGATTTATCGTTATTTTTTTCATTTTCAAAGACTTAACGCATCAAGGGCTTGTAGCTTGTCCTGATTGAGCTGATCCTTCAATAATTCGATACTCTCAAATTTCTTTTCCTTACGTAGTAATTGAACAAACTCAATGGTCAACCTTTTGTTGTATATCTCTCTGTCAAAATTAAATATATTCACTTCAATCCTGCGCTCCTGACCGGAAACTGTCGGTCTCCATCCAATGTTAAGCATTCCCTGAAATTTTTCGTTCCCCAGGTGAATGTAAACGGCATATGCACCATCCCCGGGAACCAGCTTATATGACTCCGGAACATCTATATTAGCCGTGGGAAAACCAATGCTTCTGCCTATCCGGTCGCCATCCTTGACAAAACCGCTTAGAGAATAATGTCTGCCTAATAACTCTGTAGCAACATGCACCTCACCGGCAGTCAGTGCATTTCTGATCCTTGTAGAGCTCACTCCGGCGTGATCGATATCCTCTCTTGGTATCTCTTTAACCTCAAAACCAAACTCACTGGAGTTACTCATAAGGTAATCGAATCCACCCTCCCGGTTTTTGCCAAAACGATGATCATAACCAATGATCAGTACCTCAGTGTTGAGCTTTTTAATGATAATGTCTTGTATGAAGGATTTGGATGACAACTCTGAAAATCCCTTGGTGAATGGAATCTTCAAAAGGATATCCACGCCCATCTCCTCAATCAGGGCAGCTTTTTCCTCGAAGGTAGAAAGCAGCTTGAGCGATTCCGGATCTCTATTCAGCACGAATCGCGGATGAGGCCACAACGTGATGACAATGCTTTGACCTTTGTGGAATTTGGCAGTCTCGACCAGTTGTCGGAGAATCTTCTGGTGACCAATGTGCACGCCATCAAAAGTGCCCGATGTAACGATGCTATGGTCCGCACACTCAAACTCCTCTATATTATCAACCAGTATCATGACACCTTATATTTTTCCACCCAATACTCTACTGGAAAAGCATCTTTGACATGATAATCCCCGATAGAGGTTCTCCGAAGGCTCTTCAAATAAGCCCCTACGCCTAACTCTTTACCAAAATCGTTGGCGATGCTCCTAATGTATGTCCCTTTAGAACATGCAATCATGAATGAAATGATATTTCCTTCTCTTCCAGTAATCACAAACTCATGAATAGTGACATGCCGTGGCTGAATTTTAATCTCTCGTTTTTCCCTGGCGGCCTTGTAAGCTCTTTCTCCCCCTACCCTGATGGCAGAATAGGTTGGTGGGATTTGCTCAAGGGTACCAGTGAGCCCATGGGCCGCTTGATGAACCTGATCATCAGTAATATGGCTGGCATCAGTTTCACTGTCGAAGTCTGTTTCCAGATCGTATGAAGGAGTAGTCTTCCCGATTTCAAATTCACCTTCGTAGGTTTTATCCAGACCCTGAAGCTCTCCCAGCCGCTTCGTATACTTCCCTACTCCTACCAATAGAAGTCCGGTAGCCAAGGGATCCAGCGTTCCCGCATGGCCAATCTTTTTGACTTTGAGCGCATACCGCAACTTATTGACTACATCAAAAGAGGTCCATTCCGGCGCTTTGTCTACAAGAATCAGTTGACCGTCTAAATCCATTACCACTGAGATATGATCGCTATCATGCCGACCAGCAGACAGTAAATAGCAAAATAATACAGTTTTCCTTTCTTCACGATATTGGTCATCCACTTGCAAGCGATATAACCCGAAACTAATGCACCAACAAATCCTACGATCATTGGAAAAACCCCTAACCCCTCATAAGCAGCTGGTGCTTCAAAGTAATCTTTTGTTTTCAAAAGGCTGGCTCCAAGGATGGGAGGCAATACCATCAGGAATGAAAACCTGGTAGCTTTTTCCTTATCTACTCCTATCAAAAGCCCAGTGGCAATTGTAGATCCTGACCTGGAAATCCCAGGTAAGATGGCGATTGTTTGGGCCAGCCCCATGATAATTGCCTCTTTGTAAGAAACTTCATTCGTACCACTACTCTTAAAATATGTGAAGAAGAGTAATAAGGAAGTAAACAGCAACATACTGCCCACAAGGATCAGGTTCCCGGTAAAAAAACCTGAAATTTCATCCTCAAAGAATACACCTGCAATACCAACAGGGATCATCGAGATCACAATCAAGAAAGCAAATTTCCAGGACTCATTCCACTTAAACTCTAGTAGTCCTTGCAAAATATCGAGAATATCTTTTCTGAAAACCATTATGGTACTTAAAGCTGTGGCAGCGTGTACAATCACAGCAAAAAGCAGGTTGTCTCCAGAGGTGGTACCAAGCAATACAGAGCCAATCTCCAGATGACCACTGCTACTAACTGGCAAAAATTCCGTAAGACCCTGGATCACTCCGAGAATCAAGGCTTCGATCCACGTCATTTATTGGCTGGATCTTTCTTATCTGTATAGAATATGGCGACGAATTGGATCAGAAAGCCCAACATCACAACAATGGGTCCCAGGGTCAATCCCAAAAACCCAAATCCATAGGGTTCGCTATCGGATGCCATGATGATAAAACCAATCAGGATCACTAGCACGCCACCTATCATAATCAAATAGTTGGTCTTACCGAATGCAAACTTATTTTTATCAGACATAATATTCCTTTAATATAATTCATCCAGGGACATCCCCAGGTATTTTCTTATAGCTCGATAGGTACTGAAATACCCGACAAGGATACCCACTACAATTATTGAAGCAAACAAAATAGCCAGCTGACCAGGGTCTTGCAGTTTCTCCAAATCCTCAATGCGCCTATTGGCAAAATAAAGAATAGACACCAACACGATACATGCAATGGTTCCAGCTACTAATCCGTAAAAGGCGGCACGTTTTAGGAACGGCCCCCGGATAAAGCTACCCTTGGCTCCAACCAACTGCATACTCCTGATCAGGAACCGCTGTGAAAACAAAGCCAGCTTAATGGTATTATTTATCAGAATTACCACGACGATCAAAAGAAGGATAAAAAATCCCAGCATGATCAAGCCAATCTTGGTAATGTTGTCATTGATACTTTCTATCAAAGATTCCACATAGGCTACCTCATACACGCCGTTCATGGATTCAATTTCTTTGGTAATTAATTTCAGCGAGTCTGCTGCCTGATATTCAGGTGCAATATTCACTACAAGCAGGTCCCTCAACGGATTATCACCTAAGAACTCTGTGAAATCCTCACCGGTCTCTTCAATAAATTGCTTTGACGCTTCGTCTTTTGAGATGAACCTGACTCCTGGCCCTTCTTCCTTATTGAGTGTATAGGGTTTGCTACTGATAGAGCGATTGATCCTGGTTATTTCGGTATTTGTGAGTTGATTGTTCAGGAAAACCTGTATTTCAATACTTTCCTGAATGTTGAGAGTCAGCTTCTTGGCATGCACAACCAACAGACCAAAAATCCCCATCACCAACAAAGCCAGTGTGATACTTAGCGTAACGCTAATAAACGGATAACTACCGAGTTTTCTTTTTTTACGGGTCTTTTGCTCCATCCCGCCTCAAAACTAAGTAAAGTGACGGATTTTTAAGGCGCTATTAGTCTACCTTATTATTGCGTACGATCTCAAGTTCATGAATAAGCACTCGATCCGTAATTTGAGGCAGAGTCAATACCTTGTCAGTGGTCAACAGTTTGTAGTAGCGACTGTTGTGGTATAAGTACACTTGCTTACTTCGGCTGCTATTGATCTCAAGAATCTCATATGGATTGTCTTTGAAATTTCCATACAAGTGGAGTTTACCTTCGTAGTACTTATACTTTATGTCATCATTGTTACGCTGAGAAGTCTTAATATCGATTTGTTCCCGGGCGGTGATGATATCCGCATTGCTAGCCAATGGTATTTTAGCGCTTTCAGACTTGAATTGATTTTCTTCAGAGCCGTCGCCAGGATTTGGAAGATCCACCTCCGGTACAAAATCTCCTGCTGGCTCACTTGAATTATTAGTCTTAGATGAAGATCCGCCAGTTGATTCCACATAGACGATTTCATCTTCAGCAGGTGACTCTTCCGGTTCAGCTGATACAATTACATGTGTATCCTCAAATTTTTCTATTGCTGTTGCCTGAGGGATTCCGCTTGAATTTTCAACATAGAAACTCACATCTTCTGAATTGTTACGAAGTAGATCTTCCTCGAATACGGTAGGCATGTATGCAAGCTCCGGGTTGTTGTCCTGGTTACTGAAGTAATAAATCCCAGTACCAATGAAAGTGGCTGTAACAAGCGCACCGGTAAGTTTTACGAGGCCAGGATTGATAAACTGTCCTACTTCCCACCAAGGTGTAGTAATATTAATAGCTGTAAGCCTACTCTTGAGCTCAGCTTTTCGAAACTCTCCAAGACCTTTGATCACTTGCTGCTGAAATCCTAATTCTTCCTGAAGTGAAGGATCCCCTGCAAGCTGACTCTCGAAAGCTTCGGTGTCCTCGGAACCCAGTTCGTTCCGAAGATATGCATCAATTAATTCAGTTCTTTTGATATTCATGCGGTATTTATCAAAAAAAGTCTTTTTCGCTATAGCGTTCCCTGATCAAATGATCAAGTTTCTTTTTGCATTTATATTTTTTCGTTTTTGCCGTATCTGTATTGGCAAAATTTAATTTTTCAGCGATGTCAGTCATAGACATTCCATCAAAATAATAAAAGGTCAAAATCTTTCTGCACGTTTCGCCAAGCTCCTCAATACAATTCATCACCACACGATACCTTTCATTTTCATCATGTCCCTGAAACTCCTCTCCATCTACCTCCTCGTTGGAGTGTCTGCTTTTTCTCTCTAGTTCCTTTCTCCACTGATTCAAGCAAATACTGTACAAAAAAGTACTGATCTTGGAAGTAAGCACCAGGTTTCCGCTTATGGCCTTCTGCCAAAAAGCCAGGAGGGCTTCCTGAAATACATCCTGAGCCTCGTCCTCAGTACCATTGTTGGAGGTGACAATCTTGGTCATCATCCGATAGTACTTTTTGTACAAATAGTCTAAGGCAGACTCATCCCCCCGTTTTATACGATCAAGTATCTCACTATCCTTCATACACCATGGACCCGGGGATCCTTGTTATTAAATACTTTAACTGACTGAAAAGTAACCAGTCACACCCAAATTTTTCAACCTGTTCTCTATGTAAATTAAGGTATTTATGGCATTAAGGCAACAACCTGGTCGCCGGTAGTGGCAAAAACAAGGTCCCCAACTTTTGGCCTGATCTTGTAAGTTCCGGTAAAACTACCATATGCAGGCAACAGACCGAATCCCTTTGAAAAGTAAAAGCACGGCACTGTCAAACCCTGTTTTGCTCTTCCTCTTAACCTTACAGCCGGATGGACATGCCCAGACAGATTGTATAGATCGGACTCAGTCTTTTCATGTGTGAAATGGAATGGACCGATGATCAATTCATCAAATATTTCCATCCTGGAAGATTGATAAACTTCCTCAGGAAGAATATCATGATTGCCCTTTACCAAAATCAACTTACAGGACTGGTTTTCTATCCATGCATCAAAAAAATCCCATTCTACATTAAGGTCACTATGAAAAAGGTCTCCCAAAAAGGTTATTTTTTCTGGGTCATATTTTTCAATCAGAAAATCCAGTCTTTGAAGATCCCTAACATGAATGTCACCAGGGACGGCAATACCATGTTTCCTGAAGTGGCCAGCTTTACCAAGGTGAAGGTCTGATAATATCAGCATGGATTGGTCAGACCAATAAATAGCTTTGTTTGGGTCAAGAATAAAGTGCTGTCTCTCCAGCTCAAGATCAAACTCTTCCATTAGCTATCTGCAGGCAACCAGGTTTGGGTCCTGTAAAGGAAGTACAAATATCCCCTTACCTTGAGGTTTCCAGTCTCATCCAGCCAGATTTTACAATCGTAAACATTCCCATTTTCGGGGTCTAAAATTTCGCCATCCGTATATTCTTCATCTTTTGGATCATACTCAAGGTTGGTGATAATCTCCATTCCCAAAACTCTTTTGTCCTTTTTATCTCCTTTGCATTCTATACATAGGGGATCCTGAGGTTCACCTGGTTCGCGGAAAAGTTTCACTATTTTACCAAAGTACTTATCTCCAGTTTGATAGATCTCGACAATGGACCGCTCTTTCCCGGAGCTGTCGTCGATGGTCTTCCATTTACCCACGATTGATTGGGTAAACGATTCTTCAGAGAGTAAGAATATGAAAGCTGTAAGTGTTAAATACCTGAATATTGAAATCATGGGATTCATAAATCTGATTTATCGAAATGTAATTGAAATTTTGCAATCTGGTCACCAAGTTTTTCATTGCTAATGCTGTGTCTTCTGATCGAATTCACCAAAATAGGAAACGCAAACGGAGTAGGTCGATGTGTATTCTTCAAAATGATCTTTTGCTCATTGATTCTACGAATGGCTTCCAATAACCTGGATTTCTCCAATTGCAAGGTCATCACCTCATCCATGGCCTGCCGAATCAATAAATTGGACTGATCATATTCTTCGAAAACTTTATACAAGATCGAAGATGAAGCCTGCAGATGCTTTGCCCTGACGTTTTTCCCTGGGTACCCCTGAAAGATTAAACCGGCAATGGTAGCCACATCCCGAAACTTTCTGGATGCCAGCTCAGTCTTATTGATGGCATGAGCGATATCCTCCATCAGGTTTTCTTCTGAGAACAGGTCAAGCTCCAACGCCTCTTCCAGCGGGGCCTCATTTTCAGAGAGTAGTTCGAAGCCATAATCATTCATGGAGATGGAAAAAGATATTCTTGCCAACTTTCCTATTCTGTGAGCGATTACACCTGCCAACACCTCATGTACAAACATTCCCTCGAATGGATAGAAGAAAATGTGAAAGCCGTGATGTGTCTCTGTACGCTCGATCAGCAATGTGTTTTTGTCCGGTAAATTAGACCACTTCTTTTGTAACTCAATGATCGGCCTGATGGTTTGCAACTCCACATCATTATAAATGCCTTCATCTGCCAATTGTATCTTTTCCCGGATTCCCTCTGCCAATAATGATGATAAGGGTAGCCTTCCTCCTCCCCATGCGGGGGTGATTCCACTTTTCTTACTCGATTTTTTTACTCTTACCGTCAATCCATGGATGTTTACAAATTCGAGGTTACGGCCTGCAAACCAGAAAGTATCACCCTGATTGAGCTTTGAAGCAAAATATTCCTCTACAGTGCCCAAATAACCACCACTGGTAAACCTTACTTCCAACGAAGGGTCTCCCACTATTGTCCCTATAGACAGCTTATGCCTAGTGGCTGCTCGTTTATTGATGATCTTATACACTCCATTGTCATTGTAGACTTTCGAAAATTCATCATAAGCAGTGAGGGTATTGCCACCTGTAGTGATAAAATCCAGCGCCCAGAGCCACTCTTCGGATGACAAAAGTCTGAAAGAGAATGTATTCCTAACTTCTTCCAGGATATCTAAAGGCCTGAAACCACCACTTACAGCCAGGGTCACCAGATACTGTACCAGTACGTCCATTGACTTTTCAAGTGGTTTTCGCGTTTCGAATTTCTTGTCCTTGATGGCTTGCCTCAATGCAGATGCTTCAATGAGCTCTAAAGAGTGCGTGGGTACAAAATAGATCTTACTCACTTCTCCGGGCCGGTGTCCACTACGACCCGCCCGCTGGAAAAACCGTGAAACTCCCTTTGGGCCACCAATCTGGATCACTGTATCTACCGGACGGAAATCTACCCCAAGATCAAGGCTACTGGTACAGACTACACACTTCAACTTCTGCGCATGCAAAGCTTCCTCCACCCAAATCCGGATGTCCTGGTTGATACTACCGTGATGCATGGCAATCACGCCTGCCATCTCGGGATAATTATTCACAATAGCCTGGTACCACAATTCGGTCTGAGATCTGGTATTCGTAAACAACAGAGTAGTTTGGCTCTGTTGAATGATAGGAATGATCTTATGAAGCAGATGCGTGCCCAGATGACCACTCCAGGGTAATGAGTCTACTTCGTCTGGCAGGATAGACTCAACCGCTACTTTCTTTTCAACATCAGATCGGATCTCCACAGCATTTTTGTAAAGATCCTCTCCAAGTAAGACCCTTTTTGCTTGTTTCAGATTGCCAATGGTTGCAGAGATGCCCCATACCTTCAGAGGTTTTCTGGTGATTGATTTCAGTCTGGAAATGGCTAGCTCAGTAGCAACCCCCCGTTTTGTGCCCAGAATTTCATGCCATTCATCCACAATAATGGATTGCAGGTTTCTAAAAAAATGTGGGTAATCGGATTGACTTAACAGGATGTGCAGGCTTTCCGGTGTGATCACTAAAGCCTCCGGAGCATGTTTCTTTTGGTTTTGCCTTTCTGTTGCAGTAGTATCGCCCGTGCGCATACCTATTTCCCAGTTCACCTTCAGTTCAAGAGCTGCTTCCTGCATGGCTCGTTGGATGTCCTTAGCCAGTGCGCGTAGTGGGGTGACCCACAACACTCTCAAAGATGATCTCTCAAGGTTTTCATCCTTCAGATACTCGAGTAAGCAGGGAATCCACAAAGCATAGGTTTTCCCACTTCCTGTCGGAGCATTTAACAACCCGCTTTTTCCTTCCAGATAAGCTTGCCATGTATCTAACTGAAACTGGAATGGCTTCCAGCCTTTAGATTCCATCCAATCGAGGCCGATGGTGGTGACTGAATTCATCTGGCAGAAATAAAGGGGAAATCGTACATCATAATCTCCTTATCCCCTGTGATCATTGGTACCTTTTCCACTATTGCCTGGGCAATGAGAATACGATCAAAGGGATCTCTATGTAACAAAGGCAGATCGATTGTTGCTAAAGTATGATCACCTGAAATATTTAAGACCTGGAAATACTCCCTGTCTATGATGTCCTTTAATTCAGGTTCAAATACTAGCTTTCCAAGCTGCTTTTTAAGCTGAATTTCATAAAATGTCATGGGACTTACTAACAATATAACATCAGGATCATCAAGGATAGCTTTCACTTTTCTTTTGATTTTCTCAGGCTCTGAAAAAATCCAGATAAATATGTGAGTGTCGATAAGGTATTTCAAAGGCAGGTTTATTCAAATGAAAATGATTTTTCGATATCATCTGGCCACTTATCAAAATCATCATGCATTTTTATCTGATCACGATACTTCCCATAGGGCAATGGCTTACGCTTCTTTTTCACCGGCTTCACTTCCGCAACGATCTTACCTGCCTTAGCCAGGTACACAGTCTCACCCTCCTGCACCATACTAATGATCTTCGACAGGTTGGTTTTAGCCTCATGGATGTTATACTTTTTCATACTTAGCTAAGTTAGCTAAGTTCACAACGAAAAGGAAGCAATTAAAGTTTGCTTCCTATAACAGGGATCTCGTTTCTCCTGAAAAAAAGAACTATCAAGCTGCTGAAGAAAACGACTAAAGCATAATAAAAAAGTAATCCACCATCCCCTTTCACTTCTATCCCCAAAACCGTGAGATGAAAGAAAATGGCCCCTGAAATAACACATAAAGCCAGAATGGCACCATAAACCCTCACCTTGGGAACAAGCAGGGAAACACCGGCAATCAACTCAACAATCCCTGAGCCTATTCTGCCAACAGGCTCCATCCCCACCTGAGTGAAGATATAGATACTCTCTTCAGCCCCGGTAAATTTAAAAAACAATGTCTGTAGTAAAATGAGAGCTGCAACTACGCTGAGCACCCATTCGATTATTTTTTTCATGATGGACTACATTTAGATTGGATCAATATTTAGTTAATTTACTATTTTCTATCCTCAGATTCATCATCACCTCTATGGCTAATAAGTTCCAACCCGGAATTCGATTCAAAAGCGTTCAGGATTTCCTGAACTACCTCAATGAAGATGAGTTGTTGATCGTTGACTGTCTGCGAAACCTGATCTTTGAGGAGATCCCGGATGTGACCGAAAAACTATCCTATAATGTGCCATTTTACTCTCGGAAGCAAAGGATTTGCCATATCTGGCCCGCAAGTATTCCGTGGGGAAACACTCCCCTTGATGGTGTACAACTAGGGTTTTCAAAGGGATACCTGATCGATCATCCGGCTATTGAAATGGGGACACGGAAAGAAGTTGGGGTCCTTACCTTTCACAAACTCAATGATATCGATGAGGGCCTAATCCGATCTTTATTATTGGAAGCCCTTCTTATCGATAATGAGTCTTAAGACTTTACCATCCGACTTTGAATGTATTTGATGATGGCCATGATCATTCCAAATGCCAATCCTGCTGCTGTAACGATGTCTACATAAGTCTTATTCAAATCCAGACCCGTTAGTTTCTCGCCCACATATTCCGTGAAGGAGCTGGGGAGGTTTCGCTCACCAAGCTGTCGCTTGATGTCCCATTGCCAGTCAGTCAAAGGACAATAACCAATGGTGCCCACATACCAACCGATCAGCAGCCAGGCTATCAGCGTAAAGAGTAATGCAAACTGATGAATTCTTTGAGTTTTCGGATGGATCCATCCGAATAGAACAAATAAAATGAACGCTGAATGAAAAATGGTGAATCCTATGTCGTAGAGCTGGAGCATCCACTAAATAACATGAAAATTTTCCAAATATTACTTCATGATGCTTTTCAATACCTTGATATTTCCGTCAATCTCGGGAGTCTCAAGTCCCAAAATATTGGTCACCATAGGATAAATATGGATGTTTTCAATGGGCTTAAGTTTCATACCTGATTTGAATGAAGGACCTATGGCATAAAAGATTCCACCCATCTCCTCCAGATCAGGATCATACCCATGACCACCTTTGAAAGAAATTGTCCCAGACGAGGTAATGAAATATGGTGGATCTGTCATAATCAGCAGATCGCCAGTCTTATCCCCATCATAGAAATGAAATCGCTTAGGCAGGCTTTCTTTTTTGTAAAGCGTCAATTCAGGTACTTTCGAGAGTTCGTTGTATATCCTTTCTGTTTCTTCAGTATTTTCATTGTAGATCATCGCAGGGACACCATTGATCACTTTTGAATCTCCCAGATCAGTGTAATCAGAAAGTTTTAGTGCTTTGCTGGTGTGGGTCATTCCATGATCTGAAACCACCACCAGGTTGACCGGCAAATCCAATTGTGAGATATTGTCCTGAAATTCCCCTAGTAGATGATCTACTTCCAGAACCGCTTTTTTGGTTTCTTCAGCATCCGGTCCATACTCGTGACCCTCATGGTCCACAACAGAAATATAGATCAGGATCAAATGTGGTCGCAATTTAGGGTCCATTTTCAGCCACTCTATCGCCTTGTTAAAGCGTTCCTGATTACCTGTTTTCGAATTATAAGTAAAGGAATAATTAGGTCGATATTCGGCTATCTCTGCCTCCGACCCTACCCAGAAATAAGTTGCTGACAACATTCCCTGACTTTCAGCAAGCGACCATAGTGGCGTTCCCCCATACCAGTCCCCGTCACCGACAGCATCACGATCATAGATACTGTATTTTTCCGCTCTTTTCCGGCTGTAAAAGCTATTGTTGATCAGTCCGTGATTTTTGGTGTACAGACCTGTAGCAATGGAATAGTGATTCGGGAAAGTATTGCTGGGAAAAACTGAGCGTAACTTGCTACTTGCTACTCCCTCTTTTTTCAATTTCAAAAGATTTTCAGCCCGGAATTTCTCTGCATAATCATACCTACATCCATCAAGGGATATCATGATCACATAAGATTTGTCAATTACCCAATCGGCATTTTGACGCCCCTCAATACGTTCAGAATTGAATGACTTTTTAGGCTGGCAATAACCCAGGAAAGGAATTAAGACAAGCCAAAGAAATAGCTTACTGTCCATATGAACAGGCAATTTTGCTAATTACCTGTCTTAAACAAAGGCTCGTCAGGTAAAATAACAGGAAGTGATTTATTCGCCTTGCTTCTCTGGCTGGACCACTATCTCAGTTCTGGCTTTTTCATCCAAATCCGCTGAAGCATGACCATCTCCATAGATCTCTCCAAGGATAGGCGCAATTACCAAACCTACAAGACAGGTTAATTTGATCAGGATATTCATAGAAGGACCGGATGTATCCTTGAATGGATCTCCAACGGTATCCCCGGTAACAGACGCTTTATGCGCCTCTGAACCTTTGTAGGTCATTACGCCGTCAATCTCTACACCTGCTTCAAATGATTTCTTGGCGTTATCCCAGGCACCACCTGCATTGTTTTGAAAGATGGCCCAAAGCACACCAGACACGGCTACACCAGCCATGTAGCTACCCAAGGCTTCAGGTCCCATGAGAAAACCAATCAGTACTGGAGTGATAATAGTAATGGCTCCAGGAAGCATCATTTCTTTCAGAGCAGCCTGAGTGGATATATCCACACACTTGGCGTATTCCGGTTCACCAGTACCTTCCATGATTCCAGGAATTTCTTTGAACTGTCTTCTCACCTCCTTCACCATTTCCATTGCCGCACTACCTACAGAACGCATGGCCAGGGCTGAGAAAACCACGGGGATCATACCTCCAATAAACAATGTAGCTAATACATCCGCTTTGTAAATATTGATACCATCGATGCCTGTAAATGTGACATAAGCTGCAAAAAGTGCAAGCGCAGTAAGTGCTGCAGATGCAATGGCAAAACCTTTTCCTACAGCTGCTGTAGTATTACCTACAGAATCCAAAATGTCTGTTCTTTGTCTAACTTCTTTGGGCAGCTCACTCATCTCCGCAACCCCACCTGCATTATCCGCGATCGGACCGAAAGCATCAATAGCCAGCTGCATAGCTGTAGTGGCCATCATCGCAGAAGCGGCAATACCAACTCCATAAAATCCAGCCAATGAATAAGCACCATAAATGGCTCCAGCGAACAACAGAATTGGAGCGAAAGTTGAGATCATTCCGGTAGACAACCCGGCAATGATGTTTGTCGCTGCTCCGGTTGAAGAATTTCTTACGATATCCAGAACAGGCTTTTTACCCAACCCAGTGTAGTACTCGGTGAAATAAGAAATGGCACCACCTACAAACAAACCGATAAGGACAGCATAAAAGACCCGCATTGAGGTAATGTTTATGATCCCCATCTCAAAAAATTTCATCTGCATTACAGATGGTAAAAGCAGGTCAATCACAAAATATGATGCTAATGCGGTCAGGATTATGGCTCCCCAGTTTCCTTTGTTCAAAGCTGATTGTACTTCAGGCTCTTTTGCATCATTGTTTGAGATCCTGATAAACATGGTTCCGATAATGGAAAAAATAATACCTAATCCTGCAATCACCAATGGCAACAAGATTGGACCAATTCCTGAGAACTGATCTTCTATTGCACCACCCATATCTCTGATGACGTAGTTTCCTAAAACCATGGAAGCCAATACAGTAGCAACATAAGATCCAAAAAGGTCGGCACCCATACCTGCGACATCTCCAACATTGTCTCCAACATTATCAGCGATTGTTGCAGGGTTTCTTGGATCATCTTCGGGGATCCCGGCCTCTACTTTTCCTACCAGGTCTGCTCCAACATCAGCTGCTTTGGTATAAATTCCACCACCCACTCTGGCAAATAAGGCAATAGACTCCGCTCCAAGTGAGAATCCGGCCAACGCTTCTAACACAATTGTCATTTGGCTTGTAGATGTCCATTCGCCACCCATAAACCATTGGAAAAGCACAATAAATAATATACTTAAACCGAAAACAGCCAAACCGGCTACACCAAGTCCCATTACAGTACCGCCTGTAAATGAAACTTTCAAGGCTTCAGGCAAGCTGGATCTTGCTGCCTGAGTTGTTCTCACGTTTGCTGATGTCGCTATTCTCATCCCAATGTTTCCTGCAAGTGCAGAGAATACAGCACCGATTACGAAAGCAATAACAATAAACCAGTGAGTGGTCTCAACCAAACTTGAAATCACACCTAAAAGCACTCCGGCAACAATCACAAAAATTCCTAAAACCCGGTATTCTGCATGAAGAAATGCCAAAGCACCCTCTCTAATATGCTGAGCTATCTCTTTCATCTTCACCTCTCCTGCTTCCTGTTTATTGACCCAGACGGCTTTGACAGCCATTACAATCAGTCCTATCACGGCCATCAGTGGCACAGCATATATTAGATTATTCATAAAAATCAGTATGTATTTTTGAAAAGAGGTGCAAATATAACTGAATGGCCAAATTATAAAAACCATTGATTTGACTATTCAGAAGAAATCAGAAGGAGCTATAAAGTTAGGTTTTGAAAAAGTATTACCTATAACTGTAGGTACTCTTTATCTTATCTCGGTTTTTGAGTTTATATAATTAAGGAATTCATTTTTTATGGTCTGATCTTTGAATTTTCCATCAAAAAAAGCCGTACCCGTCATACTATTTGTATCGCTTACCCCCCTTGAGGAAACACAAAGGTGTGTGGCATCCAACACCACCCCTATATCCTTGGTTTTAAGGACTTTTTGAAGCTCAGTCGCAATTTGGACCGTTAATCTCTCCTGTACTTGTGGTCTTTTGGCAAAATACTGCACGATGCGGTTTATTTTGGATAAGCCAATCACTTTTCCGCTCGAGAAATAGGCAACATGGGCTTTCCCATAAATCGGGACGAAATGATGCTCACAGTGAGAATAGAAAGTAATGTCTTTTTCGACAAGCATTTGGTCATACTTGTACTTATTTTCAAACAAGGTTGGTGTAGGCTTATTCTTAGGGTTAAGACCACTAAATACCTCCTTGACATACATCTTAGCCACACGCCGTGGAGTACCTTTTAAGCTATCATCCTTCAGATCCAGACCCAAAATCTGCATAATCTCGCCAAAATGCTTTTCAATCAATTCAATCTTTAGCTGATCATCCATTTCAAAAGCATCTGCTCGTAAAGGAGTATCTGCTGCACCTGGAATGTGATCATCCTGATCATCTACATGCTCATTTGCCAGCGGGGTATTCAACAAAGTTTCTTTCTGTTTCATATAAAGTTACTTTCAGATCAAGATCATCATTTATTTTTTGACGCAACAGGTTGTAAATAACAATGGCAATATTTTCTGCCGTTGGATTTAGCTTTTTGAATTCTGGAACATCCAGGTTTAGATTCTTATGATCGAACCTGATTAGGACCTCCTCACGGATGATGTCGCTAAGTTTCTTCATGTCATAAACATAACCGGTATCCGGGTCAGGGTCACCTATCAGCCGTACAATCAGCTCATAATTGTGACCATGCCAATTTGGATTGTTGCACTTCCCAAACACCTGATCATTTCTTTTGTCTGTCCAATCCGGATTATATAACCGATGAGCAGCATTAAAATGTTCCTTACGAAAAACAGCGACTTTCAAATTCAAAAAAAATTATCTGTACATCAATTGGATAAACAAACTTACAGTAGAATAGATTTGTTTCAACTGAACAAAAAATAAAACAGTGTTACACTTCTCTTTTGAATTTATTTCAAATCAGGGTTGTTTTGTATCATCAACATACCTGGTGCACTATGAAGTTTGAAGAAATCGACAGGCAACTAAAAAAGTATAAGGATGAAGGCAAAAAGTTATTTAGTACCTCTTCCTTTCAAACACACAGTCTTGTGATGCTCCACATCATCAGCAGAGTGGACAAGAGCATACCGGTTTATTTTTTAAATACCGGATATCACTTTCCTGAAACGGTTGCGTTCAAAGACCAGGTCGCCAAAGAATTTGGTTTGGATGTAAAAGAAGTGAAGTCTTCAATGCCCAGGTACATGCAGAAGGATCACGAAGGCAGACTGCTCTTTACCTCAGACCCTGATCATTGCTGCTACATCAATAAAACGGCACCCACGGAACACCTACTAAGAAATCATGATATTTGGATCAATGGGGTACGTGCGGATCAGAGTGCTGTAAGAAAATCAATGAAATCTGAACAACCTGCTCCTTTTGGCAGCTTAAGGTTTCATCCTATGTTGGATTGGTCAATGAAAGAGATTTATTCTTACATTCGCGAACACAATCTACCAAGGCATCCACTTGATGCAAAGGGTTATTTGAGTATAGGATGTGAACCATGTACGAGAAGATTAGACCCGGAGATGCAAGAAAGAGAGGCCAGATGGTATGGTATGAACAAGGTGGAATGTGGCCTACATACCGATTTGGTTGAAAAGTAAGCGTTAACCAACCTAACATGAATGTATTAATTACCGGTGGCGCCGGTTATATAGGAACGGAGCTGATCAAAAAGCTTTCGGAAAACCCAAAAGTTGATAAAATCACGATTTATGACAATCTGAGTAAAGGCAACTACGCTTTATTTACAAGTCATAAATTCCCTAATCATGAAAATATCACCTTCATCCAGGGTGAGCTATTGGATTCAAGAGGATTAAAAAAGGCCTTGAAGGGTGTAGATGTGGTATATCACCTGGCAGCGAAGGTAACAACTCCCTATTCTGATATTGATCCGCATTTTTTTGAGCAAACCAATCACTGGGGTACTGCGGAGTTGGTCTACGCAATAGAGGAATCAGATGTAAAGCAATTCGTATACGCAAGTAGTATTGGAGTATATGGATCTTCTTCCGTAAGTATTGACGAACAGACACAGCCTAATCCCAGAACATTCTATGCCATATCAAAATTCAGGGGTGAAGAACATGTCAGAAGGCTTGGGGATAAGATCAAAACCCATATCATGAGGTGTGGTAACATCTATGGATATAGCAGGAGCATGCGATTTGATTCTGTGATCAACAAGTTTGCATTCGAGAGCAATTTCAACAACCAGATATCGATTCACGGAAATGGTAAGCAAAGCAGAGCTTTTGTACACATAGATATCATCTCTGAGGTGTTTGATAAGCTAATTGATTCAAATACCCCTAGTGGAACTTACAACCTTGTGGAAAGAAATTTATCCGTATTAGATATTGTAGATGTGCTGAAGATGCTCAATCCTAAACTAGAGTTTATTTTTATTAACCAGCATCTCAATCTCAAAAGCATCAAGGTAAATGCTGACCTGCATTTGTCAGACTATATTAAGATTGAGAATCAACAATCCTTTGAGGATAACATCAAATCGATGGTTGATCGGTTTTCCTTTTAATCACTTATCTCAATAGATATTCTAATATCCCGCTGACTATTTCAGAGGATCCTATGTAGATCCCCACACCATAAGTAATATGTTTTACAGAAAGGTGCTTGAGGGCAAAAGGGAGACCACTCACATTTATAAAGCTGAAAGCACCTGCTGTTACGATCGCTCCACAAATGGTGAAATAGAAGTTGTTTGAAATCAGAATAATACCAATTCCTACGAACTGAACTATAAACGATATGATTAATACGCGTTCCAATTTCATATTCTGAATAAGTTGCCCCGCAAAAAATGCCATCACAGCAGCAAAACCTAAAAGCCCAAAGGTTATGTAATTAGCATTGTCTGCCTGTAATGGAAACCTTGTACTTACATTTTCAGGAAAAAATTCAACCAGCAATGCTTTCCCGAGACCTAATTGAAGCCCAACAATAATGATGGTCGCAAACCCGGCAATACTTAATGCTTTTGAGGGTAATTTCAATAATTCTTTCTTTCTTGCTAATACTTCATCTGATGAAACTTTATGAAACAGAAACCCTGTACCACTGATTAAAATACCACCCACAACGAAGGTAATTGTATCTCCAAAAAAGTGTACCAGCTCAACAACCAGTGGTTCCAATGCGTAAACCAGCTCTGTAGTCAGAAATAGAAACCCCATCACTACGGGCAGCTTCTGTACTGGTGCAAAAGCTTCAATCATTGAGTTTGCCGGACTTATAAATAGATTCATTGAAATAAGCCATAAAACTATCATCACCGGTAAAGCAGCCTGCATATCACTAAGCGGTCCAGCTCCGATTAAAGTAGCTACTATCATGAATATCATGGCTGTAGCTCCTATTCCAACAGTAAAAACGATAAAAAACTTGCCACTTTTTTTCATTATCCGATCAGCAAGAAGGCCAGCTAAAGGGGGTACTAAAACAAGAACTAATGCTTTAGTGATGATCAAAAAATTTGATAGACTTCCAAGGTTAAAGTTTTCGATCAGGTGAGGTTGATACTCATGATAGGCTATCCAGCTAATAACCACAGCCACATTTAATGCTGCCAGACTATAAACTTCATTCCATTTAAGTGATCTCCTATCCTGTGTTATTGTTTGTTCCATTACTATTATTCGAATTTATTTGATCTAATTACGAATCTTTTGAGGTGATTGGATTTAGCGAACTAAAAATCATTTTTTTAATCTACCTAAAGTTTACTGTAGTAGAGTCTTTTTTTCAATCCTTTATTTAAAAAAACTAGATTTGCGCTCTTAATTCAGGATTTAGCATAATGAGCATCGAAGCAAAGTACAGCCCAGCAGAAAAAGAAGAAAAATGGTATCAATTATGGATGGAAAAGGGATTTTTCAATGCTAATGTCAATCCGGATAAAGAGCCCTATTCTATCGTAATCCCCCCTCCAAATGTGACCGGAGTACTTCATATGGGTCACATGCTCAACAACACCATTCAGGATGTACTCATCAGAAAAGCCCGAATGGAAGGTAAAGAAGCCTGCTGGGTACCTGGCACTGACCACGCATCTATTGCTACTGAAGCCAAAGTAGTGCAGATGCTCCGAGAGAAAGGGATAAGGAAAAGCGATTTGTCCCGGGAAGAATTCCTGAAGTATGCCTGGGAGTGGCGCGAAAAGTATGGTGGGATCATCCTGGAGCAGCTCAAAAAACTCGGAGCTTCATGTGACTGGGATCGTACGGTATTCACAATGGATGACGACTATTACAGGGCAGTAATCCGGGTGTTTGTGGACCTATATAAAAAGGGATATATCTATAGAGGCCTACGAATGATCAATTGGGACTGTGAAGCGCAAACGGCATTATCCAATGAAGAAGTGATCTACAAAGAGGAAGGAGAGACCGCTTCACTTTATCATGTAAAATATCAGATAGAAGGGAACAGTGAATTTGTAACAATAGCTACCGTGCGGCCAGAAACAATCCTTGGTGACTCTGCTATTGCAGTTAATCCCAAAGATGAAAGATATAAGCATCTTGTTGGCAAGAAAGCACTTGTACCATTTATTAAAAGACCCATTCCAATCATAGCAGATGATTATGTAGAGACCGACTTTGGAACAGGCTGTCTGAAGGTGACCCCAGCGCATGATGTAAATGACTACGAAATTGGTCTTAGGCATAACCTGGAAGTCATTGATACTATCAACCTTGATGGAACACTCAATGAAAAATGTGAGGTCCCCAAATTTTTTGGCAAGGATCGCTTTCAAGTCAGAAATGAGATTGTAAAAGACCTGAAAGAAGCTGAGTTACTGGTGAAAGAAGATCAAATGGTGACCAGGATCGGTAGGTCTGAACGGACCAATACGGTTGTAGAGCCTAAACTATCGCTACAGTGGTTCATCAATATGAAGGAAATCAGCAAGACCGCTCACAAAGTGGTGATGGATGATGAGATCCAGCTTTATCCTTCAAAATTTAAGAATACCTATAACCACTGGATGGAAAATGTGAAGGACTGGTGTATTTCCAGACAGCTTTGGTGGGGTCAGCGGATCCCGGCTTATTATTTTGGCCCGGGCGAAGAAGATTACGTGGTAGCTGAAGATCAGGAGACAGCTTTGGCCCTTGCAAAGGGAAAATCAGGAAATCCTAATCTGACTATGTCTGACCTTAAACAGGATGAAGATGTACTGGATACCTGGGCTTCTTCATGGCTTTTCCCCATTACCTCATTCAAAGGGTTCGAAAATGAATACTTTGATCCTGAATCAGGTAAAATCAAAAAAGAATCAAATCCGGCATTGGATTATTTCTACCCAACTAAGGTGCTGGTAACAGCCCCGGAGATCCTGTTCTTCTGGGTAGCCCGAATGATCATAGCCGGTTATGAATATCTTGATGATAAGCCGTTTGAGGATGTTTACCTCACAGGAATTGTAAGGGATAAGCAAAGAAGAAAAATGTCAAAGTCACTTGGCAACTCCCCTGACCCACTTGATCTGATCAAATCTTATGGTGCTGATGGGGTAAGAACCGGTATGCTGTTTTCTTCACCTGCTGGAAATGATCTTTTGTTTGATGAAAAACTGGTGGAGCAAGGCCGAAACTTTGCCAATAAGATATGGAATGCCTATCGACTGGTAAAAGGCTGGAAAACTGTTGATCACCAACCTGACGATGTCAACAATCAAGCGATCGCCTGGTTTGAAGCCAGACTACAGCAGGGACTTAATGAAATTGAAGAGCACTTTTCTACTTACAGGATCTCTGATGCATTGATGGCAGCTTATAAACTTATCTGGAATGACTTCTGTAGCTGGTACCTGGAGTGGATCAAGCCTGCATATGGTGACCCCATTGATCAGTATACCTATGACAAAACAACAGACTTTTTCAGGTCATTGATGAAGATCTTGCATCCATTCATGCCCTTTATCACTGAGGAGATCTGGGACGACATAAAAACCAAAGACGATACTTACCTGATAGTTTCACCATGGCCTATAAAGAAAGACTATCAGCGTGATCACCTCAATGATGCTCAATTGCTATTTGATCTCACAAGTGAAATAAGAAATATCAGGAATCAAAAAGGGCTTTCCCCTAAGGAAGCGCTCGAGCTAAACATCAAATCCAATTCCAAAGAGAAGTTTGACATGATTAAGAGCTCATTGAGAAAAATGGCTAACCTTTCTGAGATACATATGGTAGAGGCAAAACCTGATAATTGTCTAAGCTTTGTTTACCAGTCTGATGAGTTTTTTCTACCTGTGACTGAGACAATTGATGTGGAATCAGAGAAAAAGAAACTTGAAGAGGAACTAAAATATACAGAAGGGTTTCTGAATTCTGTTAACAAGAAGTTATCCAATCAGAAGTTTGTAGAGGGTGCCCCTGCAAAGGTGGTAGATATGGAACGCAAGAAGAAGGAAGATGCTGAAGCCCGAATCAAAGCAATCAAGGCTAGTTTATCTACACTTTAGTTGATAAAAATGATAGTTTTTCGCCAAAAATCTGAACTTATTAATAATATTTCTTGAATTTATTGATTTGATTATCAAATATTCGCTAATCATTTTATAAAATTCGTATTTTTTTGTATATTTCCTTGAAAGTTAATTCAAGGAGCCGTGTTGACAGAAAATTATGAATACAAAGAGCATTATGATGAGATGCTCGATGAAAATGGTAACTGTAGGCCACACTACAAAGCATTTAGAGAAGCCTTAGACACCTTCAGCAGCCGTAAGCTTCATCAGTTGCAATACTCAACTGACAAAGCTCAAATGTCCATGGGTATGACATTTAATGTCTACCATGACAATAAGGGCATCGAAAAGATTTTACACCTTGATCTGGTGCCCCGGATCATCAGCGGATCTGAGTGGGATATTCTCAACAGAGGCTTGCAGCAGCGAATCACAGCGCTGAACATGTTCATTCAGGATATATACAACGAGAGAAAGATCCTGAAAGATAAGATCATTCCAAGTGACCTGGTATTGTCAAGCAGCGATTACCTGAAGCCCTGTATTGGCCTCACACCTCCCCGTGGTACCTGGTGCCATATTACCGGTAGTGATATTGTGAGAGACAAAACAGGGAAGTTCTTTGTGTTGGAAGACAACCTGAGATGTCCATCAGGAGTATCGTATATGCTGGAAAACCGTGAAATCATCAAGCAGGCTTTTCCTAATCTTTTTGCCAGCATGGGTGTTCAACCGGTTTCAGATTACTGTGGTAACCTGCTCAACATGTTGCAATCATTAAGTAATGAAATGCAACCGAGCGTAGTAGTGCTCACGCCTGGAATCTTTAACTCTGCTTATTTTGAACACTCCTACATTGCTCAGCAGATGGGTGTTGAATTGGTCACTGGTCAGGACCTCATCGTGAAGGATGATTTTGTCTACATGCAAACCACAAAAGGATTAGAAAAAGTAGATGTCATCTACAGACGAATTGACGATACATTCATTGATCCACTTGTTTTCAACCCGGATTCGATGCTGGGAGTCCCGGGTTTATTTGAAGCCTATAAGAAAGGAAATGTCGCCTTGGCCAACGCCCCGGGAACCGGGGTTGCAGATGATAAGGCTGTCTATGCTTATGTTCCCAGGATCATAAAGTATTACTTAGGTGAAGATCCAATCATCGAGAATGTTCCCACCTATCTGTGTTCTGAAGAAAAAGACCTAAGGTATGTGTTGGAGAATATAGAGAAGCTTGTGGTAAAGGAGACCAATGCTGCGGGTGGCTATGGAATGATGATTGGGCCAAAAGCTTCAAAGGATGAACACGAAAAGTTTCGCAAAAAAGTAAAAGCCTCGCCAAGAAAATACATTGCTCAGCCTACATTGTCATTATCAACCGTTCCCACACTTTCGAGTAAAGGAGTAGCTCCACGGCATGTAGACCTTAGGCCATATATTCTTTTTGGAGAAAATATTAAAGTGATACCAGGAGCTTTAACAAGAGTTGCGTTGGTAAAGGGTTCACTGGTGGTAAATTCATCACAGGGTGGAGGTAGCAAAGACACCTGGGTTTTATTTGATTAAGAATAGTATGTTAAGTAGAGTAGCTGATTCATTATTTTGGTTAGGCCGTTACACTGAGCGTGCTGAAAACTATGCGCGGTTTATTGATGTAAATTTTAACCTTTCACTTGATCTGCCGCCCGGAATAAGAGAACAATGGGCTCCCCTATTATTAGCCACGGGAGACAATGACCTCTTTCTTAAACTGTACAAAACTGTCAACAGGGAAAATGCCATTAGGTTTCTGGCTTTTGATGAGCGTAACCCGAATAGTATTTTATCATCAATCACCAAGTCTCGTGAAAATGCTCGAATAGTTCGTGAAAACATTTCAAAGGAGACCTGGGAAGTACTCAATGACCTGTATCATTATATCCAGGAGCTAGTCAAAAAACGTGTTTGGAAAAAAGAGGATCCTCACAGCTTCTTTAATTCGATAAAAAAGCAAATTCAGCTATTGAACGGGATAGCATACGACACGGTACCCAGAACCCAGGGGTGGTATTTCACCAGACTTGGCCAATTTATGGAGCGTGCTGATAAAACCTCAAGAATTTTGGATGTAAAGTACCACTTTTTGCTCCCTTCGGTCGAAGAGGTCGGCTCACCACTAGACTACCTACATTGGGCAGCCCTATTGAAGTCTGTAAGTGCTTTCAATGCCTACAGGAGAGTGTATGGCAAAATCGCTCCAACCACGATTGTAGAATATTTAGTGCTTAATAAATACTTCCCGAGATCCATCCTTTTTTGTCTGATGAATGTGGAGTCCTGTCTACTCGAAATATCTGAATTTAAAGGCAGAGGCTATTCAAACAATGCAGAAAAAGCCATAGGTAACCTCAGGGCTGACCTGGAATATGCAGATATCAGTGAGGTATTTGAGTTTGGACTCCATGAATATCTGGATCAGCTCCAGATTCGGCTTAACGACATTTCATCAGCAATCTATGAGCAATATTTCAAGATTCAACCTAACTTCGTCACTGACAGTCAATCTCAATCACAATCATGACTTACTGCCTTGGAATCCTAAGCAAGGAAGGCATTGCCGGCCTTGCCGATACTCGTATCACCTCCGGAAATGATACTACCGTGGCTAAAAAGATCTTCACTGTTCAAAGAAAGAACCATTCATTTTTTATCATGACCTCAGGGCTAAGGTCTGTCCGGGACAAAGCACTGACTTACTTCTCTGAGGTGGTTGAAGATGATGATGAAAGCTTTAATAAACTCTACAAAGCTGTGAACAAGTTTGGCGAGCAGGTAAAACGAGTAGCAGATGAGGATAAAGCATCTATAGAAGAAGCAGGCATGTATTTCAATCTTTTCGCTATCGTGGGTGGGCAGCTTGAAAAAGACGAAGCTCCAAAATTATATCTGCTATATCCTCAGGGCAACTGGATAGAGATTGGGCAAGGAACACCATATGTTATCATTGGTAATACTGGATTTGGAAATCCAATATTGAAGCGATCAATCACTTATGATACCCCTTTGGAATTTGGCCTGAAGAGTGGGTTTCTTTCTTTCGATGCCACCCGTATCTCAGCCAATGATGTGGATTACCCCATTGATACGATCGTTTTGAAGCGAAATACCTTCAATATGATT
Organism: Cyclobacteriaceae bacterium; assembly: GCA_965228105.1. Taxonomy (GTDB): domain Bacteria; phylum Bacteroidota; class Bacteroidia; order Cytophagales; family Cyclobacteriaceae; genus UBA7330. The sequence continues at coordinate 4,141,448 of CBDDGZ010000002.1, forward strand.
GAACATCGCTTTACAGAAAAAGATCTTGGTCACATTTCTGAGTTTTGGAATAGCAGGCTGAGAGATGGAATTGATAAAATACCTGCGGTCGCTTTGAAAAGAGCATTTGAAGACGAAGATGTTAAGATGAGCATAACGTTGAAAAATGAAGCTTAAGATCACACATCAAACAACTTACCAGTACAGCAGCAAAGTCTTTGTTGAGCCACAGCACTTTTATTTTTATCCCCTACCCAGAAACTATATTACACTAGATAACTTCGAGTTGAAGATTGATCCGGCAAGCTCTGGCTTAGCCCAAAGAGTGGATGCTGAGGACAACCTGTATCACCAGTGTTGGTTCAATGATTTACAGGATAACATACAGATCATTGCTGAAATAGAAGTGGAGTCCGACGAGATCAACCCTTTCAATTTCCTTCAGGAGGAAAAAACCAAGACTCCACACACAAAGGCCTTAGATATTTTTCTTGAGACTGAGCATCTTTCGGATAATGCCAATAAATGGTTAGATGAGCTATATGAGGCCAGTGATGACACACTAATCACTTTTCTAACATACCTAAATAAAGAGATTAACCTCAACTGGGACCATGAAACCAGGTATGAATCTGATCTGATGAATCCCATAACATGTTTTGATTCCAAAAAGGGAAGTTGCCGAGATCTGAGCTGGATGATGATCAACATGCTTAGAAACAGAAACATTCCTGCAAGATTTGTAAGCGGATATGCCTTCAATTCGGAGCTTGGTGAAGGTCATGAACTACACGCCTGGATCGAAGCCTGGGTACCGGGAGCCGGTTGGATTCCGCTCGATCCCAGTGCAGGACTACTGGCCACAAACAGCTATATTCCTGTCGTATCAAGCTATCATCCGGCCAATACATTTCCCGTTCAGGGATCTTACCGAGGTAACGCTGAAGCCAACCTTAATTTCAACGTTAAGATTCAGGAAATAAAATAGTTTGCCGACTATCAATTTGATTTTCATTATTTTCACGGCTTCAAATAAGATTCAATGATCAAATTAGCAATCATCGGTGTAGGAAATTGCGCCTCCTCGCTTGTTCAAGGCATAGAATATTACAAAGACAAAAAGAATAAAACCGGCTTTATCGCCGAGAAGATTTTCGGTTATCAAATTGGCGATGTGGAGATCGTTGGAGCTATTGATATCGATCAAAGAAAAATAGGAAAAGACGTATCGGAAGCCATTTTTACAGCCCCCAATTGTGCGGTGAAGTTTTCGGACGTCCCAAAAAAGAATGTCCCTGTGGTGAAGGGTGAAGTCTACGATGGAGTGGCCAAGCACATGACGGATTCATTCAAAGTTGATGACAATCAAAAGAGTGTAGACGTTGCAGCGTATTTAAAATCAACAGGCGCAGACTTTGCTGTTTGCTATCTACCGGTTGGAAGTGAGGAAGCAGTTAGGTTCTACGCTCAAAAATCATTAGAAGCCGGAGTTGGTTTTATCAATGCGATACCGGTATTTGTTTGCTCTACAGATGAGTGGAGTAAAAAATATGCGGATGCCGGACTGGTATGTATCGGGGATGATATCAAAGCACAATTTGGAGCAACTTATACTCACAGGATTCTGACTGAAAGTCTTCTCAAGAGAGGAATTGCTATTGACGACATGTATCAATTGAATGTTGGAGGGAATACAGATTTCGAAAACATGATTGATGAAGATCGCCTCACCAATAAAAGAATCTCCAAAACCACGGCAGTAGATTCGTTGTTTGGTGGTTCTGAAAAGCCCCCGGTAAGAATCGGTCCAAGTGATTACATCCCTCATCTAAACGATACAAAAATCTGCTACATCAACATTCACGGTAGACAGTTTGGAGACCAGAAAATTGAAATTGACCTGAAATTGAAGGTAGAAGACAGTCCAAACAGTGCGGGGATCATGATTGATGTCGTGCGATTGGCCAAAGGAGCTAAAGATAAAGGCATGAAGGGTGAAGTCTCGATCATTTCTTCTTTTGGTTTTAAGCATCCGAAAGTAAAGATGCACGAAGATCAAATTTATCCGCAGCTTCAGGAATTCATGAATAGCTAGTCCAGACTCAGGTCAAGACTATTTTGATAATCATCGAGATTATCCACATCATTCCAACTACTCCCAATGACTTCGGTCAGCGCGGCCCTATTCTTTTCGGCAAGTGAAAAAACCATATTTGAAATTGAATACTGGTTTTTACCAAAGCATGACTCAAAGGCATTAAATACTTCAGGACTCATTTCGAACAGACCGGTATCGAAGTAGTTATAATCGGTTAATTCCTTTCCTATTTTTTTTATCAAGCCCTTTTGGCCAAGAACCTTTGTTACATCATCAATATCTATGTGTTGATTGTGCTTGCCGGGCTTATCCACTGCCAGATAGAGATCATTTTTCGAGAAATCCTTTTGAGTATCCGTAAAAGCAGAAATCAATGATTTGTTGAATACATGGTCTGCCATGGTAAGAAGAAATGATTTCAGATTCTTCTGTCCTACCCATTCCCGGGCTTTATAAACAGATAGTCCATTCTCAAGGTTAAATTGGTCATTGAAAACGGAATCAATCGTGACTGGATAAATGGATGAAATTCTCTGAATCTCTTCTTCAAGAGCTTCCTTATTGTGACCAGTAATCACGCAAAATTGATCGATCCCATATTTAGAAAACAGGTTAATGTGCCGTTCCAACAGCGTCTGGCCATTTATCTGTAATAGTGTTTTAGGTTTTCCGGTATCTAGTCTTGTATTTTTTCCTGCAGCCAGGATCACACAACCTGATTTGATCATTTGGTGATGATTGATTTGGTTTCTGATAAAGTGCAAATATTAACTTAATACCTGAATAACATCCGGTAATTAGGCCCTGAGATTAAATTATCCAACTGAAATAGATTTTACCGGGTCGTATGATTGAAAACTGACTCTGGCCAATTAAACAGGTTTGAAAAAATTAAATGTTTCATAACTCGTTTTCATCCAGGATGATGTGATCTTTAACATGAAAAGCAGCAAATAACATGTGGAATAATTCTACCTTTGCAAATCTTTTCTTGTTGAAAGAGTAAAGAATTAAAGTTAACTTTATAAATCGTTAACACTGAATTTAACTTAACCAATCATTACCCCAGAATAAACTTTATCTACTCCTTAAATTGACTTGATGGGTATATTAAAAGACAGATTTAGCCACTTTCAGGAACCACAAAAAGCCAAGGAATTAGGGTTTTATCCATTTTTCAGGCAAATTTCTTCAGAGCAAGGGACTACCGTTACCGTGAATGGCACTGAAGTCATGATGTTCGGTTCAAATAGCTATCTGGGCTTGACCACACATCCAAAGATCAAAGCTGCAGCAGAAAATGCCATAAAAAAATATGGCACCAGTTGTTCAGGATCCAGGTTTCTAAATGGCACCTGTGACCTGCATGTAGAGTTGGAGGAGCGGCTAGCCCATTTCCTGAAAAAAGAATCTGTCCTGGTATTTAGTACCGGTTTCCAGGTAAACATCGGGGTAATTCCTACCATTACAGGAAAAGATGATACTATTCTGATGGATCGGTTGAATCACGCTTCCATCTACGAAGGTGCAAGGCTTTCGAAGGCCCAAACCGTGATTTTTAGGCACAACAACATGGAGAGCCTGGAGCAAAAGCTCAAAATGGTAGCCAATGTCCCATTTAAGCTGATCATTGTCGATGGAATATTTAGCATGGAAGGAGACATTGCCAAACTACCGGATATTGTCTTCCTGGCTAAAAAGTACAATGCGATTGTGATGACAGACTGTGCACATGCCATTGGTGTTTTAGGCAAAAATGGCTCCGGCACCCCATCTCATTTCGGACTTGAGGATGACGTGGACATCATTGGTGGTACCTTCAGCAAATCCCTGGCTTCACTAGGGGGCTTTGTTGGAGCCAATAAAGAAACCATCAACTACCTGAAACACCACAGTCGTTCATTGATATTCAGTGCAAGCATTACACCGGCATCGGTCGCTGCAACATTAGCCGCACTGGACATTATCGAGAGTGATGATAGCCTGATTCAAAATCTGTGGAAAAACACACATCATGCGTTAACACGACTTAAGTCTCTTGGCTTTGACACCGGGGATGCTGAAACTCCGATTATTCCAATATATATCCGGGATCAGCGCAAAACATATGATTTCACCACGGAGCTATTCAAAAGGGGATTATTCGTTAATCCGGTAGTTGCACCTGCTGTTGCTCCACAGGATTCTTTGATCCGTTTTTCTCTCATGGCTACTCATACTACAGAACAAATTGATAAAGCCATAGATATCATCCATGAAACAGCCAGGGAAATAGGTGTCCCACTGCTTTCAGAAGTGCTCATTAAGTCATAACCGTTGAGAATTCTCGTTACCGGTGCCAATGGTTTCCTGGGGAGTCATTTTGTGGAATATGCAGCGAAGGCTGCAGAAAACACCGTATATTCTGGGGTAAGAGCAAATGCTAACCTGAAATACCTCGATGGTCTCAGAACTGAGATCACCATCCTGGATTATCGGGATGTAGGATTCCTGACTACCGGCCTTAAGAACATCACAAAGAGACACAAGCTAGACTTGATAATCCATAATGCCGGACTAACTAAGAGCAACTCAATTTCTGATAACCTGGATGTAAATAAGGGAATCACATCAAATGTTATTGAAGCCATCAGGCAGTCCGGATGCCTGAGTGATACTGGAAAATTCGCTTATATATCTTCTATGGCAGCTTTAGGTCCAGTGAATGCCGGAGGTCCGGTATCTGCATATGGGCAAAGTAAGCTCAAAGCAGAAGAAACAGTGAAACAATCAGGGCTCCCATACCTAATTTTCAGACCAACTGCCATTTACGGTCCCAGGGACAGCTCGTTTCTGGCTATGTTTAAATCAGGTAAATTGGGATTATACCCCAACATTGCCTCTACCCATCAAAAGATCACTATGATTTACGGGGCTGATGTAGCACAATTAGTATTCCACTATGCTAGTGTTTGGAAAAACAAAATTGTACATCTCGATGATGGTCAGGTTTACAGTCATCAAGACTTTAGAAAGGCACTTGAAGCAAGCTTTCAACGAAACGTGAAATATTTCAGGGTGCCCGGACCGATCATTTTAGGGGCTCTGTTCTTTTTAGAAATATTGACCTCCATTACGAAGAAAAAGCCAGTCCTAACCAGGGAAAAATACCGGGAGATCAGACAGGATTGGAATCATGATTTAAAAGAGGAACATAATATGCTGAAAGGTTTAAATTTAATCTCGCTTAAAGATGGCTTTGCCAATACTTTAAAATATTACCGCGAGCAAAACCTTTTGTAATTCATGGCATATGAAATCCATGAGATCGCCCTAAGGGATCTCAAACAGTTTATCAAATTCCCTTTTGAGCTATACAAGGGCAATCCATGTTATGTTCCTCCTATCATCGATTTTGAGCTCAGTACTTTATCTCCGAAAAAAAATCCTGCTTTTAAACACGCAACAGCAAAATACTGGCTGGTCAAGGAGGGTAAGAAAAGTGTTGGGAGAATAGCAGCAATCCTGCTAAATAAAGAGTTAGAAGATAAGAAGTTAGTGCGTTTTGGCTGGATCGACTTCATTGATGATTTCAAGGTTTCCTCTCTTCTCATTCAGACAGTTGAGGAGTTTGCTAAAGAAAACGGTGCAATTGGAGTACATGGCCCTTTAGGTTTTACAGATCTGGATTTTGAAGGAACACTCATATCAGGTTTTGATGAAATGGCTACACAAGCCACCATATACAATTACCCTTACTATCAAACTCATTTTGAGCGGTTAGGGTATGGCAAAGCATGTGACTGGTTTGAAATGCGAGGTACAGTCCCTGAAAAAGTACCAGACAGTATTCGTGATATAGCTCACAGAGTAGCTGATCGGTTCAAGATCAAATCAAAGAAATTTAAGCGAACAAAAGATGTTCTGAAATACAGCAAACCCGTCTTTGACTTGCTCAATGAAACTTATAGTAACCTGTATGGTTACTACCCACTTTCTGATGAGCAAATTGAATACTTCATCAAGATGTACTTTGGATTTATCCGGTTGGAATATATCAGCCTCATCGTAAATGAAAACGATGAGGTAGTCGCATTTGCCATTACCCTCCCCTCACTATCAAAAGCTTTTCAGAAGGCAAAAGGTCACCTGTATCCATTTGGGTTCATTCATGTCCTAAAATCCTTTTACAGTAACAATCACCTGGACCTTTTCCTGATTGCAGTTAAACCGGAGTATCAAAGACGTGGTGCCTATGCTATTATTTTCTATGAATTGTTCAGCATATTTGTGAATAATGGAGTGAAGTACCTGACCACTGGCCCCATGATGGAAACCAATAACTCTGTATTAAATTCCTGGAAAGGCATGGAGGAGCATCTGAACACCTACAAAGTTCAGCGAAGATGCTTTATTAAATACTTTGATGTATCGAAATGAAAAAATGGGCAATCATACTTGGAGGATCAAGCGGGATAGGACTGGCGACTGCGAAGAAGCTTGGTAAGCACGGATACAACCTGATCATTGCTCACAGGGATCGAAGAGGTGACCTTGAACAAATCAACGCGCATTTTGAAGAGATCAGGCAATTTAATGTGCATGTTGAGGCACTCAATTTTGATGCTACAAATCAAGAAAAGATTACTGAGCAACTATATAAGATAAAAGACCTTGTGGGCGGGGATCAAATAGCAATACTCGTCCACGCCATCTCTCGAGGAAACCTCAAGCCACTTGTTGGTGATCAAAGGTTGTCCGTTCAAGACCTACACCTTACCATTGATGCCATGGCGCTTAGTCTGCATCATTGGGTTAACCAACTCATGGATGCCAATTTACTTACTAAAGGAAGTACCATTGTCACACTTAGCTCAGCAGGAAATGAAAAAATCTGGCCTGGCTATGCCGCTGTAGGAATGGCCAAGTCTACTATGGAAACATTGAGTAAATATCTTGCTGTTGAACTTGCTGAAAAAGGCATCCGGGTCATCTGTGTAAAGTCAGGCATCACTGATACCCCATCACTTAAAATGATCCCTGGCTATGACCAACTTAAGGAACATGCTTCTTCCAGAAACCCCAGTGGGCGGATGACGGAACCTGATGATGTTGCGAATGCGATTTATATTCTTAACCTGCCGGAAGCAACATGGATTACCGGCAGTATCATTCATGTGGACGGTGGAGAACATTTGATTGGATGAAAGAACATCATAACATCATCAACCTCCTACCCTATGCTCATCCATTTTTATTTGTCGATGAGATTTCATCAGTTAATGACCATGAAATTACTGGTTCATACCGGATCAAACCTGACGAGTATTTCTTTAAAGGGCACTTTCCGGGTAACCCGGTTGTACCTGGTGTAATCGTCACTGAAGTTATGGCGCAGATTGGCTTGGTCTGTTTTGGTATTTACCTGCTAAAATCAGAAGAGACAAATCACAAAAAGAGATATCCGGTGTTTACATCCTCCAAAGTAGATTTTCTCGGTATAGTAAAGCCGGGAGATCAGTTGAAAGTCCACTCAAAAAAGTTATATTTTAGGTTCAATAAGCTAAAGTGCAGTGTGGAATGTGAAAATATCACCACAGGGAAGGTTGTTTGTAGAGGAGATATGGATGGTTTGATCCTAAACGAAGATGTAATTGAAAGAAAATAGAGTTGTTGTAACGGGGGTTGGAGTGGTGACACCCAATGCATTGGGTGTTCGGGATTTTAACGATGCTTTACAGCAAGGCAAATCAGGCATTCAGTATTGGGAGGAATTGACCCGATTGAATTTCAGGTGCCAGATTGGGGGAGTACCACCACTTACCGAAGAATACATTGACTCGCTGCTGCCGGAATATTTCAGCAAGAAAATCACCAACAAAGCCATTATCTATAGTTGTCTTTCAGGGGTTGAAGCCTGGTTAGATGCGGGATTTGAAACTGGGTCAGACAGTCGAGATCCCGAATCCGGGATTGTATTTGGTGCCGGTAATTTGGGCTTTGACAGTTTAAGAAATTCTCAGGAATATTATTCCTACTTTGTGGATCGTCGTGAACCTCGCAAATTGGGTTCAAGAACAATCTCTGAAGCCATGAATAGTGGAGCAGCTGCCTATCTTAATAATTTATTAGGTCTGGGCAACAGGGTGATCTCCAATTCTTCGGCATGTACCACAGGAAGTGAGTCCATCTTCCTGGGATATGAACACCTCAAAGCAGGCAAGGCCAAAAGGATGATCTGTGGCAGTACCGAGGGAGATGGCAGATACATCTGGGGAGCCTTTGATGCCATGAGGGTATTGTGTGCAGATTCAAATGAAAATCCTTCTATCGGGTCAAGGCCCATGAGTGATACCAGCTCAGGTTTTGTGCCTGGTGGTGGCTCAGGGGCATTGGTGTTGGAAACCCTGGACAGTGCGCTAGAACGAGGAGCAAAAATATATGCGGAGATTTTGGGTGGAGAGCTCAATTCTGGTGGTCAGAGAAACGGCGGCAGCCTCACCGCACCGAATAGCGAAGCAGTGGTGGAGTGTATTGAGAATGCTGTAGAGCAAGCCAAAATAAGCCCCACTGAAGTCGATTTGATCAGTGGACACTTAACCTCTACTAAAGGTGACCCAATAGAAATAGAAAACTGGAGCAAAGCACTTGGATTGAGTGGAGATGATTTCCCGCATGTGAACAGTGTAAAATCAATGATCGGGCACTGCATTGGTGGAGTGGGATCCATTGAACTTGTAGCTTGTGTGCTACAAATGGAAAACGGGTTTATTCACTCAAGCCTCAATACCCAATCAATACATCCAGAAATACTTGATTTGATTCCTATTAATAAAATCCCTCAGAAGTCAATCAAAAAGGATGTGAAGACTGTTATTAAAGCAAATTTTGGTTTTGGTGACCTCAATTGTTGCCTCATCCTCAGGAAATGGAAAACATAAATCACATACAAGCATTTTTTATTCTTAAAACAATGCAATGGCTGACCGGAGGGTAGTAATCACAGGCTTAGGAGTTGTAGCATCAAATGGTGTGGGGATAAAGGCTTTTGATGAAGCCTTAAAAAGTGGCACCTCCGGAATTACACTGCAAAAGGATATGATCGATGCCGGATTACGTTGCAAAATTGCAGGAAGACCTGTGATTTCCGATGATTACAAACATGGGTATCTGTCCAACCTGATCTTTTCAAAAGTTAAAAACAATGGAGTGATTCATGGCTTGCTGGCTGGACTGGAAGCCTGGAATCATGCAGGGTTACTGTCCGGGTCTGAAGAAGTAGATGAAGATTCAGGAATCATCATGGGATCGGGTGCACTTGGTCTTGACTTTTCAACTAGCGAAAAAATGCATGCTGTAGAAAATGGTTTAAGCAGAAAGCTAGGATCATTTACCATCCCTGAATCCATGAGTAGCGGAGCAAGTGCTTTTTTAAATAGCATACTTGGTCTTGGAAATCGTGTCCTTTCCAATTCATCTGCTTGTATTACTGGCAGTGAAGCCGTATTGCTTGGATACGAACACATTGTCTCAGGAAAGGCTGAAAGAATGCTCTGTGGGAGCACTGAGGGAGATGGGGTTTATATCTGGGGCGGCTTTGATGCTCTTCGCGTTTTATGTGCTGATTCAAACGATGAACCAACAAAGGGGTCAAGACCTATGAGCAACTCCCTGGGCGGTTTTGTACCATCAAGTGGTGCAGGTGCTTTGGTCCTGGAATCACTGGAATCTGCCAAAAAGCGAGGAGCTAATATTCTTGCCGAATTCAAGGGAGGTTTTGTAAACTCCGGAGGCCAGCGGAATGGTGGTAGCTTAACTGCTCCTAACTTCAAGGCCATTATCAGCTGTATAAAAAATACGCTGGTAACCTCTGAGGTAGAACCTGGTCAAATTGATCTTATTTCAGGACATCTTACAAGTACTCCCAATGATGTAAATGAGGTTAAGTGCTGGCGGGAAGGACTGGAACTAACTGGTAAGGGCTTCCCATACATTAACACACCTAAGTCAATGATCGGTCATTCAATAGCGGCTGCTGGCTCAATAGAATTGGTAGCATGTGTCTTGCAACTCCAAGACAATTACATTCATCCAAACATCAATTGTGATACCATACACTCTGATCTATCTGATATTTTACATCGGGAAAAAGTCCCTTCTAAGACACTTAACCGGGAAGTAAACACATTGATAAAAGCTAATTTTGGATTTGGCGATCTAAATTGTTGTGTAGTTTTACAGAAATGGAAAGGATAATATGGACAAGGAACAAATAATAAAGGAACTTATAGAAATCATCAAACCTTACGTTCCTGAAAAGGAACTGATTGATAACATTGATGAATCAAAAGAACTAATCAACGACCTGCACATCAATTCAGCCCATATCGTCGATATCGTATTGGATGTGGAAGAAAAGTATGATATCATGATTGACGATGATGCCATCGGCAAAATGAATACTGTGGGCGAATCAGTGAGTATGATTTTGGAAAAAATCAAATCATAGAAATTCCTTTTCCAGTTTTGCATCGATCTTTTTTTGCTTTTGGTTGATCATCATCATTGGAATGATGGTCACAATCGAAAAGATCAGGTAAACATCAAATCGTCCCAATACACTTGATATCATGATTAATGATCGATGGGTATTTGACCCACAGATCAAGGCCCACCAGAACAGTAATGGATGATTAAGTCGTTTGTAAGCAGTCATAAAATTTTCCTGGGATTTTTCATCAAAGGCCAGCTTTCCAAAACGATCTCGCAACTCCCTGGTCCTGGTGCTTAATGAGAATTGTCTGGCTGTATAATCCAGGTAGGTGAAGTTGAGTAGCCGTTTAAAAAACGATTTCTCTGAAGCTATCTGGTCTCTGATCTCTTCCGGATATGCTATCCTGGCACTTTTGAAAGGTCCTGCAAAATATAAATATTCGGTTTTATAGAATTCATAAAGTGCAGACTTCAGACTATGGGCTACACCCGCAAGTACTGCCACACCCAGTATCCAGTAATTGTATTCATCTATAAAGTAGATGGTACCTCCTACATAGCATGAAGCAAATACCAGGTTGTCGATCAGTCCGTCGATAATCCGGCCTGTCTCCGAAGTCTGTCCTGTCATCCTTGCCAATTGACCGTCAGCACTGTCCAGCACACCTGCTATTGTGATCAAAAGTGATCCAATCAAAGTGATTTGCCAAACCTCCTGGTAGTACAGCAGCCCACCTCCAATTATTCCAATAACCAGGCTGATAACTGAGACCTGAGTGGGTGTAAGTCTGAAGAATTTCCCTGCTTTCGCAAAGAATAGTCCGAAGAACCGGCTGAAATATAGATCAAAGCGCTCTTCAATGTCCAGCATTTTGATCGTGGACAGCATTTCCTGATAATGCCTTTTAAAAGCGCTCATCAAACCCATCAATTACTGATTTCGCTTAACCCTGGAGAAAAGATTGATTTTTTGACTGGTCACAAAGTGCCAGAGGACCTTCCCCCATGAGCTATGAGCATAAAGGTGGTCGTAGTGTTCGGAAGCAATTTTTTTAAGCTCAGGTAAGCGGCTCCCCGGGATGTTAGGAAAATCGTGGTGCTCATTATGGTAGCCCACATTGAAAGTTATTTTATTCAGGAAACCGTAGTAAGAGTAGGTTTCCTGTCCTTCTTTGAAGATATAATGCTCTGCGATGAAATGACCAGCGATAGGATGCAGTCCTCCGGCGATAAATATGGATAACAACAGAAAAACAAGTCCGATCCATCCAGCTACGAAGTAATAAGCAGTCATACATACGATTTGCACAAGCAAATTGATGACTTGCCACTTATCAATTTTAATGGGATGCACTACCAATGGCCTGATAGCATAAAACAGAATCTGGTTGATGAGCCAGATCAGTTTTCCCAAAAAACCGCTGAATAACAGTGCTTCTTTCTCTGTGGGAATATCAGTATCTATCCCGTCTTTGCCCTGGTACCAATGATGCTCTCCATGATAAATCCGAAAGGCCATGGCATAAGGAAAGACCAAAGGAATATTGGCCAAAATGGCCAGGATATTATTCAAAGTTTTGCTCCTAAAAGCCAGGTCATGGGTAATCTCATGGATGGCAAGAAACAATATATGACTGATGGTAGCACTCACAAAAAACAGAATCAAGAGTCTGACCCAAATATTATTAGGGAGGTAGATCGGGATCAGTAGTTGAATGGCAACCAGGAGCAACGTCTTATATTTCAACAATGGATCAATACCAAAAAGCTTTTTCACCTCAGGCACCTCTTTCATGATGCGCTTCCTACGCTCGTGATGCGGTTCTCTCTTATTATCCCAAACGAATCCTGACATCTATTTTGGTTTTAGAAATGTAGAAGATGCAATATGGCAAAGTGAATTCAACCTCTTCAATAATCCTGAAATGTTAGACTTTTCCAATGAAGCAGCCGTCATTTCTTTACTAGCCGCAAAATCAGCATTCAGGACTTTGTCAATGAATTCGTTAATCAATGGTTGGTGATTTGATACCAGTGCGACCTCCTGTTCAAAATAGTAACTCACAAAATCAAAGTTACTACTTCCCATAATTAATGTGGACCGGTCAATCAAAATTGCCTTGAGATGTGACATTCCCTTCTGGTAATGGTATAGCTGAAAATACCCCTTAGTCAACTCCTGATTTAGAAATCTCTTGAAAATGGATTTGTTGTTTTCTTCCGGTGAAATGATCCTTACGGCAACATCCTTCCCCACGTGATCCCTGATATAACTCAATAAAGGGTCAGAAATATAGGGTGACAGGATATCAATTGATTGCCTGGCTTTGGCCAGATGCGAAAACAGCTTGGAATACAATTCCTTGCTTTTGATCCCGTTGAAGAAATAAATACTGCTTTCACCCAAATTAAACTCGGCAGATTGATTCTTTCCCAAAAGCGTTTCATAAAAATCGTCCTTTAAGATCTGGCCGACCTGATCATCTTCTATCCTAACCATCGCATCATGCCATTCAAAATTATGATCGCTGAAATTGATACCTCCCAGGTAGGATATCTTTCCATCTATGCAGATCATCTTCTTGTGATTCCTCAAAGGGTACTTCCACATAAATAATCCCAGTGGGTTTGTGAACTTGACTTTGATCCCTGCTTTTTGTGCTTCCTTTAAAAGCCTTTTGGTACTTCCTACTTCATCTCTGAATGCCTTTGACTTCAGGTATTGAGTCCCAACCACAAAATGATCATTAATCACCGCTTTGGTATATGAATCCACCAGCAGAACTCGCACTTTGGCTATGCTTGTGATCATTGCAGCCACCAGGTCGCTCCCCGCTTTATCCCCCTCAAAAGTCATGGCCTGCACCATCACCGAACTCTGTGCCTGATGAATATCCTGCACCAGTTGACCCATGAAATTATCCGAATCGACTAACAGTTTGGTCTGCATGCTTTTATTTTGAGTTGCAAAGATTATCGCGAAGTAATGGAATTCCACGCTTTTTTTTACCCTAACCCTCTCAATGCATGAAAATTGCTCAGGTTTGTCCATACGATCTTTCGAGACCTGGTGGGGTAAAGAATCACATATTTGGATTGAGTGACGAGTTGGAAAAGATGGGGCATGAATTAACCATCATAGCCCCAAATGGCCATGAGAATCATGATGAAAATAAAATTCGCTTTTTTGGAAGGAACAGAAGTCTCAAAATCAGCGGAACAAAAATAGACCTGAACATTGCGCTGGGTGAAGACCGAAAAAACCTGAAAGCTTTCCTCCAAAGCCAGCAATTCGACATCATTCACTATCACACCTTTTGGAACCCGATGATCCCCTACCAGGTATGGAAGCATTCCAAGGCACGAAATGTTGTGACTTTCCATGACACTCCCAAGCAAAAATGGCTTGGCAAGACGGTTATGCCCATGGTTGCATCTGTGATATTCAGGATGATGGATAAGGTGATTTCTGTTTCAAATTCACAGGCCAGCAATATTGGTGGAGCAGATCACCCAAGCATCAGGATCATCCCAAACGGGCTTGAGATTGCTGAGTATCAATTACCGATAGGTAAGCTGGGTGAATTTGATGACGGTAAGTTTAATCTGCTTTTCCTGGGAAGGCTGGAGCCCAGAAAGGGCGTAATTTATGCACTTGAAGCATTCAAAAGTTTGAAGAAATCAACACCGGAGCTTCGACTCATCATAGCTGGTGAAGGTCAGGAAAAAGAACTGGTAAATTCTTTTATTAAGGATCATCAACTTGATGATGTGAGAGTCCTCGGACAGGTAAATGAAGCCACCAAAATCGCTCTCCTAAAAACGGCTGACCTGTACCTGGCACCAGCTATCTATGGAGAAAGTTTTGGTATCGTGTTGTTAGAAGCCATGGCATCAGGGGTGCCAATGGTGGGTTTCGGAAATGAAGGATATTTAAACATTATCCCTGAACAATGGGCTCCATTTTTCCCCATACCCAAAGACCTACAGGCTTTTACCGATGCAATCAATACCATGATCACACAAAAGTCAACTCGTGATGATATGATCGCCTGGGGTTTGGAGGCAGTCAAGAAATATGAATGGAGTTTTATAGCTCAGGAAGTCGAAAAAATCTACTTTTCAGCTTTGAAGTAGTCATTCATCAAGGAGACTGCGTATTTAATATCTTCCTGATTTAAGTCTCCAATCACAGCTACCCTGAAGGTTTGACATTCCGGGATCACACCCGGGTAAATGGTCACTCCTCTCTCATACAGAAAATCGTGAAAGTCATTGAAATTCAGGTCTGGTTTGCTATCCAACTTGATGGCAAGTAAGATCTTTGATTCATGTTCTTCTGGTAGGAAAAAAGAAAAGCCCAGGTCCTTTAGCCCATCATAAAATAATTGCCAGTTTGATTGGTATCGATTCCATCTTGCATTCAGACCCTCTTCCAATGTCTCCCTGATGGCTTCAAGAAAAGCATAGCAGATCTGGACAGAGGGAGTGAAGCGCAACTGATTTTTCACCTGCAGGTTATTCCATTGGCCGTAGACATCAAAGTAATACCCACCGCTGTTTGCTTTTAGCTCCTCACGTCGACCCTTGCTAAAGATCACAAAGGATAGACCAGCCATGCCCTGGATGCATTTGTTGGATGATGAGAAGAGGTAATCAATTGCTGTTTTCTTCAAATCAATAGGATAAGCTCCGAATGAGCTCATGGCATCAACTATCAGTTTAACTCCATGCTTCTTACAAATGTCAGAAATCTCTTCCAGGGGATTCATCATCCCTGTGGATGTCTCATGATGAATCATCGCTAGGTGCGTGTAAGAGCCGCTTGAAAGTGCTTTCTCTATTGCTGCTGGTTCAGGATAATCACCAAAGGAGAAAAGTTTTTCATATGGCAAACTGAACCTGTCGCATATTTGGGCCATCCTGATACCATACGCACCATTTGTGAGGATCAAAACTTTGTCATTATTTCCGATGGCAGAGACAAGGCAGGCTTCCATGGCACCCGTTCCACTTGCGACAAAAAGAGCTACTTCATGAGATCCCAGGCCATTTCCTATTTCCAAAAGCCCTTCAGAGATCTGATGCATCACATCTCCAAATTCCTGCTCGCGGGGACAGATATCCGAAACGATCAAAGCTTCTTTTACCCGACTTGAAGTTGTTCCAGGCCCAGGATTTAACAGGATCTTGCGATCTACTGACTTTGAAATATTCTCTTCAAAATTCATTTCGACAGGTTTTGCATGAAATCAACTTTATTGTCGACCGGCTTGATGGTAGGTCTACCTAAATCTGCCCGGGCACCCGCTTTGGTTTTTACTTCCAAAAATGAAGGTCCTGGCTCTGTAACAAAAGATTGCATTGCCTTTTTGAGATCATTTCTTGTCTCAACTGATTTAAAAGATCGGTACCCGCTGCCACTTACAATCTTTTCAAAATCCAAATCCTGAGCTACAGTGGCCTGCCCACCTACCGAGTCATGACTGCCATTGTTGATCAGAATATGTTTGAAGTTTGTCCCAGCCAGATCACCAATAATAGCCAGAGAACCCATGTGCATCAAAACCGCCCCATCTCCGTCCAGGCAGTAAACATTTCTGTCTGGCTTCTCAAGAGCTATTCCCAAAGCTATCTGGGAAGCGTGCCCCATACACCCAACCGTTAAAAAGTCCCGGTTATGAGGTTCACCTTTTGCTTCACGATATTCGAAGACTTCACGAGAAGATTTTCCTGTTGTGGATACCAGGATATCTTCACCAGTCAGGAAAGGAAGAATTTCCCGAATCGCATCTTCCCGATTCATTTCAAAACTGCTTTGCGAAGCACTCTGGATTTTATAGGATTCAAAAGTGTTTTTCCTGACCAGCAAGACATATGGACTTTTAGTAGAATTCATGTGCTTAAAAGCGACATCAACCTGACCTTTTGCGGTACTAAAATCATCAGAGAGAATTGCATAAGGGAGTTCAAGAGCCTTTAGAAGTGCTTCATTCACACGCCCCTTCTTGATGTGCTGAGGCTCATCCTTCACCCCAGGCTCGCCCCGCCACCCTATCATGATCAGCATCGGGATGGCATACACTTCGGGATCTATGAGGGAGGTAATGGGATTGATGGCATTTCCAAAACCCGAGTTCTGCATATAAACCAGAGGAATTTGGCTGGTAGCCAGATAATGGCCAGTTGCCAGGCCGATGGCCGCCCCCTCATTTGCAGCAATGATATCCCGACCGTGATCATAAGCGTAAGCACAGAAATCCTTTAACAATGAGTCCGGTACACCGGTAGTCAAATGTACTCCCTGGCCCTTCAGGTAATCGTAAAAGGCTTTACAATCGAGCATGGCTAGTTAGGTAAGATGGAAAGAATCTCTTTGATGGACATGCAGTATTTATCTGCTTCCAGTGACCTCTTGTTTTCCAGTATCGTCTCCGCAGTTTTTTTCATCGCCGGGAATGCACTTCTCAAGAGGTGATTGGCATAAATCACAATATTGAAGCCTAATTCTGACAATTCATCTTCTGTAAACTGGTTGTATGATGAGGGCACTGAGATTACCGGAACTTTGAAGTCAAAACTCTGGTATGCTTTCATGAATTCTTTAATCTCTGTACCGTCCTTATGCCGGCTGTGGATCATAATGCCATCAGCTCCGGCTTCGATATAAGCTTTAGCCCGTTTCAGGGCATCCTCCTGCCCCATTCCAGCAATCAGGCTCTCCAGCCTAGCAAAAATCATGAAGTCCTGCGTGACCTGGCTTTTCTTACCGGTTGAGATCTTTTCACAGAAGTTTTCAATTGAATCGAGCTGCTGCTCAACTTCTGTCCCAAACAGCGAATTTCTTTTAAGTCCTGATTTATCTTCTATGACTACCGCAGAAACCCCTAATCGCTCCAGGTTTCTAACCTGCATGGCAAAATGCTCGATCATTCCTCCAGTATCTCCATCCAGGATGATAGGTTTCGTCGTTACATCGAGGATATCATTAATGGTCTGAAATCTTGAGGTCCTATCTACATATTCAGTGTCTGGCTTACCCTTCGCTGTAGAATCAGTAAGACTACTAACCCACATGGCGTCAAACTCTCTCAGCTCATTTTCTACCTCAACTTTCGTTTCTTCTACGATCAGTCCGCTGATACCATTGTGAGCTTCTAAAACCCGCACAATTGATTTGGCTTCTAATAACCTCCTCAGCATCCTTCGCCGTACATCAGGAGTGGTACCGATCTCCTTCATGGCACTACGCAACCCGGTAGATGAAATTCCCTTGGTATACTCAGGCTCGATCAACTCGCCTCCCCATTCAGCCAGGATTTTGATTACTCTGTCTCGTACAGTTTTCTGAGGGCCCGTCATCCAGTCGTCACCATGCACAACGTAATCAGGCTTAATCTTGCGAAGGTTTTCTTCATAATCCAGCTTCTCCTGAGGAATGACTGCCGTTACACCTTTGATGTTTTCGAGTATCCTCCTTCGCTCATCAAAGGACAAAAAAGGCATTCTGCTGTATTTGGTGACCGCCTCGTCAGACAGCAACCCTACCGTAACTTCACCCAGTTCACGGGCCTTTTCTATAATGTTGATATGACCATGATGGATCAGGTCCGTCCCCATCCCTACATAAACTTTTTTCATCCTTTGACTTTTTGGAGTTTTCAGCGGCAAATTAACTGATCCCAGCTGATAATTTGAAGAATACGCACATTCAAATCCAATTGCTTCTCTTAATTTGCGGCACATGACGAAAACAGCGGTGATACTTGCTGCAGGAAGAGGCATGAGGTTGAGACCTTACACAGAAGAAATCCCCAAAGGACTCCTCCAGGTAGGGCAAGAAAAGCTGGTAGAAAGGTCCGTCAGGATACTGCAGTCAAATGGCATTGAAAACATCATATTTGGAACAGGGCATTTGAGTGAGCAGTATGAAGCATTCGCTCAAAAACATGGTTTTCTCACTTATTTAAATAAGGATTTTGCCACCACAGGCAGTTTTCATACCTTATGCTGCGGCAAGGACCTGATCAAAGATGATTTTTTGTTGCTGGAGTCAGATCTCCTTTATGATTCAAATGCCATTGAAACTATTGTGGCAATGAAAGATAAAGATGTGATCCTGTGTAGCGGCTTCACCCAGTCCAATGATGAGGTTTATGTGGAAGTTTCCAATGGATATTTGGGAAACCTTTCTAAAAATCCTGATGATCTCAATAGTGTAGATGCTGAGCTTGTCGGCATCTGGAGGGTTTCTCGAGAGCTGTATATAAAACTCCTGGATCATCATGAGGTTGCTAATGATGCCATATCAAAAGATTACGAGAAGGCTATTGCAGATCTTTCTTCCGATCATTCTGTTAAAGTGAGCCTAATTGATGACCTTGTCTGGTGTGAAATTGATGATGAAGATCACCTGGAAAGGGCTAGAACAAAGATTTTACCTAAGCTAACCTGACTTTTTCCAATAACCTGTTTCAGGATCACGTATAGCATCCTTTCCTATATACCCATAGACATGTTCCAGGTAAGCTTTTGTATCTGAAGGCACGAAAGTGGGTTCATTCAGATGAGTGCTTTTTTTTAATGGGAAAATTAGACTTTTGGGTATTGGGGTTGTTTCATTTGGATATCGGCTATTTTCATACGAACGAAGGTTTTCTCCCAGATCTTCATAGAAATAAATATCAACATCAAACCCTTTGTAGCTAAAGTAAATTTTGGGGCCTCTGTGATTTTGGGAGGTATCATAAAATTTGATGGAGGCTGGTAAAACTGATTTTAAATCAAGGACTTTTTCATAGGACTTTTCATGCATCCCAAAGTCAACATCTATGTCATGAGGAATGATTCCATTTTCACGGTAATTGCCTAGTAGCGTTCCAAAATCCAGCCAATATTCTTCACCGGAGTTTCTAAGTAGTCCATTGATCTCCCGAAAGAGATACTGAAGAATCTCAATTTTCCGGGACTGGTAACTCCCTGGTAAAACAGCTAAATATATATTTGCCCATCGCTGAATGTACTGAAAAATTCTTCTCATCCGTGCAAAGAAATACATTCGGAATGAAATGAGTCTGAATGAGCTTTAGTAACAAAGAAATAGATGTTGTTTACACCTGGGTCAATGGTGATGATCCTGATTATCTCAAGATCTACAATCAGTATGCCGCCACACCAAAAGACCTGAACCCTGAAAGAATCAGGGATATCTACCAGTTGCTCAAGTATAGCCTCAGATCAGTTGAGAAATATGCTCCCTGGGTGAACCGTATTTACCTGATTACGATGATGCCCCAGATGCCTGAATGGTTGCAGCGGGATCATCCGAAGATCACTGTCGTCCATCACGATGAAATCTTCGATCAGGAGGACATCCCTACATTCAACTACAACGTAATCGAAAGCTATCTGCACCAGATCCCCGGATTGAGTGATCAGTTCATTTACCTGAATGATGATTTTTTACTGGGAAATACGATATCTCCTGATGATTTTTTCACTCCTGAGGGTAAGGTGCTGATCCATGGGACGCTATTTGGAGAAAACCTGGGTTGGCGCATCTACAATAAGAAGAATGACATTTTTGGATTAGGCCTGATCGAGCATTCTCCGCTTTTAGTTGTAAAAGACTGGTGGGAGGAGATGCAAAATGCAAAAAGATCTGAGATCGATAAGATCAGGCAGCATAAATTTCGGGAGGGCTCAGATGTGATGATGTATAAGCTTTATAGATGGTACTGCCTTAAACATCAGCGAGCTCTTTGTCATCCCATAAAAGTTTGGGACCTACTCAAAATCCATTCATTCCATAAGATCACAA
Organism: Cyclobacteriaceae bacterium; assembly: GCA_965228105.1. Classification (GTDB taxonomy): domain Bacteria; phylum Bacteroidota; class Bacteroidia; order Cytophagales; family Cyclobacteriaceae; genus UBA7330. The sequence goes on from CBDDGZ010000002.1 coordinate 4,161,817, forward strand.
ACAATTTTCAACGACAGAGGAAATCGCTCAAAAAGCTAGAGCTCAAACAACCCAAATTCTATTGCCTCAATGATGATCAGCGAGACAATCCAAATCCTAAGGTGGTGGGATTGGTGAAAGGATTTCTGGAAAAGATGTATCCGGCGAAGTCGGAGTTTGAGAGGTGAGTTAGGAAGTTCTGACCTTGATTCGCTCTGTAACGCCTTCTACTTTGTCTTGCATTCTCAAATCTTCAATTTTGTTGCATTCACTATTCATTCGCTTAAATGCTTCAATGGAAGTATCCCTTGACCGCATTACATTCTGTCTGTTTTTATACTCCTCATGAGATTTGGTATAATAATGATTGATATGAACGCCTACTTTTTCCGGATCAGATAAAACACTACCCCCTGCTAAATTTCTATAGTCCCATCGATGGGAATTGTAGTGGTACCTGTTATTGGAGAGAAAATCTCCATTTCCGGCATCTTTATAGTCTGAATAAGATTCTTCCCGCTTTGTGTAACTTTCTATTACCAGACCTTTCGGTTTTTCCAAATGACCATTATTCCCAAAGTTGTAACGGTAGACTCGATACCCTTTTGTCTTAGTAATATCCAATGTCTTCACCCAACTTTTTAAGTCACTCCCTCCATCATTGAGGACCAAAAACTCATCAATGTCAAGCTTTTGAATCCATTGACTTTCATTTCTATAGTTTTTCGCACAGTGTGCGTAAGCAATATGACTCTTGTCTCTTTCCCAAAATCCTGTTGTGCGGTCGTATTTAGTTCCATCAAAATGTGTCCATGGATGGCGTGTTACAAGACCTGCTCGTTCATAGGGTCTAAGTAATTCCATGGCGTCCAGTCCACCATCCTGATCATACAGATAAAAGTGATCTACTCCCATCATCAGATGGTATTCCAGCCACTCATGGAAATACTCATTTTCATTTTTGAAAACTGATACAGTAGATAAGAAATATTTTTTCAATGTAAATAGGCTTGTTAAATTGACTGCCAAAATAAGGAATGTGTGTAAGAAATACCTTCAATATAAAATCACGACGAAGAAAGCAGGACTAAAACATCAAAGTTACAATCTAAAAACACTCATAGCTGAAGCTGATGCCCTTGGAAGAATTCCAGTAATAAGTCCTATTTACTTATCAGGTAAACACAATAATAGTAATGAATTGTATACCAACCTTGAAAATTACTATGACCTTAGGAATATAAGATTAAAAGGAAAGAAACAACCCATCTGTTTCCCCCAAGAAATAGATATTGAACCAAAATATTATAAGTTCAATGAGGTTATTCCTTCAGGTGATGAATATGTAGTTAAAGAATTTCCCTTGAGTGAGGGATGTAGTTGGAAATATGCTAAAACAGACTGTGAAGTCTATTACGATGTAGATCTTCCATATACTAGACAAATCAAAGAAAACGCAAAAAACGTTATCGACAAGCTGGAAAAACCCTACTGTTGTGTACATGTACGCAGAGGAGATGTGGTGAGATCCCTGGTTTATAAATATTGGCCATTGATTTGGGATACAAAGCCTTCAAGCATTATCGAAAAGCTTGATGAAAACAAAAGTCCTAAAACGGTTTATGTTATGACCAACGAAAAGAAAAAATCTTTTTTCAACTTCAAAAAATCACACTACAAGGTTTTCCTGTCAACAGACTTTCCCTTCCTTGAAATAATAAGTCAACAAGACAATTATCTTTTGTTTTGCATTGAAAATATTATCATGGAGAGAGCTCATTTAAGGATAAGTACATTTAAAGATGATAATCCGCTATATCATGATAGTTTAAGCAATGTGAAGTTTTAATTGACTCAAGACCATATCAATCATATTTCATTGAAGCAAGGCTAATGAATGTCTTTCTTATCACCTTAAACCTTTTATTATCCGGCATGCCTGGGAATTCACTTTTTAAAGTGCAGTAAGGTCTAAACCCAAGATACGGCCAGTGATTGGCTTTACTTCTTGCCTTGAAGTATTTATTAAAGAAATCTTTTGGTCGTGTTGGTATACCAGCATTGGTAAGAATTTTCTCAAGAACCTCTGTGAAAAATAGATTTCTTTGGGAAACCTGAAGTTCTATGTGGTCCCTCCTGATTTTGTTTCTATCCGGATTGATTGCAACTAGTTTATTAACGGCTAGTGCAATTTCATCTTCTTTGGGTTCACACTGAATACTATTCTGGGAATTATAAAATAAATCTCTTCCCCCAACACTAAAGGTTGACACTACCGGCAACCCAGAAAGTAAATATTCCGAGCTGGTAAAACAGCCGCCCTCCATCGCTGATAAAATCAAACCAACTCTACTTTGATGATAAAGGTCCAGTACTTCATTGGGAGTTAACTTATGATCAGAAATAAAACTGCACCTTAGACCCTCAGGTAATACATCATAGTTATCACGTTCAGCTATCAAAGCCAAGTTACCAACTTTAGATGCTAAATACTGTCTTTTATAGCCCGACTCACTTATTCGGCCATTCATTACCGCATCATAAATCCTTTTTCTACTGCCAATTGTAAAAAAGTGTTCGTTTAACCATGCATTATGATGAATCAGGTAAGATTGGAGTCCAGACGCTAGTCTCGTTTGATGAATTGTTCTGTCATTGGATAGAAAGTAAAGATTTTCAGGAAAGGGGCAAACCTCTTTAATTTGCCTATATATTTTGTGGTTACTCCCATATTCCCACCCATAGTCATTAAATATGACAAAGTCATTCGCGCCAATAAAAGGAAGCCATTTTAGATTCAAATCTGGAAGTGGATTCATGGTTCCCAGTATCAACCTTATCTCCTTGTTATAAATTACATTAAATGACACAGTGAAACAAAAATCCTCCGGCTCTGTTTTCACATATAGGCTGTCAGGTACGTGGCTAAACTTTAAACGGTTACATACTGAACACCTTTTTCTCTCACCTTCGTGAATATCTTTGTTGATGTCCCAGTTCTTTAGGGTGATTCCGTGAATATGTTTTTCAGCCCATTTTGGAATATAATACGCTTTTGAATCCAGAGGAAGAAAAGCTTGATTTAAACTATTAATTAAATAATCTGCTATTGAATAACTTGGCTTCCGATTCACAAAATAACCCAACTCTTCTAAAAGCATAATGGATTGGTCATTCAACGGACCACGGAAAATGAGAAGGGGTTTATATTTGAATACATTTTCTTTCTCACTTAATAAATATTTTATCTCATCAGTCTCTTTACTAACTACTACTATTGAGTTGGACTTGCAAAGTATTTCCTCAATATTCAGACTGTCTATTCTATTACATAAGATTCTATCATTATCAACTATGTTTTCAAACCCGTCTAAATTGATTCGAAATTGTATGAAACGTACAAGGTTTTCAATATCGCCTCTAGTCATCCAATTGTTTCATTTTCCAAACAACCATTCTCCCACCTTTGCACCTATCTGGTTTTTCACAAATTCAATTGAAGAATACCTGAGAAATAAATTGGCTTGCCAATTTTTTGACTCATAGAAATTCTTTCGCTCAAGCTTGGCTTCCGTTATATATTCCTTTGGGTTGGCAATATTGTTTGGACCTGGCTTGTGCTCAACAGTTACTCTATCATCCACAACTGAGATACATCCATCTTGAAGTGCCAGAAATGACAAAAATGAATCAATTCCCCATCCTATCTTATTTACATTCAAATCAATCGGGCAAAGTTGATTTAGAAATTTAATCCTTGATGCAAAACAAAATCCATCTACAAAAATGGCTTGCCTCAATTGATCATTCCCTTTGTTAATCATCTGTCTTTGATTAGATCCACCTTTTCTCACACTGGGTGCATAGAGACCTATTCGAGGATTGGTAAAAGCCTGTAACGCACTCTGATACAATTCCGTATGATCAAAAATACCTACGTCAGAGGCCACAAATAAAATCGCATCATCTTCTGATGTATCTGTCAATTTTGAAAAAACACCATTCAGTAATCCTGAGTAGAAGACATTTGGAAGTAGTAAATCAAAATGGGATTTTTCTTTGACTGAAATATTGGAACCACTATCAATAAGAAATACCTGGCATACTTCCCTGAAACGATCTGCTAGTGAGATCGCTTTCTTATTTTCATTGTGATTGATTATTCCAACGTACAGTTTCATTGATCACGTTCAATTGACAGTAACATTAAAGGAAGAGAAAGATTCATTGAACAATTCAAAATATAAATAGCTTTTTGCTCTTTTTTAGCAGAACATCCCATTCTTTCTTCTTTTCATCCGAATTTTTTTGATACTCAACACCAAACCTATTTAGCCTATTAAACTCAGAAAGACGTTGCTTGTATTCCTCATGCCTTTTGTTCATTCTCTCAAATCCACCAATAAATCTATAATGTAAGACATTCAATCGAATAAAACTTTTCTTCACAACTCCGGTAGCTTTATGATTGTGACTTCCATAATTATAGTTGATCTCATCTATAAGATTTGGGTTAAAAACAATCGACTTATTGAACCGTTTGTAACTAAAACCGGTGTCAATCTCCAGAATCGAATCTTCAGGTATTACCTCACTTACCATCTGAAAGCCTTTTGTCCTTGGAATACTTACCTTTTTTTTCAAGAACTTTTCCAGCACTAAATCTAAATTCTTATGAAAAAGGAATCGTCAGCATCGCATACGATTACAAAATCAGCAATTCCTCTCGACTCCTTCCAGCAATTATTCTTTACCTCCAGATATTGTCCATCATCCAATATATCTTTTTGCCCAAAAGAACGGACTTCCATACCCAAATCTCTGGCTATTGCCACTGAATTATCAGTGCTGAAATGATCATACATGACAATACGATCACAGAAATCATAATGCCTTTTAAGGAAAGGGAGATAAAAGGCATCATTCCAGTTTATAAAGAAAAGATGAATTTTCAATATGATACTTCAGGGAGAAGGTTTAATGCTTAAAATTGCAAAAACTTAATGATTTACAAACTTGCGAGTAATTTATCTACTTTTAAAAAAATCAAAAAGCAAGTTCCTTTTTGCCTCGTTACTTAGTTTTCTTGCTGGCTCTTGTGGAACTCTCATCGTACAACAAGTTAACCTTGCAATTCATTCTGAAAACCTGGATTCATCAAACTTCATAATACGTATTCTTATTTTGGTACTCTCCTTTGGGTTATTATCAATTTTCTCTACCAAAATAATTGTAAAAATCGTATATCAAATAGTATATGATCTTAACCAAAGGATCACAAATGGCTTGATGAAAACTCAATTCGAAAATGTTGAATCAAAGTCGCAAGAGATATACTCCACACTGACGTACGATGTTTATCATATCATCTCTAACCAGGTTGAAGGTTTGCACAATGTTTTAGTTGCCACTACAATAGCTACCGGATGCACGATTTATTTAACATTTCTATCCTGGCAAATTACAATTATTATCCTTGGAATTTTTTTAGTTGCCTCTATAGCCATATTGCTTTCAAATAAAGAACTCAAAAAACATTCCGAAATTTCAAGAAAGGCATATGATAAGGTGGTATCTAAAATAGAGGGGTTGGCTTTTGGGTTGAAGGAACTTTTTCAAAATTCTTTTCACCGGAAATATTTCATAGAAAGAGAAATGGATGAAGCAATCAGATATCATCAAAATGCCAAAATCAAAGAAAATATAAATATCCAGGTAGGTGATAAGGTGGCTCAAGCTATTCTCTTATTGGGTATTTCTCTACTGGTGGTACTGGTTAATATGACTAGTTTTATTTCTCAAACCGGATTTAGTGAATATCTCACTGTAACTCTATTTATGATAGGTCCACTTGCCAGCATTTCATCCTTCGTGAAGAGAATTAAGCCACTTAATGCTTCGCTCAATCATATTGAAGAACTTGGGATCTCTTTTATGGAGGCGACTAATAGTAACCACCAAAAAGATGTTCATTTAATTGAAAATGGAAGTATAGAACTCAGAAATGTAACTTTTAAATACCCAGATAAACCAATTGACCATACTCCCGATTTGGGGCCTGTCACTTTTAATTTGAAACCTGGAAAAATAACTTTTATTACGGGTGGTAATGGAAGTGGGAAAACTACACTTGCTAAAGTCCTTGTGGGACTTTACAAACCTCTTAATGGAGAAATATTTTTTAACAATGACTTAGTCGATAGAAAAAATATTAACTCCTATAAAGATCATTTTTCTGTGATTTTCAACGAGAACTATGTCTTTGATGATTTAAACTACATTTCAAATGATGAATCAAATGCAGGAAGGTTGATAAAAGATTTTGGCCTGGAAAATGTTGTCAAGATTGCTAACAAAAAATACACTACTACATTATTATCTACTGGACAAAGGAAACGGCTTGCTCTTATTACTGCTCTCCTTGAAGATAGACCGATCTATCTATTCGATGAGTGGGCTGCAAACCAGGATTTGGAGTTCAAAGAACTTTTCTACCATGAAATATTAAGCACTCTAAAACATAAAGGAAAGACCGTGATTGCTATCACACATGATGAAAAATATTATCATCTGGCAGACCGGATTATCAAGTTAGAAAATGGTAAGATTAACAGCTTAAATTCCCATAATTCATGAAACTAAATCTTCTATTTATTTATTTATTATTATCGTGTAGCTTTCGAACTTTAGTTGGACAAGTGATAATTCCTGGCAGTATTGAAGATGATATCATTAAAGATGAAATTCTATTCAACTTTGAGAACAAGTACATATACAAGGAAAGCATCATTTATTCTGACTCGTTAATTTACAAATTACCATTTCTAAAGACTTTATCACAAAAGCACTTTCAAATATTCTCACCTGAATTTAGAACAACCTATAATACAGCTTATCCCAGAGGATACAATGATGGAGCAATCTGGAAGGGAAAAGGGCTCACAAGTGAACTACACATCGGGGTATATGGGAAAATAGGAATTCTACACTATTCTTTTGTACCTTCCATATATTTTTCTGAAAACCGTTCATTTCAACTCCAACCATACATAGATAGAAATCCATTCAACTATCAATTTAGAACAGGTGGTGGGATCGACTGGGTTCAGCGTTATGGCCCAAAAAGTTTTATTAGATATAACTTGGGACAAAGTGAATTAAGAATCATCAAAAATAAGTTTACAATTGGCATCTCAAATCAAAACTTTTCAATTGGCCCAATGATTCAAAACCCAATTCTACTTTCCAAAAACAGCTCAGGTTTTCCACATTTAGATATTGGATCAATCAAACCATTTGAGATATGGCCAGGAAAAAATCTTGGCAAATTATCAGGAAGGTTCTTTATGGGTGTTCTTCAAGAATCCAAGTATTTTGATGATAACCCAGATAATAATTTAAGATTCATCAATGGATTTAATCTCGAATATGAATTACCATTTTTAAGGGGATTTAATTTAGGAGCAAATAGAGTGCTTTACAAGAATGCTGAATATTTAGAGTTTAACGATCTATTTAGTGCCATCAATAAAATTCGCGAAGGGGCCGATACATTGAATGACTTGTTTGACCAAATGGCCTCACTTTATGTGGATTGGGTTATCAAAGAAGTAAATTTGAGGCTATATTTTGAATATGCTAAAAATGACTTTACAGGCAGTAGATCAATACTTGTTGATACTGACCACAGTAGAGCCTATTCATTCGGTGTCCAAAGAGGATTTGAATTAACTCCCACGAAAAGAATTGTTTTATATCTTGAACATCTAACTTTGGAAAGGAATAAGGGCTATCTATATCGAGCCGTCCCTCCATACTATGTTCATAGTTTTATACCACAAGGATATACTAACGATGGGCAGATTCTAGGAGCGGGAACTGGTCCTGGGTCAAACTCACAAATTCTCGGATTAAACTTTTACTCTGATCAAAAAAGGATGGCATTCCATTTTCAACGAATAGAGTTTAACGAAGATCACTTTATAGTTAATCATGCCAATTCATCAAACAACTCATTTAATGCTAAATTGCATGATGTTGAATACTCGATTGGGTTTAAATATTCTAAAACCTATAAAAATTTAATGTATGGAACAGATGTCAATCTAAGTTATAGGTTAAATATGTATAACCAATACAAAAATGACAAGGTTAACTTCTCTCCAAACTTATTCGTGAAATACTTAATCAGATAATCTGGTACTGTTTTTGGATTATTCTTTTTATGACAACTCTGAAATTCTTCATATTGCTCAAGATTTTTCTCAGTTTGATAGTCTTTTCATCAATGGCACAGTTAAGCCATAACTACTTCATAAAATTTTCTAAGATCGATAATCAGGCCAAAGTTTATGTTGATGATTCACTTGTCATTACTACTAAACTATATGATGAAAATCCTGATCTTGATGTAAGATATGATTTAAATAAATTTCTAAAAAAGGGAAAAAACACAGTTAGAGTCGAGCTGCTAAATGGCTCAGGTGATTGGTTTTTTGAGTTTGATTCTGATTGGGAGATATTTTACGAGATATTTAAAAATAATGATCCAATCGACTTCATGAGCGAAGACTCAAGTGAGGGTGGTCTTGGCCTCGTATTCTCTTTCACACACGAAATCTACATAGAATGATCGGCATCGACATCATAGACCTTCAAGACCCTCTCCTTAAAAACAGGACAGGTTCAGATCGGTTTATTCTTCATCCGGAGGACAGAATAGTGCGTGATTTTTGGGACTACTGGACGGCTAAGGAGGCGATCTTTAAATGTCAACGAAAGCCCGGACCATTCAAACCAAAAGACATTCCAATCAATTTTGTATCTGACAACTATTTTCATTCTGAGGGGTGGAAAGGAGCAGTAATATCTACAGAGAACTACTGTCTCTCCATGGCGGGAGCTGCTACAGATCACTTCATTTTCACCAAAGAGACTCCAAATCCTTCCGCAGAGATTAGAAGTAAGATATCTAAATGGTTCCTTGAAGAACATCAAATCAAAACCGCGATAGTACCAGATGCCAATGGTCTTCCTTCCCTTAGCCATAACAAATCCCCGGTAAGTATTACTCATCATGGAAGGTTCATGGCTTTTGCCTTCATGCTAAATTAATTCCCCTATTTATCGGGGCAGTAATTTCATAGCCATTAATTTTGGCCGCAGTCAAAGAAAATGATTTCTATGCATAGACTCCTCGACTTTTCCGGCATCATTGAAGCTGCCTGGAATGAATATGACGACAGCAGGCCTATCAAATCCATCACCGATATCAGTGCACAGGTATCTACCAACCATGTCTATCGGATTAAATTTGAAGATGAGAGTATCATCATTGGTAAGCTATCTTACTTTGGCAAGTATGAATACTTCCTCGATGACCATACAATCATCAATGCACTGGCCAATAACCTTCATAGCCCCTATGAAAACTTTGTGGCCAAGTCCCTCACCAAACATGGTCACTTATACACCTACCGTTATAAATCCAGCGGATTAGATGCCTGGGTAGTCTTTTACAACCCTATTCAGATAGATAAGAAATTACCCAGAAAACAGTCCATTAAGACTGTGGAAAAGCTAGGGGCCGAACTGGCCAAGTTTCATAAAGCTTGTTTTACCATTCGCAATACCCTACCCTCTCACTATAAGCAGATGAAAGATGATATCAACCACCTGCAGGAAATCCTGGAAACCGACCTCGGTAAATTCGAACACCGAGGTCATATAGAATCTATCCAAAAACAATGTAAGACCTTTTTTGAGAACTACAAAGCCCTGGGGATTGATTCCCTTAAGTCTATTCCAGTCTTTGTTGACTGGAATATTGGCAATTTCTCAGTAACCAAAAAAGGACAATTCTTTTCAAGGTGGGACTATGACTGGTTTAGGATGAGCTCCAGGGTCATGGACTTTTATTTTTTTAGTAGGGTATGCTCCGAAGCTGGAGACAGAACGGTATTCAGCTATCTGCTGGATCCAATGATGGAAGATCGGTTCATGATATTCTTGAAAAGCTATCATCAGATATATCCCCTCACGGAGCAGGAAATCCTCTTTATGAAGGAAGCTTACCGCTTTTTTATTATTAATTATGTGATCAAAGATGGGCGATATTTCTTTCATGAGATCTATGCAACCAAGCTTCAGCGTGAGGCTCATGAAATATATTTCCCTAAATTGGAAGAATCTTTTGATGCTAAAAAGATACTAAAAGCCCTGAATCTATGAGTCTGAAGATAAAATCGTTTGAATCTGTAGTAAAGAAGTACAAAACCGTATTCTTTGATGCGTATGGAGTACTAAAAAACCATAAGGGACTTATCCCAGGGATCAATCAGACGTTCCAGTTTCTGGCAGAAAAGAATATTGACTATTTTATCCTCACCAATGATGCTTCCAGGAGCCCATCTGAATTAGCGGACTATTACCAGAAAGCAGGCCTTCATGAGGTGACTGAATTCAAACTGATCTCATCCGGTATGCTGGCTCGGGAGTACCTGAGATTAAAAGTAAAGTCAGGTACAATTGCGTACCTGGGTACCGATAAGTCGGCACATTACATTGAAGCTCTTGGTTTAAAGACTATCTCTATTCAGGACCTTGATATCACCAAAGCCGATGAAGTGACTGCGGTGGTATTTCTTGATGATGAAGGTTTTGACTGGAACCACGACATCAACAAGGTGCTTAACCTTCTAAGGAAGAGAACCATTCCTGCTATCGTTTGCAATACTGATAAGTCTTACCCCGTTTCAAAAGAAGAAGTGGCCATCGCGATAGGTGGTATTTCCCGGATGGTAGAAGATATTGTAGGAAAGAAATTTATCCGATTTGGAAAGCCCGACACTCAAATGTTTGTTTATGCTTATGAACATGCATTGAACAATGGACAGCTGGTAGATAAAGGGGATATCTTAATGGTTGGTGATACCCTGGGTACGGATATCCTTGGCGGCAATAAGTTTGGATTGGATACTGTGCTGGTGTTATCCGGAAATACACTACCCGAAAGAGCTTCTTATCACATTCAGGGCTCAGGTATCATCCCCAATTATGTTTGTGAATCAGCAGTAATTCAATAGTCTATAAGCGCACCGAAAGCTCGAACTGTCACTGATTATTTCAGTAGCTATCAATACCTGCAGCTTTCAGGCATATCTCTCAAATAGTATGACTTGTAGTTTATGGCTTTTGGGTCCATACATCCACATAAGTCCAGCAACTCAATGTTTTTAAAGTCTATTGGGTGACTCTCTGCCTGCAAAGCAATATATCCTTCTGTTAGGATTTTCCCTTCCTGGGCAGTCCACTTCTCAATATCACGAGTGATTCCATGAGTCTCCCAGGCAGATTGTTTATTTATAAATCCTCCTCCGATTTGAGGTCGCTGGAAAGACAAAACGGTATCTCCCTCCACGATAAAATCCATGGACTCACCGCCTTTTACAACAGCTTCCACATGCACCCATTGATCACCGTGATAAGTCTGTGAAGTAGAGTTGATACAATGATGAAAGTTGACCGTGTCCCCCATCATCACTGCAGTGCCAGGGGTACAAACATTAGCTGTTGTTCGCTCTCCCTCATTTAATCCACCCAGTAATTGCAGCTCTACTGACACAGGGAAATTCTGATCGAACTCATTGCTCTCGGCTGATTGAGAATGTAGCATAATGCCACTATTCCGGACATTCCAGGTAGCACCACCGGGCGTTTGCTCACCAACAAACCGATAGTCAAACCTGATCTTGTACCAGGAAAAAGGCTTTTCGTAATACATATGACCATAAGCCTCCTCAAAGGTCTCATAATTGTCATATTTGATCCGGATCATGCTGTCCTCCACCACAAACGTCTCCTTGTAGTTCTCATTCAGGGGAAAACCGGACATTTTGATGGTCCAGCCAGTAAGGTCAACACCATTAAATAAGGAAATCCATTCCTCCTTATTTTGATTTTGTTTTTTTGGCTGGCAAGCAGAAAGTAAGATTATGCAAGCAACTAAAAACCGAAATGCCTTCATCAATAAGCACTATAATCGGTCGGATACAGTAAGAATACCTTAGCCTGGAGCATGTTATTTTGGTATTTTTCAACAGCCTTAAGCTCCAGCCACTGTGGATCAGCTCTAAACGCATCCCAGTGCTCGTCCCGACTTTTCATATCAGTGAATGTAGTCATATACACCAGGTTCGGCATTTCATCACCAACCAATACGCGGCCATAAAATACTGCATTAAAACCCAATCGGTCAAAAATCTCAACTTCACCGCCAGCGTTAAACATATCTACTTTATTCAAGTGAAGCTTCTCAGTTGGCCCCAGGTAACTGCGAAGCTCATATACTCTTTCCGATCTTGGTCCTTCAAGGTTTGGTGTTGCCATTTTAGGCATTTCATCAAACGCCTCGACGAGCGAAGAAGAAATCCGGGCATAAGGAGGCTGCTTTTGCGGAGCATTGATATAGCTGCTGCCTGCGCTTAAAAACGTTTCGTCGCCAATGAGCTTGTCTTCATACCCCAGAAATTCCTCCATAGACTTGAAAGGAATTAGCACATAAGTCTTTTGAACAGTATCCTCTTCCGTAATCCTGTTTTTAAATACACCAATGGGGGAAATTCCTTGTCTTTTCATCGCAGGTATAAATGCATTGCCCAGAAAATCATCCGTAACCGCTACCTGATCATCATTGGCAAAAGTGTATACCTTGAGTTCATAGAATTCCTTGCCGGATGCAGGTTTTGTTGTTTGTTCAGCCTCTGGTTTCGGAGCCTCACATGACAATATTAAAATAGAGAAAATTAAGAGTAAGAAATTGGTTGGTCCCATGTTGAATTTATTTGAAAGGGTAAGTTATAAATTTTCCCAATAGTGAAAATAAATCAGAAAAATCATGCAACCAATTAATATCGAATACGTGTAGTATGTTTGTCTTTATGTAAAGTATTTTTTACATTTAGATAAAAAAATCATACATTGCAATAACAAACAAAAATTGAAATGAATACTAAATTTCTTTTACCAGCAAAATTTAAGAAATATGGCTGGCTGATTTTAATACCCGGTGTAGTCCTTGGAATTCTGCACATGACGATTGAATTTAATCTTGATTTTTTTGACATCAATGTATTTGCTATAACTTTTGATGGGTTTACTGACAACAGAGACTTATTTGGTTTTTTTGAGGATAATATTCTGAATGAACTTTTAGGATTATCGGTCATAATAGGTGGCCTGTTAGTGGCTTTCTCGAAAGAATTTGATGAAGATGAATTTATCTCAAGGATCAGGTTAGAATGTTTGGTCTGGGCGATTCTTTTGAATTATGGACTATTAGCTATTGCTTTCATTTTATTCTATGGATTTTCCTTTTTATCAATAATGGTTTATACCATGTTTACTCCGCTAATTCTATTTATCCTCCGATTCAATTGGTTGATGTGGAGATCACGAAAATCAATAAGAAATGAAGAATAGCATTAAAGTAGAAAGGGCAAAGAATGACCTGACTCAAGCCAGGCTTGCTGAGTTGGCGGGTGTGAGCAGACAAACGATTAACTCAATGGAGTTAGGAAAATATGTTCCATCAACTGTTCTGGCACTTAAACTGTCAGATATTTTTAAAACACCAGTCAATGAAATCTTTGAACTGGAACAAGAGGATTGGAAATAACATTAAAAGCTAACATTGATAATCCCAGAAATCTTGAAATTTCCATCTCGTTCCATCATGCCACTGCCTTCTCCATCGAATTTCATGACCAATTTATTCTTTGTAAATGATTCAATCTCAATAGTCCCCTTTCTGAAAATAATCCGCTTATTCATTCGGGAGGATTCTCTTTTTGTATCAAAGAAATTCAGATCCACCAGAATGTTAGGGTTATTGCTGTCTGGTATCTGATATGTTTTTGACCCGGCACTCATTAGATCAGGGTCAGTGAGATTTAAATTGACCTGAACGGGACTCGCTTCACGATGCCTGAATAAGAACTGATACTTGCTGCCCTCAATCTTAACATTACTTTCGCTTGCGGGAAGGTCAGACATCACATGATCCTTGCCTTCCATACTTATGGTAACCTTTCCTCCCACAGGCACAGGATCAGGCAATCGCATGCTGACGGACAATGAAAATATGACAATCAGGATTGCTCCTGTTAGAAATCTTGAAATTATTCGATCCATTTTATCCAATGTTAAGCAAGATAAGGTAATGATTTTCTAACTTAAAACAACTTTTACAGAGATAGAACCATTATGAAGAATATCTTAATGACTTTTAAGTCTGGATTCACCCAGGTATTACTTGTTTGTTTTTCATTCACCATATCTGCCCAATCCCTCCTTGACGACCCCTCAATCCAACACTTCCAGGGGTATTTCAACTTCCACTACCTAGAAGATCAGGATGAGATCTTCATGGAAGTCAAAGCCCTGGAAACGCCCTTCCTATACGTTAGCGCTTTAAGCGAAGGACTTGGGAGCAACGACCTTTTTCTGGATCGTGGACAAATTGGAGGATCCAGAATCGTACATTTCAAAAAGGCTGGGAATAAGCTCTTGCTCTTCCAGCCTAACATGAAGTATCGGGCTATCACTGCCAATCCTCTAGAGAAAAAATCGGTGGAAGAAGCATTTGCTAAGTCAGTGCTCTTTGGTTTTCCCATCATGGAATATACTGAAGGTGGATACCTGATCAACCTTACACCATTCCTCCTACAGGACACCCACGGAGTAACTGATATTCTGAAAAACAAGGATCAGGGAAGCTTTGGTATAGACCTTAGTCGATCGGCATTGAATATGGAAAAGACCAAAGGCTTCCCGAAAAATGTAGATTTCGATGTTATGATCACGCTATCGGGGAATGCTTCCGGTTCTGAGTTGAAAAGTGTTACCCCTGACAACAAACACGTTACTGTTTTCCAACATCATTCTTTCATTGAGCTCCCGGATGACGAATACCAACCCCGAAAATTCCATCCCAATGCCGGCGGATTTTCGCTTTCATTCCAGAACTATTCGGCCCCCATCAATGAATCAATGGAGGTAGAATACGTGATCAGACACAGGCTTGAGAAAAAGGATCCAACTGCATCAATAAGCGAACCTGTGGAACCCATTATTTACTACCTTGATAATGGAACCCCTGAGCCAGTTCGAACAGCACTGCTAGAAGGAGCCAGCTGGTGGAATGAAGCGTTCGAATCCATTGGTTTTAAAGATGCCTTTCAGGTTAAAATATTACCTGACACCATTGATCCACTAGACATTCGATACAATGTCATTCAATGGGTTCACCGATCTACACGCGGGTGGAGCTATGGTAATGCTGTAGAAGATCCCCGAACAGGTGAAATCATCAAGGGTCATGTAAGTCTGGGTAGTCTGAGGGTGAGACAAGATTATATGATAGCCAAGGCCCTTAGTAAAGCACCTTTTGGTCCTGGAAATGATGCAACTCCGGAACTGCTGGAATTTGCACTCAGCAGGATCAGACAGCTCTCCGCTCATGAGGTTGGTCATACGCTGGGTCTGGCACACAATTTTGCAGCCAGCATCAAAGACCGGGCATCAGTAATGGATTACCCTCATCCATGGGTGAAGCTCAGCAATGGAAAGATTGATCTGTCGGAAGCTTATGATAGCGGCATTGGGTCGTGGGATAAAGTAGCCATTGCCTATGCATATGGTGAATTCAGCGGCAATGAAGAAGAGCAACTTCAATCGATTCTTAGGAATGCATTTACCGAAGGTCACCGATATGTATCCGATGCAGATGCCCGCCCGGCAGGTGGCGCCAGTGCCTATGGACACCTTTGGGATAATGGAGCCGATCCTGTGGCTGAACTCAACAATGTATTGGCTGTCAGAAAACTGGCGATCGATCAATTTGGGTTGGACAATATCGAAGCTGGTGAAAGCTATGATGATCTGGAAGACCTTTTTGTTTTGCTTTATTTTTATCACAGGTATCAGACTGAAGCCGCTGCTAAACTTATTGGCGGGGTTGACTATGGATATTCATTGAAAGCAGAAATAGAAGATCCGGCAAAAGTGGTCACTCCTGAAAAACAAAGGGAAGCCCTGACTGCGGTATTGAGAACTATCAACGCACAAAATCTGGCAGTACCTGAAAGCAAACTGGCACTGTTTGTTCCAAGAAGCTACGGTGAACGAGGCCGGGAAAGCTTTAAAACAATGACCGGAGCCACCTTTGACCCTGTAAGTGCAGCTACCACAGCTGCAGACCATACACTTTCCTTTTTACTTCATCCGGAAAGGGTGGCTCGTTTGTTCAATCAAAAATTCCTGGACCCAAACCAGCTTAGCTTTGAAGAACTGTTGGATAAACTTTTTGCAGAAACACTTGAAGCAAGCCTCCAAAATCCATATCGAAATGAGATCCACGAGGCTGTAAATGCGTTGGTACTATCGAAGCTCATGGGACTTGCCAAGCATCAGGATACCTATAAACAGGTAAGCTATCTGATTGACGAGAAACTTTCCAGGTATCTAAAAAGGCTCAAAAAGAAAACCGAAAGCGCTTATATGAACGGGCAAATCCGATGGATTGAATCCTACTTTGAGGACCCGAAAGAAATCCCATCAATCGAAGTACTTAAAATTCCTGATGGCTCACCCATCGGAATGTTTGAATGTTCGCACAATTAATAGGTTCCAATCAATTAAAGTCCAATAGGATCTTCACATTGTTTGCCGGATCTTCTTCCAGCATATCAAATGCTTCCTGGGCTTTGGATCCATCCAGAATATCTGTAATGATCATATCGAGTTTTAGCCGGTTGTTTACCAGGTGATCAATTACCTCAGCAAATTCACCATGGCTAACCCTTGAAGCGACAATCTTTGCTTCCTTCCAGATCAGCTCCTTGAAAAGGATCGGAGTCGTTTCGGCACTTAGTCCAAGCACACACACCGTACCTGCTCCACGAATGCTTTGAACACATCCTCGCACAGGTTCAACCTGTCCGGGGACTCCATGGGAATGTCCCACGACTTCAAAAGCCACATCTACTCCCTTTCCGTCAGTCTTTTCTTTTATGACTTTGACCGGATCCTCCTTAGTGGCATCAATGGTCACGATATTGTCATAGTATTTAGGGGCTAAAGCAAGTCTTTCCGGTAGCACATCCACAAGGTATACTGTATTGTCTGTTACGGTTCGGACAGCCTGAAGCACACACAGCCCCACTTTGCCTGCACCCCAGATCACGACCGTATCATCCTTCTTCAATTCAGCCCGATTCTTAGCATGACAGGCCACTCCCATTACCTCAATTAGCGCAATATACTTATCTGGAATATTTGCAGGCACTTTGTACAGCATGTGGGGTGGCAATTGAATGTATTGCTGGAACCCACCATTTAGATCTACTCCAATGATTTTCAAGCTTGTACATGCAGGATAATGGCCAATCTTGCACGCAGGACACTCCATGCAAGGAATGATAGGATCCGGGGCTACCTTTTCACCTACTTCCCAGCCAGTCACTTCACTTCCTACCTCAGCAACTATACCCCCAAATTCGTGTCCCATCACCATTGGGGTAGTTGTCCTGGGCACAAACTCTCCTTTATAGATATGCTGGTCACTCCCACAAATACAACCATATGCCACTTTGATCAATACCTTATCGGGATCACATGTGGGCTTTTCTACTTCCTGCCACTCCACGTGACCATATTCTGTTAAAACTGAGGCTTTCATCTATTTAAATCTTTTTTATAATCTCTTCTATCGCAAGGCACGCCAAGATAGCCACAAAAGTACCCTATTGGCTTCTGCTTCCATGCTAATTTATTAAGTTCTTGCGATTGGCTATACATTAAGCAAGTACTCTGCTGCTTTGCCGATCCGCGTTCTGGTCTCATCTTTTATGTATCGCGACTGATCCACCTGCTGTGGCTGATCTCGTCGGCAAAAATAACTATGGATCGATCTTCTTGGCTTATCTGTTTTGTTATTGGTTCCCCCGTGCCAGGTATGGGAGTTGAAAATCACCACCGTGCCCGCAGGAGCTTCTATGAGTAGCTCATCCGGATGGGGAGCCATTTGATCCTCTAAAACATCCTGAGGCAGGTCACTGGAAAGATGAGTCCCCGGCACAATCCGTGTTGCCCCGTTTAACTTGGTAAAATCATCCAGAAGCCAGATAGAATTACATACTTTGTAATCTCCTTCATCAATAGTTTCTCCCCAGTCTACATGCAGTTTTTGCAATCCGTCACCGGGTCGTGCAGCCCTGTAATTCAGTGATGACAATTGGATGTTGGTTCCCAACACATGCGATACAGCTGCTAAAACCCTGGGGGTCTTGTAAAACTGGTCAAATATCTGACCTTTATTCACCAGGTCCGCCAGGCGGTCTGCACCAGCCTCCTTAGGATGTCTGATATATGGAGAATCAAAAAGCTCCTTCCCAGCCATTTCACCTTCCTCAACTAACAACTCATCGATTCTCTTCAGGATAGCCGCCACCTGATCATCAGTAAGAATTTTACCAAGGTTCAAATATCCATTCTGATCCAGGAAGTCCTTTTCCTCTTGTGTCAGTAGGTCGCTGTTGTATCCAAGCTGCTGCAAATAGTCGTTCATCGCTTTCGGGGTTTACTCATTATGCTCCTAAAATTAATCAATCCCCGGATCAAAAAATGCTCGTAAATAATGGATAGAACAACCTAAGAAAAACCTTAACCTCCTACCCTTCTTAAATCATCTGCAGAACCAGTTTGTCGCTTGTTGCGTGATCTAAGTTCATTATTCCCGAAAGTCTTTTTGTAGGTAAGCCTGATGGATTGCACATCAAAATCAAAGCTTTGACGGCTAACCAAATTAAATTGAGGAGCATTGGCCTCTACTCTGTTTACCATGGTTCGGAAAACGTCGGTAAAATTGATACTCAGGGACCCGCCATTCTTTCCAAAGTCTTTTCGCATGCCCAATGAAAACATACCATATGGTTTAAATATGGCTATCCCTGATTGGTCTCCGGAAAAGTACATGCCATTGACCTCCAGGCTTGTTTTATGAGGTAAAGTGATCCGATGATTGGTCCTGAAAGAGAAGGCCAGGTTAGACACCGACATATACTCTTCAAAATATTGAGAGTTGACCTCACTATAAAATCCGCTTATGTTATTGTCCATTTCCCACCATTGGGTAACAGCAACTGGGAATGATAAATTAAGATTATAAAGGTCTCGTTTATCCATGTTCACAGATGAGAGAATTGTGGTGTTGGTCCCGGGAACTCTACTGGGTTGAAGCTCAGCTATGGAATTGGAGATACTGCTGTATTCCAGTGAAATATTTAGGGATTTGAGGCTGTAATTTACTTTGAAAGCATGGATCTGCTCTGGCAGCAGGTTGGTATTCCCAGTATAGAAAGTTCTGGGTTCGATGAATAAAACAAACGGAGCCAAATCAGCAAAAGATGGCCGTCTGATCCGATTGCTATATGATAGATTGAGGCTGCTATTTTTTGACAGACTTCTATTCAAAAACAGGCTGGGAAACAGGTTTCCATAATCTCTGTAAACAATCGGTGAGCCATCTGCATTTCTCAGATCAGTAATGGTATGTTCATACCTCAAGCCTGCTTTGATACTCCACTGGTCATTGATTTTGGTACTCAGAGATGTATAGACAGCATGAATGTCTTCTTCCATTTGTGAAGTATTTGAAAACACCGGATCTATGACCCACATATCATCATTCAGCCTTTCAGTTTTTACTTCATTGCTGAGATCGTTCAACGTGGTCTTGATGCCTGATTCAATGGTTACCTGATCGTTGGCCTTTATTGTATAATCAACTTTACCCACGACAATATCAATAGGTGTAATCTTATCAATCCTGATCTCTTCTGTAGCTGCCAATTCACCAGTTTCCAGAAAGTATTCATTGGTGTAAGACTGGAATTGGTCGTAACTATGGACAAAATAGTCCAGATCTAAATTCAGCTTTTGTCGCTCATCGAATTGATGTTGTAAATTGAAATTGATCATGTTTTGCGTCATCGGATTTCGGTCAATCCGTGTGCCAACAGCCAGGGTATCTACTCCCGGGTCTACTGTGTAAAAAGCTGTGTTATTTGTTCTCTGTGACCAATCCCGATAAAAGAAGGTGCCTAGCACCCCGACGACTGTCTTTTCAGAAAGGTAAAGATCCAGACCTAATCTGCCGGTAGGTAGATTGAACCCACCATGGCGATCAGCTCTGCTGGTGGAATGGAAAGTGTACTCATTATCGGCTATCTGGTTTTCAACATCGAAAAACATGTTTCTCCTGTTGTAATTAAAACCAAGATCAGCGAAAACATTAAACTTCTCTTGTCTGTAATTGATGTTTCCATTGGTCATAAACAAAGCCCTTCTTCCCCGACCAGCCATCGCAGAAAAACCACCATTCATTCCAGCTTCATTATTTTTCTTGAGAACAATATTGATAAATCCTCCCTCACCCTCTGCATCAAAATTGGCCGGAGGAGTAGCAATCAATTCGATCTTCTCCACAGTGGAAGCCGACATTCCCTCCAGCATTCCAAACAAAGCCGTTTTATCCATCCGGGTCATCCTGCCATTGACCATTACGCTGACATCATTCTTCCCATTCATTCCCAATCCGAAATTCTGCCTGTCTACAGTAATTCCCGGAGATTTTTCAAGCACTTCAATAACTGAATTTCCTGCCATGATTGGGCTACTTTGTACATTTACAACCATCCGGTCAATGGTTTGCTCAAATAAGGGCTTCTCTCCTTCGACCACCACTTCCTGTAGCGAGATCACGTCCTCCTCCAGTATGAGTGATGGAATGGTAATATGATGTTGAGATGAGGTAGCTACAGCATGGTAAACCTTTTTAAATCCCATCATGTGACCTGCCACAAGGTATTTACCGGCAGTAACGTTGTCAATCAGATAATAGCCATTCATATCCGTTACCACACCCTGAACCAACACGGAGTCAGAGCTATTGAGGAGCAAAACATTGGCAAATGGAATGCCTGATTGCATTTGATCAATCACCTGCCCCTTCAAAACGAACTGGGCATAAATGGGTTGGATGTTCCACCAAATGAAAAAGCTGAGGGTTAAATACTTCAACATAGTAATTGGGTTTATCGTTATTCTTTCAGTTCACTTTGTGAGGACAAGCCCCAAAAGCAGATGAAATACCACCAGACACGTAAAAAGTTACTTTGGCGAAATATTTTGTTACGCAAACGGCTGAAACCTAAGGACCATCGGCTGAAATTTAATTTCCGCATTGAGCAGGATTAACTTTACTCACACATGGAACGGCTGATAGAAATCCGTAAGATCATCCACATCGACATGGATGCATTCTTTGCTTCAGTGGAGCAGTATGATAACCCTGAGCTGAGAGGGAAGCCAATTGCCGTAGGAGGCAGCAAAGAGCGCGGTGTGGTAGCTGCTGCCAGTTATGAGGCCAGAAAATATGGCGTGCGATCTGCCATGCCTTCAGTGACGGCAGCTAAAAGATGTCCAGATCTGATATTTGTGAAGCCCAGGTTTAGCAGGTATTCGGAAGTATCCCGACAGATCCGCGACATCTTTTTTGCATATACTGACCTTGTGGAACCTCTCAGTCTTGATGAAGCCTACCTGGACGTAACGGAAAACAAAATGGGTGCACAATACGCGACCCAAATTGCCCGAGAGATCAGAAAGAAGATTTTTGACACTACTGGACTCACAGCCTCAGCCGGGATTTCTTACAATAAGTTTCTGGCTAAGACAGCTTCTGACATCAATAAGCCTAACGGACAACATGTGATCCTTCCGGAAGATGCGGAGGAGTTTTTGAGAAAGTTCCCAATCCATAAGTTTTTCGGTATCGGAAAGGTCACCGCAGAAAAGATGAAGCAGGCAGGGATCTTCACCGGTGGAGACCTGAGAAAGAAATCGCTTGAGGATCTTACCCTTCGATATGGAAAGTCAGGAGGGTATTACTACAATATCTGCAGAGGGATCGACAACCGAAAGGTGCAACCGGACAGGGAGCGAAAGTCCCTGAGTGTGGAACACACATTTGATCGTGACCTGATGACCGTGGATGAAGTTCATTCATCCTTAGACAGGTTAGCGGATGAATTGCTAAGAAGGCTCCAGAAGCAAGACAAGTCAGGAAAGACACTAACAGTGAAGGTGAAATATGGAGACTTCCAACAGATCACCAGAAGTCATACGGAAGAGAAACTGATCACCACGCTGGAGGATATTCAGGACTTATCGAAATCATTGATCGATGAGGATTTACTTAGACCTGAGGGAATTCGTTTGCTTGGTATTGGGATTTCAGGGTTTCTCCAGGAGGAAGATACGCCCAATCAGTTAACGTTGGAGTTTTAGGTAAGTAAGCATTTGGAATTGATTACCTGTGTTCCGAAGTCCATCCAGGAAGGAGACAAGTTCTTAATCGAACTCCCCGACTGGTGCCCATAGCCGTCAGCATAAAGACCAGGGGCCAAGCGATGCCAACGTCCTCTTCCAGAAACGATGATGAATGGAGGGAGGGGCATTCCTGCGATGACCCTGATGGGTAAGATATCAGACTGTGTGGCAGGTCGTTTCCAGGTAGGGTCCTATTAAGCTTCACTATCTTACTTAAGTACAATTTTTGTCTGACTATGTAAAGTGTAGAACGAGTATAAAGGAACTGTGGGAGCACTGTGGATTCACTGTGGGTGGAGAATGGAGGGTCTGTAGGGTTTATTTATTAGAATAGTACAAATTGTTGATATCGAGTTGCGTTTTTTGAGGGGGAGAAGCGATTCCGAGGACCTGTCAATCATTGATTCCGGTGTGAATTAATTTTTACTCAAAATGCAACCTAAGCAATCCATTTGCGTTTTAAAATACCGATTGGTATATTTGCAATATGAGAAACCCCGAACTAACGAAAAAACTGATAGTAGAGAAAGCGATGCCCCTTTTCAATCAAAAGGGATATCGGGCTACTTCATTATCAGACATCACCAAGGTGACCGGGATGACCAAAGGTGCTATCTATGGTAATTTTGAAAACAAAGATGCTGTTGCCGAGGCAACATTTGAATCAGCAGTAGAAATTATTACCGGAGAGATCCGGCAGCGGATCAAATCAGCTCCAACCGCCCCACTGAAGCTAAATGCCATTTTGGACTACTATGGTGAATATTTACATAACCCACCTGTTCAGGGAGGCTGCCCTGTGATTAATACTGCCATCGAAGCAGACGATAACTATCCACTGCTCCGAACCAAGGTAGTGCGAATCATGACCCTGATCAAAGATTCTTTGAAGAAGGTAATGTATCGAGGAATTAAAGAAGGACAGCTAAATGCAGACGTGAATGTGGAAGAGTTTGCAACTACTTTCTATTCCACCATCCTGGGAGCTACTTTGATCTCGCGTGTTGAAGGAGACAATGAAACCTACCAGACGGTGAAGTCTAAAATGAAAAAATTAATAGCAGAAATAACACTATAAAAAATTTTGAAACATAAAATACCAATCGGTATATTAAATATGAGGACAGAACAAACCATTATTGATGCAGGCACACAGGACATGAGCCGGCCGAAAGAAAGACCACCTAAGAATACCTGGAAAACCAAAATGACCAAATCATTTCTGCAGGTATACCAGTACGCAGCACCTAAGAAGGTGGCGGAGATTATCTGGGGACATTTTACCAGACCCATTGCGGCGAGGTTTACACCACATCAAAGACACATCATGGATGAGGCCGAACAAAGTAAAATTACCTATAAAGGCTTTCAACTTGTGGCCTACAAATGGGGTGACAGTCCCAGAAAGATCTTACTGAGTCATGGCTGGAATTCCAAGATTGCTGACTTCAGAAGGATGATCAAGCATTTTATGGAATCAGGGTTTGAAGTGCATGGAGTGGACATGAAAGCGCATGGTAGATCTGAAGGGGTCCGCTCTGCACTACCTGAATTTCGGGATGTGTTGAAAAGCTACATCCTTGATAAAGGGAAATTTGATGCACTTGTGGGTTATTCACTGGGTGGAATCGCTGGTGGAATTGCTATCGATGAATTGCCAGTCGCTTACAGACCCAATCAATTCTTTTTGATTGCCGCTCCACCCTACACTCGGTACTTCTTTGAGAATGTGGTAAAAAAGGACGCTGGTTGCAACCATGAAGTCTATGAGCATCTTGCCAATATGGTTGAGTCTCACTATAATGAAAGCATCGACTACTTTGACCTAAGACAGAAACAGGACACCTTAACCAACCTGGAGATGCACCTGATCTATGATGAGCAAGACAGGACGGTTCCATTTGCTAAAGGTGAGGAGATGAAGGAAAACTTCCCAGGAGCTCATTGGGTACATACCAAAGGACTTGGGCATTATAAAGTGATTGCTTACCATGAGGTGATCGAGTACATCGCCCAAAAGATTGAAGCGCGTTCAAAGGTCAAGGTATAGAACAGAGGTTTGCCTCAAAGACTCGAAGACAAAAGGGCTAATAAATGATGATCTTATTGTCTTAATGGGAATGAATTTTAAACCATTAAGGCATTAGAGAATCTTTGCAGCGGACAAGAGTATATCCTCACTCTTAATGATATCAATGTCTCAATGTAAAACATTCTTTTTAAACCATTAAGGAATTAAGGGCATTAAGGATCTTTGCATAGGAAATCAGAATATCTAAAATTCGTATTCAAGATAAATTTATTTGAGTCTGAATTATTGGTGACTTTGTGCCTTCGTGGCAAATACAACAACTCCACTCTTAATGATCTCAATGTCTCAATGGTATAACATTATTTTTTTTTAAACCATTAAGGCATTAAGAGCATTGAGGGACTTTGCATAGGACAACAGTTCTGTATTCTAAATCCTACTCTTAATGATCTCAATGTCTCAATGGTTAAAAAACTGAATCTTCAACCATTAAGGCATTAGGTCATTAAGGGCTTTTTGAACTTTTTTAAACAGAAGGCAATTCCCAGCCATTCTGGTAGCTGGCATTGATCATGGCATTGGCCTGATCATTGTCTTTGAACCGGCCTTTCTCCGCATCCCAGTATACCTTGGATTGTGTTCGGTAGGCCACATTTCCCATATGTGCATTGATGGCTGCAATAGCACCGGAATTAATGTGGGTGGCCAGCATTGAAGGATCATTTGCTTTGATGGCATCCACGAAGTTTTTTGTATGGAAGTCCAGGTAGTTTCCATCAGGTCTTACCGCTTCAACAGGTTCCATTAATCGCTTACCCTGGTCTCTTTCAATGATCACTTCCAGCCCTTGTCTGTTCACCACCAATGTGCCATTATTTCCAATAAAGGCTATCCCCTCACCTCTTCCGTAAGGCCCATTGTCGATTCCGGTAGCATGCTCCCACAACATGGTGAAATCATCATATTCAAAAACTGTTTGAAGTGTATCTGGTGTCTCAGAGGCATCATCGGGATAAGCCAGTTTCCCACCACTTGCCATCACGGACTTAGGTGCGGTTGCCCCCATAAAGTAGAGTGCGATATCAATTTCATGCACTCCCCAGTCTGTCATAAGACCTCCAGCATAATCCCAGAACCACCTGAAATTGAAATGAAACCTATTTTGATTAAAGGGTCGCTTGGGAGCAGGTCCTAACCAAAAATCATAATCCACCCCTTCAGGAACGGCTCCATCAGGAACAACATTTACTGGCTTCATCCATCCCTGGTAAGCCCATACCTTCACCAAACGGATCTTACCCAGATTTCCTGAATCAAGGATCTCTTTGGCTTTCTTGTAATGAGTACCACTGCGTTGCCATTGTCCGATCTGAACAATCTTACCAGTCTTCTCAGCAGCTTGCATCATGATATTACATTCCTGGATTGAGTTAGCGAGTGGCTTTTCACAATAAACATCTTTGCTAGCCATGACTGCATCCACCATGATCTTGCAATGCCAGTGATCCGGTGTCCCGATCACCACAAAGTCTACTTTTTTGTCATCCAGCAGCTCACGGTAGTCACCATAGGTTTTTACTTTATTATCACGTATTGTGGCATACTCTTCTTTTCGCTTTTGTACGACATTCTGATCTACATCACAGATCGCCACGAGCTCCACATCATCCATCTTGAGCAATGATCGGGTATCTGACCAGCCCATTCCATTGCAGCCTATGACTCCAAACCGGAGTTTATCGCTTTTAGGCAATGGATTATTAATGAGCGGACTGGCCTGCATGAGTCCCGAACCAAATGCCAGACTTCCTGCACCAATTAATGAACTCTCACGGATGAATTTTCTTCTCTGCATGATGGGGGTTGTTTATCGTATGGTAATATTAATGATTATGGAAGAAATGGGATGGAGTGTTTTAAGAATTTAGTCCAAGAAGAATATTTTCTCCACAGCAGAAAAAATTACTCTTGAAAATACTGATAAAAAACTTCACACAACTGCTCTCCCAGCAACATCCAGTCTTTTCCAAATGGCTCTTTCTTTAAGCCTTCGATCCAATTGGCATTCAATTCATAGACAAATGCATCAATTCCATATCGTTCCAGCAGTCCTTCACCGATTGACCCGGGATTTCGGAAATTGCTACCTGTACTTCCTTCTGTAAACCAGGTATGCTTCTTCAGTAAGGCTTCAAGATATTCCATATTCTTCAGATAAGTATCCAGATTGACATTGGGTCTCGAAATGTGAAGTTTTCCTCCATCATCATTGTGAAGATCAATCGCTAAATCCGGTTTCATCCCTAATTTGATCTGATTTTCTAGCCACCTTTCCAGCGCAACATTCTCTGGAACCAGATACGGGTCGGCCGGTCTATCCCAATTTCTATTGAGATCCTTTCCATTCTGATTAAAGCGTGTTCCTCCATGAAATACCCGATCTTTATTCGCCATGGGTAAGATGTATACACAATACTGACTCAGATACTTTGTGGTTTCAGGATTGCCTTTGGTGAGGTTTCGGATCAGTCCTTCGATCACCCAGTTGCCACCTGGTTCCCACGCATGAGCTCTGCCCCTGATAAAAATCCGTTTGGAAGCATTCACGTGACCAACCCTAATGATCTCAAGCGAACGACCTTCGACAGTCTTTCCTATCTCAGTGACTTTAATTAGTGGATGATCTTTAATCTCAGCAATGAATTTTTCAAGATCGCTGACCCGATAAGGTTCCAGACGTGCCACATAAATGGAATCAGCTGGCATGTCAAACTCGATCTCTACCCGGTGATCAGGTGTTAAATGGGTTTGAATTACATTCCAGTTTTTGCCGTCGACAGACAAATAACTCGGGGTATTATCTTTAACCGGATATGATTCCCTCCCATTCCATACATTCTTAAAATTTTGTAGGATCAGTTTAACCCTGGCCCCCTTTTCTGCAAAAACCTGAAAATTCCAGTGTCCATTGGCCCTGTTCGGTGAGTCGCGTTCGTGGTCATACACCAGACTGATAAGTGCAGTACCATCTTCAAGGATGTCGTAGTATAGAGGAGAACCATTTTCGTAGTGATAGTTGATATACTTGATCGGAATTGCCTGGATAGAGAAAAGTGTGGAAACCGCCAGAATCGAGATGAATATATGCTTGTTCATGGGTAAAAGTGATGATTCGATCAAAAGACTTCTAAAGATCGTATCTTTTTAGGGATTAGCCCCACCTAAGTCAACCTACTTGTTGGCGGAGTGATATTCGCAGTACTGAAGATTTATTGATTGGCTTAATACCATCCCATTTGACTAAAGTAAAGGAAATCCGACTGTATGAGAACCAGAAATAACACAGTTAGACTTTTGTCAGCTCTTCCTGTCTGAATATCCTATAATCGGAAAGTCTGAAAATCCTTTTACAATACCCCTTTCGTACTCGGCAGGCTCCCCAGCTCATCCTGATTTTTCTTCACCGCCATCTTGATCGCCTTGGCAAAGCCTTTGAAAATCGCCTCTATCTTATGGTGCTCGTTATCACCCTCGGCCTTGATATTCAGGTTGCACTTAGATGTGTCTGAGAAGGATTTGAAGAAATGTGAGAATAGCTCCGTAGGCAGCTCACCCACCTTTTCGCGCTTAAACTCAGCTTCCCAGATCAGCCATGGACGGCCACCAAAATCGATGGCCACCTGTGCCAGTACGTCATCCATTGGGAGCATGAACCCATAGCGCTGAATGCCTCTTTTGCCACCCAGCGCCTTCAAAAATGCTTCGCCCAGGGCCAGGGCTGTGTCTTCAACCGTATGATGCTCATCGATGTGCAGGTCTCCATTCACTTTGATATCCAAATCGATACCACCATGCTTACCCAGCTGGTCGAGCATGTGATCAAAGAAGCCTATACCTGTCTCAATGTTGGTTTTTCCTTCTCCATCCAGGTTGATATCGATGGTGATATCAGTCTCTTTGGTTTTCCTCACTACCGAGGCTTTCCGTGGTTTTTGTACCAGAAACTCATAGATTTCTTTCCAACTCAAAGTCGTAAGTGCTGAATCAGTCACCTCCTCACCCCAGATATGAATGGCCTGACAGCCCAGGTTTTTAGCCAGTTGAACATCCGTAAGCCTGTCACCCAGCACAAAGGAGTTTTTGATATCATATTCACCGTTCATATAACCGGTGAGCATCCCAATACCAGGTTTCCTGTTTGGGTGATTATCTTTTTCGAAGTGCTCATCGATGTGGATGGCATCGAAGCTGATTCCTTCCCTTTTCAGCGCCTCAATAATAAAATTCTGTACCGGCCAGAAATCCTCGTCCGGCCATGAAGGTGTACCCAGACCATCCTGGTTGGTCACCATCACAAATAAGTAATCAGACTCATGCCTGATCTTGCGCATGTACTGAAATACCTCTGGAAGGAATTTGAGCTTATCGATTCGCTCAATCTTTTCGTCCTCAGTCTCTTCGATGATGGTACCGTCCCGGTCGATGAATAATATTGGTCTCATTCGTTATTTAGATATCATACTTGATAAAAATCCCTGATCAATTTGAGGAGCTGATCATTCTCTTCTTTGGTTCCAATGGTAATACGTAAGCAGTTATTGCAGTTAATTTGACTACTCCGGTCCCTAACAATCACCTGCTCCCTGATCAGGTAGTCAAAGATAGGTTTTGATTCCTCAAACCTCACCAGCAAAAAGTTTGCATCACTGGGAAAGATCTTTTTCACTTGAGGAAAGTCCTGTAATTCAGTCTTCACTCTTTCTCTCTCAGCTAGGATCTGTTTCACCTCTTCTTCTTTTTGGCTCACATTTCCCATCGCTTCAAAAGCCAGCTGCTGGTTAGGCAGACTCAGGTTGTACGGTGGCTTGATCTTCTCCAGCATAGAAATAATGTACGGATCAGCCATGGCAGAGCCTACCCGGATTCCCGCCATACCCCACGCTTTACTCAAGGTCTGAAGGACAACAAGATTCCGATATTTTGACAGCTCAGTGCTCCAGCTGGGTTCTGAAGAAAAGTCAATGTATGCTTCATCGATCACCACGATGCCCTGGAAGGATGCCAGGATCTCCTCTACATCTTTTTTGTTGAGCAAATTCCCT
Organism: Cyclobacteriaceae bacterium; assembly: GCA_965228105.1. Lineage (GTDB taxonomy): Bacteria > Bacteroidota > Bacteroidia > Cytophagales > Cyclobacteriaceae > UBA7330. The sequence goes on from CBDDGZ010000002.1 coordinate 4,191,379, forward strand.
GTGGGATTATTGGGTGAACAGATAAAGATCATTTTGGAAGCCGGAGTGATCTGCGTCATTACAGCCGGCACATCTATCTGAAATTCTTCTGTTAACGGGATCTTCTTATTCTCCACATTGTTGATGGAGGCACTCACCTCATACATACCATAGGTAGGTGGCATGGTGATGATGTGGTCCTTTTCCGGGTTACAAAAAAGTCTGATCAGCAGATCGATCGGTTCATCACTACCATTTCCAAAAAAGATATGATCAGCATCAATGCCTTTGATTTTGGACCATGAAGCTTTGAGCTTTCTGTGATGTGGATCGGGATAGCGATTTACCTGGGTTTGAGTGACTGAACCAAGCGCATTTTCGTTGGCATCCAGGAAGACACCTATTTCACCTTCATACTCATCCCTTGCGGAAGAGTATGCCTTTATTGCTTTTAGATGACTTCTTACCAGATTTTCCGGTGATACCATTTTCTTTTAATTTCTTTAATCTTATTGTGACTGCGTTTTTGTGGGCATCGAGCAGTTCCGCTTCTGCCATCTTTTCAATGGTTGGCCCCAGATGCAGCAAGCCCTCCTCAGTGATCTTTTGATAGGTGATCTTCTTCACAAAGCTATCCAGCGAGATCCCACTAAAGGCTTTGGCCCAGCCATTGGTAGGCAGTGTATGATTGGTGCCTGAAGCATAATCACCGGCTGACTCTGGTGTATAAGCTCCGATGAACACTGATCCCGCACTTTGAACCTGTTCAGCCAGCTCTTCGGCATCTTTTGTATTAATGATCAAATGCTCAGGACCATAGTCATTGATGGTCTCCACAATCCTATTCTTCTCCTTCAGCACAACGATGGCACTTTTTTCAAGTGCTCCTCTGGCAATTTCCTGTCGGGGCAAAGTACAGAGCTGATTTGCAATTTCCTGCTTCACCTCATTCGCTTTTTCCGCACTGTTGGTGACCAATACTACCTGGCTATCAATGCCATGCTCTGCCTGAGACAACAGGTCAGAAGCCGCAAAAGCGGCATCAGCTTTTTCATCGATCACCACCATTACCTCAGAAGGCCCTGCTGGCATATCGATAGCTACACTGTCGCGTGCCACCCGTTGTTTGGCTACAGTCACATACTGGTTTCCCGGACCAAAGATCTTATCCACCTTAGGCACACTTTCTGTACCATATGCCATGGCCCCAATGGCCTGAGCTCCACCAAGCTTCAAAACCCTATTCACTCCAATCAGCTTTGCGGTATAGAGAATGACGGGGTTGGTTACTCCCAACCTGTCTGTTGGAGATGAGATAATAATTTCTGTGCATCCGGCAATCTTAGCTGGGATACCCAGCATCAACACCGTTGAAAACAAAGGAGCTGTGCCACCAGGCACGTACAAACCAACCTTCTCGATGGGCACAGACCTGCGGCTACAGACCACACCAGGCATCACCTCCATCACCAGTGAATCTTGTTGCTGTGCCTTGTGAAACTTGTAAATGTTTTCGTAGGCAGTTTTAATCGCATCCTTCAGGGTCTCGCTCACAGCTTTATCAGCTGCTGCAAATTCCTTCTCAGAAACCCATAGATCCTTCAGCTCCACATGATCATACTCCAGTGCGAACTTACGCAGTGCTTTGTCTCCTCCCCGCTTCACCTTCTCCAACACTGGTTTGATAACCTTGTCAATTTTGGTCAGGTCGTAAGAAGGGCGCTGCAGAATTTCCGTGAGCCTTTCTCTGTCCGGATTGTTGTGTATTGTGATCATTGAATCATCTTCTCAATAGGTACAACTAAAATACCCTCGGCACCTGCGGCACGTAGTTTTTCTATGCTCCCCCAAAAATCGTCTTCATTGATCACAGAATGAATACTGTGCCAGCCTTTTTCTGCCAATGGCAATACTGTAGGGCTTCTCATACCGGGTAAGATGTCGATGATCTTATCAAGGGATTCATCAGGAGCATTTAGCAGAACATATTTGTTGTTTTTCCCAACCAACACGGCATCCATTCTGAATACCAACTGATCAAGCAACTTCTTTTGCTCATCGTCTAGCTTATCGCCACCTATCAATACAGCTTCAGACCGCATTACCTCCTCTACCTCTACAAGCCCGTTGCTCAATAATGTACTACCAGAACTCACGATGTCGCAAATACCTTCTGCAAGTCCAATGCCGGGAGCGATCTCTACAGAACCGCTGATCTCGTGGATCTCAGCATTTACTTTTTTCTTCTTCAGATAGGCTTTTAATATAAAAGGATAGGAAGTCGCAATGCTTTTGCCATCGAAATATTCGATACCAGGGTATTCTTCGGATCGTGGGATTGCCAGGGAAAGTCTACACTTCGAAAAACCTAACTTCTTAATTACCCGGGTATTCTTTTGGGCTTCTTCCTGCACATTTTGGCCTACAATGCCTATATCCGCTATTCCATCTTCTACATATCCAGGAATGTCATCGTCCCTGAGAAACAAAAACTCAATAGGGAAGTTGGAAGCGCTGGCTTTTAGCTTTCTGGCTCCATTATTGACTTTTATTCCACATTCCTTGAAAAGTTTCAATGAATCCTCACTTAGCCTTCCAGATTTTTGAATGGCAACTTTAAGATTTGACATAGTAAAATTCGGTAGTAAAAAATTAGAAAATCAGGTAGTTTGAAATACGCAATGGGTAATAGAATTAGTAGTATCCTCTCAAGAGGAATGATGAAATATGTGGAATAATATTGCGTAGTTCATCCCTCAAAGTTAAAGAGGAATTCCAATTTTCCGAATAATTTTTTAACTGTAAAGCTGATTTATTATAAAGCTTTGTCAAGGCTAAAAGTCCACACCGGTACTTTGGCATGATTTACCACGTCCTCAGCGATACTTCCGGAGAAGAAATGCCCTACACCTCTTCGCTGACGGGTACCAATGGCAATCATATCTGCGTCGATGTCTTCTGCATAAGCAACTATACCGTCTTCCTCATTAGAATGATTGTAAATCTCATAGGAGCAATTATGGATATCAAATTCATTGATGAAATCCTCCATCTGCTTTTTATCATGCCGGGTGGTCGTGAAACTGGCAGGTGTATTGATCTTTACAATTTTTAGTTTGGCATCGAATGCGTTTTGCAGCTGCTTCAGTTTGAAAACAAACGCTGGCGGCACATCGAGGAAGTTTGATGCAAAAACAATTTCATTTACATCACTTACATGAAACTGCTTCTGTACGGTGATAACAGGACATTTTGAAAACCTCACCATGCGCTCTGCGTTGCTGCCAACCAGAAATTCTTCCAGACCCTCGCTACCACTCGTTCCCATGACTACCAGGTCAATTTTTTCTGTAGAGATCATCTCGGAAATTTCTTTAAATGGCTGTCCCATCACAATCTTATAGTTAAGATCCACATCTGCGTAGATGCTGTCTGCTATTACGATCTCAAGCTTTTCTTCGATGGTCTTGAATAGCTTATTGATGTACATCTCATCCATCGGATCGATATTACTGATCCCCATCGTCTTGAATGTCTCTGGTGTGGGATGTTCCAATACATTTACAATGGTAATACTGCATTCTTTTACCTGCTCAGCAATCTCTGTAGCCAGGTTCAAGGCATACTTTGCAACATTCGAAAAATCGTAGGGAACGAGAATTTTGTCCATTTTTATAGGGTTTATTTATAAACTCCTAAGTTAACGAATAATAGGAATCCACAAAGTTGTATGTCCTAAAATTGAACCTGTCCAATACCGAAAAGCAGGACAAATATGAGGGTAGAAATGGCCATTTGCTTCAGATATGGATCTAGGTCTGCCGCTTCATGCTTTACAGATACTGCCCTGGCGTTTTTGATTAGCAAGGGAATTACAAGCAGGAAAACCCATGAATACCAACCAGTTCCTTCAAGAATCACATATATTGTTGCTGAGATCACCCCGCCAGCCAGTAGCAGGTAATGATAGATCACTGCCCCCGCTCTACCTAGCCTTACCGGAATGCTGAATTTTCCATTTTTTCGGTCAGACTCAATGTCACGAATGTTATTTAGGTTTAATACAGCCACAGAAAACAACCCGGTGGACAAGGCGGGAAAGAGTAATAAAACACTGAATTGGTTGCTCAATAGGAAATAGCTTCCAAGAACACCCACAAAGCCAAAGAATATCAGGACAAATAAGTCACCCCATCCGGAGTAGCCATACGGACTTTTACCCACCGTGTAGTTGATGGCTGCAGCAATGGCACCCAGACCTAAAAAGAGAAAAAGCAATCCATTAACCCATTCATCTCCAAATGCCAGAACAATAAGACCAACACCGGAAAGCAAGGACAAGAACACAAAAACGTATAGCATACGCTTCATGTCCTGTTTTTTGATCAGGCCCGCTTGTACTGTTCTGCTTGGTCCCTTACGGTCTACTCCGTCTATACCTGACTTGGCATCCCCGTAATCATTGGCCAGGTTGCTCAGGATCTGCAAAAAAATGGTTGTCAATACACCCATCAGAAAAATAGTTGTATCAAAATACCCATGAGAAACAGCTAGTAATGTTCCCATCAGGATGCTTGAAAGTGCCAGAGGCAATGTGCGGAGCCTGAAAGCCTGAAGCCAAATGCCGAGTTTGCTCATATCACATCCTGGTAGGTACGTCTATACCCAGTAAGCTCATCGACTGTTTGATGATCCTGGCAGTGACCCCTGAAAGGATCACCCGCATCCTCAGGAGGTTTTCATCGGTCTCATTAAAAATGGATACCTCCTGATAAAATCCATTGTATTCTTTGGCCAGATCATAGATATACTGAGCCACCAGGTATGGAGCATATTCTTCTGCAGCCTGCTGTATGGCTTTAGGAAACTGGTTGATCTTATAGATCAGCATCAATTCACGTTCATGTAAAGAAGGCACCTCCCCGGGTCTGAAATCCATTGGGGTACCTATTTCTTTGGCTCGTCTCAGGATGGCAGAGATCCTGGCGTGTGTATATTGAATGAATGGCCCCGTGTTTCCCTGAAACTCGATGGATTCCTGGGGATTGAATAGCATCCTTTTCTTTGGATCTACCTTGAGCAGGAAGTATTTCAATGCTCCAAGGCCTAATGTTTTGTACAATTGCTTTGCCTCTCCATCAGACAGGCCCTCTATTTTGCCAAGCTCTTCAGTTTGCTTTTGTGCCGTCTGAAACATTTCTTCCATCAGGTCGTCTGCATCTACCACGGTGCCTTCCCTGGATTTCATCTTGCCTGTTGGCAGATCTACCATGCCATAAGAGAGATGGAAAAGTCCGTCGGCATACGGTTTTCCCAGCTTCTCCATGATTTTGAACAAGACTTTGAAGTGGTAATCCTGCTCATTACCAACCACGTAGACTGATTTATCAAATGGGAAATCATCATGTTTCATCTCACAGGTACCAATATCCTGCGTCACATATACAGATGTGCCATCACTCCTCAATAGAAGTTTTTCATCGAGTTTTTCACTTGTTAGATCAATCCAGACAGAGCCATCATCCTTAGTAAAAAATATCTTCTTGTCGAGTCCCTCCTTCACGATATCCTTACCCAGCACGTAAGTGTCGGATTCATAATACATCTTATCAAAAGTGATCCCCATGGTTTGATAGGATTGCTCAAACCCATCAAAGACCCACTGATTCAGCTTTTTCCAAAGTGCAACTACTTCAGCGTCGCCTTCTTCCCATTTGCGAAGCAGCTCCTGAGCCTCAAGGATAGAAGGAGCGGTCTTTTTGGCTTCCTCCGGGTCGGTTCCCTGCTCCACCAGCTTCACGATCTCTTCCTTGTATACCTGATCGAACTTCACATAATACTTACCTATCAGGTGATCTCCTTTCAACCCGGAACTTTCAGGCGTCTCTCCCTCACCATATTTCGAATAGGCCAACATAGACTTACAGATGTGAATTCCCCGATCATTGATCAGGTTTACTTTCATCACCTCATACCCATAGGCTTCCAGGATCCTTGAAACGGAGTCTCCAAGGAAATTATTCCTCAAGTGTCCGAGGTGAAGTGGTTTATTGGTGTTAGGTGAAGAAAATTCTACCATCACCTTTTCCTCGTTAGAAGGAAAGATACCAAAATCCAGATCGAGATTGATTTTGGTCAATTGCTGGGTCCAGATACGATCCTCAAGGATTAGGTTAAGAAACCCTTTCACCACCTGGTAGTTTCTGATCATCTCGGAATGCACTTTTAGGTACTCGCCCAGTGCTTTTGCAGACTCCTCAGGATTTTTTTTGGTGATCTTTAGGAAGGGGAAAACCACCAGGGTATGCGTACCCTCAAACTCCCTGCGGGTAGGCTGTAGCTGTATCTCCCTGGCCTCCGGTTCATAATCAAATAGTGTTTTAAATGCTTTAATGATCTCCTCCTGGAGCAACTGATCTATTTCAAACATGATCTTTTCTTCGTAAAAATATTTCTGCCATCATACACCTTGCACTACCACCACCGTAGTGTTCTATGGTATTCAATGGCGAATGTATGATCTCCCCGTTCTTTTCTAAAGTTTTCAGCTGATTTTGATCCAGCGAAGCACGAGCCCTTCCGGACATCACGATAAAGCGATCGCCCCGATCGTTGCAAACCTGCAGCCCATTTCCGGCAAAATTATTGACTTGCTCCTCCGATATTGGTATAATTTCTTTTCTTGTTCCCTGAAGTGAGGACTCAACAGCCGCTCTCTCTGCTGGATCATCGATACTATCTAAACAGACCACTGCAAAACCTTCCCCAACATACATCATCACATTGGTGTGATATATTGGCAAACGCTTACCATTGACAGAATGGTTGGACCGGAAGGTAATCGTTTTATAACCTGACTTTTCCTCAAAATCTTTCAGTACTTGTAAATGTGCACGGTCCGATAACGCCACATAAGCAATCTTCTGCTGGCGCTCAAAAACCAAACTTCCCGTACCTTCCAGAAAGTGGTCTTTATATTCCCAGGCTTCGAGGCGTACCAACTCACTCACTTCAAAAGACTGATCGATCTGATTGATCACCGCATCCCTTCGTTCCAGTCGCCGGTTTTCGGCAAACATTGGATAAGTATATATTTTACCACTTTGATGGAAAGAGACCCAGTTATTAGGGAAAATAGCATCCGGTGTTTCCGGGTGGTCAGAGTCCTCTACGATAATTACTTCGATTCCCTTGGCCACCAGCTTTTCGGCAAACAGATCAAATTCTCTGAGTGCTTCTTTTTGAATTTCTGCAACAGATAACTTACCACCCAGATTCTGAAAGTAGTTATTTACCGCAGTCTGTGCATTGCCCTGAAAGTTTCTGGGCCGCACCATCAACAATGTATTTGTGACCTGGCTATTCATATCTGCGTCTTAATGGGAGCGTGCTACATCTCAACAATCCCTCCATTTTGGCAGCTTCAGCATAGGGGACTTCCTCTACAGTAAACCCACGCTTCCGAAGTTCCTTATTTAGCCTGGTGAAATGTCTTTCCGAAACTATCACATCAGGAGAAATGGAGAAAATATTGCTGTTCATGTTATACATCTCCTCTTTATCAATCAGTATTACGTTTGCCTCCCCAAAGATATTGATCAGAAACTCAGCATCCTCCTTATGTTTAAAACCATCAGGGTAAATGATAGCCTGGTCGTGGCCTATCGGCTGAAAACAGCAATCGAGGTGTAAACTGTTTTCCTTTGGGTCTGTATCAGATTTGTTGAGTTCAAACCCGTATATCTTCCAATCAGGAAAAGACTTTTCAAGAAATTCCAGGCCTGCTATGTTGGTGCGGGCTGTGATATATTCATCGAAGTCTTCCTTCTCGGAATACCCAACAAAGATCTTTCCTTTCCATGGCATCACATCGCCTCCCTCCATCCGCTCATACTCATTGGGCCGCAGTACCTTGTTAGGATCACACTGATCAATGATATACTGAATACCTCTGATCTCTTCCCGTCTGTTGTGGGCAATATAGGGCACGATGATCTGGTCTCCGATGACCAACCCCACATCCCTTGAAAATATCTGGTTGTAGTTGCCAATAACCTGTGGGCGAAAGACCTCTACCCCATATTTTAAAAATACCTTGTTTACAGCCTCCAGCTCAACTAGCAGATCTGACTCCACTGGAAATGTCCCATTCAGGATATTTTCAACAGATTTAGGGTCATTGGTATTGCTTAGCTCCGGTGTGCCTCCAAAACTCTCCGCTGTTCCCAATATAACTGCCTCCAGGGGAGCAGTCTCATCATAAATTCCTAGTTTTATCATGTAATCTCCAGAAGGCTGCAAAATTAATTGAATGTCAAATACTTCCTGTCATAGAATTATTACTATCCACGTTCTTGATTTGTTATATATTTTCACAAAATTGCGACATTGAAAAAATCCCAGAATGCGATTGAATGAAAAGTTATAGTGACCTCATCGAGCAAACCTTCTATTTTCCTACCAAGGAGTTCAGAGTAGAAAATGACCAACTATTCTTCAACAATGTAAACCTGATGAAAATCATCAAGGAATATGGGACTCCTCTCAAGCTCACATATCTTCCTAAGATTTCGGAAAACATCCAGTACGCCAAGAAGATCTTCAATGATGCCATCACGAAACTAAACTACAAGGGTACTTATACTTATTGCTACTGTACCAAGTCATCGCATTTTCAGTTTGTCCTTGCAGAAGGACTTAAAAACGACATTCATATTGAGACATCATCAGCTTTCGACATTCCAATTGTAGAAAGTCTGCTGGAGAGTGGTCACATCAAAAAAGATAAATTCATTATTTGTAATGGATTCAAAAGACCCCTCTACCTCGAAAACATTACCGGTCTAATCAACCAGGGATTTAAGAACTGTATTCCTGTTCTGGATAACCTTACTGAGCTAGACTACTATGAGCAGAATGCAGAAAAGGATTTTAAAGTAGGTATAAGAGTAGCAGCAGACGAGGAACCGAACTTTGCTTTTTATACTTCCCGGCTAGGTATTCGCTACGGAGATATCATCCCTTTTTACAAAGATCGGCTGGCAAAAAACAAGAAAGCCAAACTCAAAATGCTTCATTATTTCATCAACACAGGCATTAAGGATACTGCCTACTATTGGAGCGAATTGAGCAGGTTTATCTATATGTACTGTGAGTTGAAAAAGATCTGCCCAGATCTGGATACCATCGACATTGGTGGTGGCTTCCCGATCAAAAACTCGCTGGCTTTTGAGTATGACTATGCCTACATGGCCGAGCAGATCGTGTCAAATGTGCAATGGATCTGCCATAAAAATCATGTGGAAGTACCAAACATATTTACGGAATTCGGATCATTCACAGTGGGTGAAAGTGGAGCAATTCTGTATTCGGTACTGAATGAAAAGCTTCAAAATGACAAAGAGCTCTGGTACATGATGGATGGCTCATTCATCACACATATGCCTGATGTATGGGGCCTCAACGAAAAATACATCTTACTCCCTGTTAATCACTGGGACAACAACTTTCATAAGGTAAACATAGGTGGTCTTACCTGCGACAGCATGGACTACTATGACTCCGAAGCCCACATTGCTGAGGTTTTCCTTCCTAAATACGATGAAGAAGAAACGCTTTATTTCGGGTTTTTCCATACTGGAGCCTACCAGGAATCGTTAGGAGGATATGGGGGTATTCAGCATTGCCTTATCCCGGCACCCAAGCATGTGATCATTGACCTGGATGAGAATGGTGAACCTGTTCATAAACTATTTGCTGAGGAGCAAAACCATGAACATATGATGAAAATTTTGGGGTATAAACCCTAAAAATCTTAAAACTTGTACTGAACGCCCGGACTATTTAATTGTAAAAGTTAATTTAGCGGTTCATTATTAGCACCTTGCATCGTAACCTCGTAATCATACCAACCTACAACGAGAAGGATAATATTGAAGAAATCATTCAATCCGTTCTCGCAATCGAAGTCCCCTTTGAAGTCCTTGTGATCGACGATGGCTCACCTGACGGTACTGCCGATATTGTAAAAAAACTTATCAAGAAGCATCCAAAGCAGGTCCACCTGATCGAGCGTATCGGGAAAGCCGGACTAGGAACCGCTTATATCACTGGATTTAAATATGCGGTAGACAAAGAGTATGACTACATATTTGAAATGGATGCTGATTTCTCACACAATCCTCAGGACCTTAACCGATTATACAAAGCATGTGCAGAGGATGGCTATGATATGGCCATCGGATCACGGTATATCCAGGGAGTGAACGTGGTGAACTGGCCGATTGGTCGGGTACTTATGTCCTACTTCGCAAGTTTTTATGTCAGGCTGATCACCGGTATGCCAATCATGGACACAACAGCCGGATTTAAGTGCTACAGCCGAAATGTATTGAGTGCCATTGATGCGGACAAGATCCATTTCATAGGATACGCCTTCCAGATTGAAATGAAATTCAATGCGTGGAAGCATGGGTTTAAGATCAAAGAGGTACCCATTGTATTTACTGAGCGTGCCCGGGGAGAATCCAAAATGTCGCGTGGTATCTTTAAAGAAGCAGTGATTGGTGTAATAGAGATGAAAGTGCGAAGCTTTTTCCAGTCATATGCACCAGAACACTTCAATCAAACCTAATAGCTTTCACCGGTTGTATCCTTGAAATCAATGATAATGGGATAAACAAAGTGACACCAACTACAACTATTGCCATCACATTTAACAGTAGCACAATCCCAAAATCCAGGGAAATAGGCACATAACTTACGTAATAGTTAGAGGCATCGAGAGGGATCAGTCGGAAATAATATTGAGCAAGGCAAAAAGAAAGTCCAATAAAATTACCCCACAGAAGTCCCTTCACAATCAGATTTAAGCCATTGAACAAAAAGATCCGCCTGATAAGGGCATTACTGGCTCCGAGAGATTTGAATACTCCGATCATTTGTGTCCTTTCCAAAATCAAGATCAATAGAATTGACACCATATTGAAACATGCCACGAACAATACGATGATTAATAGGATCAATACATTGCGATTAAGCATCCGGAGCCATTCGAATATCTGGATGTACTTATCGGACACTTTTTCCACGTACATATCGAAGTCTACTTTATCAAATAGCGTCTCGGCAGCTTCCGCCTGGTCGTTTGGGTCCTCAAGGTAAACTTCCAATCCTCCCACCTGGTTATTTTCCCAATTATTGATTCTGGTTACCAGCCTGATATCCCCAAGGATAACATTTTCATCTATCTCTTCCAGACCTGTTTCGTATACTCCAGTGATCTGAAGCTTTCTGAATCGTAGCGGCTTCTGAACAAAAAATATGGTGACCTCATCATCCACATCCAACTCCAGTATATTAGAAATTTTTTCGCTGATAGCCACTTCTGTCCCGTAGTTATCCTCAGGAAATTCCGGGAACCTGCCCCTGATCAAATGCTGCTCAAAGTCGGTCCTATTAAAGTTTTCATCAATCCCTTTGACCAGTACACCCTGCACTTCATCTTTTGTGCTTAAGAGACCATACTTGAATGAATAGGCCTGAACATAATCTACCCCATCTGTGTTTTTTACCGTCTCTAAAAGAGTGTCAGACACCATGATGGATGTTTCCTCAACACTGTTTGACAACGTGTACTTGCTAACAACCACATGCCCGGAAAAGCTATAGATTTTACCAGTAATCACATTTTGATAGCCACCCAGGATAAGAAAGGCTAAAATCAGGGATGATAAAGCAACTGCTATGCTAATGATAGCGATACGAGTGATGATACTTGAAAAAGATCCTTGCTCGTTTTTAGTAATCCGACTCGATATGAAGTACGGTAGATTCAATCTTTATAATTTTAACACAATTATAAGTGATATGGTATGAGAAGATTTTATTTTTTATGTGTATTTGGTGTGATTTTTTGCGCTTGTTCGGCCCAACAGGATCAAAATACGCAGGTTTTACCCGGTGCTTATCAACTCAATGAGTACCTTCCGATGATTCAGGGAAAGAAAGTGGGCCTCCTGGTAAATCATAGCTCCAAGGTTGGGACGACCCACCTGGTAGACACCCTTCAATCGCTTGACATCAATATTTTGAAGGCTTTTACTCCTGAGCATGGATTCTCCGGAACCAAAGCGGACGGAGAGATCATCAATAACGAAGAAACGCCTTATGACTTCGAGGTGATCAGTCTCTATGGTAGCAGCAAAGAACCCTCGAAGGAACAGCTGGAAGATTTGGATGTGATGATCTTTGACATCCAGGATGTTGGGATCCGATTCTACACCTATCCCAGCACCATGACCTATATGATGCGGGCCTGCGCCAAGTATAAAATCCCATTTATCGTGCTTGATAGGCCGAACCCTCATGGTAGCTATGTGGATGGTCCTGTAATGCAAGATGAACATAAGTCATTCATTGGTATGCATCCGGTGCCCCTGGTACATGGACTCACCATTGGGGAAATGGCTATGATGATCAACGATGAAGGCTGGCTCGAAAATGGTTTGTATTGCGATCTGACGGTGGTTGCAGTGAGAAACTGGACCCATGCTACGCCATACTCGTTGCCAGTGGCTCCTTCTCCCAACCTGCCCAATGACCTGGCCATCGCACTTTACCCCTCATTGGGATTCTTTGAAAGAACCATCGCATCGGTCGGTCGAGGTACAGAAAACCCATTTCAGGTGATCGGTCATCCGGACTACCCTGACAAAGAATTTTCGTTTACTCCAACACCCAATGAAGGATCCAAATACCCTCCGCTTGAAGGTGAAAAGTGTTTTGGAATTTCATTAGCAGGTTCCGAACCCAGATATGAATTCAACTTGTCATACTTGATTGATTTCTATCGAAAGATGAAAGGACAGACAGAGAAACCTTTCTTCACCAAAGGCTTTGAGCGTCATGCAGGCACCAAACTACTCCAGCAACAAATCGAAGCTGGATGGACAGAAGACCGGATCCGGGCCAGCTGGGAGGAGGAGCTGAACGCTTTCCATAAGATCAGGGATAAGTATTTGTTGTATGAGTGAAAGAATAGAAAAAACAAAACGCAATAAAACCTTTAAATGCAGGAGTGCAAAGGATTCAACTTCGCAACCAAGAATCGGATGGGCCAAAGCATTCAAGAAAATGCATGCTAAGGGCCAGGACAATCTTCTGATTCCTGATATTTTTGAAGATGAAGAGTTTTAATTTCAAGTCCAAAAATCCTCTTTCCCTCCTCTTCACCCCACCTAATCTGCTAATTTTGAGCCATGCAAAATAAGCTTAGGATCATTTTCATGGGAACACCGGAATTTGCTGTTCCCTCTTTAAGAAAGCTTGTCGAAAAGCAATATAATGTCGTGGCTGTGGTTACCGCACCTGATAAACCCCAGGGTAGAGGTAAAAAACTGGGCACCTCCCCTGTAAAGGATTATGCACTGGCAGCAAATCTACCTGTACTGCAGCCGACAAACCTCAAATCTCCGGAGTTCATCGAAACGTTAAAATCTTTTGAGGTCGACTTACAGGTGATTGTGGCCTTTCGTATGCTTCCTGAGACTGTTTGGTCAATGCCAAAAATCGGCTCTTTTAACCTGCATGCTTCCCTCCTTCCCCAATACCGGGGAGCGGCTCCCATCAACTGGGCTGTCATCAATGGAGAGAAAGAAAGCGGTGTCACCACCTTCATGCTTAAACATGAGATTGATACGGGCAACATCATTTTCCAGGATAAGGAACCTATACTGGAAGATGATACTGCAGGCACACTTTATGAACGATTGATGAACAAAGGAGCTGATCTGGTTGTGAAAACTGTCCAGGCCATTGAATCCAGTGACTATCAGTTGATCCCGCAGAAGGAGCTTGAAATACCTAAACATGCTCCTAAGATCTTTCGTCAGGACTGCGAGATCAACTGGGATCAGCCAGCGGAGAAAATTCGGAATTTTGTAAGGGGTTTAAATCCCTTTCCGGCAGCCTGGACTACTTTAGATGGCAAGGTGCTGAAGGTGCTTTCTGTGGAAAACACAACTCAAAAAAGTACCAAAACACCTGGAACCATAGTTTCAGAACATAACAAAGTATTTATGCACACAAAAGATTCGATCCTTCGTATCTCAGAGCTCCAGCTGGAAGGAAAGCGAAGGATGATGGATGAGGAATTCCTTCGTGGTTACAACTTATCAGAAAGTATCTTAACTTTCCAATCATGATTATATCTATGATTGCGGCCATGGGAGAAAACCGGGTGATCGGTAAAGACAATGACATTCCCTGGCACTTACCTGACGACTTCAAATTTTTTAAAGATACTACTAAAGGTCATCATGTCATTATGGGCCGCAAAAACTGGGAGTCGCTTCAACAGCAGTTTCAACCTTTACCCGGCAGACCAAATATCATCATCACCCGTAACAATGGGTACCAGGCAAATGGTGCGACAGTAGTCTCCTCACTTGAGGAAGCTTTGGAAATAGCCAAAGAAGCTGGTGAGAAAGAGGCATTTATCATTGGTGGCGGTGAGATCTACAGGATGGGACTTTCTCTTTGCGACACCATCTATTTGACAGAAATCCAGGGATCATTTGAGGGCCAGGTAACCTTCCCTGAGTTCCCAAAAGAGGAATTTCAGGAAATATCAAGGATATACCATCCTAAAGACGCCAAACACAAATATGCTTTTGATTTTGTAATTTATGGGAAAAAGTAACCTATGGAAACACACAGAAGACTCCTAAGCATCCTTCATATCATCTACGGTACCATCACCGTATTGATCTTTCTGATACTCAGCGCAATCATTCGCACAATCTTTCCTTTCATTATGGAAGAAGCGATGATGCAGGGCCAGGAAATGGGTTTTGCTATAGCCGGAGCAATATTAGAAGTTCTTCGATGGATTTTTATTCTCATCTTACTCCTGGGCCCCATCCCCTCAATCATTGGAGGAGTTGCCACGCTTTACAATAAAAATTGGGGCCTTCCGACTTTAATGGTGTCCGGTTGTCTGGGGTTATTAAATATTCCCCTGGGAACCGCTCTTGGGATCTATACCATTTGGGTATTTTTGGAGGAGCAAAAAATTAAAAAGACTGAATGACCAAAATAAAAGACCAGGTGGTCTGGCTTACCGGGGCTTCTTCAGGCATTGGTGAGGCACTTGCTTACGAACTATCAAAAGAGGGAGCAAAACTGATCCTCTCCGCCAGAAGGCTGCCCGAACTTGAACGTGTACAAAAACAATGTGCCAACCCTGATCTTACCAAGGTTTTAGTATTGGACCTTTCCGATCCTTTTTCTCTCAGCCAAAAAGCACTTGAAGCTCAAACATTTTTTGGAGACATCGACATCCTGATCAACTCTGGTGGAATTTCACAGAGGGATCTTGCAATCAACACTTCACTGGATGTTGATCGTAAGATCATGGAAGTGAATTATTTCGGATCTGTCTCCCTAAGCAAGGCTCTATTGCCTGACATGGTAAAACGAAAAAAAGGTCATCATGTAGTGATAAGTTCAGCCTCTGGGATTGTGTCCACACCACTTCGTTCGGGCTATGCAGCCAGTAAGCACGCCTTGCATGGATTTTATGATGCGTTAAGAGCTGAACACTGGAGCGACAACATTCAGGTCACTATTGTATGCCCTGGCTATATCAAAACAAGCATTTCCCTCAATGCGCTTATGGGAGATGGCTCCAATCAAAATAAAATGGATGAGGCACAGGCTAATGGGATTAGTGCCGAAGAATGTGCCAGAAAAATTGTAAAGGCTATTGAAAAAGGTCGTGAAGAAGTGTATATCGCTGGAATAAGAGAACTGGCAGGCATTTATATCAAAAGATTTTTCCCATCACTTTTTGCTAAGATCATTAGAAAAGCCAAGGTCACTTAATTTTCTTACCCAGAAATGATCCTTTTTATATCTATTTCCATCCCCATTGTCCTATTTGTCCTGGCAGTTCTGTTCATTGGACAAACCATCAGTACACAACCATACAAAGGTGCCGTATCAGATCATTTTGATGGGAAAAAGTTCGTTAATCCAGGTAATGTGACAGCCAAAGGGTTCCCTGACCTTTTCAAATTTCTCGTGGGAAGAGACCAGGGTCCGTGGTTGAAAAATTATGAAACATTTGTGGGCAAAAAGCCAAAGCCACCTGAAAAGGGTCAGGTAAAGTTCACTTTTGTCAACCATAGTTCATTTCTTATCCAATGGGATAAAATCAACATCCTTACAGACCCCGTCTGGAGTGACAGATGTAGCCCATTCACTTTTGTTGGTCCTCAACGAATGCGCCCACCTGGGATCAGGTTTGAGGATCTGCCAAAAATTGACCTGGTTCTGCTAAGTCATAACCATTATGATCACCTGGATATCGCTACAGTACTTAAGCTGGAAGAAAAGTTTCAGCCTACTTTTATAGTACCCCTGGGTGTCGCCTCCTACCTTAGAAAAAATGACATCAAGAATATCACCGAACTGGACTGGTGGGAGAAGACCAATCAAAAGCTGAATATCACAGCTGTCCCGGCACAGCATTTTAGTGGGAGGGGGTTCTATGACAGAGATAAATCTCTCTGGTGTGGGTATGTAATGGAGTACCAGGGGAAAAAAGTTTATTTCGCTGGTGATAGTGGATACAGCAGCTTATTTAAAGAAATCGGAAAGAAGCTTGGACCTATGGATATTTCCATGATTCCAATCGGAGCATATTTACCACAATGGTTTATGTCTCCCATTCATGTTTCGCCGCAGGAATCAATAAAAATTCACCAGGACGTTAAATCAAAGCAAAGTATTGCCATGCACTTTGGCACATTTCCATTGGCTGATGATGGCATGGGACGAGCAGAAAAAGACCTGGTAGCAGCCTTAAAAACGTCGAAGATCAGTCAGCAGGCATTCATGATCCCGGATGAAGGGATTCCACTGGTCTTTTAACCTGATAATTCCTTATCCCAACTACCAAACAGCCAGTTTCCTGGTTCCTCAGCATTAGAACTTCGGAAAAATGCACGAATTCCAACTGTCAATTCGGTCTTACTGATCCGGTCATCTTTGTTGGTGTCCAGCATTCTGAAACTCCTGGCTGAATGCCTTACCTCAATTCGAAAAGCCATAAAGAAATCAATGAATTCTTTCTGTTCAATGTACCCGTTTCGATCCTGATCAAAAAGATCAAAAATGTCTCCAGTAAGCTTCTCAACAAATGAGCCATAGTATACTTCATCTCCGTTTACCAGTTTTTCATCAGCAAACTTCAACCATTGCTTCAATTCAGCCGAAACACCTAAAGGACCAATAGTATAATCTCTGAATTCAGTCCACTGGCTTTTGAACCTGTTGACCCATTTCAGATGCTCATCCGTGCCTTCCTTCAATCCCCACAGTATACATAGATTTTCGGCAATAGCCACGAAATCACTCTCCTGGATCAGTCCATTGTTGTTGTAGTCCAGCACATTGAAATAATGTGTGAGTTTTTTGGCTTGTACGTCTGTAAGCATTGTATCAGTCCTGCTCTTTGAATACCCTCTTAAGAAGGTCTGTTGTTCTGGCCATAGGATCCTCACGAATCTTCTGTTCTTCTTTTGCTATCAGGAAGAACAGACCATCGAGGGCCTTTTGTGTAGCGTAATTTTCCAGATCGGGGTCTACCTTTTCTACAAACGGGACCTTGTTATAAGTATTGATAATGTCTCCATAGTACTTGGTAGCATTGGTCTTGTCAAGTGCATTGCTGATCACAGGCTTGAATTTCCCTCTCAGCTGATCTGAAGTGGTTCTAACCAAATACTGTGTTGCGGCGTCATCCGATCCTTTGAGTATGTTCCATGCATCCTGAATAGTCATGGACCTGATGGCTGTAACGAATATTGGCTTAGCCTCCTTAGCAGCTTCTTCAGCTCCCCTGTTCAGTGTTTCGATAAACTGATCTACCTGTTTATCCAGCCCAATGGACCTCAGCTTATCTTCTACTTTCTGAACGTCCGGAGGAAAAGGTATTTTAATTTGAGGATTACCCAAATACCCGTTCAGCTTAGAGGCACTGGCAGATCCTTCACTGATCCCTTTTACCAGGGCTTCTTTCAAACCATTCGCTACCTCCTCCGTTGTAAGTTGGTCTGAACCTAAATAACTATCCAGGGTTTGCTGTATCTGTTGGGCGGTACATCCAACCATGAAAATGCCCAGGAATATTATTTTAGTGAAAGACTTCATACCAATTGTTTTTTGCGTGATAAATGTAAGTAGAATAAATAATTTTAACCTCAAATTTTACTCATGAAGCAGACCCGGGCAGAAATCGTATCCATCGGTGATGAAATCCTCTACGGACAGACCTTAGACACTAATTCTCATTGGATCAGTGGTGCACTCGACAAGATAGGTATCAAAGTGATCCGCAAGACTACTGTGCCGGATATTGAGACTGAAATCCTAACTGGTCTGAAAGAAGCCGAAAGCAGAGCCGATGTGATATTGATCACTGGCGGTCTGGGACCAACCAAAGATGACCTTACCAAACCACTTCTGGCCAGGTACTTTGGTGTTGATCTGGTGATGAATGAAGATGCCCTGAATGACAT
This sequence comes from Cyclobacteriaceae bacterium, assembly GCA_965228105.1. Classification (GTDB taxonomy): domain Bacteria; phylum Bacteroidota; class Bacteroidia; order Cytophagales; family Cyclobacteriaceae; genus UBA7330. The sequence goes on from CBDDGZ010000002.1 coordinate 4,209,942, forward strand.
TGAGCAGCTTTTCACTAAGGCTAACAGGAAAATGACCGAGCTTAACCGGATGCAGGCAGAGCTGCCAGCCAATTGCGACAAGATCACAAATCAACTCGGGACGGCCCCCGGAATGTGGTTTAATGAGCGCGGAAAGATCTTCGTGTCCATGCCTGGTGTACCTTACGAGATGAAACGAATGATGACGGACTTCATTATTCCACGGTTACAGGAGGAGCTGGTAAACTACTATGTAGTCCATCAGATGATCATGACTATTGGCATCCCGGAGTCTTCACTGGCTGAAAAAATCAGTGATTGGGAAGTAGGTCTACCAACACACATAAAACTGGCATATCTCCCCACTAAAAACACGGTGAAGCTGAGATTGACGGCAACAGGTCCGGACAAGACGAAGCTTGAGCATGACATCCAGGAGGAAGTCACGAAACTCACACCCCTTATCCAAAAGTATATTTTTGGTTATGATGAAGGAAATATTGAACTTTTCATTGGAAAGATGCTCAAGGAAGCAAATAAAACGGTTGCCTGCGCAGAAAGCTGTACAGGTGGATTTTTATCCCATCTGATCACATCAATTCCGGGAAGTTCTGCGTATTTTAAAGGGGCGGTTATTGCATATTCCAACGAGGTGAAACATGAAATACTCGATGTGGAAACACAAACGTTGGAAAAAAATGGAGCGGTAAGTGAAGAAGTAGTGTTGCAAATGGCTAAAAATGTGAGAGAGAAACTGAATGCTGACATCGGATTGTCTATCAGCGGGGTGGCAGGCCCTGATGGTGGCACCGAAGAAAAGCCTGTCGGATTGATTTGGTTTGGGTATTCTGACAAGGAGAAGACCATTGCCAAAAAATATAATTTTTCAAAAGACAGGATTCTCAATATCGAATTTGGTGCTAGAAAGGCGCTGGACCTATTGAGAATTAACCTTTCAGAGAAATGACAGAATTATTTACCTTTGTTGTTCGATTTTTTAGATTTAAACAAAATAATCTATGGCTATCGTTGAAATGGTGATGCCTAAAATGGGTGAGAGTGTGATGGAGGGTACTGTGCTTTCCTGGCTCAAGAAGGCGGGTGATCATATTGATGAAGACGAATCACTGTTGGAGGTAGCCACAGATAAAGTAGACACGGAAATCCCCTCTTCCTATAGTGGTGTGGTAAAGGAGCTCCTGGCCGAGGAAGGTCAGGTAGTTGAAGTGGGCAAACCCATCGCCCTGATCGAAGTAGAAAGCAATGGAGCTGAAAAACCTGCGAAGAAAGATGAGGAAACACCAAAACCTGAGGAAGTTGCCGAGCAATTAATTGAGCAGGTCAATGGTGTAAAAGAAAGCATCGCTGAATCAACTTATCAATCTGATCGCTTCTATTCTCCCCTGGTAAAGAATATCGCCAAACAGGAAAATATTGGTTTTGCAGAACTTGAAACCATTCCCGGAACAGGTCAGGACAACCGAGTGACCAAAAACGATATACTGGCCTATATCGAAAAAAGGAAGACTGCTTCTCAGCCTGCACCGACAAAAATCTCACAACCTACCCCGGTAAAACCCATTATCAGTGGGGAGGACGAAATCATTCAGATGGACCGTATGCGTAAGATGATAGCTGAGCGCATGCTGGACTCCAAAAGGATTTCCCCACATGTTACCTCCTTCGTAGAAGCGGATGTATCCAATATGGTGAGTTGGAGAGGTAAGATGAAAAAGGTGTTTATGGACAAGCACCAGACCACGCTTACCTACACACCTATCATGATTGAGGCGGTGGTGAAGGCTATCCAGGATTATCCAATGATCAACATTCAGCTGGATGGCGATAATATCATCAAAAAGAAAGCCATCAACATTGGGATGGCCGTTGCCCTACCTAGTGGCAACCTCATCGTACCGGTGATTCACAATGCGGATAAAATGAACCTGTTGCAGCTCACTCAAAAGGTAAATGACCTGGCACGAAGAGCTCGTGAGAATCAGCTGAAAGCCGATGACCTGCAAGGAGGTACGTATACGGTTTCCAACGTTGGATCATTCGGGAATGTGATGGGTACACCCATCATAGTACAACCCCAGGTTGGTATCCTGGCTCTGGGCACGATCGAAAAGAAACCATCCGTGATTGAAACAGACAAGGGTGATTTTATCGGCATACGACACAAAATGTTCTTATCGCACAGCTACGACCACAGGATAGTGGACGGAGCACTTGGCGGCATGTTTATCAGGAGGGTTGCAGATTACCTGGAGCGTTTTGATTTGGGAAGAACCGATTAATCGCTGAGATCATGCATATGCATGCGGGAGATAGCGGCCACCATCATGACCACAGCAGTAAGAATCTGGGGGTTGCCTTCTTTCTCAACTTTGCTTTCTCCATCATTGAATTCATCGGGGGTTGGTGGACCAATAGTGTAGCCATCTATTCCGATGCCATCCATGACCTGGGGGATAGCTTAAGCCTTGGTGTGGCCTGGTACTTTCAAAAGATCTCCAAAAAGGACAGCACCAAAAGTTTTTCGTACGGATTCCGAAGATTTTCCGTCCTGGGATCCATCATAAACGCTATCGTATTGATAGTGGGATCTGCTTTTATTCTCAACGAAGCCATACCCAGGCTATTCGATCCGGTGCAGCCCAATGCAGAAGGCATGATCTACCTGGCCATTGCCGGAATCATTGTCAATGTGGTTGCCGCTTATAGGTTGAGTCATGGGCATTCCTTAAACGAAAAGGTTGTGTATCTGCACCTGCTGGAAGATGTTCTCGGCTGGACAGCCACCTTGATTGCGGCTATCATCATGCAGTTCAGGAGTATCCCGGAGCTGGACCCGATCCTGTCTATTGGCATTTCTATTTTCATTCTCTACAATGTCTTCAAGAATCTCAGGAAAGCCATTAAGATCATCTTACAGGGAACCCCGGAAGAGATCGATCCTGACGCTGTTCACCAGGTGCTTCAGTCCATCCCGGAAATCAGGCAAACCCATGACTGCCACATTTGGTCGATGGATGGGCAGTATCACATACTCTCCATTCACGCGGTGGTAGACGAAAACAAGACCATGCAGGAACTTGCCACGATAAAGTCCCGTGCAAAGGAGTTGCTAAAAGACTGCCACATCGACCACGCCACCATCGAGTTTGAGACTTCTGAGGAAGATTGTCACCCATGTTGAAGTCATACTGTTTTTTTTTAGCACATTGAACGATGGATAGACTTGGGATTTTCCTAATCCCATAAGCTAGATGCCACCGGGTAAAAGATTGCTTGAAAATAGTTTAATATGACGGAAAAAATTTTGCATTTCGGCTAATTAGTTGTAAGTAATTTTTACCTAATTTGGATACGTTATTTGCTAACCCAAAATGAAAAAAATTACCCTATGGTCATTCATGCTACTGACCAATTCTTTTGTCCTCACCGCGCAATGGAAAACTAACTATGGCCCCTGTGGAGGTGGCTTTGAAAAGTTCATTGAGATAGACGGTGTTCTCTTTGTCAACTCCAACTTTGGCATCTATAAGTCAGAGGATTTTGGAGATACCTGGGCAAATATTTATAAGCCACCTCAATCAAGTCCGGGCCTTTCATCTTCTATAACCAGCTTTGATTTTTTTGATGGAGATCTTTATGTAGGTGTCAGTAATAATGGGATTTTCAAGTCTCAAGATAATGGGGCGACATGGTTATCTCTCTCTAATGCCATAAGTGACAAAAGCGTTTATGCCATTCATAAGGAGACAGACAAAGTATTTATCGGAGATATTTATGGAGGAATATACTATTCTCCTAACAACGGACAGACTTGGCATGAAAGAAGTTTAGGAATAGAGTCTATACAGGTTTCTGATATTGACATGTTGGGTACTGAAGTATTCATTGCCGGAGGCGAGTCAATCTTCAAGACCAATGATGAGGGGATTACCTGGTCTGAAATTTCTATCCCTGATCTCGGTCAGGGCACTTATTCTTTGACTGTAAATAATAATCATATTTATATAGGCGCAGTAGGGGGTGTGTTTGTTTCGAATGATGGCATCAACTTTATTCGATGCCCCATAAATGTAAGCGCATCAATTGACAATGTGGGGGTATCAGGGGATTCAGTGTATGCAGCCACGACGGAAGGTAAATATTTTATTTCTTCAGATAACGGAGTTTCATGGAGCTCACATCAAAACACTGAAGTCATCAGTTTTGCAACCAGACTAATTTTTAAACAGGATGAGATATTAATGAGCACTACTTTTGATGGTCTTTACAAATCAATTGATGGTGGGCAAACCTGGCATTCAAGCTGTGAAGGAATCAATGAAACATTGATCAGTTCAATATCTTCTAACGATAGTCATTTACTGGTTGGAACAGAAGGAAATGGGCTTTACATTAAACCATTTGACCATCAGACATGGAAAAGTATTAATATTGGACAAAACTCCAATCATGTTACGTCTTCATTGTCTATTGCGGATACTTTTTATATAAATACTTCTGATGGAATTTATAAAAACCTGAACAATGGTTCTGATTGGACCCAGGTTCTGGATATCCAGTATGGTATTCAAGTAATGGATTTTAACAATGGTAAATTCTTTGCTCTGAGTGTGACAAATGAGTTGTTATTATCCCTGGATACTGCCAAAAGTTGGGAATACCTTCCGACTGATGAATTAAATGTAAATACCTATTGTCATTCCCTTACCACTAAAGGAGATTCCATTTTCCTGGGATCTCAGGATGGGGCTGTATATTTTTCTCCTGACTTAGGTAGTACATGGTCAGAGATTGGAAAAATCTCAATCTTACCTATTTACAGGATGGCACTTATCGGTGACATTCTTTTTGCTACAACAAATGAAGGGATAAAGTACTCGGTAGATTTGGAAACCTGGCAGGTTCTTCACAACGAACAACAAAATTTCTATGACTTTGAGTTTGTCAATGGGAAATTCTATGCAACAACTTCAAATGGGATAAATCTTACTACTCTGGGTCGAGATAGCTGGGTTTCAGACCAGGGATCTATAAATCAAAGACTACACAAACTTCTGATAGCTAATGACACACTTTACACCGGACCTTTATTCTCCAGCCTATGGGCAATACCGCTGCGTGAACTGAACCTCGCTCCCCATCTTTCAGGGTCAAAGAGCCTGCTATCGACTTTGGAAGACAACAACTTTGAGTTGAAGTTTGACCACCTGGAATATTCTGACCCAGATAATGATTTAGAGGACCTTTCAATAATCATTTCTGAAGGGACCGGATACACAGTAAACGGAACAAGCATCCTCCCTGATCAGAATTTCAATGGCACATTACAATTAGCTGTCCAGCTTTTTGATGGTCTGGAATTGAGTTCAAAGGTTATGATAGATCTTACCATTGAGCCAGTCAATGACCCTCCCATTATCAATAGTCAGACTACTGAGCTGTCAACCAGACAAGAAAGACCCATAACGCTCGATCTATCAAATATTTCAGTATTTGACGTTGATAATCAATACCCTGATGATTTTACCTTAAGTATAAATGAAGGAGAAAATTACACGATTGATGGAATGACTGTAATCCCTGTGGGTGGATTTATTGGGGATTTGGCTGTATCAATAACAGTTAATGATGGTTCTGAAGACAGTGAATCATTTAATCTCAATATCATCGTTTTAGAACCTTTGAGTTCAGAAAATAGTCATAGGGTTTTGATGAATGTGTATCCCAACCCTTCAAGTAATGTAATAATGATTGAGTATGAAAACCATTTAAGAAATAATGTTTTATTAGTTATTACGGATATTACTGGAAAGGATGTTTTCAGGAAAAATTATCACAGTGATTTGAAAATTTATGACAGCTTAAATCTAGCAACGTTTCAAAAGGGTATTTACATGCTGAAGATTTCGACTGGTTCAACCTCAGAAAGTATCAGAATAATAATCAAATAGTTGATAGGAAAAGTTTGAATCCGCACCAACCCTGTTCTTAAATATATTTCCACCCCTCAGCAACCTTTCTCCATCCCCTTACGTACCAGCCTTATCTTAATGTCTATCATACGGAAAGTCAAGGCTGTGGAACGGGTATTCGCACACCTTGAGGTCGAAACAAAAGCTTTAGCTGAAGGTACTGGCATGCATTGTCTCACGGGTTGTGGCAGGTGCTGCATGAAACCTGATATTCATGCCAATCCTTTGGAGTTTTTACCACTTGCTTTTTCCTGGTTTATTGAAGGTAAGGCTGACGAAAAGCTTAAAGAACTTTCCTCAAATTCATCTGGTATCTGTTTAGTGTTTAAACCTCTTCATCTATCTGACAGAAGTGGGAGCTGCGGGGATTATGTGAACCGCGGACTGATCTGCAGATTGTTTGGCTATGCTACTTCACGGGATAAAAACGGTGCTAGAAAACTGGTAACCTGCAACCTGATCAAGAGTGAACAACCGGAAGCTTACCAGGCAGCTGTTGACAAGATCTCCAACAACGAAAAAGTCCCTTCTTTTATCAACTATTATCAGAAGCTTTCACAAATTGATTTTCGCCTGGCCAATCAGATGCTTCCAATCAATGAAGCCATCAAAGTGGCACTCTATGAAGTAATGAAACACTATAGCTACCGAAGACTTCCAAGAAAACGCAAAGCAAGCTAACCAGTACATATAAAATACGACCCATTGCCTGAATAAAGGCTTCTGATCCTTCATGAAAGTTCCAAAACAAAAAACCAATAAGGGGTAAAATCCAGGATTTATGTAACTTCCAGAAAAGATTGAATCATGGAAAATCAAAACCCAACATTGATGCTTAAAACCATCAAAACCATCCATTGGGCATTGGTGGGAGGATTATCCTTATTTGCAGCTGTAGTGGCTTTTCAACTAGGCTCAAATCCTGACACAACATTCTTCGATCCGGAAAACCCTATTGTTTTTATCCCAACCTTTGCTGGTATATTCCTGATTCCTACTTCACTTGTGCTATTCAACAAACAGATGGGTCAGGCCAAAGGAAAGAAAGAACTTGGCAGTAAGCTGACCAGCTTTCAGACAGCCCACATTGTCAAGATGGCGATGCTAGAGGGAGTAGGAATGTTTTCGATAGTGGCATGTCTTGTCACATTTACCACAGCCAATTTCTTCATTTTCGCCCTGGTCATCATCCTGATGGCGGGCAGTGCACCTACCGCATTTAAGCTGGGAGAGAAATTGAGTTTATCAAGAGATGAGGTCCAGCAATTAGGGAGTTAATGCTTTACGATCTAAAGCTTCTTTCAACCGAAGACATAGACCTGTTCACTGAACTATTACACGTCTTCGAAGAAGTTTTTGAACTCGAAAAAACACCGCTACCTTCACAAGACCACCTGCAAAAGGTGATGGAATTTCCCGGTTTTTTTAGCATGGTTGCAGTCACAAATGATAATGTAATCGGCGGGTTGACAGCCTATACTTTTGAACAATATCACTCCACCCAGCCGATTGCATATATCTACGACCTGGCAGTATTGGCAAAATATCAACGAAAGGGAATTGGTGGGGCTTTAATTGAGTCATTCAACAAGCATTGTAAAACGCTTGGCTACCAGGAGGTTTTTGTGCAAGCCGATAGAGAAGAAATGCACGCCGTTGAATTTTACAGAAATACACCAATTACTGAAGAAGAAGATGTAGCCCATTTCTATTATCGTCTTTAATATAATAGATATGGTATCATAAAAAAAAGGACCACAAAATGTGGCCCCTTTTTCATCGGCGGTGTCTCAATCTATTATCGTGTCCTCACTGATCTGCCAGAGGTAGTCCGGCCAGAACTTGATGAGCTTGTTGACCTTGAAGTTCTTCCATTTGATGAGCTTACAGTAGTTCTCGAGCTGGAGCTTGAAGCTATTCTGGATGAGGACGAACTCCTTGAAGAGGATGAACTCCTTGAAGAAGAGGCAGTGTATACTCTTCCACTCATTCTGTCATCATCATGGTCCTTCACTCCATGTCCATTTCCTTGTCCTTTACCCTGACCATTTCCTCTTCCTACACCTACTCCATGGTCACGTACTCCATTATTACCTTTATTTCCGTTACCTCGTCCTACTCCAGCACCATGATCTCTCACTCCATTATTACCATGATGACCTCCATTTCCTCGTCCATAATCCGGATTTGGCCTTGAGTCCCTTGGACCATGATTGATTCTTTCAACACGTCCATTATCAGTTCTGTCAACCCGATACCTTGCTGCCGGATTAGGTCTGTATCTCTCCTGACCCTTGTGAACTACCTGATCATTTACATGATTGTTTCCATGATGATGATGATGATGCTTTACAATAACCACATTAGGTCGGTAATACACATGATTGTATCTGTAGTAATATGGATGACCAACACGAACCCTATAGCTCATGTAGTAGTCTCTGTGAAATCCACAATAACCTGAACACACATGGTTATAAAAAGGATAATGGTTCCTGTATGCAGTATTATAAATAAAACCTCCACCATCTAATCTGACATCCACAAATACTCCTCCACGCTGAAGTACTACATCAAAGTATAATCTTCCTCTATCCCAAAACCTTCGGGAGTGAACCATATTAAAATCATAGTAGTTTCTCTCCAACACCCAATGCACTTCCGGAGGCATGCCCCACAAATGCTGTGTGCCATAAGAAGTATAAAATATACCCTGTGCCTGACTTTTGCTTGCGAAAGAAAAAGCAGCTATCGATAATATGATCATTAACCTTTTCATGAGTTCCATTCATTTGGTATTCATGACCATATACACAACCATAGTGCCAAAAAAACCTTCAGAATATGGTAAATAAGACTATAAGCCTGGCTTTAACCGTTTAGCATGGCTATTTACCCACAATTTTTTTTGACAATTATTCTTCTTGGTGTGGAAGAAAACCAGAAATTAAATGCGTATCAAGGAAAAAACGGATGGTAACCCTTTCTTTTCTTTCCAAATAGGCTTCTACCTGGAGGTAAAAAGAAGGATCCCATATGCGGCAACCATGAACCAAAAACGATACTCAAGGAACCCTGGGATAATATTAAGCTCCATCAATACTACTAAAAGTACCAGTACGACTGAAATGATTCTAAGGAGGTTTCTTGTGCTTCTACTCATGTGAATTTGTTGTGGTTCTGACCGGTAAATATAAAAGTTGTCTTCTATTTTGATGATAATTGTGGAAAAATCTCTAGAAGCTCCTTGGCAAAGATTAGTACGGATGTATCAGAAGCGGTAAAATACCTTGAATTGGGTGATGTAATTGGGATCCCAACCGAGACTGTTTATGGTCTTGCTGGCAACGCTTTGAATGAAAATGCAATTCTGAAGATATTCGAAGTAAAGAACAGGCCAAAATTCGACCCCCTAATAGTTCATGTAGCTTCGCTGGAGAGAGCAAAAGACTTCGTAGTGGAGTTTCCTTATAAAGCTCTTCAGCTAGCTAAACAATTTTGGCCAGGCCCCTTGACTCTCTTGCTTGCCAAGAAAGCAAATGTCCCTGACTTACTGACGGCGGGCTCTCAAAGAGTAGCGATCAGAATCCCAAATCATCCGCTAACCAGGCAAATGTTGGAGAAATTAGCGTTTCCGGTAGCTGCTCCAAGCGCCAACCCTTTTGGTTACGTCTCTCCCACCACGGCTCAGCATGTGGAAGATCAGCTGGGCACCAAAATTCCTTTTATACTCGATGGCGGCCCATGTGCAGTTGGGCTGGAATCCACTATCATTGGTTTCGAGGCTGAAAAACCGATCATCTACAGGTTAGGAGGAATAAAACTGGAAGACCTTGAAGCCTGTGTAGGCAAAGTGAAGCTAAATCTCAACCTCAGCAGCAACCCCCTTGCTCCTGGCATGCTCAAAACACATTATGCACCTATTAAGAAAATCCACGTCGGTAGGGTAACTGAATTGGCTACTAAATACCAGCATAAAAAAATAGGCATTATCAGCTTCAAGGAAGACTACAGTCATCTGAATGGCGCAACTCAGATAATCCTGTCTAAACAGGGAGATCTGAATGAGGCAGCAAAAAATCTCTTTGGGGCATTACGTAAAATGGACCAGGCTGATATTGACCTCATCATCACCCAAAGATTCCCTGAGGAAGGATTGGGAAAAGCCATCAATGACAGGCTGCGACGAGCTTCCACATAGCGAGATCGGACCTTTACTAACAAAAAGCCTGAAATATTTTATTCACCCCGAAATATCAACGTTAACTTTGCATTTATCATTAATCAATCCATTTTAGCAGAAATTTCTACAAATGACTACAATAGACGATTTCAATTTCAGAAACAGGAAGGCATTGATCAGGGTAGACTTTAATGTGCCCCTCAATGAAAAATTTGAGGTCACTGACGAAACCAGAATAAATGCAGCCATCCCTACCTTAAAGAAAATTCTTGATGAAGGTGGATCTACCATCCTAATGAGTCACCTGGGTAGGCCAAAAGAAGGACCTACTGAAAAATTCTCGCTAAAACACATCATTCCGAACCTATCGGAAAAACTCGGAGTGCAAGTAAGGTTTGCCAGTGACTGTATTGGTGAAGAGGCCATGGAAATGGCTCGCAACCTCGGATCTGGTGAAGTGTTGCTCCTCGAAAACGTACGGTTTTACAAAGAAGAGGAAAAAGGTGACGAAGAGTTTTCACGGAAGCTGGCAGTACTGGGAGACATCTATGTAAACGATGCCTTTGGGACTGCTCACCGTGCACACGCATCAACCACTATTGTAGCTAAATTTTTCAATGATAAGTGTGCCGGCTATGTAATGAAACAAGAGCTTGAAAACGCCAAGAAGGTTTTAGATGATGCGGAAAAACCTTTTACTGCTATCATGGGTGGAGCAAAAGTTTCTGATAAAATTCTGATTATTGAGCGACTGCTGGGTGTAGCAGACAATATCATCATTGGAGGTGGGATGTCATACACATTCGCTAAAGCCAAAGGTGGAAAAATTGGTGATTCTCTTCTCGAAGCAGATAAAATGGATCTGACCAAAGAAATTGAAAAGAAAGCCAAAGAAAAGGGTGTGAAGTTGATTTTGCCAGTAGATACTGTAATTGCCGACGATTTCAGTAATGATGCAAAAACACAAACAGTAAAATCAGGCCAAATTCCGGACAACTGGCAGGGACTGGACATCGGACCAGAATCCGTAAAGCTGTTTTCTGACATCCTGAAGGAATCAAAGACCATCTTATGGAATGGCCCAATGGGCGTATTTGAATTCCCAACCTTTGCTAAAGGAACTGATGCTATTGCGAATGCAGTAGTAAAAGCAACTGAAGGTGGAGCCTTCTCCCTTATCGGTGGTGGTGACTCAGCTTCAGCGATCAACAACCTTGGCTACGGAGACAAAGTTTCGTATGTTTCTACGGGTGGTGGTGCTTTGCTTGAGTACATGGAAGGAAAAGTGCTTCCTGGTGTAGCAGCCCTCGAAGAAGAAAAATCTCTTTAATAATAAATTAAGGTTTGGGCCGATCTGATTTCAGCCCAAACCTTGAATTCACTTCGTAAACAATACCCTCATCCATCAGCATCCTGATAGCCTGGATGATCTGATCTTCGGTCACTTTTGGAAACGCCTTTTTCAACTGCTGGATGGTCTGTTCACCTTTTTCAAGAGTAACTCTTAATTCCTTCTGCCCTATCTGGGTGATCTTTCGCCTTTTCTCAATACACACATCACAAACTCCACATTCCTCATCAGTCTCTTCATCAAAATATGCCTGGATCACTTGAGTTCGGCACTGCGTACCGTTCAAAGCATATTTGGCAACAGATCTAGCCTTTTCCAGGGTCACCTGGCGGCGCCAGGCAATCTGCTTCTTGTCCAGTGGTAAGTCATTGGCGTCATAACGGGGTGTAAGAAATGTGATCTGTGCCTGATCGGACCCATGATGATACTCCAATACATCAAGTTTTTGAAGGTATTCCAGATCTTTAATCACCTTTGTAACTCCTTCTTTGACCAGTTTGGCAATGTCTTGCTCTTTGATGTTTACAAAACCCACATAAAGCTCGCCCCCATACAGCCGGAGTAGCACTTTGATGATGGCATCAAAGTTTTTATGTGCTACCTGAAACCGATACAGGTCTTCAGGTTTCAACAACATTAGAATCCTGGAGGCTTCACGGTACGCATCTGTAAGTTGAATCAACCCTTCATCTTCTAATTTCGACAAAGCATGATAAGTTTCCACCAACGGCATATTAAATGTAGAGGTGAAGTCAGCATAAACAAAGTCAAAGCTCGCCAACGCGTTGCTCCCAACAGCCAACTTGTAATAATTGGCTAGAGCCTGATATACACGCTTAATAAATTCCACCTCCACGGCAGATTTTTCCGTACGCGATTCAAGGTCATCAATGTCACCCTGATGATACAGAATCACTGCATAAGCCTTTTTCTCATCTCGTCCGGCACGACCAGCTTCCTGGTAATAAGCTTCTAGAGAGTCAGGTAGATCAAAATGGATGACCGAACTCACATCAGGCTTGTCAATTCCCATACCAAAAGCATTTGTAGCCACAATTACACGTGTCCTGCCCCTGATCCATGCTTCCTGACGAGCCACTCTTTCTTCAGGCTTCAATCCCGCATGATAGTGATCTACAGAGACACCATTACGACGAAGTTTCTCTGCAATAAGTTGAGTACGTTTTCTACTGCGTACATAGATAATGCTTGTGCCTGGTACATTATTGAGGATCTCCATCATTTTAGCTTCCTTATTCTCCAGGTTGAAAACAGAATAAGAGAGGTTTGATCTTGCAAAGCTTTGCTTAAAGACCTTCGGTTCATGGAAGATCAATTTTTCCAGAATATCTTCCTTTACTTCCTTCGTAGCCGATGCGGTGACAGCAATAAGTTTTTCTAATTGAAACTCTTTAATAAAGTCAGAAATCTGAAGGAATGGTGGTCTAAAGTCATAGCCCCACTGTGAAATACAATGAGCCTCATCAATAGCCAGTAGGGCTATCTTCATTTTCCTGGCCCGCTCCAGAAATAGTTCTGTTCTTAGCCTTTCAGGGCTCACATATAGGAATTTCACATTTCCGTAAACACAGTTGTCCAAAGTAATGTCTATTTCCCGTTTTGACATACCAGAGAAAAGTGCTTCCGCTTTAATTCCACGAGACCTCAATTGCTCCACCTGGTCTTTCATCAAAGCAATCAGTGGTGAAACAACAATACATACGCCTTCCATGCACAGCGCAGGCACCTGAAAGCAAATTGACTTCCCTCCTCCGGTGGGCAATAAAGCCAGGGTGTGCTGTCCCTCCAATACCGCTTCGATGATATCTTGCTGTAGCGGCCGGAAGGATGAATAGCCCCAATATTTCTTAAGTATAGATAATGGATCGCTCAATACTGCTGGTATTATCTGACGAAGATACTTGCTTGATTGTTTAAAGGATAATTTTTTAGATCCAGTTCAAAAGCTCCATCTTCAATCAAATCAAAAAAATCTTCATTCACACCTTTAAGATGACTTATCATATTCATTCTTTCTCTCCATGATTCCATCGGCCCTACAATCACATACCTGGCATTGATTTTTTCCATAAGTGGAATATTCAACTTACGGTAGACAACCAGATCAGTAGAGACTTTATCATCAAACACCCCTGACGCATCAGGACTTACAATTAAGACTTTCAATCCACGAATTACATCAAAATAAATCCCATTTTTCATGCTAAGATTTCCTTGTTTAGGAATCTGCTCCACTTTTGGCAATCCGCTCACCAGGTGATGGGGATTGATACTAAAAGATGCTGCATCATCAGATATGCCATCAGGGTTGAAAGAGATTAAACGACTTTCTCTTCCTACGATTACGTCAATGATCAGGTCGTCTTCAGTATGGAAAATCACAATCCTCTCCTGGTCAACATTTTTTAAATCTTCATAGTGGAAGTTGACAATAAGCAAAGTGAGACAAACCATCGCAAAAACCAGTGCAGGAAACTTGCTGTTTCTTACCCCTTGAAAAAAATAGAGCATACTAAAGTATATCAGCACCACAGAGACAGCACTCAGATACAACCAATCTATTGTAGGCATTGGGAGAAGCTGAAAACTGATAATGAGCCAGTTGATAAACTCGACAAAACCCCCGAGTAAGAATCCAATGGTCTCTCCCGCAATCACCGAGAAACTGCCGACACACAGCATAAACAAACCTGTGGACAGCATCACCATGGATGCGGGGATGATCAGTATATTGGAGAGTAAAAAATAAGTGGGAAACTGATTGAAATAATATAGAGAAAGTGGAAATGTGGCCAGCTGAGCAGCTATAGAAACGCTGACAATTGCCCATAGATAGTCGAGAAACTTATTTGGCGAATCCACCAACCGGTAGATTGGTGGTTGAAACATCACAATCCCTAAAACTGCCACAAAGGAAAGTTGGAAACCGACTTCATAAACAAAATAGGGATTATAGAGGAGTAAAATAAAAGCAGCCAAACCCAGTGAATTGTAAATGTTAGATTTCCGCTTTGATGATTCACCCAGAATAATCACACTAAACATGGTGGACGCTCTCATCACTGAAGGAGAAAAGCCTGTTATCAGCGCATAACACCATATCACAGCTAGAGATATTAATACAAAGCAGACTCTTCCCCAACCGATCTTTTTCAATGATCCAAAAACAATGGTGATCAGCAGATAGACAATCCCAACATGTAATCCCGAAACAGCAAGCACGTGCATAGCTCCAGCTGCCGAATATGCCTCCCTGATCTCAGTATCGAGGTAGTCTTTCACTCCTATCAGCAGTGCATTGATCACGGCAGATTCCTGAGCACCCGGAATAAATGCTGAAATCATCTCACTGGATCTGGTACGCACCCAATAAGCCAAACTCATCAAAAAGTTTGAGGACGCGTGTCCTACGATTTCCCATTCTCCTGTCTCTACAAAAGCTTGTGCGTAGATATTTTTATGAGCCAGATATTGCTGATAGTTGAATTCATCAGGATTTTTTGGCCCCGATATTCCAAAGTAGTTGCCCTGGATATAAAGTTGGGCACCATATGGAACTGGGGACATTGCGCTATCCTTTTTGAGATACAGAAAAATCTTGCCATTAACAGTTTTCTTTCCCTCCTCAGTGAGAATGTTTTCCAGATCAAAATCATACCTAAAATAATTCTCCCGCTCATAGTGATCAGAGCTGATAGTTCCAGAAAAAGCAAGAACTTTACTATCTATATTCTGGTAATGGTCAGAATGTATTCGATCGTCGTTTAAGACAGCTAAATAACCACCCAGATAGACAATCAATGCCAGAGTGAAAAAACCAGATAAGGTTCTAAGCAGTACCGGACTTTTCTTTCGGAAAAAGAATGCCGTAAACAAGACAGGAATAATCAGTATCAGAAAAGACAGAAATGGATTCTCCCACACTATTGACAGTCTCGAACTCAACAAGATACCCAGTATCAGCGCCAATGAATAGCGGACAAAAGGAAAGGCGTTCCAGAAATTCATTTAAAGTGTGATTATCCATAAAAACGATTGTCGGATGGTTCACTGATCAGGCATTCGAAAATCGCTATCTTAACCGTTATCCATTAAAGATGGCAATAAAATTGATTATTACCTAACCCAATCAGTCACTAAGTCTTCAGGATCATCTTGTAGTGGAGGATATTACATTCCTCAAACTGGTCCCCAATCTGTTCGAAGCCAAATTTGCTATACAGAGGCATAGCCGGGATCTGCGCATTTAAATAAAGTAAGAGTCCTTTTCCCATCTTTTCCTCGATGTCTCTCAATGTATGCGCTACCAGCATTGAGCCAATCTGCTTTCCACGATGAGACTTTTTTACTACGAAACGTTCGAGTTTAATCCCATCATACGTCTTCCGCCATCTGGCTGCACCAACTGCCTCATCTTTTTCATCAAGAGCTACAATATGATGTGATGTTTCCTCAAACTGATCAAACTCGTCCTCCCTGGAGACGTGCTGTTCCACCACAAATACTTCCTGTCGGATATCAAATGCTTTTGACTTGAGGGATTCTGAAGTTGCATTGACAACCCTAATCCTTTGATGATTCGGCATGGTTTGAGTAAGCGTTGACAATGTCCTTTACCAATTTGTGACGCACTACATCCGTGTGATTGAGATTTACAAATCCGATTCCTTTTATATCCTTTAGCACCTCCACGGCTTCTATTAGCCCTGATTTTTGACGAGGTGGAAGGTCTATCTGGGACTTATCCCCCGTCACAATGGCCTTTGATTCCGGACCCATCCTTGTCAGAAACATCTTGATCTGCATTGGTGTTGTATTCTGAGCTTCATCCAGCAGGATGTAGGCATTGTTAAGCGTCCTTCCTCTCATGTAGGCCAAAGGAGCTATCTCTATCACTCCATTTTCCCTGTAATACTTTAGTTTTTCCCCAGGTATCATATCGTGGAGTGCATCATAGATTGGACGAAGATAAGGGTCAATCTTTTCTTTGAGATCCCCAGGCAAGAACCCAAGATTTTCTCCGGCCTCCACGGCTGGTCTTGTGATGATGATCTTTTTGACTTCTTTATTTTTTAGTGCCCGAACAGCCAAAGCCACAGAAATATAAGTTTTACCTGTACCCGCAGGCCCAATGGCAAAGACAAGATCATTCTTAGCAACAGACTTGACCAGTGATTTTTGGTTTTTGGTCCTTGGGTAGATCTTAGAACCTTTGGTGCCAAAAATCAGAATATCCTCAGAGATTCGGCTGTGTTCCTCCTCATGTTCTTCATTGATATAAGAAACTACATTTTCATGAGTGACCTTCCCGTACCTTTCGTAATGACTGATGAGAGAATTCAGGATTTCGTTGATTCTTAAGATTTGAGGTGCTGTGCCCTGAATCTTAATTTCATTGCCCCTGGAAATGATTTTGCTTTCTGGAAAAGCGGATGCTATCTCTTTGATATTTTTGTTCTCAATCCCCAGAAAATCTATCAGGGACATGTTCTCCAGCGTAATGATTTTTTCTAGCAAATGCGTAATGTATTTTCTGTTACTATTTGATTGATCCTGATAATATTACTTTTGCTCAAAGTAATAAATTTTTTAGTTATCGCGATGTCTGTGATCACTTTTATGTCGGATTTTGGGACTGAAGACCACTATGTAGCTGCAGTGAAGGCAACAATCCTTCAGCACCATCCTGGTTGCCAAATCGTCGACTTGAGTCATCACATTGGGCAAGCGGATATTGCTCATGCAGCCTATGTCCTCAGGAATGTATATAACGATTTTCCTGATCACACAGTTCACCTATGCGCTGTTGACTCGGTAAGCAAAGAACCTTCTTCTCTTGTCGCGATTAAATGGAATAATCATTTCTTTATAGGTCCCGACAGTGGCCTCTTTAGTTTGATAGGCAACCTGGAAACAGGGGAAATAGTTGAGATTGACGCCAACAAAGCATCTACTTTTGTGGCTAAAGACATTTTAGCCCCGGCTGCAGCTAAAATAGCTAAAGAACAGTCAATTTCTGATTCTGGCAAACCGTATAATCAGCTAAAGAAGCTCCTTGCCAGACAGCTCAAAGTAACTAAAAGAGAAATTGCTGGAAATGTGATTCGGGTAGATCATTATGGCAATCTCATCACAAACATCAATAAGGAGGAGTTTGATACCATTACCAGGTTGAATGGCAACAGTAGCTACCAAATTCAGTTTGGCAGAGAGAAGTCATCAAAGATCCACCAGTCATATCATGAGGTTGAATCCGGAGAATGTTACATTATTTTTAATTCCAGTGGAAATATTCAGATCGGCATCAATAAAGGAAATGCATCCGAACTCCTGGGATTGTACCTTGACACACCCATAAACATTTACTTCGACGTATGATCATCAGAATAGTAAGGATGTCGTTCCATCCGAAAAATGTGAATGAGTTTCTGGAGATCTTCAACGGCTCGAAAACAAAAATCCTGGATTTTGATGGCTGTAAGCATCTTTCATTACACCAGGATCTCAAATTGGAGCATGTCTATTTTACCATTAGCCACTGGGATGCTGAGTCATACCTGGAGACTTACAGAAACTCAGATCTTTTTAAAACCACCTGGGGGAAGGTAAAGCCGCTATTCAATGACCAGCCGGTGGCCTACAGCCTTATGAGTTAGTAAGTTGAAAATACGATCTAATGTCCGGTGCATACAGCCACACCGTCGAAGAAGTAATCCTGATTTGATCCGATGTTTGCGTAAGAAAGTACCATATTTTTGAAATAGAGCTCATCCATGTGGACTTTGATACTACCGTTCATATTGAGGAACGTATCATAAGTAAGTAATTCACCGTTGCTCAATTTTGCCTGGTCAAGCACAGTCGCACTGGTACCGGTAGTTCCATCAATAGGATTTAATTTGAATGCCAGCTCCCCTACTTCACTAATAGACCCAAAATGCAGATGTGCAGGATGGGTTAAATTCTTGCTTGTATTTTCAATTTTAATCGAAACCTCAAGTTTGCCAGGAGCTAACTCCGAAACTTTTACATTTCCATAAACTGGATTGTAATTGGCTTGACGCATTGGATAGTCCAAAGATCTCACCATCGCATCCGGCTCTTGATTGATATCGCATGCAAACAATAGAAAAGGAAGGAGTAGCAATATGTTTTTCATAGCAGCATTCATCTGATCATAAAGATAACATCAATGCAACTCAAATAATTGTCCAAATGTTAAAATAATTGAGTTTCTTTTTCCCAAAACCTGAAAATTATCACATATGACACTTTATAAACCGTTTTTAATGATAAGCTTCCTGTTTATTCACACCCTTGGATTGGGCCAGGTCGCAAAGGATGCCAAAGACATTTCTCCGCTTTTGATCGGAGAGAAAGTGCCAAATGTCCGCATGATTTCCGTGTCAAACACTACTGATTCTCTCCTAAACATCCTTGAGGAAAAACCTACTGTTCTTGTTTTTTACAGAGGTGGTTGGTGTCCCTTTTGCAACATCCAGCTGGCTGAGATGAACAAGATCAAAGTCGAGATTTTGGAATTAGGTTTTCAGATCCTTGCCATTGGTGCTGACGCTCCCAACAAATTGAAAAATACTGCCAACGATAAAGACCTCCAGTATACCTTATATTCTGACGCGGATACGCGGATAAGTCAGGCGTTCGGTGTTGCCTTTAAGGCTCCCGATAGAAAAAAAGAACAACTTAAGCACTTCTCGAATGGATCAAACCCGGGAAATCTCCCTGTTCCATCGGTTTTCGTTATTGATCAGCAGGGGTACATCCAGTTTGAATACATCAACCCCGACTATAAAATCAGGTTAAAAAGTGAGATGCTACTGGCGGTGTTGGAAGTCCTGAGCGACACGCGCATCAATAAGTAAAGGTCTTGGTTCCAGGCCAAGTATTTCTTCAGCAAACTGAAAAGTAGATCTTCTTACACTCTCCAGATCCTTACTTTTAATGTAGGAAGCGATGACATGCTCCCCTACATTGGGAAATTCAACGACCTGGACCTCCCTCTCAGGTGTTGAGGTGGAGGCGGCAAATTTCTTTATAGCATCGATTGAAACCACCTTATCTTTTGCTGTATCGTTTTTGTAGTAGTAGCCCAGAAAATAAGGTTGTGTTACAGCAGAAAAGACATCAACAGTCATTGTCTCATCAAGAAGTTTTTGTAAAGCCGCTATTGCCTCAATCCTGTATTTAGAGGTCCAAAACTGATCCTCCAGGGGTTCAGTATCATCAAATGTTCGAAAGTCTCCGGCGATCAGCTTCCCAAGCTGAAGTCCCCAGGGCTTTGTCAGAATCTTAGTTGACTGGTCGGCTATCTCAATATTTGGCGAATACAGGATCATAGCATCTATCAAATCAGGATTAGCTCCAGCAAGGTAGATGGAGAGTGTACCACCTGTAGAAGTTGACATTACAATCACGTCATCTCCCAGTACCTGACCTATAGCAACAGCTTCTTTGGCACTCTCTATCAGACCATTTGGGGTGAGATCTGTCATGGACTCCTCGCCTGCCAGTCCATGATTTGCCAGCCTGGCAAGAAATAAATTACATCCATACCTGTTAGCAAAATCGGTGTGAATGGGCTTACCCTCTTCGTGAGAAGCTGAAAATCCATGAAGATAAACGACTGCGTAGGGAGTCTTTGCATGGGTAGAATCCGCCCAGATAATCCTGGCCTCATTATCTAACCTGATGTTCTGAAAAGCAGATTCTTTTCCATCTACAAAGTCATCAAGACCCTCAATGGTAAGTCCGTAAGGAACCTCTATTTCCGGAGAAGCTATGGGATCATACGACACCCTTGGCCCGGCCAGGTAAAGAATGGCCAAAGCAAACAGTGAAGCAAAAGCGATCTTAATAGCTTTCATCAGTTGTTACGATTTATCTATAAATGTACGACCTATTCAGCTAAACCCGCTGCCTTGTATGCAGAATTAACTTAAGGATCATTATCATTTAATGCTAAAACTTCATAAATTCATTAAATCACAAATTGAGTTTCACCAGACGCAATACGGCCATGAAAAAATTTTACAAAATCTCAATAATCCTGCTTATCACCACATTATTTACCAGCTGTATACGTGTTGAAACAGTAATTAAAGTAAACAAGGATGGGAGTGGAACCATCACAGAGAAAGTGATGATGAGCAAAGTATTTGCTGATATGATGCGTTCGCTTGGAGAATCTTTTGGGTCAGAAGAAGAACAAACCAAACCGTTTTCACTCTTCGATAAAGAAAAACTAGCCAAACAAGCATTGGACTATGGAGATGGTGTCACCTACCAGTCAGGGAAAGAACTAAAAGAAAGGGACTGGGAAGGTTACTCAGCTACCTACACTTTTACTGACATATCCAAAGTAAAACTCAATACCAGCCAGGACGACAAAGTGGATACAGGAATGACCCCACCCTCTTCTGATGAGGATAAAAAAGAAGAGGAAGAATTTTATTATTTCACTTTTGAAAAGGGAAATACTCCAAAGCTGATCATCAATCGATCTGAAATAGAATTGGATGATAACGAAGATGAGGATGAAGCGTCTGAAGCTGATGAAATGGGTGAAATGGATGCCATGGGAAATGAAATGATGAAAATGTTTGAGGGAATGCGGTTTAGTATGACAGTAGAAGTAGACGGAAAGATCTCAAACACAAATGCATCTTATAGAAATGGATCATCTGTCACTTTGCTGAACATGGATTTCGGAAAAATGATGAAAAATAAAGACGCATTCACCGAACTCACCAGGAAAAAACCTGAAACAACAGCCGAAATGAGGTCTTTCATGGAAAAATTTGATGGTCTTCAGCTGGAATTAGAAAAGCCCGTTACAATTAGTTTTAGATAGCTTTTGACATCCTGGTCAATATCAAATAATAAAATCCCAAACATTACGCAACCTTTTAGTTGCTTTTAAAGTTTAATCATATATTGCAACCTTTTAGTTGCTTAATTAACTTTAAACTTTATAAGAACATGAATGATGTAATCAAAAAAGAACAACAGATCAACTTCCCAATGGAGGAAGTTTGGAAAGCCATTGCCACAGCAGAAGAAATATCAACCTGGTTTATTCAGGCAGATTTCAAAGCAGAGGTAGGTTACGAGTACACGTTTACTCATGAAGAAACTAAAATCACCGGGCAGGTACTTGAAGCCTCTCCATTTCACACACTCATCTATACATGGATTGTAGGGGGTACTGGTGTGGAAACAACCGTAACGTGGAATCTTCAGGAAAATGAATCAGGCACTTTCCTTACTTTGGAGCATTCGGGTATTGCTGGCTATCCTACTAAGGAAATGGCCACCAATATGTTCTCCAGTTTCAGCAAAGGATGGGAGTCTTGTATTGTTAACCTGGACAAATTTTTAACCAAACAAAATGTCTCCTAATATCAATAAGATATTTAAAGCGATTGCCGATCCCACAAGGCGTGAGATCTTTCACATTTTAGTTTTGGCCAGTACAGCATTGTCCATATCCCAGATATCTGATCATTTCAGCATGACCCGTCAGGCGGTAACCAAACACATCAAATACCTGGAAGGAGCTGGTCTGGTAGAAATTAAGGATGTAGGAAGAGAGCGATTCTGTCACGCCAATGCCATTCCACTGAAAGAGATCAATGACTGGGTCGCTTTTTACGAGAAGTTCTGGGACGACAAATTATCAAGACTTGTCAACCATCTGCAGCAAAAGGCGGATCAAAAGAGCTAATATTTTTTTATCTAATTACGCAACCTTTTAGTTGCTTTTAAAAATCAAAAATAATGAAACTACATAATATTCTAATTCTCACACTTGTCAGTGTGATAGCTATAGCCTCCTCAAGCATTGCGGAGATCTCCGTAAAAGAAAGGGAACTGGCTATCACTTATCTCAGCGATACAAAAGCGGAACTCATCAAAACTGTACAACAGCTAAGTGATACTCAACTGAATTTCAAAGTCAATGACAACACCTGGTCTGTTGCTGAATGTATAGAGCATTTAGCTATTTCTGAGGGAGTTATTTTTGAATGGTCACAAAATGCCATTCAGAATAGTGCAGCTAAAGGAGAGATTGCATTCCCGGACAGTATGCTTATTCGGATCCTTACAGACAGATCACAAAAGAGTAAGACCATTGGTCCTTTGGAACCAAATGGAAAATACAAATCAGTCAGGCACGCACTAAGTGACTTCACCAAACAAAGGGAAGATCACATTCAGTATGTTAAAAGCACTGCAGATGCCCTACGATCAAGTTATTTTGATTTTCCTTTTGGCAAGGGCGATGCTTATCAGGTGATTCTGCTTTTGGCTGCACATACAGAGCGACATACCAAACAAATTGAAGAGGTCGTTTCACATAAAGATTTCCCTAAATCAAACTAATAATCATTGCATCAGGAGCTGACCAGCTTCTGATGCTTTTTATAGGTTGAGAAACACACTCATACACGTATACGTTATGATTATAAGCCCAATAATTAAAGGTTGTTGCTATCTGTAAGAGCTATATTAATTAAATGAAATGGTCAAAGTGCTTGAATAAACCATACAAAAGCTGGCAAAATGGCATGTAATATCAGCAGCATCGTGATCAATTTAAAAACCTGGAAATACCCAATAAGAATAAAACTGTTCATCATAAGAACTATTTTCTTAAAATTTGGGCAATTTTAAGTGACTATTGCACACCCAAAAAAATATTTTTTGCCGCTTTTTAGCCCATTTTGTCAATTCTTCAAATTGCGACAAAATACAGAATTTTCTATTACTATATCGTTATTTATAACAATATTATTCTGAGTAGCAAAAAAAAGAGCCGACTCAAATGTCGGTTTTTTACCCCCTAATTCTTATATGATTGATACTCATCACCCTGCGGGTATTATTTATAATAATAATCGATAAAATACATTATTTATTCAAAACGCTTTTAGTTATTTGTTATTAATTGTATATGCTACACTTTTATACTTAATAACAGTAGGTTATATTATTGTACTTTTCTAAGTTTTAATTAATAACATACATCTACATTTTCCCGGTTTCATACTGATTATCAGCATGATAAATGATTTAGTGAAGAAATATTAATGCTCATTAGTATGAAGAATCTATACTTTTGAAAAAAAATCATATACAACTAAACTAAACAATAAATCATGAAAAAGTTATTTGTAATTCTTGTTGCTGCTGTTACTATTGGATTAGCTTCTTGCGTTGATGACAACCTCACCGAAATCGAGCAAAATGTACCTGAATTCCAGGCCCCAAATAATGGTGATGATCCAACACCTGGTTGTCCAACTCCAGGAGCTTGCGGATAATTAAAATTCCTTAGCTGGTTATGAGTTAAAAAACATATTTTGGAGTATTCCATTATAACTGAAGTAAAAGAAGCCTTCCATAGTACGGGGGCTTTTTTTATTTTTAAAGTCAGTTATGGAATCAATTATACTTACAATCAGCATCATCATAGGTGCGTTCTCTCCAACCCAGCTATTGGAGAAAATGACCTTTACGGATTTAGATCAAGCCCAATCACAATTGGACAGTGTTGCGACCATGAATCTCACAGATTCGGAAAAAGCGAAGTTTCACTTTTTTCAAGGTTATATATATGAAAAACAAAATGACATTCAACGAGCAATAATCAATTATCGTGAATCTATCAGGCACTATGAGTCTATTGAAGCTAAATCTCCGGGTAATAATACCGAGGAACTATTCTACTATAGATTTCATATGGTACATTTCAATATTGGTGGACTATACAACACTTATAACAGTCCGGAAATAGCTATTGATCACTTCGAAAAAGCCAAAAAATACGCTCCTACAGAGCACTTACCTGCTGTGCTATACAGCTTCGCACAAGCTCAAGAAAAATTAGGCGAAACTCAGACAGCCATTGATTATTTACTTGAATCATTCAAATTGAGTGTTGAACATGGAGTAAATCATTATAAAATCAAGTCTCAA
The DNA here is from genome assembly GCA_965228105.1 of Cyclobacteriaceae bacterium. GTDB lineage: Bacteria > Bacteroidota > Bacteroidia > Cytophagales > Cyclobacteriaceae > UBA7330. Next base: position 4,234,468 of record CBDDGZ010000002.1, read on the forward strand.
ATCAAACTTGGGCAATTACTGAGAGATAACGGCAATTTTGAGGAATCGTTGGAATACATGGACAGGGTTTTGGGTGATGAAAACCTAAATGCAAGCTTAGAGGTATATGCTCGAAATAATTTAGGAATTACCCAATGGCTAATGAAAGACTACGTGGCCGCCGAATTAAATTTTAAGCAAATATTAGAAATTGGTCAACCACGAAATCAGTTTGTCACACTCGAAAATCTCTGCGAAATGTATCTTGAGCAAGGTTTTATTCAAAAAGCGATTGAAGCTGGTACAAAAGCAGAGAAAGATTACAGTGACCAGATCAGCAATCCTCAAGATGCCAAATTATTTACATTTCTTTCCGATGCTTATCTGGCTGTGAATGACAACAAAAGAGCGCTTGAATACTCTAATAAATTCAATGATTACATGGAAACTTTTTATGAGTATCAGCAAGCCGCATTAGAGGATGGTGATGCTTACAGGATCATAGCAGTCACCGAAAACTATGAGAAAGAGCTCAGGGCTGCAGAAGAACGTAAAAAAACCATTCAGGCAAATATTGTTGCAAGTTCAATTATCCTAATCACCTTTATCTCTCTGATCTGGCAACAGCAGGAAAAAAAGAAGAAAATGGTCAGGAGGATTTCAGAAGAATTGCTAGCCTAAAACTTATCTGACCGAGAATTCATAAACAGTTTGAGAAGTGAATTTCTCACCACTATTTAATACAGTTGTAGGAAAAGTGGCCTGATTGGGTGAATCCGGAAAATGTTGTGTCTCCAGGCAAATCCCTCCGTGACTCACAAAAGGCACTCCTCCTTTTCCGGCTCCTTTCAATCCATTGGCAGTGTACACCTGCACTCCTGGCTCTGTGGTGTAGGTTTTCATCAGCCTTCCTGTAGCAGGTGCGTATAATTCAGCAGCCAACTGCAAACTTCCATCCCAATTATCAATGACCCAGCAATGATCATAACCCTTTGTCAGGTTGAGCTGGTCATAATCCTGTGCAATATCTCTACCAACAGGTTTCTTGGCAGTAAAGTCGAATGGTGTACCGTTTACCTCTCTATACTCCCCGGTAGGGATTGAAAACTCATCAATGGGCAAGAAACTGGACGCCAAAACTTTCAACTCGTGATCAAGTATCGATTTACTGTTATCTCCCAGGTTGAAGTAGCTGTGATTAGTAAAATTCACTACCGTCTTTCTATCACTAGTGGCATTGTAATCAATAATCAAAGAATTATCGTTCGTCCATTGATAAGTGACAAGGCTAGTCATCTGTCCCGGAAAACCATCATACATGTGCGGGGTAACTAACTTAAGTGCTATTCCGGAAGTATCTTCCTTTCTAATTTCCTCTACCACCTCCCACACTTCGGTTTTAAAGGATTTTGGCCCACTATGTAAATTATTCGGCCCATTATTAGCTTCCAATTGATACTCCACGCCATCTAACTCAAACCTGGCATTGGCAATCCGGTTGGCAAATCTTCCGACGATTGACCCGAAGGAAGAGCGTTGTTCATATTGACTCAAACTATCAAAGCCAAGCACAACTTCCCCCAGCTGACCTGCTTTGTCAGGTACTATAATTGAAGTGACTATACCACCAAAAGTGATTATTGACACTGAGCTACCTGATGCATTGGTTAACGTATATTGATAAACAGGTTTATCTCCTGAATGACCAAATAGACTTTTTACTATTGAATGACCTGATTGATCCATGGCGGGTTTCTTGTTTTCGCAGCTTAATATTAACAAAGCAAATCCAAGAAATATGATTGATAGCTTTTTCATTTTCTTACTGTGGTCCAGGGCTCGTGGCGGTCCATCCGCCATCCACTACTATGGTCTGTCCGGTAATTTGCCTGGCCTCTTCACTGGCTAAAAACATCACTGCATTTGCCATATCAATGGGGTAACAGGCTCTTCCCATAGGAATAAGTTTAGCCCATGTACCAGGATAGTCCTCCTCTTCCAACAAAGTACGCTCAGTAACTGTTGCTCCTGGTGCCACACAATTGACATTGATCTTTATGGGTGACAAGTCAATAACGAGTGCTTTAGCCAACATTTCGATGGCTGCTTTAGACATCCCGTAAGCACTCAGGTTTTTTACTGCCTGGTGTCCCGTCACGGACGAAGTCATGACAATGCTTCCTCCCCCACCTTGCTTCTTGATTTGATTGGCTGCATGCTGTGCCAAAAAGAATGTACCCTTTAGGTTCACATCCAGCAACTGCTGAAACCTATCTAATTGAAAAGTAAAGAAATCACCAAAGGATGTGATCCCAGCGTTGGCTACAGCTATATCCAGTTTTCCAAACTCACTTACTGCTTCACTCACAAATGATTGAATCACTTTAATATCAGATGAGTCTCCCGCAACAGGCACACATTTGCCCTTGTTCCCCTCCAGTTTCTCTGCGGCCTCTTTGGCTACCCCAGGATCCAAATCATTCAGGATTACATCACATCCATTGATCACTAGCTGTTTACAAATCTCAAATCCAATACCTGTTCCTGCACCTGTTACAATGGCTGATTTTCCTGCTAAACTTTTCATTAAAATGATGATAGAATTATTAGTGGACCGCAAAATAATGAAAAAAGCATTACGCACTTAATGTCAATTTGACTATTACCTGAGCAATTATTTGCCTTAAAAGCAATAGATGCTTAAATTGGCCGTATCAACATGGATTAAAAAATGAAGAATTCAAAAAACAAAAACTCAAGAAGGAAGTTCATCAAGCAATCATCCCTTGCAATGGCTTCCTTTTCCATCGTGCCAAGATATGTACTGGGAGGAACCAACATTACGGCACCCAGCGATAAGATCAACATTGGCTTTATTGGGACAGGTAAGCAAAGTGGAGGCCTGGCCTCAAATTTCCTGAAAATCAAAGAGGTCCAGATGGTAGCTGCCAGCGATGTCTTTGAATCCAAAGTGAAGGCATTTCAGCAAAAAGTAAATGATCATTATGCCGCAGAAGCGGGTACCACAAAATACAAGGGGTGCGATACCTACGAAGATTATACAAAGCTTTTAAAAAGAAAGGATATTGATGCCGTCATCATTGCCACTCCGGATCACTGGCATGCCATCAACATCATTGATTCCATCAAGGCTGGAAAAGATGTGTACTGCGAAAAACCTCTCACCCACAACATTTTTGAAGGACGAGCTGTTGTGAATGCTACCAAAAAGTACAACAAAGTACTTCAGACAGGCAGTATGCAACGTTCATGGCCAGCATTTAGAGATGCCTGTGAAATGGTAAGAAGCGGCCATATCGGAGAAATCAAAAGAGTGATCGTAAATGTAGGAGACCCTGCGGTACCCTATGATCTTCCTACCGAACCTACACCAAAAGACCTGAATTGGGACATGTGGCTCGGGCCAGCTCCTGAGCTCGGATATAATTATCGTCTCGCACCTACATTAGATGGAAATTTCTTCCCAGACTGGAGAGATTACGAAGAACTGGGTGGCGGAATTATTTCCGACTGGGGAGCCCATATGTTTGATATTGCACAGTGGGGTTTAGGCATGGATGATACGGGGCCTATTGCCATCATCCCTCCAAAAAATCCACGTGCCGTGAGAGGATTGAAATTTATTTATCAAAATGGAATAGAAATGTTCCATGAGGATTTTGGTCGAGGCTGGGGTGTTCGCTTTGAAGGGTCTACGGGTGTAATTGACGTCAGCAGACAATACCTGGAATCCCTCCCTACCGGTTTGATCCGATCTAAAATGGAAGATGATAAAGTGGAGTTGTACAGAAATGAAAACCACTACCAGGACTGGATCGATTGCATCAAATCACGGAAAGATCCAATCTGCCCTGCAGAGATAGGACATCGTTCCGCATCTGTGTGTCACCTGGCCAATATCGCCTATGACCTTCACAGACCACTGAAGTGGGATCCTAAAAAAGAAGAGTTTGACAACGATGAGGAAGCAAATAAAATGAGAGGAAGAACCTACAGGGAAGAATATCAGCTACCCGTAGTCTAATCATTTACATCCGTTTTAATAATTTATTGTTTTAATAGGATGCTTCTATTACTTTTGCCCTCCTTTGTCTGAGGCCGTTCTTGCAGTGGTCGGGCGAAGGAGGACAAAGCCTTTTATTAGGCCAGTTTGAACATACTCAAGCCAGGCTTAAAAGAGCGGTTTCCAACTCAATAGATAAATGCCCAGGTGGCGGAATTGGTAGACGCGTTGGTCTCAAACACCAATGATAGCAATATCGTGCCGGTTCGACTCCGGCCCTGGGTACATAATGCGAAAGCTGGCTAAATGCCAGCTTTTTCTATTTTCTAACCTACTTACAACCATTCATTCGTATTTATTTCTCTAATTGGGATAGAAATGTCAATCGATTTTACCTTATGCTATAACGGCTTTACTTGAATATTCCGCCAGCCCATCATAAACTGGCGTTCTCCTTCTATGCCATGAACCTGTAGTGCGATGAAGCCTTTAGGATGGGTTTTGTAAACTTCCTCATTGGTTATATCCTCAACCTTTTGGCCATTGACAAAGGTTTGGATTCTTGGCCCGTCAGCCACTAAGCGAATTCTATTCCATCCATTATTAACAAAATAACTGTGACTGTCTTTCATTTTTTCTTCAGAGGACAGCCAACCGGTTCCGAGTGCTTCACCGTATAAGACTCCTGTTGTGATGACACCTTCTCCCATTTTTTGCCGGATCTCCACCTGTGGACCCCATACACGACCGGCCCTGAAATTGGGGTGATCCTTTTCGGTAACCGGTCGGGCAGATGACCGAAACTGAATGCCCTGATTGGTGATTGTGTCTACCATCACATCTGCTTCAAGAATGAAATTGCTAAACTGAGCCTTGGAGCACAAAAATGAGTTGAGGCTTCCTGTTTCCGTTCGACCAATAATCGCTCCATTCTCCACTGTATATTGGTGGTATCCGTTCATTTGCACCCAACCATCCAAAGTCTCACCATCAAACAGACGAATCCAACCATCCTCGTCCTTTGGTAAGGCTTGTTCCTCCTCTTCAATTTCTGGCAACGCAAATACAATTAGGTGATCAGAGGACGGCGTCTGGTTTTTTCCACCACCTGCCGCCATGATCGCTAAATACTGATGACCATCCACCTGAAAAACTGAAGGAGTGGCGTATCCACCTGCTGGTAGCTTGTGCTCCCAAAGCAATTGTCCATTGATTTTATTGAAAGCCCTGATCTTCTCATCGGCCGTTGCTGCAATAAAAACAATACCTCCGGCAGTAGTGACCGGACCACCAAAATTTGGTGTTCCTGTATTCCTGATCCCTTTCTTCACCAACTCCGGAAATTCCCCAAGCGGCACACTCCAAACAAACTTTCCCGAGCCAAGATCAATAGCTGTCAATTTGCCCCAGGGAGGTCTGACAGCAGGGTAACCACGATCATCAACAAACCGTTCATATCTCTCCTGCACATATGTATACTTTCCGTCTCCCTCAACCGCAGTGTCTGGCTGTTTATCAAGCTTCAGATAGCTGGCCAGATCCTGAACCTGCGTATCAGTGAGCTGTGGAAACCCTGGCATTATATTCCTGCCATCTTTGATCACATTGACAATTTCTAAGTTTGATTTTGATATCGTATCGAGTGCAGGATAAAGTGGCGGAACCCCTTTACGGTCTACTCCATGACAGGCGGAGCAGTTTCTTATATACAGGTTCCGTGCAGAAGCCAATTCGCTATTCTCGGCTTTATAGTCCTTCTCATAAACTTTGATCAACCTGCATCTGGTGGGATAATTATTGCTGTTTACATAAATGATATTGGAATAAGGATCAAAGGCGCCTCCGCCCCATTCCACCCCTCCCTGATGTCCGGGATTCACGATTGTTCCAGTAGTTGTAGGGGGTGTATAGAAAACACCAGATGCGGAGTTCCTGAAGATCTTTAATGCATGCGCCCGGGCCTCAGGGGTAATATCTGTCAGGTCGGCCTCAGTAATACCCAGGCGGGAAAGTGGTGGCGGTAATCTTGGGATTGGTTGGGTGGGCCAGGCCTGCTCACCTTCTACGTTCGATGCAGGAACAGGCATTTCGTCCACAGGAAAAATGGGTTCGCCAGTCTCACGATCCAGGACGTATGTCAACCCCATCTTGGTGAACTGAACAACAGCATCCCTTTCTTCCTCCCTTTCTTTTATCGTGACTAGAATGGGTGCTGGTGGATTGTCATAATCCCAGAGATCGTGGTGTACGGTCTGATAATGCCAGATCCTTTTCCCAGTGGTAGCATCCAGTGCCAGGACACAGTTTCCAAAAAGATTCTGACCCTTTCGGTTGGCTCCATAGAAGTCGTAGGCTGGTGAACCGGTTGCACAGAACACCCAGCCTCTTTTTTCATCCACGGTGAGTCCTCCCCAGGCATTTGCGCCCCCATATGTTTCTCCTTCCTGAAACTCCCAGGTGTCATACCCAAACTCCCCCTCTTTTGGAATCGTGTGAAAGATCCACCGAAACTCACCAGTGCTGGCATCGAAGGCCCGGATATGCCCTGGGGTAGAATCGTACCCTTCAGGAACACGTGAAATGACGATCAGGAAGTCTTTATAGACTATTCCGGGATTCGTGACCTCGACGGAAGCCTTTTGGAAATCCATGCCAAGATTTTTTCTAAGGTCAATAAAACCATTTTCACCAAAATCTTTGATGAGCTTTCCGGTCCTGGCATCCAGGGCATAGACCCTATCTTTTACAAAATGGAATATCCGTTTGTCCTGCTGATCTTCAGACTGCCAGTATACAACTCCCCTGGTCCGACCTCTGAAAAGCTTCTGACCCGAATTGTAAATAGAGGATTCGAAGACCCAAACTTCCTCACCAGTTTTTGCATCAAGCGCTACTGCATTGAGTGTGGAAGTAGAAATGTAAAGCAATCCATCAACAATGATCGGATTTACCTGCATTGAGGAGGATTCGTTAGCATCCCCGGTCCTGTATTGCCAGACGGGTTGGAGTTTGTGCACGTTCGCAGCATGTATTTGGGCGAGATCAGCATATTGATTTCCTCTTTTATCTCCGCGATAGATCGACCAGTCTACATAGTTGTCTAGCGGGTCAGTATCTGAAGATAACTGAGTATCTTTTTCAGGACTTATACATCTGAATAAGAAGAGCAGGGTTAATATAAAAGTAAATAAGGAGATTGCTGAACTGTTCATTTGGACCGGGTTGTTTGATTAAAAATAATGAATTCGCCATCTTTATTACAAAATAAGCTCACCTCAAACACCCATCATGATGAAACTTATCCAATTAGCCCTGATCTTTTTTTTACTTATTCCGATTTTTTTATTTGGCCAATCTCCTGCCAACACCACCCTCACCATAGAAACACACATGTCACCCCCAACATGGGCTTTGCTGGAGCGGGAAGTGATAAGAGCTAATGAAGCTGCCTGCTATGAGTATTTCGACAAGTATTTTGATGAGCGGGGATACCTCCTGGTGGTGGAACGCTGGGGTGGCGATGACGGACCTGACGATGCCATAGAAAGTGTGGCAGACTGGCCTGTACTTCATGCTCTGGGTGCATCTGATGAAATCCTTCGACTGTATAAAAAGGCCTGGGAGGGCCACCTGAGGCAATACACCGAAGCGAAAACCACAGAAGTGCCTTTTGCCAGGGATGGGATGTATTACAAGGAATTTCCGGTGATGATGGACTGGATGCACAATGGTGAGGGGCTGCGGGTATTTAACCTGCAGGGACTATCTGATCCATACGATCCTGACTTCCAGAAGCGGACCCGACGATTTGCGGGATTCTACATGAACGAAGACCCGGGTGCTTTGAATTATGACCCGGAACACAAGATCATTCCGAGCTTATTTAATGGTAGTCGTGGGCCACTCATGAGGAAAGCTACAGGGCTGGATTGGGCAGGGGATCCAATTGAGGTAGAGAATCGTTTTCATCTGGGTCATGGGGAGCGCAGCTATGAAGAAATGGTGGCTCACTTCAAAGATTATACGGAAACGATAGGCGATCATCCGCAAAACCTAAGTGCCACTACACTGGCTGTGAATGCCTATATGATGACTGGTGAAGCAAAGTACAAAGACTGGTTGCTGGAATATACCAATGCGTGGTTCGACAGGATGAAAGCAAATGACGGGATCATCCCAAGCAACATCGGGCTGGATGGAACCATTGGTGGTGCAACCGAAGGCAAATGGTATGGTGGCACCTATGGATGGGGTTTCTCTCCAATTGTACCCCAGACGGGGGAAACAGCTCATCGCACCCGGGTATATCGGGGGATTATTGGTTTTAACAATGCTACCTTACTGACTGGCGATTTCCGTTACCTGACTGCCTGGGGAGAAATGATTGACAAGGTAAATACCAATAGTAAAAAGATCGATGGCAAGACCCAGTATCCTCACATGTATGGGGATAAAGGCTGGTATGCCTATAGTCCCAATCCGGTAGACTGGGGTATATTGGATTGCTATTTTTTCACTCAAACTCCTGCCGACAGAAAACGTTTAGGCGACAGCAATGAATGGCTGGAATTCCTCGATGGCAACAATCCTGGTTATCCTGAAAAAGTATTACGAGAAGACCTTGACAGGATCCGTAGCAAACATGCCGCCATGCTGGAGGACAAAACAACTCCTGATACACGGCTGGCCGACGATCCAATGGATTATAACCCTGCATCTGTCACTGCTCTACGTGAACTCATGATTGCCGGCCTGGATCCCGGTCGCGGTGGTGCAGCTTTGTATTCTCGTTTGAGATATTTTGATCCCGAGAACAAACGAGCTGGTATACCATCCGATGTGGCAGCACTCATCAGTAAAATGACAGCCGATCATGTTACTGTCACTCTTATGAACCTTAGTCAGACGGAAGAAAGAGAAGTGGTTATTCAGACCGGTGCCTATGCAGAGCATCAATGTACTGACGTTGAGATAAAGGGACAAAAGATCCAGATTAATAAGCCTCATTTTACAGTGTTGCTGCAGCCAGGCACAGGAGCTGAAATGACCGTTTATACAAGACGTTTTACGAATCAGCCTACCTTTACCTTTCCGTGGGATCGTGGGGAGGTGGTTACGGTGGAGTAGTAATGAATATTAATATTATCCTGATATTGACTGGGTAGAAGGAGTCAAGTCATAGGGTAATTGGAGCTTAGTTTCACACCTGAAAACCATACACTTTCACGACCCTGACAGCATCAAAATCTAAGGCCTTTGGGTTCAGAATGATGTTGTATGATTTCGGATCACAAACTGATGGGACCATGATCCCCAGGATCTTTGGGTCCTCCAGGTATTTTTTTCCCAAGAATTGCGAAGTCCGCCAGTCAGTGTCGCTATTCCAGTTTTCAGGAAGTACATCGATCCTTTGACATGAATCATCCGGCACCTCTATCTCATATACTGCGTATCCATCGGGTAAGTTATCCAGTGATAATCGTCTAGCGAGTTCGCTTCTTGCCAGGGCCAGGGAAGAAGCTGTATATACAGCATGTATACCTTTAGGATTCCACCGGCCTCCGCTCAGAAACGCACCTTTGCCATCAATTGGATTGTGGTCCGGTGGATAGGTTTTACAAATTCGGTAGACGATCACGCAAAAATGCCGTGCTCGATCCTACCTAGCTCATCGGAGATCAATTGTATCCCATGATAAGTATCCAGCCAGGACATGGGTGTGGTATGATCAAGTGCCACAATCGTGGAATTGAGCCATTTGATAAATTTTTCTCCTTTACCAAATACACGCACTCCCTGAGCATATAGCTCTGCCAGTCTAAGCAACCGCTCTGCCTGCAAGCCGGTGAATAGCTTTCCTGCGGCCATATGGCGATCGATTGTTTTGGGAGAAACATCGATTAATCTGGCCAGATCAGCCTTGCTGAAAACGTACTTTTGCATCAAATCTTCCACAAATGAAGTAGTGATCCCACTTCTTGAAATCTTCACAGATCTTTCGGGGGTATAGTATGCTGCTTCTGGTTCCATGGCAAGCAAGGGACCTAAATCCGAAAGAGAGTAATTCTTATCTTTTTCCCTGCTCATACATTTGTACTTTTTATTTAGACAAATGTACACATATTTTATTGTACTTCAAATTTTTTCGGAATATTGAATGAACAGATAAAACATGATAAAATCAATTTCGAGAAACATGAGCGGCCACCCTAATCATCACCTACCCCTCATATTATAAAACCCCAACACAAAAACAACGACTGCCATTAAATACATTTTGGCTATCCCTAACCAAATGGTGGTCCATCGTCCCTGGATCTCAGGCATTTGAAAAACCGGAAGCCTGGAATAATCTTCCAATAGAATCGGCTTGTCCCAAAACAGTCTGGTGAAGTAAAAGCTGGTAATCTCACCGTGGAAAATCACCAGGGCATCCTGAAAATGCAGGAAAGTATTGAGATCTGTCTCCACGATATGGGCCAATATCTCTTGCATACTCACAGCAGGACTCAACCAATAGAACCTTGAAGTCCATTCACTTCTATTTTTCACCTGAGCATTGTAATAGTCCACCTGATCCTGACCATGAATATCCTTTAAGGTGGTGAAGGCTGCATACGCTTTGGGAAGTAAGTTGTTGTGTATGAGGCTGTCACTCCCAGCCAGCTGTGGCCTATGTGCAAGAAACTCCATGATCACCCCTCTTGTTTCTTCCTCATCATTTTCATTTTCAAGACCGGTCCTACGGGTCAGTCCGGCCAACGACGTACTATCCAGCGGATATTTTATGGTGACGGCCACATTGAGCACTGCTGGGATCACGATCAAAAATATCAACCAAAGACCTGCTCCAGTAATAGCATTGAAAGCAGAACTCCTCCGTAGACTGACAATCAAAAACATTAAACCAAACCAAAAACTGCTATAGATCAGGACCGCAATTACCCACAATATGGCAGGGGCTAAATTTTCCGACTTTGACATATCCCCTGTTGCCATCAGCCCAACTAAAGAGATAAGCAATGCCAGTCCGGTAATCATCACAAAATAGAAGATCAGCCGGATCAAAGTAATTTTTCGAATGCTCACAGTCTGGATTTGTAACAATGAAAGTCGTCCACTTTCATGTTCCGTGGAATAAAGACCATAGCAAAAAGCGATAATAAGCAGGGGAAAAAGGTATACCAGCACAAAGGACAGGTCAAAATTCCCTGCCATGAGATTGACTGGGTTCGCTAGCTCATTTTCAAAAAGCTGGTAGTGCAAACTCATTCCCGTCAATCGGTAGTAAAAGCGAAAAAGATCCCGCTGACCAATGGCCAGGGCTGCATAATCATGTGGGACTAAAATGGCGTGATATCCCTGTCTGTACCATGCATAGGCCGGGTTCGATGCAATATCATGGTTTCTTTCCTGCTCCAGACTTTCCAGCTCCTCCTTAAAACTGGCTTTGTACCCTGAAAACTCAGTCGATTCGAGCTCCTTAACCGCCCTGATGGTTCGTTTTTGAGCTTCAATTTCAGATTGCCCATAATAAATGGCATAGAAAGAGAACAACAGTGTGATTGCGATGAGAAAAACCTGAAACTTGTTCCGTACAAAAGCTTTCCATTCATACCGAACCAGGGATTTGGTCATATTATCCATTAATCCTCATTTTTTTGGTAGCAAAACTTAATAGCATGGTTGCAATGCAGACCCACATAAACAATGAAAATATTTCCAGGTAATAATGTCTCAAAACTTCAGCTGCCTTAGGTGTTTGGTATTCAAATGAACTTACCTGATCCCACAAATCTCGACCCGCTTTGTACTCAAAAAACTCACCGTAACGAGAATTTTCGGCCATGTCATTGTTCATCTTTTTTACAAGTGTCCTCCTATAATTCTCAACTGTTTCTTCGAAATGAATAAAGGTGTGTAAATCCGATCCGGAAAGTGCCATTGATATGTGCTGTAAGGCCAGAAAGGGATTGAATAGACTTGCAACACTGCTTAATTGACCCTGTTTATAGAAGATTTGCCTCAGTGACTCCAGGTGATGATCATAAATTTCATTACCATATTCCTCTCCCGCCTGCATCATGATTCCTTCAAAATTTATCGGAAGCTGTTGTATTGAATCCACTTCATATTTTTTCAAATACTCCTCTTCCAGCATGGTCATGCGTACGGACCGTGAAGAACTACCCTCCAAGCCAGTGAGTTTATCAGCCTCAATACCAGCCTTGAATTCCCTCATAGACGGAAGGGAGTAAAAACTTTCGCTAAGATTAACTACCGTTTTTGGGAAGAGGATGACAAAAAATATCCAACAAACCAGTAGTGATAGCAAAGCATTCCTGCCGGTAGCAGAACGCAAAGAAACCCATACAGATAGCGCAATAAAGAAAAACAGATACAACAGGTAGATAAGCGCAAGCAGAAAAACCCTGCTCAGCATGTCAGGTAATACTTTTTCACTGTTGCTTTGATCCGGGAGCAGAAATAAGCCTACAATGAATGGCACCAATATCAATATGAGCATGATTTGCTGAGCCAACACCTTTCCCCATATGAGCTTGCCATGAGAAACACCCTGGCTCATCAGTAGTTTGAGTGTTCCGCTCTCCCGTTCTCGTGTAAAAGAGGAAAAAGTCATAAAAATGATCAGAAGTGGCATTAATACCTGTAACACAAGTGCACTGCTGAGCTCCCCAAACCGAATCATACTGCTATGATCCTGTGCCGGGCGAAACATAAACTCATGTTGATAGTGAGCCTCAAGATAGACAGAAGTCCCTGTGTATGCATCCAATCCAAAATCAAACAAACTCAGGATTGTTTTAGGTTTGAAAACATACATTCCATAGTGAGCAGCTATATGGGGATGTTTATCTCCCTGGTTGAGCCACTCCTGGTGTTTTTCTGCCTGAGCCTGTCGGATAGATTGAGTTTGTTGGTTATTGGTGACATAACCTGCATAAAGTGATATTCCCAGTAGAATCATCACAATAACACCCATGGCAATGATCACTTTCTCCCGAATTGCTACCTTGATCTCCTTGCGAATAATGGTAATTAGCTCGTGCATATTTTTTAATCAATTATGCATGTGTTTTAAATACAATTTCTCAAGATCCTGAAAACTCACATCATCTGTTGCAAACTGCTCCAGTAGAACACCTTCCTTCATGATCCCGATATGAGTACCAGTATCTTTGGCCCGAAAAAGGTCATGGGTAGCCATCAATGTGGCTACCCCCTTTTCCTTCATATCAAGAAGTAATTCTGAAAACTCGTTGCTTGCTTTGGGATCCAACCCCGAAGTTGGTTCATCCAGCAACAACACACTGGCCTCTCTCGCTCTCGCGAGTGCTATTCCTACTTTCTGCCTCATCCCCTTCGAGTAACTATTTACCCTTTGGTGAAAAAATTGATCCTGCAATCCGGACTGCCTCAAAAGCTCTTCCAACTGGTCTTTGGAATACATTTTCCCTCCAAGCCCACAGAAAAAATCAAGGTTTTCCAGACCTGTGAGATTAGGATATAGCATGAGATTTTCCGGGATATAAGAGAGTTTTTGTTTTGTTTCCCTCCCATATTCTACTACATCCAACCCTCCAATACTTGCACTTCCCTCAGTAGGATCAATGAAATTTAGAAACAGATTGATTGTAGTTGATTTACCTGCACCATTTGCCCCTAGCAAGCAGAATATGTCTCCCTCATTTATTGAAAGATTTAGCGAGTCAAGGGCTGTAAAACTTCCATACTTCTTGGTAAGACCCTTAGCTTGTAACATAGTACGCATTTAATTGACAGGCACAATTCCGGTTACAAAACCGCCCGAACTGACAATTTTTTTAGCTACAGACTCAGTGTCAATTGAGTAGCTATATACGGCATCTTCATCTGCACCTGCAATCGGAAACAGAATTTCATTATCTGTTGTTTGAACGAAGAACATCGTACGGGAGGCTGCAAAAGTATTTGGTAGTGATGCAGCAAGGTCTCCCCCATCAGTTTTATCTGTCAGATCAATTTTGTGGAATCGAAATGATGGGTTATCACCATCAAAACCAAACCAATTATCATCATTTTCTGATACTGCCGTAAATGTTACGCCACCCAGGTGATATAGCCCAAAACATGAGCCTCCGGTAGCAGTTGACAGATCAAAGAAGTAGTCAGGGTCAAAAGAAGTTTCACCTGCCTTAATTCTGAGAATTCCACTAGGCTTGCCACTAAATAAGCCCGAACCCTGGATGTAGATATATCCATTGTCATCCATTGCCATGACCGCTGACACTACCGTCCCAAACAAGGTTGCAGTTCTGTCATCAGTAATGACCTTGTCCAGCGTGCCGGTCGTCAGGTCCACCACCGCAACTTTTGCTGTTCCGGAGCTACCAAAATCATTCAATGCAATAAACAGTGTATTGTCTCTCACAATAATGTCAGAGTAAAAAAGTCCTTCGCCTGCTTCACTCAAATCTATTTCACCTGTAATACGCATCTCGGAAGGATTAAACAGTACAGCACGGGAAAGCCCACCACCCACGGTAGCATATGCATTTTCCTGATCCACTATTTCTACAGCCGAAAAAGAACTTGAACCTGGCACAATGATTTCCTGGTTTAACTCAGCCTCACCGGTAGCATTAAACACATATTTGCCCATGGTTGCAGGAGCTCCAAATCCGGCGGTAAACACTGAGCTGCCATCTGAATAAATAGATGCAAATTGTGATAGCTCAGTACTGTTGCTGTTGTCTATTTCGGAAATATTCAAGTCCTCTAACCCATGTATAAAAGTGGTACTAACATCTCCTGCTCCCGAGACCAAAGACATGCCATATGTTATTGTCACTTCCGGATCCATATCAGGATCATCATCATTACAGGAAACGATCAGAAAAAAGGCTACAAATAGTAGGCTGCAGATTCTGATCTGGTTCAAAAAGTAAAAAAGTTTATTCATAATAATTATTAGTTGATATTAAGATTTAGTGATATAAAGTCTCATCTTGACATGCCATGACCGTCCGGGCTTTTGTACCCTGAAATTGTCAAAGGCATTGGCATTGAAAATATTCTGTGTCTCTAATGAAAGTGTCATTCGCTTCTGCCAGCCTGTGTATGCCAATCCAACATGATGCAGCCACTGATCGGGAATACTAAGCTTATCTTCCTTTCGTCCATCGATCTCCCAGTATCGGTAAAATGACTCTACATAAGTCACAGTCCACCAGACCTGAAACTGATCTCCTTTCTTGAACAGGCTACCTTTTTCAAATTGTATTTCTCCGTTGCCAAAAAAGTAAGGACGGTTAGGTAAGCGAACTCCAAAGTATCTGTTACTGCTTACACCAGCATTCTCTTTTTCAGATCGGTTTCGCAAGTCCTGATAGGTAGCATTGGCGCTTAGTGTCAATACTTCCCAGGGATGAAATTGAACCTCGCTTTCGACACCTGCAATGCTGGCTTTTAAAAGGTTTTCATATTTGCTGAGTACCGGGGGAGGCACAGCCTGTAAAATGATGATATCGTTTACTTTCCTGAAAAAGCTGTTCGTTTCTATGCTCCATTTATCCTTTTTATAGAGTACGCCAAGGTTAATGTTATGGCTGGTCTCTGGTCTTAGCGCAGGGTTGGCATTGATAGCGGAACTAAAATCACCCAAAGTTTCAATCCTGTCAGGCATACGTGTAGCATACTCATACGAGGCTTTGGCAAGCAGAAAATCACGTACTACCCACTTGAAGGACTGGCTGACTCCCGGCTGTAAACGTATTTGCTTTGTCGTGCTTGACTCACCATTTTCAATAATGAACCCTTCTGAACCATAGTGATATCCTTTGATGGCTGAGTGACTCGTAAACTTCCCATCTATAAATGTTTGCTCAAACCCTAGCCCACTGACCAGCTTATTGATATAGACAGGATTTTGGAAGTAGTCCTCCCCATAATATGCTGCGGCCACCGGATCCTCTCCGGAACGTGTAAAGTAGGAAGATACAGTGTTAAATATTAGGCGTGATTTCGAGTTGAACCGATAGTTGAGATTGATCCGTCCGTTGAGGTTGTCTCCCGACAGACTCAGGTCGTTTTGAGAAGTTGTGATCTCTCCCCCATAGGTTTTTTGTCCAATGACCTCTCCCCGCCAGTCATAGATGTTTCGAGTGGTATCAATGAATCCGGTTTGAATCCGGTTATACCCCAGATAAAGATTGATATCAAGCTTATCTGCAATCTCATATTTTTCATATTGCAAAGCCGTATTAAAAGTCGTTGCCAGATTGAGCGTCTGACCATAGGGCTGCCGCATTTCAAAATTATGCTGGATCTCATCATACAAATCACCATGAGAAAAGCTGAGGGACAAGCGATCTATCCAGGCCTTATTGATCACTCCGATATCACCCTTCACCAGGTAGCTTCGGAAGTAATCATGGAACTTGGTGGCGGAAATAGATTCAGGATTTCCAAAATCATTGATCACTTTTACATCATCGATCAGGTAGCTATTGTCGGATGATAAATAAAACGCGCTTAGTCCAAGCGTAATGTCACCAGAAAACATCTTCCGTGTACTTACGGTACTTTTCCAGGTATTGAAAGAGCTGTGTTCGGCAGAAACTTCCAGATAATCTTTAAAGTTTTTCCTGGTAATGATATTTATAGCTCCCCCAAGTGCATCTGCTCCCATGGTCACTGGCACAGCTCCTTTATAGACTTCCATTCTTTCCATCAAATTCACTGGCATCATGGAAAGGGATGCCCCGATACCCAGTTCCTCTACTGGAAGCAAGAAATCCATAGGTATTCCATCCACAAACAGCTTTACCTGCCTCCCCGAAAGACCCTGTATGGAGATTTCCGTGCTGTTGCCAACACCTCCACTTTGACGTACTTGTACCCCCGAAACGGTATTGAGTAAGTCCGGAGTGCTGATTGAGCGGTTGTAAAAAGACTTTGCCTCAATCAGTGATATGGAGGCAATGCTTTCTTTCAATTCCCTGGCTTCCGATTGCCCGGTCACCGTTACTTCATTGAGGTTTACAGTGGATTCACTAAGTTTAAAATTGATGGTCAGTTGTTCACCCTGTTTGATGGAGATGTTTTTCCTACTTTGGGAATACCCGATACTGGAAGCTTTCAGGACATAACTTCCCTCTTTGATTTTATCAATTTTGTAGTAACCTTCAGCATCTGATACCGAACCTTTCCCATCATTCAATTGCAAAACAACCCCAGGAATCCCAGAGTCATCTTCACCTGTTACTTTTCCCACTATTGAACCCGTCTGTGCCCAGCCTAGTTGAAATAGTAGGAGCAAAAAAGAAGTTATCAGATTTCTCAAAACGCTCAATTTACATCTACCCTTAAAGTGATCCTTTTCTCTTCGTTTTGAGCGATTTCCGGGGAACGGTGGACTACTCCTTTTACATTCCGCTGACGTCCCGGAATTTCGCCTTTCAGGATACCCACTTCAAAGGGCTTCATTCGCTGAATCAGAGCGTGCCTTTTCACAATCACGTCATTGCTCTTACCTAACCCCTTACGATTTGTGGCCTTTTCCGGGAGCCATTCGGTTCCCCTACCCAGATAGGTCGTAAAAAGTCTCAATGGGTAGCCATCCGTGTGGAATTTTCTACATGAATCATCGGAGATCACACGCAAATGGACTGTACCGGCACCACTTGTTGAGTAATCCAGGAAATCATTGACAAGCATAAAAATGTCTTGCCAGAATTGTTCCTCTCCATTGATGCTGCCCGAGTGCTTTTCCCAGATTTTCCGGGCATTTTCCAGTTGTAGAGGCAGCTCATCTTTGTTGACTGAAACCTGGATGGGTTGTGGATGGCTATTCAGGACACCTTGCAAATACTGATGAATGACCGGCTCTTCCGGCCTTTTCCAGCAAAACAGATTAACCCCGTCATCCAATATCTTGTTCCGATCCTCCCATGATTCACTAATTACCTGATCAGGAGCATTTGATTTTACAAAAGGAATAAATGAAAGCAAACTCATATTGGCCACTCATCATGAAAGCCATTTCCAGACTTCATCCCCACAATCTCAAATTCATTGAGCAGACAGTGATTCAGGTCTGATGTGATCTTTTCCCGATCCAGATCCTGCCCGATGATCACCAGCTCATTCATTCTGTCTCCCCATTGCTTATCCCAGTCTTTCATGATAATTTCCTGATTATCCAGATAGACAGGATTCATTGCCCGTTCTTTAATGGGGACAGCAGACCACCATCGCCCGTACAATTCAGCTCTTAATGAGCCCCCCGCCTGGCTCCATAGCAAGGCATTGTCAGGCCTTGAAGCAAGCCAGAAAAATCCCTTACTCCTGATGATGCTGGAGGGCCATTGCTTATTGGTATAATCCCAAAACCTACCGGGGTGGAATGGGCGTCGGTCCCGAAAAACGAATGAAGAAATGCCATATTCTTCAGTTTCCGGAACATGCTCATTGCTCAGCTCCTTGATCCATCCGGCAGCCTGCTCGGCTTTGTCATAGTCAAACAATTTGGTGTTTAGTATTTTTTTGGGATCTACTTCCCCAAAGCTGGTACGAATAATTTTGGCTTCTGGATTGAGTTTTAGAAGCATGCCCTCAAGTAGCTTTAGCCGGTCTTCATCAACTAAATCAGTTTTATTGAGGAGAATGACATTAGCAAACTCAATCTGATCAGTCAATAGGTTTACAATCGTCCGCTGATCCTGATAATCATCTGTCAGATTGCGATTGAGGAGAGTATCCGCACTGCCAAAATCTTCGAAGAAGTTAAAGGCGTCTACTACCGTAACCATCGTATCAAGCTGACTAAATTTGGTCAGGTCATGGAGCTCATCACCCGTAGCAAAGGAAAAGGTCTGGGCAACTGGTATCGGTTCACTAATCCCAGTGCTTTCAATAAGTAAATAGTCAAACTTGTTCATTTTGGCCAGCTTTTCCACCTCGATCATCAGGTCTTCACGTAGTGTACAGCAGATACATCCGTTGCTCATCTCCACCAGCTTCTCGTCTGTACGTGAAAGCTTGGCCCCATTAGCAACAAGTTTCTCGTCAATGTTGACTTCACTCATATCATTCACGATCACAGCTACCCGAAGACCCTTGCGGTTATTGAGTACATGGTTGAGCAAAGTGGTTTTCCCCGCTCCAAGGAAACCACTAAGTACGGTTACCGGAAGTTTTTTAGTTTTATTAAAGATTTTCATTTTTACTGATTTCATTGTCGTTGACTCCCCGCACCCTCTTTATTTCCTTCCAATTGATCAAATGAGCAATGGCAACTGTTGTGGCACCCCCGGAAACAAGCATACTTTCATTTATACCAGTCTGCGTAAGATGTCCCAGCCCAATCCCCGAAAAACCTATGCACACAATCAATAGTGCCCATGGACTTTGGTGATATCTTAAAAAACCATGTACTAGCGCATATGAGGCGATGAAAAAACTCAGGAGGATTATCGTTGTCTCCAGCCAAACATTGTCTAAAAACCTGATTCCTGACAATGAGGAAAAGCTTAAGAGTATTGGGATAAATGCACAATGCACAGCACATAATAATGAAGTGGCCATGCCAATAACATCAAGATTCAGGTTTATTGTAAGACGGGTCATTGTTAATGCAATTATGTTGCAAACATATTTAACAAGATCATCATAATGCAACATAATTGCATTAATAATTATTAAACAATACATTTGCATCCACTATCACCACTCAAATCCCGGCAGATGCGTGTTTTATGTAGCTTATTGATGCTTCTATGTTCAACACAAGTATTCTCTCAGAATCGAATCACCTGGGACGACCTGAAGGACGTCCGGTTTACAGATGAGTACAGCAAAGAAGTAGATGCCAACTACTATTACCCTCATTTTGGACCTACAGTAAAAGCCATGGAGGGTAAAGAGCTTATCATAAAAGGGTATATGCTAGTCATAAACCGGAAGCTGGAAGCTTTTGTACTTTCCAGAAATCCGTATGCACAGTGTTTTTTCTGTGGGAATGGCGGACCTGAATCGATAATTGAGCTGGCAATGAAACCAGGTTATCCATTTTTTAAGATGGACGACATGGTGACTATTAAAGGTCGGCTTTTGCTCAACCAGGACAACATATATCGATGTAATTATATCCTGGAAGACGCGGAGGTCTACAATGATTAAAAACCTTTTCCTTAAAGTCTTATTTGATACTATACTGTAAACAGTCAAACTTTCAGCCAGACTAAACTGCGGCAATTTTCGTTTTTGTTAGGTCATCATACTAAATTTAACTACATGAAGAATGTTTGCATGATGGCTTTTGCGGTTGGAATATCCATGGGGTGTTCAAAAGATCCAGTCATGGACAATAGCTGCCCGGATGCCGTGCTTATCTCTGAGTTTGTAAATACGGATGGACTAAACATTCGCATTTATGAAGATGGCAATGCGTATATCCTAGAGGATGGTGTATGTACTTTTGCTGCTGCTTATTATGATCCCGGGTTTTACGAAGAATCGTACAACCGCACCGATAGCGGGGTCTACATCATCATTGATGCCGAAACCTATTTCGCACCAATAAGGGAGGCTACCCTGGATTTTGAAGGTTTTGGCAAAGCAATTGACCTGATTCGCAGGGACTTAGATCAAACGGAGCTTCTACTAACCAATTTCACGCTGCAAAGTCCCTCTACACCCACAGTGGATGAATACGTTGCACTCCAAAACTGTCTTTTGAATAATTCCTGTGACTTTATAGATAATCGGTTTGACCTGGCAGAAGATCCGGAGGATGCATCGAATACTGTATTGAAATTTTATTCCGTTGCTCCTACAGCAAACATGATCACATCAAAGACCTCTGTTACTACAACATTGGCTTATTTCGAAGGAGGCGATGACTTTTGGTTTGAGGCCAAATACTATATCAAAGATAACTTACCCACCACACTGGCTGATTTTGAATCCTCCTATTTCCTGGAAAGTCCGGGTCCTCGCATCATTTTCAGGGGTGATCTTTTAGCTATTGAGAATAAATTCGGGGAGAAACTGACCTTCAACCAGCCCGAGAGTACCCGAAAATCTTTTCCGCTCAACCAATGGGTGACTGTCAAAGTCCATCTCAAATATGATGAAACCAATGGGATTGTTCAGCTCTGGCAGGACGGTGTGCTGTTGATTGATGAGTCTGGCCCTAACCTACCTCTTGATATTTCAATCCAAAACAGGGTGGAAATGGGAATTACTGCTACCCAAAAGGAATGTACGCTGTACCTGGATGATGTCCGGTTTAGTGATCAGGAGATTTAGTATAGAGTAGAAAAACTTTCAAAATCCTGTCACGTTGGATAGAAATAACCGGTCATATTGATTGAACCGATTTCTTGCAACATGCAAAAGACTACAAATGACCTTGATAGCCTGATTTCATACTTCAAAAAAAGGCTTTTCCCCTATGCGTACAATATCATTGGAGACTCCCTTGCCGCAGAAGATCTCGTCCATGAGGTACTGAACCGCTATTTTATTGAGACCCCTTCGCATGTTCAAAAGCCAGAAAGTTACCTCACCCGGGCTGTGATCAACAATGCGATCAACCACAAAAACCTGCTCAAAAATAAACTTGAAACGTATCCTGGACATTGGCTTCCCACTCCTGTATTGACGGAGGATGTTATCTATGAAAAGGCAGATCAGGAAGAAATCCTCAATTATTCTTTGCTGGTACTGCTGGAAAAACTGAACCCCAGGGAACGGGCTGTCTTTATCCTGAAAGAAACCTATGAGTATACGCATGAAGAGATAGCTGAGATACTTGACATTAAAGTGGAGCATTCCCGTCAGCTACTCAAACGCAGTAAGGAAAAACTGGGCAGAAAGACTACTGATACTTCACAATTTGATTTCAGTTCGGGTCAACAAGAAATCCTTTCACAACTCACCGAAGCTATTCTCTCAAACGATCTGGAACAGGTCAAAAACGTATTATCTGATGATGTAAGAACGCTCTCGGATGGAGGAGAAAAGGTTTCTGCTGCAAGGAAAATACTTGTTGGAACAGACAGGGTAAGCAAATTCCTGCAGGCGATTTATGGTAAATATTTACCTGAATCGACGGAGATGAATTACACATGGATCAATTATCAACCAGCTATTACTTTTAGCCTGAACGGATCGATATTTCGGTGTATGATGTTTGAAATTATAAATGGAAAGATCCAATATATCTACATTGTTATTAACCCTGAAAAGCTACAAAAGCTAAATATTCACTGAGTCCTGTCACGCCGATAGAATGAAACTGGTCATTAGGTTTTAAATACATAAATCCAAAACCAATGAATCCAAGAATTAATTATCAGGAAACTCCACAAGGGCTTTATAAATCCATGTTTGGCATTGAAAACTACCTGAACAGTTGCGGGTTAAACCATACTGAAATACACCTGATCAAAGTCAGGGCCTCACAAATCAACGGGTGTGGCTATTGTCTGGATATGCATCACAAAGATGCATTGAAGGCAGGGGAAACTTTTGACAGACTTTACCTTCTTCCAGCCTGGGAAGAGTCACCATGCTATACAGCTGAGGAAAAAGCCATGCTGAACCTGACAGATGTGCTCACAAAGATAGCTGACACAACACCCCAACAAGTGGAAGAAGCATATGCCCGTATGGCTAAATACTTTGACGAAGAGAAAATAGCCAATACGGTTCTTGCCATTTGCCAGATAAACTCCTGGAACAGGATAGCTATCTCGTTTGGCAATATTCCTGGAAGCTATCAGCCTAAAAATTAAAAGACTGATTTAGATCGGTCTCAGGTAAATAAGTTAAAGGCTGGATCTCTTTATCAGCTTTTGATATCTTTCCATGGTTTTGTTATCATTCAAAAACATGGCAGATTTCTGGAGGACTATCCAATCATTTCCTGAGACCGATTTACCCTGGTCAATTGCTCTTTCTGTTTTGTAATACAATGATTCAAATAACCTGAGAACTAGCTTCTCTGTCTTTGCTTTGTCCCACCTGTTAATAAAACCTGCCAGTTGGAGGTCCGCATAAGAGGTTTCCAGGTGATCAAAATAAAGTTGCTCCAGAGCGAAACTGGAAACTTCCAATGCCTTGATTTCCTCTCCGTGAGATAATAATTTTTCGATGAGTTCATTCACAGCGAACTTCAAGGGTAAGATCATTCTTGATTCATAGTCTTCATGGTTGAAGTGAACAAGTGGATCGGATAAATTTGAGTAATCTGCATTTGTCACAAGGTTTTCATAAGACTTCTCGATATCAAAAGACACTTCCCCATCTGCTGATCGTTCGGGGACAAGCCTGTAAACAAGCCCCTCTTGCTGCAGGAATGGTTTCAGTTGGATGTTCAGGCTATTCAGAGAAGTGAAATTGAAGTAAACAGGTCGATCCCAGTCATTGCTCTGAATCAAATCCAGGATTGCCATTTCATTCTTTTGAAGATAAGACCCTTTCACTTCAACATCAAGTGTCCCTTTTGAAGTTGCGAGTTTCAATTTCCTGGAAGGTAAAAAATAAGCTTCTCCGCCTGTAGAAGTTTTTATCTGCAACTGAGGACTGTGTGAAAGCAGCGCTTGCATGTATTTGCTCCATGAAATTTGTACATCCACTGTTTCCCTAACGTACAATGGATTATATGGCCCATATTGATCGCCCTCCCTTGATAGCTTGAGCTCAAAAGGAGGTGAATCGTAATAGGTTCTTGTCAGCTGGTTGATGTACCAGTCAGCGTTGAAATAACTCAATACTTTGACTCGTACATCCGTGCGAAACCCCTCCACTTCCTGAAGGTACCACAAGGGAAAGGTGTCGTTATCCCCACCAGTAAACAAAATGGCATTGGGTTCACAGCTACCCAATAGGTTGCGGGCATGATCTATCTGAAAAGTTCTGCCCGACCGGTTATGGTCATCGAGGTTTTGATAAAGCATCCAGGCCGGCACAGTCAGAGCCAGAACATAGGTTACTATACGCCACTTTGCTCCAATAGCCATCAAACCCAGTCCTATCCAAATCGAGAAGGCTATATAGGATCCCACATAGATATAATCCCGTTCCCGTGGCTCGTTTGGTGTAGCATTGAGGTAAAGCACCAAAAGTACCCCGGTGATCAAAAAGAAGCTCAGGTTGATCAAAAACCCTTTTTGATCATTCCGGCTCTGCAAGATTGCTCCAACCAGTCCCAGCAATAGTGGCAATAGAAAGTACTGGTTATTTGCCTTGCTGTACCCAATTGTTGATCGGTTAGCAACACCATCCCAAGGGGCTTTCCATCCGGCATGTTGCTCATCGCTCACTTTTCCTGAAAAGTTCCACATCAGATACCGGAAATACATATGCCCTAGCTGGTACTTAAGCATAAACTTCAGGTTATCTGAAAATTTTGGCATTTCACCAGGTGAAAGACCTGTCCATTCCTGATAAATCCGCACGTGGTTTGGATCATCACTATAAATTCTTGGGAGGATTGTCATCCGGTGGTCTTCGTAGTGATATTGAGGTATGTCTCCAACCTTTTGATATTGATCGCCCAACACTATATAAGCATCTGCTTTTTTGCTGATCTGTGAGATCCGGGCATCAAAATATGGTCCGTACAAGAGAGGTCTGCCCGGGTAGGATTCCCTGTTCATATAGGGCTTGATCATAGCCAGGTTGTGCGGACTGAATTCATTGATGGGAGGCAATTTGGTTGACCGGATGAAAAGCATCAGGTATGGTGTAAATCCCAGCATCACGAAAAACAGAGCCATAATCATCACCCTTGAAACAGCTAGTTTATGCCACAGTGTAACCATTGATACAGTCAAAAGAATAAGCAGCACAATTACACCAGAATAAAAAGGAAATGACCACTGATTGACCAGCCATCTGTCCAAACCAAAAGCCCACTCAAACAGGTCCACTGCTATTACCTTGTTGATAATCAAAATGGCGAGAATCCCCGCACCAACTGAGATTGATAAATACTTCCAGTATTGATCAAACTGATCCTCCCACATGATCAGGAAGCATACCGGCAGCACCAGGATACACATTGGATGGATGCAAAACGAAAGACCGGATAGATATGCCAGCAATAACCATCGACTGACTTTTGATTCTCCACTTAGGCACTTGCCTTGAATTGATAAATAAATCAGGAGGACCATGAAAAAACATGATGGCCCGTAGGTCTCTGCCTCAACCGCAGAAAACCAGAAAGTATCCGAAAAGGTAAGGATCATGGCACCACCAAGGCTACCTGTAAGCACCAGTGATTTTCTTTGCGTTAATTGGGTTCCAAAATGCCAAATTATCAGGAAGACGACGCCAACCGCCAGAGCTGAAAAGAAAGCGGCCATAAAATTGATCCACCAGGCCACCTGCATGACATCCCCGAACGAAAACATTGAAAAAATTCGTCCAAGCAGCAGCGTAAATGGGATACCGGGTGTATGTGGAACCTGGAGCTTAAAGGCTGCTGCTATCGTTTCTCCGCAATCCCACAAGGATGCGGTAGGTTCGAGCGAAAGTACATAGGTCATGAGTGCAATTATGACCGAACCAATAGCTCCAAATGCTTTCAGTGAATAGGCTTTACTGATATCAAAAGAGATATTGAGCAATCCTGCTGCTGGTAGAACTAACCCGATAATCATCAGAATGGGCGCAATCCAAAGTGATTGATCTCCAAAACCCGAAGGTGTCTCATCTGTACCCCAAAGTATCAAAGCTGTTACCTGAAATACAATGGCAATACAGAAAATGATGCGATTGCGAATAGTCCAGAAATCCTTCATCCGGCAACTATACAAGGACCGGTCTACCTCCCAGGTTAATGTGAGTAAAGAAGTGTTAAATCCATGTTAAATAGTCTTAAAACCTTTCAACAAGGATCTACATGAAGTATTTTAGTGAAAACGGCGACTTTTGAAAACATCTCTTGTTATCGGCGGAATCATCACAGCTTCTCTGGTGCTCATCCAGGGTTTCTGGTTTACTAGCGCATACGACACGAGTGCCAATCAGTTTGAGCACACCGTGTCTGTTGCCCTGTATTCCGTGGCGGACACCATGTCGGACCAGGCCATCGTGGAAAAAAGATCAAACAATTATTTCTATGTAAAGATGGGCTGTCCTGCTTCCAACCAGCTCATAGACACTTTGATCCGGAAGGAGTTTGCGAAACGCGATCTGTCACTTGACTATGAACTGGGTATTTACAATACCGAGGATGATTCGTTGGTTCATGGTAAGTACGTCAAAGCATCCGAAATTGTAAGCAATACCCATCCGGGTGATCAGGAAATTGAATTGTGTAACAAAGACTTTGCAGTACTTTTCCCAAAAAGGCAGGATTATCTTTTAGGGCAGATGGATACCTGGATTTATTCCTCATTGATTTTGCTGCTGCTTTCCACCGTACTTTTTCAGACACTGAAGGTAAAGGGTGCTAAGATCCCGGTTAAACCCATAATCAGGTTGGGCCACTCACAATTGGATCATCACAACCAGCAACTGCTTGTTCATCGAGAAACTATTCAGCTCACCTATAAGGAAAATAAGATCTTACACCTGCTATTTCAGCATCCCAATCAGGTCATAGAGCGACACGTCTTCCTTGAGGAGGTTTGGGAAAAAGACGGATTCTTCGTAGAGCGAAGTATGGACGTATTTATCTCCAGGATCAGGAAATATCTCAAAGCAGATTCCAGGTTAAGGATTGAGAATCTTCGGTCTATCGGATATCGATTGCATGTGAAATGATGCAGCTATGCTGTTCAATTAACGTCAGTTCGGTATAAGAAAAAACAAAAAACCCGTCATCCAGAGACTTAGACCATGTTCTGCGCGGGGGCAAGTCGTGGAATCTCCTCTAAAAATGAGACTCCACGCCCTTACCACCCTAATCCCTGCCCAAAAAAGGGCTCTGAGTGACGTTGGAGGGTTTTTATTTTGATTTAATATCAAACTCAGGTTATATCAATAAAAACAGCGACAAACTCACTTAGAACACTAAAACCATCAGGATTATCTGATCAAATCTGTAGAGAGCACTTTTTTCTTATAACGTCGATTCAGTACAGGATAGATCAATACAGAAGCGAGGATCAAAAGCGTACCCAGATAAAACCCGGGACTCATTTCCTCACTTTCTCCAAAAATTAGCAGGGCAAGAATAATTCCGTAAACGGGCTCCAGGTTGACTACCAGGTTTATAGAGAAAGCGGATAACCTTTTCATTAATTGAACAGAAACAGAGTACGCATAAACGGTACAAACCAGGGCAAGAATCGCCAGATAAAGCCAATCCATCGAGGAAGGGTTAAGCACCAGCCTATCCACGAAGAATCCTGAATAAATCGGAAAGAAAAGTGCGATAGTAACACACGCACCTACCATCTCATAAAAGGTGATCACATAGGGGTCATACGTTTTGGTAAATCTTCCGTTGATCACTGTAAAGACTGCCGACAGAAAAGCCGAAATAACTGCTGTCAGTATTCCTAAAAAATGATCGTACTCTACATTGAAGATCACTCCGATCCCAATAAATGCAATGATGCTCAGCAATACTTCAAAGCCAACGATCTTCCTTTTTTGTGACAAGGGCTCAATAAGACTCGTCCAAAGAGAACACGTTGCCATACCTGCCAGACATACCGATGCATTGGAGATCCTTGCGGAAAGAAAAAACAGGATCCAATGGGCAGCTATTAAGGATCCCGTACCCAGAATATACCACAGATGCCTGGGTATATGAATAGTAAAACGTCGTCTAAGTAACTTAAGCAGTATAAAAAGTCCGATAGAAGCTAAAAGCGTACGGTAAAAGACTATTTCTACAGAGGGAATCTCAATAAGCAGCCCCAGAATAGCTGTAAAACCCCATATCAATACAAGGAAATGAAGCGTCAGGTAGTCTTTTCTTTCCTGGGTCACCAGACTAATATTTTATTATCTCTAAGACCATGTGTAAATATGGCATAGTCTTGTTAAAACTCAGCCACGGCAATCAAGGAGAAACAGAATGTAATTTATCTGATATCTAATTGACTCAAGGCTACTCGGTTGTAAACTTTGCTATTTCTGACCAATCACTCCAGTTTAGGTTTTTGTCACGGTATCTAACCCGCCAGTAATAAGTAGTCCCAGCATTCAGCCGGAAGATCTTTTCGTCTGTGAGGTCATCACCTTCCTGCATGTTCTGGTTGGCATACCAATCCTCGAACTGCTTCCAGTTGTCCAAAACTAATTTACTGAAATCTTCTGTTGTAGAGACCTGCCAGTGGCTGGCTCCATGTTCGGCATGGTGCTGGTCGCTACCAAAGGCACCTGCCTTTAGAATTACCTGTTTCGGACTTATTGTCTCATTTACAGGTGAAATGATTCGCGGAACCTTAGGTATTTTGTTGTGCTTCCATACTGTGATACTGTCCCTAAGCTCATTGTCTCGCTCCTTTATTTTATTTCCCTGGCTGAATCGTTTCACAGTCAACTTTGGATCCCCGTCATTTGGATTGACTTCCACCATCACAAAGCCATATTCATCCTGTGTCACCGTAAATTCATCGTAGTTTTTCTGGTCAAACTCACCCCAGTTGTCAATATTACCTCCGGCGCTCGCCACATTGATCCACAGGTGCTTATGATCGCGTGACTGACCTCGCGAATAACCATGGGTATGACCAAAAAAATGAATACTTGGCTTGCCTGTTTCTGTACTGAATGCCTCCAGTTTCTTCACAATTTGACCAGTATAATCTTCTTCGCCATCCAGCCAAAGTTCAGACTTATGGGGATGGTGCATCTGTGCAAATACAAAATCAATCTCTTCATTTTCCCTCGTCTTTTGCAGGACATCATCCAGCCAACGAAGCTGTGTTCGATTTTGGTATTCTTCGTTGGTATCCATCCCTATGATACGCACGTTTCCGTAGTCCTTGTACCACCAGTGCTCATCATGCTCAGGACTGCCATTTTTAGGTAAGCTGAAGTATTTGAAATAGTAGGTAGAGTTGCGCTCATGATTTCCTATCACTGGATAGACCGGCACTTCTGAGAACAGATCCTGAGCTGGGTCAAAGAAATGCTCTTTCCACTGATAGTACTCCCCTCCCTCTGACACCAGGTCTCCAGGGATCATCACCAGGGCAAGGTTTTCCGGTACAGTTCCCTCAAACTCATGCTCCAGGTAATGAAGGATACCATCTTGTACAATCTCAGCAAATTTCTCCGGGTTATTGCCATCAATTTGCATATCACTCATTGCAGCCAATTGAAAAGCCTGGTGATCATGTGCTTCCGGAGGGGTCTTGAACTGGTAGATGTCCGATACTGCTTTCCCAGTCCTCACCCTGTAGTAATACAAGGTCTGCTTATTCAGCCTGGTTAGCCTTACTTCATGAACCCTTGCTTCCGAATAGTTGATCGGAAAGGCAGTGCCTTTTGTTTTTTTACCTAGCTTGGGAGAGGTCCCCCACTCCACAATACTCTCTTCACTTTTATCTGTTTCCCACATTATCGTGATGGCTTCCGGCTCCGCATCTTGGAGGTAAGGTTTAATGCGAATGACTGGGTCCTGGGCAAGTGCCTGGGTAAAACCGACAAAGAGAGCAAGGCCTGAAAATATAGATTTGAAAGACATTTTTTGTGACAATTGGGTAGAAAAAGATGTGAAATGAGTTCTCAATTAATACTGCAGTAAATATGCATTAAACTAACTTTTTTAACTCCCAACTGAAATAAAAATTTATCAAAAGATAATGCTTAGGATTTCTTTGTAGCCGGTAAAAAAGGAAATAACAAAACTTTCATTTACAACTGTATAATAGATACAATTATTTTCTTAACTTACAACGTATACGATAAACATACCATGTACCGACTCTTTATAATTTCAATATCAATTAGCACTATCTTTCTGTCTTGTGAGTCAACAGAACCAATAGCTGATCCTGACAACAGCGAAGAACTTGTCACATATCCTGTTAAAATTTCCAATAATTTCTCAATCGATGTAGAGCCATTGGAAAATGGGAGAATTTCAGCAATTGAGTTAGATCCTACCTACTTTTTTATTGGAGTGTATGACGCATTTGGTCAGCCCTACTTTTCCCAATTTGGTAACGACTATGTTTATGCATGTGGGGGCTTTAACTATCTTCCTACAGATCTAAACCTGAATTTATATACCAACCGAACGTATCATATCATCGCACTGGCAATGAAAAAGTCCAATGGGTTTGGTCTGGCAAGGAGTACGTACGATTTCAATGGAGTAACTTATGAAAGGCTGCACACCACCTGGGCAGGAAATCCTACTCAACCTTCCATCTTAACTGATTCCATGTCCTACTCTAACCTGTGGTTAACTGAAGGTCAAATAGCACAGTTTGATAATGGCTATATGTATAGTGATGAAGACAGCATATCCCTAAATTATCGATGGCCTTACCTTGCCAATACATATTTAACAACTAAAACAATTGAAACGACCGAGGACCTTACCGAAATCACACTTGATCTGGAAAGAAAGGTTTTCGGTGTTACTGTGCAGGTTGAAGGACTGACCGCAACGAGAAATGCAGATATAAGAGTTGGCTCTAATCTCTCGGATCCAATAAGAATAAACCCGGAAACGAATGACTCAACTTTTGTTTTTGCTATTACACAACCTGAATGGACTGAGTTTGCTCCCCTGGGGTTAAGGGTATCAGAGGTAAATATTGCCAATGATGGAACTGAAACGAAGACAATCTTATTTCACCAGGATTTCCATTCATATCCCATAAATAAAAACTCGCTGATCAAAGTAAGTCTGAGTGAATCTGAAGGTCGGTCTTATGACGGATCTGTTCAATTGGTTGAAGTACCGCTAACTCAGGGAGATACCGTCCTCATCGGGTTTTAGCTTTTGAGAGGCTCATTCTGAATAACCTGGCCACCTTCCAAAGCCAGCACATCTGTTAAACTCTCAGGGATTTCTTCCTGAAAATGACTCACGTAGATGATCGTGATATCAGAATGATCACATATCGTCTCTACAAGCGACTTGAAGAATCGCTGCTGATCAATATCTAACCCCTGACAAGGCTCGTCAAGAATCAGTAAAGGAGGTCCCTTTACCAATGCTCTTGCCAGCAGGACCAACCGTTGAGTACTTTCCGACAAATTCTTAAAAAGTGTTTGAGGTGGATCTGTTACCTGCAATACCTTCAACCATTCGAGGGCTGTTTGAGCTTTTATTGGGTCAGATGGTCTGAATAAGCCCATGGTGTCATAAAAACCAGACTCCACCACCTTGAGGCAGGTACTGGCTGAAGGAAAGTATTGATAGAGCTCAGCGGATACCAGTCCAATCTTTTGCTTGATATCCCAAATGCTTTCTCCGCTTCCACGTTTCCGGTCAAACAACACGATGTTATTTGAATAAGACTGGGGATTATCTCCTGTAATGAGGCTAAGTAAAGTAGACTTACCAGCCCCGTTATGACCTTTCAGTAACCACCGCTCCTTTTGCCTCACCTCCCAATCTACCTTGTACAAAATCTTTCGCTCACCGTATTTGACAGAAATGCCATCCATTTTCACCATTATCTTATAAGGTGAATGAACTGGTGTAAGCAATTCCTTAATCTGTTCCTTATCAAAAGAAGGGTACTTCACTTGAGAAATCGATGAAGACATTTCCTCCTTTGAACCTGTGACCACACTGTAATCCTTGATTTGAGCTACATGTGTGACCATCTCCGGTATTTCATGCGAGCTGGTTACCATCACCACAGATATCCCTGATTCACCAATCTCGCTCAAAATCTTATTCATCTCGTTTCTGGTATTCGGATCCAGTCCGGATAATGGATTATCCATCAACAGTAATATAGGATTTTTTACCAGCTCCGAAGCCAACAGTAGTCGCTTGGCTTCACCATTGGAAAGCTTGATCAGTTGTTTATCCTTTAAATGTAAAAGTCCCAGTCGATTGACTACCCGATCAAATGTCCAATATCCGGGTCGCTCCACCGACCGTAGCTTTTGAATATGCGCTTCTACGGTTTCCACAGTCTCAGAATCCAGCGAATTGTATCGTTGCTGATAATACAGGTTCGAGGACGAGCTGGATAGATCCCTAAATTCATACCTGGCACCAACCAACGAGATCAGGTCTTTGTAAGTAAAAAATGCATTTACTTTCTGATACCCTGGCAACATATTGTCCAAAACAGGATAACTGATCTCTCCTCTGCTGATAAAGGCCTGGGTTCGGATGGCCCTTAGCAGGGACGTTTTTCCTGAACCAGCCGGTCCAAGCAAAGACCAGTGTTCACCCTGATTGATGCTCCAGTTGATTTGCTCAAGCAGTGTCTTAGAATAGCGTTGTAGAGCAGCTTTAGAAATTTTTACCAGGCAATTTTTCATCATATAATGTTCGATTTTCAATTCGTTGCCAACAAAGCAAAGCCTCCCTGCACACGGATTAAATACGTATTATCCTATTTTTTATTAAAATATTTACATAAAATACAACTTTAACCAACTTTAGTCGTTATGTAGTCATACACTTTGCCTAAAAAGCAAAGTATCATCTTCGCCAGAACTCAAACATTTTTCTTTTAGATAGTATGTAACTCATTCAAGAGTTTACAACAGTATTTTATTACCTAAACCCAGATATATGTTTGAAGTAGAAAATCCTATTAGCCAAGAAGCGGTCCGAAATAATTCCAAGAAAGATGTTGTGATAACTCATAATATTGATCGGGTAAATTTATACGATTTCGGCTATGAAAAATCAGGAAGTGTCAAAGGAGACCCTGATGTGTATGCAGGTTATCTGCAAAGAATTATCAATGGAGACCTGGTATCTGAAGATTATAAAGGTTTTTCGGATGATGAAAAGAAAGATCGTAAGGTTCAGATCAAGGAGCTTGAGTTGCAACTAAAAGAAATCGAAGCTGAAAATGCTAAGATTGATGAGCATATCCAAAAGAAGGAAAAAGCCATTGAGGATCATCGAAATGATTTGCTCAAGATTCGGGAATCAAGAGCCAATGATACCGAAAAACTCAAGAAGGAAAGTTTTTCAGTATTCAAATTCACAATCAACTTGTTTATCCTGGCGGCCTTATCCGTCTACCTTTTCTTCTTTTACATCTCTGCAGGATTTAAGGCGCTGTATGTAGACTTTGAAGCGATTGCAGAAAATATCGCTACCGGAAGTGGCACTGGTAGCATCATGCCCAATGCCTACGAGCTTAGCCAGGCCATTCAATATAATTATATGCTTATCCTGATTCCTTTTGTGTTCTATGCATTTGGTTGGGCTTTTCATGTGCTACTCAATGTGCCGGGGAACAAAAAGTACTTCCTTATCGGAGGCCTGATAAGTGTCACTTTAGTGGTAGACTTTCTCCTGGCAATGATCATCCATAGCAATACGGAACAGGCCAAAGAATTGATGGGGCTTGCTACCACACATTGGGCACAAAGCAGCACATTCTATATCATTCTTTTCCTGGGTTTCCTGGTCTATGTGATCTGGAGTGTACTCCTGGACTCATTACTAAGAGAATGGGATAAAAATCATGTAACCGGTAACATCAAAAAGATCATAAAGCATAAGCGAAAAGATATTCAACAGCTAAAAGCCAAGCAGACGGATACGGCTGAGATTAAGCAACTGATTAACGATTACCGGGAAGACATTGCCACGGTGATGTATGGCAACCTGAAGAAGTATATCGATCAGTTTAGCTCAGGTTGGATCAGTTACCTATCTCCGGCAAACCTGAAGTCTGTGAAGGAAAAATGTAAAGCCTTCAAAAAGGACTTTGAAGAACAACACAAGATCAAATCCGGTCTTGTGAAAGTAGTAAGCAAAAGAGCTTAATTCCTAAACCCTAAAACTGAATAAACATGATACCAAAGAATAAAAACTTGCTGGTAATTGTAGGACTAATACTTGGGGTAGCAAGCTGTGAAATGCCCCCGGAAAAAGAGTCGCAATTACAGACCAAGCATAATTATATTGTATTGCTCGATATGTCCGATCGGTTAATTGTACAGGACAACCAGCCAGCGCGCGACAAGGAGTTGATACACCACATATATGACAGGTTTGAAGAGAAAGTGAAGAATTCTCTTTACATCAAATCCAGGGATGAGCTTAAGGTGGTGGTAGCACCCCAGAAAGGATCTCATCTTAGAAATGAAGTCTTTGAAGATCGACTTTATATCAACATGGAAGATATAAAAATGATCAACAGGAAACGTGGAGAAGATGAACGAAGGAAGAACTTCATGGCCAACCTGGACTCACTTTATGAGGAGGCCATCTATAGTCGTTCTCCTGAAGACTACAATGGTGCAGATATTTGGAAGTACTTTTATGAAGATCTGAAAGTTGATTACTCCAGGGATACACTTGTAAAAAATTATCTTTTCATCATTACTGATGGATACCCCATAGTCGGTAAAAATCAGGTGAAACTACAGGCAGTTAAAGAGCAATTCCCGGATCTGCATATTGCTTTGTTAGAAGCATCTCCTCGTGAAAAGGATATGGAATGGGACCGGATAATGATGGTTTGGGAAGATTGGTTCAATGAAATTGACATTAACAAGTACACCATGATTAAAAGAGGTGCTATCAGTAAAGAAAAAGAGCAGATCGAAGAAGTTATCCAGGGTACCTAGTCCCCAAAGCTTATCTCACAAGTCTAACTCAGGCAATAACATGTATTGAAACTATTGCCTGATTTTTTATACAATTGGAAAGGGGAAGGACTTCCAATACACACAGACCCCATTCACATCGCGTTGATATACAGCCACTTATAATATTCTTGAAATTTTATTGTACTATTATGTAGCTATTTAACTACATATCTATATATTTGTAGCCATATGACTTCATTTTATCTAAACATTTGAAGTAATGAAACTAAGAAGAGATCCTTTTCAGGCGATTGCAGACCCCACAAGAAGGGCCATCCTGGTATTGCTTGCTTCACAAACCATGACGGCTGGGGCCATAGCCAGTGAATTTGAAGTGGCCAGACCCACCATCTCAAAGCATATTCAGATTCTTAATGAATGCGACCTGATAGATTCAAATCAACAGGGTCGGGAAATCTATTATGAAATAAAGGTGGACAAAATGAAAGAAATTGATAAATGGTTGGAACAGTTTCGAAAGATCTGGGAGAACCGATTCAACAAACTAGATAATTTATTAGCTAAAATTCAAAACAAAGAAAAATGAACACACTACAATTCGACTTTCTGGTGGACAAAGAAAAAAACACCATCACAGTTAAAAGAGAGTTTGCAGCCAGCCGTGCATTGATTTGGGATTGCTATACCAAGAGTGAAATGCTTGACCAATGGTTTGCCCCGGAGCCTTTTACCACAAAAACAAAATCAATGGACTTCAGCGAAGGCGGTCACTGGCACTATGCCATGGTAGATCCGGAGGGAAAAGAATACTGGGGATATACAAAATATACCAAAATCAAGGCCATCGACTACTACAAAACCCTGGACGCGTTTAGTGACAGTGAAGGTAATTTGAACAGTGATTTGCCACAGGCTGAGTGGAATGTGGAGTTCTCAGATAAAGGAGATAATACCCTTGTAGTTACCACTGTACAATATGACTCTTTAGAAGCGCTCGACCAGGTTATCAATATGGGGATGAAAGACGGGCTTACATCTACACTTGAAAGACTGGATAAGCTATTGCTAACCTTAAATAAATAATCATGAAAAAACATAAAATAATCTTTTGGATCGCTACGGGATTCCTTTTCCTATTCGAAGGAGTAATGCCTTTAAGTACTTTGATCTTTGCACCGGAAGTGGCTACAGCCGGAGCTTCGTATTTACAGTATCCGGTGTATTTTACATACACTCTGATTGCATTTAAAGTGCTGGGTTCTGTTGCTCTCGTCACTCCAAATTTGCCTCGACAAGTCAAGGAGTGGACTTACGCAGGATTTGCGTTCAACTTTATCTGTGCCGGGATAAGTCACTTTGTGGTGGATGGGTTGGTATTTGTAAGCTTTTTCCCTTTCATTATTTTGGGTATCCTGATAGTGTCCTACATCAGCTATTTCAAACTTAGCCCCGGCATCAATACCAATGCCTTTGAAAGCAAGAGTACAAAAACAAGGCTAAGCTATAGCTGAAATTTTTTTACTTAAATATGTAGCTATTTGATTTCATAATCATGAGTCAGATAGCTACTAAATACCTCTTTCTGTCTCTGAGCCATCTCTGCCAAGCATAATGGCGATGGTCATAATGAGTAGTACAAAGATGTAAACTGTATCAGCCGATTCCATATTCTTAGTTTTAGATTTGGACGGCTGATTTTCTACTTAGTCACCGGATCAGGGAATAATTCTTTTCATGCACCATTCTTACAATGGCATTTCCTCAATCACCTCCCCCATTTGATCAACGATTAGCCTGAACCTTGACAAGGCCGAAGAACGGACAATGACTTCATACATAATATGATCTCGTTTGTTGATTAACACCACATTCATGATTTCTCTCTCTTTTTCAAGCCTTGAACGAATGAGTGCAGGTAACAACTCTTTGCTCAAATTCATCTTGTATTTGATGAGCTCTCCATTCGTATCGAATTCGGCAATATATTCAATACCATCTTTGTGGAACAATACTTCAAATATCTTCGCCTTCTGCTGCCACTCAGGGTTGATACCCCCTTTAAAATGGTTTTCAAACCCCTCGGTACACCTGATGGGCACATCGATGCCTGATCCACTCAGTATTTTCTTTACAAATTCTTCTTCGACCATGGTGTTTACAATTAAATATCCTTCAAATACTTATCTGAATAAAGGTAAAAGACGCGCGACCTGGCTCGCTTTAGCCTCATCTTGGCTGCATTTTCACTGATCCTCAAAGCAGAGCTTATGTCTCTAATGGACAGATCATCCATGTATTTCATCATCAATATGGCTTTCTCTTCAGGGTGAATGAGCTCTAAAATAGAAAGCAGGTTTTCGTAGTTTATTTCTGATAAATGAGTATCACCTTCATCAATGATCTCGGGTATCTCATTCTGATCATTCCAGTCCGGATAATGCAACCTTTTCTTTTCTCGCAGATAATCAATGCAATGATTGTAAGTGATAGCATAGAGCCATGATGAGAACCTTGCCTGATGCTTGAATGACGAAAGCTTCTCATAGGTCTTGGAGAATATATCTTCTGTCAACTCCTCAGCTAACCTACGGTTTCTTACAAAACTGTAGCATTTATCCAATACCTTTCTATGATATCTCTTATAGAGAAGATCGTAAAGACTTTTCTTGTTCCCTTTTGCCAGCTCCCTGATGATCTCCTCATCGGCTGGCAAACTTGAAATGTTGCTCAACTCATTTGCTATGTATGCACCCAATTAACGTAAGATCTAACCTCATGATCATGAATTATATAAAAATATTTTCTGACCAGATGTTACTTCTCAATGATCGCCCGTCACAATGCTGGATTCAACAAAAATTGAATCCATATCATATTGAATAGAATGACAATAAAATACTTTGTTGGCCTTGCAGTACCGGGTATTGCGGCCATTTTACTAAGCAGCTGTGGATCTGTCCCTCAAAAAGAAATTGATGCAGCTCAGGCGGCATTAGACAGTGCCAAAACAATTGGTGCTGAAATATATGCACAAGAAAATTTTGTGGTTTTACAAGATTCTATGGAGGCAATCCTGGTCAAAATTCAGGAGGAGAAATCAGATTTCTTTGCCAACTACGACTCAATTACTTTACAGCTCAACTACATCAGCGAACAGGCAGCAGTTGTTGTGACTCAGGCAGAATCCAAAAAGTCGGAACTGACCTCTCAAATCCAGTCAACCATAGCCGAGGTGAAGAACCTGATCAATACCAATAAGCAAATCATCCTTGAGGCTCCTAAAGGAAATGGATCAGACATTTTACAATCCATGCAGCAAGAGCTAAACACGGTTGAAACTGCTTTAGCTGAAACAGATAGTCTGGTAACAACTGGACAGTTGATCCCTGGTCTTGACAAAGCAATCATTGCCAAGGAAAAGGCCACATCAATCAATTCTGAGCTTCAAACTGTGATTGATAAGTCTAAAACCAAAACAAGAAGAAGCTAAAATTTTAAAGAGCTGCCACCGGACAACGAAAGTTTACCGGTGGCAACTCATTTCAAACCACAATGTCAGATCAACAGGCCCTCAACTACGATCCTACCAAAATGATTATCGACTTAAGCACCATCATTATCACAGCTATTTTTATCCTGGCCATTTTTGGACCCATAGCTTACCTCATCTGGAAAGGCCAAAGCAGGACGCATGAATCTATACGCAATTTGAATGCGGTGGCGAAAGAACATCAGCTTACTTGTAGCACTGTTGAGTCATGGAGCGATAAGGCGATAGGACTCGATGTACAAAATAAGAAGCTGGTATTTGTGGATATTCAACCATCACCCTTCTTAACGAAACTTGTGGACCTGAAAAAAGTCTCCACCTGTAAAGTCATTGATTCAGGAGAGGTAATTCAACTTGCTATCGGTGAGGGTTTAAAGGTTGACATCCTCACTTTCTTCAATACACAATCAGATGATCCACTTGATAGAGGATTTCATATGATGCTGGCTAAAAAGTGGTTTCAGCTAATTGATAAAAATATTACCAAACACGAAAAGTCCCCAAGAAGGGCAGCTTAGTGAACTTTAAGTTAATCACAGAAAACATGAATACAATATTGCTATTTGGAATGCCTAGTGGAGGTGAACTCCTGGTTATTGGCATCTTTATCATCATATTCTTTGGTGCAAAAAAAATCCCTGAAATCGCACGTGGATTGGGAAAGGGTATCAGAGAATTTAAGGATGCCGCAAAGGAAGTGAAAAAGGAGATTGATGCCGGAGTAAAAACGACTGACAAGCCGGACCCTGTCTCTTGACCAGTAGGTAGCTCCTACTAATAGTTCCTAAAATTTAACAATGAAGGGCACAGTACTCCTGTGCTTAAATTTTCTTTGCTCACCTGGAAAACACTCCTTTCCTGACTGATTCTTTATTCTTATCGCTTAATCTTATAATGAGGGGGTTCCAATAATAATGTGTACCTTTGCAACATTCCATTGTAGGATTAACTTCTCTTTATTCAGTCACACACTGATTTGGTAATAGGTACTTAATGCTTCAGTAGAACTTTAATAAGTACCGAAAAAAAAATTCACGGATCCTGTATTACAGCGTGTCTGTATAAACCTTGCAATCCGGCAACCCTCTACTCAAAGGGTTAAATGATCCTTAATCAATTTCATGAAAGATGTAAAATTTTCAACAAACTCCGGAAGTAGTTTTACCGATGAATTAAGAAAAAAGGTAAATCAATATTTTGCTGACAAGAAAATATGTAAAAGTGGTGGCAAGTCTATCGTAATCAAATCGATTGTCATGCTCACCTTATTCCTAACTCCAATTGTTATTCTAAACCTTGGGGTTGTTTCTCAAATTCCCCTGGTGTTCACTCTCTATTTAATTAGTGGAATAGGCATGGCTGGAATAGGTATGGGTGTAATGCATGATGCCCTACATGGATCCTATTCAAAAAACAAAAGTATTAATCGGCTGATGGGTTACTCTATTAACCTCATAGGTGCCAATGCAACTATCTGGAAGATTCAACATAATGTCTTACATCATACCTATACAAATGTCCATGAGTTGGATGATGACCTAAACACACCGGCAATTCTTCGGTTTTCACCAGATAGAAAACTTTACTGGTTTCACAAATTTCAACACATATATGTCTGGTTCTTTTATGGGCTACTAACTCTGGTATGGGTAACAACAAGAGATTTTACCAGAATTAAGCAATACAAAAAAATGGGTTTCTTCAAAGAAGAGCTTACCTACAAGACAGAGATTGCAAAAGCCGCCATCTGGAAGACCACATACTTTTGTTACGCACTGATTCTCCCAATAGTAGTAAGCCCGGTTTCATGGTGGGTCTTTTTACTGGCATTTTTTTGTATGCATTTTTTGACTGGTACCTTGCTAAGCATCGTTTTTCAGACAGCTCATGTAATGCCAAGCACAAAATTTCCAAAACCTAATAATAAAGGACTTATTGATAACAATTGGTTATTTCACCAGCTAGACACTACCAGCAATTACGCACCCAAAAGCCGGATATTTTCATGGTTTATTGGGGGGTTGAATTTTCAGGTGGAGCATCATCTACTACCACACATCTCACATATACACTACAAGGGTTTAAGTAAAATCGTAAAGAAGCTGACCGATAAATACGATCTTCCTTATAATTCAAAAAGAAATTTTATATCCGCTATCTCAGCCCACATGAAAATGCTGAGATACCTGGGTACAGCGACGTCAACAAATCGATAACAACATTGAGTTGACTGACGTGATCAAGACTAATAATAAATATGAATAAAACTATATCAAGAAGACCCCGATTTAACGGGTCCTCAAATCAAAAGAGAAAAGCCAGGAAGGCTTCTTCTTTTAATCCTGATCATTTGATCAAAAATACTACTCGAGAAACTACACAAGTAAGAGAACCTGGTTGGAAATATGAAGACCTTAATATCAATGAAGGGCTTAAAGCCAACCTTATTTTGAAGGGTTACCAATTTCCTACTCCTATTCAGGAAAAATCAATAAACCATCTTCTGGAAGGGAGAGATCTTATTGGCATTGCTGGTACCGGCACAGGCAAGACCGCTGCATTTTTGATTCCTATTCTACATAAAATGACCAATAACCCTGATAGTCAGGCGCTAGTGGTCTTACCGACGAGGGAACTGGCGTTGCAGGTTGAGCAGGAATTCATCAGTCTGTCAAAAGGACTGAATCTTAAAGGTTCATGTTTTATCGGGGGACAAAGTATTAACAGAGATATTAGTAAACTAAAATCAAAAAACAATTTTTTGATTGGTACCCCTGGAAGATTAATTGATCTGATGAACCAGGATGTTCTCAGGATCAATACTGTATCCACCCTGGTATTGGATGAATTTGACAGAATGCTCGAAATGGGCTTTATCAGGGATATCCAAAAGATTATCTCTAGAATGACCAGTAGAAAACAAACTATGTTTTTTTCTGCCACAGTGGATAAAACTCAACAGCATTTAATCGATCAAATATTAAATAATCCTCTGGAAGTAAAAATAAACTCGGGCTCATCACCTTCAGACAGAGTAGATCAGGAAATAATCCATGTACCAAACAACACCACAAAGTTTGAGGTGTTGACAAGACTGATCTCCGGTGAGGATTTTTATAAAGTGATCGTCTTTGCAGAAACAAAACGGCAGGTAGATAAATTAGGAAAAAAGCTCAATCAATTTGGGATAAAATCCGGCCTGATTCATGGAAATAAATCACAAAATCAGAGAAAAAATTCACTAAATCAATTTAATCTTGGTAATATTCAGGTTTTGGTGGCTACAGACGTGGCATCAAGAGGTTTAGACCTTCCTGACGTAAGCCACGTAATCAATTATGAACTTCCTAGAACTATGGACAGTTATATTCACAGAATTGGTAGAACTGGACGCGCAGGAAAAAGTGGGAAAGCATTTACATTGATTGATTCGACTAACTAAGTATTTTTAACAACTATAATAATAAATGAAAGAAGGTACTGTAAAGTTTTTTAATGAAACTAAAGGATTTGGTTTCATTACACCTAGTGATGGTTCAAAAGATGTATTTGTACATAAAAACAACCTGATCGATAGCATTAGGGAAAATGACAAAGTCAAATTTGAAACCGAAACCAGTCCAAAAGGACTCAACGCGGTGGATGTAGAAAGAATTTAAAGTCAAAAAAAACCGGCATGGTCAGAGGCAAGGTCCTGGCTATGCTTCATTATTTTCTAATTAAACACAATATATGGGAAGATCAAGAAGTACATTTAGCAAACGAGAAAACGAAAAGAAAAAACAAAAGCGTAAGGAGGATAAATTCCAAAAGCGAGAGGAAAAGAAATCAAACACCGAGTCCAAGTCACTTGATGATATGATTGCTTATGTAGATGAATTCGGGAATATCAGTGATACTCCACCAGATCCTGAAAAAAAGAAGAAAGAGATCAAGGCAGCAAACATTGAGGTAAGTATTCCAAAACAGGAAAAAGACGACGAAGATCCCACCCGGCAGGGAACGGTCACCTACTACGACACCAATAAAAATTTTGGATTCATAGCCCAGGATGAAACACATGACAGATTCTTTTTCCATGACAGCAATGTTATAGAACCTGTTCAGGAAGGAGATAAAGTTATTTTCATCCCGAAAAAGGGTATGAAAGGTATGGATGCAGTGGAAGTCAAACTTGCTCCATAAACCTAGTTTTTTATTTTTTCGCTGATCATTTCAGCAATGATTCTTTGCCCGGCTGCAGACAGATGAACCCCATCTTTAGTGAGATATGGGAATACATCCACCAGAGGAGAATAAATATCTATAAACAATAGCTCATTCTTTTTAGCCAATGTCTTCAGTTGGGCATTCAGGATCTTTATCCGTTTCCCGGCACCCTTATATTTTTCGATTAATAAATCATCCGGACCATAGGGCGGTGGTGCTACCACTATAATATCAGGACGGATTTTATTGCCATAATAGTCATTGATTTTATTGATCAATTCCTGATAATTACCTGGCACCTCACCCATTCTATCTTTGAATACTGCTTTACAGTCATTGGTACCAATTAAAAGTACGATTTGGTTCAGCTTAATTTTTGCAGGATCATATTTCAATAGATAGTTCTCAATGTTCATCATCGTATTTAATGATGGATTGCCATTATTTACAAATCCAACCGTGTTTCCGGAGATAGACTCATTGATGATATGATCCTGTACTCTGATAGCTTTGAGCTGATCTACCCAACCTCCCTTCATCTGACCATTTGAATCCCCAATCGCAAGGATGGTTTTCCCAGGTAGGTGATCCAGTGCCACCTCCGAAAGCATCTCATGCCCACCCTCAAACACATTGATATAAACCTGATCGTTGTAGCAACGCTGATAGTGGATCTTCCTATCAGAAAGCTTTCCATAATCTTTTCCCGAAAGGCTTCTGCTTATGGTTAATCTATCAATTATCTGATTTGATATTAATTCCTCAGCAGCAGATGGATTCAAATCCCTAATCACCTTGTTGTAAAACAGGATGGAATGTGTTATAGGAACAGATCCGGTATATCCGTCATGAACACCCGCGTAAATAAAAAGCTTGCTTTCTTTTCTTTTATTGACCGGAGTATCCATATACAAAGGTGATCGCATCTTAGCGGATTCCACATCAATACCCGTTGAATCGTATGTTGTTGCCAGGGAAATATGCCGGGCATAATTTAGTTTACGCGCTTGAGTTTCATGATACCACGCATTGATATCGGATATCCCACACCAGGCAGAAAAAGTTCTGATATTGTGCTTTGACTTCATATATGTCAGCATCGTCGCATATCCCCCACCACTTACGCCAATTACGTGAATGTTGCCGGTATCTACCTTGCCTGATTTGATGGCAAAGTCAATGGCATCATCAATATCAGACACGACAAACGGACTGCCACAAGCTTCCTTCGTCCAGTTTGGCCCTCGAAAGTCCGGATGGATATAATTCCAATCATTTTCAATTATCTGACTGATGAGCGGATCCTTTTGTGAGTAATCACCACTCCAGGTATGCAGGCTAATGATCAAAGGTTGGCGTTCTTGATCTGAACTATAAAAAAATGCTTTCTGGGTCTTTCCATCCATGCTCGATGGAATCTCAACCTCTTTAAATGCTACAGGCCAATCCCTATCAAGGGTATTGTCCCAGGTT
This sequence comes from Cyclobacteriaceae bacterium, assembly GCA_965228105.1. Classification (GTDB taxonomy): domain Bacteria; phylum Bacteroidota; class Bacteroidia; order Cytophagales; family Cyclobacteriaceae; genus UBA7330. Next base: position 4,278,402 of record CBDDGZ010000002.1, read on the forward strand.
GTACCTGGTTGAGCATTAAGATGACTGGAAAGTAAAAAAAGAAAAATGGAAGGATAGATCCAGGTTAAGAGCTTTTGAAACATAGCATTGGCTACAGAATACATTCTGAAAACTATTTAATTGAAATAAATACTCGTGTAATATGGAGGAAATTTTTGAAGCAAAGGGAGAATGCTCACAGTCTAAAGCTGTTTCATCAGCGTAAAATATTGAATATGTAAATCCATATACCGAATCATGATTTATTTTCTTTCAAACCAATGAATAGGTAATCTACCTATAAATCACCTATAACCATTTACGTGTTTGACCGGATTGATTATAGGTTTGATACTATCTAGATTTACATTATAACAAACAGATTCAGATGGATCGTTCAATCAAGTTTTACTTATTCAAATATTTCTCTTTGAGTGTAATGATTTTTCTGATGACCCTGTTATTGGTGTAGGAAAGGGGTAGAATCACTCAAGCAACAAACTTGATAAAAGACATTTAAGACAACCACAGCGAGCTATAAGCAGATTTAATTGGGCTTCCCAGTTAAATTGATGTGTTATTCAGACTACTGAATAACACATCTTTTTTTTTAAAGTTTTAGGGTTACTCCAAACTTTCCACCAGAGGAGATTCCACCACCGAACTCCACATTCACCCCAAACTTATCGGAGAAGAAATAACGACCACCAATCTGTCCCTGAAGGCCAAGAGCTGAGGCCTGAGCACCTATGTAGTCATTTGGAGAAGACCAGATATAATAACCCAACGTTAGGCCAGCATAAAGGTCCCACTCCGGGTCCAAATCAATCAGGGTATTGAAGTGGTAGTTACCATTGAAACCAAGTGTGAAAATTGAATGTGAGTATCTATTAGAATTGAATCTTTCAGAATAGTTTCTATAAGATACCACAGGTCCAATGGTGACATCCTGATGCACACCAAAATCAACCCCTAAGTAAACGGGCACGCCCCAGGTAGAAAAACCAACACCCGCATTGAATTGCTCATTTCCCTTTCCAAGAGAACCTTGAGCGCTGACAGACGCTATTCCAAATAAACTGATAAAGAAAAAGATTGCTATTATCCTTTTTGAGTAATTCATATATTTAAAATTTATGGATTAAATAAAGTTTCTTCCAACGCAAAGCTAACCTGATTGTAACCTATTCGCAGATCACAAATAAGATATTTTTGTTTGTGATTGAACGTGAAATTAAAGGTAATATTTCCTTAAACCCTAACAGCCATTTTCTCAGGAAATGGAAAGGAAACTCTTATTATACAACCTTTCCCAGGCGATGAATCGATGTTCAACTGACCATTAAACAGTGCTATCCTAGATCGAATATTGATAAAGCCAATGCCGGATGTTTTAATACCCTTATCAAATCCAACGCCATCATCAATAATTTCAAAGTTAAACTGGTCGGCATTCATAGAAAGGCGGATTATTACCAGCTTTGGTCTGGCATATTTGATGATGTTATTACATTGTTCCTGCAGGATTCTAAATGTACTGGTCTTGAGTCTATCAGATAAGAGATCCTCACTGAAATTTCTGAAGTCAAACTTCACCCTAAACCCTGCTGTTTTGCTGGCATGATTAAATAGCTCTCTGACTGATTTTTCTAAAGTTTCACCTTGCAGAAACGGAGAGATCAAATCATGTGATAGCATCCTGATCTCCTCTATACTCTTTTTAATTAATTCATCTACCTTGTCAAGATCATTGTTTGTGTCTCCTATCTTTTTCAGTCCAATATTTAGAAACAACCCGGCACCTGTCAATACCTGCACCACATTATCATGTAGCTCACGGCCTATCAACTTCATGGTTTCCTGCTCAATCTTTTTCTCTTTGGTGATATCTTTAAAGAATACAGTGATACCATCAACCGACGGATAAATTTTAACAGAAAACCATTTCTCCATCGGTTCATAGTGCAGGCTAAACTCCCTCTCCATATTGTCTTTCAGCGCTTGCTGAGAAATTTCCCAAAAACTGGTTTTACCAACTTCGGGTTCGATTTCTAAAATATGTTTTCCCAGAATCTCCTCTCTTGACTCTCTGAAATAGTTTAACGCTGCATCGTTTACAAATAAATATTTCCAATTTCTATCAAGTGAAATCACACCATCACTGATCCTATTTAAGGTTACTTCCTTTTCTCTGGATGCTTCCAGGGCTTTTTGTTGAGCCATTTTTCTTTCAGTGATATCAATGCCCATTCCTATCAGATATTCTGTTTCATCCAATATTATCTTCCTCCCATTTAGGTAGAAGGGTACTTTTTTTCCACTCTTAAGCACTAATTCGGTCTCCAGTTCAACCTCACCTTCTTCGAAAACTCTCTCAAATGTTTTCAGAAGTTGATCAGACTCATATAATCCTGCAAAGTCCTGCGGTCGTTTTTCTTTCAACTCATCTTCCGTAAAACCAGATATCGTCTCCAGATATTTATTCCATCTGAGAAATTTTCCATCTCTATCAAACAAGTAAAATATTCCAGGCAAACTATTGATAATGGAATCCGAAAGGTCCTTCTCATGTTTAAGTTCGCTGGTCTTTTGCTCAACCAGATTATTGAGCCGTACAGGCTGCGTTGACCACTGATAGAATAATAGGCTGGAGATGACTGCCAAAATCAATCCCAAAAATGAAAAACCAATGGCCTGCTGATACACCAGGTGAGGATATTTGGGGCTTACATACAACATCCATTCTCCATAAGCTATCTTTACTGATACCACGTTTTTATTCTCTTTATCAATCGGGTCTGACAGGAAAAATTCCTCTTTACCAGTGAGGGGGTTTATTTTTGATAGCTGATAATTAAAATCTCTATCCATAGAGCTGGTGACGCCAATGGCACGGGTTAGAGTAGTAAGTTTAATAACCGTTACGGAGAAACCAAAAAACTCATTGTTGATGTAGATTGGTAACCTTCCAATCACTGCCATACCCCCTTGTACTAATTCTAAAGGACCTGCAAAAAACACCCTTCCCCGCTCAATAGCCTTCAGTGCTTCAGCGCTCGCAGGTGGATAGTTTAGGATATCTAAGCCTAAGGCACTTTCATTTCCCTCGAGCGGAAAAACATTTGTGATTACACCTTTATCCGTAAGTTCAATGGCATCGATATAATCATAATAGGAAATGAGGTCATTTGCCAACTCATCAAAATCATTGGGCACACCATATTGCTCAATGATGAACGCCAAAGTATTTATAGCCGAAAGGCTATTGCTCAATGTCTCTTTAAGGCGTTCACTGACCGTATTTAACTCATCATTAAGCCTTTGAGATTCTTCACCCCTTCTTATTCTATACTGTTGAAAAGCGAGATATTGCGTAAGTAATAAGACCGTAATGAATACACTTATTCCAATGCCAATGGAACGATTCATATTTTACCAGCTAGTTCGTTCTAATTATTAAATATAATCAGTAACACCTTCTATGATAAGGAAATCAGGATTTAAATTGAAATATAATGGCAATTGGTTTAAAACAAAAAAAGCCGCACAAAGCGGCTTTTTAAGTCATTAGCAGAGATAACTACTCCAGGATGGTCTCCAATATGGGAGCTTCGGGAAAGTCGATTGGGGTATTTGTCACCCCATTGATCAGGTTAGAAATGAATTTATCACCAATCACAAAAATGACATCAACAAGATTGGCTTTGGAATACCCAGCTTCAAACAATGCTTCTACCACTTCAGGGCTCGGGTGTGTTCTCGAAACAGTGATGTCTTTTACGAACCTCGCCAACGCATCAAGTTTGCTATCAAATGAAGCAGAACCTTCTCTAATCTCCAGGATCTGCTCATCTGTAAAACCATTCATCTTACTTATCGCAGTATGTGCCGATTGACAATATCTACAGTCATTGACCTGGCTCACAACGAGATTGATAACTTCTCGCTCCTTGGCACTTAATGTGGATTTTCGGTTTTGGAGGTTCAGGTAATCTTCCAGGGCGGTATCATTGTACGCTATGGTAGCATATAAATTTGGAACAAAACCGAGCTTGCTTTCAAGGGTATCGAAAATGGCCTGATTTTTTTGGCTTACTTCGTCTTTTGTAGGAACATTGAAATTGATCATGAATTTTAAAATTTAGTAATTTAAAAATGTGTACAGATCAATTAACGCGGTGATCCATCGCGGGTAAGAGGCTATTTTTCCCGGATAAGTGGTCATTTTTCCCTTTTTCACTGAAGTCATGATTTTTAAAAGCCTGGGGAGATTTTCCGACCAGCTTTTTAAACAATTTATGAAAGGACCCCACATCATCATAACCAAGCTGGAAGGCAATTTCTTTGACAGTATAATCGCTATGGATCAGCTTTCGTTTGGCCTCTAACACAATCCTTTCATGAATGATTTGTAAGGGTGTATTGGTGTGGGCCATGGAGAAGGTATTTGCCAAAGTCTTGGGAGACTTATGTAGCATTTCTGCGTAGTCAGCTACCTTTTTATGGGTCTTAAAATGCCTGTCTACAAGAATGTTGTACTGTCGGATGATTTCCACCTCAGAGTCATTCTTGATTTTAAATAGCTGGCTTTTCGCCAACCTGGTAATTTTAATGATCAATCTCTTCAACAGTATTTGTAGCATTTCCCCCTGAATGTCGTCCCTGTTTTGAAACTCATCGTCAAAAACCTGGGCCAATGTATTAAATTTTGGATCTTCGATTTCCGGAATAGAGACGAGTGGTATCTCATTGTAGCCATAAAACAAAATCCCATTACATGATACCTCATCATCATGGTCAATGATGCAATAAAACTCCCGATTGAATGTAAAGGAGGTCAGGGGTAGGTCTTTTGTGATCACCTCAAGTTTTTGCAGGTGAGTCGCTGTCACTACCTGATTTGGCTTCAGTTGGATACTTATTCCATCCAGTGCTAAGTCTATAGCTCCCTGAGACTGGTTCCAAAGGATAGACATCAAGCCAGGATACTTATTGATAAAATGGGAATCTCTGTTGTGATCATTGCTCATCACAAAGTAGGCACCCAATCGACTGTCGAGAAATGTTTGCATGCTTCAATCAACCCTTGCAAAGCATTCCTGGTTTCCGCAGGATTAGGATTCACCGCAAAAGGTTAGTTGCAAGACATTCCACAACCTATTTTCTGCATCTTCAGGCAAGTAATTCACTCATAAGACCAGGTTTTTAGCCCAATTATCATTATCTTAATAGGAAGAAACAGCCATCTCATGAAAGTATGGATCTTCTCTATATTGATTGCTTTTTCTGTTCCAAACCACGCCCAGATATTTGGTTTCGAGTACGCTGAAGCATACTATGGCTATGGATATACAGGAGTCGACCTGGACGAATGGGTTGGTCCTTCCCTCTGGAACTGGGATCAGGCTAACTATGGCGGACATGTGCAGATCTTCTTTCTGAAAGCTGGTCCGGTCACCGCTGGGTTGCAACTTGGTTTTCAAACACTTTTTTGGTATGAAACCCGAAGTGACGCAGGGTTTTCTTCTCCAATTTATAGACAATACTGGCCAGGATCCACCCAATTCATGATCATCGGACAAACAGGCACAGAAAAAGGATGGTTCTCTGAGTTTGGGGTCGGTGGCTATTCTGGCGAAAGCATCTCGGGACTGGCGGTTGCCGGAGGTGGCGGATACCGCATTGGTTTGAAAGGCGGTTTTGGCATTCCGCTGAAAGTCCGGATAGATGCGCTCTTTGCCGAGCAGCCTATGCTGGTTTCCACCTTTTTTGCAGGTCTGTCATATAGGTTCAATAAACCTGCAAATTAATCATCATCTGACCCATCCGAGACCAGTGTAAAGACCACTGGTTTATGATCGGAATAGTACTGGTAAAATAAATTCAGGTCATTTTCAGGATAGGGAGTAGTTTCCTTCCAAAATGGACGCATCACCTCCATCAAGTCAACTATTTCAAAAGTACTGGCCAGCTCTGTACCTGTGTGATTGACATGATACATCACATGGTCATAGGGCTTTCCATTGGAAGACAGATTAGTTGGTAGACAATCCTCATTCAAAGATCGGTATCCTGCTGGCAACAAAGACTGTAGCTCGGTTTGGGTATAAATATTCATGTCACCAACAATAATGAAATCTTTCTCTATGCTATTGTTTGTATCAATCCATTGAGTGATAGCTTCCAGTTCTTCCTTTCTACGTGCCTTGTCTGAGGATCCTGATCCTGGCTTTAGGTGGACCGAAATCAGAGTAAAATCAATCCCGTTGTCGATTGTTTGAAAGGAGAAAGCATAGGGCACCCGCTCAAAGGAAATATGATCACTCCGGTCATCAGCCAGAAAACCTGTAATGAGCTCCTCATCAATGCTCAATTTCTCAGGATCATAAAATACGATAAACCATTCGGTAGATGAAGCATTGCTGTGAATCTCTTCATTTGTACCTGTATCCTCTTCGGATAGCCTGTACTCAAAACCATGAGCAAGCATCGCATCCACAAAGGCCTTTGCTTCCGGGTCAGCCGTGTAGTTGGTTCCATCGGGAAACTGTCCGTCTGTCGGGGGACTCACCAGCTCCTGGATAAGCACAAGGTCATATCCTTTTAGAATTTCAGCAAGAGCTACGTGGTCCTTTTTCTTGTATAGCCCCACGAATTTGATGTTAAAAGAGCACATTTTGAGCTCCATACCTGTAGATTCTGAAGATGTCATCTCTTCAGGCTCTGAAAAAACCTCAAGCTCCGGTTGGGGTTTGTTAGTGTGCTTCACAGGCCCACACGACAAAGCGAAAAATAAGAATATTAGGAAATTTAGCTGGTTTCTCATCTTAAAATATAGTTGCATTTTAGATAACTGTATTTAAAGATAAGTTAACCCTCCACAACTAATATTATTAATTGAAAAGAATAAATAAAATAGCTTAAGGGTTTGACTGAAAAATTAACCTTAGCTTAAATAGAATTACTTAGACTTAACAGCCTCTGCGATTACTGCGCCTGCTTTTGGCTGATCATACTTCACTCCAAGGAATTGGGTCAAAGTTCTGGCTACCTGATTCTGATAGTATTGTTTATCGCCATTCATCACACCTAAGGCTGGTGTATCCGGACCTATCACTCCAATCCAGATCTGGTCCGAAATGGGTACGCTTCCTCCATGGCTTCTCCAGGTATCTTTTGGATTGGTGCCCCGGCCATGATCCGTGGTGATGATGATTGTTGTCTTGTCTTTGTAAGCAGCATCAGACTGTACATATTCCCAAATCTCTTTGATATAGTCGTCAGTCTGAGTGGCTGACCAGAGGTAGTGATCGTATGCTCCTTCATGAGCATAATCGTCTGTCTCACCATAAGCGATGTACAGCACCTTAGGCTTTTTGTTTTTTAGACACTCGAGGGCATAGTGGTGTGTAAAAACATCCAATCTCACCCCACCCCATGGACTTCTGATCTCGTCCTGAAGATCATTCAGAATCATTTCCTTCTCGGTGAGGTCATCACGGTCTTCATTTTCAAAACCGGCATTTACAGGTATACCGCTCCTCTCTTCGTTCACAATAAAAGGAAAAACATCCCAGGATCCAAAGGCATACACCTTGCCCTTGTAAGCCTTTTGGTTGTTGAGATACTCTAATACAGTTACATTGGGGTTTGGGATCTTACTGTTGCTGTTGATGCGGTCGTCATCGGCAAAACCCGAGAGGATTTCGTTATATCCAGGGTAAGAAAATTTCATGGTATTGCTACAGTTCACTTTGTTACCCAGGTCTCTGTTGCCATACAATTGCCCTTCTTTGGCAAGTGTTTTCCAAAAAAAAGGCATCAGCGTCTCACGACGGATAACCGGATCACTATTCCAGTATTGTTTTGTCAATCCATCAGGGTCTTCTACATACCCTGAATCATCCACCAGAAGAGAATCAGCTCCATAAAACACTTCCTGCCATCGCAATCCATCCAATGAAATAAGGATAACATTCTCAGTTTTGAGTTTCTGAGCAGATACTGAAATGGCAACCGATAACGCGAATAGAAATAGAAGTTTTTTCATGTGTTGTTTAAATATTGAAGCGTTTAAAAAAAATAGGTATAAAAGCCCTGTGAAATGCTAATTTAATGGGATTATCAAACTTCTATTTTTTTACCGGCTTTGTCCTTATATAATCAAACCGGTACACACTCCAGGAACCTTTTCCGTCTACGCCACCCAGGCTGAGTTTACATCCATATCGCTCTGCATATCGTTTTTCATGCTCCAGTGCTTTAGACTTTGCATTGTAGGAGGCTAAAATCTTCCAGTTTTTAAGTCCAATAACCTGAGACTCCCAATAAGATTTCCTTTTTGCCGGATCTGTGGTGATCCCTACTCTACATGGCATGCTTTTACAGTTAGGTTTATGCAGGTAAAATAAAAAAGCTTGGCAGAAACCGCAAATGCTTTTTCCAGGGTTCAATTAATAAAGATTATTGTGCATCCTATAATTTCTTTGCGAGGATTGACCACAGAAAATCTCAATTTATGACAACAATTTACCCAACATACATGTTGTGGTTGTAGACGTTAACTTATTAACTATAAGTTAGTTATAATCACTTTGTATATAACTGTAAAATGATTTATTAATTAAAGAAAATGAAAGTTATGAACACTAAGAAAATTATAGCAAGCACATTAGTTTTATTAATGGTTAGTTTCATATTGATTCATCCAACATATAGTCAAACGACAAAATATTCAGAGTTGGAAAAGATTCAGGATGAAATAGAAAATCTTTATATTAAGACCTACACCATCTTTGAAAAATACCCGAAGATCACTTATAAATACATTAATAACGGTGAACAGGTTGAGGCTGTAAGTATCTATGGTACCACAGACGAAAAAGCTAAGAAAAGACTTGAGGTTTACTTGATGGATATTGCCGATCTTGAAAATAAGATCATGAATCAAAGGAACAGGACCGGAGTCTTTTATGTGACCGAAACTGAGCCTAAGCCTGAAGACGGAATTGAGGCTTTTCATAAGGATCTCCGCACATTTATAGAATACCCTGCGCTGAGCTCTCCAGGTAATAATGTTGAAGGTACACTTTATGCCAAGTTTGTGGTGGATAGCCAGGGAGAGATAGGAGATGTGATCTTCACCAGTAATTTTGAAGATAAAGACAATATTCAGGTTGTGGCCCTGAAAAATGAAACCCAAAAAGCTATTCAGGCCACTTCAGGTGATTGGGAACCTGCTAAAGTGGCTGGTGTGCCCGTATCAGAATGGGTTGTACTTCCTGTACAATTTACCTTAAAAGAAGACTATTACTCAATGATGTGGTAGACCACTTAATTGATCACGGTTAATCAAAACCAGGGTATTCCACCCTGGTTTTTTTATTTTATCCCAACTTTTTATTTTATCAATTGCCTTTCCAGATCTTCCAGTGAGATCCCTTTGGTCTCCGGCATCAGGTATCGTACAAACGCCAGCTGCAGGATCATAAATCCGGCAAAGATGGCAAAGACTATCCATGGCTCTAATGCATTGATCAAAACGGATCCGAACAATGTTATCAGTGCGGCAAAAACCCAATGTGTACCGCAACCCCAGGATTGGCCGTAAGCTCTTACCCTATTAGGGAAAATCTCTGATATAAACACCCAGATCACAGCTCCCTGACCAATGGCATGGCTGGCAATAAAGGTGAGAATAAATACCAGCTTAAAGTTTGCGCTTTGGTCTGCCGCAAATGCATAAGACACCATGGCCAGGCTGATAATGTAACCCACAGAACCAATATACATGAGCTGCCTTCTTCCTGCCCGGTCAATCAGGTAAAGACCAGCCATCGTGAAAACAAGGTTTACCAGCCCTATAGATATGGAGCTTAGCAATGAATCAGCAGTCGCAAAACCTGCTTTTTCCAGAATTTCCGGTGCGTAATACAGCACAAAATTGATACCCGACAACTGATTAAAGAATGCAATAAGAAAGGCGAGCAACAGAGGTGTACTGTACTTTTTGGAGAATACATTATCCGCCCCCTTGCTGGTGTCAGCTCTGTCCTCTTTAATTTCTTCCAGCATGCGCTTAGCTTCTTCTTCGGTGGCAGAGAGCTTCAATATCCTGAATGCTTCGGCCTCATCACCTTTGTGCAGTAACATCCACCGTGGACTCTTGGGTACTCCAAAGATCAATATGGTATAAATGGCAGCCGGTATCGCCTCAACTCCCAGCATCCATCTCCAGTCATTGGCTCCTCCAACACCTTTAAGCAGGTAGTTGGAAATGAAAGCGACAAGGATACCAAACACCAGAAAAAACTGATAGAGCGCCACAAGCTTACCTCGATCTTTTGGGGTAGCGATCTCGCTGGTATACATGGGGGCGGCAATGGAGGATGCACCTACTCCGAGACCTCCGATAAACCTAAAAATAGAAAACATATAGGGATCAGTAGCTAATGCTGAACCAAGCGCTGAGACTAAATACAATACTCCGATCCAGATTAGGGTAACCTTCCTTCCATATTTATCGCAGGGAATTCCACCAAAGAGTGCGCCAATTACCGTACCCCAAAGGGCCATAGACATGATAAATAGTCCATGAAAGAAATCAGAGGTTTGCCACAATTCTTTGATCGGTAAATTGGCTCCTGAGATTACTACCGTATCAAATCCAAACAGAAATCCGGAAACGGCAACAACGATGGAATAATAGAGGATTTTTTTGTTCATCTTTAGGTAAGTTATTATCAGCGAACACCGTGTACTTTCATATCCAGGGTATACACTGATTTGGAGGCTGTTATAAATAAGGTCGACTGGTCTGGCCCACCAAAGCAAATATTGGCAGTCCAATTTTCATCTACATCAATCTGTTCAATTATTTTCCCTTTTTTATTGAAAACAGTGACTCCTTTACCTGTAATGTATATGTTTCCCTCGTTATCAATAGTCATCCCATCCGAGCCCATTTCAGCAAATAATTGCTTATCAGAAAGTGTTCCACCTTCTTCTATTTTGAATGAGTAGGTTTTCTTATCTCCTATGTCTGCCACGTACAAAGTTTTCCCATCTAAAGTACCAACGATGCCATTAGGCCGCACAAAACCATCCGCTACTACCTTAACCTTGGTATACCCCGGCTCCAGATAATAGACCCGCTCTTCCTCAATCTCTTTTTCTTCCCGGTCCCAATACTTCCGCTTATAAAATGGATCCGTAAAAAAGATTCCTCCTTTTTGGTCTACCCACAGATCATTCGGTCCATTAAGTTTTTTACCTTCAAAATCTGTCAGGAGTACCTTGTGATTTTTCAACCTATCAAATTCCCATAATTCATTCTTTTCATCAGCACAAGCCAGGAGATTGCCCAGATTATCAAAGTATAAACCATTCGACCGGCCAGTGCCTTCAAGGAATAGCGATACTCCTTTCCCCTGCTCCCATACATGAATTTTATCATTGGGTTGATCAGTGAAATAAACTTTTCCCTCCGGATCCACAGCCGGACCCTCAGTGAATGCAAATCCGGTAGCTACCTGCTGAAGGCTTGCTCCATCAGCAATGATCTTGCTTTTCTGGGCATTCAGGATGTGCACAGATAAGCATAAAGCAATAATTATCAATCTATTCATCATGTTGTTATTTTGCTACCCAGCCACCATCTACCGTGATCAGTTCACCTACCATATAATTGGCAGCATTACTCGCCAGATATAAAGCCACTCCCTGAATCTCTTCGAGCTCTCCCCATCTACCAAGGGCAGTGGCACCAACGATAAAACTCTTTGCTTCCTCAGACTCAGCGATCGGAAGATTCATTTCTGTAAGAAAGGGGCCCGGACATACTCCATTTACATTGATATTGAAAGGAGCCAGTTCCAAACCAAGTGCACGAGTCATTTGGACCACCGCTCCCTTGCTGGATGTGTATGGGGTTCTGTTGGCCAATCCTACCAAACCAAGTGTACTGGCGAGATTAATGATTTTCCCTGACTTTGCCTTTTTCATGTGAGGGACGACGGCTTTGCTGGCCAGCCATGTGCCAGTCACATTTACATCCATCACTTTTTGGAAATCTTCCAGCGAAAGCTCATCAATGGCACCACGGATATTGATCCCTGCACTGTTGATCAGGATATCAATTTTTCCAAATTGATCTATTGCTGATTTGGCCATGGCTTCCATATCCTTTTCAGAAGTGACATCTCCAGCTATTGAAACAGCTTTCACCCCAAAATTTGAATGGATAAAATCGGCTGACTCCTGCCCTTCCTCTTTATTTCGGTTCACCAGCACGATGCCAGCGCCAGCAGAAGCCAGTGCCTGCCCCATGGCAAGTCCAAGCCCTTTGGAGCCTCCTGTGATCACTGCCACCTTTCCTTTCAGATCAAATAGTTTTATTCCGGGTAATTTTTTGTTTGACATATTTCAGTTTTTATGATAATCCAAGGTGCTTTTCAGCATACCTAAGAGATGAGAGGTTATTTAAGTCTTCAAATTCCAAAGCTCCAGCCATATCCTTATCGGAGGTGGTCGGTAGGTCAAATCTTGCTTCCTTCGCCTTCTTCAACATACCAGCCAGCTCTTTACCCGAATAAGGGTGATTAAATGTAGCCCAATAGTTTTCAGTAAGACATGGCACCTTTAACGGATCACGAGTAATCATTTCCAGGTTGAAGGTGATAGCGGGGTTATATTTCTTGCATAGTTCAATGGCTCGTTTCAGATCTACCACACCCGCTCCGAGCGGGACTTCTGACAGTAGAATTCCCTCCTCATATATGCCATAAGCCATATCTTTGATGTGTGTAGAAAAGGCAAAAGGAGCCAATGTCTCTATCACATACATAGGGTCTTCGAGAAATGATATATTGTTTCCTGTATCGAGGGTCACTCCTATCCATTCACTGTCAAAACCCTTAATAATCTCTACCAGCTCATCGGCTCTCCAGTCCTTGTGATTCTCGATGGCCAATTTCATTTGATGTTTTCTGAGGATAGGTTCGGCAGTCTGAATGGCTTTAAGAGACTTTTCTTTGAACTGAATAAATTCTTCCATGCTACCAAAATTCACATACCTTCTCCCACCCAAACAGGCTGTCCTGTTGATTGTGGCTCCTGCTTCTTTGCTTGCGATCAAATCGTTTTCGAACCTTGAAATGTCTTCGTTTTCCTGTGGCAATCGGATCTGACCTTCGAAGAATAATGCATGCTTCTCGCATTTCTTTCTGACCTCCCGGGCAAAGGCCTTGGTCCATCCCCCAACACCTAACTGAGCACCTCCAGCCTTTATTTCAACACAATGATCAATGACATCCAGAGCATTTTCAAATGAGGGAAAGGCAGCTACATTTTCCTTATGTTTCCATCGCACTGCATAGGTAGCCTGCGACATGCCCATGCGTTCATTTTTAAGGAAATCAGGGATCACCAAATTCGGGACTGCCATCATGGAGGTAGCTGCAGCCGCTTTTGAAATAAATGTTCTTCTTTTCATAATCCTGGGTGTTGATTCAATACTAATCGGAAACTTCCATCAGCTCTTCAGCAGTCCATGGAGTCATCTTACCTTGTCCCCTCACCCTATATCCTGCCACGGTCCTACCGGAAACAGGATCAGCTTTGTGGCCCCATTCATTACGAATATAAGTCATTATTGCGGCTATCTTTCCGTCATCAAAGACAGAAAATGAAGGCATCTCTGGTAATATATCCGGAGCACCGTATTCCTTACCCGCCACAGTCACGGGGCCTTGCATCCCATGAATGAGCAGGAGCGCCAGTCTTTTCTCTGATCCCAACACCCATTCGGAATTTCTTAATGGGGGTCCAAAGCGATTCAATCCTTTACCGTCATTGCCATGACAACCGGCACAAATGTTTAAATACTGTTTACGACCATAGGCATATTGTTCAGGGTTTACCTTGATGGTCGATGTATCCTTCTCGTCTCGTATTATAGGCTTTCCTGGCCACTCAAATAATCCAGTAAGGGTTTGAACCTTGTGTTTATATGCTTCATCAAGAATATTAATATTCAGGAAGATTCCCGGCTGCCTAGACACTTTGACGGTAATTAGGTTTTCTTCCATGGCAGAAAGACTCATACCCTCCAGGATCGCTTTTTGCTTCCATGACATAGCTCCATCTGGCTGTTCCAGGTATCCAATCATCCCCGTAAGCTCCCTGATATGACCTTTTTTTGTTGCCGCAGCAGCCAGCATTTCAATCATGATAGATTTGTCAGGATCAGCTTCCTGCCAGAAACGCTGCTCAATTATCGCCAACATAAAATTGTATTCCGAGTCAGTAAGACTACTCAGTACCGCATCGCGGATCAGTGGTTTGTCATAGTGTCCGTTGACTATTGACTTTAGTACCTCCAGTCGGCTTCTTGTTTCTATAACTGATGCACTCAATGCTATTTGAAGGTGCACCACCGGATCATCCTGCGCAGCTAATACATATAATTTATCAGTAAACTCAGCCAGAGGTATGGCACCCAAACCAGCTAATTTCTCAAGCAATCGGATTGCCAGTGCCTGAACCTGGCCATTACTGTCCTCCAGGGCATCCAGATAAATCTCAGCATCTGTTACACCCATGTCAAAAAGCGCCCAAAGCGCATGAATCCTGGTTGTAAATCGGCTGGTTTGATCATTTACTTTGTTGACAAGCAGATTGATTGCTTCCCGATCATTTCTTTCAATAATCAATTGTTGAGCCTGATCCCTGTACCAGCCATTCCCATGGTCCAGCATTGAGATCAAATCTGCTGTACTTAACGATTCAAGATCAATAGCTGAAACCTCCTGATGATTTTCTGGAACGATCCTCCAGATCCTCCCGCAATGGATTGGGCTGGTTAGTTTTCTTTCAAGGGTAACCTCTCTTAGATACTCCGTCATATAGATGCCATGCTCTATGATGCCATGATACATATCTGCTATATATAAGGCTCCATCCGGACCGGAGGTCAATGCCACCGGGCGAAAGCGTTCATCAGTGGAAGCAAGGAATTCTGCACTATCGTAGGCATAGTCGGCCTGTAAATTATAGGAGTCTTCTACTACCAAATTACGCTTAATAAGGTTTCCTACTGGTTCACACACAAATACATTTCCCAGATATTCATCAGGTAGCAGATCTCCCCGATAAACAAATGGCGAACAGGCAGATGTAAACTCCTTGATTTTTCCCTCTGCATCCAGTGTCTCCGGTAAATAACCACGGTTTGCTGCCAGGTTAGGACGGATAGGAAAAACGCTTCGATTCACTGTCAACCCCACATCGATGCCGGTGGTCGGGTTGTGATGAGGGTTTCTGCTCAGATAATTAGGGGGAACCAGGTCAGCATGCAATTGTGACCAGTTGTAGTTATAATAAAGCCTGCCTACATCATCTTTACTTATCCCCCACTGTCCTCTGAATTCCGTTTTTTCCTTTACCCATTCTCCCTTTATGTTTTTGTACCTATGATCTGATTTGGCATTGTATAACCATCCATCATGTCCAGACAGCAAACCATTTGGTGCATGCTCAACTATCCCTTTCTTACCGTATGCCGAATCAACCAAAAGGCGGGTATCCGCCATTAGGTCACCATCCAGATCCTTGTATAACCATAGTGGCTCATCTTCTGCAATCAATACGCCATCCGCGACAAAAGCTATGGAGCGTGGCAGCACCAGGCTATCAGCAAAGACAATACTCCTATCCATCTTTCCGTCATCATCATCATCCAGTAATACGGACACCCTACCAATTGGCGCATTTTCGTCTGTGCCATCAATATCCTGCATGAAACTCCGCATCTCCACTACCCAGAGTCTTCCTTTGCTATCAAATTGGATCACTACAGGCTCCTGGACCAATGGTTCAGCGGCCACAAGCTCTATTTTTAGTCCTGGTGCCAAGCTAAAGGACTTCAATTCTTCCTCAGGACTCAATGCAGGTGAGGGCTCAGAGGAGCAGGCCCACAAGATGGATAGTGCTCCTATGCAAACACAAAACAGGTGATTGTACGAAGTATGAAGCTTCATAGCTAAAACTATCTGAGCGGCAGTATATATGAGAGCAATATAAGCTCAGCTACCCCAACAAGTGAAGCCACTGCAAGGGTAACTGTAAAAGTTTTAAGTGCTTCTTTTTCGGACATGCCACTCATTTTTGCTACTACCCAAAATCCGCTATCATTCATCCAGGAGATAAAAATCCCTCCAAAACCAATTGACAACAGAATATATACGGGATGATAGGGTAGATCTGCACCATTCCCCACGATGGCATACATGATTCCGGAGGTGGTAATGAGGGCCACAGTGCTTGACCCCTGTGCTGTTTTGATGGCTGCTGAGATCAACCAGGCCAGCAAGACGTAGTGGATATGAAAGCCCGCTGTAGCCATTTCTATGGCGTTGCCGATACCACTGTGCTTGATCATGGCCCCAAATGCTCCTCCGGCTCCGGTAATCAAAATAATGATTCCAGCGATTTCAAGGGGTTTTCCTATTCCCTTCCAAAGCTCATCTTTATTTAATTGCTTCTGCTGGATCCAAGTGACAATGGCGAGGACCGTACCAATAGACATGGCTATGTTTTTGTTGCCCAGAAAAGCCACCCATTCCGGAATACTGATATTAGCTACCTGAAGTATTGAAGTTAAGCTAATCAATACGATAGGGACCACGATGGGTAAGACAGATGCCAATAGTGAAGGCCCATTACCGCCATTATTCATTTCAGGGTGTGGCACCCTGATTGGAATTTCTACCTTGCTATTGATCCGATGGGCTACATAATAGGTTACAATGGCTGGGAGGATTCCTATCCCTATACCTGCAAGAATGGTAACACCAAGATCAATATTCATGACTTCGGCAACTACCAGAGGTCCTGGAGTTGGAGGAATTGTAGAATGAGCTATGGCAGCTGCTCCCCCTGCCGCCAGGATATAAAGTATATAATTTTTTCCGGTTTTGGAGGCAAACGCAATAATCACAGGGATTAAGAGGAAAAACACCGTATCGAAAAACACGGGAATGGAAAGGATGAAGCCACTTAACAGTAATGCAATTGCACCATTTCTCTCTCCAAATACGCTGGTAAGCGTATTCACAATTTTGACTGCGGCACCACTTTCCATCATGGCCGTGCCAATAATTGCTGCCAGGGCAATGACCCAGGCAATTTTACCGGTAATGCTCCCGAACTCTACCATGGGAAGCTCGATCGCATTGATGAGATGGTTGCCATCCATTCCCTCAAAAGGCGCTGAAATAAGGCCTACGACCACGGCGGAGACCATCATGGCGATAAAAGGGTGAAATCTGAATTTAGAGATACCTAAGATGACTGAAATAATACCAATTAGTAAGACCAGGAATGGCCAATAAGGGGTTTGGGTTAATGAATCCATCCCCGAAAGATATAATGACTTTATTAAAAATTGCGGAAAAGGATTGTTCCATTATCAAACAAATTATAAATCTGTACGAAAAATCCAGATTTTCTACAGATTTAATGTTTTGTTTTGTGTAAACAATAAACAACCTATACTTATGACTTCAGCAAGTGATTTTTGGATGCAAATTGTGCAATTTGCAGGAATTGCGGGTTTAGCTATTGCCCTTGTGATTGTATTTTTATACAACATCAGGTCTATGGCGATCAGCAAGCGAAACAAGCGACATGATTTTATAGGGAAGCATGAGATAAAGTGGTACAAGATTGCAAATACCATTTTCTCTTTCGGCCTTGCCTTTTTCCTGTTTGATCGTTTAGCCAGCGTTTTAGGCTCTGTTAGGTTGTATGAATTTGTGTATGTGGGCTTCATTTCCGGTGCTATCAGCTTTGCAATAGGCTATGGTATCCAGCAGTATTTGAAGTTTTATTATCCATTTTTCCTGGAGAAAAAGATGAGCCGTATCCGGTTTAAAAAGAAGATCTCTCCTAAATCCGGAAAAGAAATGGTCGTTTTGACTGAGCGGGAGGAAGACATTCACCTGACTCAGGAGATGATGGACCATGAGACCAACCACGTCTATGACTACGATGTGTGGGTTGACGAGGAAACCGGTTACAAGGAAATTGAAAGGTACGATGGTCAGCTTCAGGTACTTATATGTCCTAGCTGTAACTTCAGGACATTGAAAGAATACAAAGAGACTTTGGAGCAATCCCCGGGTTACAGAACCGAAGGACTTTTGAAGAAACATTACACCTGCTCCTATTGCGGGCATCAGGAAGTAAAAGAATTCTCGATTGCTTCTATAGAAGAAGAGCAGGAAATGACAAGCTAGGGCTTATATTAGCTGAATGAATATTCTTCTCATAGAAGATGAAATATCATTAGCTGAAACAACCCTAAAATATCTGGAAAAGGAAGGTTACCACTGCGAGTGGGCGAAAAACCTTGAAGAAGCAAGCGAAAAGGCTTGGTTATATACTTATGACTGCCTCATTGTTGATATCACACTGCCAGATGGTAGTGGATTGGATATCATCAAAAAGCTGAAAGAAAGAAAGTCCCGGTCAGGGATCATCATTGTTTCGGCAAGAAATGCCGTCCAGGATAGAATCTCCGGACTGGAAATAGGAGCAGATGACTATATAATCAAGCCTTTTGATCTTTCTGAGCTCAATGCCAGAGTTAAAGCCGTCATAAGAAGAAGAAATTTTGATGCTCAGAATGAAATCATCTTTGACAAAATTGTAATTAATCCCTACGATCATCAAGTGGCCGTAAATGGGGATGCCCTCACGCTCACTAAAAAGGAGTTTGATCTCTTACTTTATTTCGTCTCTAACCCTAACAGACTAATCACCAAGGAATCTATTGCCGAGCATCTGTGGGGCGATGAAATGGACATGGCGGATTCTTTCGACTTTATTTATTCTCACCTTAAAAACCTTCGGAAAAAGATATCCGGTAAGGGTGGTGGCGACTATATCAAAACCATCTACGGGATCGGTTATAAGTTTGTAAAACCTTCTTAAACGCTCCCGGGATGAAACTGCTTGCTATTACCAACAGACTATATCTGATCTCAATAGGTGCTGTGATCCTTATCAGCAGCCTGGCAGCATTTTTTATCCTAAGATCTATCATCAACAACGAATTCAACAGAAAACTATTTGCTGAAAAGGAACAGATCCTCCATGAATTCAAAGTAAACTCAAACTTAAGGGAGGGGCATATCCTGAATGTTGGGGATAAAATCATGATCATGCCAATAGAGGATGGTATAGTGATCGAAGATCAACTGGTAGACACAGTATACTTTGAGCCATACGAAGATGAAACTTTACCCTTCAGGGAATTGACATTCACCGAAACAATCAATGGTACCAACTATAAGATTACAATCAGTAAGTCGCTGGTTCCAAATATGGGTCTGATTTCTGGAATCGGTCAGATCATGATTGGAATGGGCTGCATGATTATCGTGGTGCTTTTACTCATCAATAAAGTGGTGTTGAGAAAGCTGTGGGCTCCGTTTGAATACCTCCTGGACAATCTAAAAGCTTTTGACATTACCAATGCGAAAAGAATCCAGCAAGGAGAGTTCACCTTTGATTCTAAGGTAGATGAATTCAAACAACTCAACCAGGTATTGAATGACATGATCAAACAATCCATAAAGGATTATAATAGCTTAAAGGAATTTACTGAAAATACTTCCCATGAGATCCAGACGCCCCTGGCTATCATCAGAAATAAAGCCGAAACACTCCTTCAGGAGGACCTGAGTAAAGAACAACTGGAAGACATCGGTAAAATCTATAAGGCCGCTGGACGACTCTCTCGTCTAAAGACTGGGCTTTCTTTGATTTCCCGGATAGACAACAACCAATACATCAAAACCGAACCAGTGAATCTTAGGATGATGATTGAAAATAAGCTGGATGATTTTGATGAATTGATAGCCATAAAAAACCTTAGGCTAAAAACGACCTACTACGGTGAGCCTGAACTCGAGCTAAACGGTGAACTGACAGGTATACTTATTACTAACCTCATCAACAACGCCATCAAACACAACATCAATGACGGACTAATCAACATCGTGCTAAAAGATGTGGAACTACTCATTGAAAATACCGGCACACCTCCTGTAATTCCAACTGAGCAAATGTTTGACAGGTTTCAGAAATCGGGTGACACCTCCGAATCTACCGGGCTAGGTCTATCGCTGGTCAAAAAAATTGTGGAGCATTACAATCTCAAAGTCAAATACATCTATGAAAAGGATCTGCACAAGTTGTATTTGACATTTGAGCATTTGAGTAAGAAAACGGCGATAAAATAGGCACCCCTTGCCAGCTCTACTTACAGCATGACAAGCATCCAAATTGTACTTTTACAAGTTGATAACCTATCTAACAACACCAAAAAAAGCAAGACCTAAGAGGCCAGAGGCTTTGAGCTATTAAGCTCATGGGGCACAATTGAAAAGTATGCGTTTTTGACCCAAAAAAGCCTGTTTTCTTAAGCAAAATCAACAACGTGTAGTTGAAGTCCGAAGAACCTGTAGTTGAACCATCAATCACACGTTGTTGAGCGGTCAATTGCACGCAGTTGCTTTGCCATGAATAAGTTGATCGGAAATGGAAGTCAAAAAGTATGGCTTTCTGGCTCATTAATCACTCATTTTTAGCGCTATATACACAAAGGGATTTGTGGTATTATTCTAAGAAAAAGATATTCTCTGTGACACCATAGCCGTCAACTTAAAGTTTATTTCTTAAAACGGTGTATATTTTTAATCCCGAAGGGATGGCAGGATTATAGAAAATATCATTAGAACGAATTAAAACTCCGAAGGAGTGACATTATGGCTGGATTATTCTCGCAAATTTACATTCATGCTGTCGTTGCAGTGAAATGAAGAGCGAACTTGTTGAATAAAACCTGGCGACATGAAGTGTTTAAATACATTTCAAGGATCATTGAAAACAAAAACCAGAAATCAATCATTGTAAACGGGGTCGCTGATCATGTACATATCTTTCTTGGTTTTGAAGCCCTCCATGGCATTATCAGATTTGATGAGAGATGTTAAAAACAATACTACAAATTTTATCAATGAGAAAAAGTGGCTGCCTGGCAAATTCACATGGCAAGAGGGATATGGAGCATTTTCATATTCCCATTGCAGCTCAATAACGTCCTATCAATACATTCTCAATCAAGAAGAACATCATAAAAGACAAACCTTCAACGAAGAATATTTAGCTTTTCCAAATAAATTATGAGATTCCATATGAAAGAGCGTTTCTTGTTTGAATGGTTATAATGACACCCTTTCAGGGTTTTGATCTATTGTTCAATCTGGCTCTATAATAATTACATCCTTTCAGGATTCAATTAAAATGAAAAATGAATGAAGATTTTGTGGCTTAGGTTGACCGCTATGCTGCGACACAGCTTAAAAACCCGTCAACCCAAAAATCCCCTCCCCTTTGTTATACCTCTACCAAATTATCGTTATTTATAAATGAATGACCGAACGTGATTTTAAAGCAACCGTACTTCCATTAGCCGAAAGGATCTATCCGATGGTCGTACGTATGCTAAACAATCACCACAGTGCGGAAGATGCGGTACAGGAAATCATGATCCGCGTGTGGGACAATCGCTCAAAACTTGGCGATCATCCTAACCTGACAGGGTATGTTTTTCTAACGGCAAGAAACTATTGCCTGGATAAGGTGAGAAAGAAAAGCCTGAAGCTGCATTCGCTGAACGGTAAGACGGATGCGATTGAGGCCCATAAAGGGTCATCCGATCTGGAACGAGACGAGCTCTTTGCTATCATTGAAAACCTGCTAAAGGAGTTACCTGACCAGCAGGGCGAGGTACTGAAGCTTAGGGATATTGATGGCCTGGAATATGGCGAAATAGCCAATGCGATGAATCTGAAAGTAGAACATGTGAGGGTATTGCTTTCCAGGGCTCGGAAAACTGTGAGTAGACAACTGAAAATTATTTACAACTATGAATAAGGAGGACGAAAACATCGACGATGAGCTTTGGTCCCTTTATGTAGAGGGGCATAAGCAGCCTGTTCCGCCAGGGATTAGTGAAAAAGTGTGGGCAGGTATTAGAAGGAGGAAACAAAAGCGACAAAGGATCATGATCGCCGCATCAGTTGCCGCTTCTCTTGCTCTGCTGATTACGTTTTTTGTCCCTGCTAATCAGGAGCAATCGGATGCTGAAAAGCGCAGGCTATTACAAGAAGCGCTCTCCATGTTTCCGGAAGAGGAAAAAACCCCAAACGAAGAAGACATTATTTACGAGGATGACATGATCATCATTTATGTACAGGAATCAAAATAACAAACACATGAAAAAACTATTAATGCTAACCCTATGCTTCATTTCTGCTATTGTGGTGTCTGCCCAGGAACAGGATCCTGAAGAAATTGAAAAGCAGCTAAATTTTATTCTTAAAGAATCAGCAAAACCCGATGTCTACATTGATGGTCAGAAATATCCATACGAAATTGTCAACCTGATTGATAATAATAAGATCAAATCTGTGACAGTAGTAAAGGATACTGCGGAACTTAAAGAGAACGACCACTATAAAGAATACAATGCCAAATACGGTCTAATCTTGATTGAAACAAAAAAACCAAGTATCAAGATCCAAAGTAAAGATGGTCTGAAAGATCCTTTAATTGTTGTGGATGGAGTTGTCAAAGAAAAAGGGGATCTGGATCTAACCAAAATTGATCAGAAAAAAATCGAATCTATTAGTGTAATAAAGGGTGAAAAAGCGCTTGAGGAATACAACGCTCCTAATGGTGTAGTCATCATCAAGATGAAGAAGTAATCAAAGCAGACCAATAAGGTTCTGAAACCTTTTGGGTGTAAAGCTCCCTGGCACATTACTAATCATTTATTCGGCCGAAGCTACCATCCGCTTTCACCTTAAAGCAGATTCAAACTATATTAGCTGAATGGGGTGCATGCAAAAGCACGACAATGGAAGACACAGCCAATGAGGAATTTTAATAAAATAGTCTTCGTTTTACTCCTCTGTCTGAGAATTCATGTCATTAACGCACAAAAAGATACCGGCTCTGCAGACTCAGCCCCAACTCATCTTGCTGAAAAGGTGTACCTGCAACTAGATGGTAAAGTCTACACCAAAGGCAATGTCATCTGGTTCAAGTCTATTGTGTTAAGTGCTGGAAATCATTTTCCCTCTACCCTAAGTGGAATCTTATATGTGGAGCTGGTCGATTCAGATGAAACCATCATGGAAAAGAAGCTAATTAAGCTCAATAATGGGATTGGGCAAGGGTTTTTCGAGCTGTTTGAGTCTTATATGCCAGGCACTTATCTCATCCGGGCATATACGAACTGGAACAAAAACTTTGGCTCCGACTTCTTCTTCAAAGAGTACATTCAGGTATTTGATAGCAATCAAGGGGTAAAGGGACAGCCCATCAACAATGTGACATTCATCAGAGAGGATGCCAAAGCATTTCGTTTGACAGCCAGTTTTAGTCCATTGGAAATTGATAGTCTGCACCAGGATAAGCTTAAGGTTACGATCACCCTGGACAACAAAGTAGATTCTCTGTTTTTGAAAAAAGACAAAAACGATGAGTACCGCCTTGATTATAAACTCTTCAAAGACACCCAATTGGCCAGGTTGCAGATGCAGACTGAAAACAATGAAGTCTATGCATCTACAATTATCCTGGATCAGGACTTCATCGACTTGCAATTTTTCCCTGAAAGCGGTGTACTTGTCCATGGTATAACCAGCAAAGTAGGGTTCAAAGTTTTGGACGCAAAGGGAAAAGGTAAAATGGTCGAAGGCCAAATCATTGATGAACAGGACAACCTGATTACTCCCTTCAAAAGTAATGAGCTGGGGATGGGATGCTTCATAATTCAAAATACGGATAGTACAAAAAAATACTATGCACGAATAAAGGCTGAAGCTCCTGAGCAAAAGGCCTTACTATATCCTTTGCCTAAAGTGGCTGCTGTTGGGAATGTGCTTTCCATCAAAAAGAACGGTGACAACCTGCTTATAAGAGCAAAGTCCAATTACCTGGAAAAAGACAGTATCTACCTTGCACTTTCCCAGGGAGGAAAAAGACTTTATGACCTCAAATTTAAACTACTGGAAAATGGCAACTTCAATTTTGAGCTACCTTGTCAAAAGCTTCCTGATGGGATCATCTCGTTCACCATGTTGGATATCGAAGGACGACCGTTGGCAGAACGTATCTACTTTAATGAAAACACCTTTTCCAGAATAAAAATCAATCTTTCTGTCGATAAGGAATCCTATGAAAAGCGAGATCTGACCGAATTATCCATTGAAACCGTCGATCAGCAAAACAGGCCTATTCCTACGCACCTGTCTGTTCTTGTAATCAGCAAAAAACAACTTGGAAAGATTCAGCAGCAGCGTCAAAATATCATGTCGTATTTCTTACTGGATTCTGAGTTGAAAGGGGAAATAGAAAACCCCGGGTTCTACTTCAACAAGGACAGTAGCATGCACGATCATCTGGATGTTTTGATGCTTACCCAGGGCTGGAGAAAATACAACTACAACAAACTGGATGCTATTTATAGCCATTTGCCAGAGACCAACCTGATGGTATCAGGTGAGGTGAGTGGTGTATTCTCCGAGAAAAGGAAAAAGCAGGCTGAATTGACACTCACCACCTTTGGAAACAACCCAACATTCGATGTGCAGGTAGCAGATAGTCTGGGAAAATTCACATTCAATTTGAAGGATGAATATGGACAGCGAGTCAATGTCCTGATACAGAGTGCCAAGGATTCCGGTAAAAAGATGGACTACAATGTCACCCTGAA
Organism: Cyclobacteriaceae bacterium; assembly: GCA_965228105.1. Lineage (GTDB taxonomy): Bacteria > Bacteroidota > Bacteroidia > Cytophagales > Cyclobacteriaceae > UBA7330. Next base: position 4,303,231 of record CBDDGZ010000002.1, read on the forward strand.
AGAAAAAGCGTCACCCACCGTCGATTTTGACTTTAAAAACACCATAGTAGAACCGGATAGTATTATAGATGATTTTGTCAGGAAAGATCTGCAACGTAAGAAAATTGAGCAGTCCTACAAACTTCAGGACGAAAGCATTATACTGGAAGAACTCGAGTTCACTGGCACCAGGCTTACCGAAATTCAGCAAGAGGTGAGAGAAGAGTATGGGGAGCCGGACATCGTTATAGAAGGAGAAGCCATCCGAGAAAAGGAACAGAATTGGTCTTATGGGTTATACAGCGTACTCAAGCAAAGTTTTCTGGATAAAATAATAATTGAGCGACGGCAAAACGGCAATTTAAGAGCCAGGATAACGGGTTCCGATATTACCCTGGTAGTCATAGATGGAATTCCCGTTTTGCCACATGAATATCCAATGGTTCAATACATTCCACCAAGTGAAGTCAAAAGTTTTGAAATCATTGAGTGTGCAAGCAGTTTCCCTACACTGTTCCTAAAAGTATATAAAAAGCCGATGCCATCGGGAATTATGTGTGGTGGTGTCATTGCTATCTTTACGCATGGCGAGAAAGGTATATATGGGACTAAGAAACCTGTTGGCCTGGTTCACACCTCCATTCCTGTATTCTCTGCACCTCGTGAGTTTTATGCACCCAAATATGACAAACCGAATTTAATGGAAGAACTGCCTGACCTTAGAACTCTCCTGCATTGGGAACCTGAACTTCTGACGAACGCTTCAGGGAAAACTTCGACTTCTTTTTTCAATGGAGACAATGTGGGAGAAATGTTGATTGTAGTGGAGGCCGTCTCAGGCGATGGTTCTATCGGGTACCAGGAACTTGAATATAAAGTAGAAGGACAGGAAACGGTAATTGTTGAGTTTTGACCTTAATATCCCTATTAAAAATTTGATAAAATATTGATAACCAGTTTTAATTGGTTATTCTTCTGAAAGTGCAAAAGCCAGATAACTGTCGCCGGATTTAGTGCCCAGCTTTCCACCTCCACAGGCAATCACCACAAACTGTCTTCCTTCAATTTCATAGATACTCGGTGTAGCATAACCTGCTGCCGGAAGTTTTGCCTCCCACAAAAGATTACCGTCCTCCTGGTCAAAGCAACGAATCCTTTCATCACTGGTTGAGGCTATAAAAAGTAAGCCATTTGATGTAATGGCCGGGCCACCATAATTCTGAGTCCCGGTCAGTGGAATTCCGCGTTTTGTCAGCTCTTCGTGTTCGCCCAATACTACCTGCCACTTGATAGAAGCATTGTCCATGTCCATAGCAGTGAGGGTACCCCAGGGTGGCTTGATAGCCAGGTAGCCTTCCTGATCATAAAACTTGTGATAGCCAGTACTTCGGTAAGAAACGGATTTTACTTCCTCACCTTCTGATGATTTTACCTCCTCCATTTGCAGTAGATAGGATGCTATATCATCAATTTGCCCCTGTTTTAACCAGGCAAAGGATGGCATGGCATTTCTCCCGGTTTTAATAATTGTATCAAACTCTGACACCTTCAGCCTTGCCTTCAAATCCACCAGAGAGGGTATCTTTCCCATAAACTCCCCACCCTTCAGGTCTGCCCCATGGCAGCTCGCACAATTTTGCTTGTATAAAGCCATCCCTCTGCCAATATTGGTTTCCGGGTTTTGCTCTACTTCTACCATGGTCATAATCCAGGGCACATGATTGGCATTGATAAACAAGGTATTTGTGCGGGGATTGAAGGCTGCACCACCCCATTCAGCACCTCCATCATACCCTGGAAATATCAGTGTGCCTTCCATCGACGGAGGATCATACTCATGTTTGTATCGGATCTTTTTGAGGATATTCAGCACATATTGATTGGCAGAATCAGAAAGATTCGTGGCATCTTCCAATCCAAAATCAATACGCGTAAATGGTGGTGGTTTGACAGGGATGGGTTGTGTGGGCCACGGATGCTCCCCAGGCAATGCATCCTGTGGCACAGGTACCTCTTCTACAGGGAAAACCGGTTCGCCGGTATCCCGATCCAATACATAAAGATAACCTTGCTTCGAAGTTTGCATCACCACATCACGATTTTTTCCATCTACTTTGATCGTACCCAGAACCGGCGGTGCCGGAAGATCCCGATCCCAGATATCGTGATGGGTGGTTTGATAATGCCAAATTCTTTCTCCGGTGCTGGCATTTAGTGCAATCACACAGTTGGCATATAGATTCTGACCTTTTCGGTCGGCACCGTAGAAATCGTAAGAAGCCGAACCAGTTGGCACATACACAATTCCACGTTCCTCGTCCACGCTCATCCCAGCCCAGGAATTGGCTCCCCCTATGGTTTGCCAGGCATCCTCCGGCCAGGTGTCATGACCAAATTCACCAGGTTGGGGGATCGTATGAAAGATCCACGCAAGTTCTCCTGTTTGAATGTTGTATGCCCTGATGTGACCGGGAGCAGCCCCACTCGACTCATCCACCCGTGCACCCAATATGTACAAATCTTCAAATACTACACCGGGAGTATTGGCTAAAACCACCCGATTATCCACATTTCTACCCAGGTTCTTTTTCAGGTCCACTCTACCGGAGTCTCCAAAGGAAATTATTGGTTGTCCATTTTCGAGGTCAAGACAGTACAAATAGTTTGTAGAAGTGACTAACAAACGTTTATCATTCCCCTCTTCCCAATAGGCCAGCCCTCTGTTCACACCCATACCATAAGATTTGAAACTTCCGGCATAGGGATCGAACACCCATTTTTCCTTTCCTGTTGCCGCATCTAATGCAAAAAACTTCATCTTGGGAGAACTGCCGTACAACACCCCATCGATCACTAAAGGGTTACACTGAATCTGAGATCTTCCCTCAGGGTGTGGATCGCCAGAGCGATATTCCCAGGCCAATTCAAGTTGCGATACATTGTCCCTGGTCATCTGATCGGCTTCAGAGAATTGTTCACTTGCTTTGGATCCCAGGTAGGCGTCCCAGTTGATGTATTTGTCTTGTTGGGTACAACTAAAGATCAGAATGGAGATACTCACAACAATGGAGAATTGAGTGATTCGGGATTTTATCATCTCTGAAAAAGTAAAGTTTATGCCGTTAAGATAAATTGATCTGTACTCTAATTAGTAATCATCAACCAATAATATCATCCTGCCAACACCTGAGTCATATGGTATTTTCAATCTATCCATTATATTGAGAACCCATATTTCAGAAAATGATACAATCACCCCTTTTCCGCATCTTCATCTGTGTCATCGTAGGTATAGTCCTTTGGTATTACCCCATTTCCGAAGAAATCCCCAGGGAAGGCCAGGAAGTTTTTGCAGTGTTTATTGCGGTCATTGCCAGTTTTCTGCTTCGCCCGTTACCAATGGCTCCCATGGTTTTGCTTGGTTTGGTCTCCCTGATCATTACTGGAACAATCTCTCTGGATCAGGCATTGGTGGGTTTTGGAAACAGTACTGTTTGGCTAGTAGTAGCAGCATTTTTAATCTCCGGGGCAGTGCTTCATTCAGGCTTTGGACATAGAATAGCATTATTCTTGATATCAAAGCTGGGTAAAAATATTTTCGGTATTGCTTATGGACTTTGTGGATCTGAATTGATTCTTGGTCCGGTAGTACCTTCCAATACGGCAAGAGGGGCAGGAGTACATGCACCAATCGCACAGTCTCTTTCCGAAGCCCTTGGAAGCTTTCCTGACAAGCAACCTGATAGAGCCGGAGCATATATTAGTCTCGTCGGTGGTCAGGCTAACCTTGTCACCGCCGGAATGTTCCTCACTGGCATGGCTGCCAATCCGTTACTATCTGAGGCAGCCAGCGAGATTCTCAAAATAAATTTTGACTGGATCACCTGGGCTACCGGAACCATTGTACCCGGTTTGATCAGCCTGGCAGGGCTCCCGCTTTTCATCTATCAGTTTTCCAAACCTGAGCTGAGAGATACATGGGATGTACAGCAACAGGTAAAGAAGCAATACAAAGCGTTAGGGAAATGGAAAACTTCCGAGAAATGGATGTGTGGTATCTTCATTTTTTTAATTGCCCTGTGGACGACTTCAAAATTTCATGGAATGGGTACAAGCCTCGTAGCATGGATTGGTGTTTGTACCTTGTTTCTCACAAAAACCTATAGCTGGGATAAAATGATCCGGACATCCGGAGCCTGGGATGCACTTATTTGGCTCGGAGGTTTACTAACAATGGCTAATCTGCTAAAGGATTATGGCTTCGTAGAATGGTTTTCCACCTCAGTCTCTGCTGCGATGCCTCCCGTGGAGCCTCTATTATTGATGGTATTGCTAGCACTCATCTACTTCTACTCTATGTATCTTTTCTCGATGCTTACAGGACATATTGCAGCTTTCATTGGTGGTTTTTTTGCAATCGCCATGGCTTATTCTATTCCTCCATTGACTATGGCTGCACTTTTTGCCGGATTTTCAACGCTTTGTGGGTGCCTTACCAATTACAGTTCAGGACCTGAAATTATGTACTACGGTCAAGGGTATGTGCCACTACTGAGATGGTTTAAAGTTGGTTTCCTGTTATCAATTTATCACATCGTGATTTGGCTCACTTTTGGGCTGGCCTGGTGGAAACTTCTCGGTTGGTGGTAATATTTTTTTTCTGCTTCAAATTTTAATCAGAATTGATCTATAGTATTGAACTATAAACCTCATGACTGAAATCGTTCGAGATTCAAATCAGTTAACCCAAATTGTGATGTTGTTAGATTTTAACAACATCACATTCTTTTGAAATAAAATGCTTTGTGCTATTTTTAGTAATAGTTGATAAATCGGGTTAGGGTCGGTATTTTGCCGATCCTTTTCTGTTTTAGGCCTGTAGCTACTAACCTATTTCTGTGGCCAACTGTCGGTTCTGAAAGGGACAGCAGGCAGCCCCTCCTCGTTATATAGATTGCATGCAGGATTGTTGGCCCAGGCATACCGAACATGAACCGGCTCCTTAACCATATCATTGTTGAGAGCAATTTTATTCCTTCCTACAATCTCCCCTTCAGCCCAAAAAAACTTCTTATCATCTCCGGCAATGGCAAACCCGGTAATCTGCGGACCTGCAGCCTTTAAACCGGACCCAACCTGATCAAAAGTGACAATAATTTGTGAATCTCTTTGTTGGTGACTTTCATAAACAGGTCCTGAATAAACAATGTCATTCCCAAAAGCTACTTTATCTGCTGCCAACCAAAGCCTTTTGCCCACATCCTGTTTGTTTCTGGGATGTATATCGACTTCATTTCCTATATCAATGGCTACTGCCATGCCGGTATTTTTTAACGCCAAGGTTTTTGTTTGAGCATCCCTTAACCGAGCCCAGTCAGGGTCTGATGGTTCATCGAGCCGAGCCATATAGTTTGCCAGCTGCACAAATAGAAATGGAAAATCTCCCTGACTCCACCTTGTTCTCCAATCCTGGATCATAGTGGAAAACAATTCATGGTAGACATCATGCCTCCCTGCATTACTTTCACCCTGGTACCAAATAGCTCCACGGATGGTGTACCCGGCAATAGGATTGATCATGCCATTAAAAAGGACCGTTGGATATTGACTATACCGGATATAATCGGGCACAGGAGGTTCAATCACATTAGAAAACTTCCAATCTCCGGAAAGGTCCAGATTTTGATCATTGTCCTCGATCCACAACTCCCGATCCATACCTATAGTGACTATATTGTTCCAGGTATTGATCAATCTTACAGCGATCTGATTATCCTTCTTTTTGAGCATACCTTTTGGAATTTCAACCACGCTCCCATGAAGTGATCCTTCTATCTTCTCTCCATTGATAAACACTGTTTGATTAATGGTTAGTCTACCCAATGAAAGCCTTGCATCCTTTTTAGACCCTTTCCAGTCAAACCTTTTTCTCAACCAAACCACATCTTCAAGGTCTTTGGGGTGGGGAAGCTGAATGGTTTCCCACTTAGTGTCATCAAAATCTGATTTATGAACTCCGGTATTTAGGTATTCCTTACTATTGAAAATCCTGCCTCTCTCCTTATTGTTCCTTTCATTTTCCTCAAGCCTGGATTCCCAGTCGATGCCAGGCTCCATTACTTCTCTGGTTTCATCTTGATAAGCATCTAATTCAAGAAGTCTTTCTGAGGAAGTCCACGCTTCCGCCGGAGTGCCACCCCAATTACTCTCTATTATTCCCACCGGTACATCTTTCTCCAGGTGGTTGCGTTTGGCGAAAAACCAGGCTACAGCAGAAAAGTCAGGGGAATTTTCAGGATTGGCTACCAGCCAACCTCCGTCCTCAACATCTTCTTCTGGCGAAAAGGAAATGGTATTGGGAACAGTAAAAAATCTTATTTGGGTATAGTCACTATCGGCTACCTCCTCTTGCCAGTTGTCTACATCTGATTTGAGGTTCCAGGCCATATTAGACTGGCCACCGGCAACCCAAACATCACCATACCAAACATCTTCCAGCTGAATTGTTTCATCTCCTGAGATTACCAATTCATAGGGTCCTCCCGCAGTATGTGCAGGTAGCATACATTCCCACCTTCCGTTAGCATCAGCTCTGGTATTCACTCGCTGACCATCAATAGCTACAAATAATTCCTTCCCCGGAGTAGACCATCCCCAAACCCTGACTGATGCCTCCCTTTGCAAAACCATATGGTTCCCAAAGTGCTTTGGTAGCTTGAGACTTTGGGCATATGAAAACAGAACCTGGCAAACCAGGGTAAGGAACAATATGAGCGTTTTTAGCATTGGCTTAAAGGAATTACTTTAGTTTATTCTCAAGAAAGACATGTTGGTCACCGTTCCATGGTTTAGTACAAATATCAATATCACCATCTCCGTCTACATCCCCTCCTACAGTTTCATGTCCCTGTATATCTTCTGATATCAGATGCTCTTTCCATTTCCCACCCAATCCATCCAGGTTTTCCCAAATAAAAGCTTTCATCTTATCGATAGAAAGTGGACCTCCACTTGAAAATACATCTACATCTCCGTCATTGTCCAAATCGGCAACAACTAATGAATGAAAATCCTGATTGGTGCTTTCCGCAGTGATGCCGTGGTATACCCAGTTTAGATTATCATTTTCAAACCAAAACACTCTCCCATCACGTGTATCGGCTTCAGCCTGGATGATATCCAGGTCCCCATCTCTATCCAGATCAATCACCCAACTTTTAAGACATAGTCCATACCTGTCCGGACGACTACCACCTTGAGGTATCAGATCCTGATGCGAGATCCAATCCGTACCAACACTGTTTGCATTTTCAAACCAAATATCTCCCCTGACCAAATCCATATCTCCGTCATCATCAAGGTCGCCATAGCCCATCGGGTCAATACCCCCATGGATGCCTTCTGCAATGTATAAGCTATCCCAGCTTTGAGTAGGATCTGCAGGTTTTCTATACCAAACCATGTAAGGGTTAGTGGGATGGTTGCTCAGCGCTACGATATCCAAAACGCCGTCGCCATCTACATCTGTGGCTACGTTGTCATGACAATAAATTGCTCCAACATCTGCAATTGTTGTAAATCCTTCTGATTTTGGCCTCCCGGAGTTCAGATACCAGCCAGTGCCAGCAAAAAAGTCCATCCACCCGTCTTCATTGATATCTATCGGACATCCACCTACATCGGTGCTGGCGCCTTCCCCAATTTTATGGTAGATCCATTCTTTGGGTGAAACAAACTCAAACCAGTTCATCTGGCCCCGAGCACCGTATACCCAATCCAAATCACCATCCTTGTCCACATCTACCAGCGACGTTTGACCCATTTTATTTCCATGCCTGCCAATCTCATGAACTTCAAAATTGAATTTCTGTGGGAAAACATTGAAACCCAACATAACCAATATCAGAGTAGTAAACCGTTTCATTGAGCTAAAGTTCTACACGCGCATTTGTCATCGTTTCTTTTGCTTTAGCAACGACATCGGGGTGCTCACCAGCCAGATCATTCTCCTCACCAATATCATCCTTCAGGTTGTATAATTCCACCGGCCAATTTGAAGCAGGTATCTCCTGTTCTTCTTTTGATTTTTTCCAGACGGTCCTCACGGCTTTCCAATCCCCCATTCTCACGGCTTGCGAGACAACACGTTGCTCTCTTCCAAGAGTAAATTCAAAAAACAGATACTCATGCTTCTTTTGAGACGCATCATCACCTAATAATGATGGTAAAAAAGAAATACCTTTTACCTGTTCAGGAATAGCCTGACCAGTGATTTCAGCCATAGTGGGTAGTACATCCTGAAAGGCACTGATGTGATCACTCGTTGTGCCAGGCTTTACTTTGTTGGGCCACCTCACAAGGCATGGTGAGTGAATTCCACCTTCATATAAATCTCTTTTATGTCCTCTAAATGGCCCATTTGAATTCCAGTAAATAGGGTCATGACCACCTTCAAGGTGTGCGCCATTGTCGCTGGCAAAAATGATCAGCGTATTTTCATCTACCCCAAGATCCTTAAGAGTAGCCAGGATTCTCCCAACCTCGTTATCCAGACTTTCCATCATGGCTCCGAATCCTGCGATCGGGTTTATTACATCCGGACAAGGGTCACCAGCTGCTCCATATTTACCTATGATCGTATCATATTGAGGAAGTTTTTCGCGCCACTTCTGATGCAAGTCAGCTGGTGCATGCATGGCAGCATGAGGAATAGGTGTTGGGATATAGCAAAAGAATGGTTTTTTATTATCTACACTCCTTTTGATGAAGTCAATGGCATGCTCCATGATTAGGTCATGCATGTAGGTAGTGGTATCAACTGGAATCTGTACCCCATTATGCACAAGTGTATCTGTGTAGTAAGTATGGGCTGTGCTCTGTGTTCTTGGTCCAAAGTACTCATCAAATCCATGGGTTAGCGGGTTAGGGTTTCCTTCCAAATAAGTGTAACCCAGTCCCCATTTACCAAAGATACCAGTGCTATATCCCGCATTCTTAAATAACCTTGGCATGGTGACCATATTAGGATCAAGTGGCACCTTGGGGTTGTTTTCTCCGGCATTTCCCCGTACCTGGATATGCCCCGGATCAATCCCCGTCATCAGGACAGCTCGTGAAGGAGAACATACGGTATTCCCGGAGTAGTGATTGGAAAAAATCATTCCTTCTTTGCCTAGCCTGTCAATATTAGGCGTCTGGAGTTTTTGTTGACCAAAAATAGAAAGGTCTCCGTACCCCAGGTCATCTGCCAGAATATAGATCACATTGGGTTTAGTGGATTCTACCTCATTGGAGGATGGAGGCTGACAAGAAAACAGAAAGGCAACCAGTAGTAAGAAGAGAAAAGAATTGGGTTTCATGAGGTTTAGTTAGGTTTATTTTTAAAGTTAACCAATTTGGCTGCTTCGCAAAGATCAAACCATCCAAACAACAAAAAAAGGTGACTCCTTCGAATCACCTTTCTATCCTCAAAACATGCCCTGGTTGGGCGATATGATATAAATTTATTTCAGATCAAACCTGTCGAGATTCATCACTTTGTCCCAGGCTTTCACGAAATCTTTTACAAACTTCTCATGTGAATCGCTGCACCCGTAAACCTCTGCAATGGCCCTCAACTCAGAGTCAGATCCAAAGATCAGATCAGCTCGCGTCCCGGTCCACTTCACTTTTCCTGTTTTTCTGTCATTCCCTTCTAAGATTTCTTCGGAAACAGGTTTCCAGGTAGTATTCATATCCAACAGGTTGAGGAAGAAGTCATTGGTAAGTACTCCTTGCTTATTCGTAAAGACTCCATGGTTTGAATTGTCATAGTTGGCTCCTAAAACACGCAGGCCACCTACCAGTACAGTCATTTCAGGTGCTGTAAGGGTAAGTAGTTGAGCTCTATCAACCATTAATTTCTCTGTGCTGATGGCAAACTTTGTATTCCTATAATTCCTAAATCCATCCGCAGCTGGTTCGAGGTATGAAAACTGCTCCACGTCAGTCTGATCCTGTGAAGCATCGGTTCTTCCCGGTGTGAAAGGAACTTCAATTTTAATTCCTGCATCACTAGCTGCTTTCTCAACTGCCGCACAACCGGCCAGCACTATGGTATCCGCCAGTGAAATCTTTTTTCCAGACGCGTTGAAAGATTTCTGGATGCCCTCAAGCTTAGTCAGCACCTTAGATAGCTGCTTGGGATTGTTGACTTTCCAGTCTTTCTGAGGTGCCAGACGAATGCGGGCTCCATTTGCTCCACCACGCTTATCTGACCCACGGAAGGTAGACGCAGATGCCCATGCTGTAGTAACCAGTTCTGATACTGATAGCCCCGATCCCAGGATCTCACTTTTCAGTTTCTTGATATCGGCAGCATCTACCAGCTTGTGATCTACCGCAGGTAGTGGATCTTGCCAGATCAACTCTTCAGAAGGAACTTCAGGACCCAGATATCTTGAAATCGGTCCCATATCCCGGTGAGTCAGCTTAAACCATGCTCTGGCAAAAGCATCCGCAAACTCATCAGGGTTTTCATAAAATCTTCTTGATATCTTCTCATATGCAGGATCAAACTTCAAAGAAAGGTCAGTTGTCAGCATCCTCGGAGCGTGCTTCTTAGAAGCGTCGAATGCATCAGGAATCGTACCTGCTCCGGCTCCATTTTTAGCTACCCATTGCTGAGCTCCAGCGGGACTTTTAGTGAGCTCGTAATCGTATTCAAAAAGATTCTCAAAGAAATTGTTGCTCCATTTAGTTGGAGTAGATGTCCAGATCACCTCAGGTCCTCCACCAATGGCATCCTTGCCACTTCCCGATCCGTAGCTACTGGTCCAGCCGAGACCCTGCTCTTCGATACCAGCCGCTTCAGGCTCAGGTCCCTGATATTTCGATGGATCAGCCGCACCATGCGTCTTACCAAAAGTATGACCCCCTGCAATGAGGGCAACTGTTTCTTCATCATTCATCGCCATTCGACCAAAAGTCTCCCTGATATCATGAGCAGCAGCCACCGGATCTGGTACGCCATTTGGTCCTTCCGGGTCAACATAAATCAATCCCATCACCACTGCTGCTAATGGATCTTCAAGATCTCTGGTACCAGTGTATCTTTTATCAGCCAGCCATTCACCTTCCGAACCCCAATAAATATCTTCTTCAGGTTCCCATACATCTGCTCTACCGCCAGCAAAGCCAAATGTCTTGAAGCCCATAGATTCCAGGGCACAGTTACCAGCCAGAATCATCAGATCGGCCCAGGAAATGCTCTTGCCATATTTCTGCTTGATTGGCCATAATAATCTTCTTGCTTTGTCCAGGTTCACATTATCTGGCCAACTATTCAATGGAGCGAACCTTTGAGTACCTGCTCCTCCGCCTCCACGGCCATCACCGATCCTGTAAGTTCCGGCACTGTGCCACGTCATTCGAATAAAAAGCCCACCATAATGACCAAAGTCTGCTGGCCACCAATCCTGGGAATCTGTCATCAGATCATACAGATCCTTCTTTAGTGCTGCAAAGTCCAGCTTTTTAAATTCCTCAGCGTAGTCAAAGCCTTCTCCCATTGGATCGGATAGAGCTGAATGCTGACGCAGGATATTTAAATTTAATTTGTTTGGCCACCAATCCTGGTTTCTTGTCCCTCCACCTGCTGCCTGATTTGAATTCCCACTGTGAAAAGGACATTTGCTGGCTCCATTTGCCCCGGCTGTACTCGAATGATTTCTGTTTTCCATTTTTGAATAGATTTTTGAATGTTTATGAAGTCAAAAGTATGATAACCTTTATTTATTAATTTTATCTAAGTATTAGTTGAACTTATCACACCCTCAATCACGCTAACTGATTGTTCAACCAGTCACTCATTACACAACAAACCGCTTCTTCTTGTTGTTTAGCAATTCATCATTGACTTGTGCTCTTTTCAAGGTACTCATTAAATTTAAATCTGTACAATTTATTTTTATGTATTCAGCAGCAGCCTGATTAGGTATATGTTAAGTATTTCTTTAAAGGATTCTTAAACTCAAGCAATGAAGATAATCGTCATAGGCGGTACGGGGCATATTGGTACTTTTCTTATTCCAAGATTGATAAAAAAAGGACATGAGGTAATATGTATCAGTCGTCAGGAACGTGTACCCTATCACGAAGATGAATCCTGGAAGTCTGTCAAATACATCACAATCGACCGAGGCAAAGCTGAAGAACAGGGAGATTTCGGAAAGCAGATAAAAGATTTGGGTGGAGATGTGGTGATTGATCTCATTTGCTTTACACCGAAAAGTGCTAAAATGATTACAGAATCGCTCGATGGAAGTGTAAAACATTTTCTTCATTGTGGCACTATGTGGGTACATGGCTACAGCGAAGCAGTACCTACCAGGGAAGATCAGGTACGCAAACCTTTTGGAGGATATGGTATTTTCAAAGCCGAAATTGAGGCTTATTTACTGGGACTCTATAAAAAGACCGCATTTCCAGTAACGATACTTCATCCCGGTCATATTTCTGGTCCTGGCTGGCTTCCTATCAACCCGGCGGGGCATCTTGATCCTAATGTTTTTACCAAACTTGCGAAAGGAGAAGAACTGATACTGCCAAACCTGGGCATGGAAACCGTGCACCACGTTCATGCCGATGATGTCGCCCATGCATTTGAACAAGCCATTTTCAACCCGGAGAAGTCTATTGGTGAAAGCTTTCATGTAGTTTCGGAACAGGCACTAACCCTCAGAGGCTTTGCTGTAGCGGTAGCAGGCTGGTTCAACAAAGAAGCTAACCTTAAGTTTTTGCCATTTGATCAATGGAAAGAAACTGTTTCTGAGAGAGATGCTGAACTCACCTGGGATCACATCTCGCATAGTCCAAATGGCAGTATTGAGAAAGCCAGAAAACTCATTGGATATCATCCAAGATATAGCGCTCTTGATGCTGTGAAAGAAGCAGTGAAATACCATTTCGATAAAGAAAAACTTCCTTATCTACTGTAATTCTAATATCACCTCTATCTTAGATAAGACATCTGAATATTGGATCCCACTAAACCTTCCATTATGAGAAAACTTATCGCTTTATTTCTTCTCCTGGCTATTCAGTCATGTACTAATCAGGATCGCCCTGCTAATGAGATGCCTACCGGTAGTCTGAATGAACAGATCTCATTTCTGAAGAATCCGGATAACTTCAGATCGGAAGAGGACCGCCTGGAAGCACTTTTCGACTCTTATACGAAGTACTTACTTAGCTCCTCCCCCATCAATGCCACATTTTATGGTAAGCCAGGATATGATGATCTATGGGATGACCTCTCTCCCGAATGCATGCAGAAAAGCACAGATAATTTGGGATTATTTTATCAGCTACTTGATGATTTTGATACCTCTGAGCTTTCAAAAGAGGATCAACTGAACTTTTCGATATTCAGTAGAACCGTAAAAGATAATTATGAACTGTTTAGCCAATTTCCCGAGCAATATCTCATCATAGATCAGGTACAGGGCATGCATCAGGCCATTGCACAGGTCATCCAGGTGATGCCTACTGACGATGAGGAAGCCATTGAAAATATCCTCACAAGACTGGAGGGCATACCGATAGTGATGGAACAACTCCAGGCAACACTCCGGGAGGGAATTGATAAGGGTATCGTGATGCCCAAAAACACAGTTGTAAAAGTACCCGATCAGCTCAGAGGCCTTACATCAGAAAATCCTGAGCAAAGTGTCTTTTATATTCCTTTTACAAATTTACCTGAAAAGATCAATCAGGAAGGTGGGTCCTCATTTCAGGAGCGCGCACGAAAACTCATTGTTGAAAAGGTAAATCCTGCATTTAAAAGCTTCACGGTATTCTTTGAGGAAGTTTACATCTCCAACGCCAGGGATTCATATGGCCTCAGAGAACTGCCCAATGGGGAAACATGGTATAATCAGCGTATAAAACAGCAGACTACCACATCTCTGTCCGCTGAGCAGATCCATCAGATTGGAATACTTGAAGTCAACCGCATTGAAGAAGAGATGTTGGATATCATAGATCAACTCGACTTTGAAGGAGACTTACATGCCTTCAATGAATTTCTGAAAACAGACCCCAGATTCTATTTCGATTCACCAGAAGAGCTGGTCATGACCTACCGTGATATTTGCAAAAGGATAGATCCTATGCTACCTAAGCTTTTTGGCAAATTACCCCGGCTACCCTATGGAGTGAAAGTAGTCCCCGAATACCAGGAGCAGGCCACTACAACGGCTTATTATATGCCAGGGGCAGCTTCAAATGGGGTTCCAGGCAACTTCTATGTAAATACTTACAACTTACCCAGCAGACCAAAATGGGGCATGGAAGCTTTGGCCATCCATGAAGCTGTTCCGGGACATCACTTACAGATTGCTTTGGCCCAGGAACTGGAAAATGTCCCTGAGTTCCGAACTATGGTCATGTTTACAGCATTTGTGGAGGGATGGGGCCTGTATTCGGAAAGTTTGGGTAAGGATTTGGGTTTGTATCAGGATCTTTACTCAAGATATGGGCAGCTTACTTTCGAGATGTGGAGAGCCATCCGGTTAGTGGTGGATACCGGCATTCATCAATTAGGATGGAGCAGACAGGATGCCATCGACTATTTCAAGGAACACTCCAGCATGACTGATCAGGATGTGATCGTAGAAGTAGACCGGTACATCGCATGGCCAGGACAGGCACTGGCATATAAAATAGGGGAGTTAAAGATCAAAGAACTACGAAATATAGCCAGCGAAGAGCTTGGAAAGGACTTTGATATCAGGACTTTTCATGACATTGTCCTCGGGTCTGGCTCAGTACCAATGGATGTACTGGAACAGAATGTGAGTCGATGGATTAATACTACTCAACAGTAAAGTACCTTCTGACGGATATAGACTCTCCATCATTTGAGATTCCTTCCACGATGACTTCAAATTGGCCTTTGGTATCTGAAGTGAAGAATTGCAAATTATATTGGCCGGTTTCATCAACTAAGACCTCAGGGTTCCAGTACAATTGATCTCTGAAATCCGGAATTTTTGCCTTTAAATCCGATTCTCCCATCTCGCTATTTTCATACACAGGAAAGGTATATATCTTTTTGGGGGACACTCCTTTATAGCTTAAGGAACGGCTTTGAGGGCCAGGTACAAACCCTTGTAAGTTGCCTTCCTTCGTCCTGAAAGAAATGACCCCATCAAATACCTTAGGTCCCATATAATACCTGTTATTGATAACGCCAATACTTTCAATACGGTAAGGACTAAAAGCCAAAATTTCTTCACTTCTTACCGGCAGTCCATCAAGAAAAGCATAAGGTTCCTGCTTTGGTTTAAGGACGGTTTTCAAAGACACCCTAAACTCCTGAGAAGCTTCTTTTCCCCTTACTGCAACCATTGGGATATATTCAATGAAAGATTCTCGAATAGTAGGAAATCTATTATAGTCATCAAGTACATAATAGTAATCGAACCAGCCAAACTGCTCGATATAGGGTTCTGGCTTTTCTATAGAATCGGCTTTCACCTCGAAGTAAGCGTTTTCAATTTGGTTGCGTATACTGCGTTTGACAATTTCCGCAACCTTTGCTGAGTCAAGAATTACCGACGGAAACACTAACTCTGGATAGGATATTAAGAATTGTGGGTATATTTCAATCGTATCAGCCATAAGGTTGTCCATCCCCGTGATATAGGCATCCCTATCTTCTGTGAGAGGTTCGACCACCATATTAAATTTCCCGTCACTCATTACAGGAGCAACTTTAATTTGATACTCTTTACCAATTATTGAGTAAGCAACAAATTGATTATCAGGGTTTGCAGAATCGGCAAACATGACTTGCCCTGAAACCATCTCACCCCGATGATCAGGTAAAAAGCGAATCTCGTCTTGTGATGCATCATATTTCCACGAAGATGCCAACATCAAATCATTGGTAAGCATTTCATTTATTGGGTCAAACAGAAGATCGTCATTGAATCTATGTAATTCGTTCACTCCGTTCAGGAATTTATGAGATAAACCGGAATGAAGTGGTATCCCATGATCATTAACCTTATGAACAGATACTGAAAGTCTTGTTTCTCCCTCAAAATCAATTGGTAGTGAAACCAGTGCCCTGGTCTTGAATGTTTCGTTAATTGTTTCGCTAATAGGCTTCGGTTGAGGGGTATTGTAAATAATTCGCTCAGAGATACTCACTCCATTTTGTGCTCTAAGCAGTAATACACCTTCTTTAAGCTCATATTTAGATACGTTAAATTCCTCATTGCTTCTGACATTCTTTTCGAGAATCTTCTGAGTGCCAGAATAAACCTGGAACTGAACAGCATCCTCACAATCACATAGAATGCTTATTGAGAAATACTTATCCCTAACCTGCGCCTGAATTGTATGGCTGTTTGAATAAACCCCTGGAACATCAAAAAATTGAAAATTTCCACTCTGATCCTCAATGATCAACTGGTATTGAATGCTATTGTCGGGAATGTATTGAAATGAGGCAAAGCCGTGTAAAACCGAAGTTACATTTGCAACAATATTCCCCTCCTGATCCACTACCCTGCCATTGAAAGCAACACCATTTCCCTGGTAATCACTTACCTCTACTGCCAATGTATTTTCGACACCCTTTACCAGATTTCCGCCTTCAGGATGAAACTCAACGGATAGTTCGCTTTTTTCCGGGTTGGGGGTATACACTTCAAAAGGATTTACAATCTGTAAGGGATGATGATAGAATTGATTAAAATTTTTCATCCATCGGGTATAGGCTATGACCTGGTAACTGCCGGTAGGGATTAGTGATGGGATAAAAAAATCACCGTAACCCTTACCATCAGACAATCTGATCTTAGCCTGGTAGATGGGTTTGAGATCTTTATCGATAATCTCAACATAAAGGAGAGTGCTTAGATTTGAGCGCTTGTTAGTTTGCGCACTCACAACGTCTGCTGAATACAGAAGAGTCTCCCCTGTAATCAATGTGGAGCTATTCAAATGTAAATAGACTTCTTCTTTAATATTTGTATTCCCCTGCGCCTTAATATTGAAGCTAATCAGCATACAAAACGCTATGGCCAGAAAAAGATGGATCGTTGAGCTTACTTTTCTATTCATACCAAAAATCAGGAGTATCGGTTGAGGCATAGTAGGAGCAATCTGTACATCCTCTTCTCTGAATGAAAGCAGATGGAGGCATGGCGGATGTATCCAGCTGATAGATGTAATCCGCAAAGCCCAAAGTGATATTTTCTATGGCATCAGCTGGTGTGCCTCCTTCTGTGATATCACCACATTCTCCTGAGTCATCACAAACGATGATTTCTCCACAGAAAAAAGGAAATGGGGCAGTAGCAATCTGTTTTTGAAAATCAGATCCTCTTGTGAATTTTCTTCTTTTGGAAGTTTCGCCAGAGACTTCAAAATAACCCAGGACCAGAGACTCAGGATCACTGTCATTTTTAATATTACCTACTATTGAACCCTGCTGTGCATCAAAAAAAGAACCTGAAGATTCGTTGTTTTCCTTTAGCTGTTTGTAATAATTATAAGCGGATTCAGTAAGCGAATACTGCCGGACTAACAACGAATAGGCATGTCTGAGCTTGCTATCCGTTTCAGCAATAAAATTAATTGGAACATCCATTACACGTGGCTGGCTAAGCCCTGTAGTTGTAGCCAGCAATAGTTTGTTTGAGTATCCGGTAGAATAACACGGTGAAGGCACAAAATCAATCTCGACAATTTGCCTGTCTATTACCTCATGAGTTGCGGAAAAAGGTGGATATATGATGTGAGTTCCTTCCCATTCATACCTGAAATATTTGTTTTGACTTTCCTCGGAATTAATGAAAAATTGTGCACCACGAACTACCTGTTCCAAATCGGGATCAATCACATCTTTAGGACCCCAGTGCACTTCGTCAATTTCTGTAGGAGTGACCAGTTTAACCTGCTCTGACAGAAAAACCTGGCCTTCATGAAGTACCCTTAACTGATATTTCACACCTATTTCTGCTTTGAAGCCCACTGGTGAAACAAATCTCCCATTACCTTCTTCCAGGTATGTAACTGAATTGCCCAATTCATCCTCAATAGACACATCAGCCTCAATTATTTCAGGTATTTCAAAAGCATCGTTGAGGCTCCGGGTATAGGAGATATTTACATAATGCGTCTTATCCGCATTCGTCAAAACCCCTGAAATTACCAGTATTCTGTCATTTTCTGGAAAATCCACCTCAAACGGCTGAATGCACCCTGAAAAGCTTGTCAGAATCACTAAGTAAATTGAATAGATTGCTTCCCTCCTCACAGAATCAAAATTTGAAATTATAACTAATGGTTGGGATTGGATTTCCAAATACAACCAGTTGATAGCTTTTTGCTACGCCATTTTCAACCTTGAAGAATACTGAATATGGATTATCCCTGCCCAGTAGATTATAGATGGAAAAAGACCAAAACGAATGACTTAGTTTTTTGATGATGTGGTTTCCTTCCAGGTTCATACCAAAATCAACTCTGAAATAATCAGGGATCCTGTATTCATTTCTATCCGAATAGTAGACATTGTCAAAATCGTGTAATTTGTAAATAGCTACCGGTATGGTCACTGGTCTTCCAGTATTATAGGTCATGTTTAGTGACAAGCTAAAGCGTCTGGTCAATTTATAATTTGATACCACATTTACAGTGTGCGGCTTATCATAATTCGTTGGGAAATATTCACCACCATTGATAATTTCTTCGGAAGCATCCCCATCAAGTTTGATAAAAGACCTGGCGTATGAATAATTTACCCAACCATTTAACTTCCCCTTCTTTTTGACTGAAAATTCAATGCCGTACGATTTTCCTGGTCCCTGAAGTATGTCTCTCTCTATGAATTGATTCAGCATAAAGTCAGACCCCACTTTGAAATCCTTGAGGTTTTGCAAGAATTTGTAATAGGTCTCCACGGATGTCTCAATCTTATTGTTGAGCATATTTCGATAAAATCCAACAGATAGCTGGTCTGATATCTGTGGTAGCAAATGAGGACTTGAAAGCCTCCATGTATCTGTGGGGGACAAGGATGCTGAATTAGACATCACATGAATGTATTGTCGTGTTTTGTTATAACTAAACTTTAAGGAGGAAAAATCAGTGATATTGAACCTTCCGGACAACCTGAATTCCGGCCCATGATAAGAGCTGATGATCTCTCCACTACCATAAATTGTTGAATCTGCCCGCGTAGAAGAATTAACCACTGAACCCTCGTAACTAAATACTTGCTGAGGACCTAAAGCATTGAAAACCGAATACCTGAGTCCTCCGTAAACAGAAATTCTATCTGTAATTTCAAACTGATCTGAAATATGGAAGAAAGACTCAATACCTTGCTCTTTGGGCACTACTTGGGGTGAGATGATTGATTCGGTTCCCAAAGGCAGTTTACTACCAGGGTTGATCGTATAATATTTTACTCCAAATCCATAATTCAAAGTATGTCTTTCGCCAACAAAATTGTTTAACTCAACCTCTATATTTTTTTCCTCAAGTGTGAAATCCTGGTTAAATGAATTAGAGGGCGAATCCGTAAATGACAAGTCATACTGATATTTTACCAATATCGCAGATACATTAAGGTCAAAATTGGGATTGAATTGATGAATCCAATCAAGGGTTGCATTTGAATTGGTATACTCAAAATCCGAAAACGAAAACAAGGTATCTGAAGCGAGTTTAAACTGATCTTTACTAAAATATCCAGTCAAAACCAATCGGTCTTTTTCTCCAATTTCATGATCTAATGTTCCATTTACATCATAAAACGACACTTTATTCCCATTGAATTCAGCATCTTTCGACTTGTTCAGGATCCAGTTGGAATAGGTAGTTCGTCCGGAAACCAGTAGACTGGTCTTTTCATCGATCAATGGGATCTCCAACGTTAGTCTTCCGGTGATTGGGCTGATCCCTCCTTCCCCTTTAAAGTCAGTTTTACTACCAGATTTAGAACGAATATCAAAGACCGAGGAGAGTCTACCTCCATATTTGGCCGGAATCCCACTTTTGAAGATTTCCATACTCTCCATTGCCTCGGAATTGAAAACCGAAAAGAAACCAAAAAAATGCGAGGAATTGTAAATAGGTGCTTTATTGAGCATGATCAGATTTTGATCAGACTTCCCTCCTCTCACATTGAAACCACTCGCCCCTTCCCCAACTGCCTGTACTCCTGCTTCAGTTGTTGACACTTTCATGAGGTCCTTCTCTCCCAGCAAGATTGGAATGTTTTTAGATTCCTCAATATCAATCTTTCTTACACCCATCTGAACATTTGAAACATTGATATCTCTATCCGACTCCACCAAGACTTCCTGGAGTGCGATAACATCAACCGCCATGTCAATATCCATTCGGCCATTGGAAAATAAAACGATATTCCTTGTGGTCGTTTTCATTCCAACGAACTGAATGAACAATGTATGTTTGCCATTAGGTAGTTTGAGAGAATAAAATCCATTTTCATCTGTGCTTGACGCAATAAAAGGATTTTGCATATATACCAATGCTCCTTCTATTCCCTCTCCGTCTTCCATATTTTTCACATAACCTGCTATGGTAGAACTCCCGCCTGAAACCAGCTCATTCCTCTTTCCTATTTCAAACACATAGTTTTCCAAATCTGAAGATTCGGCTTGATTGATGTATTCCCGCGAAAACACCAATCCCTTCTCTATAACTGAAACCTCCTTTTCTTTTGATAAAAAGGATTTGGTTATTTCAGGATCATCAATAATGGCAACATTCTTTGTGAGAATCACATTACCCTCATATTGAAAATAGTTAATTGAAGTGCCAGCAAACAGGCGATCCAGCTTATCTTCCATAGAATCTCCTTGAAGATCTCCACTGTAGCTTAAGGAATCTAACCAGTCAGGCTGATAAAAAAACTGAACCCCATGAGTCTTCTCCAATTCAGCTATCACATCGGTCACTGGTAGATTGGGGTTGTTTTGTCCAAATCCTTTATGCTGTAAAGCAAGACAAAACAGAAATAAGACACCTCCTAAAATATTAGCACGAATATTCACGATCAATCACTTATTAAGCTATCATAATATTCCAGTAAGGAGACAATATCTTGATCATACCCTTTTTTTGGTTTAAGCATATTTCTTCGGATGAACCTGCGAAGCTCTTTTTTCTGAGTCCACAATACCTTAATTATGGATCTTCTGAATGAAATCTGGTGATAGGTGCCTTCCTGTTTTATGAAATAGGTATCATAATTCCTGAAATCCATAGTCATTTGTCCCTGAGATGGAAAGGCAATTTTTTTCCTTTTTGCAACTAACTGTACATTTTTACCAATGTACAACTCATCATAAAATCCTTTCTTCCCGTCTGGTGATTCACTTTTTTCATAATATTTGAAGTAATGATTATTCATCGTGAACCAATCCACTTTCTCCTGGTTGAGATGGACTGGCTGAGAATAAAAACTATGTTGGGGGTGTCTTAATAACAGGATATCAGTTTCAACATCATATAGACCCAAAAAGCCCCTGTAAATCTGGTTCGAATAACTGACTTCGATTTCAAGCCATCTATTGTGCGAAAAGAATTGGTGTGATATCGTTGAGCTATAATGAACAGCATAGTGTGCCCCGGAAGTAACTGGAAGATTAACAAGTCCCATAGTATTATCAAACCATTCAGTCACATCTCCATCCAAGTCCAAAGAAGTGACCTCAACCTGAGCCTTTGAATGTAAGGAAAGGAACAGTGCTAATAGCAAAAAGAAGGAATGGTTATTCATAATGGGTCGACCCTCATAAGTAAAAAGCTAATTTGGGCCTGAAAGTACTCAATAATTGGAATATAACGTCAACTATCCTGATAGATTACAATCCGCAAAGGAAAAGCGCTGATAAATTATCAGAATCTCAATATTTCAAAAAATATCGAAGTAAAATCTGATATTTTGTAATTTGACATCTTTAAACCACTATATTTAATGGCCCCATTCACAAACCCAGGCTCATGAAACAACACCTTGACCAACCTGAAAAAGAAGAAAAGTTTCTGAACTTTTTAAGAATTGAGGAGGACTCCAAGACCCCAAAATACAAACAAATTGTGGATACTATCATCTCAGATATTGAGAATGGTATTTTTAAAATCGGGGAGCGAATTCCCTCAATTAATGAAACAAGTGAGGAATTTTATCTTTCCAGGGATACGGTAGAGCGGGCATATAAGCTTCTTAAGAAAAAAGGTCTGATCGTACCGGTAAAAGGAAAGGGGTATTTTGTAGCCAATACAGGAGGGCCCAAGGAATTGCGAATCCTTATGCTCCTGAATAAACTGAGTGAGCACAAGAAAACCATTTACAATGCTTTTGAAAAGAAATTCAACCTCGAGGAGGTAACGATTGATCTGATCATTCACAATTGCAATCCTTATACCCTGGAGTCTGCCATCATTGAGAACCTGGGCAACTATGACCATTATGTGGTGATGCCACATGTAGATGAGGTAACGGAAAGTTTAGTTGATACCATCAATAAAATACCCGAAGAGAAGCTCATCCTGATCAACCAGGAAATCGATGGGATCCAGGGAAGATTTTCTTCTGTCTACGAGGACTACGAACATGACATTGAATCAGCGCTTAACGATGGCTACGATTTAATCAAAAAATACAAGCGACTCAAGCTGGTGTTTCCACTCACCAATCACTACAGACCTGCCATCAAAAGTGGGTTTACCAGGTTTTGTGAAGCACAACATATGAGCTATGAGATCACCGATACTTTTAAGCAAGATCTGCTTAGGGATGGTGATTTATATATAGTCATAGAAGAGTCTGATCTGTGTGAGATCATTAAGACGTCCAATGCACAAGGTCTAAAAATCGGTGAGGATATTGGTGTGATCTGCTATAATGATACACCTGTAAAAGAGATTTTGATTGGTGGTATCAGTGTGATCACTACAGATTTTGAAAAAATGGGAGAAACAGCAGCCAATTTCATTCTTGAGAAAAAAACTGACAGGATCAAGAACCCATTTTCTTTGATCAAAAGAAGCTCAATATAGCCTCATCTTTCAGGATATTACAGGAGGGTCAAATAACTGAATAGAAATTAATTTGCTTTCTATATCGGTTGCTTTTTGCCCGGATTTTCACATTAGCCAAATAGTAGGAAGTATTGAAGACCATAGCAGTATTTGACATAGGGAAGACCAACAAGAAATTCATCATTTTTGATCAGAACTATGAGATAATTTTTGAGAAGGGATTGAAGTTTGATGAAAAGGACGATGAAGACGGTTTTCATTCTGAAGATATTGTCAGGCTGGAACGATGGATCTCTGATACATTGAAAAAATTCTGCAATTCAAATACATACGATATCGCAGCTGTTAATATCTCCGGTTATGGTGCATCTATTGTTCACCTCGATGAAAACGACAAGCGGTTGACCACCATGTATAATTATCTGAAGCCTTACCCTGTGGAAACCAGCACCGATTTTTATAAAGAATACGGCAAAAATGAGCTTCCGCTTGAAACTGAATCACCAATACTGGGAATGCTCAATTCCGGATTACAGCTTTACTGGATTAAGAAGAATAAACCTGAGATATTTGGCAAAATTAAGACTTCACTTCACTTCCCGGAATATTGTAGCTTTCTTGTAACAAAGAAGAAATTCTCCCAAATGACCAGTTTAGGCTCCCATACCAGTCTTTGGGATTTTAAAAAAAATAAATATCACCGCTGGACGGAAGAGGAAAACATTCATCAATTGCTGCCTCCACTCATGCCCACAGACCACTCAGAAGATGTAGTGATTGGCAAAAAAAAGCTCAGAGTTGGAGTGGGGTTGCACGATAGCTCAGCAGCACTTATACCCTATCTGAAGATCCTGAAATCAAAGTTTGTGTTGATTTCCTCAGGAACATGGAACATTAGCATGAACCCATTTAACCAGTCCCCATTGACCCTGGATGAGTTGAAAAAAGATTGTCTTAGCTATATCAGCTATGAAGGTAAAAAAGTAAAATCCAGCCGTGCATTTTTGGGAAATGAATATGAATACTGGCGACAAAAGCTGGAACAGCATTTCAATAAGTCACCCGGGTATCATAAACGCATAAAATTTGACCCGGTGATCATGAACAACCTTCTGATCAAACCAGCAGAGAATAAGGTTTTTTTACCACAAACGATGAAAGGCACCGGACCTCTTCCCGGAGATTACAGCCGGCACCAGATCGACCTGAATGTATTTGAAAATTTCAATGAAGCCTATCATCAACTCATCCTTGACCTGTCCTACATCCAAAAATTATCTCTTGACCTTATTCTCGAAAAGGAAACAAAAGATATAATCGTTTCCGGTGGCTTCACTTCGAATGAAGTGTTTCTGAATACATTATCAGGCTTTTATCCGGATTATAATGTTTATTCTACCAAGCTATCGAGAGCCTCTTCTTTGGGTGCAGCAATGGTGCTTCATGACAAGTGGAATAAAAAACCAATAAGCAAAGACCTTTTGGCGTTCAAAGAGTTCAAAGCACCAGGATTCCTTGATTTTGGAGAGTACCAGTACAGCAAGGTCAGTACAAATGTGTAATTAAAAATTTAAACACCAAGCAATGAATATTAACCCGGCACAGATTTCAAGTAATAATGAATCGCAGCTGTCCGATCACAAGGAAAAATTTGACTTTCTGTCAAACCAGCTGGCTAAATCGAACATTGATGTTGAAAGCCTGATCAAAAAAGTACAAAACTTGCAGATTGAAGTACCTAGCTGGGCTTTAGGTACAGGTGGCACCAGGTTTGGCAGGTTCGCGGGTGGTGGAGAACCTGGCAACCTGATTCAAAAGATCGAAGATGTTGGAATTCTCAACACCCTTTCTCGAGCTTGTGACTCGATTTCCTTACATATTCCCTGGGATATACCATCTGATGCCAATGCCATCAAGCAAGAGCTTAAAACAAAAGGGTTGACGATCAATTCAGTCAATTCCAACACCTTTCAGGATCAGGCTGATCAAAAACGTTCATATAAATTTGGATCGCTCTGTCACACTGATAAAGGGGTTCGAAAACAAGCAATAGACCACAACATTGAAGTGATCGAGTATGGAAAAATGCTTGATGCCAATGTACTGACAGTTTGGTTGGCTGATGGATCCTCCTTCCCCGGGCAAATGGATTTCAGAAATGCTTATAAAAACACCTTGTCCTCTCTGGAAGAGATCTATGATGAAATCCCTGATGGATGGCAGATGCTTTTGGAATACAAGCCATTTGAGCCGGCCTTTTATCACACAGTGATCCCTGATTGGGGCACCTCCTATTCTATGGTGACGGCACTGGGTGATAAAGCCAACACCCTTGTTGACCTTGGACACCACCTGCCTAATACCAACATCGAGCAGATTGTGGCCACCCTCCAACTACTCAATAAACTAGGAGGATTCCATTTCAATGACAGCAAGTATGCCGACGATGACATCTCCGTTGGTTCTATTAAGCCCTACGCATTATTCCTGATCTTTCTGGAGCTTGTAAAAGGAGAAAAAACCAACATGGAACCTGCCTGGATGATCGATGCCAGTCATAACCTGAAAGATCCTTTGGAGGATTTACTTCAGTCCTTACAAAATATTCACCTGAATTATGCAAAGGCTTTGACTGTGGACCTCAATGAGCTAAAGGAAGCTCAGGAGAGCAGTGAAGTAGGCCAATGTCAGGAGATCTTACAAAATGCCTTCCAGCTTGACCTCAGGCCATTGGTTGCCGAAGCCCGACTCAGAGCAGGTGGAGCAATTAACCCACTATCAGCTTTCAAAACTTTGAAGGTACGCGAAAACCTGATCAAAGAGCGCGGAACCTCAACTGTAGCAACAGGACTATAAACTCATGACCCAAAAAAAATCTATTATCGGAGAGCTCGATTCTGTAGAGGAATTTGAGCGCCAACCTGTCCCGACCAATAAGCTAAAGAGTCTTAGAAACTTTATTGGAATGTATGCGGGAGAGCATACTGCTGGGACTGAATTTGTGATCGGACCACTGTTTGTTGCGCATGGAGTATCCGCATTAGATCTGCTTTTGGGTCTGTTTGTCGGAAATACCCTTGCCGTACTAAGCTGGACTTTTTTAACAGCACCAATCGCAGTTAAAGAGCGAATTACTTTGTATTTCCAGCTGGAAAAAATCTGCGGTAAAAACCTGGTCACTGTTTACAATATCGTAAACGCCCTGATGTTCTGTTTCCTGGCTGGTTCTATGATTGCTGTCTCAGCCACCGCAGTGGGGATTCCTTTCGACATGCGGATGCCACATCTGAGTGATACCTATCCAAATAGCATTAGCTGGGTGATAGTGGTCTTCTTTGTTGGTTCCGTGATTACCGTAATCGCCATGTACGGTTACAACCAGGTATCCAAGTTTGCCAACATAGCTGCCCCATGGATGATACTGGTATTTATTGCCGCTGCAGTCTCAGTCTTCCCGCAGCTTGGCATTGAGCAACTATCGGATTTTTGGCCAATCGCCAATGAGGTGATCTGGAAGGGAATCCCTTTGGAAGGTCAGAGTAAGTTTACTTTCTGGCACGTGACCTTCTTCGCCTGGTTTGCTAATATGGCCATGCACATCGGGATGGCTGACCTATCAATCTTTCGATATGCCAAAAAATGGCAATATGGACTGTCTTCAGCTACAGGTATGTACCTGGGCCACTTCATTGCCTGGATGGCTTCGGGGATCTTGTATGCATTGTTTCTTTACCAGTCAAACAACAGTACGGAATTTGCTCCTGGTCCTATAGCTTATAATGCAGCAGGCATTGCGGGTGCCGTGTGCGTGGTCATTGCAGGATGGACTACTGCCACTCCGACTATTTATCGTGCAGGCCTGGCGCTACAGGCTATCGTTCCCAGCTCTAAAACCTGGAAGGTGACAGCCTTTACCGGATTGATCACCACCATTGCTGCATGCTTTCCTGGGTTGGTGATGCAGTTGCTTGATTTCGTAGCCCTGTACGGGCTCATGCTCATGCCAATGGGAGCGATCATCTTCATAGACTATTACTTTGCCGATAAATTCAAATTCACTCAATATTATGCCCAGGTCAGAGGAATTAAATTCAACATATCTCCGGGGCTGGTTTGGGTACTCACTCTCGGGCTTTGTCTGTTGTTCAACATCAATTTTGGTGTCGACATCTTCTTTTTAGGACTCCCCGGGTGGTTCGTGGCAGCTTTTCTGTATGTGATTCTCAATAAAATGCTTCAAAAAAATGTCTAGTTCGTTGAAAACATCCTTACTCAAAGCTCTTTCCTTTATTGGACTTGGGTTGACAATCGTTCCATCCATTCTGGTATACATGACGTTGATTAGCCATGATATGCATACTAACTTCATGGGGGCAGGAATGGTCCTATGGTTTGTAACAGCACCTTTCTGGATCAATAAGGACAACTAAACTTTTTAGCCATGAAATCACTAGTCACCATAATCTTTCTTTCAGTATTTCATTCCATGCTAGCTCAACCAATTACCATTCCGCTATTTGAAGGGGAAATCCCAAACAGTAAACCATCTAAGGTCACAGAAGAAATAGACAAGGGAGATATCCTCGTTATCAAAAAGGTAGTGACACCACATATAGAAGTTTTTTTGCCAGCTAAGAGACAGGCTACTGGCCAGGCAGTACTTATTTGTCCCGGTGGTGGCTATGGCGTGCTGGCTTACGACTGGGAAGGCTATGACATTGCCAAGTGGCTCAATAGCCAGGGCATAGCCGGGATCGTATTGAAATATCGCTTACCTAATACAGAGAGCCAGGTAACGAAGGAGTTGAGTCCACTGATTGATGCCAAAAGGGGTATGCGTTTAGTGAGGCACCATGCTGACGAATGGGGCATTGATCCTGACCAAATCGGCGTGATGGGTTTTTCTGCTGGTGGACACCTGGCAAGTACTTTAGGCACTCATTTTGATACTGGGGATGCTTCAGCTTCCGACCCAGTTGAGAAGTTAAGTTCCCGCCCGAATTTTATGATTCTGGCTTACCCGGTTATTTCAATGGATCCGAAAATCACTCATGGTGGCTCTAGAACTAACCTGATTGGAGAAAATCCATCGAAAGAAGTGGAAGTATATTACTCCAATGAAAAACAGGTAAGGAATGATACCCCTCCTACATTCATCTTCCACTCACAGGACGACCAGGCCGTGAAAGTGGCCAACAGCCTGGAGATGTATCGTGGCCTTGTAGAAAAAGGAGTGCCAGTAGACGCTCACTTCTTCCCTACCGGTGGCCATGGATATTCTCTGGGCATCAATACCGATGATACTTACGGTTACTGGCCGGAATATTGTGGGGACTGGTTGAAGAGGATCAGGAAGAAAGATTAGAGTTTTAAACCATTAAGAAATTGAGAGCTTTAAGAGAGCTATGAATAAATCTTAATGACCTTAATGGCTTAATGGTTTGAAAAAATTATCCTCCATTTTAGATCTCAGCAGATGATTGAACCATTAAGAAATTGAGAGCTTTCAGGGAGCTACGAATAAATCTTAATGACCTTAATGGCTTAATGGTTTGAAAAAATTATCCTCCATTTTAGATCTCAGCAGATGATTGAACCATTAAGAAATTGAGAGCATTTAGGGAGTTATGATTAAAACTAAATGTCCTCAATGGCTTAATGATTAATCTTTACTCAGGTAGCCTGGCAAAAAACTCATTGACCATTGGCTTCAAGGACTCACTAATGTTATGTGTATAAAAATTTATAAGCAGCCCCTGCGGTTTCTCAAGCAATTTCATATAGGTTAGTAGCTGGGCTTCATGAACTGGCAGGGTGGTTTCAACAGCTTTAAGCTCTACAACAATGCTATCATTGACAAGCAAGTCAAGACGCAATTCAGTGTCAATTTCCAATCCATCATAAATAACCGGAATCAAAACCTGCTGTCTAACATTAAGACCATTCTTTTCCAGCTCATACTTCAGGCATTTTTCGTATACACTTTCCAATAAACCAGGACCTAGAGCCTTATGAACCTTAATGGCATAACCTGTAATCTCATAAGATAGTTTTGTAATCTGTCTTTTAGTCATATTTTTTTTGTACATAAAGGTATTACAAAAATTAGACAAGTAGAATTAAGAGGTTTATACCATTAAGAAATTTAGATGATTAAGAGAGCTCTGAATAAATCTTAATGACCTTAATGGCTTTATAGTTTTAAAAATTATCCTCCATTTTGGGTTCCTTATTGAACCATTAAGAAATTGAGAGCATTTAGGGAGTAATGGAGTAAATCTCAATGGTCTTAAAGAATTATCCTCCATTTTAGAATGGTTCAAGACTCTACTCAAGAATGAGTTTCCGTTGATCAAAAGCTTTACCCTTATGCTTGAGAACCAGGAGATAGACACCACGCGGCATTCCTGACGTATCAATTTCAACCCGATCCTCCTTCTTGGTGTTTATCGTCAAATGAGACCTCCCCTGAATATCGATAATTTCCAATTCATCTATTTGGTTACGGATCTTCCGATCAAACGTAATAATGATCTGGCTATCCGAAGGATTTGGATAAACACTCCACAGATTATTTTTGGCTTCTGTGCCTGCAATCAAATTGGGCTCATCCGTAGATAGCATGATGTACATAGCATTGCTGGGCACATACATCTTTACACCATCGTTAGTTGGGAAAAGTAAGATCTCGTCAGATTTTTCTCCATTGATGGTTAGCATATGGGCAGATTTGATGTTTTGATTTCTGAATTCTATGCTCATCATGTTGTTAGCAGCTTTCCACGGCATTCGGCCCGTATTGATGATCTGAAAACCATCCCGAACATCTCCACTGGAGGGTTCAAATTGTGCTGGCTGCTCCACCCAACCAGTGGGTCGATAGACAGTGCCAATCTGTAAAAGGATCTTGCCTGAATTGCCTAGCGAAGTATCGTCCATAGATACTACAGAGATGGCTGCATACTCATTTTTCACTGACAGCGTGAGGTCTGGTAACTCTACCTCATGGGCCGTTTTTCCATCAGAAAAGAAACCTGTTGCACCCTGAGCCATTGGTGCAGACATCGTAGCCAGGCCATTTCCATAATCCAGATTCAATTCACCAGTTGAACTACCGATGGTTTTATTGCCAAGATCAACAAGGGTGTTTATTTGAGAGTCGATAACCGTATTCCCTTCTCCCCCATAATCAACCTTTACCTTACCCGTCAGAAACGCAAATGGGATGACCTCCGTCTCTTTAGGGTCATTCTGATTCCCATAAGAATCCCGGTTAGGGTCAAAGCCATTTTCTTCGGCGATTACCGGCAGTTCCCGATCCCAGATACTCTGTAAGGACCGCTGCTCCAAAACAACCGGCTCTGACTCGTGAATAAGCCCCTTTCTGAAGATGTAAGCGCTTGCAGGATACATGGCAGTTGTACCGGGAATGGAAGACGTCCAACGAAACATAGGGTAGGTATTGATATTTTCGTACTCTCTCCAGAAATCATAGTAAGGGTTATCATCAAAACCGGGGTGTGATGGGTTAAACCAAAAGAAAGCATCCACACCATTGAGGGAAGAATAGGCTGCGATCAGCCATGGACCTTCCGCTTGATATTTGGCTGGTAGATTCCATCCACTTTCGGTTACAATAAAAGGATGACTCTCAACCTGCTTGCTGCTTATTGGTAGCTTATTAGGATTTTTCAGTACAGACTCCCCAATATAATAGTCGCCCGGATCGATTCGATATCCATCATATGCAGGATTATTCAAATTCACATGTGTTGGACTGACGTACCGGTTTACAGCAATCACATCCGCGGCAGCGTTTGTCCACCTTTCTGCATCATTCAGATACAGTGAACTGGCTGTTTTCCAGTTAGTTGTATTTATTAGTTGCTTGCAGCCAAGAGTAACTTTATAATGATCATAAAACTCTTCATAGACAGACCTCTGCTGCTCAGCCATAAACTGTATTTGGTCACTTACCCTGGCTTGCGACAAATCCGCAGGCAGGTTGGGATCATCACCTGAAAGCGTCGCCACCCAGATATTTTCAATACCCATCCTCTGATTATCAATATCATCATTAGGATTTGTATCATTATTCCAGGCTGCATAAGTAGATTCTATGGTGCCATATTTACTGATCAACCAACTATAAAAGAGATTCTCCATGGTTGCCATCTGATCGGGCCAGTCAGCCAATGAATTAATGGTCCAAAAGAAAATTCCATCCTCATTAAGCATCTGGATAATGGCTACGGATGGGTCATCTTTTAGTGCAATCCCTGTATAGGGATTTGTCTCACCATAAAGGATACTTACCCAGCTTTTCATGGCTTCCTGGTAAGTATCTGAGATATATAGCGCTCCCCAGGGTTTAGCTGCGCCATTACCGGTGTACTCTCCAAACCCCCATTCAATCGGAGGGTTTTCGATAGCATATGGCCAATGGGGACTGATCACAACATAAATGCCTTCTTGCTTGAATGCAGCTACTGCTCTCCAGATATCATCAATCTCCTCCATATTTGGAGTATTGAAATCTGTTTCGCTCTCATGCGGTGAGATCTCCGCGTGGTATCGAATGATGTTGACTCCCCGCTTGGCTAAAAACTTTGCATAATATGAAAGTTCTGTGCTTGTAAGGTCTTCTGATAAACCAGCACCTCCAGAAGCCCAAAACCTGATTGGCTCTCCATTTCCGTCCACAAAGCTTTCACCATCTGCAGACAGCCCAATGAAACCACTCTGACCCGCTTCATCTTCATTGAGATAGCTTAAGTCAAGCACGGCCTGATCACTGAAGGTGTCCTGGTTGGGAGCAAAAGTCCAGCCATGTGCCGGATTTTGTGCTTTGGTAGGATCAAGTACTGAAATAAGTAGAATAAAAATGTAAACCCTGGTCATCATCATTTGGTGCTGTTACTTGTTCTAATATGAAAAGCATTTTTTCTCCGATGAGTAACCTTTTTATATTTGATAATTGACAAAAGAATCTGGAAAATGTTCAATAAGCTTTATACCTCTCTATTTATTTCTATAGCCATTTTGACTGGCTGTGATCAGTCCATCAAACAAGGCAACCCAAACAAACCCAATATCATATACATCATGGCAGACGACCTCGGTTATGGGGAAATTGGTGCCTATGGCCAGGAAATTATTAAGACTCCCAATATTGATGCGATAGCGACAAAAGGGATTAAATTTAATCAGCACTATGCGGGTACTTCTGTATGTGCACCCTCCAGATGCGTACTGATGACAGGAAATCATATGGGTCATGCCGAGATCCGAGGAAATGGATTTTCACCACCTTCAGGTCAGGTTCCATTAGAAGCAGATACCTACACAGTAGCAGAATTTCTTCAGGATAATGGCTATTCCACAGGTATGGTTGGAAAATGGGGACTTGGAGAGCCCGGCACTACTGGAGATCCAAACAAACAAGGTTTCGATTTCTTTTTTGGATACACGGATCAGATCCTGGCACATAATTACTATCCGGAGTTTCTATGGAAAGATGGTGAAAAAGTTTTTCTCAATAATGTGGTTCAATATCTTGACACGACCGCATGGCATAAGGGACTGGGGAGTTACTCCACATCCAAGGTTGATTACTCACCGGATCTCATGGCTGAAGAGGCTCTGGCTTTTATTGACCGAAACAAGGACAAGCCTTTCTTTCTCTATTTTCCTACTACAATCCCTCATGATAATGGGGAAGCCGTTCATGACAGCTTGCAGTTTGAGGTACCCTCAAATGGAAGATTTCAGGAAAAAGATTGGCCCAATAGCTGGAAAGCCTACGCGGCATCTATTGAAAAACTTGATGATTATGTTGGTCAAATCACACAAAAAGTATCTGCCCTGGGCCTTGAGGAGAATACCCTGATCATTTTTACCAGTGACAATGGTCCATATAAAGGTCTGCCTCATACTTCAGATAGTGTATTTGTCAGCAATGGTCCACTGAGAGGCTATAAACGTGATCTGTACGAGGGTGGAATTAGAATGCCATTTGTGGCACAATGGCCTGGCATGATCTCTCCCGGATCAGTTACAAACCATGCGTCTGCATTCTACGATTTTTTTCCCACTGTTGCAGAAATCCTTGATGTGGAAGGACCTGAAACTGATGGGATATCCTACCTCAGTACTTTACTGGGAGAACCACAGAAAAAGCATGATTATTTATATTTTGCTTTTTATGAAGGAGGGAAAAGTCAAGCGCTTGTTATGGATGAATGGAAAGCCGTGAGAAATGATGTTTACAAAAATGAAAACGCCACGATAGAGTTGTACAACCTAAAATACGATATCGGAGAAAACAATAATATCGCAGCAGAAAACCCTGAGATTGTAGCCAGGATGCGGGCCTACATGCAGGAAGCACATGTCGCAGATCCTGAATGGCCATTGTTTCAATCTGAAAATTCTCTTTCAGATATGAATTAATGACCCAAACAAATTTGACGTGTATCTTCACGATTTAAAAGTTCAAAACCTGATAGATATTGTATTTATTCCAGCAGTTAATGGTTTTGTTTCTGATGAATAAGAAAAAGTTCCTGACAGACCTGTTGGTAAGACGATCGTGGCACTGAGTAAATCGTCCCGTATTTCATATTGAATCTCAATACGCCCTTTGGGATGTGGCATTGAAGCTGTGAGATTCTTTATATGACCTAACACAGGTTCAATCAATATCTGATCAAATCCATTATTTGCAGGTTTAACCCCTGCAATAAATCTCAGGTGAAAATATCCTGGGGAACCACTCCATGCGTGGCAATCAGATCTGTCGTGAATGGCGAACCCGGTTTCTCCACAAGTAGTCAGGCCCATATCAATGAAATGTTCCCAATGATAAAGGCTATTGAAATAAAGATCCTCTCTATTCACCTTCTCCATTGCTTTAAACAGGTAGAAAGCAAAAAATGAACTGACTTCTTCGTCAAACTCATAAGTTACAATTCGTTTCAATAAAGCTTCCTGGTCCTGCCTGGGTATGGCATCACATAAAACAGCCAGAATGTTTGTGTGTTGAGAATATCGCTTATCACCCGGATATTCCATCATCATCTTTTTGTCTTCATCCCAGAACAAATCATAAGTTGACTTTTTTAACTCCTGACTTATAGCCTCCCACTTTCGGGCTTTTTCATTTTCACCAATTACTCGGAATAAATTCACAGCACAATCCAGAGTGTGAGCGTAAAACAACGTGAGTCCTGAAGAATGCTCAAAATACCATTTAGGTAGCCCAGTAGGTACTTTTCCACTATGTTTACTCCAATCAAGGTAATGGTGGCCCTCAATTACACCTAAAACACCCAGCTCTTCATCTATATGCCTGTGAAAAAAATCTAAAACACCTTCAATATCGTTTACGAATTGTTTTGAAAATGATGCATCTCCCCGAAGTTGATAATAGTCCCATAATGTCTGTATCCAGGCAAGACTCCAACTACCTTTATCAAAGTCAAACCTGGATGGATAGGCTGCTTTGAACAAGCCGGTTTCTTTATTTACAGATTGGGGATAGATTCTCATCATTTCTCTGAATAAACGATCATCAGTGGTATTATACCCGGAAATGGCTCCGATTGGTCTGTTGTCTCCACCGTAGCTCATTTGTTCGTAAAAAGGTGTGTCGTAATAAGTCTCACCTGAACACATTTTAAGTGTCCTTAAGGACATGTCGAACATTTCATTCAACCTGCTATCATCTGTTTTGAAGGTCGCCATTTCTTCATAGGGATATCCGGAATATTCATTTAATAGGGAATGGATTATCAATGGTTCATTTTCAGTTTTAATATCTAATTCAAGATATCTGAATGCGCGTTTCCAAAGAGGTCGGAACGTGCGTTTTTCACCGTCAGAGCGGTAAATATCAAAGGGTCCGAACATCTGCTTCCCCGCTACGGAATCCCTGTGGCTCTTCAAATAGGGCTTTTCAAACAGGGTCTCGTTATAACGAACTTTGATTATACTATTCTCTCCCTGATCAACCGTTAGTTCAGGGTAGCCCATTGTGAAGTTTTCAAAGTCAAAAAGAATTTTCGCCCTTGTATTTGGTGGAATTACAACGGATTTTTCATTGTACGGGATATCCGCAGGAAGGTCAATCCCGGTAGCCTGTCGTATCATTTGTGGCTTATCGATGTGGGTATCCATAAATGCGATATTTCTGGCAACCAGATTCCAGGGAGCATTTCCATCAAAGTTGAGTATTTCAGGTTTTATCCATTGACTATCATCGTAATCCACCTTTTCCCATCCCCAAGGGTACTTTGAAGCAAAAACCTCATCGCCTGGACCTACAGCATAATAACCGCGCATCCACTCCCCTATTTTAAGTTGATTGTACCAGATAGGATTGTAAGCAGGGTTCTTATAAAATTTCCAGGTAGTATCACTATTTAGAAATTTATAGGATGGATCAGATGTCCTGAACAAAAATGCTGTCTGAGCAGTAATCAGGGCCATTGGTCTTTCCTTACCCATATTAAAAACCAGGGCTGCGATCACATTTTTCCCTTTCTGGAGAAATTTAGCGATGTCAAGCTCATCGTATTTGTAAGTTTTTAGATCACCCTTGGCAGGGCCATAGCTCACCCGCGTCCCATTCACAAAAAGCTGGTACCGATTGTCTGCACTGACCTGAACCACAAGCTTTGATGGTATAGTCTCCAGATCAAAACTTCTTCGAAAGTGATAAACACCATAGGCATTCACATTAGCTGAGGGGTAAGCTATCCATGGCTCAGCCAACTGCGCAGCCGCTAAAATCCGAAACGAAACAAATACCAGGACCAGGTACTTTTTCAAGTTATTCAAAAATTTATTGTGGACAATTCTCAATAGGAACCTCCAACGCCCACCCTATAAATGACGAAAAGTTGAAGTCTTTATATTTCCTCGGGCCATCGGGACCCGAAAGATAACTTTGTTGCACCTCCAGGATCACGTCTCTTATAGCACAGGCTTCACTT
This sequence comes from Cyclobacteriaceae bacterium, assembly GCA_965228105.1. Taxonomy (GTDB): domain Bacteria; phylum Bacteroidota; class Bacteroidia; order Cytophagales; family Cyclobacteriaceae; genus UBA7330. The sequence continues at coordinate 4,339,281 of CBDDGZ010000002.1, forward strand.
CCAATCAATTGAGTAGACCGCGCTGCATATAGTGCCAACCAGGGTTTGTCAGATCGCATATTCCTTGACAAAGCATCGAGGGCTGCCGAAGTACAATTGCCAGTCGTGCATAGAACTTCAGCCGCAGCCACCTGTACTGACGGTGATTCATCACCAAGTAGTTCGGCGAGTGGGGCAACAGCTTTTTCTGGTAATGGATTCATGGCACCCAGTCCCATCACTGCCCACCATCGAACACCACTATCTGTATCATCCAGATCAGTAATGAGGGTTTCCAATGAAGCAGTTCCTACACCTTCTGCTGCTTCAATGATTCGATCCAGGTGATATCTACTTTCATCCTGTGCCATGGTATAAGGAGAATCTTCCCCTGCTCTCCTCATCATCTCTGGTTCGATAAGCATTCCGGCATCTCGATGGGTTTTCATCCAATCATGCATAGCTCCCTTCATCCTTTTCTTTACATCCTGATAATCCGGATTTTTTGCGAGATTGACTTGTTCATAGGGATCCTTTTGAAGGTCGTACAATTCTTCAATTGGCTTTGGATTAAACATAGCTTCTCCAAGAGGTGGTAAATCGCCTTGTGCCCGGGATCTCCTCAATAAACGAAGTGATTCTTTCTGATTTCCAAAAATGATACCTGATTGGATATATGGATATTGAGGCAGGTAATGTCTTATATAAATATATTGATCGTCATGCGAAGCCCGGGAAATTTCGTACATATCGTCTGCCCTGCTCCGGGCCCCAAAAATATATTCCCGCTTTTCAGGGAGCTCTGATCCAAGGAAAGGTTGTCCCTGCATATGTTCAGGTATCGGCAGGCCTGCTAAATTGAGTGTTGTTGGTGCATAATCAACAAAACTCACCAGTTCATCAGTCCCCTGCCCGGGAAGATCGCCTGCCCTGAAAACACTTTTGTAAGCCTCGGGTACATAAACAATAAGTGGAACCCTGATCCCCGTTTCATTGAGCCACCTTTTGTAGCGGGGCATACCAAAGCCATGATCAGAAAATACAAACATGATCGTATTCTCCATTAGACCATCGGCTTCCAGACTATCTATAATTGCTCCAACATCCAGATCAAACCCGCTGATCAGGTCATAATACCTGGCCCACATCCAGCGGGAAGAATCGTTGTCAGGGTAATATGGAGGCACTTTCGCTATGGCCGGATCATGTAACATGGAATCGGGAAGGTCCTGAACAGCACTTAAATATCTCTCATAAAAATTGGCCGGCCCTTCATGTGTACTACCAATGGTGTACATACTAAAAAAAGGGTCATCACCTTTCCTTTCTCTCCAGGGAGCCAATCTCTGGGCCCTCAAATCCCAAATCCCTTCAGGAGTGAAATTGTAATCCGTTTTACCATACAGACTGGTGAAATATCCTGCCTCCCTCAAATACTCGGGCAATGCACCAATTGAGGGCGTTCTTGGGATCTCATTCCTGAGGTGTTGTGTCCCCATAGCTGTAGCATATACACCGGTAATCAAACAAGACCTGGCTGGGGCACAGATTGGCGCGGTTGCATAGGCGTTGTCATACCTCAACCCTTTGCTGGCTAAGGCGTCGATATTAGGTGTTTTAGCATACGTATCTCCATATGCCCCAAATGCCGGACCGATATCCTCTGCATTGATCCAGATGATATTTGGGGGAGGTAAATGCTCATCCATTTGTTTGCATGTTGCAAACACCAGGCAAATGATCAATGGCGTGAATACTTTTACAAAGTTCGTCATCACAGTTGGGTTTTGATTTTGTTTAATCCGGGTGCAAGTTTGAGGGTTGTTCCCCCAAATTCAAAATCACCATGCATTCCCTCGGGCAGGTTGATTTCACCTACCAGTCTTTTTCCTTTTACCTCATAGGAAACACTGATCCTTCCTTTCGGATGAGGCATGGTAGCATTAACCTTTTTCAATGTGCCCAGGTGAGGTGTGATTAATACATTTTCAAATCCCAAATCCGCTGGTTTGATACCTGCAATAAACCTAAGATGATAATATCCCGGGGATCCACTCCATGCGTGGCAATCAGATCGGTCATGAGACATGAATCCGGTCTCTCCACAAGTGGTATGCCCTTTATCCAGGAAATAGTGCCAGTGATCCAGATGATCAAAATAAAGATCTTCTTTCCCAAGTTTCTCCATGATATTGAAAAGGAAAAAAGTAAAGTAAGAGCTGGCCATCTCATCAAATTTATATGTCAGGATCTTTTGAAAAAGGGCATCCTGATCTGCTTTTGGAATGGCATCACACATGATCGCCAGGATGTTTGTATGTTGTGAATATTGCCTTTTATCAGGGAAATCGCCAAATATTTTCTTTTCAGGATCCCAGTAAATATCATAAGCAGCTTTTTTGATATCCGCTGCCAACACCTTCCATTTTCGAGCCTTTTCCTCCTCACCTATTTCATTGTATAGCTTTACCACACAGTCAAGGGTATGAGCAAAATACAAAGTAAGAATCGCTGAATGATCAAATACATTCCGTTCTTCAGTTCCTGTAGGGAGACTACCTTTTATCATACTCCAATCGACAAACTGTTGACCAGCAATCCTACCCAATACACCTTTTGACTCATCCATATGTTGTTCATAAAAGGCGAGTACACCTTCAATATCACTTACGAACTGTTTCGGAAAATTGGCATCCTTTCTTATCTCATAGTAATCCCAAAGTGTTTGCACCCAGGCCAGGCTCCAGGTACCCATGTCAAAATCAAATCGCGATGGGTATGCGGATTTGAAAAGCTTTGTTTCCCTATTTGCTGACTGAGGATATAGCCTCATCACCTCTCTAAACAAGCGATCATCAGTAGAATTGTAGGTGGAAATAGCAGAAATAGGTCTATTGTCACCTCCATAACTCAACTGCTCATAAAAAGGAGTATCATAATAGGTCTCTCCGGAGCACATCCTTAATGTTCTCAGACTGATCTCAAACATGTCGTCAAGCCGGGTGTCATCACTTTGAAAAGTAGCCATTTCAGGATAAGGATAACCGGAGTACTCACTTTCCAGGCTAACTATTTCTAGTGGGCTTCCTCCAGTTGTGACATCAAGCTGTACATATCTGTATGCTCGTTTCCAAAGTGGTCTGAAAGTTCTCAATTCTCCATCCGGATGAAAGATGTCAAACGGACCATACATGATTTTACCGTCTACAGAATCCCGGTGTGTTTTCAGATAAGGCTCCTCATGTAAAGCCTCGGCATATGAGATTATGATCTTGCTTCCCTTTCCCTGGTTGACAGTCAACTCCGGATAACCCATTGTAAAAATCTCATAGTCCAGGAGAATACGTGCTTTAGAATTTGCAGAAACGACAATGGGTTGCTTTTGTTCCAGAAATGCTTCAGGCATATCAATTCTTTCTACCCGTCTGATCTTCTTTGGATATTCCCTATGATTATCCATGAAAGCAATATTCCTCGGCACCAGATTCCAGGGTTCCGCACCATTAAAATCTAACTTTTGTGGAGAAATCCATTCACTATCATCAAAATCAACCTCTTCCCACCCCCATGGGTACTTTTCGGCAAATACCTCATCACCAGGACCAACGGCATAATATCCCCGAAGCCATTCTCTCAGATTGAGTTCACTATATGTAATAGGGTCATAAGCGGGGTTTTGGTAAGTCTTCCAGTTTTGATCTGAGTTTAAATAGTTGAACTTCTCATCTGCAGTTCTAAACATAAATGCTGTCTGTACTGAAAGCAAAGCCATCGGTTTGTTATTTCCTGCATTAAATACTAGCACAGCCAGTACATTTCGCCCCGATTTCAGTTGAGCGGCTATGTCAACAATATCATATTTATAGGTTTTTAAATCACCTTTAGCTGGCCCATAACTCACCATTTCTCCATTTACAAAGAAAATGTATCTGTTATCCGCCGAAAGGTGAACTTTCAATTGACTAGGCACAACATCAAGATCAAAAGCCTTCCTGAAATGATAGACACCATAGCTGGTAACATTCGCTGTGGGGTAAGAAACCCAGGGAGTTGCCACTTTTTCCTGACTGCTGATTTCAAATATGGCGAAACAACTAATTAGCAGAAGCAGAATTAGGCATTTAAAAGTGTTCATTGTTGCATTTTTCCAATAAAGCAAACAAGTAAATATAATCTTCCAAAAATTGTCATCCTGATCTTGCCTGCATTTATCCTGCGAGCGTATCAAAGTCACACTGATTTGGTAGATATTGTTAGATTTGGCCTAAAATCCAAACTATGAAGAAATTACAATACTTAACCATTTTAATGATTGCAGTCCTGGCTGCATGTTCACCAAAAAAATCTGAGACAACCAGCGAAACCAAAGAAGCAACCACTCAGCCTACAGAAGCTGCTACTGGAGAATGGATCAGCCTGTTTGATGGGAAGTCCTTTGATGGCTGGAAAGCCAGTGAAAACACTGAGACTTTCAAAATTGAAGACGGAAATATAGTCGTAAATGGCAAAAGATCTCACCTCTTTTATGTGGGAGATGTAAACAATGGAAACTTCAAAAACTTTGAGTTGAAATGTGAGTTAATGACTTTTCCTAACTCCAACTCAGGAATTTATTTCCATACTGAATATCAGGAAGATGGATGGCCTTCAAAAGGCTATGAAGTACAGGTAAACAACACCCACTCTGACTGGAGAAAAACAGGTGGTCTATATGCAATCCAGGATGTAAAGGATCCACCATCAAAAGACAACGAATGGTTCACCGAGCACATCATCGTGAAAGGCAAGCATGTGGTAGTGAAGGTAAACGGTATCACTACAGTTGACTACACTGAGCCTGAAAATCCTGAAAGAGAAGACGGAATGAAGGGTCGATTGCTTGGAAGCGGAACTTTCGCGCTTCAGGGGCATGATCCGGGGAGTAAAGTGCTTTATAAAAGTGTAATGGTAAAAGTATTACCAGACTAAAAAAAACATTACTGGTTGTCAGGTTCTTTTTGTCAGGACACATTTCCTAATGCCTAGAATCTGGCAGCCATCAAAAGATTCAGGTCTTTGAATCCCAAATTAAACTTCTTGGCGAGCTGAAGATTCGTCAGCGATCCCCTGTAGGTATACACACCCTTCATAAACCACTTATTACTCAGGATCATTTCATCTATCCCTCCTATGTCTCCAATGTGCAAAATAATTGGAGTAAAAATATTTGAGATGGCTAGAGAGGCTGTTCTTGCTACCCTCGACCCAATATTGGGCACTCCATAGTGAATCACATCGTACTTTTTGAAAGTGGGCCGTTTATGACTGGTCATTTCCGAAGTCTCTATACAACCCCCCTGATCGATCCCTACGTCAATGATGACAGAGCCAGGTTTCATTTGCGAAACCATTTCCTCCGTCACAATACATTTGTTAGCACCTTTCTCCGGCCTTATTGCTCCCACTACCACATCCGCATTTTGAATGGCTTTAGAAATAGTGGCATTATCGATAGTCGACGTGTGGATCTGCTGCCCCAGTGCATGTTTTATCCGCCTTAGTTTATAAATATGGTTATCAAAAACCTGGATATCTACACCCAGACCAATACATGCTCTGGCAGCATATTCTGCCACAGTCCCCGCTCCTAATATCACGACCTGGGTTGGAGGTACTCCTGTGATCCCTCCAAGAATAATCCCTTTTCCTTCGTTGGTATTACTGAGTAATTCTGCGGCAATCAGCATTACTGTACTTCCCGCAATTTCGCTCATCGCTCTAACCATCGGTAGACCACCTACCTTATCCTCTATGAACTCATAGCCAATAGCAGTAATCTTTTTCCTGTTAAGTGACTCAATGTACTCTCTTGACTGACTTCCGGTTTGAAATGCTGAGAAAATGGTGGTCCCCTGCTTTAGCAGGTTTACCTCTTTATCTGTTGGTGGCTCTACTTTGAGGATGATATCTGCCTGATAGACCTCCTTTGAAGAATAGACAATCTTTGCTCCTGCTTCGCTGTACTCATGATCGCTGAAGTGGGCGGACTTACCGGCACTTGCTTCCACCCAGACCTCATGCCCATTACTTGTCAATACATCAACAGATTCGGGTTTGAGTGCTACCCTACTCTCTTGAAGAGAGATTTCTTTGGGTACACCAATAAACAAAGATTTATGCCCCTTTCCCTTCTTCAGTGGAGCCTCTTGCGTGTATAATTTTGGATTCCGGGCCAACTCTGCAAAGCCGGATTTCATCTTTTCAGCCATGTTCTACCAGGGTTATCTCCCTGTTCTTCTCACCCACTAAGTTAATACTTATTTCCAGGTGTCTTGACGGAATAAGATCCGGAAACATACTCGCCCATTCAATTATGCAGAGATCACCGCTGTATAAGTATTCCTCTATCCCTATGTCCAATGCTTCCTCTTCGTCTTTAAGTCTGTAAAAATCAAAATGATAGATTGGTTTACGACCATCATCTTCATATTCGTTGATGATTGAAAAGGTTGGCGAGCTGATGTTATCAGATATCCCTAAAACCTCGCCCAAATCCTTGACCAAAGTGGTCTTTCCAGCTCCAAGATCGCCATCCAGACAGATTACTTTAAATTTTTTAGACTTTTCTTTAATGGCTTCAGACACCTGACGCAAATCACCAATTGAGCTAACAACAAATTTCATTTATTTCTGGCCTAAAACTACAAGGGGGATGATCATCTCCTCTAAACTGATCCCGCCATGTTGAAAAGTATCGCGATAATGATTTACGTAATAGTTGAAGTTGTTTGGATAAGCGAAGAAGAAATCCTCCCTGGCAAATGCAAAGGTGCTACTCACATTTGTTTTGGGCAACTTAAACTGCTCAGGGTTTCTGGTGAAAAAGACGCCCTCTTCTTCAAATCCCAGGTTTTTTCCTTGCTTGTATCGTAAGTTGGTATTTGTTTTTCTATCGCCAACAATTTTGTATGGTTTCTTCACTCTGATAGTGCCATGGTCAGTTGTGATCACCACTTTAGTGTTTTTCTTCGTCGCAAGAATTTTTAGCAGCTCAAACAAAGAAGAGTGTGAAAACCAGGATTTTGTCAATGACAAATATGCCGACTCATCTGGTGCCAGTTCCCGGATCATATGCATATCAGTACGTGCATGAGACAACATATCTACAAAATTAAAAACGATCGCATTGAGCTGATTAGACATCAGATTTGTCACGCTATCAACAATTTGTTTCCCGTCCTGGGTCCTGATAATCTTGTTGTAGGTGTATTTGATATCTTTCTTTTCGCGTTTTAGATTCACCCCAAGCAGTTCATTCTCAAAATTATTCTTTGAGTCTTCTTCATCTTCACCCACCCAAAGGTTTGGATAATTGTTGGCAATGTCCAGGGGCATCATCCCACCAAAAAGTGAGTTTCTAGCATAAGCTGTAGTAGTTGGCAGGATCGAATAATAAGTCTCTTTTCTTTCGATATTGAAAAGCTCTGCAATCTCCGGTTCCAGTATCTCCCATTGATCCAGGCGGAGATTATCGATCACTATTAAGAACACAGATCTTTCGTCATTGATAAGAGGGAAAACTTTTTTCTTCAGCACCTGATGCGAAAGCAAAGGTCTGTCCACATCGGGATTGGTAATCCAATCCAGGTAATGATCCTCTATGAAATCCGAAAATTGATGATTGGCGTCTACCCGTTGATTATTCAGCACTTCTTCCATACTCTTATCTTCAGTATTGTCAATCTCTATTTGCCAGTAAACTAGCTTTTTGAAGATATCTGCCCATCCCTGAAAATCATTAACATCCATCAGGTCAATGGTCAACCGCTGAAACTCCTGCTGATAACCGAAATTGGTATGTTCCGAGACAATTCGTTTATTGTCAAGGATTTTCTTCACAGAGAGCAGGATTTGATTTGGGTTGAGTGGCTTGATCAGATAGTCCGCAATCCTCGCACCAATGGCCTCTTCCATGATTTCCTCCTCTTCGGACTTGGTAATCATCACAACTGGCAGATTCGGGTGTGTCGACTTTATGTAGTTTAGCGTTTCAAGGCCCGTCATTCCGGGCATATTTTCATCCAGAAACACCAAATCAAAATGGTTATGATCAATCTGCTCCAGGGCGTCGGCTCCACTATTTACTGGTGTAATGTTGTATCCCTTGGCTGATAAAAACAAAATATGCGGTTTCAACAAATCGATTTCATCATCAGCCCAGAGTATTCGGTAATTCATAGTTTTTTTATTTGTTCAATAGTGTTACGTAATTGTTTGGAAGATGGATTAGTAATTTTACACAAACAAGTTGTTAATAAATCTTAATAAGTCAACCCAAAATTTGAACAAAAAGAAAATATTAAATGATCCCGTCTACGGTTTTATTTCCATACCGGGAAGACATATTTATGATATTGTCGAACACCCGTACTTTCAGCGGCTTCGTAGGATCAAACAGCTGGGGTTGACCGATTTTGTTTACCCTGGTGCGTTACACACCCGCTTTCATCATGCCCTTGGAGCCATGCACCTGATGACCAAGGCTTTGGATACGCTGCGAAGCAAAGGGGTCATGATCTTCGAGGCTGAGTATGAAGCAGCGCAAATGGCCATCCTATTGCATGATATTGGCCACGGTCCTTTTTCCCACACACTGGAATTTAGCTTGTTTAAAGACGTAAATCACGAGCAGATCTCTTTGTGGATCTTTAGAAAATTGAACGAAGAGTTTAAGGGACGACTTGAACTGGCCATTCAAATCTTTACTGGAAAATATCACAGAAAGTTTCTTCATCAGTTGGTTTCCAGCCAGCTGGATGCTGACCGACTGGATTACTTGCGTAGAGACTGCTTTTTTACCGGTGTGATGGAAGGTACTATTGGTTCAGAACGAATCATCAAAATGCTGAATGTGGTGGATGATCACCTCGTTGTGGAAGAGAAGGGTATTTATAGCATCGAAAACTTCCTGAATGCCCGCCGATTGATGTATTGGCAAGTCTACCTTCATAAAGCCTCGGTCAGTGCGGAATCAATGCTTATCTCATTGATGAAGCGAGCCAAGAAACTAACTCAATCAGGTAACAAGGTAGATGCCACTCCTGCTTTGAAAATTTTCCTTGAACAGGATATCACAGTAGATGAATTCGAAAAAGACCATGACTTATTGGATGTCTTTGGGATGCTGGATGACTCCGACATCTGGGGATCTATCAAATTTTGGGCTCAGCATGATGACCCGGTAATGAAGACATTGAGTCAGAGTCTGCTTAGACGAAAGCTTTTTAAAATTGAGCTCTCACATGATAAAATATCCAAGGATCGAATAAAAGAGCTCAATGAGACCCTTGCAAAAAGGGGCTTTGATACGAATCATATCAAATATTTTGTGCAAAAAGGTACAGTCAGCAATGCGGCCTACGTAGCAAAAGACAGCTCAATAAACATCCTAACTAAAACAGGCGACGTAGTGGATGTAGCGAGTGCTACAGATCTGCCCAATATCAAGGCAATTAGCAAAATCGTAAAAAAATATTATCTAAGCTATCCCAAAGACATATATTTGTGACCCACTTAAGCCTCAACCAGGCACTTCATGGAATTTACAGTTAATCAGATATCAGCAATCATTGGTGGAGTCGTAGAAGGCGACGGCCAGCAAAAAGTAAGCAGAATCAACAGCATTGAGGATGCGGGTGAAGGTGCTATTTCTTTCCTTTCCAACCCAAAATATGAACCCTTTATCTACACCTCAAAGGCATCCGCAGTAATCGTCTCAAAAGATTTTACCCCGACTAAAAACATAAGTGCCACACTCATCAAGGTTGATGATCCATATCTCAGCTTTACCTCACTCCTTGAAGAGTATGAGAAAATCACCTCTTTCATGAAAGAGGGCATTGAAGAACCGGTCTTTGTTGGTGAAAATGCCACCTATGAGGAAAAAGTCTACCTGGGAGCTTTTAGCTATGTTGGTAAAAACGTGAAAATTGGTAAAAACGTAAAAATCCATCCCCAAGTCTATATTGGTGACAATACCACAATAGGTGACAATTGTATTTTCCATGCTGGTGTGAAAATCTATGCCGGAACAAAAATTGGAAGTCATTGTACTATCCACAGTGGTGCTGTCATTGGTTCGGATGGATTCGGTTTTGCTCCACAAAAAGACGGATCTTACAAAAAAATCCCTCAGCTGGGAAATGTAATTCTGGAGGATCACGTGGATATTGGAGCCAACACTACAATTGATTGTGCCACTTTTGAATCTACAGTAATCAAAAAAGGTGTAAAACTAGACAACCTTGTCATGGTAGCACACAATGTTGAGGTAGATCAAAACACTGTAATTGCTGCTCAAACAGGGATTTCCGGAAGTACAAAAATTGGAAAACAGGTGATTATAGCCGGCCAGGTTGGTGTGGTTGGTCACATCAAAATTGGTGATGGAGTGATCATTGCGGCCAAGGCTGGAATTTCAAAAGATGTTCCAGAAGGAGAAACCATGTTTGGAGCCCCCGCCTTTGAAAAGGGATCGTATATGCGATCATATGCTGTGTTCAGAAAGTTGCCTGATGTGATGAAACGGATTCAGGAACTTGAACAAAAAATTCTAAATTTGTCCTCCATCAATAAATAGGATGAAGTCTAATCAACACACAATCAAAGAACCGGTTACGGTTTCAGGAATAGGACTGCATACGGGTGTAAAAGCCAATATGACCTTCACCCCGGCAAAACCCAATCACGGCATCAAATTTCAACGGATCGACCTGGAAGGTCAGCCTATCGTTGATGCGGATGTTGACAATGTTGTGGACCTTTCCCGGGGTACTACAATAGAGCAGAATGGTGCCCGGGTCAATACAGTTGAACACACGCTCGCGGCGCTTGTGGGCCTTGAGATTGACAATGTCCTCATCCAACTGGATGGACCAGAGCCACCCATTATGGACGGAAGCTCACGGATGTTTATAGATGCCCTCGAAAATGTTGGCCTGCAGGAACAGGCAGCACAAAGAGACTTTTTTGAAGTGCCGGAAAGTGTGTTCTATCAGGATAAAGACAGGGACGTAGAGATAGCCGCCCTCCCGCTGGATGATTATCGGATCACAGTGATGGTTGACTATAATTCACCTGTGCTTGGCAGCCAGCATGCGCTGTTGAACAACATAGAAGACTTTAAGGAAAAGATTTCAATGGCCAGGACCTTTTGCTTCCTACACGAGGTAGAAGAGCTATACAAACACAACCTGATCAAGGGCGGTGACCTCAGCAATGCCATTGTAGTGGTGGATAGGAAAGTGAAGCCTCATGAGTTGGACCACCTGGCTGACCTGCTGGGAAAACCAAAGATTGAAGCAAGCAAGGAAGGTATTCTCAACAATGTAGCGCTCAGGCATAAAAATGAGCCAGCCCGACATAAACTACTTGACATGGTAGGTGACCTGGCGCTTGTTGGCAGGCCAATCAAAGCACAGATTCTGGCAGCACGACCAGGGCACGCAGCAAATGTGGCATTCGCCAAAAAGCTGAAAAAGCTCATGCTGGAGACCAAACAAAACAATGTGCCTCAGTATGACCCGAAGTTGCCGCCAGTTTTGGATATCAACAAGATTCAAAAGTTACTCCCTCACCGTTATCCTTTCCTACTAATTGATAAGATCTTTCATCTGGATGATGAGCAGGTAGCAGGCATAAAGAACGTAACCTTCAACGAACCTTTCTTTGCCGGTCATTTTCCAGGCAACCCGGTCATGCCAGGTGTCCTGCAAGTGGAGGCCATGGCGCAGATCGGTGGCATACTGGTTTTAAACAGTGTCCCTGATCCCGAAAATTACTGGACTTATTTCCTTGGTTTGGAAAATATTAAGTTTCGAAAGATGGTACTGCCTGGAGATACGCTCGTGATCAGATGTGAACTTCTTCAGCCTATCAGAAGAGGCTTTGTGAAGATGAAAGGCAGCGCGTATGTTGGAAATAATTTAGCTTGCGAAGGAATTATGACAGCAAGCATCGTTCGAAAAGACCTATGACAGGACCTCAAAACAATGTTCATCCCGAAGCCAAGATTGGCAAAAATGTTACGATCGAGCCATTCTCAACGGTGTATGAGGATGTTGAGATTGGTGATAATACGTGGATAGGGCCAAATGTTACCATATTTCCTGGTGCAAGAATTGGTAAGAATGTTAAGATCTTTCCAGGAGCGGTAATTTGTGCGGTCCCTCAGGATCTGAAATTTGAAGGTGAATACACCACCGTGGAAATTGGAGATAATTCCTCTATCCGTGAGTTTGTGACCATTCATAGGGGCACAAAAGATAAGTATGTGACCCGGGTAGGCAAAAACTGCCTGATCATGGCCTATGTACACCTTGGGCATGATACGATCGTTGGGGATAATTGCGTTCTGGCAAATTCGGTAAGTATTGCAGGTCATGTAGAAATTGGAGACCATGCCATTTTAGAAGGATTGGTAGCTGTACAGCAGTTTATTGTGATTGGTGAGCACGCATTCATAGGTGGAGCATCCTTGGTAAGAAAAAATGTACCTCCTTATGTTAAGGCCGCCAGAGAGCCACTTTCTTTCGTTGGGGTGAATACCGTTGGCCTTAAGCGCAGAGGATTTTCTGAGGAAGATATAAGGATCATTGACGACATCTACAGGATCATTTATATCCAAAACCAAAATATCAGCAAAGCACTGGATCAGGTAGAAACCGAGCTAGCAGCTACCAAATACAAACAACAGATACTTGACTTCATCCGTAACAGCCCCAAAGGAGTCATGAAAGGTATTTACTAGTGGAGATACTCATTGACAACCTGGGGAAAAGGTACAATCGAGAATGGATATTCCGGTCACTGAACTTTGAATTCAAATCAGGTTGTAGAGTAGCTATAACTGGCTCCAATGGATCAGGAAAGTCAACCCTGATTAAAATTTTATGTAATTATTTAAGCCCCTCGGAAGGTAAAGTTAAATTCGCCAATGGCCAGAAAGCAGTTGATAAAGACAGTGTACAGCTTGCATTTTGCCTGGTAGCACCCTATGTAAATATCATCAATGAGTTTACGGTTTCGGAGATGTTCAACTTCCACCGAAAGTTTAAACCTTCAGCTTATACCACAGCTGAAATACTTGAAAGATCAAACCTTCAACCTGCTGCCGACAAGCTAATCGAAGAGCTTTCTTCCGGCATGCTTCAGAGGCTGAAGCTGAGCCTGGCTTTCTTCTTTGATTCACAGGTAATCTTTTTGGATGAACCAACAATGAACCTTGATCTGAAAAACATTAACTGGTACGAAGATCAAATCGGAGCATTGAAAAAGGATCAAAGCATTGTCATTGCCTCCAATCAGGAACGTGAGTACACTTTTTGTAACGATGTGATAAATATCGAAGATTTCAAGCGCTGAATTAAATAATCATACATGATGGCTTTAAGAATATTTATGTTTTATCTTTAGGTAATTCAATTTTATATATCCTTAAAAAAGGCTACTTTTGATTATATTATAATCTTTAAACCGCATTATGAAAAGAGTCACTGATTTACTAACTGCCTTAGTGTTCATATCTCTTACCGTATTTATTAGCTGTAACAAAGGAGGAGGGGGTGATGACGGTCCTACCCCTCAGGAAGAACAAGTTGCGAAGCTTGTAGGGACCTGGGTTTTAGCAACTGATGGAGCTAAGCTCGGCACCACTGTAAGACCAGAATGGGAAGGTCTGACAGTTGTGATTTCAGGAAATGCAGATGGCGGAACAATTGCCGTAACCGGAATACCAAGTGATAATGGTGCAAGCGATGTATGGTCAACTAATACTTCCTGGACTTTTGGCGGGTCAATCTCAGAACTAAACAGGGTTGATGGGATATCCATGGATATTCAGTCAGTTACTGATACTCAGTTGATTGTAACGTTTACCGTATCTTCATCAAACCGTGTAGAAGGTTTTGAAGGTTCATGGACCTTCACTTTTGAAAAGAGTTCTTAATAGTAATAAAGGATTTAAGTAAATTTGCAGGGAATAGGTTCTATTCCCTTTTTTTATGCAGAAAACCAAAAGCAGTCAGATTTGATACAGTATCAGGATAAGTATTTTGATCAGGATAAAAACCAGATACTGCGAGCTGCTCAGGCTTTTGTAGAACCAAGACTCCTCACCCAGTGGGTTGAAATCGCAAGGACACACTATACACTTGCTGAGAACCCGATGGGATTGATGGATGACTTTGCTTTGCACATCGAATCTATCAAGGAGTTTGACACTGAGTTCCTCAAAGAATTTTACGAGCTGCTATCTGTGATCTACCGCTTCACCATTGGGGATAATCAGCTGGAATTCATTTGGGATGGCAGGAGCCACTACGAAGTCTATGCTGAAAACTGGTCTGATAAATTTGCGGAATGGACCAATGAACTCTCTCAGCATCCAGAAATCTACCGGGGGATACTCAAGGCTTGCATTTTGAAACAGGATATCAATTTCAAATTCCACTTTTACGGAATCCGTAGGATAATCCTAAGGAAGTTTGGAGTTCGTTTTAGCAGAAACAAGGTCATTTCTTACGCTACCGGCTGATGTCGAAGGTTTTGTAACCTTTGACTTTAGCAGCTATTACTTCCACAGCTTCCACCTCTGCAAATCGGGGACCCTGCTTACACCAACTAACCAATTGGTTGATAGCCTCTTCCTGCCCTTCTACGTGAATCATCACAGAACCATCAGCTTGATTTTTAACCCACCCATACAACCCAAGATCTGTAGCCACCTCTTTGGTAGACGACCGATAAAAGACACCCTGCACTTTACCCATACAATGGATTGACCTCGCAATCATGAGTTAGTGCTTAAGGCCACACTCTTTACAAAATTTCATTTTGTCTGATGGACGTTTTTTGGGAGGTTTCTTATGCCCGAAGTATAAGGGGTTTGAATATTGTGGGTCTTCGGCCTGCTTTTGTTCCTTGGCTTTCTCCTTGTAAACATCCTTTAGTCTGGCTCTGAATTCCGCAACCTCCTCTTCCCTCGTCTTATTGAAAACGGTCTTTTTTTCTTTCTTTTTAAACAATCCAAGGAATCCTTTTTTCTCCTTCTTGGTGGCCTGGTATGCCGGAGGTGGCGGGTCTTTTGGTTTAACGTCTCTTGTAGACTGAGCAAAAGAAACACCCGTAAAAGTCAGGATAATAATTACAAAAAGTAGATATCTGGTTCTCAAAATTGATCTGATACTTTTTCTTGTTTAGTGAACGTTTGTATTCACAATTATTGTTCCAAAATGAATATTAGTGGGCAAAGGTAACAGATAAGTAAAACTTGGTACTATTTTGGAGGTCAACTTAAAAAACGAACAAGATCGTTTCCAAATAAGTTTAAATAAGCATCTTTACGCAATGGGTAAATATTTATTGTTGGTTTTCCTTGGGGCAGTTGGCCTGAACTTCTCACTTGTTGGGCAATCCATTTTAGATGGCGAGCTTTCCAGGCGCATGGACCAGGGCGTTATTCTGATGGAATCCGGTCAGTATGAGTCCGCACAAAAAGAGTTTCTTTTTGTGATGAGTAAGATGGAATCACTACCCTCAGAAATGGCATATTATTTTGGAAGAAATAGCTTTCATCTATCAAAATATAAACAGGGTATCAACTGGCTGAACAAATACATCCAACTCAAAGGCACCCAGGGAAGGTACTACGATATGGCTATCAAATACCTGCAGTTAGCCGAGGAAGAATACATTAAGATAAGCAAGGAACAGACTGCAGAAATTCAAAAAGAGCTCCAGGGAGACGATTATAATTGTGGTGGATTGCTTAAAATGATCTGCCCTGTCTGCAGTGGAACAGGAGTGATAATTAAAGATGGTCCTTTCGACAGGATATACCAGACCTGCCCCTATTCATTGGGTGAATCATTCCTGACCTGTGAAGAATACAACCAGTTTATGCGTGGCGAGCTAGAGCCTAAGACCCAGTAAATTACCAACCTAAAATATAGGCGAAGATCAAAGGAGCTACGATTGTAGCATCAGATTCCACAATAAATTTTGGTGTATTTACATCTAGCTTACCCCAGGTGATCTTTTCATTAGGTACAGCCCCGCTGTAAGAGCCATAGCTAGTGGTAGAATCAGATATCTGACAGAAATAGCTCCAAAAAGGTGTGTCTACCCGCTCCAGATCCTGATATAACATCGGCACCACGCAGATAGGAAAATCACCAGCTATTCCTCCACCAATCTGAAAGAATCCTATACCATCTTCACCAGCATTCTCAGAATACCAGTCCGCCAGGAAAGTCATGTATTCAATACCTGATTTCATTGTACTGGCCTTTAGCTCACCCTTCACACAATAGCTCGCGAAGATGTTTCCAAGGGTGCTGTCTTCCCAACCAGGTACTACCATTGGTAGGTTCTTTTCCATAGCAGCCAGCATCCAACTATTCTTAGGATCAATCTCAAAGTATTCGTCCAGCATTCCACTTTTCAGGAGCTTATACATAAACTCATGCGGAAAATAGCGTTCTCCATTGTCCTCAGCATCTTTCCAGATCTTATAAATGTTTTTTTGTATTCTTCGAAATGCCTCTTCTTCCGGGATACAAGTGTCAGTCACCCTGTTGAGGCCCTGCTCCAGTAGTGCACCTTCGTCCTCAGGAGTTAGATCTCTATAGTTAGGAATTCGCTTGTAATGTGTATGTGCTACAAGGTTCATAATATCCTCTTCCAGGTTGGCACCAGTACAGGAGATTATATGTACCTTATCGTTTCTGATCATTTCAGCAAACGAAATACCCAACTCACCGGTGCTCATTGCTCCGGCTAACGAAACGAGCATCTTTTTATTCTCATCTAAATGCTTAACGTATCCTTTGGCAGCATCCACCAGAGCCGCAGCATTAAAATGGAGAAAATGCTTCTCTATAAAATTAGTGATTGGTTTTTGAGACATAATTCTATCAATAGGGATTCAAAACTAAGGATCTTTTAAGACAAGCTCTGATATACCCCGGATAAAATTGCCTGCTAATGAAAATTTCAGTTTTCAAAAGCTGTAAACGAACTACTTACCCTATATAAAAAAGGGTAAGTAGTGATAGAACAATTAATGTAAGTGTTGTGAGTTTAATTAACTCTTTTTTAACCTCTACGGGTTGTGTTTGATCTTTTTCTTCCATGGCGATAATTCAAGTTATAATAGCATGACACCGCTTTGTCAGAAAAGGTTGTAAGAGGTCAATTAAATCTGTAACGAATTCCCGTATTTATTCCCAGTCCACTTGGTGAAGCAACAAAGGAAGTGTTTGATTTTGTAAGTGAAGTAATAGGTTGCCTCATATAGGGCTCCACGGTAAACTCAACCTGATCAAATAATGCATAGCCTATTTGCAGACCTCCTAATCCCGCAAAACTCACCTCTCGATATGGAGAACTTTTTCCAGGACCAATAGATACATTGGCAACATCACTATTTGGATCTTCCAGTTTATTGCCCAAATATAGATTTGTAGATACTCCGGCATTCAAGATAATATTCAGCCTGCTGTCAATCAAAATAAATCCTGCTTTGACTGGTAATGAAGCAAATTGAAATTGATTGTCGAAATTGACATCCTGATAACTGTATTGAATGATTTTTTCGGTGCCCACAAGATTATTTAACTCAGTTACACCCCTGGTCTCAGAAGAAGCAGCAATGGGTTCGACCACATTGGGAGACTCTACTACCACGTTTGTCTGAGTCACTGCATCTGCCTGGGTGTAATAAAGTCCACTCTCCAGTATCCAGTTTTCACTTACACGCACACCAAAGTTGAGCCCCATATCTATCGTAGAACCGCTTTTCATGCCTTCACGCACTGCAGGAGATTGACTTTCGATTCGAAATGAATTGGTAGCTGCGTAGTTCTCAGCTGTGGCAAGATTCAAGCTGCTTGCCAAAAGATTGCTCGGACCTGACTGATAATTGGGATCAAAGCTTCCGGAACCCACGCCCACACCAGCCCAAAACTTCTCGGTTCCATGGGTTTTATTGGATTTTCGTTGGGCAAATTTCCCATTGATTGCCTTATTGTACATACGCCGGTCCAACTTGGCGTCTACAGAATATGATACTTTGGTCTCGTCGATACGCTTGCCATCAAGTGCCAAGGCCAAATAAGCTGGCTCAATGCCCTGTTCTTCATCAGGTTGATCTGAGAAGAAATAGCCTTTGTCCTGGTTTTGATTGCTTTCGTGACCGTTTCCGATAAAGTCATTGCTTTCAGGGATTGTTCCCAGGACATCGTTCTGAATGGGATTTCCTGAAACCTGATTTCCTGCAGATTCAGTGTTGAAAGCTTGCTGATTGTTTACTTCTACTTCCTGATTGCCTTCAGAAAGCGTGCCGTTTTGGATGGTCTTATCAGAGATGAGATAGTTCATGCCCAGAAATGCCGCAATAAACATTGCAGCAGCAGCGGCCCACTGATAAAACCTGGCCTTGCGCTTAAGCGTTGCCATCTGTCGATAGGCTAAATCACGCTCAATATTGCTCCAAACTCTTGGATTTGGCTGCTCTGAGGCATCCTCAAAAGCACCCTTCCACTCCTGTTCGAAGCTGTCTCCCTCAAAGTTCTCCCGCCTTGCCATAATTTACCTTATTGCTTTCATTGATCCATTCCTTCAACAAACTTTTTGCTCTTGCATATTGAGATTTGGATGTTCCCTCACTAAGATCAAGCATCTCAGCAATTTCATGATGTTTAAATCCTTCAACTGCATACAAGTTGAAAATAATCTGACAACCACTGGGTAGCCTTCTGATCATTTCCATAAGCTCTTTTTGACTTAATGATGAAACCGCTGTTTCATTTGCGCTGTATTGACTCAGGTCATTTACATCTACCATAGGGTATAAATACAACTTACTTCTTTGATGATTTAAAGCTGTATTGATAACAATACGTTTTATCCAATATGCCAGCGAGGAATCCTTTCTGAAGTCTCCAATTTTCTTGAAAACCTTTAAGAAAGCCTCCTGAAGAATATCTTCAGCTTCCTGCTCCATTTTAGTATAGCGCAAAGCGACAGCATACATTCGCGGAGCGAAAGTGTCATATAGTTGTTGCTGTGCCTTAGCATCCTGCTTGCAGCAACCTTTGATTAATTCTTCTTCACTGAAATGCATCCAGCATGTTTTACTTAACCTAATGACGCTTAATTGAATAAAATAGTTGTAATGACGCTAACAAATCTATACAACAACAGCACATATTTTTTTATGGCATTGGTAAGCTATAAGGCAAGACAGATAAGTGACACCACCAAACAGTTGTCAAATAAAATTTATTTCATCTAAATTATTTGAGGATTTGAAATGATAATTTTTAGTAGCTTCTTCAGGTTTTCTTCAAATTTTAGTTGGAAATTAGTCTTTTTAAAATGGCTTTGGGCTTCCGGCATCATGCAAAAGTTTGAATTGATCTGATCCAATGAAATTGAGGGTCATAGGAGCATGCAACCAGGGATTGGTCACTTGCTCGGTAGGGCTTTTAATTATTTTGTTCTCACTGATAAGTTGTTCAGAAAAGGTAAATTTTGACAACTTAGTATTCCCTCTGGCTGAGTTTGATGAACAGGAAAGCACATTCATATGTTGGAACCCTACTTTTCAGCAAACAATTCTCAATCTTACTGCTACAATTACTGAGTTCGATCATGTCACTTTATTCTATAATGAGCGGTATCATAAACCAGGTACCATAGAAAGAATTCTGGAAAGCCGAGGAGTCAACCTGGAAAATGTGATGCTTTCGCCCTTTAATCTGGAGAATGACAATGTATGGATCAGGGACTACGGCCCCATTTTCCTTCACGGAGAAAATGGCAAGCAAGATATCCTGTCATTTAAATATAATCATGAAGCCAACCAGGAATACAACCTTTTTGGAGAACAATATTCATCCAAAATGCGCCTATCCTTTATGCGAAGTGATATTTTCAGCGCAGGCGGCGGTCGCGAAATCAATGGTAGAGGTACAATGATCCTGATTGAGAGTTATGAAAAATCGCTTAATCCGGAACTAAGCAAAGAGGAAATTGAGAAAGAGTACAAAAAGAAACTCAACCAAAGAAATATCATTTGGCTACCAAGAGGGATCCCACAGGATGATGCTTTTGATAATGGTCCCGTATTCGAAAACGTTTATGGGAATGGAGTAAATGGACATATTGATGAATTTTGTCGCTTTGCAGATGCCCAAACAATCCTATTGGCAAAAGTTGATCCCGAAGACCTTTTAAGAGACCCCTTCTACCAGGTGGTACATGCCAGGCTGGAAGAAAGTTATGAAATTCTTAAAAATGCAAGAGATCAGGATGGCCATCTATTTAAAATAGTAAGAGTACCTCAGGCGCCCATTCTCTTCAATGATGGGAAGTATAGAGGAAAAGACATCTACTACACTCCAGTTACCAGTTATCTCAACTTTGTAATCACCAACAATTCGGTAGTTGTTCCTTCGTATTATGATGAGGGTGACCCGGATTACATCCAAAACAAAGATGAGGCAGCCAGGATAATCTTCTCAAAAGTGTTTAATAACAGAAAGATCGTGATGA
Source organism: Cyclobacteriaceae bacterium (assembly GCA_965228105.1). Classification (GTDB taxonomy): domain Bacteria; phylum Bacteroidota; class Bacteroidia; order Cytophagales; family Cyclobacteriaceae; genus UBA7330. The sequence goes on from CBDDGZ010000002.1 coordinate 4,359,855, forward strand.
GCAACGCACTAGAATTAAATTATAGTGGAGGAGGATTTCATTGTATCACATTGCACAAACCCAGGATTAAAAAACCAGGAACCAAACTTTTTGGTAAATCTTCCTAAGAGTACATTTAAATATGATCGGCAAAATGCTCTTCTATGACTTTCTGAATGCGGTCTGCATCCAGGTATTTATTGAAGTAATCATGTACCAATGGATTCTCTTTAGCCCTTTGCATATCGTCAGGATTGAGTGAGGTTGTGAGCATGATGAGCACTACCTGAGCCTTTTGAAGATCATCCAGCTTTTCATATTCTTCAAGAAACTCCCAACCATCCACTTTGGGCATATTGATATCTAAGAAGATGATAGCTGGCTGCGGGTGCTTTCCATCTTTGGTAGACTTCAAATAATTCAAAGCCTCCTCTCCATCCAGGACTACATTTATCTCCTCAGTAATTTCCAAGCGATTGATCAATCGCTTGTGAAAGAAATTACAATCTTCATCATCATCAACAAGAAGAATACTATTTAGCTTTTTTTTCATAGGCTGTCTGTCAAAATGCTAAAATAAAAAGTACTTCCTTCATTGGGGGTAGATTTTACCCATATTTTCCCATGATGAATCTCCACAATCTTTTTGGCATAGGCTAGCCCGATCCCGGACCCCTCATATTCATTTTTGTTATGAAGCCTTCGAAATAGAGTAAAGACTTTTTCAAAATCCCTTTCCCTTATACCAATACCATTATCGGAAAAAGAAAACTCCCATCCTCCTGAAATCTGCCTGGCCTCAATTTGTACTTCTGGTTTCACATCCTGCTTTCTAAACTTAATAGCATTTTGGATAAGATTTTGAAAAAGTAATTTTAGTTCAAGCGGATATGCTTTAAGTACCGGAAGATCTTTAGCCTGTATTTCTGCATCTGTTGAATCAATCAAAGCATTGAGGTCTTCAATCACTACATTAAGTGTCTCAGCACTATCCACAATTTCCAATTCTTTCTCTTTGCTCAACCTTGAGTAGTCCAAAAGCCCAACGATGAGCTCTTGCATATGATCAGAAGCTCGGATAGAAGCCTCGATGTAATGGCGGGCATCCTCATCCAAGTTATTTCCATAATCTTCAATGAACCCACCTAAATATCTTTGAATCGTGACTAGCGGCTCTCTCAGGTCATGTGAGGTGATATAAGCAAACTGCTCCATCTCCTTCCTTTTTGACTCATTGGCTGCCATCAACTTCATAGCTTCTTCAGACTTTTTGTCCTCAGTGATGTCCCAACTGGTACCTACCATCCGAATAGGATTTCCTTTTTCATCCCGCTGCACCAGAGACAAAGCACGTAAATAATGAATTGATTTATTTGGCCAGATCACACGGAATTCTGTATTAAAATCCTTTTTACCATCAATTGCTTTCCTGACCTCCCGCCTGATCTTTTCTACATCATCAAAATGGATTGTGCTGAGCCATTCCTCAAGTTTTCCTGAAAAATGTCCTGTAGTATTTCCATAGATTCGGAGAAGTGCGTCATCTCCTACCAAATAATCATTAACAACATCATACTCCCAGATACCAATCTTAGATCCCTTTACCGCAAGTTTCAAACGGTCTGTCACTTGCCTCAGTTCCTCCTCGGTTTTCTTTCGCTGGCTGATGTCAAGAATCTGAGAAACGAAATGGACAGGGTTTTTATTCGAATCCCTGACCAGTGATACATTTAATAATACCCAAACAATGTGACCGTCCTTGTGAAAGTATCTCTTTTCCATCTCATATCCAGAGATCTTATTGTCCAAAAGCAGCTGCACCTGACTAAGGTCAGCATCTAGGTCATCAGGGTGTGTAATATCCTGAAAAGTTTTCGCAAGCAACTCTTTTTCTGAGTACCCTACAATGGAGCAAAGTTTTTTATTGACCTCTAACCATTTACCTTCGGTAGATACCAGTGCCATTCCCAATGCAGAGTGCTCAAAGGCACCTCTAAATTGTTCTTCTGCAATACTCAGCTCACTCTCCCGATCGATGAATTTTGTAATATCGATATGAACACCCAGAACACCAACCGGTCGCCCGGATTCATCTTTGATTAGTTTACCATAATAACTAAACCATACCGCTGATCCATTTTGATAATTATACCTTATTAACATATCAATCGGGTACTCTTCATCCTTAATGTGCATATCGATTGTTGACTCCAAAGCCTTTCGATCTTGAGGATAGATCATCTCGCGCCAAGAAGTAGGAACTTCTGTGAGCTGTTCGTGATGCAGACCCAGCGAATGTCGTAGTTTCCCATCCACCCAATCGCTTAGTGGATTGATCAGATCCCAATAGTAGAGTCCGTCCAAAGGTGTATCCCTGATAAACTCCAAAACTGAGTCATCACACCTGATCAAATCATAAAGTTCGTCCTGAAGGTAATTCACGCTGGTGGAATGAGTGCTAAACTAAAATTTCAATAAGTTTAACAAGCCATTCGTGTATATCAAAATTTTAAACCATGTAAATCATGGTTCCAGGCCTTGAAAACGCAATTTTCGGTGTATCACCTATGCTCATGTCAGGTGTTTAACGTATAAAAAATACAGGGAAATTTAAAATCAGACATTAAATCTGAAATGCATGATGTCACCGTCCTGAACAACATATTCTTTACCCTCAATAGCCATCTTTCCAGCTTCTTTGCACTTTTGCTCGGAGCCATATTTCTGATATTCCGAAAGCTTGATCACCTCTGCCTTAATAAAGCCTTTTTCGAAATCCGTATGTATCACTCCGGCGGCCTGAGGAGCACTCCATCCCTTCTTGATGGTCCAGGCTCGAACCTCTTGCACGCCAGCCGTGAAATAAGTAATAAGGTCCAGCAAGTGATAGGCTGCTCTGATCAGCTTATTCAAACCAGATTCTTTTAATCCATATTCATCCAGGAACATTTTTTTCTCCTCGATATCTTCGAATTCAGCAATCTGTGCTTCCAACCCAGCACATACAATAACCACCTCAGCATTTTCGTTTTTTACAGCCTCGATGAGCGCATTACTCCAATCATTTCCGGACTGTACACTCTCTTCATCCACATTGGCCAGATAGATTATTGGCTTACCTGTCAACAATTGTAAATCCTTGATAATCAATCGGTCTTCTTTCTCTAGCTCCAGCGATCTGATATTTTTACCTTCCTCCAGGTGTTTCTTCACCGTATTTAAAACCTCTAGTTCCTTCCTGGCTTTGGCATCACCTGATTTTGCTATTTTCTCAACACGGGTAATTCTCTTATCCACGGAATCAAGATCACGAAGTTGAAGCTCAGTATCAATCACTTCCTTGTCGGAAACGGGGTTAACCTTTCCATCTACGTGCACAATGTTGTCATCATCAAAACAGCGGACCACATGGATGATAGCATCTGTTTCTCTAATGTTGGCCAAAAACTGGTTGCCCAACCCCTCTCCTTTGCTGGCACCTTTTACCAAACCGGCAATATCTACAAACTCGATGGTGGTTGGTACTACTTTTTCGGGATGCACCAGACCTTCCAGGATTCCCAACCGCTCGTCCGGTACCATGATCACTCCTACATTAGGCTCTATCGTACAAAAAGGAAAATTAGCCGCTTCGGCCTTGGCATTAGATAAAGCATTGAACAATGTCGATTTACCTACATTTGGTAAGCCAACAATTCCACATCTCAAACCCATTATTAACTATTTTTTAAAAACCTGGTATTTCCTAAATCCCGCATACGCTTCAGTAATCGAAACCTTTAGTACCGTATAGGCAGGGATCGCTGCGATCATCCCAGGAATCTGAGCGATGGCAGCGCCGACAAAAATAATGACAAATATTTCCAGTGGATGTGCTTTTACACTTTTAGAAAAAATAAGTGGTTGAAGCACGAGGTTATCAGTAGCCTGAACCACAGCAAAAACTGATGCAACCTTCAATATCAAAAATATTGTTTCATTGGTAAGCGCGAAAGACCCGGAAGTTGATATCCCTACAATAATCCCGAAAACTGCTCCCAGAATAGGCCCGAGGTATGGAATAAGGTTTGCCACAGCAGCAAAAATTGCAATCGTCAACGCGTAGTTTATTCCCAGAATACTCAGTCCCAGGGAAGCAATGGAAAAAATGGCTGTCATTTGAAATAGTAACCCCAGCAGATAGTTTGAAAGCAACCGCTCTACCTTATATAGCGCAGCAATGAAAACTTCAAAATACTGGTTTGGGATTACGGAGATTAACTGCCTCCTGAGAATACCTTTTTCGTAGAGCAAAAAGAAAGTAATAAAAGTGACTGCAAGTATTGTTACAAAGAAGCTACCGGTGAAAGAAATCAGGTCATTGATAACCTGGGTGAAATTGATATTAGTAATCAATTCAAAGGAGGAAGACTTAATACCATTAACAATGAAACCCGGTTGCTCATGTACCAGCTCATTGGCAATCAGGAAATTTTCAAGACCCTTCAGCGGGTTTAACACTCCGTCAAAAACTTTGTCAAAATTTAGATTGGATATTACTTCTACCTGATCTGATATCAGTGGGATGAAGAGGATTACAAAGGAGCTGATGATGAGCAGAACCACCAGAAAGGAGAAGAGGATTGCCAGGAAACGCGGAGGATGACCACCAAGAATCTGAATTCTGAGTACCTGATTTGTGAGTGGGCGAAGAATTGTGGCCAGTACCAGTGAAATGGTGATATAGAAGAAGATATTAGAAAAATACCAAATAAGTACTCCCAGCAATACTGCCAGCACCATAAAGAAAACCAAAGACCTGTTCATCGAACCGCTTTAAAATGCTCCACTAGAAACCAACTTCAAAAGAAAAAGCTCCTGATAATCAAGAGCTTTAGCTTATAAAGTAAATGTCGTTAATCCCATTTCAATTCGGTATCATCATCCGATGTCACGTCTACGCTTTCTTTTTCGCGGTTGTGACTTTCTTCCAAATTGTCAAACTGTGTAAAATCAACCTCCGGCATCAATTCACTTTTCACATGATTCACCGTTTCGTTTAGTGCCTCCACAAATTTATTGAAGTCTTCTTTGTAGAGAAAAACTTTGTGCTTCTCGTAGAAGAAACCATCGTCTTTGAACCTTCTCTTACTTTCGGTGATCGTAATGTAATAATCGTTAGAACGGGTTGATTTCACATCAAAAAAATAAGTCCTTTTCCCAGCCCTTACTCTTTCAGAATAGATTTCATCTCTTCCCTTATCCTTGTTCTCTTCCACAACACATGGTAATTATGTTCCCTATATGATAAAATTTAAGATTTAAATATAGCATTTTAAAACAAACAAATGCAAACAGCGGCACATTAGCATCTTATATTAATTCCTTTAAATTCGTAATGATTTCCAATGATAACACGTTTTTTTTCTTGAATATGGAAATGAATTTGGCCAATATCAAACAGTTTGAAGACTTTGAAATCCTTGCAAAACAGCTTGTGGAAGGGTTTATTACCGGGTTACACAAATCCCCTTACCATGGGTTTTCAGTCGAATTTGCTGAACATAAGCTCTATAACTTTGGAGAAAGTACACGACACATTGATTGGAAGGTATACGCTAAAACAGACCGACTGTACACCAAGCAATACGAGGAAGAAACCAATCTGCGTTGTCATATTCTTATCGACACCTCCAGCTCGATGTATTACCCACTCCCTAATAAGGACAAGATCAAATTCAGCCTGCTCAGTGCTGGTGCTTTGGCCTATCTCTTAACCTCCCAACGTGATGCTGTTGGTCTAACGGGGTTTTCGGATAAAATAGAATTTCAGACGCCATTGAAATCTACCAGGTCACACCTGAGTCAGATGCTTACCAGGCTGAGCCGACTGATAGATAGTAAACCAACCCCCGCCACAGATGTGGCTCAGGTCCTGCATGAAGTAGCTGGGAAGATCCATAGAAGATCTCTTATCATCATTTTTAGTGATATGTTCCAGAAATCGAATGATATCGATGAGATCTACAAATCATTACAGCATCTGAAGCACAATAAACATGAAATTATTGTATTTCATGTTTCCGACAGAAATACGGAGCTAGCTTTTGATTTTGAAGACCGACCCCATCGGTTTATCGATTTGGAGACCAACCAGTCAATCAAATTAAACCCCCATGAAATAAAAGATTACTATCAGGATCAGATGGGAAAGCTCTTTGAGAAGATTAAACTCAGGTGTGGTCAACTGAAGATTGACCTGGTTGAAGTAGATTCTTCAGACCCTTTTGATAAAGTGCTGGGTGCTTACCTGATAAAAAGAAAAAGGATGAGGTAAACCCCATCCCTTCATCATCAATAGTATTTTATAAATTTAAACGTGTAACCACTCTTTCTTGGCGGTTAGCTCCTCGTCAGTCTCTTCGTAATCTGGATCCGGAACACAACAATCCACCGGACAGACTGCTGCACATTGAGGTTCTTCATGAAATCCTGTGCATTCTGTACATTTCCCGGAAACGATATAATAAAACTCATCCGAAACGGGCTCCTGAGCTTCATTAGCATCGACGGTTGTACCATCTTCCAACTCCACTTCCGTAAGATCGGTACCGTCGGACCATTTCCACTCCTCTCCTCCTTCGTAGATGGCAGTATTTGGGCATTCCGGCTCACATGCACCACAGTTGATGCATTCGTCTGTTATCATTATTGCCATTGTGTCCTGCTTTTTTTGTGTTTGTTAAATAGGGAACAAAAATATTCACAATAAGTTTGCGGACAAGCCAAAATCTATAATTAATGAATCTAAAAGAGCGAATTGAAGCTTTTGGTAGACTTGGAGACAGAATCAATGCGCTAAAAAGTGATGAAATGGCCCAATATGCTGCCGTTTCCAGAAAAGAAAACCCCTGGTTTACAGATGAAAATGTAAAAATGGCTTTCGAAGGCATTGGAATGATGTTGGATCGCCAAAAACTTTCACAATGGCTACTCCCATACCTTTTGAATGTTGAAGTACCTAAAATTGTTGGTATTGTAATGGCAGGAAACATTCCACTGGTTGGTTTTCACGATCTTTTGGCCGTTTTGGTCTCTGGACATTATGCTGCAATAAAAACCAGCTCAAAGGATACTTTTCTTGTCAAGCTGGTTATTGACTGGCTGATTGAAGAAGCTCCCGGACTAAAGAAGAATATCTCTATCCGAGAGAAACTTACAGATATCGACGCTGTCATAGCGACAGGTAGTGATAATACCGCGAGATACTTTCACTACTACTTTGGTAAGCTGCCAAATATCATCAGGAAAAACAGGGTTTCTGTGGCAGTAGTCGATGGCACGGAAACACGCGAGGAGCTGGAAGCCTTGGGAAAGGACATTTTTTCTTATTTCGGGCTTGGCTGCAGGAATATCTCAAAAGTCTTCATTCCAGCGGATTATGATGTGAAGCAAATCTTTGAAGCATTTGAAAGTTACGAGCCAATCCTCGATAATCATAAGTACAAAAACAACTATGATTACCACAAATCCATATACCTGATCAACAAGACAGCACACCTTGACACAGGTTTTTTGTTGTGGCGCGAAACAAACGACCTGGTTTCTCCGTTGTCGGTCGTTTACGCAGAAAAGTATGGTGAGTCAAAGGCGCTTTCCGCTCGACTTTCAGATCTGGATACAAAGATTCAATGCAAGGTTGGACATGGTTATATTCCTTTTGGTTCTGCTCAAAAACCCGAACCATGGGACTATGCGGATAACGTTGATACAATAAAATTTTTAAGTACGATTTAGGAAACCGATAAGTGTCTGATGATATACATTATCTTTGGCGCTAGATCTAAGGAAACCTAATTCACAAAATACAATAAATCATGGCACAGGATTTTTTCGGAATAGAAAAAGAATTAAAAACACCACTAGGAACACATAAGTATTTTAGCCTGAAGGATTTGGCTAAAAAGAGACCGGAAGTAAATAAGTTACCGTATTCCATTCGGATCTTGCTGGAGAATGCTATCCGAAACTATGATGACTTTGCCGTAAATGAGGAGCACCTCGAAACATTGCTCAACTGGAAGAACACTGCTGGAAAAAATGACATTCCTTATACACCTGCCAGGGTATTGATGCAGGACTTTACCGGTGTGCCTGCAGTAGTAGATATCGCATCAATTCGGTCAGAAGTATCAAGAAAAGGAAAAGATACCAGTCAAACAAACCCTGTAGTGCCCGCTGACATGGTTATTGACCACTCTGTGATGGTTGAATATTTTGGAACCGCATCTTCATATCAGAAAAACGTAGATGTAGAGTATCAAAGAAACGAAGAGCGATACAAGCTTTTGAAATGGGCTCAGCAGGCCTTCTCAAATTTTAGTGTAGTACCTCCTGGCATGGGAATATGCCACCAGGTAAACCTTGAATACCTTGCTAAAGGTGTGATCGAGCGTGATGGGTACCTATTCCCTGACACACTTGTGGGAACAGATTCTCATACCCCGATGGTGAATGGCATTGGAGTATTGGGATGGGGTGTTGGAGGTATTGAAGCTGAAGCCGCCATGCTGGGACAACCCATCTATATGATTCTTCCTGAAGTTATCGGATTGAAGCTTACAGGCGAAATGAAGGAAGGCACTACAGCTACTGACCTTGTGCTTACCATTACCAGGTTGCTTAGAGATGTGGGTGTAGTAGGTAAAATCGTTGAAATTTTCGGCCCCGGATTGGAAAACCTCACTGTGCCAGACAGAGGAACTATCTCCAACATGTCGCCGGAATTTGGCTGTACTGATACTCACTGGCCAATAGATGACCAGACACTTGCTTACATGCGAAAAACCAACCGTTCTGAAGAGCATGTAGCCATGGTAGAAGCTTATGCAAAAGAAAATCTGTTGTGGCGAGATCCAAACAGCGTAATGGAATATCACAAAGAAGTGGAGCTCGACCTTGGTTCAATCGAACCTACAATCTCAGGACCAAAGAGACCTCAGGATAAAATCTTGTTGAAAGATGCCAGGGAACAGGTCATTGATCTCCTTAAAGACTCACACAGCCGGGAGTACATCCCTGTGCAAGATCGTCTGGGTGACTGGATGAATGAAGGCGGTGCCCCTGCTGAGAGTGTGAAGATCAAATCAGGTATCAGGAGCATCCAAATGAAGCATGGCGACATGACTTACAATCTGTCTGATGGTGCGGTAGTAATCGCCGCCATCACTTCATGTACCAACACTTCTAACCCAAGTGTCATGATTGGTGCTGGCCTGGTAGCCAAAAAAGCTGTGGAGAGAGGTTTGAATGTGAAGCCATGGGTAAAGACTTCATTGGCACCTGGCTCAAGAGTAGTGACTGACTACCTCGATAAGTCAGAATTACTGCCTTATCTTGAAGCGCTCAGGTTCCATACGGTAGGATACGGTTGTACTACCTGTATCGGTAACTCAGGAGATATGATCCCGGCCGTACAAAGGGCTGTGATCGAAAATGACCTGGTTGTTTGTTCAGCCTTATCCGGTAACAGAAACTTTGAAGCAAGGATCCATCCTAATATCAAAATGAACTTCCTGGCTTCACCGATGCTTGTGGTGGCATATGCCATTGCCGGAAGGATGGACTTTGACATGAATAATGAGCCATTGGGCATGGATTCTAACGGTGATAAAGTTTACCTGAAAGACATTTGGCCATCTCAGGCTGAGATCAACGAGATCATGGACGTTGTTGTAACTCCGGAAGATTACAAAAAGACTTATGAAACCATTTTTGCCGGAGACGACACCTGGCAGGCACTTAAGTCTCCGAAAGGAAAAATCTATGAGTGGGACGACTCTTCTACCTACATTCAGGAAGCTCCTTTCTTCAAAGATATTTCTGAGGATGTACCAGAGCCTGAGGATATCACAGGCGCAAAAGTTTTATTACAGCTTGGTGACATGGTTACGACTGATCACATCTCTCCTGCTGGTAAATTCCTTCCAGAACACCCGGCAGGAAAATACCTCGTTGAACATGGTGTAGAGAAGAAAGATTTCAACTCTTATGGGTCACGACGAGGAAACCACGAGGTGATGATGAGAGGAACTTTCGCAAACGTAAGGATCAAAAACAAGCTGGCTACTAAAGAAGGTGGTTGGACAACCTACCATCCCGATGGCTCTGAAATGACGATATACGATGCTTCAATGAAATACCAGGAGGCAGGAACTCCACTCGTGGTAATCGGAGGCAAGGAATACGGTAGCGGATCATCCAGGGACTGGGCAGCTAAGGGAACCAATCTTTTAGGTGTAAAAGCAGTAATCACTGAAAGCTATGAAAGGATCCATAGATCAAATTTGGTAGGTATGGGTGTATTGCCAATGGTTTTCATGGAAGGGGAATCTCAAGAAACACTTGGATTGCAGGGGAATGAGACTTTTGACATTAAGGGACTTTCAAGTGACCTGACACCAGGCAAGATTGTTGATGTAACGGCAACCAAACCAGATGGGAAGAAAATCGAGTTCAAAGCTAAGCTTAGACTGGACTCTAAGGTGGACGTCGCTTACTACAAACACGGTGGAATTCTAAACTACGTGTTGAGAAACTTCCTCAAAGACTAAGTGGCGTCATAGGAAGCTACTTCCTCATTAGAATATTAAAAGCAGTCTGAATTTTCAGGCTGCTTTTTTATTTTCAACAAACAGGTCTAAATAGCCTGGTTAGTTTTCAGCTTTTAGTATGTGGCTAAATTTCTCTTTCACCCGATTGATCTTAGGTTTACTTACATTCAGGATGTAAGGATTGAACGGATGCTTTTCTTCATAATCCTGATGATATTCTTCTGCTAAAAAGAACTGAGTATACGCATTCAACTCCGTCACAATTGGTTTATCAAAAGAACTTGCTAATTGCTTAATTTTTGCTTCAGCCAACTTCTTTTGATCAGCATCATGATAAAAGATAGCTGATCTGTATTGTGGACCTACATCCGGTCCTTGCCTGTTGAGCTGTGTGGGGTCGTGAGCAGTAAAGAATATATCCAGCAGTGTATTGTAATCAATCTGAGATGGGTCATAGTAGATTTGAACAGTCTCAGCATGTTTGGTCCTTCCGGAACTCACCAGATCATAATTAGCATCAGATTTTTTACCACCGGCATATCCTGAAACAGCTTCCGCTACTCCTTTGATTTGCTCAAAGGAAGCCTCCACACACCAGAAACAACCACCTGCGAACGTAGCCGTATCTAAACGCTGATAATTTACCGGCGAGTCATCCTTTTTTCCACTGGCTGGGCTTTCACAGTGGACAAGAAATACAATCAGTAACGGGATAAATAAATTTTTCATGTATGCGATATTTGGCTGATTTTACGTGGTTTGAGATGAAAAGGTACATTTAATGAGCTTAACTGTAAACCCCGCGACAGTCAAATTTTCCTGGTGGGAGTAAAAAATTCTGTCCGGGTTCTCAAAAATAATCTTCTCAGAATCATCTTACTTTGCGCCCTATGAATTACCTGTCGGTTGAAAATCTAAGTAAGTCTTACAATGAGAAGGTCCTGTTTGAGGATATCACTTTCGGATTGGAAGAAAATCAAAAAACTGCCATCGTTGGCGTAAATGGGGCTGGGAAATCCACTTTGCTTAGAATTATTGCTGGCCTTGAGGCGAAAGATCGGGGTGTAATTTCATTTAAGAAAGATGTCCAGGTGGCTATTCTACCGCAGAATCCGGTTTTCAATGAAGAAGAGAATGTGCTGGAAGCTGTATTTTCAGAGGATATCGAAGTTCTGAAAATTGTAAGAGATTATGAAATGGCCATTCACCAGGCCACTTTGCATCCGGAAAAGGGTACTGACATTTCCCCTTTACTGGAAAAGATGGACCAGCACAACGCGTGGGACTATGAAAGCCAGGTAAAACAAATTCTCGGTTGGTTAGGCATAGAAAATTTTGACCAGAAGATCAAAGAACTTTCTGGCGGACAACGTAAAAGAGTAGCCATGGCCCGGGCCCTGGTTGTGGATCCCGACCTATTGATCCTGGATGAACCCACCAACCACCTGGACCTGGAGACTATCGAAAGGCTGGAAGAATATCTGATCAACAGCCGGATGACTCTCCTGATGGTCACACACGACAGATATTTTCTGGATAAGGTCACCAATGACATTATTGAGCTCGATAACGGAGATATATTTCGGTCAAAAGGGAACTACACTAAATTTTTAGAGAACAAGGAGGAGCGTCAAAAGCAATTGAATGCCTCCGTAGAAAAAGCAAAAAACTTGCTTAGAAAAGAAACAGAATGGATCCGAAGGCAACCTAAGGCCCGGGGCACAAAGGCCAAATACCGTGTAGATGCTTACGAGGAGCTTAAAGAAAAAGCTTCCGCTAAAATTTCAGGTGATGAAATGGTGATCAGACTGGCAAATGAGCGGCAGGGTAAGAAAATTCTGGAGTTGGACAACATCTCCAAATCTTATGGTGATAGGTGCTTACTTGACAACTTCAGCTATACTTTTAAAAAAGGAGACCGGATCGGGATTGTGGGTAAGAATGGTATTGGCAAGTCCACCTTTCTGGACATCTTGTCGGGCCGGTTAAAGGCTGATTCTGGGAAAACAGAACAAGGGGTGACTATCAATATAGGCTATTTTACTCAGGAAGAAACTCAATTTGATCCCAATAAAAAAGTATTGGACATTGTTCAGGAGGTAGCTGAAGTCATCACATTAGAAGATGGATCTGAAATAACTGCCTCACAGCTACTAAACCAGTTTTTGTTCCCTCCAAAAGTTCAGTACAACCTTGTAGGGAAACTGAGTGGTGGAGAAAAGAAACGACTTCAACTCCTTCGGGTATTAATGAAGAATCCAAACTTCCTCATTTTAGATGAACCAACCAATGATTTTGATCTGGCTACCCTTAATGTACTGGAAAACTACCTGGAATCTTTTGATGGCTGTTTGATTATCGTTTCCCACGATCGCTATTTCATGGATAGGCTTGTCGACCACCTCTTTATCTTTGAAGGTGAAGGTAAGGTGAGTGATTTCCCTGGTAATTATTCCATTTTTAGAGAGAAGAAAGCCAAAGAAGAAAAGGCTGCAGTCAGTAGTTCAGAAAAACAAACCCAGAATAAAGCAGCCAAAGCCAAAGAGAAGAATCAAAACAAGCTCTCCTATGCAGAAAAAAGAGAGTATGAGCAATTGATGGCTGACATAGAAAAGCTGGAATCCAAAAAAGCAGTATTGACGGAGGAAATGAACCAAAAAACTGACTTTAGTGAGCTTGAAGACCTTGGAAAGCAGGTAGCGGATATTTCCAGGCAGCTCGATGAAAAGGAAATGAGGTGGTTGGAGCTGAGTGAGCGGGAGAATTAACCAAATTTGTGGATAAACCTGTGCAAACTACGTGCATAACTAAGGTATAAATATGTTTAAAAGTGGTGGAGAACATTAACCAGGTTTTCTTTGATCTTAGAATTACTCCACCTACATTAGAACTATCAAATGAGCGATAAAGGAACTGAAACTACGGTTTCATGCGTGGAAAGGGGAAGTTAGAGTTGGTGCTACGGCCCACTCCTACGAAGCTTAAGGCGCATTTGCTGAAATATTTTTTGGATACCCAAAAGAGGGTTCGGCAAGGTTTCTAAACAGTAATTTGACCGTCTGCGTTGCTACGGCAGCTTCAGTCGGAGGAGGGTGATCTCAGCAATGAAGGTCACCCTTTTTGTTTATAGTGGCCCCTGACCTGCCAGCCGCCTCCTACCTATCCAAATGACCACAGCAACGATTACTCCGGCAATCGTGATGGCAGCAGGAAATAAAATAGTGGTCATACTATAGACTTCAAGTGCATAGATAGCCAGGAGATTCCTGAAGGAAAAGATCAAATAAAACACTGGATCCTCATTGCCGGGATGCTGATAGGCATTTCTTATTGTAGGACCAAAGCCAAAGAGATCAATTGTTGTCATGATCACTACTGCCCATAAAGGATTGGCGGTCAGCCACCAGACAGGTAGTGCCAGACCAGCTGCAATCAGGTAAATCCAGTCGGAATAGTGAATACTCAGATCTGCTCTTCGCTGATAGGCAAGGAAGGCAATCAGGAAAGTTAATAGGGCAGAAATACCAATAGGAATAGTACCCACTCCACCATCTCCTGCCACCTGGCCTAGAAATGCAACAAGCGTGGTAATACCCCAGATAATCCAGGAAAAAAAGTGGGGTCTTATCTTGTTGGAGAGAATGGCTTTCAGATATGGGTAAAAAGCAACAAAAGTGAGCAAAATAGCCACCCCGCTGACAATAGACTTTAAAAGTTGCTCATTCATATCCGGATCAGAAATAGCTTCAAAATAAAAAAGCCGCCCCAAATTTAATTGAGGAGGCTTTTCTTCATCTATTAATCCAGAATTATTCAGTCAATTATTGATCCACTTCTTCTCTTACCGGTACCATAATAGATATCACGTACCCTGGTAATGCCAGCTTTGGCCTGATAATCATCCTCCTCTTCAATTCCATCAAATCCCTGAGAGAAGCCAGGTGTATTTCCACCAATGTAATCTTCACCACCATCGTTTACAGTCACACCAGTGACTCTACCACCTGCTACTACTACAGTAGCATCAAATCCGGTTCCTCTCAATGCATTCAAAATGATATTTGTTCCATCAGGATAGTTATCACCGATAGCTGTTATTGTGATTCCAGTGATCACACCATCTGCAACCACAACCTCAGCTTCAGCCTCATTTTCATGAACACTTCCATCAGTAGGATCATAAGATGTACCCGGATCAACGATTACAACCTGAGGGCTTGAATAATTAGTGCCTGCGCTAGTTAATTGAATACTGGTCACTCTGCCATCAGCACTGATATTGGCAACAGCGGTGGCCCCGCTCCCTACACCATCAGCGTCATAAATTTCAACTCTTGGTGCAGCCAGATAACCACTACCTGGTAGCTCAACATCAACTTCTGTAATAACCACAGGCTCAATGGTAGCATTGGTCAATACACCACTACCTGACACGAATGTAATTGATGGGAAAGCCAGGTATCCAGAACCTGAATTGGTAATAGTAATCCCAACTACACGACCTTCACTATCAAGTATTGCTGTACCTTCGGCAGTCGCTGATCCCGGACCCTTGTACTCAGGCTCACTAAATACCACTAAAGGAGCATTTTCGTAATACAATCCATCAACCTGCTGAGTACCTGAGTTCGTAATTGTGTAGTCCTCAACAGATGCTCCCTGATAGTGAGCTGTTGCTGTTGCACCTGAACCTACACCAATGAGATTAAACTGATCTCCAACCACATAACCTGTTCCAGCAGATGTAGTAGCGATTCCAGAAACTTCTCCAGCAGTTAAGGTGATATTAAAAGCAGCTCCTGTACCGGTTACACCACCAGCAGCGACCGCAACTGGCACATCTGTGTAATAATCTCCATTTGCAATAATGGTGACGCCTGTGATGTCTCCACCACCACCCACGGCAGTAACTTCAGCGATAGCTCCAAAACCAGAAGTGATGTAAACATTAGGTGTGAATCCTATGTCTGAACCAGCATTGGTAACTGAAACACTTTCTACGGTTCCATTATTGTTTAGGCTGGCTGTAGCTGCAGGTGCATCAACCAGAGAAGCCATGAAGTTGGCAATAGTAGTAGAGTCAAGGGCACCATCCGAAAACAATACATTAGGAGCAGAAGCAAAGCCGTTTCCACTGTTTTGAATTGAAACTGATGCAACCCCACCATTGGCATTGTTTGTTGCAAGAGAAGTCACCAGGGCAGCTGCTCCGGAACCTTCAAAAACAGAAACTGTTGGCGCCAGTGTGTATCCTAAACCTGCATCATCAATGGTAATTGCTGTTACACGGCCATTGGTCACTGTGGCACTGGCTTGGGCTCTAGTACCGCCAGCTGCTGGAGCAGAAATATAAACCCTAGGAGTTCCCTGGAAGTCAGCACCTACGTGCTCCAGGTCAATATCAATCAAGGCACCATCTCCCTGCGTATCCAATGTAGCTGTAGCACCACCACCAGCAAAGAATGAAACAGATGCAGAACTAATCACATTTGGTACTAAAGTATAATTAACTTCAGGTCCGAAGATCGTTTGATCAGTTACTGAAGTTATTTCACCAGTAGTTTCTTCGAAAGCAATCTGATCCGCAATGAAATCAGAATATTCGAAATGATATGGTAGTCCTTCTTCATTTGCAGACCCAGCTAATGTGAAGGTAAAATCTCCACTGGCATCAACTGTTGCTGTGAAGTTTGGATCATAACCAAAACTCAGGATGTTGTCAGTAAAAATTTGTTTGTTCCTGTAGAGGATAAATTCTTCCTGAAAATCGAAATCATCTACATCAATAGCCGCAGTGATTATCGTACCTTCAGGAACAACTTCCATCGTACTATTGGTTAAGTCTGTTTCAACAAATGCACGACCTGTCAAAGTGGAAGCCAACTCACCTTCAGTGGCGAAAATAGCTACATCATGACCGATGTTGCCATTTTTGATAAAGTTCCAGAAATCTCCACAATTACAAGTGTATGGATCTCCGCCATCGTATGCATCATAGAGATCCTCAGATGGGTCAACCAAAGTTTCAAATGAGAACTTAAGCGTTGTATAACCAGGTGCAGTGACTGCTACCTTCACGATACCTCTTCCGATATTGTCAAAAGATGCCAGTCCGTCAGTAGTTGTGATTGTTCTGGTTTCTCCATACTGAGATACTGAAACTTCAACTTCAGCGTCAAAAGCAGCTACTCTGTCATCCTCGGAATAAATAGAAGTAGAGCTTCCATCATAAACTACAATGTTGTAAGTAAAAGGCAGCAGTCCACTTCCAAGTGCTAATGAATCAGCTCTTTTCAATGAGTCTACATACTTCTGGTAGTCTTGTTCATTGAGTGACAATACAAATTCCAGAGAGTCCATGGCCTCTGTTTCAATCTCCTCTTGAAGCAGGTTTATCCTGTCTTCCAGGTTACTAATCTTTTCATCTTCATTACACCCGATCACCAGGAATAATGCTATGAAAAAAGGGGTTAAAGCGGTAATCTTTTTCATAAAATTATTAAAATGGTTAATTAAAAATCGGCGTGAAAATAAGGAGGATATTATGCAGTTACAAAAAATTCAATGCAGTATTTTTCAAAGATTTAATTGATCTATTTTACGCTCCTTGCCTTAATACAATTTTCTGGATCTTAGAGAAATATTGGCCTCTCGAGTGATTTTAATGGCTTTTCCATTCAATTAATACTCCTTTTATTGAAGCTAACTTACTGGCTGTTATCAGTTTATATTATTTGACGAGTGTTTATAACTATACGAAGAATATATTTTTTAGCTCACAACGCATAGTATTATTTGTAAGGGCGCATCATGTAATTTTACAATTTTTGTAAAGTATAATCTTTTTATTATTTTTTTTTTAACGGTATATAAGTGAATAAATAAAAAAAGCCATCCGGACCAGTTTCCGGATAGCTAATCAATAAATTCTTAATACGTATATGCGGTTACGCGCTTACCAGCTGTGCTTCAAGCTTTTCACTAAGTACTGTTTTTGGAACAGCGCCGATTTGTTTGTCAACTACTTCTCCATTCTTGAAAACAAGAAGTGTCGGAATTGAGCGGATGCCAAATTTGGCTGATACTTCAGGGTTTGCATCTACGTCAACCTTCCCTATCACCGCTTTTCCATCATATTCACCAGCTAGCTCTTCTACAACTGGTCCGATCATCTTACAAGGACCACACCATTCTGCCCAGAAATCAACCAGCACTGGTTTATCGGTATTAATAAATTCTTCGAAATTACTATCGGTTAATTCAATAGGTTTTGCCATGTGTATATTGTTTAAGTCTATTTCTAAATTCGTGTTCTAGCTTGACAACGCAAAAATAGGATTAAAAGTTGACGACAGGTTGTTTTAATCCTGATATGTTATCCAAGAGACATTTGTCACATAACTACTTTTCAATAAGCACTTTATAGTTGATCTCCTCCCACCGTTCAAGATTCTTCACAAAATCATCATTGACCTCTATGGCGAACCTTCGGCTCATCATCTCCAGACTGATCATCCGATCTTCAAAAGTACCAATCACACTTAATTTCAGCTGGTTCTTCCCAGGGTATAATTGACTGTATTTCTCAATCTCTTCGATAATCGTTTCATTCAGGTTGTCCAATCTAAGTTGAAGCTCCAGACCTTTGGTCATCCGCTCTCTGATCTCACTCAGGTGCTCAATATGCATGATCTTGAATTCCAGCTCTTCGCTATTCCACCTGTTTTGCACACTCCCGGTCATGTATAAAAACCAACCCGTCTCCAACAATGGTTTGAATTTCAGATAATCCTGACCAAACAAGTAAAATGTATAACTGTCATTAAAATCTTCCAGCACAATCTGCCCAAATGGATTTCCCCGCTTCGACATCCGGTGTTGTACGCTCGATACGACCCCGCCAAGACTGATTTCCCTTCCTTTGATATTTTCAAGATCTCTTAACTCCTGAAGACTTCCGGAAACCAGGTATTGCATTTCGAACTTAAACTGATCTAATGGATGACCGGAGATATAAAGTCCAACCATCTCCTTCTCAATATTGAGCTTTTCAATCTCTCCATAGGGCTCTACGTGAACCACTCTTGGCAATGTGACACTCGACCCATTGTCCCCACCAAATAATGAAACCTGGGCACTCTCTTCCTCCATCTGTAGCTTTCCCGCATACTTAATTGCCTTTTCGATGAGGGAAGGCTCTTCCCCTACTGCCTCCACATATTGCCTTCTGTGATAGTCGTTAAAGCAATCAAAGGCCCCTGCTTTGGCCAGACTTTCAAAAGTCTTCTTGTTCACAGATCGCAAATTGACTTTGGAAGCAAAATCAAAAATGTTTTCAAAGCTTCCGTGCTCGTTACGCTTCTCTATGATATCCAATACAGCTGATTCTCCTGTGCCTTTCACGGCACCCAGACCAAAGCGAATCTCCCCTTCCTTATTCACCTCAAAGTTGAGACCAGACTCATTGATGTGAGGTCCAAGGACCTTAATGGTCTGGTTTTTACATTCCTCCATGAAAAAGCTCACCTTCTCAATGTTGCTCTGGTTGTGAGTGAGTACAGATGCCATGTATTCGGCAGGATAATTGGCTTTGAGATAGCCTGTCTGATAGGCAACAACGGAGTAGCAGGTACTGTGTGATTTATTGAAGGCATAAGCCGCAAACGCTTCCCAGTCTTTCCAGATCTTTTCCAGCTTGTCTTCAGGATGGCCATTGCTTTTTCCACCCTCCAGAAACTTAGGCTTCATCTTTTCGAGCAAAGCAAAGATTTTCTTACCCATGGCCTTTCTGAGCTGATCGGCCTCACCTTTGGTGAAGCCTGCAAGCTTTTGCGAAAGCAACATCACCTGCTCCTGATACACGGTGATTCCATAAGTCTCGCCCAGGTATTCTTCCATCTCCGGAAGGTCATAGGTGATCTGCTCTTTCCCATGTTTCCTATTGATGAAGTTAGGAATGTATTCCATAGGCCCCGGACGGTAGAGGGCGTTCATAGCGATCAAATCCTCAATCCTGTCGGGTTTGAGTGACCGAAGGTGCTTCTGCATTCCGGGAGACTCAAACTGGAAAGTACCATTGGTATCTCCCCTCTGATAAAGTTCATAGGTCTTTTGGTCATCCAGCGGGATCGCATCAATGTCAATTTCGATGCCGTGGCGCTTCTTCACGTTTTCTATCGCTGTCTTGATGATGGAAAGGGTCTTCAATCCCAAAAAGTCCATCTTCAGCATCCCAGCAGACTCCACAACACTGTTGTCAAACTGAGTCAACAACAACTCAGAGTCCTTTGACCGGGCTAGCGGGATGAACTTGGTCATATCATCAGGAGTGATGATAATGCCGCATGCATGGATACCAGTGTTTCTGAGCGATCCTTCCAACACAGTTGCCTGATTCAGTACCTGAGAGGGTAGATCCTTCCCTTTTCTGAGATCCTCCAGTTCTTTTACTTCCTTAAAAACTTTTGAGAAGTTAACGCCTGGTCTTTCAGGCACCAGCTTCGCAATGGCATCTGTTTCAGGCAAGGGTAGTTCCATCACCCGTCCTGCATCCCGTATGGCTGACTTGGGAGCCATGGTACCATACGTGATGATTTGGGCTACCTGGGTATACCCATACTTCTTAACAACATAGTCAATGACTTTTTCGCGCCCTTCATTATCGAAGTCAATATCAATATCGGGAAGTGATACCCGGTCAGGATTGAGAAACCGCTCAAACAGGAGATCGTAGGCGATAGGATCAACATTTGTGATCCCGATACAGTAAGCGACCGCAGAACCAGCTGCTGACCCCCTTCCCGGCCCTACTGAGACTCCCATCTCTCGTGCTTTCGAAGTAAAATCCTGAACAATCAGGAAGTAACCTGGATAACCCGTCTTTTCGATGGTCTCAAGCTCAAAATCTATCCGCTCCTTGATCTCATCAGTCAGCTCAGGGTAGCGCCTCCTGGCTCCTTCATAGGTCAGATGACGTAGGTATTTATTCTCCCCCCTGTTTCCACCATCCTGCTCGTCTTCCGGCACTTTAAATTCTTCAGGAATCTCAAACTTGGGAAGTAGTACGTCCCTCTCAAGTGCAAACTCTTCAATCTGAGCAACCAGTCCGCCAATGTTCTCGATGGCTTCAGGAAGATCGGTAAAATCCTTTTTGATCTCATCTGCACTCTTGAAGTAATAGTTTGAATTGGGCAGACCGGGTCTGAAGCCACGGCCCCTACCTATTGGGGTGCTCTGCCTTTCATTTTCTTTGATGCATATCAATACGTCATGTGCCTTGGAGTCATCTTTATCCAGGTAGAACAGTTCATTTGCTGCCACCATCTTCACGCTGTGCTTGCGCGCTAACCTTACCAGCACTTCATTTAGGTGATTCTCCTCGTCCAGACCATGCCTATTGATCTCTATGTAGAAATTATCTTTAAAGATATCCAGCCACCAAAGTAGGGCTTCTTCAGCCTGGTGTTCGCCCACGTTGAGGATTAGGAAGGGGATCTCACCAGCCAGGCCGCCACTCATGGCGATCACATCTTCACTATACTGTTTGATTAATTCCTTGTCAACCCTTGGATACAGACCATACAATCCTTCTATGTATCCGAATGAAGTTAATTTCACCAGATTTTCATACCCCTTTTTGGTCTTGGCCAATAGGACCTGCTGAAATCGTTTGTCCGGGTTGTCTTTTGTGAACTGTAATTTCTTTCTTTCTTCGGCAACAAATACCTCACATCCGACAATTGGCTTGATACCTGCATCTCTGGCAGCCTTCACAAACTTAAATGCCCCAAACATGTTGCCCAGATCAGTAAGTGCAACCGCAGGCATTCCGTAATCCACTGCCTTTTTTACAATGTTGTTCACCTTTGGCGTGGCCTGAAGCACCGAAAACTGACTGTGTACATGTAGGTGACAGAAAGGCCCCTTAATTTCCTCTACATCTACTTCAGTGTCCCCGATTTTGCCATCAGACTTCTCCCTGATCCATGCGAAATTGGCTTCGGAAAGATCAGGAGCCTCATAAGTAATTTCCTCGGGCTTTGTTTCCTCCAGTGTGGGAATAACACGCTTTTTGAGCAGCTCAAAAAATGCTTTTGCAGTAGCATCCACATCGTAGGCTGCATCGTGAGCATCCTGCATGGGCTCCTCGAAGAGAATCTCATAAAGTTCACCTAACCGCGGCTGCTTGAGACGGCCTCCGATTCCACCTTCAAGTTTACAGAAATTCACTGTCTCAACGGATGTATCCGTGAAAGGGATTCCTTCCAGGAGATTCTCCTGATCTGTCCGCAAGAACTCGGCACCCAGGATCTTGTTGTCAAATTCAATATTGTGACCAACTAGGGTGCTGGCCCTTTGAATATCCTGAGCAAATTGATCAAGTACTTCTTTGAGGTCCGAACCTACCTCAAGTGCCCGATCAGTAGATATACCGTGAACTTTTTCAGCGTTGAAAGGAATGGTAAAACCTTCCGGCTTCACAATTTTATTTCCCTGGCTGATCAAATTCCCCTTAAGATCATGCAGCTGCCAGGCTAGCTGGACCAGTCGAGGCCAGTTATCAAGATCTTCAACCGGGGCTGACTTATTGTGCGGCAACCCGGTGGTTTCGGTGTCAAAAATGAGGTACATGAACAGTCCCTGCTAAATGGTGGTTTAATAAAAAAGTAACGGAAAAAGGATCAACAAATTAACAAAAGTCGGATGAAATTCGTCCCCTGGGAATGGGGTTAGTTATCAACAATTTTCGAATTATTTGATCGGTTTATGAAGATTACCCGCCTGGTAGTTAAGCGACTTATCAAAGAAATCCATGAATGCCTTTACTTCTTCATCCATAGCTCTTCGATATTGTAACCTGAGCAATTTATGCTTTTTAGAGGGTTCGGTAAGATAAAATGAATAGACAAAGTCCTTATTTCCTTCTTTAAAGGGACTGGTATCACTTGACAGCACACTTTCGTCTACAAATACGTCCTTTATATCACTGTATGTCAGGGTTTTCTTAAAGAAAAAGCCAGACCTCATTCGCACTTCTTTTCTACCCTGATCAAATACTACCAAATTTGGAAATCGTCGCTTATCTATGGTGTATGGGACGAGCATGATGACCAATCCAATAAAATGAGCAAAGCTATGACCGATGTCCAGGCTGATATAAATTGTGAGGCCTCCGACAATGGTAAACACAAGGATCATTACCAATGAACCAGTAATGGAGCGGCTAATAGTGGTCTTATCCATCCCATTGATCAGGGTATAACCCTGCTCCTTTAACAATTGATTCAACGATGCAATCATACAGCTTGGGTTAAAATATACTTAAGTTAACATTTTATTCTCATTTAACTTATATCTTCAGAGTCAGTTTAATGTGTGTGTGCTACCGTTAAAATTAATGAAAACTTTTCTTTTCGTTTATAACGCTCGAAGCGGATCACTTTACAAAGGGATTGATTTCTTTCATAAAATCATAAGTCCAGACACCTATGCCTGTGGCCTATGTAAAATCACTCATGGCATTATTACTGAACGTGCCAAATGGAAGAAATTTCGTGAGCAGGAAAATGTGGAAATGAAATTTTATTACAAAGATGAATTTGAAGCACGATTTGGTAAGCAACTTAGTTACCCCATAGTATTGAATTCACCTTCTTTGGATGTAGTGATGACTCATACGGAAATTAATAGTCTAAAAACACTGCAAGAGCTAATCGAAGCCATCAATGCAAAAGCAAATCTCAAATAATGGAAAAAAGAAGGTCCTTTTTTAAAAAAGTCGTTGGATTTACAGCGCTTCTATCCGCTGGATTTCTAAATTTACAGGCTATGGGAAAAGCAAAAAAAATCAACGGTAGGTTTATGCATATGGTGTTCTTTTGGTTGAAAGGCTCTACCGACCCCGACGAATTCATTAAAATCACTCAGGCTTTTGTTGAGCAAATTGACAAGGTCAACTCATTTCATATCGGAAAACCTGCTGGTACCCCCCGAGAGG
The DNA here is from genome assembly GCA_965228105.1 of Cyclobacteriaceae bacterium. Lineage (GTDB taxonomy): Bacteria > Bacteroidota > Bacteroidia > Cytophagales > Cyclobacteriaceae > UBA7330. Next base: position 4,383,423 of record CBDDGZ010000002.1, read on the forward strand.
TAGTAGACAACTCCTACCAGATTTCTCTGGTCGTGACTTTTGACAGTAAGGAAGAACAGGACGTATACCAGGATCATCCGGTGCATGTGCAGTACGTGGTGGACAATAAAGATAAGTGGGAAAAAGTACAGATCTACGATAGCTGGGGCGAAGTCTACGCTTAATCCGTAGATGGTCTAAACACCTTCGAAAATATCATTAACATTCAGGTTTAAGTTGGATAAAACTTCACTGATCACCAAATCGCCCGGCAGGTATTTTTTGGATCTTGAATACTTTCCTTTTTCGAAGTAGAAGATTTCCAGGACCTTATCTCTCGGATACACCACCCAATATTCTTTCACTCCAAACTCTTCATAAAGGTAGAACTTATCATTAAGGTCCTTTTTGGATGTTGAAGGTGAAAGAATCTCAACAATCAGGTCCGGTGCTCCTTTACAGCCAGCATCATCCAGCTTTTCAGGGTCGCAGACCACACAGAGATCTGGCTGTACGACCGTATAAGTCTCTCTATTGGTTGAGTCTATTTTCTGAGGAAAGCGCACATCAAAAGGGGCAGCAAATAACTTACATGACTTTTTCCTTAAAAAATTCCACATGACCCCATGGATATTACCATTGATTGCCTGATGACAGCGACCTGGCGCAGGGGACATCTTAAAAAGCTTCCCCTTTATTAGCTCCACACGTTCTTCAAAACTCCATTTCAGGTAATCTGCGTAAGAATACGTGGCTTCCGGCTCGAGTACGCTGATGTCCTCTACAGGCTGATTATGGATCCGATATTCTTTTACCTTTTTGGCCATAAGATAAAGATAACAAGAATGGAAATGAATTGAAACCGTTAAATTAAAATCAACTGAGGGAGGCAGAATAAGTTACCGCTGACAGATTTCTTTATAGGGACAGTATCCACACTTTTTCATATCGTTAGTCTGATTGAAATTGATGGAGGGATCATAGATTTCAGTCAACAGTTCCTTCAATACCGACTCAAACTGATCATGATAGTTGCGGTATTCATTCACCCCGGTTTTCATTCCTTTGTCATAGATCTTCCACTCAAAAGTCTCATCAAAAAGGTCCCGGCTATTGAAAATGCCCGGCTCAATCTGCTGATAATCCTCTGGATACCTTTTATAAAAGAGATATGAATAGAAAAGCACCTGGAATACGGCCTTGTTTCGGTTATTATTGTCCGGATCAATCAAAGACTCCACTGACTCAAAGTCTTTTGCATCGCGTCCAGTCTTATAGTCAATCACCCGGACCTTTCCCTCCTTTTGATCCAGCCTGTCTATAATACCCTTTATCCTAACTTTCTGAGTTTCACCATTGACAGAGATCGGAACATCCAATGCATAACCGTCCCTGCTGCTGGCTTCAAGGCCAATGATCCTGAATGGGGCATAATCCTTGTCATAATCCAGGATTCGGTAAATAAACTTTTTCAGCACCTCCGCAGCGATGAGTGACCGTCCCTCCAGCTTAAACTTCTTCTCGTTTTTGATGCCATAATGGTCAATAAACGTTTTATTCAGCACACCCGGAACCATCTCCCGGATCCAGAAAATATCCTCCGGATAGATAGCATCTCTTTTCTCCTGCTTAATAAACTGCTTGTACAGCGTTTCCATACTGTTGTGAAGTATATTACCGAAGACCATCGGGTCCATCTCCTCCTGTACCTCATCTGGCTCATAGAGCTTTTCTACATATTTGAAGTAAAACCGCAACTTACAGTCCAGGTAAGTATTCAGGGCCGATGGGGTAAACCTGGAAGCATCTTTCTCTGTATAACCATCCAGAAAGCGCTTCATTTTATTCCGGATCACCTCATTCTTTTCAATTACAATCGGATCAGGAGCTGTTGTCTTGATGGGGTTGGAAAGGATCTTGTGTTGGATCTGGTAAGAAGATTCGGTCTCCAATTGCTGCACCAGTCTCGACAGCTCTCCATTAACATTGAACTCTGATACAGTATTGTAAAAGAAAGTGACCCTCTGTGCCCGCTGTAGCAACCTGTAAAAAAGATACGAATAGATGGCATCCTGGTGATCAAAAGTCGGGAGGCTAAAAGCTTTTCGGATGTTGTAAGGAATAAAAGACCCCCTCCTGGCTGCTGCCGGCCAGCTGTCTTCGTTCATGTTAAGGACAAACACATGCTCAAAGTCGAGGTTACGCGTTTCGAGTATCCCCATGATCTGCAGCCCATTGAGTGGCTCTCCAGTGAATGGTATCTTCAGGCTTCGGGATAATCTCCTGAAAAGCTTGATCAGGAATTCATAACCAAGACCAGTCGTCCGCTCACCGATCATCTGATCGAGCTGCTGCACATGGTGGTAATACTGACTGATAAATTCAAGCTCCAGGTCATGGCCCTTATCTTTCCAGGTGTCGTAAAGGTATTTCAGTATTTCTAACAGGTATTTTAAGGCATGATCGGGCTTTTGGAAGATACTTTGAAAGATCGGATGTTTCAATTCCAGTTCTTCCTGGTAGAGCATGATCAGGTTTCTTCGTTTAATATCGGAAATCAATTGCTTGATCCGCGTTTCCTCTAAAGCAAACAGCAGCGGATGCTCCAGTAAGGAAACCAATGGCTTGTAGTAGAAAGACACTCCATTCACCAGGCTTTCCTTCCTCAGCTTTTGGAGGTTGAGTACACTCTCCAGGAGGCTGAATACCGGGGTATCTTTGAGTGGGTACCCCATGGTGATGTTCACCTTGTCTATGGAATCCGGGATAGCGTGAAGTGTCGGGAAGAGCATGTGCTCGTGAGGCAATACCACCACGGCCTTGTCCGGGCTAAACCCCGATGAACCAGCGAGCTGATCAAGTCTTTCAGCTAATACCTTGGTCTGGCCTACCTCCAGCGATACACCAACTGCCTCAAAAGTTTTGTCCTGCTGATATCTTTCAGGTCTTTCCTTCGGGAAGGTCTTTCCCAACACCGAATCCCGTGCATACTCACGCAGGAAAAATCCTGCTTCCTGTTTTTCATTAGAGAAATAGTAATCATCCAGGTCCCACATGACCTTGGCCTGGTGCTCCTGCACAAAAAACTTAATGATCTTTTCCTCGGCGAAGGTCAGGGCATTGAAGCCAGCGAAATAGATGGGTCCGGTTTCAAGGGCTTTGAGCTGGTCCAGGTTATCGGACACTTCGCGATAAATCATCCCTCCATAAGCCAGGTTTTTCTTTCTCAGAGATTCCTTGAAGCTCTCATACAGGGGAAGCAGGATCTTCCACGTTTCCAGGAAGGCTTCCTGTGTGCCTGTAGCTTTTGGTAGAAATGAACTCCAAAACGCCTGGATGACGGCTCTATCCTCCTCATCGAGGAAGTAAAACTCTTCGTCTAGCTCCTTCTGGGTTTTGATACTGGTAAAAAGCTGCTGTGTATTCACGAGATACTGGTCGATCTCCTCGAAGTCGCGCAGGATCATCTCACCCCAAAAGAAGAAGGTGTCGAACGTTTCTTCGTGCTTTTGATGGGTTTTATAAACCTCATAAAGCTGAAAGACTGCTTCCAGGGTTTCGATCTTTTGATATGGAGAGAAAGGCATGAGAAAGTCTTCCATGCTTGTGACCCTGGGTGTGCGAATAGGCTGGTCGATGAGGTTTCCCAACGCTTTTCTGAAAAACAGTCCGGCTCTCCGGTTGGGGAAGACCACCGTGACACCGGACAGGTTTCCCTGGTTATCAGCCAGTATCCTGGCAGCAAGCTCTGATATGAATGTAGTTTCCGCCATTTACACCTCCATCACATTAAAGTCTGCGAGATAAACCAGCCTGCCTTTGATCCCGGGGAATCCCATCTGCCCAAGGATATCCATGTATTCTTTTACCTGTGTCTTGTCTTTCGATTTTGGAGAACCGGTCTTGAAGTCTATCACCACTGTTTCGTCATCCTTGTAGTTGACCCTGTCTATCCTTTTGAAATCTCCTCCGGGCAACAGGATACCAACTTCATTCTCGACCTTCCAGTGAGGCTCAAACCAGTCGGCCAGCTCCGGATGCTCTACTATTTCCCGGATGGCATCTTCCTCCGAGGTGCCCAGGTATTGACGCACATCTTCTTTATAGCGGATGCGGCTCAGCATGGCATGCAGGGCTATTCCGCGTTGTGTTGCTTCAATAAATACCGCCTCACTCAACTCCGCCGATCCTTTGATCTGCAAGCTCACCTTTCCACGCCATGGATGCGAAAAGTACTGATCAAGCCCAAACTCAAGGGTACCGGAAACTGCTTTCTCCTGCCGCTTCATTTCACCCCAATGGAGCTGGCCCTTTTCTTCATTCCATCCTTCCAACTTATCAATCTGACTAAACACCAGTTCCCCCACCGTACGTAGCTTATCGGGGTTTCTGGGCTTTAATCCACATACCCAAAGGACGTCTACCGGTCGTGTGAAGGCTACATAGAGCAGGTTGAGGCTGTCTATAAATGCTTTGAGTCTTTCGTCATAAAACTCTGCCGCCCAGTAGGTATTTATCAGCTTGGTGGTATACTTGAGTGGGATGGTGGGCAGCTGATTGAAAGGTGCTTTATCTCCACCTTTCACCCACAAGATGTTGTCTTTGTTGTACTCATTGTCCATGAGCCACGAGAGGAACGGAATAATCACAACAGGGAACTCAAGTCCCTTTGCCTTGTGGATAGTCAGGATCTTGATGGCGTTGTTTTCATCTGCAATCTGGATGGCCCTTTCTTTCCTGACCTCCTCCCACCATTCCAGGAACGATGGGATGTCTCCTCTTTCATTTTTGGTATAATCTAAAACGGCATCCTGAAAACCCTGCAGGTAGGTAAATTCCTCTATCTTCCCATCTAGCCCAAATATCCTGATGATGTTTTCTACCAGCTCATACAGCGGGAGTGTCTTCAGATAGTTTTTTTGACGGACAAACTCCGCCGGCACCCTTTCTTTCCATCCCTGAATGTTGGCGAAAAGCTTGCTCTGGCTACCTGCATCGCTATCTCCTTTGATGTAGTGTCGGTATTCATAGAGCCATTGAGACAACACAATGGTGTTGGATTCATCATTCATCCACTCAATGAGGGAAACGATGAACCTTACCAGGTGGCTGGATGTGAGATAAAGTGCTTCCGAGCTTACCACCTCATACCTGAGCTCCGGATCAGCTTCCGGAGAATTGCGGTGGGCGATGAAAGCATCCGCTACTTTTTTTCCCTCCCTGGCATAACGTGTGAGAATGGCCATGTCTCTAAGTTCATAGCCTTGCCGCTGGTAATGCTCTACTTGCAGAATGGTCTGCCGGATGGCCTCCTCAGTCCAGTCGCCATCCAGGTCTTCATCTTCTATGAAAGAAATGTTGATCTCGCCCAGATCAGGGTCTTTTCCGGCGGGAAGCTCCTGGGCAACATCGCTATAAGCGGAAAACACATTCTCCAGTCGGGCCAGTGTTTCCTGTTGAGCTTCCTGATCGGGTATGTCACTAGCCATGGATGTAAAAAAGTCATTGGCCTGGTTATGCGCCAGCTGGAAAAAGAGATTGTTGAACTTCACCAACCGGGCAGAGCTCCGGTAGTTGATGGCGAGGGTATCTTCTTTGACGTGGTAGTCTCCGATCTCGGATTTTACCCGGTGCTGAAACAGCTCCCAGTCTCCACCCCGGAACCGGTAGATCGACTGCTTCACATCCCCCACAATCATGCTGAACTCCCCTTCATCGGTGGAGTTTTTCACCAGGGGCTTAAAATTGTTCCACTGGAATACGCTGGTATCCTGAAACTCGTCGATCAGGTAATGGCTGAAAATGGAGCCGATCTTCTCGTAGATGTAGGGCGTCTCACTATCGTGAATGATCTGCCGCAGAAAGTCAGGCAAGTCTGCAATGAGCATCACGTCCTGCTCTTCCCGGTATTTGGTCAGGTATCGGTTGATCTCCGCCAGGATACCGAATGTATAGAGGTAGCGCTGCACTTCCAGCACAGACACGTATTCCACCAGGTTTTTATCGATAAATGAAATCAGCTCCTGGTACCTGCGAAGGATCAGCTCGTCCAAAGCCTGGTGGAGGACCGCATTGCCCATATTGGCTTTGGTCAGCCACTTGCCTTTGTCCTCGGCGGCCTCCCGGCGTGGACCGGATATTTCGTATTGCCTTTTGGGGTCGTCATTTTGGGTGACCTTGTAGAACAATCCCAGCGGGCCGCTCATCCCCCGGCTAAAGTCCTTCGGGTCGATCTGGTTTTTAGTAAGGTATTGATCTACCTCTTTGTGGATCGCTTTGACGTGATGCTCGAATTGATATCGGCGCTGGTTGAGCTCTTTCCTGAAATTCTCGAAGAATTCCGGCTGTGCGCTTAGCCTCAGCACCGATGATGCATGTTGCTTAAACTCATCACGCAGGATCTCCCTGGCCAGCGAGGCGATGTCACGCCGGAAGTCCCAGCTTTGCCCCTCTTCTACTTTTTGTTCTGCAAACTGTGACAGCCAGGCTCGTAGCTGCTTATGCTCCTCATCCCCGATCTCCAGCAGCATCTGGTCGATGACCTGCTGCATGACCTTATCAAGGTCGAGGTCGATGGTGAAGGTGCCCTGCAGCCCCATCTCACGGGCAAAAGACCGGATCACCTGATGGAAGAAGCTGTCTATGGTGACGACGGAGAACCGGCCATAGTTGTGCAGAATATCCGTAAGCGTGGAAGCAGCCTTTTGCTGTAGTGCCTCTGCACTGACACCCAATGCTTCGAGCAGCTCCCCGGTCATAGGATTGGTGTTGCCAGCGGCGATATCCTTCAGATAATCGATGATGCGGCGCTTCATCTCTTCCGAGGCCTTGTTGGTGAAGGTGACTCCGAGGATCTTGCGGAAGGCACCGGGCCGGGTAAGGGCCAGCTTAAGGTATTCCCGTGAGAGGGTAAAAGTCTTGCCTGAACCAGCAGAAGATCGGTAGATGTGAAAGGGTGCTTCGGGCATGGGCTAAAATTAGTCAATGCGGAGGCCGCAAGACTACAAAAGTTTTTGAGTAGCCAAATATGATATTTAGATTAATAATATTCAATTAATCTATTCGATGAAGATTGGATTATTCGAAAACTTTTGTAGTCTGCGGGTGGGTTCTCGCCCTCAGACTTTGCTTTCTTTCAGGTGAGCGATACCAAGTCGGGAATCTAATGGGGTGTAGAATTGAAAAGAGTTTTAAGGCACCTTGCTTTACTTGATCTTACGGTTGTATGTTACTCACACACTAAATTTCAACAAAAAGTTGTATGTTAGGTTGATATAAATAATTAAACCAATTGAACATTAAACTCTTTCATTTTAAACATGAAAAAGAAGGATAGAGATGCAATTTCAAATCTAAATAAGCACAGAGAGAAGTTATCAAATCCAAGTTCTTTCACCAGCGCGTGGATATCAAAACTAATAGATATGCTTCGTATATATCTAAGACATGAATCACATCTCTTCAAAAATGCTGAAAGTTGGTATTCGTTTGCAGAAGAAGGTAGCAAAAAGCACATTAAAATATATACAGAAATCCTAGAGCATTCTGTAGAATCTATTCAGGAGAATGGTGTCCTAAGTGAAAAAAAATTTTGGAGATTCATCTAAAGCCTCCAACCAACAATTCTATACAGTATTGTAATACTCATTTTGTCATGCATCTTCTCTTTGGGTTTTTGGTTCGGTGCAAACGAACAAACGAAAGTTGAATATGAATTGCTTCAAGAAAATAGGGGACTTTATGATAGTTTGTCAATATTGAGAAAAATAATAGATGAAAAGTCAAAAAATGATACTACTCAAATGAATTTTGATGCAAAGTTCTATTGACACTGACATTCACCTTGACGTTCCACTTCTTATTTCTCTAAAAAGAAGTTACTGATAGTCAACGTTTTGGTCACATTTGTTTGTGAAAAAGCTTATTATTGTTTTACAGTACAGATAACGTAATTATTTATAATCGCTCACACCTTCTTATGAAAACAATTATCTACTCCTTTTTCGCAATACTTGTATTTTTATCGTGTGGTGAAAGAAAAAACAGTCCACTGACTACTAAAACTGTAATTACTGGACAAATAACAAATCTTGAAAATGGTGCTGGTAGAGACAACATTAATATCACAATCAAAGATTTACTCTCCGGTAGTAGAGATTTGACTGAATATATTGATGAGGAAGGCCGATTTAGATTTGAATTTGATTTAAGGAAGCCCTCTGACTTTTATTTAAAATATAGTGGACTTTTGACTTATTATATATCCCCTGGAGATAGCCTGCATTTTATTATTGATAACAATTGCATAACCGCCCCGGCGGAATCTTATGCAGAGGAATCCGCATTCTATAAGATTTCAGGGAAATCAGAGAAAATGAATAATGAAATTGAAAATTTCATGATACTCTTCCAAGATTCATTGGTAGATAACCAAAAAGAAAGAGAAGCGGTAATGAGTATGGAGCCAATGGCCTTTCTTAAATATAAAAATGAACAACTTGAACATCATCAGTCCGCTATGGCCACTTTCAACTCATCTCAAAATACGAGTGAAGAGTTTCGCAACTGGACAAATTCATTCATTAAATACTATAACTGGTCTACTATGATGATGTACCGATATTCACATGCATTTGCCATCAAGGAAGACCCAATGCGGTATGTGAATCAAATGCCTATTGAGTATTTTGACTTTCTTCACGAAATGGATGACAGAAAGACTGAAGACTTATCTGCGTCCTCCTATCTAACCTTTATGGAGGAATACTCTGTCTATATTGATCAAATAATTCCAATTGATTCTCAGGAAATCTATTTGTCCAACCCCGAAAACGAATTGGAGAAAGCAGTTTCATACCTGTCACGTTATTATACAGAAATTCAAAAAGGATTCATCAAAGACGTATTAATCTCCAAATTATATTATCGTGTATTAGAGGGTGGAGAATACCCTAGATTAAAAAATGTATTCGATGCCGAACTTATTGAGGATCAATTGTTGCGAGTGCAAGTACAGAAAAAATTTGATGAAGAGAAAAATCTATACGAGAATCCACCAATTTATGCTGAGGGAATTGTTTTTGGACAACTGGATAGTAAAAAGGATTATGTTCAGGAGCTTATCAATAAACATCCGGACCAAGTCATTTATATTGATTTTTGGGCTCCTTGGTGCGCGCCTTGCATCGATCAATTTTCCCATGCCGCAAAGCTTAAAAAACAGTTTGAAAGCAAAGACATTGCCTTCGTCTATTTAGCCAATCGGTGTGAAGAAAAAGCATGGAAAACAAGAATTGCATCAAATCAAATTGAAGGCCAACATTATCTTCTAACGAAGAGACAATTTGAAGAGTTTAGCAAAACCTTTGAAATACAAGGTATTCCACACTATGCAATAATTGATAAAAAAGGAGACATTGTCCGTAAAAAGGCACCACAACCAAGTAGTGGAAAATTGATTGAGCTACTATCTACCCATTTAGAATAATGCAGGAGTATTAATTATTTAATGCAACCTAAGCTGTCGCAAGCATCTGCTTGTTTGCTCATAAAGTTTTATGAGCAATCTCAATATTCTAATTGATCCATACAGGGATAAATACGTATTTTTACTAAAAGCACTTGTATCATGAAAACTAAATTGACACTTACAGTCAATAAATCAATCATAGAAAAGGCTAAGAAGGTGGCGAAAGAGAGAAGCGTTTCGGTCTCCAGGCTATTTGAAGAAGTTTTTGAGAATGATTCCCCACAGCCTGTAAGGAACGAAAGACAAAAAGCTGCTTCGGATTTACTTAGAACCCTCGGCAATCAGGCAAAAACACAAATGACTGAGAAAAGCGACAAGGAACTAATCAAAGAATATGTCAACAAAAAGTATTCTAATGTACTTAATGATCTGATGTAGCCTTTGACATTGTTTCTAAGAGAGAACCTCATTATTTAATATCCATTGAGTTAGTTTCTTTGGTATCTGCCAGTAAAATCATTCCATATATTTCTGAAAGTTCAATCGGGAATCTAGTGAGGAGTAGAAGGGAATCAATGAGGCTGTATTTTACTACTTTTTGATTTTTTCATTTAAATCCTATGGTGTAATCCCATCTTGATAATATATCTGTGGATGAATTTTTTGTTAAAGTTGACGTATTTAGTTAGTTGAGATTATTAATAACTAATAGTTATCAAGGTGTTGTTTCATGCAAGATTTAAGGATTAATTAATGAATCAATCATTTGCAAATACCTTATTATATGAATAAGTTGCCCTTAACCCCATTAACCCTAATCAATGCCTACCAAAATTTTCACCCTATTCTCACTGATTTTATTTTTATCTTTCAAATGTCTGAGTCAGACCAACTACCAACCCGGCTTTTACATCACTTTAGAAAATGATACAATTCATGGGTTGATCAATGATTTTAGTGGAGTCGGGAATTTCCGTAATTGCCAGTTTAAAAGTGATAAATCAACAAAATCAGAGAAGTTTTTGCCGACGGATATCCTGGCTTATCAGTTTCAGGATGGTAGGCACTTTCTTTCGAAGAAAATATATGTTGACAGCGTTCAAAGACATGCTTTTGTAGAATTCATGGTGGATGGTATTTCTGACTTATATTTCTTCAGGGATAATGATAATTATTTCTACATTATTGAGAATGAAAAGGGTGAGGTCATTGAACTTCAAAGGGAAAAGGCTACAGATATAAAAATTGCTGAAAACAAATGGGATCCATGGCTCCATATCAGAAAGCTAAAAGTGGCCTTTTCTGATTGCATGGAGATACAACCACAAATTGACAAAGCTGACTTTTCCCATAAATCACTAATTAAGCTAACTCGAGATTATCATAATTATGTATGCGATGAATATGAATGCATTGTTTATGAGAAAAAGATGGGTCTTCCCTCTATCTATATTGCTCCCATCATTGGAATGTCTTTCTCAAATGTATCTTTTACTGAGGGTTTCCTTTCACGATTTCAATTTGATCAAAGTATAAATACCTTTTATGGAGGACAAATAGATGCAGTACTCTCAATGGTGAATAAAGGCCTTTCAATGCAATTTGAGGTCCTATATCAAAAGAATAATTATTACGGAACATATACAGATCAATTAGACACTTATTATCAGCTTTACATTAACAGCAACCTCCTTCAATATTCATTAATGGCCAAATACAAATGGTTTTTGGGAGCCATTAGACCTTCACTTGCGTTGGGAGTATCCTTCAATTCATTAAAAGGTTTAGATTTTGATGAAATTATTGCTCAATCAGGAATGCCAGAAAATAGAATTGATAACCCATCAGTTTATCTTGATCCGAGTTTTACAACTGGCGTGGTTCAGCTTGGTCTAAACTACAGGGTTTTGGATAACCGAGAGTTTTTCACCAATTTCAAATATTCCTTTGGTAGTACCCAATCTGTTTTCGGAGGAAATACCTCAAATAGTGCTGGCAAAGCAAAATTCAACACTATTTCAGCAGCCCTTGGCTTTTATCTAAACAAGGTTAAATAGACAAAATTTAAGGTAGATTGCCATCTTATTCATATTCATATCCGCAACAGTTGGAATATTGAGCCTTCCAAATCCATACCATTGATTCATCACATGAAGCTCCATCCGAACATTTTCCTCCTGGGCCTACTGCTGATCTGCATTCAGCCGATCTTTAGCCAAACTACGGAAGCCAAAAGAGTTCTTTTCCTCGGCAACAGTGTCTTCTATCATCGAGGGGGTCTTGGACCATCATTCGAAGGGTTTTGTGAGGAAGCGGGACTGGACTATCAGGCTTTCAGTCAAAGGAACAAACCCACTAATACACTCGGTATAGAATTTTTGGATTATGGGCGGATCCCGGTAAATCTGCCTGAGGTGGCTGCCGACGAAAAGATCCATGAGCTGATACGGACAGGTAATTTTGATTTCGTCATCCTGGAAGCGAGGCGTGAAGGTTTTCTGATCCCTGATGATGCGGAATTCCCAAAAAGACGCAGTCAGGCAATCCCCTACGAACGGAACCTCAACGCCTTGAAATCACTTCATGAGACCATTATGCAGTCAGGTGCTCAAACTGTGCTGTATATGCATCCGGGAAGGCATACCTCCCCTGACATCAAGCATGCGGTTGCCCAGATCTATAACAGGTTTCATGCTGACCTGGAGCAAATGGATGTCGAGGGTAAAAAACATGGGGTGATACTGGTGCCCGCCTTGTTATTATGGCTGGATGCCCTCAATCGATACGGTGTAGAAGGGTGGTATATCGATGAGAGTCATGGAAACTCCCTGGCTCGCTATGCCAGTGCGTGCATGTTATACACTTACATCACAGGAAATGACCCAAGAGAAAACTCATTCAGCCGGCTGACTGAAGTGTCAGGCACCTGGGAGTTGATTCCGGAAAAAGCGAATGTCTTTGCTGATCGTGAGGATGAGCTATGGGTCAAAAGCCAGGTGTGGCTATACTATGCTACCAGACCCTGAAGCCAGTCAGCCACCTGAACGTACTCCCTGACATAAATCATGTCTTGTAGAAAGGCAGATCATACGGTATGGTATTTACCATAGATAGATTGATGCGTTGATATTAATAGATCAAATACTTATTGTAAATACCTTAATCATGAAGGATCATAAAACCTTACTCTTCCCGACAGATTTCTCTCCCCGGGCGGGCAAAGCCCTGGATCAGGCCATAGATTTTGCTCAGAAATTTGACTACAAAATGCTGATATATCATGTATATCATCGACCCATCGATGAAGAGGGTGCCAACGCGGACCTGTTAAGACAGGTGGAAGGAAAAGCTGAAAAACACTTTAAGGAGCTGACGCAAAAGCATCCGGACTTAAAGCATGTGACGTATCATACCAGGAAAGAGCTTGGCATATCCATTGATTGTATCGTGGAAACAGCAGAAAAGGAAGACGTAGACCTAATCATTATGGCTACCAAAGGAGCTAAAGGGATTGGCGAGCTGTGGGGAACAAAAACAGCCAAAATCATTAAAAGTGTTCAAGTTCCGGTTTTAGTGATTCCTGATAATGCAAGCATCAGTGGGATCAAAAAAGTAGGGCTTGCTTGTGACTACAGCATGAAAACAGACTATGACCAGCTTTCATTTCTGATAGGAATTGCCAAAAAACTAAAGCTGGACCTGGACGTGATCACCCTGAACAGGGATGAAAAAACCATGACCCCTGGTGAGCTGAAGAACAGGGAACTGATGAGGGGGCAATTCAAGAAAAAAGGCACGTCGTTCAGCTTTACATTCAACAACAATATTGAAGAGGGCATCATCGAGTATTGCACACATCATGATATCGGATTGATTGCTGTTCTACCAAAAAGTTACAGCTATATTCGATCCCTCTTTCATGAAAGTTTGACTGAAAAGATGATCTTTCACAGTCCGTTACCCCTCTTGGTCCTCAAATAATTGGAAGTCATGAAAAGTAAAAAGCATCATTATCATATTTTTACTTTGATGATAAACCCTGGCCCCCGGCTTATCTCTAAATATTATTGTTCTTATAGTCTCAAAGTTTTTAATCGTTAAATATGGAGCCACGTCACAAACCATTCAAAATCGCCCTTGTAGCATTGGATCTCACGGAAATGGATGACTATATCATTCAGTATACAGCCATGATTTCTAAGCTGATGTCCCTTGAAAGAATTTTGTTTGTACACGTGGAGAAAAACCTGGAGCTTCCTCAGGAATTGATGGAAAAGTTCCCCGACCTGATGGCTCCACTTGATGAAAGTATCAAAGAGGATATCAAACACAAAGTAGACAAGCATTTTCGTGATACTGACATTGAGCTTGATTACATCGTAAGGGAAGGCAACACAATCAATAAAATCCTGAAGATATCTAGGGTCAAAAATGTGGACCTCATCATCATGGGGAGAAAACAAAGCCTGAAAGGATCCGGTATTGTATCCAGCCACATTGCACGGATCAGCCCTTGCTCGCTTCTATTCGTCACAGAGAATTATCAAATGGAGATTAAAAGGGTGATGGTTCCGATTGATTTTTCAAAACATTCGCTTATGGCCATCCGGCAAGGACAGGAGATTGCCGAAAAAGCGGGTGCCGAAGTCAGCCTATCGCATGTTTACAATGTTCCAGTGGGGTATACCAAAACAGGGAAGTCCCTACAGGAGTTTGCAGCAATCATGAAGAAACATGCCCAAAATGACTGCAAGGTTTTTTTTGAAAAGAACAGCCTGACATTTGATGCTCCCTGTGAATACATCCTCAATGAAAACCACAAGCCAGCTGATCTCATTTATGGATATGGCAAAAAAGTAGGGGCAAATCTCATTGTCGTTGGTTCTAAAGGGCGCACTTCTGCATCTGCATTTCTCATTGGATCAATGGCTGAGAAGCTGGCTTTGAAAGATAGCGATATCCCCATCCTGATCGTGAAGACAAAAGGTGAGATCATGGGCTTTTTGGAATCATTGATGCGGGTATAGAATATAGTTATCACTGTGTGAGGACCAAATATTAGTAACTAATTTTCTAAACCTTTCTATTATACATTCGGTTGAGCCATCGATACAATTTTTTAAATATTGATCATGGCGAAGAAAAGCAATACAAAAGCAACAGAGAAGAAAGAGCCGGGTAAGGCAGAGATCATCCGGGCTTACATAGACTATCTACTTAAAAATCACAGGGACCCCGAAAGCATGTACCAGTTTGCTGGCATTCTTGGGATGAAAGAATCTGAGATCTATAAGCATTTTGCCTCTTTCACTTCCATTAAACAAACGGTATTCACAAGCTTTTTTGAACAGACAATCAGCTTGTTGGAAAAAGATAAATTATATAATGAGTACGACGCTAAAAACAAACTCTTAAGTTTTTACTATATCTTTTTTGAAATTCTCAAGGAAAACAGAAGCTACGTAATCCTTGCATTAAAAAAAGAATCAGGCATGGGGCCAATGAAGGTGCTGCAAGGCTTGAGACATCACTTCATTACTTACATAGAAGATATTGGTATTGAAACGATCGACTTCAAGAATGAAGATCTGAATAGTATTAAACAAAAAGGCCTGAAGGAGATCGCCTGGGGCCAGCTATTGGCTACCCTTAAGTATTGGATGAACGACGATTCTCCGGATTTTGAAAAAACAGACCTATTTGTCGAGAAAAGTTTAAAAGCCAGTTTCGAACTTATCAATACACAACCTCTGGAAAGTGTGATCGATTTCACCAAATTTTTATTCAAAGAGAAATTTTCAAAAAGCAATTGATGGAGACCATAGACAATATCCCCACTTCCAAGATAAAACGTGCTTCCAAGATCTTTTCTACGGGAGCTAAAGTAGGTATCAACTATGCCAAATATTATGGGAACAGGCTAACAAAGAGTAAGGAGGAAGCTAAAGAAGCACTTGATCTGGAGAATGCTGATGATATCTACGATGGACTCAAAAGTCTTAAAGGAAGTGCACTCAAGGTGGCTCAGATGCTAAGCATGGATAAAAACATCATGCCCAGGGCTTATGTAGAGAAATTTTCTTTGTCGCAATTCTCTGTGCCTCCCCTATCCCCGGCACTGGTTGTCAAGACATTCCGCAAGTATTTTGGTAAGGGTCCAGACGAGATTTTTGATTCATTTACTCCCAATTCTATTCACGCAGCGAGTATTGGCCAGGTACACATGGCCGAGAAAGACGGGAAAAAACTAGCGGTGAAGATCCAATACCCCGGAGTGGCAGACAGCATCTCATCCGATCTGGCATTGGTCAAACCTATCGCCATGAAAATGTTCAACATTAAAGGTGAAGGGCTCTGATCAGTATTTTGAGGAAGTACGAGACAAGTTGATGGAAGAAACAGATTATACCCTTGAAGTTTCTCAAAGCAAAATCATTGCAGAAGCTTGTCAGGAGCTACAGAATATCGCCTTTCCGAAGTATTATGAAGAACTTTCTTCCAACCGAATTATTACGATGGATTGGCTGGATGGATTGCACCTTTCTGAATTTGCCAAAGTCAACAAAAATCAAAATTTAGCCGACCAGGTAGGCCAAGCTCTGTGGGACTTCTATATGTTCCAGATCCATAAATTACGCATGGTGCAAGCTGATCCCCATCCGGGAAATTTCCTTGTAGACCAAAAAGGCACCTTACTGGCTCTTGACTTTGGGTGTATCAAACATCTTCCTGAGAACTTTTACAACCCCTATTTTGAGCTGGCTTCTACCGATGTGCTTAATGATAGGCCAAGGTTTATGGAGTTGCTGTATGAATTGGAAATTCTCAAAAAAGGTGATTCAACTCAGGAAGTGTCATTTTTCAGTGAGATGTTTCACTCCATACTTTCATTATTTGTGAAGCCACTCCAACATGAGACATTCAGCTTCACAGACAAGCGCTTTTTTGAAGAAATTTCTGCTTTGGGTGAAGATTATGCGCGAAGGACTGAACTCAGAAAGATGAATGGGAACAGAGGATCCAGACACTTCATTTATATGAACAGAACATTCTTTGGATTATACAATCTCATGTTTGATCTGGCAGCCAGAGGTGTAGAGATCAGGAGATTTTGAGCATGCAAATCACATACATATAACCTGGCTATTAGAATTGCTTCAGAATTGCATTTTAATATTGCAATTCATAGTAAAAGACTAACAGAATGCCCAAAATCTACCTGTATTTCAGTTTATTGTTGATTTCGACCCTGTTATTTGGACAAAAGAACATCACAATTTCCGGCAAAGTCATGGAGGATGACACTGATTTACCTGTGGAATTTGCCACCGTAGCATTGATAAATTCGCTGGATGACAAACCTATTACCGGAGCTACAACTGCACAGGATGGAACATTCAGCTTTACCACAACCACCAAAGACTTTTATGTGGAAATAAGCTTTATTGGCTTTAAGAAAAAAACAGTTCAGGACTTTACACTTGAAAGTGGAAGAATCAATCTCGGAACTATCTATCTGACTTCTGATAGCAAACAACTAGATGAAATAGTAGTTGAGGGCCAAAAGTCGAGCACTGAATTTAAACTAGACAAGCGAGTATTTAACCTGGGATCTGACTTGAGAAATACGGGGGCCAGTGCATTAGAGGTCCTGAATAACGTACCTTCCGTGAATGTGACGATCCAGGGGCAGATCCAGCTCAGGGGTAGTTCCGGTGTGCAGGTATTGATCAATGGCAAGCCATCAGTCATTGCCAGCGACGAAGGAAAAGCACTGGGTACAATTACTGCCGGTATGATAGATTACATCGAGGTAATCACTAATCCTTCAGCAAAATATGACGCTGAAGGTACTTCAGGCATCATCAACATTGTGCTTAAAAAAGAAGAGCGAAGAGGGACAAATGGCTCAATCTCCGTAAACACCGGTAATCCTGCAAGCCACAGTGTTGGTTTTAGCCTCAATCACCGAACAGAAAACTTCAATTTGTTTACCCAGGTGGGCGTAGGGTACGGCGTACTTCCCGACAAAGGAAGAAACATCAACAGCAACTACGTTACAGATACCACCATTTATTCCGGAGGTACTGAGTATCGCAATGAACTTTACTACAACATCGTGCTCGGTACTGATTACTATATCAATGACAACAACGTCATCACAGTTTCCGGCTCCTATGCACTGGAAATAGAAGAACAACCCTCCACCACATATTTCAGACTTGTGGATGAACCGGAAAATGTCGAATATCAATGGAAGAGAACTGAAGTCACCGAAGCAGTCAATCCCAAGTATCAATTTGAGGCCAACTTCAAACGCGACTTCGAAGATCACGAAGACCATGACCTGATTTTTTCTGCGATTGGTAGATTCTTTGGGAAGGAACAGTCTTCAGACTTTGAGGATGCCACCATTTCAGGAGGACGAGATTTTGACTTCCAACAGCAAACGGAGACAAATTTCGATGAGGGCAACTACACGTTTAAGCTGGACTATGCTCGGCCATTCTCAGATATTTTTAGCATTGAGGCTGGAGGACAATATTTGATCAACGATGTAGGGAATGATTTTGCGGTACGAAACTTCCTGAATGGTGAATATGTGGTAGATTCTTCCCAAACCAATTTATTTGAATACGACCAGGATGTATTGGCAGCCTACGGAACAGGTGGATACGAGATCAACAAATGGGGATTAAAACTCGGTATGCGGGTTGAAAATACTGTATTAAATACGCTTCTGGTCAACACCAATGAAGCCAATTATCAGAACTACACAAACCTGTTCCCATCAGCTCATACATCTTACAAGCTTACCGGCAAAGTTTCACTTCAGGCAGGTTATTCCCGAAGGATCTATCGGCCTAGATTATGGGATTTGAATCCATTCTTCAACATCAGAAACAACTTCAGCATCAGGAAAGGGAATCCGGATCTCTTGCCTGAGTTCACGGATTCTTATGAGGTGAGCACAGTTTACAATGGAGAAAAAACGTCCCTAAATTTCTCACTATATCACCGATATACCACAGGTGTAATCGAGGGTATCTCATTCTTTGAAAATAATGTGAGGACCACCGCCCCACAAAACATTGGCACAAGCAATGCTACTGGTATAGAGTTCAATGGAAAATATGATCCTGTAAGCTGGATGACTGTTAGTGCCGACTTCAACTATAACTACTTCAGCAGATTCGGTGCTCTGGAAGGTACCATCTTCGACTTCTCAACCAATCAGTGGTCCTCTAAGCTCAACACCAAGATCAAGCTTCCAGCAGACTTTACTTTTGAAGTCATTGGATACTATCGGTCAGGATATCAGACAGTGCAAAGTGAGATTTCCGACATGCTTTATGCTGATGTTGGCTTGAGAAAAAAGATTATGAATGGTAAGGGAGTGATCAACGTGAGTGTACGCGACCTGTTTGCTTCAAGGATTGAAGAAAGCATCATTGACCAACCGGAATTTGGGCTTTATTCGTATGGATTAAGAGGTCGATTCGTCGCATTTGGATTTAGCTATGGCTTTGGCAAAGGTGAAGCCATGCAGTATGGAGGTAAGGGACACAGGTAGCTCATTTATTGACGGTCTAATGCCAACCACTCTCCTTTTCCATACGGATCAGGGAACAAAGGGCACTATGATCATTTAGGATATTGACGTGCATCCATTTTCCTCAATGAGGACAGATAGAAGTCTGATGATATCGACCTGCTCCCAGATCAAGAAAAATCTGATCTTACTGGCAACATATTACATCATCGCTGCTTAAGACCCATGGCATTTTATCTTTAGGCCATTGACCATCTACGATTGGAAACGTTTTAAGCTTTTTCGGATCAATGACTACATGTTTAATTCTTTTTCTGTGCCATGAATATGATACATGTACCAATCCATCGCTGGATTGAATGACTGAGGGATAAGAATACTGTACTGAACCTGTTCGATATTCAAGCACAGCTGCAGCATCCCAGTTAATCCCATCATTGCTGATGGCAGCTGTAAGAATACCCCTTCCTTTGCGACCACCCAAAGAATCTTCGCGTGTGGAATGATTATAAACAAGTAACTGACGACCATCCTTCAATGTAACCCCATCAATTGCCGCGTTATTATTTGGCAAAGTGGCATCTGAAACAGGTGACCAGCTAAGTCCACCATCATCTGACCATGTCTGAGCCATTTTAGCATCCATGTGCCTATCCTTTGTTCTGGCCAATAATTGTAACCGTTTTTGAGAATGCACGAGGATAGTAGGTTGAATAATACGGTATTTGGTATTTACGGGATCACTAATTGGCCCAATCTTCGTCCATGATTTCCCATTATCCGTGCTTCTTTCGACATGAATTCGATAACCGGGACCTCCCTGCAAACTCGCGCCTGCTATTATGGTACCATCATCTAAATAAACTGGCTTGTTAACGATAGGTCCTACGAATCCTTCAGGGAGTTCTCTGGGTTCGCTCCAGGTCTTTCCGTTGTCTTCAGACGTAATTACCTGACCATCATTGATTCCCGGACTCACAAAGTAAATTTGTATGTCTCCTCCTCTCAACTGTACAAGAACAGGATTAAACAGCGATTGGTCTCCCATATCGCAAATACTTCTAGGCTTTTGCCACACCCCACCCTTAGGTTTACGGGCTAACCAGATATTCACATCCGGATGTCGTTCTCTCGTACCGCCAAACCATGTGCACAAGAGATCACCATTAGATAGTTCCAGCAGAGACGATGCATGACAATCTCTCGTAGGGCTGTCTGTAAATACAAATTCTTCTACAACTATTGCTTGCTTCCCGGGAGATACCTCATTCTGCTGTTGCCCTTTGGCAAGGGTAATAGCTGTAGTAAGACAAATGGTAATTAAAAAAAATCTTGACATTCTCATTTCAGATTATTTAATGCAATTAAATTCTTTTTGAGCAGATAGGAAAATAAGGAGTGTAGGAGGTGATTCGTAAAGTTTATCCCCATCTCACCATATAACTAAATGAGGTTCTCATAAATATTTTCGTTGTATAGCTCATCAGCAGAATCATTATCCAGAAACCATCCGCTGAGGTATAGGCTTCAATCACTCAAGGGTTTGGATGATTTTCCTCGATGTACTTATATCTCAATCTCTCTTACAAATGGATCTACTATTGCGAACCAGGGACACTTGTTTTATCAACAGCAATAACTGCAGATCCGTTGACAATTAATGATGACGAAATGGCAATACAGCACCTAAAAACACGAAGTTGGGCATCATTATATACTATTAATAGTGACTAATTATGGCTCTCCGGCTCTTACTCACTATCAGTGCATGATTGCAACCATTGAAAACTGGTTATTGAATACAATGTTTCCAGGGCAAAATCCTTTTGGTGGTTTTAACCAAATAATTTAAATTCGACCAGGTGGATATCCGTTTACAGTTTTCCAAATATGAACCAGTTTACTTTCGCAAGAGGCTCTTCAAAAGAACTGGAATTATTTCCACACATTGTTAGATTTTCTCTAACCAAGATCAATACTGTCTTTCCGGACTCATTCCTTGAAACACCCTCTGATTACTTAAGGATTTACTACATCGTAGATGGCAGGTTTCAATGGTCAATCGATCATCAACAGTATGACCTTTACCCCGGAGATTGCGCCATTATTCTCCCAGGGCAGGAGTTTGGTGGTAAAGATGGATTTCTTGACCGGGGCACCCTGTTTTGCTTATTCTTAAAGACCGCAAAGCGCCATCCAGGGTTACACTTCGGAAATTGGAGCCGTCTGTCCACATTTGATCGATTTCCCATTAGTAATCTAATTGGCAGCAATAAGCTTCCAATCCTAAAGGTAGATGATGTGCCGGGTACTTTGCTCGAAATATATCACGAGCTTACAAACAAGGAAATCGGGTTTCAAACAAGAGTAAATCACCTCCTCGATTCGCTATTAATCAATATTGCCAGACAAACCAACAAACCTAATAAGCCCCATGAGCCTTCTCTGCCCACACTAATGAATTTAGAAGAAATTCTACTACAGAACCTGGCTCATCACTGGACTGTGGATGAAATGGCGTCACAGTTTGGACTACATAACACATCCTTTACTGAAAAAGTTAAGTATCACACAGGGTTCCCACCACTCAACTATCTGATTAACTTACGTGTTGCAGAAGCCATCAAATTACTTAAGCAACCAGGCTTACATTTTACCGAAATTGCATTAAAAACTGGATTCTATTCATCACAACATTTTTCTACCACATTTAAGAAGCTCACAGGGTATTCCCCCAGACAATTTAGACAGAGAGATCTCAAGAAAGCAGTTTAATCTCACCTTGTTTGATGACCCTTTTTAAACACCCTTGAAGAGGCTCTTGGGACGATTCTAACACTTTTACTTTTAGTGAATCCTCATTCCAACCTAGCATCTCCAGCATTTCCCCATACAGATTTTGTGCAAAATTCATCGCTGGTTTTTATTGGAAGTTATTAATAACGGGCTTTAGAAACTTTACTTAAGTAAAAAAAAGCTAAACTCAATTATTATGAAAAAACTCTACCTTTTGAGCAGCATTTTGCTGCTCACATTTGTTTTAATGGCCCAAACGAGCGAGCAGTTTGAAGTCAGGGGTCTTGTCACCGGTGAAAGTGGCAGTATTCCGGGGGTGAGTGTGCTGCTCAAAGGCACCACCACTGGTACAACAACTGATATCGATGGAAAATACTCCCTGAGAGTATCTGAAAATAGCATTCTCGTGTTTTCTTATGTCGGCTTTGCCACTCAGGAGATCGCGGTGAATGGAAGAAGTGTTATTGATGTTGAGATGGAAACTGATATCAAATCACTTCAGGAAGTTGTGGTGACTGCCCTGGGTATTGAAAAGGATGCCAAGAGCCTGGGCTATGCAACCGCTACTGTGGATGCTGACCAGATCGCCACAAACCGGTCAGTCAATTTCATGAATGCCATTCAGGGTAAAGTGCCCGGGTTGAATATTTCAGGAATGGGTACCGGTCCTGCTGGAACAAGTAAGATCCGTATTCGCGGTCAGTCTTCTTTTGGAGGCCAGAATTCGCCCCTTATTGTTGTAAATGGCGTTCCGATTGATAACTCAAATTTCGGGTCGACTTCAGGGAGTCGGAGCACCGAATCATCATTGAGTGATGGTGGTAGCAGAACGGTTTCAGACGGAGGAGACGGCTTGAGTAGTATCAATCCCGATGACATTGAATCTATGACAGTACTTAAAGGAGCAGCAGCATCTGCACTGTATGGCTCTCGGGCAAAAGATGGTGTGATCATGATCACCACCAAATCCGGTGGTAAAAGTGGGCTTGTAGTGGAGTATAACTCAAATTACACCAATGAAACTCCACTCGATTTTACAGATTACCAATATGAGTATGGTCAGGGTGAGGGTGGATTAAGACCCACAACGGCCAACCCCA
This sequence comes from Cyclobacteriaceae bacterium, assembly GCA_965228105.1. Taxonomy (GTDB): domain Bacteria; phylum Bacteroidota; class Bacteroidia; order Cytophagales; family Cyclobacteriaceae; genus UBA7330. The sequence continues at coordinate 4,406,320 of CBDDGZ010000002.1, forward strand.
CATCAGGTGTTTGGAGCTTTGGTGAAAAGTTTGAACCGGGTATGACTCAAATACTTTTCGATGGTGTGGAAGCACCATATGAACCAGTAAGAGACCGGATTAGGACATTTTATAGAAACGGCCAGTCTTTCACCAACACAATAAGTGTTTCAAACGGTGGGGAGTCTGGAAGCTTGAGGTTATCTGCATCAAATCTGGACAATAAGGGCATTGTTCCTAACAATACTTATAAAAGACAAAGTGTTAACCTGAATTTCAGACAACAATTAGAGCAACGATTCAATGTGACTGGAAGTATCAATTACTCACATGACAGAAACGAGAATGCACCCACTGTTGCTACCCAGGATCTAAGTACACCAACTGTGATCTATTCATTATCAAACTCTATGCCTTTTGATCTGCTCGAATCTGAAGCTGAAGATGAATTTGGCAATGAGCGCATCTATAGCCGATTTAGAAACAGAACCAACCCATATTTTGTACTGAATAACCACTTCAACAACATCACCAGAGACAGGGTATTCGGTAATGTAGCAGCCCGTTTCAACTTCACCGACTGGTTGTACGCACAAGTCCGCATGGGCCAGGATTATACATTCCGATTCCAGGAGGATAATGGCAGACCAACGGGTGCTGCATCATTAGGTGTGGCCCCGGCAGGTTTCGTGAACGGCGAATACAGGCAGGATGCTACCCGGATCAGGGAAACAAACTATGACTTTATCATTGGTGCTAATCAGGAATTTGGTGCGATTGGTGTGGACCTTACCCTTGGTGGGAACCAAATGTACAGGGGAATTGAACGCAACAGGCAGCTGGCTACAGACTTCGTGGTCAGAGACCTTTACACTCTACAAAATGCAAGGGTAGTAAATAGCAGCTACGACATCATCGAACGAAAAGTAAATTCGATTTACGGAGCCGCCGAAATAAACTACAAAGCATGGTTGTATTTGAACGCTACTCTGAGAAACGATTGGTTTTCCACACTGGCTCCGGAGCTAAGAAGCATCAGCTATCCTTCTCTCACAGGAAGCTTTGTCTTTTCTCAGGCTTTCCCAAATCTCCCAGGCTGGCTTGATTTTGGTAAAGTCCGTGCAGCCTATGCTGAGGTAGGTAGTGATACCGATGTGGCTCCATATTCCAATAACCTCTTCTTTGGCACCAATGCAAACCTTTATAATGGCAAATCAATAGGCTCTATCTCGGGAGACAGAATTCCAAGTAGTACGCTTAGCCCTATGCGTGTGAAAGAGTGGGAATTTGGATTGGAAACAAAGCTATTTGACAACAGAGTAGGTCTTGAAATATCAATTTACGATAAGGTAACAGAAGATCAGATTCTCCAGGTACTTTCTTCAAACACCTCCGGTTATACTTCCAAGCTCCAGAATGTTGGAAAAAGTAAAAACAACGGCGTTGAGATGCTCTTGAGTCTTATGCCCGTTCAAACTTCCAATCTTCAATGGAACGTAAGCTTTAATGCTGCTTTCAATGAATCCGAAGTGCTTGACCTGGGCGAAGGGGTGACTGAGATTGTGTTATCTCAGGGTGAAGTCCGTGGTCAATTGTGGCATGTACTTGGAGCACCACTTGGTCAATTACGGGGTATCGGTTACCTAAGAGATGATGCTGGAAACATCATTCATGATTCCAACAATGGCAACTATCTCACTACACCGGAATATATAGCACTGGGACAAGCCATTCCAAGATGGGTTGGAGGAATTTTTAACTCAGTCAACTTCAAAGGAGTCACTTTATCCGTATTGATAGACTTCAAACTCGGACATGATCTCTTCTCCACCACAAATTTCAATGCCTGGAGACATGGTTTACATAAGGGATCGCTTGTTGGAAGAGAAACTGGTCTGGTCGTTGGAGAAGGCGTAAATGAAGAGGGACAAACCAATAACATTGGGGTGCCGGTAGATGCATGGTATGGAAGAATCCGAGGAACTAACCTGATGGAGCCATTTACATACAATGCCGGATTCTGGAAAATCCGTCAAATGTCATTGGGTTATGATTTTACCAAGCACATGACATCCGTAGCTTTCATTAAAGGTCTGAGACTTGACTTTGTCGCCAATAATGTAGCTATCCTCAAAAAATGGACTGAGAATATCGATCCGGAGCAGGCTTCTTTCTCATCAGACAATCTAAGTGGTATTGAAGATCCTGCTTTACCGCCCACCAGATCCTTAGGATTTAATCTGAACGTTAAGTTCTAAGTATGTCAAAAATGAAAAATAATATGAAAATGAAAAATCTAGCTATAAATATATTGTTCGTCATGGGTCTGCTCGTGATGGGTGGTTGTGACGAGGGATTTGATGAGTTAAACCAGTCAAAAACAGATGTTACCGCACTGGATCCTGCTATCGTATTGAACCAGGCCATTCTCACTACGGTACAGCGGGGAAATGCCCTACCACTGGAGATGGCTTACGTTCAACAAATAGTAACACCAAACAGTGGCGTGCTCACCGGGGGTAATTACAACCAGGTAAACGTGACGCTTACAAATGGTAACTGGGACAACGCATTTCTTGAAGTAATTAAGCATTCTGTGGCTGTGATCAACATCACGGAAGGAGACAGTGAGCGGGCCAACCTGTATCATATGGCCAGGATCATCAAAGCTTATGGTATGATGATCATCACTGATACCTATGGTGATGCTCCGTACACCGAAGCTGGACAGGGATTTCTTGATGACATCACCACCCCGAAATATGATTCCCAGGAGAGTATCTATACTGATATTTTAAATGAACTTCAGCAAGCTTCTGCCGGATTGAATGCATCTGTGAAAATTGAAACATCAGACATCCTTTATAGTGGTGATGTTGTCAAATGGAAGAGAATGGGATACTCATTGTTGCTTAGAGCGGCTATGAGGGTAGCGGATGTAAATCCATCTCTAGCCGGACCCGCAATTAGTGCAGCCATTAGTGGAGGCCTTATGCAAAGCAATGCAGATAATTTCATGCTTATTCATGACAATAACTATCCAAACCAGGTAGCAGGTCCGCTGACAAGTAATGAATCGGCAAACTATTACATGACTGGTGAGTTTGTGAATCATTTAAAAAATACCAACGATCCAAGATTGCAGTCTATGGCCGTAAGATACATTGGAGCGAAAAGTGGTACAGACCAGAACAATGCGATAGCCGGGACAAACCCAAGCATTACGATCTCCAGAGATCCTGCTGATCAGTTTGGCTTACCTATGGGATTTGATAATGAAACAGCAGCAGTCTATGCAACCAATAATGGCTTTGCCAGTCATTATGATTTTACTCAGATTGACAGGACCCGAATGGTAAGGATCAATGCACCCTCGTTTATGGTCACCTATGCACAAACTCAATTACTGCTTGCTGAGGCAATCGTAAGAAACCTTGGTGGGGCTACCGGTGATGTAAATGACTTATTTACTTCGGCTATCCGGGCCAATATGGATGTAATATCTAACCAGTATGTTGGGACTACTATCGCTCAGGCAGATATTGATACATATGTTGCAGCCAATAATATCGTTGGAGGATCTGAGTTGGAACAAATCAATACCGAATACTGGATTTCATCCTTCCTGAATGGTCCGGAAGCCTGGGCTAATTTCAGGAGATCTGATTTTCCGGCGCTTGCGCCCAATCCATATCCATTTCAGGACATTACAGGAGATTTTGTTACAAGACTTCCATATCCTATCTCTGAATTGAGTGCAAATAAAACCAACTTAGATGCTGCGCTCTCAGCTCAGGGATTTAATGGTAATGATGACATGGACACAAAACTGTGGTGGGATGTGAATTAAATCTGGAATAAGTATTTTGAGTTTATTAGGAAAGGTGGCCATTGATGCCACCTTTCCTTTTTGATAATGTCCGTTATCCTACTGTGTCCGCTTACTCAACTCAATATACTCACAAAGTATAGCCACATTCCGATTGAAAACAGCACTACTGACCCTGTCCATCTCATCGTATTCGCCGTTCCATCGCACACCTCTAGGCATAGTCCTTTTGAATCGGTCACCTTTAGTGATCCAGGCTCCGTTTTTATCCTGTATTTTAAGTATCTCATTCACCTGTTCCTCCAGTTCAGCGAGTCGTTGTCCGGCTGTTTCTTTGGTCCAGGAAGGATTCTCTGCTTCCATTAGCCCTTCTCTGCCCGATTCGATGGCCATTTCATACCTTTTTGTGCCTCGCTCAATCTGAGCAGAGATATCCGTCTCATAACCATAGCCTGTTCTGCGCTCTATATGCAGCTCATCCACACTTTCTACCCGAATTCTACCCCGATCATAATAAAGGGATTTATTGGTGCCGATTTCCACAAACCTGGCCCATTTTCCATTCTCCAACTGAATGTCATTCAGCCACCTCAAAGCATCGGGTATTGGCTCCAGCAACGTTCCATCACCAAGGACAAGATACAAGTCAATCAGGGAGTTGATATTCTTGATGGTTACAGAGGGACATAGAGATGCTGGCTCAAAGGTCCTTGCCCAGGCAGGCTGAAGAAACTCATTGTATTGTTGTGCCCATCCGGGCTGAGGTGGGGGTAGTTGGGAAATCATCATGAAGCGGGCTGCCTTTCTCAAACTTTTCTCCACGGCCTCATTATCTCCGTAGTACTGGTAGGCCTCCATCATTACCCGCAGACAATCATTGATCCCCTCGTCGTTGAAGGTAGCGTAATCATGATAATTGCCTCGGGCAGGCCATTTGTGTGGCCATCCGCCATTGTCCAGCTGAGTCATGATCATCATGTCAAGGGATTTTTTTACCGCAGCATCCAATTTAGGATCATCAATCTCCTGATCAAGCGACATCAGAAAACTAACTGCGGTTTGTGTTTGATCATCATCAAAGCTTACAGTCTCATTGCTTAAATCTGCAAAATTGATCGTGTGGTCCCAGCCTCCATGTTTGTTTTGCCCACGGATCAGTGCATAAGCAGCTTCTTTTGCTGCCTCTAGGGCTTTTTTATCTCCAGTTACCTGATAGGCTTTCAGGAACGCAAGACCCACCGCTGGCGTGCCGGGCGGTTGCACTTCAATGGTCTGCTCATCCGCCGGACTTTCGCCCCATCTTAAAGAAAGATCAGGGGTCACATAATACACATACCCCCCATTCGAATTGATGGAGTAAAAGTAGGAGACTCCCTTTTTGAGCGCTTCTTCGGCTTTTTTACTGAGGTCTTGAGCCTCGATGTCATTAAAAGAAAAAAGAAAGGTCAGGAATAAAAAGAAAAGGGGTTTCATTGGGTTTTAGGTTAATAGGTTAATAGGTTAATAGGTTAATAGGTTAATAGGTTTATTGGGTTATTGGGTTAATAGGTTATTGGGTTGGTTATTAGGATGAACTTTTATTCAAGGTCCAGCCCAGGATCTTATTGAAATCGTATGCTTCAGGGTTGTCCAGGTAAGTTTTAGCAACCGGATAATCTCTTTCAGTAAGGAAATGCAGATTTTGAAAGCAAAGAATGCTGATTTGAGCATTCATGTCAACGAGCCGAGGAGGTATCTTACCATTTTCATCTTCCATTTCGGATAAGAACATCGGAGAAATGTCTCCCCGTGAATTGGCGGTCACAATACATCCTGTGGTTCCTTCGTCATATAATTTCTTTACGCCAATACCCAGCAGGGTACAAAGCGTGAGATCATATCCTATTGGCCGGCAGCATCTCAATTCGTATCCCAACTCTACCGGGCGACTCTTGATTTTGATATCCAACTGCTTAAGCTTCTCCTGAACCAGGACGTTAAAGATGTTGGATTTACTCACATTACCGAGCTCCGGATGACCATGGTCGTCATAAGTAAATAGTATCCCACTGGATTTCAGCTCTTCCTCATCGATATTGTGAAAGACGCCTTCACTCACCATGGCCACGCCGTATTTAATGCCAAGGATCCTACGCTTGATCATGGAGGAGATGATCAGATTGATAATCTTCTCAAGGGTAGGTTTGGTTTTATTAAACATCTCCGGGATGATCATCATGGGAAAATGGCAGGCTGAAGCAATACCAAATGCCAGGTGACCGGCGCTCCGCCCCATGGCAGACATAATAAACCATTGCAGGCTTGTGCGGGCATCTTCGTATACCGTATTTCCAATCTTTACGCCCTCGTCTTTGGCAGAATGAAAGCCAAAAGTGGGATTGCGATCCGGAAGCGGAAGATCGTTATCAATCGTTTTTGGAACATGGATATTCTTGACATCCAGATTATTATTTCGCAAGAATTTAGAGAGCCTGTTGGCGGTACTGGCAGTGTCATCACCTCCGATGGTCACCAAAAGCTTTACATGATATTTTTCGAAAAATTCTGTCTTGAATTCTGTATCTTTTGGCTTGTGCCTGCTCATCACCAGCGTAGAACCTCCCCTGCTGAAAATCCTGTCGGCATGGTCAAAATCAAACTCCTTGATATCCGGATTTTCAGAAAATAGTCCCTTATATCCCTCATGAATACCTAGAACACGATATCCGTCCTTTAGGAAAATTTTTGCTACGGTACTGATCACGGTGTTGATACCCGGGGCTGGTCCACCTCCACAAATGATCGCAATGCTCTTTTCACTAGCCATCCAGGCAAATTAACCTGATGTCACAAAAAATGGAAGCAAATCCCTGGTTAATTCAGGCACCCAGACATAATGGGCTCAAAGTGTCCTTTTGCTTTTTCCAAATAGATTAGACAGACTTTATCTTCACTTTCAATTATCCTTCAACTGGATTCTTTTCAAGTGCTTTGATAAAACAACTAATGCCACCAGTTCCAGCAAATAGATCAAGAACATTTGTACTACTACTAAAGACATATAAGTTTGATATAAAAAAATGTCTTGGGTAAATTGTAATGAAAATGAAGAGAAATATTTCAAGAGATATTCTGAGTATTGTTCAGAATATTTAAGGTAATGAAATAGAAGTAATTAGGGTATAGCAGGAAAGGTATGGTAGAAGAAGTTGGAGCTGGAAGTGCATGTAGGCAGTTAAATAATTACATAATGTAGTTAGAATGATATCAATAGAATTAATATGTTTGTATCATATTTAGATATTAAATAAGTATAAATGATGTGTATCATGATGAACTTATTAGTATCAAGCAGGTTATATAAAGACAATAAAAAAACCAAGGTCATGAAGACCTTGGTATCTTGAGAAAGTCAGTTGATCGTGCAATAGCCATCAACGTCACATCCGGGAAAACACAGCTGCTGTTAACAGTTGTGTTTTTCTTTTTTCCGGCCTCGCTGAATTTAAACTTAAGATTATCGAGGTTATCCCAACTTTCCTAGGACTTATAACTGAATGATCCAAATCACAATTTGGGTTCAGTCGCCAGTTTACCTTTCATTAGGCAACGATAATACAGAGGTATCAACGACTTTAAAAACAAAATTAAGTAATAGTGCACGAAAAATAAGGCCCTAAAACAAATTGGTTCGGATCATGATATTTGCAAAGCAAAACAGCGTAACATGCTGTTAAAAAGACACTTATACAATTTTTTTGTAATCATAACTTGTAGCTTAATTGCAAATTTTGGACCATGAAAAAGTTGAAAAAAATGTTAATTTTTTTTAACCGTTAACTAAAATCACTAAAAGACACATTATACAACCCTTTTTTGTACATTGCGGCTTTTTCGTAGAAATCAGCCATAATCTTAGGGTTCTTCTAACCCAGCTAACAAAAGAACCATACTTAGAAGGAAATAGTCCCCACCAATGGTTAATCTATTGTCCAGGAATTTGATGTTTTAGAGATAAAAACATTAATTGTATCCTCATAGGCATCTCGCTCTATCTCAATACTTATCGATCTTGGTATCTCAGAAACTGGCCTTTATAAATGATGGCCCCTGCCCTTTCGCTTAGGCTATAGCCAGGAACTGCTTGAAGTCGCTCAGGAAGGTGGTATGTTATCTAATTGGCTAGGTTGATATATGCAACATTGTAGACGGTCATATTTCAGATGATCGAACAGAAGTTTGCCAGCAAACTTGGCAAAAAAAGTATTGATGAAAAGGTCCTGCTTTGCCAGTGCTTCAACAATCCTACATGTATTCCAAAACGATTCCTACAACTCCATCACCTCTATCTTCCGGAAATGAATAGGGTGGCTTTCTGCCTGTAAAGAGATATAACCTTTGGAGATCAGCAGGTTGTTTTCATCGGTGATGAGTTTTTGAGCGTCTTCATCTCTAGGGTCCAGCTGAGGTTCGGTAAGCTCGAATACCAATTCACCATTCACATATTGTTTGATGGACTCACTGCCTAGGACTTCCACCTCTACAGTCACCCACTGGTCTCCATGAAAAGTCTTCGAAGTAGAGTTGATACAATGATTGGTTACCAATTCTCCATCTATCACCACGTTGGTTCCGGGGGTACATACATTGGCTGTGGTTCTGGGGTCATTCCCATTTCCTCCAAGCAGCTGACCTTCAATAGACACCGGGAAATCCTGATCCACTGCCATGGTTTTAGGATCCTGGCAATGAAGCATAATCCCATTGTTTCTAAAAGCCCATCCTGGTCCATTAGTTACCTGATCATCCACAAATCTGTACTCCACTCTGATCCGGTACCGGGAAAACTCCTCCTCATAAAAGATATGACCAAATTCTTCGTTGAAATCACCCCACTCATCATACGATATTTTCAACATCCCATCTTCTACCCTAAAAGTATTTCGAACATTCTCCCCAAGTGGATATCCAGCAAATTTAGGCGTCCACCCACTCAGGTCTTCCCCATTGAAAATGGAACGCCATTCATTCTTTTTGGGCCCGCAGGAAAGGAATAATGGTACAATTGCAATGAAAAGGATGGTGATACGCTGGGAAATCATGTTTTTAAGTTAATTACGTCTTTTTCTTTTATAAAGTACTACAAATACAATGAAAGCTGCGCCTAAAATAACAAAGCCCCAGTAACTTTTACTTTCATCCGGGACCTCCTCTATCAACAGCAGTTGATTTACCTGCTGATTCAGTAAAATTTGTCTTTTACCTCCATTCCAGGTGACGATGACAGAATCTATCTTGGAAGCACTCCCAAGACCAAAATGCGCAATGACCGAGTTTTGGGAGATATGCGAAGATCCCCCACCATCTATTTCCCGGATCATCTTCAAAGGTCCGGATACGACTTTCACTCTCGACCCCAGACCATGAAGTTCAGATTGTTTTCCCTTCAAACCTACTTTCAACCAATTTCCGGTTTCCGAATCATTCCTGAATAAGTGAGTTCTGGATTCAACCGGATAATCTTTTACCGCCTCCTGATTCACCAGCAGCAGATCCATGTCTCCATCATTCTCCAGGTCAAAAATGACGGACCCCCTGCCCAATCCATAATCAGCCACGCCAGCAAATGAGGCGATCTCCTCAAATTTGTCTCCTTTGTTTTCAAACAAAAAATCCGCCATGGGTACACAATTGGGGTTTAGGTCTCCATTTGCAACGAAAAGATCCAGATCGCCATCATGATCAAAATCCGCAAAATTTGCTCCCCAGCTAATGGTGTAATAGAAAGTACCGAGTTCTTTTGCGAGATCCAGGAATTTACCATCTTTGAATCCCATAAACCTGTTGAATTTGATATTCGTAATGAAATAATCTAACTGCTCATCGTTGTTGTAATCACCCACAGCAGCAGTCATTGCATTGATCTTCAGGTCCATATCAAAATCCTTCTCAACATAGTCAAAGGAGGATTTTGGGTAGTCGTTTCGCAGCAAATAGTTGGGCTTTGCCTTATAACCAAAATCATGGATCACATACAGGTCCTGGTCCCCGTCATTGTCAAAATCAGTGAAAACACCACCAAAACCAAACCCGCGATGATTTAGTCCATAGTCTTCATATACATCCTCAAATTCAGCACCACCATTATTTTTCAACAGGTAACCATGGGCCGTTCTGCTTGCATTGACAATGGTAGCATCATTGATCTCGTAAAGTGGTCCATCATATTCCTGGAAGTAATTACCCACATACAAATCGGGATAGCCGTCAATGTTAAAGTCTCCAAATGCCGCTCCGGTACTGAAGGAATTTAAATTTGCTAACTGATATTCCTCGGTGGCATCCCTGAAGGTATTGTCTCCATTATTTAAGAAAAGCAGATTGATAGCCCTGGGAATGACCTGCACACTATCGGTCGAGGTATTGGTTGTGATAAAAAGGTCTCTCCAGCCATCACGGTTTACATCTGCCGATACCACTCCCTGTGTTACAAAATGATTGGTGTATTCCAGACCGGACCCTTCAAAAATGTCCCTGAATTTACCACCCTCATTCATGTAAAGTTTATCCTGATTTACCCCACTGGTAAGGTACAGGTCCTCAAATCCGTCGTTGTTTACATCAAACACACAAATGCCTCCTCCGAATAAGCCCTGGTATACTTTGAAATAATGGTCTATCCCCACAGAGTCTGTTACATCCGTAAATTTGATCTGCGCGTTTATGACTGTAGTATTTAGCAGTAACAAAAACACTACATTCCAGCGCGATGTATATATCAGTTTTTTCTCCACTGAAGGTTGTTAACATTTTCAGCAATCTTCACCCCTTCTCTTAATCCAACATCGTTGTCTTGAGGCACGTGAATACCTCCAAAGAACCTCGAGTCTGCCGTTTCCTGAGCAGCTCCCCAAAATGTGGTAAATGATCGCTGCCTGAAATCCACATCGCGAAGCTCATCACGCTCTCTTCCTACATGCGCACTGTCCGTGAAAATAAATTCCTTGCCGTATAGATCTTCCAGTACTGTAGCAGCCGTAGCAGCCTGAATAGCATGCCCGGAAGGGAAAGCCGGGAAAGGAGGATCAGGCCAGAAAGATTCCCACTCCTGATCGATAAACCTGGGGATATAGGTGTTGGGCCTCTCAGAAAAGAAGTGATACTTCCATTTCCAGCAATTGATAAACGCATCTGCTACCGCAATCCCTACCCTCGCATACGTTTCTGCTGCCCGTATCAAATCAGGCTGATTTTTTCTTACAGCTATAGAAGCTATATAGTAAGAATGCCCCGGAGGAGTAAAAGTGACATCAGGATCATCACCCCACCAAATAGCAATCTCCTTGTCTTCCTGTGTCAGCCGCTTATCCATTTCATAAACAGCCATAAACTGCTTGTAATATTCAGAACCAGGTGTCGAATCATAAGGAATCATGTACGGAATGGCAATGGTGTCATTCCCAGGTGCAAATCGTCTGTTCTCTCCCCAATATGGATGCAACGGATGATGACTGATTGATTGTGAATACAGGGGTGGCTCCCAGGAACCTGGTCGTTGCGGATGGAGCCAATCTTTATCAAAGTTTCGCAAGTAGGCTCGATGTCCGCCATCAGTCAATGACCAGTTGAAAATGCTTTGAGCAACTGACTTCCCAAACGCAACTGACCGGTCAACATTTATATCATTACTGACCGAGGATCGTCTAGAATCCAGAATTGCATTTTCCAGTGAATCAATCTTAGCCTTATTTTCATCAGATGTTTGATTGTAAACTAACCTGATGATCTCTGCCTGTGCTGCATTCATTGATAGGATCCAATCGATTTCAATGTCGCCTTTTGGCTCAGGCAGCGAATCAAAACCTATGAGCTGTCCCTTTAAGGATTTATGTGACTTAAATCCATCTACCACTGATTCATACATTGTCAGACCGATATACCCAAAACACCTGGATGCATAGGTAGGAGAATTGAGCGGTGTATATTGTGTAACATACAAGGCTAGATCAGCCCACTGGGAAGCAATTTCATATCCCGGGGTCTGAGCTTGTTGAGTATCCTGACATCTAGTGAAGAAAAGGGCAACCAGAAGCACGAGGCTAGTCCCTGGAAAACCGAACTTAGACATAAATTTCATTGCACGGGTTGGCTTTTGAGTTGATATGCTTTGACAGATGATTGATTCCTCGCAAACAGGAATAAGTCATCAACCTGGATGACTTTCCTAATGTCACCCGTCAGATTCAGACCTGAGTTCATTTGATTAACATAACTGAAATTCCCCTTTCCATCACCCTGGAAGAGCATGCCATAGTTGGCATCTGCTTTACCAAGTCTCAATTTCAAGCTGCTGTTGTTGCCACAAAGTAAAAGATCCTGACTTCCGTCCTGATCGTAGTCCATCACATTGATGGTATAAACCGGAGCAAACTGGGCTTGCATGGGGAGATCTACTTTTCGGTATTTCCCCTTTTCGCTAAGGAAAACAGATGTTTTCAACTCATTGATCTCCAGCTTTTGGGCATTATCCAATTCCTCTTGATTAAAAATATCACTAATGGTCTCATCTGCAAAACTTTCGTAGGTCGTATATTTTGACTTGTACCTGGGAATCTGGTTTCTTAGCTCATCCCGGGTGAGGTCGGGGTAAGAGACCCCCTGGATGTAGTAACAAAAGATCGGATCTATATCCCCATTCTGATCAAAATCATCAAAATAGAGTTCCCCAGGTTTCTCATCTGAAACTTTAAACTGCAGATTCTCCCCCATATTTCCGACAACCAGATCTGGCATACCATCTTTATTGAAGTCTGCAGTTTCGATGGTATTCCACAATCCCCTGTACTCCGTGTCAAAATACTGATCAGATACATCGCTCAAAGATCCGCCAGTATTTTCAAACACCTGTATCGACATCCAATCACCAACAATCACCAATTCAGCCTTCCCATCACCATTTAGGTCAGCACTAAGGGCATCTGTTACCATGCCAATCTTAGCTAGTGCTGGTGCCAACTCTGTAGTTCTATCTTCGAATGCACCAGAACCATCATTGATCAAAATGTAACTCGCTGGCGATTCAGGATACCTCCCTGGTATTACCCTTCCTCCCAAAAACAAGTCTTCAAAACCATCTCCATTCAGGTCAATATTCACCGCAGTGGAGGTACTGGTTAGCATTTTCGGTAGGTCACCCCTCCTAAACTTACCCGTTCCGTCATTCACATAAAGTCGATCCTGTAAAGCAGGATCATCCTGGTTAAACAGATGATATCCGCCACTCGTGACGTACAAATCCAGGTGCCCATCTATATTAGCATCGAAAATCAAAACATCAGTATCCACACATGAGTGATCTGCTTGAAATATATTGGTTTGAGACATGACAAAACCACGATTTTTATTTTGAAAATACAACTGAGCTTCCTGCCCTTGTCCACCTCCAATAAATATATCTTCCAAACCATCTCCGTTAAAATCTCCCTTACCCATAGCCGGCCCGACCGCAGACAGTTTACTCGGCAATAACAATTGGCGGTTAAAATCTCTAACTGTAACTTTTGTGTGATTGTATTCTATCGGTGATTTTACTTCAGAAAACCACGAATTTGTTTTAAGGCTCTTGGATTCCTTTTGTTCAGCCTCAGACTGATTTATGGTCACTTTAGTATTGATGGAGAGATCATATTTTACAGATCTTTTTCCTCCTGGCCAATCCACTATCAAGGAGTCAATTTTTTGCCTATCATCAACTCCAAAATGAAGAAGTGGAGTAACCGATGAAAGATACCCTCGGACTGTATACTGTTCCAGGATCTGGGATTGTCCACCTGCATATAAGTATACCTTTGATCCCACACCACTTGTATTCAAACCTTCTCCTATCAACTCAACCTGAAAATAACTATGCTTTGGTGATGAGAGATTTTCATAAATGAAGGCTTCCTTATTGATGTTGTTAACCACCAGGTCAAGATCGCCGTCGTTGTCGAGATCTGCATAGGCTGCTCCATTGCTATTGGCGATATGTTTCAATCCCCACTCTTCTGTCACATTTGTATAATCGATACCCTCTGACTTTTTATACATGTAATTCGAAATATCCGTAGATGGCATTTGCACGATAATTTTCAACACATCCTCCCGTTGTATCCTCCCCCGATTTTCTACAAACGAATTCATGTAGTTAATAAAATCCAGGTTTGTATAATCCCGGTGATAGCCATTTGTGATGAATAAGTCTTTCCAACCATCATTATCATAATCCGCAGCAAGTGCAGCCCAGGACCAGTCGGTATTTGAAATACCGGCAATCTGGCCTACTTCACTGAAAGTCGTATTTCCATTATTAAGTTGAAGCATGTTCCGCATAAACTGGTAATGAAACCCGGTATTGAGGTTATGCTCAAACTTGTCATAATTATCCGGTGCGAGAAGAAGTTTTTGTCTTCTATTGTCTTCAGGTAGCATATCCAAAGTGATGATGTCCATGTGGCCATCATTGTTGATATCTGCCACATCATTGCCCATGGAGAAGTGACTGCTATGACCGATAGAAGCTTCTAAATTGTTGTGGAAGGTCCCGTTTTGATTATTGAGATATAAGTAATCGGGAACGGCATAGTCATTGGAAACGTAAAAATCCGGCCAGCCATCATTATTTAGGTCGCTGATGCCAATTCCTAGTCCATAGGTCAATTGGGATCCATTGATACCAGCTTTTACCGTGACGTCAGTAAACTTTCCATCCTGTTGATTGTAAAGCCTGACACCTCTCATAAGGTCGTCTTCAGCAAACAATTCCATGGTTTGTTGTTTATTGAGAATTGGAAGATTTCTGGGATTATGATTAAGCAGCAGTACATCCAGATCACCATCAAGATCGTAATCAAAAAAGTATGCCTGGTTGCTAAATGCTCTACTCGCTAATCCATATTCCTCTGCCATTTCTTTGAAGAGGGGCGCACCATTTTCATCATTTCCCTGATTAATAAATAGTTCATTGCGTCGCTTTTCTTCAGGCAATGTGCCCGAATAACATAAATAGATATCCAGCTTCTTATCTCCATTGATATCAATCATGCTGGCTCCGGTTTTCCATGGTCCGGGTCTGCCACTTACACCTGAAATCTCGGTGATATCTTTAAACTTTAATGAGGAGCTTCCATTGTTCAGATAGAGCTTGTTGGACTCCATATTGGAAGTGAAATAAATATCAATGAATCCATCGTTATTCACATCGCCTACAGTCACTCCTCCACCATTGTAGAAGTATTCATACATGAGGATGTTGGTATTCAGACCCTCGCTGAGGTTATTGGAAAAGGTAACCTGTGAGTTTTGAGGTGAAATAGGCTTAAAAAGCTTGGGAGGATCCGCAGAAACTTCGTTTTGCCTGGCTTGTTGTTTACAAGCAGTAGGAATTATAAGCATGAAAATCGTGCAGAGCTGTAGAAGGTTTTTGGATGTCATCAAGTTGTGCTGTAGTTATTTCCTCATATTACTAAAGTTAAACACCTCCGGCTCAAATGTTACAATTTGCGCCGAAGGTGTGTTAAACCAATTAATCCAAAAATTAATATCCAGGATTCTGAATCAACAAGGTATTCCTATTGATTTCTTCCCTGCTAATCGGACGATAATACATCTTATCGTCCCAAACTCTCGTTTCATTTTCAGTATTATCCACGACCGTATATGTGTAATCATATACTGTAGGATCATGACGATAAGGTACGTGTGGATCCATTCCAGGTTTGAGGGCTGCTGTCACCTGAATAGATTTAATTCCTCTTCCCAGTTCAGATCCCAGCATCCAACGTCTTCCATCATGATACCTATGCTCTTCATAAGCCAACTCAACTCTTCTCTCGTTGCGTAAACGATCAACAAGGTCTGCTCCCGTATCATTGATACCCGGCATACCCGCCCTGTACCTGATCTTGTTGATCCAGTCTCTGGCTTCCTGTTCCTGACCCAACTCAATGCTGGCTTCAGCATAAATGAATGCCATTTCCGTATACCGGATAAAAGGCCATGGAATCACTTGAGCATTAGACTGATTGTCTGGCAATGCAGGATCAGGATCAATAAACTTACGTGTATAGTAATGCGTACGCGTTCCATTCCAATCTTCAACATCAGATTTTCGTGTATCAACACCATTTACAGTAATTGGCTCTCCAGTACCAGGATCTCGACCTTCGTAAAAGCCAGTCTGAATTTGATCGACTTCATCATAGCTTACAACATCAGAGGGACGTGGTTTCCAGTCTGCTCCATCGTAAAGTATTGTAGCATAAAAACGTGGATCCCTATCTTCATAAGGAGTAGCCGCATGCACAGGGTTTCCCCAATCAAATTCAGAACCATCCATCATCTCATAATCATCCACCAATTGCTGAATAGGAGTATTGCCTGCCCAGTTGTGGTAACCATTTGGGCCGTTGTTTATACCGTAATGTAGTCCCCCTAATGGCCAGTTGCTCTCTTGGGTATAATTAGGGGTATGCGTTCTCTGAAAAATCAATTCTATGGCAGCGCCAGCATCTGCTACAGCACTTCCTCCACCCATTGAGAGTGCTACGTAATTGTCCTCACCTTCTTCAGGTGATACAGGAGCAGTCAAGTCTAATTTGTAACCAGCACCCGCATCCAGCACTGCCTTGGCTGCCGTTTGGGCTGCTGTCCATCTATCTGACTGATTTCCTGAAGTATACGCCACCAGTTCAATATCTCCATAACTTGATAAAGTGGCTGAATTAGCCTGAGCGATTGTTGCATCGTGAAGGTCACTCGCAGCATAAGCTAAAACTCTTGCTTTTAGCGCCATAGCACTCAATCTGCTAGCACGTCCATCCGTCACTTCTTTTCCATTGAGTAGCGTAGCTGCCTGATCAAGATCACTTACAATGAAATCAACACATTCAGCAAACGTATTTCTTGCAATGGCATAGTCCTCATTCAGCCCATAAGGTTTATCAATAATAGGTACACCACCGTAGTATCTCAACAACTGATGATAATAGTAAGCTCTGAGAAAATAAGCTTCTCCTAACAGACGATCTCTTTGCTCAGTATCAAAAGTAGCTTCCGGCAAATTGGCAATTGCCACGTTTGCCTCCCTGATAGCGAAATACATATTTCCCCATTCATAGGTACTACTTATCCAGGCCAAAGACCCAGGGCTTTCCGTTCCTTCAGTAAATTGATCAATGTTACGTCCGGCATGAGTAAACATGGCTTCATCACTTATTGATGCCAGGGCCTGCTCTTCAAATCCACCATAACCAAGGAACGAATATACATTGTAGATGAAGGCTTGCGAAAGGGCTCCATCAGACCATGTAGCATCACTCGAAACTCTATCTAAAGGCTGTGTGCTCAAAAACTCATTGTCACATGACCAAGGTAGAGCCACACACATTGCTGTAGTTAATATATATATTACTTTTTTCATTTTAATCTTCATTTAAAGCTTAGAATGATATTGTTACTCCTGAATTGATCACCCGCGCTTGAGGATAATAAGTCCCTGCTTGGTTTTCTGATTCCGGATCAAAAATGTTGTGTTTGTCCAGTGTGAGCAGGTTCAGTGCATTCACATAAAACCTGACAGTACCAAGACCAATGCTTTCAATTACAGATTTTGGTAATGAATAACCAATTTCGATATTCTTTAGCCTGATATAATTTTTGCTAAACAACCAATAGGTATTATTCCCGAATGGACCACCTGTATAATAAGTATCACCTCTACTTGCTAGCCGCGGATGTTCGCTGCTTGGGTTGTCAATACTCCATCTGTTGTCAAAATGATACTTTAAGAAGTTACCAATGTCTCCAGACTCTGTTTGAACACGTATTGCCGCTCCGGTAGCTCCCTGAAATAACAAGGAGAAATCAAAATTCTTGTAATAGATGTTTGCTGTAGCACCAAAATTAAAGGTAGGTGTAGCGTTTTGGTCGATACGCTTCTGATCATCTGCATCAATGATACCATCCCCATTCTGATCAACAAACTTCATATCACCTGGACGTAAATTCCCGGTAACCGCACTGTAATCCAGCGTATTTGCCGCTATGGCTTCTTCATCTCTAAATACGCCATCAGATTCGTATACCAGATAAGCTCCTATTGGCTTACCCTCCTGATGTTGGTATTCTGGATTGCCTGGAACTTCGTCCATAAAGATCACCTCATTTCTTGCATAACCACCATTCACACCAAAATTATAGGTGAGGTCACCTCGCTGCCCACTGTAAAGTACATCAAACTCCAGCCCGGAGTTTTTTACTTCACCTTTATTTTGTGGCGGCAAAATATCTACAATACCGGAAGATGATGGCGTAGAACCTGTTTCCTGGATCAGAATTTGGCTCCTGTAATTGTAGAAGTACTCTAAACTTAAATCCAGTCTACCAAATAGTGTAGCATCAATACCACCATTCCAGTTGTTAGCTCTTTCCCAGGTGAAATTAGGATTGGCAATAACTTGTTCAAATAGTGTAGCCTGTACCTGGCCATTAATAGGATATTCTCCGAAGGAATAGGTAGACAAGTATGCAAACTCCTGTAAAGCCCCCTGGAAAAACACCTGATCATTACCCATCTGACCATAAGATGCTCTAACTTTTAGATAGTCTAAGCCTGGAACATTAAACCAGTTTTCATTGGATACGTTCCATCCAAGTAAAAATCCAGGAAAAAACCCAAACCTACCTTTTTCAGGAAATATGTAAGAACCATCATATCTCCAGATAAATTCTGCCAAATATTTTTCCTGATAATTGTACTGTGCTCTACCGTAATAGCCCATTCTTGGTCTTACATAAGCCGTGCCACCATTGTCTTGATTTTCCGTGCCACCAACAAACAGTTGATCCACAGCAGGTGAAATAAAGTTTCTACGAAACGCATAGAAAAAATTACCACTGAATTTTTCTCGGGTGACCCCCGCCAGTAAATTGATTGTATGTGCACCAAAAGACTTGTCATAATTCAACATGGCCGTGAAATTTGTGTTCAGGGTAGTTCCCATACCCTGAGTCAATCTTGGATCAGTAAAGTTTGACCTTACCGCAGGTTCAAGCAAAGGAGTGACGCCATCGGGCTCGTAGGACACGCGATCCCAATAATATAGCTCCCAGGGTGTTTGCCATCTTTTTGTGAAATTATTGTTCTTGTCGATTGCTGCTGACAAAGTAAGCTTCAATCCTTCTACCCATGGGTTAGTAATATCTACGGAACCATTTACCTGAATAAGATCCTGAGGATTGTCGACATAACCAGTAGCATTTGTCGTGATCACATAAGGGTTTTGTCCATTTTCAATATCTGGTCCTGGCTTCCCATTTGGCCAAATCTCCGGTTCTGTTGGACGTCCTCTCATCAGCATCCTGAAAATAGCACCAGCACTTTCAGTGGGATAATTCCTGTCCTCCCGTCGGGCCATTACGCCCACTTTCGTTTTGATATACTCGTTGATATTTGCATCAAGATTTACCCTCAGATTGTATTGTTTATATCGGGTCGCTGAGTTTTTATAGTAAGCGTCCTGGTCTACGAATCCTATAGATGTGAAGTATTTAAAATCTTCATTTCCTCCCCTGATCGAAAGATTATGCCTGCTTTGAGGTGACCAGGTTTTAAAGGCATCTCCAAACCAATCTGTATCAGGGTATCCCCATGGATCCGAACCCTCCCCATGAAGACGAATTGCTTCAGGACTATACCTGGCAAAAGTGGTCTTACCTGCTTCTGCGGATGACGGTGGCGATGTATATTCTCCTGTAGTCATGATGGCATCCCAGGCATCTGCCCATTCCCCAGGATCAGTGACACTTGAAAAGATGGAGATTTCATTCATTATTGTGGCGTATTCCACGGCATTAGCCATTTCAGGGACCACAGTAGGCTGTGCCCAGCCCTGATTAAAGCTGTAATCGATGATCGGCTTTCCTGAAGCACCTCTTTTGGTTGTGATAAGAATAACGCCGTTTGCAGCACGAGCTCCATATATGGCTGCGGACGCATCTTTAAGAATGGATATCGACTCAATGTCCAAGGGACTTAATCTTCCCAGTCCACCATCTCTATCGGGTATTCCATCGATCACAACCAAAGGGCTGCTGTTGCCTAGCGTATTAATACCTCTGATATTAATTCTGGCGCCGTCGTTGCCCGGCTCTCCACTGGTTTGAATCACAACAAGTCCAGGCAGTCTTCCTGCCAGAGAATTAGACATGTCCACAGCAGGAGACTTCACGATGTCCTTTCCCTTCAATGCACTAACTGCTCCAGTTACCGTCTCTTTTTTCTGTGTCCCGTATCCTACTACAACGACTTCTTGTAAGGACTCAACATCTGGCTTTAAGGATAAATCAATGGTTGTCCTGCCGTCAACAGAGACCTCCATGGGAACATAGCCAACAAATGAAACAACCAGTATGGCATCATTATCACCTACAGTTAGTGTGTAATTTCCTTCCACATCTGTAATAGTACCGTTAGAGGTACCTTTTTCCTGGATAGTTGTCCCGGGGAGTCCGGAACCATTTTCATCGGTAATTACCCCTCTGATAGTAGGTCCCTGATCAATGGCTACAGAAACACGTGGCTCTATGGCTTTTCGCTTTCTTTTGCTTACACTGATGCTGTTGTTTACCTGACCAAATTGAAGATCCATTACTTTGGATAACTCCATCAATACATCTTCTACCGTGGCATTTTCCACGTGAATGTTACTGGTGATGGAAAGGTCGATTTTGTTGCTGCTTAGACTAAATCTATAATTTGTCTTTCGCTCTATCTCTTCAAGTATGTCTGAAAGCCTTGCATCCGTTAAGTTCAAGGAAATATTGACTGCTTTAATACTTTTAGCCTGAGCCACGGTCTCGTTGGCCAGGGCCAGATCTAAAGTAATAAAGAGAATAGCAAGTACCTGAAAAGACAATTTAGAAACCATAAATATGGTATTGGTAAATTTGTTATTCATATCTTTATGATTGGTTAAATAATGTTTTAACTACAATGATTTGATGCCTGTAAATTTTGAAAGGTCTGCAGCATCCGATCATTGCATAAGGACCAGCTTCGGCTGGTCTTTTTTTGGGTTTTTGTTTTATCTCATAGGCTTTTGTTAAATCTAATTTTCACATTTTTTCCGGTTAATTCATACTTCATATCCAATGCCTGACTCATGGATTGCAGCACGTTGGATAAGTATTCATTGTCAAACTCTCCTGAATACTTCATCTCTTCGTATCCACCTGAAACATCGATCTGAACATCATACCAATTTTCAAGTGTCCTAAGTACTTCACTTATGGGTGTTTCTTTGAAAAAGATTATGCCCCTGGTCCAGAGCATATCTGTCATATCTTTTTGGAAGGAAGGTATCTCCAAACCTTTCTGGCCAGAATAAGCAGTTTTTTGCATCGGCTCAAGTGTGAAAACCTGATCTTTTTGATCTATCACACTTACTTCAACCGATCCCTCGGTAAGGAAGACATCCACCGAAGATTCATAGGTCTTTACATTGAACGCTGTCCCTAAAGCCCTGGTCTGAATTTGCCTGGACTTCACAATAAAAGGATGCTCAGGATCTTTGGCCACTTCAAAATAGGCCTCACCATCCAATTCAATGAACCTGTTTTGGGCAAAGTTACTACTATAAATGAGCGTGCTGTTCGAGTTGAGCATTACACGGCTCCCATCAGAAAGTAAGATCTCTGATTTCCTTCCTTTGGGATTTGATTTCTTGATTGTGTGAACTTCCTCCTGGTCGCTCGCTACAACATTTGCGTTGTCAAAGTCCTTGAAATAAAAAAGCAGACCTATACCAATTGCAAAAATGACAGATGCCGCTATTCTTAAGTAAGTAAGAGGTCTCTTATCCCTGGTATCTACTGGTGTGAAAGCAGATACCTGAAGAATAGATTTTAGGATTTCATCTTTTTCCTGCTCATCAGGCTGAGATGCATTGGGATATTTTAAAGAAAGGATAAGCTCTCTTGCCTTAAGAGCTTCAGTTTTATATTGAGGGTTAGCTTCGAGCCATTTCTCCCAAAATAAAGATGATTTTGGAGTTGGATTAAGAACCCAGGTTCTAAACTCCTTATCAGTAAGAAAATCTTCTAATTCTTTCTTATTAGACATAAATATTTCATGGACCTTTCAACTTATTGACAATCGAGACCATGAAATGACATCAAGAAAAAATGAAAATATTTTAATATTTACATTATTACGAACAATATGAACGAATTATTTCTATTTTATCAACGATGCAGATTATTTATTAAGCATATGCTATTTCTCAAGAGAAATCCTGATGGCTTTTAAAGAGCGATAAATAAGATTTCTTGCAGCACGCGTACTTGCCATCCCCATAATATCTGCTATTTCGGTGTAACCTAATTCTTCGTAAAAGAAAAAATGGATGGCTTCCCGCTGATGGTCAGTCAGTTTAGCAATGGCCCAGCTTATTCTTCTCAATTGACTTTGCGAGAACTGACGAGCAATGATCACAGTTTCATGAGATGGAGTGACTAAAAATGGTTGATTAATAGAGTCCTCGTTTAATGAAGCAGATCTTTTATTTTTCTTAATTTCATTGAGTAACTGATTTCTGATGCTTTTAATCAGAAAGGCTTTAAGAGATTGAACCGTAGGTAAAGATGACCTATTTTTCCTGAGCTTATAAAAGAGATCCTGAATGCAATCTTTACAAAGTGATTTATCAGAGGTAAGTCTAAAGCTATACTCATAAAGCACATCGAAGAATTGATTGTAAATCTCGATGAATGCTGCTTCGCTACCATTTCTGAAATCCTCCCACAATCGAAGATGATCGACTTGCTCTTCAATCATCTTTGTTCCTTTCGGGATACCTCGATCATTATGGTTTTTGGGTAGTAAACTCATAGAATGGAATATTGCAAATACTGGATTGCAAAATCACACCTACGTTAAAATTATCAAAATAATAATATCGCAGCAATAAAAATCGAAATATTAATACCTGATTATTTCATACCTAATCCTTTGTTAATATCTCAAAGATTAGCTGGTTAATGATTTAATAGATGATTCAAGTTTTTCGAAGTTAAATTCAGAAATTACTTGATTGAACTTCTGTTGAATCTTATCATTCCCCAAGTTTCCAATGCTTCCAAGATGAGTATGTTTGATCTTTCGGTTGGGTTTGTAATTTCCTGCTTCGATCTGCAGTCCCACTTCTTTGTAGGCATCTCTGAATGGCATCCCTTCAAGCACCAGCTCATTCACCAGCTCCACGGTAAACAAGTAGTCGTATTTGGGATCATTGATAATGTCTTTAGAAATAATGATCTGATTTAAACTGAAATTGAGGATTTCAAGGCATTCTTTTGTGGTCTGTAGGGCTGGAAACAACCCCTCCTTCAATTGCTGGAGGTCTCTATGGTATCCACTTGGCAGGTTATTGAGGATATATCCAATTTCTACCGGCAATGCTTGCAACTGATTGCATCTTCCTCGTACCAGTTCAAATACGTCAGGATTCTTTTTGTGTGGCATTATGCTTGACCCGGTGGTAAGCTCATCCGGAAAGGAAAAGAAACCAAAATTCTGCCCCATATACAGGCATACATCCATCGACAGCTTGCTCAATGTCGTTCCTAAAGTGGCGATGGCATTGGCCATGGCCTTTTCGCTACGACCTCTCGTCATCTGGGCATATACTACATTGTAGTTGGGCTGCGAAAAACCAAGTAGTTCGGCGGTCATCTCCCGATCTAACGGGAAAGACGAGCCGTAACCCGCAGCAGACCCCAAAGGAGACTTATTGACTACTTCAAACGCAGCTTTTAAACTATGAAGATCATCTACCAGACTTTCGGCATATGCCCCGAACCACAAACCAACCGAAGATGGCATAGCCACTTGCATATGTGTATATCCGGGCATTAGTACGCCCTTGTACTTTTCGCTCTGGCTGATCAGGGTCTGAAAAAGCTGGGTGGTGAGTTGTACGATCTCTTTGATCTCATGACGGAAATACATCTTAAGATCGACCAACACCTGGTCGTTGCGAGAGCGACCACTGTGGATTTTCTTTCCGATATCTCCCAGCTTTTTAGTCAAAAGAAATTCAACCTGGGAATGGATATCCTCTACATCATCAGCAATCTTAAAACCACCTTTTTGTATGTCTTTGTAGATCTCCTTAAGCACCTGATCCAGCCTTTCCCATTCCTCTTTCTCCAGCAGGCCTATCTTTTCCAACATGCGGATATGTGCCAACGATCCCAAAACATCGAAGGGAGCCAAAACGAGGTCCAACTCCCGATCATTGCCTACGGTGAACGTATCGATTTGCTTATTTACATCAGTTGACTTCTGCCAGAGTTTCATGCTAAACGATAATCTTATCTAATAATTCAATATACTTTTCAGGACCCTCTTTCAGTTCATCCAGGAAGATAAATTCATCTGCCGAGTGAGATCGCTCAGACAGTCCGGGCCCCATCTTGATGGTTGGAAAGGACATCAGGGCCTGATCGGAGGTGGTCGGCGATCCAAACATTTCAATTTTGAGCGCTTCAGCCGCCTTTACCAATACATGATCTTTAGGGACATACGAAGGACTTAGCCTGAATGATCGCTCGTTGACTTCCGCCTGGGTGTGATCATTGATGATCTTGTAAGTATCTTCGTTGGAATAAGCATCCGTTGTGCGAACGTCTACCACGTAATGACACACATCAGGAATGACATTGTGCTGATATCCAGCATTGATCATTGTCACAGACATCTTTACCGGACCGAGATGTTCAGACACCTTCTCGAATTGATAATTTCTAATCCACTCAATGTCCTCTATAGCTTTGTAGATAGCATTTACACCCAGATCGCGGGCCGCATGCCCCGATTGACCTTTGGCATAGCAATCCAGGACCATCAATCCTTTTTCAGCAACTGCCATCTTCATTCCCGTTGGCTCGCCAACAATACCAAAACTGATCTTACCCAGATGGTTGAGAATACTCTCTACGCCATCTTTACCTGAGATCTCTTCCTCAGCTGTACCCGACCATATCAAGTTATAGTTGAGGTCCTCGCGATCGTGATAATGCAAAAAGGTGATCAATAATGAAATAAGTGCTCCACCAGCATCATTGCTGCCCAAACCGAAAAGCTTACCATCAGACACCTCAGGATTGAAAGGGTCTTTGGTATATCCCTTATTGGGCTTAACAGTATCATGATGAGAATTGAGTAAAATCGTAGGTTTGTTAGGATGAAAATACCTGTTCTTGACCCAGACATTATTCCCCTTTCTGGATACCAAAAGACCCAGATCAATCAAATATCCTTCCAGGAGATCCGCGGTCTTGTTTTCTTCCTTACTAAAGCTCTGGATGCGGATCAAAGCACTCAGTAAACTCAGTACCTTCTCAAACCTTTCCTCCTTCTTATTGAGTAAGTCTTGTTCCACTGGATTTTTGAGGATTTACCTGGTCAAACTTACAAATTCTTACCTGCCGCACACCAGAATCGATGGCCTCAAAGGCGTTTTCTAGCTTTGGGATCATACCACTATGGATCACTCCTGATTGCTTGTATTGCTCAAAATCCTCTTTCTTCATCTCAGTGATCAATGAAGCAGGATCATTTACATCCTTCAGGACACCATCTAACTCAAAAGTCATATGCAGATATACATCGAAAGAATCCACCAATGCCTTGGCCATTACCCCAGCCATTGTATCAGCATTCGTATTAAAAATCTGACCATTGCCATCATGAGTCAAGGGTGCAATAACGGGAATAAGACCGGCTTTGAGTAAGTCAGCAACAATCTTTACATTGACGCGCACAGGATCACCCACCCAGCCATAGTCCACACCATTACGGATAGGTCTTTTTTTGGATACAATCAATGAGCCATCTGCGCCGGTCAATCCAATCCCATTCTGATCCATTTTTTGCAACCGTGCAACCAGTTTTTTATTCACCAGGCCACCATAAACCATGGTTACCAGGTCTAGGGTCTCTTCATCAGTCACTCTTCTGCCCTCCACCATCGTAGGCTCAATTCCCAATTTTTTCCCGATATCGGTGGCGACTCTTCCACCACCATGGATCAATATTTTTTTCTCTTTGATGGCTGAAAAGCTATCCAGAAAAACCGATAACTTTTTCTCGTCCTCAATTACAGCTCCACCAACTTTGATCACATGTACTTTTTCCATTCTATATACTTTCGAGTAGTCTTTTGATCACAGCCTGAGCAGAAAACACCCGGTTACCCGCTTGTTGTATAACCACCGAATTCGGCCCGTCCAGCACTTCATCTGCTATCACCACATTTCGTCTCACAGGAAGGCAATGCATCACTTTCGCATCGTTCGTTAAGCCTAGCTTTTTCTGTGAAAACATCCAGTCTTTTCCCAAACCCAGCATGCCATAGTTTTTGTAGGATGACCAGTTTTTTACATAGACAAAGTCGGCTCCTGCGAGGGCTTTGTCCTGATCGTACTCTATGTGCGCATCCTGCCTAAAACGTTTGGGAAGTTCCATACCTTCGGGATGTGTAATCACAAAATCATAATCCATCTTCCTGGACCATTGTGTGAATGAGTTTGGAACAGCCTGTGGAAGTGGCTTTACATGTGGAGCCCAGGTAAGCACTACTTTTGGCTTCTTCACTTTTTTATGTTCAGAAATTGTCATCATATCTGCCAATCCCTGAAGAGGATGCAGTGTAGCAGACTCCATGCTCAATATGGGTACACCCGCAAACCGGCTGAACTGATGTATCAATTCCTCGGCATAATCTTTTTTCTTGTCCTTTAGAGTAGGGAAAGATCTGATCGCCAACACATCACAGTACTCTCCCATCACAGCAGCAGCCTCACGCACATGTTCGGCCTTGTCACCATTCATCACCACCCCATCTTCGGTCTCTATCTGCCAGGAGTCCTGACTCACATTCATCACGATTACCTCCATCCCCAGGTTTCTTGCTGCAATCTGGGTACTCATCCTTGTCCGAAGGCTGGCATTGAAAAAAAGCATTCCCAAAGTTTTGTTCCTGCCAAGTTTCTGAAATGAGAAAGGTTTTTTCTTCAGTTTTAATGCTTCGTCAACCAAACCTTCCGGGTCGGGCACATCCTCTACAGACAAAAAATGGTTCATTTGATATTTTTGATTTTGTTGTAAGATACCATCAATCCTTTGATCAATGCAGAGCTCAGTCCCTGATGCTCCATCTCATTCAATCCTTCGATTGTACAGCCCTCAGGGGTGGTCACCTTATCAATTTCCACTTCAGGGTGTTGTTTGTTGGTTAATATGAGCGATGCAGCACCCTTTGCAGTCTGAACAGCAATCATCTGAGCCTCCTCCGAATCAAAGCCCATTTGAACACCTCCCTGCGTTGCTGCCCTTAGAAAGCGAAGAAAAAAAGCGATACCGCTGGCACCCAGTACCGTTGCTGCCTGCATGAGCTTCTCTTCTATTATCAGGGTCAAGCCGAGTGTACCAAATAATAGCTCGATCTCCTCCATATGAGCGGTTGCATTCTTGGAGGCAATGCATGTCATCGATTCTCCAATACTGATAGCAGTGTTAGGCATTGCACGGATCACCGGCAAGTCCAGTTTTAGTTCTTTATGGATCTCATCGATCTTCACTCCGGTGATCACTGAGACAATGATATGATCTTTAGTCAGCTTTGCATTGATCTCCTGGATCACCTGTTTCACCTGCTTGGGCTGAACGCAAAGCATCACTATCCTGGATTGCTCCACAGCCTGAAGATTGCTCTGAGTAATCCTAAAACCCTGTTTTTTGAGATAGTCAATGCTCTCCACATTCCTTCGGGTGAGAATCATCTCCTCAGGCTTCCGCACGCCTTTATCTGCTATACCCTGAGCTATGGCAATACCGAGGTTCCCGGCTCCGATTACGGCTATTGTTTGTTCCTTCGAGTCCATAATGATCTTTAAAAAGCGATTGACTTTAGTTTCAGGCCTGTTGTTTCATCCAGGCCAAACATCAGGTTCATATTTTGCAAAGCCTGACCTGATGCTCCTTTTAGCAAATTGTCTATGACTGAAATGACCATGAGCTTACCACCATGCTTTTTGGGATAAACCAAAGCCTTGTTGGTATTGACTATCTGCTTTAGGTCAGGGTTTTCTGTCACCACATGGGTAAATGGCTGACCAGCATAAAAATCCTGGTATTGTTTCAAAATCTGCTCCTCGGACTCCGTTGTATCAAAGTAAGAAGTGATAATGATCCCCCGGGTAAAATCTCCACGATATGGAATGAAATTAATCGCATGAGACTCCCCATCCAATTGCGTAAGGCTCTCACCTATCTCATCCAGATGCTGATGGGTAAATGCTTTATATACACTCAGGTTATTATTTCTCCAGGAAAAGTGAGAAGTTACTGATAGTGATTGTCCTGCACCGGTAGAACCAGTAATACCTGATGTATTTACTTCCCCTTGAATGAGGTGATTTCTGGCTGCGGGCAACAAACCTAGCTGAATACAGGTAGCAAAGCATCCAGGATTGGCCACCTTATCAGCAGACTGAATCTCTTTTTTATTCAATTCAGGCAGCCCATAGATAAAATCGTTAGCAGACTGCTTAAGTCGATAGTCGTGACTCAAATCAACGATCTTGGTAGACTTAGGCACTGAGTTTGCCTCCAAAAACTTTTTAGACTCTCCATGGCCTTTACACAAAAAAATCACATCGCAAACTCCCAGGTCAAAATCTGCCACAAATTTTAGATCCGACTCTCCTATAAGATCCGTATGCGTAGCATAAATGGGTTTGCCTGCCTGGCTTTCACTTTGTGCAAATACCAGGTTGGTCTGAGGGTGATTAAACAAAAGCCGGATGAGTTCCCCCGCCGTGTAACCTGCTGCACCTACTATTCCTACTTTAATCTGTTCAGCCATCCTGGTGTACTTTATGATAGATCATGTTCTGATTGCCAAAGATCTTGGCAAAGCCCTTCACATCTTCACCACTCCAGGCTGAGTTCATTTCACCATATTTACCGAATGTCGATTGCATCAGATCGTTTGGTGATTCAATGCCCTCAATATAAAAACGATAAGGAGCCAGACGAACTTTCACCTTTCCCGTCACATGTTGCTGTGTGCTTTCAAAGAAAGCTTCGATGTCTCGCATCACCGGGTCAAGGTAATGACCTTCGTGCAACAGGTTCCCATATGTGAGTGCCACCTGATCTTTCAAAAAGAGCTGGTTTTTGGCCAGCACATGCTTCTCCAGCGCATGGTGCGCTTTGATAAGTATTAAAGGAGCCGACGCCTCGAAGCCTACTCTTCCCTTGATACCGATAATTGTATCACCTATATGTATATCACGGCCAATAGCGTATGAAGAGGATATATCACCTAGCCGCAAAATACATTCTACCGGATCAAGTTTGGATTTATTTAAGGCTGCCGGTTCTCCTTTAATGAATTCAATTTCAATAGTTTCTTCTTTTTTCTCTTGTAGCTGCGATGGAAAGGCTTCTTCAGGAAGATATTTATCCGAAGTTAATGTTTCTTTTCCTCCTACCGAGGTACCCCAGAGTCCCTGGTTAATGGAATAAAGTGCTTTTTCCCAGTTGCCACTCACACCATTGTCAATCAGAAACTGGATTTCCTCTTCCCGTGAGAGCTTCATGTCTCTGATGGGGGTAATGATCTCCTTATCGGGGCAAAGGATGTTGAATATCATATCGAAGCGGACCTGGTCATTTCCAGCTCCTGTGCTCCCGTGCGCGATGGCATCAGCATCGATTTCATTGGCGTACTTTGCAATAGCGGTTGCCTGGAAGACCCGCTCAGCACTTACAGAAAGGGGGTAGGTATTGTTTTTCAGTACATTACCAGCAATGAGGTACTTGATGGCTTTGTGATAGAAATCATGGGTAGCGTCGATGGTCTTGTGAGATACTGCTCCCAGAGATTTGGACCGGTTTTCGATCTCTTCAAGTTCTTTTTCATCAAAACCACCTGTATTCACCGTTACAGTATGGACCTCTCCATGATCTTTTGATAAGTAAATGGCGCAATAGGTTGTATCCAATCCGCCACTAAATGCTAATGCTATCTTCTTTTTTCCTGTCATTTGTTATAAACTGTTTTCTTCCAGATCATCAATTTTTCCTGGACTTTCTCTCTTCTGTTTTTCCATCTACGTTTCCTTTCCTCAGGATCATAGATCATTCCGGTACAAAGGCAGTTTTGAAAGTTTTTGCTTTCAAGGATGCTGTAATTCACACAAGACTGACAGCCTTTCCAAAACTCAGGATCATCCGTAAGCTCTGAAAATGGCACAGGACGATAACCCAGGTCAGAATTTATTTTCATTACAGCCAAGCTGGTGGTTAAACCAAATAATTTAGCGTCAGGAAACAACTCTCTGGATAACTTAAATGCCCGTTCTTTGATAGCCAGGGCCAATCCCTTATTTCTGAAATCCGGGTTTACGATCAGACCTGAGTTGGCTGTATACTTCCCATGGCCCCAGGTTTCTACATAGCAAAATCCCGCCAATACCCCTTTGTTTGTCAGGGCTATCACAGATTTACCCTCACGAAGTTTTTTGGCAATATACTCGGTAGACCTCTTAGCGATTCCGGTCCCCCTTTTTTGCGCGCTGTCAGCAATCATCTCACAGATCTCCTCAGCGTATTTCTCATGCGTTGTATTTCCTATGGATACAACAAATTTGTCCATTGTTGATGCAGGTTAATAATTGTAAAAATGTAAAATGATTGGAGAAAATCCACTACGTAAGTGGACATAGTTGTAGTATGCAGGCTCAACGCCTGGGGAACATTGGCCTTATTGGAAGAAATAATATGTCGTATTGGTGTTCCACTACTTTAAATGCTTATACAAATTTAAATACCTAACTTTTCCAATGTCAAGAAATAAAGTATTTATTTTCATACACAATACGAAATATCAGTTGGAATGTTGGGATATTGGACTGAGAGGAAGAAATATTATTTCAGCTTGATCTTACCTGATACACCGCCGGAAACGATATATTTCATGATATCAGTGTTTTTGCCCTTTAGTGCGATTAGTTTCTCACTATTGACGATAAACATATTACCGGAAAAATTATATGAATGAGGCAGGTAGACGGTCACCATTCCTGGCAATCCGATCTTTTCCAGGTCGGATTGAGTAATGAAACCCGGCTTGTATAGCAACCCGTTTTCGTCGAAAGGGACAAGCACAGGCCGATCAAATTTTTGTTTCTCGCCGACAAAAGCAGAAGCAAGATCATTGATAGACGAATAGATAAATCCCACTAACGGGATCTTTTGGAGTAAATCTTCTAAAAACTTAATGACAGGCCTGGCGATAATGGTATTAGCCAGAAACCCGATGACCGTCACTGTGACTAAAACAGTGACCAGACCAACACCCGGTATATTGATAGGGATCAAGTTATCAATCCAGGAAATAACCTGTACCAGTATGAAGATGGTCAGGGCTGTCGGGACAACCAAAAGTAAACCCCGCAGAAAATAAGTAAGAATTAGTCTCAGTGCTGTAAACGATTATACTGAGTACAAAAGGAATAAAAAATAAGGCTTTGACCTAAGATCAAAGCCTTATTTTTTGAAGTGGTAGTTTGAAACCACCATGAAAAGCTCCCGATTTTAGATCGAGATACCAATAAATATTTTGAAGGCAATACCCATCAATCCTGTGATGAGCATAGTAATTCCCAATCCTTTTAATCCATCAGGTACGTTGGAATATTTCAGTTTTTCTCTCACAGCTGCAAGTGCAACAATGGCAAGGAACCAACCAACTCCGGAACCAAATCCATAAGCTGTGGCATCCACTATGTTGTAATCTCTCTGAACCATAAATAGAGATCCTCCCAGGATCGAGCAGTTTACAGCAATCAATGGAAGAAAGATACCCAGGGAACCATACAGTGCCGGGGAAACTTTCTCAATAATCATCTCTACGAGCTGTACCATTGAAGCAATTACTGCGATAAACATGATAAACTGAAGGAACGTAAGATCAATATTTGCGAATGAGGCACCCAGCCATGAAAGTGCACCTTCTTTGAGTACATATTCCTGCAACAACCAGTTGATGGGCACAGTAATCGTCAAAACAAAGATCACAGCAGCACCCAGACCGATGGCTGTAGATACCTTTTTGGAAACGGCCAAAAAGGAACACATCCCCAAAAAGAGGGCAAAGATCATGTTATCAATGAAGATTGCGCGAAGTATAATATTAAAGGTTTCCATGTGTCTGTGCTTAATTTTCTACGTAACCTGTTCTTGTTCTCTGTATCCAGATCAGAATACCCAGTACCATGAATGCTCCGATGGAATCTACCATAAGACCATTGGTCTGAAAATCCAGTCCTATCTCGGCCAGCTTGAAGTTGAGGATGGAGCCTGAGCCAAACAACTCCCTGCAGAAGGCAACAACCAAAATAATCCAGGCATACCCAAAACCGCTTCCAAGTCCATCCAGGATTGAATCATAAGGTTTATTTGCCATGGCAAAAGCTTCCAGCCTTCCCATCACGATACAGTTTGTGATGATCAGTCCTACGAAGGCTCCCAAAACCTTATACATATCAAAATAGTAGGCTTTCAGGATCTCACTTACCAGGGTTACAAGTGTTGCTATCACCGCCAATTGAACAATGATCCGTACCCTACCCGGTACAAGATTCCTGATCAGGGAAATGATAAGATTAGAAAACACGATCACAAAAACTACTGCGATGGACATCACAATGGTGGGCTCCATCTTGATAGTGATCGCCAAAGCAGAACAGATCCCCAATACCTGCACGGTGATGGGGTTGTCTTCATTGAGCGGGTCGCTGAGGATCTTGCGTCTCCTCTTCGACAGCATCGCTTCTGCCGGCTTTGATACCTCTTCCTTAACTTCTGATTTTTCTATGGTTTCTGTGCTCATAAAAAATTATTTATTGGGTGAGCGCAACTTTATTACTCTCTGATTTTATTCTACTGATATAAGGCTGATAACAACCTAAATACTGTTTCAACATGGCATTTACCCCTTTAGCAGTCATGGTAGCTCCAGCCATGCCATCAACTTCATGAATTGTGAGACCGGAATTATTTTCACCTTTTACCATGGTGATAGAAACAAGCTCTCCGGAATCATTAAAAATTTCTTTACCAACATATCTTGATTGAATCTGTTCTGAAACGATTCTTTCTCCAAGACCAGGAGTTTCAGCTTTGTGGTCAAACGCAATCCCTCTTACGGTATTCAGATCGCTATCCACAGCCATATAAGCCGAGATCCAGTCCCACAGTCCGTTTCCCCACATAGGGAATACAAAAGCATCTACTTCGCCATTATCGCCTTTGAATTTGTAAACCGGATAAACCCTGTCTTCTGGTTTCATTCGGTAATTTTTCTGAATACTTATCTCCTCAGCCACAGCAGGCTCTCCCTTGGCATTGGTTTCAACCTGGTTGCCTTCATAGTCAACCACGATAGATTCTACACGCTCATCATAAAGCCCAAGGATCTCATTAGGGTCTTCGATCGAAGAAATATCCATTACTGCACCAAGGATCTTTTTCTTGGTATCCAACTCCACCTGCTTGTCCTGCAAGGGTTTTAATCCAACAGATGCTATCGAAAGCATACCACCAAGTATGACGGTAAGCACGATAGAGAAAATGATGATGTATGTATTAGATCGTTGCACGGCTCAGTCTTCTTTTTTTGTTAGCTTCTACAATATAGTAATCAATTAAAGGAGCAAAGACATTCATGAACAATATAGCCAGCATGATGCCTTCAGGATATGCCGGGTTCACCACCCGAATCAATACCGTCAGAACCCCTATTGTGAATCCGTAGATCCATTTACCCAATTCGGTTTGCGCTGCTGTTACCGGGTCTGACGCCATAAACACAGCACCAAACGCTAACCCACCTGAAACCAGGTGATAATGTGCGGGCATTTCCAGGAACGAGTTACCACCTATTACGTTGAAAAGCAGCCCCATCGCGTAACCGCCGGCAAAAACACTAAAAATGATCTTCCAGCTTCCAATACCTGTTGCGATCAGGATAGCGGCTCCAATCAGACACATCAGGGTGGATGTCTCGCCAATACTTCCTGGTATCGTTCCTATGAACATATTCCAGAACGAGAACATTCCATCATACCAGTGACCAGCCATATCGGCCATCATATCTGTGCCATTGGCAGCAGCTGATGCACCATAAGCCAATACCGTAGCACCACTGAAACCATCTACAGGAGCTTTATCTCCAAAATAGGTCCACACATCTCCTGAGATTTGTGAAGGATATGCAAAATACAAGAATGCTCTCGCCGTGAGCGCCACATTCAGGATATTCATCCCTGTACCACCAAAGGCTTCCTTGCCAATAATTACTGCAAATGATGTAGCAATGGCTACCTGCCACAATGGTATAGAGGCTGGAACCACCAAAGGAATTAGCATCCCGGTTACAAGGTAGCCCTCATTTACGGGGTGTTGTCTGATCACACAAATGGCAAATTCTATTGCGAGACCCACGGTATATGAAACAATAATGATAGGTACTACTTTAAGAGCACCTAATAAGATCATATCTATGAACGTGGCCTCAACACCCGTAGCTATGTAGTGTTGGTATCCCACGTTCCACATACCGAAAAGCAGACAAGGGATCATAGCAATGATCACCGTCATCATCATCCGCTTGGTGTCGACGGCGTCTCTTACCTGTACTCCTTTGCTATCCGTAGTAATAGATGGAGCAAAAGCCAGTGTCCTTACACCCTCATATAGTGGATAAAACTTCTCATACTTACCCCCTTTTTCAAAACTGGGATGTAAATCATCAAATATCTTTTGGATGAATTTCATTAGCTCTCTTTAAGTAAGTTTAAACCTGACCTCAGTATTTTTTGTAGTGGATGTTTCGAAACGTCGATAAACTCGCACAATGCTACATCTTCTTCTACCAGTTCGTAAATTCCAAGCCCTTCCATTTCATCATAGTCTTCAGCCATGATAGCTTTGAACAGGAAAGTTGGATAGATATCCAGCGGCATTACTTTTTCGAATGCACCACTCATTACGAAGGCTCGCTCCTCTCCATGGGTATTAGTGTCAATAATGTATTCTTTCTTTGGATTCAAAAAACCCAGCAAACCAAATGCCTTATGAAAGCTAAGCTTATCAGTAGTAGGTAGAATCCATCCGAGCAACTCTTCATAATCTCCTTCCGGAATTACTGTGAGCTGATGGTCGTAAAACCCAAGGTATCCATCTTTTCCAACAGCCTCTCCCGTAAGCACATTACCGGAAATGATTCTATTATGACCATCCCTGGTATTTCCATCAAGTAGGCTGCTAGTTAGTGCCCCTGAATAGGTTTTGACATATGCAGGGTTTTTTACCTGTGAGCCAGTCAAGGCTACGATCTTAGAGGCATCATAGATACCTTCAGTAAATAACTTTCCGATTTGAGCTACCCCGTATGGGCTCACTGTCCATGCGATATCACCTTTATTGATTGGATCAAGGTGATGGATCTGTGTTCCTACATTACCTGCAGGGTGAGGACCCATGAATTTATTCAACTCAACACCTTTGGCCTGAGAAAAGATTTGAGCCACTTCGTCTCCTCCCTTAATATTTAAGTGAATCTTGCCACTTGTAAATTTTTTAAGCACATCAAGCCCTGCCTGGAAGTTAGCCCCCTGATCCTGCAGAATAAACGCATTATTCGGAGCAAGTGGATGGGTATCAAACGCAGAAATGAAAATTGCTTTAGGTTCTGTTTCCGGATTTGCAACGATGCCATAAGGTCTCTGAATGATGTTTGGCCAAACACCACCCACACTCATCTGCTTGTATGCATCCTCTTTAGAAAGCTTGGAGATATCCGAAGTCGAATATTTCTTGTGCTTTACATAATCCATGCTCTTATCAGCAAGTATTTTTATCTCCAGTAGCTTACGCTTTTCGCCTCGTATGATCTCGACGACTTCACCGCTTACTGGAGAACAATATTTAATTTCCTCAGTAAACTTATCAAAAAGGATTGGTGAACCAGCTTTGACATTATCACCCTCTTTCACAAGAAGTTTCGGCCTGCTTATACCGACGAAATCAGTGGGTTTTAAAGCGTAGGTTTCAGGTTGTTTGGACTCGATGATCTTTTCCTCAGGTTTTCCAACCAGATTGATGTCGAATCCCTTTTTTAGCTTAATAGTTTTGGACATATGTGAGCGTTGCGGTCATCATAAAAACGATGCAAAAATACAAAAAAAAGATTCAAATGAAACCTTTAAAAAAGCAGTCTATTTTCAAAAATTTCAAGATTTATGTGACCTGTTAAAAATGTGATTTGAACAAAAAAATATTTCTCTTTCAGACAGCAACTTTTTATCAATTTTGCTCAACCAGATTTTGCTCCAGCTGGGTAGCTTCAATGTAGTCAGCGACCTGCTTCATCAGCCAATGGGGTGTTGAAGTAGCACCACAAATTCCAATTTTATCTTCGGGTAACAGCCAGTCCAAATCAATCTCTTCCTTATTCTCTATAAAAAAGCTCCTGGGATTATTTTCAAGGCAGACGTTATAAAGTGCTCTGCCATTTGAGCTTTTCTTACCGGCCACGAACAATACCACGTCGTATTTGCTTGAAAACTCCTTCATTTTAGGCTCCCGATTAGATACTTGCCGGCAAATACTATCATTGGCATCAAACTGCTCCAGAGTCAGCTCACCTTTGGCTTCGATGATACGCTTCTCAATTTGTTCTTTCATGTGGTAGAAGCCCTGGGTACTTTTAGTGGTCTGACTGTATAAAACGACGGGACGGGAATAATCAATCTTCTCCAGGTCTTCATCTGTCATGATGATGATAGCGTTGTTGTCGGTCTGACCAGTAAGCCCGACCACTTCAGCATGTCCTTCCTTGCCGTAGATAACTACCTGACCATTTATCTTCTTTGCCTTGTCGTAAGCATGCTTCACACGGTTTTGCAGCTTCAACACCACCGGACATGACGCGTCGATCAATTCGATGTTGTTTTCCATGGCAATCTGATAGGTTTCAGGGGGTTCACCATGCGCTCTGATCAATACTTTACAATCCCTAAGCTGGGCTAGTTCATCCCTGTCAATAGTCCTCAACCCTTTTTTGTAAAGTCGCTCTACCTCCATGCTGTTATGCACAATATCCCCCAGACAGTAAAGGTTGTTACCGTCCAGCATTTCATCTTCTGCCATCTGGATGGCAAACTCAACGCCAAAACAATATCCTGAGTGTGGGTCTATTTCAACGGTCATATATGATCTGTTCTGCCAGTTTTACAATTTTATCCACCTGATCGCTAAAAGTCAAATGGGTAGTATCGACCACTAAAGCATCATCAGCCTTAACCAAAGGACTATCAGCCCTCGTAGAATCAGCTTCATCACGACTTTTCAGGTTTGAAGAAATATCAGCCAATTCCTCGAAAATTCCTTTTTCCTGAAGCTCCATTTGCCTTCTTTTCGCTCTCACCTCAAGTGAGGCTGTCATAAATATCTTCAATTCAGCCGCTGGAAACACCACCGAACCAATATCCCTACCATCCATGACTACACCTTTATCAGTCCCAATCTGTCGCTGTTGGCTCACCATAGCCCTTCGAACACTGGATATAGCACTCACCTCACTCACATTCTGGTTCACTTCCATGGTGCGGATAAATTCCTCTGCAAAGGTACCATTTAATAGGACTTGAGAGCTGCCTGAAGAATCGATTTTAAATTGAATATCAATATTATCCAGTGTCTGGTTTACTTGCTCATGGCTTTTAATATCTATACCCTCTTGCAAAAAATAGTAGGTAGTCGCCCGATACATGGCTCCACTGTCAATGTACATATAGCCAAGCTTTCTGGCCACTACTTTGGCTGTGCTGCTCTTGCCACATGCAGAGTGCCCGTCTATAGCAATAATGATTTTCTTCATCAGCAATCTTTGATGGGACATGGCATTGGCTTACCCCTTTTGATCTTTTTGCTGCTATCATAAGTAGCTGATGGCCCTTTACGACACCCACCAATTACAATCATAAAAGTTAATATAAGCAAAGTAATTACCCTTTTGGAGGTTTTCATATGCTCATCGTCTCCACTTCTGCGTTTACTTTTCTTACCAACCCCTGAAGGACTTTCCCCGGTCCACACTCAACAAACGTAGTGGCTCCATCCGCAATCATGGCTTGTACACTCTGGGTCCACTTTACCGGTGCAGTGAGTTGTGCTACCAGGTTGCTTTTAATTTCGTCGATATCAGAATGCCCTGAGGCATCTACATTTTGATAGACCGCACAAGAGGGCGATCCAAATTTGGTTTCCCGGATAGCTGTAGCCAGTTCCTCACGTGCAGGCTCCATCAAAGGAGAATGGAAAGCTCCTCCCACCGGAAGGATCAGTGCACGTTTTGCTCCTGCTTCTTTCATTTTCTCACAGGCAATCTCCACACCTTTCAAGGATCCCGAAATCACCAGCTGCCCCGGACAGTTGTAATTTGCCGGAACGACGATATCATCAACCTGACGACATATTTCTTCTACTTTTTCGTCCGGAAGACCTAAGACAGCTGCCATGGTCGATTCCTGTATCTCACATGCTTTTTGCATAGCTGAGGCGCGCTTGGAAACAAGCTTTAGCCCATCTTCAAAACTCAGGATCCCATTGGCAACCAAAGCGGAAAACTCACCCAGGGAGTGGCCCGCTACCATATCAGGCTTGAAATTATCGTTGATTAACGCTGATACTACGCTATGAATAAATATGGCCGGCTGAGTTACTTTGGTCTGTTTGAGTTCTTCATCGGTGCCGGAAAACATAATCTTCGAAATGGAAAAACCGAGTATGTCATCGGCTTGCTCAAAATATTTTTTTGCCGCTGCACTGGAATCATACAGATCCTTGCCCATTCCTGAAAATTGTGCTCCCTGTCCAGGGAAAATATATGCCTTCATAGTAATAGTAGTTTGTGGGTTGCAAATCTATACCAATCAAAAGGAATCAAGAAAACGAGCCCTAAGTTCTGGTGTCGGGACCATACATTCGTCTTTTTTACCAAACCACTGATATCGGTTTCTGGATATAAGTCGGTATATGGGGTCTCTGATAAAGCGAGGCAAAATAATGAAGCCATACAACAACTTCCAGCCACCACGTAGTTTTCTGGCAATATGCAAAGCTGCTGTACTTTCTTTATAGACCACACCATCCTCAACAAGTAAAAGGGTATCCATAGTAAGATCGGCTACCCCTATCAAATCTTTTGAAAAATCTGATTGAAGAGCGGCAAATCTAAATTGCCCTTTTGGATCTCGTTTGATAATAAACAATACAGATGCACTGCAAAAATTGCATATACCATCAAACAGGATGATTGGATATTCTTTTGTATCTACCTCAGCAATTGCACCCATCCACTAAATACTTCACCTGGCTGGCTTTGTTCCAGCACATCAAATTCAACTTCCGCTGAGTAAAAGTAGACTCCTGCAGGAACCTCTAAACCGGTGTTGGAATAACCATCCCAGTTAATCAGTATGTTGTTTTCATTGTTTATCGAGTTGTATGAGTACAGCTCTTTCCCACTTCGGTCAAAGACCTTAAATAGCACTCGCTCCACAAACCGTGTACAGTTAGCGTTCTCAAATCCTTCGATAGCTGAAAACTCATCATTGTAATATGGTGTGAAGGTATCATTCACCCCATCGTTGTTGGGAGAAAAAGCGTTGGGCAACCTGAAGTTAGGACAATTATCCCTGCATATCTCATCGGTCATCTCACTGGTATTGCCAGACCTGTCCACTGCCTGGATACGATAGCACCCCTTGAATGAAGGAAGGTCTTCATGGATAAACTCAGTATTGAAAGAAGTACCCACGATCTGATAATCTTCCTCATTGCCTGTGGAGGTATACCATACATTATAAAACTGGATATCCATGTCACAGGTAGGATCCTGATCTACATTCCACTCAATCCTGTTTTCAAAGATGTTGGCACCACATTCCTGCTGGAAAAAGTCTTCACAACTAAAATCGTCTGAAAATGCCAGTACAGGAGGTCGACATGGGCTGATCGTGTCATTGGGCATGGCACAGGTGATCTGACTTTTGTTGATGAGTGGCTCGGGAAGCAATTCATTACCATAGCTACCATAGGTAGATACATAGTAGCAATATTCCTGATTCTCATCCAGGGGCTCATTGTTGAAGGCCCCATTGTCCATATAGGCCAATGGTGAGTTGATCACTTCCACCGAGTCGATCAGCATCATGGCATCAGGATCAAAGAGGTCTACCTGGTCTCGGTAGATATAATGGTATTTAAAACCAGGATCCTGAAGTGACCAGGGCACCGTAGCGCTCCATTTCAAATCAATTGCCTGAAGCAAAGGGGTCAGGTCAAGTCGTACCGTGGAAGCCATGGCGGAAGTATCCACCAGGTTACCATTGCTATACAGAATGATCCGGTAATTATAAGATTGATTGAAGGTGTTGGGTGCTGATGGGCTGTTAGTGCCATTATCAACAAACACTGTATCTGATATTGGGGTTGATGTCAACAACTCATATTCATCACTGTCTTCCATACCTTCACCCCTCAGCACCTGGTAAGTGTATGGCGGAGGGTTGGTGCCCTGATCAATCTGATATGGAGGTGTCCATCTTATCAGAATCTCCCCATCAGTCTGGCTGGTCTCTTCTATATCCACATGGGTGATCACTGGTACCTCAATCAAAAGACTGTCACATGTTTCTGCAGAGATATAGCTTTCACTCTTTCCTTCACCGGCAGAGGGAAATTCCGCAACCAGTCTATAACAGTAATTGGATCCTGCGCTAAGTCCCAGCCCGTTGTTATCATCCAAGAAGCTGGTCTGATTGATAGGTACCACGGCAGCCAACTCATAGCCCGTGTTAGGTGGCATTCCCAGCTGGCACTCATCTACCATTATATCATAGGTCCCTACCCTACGCCAGATCTGCATAGAGTCGGCATTGCTACAAGTGTAATTATCCCAGTTGAGCTGCATGCTGCTGGCAGCTTGTGGAGTGGTGGTGAGTCCTGTTGGTGCCGGGCCAACTACTGTGATCTCCCACGTAGCGAACTCTACCAAAGCCGGACCCGTCGGTGGTTGGTCCGTGACTTTAAGCTGAACTTCATAAGGTCTTTCTCTCACATGGCCACATACAGTATTCCAGTCAAACTCCATCGAACCAGGTGTATTTTGGTACGTGGCTGGATTGGGTGAGTAGGTAGCGGGGTTGTTGACTTCAAAAGGTCCCCCGAAAGCCTCAATTTTTACTGGATGTCCGTCAGGGTCCGAGGCAGTAATAATCTCGTTGATATTGGTTCCGGCTTCCACGCAAATGGGTTCGGGTGCATCGATTATCGGACGTTCGTTGTCTGAGGCACATACAATGATCTGCATGTCACGCTCCACATATCCCATGAGTCTGGGGGTGCCGAAGATATTGCGCCACTCTTCTATGATGAAGGCCACATTATACTCTGCCTTTTTCTCACAATCCGGTGGGTCTTCCTGGTTGCTTACGTCCCCCGGTGCATCCCAGATCAGGTCACCGTATCGGGCATCAAGAGTCAACGTCGGTTGGCCTGTCTGTGATTCGTTGCCCTGAGAAAAATTTGTATAAAACCCCTCATCGATCATTTCACGGTAGTCTCCGACTTCAATATCTTTTGCTCTTTTTACTTCTGTAAACTTATATGCCAGACTATCGCCGTCCGGGTCGAAAGCTCCTGGATTGTGGACAAACCTTGAACCTATTGCAGCAAAATCTACAGGAGGTACGGTAAGCACCGGACTGTTGTTGATTCCAAAGAAGGGGTCAATGACAATTAAGGTTTCAACATAAAACGTGGTCATAACTGAATTTCCATCATTGATGTTGATAATGAAATTATTTCTAAAATCTTCCTGGTAACTAATCAGATAACCAGCTGCATTGGGCCGGGAATAGGTATGATTGATGGTAAACCAAACTTTCCTTGTATTGGCATCTAAAAGCTCTTCTTGGGTATTAAACGGTCCGGTTAGCACATTGTCATCTCCCAGTTTTAGGTTACCGGAACCCCCAAAATCTATGGTTGAGTCTTCATCTTTATAGCCGATGACTGTAATTTCAAAAGACAAGGTGATGTTGCTTGTACGTTTTACAATAATCTCTCCTGCCCGGATATGCGTAGCATGGCTTCTAAAT
Organism: Cyclobacteriaceae bacterium; assembly: GCA_965228105.1. Taxonomy (GTDB): domain Bacteria; phylum Bacteroidota; class Bacteroidia; order Cytophagales; family Cyclobacteriaceae; genus UBA7330. The sequence goes on from CBDDGZ010000002.1 coordinate 4,448,447, forward strand.
CCTAAAGAGATCAGGAAAAAACATAGTGGCAGAAGTAAATAGTGCTTCATTAAATAAATCCCGGTGGAAATTTATAACACTATTACAACGCAATTGAATTGCTCTTAGTTTGAGGTATCTTCTATTTAAATCACCTCAGAATCTGCACCCATCCACTAAATACTTCACCTGGCTGGCTTTGTTCCAGCACATCAAATTCAACTTCCGCTGAGTAAAAATAGACTCCTGCAGGAACCTCTAAACCGGTGTTGGAATAACCATCCCAGTTAATCAGTATGTTGTTTTCATTGTTTACCGAGTTGTAGGAGTACAGCTCTTTCCCACTTCGGTCAAAGACCTTAAATAGCACTCGCTCCACAAACCGTGTACAGTTAGCGTTCTCAAATCCTTCGATAGCTGAAAACTCATCATTGTAATATGGTGTGAAGGTATCATTCACCCCATCGTTGTTGGGAGAAAAAGCGTTGGGCAACCTGAAGTTAGGACAATTATCCCTGCATATCTCATCGGTCATCTCACTGGTATTGCCAGACCTGTCCACTGCCTGGATACGATAGCACCCCTTGAATGAAGGAAGGTCTTCATGGATAAACTCAGTATTGAAAGAAGTACCCACGATCTGATAATCTTCCTCATTGCCTGTGGAGGTATACCATACATTATAAAACTGGATATCCATGTCACAGGTAGGATCCTGATCTACATTCCACTCAATCCTGTTTTCAAAGATGTTGGCACCACATTCCTGCTGGAAAAAGTCTTCACAACTAAAATCGTCTGAAAATGCCAGTACAGGAGGTCGACATGGGCTGATCGTGTCATTGGGCATGGCACAGGTGATCTGACTTTTGTTGATGAGTGGCTCGGGAAGCAATTCATTACCATAGCTACCATAGGTAGATACATAGTAGCAATATTCCTGATTCTCATCCAGGGGCTCATTGTTGAAGGCCCCATTGTCCATATAGGCCAATGGTGAGTTGATCACTTCCACCGAGTCGATCAGCATCATGGCATCAGGATCAAAGAGGTCTACCTGGTCTCGGTAGATATAATGGTATTTAAAACCAGGATCCTGAAGTGACCAGGGCACCGTAGCGCTCCATTTCAAATCAATTGCCTGAAGCAAAGGGGTCAGGTCAAGTCGTACCGTGGAAGCCATGGCGGAAGTATCCACCAGGTTACCATTGCTATACAGAATGATCCGGTAATTATAAGATTGATTGAAGGTGTTGGGTGCTGATGGGCTGTTAGTGCCATTATCAACAAACACTGTATCTGATATTGGGGTTGATGTCAACAACTCATATTCATCACTGTCTTCCATACCTTCACCCCTCAGCACCTGGTAAGTGTATGGCGGAGGGTTGGTGCCCTGATCAATCTGATATGGAGGTGTCCATCTTATCAGAATCTCCCCATCAGTCTGGCTGGTCTCTTCTATATCCACATGGGTGATCACTGGTACCTCAATCAAAAGACTGTCACATGTTTCTGCAGAGATATAGCTTTCACTCTTTCCTTCACCGGCAGAGGGAAATTCCGCAACCAGTCTATAACAGTAATTGGATCCTGCGCTAAGTCCCAGCCCGTTGTTATCATCCAAGAAGCTGGTCTGATTGATAGGTACCACGGCAGCCAACTCATAGCCCGTGTTAGGTGGCATTCCCAGCTGGCACTCATCTACCATTATATCATAGGTCCCTACCCTACGCCAGATCTGCATAGAGTCGGCATTGCTACAAGTGTAATTATCCCAGTTGAGCTGCATGCTGCTGGCAGCTTGTGGAGTGGTGGTGAGTCCTGTTGGTGCCGGGCCAACTACTGTGATCTCCCACGTAGCGAACTCTACCAAAGCCGGACCCGTCGGTGGTTGGTCCGTGACTTTAAGCTGAACTTCATAAGGTCTTTCTCTCACATGGCCACATACAGTATTCCAGTCAAACTCCATCGAACCAGGTGTATTTTGGTACGTGGCTGGATTGGGTGAGTAGGTAGCGGGGTTGTTGACTTCAAAAGGTCCCCCGAAAGCCTCAATTTTTACTGGATGTCCGTCAGGGTCCGAGGCAGTAATAATCTCGTTGATATTGGTTCCGGCTTCCACGCAAATGGGTTCGGGTGCATCGATTATCGGACGTTCGTTGTCTGAGGCACATACAATGATCTGCATGTCACGCTCCACATATCCCATGAGTCTGGGGGTGCCGAAGATATTGCGCCACTCTTCTATGATGAAGGCCACATTATACTCTGCCTTCTTCTCACAATCCGGTGGGTCTTCCTGGTTAGTTACGTCCCCCGGTGCGTCCCAGATCAGGTCACCATACCTTGAATCCAATGAGAGTTGTGGTGGACCCGTTTGAGCCTCATTCCCTTGCGGAAAATTGGTATAAAAGTCTTCGTTAACAAGCTCCCGATATCCTCCTACAACGGTATTTTGGGCACGTTTCACACTGGTGAATCGATAAGCCAGGCTATCGCCGTCCGGATCAAATGCTCCGGGATTGTGAACAAACCTTGAACCTATTGCAGCAAAATCTACAGGAGGTACGGTAAGCACCGGACTGTTGTTGATTCCAAAGAAGGGGTCAATGACAATTAAGGTTTCGGTGTAAAATGTGGTCTGAACTGAATTTCCGTTATTGATATTTTGGATATCGTCATTCCTGAAGTCTTCCTGGTAGTTGATCAGGTACCCGGCTGCATTAGGTCTGGAGTACGTATGATTCACTGTGAAAAAAACCTTTTCGGTATCGTTATCAAGTGCTTCCTTAGATGTGGTAAAAGGACCATTAATCACGTTGTCATCGCCTAGTCTTAGTACGCCCCCGCCAAACTCAATTTGTGAGTCACCGGCATCGGTATATCCGATCACAGTAATTTCAAAGGATAAAGTGATATTGCTCGTTCGCCTAACGATGATCTCACCAGCCCTGATGTGCGTTGCACGGGCAATGAAACCAGACAATACAAGAAGAAAACTAAATAGTGTAAGTAAAAACTGCCTCATTCAACTACAACCCAAAATTCTGTGATAGTTATTCAACGTGTTCAGACGGGAAAAATTAAACATATCCATTAAAAAAATACAATGCAATTTAATTGAAACCTATTTGAATTTTTGCAGAGACTGGAAACTTACTTGGATATCATTTCATTTTTGGATCAACAACCTGGTTCCATAGACCTGGTTTTGTTTCTCGTCCAATAAAGACATGATGTAGATACCATCATCCAGCACATTTAGGTTGTCTAACTCGGGGTGCTTTAATTCACCTTCCAGCATGAGCTTACCAGAAAGATCCAAGACTCTGTAATATTTAAATCTATTGTGACCATCGATATAGACGGTACCCTTTGTGGGGTTGGGAAAAACATTAACAGCAACTACACCGGATGATTTAACCTTTGTAAGTACCGACATTAAATCATTGTAGTCGTGTCTATTACCTGGAAAAGTAGCTTTTAAATGCCATGTAAAATCATTGCTTGAAGTGCCAGCAGGAAGCACTGTGGTAAACGACGTCATGTTGGCAGCGATATCCCCTACCTTTTCGAATCCCTGGGTCAGAGGGTCAGTCAGGTCGCAAATTTCTCCTTCGTAGACACCCTCTTTTCTCCAGATTTCTATTGAATCAGCATTGGGACATGAATACGTATCCCAGGAAAGTATTGCATTTCCATCCTGCTGATCCGCAATATTTAGGCCAGTCACGTCAGGGCCCCGGACGTACAGATTCCAATAGGTATATGAAGTTAGGACAGGTGTTGATATTTCTGAGTTCAGTGATCTTGCATAAATTCGATAAGGAGAACTTCTCGCCTCTGCACAGGTAGGTGTCCAATCGATAGTAAGAGAACCTTCAGCAAAGTTTTGGTCGGCTGAGTTGGACAACTCAAAAGGTTCACCAAAGGCTGCCAGGTTGCTGGAAGCACTCCCGGAACTTGAGGTGATTTGACGTGAAATGGACGTACCTGCAATTACACAGGTATCAGATATAGCACCTATAACAGGATAAACATTTCCCCCCGTGCAAACATTGACGATATAGTCCCTCGTTACGTAACCTAGTTTTTTCCAGGTACCACGAACCAACCTCCATTCATCCACAGCAATGGCCATATTATATGTGGCTCCATTTTCACACGCATTAAATGAATTATTTGTCACATCTCCGGGAGCATCCCAGATCAGGTCTCCATTAAACCTGTTAATACTAAATGTTGGCGGCCCGTCTCTATCTCCATTTCCGAAATCATAATTTGCATAAAATGAAGGATCATTCGGTAATTGATAGCCTAAAACGGGTGTATTCAAAGATCTCTTAACGTCAACGAGCCGATAGGTCAATAAGTCCCCATCCGGATCATAGGCCGCTGGGTTTGTTGTGAATGGATGCCCCACTTGCCCCCAATCAACAGGTGGAGCCAGAAATACCGGTGTGTTATTGGTTCCAATAAATGGATCAATTACCAAAAGCGTCTCAACATAGAAGGGTATGGAATGTGGACTTCCATTATTGATATTGATAATACCTCCGTTTCTAAAATCCTCCTGATACGAAATTCTATAACCCGCAGCGCTGGGTCCTTTGAATGTATGAATTACCTTGAAGCTGAAACGCTTTATTCCACCCGGTAATTGCTCAGCTGATGTTGTGAACGGCCCGGACAAAACCGATTCATCTCCAAACCTCAATGTACCACCTCCAAAAAATACCGAAGAATTGTCATCAGTATAACCTGACACTGTTACCTCATATGCCAGCGAAGCATTATCTATTCGCCGGGCAGTAATCTCTCCACCCACCAAATGTGAACCTTTAGCATTTAACATTGCCAGAACTGTTGATACCAGTAAAATCTTTTTAAAAACCTTGCAAGCCATATCAGCTAATTAAATCAACAGAATCTAGAAACAACTTTCCACCAATGTAGAACCTCCTACCCCCACTGGATGACCATGGTCCACCTTCCATATATTTTTCCATTTCAATTTGCTTCATAATACTTGAGGAATTCTTATCAAAAACAACACACGTTCCGTTTTCCAGATGATGGGCAAGAATATAAGTCGTATCGTTCTTCGTTTTGATATAGTCAGTCATATATATGGTATCATTAGTAGCAATATCTACCCTTGCTGAACTCTCTAATCCCTCAAAACCATCAAGCTCCCCAAATGGATAAGTATTGATATAGATATCAAAGTTGGTTTTAATTAAATAGTTTTCGTCCGAATACAAGATCACTGTTTTGGTGAAGAAATTCTGATCATAATCTACAATCAGATCAATGGAAATACGATTGGGTTCTACCTTATCATCTTGCTGGCACGAGATCAGGACAATCACAATAATTAGCAGATAGATGTTTTTAAATTGCATAGGCTAAACGTTTGAGCAATACAAGTACTACTATACAACGGTAAAAAGTTAAAATTTATTCAGCCCTTGAGATTATAATTTTTTTAGTCAGAACTAAAACAATCTCAAAAAACAAGGGGTTTGTTTCTTGATCGTTGAAGGACCGTTCGAAAATTTATTTAGAAGCATTCAAAATAAAGGTTACAATTGTTTTGATAGCAATCGGCGATTACCTTTGACGCGCACCATTATCTAAGTGAAAAAATATGAGTTGGTTTAGCCGAACTTTTTCCAGTTCCGTAGGTCGAAAATTTGCAATGGCCTTATCGGCACTATTTCTTATCATCTTTTTATTACAACATGCAACGATCAATTTTCTGTCCGTAATAAGTGCTGATGCTTTCAATGAAGCCTCGCACTTTATGGGTACCAACCCTGTCATTCAATTTTTAATGCAACCCATATTGATATTCGCGGTAGTCTTTCACTTCGTGATGGGGTTTGTATTAGAGGCTAAAAATCGTGCTTCCCGACCTGTAAAATATTTCAAGAAAGACACTGGCAATGCTACCTGGGTATCTCAAAACATGATCTACTCAGGTCTTGTAATTCTGGCATTCCTCGCACTTCATTTTATTGACTTTTGGATCCCTGAGATGGATTATAAATACGTTCAACAACTACCGGAAGACCCTGATAGATACTATGAGGAGTTGGTTCATAAATTCCAAAGCCCGATCCGAACTGGAGTTTACGTCATCTCATTCATTTTGCTTGGCCTCCACCTTTGGCATGGGTTTCAATCCAGCATACAATCTGTGGGCATCAACAACAGGTTCACACCGGGCTTCAAAAAGGTGACAGAGGCATTCGCAGTCGTCATTCCTTTCGTATTTATTCTCATCGCAGTCTTCCATTTCTTTAATCATTAATTTTTGTCATGAACATAGGTGATAATTTTCCCACTAAATTACCCGAAGGTCCCATAGCCAATAAGTGGACCAGTCATAAAGACCATATCAACCTGGTGAACCCCGCCAACAAGCGGTTGATCGATGTCATTGTAGTTGGAACAGGATTGGCTGGAGGCTCTGCATCTGCTACACTAGCAGAGCTGGGATATAACGTAAAAGCCTTTTGTTTCCAGGATTCGCCACGAAGAGCACACTCTATTGCTGCTCAGGGAGGTATCAATGCCGCAAAAAACTATCAGGGTGACGGTGACTCAACCTACAGATTGTTTTATGACACAGTAAAAGGAGGTGACTATCGTTCGAGGGAAGAAAATGTATACCGTCTGGCAGAGGTATCAGCAAATATCATTGACCAGTGTGTCGCTCAGGGTGTACCTTTTGCAAGGGAATATGGTGGGCTGCTAGACAACCGTTCTTTTGGTGGGGTATTGGTATCAAGGACCTTTTATGCCAAAGGTCAGACAGGTCAGCAACTACTGCTGGGAGCCTATTCTGCCATGAACCGACAAATTTCCAGAGGAAAGATCCAGATGTTTAACCGTCATGAAATGGTAGAGCTGGTGATGGTAGATGGAAAAGCTCGTGGGATCATTGCCCGTGACCTGGTCACAGGCAAACTTGAAAGACATTCCGCCCATGCCGTGGTTATCGCTTCAGGAGGATATGGCAACGTATTCTTCTTATCTACCAACGCGATGGGCAGCAATGTATCAGCCACCTGGAAGATCCATAAAAAAGGAGCCTGGTTTGCCAATCCATGCTATACGCAGATCCACCCGACTTGTATCCCCGTTTCAGGAGACCATCAGTCCAAACTAACGTTGATGTCTGAATCTCTGAGGAACGATGGAAGGATCTGGGTGCCCAAGAAAAAAGAAGATGTAGAAGCCATCCGTGCTGGTAAACTAAAGCCAACACAAATTGCTGAAGAGGATAGAGATTACTACCTCGAAAGAAGATATCCTGCATTTGGTAACCTTGTCCCGAGAGATGTAGCCTCAAGAGCAGCAAAAGAAAGATGCGATGCCGGATTTGGAGTAAATGCCACCGGTGAAGCTGTTTACCTGGATTTTGCTTCTGCCATTGAAAGGTATGGCAAAGAGCAAGCGCACATCAAAGGGTTGGATGAGAACGATAAAAATCTGATTACCTCCCTGGGCAAGGATGTGGTGAAAACCAAATACGGAAACCTATTCCAGATGTACGAAAAGATTGTTGATGACAATCCATATGAGACCCCTATGATGATCTATCCCGCTGTGCACTACACAATGGGTGGTACGTGGGTAGATTACAACCTGATGTCTACCATCCCTGGTTGTTTTGTCATCGGTGAGGCCAACTTCTCTGACCATGGAGCCAACAGGCTTGGAGCTTCTGCATTGATGCAGGGACTGGCTGATGGTTATTTCGTATTACCTTATACCATAGGAGATTACCTTTCCAGCGATATCAGGACCGGTAAGATCCCAACAGACACCAAAGAATTTGATGAGGCTGAGAAGTCAGTTCAGGACCAACTGGAGAAATTAATCAATAACAAAGGCACCAAATCTGTCGACTACTTCCATAAGAAATTAGGTAAAGTGATGTGGGATAAGGTTGGTATGGCTAGGAATGCCAAAGGGCTTAAAGAAGCGGCTGATGAGATCAAAGCCATCAGAGAAGAATTCTACAAAGACGTGAAGATACCCGGAGGGCTCAACGAATACAACGAGGAGTTGGCAAAAGCCGGACGGGTAGCCGATTTTCTGGAACTTGGTGAGCTATTCGCCAAAGATGCCCTACATAGAGAGGAATCTTGTGGAGGTCATTTCAGAGAAGAACATCAAACACCTGAGGGTGAAGCCAAACGTGATCCTAAATTCCAGTATGTAGCAGCATGGGAATATAAAGGTGAACCAAGCAAAGCGGTTCTTCATAAAGAAGAATTGAAATATGAAAACATTGAAGTTAAGGAAAGAAGTTATAAATAATTACTATGGATCTTAAGCTTAAAATCTGGAGGCAAAAAAATGCCAGCGATAAAGGAAAGATGATGGATTACGATATCAAGAATGTCTCTCCGGACATGTCATTCCTTGAAATGTTGGATGTCTTAAACAATGAACTCATCGAGAAGGGTGAAGAGCCGGTAGCTTTTGACCATGACTGCAGGGAAGGTATCTGTGGTAGTTGTTCATTGCAAATCAACGGAAGACCGCATGGTCCCGATACAGCCATCACCACCTGTCAGCTACACATGCGTAAGTTCAAAGACGGTGATACGATTTATATTGAGCCTTTCCGATCCAAAGCTTTCCCTGTGATCAAAGACTTGATAGTGGATAGATCTTCTTTTGACCGCATTCAGCACGCAGGGGGTTACATCTCTGTGAATACTTCTGGTAATACACAGGATGCCAACGCCATCCCTGTCAACAAAGAGAATGCTGATAAAGCATTCGATGCCGCTACTTGTATCGGCTGTGGAGCTTGTGTGGCTGCTTGTAAAAATTCTTCGGCGATGCTTTTTGTCTCAGCCAAAGTTTCACAGTTTGCTCTGCTTCCCCAGGGTCAGGTAGAACGAAAAATTCGGGCAGAAAACATGGTTGCGCAAATGGATGCAGAAGGTTTTGGTGCTTGCACAAATACCGGTGCCTGCTCTGCAGAATGTCCTAAAGAGATCAGTCTGACTAATATTGCCAGGTTAAACCGGGAGTTTCTGAAGTCGCAGTTTGGATAAATCACAAAAACAATAAATTTCGGCCTTCGGACAATTCTATTAATTGTTATCTTCGCCTAAAAAGCATATTTGAAGCGGCTTCTTGTTTTCATTGCCATACTATTGCTGGCTGGAACCGGATATTTCACTTACCAAAAGTGGGTGAAACATGCTGACCTTTCTCCCTGGTCATTTCTACCTCAAAATGCAGTGCTCGTCTATGAGTCTGATCATATCCTTGAAAGGATGAGTCAGATTCAGGACTTCCCTGTATGGCAAAATATATCCACGTTACCTCCCTTTTCCTCGCTCGCAGATAATCTTTACCTGCTGGACACACTAGCAGGAAAAGGCACATTTTCAAAGGTGTTTGAAGAATCTTCTTCACTTATTTCCGTACACATCACTTCGAGTACTACGTCAGACCTGCTTTACATCACAGAGATTGAAAATATCAGTCAGCATACCTATCTAAGCAAAACACTGGCTTATTTCAGAGATAGAGGCTACAAAAAGAAAACCCGGGAGTACATGGATTTCACCATCACGGAAATCTCACACCCGGATTCCGGTGATTCTTTTGCCTACATCTTCTTCAAAAACTATTTCATCGGAAGCTTCACTGCTTTTCTGGTTGAGGATGCCATAAGGACCATTGCCGATGCTGATTACCTATCCTTCAATGATCAACACCCAGAGCTCTTCCAGGTAGCAAAACTTGATCAGGATGCTGGCAACATCTATCTAAATACCTCGAGGTTCGCTGATATCCTCGGGACAGTGAGTAAAGAAAGTATTTCATTCAACCTGGCTAACTCATCATTTCTAGACCTTAAACTCACTGAAGACGCCATCAACCTGAATGGCTTTACTTTTTCTCCGGACAGCAAAGATTTCCTTTCGGTATTTAACAGGACCGGTGGGGCCGCATTTGATATGGCAGAGATCGTTCCTGGAAATGCTGCATGGATGTATCATTTCACTTTCGATCACAATGAAATTTTCAAGGAGTCAATAAACGATTATTTGATGGCCAATTCCCCTGAGATTATTGAAATCCGAAACAAGATCCTCGGCGATTATGACTTTGATATTGAGCATACGTTCACATTGCTGGATTCAGAGATTGGTCTGGTAACTGTAGAAAGTACAAGCAGGTATCTAAATGAAAAACTTTTGATCCTCGAAGTGAATGACATGGGCGAAGCACTCCGATTTTTCAATACTATGACGGAGCGATATGCCACCTCAGTGGGTGATTCTATTTACATCGAACAATATGGAGAGCAAGAAATCAGAAGACTACCTACGGATAACTTTCCTCAGTTGATGTTGGGCAATATCGCAGAAGGCTTTGACCAAAGTTACTACATGAATTATCGAAACTATCTCATCTTTAGCAACAGCATCTACCAACTTAAGACCCTGCTGAAAAACATAGAAGATGAGGAAGTCTGGAACAAATCGTTGCGCTTCAACAGGTTCCTGGATCGCACAAATAATGAGGCCAATTTTAGCCTTTATGTAAACACTCCCAGGTCCTGGTCTAAAGTCCTTGGTGAAATGAAGCCTGATTGGGTGGATTACTCCAACAATAACCAACAGGCACTCCGCAACATGGAATACCTTGCCTTCCAGTTCAGCAATATAGACAGTAAATATTATACTAACGTCACACTCTATCAGCCACCTCGATTTTCCTCAGGAGGACAATACGCCATTGAGGTAGAAAAAGCCATCTCATTGACTGACAAGGTCTCTACAAAACCTTTTCTGGTAACTAATCATTACACCAAGCAAAAGGAAGTGATCCTGCAGGACATCAAGAACAATGTTTACCTGATCTCCTCAGATTTCGAGGCTTTATGGTCTGTCGATGCCGGGGCACAAACCATCAGCGATTTCTTCCAAATTGACTATTACAGAAATGGAAAACTTCAATACGCTTTCGCCACTGCAGAATCAATTCACGTAATCGACAGGACAGGTGAATACCTACCAGGGTTCCCAGTCAGGCTGGGAGAAGACATCAAAATCTCTACATTCAATATTGTAGATTATGACAATTCGCGAAACTATCGCTTTGCTGTTTCTGATGATAAGGGCAATCTCTATCTGACTAATAAGGATGGCAAAATCCTTGAAGGTTGGGGACCACTTCCACTTGAATCATCAATTACAAGTGCACTCAGACATATTCGGGTATCAGGACGAGACTTTATGGTAGCATTGCAGCAAAATGGAAGTATTACTTTTAAAACACGAAGAGCTGAGAATTATCCGGGCTTTCCTATCAAAACTGAGACAGCCACATCAAGTGATTTCTTTGTAAACCGGGGCAACAACTTCACCAGCACTTATTTTTCTACGGTTACAGGCTCAGGGGAATTATTTGAAGTGAACTTTAGCGGCAAAGTAACCAAGCGCGAACAGCTTTACCGACCCAATACTGACACCAAATTCTCTATTGTCAATGACGTAACAGGTGACGGATTTCTTATCCTTCGCAATACTGGTCGTAGATATGAGGTATTGGATGAAGATGGGAATGTGCTATTCGAGAAAGACTACTTTAGCAAGTCTCCCATGCTCATCCAATACTACAAATTGGGTGGAAGTGTAGAATGGATAGCTTTTGTCGATGCCACCGATCAGAATCTTTATATCTACAACCGATCGGGTCAGCTTATCACCGGGGGGCCACTCCGGTCAGGAGTACCTATTAGCGTGATGCAATTCGAAAATTATTACGAAATATATCTTGCCGAAGACAACCAATTGTCTGTTATTAGGGTAATAAAATAATAAACCTAATTGTCTGAGACCTGACTAATGTGTTAGGAAGGTATTCGTAATTTTATCTGGATGAAACTCGCTAAGATAGGTTGGATATGGTCGATGGCATTGACATGTTCCTGTATTGGAACTGACATCGTAGAAACTCCACTCAATGGAGACATACTCGATATTAATCCAAAAACAGAATCACTACTTGTAGGTCAAACTGTTCAACTAACCACCGAATACACTAACTTTCTTGGAGAAAAAGAGCAGATATCTGTTGATTTTCATAGCCTCTCACCTGCTATCCTGGAGGTTAGTGAATCCGGTCTTGTTTCGGCCCTTGCCAAAGGAACGGGTAAGGTATATGCTTCTTATGGCATGACTAATAGTGATACTGTTATTATCAATGTAGTCGGATCAGAAAATGACATTGCCAAAATCATCATCAGTGGTGATAAGGCCAACATTGGTATCGGCGAAGAGACCACCCTTATGGCCAATGCCTATACAGTCAATGATGTACCAGTAGCCACCTCCTTTCTATGGTCCTCAGAAAATATGGATATTGCCACGGTTGACAGTCAGGGTTTAGTAAAAGGCATTTCACAGGGATTCACCACAATCGTTGCATCGGCTGACGATATTGATGGTCACTACAATATTTCAGTTGGTTTTAGTTCAGCACAGGCTACATTTATGGGATCCAGTGGTTACACAGCCAAGGGCACAGCAAAATTAAGTCTTGAGGGAAGAAACATTATTCTTACGCTTAGCGAGGATTTCGAAACGTCATTTGCGCTGGGTACATTCGTTTACCTGGCCAATTCAACTGCTGGAGCAGAGGTAAAGGCCCAGGGACTGCAGCTTTCTGAAATCAAGATGAACGGAAGCCATACCTTCAACGTGACTGAAATTGCCGAAAGCATGGGCAAAACAGTCTCCTTTGGTGAATACAAATATGTAATAATACTTTGCGGACCAGCCTCACTCACCTTTGGGTATGGGGAACTAACCTCTTGAAAATGAAAAAGATCGTCATTGCCATCATACTATGCACACCATTCCTGACTTTTGCAGGAGGTGGCTGGGCCCAGGACCAGGGTTCTGGTTTCTTTAAACTTGGTCAGAATATTATCGTAGGTACTCAATACTTTACTCCGGATGGCAGCATTGAACCCATCACAACGATTTCGTTATATACCTCTAGCATATATGCTGAATATGGCATCACCAACCGAATAACCGGGATTGTTTATTTTCCATTTTTTGTACGATCCACACTCAATGAAGAGCGTAACTCTTCCGGGCAGATAATAACCCGTGGTGATTCGTTCAACAGTCTTGGAGATACAGATGTCTCCATCAAATATGGAATTACAAAAGGTAAAAGAATCGCTCTCAGTGCTACGCTTACCCTGGGCCTTCCCCTGGGAAAAACCGACGGCGGTGAGACCAGAATCCTTCAGTCAGGAGATGGTGAATTCAACCAGATGATCAGCCTGGATGCTGGAACAGGTTTTGGCAATGGAATCTATGCCAACGCCAACCTGGGATATAACAACAGAACAAAGAAATTTTCCAATGAGCTCAGGTACGGATTCGAGACTGGCTGGTCTAACCAAAAGTTCACAGGTTTGATACGATTTATTGGTATTAAACCCCTGGGTGACGAAGAAGCTCCCGCTAATGTAAACAACGGGGTCTTTGGAAACAGGATAGAGTATCTATCTTTCACTCCAGAAGCATTATACCAATTTTCAGATAAGTTCGGCGCTTCGCTTTCCGTAGGTATGGCATTCTACGGAAAACGAATTCTCGCCAATCCAAATTATGGTTTCGGGTTGTTCATGAAGCTGTAGTCCATGACTAGACTGAAATCAGCTTCCACTTGCCCCTTCGAAAGATGATTACACTGATGACTGCATGCACAGAATGCGCTACGGCAATCATCACAAAAACACCCATCTCATTCCACCCCAATTTCAAAGCCAATAGATAAGCCAATGGGATCTGGAAAACCCAAAACACAAAGAAGTTGATGAAAAATGGGGTTTTAGTATCTCCTGCCCCATTAAATGCCTGTGTAATAACCATGCCATAGGCAAAAAAGAGGTATCCAAAGCAAATAATTTTCAATCCCTGTGTTCCAATTTCAGATACTCTGGGGGCATTGGCAGCTTCAAACAAACCTATCACCATCTCAGCACCAAAATAAAAAACTACGGAAACCAGACCCAGAAAGATCATCGTCAGTTGAGCGGTCCGCCATACGGATTTTTCTGCCCTTTCCGGTGCATTGGCACCCAGATTTTGACCCACCAGGGTTGCCGCCGCATTTGACAAGCCCCAGGCTGGTAAAATAGTGAATACAATCACCCTAAAAGCAATTTGATACCCGGCCACTGCCTCCATGCCAAATCCCGCCATGATCCTGACCAGAAAGATCCAGCTGGCTGTCTCAATCAGGAATTGCCAGATCCCTGTAGTAGCTATTCGGATGATCTCCCAAACAGTCTTGATGCGAATCACAATGTTTTTGACTGTAATCCTGATTCGTTCAGAACCCCTAACAAGGAAAAAGATCTGAAACAATATTCCAACTGTTCGTCCGGTCACCGTGGCCATCGCAGCCCCTTCAATTCCAAAAGCCGGGATAGGGCCCCATCCAAAGATTAGTATGGGATCCAGGACTATGTTCAGACCATTTGCTATGGTAAGTGACCACATGGCAATGGATGCATCACCTGCCCCTCTAAAGATGGCATTAATCAAAAAGATCATGACAATGGATATGTTGCCTGCAAACATGATTTTGGTAAAGCCTACACCTTCCGACACCATTTGAGCGTCACCCCCCATTAGAAAAAGTAGTTCTTCGGAAAAGATAAACCCACCAACTCCAATACAAAGACCAATTACAGCAGCCAGAAAGATTGCCTGAAAACCTGCATCAGCTGCGCGTTTCTTTTCTTTGGCACCAACCCTGCGGGCTACAATGGCTGTAGTGGCCATTGACAAACCTATAGCGATTGAATAAATGATCATCATCAGGGATTCCGTCAACCCTACTGTGGCCACGGCATTTACGCTGATGCGTGAAACAAAATACATGTCCACAACTGCAAATACCGCTTCCAGGATCATTTCAGCAATCATGGGAATGGCTAACAGGAAGATGGCGCGGTCTATACTACCGGATGTAAACTCTTCGTCGGTACCGCGAAGCGCAGATAGGAATAGAGAAATAAATTTTTTGATACTGCTAAGCATGATATAGATAATAAAAAGTAAAAAAGAAAGAAAAGGGTTCGCCCATCAGGGGAAGGACCAATGCTGATTAGCAATTGGTGAAATAGGGCACTATATCTGCTGAGATTAGCATAATGACGCAAAGAAAGCAAATTCCACTATAAATCCAGCTTTTTATAAAAATATTTTTACAATAGTACAACCCTAGCACGATTATTGGTGTCACCTTGGTGAGGGGTTTTCAATAATGAAAATTTTGATAAAAGTTTTGTACATCATTATCCTGTTTATTCTCTTCTCCTGTGATGAAGAAGGAAGAAAAATAAACCTGGATGAGACTTTTGTGCTCCAATATGGGGAAACCAAAATGTTGGATGGACAGGATCATTTTTCCATCTCCTTCATAGATCTTTTAGAAGACTCAAGATGCCCTGCGAACGCCATCTGCGTATGGGAAGGTCAGGCCAGGGTAAAAATTGAGATCCACGAAAACTTTGAAGTCATCACCAAAGAGCTAACCAATGGAACGCTAAAAGATAACCAGGCTCAAAAGATCAATATTGGCCACTATACTCTTGAGCTTCTGAAGGTAATCCCTTATCCCGAAAAAGCTGATAACCAGACTGATAAGTCGGATTACTCCGTTCAGTTGGTGATCACCAGCAATTAGTCCCGCACCTCTACCAGGCCTGTTAGTCGGAGAATCTCCCAATTAATTTATAATTTCACCGAATTAACGATTATTTTGGTCTGTTAGATCACCTTATTTGATGGGAGCCAACTACGAGCTTTTAATAAAAAACCTGCGCAATAGACGATTCGACGAAGCAAAGTCAGAACCAATCATTTCAGATGCCTTTTCTCATAGAGGTTACCCCAATGCACTTCGGTATGCCTTGGAATCTATGCTGGAAATTGACCACTCCTATTCCTACAAGGTTTTTTCCATCGCAAAAAAGATCCAGGATAGTATCGAAACCGGACTTGCTAAAGCACCTGTAAAAATTAATTTCCGGTATGATGGACCTATCCAGACAGACACTCATATTACCTTATTCGGTGATGTGACTTTGCTCACCCTTATAGAACCGCAGACTGATAAACCCTGGCAGGAAGTTCAATTTTTGATCAGGGAAATCATCAGCATCATGAAGGGGCTCAAGTTTGTTCAAAAATCTGGTTTCAACAATCAGCATGAAGTAGCAGTTCTCACTGAAAAACCCTCCTGCAGAGTCAATATACAGCCTGCAATCTGGCTCAACAACCGGAGCTATCAAGAGACAAGGCGTGAGATAGAGAGAGGGATTTGTGAATATCGGTTTGGAGAAAAGACAAGACGAAGCTACCTGCCTTTTAAAAGTATTGCAAGGATCAATGCAAAGGATGAACGAACCAATGGAGGCTTGAAACGAATGATCCGACTGCTCCGGACTCTCCAAAATGATGCGCAGGACCCGATCCTTCTGGAAGCTCATGAAATCAATGCCATGGTTTATGACATACCTGAGCGACAACTCAAATTCTTACCCAATCAAACCCTTAGTCTCCTCTCAGTAGTCAGTGCTCAGCTCACCCGGCTATGCTCAGACAAGAAGTATTATGAAAGTCTCAGGGCTCCCAGTGAGCAGGAAATCATCTTTGGCACCAAGCCTAAGCAAAAAGAGATCGCTAAACTCAAAGGTCAGCTGGATCAGCTGATGAATGACCTGCAAGGCATACTGAGAAGGGAAAGCAAGGACTTCTATAGCGAAATTCAATACTAAGCTAGTCCGGCTCGTTTTAGCAATGCATCGGGGTTAGGTTCACGACCCCTGAACTTTTTGTACAGTTCCATGGGATGAACGGTACCTCCTTTGCTCAGGATATTGTCTCTGAATGAATGAGCTGTCTTCTGATCAAAGATCCCTTTCTCCTGAAACAAAGAGAATGCATCTGCATCTAACACCTCTGCCCACTTGTAGCTGTAGTACCCGGCAGCATAACCACCTGCAAAGATGTGTCCGAACTGTACACTCATGTTTGTACCAGGCACTGGATTGAAGAGGTCGAGTTGACTGAATACTTCCTGCTCAACTTTGGCAACATCCTTTATTGCTTCAGCCATATCCAGAGAAAGGTCATGCCATGCCATATCAAGCAATCCAAAGCTGATCTGCCTTACTGTAGCGTAAGCCTCATGGTAGTTGGCACTCTGTTTGATTTTTTCTACCAGCTCCGAGGGAATAAGCTCGTCGGTTTCATAATGTCTAGCAAATTGATCCAGACACTCTTTCTCAAAACACCAGTTCTCTAAAATTTGTGATGGAAGCTCTACAAAATCCCAATACACATTGGTCCCGGAAAGCGAACCATAGGTGGTATCGGCCAGCATCCCATGAAGTGCATGTCCAAATTCATGAAAAAGTGTCTTGACCTCGTCAAACTTAAGCAGCGATGGAGCATCCTCAGACGATGGCGTGAAGTTACAAACGATACTCACCTGTGGCAGAACATTCTTACCCTCCTTTCGCTTTTGCTCCCGGTAGGATGTCATCCAGGCTCCACTTCTTTTGCCTTTTCTTGGAAAAAAATCTGCCAGGAAAACGGCTTTAATTTCTTTGCCTGCATAAACCTCGTAGGCAATTACATCCGGATGATATACCGGGATATCTTTATTCTGCACAAAGGATAAGCCAAAGAGTTTTTCGGCAGTCTGGAAAACTCCGGAGATGACATTTTCCAGTTTGAAGTAAGGCTTTATCAGTTCATCATCAATGGCATATTTTTTCTTCCTCAGCTTTTCGGAATAATAACCCCAGTCCCATCGCTCCAGCTCATGATCCACGGCTAACTCTTTCATAAAGGCTTTCATCTCATTGACTTCTTCAAGAGCTTTTGGCAGAGCCTTTTCCAGCAGGTCATTGAGGAAGTGACGTACCTGTAGTGGATTTGTGGCCATGCGTTCTTCCAGGACGTAACTGGCGTAAGTCGGATAATCCAAAAGTTTAGCCATCTCACTACGGAGCTTCACAATTTTCTTCACCAGCTCCTGGTTATCCTTTTTATCTCCTTTGAATGCCTTGCTCATAAATGCCTTGTAAAGCTTTTCTCTAAGCATACGTTTATCCGCATATTCCATGAATGGGATGTAGCTAGGTGCCTGCAACGTAAAAATCCATTTCTCCCCGTGCCCCTTTTCCTTGGCCAGGGCTCTTGCCCTTTTCACCACATCTCTGGGCAATCCACTAAGATCACTTTCATTTTCGATGATTAACTCATACTCATTGGTCTCAAATAGCAGGTTTTCCCCATATTCTAATGTCAATTGAGAAAGTTCTACTGAAATCTCCTTAAATCGCTTTTTCTTTTCTGCACCAAGATTTGCACCACTGCGAACAAAGCTTTTATATGTCTTATCCAGAAGCATCATTTGTTCGGTATTTAACCCCTGGATGCCTCTTTTTTCATACACAGCTTTGATTCTGGACCACAAAGCTTCGTTTTGCTTGATCTCGTTATTGAAAGCCGAGAGCACTGGCGATGCCTCTCGTGTGACAGCCTGCAACTCATCACTGGTCTCCGCTGAGTTTTGATTGAAAAGGACAGATGATACCCGCGAGAGCATTTCTCCTGATGCCTCCAGCGCTTCAATTGTATTCTGAAAGGTGGGTACTTCTGTATTTGCGGTAATAGCATCAATCTCCTGTTTAGCCAATTTGATGCCCTCCTCAATTGCTGGCATATAATGTTCTGTTTTTATGTCAGTGAATGGAGGTACCTCAAAAGGGGTGTTGAATACTTGAAGCAGTGGATTCGTCATGTTGATTTTGGAGATTTACAAATTCGATAAAAAGTGCGGCAAAGGTAAATTGATTAAGCCTTACCTTTGCCCGTCCGATTCAAATTCTAATCAGAGATTGTTAATTACATGAGAAAACTACTCCTGGTCCTCTTTTGTTCCCTTAGTATAATTGCTTTTAGTCAGGACACCGCGAACCTCAATTCGCCTTATCATGCAATCAATACACATCTTCACTATTTAAAAAGCACATACTACAATGATTCACTAGCCGCCGCCCCTTTCCGCTCCGGTGGAAGATCAACCGAAGAAGCCATCAGGGTGGCTGTAAAGCTGAAGCAAATCATTGACGGAGAAGGTGTCTACATTGACCTGGAAAATATTCCCAAACAACCTGATTACTATGACTCCACCTTAAACAAACACAGGTATGTGCTCTCTGAGCAGTATCCAACTATATATCTGGAACGACAAGGTGGGTCCTGGTACTATTCTGAGAAATCAATCCGGGAGATACGACGTATTCACTCAGGTATCTTCAGGTATGGAACAGGCTGGCTGCTAAACTTACTCCCTAAGCTGGGTACACAAGAGATTCTGGGTCTACATTTATACCAATACCTCGGTGTGCTGCTACTGGCACTCGTGGGTGTCCTGATTCATAAATTACTCAGTGTATTATTTAACTGGCTGTTTGTTAAAATTATATTGCGAGCCGGATATTCAGACCTTGCCAATGGCTATCTACTGCCCGTCGCCAGACCGGTTAGTTTGTTCTTTGTTTCGGCCTTAATTGTCTTATTCGTTCCTGCTTTGCAACTGCCCTCTGAGATATCGTGGATGCTCATGACTTTTCTAAGGGTTTTGGTACCAATCTTTGGAACCATTGTCTTTTATCAATTGGTCAATATCCTGGCGCTTTACCTGAAGCACCTGGCAGAAAAGACCAAGTCCACTTTGGACGATCAGCTGGTGCCATTGGTAAGAAAGACGCTCAAAACCTTTGTAGTGGTTATAGGATCACTCTTCGTTCTTGACAACCTGAATATTGATATCATCCCGCTATTGACGGGTCTATCTATTGGTGGTCTTGCATTTGCTTTGGCTGCTCAGGATACCATTAAGAATTTCTTTGGTTCCCTCATGATCTTTGTGGATAAACCGTTTCAGATTGGAGACTGGATCACCGCCGGAGATATTGATGGTACTGTAGAAGAAGTTGGGTTTCGAAGTTCCCGGATCAGGACATTCAGAAATTCTGTGATGTATGTACCTAACAGCAAGCTTGCTGATAGCACAGTGGACAACCATGGGCTGCGACAATACCGACGTTTTTACACCCAGATCGCTTTGACTTATGACACACCACCGGAATTGATCCATACTTTTGTGGAGGGCCTTAGGAAGATCGTAGAAAATCACCCGGATACGCGTAAGGATTACTACAATGTCTATTTCAATGACATGGCCTCATTCTCCCTTAATGTCATGTTTTATGTCTTCTTTGAAGTACCCGACTGGTCTCAAGAATTGAAAGCCCGGCATGAGATCCTTCTGGAAATCATGAAGCTCGCCGAGAAGCTAGGTGTGAATTTCGCCTTCCCTACTCAAACCTTGCACATGGAGAATTTTCCTGGACAGCCGTCTCTTTCACCTTCGTATGTCAGTAAGGATGAAATGCGCCTGAAGCTGGACGAGTATTTTCAGAAGAATAAGTGAGAGACTACAGATTATTGATAAAATATTAAACTCAAAGTATCAATTTCCTTAAAATGTTTATCTCTTGTAACCAGCGAAGCTGAAAATTCAACTGATTGCGATGCTATCCACAAATCATTTATGGGGATAGGTTTCCCCCTTTGCTTGAGACTTTGTTTTATTTCTGCAAACAAGTAAGACGTAGTAATAGAAATATTTAAAACATTAACAGTAGGCTGTTGCAAGAACTTATTCAATAGGTCTTCATTCGATTTTTCACGAGCCCCCCTTTAAATCCTGCTAAAAGTTCAGCAATTACTATTACTGAAATACAAATTTCATTGGCACTGGTAACAACCTCATAAATGTATTGATCACCTCGAAGTAAATCACTGTATGCATAAGTGTCCAATAAGATTTTTTCATTTACCAGTCGTTCTGGTCAACCTTTCTGAAATCTTTGGTATTCTCTTCGAATTGCTCAAATTCTTTTTGACTCCAAACCCCAAAAAACTGCTTAAAGGATTCCTTATTTTGTTGTTGTGAGTTAGAAATACCAAGAGCTTTATGTAAGAGCATTTTTATGGTTTTATTAAGGTTTAACCCAGATTCTTTGGCTTTAGACTCAATAAGATTAGCCGTCTCTGTGTCAATATTGTGAATAGTAATGGATTTCATAATAAATTAAATTAAGAATACCCCACAGAAGAATACTAATGCAATTCATAATAACATAAAATGATTCACTATTGAGTGCTTTTTGGTTCAACTACTGTGAATTAAATCTTAAGTCTATGGCATTACCAGGCCTTTGCATTCGAATTCCTGCATTCAAAAGCTGTTTGGGCCGTGATGGCAAGCATCGACCAGGGCTTTGCCAGACGAGAACACCATGAGTTGATGGATACCATCTGAAACAAATAAAACGAATGCCTACTGTGCCGTGTAAGTGCTGTATTTTTTGAAGTTGTCAACCGCAACGAAATAGTCAGGATCTTCAAGCACATTTACATCCACAATCTCATCAGCGCGCTCGATGAGCCTAACGCAATCACGACTCAGATGACGTAAATGAATTGTTTTGCCAGCATCACGATATTTTTCAGTGATCTTATTCACCGCCTCGATTGCAGATTGATCAGCGATTCTGGATTCTTTGAAATCAATGATCACTTCATTGGGATCATTGGCTACATCAAACTTACTATTGAAAAGGCTGATCGATCCAAAGAACAATGGACCATAGATCTCATAATGCTTGATGCCATGCTCATCTACAAATTTACGGGCACGAATACGCTTAGCATTCTCCCAGGCAAAAACCAATGCCGAAACCAGCACACCGGAGAAAACGGCTATGGCCAGATCAAATACAACCGTGAGCACCGTGACTAGAATCATCACGATCACATCAGACAAAGGTACTTTGTTGAGGACTTTAAAGGTGTTCCAGGCAAACGTCCCGATCACAACCATAAACATTACACCGACCAATGCCGCGATGGGCACCATTTCAATGTACGTTGAAGCAAAGAGCACAAAACACAACAAAGCAACGGCAGCAACAATTCCTGATAGCCTATTTCGACCTCCTGACTTAATATTGATGATACTCTGTCCGATCATGGCACAGCCGCCCATTCCACCGAATATCCCATTAACGAAATTACCTAAACCCTGAGCAAATGCCTCTCTGTTGCCACTTCCATGCGTATCCGTCAGCTCATCAACAAGGTTCAATGTCATCAGCGACTCGATCAACCCAATGGCAGCCAGAATGATCGCATATGGTGCAATGAATTTTAGGGTTTCAAAATCCAAAGGAACAATTGGGATGTTAAAAGTGGGAAGTCCGGCTTTAATTCCCGTTCCTCCTCTTGATTGGATGAAGGACTGTACCGTTTCGGTCTCAATGTTTCCAAAGATCACGATGAGTGAAACAACAAGAATACCTGTCAATGCAGCAGGAATTCCTTTGTGGATCTTTGGGATTCCAAACATCAGGATCATGGTAAGGGCTGTCAACCCAATCATGATGTATAATGAAGAACCAGTTAACCATTCCCCACCGGATTTAAACATATCCAGCTGAGACATGAAGATGACTATGGCCAATCCGTTTACGAATCCCATCATCACCGGGTGAGGAACAAGTCGGATAAATTTCCCCAATCTGAAATATCCGAATGCCATTTGGATGACTCCTGTCAATAACAAGGTGGCAAACAGATACTGTAGTCCGGCCGCCTGGGCACCACCACCAAGTTCAATTCCCTCCTTCACCAAATGCACCATCACAACCGCCATGGCACCTGTGGCACCGGAAATCATACCAGGTCTACCTCCAAAAATGGAAGTTATTAGGCCCATCATAAATGCGCCATATAGACCCACCACCGGGGAAACCCCGGCAATGAAGGCAAAAGCCACAGCTTCTGGCACAAGAGCAAGAGCCACTGTCAGCCCCGATAAGATATCTTGTTTAATACTCCCCTGTCCTTTTTCAAAAAATGTAAACCTGGATTTCAAAATTGATAATTTTTTGACCTATTCATTTAAAACCAAGCCGCGAAATTAGCAGGAACATATTAGAATTGACAGGAAAACCGCAAAGGATATGAAAGTCAGACCCATTTAGTTGGGACCGAGCATTGCTATTGGAACCAAAAAGCAGACCAGCGTTGTCTATTTCGATGGCAGATCATGATCCTGCTCAGCTCTTTTATTTTGGGCAATGATGCCTTCAAATTCAGCTTTTAACTCCTGGTATTTGTTGATCTCGGTAGTATATAAGTTATTGGTCTCGTAAGGATCATCGGTGAGATTATACATTTCCCCCTGGTTTTCCGCTTGTGATAAGTAAACTCCATCCGGATCATACCGTCTACTCAAAGAACCCAGACCAGAACCCACAATTATCTTAGTCTGTCCCTTTCGATAAATATTATTTCCGATGACCAGTCCATCCCTGATGTTTTCTTTGGCTTGTCCGTAAAGTACTGAAGTAAAATCTTTGCTATCAAACTTCGAATCGATTTGACTATCTCCTACCACACTAGCAAAAGTGGCCATCAAGTCTGTAAACCCAATCAACTGATCTGATGACTTACCTGAAGGGATCTGATCTTTCCAATTGAAGATCAAAGGGATTCTTGAACCACCCTCCCACTGATCTATTTTCATGCCTTTAAGTCCCGCTTTGGAGTCATGCCCAAACTTGTCGATGTCTTCTTCAAACCAAACAGGGCCATTGTCTGATGAAAAAACGATCAATGTATTGTCCGCAATGCCTTTTTGATCTAACAAGCTTCTCACCTGACCAACAAGGTCATCCACCTGCATCACGAAATCACCGTACTCTCCAGCTCCGCTTTTGCCCTGATATTCTTTTTTGGGTAGCCAGGGAGTATGTGGTGCAGTCAATGGGAAGTAGAGGAAGAAAGGTTTATCTGGTGTATCATTCAAATGACCTGAAATGAAAGATTTTGCTTTATCAAAAAAGACATCCAATACATCATCATGCTTAAATCCCGGAGCACTGGCTCCAGCCCGATAAAACGCCCCTGAAATGACGGTGGTAGCATCCGGACTGGCATGATCATCCACAAATCCGGTAGCTTTCTCGACTATCCTATCATTTTCCAAATAGAAATACGGAGGAATGTCTAATGAGGCATGCATCCCGAAGAAATAATCAAATCCATGCTCAACCGGTCCTCCTGAAAGTGATTCCATACTTCCCGGATCTTCCCAATCCAGGTCATCAAATCCCAGGTGCCATTTACCCACGCAAGCTGTTTGATAGCCGTTTCGCTTTAGCATGGTGGCCAGGGTCTCCTGATCTTTATCAATCAGGCTACGCTGCCTCCAGTTAAGCTCAGTCCTGGCAGGATACGTTCCTGTAATGAGTCCATACCTGGAAGGTGTGCACCATTCACCTGCCGAATGCGCATCCGTGAAGTGAATTCCTCCTTCAGCAAGACCATCAATATTGGGAGTCTTGATCTTGGAGTCAACATTGTAAAAACTCAGATCTCCATAACCCAGGTCATCGGCAAGAATTACAATGATATTGGGGGCTTTAGATTCATCCTGACTTGTTGTGCAGCTTGTGAAAGCCAATAAACAGACAATAATAGTAGCAAGCGAATTGAAGGAAGTCATTTTAGACACTTTAATGGTTATTGGCAACGCAAATTAATGATCTCGGCTGAGAATGATGGTTTCATGAAAACAAACAATATAAAATACATCAAAACTAATTTTTTAGTTAAATATTTGTTATCTTTAATTGCGGATTATATATTTAACTAAATATCTAGTTTATGAAAGAGTTGACGCGGGCAGAAGAAGAAATCATGCAGGTACTTTGGGACTTAAAAAATGCCTTTGTAAAAGATATCATTGAGCAGCTTCCTGAACCCAAGCCTGCCTACAACACCGTTTCTACGATTGTCAGGATACTCCAGCAAAAAGGCTTTGTAGGCCATGAAGCGTATGGGAAATCACATCAATATCACCCATTGATCTCGAAAGAGGAATACACGAAGACTTTCATGAAAAGCTTTGTGGGTAAGTATTTCAGTGGTTCTTATCAGCAGATGGTTTCTTTTTTTACCAAAGAGGACAACCTGAGCCTGAAAGAACTGGAAGCATTACTTAAAGAACTTAAAAAAGAAAAAAGTTGATTGCCTATTTCATTGAGCTTTCGATTATACACCTTTCTCTCACTCTGGTTTATATGATCACGCTAAGAGGAGAACGTCAATACCCGCTCATGCGGTTTTTGTTGCTCTTCACAATACCGGTTGCTGTACTGGTCCCCCTGATCACATTTGAAGGGTTCCTCGGGACAAATACTGGAACGGCATCTACAGAGTTGAATACCATTATTGAGTATAGCCTTTCCCCCATTGTAGTTGGAACCCAATCAGCTATTGACAAGTTTGCAATTTTAACCTGGATTTATCTCCTGATTGCAGGTGCGTTATTGATTTACTTTCTAGTTGGTCTGTGGTCAATTGCAAAACTTATTCTAAGGAGCACACCAACCACCATTGATGGAATACCCATTCGCTTAACTAAAGAGAAAGGATCATTTACATTTTTGAACTGGATCTTTATTCCCGAAGAAGCCATTACAGACAAGGAACATGAGGCCATTCTACAACACGAACTTGCACATGTCAAACAGCGCCATTCGCTGGACCTCCTTTTGGTAAGCATTTTCAGGATTTTCTGCTGGTTTCTACCCAGCGCATGGTGGTTACAAACAGAAATGCATAAAATCCATGAATATGAAGCCGACAGAATAGCGCTTAAACGTTTCAGCCTGTCAGATTATTCAAACACTTTGATAAAGCACACGCTCAAAACGAACGGGTTTGTTTTAGCCAATTCCTTCTATGGCGGCTCAGTACTCAAACGCGTCAACGCAATGAAAGATCAAATAAAATACATCAGCGGATGGAAGCTGGCCACGCTTTGTACACTTTATGCTGTGCTCATCACCACTTTTGCCTGCAACAATGAGCTGGATAAGGAAATTGTGAAAATTGCAGATGGCACGGCCATAGAAAGGGAAATCCCACCCCAGGCCAAGGAATTGATTGAGGAACTTCACGCTAAAAACCCTGAAAAAACTTACGCATACAAGGAGCTAGCTGTAAAAGAAGGTGAGGAAGTTGGGACCGTTTATGACATACTGAGAAAATTGCATGTTAAGGGAAATCTGGAAAGTATCTTCTATCTCAAAGACCGCATTGGGGTTGTTGTTGAATTGAAAGATTATATGGCTGATTCTCAGAAAAAGCAGATTCCTGCTGGGCCGAAAGTTTTTACTATCGTGGATAATCAACCGGAATTTCCCGGAGGTATTCAGTCTTTTTACCAGTACATTGTTAAAAACCTTAAGTACCCAACCTCTGCCAGAACCCTTGGTATTGAAGGTCGGGTATACGTGCAATTCATAGTAGATGAGAATGGGTCGATCACAGAAGTAAAAGCCATCAAAGGTATTGGTGCCGGATGTGATCAGGAAGCTGAGCGTGTACTGATGAATGCTCCCAGATTTACCCCTGGTCTTGAGGGCGGTATACCTGTGAAGGTAAAGATGGTTTTACCTGTCATATTTAAGCTAGACAGATCAACTGACATATAAGACTAGCCCTTTCTACCTGCAGCAGATGATCAAAATCAGGTCATTTCCTGAAACAATAGCCGTTCGAGTGTGTTAAATATCTATAGATTATAGGGAACCAAAAAAACAAAACTATGAGCGCAGGTAAATATTTTTTCACATTTATGACTGGTGTAGTTGCCGGAGTTGCAGCTGTCCATTATGCAGACCCAAAAGGATCAGAAAAAAGGTTTAAAACCATCAAAAAAGATTTCAAAAAACAATCTAACAGATGGGAAAAAATCCTAACTGGAAAACTCAACGAATACAAGAAAACCTACAACGACCTGATCAATAATTATTCCCAAACCGGAAAAGAAATGATCGACAAGTCCAAGGATAAGGTCAGCTTAAACTAATATTCAGATCCTCTACTTGAGGATCTTTCCGATTTTTCTACCTTCAGTCAGGAATGATATCATACCCTCAAAATCATCCTTTTCAAGAAGTTGTTGAAATTTTTTGAGCTGACTATCGTATTGTGCAATTGCTTCTAGCACCATCTTCTTATTATCCAGAAATATAGGGGCCCACATATCAGGGCTGCTCTTCGCAAGTCTCACGGTAGATGCAAAGCCAGACCCAGCCATCTCAAGGATTACACTTCCGTCTTTTTCTTTCGCTAACACAGCATTGCTGAGTGCAAAGGAAGTTACATGGCTCAAGTGTGAAATGTATGCAAGGTGTCTGTCATGATCGGTGGCACCGAGATAATCGACTTTCATTGAAAGTTTGATACATAATTTCTCAAACTGTTCGATCAATTCAGGATTTGTCAATTCTCTCTCACAAATCAACATCGATTTATTCTCAAAAAGCTTTGGTAAGGCTGCTTCAGGACCAGAATATTCTGTGCCCGCTATTGGATGCGCCGCTATAAATTGAGATCTGTTTTTGTGACCGTGTATTACCTCACAGATTGAACCTTTTGTGGATCCAAAATCAATGACTGCCTGTCCCGGGGTGAGTTTATCCAGGATGCCTGGAAGCACCTTCACTATTGCATCCACTGGAATAGATAGAATTATCCAATCAGCCCATGAAATACCCGCCTCCAGGCTATCAAACTTTTTCTGAATAATACCTAAAGAAATAGATTTATCCAGGTTTTCAGGGTTTCTGCTATACCCTCCTGCCTGGTCCAACATTTTCTGCTGTTGCATGGCCAATGAAAAAGAGCCACCTATCAATCCAGTTCCTATGAAGAGAATTTTCATCGTAATCTTTTACTTTTTTGATTAAAGCTGAGTAAAATCAGGTCGCAAGTTTCAACCTAAATTCTGAATCACCAAATTCAGGAGATGCGTTTAATTGCTTCTTCAAGCATTTTTTCGGACGAGCAAAGAGATATCCTGACATATTGCCTACCACTTTCCCCAAAGATGAATCCCGGGGTAATAAACACCTTACTATCCCGAAGAACCTTATCCGATAAAGCTTCTCCATCCCCTTCCGATACTTTTGCCCAAACAAACAACCCAGCCTGATCACTGCTAAAAGAACAGTTCAATTTTTGCAGCAAAGTAAACACAAGTTCCTTACGCTTTGAGTATACGCTATTCAAGGTTGTGATCCATGATTTGTCGAGATTAAGCGCTTCGATAGCAGCAAGCTGCAAGGGTTTAAACATCCCTGAATCCATATTGCTTTTCACTTTGAGGATGGGATCCAGGTATCCCTGATCTCCAGATACCCATCCAATCCTCCACCCTGCCATATTGAAGGTTTTAGACAATGAATTCAGCTCAATACAGACATCTTTGGCTCCATCAAAAGAAAGAATGCTTAACGGGCTGTCGTTTTGGATAAAGCTATAGGGGTTGTCGTGGCAAATTAAAAAGCCCTTCTCTCTGGCTAATCGTATAAACCGTTCAAAAATCTTAGCCGAACCGGTGGAGCCGGTGGGCATATGAGGATAATTGAGCCACAAAAGTTTTACGTCTGTGTAATCGAGCTCCTCAAGAAAATCCCAGTCAGGTGACCAATCCTGCTCCTCTAATAGTGGGTAATATATCGGCTCTCCTCCGGCCAGCCTGGTAACTGAAGTGTATGTGGGATAACCAAGTGCAGGAATCAATACTTTATCACCTGGATTGAGGTACGACCAGGAAATGTGCATGATACCTTCTTTCGAACCAATCAATGGCAATATTTCCTCTGTCGTCAGACCAATATTGAAATACTTCTTCGAGAATGATGAAATGGCTCTCTTTAGCTCAGGGATGCCCTGATACGGCTGATAACCATGGACGTCTGGCTGTACAATGGTCTCGCTGAGTCTGGCAATTACCCTGTCATGTGGCATGAGATCGGGACTACCAATACCCAGATTGATGACCCGTTCACCAGCCAGGTTGAGCCGGGCTATTTCTTTCAGTTTTTTTGAGAAATAGTATTCCTGTGTAGTATTAAGTCGATCTGAAGCCTGAATGATCATTAAGGACGTCTTTAAAAACGCCTAAATTCAGCATAAAGGACTTAACAACACAGAAAGAACCAGGATTTTTTATTAATCTATCAATTAGATGCCCACTTTTCTAATAAACCCATCAATTGCTTCTTGTGATATGGCTTCTGCAGATAATCATTCATCCCCACTGTCAGACATTTTTCGATATTTTCCTTATCAACATTAGCTGAGAGTGCAAGAATCGGCTTTTCATACCCCTGCTTTCGGAGTTCGATTGTAGCATCAAAACCATCCATCACCGGCATTTGAATATCCATAAAGATCATGTCAAATTCTTTATTCTGCACTTTTTCGATGGCATCTTTTCCATGGATAGCACTAGTAACTTTTGCACCCGCAGACATCAGCATTTTCTTGATCAGAAGTAAGTTTACATTGTTGTCATCTACTACGAGTATGTTTTTGTTTTCCTTAAGCCTGAAATCATGTTCCGAATGATCCTTGGCAGACTTTTCCTGCTTGACTCCAGCTTCAATAGGAATAGTAAACCAAAATTTTGATCCTTGCTGATTATCACTGACAGGACTATCTACCCCGATCTGGCCGTCCATCAATCCAACCAACTGTTTACAGATTGCCAAGCCAAGCCCGGAACCACCATACTTTCGTGTAGTAGAACTATCAGATTGTGTAAACGTATCAAAAATCGTGTCGCGTTTATCTCTCGCCACTCCAATACCAGTATCCGTCACTTCTCCATGAAGTAAAACCATACCTTCTCTTCTGATACCTTTGAATCGCAAGTGGATGCTACCTTCTTCAGTAAACTTCATGGAATTACTCACGAAGTTTATGATGATCTGGTTGATCCTTGTAGGATCACTAATAACAATCTCGGGAACACTTTCTTCTACTTCAAAATCGAATGTCAGATTTTTCTCTTTTGCGAGGTATTTGTATGGATGGAGGTTTGAATCCACGTTATATCGAAAATCAAACGGCACTTTCTCAATCACCAGCTTGTCAAGATCCATTTTATTAAGATCCAGTACATCATTGAGTAGCTTGGCAAGTGTCTCTCCTGAGGAGTGAATCAACGAAAGATACTCTTTCTGTATCTTTGTAGCTGCGGTATTTTTGAGTAGCTCGGAAAACCCAAGGATACCATTCAAAGGTGTTCTGATCTCGTGACTCATATTGGATAAAAAACGACCTTTTGACCGGTTGGCTTCTTCTGCCTGATCTCTGGCCTTTCTCAAGGCCAATTCAGTAGTCTTAAGTTGCGAGATGTCTTTGGCAATGATCATCACTTCCTTTTCCTCTTCATTCTCATTCTCTAGTGTAGAAAACGATGAAGACGTTGGGAGTTCGTTTCCTGCTTTATCCAGAAGATTCAACTCACGGTTTTTGGACTGTCCCGACTTGGCCAGGTCATCGATGACCATGATAAAAGGTCTATTTTTGCTTTCCTGAGAAAGCAAAGCCTCCAATGGTTTACCTATCAATTCATCTTCCTGATAACCAAGAAGCTCACAAGTGGCATTGTTTACCGCTTTAATCTTCAAATTGGCATCCATGATAATGAGGATGTCAATAACCCCATCGTAGATGCGTTTCATGTAATCTCTGGAGACGGTAGATTTTCGAAGCTCTTGCCCCAGCATGTTAACCCCCAGAATGATAGCTTCTAACTCATCGGTATCATGTGGTGAACTCGGTATCTTGTAAGCGAAATTCCCATTCGCCACTTCAAAAATTAATCTACTGATCTCCTCGATTCGATCTCGTATGGTACTTTCCATTGGGTGGACAATATTCATGGCAAAATTAATGTTTTGTGACTAACAAAGTGTGTTCCATAATTTCCATGCTCAGGTTATCCTGCGTATTCACGTAAGCTACCCGTGGATAGGTGTTGGCACCCAGCTTTTTCTTTTCCATTGTAGCAGAGACACCTAAATTTACTTTTGTACATCCCAGGCTTTTCGCTCTTTTGATACACTGGTAAAGTGCCTGTCTGTAAACTCCGTATTCAAAGTTATACTCATAATCCAGGCCAAGAAACATTCCGCTGTAGGTGTCTTTTGCATTCTTGTGACAGAAAGCGACTGCCACCGGTAGCCTATGATCAGATGTAGCTTCATTGAGTCTCAGTACTACAAATTCCCAGGAAGGATCATTGTTCATCTCTTCAAACAACCGGTAGGGATAAGTAAACCCATTCAGCGCCAGGTTTTTATTTTTTACCTGGAGAAAAAGATTAAACGCATGCTGCAGACCTTCCTCTGAAAGCTTATCTATGACTTCCACATCAAAGCAAGAGGCATACTTTCTCACTTCCTGCTTAAAGTGCTTTTTATTCCGTTTGCTAAGCAAGCCCCTGAATTCCTCTTCATTTTTCCATGAAAGATCCTCAACAATGCAAGTTTCAGGCATATCCATTTTTACAAAACCATGCTCAAGAAACAATTTGGTCAACTCGACATTTTCTGTGAAATCGCGAAGGACGATATTCGTGGCACCGCAGTTTTCCTGCTCTTTAAATAGCTGCTCAGTAAACATAAGCACTGCATTCTTCCAGAGGTCATGTTCCATATTCAAATAGAAATGCTCACCCTCTGTAAAAAGACTTCCCATCATGAGCACCTTGGAAGTGAGATAGTAAGGATCCTTTTTCCTCACCAGTTCGATCTGTGCAGAAATAGAAGCCCTGGCAAATGCATCCTCTTTCCAAACAGTAGATGAAAGGAATGTAACCAGAACCGGTGTATTAGCCTTGTCAGTTACCACAAAGTACTTAAAGTCCCAGTTGTCTTCAGGCTTCACATGTCCACTAAATGACCTTTCCAGGAAGCTCATCCCATGCCAGTCGAACATCCCTCGGTGGCCTAGTTTTCCATTCCAAAGATCTTTGTCTACTTCTTCAATCGAATCGAAAACCTTAAGGTCCAGAGAGGAAAAGTCATGGGTGTTATGAGCTATCGATGACTCTTTAAGGATCTCATCCAACTCACTCTTTTGCTCGTCAAGTGACGGCATTTTAAATGCTTTCCGGATTTTGTCCTGTGTCTGGTTAGTCGCTTTGAGTGAGGCCTCAAAATTTCGCTCCATACTATCTACCAGCACCTCGATGTCTTCAAGTGTATTGTTAAGAGAAATGGTAAATCGCGAACCATTGTTTTTCATTGGTACCGCAGGAAACAATGCGGGGTTTACATATACACCATCTTCTATCATTCTACTCACAAAATCATTTGTAGTACCCATCACACCTGTTCCTATAAAGAATACAGGACTCTTGGTCTCAGCTACCAGCGGAAGTTGAGTTTTACTAAGCAATGTATTACAATAGCTGATTCTGTTTTGAAGCTCCAGTTGCAGGTCGTTGATCTCATCGCTTAAGTGTATTTTGGCAGAAGCAACTGCTGCTCCGAGGATAGGAGGCTCGAGCTGTACTGAAAATGTGTTTGGCCCACCAAAGGTTTTTACTTTTCTTCTCCACTCTTCGTTAGGAAATACGGATACACCACCACAAGCACCAAAACCTTTTCCCAAAGTAGCTGTTAGGACCATTTTCCTGTATAGTCCTTCTGGCATTTGACTCATCGCATAGCCAGTTCCATTTTTTCCTGCCCAACTCATCCCATGAGCATCATCTACATAAAGGTGTAGCTGCTCGTACTTCTCTGCAAGGGCAATCAAATCTCTAATTGGAGCAAAATCCCCATACATTGAATAAACCCCATCTGACATGTACCATATCTTTTGGTGCTTGTCTTTCAATGACTTCACTTTTTCTTCAAGCATCTCCAAATTGTTGTGGCGGATCATTTCCACAGTCACCCCCTTGGTGAGCATTTTCTGTACGGATTCCTGAATGCTGGCATGCACCTGGTGATCCAAAATCACTGCATCTTCCTCCGAAACGATGATTGGAATAGTAGCCAGATGTGATATGGTGCAGTTTTTAGAAATTACAACGGGAGCCTGATACATCTCCTCAACTAATATTTCTAACTCAGAATACAATGGGTTAGAAATATAGGTTTTGGACATAGGAAATTGTGTTCCATAGTTTTCGATCGCCTTGATGGCTGATTCCTTAACAAATGGATGGTGTTCTAGCCCCAAATATCCGCAAGTTCCGAAATGGAGTGTTTTTTGTTCATTAATCGTTAGGTATCTTCTGTCAGTTGTATGACCTTGCGCATACAAATGAACTACTCCTTTTTCCTTTGCTGCGGTAATAACTTCGTCCACCGTTTTCACAAAGTTATTATGTTTGATTTTTGCCATTATGTGCTGATTGGTTATTTTAGAAATAGATTTTAAGTGCAAAATATCTATGGCGTTAGATGGAATTTACGATAATTAGATGAAATGAATGAATCCATAGATTTTCAGTATGGAAGTATCGTTATTGAGAATGGGATCATGAAATGTACTTTTTATGACCTTCATGAGCTTACTTTAGAGATCACCCAACACCTTGTTGCGAAGCGAATCGAGCATTCTAAAGGCGTATCATATCCTTGCCTGTTTGACATCACTAAAATTAAAAATTCTACCAAGGAAGCGAGAGACTACCTGGCCAAAGAAGGTAATGAACTGGTGACAGCAAGTGCAATCTTAGTAGATTCTGCTGTCGTTAAGATGGCTGCCAACTTTTATGTATCTGTCAATAAACCCGTGAAGCCCACCCGCCTATTCACTGACATGGATTCAGCACTTACCTGGTTGCGACAATTCATGGAAACTTCTGAAGCTTCTAAATAAAAACCGTCCGGGTGAACAAAACTATCAGCTATCTTTGTTCACTTAAGATATGAAAATGAAATTCGGTACTAAAGCGATCCACACCGGACAGGATCCCGATCCATCTACCGGGGCAATAATGACCCCCATCTACCAAACTTCCACTTATGTACAATCTTCGCCAGGGAAGCACAAGGGTTATGAGTATGCAAGGACACAAAACCCAACTCGAACTGCTTTAGAAACCAACCTGGCTGCACTAGAAAACGGTAAATTTGCAAGGTGCTACAGTTCTGGTATGGCGGCAACAGACACGATCATGAAGCTGCTAAAACCCGGTGACGAAGTGGTATGTACCAATGATCTGTATGGAGGAACTTACCGCCTGTTCACCAGTGTATATGCTCACTATGGCATCAAGTTTCACTTTATCAACATGCACGACTTGCAGCTGGTGGAAAAAGTTGTAAACGAAAAAACGAAAATGGTGTGGATAGAAACACCTACCAACCCAATGCTGCAGATCATTGATATCAAAGCTGTGGCCGATATCGCGAAAAAACACAAAGCCCAAACAATAGTTGATAATACGTTTGCAAGCCCTTATCTGCAAAACCCATTAGACCTGCACTCTGATATTGTTTTGCACTCGATTACTAAATACATTGCCGGTCACTCGGACACTGTCATGGGAGCCGTAATCACAAATAACCCGGAAACGCATGAGCAATTAGCTTATCATCAAAATGCAGTTGGAGCTGTACCGGGTCCTACAGATTGCTTCCTGGTCTTGCGCGGTATCAAGACACTGCACCTTCGTATGCAAAGACACTGTGAAAATGGAGCAGCGATTGCCAACTACCTGAAGAGTCATCCAAAAGTGGCTAAAGTGCACTGGCCAGGATTTCCGGATCATAAGAATCACGCAGTAGCAGCCAATCAGATGAAAGACTTTGGTGGAATGGTTTCATTCTCACTCAAAGAAGATAAACAGGAAAAAGCTTTTAAGTTTCTGGAAACAGTAAGAGTCTTTAGTCTTGCAGAGTCTTTAGGGGGCGTGGAGTCTCTTGCTGGTCACCCGGCCACCATGACACATGCCAGCATCCCGGCCGAAGAACGAAAGAAGTCGGGTATTACAGATTCGCTTATCCGGCTTTCAGTGGGCGTCGAAGACATTGATGACCTATTGGAAGATCTTGAAAATGCGTTGAAATGATGGATTACTACGTTACCTTGTTTACCAGGGACCTGGAAAAGCTAAAAGAAGAGCTCAAGAGCTATACAAATGTTGAAACGATATGGAAAGTAGCTCCAGGCATCAACAACTCAGCTGGTAACCTGGCGCTGCATCTCGTTGGTAACCTGAATCACTTCATTGGCGCTATATTGGGTAAAACAGGCTTTATAAGAGATCGGGAAGGCGAGTTTAATGATAAGAACATCTCGCTCGACCAAATCCTCAGCGATATTGAGAATACCAAAGCAATGATTGATGATACACTAAGTCGTATGACATCAGAAACCCTGGAATCCGACTATCCGGTTGAAGTCTTTGGAAAACCTATGAACACCACTTACTTCATTGTGCATCTTTATGGACATCTCAACTACCATCTGGGGCAAGTGAACTATCACAGAAGATTGATGTCCTGATAAGCAAAAGGGAATGATACAACCATTCCCCTTTAGCTACTTTCTATCAATCCTCATTTTGACCTTAATTTTTAATACCTGGTGACCTGATACTTATCTAATAACAGGCTGATAGACGAGATGATCTGATGATCTGAGTTATTGTCCTTTTTATAATCCTTAAAAAATCCCTGAAAGATGATGTTGCTGGAAGTCCGATCGATGAAATAAACACTTAATGTGCCATTGTCATTGATCACTCTCCTCAAAAGATATTGATCATCATCTTTATTGGCACTATTGATCCAGGTATTCAGACTCCGCTGTTGCATCGTGACCAGGCTTGTGCCCTCTGGAAAATACCTGAATGTGATCAGAAGGTCCGGAGCGTCAGCATCATAGACATAACCCATAGCGGTAAAACGCTTGTAAATGATACTTTGGATTACCGTATTATCATAAACGTTTAGTCCATTCACGTTCATAGATTTCGGGTTGACAAATCCAAAAGATTGATATTCTTTGAAATGTCCTTTATAATTGAACTGAGACTCTATCATGTTGCGACTTGAACTGCATCCACTGATGAGAATAATAAGTGAGACGATTAACCTTTTCATGAAATTAATATTTTAATAAATTAGCCCTAATATTAAATACAATTTAAAATTATAATCATTTCATTAAAACATTAACATTATAATTAAGTATTTATTGAATAATACGAAAATTTACATTTCTTCTAAAAAAGGGATTGAAAGCTTTGATTTTTTGTGATTTCAGGCCTTGTAATGAACCCCAAAATGGAGGTTTGATAATGAATCCATGAAAACCTTATGAAAACGCCTAGATCTGGCTATAAATCCGTTAAAATATTCGTGGGAAGATCAGCAAAACTCAATCAGGGGGGAATTGCCGCAGTGCTTTAGAGATTACATGCCTGATGGTCTTCTGAGTAAAACCCTTTTCTGAATCGGTATATCCAATCACATCTGAACGCCACACCACTGTACTTGACTCAAAATTTGCAATATCAATAATTAGGGATCCTTCTAGATACTGATAGGTATCCTCTGCCAAAAAGGGGGTGAAATCGTTTTCGTGTCCGTAAATATGGTAAGGCGTATAGCCACCTACCTCCTTTTCGAAGGCAACCACGTGCAGGTTGATGAGGAAATCAGGGGTTTCATCGTTGTAAACATATCCTTTCTCCTGAAGATGAGCTTTGATCTCCTTCATAAATGAATAGACGATAGAAGTATCTCCTGTTATCGATGACGGTCCTTCAATATTGAATTCGCATCCACTCATCCAGCAGAAAGACTTAAAATCCCCAAACTCAAAACGTTCGTCATAGTAAACCCTGACTTTAAACGTTGAGCAGGCAGATATAAAAACCACAATAAACAATATGAGGGATCGACTCATCATCACTTGTAAATTAAACGGGTGCTTGCAAACACCGGACACCTCATCTAATAAAATATGAAATTCTTAAGCCCAATGTACAATATGGCGGGCAAACATTTATCTATTAAAAGTCATATAATTTTATGAAATCCATCAATATGTGTCATTTATCAGTGATGTAGTTTTAAACTAAAAAGATGGAAGGTTTAATTATTGGAATATTTGCAGTTTCTCTGGCTATCTGGGCCTTGCTGGATGTGATCCGGGCATCAATGGATATGAATTACAGAATTCTTTGGATGGTATTGGTAATACTTTTCCCTGTTGTGGGACCACTTATTTACTTTATTAAAGGGAAGAAAAAAGTGACTTAGAGGAAAAAGTAACGGCCGTAAATGGATTCCATGTACTTGAAGTACCAGTAAAGTTGATAGTTTACGTCCATCCCGTAATCCTCATTTGGATCATAATTAATCTCATTGGTTATCGGTCCATACGCATTTCTTGCTTTTTGATTCCAGGATGTGACATATCGGATATTGTGAGATTCATAAAATCGAAGAGAATAAAAACCAATGGGTTTGGCATTGCTTACAAGCCATGTCTGAAATTCAGTATCCAGGATGACAATTTCATGTTTTTCATCGTCGGTCTCCTGAATGATATTACTACTTACAGACCTGTGTGGCGTGATATGCGAAGCACAGCCAACAAGAAATAATGTAAAAAGCCAAATAACTGCCTTCTTCATAACTACCTCCTCCGATATTACATACAATTAAAACTCAATTTTAGTTTCCAAATTGCCCTTGTAGTACTTTAGCGATCAAATTAACTACCAGTGGCGCAGAGACAGATTTCTAACCAACTTTTGATCATCATTGCCTTCTTATGTATCTACCTGATCTGGGGTACGACCTACATGGCAATCAGGATCGGTCTGGATGGACTTCCACCGTTCATGATGGCTTCGGTGCGTTTCATGATGGCTGGTCTGCTATTGGTTGTATATTGTCTATGGACCGGCCAGAAATGGCCTAAATTTCACTCCATGGTAAGAAATGCGTTTTTCGCGTTGATTATAATGGTAGGTGGTCAGGGGTTGCTGGTATGGTCTGAGCAGTACATAGCAACCGGCTATGCTTCGGTACTGGTTGCTACCATTCCCCTGTGGTTTGTCATCATTGATAAAAGTAACTGGAAGCTGTATTTCAATAATCCTTTTATCATCCTTGGCGTGGCATTAGGCTTTATAGGCATCCTTACGCTATTTGGCGAGAAGCTTTCTGCAGAAAGTGTGGCCACCTCAAAACTGGAACTTATCGCAACCGGCCTTGTCCTCATTGGAGCCATTAGCTGGGTGTTTGGGACCCTGCTTTATAAGACTTACCCTCCTCGCGATTCCATGTACATGAATCTTGGTTGGCAGTTTGTGTTTGCATCTCTGATTTCTCTGGCGCTAAGCGGCATATTGGGAGAATACAATCATACAGATTTTGCCAACGTCGGCATCCGGGCCTGGTCAGCAATAATTTATTTGGCTCTGATTGGCTCTATCGTTGGGTTGGTGGCGTATACCTGGCTACTCACCCAAAAGCCAGCAGCCGTGGTAGGCACCTATGCCTTTGTTAATCCTATTATTGCAGTGCTTATAGGATGGCTCTTCGCCAATGAAACAATTTCCTCTTTTCAGCTGGTGGGTATGTTGATCATTATTGCCAGTGCGGTGATGATCAACCTGAAACGCCGGCAGGTTCTGAAAGCTTAGCACGTTTTTTTTTGCAGACAAATCCTGTAAGTCCAAGACAGTGATTTAAGCCCCTGTTAATACCTTTAGCAGGTTAAAAATTCAACATTTGATCCTATGAAATTCCTTGGCACATTAGTAATCACACTACTCCTTTCAGGAGCAGTTATTTCCCAGGACCTGGAGGTATTTGACCTTTCTGTAGAGCACAAGAAAAACCCAATGGGCCTGGAGACCAGCACCCCTCGTCTCAGTTGGAAACTCAAATCTTCAGCGAAAAATATTCTTCAGACCCATTACCAGATACAGGTTGCAGAGGTAAACAAGTTTCCTGCCACCCACCTGAACTGGGAAAGCAATAAAGTGGCCAGTGACCAATCCGTGCTTGTTCCATACGGTGGAGATAAGCTGACTCCGGGGAACCGCTATTATTGGAGGGTACGTGTGTGGGATAATCAGGGGAACGTATCTGGCTGGAGCACCCCTGCTTATTGGGAAACGGGTCTGTTCGAAGATGACTGGAAGGCCCAATGGATCGAGCCAGTACAGGAAGAAGGAGCTAATGCACCCGCATTGCTTGTCAGGAAGGAAACCACCATCGAAAAAGAAATAAAAAGCGCCCGTGCTTATGTGACTGCGCATGGACTTTATGAATTATTTATCAATGGCAGCCAGGTTGGTGATGAGGTCTTTACCCCCGGATGGACCAAATACCAGGACCGGCTGCAATACCAGGTTTATGACGTTACAAACTTCCTTACCAGAGGAGAAAATGCCATTGGTGCTATGCTTGGAGATGGATGGTATCGTGGTCACCTGGCCTGGGAGGATAACTGGGGAGTATATGGCAAAAAACTTGGTTTACTCTGCCAGATCCAAATTGAATATACAGATGGTTCCTCAGAAATGATCCTGACAGACAATACCTGGAAAGGTACTCCTGACGGACCTATTGTTATGAACAGTATCTATAATGGCGAAACATACGATGCCAGAAAAGAAATCAGTGACTGGAGTAAGGCATCATTCAATGACGCCAAATGGAAGGCCGTAAATGTTGCCGATCATGGCTATAAGGAGCTCATCCCTACTGAGACGGTGCCCGTAAGGAAGATTGAAGAAATCAAGCCACTGAAAATCTGGAAGACCCCTAAAGGTACCCTGGTAGCTGATTTCGGTCAAAATATGGTGGGTTGGATCCGACTCAGGGTAAGTGGACAAGCCGGAACAACCGTTACAATCCGGCATGCGGAGGTCATGGACAAATACGGGGAATTCTATACGGATAACCTTCGTGCTGCAAAGGCAACGCTTCAGTACACCCTCAATGGCCAGGGAGAGGAAACCTACGAGCCCTCTTTCACATTTATGGGATTCAGGTATGTGGCGATAGAAGGATTTCCCGGGGAGCTAAAACCTGAGAACCTTATTGGGGTAGTTATCCATTCAGACATGGAGCCCATTGGCACATTTGAGTGCTCAAACCCTTTGATCAACCAACTACAAAAAAACATTCTATGGGGTCAGAAAGGCAACTTTTTGGATGTACCAACGGACTGTCCTCAACGGGACGAAAGACTGGGCTGGACAGGAGATGCACAGGCATTTGTGAGGACAGCGGCCTATAACATGGATGTGGCTGCCTTCTTTACCAAATGGCTTAAAGATGTGGCTGCAGAACAAAGTGATGCCGGAGCGATACCTTTTGTGGTCCCTAATGTATTGGGAAGTGTAAGAGCTTCGGCCGGGTGGGCCGATGTGGTCACCATTGCTCCATGGACCATGTATCAGGTATATGGCGATAAAGAGCTGCTGGCCACGCAGTATCCTTCCATGAAAAAATACGTGGATTTCGTTCGAAAAGATGCGGGAAGGAATTACATCTGGGAGGATGGAAGTGTCTTTGGTGACTGGCTTTTCTTTAAGCCGGAGCTTTCGAAATGGACGGTCCCCGATGGACACACTGACCAGGATCTGATTG
Source organism: Cyclobacteriaceae bacterium (assembly GCA_965228105.1). Lineage (GTDB taxonomy): Bacteria > Bacteroidota > Bacteroidia > Cytophagales > Cyclobacteriaceae > UBA7330. Next base: position 4,489,113 of record CBDDGZ010000002.1, read on the forward strand.
CAACGGCTTTTTATGCATACTCCACTCAGCTATTGATCAAAGCAGCTGAGGTTCTGGGAAATGAAGCAGATGTGATAGAATTCACTGAATTACTTGAAAATGTGAAAAAGGCATTCCTCGAAAATTATGTGACGCAGACGGGACGGATCATCTCACACAGTCAGACTTCATACGTGTTGGCACTGATGTTTGACCTGCTCCCTGAAGAACAAAAGAACAATGCGGTGAACTATCTGGTCAATAATATCCGAAGCCGTGGTAATCATTTGTCTACCGGATTTCTTGGTACGCCATACATCTGCCATGTACTCTCAGAAAATGGAAAAACCGATGTAGCTTATGATCTCTTGCTCCAGGAAGAATTTCCTTCCTGGCTTTATCCTGTGAAAATGGGAGCCACTACCATATGGGAGCGCTGGGATGGCCAAAAGCCAGACAGCACCTTCCAGAATGTGAGCATGAACAGCTTTAACCACTATGCTTATGGTGCGATAGGCGACTGGATGTATCGAGTGGTAGCGGGAATGGAAATTGGCGCTCCTGGCTATAAACACGTACTAATACAACCTCAACCAAGCTCCAGGCTGGACCATGCAGCAGCAACCCATGAAAGCAGATACGGCAAGATTGTTTCCGGCTGGAAGATTGACAATGGCAACCTGAACATTTATTGTACGATACCTGCCAATACAACAGCAACTATCACCTTGCCAAAGACTAAAATCAATAAGATCAGGGAGAATGGTAAACCTATTGCTGATAGCTACCCAAATGCTAAAGAGGAGAATGGAAATGTGATGATCGAAGTGGGATCTGGAAGTTATTCATTTACCTACAATACAAGTATTGCTGTAAAAATTGAGAAGGACGCACCAGAGCAGTTGGTGAAACTGATGAACGCGCTGGCTGCCAAAGAAAAAAACCCACTGATGAAACGTCATTTTGAATCCATAGCACGGTTTACAAAGGACACCACCCACGGTTTTGATATCTCGGATGAAGATATTGAATCGGCTTCAATGGCACTCAATTTCTTCAAAAATGGAGGAACCGAATGGGAAACCTATGAAGATGGACCAAGGCCGTTGATGATGTCTTTTAAATCACCCACTGATGGAAAGTACAGCTACTACTGGCTGTTTGTTCCCCGGGACTTTAATCCTAAGAAAACCAGGCAGCTGCCCTTCTACATCGAGCTACATGGGAGTGGTGGCGACAGAAACAACAACCCCCGCCGAATGCTGTATCATCCGTTGCAACCTGAAATAGCAGGTGTGACCAATATGGGATACCGAAAAGACGGTCTCTTTATCCTCCCCTGGGGAAGGGGTGATAAGTTCTACCGTGATTTAGCGGAGACAGACATCCTGGAGGTTTTGGCTGATTTTGATAAGATGTATAAGACCGATCCAAAGCGACAATACATGTATGGATTTTCCATGGGAGGCAATGGCACATTTCACATCGGCCAAAAAACGATTGATCGCTGGGCAGCAATAGGTATGTATAGTGCGGCTTTTTTACAGGAACCGACAAAGGAAGAAGCTGGTAAATTTAAAGACGTGCCTGTTTGGATGGCCTGGGGCGAGCTGGAGCGATGGAAAACCAACAATGTGATCCTCAAAGACTTGTTTGAAGAAGTGGGAGTAGATTTAGTCTGGCATGAAGTAGAAGATGTGGGTCACAGATACCTTGGCGAATACCAGGAGAAGATGCTGGACTGGCTAAACAGCAAGTCGAAATAGGTAATTGCTTTGAAAAACACCTTATATTAGTATCCAGGGTTAGAATTACTCACATTGGATTACTGGCTTCTTGGCTTAATATTCATAGCAGGTGCCATCACCTTTACCTTAACCACACTAACTGCCGGAGGTGGGGGGCTGATCCTGGTGCCTGTCGTTAATTACCTGGCCGGATCCGGAATTGCAGCCCCTATTCTCAACACCGGCAACCTAATCGGTCGGCCTATCCGGATCATCATCTACTGGAAAGATATCAACTGGAAAGCTACATTCTATTATGTACCTGCTTCACTGGCGGGCGCTTTTTTGGGTGCGTATCTTTTCTCTTCACTAAAAATCGATTGGCTTCAAATCATCGTTGGGCTCTTCCTGGTAAGCACCCTCTGGCAATTCAAATGGGGTAAGAAGAAAAAGTCCTTTGGGATGAGGTATGTCCATCTGATCCCATTGGGATTAGTTGTTTCGCTTTTAGGCACTCTAATTGGCGGACTGGGACCAGTGCTAAATCCATTCTACTTAAACCTGGGGATTACCAAAGAAGAACTTATTGCTACAAAAACAGCAAACAGCTTTTTCATGGGCCTGGCTCAGATCGGAAGCTACGCCTACTTCGGATTGATGTCCACCCAGATCGTCTATCCTGCTATCGCTTTGGGAGTGGGAATTTCTCTGGGTAGCTACCTGGGTAAATTATTGATCAAAGAAGTGCCTGATCAGTCTTTTAGGAGATGGGTGATCCTGTTTATGGTAGCAAGTGGATTACTTATGATGTACCAGGGGATCAGCACCCTGTAAACAAAACAGCCAGGCAATCGAGTCTGAAAACCTGGCTGTATTCAATAATATCTATTGCAAATTATGCGATCTCTACCAGCTCGATCTCAAATACAAGATCCTTACCAGCCAAAGGGTGATTGGCATCGATGGTGATTGTAGCATCAGCTACGTCAGTCACTACCACGTGAGTTTGATGCCCCTGGTCATTGGTAGCTACCAATGTCTGCCCTACTTCAGGCTTCATGTCCTCTGGCAGATCAGTCCTGGGCACTGCCTGGATGAGTTGCTCGTTTCTTTCCCCATAAGCTTCTCCTGATGGAATGGTCACTGTTTTCTTCTCGTTTACTTCCATCCCGTTTACAGCTGAATCAAACCCTTTGATCATCTGTCCTGCACCTACTGTAAACTCAAGGGGATCTCTCTCTACAGAAGAATCAAACACCTCTCCGGTTGTCAATTTTCCTGTGTAATGTACTTTTACTTTGTCGTTTGCTTCTACTTTTTTCATGTGTGTATAAATTGTTTTTAGCAGTCACATGGAACATCCGAAAACCTCAAAAGCTGCGCCAAAACGTGATTTATTTCAGATATTTTGTTTCGGCTGGTATAACTCGCTTTATGGACATTTCATGTTCAATTGCTTGTTTGGAAACTTACCGAATTGGCTTTCCCTATTTATAGAATTGCTTATTTGAAGCCACAAAGGTAACAAGGGCATTCCCCAATTACCAGTAATACCCGTATTACCTCGTCCGGTCGATGGTGAACTGTACCAGCTGATCCAGAGAAGTTTTGTATTCAGAATCAGGAAGTTGAGTCAAAATATCCTTCGCTTTCTGGTGATATTGCTCCATCACCTCGATGGCATATTGTATACCCCCGGCAGATTTTACAAAGTCGATCACCTCATGTACCAGAGCTGGCTCCTGAGCACTTTTCTTGATCATCTTCTTGATCCGGTTCTTCTCTGACCTGCCAGACTGGTTGAGGGCATAGATCAGGGGCAAGGTCATTTTCTTCTCCTTGATATCAATGCCGGTGGGCTTGCCTATCTCATAAGTTCCGTAGTCGAACAGGTCGTCTTTGATCTGGAAGGCCATCCCCACATTTTCCCCGAACTGGGTCATCTGGTCCACGATCTCGGTTGAGGCGCCTGATGAAGCAGCCCCAGTCCTGCAACAGGCAGTGATCAGCGAAGCTGTTTTCTGTCGGATAATCTCATAGTAGACCTCCTCGGTGATGTCAAGTTTCCGGGCTTTTTCCATCTGTAGCAGCTCCCCCTCACTCATCTCCTTCACAGCATTTGATACGATCTTGAGCAGGTCAAAGTCGTTGTTTTCCAGAGACAGCAACAAACCACGTGACAATAGAAAATCCCCCACCAGCACAGCAATCTTGTTCTTCCATAAAGCGTTGATGGAAAAGTAGCTTCTCCGATAATGTGCATCGTCCACCACATCATCGTGGACGAGGGTGGCTGTATGCAGAAGCTCAATCAATGCCGCACCCCGATAGGTAGATTCGGAGACTCCATTAGCTACACCCGCGCTCAGGAAGACAAACAAAGGTCTCATCTGTTTTCCCTTCCGCTTCACGATGTATCCGGTGATCTTGTCGAGCAGCATGACATTGCTACGCATTGACTGACGGAATTTCTTTTCAAATTCTGCCATTTCGATGGCGACCGGAGCCTGGATTTCCTTTAAGCTAAATGACGGCATAAATTTTCTTCTGCAATATTAACACCTCAATCATTTATTAAGTGTTATTCGCTTCTCTTTGTTTTCCCCTGATTGCTTAATTAGCTTAGCACCCAACATGATTGGTCCGATATGAGTTTCCAGTATTATCTGCTAGACGTTTTTACCAGCAAGCCACTTTCGGGAAATCAGTTGGCTGTCTTTCCTGATGCTTCAGACATCGACCCGGTGCTTTTTCAGAGCATTGCAAAAGAATTTAATTTATCTGAGACTGTATTTCTATTTCCTGCAAAATCGGGTGAAAATCCTTCCATACGAATATTCACTCCTGGTAGAGAATTGCCAACCGCAGGACATCCGACCCTGGGTACGGCATACATCATCGCCAAAGATTCCGGCCTTAGAAACCTGGTGCTCAAGCAGAAAGTAGGAGATATTCCAGTGAGTATCACTTATCATAATGGTCAACCGGATCTGATAACCATGAATCAGCCCCTACCAGTCTATGGGAGAGTTTTTGAAGATAAATTAGCAATAGCTGACATGTTATCTCTTCCTGTGGAAGATATCGACAGCTCGCCGATTCAGGAAATCTCCTGTGGTAACAACGTCCTTTTTATACCAATAAAGGATGCCACTACGCTGAGTAAGATTAAAATTAAAACCGATCTCCTTGAGGCGTTATCCGACAAGGTAGACACCACCCAGCTCTACTGTTTTAGTGTAAATGGTGTGCTGGGCGGAGACGTTCAGGGACGTATGTTTGGTCCGTTGATTGGCATCTACGAAGACCCGGCTACCGGTTCAGCCAATGGGCCCCTGGCATGCTACCTGGCTAAGCACAAGATTCTTGAAATGCCTGTTTTAAGCCTTCAGGGATACGAGATGGGACGCCCTAGTCAGCTTCATCTGGATCTGGTCACTGATAAAGAGAATAAAATAACCGAAGTGAAGGTTGGAGGAAAATGCCAACTAGTTGGCAAAGGCGAGCTATTTTTGGGCTCTGGCCACCAACATGGTTTACAAAGCACCAACGGGTAGTAAATGAGGAAAGAAAAAGTCCGATACAGTGAAATCATTCCTAAAACGAAGCAATGGCCGATTGTCCAGCTATCAAAGGATCGTAAAAAATTCATTGAAGAGGTCTCTGCAGAATCCTTCGAAGCACTAAAAGGAATTACCAAAGGCAGATCTTTGCGTGAAGAGGTGGAGATGACGATCTACCGTGAAAAGGCCAGAATAAGGGCCAACCCCTGGCGGGTAGACCCCAGAGATGAAAAACCATTCTGGAACAAGATGCAGCAGAGGCTGCTGGACAGTGCTACAATGGAGCCGGAGGATGCCAAAAAAGAGGAAGAGAAAATCCTGCTGGAGATCATCCTGAGATATGCGGAAGAGATTTCGGGTAATTTCAAGAAAAACTCTTACCGGTTTGCACGCACCGTAGTAACCTTTGGCTTTGCCAGGCTCTTGAATGCCACACGTGTAAAGGGGCTGACCTCTCTCTTTAGCCGCCAGCTGGACCTGGACGACAAGATCCATATTGTAGGGGAAACGGAGCACATCAGAAACCTGGCCCGACAGGGTACGGTCGTGATGGTACCTACTCATTTCAGCAACCTGGACTCAATTCTGATTGGATGGGTGATCCAGTTTCTGGGATTGCCGGCCTTCATCTATGGGGCGGGTCTCAACCTGTTTAACATCAAGATCTTTGCCTACTTCATGAATAGCCTGGGAGCCTACAAGGTAGACAGACGGAAGAAAAACCCTATTTACCTTGAGACACTCAAGACCTATTCCAGCATGGCTCTAAGGCGGGGTTGTCACAGCCTTTTCTTTCCCGGAGGCACCAGGTCGAGATCAGGGCATATAGAAAAAAGGCTGAAGCTTGGTTTGCTGAGTACCACCATCGAAGCCCAGCGGATTCTTTACCAGCAAGCCAAAGATCCGAGAAAGGCATCCAAAATCTTTATCGTGCCGGTAGTGATCAATTACAACTTTACACTGGAAGCTCCTGCTTTGATCAATGAACACCTTAAAAGGACAGGCCAGGAACGATATTACCAGGAGAGTGACGAATTTTCTTCATCGTATAAGATCGCCTCTTTCCTCTTCAAGTTCTTTACCAAGGGGTCTGATATATCTGTGAGCATCGGTAAGGGCATGGACATCCTTGGCAACTATGTGGATGACCAGGGCAACAGCTACGACGCCAATCGCAACCCGATAGACACTGTCGATTACTTTGTCTCAAATGGTCAGATCACCATAGACTCTCAGCGGGAGGAAGAATATGTACGGATTCTTTCCAGGCGTATTGTGGAAGAGTACCACAAATACAACAGGGTCTTTGCAAGTCACCTGGTGGCTTTCACAGCCTTTAAGATGATAGAAAGGAAAAATGCCAAGCTTGACTTGTACAACCTGCTCAGGCTACCTGATGAGGACCTGATGTTGGATTACGAGGAGTTTAAGGAAACCTTCAAAAAGCTGCGGAAGAAAGTGATGAAGCTAAACAAAGACGGCAAGGTAAGTGTTGCGGGACACATGAAAAAGAAGGCAGATCAGGTAATCAAGTTGGGACTCGAAAACGTGGGGCTATATCATGCTCAAAGACCACTTGTGATGAAGAATGGGAAGATTGTGATTCAGAACATGAATACATTATATTATTACCACAACAGGATGGATGGTTATGGTCTCGAAAACTACATCTAATCAGCCCGTAGGCGTAATCGGTGCCGGTAGCTTTGGTACAGCCATGGCCAATCTGCTAGCGGAAAAGAAAAATCCTGTATTGCTATATGCCCGTACCCCTGAACGAGCAGAGAAATTTCAGCGTGAACGCATATCGAGTGGACAAAAGCTGGATGATCTTGTTGAGGTGACCAATGACATCGAGAAAGTCACCAGGTCCTGCAACGTCATCTTCCCGATCATCCCATCGGCTAACTTTCGGGATATGATGCGGAAGATGAGCCCTTTCCTGCGGCCTTATCACATTCTGATCCATGGCACCAAAGGGCTGGACCTGGAGATGGTACAGAGCGAAAAAATTGATTCCAGGAACCCACTCACACGCGAACATGTGAAAACGATGAGCGAGGTGATCCAGGAGGAAAGCCAGGTGGTACGAGTAGGCTGTCTGGCAGGGCCAAACCTTGCACGGGAAATCAGTGAAAAGAAACCTGCCGCTACTGTGGTGGCCAGCCACTTCGATGAGGTGATCAAGATGGGTGAACAGCTGCTAAAAAATGATCGCTTTCTGATCTATGGCAGCAACGATCTCATCGGTATAGAGCTCTGTGGCGTGCTAAAAAATATCATTGCAGTAGGTGCTGGAACGATCGCAGGGCTGGGTCTTGGTGCGAATGCCAGCGCCCTGTTTATCAGTCGTGGCCTGGTGGAGATGGTCCATATCGGGACAGCACTTGGAGGTAATGCCAGTGCTTTTTTGGGACTTGCCGGGGTAGGTGATCTGATTGCTACGGCTGGCAGTAACCTTAGTAGAAACTATTCTGTGGGATTCAGGCTGGCCAAAGGAGAAGACATAGATGACATTATCAGCAGCATGGAAGAGGTGGCAGAAGGAATTAAGACCATAGAGATCATCCATGCGCTGTCAATTACCTACAAAGTCCGCTGCCCTATCACCGAGACCCTTTTTAAGATCATCAAAAAGGAGATGAACGTGAACGACGCCCACAAATTCCTGATGAAGTTCCCTTTCCGGGCTGAGATTGATTTTCTGTAGACACACAATTTATACGATTATTTCTTTTTGCTTGTGATGATAATGACTCCATTTTAGTATTATGCTCCTCAATGACTTTCTGATTTTAAATACCTTCAAATTTTCAAATACTTACAAAAAGTACAATAGGAGTTGAATAATAGAAAACACAAAAAGCACGATAGATGCATTCAGTTTTTGCATTGGTTTTTTGAGTTTTAAAAAGAGTACAGCAATAGCAATCATAATAGGTATCAGGAAACCGAAGACAAAGTAGATATTGTATATCTGTTTATGTCGCTCAGCTTTTCCATCTACCGTGATGATTGCGTACATGGGCCTGGAAAAAATGATCGTTGCCTGAACAATGGCTTTGTCATAGTGATCAAGATCGATCACCTCTCCCCGATCAAAGCGCATGATGAAATCATTGAAAAGCATTTCATCATACCTGTATACAGCTCTTCTATTACCGGTCTTATATCCTGCAGTTTCATAGACCCGGTTTATTCCTTCAATTTTTTGTTCATGATTGCGAAATGGCAATACAAAATCGACAACTAAAAGCGAGTTAAAAATCAAAATCCCAATTGCAACTGGCTTAAACCAGGAGACCATCTTAATGATGAGTTCACGTTGCAATCGCCGCTTTTCTATGATTTTCTCCCTAACCCGCCTTCTGTACTCAGCCCTCCAACGTTCCCGCTCAGCCTGTGCCTGATCATAATATATCCGTGGCTCATCATATACAGGTGTTTTGGTCAGATATTCATAGGACTCTTTAATCTGTATGAACTGTTCCTGAGCATCGGGAGATTTATTGACATCCGGATGATATCTCTTGGATAGCAATCGATACGATGATTTGATATCAGCTTTTGTAGCAGATTCATCTAACCCTAAAACCGATAAATGGTATGCTCTCAATGGATTATTAATTCTATGCCAGATTTGTGTTTACTCCCTCTGGCATAGACCAAAATAGCATTTTCTTTTGACCGTCACAAGTGATAGAGAGAAGTGAAGTCTACATTCCCTCAATGACGTGATGGTCTTCTTAATATCCAGCTGTGGGGTATTAGCAACCGGCCAGTTGGTAAATGTATAGTGTTATGCTTGTTTGTCGGTGACAACACCGACATGAAGCTTAATTGAAGCTTAATTCTATTTCCCAACTAAGGGAAAAAACCCTTAATTCCCTCAATACCTTAAAGGTTCTACCTAACTACTTACCATCCAAAGCCTCCATCCTCTGCAGCAAAGTTGGATGGGAATAGTGCAGGAATACATAAGCCGGGTGCGGCGTAAGGTTCGTCAGGTGATCGCTGCTCATGGTTTTCAGAGCCGTGATGAGCGGCTTACCATCATAGGTATCATCGGCATAGCGGTCTGCTTCGTACTCGTATTTCCTGCTCTGTAGATTGCTAAGAATACCGAGGATCCTGGAAACAGGCGTAAACAAAATCCCAAAAGCCAGGATGTTGAGGTGGATCGCAGAGATGGTGCCACCCATGGCAATACTCACCTCCTGGTTATCGATCATCAATGACAGCAAATAAAGCATCAGACCTGTGGTCAGGATGCTCACAATCGTTGAATACACAATGTGATTTTTCTTGAAATGACCTACTTCATGTGCAAACACAGCTGTAAGCTCTCTAACGGTATGCTTCTCAATAAGCGTATCAAACAGCACAACCTTCTTGCGCTTCCCAAAGCCACTAAAGAAGGCATTTCCTTTGCTGGATCGTTTAGATCCATCTATGACGAAGATATTGCTAAGCGGGAAATTTACCTTTTCGCTGTACCCTTTGATGGCCTGGTAGAGCTCGCCGTCTTCCATCGGAGTTAGCTTGTTGAACAAAGGCAGGATCCACGAGGTATAAAACACATTCATAAACAGGACAAACGCCGTGATGATCACCCAGAAATACACCCAGAAGCCATCACCCATGATTTGGACCAGGTAAAGGAGGGCGACGATCAATAACCCACCGATCAAAACTGTGAGTAATAATCCTTTGATCTTGTCCATCCAAAAAGTCCGGATGGTCATCTTGTTGAATCCAAATTTCTCTTCGATCACAAAGTTTTTGTAATACGAGAACGGTGTGCCTGTCACCTCAGAAAATACGAATATAGCTCCAAAGAAAGCCAGGGAAACCAGGATCTCATTGGTGAAGAATCCACGAACCCATTGATCAAGCATGCCAAACCACCCAAAATAAAGGGCTGCGATGGTGATCACAAAGCTCAGGGTAGCTGTGATATTGCCAAACCTGGTAACTGTCTGGTTATAATCCTGGGATTTTTGATATTTCTCCTCATCATAAATACCCTCAAGTGACTTTGGGATGGGTTTTTTACCACTTTTAGCATTCAGAATAGAAAGTACTCGCTCCAACGCAAAGTCTGCCGATACGATGATCAGCATAATAATCAATATCACCTCGTTGTTCATGGGGCGCAAAGTTAACAGGATAAGGGAAATGCTTTCTTAGAAAATAAACGGAATCGGGCAGCTCAGCTCACGCACGTTTTTAGGTGGCTTCCTAGGGTCTGCCAGGCTGAATGCATAAGCAATAGATACTTCATGGGCTCCGCCGCTCCGAATACCCAGGTCCGATATGGTGTAATCGAAGCTATACCCAATGGTAAGGTTTTTCTTACTGAACCCAACCATAAAAATCACCGATTCACTATTGGCTACACCATCCACTGAACGGATCGGAATCCCACGATACCACGTACCTAACAGGATTGGTTCGAGCGTAAAATAAAGCCCCAGATCCAGCTGGTCAAACTCGCCCTGGATTCGATAGTTTACTGAAGGGGTCATGCTTCGCTCCCTTCCTTCAGGATTCAATGTAGCCCGCTTGTTGATGGCTGTGAAAGGTATCTTGTAACCTCCATGGATGCTGATTCTCCTGGGCAGCGGAGAGTCTCCTCCGGCGATAGACTGATTAGGCTCCAGAACATGGTGCATGGCGTATCCAAACCAGGCATTCGGATTGAATACAATTCCTCCCAGCGCCAAGTCAAAAAATCTTGCATTTAGGCCGGTATTGAAAGTTTCACCGGTTACGGGTCGTACCTGGCCAGTCTGATCAAACTGATCGCCAAACGTGAGCTGATCAAAGTTGATATCTCGCCAGTAGTAAGAAAACTCTATCCCTGGCCTGAAGGTCCATCGGTAGTTCAATCTTACCTGGTAGGCATATTGCAGCCCTATACTCGTTGATTGCAATCCGGCTATGCCCTCTCTATCCGTATTGACGATGATCCCGGCACTGCTGAAATAATCTTCCCAGTTATATTCCATCGTAAAGGAATAGGTCTCAAAGTTCGCAGCGATCGAAGGCCACTGGTTGCGGTAATTGATACCGGCTCTTCCTTTTTGGTTGATCCCTACCAATCCCGGGTTGAGGTACATGGGTGCTGCATAATACTGTGAAAACTGTGGGTCCTGTGCCTGTAAATTATTTATATTCACAAGCGAAAACACCACCACCCAAAAGGAGACACAGCCTGAAGCTAATTGGTATAACCTGTTTGATCTATTCAACTGGAGTAAAATTGTCCAATAAATTGCTAAACTACGTAATGTAACGAAAAATAGGGCGTTAGTATTTTACCTTAATTTTGTTTCATGTGTTGAACAAGTATATTGGTGAAGATGTTTTAAGGATTATATGTCAAAATTTTATTCAGGTGTAATTTTCATTTTGGGACTTTTCGCCTCCCAATCCCTCTTTTCTCAAGACATCGTAGAGACTCAATGGTATTTTGGTAACTCTGACCAGCATTTCATTTTTGATAAAAATGGTCGGGATCCGGAGTCATTCGATTTTCAAAACCCAGTATTCGGTACTGGAGGATCGGGTGTCGTCAGTAATCATACCACTGGTAATCTCATGTTTTACAGCGACGGTCAAAGAATTTATGACGCTTCTCATCAGTTACTTCCGACTATTGGCGGGGGCACCACCCTCAATGGTAACCCATCCATCAATCAGCCAGTGGTTACCTGTCCGTTCCCAGACGGTACAGGCAATTATTACTTTTTCACCAACCCGGGCACCACAGGACCTAATGAAATTCAGTATAGTGTAGTGGATGCTTCTATCCTTGGAAACAGCACGGTAGCGCAATATCCGTTAGGAGATCTCACCCTGGCAAACCAGGCGACTGGGCTCACAGATCCTTCAGAGGCTATGATCATCATCGAAAGTCCAAACGGGGATATCTATTGGTTGATTACCCAAAACAGGACCACCTTCGACTTCCTGGTCACAGAAATCAATCCAGGTGGCATCGGTGCCACACAAACATTCAACTTTGTGAACGTAACTGTTCCTGGCTTTGAAGCATCGGCTTTTGCCTTCGATCCGAATTCAACTACACTGGCAGTTGCCAGCCGGGCAGCTAACAGAAACATCCAGCTATTGGATTTTGATCCAAACACAGGAATCCTCACGTTCAACAGAAGAGTATTAAACACAGGATTTCCAGACAGCGGACCGGATGTGGTATATGATTTGGAGTGGTCCGCCGATGGTACCAAGCTTTACCTCTCAAGAAATGGTGATGGTACCAATCCCGGGGAGCTTTATCAATACGATACACAGGATACCCTGGCTGCAGTAAATAATATTCTTCCTTATTCCTTCGATAGAAGTTGGGGTTTGAAGCGAGGCATTGATGACAAGATCTACCACCTGTATCAGCTGACGAGCGGTGGGCCTTTCCGGCTCGGACGAATCGACTTTGCAGATAGTGTAGCAGCCCTGACAGTATATGATAGCCTGGTTTTTGACGAAGACTATAACGGGCGGCAGTTCCCGGCATTTGCACCTGAGTTTATGCCTGCATTTGATACTGTAGACTTTTTCTACTACGATAGCTGTTTTATGAACGCCACTAAATTTGTTCCTTTGGTTGACCCTATTCCAACCAGCTATTTCTGGGATTTTGGGGATGGAAATACTTCAACAGCTGCTTCACCTGTGTATGCTTATCAGGCAGCAGGGGGAAACTTTGTAAGACTTATAGTAGAGCTCAATGGCAGGACCAGACAAATCAGCAAGCCCATCGACATTCCAGACAGTACTTTCACAGTAGACCTTGGGAATGACACTACAATATGTGTAGACGAAACCCTGGACCTGGATGCAGGAGCCGGAGGCATCAGGTATGTCTGGAGTACCGGAGAGACATCACAAATCATCACAATCGATACAGCGGGGACTTATTGGGTGGAAGTGACCGGACCCAATGGGTGTCCGGTGGTGGATGACATAGTTGTAACGGAATACGGGGTAGCCAACCAGGTAGCCAACCAGTGGTATTTTGGAGAGATGGCAGGGATAGACTTCAATACGACACCCCCGACGCCACTCGCAGATGCCAATATGATGCTCTCACCCGAAGGGTGTGCGACGATATCGGATATTGGAGGTCAGTTACTCTTCTATACGGATGGGGTCACGGTCTGGAACAAAGAGCACAATGTAATGCTGAATGGCACGAACATAGGAGGAGAAAATACGGCGGCGCAATCCGCCATTATTATCCCATTTGCTGATGATGCTACCCTTTACTGGATATTTACCACAGAAGAAGTATACGGTGATTTTGAATACCAGCTCAAGTACTCCATCGTGGATTTAAAGGGAGATACTGCCCGTGGTGAGGTCATCAGTAAAAACAATGTACTTGCCAATGATATTACCGAACGATTGACCGCTTCAGGCTTTACAGCCAACAGTCTGGTGATCTCACACGAATTTGGAAACAATGTTTTTCGGGCCTATCAGATCATTGCTGAGGGGATCTCCGCTCCTATCTGGTCAGTGGCTGGAGAAAATGACCCCTACCAGGATCAGCTCACTGGTCGGGGATACATGAAACTATCACCAGCTGCCGGGATTATCGCCACGGCCTCCGGAAGCAGCACAGATAATGGGGTAGAGATCTGTGATTATGATTTTGCTACGGGAGTGATAACGAATGGACGTACCATTGACATCGGTGAGCCGGTGGGTAGTCAGGCTTATGGCATCGAAATCTCTGCCGGCGGAAACAGACTGTATGTATCCACCATCGGGGGTGGTTCCAAACTGATGCAGTTCGACCTGGATAGCCTGGGCACACCGACAGAGATTGCTGACATTGAAGCATCTAAGTTTGACTATGGAGGTCAGGGTGGTGTATTGGGTGCATTGCAGACCGGTCCTGATGGTGTGATCTATGGAGCTATAGACAATAATCCTGACCTGCTAACCATACAAACACCCGATGGAAATGACAATGGTGCTTCGGTAGTGGCTGCTGGATTTAATTTGGCCGGAAGGATTAGCCGGTTAGGTCTTCCTAATTTTGTGCAGTTTCAGGGTATGACACCTCCGCCACCAGGAATGAGCATCACTACTGCATGTGTAGGACAGCCAACTACGTTTACAGCTTCGGGACGTGACCCCTCCATTGAAACCTATGCATGGGACTTTGGTGATGGCACGGGAACTGATTTTTCCTCCGATCCTGATACTACGCACGTTTATGCCAATGACACGACATACATCGTAACGCTTACATTGAGAAACCGATGTGATGTAGACTCCATCTTCACAGATACCATCACCGTGTATACCATTCCGGAACTTCCGATGGTTCCTTCTGACACTGCTTTATGTGGCAATAGCCTCACATTAAATGCCTGGGACGTGGACCGCCCGGACCTTAGATATTACTGGTCTACTGGAGACACCACCAGGTCTGTAACTTTTACTGCTCCAGCCATTGTGGATGTAGCGATCTCCAATACGGATGGCTGTGCCTCGGATACATTGACGGTCTTTATTGGAGATGGACGACCGAACCTGGAGCTCGGACCTGACCGATCCTTCTGTCAGCGAGATACGGTGCCAGACCTAAATATCGGAAATGTGGGGGCCGATTTCACCTGGTACATCGATGGTGTGGAAGTGGGTACCAATGAGACCCAGCCGGTAAACACTCAGATTCCCGGCACCTATGTATATAGTGTGGACATCATTGATCCTTTCTCAGGATGCCTGGGACAGGACAGCGTCACCTTTACGGTTCTCCCCGAAGCATCCATCACTACCAATAACATCACTCCTTCTACCTGCGGAAATGCAGATGGCACGATTGACTTTAGCATCAACACGGCTGGCTCTTTCACTTATACCATCAATGGTCCGGTGAATCAAGGTCCGTTTGCTTTTGATGGTCCGGGAACGCCTCCATTGCTGACCGGGCTTTCTTCCGGAAGCTATTCCCTAAATGTGACCAACACGGTGACCGGATGTAACTCCGTCAATGTGGTTCAGGTTGAAGATGATGCACCTTTCGACATGGATGCCCTGGCAATCAACAGGTGCTCCAGTGATGCAGAGATCAGCATTGGGTTCCGCAATGTGGTCCCAAGTGCAGTTAATGTAAATGTGATCAACTCTTCGGGAATCAATGTTTTCAGCCAGAATAATGTGTCTACTTCAACTAACATTTTTGTTACAGATTTGGATACTGGCAGGTACTTTGTGGAAGCCAGAGAAGTGAATGCACCATTCTGTCTACAGACCGACACGGTCTCTCTCACAATTTCCACGGAATGTCTGTTGACCATCTTTGCCCCTAATGCATTCAGTCCTAATGGCAATGCTCTGAACGAGGAGTTCTTTGTGTTCCCAAATGATTTTGTAGAATCATTTGAGATCTATATCTATAATCGCTGGGGTCAGCTCATTTACAGATCCGAAAACAAAGATTTTCGATGGAACGGGTATTTTGGCGATGCACTTTCACCACCCGGCACCTACGCCTACATCATGAAGTTTACCAGCTCCCTGGCTCCCGGACAAGAGCAGGAGCAATATGGATCCATTACACTTATCCGATAGTATGTCCTATTTTGACCAGGTATACAGGCAATTGTTCGGTAAGCCATCCGGTGGACCAAAAATCCTTGTGAATGAAGTCATAGACAGGGGCGAAAAATATCTGGCCGCATATAACCACCGCATTCAATCAGAAGCGTTCAAAGATTTGGCCAAAGGGATTTATAGCTCTTACATCCTAAAACAACAAGCTATCGACAAACTGCCTGCCATCCATTTGCTCACCTCGCCGAATGCTAACGGGTTTGCCATCTCCTATCATGAAGAAATCGAGGTCCATGACTTCCAGTACTTGTTTGACTGGTTGTATAACCGCACAAAAGCTCTTGATTATAAGCTGGCCAACAGCGACCGGTCGGTGATAGAAAAAAATGGGGTAATTGAGTCAAAAGAGAAACATTACATTAAGCCACGCGTTGGTAATGAAAAAATCATTGATCAGCAATATGGCAACATCCTGATTGAACATATTGCCATCGATGACGTGCCGAGTTTAATTAAATACACGGCCAATACTTATAACGACAGAAAATATCAGGAAGCACTAAAATTTGACAATTTAGCCGAATATTTGTTTCAGGATTTAATCAATGAATAATATGAAAAGAATAACAACGCTGTTTCTAGGTCTAATCCTTATCGGACTGACAATTTCCTCATCCCAGGCCAATGCCGATTTTCTTCCAACCAAGCTGCGTATTACCGTGGTAGATGAATTAGGAAACATTGTGGAAGGTGCCACAATCACCCTTTACAAGAACGAAGCAGACTACAGGAGCAATGAAAACGCTGTTCAAAGCCTTGAAACAGACAAAAAAGGAAGAGCAACGTTTACTGACCTTGAACCTGTCTCTTATTTTATCGATGCCAGAAAGGGTGATAAAAATAACGATGGAAAAGGTGCAGTAACCGCACCATTGCTCGAAGGAAAGATCAATAAAGTCAATACGGTTATCGAATAAAATTGATCAGGAGCCTACTCGTCTTTCTTGTCCTTCTGATCATTATTCAGCCTGGTACAAGGTTGCCGGAGTCTTTCAACTATCGACTCAAGCTGGACTTCAGGAAATCAGTAGGTTCCAGGGAAAATCCCATTGCCCGGTTTGAGTATGAGTATCAAAAGCTGGTAGATCCCCGCACCCTGAAAATTCCGGAGGGGATGCGAAAGCTCGAGCTGGAATTTCAAAAGCAAATTCCTGAGCGACGCAACCTGGTGGTGAATGGAGCCAGGCTGGAAGAGCGAGCTTATCGGCTTTCCGGGCCTTTTAACGTCGGCGGCCGAACTCGAGCAGCCGTATTAGATGTCAGAAACGAGAACGTAATCATTGCCGGAGGGGTATCAGGAGGCGTATGGAAAACTACTAATGGAGGAAACTCCTGGATCCAAACCAATGACCCCAATGCTTCGAGTAGTGTGACCTGCATGACTCAGGATGTGCGACCGGGCAAAGAGGATATCATGTATTTTGGCACTGGTGAGCTGGTAGGAAATAGCCCAAGGAGCCTGAGCGCTCCCTTTCGCGGTGATGGAGTCTTCAAATCCACCGATGGCGGTAATACCTGGTTTCAGTTAGAGTCCACAAACGACTCCGAAGAAAGCAGGTTTGGCAGCCAGTTTCAATACAACTGGGCACTAGTCGCCAACCCTAACCGTACTGACATTGATGAAGTATTTCTGGCATCTTTCGGAGGCATCCTCCGTTCACAGGATGGGGGTGATACCTGGAGTGCCGTGCTTGGTGAAGAGCTATTCAACCTGCCAGACACAGAGGATCTCAACCTTGTAAACGCCCCTTGCTATACCAATATTCACCAATCCAGTGAAGGATATTTTATAGCAACCTTAAGCGAGAACAATTGCTCCGGCAACGAAAAATATGACAGAGCTGGGATCTATTTCTCAGTGGATGGAGGAAATTGGGTGAATATCACCCCGCTACAAAAAGCAGCTTTTGCCGAGCGAACCGTGATCGGCTCGTCAGGCAATGTCATTTACTTTCTTGCTCAGGGGACCAATGATAGCCAGGTGACTATTTTACGCCTGACAATTACAGGGGTGAATGGCAATATTCCAAACGGCAACTGGGCAAACCTGAGTGATAATGTACCCATGCTAGGCGGACAGGTTGGTGACTATGACAGTCAATCATCCTATAATATGGTAGTAAGCGTACACCCTGATGATCAGGATGTAGTCTACATCGGAGGGACAAACCTCTATCGATCTACCGATGGATTTACTTCAACCAACAACACCAAATGGATTGGAGGCTATTCTCCAGACAATGATGCTTCCAGGTATCTCAATCATCACCCGGATCAACACCTGATCATCTACTACCCTTCCAACAGCAACCGTATGCTCAGCTTCAACGACGGGGGTATCCGGCTTACTCAGAATAACAGAGCAGATTCAGTGACATGGAATAGCCTGAATAACGGGTTTGTAACCAGCCAGTTTTACCAGGTTAGCCAGCAGCCCGATGAAGCCTCTCAGGTGATTGTTGGGGGCATGCAGGACAATGGAGTTTATGTAAAAAATGCCCCAATAGAGAATTCACCCTGGACCAGGATACTAGGCGGTGATGGTGGATTCTCATTTATCACAAACAACCGCAATTTCTACTACGCGTCCATCCAAAATAGCCAGATCTACAGGATCACACTCAATGCAGAAAATAATCTCACCTCTTTTGCCAGGGTGGATCCGGCAGATGCCGGTGAAGAAGAAGGTCAGGAATATTTATTCATCAACCCCTATACACTGGACCCGATGAACAATAACCGGATGTTTCTTGCAGGGGGAAACGTGATCTGGAGAAACAATAACCTTGTGCAGATCCCTTCAGGCAGGCAAGACCCCACTTCTATCAACTGGGAGACCATTGATGAAAGTGAGTTATCAGAAGGTATTTATACAGCCATCGTTAAATCTACGGTTCCGGGGGTGGACAGGGTTTATGCTGCAGGCTGGCTGATCTCTGAAACCCCTGAAACATATTTATTCAGCATCGATAGTGCAACTGTACCTTTTAAAGAGATAGTAACACCTCTCAATACTGAATCCTTTGTTCCTGGCTCTCACATCGGATGTATTGCATTGGACCCGGAAGACCCTGATCATCTCATTGTAGCCATCACCAACTACAATGTTCCCTCTCTTTTTGAAAGTACTAATGGGGGTCAGACATTCGAAGACATCAGTGGAAACCTGGAAGAGAACCTGGATGGAACCGGTGACGGTCCCAGTGTGAGATGGGCGGAAATCGTGCCAACACACTCAGGTCAGATAATCTTTGTGGGGACCAGTGTCGGACTGTTTAGTTCTTCAGAGGTGGATGGTCAAAATACTCAATGGGTGAAGGAAAGCCCGGAAGTAATTGGTCGTGCAGTTGTAAACTCTCTGAATTACCGGCACCTGGATGGCAGACTTGTGGTCGGGACCCATGGTACTGGTGTATACGAGGCACTCATAGAAGATCACAAAGAACTTGAGGGACCCAATCCAGCCACTGGATTTGAAATTGCAAATGCTTACCCCAATCCTATGCAGGACCTCACCACGATCAGGTATCAGCTTGCCCAGGATGGTATTGTGCGAGCTGATATATTGAGTGCATCAGGTCAGCTGGTGAAGACCATTCTATGGGGATCGCAATATGCAGGCGAAAACATACTCACCTGGGATGCTACCAACTCCGCGGGATCAAAAGTCAGAAACGGAATGTACTTCTGCAGAATCACTCACAACAAGCAATCTGAGGGTGTAAGGATTGTAGTCTCAAGATAAGTTCATCGGCTTTGTTGGCAACATAAACTACGAATACAACTTTCCAAACCGTGCAGGTGTCTTAGTCAAAATTCAAATAATATGAAATGGACTAACCTTTACCTGGTGATGCTGCTCATCTTTTTAAGTTGCAAAGAGGCTGAAATCACCTCCTGCGAATCAGAAGACCCAATTAATGACCTTGAATGGCTTTATGATGAAATTGAAAGCATCAAAAGCAACAATGAACGCGCTAAATTCCAGGTAATTTCAAGAGCCGTATATGAGGGCAATACGGTTTTCCTGTTTGGTAATTGCTGCCCAAACTGCAACACAGCTTCTCCTGTAAAAAATTGTTTCGGAGAGCAAATAGGAATCCTTGGTGACCATGAAGGTGCCATCAACCTCGATGCATTGAAAGACCTGGAAACCCTTTGGAAGTCTGCTGATTCAGTCTGCAGTACTTAAACTTTACATCAGCTGGGTCAGCCGCCGCCCTTACTGAGTGATTGTGATTTCATAGCCACATCAGCTATCTTTCTATTGCTTAACTACAGTATATGCAAAAATTCAAGGCTAAAACAGGATACCTGATATTGATCCCACTTTTAATGTTGTTCATTGGATTGCCTGTTCACCAAATAATACACAAGGCCCCTACAATTGCAGTCATTACCATGGTTTCGATAATGATTCCCATAACTGCTTTCACTCTGAGTATTTTCTTTTGTACGTACTATATAATCAATGAAAGCAATGAGTTAATAGTCAAATGTGGTATTATTTACCATTCGAGAGTTGATATCTCCACCATTAAATCGATCAATAAAACCCGAAATCTGATTTCTTCTCCGGCACCCTCATTAGATAGATTAGAGATAAGATATGGCAAATGGGACAGTCTGATTGTTTCACCTCAGGATAAAATCCCTTTTATTAAGGCATTACAAAAAGCTAATCCAAAAATCAAAACACAAGTTGTCTGAAAGTCCCACGATAGTCGGGGAATTACAATTAAGTAACCTGACAGCTACCTTATACGTGTTGAGAAAGAAACCCACTTAACTCAAATTCAATAAAGGATGACCACATTAGTATTGGGGGCGAGCGGAGCCACAGGTTGGATGCTCGTTGACCAACTCCTTGGTAAAGAACATAATGTAAAAATAATTGTCCGCTGCCCTGACAAACTGCCCGATGCCTGGCTACAAAATCGACATGTGGCCATCGTCCAGGCGAATGTGACCGATCTTTCGATTGATGAAATGGCTAAGCTAATTGGTGATTGTGATGCAGTAATAAGCTGCCTGGGTCACAACCTGAACCTCAAGGGAATTTATGGTAAACCCAGAAAGCTCGTTACTGATGCCATAGTATTGATTTGTCAGGCTATCAAAAGCAATACACCTGAGAACCCAGTGAAAGTTGTCCTGATGAACACAGCCGGAAACCCGAATAGGGATTTGGATGAACCATTATCCCTGGGAGAGCACCTCACCATCGCATTGCTTCGCCTGCTTGTACCTCCGCATCCGGACAACGAACAGGCTGCTGAATATCTAAGAGTCAATGTTGGGCAAAATGACACATATATTGAATGGGTAGTGGTGCGACCAGATACGCTAATTGATGAAAAGATTGTGTCTGACTACCAGGTCTATATTTCTCCCATAAGGAGTGCTATTTTCAATGCTGGGAAGACCAGCCGAATCAATGTCGGCAACTTTATGGCGCAACTCGTATCAGACACCATTTTGTGGAAGGAATGGAAGGGACAAATGCCCGTCTTATATAATTCAACTTCATGAATTAATTAGCCGAGCTCAAGGTCTGGTGCGTTTTATTATATTTATTCATTGAATAATGCCAAAATTTTAGTATATTGCATAATGGGCAAACCGCAAACCACCCAGAGAGAACCTTTGCCCTGCTAACATTTATCCAAATTTATGAGTTCGAATATGCAAGTCCTGGGAGATTTCGTACGTTTTTTTAATCAACCTAAACCAATTCTAAAAGTAAAGTTTGATGAAGGTGATGCTGCTGAGGAACCCATCAATATCTCAATAAGAAACGGGCTTCGGTTACTGGGTAAACCAAAAAATTTATCGGACATCAAATGGCTGGATCAGCTTGATGATGCTGACGAACTAAAGACTTTCTATACGTGGATCAACGAAGCCAAATTGTTTATTCCCCGCCGTCCGTGGTCTTGTGAAAGCAATCCACTGATCAACTTTCTGAAGCCTGAGAAGATAGAGAAGTTCACTAAACTTTATGAACCAGGTGGCAGGCTTGCTTTCACTATTGACCTTCATAAATCGAAAAAGATCTACCGCACAGAAGATAAATGGGTAGTAATTGCGCTTATCTGTGGCGATCATCCTACCTGTCTTACCACCTTCCTTGAGGGTGAGCATGCAGGATCTATCTTTTGTCTGACTATTGATCCGGAGTTCAATATCCTCAAGCCCATTGCCAAAAGCTTCAATGCTTTACTGGAAAAAATTCAGGATGATCCTGTAAAGTTTTTGCAGCTGGTACGCGCACAGGTATCCATTTCCAGAAATGATGGCTTTAGCTATGCTTACCAACCGATAGAGTACTTCCCATCGAAGGAATTGATGCCAGAGCTGGCTTAAAGACTCAATGCTCCTGTAACAGAAGAATTTTTGCTCGGATCGTCATTCCGCAATTGAAACTTTGGCCAAATGTCAGTTCTAAATTGTTAAGATTTGGGGTATCAATTGGCACTTTCATTCCGCTTACCATTTTAATTGAATAAATTGCGGGTCCAAAAGCAATTAAACCTCTTCTATGAAAGCATTAACCAGAGACTCAGTAGGCATTCCGGCTAAACTCCCTATCAAAGTTTTACAGTTTGGAGAAGGAAATTTCCTTCGGGCATTTGTTGACTGGGCTATTGATATCTTAAACGAAAAGAAACAGTTTAATGCAGGGGTTGCGGTTGTACAGCCAATAGAACATGGAATGGTAGACATGATCCAAAAACAGGATGGGCTATATCACCAGATGATCAGGGGGATACAAAAGGGAAACAAGGTCAACGACATACGGCTCAATTCCAGTATCCAGCAGCTCATCAACCCCTTCGATGACTTTCAGGCTTTCATGGATCAGGCATTGAATGAAGAACTTCAATTTATCGTATCAAACACTACAGAAGCTGGCATCACTTTTCAGGACACTGACAAGCCTGGAGAAAATCAATTGGCTAAGACTTTCCCTGGCAAGCTAACACAATTGGTAAAGGCCCGGTATGATCACTTCAGTGGATCGTCAGGGTCTGGCTTGATCTTTATCCCTTGCGAACTAATAGAGAAAAATGGTGAGAACCTTAAGAAGGCAATGCTTTCTTATGCCAGTTTATGGGGGTATGATCAGGGGTTTGTTGATTGGCTGGAAGATCACTGCTACTTTGCCAATACGCTTGTTGATCGAATAGTGCCGGGTTATCCCAAGGATGAGATTGCAGAAATACAGCAGAAAATCGGGTATGCTGATCAGCTTGTGGTAGCTTCTGAAGTTTTTCACCTTTGGGTGATTGAAGGTCCTGCTGAGATCAAAGCGGCTTTCCCTGATGGTCTTGAAGAAATTGGTCTGAATATAAAATTCGTAAAAGACCTTACTCCTTACCGTACTCAAAAGGTGAGGATTCTTAATGGTTCGCATACAGCTATGGTACCTGTAGGTTTATTGGCTGGGAATGAAACTGTCAGGGAGAATGTAGAGGATGACGTTGTCGGTCCTTTTATCCTCCAAACGATGTATGATGAAATCGTTCAGACGATCGACCTGCCGGTAAATGAAGTGAAGCAGTTTGCTGATGAGGTGCTTGAGCGATTTAAAAACCCATTTATCAGGCATGAACTGAAAAGTATTGCCCTGAACTCCATCTCAAAGTACAAGGTCAGGATACTGCCCACGGTAAAAGATTATCACAGCATTAATGGAACCTTACCTAAGCGATTTATCTTTGCATTGGCTTGCCTGATTGAGCTTTACCTGTCGAAAGATTTCAAAATCAATGACGACAAAGATGTTGAGGCATTCTTTGAAAAGCTAAAGGCAAACAGGCCTGCAAATAGTGAAGTGGCGGACCAGGTGCTTTCCAATAAATCCTTTTGGGGCGAAGACCTTACAAAGTTGGGTGACTGCAAAGCATTGGTCGTCAAGTATATGAATGAAATTGAAGAAAAAGGTGTTTTAACATCAATCAAATCCCTGTAAAAAACATGATCCAGGCTATTACCATAAATAAGACAGACAATCTAGCTGTTGCCCTTACCGATTTGAAAGCCGGTACTGATGTCACTGTGAATGACATCCAGGTAAAACTTGTCCACAACATCCCTGCAAAGCACAAGTTTGCTTTGATGGATTTTGACAAAGGTGCCAAACTAACGATGTATGGTCTGGTAGTAGGCACCGCCAATCAGCCTATTGGAAAAGGTGAGGCTATCACCACTTCCAATGTCACACACATGACGTCGGGGTATGATATAAATAAGCAAACAAAATACGAATGGCAGGCTCCTGACATCTCTCGGTTCGAAGGACGCTCTTTCCTGGGATACCATCGATCAGACGGGCAGGTAGGTACTGAAAACATCTGGTTGGTATTCCCACTGGTATTTTGTGAGAACAGGAATGTGAACGTATTGAAGAGTGCTTTCGAAAAAGCTCTTGGCTATGAAGATGATAACCCATACGAAAGCATGGTGAATTCTCTGGTCAATCACTATCAGCAAAACTCTCTGGATACAGCCATTGACACAGTTACACTTGAGAGTGTACAACCCAAGACAAAAACAGGAGTTTTCGACAATGTGAAGATCCGGTTTATCACACATCAGTCCGGTTGTGGCGGTACCCGTCAGGATTCTGAAACACTGTGTAAATTGTTTGCGGGATATATCAACAATCCGAATGTTGCCGGAGCGACTGTACTCAGTCTGGGATGCCAGAATGCTGAGGTGAAGACACTTACCAGGGCGATCAAAGACATCAATCCTAACCAGGACAAGCCAGTTATCATTCTGGACCAGCAGGGTACTGGTACTGAGGCCGAGTTGATTTCAAAAGCCATCAAACAGACCTTCAAAGGGATGACTGAAGCTGACAGGATTAAAAGGAAGCCTGCACCCCTTAGCAAGCTGACAATTGGACTTGAGTGCGGAGGATCTGATGGATTTTCTGGTATCTCTGCCAACCCTACTGTAGGCTATTGTGCAGACCTTGTCTCCGCTTTAGGTGGAAAGGTCATGTTGTCCGAATTTCCTGAGCTGTGTGGTGTTGAGCAGGAGCTGATCAATAGAATGAAAAACAAGGAGTTGGCGAAAAAATTCACTGGTCTGATGGAAGCGTACTCCAATGCTGCAGAAGCTGTTGGATCCGGATTTGACATGAATCCTTCTCCGGGAAACATCAAGGATGGATTGATAACCGATGCCATGAAGTCTGCCGGAGCTGCTAAGAAGGGTGGCACGTCCCCTATCAATGATATATTGGACTATACCGAGTATGCCAAAGAACCTGGGTTGAGTCTACTCTGTACTCCAGGTAATGACGTAGAGTCTACAACGGGCCTTGTAGGGTCTGGTGCCAACGTTGTGCTATTCACCACAGGTCTTGGTACCCCGACAGGCAACCCTGTCGCTCCTATCCTGAAGGTGTCATCAAACAGCAAGCTGGCAGAGAAGATGCCTGACCTGATTGATATCAATACAGGTCCGGTAATTGAAGGAACGAAAACCATCCAGCAGATGGGTGAAGAAATGCTCGAACAGGTGATCAAAATCGCCAGTGGTGAGGTCTCCTCAAAAGCTGTACAGATGAAGCAACATGACTTCATCCCCTGGAAACGAGGCGTTTCATTATAAAATCAAGAAGCCTGATGCATCACATCAGGCTTTTTTGTTTAATATGGTCTGGTCCTGTTTGGCTCAAGTTTCATGTTGGTGTTATCACCCTAAACCCGTGACCTGGGGCTCACAGGACACCATAAAACTGGTCTGTGAGGGGAAAATAAGAGGTACACATCTTGGGTTGATAATTCTACCGACAGGTCGTCCCTAGCGGGACTCCCTCGTTAAATAAATCTACTTTCTGCCTGGCCCTTAAACCCGTGGCCTGTGGCTCACAGGCCACCATAAACTGGAACAAGCGTCCGTCTTGTAATATGATTTTATTTACAAAATTGATTATTTGAATGACTGGTCTGTGAGGAAACAGACCCGGGGTGGGAGCTGTAATTATATCACTCCTTCGGAGTTTGATCTTGATTAAGGATATTTTCTACAATCCTGTCATCCCTTCGGGATTATTATAAAAACCACCCCTCTTTGTGGTTTCTAAACCGTTGTCTGTGACTCACAGGCCACCGTAAAACTGAGGCGTCCCACTCAAGCTTCATGTTGGTGTTGTCACCAACATGAGCGTAGACTTCAATCCGATTGATTTTTTTATTGACTTTTAATATGGACTGGTCTGTGAGGGCACAGACCAGGGGTATATAAGCTATCACGTATGCAGTCCGCACTCCGTCTTGCCGGAGTTGAGCCAGCGACCTTCGCGGTCATCACCTTTGGCAGTACAATGGGTACATCCAATGGAGCCATAGCCCTGATAGATCAATGAATGCTTGGGCAGGTCGTACACATCCTGGTACAGCTGCACGTCCTCTTTGGACATATCGATGATAGGATGGAATTTCAACAGATCCTCTTTTGTCTCGAAAATCCTTAGATTGGCTCTGTTTTGATTCTGATATCTGAAGATTCCGGAGACCCAGATCTGCTTACCTTCCTTGAGTTTTTGCATTGGTTCTACTTTGTTTACAAAGCAGCATAGATCCTGGTTGGTCCTGTAGGTTTTATTTTCAGAGGTAAATGTGTGTTTGTGCTTGTTGGGACCTACCTCTACAATATTTGTAAGACCAAACTTCTCTTTGATCCTGTTTTTATATTGGATAGTTTCTTCAAACAAATAGCCGGTATTGATGAAATAGACCGGATGATCCGGGGCTACTTTACTCAGTTGATGCAACAACACTGAAGAGGTTGATCCGAATGAGGAAGAGATCAGGATCTTGTCATGGTCAAAGTCAGCAAAAAGCTTTTCCAGCCTGTCCATGAAAGAGTATTTATCATACTTCTGATTGAGCTCTTCAATATTTTTAACCAGGTTATCTATCATTTCTTTACGAGTGTAGAGGTTAATTCATTTAGTTTTTTGACCTTATCCTGAAAGTCTCCCTTGAGTTTATCCCGAAACAGCTTCAGCTTTTCCAGTAACTGATCAGTCTCTTCAGGAAGGCTTTCTTCCAGTATCTCCCTAAGTCGCTTAGCGAAAGTCGGGGATTGTCCATTGGTACTTATTCCAATTTTCAGGTTCCCTTTTTTAACGGTAGAGCCTAAATAAAAGTCACATAAATGCGGAGTATCTGCCACATTTAAGAGTAAGTGTCGCTGTTTTGACCATACCCTGATTTCCTTATGCAATTCAGGGTTGTCGGTAGCCAGGATCGAGATACCAGCATCCTCAAGATCTTTGTAGTCAAACTTCCTCTCTATCAATTCAATGCTTGGAGAAAGGTCTGCAAGTTTTCTGATTTCTTCCCTGATCTCAGGGGCTACGAGCCTTACCCGTGCATTGGGATCATTTTTTAGCAAGGCCTCCAGCTTTTCCAACCCAACATTTCCTCCACCCACAACAACCGTGAGGATTTCATCCAGCTTTAAAAAAACCGGGAAAAGTGGATTTCCAGCTAGTGCCTGGTTGCTCACACCAATAAGCCCTCCTCGGCCAACTCACAATTAACAGCTTCCAACTCCTTATTCAAATCGGCACACTCACCAAATACCAGCAATGCCGGAGCATTAGGTTTCTGCTCTTTGATCAATCCTTCGATGGTGCTCACATTTCCGTAAATCACACCATCTGTTTCCAAAGAGCCCCTGCTTACAATGGCAACCGGAAGATCTGCCCGATTGAACTTCTTATAAGCTTTTACAATCTCGTCAATCTTGCCCAACCCCATAAAAAACAGGGTTGTAGGAGAATGCTCCGCTGCTACATACACGTCATCACTGAGGGTTCCCTGTGCCGTGGTAGCTGTCACCACAGTAAAGCTGTGATTCACTCCCCGACAGGTGAGCGGAATTCCGTAAAGACCCGGCAGCATGATGCTACTGATGCCCACCACCACTTCGGTCTTTATCCCATGCTTTTTGGCATATTCCAGCTCTTCAAAACCTCTGGCAAATACAAAAGGGTCGCCACCCTTGAGCCGGACCACATGGCCATGCTCAAAGGCGCTCTCTTTGATAAGCTGTAGGATGGTATCCTGCGACACGCTCTCTTTACCCGCCCGTTTCCCAACTGGGATATGAACAGCCCCAGGAGCATAGTCCAGCAGATCAGGATGAACCAAGGCATCGTACAACACCACATCCGCCTTTTGAAGCGCTTTCATTCCCTTCACCGAAATCAGGTCCGGATCGCCGGGGCCAGCGCCCACAAGTGTCAGCTTTGGTTCTTTCTTAGACATCTATGCTTTGTAAAATTCGTTGATTACCAGCTTGTCTACCGCGGTAGACGATGCTCTAAGCAGCTCAATACCTTTCAGGAATTCTGTAGCCTGCTTCAGATATACGGTTGCAAAACCTTCAGAAGGTTCGTGCTTGTTGATCTGGAGAACAATCTCCTCAAAGGAAGTAGGCAGATTGATCAGGCCTTCATCCACAATGTGTTTTTGGAAATCATCGATGATCCCTTTGTGGGTATTGCATTGTACATCATTGTCAAGCAATGAAGCTTTGGCTCCAATGACAAACGCATTGTAAGCATAGTAGATAGCATCAGCCCATCTACCGATTTCCAATGCCTCTTTACCACTAGCCAATCGGTCTTTTGCATCATTGATGATAGTACCTACTAGATCCAGCATCACTCCAGCGCATTCCCCTACTCCAATCTCAGGAACAAAATCATCTGTCAGACCCCAGTCCTGGAAGCCTTCCGGAGCTAAAGTGGAGGCATCTGCCAGGTGCTTCAGCAGGTCATAGAAATAAATCTTGCCCTGTCTTCTGAAGTACTCATTGAAATACTCTGTCTCCTCTGCATTGGCTTCGTAATCCAACAGTAAAGTCCTTACTGTCTCAGGGATACGCTTGGTAGGTATTTTAATCACTTTTTCAGCAATAAATCCGGCACCTCCGGGCTCTACACCTCCACCAATCACTACTTGCTGTGCCGGAGCTACTTTGCCATCATACTTAATACTGCTACCATGGAAACCAATGTTGGCCACCATGTGCTGACCGCAGCTGTTCATACAACCACTGATCTTGATCTTGATATTAGACTCGTCTACCAGGTGGGGAAACTCATCCCTAATCATGTTTTCGAGCTCCAGTGCCAGGCTGGTACTGTTTGTCACCGCAAGGTTACAAGTATCAGTACCCGGACATGCTGTAACATCCGCGAGGGTATCAAAACCCGGGTTTACAAGATCCAAATCCTTTAATTCCTGATAAATCGCAGGCAGGTGGGCTTCTTTCACAAATTTCAGGATCACTCCCTGGTTGAGGGTAATTCTCAAGTCTGGAGATGCCCATCTGCGCATTACGTCGGCCAGCTTTCTGGCTCTCTCAGCATCTAT
The DNA here is from genome assembly GCA_965228105.1 of Cyclobacteriaceae bacterium. GTDB lineage: Bacteria > Bacteroidota > Bacteroidia > Cytophagales > Cyclobacteriaceae > UBA7330. Next base: position 4,518,444 of record CBDDGZ010000002.1, read on the forward strand.
ATTACCAAGTGGCAGCCTAACTTTTACTGTGTAAAATCCCTTTTGCTTTTGCTCTTCTGTATTTGTTTTTGCCCAGATGTCATAAGCCTCATCTGTGACAAGCCCTTCGGGTAGCTGATCATCGCTGATATCAGGGATGGCCTGTGTGACCAGGTCATAGTTAATGTCGTATGACTTGTTGGCGATTGCTTTTCGCTCCTCCGCAACCAGCTCCATGAATCTATCCAGTCCCAAACCTTTCTTAGGCTCAATCAGATATTTCAGTCTTGCTTTGTGCCTTCTCTCTCGCTCACCATGTCGGTCAAATACCCTCAGGCATGCTTCTATGAAAGGAACCACCTGGTCTTCTGGCAAAAATTCGTAAGCTACCTGTCCCATGAAAGACTGCGCTCCCAGTCCACCTCCAACGATGACTTTGAAGCCTCGCTTTTCATCTTTGATTCTTGGGATAAAGCCCAGGTCATGAATAAAGATGAACGCAGAATCTTCCTCACTTGAAGAAAAAGCCATCTTGAATTTCCTACCCATGTCCTGGCAGATTGGGTTCCTAAGGAAATATTCAAAAACCGCCTGGGCATAAGGCGCCACGTCGAAAGGCTCGTTTGGATCGATACCAGCATTAGGAGAGGCAGTTACGTTTCTAACTGTATTTCCACACGCTTCTTTTGTTGTCACGCCTACTCGCTCCAGTGCTTCCCACATCTCTGGAGTGTCTTCCAGTCTTACATGATGAAGCTGGATGTTCTGACGGGTAGTGAAGTGAAGGTTTCCATTGGTATACTTTTCAGATAAGTTGGCGATGGTCTCCAACTGGTCTGGGGTTAGCTTACCAAAAGGCAGTTTCAGCCTAAACATCTGTACGCCCTGCTGCCGCTGTCCGTACACACCTCTCGCTAATCGGAAAGCTTTGAATCGCTCTTCATCGATCTCGTTGTTTTTAAACTGGGCAATCTTTGTTTTAAGTTCTGCCAGATCTTTTTCTACTACCTTGCTTAATGTCTTAGTTTCGATCATTGTATGCTTGTTTCTAGGTTCTTATTCTCTTTAATATTTTAACTTCTTACTTTTTGAAGCGCCTGTTCAATGTCCTCTACGATGTCATTGATATTCTCTAATCCAACGGAGATCCTTACAGTGCCGGGTGCAATCCCCACAGCTGCACGCTCCTCCTCAGTCAGCTTGCTATGCGTGGTAGAAGCCGGATGAGTCACTGTTGTCCGTGTATCCCCCAAATTGGGAGTCAGGCTAATCATCTTTAGATTATCCATCAAAGCTGCACCGCCTTCGATGCCTCCTTTTACTACGAACGTAACGATCCCCCCGCCGAGTTTCATTTGCTTTTTTGCCAATTCGTATTGTGGATGACTTTTCAGGTGCGGATAGCGGACCTGCTCAAGTGCACTGTGACTTTCCAGGTATTGCGCCAGCTTGAAGGCATTCTCACAATGCCTGTCCATACGTACAGCCAGCGTTTCCAGGCTCTTGCTCAGTACCCAGGCATTGAATGGTGACATGCTAGGACCTGTGTGTCGGGCAAAAAAGCGTATTTCATCAATAATCTCCTGGTTACCCAGGATAGCACCTCCTAATGTCCTGCCCTGGCCATCGATAAACTTGGTAGCAGAATGGGTAACGATATCCGCACCAAATGCTGCCGGCTGCTGCAGGTATGGGGTTGCAAAACAATTGTCAACATTAAAAATGATGCCTCGCTCCTTGGCCAGCTTCCCTAACAGCTCAAGGTCTACAATATCCAACCCTGGGTTACTCGGTGTTTCCACAAAAATCATTTTTGTGTTTTCCTGGATCATCGACTCCCACTTCTCAGGTCGGTGTAGGTTAAAGTAGCTGTGTTCAATGCCCCATTTAGGAAATATGGTAGTGAAAAGCTGGTGAGTGGAACCAAACAATGCTCTCGACGCCAAAACATGGTCACCTTTTTTCAATAGCGCAGCCATACTGGTAAACATGGCCGACATCCCTGTAGCTGTGGACAGACCATCTTCAGTACCTTCCAGTTGGCACATCTTAGTGATAAACTCGTCAGTATTGGGGTTTGAATACCTGGAATAGATATTGCCTGGAATCTCATCGTTAAACATGGCCCGTGCTTCCTCTGCGCTGGCAAAGGTGAAAGAGCTCGTCAGGTATATAGGTGCCGAGTGCTCCCGGTGGAGAGCGTTTTCAGTTTGTGTACGTATAGCGTCTGTTTCAAAATTCATTTTGATCATTTAATAAGGGTGAACGGGTATAATGGCTAATAAGCGATTACCCTGCTCAGCAACAACAACAAGAAAATACTGACGAATACGTCCTGGAAATCTCTAAGTAAAGTGTGTCTTTCTTCATCTCAATTAATTCATATTCTCTACGCCTAAACGCAGACAGGAGTTAGCACCTTTTCCTTTGGGGGGCCAGGTTGCTAGTGCTTCATAGAGCCTGTCTCTCAGCACTTCTTTATAAATCAATTATTCACTAATTGAATTGTAACCACAAAGCTCAGTCTTAAGATCCGAATTTCAAAATATTTGTGGAAAAACCTTAAGAATGAGTACGTAGTTGTACTATAAACGTGAAAGGGCGCGGTTTGGTTCGGGGTGACTTGATTAGCGCATACTTATGTTATCAAGCTAGCCAAATGACAAAAAATCAGGGTAGTCAATCAAACTTATTTTCTATTTCCTCTTTTAGCGGCTGAATAAATTTTTTCAAAATTGACCAAATGATGGAGTCATCAACATTATCATATGAATGAATCAATCTGTTTCTCAAACTAATTATCTGTGAGGCATTCTTTAAGCCATTTTCAGGTGATTCTTTTTGGAATTTATTGACAGCCTCACCAATAATTCCAAGGTGTCTTTCAACTGCTCCCTTAGTTTTTAGGTCATTTTGATAATCACTAAAGCTTTTCGTGTCTTTGGTAAAACGCTCAATCAATTCAATTGAATAAATGACATCAGACAAGAACTTTTTCTCCTTCTCTGTCATATATCAATTTTTTAGTCCGATCGATACTTGATTTAAGATATGGGTTCCTAATTGAGTCTTCTGTTAATAAGTCAACTTTTCTTTGAAAAAGCGTTTCCAGATTGTCCCAAAATATTAATAGAGCCTCCCCGCGTTCTATAGGGTCCTCAATATCCAACTTCACCAAAACATCAATGTCGCTCTTTTTAGGATCAAAACTATTAGTTATGGATGAACCAAAGGCATATAACTTGTCCACATGAAAAGATTGACAGAGCTTAATAAAGTCTGTCTGCCTCTCTTTCAATAAAGTCTGAAGGTTCATATTCAAAGATACTTATTTAAACACTATTGAATAATTATTAACCCTTGTATCAATTGCCATTGCTTTACTATCAATTTTCAGACATACAATACCACACCACGCAAAATAGCTCTTATCCGATAACTGCTAACTGTCATATCTGAAACAATTCGGTTAATACATTGGTTTGATTTGGGCTTACAAAAAGCTTATGAATCTTACTTTACTAGTAGACTTTGGGATGGTCATACTCATCTGGATGACACAACTGATTGTTTATCCCGGCTTCAGCTTTTATTCAGCTGAAGAGTTGAATGGCTGGCATAAACGATATACTGTCATGATCTCTGTGATTGTGATCCCGCTCATGACTACTCAACTCCTGCTCCACGCCTATGACCTTTGGTTTGATCAAAATATAATTAGTTTAATTAGTGCTTTCCTTATTGTTCTGCTCTGGATCATCACATTTGGTAAAGCTGTTCCCCTTCACAACCAGATTGCAAGAAATAAAGAAGTATTGGCGTCTGCGAAAAAGCTGGTCAGCATCAACTGGTACAGGACAATTCTGTGGAATGTCGTTTTTGGGTTGAGTCTTTTGGAAGCTATCAAATCATAATAAGGTATGAATCAAAACAGAAATAACTGGATAAAAATAGTGCTCAAGGTGGCAGCTATTTATAATGTGGCATGGGGTGCCTGGGTTGTGCTATTTCCTCAACACTTTTTTGAATGGACAGGCATGGATCCTATCAACCATGAATTGGTATGGCAGGGCATGGGGATGGTTATAGGTGTTTATGGTTTTGGCTACTGGTGGGCTGCCCAAAATCCGCTGGTTCATTGGCCCATTGTTGCGGTTGGGTTCCTTGGGAAGCTATTTGGTCCCCTGGGATATGTCATCAATTACTCGCTAGGAAAAGTCCCCTTTGAATTTATTTATACCTTGTTTACTAACGACTTTATTTGGTGGATTCCCTTCTTTATGATACTCAGAGCTGTAAAAAGGTCAGGCAACTTACGGTTGATTTAACGCTATTGATCGTACTCATCCCTTCGTAAGCAAATCGTATTTCTTCCGTTTGTTTTTCCATCGCTCAAGTGCCAGCCGACGCATATCTTCAACTTTGTCTGTTTCGTCAATGATTTCAGACCCAAGCAATGACTCGAACACATCTTCCAGGGTAGTGATGCCATCCATACCTCCATATTCATCAATGATCAGTGAAATATGTTCGTGCTTTACCAACATTTCGTCCCAGGCATCAAACAAGGTTTTTGATCCCGGGAACGTTAGGATCTCCCTCTTTATATCTTTCAGCTTCACGTCCAGCTGATCTTCTGCCAGCTTTTCGAATACGTGGGCCCTGACAACATATCCCGTGATTTGCTCTCGCTGAATTCGATAAACCGGGATCCTGGAAAAGTGTAGAAATTCCTTATTCATCAAAAACTCTCTAATGGTCATCTCTTCATCCGCAGTGACCACCACCACCCTGGGAGTCATTACATCCAAAACTTTTATATTCTTTAGCCTGATCAGATTCTGTAAGATCTTATTCTCCTTGTCAGCAAATACACCCTCTTCTGTACCAATGCTAGCCAGTGCTGAAATTTCCTCCCTGCTTGTGGTCATTACTTTACCTTTCCTTGACAAGGCTTTTGTAAGGAATGAAGACACTGCAACCAATGGTAATGTCAGAAATATCATTCCGTCAATGATCCTGGCCGAGATGGCAAATAGTTCCTTGCTATAGTTGGCCCCTAGTGTTTTGGGGATAATTTCAGAAACCAACAATATCAGTAGGGTCAAAACTGCTGACACTATCCCAAAGTACACCTCACCAAAGACAATATTTGCCTGAGACCCCACACCTGCTGCCCCTACAGTGTGAGCAATGGTGTTTACAGAAAGAATGGCTGCAAGTGGCCGATCAATATTTTCCTTCTGCTTAATCATCACCCCTGCACTCTTTACCCCTTGCTCGAGTTTTGATTTGAGGTAAAAAACCGGGGTAGAGAGCAGCACTGCTTCCATGATAGAGCACAGGAATGATACAAATAGTGCAATGAATAAGTAAATAAGGAGTAAAGTCATCTTAACAATTCTAGTTATGAGAATAAGGCCAGCCAAAGCAATTATCCCCTTGCAAACACACAACGCATCATAATCAAACGAGTTTCGATGATCTTTTCCGGAGCGTAGATATCAAAAGCAAAAGTGGTGGTGAAATACATGGCATATCCATGGGTACTGTCATCTCTTACATTGATAAAGAGTCACTTTATGTTTAAAAAATGGCAGTTTAAGTTTAAGGGTATCAATATTTACCAACTTTTAATTAATTTTAGAATCACCTAAATACCATATTCATATGAAAAAATTACTATTTACACTTTGTATAGCATTATTTGCTTGTTTTTACACACAAGAGGCATCAGCACAAGAAGGTCCCGAAAAGACCAAAGTCCTGCTGGCTGATTCAACACAACTCCTCGGAGCATACCCCATGGATGTGATGACACTTATCACCAACAAATGTTTGGGATGTCATTCTCCAAGTGGCAAGAGCGACAAGGCCAAGGACAAACTGATGTGGGTGAAGCTTCAATATATGGAACCAGCTGATTTGGTAGGTACACTTGACGAGATCATTGAGGTTTTGGACGAAGGTAAGATGCCACCTTCCAAAGTGGTCGAAAAATACCCTCACCTGAAGCTTACCGATGATGAAGTAGCCTTGCTCAAAGGTTGGGCTGAGTCTACGACCAATGCTGCATTGGGTGAGTAAAAAATTAAAATACATTCTAATTTCTATTCTGGTCGTCTTTGCGATCCTGCAATTCGTAGGACCTGAACGACCAGCTACTTCAACCGAAAACCCGGGAGATATATTACTTGTTGCTAATGTATCTCCCGAGATTTCGGGCTTGCTCAAATCTGCCTGCTATGATTGTCACTCCATGGAAACCAAGTATCCATGGTATGGCTTCATCGCTCCAGTTTCATGGTTCCTGTATGGTCACATCGACCATGGGCGCGAAGAGCTCAACTTCTCAAATTGGACCTCCCTTGATAAAAGAGGAAAACTCCGGGCATTGAAAGACATCCAGGAAGTGTTGGAAGAAGGTGAAATGCCACTATCATCTTATGTTGATCTCCATGAAGAAGCTGAACTATCTGATGCCCAAAAAGAGGCACTGATGGCCTGGGCCAAGGAGTTTGCTGGAGTGGTGATTAAAGAGTGAATCTCTTAGGAGACAGAAATCAGAAATCAGAAATCAGAAATCAGGAGTTGCCCAGTCTGGGGTATGGATTGGACGTTCCTGTGATAAGATTCTGTTTTCCATGGAAGCTTATTTGATTAACTGAAAGGCTCCTTCCAGAATCAAGTTCGGAAACAGATTCAATGACGGTAATCATTGCAGCGCTCGCAAAGCCATAAACCCTATTGATAAATATCCTTCTGATCCAGGGCGCACAGATCCACGAACAGCTGCCCCATCTTCTGGCAGACCGCATCAAAGAATGCTTTTCCCTTTTCGGCACTAGATGCCTTTGGGTCGCCGATGCCGGTGTCGGCAGATACTTTTGACCAACGCCTTTCCGACCAGGCCCATCCTTCGGAGAATGCTTTGATCTTGTGTTTCTTTTCCTTCCCATCTCCCCAGGTCTCCCGGGGAAGAACGAGGTCTGGCTTCAGGTACATGATCAGGCTTGTCTCCATCTCATCGGCATGATCTCCTGGATCATCAAAATACTTTGTCCGGTCCATGGACTTGAACCAATCCGTGACACAGATATACATCTCAGGGTAGATAGCCCCAAGCTCGCGAACAATCGACTTCCAGTCATTCCCTCCATGGCTGTTCATGATCATCAGCTTTTTGATGCCATGAGTATTCAGCACTTCACAAACATCCTTGAGAATGGCCATCTGGGTGCTCGGATAGATGTTCATGTCCAGGTAGATGTCTCTTTGCCCGGTATTGACTCCAAAAGGTATGGTTGGCAACACCACCACCTTTGCCTTCTTTTCCCAGGCAATGCGGGCACTTTCTGCTGCAATGGCATCACCTTCGTACACATCCGTGCCATAGGGCAAATGATAATTATGTGCTTCGGTTGCCCCCCAGGGGAGAACAGCCAGCTCGTACTGATGATGCTGAATGTCTTTCCAGTTTGTCTCTTTGAGGATGTAAGGTCTTATCATGAGTTTGTATTCTAATCAATCGATTTCTTTCAGCCAATCTGCATATTGCTTCTCGAGCTGTGCTACAACTTTTGGATACTTGTCAGCGAGATTTACACGCTCACCAGGATCTTCCTCCAGGTTGGCCAGGAATAGCTTCTCGGAAAACTCATAATCCCTGTCGCTTGTGTCGTAGGGATTACCGATCAGCTTCCACTTTCCTTTCCTGGCTACCCACATCTTGTTGAATGACCAACAGTAGCCATCCTGGTGTTTTGTTTTCGTCTTTTCATCATCGATAAGATCTACCAGGCTTTTGCCATCCAGCGCTTTTCTGTCCAGCTTAATCTCACAGAGATCAGCAAGTGTTGGCAGCCAGTCGGTGTTTACGGCAAACTGATCTCTGACCTGACCTCCCGGGATCTCTGCAGGCCAGCTGATGGCAGCAGGCACCCTGATCCCACCTTCAAATACACATTGCTTGGCTCCTCTGTAGGGTCCGGCACTTCCTCCTCCGTTGTGGGCTCGCTCTTCCGTAGAATGGCCATTATCAGATTGCAGAATTATGATGGTGTTTTCGGTCAGACCTAGGTCATTCAGTTTTTTCAATAGCATGCCGATTCGATCATCCTGGGTAGAAAGAAATGCGGCGTATAGATTTCTGGGATAGGGTACTCCCTGCTCTTCATAATATTCCATCCACTTTTCATCTCCCTGGTAGGGGTAATGTGGCATGTTCATGGCAAAGTACATAAAAAAGGGCTCTTCCTTATTCTCCTCCAGGAATTGGCCGGCCTCTTTTACCATCAAATCCGGAAAAAACTCTCCCGGAAGATGGATCTCCTCGCCATTGCGAAAAAGGTCATGCCTGTTTGGTCCATTCCAATAATAGAAATGCGAAAAGTTATCTATGCAACCCACCAGGTGGCCAAATGAGTAATCGAAACCCTGTGCATTGGGGAGCATATCCGGTTGATACCCCAGATGCCACTTGCCAATATGGGCCGTCCTGTAGCCTGCATCCTTAAACATCTCCGCCATGGTATATTCACTCCCCGGAACACCACCTTTACTTTCGATGGAAGCACCTGCATTGCCCGGACAACCGGCTCGCTGTGGCGTCTTCCCGGTGAGTAGAGAAGCCCTGGAGGGGGAACAAATAGGCGAAGCATAAAACTGGGTAAACCGAACTCCACTCCTGGCAATACGGTCCATGTTGGGGGTGACCAGGTCTTTGGCACCGAATGCATTCATGTCCACCGTACCCTGATCATCGGTGTAGATGATGATCACATTGGGTTTGTCGGCCAGGACCCTAACAGCCAATAGCCACACAAAAATTACTGAGCCAAATCTTAAATATCTATTCATTATCATTAAAATAAAAAAGCCAGATAAACCATTACCTGACTTTTGAATATCAAACTTCTTTTCACAGATTTTAGATTAAATGGACCAGGCTTTACCCTGTGTTGTTTCATTCAAATCCACACAACCCTCGTACTTACCCGGAATCGGGTTGTAAGCCATTATGGTCTCACCAACCAACTCGGTATTTTTATAGGCCCAGATCGTCTGACCACGAAAAGCTTCTACAAATTTGTAGACCTCATCTTCTTCTGAACCACCAAAAAGCTCATCCATCCAGGCTTCGTAGGAGGCAGTTTCTACTTTCCCAATACCACTTTTCCCAGAACTGGCCAGCAGACTTTCAATGGCTTTCCCCATACCGCTTTTGTGTATTTCCTGCTGTTCTGCATCCAAAATTTCATTGGCATACTTATCAATGAACACATGAACATTTACTCCAGTAGCAGATGGCATATTATCCACGGCGGGGAGTAAAGTATCTATCAATCCTTTGACAAAAGCGCCCTGCTCCTCAGTATAGAAGACGGGTGTCCAATCGTATTGTGGACCGCCGCAGCTCTGCAATAGCTCTAAAACTGCTGGGGTGGCAACAAAGGCTCCCATAGATCGCCCGATATTTTTTATGGCATTTCTTCTCTCCATGATCTTATAGGTTTTGTTTTTTCAATTCATCTACTGCATAAGCTGCTGCCCTGGCTGTGAGCGCCATATAAGTAAGCGATGGATTCTGACACCCGGCTGAAGTCATGGCAGCACCATCCGTCACAAAAACGTTTGGCACGCTGTGTATCTGATTGTATTTATTTAGCACGGAAGTTTTAGGGTCTTTCCCCATTCTGGCGGTACCCATTTCGTGAATCCCTTTACCAATCACTGCCTCACTGTTGTATTTCCGAATGTTTTTAAACCCGGCATTGTCCAACATCTCAGCTGCCTGATCCTGGATATCTTCCCGCATCGCCATCTCGTTTTCTTTGAACTCCGCATCAAAGGTTACGGTTGGCAGTCCCCACTTGTCTGTCTTATCATAATCCAGGTACATGCGGTTTTCATGGTATGGCAGGCACTCGCCAAATCCACCAAGCCCCATCTGCCATTTTCCAGGAGTCACAATGGCTTTGGTCAGGTCTTTACCATAGCTCAGCTCTTTTACATTTTCCGTCCAGTCGGACCTGCTGCCACCTCCCTGGTATCCATATCCTCGCAAGAAGTCCTTTCTATTGGTGCTGCCACCCAGGTTTCTGAACCTCGGAATGTAAATACCATTGGGTCGGTTGCCCACAAAGTATTTATCCTGGAAATCATCAGTAACTCCGCTGGCTCCCACACCAAGGTGGTGATCCATCAGGTTGTGCCCCAGCTCTCCGGAATCATTGCCGAACCCTTCCGGGAAGCGATCACTCTTCGACTGCATCAGAATGGAGGTAGATGCCACTGCTGAAGCACATAAGAAAATAACTTTTGCCTTATACTCATAAGACTGATTGGTCTCTGCATCGATCACACGAACTCCAGTGGCTCTTTTAGTATCCTGATCATAGATCACTTCATGAACGATGGAATTGGGTCTCAAGGTCATGTTACCTGTCTCGCCTGCTACAGGCAAAGTAGATGAGTTACTACTAAAGTAACCCCCATACGGGCAACCACGACGACACCGGTTTCTGTACTGGCAGGTAGACCGGCCCATACCAGGCTTTGTACCTTCGGTGATATGTGCTGCCCGACCAATGGTCATGATCCTGTCTGTGTAGTTGCTGGCAATGCTACTCTTGAGCACTTTCTCCACACAACTCATCTCCATGGGCTTGAGAAACTTGCCGTCCGGCAATTGAGGTAATCCCTCATTCTGCCCTGATACCCCAATAAACTCTTCCACATAGTCATACCAGGGCGCCAAATCCTTATACCTGATAGGCCAGTCGATCGCTACACCTTCTTTGGCATTGGATTCAAAATCCATTTCACTCAACCGGTAGCTCTGCTTACCCCAGGTGATGGACCTTCCACCAACATGATATCCCCTGGCCCAGTCAAATCGCTTGATCTCATTGTACGGGTGCTCCAGGTCATCAACAAAAAAGTGGATGGAATCTTTGTTGGCCAGATAGGCCGTTCTGATTTGTTTGTGATATCGCTTGCGCTCCTCCACGGTGAGGTCTCCACCATTTTCAAAATCCCAGGGATCTGTATACATGGTAGGATAATCTTCAATGTGTTTGATCATCCTGCCGCGTTCCAGCACCAATGTTTTCAGTCCTTTCTCGGTGAGCTCTTTGGCTGCCCATCCTCCTGATATGCCGGTTCCTACCACGATGGCATCATAGGACTCCTCGGACGTGTTAATATTTACCATCTTCATTCCTTTCGCTTTACTTCAATTTACAACAATTACTTCAATTCTTTGGCCTGGACCTGCACCCTTTAAAATAGCAAATACCCTATTTAATGAGGTGGTTTGGCAGATCCTCTACCCTTTCACAGCACAGCTGCTGCATCACCTGGGTAAGCTGTGCTCTCAACACGGCAATGGTATGATCTCCGCCTTCTTTGCCAAGTGCTCCCACGCCATACATGAATGACCGACCAAGAAAGGTGAAATCTGCACCCGAAGCAAGGGAAGTGGCGATATCAGGACCGGTTCTGATCCCACTGTCCATCATCACAGTGATTTTGCCTTTGTATTTCTTTGAGATCTCTGCAAGGGGCTTGATCGTGGACTCACCATGATCCAGCTGACGTCCCCCATGGTTGGAGACGATGATGCCATCCACTCCAAGTTTAATAGACTTCTCTACATCTTCATTGCTGACAATGCCCTTGATCACCAGGTTGCCTTTCCACTTGTCCCTGATCTCTTTGATCTTCTCTTCACTCAACCGGCCATTGAAGGTCTTATTCATAAAGAGCCCCAGGTGACTCAGACTCATGCCTTTGGGGATGTATGGCTTGAGTGTCTGAAACTGTGGCGTGCCAGCGATGAGCGTATTGATAGCCCAGTTGGGCCTGGTCATGATCTGGTAGATATTCCGTAAGGTCATCTTTGGGGGTATCGCCAGGCCATTCCTGATCTCTTTGGCCCTGTATCCAAAGGCCGGCACATCAGATAACAAAACAAGCGTAGGGTACTCGGCAGCCTTAAGCCGATCCAACAGATCATCCCTCAACTTGTTTTCAACCGGATGATATAGCTGAAACCAGGCATTTCCTTCTGTGATTTCAGACACCTTCTCCAGGCTCGCTGTGGCCACCGTGCTCAACATAAAGGGTATGTTGTGTTCGAATGCGGACTTTGCAAGTATTTCTGTTGCCCTTGGCCATATCAATCCCTGCAGACCTATTGGGCAAACACCAAAGGGCATGTCGTACTCCTTCCCGAAGAGTTTGGTCTTGAGGCTAAGGTTTTCAAATTTTCTCAGATAGTAGGGTTTCAGCTGCAGCTCGCGGATCTCATCGGTGTTTCTCTTGAGATTGATTCCTGCATTACATCCCCCATCCAGGTAATCGAATGCGAAACCTGGGATACGTTGCTTTGCGCGGTTGCGGAGGTAGTCAATGTCAGGATATTTTGGGTTGATCTCGCTCATCTTCGGTCATCAAATTATAATAGGGGCACAAGATACTGTTTCATAGGATTTTATGACAAGAATTGATATGTAAAGATGAGATGTATTTAGGGCAAAGGGTTGTTTTCACAATTTAAGCTCTGATTACCTGAATTAATTTTCCTGATGTAAAAAACGTTTCGTACAAAATATACTTTTATATCATATATTTACTAAACAACTCATATCTACCCATATATCTAACCTGAAAATGAAAAAGTATATCCTTTTTGTTGCAACTATTGTTATTGCTCAGTTTCTCGTATGTGCTCAGGAGTTTGAAAAACCATCTGAGGGAAAAACCCTTGTTTACTTTGTAAGATCCTCAGGTACTGGTGCCCTGATCAATTTCAAATATTTCGATGGTGAAAAATATCTTGGCAAACTACAGGGAGTCAACTATTTCAAATATGAGTGCGATCCTGGTAACCATATATTTTGGGCGGCTGCAGAAAACAGAGACTTTATAAAAGGTGAATTATTACCCAATTCCACTTACATCATCGAAGTAAAACCTACTATGGGAGCCATGAAGGCCAGAGTAAAATTACTGCCTGTAGCACCAGACAATGTAAAGGCTATTGGTAAGGTGAAGAAAATAATGTCGAAAAAATCTGAAGCTACATTATCAGGCCAGGATGATGACGAGAACTTTCTTATTGAAAATGGAATGAAGAAATATTCAACTGTTGAAAGTACCGTCAAAATAATTGATTCAAACTGGACCTTTTAAAACTTATTGAATCATGAAGTTACTACTATTTGCAGTCGCCACTGCTCTATCATTCAACATTGCTGTGTCCCAGGATCTTCATCTTAGTTCACAAAAGAAAGAAAGTTCATTCGGCATTGGGGGTGGTCTTCCATACGGTGGGTTTGGTGTTAGGTTCGGAACCAATTTAGCTAATAGTCTGAATCTGTTTGGTGGACTGGGATATCAGTTAGCAGGCGTTGGTTATAATATAGGGTTACTCAAAGATTTTAAAAGTTCGAGTATGACCCAATTCTACCTAACTGGAATGTATGGGACAAATGCTGTAATAAAAGTTAAAGGCCTTGAGGACGAATATAATGATGTCTATGGTGGATTGACTTTCGGACTTGGCGTTAAAATCAACTCCATACATAAAGAAGGCAATTATTGGGACCTCGGTATATTGCTTCCGGTTAGATCAAGTTCATTTAAAGATGATTACGATAAACTTAAAAATGACAATCGGATCACCGACCTAACAGATCCATGGCCTGTACTATTTGTAATTGGGTATAATTTCAATTTGTAAATTATTCGCCTCTACCTTCATTTCATTTCGGCAGACGCTAGTGGGGTTCGACTGGGGTCGGCTCCTACGCTAAAGCTAAGCTTCGCGAAGGCACAGTCTGCGCCAGCGTGCACCCATCACCAGGACCCCATCCTTTTCTCCACTACCCCTATTCTATTTAATATATAAATATGAAACCAATCAGGTTTCTAAAACCTGATTGGTTTATGGTGATAAGTATAAGTTTTTAGTGAAATAAAAAACCCCGATTCAGCGTTCTGAACCGGGGTTTGCTAGTGATTCGCCTGGGGTTCGAACCCAGGACCCCATCCTTAAAAGGGATGTGCTCTACCAGCTGAGCTAGCGAATCATTTTTATGGGATTTTGCAACTTCTCAGGGCGTTTCCTTAAATTGCGGATGCAAATGTAGGTATCATAAATTCAAAAACCAACGCATGAATTTATTTTTTAGGTCAACCTTTCTCGTATTCATTTTTTTTGTCGTCCCATTACTGTCGGTTGGCGCTGAAAATCAGGACTTACTGCGCCAGGCAGACAGTCTCTACCAGGGAAAAAAATATACTGAAGCTTTTCAACATTACGAGAAATTGTTTGATCAAAACCAGGGATCAGCCGCTATGTTGGCCCGAATGGCATTCATCAAAGAAGGTCTGGGCGACTATGCCAACGCGTTGTATTTTCTCAGTCTCTATTATAATCAAACCTCCGACAAGAAAGTCTTATCAAAAATGCGGGAGCTCGCAGAAAAACATGAACTGATTGGCTACGAATATTCTGACAGTGCATTTATCGCAGGTGTTGCCAAAAAATTTAAGTATGAACTTCTGATTGCATTGTTATTTATCTCATTACTTATCACCTTATATATCTATCGAAAGAAAAAGCATCAAGAGCAGCCAGTGACCTCAGCCATTTTTCAAATCGTGACGATAGCTGTAGCAATGCTACTCATCAATAATGCATTCTTTCAGAATTATGGGATAGTCTCGCAGGGCAACAGCCTTCTCATGTCCGGCCCCTCAGCGGGTGCTGAACCAATAGAAATGATTGACAAAGGCCACAGGTTAAAACTTCTTGACGTTGATGAGGTGTGGAGCAAAGTGATCTGGAATGATCAGGAAGTATTCATTAGAAGCAAAAACCTGAAAAGGATCTAGTTATTGGGTTATTGGGTTATTAGGTTATTAGGTTATTAGGTTATTAGGTTATTGGTGAACAACCAGCCTTTAAAATCAAAAAGGATAAAAAAAATAGCACCGGGAATATCCCCGATGCTATATGATTTTCTCTATCCTGATATTCAGGATCCCCCTGAAAACCCAGGTTACTTAACTGCTTTTACAGTTTTAATAATTCTAGCTGCTACTTTATATGGATCTGCGTTAGATGCAGGTCTTCTGTCTTCAAGGTATCCGCTCCATCCGTGATTCTTTGTGTAAACAGGAATCCTGATTGATGCACCCCTGTCAGACACTCCGTAAGAGAAGTCGTGGATAGAAGCAGTCTCGTGCTTTCCTGTCAACCTTTGATCGTTGTAAGCACCGTATACTGCAATGTGTTCTTTAACTACAGGTCTGAAAGCTTCGCATACTTTCTCGATTTTTTCTTTTGATCCAGCAGTTCTGATAAACGTATTAGAAAAATTAGCATGCATACCTGAACCATTCCAGTCAAGCGTACCTAATGGTTTTGGGTGGTAGTTGATAGATAGGCCATACTTTTCAACCAATCTTTCCAATAGGTATCTACCAACCCATATCTCATCACCAGCCCTGGTAGCACCTTTGGCAAATATTTGAAATTCCCATTGACCTGTTGCTACTTCACCATTCGTTCCTTCAACGTTTAGACCGGCCTCAAGACACATGTCTAAATGCTCATCTTTTATATCTCTACCGAATATAAACTGTCCACCAACACCACAATAGTAAGGACCTTGAGGCGCAGGATAACCACCAGCCGGGAAACCGATTGGCTTATTAGTTTCAGGGTCCCAGATAAAATATTCCTGTTCGAACCCAAACCAAAAGTCATCGTCTTCATCGTCGATAGTTGCTCTTCCATTTGAATCGTGGGGTGTACCATCAGCATTCAATACTTCGGTCATCACCAACCAGCCATTATCAAAAGCGGGATCTTTGAATAAAGCTACAGGTTTAAGCAAACAGTCTGAACTACCACCTTCTGCCTGCTCAGTTGAACTACCATCAAATGACCATTCATCACAATCTTCGAGTTTACCACCAAAGTTGTTTACGACTTTTGTTTTACTTCTAAGGGATTGGGTCGGCTTATATCCATCAAGCCAGATGTACTCAAGTTTAGCTTTTGCCATTTTTATTTATTGTTTTATTTTGGTTGTCGATATAACTAACAAATATGTGATTTTTTTTGATATTTTCTCAGTAAATGCTGATTTTATTGTCAAATACTCATCAATTTTAAAATAAACTGAAAATGCAGGCAGCTAATTTAACTGCCTGCATTTAATAATCTAAATATATTTTAAGCTTTCTTAGAAAGCATACACAGCAGCAAACAACAATTCAGTGAATGAACCTGCAGGAGAAGTATTTCCAGTATCACCAGGATCTCCATCGTAGAAGATATCTTCACTAGCTGAGTCAATTCTCAATTCAGGAATGAACGTAAGGTTTCCTGCTTTCAGGTTTCCAGAAAGTGTGAAAGAATTGATAGTAGGAGCATCTGTGAATTCAGGTGTCCAGTTTTCAAATCTAACACCAATCGCTGCAGCATCAGTAAGTGAATACTGTGGGTAAAGTGCAAATCCGAAGAATCCACCATCTTCATCGCCATCATACTCAAAGTTTTGAGCAATATTAGCTCCTAAGTAAAACGCGTCAGAGATTTGGTAACCTGCTGTAATATCCCATTGAGAGAAAAGGCTTCCAGTGATATAGTTAATATATACATCCAATCCATCAACCGGAGCAACATAAACCTGTGCTCCAATACTGTTCATTCCTAATCCAGGATCAGCTACATAAGAATCCCATGAAGATGAGAATACTCCAAACATAACTCCAAATGAGTCACTGATGGCATAGTCAAGCTTCACACCTGCATTCTGGAAAGGTCCATTACTGAACAGGTAAGATGCACTGTAGTTGAAGTTAGCAGCGGGTGAGATCACCTCGTAACCAACGAATGTTCCCATGAAACCTCCAGTTACTGAAAGTGCATCAGTCAAGGCATAAGAAACATATAAGTTTTGGATAGATCCGGGAGCAGTAGCCAACCCTGTTCCAGCAACTCCATCAGCCCTTGGTCCAAAGGCAACTTCACCTACGAAAGATGCTTTACCCAATTCGTGTGATAGCGCAATATCCACCATACCTATTGAAACTGAATTTTGATCTTCTCCAAACCAAGTTCCGGTACGTTGGGCGTATCCTGAAAAATCATATTTATAATAAGTATCAACAGAACCGCTGATGGATAAGCCCGCATCTTCATCCTGTGCAACAGCTACTGTTGCTATGATAAGTCCTAAGAATAGAACTGATATTTTTTTTGATATCTTAGTAATTGTGTTCATGAGCTTTTATTGATTAAAAGTTTATTGAATTTTTTGAATGGCCTCTGAATCATTTTTGGTCCCCACCAGATTCAGAGGCCTTAATTTTTTTATAAAACCCGAAGGATTTTATTCGTAGATGATAGTGTATCCTCTGATACCGTGCTCGTGGCTATCCAAACCTTCTTTTTCGTGTTGTTCAGATACCCTGATTCCAGAGATCATTTTCATTACGTAGAAGATGATGAATGCACTTACGAATGCCATGGCACCACAAACGGCTACACCGATTAGCTGAGCACCGAAAGAGTGTTCAGGATTTGTAGAGAAGATACCTACTGCAAGCGTACCCCATACACCACAAGTAAGGTGAACAGAGATAGCACCTACCACGTCGTCCAACTTAAGTTTGTCAAGTGTAACCGCAGAGATTACTACAAGGATACCAGCAATCAAACCGACCACGATAGCCATCGGAGGCTCGATAACGTCAGCACCAGCAGTGATACCTACAAGACCAGCAAGGATACCGTTCAATACCATACCCAGGTCGAGTCTTTTGAACATAAAGTAAGCAGCGATGAAACCACCCAGTCCACCTGCTGAAGCAGCCAAACATGTAGTAACAAGAACGAATGAAGTCAACCCCGGATCTGCAGAAAGCACTGATCCGCCATTGAATCCGAACCATCCTAACCATAGGAGGAAGACACCGATTACCGCCAAAGGCACAGAAGAACCAGGCTTGTCAACTACTTTACCGTCAACATATTTACCCAATCGTGGTCCTAGGATGATAACACCGGCAAGGGCTCCCCATCCACCAACAGAGTGAACAAGTGTAGAACCTGCAAAGTCATAGAATCCCATCATGTCCAGGGCTCCACCACCCCATTTCCAGCTACCAATCAATGGATAAACAATACCCACAAAGATGACAGTGAAAATCAGGTAAGAGCTTAGTTTTACCCTTTCGGCAATGGCACCTGAAACAATTGTGGCTGCAGTAGCGGCAAACATGGCCTGGAACAAGAAATCAGTCCAGTAAGTATAGCCTCCATCTGCGTAACCAACAGTCACATCAGCAGTACTGCCGCTTTCAAGGAAGAAACCAGCAAAACCAAACCATCCTGAGCTGTCTTCAGCAAAACCAGGATACATTAAGTTGAAACCGAGTATATAATAGGTAAGGATACCTATTATAGGTGTAAGCGTATTTTTGAAAAGGATGTTGACTGTGTTTTTGGCCTGACCGAATCCCGCCTCAACACCGGCGAAACCCAGGTGCATAATAAATACCAAAAACGTGGCAACCATCATCCAAACATTATTAGAGACTAATAATGAATTGGCAATGTCTGCCCCATAGTCTTGCACTACCGACATCGTCTCATTTACTGATGCAGTCGACAGCACTGAAGTAATCGAAGCTCCCGAGGTCATCCCCAGAAGTGTGTTGGTGATCATGTTCATAGTGTCATACATTAATTTAAGCTTTAATTTTCTCTTGGCTAATAAAATATTGCCAATGTTTCAAAGGCCAAATAAATACAACTATAACTGACTTCTCAAAATAATCAACATACTTTTTTGGTCAATTTATTGCCATTAATTCAATTCTAAGGGCCCTATTTTTTAAATATATTTAATATAAGTAGCATTTTTTTAAAAATTATATATATCACCTTTTCTCCCTTCTCTCAAACTAGACGTATTGTAAAAATGCTTTTTCCAGAATTTTTCATCAAAAAGGAATCTGTATTTTGAAATATTTTCAAAAACACATTAAAATACCAAATATTATTCTAGGCAAAATTGGGCTGCTATTAGCCCTTAAGCGGCGAACCATCTCTATCATTATAGAATTTAATTCTGTATTTTGGTATAAATACCATATTATATTCTGAATCAGGCAGGATAAAAGGTCAGTCAGGCTCTATTTAAAGAATCAGAAAATCATTAAAATATTGCCAGATTCGCAATTTTACAAGCTGAAATATCGCATGTATGCAATCACCGAAGAAGCTTAAGATAGCCCTTATACTCCTTTTGAGAGTACTTTACCACGTAGAAGTATACCCCGGCAGGGACGTTTCCGCCAGACCATGTAAAGTCTCTCTGATAGGTGCGGTAAACAGATTTTCCATTCCTATCAAAAATATTGACGTATTCAAAAGTATTCTGACAATTATCACCAGGTAAATTCATTGAGGGGTCGGACAGATTGGATAGAGAAAAGACCTCATTGATACCATCTCCATTTGGAGAAAACACATTTGGTGGAAGAAATTCAGCAAAACTTATCAGGTCATCATAAAGCTCGAATTGCAACCTGAGGGTATCTGCAGAAGGAATGGGGCACCCCTCATCTATTACTTCAAAAGCCAACTCAATAAACGTACTCGTCTCATCAAGATCCAGCAGATCGCACTCAGGTGTCCAGCTAAGTGTTGAGGTGACAGCTCCTTTACCCTTGCTGGTTGGAAAACTAAGGCCTGGCGACCCCGGACGATAAGCGCCTTCCAAAAACCTGATGGTCAAAGAATCTTCTGCATTGTTGTCCGTTGCAGCAATATCGAGGGCAAATGGTTGATTGATCTTGATGCGATAATCATCATAGTCGTTAAACTCGGGAGGCGAATTCGGCTCAAAGTCCACATTGATCAATACCACCAGGGTATCTTCATTATTTACTTTGCAGAGATCAAAATCTTCTCCTAAAAACATGAACTCAAACTGATCTTTATTGGTCGCAAAAGTGGATGCACAATCAATGTCCCACCGAAAACGGCTCGTGACCTCCCCTGTGCCTGAGGCGTCATTAAATGAAATGCCCAACATATCCGGATCAAAGTCAGGGGTAATCATTTTGAGTGTAATAGAATCTCCATCTGCATCAGTGGCCGAAACATCAAATACCACTTCTTCAAACGGGTCTACCTGGTACACTGTCACCCCGGTAGTCACAGAAGGTGAAGTGTTAGGCGGGAGCACGACATTCATTGATAAATACAGGTGATCAGGATTCATGACCATACAGGAGTCTCTGTCATCAACAAACACCCGCACATTGAATTGCTGGTCATCTTCGAAGTCATAAAGCAAACAATCTGTATCCCATTGTAAGGTTCCTTCAATCTGTCCTGCCGCACTGGAATGTACCTGTAGCGAAAAACCTAAGGTTTCCGGGTCATCTACACCATCTACTACCACGAACATGTCCATTGAGTCATTGTCAGCATCCATCGCTGAAATATCAAGTGAGAAGATGTCACTTTCGTTTACAAAGTAGCTATTGTCACCAGGGCTGATTACAGGAAATTCATTCGGTGGTGACTCAATTTCCAAAGTAAGCCTCACCGTATCCATCTGAGGTAGCGGACAGGCATCATCCGCTGCTATCAGGTCGATGGAAAACGGACGGTCTCGTATTGGTGGACAATCCGGAGCACAAACGGTGACCAGCAATGTATCCTCCCCGACATCCACAAACGTTGAAGTGATCTCAAAGATGTCCTCCAGCTCTTCTGCACTTTCAGAAAGTTCTGCTCTAAACGATATCTCTTCACCCTCCTCAATGTTGGTCACCAGGTACTCAAAACATTTCTCATCTACCACCGCATAGCTCAATATGTCCACTTCGGGATTGAAATCGGGCTCGCCGGGAATCCTGACAGCTACTTCGGGCGGATCCGGAGGTTCACAGCCATCTACTACCAGCATCTGGAAGTCGCGCTGTACCTCACCAAGCTTCTCGCCCTCACGCCACTCTTCCACCAGGACAGAAAACACAAACAGGCCGGTCTCGCTGGGACTTACTGTCAGCAGGCCTGCGCTATTAATTCCCAGTGCAGGCGATCCTTTGATAGAAACGTCTTTTGAATATCCGTTCAGGAAGCGAACAGGAATGTGTGGCTTTGGCTGGGGAGTAGGCGCAGGAGGAAAAGTGGCCGAACTATTCAGCGGCGTGGCCATCTTATAGGAGAGTGAATCTCCATCGGGGTCCGTCCCCGTAAAATACACATAGTAAAACTGACCTACGCAAGCATAATCCCCAAGAGGCCTGAATAAAGCTGGGGTGGAATTGATGAATGGGGCCCCATCCTTATACAGCGGAGGAATTTCTGCCACATAGTTCATCCCAGCTCCCGTAGGATTCACCAGGTTGTCCACGCTCACATTTCTGCAGCACCTCTCCCAGGAGATGTAGTATCCCTCGGGGTCTGCGAATTCCTCCGGGTTGAGAGAAAAGTCTGTGGTATACTCCACTCTCGAGGTATTCAGCTCATCGATGACACATTTAATATTGGAATAAGGCACATTGGATATCCGTCTTCTCGGCAAATCGATGATGGCTTTTGTAGAACCATCTTTATTGGAAAACATATGCACCGTAGCAAAGGCATCATAGGTGTTGTTCTGCGTTTGCGCTTCGTCATAATACTGTATAAGTGTGATCCTGTAGATGCCTGGCCGGATGGTCTCAAAGGATATCTCCCCTCCAACTATGTGGAAGGCATTGGCAGCACCAGCAAAAATCAGAAGTAAGATTAACGGAAGAATTCTTTTCATGCCCTACAACCAGGTGATCTCATGACGATACAATTATTAATTTTGCCTGCAGATGAGTCATAGTAAAGTTATCGAAAACCTTGAGATAACAGGTATTTCGGCAGAGGGAAAAAGCATTGCCAGGCACGACAATCGAGTGCTGTTTGTAGCTCAGGCGGTGCCAGGAGACATAGTAGACGTACAGATCACCCGCAAAAAGAGAAAATTCTTTGAGGGTAAAGCCGTTCATTTTCACCAGCAATCACAGGAAAGACAAGAACCATTTTGTGAGCATTTTGGCACCTGTGGTGGTTGTAAGTGGCAACACATGAAATATGAGGCTCAGCTAAACTACAAGGCCAGACAGGTCATTGATAACCTAAGGAAGATCGGAAAGACTGACCTACCCGAACCATTACCCATCCTGGGTTCTGAGGACACTACTTTTTATCGCAACAAGCTGGAATTCACTTTCTCCGATATGCGCTGGCTCACAGCAGAGGAGATAGCTTCAGGGAAAGAATTCAACAGGAATGCGCTGGGGTTTCATATCCCCGGCCGATTCGACAAAATCCTGGATATCGAAAAATGCTGGCTGCAGCCCGACCCTTCTAATGAGATCAGAACGACGGTCCGGCAATATGCACTGGAAAATGAGCTGACATTTTTCAACCTGAAAGATCAGCATGGGCTACTGCGAAACCTGATCATCCGCACCACCACTACCGGGGAGGTCATGGTCATTGTGCAGTTCTTTGAGCCGGATGAAAAAGCGATTGAAGGATTGATGGAGCACCTGAAGGAAAAGTTTCCAACATTAACTGCGCTGCTATATATCATCAATCAAAAGAAGAACGAGACCTTTCATGACCAGGAAGTCCACACCTATCATGGTCAGGACTATATCACGGAGCGCATGGGTGAGCTACAATTCCGCATAGGACCCAAGTCCTTCTATCAAACGAACCCTGTACAAGCCGAAAAGCTCTATCAGACTGCCCTTGATTTTGCGGATTTGAAGGGTGACGAACTGGTTTTTGACCTCTACTGCGGCACAGGCACCATCTCCAACTTTGTGGCTCACAAAGCTAAAAAAGTGGTTGGTGTAGAATATGTAGAAGAGGCCATCGTAGATGCTCGGATCAATTCCGAACTCAATGGCATTGACAACACGGAGTTTTATGCCGGCGACATCAAAGACCTGCTCACGGAAAGCTTTGTGCAAAAGACAGGCAAGCCTGACGTGATCATTACAGACCCGCCAAGGGCAGGTATGCACGCCGACGTAGTGAAGCAGCTCAATGAGATCAGGCCAGAAAAGATTGTCTATGTGAGCTGTAATCCTGCCACACAAGCCAGGGACCTGAACTTATTGGCTGAGCATTATACTGTAGAAGGTATCCAACCTGTGGATATGTTTCCCCAGACGCATCATGTGGAGAATGTGTTGTTGTTGAGGAGACGTGCATAAGTGAATAAGTTTTCGTAGATGGATTCTTTAACACAAATCGTTTTAGGTGCAGCTGTTGGGGAGGTTGTCCCCTACCCATGGTCTGTGGCTCACAGACCATCGTGCTTTCCTCCGTTCATTATCTCTCGAAACCCGGTTGGTGCCTGTCAGCCGTAGGTTGGTGCTTATCAGACGGAGCTGGTCAGAGCCCCCGCACGCCCCTAGCCCCTATAGGGGTACCAGCCGCCGTGATAGCCTATGCAGGTTTCCAGAATTTCGATTTTGTAAAGTATTACATTTAGGTAATAGCCTCCACTCACAAATTATGGCGGCCTAGCACAAGCCCCTGCAAAAAGCTTGTCATTGTAGCCTGTCCCAAACTTGATTTGGGAAGGAACCTTTCAGCCAGAGGCTGATTGGTGACGACACAATCCCCGTGCAATTCTGGAGAGGCGCAGTCATAGTATGACTGTGTTCTGAGAAATGTTTCTTTAGTGTTTAATCGGGGATATTAAAAAGGATGCTATTGACGCACATGAGACGCTAAAGTCATAATATGACTTAGCCTACCTCCTCGCAGTGACGGTAATGTGGTCAGTCTCTCTCGAAGATGATATAGATTTCCGTCCTTTTCACATTCGAATAGTCTGTGGCTCTCCTTAGTTCACAATTATTCAGTGCGATTATATATGTTTAAAGATCATTCTATCGATAGAAAATGGATTCTTTAACACAAATCGTTTTAGGTGCAGCTGTTGGGGAGGTTGTCCTGGGAAAGAAAGTGGGCAACAAAGCGATGCTTTACGGAGCCATAGCAGGCACCATCCCTGACCTGGATGTGCTGGCTTCCCATTTTACGGATACCACCAAAGCCCTCGCCTTTCATCGGGGCTTTACGCATTCCATCGTCTTCTCCATACTCTTTGCTCCCCTTTTTGCGTGGCTGGTCTCCCGGTATGAAACATACAAGGACTTTAAAGGTTGGGCCTGGCTGTTCTTTTGGGCCTTTGTGACGCACCCCATGCTGGATGCGCACACTACCTGGGGCACCCAGTTGTTCTGGCCCCTGGACCTGCGACTGGCATTCAAAACAATTTTTGTCATCGACCCGCTTTACACGCTTCCCTTCCTGGTCTGCGTCATTCTCGCCATGACACAGAAACGAACGGCCCCCAAACGGAGGTATTACAATAAGCTTGGGCTCATAATAAGCTCATCTTACCTGGCGATCACGATCCTGCTGAAAGGATATACCTACCTGCAGTTTAAAAGTGCGCTTGAAGCGCAAAACATAGCGTATTCGGAGCTGGACACCCGGCCATCACCACTGAATACTGTGCTCTGGAGTGCCAACGTAGATACTGAAGACACATACCTTTTGGGCACTTATTCACTTTTCGATTCGCAGCCCATCGCCTTTCAATATTACCCGAAAGACCATCACCTGCTGGGCTCCCTGGTGGAGAACGAACGCATTCAGCGCATGATCCGGATCTCGGAAGGATGGTATATCATTTCCGAAGAGGATGGAGACCTCTATTTCAATGACCTGCGCTTTGGGTTGTTCACCTTCGAGCCGGGCTCAAAGGACTTTGTCTTCAAATATAAGATCACCACGCATGACTCAGGCCTTGTAGAGCTGACCGAGGTAGACAAGAATCCACGCGATGGCAGGAAGCTCATGGGGGATTTATGGATGAGGGTGAAGGGGAATTGATAATGGATGTTTCGACTTTCGGATGTTCCGATGTTCAGACGTTCAGACTTTCAGACATCAAAAGCCACCGCACGCCCCTAGCCCCCCTACCCATGGTCTGTGGCTCACAGACCATCGTGCTATTATGGTTCTGAATTTCATTCTCTCACAAAATAGTTTATTCATCACCCTTGCCAGGGAGGCTTTCATTTTTGAAGGCCAAAAACGAACCGCGGCGGCGGACCGCCAAAAAGCCTTTGGAAAAATTAATAAGTGCACGGCCTACACACCACACGCCTCCCTCATGGCCAACCTCCTGCAACACGGCCTCCTCGCAAGCTGCCCACCATTTTTCCCCCACCGCCGTGATTGTCTATTCAGGTTTCCAGAATTTCGATTTTGTAAAGTATGAAATGGTTAAACCACCGTACCACACCAAAACCTACCCATGGTCTGTGGCTCACAGACCATCGTGCTTTCCTCCGTTAATTATCTCTCGAAACCCCGCTAGTGCATGTCAGCCGTAAGCTGGTGTCCTCACCAGACGGAACTGACTAGGCACAGTCATAGTATGACTGAGTTTACAGCCAATCGGAGTCACCGAAGGGACTCTGATACCTACCTACCTCGCAAAAAAACCACCCCGCTTACCTACTGATAAGTCAGGGTGGCCATGACTGCATATATAAGCCCAATTCTTAAAGATCTTCACATATTCCCGAGGAGATATCCCAGGCTAAGACCAAGTATGGCAATGGCTGCTTTATCCCGTAGGTGATGCCAGCCTAGTCTACGGTTTTCTTTGCGGAGGTGTTTGACGGTCTGATCCATCAGGGCCAGCTGGTCGTGGAGTTGGGTGTTGTTGAGGGTGAGCTCGGTGTTGGCTTGCTGCAGGATGGCGATGCTTTGGTCCAGCTCGGAGAGGAGTAGCACAAGGTTTTCTTCCATCACACGGTGTTCGGACTGCAGGCGGCTGAGCAGGCGGGATACCTGCTGCTCGATCTCCCCTACCCGATCCAGCAGCTCGGCATGGGTGGCATGAAGCTCCTGGTTGGTCAGCTGGGCAGCCTTGAGCTCCAGCAGCTTCTCATTGAGTAGCAAGGCCTGGGCCGCACTCACGATGTAGGCGCTGTCTGCCAGGATGGAAACGGTGTCGCCATAGTACACCTTCAGCCGACTGTCACGGGACTGGAAGGTCCGCTGCTGTGCCTGGGCTGTGGTGACCAGTATAAAGTACAGAATGGATATTGCTAACGTCTTCATGGCTGAAAGAGTAAAGAGTCCACAGATTGAATTTCGTATAGGGGTATGTCCCGGGCTGGCCGCGCCAGCTGCTGCAGTTGCTGCCGGATGGACGTCACATCAGCCTGCTGCTCATCTGAGATGCGGGAATAATCCTGCCGGATGGCGATCAGCTCCTCTTGTGCGAGCATGAGTTCCTCATAGGCTGTTTCGTATGCAGCGCGCGTGTCATCGTATTGATGTAGGATCGACCAGAGCGAGTCCAGTTGCAGATCCATTTTTCGGGTCGTATGCAGGGTCTCGGTTATCATGCTGCGCTGAAAGATCACCTGGTAGATGATCACCCCTGCCAACACAGCCATTTTGATATAGTGCATGTACTTCTTCATGATTGACAAAGGGTTTATTTGTTGATGTTGATTAGCTTATTCGTTGATTTGTTGATTTGTATAAAAAGAGGCCTAAAGTCTGTCCGGGTGCTGAAGCATTCAGTCAGACCCAGGCCTCAGTAATCACAGCATATTTGCTATGAAGCCTATGCGGCCGGTGCTTGAGCCGTATCATCCGATTCTTTTACGAATTCCACTACTGACAAGCGCTTTTTGAGCAACTTGCTGGGTCTGAAGTTCACTTTGAAGCGTCTGATATTGAAACTTCTCACTTCATCTTTCGAGTCCTCCGGCGTACTACTAATAGATGGGTAAAAAGTACCTAACTGTCCAAGCTCTACGGCTCTACCATGGGTCAAATGATAGTTTACACGTAAGAGAAAGACTTCCAATACCGCGAGCACAGCTCCCGGATGGGTAACACTTAACTCTGCTATCTCATCTAACATTCCTCTGAGGGTTGCTTTATCTCCTCGGATGATGGATGCATAATACTTGATTTCGCCGCCGCCGACAATACCTGGATGTCTCTTAGCAACGGCATGATATTTAACTGCCATTTTATTAAAATTTATATGTTTAACAATTGATTTAAGTGCCTCACATGCTATCACGCGGCTGGCGTCAGATTGTACCTTTTGGGTCCGGAAGGAAAGCGTTGGTAATACCTACCTGGAGCTTGTCCGCCATCAAATGGTTTCTCTAAAATTGCTGCTTTGCTTGGTCTTGCTGAGGACAGTGAGACGTTTGCTGGGCTTTAGCTTGTTAAGCTGTCGAATGCGCTTTTCGACAAGTCTAAAGACATTAAAAAGAAAGCAATAATTGCTCCATTTTAGATGCCAAAACGCTCTATGAGACAAAAAAGAGAATAAAACTTTCTTTTAGGGAAAAAACCATCCAATTACGTATCCTACCGTGCTATGAAATCGTTTAATGATAAGGTTGGGCACCACATCCAAAAGGAACGTAAACCTCCTCAACCTCCATTCTCATTTTGAGAAAGTAATTCCCAAATCGGGAAGTGTCATCTTTGGTTTTTGAACTTTATAATTTACAGCCAATCAGAGTCACCGAAGGGACTCTGATACTATCTTCTCTTACCTCCGTTCATCGTCTCTCGAAGAGGACGATGTAAGTTGGTTTGTGTATCAAAAAACCAAGCTGACCAATCCATCGTCATTCCCCGGAGTCCCGATAGCTATCGGGACAGACCGAGCAGGGAATCTATCGCATTAGAAGGTTAGGGTGCGCCGCACGCCAAGGTTTATAAGAAGCTTTTTAAGAATTCATTCTCTTGCAAAATAGTTTATTCATCACCGCTTGAGCCGCGGAGGCTCTTCATTTTTGTCTTGACACAAAAACGAAGCAAAAAAGTCAAGAAAAATTTAAGCGCACAGGCCGACCATCGCACACCACGCGCAAATTTTTCCCCCACCACCGTGATAGCCTATGCAGCTTTTCGAAATTTCGACTTTGTAAAGTATTGCATTTAGGTAATTGACTACTCTCGCAAAATGTAGCGGGGTGTAGCACAAGCCCCTGCAAAAACCTCGTCATTGTGAGGAGCCAATCAGGAGTCGCCAGATCTCATGATTGGTGACGACACAATCCCCTTGCATACCTGGAGAAGATTTTTTAAGAATGACTTCATTCTCTTACAAAATAGTTTGATCACCACCATTCGAGCCCTGCCTCGCCGGCAGGCGAGCATGGAGGCTCTTACTGCACAAGCGGACCGAAAGAGGTCAAGAAAAATTTATAAATCATTTTATCAGATAATATGATCTATATATTCACAGTATATCAATCATTCGAGTGTGTAATACAGTCACCCTACCCATGTCTGTGCCTGTCTGCAGGCAAAGGCAGGGCTCACAGACCATCGTGATCCCCCAGGGGTAGAACACACTCGCAAAATTATAGCGGCATAGGACAGGCCCCAGCAACAAATCTCGTCATTGTGAGGAGCCAATCAGGAGTCGCCAGATCTCATGATTGGTGACGACACAATCCCCTTGCATACCTGGAGAAGTTTTTCAAGACTTCATTCTCTCACAAAATAGTTTAATAATCACCGCTTGAGCCGCGGAGGCTCTTCATTTTTGTCTTGACACAAAAACGAAGCAAAAAAGTCAAGAAAAATTTAAGCGCACAGGCCGACCATCGCGCACCACGCGCAAATTTTTCACCAGCCGCCGTGATACCCTATTCAGATTTCCAGAATTTCGATTTTGTAAAGTATTACATTTAGGTAATTTACAGCCAATCAGAGTCACCGAAGGGACTCTGATACTATCTTCTCTTACCTCCGTTCATCGTCTGTTATCCATGGTCTGTGGCTCACAGACCATCGTGCTATTATGGTTCTGAATTTCATTCTCTCACAAAATAGTTCGATCATCACCCTTGCCAGGGGGGCTTTCATTTTTGAAGGCCAAAAACGAATAACAAAACCTACCTCTTTACCCATGGTTGGCGTCCAAACCAAACATCGCAATTTCTTATAAATACTGAAATCTTTCTAAGCCCTCATGCCGGGCAGGCAGATACCGGGGCGCGTAGCCATTTTCCTTGATGAAAAAGCCTGCGCGGCCCGGTTCCAAAAAATCAAACCAGAATACCTGCCTGCCGGCAGGCAGGATCACTTCCCCCCACTAGCCATCACACGCCGTATCGACGGACCGCCGGTATTCTGGCGGGCCACCGCTCTTTTGCTTCGCAATATTGGCTATCGCACTATCCCACCGCCGTGATAGCCTATGCAGCTTTCGAAATTTCGACTTTGTAAAGTATGACATTTAGGAAGAAACATCGATTACTCTACCCATGGTCTGTGCCTGCCTGCCCAAAGGCAGGGCTCACAGACCATCGTGCTGGAAACAAAAAAAACCACTCTGCTTCACTAGGCTTGCAGAGTGGTTTTCCACATTTTAAACATTACAATTATCACAAGTGTATCTTATTTGGTCCGCGTTCTCATCTTACGGAAATCCAGGCTGTCTAAACGAGAACGTAGTACCTTACCTGGACGAAAGAGTATCTTTACCTTACTGATAGAGTCTTTATTTACATCTTCTGGTACATCCTCCGGCTTACTGGACAAGGATGGTGAGAAGCTACCAAAATCACCTAGCTTGATGGGGCGACCAGCTTTCATATGATATTGTATCCGATCTAATAGACACTCCAACATAGTATATACTACCGGAGTAGTCAATGTGCTCCTATCCGCAATCTCATCAGCGAACTCCCTCATATTGATAGGTTCCTGCCGAACGATTTGTGCATAATACTTAATAGTTCCCCCGCCAACCACTCCCGGTTGACCTTTTGGTACGACTTCATATAAAACAGACATAGCTTTAAAATTTAAAAGTTTAACAAATGATTAAAGTCTTCACATGCTATCACGGGGCTGGCGTCAGATTGTACCCATTGGGACCGGAACAAAAGCGTTGGTAATTCTTACCTGGAGCTTTTCCGCCATCAAATGGTTTCTCTAATTTGCTGCTTTGCTGGGTCTTGCTACGGACAGTGAGACGTTTGCTGGGCTTTAGCTTGTTAAGCTTGTCGAGTGTACTTTTCGACATGTCTGCAGACGCTAAAAAGAAAGCAATAATTGCTCCATTTTAGATACCAAAGCGCTCTATGAGACAAAAAAGAGCATATATCACGCAATTATTGAAATAAACTTCCATTTATGTATCCTACCGTGCTGTGAAATCGTTTAATGATAAGGTTGGCTAGCACATCCAAAAGGAGCTAAAACCTCCCCAATCTTCATTCTCATTTTGAAAATGAAATTCCCAAATCGGGAGATGTAATTTTACTCCGAAAAAGGTGTTCAAAAACCATAAAAATTATTGCTTAAAAAAAACCACGTGTGATCGCAACCATAACCACGCCTGATTGCAGCCTTAACCACGTGTGATTCGGAACAAAACCTCGTGTGATTCGAAGTAAAACCACGTGTGATTTTGGGTAAAACCACGAGAGGTTCGGAGTAAAATCACGCGGGGTTCGGAGCAAAATCACGTGTGATTACAGTCCTAACCACGCGTGATTGGGAGTCTAATCACGTGTGATTTCTGACACCTCCTAAAAATGTTTGAAATTGGGCTGTATGAGGGGTTTTTGATATCACAAGGTGACTATCAATTTCACCCATGGTCTGTGGCTCACCATTGCCGTCAACCTAAGCGTATTTTTAAAATTGGGATAAAGCCATGTAGCCCATGGCAAGTTTTATTTTCCATGGTTATTAAAAGCCACCTTCGTGGCTGGTTTGTATGCTGTAAAGATACAATTATTGTCTATAACTGTACTTTGTTTTTGAAGTATAGTTGCAATGCTTTTTGTCCCTTTCTTGTATTCTTTCAAGTGATGTTTCATGCTGATTTTGAAGAGGTTATCTAACCATTTAAGTAATAATGGCGGAGACTGTAGAGTGGTTAAGTTTAGTGATTTTGACTGACTCATTAAAGTTCTAGAAAGCTTGTGATAACTAATTTCTGTTTTGCCAACTTCTTCAATCAGTTTTAATAATGACCAGTTGAGCATGACCCATATAAACTTGATAAGCATCACACATTCGAGCCGAAGTGCATTCATTGGGTGGATCTTATGAATTTTCAGGATGCTCTTCTAGGTTTTGAAAATAAGTTCAATTTGCCATCTCAGGGTATAGAGCTCATATATTTGTTTAGCTGAACATTTTTCCTTTTCAACATTTGTGACAAACAGATTCAAACCAGCACTTTCTTTAGTTAGCTTACTTATGGACTGTCCGTTTGCTTTCTTTTTCTTGATCCTTTTTTGAGTCTGATCCTTTGAAAGGGAGTTAGCAATCAATCTAACGGGTGTAAGGACTTGACTACCTACAAAAATGTCTATGTCAAGATACTGTTGTTTTGTTTCTATTAACCTGTTTTTTATGTCTTCAACTGTAATCTTTCTCAGCTTTCCATCCTGCTTCTCATACATTGACCACTGAGCTTTAGCTCGAGTTACAAAGTACAGTTCATGTTGACTAATTTGTTTGAAGGCTTTGGGTGAAGAGTATCCTAAATCCCTAATCAATAGTGTTTTAGGTGGTATTTGATTGATATTCTTCATTCCTGCAAAAGCATCTGAGTCTAGGGAAGAACCTAATGACATCTCAGTAACTTTACCGCCCAGAAGTTCATATTCTAACTGTACTTGAGCGATTGCTTCTCTTCCTGTTCCGCCGTAACCGGGAAAGGTATCAGACAAATTCTTTGATACAATAAACTCTGTACTGTCCATAATCCTAACTTCTGGAAAAAGGTCCTGATTGAATACAGATTTTCTTTTTACCTGAGCAGAAATCACATCCTCTAACAATCTTATGAGCATGGATCTGGTATTCTCATTGAATCTCTTATCAATAGCTTGCTTAGATACACTTTTACTTATCTGATTTTCGATATCAATGCTGTACTCGCTTAGCGAAGGGCATGATTGTGTATTTGAAAAGAACAATGCGTTGAGGAAAGCTTCTGGGCTAATTGTTGACGATCTTTTCTTAAAACCGGTGGTTTTTGCTATTGACTCTAGTCGATCAGACGATACAAATTGGTTGACATATTCAGAAAAGTCCTTGATTTTCCTATTTAAAATTGATTTTCCTTTGTTTTCCTAAGTCAGAATTCCTTAGGTTGACGGCAATGGTGGCTCACAGACCATCGTGCTTACCTCCGTTTATCGTCTCTCGAAGAGGACGATGTAGGTTGATTTGTGTAGCAAAAACCAAGCTGACCAATCCACCGTCATTCCCGAGAGTCCCTCAGGACGCCTGTCCGCCGTACATAAGTCCTATGGAAGGTGGAAGTCGGGAATCTATCATATTAGAAGATTACTGTAAGCCACAAGCCAAGGTTTATATGAAGTTTTTTAAGACTTCATTCTCTTAATAAATTGTTTACTCATCACCGCTTGAGCCGCGGAGGCTCTTCATTTTTGTCTTGAACGCTGAGGCGTACCGCCAAAAACGAAGCAAAAAAGTCAAGCCTACGCGGCCCGGATAAAATTTAAGCACACAGGCCGACCATCGCACACCACGCACAAATTTTTCCCCCACCGCCGTGATATTCTATCCAGGTTTCCAGAATTTCGACTTTGTAAAGTATGACATTTAGGAAGAAACATCGATTACTCTACCCATGGTCAGGTGCCTGCCTGTTCGATAGGCAGGACACACAGACCATCGTGATTAGAAATAGTGAATGTCCTTGGCACAAGTCAAAAAGTGATAAGCTTGGTCTTTTGTAATCAATTATTAATCACCTTCAAAATACAATCTCTCAAAAAGGCACTATCAGTTTCATTCTTTAAATTAAAATCTACTTCATAGATAAGTGAGTCATAAAGTTCAAAGAATGCATGATGGGTGCATTCACAAATATCTTCTTTATCCCTTGTTGCTATTGACTCAGTTTTAAATTCATTTACACACCCCTGAATAAATAGTTCTTCCATGCTAGGGTTGCTTGTCCCAAATAGGTCATACATCTGCCAGATAAAGGCCAGGATAACGATAATGCTGATTACAAATTGAAATTCTTTTTCAAGCTTCATAGAGATTTATTTTACCCATCCTCTCCAAAAACTTCCCCAGCTCCACCACCTGGTCTTCAGTAAGGTCGTTCATGATCTTGTGGCTCATGCATTGCCTGAGGTCCTGGGTTTTGGATCGATTCATTGACTTAGATTTTTCCAGAAACTCCATGAGATCATTACCAGCCAGGTCCTGTGCCGTGAGCTCTAGCAGTGTGACCTCAATTCCTTCTTTTTTGGCTTTGATCAGGGCACGGGTAAGTGCAGTCACATCCCCTCCGGCCAGGGCATGTGTTTCGAGCTCATCTGTCTTGATCAGTACACCAGCCTTAGCACAATGAATCAGTGCATTCACAATATCCTTTACGGGAGACTTGCGAATCCGCATAAAGACCAATTGTATCAGCTCGATCTTCACCCCGGAAAAGATCGCGGTGATCCAGAGATTTACCGGAACGATATAAAGGAACACGAAAAAGGAAATAATACTAGCTAGAAGGAGGAATAGGAGTTCTGGGTTCATGAGGTGGGAGATAATGGTTTAGTAGCTAAAAGTAGTTAAATTGGTGAACATATCAGATGTGATTTTTTTAAGCAGCTTTTCAGGATGGGAGGCGGTTCCTTTTCTTTTACCCAGGTCAAGCCCGCAGAACATCGCTATAGAAATATTGAAGAGTGAAAGAAGTTCTTCTTTTCTACACAGTCCATTAGAAAAATAAGCATATCCAGGACCAGGAGATCCTGACATTTGAATTCGACATGCTCTTTGGGAAAAATATAAAACGAAAAGTTAATACTTTGCTATTACCTTAATTAAGTCTTTTTTCTCAGTGACTTCATATCTAATGATTAGGTCTTGACCCTTAAGGTTTTTAAAGAATTCTAAGTTGTAATCTGTTTTAGGAAATGTAGGTTTATTCTGCTTGACAAAAATTCTACCATAATCTTTACCTAAATTCTCTGTTAAAGATTGTACTTGATCATTTGTTAGATCATGAAAATTTAGATTTAAAAGACAGACTTTTCTTTTTATAGAATAATTAAACTTAAACATAGCGTCTAAAACCTCATAATCCATTGGAATATGTTTATCAATGGGTAGCAAATCACAAACAATCCTTGATATTGATGGATTCTTGATAATAATATCTCGATCCATTTTTTGAATCATATCAATCTTTGATAGATTATTTATTCTTGAAGATTTAAGTATACTTAACCAATCATCTGAATCTAAGGGTAAACGGTTAACATCTTTAATGAAGTTATCAAGCTTATCTTCAATCAGCCGGATGGATAGATTTCTATCAATCGTTTTCAGACCTTCAAAGTTTTCTTGACTCAATGTCAGAATTCGTTTTTCTAATAATACATTCAATTTCTCTAGCTCATAATCCCCGTAATTAATTGAGTTATATCTGTATGGTATAGAGTCCGTTAGCTTAGTATATGCTTCAATTGATAATCTATGGCAACTGAGAAGATTATTGGACAATTTCTTTTCAAAGTCAGGAGTGGCATTTATAGTATCTAACTTTACTAAGCTCAACTTTTCATAATTATTTGGGTCATTTAGAAAGTCAATCATTATCTGATCAAATTCACTAGTTTCATCAGCGATAATTTTTTCATAATATTCTGCAATATTTTGCCAATTTGCTAAAATGGAGTTAGAAGAGAGAGCCAATTGTATTACTTCTAAGTCATCAATACTTTGGATTGATTGAATAACTGCATTTTGACTACTAAGTACTTTTCCTTTGACCTTTATATCAATCTCCTCTCTATTCAAAATATCCACTATAGTTTCCTCTGACTCTTCATTATTTCCTTCAATAAAGGTCATAACATTAACTATATACTCTTCAATATTGGCATCTATATTCTTATGGAGAAATTCTAAATCTAGTTTTAATAGAGTTGAGTAATGTGATACTTGCAGTTTCTTAGGGTCAAACTCCTTTTTACTTCCAATAATTAAAGCTTGGATATTATGTGCGTTGATTTGATAATGATTATTGGAGTAAATTAAGTCGAAAAGTTGTGGTTGCTTTGAAGATGGCAAATCTAGATTGGCAAATCTAATTTTATTATTAGAAATGAAATTCTGTAGAGTTTTTGTGTCATTAAAAGTGCCAAAGAAATCAAACGGATTAGGTAATTTTTCAATATAACCTATCAAAGATTTAACATTACTGAACTTTTGAATATGCTCTAATTTCGCATATTCAAAAATCAACCTTGTTAAATTCCTTATTTCTGTATCAGAAAGCTGTGACTTGTTAAGAATGAAGTTCCAAAAACCATCTTTTATCGAGCACAATAGCTTAATAAACAAGGGTATATATTTAGGCCTTGCACCTATGAATCCATGAATGAAATCAAATTGTTTCGACTCATCAATCCTTAAGCATTTGAAAACGTTATCTAATTTGTCACTGAATTTATCTTGATTTTCAAGAAGACAGGTGAGTAGCGTGTAATTAAAAATTACCTCCTTGTTAAAATACTTTTCAGGTAAGCGTTTAATTAGATTTTCAGTTTTACTTAGTTCATATTCAAAGTCAAGACTAATTCCAGCTTTAACACTTCTTTCAAAGTCAAAATCACTTTTGGTCAGGCTTACCTCATGAAAAAGAGAGATATAATCTGCAAAATTTTCATTGATGTATCCATTAATTAATAGGTTACGCATCAAATAACTATTATCAAAATCTGCTAGATAATCATCAATTTCTGTTAAATCAAAGATTTCCTTGATACTTAAATTTTCAAGTTCAACAATTTGATTCTTTAATTTTCTTCCCTCAATTTTTAATACCTCAACCTGGTTGTTTTTTTTGTCTATCAGTAGTTGTTCCCTTTGCAAATATTTTAAGCTACTTGATATATCATTTTCTACGTCTGAAAGCTTAATTGAACTAGATTGCCTTTGAGAACGAATCTGATTATAACCAGGTCTTGAAAAATATCTATAGTAGCTTATTGTTATATCTTTTTTAATTTCATCAAAGTATTCATCTTCAACGGCTTCAATCACTGTAATTTGTTTGCCATTATGATCAAAGCAGTGAAATTCAGTTAGTTCATGTATTAATCTATTTATATAAACTGCTCTTAATTCTTTTATTGGCTTCGTAACTTCAGTTTCGAGGAGCTTGATCTGGCTTTCAACATCATTGATCCTACTAATTAAGTCCCCACGAAGTTTTGCTAAATAAATATGCTTTTGTGTGAGAAAAGTATAAAGTTTTCCACTTCTCCTTGCCAATTCCCCAAAATCATCTGGATATATGTTTTTATAAACAAGAATTGCAAATAGATTATCTTCTGTAAGAGAAACATTCAAAATATTTCTATAAACCTGATATTCCTGAAAAATATTGATAAGTAATCTCATATCAATATCATCAATGAATGTAACTATATCAGATGTGAAATCATCAGATAGAACATTCTGCAAGTTGGCATTAGAAATAAGTTTAGCAAGCTGATCATTGGCATTACTGGTATTGATAAATGGTATTATTGGAATAATGAATTCAAAAAACTTTACTCTTTCTGTTTTATCAATAAACATCTCATCCCTAATCGCATATAAAAACTTGATGGGCCTTTTGATCAAATCGGACTTATTCAATAAAATATTTATTTCCCTGAGCTTCGTGAAAATATCTGTGCTGTTGAACCTATCAACATCTTCAATGACCACTATGTTGAATTCTGTTCTCTCGAAAAAATAGAGTATCTCTTCTAAGTGTTTGTTAAATACAGAATTATCAACTGACCCTCCTAACTCAAGCTCCCCTTTTATGCTGAGTTTATTTATCTTGGAATTGGCAAATAGCCTATAAATGGTCTTTACAAACAAACCGATCCCAATAAGGAAAATAATTGAAGATATTACGGCCACCCAATCTATGGCATTTGTAAATTCCCAACCTTTTGGGTTAATGCTTTCAATGTAATCAAACTTAAAAAGAATAAATGTGCAATACATCCATAACACACAAAACAAAGTCAAGACGATTAGTTTAGAGTTTGTAATATTTACAATTCGTTTAAATCTTGAATCTGGTATTTTGGATGGCTTCACATGATAGAACATCTGCTGAAGAAGACTGATTTCCAGTCGACGTTCAAAACCCTCTTTATCGTTTTTGTTGTCCTTAAAAGATGCTAAGGAAAGATTCAAATACTGATATTCCTTACTTTGGTTCTGATGTTGAAATGTTCTTAGAATAGTGCTTTTCCCACTTCCATAACTCCCTGTAATAGCTATATTGTTAATTCCATCTGCTTGAATTGCACCCTGTAAACTATCCAAATAGGGTTTTATTTTTTCTAAATCTGAAGGATCTGTTAGAATCTTTGGAGCAAGATTCATTATTGGTGTATTGCTTTTATTGTTGTTTGAGACGCGCCTCATTTCCAATAAGATTATACCCGTCGGGGAAAGTTTATGAGTCTATCAATAAAAGAATTCATTGTTCTTTTTTGGAGAAATATCTTATAATCAGAATCAACAATAGAATTTGATCTGACATGTATAATACTTAACTGTTAAGTTAGGTAATATATATCTTTGCATTGCTTATAATGGCACACATTTGCAATCTTTTTATTTTTGCTATTCATCCACTAGTCGTTTCAGTTATTGATTAAACCTGCAAGTTCTTTTCTATGCATCTCTAAATATTCCTTATTCCCCACGGTCAAGTTATTGATCCGTTCCCTTCCTGTAATCCCTAAATTTAGGAGCTCACCCTTATCATACTCATTTGCTAAAATGATCTTTCCTGAATCTTCAAAACTGATTATGTGCTTATCAAATAATGCATCATAATCCGGAGACAGCAATATTCCATTGTCTACATCCAATCTTTGATCATCAGTTGAGTCTTTCCAGGAATGAATATGTGAAGCTATCAAAATGCGAGTGTCATTATAACCTGTTGCCGCACAACGATACGACCATCTGTGCAGAATGCTCTTCCTGTAAGCTCCCTGTCCAACTCTTGAAGTGACCAATCCACTTCTTTCGGTAGAGTTTGGCAACCTCACTTCACCAAATGATTCTGCCGGTTCGGAAAATGAACTTATTGACCTCAGGTCATCAGGGATTGAATATTTGTGTTCCCCTACCCTGTTGAAGAAGAATTTAATCCCAATCCTTAGATCTCCTGAAGTATCATGAGTTTCGAAGTAGTCACAGTCAAGAAAACTAAGTTCACTTATAAACTTTACCGTTCCTTTGGCGACATACTCAAACAGGAATACTCTTTTGTTAGTTGATAGGTGATCTCTTAATGCCAGATTACCTTTTGTGAATTCCATATCACCGCTTTGACCTTCCCCTGTGTAAGAAAACACATCCTCATTCAACCATTCATCTTTGTAGCCATGTTGCTGACCACTAGATCCGGTAAATATGAAAATATAAGGTGTTTTTGCTGAAGGGCTAATACCGCTTTGCTTATTCCCTCCATACATGTCATGGATGTCTTTTCTGCGATATAGTTGCCCCTCATTGAACACAGCGAAAAGTTAATCTAAAACGCGTTCAAATACACCAATCACACTAAACGTTTCCATATTGTCTGGGTCAAGTGAGATAGTTTCGTATGATGGATCAGTAGACAAAGGTTTAAGCGTAATAGATTCATGCTCCCATCCAGAATCATTTATTACTCTTTTGCTAGAATACTCCTTTACAGTAAAACCAGAGCCCATTTCGGTATCTTGGAATTCACTGGACTGGCATAATACAATCAGACCATTTCGAGAACCACCTTCATAATGCTTGAATAAGCATATTGAACCATCTGGAATAATACGGTTCATTGACTCGCCTACAACACGGCAGGCAAACATATTTCGGGTAATTCTTACACCTTCAGGTACTCTTACAAATTCTTTTTGATTTACAATTTGTTGATTGCTAAAACCACCTGCTGCTGCTTCGAGGTCATATAGTGGTACACTATTTTCGTAAGGAATAAGATCTATGTCCTCTGGTTCTGGTTCCTCTTCTACTTGCTTCCCTATTACAGATATAAATTGGCTCATATACTTTCTTAGCTCCGGATCACATACATAAACATACGTACCCCGGATTCCTCTCAACATGATGGTTTTGTATATATTAAGAATATATTCTTTAAGTTCTTCAGGATTTTCTATTCCCGCTTTACCTTTTTTGTCATAGTAGTTTTCTTTCCTAATAAGGATTTGTTGGCTTTCAGAATCGTAGCCGATTTCGTTACCAAAAATGATACCCGCATAATTAAGGTCATAGCCCTGGGTGGTATGAATACACCCCACCTCATTTACACTACCATCTGAATTGATCCAATCATCCGGCACCATATTCCATTTGAGATTGATTCCTTCAATCGAGATATCAAACAATTCAGGATTTTTCTTTGAAACCCATGGCCAAGCAAACCCCGCTATCATACGAGAAAGCCCATATTCAACATCTTTTTGTTTGATCTCCTTAACAAATGACTGAAATTCAGTAAACAGTTTTAGATCATATTTATCTGAGTTAAAAAATGATGCTGAATGTCCGTTTTTCTTCAGTAGTCCATTCAAAAACTGAACATACCCATTTCCACCATTCACTCGAAATTGAGAAGTCAGCTCCAATACTTTTGAATCACTGGATTGCACTATTTCATTAAAAGAATCAGGCAATACATCCGTAGGTTTCACCGATTGTTCCGTATCATAAAAATATACAGCAGTTTTTGATTGAATTTGTACCCAATCAAGCTCATTCCCTGTTTCTTTATTTAGACCGAGTCGTTTGTTATTTGCATCAAAAGTTCCATAACCGTTAAGGTTTTTCCTTCTCTTTAATCGATGGGCTTCATCAACAATCACCAAATCATATTCATCTTTTGACATTTGAGAAGGACTAATTACCATTGATTTTTTTAAACCTTTTACATGACTGAAGACTTTCTTAAGGGTATTCCGAAAGGATGGCACTGGGACGACTAAAGCCATCTTAGGATTCTTAAACCTTTCTTTAAGCTTGAGTACTTTCTCAAAAAGTTCACCCTCTTCGTCTTTTCCAAGATCTGAATAGTTAAAATCCTCAAGGTTAGTTACAAGAAGTTTGAATAGATAAACAGCCATTACTGTTTTTCCTGAACCCGCTCCACCTTTGATGATGATACTTTTGGAGCTTTCACCCATTAAACTGTCAATGATCATTAGAATACCTTTCTGTTGAAGGGCTGATAACGACTTATATGGGGAGTATTTGAATAGATCTGAGTTATCTATGGTCTCAAGAGAATTCCGGGTAATTCCTCTGGACCGAAGTTCATCCCAAATCGAGGTAAATAGTTGCCAATATTCCTGTTTTTGGAAATAACTATGATTCGCCATTCCTAGGTTGCCGTTTAAGAGTATGTACTTACCATCTCCAGCAAAGTACTTGATTAGATTGGCTTCAATATCCAGCGTAGCAGATTTGTTAAACTGATCACTTTCAATTAAGTATACTGCAGTTAATTTACTTTTCTCGGAGGATTTTCGATGTGCTGACATTCGAGAAATAACATCCGTCGTCTCTCCTATGTAAGCTAAGTTTTCATCATCATGGCTAATAATGTAAACTATCGGCCAAAAGTCTTTTGCGAATTTTAGAGTAGAGATTTGATCTGTAATATCAGAATTAAAACGATAGTTCTTGATCTCAAACGATTTGCCTGAAATCATAACTCATTGTATTTCTTAGCAGTCCCCTTTGCTTTATCAACTGGATACTTCTCTGCATTTTTTTTGATCTTTTCCAGAACTATATCCTTAATATCAAAATCGTATTTCTCAGCTAAAAGCAATCCGTAAGCAAAAATGTCAGCTAATTCTTCTTTAATTCTCTCTTTGTCTGCCTTCTCATGATCTTTCCAGAGAAAGAGTTCTAATAGCTCCCCCGCTTCAACATTGATAGCTAGCGCTAAATCTTTGGGATTATGAAACTGTTCCCAATCTCTCTCATTTCTAAATCGAATCAATTCTTGAATTACCTCTTTCATTTGGCCAATTTGAACGAAGACCTCAATTTAATAAAATCACGTATGACTTTAATCACAAAACAAAAAACCCCTCACTTCAAAGGAAGCGAAGGGCTTTTAAGAACCAGCTATATTTAAAATATGATGCTGAGGTAGGGTAAAATGGTTTTGTCTTGGGTCAAAAGATGAATTTCCGATTCAAAAAATGAACTGAGTTTGGCTACTTTGACTGATCTTCGTCAAAAGCTGAGCTCATGATATCAGTTACATCATTACTTCCAATATCACCTGGCATCAATGTTCCTTTTGCGACGGTATATTGCTGCTTGCACACATCACAGTAATATGTTGCAATAACACCTTGCCCTACATCAACACTTAATTCTGGATTTGGGGGGCCTTTGACCCGCTTTTCATGTATAAACCTCAACGTGTGTCCATTCTTGCACCTCTTATCTGTGCTATCATAATCAATACTAAATGGATCATTCTCGGCTTTCAATAATCCACGAATTGCCCAGATTAGATAGGCAATGAAAAGTGCAGCTCCTATGTATGATAATATATCCAATGGAAAATGTGTTAGTGGTAAAACTATTCAAGTTACAAAGGGCCTTGTTATCTCCTTCTTAATAAAAACACTTGCCTTCCCGAATATGGACACCTCTCACTGGTGCCGATCAGGACATAATCAGACTTTGGAAAGGCAATTGGACTAGGGTGCGCGCAATAATCACCAAACATTTGTGTGTGGACTAAATACCTGGTACGAAGGGTAATGGGTGAATTACATTTAATTCCAGACATTGATATTACATTTTAGTTAAAAATTAGCATCCGGATTTTCCGGTTGATTAAAAAACCCAAAGGCCAAACCAAACTTGATCTGAAACAGGCTTTGATTGAAATAAATGTTATACCGGTCAGATCCGGCATAATTGATCTCGCCAAATACTGCGGCATTCTTTGATCTTTTCAGCACATAATAGGCTGAGGCTGCAATATTTAATCTACGATGAAGCCCAAGTAAGCCAATCCGCTCCAGCTCATTCATGTTTGGCCCCCGGTAATAGTTATTATCTAGAATAAAGCTGATGTCTGCCATGAGTCTTAATCGCTCATAATTTTCAGGAGGTGTGATCAGGCAAAATTCTTCTTTACAATTTTTGATGAATTCAGCTAGCTTCGGTACAAACTGCCATACAAACCTGGTATTAAGTCGTAATCTACCTATCATATGGGCTCTTTCAGGATAAAGTCCAAGGTTTGATACGTCCCTAAAGACAGGGTCGGATAAACCATAGGGGTGCCATTCCATACCGGAACGCATGCTGAACAATACCCTGTTCTGAGTTTTGACAAACGCCTCTTCCCCGGGAAACTGGTTTTGAAGATGTTCCTTTTTCTTTTTTAGGTTCTGGTCGAAGACACTACCATCGCCTATGTTTTTCCGGTACATCCCCCATATCAGTTCAAAAACCACTTGTTCCCCATAATTGCCATTGTAAATGTTTACGGAGTCATTCGGTGCAATTTGGGGTCCATCTTGTCCGTTGGAATGGTGAAAGGCGTAGAACCCAAAATAATGACTGTTCCTCATCCAGTCAGGTTTATCTAATCCGTCTTTTTTAAATTCTTTTAAAGTACTTCGGCTAAAGTGATTATTTGGATGCCATAGCTTATTAAATGACCAGTAATAGACTGCACCCGGAATGGTGCTTGGAGTCCTAACAGGTAATGATTCATCACCATTGGTGCCAAAGGGCACATCAGGATCATCCTGAAATATCCGGACTTTAAACTGTGGTATCACATGGATACTATTCAGGCCGAACCTTTTACCTCCAATTGCAATGGGGAATTGGACATTTGCATCCAGGATGTAGTTCTTCTTTCGGTACCCCAACGTATTAATCGGGATACTTGTGAGTCCACCTCCACTCACTTGAGATGGTGGGTGGATTGACCTCAATGTTTCATGAAAATCCAGGTTTCTCTTCCTTAAATCAAGCCGTTTTCTAACAATGTTGTTTTTATCACAGGTTTCACACTTATCAGGTTGGCCCTTATTTGGACTGAATAGGGAATCAAATGGATAGCAATCAAAACATTCATCCAGTCTCGTGGTGGTGGTATCAGTGCTGAGGGTATCATTAGATAGCTCATTTTCTGAGACAGTTGCCTCCTGTGCCACAAGTAGCGGATAACTACATAAGCTAACTAATACTATAAGACAGCATCTTATCATATAGGTAGAATTGTTTAATCGGTTATTAAGGAGTTGAATTAAAACTACGAAGAGCGCTGCCGGGGATCTTTATACAGGCTCAGGCTTCCAATAGTAATTATCATAGTGGTTCAGGTTGGTTCTTACCTATGAATATACAACACAACTGATTAAAATGAAAGAGATGTTTGAGATTGATCCACAAACAGGTAATTATCTAATTAGCCCATCAATCAAATCAATCTGCTCCCTGATATGTGGATGAAATTTGATCATGGCTTCCTGGTACCGCACTGCCGGTTCTGAATTAAGCCTGGCAAGCGGTGGTTCCACTAATCCCCAATGATCATATTGATAGACCTTTTCATATGCTTTTAAGGCTTTCTTGATCTTGTCGTTTTCTTCCTTTATAAAAGTTCTCAGCACGTCCACCTCTATCTCCGGGACCCCATCAAATGCATCAATGATGTTTTCCCATTTGATCGGTTGTGGCATGTGAATATGTATCGGGGCATATTCTTCCTTGCCAAAATCCATTGACTCATCAGCCCCTAATTTCCCTTCAAAGTAATTCGGGACCTTATCGAGACTTGCCACACCTTTCAGAATCGCTTCGTATTCTCCAATCTTATTTTCATCTATTTGGATCTTCTTTAAATCATCTTTCAGTTTCTGCTGTAATGCGAAGATCAAGTAGGCATTTTTATGATTATCAATC
The DNA here is from genome assembly GCA_965228105.1 of Cyclobacteriaceae bacterium. Taxonomy (GTDB): domain Bacteria; phylum Bacteroidota; class Bacteroidia; order Cytophagales; family Cyclobacteriaceae; genus UBA7330. The sequence goes on from CBDDGZ010000002.1 coordinate 4,562,587, forward strand.
ACAATATGCCTGACGGGTTTTGATCTAAATGTATCCTTCTGAAAAGCGAATTGACCAAAGGATATACTGGTAGACAGGCCGGAATTATCAAAATAGCCACCATCTAAAAAGTGACCTTTTTTCTCTATCCGTGCAGCCGGACTAAAGAAAGGAAACCTGTTACTCGATGAAAGCGCATCATAATAAGTAATTGTACTATCACTGCCATCAAAGTAGTCGATCATGTTGATGGCGCCTGGAAATGCTTGCGAAAAGGAGTCTGAAGGTAAACTCAATGAAAAGGCAGTTCCTTGTTTCCCGCTTGTTGAGTAGGAATTGACAATGACTGCAGGGAAATGCACACTTTCTTCATAGATCCGATACCACACATTCCTAAAGGCCTCGGTATCATCATCTTTCAATAAGCAATTCAAACCGCTATACTTTTTATAGTACTTCATCGCAAAGAAACTTCTATCGGTCCCATCATAGCATCTGGTAGGAATAAATTCTCTTACCAGGTCTTTCCCAAACAAAAAGGTTAGGTCAATCGCAAGGTGATTGAATCTGCCAATTTTATATATTTTGTTGCTGATGGATGAAGGTTCATCATTATAATTGGCCCATAGCACGCCATAATTCCCTATACCATGCATACCACCAGAAATACCAGACATTGAAAGCGTGGCGTTGATAAAAGATTGATCCGTATCATTTTGCAGTTTATCCAGGACCAGCAACGTCCACAGGTTGGCTTTTAAACCCCCACCATAGCTAGCTACCTGGAAATAAGTGTTAATGGAATCACCAGCCGGTGTAGTCCTGGGTATATTCTTGTAATATTCATCATATGAAACTGTATTAGTCTCCGGTTGTCTTACCAAAAGATGTAAATCACTTTCATTGGAATTCAGAACCATGACCAGGCCAACGATTGCAATGATGGCGGCAGGCATGAGGTATGCATAGCTGCTGAATCTTACGGTTTTGTTCTCATTGTAATACAAGATGTGTTTATAGATGATAATGATCAATCCATAAAAATTTGTCAGATATAGCATAAGAATGACCACCGGGCTAAGATGATCGATCGCATAGGCGGTAGACAGGTTTGCAGCTACTAAAGGTATCAGAGACAGCCAACCAATGATTGCGAGAATGATCAAAAGGTTTTCAAGTTTACCTATGCCTTTTTTCTCTCTACTACGGTACACCCTGAAAAAGACGTAGCTAGTAAGCATGAAGATCGTGGTAATACAGGCCAGAATCAGCGTCACCCAGGACCAATGCAACCACCAGGAAACCAGAAACATGAGGACCATTAGCCCCCCTGTGATGATTAAACACCATCTATAGTACTTCTTATATTTCTCATCATGGTTGTTGATTTCCTCATAGAGGTAAACAGAAAATGCGAAAAATATGATTACCCAGGACCCATCGAAAATAAACCATTCAAAGAACCGGTCTCCTACATAGAACAGGATGTAGAGAAACGCGCAAATAAATAAGTTGCCCAGATAATGTCTCAGCTTCCTGGTGATATTGTCAAATGGATCTCTTTTTGCTTTTTCATAATAAACCAGTCCAAAACCAGTCCATTTTACGGGTATGATAAAATCCTTGATTTTCCAGGATTTGATTTCCGAAGTATCCAAATATCCTGCCTCGATATAAGCCGGATAATGTGAGACTACCACCCCCATAAAAAAGACTAAAAATAAGCTGAAGATGAGGTTAAATGGGCGGTCCACCAGATCCACAATCAAAACACTTCCCTGTCCCATCAAGGTGAGTAAGAATACAACAATTACAATGATGAGTAAGCTGATATAAGATGTTTTCAAAAACATGGATACCGCTCGTAAGTACCTAAACAGCAGCGATTCACCCTTGACTTGTTTGTTTATCAGGTACTTCAACCAAAAGACAATGAATATCAATAATAATAATCCATAGCAGCCTAATTTAATAACCTGCACAACTCCTAAATGAAAGAATGGGACCCATTTGAGATATTGGGCATTCTCCCAATAATCAAGTACCAGGCTACTGCAAGCAATAGCAATAAAGATCCATTTGATCCATTTGTTTGGGAATCCGAATAAATCCCTTAAGGTCAGGTAACCTGTCAGAAGTAATAAGAGTGCCCAGATGAAATCAATTAAGAATGAAAGCAGATACCAGAAATATTTACCTTCCTGGCAAACGATTGCATAGGCCTTTTTAAATGAGGTGGCATCGTCAATATATGGAAACTGTGGGATTGCTATATAGCCATCTATATAGAATAGCGAGTTCGAAATTTTAAACAATAATGTAGCCGCTATTAGCCACCACAGACACCTTTTGATAGTTAGCATGGTTCTCGTCGGTTAGGTTATCAGTTGTGGTAAACCAATAAATTAATGAATCTGGAATGAAATATTATTGATTATTCAAAGCGGATTTGAATAATCCGTTCAGATTCACTTTAAATTACCAGACGTTATTCGTAAAATACCATTTTTTATGTAGTATAATTAAATGAGGGTGTTAGGGGGTAGCGTTGAGTGATACTCAATAATTGCATTTATCCCGGAATCCGCTGAGGCAGGTACACAATCATTTTTTCTGGAAAATCATTACCAACCGTTTTCTATAAAAGAGTGTCGTTGAGGTAATATTCCTGTTCGATGAGCGTTACCTACTAAACTAACCGCTTTGACTAAAACTTTTCTACCCTGGGTATTTTATTTTATCACATTCCTGTCGGTCGCTCAGACCCATACCATTAGCGGATACATTCGTGACAAAGACAACGGGGAAAACCTCATTGGAGCCACCATCGTGCAACAAGGCACGACCAATGGAACGGCCACCAATACTTTCGGTTTCTATTCGTTGACCCTGCCAGCCGGATCGGTAACGCTCCGGATTTCATTTGTGGGTTATCAAATGGAAACAATAGAAATAAACCTGGTTGAAAATGTGAGGCTCAATATTGAAATGAAACCAGGCTCACTCCTGGAAGAAGTAATTGTGACAGCCGAGGAAAAAATTGAGCTATCTCCCCAAATGAGCACCATCGATGTCCCCATAGAGCAGATCAAAGCCTTACCCGTACTCATGGGAGAGGCCGATATTCTGAAAACGCTGCAGCTACTTCCCGGGATTCAAAGTGGTTCGGAAGGATCCAGTGGCATCTATGTGCGTGGTGGCGGGGCAGACCAAAACCTGATCCTGCTGGATGGTGTACCCGTCTACAATGTTTCACATCTCTTTGGGTTCTTTTCAGTCTTTAATCCTGATGCCATCAATAAAGTGAATGTGGTGAAGGGTGGTTTCCCTGCTCGATATGGGGGGAGACTCTCTTCTGTCATTGATGTTTCCATGAAAGAAGGTAACAATCAAAAGTTCTCAGGGGAAGGGTCTATTGGCTTGATTGCCTCAAAACTCACCCTCGAAGGGCCGATTGGCAAGGACAAAAAGACCTCATTTATTGTATCCGGAAGGAGGACCTACATTGACTTATTAACCAGGCCTCTTATCAAAGCCAATAGTAAGAGTGGTGATAGTTATTCTGTTGGTGGTTATTACTTCTATGATCTAAATGGAAAAGTCAATCATAAGCTTTCTGAAAACGATCGACTCTATTTGAGTTTTTACAATGGTCAGGACAAAGGCTTTAGCAGGTCTGAGGGTGAATATGAAAATAGTAATGAAAAAGTGAATTACAAAGACGAATATGGGTTAAACTGGGGCAATACCATCGCCGCTCTTCGATGGAACCATATTTTTGGGCCCCGTCTCTTTGGAAATCTCACTGGTACTTACAGCAAATACAAATTCAGGATATTCAGTAGTTATGAGAATGAGGTACTTTCTTCCGGGAGTACCTCTAAAAACAATGAACTGATAGAATACTTTTCCGGCGTTGACGATGTGGCGCTAAAACTGGAATTTGATTACCTCCCCTCTCCCGCCCATAATTTCAAGTTCGGAACATCTGCAATCCATCACGAATTTAATCCGGGGATTTTTGGGTATGATAATAATAATACAGAAGGTGCACAAGATACAGTCATTAGCTCGCAGCAAACAAAAGCCCTGGAGTTCTATAGTTACCTTGAAGATGATTTCCTGGTGACACCTCAGCTGAGAGGCAATATTGGGGCACATTATTCAGGCTTTCTGGTAAACAATGAATTTTATCATTCACTTCAACCCAGGGTTTCATTTCGGTACCTGCTAGGACATGACCTCTCGCTAAAAGCCTCCTATGCTACCATGCGACAATACATTCATCTTCTCACCAACAGCGGCATTGGCCTTCCGACCGATTTATGGGTGCCTGCCACAGATAAAGTGCTGCCACAGTCCAGCTGGCAGGTGGCCTTAGGAGCTGCAAAAACCATGAAAGGTTATGAGGCAAGTGTGGAAGTATATTATAAGGAGATGAAAAACCTCATCGAGTATCAGGAAGGTGCTACTTTCTTTAATCTGGGTACAGACTGGCAGGACAAAGTAACCTCAGGGAATGGGGAAAGCTATGGTGCTGAATTTTTGTTGCAGAAAAAGACTGGTCAACTCTCCGGCTGGATTGGTTATACTCTCTCCTGGACCTACCGGACATTTGAGGAACTCAATTTTGGGGAAAGATACCCCTATAAGTATGACCGCCGGCACGACGTCAGTATAGTGGGCATTTATGATTTCTCAAAAAGATTTTCGTTGTCAGGTACCTGGGTATACGGTACCGGAAATGCCATTACCTTACCCAAATCCACTTATCCTGCCTCCCATGAACACAGTAGCCAGTTTTATTATAATAAGGAAATCAGAAACTATGGCAGCAGAAACGATTTCAGAATGGCCGCCTACCACCGAATGGATATAGGACTTACCTGGAACAAAGAGAAAAAGCATGGCACCCGGTCCTGGTCACTGGGTGCGTACAATTTATATAGCAGAAAGAATCCATTTTTCATCCAGGATGGGTATGACAACAGCGGAAATAAGCATTTCTATCAATACAGTTTATTCCCGGTTATTCCATATGTCAGATACAGCTTTAAGTTTTAGCATATGAACAGGTTAGCCTCCCGAATCATTAAATTATTCCTTTCGCTCATGCCCGCATTTGGTATCATTGGGTGTGAGACGGTCATAGATGTGGATCTGCCGGAGCATGAACCGGAGTTGGTCCTCAACTCCTACTTCGGGACGGATACGACATTTATTGTCACGCTTCATGAGAGCAAAAGCATTTTAGATGCTTCCAATGACTTTAAGGTCGTGCAGGTTGCCACGATTCAATTGTACGCAGAAGGTCAGCTTATTGGCACTTTTACTGAAACTGAGACCGAATCCGAATATGGCACTAAATTCGGGAGTTATGTTTTGGATCACTATCCTGAGGCGGGAGTTAATTACTCCGTTGTTGCCTCCAAATCAGGGTTTAGAACCGTGGAAGCCCAGGATATCATCCCTCTTGAGAAAACAAATCCATCGATAGAAAATTTTAAGGATGTCAGTGATGGAGAGTACTATGGAGAAAGAAAATATCATTTAACCTATTCATTGAATGACCCTCCCGGTGAGGATTTTTATGAAGTGTTTGTTTATGTTGAGGAACCCATATATGAACATTATATGGATGATGATACCTTTTATTATTATCAAAATGGATATGAGAAAAATCGAATCTACTATGAGGATATAGGTGCAGAGCTCAATGAATTTGAAGATCATTCTGTTGATTACACCTTATTTTCAGATGAACTATTCGATGGTAGAAAATATACCCACACCATTGAAGCAACCATCTATAAACATAGCAAAAATAAAGACTCCACAATCAAACTCTATCTTGAGGTAAAACATGTTTCCGAAGCCTATTTTCTTTACAAGAAAAGTTTTGGGCTTCAGGAGAATAGCGACGGGAATCCATTTGCCGAACCCGCACCGGTTTATAGCAACATTGAAAGTGGGTTAGGAATCTTTGCAGGATATGGTGTGGAAACCATTTACTTTGAATTCGATGAATAGTAAAGCTTTTTAAAGGTGGGAATCTGACCCACCAAATATTTCTCGCTCATCTTCTTTAACCTTTGGCACAAGTGTTTCAAACTAGCGCTACATTCCTTCTCTTAGTTTCTTCACACCGCTCTCCAAACCGCCACAAATAGCAGCACCCAGCCAGCAATCAGTGCCAGACCACCAATGGGTGTGATGGCTCCGAGCCACCGGACACCTGACAGGCAAAGCACATATAACGAGCCGGAGAAGATCACCAGACCGGCCATCATGGCATAGCCAGACCAGTTGAGGGTGGTGGAGGGGAACTTCATGGCGAGTAAGCCTAATGTTGTCTTCGACACTGACTTCGGTCAAAAACCTTTTATGATTATCAAGGTATTACCCATTTTGAATCTTCACTCCTGGGTAAAAAATATCCTTTGATACAGTTAGGGTTTCGGACACATATCTGGATATGGTTTTTCTCTTTAAAACCGGCAGTTGGATAGATGTCTTTTCCCTCAAAGAAAACACCTCGAATTGAGTCAAAAGGTCTTTGACCCTGATCTTCGAGGTATTTGTGTATGGTTAAGATCACCGCACAATCCAATTCTCTGATGAGCAAGTCTCCACTACCCTTTGCTGGTTGGTTCTTGAGTGACTCAAACTCAGAGGTATCCATTGTGGATTGTAATAAGTCATAACCAACTTTTAGCAGCTTCAAAGAATCTGAATCTACCAGATCAAGACATTTACCCAGATTAATGATGGCTCCCAGCACTGCTGGCTCCTTTATCGGGGTTTTGCTGCGATTAGGATTCTTTTTTAATTCTCTGGCGTATTCTAAGGCCCTGGAAGGATTATTTTCCCAGAAGTAAGCCCCATGTCCCAGCCAGTCATAGCTGTTTTCACTAGCTTTTAATACTTGTTTTGGATTGGATATGATTTGGTCGCAAAGAGACTTTTCACAACCATGAAAGGCGAGAACTAAATTACCTCTTACTGAATACACAGATGTTTGAAGTGTTTGGTGCGTTTTCCATCCTTATCAACTACACCTAACTCTACCAGAAACTTTCTAGATGATTCCTTATTAGCCGTGACTTGCTTCTTGTAGGCCTTTAAGCCCTTTAACATGTCTTTCTTTTCTTTCTCGCTCATCTTATTTAACTGTATAACAAATATAACATATGTTACACCTTTGGCACAAGTGTTTCAAACTAACGTTACATTCCTTCTCTTAGTTTCTTCACCCCCCTCACACCGCTCTCCAAACAGCCACAAACAGCAGCACCCAGCCGGCAATCAGTGCCAGCCCACCAATGGGTGTGATGGCTCCGAGCCACCGGACACCGGACAGGCACAGCACATATAGCGAGCCGGAGAAGATCACCAGGCCGGCGATCATGGCATAGCCAGACCAGTTGAGGGTGGCGGAGGGGAACTTCATGGCGAGTAAGCCGATGGCCAATAAAGCCATGGTGTGGTAGAAGTGATAGGCTACGGCCGTCTCATAGGTGCTGAGGAGACCAGATGCTGAGAGTTTAGCTTTTAAGGCGTGGGCACCAAAGGCACCGAGGGATACGGCGAGGGCACCGGAGATAGAGGCGGTGAGGAGGAAGAGTTTGTGCATGGAGCAAATTTACATTTTGATCTTTTTATTAAGTATGAATTTGCTAACCATGTTTATTCACTACTGAAATTTCCTGTGTGCCACCACTCAAGCCCTGCCTCGCCGGCAGGCGGGCGTGGAGGCTCTTACTTTCTGTCTTGACACAGAAAGTAAGCAAAGAGGTCAAGAAAAATTTAAGCGCACAGGCCGACCATCGCGCACCACGCGCCAATTTTTCCCCCACCGCCGTGATAGCCTATGCAGGATTCCAGAATTTCGATTTTGTAAAGTATTACATTTAGGTAAAAGGCTACACTCGCAAATTGTTGCGGTGTAGCCCTTACCCATGGTCTGTGGCTCACAGACCATCGTGATCCGCCAAGGGTAGACCACAGTCCGAAATTGTTGCGTCATTGCACAGGCCTCAGCAACAAATCTCGTCATTGTGAGGAAACCTTTCAGCCAGAGGCTGATTGGTGACGACACAATCCCTCTGCAGGACTGGAGAAGTGGTTCTGGATTTCATTCTCTTACAAAATAGTTTGTTCATCACCGCTTGAGCCCTGCCTCGCCGGCAGACGGGCGTGAGAGGCTCTTACTTTCTTCCTCTTAAAATTCCCAAATTGACTAACTGAACTTGTGGGATGGGGTCCGCCGGTTGGCGGATCTCGGGGTTGAGGGTGGGATTATGGATGTCGGTCTGCTGGAAAACCCTGAACAGGTCTGGTGTGACTCAGCCAGCTCCAACTGATGACTAACCAAAAGACGACTAGGTTATTAAGCGATTTGAAGTTTGTATTTCCGGGCTACTTCTTCCTGGATAAGACTTTTCAATGATGTATCAGCAGATGGGATATCAGGCCACAATACACCATCACCCATATTTTCAAAATTATTCAAGTGTTTGTCACTTGCCTTGGACAACTCCTTGATTTCATTGAGTCGCCGTTGAAGTATAGTGCTGTTATTTAGGACAAACAATATGGTATTGTTCTCCTTTTGGATGATCACATTGTTGATTTTTAGGCCATTAAAAACTATGGCCCTTTCGATGGGTGACATCTCTGTTGAATAAATATCTACCTGGTCTTTGTCTTTGAACCTTGATAGGATTTCCTCTATTGATTTTAAGTCCGTCTTGTCAGTTATTACAGTAGCCATCCCAGTATTAATTGCTCTCTATTTTCTACCACTAATTTAAGGATTTGTCGCTTCTCTTTCTGCTTAAACCCTTTCAAATAATAAACTTCTATCTTCGGTTTGATCCAGATTTTTCCGTTTCCGTCTCCCTTTTTAACGTGCATATGTGCTCGTTCATTACAATCTGCCGCAAAAAAGTAAAATATGTACCCATTTATCGTTAGGACTCTTGGCATGGTTCAAAATTAACGCAAAGGGTGGTATTGCTGAACTTCTTCTTTTAGCGCTTTCAAATTATTTTGCAAGTAACTTTCCGTGGTGCCAACCTACCCATGGTCTGTGCCTGCCGGCAAAGGCAGGGCTCACAGACCATCGTTCTATTAGTGGTTCTGGATTTCATTCTCTTACAAAATTGTTTGTTCATCGCCGCTTGAGCCGCGGGGGCTCTTCATTTTTGTCTTGAACGCTGCGGCGTACCGCCAAAAACGAAGCAAAAAAGTCAAGCCTACGCGGCCCGGATAAAATTTAAGCGCACAGGCTCTCGATAGCTATCGGGACGCACCACGCGCCAACCTGCCTGCACGGAGCCGTTTCGGCAAAGGCAGGTTTTTCCCCCACTGCCGTGATAGCCTATGCAGGATTCCAGAATTTCGATTTTGTAAAGTATTACATTTAGGTAATAGACTCACTCGCAAATTATTGCGGTGTAGCCCATATCCATGGTCTGTGGCTCACAGACCATCGTGATCCGCCAAGGGTAGACCACAGTCCGAAAATTGTTGCGTCATTGCACAAGCCCCCGCAACAAGCATCGTCATTGTAGCCTGTCCCAAACTTGATTTGGGAAGGAATCAATCAGGAGTAGCCAGATCTCATGATTGGTGCCGACACAATCCCCTTGCAGGACTGGAGAAGTGGTGCTGAATTCATTCTCTTACAAAATAGTTTGATTATCACCGCTTGGGCCCTGTAACGGTTCTCCCCAGGACTTCTTTAGTACCAGGTACCTCAATGCCTTTTTCTTTATAAAGTATATCAGTAGGTATTTAGCGTTGATTGTATTTCATCCCGCTTTTTGGGTTTAACTTTTTGCTCTTCAGCAAATTCCGGCCATCTTTTAACGATAGTGTTGATATAATCAATTATTGAGGTTGCCTTTTTGATACTCATGGATTTTGCTACCACCTCCAGGTCTGATCTCTTGATGTTTTTACGTTTACCATTTATACTCAAGGCATGCTGACTTACCCAGATACTATCCGGGCGATAAGCATGGCAGATATCGTAAGCAGGAGTCAATTCCCATTTATCACCTTTCTTCAATCGAAATGCAAAATTCTTGGAGTGATCATCACAATTTTTTGATATAACATTAAATACCATTCTACGATAAAGTTCCTCAGCAGCTGGGTAGGGTAGTCGTAATTCCCGCATAGTTTGGAATAGCTGTTCATAACTGTAACTGGTGACCTCATTAAAATCGAAGTGGTTCATGGCACACCAGGTTTGAATATGATGTTTGATGTTACCATTTCCCCGGTCAAATCGTTTGGTCATAAAGTGTGCCCTGCCATTTTCTAAATGAAGTTTACTGGGCATCATCTTAATTCCACATTCAGTAGCCATCTTATAATAAGCATATTCAATTCTTCCATATCCGGTACTCTCGCCAAACTGCTCATCACTGACTCCATCCAACTTTATCAACCAGTGCTCATAGTTCTTTGGAACTCTTGTCTGACCTGAACGTACTTCGCCTGTTTGCTCCTTGTATGCAATCAAAGCCTTAGGTCGGGCACCACCTGCAGATGTTCCTATTTTCAGAATCTCCCTCATGGCTGTTTTTTCATCCTTACTGAAGTCGGTATTGAAGTTTTCTCTTGCAGAAAGCATTTTCTTTGCAATACCGACCAAACTATCAATTTCAACTTTAAATGTGCTTTTATCCTGAGTGAATGTTGAAGGTTCAAATTCCAGTGCCCCCATTCCCCTTTTGCCGATAAAACAAAGTTGCTCAACTGGATTCATACTATCTTTTGCACGACCATTTTGCGCTAGCCATGTGTTGATCAATCGATTCCCATATTTATCAGGTAATACATCAGCTAATAGCGCGGGTAATCCTTTGAAAGTGTCATATTCACTATCCTTGGGCTTTCTGAGTTCTGGAAAAGAAAATATGCGCCTGTTTTGGGTTAATGGCATTTTTAATGGAGCTAATTCCCACCCTATTTCCACAAAGGAAGGATCATATTCAAAACTTCCTAATTGACGATTTTCATCCCATGCAATTGCACCAACGACTTGATCCCAAATGCGTACAATAGCCGTTCTTACCATTCACTTTCCAAATTATCATCTTGTGACTTTTTGCTTCTTGCTCTGACTCTTTTCTCTCGTTCGAGCTTAGCTAACGCCAGGGGGCTGAGCTGAGTTGTGATTTGGAAATTATCCATTATATGAAGCAGTTCCAGTACCCGAAGCACCTGTATCAATGTAGGAACAGTGACTGTTTCCCCTCTTTCTAATAGACTCAGGGTAGATCGACTGATTCCAGCCTGTTCTGCTACTTCGTCCTGTGTTTTATTTTGTTCTAAGCGATTCTGTTTAATAAAAGCACCGATAGTCTCACTCAGGGCTTTGTTACTCATCGAATACCAATTTGCGTATGACATATCATTCAAAAACTACACTATAAAGGTATAACGAATGATATATCATACAAGTTATATGATACATAATTTTTTTTATGAATGACTTACCATTCATAAAGCTTTGAAATGAAGTATAATGAATGGTATATCATACAAAATATAACAACCAATTGGCTATTTGAGTATTAAATCATTCGAGGTTGGCCAGGAAATAGTCTAATTTGATACCACGGGGTTCGGAGTTGATACTACCCATGGTCTGTGCCAGCCTGCACGCTGGCGCTGAAGCTTTAGCGTGGGGGGCTTTCATTTTTGAAGGCCAAAAACGAATAACAAAACCTACCTCTTTACTCATGGTTGGCGTCCACACCAAACATCGCAATTTTTATATGTATTGAAATCTTTCTAAGCCCTCCTGCCGGGCGGGCAGATACTTTTTTCTTGATAAAAAAGTATCCAAAAAATCAAGCCAGAATAATCACTTCCCCCCGCAAAGGCTCCCCACGCCCGGTATTCTGGCAGGCCACCGCTCTTTTGCTTCGCAATATTGGCTATCGCACAACCCACCGCCGTGATAGCCTATTCAGGGTTCCAGAATTTCGATCTGTTGAAATATGACATTTAGGTGATAGACCACACTCGCAAATTATTGCGGTGTAGCCCTTACCCATGGTCTGTGGCTCACAGACCATCGTGATCCGCCAAGGGTAGACCACAGTCCGAAAATTGCGTCATTGCACAGGCCTCAGCAACAAATCTCGTCATTGTAGCCTGTCCCAAACTAGATTTGGGAAGGAAACTTACAATGATATACCTAAATCTTATTTGTTGAATCCATATCTTATCATATTATCACTTCATCTCAAGATGCTGTTTAGGCATTTTTATTGTCAGCTACCAATCAAAATATCTATGAAAATCGTTACTTTGTGAAGGAGTAAAAAGAATTAAAATGGATTTACAGGAAACCAAATGGGGTGTGATGCAGAAAATCATGAGTGTATCAAAACCAGGTCTACTGGAAAAAATTGATAAGCTTTTAGACGAAGAAATGATTGTTGGTTATACCGTAGAAGGAGAGCCACTCACCAAATCAGCTTACAATCAGCGTTTGCAAAAAGCAGAAGCGCAGCTTAAATCCGGACAATATACCACTCAGGAAGACCTGGAAAAGGAAGCTGAGAGCTGGTGAAAAAGCTTAAAATCATTTGGTCGAATCAGGCCAAAGAGACACTCAAAAGTATATATGATTATTATAAGGATAAATCCCTTCAGGGCGCAAAAAATGTAAGGGAAGATCTGCTTTCCGCTCCAAAATCAATATTCTTTGCCAAACAATACCAGATTGATGAAATCAATCACAATTACCGCAGAATAGTAGTTCGAGATTACAAAATCTTATACAAAGAAGAAAAGGGAATGATAAAAGTGGTTGACATAGTGAGTACAAGAGAATCACCAGAAGTCCTGAAGGGAAAATAACTATATGGGATGACCCTACCCATGGTCTGTGGCTCACAGACCATCGTTCTATTAGTGGTTCTGGATTTCATTCTCTTACGAAATAGTTTGATTATCACCACTCAAGCCGTGGAGGCTCTTACTTTCTGTCTTAACACAGAAAGTAAGCAAAGAGGTCAAGAAAAATTTAAGCGCACAGGCCGACCATCGCGCACCACGCGCCAATTTTTCCCCCACCGCCGTGATAGCCCATTCAGGGTTCCAGAATTTCGATTTTGTAAAGTATTACATTTAGGTAATAGACTCACTCGCAAATTATTGCGGTGTAGCACAAGCCCCTGCAACAAGCTTCGACATAGCATATATCTCAATGGGGTATTCTCGTCATAGAAATGTTTGTTTCACCACTAAAGAGTACGTATGGAACTCAAATAGTGCTTTCTTTGTATCTCAAGGCGACCAGGTAACAATGGCTCGAAATCCGGGATTACCAATCCGGGATGCCTTAACCAATAAAGAATTACCATGCAAAACGATCCTGAATTAAATCCGAAATACTTAGGGAAGATATCTTCAGATTTTGTGAAGGTGGCAGAGCTTATCAAGGAGGCCTCCTATCAGATCAGAAAGCGGGAATTTTCAGATTTTCCCATATTTCCGGTCTCTGGCGAAAACATTCCGATAGGTAATTTGCTTTATGAGAAAGGGAAAATGGAAAACGAAATGAACTATTATGCTTCTTTTCTGGAAGAGTTTCTCGACAGAAAACTTGTGGAGGAACGAGATAAGTTCGTGGAAGCGTACAAAGACCCTGACGAATTTTGCTGTCTGTTCATTGTAGATCAGCAATTCACCAACTTTATTTTTATACCATATCCGGAAGACTAAAATATTATGGAAGAACAAGTAAACAAAGCGTTTGATCTGACTCAAACCGCAGTAGACTTATTATGGAAATATGGACCGGACATTGTGCTGGCCATCATTACGCTATTAGTAGGCTTATGGATTATTAAACTGATATCACGGGCTGTGAGGAAGGTACTAATCAAAAGAGACTTTGATGCCTCTTTGACTCCGTTCCTCGTCACCCTGCTCAACATAGCACTGAAAGCCGCACTGGTAGTTTCTGCCATTGATATGGTGGGCATAGAGGTCACCAGCTTCGTGGCCATCATCGGTGCCGCAGGATTAGCCGTTGGTCTGGCCCTGCAGGGTACCTTGCAGAACTTTGCCGGTGGTGTGATCATCCTGATCCTTAAACCTTTTCAGGTAGGTGATGTGATAGATGCTAAAGGCTACATGGGTACGGTGAAAGAAATACAGATCTTTTACACCATAGTCAATACCTTCGACAAGAAGGTGGTATATATCCCCAATGGCGCATTGGCCAACTCTGATATGACCAACCTGTCCAAAGAAGATGACCGAAGGAATGAATGGCAATTTGGCATTGGATACGGAGATGATGTGGACAAAGCCAAAGAGCTACTCAAAAAGATGATCGATGAGGATGAAAGGATCCTGAAAGATCCAGAACCATTCATCGCTTTGCATTCTTTGGGCGATAGCTCAGTGAATATCGTGGTTAGAACCTGGTCGAAAGCCGAAAACCTGTGGCCAGTCTATTTTGACATGAATGAGAAGGTGTACAAAGAATTCCCTAAACACGGCCTCAACATTCCATTCCCTCAGATGGATGTGCATGTGCATAATAGTAAGTAGGGGTTGTATTAGAAGACCATCTTGAAACAGGGGTTCGCCACCACACACCCTTACATCCCTGAAGGGACCTACCGCACCAATACGGAATTTCGATTGTGATAAATAAATCGAGCTCGTAGGGTTGACCCCTTTAGGGGACTTAGGGGTGTGGGTAGGCTCTGGTGAATTGAATTCATACAACACCATTTAGGTGTGGTCTGTGAGCCCTTCCTTTGCCGGACTCATGCGCTAAAGCTTCAGCGCCAGCGTGCAGGCAGGCACAGACCATGGGGTATAAAGAGGTGGTAAGGAAACTTTAATAAATCCCGAAGGCTTGCCTGCGGAAGGTAGGGGTGTTATTATTATGTCACTCCTTCGGAGTTTAATATTGTATTAATGATATTTTCTACAATCCTGTCATCCCTTCGGGATTCCCTCCGTTCATCGTCTCTTGAAGAGGACGATGTAAAAAAACGCATGTTTTAGGAGACGCTATTTTAACACGGTGGGAGTCCCTCCGAATTCTAAGATCCCTACCTGCCGGCAGGCAAGGCTTCGCTCCATTCAGGATGACGATACTGAGTTCGTTTTTAGGTCCGCATTGGATGAATTGTGATTGATATATCGAGCTGGCGGACAGCTCCTCTTTAGGGGATATAGGGGTGTGGGTAGGCCTTTACAGTTTAGGAGCGGTTTGTGAGACACAGACCACGGGGTAGTAGGTTAGATTGATGATATGATATAATGACAATCGACTAACTACGTCATTCCCTAGAGCGATAGCGAGTAGGGAATCTATCGATTTATCCTAAGACCTTCCTTCTAATCACGACAGATTCCCTGCTCGGCCTAAGGGCCTCCAGGGAATGACGTGCTTAAACGGGCAAGCAGCCACAGACCATGGGGGTATATCATTCATTTTTCAACTTATTTAAATCCCGAAGGGATGCCATTATTATAGATCCTAGATCAAATTGAAGGTCCAAACCCCGAAGGGGTGTTATTATGTCACTCCTTCGGAGTTTAGATTCGTATTAATACTATTATACTACAATCCTGTCATCCCTTCGGGATTCCCTCCGTTCATCGTCTCTCGAAGAGGACGATGTAAATAAAACGTATGTCCATCGTATCGTCCCTTTCAGTAGACAATACATGAACGCGGGCCCGGCTGGTGCCTGTCAGCCGTAGGTTGGTCCCCACCAGACGGAATTCAACTGGTGTGTTGGTTTAGGTATAGCTAAGAGGTCCTTCCGAATTCTAAGATCCATTCATTCCGCTTCGCTCCATTCAGGATGACGATGCAGAGTTCGTTTTTAGGTCCGCATTGGACGAATTGTGATTGATATATCGAGCTGGCGGGCTGCCCCCCTTTAGGGGATATAGGGGTGTGGGTAGGCCTTTACAGTTTAGGAGCGGTTTGTGAGACACAGACCACGGGGTATAATATCTCACACGAATCAGCTTATGGACTCAGTAGCTCGGGGTATTCGAAGGCGCTGCTGTAGAATTGCTGGTCCTGGTAGTGGCGGATGAGTTCATCAAAAAAGTCATTGTTGCTCAGGGTGGAGGAATCTCCGGCCATCAGCAGGAGGTATCTTGCCCGGGTCATGGCTACGTTCATCCTGCGGATATCGCCAAGGAACCCAATTTCTCCGTTTGGGTTACTGCGAACCATTGAAATAGCAATTAGGTCCCGCTCCTGCCCCTGGAAGGCATCTACAGTATTGATGGTAACCTTTTTCACGGCATGTTTCCAGTCAGCCTGCTCCATCAAACCATTCAATACTTCCACCTGGGCTTTATATGGAGCAATGATGCCCAAATCCATTTGCTTCACCTCTTCCTCATGCGCTACAATCAACTTACCCAACCTGTTGAGTAAAAACCAGGCTTCATCCTCATTGTATGTAGAGAGGGTTTCAGGGTTGAGCTTTTCCTCAAAGCCACATCCGGCTGTATCGATAAACTCTACAGGGTTCTGGAAAATCTTTCTGCGGTTGTTGATCAATGCATCGCTCTTCAGCCTGCCTTTGTAGAAATATTCATTGGAAAACTGCATGATGGGGTTCTCCATGCGGTACTGGGTCTCCAGCATCACATTGGCGTCTTCATACTTGCCGATCACCCGCTCAAAAATGGTTTCGCTCAACCCTTCCCTGGCAGCTTTAATGGATTTGATCGTGGGAGGCAGCTGAAAATGATCTCCTGCCATGATTACGCGGTTCACTTTCATGATAGGTATCCAGGAAGCAGGCTCCAGCGCCTGGGACGCCTCATCGATAAACAGGGTTTTAAAGGTCCGGTTTTGCAGGTAAGCACTATTCGATCCCACCAGGGTGCAGGCAATGACCTGGGCCTTATTCAGCTCATCCTGTATCATATAGTTTTCCAGCGAGATGGCCTCATCTTTCAGGTCTTTGGCCTCCTGAAGCAGAAGTCTTCGCTGCTGGCGCTCCGTGGAACCAAAGTTCCTTTTATATTTTTTCCCAATGCTCCGCATCTCCTCTGACTTGCGTCTCAGGTCGCGCAAAAGTTTGGCGTCATTGTGTTCGGCTATTCGTGCATCCAGGGTGCTGGCTACCACTTCATCAGTGACCCGGGCGGAGTGCCCCAACCGAAGTACATGAATGCCCTGGGCTCCTAGCCGCTCGGCCATCAGGTCGACGGCGGCATTGCTACTGGCACAGACCAGCACCTGTTTTTCCATGGAGACAGTCTCCTTCACTGCTTCCACCAGGGTGGTCGTTTTTCCTGTACCGGGAGGCCCATGGACCAACCCAATGTCATTGGTAGCATTGATGAGCGAGAGTGCGTCGTTCTGCGTCTCGTTCAGGCCAGGATGCTGCAAAGGGACCGAAGGCTTAAAAGTCGGCGCTTTTGCTCCACAGAGGATCTGAATCAGTTCGTTTAGCCTGCCTTCTTCTACCCTGGCCAGCTTATTCATGGCACGCTCCATCTCATCATACGTGCTTTCATCAAAGAGAAGGTTTACGCCTATTTTACCATCCTCCAGCCAGTCCGGAGGATCCTCCCGATTCAATACCACCGTCATATACTTATCGGAGATCCGACTGATGATGCCACTGGCAGAGAGCTTGTTTTTGTTGTCGTGGAGGAATACGCTGACCGAAGAGCCGGACTGAAAATGACTCTTTGAATAATGTAGTGTGGTCTTTTCCAGCTGTAAGGTCCACTTTTCGCCGGTACTCAAGTAAGATTTTCCCACAACCACCGGATACCAGGTTACCCCCTCCTTTTTACGGTCCTCAAGGGATCGGTTGCGTATTTTTTCTTCATACTGTTTCCTATCTTCTTCCCGCTCAACCTTCAACAGGTCAAGAAGCTGAAGAAAATGCCCCGCTAAATCCATCTACTTCTTTAAATATTGCTGGATGTTTTCTTTCAATGCGTTTTTGTCCGCAGATATATTTTCGTCTGAATAGATCTTCAGGATGAGCTCTCTCAGCACATCTTCCTGATACCCAAGCTTGCTGATTACTTTGGCACAAAACCTGATTTCTTCTTTGTAGAGACGTCCGTCAATTTTCATCAATTGAACGATGTTGTAGATATAGTCATACTTCTCATCGTCTGACAGATGGTCCAGGTCTTCTATGAGCGTGGGATCTTCAAAGCATTCACTGATCTCCTCTGATGACATGCCATTGGCCTTACCGATTTTCTTTATCAGGTCAATTTCATCCTGCACAACGACCCCATCAATCTTCGCTAATTGTACCAATAAATTCAGGTGAGTTCTTGACATTTTCAATTCGTATGGTGGACGATAACCTAACTGCCCATCAGGCCAATCAAATTAATTATTAAACTTAGTTTAAATAAAAAGATTAGACAAAAATATTATTTTACCCTTAATTAGTGAATTTTCTAGCTCACATATACCTGTCAGGAAAAAATGAGAAGCTCATCATAGGCAATTTCATCGGTGACTTTGTGAAAGGCAATCAGATGTTGAGCTTTGAGCAAGAGGTGATGAATGGTATCCTTCTGCATCGGGAGATAGACCGGTATACCGATGATCACCCTGTGGTGCTGGAAAGTAAAAAGCGGCTATGGGAAAAATATCATCATTATTCCCCGGTGATAGTGGATGTATACTATGATCACTTTCTGGCAAAAAACTGGCATGACTACCATGATGAGCCGCTGAAAGCATTCACAGAAAAATTCTACAAGCTCCTGGAAGACAACAAGGCCATGCTCCCGGAGCGGGTGGTCAGAATGCTGCATTATATGAAAAAAGACAATTGGCTGTATCATTATCAGACCCTTGAAGGTATCCGGCAGACCCTCACTGGGATGTCCAGACGCACAAAATTTGAATCCAGCCTGGAAAAGGCACATGTTGATCTTGAAAAGAACTATGCGCTGTTCGAAGCGGATTTCAGGATATTTTTCCCTAAGCTCATTCAACATTCGAAGGAATTTTTGACAACTTTAGATTCATGAAGGAAATTTTCATTGTTGGGATAGGTGGTTTTCTAGGTTCTGTAATCAGGTACGGAGTATTTGTATGGTCTCTGAGCTGGAATATCCAGATGCCCTCGGGAACGCTTCTTGTCAACCTGGTAGGCAGTTTGATCCTGGGTCTGCTGTTTGGGCTTTTTGCCAGAAACTCATCGCTGAATTGGGAGCTATTCCTGATGACAGGATTCTGTGGAGGTTTTACTACATTTTCTACTTTTTCCCTGGATCTACTCAAAATGGTAAGGGAAAACCTTTTATCACAGGCACTGATTTATGGAACAATCGGGGGGGGGGGGGGGGGGGGGGGGGGGGGGGGGGGGGGGGGGGGGGGGGGGGGGGGGTGGGGGGGGGGGGGGGTGGGGGGGGGGGGGGGGGGGGGGGGGGGGGGGGGGGGGGGGGGGGGGGGGGGGGGGGGGGGGGGGGGGGGGGGGGGGGGGGGGGGGGGGGGGGGGGGGGGGGGGGGGGGGGGGGGGGGGGGGGGGGGGGGGGGGGGGGGGGGGGGGGGGGGGGGGGGGGGGGGGGGTGGGGGGGGGGGGGGGGGGGGGGGGGGGGGGGGGGGGGGGGGGGGGGGGGGGGGGGGGGGGGGGGGGGGGGGGGGGGGGGGGGGGGGGGGGGGGGGGGGGGGGGGGGGGGGGGGGGGGGGGGGGGGGGGGGGGGGGGGGGGGGGGGGGGGGGGGGGGGGGGGGGGGGGGGGGGGGGGGGGGTGGGGGGGGGGGGGGGGGGGGGTGGGGGGGGGGGGGGGGGGGGGGGGGGGGGGTGGGGGGGGGGGTGGGGGGGGGGGGGGAGCGTATTTGGGGGGTTATTGTGTTGTTTGCTGGGTTTTTGGTTTATACAAAAGATATTTGCTTAACAATTTATTCTGACAAGACCGTTGAATAAAAAATGTCTTCTCATTATCAAACATTAGGAGTCACTGAGCAAGCAAGTCAGACTGAGATCAAATCAGCCTTTAAGCGGCTTGCCCTGAAGTATCATCCTGACAGGAATCAGAATGACCCTGATATGGAGGAGCGTTTCAAGGAGATCAACCATGCCTACCAGGTACTCTCCAACCCCTATGAAAAGGCTCGGTACGACATCCGTCAGAAATACGGATCTCCGCCACCACCTACCTACACCTATGCGGAGCAGCCGTATACCCCACCGAGGACAGGACGAAGGCAATATGCAGAACCCAAGATCAATTACCGTGAAAACTGGATAGCCACAGCCTATGCGTGGGGATTCACCTTCATCGTTGCCATCATTGTGATGGGCATTTTCGGCATCAAGAATTACTATGATGCGGTGAAAAAAGAAGAATTGCTGGCCGAGAGAAGGTCAATCTTCGAAAAAAGCCAGCAGCTCTATGCCGTAGGCAATGTAGATCAGGCCCTCAATCTCCTCAATTCTTTAGGGGTATTTTTTGAGGCAGAGCAGGACATGGTGGAGTACAAAGACAATTTGTTTGACACACTGTTCACCAATGGCTTTTCCAGCTATCATTCTCATGATTTCACCAATGCCATTTTTTATATGGAGCTCATTGAGAAATATGCACAGACTACACCCATTGTGATGAAGCAGCAGCTGGCCAATGCGTATAAAATCACCGAGCAGCCGCACAAATCCATCAGGAAGCTGCATGAGCTGTTGCTGATGGATGTGAGGACGCTAGAGGTATATATGCAGCTGGCGGAGATATACAGGGATCAGCTTCATGACCTTGATGAAGCCCGGCGATTCTATGAGATAGCCGACGAGATGACCGTAAAAGGCTACCGAGCCATCTATGGTGACGGATTCCCTATTGTGCTTACAGGCAAATATGTGCCCAGGGAGCATTATGCACTCTATACCAACCTGGCGGATATTTATTTGAAGACAGGTGACCCTGAAAGGGCTGTGAAGGCCACTAAATGGAACATCAGGATGTGGCCAGACAGCATTCCGAATTACCTCATCGCTGCAAAAGGACATATGGCTCAGGGGCATCAAAGAGAGGCCTGTAACTTCTTCAGAAAGGCACAAGCTTTGGGGTATCGGGAACGATTGCCTATTATCTGTTATTAGTAGTATTATAATGTGAGTGGATGACTATTGTGGGCTTCCCTTCGTTCATCGTCTCTCGAAGAGGACGATGTAGATAAACGTATGTCTTTGGTAGTATCGGAGTGGTCTGTGCGCCACAGACCACGGGATAAGAGTCACACAGCAACATTCTTTACATTCCGTTATAAAATAAAATAACAGAAATGGGTAGTTTTGTATTTTAGAAGTCCTGATCAACAAACCTTATGCTACCGATTTTAAGGAATGTCAAACAAGAGTGAAATTGAAAAATTAGAAAATAATAATGCTGAATTGGCTAAAGAGATTTTACTTAATGAAGCAGCTATTTTTGAATCAGAGAAGGAAATGAGTGAAATTGAAACACAACTTCTTGAGCATCCTAAGATTCAGCAATACATTAACAATCTAAGGTTACTGGTTGAACGAATCAAGTTGAAAAATCAGCTTTATAAAGAAGAAATCTTCCAAAATGATCTGGAAATAGCTAAATTGAGAAAGGAAGATAATGAAAATGAGTAAGCTAGAGAATACCGAATCCTTCAAGCAAGCTGAAAAGAGACTACTTGAATTAAAGAAGAAACTCGAGGCCCGAATTGATCGGACTGATGTGGCGATGAAAGAGGTGAGGAAGATCAATGAAGAAATAGTTAAGCTTCGAAATAAGAAAAGAACTGGTAGCAGTCAATAAACTTCCCTTCGTTCATCGTCTCTCGAAGAGGACGATGTATATAAAACGTATGTCTTTGGTAGTATCGGAGTGGTCTGTGCGCCACAGACCACGGGGTATTAGAAGCCTCGGCTGGTGTCCTCACCAGACGGAAGATCAGCCCCTCGCTCACCCTTTTATCCCTGAAGGGACCTACCGCACGGGTCCGAACACGTCATAAGCAGACTTTGACCTGGGTTACTAATCAGTCTGCTCAAACAGGTCCTCAAATTCCTTGCCCCCCGAGAGCCGGGTCTCGCATCGCTGACCATTCAGCAGGTGAAAGTCTTCCGTTGGAATGAACTTTGAGAATGTCTTCCGCATTTTAGCATCGGCCTCTTTTCTGAAGCTTTTTCGCTTTATGGCTTCGATAAACCTGCGGATGTCTTCCATTTCCTCCAGGATGAGTGGCGGGACCTCTGTGGGTTTGTCATCTGCTCCTTTGGCCACCATGGTGAAGTAGCTGTTGTTCGTATGCTTGATAGAGTTTTGCTTCACATCTTCTGCTGTGACATGGATACCAACAACCAGGGAAGTTCTGCCGACATAATTGACGGAGGCTTTCAACGCTACCAGGTCCCCTACTTCTACAGGCTGAAGAAAATCAACTCCATCTACAGAAACGGTGACACAATAATTACCCGCATGCTTGATGGCACATGCATAGGCAGCTTTATCCATCAATGACAGGATGATGCCTCCATGAATTTTACCTCCAAAATTGGCATAAGAAGGTATCATGAGTTCCGTAAGCGTAGTCTGTGAGAATTTTACCGGTCTTCCTTCCATAGTTTATTATTGTTAGCCTACGACATCACCACTTTTGTCGCGACACTTCTCTATCCTGTTTTTCAATATCATTTTCCAGAATGGCGATCGGGTCACCACCAGCTTTGTATTGACCCATAGATTGTTGAGCACCACTATGGGCCAGGGCTGATTGGTAGGCAGCCAGCCTTTGGGCTGCACTACATAGATAAATCCCATCCTCATGGTCTCTTCCATCGCGCACGGATTGCCATAAAGCGTGCCCTCCAGGTTATATTTATAGATGACGCTGTAGATCTTTTTCTTAGGGATATTTTCTCTCGTGTTATCGTCTTTAAACTTTGGGTTCACATTTTCTGTGGGGAAATATGCCTCTGGGTCATCGGGCTTTTTTTTCTGAGCAAAGCAATTCTCCCCAAACAGCAACAGACACATTGGGAAAAATGAGTAGAGAAGTAATTTATTCATTACAGTAGGCGAAGAATTGAAATCTAAGATAGTTTATCTTCACCTATCTTTATGCGCTGAAACAGGGTTTTGTGAAACAAATTATTAGTTTTTTACTACGGAACGTCCCCAGAAAATACCTCCAATTGTTTAGTCACTGGGGGCTCAAAGTGGTGGCAGTGTTCTACAAAGGAAAAGATGTTGAATGTCCAATCTGCGAGGCTGAGTTTAGAAAATTCCTGCCCTACGGCCGAAATTCCCGCCCCAATGCTTTATGCCCGAGCTGTCTGAGCCTGGAGCGTCACAGGCTGATCTGGCTTTACCTGAAACGCAAAACGGACTTCTTCACCCAGCCTCACAAGATGCTGCACATCGCTCCTGAGCTCTGCTTCATGCCCAGGTTTGAGGATATCAAATTTCTGGATTATATCACTGGTGACATCGAATCACCCCTGGCAAAAGTGAAGATGGATATCCATGAGATCCCTTTCGAAGACAATACTTTTGACATCGTCTTTTGCAACCACGTGCTGGAGCATGTCGACAACGATATCCTCGCCATGAGCGAGATCCGCAGGGTGCTGAAGCCCGGTGGATGGGCCATTCTGCAGGTTCCCTTTTTCTTTCCCCTGAAAGACAAGACCTTTGAGGATTTCTCTATTACCTCACCAAAAGAAAGGGAAAAAGTGTTTGGCCAGGATGATCATGTGCGCATGTATGGGAAAGACTATCCTGACAGGATCAGAAAAGCAGGTTTCAAAGTATTGGAAGATGAGTTTGTGCATACGCTGAGGAGGCAGGAGATTCACCGATATGCACTCCCTGAGAATGAGGTGATCTACCGGTGTGAAAAATAGTCAATACAGCTCAATATACTTTGTGTTTCCCTCCATTCATCGTCTCTCGAAGAGGACAATGTAGATAAGACGTATATATAAGGAGTGGTCTGTGAGCCACAGACCACAGGGTATAGTCCCGAAGACGTGCGATGGCCTCCATCGAACTCAAATAAATCAGTACAGCTCTATATATTTTGTATTGGGATCTATCCCCCTGAGCTTCCTGACCCACTCATAGATCAGTCCATGGCTGTAGGAGAAAAACTGGATCAGGACCACCAGTGGGATCAACAACGCGGCTCCAGGAGATTTGGTCCTGAGCAGGCCACCCACTGCCACAGCAGCTAAGTAAAGAACCAGCATCCCAAGGGCTATGTAACCAATCACCAGGCCAAGAGCAGCCAGTAAAACTGTCAGGAGTGTGCCAAGCGTAAATACGATGGGCAAAAAGTGGATGAGCTTAAGCTGTCCGTCGTGAAATCGTGATAGATTCACCCTGGCTCTCCCAAAATACTTCAGCTGCTTCGAAAATTTTCCCAGGCTGGTTCTTCGCTTATGATATACGAATGCCTCCGGAAACAGCGCCGTCTTAAAGCCAGAGTCAATGATCCGTTTGCTAAATTCCATGTCCTCACCCATGAATGGGATCCGATAACCCTTTGTTTTTTCAAAGACCTCCCTGCTGATGCCCATATTGAAGCTTCGCGGATGAAATCCTATCACCCGCTTTTTACCTCCCCGCAGCCCACCGGTGGTAAGCTTAGAGGTCATGGTGTGACTGATGGCTTTCTGCAGATCAGTGAAAGATTCATGAAATGAGTCCGGGCCGCCATAGGCATCCACCCAGCCCTCCTTCAGGTAATTGTTGACGGTATTCAGGTAATGTTCAGGGATCAGGCAGTCAGAATCAAATACGATGAAGTAATCACCAGCAGCTTTTTCATAGCCAAAGTTTCTTGCAAAGCCCTGACCACCATTTTCTTTCTTAAAATATTTGATGTCTAGCCTTGAGGCGAATGACATGACCTCCTCTTTGCATTCGATGGTAGAGCCATCCTCCACCACGACCACTTCAAAGTCTTTGAGGGTCTGTCGAGTCAGTGTTTCAAGCAGCTCTAAAATCTCATCAGGACGGTTGTATACCGGAACAACAACAGAAAATTTAGGCATTGCCTGTCGTTTCAGTAATCAGGTAATCATTTTTCTTATGGCCTACCCTGATAACCATTTCGGCCAGAAAGCCCGCTAAGAATAATTGTGTACCAATGATGATCGCTACCAGGGCCAGGAAGAAGAGCGGTTGGTCTACTACTTCCCTAACCGGGAGCTGGTGGGAAAGGTTATACAGTTTTTCGCCGATAAGCCAAACGGCAATCCCTGTACCTAACATAAAAAATAACGTCCCAAAGATCCCGAAGAAATGCATAGGATTCTTTCTGAACTTGGAAACAAAGGTGACTGATACCAGGTCCAAGAATCCAGTAAAAAAACGCTTGGCCCCAAACTTGGTATGCCCATACTTTCGGGCTTTGTGCTCCACTACTTTCTCCCCGATGTGGGTAAACCCATTCCATTTGGCCAGCAAAGGGATGTATCGGTGCATTTCACCATACACTTCGATGTTTTTTACCACATCAGACCTATATGCTTTGAGGCCGCAATTGAAATCATGCAGCTTGATCCCCGACACCATCCTGGTGACCCGATTGAAGAACTTGGAAGGGACCGTCTTTGTAATGGGATCGTGCCGTTTTTTCTTCCAGCCTGATACCAGGTCGTAGCCCTCCTCCTCTATCATCCGAATCAGTTCCGGAATTTCGTCCGGACTGTCCTGCAGGTCAGCATCCATTGTGATCACTATCTCACCGGCAGCATGATCGAAGCCAGTCTGAACGGCAGCTGACTTTCCATTGTTACGCTTAAACTTAAGGCCCTTTGCCTCCGGATGTTTTGCTGCTATCTCCTGAATAATTGACCAGGAGCGGTCTTTGCTGCCATCATCAATAAACAGCACCTCATAAGTGATCTTATGCTTTGTGGTAACTTTCCGAATCCATTCGAATAACTCCGGAACGGATTCTTCTTCATTATATACCGGTACTACAATTGATACTTTAACCTGTGTGTTCTTCACTTAATCAAATGGCTTCAGGATTTGATTTCTTAAATATGGCCGACATTATCAATGCCACAAGAAATCCGAAAAATGTGCCAAAAATAATGATCATTATGAACATTGCTATTGGACTTGTAAACATTTCCATCATAGGCATGGCTTGCTCTATCTGAGCATCTGACATTCCCTGCTCCTCCAACTTCGCAATTTGCATTTGCTTCATGTTTTCCATGAAGGCGCTATTGATGTAATTGATATAAATAATGGTGAATAGTCCGGATATTGTTGCAGAGATCAAAGAAGATAGCGTGCCGATTCCCAACCCCTGACCATAGGTCATATATCCATCTCCATCTTCTTTAAATTCCTTATAAGCAAAGTAGAACGCAACAACAGAAAATACTATTCCCAGATAGTTCCATCCCTGGTTTTGGGCCTGTCCCAGAAAATCTAACAGGATGAAATATATGATTCCGATCATTCCGAGGATCAGTCCATACTTGATTGAAACTGAACGTACTGTGGTCTTAGGTTGGTCTTCCATGGGGTAATTATTTTGGTTTCTTCCTTAAAATTATGGATATAACCGGCGTAACAAAGAATCCGGCAATTATTTTTTTCACACCGGAACTCACGCTTAAATCCATGGCAGTGACCAATTCAATACCATCTAACTGTACCTGAAATCCCTCCTCGCCGAATTGCTCTACATAAATGTCTCTTTTTTGGCTTAGAAAAGTGATTGCAGACTCTTTATATGCCGACAATACCCCCGGATCTAACCAAAGATATGCAGCCAGGAAAAGGGAAAATATCACTGCAACTACAGTATATACAAAAAATCCAAGGGTCATCCCCTGCCAGAAATGTAGATAACCCTCATAATAATTGGTTTTGTAATCCTTCTGGGCAAAAAATATAAACACCCCAATGATGATCACATCAAAAAACAGATGGGTGAGGTCGATCAGTGGGTTTGCACCAAAAAAAGAAGACAGGAAAAACAACACGATCAGGAAAAGCGCACAAAACAGTGCATACTTAACCGATACTTTAAACATTATCTGGCCCTTCATAGAATTCTCCGTTCACGATTCCGAAAATTTTGCCCGTCTGTTGTTGGTTCAGCAAGGGTGAGTTTTCTGATTTTGATTGATTGATGCTTTGATTGTAGGTCCAGGATTGTTTGGGCAGTGCAAGGGTAAGCTTGGCGGGAAATCCTTCTTCTATCACCACGGGTGCCAGTCCCAGGATCTTACGCGGATTTACCGTAATGGCTGTGATGATGGTTTCCATTGATAGCTCAGCCTTGAGGCTGACCAACAAAGGATAAAATGTTTGCAGGCTGATCAGGCCAAAAGCAGCAAGATCAAACTCCAATTCCTTGTTTTCCGGATCCTGAGGCTGATGGGCCGAGACTATCGCATCGATGGTACCATCAGTCAAACCTTTTATCAGGGCCTTACGGTCTTTTTCTGAGCGAAACGGTGGATCTGACTTGAAGTTCGGATCAAAATCTACGATGTGCTCGTCTGTGAACACGAGGTGATGAATTCCCACATCACAAGTCACATTCAAGCCTTCCTTTTTGGCCCTTTTAATGAGTCTTACAGATTTCTCTGTGGATATTTGATTGAAGTGCAGCCTCCCTCCCGCATAGCGGAGAATGTCGAGGTCCCGCTGAATGGCCAGCTCTTCTGAGATAGAAGGTTCACCTTTAATGCCCATCAGCGTGCTCACCACCCCTTCGTGCATATGTGTATGCTGACTGAGATGTCTGTCCTTTGGGCGATTGATGATCAGTCCGTCAAACTTCTGAACATATTGTAAGGCTTTCAGCAGTAGCTCGGTATTCCAAATGCTGTTTGTGCCATCGGAGAAGGCTTTTGCTCCGGCAGTATGCAGATCAAGGATCTCAGTAAGGTTTTCACCCGCTGTGCCTTCACTCACCGCAGCCATCGGCCAAAGATCTACCCCGTAGCCGGACCTTGTACGAAGGTACTCCACATCGGATTTCGTTTCTGTGACAGGTTGGTTGTTGGGCGCCAGCAATACATCAGTAAACCCTCCTGCAATAGCCACTCTTGAGCCACTGGCAAGATCCTCTTTATGCTCAAAGCCAGGATCATTGAAGTGCGCAAAGAGGTCGACAAATCCGGGAAATACCAGCTTGTCTTTGCACTCTATGGTCTTTTTAGCAGATAGTCCTTTACCTATTTTGGCGATGGCACCATCCTCAATAAGGATATCAGATGTTTTTTGATGAAATTTTGAAGCGGGATCGAAAATTGTAGCGTTGCTGAGAAGAACCTTCATTAACTAAATCTTAGCAGTAGCATTTCAATGAGTAAGAATATTAAGGCCAAAAGTAATGCATATTTCCATAACCCAACGCCCTCGTTGGCTTCACTGAAGTGTCTTTTGAATTCTTCAGCATTGTCCACATCATAGATCTGTACATTTCCCATTCCTGAAATCACACTTTTCAAATCATTGGTAGAAATGCTATTGATGTTGGATTCTGCTTTGTTGTAGTTAAAAGCCAGGTGTGTGACCGTATCCGTATCAATACTAAGTGTGTAGAAGCCTGGCTCTGTGATCTCTTCAGGAATATCCAGCAGCACTTTGTCTGCTGTTCGCATCACACCAGGAATGAAAGTGCGGTCCTGATTAGATATTTTTGGCAGGGCTGCTTCATGCACCAGGTTAGCATCGATGGTCATGACCTTCTCATCAAAAGAATAAGCCAGGTTTTGAGTGCGGTCAGCAGAGGATTGAGCCAGCTTATAGAGCACCGGAATAAACAATGCATGTTTATGGAAGTCGGTGCGTTCATCCACCAGGGGGGTAGTAAACAGAAATAAGTTATCCATCCCCGATTTTACCAGAAAGGGCTTACCTGCATTGGTATTTAGTAAGACGTTGAAAAAGCCCTGCAACTCCAGGGGATTCCCAACTGCTGGCAATGAAATTTGATCAGAGAGCCTGGAGAAAATTCCAGTAAACCAGGGAGTATCAAGACTCCGGGAACTTACTGTGTATGTGGCCGTGTCAGCTGGTGGTCCTATAGAAAACTGCAGTATCTGCTCATAGGAAGGAAAGGACGGTTGTCTTCCAGGCACAATCATCACGGACTTGCCGGCAACAGCGTTTGCATCCATCCAGTCCGGGATACGATTGAGCCCATCCAACACGATCAAATCTGAATTCTGAATCTCCTGGTAATTAATATTTGAGAGAGAATATGTATTGAGATTGAAGATCTCATTATTGGAGAAGGCCGCTCTCAGGTATCTGTTGATCTGCTCTTCGTACAAAATGGATATTTCAATTTTTTTGGGCTCACTGATGGTGAAATAGTACTTGTTGTCGAAAGCCTGTGCAAAATCTTCTATCTCAATGTAGTAGTTGCCTGAAATCTGATCAAAGGCACCGATGTTCACACTGGTATTTTTTACCGACTGAGCTGGCAGGTCCAGCGTAAACGTAGAAAACTGAATTGAATCAGTAAACACCTTTACCAGCACATCATTTCTGTCCTCCGATCCTATGTTTCGGATAGCAACATTGAGTTTGTTGTCATTACTCAATCCAAGAATGGCATCAAGGTATACGGAATCCACAAAAATATTTCCTTCCAGCTCATTAGAAAGCTTGATCAGGTAGATTGAGGAGAGTGAGTCTTTTGCCAAGGCTGAAAAGTCTCCGGTAATTGATTCCTGAAAATCGGATATGATGAAGTACTCTGCGAGTGAAGAAGTCTTGTCACTTCCCCATCGGTTCATCACATCTTCCAATGTCCGGAACCTACGGGAATACTCCACCTCTGTCAATCGCTCCTCGAGCTCCCTTCCTACCAGGAGCCTTGCCGGATCGGAACGAAAATCATTGGTAGTAAGTGAATAATTGAGTCCTGACTCCCCGGATGCAATGAGGTCTTCTACGATCTGCACTCCCTCATCTAAAAGGCTCAACCCACCCAGACCTTGTCGGCTCATGCTAAGCGAATTATCCAGGTAAATCTTTCTCAAAGATTTGAGGGTGGTCTCCGGGGCCACCGTGATAGGTTGTGCAAAAGCCAGCACCAGAAATATGATAAATAGAATTCTTGCTGCCAGGATAAGCAATTTCTTTAGCTGAGAGCGTTTTTTTGTTTCTCGTTTTACCTGGTGTAGAAAGGAAGTATTGGAGAAATAAATCTTTTTGACCCTTCTAAAATTAAAAAGATGAATGATAACTGGAACCGATATCAGTCCTAGTGCCCACAGTACGCCAGGATATAGAAATTGCATGCAGTAAATCTATAACGAAAGTCGAAGGTAGGAGTTATTGGAATTGAATTTATCTGACATTTAGTTGCAGCTCAAAGTAGATGCACCTGCCAAATCTCTATGTGATCTGTCAATTTCCATTATTTTTATCTTTTCGGTGACAAATGTTAATTGACTTTCATCTAAAGGGATTTAATTATGTTTGTCGTCTAAAGTCAGCTAATGATGACATTTGAGAAGGACGGAATCCTCTTCCCGCACGCATCTTTATTTAGTAATGCTGTTATCAAGGTATATTTACCAATCCTGATACTATGAGTAATCGATTAAAAATCTTATTCGTAGATGATGAATTGGTCATTCTGAAAGCATTGGAATTGGTACTTGGAGATGCACACGATGTCATTACAGCCAGGAAAGCCTCTGAGGCTTTTGACATCCTTGGTCAACACGACGACATCCAGGTGCTGGTGAGCGATATGAGAATGCCCGAATCCGATGGGCTGGAGCTTATAAGAAGCGTGAAAAAGACTCGACCGGAGATCAAATGCTATCTACTCACAGGTTTTGAGATGAACTCAGAAATTTCTGAATCCATCGAAAACGGCACGATTGTCAGGCTTATTCAGAAGCCAATCGAACTCAAGGTATTGATTGATACAATACTTGATGATTTCAACTAGCTAATTTCACTACCACACCAGGTATAGTTGAGTCAATTAATTTAAAACCATTTCACTAGCCCGGAAGCTACTTCCGTGCGGCTAATAATACGCCGTCATATCTGACTTGAGCCAATTATTTTATAGCCACGGACCCACTAATGAGTTGCTTACACTGATGGTGCTAAACCAGGTGATCTAATATCCAAAATCATATTCATCCAACATAGAGGAAGAATAGATCAATCGTCACGAATGAGCCAACGTCCAACCGCCCACCAGCGCAGAAGTTACTTCCGCGCGATTAATTATGTTCTGTCATATCAGACCCGCACCCGAATGTCGTCGAAATGAACCGCAAATAATCCCCCTGCTTCCCCTTTCTGAAGGGCCTCTTGCAAAGATTTAGGACTGTGGTAAAGGAGGATTACTTAAGGAGACGATGATCTCTTTAATGAAATTACTCCATCACTAGCGCGGAAGCCACTTCCGTCGGCTAATAATAGGCCGTTATAATGGACTTGAACCAATTATTTTGAAGCCACGGATCCACTAATGAGTTGCTTACTCGGATGGTACTAAACCAGGTGATCTAATATCCATGATCATATTCATCCAACATAGAGCAAGAATAGATCAATTGTCACGAATGAGCCATCGTCCAACCGACACTAGCCCCCACTAGCGCGGAAGTTATTTCCGTGCGGGGCTATCATATCGGGGCATGTTCGTGCTTTTCCCCTTTTCTGAAGGCTCACTAGTTTTAGGCTCATATCGTACTTGAGTCAATTATTTTGAAGCCACGGATCCACTAATGAGTTTCTTACACGGATGGTACTAAACCTCAAGATCTGGCATTCATTATGATAGCTATCCAAAACATAAGCAGAATAGATCAATCGTCACGAATACTACCTTTCCGACACTAGCGCGGAAGTTGCTTCCGCGCTATTTGAAATCTGATTGTCTTTATGCTTTCAGCTTTTTCCAGGGGCCTTGAATGGCCAATGTGAGTCCTGGTCCCTGAATATTGACAAATAAGGTCTCTCCGGATGGTGAGAAACACGCTCCTGCAAATTCAGATTTAAAACCAACATTTTCACCAAAGTGATACAGCTCACCATTTGGGGTGACTCCAACGAGCTTAGGCTCTCTCTTATCCTCACAAACGATCAGGTCTCCCCATGGAGAGTAGGTCAGGTTGTCGGCATGTTCAAGCATTTGAGCATCGTGCGATTCTACAAAGAGCTCAAGCTTTGCAGGACTGCTGGCCTCATTTGCCGTTCCCTCTTCAGGGCTTGGAATGTATCGAAAGATCTGCCCATTTTTCTGTTGGCCACCATTGGTGCAGGCAAAATAGATCTCTCCTTTTCCATTCCACATGCCTTCTCCCCTGGCAAAACGGATTGCGCCTGAGTCATAGCCTTTCAGTCTAAGATCATTTTCAGGAGACTGAATATCCTCCAGGTCCATCCACTCCACATCCAGCTTTTCATTCAATGGCATCACATCCTTTGAATCCTCCTGCCAGTTGCGGCTGTCAAACGACGACTTACTCTTTAATTTCATCGCCTGGAGCTTACCCCTTGTCAGGTCTCCATATTGCTCCGGAATAAATCGGTAGATCAAGCCATCACCAGCGTCTTCTGTGAGGTAGACAATACCCGTTTTTGGATCAACAGCAACTGCTTCATGGTTGAATCGGCCCATGGCCTTCAAAGGAATTGGTACCTGGATGCCAGATTGTGTTGTTGCCTTTACCTCGAAATTGTAGCCATGGTCTTTTTCCAATGTGCCATCGGCTCTCAGCGTCGATTCTTCACAGGTGATCCAGCTATTCCATGGCGTTGGGCCACCAGCACAATTTCGAACCGTACCTACAAGACTTAAATATTCTTTTTCTATGGTTTGGGTCTTTTCATCGAAAACGATGGTAGTGGTGCCACCCACACCCACATTTTTTCCACTTCCAAAGTCGTAAACAAGATCTTTTGTAGCACCTGTAGGAAGGTTTTTCTCGTCCATTCCAAATGGTCCGTCTTCGAGGTCACCTGGGGATAGTTCATGATTTCTGATGATCACTACCTTATTATCTACACTAAAAGTAGCCATTCCGTCTGCAGCCCCGGGAATTAAATAACCATCTGACATGGGAGTTCCTTTTTTGGAAATGATCTTATAACTAAATCCTTTGGGTAGATTTAATATTCCATCAGGGTCTGGCAAAAGGTCACCATATCCGGTAGATTCTACGAATTGCGAACCACCTGTTGTACACCTTTGAAGGCCTAGAAATCCGAGGCTTACTAATCCTGAAGTCACTAAAAAATCTCTGCGTTGCATATTGGGGTTATCTGGTTAATACATAAACTAAGTTAACTTTTATACTTGATAATAGTCCATTCGTACCCCGATGATGGTAATTAATAACAAACTCTTCACCTGGAATTCACAGATCAGAGTGTGTAAATCATCTCATTTGATCCGGATGCCCCAATAGATTTAGAAATTCCAATGAAGGACTTATTGATATATTTGAAATCACAATTTTTCATATCGAATGAATCTAACACCAACAAACCAGCGCCTTTATTCTCTTGATGCCTTACGTGGATTTGATATGTTTTGGATCATGGGAGCTGAAGAGATCTTTTTCCGCCTGGCCGAAATCACCGAAGCACCCTTTTGGACGGCCATGGCCAATCAGTTTGTTCATCCTGACTGGCATGGTTTTGCCTTTTATGACATCATCTTTCCACTATTTCTCTTCATAGCGGGTGTTGCTACTCCGTTTTCTGTAGGTAAGCAGCTGGAGCAAGGCAAGGACAAGCAGTCACTAACTATGCGGGTGATTAAAAGAGGGCTCATCCTGGTATTGCTTGGAGTGATCTACAACAACGGGCTCAAGATTATGCCATTGGAAGAGATCCGTTTTGGGAGTGTGTTGGGCAGAATTGGACTGGCTTACATGTTTGCCAATATCATATATATCCATGCCAGTAAGAAGGGGCAGATGATCTGGTTCTTTTCCATCCTGATTGGATACTGGCTGTTACTCTTATTCACAGCAGCACCAGGATTCCCTGCGGGAACGCTATCAATGGAGGGCAACTTCATCTCCTACCTGGATCGACTGGTCATGCCAGGCAAATTGTATCTGGGAGTCCATGATCCGGAGGGTCTGTTCTCTACGATACCAGCAATAACAACAGCTCTCCTAGGGATCTATATAGGAGATCAGTTGAAAAACATTACCTTGGAGACGCAGAAAAAGACATTGATAAATCTGCTGATTCTTGGAGTGGCCATGATTGCGATTGCCCAAATCTGGGACTTTATTTTCCCTATCAATAAAAATCTCTGGACAAGCTCATTTGTGTTGATGTGTGGCGGTATCAGTACCCTACTCATGATCTTGTTTTACTTCATCATTGATGTGAAAGGTTATCAGAAGTGGTCTTTCTTTTTCAGGGTGATAGGCATGAACTCCATCCTGATATATATGGCCGGAGACTTCATCAGCTGGTCCTACACTACCAATGCACTTTTTGGTTGGCTGGGGCAGCTTGTCGGGGAACCATACAATGCCCTTGTCATGGTATGCTGCTTTTTGGCAGTGGAATGGGCATTCCTATATGTATTATATAGAAAGAAGCTTTTCCTAAAGGTTTAATCGTTTTAATTTGGGCAACAGATGAGCCCCACTTTACATTTTATAGGGTCACATTTATCTAAATGACTTAATTGAGATTATGGACCTAGTACGAGATCCAAAAGTTGAAGAGATATTTAAGAGTTATCCTAAGGAGATTGCAGCCAGGCTAAAAGATTTGAGGAAA
Source organism: Cyclobacteriaceae bacterium (assembly GCA_965228105.1). Taxonomy (GTDB): domain Bacteria; phylum Bacteroidota; class Bacteroidia; order Cytophagales; family Cyclobacteriaceae; genus UBA7330. The sequence continues at coordinate 4,597,328 of CBDDGZ010000002.1, forward strand.
CTCATTTTAGATTCAGCTGCAGAGACAGAAGGATTAAAAAAGCTGATCGAAACTGTGAAATGGGGTGAGGCAAGCTACCTGACCAAGAACGGGAGTACGATTAGGCTAGGCTGGAAAAGCAGCATCCCGGATCGATTTTCCATCTACTTTATCTGCACAACCGGCCTGGTGGATACCTTTAAGCTGGTACATGGCGATATCTTTGAATATGAAAGCAATCGGGCCATTCATTTTACCCTTTCGGATGATGTGCCCACAGAACCCCTAAAAGCTTGCATGGGCATGGCTTTAAACTATCACAAGATCAAGCATCTCCCCTTGCTGGGAGCTTAAAATCTGAAATCTTACATGGCTGTAACACCAAAATACCGTGCATTAACGACGGATGAGTTGACTGAACTGCGAAATGAGTTTATAGAATACCTGGTCGTCAATGGGATCACTGCTGAAGACTGGAAAAAACTCAAGACAGAGACGCCTAAAAAGGCGGAAGATATTCTAACCCTGTTTAGTGATGTCGTTTTTGAAAGCATTCTTCGTAAAGTCGATTTCCTGGAAAAACGCATGACCAATGAGCTAATGATCTTTCAGTGTTTAAATGACCGGATGGTGCTTGTAGGTATCACTTCTTCAGCAACAGATTTCACAAAACAGGAAGAGCTGGAGAAAGCGGTTGAAAAACCGCCTAAGGATGCCAAAGTCTATACGACTGAAAAAATTTACAGTAAGACCAGAGAGATGGAAGTGTTTCAAATGCTGGAAAGTGGTTGTCTAATCACAGATGGCAAGCTCTTCAAAGCATTATCACTGTCATTGTAATTTCCGGGCACCTAAAACATTTCACACCTCTATTCGTCATCAGGGAAAACTCAATCAAAATGCAAACCATTCTAGGAGCAGGAGGTGCCATTGGCAAAGAACTCGCCAGATCACTATCAAATTACACTGCTGAAATTAGACTTGTCGCCAGAAACCCCAAACAGGTAAATGGCTCTGATATCCTGATGTCAGCAGACCTGACTGATCAGACCTCAATTCAGAAAGCTATCGCTGGGTCAGATGTGGTTTATGTCACCATTGGCTTTCCTTATAATCTCAAAATCTGGAGAAGAAACTGGCCTGCCTTTATGCAAGCGGTCATTGAAGGTTGTATTGAAAACAATTCAAAACTGGTATTCTTTGACAATATTTACATGTACGATCCTCAGTACCTGGATGGCATGACCGAAGATACACCTATGAATCCCAGCAGTGAGAAAGGGAAGGTCCGGAAACAGCTGGTGGAAATGATCATGAAGGAGGTAGAATCAGGTAAACTATCAGCGCTTATTGCCAGGTCAGCTGATTTTTACGGACCCTCAATTCAAAACGTGAGTATGCTTACCGAAACGGTCATCAAACCCCTTTCGGAAGGCAAGACTGCCAACTGGATGGGTCCTTTGAATTTCAAACACTCTTTTACGCATATCAAAGATGCTGGTCAGGCAACAGCCTTGCTTGGAAACACTCCTGATGCTTTTAATCAGACCTGGCACCTACCGACAGCATCAAACCCCTATACCGGTAAGGAGTGGGTAGAAAAATTTGCCGCAGCTCTAGGAGTAAAACCAAAATCGCGATCTGTATCGCGCTTTATGACAAGGCTTATGGGTGTTTTCGTACCTGTAATGCGCGAAATGCCAGAGATGATGTATCAATATGACAGGCCTTATGATTTTAATAGTGACAAATTCATCAAACGTTTTGGGATACTTCCTACTGCATATGATGAGGGAATAGCGGAAATTGCCCGGGTAGATTATCAATCCTGAGTCAACCTTTTAAAACTTCCTGGTCCTATCAGGGAATCTAATTAATCCTGAAATGGGTATCTTGATGATCGAATCTCAAGAACCAGCCAATGAAAATTGAAAGTGTAGAGACATTTCTGCTTTCATACCCCATGCCAGTGCCAATCCTTCTGTCATTCTGGGGTGGGCAGCGAAGCATAATAAAGCGGGATGCCATGATCATCCGTGTGACGACCGACAATGGTCTGAAAGGTTATGCTCCGGGTCCGGCTTATGAAAGGGCTAAAGAGCAAATTGATCAAATCATCTCTCCCTTCATGATAGAGAAAGATCCCCTAAAATGGCAAACACTTGATTTCAATGGAGATCCTGAACTGAAAAAACTCTATGCTGCTGTAGAGATAGCACTCATCGATATTGTGGCCAAATATGAGGGTTGCCCTGTTTCGGAGCTGATTGGAGGCAGAAAACGCGATATGATCAAACTCTACGGAAGTGCAGGGATGTATATGTCACCCAAATCTTTTGCCGAGGAGGCATCAGCTATCCAGCAACAGGGTTTCAAAGCTTACAAAATGCGACCTGCATTGGGCGTTGAAGAAGACTTACGGACCATGGAGCTCATGCGAAAAGCTGTAGGTAAAGACTTTGGTTTGATGGTGGATGCCCATACCTGGTGGCGAATGGGGGACAAAAGCTATACTTCTGGAATGATCACCGATCTATCAAAAGCAATGACGGAATACGATCTAACCTGGCTGGAAGAACCTCTCCCACCTGAACTTCATGAAGACTATGCGGTATTGAAAAGCAAAAACTATGTGCCTATTGCAAGTGGTGAACATGAACAAAGTTTAGCGGGCTTTGAAGATCTGATCCAAAAAAATGCTGTGGACTATGTGCAGATGGACGTTTGCTGTCAGGGCGGGTTCGATATGGCCAATGAGGTGATTAAACTGACACAAGCAGCAGGACTTCGGTTTGCTTTTCACTGTTGGGGTCATGAGCTGGAAATCCTGGTTTCTGCTCAGCTGGGGATATGCTGGTCTGAATCTGTCGTGGAATGGCTTGAATATCCCTGCTATTCAGCACCGGGCCGTAAAGGAATTTATCCATTTCCTGTTTCAGATGAGATATTGAAAGATCCTCTTACAATCAGAGAAGGATACCTTCAAGTGCCTGACACACCTGGGTTTGGAATTGAGGTAAATGAAAAGGTCCTTGAGAAATATCCTTTCATTCCAGGGCCCTGGTCATATTTTACTTTAGATCAGCCAGCACAAACAATCGCTGTAACAGGTGATCACAGTATCAAATGGGTGAATGATTCAGCCAGCCACTAAGAATGATGCAGTACATCCAGCTGCCTCTTCAACGTATCTAGTTCTTTCTCAGCTGAGCTGATCTTGTCCTTGAAATCATCTTTCAGCTTGTCTGCAGTCTTACTATTGGCAAAGAATTCCAGGTTGTTTTTCCACGTAGTAATGTCACTCTCGATAGCAGAAATTTTGCGTTTGATAGCATTTTCCTTCCTGTTGATCTTTTGACCTCCATGCGGGCTGCCTTTCAGCTTATTTACCTGAACCTGAGTTTTCAGCTCATTGCGTTGATCTTCTGAAAGTTCCTCCAATGAGATCAGCTGATTGGTGATGGAATCAAACCGACCATGAATGACCTTAATCGATTGTCTGGGCACAAAACCAATCTCAGCATATTGATCCAGAAGATCGTAGATCTCATCCAGCTTGATCGTATCGGAATTGAGCACCGTCTCAAGTTGATCACATACTGCTTCTTTCTTCTTGAGGTTTTCTTCAAACTCCTGGTTTCGCTCCTGGTTTTTGCCTCTTTTCCTTTCGAAGAAATGATCACAAGCAGCTTTGAATTTCTTATAAACTTCGTTTCGGAATTTCTCCGGCACAGGACCGATATCTCTCCATTCGGATTGAAGGCTTTTCAAGGTATTGGCAGTTTTTTCCCAATCATCGGAATCTTTTACTGCCAGGGCTTTTTCCAGTAATTCTTGCTTCTTCTTGAGGTTCTCTTCGCGCATCCCCTCAAACTTTTTAAAGAAATTGTTCTTATTATTGAAAAACTCTTTAAAGTGCCCCCAGAAGTGTTTGTTAATCTCTTTGGCATGCTCTCTGGGAAGGCTTCCAATTGCTTCCCATTTTTTCTGTAGTTCCAGAATCTCTTTGGTCTTTTGATTCCATTCAGTGATTCTGTCTGAATCGAACTTTGTAAACTCTGCTGCCTGATCACCAAGTTGTTTCTTGGCTTCCATATTTTTTTCCTGATCCTTACGGACTATCTCGTAGAAGTCCTTACGCTTGGCATAGATCTTATCCGAAGCGGCTTTGAAACGCTGCCAGACAGGCTCCTGATCTTCCCTCGGGATAGGTCCGATATGCTTAAATTCCTCATGAAGCTCATTTAGTTGCGTAATGGCCCCTTTTATATTTTCCAGTTTATCCAGTGCCTCGGCTCTTTCACATAATTCCAGCTTGCCTTTTAGGTTCTTTTGCCGATCCAGCTCTTTGAGCTCAAAGTAGATGCTCCTGTGGTCATAGTATCGATCGATCAGCGCATTGTAGTTTGCCCATAGGCTTTTTACATATTGCCCCGGCACATGGCCAATTTTACGCCACTCGGCTTGCAGCTCCTTAAGCTTATTGATAGATGCAGTGCTCTCCTCTCCATCGACCAACTCCCTCAGCTCTTCGAGAATTTCATTCTTTCGTTTCAGATTCTCATCCTTGTCCTTTTCCAGCTGGACGTAGAACTTATGTCTTTTTTCTTTTAGCAGGTCATAAAGCTCATAAAAGCTCCGGTCTATATCGTCCCCTTTATATTCAAAGTCTATTTCAGCGCCTCCATTCTCGATAAAGGCTTTGAGTGCTATTTCCTTCTCTTTGTCATAAAGGGTGTCATAATGCGGCTTTAATTCTTTCAGCCCATGATCCAGTGTACGCATGTGATCAAGGTGGCTATGCTTCTTGAGCAGATCAAAAAGCTCTTTTTTGCCAGCGTGGTCCAGATCTACATCCGAGAGTAGATCGGGTAGCTCATCATCGTGATCATCGTGGGAATGATGATCGTCCTGATTCGTTTCTCCTTTGGGATGTTCAGACTCCTGTTTCGCAGTATCTTTTGCTTTTGACGTCTCTGTGGATACTTTCTGATTTTCAGTTGCAGAATCTTCTTTGGATTCTTCAACAGGTTTCTCAGTGACAGGCTCCTCTACAGGAGTAGAGGATTCTACTTCCGAAGGTGATTCCTTTTCAGGCTGGCTTTCAGGAACGTCCTCAGCCTCTTTGACTTGGGAATCGGAAATTTTACTCTCCTCAGTTTTCTCATCCTGATTGTTTGCTGAACCGGAAGAAGTATCAGGAGATTTCCGTTCGGAGCTACCACTCGAAACATTGTTCTTATGATCATGCAATTCAGCTTCCTGCTGAACGATTTCCGGATTTTCATTATCCGAAACCTTTTTATTCATCTCATCCATAATTTTGGACTTTATTATTCCAATATAAACCGTTCCCGCTGGTCAATTTAATCTTGGATCCCTGGGGTAGTTGGCCATCACCTTAAATTTACCCCCCATATTTTTAAGAACCACACTCCACAAATCTTCAGGATCAGTGTCAAAAACTAAATCCTGATTAGCACATTTACATACAATCCACGTTTTTTCTTTCAATTCTTCCAGTAGTTGGCCAGGTGACCAACCAGAATATCCAACAAAAAATTTTAGGTCTTGTTCATCAACCTGCCTTGTATTTATCTTTTCCAACAATCCTTCAAAGTCCATCCCCCAATGAATACCATCGACTACTTTCACGTCGGCATCAAGGTCTATGTTGCCTTTGTGCAAAAAGTGTAAAGTATTTCTTTGGACAGGACCACCCACAAATATATCAGCATTAAATGAGTCTAACTCATCCATTAGGTCGTTGACAACTGCTTTTGACTTTTTATTTAATACAAAACCCAAAGATCCGTTTTCATCGTGTTCACAAAGGAAAATCACCGTTCGCTCGAAATTAGGATCAGGAAGGTAGGGTTCAGAAATCAGCAGATCGCCTTTTCTGGGTATTGTTAATAAATCATCTCCAAAGTAATCCATCTAATGCAGTGCAGGTTTTATTGGTAAATTCGTTATTATCTCCGCCTCTGCCAACTTCATCTCGGTCAATCTGTTATAGACAACCTGTTCATCGAAATAGTTTAAAGCCATCTTAATAAAAATTTCTCCATGTCGCGCTTCCGACGCCCATAACCCGTGATAAAATTCTTTCAGTTCTTTGTCATCAACTGCCTCGTAAACCATCCTGAAACGCTCTGCGCCCCTTGTTTCTACTAATGATGCCAAAAGAAGTCTATCCATAAATCGCTGCTCCTTACCACTGTGGCATAGGTCCAACAATTGTTTCACATATACATCCTGACCAATCTCATGAGGCAGCTGAATGCCTCTTTTTTTCATGATCTGGTATACCTGATTGAAATGTTCCAACTCTTCAATGCCTGTTTCGATGAGCTCATCCAGTATCTCAGTTCGGTCCGGATATTTGGCTACAAAGCTCATGGCCATGGCTGACGCTTTACGCTCACAATTGGCATGATCTTTTAAAAATTCATCAAAATCACTGATGACAGCATTGATCCATTCTTCACTACTGGCTACATCCAGGTCTATTCTTAACTTCATACGTAAATCAAATTGTTTTAATAGCATAAGCACTAAACCCCTCCCGTCAAGTAATATTGATGGACGGGATATGGCCCTGGCCTATGACTATTTCACTGAATCTGTATCTTTGGTTCAGCAACAAATAAAACAATTTTCAACTTATCGTAGTATACCACACAAATGTCAACAGAAGTTGCTTCGTTACGGAAAGAATATGCCAGGGAGACGCTGGACGAAAAGTCAGTAGATAAATCCCCATTTAACCAATTCAGGTCATGGTTTGATGAAGCTATCAAAGCAGAAGTCAACGAGCCCAATGCGATGGTGTTGGGTACATCAGATAGGCAGGGTATGCTTACCCAAAGGACAGTTTTACTCAAGGCTTTTGATGAGAAGGGCTTTGTGTTCTTCACCAATTACAAAAGCAGGAAGGCTGGTCAGATAGGTGAAAACCCAAGAGTTTCTATCCTTTTCCCCTGGTATATCCTTGAGAGACAGGTTTGTATCACAGGTGTTGCGGAAAAAGTACCCACCAGTGTTTCCCTAAAGTATTTTACCAGTAGGCCATTTGCCAGCCAGCTGGGAGCCTGGGTCTCTCAACAAAGCCAGGTCATTACCACCCGCAGTATTTTGGAGATGAAGCTCCAGGAAATGAAAGAAAAGTTCAAACAAGGCAAAGTGCCGCTGCCAGATTTCTGGGGTGGATACCGCATCGTGCCTGACTCCATTGAATTTTGGCAAGGTCGCCCGAGCAGGCTTCATGACAGGATCCTCTATACCCGAAAAGGTGAAGACTGGACGATCGAAAGGCTTTCCCCTTGAAACACTCAATCTATTTGGATCGGTACGCCTGGAAACAGCCTGTATTCGATCCCTCTCAATACCAGAATGCGGACATCATTGTGGTGATACCTGCTTACAATGAGCCAGCGCTAGAAAAGGCCATTGATTCACTTCAGCAGTGTGAAATACCAAACTGTAAAGTTTTGAATATTGTCATTGTGAATGAACAGGAGGGTGCCGATCCTGAAATTCATAGGACAAATCAAAGAGCTTTTGACTGGCTGCAGGAGACAAAGTCTCGTTTTCCTATGCTCAGCAGTTTCCAGGTATTGCCCAAAAAGAAAGCGGGTGTTGGCCTGGCCCGGAAAATAGGCATGGATGAAGCTGTAAGAATATTCAACCACTTCGATAAAGCAGGAATCATAGTCTGCTATGACGCAGATTGCAGATGCGATCCTAATTTCCTGGTGGAAGTTGAAAACCATTTTGCCACAACCAATTCAATTACTGCACTTTCCTTTTATGAGCATCCATTGCATGGGGAGAACCCGGAAGCCATTACTAACTATGAGCTTTATCTCAGGTATTATGTTGATGCACTGCGATGGGCAGGATTTCCCTATGCTTTTCAGACGCTTGGCTCCTGTATATCGGTAAAATCAGATGCCTACGAGCGACAAGGAGGCATGAATACCCGAAAAGCCGGGGAAGACTTCTATTTTATCCATAAAATGACTGCTCTGGGCAAAATCTCAGAGATCAATTCCACCACCATCTATCCTTCGGACAGGCTATCCGATCGGGTGCCTTTCGGGACGGGTCACGCAGTAGATAAATATCTTGAAAAAGGTGATTCCTCCTATCCGGTTTATGCCCCGGCTATCTTTACAGACATCAGATGCTTCATTGAGCAACTCCCTGCAGTTTATGAAACCAGGAGTATAACCCCACAGGTACCAACAAGCATTGTTGCTTTCCTTGAACAACAGGATTTCGAGAAAAACCTGGCAGAAATCATCAACCAAACAACTGATTATCAGTCATTTGAAAAAAGATTCTTCCACTGGTTTGATGGACTGAAAGTCCTAAAACTAGTCCATTATTGTCGGGATCATTATTATGAGAATGTCCCTATACTTGAAGCGGTTAAATGGTTGAATGAGGAATATCTAAACCCAAAAATCGATTATTCCTCAAAAGAAGAAGCTTTAGTTGCTATCAGGAATTTTGATAGAAAATCAGATTATCACACCAAGTGATACAGCTCCTTCACTCCCAGAGGGTGTTTAGTATTGAATCCCTCGGCATACTTTACCTGGATCCGGTGCCCATATTCCTGCGCCCTGGCAGTGATCATGTCCAGGAATTCCGGTCTTGAGATATACGTCTGTGGTTCCTTACTATTTGGGTCGTAAAACTGGGTTTTGTAAGCTTTAATAGACTCCATTCGTTCTTCGATCACATCAGAGATATCCACAAAAAAGTCAGGTTCCAGGGATGTACTCTGAATGGCAAAAAACAATCTTTTCGGTCTCCATGGCTTCTGTTTTTCGCCATTTGAAGATGTTGTTTCCACCATTTTGAGCCCGGCCAGGAAACAAGCCTGCTCAGTCAGCTGGGAAGCTCGACCATGGTCAGGATGCCTGTCATATATTGCGGTACCAATGACGAAATCAGGTTGATATTCTCTGATTTTTTGTACCAACTTGAGTTGGTTCTCTTTGTTGTTTTCAAAGAATGAATCGGCAAGCCCCAGATTTTCTCTCACAGATAAGCCTAGAATCTCAGCTGCAGCCGCTGACTCTTTCATACGCGTTTCAGGGGTACCTCGTGTTCCCATTTCACCCCTTGTAAGGTCAATAATACCGGTTGTAAATCCTCTTTTTTGATGGACCAGTAGCGTGCCAGCGCAAGACAACTCAACATCATCGGGGTGCGCGGCAATGGCTAGAATATTTATCTTCATGTCAGTGAATCGAAAAGGGTATTTAATAGAAAAGTCCCTGAAACCAGGGACTCCCTTATTAATTACAAATCATTCTTATCTTCAAGCTGTGGCTGCTTCTACTTCCATTTCCTTCTCAGCCAGGAACCTCTCTGCATCAAGTGCTCCCATACATCCGGAGCCTGCTGCTGTCACAGCCTGTCTATATACTTTATCCTGTGCATCACCTGTGGCAAACACACCTGGAATCTTCGTCTTACTGGTACCTGGAATGGTTTTAATATAACCAACCTCATCCATGTCAAGTATATCCTTGAAAATATCTGTATTGGGCTTATGTCCTATGGCTACAAAAAAGCCCTGAATCTCCAGGTCACGCTCTTCGTTGGTCTTGTTATTGAGCACTTTCAATCCCTCAACCTGGTCCTTACCTAAAACTTCAACAGCCTCTGTATTCCACAGCACCTCAATATTTGGTGCTTTCAAAACTCTTTGCTGCATGATTTTAGAGGCTCGAAGCTCATCCCTTCTCACCAGCATGTAAACCTTTTTAGCCAGTTTAGACAAATAGGTAGCCTCTTCAGCTGCGGTATCTCCTCCACCAACTACAGCAACATCCTGGCCGCGATAGAAAAACCCGTCACAAACAGCGCATGCCGAAACACCCATTCCGTTCAACCTTTGCTCGCTCTCCAGACCCAACCATTTAGCGGAAGCACCTGTAGAAATGATCACAGCTTCTGCCACTACTGTAGTTTTCTCATCAATGGTCACTTTGTGAGGCCATCCGGAGAAATCTACTGAAGTGACCATTCCATACCTGATGTCTGTACCGAAACGCTCGGCTTGTTTTTGGAAATCAACCATCATCTGTGGTCCATTGATCCCTTCGGGGTAGCCTGGATAGTTTTCAACATCATTTGTCAGCGTAAGCTGACCACCAGGTTGTCCTCCCTGATATAAAACTGGTTTTAGACCTGCTCTGGCAGCGTAAACAGCGGCAGTATATCCTGCAGGACCTGAACCAATGATTAATACTTTTACTTTTTCGTTATCCATTATAAAAATCGTCTCTTTGCTGAGAATTTGAACGTAATTATACGCCGAATGGATCAAACATTAGGCCATTAAATCAGGATATGTCATTTTGACTACCCTAAGTATGGTTTTAATGATTTGCTCCTCGAAGTATACCTCAGTCTCCTTATCGCTTTTTCTTTGATTTGTCTGACTCTTTCACGTGTCAGGTTAAAAATTGTTCCAATTTCTTCCAGGGTCATTGGCGCCTGGTTGTTCAATCCAAAATAATAGGTAACCACATCTGTTTCACGCTGTGTGAGCGTAGAAAGTGCACTTCTTACCTCGCTTCGCAATGAATCCCTGATCATCTCTTCGTCCGGTGACTCGCTGCTTTCATCTATGAGAACATCCAGGAGACTGCCTTCCTCTTCATTTTTCAATGGGGAATCTATCGAGACCTGACGAGCAGAGATTCTCAACGAATCAAGGATTTCTTCCACTGACACATTGAGCTTATCTGCCATTTCGGCAGCTGTAGGTTCTCTCTCATAGAGCTGCTCCAGCTCAATAAATGCTCTTTGTATCTTGCTTACCCAGCCAATTCTGTTGAGTGGTAATCTAACAATCCTGGAATGCTCCGCAAGCGCCTGTAAAATAGATTGCCGGATCCACCATACGGCATAGGATATAAACTTAAAGCCCCGGGTTTCATCAAAACGCTGTGCTGCTTTGATCAAACCCAGATTGCCTTCGCTTATTAAGTCAGACAATGAAAGACCCTGATTTTGGTATTGCTTGGCCACAGAGACCACAAACCTGAGATTGGCTTTGGTGAGCTTTTCCAGTGCTACCTGGTCACCTTCTTTGATCCTACGCGATAACTCGACCTCCTCATCGGCAGAGATCAACTCTACCTTCCCTATCTCATTAAAATACTTATCCAGGGATTCACTCTCCCTGTTAGTAATTTGTTTACTTATCTTAAGTTGCCGCATAGTGGAATGAAAGGATTAGCCCAATTCATTCCATCTAATTTAATGAGCTTTGTCCTCTCTTTCAGGTTTGGGAAGCAAAACTTTTCTTGAAAGTTTGTATTTCCCGGTTTTCTTATCGATGTCTACAAGCTTCACTTTGACTTCTTCTCCCACTTCAAGTACACCATCCATACTTTCCAATCGCTCCCACTTGATCTCAGAGATGTGCAACAGGCCGTCTTTGCCTGGTAGGATTTCTACGAATGCGCCAAATGGCATGATCGCTTTCACTTTTCCTTCGTATATCTCGCCTACTTCGGGCATGGCAGTGATAGCACGGATTCTTTTTACAGCCTCATCCAAAGATTCCTTATTTGCAGCAAATACTGTTACAAGGCCACCTTTGTCTGTTTCTTCAATGGCTACAGTAGCTCCGGATTCTCTTTGAATCTCCTGAACAATCTTACCTCCAGGTCCAATTACCGCACCGATCATGTCTCGCTCAATGTTGATCTGCACCAACCTAGGAGCATTTGATTTCATTTCCTCACGTGGACCAGTGATGGTCTTAGCCATCTCACCAAGGATATGCTCTCTACCCTTCTTAGCCTGCACTAATGCTTCTTTCAATACGTCGTAAGACAAGCCATCTACCTTGATATCCATCTGGCAGGCAGTGATCCCTTTGGAAGTACCTGTGACCTTAAAGTCCATATCACCCAGGTGATCTTCATCACCAAGAATATCTGAAAGAATTGCGTATTTTCCCGTCTTGCTGTCGGAAATCATACCCATAGCAATACCTGATACAGGACCAGACACTTTGATTCCAGCATCCATAAGGGCCAATGAACCTGCACATACTGTCGCCATGGAAGAAGATCCATTAGACTCCAGGATGTCAGACACTATTCGGATAGTATAAGGATTGTCTTCTGTTGGCAAGGATTGCTTTAAGGCTCTCATCGCCAGGTTTCCGTGACCTACTTCTCTCCTTCCAGGTCCTCTGTTTGGTCTTACTTCTCCAGTTGAAAATCCTGGGAAATTGTAGTGAAGGATAAACTTATTATACCCGGAGATCATTGCACCATCTATCATTTGCTCATCAAGCTTTGAGCCCAGTGTTACAGTACTCAAAGACTGAGTTTCGCCACGTGTGAAAAGTGCAGATCCGTGAGCGGATGGTAAATAATCTACTTCGGACCAAATAGGTCTGATTTCATCGAGTTTTCTACCATCAATTCTTTTTCTGCTGTCTAATACGAAGTTTCTGACAGCATCTTTTTGGATATCGTGGAAATATTTTTTTACCAGGAAGTCATCCAATTCTTCCAGCTCTTCTTCAGAATATCCTTCAAGGAATTTGTCCTTAATAGCGCTGAAAGCCTCTGATCTGATTTTTTTATCCGCGATCTGCTGCTCAGCTACTTTATAGCATGCATCATAGCATGCATCAGATATTTTTTTCTTCAGATCTTCATCTGACGGCTCATGATCGTACTCGCGCTTTTCCAAAGAACCAACTTCTTTGGCCAATTCGACCTGTGCCTGACACTGTAATTTTATTTCTTCATGCCCCTTTTTGATGGCTTCAAGCATCTCCTCTTCAGAAATTTCTTTCGACTCACCCTCTACCATCAGAATATTGTCCAAAGAACCAGCAACAATAAGGTCCAATGTTGCTTTTTCCATCTGCTCACGAGATGGGTTCACTATATATTCTTCTTCCAGCTTGATTACACGCACTTCGGAGATAGGTCCCAGGAAGGGGATATCTGATACTGCCAATGCTGAAGAGGCAGCCAAAGCAGCTAAAGAATCCGGTGGCACTTCACCGTCACCGGAAATCAACGAAATCATGATTTGAGTGTCCGCATGATAATCATCCGGGAATAGTGGGCGGATGGCCCGATCTACCAAGCGACAAATAAGAACTTCGTAATCACTTAGTTTTCCTTCTCTCTTAAGAAACCCGCCTGGGATTTTCCCTGCTGCGGCAAATTTTTCCTGATAATCTACAGAAAGGGGCAGGAAGTCTACTCCCTCACCTGCTTCGGTTTTTGAAACGACGGTAGCTAAAAGCATGGTATTGCCCATCCTGATAACAACAGAACCGTCGGCTTGTCTGGCTAGTTTTCCGGTTTCAATACTGATTTCCCGTCCATCAGACAATTGGAATTTCTTTGTAATAGGGTTCATATCAATGAATGATAAGTGAGGCACAGAACCTCTGTTATAAATGAGAAAAGGGAATTCGTTGGAATTCCCTTATTATAATTAAATCTTGATTACTTACGGATTTTTAACTCTGTAAGAATGCTTCTGTATCGCTCGATATCGTTATTGTGGAGATAATCGAGTAATCTTCGTCTTTTACCAACCAACCTCAATAAACCAAGTCTTGATGAATGATCCTTTTTGTTCTCTTTCAAATGTGAGGTAAGATGGTTGATGCGGTAAGTAAAAAGGGCAATCTGAGATTCTGCTGAACCAGTGTCAGTTTTGCTTTTACCATTTTTACCAAATATTTCTTCTTTCTTTTCCTTGGCTAAATACATCTTCTGTTTCTTAAATCGCTTTATCGAACCGCAAATTTAGATTGGTTATGGCTGAAAAACAAATAATTTATCGTACTAACTTTTTCGAGAATCTTGACAGGAATTTCTCCATCCAGATAGCATAAACATCTGAGTCGAAGATTCGGGCATCAATTCTGGCTTGTCTCAAGAAAAACAGTCCGATTGGAAACAGTATTGCATCGGCGGTCCAAACAGCCAAAACAGGGTCCATAATTCCTTCCTTGGCCCACTTCTCCGTCATGATGGTGAGGACATAATAAATAATAAAGAACAATATAGATATCAACACAGGAACTCCCAGCCCTCCTTTTTTGATAATTGCACCGAGGGGAGCTCCAATGAGGAACATGACGATACAGGCAACAGCCTGACTGTACTTTTTATATAACTCGATCTCATACTTATAGATGTCATGCTCCATCATATATAAGCGGCTTGACATTGAAGAGATGTTTACCTTGATTTTTTGGGCAGCATTTTTAGCAGAAAGGATCACCTGACTCTCCTTATCCTTGATCTTTTCTTCTAAAAAGGCCCAGGAAAGTGTATCCACTAGCAGTTCAGGTTCTTTCACTTCCTTTTTGGCTTCCATGACAGTGCCAGGAGGCTTATCCATATCTATGTTTACTGCTGCCAGATTATCTTCCATTATTCTGCTTGTAATGGCACCGCCCTTTAAAAGCTGAGCTTTTCTTCCTTCACCACTTTTGTCTTCTGGAGTAGAGGCTTTTTCAGATATATTTTTTTTGGAGGTTTTTTGATTGTCCGCAAGTGTATTTTCCTCTTCTTCATCCTCGGAAGAGCTTTCCTCTTCTTCATTTTCAGCTAAATTCGCTTCTTCCTCCTCTTCTATTCTTTGTCTTTCAGCTTCTTCTTCGGATAGTGTGGCCGGATCCATTCGAAGCTTTTGCAATGAATCTTCCGAAATACCCCAATGATCAATGATCATGTCTATCTTATCGCTCATATGATAGTAGAACCCTCCTCTCTGACGAATAAATTCATATTTAGAGGTGAGCATGGTTCCACTCAGAGAATCAATATAATCCGTGAGCTCCTCTATATTCTTCATCTGGCGGTTATTCTGGAAGAGTTCTTCCTTCGTTCGTTTCAGATCGAAAGAGGAAAGACTAAAGACGATGTCCATTCTATCGAAGTTGGTCCTGGTGAGCCGGTTGAGCTTTCTGGTTCTTCTTCCTTCTTCGTCATAATAGTAATTGCCGTGGTAAAGCTCCAATTTGAGGTACCGGTCATTAAATAAGGTATACATCTTGCTGGAATCGGCGAGGATTACGGTATTGTTTCCTGTGCCCTGGGTGTGATCGTAGATGATCACATCTTTTAGGGTGGAGTTATCAGAAAGCTTTTCTTTGGCTTTGATGCTATAGTCTGGAATACCTCCATAGAAAACTCCTTCCTTGATGTCAAGGCCAGGTTTTTTCTTTTTGATGTCATACAAAAGACTGAAAGCCTTCAGGTTGGAAGAGGGTACAATGTGATTGTTGAATAAAAAGGCACCGTAGGAGAGCACCACGACAAAAAAGAATACCGGGAGCAAAACCCTAACCAGAGAAAGGCCTGCACTTTTAATGGCTGTCAGCTCGAAATGCTCACCCAGCGTACCAAAAGTCATGAGAGAGGAGACCAATACCCCTAAAGGAAGAGCAACCTGAAGCATGTTGAGGCTGAAATAGAATATCAGCTCCGCAAAAACCATGAAACCCAGGTCCTTGCCTACGAAATCATCGAAGTATTTGAGCATGTACTGGATCAACAGGATGAATGTTGCCAGTGCGGTGGTCAGGATAAACGGACCAATAAAAGATTTAAGGATGAGCCTGTCCAGCTTTAACATAATATGCGCAAAATTGCCATAATTTATTAACGTGGACTAAGCGTAAATGATACTTACCCTCCTACAATCTCTTTCAGGTCGTGGATCAAACCTGCATAGAGCTCTTCGCTTTCTTCGTGATCGATATCAGAATAATCTGTGATTCGGATGAAAGTTTCCTGGGTCAATTCATTCATTTCAATACGAAACTCAATAAATGACGGATCATCATCTTCAGGGTCTACAAATTCGAATTTTACATGGGAGTTGGCCCGGCTATTGACCATTTTAGCTTTGTTTTCGTCGCCGTCCCAGATAAAAGTAAAGACCTTATCTTCATCTATGTTGACATCGTCAGCAAACCACTGGGACAGTCCCGAAGCGGTACTGATATAGGGGTACAACATTTTCTTGGATGCGTTGATCCCATATTCGCCAATAAACTTATCCTTCGCCATTATTATGTCCTGGAATTTTTTCTAATGTATAAAAAAAAATGAAATAGCTGGTTATTGATGTTGAAAAAAGAAACAGTTTCTTAGATTTGCGTTCCGTTTTACGGAGGAAGCCAGTATTAGTCTTTCAGAATGCACTGGTTCTCCACAAGGTAGTGATTTATTTTATCAATGAATGGCGAGGTAGCTCAGATGGTTAGAGCGTCGGATTCATAACCCGGAGGTCGGGGGTTCGATTCCCCCCTTCGCTACGCAATAAGGGCACTTTTTTGGTGCCTTTTTCATTTTAACCCCATTACGTGTAGTTATGCCCCTTTTAACTAAGTACTCCTTTAGTGATTTGAAGCTTGCTTGAAAGAAAGACATTTGAAACAAGGATCTGAATGTTGTTAGGCAATAAAGCTCAAGGATTGAAAAGCATATTGTTTAACTTGTTTTTTACTGTTTTTAACGGTTCGTATTAGAATCTGCAACACATTAAACAATAAAAAACAAAAGTCTTCAAGATTCATAGCCCGGAGGTCGGGGGTTCGATTCCCCCCTTATAACATAGGCATCCCCCCGTCTTTCATTTATTCTGAGTTCACTTTAAATAAGGCATTTTCCAACAATTTCATTTTCAATTCAATGTAAAGTCACGGGGCCAGGGGCTCGATCGGGACACGTATTCTGCCCCCTTCGCTAATTTCTTTTTGGAGACAGAATTATGAAGCTTCGAATTCAATTTTAACCAGCCCATCCGTTGGCTTAAGATAATCTGATAAAATACTACCTGATGAAACAGCCAATAGTATAGTTGACGTGGTTACAACTGTGCTGTATTCTGATAAGTTTCCTACTGCTGAAGCTGCGACTCTGTAGTAGTAAGTAGGCAGGGCAACATAAATACAATAACATTGGCTTTGACAAAAAAACATTCATTTGCTATTTCTCAAATACCAGCTTCAATGAATATTGCTTGCCATCTTCACATCTTACCTGCAAAAAATACAGGCCGGGGGGTTGAGTGGTTTTCATAGTGTGGGAAATGGCACGGTTGCGGTTGAATGAGTAGGTGCTTACCTCACTTCCAAAGGAATCCAGTAATATGGCTTCGAGTGGTCGGGGCCCACGTGGGCCCATTTGGAGTGTAAACTCCCCCTTTGTGGGATTAGGATAGACCTGTACTTCTGACTTATTTGTGTTCGTTATTTTCAGGGGTGTGTTAAAATAGTTGATTGCGAACTCAAACGCATCATTGCCGACCTTCTCACCAATCAGACGACCATTGATGTCGTCTGCGGGTGGATGAATACCACCCCATATACGTGATAGACTGCATTGATCAGATGCATCCTGGTAGGTAGCCCATTGCAAAGTGAAGGTTTCGGCAGGACCATCCTCGAAAACGAGAAACTCGTTTTTCTCAATTTCAAAGGTACCCATCCCGCCAGGAAAAAAGTGATCCCCAGTGATGCGAGAAAGCACCTCTGCAGCTGCTCGTGAAAACGTAGAATGACCGGACACATACCCTGCAAATGGCGGTGTGATAAAGGTGGGCCGCTGGTAGGGCCACCAATGCTCAGCCAGAATCCAGCCTACTCCAGATACATCGGTATCCGGATCAGTAATGTAATCCGGCCCACGCCAGGCCTTGAGCTTGATCTTGTGCAGGTTTTCCATTGTGTTTCCCACTAACGGGTCTTCTGCCCCGACCAGCTCGATAAAACCTGGTACCAGAGGGATGCCTCCTAAGTGATAGTTGGGCAGGTCCGGGTTATCACTTTGCCCAAGATCGGCCATATAACGGATGGCGGAAACAGGCCTGACATAATCATAAAAACCCTTAATGCTCCAGGCCGTCACAGCAGCATCATGCATCGCACCACCCAGAATAAAGTATGCTTTGACATCCCATTCAAGATCATCAAGTATCTCACCCTCACCACCAAAGCGTTTCTCAAATGATGGATGATCATTCACATAGTTGAGTATGGTAAACCAGTGGCCGGGTGGCGTCTCGGAATCTGGTCCATCAGCCCAAAATTCCGCCAATACCCTGGCATAATCACCCAGCCTTACAACCTGGGGGCTGTACGGCTCACTGGTCGCAGGATTTATCGTGTGCCCTGTGGAAGGGTCACCTCCATCAAGGTAATCATAGAACTGGCCATAATCAGCAAAGTCAAGCGGCATGCTACCCAGTGGAAAGTTGCCAAGGGAAGCCGGTGAAATATCTATTTGTGTGTCCCGGGCAGCATCAAGGTGTCCGGACCATATTGCTACTAGAGAAAAATTCCATTTATAAAGATCACTAGAAACCCCTCCATTTATAGGATCTAAATACGGTGGGGGTCCCGGATCATGATATAAGGTCCAGTCGTGCCCATCCCTTTGCCTAACAGAACGATCCTCTTCCCTGAGAGAAAAAGGAGCCACCTGCCCCCATTCAGCGCCCAGAAAAGAGGGCGTATTCCCAGGAATCTCATTACCACTCTGATCAATAAAAACATCAAAGGTTATGGGTTGCCATCTGTTTGGATCCGACATCTCCAGATTACCGGCCTGATTCAGGTTAATGGGATCATTGACCGGAACATAAAATTCATTTTCGTAGCCATTTTGCTCACCTGAGCTGTTGTGTAATCCGTAATCAATGTATTGGGAGGCAATGTAATTTCCCAACGCGGCTGCCGATCCTGTAGAATAGTCAATGCTCACAAAATCCTTATCATAGCCAAGGACGTCCACAAACAGTGAATCTGCGACATTCATCACGTGGTCTATCCCGGGTGAATAAGCAAAGCGGTGTTGTATCACCCGATAAACAGCATAGCTAATGGCCTTTGTTCTCTGCTCCTCCATTGTACCCGTGATGCCACTAAACCCTTCGAATGAACTGCGAAAACCATGGACTGCCTTCCCTATCAGGTAAAGTTGATTGCTTGAAGAAAAGATGGCCCATGCGTCGTACATGGCAGCTGAAACGTGAAACAGATTATGGGCATGAACGGTGGGGCGGGCATAATCATTCCTGATTGCTTCTAAAAGTACTTCATTCCAACCACGAGCAAGAGAATGCTGACCAGATGATACAAAACAAGACATCATCAAAGAAAGTATTATCAGAATTTTCACCATTCGAACTATAATATCTGGTTAGTTTGAAACTTAACGAAAGTAATTATAGACATTTTACAGGTGTTTCGTAAGTAATTAATGAAAATATAGTTATTTTTTAATTAGCTGTTGATCTGGAATGATATCAGTAATAGAAAATGAGTTGAATCTTCAAATATAAATTCAAGAAGACACTCTATCTGCTCAGCTCCACCAGCCTCCCTACGATTTCAAAATACAGGTCTCCTTCAAATGTTTTGGCCAGATCAGAGGCGCTGGCAGCATCGTTTTGATATGCTGCCAGTATCCATTGAGCGGCTTTATTCTTTTCCTCCTTCTCCTTGTTCATAGAAGATATTATTGCATCTGCTTTATCAGGCTCCAGCAGTAATAACCCCAGGATATCCCGATAGCTGCCCTGAAAATTTTCCGCGGTATGATTTACCACCTGAGCTTCGTACTCAGCGCTATTTTTATTGAGTTTTTTGAGACACATCGCTTGCAAATAGTCTTCCATGCGGTTGTCAGGATCGTACGGTTTTCCGACACCGAGGTGTTCGGGCCATTCCCTGGCTTTTTCAAGAAGCTGTATCGATTGACTGTATTTCTCTGCCTCATAGCTCTCGAGTGCGGAAAAGAGAAGAGCTTGCTCATAAAGTCGTCGGCCTTTGGAGGCACCTTCAAAGGGTAAGACATGGGTCTTATCCAGTAAACTTACTGCCGACCTATGATCACCCGAAAAAAGATAGGCTTCCACCAGTTTCAGCTTGAGCTCATAGTTTTCAGGAAAACTTTTTATCGCAGCTTTTCCATTCGAAACAGCTTTATCATATAACCCATGAGACAGATATGCTTCTATAAGATGGTTCCAGCTTCTCCACTGCTTCTTATCCAGACTCAATGCATGTTCCAGATCATCAAATGACTTCTCACCATCGATCAGCTCTTTCAATTGACTTCTGGCGATGAAGAAAGATGGCAAATCAGGATCTTGCTGACAGGCTTCAAAATATTCATTTGCCTGATCCAACCTACTTAGTGCCCAATAATTAAGCCCTAAATAGTATTTGGCTTTCCAATGGTTGGTTTCCGAAGCCAACCAAATCAATGGTTCAAGGGTTTCCGGCCTATGTGGAAATACAAATTCAGCAGACGCTTCAAGCAAGCTCTTAACAATTGCAGCACTATTCTCTATATCAGAGCGAGTCAGGTACGCCCTCCATAGCAGAACTATCGGGTGATCTGGCGAGTGATCCAAAATCTGCATTGCTTCATCTACCTGTCCATAACGATCATACCACAATGCCATCTCCAGAAAGGATTGATATTTTAGTTCCGATTGAATTTTTTGGCTAAAATTCAGCTCTTGTCCATTTAAAACATCCAACTCATAGTAAGCTAGATGATTCAATGGATCGGTTTCGATGATTTCTTCAAGCAAATCACTCGCCGCCTGGGTTTCTCCAGCCTTTCTCAACACGACCGCAAGCAAGTGTTTAGCTTGCAAATTATCTGCATTGAATCGTAACGATTTCAAGAGATAACTCTTCGCCCTTTCGAGTTCTGACCGCTTCAGATAAATTCCTCCCATCTCCAGGTAGGCCGCGCTCCTGAATTCCATAGACCGGGCAGCCCAGCCATAGCTTTCCAAAGCATTGATATCATCATCCAAAGACTGATAGACCGCTGCAGCAATGAAGTTTGATTGGGCATCATAAGTGTCGATGCTAAGAGCTCGCTTTACAAATTCCAAAGCCTGCGAATATTGAGCCTGTTGTAAAAGGATTTCTGACACTGCACAAAGTGCTCCAATATGATATGGATCCTCATTCAGTAATTCCATATATCGTTTCCTGGCTTCGGCAGGCTGTCTGTTCTTCTTCAACTCAGTGGCCTCATGATATTGGATGGAAACCGACTCCCTTTCCAGGACTATACTTTCAAAACTTCGGTCAATCAAGTTTGTTGTGGCAGAAGAATAATTCAGATCATATCCCGATACACTGACTTCTAATGGATTATCTGAGGGGAGCTTCACAGTTTCTAACAGAGTCTCATTGGGTCTGAGAGACTTTTTGGCAGAATAGACTTTGACACCTTTTTGAAAGACCTGAATCTCAGGATTACCAGTAATGAGCGATTGCAAACCAATGGTCAGCTCACTTCCGTTTTGTTCCACATTCAGCACTCCGCAAGATGAAGCTTCAACCATTCCACCAATATCTTTTATGGGAAACCACAACTCACTCCAGGAATCATAGGTATGTGGACCAAAGCCAGCTTTTGCAATGGTATTATGTGATGGGCTGCCGGAGAATTGATTAAGCATCCGGCCTGCCTGAAACTCCATGTACTGTCCATTACTATCCGTCAACAGGTCTTCCCAAATCCCACCGGAACGAGATAAAGACCAAAGCCAGAGCTTCTGGCCTGGCATTTCTTCATAAGGTGCCAGGTGACCAAACCCCTTACCATCCCGATGGTAATATCCTCCAAAGAAATCTGCATGAGATCCCACAACATGACGGGAGATATGAGACCCAAAGGCATTGTTCTCATAAATATGTAATGCTCTACCCTGATCATCAGCGGGCCAGGGATGAGCACTCCCTCCATGGGTAAGGTATTGATCACCGGGGTAGATAAACTCGAGCTCCTTTTCTGTTCGGGCAGCAGCCGTCATCCAATTGTAATAGGACCTTGAAGTATTAGTTGGGTTATAATACTGTACGTGGGTCTCAAAATAAGCTTTGTCTGGTGCCAGCCTTACCTCTACCCGCCAATGAGTGCGTGATGGTAAATCCATTCCACCTACAAAACAACTCACACTACCATCCTCATTCTCCCTAAGGTGATAGTCTACCGGAGAGGCTGTGGAAGGTGTATGACCTATATATCCAAAGTTAAACTCAATACCTCCGGAGGTCCAGGGACCACGCAATGCTATGTTCCTGAATTTCAGCACTTCGTTCAGGTAGATAAAGTCGAAATTATTTCGCTTGTCAATGGCTCCCCATATTTTACCCCCTACCTCAGGTAAAAGCATCACCTTAATGTAGTCATTCTCCAAAGTAACCACCTTCCATTCCACCTGATTCTTTTCAACACTGTATCCATCAAACTTATGATATGGATAGATTTGAGGCTTCTCGGCCAGGATCGGAATAGGATTAGGATCCCCAAATTCATAGGTCCCTATTTCCAATTTTTCTTCAGAGATGGTTGCTCGCTGAGCTGCGACCAATACGGAAACACATAAAAGATAAATGGAAATAAACCATCTTATGGGCTGGTTGGAAAGAGTCATGACTTTAACCTGGATTATGCATTAGACTTTCTATTACATGACTAAATTACTTCAAAATCAAGTACTTAGCATGATATTCTCTCGTCACCATAGCGGTTGCTATGCTTCCGATCGTAAGTGCTTGATTTTATTGTACTTTAGCCCTTCATCACAAAACTCTAATGCATAATCCAGGTTTAGCTTTGAAATTATTTCGAAATATACAGAATATAGCTTCAGCTACTCTTACTTTCCGGCTCCATTATGTTCATGACCTTACCTTTCTTTCTCCGGTGTGATCCATTCCCTGCGCTCTTTCATAGTCAACCATTGCCTTTGGTCGGAAGTTGGTGATGAATGCCCTACGTCTTAAAGAGGTGCTATTTCCACGGCTGTAGTGTGCGGTTCCTCCATGATGTAAAACGCAATCCCCGGGCTTGAGAGGGACAGCAACCCCTTCTTTTTCACTAGCATCACAGGTCAAGGCTCCACCACCCTTACCAGCAGGATGATGTGCTCTCATCGGCAAGAGATGTGATCCGGGTATATACCACATACATCCATTTTCGATCATGGCTTCATCCAGTGACACCCAACAACTAACGGCTCTTTTATCCGGCATGTCAATCCAATAGGCACAGTCCTGGTGCCATGGTGTCGGTGTATCAGAATATGGGGCTTTATCAATGAGCATGTCAAAATCCTGGGTCATGTCAGTCCCCATCAATTGTCTTGCTATGGAAAGGGTTTTTTCATGTAGGGATTGAGTGAGCAGCTCAGGCAAAACCCGGGAGGGCACCATGATCTGGGTGATCCTTTCAACAGAGTTTTTGTTCTTTTCTTCTACATGACTCCCTAAATCTGACCGGAACCGTGAAGCATCTACCCGGTTGTGAATGAAATCCTCGTAAATCGTCTGGTAATTGGATAATTCCGCTACATCAAGAAGTCCCGGGACAACCAGGTAGCCCTTTTCTTCAAAGTGTTGTCGTTGCTGATTAGTAATTTCCAATATTGCTGCGTTTATGAACCATTAAAGCATTGAGTAAATTAAGAGAATTTACTCAATGATCTTGATTTCTTAATTGTTCAAACCACTTTACAACTGATTAAACTCTTTGAAAGCCTCTTTTGTGGGTGTGGTACCGGCACCTGGTAGTTCAGGCCGTATTACATTACCATCTTTTACATTTACAGGATCGGTAAAGGCATCTTTGATCCAGGGGATGTACTCAATAATCCTGCAAACAGGATTTGCAAATGCAAGGTGTGTATGTACCTGACTCATCTCTCCTGCATGAGGGGCAACCGGCAAACTGGCCTCCAATGCCATCTCCGTGACTCTCAAAAACTCCGTGATCCCTCCCAAACGGGTCACATCTGGCTGGACAACCTCAACAGCCTCCGCTTCAATAAACTGTCTGAAAGCATGCTCGTGATATAGTTGCTCACCCAGTGCAATAGGAATTGACGTATGTCTGGCCAACTCCGCATGACCAGCAACATCATCATGCCAAAGCGGTTCTTCAAACCAATAGAGATCGTATTTCTCAACCTGATCGCAAAATTTTAAGCATGTAGACAAATCCCATTTGCCATTCCCGTCAATAGCCAGGGTAATATCCTTGCCAATTGCTTCTCGCACCAGCCGAATGCGTTCAACATCCTTGTTGGTATCGTGGGAACCTACCTTGATCTTAACCCCTTTAAATCCATCTTCCCGCAAGGTTCTCTTAATACCGTTTACCAATTCATCATCCGGAATAGACAACCAACCCACATCAGTATTATAAGCAGGCAGTTCTTCTATATTTCCACCTAGCAACTTCCATAGTGGAACATTCTCAATTTTAGCTTTCAGATCCCATAAGGCGATATCCACCGCTGCCAAAGCGAGCTGCGTTATCCCTGCCCGCCCTATCCATTGCATCGGAGGGTTTCGGTTAATTTTATACCACAAGTTGTAGATCAGCTGGGGATTTTCTCCTAATAACAATGGAGCATAGCAATCCCCAATACAACTGGTGATCAGCTTATCAGCTGGTAAATAGGCATGAGTGCCTGTAAACCCAAAGCCTTCTAACCCATTATCCAGTGTGATCTTAGTTCCCACGACACCCCAATGGCTGATGCTATGGGTACTATCGGCAATGTGACGGCCTGTAACAGGAATGTGCAGAATAAAGGGGGTGACCTGAGTTATTTTCATGGGTTTGGGTTGTTTGAATTTCGGATGGAATAAAGATAGGAAAGTATTTTGAAGCGGTACTCTCACGGGTGTAACTTCCGTGCTAAAATGATTACGTAAATCCTGTGATTAGACAGTTTGCATATACATTATTTGTTACTTTAGTGATGAAATAACAAAAGCCATTGAATCCAACTGCTATTAGGAGCCATTTATGCTTTTTGCTCCTTTTCCTCATTTTCCAAATTCATACTAAAGGTCAGCAACTATATGAGTCTGGTTATATCATTACTGTAGAAACAGATACCATTCATGGCTTGGTTAAAAATAGTGTTGACCAGGATCTAGCGAATGAGATCCATTTTATACAAGAGTCAGCAACCGCTCCAACCATTTATAAACCTGAAGATATCAGAGGCTTTGGATTTGACAATGGTCGCGTTTTCGATCATAAAAAAGCTTCATTGGAAGATGATTCCGTTTTCATATTTGCCAAGCAAGTAGTCCATGGTAAAGTAGATATGTGGTTGTGGAGGCAAAAAGGTGATCCTAGCTATTTTATTGGCAATAATGCCAACGGGAAAACTACACAGCTCAGGAAGGAGGAAAAAAAGAAAATTACTAAAAATGGGAAAACTTACTATTTAGAGACTCAAAGGTTACACGGGGCACTAAAGTATGTATTAGATCAAAATCCTGAACAGTTTTCCAAGAAAAACAACATTAAATACTCTGAAAAGCATCTTTCCAATCTTATATATAGCTATAATATTCAATACCAATCAACATATCCTGTCAGTAGATATGAAGAAAAAGTAGCGTATCAATATGATGTTTACTTAGGTTTACCCTGGATAGGTTCTAATGACAATTCTTCAAGTTTTTTTGCCCTCACAGCGGGTATCAATCGAAGAAAATTAAAAATTGAAAAGTCCACAAAGGCTTCATTTATGCAATCACTTATATATAGCGGTTATTTCACAAAAAATTTCCAATATAATGGATCAGCAAGATTCGGCTCCACGTTTAGCCAGATTCAAATCATTCGAATTCTTCCCTTGGGTATTCATTATGACCTAATAGACAATAGAGTCTCTCCCTACATTTATGCTGGATTAGGCACCAGTATCTTTATTCTTAAAGAGCATGAAATAGTGGAGTATGAAGATACCGGTGGAAGGAATGTCATTGGTTTTCCTCCTTACATTCTGAGTATCGTCCCTGGTGTAGGGGTAAAAGCCAGGGTAGGATCAAGTTACATCTTTGGAGAAGTTCGGCCATCCTTCTTTGATCCAAGCTTCAATTTTGGATACACATTTTAAGACTTATAACAGGCTTCTATTCAGCTTATGCCGCAAATGTTTGATCAATAGTGGCTCTTCTCTGATTTGCAAAGAGCAAGATTGGATTGTGAATGGAATAAATTTATGTAAGTATTTGAGGGGTACTCTCACAGAAGTGACTTGCCGCACTAGTATTGGGGGTACCTCTTCTTCAACATGTCCTTCATAAAACAATTGATATCCCATTGATCTGCCACAGGTAAATTTGTAAAGGGGAGTGTATGTAGATAACCAACAGGTCCAAACTCCGGAGTAATTGTAATGATTCTGTCTTTGTTAAGATCGACAATCTGATCCCACCATTCCAGGTGATACTCCAGGGCTTCTTTCCACTCTTTAGCCCGGGGATCTGTAACCTGTGGGCCCTCAGGATACCCTACCCTGGCATGGATGTGCTTTGTTCTGGAAATCGCTTTTGCAAGATCGTCCTTCTGATCATCCAAATAAGACTCACTTACACAACACCAATGAGAAAAATCCGCTGTAATGAACAGTTCTGGTAAAGCATCAAGAAACCGTGCAGTAGCATGTGCTGAATAGGCAAACCTACCCCGGTGGGTTTCATGGTAGATCTTCAAGTTAAATTCCGCAGCTACTTTATTGGAGTATTGAAGAATCTCGATCACATCTTCAAACTCAAAATAATCTTTACCCGTTTGGGAATTTACAAATAAAGGATCCATTAATGCATTTCTTTCCATCTGCTCCCGCAGGGAATCCTTATGCTGCTGAACGTCTCTCCCCTCTGTCCACTGCTGTAGAATAAGCATCAGGTCCAGATCTTGCAGAAGGTTTTTTACCAGATAACAATGATCCTTATTCAGTGGCGCTCCTGTCTCAACTCCGTCATAGCCTGCATCTTTGATACGCTGTAGTTTAATTCTCCAGTCTGTTTCGTTCATTCCCCATGTTGGACAAAATATGCTAAGGTTCATTTACTCAAGTTTATGGATCTAAAAATTATCGAGTGAAATTCGGTGTTAGCTGCTCCGTTATCCTCTCATCTTTCTGGGATCATCTCGACTATCAAAGAAATCAACCACATAAATAATCTCACCCTCTATTCGATCAATAATCTTAAAGTTACCCTTGATTATTCTTCTATATCCCCTTCTAAGTTTAATAAGGTATGGTTCGTATTGACCCAAAAATGGATGAGTAGAAAGGGATTCCGCGCTACTAATTAGTTCATTTTTAATTTCTACAACCTTTTCAATGGGAATTTGTAAGTCATCTAAATAAAATCGCAAGGAACTTTCTAATCGATCTAATGACTGCTCAGTGAGTACTACTTTCAAAAACCTAAACTCTTTTTGAGTCGATCTTTTGACTCTTCTATCGTGAATACCTTTCCCTCTCGAATGTCTTGCTCAGATTTAAGAACTCTTGATATCATCTCTTGTTCTTTAGATGGATCAACATTTTCATGATCGAAAATTGCCTTCACATCCTTCAAAAACTCCAGATCAGTTTCCTTATCTATTAAAGTCTTTAGTTCCGATTTTATTTCACTTGAACTCATCTTCATACTAAACTAACAAATATTTCTTACAGATGATTTGTGATGGAAACGCAATATGAAATCGCAACATATCTCTAAAACAGAAAATCCAAGATCATATAGGCTCTGGCTTATAGTCCATTAACAATATCAATCACAGCTTTTCCACACTCCTTAGTGGTGGCTTTGCCTCCCATATCTTTCGTGAGTGCTACCTTTTCTTTGATAGAGATTTCGATTGCTTCCATGATTGTATCAGCAGCTTGCTGATGTCCGAGATGCTCCAGCATCATCGCACCTGCCCAGATTGCTCCAATTGGGTTGGCAATACCTTTCCCAGCTATATCCGGGGCAGAGCCATGGACCGGTTCAAACATCGAAGGAAACTCTCTTTCAGGATTGATATTCCCGGAGGCAGCAATTCCAATGGTCCCTGCCACAGCTGGACCCAGGTCTGAAAGAATATCTCCAAAAAGGTTAGATCCAACCACCACATCATACCAATCCGGATGCAGTACAAAATTGGCTGTCAGGATATCGATATGGTATTTATCTGTATCGATATCCGGGTATTGCTTACTTATCTCTGCAAAGCGTTCGTCCCAGAAAGGCATGGTATGGATAATACCATTGGATTTGGTAGCCGAAGTCACCTTTTTCCTTCTCTTTTTAGCCTGCTCGAAGGCGTAGTGCATCACTCTATCGACTCCCTTTCGGGTGAAAATGCTCTCCTGGCTCACCGTTTCCATTTCAGTCCCTTTATAGATCCTGCCGCCTATCTCAGAGTACTCGCCTTCATTGTTTTCTCTTACAATCACCATATCGATGTCTTTAGCCGTTCTGTTAGCCAACGGAGACTGAATCCCTTCAAACAGGCGGGCAGGTCTCAATGAAATATACTGCTGAAAATGTCTGCGGATCGGGATCAGTAGACCCCAGAGTGATACATGGTCAGGAACCCCTGGAAAGCCAACAGCTCCCAGATAGATGGCATCAAATTGAGAAAGCTGATCCAGCCCGTCTTCAGGCATCATGCGACCTGTCTGCTTATAGGTCTCGCAGCTCCAGTCAAAATCTTCCCAGGTAATATCCACTTCATATTTCTTACAAGCTGCTTCAATGACAGACTGACCGACAGGGATCACTTCCTTCCCAATGCCATCACCGGGTATAACTGCTATTTTAGTCATAATTCAATTACGTGATAAAATTCTAAATCTTTCTTGTTTGAGTCATTTACAATTCAAATTAAACAATGAAAGATGCTATCCATGTTGCAAATAATCCACCAAATGCCATGAAAATATTTGCTGCCGATAGTGTTTTGAGACCAGAAGCTGTATCAAACTGATTCATATTGGTAAAAACCCAGAAGTAACTATCATTCACATGACAGACCAAACGTGCTCCGGAACCTGCTGCCATAGCAATCAGGACAGGGTTCATTGAAAGTGATTCTGAAATGGGTAAGCAAAGGGTAGCGGCAGTGATGATAGCCACTGTGCCGGAACCTTGAATGGTTTTTAATATTCCTGAAATAAGAAATGGAATCAAAATAAATGGCAACCCGCTCGATACAATTCTTTCGGCTACTGCCTGTCCTGCTCCTGATATCTCCAATACTTCACCCAGAGACCCTCCTGCCGCAGTAATGAAAATAATAGGACCCGCATCCTTAATTGATATTTCAAGCAATCGTTTGACTGTGAACTTTGAACTCAGCTTTTTTCTCAGAAGAACAATAGCCACTATGGCACCAAGCCCCATAGCCATGATTGGGTCGCCAAGAAACTGAATAACTTTATAAATCAAGTTTCCTTTTTCAGCGATAAACATATCTGTAGTGGTCTTTAGCAAGATTAAAATAATCGGCACCATAAGAGGCATCACTGCCATAATCAGATGGGGCATTGATATGTTACCTGTATCTTCAGCAGTTTCTTCTGGGATAATTGGAGCTAAATATCGCGGCATTACAAACTGAGCATAAACCCAACCGCTTATTGTCATCATTATTGCAGCAAAAGTTCCCCAGATAATCATGTCACCCATGTCAATTCCTAATAGTCCCACCACAGCGAACGGCCCAGGTGTAGGTGGTACAAAAACATGAGTTGCCAAAAGCCCAGCTGATAGGGAAACTGATAGCACTGCCAGGCAAACACCACTTTTACGTGAAAGTGCCTTTGTAAGTGGGGACAATATCACATAGCCAACATCACTATACACTGGCACTGCAATAAGAAAACCACTAATGGCCATGGCAAAAGGTCCATTTCTTTCCCCAACTACCTTAATCGCACTTCTCGCCAGCTTCTCTGCTCCTCCAGTATCCTCAAGGAGCTTCCCTATAAGGACTCCTAGTATGATCACAATACCAATTTTAGAAACGATGCTACCAAATCCGATACTGATGGCTTCAATCACTCTGGTGCCCTCTATTCCAGACAGTAATCCAATGATCAAAGATGATATAAGCAGTGAAATCAAAGCATTTACTTTGAAATATGCTGCTAACACAATCAGTGCAACCAGGCCAATCAGGAATGATATCTCCGGTGTCATTCTA
The DNA here is from genome assembly GCA_965228105.1 of Cyclobacteriaceae bacterium. Lineage (GTDB taxonomy): Bacteria > Bacteroidota > Bacteroidia > Cytophagales > Cyclobacteriaceae > UBA7330. The sequence continues at coordinate 4,627,390 of CBDDGZ010000002.1, forward strand.
TGTCTACCACCTGAAAAAGCATCATTTCATAGGCATTTTCCTCTCCTGCCTCATAAAACAAGGCAAGTTGCCCGTCTTTGGTCTTTGTCATGCTGGAATAGGCTGACGGTCCTGCATGGATGGTTTTGATCCTGGGCCAGGTTTTTCCTTCATCATAGCTGATGCGGAGTGAAAGATTGTGTCGCACCCTGCCTGTACTGGCGGGATTCAAAAATGCGATAACACTCTTTTTCGACTCATCCGGCCATTGGAACCTGAGAATGCTTGCCTGGCAAACTGGTTCTACAAGTTCATCGACATCTACGGGACTGGTCCAGGTCATTCCTCCATCATAGCTGATAGAGTGTGTTCTGCGATTGCGCCCAAAATAGGACCGCATATTCATCAAGAGCGTACCATTGCCATCGGCTAGCTCTACCATCTGGCATTCGTTGACCTTAGGGCGGATTGTTCCACCCAATTCCCAGGTTTTGCCATGATCATCGCTGTATATTACATGTGAGCCGTATTCGTACGGACCATTTCTGACGTTACCATTGGGATCATCGTAGCTGTGATCACTCGGGATGATTAACCGCCCTTTCCTTGGACCGTTTTTGATCTGAATCCCATTACCAGGGCCGGTTGCATACCATCCCCAGTCCGGATTCTTGGTGGTTTTGGTGATTTCTTTAGGTTTAGACCAGGTGAGTCCATCATCTGTGCTACTTGTCACCCAGACAGTCCGTGTTCCTTCCGATTTTTTGGTGATGATCTCGGTCTCATTGTCATCTCCCCGATTGTGTGTGAGTAAAAGAAAAATCTCACCGGTCGTCTCATCCACTACCGGGCACGGATTCCCGCAGGTGTTATTCTTGTCATCCCAGATCGTGACGGGTTCACTCCAGCTCATTCCATTATCTGTTGACCTTCGCATCATCAGGTCAATGTCGCCGGCATCACCATGTTCTTTTCTTGCTTCACAGAAGGCTAGTAAAGTACCCTCAGTGGAAGTGACAATAGCAGGGATCCGGAAGCTTTTGTAGCCGTTTTGGCCACTGGTAAAGAGTGGTATATCATTCTGAGCACGAGAAGCATCAATACTGATAGAAAATACCAGAAGGAGAAATATCCAATTCAATTTCATTTTAGAGAATGGAATTATTGGGCCAAAAGCCCCTTGCAATACTCAAAGCACTTCTTCACTTCAGCAACAGGATCAGAACCTTCAGGTACTTTGTATTCCAACTCAATGTCACCAATGATCGGCCAGCCGTTCTTTTGGATTACCTTGAGCACATCCCCAATTGGTGTGCCCCCCTCTCCAAACGGTCGGTTGCTGTTGGGTTCGGGAGCATCGGGTCCGGTTTTGTCTTTGATATGCAGGCTGATGATTCGGTCATGAAGTCGCTCCACAACATCCGCAGGGTTTTTACCTGTAGCACCGTAGTAATGTCCGATATCAAGGTTAAGCATCAGCTTGGGACCAAAAGCCAGTACGCGATCAAAGCTAAAGTTAGGGTCTCCAGGCTGACCGTGGTTGTGGAAGATCACATACTTACCATGCTTCTCTGCAAATGGAGCCATTCGCTCAGCAGCTTCCTCAGAGATCTCCATGGTTATACCAACTGCACCAACAGCTTTACATGCTTCAAAGGCGTAATCGATCTCTTCATCAGTCCATTTGTGACTGCCCAGCTTCAGGATATGGATAGAAACCCCCTTCGCGTCAAACATGGCTTTCACCTCCCTGAACTTATCCATGGACACAGAGGTCCTCCATTGTCTGAGAGTATCTGCATCTTTAGTTTTTGGAATTCCGGCATAAGCTTCTACCGGACTGCCCATCAACTCTACTGTATTTAAGCCTGATTTTACTACGTAGTCAAGTATAGCTTCAACTGATTGATCTGGTAAACTGCGATAGCTATAAGTGATTGTTCCAAGGCTTACAGTCGACTCGGAGGTTGCCTCCTTTTTTTGAGGTGTATTACAGCTTATAATTGCAACGGCCAGGAAAACAAACAGGCCAAAAAATTTAATATTCATCTTAGGTGTATAGGTTGTTGATTGAGAATTAAAAATAGCTTTTTCACCGCTAATATGCATGAATTAAATCAACTCAGCAGCAAATACACCAATAAGATGAGAATTCAGGATTCGGAATGGTTAGGCTAACTGAAGCCCTTAACCATCTCCCGAAACATTTATATTACATTTTTTATGCAACTGTCCTCAGACAGCAGCACCTTCAAGGATCTCCTTAATTCTTTTCGCTACTATTCTTTCTTCGCCGGGATTCATCATCCAGGTGGTGATGCCTATATTTTCACTTCCTCCAACAGTTTCAATCGAAGGGTGTCCGTCTCTAAGCGCTTTCCTTGCGTCATTGGCTGAAATTTTTACTTTATTTTCATTCCATGTGATATTCAGCGACGGAACATGATTCGCTATTTCAGGTACATGAACTTCGTATTTCACACCATTTACGGAAGATGCAGCTTCACCAATTAATTTAACCTGTGATTCCCAGAGTTTCCAGTCGGCCGCATGGTCACGCTGCAGATAAGCTTCAACCGCTGCAAGCATCCCAAGAATTTCCTCTTTATTAACTTTCATCCCTCTACCAACAGTATTTCCATTAGGTGGCGCGTTTTTTCTTGCTGCTTCAATCAGATCTTTTCTTCCAAGCAACAACCCAGCACTTTGCGGGCCTCGCAACCCTTTACCACCGGAGAAGCAGACCAGATCAAATCCCATCTCTGTATATTTCCATAGGTTTTCAACCGGAGGCACATCGGCTGCACAGTCGATCATTGTTGGGATCTTGTATTTTTTAGCAATCTCCAGAAACTCTTCGTATTGAATTTTTCCGTTCGGGTTAGCAAAATTCAAAAACCATAACATAGCCGTGTTTTCATTGATAGCGGCCTCCATCTCTTTTCTGGTTTCTACTTCAACCACTTTCAATCCACAATTACGCATGGCATGGTCATAGCCTACACGGTGAGTCTTTTGTGAAATCACTTCCGTTTTCATTCCAGTCATATCGGTAGGGATCCGCACGGCTTTTTCAGAATCTCCACCCGTCACTATGCCTGCTGTTCCTAATGTAATGGCCGAAGCAGCTCCTGCAGTCACCATGGCTGCCTCACATTTTAGCAACTCTGCAAGTCTCTCACCTACCTTATCCTGAAGTTCATTTAACCCAACATATTGCTTGGAAGCGTAATTATATGCTTCCAATACTTCAGGATGCATAAATGAAGCTGTGAGTGCAGTGTAGGTCCCCGCAGCGTTGATAAACGTGCGAACACCCAACTCCTTAAAATAATCTCTTCCTGCCACCTTATCTGAGGCAGGATTGGCTAAAACCCCTCCTGCAGCCACACCTGCCATGGGCAGGGTGACCAGACCTTTTATAATATCTCTTCTATTCGTCATAGCTTACTTCTTTTTAAGCGCTGCAATACAGTCAATCTCAACTAATGAATTTCCTGGAACCCCACCATAAGGTGCAATGGTTGTCCGTACAGGTGGGTTATCACCAAAACGTCCCCTGTAGGCTTCATTCATGGCCTTATAATCATTCAGATCGTGGAGATAAACATTGACTTTTAGCACCCTATCCATGGCTGACCCTGCTTTTTCCAGTTCCTTTTCTACTTCATCTAACACGTGCTTGGTATGTGCGGTGATGTCTCCTTCGAAATGCGCACCTTTCCCGGCAACATATACCAAACCGCCATAGGTCTGTGATCCTGAAAATAACGGAACCTGATCATCATAGGTCACATTGTTGGTTACTATCTCGTCGTCCTCCTCTGTTTTAGCTGGAGCAGCATTAACTGCAGATAGACCAAAAAGCCCTGTTGTACCCATAAGTATTTTCTTGAAAATTGAACGTCTGTCTGATTTCATGATATATTAAATTTAGATTTTAAACTTATTGATTATTTTCTCTTAAAACTTTCACTTCACTGACTGAAACACTGCTGGCTCCATTGCCAAATTTTTCTCTCACAAATGTCAGCAACTCGGCTATTTCCTCATCCTGAAGAAAATCATGTTTTGGCATAATGCCATTATACCCTACACCATCTACTATAATATCACCTTCCAGGCCATTTAGAATAACATTAATTAATCTGGCTTTATCACCTGTTACCCATGAAGAACCAACCAACGGAGGAAATCTACCTTCCGCACCTTTGCCATTTCGCTGATGACAAGGTGCACAATATGTAGCGTAGATCCTTTCCCCTCCCATAACTAATCCCTTCTGAAGGTTGTCCTCCTCTTTATCAGGAGTACGGATATGAGGGAGTTTTTTACGTGCTTCTGTAACGACCAGATTTTCTTTACTGAACCCTTTCTTATCCCCTTTGAACATCACTCTCCAGATCTTTCCCTGGACAGTTTCAGAAAGATACAACGAACCATCTGGCCCTTGTGCAAGTGCCATTGGCCTGTAAGGAGCATCACTCACGTTGGCCAAGGGCTCATCTCCGATAAAGCCATCCGCAAAAACTTCCCACGGTCCTGATGGCTGACCATCATTAAATGGAACAAATGCAATGAAATAACCTGCCTGAGGATAGGGTGCCCGGTTGGTAGACCCATGGAAAGCTATAAAAGCTCCGTTCTTATAATGTTCGGGGAACTGATCTCCCGTATAAAAAAGAATATCATTAGGAGCCCAATGACCGGGAAAACCGATGAGCGGTTGGTTGTAGTCCTCTCCACTTTCCTCATCAATTCCTAATCCCAGATATTCAGGATTTAGTACTCTTTTACCCCGGAGATGATCAAAATAAAAGTAGGGCCATCCGGCATTATCACCTTTTTCCAATCTCAGAAATTCCTCAGATGGATATATTGCACTTTCCCATTTTGAATACTGGATAGGGTTTCGTCGAGCCAGATCATCTCTGCCATGAACCACTGCATAAAGCATGTGATCAGCAGTATTCCAGTCCATACCTACAATGCTCCTAATCCCGGTAGCATAGTGTTCCCCATCTTTTTGAAGGGTCTGATTTAATTTGGAAGCGTCGAACCTCCAGATACCTCCATGTTCTGAAAGTTCCGAACAAGGATATTCGCCAGGTTCTCCGGGAATTCTATTCAATACCTGGCAAACATCTCCCGGAGCACCATACTGTAGATAAATATTTCCTTCATCATCAAAAGTGATGGGTTTGGCAATATGTTCATAGCCATGGGGATCATTTTTGTAATCATCTATGATTATGAGCTCGGGTTCAGTGTCCTGAACAAGCTTGCCAGGTTCCATTTTGATCCTGTACACCTCTCCAGCTGTGCTGAAGTATAGGTAACCGCGGTAAATACGCATACCCGTACCATAATTGCCCACATCTTCGTAGTTCCCGAAATACACAATAGAATCAGCTTTGCCATCACCATCTTCATCACGCAGGCCAACAATTCCCTTCGGCTTACCTCCACGAAGCTTCACATAAATATCACCATTGTCATTGACTGCCATGTGACGCGCACTTCCGATGCTGTCCGCTACAACCACTACCTCAAATCCATCGGGAACAACAAGCCCGCCATTATCCGGATCACCATCTGGTAGTTTGGATTGATTACATTGCACTAGCAGTAGTACGGCCACCCCAAAAAGGCACCGCACTAAATGAGTCGATTGAACCAAGCTTGACTTCAAAATTTCAATTATTTATCGCTGTAAGGTTCAGCAGCAAGACCATTCAGATCCCAAACTACCCTACCATCTCTAAGGGTTACCTGGCAAACGATCCTTTTATCGCCTTCCATCTTAAAACCTGCAACGTCTATGAAACCAAACTTACCTTTATCCACACTCAGCAATGCAACATCTGCACCACTACCTACAGACAAGTTGCCGAGCTCCTCCCTTTTGATGATCTGCGCAGGATTCCAGGTTGAGGTTTCAATCACTTCATCCAGGGTCATCCCTAGATTAAGCAGTTTAGACATTACATTGATCATGTCTTTCATTCCTCCATTCATGCTTCCGGTATGCAGATCCGTGCTGATAGAGTTAGGCCTAAACCCCTGCTTAATCGCTGGAACCGCTTGAGAATAAAGAAAACTTCCTCCACCATGCCCCACATCGAAAATGATTCCCTTATCCTGTGCTTCTAAAATAAACGGACGAACTTTCCCATTTTCCACAATGGGTTCCCGACCATTGACATTGGCAAAGCAGTGTGTAAAGATGTCACCAGGTCTGAGTTTTTCAAGAAATAATGTTTCGAGCGAAAGCGGTGGTTCTGACCCACCAAAATCAACCATCACAGGAATATCTGCCAGCTCTCCTGCTTCTACTGCCTTTTCAGTGGGTCCCCATTCTTCACCTGAATAGTGGGCCAGCTTGATCCCTACTACATAATCAGAGTATCTTCTGGCCACCATGGCTGTTAGCTTTGGATCCATGTCATCTGAGTTTTGCTCATAAGCTCCTCCACGCATACCTGCACCCACGATATTGAGAAAAGCTAAAACCCGGGTCCTCGAATTATCTATGGCCTGTTCTTTAAATTGACCAAAATTTTGCCAACCTGCTCCCCCAGCATCAACCACGGTAGTCACACCTGAGCGGAAGGTGAACCCATCGGGAGGCAATGCAGAATATCCATTACTTAAATAGTGGTCCGGCTCGGTCCCATAGTGATGATGGCCGTGGATATCTATCAATCCAGGTACGACATACAAACCATCAGCATCCACAGTTTTCTTTGCCTCCTTGGTAATTTTAGTAGCAACTTCCGCAATCTTTCCATTCATTATCGCCACGTCCATTACTCCGTTTAAGTTATTCTTTGGATCAATAACATGCCCTTTTGTGATGAGCAGGTCATAAGGTTGTGCCAGGAGTGTCTTACTCCCTAAAAGCAACACCAGGATAAATATTCCGAAAAATGTAAGCGAATTTCTCATAGTTAAAATTTTAATGGACAGTTGAATCGATATAAGAATCTACATTATGTTGTGAAATAATTTCTAATGGAAAAAGGTCCAGTCGGGGTACATCCTTGTTAAAGAGGAGATAGTTTACCATGTAGCCTATTCCGCGGAAAGCCTGTTTTTTAGGATTTTGACTGATCAGAAAACTGATGATCCCCTCCTGTAAATATTTGAGGTTATTTTCAAGAAGGTCATAACCTATCAGGCGTATGTCCCTTCTATTACTGTTGCAAATCTTTTCGGCTATCAAAAATGTAGCATTGGAAGTAGTAACATAAATACCTTTGAGCTTATCATCTAAAAGTAATTGATCTATGCGATCATAAAACTCGGGTGTACCCATTTCCAGCACATAACTTTTGATGTCATGATGGGAGTAATTGCTATCATAAAATTCACGGAAACCACGCTCCTTTTCCATGAGGTACACAGATTCCTTGGTGTCTTCCCCTACACTTAGAATAGCATAGTTATCATCATTATGCTGCCCCAGGCTACATAAAAATCCGGCAAGCTTACCACTTTGATAAAGGTCCTGCCCTATGAATCCGAGGGGTTGAGACTCCGGAATGTTTGCATTGAACAGCAGATAAGGAATGTGATTATCTTTCAATTCTTGTACAGCATGCAATGCCTGGATATGAAAGAGAGGAGCCAGCACAACCCCGTCCGGATTGGTAGTAATTATTTTTCTGACTACTTTTTCTATAGAAGCTTCTCCATCATGCAGATAGAAATAGGTATCTATTGTCACTCCATATTGAAACCATTCTTCCTTTGCCTGGACGATGCCAGTATGAGCAGCATTCCAGTAAGGATCATCCTTTGGTTCTATAATTAGGACAGCAATTTTTTTCTTCACCCCTCTACCCAGAGATCGTGCAATCAGGTTGGGCTTGTAGCTAATCTTATTTAGGACTTCATTTACCTTGGCAAAGGAAGCATCAGATACATTGCCCCGGTTATGCAAAACACGATCAACAGTCCCTTCAGATACCCCTGCAAGCCTGGCAATGTCTTTGATCCTAAGATTTCCTTCCTTTTTCAATATAATATCTGACTTGATGATGTTTGCGCACACAATTAAATTGAGCACAGACACGAAACCCTAAGTTAGCTTGTTTTACTTAAAAAAAACTACAACTTCTATTCAATTAAAGCCATTTCAGTTTTTCAAACCCTTGGTCAAACCACTTTCTAATCTTTCAGTGTAGATGGTGCTGCCCTTTCATAAAAGAAGCCTTGCTCAGACTCAATTCCTCAATCTCATTCTGCCCCTCTATAATTTTTATAGAAGTATTAATCTTTACATCCTGAAAACTGGATATGCCCTTGCTTTGAGTGGGCCAATGCACTTCCAACTTTTTTATAGTATTTGCTTTACCGATCCCAATCTCAGCGAGGAGACTATTACCTCCAAAACTGGCTCCAGTGCCCACGGTATGGTAAACTTTTCTCTCTATGCCTTCCTCCTCAATTGTAAGTACAATCCTGGCTCCAATGGCAGACCGGTTACTCGTTTTACCCTCTAATGATATATTTACCCAATTATTTGCATTTCCGAGAGGGTTTTCGAACAGGATGTTATGATAATTATCGCCCTCATATGCACCACCCATTACAGCGTAAATATCCTGATCACCATCCATGTCCAGATCACCAAACCCTACTGCGTGCCCTTTCTGTATATGTCCAAAGCCACCGCTAAAAGTTACATCTTCAAATTTTTGTCCTCTTTTATTTCTGTACATCTTATTTGGGACTATTGAAAGAAAACTAGGATCACCAGTAGCCAGGTAAAAATCAAGAAAACCGTCATTGTCGAGATCACCGAAATTACAACCCATCGTTGTTACTGGTTCTGATAAACCTAAGTCATATGCCACATCCGTAAATGTGCCATCACCGTTATTTTTATAAAGCTTGGGGCGTCTTATTTTTAGCCCATCATCGTGGGGATAGAATATATTGGCCATCAGCATGTTAGGCGGGGATATAATATCTGTAGAATATCCGGAAACGAATATATCTTCGAATCCATCATTGTCATAGTCAAATACCCATGTGGAAAAACTTTGTAGTGGCTCACTCACCCCTAGCTCCTTACCTGCTTCTTTAAAAGCAAGTTTCTTTTCGCTGGATGTATTAATGTAAAGCAGATTTTCACCACTGAAATTCGACAGATAAATATCTTCATATCCATCATTGTTGATATCTCCTGAGACTACTCCTTTGAAAAAACCGGTTTTGGAAATGCCTGCCTCGAATGCAACATTAGTAAACGTCTTACCTGAGTTATTGATAAATAACTCACATTGGTTTTCTCCGTTTGGTGTGGATTCATTGGCGATAAATATATCTACCCACCCATCTAAATTAAAATCTGCCCATACGGCCGTCTGTGTAGGATGTTCTGAGTAAATACCTGTCTCAATGCTTACATCTGTAAACGTACCGTCACCATTGTTTCTAATGAGTGAATTTGGGATTTTGCCATAATTTTCCAGCCATGCACCTCTCAATATGATGAAATCGATGTAACCATCATTATTAAAATCGGTGTGCTTAAGGTTTAAACCTCCGGTCACCCCAACCAGCCCAGAATATGCTGTCATATCGGTGAATCCACCACTTCCATTATTCTCAAAATACCTGATCTGATCACCATGCCCCCAGGCAGAGACCACCATATCAAGGTAGCCATCATTATTAAAATCATCAATACATATTCCACCAGACATTCCATCAATATCCACACCCAGGTCGGAGGCTACATCCTGGAACTTCGGAAAATCACTTTGTGAAAAATATTCCTCTGGAATGCGAAATTCCAAAGGAACCTCATGGGGGTATTTACCCAATGTCATATAGGCGATATTCAGAAGATATCTTATTTCAAAATCAAAAGGCTTTCTTTCCAACAGTTCATTCAAATATTTGATGGCAGTTGTAGAACCTACTGTATCAATGTGCTCTGCTTTTTCAGATATTGGGATGATACAAGACTCATTGTTATGGTTAACAAGACAATTATCCAGCTCTCCCTTACGTAGGTAAGCTATGGCTAGCTGAGTTTTAAGTTCGACCAGGATCTTATCCTGGTCAGGTACAATCCTTTCCTCAAAGAAGTCATGAAAACTTTGGAAGACATCGATAGCCTTGTCAATCTCACCTGCTCTAAATAATGCCTCACCATACTTATAAACTACCAGATTACGCTCCGCACCAATCTCCATTTCATCCATTCTTTCTTTGAGCTTTTCTGCACGTTTCCGATTGAAAATGTATTGAACATTTTCAGGGTCAATTCTTGAATATGCCTTCTCGACTCTCTGGATCATGTCCCTTGTCTGTTTATCTGGCTTAACCTTTGCTTCAATCTCCTCAACCCTGAAATGCGTGTGCTCAGCAGACTTAGTACATCCAAATAGTAAGCAACTTGAAATAGAAAGTGAGTAAAAAATTGTTCTCATTTGAGAAATCCTAAAGTGCTGTCTTTGATATGTTTTCGGATAAGAGGGGTGTAAATTCAATGGCTTGCAAGTAATAACTGTTATTAGCCACAAGTATAATTTCCCTTTGCCCTACTCTGATAGGCTTCATGTCTTTTGCATCAAAGGGTGTAAAAAAACCACTTTCCTGAATTGAGATTGGCTTAAAATTACCTTTCCCATCCCCGGTGAGTAAGAGCCCGGTTCCTGCATCATTTCGAGGGGTTTCAATTTCAGACTGATAAAGATTTCCTGAAAGCAAGAGATCCTTATGGCCATCCCCATTGTAATCATTTGTCAAAATACTATTGACAGAGGACGATTGGGCAAGTGTCGGCAATGGCTTCCATTCAAAACTACCATCACCCAGGTTCTCAAGATACGCAGAAGCAAAGGTTTTGGCTTGCAAGTTTAACGCGACATCTAAAGAAGGTCCATATATGTCAAGAAGGTTTGAGTTGCCGAACTTTTCGTAGGTATCAAATTTCTTCCCAATGGATGGAATTTGTTGTGAGGAACATGACTTGCCTCTAACTGGGAAGGATTCACCGTGTTCATAATAACTCAAGACAATATCCAAACTGCCGTTCCCATCGAAATCATAGCTGTATACTTCAAATGGTTCACCTACGGATGCTTTGTACTTGTAGTTTAACCCTAAGTTTCCAACTATCAAATCCTGATCACCATCGCCATCCATATCATCAGCTGTTATGGAATAATACCAACCTTCGCTTTCTGATAAGCCATCCAATAAGCCCTTCTCAAAATTCCCTTTGGATGTTTGAGTAAATACGGTCACAGGCATCCATTCGCCCACCACTAATAGATCATCGAGCCCATCACTGTTATAATCTACCCAGGTAGCAGAAGTAACTAATCCAAGCTGATTAAGCTCGGCAGCTTTCTCCATCGTGACATCAACCAGTTTTCCACCCCTATTTTCAAGCAAGTGACTATTGGCCGGATGAGGATATTTCCCTGGTGTGAGTCTGCCTCCTATAAACAAATCAATATCCCCATCGTTATCAAAGTCTTTTGGAACAACACATGATCCACTACTTAAGTATTCAGGGAAATTTTTTGGATCCCGGGAAAATCCACCCTGACCATTATTTAAATACAATCGATCTCTCAGAGCAGGATCATTGGTTTCGAACTCATTTCCTCCACTTACGATAAATAGGTCAAGGTCCTTGTCACCATCCAGGTCAACCAATGCAACTCCCATATCTTCGCTCATTTTGTCCTGGGTCCATGCACCCTCTACAATTCTGTCAAACGAGCCATTTTTATTTTGTAGGAAGAGTGTTCCGGAAAAACCAGCAGCACCTCCCATAAAAAAATCCTCCAACCCATCTCCATTTACATCACCTGTTGCTATTGAAGGTCCAAATTGCGACATCCTATGTGGCAATAGAATTTCTTTGGCATAATCATCATATTCATTTTCTCTATGCAAAATCCCATATAAACCAAGGGATTGTTCTGCATCTGAAAACATCGTTGATTTGGTCTGATTCTTCTCGGGAGCAATCTCTTTAGCATCCTGTTTCACCACCTCATGCATTTGATTTGCCGTAATATCTCTTAGTACAGACCTGGTCGCATCGTTCCAAGCTATGACTACTTTCTCAATCCTTTCACCGGTACCGACACCAAAGTGAACAATCTCTTCGCTCTTTGACATAAATCCTCTGGCGTTGGTGATTTCATTTACCTGCCAAACATTGTTGTCCTTGTAGATGCTGATCTTGGTCCCATAAACACTTTTATTATCCTTAGACGATAACTTAAAGCGGACAAAATTTCCGAGGCTCTGATCCACTGAATTATTTCTGTAGAGCATTGCTTCATCATCTATATTGTTAATGATCAGATCCAGATCCCCATCCAGATCAAAATCAGCATAAGCGGCCCCGTTGGAAAGGGTGGGTTTATCCATCCCCCACTGCTCTGTTTTCTTAGTGAAAGTGAGATCTCCGTTATTCTTGAAAATATAATTTGGAAGCTTGTCTGTTGGAGCCAAATCAACAAAATCCATCACATCAATTATCGTTTTTGGATCGATCCCCCTTTGGTTTGCAACCTGATTTAGGCTGTCTACCTTTTTATTATAAATGCCTGATAGGTCACTGTAAAAATTATTGCTTTTTACTCCGTTGGTCACAAACAGATCCTTATAACCATCATTATCAAAATCAGCGAACAACGGAGCCCAACTCCAATCTGTATTTGTTACCCCTCCTAACTGTCCTAGCTCGCTGAAGGTACCGTTTCCATTGTTTCTTTGTAAAGTATTGAACATGTACTGATAGTGTTTTCCCTCTCTTACTTGTTGCCAAAAATCCTCTGGCGACATACTTCCCATTGTCGTCTTGATCCTTTTATGGTCTTCAGCCATCATGTCCACAACCATCACATCCATGTTACCGTCGTTATCGTAGTCAGCTATGTCACTTCCCATACTGAAGTTCGATACGTGTTTTGTGGCAACTAATGCAACATCCTCAAATGTTCCATCTTGCTGATTAATATAAATGTGATCCGGGACATCAAAATCATTGGTCACATAGATGTCTGGCCAATTATCATTGTTTAAATCACCAACAGTTGCTGATAGTCCATACCCAAAATTTCTTATTTTTCCCTGGTCAGTATGATCAACAAACTGCCCATTGCCCAGATTCCTATATAGCCGATCACTGAATTTAATATCGGAAAACCGGGCGTAGTCCAGTTTATTTCCCCGGCCGGGGATACTTGGAGGTTGGTTCACCAGATACATATCCAGGTGCCCGTCTTTATCAAAATCAAAAAACACTGCCTGTACACTGAATCCTATATCAGCCAAGCCAAATTCCTCCGCCTTTTCTGTGAAGGTTAAATCTCCATTATTGATGTAAAGCTGGTTGGCACTCTTTTCTTCTTCGAGGTACACGTTCCTACAAACGTAAATATCCTGATCTCCATCCCTGTCAACATCTGCCATGGTTACACCGGAAGACCAGAGGTCATCTTTAGTGATACCGGCCTTATCACTAATATCCTCAAATTTCAAATTCCCTTTATTCAAAAACAACCGGTCTCTTGTCTGGTTGCCTGTAAAAAAGACATCCTGTAAACCATCGTTATTTATATCTCCAACGCCTACTCCACCACCAGATATAAACATGGAATTGATCATGTGGTTGTTTTCCCGTCTCTGTTCCACCATATTCGTGAAATGAAGTCCGGAATAATCCCTCGGAACCATTGTAAATAATTTATCCCCTTCACTTGGCGCTTCAAGCTCATTTTTGCAACCCATGAATAACGCCAAAAGCAGCAGACCACTTCCGATAATTAATTTGTTTACCCTCAACACCAAACCATTTTAATGCCTATAAAAATATGTAATATTTTGACCCGTTCAAAAGTCTTTTTGCTATCACTAATGAGTAAAAAACCGGATATTATTTATGAGAACCAGATGAAGCATGTGTCACAAAAAGGGGTTGCTCAGAAGATATCATCTTCTAAACAACCCCTGTGTTTCTAATCAAATAGAATTAGAAGTTTGGACCACCAGTATCCCACCATAGGCGAGTACCTATTTCGTCAGGCCCACCGAGTTTTGTGGTAGCATCTGTAACACCAGCTTTATTGTTCTGACGTTCTGCGTTTACAAATGGCATTCTTCTTAAGAAATCATCTGCTGGAATAATCCCCCAATCCTCGTTGCTATCATTCTGATAGTTGTAAGGAATTTTAGGATAACCTGTTCGGCGATGGTCCACCCATGCTTCTATGGTATTCATATAGGCAGCAATCCATTTTTGTGTGATTATTTTCTCCAACTTTACTTCATTGGTAGCTGCTTCATCCCATTTCACCGTAACGTCCCAGCGGTTCATGAGTCTTGGATCAGTCTCTCCTCTACGGAAATCATTCACATCGCCCGTACCCGCTTTTGGATCATTATAATCTATAGGTATTTTGGTGTCATCTTGTAGATATGCTGCTGCACCCGCAGCACCCCACTCTGCAAACGAGTCCATCACCCCTTGCTCATAATGTTCTTGTGCCGACCCGGCGCCAGCCCATCCTCTTAGAGCAGCTTCTGCCAATAAGAAGTGTGTCTCGGATGACATGAAGCAACGGCGCATGCCATCTGCAGTTGTTGGGTTAAAATCTGCACTAATATTAGAATAAGGTAATCTATCATCCTTGGCCCCCAATGTTGCACCATTTCTAATTCCTTTGTAAGGAAGATTAGGATGATCAGGAGTCAATGAGGCATCAGTAGCTGGCTCAAAGTATTGTGAGATCCTTCCATCTTCATAGCCTACAAGTATAGATTCCATAGAAGCACTCATACGGGTATCGCCCCACCCCCACGCTATTCTGGCAGGGGGGAAAAATCCATTGTATAGTCTTATTTTGAAATCATCAGCAGCTGTTGTAATCAAACCTCCAGCTGCGGCAATGGCCTTCTCACCCTCTTCTTTTGCTAAATCAGGATCCACCTTGGAAATTCGCATCGCCAGTTGCAATCGTAGACTATTAGCATACTTGATCCAGCTAGGAATATCACCGCCATAACTCGCATCAAAAGCTGCCATTCCTCCAAATTCCGAATTTGCTGTTAAGGTGGCGACAATATCATCCAGCTCATCAAACCATGTATTATACAGAGTTTCTTCACTATCATACAGGATGGTATTCTCCAGTGAACCGTAATTTGTATAGATAATCGGTCCATGATAGGCAGATAACCTTGAAGCTGAGAGGATCCTAATCAACCTGGCCCAGGCAACAAAGACATCATTCCCTTCAGCTTCAGCTATTTCAATCACCCTTCCACTTAGCGCAAAGACCTGATTGTAACAACGGTTCCAATAGGTATTCCAACGGATATAATAGGTGGTATTGTTTATACCACCCACAAATGGAGTTGGGGTAGCTAAGTGCCTCACCCATGAATCATGGCACAAATTATGTTCTATCTGATCACCGAATATATTACCAAGCATCGTCGGAAAGAACGCTCCAACATGATTATTGTCCTGTCTTAGAGACGCATCCGATATTTGATATGGATTCGTATTTATTTCTTCAAAATTTTCAGTACAAGCACTAAAAATTAAGAGCGTAACTATTGTGATATATCTTGTTATCTTATTCATATCTCTCTAATTAAAAGCTAACCTGGATATTAAACCCGAGATTTCGTGTGGCAGGAACATTGAAATTATCAAGCGATGGTGAGTTCCTATTTGTACTCATGGCCAATTCCGGATCAAATGGAGCATCTATATACAGGAACAGTAGATTTTGACCTACAATGGAGAACGTGATTGGAATTGTACTAATCCTTGTGTTGTAACTCAATGCTACCTGTGTTAACCTGACATTGGTCCTGTTGTACACATAGGGTTCCATAATACCATTTCTACCACCAATCGTACGGTAATAAAGCTCCGGAACAATCTGACTTTGTGGATTGCCCTCACTGGTGACCGCATTGATAGCTGTAAATCCCTGATCCCTGTCGTCAGCTGTTCTTTGTGAAACACCTGCCTCATCAAGCATAGCTTCTGTTTTACTAACAGCCAAACCTCCGAAATTTCCATTGATCATAAAGCTCAAAGAGAAATCTTTGAAAGACAAGTTGTTTGACCATCCCAGGATAAAATCCGGATTTAGATTCCCTCTGTAATTTAAACTATCAGCCTCAGCGGCTGTCTTACGCGGAGCACCATTAGCTCCAAGAACAATTCTGCCCTGGTCATCCCTTACAAAACTCAGAGTATACAGATCACCGATCGATCCACCTTCTTTGAATCGCGCAAAATAACCCTCCGAACTTCCGGTATTAATAAAATTGTCAGGATTGTTTGGATCTCCCTTTATGACAGTGTTGATGTTCCTCGAAAAGTTAAGAGCTGTACTCCACTCAAAGTTATTATTATAAATAGGTGTGGCATTCAAGATGATTTCAACCCCTCTGTTATTGATCTCTCCAACATTGATTACACGAGTATTATATATTGAGCCGGCAAGTGCAGGCACACTAAAAAATTCATCACTGTTGGTAATGTCGTAGTAAGTAAAGTCGATCCCAATTCGACTATCAAGAAAATCCCAATGAGTTCCTACTTCCAGAGTAGTAACAATTTCTGGTTTCAATCCATCACCCGGAGAAACAGATGCGCGGTTAACTCCACCCGTTGAGCCATCTACCGTATTTGATGGTACAATCTGATTGAATGGAATTTCTTGCCCTACCTGACTGTAGGATAATCTAACTTTTCCGTTGCTAATTGGCTCAGGTATATTCAAAATTTCACTGACGATAGCTGACAATCCAACAGCCGGATAAAAGTAATTTTCATTCCCGGTACCTACCAGCGTAGATGACCAATCTGTTCTACCGGAAAAATCCAGAAACACTACATCTCTGTATCCTAATACCGTATTAAAAAACAAACCCTGCTTTACATCACGTGAAGCAAGATCCGAGTCAACTGCTACATTATCCGGAAGGTTTTGGAAATAGTACTCATTGGGATACAACAAACCATTTGTTCCCGTATTTACACTTACTCCCAGACCATACACTCTCTTCTGATACGTTGCTCCTCCAATTATTCCAAGATTCAAATCACCAAAATTATCATCATATCTCAGGATGGCATCCACATAAGTAAGTTGATCCTGAAATTTACTGTAGTCCCACCTTCCATTAGGGTGTACATTTGTAGTATTTCCACCTGAGGCGTATCTAGTTTCCTGTAGCTTATCGGCATAATCAAGGTTACCTCTTACAGCAACACTTACCTTTTCATTAAACTGGTAATTCAAGTTGACACTGGCAATGGCTCTCTTGGTCTCATTTACACTTGGCTGACCTTGAAGTAAAAACCAGGGATTGGACTGGTGATGATCAGTTACAAACCAGTTCATCTCTTCCACATTTCTGTCAGGATTTAAAAATGTAGGGTTGTTCTTAAAGAATTCGTATCCCTGTAAACCTAAAGAGGGATCATATTGAGGGATTGCTCCGTTTCTTGGAAACCTGTAAAGGCCAGTCAGAGGATTCAGATAATATCCTGCTGCCGGTCGATTCTCAACTTTTTCCTGGGACAACATAACACTAGAACCAATCGTCAATTTATCATTCAGCAATTTAGTAGACTGCTTTAATGTGATATTGTTTCTTCCATAGTCATTGTTAGGCATGATACCTGTGGCTTCTGTATTGGCATATGAGAAATATGCTGTTGTTCGCTCATTGCCACCGCTAACCGAAATGGAATTGATGAAATTAACTCCAGTTCTAAAAAAGTCATCGACATAATTGTCGTCATAATTGCCGGGGTTGGTATCCCAGCTTTCTTTGATTCCCCCAATAGCTCCATATTTGAATTGCAAATCAGGCTTCAGTAGTACACTCTCAAAGGTGACTCCTGAATTTAAGGTGACTTTAGCCTGACCAGCTTGCCCTTTCTTAGTAGTGATCAAAACCACTCCATTGGCTCCCTGACTTCCATACAGTGCAGCCGCGTTGGCTCCTTTTAGAATGCTAATGCTCTCAATGTCGTCCTGGTTGAGCTGTGATATCCCATCACCTCCATCAACGCCACCCCACATACCTGGTTGTCCTCCTTTGCGGTTAACCATTGGAATACCATCGATTACAAACAAAGGATCACTGTCTCCGGTGAGGTTCTTGTTTCCTCTCAACTGAACTCTTGTAGATCCACCGGGCCCTCCAGTGCTCTTTTGAATTTGCACTCCTGCAGCCCTTCCAGCTAAATTACCCAGGAAATTTACATCTCTGACTTTGGTAAGATCTTCCCCATCTACGGTTTGTTGAGTATAAGTCAAAGACTTTTCTTCACGTTCAATCCCTAGAGCTGTAACAACAACTTCACCTAATTGAACTTCGTCTTCCACCATGCCAACATCGATGACAGTTCGGTTGCCAACTGCAACTTCCTGTGTGGTGAAACCAACCGAGGTGAAAACTAAAGTGACATCACTAAAATCTGAGATGTCTAGTCTGTACATTCCATCTACATCTGTAGATGTTCCACTGGTCGTACCTTTCACAATCACAGAGACACCAGGAAGACCCTCCTCTCCTGCTGTGACCTTTCCAGTAATGGTCTGACCGTATGCAGCTACACTTAAGAATAAGAGTAGAACCTGTAAAAATCTAATCATACGCTAATTAATGTTTAATAAATACTAATACCTGAGTAATATACTTACAAGTGCACAGATTTATGCAGTTATTATGGAATTATTTGCGCGATTAGTAGGTTTTTTTTCAATATGCTTAATAAAACAGGCAGAAAGTTGCACGACTTGATAAGGTTAACTACTTCTTTACGGATAGTTTTATCTCTTCCTCGCATTCTCTCGAATGTATGAGGTTTGAATTGACTCTTTTGTCCCTATATAATGAAACCTTTCAGCCCAACCCAGGCCGTATTTTTCTCCAATCAATTTATCTGAGGTTACACCCCTGATAGCTTCAGAATCCATGTCGAGCATAAAATGCTTGATATAAGCGTGATTTGCAGACTCATCACTCTTCCCCAGTATTGGCAGCTCTTTACCTTCTTCCGCCAGGCGTTTTCTCAAAGCAGCTCCGGAGACTCCCGGCCCCTGGTAAATATTTGCGGTGTTTGCTTCTACTTTTTTGTCAATATACTTGGCTATATCTACCACTCTATTGACTACTTGAGGACCTCGTGCAAAATAATATTTTTCGGAAACACCATGTGGCTTTAACACCTCCAGATGCTCTGGATAGTCTGTGCTCATTCCAGCCATCCAGGAAGCAGCCTCTACAGCCTTTGCAGTAATATAATGATCAGGATTCTCCTCATAGGCTCCATATGGATCATATGAAATCACCGTATCAACCTTCAAAAGCCTAAACAAGAAGATCAGCCTCCCTTTTATCTCCTGAATGTTATATTCATCCATTCGGTGGTTGCGATACCCCAGGTCATAAGCCTTTTTCAATCCAAGTGTTTCTGCCACGCTGAAATTTCCCTTTTCATTATTGTAAGTGCGTTCACCCAACGTTTTCCCTCTACCTGCAGCGTCATCATTTGAAGTTCTGATCAGATATCCGGTATAGCCTTCGTCTAGCAGCTTTGCTACAGTGCCTGCAGCAAAAAATGAAATGTCATCACAATGTGGCTGGATAGCTGCCAAAACTTTACCATCATGCGGCCGTCCATTGACCGCTCGCTCTATAAATATTTCATCTGAGGTCTTTTCAGATAAGCCTGAGCTTGCCTGGGATGAACTGCCTATTACTGCCGATGGACCTAAGAAAGCTCCTGCTGCCAGCCCCTTTCCAATAAATTCTTTGCGATTCATAGTGATGTTGTTTTATGGCTGAGCTGACTGTCCCACAAACCCTTCCTGATTTATAGACCATATCGTAGGATCATCTTCAGATTGTATGGTCGCCCGAAACTGATGTGTAGTAGATTCCAGCGTAACCGTATTTTTCTTACCATCGATGATTATTTCATCGCTCAAACCAAAATCATTAAGATTTGCTGAGTATTTAGAATTTTCCCTTTTCTTCTCCTGTTGTCTGTAATAGATCAGCCACAAATACTTCTTCTGATTTTCAGCATAATAAGAGACAAAAGGTACTTCCCCTGTTCCGATAATCATATCACTAAACTGTACATAGCCCCAACGCTCAGGGAAATGCATATTGATCACACCCTGTGGCGACCATACCCAGTTATAACATGGTAAGTCTTTACCTGTACTGTCTTTTGCTTTGGTGTATTTACCATCAATGATCTCAATGTCATATTGAACCCTGGAGAAATTGACCCGGTATTGGTCACCATCAGAAGGTGGGTTTTCTCTTTTTCTGCCAAAACAAATGGCTGAAAATGGAATGGCTACTTCCAGGGTCCAGGCCTCATCTCTATCATCTGGTTGGTTTATTGTTCCTTTGACTTTCACACCGGATTTCAATCCTTTGATCTCCCAGTTAGTCATTGGTAACCCTCCATTTCGATAAGGTTTGGTTAAAAAAAGATCCCAGGTGGTGTTTAGGGCATTCATCTCAAACTCATAATACCGATGGGTATCATGGTCAGGATACTTGTAATTTCGGCTACCATCATTGTCAGCATCTATAAAAATCTCAAAATCATTGTCAAAAAAGATCACTTCGTCGTGTTCAGTGAGTGTGGCCCAAACATGAGGTTCAATAAGCTCAGCAGCAAAGTAGAAGTACTTATCATCCCAAAGCATCTTTACACGAGTACGTAAATACGGATCGGGTTTCAGGGACCCTTCAATATCCCGGAATTCATCAGTCCACTCGGCTTTTTGCCAGGCCTCATCATTGATATCGCCATCTATCGTGATGGGCTTTGAAGTTTTGTAGACCACATAGTTTTTGGGCGGTGTGAACAAGTGCTCTAATCCAGAAAAAGAATTTTCCGGCATATTCGTTGCTGGATTTTGCTTATTTGTGCAGCTCGAAAAAACAATAAGCGTGGTTAGTGCTAGCCAAAGAATAAAATATGATCTTATTTTCATTTAGTTTATTGTAAACGGATTAAAAAAGCATGGCAAATGTAGTCTATGACCTTTACCAAATTCTGAAAAAATGCTGATCATGTCAATAACAGCATAACATTGCATCTCCGAAGTCCGATTTTTATAACGACCTGCAACAGGTTATCTTAGGGATTATGTGTTACAACCTCAGATACCTCACAAAAAAGCAGCGCGATTACGCGGTTAAGTTTGGAGAAAGTCAAGAGGAGATTGATAAGCTGGAAAAGCAGCTGGAAATATTCAATCAACAACAGGGTCCTGTCTATCACACTTCTGCTTTTGATCACTGGCCAATCCCTGTGGTCACCAGCGACCGGACAAGAGGATTTCAATTCTTTCACTGGGGGTTGATCCCCGGATTTGTAAGAGACTCTCACCAGTATGAAACAAAATACACTTCCAGATATCTGAATGCCCGTATCGAATCGCTTTTTGATGAGACACAGTACAATGAAAAGTTCAAAAAGAATTTTGACAATCCTTTCTACTCTTCAGCCCTGAAAAGGAGATGTGTAATTGTAGCAGATGGTTACTACGATTGGCACTGGCAGGGAAAAACATCCTATAACTTCCACATCCAGTTAAAATCCGAGGAGCCCATGCTTCTAGCCGGGATCTGGCGAACGTGGAAAAGTAAAAACGAGGAACTACAAAGGGATACAGTCGCAATAGTTACGACAGATGCAAATCCACTTTGTCAAAAAGTACATAACCGCCCCAAGGCGAGTGAGGGACCCAGGCAGCTTGCCATTCTTGATGATGAAAGTGCTGAAAGTTGGCTCAATGGGTCTGATAATCCTGACGATATAGAAGAGCTCAAATCAAGTATTAAGGTCTACCCCGAAGAAAAAATGAAAGCTTACCCTGTAAAGAAACTGTTCATCCAGGAAGGCAGAAGCCGGATCCCACTTAATGATAAGGACTGTATCAAAGAAGTAAACTATCCTGAACTGAGTTTTAATAATGGAAAAGACCAGATGAGTCTGTTTTAACAAGACTCACCTGATCCCTGCTATTTTATACTTCTACTTTCCTGGAAAGATACCCATCATAATTTGTCTCATGACGAGGTGTTCGCTCCCACATAAGTGGTGAAGAGATTACATAATCAGCAGATACCCTGTTACATGCCACGGGAATATTCCAAACCATGGCAATACGTAGAAGTGCTTTCACATCCGGGTCATGTGGCATTTGAGACATCGGGTCCCAGAAGAAGATCAGAAAATCTATCTCACCTTCTGCAATCTTGGCTCCAATTTGCTGATCACCTCCCAGCGGACCGCTTTTCAACTTGGTCACTGGAATATTGAGCTCCTGCTCTATCATCGCACCAGTAGTACCTGTTGCATATATGTTGTGACAAGACAATGTCACCCTGTTATATTTAGCCCACTCAAGCAAATCTTTCTTCTTGAAGTCATGTGCTACGAGCGCTATTTTCTTCCGTTCATATCCAAATGATATATCCTTCATATTTTGAGTATTTTTTATAAGTCCTATTTTCAATAATACATCTATTATGATATTATTTTAATAACAAAAATACTTAAACATGATAAATATTATATCAAATTAGCTATTTTAATAAATATTAAATAATTGTTTCCTGAAAAGAATTCTGTTCAGTTCTGCTGATAAATGTGCAAACAGTTTACAATTGCTTTTGGGTAATTTCTGGGAATCTTTATTTCAGCTCGAGCTCTTGTACTTCCGGCAGATCCTTTCCCCGAATCTCCTCATATTCTTTCATCATCTCCTGAAGTTTATCCGGGTTGCTTTCAGCCAGATTGTTCTCTTCTCCGATATCTTCAGTAAGGTTATATAATTGGTAAGCTTCATTATTGCCTAACTCAATATTGACCATTTTATTGATGGCTGCTCCCTTATAAGGTGGTATCATCACCCAGTCCCCTTTTCTCAGGGCAGTTCTTGAAGTAGCCTCTATCACGAGTGACTCCCGACCTTGAGTGCTCTCACCTATAAGCGTTTCAAGGAGTGGCTGGCTATCAGCTATTCTTTCCTGGCTACCGACCAGTGAGGCAATAGAAGAGAACAAGTCAAGCTGACATATTAGGGCATCAGAAACCCCTGGCTGGATCCTACCTTTCCAGTAAGAAATAAATGGAACGTGTGTTCCTGCTTCGAATAAGCTGTATTTTCCTCCTCTAAATGGACCCCATGGCGTATGATCACCATTCTTTTCTTCAGCATCATCATAATATCCATCATTCAAAACAGGACCATTGTCACTCGAAAAAATGATCAATGTGTTCTCAAGCAGGTTTTCCTCCTCTAAAGTCTTCATAAACTCACCCAAAGACCAATCCGCCTCCACAATAGCATCACCACGTGGTCCTAATCCTGATTTTCCCACAAATCTGGAGTGAGGAGTCCTTGGCACATGAGGCTGTTGCATGGCGTAGTAGAGAAAAAATGGTTCATTCTTGTTCTTTTTCACAAACTCCTGAGCTTCGGCCAGAAAGACATCTGCCATATCTTCATCTTTCCATAGTGCAGATTTTCCACCTTTCATAAACCCAATTCTCGGAATACCATTGACTATGCTGTTGTTGTGCCCATGGTGCCACTTCATGGTGAGAAGTTCCGGGTTTTCCTTGCCTGTTGGTTCTCCTTCGAAGTTATTTTGATAATCCACTTGAATCGGATCATTTGGGTCTAGACCGACCACATGTCCATTCCTGATATAAACAGTAGGCACCCTGTCTTGCGTGGCTGCCAGGATGTAGGAATAATCAAATCCAACTTCGTTTGGACCAGGGCTAATCTTGGTATTCCAATCAACATTTCCACTTCCCAACCCTAAATGCCATTTACCAACGATCCCTGTAGCATAGCCCTCATTCTTTAGCATTTTTGGTAGTGTCATTTGTTCTGTTCCAATCAATAAAGGAGCTGTACCGGGAAGTATTTTGGCATCTTTTTCCCGCCAGGGATAGACTCCAGTAAGTATCGCATATCGGCTTGGGGTGCATGTGGCCGATGAAGCATATCCATTGGTAAACCTGACCCCACCATTGGCGAGCCTATCAATATTGGGCGTTTTTAGTATGGTTGATCCATATGCCCCTACATCACCATATCCAAGGTCATCCAGATAAACGATTACAATATTGGGCTTTTGAGGCTGAGTCGATTGTCTTTCCGAAGAACACGAAAATAGTACGACGAGTACAAGTAAAAATAAAAAACTGATTGATTTACTCATTTGGGAGATCATAAAACGCTGTTTTTGGTTTTTGCGAATAGCCGGGTATATATTCTGTTGTTAGATATAATAAAAAGCTATTCTTATGCTTTCTGGCTAATCTCCAATATTTTTGTGAGAAAATAAAAAATCATGAAGCAGCTAATTGTTTTGATATCCCTTGTTGCGGTAGGTTCACTCATTTCCTGCAATAAAAAGGAACTGGAAGAAAACAACCGGTTTATCGTCGGGGTTTGGGAAGCCAATTTCGAAACTTTGGCAGGCTGCGATGACCCGGGCATGGATATTCAGGGAGAGATTGAGTGCACGGAAACAGATTGTATCAGATATACTTTCCAGGATGATGGAGTTTACTTTTCGGAGATCACCATAGAGGGAGAGACATTTGGTGAGCAGGGCACATACAGCCTGGATATTGACAACCTTAGCCTTTGTATTGAAGATGAAGGCATTGTTACCTGCAATGGGGGATCTTATGATGTAAATTCAGCCACCTTACAATTCACTATCACAGATACAGACTCGGGATGCTCGATTAGCAGGGTTTTTGAAAAAACAGAAACCAGCAGCTAGGGTTTTGCTTTAGATGGTAGCAAGCGAGCAGAACCTCCAGCCCCATAACGAGCGACACATCCATGGCGAGAAAGATTTCCTTTCCAGGGTCTCTGATTACCTTGGTGAATTTGTTTATGGTGGTATTGATGGTGCTGTAACCACTTTTGCTGTGGTAGCAGGTGCAGCAGGAGCTGGTCTTGAAAGTTCAATAGTTATCATACTTGGATTTGCCAACCTTATCGCCGATGGATTTGCGATGTCTGTGGGTAGTTTTCTTTCCAAGAAGTCCGAAATCCAGAACTACAACAAACACAAACAAATAGAATATTGGGAAGTAGAAACCATTCCTGGTCAAGAAAAACAAGAGATAAGAGAGATTTACGCTGCAAAAGGCTTTAAAGGGGAATTGCTTGACCAGGTTGTTGAAACAATTACCGCGGATAAAGACAGATGGGTGGATGTGATGATGAAGGAAGAGCTTGAAATGGCCGAAGAGACCAAGTCTCCCTTTGCCATGGGTTTGATAACCTTTCTATCTTTTATACTTATGGGGTTCATCCCTCTCATAGTCTACGTGATCGATTATTTGGGTACCTTACACGCTCAATTATTCGCAGTTTCATCAATTCTTACTGCATTCACATTTGTAGGGATTGGTTATCTAAAGGGCCTGGTAACCAATACGCCTAAAATAAGAAGCATTTTGGAAACCTTGATCCTGGGAGGAGCTGCTGCCACGCTGGCATATTTTGTGGGAGATTTTCTTGAGCGACTTATTTCCTAAGATCACTCCACTTCAGCTTCCTGATTGATCAGCTTCCCGTCCTCATATTCATAGGCGATAGAGAGATTTCCTTCGGTGTCATACCATTTTGCAATCCCATTGAGTACTCCGTGTTCATAGTTGGACGCTTCCATCAATGTCCCATCCTGGTAAAACTTACGTAGTTCACCCTCAAGCTTGCCATTCACATAATTCCGTTCTTCTATGAGTCTTCGTCTGTTATAAACCCTGTATGAACCGGACAACTCGTTATTGGCGTAGTTGGCATAGGTTGATATGTGCCCTGGTTATCAATTTCTACAGTGGCCCCCTGTTTAACACCCTTGTGATAAGTGATCGAGCCAGTTATCAGGCCATTATCGTCAAACGTCACCCAGCTGCCATGCTTCAACCCATTGAATGATTGACCCTCCTCTACTAAAGCACCTCCAACTACAATCTGAGCGTTTGAGACACCTTCCATTCCTTCAATGGGTGTAATGATTGCACTTTTCGGAACTTCTTCCCCTTCACCAGAAATAGTCTGGTCTGAGTCACATGCGAAAGTAAATGACAAGAAAAAAACTGTTAGAATAACATATTTCATTTCACCTGAATTCTTTTTCTGAAAACCTTTCAAAATTAAATAATATGAGGATTTTGGGCCAATTTACTAGATATTGAACCAATAAGAAATTTTAGCAAAGATTGCCCTGCTCTTTGCCTGAAAAGTATTTGGAAAATAGTTGTCGGTATATACAAGGAAAAAATCCGAAACAGGAGCAAAACGGTACTGGAAACGGACGTTCATGTTGAAATTGTCTATTTGACTGTTGTACTGGAAAAATGTGGTCAGAAAGAGACTTTTTGTGAAAGTAATGTCAAATCGAGGACCGAGCAGCCAGATATCCCCGCTTGCATAAGGCTCCGGTAAGCGTATCCTGTTGTATTGATAGATAAATGTGGCCATTCCGTAGGGTCTATACAGGTAATTGGACTCACCTCCAATGCTTATGAGGCTGCCGTTAAAAAATTCGCCCGCTTGTATCTCCATGTCATGATAAAAAGCTTTACGTCTGTCAGTTCTAAATGACAGCGTACCGCTTGTGTAAGTGTACCCCTGTCCTTGCGGCAAAGGAAGACCCTCTCCCGTCCTGGTGGGATCAAAATCTCTTTGAAGCAGGATGTACTCATGGGCGATTTCTGCACGTATGGTTGCCCTATTGGCAAATTCGATTTCATAAAAAGGAGAAATCAGATAGTCAGTATGCCCGAAATCTTCATTTCTGAAATACTCAGTTTCAATACCCGGACCATGATTTGACACTTTCTTATTTGGATAGAATCGATACTGAAAGCCCGGAGCCAGCAACAAATAATTTCTTCTTGGAACAAAACCCACCTCCGGAGTATAGTTCTCCCCAACTAATTGATGATTCCATGTAACCGTAAAATTAGGAACATTGTATGAAATGGTTCCACCATGAGCAAACTGACCCTCTTGAATACTATCAGCGGAAAAGGTGTGATGATAGAAGACTTTGCCGTTCCATACACCATCATCGGAAAGGATGTTGTAATCAATACCCAGGACCCTGCTGTAATCCTCGTCATCTATCTTGAAACCGTACTGGCCATCCTGATCCAATACATGCGTGGCTTGTTTGTTTATTCCAATTACAGAAATATTGGATCTTCCAAAAATCTGTCTTTGAAGAGCTACTGATGAATAATTGTAGCCAGGTTGTAAAATAGAGATGTCTTTGGCTGTCTGCATATTCAAAACTCCAATCCGCCAATCACTATTCAGACTGCCACTAAGTTTCACTCCTGTATTAATTTGGTTCTGAACCAGCAGGCCCGTCGTAGGATCTTCAGCCAATCCAATTCTCCTCGAAAAAAAGGGCCTGATTCTTTGATCACCAAAAGAGTTAAATATGTCAGCATTTTCAATAAAAAACTGTCGCCGCTCAGGGAAGAAAAGCTCAAACCGGGAAATGTTAGTTTGCTGCTGATCCACCTCCACATTGCTGAAGTCCGGATTAAATGTCAGGTCCAGGTTTAAAGAAGGTGTTACCAATATTTTTGCATCGCCTCCCACATTAATTGTGCTATTGGACTCACCTGCCACAAAGTCTCTGTCACCTCCCCCAGAAATGTATGGAATGAGGGAAACGTTGTATTTTGGTTTTTTTGGTGGATCTTCAAAAATGATGACGCCAGGGTAGGATATTGAAAATGTCCTTAGATTCCGGGGTAAATGGCCCCAGGTTGACTGCTCGGAAGTTTTACTATCCTGAGCATAGATATGCACATTCCACCGGGTAGATCCTTCTTCGAACCGCAGTGTTTTTAGCGGTATTGCCAGTTCGCCGGACCAGGAGCTATCCTGAATATCAGCTGCCGAAAACCATCTGTTATCCCATGAAAGATCAAAACCTCCCGCCAAAGATCCAGCACGTTGTCTCCCTGAAATCCCGGAAATAAGTGCTTCCCTTTGCACGCCAAATGGATTGATACTAAACAGCTGTCCATTTGTTTCGTTTCTGAACGGGTCAAAGACAAATGCAACAGCATCATTTTCAGAACCACGATAATCTCTCCTCAAGGATTTGGTGATATATGGACCCGGGACAGGATCGTAATTAATGAACCCCACATAGATAAAATCATCGTCATAGGTCATACTCACCACTGTAGGTGACAGTGAGTAGCTGGTGTCCATCGGAAAAAACTGCCAGAATGGTGAGGTCTTATCAGCCAACTGCCAGTCTTTCTCATCAAGTATACCGTCAATTTTGATCGACCCGGTAGCTCTCTTTACATATAATTCCGGTTGCCCCTCCTGAGAAGAAGCAATTAAGGAGGTAATAACCAAGAAAAAAGCAGGTAGACAACGTTTATAAAGAATCACGTAGCGAAAAAAGTATATCTTAAGATATGAGTTGTTAAAATAACTTGAGTTCGACATAAATCAACACAAAAAACCCTCTAACGTCACTCAGAGCTCTTTCAGGGTGGAAATTCGGGTGGAAAAGGGCGTGGAGTCTCCTTATTTTCAGTGAGATTCCACGGCTTCCAACACACAAATCTACCCTCATGCCTCTGAATGACGGGTTTTTTGTTTTTCTTAGATCGAACTAACGTTAAAATAATCAAATATCTCCCTGAATTCTGATTATTTATTGAAGTCGATTCACATCCCCTGCTCCTACAACTACTTCTATTACAGCTTTTCTTGATGTCAGCAAATTGCGGGAGTCTCCGTGATGATAATTTTGAACTTATTTCCTGTTATTGTTTGAAAGTATAGTGTTCGAAGATTTGATCCCATTTAACGCTGATTTTGACAAAAGACAAATGTTTATGAAAGGAGCTACTATAATAGATCAATCCAGCTTTTCGGAATCCCACAGTTATCAAATAAGCAGGCTTAAAACGATCAAGCCGGAATCATTGAAGTTCCGGCTTGATCATTAATTATATTTAATAAAATTTAAACTCAAGGAACGTCCCACCAAATTCTGGTGGTAAGTGTATTTGCCCCCTGACTGGCAACCGCTGCTGCGTAATTATCAGGGTTTTCACTCTCCTCAAAAGCAGGATATCTCAACCTTCTTGGAATTGTACCACCTGTAACATTACCAGGGAAGTTAGTTGGAGTCAATACAGGATAACCTGTTCTTCTCCAGTTTGCATATCCCTCGTAACAATTATCAAGGAAAGTAGCTGCCCAGTATTGCTCACCGATCAACCTTTCTTTGTCGGCATCGCTAGCAGCAGCAAATCCTAATCCGGCAATATAAGCCTGAATATCGGCATCATCCACTGCAAAACTTGCATCGTAAGCTGTCCACTTATCGATTGCGGCCTCAATGGCATTGTCAAAGTGTTCCTCCGGAGTACCCGGTACGCTCCAACCTCTCAGTGCAGCTTCTGCCAGAAGTAATTCTGTTTCTGCATAAGTATGTAAGAACATCGGATCAGAGAAATCATACAATTTAGGATTGATGAATGAGAAGAGATTTATTGTATATTGATCTGCCGTGGCAATTAATCCTTCACCTATTGCATAATCTGCGGCTGTCTCTGCATTTAAACCATTTGGCAATCCGATCTGATTTGCCGGGTCGGTATCCCATAATGTTGGATCCCCATCAGGATTTCCTACACCACCAGAGATAATCATTAACCTCGGGTCATTGGTTGCTTGCATCCAATCAATAAAAGTTCCACTGATTCGTGCATTACCTGCTTTATAATTGTCAGAAATAATTACAGCAGAATTACCATTAGTAGCGGCATCGTTGTGAATAACAACTGTATTATCATCATTCGATGTAAATACTCCCGCCGAATGGTTTACAGCTTCTTCTACAATGTTCTGAGCCAATGTAGCATCCACTTTTGTCAAACGCATACCTACTCTTAGTAACAGAGAGTTGATGTATCGCCTCCAGTTGTCCAAATTACCTCCATAGTAGATGTCCTGGGTTCCAGGATTTGGAGCACTTGCGCTGAGGATATCTCTGGCCTCACGCAGATTATCTACAATCATATCGTAGATCATCTCCTGATCATCATATGCCGGGAACCAATTATCCTGGCCTGCCAAACCTCTTCCTGCGCCGGAATATGGAATGTCTCCATACAGGTCAGTCAATCTATGAAGCGCATAGGTTCTTACAACCAGTGCCATAGCATAGGTATTGACTTCCTCTGTATCCTTCAGGTTATCAACGACGTGTGTTGCATTTTTGATCACAGAAGGATAGTAGCTCTGGAAAGCAGCGCTTGTATATTGCTCATTCCAAAAATACTTATCTCCGGATACAAACCCAGCTGTACTGGCAAGCTGCTGTATCATTGTAGAACTGTAAATGATATTACCCCTGGACTGTACATAACCATTAGTGGTCATATCTCCCTGAATATTTGCCAGGATGAAATCAAAGTCCAGTTCTGTAGATGCATTGGGATTCACATTCAATTCCGTCAATGCCTCATTATCACACGATACGATGGGGATCACCAAGATGGCAAATACCATCGCAACAAGTTTATTTTTCATATTTCTATACATCGTAATCCTCAATTAAAATGATACTGATAAATTGAAACCGAAGTTCCTTACTGTTGGAACTGCAAAGTATTCCAATCCCTGTGAGCCTGCTCCAACTGTATATGCTGATTCAGGATCGACATTTGGCACATTTGACCAAAGTAACAATAGGTTTCTACCAACAGCAGAGATACTTAGGGATTCAATTGGTAGGTTGGCAAGCATGGTTCGAGGAACACTATATCCAATGGAAAGTTCTCTCAACTTACCAAAGCTTGCATCATATACAAAGTACTCTGTGATATCATTATATCTGCCGTAATATGCCTGCACATCAGTAGCAGGAATTTGTACGGAAAGCGCAGCACCTGATTCATCAACTCCGGTAATTGTCAAACCTTCATCTCTTCCTGGTAGCGTCTCTTTGTGCATACCAAATGCATAAGCAATGACATTTGTTCCTGAGTACATAGATCCACCACTTCGCATATCAAGTAGGAAGCTGAAAGAGAAATCTTTATATGTTAAAGTATTGCTGAGACCAGCACTGAAAGGATGTCTTCCTTCTCCAAGTACTTCAAAGTCACCTCTCACAGGATACCCCTCTGCAGTATAGACTTTTTGACCATCGATGGTTGCATGTCTGTAACCTGCAATCAAACCAAGAGGCATTCCAATATCATGTCTGATACGCTCCTGTAAGGTACGCGCCTGATCAAGGTTCAAAACTTCAATGGGTTCACCAGCAGCATTTTGACCAAGGCTAACTGCCTCACTGATGTTATTAGCCATGTTGAATGAAATATCCCAAGAAAAATTATTGTTTCTAACAGGTGTTCCAGTCAACAACAACTCAATTCCACGGTTATTCAACTCACCGATGTTAACAGTAGTACTACCGAAACCTGACGTTCTTGAAATAGTAGCGTTCAGGATATCATCAGTTGTGGTTCTGTTGTAGTAAGCAACGTCTACTCCTAAACGATTGTTGAGGAATCGCAAGTCAGCACCTATTTCGTATTCTGAAGTCACATATGGTGTCAGGGCAGCATTGGGAATTGATCCGTTTGAAATAGAACCTCTGGTAGCTCCACCAAGACTATTAGCATCCAAACCATATGTTAGGTTCAGGATATACGGATTAGGCGTTCCACCACCAACTTGAGCCCATGAAGCTCTAAGTTTGGCGAAAGTGAAAGCTCCCGGCAGATCTACCATGTCAGATAAAACATAGCTTAAACCAACTGAAGGATAGAATATCGCATTGTCATCAGGATTAAGGGTAGAGAACCAGTCCTGTCTTCCTGTTACGTTAAGGAAAAGGTATCCATTGTAGCTGAAATTAGCCGAACCGAATACTGAGTTAATTCCCCATTCGCTAAAACCATATGAGTAACTCCTGTTATCAGGATTTACGTTGTTAACTGAATGGAAGAAAGGAATGACCAGGTTTTGTCCTCCAACCTGAAGGCTTTCGCTTGATCTTCTCATTCGGTTTCCACCCAATAGCACATCCACACCAAAGACACCAAATTCCTGGTTGAGACCAACAAACACGTCAGCATTATCTTCTCTGATCTTTTGTGCTCTTTCAAACTTATTACCCAAAGGCCTGTAAGCAGTACCGTAAGGTTCATTTATGCTGCTGAAATCTACAGAAATCACGTCAGTTCCCACACGACCCTGTACATATAACCAGTCAGTGATATTATATTTCAATTGAGCATTACCCAGGATCCTATCTTTATCATCAAGCCTTTCATACTGATAAGCAGCCCAATAAGGGTTTTGTGCAAACGTATTCCCCTGGTGTCTTAGCTCGGTTCCATCCGCTGCAGCTCCCAATTTATCTGTAGGACCTTTCATATCCTCGAAAGAAATGTTAGGTGCTTTCATCATTACGGTTGCGTTAGCATTACCGGGAGAATCTGATAATCTCGGCCTGTTCTTGGCATTTTCCTTAGAATACTGAACAGTGATTTGAGCCTCGAGCCTATCGAATTTACCACCAATGTTAGCATTCAACATCCTTCTGTTATAGCCAGAATTTGGAACAATGTCCTCATTGCTCAAATCAGATGCTGAAATCCTGTAATTCATGTTTTGAGTACCACCAGAGAGCCCCAGGGTATTGGTCCAGGTATAGCCTGTGTTGTAGAAATCGTTGATGGTTTCACCAAGATCAGAGTAGGGTCTTGAAACACCATCAAACTGAATGACATCACTTCCGTCAAGTCTGGCTCCCCAGGATACCTGGCCATTATCTAAAGCACTACTTTGACTTGTAGGAGCAAGTCCATTCGAACCGGTTCCGTATTCATTCTGAAAGTCAGTCAGATCATACACTCTATCAACAGTAAAGTTAGAGTTGAACGTAACCTTCATATCTCCGGCCTGGCCTGACTTGGTAGTGATCAAAATGACCCCATTAGATGCCCTGGATCCGTACAAGGCAGAAGCTGTTGCTCCTTTCAGAACAGTCAGGCTTTCGATGTCGTCCGGGTTCATTGAAGCCAGTCCGTCACCATTGTCATTACCACCCCACATACCAGCGGAGCCAAGGTTTGAATTATCCATAGGGATACCGTTCACTACATATAGTGGCTGATCATTACCGGTCAGTGAAGATCCACCCCTGATAACTACTCGTGAAGAACCCGCTGCACCGGTTGCCGGAGGACTTACGTTTACTCCCGCTACCTTACCTGTGAGTGCGGTACCCAGGTTGATCGCTCTGGATTTCGTGAAATTGTCTCCTTCAAGCTCTGTAACAGCATATCCCAGCTGTTTCTTCTCCTGAGCAATACCAAAAGCAGTAACAACAACTTCAGACAACTCTGTCAGATCAGGAGACAAGGAAACATCAATCACTGTCCGGTTATTGACCGGAATCTCAGCGGTTCTAAATCCAACAAAAGAAAGAACCAATATATCATCGGAAGAAGCTGAAATGCTAAATTTTCCATCAATATCAGTTACTACACCCGATGGGGTCCCTTTGATCTGGACCGCCACTCCGGGCAAAGCTTCTCCGTTTCCTTCGTCAACGATTGTACCTCTCACTACATTCTGTGCATATGTCTGCAAAGAAAATAGCATGGCCATCAGGACAAGAAACTGTAAAAAAATTCTGCCGCTTACCCAGGATTTACCTGATTCAGCTTTAGAATCAAAGCCAGCATGGAGCCGACTTTTACTACTGTAATTTTGCATCATAAATAAAAGTTTAACATAAGTAAATAGTTGATTATACAATAATTTGTGAATCGGGGCTTCAATCCCGAACGTTTATGGTCACTTTCCCG
This sequence comes from Cyclobacteriaceae bacterium, assembly GCA_965228105.1. Lineage (GTDB taxonomy): Bacteria > Bacteroidota > Bacteroidia > Cytophagales > Cyclobacteriaceae > UBA7330. The sequence goes on from CBDDGZ010000002.1 coordinate 4,661,348, forward strand.
GGGTGACACTCCCCAGCAAAACACCCGCCTCCAAAAGTTATCCTCATTAGCATCTACTGTGCATCTACGCCCTTTTGGAAAACCCACACAATTTAGTGGATTTTTCACCTAAAGTTAACATTCAAAATTAAATATTTGATACTGTGTGCGGCAACAAAATCCATATTTTTGAGGATATCGAATTTTTGCCTGGTATAAATTATATTATTTTCAATAACTGTTTGACTGATCTTTGAGCTATAACCGAACTAAACACACGCACAAAAATCGCGAATAATTCAGGCAAGGTGGAACCCATATATATATGGGGCTTTGTCGAAATGAATATCATTACTGGAATGGATAAGGAAAGGTCTCCTTTTATGCCAATCCAAATAAAATGGTTTGTTATATTCGAAACTCAAATGAAAAGCATTGTATACACTCAATAACAAGACAGCCATCATTACCGGTGGATCAAAAGGAATTGGCAAAGCCACCACCCAATTATTAGCTAAAAATGGAGCAAACGTTTACTTCTTTGATATTGACGATCAGGAAGGAAAAGCCTTGGAAAAAGAGATCAACAGTCCGGGCCATAACTCCACGTATGTCAACTGTAACATTGCCTCATATGAAGAAGTGAAAAAGTCCGTTGACCAGGTCTATCAAAAAGCTGGCAAAATAGACATTCTGATCAATAATGCGGGGATTGCTCATATAGGGACTGCAACTAATACTTCCCCGGAGGAATTTCAAAAAATTGTTGACGTAAACATTAAGGGAGTTTTTCATTGCTTGAATGCCTGTATTCCTCTGATGCAAAAAAGCGGTGGAGGGGCAATCATCAACATGTCCTCGGTAGCAGCCGAGCTTGGAATCCCTGACCGTTTTGCTTACTCCATGAGTAAAGGAGCTGTCTCAGCCATGACGCTATCAGTAGCAAAAGACTATCTGGCGGACAATATCCGATGTAATGCCATCGCCCCCGGGAGAGTTCACACTCCATTTGTAGATAATTTTATTAAGAAAAATTATCCAGGAAAAGAAGCAGAAATGTTTGAAAAACTCTCTAAAACCCAGCCTATTGGCAGGATGGGGAAGCCAGAAGAAATTGCAGGCCTTATTCAGTATCTGTGTAGCGATGAGGCCTCATTTATTACCGGATCCATCTATCCTATCGATGGTGGATTCATTACACTTAACAGCTAAAAGATGAAATTATTACGATTTGGAAAAAAAGGTTCGGAGAAACCGGGGATCCTTGTTGATGGTAAGAGGAAAGATTGTTCAGCGCATTTCAGTGACTGGGACAGAGATTTCTTCAATTCAGGAGGACTAGAAAAGTTGAAGAAAATCGACGCTTCCAAACTTCCGGATGTGCCCGAATCTGAAAGATGGGCCTCGTGTGTTGCCAGGCCTGGTATGATCATGTGTATTGGTTTGAATTATTCTGATCATGCAGCCGAATCCGGTATGGAAGTACCTAAGCAGCCCATTATTTTTATGAAGGCTACAAATACGATCACAGGTCCAAATGATGACATTCCTATTCCAAAAAATAGCGTGAAATCCGACTGGGAAGTAGAATTGGCGATCATTTTAAATAAAGATGTTTCATATTTAAGCAGTGAGAAAGAAGCACTTGATGCCATCGCAGGGTTTGCGGTAATGAATGACCTATCTGAAAGGGCTTATCAACTGGAACACGGTGGCCAATGGGTAAAAGGGAAATCATGCCCGCAGTTTAGTCCCCTGGGGCCTTACCTGGTCACTAAAGATGAGGTAGGTGACTTCAATAATTTAAGCATGAAGCTTAGTGTAAATGGTGAAGCCAAACAAAATGGAAATACCGGCACCATGATATTCAAGCCTGCTTTTCTTGTGCACTACCTTTCTCAGTATATGCTATTGGAGGCTGGAGATGTGATCTCAACAGGAACACCTCCAGGTGTGGGACTTGGCTTCAATCCTCCACAATACCTCAAAAAAGGTGATGTTGTAGAGCTTTCTATTGAAAAACTTGGATCCCAAAAGCAAAAGTTTGTATAAGATCAAATTTCCGACCTTTTCTGGGTATCGGTAATTTTTTCAAAACATCTTAATAAAACATCAGGTTACCCATGGAGTAAAATAAATATGCCATGGGTAATTTTTTAATTGTAGGTGGATCTTCTGGTATTGGGAAAGCTTTAATTGAGCAATTTGCTGGAGATGATCATAAAATTATTGCAACTTATCATAGTCATAAGGCAAATGACACTGATAATGTCTCATTTCTGAAATATGATGCCACCAAAGATGAGTTGGATGAAACTTCAATTCCGGAAAAACTAGATGGCCTGATCTATTGCCCCGGAAGCATTAACCTAAAACCATTTACAAGCTTCTCTCCTTCTGATTTTCAGGACGACTACCAGCTTAATGTCGTTGGAGCGGTAAAGACAATTCAAAAAGTACTCCCCCTATTAAAGAAATCCGACCTGGCTTCAATTGTCCTTTTTTCTACCGTGGCAGTACAGGGGGGATTTAATTTTCACAGTGTGGTTTCATCTTCGAAAGGTGCTATTGAAGGACTTACGAGAGCTTTGTCCGCTGAATTGGCTCCAAAAATTCGTGTTAATGCAATCGCTCCATCACTCACCGACACACCACTTGCCAGTAAGCTTCTAGCTAATGATCAACGAAGACAAACTTTGTCGGATCAAAATCCTTTCAAACGAGTAGCCACTGCTAAAGATATTGCGCAAGCCGCATACTTTCTCCTAAATCAAAAGTCATCCTACATAACTGGTCAAATCATGCATGTAGATGGTGGTATGTCTGTAATCAAAAACTAAGAGATATGTTAAATTTATTGAAATCAAGAAAGAATAAACTTTATGACAAGTATCGTAAGCTAATGAGTGATGCTCATCGGTTATCTCATATTAATCGGGCCGAGAGTGACCAAAAGATGGTTGAAGCCGAAGCCGTGATGAAAGCCATAGAGCAGTTGAAGTAATTTTTCTTAATTGCTTGCTGGCTTATCTCATTGAAGAAGCTGTTGAGGCTTATCAGTGCTGATTTGATATCCCCATCTCTTGAGTATGGGAGCCTCTAATTGAGGCTGTCTGTACTCATCAGGTGACATAATTGGTATGCCAAAAATTACCGGATAGTAACGATGGCAATGATTGCATGTCATGAGCGCTTCTTTGATTTCTTTATTCTCCTCTTTAAAAATTTCCAGTTTGAGGTCATTTTTATCAAACGGGCAACATAACTTCTTATAAAAATCTAACTTCATTCTTTGATCATTTTGTTTACAAAATCTCTAGTGGTCTGTTCAGGATTATCCGATTGTAGTAATCCCGAAATAAGTGCAATTCCAGATACACCCAAATCGATAATCTGATCGGCATTTTCCAGCGAAATCCCTCCTGAGGCGAAAACACTTCCCTGAAAATTCTCTTTTGCTTCCCGAACTACCTGAAAATCTACCAGCTCACAGGCATCTGTTGAAGATGATGGAAACATGGAGCAAAAACTAATATAGTCCACCGGTCCCTGATTGAGTGCATTCCAGTCTACACGGTTACTTAAAGTGACCCCAACAATCAGCCCTTCAGTGATGGAATCTGGCACATTATCCGGGTGGTCAAAATGCACTCCATCTGCTTTAGCCAATAGAGCCAGATCCAGATCATTGTTTATAAGAATGGGAATATCCTGCACTATCGATTGAAGTTTGGTAATAAATGCAAGTCTGTCCTGGTTTACGTCCCAATGATCCCAAATCTGAATCACACTTATTCCACCTTTTAATATAGCCTTTACCTTGGGCTCCAGAAACTCCATGCCCATCTTCGGGTCTACCACAAGATAAATGCCAGACAAGTTCTTTTTCATTTCAATCCTTTCTTGAGTGAATCAAAAAATACACTCCAATACGGGTCCGTACCAGGATGTTTAAGCAGCTCTTTTTTATCTCCTACCGAATACATTCCCTCCTCTTTTGTTTTCACCTTTCCAACGATTTGAACCGGATAGCTCTTTTCCGCTAAGGAGCTCATTATTCTTGTCGTATGATGGGGATGAACAGCTATTAGCAGGGCTCCAGCACCTATGGTATATAAAGGATCATATCCAAAAAGATTTCCAATGGCCTCCTGTGCTTCTCCTCTTACCAAACTATCCATATGAATCTCCACTCCGCATTCTGCAGCCATCATCATTTCAATAATAGCTCCAATCACGCCGCATTCAGTTACATCATGCATGGCTCTGATGCCCTGATCGTGTATGCCCAGACTTACTGCATCCATTGCTGGCTGAACGGCAGAAGACTCGTAGAAGAGCTCCTGACCTCTCCTTAGTACATCTTCTCCACAGGCCTTAGCAATAGCCATTGGAAAACTCAGTGCCAGAATAGCTGAACTAATAATTGCAGGTTCTTTTACCAGGATCAGATCATCACCTGGCCTGGCCATAGCACTTGTTAGTACTTTATGAGTTTCCATACAGCAAAACATGGTCACTCCTCCGGACACAGTGCTATTCTGACCCTGCACTTTGCCTGTATGACCGCCTGTAATCGCAATACCCATTTCCTCACAGTAAGTACTGACCCATCTCCAATATTCTTCGAATTGCTGAGCTGTGATATACTCCGGAAGGTTTAAACAAAATTGAGCATACTGTGGCATGCTCCCTGCCGTTGCAATATCCGAAGCAACTAACTGAACTGTGAGCCAGGCAGATTCTTTCAAACCCAGTGTTGGAATGAGAGAAGCAGGATCTGTAGCCGATATCAGTGAAAGATGATCTGTAATTCTTATCACACTTGTATCCACTCCATATTTCGGACCACTTACAACTTCTTTTCGTGGTGCTCCGGTCGTTGGAAATATGTGTGATTTCAAAAAATCATCCTGGATCTTGCCAACGGTAGGAAAATCTATCATTTCGGATTTCTCTTCACATACACACCAAAAAAATCACCAAAAGGAACATGCCATTCTTGAACAGGGAACCATTTCGGTAAACCGGTGCACTGCCACTCTACGGTATAATCCTCTCCCTCAAGGGCTTCATCGATTACTTTTATCAATGATTTGGGTGTGTAGAAATTGGCTGTTACATAAAAAGGGTTCTTACCAAACATTTGCTGAGTACGCCTGCGGACGTACTTGGTGGTATTTCGATTCATCATCCCGAAGGCAATCCCATATTTACCCACACGCGCAGCTTCACGTATTACTTTGACAGGATCCATGTAGTATTCAAAGGTGGTAATGAATGCCACAGCGTCAAAAGTATTGTCTCTGAATGGCATATGATGAGAATCGGCCAACACCAGGTCTCCTTTGAAAAGCTGCCGCCCCTGTGCGAGCATGAAAGGACTTAGATCTCCGCCAGTGGCCTCAATCCCAATCTCATGCCACCAACGGGTAAAACGTGTAGTTCCGCATCCAAACTCTAAAAGGGTTTTTATTCGGTCATCTTTCTTCAGCCGGTCGGCCATGATCTTCTTCTGAAACAATTCGGCACGCTTATATCGGCCTTCATACCACAGTTCATAAGTGTCTGTATGTTCCCGGTTGAAAAACCATTCCTTTCTACCCTGCCAATTGGTGAGATCCTGTTTCACCAGCTCTTCAAATGCCATCTTTTCAGTGTTTATCTGTTAAAAAAATTTCGGAGCCGGATAACAGATGCGGGTGTAGGAGTAGAGCCCTCAGTGAAAATCTCTAACCATTGCCTGCGCAGGTATTATCCGGATCAGGTCCTACGGGTGTAAAATCTCAGCCACTATTGCAGCACCCCGTGGTTTGAGCTCAAAGTAAGGCTTGTGAATCGAGACTTACAAAAATATTTTCAGATAACATCATCGATCAAGGTTAGTGATTTGTTAAAACTTACTTCCTTTCTTTCAATTTCTCCAGCTTTTCATTTTCTCCTATCACCACAAGCACATCGTCTTTTTTTATTAGATGGCTTGCACGGGGGATTAATTTCACTTTCTCCTTTCCATCTTCAATAGAGACCACCTGTACTCCATATTCATTTTTTAGTTTTAGCTGGCCAAGCGTTTTACCAATAAATTCTTCATCGGGTGTCCAGTCAATGATCGAATATTCCTCCGTGAGGGGTATGTAGTCAAGAACATTAGGATTATCTATCCGTTGTGCCAGCCTCAGAGCGCTTTCCTGTTCCGGGAAGATGACCTCTGATGCTCCAATCTTTTCCAGAACCCTTGCCTGGTCTTCCTCTACTACTTTTACATAGATATTTTTTACATTCAATTCATTCAGGTGAAACACAACCATTATACTATCATTGGAATTACTTCCCATGCTTACGATCACTGCGTCCACGTCCTTCACTCCAATTTTCTCAAGTAATTCAGAGTCCTTTGCGTCTCCGATAATTCCTTTAGACACATATTTATTTACTTTTTCAACCCTGGATTCATCAATATCAACAGCTATTACCTCAAAATTCCTTTCAAATAAGTACCTGGCAAGATACCTTGAGAAGGTACTTAACCCTATCAGCATAAAGGATTCATTTCTTTTACTCTTTTTCTTACTCATAACTTCTGATTATCCCACCAATACATCTTCTTTCATATAACGTATTTTTGATACCTCACCCGACTTCAATGCAAACATCAGGGTGATTGGTCCAAGTCTGCCGGCATACATAAGGATTGAGATTAAAATTTTTCCGAGAGGACTTAAAGTAGCAGTAATACCTGTACTAAGGCCCACAGTCCCGAAAGCAGAAACTACCTCGAAAAGAATGTCCATTAAGTCAATATTATGATGCTGATGACCCTTAAAATAAATTTCAGTTATCAAAAGAAGAAAGACAAATAAACTGATGGTGAAAATAGCAAAAAACACAATGGAGGTAACTCTGGCCATTGTAACATCAGGAATTCTTCTTGCGAAGACATTAATGTCTTTATTATTTGAAAATTGTTTAAGCAGGCTTAGAATAAACAACACGAAGGTTGTAGTCTTTATGCCCCCTCCACAAGAACCGGGTGATGCCCCAATGATCATAAGGATAATAATAATATACAGTGTAGGTAATGACAAAGTCTCAATTGGAACAGTATTGAACCCTGCCGTGCGGGTAGTGACCGACTGAAACAGCGATATCCAGAACTTCTCTAAAAATGTCTGATCTTTCAATGTCCCATTTGACTCCAATAAATAAAATATCAATGCTCCAACCAGCATCAACAACAAAGTAGAAGCAAGCGTAATTCTTGAATGAAGACTTAACCTTGAAAAGAAATACTTTCCATGTTTGCCAAGTTGTGATCTGATATCCAAGATCACAATAAATCCAAGACCACCCGCAAGAATGAGAAGAATATTTACGATGTTAAAGTAACTATCAGTTGCGTAGCCGAAATAGCCATCTTTCAACAGGACAAATCCTGCGTTACAAAAAGCGGAAATGCTATGAAACAATCCTTGATATAGGGCTTCTCTCATTGGTAGATCCAGATAGAACCTGACAGAAAGCAAAAACCAGCCTGTTACTTCTAATACAATAGTGAATATAAATACTGTTCTAAGTAACCTGATCAGTTCCAACATTGGATTCTGGCTAAAGGTATCAACCAGTATCTCCCTGCCTGCGATGGAAAGTTTTCCTACCAATAAAAACATGAAAAAGGTACTGAATGTCATTATCCCTAAACCTCCCAATTGAATAAGGAAGAGAATAACTATCTGCCCGAAGGTTGTGAATGCTGCTGAGGTTTCCACCACGACGAGACCTGTGACACATGTTGCTGATGTAGCAGTAAAAAAAGCATCAATTAAATTCATTGAGCCCGGATGAGTAGTAGCATCCGGATGCATCAGCAAAGCCGTTCCCACAAAAATCACTAATGCAAAACTCAGGAGGATCATCCGCTGTGGATTGGACAACAAGTACTCCGAGACCAATTTCACCAATAGAGACCTGCCCTTAAAAAGTTTTAAGACATCTGCCATTCCAGCTCAAAATAGTGCTTTTATTGCAGAATACAGCAAGCATGTATTTACTCATGCTTGTAGATACTGCTAATGGACCAGCTCAATTTTATATACCCAGGCGTGTTTAAGGTTATTGGGAATGTCACCAGAATGATTAATTACCACGTTGCCTCCCTCCATGGCCCATTTAAGTTTCATATTGCTGCCGAGCAATTGAATTGCAGAACCTTCTGCTGGTGAGATACCTTCTAAAACGAGTTTATTATCTGGTTTGGTCAAGGAAATTGCATACAAAGTAGCACCATCGTCCTTGCTGGTAAAACGGATAGCTTCACCTTGCTTGTATCCACCTTCGAAAATATCTGTTTCATACAGGGCTTCCTGATTTACTTCCATCCATTTGCCAATGGATGCCAATCGTTCTACACTTGGACCTGGGATCAATCCTTCAGCTGTTGGTCCAACATTGAGTAGGTAATTGCCTCCTTTGGCAACTATATCTATAAGGTTATGGATTAGCATTTCATCAGATTTCCAGTTATCATCTTTGAGCTTGTACCCCCAGCTATCATTCATGGTCATGCACGACTCCCAATAATACTCGCTTGTGCCCTCCAGAATCTCCTGCTCCGGAGTCCCAAAATCCCCCAGGTATTCATCTCCCTTATTCATACCCTGCATCCCTTGCCGGCCTTTATCTACCCTGTTGTTGATAATAAGATCAGGATTGAGTTTTCGCAGATACGTGTACAAGTCCACTCCATGTTCATGAGTCCATTCAGGGATCCACTCGCCATCAAACCAAAGTACAGCCGGGTCATATTTCTCCACCAGCTCGGTCAATTGAGGATATAGATAATTATCTACATAGCTCTGGAAGTTCGGATTCTGCTTTTCTTTGGTATTGTACTCCGGATAGTGTGGCGCCTGAGCATCCGGATGATGCCAGTCCATGATTGAGTGATAAAAACAGAGCTTAACATCGTATTTATCACAAGCGTCTTTTAGCTCCTGCAGCAGATCTCTTTTGATTGGCGAAAAGTCCATGACATCATAGCTAGACACTTTGGAATCCCACAAACAGAAGCCGTCGTGATGTTTTGATGTTATCACGATATATTTCATCCCAGCATCCCTGGCAATTCTCACCCATTCGTCAGCATTATACTTTTCCGGATTAAATTGGCGTGAATACTCCTCATATTCTGCAACTGGTATAGAAGCACGGTGCATAATCCACTCGGCAATGCCATTAACAGTCTCTCCATTGTATTCCCCAGCAGGAACGGCATAGGGTCCCCAATGAATAAACATTCCAAACTTGGCATCCGTCCACCATTTCATTCTGGCAGCGAGATCTTCTTTCGACTCATTGAGAATCTCTTCAGTGGTCAGTGAAGCCTTATTTTCCTGAGCAGTATTTTGACTTCCTGATTGACAACCCGGCAGGATAAACATAAAAAGTAAGACGAGGTAAGGGTATAGATTTTTCATATTCCTGGGATTAAATGAGATGCATTGACAACGTTATAGGATAAAATTAGATGATTTAAACAAAAAAGACAGCAAAGCCTAAGCTCTGCTGTCTTTAAATTACAATACCTAAACTAATTGCTTAACTCCAGGTTCTGTCCCAGGCTCGGATATTATCCCACTCCGGTGTCGGGGCGAAAAGCTTCTCACCTTTCACAAGATACTTCTTCAACATTTCGTCATCATACTCCACGCCAATTCCTGGCTTCTCAGGTACCTTGACATAGCCATTTTCTACTATCGGGCCATCAAAACCGGTAACCAGTTTTTCCCAGTCTGCTTTATCGACAGCATGATGTTCTAACCACATAAAGTTTTCTGTGGCCGCAGCACTGTGCACACAACCAAGAAAGGAAACGGGGCCGGATGCGTGATGGTGCATAAACCCAACACCGTTTTCAGAGGCATAATCTCCAATTCGCTTAGTTTCCAGGATTCCTCCTGACGTATTTGGGTCGGGGTGGACAATGTCAACCGCCCTCATGTCAATAAGTTGCTTGAATCCTCGCTTAAGGGTGTAGATATCTTCACCCGTCTGTGTCGGTGTGGTGGTAGACATGGAGATTTCTTTCCACTGTTCCATGTAATGCCATGGAATCAGATCTTCCATATAAGCCAGGTTGTACTTTTCTGCAGCACGAGCCAGCTTGATTGCTTCGTTCACGCCAAAGTGACCCCAGTGATCTGTTCCCATTGGAATCTCATATCCGATCTGTGACCTCATCACGTCCAGGAATTCCATCAGTTTGTCAATCCCTTTGTCAGTCACCTGTATCCTGGTAAACGGATGTTGAGTCAGGTTGTATTTTCTATATTCATACTGATAAGGATCAAACTTACCTCCAGCATTGTTGATGACCGCTCCCGGAATATCCTTGATCAAATTGATGCCGATATCCATCTTCAAGGCTGTATAACCTTTGTCAATTCTTTCCTGCATCCGCTTAGCATACTCTACCGGATCAGAAGAAGTTGTGGTATCACAATAGACACGGACACGGTCCCGGTATTTTCCACCCAGCATCTGATATACGGGTACACCGTATGCTTTACCTGCCAGGTCCCAAAGTGCCATTTCCACACCGCAGACGCCTCCACCCTGTCTTGCGTGACCTCCAAACTGCTCGATAATCTTGAAAAGCCTTTCTACATTACAGGGGTTTTCTCCGAGTATCCTGCTCTTTAGGAAAAGTGCATATTCCTTTGCTGCTCCATCACGTACATCCCCATACCCCACAATTCCCTGATTGGTGTATAATTTTACTATAGGTGTACGAAACATTACATCCGACACCTCGGCAATTCGCATATCAGTAATCTTCAGGTCTGTCGGCGCGGAGCTGCGATTCACGTTCTTTGCAGACTCAGCAAGTACATCCTCGATGGGAGCTGCCGTGAGTGCGGCTAAGCTGAGACCACCAATCCCAGCCTTCTTAAAAAATGATCGCCTTCCATTTTGGCCATCAGACTTCCCCTCGTTGGGGTCTCTCATCAGGGCTTCAAGTTTTTGTTTTTTTAGATTCATGTTGTATAATATTTAATTACGAATTTGTTTTTAGCTGATTTACCAACGCACCTTCTTAAACTCCCAGTCTGGCACCACTTTCCTCATTTCCACCAGGTCGTCACGCTTTGTCAGGCCACACCTTATATAATTTTCATGAAGCTTTTTGAGTGCATCCCGATCGATTTCTACGCCAAGACCAGGCCCGTCGGGTACGCGCACAGATCCCTCTTCAAACTGTATTCTCCCCCCGTGGATCACCTCATCCGACTGCCATGGATAATGTGTATCTAAGGCATAAGGCACTTCAGGAAGTGCTGCACCCAGGTGTACCATCGCAGCAAGTGATATCCCCGCATGGCTGTTGGAGTGCATCGAAAGTTTCCTGCCAAACGTTTCACACATCTTGGCTAGCTCCATGGAACTTCTCAAACCTCCCCAAAAGTGATGATCACTCAAAATGATATCTTCGGATCCCAAAGTAATACTGCCGGGTATATCTTCGAAACTTGTGGTGCACATGTTTGTAGCCAAAGGCATGCTAAGCTTCTTTCTTACCTCAGCCATATTCTCCTGACCCCTCACTGGATCCTCCCAGTATTCCAGTATTCCGTCCATCATTTTTCCATGTTGCAAAGCAGTATCCACTTTCCATATGGCATTGGGATCATGACGTAATGGAACATCTGGACCAAAATGGTCATATAATGCCTTCATCGCTGCAACTTCGGCTGCAGGTTCAAATGCTCCACCTTTGAGCTTGATCGACTTAAACCCAAACTCCTTTACCATGGCAATGGCCTGGTCCACGATACCTTGAGGGGTTACAGCCTCTTTTTGACGGGCTGCTGCCCACCCGGAAGCTTTAGGGTCCAGACTAAACTCAAACTCACCCCCAGCACCCTCATACTTATAAAACAAGTAAGCTGCGAAAGGCACAAGGTCCCTTCTTTTACCTCCCAACAAGTCCACTACCGGTCTTTCAAGCACTTTGCCCATGATATCCATGCAGGCTACCTCCACACTGCTGAATACATGTACAATCTTGCGCTGATCCCAGGGAGTATCTCCACGCTGATGCGTAGTCTCTTCATCAAAGTGACTTTCAATGGTATCTTTTATTGAATTCAAGTGAAAAGGATCCATGCCAATGAGTAACTCTTTTACTTCCTCAAGTGCTTCATTGATCTCTATGTTTCCAGGAATTTCACTAATGCCGACAATGTTGTTATAGGTATAGATTTCCAATATAGTGCGTAAAGCGTATGGGGCATGAAGCCCTGCTGCATTTAGCAATGGTGGATCTGCAATTGCTATTGGAGTGATGACTATATCCTTAATCTTAAGCCCTTTCATAAAAAATAATTCCAGTGTTTAATTGATCCATTTGTTGTTTAATTCCAGCTCAGTAATTTAAGAATATTTTCACCCGTCACTTTAGCTTTTTCAGCGTTAGAATAATTTTCCATATGAGCCTCAATCGTACTCAGAGACACCCCACCCATTACCATTTTATCCGGACCGAAAGCATTGAAAACTTGTTTTGAAAATGGTTTTGCACTCAGATAATCCGGGCCATCACTGGCAAAGTGATTCAGACCTGAAAATTTCATATACACATTGGGCAGCTCAGCCAACGCCAGCACATTGGCAAATTCCACGGCATCTCCCATATGAGGCTCTGCAAAATGATCTATGAGCACCTTGCATCCTGGGAATGCCTCTATCACCTTTTTGACTTGCTGCGCATAATTGGGACCTATATGGAGCTCAATGATAATGCCCAGATCCACTGCTTGCTTCCATAGTGCCCGAACACCAGGATCAGCAAAAGTGTCCAGATAACTTTCTTTGCCTCGATGTGCATGGAAGCGAGTAGCTACGATTTCCGGATGCGCCTTGACCAGTGATGCCAGCTTCAACGGAGCCTTTGAATCCTTCGGATAAAATAAACTGGTTCCTCGAAGCCTGTCAGGCTCCTTTTCAAGACAGTCCAGCAGCAATGAATGATCATCACCGTAGGGTTCCGGCTGAACTACAACACCCCTCCCAATGCCTTCCTTATCCAGATGGGCCAGGTAGGTTTTAAGAGGATCTTCGGGTAACCTGCTGGCATCAGGTGTATAGGTAGCATCACGATGAAATGGATACTTTTCTGTATTCGAGCTGAAGAAATGGACATTCCATTCCACCAGATCTCTTGATGGGGGTATCGCTCCCAAGCTATCTTTAGACATAAGCTCATACCCCTTTAAATTGAACACAGCAATGCTCCCCAGACTTATTGCTTTCCCAAAAAAAATTCTGCGGTTCACCTTCGGGAAATTATATGTTACGCCTCGCTATCTAATGCAGCCATGATGCCTTTAATGTGTCCAAAGGCAAAAGCATGCCCCTGAAGACCGCTCGCCGGGTCTTCATGTTGAGGTATATGATCCGGCATGACCATACCATCGTATCCAACTTCTCTCAATTCCCTGATTATTGCAACAAAATCCATATCTCCATTGTCGGGATAAACCTCCATAAAGTTATTGTAACCTCCCTTTATATTTCGAAGGTGAATATTGAAGATTTGCTTGCGCTCACCCACCCATTTGATAATTGGTAAAATCTCTGTTTTTGGGTCCTTGAGTCCCTCAGCAGTAGATCCAAGACAAAGGTTGAAGCCGTGGGACGGACTCTCATAAAGCTGTCCAAACCTTTTGATACCTTCGAAAACTTCAGGACTGTTCCAGCGTGTCATTCCCCTATAACCGGCTGGTGCTGGAGGATCGGCAATGTGGTTACCTAGCTTGACATTATACTCTTCGGCCACAGGCAGTACCCGATCCAGGAAATAAGTAATTCGTTCATAGAGATCATCAATTGAAATAGGGGCTCCGGGTACGGTTTCTTTGTCCATCCCTCTTTTTAATGCTTCCTCGTAATTCCAGGTGCTATAAGAAGCATTCCCTCTGGTGGGGTCTGTTGTTCTCTCAGTTCTTAGAATTTCCATGATGATTGTATTGTACAACAGGACTTTCACTCCTGTCTTGCCAGCCACAGAGATCATCTGCTGGATCATTTCAATCTCCTTATCGCGCTCCGGGTCATTGGCCAGCATGATATTAGGAGTGGCCACCCGCTTATAACCGGCAGAGGAAAGTGGCAGGTGATAGGCATCCAGGTTAATGCCATATTTTTCACAAGCTTCTTTTTTAGCCAGCGAATCCTCCAGGTCCCAGCCGACTCCCGGGATAACTTTAGGTGCTCCTCCATCCATGTTGAAGACTCCGTGTCTGGCCAGAAATTCCAGGTTTTCTTTTCCGGTGCCTCCGTGCTGGCAACCCACCTTCATCAGCATTGGCTTTTTTTCCTTTTTTACCTCCGGGGTTTGGTCAGGCTGAGGCTGAGCGCATGATGATACTACAGAACCCATTGATCCCACCACAGCTGTGGTACCTATTGAGGTGGTGATCATGGATGTAAGGGCTTTTCTTCGGTTAATGTTTTTCATATTTTTTTGGGTTTTAATATCATATTTGAATCAGATCACGGGGCTAGACGAGTGGAAAAAGGTTTGCTGCTATCATGATCACAATAAGCCCTACAATCCCCATAATTGTCAAAAGAGGGGAAAAGGTCTTCAGGGCTTCCTGCTCCGTCAGGTTACTCATTTTACATACAATCCAGAATCCGCTGTCATTCATCCATGGAATGAGCTTCGATCCGCAGGCAATGGCTAATCCAATATACAGCTGATGAAATTCCAGCGACATCGATGTAGCCATCCCAGCAAGTATTCCTGACGCGGTGATCATCGCCACTGTAGCTGAACCTTGAGCTGTCCGCACAATGGCCGTAATGAAAAAAGCCAAGGGTATCAAAGCCATTTGATAGCCACTAGTGAGTTCAGCAATACGGGTACTGATGGCAGTCTGCTGAAGCATTCCACCAAATGCGCCACCGGCTGCAGTTATCAGAATGATAACACCACCACTCATCAGTGCAGTTTGCACTGATTTCTTTAGTCCCTCTTTGTCCCCACTTTTCTGAGCCACCAGAATAATTAGTGAGGATAGTGCTCCCAGTGCGAGTGCAAGGTTCTTTTCTCCAAGGAATCCCATGATATTTCCCAAGCTTGACTGTGTGCCTTCTGAAAAAGTCTGGATGAGGGCATCCAACGTAATTAGTAAAATTGGGATCAGTATAGGTAGTAGGGCAAACCCTATGGCCGGTAGATCTTTACCATCTTTTTCTGAGAGTTTTTTAATCTCTTCTAATGAAGCCTCCATCGAATCCCTTAGGGGAACAGGCCATTTTTTATTGGCCCAGGCAGCGTAAAAATAACCTACAATAACAGTTACTGACCCTACCAAAAAACCTCCCACCATCATCATGCCAATGGGTATGTCCATCTCAGCTATCAGGAAAAGCGGACCAGGTGTGGGTGGCACAAGTGAATTGGCCATGGCAGCACCAGCTGCTGTGCAAAGAATGAGCAATAAATAATTCTTTTTGAGCCTCATGGCCATGGCTTTTGCGAGGGGTACCATCAGGTAGAACACGGTATCAAAAAATACGGGTATTCCAATAAAAAAACTACTGCCCAGAAAGGTAATGGGTGCTCGTTTTTCTCCTGTAAGCTTTAAGGTAGACCGTACAATCTTTTCGGCAGCACCACTTTCAAGCATCGTCTTCCCTATAATTGAGGCCATAGCGATCAAAATACCGATTTTTCCACAGGTACTTCCAAATTCTGAGGCTATCCTGAGCCCCACATCCTGGTTGATCAGCTTTTGTGCATCTGCAAGAGAACCACCCTTTCCAGTGATGTAAGTGATGATAGAAGCGTCAGGTGTAAGCAAGGCTACTACGAAAGCTCCAACAAGTAGGGCAAGAAAAGCATGAAGTCTAAATCCGATAATTCCACCGACTACGACTAGGATGCCAACAGCCAGAATAAACAGTGGGTCATAGGTAAGAAAGGGGATATCCAAGGGTTAATTTGTTTAAAAAGTTCCTGGTGCAGACACTTGCCACACCAAATTTGAAGTAAACCAATTGGCCTTATCAGGCCAATTGGTCTAAAAATAATCAAGAAATTGCTTTTAAAGTATCATGGAGTATCCCACCAAACTCTTGTATCCAAAATATCCGGGCCTTGTCGTCCAATAGCTACCTGCAGATTGGGATCATTGACTGTTTTTTCAGAATCAGGATAGGTTAACCTTCTAATGAAATTTTCGCTAACCAATTCAGAGCCTGGATACGGATTTGGTGCAACATTTGGATAACCACTTCTTCTGAAGTTGGCCCAGGCCTCATGGCCATTGAGGTAAGAGGACATCCAATATTGCTCATTGATGAGTTCAATTTGCTGAGCCTGGGTACCAGCTAAAGTATGTGCCGCAAGGTAGTCTGTAATGTCTGATTCGGCTACATCGGTTTCGCCGGGATACATAGATAGTTGCTCCATATGTGCCCTTATTCCTGCGGCATAAGCGGCATTTTCATCACCTGTAGCCCACCCTCTGACTATCGCTTCAGCAAACAAAAGCATAGTTTGAGAGTAAGTAACAAGGAAACTTGGAGCTTGAGGACTACCCAATCTCAACCTATCAAGCTCGCTGTAGTCATACAAGCTTGCCAAACCATCAGCAGTCACCTGCGGCGGAATGGTGGTGTTGTCAAAGCCTTGAGGCATTCCAATTTGATCAGCCGGATCACTGCTACCTGTACCTGGCACCTGGTCTCCATTTGTGGCAGCACCTACATACCTGGTAGCTATAACAGATAGTCTTGGATCATTATTGGCCTGCATCCAGTCCACAAACTCCTTATCCACATAATAAAAACCAGCTTGTCCTCCATTCAGGTTGGTACCCAATGGATTTCTAAAGTTGGCATCATGAGGTACCAGGGCATTGTCATCATTGGATTGCATCAATCCTCCGGCTACAGCCGTTGCTACAAAAGACTGAGCTTTGGTTGGATTGACTTTTGACAAACGCATGGCCGCTCTCAGTAGTAAGGAATATCCAAGTCGTTTCCACCTTGTGATGTTGTCTCCAACAGACGCATACATAAGCTCCTGAGGTACAGCATCATTGGATGTGCTCAGGGCGGCAGAGGCTTCTTCCAACTCATTAAGGATATCGTCATAGATAGCTTCCTGTGCATCGTACTCCGGAAAGGCCGTTCCATCAAGAAATCCTTTTCCAGCCTGGCTGTAAGGAATATCTCCATATGTGTCTGTTAGCACCATAAATTCATATGCTTTCCAGATCCTGATCATGGATAGCAAATTAATCTGATCGGTGGTACCTTCAAGGTTAGCCGCCGCATCTACCAAATTTTTGATAGATGTGTTATAACCGTCATTCCAGTTATTGTTTGTGGCACTCCTGTTGTCCTGGTTTGCATTACCACCAGTTCCAACACCTAAAAATGGTGTAATCATTTGTCGAACTATAGTAGTCTCATACGTGAAATTTCCGTAATCCGGAGCTGCACTAATTATTGCACGGTTTAGCTGAAAAGTAGGATCAATGTTTGTCAATCGGACAGGGTCTGTATTCAACTCATCAAACCCCTCGTCGCATGATGTGACAAAGCCCATCATCAAAACTGCAAGTGCTGTATATTTAAATATATTTTTCATGATGCCTTTGCTTAAAATTTAACATTCAGATTGAAGCCGATATCACGTGTAATTGGTAGTCCTGTCGACTCAAGACCTATTCGTTCATCACCAATAATACCATTCTGATCAGGATGTACATGGGGCACCCACTGCTTGAGTACTGCTACATTATTGGCTACAATATCAAGTTTCAATCCTTTTATGAAGTTTTGATTGGCCAAAAATCTGGTGAGGTCATAACCCAGAGCTATTTGTCTTAGCTGCCATGAACCGGCATTGAAGACAGACTGCTCAGACATTCTGTTTGACCTGATAGTCTCATAAAATGGCTGTATTGGTGCCTGAGTTTCATTGATTCCTCCATCAGGATTGACTCCATCTCCCACGATGAAACCTACATCCCTACCTGGTAATGTTGCTTTGTCCAAACCATGTCTGTAGGCATTGGTATGCGTACCGGAAATAAGTTTATGACCTAGCTTGAAATCAATAAGGAAAGAAGCGGTAACACCCATAAATTGAAATGAATTGGTGAAACCACCCACCCAACGAGGTAACGCACTGCCAAAATTCAATTGTTCTTCCGAGCGCAAGGGTCTACCATTGTTTGCATCGTAAACAATTCTACCTTGAGCATCTCTTAAATAGCCCCACCCATAAAGCTGTGCAATAGGTCGGCCCACTACCTGTCGTAATTCACCGTGAAATTCTGCTCCACCAACAGTAATAAAATCCCCTTCTTGATCATCATCACTAAGGCTGATAACTTCCGTCTGATTATAGGCTCCGTTTGCAGAAAAATTCCATGAGAAATTATTATTGCGCACAGGATAAAAAGATCCAAAAAGTTCAACTCCCTGATTTTTACTCTCACCCACATTTACAAATTGGTTGGCAAACCCAGAAGCATTTGAAATTTGTGCTACCAGAATTTGATCTTGTGAAAGCTTGTTATAATAGTTGATTTCAAATTGAATGTTGTCGAACAATGTCAATTCCAAACCGACTTCTGTTTCCTTTACACGCATAGGCCTCAGATTGGGACTTGGAATGGTATTTCCATCTATGTTCCCCACAGGTTGGTTCTGTAGTTGTTGTTGACTAATCCCGTAAAATAGTGCATTGGAATATTCCTCCACATCAGTATCTGACCCCACTTCAGCATAGCCCAATCGTAATTTTCCAAAACTTAACCAATCCGGTAAAGCATCAGCAAGCGCTTCACTAAATACAAAACTGCTAGTGATTGAAGGATATAGTATACTTCTTTCAGCAGGTGAAAGTGTGGAGAACCAGTCATTTCTCGCGGTACCATTTATGAAAAGCCATTCATTAAATGAAATCTCAGCAGATCCGTATAAGGAATTAACCTTTCTTTCAAACAACCTAAAATTAGGAGTCACCTTACTTGAATTACCTATTGTATAGAGGTCTCTGGTGAAGAAGTTCTCCCCTAAAATGGTGAAAATATCTCTTCTGCGATACATGGAGTTTCCACCAGCATTAATATTGATACCAATATTTCCTACGTCTTTGGAAAAACCAATCAAAAAGTCAGAGTTGACCTCTCTATATCTTCGTTTGTCCTGAACATACTCACCATTTACAAATCCCGGAGGTGGCGCAGATTGTCGCTGAGATCCTGTTGGACGATTGTATTCCACATCCCTATTGTAAAAATCCTGCCCTATACGGCCTTGAACATACAACCAGTCTGTAAGGTTATACTTGGCGGTAATATTACCAAAGACACGATCTCTGAAGTTATTTTCAAACCTTTTGAGAGCAAAATATGGGTTAGTTCTATTGGTAAATCTTGAGTACTTGATCTCATCACCCGTTACTGGATCACAACAGTTTTCCCTGAGCAAATCCATCGGCATGGAAGTAGCTAACGTATAAATTACAACAGGGCTGTAATCCTGCTCAGCAATATTTGGCGGATCTCTCCTGTCCTCATAAGAATAGTTTACGTTACCAGAAACTGTCAACTTCTTAAGTTTTTGAGTAAAACCAAGATTTACAGTATTCCTTGTATAATTTGAACCAGGTAAGACTGCTTTAGCATCCATATTAGATAATGCCAGACTGAAGCCTCCATTTTCGCCTCCTGACGCTATGGTTAATGAATTTTGTAGTGTCTGACTGTTGTTATAATACTCCCTGATCTTTCCGGGAGTTGGTTCGTATGGAGCGGTGATCCCGTCAAACAAGATCTGCGTTCCTCCCATTCGTTCACCAAAACTCCAGACACCTGAAGTTGGACCGGGAGCATTTGGCCGAACACCACCTTCTCCCTGGCCGTATTCGTATTGGTAATCCGTAAGGTCAATAGGTGTACCATTGACATAATTCATATTATAGGTTACTGAAATACCACTTCCAGCAGCCCTGTTTCTGGTTGTGATCATGATCACACCATCTTTTGCTCTGGACCCATAAAGTGCAGCAGCGGCGGCGCCTTTCAGCACGTTCATAGAGGTAACGTCATCCGGGTTAATACTACTCAGACCATCACCACTGTCAGAACGTCTATTACTTCCCGCTTCATTCACATCTCCTCTAACACCAAAGTTTGTATTGTCTACTGGCACTCCATTGATTACAATTAGGGGCGAGTTGTTGTTACCAAATGATGACAATCCCCGAATCCTGACTTTTGAGCTCCCTTGGGGACCGGATCCCATATTGGTAATATTTACTCCGGCTACCTTACCCTGAAGCGTATTCATAAAATTGGCTGATCGATTGACATTAAAGTCTTCCGGTGCAACAGTAGCAGTGGCATACCCTAAGGTCTTTTGATCCTTTTCAATACCTAATGCTGTTACTACTACTTCGTCAAGTGCTTCAATATCCTCTTTCATGGATACATCTATCACAGACCGATTGGAAACAGGTATCTCCTGAGACTCGAAACCAACAAATGAATATACAAGTGTGGCTCCATCAGGTACTGTCAACCTATAATTACCATCACCATCTGTGGTAGTTCCCGAAGTTGTACCCTGAACAATCACAGAAACACCCGGTAAGCCCTGACCGTTTTGATCTACTACCTTACCTCTAACATCCATTTGTTCGATGCTGGTACTCACTTCTTCTACAGATGGCTCCGACAAGAAAGACTTGCTCACCTGGATGGTTTCATCCACACGTTTAAAACTAAGTCCGGTATTTTGTGAGACATATCGTAGCAAACTCGCCAAGGACTCTTCGCTAAACGTAGCGTCCAACTTCGTTTTGTTGTCAATAATGCTCTTTCTATAGGCAAAAGTAAATGGCGTCTTCTCTTCAATTTTTTGGAAGACATCCGTAATTGATTCTCCATCCAGCTTCAATGAAAGATAAATGCTTTCAATGCTCTTCTCCTTTTGAGTCTCTCCTCCCTTTGCCATCAGAAATGTAATAGTAAAGCCCTGCAGTAAAATGACTGCCAGTGCTTTTATGGTCATGATCCTGACCACTTGTAAAGGTCTAATTTTCATACATTTGAGTTTAGTTGATAAAAAGTTTCATCAAAGACAAAAAGGGGTAGTTGTTGATTGAGGCTTTTACGCGGTTCAATTAGCAGCTATCACACTTTTTTTGATTTGCCAGTTGTCTTTGGATTCTGGTCTTTCTTGCTATTCTATAGGTTTACCTCCTTCCGGTTTTAGTTATTGTATCCATACTTTTTTACCCTTGATTTCATAATCAAAGTCATAGGAGAAGCCAATGGCCTCCAGCACTGTTTCCAGGCTTTTGTTGTTGTACTTTCCTTTATAATCTTTACGATCTCTGAATTTTAAGCTCCTGGCAGAGTCTGAAATGATAAACTCTACACCGTACCATCGACTCAGGGTCTCAGTGAGCTCGTCAAAACTCACATCCTCAAAAACCAATATTTTGTCTTTCCATCCGGTGATCTTTTCCACATCAAAGCCACCGACAGATGTCTTCTTTCCATCGTGCGCGTAAGTGGCCATTTCATGAGGAGTTAAAATGATAGGATTGATCTTTTCACCCGCAACTGAAACCTTTCCTGTCACCAGGGCTACCTCAATTTTTCTTCCTTCCGGATAGGCTTTTACATTGAAGCTGGTACCCAAGACAGTGGCTGACAGGTTAGTGGTCTTTACAATGAAGGGTCGCTCCGGGTCTTCTTTTACATCAAAAAATGCCTCACCTTCCAGGATCAATTCCCGGGTATTGCACTCGTTGCAGACATAGTAATACAGGCTGGAGCCAGAATTAAGGTTGACGTAAGAACCATCCGGAAGGTAAAAGCTGGCCTTCTGACCTTTTAGCGTCACCCGCTGAAAGTGGTTTTCTGTTTTACTTATTTGCCTTTCGCCAGTAGCTGGTTGAACGTCAACAATCAGGAAAGAAACACAAAACATGACTACAAGAACAGCCGCTACCTTCAGACTAAAGAGCAACAACTCATTGCGAGAGGTTGTCTTTGACTCCTGGTCATCATTCCTGTCAATATTTTTTTGGATTTTTTGCCAGATCTCATTGGTCTTCATCAAGGTATCCCGATCTTTTACCTCCTTTTCATTGCCCAGCAACAAAACCAGTTGCCTGGCCTCCCGCATTTCGTCCTCTTTATCCGGGTTGTTTTTTCTGAACTCATTCCAATAAGATACGGTCTCGTTGTCCGGATTCAGGACATACTTACAAAACCGATCGTCGCAAACAAGTTCTTCTATAAATTCAAAAGATGCAGGCATAGTATAGCAAACTATAGTGGAGTAAAGGGGTATCTGAACGACCGGTACTCAGTTTTGACAAACTATTTTTATTAAATACTATTGGATGGTAATTACTTACCGATTTTGGTCAGTGAGGAAAGTGTGACCTGATGCTTTTCCAGAAATTTTCGAATCTTGCTGATAGATCTGAAAATAGCATTTTTCACTGACTGATGCTCCATACCAAGAATCTCTGCGATCTCATGGTTTGTGAGACCCACAGTATATTTCAGATGCAGAATGTCTCTTTGGTTGTCATTGAGATGTGCCAGCAATTGCTCGACCAGCTTTTTTCTTTCAGCACGGGTCTCTACCTCAATCAACTGACTTTCGAAGGGTCCCGAAAATTGATCGATCATCTCCAGGCCAACCGCATACCTTAGCTTGTCAGCTTTTACGGATTCTGCAAGCTTTCTTCGAAGCGACCGAAACAGATAAAACTTGATGGAATCAGTATCCCCCAAACTCTTATGCTTTGCCCAGAGGTGAACAAACAAATCCTGGACTTTATCCTCAACCAACTCCCTGTCCTGGCAAATCTTATATCCATAAGAAAGCAGGTACTTGGCATAGGTGAAATAAATATGGGATAGTGCTGACTGATTCCCGCCAATGAAATCTCTCCAGATTGAAAGATCATCTTTTCCTGAATAGCTGGAATTCATCATATCGGCAAGGGTCTACAAATTATTATTCGCTACTCAAAAATTCCCATCACCGAGCATCCAGTTAATAAATTTTGTATAAACAGAACACTAAATATGAAATTGAAAATTATAAGCGATCAATAACCAGATTAATTACAATTAATCTAATGTACAGCTATTTTTTGAATTATAGATTTAAATTAAGATAATTATTGATTTTCAGCTCTTCACCAAAGAATGTATTGCATTATTGATTGGTTTCAGAATAATCAATTATTCTCAATCCCGATCAACATACGAATAAGCTCATTTTTCTGGGAATTCCTTTCGCTCAGATGATTTCGCAGGGTGGATTTCAACTCATTGCTGATGGATTGTGGGTCCAACTTCTTCAGCAGAGATATTTGAGTAAAATAATTGAGATTTTCAAAATGTTCTGTAAAGAAGTCTTGTGCCAGATCTTCTTTTAAAACAGAAGCAGGCATTTTTTCAATGGCATTTTTTGCATAATACCCTTGTCCATTTTCAATGGTATAAAGGATATGTGGCAAGAATTCCAGAAAATCTTTTTCTGTGAAAATACTGATAAGATAATAGTTGATCTGTTGATCCTCTTTCCGAACCATCTTCTCAACAAGCTGATCGTTGAGGTTTCTGTAGGTGAGTGCCTGAATGCTGTCTACCACTTTTCCATGCACGATATGCCAAAGTGTGTAACATGAATAAACAGCCCCACTGATCACGCTTCCTTTAATCTCATTAATGGTAGCACCTGTAACACCATCGACGCCCTCTTCCTCAATATCCTGGACCAGGTCTTCCTTTTCATAGTTGGCCAAAACGGAAGCTGGCTCACTCAGGATCTGGTGAAGCTTCTCGTATTCTTCCGGAGTAAAGGGTTCATGCTCCAGCTTTGTCAAAGGGCTGCCCGGAATGGTATCATAGTGAGTATATCTTCCGATGGCATCCCAAAAGAAATCTATTTCCACGGCATAGCACTTATCTTCCTCACAGATGGGAGTGAAAATAAAAGCCGTGTAACCCTCCAGTAAACTGTCCGCATCATACAATGGGGTAAGCTCTATATCCAATGAGTCAGCAACAAAAGGCTGACTCATTGGTACGTAACCGGGGGTGAGGTCACGTTCTAGAAAAAATATTGTTAGTATCGCTATTAAGAGAGACCTGATCATTTACTCAACCGTCTCTAGAAGCGTACCACCCTTGTTGTAAGTTTGGGTAAATGGCAGATCAGGATCACCAACGCCTTTTAGCATCAGCTCTTCCAGATCGGCAAAATGACTTTCATAGATCTCACGTGGGGAGATACCAAACTCCTTACACACCGATGCCGCCATTCCCAGTACTTCTCCCATCATACCTCCGGTACGCATCAACCTCACTGTGCCTAATGCTACGTGAGAAACGCTGATGTCACGACCTCCCATCATCAGGTTGTTTACATTCTTTGAGTATAAACATCTGAATGGGATCGGGTATGGATAAATCTTGGTGTGCTTGGCGATAGACCTGAATGCCTCACCGTCAAATTTCTCCAGGTTCTCGGGATCCGGGTAGTGAAGGTCTATGGTCCATGAAGTCGGTGCGGTGCCATCAGGAAGAAACTCCTGGTTTCTCAACTCATTTTCTGTAAGGATGTAGTCTCCAACCAACCTTCTGGACTCTCGCTTTCCACCTACATAGGCCACCCACTTCAGGCGTTCATTGGCAAACTCTGCCTTCTTAGTGTAATCATTTTTCAGATATGACCAGTTGGAGTAAACCACCAGCAAACCATAGTCCCGAATAAATTCAGTCTCCGTGATCATGTCTTTGCCCATCCCGGTTTCCCAGTCCCAGTCACCTTTTTTGATGGCGAAGGCCTTTTCATCATTCCAGGGTAAGCCCCACTCGATGTCAGGAAAAGCTACAGGGTAACCAGCATCCTCCGAAAACCACTGAACAGAAATACCCATCGTCAGGTTGTCTGCCTCTATTGGTGCCGTCGGTTCGTTAAATCTGTCCCGGCTCTCTCTTCCTGTCATGTACTCTGCTCCAGCCAGAAAGCCTATGGTACCATCACCTGTGCAGTCTGCAAACAAAGGAGCAGAAAAACCTCTGATCTCACCTGTTTCAATATTTTCCGCATAAACCTTAGTGATCTTCCCATCTATCGTTTCCACTTTGTTAGCATGGGTGTTCAGAAACAATGAAATGTTAGGCTCAGCCAAAACAGCTTTCAGCTTCTTATCGTCCTCATAATAGTCCTTGGGTTGTGCATTACCTCCACGGTCCGGACCTATCTCATTGACGAGGTTACCGATATTTGGGTAAGGTTCCAGGTTGATCCTGGCGCCCAGGTGTACTCGAACTTCAGAACTATTATTTCCACCCAACACCGGTCGGTTTTGAATCAAAGCTACTTTCACACCTAGTCTGGCTGCTGAAATTGCCGCGCATGTTCCGGCCATTCCTCCACCAATGATCACAAAATCGTATTCTCCTTCTTCCACGGTCTTTTTCTTCCCGGTCAATTCTTCTACCAGCTTATCCATCTGGTCAGGATCATTTGGCGGAACGTCATTTTTCTCCGCTGTGAAGTAGATGGCATCACACCTGCCATTGAAACCAGTCATGTCGCGAAGTCCTATGTGAGCTACCTCAGATTTGATATCAACAACTCCACCGTCAACCCAGGACCATTCCCGGGTACTCACTCCAAATTCTTTATCTAAAGGCTTTCCATCAATCAGCACCTGGAATCTGCCCGCCGGGACATCAGACCATTGTGCTGTCCAGTTTCTGGTTCTGATATAAACACGGTATTTTCCTTTCTCAGGAAATATCACCTTTGTCATGGCGTCATCTACTGGTGTGCCCATACCGTGAGCGAGCAGATATGGTGAGCCCATCACGTCCATGGATTGCTGGTCGATAAACCACCCTCCTTTTTGATCGAAGCTCTCAGCTTGTATGAAGACTGCCTTTTTTTCTTTGCTCATCCCAGAAGAGATACTGAGCAGGCAGATAAGTAAAATCATTAATGCTTTCATCATTTATATTGTTTCCGGTTAATTTATTTGTTGTAACACCCTGGCTCTTTGCTCCAGGATTTTTTTCTCGTTTTTCTCAAAAGACGCTTTTCCATAGGCTTCAAAGGCATTGGCCAGCGCCTCCGGGTCCTTCCCCATACCATGGTCAGTGGTTTTTATTTGCCATTCAGCCAACCTATCTCTCATGGCTTGCAATTCTTTTTCAAAAGCCGGATCCCCTGCGAGATTCCTAATCTCGAAAGGATCATTAGTAATGTCATACAATTCCTCCTCAGGCAAAGGCAATGTCATTTGCCTTTGTGGTTCATTCAATTCATCACGCTCTGCTAAGATATTGAGTAGATGATAAATGGGGTGATTGGCCTTTCGATAAGCAGTAGAAGCCTCATTTACGGAGAATCCATTGTTGTAATTTCTTATGTATTTGTACTGATTGCTTCTGACGGCTCTGCTTTTGAAGAAGACTTCTCCACTTCTGTTAGCTGTCGCGTAAATAAGTTCTCTCTCCGCTTCAGCATTTTCTCCCAGAAATATGCGGCCTTGAAGCTGGGCCGGTTTTGGTATACCCGCCATCGAAAGGGAGGTAGCTACAATATCCAATGAGCTGAGTAGCTGATCGTTTACTGAGCCTTCAGGTAAATAATCATGCCATCTTAGGGCTGAAGGACTCTTAATGATCAAGGGGATTTCAATACCTGAATCATACAAAAAGGACTTACCTCGCGTAAATGGCCTGCCGTGGTCACTGAAGAAGTAGACAATTGTATTATCAGACCATCCCTTCTCTTCCAATAACTTCAGCACCTCGCCTACCTGACCATCCATCAGTTGCGCGGACTCCAGGTAGTCGGCCCAGTCTTGCCTCGCAACCGGGTGATTTGGGCAATATGGGGGCACCTTCACATCGTCCGGGTTAATGGGGTTTTTCTCATCCTTTTCAAACGGACGATGGGTCAACCTCAGGTTTACTACAGCGAAGAAAGGCTTTTCAGCATCCAGCTCCTCCCATGAATTATGGTCGTAGGCACTGTAATCAGACTGAAATGACCAATCCGTTTTACCTGTCCCCACACCACCTTTGATGTTGGCTGTCTGATACCCGTTTCTTCTGAAAATCTCGTTTACAGGCAGGACTCCTTGAGGTAAGGCATTCTTCATTTCCGTGGGATAGCGCATGTGATGAGCGTTGATGGAAGTCTGATGCATGCCCACTGCCAGGGCAGTTCTGCTAGGGGTGCAAATACCCGCTGTAGTAAACACATTGGTGTATCTCACTCCTTCTGCGGCCAGCTGATCAAGCACAGGTGTTTTTACCTGAGATTGGCCAAAGCATCCCAGATCCGGTGACAGATCTTCTGCCAGGATCCATAGGATATTGGGCTGGGCTTTTTCTGCTGGTTGTTCACACCCGAAAACAAGAAATAACACAAGGACAAAACCGCGGAATAAATTACTAATTGTCATATTCACGTGCATCATTCAGATGAAATAAGATCGGTCGGACAGTTGCCCAACCGATCAAACTCATTTTATCAATAACCACCCGGATTTTGGTTGATCTCTGCACCAAGACCCCGATACGTATCGATCTCTGATTGAGGAATTGGCAACAGGTAATCCCTTGGGTTAGTAAAAATCCTGTTTTGAGCGTTAGGGAATCGTTGATCAGTGTTCAGGTCATACTGGCTTTCTACGCCGGCATATGAGACAAAACCATCTTCATCGATATCAGGAACCATGGTAGCATTTGCTTCATCCAAAATTCTACCATATAGGGTTACTGGCATCACTTTCTCAGCTATTCTCCACCTTCTGATATCGAAAAGCCGGAAGCCCTCATTGGCTAGCTCTACCTTACGCTCGCGACGAATGATCTCTCTGAGCTCCGCCTGATCTGTTGTCGTGATTTCAGGGTAGCTACCGGTATCAGAAACATCTACTCCATAAGCTCTCGCTCTCACCCTATTGATGGCTGTCAACACTGAAGCATCGATGTCATCGTTTTCGATGCTTGCCTCAGCATAGATCAACAGTACTTCTGCAAATCGCATCAGCTTGAAGTTGAGGTCACTGAATGTCTGATTGATCAGCTGTGCATCTTCATCCGTATATTTCTTCCACAGGTATCCGCAGAAAGCAGCCGGCCAAATGACGATTCGGGAATCTTTATTGGATCCACCATTGGACCCATCAGCAAGTCTTACAGTAAGGCTATCAGGATGGCTCTCAAAAATCAAACCCGCCCACTCACTTTGAGGAAGGATGATGGAGGCAGCCAGCCTTGGATCTCTGTTTGCAAATGGATTGCTGGGATCATAAACCAATGATTCATCAATCGGCAATCCATCTGTAGCTTCATAGCTATCTACCATAGATTGCGTAGGCACAACCGTACTATAGGAGTTTCTGTTTCTTGAGCCTTGAGCTCTTGGAAATTGAGTAGTCTCAAAACCTTCCATAAAAGGCATTACAAACATGGTCTCTGCGGAATTCTCTCCTGCACGGGTGAATAACTCTCCATAGTTTGGATGCAGAGGGTAATTACCTTCGTCGATCACTGTTTTAGCGGCAGCGGCAGCCTCAGTATACATTTCATTGTATAGCGCTATCCTGGCTTTCAGGCCTAAGGCAAAGCCTCGAGTTACCCTACCTGGTTGCGCCGGATCGTCTGTTAATACAGCAGCTGCAGCATCCAGGTCATCCATGATGCTGCTGGCAATGGTGCCTTTAGACTCTCTTGGCAATAACGCATCTTCCGGTGAGGTAGCCAATGCATCTGTGTAAGGTACATCTCCAAACAACTCAAGCAGGTAATGATAGTAATATGCTCTCAATACCAGCGCCTCAGCCTGAATTCTGTTATATGCTGCTTCAGGCACTACCTCCTGTGCTCTGCTCATGTTATTGAGCAGGTTATTGGCTCTACCAATACCCCGGTAAAAATGAGAATATACACTCGCAAATCCACCCGATGATGCGCTGTGAGAGCCTGCTCCCAACTCATCGAAGCTGAGGAAACCACCTCGCACCAAACCGATGTCAGTACCACCATTGTCCATGTTTACCTGGATGGGTAAACCATACCCTCCCTGATGTACTACTGAAGCATAAACACCAGTAAGCGCCAGCTCCAACTCTTGCTCGTTGGAGAAAAAAGTGGCGTCTGTTGGCTCGGTCAATGAATCCAGCTCAATCACTTCCCCGCAGGCACCCAACACTAGAAGGGCACCGAGAATTAGATTTATTTTTATGAAATTTTTCATCATTCAATAATTTTTAGATAATCAATCAGATTATTTAGAATTTCACTTCAATACCCATGGTATAAGAAGACACGATCGGATAGAAATCCCCATTCGTTCCGCTAGGTACCTGAGGATCGATACCATCAGGTAGCTTATCCCAGGTGATCAGGTTCTGACCAGAGAAGAAAACTCTTGCGGAGCTCAGGAAGATATTATCCATCAAAGTACTTGGCAGTGAGTACCCCAAATTGATGTTACGCAACCTTAAATAAGCTCCATTGAATATCCAGGTACTTGAATTCTGGATGTCGTTGCTTCCCGAGCTGGTGGGTACCAGGATTGGGAATTTAGCATCTGTTCTTTCGGGAGTCCAGGTTTCTTCCATGTGCCATTCCTGGATTTTTCCTCCATTAAACATGGCCCAAGCTGCATCACCACCCAAACGAATATCCCTTTTACCTACACCCTGGAAGGCGATAGAGAAATCAAATCCTTTGTAGCGAGCTCCAAGATCAAAAGCGTAGCTCATTCTTGGAATGGAATTTCCAATGATCACCCGGTCGTCGCCATTGATCACACCATCGGCCTGATCCGGAACACCGTCACCATTGGTGTCTACGGTCAACTGATCTTTATATCGGAGGTTTCCAGGCCGCAACGAACCAAATTGTGCCGGTGCATCATCAATCTCCTCTTGTGTCTGGAAGATCCCCTGGGTTTCATATCCATAGATAGAACTGATCGCTTCACCGACCTGGGTAATACCACCACCCTCAATGATCGGTCCTACTCCAGCAAGATCTGTTACTTCATTCACAAAGTCAGAAGCAATAAACCTTGCACTATATTGGAAATCGTTGATGTCATCCTGCCATCCAAGGGCCAGGTCCCATCCTTTGTTTTCAACACTGGCAGCATTTTGCGTAGAAGGGCTCAATCCTACATTTAAAGGAATAGGAATCCTCAGCAGTATATCATTCGTTTTTCTGACATAATACTCCATGGTCAGGGTCAACCTGTTCTCCATAAACCCTGCATCAATACCGATGTTGGTCGTTTCTGTGGTTTCCCACTGAATGGCTGAGTTGGCCAACACATTTTGGGTAGCTGCTGTATAGATGCTACCACCAAACACATAGTTTCCGGCCAGCGAAATTGATGAAACATAAGGGAAATCACTACCGATCTGCTGGTTACCCAGCTGACCCCATGAAGCTCTTAGTTTCAGGTCACTGATCGCATCAGAGTTTTGCAGGAAGGCTTCCTCAGCAATCCTCCAACCCACTGAGAAGGAAGGGAAAATCGAAACGCGGTTATCCGGTGAAAACCTGGATGAAGCATCTCTTCGTACATTCGCTTCGAACAAATACTTGTCCTGATAAGCATAGTTTACCCTACCAAAATAAGACAATAGCCCGTTGTGGGTAGCATCTCCAAAGTTTCTGTCATTCTCTTCAGAACCAGCGTTCAACACCTGGTAATCCGGTAAGATGAATTGATCCCGATATGCCTGCAGCTCCGTATAGTTGAATTTGATCATTTCATAACCTGCAAGGGCAGTGAGGCTACTTGCGCCAAAGTCTACTGTATAGGCTGCAGTAGCATTCACATTGTGCTCCAGGCTATTTTGTATCTCATGGTATAAAGAAGCTCTGTTTGGTGTCAACCTGGTAGTACCCAGATCAAAATCAACGATCGTTTCAATAGGATTTACAAATTCTTTTTGCTGATAATCTCGGTATTCAGGAGAGTACATCAAAGAGAGGTTCAGGCCTTTTACTGGCTTGTAGTTCATCCTCAAAATACCTCTGAAATAGTTTTCGTTTACAGCGTTCAAACCACCGTCTTCGGAGAATGCAATTGGATTTTGTCCATTCCAGCCATCTCCCCATGAGCCATCAGAATGACGCACAAAATAGATAGGTGGGATCCTGAAAGCTTGCTGAGTGATATTACCCAGGCCCTGAGCCGGTTCTTTGCTTCTGGACTGGCTAAAGTTGATATCAAAATTAAAGTCCAATTTATCTGATGCTACCAGGTCAGAATTAAATCGTCCATTATATCGCTTGAAGTTGAAGTTAGGGATATTTCCATCCTGATCCTGGTATGAAATGGATCCGTTTACTCTAAGTGTCTCAGAGCCACCACCTACACTCACCTGGTGGTATTGCATAAAACCCGACTCTGAATATAGCTCCTCTACCCAGTCTGTATCAGTATACACATCCGGATTGGTTCCATTTTGAAGATTTGTTCGGTAATCATCAATGATGTTTTGAGGGGTATTGCCGTCATTTTCGAGGAATGTCATGGCTCCAACAAATTTTGGACGCCCGGTAACTGACTGCTTACCCAAATAGGTTTTATATCCTACAGAGATTCCACCGGCTTTAGCTCTCTTGGTGGTGATCAGGATTACTCCGTTTGCACCTCTTGATCCGTAGATCGAAGCTGCTGCCGCATCTTTCAGCACAGATATATCTTCAATGTCTCCGGGGTCGATGCCATTGATATCGCCCTGTACTCCATCAATGAGTACCAGCGGGTCGTTCTTGGAACCGTCGCCCAATGATCCCAGACCACGTATCCTGATCTGCCCCACGTCTTTACCTGGCTGACCACTGTTTTGAACGATGGTAAGCCCTGGCACAGTACCTGTAAGCGCCGATGACACCTGGAATACGGGTTGCTTGGTAAGGGTGCTACCCTCCACCTGCTCCACGGATCCGGTCAGATTTACTTTCTTTTGGGTACCGTACCCTACCACTACCACTTCCTCAAGGGAAGAAATATCTACTGGCAACGTAACGCTGATATTCGTACGGCCGTTCACGGGCTCCTCAAGCGTCTGGTATCCTACAAATGAAATCACCAAAGTGCTACCGGTTGGTGCTGAGATGGAATAGTTGCCTTCTACATCCGTGATTGTCCCGTTGCTGGTACCTTTCTCCTGAACGGTAGCACCAGGCAGTCCTTCGCCGGTCTCATCAGTGATTTTACCTGTAATGTTCACCTGCTCAATGATCACCTGGATATCACTGTCGATATCCCTGTCTTCCTGAGGTCTTACACTGATCTGCTGATTCACTTGTTTGAAGCTCACATTGGCTTGTTTGGATATTTCCAGTAAAACCTCCTCTACTGTCTTGTTGCGCGCTTTGATGCTCACTGTTTTATCCTGGCCCATGTCTTCTCTCAGGAAAACAAACCTGAAATCCGAATGCCTTTCGATCTCTCTGCAGGCAGCCTCAAGTGAGCTGTTGTTGATCGACAAAGAGATCAATGCCTTCTTAACACTCTGGACATTCTGTGCAGAACCATTGCTGGCTAGAATTGTATTGACTAGCAGCAGTGTGATCACGAGTCCATAAATCGATAACTTCCCTGCCATCTTTAAATACTGTAAAGATTTATTTTTCATAAATTTGATTAGTTAAGTGAAACAATTTTCACTGAATGGAAGCCTGGACTGGTATGTTGGTAGCATCTCTGTGTCCGGGCTTTTTCAGTAAATACCTAATAAAATGGGGTTTTACTTCATTGGCATACTT
The DNA here is from genome assembly GCA_965228105.1 of Cyclobacteriaceae bacterium. Classification (GTDB taxonomy): domain Bacteria; phylum Bacteroidota; class Bacteroidia; order Cytophagales; family Cyclobacteriaceae; genus UBA7330. The sequence goes on from CBDDGZ010000002.1 coordinate 4,694,206, forward strand.
TGGTTAAAATTTTATATAAACAGTCTTATCATCAATATTATATTGAAATCCTGCAGAATAGCCTAAGCTAGTCAGCACATTCGAAAGGTATTCGTTGTCGAATCGTCCATTACAGGTCAGGCTTTTTGAGGGCCCATTTTCAATTTTGAATTCCACTCCATACCACCGCTCGAGTCTGGCAATCGCCACGTCAAATGGGGTATCTTTCAGATAGAGAATTCCATTTCGCCAGATCGCTTTTACTTCCGGGTCAAAAGCCTTCTTCACCATGTTCACTTCCCGGTCCAGCTGGATCATCTCTCCCGGCGCAAGTATCTCATGGTGTTTATTGTCATTTTTCTCCACACGCACCTTACCTGATATCAGGCTTACCTCCTCAAATTCATTTTCGTAGGCCAGCACGTTGAAAGACGTGCCCAGGGCAGTGGTGCTCAAATGGTTAGTGTGGACGGTGAATGGCTTGTCAGGATTTTCCGCCACCTCAAAAAAGGCTTCTCCTGACAGCGTCACCTGCCTGTCTGCCTTGCCATAGCCAGAAGTGTAGGTGAGCTCACTCTCACTGTTGAGGATGACCCTGGTGCCATCAGACAACATGATGGTTGACTTTTGGCCCTTGGGATTGGACTTGACAATGGTTTCATCCGGCACCTGGAGCTCAGCCAATTCCGCTTGCTGATGCTCCATATAGTTTGTGTAAAAGAATATCGAACCGGCCAACACAACGACCGCCGCGACAGCCACCTTCATGTAGCGCCACAGGGAGGATCTTTCATTTTCTTCCGGCTTTCCCAGTACGGATGCGGAATTTAGTGGGATCACATTTACTTTATCCGGGGTCGGCAACACAGCACTTCCCGCCACTTTGGTCCAGATCTCATCTTCTATCCCTGCAGGTGGTTGATAGGAAACTTTCGCCATGGAAAGGATAATATCCCTGGCTTCTTTTACAGTGTCTATCTTGTCCGGATGTTTTTTGATCCAGCTATTCCAAAAGACATTGGACTCGGCCGTGGATGACATTACCCACTTCCTGAAGTCGGGATCCAGAACAAAATCTTCGGTTTTATATTTATTGTACTCCAAAATCGTTGCTTTGTGCTATAAAGACCTGAAGCATTGAAGAATCTATCCGCCTGCAGTAAGAAAAAATGAAAAATTTATGAACGGAGTGGTGTATTAATTGATTTTTCTAATAATATTTTATCAAAAACATCTATTTATTGATTGATTCATAATTTTACCCATACAAAGATGAACTAATATACCCGTGGCCTGTGACACACAGGCCACCAGCTTTACTTCTACTCCCTGGCTGTTGTCAGTGTCTCACAGACTACTCCTAAACTGTATTGTCCGAATTCAATTCTACTAAAGCCTGCCCACGCCCCTTAATCCCCTAAAGGGGGCCCGCCCGCGAACTCTACCTCCGTTCATCGTCTCTCTAAGAGGACGATGTAGGGTTGGTATCGGCCCTTTCATATTCGAACCTGTGAGCCACTGTGACGCACAGGCCACCAGCTTTGAAAGCCAAGAATGCATCCACTAGAGATTTATCAGACTAATTCATTCTATTTCACGTAGTAGATGCTTTCTGTACTTTGAAATGAACCAGAGTAATCCCCCTACTTCCCCCTTTGTGAAGGGCCTATTGCAAAGATTTAGGACTGTGGTAAAGGGGGATTACTTAAGGAGACGATGATCGTTGATAAAATTAATCCGTGCCTTAGTGGCTACTTATTCCTTTTTAATTTCTCACAAGCGCGGAAGTCATTTCCGCGCAATCGATTATTATAACCCGTGGCCTGTGACGCACAGGCCACCATTTCTGAAAGCCACTAATTCACCAATGGTAACTAATAGATAACTGAAAAAAGATTTCACTAATGCCTCCGGCAGTGGTAGGTGGTGAAATCTTCTTCTGCACCAGGGCCGACTTGTCGGACCATTCGTGTTTATTTAACTTCTCAAAGGCCCATTCGTGACAAATCAATGTTTCTTAAAGTCCTTAAATTAGAAAGGAGGAATGATTAAGCAAACGAAATTCATCTGTGAATTGGTGGCTATCCTAGAGCTGAACTCACTTCAGCTGTCTCAGGTTCTTCTTCAAGGAGTTCACCGCCTTCCAGGTGAGTTTATAGGCGGAGTTGACAGTGAGGGACATCAACTTGGATACTTCTTCATAGGATCTGCCTTCGAAGAAGATGAGCATAACAATCTCCCGCTGTCGGTCCGGCAACTGGTTGATCACCGAAACCAGGTCTTTAGATTGATTTGTGCCCTCAGTTTTGACCTCCTCACCCACAAGATTTACCAGCTCTTCTTTTTTGTAAGCCTCATTGGCGAGCTCTGTTTTCTTGCGACTGTTGAGCTCATCGTAGATCTTATTCCTCAACGATTTCAACAGGTAGAAGCTCACATTTTCTACGGAAGTGAGCGTTTGCTTCCGCTGCACCAGTGAGGTGAACAGCTCCTGAATGGCATCCTTCACCAGGTCCTGGCTGGGACAGATGGTCATCCCATGCTGATAGAGAGCTTTGAAATGATCCCGGTAAATCACCTCCAGCGCGTCAAGGTCTCCAGCGCGAAACTGGTTCCACAGTGCTTCGTAACTACGTGAATTTTCTTTGGGATTTGGGATCATTATTGGTCCGAAGACAATTTTCGGACCCTAAAAGTATGGAAAAATGTAAATTATTGAAAAGTAAGGATGAAGGATTAAAAATGGGGTGAAACGGATTTCTAAAGTATTAAGCAGTATCGGATGGACTGCTAAACTCAAAACTGTCATCAAGAAGAGTTTCTAAAGTGCCTCTGTCACTTGTCTCGTAACAAGTAAAATAGGTCTGAATTAATTCTTTGATCCTATTGGATTTCTTTGGTCTATCGGCCACCATCACAAATTATATACCTTTTACTTATTTCCGGAACGTACAATGGAATAAGTAGAATCAAAAATATTCTTTATGGCGAAAGCTAAACCTACAGATCAGAGTCCCTACGGTGACTCTGATAAGAAAAAGACTCTGATAAGAAAATAGACCATTGAATTCTTTGTAATGCCGGATTTTGGCCAGCCGAAACATCCCAAACCAGATCTAATCCAACACTGAACTGATTCTTTTCTCCAGGCTCGGAAGATCGAATGGTTTTGTAATGGTCTCAGCAATAACATTTTCTGATAAGGCTTCCAGAATATCCGGGGTATTGGTATAGCCGGTGATAAGAAAGCAGACTAGCCCGGGGTGGGTAGACCTGGCATGCCTGATCAGCTGGAGACCGCTTACTCCGGGCATCTTGTAATCGGTGATAAGGGCGGCCATGTCTGTGTGCTCCGCTAACAGATCTACCGCCTTTGATCCCTCGCTGGCAGTGAAAACATCAAAGATGCCTTTGAAATATAGCTCAAATGATTTTAGCGTGATTAACTCGTCATCAACAAAGAGTACTTTTGGTCTATTCATCAACTCAGGACTTCCTCGTTTCTATTGATTGAAAATAACTGCTTTTCAGCCATGGATCGCTAAAATAGTTAATTACTTGCTCTTTGATATGCCTTATTCAATCGGATCACAAGGGTAAATGAACAATAAATGTGCTTCCCTTTCCAGGCTCTGATTTAATATCTATGGACCCTTTGTGCTGAACGATGATTTCGTAGGTGATAGACAATCCCAAACCTGTCCCTTTGCCCGGAGGCTTTGTGGTGAAAAATGGGTCGAAGATCCTGGATATGATTTCCGGGCTGATGCCGTGGCCAGTGTCGGAAATAGCTACCTCAATCTTATCAGTCAGTTTTTTTGCCTCGATGGTTATTTTACCGGTATCATCTATGGCCTGTTCGGCATTGGAGAGCAGGTTGAGAAAGGCCTGATGCAACTTGCCCTGGTTGCCATGGCACATGAGCTTTTCGTCAGAGATCTCCACAGCCACACTTGCTTTGCAGCTTAATCGGTTTCTCAGGATCACCAGGCAGTTTTCCAAAACCTCCTTTACATCAAACACTTCATTGAAATCTTCATTGGCACGGGAAAACTGGTTTAAACTCTGTACGATCTCCGACGCACGTTTTACACCATTTCCTATGATCTCCAACGAAGGGTCCAGGTGCTCATCTACCCCCACCATAGCATGCCTGGACTTCTTCAGGATGTCGAGGCCATTCTGTATAAACTGTAACGGGTTGTTGATCTCATGACTCACCCCGGCGATCATGGTGCCAAGTGAGGCCATTTTCTCAGACTGCACCAATTTATCATGGGTGATCTTTAAGTTTTCAAGGGTGGCTTCCAGCTCCTGGTTCTTGTCATGCAGCTCTTTGGTTCGTAACTTTACGATGGCGGCCATCTCCTCCTTTTTCCTGATCAGGTACCTGTTTCTCCAAACGAAAGACAGCCAAACCAATAGAAGCAGTAGTAAAGCAGCGATGATTTTAGTCCAAACCATCTCCCATACCGTGGGCTCCACTATGATCTCCAATGTCACTGGTTCGCCTTCCCAGGCACCGTTCAAATTGGAGGCTTCAATCTTGAGCTGGTAGCTGCCAGGATTTAAGTTGGTATAATTCACCGTTCGCTTGATCCCATTTTCTCTCCAGTCTTTGTCGTACCCTTCCAGTTTGTAGCGGTAATAGATCTTTTCCGGATTGGAAAATTTCATACCAGCAAATGCCACCTCTATGTCTCTCTGGTCTTTTGCGAGCGTTACACTTTCGCCTACCGGGCCTGCAGTTACTTCATCTGAAATGACAACTTTTTGAATCAGTGTTTTGGTAGGAAAAGGGTCCTGGTAATCCTTATCAATATTGATTGCCGCCATCCCCTTTATGGTTGGCCACCAGGTAAGCCCATCGGCAGATTTGGCAACCTGGCCCCAGTTATTCCCCTCGATCATTCCATCTTCCAACTCAAATGACCTGCAAGTGAGCTTGGATACCTTGCCAGCTTCCAGATCATAGAATTGCTGCCTATCTAGCATATACAAGCCTAAATTTCCAATCATCCACAAATTTCCATTGATATCTTCGGTGATCCTGGAAACGATATTCTCGAAAAGCCCATCGTTGGCAGTATAACTGGTTATCCGACCATCCTCTATTCTTGATAGACCAGCGCCATAACTACCTACCCATATCACGCCATCGCTATCTTCGAATATGCTCCGTATGTCTCCCCGAACCAAACCATCCTCAGCAGTGATTTCCCTGATGCCATTGGGACCAAAAACAGTAATTCCTACATTGGTTCCTACCCAGATATCTCCGGCTCTTGTTTTTTTGATGGTTAGGATCAGGTCCCCGGTCAATTCTTCCGCTGAGGTATAATGATTGACCACCGAATCTTTGAAAACGACAATCCCATTACCCGAGGTGCCAAGCCAAAACGAACCATCATTTGCCTTCTGAATGGCAGTGATATTCAGAAAGATGGGATGCTCGTTTACCAACTCCTTTAAATTGGCGATCTTTTCATACCTGAAGTCCTCGATCTTTCCCAATTCAGCATCCACACCCACATAAACTATGGCCTCATTTTTAGGGTCATTATGTAATTCCCTTACACAACCTTCAAAAGATTCAAATTGGCTGAACTTGCCATTCTTGTAGTGCGTCAGGTCATTACATGCTTTAGAAAACCAGACGCCTCCATGGCCATCAGGAGCCACCTTGGTATATACCGAAGAAGCATTATTAGCTGAAGGGAAATACCTTTTGACCACCCGCTTTTTAAACATAAACAGCCCTTCTTTGGATGTGCCTACCCAGACATTTCCTTCCTTGTCCTGACTGATGCGACTGATATCATTTTCTCTGGGAAAATGATAGATCCTTTGAAATTTCACAGGTCCTTTTTTTGCTTTCTCAACTTCTTCCCTTGGAATCACGGCTACATCCTGTTGAGAGCCAAGCCAAAAATTTCCTTCGCGATCCTTTAAGAATTTATGGATCTCCCTTAAGTCATGACTCCCCAAATTAATGGATTTGATGATTGACCCGTCCTTCTCTACTACAATTTTATCCGGATATGCAATCCACAATTCTCCTTTGCTGTTATAGTCCAGAATATTAAAACGCTTTGTCGGGTACTTCTTCAGGATGTTTATTTTCCCATCAAGTATAAGGCCATGAGCAAAACCAGATTGATCCTTGATGTCGGTGATAAAGTGAACTGCACCAGAGTTATGCAGAAATAGCCTGCTCACTACCCTGCCGGGCAGACCATCCACGAAATGGTATCTATCCAACTTACCAGCTCTATACCTGTAAAGTCCATTGGCAGTGGCAATCCAGACATTCCCATCAAAATCTTCGCAAAAGTCCTGCACAAACTCGTGAGAAATGTCTTCCAGTATCTTTGGTGTTTGGATTTTCCAATCTTTCAAAATAGATACGCCACCTTCCCTGTGGCCCACCCACAGACTACCACTATCTGTTTCCAGCAAGGTAAAAGTCCGGTTCGATTCTAACCCAGGTGTATTCCCGATGGTGTAGGTTTCAAAACTTACGCCATCATATCTTACCAACCCACCAAATGTGGCTAATATCAGGTACCCCTCCTGGGTTTGGATCAGGTCATTTACGCTATGCTGAGTTAAGCCATCCTCAGTGGTCCAATTCTGGATATAATAATCACTGATACTTTCCATCTGCGTGGGAACCAATTTTCCTTGCTGGCTGAAGCCCGACAGAGTGGTTAAAAAAAGGAAAGCTATCAGATAAAAATTAGGCATTCAATCGATGTAATTGGCGCATCAATTTAATGAATCGTAGGATATTATGTTCCTCTATTTCATTTGTTTTCAATAAACATTGGACATACTTGAGAGTCACAGCTATTCCGTTTCGAGACAATCAGGGGCTTGCAAGAATCATTACCGTGCTTTCTGGGTCTTAGATCAAAATATCATTATGCTGCTTATTTTCAGCAGGCCTGTCTGAAAGAATATACAGGCGTTTTTCCGCATGAATCTCAATGCCGTTTTTGTGGCATGGGTGCATCAAGTGCTTTCAGCCAGCTTTCAAGTTGCTTTTGCAGCTGGCCACTCACCGCTGTCTCTTCGCGGTGCAGGTCATTTTGCTCGCCAATGTCATCTTGCAAATTATAGAGCTCTACTTGTTCTGTCTCATAAAACTTCATCAGCTTCCACGGACCTTTTCTGATCACACTGACCGGGCCTGTGCGCCACGGATTGTTGGGATAGCCGGGAAAATGCCAGTAGAGCGGTCGCTCCAGCCTGGCCTTGGTGTCTCTCAGCACTGGCATAAAACTTACTCCATCCAGCGGGTAGCCTGCGGGGCTTTCTGCTCCGGCAGCTTCTAACAGCGTGGGGTAAAAATCGATACTGATAACCGGCTCCTGGCTGACCTGTCCGGAACCAATGACTTTTGGCCAGCGGATTGCCAGTGGCACACGAATACCTCCTTCATAAAATGTGGTTTTCCCGCCTTTCAAGGGTGCGTTGCTGGTGATGTCATTGTCTTCCCTGCCTAAATACCCATAACCACCCCGTCCACCATTGTCAGAATAAAAGATGAAAATGGTATTGTCTGCTAAACCAAGCCGATCAAGCGCATCCGTAAGCTTTCCTACCCCTGTATCCAGAGACTCGATCATAGCCGCGTAGGTGGGATCGTTGTGCCCTCCTACTCCCTGCTTCTTTTTATACTTTTCTATTAAATGCTCCGGAGCCTGAAAGGGGCTGTGCGGGGTGTAGTAGGACAATTGCAGGTAGAAGGCTGTCTGCTGATGGTTCTCGATGTATTCTATGGCTTTTCTGGTCAGGTAGTCGGTGAGATATTCTCCCACATTGGCATCATCGATATATTTGTTGTTGTTGGGCTGAAAATATCCACCTTCCCAGGAGCCAGGGTTTCCCGCATTGTAGCCACCAATATTGATGTCGAAGCCCTGCTCTATCGGCCCGGTCTCAGGTGGATCCCCGATGTGCCACTTGCCTATGAAAGCCGTGCTATACCCTGCCATTTTCATGGCTTCGGCAAGGGTGATCTTTTCCGGGGGCAACACATGCGCATTCGGTGCGGGGATCATCTTACCCTGAAAGGGGTTTCCCGCATGATAAATGGGCTGCCTGGGGTAATACTGTCCGCTGATCAGCGCTGCACGTGTGGGTGAGCAATTCGCGGCATTGGTATAGGCCTGAGTAAATTTCATCCCCTGGCTGGTCAGCCTATCGATGTTGGGTGTTTCGTAGTAATCACGACGAAGCGGATCAAAACTGTTGATGTCTGCATATCCCAGGTCATCGGCCAGCACAAATACAACGTTGGGTTTTTCCCTTTGTTGGCCGATGGCATCCGGCAGGTAAAAATGTGCAATGAAAAAAAGAAATGGGATGATGCTTCTGGTCATATCGGAGTAAAAAATGAGGGTTTCAATGTTGCAACCCTCAATGATAACCTTTCCCTGAATTGATTGCTAAAATGAAGTGATAAATCACCGAAACCAATCTCCGCCATCCGCTACCATTTCGGTTTTTAGCTCAAACATCTTCTGCTTCATGGCGGCTACTTTCTCAGGATACTTATCTGCCAGGTCAAACTCTTGCTCTTTGTCATCCTTTAGATTGTAGAGCTCAAATTTATCTGGCATTTGCTGCTGAATAAAGGACATATGACCTTCCTGAAAGCTCCATTGGGATCCACGAGGCTCGTCGGGACCTGGTTTGATATTGGCAAGCTCTCCTTCGTTCAATGACTCTGCTTTCGGTATTAGATTTTGATAGCCAAGCAAGCACCAGTCACCTTCTCTGAGCATACAGATGGGGTCGTGGAAATATCGATAGAAAAACAAGGGTTCTTTCCTTTCTGTGGTTTCATTATTGCCTGTGAAAACAGAAGCTATACTGATACCATCCAGTTTTCTATCCGGTAACGATGCACCCGTCATCTCGGCTATGGATGGCAACACATCTGTGAAACTTCCTGGCATGTTGTTGATCTTGCCGGCGGGTATCTTTCCGGGCCATTTGGCCATGAACGGTACCCTGATCCCACCTTCATAATTGAAACACTTCTCCCCTCTCAACGGATCATTTGAGTGATCCCATCTGGATCCATTGTCTGAGGTAAAAAGGATGATCGTATGCTCACTCAAACCCTTTTCTTCAAGATAATCCAGCATTCTACCCATGGCCAGGTCCATGTTTTCAATGGCCCCATAATAATCCTGATTGTAAGCATGCCTTTTGGTCAATTCCTCAGGAGCTGCCACCTGGAGATGGGGTTCATTAAACCATACGTTGAGGTAAAAAGGCTCTGCTTCTTTATCAATACCCTCCAGCCAATCAATTGCCTCATCAATCACAATCTGGCACGCATACCCCTCCAGTTCTCCCATGGGCTCACCATTCTTGAAGTAGTTGTTGGGATTGTGGTGGGATGGTCTTGCATTGTTGTAGGCATACACACTGAAATCAAAGCCCTGATCATTGGGATGAGGCTGATCAGGGCCCTCTGAAGTCAGATGCCATTTACCAAAATGACCAGTATTATACCCTGCCCCTTTTAGCATTTCAGCAATGGTCACTTCTTCGCTCCTCATGTGCATGGGAGAGTTTGGCGGGATCCAGTTGTAAATCCCAACACGTGTAGCATTTCTACCAGTCATCAATGCTGAGCGGGAAGGTGAGCAAACAGCTGCTCCGCAGTAGAAATCCGTAAAGCTCATCCCCTGTGCCATCAGGTTGTCGATATTGGGGGTGGAGGTAGTTGGAGGAGCATCAGAGTGAACAGGGTGCATATTCCGGTATGCTGACACATCATTGTAGCCCAGGTCATCTGCCAGAAATATGACAACGTTTGGTCGTTTCTTTGGTGCCTCCTGCTTGCACTCTATGAAAAAGGGGATAAGGAAGAGTATTATGTACTTTATCATAGCTTACTTTTCTTGCCAGGGGATAGCCCCTGATTTTCTGATGTGTTGGGATAAGTCATACTGAAGATTCTTAAATTCTTCGGAGTCATTTTCTATAGAAATTTTCTCCTGATAGTCCTTTTCAATATTAAAGAGCTGCAGGGCCTCATATGGAGTGTTCTGAAGTAACTTGTATGGACCTTTGCGAATGGCATAATAGCACAATCCTCCATATTTGCTACCCCCTTCTCTTCGCATAAAATAAACCGTCCGCTCTTCCTCACTTGCTTCATTCTCCGACGGATAGATATTGATCCCATCGATTTCTGATGGTGGTTCAGTACCAGCAATAGCGCACAGTGTGGGAAAAAGATCCATGGTGAGTCCCAGCCGTGAGGTTTCGCTACCACCAGGTATTTTGTTTTTCCATACGATACATGTGGGTACTTTTATTCCTCCTTCATACATGTCTTGCTTACCACCACGAAGTGTTCCGTTTGAGGCTCCACTGGGCAGGTGTCCACCATTATCGGAAGAGAAAATGATCACCGTATTTTCATATTGCCCTGACTTTTTGAGTGAGTTGATCACACGACCAATACCGTCGTCCAGATGCTCTACAAAGGCAATATTTTTCAGTCTTTTTTCATCAATGTTCCCTTCTCTTTTTTTCACTTTTTCCACCCACTCCTGCGGAGGCTGGATTGGAAAGTGAGGTGCATTGTAAGCCAGGTATAAGAAGAATGGCTGATTCTTCCCTTTGCTTTGATTGATATAATCAATAGCCCAGTCACTAAATATGTCCGTGGCATGGCCTTTGGGATCTATAACCCGGTCATTTTCCCGCATATAGTTATTGCCATGACGAAGATGAGTCCAGTAATCGTCCATCATATCGCCTAAAAACCCGTGGAAGTAATCAAAACCTCGTTCATTGGGTTTGTTGGGCGATTCCAGTCCCAGGTGCCATTTACCAACCAATGCAGTACGGTAACCAGCTTCCTTCATCTTATCTGGCAAGCTCACTGCCTGGGGATCTAAAAAGCCCCAGCTGTTATCTTCATGCGTTCGAATAACTCCTGGTACACCGGCCAAATCCGGGTATTTTCCCGTCATAAGAGAAGCCCTGGTTGGGGAACACACTGTACAGTTTGCATAGAAATTGGTCATTTTAAGACCGTCTGCAAATAAGGCATCGATGTTTGGAGTTTGAATGTCTGTACCTCCCTGGCAGGAGAGATCACCATATCCAAGGTCATCAACCAGGATCACCATAATATTTGGGGAATCAGGAGCTGCCACACCTAATGTAGCAAAGCCAAAAAAGAGGATGAAATGGAAGGTTCTAACCATTAAATATTTTGTCATTTTCAAGTTATTCTAATTAAGACATCTAATTAAAAGCAACATCCGGAAAAATCCGGATGTTGCATGTGAATAATTATCTAGCTTGAGTCGGGAGTTTACCAGCCCTCATTTTGGACTAGATTTTCATTGAGAGAGATCTCACTATCAGGAATAGGCAGCAGATCATAATGCGATAAATATCCATCCGGAAATTTAGTTTCTATCACATCACCGTTATGATCCTTTACCTCCAAAGGATAAATGTCCTGGGTAATACCCCATCGTTTGATATCCATCCAGTAAAGTCCCTCCATGGCAAATTCTATTCTTCTTTCATGTCTCAGCCTGTCCCTCGCCTGTGTCTGTGTCAACCCCATCGGCAAGGAAGTGATCGTCACATCGTCTCGCTCAGTTCTAATTCTGTTGATTAGAGCAACGGCTTCATCAATATTTCCATTTGTCTCTATAATGGCTTCTGCCTTGGATAAGAGTACATCAGCGTATCTTAATATGATGTTATTTAAACCTGACTGTCCTGAAGGAGGCAAATCTTCTATTGGCTCAATGCGGTACTTTCTTGTACTCAGATGCTTAAGTCTGTTACCCGGGTGATTATATGCTCCACCTGGATAGATATAGTTTGGAAATTGATAACCAAGGAAAAAGGACCCTGGCACTACCACCGTAAACTCCAATCTTGGATCACGGTTGGCATATGGATCCAAAGGATCGACAGGTGAACCATCAATTGTTTCATAAGCGTTTACCAGATCATCTGTTGGCACATATCTGGTACCCCGCGTCCAGCTGCCAGTTCCGGTACCGCAATATTGATCATGAAGCGATCCCTGTGAATTCTCTCCTGACATATACTGAATATCAAATATCACCTCCTGATTGTTTTCATTCTGCAGTGTAAACAAACCTTCGTAGCTGGGAAACAATGAATACTTACCTAGTGCATCGATATCATCAATTACATCCAGCACCTCATTATACATGCCCTGATAGAGGTAGGCCCGCATCTTCATCCCCAATGCAGCTCCAAGTGTAGCTCTTCCCAGATCCGGTGCATCTGCATCCAGATTGGCAATGGCTACATCATAATCAGCTATTGCCTGGGCCCATGTTTCAGCCGCAGTAGCTCTAGATATGCTCCTTGCTTCCTCAGCTGAAATTAGCCCATCGACAATAGGTACCCCACCGTATGACTCTACCAGCGTGGCATAAGCCAATCCTCTGAGGAAATGAGCCTCACCGATATAGGTGTTTCTTGCCTCATCGCTGAGCTCCACCTCCTCAACAGCCTGAAGCAGGAAATTTGCCCGGTAAATAATGCTGTAGCATCGTGTCCATCTAAATGTCACTATTCCACCATCGCCGGAGGTCAGCTGACCGTTTCCTGATTTCGAGATAGGTGTATTCCCCCAGTTATAAGCATTGGGTGTAGCCCCATCCAGAACACCAAAACCAAACAAACCCTGGTTATAAATGGATGTCTCTCTTAATTCTGAGTAGACTCCATTGAGCAATAATTTGATGTCCGCTTCACTTTCCGGGAAATTGGCAGAGGTGATCTTATCCCCGGGGAAAAAGTCTAAATATTCATCGGCGCATCCATTGAGAGATATGGCCAGAATTACGATTAAACTGTACTTGAATATATATTTAGTTTTCATTGCTTTAGAAGTTAAGGTTGAGACCTAATGAAACAATTCGTGGTACAGGGTACATGTTCTGCCCTGCATTGAAGGTGCTGCGCTCCGGATCATATCCTTCGTAAGCCTGATCCACCAGTGTGAACACATTCTGTGCATTGGCATAAACATATAACTTCTGCACACCGAGTGCTTCCAGCACATTTTCTGGCAATGAATATCCCAGCTGGATGTTTTTTAGCTTCAGGAAACTAACCTCATGCACCCAAAAAGAGCTTTGCTGGTTATCCCATGAGCTATTGAGACGTAATGCGGGTATATCGGTATCTGTGTTTTCCGGAGTCCACGCATCCCGCCATTTCGTGGTTATCGTTGGGTTGTCGACTGTCACATTGGTAAAGCTACTTTGCGTATAGACATGCAACTTTGCCAGTCCCTGAAACAACATATTCAGATCAAAACCCCGGTATTTGATGCTACCGCTAAATCCATAAGTGAACTTGGGAATCGTGTTTCCTAAATCTTGTTTGTCCTCAAAACCGAGTCTTCCGTCATTGTTGAGATCTTCAAATTTCAGATTACCCGCCTGTGGCTTGAAACTGTTGTTACTCATGTGATCCAACGCTTCCTGGTCACTTTGGTAAATACCAATGGCCTTGAACCCATATAGCGTATTATACGAGTAGCCTTCTCTGATCAGAAACAATTGATCCGGTGAATCTCCACCCCTGAAACTTGTGACTTCGTTGGTGACGTAGGTAACATTCAATCCTACATCATATGCAAAATCATTGCGATTGAGTTTTTGATTGTTGTAGTTCAATGCAAACTCTACACCGGTATTATACATCTCACCAACATTCTCAAATGGTGCTGATAATCCGCCCAGGACTGATGGGATGGGTAGCTGTACAATGATATCTGAAGTTCTTTTCTTAAAATAATCAAACACCAGGTTTACCTTATCATCAAAGAAACCCAGGTCTGCGCCAAAGTCAATAGTGGTGGTTGTTTCCCAGGTAATATTTTCATCTACCAGGGATGTCACTGCTGCTCCGGGGCTGAAAGTGCCATTGTAACTGTAGCTTAACTCATTGTTCTGATTGATCACCGTCAGATATGGCCAATAGCCTGAGATATTTTGATTACCAAGCTGTCCCCATGAAGCCCTCAACTTCAAATTTGAGAGTGTGCCGGAGGTTGGCATGAAACCTTCGTCGATGACTCTCCATCCAGCTGAAAATCCCGGAAATATCCCCCACCTGTTGCCTTCGGCAAATCGAGAGGAAGCATCGGCTCTGAGGTTGGCTTCAAACAAATACTTATCGGAAAGGGAATACCCAAGTCTTCCAAAGTATGAGTAGATCTTGATACCCACCATGTTTCCTTCTCCCTGAATACCGGAAGTACCGGCGTCTACCTGGGTAAGGCCTTCTTTAGGAGCATTTGTCCTCCGCGAATAAACATTCTTGATCACCTGATCCTGCATCTGAATACCGGCAATGGCTGAGATATCATGGATTCCGGCAATGTTCTGATTGTAGTTCAGCGTTGAGAATGTATTATTCTCGATGGTGGAAACCTGACCACGATTGATCTCCAGACCTTCCCTGTTGAAGTTTTTGGTGGTGGTTTCAATACCTGAGTCGGTGTAACCGAAAACACTTTGATTGTAGCTATCTGTCAGATTCCAGTTAGATGTTGATGACAATGTGGTCTTCCAAAGGAGATTTTTATGTAGTTGTACTCCCACTGAAGCGTTTAACACCAAGTAGTTCTGCTCCCTGGTTGTCAACCCATTGGCAGCGTCAATCAATGGATTCCTGTTATCGTATAGAAATGAGCCCGTATTGTCAATGGCCTCTACAGTGCCAAATCTACCATCTCTGGTGTACGGTGCTGTAAAAGGGGTGACCCCCTGCAGCATTGCAAAAACACGTCCTAGTGAACCATATGTAATATCTTCGTATGGCTCTTCAGAAATACGTCTGGTATAATTGATCCGACCACTTACGGTCAGCCAGTCATTCACATTAGATTCAATATTTGCCCGAAGACCATATCTATTGGAATTGGTATTTGGGATCATCCCTTCCTGGCTTAAATAATTGAATGAAAGAAATGATGATGTATTATTGGAGCCTCCTTTGAATGATAAATTATATTCCTGGATAGGATTTACCTGGAATAATTCATCAAAATAGTTGGCATTGGGATATTTATACGGATCATTGTTTGTTCTGAAAGCCTCGACCAGGTAATCAGGAAACAGCGGGCTGGAACCTTCATTGGCTAAAGCGCTATTGTACATCTCCATATATTCCACGCTATTATCAATCATATCGAATCTTCTTCCCAATGACTGAAGGCCATAATATCCATTGAAATTCACTTGCATTTTCTGGTCCTTCTTCCCCATCTTGGTAGTGACAAGAATCACCCCATTCGCAGCTTTTGATCCAAAAATTGCAGCACTGGCAGCATCCTTCAATACGGAAATACTTTCGATATCATTTGGGTTCAACTGATCGAATGACCCTTCAATACCATCGATAATCACAAGCGGACTGGAGTTGTTGAGCGTACCCCAACCTCTTACCCTCAGGGTGGCTCCATCACTGCCGGGCTTTCCGGAATTCTGACTCACCCAAACCCCGGAGGCATTTCCTCCGAGTGCCTGCGAAGCATTGGTAATGGGCCTGTTCTCCAGTTTTTCATCATACTTTACTGTTGAAACCGAACCCGTGACATTCACAGACTTCTGTGTGCCATATCCTACTACTACCACCTCTTCAAGAGAAGCTACATCAGCCTCCAAAGAGATACTCAATGTAGTACGTCCATTTATCGGGACCTCAACTGGCTTATAACCAACAAATGATACGTTCAGGATCGCATTCTCATTGACTGAAAGTGTGAATTTTCCATCCACATCTGTAATGGTTCCGTTTGATGTACCTTTCTCAAGTACCGTAGCTCCGGGTAATCCTTCACCGGTCTCGTCAACGATCGTACCAGTAATGGTTTCCTGTTCTATCACTATTTCTATCTCTTTCTGGGTATCAGGGGCCGCCTTTACGCTGATCCTGTTATTTACCTGCCGAAAGCCAATTTTGGCCTGTCGTGATAAATCCAATAGTACATTTTCGAGTGTGGCGTTTCTGACGCGAAGATTTATCCCGTCTTTTGATGTGATATCAAAGTTGTCAGGATCATAAACAAAGGAGTAATCTGTTTCAGCTTCTATCGTTTTGAAAACATCAAGAAGACTGCTTTTTGACATGTTCAGGGTTATTCGAACTTCTTTTACACTACGGATATTCTGAGCTGCTCCGTCTTTCGCAAAAGCGGTACTCAGCAGAATAACTCCAATCGCATAAGCATAAATCGAATACTTCCCTAACATTACTAAACTGTAGTAAAAGTTATTTTTCATAAATTTGAATGGGTTTAATTGAACCTATATACTTAGTGCCCTTCTGATCAAATGTTTGCCGCATTTCAGAAGGGTCTTTTTATTTTCTATATCTTATGGTAACCCGTTTCTGGTCCACCGTATATTCAAAATTCTGAGCATAGCTTAAGCTGTTTAATACATTTACCAGGTAGTCATTGTCAAATCTTCCTGAGATCAATCGGCCTTTAGTCTGATTTTCTCCCACTATTTCAATCTTAACATTGTACCAGTTTTCCAGCACCCTAAATGCCTTGTCAAGCGGTGTAGAATCGAAATAAATAATGCCATCCTTCCACAGGACTTTGGTTTCCGGGTCAAAGGACAACTTGATGAGTTTTTGTCCATCAAAAGATATGGCCTGCCCGGGATTTAATATCTCTTTGGCATCATCAGCCAGTGACTTTACTTCAACTTTTCCAGTGACCAGGCTTACCTGGTGATTTTGCCCGCTTAAAGCCTCTATGTTGAAAGAAGTACCCAGTGCAGTAGTGGACAATTGTGAAGTATGGACCACGAAGGGTTTTTTCGGATCCCGGGCCACATCAAAATAAACTTCGCCAGACATTTCGATGCTCCTGGTAGAATCGACAAATTGTTTTGGATAGCTGATAGAACTGTTGGCATTCAATACCGCCACTGACCCGTCTGCAAGGTGAACGGTTAATTTTTGGCCGGCTTCTGTACTCTTGGTGATTACGATCGGCACCACCTGGCTTATTACCTCTTCATCTGTTCCCGATGGTTTCCACACCAAAACAGTGGCGATGAACCCAAGAATCAGGGCTATCATTGCAGCTTTGGCCAGGTAGAATCTTCGGCTTTTAGGATTGTTTGCTGAGGAAACCAATTGTACTGATTCATTCTCTGTCTGGATCTTTCTGGCGATCTCTTCGAACTTGATTTTAGTGAGGACAGAGTCATACATCTCAGTCTTTTGCGAATCAGATACCTGATCTTCGGAATGAAAGTCATCAAAAGCCTGATGAAATTCTTGTTTGCCCTTTTCTGTGGACATCCATTTCAAAACCTCATAAGCCTCATCATGGGAACACTCACCTTTGAAAAACTTTATAAGTAGATCTTCTTTCAATTCAATTGGGTGCTGTATCTCTAATACTTCCTAGAGCACACCCTACCCTATACTGAAATTAAATATTTACATTTATCATTACATACATTATTAATTTTTAATAATATATCAATAAAATATGTGTTTTAATAGAATATTTTAATTCAGAGTCGAATCATTAATTCCAGCATAATATTCACAAAACACTTAGAAATTTAAAATACCATTATTTTTAATGAGTGGTTAACCATCAACCTGATATTGAAAACGCCATCCTTAGGATGCAGAAGAATGATATGGAAGGCTTCAATCAGCTCTATGAGATCTTTCATTCCAAAGTCTACTTCTTTTGCACCAAACATGGGCTGAATGAAGACGAGGCGAAGGAAATCACACAGGAAGTTTTTGTGAAAGTATGGACCTCACGACATTTGATAGATGTCACCCAAAATGTGAGCTCATATATTTATCAGATAGCCAGGAATATAATTTATGACGAGTTTAAGAAACGGATCCGGGAAAAAGCATCTGCTGATTATCAGATTCACATGCTTGAGCCACAAAATGAAACTCAAGACAGCATAGAAGCAAATGAGCTAAAGGAGGTGATCAAGGAGGTGCTGAAAACCCTCCCTGAAAAACGGAAACTGGTTTTTCAAATGTCAAGATTTGATGGCTTGTCTAATAAGCAAATAGCAAATGAACTGGGCATCTCCATCAAAACCGTGGAAGCTCATATCACCTTAACCTTAGACCTTTTCAGAAAGGTTTTTAAGCGGCATGAGATCATGATTTTGGTCTGCTGTTTATTCTTGTAAATCAATTTAAGGCGTTACAGTCGCACTATTTCGCTGCACCAACACCCACTCCAGACTTCATCGCTGAGGAGAACATTCGCAATCCTTCATTGTTAATGCTTACGATAGCAGTCCACTCATCTTTTATTTTAATTAGCTGCATGTCCTTCACATTGTAAGGGACGAAAAATCCACTTTCCATAGGTTTAAGACTCTTGAACTCCTGTCCCCCTGTTCCTTTCAGAAATACCCCCGGAGAAGCATCTGCCGCCGTGGTTTCTACTTCCACATCGAACTTATTCCCCGCCAGCAGAATATCCTTCTTTCCATCTTTATCGAAATCCTCCACCGCAATACAGTTTACGGTAGAGAGCTGGGTCTCTACTGGTAGCTTCTTTAAGTTGAAAGTCCCGTCTTCATTGATCAGCATGACACTGGAAAAAAGATACGCCTCCCGATGAAGAGCCTGCTCGATGTCGGCACCCAGAATCGTTCGGAGATCAGATTCGGCAAACGAGAGATGCGTCGGAAATTTTTGCGCTATCACCGGCATCTGTTGCGATGAGCATTCCCGGCCCCGAATCGGAACCATGGTGTTTTGATAATACCGGGCTAAAAAGATATCGTTCGTTCCATTGTAGTCGAAGTCTTTGGCAAAGACCTCAAATGGTTTTTCAACACTGGCTTTGAACTTGTAATTCTCCCCCAGATTACCCAGGAGCAGATCCATATCGCCATCGTCATCGATGTCGTTGGCTATCACTTTGTTCCACCAACCCTGTGTATTTTGGAGGCCAAGCTTACCTGAGATATCTTCCAGCTTACCATTTCTATTTTCGAAAACCGTGATCGGCATCCACTCTCCAACCACCACCAGCTCTGCTGAGTTGTCACCATTCATGTCCACCCAGGCAGCTGAGTTCACCATCCCTATCTCAGCAAGGGAAGGAGAAATTTCCGAGGTCTTGTCAACAAAATTCCCCTTTTCATTTATCAGTAAGTAGCTACGTGGAGCTTTGGGGTAACTGTTAGCTACCACCTGACCACCCCTGAAGAGGTCTGCATAACCATCCCCATTGATGTCACGCACCACCACACACGAGCCGCTGCTGACAGTCTTTGGTATCTCTTTTCTTTTGAAGTTCCCTTTGCCGTCATTGACATAGAGTCTGTCCTGATATAGCTCTGATCCTTCCGGAAATTCACTACCTCCACTCACCACATACAGGTCAAGGCTCCCATCATTATTAGCATCGAAAAAAACTGTGCCCATATCTTCATATGCTTTGTCAGCATTGAATACTGACTTCGAAGTCCTGATCATTTTTCCTTCGCTCTGAATATATAAGCTCCCTGCCTGGCCAGCCGCACCCCCCACATAAAAATCTTCAGCACCATCATTGTTTACATCACCTACTGCTACAAAAGGTCCGCTACGGGAAAACATATGGGGTAGTAATACCTGCTCACTATATTCATTAAACACGTTTTCCTGGTGTTTAAAAGGACCGGTCAACAGTTCTGTGGTTGTTTCCCTAAACAGGGATTTTTTTGTGGGCTTTTCAGAGGATTCCGGCTTTGACTCGGCATACTTTACCTGAAGTACCTGATTGGCAGCCTCATCCCTAATAACGTTCTCCATACCATCAGGCCAGCGTACCCTGATGCTATCTACTCTTTGGGTATTCCCAACTCCAAAATGAACAACAGGTTCACAGGATGAAAGGTATCCCCTCACGATCTTGTTTTCGAAATACTGAATATTGCCATCATAGTACAGGGTCACTTTTGCCCCCAACCCATCTGCATTTCCTGCCGGCCCGATCAGCGCTATTCTCAGATAATTATTTCGGGACGACGAGGTATTGTCATAAAGAAAAGCTTCCCCATCAATGTTGTTGACCACCAGGTCCAGGTCTCCGTCATTGTCAAGGTCTGCTATGGCTGCTCCATTGGAAAAGCTGGCCTCATTGAAGCCCCACGTCTGACTTACATTGTCAAACTCCAGATTTCCATTATTCCTGAAGAGATAATTTTTAACCTTGATTGGATCATACACATCGATGAATTCTTTGAATCCCCTATCAAGCATATCCTGGGGCGAAGTGTATTTATGCTTATTATTCATGATAAAGTTGGTCAACTTATGCTGCACATCCCCATCAAAAACATCGCGCTTGTAGCCATTGGCAACAAAAATGTCTCTGTATCCATCATTGTCAAAATCAGCTAAAAGAGATGACCAGCTCCATTCGGTTTTAGCAACCCCTGCCAGCTGTGATATATCACTAAAAAAGAGATTGCCCTGGTTGAGATGCAGAGCGTTATGCATATACTGCTTATGCATCCCGCTATTTACAATCGCATAAAAACCCTCTACATCCATGGATGGCATCGACACTTTAGAACGCTTATAGTCCTCGGGGAGCATCTCACTCACAAAAATATCCTCCAGGCCATCGTTGTTAATGTCTGCAATGTCTGTACCCATGGAATACATGGAAACGTGATTGGTTGCCTGCTTTATTTTTTCCTTAAAGGTTCCATCCCCCTGATTGATGTACAGGTAGTCACTTTCAGCAAAATCATTGGCCACAAAAATGTCTGTGAAGCCATCGTTGTTGACATCGGCTGTCACAACACTCAGTGCATACCCATAATTGTCCGTAATGCCTGCCTGCAAACCAATTTCTTTGAATTTTCCATTTTCATTGAGATACAGTTTATCCCTGCTATGTGTTGGCGAAAGTTTCTTTTGCTTCACCATCTGTGTCAACGGAAGGTCAAAAGAGTCTGGCCGGCTCGTGATATAAGCGTCCAGATCGTTGTCATTGTCCATGTCAAAAAAGGAAGCATGTATGGAGTAGCCCTGTTCGTCTAGGCCGAACTCAATGCTTTGTTCTTTAAAAGTCAGGTCGCCCTGGTTGATGAACAGAAGGTTTCTTCGCTCCTCATCCGTATCCTGCCAGCCTCCCCGACACACATAGATGTCCAGAAAACCATCAAGGTTGACATCTACCATGCTCACTCCATTGTTCCACCCGGGTCCACCTTCCACACCGGCAGATGTTGTGATGTCTTTAAACTTCATATTACCTAGGTTGAGATAGAGCTTGTTGGAGACTTGATTACCCGTGAAGTAAATATCAGAAAGTCCATCATTGTTGATGTCTCCTATTCCTACGCCTCCGCCATTGTATACATAAGTGAAGTAATCGAAGAAAGTCTCTACTGTTTCATCGAGGGTATTTTGAAAAGTCACTCCGCTTTTCTCGGAAGGTATCAGCTTAAACACGGGTTCAGCTTCTCTAGCGGACTCTTTTTGCTCTTTCTCACAAGCAAAAAGACACATTGAGATGATCAGTAGCTTAGACACTCCGATTGCGTGTCTTAAATATCTTATAGGTTTTTTATTTGATTCCATTTCAATGTTTTACCCGGAGCAACCACCAGCACGACTCATTCATCCAGGTGCCGCTAAATCATTTTCTGTGTTTTAAGACCAGTAGTCATAAAAATCAAAATTGGCCAGAGGAACGTACCTCCGGCCAATTTTACTAGTTACATTAACAAAACAAGACACTCAAATCAATATCCTTCATTCTGAGGATAACCTCCCAGGGTCCTGTCGATTTGGGTCTGAGGAATAGGTCTGTGAATATGATGACTTTCAATATTAGGTGCACCAAGTGGATTATAAAGTCTTACATATTCTACCAGCTTCCCTGTCCTGGCCAAATCAAACCACCTTACCTGTTCCGCATCCAGCTCCAGCGCGCGTTCAAGTAAGATACGATCGAGCGTCACATCTCCCTCTGCAATTTGCATCTCCGCAATTTTTCCAGGTTTTGCAGCACGCGTTCTGACCACATTGATATCGGCTGCAGCACCTGCAGCGTCGTTGTCATTGAACCGGGCTTCTGCACGCAGCAGATATGCATCTGCCAAACGCATTACAAACCAATCCCGCGAACCTGCCTCATGTTGGATGGCTGGCCTTCTTGGATCAAAGAATTTAGCAATGGTTGGAAACAATCGCTCATTGTAAAAGAATGGATCCGAAGGATAATAGTTTGGATCTGAAGTAGGCAATGTACTAGCCGGATAAGATGCCTTATCCTTGGTAATTACCGTGTACCTCACCCTAAGCTTCTCATCACCCAGCCAGTTGGCATCTTGCCCGGGACCAGGGTAATAAAGTGCGGTATCACCCACTTCAAACCTTCTTTGTCCAAGATCCGCAGCAGTCACTACCGATCCATCAGCTTTTCGAGCACCTAAATCAACGTGAACTTGTTTCCATAATGGGATACCATTACCAGCTGTCCTGTTGTCATTGCTGTAATAGACGTGCTTGTAGGTGTCTTCGTACCGTTGATCGTTTACACGTTCTGTAGCCCAAACATCTATCATGTGGTCTGTTGGCCTGAACCGCTTAAAGGGTCTTCCATTGGCAATGTCACGGATCATACCAGGCTGAACATCGTACTCACTTCCAAAATACAAATGGGCACGGTTTCCTACGCCGGAATTCAGGATCAGATCTGTTGAATACTGTATGGCCCAAATGACCTCGCTATTTATCTGATTGTCCTGATCCCACAACTGCTTATGGGACTGAACCAATGCAAAGCTGTAATCATCAATCACATTGGATAACAATGCTTCTGCCTCCACGAAATCATTGGCTGAGCCAAAAGATTGATAACCTCTTGTCAGATAAACCTGCCCTAATAAAAATTCTGCAGCAGGCTTTGTAGCCCTGCCATAATTACCCTGTGTGTTAGGCAGGTTGGCAATGGCAAATTCAAGGTCAGGAATTATCCCATCCTCATAAATAGTAGACTGTGCGGTCTTATTGGCATTCACTTCAGCACCTACGGTCTCTTCCAGCGTGAAATGTACATCACCCCAGGTACGGACAAGATAGAAGTAATAAAATGCGCGCAAAAAGCTTACCTCGGCACGACGCACAGTTTTTACACTTTCTGCCATGTCAGCAACACCGTCAATGCGGTTTAACACTGCATTAGCCTGATTGATGCCCTGATACAGGAATGTCCATTGCTGATCCAGGATGTTGACTGTTGAATTTAATTCATTGTCGTACCTGTTGAAGCCTTTGTAACCTCCATCGGCACCATTAGTATGAGTATCCGTTCCAAAAATGCTCAATGAATGAGCACGTTCATTACTATATATTTCTCGTAGAAACGAGTAGCTCGCATCCACGGCATCTTCTAACCCGGCGGCTCTAGAATAGTAACCACCGGCAGAGACACCGGAAATTAATTCCTCGTTCAGATAGTCTTCGCATGATTGCGTACTGAATGCAATCACTGCGATAGCTATGAATATTGATTTTGTTATTTTCATTTTCATGATCATTTCAATTTTTTAGTCATTGATTAGAAAGAAATGTTAACACCGCTCAAAAACATCCTATTGGAAGGCATTTCTCCACTGGTAACATTACCCGCTCTTTCCGGATCAAATAATTTGTAGTCAGACCATGTAAGTGGGTTTTGTGCTGTAAAAAACAATCTCAGCTTAGTCATTTTAAGCTTGCTTGCTATACTTTCCGGGAAGGAATATCCCAACGTAACATTTCGGAGCTTCACGAAACCTCCATCAACGTATTGCAATGAAGAACCATACTGGATACTCTCCTGGTTTTTATTCGGCCTTGGATATGCATTCGTTGGATTGTCAATAGTCCAGTAATCCACATCCAGGTTGTTGTACCTGCCCTGCATAGTAGCCTGACCGTTACTAAACTGGCTTCTGATCATAAAACCAAGTCGGTAATAGACAAAAAATGAAAGGTCAATTCCTTTGTAGGAGAAATTGTTTGTCAGACCTCCGTATGCCTTGGGTACGTCATTGCCCAGCACTTTTCTGTCATCAGTAGCGGTAATTCTACCGTCATTGTTCAGGTCCTCAATCTTGATTTCTCCCGGAAATTGATTGTAAGAAGCAGCTTCGGTTACTTCATCAGCCTGCCAGATTCCTATTTTATTGAAATCATAAAATACTCTGACCGGTTGACCGATAAACCATTCGTTACCTATATCATCTATGAGTTCACCATTTTCGCCTCGTAAGGCAAGGTCAACAATCTTTTCTGTCAAGCTTCCAAGATTAAATTCCGATTTCCATTTCAGTCCGTTGGGGATGTCGATATTGGTCGATTGAAGAGTGATTTCAAAACCATTTGTTTGCGTTCCTCCAATGTTTTGCAGAATGAAAGCATAACCTGAGGTCTGCGGAAGTTGACGGTTTAGCAATAATGAGGTACCGGTAGAGGTTGTGTAATAGTCAACATAACCACTTAGCCTGCCATTGAAGAATGCGAAATCAACACCCACATCAAAAGATTCGGAAACTTCCCAGCTGAGGTCAGCATTGGGAATCAGATCAAGTCTAAATCCTTTTGCATCGCTATTGTTCCAATCATAAAATGTATTGGTCAAAGTGCCTTGTGTTTGGTACGGAGCAACAGAGGTGTTACCAACTTTACCATACGACGCTCTCAATTTAAGCTCTGTCAGGAAATTGGCAGTGGACAAAAATGCTTCGTCTTTCAGCCTCCAGCCAGCTGATATCCCAGGGAAACTATTCCACTTGTTACCTTCTGCCAATCGGGAAGATCCATCCCATCGCATACTAGCCTGTAAGAGATATTTACCTCTAAATGAGTAGTTGATACGTGCCATATATGACAGCAGCTGGTATTCTGCGAAATCACTGTTGTAGGCAGTGATGGTACCCAGATCCAGCTTATTCCAAAGTGCTGACTCATAAGGCAGGTTTTGAGCTGCTAACAAATTGGTGTTAAACTTTTGATCCGCAGCACTTTGCAGAAAAGTAAGTCCTAAACTATGTACTCCAAATGACTTATTGTAAGTAAGTAGGTTTTCAAGCGTATAGCCGGATTCCTGAGCTTTTTGGAGTGAAGCAAATGGAGAACCATTCTTCCGTGTATTGGTGAATTGTCCTTCAAAAATACCTCTTTGATAATTTCGAATGTCCTGACCTATTAAGAACTTATATTGAAGTCCTTCCATGATATTAACGTCCAAATAGACTGAAGAAAACATGCGCTCTGTTTTTCTTTCGTCCACACGTTTTCCGGGAACCAATTCAGAGAGTGGGTTAGACCGAATACCATCAGAAATGGGTAAAAAGATGATATTGCCTTCTGCATCAAATGGTAAACCCAGGGGAGTTTGGTTGACCGCTTCAGAAATGACTGATCCGGAACCCCAATTATCTGTGACGTTAGAGTAAATAGTGGATACACCTACCTTAAATACTTTGCTGATGTCGTGGTCCACATTGATACGTCCTGTATACCGCTTATAATTAACGCCTTCTATCAATGACTCTTCATCAAAATTGCTAAAGGCCAGAAAAACACGTGTTTTTTCAGTTCCGGTAGATATACTGAGCTGGTTGTTTAACTGAGCGCCGTTCTGATAGATCAGATCCTGCCAATCAGTTGAAAACCCATTTTGAACGGAATTCAACTCAACAGCATCATTAAAAACTGCGGCATCATCCGGTATGCTTGAGCCGGGAGCTCCCCAGGCGGCACGTCCTGATTGACCATTGGCATCTAACCTGTTACCCTCACGTTTCAGATCCGCAAATTGAGCGCCATTCATCATGGGGATGGTTCTGAAAGGCTGAGAAACACCATAGCTCGTTGTAAAGTTGACCCGCGTAACGCCAGGATCACCTCTCCTGGTGGTGACCAGCACCACACCATTAGATCCTCTCGATCCATAGATAGCTTGCGATGCAGCATCTTTCAATACTTCAACAGATTGAATATCCGCAGAGTTAAAATCTCCCAGTGTTGCTGTTCCGGCGGTCATCGGGATACCATCAATTACGAATAAGGGATCATTGGAAGCGGTGAGTGACCTTCTACCTCGAATTCTGATTGTGGGTGATTGACCAGGGCGCCCACCATTTTGCAGGATGTCGACACCGGCAATCTGACCTTTCATGGCATCCATTGGGTTGGAGGTTGGAATTACAGTAAGCGCTTCTCCCTTTATCATTGAAATAGCAGAAGTAACGTCCCTTTTTTCCTGTGTTCCATAACCAACCACTAAAACTTCACTCAGGGCTGTGATATCGGGTTTCAAAGAAAGATCGATGACAGAGCGTCCATTCACTGCGATTTCCTGAGGCACATAACCGACGAATGAAATGATCAATGTGCTATTATCCGGTACACTTAAAGTATACATTCCTTCTGCATCGGTAATTGTACCATTAGTCGTACCCTTTTGCTGAACAGATGCTCCGGGCAATTCATCTCCATTCTCATCGGTGATTTTACCTGTTACAGTGCTTTGCTCTTCAATTACAACTTCAATTTTGTTTGATGAAACCAAATTCTGCTTTCTGCTGACACTGATTGTAGCATTTACCTGTCTGAACTTAATACCTACCTGACCTGAGATCTCTTTGAGGATGTCAGCAACGGTTCCATTGGTATTCGACAAGTAAATCTCACTGTTTTGCTTGATGCTTTTGTCTGTATAAAAGAAGCGGAAGTCTGTTTGGGCTTCAATGTTTTTTAAGACCTCGCCCAGCTTCTCACTGGACTCATCAATATTAATAACTACCTCCTTGATGCTCTTCACCTGCCCCACTACACCTTCAGCTAAAACTGAGGAAATGGTTATGAATAAGGCGGAAAAGACATACAAGGAATATTTTGTAACCATGGCAATGGTCTGAATTATTTTGTATTCCATACTTTTGTAATGCTTTAAAAATGAACAATAAGTCTTTTGGATTTCAGGAGAGCGGCAACTTTCCTTCCATCGATTGATTGTTTGATCCGGGGATCATCGATTCCCGGTTTCTTTTTTGTCAGGATTTTTTCATAGGCTTTTGTTTACTCAGTTGAACATCAGTTTTACTCCATTATCGTTTAATTTATAATTGAATGCTACAGAGTGACTTAAGACATTGAGCACATTGGTCAGGTATTCATTCTTCTTAAATAATCCTGTGCATTTGTCATTCGGGATTGTCCCTTCCACACTGATGGAGACCCCATACCAACGCTCCAGCACTTTAATCACATCATGCATGCTGACCTTGTCCAGATATAGGATCCCATCCTTCCAATAGGTATATGCGGCTATGTTTACCGTTTCTTTTTTCAAAGTGCTATCAACTTCTCTGATCATCGCTTTCTCTCCGGGATCGAGCAAAAGCTCCTGTTTGGAGCTTGTATCCGTTACGCTCACTTTTCCGGTGACCAGTACCACCTCTTCGTCTTCACCAAAGGCATTGATATTAAAGCTTGTCCCCAGTGCTGTGGTCGTCAGCCTTCCACTGTGAACGGTGAAGGCCCTCAGAGAATCCTTTTTTACGTCAAAAAAAGCTTCTCCCTCCAGGTACACAACCCTGCCATTATGAAAGCCCTCGGTATAGCTTAGCTGACTACCCGAATTGAGATTTACAACAGATCCATCGGGTAGATACACCCGGGACTTCTGACCCGGAGGATTTGATTTCACAATTTCCCTGTAGACAACAGGCTCCTCAGGGATCGATGTATCCAGATTCAGGTATATCAGTGTGCTGACTATCGCCACAGCGGCAACTGCAGCAACCTTAAGAAGTGGAATCCGGGAAGTTTTTTTTAGCGACCGGGTGGAAGATTTCTGCTGTTTGAGAGACCGTCCATTATTCTTTCTTTCCTGGATGTTCTTAAATACAGCAGTATCATCCCATTCCTGCATGGATTTATCGTCAGCATGCCAGAGTTTATCAATCTCAGCATGTACTTCGTGTTCATTTTCGGCTGAGTTGAACCACCTTAAAAACTCCTGAGCCTCCTGTCGGGAGAGTTTTCCTTCAAAGTACTGCTTTATCTGGGCTTTACGGTCCATGTGAGATAGTGTCACCATTATATAGCCCTAACTCATACAGAATACTCACAGGGATTGAAATATTTACATTTTACTCAGTAAATGCGTTGATTTTTACATATCCAATCATCAAAACACATCTTTTGTTAGCTATTTATCAACGGATGGGGATTTGTGAGATACATGGATAATGTTGGCATGATATTATTTTGACAATTCCAGGATCAGGGGCAAATGGTCGCTTAAGTCTAGCCACTTGGACTGTTCCCCAATTTCTACGTTGGACTTTGGTGTTAAGAAGTGCTCGGATAAATAGAAATAATCAATGTGATATGGCTTGCTGGTATTTCGTTGAAGGAAGAATGTGGGTTGAGATTCTTTACCTTGTTGTTCCTTCATCAAACTATGATATGCGCTAACTATTCCGAGTTCATGAAGTTCGTTCGTACAATCTGAATGGTTCCACCATCGATCCCATTTGTCCCAAATCACATTGCTATTAAAATCACCTGCAATTATAATGTTCTTGAATTGAGCTTTGTTGGTTTGAAGATATTTCCAAAATTGCCCAATATATCCAAATGTTGGGGAGTTGTTATGATGTGTCCAGACAGCCAAAAGTTGAATCTGCTTGTTCACTAAACACGGCAAGAAATGTTTTACCGCATGATCTTTATATAGATTACTCCAATTTAATGTTTCGATCGAGTGTTCACCAGACATGAAGACTCCAATTCCTTTGTTCTTGTTTCCTCCAATCCACAGATGTGAGTTCGCCCATTCCTTGTAAAGAATGTCTTTAGTTTGGTTAGGATCCTCGCATTCTTGGATTATATAAATGTCAGCGTTCAGCGATAAAAGTTCATGGAATTTCTTCCTTAGTGCTCCGTTACAATTCCAAGTTACTAATCTCATTAATTAGGGGCTGCAAAAAATTAATTGGCTTTATTGGATTCAAATTCTTTTAGTGTCATTCCACTTTTCAGTTTCCATTCTGTTAAGCCGTTTTTCAAAAGCAACTAGAATATGACTTTCCCAGGGTTTATTTTATCAGTCCAGAAACATTATTCCAATCAATGTCCTTTTCCATTGAAAAATTTACTCTCCTTTTTTCCTGAACTTGATCAAAAAATAAGATGGTCTTTTCTTGATCAAATCTTGGTTGGTCTACATAAAAAATAATATCCCTAAATCCATTTTGAGTTACCCGCCCAATAAAATGAGTTTTGTGCTTATCAATTATGAATTTCTCGATTTTTTCTTCTAACTCACTTAGTATTTGTGCTTCGCTTTCGGTTGGCATTTTTCTATCATCAGTGTCAACTAGTTCTAAAGTCACTTGAATCCACCAAGGAAAATGTTTTTTATTAGGGTAATTATCATATGATTTGTTAATGTTTGAAATCGCAAAGAATCCATTATCATCTACTATTTCACCAACTTCAAACATTTCACCAGGATAAATTGGTTCTATAGGTCCAAAGGTTTTAGGTTCTTTCTTTGAAAATAGTTTTTTAAACACCTTTTTTGGTTTAATATATACCAACATTCGGTTATGTTGCGTTTGTGCAACATAACTGCCTTATATCACGATAAATCTAAATCATTTCCATCAGACAGGTGTGCATAAAAGGCTGATATGAATGGTTTATCTAGCAAGGGATTTGGAAATCCTCTTTTATCCCATGTCCGACATACCCTATGGAACATGTCGAACAGCTGGAGTGCGCTAATACTTTGCTTAAGGAACAAACCTTTCGGTCTAATACTTGAGGTTCTACGCAGAGAGTAAGCGCATTCATTTTTATCTATTGTTAGAGAGCTTATTTCCAAATTAAAAATAGTGTTGGATTCAGCATACGCACATTAGCTCCATTATCTGATGAAATTCTTACCGCTAAATCAACTGGATCATTTGGCATTTCTGATATAAAATTAGTCGTACTTGAAACCCAAATCTCAGTTAAACTGTTAGTTGAAACTTGACTATTTGCAATAACGGCATCATTTGTAAGATCGTAAAGTTCAATAATACAATTAGTTCCTAAATCAGTGCTAACCATTGTTGCCCCTAGAGCAACTGAGTCCACACCAACATAATTGGACATTGTGAAGCTAGGAATAAAGAATCTATCATCAACATTGCTTGAGGTAGTTGAAAAACTCCCATTTCCAGTGGTATTGAAATTAAATCTTAGCTCACTTCCAATCTCACCATTACAGATGTATTGAGTAGATTGGATTTCGTCTGTATCAAGAACTCCATTATTGTTAGAATCAATTCCCACATCAATTTTAAAACCGCCTGATGTACAATTTATTCCAGCAGGATCATCGGTGACATTCACTAAACTACTTAGCCCATTAGAGCCACTATCACCATTACAGATGTATTGAGTAGATTGGATTTCGTCTGTATCAAGAACTCCATTATTGTTAGAGTCAATTCCCACATCAATTTTAAAACCGCCTGATGTACAATTTATTCCAGCAGGTTCATCGGTGACATTCACTAAACTACTTAGCCCATTAGAGCCACTATCACCATTACAGATGTATTGAGTAGATTGGATCTCGTCTGTATCAAGAACTCCATTATTGTTAGAATCAATTCCCACATCAATTTTAAAACCGCCTGATGTACAATTTATTCCAGCAGGATCATCGGTGACATTCACTAAACTACTTAGCCCATTAGAGCCACTATCTCCATTACAGATGTATTGAGTAGATTGGATTTCGTCTGTATCAAGAACTCCATTATTGTTAGAGTCAATTCCCACATCAATTTTAAAACCGCCTGATGTACAATTTGTTCCAACAGGTTCATTTACGATGTTAATAAGACTGTTTGATCCTGTCGGACCAATTTCTCCTTGTTCTCCTTCACAAGCAATTAGAAGTATTGCTAATAATATCAAATTTATTTTTTTCACCGTATTCGTTCTTATTTTGCTCTCTAACATTCGGTTATGCTGCGTTTGTGCAACATAACCGCCTTATATCACGATAAATCTAAACCATTTCCATCAGACAGGTGTGCATAAAAGGAAGATATGAATGGTTTATCTAGCAAGGATTTGGAAATCCCTTTTTATTCTATGTCCGACATGCCCTATGGAACATGTCGAACAGCTGGGTAGTTTGGCCATTCGCTATATCGCCTGTTAGTTGCTTTTTTCCCATTCCGCCTTTATTCGGTGGAGTTCAGGAAATTTTGGGTGATAAATGATGTCAACCGAATCACCTCGTTCAAGAGTTCCCTCGTAATCTGGATCCCAGCTGACAGTAATTTGTTGCTCGTTCACAACGAAACGGGAAGCAACTTCCCAATCCTCAATTGCTCTCTTACCAGCCTTTTTCTTGTTGACAACAACTGCTTTCGTCCACTGCCCTTCAGCGTTAAGGTCGTTAATCTCTCTGTTGTTAGTTAGTATCCCAAAAGAGATTCCCAAGAGCGGCCATGAGCCAATTGCAAGTGCAACGGCAGCTTGTTTCTTGATCTTGCTCAAGCTCAGATAAATTGTTCCAGGTATCACAAGAAAAATCATCGCTCCAGTTATGACTCCTGCAATCCATCTGTCTTCCATGTATCTAAATTCATGAGGAAGGTTCAGAAGTAAGTAGTAGAGCAAGAAAGCTACTGGCAGAAAAATTAGAAGTCTACGCATAATTGCAACTAACATTCGGTTATGTTGCGTTTGTGCAACATAACTGCCTTATATCACGATAAATCTAAACCATTTCCATCAGACAGGTGTGCATAAAAGGCAGATACGAATGGTTTATCTAGCAGGGATTTGGAAATCCCTTTTTATTCCATGTCCGACATGCCCTATGGAACATGTCGAACAGCTTGGGGTTAGGAAGCGTTCAAATCTTTGTAATGCTGTTGATTGTTGCTGCAAGTTTACAAAATTCAGATGCAGCGTCAGATTTGTTCGTTGCGACTGTTACAGTTAGAATACTGTTTCCTTCTTTGATGTAAAAGGTTCTTGTTACCAAAGTGATTCCCTGTTTCGTGAATGTTACTGTAGATATTTTAGATTCTCGTTGATTGATTAAATGTTGATCTGTAAAGTCAAAAGTAAATTTTAGGGAATCTTGCTCTGCTTCTTCCGAAGTTCGCTCCGCAATATCATCATAGAATTGCCCGAAAGTTTGATCATTTGAAAGTTCATAAGTTTCTACTGTTATTGAAGTTACGAGTTGTTTGGCATATTGGCTAGAGTCAATTGCTACAAAATCAAAATATGAAAAGGGCTCAATGATATCAAACTCCTCCGGTATCATTAATTTGAAGTTATTGTGTTGGTCCGTAAATACTTTAGTTGGTTCTACTGAAGGAACTTGGCAGCTGGCTTTATATTCCTTACCAGAACCACAAGCAGAAAATAGAATAGCAATTAAAATTAGATTTCTGTTCATGTGTGTTTATGCATGCCTCCTAACATTCGGTTATGTTGCGTTTGTGCAACATAACTGCCTTATATCACGATAAATCTAAATCATTTCCATCAGACAGGTGTGTATAAAAGGCAGAAATGAATGGTTTATCTATCAGGGATTTGGAAATCCCTTTTTATTCTTTGTCCGACATGCCTTATGGAACATGTCGAACAGCTGGAGGTTCCGATAATGTAAATCCGTCTATTCCTTTTCATTAATTGCTCGATTTATTATTTCGTGGACGAGCGGCCAATTCCAATGATCCAAATAAATGAGTTTCATAAACTTGTCATCCTTCAATTTCGAGTTAATAAGGAGATGATCGAATCTAGGAAATAGCTTCATTTCATCGAAACTAAAAGTTATTTTGTGAGGTCCAAGTTTCTTGGTAATTCCGTTCGAGTCTATCAAGAATTTGGCAACCTCAATAGTTTCACCGTTTTCCCATTTCTCTACCAGGTCAGCAAATTGGGTTGCAAAAAAGTTGTCCCAAATGGAATCTGCTATCTGTTCATAAAGTTGATATTTCTTATCTCTTCCCAGTCCGAAGTAAGATTTTAGTGTTATGTTAAAACGATCGTTCCTTTCGTTCCGAAGTTGGATTTTGAAGTTCGTTCCAATGGTGAACATATCCAATTGAATAGGAGCGATTCCATATCGGATTTGACTCGGTTGTTCAATAAGGTTGTCAAATATTTGATTCTCCCAGTAAATCTTGAAAGGTTCAATATGCAATTCCTTATTTCCGATTTTAAATACGTTCACTTGGGAGTTACTTATGCGTCTTGAAGACTATGGATGCCAACATTCGGTTATATTGCGTTTGTGCAACATAACTGCCTTATATCACGATAAATCTAAATCATTTCCATCAGACAGGTGTGCATAAGAGGTAGATATGAATGGTTTATCTAGCAGGGATTTGGAAATCCCTTTTTATTCTATGTCCGACATGCCCTATGGAACATGTCGAACAGCTGGAATTTCGTTCAGTATTGTTCGCATATACTTTGCTGATCAATTCCCACCCTTGCCAGGGGGGCTTTCATTTTTGAAGGGCCAAAAACGAACCGCGGCGGCGGACCGCCAAAAAGCCCTTGGAAAATTTAATAAGTCCACGGCCAGCACACCACACGCCCCCCACTAGGCAACCTCCAGCAACACAGCTATCCGCAAGCCGCTCGCCAACCTGTCTGCACGGAGCCGTTTCGGCAAAGGCAGGTTTTCCCCCACCGCCGTGATAGCCTATTCAGATTTCCACTATTTCGTTTTGTGATAAATGTTCGATTTCGCCCCAGAGCCTATCAGATATCGATCCCGGGTTTTCAGCAGTGAGCCACAGACACTGGTACTGATGTCAGCTGATACTCACCGAACATACAAAATCAGATATAGCCGAACTCAATCCCCTTTTCTAGCTAATCAAATATAAACATCAGGCCAACTATCACTTGATAGTCGGGCATCAAAGGGGTAAAGTCTGGTTATACGGCTAAATAATGATATATATCATTTTATAATTAGATATATATCTTTATATTAAAAGATATATATTAGTATTATGAAAGGTATATATCTTTTTAATATTATCTGGTTAGTCTTCACCTGTTGTATGGGCAGACTTGAAGTACAACAAAAGCAGACACCAATGATCAATTGCTCATTGAACTACCTGAAACAAATCTGATTAACTTCCAAACCCCTTAACAATGCCAGTAAAATATACGATAAGAACGAAAAAGCCAGGACTCGCCAAGGACGGCAACCCGAAGTACTACCCTGTGCTCACGGATCGAAGGTCCACGGATCTTAGAAAGCTGGCAGCGCTCATCTCACAAAGATCCACCCTGCATCCTGCGGATATCGTAGGGGTGATCCAGTCTATGATCGAACTGATCCCGGAGCTGCTGCAGGATGGCCATACAGTTAGGCTAGATGGCTTTGGTATATTTAACCTGCATGCTTCAGGTATAGGCAAGAACAGGCCGGAAGAGGTGACGAGCAAGGATATCACAGGGGTTAAGATGAGCTTCCTGGCCGATAAGCACATCAAAAGGCAACTCTACAAAACTAAGTTTGTAAAGAAATAACATGGCTGGCTAATGACCATTGTATGACTTAAAGAAAGAATTAGGTCGCACAATGAAGCCCTAGAGGATTTTTTTGTCTAAAAGAGATTCCTTCAAATGTTTGGTAGCCCGATAGATTTGATTTTCTACTGTTCTTTTAGAAAGGTTTAGTTTCTCTGATATCTCTTCAACGGATAAATATTCAAAATTCTTCATCATGAAAACCTGCTTTTGCTTAGCAGGTAATTGCTCGATGGCTTCCGTAGATTTTTTATCCAAATCGGTGAAAATCACATAATCTTCAGTCTCATTGGTGCCTCCGGGGAAATGCTGGATGGCGTAATGTTGAAAAGCTATAAACCGGGCATGCTTGCGGGATTCTTTCAATACAATAGACCTGACGATTGCTATAATATAGGCATTAAAAGAAAGCGAGCTATCCAGGTTTGACCTGTTTCGCCAGATGCGGAGAAAGACATCCTGAACCACTCCTTCTGCATCTTCATTTCGAAGGCCCATCTTACGGCTGATGTTAAAAATCTTATTGGCGTATTTCCCGTAAAGTTTCCCAAAAGCAACATCATCACCCTCCCTAAGACGAGTCACCAAATCCTGATCAATTTCGAATTTTCCAGATAAATTCATCTTTTGGGTAAAATGGGCAAAAAGCACCCCTAATGTGAGATATTTTTTTAGGATTTCAAAATTATTTCGTGATCCCCTTCCTAAATAATGTTTAAGGTCGCGCAGAACGTGTTATTTAAAGCTAGTAAACAGAAATATGATGTTCAAATTCCCTGCGGTGACGCTGAAGAAATAAGTTGAAAACCAATTCATTTATGCCTCAGCTGTGAATATATATTGCATATCAAGCTAATAATATCTCTGCTGGTATTTTTAATCCTTTGTAAAGTGATTTTATCATACCCAATGTCAACCTCCTCTTTCTACTGAGAATCTCGCTCACTCTACTTTGACTGCCAAGATATTTAACCATATCAGCATTAGTCATCCCCATTTGCTCCATGCGAAATTTAATTGCATCTATCGGATCAGGTGGTGCAATGGGATAATGTTTCATTTCATATGACTCAACCAAGGTTACCAGAAGATCTAGTTCATCACCTTCAGAAGTATCTTTTTTGGCTCCCCATAACTCCTCAATCCTGCTTATGGCTGTCTCATAATCTTGCTCTGTCTTAATCGGTCGTATTTCCATAATTAAATCGTTTTGGCATCAATCCTATCGTATTGATTATGAGTTCCAATAAACCTTATGAAAATCACTTGAAATTCGTAATCAATCGCAACAACTAACCTGTAATCATTGCCTTTAATATTGAAAACCACCCTACCATCTCCTACTACGCTTGCATTTTTATATTGTTTCTTCAATTCATTTGAATTCCTCCACTCAGCTATTTTAGCATCGTGATACCAGGCTCTCAATGAAACTTCAGAATCAGAATACTCTGGTTTTTCAAAAAACTCTCTCAGAGTTCTAAAAGCGATGATTCTCACCTTACAAATCTACAAAACGCTAACTAATTATCCCAATATGGGATAACCCAAAACAATGTACTAGACAGAAGCCCAACATTTTCTCTCAATTTATTCTCATGCTCAACAAGTTTTACTAATCAGCATTTTCCTGAAGTACAATCAAAGCCTCAGCATATGCTCTACCAAGTTTCCTTTGAGCTTCTGAGTCAAAATGGGTCGAGTCCCCCAGATGATTGAGGCCCTCAGCTGAAACAGCTTTCACATAGGGAATTTCTCTTTCGAGACTTCTGATCACTTCATTGATTGGATCGGAATTGCCTCGCCAGTTTCCTACTTCTCCTACCACCACCGGGAGGTCCGGTATGCCCAGGTCTTTTCGCATATCAGTGATCATCTGGTTAAATCTATCTAAATACAATTCCGATTCATTGCGGTCGCTTTCTCCCTGATGCCAGATGATACCCCTGATGGTTCCATGCTTTTGGGCCTGTAAGGCACGGATCATCGCTTCATTATAATGCAATGTCCCCTTTTGCCATTCCATGATCTTGCTTCCACCACGGGCGTTGACTACCAAACCCACTTTACCTCCCTTAATAGACTGATAGTCGATCCCAAAGGTCCATGACGGACTTAACCGCTGCATACCGATGACTTTTCGCACTGTGGAATATCTGTTCAACGGATTTTTAGCAGGTTCAAATTCCTGCTCGGCATTGAAAAGATAGACGTTTTCCAGTGTTAGCGTATCCTGATCCTCGATCGCGCCCCTCCCGGCCATGTTGGACTGACCGATGCATAGAATGATGTCTAAAGATTCATCATTTGAAGGACCACATGAAAAAGTAAAGAGAAATGCAATCCATACCAGTCCTTTGTAAATACTGGAAATTTTATTGTGCTTCATAGGAATTGGGTTCGGTCTCATTAGTAAAGTAACCTGAGTTCGATATAAATCCTAACAAAAAACTCTCTACCGTCACTCAGAGTCCTTTTAAGGTGGGGATTTGTGTAAGCAAGGGCGTGGAGTCTTATTTTTAGAAGAGATTCCACGACTTCCCCCGCGCAAACCAAGTCAAAGTCTGCTTATGACGTCTTCTAAACCTGTGCGGTGGGTCCCCTGTAGGGGTTTTGGGGGCGTGCGATGGCCTTCACTCGCCCCTGCCTAAAGGCATCCCTATAGGGACCAGCCCCACGTCATCTAGTTTCGTGTGTTTTGGCTCAAAAAATGATTTCTCTGAATGACGAGTTTTTTGTTTTTTTTACATCGAACTGACGTTAAGTATTTGAAATTCCAATAGACTAATCTAGCCAAAGATGACCTATTGACCTTTTAAATCAAGGACCCTATCCACTTCACTAAGCAAAAGTGGGTACGCCGGCTCAGTCATCCCATGACCATAGCCATCCATCTCAAATAAACGTGTATCAGGATGACCAACTACACGCATCATCCGCATTAGGTAGGCATTCTCTTCATATCTCCCCAGCATCTCCAGCTCACGGTCTCCGGTGATCAATAACAATGGAGGAGCATCTTTTCTCACATGGAATAGCGGGGCATATTCATCTACGATTGGTTGTGTTCCTTTGATCCCTCTCTCACCTCTAATGGTAAAATGGGTAATGGTATGTCCGCTGAAGGGAATCAATCCGGCAATCCGGTTAGCGTCTATGTCATGTTTTTGCAAGTAGCTTTTGTCAAGGCCAACCATAGTAGCCAGGTAACCTCCTGCGGAATGACCTGAAATAAAAATCTTGCCCGGATCTCCTCCAAATTCTTCGATGTGATTGAAGACCCAGGCTACAGCCGCTGCAGCATCTTCGATATATGCCGGGGCTTTGACTTTCGGGGAGAGTCGGTAGTTGACAGCCACAATGGCCACTTCTTGATTCATGAGTCTTTCGGGCAGGTGTTTGTTGCCACCTGTAATCCCTCCTCCGTGAAACCAGATGATGGTGGGGAACTCCTCCACCGATGTCGGATAGTAAAGATCCAGACGGCACCTTTCATCCATGTAAGCATCCTCTTTATCCTGTTCGGACCGATAAAAGATGTCTGACTTTGTTTCATAAGTTTCCTGGGCATAAGCAAAGGCTACACCTAGGATCATCAGGCTAAGTAATAGT
Source organism: Cyclobacteriaceae bacterium (assembly GCA_965228105.1). GTDB lineage: Bacteria > Bacteroidota > Bacteroidia > Cytophagales > Cyclobacteriaceae > UBA7330. The sequence continues at coordinate 4,732,456 of CBDDGZ010000002.1, forward strand.
TGTTTTTTCATCTGATCACTTAAGTTTTTCCTATTATGGCAAAGCAAAAGCTACATATAGATCACTCTTCACCGTGCCCATCCTGCTGCCTGCACAGGCCAGTACAATGTATTGTTTTCCATCCACCATGTAGGTAGAAGGTGTTGCATAACCTGCTGCAGGCAACCTGTACTTCCACACTTCTTCACCGGTGTCTTGATCAAAAGCTCTCAAATATTCATCTTTTGTAGATGCAATAAATACCAGCCCTCCTGCAGTAACGATGGGACCTCCAAGGTTCTCTGTTCCTGTTTTGGGTATCCCTTTGGCTGTCAATTCATCCAGCTCACCGAGTGGGACTTGCCACAGAATCTCACCCTTATTTAGGTCGATAGCAGATAATTGACCCCATGGAGGATCAATGACAGGATTGTCAAAGCTATCGACATATCGGTTATAGCCAGTGAAATTGTAGCGTGAGAGCACCTTATCATTGTCATTCATCTGGTGAACATCATCACTTGTTGACTCCAGCCCAAACAGATAATTACTCACTGCATCTCTTTGCTCTTTGGAAAGATGTGCAAAAGTAGGCATCATGTTCCTGCCTATAATCAGCAGTGAATCGAGCTGATCCCTATCCATTTTACTTTCCAGGTCTACAATAGATGGAATGATACCTTTACCTCTCATATCAGCTCCATGACAGGACACACAATAAGTTTGATAGATCCTGGCACCGGGTGACAACTCCTGATTTTTCGGCTCATTTGTTGGTACCATGTAAATCACATTTGGCATCTCGTTGCTATTCACATACATGATGCCATTCGTCGGGTCTACTGCTGCCCCGCCCCATTCAGCACCACCAGTGAACCCGGGAAAGACCAACGTTCCTTCTTCTGCTGGAGTAGCATAGAGGTGATCTTTTCTCGCTCTTCTCCAGATATCTACCAGGCTGTCTTTGGCCACTGGATCTAAATTACCAATCTCATGCTCCTGAAAGGTCATCCGGGTAAACGGGGGTGGTTTGACAGGAATTGGTTGTGTAGGCCAGATCTCCTCTCCTACGAGTTCCGTATTCATGGGTACCGCCACTTCCTCGATTGGAAACACAGGTTCACCGGTATACCGATCAAACATATAGAGATACCCATGCTTGGTCACCTGCGCCACAGCATCTATTTGTTTGCCATTCCTGTTTACTGTTACAAGGTTTGGTGGTGCAGGAAGGTCCCTGTCCCAAAGATCATGATGAACAATCTGATAATGCCAGATCCTTTCTCCGGTCTTGGCATTGAGAGCGATCAGGCTATTGGCAAAAAGATTGGCACCGGGACGATTTCCACCATAAAAGTCAAAAGTAGCTGATCCGGTAGGCACGTAGACGATTCCCTTATCTTCATCCAAACTCAGTCCCGACCAGGCGTTGGCTCCCCCGATGTACTGCCAGGCATCTTCCGGCCAGGTATGGTATCCATACTCTCCTGGCCTAGGGATGGTATGAAACGACCAGGCCAATTCCCCTGTATGGATGTTATAGGCCTGGATATCTCCCGGAGGAGCACCAAGGCTTTCACCTACAGCCGAAGCCAGAATATAGACGTCATCGTAAATTACTCCCGGGGAAGTAGACCTGAGATTAAATTCTTTTCCTGTCTCTTCCATAATGATCTTAAGGGGAACGCGTCCATTTACTCCAAATGAAGTCAAAGGTTTTCCGGTTTTTGCATCCAGCGCAATCAACTCATTAGCAGCTGTATAGTAAATCCGCATTACCTCACCGTCCGAATAGTAGACCAAACCCCTTTGATTTTGCCTTCTGGGGTTTGTATTACCCGCTTGAAAATCATAGTTCCAAAGCTCCTCTCCTGTGGCAGCGTCGAGGGCAAATACCTTGAGCGTAGAAGATGCGCCATATAAAATACCATCTATGATCAATGGATTATGCTCCAACATCCCCATCCTGGATGAATCGCCATTCTCTGAATGATATTCCCATATTGGTTTTAGCTCCTGAACATTGGATTTGTTGATTTGGTCCAGGGGTGCATACTGATTCCTGTCCAGACCTCCCAGATAGGAAGTCCAGTTATAGGTGTCTCGTGGTTCGGCTTTCTCATGAGAACAAGAAAATATCAGGGCAATTAAACCAATTGCTACAATTGGTTCACAGAGTGCTTTTGGTAAAGGGTTCACTCGATTGAATTAATGTTGGTTTTATGATCGAAAGACTACGGAATTCAAACACCACCAGCTTTCACACCCCCTAATTTATCAAACAGTTGTTTAGATAAAAAACTAGCGGATTTCTAAATAAAAACACCTATCGCCTCCACCACCTTCTCCGCCATCAGCCGACTACCTGCTTCCACAAAATGCACATTGTTTTCACGCTGGATCTCCGCAAGCCGTGGCAGGGTCATGGCATATAAATCATTAATAGGCACACCAGCCTTTTTCATGATCTTAACAGCTGCTTTGTTATATTTCACAACTGTTTCGGGTTCACGAAGTGGGGAGACTAACTTGTTGGGTACCGGAGTGGTCGTGGCAAAGATCAATTGGGCTTCTGTCTGTTGCAATCGATCTAAAATCACTTTTAAATTCTTCTTGTAGGCCTTGAGGTTAGCCTGATAGGGGTCTTTCGGATTCTTTGTGGCTTTGCCTGTCTGTGGATCTTCATGCTTGAGATCATGCAAACCAAAATTGAAATGGATCACATCCCATTTCGTCTCCCCGAGCCAGTAATCAATATTTTCCATTCCTTTAGTGGTGCCCGCACAGTTTTCAGGTTTTCCATCGGGGAATACCGGTCTGTAGACATTGGCTCTCCCTTTCATCAGCTCCTGCACAAAAGGTGTGTAGCCAATTGAAATGGAATCTCCCAGGATAAGAACATTGGGCAATTCCCGGGCGAATAAGGAAACCGGCAAAAAAGGCACTGCAGAACCTGCAAGACAATACCTCAAAAATTGCTTTCTGTTCATTCAGTAGCAGTTTTAGATGGCTTCAACAGACGATATTTACCTAGTTCTTCATTCATCAGCTGATCCAGCTGGTTAAGCTCTTTCTTGTATTGAGACATAACTGCCAGATTCTGACCGGACACTCTTCCTTTTTTCAGGTTGTACAATTCCCGGGCAATCACTTCGGTGGGATCTTCATACTTCTGCCAGCGGATGTATCTGTATCTGTCAGTACAGATTGCATAGCCCATAAGCTCCTGCTTTTGGTCATACCCTAGTTTTTTACCTCTGGGATACTGACTGATAGCCACCTTGTTGACAATTGCATCTTTATCCTTCAGGACTGGAACCAGACTCTGACCCTCCAGATGCTCTGGCTTATCAATACCAGCGAGATCGCAAAGGGTCGGGTAGATGTCTACCAGCTCAGCCAGCGAAGTGGTTTTTACCCCCTTCTTAATCCCGGGGGCAGAGATCAGTAAGGGTACATTCGTATCCAATTCGATGTTACTATGCTTACACCAATTACCATACTCACCAATCTTAAACCCATGATCACCCCAGAGTACAACGATGGTATTTTCAGTCAATCCATTTTGGTCCAGCGCATCGAGGAGCTTCCCGATTTGAGCATCTATCATACTCACCGCGGCATAATACCCATGAATCAGATTTCTTGATGTCTCATCATCGAGGTATCCATCTGCAGGAATGTTGTGATATTTTCGAAGCTCACCAAAATTGGCCAGGCTGAAGTCTGGCATACCGTCGGGATTCTTCCGTTCCGGGATCTTTATTTTCTCAGGATCATAAAGATCCCAATACTTTTTAGGTGCCACAAACGGAAGGTGAGGTTTGATAAATCCAACAGCCAGAAAAAAGGTAGAATCTTTTAAGGTTTTCAGTCTATCGACAGCCCAATCAGCAACCCTTGCATCAGTCATGTTACCTTCAGGTTGGCTGGAAACATGATAGGGTATTTTCACTCCATTAATCAAAGGAAAATCACTTTGGAGCCCTGTGGTATCACCATTGGTAATGGGCTCAAGGTCCCTTGTCAGCTGTCCTGTGGAAACATGCTGAGCTGACCATGACAACACATCATTCTTATTTCCATGCCCCTGATGATAGATCTTCCCCACTGCTTCTGCCCTGTAGCCATTGGCTTTAAACAACTGAGGAAGTGTCACCACGTCCGGGACTTTATCTCTGAAATGAGTTCCCAGGTCATAAATTCCCAATGCATCAGGGCGAAGACCAGTAAGAATGGAGTTTCTTGAAGGGGCACAAACAGCCTGCTGACAGTAGGCCCGTTCAAACAGGATACCACTCGCTGCCAACCGATCCATGTTTGGTGTTTTAACATGATGAGCTCCATAACAATTCAATTCCGGTCTGAGGTCATCTACCGCAATAAACAAAATATTGGGCCCTGGTGTCTGTCCAATAGACACAGACACTATACCTGTAAAGATGACCCCAAACAGAATGTGTTTGAAAATTCGAAGACTTCCTGAAAAGGGGACCATCATTACTTTATTTTAATTAGACCATAAATAGAGATATCAAGCCCACAAGTTCTCACCGTAAGCCCAGCCCTCTCTCACCGGCTCCTTGATGTAGGCATCCAGCTCAGGGTGATTCGTTGCCTTCATGTTTTTGGCATCATATTCAATGCGTGCATCAAATCGCTGAGCGAGCACACCTACCATGGCCATCTCCACCAGCTTTGTGGCATAATCGAAATTGGATCCCGGAAGGGTGCCGTTTTTGATGGCATCTATCCATTCCTGCTGTGGGTTTTCCTCATGTGTCCGTGGAATGGTTTTTTCCGGAAGATTGGGTTGAAATGCTCTCCAGTCTTCATAGTCCATGATCAATCTTGGATCATTTGGCCTTGCTCCGGTCATCAGGGATTGTTTATCGCCTACCATGATCATTCCACTATTGGGTAGCTTTTCCAGCCCCCATTCAGGCTTCAGCACTGGCTTCAGACCTCCTTCATACCATCGCATGGTCACAGGACTTTTTCCATCTCTCTCTGGAAAGTCCCAACGGATGATGGCCTGATCAGATACAAATCCTGTGTCTTTTACCGGGGTTTTAAATTCGGCTTCTACCACTTCAGGCATGCCGAGGTCCAGTGACCAGAATGGTGCATCCAGCGTGTGGCAACACCAGTCACCAAGCTCCCCATTTCCAAAATCAAACCAGCTTCTCCAGGTTTTAGGTGCATAAACACCATTGTAAGGACGGTATGCTGCCGGACCTACCCAAAGATCCCAGTCAAAATAATCAGGAATTGGTTGTTCTTTAGGTGGCCAGCTGTCCGGTTTGTTGAAGTATTTGTTAGGACCGAAAGTAGGGCCATCAAACCAGGCAATTACCTCTGTGACATTACCAAGCAGGCCTGCTTCATACCACTCTTTTACCAGCCGGATACCATTGGTAGCGTGGCCCTGGTTGGCCATCTGAGTAACTACTCCATAATGCTTTGCTGCCATTTGAAGGGTTCTAAGCTGCCAGATATTGTGTGCAAGGGGTTTTTCAACGATCACATGCTTTCCTAGCTCCATAGCAGCCATGGCTGCCGGGAAATGTGTATGATCCGGGGTGCTGATCATCACTGCATCAATTTTCTTGTGCATCTCGTCAAACATGACCCTGAAGTCTTTGTAGCGCTTGGCCTTAGGTATGAAGTTATAACCCTCTGCCGCCCTGTTGTCATCCACATCACACACAGCAACTACGTTCTCATTCCATTTCTCTCTTTCCTGATCATACAGCCTCATCCAGTTGGCCCGGCCTCTGCCACCTACACCGATGATGGCTACATTGAGACGTTTTGAAGGTGCATTACTCATCAAGCCCGGTATTATAAATGCTCCGGCGGTTGCTGCTGATGCATTCTTTATAAAACTTCTTCTGGTTGGTTTCATCATGGGTTTATTCCTTTTGTTTATGCAAAAATTCTCCTTTATCAAGCGCTTTAATAGAAGGGAATCTCAAATTAAATCAATTATTCTAAAGTAAACTTGAATTCACATGGCGCATAATTGGTAAAGTATACACAATCCGCCTGTAATTTTGGTAAAGCCCCTCTCAGCTGTGTCCAGTTGTGGTGAACAACCCCGGGACCTACCTTAATTTCATCCTCTCCGTACTTATATATGGCAAATTGACCAGGTAGAGCCATATAAGCCTGATCAATCCTTTGTTTCGGAACCACATTACTCAATTCACCCCCTTCTCTGAAGCCTAACTCCAAGGTCACAGGTAAATTTTCCGGGCCATCCACTTTTATACTTACTGTTGCTTTGCCATTATCCTCGGTTATAAGGATTGTGACTTCAAGCTCCTGAATCTCTGATTGCTCACGCTCACTTCTAGGTACCTGACCCCATGCCTCGCCTTCAGCAGGTAACTTATCTTCAGCTAAGGGTTGGTAGTATGGGCCATAAATCTTTGAGGTAAGCTTATACGTATTTTCATTTACCCGCTCCATCTGCTGGCTGCTAAACTGACCCTTGCCAAAAAAAGCTGAGGATAACCTCACAGCCTCCAGAGCTGCCTCTCCCTTGAAATAAGTCAGGAAGATGGGGTTGTCGGTGATCACGGACATATCGACATCACCACGTCTGATCCTGGCCATATCTGAATACTTAAAGTACTTGTGGTAGTTGGTCGGAAGCGGATCACCATCAACTAATGGTTTCATCAGCTGCTTGTCGGTCAACAAATGGGGCAACATATAAATTAAATGGGCTACAGGCACTGTTTCCTCTATGTATTTAACCATTCCTGCATATCGGCTATCCTTATCTTCAAGTGCCATGTAATAATAGGCGAGGTAATACTTTGACATGTCGCTTTGTACATATTTATCCTGCCTTCTTGAAGATTCCGTAGCGATCTCTCCAGTGGATCGCAAGAAGTAGAATGTCATGTCAAGGTTTTTTCGGATCACATCATAAAGCTCTGTGTAACCCATCTTCTGTGCCATGGCAAGCAGGCTTCTATTTGTGATAGGAGTATAGACCGATGTGCTTCGTTCATGATACTGCCCATCCGGATCTATATCAATTTTTTCAGCCAGCCATTGGTCTACCCTGCTTCTGTAAGCCTCCTCAGGAAAGAAAGAATATAGCCAGGCCAAAGCGCCCGATACTACCCATCGGTGATTGGGAGTATGAATTCCACCAACAGATAAGGCCCTTCCTGCGTTGATGAGATACTCTTTTATGATCTCAGGAAAAGTTCCGAAGTCCAGCTTATCATGCTGGAGCATCATCTCATAAGCATGTGCCAAAGGATAGATGGTAAAACCCAGGTCAGGAGTAGAATGAAAGTTCGTGGAAAGTAGGTCTATGGTGCCATCTTCGTGCTGCAGGTTGACCAGGCCTTCGGCTGCCATGGTCATATGCCGAAGAATTTCTTTGGATTTATAGTACTTAGACTCTTTGGAGACATAGCCACTCATCAGGTACACAATCAGTCCTGAGGTGGCACCAGGCGATACAACGCTGTCCTGGTCGTATACAGCGCCATAATAAAGGTGACCTTCCTGAGTCCATTGCCGGCTAATGACTTCGGGAATTCTCTCGTCATTCAGCTCAATTAGCTTTAAGCGTAATTCTTGTTTTGAGTACCCATCTGTTGTGCCGGATGAGTATCCCTGCAAGTTAAATAGAAAAATGGAAAAAGTCAGCATTGCTTTTCCTAACTGCTGCATACCTGTGAAGGGTGATGCAGTGACTTTTCCCATTTTCATTTAGAGATAATTTTAGAATTATAAAGTATAGAATTCTTCCCAGCCTCTTCTTGGCGCTTCACCATAAAGCAAAGCATTGGCTAGTGAATTGTTTGTGATCTTTTTGGTTTCCCGGTCAAAAACAATCTTTGTGTTTAACCTTTGTGCCATCACACCCAGAGTAAACACCTGACTCAATGGACCGGCCACATCAAATGATGATCTACATTTTTCTTCTCCCTTACACGCTTTGAGGAAATTCTCGGCATGGTTAGAAGGGCTTTTAGGTACTTCAGGAAGATCTGATTTCATTTCCCTTGCCTTGTCAATAGGAATAATGGATAAGGTGCTGCCATGAGAACCTCCCTTAAAGACCATGTCTTTGCCGTAGATAACTTTCCCTGGGTTAAGCTTTGCGGGTTGTAGCTTACCATTGCTTGGAGGTGGGATGTTAGGATCCAGCTCCGAAACACCATAATCTGCAGGAACAGGAGGGATATTATCCACACCGTCGTACCAGGTGATGGTAACCGGTGGCTTTTCTCCCCTTGCCGGAAATTTAAAAGCAAGTGTTGATGCTTTTGGGAAAAAGAAGGGGTTGTGTCCTTCTATTTTGATCGGATCTACTTCATTCGGCAATCCAAGATTCAGAAATTCATGGGCAGTATCCATGATATGCGCTCCCCAGTCTCCCAGTGCTCCCATACCAAAGTCATACCAGCATCTCCACTGTCCATGATGGTAGTCTTTGTGGAAATCATGGTGGTGTGCCTGCATCAACCATGTATCCCAGTCCATCGTTGTCGGAATAGTCTCACCACTAGGGAAATTTTTCATATTAACATCCCAGTCGTGCCATCTTCTGCGACCATTCATGTGTGCCGTGATCTCGGTAACGTCTTTGATGACACCAGCCTCAGTCCAAGCCTTAAATTGGAAATAGTTGCTTTCTGAGTGGCCCTGGTTCCCCATTTGGGTGGCTACATTATATTTTTTGGCACCCTCCATCATCAGCTCCACCTCATTGAAGGTTCTCGCCATGGGCTTTTCAACATAGACATGCTTGCCCATTGACATAGCCAGCATCGTAATTGGAAAATGTGAGAAATCAGGCGTGCCTACCGTGACAGCATCAAATTGATTATGCATCCTGTCGAACATCACCCGGAAATCCTGGTACCGGGGAACATTTGGAAACTTATTGATGATATCCAAAGTATGCTCTCCACGCATGTCCACATCACAAAGCGCAACAACGTTGGCCAGGCCTGTGCTATGCAGTGCTCTTACTACCTCAGCACCACGATGTCCGATGCCACAACATGCCAGATTGACTTTGTCACTAGGGGCTACATGTCCTAAAGATTTTCCTAAAACAGATGAAGGGACTATAGAAATCCCTGCTACTCCTGCCAGCGCAGAACTTCCCTTCTGAATGAAGTTTCTTCTTTTCATTTATCCTGAACTTATTTAATATTTATAGTTAATAGAGTTTATTTAATTCCTCATTTTTTGTTGGACTCACCTCCCTTCCGAAACCAGTATCCCTTTAACCAAGGCATCTTGTTTGAAACTTGGCCTAGCAACTATCAATTCATTCAACGTGGTATATTGAATAAACCAGTTACCAGATGAGTAATTTTTTGCCACATTGACAAAATTTCTACCGCTTTGGCTTAAATGGATGGAAATATCCTTAGTGATCATACTACCAATTCCATCATTTAGTCTATCCGCAGTTCTCCCATCATCCGTAAAGATGTCTAATTTCATCAATACAGCCAAAGATTCGATCAATCCCTGGTCTCTTTCACCATAAGATCTTCTCCAAAAACTGATAGCTTTATTATGGGATTTGGCTATTTTCATATTGCGGGCGAATTTCCACCAGGGGATCTTCAGACTTCCAATTCCTCGGAACCTGAAAAGAAATCTTTGCTACCTGGGGGTAATACTCACTGATCGAACTTTGGGTATTTTTCGGTGTCGGATTTACTATTTCCGCATATTTATAAATTAAATCTGTATGAATATTGAATTTCATATTTCCTAATCTCCAGAGGGCTCCCGAAAAGTTCTCTTCGGATAATCCCCGGGAATAAACGTACACCTTAAGCTCCCAATCATTAGCAAGTCCGGATTCGGTTGAAGCTGCGTAAATGTGCATTAAAGAATCACTCACAGAAACATTTGTAAGACCAGTTCCAGGAACCAATAACCATTCAGTTTCGCCATCACGGCCCATCCAATGAATGGTACCTGTATAAACCTGGTTCCAGGATCGACGATTACCCCATAATCCACCCATCATCCAATTTTCATTCATTTGAATGGTAGCTTCTTTAATGCTATCACCTTTAAAAATATTATTGGGGATTTGCTGAGTGATAAACCTGGGTTTTGCCGGACTTTTAAGTGTTTGTAGTGTTGATTCTGCTATGGATAAACCCAGGTGATAGATAGGTGCAAGGTTGCTCACTTCAAAATATTTGGCACCCTTGTCCTTTGGCAGTGGAGCAAGTGCTTCGTCATTTAAAGCAATGGCTATCCATAGGCTGGTAATGGATACATATTTGTTCACATCCATCCCATAGGCTCTGAAATAGGGACCAGTGAAATTCTTAAGCGCCGGATTGTAATGATCTGCTATTTCGCGCCACAAGGCTTGCTCTAAATCAATGCCCATTGTTTTCATCTCTCCCTGGGACAGTCCCCTCCACAAAGCAAACCCAACCAATGACACTCCATCATAAGTAGGTGAGTTAAATTCACTGAAAGTGTGATAACTCTGGAAAAGTGTTTCGATGTCATAAGCCTTCTGTATACCAGCTTCACTCAACTCCGGAATGTCAAATAATGTCCCCACCTGGTTCATGAGAAAGGCACTCATCACCGATATATTGGTATACTGGGGTGTTACATCTCTTCTCATAGCTCCTTTTGCTGCATGTATCAGACTCTCTTTGATTTTTAGTAGCAATTCATCAGGAAGCACATCTTTGTAGTGATGGTAAATGATGATCAAATCACATCCGACAAACTCACGCCAGTTGTGATCCAGCTTATCATTATCCACAGATGTTTTCCAGGCTCCGTAAATTTTTTCATTTTCATCCTGGTGCTGCTGTTGTAGCACCCACTTTAAAATTTTAATGGCATTTTCTCGGTCGCTATTTTCATTTCGAAATAGTAAAGCCATTGCCAATCGGGTGATACTTCTGATGCTAACTTCATCTCCCTTCACCTGGCCTAACGAAGCCTCCCTGGGGAACATATTTTCGATAAAACCATTAAGCAGGGTTCGCTGATAGTCTGACAGGTCCTGGTAGGAAAACGGTTGAACGATAGGATTTCGATCTGAATCCTGTTTTGCTTCGGTATTGCAGCCTAACAGTAGCAGAGCGATCAGTAAAAATGAAAATACATTCAAGTCGAGATTAATTTCATAGCTAAATAGTCTTTTTAAGCGATCAAGGCTTCTTAAAAATAGCATATGCCCGGATATTAGGTTGAGCAAGCACTGGATGAATTAAAAAAAGGAGAAGAAGCGAACTTCCTCTCCTTTTATCCATTAATCATCGGATAACTTAATATTCCGGGTTCTGCTGAATGATGTTTGACGCCCGGTCTATCTCACCTTGCGGAATCGGACGTAACAAATGATGCTCATCCAATCCACCGCCGTTGGCAGCCCATAAGTTCATTCTGCTTACTCTTTCAATCAACTTCTCTGTCCTTTTCAGGTCAAACCAACGGGTAAACTCTCCCATCAACTCCCTGGCACGTTCGTCAAGAATCATGTCAATATCAATATTTCCCGGAGTGGCTCTGTATGAAACTACAGCAAAGTCACTGATATCTTCAGGAACCTGCGCACACATCGGATCATTTCCAGCGCCCACGGCACGATCTACAATCACGTTGTAATAAACATCCGCTCCACCAAGAGCTCCACCAGTTGCTCCTTTTACGATCGCTTCGGCTGCTATTAGATAAGCTTCAGCTGACCTGAACAATGCGTAATCGAAAGTGCCGTATCCATCACCATATTCGATATTAGGCTCCCAAAACTTCCAGGTAGTAGGATGCGCATTGGAAAGACGGGTTGGTCGAAGACCACTGACATAATCATCGATATTGGTTACGGAATAAGGCTTGCTCCCTCCTTCGTCAAATCCAAGCTCAGCACCAGTAGCCGGCTGATTCCAAGGCGTCCAGTAAGCAACAGTATCGCCGACATTATAACTTACGGTTAAACCGGGGTCCGTAAAACTATAGGCGTAATTATTTACTGGAGTCAGTGCATAGATAACATTCAGGAAGTTGTGGCTATACCTGCTATCCAATTGAGGGTCATATAACCTGTACATCGCTGGTTGCGGTACATTTTGTCCTAAGTGTCTGTTGTAGTCACTCGTACGTCCAACACTTCCCACGAGCTCGGAATTACCTGGCCAGATAGAGTGATAATAATTACCAGGCTGAGCCTGATCAGAGCCATTGGTCAGATTATCCTCATTGAACTGGACAGCAAAAACCACTTCGCTATTAACAGCATTCTGTGGTCCGCTGTATTGGTTCAGAGGATTGGTATTCCGCTCAGGAAACAGCATGCTATAGTCTGAAACCAGTGGATAAGCAGCAATTACCTTATCTGCCCATTCCAGCGCTTCCTGAAAATCTGCATTAGTTCCACCAAGAGAATTATTAAAGTTCCAACCGCGGGTCAGATAAACCTTTGAAAGCAAAAACTGAGCAGCTCCTTTGGTAGCTCTTCCATATTCAGAAGGAGTAACCGGAAGATCTGCCTCGGCCTCCAGAAGATCAGTAAGGATTTGGGAGTAAACCTCAGCTGCAGGCACTCTAACAACTTCCCTGTTCGCTGTTACGGTCTCTGTCAGTGGCATGGGCACATCTCCCCAGGTTTGTACCAGGTAGAAATAACTCAATGCCCTCAGAAACTTAGCTTCTCCTACTCGGGCTGCTTTCAAAACAGGATTACTGTACTGAATGCCATCTGCACGTTCGATTACAGAATTTGTCCGACTGATCTCCTTATACAAATCATCCCAAAATGACTGTAGATCTCCTACCTCAGAGTTCAGACTTACATTGTACTGATCCAGGGCCGGACCATTCGCCGGTGATGTTGCAGTCCAGTTGCTACCTATGATATCTGTACCCTTTAGAACCAGAGAGTAATTCATGATGATATCACGGAGTTTTGGATAACAGGCTTTGACAAGATCCTCATATCCATCCTCATTGTTAATATAAGAGTCTGCTGTGATATCAGTCACTGAAGTTTCTTCCAGAAAATCTTCACATCCCACACTTCCAAATAGAAGCACAAGAGCCAGAGGGAAATTATATATGATATATTTTCTCATTTCTATTTTGTTTTAATAGTGGATTAAAATGACAGGTTGACACCCATGATAAAGGTCGTTGCCGGAAGGTCATCATTATAAGAACCTGAATTATACTCCGGATCAAGCCACATTACCCGATCTTTTACAAATAGGAATGGATTGTCTGCCTGAACGTAAATTCTCGCACGACTTAATTTCAATCTTTCCATTACAGTAGTCGGTAAGCTGTACCCCAGGGTGATATTAGAAACTCTCCAGAAGTTGGTTTCCTTATACTGAATGGCCTGACGATATGGATTAGGCTGCCATACACCGTAGTAGTCATTGGTTGGATTTTCCTCTGTCCAATAGTTCAGGTCCAGCCTGTTATAACGGCTACTCGTCAAATCACCCATGGTTCCACTTAGCATGCTGTTTCGATACATCACTCCCTGACGGGTGTAAACGAAGACAGAGAAATCAAAATTCTTGTAGTTTAACTGGTTGTTGATACCAGCCAACCACCTGGGCAACTCATTACCCAATACGACCCTGTCATCCAGGGTTTCATCTGCACTGCTGGTAATAATCCCATCATTGTTTTGATCGACTACCTTCACGGAACCAGGAACCTGACCATAGGTGGTTGCATCTTCTTCTTCATTCAATTGCCATATTCCATCAAATTCATAGTAGTAATGAGATCTTAGTGACTCACCCACAAAAAGCCCATTTGCAATATCTCTGGTAACAGTACCACCATAGAGCTCTAAGATCTCATTGTGATTAGTTGAGAAATTAATGCTTGATGACCATCGCAAGTCAGTGGTTTGAACGTTGACTGTGTTAAGGGAGATTTCAATCCCTTTATTCTGAATTTTTCCAACGTTGGAAGTCACCGAACCAAAGCCGGTAGAAGTAGGAAGCAGAACATTCTGGATCAGGTCATCGGTCGTTTTATTATAGAGTTCTATTGTCGTAGTAAGCCGATTATTAAAGAAACCCATATCAAAACCAAGGTTGATCTCAGAACTTTTTTCCCATCTTAGATCAGAATTGCCAATATTGTCTGGAGTGTATCCAAAAGCAGACTGTCCATCGAAATCATAGGCTGTACGTCCGAGAAAAGCCTGCGTACTATAAGGAGAAACCACATCATTACCTACTTGGCCATAACTAAACCTGACTTTCAGATCAGAAAATAGATTTAGATCTTGAATAAAGGCTTCGTCTCCAGCCCTCCAGGCTAATGCCACAGATGGGAAGAAGGCCCACTTGTTTCCTGTAGCCAACACGGAAGATCCATCATACCTGCCCGTTACAGTAAGCAGATACTTATCATTGATGTTGTAGTTTATTCTACCCATGTAAGAAAGAATAGACCTTTCAATCAGACTGCTGTTTAATCCAGTAATGGTAGCTGCGGTTTGAAAAGCATACCAACCTGAATTGTATGGTAGATCCTGAACACTTGAACCAGATTGTTCATCTCTTTCTTTCAGGGCACTTTGTGCAGCAGTTATATTCAACTGGTGAGAACCAACTTTCACTTTATAATTCAATATGTTATCAAGGGTGTATGAAGTATTGAAATTATAAGTAAGCCAGGCTCTCGGTTGTCTGAATATCCGATCCTTTGAATATAATCCTCTAAAGTCTCCATCCCTGTCGTTGTAAACCGAAGTAGATAACGATGTTTTGAATGATAATCCATCCAGTGGATTGAGTTCTACGTATGCATTTCCCAGAAAATTAGAGCTGCGATTTTCAACATTAACTCTGTTAGTGTTAGTCTCAATCAAAGGGTTAGGCACCTGCGTATCTGCAATTCCCATCCACATGGCATAGCCATCCACGTTGATCTCGTTGGTTTCTGTCGGGTTGATCAGGTCATCATAATAAATTGATCCGGTAGGCCTGGCACGTAAAGCACCTCTCAAGGTCTCCCTCGATCCAAGATTACGAATACTGACTGTGTAGTAAGTAGTAAACCCTGCCTTCAGAAATTCATTGACCTTTGTATCAATACTACCCTTGATATTATATCGGTCAAATCCTGTATTGATCACAATACCACTCTCGTTTAGGTAACCAGCAGAAAAATAATGTGTGGTGTTTTCTCCACCGCCGGAAACAGCTACCACATGACTGGTTTGAAGACCAAGGGCAGTGATTTCATCCACCCAGTTTGTTGATCTTCCTGCATCTACATTGGCCTGTTGCTGAGCAGTCCAGATCACATTCGCATTTGGGTTTTCAGCAATCACCACATCATTGTATGCCCGGTAGAATTCCTGGGCATTCATCATATCAGGTAATTGTGGGTTCTTTACCCCTACATAGGCATCATAGGTCACTTTGGTCTTTCCGGGAGTGCCCTTCTTGGTGGTGATAATGATTACTCCATTTGCTCCACGAGCACCATAAATGGCTGTAGCTGAAGCATCTTTCAATACATCAATGGACTGAATATCACTGGGGTTGAGGGTATTCATTCTTCCACCCATGACTCCATCAATTACCACCAGGGGCTCACTACTAAAATTGATTGAGCTTACTCCTCTGATGTCGATGTCATAATCAGCACCAGGCTGGGAATTACTTTTTCGCACGTTTACCCCAGCAATCTGTCCCTGCAAGGCTCTGGCTGGCTGAACAGGATTCTGCTGCACAATCAAATCTGAATCTACAGATCCAATGGCCCCGGTGACGTCGCGTTTTTCAACCTGTCCGTATCCAATGACAACGATCTCATCTAAAGCCGTAACATCGGCCTCTAAGAGAATGTCAATCACGGATCTTGAAGAAATTTCTACCTCCTGAGCCAGGAACCCCACTGAACTAAAAATCAATGTTCCGGCTGAAGGTGCGTTCAGAGAATAGTTTCCCTCAATATCTGTAACGGCACCCTGAGTAGTACCTTTTACAATGACATTAACTCCTGGAAGACCCTCACCACTTACATCCGTTACCTTCCCTGTTATGCTTTGCTGAAGCACTGGAATCTCCTCTTCTACAGCTTCTTCATTCTTTTCTTTCGGGTAGATGTGAATGTTGTCATTGATCCTCTTGAATTTCAAGTCCGCCTGTCTGGATATCTCTTCCAGTACACGACCAAGGGACTTATCTTTTGTGTGAATGGTAACTACTTTGTTTCCCTTTAGGGTAGTAGCAGTGTAGGTAAAATTGAAGTCAGTTTTTTGTTCAATTTCACCTAAAATATCAACCACAGACCGGCGCTGAGCGCTTAGATCCAGGCTGATCTCATAAATGCTTTCGCTTTGAGCATTGACTCCTGTAGCCAACAGCAATGAAGCTGAAGCGGTCTGCAGAATCATCATATAGAAGACTAGCTTCGACACTCTAATCAGTTCTTTAAGTAGATATTTATTCATTAATTTTACTGTGTTAGTGAAAAATCATTTTTGCTAATCCTTATGGTTATCCTTCTTGTGTCGCAAACAGAGTTGGGCTAACGATAAGGCCTCAAGATGTCAGGGCTTCCCTGGCATCTTTTTGTTTCAGTACCTCAATATTTCATTCATTCATTGATTGATTTTATTGTTACGGTTTTGTCATTTAGTTCATATTCAAATCCTACGGCAAAACTTACTCCCTGCAGGATCCGGTCAAGTGGCGCATTCTTATATACTCCACTATACTTTTCTTCTAGTTTCAGGTCAGGATTATTGATGTAAAACTCGACACCATAGATCCGCTCAAGCTTGGCTATCACCTTACTCAAAGGCATATCTTTGAATTGAATGATCCCATCTTTCCAGCCTAATATTTCCTGCCTGTCAAATGTGGAAACGCTGAATGAATCCTGACCATCCAGATAGGTGGCCTGCTCGGTTGGGTTGATCTCAACATTTTCGTCTTTCTCTTCGAGGTTTACTCCCACCTTTCCGGTTTCCACCGAAACCACAATTTCATGCTCATCGGGATACGCCCTTACATTGAAGCTTGTCCCAAGGACTTTGGTTGAAACAACACCGGAATGAATCACAAAAGGCCTTTGTTCGTCGCGGGCCACTTCAAAAAAGGCCTCGCCAATTAATGTCACTTTTCTCTTATTGCCCTGAAATGGTTCGGTATAAGCAAGTTTTGACCCTGCATTCAGGTGAACAATAGATCCATCAGGGAGCCGGATGATTTGCTTCTGCCCAAAGGCAGTTTGCTTAATCACCTCAGTAGGTACAACTACTTTCGTGAGGTTATCAGACTGCTGATAATAGAAGGATCCTATCAAAACTGCCAGGGCAATGGTTGCCGCGATACCAATGGTTTTCCAGATCCTGCCTGAATTGAAAGAGGACTCCTCAGACTGCGAATCATGAACCTCTATCAACTTATAGAGTCCATTCTTGTATTTTAAGTCCTCAAGCTTGTGTTGCTTTTTGTATTCAACCGAGTGAAGAAAATTCCTTGCAATCCTGACATCATCTTTTCTCTCCGGATGTGATGCAATCCAGTTTTTCCAAAAATGATCGGATTCAGGGTTAGGGTTGACTACCCACCGGATGAATTTTTCATTTTCGAGGAATTCTGTAAAATCTCCTTTTTGCATTGATTGCCCTTTGTCATGATAGAGGCCCAAAGTCCCCGGACAACCACTCCTTTTTAAAATATTTACAATATTTTTATAATAAACACCATATTACCGGCATCCAATACAAAATAATAGTTGTTTACGTAGGATTATTTCAAAGAAATAGCCAGTAATAAAGTAAGGATAAGGTCCTTATTTGCTTTCATTTGAACAGAGAGCTTCTCAAGAGCCCGGTAAGTCATGGTCCGTATGGACTTGACCTTCACTTCAAAGATGTTAGCGATCTCCTGGTAGCTGAGTCCTTCATAAAAGTACAATAAGAGGATCTCCCGCTGGTGTACTGGCAATTCATTGATATAGCCTTCTATAATCTTGTTCTGATCATTGTTTCCGGATGGGCTAATACTGGTGATCCCAGGTGGAATACTGATCTCGAAAAGCCCATCTGTATTATCTACAATCATGGTCTTATTGATCTTTTTGAGGCCTTTAAATATCTTTCGCTTGGTGGCTTTGAAAAGATACCCCTTTATTGAAATGACTTTACCCAACCGCTTCCTGTTATTAATCATTTCGCAAAACAAATCCTGAACACAATCCCATACGTACTCCTTATCATTGGTAAATTGGCAGCCATAGTTGTAAACCACAGCCGCATATTTACGATAAATGTAGATGAGTGCTTCCTCACTTCCTTCCTGAAAATTGGTCCAGATGATCATCTCATCTTTCTCTTCCTGATTGGAATACGTATTTATGGGGATTATATTATTAATCCCCAAAGCGTCAATGTGTTCCGATGTTTCCTTGCTTTTCAATTTTAGCGTCAGGGTGTTCTTTAGAGGATTCCAAATATCAGTGGATTTTTTGGATCATACGCCTAAAATACTACCCTTTTAAATCAATTATTTACGAATATCCTCAAATTTTTTTCAGTGACCGATTTTTGATTTATCACAGAACTACCACAATCCCCCTTTAAACCATTTAACCCTCTAAAAAAATGTTAAATCCGTAAATAATGCAACTCATACGAATACATAACGTGCTCATTGTTAGATATATAAGTATTTATATAGTTATATGTTAACTAAAACCAGAATAATGATGAGATTTTTAAATAATATGAAAAAATGGAGATTCTCTTACCTGCTTTCAATCGGAAGCGCGTTGGGATTTCTCTTTTTGACTAGCTGTCTTGACAATGACGAAGACCCGGTACCTATTATAACCGAGGTATCTTATGTGAGTATCTACCATGGTTCACCAGATACTGATGGTTTAGACATCATGGTGGGTACAACAGGTCAAATCAACGCATTGCCTTTTGAATATGAGGATTATAGCAACTATCTGAATTTTTACTCCGGTGACAGAAACTTGACTTTTACGGATGCCAACAATGTAGCAACAGTATTAGATACAACATTGAATTTTGAGACTGGGGATACTTACTCTTTGTTTATCGCAGACTCATTGAGAAGCATTGAAATGATACAGGTCAAAGATAGCTTTCCCAGCGTGGCTGATGGCGAAACCATGGTGAGGTTTGCCCATCTTTCACCGGATGCTACCTCAATAGATATATATGCCAATGAAACGAAGATCCTTAGCGACAGGTCATTTAAAGATGTATCTGATTTTAAGCTTGTGGGCTCAGGGCGTTTAACCCTTGAGATCAAGGCAGCGGGGACAGACGAAGTACTTCTTACAATCCCCGGTGTGGAACTTCATGATGAAGAATATTATACCATTGTAGTAAATGGATTCGTCAGCCCACCTGGCAATAACACCAACGAGTTGGGGTCAGATATTATTCGACTTTAAATCCATCAGGTAGTAAAACATCAGCCAGTACATTGGTTGAAAAAGTCCGGTAGAGTAAGCGGCTCTGTCGGACTTTTTTAATACACCTCCTGTAGTTATTACAATTTATAATCAATAAAAAAACCGATGACCCAAAAGATCACCGGTTTTACATGCTGTTTATTTGAATGGATTAACTAGGGTCTGCTGAAAATCGCCAATAACATTTAAATCTATTAGATCAGGAATGCATGCATCTGGAAAATATCGTGACCGATATTTTTTTGGCTAGCCTCAGTCACATCATCTACTTCCTGGCTTCAGATCGAAGTATACATATACATCTTCTCTTCAGCCAGTCGTATCTAATGTAACTGAGACTTTTTCAGCAAGCCCTAACTATTCACCAGAAGTCCATCCAGGGTTTTGTCCCAATTTAGGGTTTTGTGAAGTCGCACTCAGTGGCAAAGGCCACAAATAATGCTTAGCTTCATCAAATTCCGGGGTTTCATAGTCAGTGCCCTTATATATATCCAGATAAGGCACACCATCGATCGTAGAAGTTTTGATAGTAGCCTTGTCAGAACCTGGTAATTCCGCCTTATTGGCATCATCCCATCGCATTCCATAGTCCTTTGCTCTCAATTTAGCTCCTTGTTTCCATCTTCTTAGGTCGTCATATCTAAAACCTTCCATAAAAAGCTCTACCCGTCTTTCTCTCCTTATCTCAGCAATCAGAGGAGATATACCATCGCCGGTATACCTTGTATCAACAGGAATATTATTGATGTCCATGTCTGGCATACCTGCTCTATCTCTTAGTAAATTGATGCTCATATCCAGATCACCCTGGGTGATGGTGCCCAACTCAGCTTTTGCTTCTGCATAGATCAACAAAGTTTCACCTAACCTGAAGACAATGGCCGGAGTGGTGGAGGTATTGTATGTGGCATAAGAAGGTCCATGTTGCCACAATTTCACCACGTGATAACCAGTTGTACTGCTCTGGCCGCCCGCCATACCCTGGATCTTAGGATACTTCTGTGCTTCGAAAGCATGATTTCCATATTTGTAGATTGGCTGATCCAAAGGATGCATGATGGATTGTCTTAACCTTGGGTCCCTGTCGACAAATATGTTAGCATACACTTCATCCCCTTGATACATAGGTGACTGATTAATTGGTAGTCCATCGATACAAAGGTAATCTTCAACCATGCTCTTCGTTGCTCCTCCTACATAACCTCTATGATAATTCAGTGCATGGTTGGTAAAAATACCTGCCTCATACCTCCTCCAGTAGATCACTTCACTGTTACCAGTGTAGTCTTCCATCTGATGAAGGGCACTGTAATCTCTGGCTGTATTTCCTGTGGTATACAGAGAGTAAGGACCATCCTGGATCAGCTCCAATGCTGCATCAGCAGCAGCCTGCAACCATGGAGTTGGATCTCCCAGTCCATGGTATTTTCTCCAGGTACCTTCAAAGAGACAAATCCTGGCTTTCACATGCAGAGCAGCCCAACGATTTAGCCGACCGGGGGCACCTCCATCACCCCAGTTTTCAGGTATATTAGCTATTGCAAAGTTTAGATCAGCCAATACATTATCCATGACTAGAGCCCGTGGGTCTCTTTCTCCGTAAAGGATTTCATCATCTTCTGAAGTTAGCGGTTTATCAATCCACTGTACATCGCCAAATTTGTTGACTTTGTCGGCATAGAACATGGCTCTGAGAAGTCTTGCTTCACCGATATATTTATTTCGGACAGCTTCATCAACAGGTACACGATCGTAATTTTCCAATCCAAAGTTGATGGCAGAAAGGAAGTTCCAACCTTTGTATCCAAACCATTGGGGATCGGTGGGCACGTTATGCTTCCCAGCACGAACCTGCTGAAAGCGATCAGCACGAGAATGTCTGGGGGCTGAGTTATCTGAAAATCCATCATGATAAATCCAACCTCTGCTTTGGCTGTCAAAACCTTCATCATGTCCCATTAGAATAGACACATCATCCTCTCTACGAGCAATGTGATAAAAACTATTGTTATATACCAGCATGTCTTGTTCCGAATTCCAGAAAGCTTCATTAGAACTCTGATCTAGTGGGTCCCTTTGCAAGAATTCGTCGTTGCAACCAAACGACAGTATGGTCACAAGTCCCACCAAGCAATATCTTAAAATATTATTTTTCATTTCTTTTCTTTTCAATCGTATTAAATAGAAATTCTGAAGCCAAGTGAGTATGATCTCGTCTTGTAGTACTCCTGGGTAACTGTAGGTCTTACTTCAGGATCTAATGGTCTGCGCATTTTAGTGATTTCAAAAATGTTCATTCCGGCTGTATAGATCTGCACATCAGACAATCCGATTCTTTTTGCCAGGCTGGCTGGTAGATTATACGCTAGTGACACGTTCTTCAATCTGATATATCCGCCTTGTTGTACATATCTTGACTGAGGAAGAATATTTTGCTTAGTATTTGTAGACACATGTGGTGCAGCAAAATATGCATCTCGATTTTCCTCACTCCACGTATCAGTCAGATAGTATTTTTCTACATGACCAGCGTTGTATGGATAGAAGGCGTTCCAGTTTCCGTTGGGTGGCCAATATTCATGACTTATTAATCCCTGGAAAAATACGTTCAAAGAGATTGACTTATAGCTGAGGTTACTGTTTACGCCAAATTGATGTCGTGGCACCTCAACGGCAATGATGGTACGGTCTCCTGGATCATCAAGTGTATTATTTCCATAAGAAATCACTCCGTCATTATTCAGGTCCGCATACCGGATATCTCCCGGCCTCCAGTTAGCGCCCAGATCTGCCTGACTAGGAGCATCCGCAACTTCCTGATCGGTCTGGAAAATTCCCTGAGTCACAAATCCCCAGCGCTCGCCAATCATCTGTCCAACATATCTCTCATCAAGAGATTTTGTGGGATTATCAAATTTGGTAATTTCAGACTGGTTATCTGATAGTGCTAAAGTAATGTTGTAGTTAAAATCATTACCCATTCTAGTTCTCCATGTAGCAGCCAATTCCCAACCTCTTGTCCGCAGATCTGCCGCGTTCTCCTGAGGCGCTTGCACTCCAAGTTCGGTAGGAAAATCAGCTCTAGTCAACATATCCTTAGTATCTCTGGTGTATGCATCAAAAGAAACATCCAGCCTAGATCCAAACATCGTGAAGTCCAATCCAAGGTTTTTGCTCACCACCGTTTCCCAGGTAAGTGTAGGGCTCACCAGACCAGGTCTGCCAACGAAAGGCGTAAATGAACCGGAAGAAAACATATAACCTGATGATCCTGGCTGCAAAGTAGGAATGTAAGGATAGTAAAGTGGGGTATTGCCATTGAAGATCAATTGATTTCCTAATTCCCCGTAAGAAGCTCTCAGTTTCAGGTTGTCTAGCCACGCACTGGTACCACTCATAAAGGACTCATTTGAGATTCTCCAACCCACGGAAAATGAAGGAAAGAATCCAAATCTATCTGCTTTGGGAAATCTTGAGGTTCCGTCGTATCGACCGTTTGCTTCTACGAGATAACGATCATTGAAAATGTAGTTGACACGGTAGAAAACACCACGCAATGCCACTTCTTCTTTTCCACCATTTGTGATTTGGCTTCCGATAGTGGCAGACAAGTCAGGTGTAGCAGGGTTTAAAAGCGTATTGGCAGTTGCTCTGATAAATTGATATTGTCCCCATTCCTGATTAAAGCCGACCATAGCCTTGAGAAAGTGATTGTTCACCTCAATGGTATAATCAGTAAACATGTTAATCACCTGATATACATCATAGTCAGCCTGGTTTTCAATATTGTCAGTTCCACTAAATCCGTTTCCAATGATCAAACCATCCAGGTCCATGTTTTCCAATACCTCTACTTTGCTTCTCACATCCTGGAAGTTTCTGAAGGTAATGTTTGAAGAATATTCACCACGGATGTTCCAGTTTTTCAGTGGAGTAATTGTAGCCCCCTGGGTAAGAATGATATCATTGCGTGTCCATGTCTCACGACCACCCTGCTCCAGATACGGCAGGAAGTTTACCGATGAAAAATGCATACCAATGTATCTCTCATAATCAGCTCTATCACCTGGTGTTAAGTAATAGGGCAAATCAGGGAATGTGATCGGGTTCAATGGGTTTACCCTGGCTGTGGTGTTGATGTTTACATCCCAGTTATAAAAGTGCGGTTTGTCACTTTTCTCTGTTGTTACCAATGCCCTGCTGTCCAGTTTTAACCATTCGGTGGTCTTAAATTCTCCCTTGAGAAGTACATTATATCGCTTGAAGTTGATGTTCTTCTCATCATTATTGATCCACCCATCCTTGTTTAGCATACCAAAGGAAGCATAGTAGTTTGCCTTTTCTGAAGATCCTGATACACTGGCATCATATTTTTGCTGGGGAGCCCAGTCTGTCAAAATTCGCTCCTGGTAGTTGTTGAAACCATAAAAGCGCAAATTGCCATTATACACACCCCAGGCATTCTCCAGGGTAGGATTTTCACTATACCTTAAAGTACCATCAATCATATCCTGGTCAAAACCAAAGTCACCATTGGTGCGTAGATTGGCTGCTCCACGGGCCTGTACATAGGCATAAGGGTCCTCAATCGGATCGATGAACATAATCGGCTTAGATGTAGTAAATTCTGAACCTACCGAGACGTTAATCTTTTCTCCTTTTCCCTTTTTGGTTGTGATGAGAATAACTCCAAAAGCACCTCTTGAACCGTAAATCGCGGCAGCCGATGCATCCTTGAGCACACTCATACTCTCAATATCGTTGGGGTTGATCCTGTTAAGGTCCATAGGCACCCCATCTACCAAAATCAATGGAGTTCCGCCGTTAATAGACTCATAACCTCTGATATTAAAATCGATAGGTTGAGTAGGATCACCATTTCGGATGTTTACGTTAAGGTTTGGCACCATACCCTGGAGGCCTTCACCCACGTTAGCAATGGGTCTGTTTTGTAGCACTTTTCCATCCGCTACACCAACAGAACCAGTGAGGTTTACCTTCTCCTGAGTACCATAACCAACAACAACAACCTCTGCAAGAGCGGACACATCTATCTGCAACTGAAGGTTAAGCTGGGTACGTCCATTTAATGGTACTTCCATCGACTGATAACCGACAAATGACACGATTAAAGTGGCATCAGCAGGTACCCTTAGTGAGAACTTACCTTCAATATCTGTAACTGTACCATTGGTAGTTCCTACCTCGATTACAGATGCTCCGGGCAATGCTTCACCGTCTTCACCTGTGATGGTACCGCTAACCTGGGTTTGTAGTGTAATATTCTCACTTACTTTAGGTCCGTTAGGGCTTTTGCTGCCCGGAATCAGGGCAATGGTTTCATTGACACGCTTGATAGACATTTTGGATTGAAGTGACACCTCTTTGAGAAGGTCGTCCATACTCCAGTGCCCACCATCAATTGATACCTCTTTTTCCTTCACATCCCTTTTGGAAAAGGCGAAAGTGAAATCAGTAGTTGATTCAATTTCAGAAATCAGGTTAAGCAAAGTTCTGCTACCCTGATTATCGCTTACCTCAACGTCTATTTCTTCCAGAAACTTCCGTTGGGCATCTAAATCGCTTGCCATCACCATGATAAGTGACTGACAAACGATCATCACATAAATTGCGTACTTCGACATGCGAATTACAATTTTTAGTAGTTTTGCATTCATTTGGTTTTGGTTATTTATTGTGACTAAAACTGAGATTTAAGAGAGCCCTTCCACTTTCCCCAAAGTTCCGAGGCTCTCTTTTCTTTTTAATTGATTGTTATTGTCTTACCATCGATTAAATATTTAAAGTTGTATACATGAGATAAGCTCTGCATGACTTCCTCCATTACAGGGTTCTTATAATTGGCCGTGTAAGGTTTGTCGCTACTTATCTCTTTAGAAATTTCAATATCTACTCCATACCAGTTGGATATGGCGTGCAGTACATCGTCCAGCGAATTATCTTTAAAGACCATTCGCTGGTCTGTCCATCCAAAAAAGAGATCTTCATCCAGTACAGGTAGTTTTTCCATCACACCTTCTTCATCGAAGAAGATCATTTCATTTTTAGCAAGGTTTACTACCTGGTTTTTCTTTAGATCGGTCACCGCTACTTTCCCTGATTTCACCGCCACTCCGCGATAACCATTGTCTTCATAAGCTTTGATATTGAATGAAGTACCAAGTACTTCAACAGTAAATCCATCTACGTGGATAATAAAGGGCCTTGAGACGTCTTTAACCACTTCAAAATATGCTTCCCCAATTAGTGATACCTCCCGCTTGTCATGTGTAAAGAATTCCGGGATGACTATTTTGGTACCAGCATTCATCTTTACCAGCGATCCGTCAGGAAGTACAGATGTAATCTTTTGACCGGGCTGGCTGATCTTTTCAATGGTTTTTAATTCTGATTGTTTATTGCTTGAACTTGCGATACCTTCAAAATTGATCACAAACAGTGCTGATATACCCAGAATCAGTACAGCCGCTGCAACCTGAGCCCATCTATTGAATAAAAGCTTAATAGGTACAGGCGAGGTATCATTTGATTTTTTTAATTGCGTAAGCAAGTCCTTCCAGGTATTTTCTTTAATTGACTCGCTTTTAGTGGGCTCGGGATATAAAATGGTCAGCTTGAGCTGGGCATAAATCTTCCGATGCTTCGGATTCTCATGTAGCCAGAATTCAAGCTTTTGTTTTTCAGAATCTGTTAGCTCATGGTTAGTAAGCTCTTTGAAAATAATCTCTTCCATTCAAATCGGTGGCACCGGGTAGAATTCTTAATGAATTCTGATATGGTGTTGCTATGAGAGTAAAAAAGGGAAAGGACGGGTAGGTGATTTAGAAATATTTACATCGGTGATAGTAAATATTCAACTCAATGCTAAATATTCGCAACAAAAAAGTCATAACATTAACATATTTTTAATATGATTTAGGATCAATCGTGGCCATTGGATACCCACTTTACCACTTTGGACTCCCTGAAATGGTTTTCGAGATCTGTTTTCAATTTTTTCAGGGCAGTTTTAAGGTGATGCTTTACCGTATCATGTGAAATGCCCAGCTCCCGGGCAACATCGTGATACGAAAGATTGTCTTCCCTAATCATCCGATAGACAAGCCCACACTGGGGAGGTAGCTTGTTCACCGCCTTGTCAATAAACTCGGTGAGCTCCTTACCTAATAATAGCTCTTCGGGATCCAAACCATCAATGGTGGCGATGGTCAGGTTGTACTTGTCGCTGTGGTATTTGGAAAAATCTTTGGATATGGCCCGGATGGCCTGGTGTTTCACACTTGTATATAGATAGGATTTCAGCTCCTTGACAGTGTACAGATCTTTTTTTGAATTCCAAAGCCCATAAAACACATCCGAGACTACGTCCTTAGCGGTACTTTCAGACTTGGTAATGACCAGGGCATAAGCAAAAAGTCTGTCGAAGTATTCGGTATATACCTTCTCAAAATAGCTATCTGACTGGAGATTTCCCAGTCCAATATTTATGGTCTTTTCAGCCATTTCAAGTTTGCAGGAACTGCCATTTCATCCATTTAAAATCCTTAGGATAAGAAAACCCTTATTTCAAGTTCGAAATAACTTCTATTTTTCAATATTTCATAAGCAGTGAAAAAAATAATTTTTCATGCTTATTTCCAATCCGTTAGCAAGTAAGAAAAAGAATCTGAAGGAAGTTTGAATTTTGAAAGGCTGTAAAGGCGTCAAAGAGCAAAAACATGAATGACACTTATTTATTTGTGATCTTCATAAGCAAAAAAAAACCCTAACTACTGATAGTTAAGGTTTCATAGTAGTCCGTAGGGGAATCGAACCCCTGTTACCAGGATGAAAACCTGGCGTCCTAACCCCTAGACGAACGGACCATTTTTTTATGTGTTGAACAGCCTTTTGCTGTTCTGGCTCCAAAAAATCCGCCTCTGTTAGGAGGGTCTGCATTTTTTGGAAGTGCAAAAATAGGTGCTTTCAGAGATTATACAAATCAGGAGTGAAATATTTTTAAAAATAGATATAAAAAGCATCTTGGCTCTCAAGAATTATTCACTAAAACTTACTCTTAAGTTATTTAATTTAATTTTAAGTTGTATAACTTATTTTTTAGTTATATGTTTGTTCAGGTATAATGGAATAAACATATGATCACACTAACGAAAGCTGAGGAAAAGATCATGAAGATCCTTTGGAAGATCGAAAAAGGATTTATCAAAGACATTCAGGATCAATACTCCAAACCAAAACCACCCTACAATTCCATCTCCACGATTGTCAGGGTGCTGGTGCAAAAAGAAATTGTGGGTTACACGGCTTATGGCAAAACCCATGAATACTATCCGCTTATAAGTAAGGAGGAATACAGAAAAGGCCAGCTCTCCAAACTGGTAACTGAGTATTACGACAATTCACTGAAGCAGGTCGTCAATTTCTTTTCAGAAAGCAAGAAGCTGGATGACAAAGAGCTGGATGAAGCCATGAGGATGCTTAAAGAACTAAAATCCAAAAGAGATGAATAGCCTGTTTAATTACCTCATAGAGTCCAGTATTCTAATGATACTATTCTATTCACTGTATTATTTTCTGCTTCGAAACCAAAAGACCTTCACTTTTAACCGGTTTTATCTACTCGGAAGTACATGCCTGGCCCTGGTGATACCGGTGATAAGCCTGGATTTTCTTTCTACTCAGTCTGATACTTTAAATCGATCTATCGTCACGATACAGGATTGGCAAACAAATAATCTGAACATTACCGCGTTTGGAGAAGATCCGAAATACAGCTTACCTGTCATCCTATTCACATCCGTATTTATTTTGGGTTTTCTCTTTAAGCTGACCAGGTTTATTTTGGCTTTCAGAAAGGTCTGGATGTTGAAGAAAAATCATCCTATATCCATCTTTGGAAATACTCACGTTGTACAGGTTTCTGAATCCATCCCTCCTTTTTCTTTTCTCCGATATGCATTTATCAATACCTCTGTCTTTAATTCGGATTCATTTGATCAAATACTGGCCCACGAACAGGTTCACATTAGGCAGAAGCATTCTTACGACCTGATCTTTATTGAATTACTGGCCTGTTTCTATTGGTTCAACCCCATCATCTGGATGATCTCCAGGTCCATCAAGGAATCACACGAATACATAGCGGATCAAAACATTATTGATTACGGATACTCTTCTCTTGCCTATCAAACGTTGCTCCTGGAGCAAATCGTGATCGGGCATTCCAATAAACTCATGCCTCATTTTAACCTTTCATTCATTAAAAAAAGAATTACCATGATGAACACTAAAAAATCAAAAACCTTCAATTATTTAAGGATGGGGACTACTACACTATCCACCTTGCTTTTAGCCCTGATAGTAATGAATTGTAATTCATTGATAAGTGTGCCGGATATAACAGAACAAAATGATCCATACGCTCTAATGCTGGATACCCGTGAGATCAACTTAAAAAACGGGATAGATTACTCATTAATCAATAACGATAATTTTAAAGGCTTTACAACAATCTCTTTTAAGGATAAAAACCCGACACCTCAAACTCAATTGGTCTATTCCCTTGTTGGTCAAGTAGATGATGAATTCAAAGTAAAGGGTTCTGTGAAAGTTGAAAGTATCGAAGACTGGACTCAAATTATCTCTATTAGAGATCTTCTTGAAAATTCGGTAAAAGGTGATTTGCTAAATATTGAGATCAAGGGACTATACACTGAAGAAGAAAAAGCAGAAAAGAAAGCAAGGAATGAAAGAGTGATAAGCTTTTTAAACATTCCAATAAATTAAAAGACACATAAGTTGAAACAAATAGATCAAAACCTTCCGGTACTCCTACGGAAGGTTTTTTTATTCTTTATCAATTACATAGCTCCCACCGGGAACTAATCCACACGCCTCCCGGTTGCCATACAATTATCAGGTCTTTGTGTTCTTTGTTACTGGAAGCCGACCACTCACCCCGACAAATTTTCCGAATGAGGAAATACCCTTTTTCGAATAAATACGTGTACCTAAATTGCATGAACTAATTATTTGACCATTACCATCAGTTTTGTTGGTATCACTTTTTTCCTAAACCTGAATGAACAAAACAATAAAACGGATTCTCTACATAGGCATTTTCATTGTCATTGTTGGTGCCATTGTCTACCCTAAACTTCCTAATAACGATGCGGAAGACACATCGGGTCAAAGGTCCGGTGCTCGACCTAAAATCACAGTAGATGGCCTGATAGTGAAGGGTCAGCAACTTAAAAATCAAATCAACATCACAGGGACTATCCTTGCGGATGAGTCTGTGCTACTAAATAGTGAGGTAGCAGGTAAGGTAAGTGAGATCCTGTTTGACGAGGGGCAATCCATCAAAAAAGGAAAACTACTTGTGAGGCTGAATGATGATGAGATCAAGGCAGATCTTGATAGACTTCGATTTATCCTAAAGCTCAACAAGGACAATGAATACAGACAAAAACAGCTCCTGGAGAAGGAAGCCATCAGCCAGGAGGAGTATGAGACAGCGTTGACCACTCTCAACACCTCACAGGCAGAAATCCGGGTATTGCAGGCCAGGCTGGACAAGCATTATATCCGAGCCCCCTTTGATGGCATTGTCGGGCTCAGGTCAATTTCCGTTGGTAGCTTCCTAAACCCTGGCAATCCAATTGCCGAACTATCCAGGATCAACCCAATCAAAATTGAATTCAATGTGCCCAGCAAATACCTACAGCTAGTGAATGTGGGAGACCAGATCAGCTTTAGGGTTGATGCGTATCCAGATGAAAGTTTTAATGGAAAGATTTATGCAGTTGAGCCTCAGATAGACCCTCAAACCCGAAGTATCAGGATTCGGGCAAAAGCTGATAATGATGAAAATAAATTATTTCCGGGCCAGTTTGCAAGCATCACCCTCATCCTGGAAGTAATTCCGAATGCGTTACTCATACCAACTGAAGCAGTCATCCCTGAGCTGAATGGCAAACGAGTGTTTCTTTATAAAAATGGGGTCGTCGGCTCTCAGAGTGTTGTGACAGGACTCAGAAGCGAAGAATACGTTGAAGTCGTTGAAGGATTAAATCCGGAGGACACAGTGATCACAAGTGGTATTCTTCAGATCAATCAGGGATCAGAGGTAAATGTAAAACTGGACTAATGGCAGGATTATCTAACATATCGATTGATCGGCCTGTTTTGGCTGTTGTCATGTCACTGGTGATCCTGCTCTTTGGAGTGATTGGGTTTTATTTTCTGGGAGTAAGGGAATATCCAAGTGTTGACCCACCCATTATTACTGTATCCACAAGCTATACCGGTGCCAGTGCTGATGTGATCGAAACACAGATCACTGAACCACTAGAAGAATCCATCAACGGTATCGATGGCATCAAAACGCTCACCTCCATCTCTGCTGATGGACGAAGTACCATCTCAGTAGAGTTTAACCTGGCAGCTAACCTGGAGACCGCTGCCAATGATGTACGGGATAAGGTATCCAGGGCCTTATATAATCTTCCTCCGGATGCTGATCCACCCATTGTTGTGAAAGCAGACGCCAATTCATCACCAATAATTGCATTACGGATATTCTCTGAGAAGAGAAATCTCTTGGAGATGTCTGAGATAGCAGACAATCTGTTTAAAGAAACCTTTCAAACCATCAACGGGGTCAGCGAAGTTTTAATCTGGGGTGAGAAGAAATACTCCATGCGACTATGGATGGATCCGAATAGACTTTCATCGTACCAGCTAACCCCGCTGGATGTGTACAATGCGGTACAAAGCCAAAACATTGAACTCCCCAGCGGAAGGATTGAAGGTAATGCAACCGAGTTAACCGTTCGAACATTCGGACGGCTCTCATCACCTGATGAGTTTAATAACCTGATTATCCGCGAGACCGACAATGACATCATACGATTCAGAGACATCGGCAGGGCTGAATTTTATCCGGAGAATGAGAGGACTGCTTTAAGAAATAATGGCGTTCCAATGGTTTTGAATGCTATTGTTCCCCAGCCGGGATCCAATAACCTGGAAATTGCGGAAGAATTCTACAAAAGATTAGAAAACCTAAAGCCCAACTTACCTGATGACATAAGCACTGAAATAGCTTTTGATAATACTGAATATATAAGGGATTCCATTTCAGAAGTACAGCAGACCATCTTTATTGCGTTCGGACTGGTGGTGCTGATCATCTTTTTCTTTCTGAGGGATTGGAGAACCACATTTATCCCTGTGATCACCGTCCCCATTGCCTTGATCGGCTCATTCTTTTTCATGTATTTCTTAGGCTTTTCGATCAATGTACTTACCCTGTTAGGCATTGTGTTGGCCATTGGATTGGTGGTGGATGATGCCATTGTAGTGTTGGAAAACATCTACACTAAAATTGAAGATGGCATGGAGCCACGAGAAGCAGGTAAGAAAGGAACAGCCGAGATATTTTTTGCAGTAATTTCTACTACCGTGGCGCTTACGTCTGTTTTCTTTCCAATCGTCTTTCTTCAAGGGCTTACGGGGAGACTTTTCAGAGAGTTTGGGATCACCGTAGCAGTGGCAGTTGTTATTTCTTCCTTTGTGGCGCTTACATTGACACCTATGCTTTCTTCTAAATTGTTGAAGAAAAGAACGAAAAAACAATGGATTTACGAAAAGACTGAACCTTTCTTTGTCTGGCTCAATAACCAATACAACAACACTTTGGAAGGTATCATGAGAAAACGATGGCTCTCCGGAGTAATCATTTTTGCGGCAGTTGGGCTCATCTATCTTTTTGTTCAGATTCTACCTTCTGAGCTTGCTCCACTTGAAGACCGGGGTGTATTTCGAATCATTGCTGCCGGACCTGAAGGGGCAACATTTGAATACATGGATGAGTACGCCCTGGAGATGACTCAGCTCGTACAAACGGAGGTCCCCGAAGCTGAATCAATAATTACCGTAACCTCTCCTGGTTTTACAGCTTCTGCATCTGTTAATTCAGCTTTTATTATTGCCAAGCTTTCGGATGCTCAGGACAGAAAGAGATCCCAGCATGAAATTGTGGAAACGATCTCACCCATGGTTCAATCCAATCCAAAAGCCAGGGGGTTTGTGGTTGAAGTACCCACTATTGGCAACCGGTTTGGAGTCGGGCTTCCAGTCAGTTATGTAATTCAGGCCAGGGAACTTGATGACCTCAAAGAGGTATTACCAGAATTTCTTGAGAAGGCAAAAAGCAGTCCTTCATTCAATTTTGTCGATATCGATTTGAAATTTAATAAACCGGAGCTTGGGGTAAGGATCGACCGGGAGAAGGCTCAGAGCATGGGTGTTTCTGTACGTGATATTGCCCAAACCCTTCAGTTAAGTCTCAGTGGGAACCGGTTTGGATATTTCATTATGAACGGGAAGCAATATTATGTGATTGGCCAATTGGAAGAAAGCAATCGCGATGAGCCCCTTGACCTTAAATCAATTTACATCAAGGCCCGAAATGGAGAGATTGTTCAGCTAGATAACCTGATCAGCACGGAAGAACGGTCAACACCGCCCCAACTATTTCACTATAACAGATTCACCTCGGCTACCATCTCAGCTTCTCTTGCCAACGGAGTAGCCCTTGGAGCGGGTATTGAAGAGATGGATCGAATAGCAGGTGAAGTTTTGGATGACCGCTTCCAGACCTCCTTATCCGGTCAATCCCTGGAGTTTCAGGACAGCAGTGGAAACCTGTATTTTGCCTTTGGACTGGCATTGATCCTGATCTACCTGGTACTGGCGGCTCAGTTTGAGAGTTTTCGAGATCCGCTTACCATCATGCTCACTGTGCCGCTGGCCCTTTCAGGTGCTCTGCTAAGTCTTTGGTATTTCAACGAGACCTTAAACATATTCTCTCAGATCGGGATGATCATGCTGATTGGACTTGTAACGAAGAATGGTATCCTTATCGTGGAATTTGCCAACCAGAGAAAAGCCCAGGGAATGGACATTTTGGAAGCCATCACGGGGGCTGCCAAACAGCGCTTCAGGCCTATTTTGATGACCAGCCTTTCCACAATTCTAGGGATCCTGCCTATTGCTCTGGCTTTGGGAGCAGGATCCGAAAGCAGGGTATCTATGGGTATTGCCGTAATCGGAGGAATGGTCATCGCAACATTCCTGACACTATTTGTCATCCCGGCCATTTATTCATTTTTAACTAGTAAAGAGAAACGTTTAGCAAGGGTATGATCCGATTCTTCTTATTATTCTTAAGTACCAGCCTGATAGCACAGCAAAAAGATTCATTGTGGACCGTAGAAGAGGTTGTTGGTCTCGCACTGGAACAAAATTATGATATCCGTCTGGAGCGAAACAACCTCAGCATTGCAGAAAACAACAATACATTAGGTAATGCGGGGTTTTTACCCACGGTAGAGCTCAATGGAACAGCCAGCCAGACCGTGCAGGATACTGAGCTTCAATTCGCCAATGGAGAAGGTCAGTCCCGTACCGGAGCGGTCTCTACCAGCTACAATGCATCCGCTGGCCTTACCTGGACACTTTTTGACGGGCTTAAAATGTTTGCTTCCAAGGACCGACTGGAAGAGATTCAAAGATCCAATCAACACATATTCAGGTCTCAACTGCAAACTACAATTTCCGATGTGATGAAGGCGTATTACAATACGGCTCTGGAGCAGGAACGTCTCGCACTGCTGGAAAATACACTTAGGCTGTCTGAGGTGCGGGTGAGGATCAGTAAAGATAAATATGAGGTTGGGAATGCGAGTAAGATGGAATTTTTGCAGGCTCAGGTGGATTACAATACAGACCAGTCTGCATATGTTAAGCAAAAAGAGATCATCTCAGTCAGAAAATTTCAATTGATAGAATTCCTCGCATTGCAGGAGCGCGATGTGGATTTCAGGCTGGATTATAATTATCAGTTAGAGGCACCTCTCCCCGAAGATCAGGTGATTGATGCGGCTTTACACAACAATCCGGACCTCAACTACCTAAGCAGCAACCGTGAAGTGGCTATTCTTTCAAAAATAGAGCTAGAGCGTCAGCAGTGGCCTTCTCTTGATTTTAATCTTGGATATTCATACTCCAACCTCAATGCGGAGGCAGGCTTCCTGCAAAGCAACCAGTCCAATGGTGTCAACTACGGTCTCACGGCCAGGATGACCCTTTTCGATGGTTTCAACCAGAAACGGTCCATACAAAATGCCAGGATACAAGCTGAATCCAGCCAGGTAGCTTACGAGCAGGCCCGGTCACAGCTTGTGACAGCTGTAAGATCAGCCTATCTCACTTATATGAATTCTGTGGAACTTGCTGATCTGGAGCGTCAAAACCTTGAGGTGGCTCAGGAAAATGAAGAGATTGCTTTAGAACGATACAGGATAGGAAAGTCAAATCCGTTAGAGCTTCGGGAAGCTCAGAATAACCGACTGAATGCCGAAGTGCGATATCTGGAAGCTCGCAACACAGCCAAGATTGCAGAGATTGAGTTAAAAAGACTAAGCGGATTGCTGTTGAGTGAAGATACACCATAGCCTCAAAATAAAAGTTTGTTGATGGCCGGGAGTATATGGGCATCCTGGAGGTGCCCTGATGGCCAAAAAATATCAGCCTAGAGGCATTTCGCTCAAGAGTGGGGGCTCGATTGTATAAGCTTCACCATCTTATTTATGTACAATTATTGCCTGCCTACAGTGAGAATGGGACGAGTATGGGAGCACTATGGGAGCACTATGGGTTCACCCCAGGAGCAAGCTGATGGGATAGTATGGCCTATTTATTAGAATAATACAATTTACTGGCATCGAGTTGTGATTTTTGGGGGAAGGCAAGTGTTATATACCAGATTGGTCGGTTGAAGGTTAGTATTAGGTTTTTGAGGGATAGCAAGTAAAGCAATTATACGCATAACTGCTACCGGTTATCGCGGAGCGCGGTGAATACACAGGCTCGTCCTTGAGCTGCTAAGAATTGCAATGGGTTACCATTTGTTTATTAACTTTCATTTCTTAAACAATTTGACCCATGAAGCATTCACTCTCCCTTGCAATCATATTTTGTCTGATCTCCACTACACTTTTGGCACAAAAGGCCATCAAAACTCCTTCGGGAAACCCTGCTGACTTCGATGTGAAAACTTGCCTGCATTCGGTGAGTTACCTCGGGGTTTGGAGAGGTCAGACCCCACTTACGGTAGATGAGTTCCTGGTCAAGGCCAAAGAACTTGGATATGAAGGTGTCATGCTGGTAGCCAAACGGCCTCATGTGTCTCCACATGACTATGACAAGGCAGCCAGAAAAAAACTGAAGGAACGGATTGAATCCCTGGGACTCACCCTGGTGGGTCTGGCAGGTTACACCGACTTTACTGCTGGCATAGACAAGCCGGGCATTCCAAATGCGGAAATCCAGGCAGCCTGGGTAGGAGAAATTGCCGAGCTGGCGAAAGATCTGGGCACCAACATGGTTCGGATATTCACCGGCTACGAACGTCCTGGTGTTTCTTATGACAAGCAGTATGCTGAAGTTGTAGCTGGTCTCAGGATGGCCGGTAAGCTGGCCGCTGAACATGGAGTGACGCTCGCTGTTCAAAACCACCACGACATTGCATTGCATCATGAAGCCATGTCCTGGCTATTAAAAGAGGTGAATATGCCAAATGTGAGAGCCGGATGGGACGCCTGGTCCCCTGTTCTAGAAGGGCTTTCTCAGGAAGAACTCCGTGAATCTATCCAAACTATGAAGCCTTACATCGTCAATACTATCGCTGCGGATTATGTAACCCAACCACGGTATAACTATGTACACAACCTTACCAACTACCAGGAAGACAAGCCAGTCATGCGGGCTGTTCCCATGGGCCAGGGGATCATCGACTATAAAACCTGGTTTGATGGCCTGAAAGAGATAGGCTACCAGGGCTGGATCGTCTATGAGATGTGTGAGGTACTGGATGGCGGTGGCTCCATCGAGAATCTGGATAAAACGGCCAAGATCTTTCTGGACTATATGAAAGCATATGAACAATCGAGCTCCTCTTCGGAGCTGATACTACCTGCCCTTAGTCGTTGACAATACTCCCCCACCAGTTATCGTTGGGAGTATAGTCTTCGGAGAGCATCTCTAATCTTTGACGCTCCAGTCGAGGAAGCAACTCGTTTAGGATATATGCTTTCCTTTCCGCTGCTTTTGCCTCATCATACTCTGGGTCTTTTACCGGTAAACGTGCGCCCACAGAATTGAGCCAGTCTAGTAGTTCTTTCTCCATAGTAGTGACCTTGTCAGGAAACTCATCTGAGATATCTGTTTCCTCTGCACCATCTTTGTCTATATCGTATAATTCATTGCTGCCATCTTCCCAGTAATGAATGAGCTTAAATCCATTTTTTTGAATGATAGAAGATGGGTTCCCTCCCTGATTACCATAGTGTGGGTAATGCCAAAAAAGTGGCCGATCAGCAATTTGTCCACCTTCAAGCAAAGGTCGCAGACTCACCCCATCCTTGTGTTGTTCAGGGAGTTGCTCTATACCACAAAGATCCAAAATGGTTGGATAGAAATCTGCTCCGGTCACAGGTACATGCACCTGTTTGACCTCATCAAGCCAGGGCACATAGATGAAGTAAGGCTCCCGAATCCCACCTTCCCATTGATATCCTTTACCTCCCCTTAAAGGAGCATTAGAGGTAGAAAATGCATCTCCCGATGCCACTCCCCCATTGTCGGAAGTAAAGATCACAATGGTATTGTCATCCACCCCATGTTTTTTAAGCGCATCCAGAACCACACCAATGGCATCGTCCATAGCTTCCACCAACCCGGCATAAACAGGATTGTCCTGATTCATCCGGATGGGCAATACACGTTCCATCTTAAACCCTACGGAATCCACACCCATCGAAATGGCTTTTTCTCTGTATTTCTGCCATTTTTCTTTCGTAGTCTGGATAGGGCCATGAACTGCATAAAAAGAGAGATAGGCAAAGAAAGCTGAGTCTTTGTGCTGGGCGATAAAGTTGGCAGTCTCCTTGCCAAGCCTCATCGAAAGATTTTCTCCCGGCGTAGTGTTTTCCAGCCTTGGATTTTCCCAGGGCGAAAAATAACCACCTATCGGGCTTCCCTTCTCCCATCCTCCACGGTTAATCTCAAAGCCATGATCTTCCGGGTATGAGCCTTCGTTGCCCAGATGCCACTTGCCAGCAAAAAAAGTCTTGTATCCATTGGCTCTCATCACCTCAGGCAGAACATTATCTGAAGCAGGTAATTCGGGTTGATAAGCTGCTGGCAACAAAAGATCATGCCTGTTATGATCCCTCCAGTCTTCACCTGTCTTGGCCCCTATCCAATCGGTGATCCCATGACGGGCAGTAAACTGGCCTGTGAGAATGGTAGCCCTGCTAGGACTACATACCCTGCTCCCGGCATATCCGCGAGTGAAGATGGTGCCATTTGTTGCAATTTTATCAAGATTGGGAGTTTCATAATAGGTAGATCCCAGACTGCTCACATCAAACGCTCCAAAATCATCTGCCAGAATGAATACGACATTTGGTGGTTTTTGCCTTGTTTCGTTAGGATTACAGGCAGTGAATAGGACAAAAGAGAACAGGATGGGTAAAAACCTGAAATATCGCATAGTTATTTTGTTAGGAGTCTTTTTGCAGCTAAAGGTAATAATAACTTAAATGTAGACTTACCTGGTAGATCATCTTCATAAAAATTTGGGTCTCAGATCACTCTCAGATCACCTGTAAATCAAAAGCTAAGTGAAAGACCAATGTATGCTAAGTAGAATACTGTACCTTTTTTTCAGCCCTTTACCCGATTGATACATCCTGAGGTCTGAGCTTACTTTGGCCTTATAAACAAACAAAGAAAAACTCAGGAACCAATGCTAACGATCCTTCAACAAATCAAGCACCGATACATCTTTAATGTACTGGACTTTGACAATAATGGCTACATCGAAAAAGATGACTTTGTAGCAATTGCTGAAAACCTGTGTATGGTCAGAGGTGAAGAAATGGATACGGAGGAATCTAAAGATATTATGAACCAGTGTATGAAGTTGTGGGATGGTCTCGCCTATTATATTGACGAGAATAACGATAAACAATGCTCTCTAAAGGAATGGTTCAGGTTTATAGAGGATCGCCTGATCAACTCGGCGAGTGATGAGGCTCCTCTATTTTTAAATAGCACAGTCAAAAGCATTTTTGATCTCTACGATGTAGATAGTGATGGTAGCATTTCCTGGCAGGAATATCTGGATATCTTCCTTTCCTTCAGGCTAAATGCCAGCCTGGTAGCCAAGTCATTCAAAACATTAGATGCTAACAACGACAAATCTTTGTCGAGGGAGGAGCTGGTTAAAGCGATCACAGAGTTTCTCATCAGTGACGACATCAATTTGCCAGGCAACTGGATATTTGGCAACTTATATGACCAGGCCGCATAAGATATTCTTTAGTTCATAGGTTTTTTTCAGTACAGTTCTCTTGACCCGCCCCGGACTTCCTGGGCGGGTTTTTCTTCTATCACTAACCATGCGATAAAAAAACCTGTCCCCAGTATTTTGACATCTATCTACGTGATTACACCTAATTCCATTTCAGAGCTTTAGCTTAATCCAATTTACGATTATCGCAGTATTGCCATAGGGGTCGAGAATAAAGAGCTTTGAGGTACTATTTAATGAAATAATTAAGTAGGTCGCTAAAAAGTAAACCATCAATATGAAAAAATTTAGAACCATTATCCAGCAGGCATTTGCAGAACTCATCTTGCCTTATCATGCTTCTCAGCGAAGACAACTACTGTCTGCACAAGTGCAAAACAGTCATTTTCCAGAAAGAAAAGGGATGTCTATCAGTATCCACACTGAAATGAACGACCATTTATTCACCTTAAAAGAGATTTCAGCATGATCACAATTGAAAATCATCAAAAAGAAAACGGATCGGAAGACGTGAAAAAGACCGCTTTAGATAATCAAAACAATAAGAGCATGAGAAAGAAAGTGTTAATCGTTGATGATTCGGCATACATGAGGTCAGTCATCAAGTCCGCGTTAGTCAAAGAGGGTTATGAGGTAGTTGGTGAGGCTGAAGATGGTGAAACAGCCATTGATCTGGCACTAGACCTCAATCCTGATCTTATCACCCTGGATAACATCTTACCAGATATGATAGGAATTGAAATCATCAAAGTCCTCCATGAAGAGCAGCTCAATTCCAAAGTGATTATGGTGAGTGCTGTAGGACAACAGACAATGTTGAACAGAGGAATTGAACTGGGAGCTGCGGCCTATCTACTCAAACCATTTACTTCAGAAAGCTTGATAGAGACGGTCAACAATGCGCTTGTAAGTATCAGCTGAAAGTAAGTCCATCACCAACCCCCACCAACGAGATATGAAAAGATTACATAACTTATCTATTAAGCGAAAATTTGCACTGGTGCTAATCCCACTCATTGTGACAATTATTTGCTTCGACATTCTGCAAATCAGACATGACTTTTATGATTATCAGGATGCCAGAAGATTAAATAAAGCCATAAATATTGGGATAGATATCAATCACCTTGTGCACGAAATCCAGAAAGAGCGTAGCATCTCTGTAGGATTTCAGGCTAATAGTGGGGAATCATTTCATGAAAAACTGGTGAGACAACGACATAAAACTGACAGTCTGCTTAGCCATCTGTATGTAGAACTACGCGGACGCAAATACCGGGAGTTGCTGATCAACCACGAAGATGACATCGCAAACATGAAGGGGCAGCTGGAACGTTTGCTCGCACTGCGCACCAATGTAGATAAGCATACCTTAAAAACTGATGAAATCATTAGCAACTTCTCTGAAATTAATAAAGCATCACTAAATACAGTGAATCAGTTAATTAATGAAACCAGAGACAAGACAGCAGCGCAGCAAGTTCATGCCATCATTTACTTTTTAGATGCCAAAGAATACGCCAGCATTGAACGAGCGCTTGGAACTTTCGTCTTTTCTACATCCAGTCAATCCCAAAACGTAGCATCTAAGTTTGCTTCACTTGTATCTTCACAGGACGCTTACCTCGATGCCTTTCTAACCATATCGGATCAGGATTCAAAAAATTATTATTTCAATACGATGCAGGGTGCAGACATCCAGGATGTAGAACGCTTTCGAGAAAAGCTCATGGCAACTGAGGACCTCAATGTGGATGCTACAGAATGGTACCGGGTGGTCACAGGTAAGATCAACTCCCTGAAACTGGTAGAAGATTATATGCTTGAAAACATGCATAACTACACTGAAAATATGGCTGCGGATGCCAGGAGAGACTTCTTCCTATTCCTTTTATTAGATTTTCTGATTGGCATAATCACGTTTACACTCGTAGCAATGATTGTCTTAAAACTGATCAGGAATGTCTCTATTCTGGAGAAATTTACCCGGGAAGTGACTGCCGGCCATACCTCAGAAAGAGTGGCGATTGATACGCGTGACGAAATAGGTCAATACGCCAAGACATTCAATGTGATGCTTGACAAGATCATCTCAACTCAGGCAGAGCTTAAACAAGCAAAAGACCGAGCTGAATACATGTATGAAAATATCTACAAACAATCTGAAGTTGTATTTGAGAATGTAGGCCAGGGCATCTTTCTGCTTGATAAAGATCTGAAAATCAGCAATTTATACTCTAAAGCCGTTGAGAAGATCTTTGATAATGAGATGATAGCCAATGAAAACTTCTGCAATTTCATGCGACCACGGATCATGGAAAGAGACTTTGAGGCATTGCAGATGTTTATGAAACACCTATTTAATCCGGACATGGATGAGGAAGTGGTGAATCAGCTCAACCCTTTAGAAGAAGTGCAAATCTATATTACCAAAAATGGGGTGGTGATCAGCAAGCACATCCGGATCTCTTTTACCAGGATCACTCACTGTGATGAAATACAGTCAATATTGGTAACCATTACAGATGAAACAGAATCGGTATTGCTGCAACAGCACATGAAAGAAACAGAAAGCAGAAAAAATCAGGATACTGAATATCTCTTCAATATATTGAAAGTAGATCCTGCGATGTTACAGGAGTTCATCGGTGAAACACGAAGAACCATTAAGTCAATTTCTGATCAGTACGAACAAAACGAAAGCGAGAACCTTAGTGAGCTCTTACGATATACCTACCGAACTGTTCATAAGATTAAAGGTAATGCAATGGCCACAGGTGTTGAGCTTGTCAGTGAGCGGGTGCATCGAATAGAAGATTCCATCACCAAAATGATGGATATTAAGGTAACTGCAGATAATTTCCTTTCCATCCTTTATGAATTAGAGGAGATCGATAATACACTTACCGAGTTGCAATACATGCTGGAGAAAGTTGGAGAGATCTACAAAAACCTATATTCCAAGCCAGAAGTATCCAGCCTGGAAAAATTTGAAAACGATCTGCGTACAGGACTGAAGACACTTTGCGCTGAAACAGAGAAAAAAATTGAGTTAGAATTGGAGATTGACGATTCTATTGTGCTGGAAGATCCATATCTGCAATCTCTGAGAGATATGCTGAATCAGATGATGAGAAACTCCATTTCTCATGGCATAGAAGATGTTGAGGAAAGAAAGAGTAAAGGAAAGCAGGAATCCGGAAAGATATCCGTTGCATTACGACAGTCAGATTACGAAGGCATCATGGTGACCTATGAAGATGATGGTCGGGGCATCGATAAAAATACTCTCATGGTTCATGCTTTGGCCTCAGGTTTGGTCACCAGTGAAGAAAGTGAAGACCTGGACGAATATCAAATAACCGAACTGCTGACCAATGATGGATTTTCCACGACAACAAAAGTGGACAAACTCTCTGGCAGAGGCCAGGGAATGAGTGTGATCAGATCCATTGTGGAGGGGCTCAACGGATCATTCAAAATCAACTTTCAGCATGAAAAATACTTTAGGGTAACAGTCAACTTGCCAAATATGAATGAGCACAGTCTCGAAAAGGTTGCCTGATAGCTATTGGAAGGAATGAATTACAAATTCAAACATATTATCTGATGAAGCTCCTGATTGTTGATGACTCTACCATTATGCAGCGCACGATTCAGAAGAATCTTAGTGATTATGATCTGGAGATCGTTGGTACAGCCTCCAATGGCTCACAAGCCATCGAACTTGTAAAAACCCACAAACCGGACGTCATCACAATGGACATTACCATGCCCGAGATGGATGGAATCACATGCCTTGAAAACATTATGTCCATACATCCGGCAGCCAAGGTAATGATGATCACGGCGTTGTCGGACAAGTTGACTGGTCTGCAAGCGTTGGACAAAGGTGCAAGGGGATTTATATATAAGCCTGTCAATAGTGAAAACCTTACCAAGGCCCTTGATAAACTTTTAAAGAGAAATGGAAATGGACATTAAGAAGGAAGAGTTTGAAAGTACGTGCAGGCTGTTTATTGATTCAGTAAACAACTATTTCAGTGTGCTGACCGAGCATGAATCCGAGATAAATGTTCCTTTCCTAAAAGACATTAAACAGCTCGAACTGAAGCAGTATACGGGAATGATTGGTGTGTCCGGAAATAAAAAAGGATATGTCTATTTCTCTGCAGACCAGCAGCTTTTCGAAGAACTTATAAGCCTCTTCATAGGGATCGAAGACCCGGATCAGGATGATCTGATGGATATGGCAGGAGAAATTTCAAATGTAATAGCTGGAAATATCCGGGCCAATCTTGGTTCAGATTTTATCATTTCTGTGCCATTGGTCTTTGAAGGAAGGCCTGATGACCTTGAATTTCCCGAGAACACACTAGTCTATGTGATCCCTATCGCATGGAAAAACCACAAGGCTTATGTCATTGTGGGTTTGCAATAAATTTTTAGTTTCAAAAATGATCAATCAGGCAGATTTAAATAGCATTAAGACCAATGGAGCGGATTTATTCCAGTCCAGGATTTCCAGAATGGAAGATGGTACCAGAAGAAACTATTTTTCGCTCTTACCTTCACCCGAAAGAATTAAGGAAAGTATCCCAAACTCTTTTGTGATCATCAACCCTATGAACACAGTTGGTGGTGATGGCTATTGGTTTGCAGAAAATGACCAAGCGATATTGCTGGCTGTGTTTGATTGTATGGGACATGGGCACATTGCCAGCATGATGGCCAGGACCTACATTAAGTTACTGAAAAAGATCATTGATGAACAAGGAATATTTTTTCCTAATGATATTTTGCTGGAAATCCACAGGGCTGTTCAAAAGAAATTCAAAAACAATACCGTCAAAAAATCTCTGTTAGGCACCGGTGCCGATTTTGGAATCGTACGAATCAACAAGGCAATTAGTGAAATGGAATTTTCCGGGGCAAAAATGAATTTGTACCAGGTAAATGAAAAAGGCCTAAATATTATAAAGGCAGATCGGATCCAGGTAGGTGAGTACTTTGACCATGAGCATGAATACATAACTCACATCATCGACCTAAAGAAAAACAATTCCAATTTTTACCTGTTCAGTGACGGCGTCACAGACCTGATCGGAGGACCTGAAAATAAAAAGTTT
This sequence comes from Cyclobacteriaceae bacterium, assembly GCA_965228105.1. GTDB lineage: Bacteria > Bacteroidota > Bacteroidia > Cytophagales > Cyclobacteriaceae > UBA7330. The sequence continues at coordinate 4,776,499 of CBDDGZ010000002.1, forward strand.
GGATCTGCCAGGTTAAGACAGCTACTGGAATCCAGTTATTCACTTTCTATGGAGGACCAAAAACAGCAATTGGTCTCCACTTTAGGTAAATGGCAGGGCTCTAACATGGCTTTTGACGATGTACTCCTCTTTGGATTCTCCTATTGATAGTTTAGACCAAAACCGTTCTCAGCACGCCATGATGGCGTTTTCACCCCTCCGGATAGGTTATTCACTGCTATTTCTAAGGTTTTTGTCGTAGAGGGATTTACGATTAAGTCTGTATTGATGAAACTCAAGGCTAAAAGTAGTTTTGAATAGAGATTTTAAACAATTAAGAAACCATGCTAAAGTCTTACAGAGTATCTATTCTGATCGCTTGCTTCTTCACCTTAGCAGCATTTTTGAATGAAAGTGGACCTGCCCAAATTGCAAGTCTTATCAATTCAACATTCATTTCGGATGTGCCTCCCAACACCTATTCGAAATTGGGTCTTGTAGAATCATTCGACCTCCCAACATTTATCCTGCTTTCCGCTTCTATTATCTGTGGGTTGTCCATGATAGCATATTTCAAGCTATCCAGGTCTGGTAAGATAATCTCTGTTCAAAATGCCCGTCTGGAGCAACAGGAGGTAGAGCTGCAACAAGCCAGGCAGATACTTAAAAGCATAGTTATAACTGATAATATTAAAGCTGACCTCCGATATAACGAGCTCAGTCCAATCACAAAACAATCAGCAGATACCAGATACCAAAACTGGATTTCCTAAACATGAAATTTAATTATTGATCCACGCAACAAGTAGCATTAATGAAGTAGTCTAGAAATATGAAAACCACACTCAACCAGCAGCAAATTGATACTAACCGAAAAGATCCAAGTCTTTTCAACATTCTATATGTTGATAAAGACGATGGCAACATCCGGGCATTTACAGATGCCTTTCAATCGGCATACAACTTACACTCAACACACTCTGGTGCCAAAGCATTGGAGTTAGTGATGTCAAAAGATATCCATATGGTAGTCACTAGCTTTAATACAAATGATACCAGTGGAATAGACCTTCTGAAAAAGGTCCTGAGTCAGAAACCAGAGATTATTCGCGTTCTCACCGGACCAGTAGATATGGATATTCTCATAACTGGAATAAATGATGCCAAAATCAATAAATATATTCCAACTCAATGGAATACCGATTGTTTAAGGATGACGTTCGAAGAAGAATTGAAGAAGTTCCGGACAAAAGAAATTTATGATCTGGTAGACCTTCCGAGGATTTCTTTCCAGTCCAGAATTGGTAATGAGGAGATGGGTGATAATACTGAATTGAGTCAGCAGGTCTCGCGGATATTCCCTAAATCTTTTGAGATAGTCAATTACCCTGAAAATAGTCAAATCAATTTTCAATGGGTTGGCCTCAGCTCTCAGGGACATAAAGTGGTGATCCTGTTAAACACGATACTTCGCCCCGAACAAGATAAGCACATCAGACAAGATTTGTCAGATCGCATCCAGTCACTGGTAAATGAATATGATTCATGCAATCAGGATATTATTGGCAAAGTGGCCAATAACTACAGATGCCTGGCATCCAAATATGGTCTGGCGATAAAAGATGAACAGGAGCTTAGTGTTTGCGCCCTATATATTCATCATAAGAATGATACGCTCCAATATTTTTCTAATTACCATGGGTTGAAGCTTTTCGATCTTTCATTGAATGAATATGAAGATGAAATGTATTCCGGATATTATAGAATGAGCTCAGTGAGCAAAATTTTTGTCTTTTCCAGTTCTTTCAATGCGCATTGCCTGGGAGAGCTTACCTATAGTCAGCTAATCAACGAATCCATTGAGATGGATTTGGAGAGACAGGGGCACTTCCTTGAGATGGAAGTGATCAATTCACATTTAACCACATTCAATGTTTCCATTATTGGCATTGAATTAAATAAGTATCCACATCAACAAGCCAGTTAAACAAAGAACACTAAACAAAAGCAGTATGTAACAATCTGTACTAATTGATAGCCTGAACACATCAAGAAAATCAAATGAGAACCAAAACACAGTTAACATGTCATTGAAAACAAGAAACACATGCATCATCATTGAAGATAATCCTGCTTTTGTGAAGATCCTGGAAGTATTTATCAGAAAATTGGGCAACCTCGATATCATCAGCTGCCATGATGATTCCCTTAAATCGGCGGTGTCTATTTTCCGATACAAACCAGACCTCATCTTCCTTGATGTGAGTATCTCAGGGTTAAATGGTCTGGAGATGATGGAAACCCTAGAATACAAGCCAAAGACCATCGTGATCTCAAATCATTCTAATGAATGTCTGGATGCATATTCCGATGTGCGAGTGGACGCCTTCATGCAAAAGCCTGTCTCCTTTGACCATTTTAGAGAAGTAGTGAATTCTGTACTAACCGAAAATGTCGCAGTCAGTTAAAACTTCCTTATCTATCACAGAAACTGAAGCTTACAGAGCCATCTGCAATGCCTTCCAGGATGCAGTAGTGGTGACTGATTTGCATGGCTTAATTGTGCTTGTCAACAAAAGAGCCGAGGAAATTTTTGGATTCAATCCGGGTGAAATGGTTGGATTTCCCATCGAAGAGCTCTTTCCGGAAGGATCCTCAGGGAAGCGGCTTAAGTCCGGCCAAAGTTACATCAACAACCTGCTGAATGGCGAAGGAACCCAAAACCAATCAAGACTTAGCAGTGTGGTCACCGCAATTAAAAAAGACAAAAAGGAGATTCACATAAACATCAATTCCAACGCCGTCAACATTGGTGATAATGACCTGCTTGTTTCCTTCATCAAGGATGTGACAATCAGTGAAAATCTTGAGCAAAGATTTCATAAGATGGTAGGCGAGATCCAGGATTACTCTATCGTTTTCCTGGATGTGAAAGGGGAAATCACTAATTGGAACAAGGGTGTGGAACGAATCCTTGGCTATTCGGAAGAAGAGATCATTTCCAGGAATTGTAATATTCTGTTTTCAGAGGAAGACCGAAAAAACCTCATACCAGAGATGTTACTGGAGAAGGCCAGCCTCAATGGCCGTGCTGAGCATGAGGGGTGGTTGGTTAGAAAAGATGGGACCCCATTTTGGGCATCCGTCTTACTCACAGCCATCTATGACAGCGGAGAAAGAGTCCTGGGCTACTCTAAGGTGACAAGGGATCTAACAGAAAGAATGAGGTCCGAAGAAATGGTGAAATCCCAGGCAGAAGAGCTTCAGGCCAAAAATAAAGAACTCGAAAACTTTACCTATATCGCTTCTCACGATCTACAGGAACCTCTTAGTACTGTCACCAGTATGGTGGAGCTGATCAGGGAAGAGTCGCAAGACCTGTTTAACGAAGATACTGAAGAATACTTTTCCTTCATTGAAGAAGCTGTAAGCAGGATGAGAAACCTCATCAAGGGTTTGCTTAAGTATTCCCGATTGGGACGAAATAGAGAGCTTCACAATGTAAACCTTCAGGAACTGATAGAAGATGTACAGCAAGACCTGAGCAACCGAATCAAAGCGGAAGGAGCGAATATTGAAATCATGAGCTCCTTGCCGGATTTACAGGCTTTCCCAGTTGAGCTAAGATTACTATTTCAAAACCTCATTGGCAATGCCTTAAAGTTCGTATCACCTGAGAGGAAACCACACATCAGGATTTTCGCCAATGAGTTTGGTAATTACTGGAAGTTTGCGGTTGAGGACAATGGCATAGGCATCAAGGAAAATTATCTATCCAAGATCTTCGTGATCTTCCAGCGTCTCAATGACAAAAGCTTGTATGAGGGTGATGGCATTGGGCTCGCACATTGTAAAAAAATTGTAGAAATCCATGAAGGCACCATATGGGCTGAATCAACATTTGGCTCCGGAACCACTTTCTACTTCACTATCTCAAAAAATATTAAGTCCACAGCTGAAGTAGCAGATCCTTCATTGGCTTTTGTGAATTAATTATTCATTTATGAAAGTAAATTCAATACTACTGGTAGATGACAATGCAGCAACCAACCTGGTTCACCGCAAAATGATCACAAAAAACATGATTACAGAAAATGTCTTTGTGTGCAAAACCGGAGAAGATGCCATTGATTTTTTACACAGGTGCAACGACGAATCCGATATATCAACAAAGGCCAGAAACATGCCAGATCTGGTATTGCTTGATATTAATATGCCCGGAATGTCTGGTTGGGACTTTATCCAGGAGTATAAAAAAATCAATTTTACCGGATACGAACCCATGATTTTTATGCTCACCACATCATTTAACCCGGACGATAGATTCAAAGCAGATGGCAGTGAATATGTTCAGGGCTTTATCAACAAACCTCTAACGGCTGAAACTTTGAAACGAGTGATAAATATCTATTTCTCAGAGAAATTGCTAAACACCTAAAGCGAGGTTAGTCACAAAGGTTTTCATTCAAAGCAAGCTTCACCAGACTCGCCACATTTTTCACCTTCAATTTCTTCATGATATTGGTTCGGTGAGTGTCTACAGTCCGAATGCTAATGAAAAGCTCGGCGGCTATTTGTTTGTTACTCAAACCTTTTACCAGGTTATTGATGATCTCTTTTTCTCTGGAAGTTAGGTTATACTTCACGGTAGATTTAGAGGCTAGCATGGATTGAGCAAGCACGTTTGAGACTTCCTGGGTAAGGTATCTATCGCCATTATGGATGGTCTCGATAGCTTTGATCAATTCACCCTCATCGGCATTTTTTGGGAGATAACCCAGCGCACCATACTCAAAGCTCTTTAAAATATACTCAGGATCCTTATGCATTGACAAGATCAACACCTTGATGTTGTGGCCACTTTCGTCCAACTTTTTCAAAAGCTCAATTCCATTAATATCTGGCATGCTGATATCACAAACCAGAATATCAGGCTTTAGCCTTTCAATCATTGAAATGGCCTCTTTGCCATTGTTGGCCTCACCCACTACCTCAATTGCTGATGAACCAGACAACAAATAAACAATACCTTCTCGAGCTACCAGGTGATCATCAGCTATCAATAGTCTTATGGCATCCTTTTGTGAGCCTGATATTCCATTGGCTTCAATATGGTTAGGACTTATGTTCATAGCAGCTGCTGGTTTTATCCTGATTAAATATCCAATTTAATTAATTTTCTTAACAAATAACCGCAATGTCTTCAGGAATGACAATAATATGGTCCATTTTATCCAAATCAATCAACTTGAACACCTTAAATTGGGGATGGATTATATTTACTCGATCGATAAGGTCGGTTTATCGAAAATAATGGTTTAGGTAGTACACTAAGCGGTCAAATTAACATGTATTGTAGGCATTTTCAGAATTATCTACTTAAATTAGGATATTTTAATGATGACATGTAAACCAGCTAAATATTTGGTCATACTTATTTTATGAAGAATATCCTAGTAGTAGAAGACTCAGCTGTTGTGAACCAACACATATGCGTAATCTTGCGAAATGCGGGATATCAGACGGTTAGTGCATTTAAGGGCAGCGAGGCATTGGAAATAATGAAAACCCAGAAATTTGACCTCGCTTTGCTGGATCTTATGATGGAAACTCCTGACGCCGGGTTGGTTGCGGGTAAAAAGCTGAGTGTGGAGTATCACGTTCCCATTGTGTTTCTAACAGCCCTCACTGATGACAAAACAATGTCACAGGCTTTGGACCTGTTCCCTTACGGATACATCATCAAGCCATTTGATGAAATGAGCCTTCTAACCACAATACGTGTTGCTCTCCTAAAATCTCAAAGCGAGAAAGTACTGGTGGAAAATAATGAGGTCTTCCATTCAATACTTGAATCCGTTGATCAATACATAGTCCTTTCTATTAACGGTAAGATCAAATATGTAAACAGGAAGTTTGAAGATTTAACCGAAATGAATTTCAAAGAGCTTGCGGAAAAAGACATTAACAAGCTTATTTCACTGGAGCTTTTGGATGACAACCAGCCTAGTGGTGACCTGAAGAGTGTGGTAGACAAGATTAAGAACCAGGATATTTTCCACATCCATATTAAAGGAACTAAAAGAGAAGGGTATTTTGGTGACCATTATCTGAATGAATTTTCCGATGGCCGTAACCAAACCAAGCTTGTTGTTTTCAAAAATGTAACGGATCGTGTACTACACTCAAATTTCCGCGAGCAGCTTCGGCTAGCAAATATTAAGTCATTTGTGGATGGTCAGGAAAAAGAACGCGTACGGATTGCTGTGGAAATCCATGACAGCCTGGGACAGCTGCTTAATCTGATCAAGTTGAAAATGAAGGCTGCCAGTATCAACAATAAGGAAATCCTTCACATCCTTGATCAGGCAGTAGATGAAACAGTACGCATCTCGGAAAACATGCTACCCAGGAAAATCCTAAACTTCCCACTCCTGACCTGTATCACCCTGCTATCAGAAACATATAATTCTGATAAGATCGGTGTCCACTTCAACCATTCTGAAGTTCCCCCGATCGAAGATCAGGTAGTGAAAACAAATATTTATAGGATTGTGCAGGAAGCGCTCAACAATGCTATAAAATACAGCAATTGTGAAAATATTTTTATCCAAATGAATAAGCGGGGTGATCAGATTACACTGACCATAGAGGACGACGGCATTGGCTTTGAAAACGAGGACCAATCCGGAAATGGACTAACAAATATGAAAATGAGGGCAACTGCAATCGGTGGAGAATTAAAAATAGAGTCTCAAAAGAAAATAGGTACACTTATCATTTGCGAATTTCCTCTTGATAAAATCGTAGAGAAGAATGAAAAAGAAGAAGACTACCACAGGTAGTACTATAATCTCAGTTGCAGGCAACTATCATTACCATTTTAACATAGATTTTCCTCCTAATCGCCTCTCTCCCTATGAACCTTAAGGTCACGTTTATTGATAAGAAAAATTGTGACGTAGAAGGTATCAACCAGCTAATATCCCTGGACAGAAAAGCTGTTCTTATCTTATCAAATGGCACAAACACTCTTTTAAAAGAACTAAAGGTAGCTTTCAAAAAGCACAAAATTGTTTTAGTAAAAAAAGATACGCGACTGGAGCCCGGAGCCATCTATCTGCTTCCAAGCAAGTTGAGATATAGTTTCAATGGTCATTCAATTCTTGTGGAGTCATATGCTATAAGATGGGAAGATCTAACAAAAAGCACAAAGAATGAGCTGTACTTGCTTGATCAGGATTTCAACATTCTTGATGCCAATGAGACAGCTAAGAAGAACTTAAATTATCCACTAAAGGAACTCAGAAAAGCCAGGGTATTTGATATCCTCACCCGGCATTCGAAGAAATCCCTAAAAGAAATCGTTACTCCACTCCATTCAGGACAACAGGAAAAGGTTGCTTTCGAATGTATACATACCCGATCAGATCAATCGCATTACCCCGTTGAGTGCATCATTACAATGCTGAACAATGCCGCAGATGCTGCTTATCTCTACAAAGCCATTGACCTCACCGAGCAACATGAGATATTGCATAAATCAGAAACACATGCGGATCACCTTCAGACCCTGGCAAATAATTTTCCTTCAGGCTCAATCAGCCTGTTTGATTCAAAACTAAACTTCCTTTTCACAGGTGGTGAAGCGTATAAAAAACATGGGATCGACCCATCGAAACTCAGAGGAGTGAACGCCAAAGACTGCCTTTCGGCAGATACGTACCAAAGACTTTTAGAAGCAAAAAAGAAGGTAATAACAGTCAATAGTTATAGCTATGAAACCCATTTCAGGGAAGACATCTATAGAAATACGCTTAAACCAATTTATGGCAAAAAAGGCTATTTCAGGTACTATGTTCACATCGCTACTGACAATACAGAGTTTAAAAAACAGCAGAATGAACTGTTAATTGAAAAAAACAACTTTGCTGCAATCAACAATGCCCTGGACAGGAGTGCCCTTGTATCGATTACGGACGAAAAAGGAATTATCATTCATGCCAACAAACCTTTCTGTGAAACGTCAAAATACAATCTCACCGAGCTGATAGGCAATAATCACAACATTGTGAATTCCGGCTACCATTCAAAGGGTTTTTGGAAAGAGATGTGGACGACGGTATCGAAAGGCAATACATGGCGAGCCGAGGTGAAAAATAAAGCCAAAGACGGGAGTTTCTATTGGGTAGATACTGTAATAAATCCCATTATTGACGTGGATGGCAAGATCGCTAATTATCTTTCTGTGCGATATTTGATTACAGAAAGAAAGGAATTAGAATTTAACCTGCTTCAAATCACCAATAAATTTGTGCTCGCATCGCAGGCTGCAGGTATTGGTGTCTGGACGATGGATTTTGACACCCAGGAGGTTTCCTGGGACATTCAGATTCAGGGCATCTCTGAGCTTGGATTTTTCAAAGGCAGGTTTGAAAGCTGGCTACAATTTCTGCATCCACTCGACCGTGAAAAAGTAGCACAAACGCTGAATCCTGAAAATCTAGAGGCTCATGAGCTTGAGGTAGAGACCAGGGTGATTTCGAATGAAGGGGTGCTATACCACATCAACCTTAAAGCATCCATCGAAACCCGGGAAGGCAAGTCAAAACGGGCTATCGGACTCACATGGGATGTCTCGAGGGAAAAGAAAGTACAGCAGAACCTGGAGGAAGCACTGGAAGATCGGGAAGTTATGTACAAAGAGCTCCATCATAGGATCAAAAACAATCTCCAGATGGTAAACAGCCTGCTTTATATCAGGGGAACGCATACAAAAAATGATGAGCTGAGAGAGTTCATCAAAGACACCAGCACCAAGATCAATTCAATCTCTGCTATTCACGAAAAGCTCCTCCAGCTTTCGCCCATGAACCAATTGAAGATCAATGACTACCTGGTAACATTGTGTGACAATATCGTAAAAACCTATTCTGACAGAAAGCGGACCTTTACGCTCGATATCAATGTAGTGGCTGAGCTCTTTGATGTAGATACAGCACTAAATATTGGGTTGATCGTGAATGAGATACTATCCAACACCATCAAATATGCTTATCCAGAAGAAGGTGGGTTGATAGTGGTTTCCTTGCTCAGGCAAGAAGACGTATATGTACTCCGGGCCATGGACAAAGGGATCGGGATCTCAGATGAAAAAAGAGCCAACCTAAAGTCATCCTACGGGATGCAACTGATCGAATTGTTCGTTCGACAAATCGATGGAAAAATGAAAATTCAGCATCAAAACGGTACCTCCTACACCATCAGGTTTAAAAAGCCAGTTGTCTGAAAAAAAGGCAAAAACAGGCCTTTTTCGCCTAAATAAGTGTGCTTTTAACATTTTTACCTATAGGATCATAAGTAGTTTACTCTATTCTAAAATCAAGTTATTTGCCGATTACATATTATAGGTGGCCTATCTACTTTTGAATTCGGAAGTTTATAAAATTTCTGTTGTTTAATCATAAACCCCTAGAAATAATGAGACATCATATAATCGGTTTAAAAGTTCTGATAGCCTTCACAGTTTGTGGGGTCATGCAGTCTTGCTATGTGCAGAAGGGATCAGAAGTTCATGCCACGGTGATATACGATCAATATCCGGAGGACAATGTATTTGCTGAAAGTCAATATGTAGATATGGTCACAGTAGAAGAAAATCTTTCCCCCTCAAGCAGTCTGGAAGCTTTGAGTACCAGTTTATTGCTTATAGACCTGGAAAGTAAGAAGAAAGTGACACGTTGGGAAGACAACCTAAGCTACAACTATAAAGCCGAATCAGAGACCAGCAGATGGAGTGAAGAATCTGAGTCGTTGACTCCGACAATCATCAACAACTAATCAACCAAAAAAATTGCAACCAGCTATGAGCAGTTTATTTCAGGACGAAAACGACATATTAGAAGATTTTCAAAAGAAAATTGATAATAAGTCTTACACACACGAAGACATAATCGCCTTCAAAGAACAATTTGAAGGACAGACCGCAGAAAGTCAGGTAATGCTAAAAATAAGCGATCGTCTTCAAAAACGATTAGACACAGCCAACACCAAGATCAAGGAGAAAAACGATGAGATTGTGAACAAAAACGAAAAGCTGAACGAGGCATTAGACAATCTTATGAAGGCTAGGGTAGGTAAAAAAGCATCTACCATCATGTTTACAGCTACAATATTACTTTTTGTATCTGAGGAGCTTTATGTAGGACCTCTTCTGGAGTACTTCGTGGGCTACGCATACCTCATCCTAATTTTAAAAGGCCTGGTGGCCATTGGATTGAAATCTTTTGAATCTGTACTTGAAAATATTTTCGTGAACGGAGCTAAAAGAAAAATTGTGAAGGATGTGAGACGTGAACCCAGGCAGGCCAAAACCTATGATATACTGGAAGAATCTATGAGAAAGCAGAGCTCTGCAGCATAAGGTGCAGGCAACGAATTTGAATACGATAACCGGAACTGAACAAAAATAGAAATCATGGAAAACTTTACCATAGAACCATCATCACTCACTCCATTCATCTTTTTTGATAGTCAAACAGGTATTTTGGAGCTGAAAGGAAGGTCAAGCCCGGATAATGCCGTGATTTTTTATGAGCAACTCATGAGTTTCTTTGACAAGTACTTTGCGATGGAAGAATGCAAGGATGTCACCATAAATGTTGGCCTGGAGTATTTCAATACAAGCTCTCTAAAATGCATTTTCCAAATCCTCAGAAGAATCAAAGATGGTGCAGATAGGACTTCATGTGACTTGGAGATCAATTGGTTTTACGAAGAAGATGATGAAGACATGCTGGAAACCGGCGAGGATATATCGGCATTATTGGACATAGAATTTAACTATTATAGTGACAGTGTTGGCATTTCATGATCAATCAAAATAATAAGTCGCTAAACCTTAAATACACCAAAACATTATGATTCAGTACCAAAACATTCACGACAACAACATCATATTGATGTACAAAGGGATATTGACCTTTGACCTGTTGTCAGCTATCATCGGGTCTGTGGAAAAAAAGGTTAATGAGTTTGAAACGGAACGGAGAGTGCAGAAGAAATTCTACTCAATTCTCACCGAATGTATCCAGAACGTTTATTACCATCTGGAAGACGGGTCTGAAAAAGAAGACCATTCTATTGAATCAGAATCTGTACTGGTGTTGATTTCAGCGAAGCCAAAATATTACAAGATCAAAACGTGTAATAAAATACCCAACACCAACGTAAAAGCTCTCACTGAGAAAATCGAGCAAATCAATAACCTGGATAAGGAGGAGTTGAAAGAACGCTATAGAGCAGCCTTGTCAAATGATACTTTCAGTGAGAAAAACACAGCAGGTATCGGATTGATGGAAATCGCCAGAAAGACCGATTACAAACTGGAATATGGCTTTGAGAAAATAGATGAAACTTATTCTACCTTTAGCTTTGAAATAAAATTGGCGCGAGGGTTTGCACAGGATCTTAAAATAGGTGGACAAGAAAAAGTTCATGAAAGCCTGGCCTAAAATCCGCTGTATTCGTTAATTACTATCAAAAAATAAATACACCTGGCAGCAAGTATTTTCTGATCTTCAATGAAAACCACCAAAAAAGTTTACTGTTAAAAAATAATGCTGCTCACGAATCATTGGATTGATTTCCTAAAAAGTGATGAGAAAAATGTCAACGTGGTAATTATAAACCTAATGATGTGGAGCAATCATTTTCAGAAATTCTACATGAAAGTAATTTAAATGCGCCTGGTATCATTGAGCAATTGGCCACGGATTTAAATTTTGGCTACCAGGTAACAGATAAACACGGCAATTTCTTACAATATAATCCATTATGTGCTAAATTACTTGGCTTTAAGGGTGGATCTGCTAGTTCAACCAATTTCTTTGATCTGATCACAGAAAAAGACAGGGTAAGAATCAGCAAGATCTTTGAAAGGCTGGATTCCACAAAAAGCACAAAAACATTGATATCATTCTCATCATCAGGCAGAAAAAAAGATGTCATTTACGAGCTATTCTTCTACAAGCTGTTTGATGATTTAAATAAAGAGTGGTATGTTGCTGGAATGTTGAATCCTGAAATAACTAAAAAGAGCGTAACTGACCAATGGGCTTATCAGGAAATCATTGCTAAATCTGATGAAGCAATCATTCAGTTCAATGCCAACTGGGAGTTAGTGGATATCAATAAAAAAGGATTGGATTTTACCGGCTATAGCAAGGATGAACTACTTGGTTCCAACCTGTTAAACCTTATAGATTCCAGATACAGGCAAAAAGCCAGCGACTTTTATCTGATTCAGCGGGAACAGCAGATCTCCACCACCGTATTTGAATTTCCCATTCAATCCAAGAATGGCAGCTACAGGTGGATCAAACAAAAATTCCATATACTGTTTGACAAAAAAGGGGGTATTTCAGGTTATATTGGTCATTCCAAAGATGTAACCGAGATGATCCACCTCAAAAAGCAACTTTCGGTAATGGACCAGGTTCTTGAAAAACGGGTAAACTGGAGGACTAAAGAACTTGATAAGATCAATAATAAGTTACGCAGTGAAATAGATCTGCGTGCGCAAACTGAACTGGCGCTAAGAGAGTCAGAAAAAGAATACAGATCTCTTTTCCAAAATGCGAACGATGCCATCATTATCATAGATGCAGAGAATGAAAACATCCTGGAAGTAAATGATGTGGCTTGCGAGGTTTACGACATTGCGAGGAATGATTTTCTAAATAAGCAGCTGAAAGATACCCTGGACTCAAACGCCAAAAAGACGAGGGATGTGATCTTTAAAACCCTGGCTCAAAAGAAACATTACTTGAGTGAAATCACTGTTAAGGTTGGTTCAGTAGAAAAAACCCTGGACGTTCATGCTACTGAGGTGGTTTACAAAGGCAGAAAAGCCATATTGAGTGTCAACAGGGATATCACTGGCAGAAAACAAATTCAAAAAGAATTGCTGGATGAGAAAACCCGGGGGATGACAGCCCTGATCGATGGTCAGGAAATGGAACGCAGAAGGCTATCTCGCGAATTACATGACGGGTTGGGCCAGTTACTCACAACCTCCCTCATCTACATTAAGCAACTTAAAAAAAATGTAGATGAAGAATCTGCGGGCATTGCCGAGCGGATCAAAGAAATATTGGAAAGTACTATGGAAGAGGTTCGATCCATATCGCATAACCTCATGCCAAGTGTATTGGATGACTTTGGGTTGCCCTTAGCACTGAAAAATATGGTGAACAACCTGAAAAAAAATAGCGAAACCAATATTGTGCTCAGCATCGACGAGGAGATACCAAGGATGGACACTGATGTAGAGATAGGTTTGTACAGGATAGCACAGGAAGCTTTGAACAATGCATTGAAGCATGCAGGGGGAGCTGAAATTAAAATTGAGTTAAGTTTTAAAAATAAAGATATTGAGCTGACAATTAAAGATTCAGGCCCTGGATTTGACATGGGTTCCGATTTTCTGGAGAAAGGCGGTAACGGACTTTCTAATATGGCTCAACGGGCAAACAGCATAAATTGCGGGTTTAGCATTCAATCAGACATGGGAGTTGGTACAGAAATATGCGTAAAGTATAGGTTAAATGGATAAGATCAGGATCATCTTAGTAGAAGACCACCCTATGGTAAGGATAGGTCTAAAATCGCTACTCAGCGGAAGCGACCATATTGACATCATAGGCGAAGCCTCCAATGGAGTAGAAGCTGTTGCGTTGATCGAAAAAGACCCACCCGAGATTGTCGTCTCAGACATTTCTATGCCTCAGATGAATGGGCTTGCGCTCGCTAAACACATTCAGGAAAATCATTCAGAGATCAAGGTACTTTTACTCACCATTCACATGGAGCCTGAGTACATTATCGAAGGATTTGATGCGGGCATCATGGGGTACCTTCCAAAGGATTCCAGCCAGGAGGAATTGATTGAAGCCATTGAAACAATCTACACAGGTGGCAAGTATATGTCCCAGAAAGTAAGCGAAATCATTGCTCAGCGCTTGATCAGAAAAGATCCGTTTCACAAGCCAAACACCAAGCTTACTCCCAGAGAAAAGAAAATCCTGGAAATGCTGGTGGAAGGTGATAGAAACAAAGAAATTGCTGAAAAGCTCTCCATAAGTGTGAGAACAGTAGATACCCATCGCACCAATATCATGAGAAAGCTTGATGTAAATAATACCGCTGAGTTGGTGAAAAAAGCGATCAGCGACAACCTCATTTAAAATAATCAGTTCAAGCAATCATTGCAGAAATATACTTTTTAATTAGAAGGTTTAATTAAGTAATTTTAGCCTTGTGATGAAAGCGTGTGGAAAGCTCTTCCTGGCAGCAATGCTCTTGTTAGTTTGCCTCAAACCCCATGCACAAACTTGTTTGCAAAAGCTGGATAGTGCGGAACGTTTTATCTATACCAATCCCGAAAAATCTAAGTTTTACGCTGTTTCGCTTCTTGCAGACCTTGATTCAAACATTTGCGTGGTAGAGATAGGTTATGCGGCCATGTACAACAACCTGGCGCTTATCCTATTGGAGCTCAATGAAAAGAAAAGAGGTCTGGAAGCCTTTCATCAGGGTCTCAGGCATGAATTGAAAGTAAAGGATTCGCTTGACAAGGATCTATTGGGACTCTACTACAACCTCAGCGCGGTATACCAGGAGATTGGTCAATTTCAGGAAGCCCGGGAGTACATAGAGCTTGCCGGAAAAATCACCGGGGGAACATTAAATAAAATTCCGGAAGCAGAGATTGCCTATTACTACAACAGGGGCATCTATGAACGCGAAGTCGGTAATTTTGAAGCCAGCCTGGAAGCACTCAATCAGGCCCTGGAGATCAATGCCAACAACAATGACTCGATCCGCATTCTGCTCAAGATAGAGCTTGGGACCACCAGACGTCATTTCGGGGACATGGAAAGAAGTGAGGCAGACCTGTCGGAAGCCGTGAGACTGGCCAAGTCCTATGACGAATTGCTTTATCTACAGGCCATAGATCGTCTGTCATCATTAAAGATAGAACAGGGCGAATACTCAGATGCAGAAAACTACCTGCTATATAATCTGAAAGTAAAAAATCAGAAATACAATGATGACCCTATGTTGATGCTGGAAACGCTGAATGAGCTGGGGTTTCTATATCACAGGCTTCACATCAATAGTGATGCTGGTAAGTACATATCCATGGCCCTGGAAACCGGTCAAAATATCCGTACAATACGGCCCTATATGGAAAATAACCTCGGAACCATATATATGGATGAGGGAAAAATAGATGAAGCAGAAGCATTTTTCCTTAAAAGTTCAGAAGGATTTAAGCAGCTCTTTGGTACGTTGAATCCTGACTATGCCAGTACCCTGAATAACCTGGCCAGTGTACACAAAGCCCGAAATGAACTTGGAAAGGCTCTGGATCTTTATACCAAGGTACTGGACCTCGACAAAGTCATCTACGGCATTGACCATCCACGATATGCCACCTCGCTCAACAATGTGGCATTGCTTTACCTGCAGCTCGGGAATTTTTCTCTTGCAGGAAAACTTTTGGATGAATGCAGACAGATCCGGGAAATAGTACTTGGAAAATATAACCCCATGTACATCAAAACGCTCAATGATCTGGGGGTGTATCATTTACTTGTGAACGATACACTGGCTGCATTAAATGCTTTCAATACAGCCCTGGGTGCTGAAATCAAACATATGCAGGATGTGTTCCCGGTCCTGACAGACAACCAACGGAAGCTGTATTTTGATGAAACCAGGTACAATATCGAACGGTTTTGCTCCCTGGCTTTCTCAGACAAATACCTCAATAGTAATTATTCCACTGATGCCCTCAACCACTTCATCAATACCAAGGGGATTCTTTTCTATGCCTCAGAAAAGATGCGAAACCTGATTCAGAGTAGCAATAATCAGCATGTGATCAACCTGTTTAACGAGTGGAGAAATAAGAAATACAGGCTGGCTCAGGCCTATTTGCTTACGATAGAGGAACGAAACAAGCAGGGGATATCTATCGAAATGCTTGAAAATGAATGCACAGATCTGGAGAAAGAGCTATCTCAGTCGTTCAAGGTTTTTTCAGAGCAGGACAAATCCACTTATCATACGTGGGAAGAAATAAGTGATGTACTTAGCGAAGGTTCTGCCATCATTGATATCATTCAGTTCCGAAACTACCAGGTAAGTGTGGGCGATGAGCAATTACACCAGGGATTTGAGGACGAATCAAGGTACATGGCGTTTATCATCAAGCCCAATAGGGTGCTTGAGCCAGTAAAATGGTCTGACTATACAGATTTCAACAGAGGATATAGCCTATATAAGAACTCTCTGAAATACGGCATCAGAGATACGTCAAGCTATGATATTTTCTGGGATCCATTAAGCCCTCATTTGCAGGATATTTCTCATGTGTATTTCTCACCAGATGGCATTTTTCACAAGATCAACCCGGTCGTGTTTTATGATCACTTTAGAGATATGTACGTAATGGATGAATATGATATCATCAACATCACCAGCGGAAAAGATCTTTTATACCAGGCTGAATCCTCTTTTGTTCGTGATGTGAAGATCTTTGGAAACCCAAACTTCACGAAGCTAAATACAGGCTATAAGCTCAACCAGCTGCCAGGAGCAGAGCAGGAAGCAAGTGATATCTCAAAAATCCTGGATATCAGGAGGTGGAAATCAGAATCATTTTACTTTGACAATGCTACAGAGCAACGACTCAAGACACTTTCCAATCCTGGTGTAGTACACATAGCCACACATGGATATTTCAATGATGACCCTGACAATATTGATCCACTTTATAGCTCAGGCCTTTTTCTAACCAGATCCGATCAAAGTGAAAATGATGGAATTCTTACAGCCTATGAAGCTATGAACCTGGTACTCGATGAAACAAATCTTGTGGTATTAGCTGCCTGTGAGACCGGGCTGGGAACCATTCAAAATGGTGAGGGGGTCTTTGGGCTTCAGCGTGCATTTTTGGTAGCAGGTGCCAAAAATGTTTTGATCAGCCTGGTGAAGATCAATGACAACGCCGCTCGGACTTTCATGAAGCTCTACTATGAGCAGCTAAAAGAGGTTCAGGATTCTCAAAAAGCATTCTTTGCCGCTCGAACGGCCTTCAAAAAGGTAGAAAGCGATCCTTATAACTGGGGGGCATATATCCTCGTCTCCAAAAGTTTGTAGCCAGAAATATCAACTAACTTCCGGGATGCTCACTAAACGAATTCACGTCATCTTCAGAGACAAGGTATCGGATATTGACTCCACCCCTGTTTTTGTATACACGAATGGTATTTCCAGCTTTAATGGTATTTGATTTAAAGGCATTCCAGGATTTGAGATCAGCCGCAGAAACTCCCAAAAGACCTGCAATGTTTTCTACGCTATTATCCTTCCGCACGATATATGTATGAGCAATCTTAAAATCAATATTACTTTGAGCCTTCACTGTTATTTCCACTTTTCTACTCAAAATTCTTTTGAACCAGTGATCTTCATTTCTCGTGACTTCCCCTCTCGGTAGTACTTTCAACTTCTCTCCGGGTATCCCACGCGATTCAAGAAATTGCTTCACGGCATCTCCCCGGAGACGGCTCAGGTCGTAGTTATAGGTCTCTCGTCCAATATTATCTGAGTAAGCAAGTATGGAAATTTGAGTGTACTCTTGCCCGCGCAATTGATCCACTAGTGCTGCTAATGCGCGTTCAGCTTCAGGTCTTAAATTGTGAAGGTTATAGTCAAAATAGATTGTCTCGTAAGATGCTTCAAATATATTTGACGTCTTTCCCAAAGCCTGATTCAACGATGTCTTGGTTTGGTCGGTACTTACCTGATCATTCGTAGAGGGCTGAAGATTATCTACTTTCGGGATCACAAAACTGGATCTTTGTTGCCTCTGCAAAGCAAGGCTTCCCTGGCCGCTGCGCATGCCCGAACTCCTGGTGTTCTCTCTCTCTTTGGCGCCTCCCAAAGAATCACCTGCGATCAGATCCGACTGTGGTCTTTCACGGTTAACCGGTTCAAAAAACTCGAAACCCTGATAATCCTCCACTCTGAAAGTAACCAGGTCCAGCGATCTCACATCTCTAAAACGAGACACAATCCTAGAATCAATAAGAGATTCACCTGATATCAGGAGTGAAAGAAATAGGGCTTCATCCCCTATTTCGAAATTGTAGATATTTAGAATTTTATGGTCCTGCCCACGATTAGAGGCGAGAAAACCAACACTATCGCAAATGATAAAGTAAGTATCATCAATGGTAGAATTGAACGGGTATCCTAAATTATAAATCTCCGGCTCAAAGAAAGACTCGCCTTTAGCCAGGTAAATATCATATCCACCGTACCCCACGTGTCCGTCACTGGAAAACAACAGGCAATTAAATGCGCTTGAGAAATAAGGAGAAATTTCCTCCTCCGGAGAATTGATCACACCTCCCATGTTAATAGGTGGACTCCACGATTCAGCTTCAAGCCCTCTGAGACTCATCCAAATGTCGCTACCTCCAAGCCCTCCTGGCCGGTTGCTACTGAAAAACAAAGTATCACCTCCACCCGTGATGAATGGCTGCTTATTTTCAGAACCCTGCTCATTGATATAATCATTGAGCGGTTCCGCTGAAGTCCATGAACCATCAACAAGGTAACTTACCATAATCCGGCACCCGGAACCATCATCTGTCTCGCAGGAAGAATAATAAAACGTCTTACCATCCGCAGTAAAAGACCCGGATCCCTCTGCCCAATGCGTATTGAGGCCATCGAATTTCTGAGCATTGGTGTTAGATGAGAATCTCCCGTTTCTCCGCTTTTCATAGGCTACCAGATCTGGCAACAGTCCATCATACTGGTTGCCTTCATATTGAGAAATACTCCTGTTTCGGGTAGAAGCAAAAACCACATTTTGGTTAGATGGGTTGATTACAGCTCCAAAATCGTGAAACTTGCTGTTTACATCATCAAATAATCTGATAGAAAAACCCCGGTTTACCTTCCGCTGTCTCAACGCCAGGGCACAACCTTCCCTTTGCTTACGGGAAAGAGCGATCAGGTCGGGCGTTACCTCCGGTAATGCTATTAGGTAGCTATACACCGAATCTGCATTTTTAAACTGTTCATCGAGTCTCAGAAGATTGGCGTAGTAATACAGGGATCTGGCCTGGTATTCATGGTTGGGTCTCTCACCCAACTCTAAAAGCTCTTTTCTGGCTTTTTCATATTGAAGTGTCTCCTTGTAGCAGATGCCAAGTCGATATTTTGCCATCAGATTATCCTTGTCCAGCTTGCTGATCTTTTCGTAGAATTCTACAGCATCCAGGAAACGATGTGACTTATAAAGGGTATCCGCCATCTGGACCATCTCAGGAACTGACTGTTGCCCCTGTGCATTCAGCAGCAAAAAAATCAAACAAATACCTGCTAGAATCCTCATCACTAAAAAATTGGACTTGATACGTTACCCAATGGACTCTTGGTATTGAGATTCAATGCCATGGAGATTTCATAGGTTGGGAATGCACCAAAATCAGCTCTTTGAAGTTCAAATGTGGCATGGTTTAGGTCAACACTGAATCCTACTTTCACATTCTCCACCTGGAACCCCAGCATTCCGATAATTGAATCCCCAACCCGATACCAGGACCCCATCTGCAGCATAACAGCCGTTTTTGACCTCACTGAGCTAACAAAAGTGGAAAAATAAGTCCCCAAATTCGCCTGTACACTTCCCTGGGAATAGGCAATAAAAGCGGATGGATAGATATACCACCTGGGTCCCAGCTCCATTTTAGCAGAACCAAAGGCTTTGATCAGCCAGAATTTTTGAGATTGTATGCTGCCGGCATCATCATAGGCAAAGCTGGGTCTGTTGAGGTTGTCTATACTCAAACCTAAAGTCAGTGTTTTATCGCGGATATAAAAGTTGGCATTGTCGAAAGCGGTATAGATGACTCCAAAATTAAAAATGGGATAGAAAACAGATTCAGAACCAACAAACTCACCAGGTAATGAATTATCATAGCCAGAATCCTCACCATTTAATCTAAAACCCAGATACCTGGTAAACTGTGATCCCCAACGTAAATCACTTCCAATTTTTTGCTGAACAATCCCCCCCTGAAGTCCAAAAATCAGGTATTGGTTAGACAACCTGCTGAGTCGCATTGTATAGGCTCCATTCAGCAGAACTTTTGAGCTCTCAAATAAGCGAAAAGCCCCTTTTGTCTCCTTAAAAAAAGTAATTCCAGCTCCCCCGACCTGGTTAAACTTACTGGTGAATTTTTTAAACGGATAGGTAAACGTAGCCTGGATCAACTCCTGGTACTCTTTATTTTCTTCATTACCCGCGCGCTTATAATTGGTGTTGAGCGTCATGTTGGGGATAGCTCCGGTAAATGCCGGATTCAACAATGAAGTAGTAGAGAAGTATTGCGAAAATTGTCCTTCCTGGGCTTTAACCACAAGCACTGCTGGGATTAGACATATGACCAAAATGTATCTCATCTCATCAACAATACAGGACCTTCTTTAGTATATGTGTTGCTATTGGTTTTCAATATAATCTTATAATAATACACCCCGCCTGGTGCTTCCTGATTACTCAGTAAAACACCGTCCCAACCATATTGCGTTATATCGAGACCCGACCCTGTTTCATTCACGGAATACACGATTTGATTAAATGAATCAAAGACTTCTATTGAAAGATTGTTGATTGAGCTCCCTACGAAAAATGGTCGGAAGATCTTGTTATCCTCCATCAGGGCATTTGGAGCAAAAACATTAGGTACATAAAAGACATCACCTTCAGCTTTTGGTACCAATGCGATAGAAAACCTTCTTCCTGCATTCGTGATCCATACTCTTTGGTCACTCTCAATATAACCATCTCTACCTACTGAGTTGTCAGTTGCTGTTGCAGTGCTCAAGGCATGATGCAAAGTATCCTCCCTGTAAAACATGGCTATAGCTGGTTCATGGATATCGGCCCTGATCAGGTTAGGAAACTGGCTCTCAGAAAGGTCTACTCCAGAGTAGTCGATGGCGATAGATGCCTCCACAGAATCCTGACCCAGAACCTGAATTGCCCACTCCACCTCGTCTGCTAATCCATCCATCAGAGAATCAGGAAACAATAAGTTTGGATTGGGTCTTCTGCATTCTATCCGGACAAATGTTCCGGGTTTATTGGCAGTTAGCGTCAGGTAATTTTTAAAACCATTGCCATTAGGACCTGTGAGTCCCATTGGGAATGTAAATGTGGCAGAGTTGTTTAAGCGGCCTATCATTTTTCCTTCCACATAGCCGGTGCCCGTGGCATCGACATTACCTGCCTGAATGAAATCCAGTTCATCATCTGATTGGATCACTCCTCTTGTGACTGACAATCCTCCCGTGGCGCGGACCTGACCTGTCAATAAAATAAGATTTCCATCTTTATCCATCTCAAAGCTTCCTACATCAATGGTATCACCACTCAGACTCTGATCAATGTCGCCGGTAAACTTTAGGTTTCCTACATCTGTATTCCCTACAAAATCCAGGTCCCTGAAGCTCACGATGGTACCAAAATTGGTCAATGGTCCGTTGAGCGTAGTATTTCCTCCCATAAAGAAAACCGTCCCGGAACTAATTGCCAGTTTTGCTGAGTCTCCCGTGTGAAATTGCGTGAAACCAACAAATGGTAGCAATAGGATGATATGGAATAGCAATTTTCTCATTCGGATCGACTGATTTCAACCCATAGGTTGAGGGTTTCTATGTATACGAAATGTATCGAAGCTCCAGGGCTCATAGGATGGGGCCCTGCTATATCAAGCCTAAGATTTCCTCCGGTGATAATATTAAACCCCGGGACTCCCACATCACCAATTAAAATAATCTCCTGACCCTCAACACCAGGAGCAATCTGATCAATATCCGGTCCGGCGTTACTGATCTTTACTATGCGCGTATCACTTGGAATTGTAGTCACAGCCGCCGCATCATGGTTTAGTGGCGGGGTAATTAGATTCGCCCTGAAAAGCACATCGCCATCTGTCTCTATAGAGCTACTTGCCGGGTTTGTCCCGCCAACGAATATTCCTTGAGCTCCGGCACCATTCATATCGATTAAAAGGCCATTTCCACTGGTCCCTGTTTTGGTCACGGAAATCCCTGTGCCATTATTTCCATTGGTATTCACAGACAAAGCTGCAACTGCATTGGTGGCATTGTTAACCTGGAAAACCCCGGCACCCCCTAGCCCTACGGTCTCCACAAACATGGCATCTGCTCCACTGGTATTGAGTGCCTGGTTAAAAAAGCCAACGTTGCCATCCCCTTGTGTGGTTACAGACAATGCAGGGGATACTGAAGCAGCGTTAGTTATCCTTATATCAGCTCCCACTCCTATTGCATTCTGCGCAATCACAAAAGCAGGGTCTGTATTGCCGGTGTTGGGCATATCGATTACAATTCCTCTTCCAGCTGTGCCACCATTTACAACACTTAGTCCATCACCGGTTCCGCCAGGCCTTTCAATTGCCAATTTGGCGGCCGGGGTTTCAGTTCCTATTCCGACATGAAAATCCGGAATGGTGACATTACCAATGATCGCGGAATTATCTTGAGGAGCGTTTGTATTAAATCCAATGGCAATTGAATTATCTCCACTGGCATTTGAGACTGCACCCAAAGCCATTGACCCCGTGACAACAGCACTGACAGATGCACCCGGACCCAGGGCCACAGCGTTACTTCCTGTTGATGAAGCACCCTGACCTACTGCAACATTCGGGAAACCAGCATTTACATTAGCCCCCTCACCAATCACCACATTCCCATCTCCAGTGGTCAATCCGGCTCCACCCGCGTTTAAGCCAATGACTACATTGGTTGAACCCGAGGTAATTGATTGCCCGGCACCGTTTCCAATCAACGTGTTGTGATCGGCACCTGCTATTAGGCTGTTCCCACTGTTTATTCCAACTAAAAAGTTTTCAAATCCAGGTGGTGTAGCACCTGAAATTGCAATTAAATTGTTGTTTCCATCCAAAGTAAACGCATTAGAGCTCGCTGCCCAGGTAAGGACTCCCGCTCCATCATTAATCAAGGCTCCTGCTCCTTGAGCTGGTGGTAGCGTAATTATATATGATGCTGTTGTGGGATCAGCTTCAATACCCACTGAATTGGTGCCAGCATCATCCTCCAGCTCTATCAAACCTCCAAATCCACCGGCCTGGTTGCCAAACCTGGTAATCCCGTTAATAAATACTCCTCCGGCGAAACCTCCCCCTGATCCAGATCCAGGCAATATTTCAATATTTCCTCCATTACCACCCGTCCCGGTGCCGGCACCCGACCTCAACGACAAAATGCCCCCATTAGCAGGACCCGCCGCTACGCCATCGGCCGCAGCAATGGCCAGGTTATCTCCATTACCTACGGTATTTTGCTGGACTCCAATGATTCGTCCTGAACCTTCATTGAAAATAACATTTCCTCCAAGGCGTACAGCCGTAGCATTACTGGTATTTTCAAAAAAGGCTGCTGGACCGGTGCCTGCGTTGGATAGGCCGAATAAGGGGCCTCCATCATTACCGGAATCAGCATAAGGCAAAGTGAGTCCGTTTAATTGCCAGCTTGCATTCCCTACTGCATCAGATGTGAGTACATATCCGGCAGTTGCTCCGGTAGGCAACCTGATGTCGGGTCCGCTACCTGCATTGAGTACTTCAATGACTGGCGAAGTGTTCCCCACATTGCCAATTTCAAACAACCCAGCAATACCGGTACCGGTAGTTGATCCATAAACTGCCGTTCCAGCACCAGCACCTGATATTAAAAAATTACCTGCATCGCCACCACCAATCTGCGTAACTGCCAAACCTTGCGATCCGGATAAGCCATTTCCTTCAATATTTACAACGCTACCGGCAAAGGTGCCAGTGGAATTGCTAAATCTTGCGGCCGAAGCAGTTGTCCCCTGCTGGTCCAGGTAAAAGAGGTCTGTAGGGTCTGTGTCTTCTGTATGAGCAAAAGGGAAAGTAATACCTCCAGGTTGTAAAGTAATATTCCCTAAGGCATCAGATGTAAGCACTTCACCGGCATTACCACCTGTGATAAAGATGGGTGGTCCTGTTGCCGTGGAGATTTCAATACCAGGTCCGAGACCTGCATGATTGACCGATAATCCTGCATCAGGATTGGTTGCATTGGATAAGGACAAATTAAGGCCTGCTCCTGCACCGCTATGGTTGACCAAAATACCAGGATTAGTATTTGTTGCACTGGTCACTGAGATGTCCATCCCAGGTCCAACCCCATTGGTTGTACCAGATAGAGGACTTGAAGCATTTGTAATATTATTGATTTCAAAAGCGCCAGCTCCACCTGCTCCGGTATTGGTCAGGTAAAAAAGGTCAGCTGGATCGGCAACTGATTGAGTATATGGAAGGGTTAAACCCGTTGAAGGCTGAGCATCCCAAATGGCACCATCAAATGTAAGGACATCCCCTGCCACTGGCGCTGTGGTAGTGGAATGATTACCTAAGTCAAAGGCGTCACCCGCCACAGTATTAGGATCATAAGTAGCTGCAGTCAAATACCCGGCATCATTGTTCAAAAGGCTGACATTTTCAGTTTCCACCATGACCGTGGTCTCCAACTTCGTCGCGGCAATGTTGGCAGTGGCATTGATGTCGATGTTAGCAATTTCATTGTCTACGATATCGGCACTGGTCACAGTAGTGAGCCCTACATCATCTCCATCAGCTAAACCGACAGGCACCAGGGTTAGGTCGCCGAAGCTTCCAGTGGTAGCAACCGTAGCCAAACCAGTGACTTGTCCGGCAGGCACGGAACCGACAGCCAGCTGTGTAGCGCTACCATCACCGGTTATTGTCGTTCCATCAGTCAAAACAGCAGATGTTACACCTGTGAGGTTGCTGCCATCTACAACAGGTAGCTGACCCGATGCATTCAATTGTACGATTTGGTTGGCAGCTGTTCCCGTATTTACACTTAAGGGAGTCCCAATACCGTCTCCGTTGATGGATGCATCAGTTAAAACTGTTGAAATACCATCATCTGTATTGTCAGCAAAGTCAGCTGGTATCCCGGCGATTTCTGTCCAGTCAATACCATCTTTGACATTTGCAGGAACACTCGGATCGGCTTCGGCAACGCCAATGTCTACAGTGTTGCCATTGGAGATGGTTAAATTGGTTCCGGCAATGGTCAGGGTTTGGTTATCACTATCACTGGTGGTGAGGGCGATCCAGGAGGGGTTGAGCCAATAGTAAAACAATCCATCATTCACATCAAAAACCAGCATCCCATTGTCTGTAGCGGTGAGTCCCATGCCAGTTCGCTGAATAGTGGTGAGAGAGGGTATAAGTAGGCCCTGATCTCCATTTGGAGCTACGAGGTGAAGAACGGCATTGGCATTAGGATTTTCCGTATTAATCCCGGCCGAATACTGCTGAGCATGTACCGTTATAGAAAAGAGTAATAGACCGAATATCGCAAAGACCTTTGGGGTGAAATAAGCGGCTCCCATAATAAACACTAAATTAATTCTAACTAAACCGCGATAGTCATGCCAAACTTTTCGATTCCTTCAAACATGATAAAATTTTAAGAAGAAATAGGACTATCAGCTTAAACAAATATAGTTCTAAGTACCTTAACATCAATAAGATAAATATTGTAAATGGCCTACGCAAAACAGCGTAGGTTACCCATAAATAACGGTTTAAATAGCATTAATCTGAGAAGAATCTGTAGATTTCAACGAACAGCTTTCCTAGGAATAGCTGCTGGTAGTCGACTAAGCATTTCATTGTTTAGCAGCCTTGTGACATCAGTAAATGAGCTTACGTTAATTGTATTATTCCTTTGTCTCCCTACCAGAACAGCTTCATCACCTACCTTTACATCTTTAATATGAGACACGTCAACCATGAAAAGATTCATGTTGATCAGTCCGGTGATGGGTGCTTTTTTACCGTGAATCAGAACATGTCCGCGATTGGATTGCGCCCTTGGATAGCCATTAGAATACCCCAAAGGCAATACCGCCACTTTCATATCTCTGATCGCTTGAAAGGCAGTGCCATAGCCAATAAATTCGCCCTCATCCACATACCTGATATCCATAATATCAGTCTTCCAGGTGAAGATTCTTTTGAGATTTGTGGAGTTTGGTGAGGTACCTGATTCCTGGAGATGCATATAAAAAATATCGGGACTAGGCCAGAAGCCATATTGCGCAACACCGATCCTTACCATGTCGTAGGTCGTCTCCGGGAAAGCCAGGGCAGCTGCAGAACATGCAATATGATAGTGATTAGGTCTTAAACTTCGGCTTTTACAGAGCTTCATAAATTCTTTGAACCTACGATGCTGCGCGTCGATCTTAAATTTATTGGAGAGACTTTCCGCACCGCCAAAGTGTGTGCATAATCCTTCAAATTCGATGTGAGCAGAATTCTTTTTTAAGAATGACAGCGCTTTCGGTACTTCTTTGGCATTCATGCCGGTTCTGTTTGCTCCTGTCTCCACCTCAACATGGACTTTTGCCTTTTTGCCTGTCTGCTTTGCTTTTTCCAGTACCAGAGGCAGGCGGTCGTAATTAAATATAAAGAATTCAATGCCGTTTTCTATGGCCCAGGAGATGTCCTGATCATAAAGAATACCCATGATCATGATACTGGATTCGTCACTACATACTTTCAATACCTCTTCTGCCTCAAAGGCTGAAGCCACGCTAAAATGCTCAACACCACACCGCTCCACCATTGGCACAAATTCGTGTATGCCATGACCATAGGCATTGGCTTTTACAACCGAGGAGAGTCTTACACCCGGACCTACCTTTTTTCGAATAAAGTTGAAGTTGCTTTTTAGACTGGATTGACTCAGCTCAATCCTGCTGGAGTGCCTTACCATAGTTTTGTTTGTTGATTCCATGTATAAGATTTCCCCCAGCTTTCTCGGGCGAGGGTTTCAACCAATTCTATTTCTCTGTCGTTGACAACCAATCCTGGGTCTAAATCCAGTGTATTGTAATGGAAAGCATAAACTCTAGACGCAAAATGCTCCAGTCGAAGTGATGATTCACCGTGTTTTTCTCCATTTCCATAAACTGTAGGTTTGATTTCCTGTCCCCAGTCTTGTCTTCCCTCATTGTTTGGATTGAGAAAATAAGCACGTAGCTCACCAGAAGGTGATCTATCGACTCTTAACAATGAAATGGCGTGAAAACCTACCATTTCTCCTGACGAAGAAGTAATAATGATCCCAACTGGATTTGGATAGGAAAGCTGTCGCCCGTTGTTATACTCCGGATGAAACGATTTGAAGAATATTCGGAGAAATCCCTTAAAGTCCATAATTGAGTTGGTCAGGTAATCATAAGCTGAAGCAAATCCTAGCTGTATCCAATGGCCATACATGGCCGGATTAACCCACTTATGTGGATCTTCTCCTCTTCCTGAAGCCCGTCGCATCATTTCATTGTAGATCTTGTCAAGATGCGGCACCAAAACAATAGAAACCCCATCCAGATCATAGTCGAGTTTTTCTACCAGGCCTTTCCCAAGTTGATTTGATACAAGGTCGTGATTCTCAAAACGCATCACGAGATTATTCTGGGTGGCTACGGTTATCACCATGTCAACTAGTTTCGCAGGAGCATGCTGACTCCACATACTGATCCCACGCGCCGACTGACAGGTGGGATTATTTCCCTGACCCACTCCCAGGGGCTGACCTAAAACCCTGATCAGTGCACCCATGAGATATTGTATCGCCGTCACGTTTCCCCGGCTGTCATGATTGGATTTTAATATTCTGTTTTCTACCTGAGGATTGATCTTGATTCGTCTCAGGTTCTCGAGGCCAACCCTTACTGGTCTCCGGGAAAGCAAGTTTCTACCAAGCATTCTTGCCAACCCATAGATACACTGGGCATTATAAATACCCACTGTTTCAAGCACCAGGGGCTTTAGAAAGTCTTTGTGCTTATTCCATTCTGCCAACCCCCGGTCATTAAGATTTAGACATTCCGGAACAAGGTTCTCATATTTTGATTCGGTCAACAAATGAACAAGCAGAAGTGCATGGTAAGAAGAAACCAGCCCTGTGGATCCCATGGATTTGCCCATTGCCAGGACTTCATTTTCCAACTCCTTTCGATTACACTTTTCTAAAAAACGAGTGTAATTCTCGGGAGAAGGTCGTTTCAATGTCTTAGGAGAAGGCCCGTATACTGCATTTACATATCGCAACAATCGCTTTCCGCTCCCTGAATCATCTTTTACCTCCAATTTATGTTCAACTATAGTCAGCAATGACCGGACTTTTTCCGTCACCACTGGTCGTTGCTCACAAATCATCTGGATTTCCTCCGAAAGTTTTTCGGTGATACCACTCAGGTCCATTTCAGAAACTAAGAAACCAAACAGGTTAAACGCCTTTTTAAGTTCTCGCTCTGAGAATGACTCACGTGTCTCTTCTGAGGTATCTTTCAGCGCCAGGTCAAGATTATGTACAATAACCTCCTCCAGGTAATTATGAGCTTCCTGTGAGGTAACCTTTGGGGAGTCAGACTTTGAATAAGCTAGCATACGAAGCTCACTCAGTATTTCAAAGCTACTTGAAGGATGACCTGCCTTCATGGTCCCGCGTACCAGTCCCGGAACGAGTTTTCTGGGATCATGCCACGCAGAATTTTTGAAAAACCCTGACTGATCTAACTCCTCGCTTTTCCTGAATAAAAAAGATAACCCATCTCTAGTGAGACTTAACAGATCGATCTGACTGGCTAGTTTGGAGGCCTTTTCTGGTCTCGTGAGGTCGGAAGCATCCAGAAATTCACTGTAGCTTCGTTCAAAATTATCAAAAGCCCTTTCCTTTAATGGGTTTAGTGCTGTTGTATCCGGCATATTAAGTCATTAGACATAAAAGTCCACTGTTTCATAATGCAACAATAGTTCTCTCATTCTGTCAGGATCTTCTCCCCTGAAGTTAATGGTTCCGAAGTGATTACCAAAACCTTCCCTATCATCACTGATTTTTTGTGTAGATAGCGGCGGAACAAGGGTATGATCAACGAAATAAGGCTCTTCATTAAGCTCTTCGGGAATCTCCAACGTTGAAAACTGTCTCCTCTGAGGATAGATCATCACGTTGCCATTGTAGTTTTTGGGTTTAAAATCTTTTGGAGGAAAAATTGCATCAAGCTCCTCTTCAGTAATATTCGGGTCGTGACACAACACAAATGCTGCCAGAGCATCAAATTCGTATGACTTGGAACAAAGCTCAAGGATGTGACCTCCTGGAATTCTGCAAGCAGTCTCTCCGAAGTTTAGCTCATCATTTTCGGTAAGAAACCATTCTGGATGAACCATCCCATATTCGATGCCAAAAATATCTACCATCTTCTGTACATGCTTGTGGATCAGGTCTCGCTTGGAGTTTAGATAGTGACCTTCCGGAATGAAATTGGAATAACCCAGGTGAACATACTCAGTAATATTCAAAAACCTGATCTTCCCTTTGTTGATGAAGGCCTCACAGGAAAATTCCCGTCCGGGCAGGTGACTTTCTACCATGCACGGAAAATCCGAATCCTCTACCTTGGCATCAATATCAGCCATGCTTCTCAGAAGTCGGTGGCCTACAGTACCTGCTGAAGCAAATGGCTTCATATGTACCCAGCTATCATCCTCACCTTCCAGCTGAAGGTTTGCTTCATTTAGCCGCTTCATGAAATTTCGAACCTGTTCCCGATTATGTACCTCTTCAAACAAGCCAACCCTTAGTCCACCAATCAATGCTTTTCGTTTCATCATGGCTTTATTTCTGAATAAGAAAGCTCTGTTGAGAACCCTGGGATCATTTCTAAAAATAGAATTGAGGGCACCAGCCCACTCCACTGTTTCTTCAAATAGAGGTACAGCGACATCCACATTATGTGGCTTGAGTTTCTCCAGAAGATCCAGTGAGTTTGAACTGTCACTCCACTCATCTAGCTGGTAAGAAACAAATGGAATGTTATTTTCCTTTGCATACGGTTCGAAATCGGGGAATGAGACCACTACGAAGGGTTTATCAATTTTTTGCATGCTTTCTATGACCGGAAGGCTCCAGCCAATCAGCGCGAAACAATTTGCCATGACTTTAAAGTTTACTTAGGTTAAACATATATATAGGATTTTTTGAAGGTGCTTACTATCAACAACTCTATTTATATACTAAGCAACAAAATGAAGAATTGTTCCTGAAAATTGAAATTTCAAAGATTTTGTCAAAAAAATGGGAGCGAAACTAATTAACAGAGGGAATCCGTAGATTTATTTCTTTTTGTATATCCCCTGAAAGGCCTGATTGATCACTTTTCCCTCCTTATTCAGGATTTCCCATAGTTGCGTGACCGTTCCGTCTATATTTGGTATCCATGTGATACGGTTTCGGTACCAATCGATTTTTTGGCCAGACAATAACTCACTTTGTAGCACCATACTTTTACCAACCAACCTCCCTTTGAGTACAAGATTGGCTCCAGAGGCATCAATCCAAACCTGGTTCCAGGTGCTATCCGCAAGATTGTAATAATTGTAGCTCCGCCCGACACCTCCCGAGCCCCCACGCCAGTATTCACTCAGTACACATTCTGTAACTAATTTTTCAATGGTATTCTCTCCCACCAGGTTGCCCAGGGTATCATAGACAATCCAGTCACCCACCCAAAAATCAAATTGTTGGTGTGATTCAGAACAGCAGGCGCAATCCTGTGCCTGGAGATCATACAGCAGGATTGGGAGCGCCACAATAACAAAGATCCTCTTCATAAACACTAATGTTTAGAAGATAACACCTTTGATAGGCAATACGCTTATGGCTTAGTCTTTTTTCTGTCTTTTACGTTCGTGTTCCAGCAAGAAGATCTTTCTCAATCGGATGGATTTAGGGGTCACTTCTACATATTCATCTTTTCCCACATACTCCATGGCTTCCTCAAGAGAAAATTTCACTGCTGGTGCAATGGTCACTTTGTCATCTGATCCTGCAGCACGAATGTTAGTGAGTTTTTTTGTTTTGGTTACGTTTACAACCAGGTCATCGACCCGGGTGCTTTCACCGATTACCTGACCCTCGTAAATTTCATCATTGGGATCGATGAAGAACTTACCCCGATCCTGTAATTTATCGATGGAATAAGCGATAGCCGTCCCTGTTTCACCGGAGATCAAAGCACCTTTTCGCTTGCCCTGAATATCTCCTTTCCATGGTTCATAACCACTGAATCTGTGCGATACCACAGCCTCCCCTTCAGTTGCTGTAAGGATAGGATTGGTCAACCCAATCAAACCCCGTGCACTGATTTTAAACTCAAGGTTTACCCGATCGTCTTTCTTCTCAATATTGATGATGTCCCCTTTTCTTTGGGTTACAATCTCAATCACCTTTCCGGAAAATTCATCAGCCACATTGACAAACAAAAGTTCAACAGGCTCATGTTTAAATCCGTCAATTTCTTTTATCACCACCTGAGGCTGACCCAGCTGAAGCTCATACCCCTCCCGACGCATGGTTTCTACCAGGATAGCCAAATGGAGGATCCCTCGACCAAAAACCATCAGCCGGTCTGGGGAGTCTGTTTCCTGTACCCTGAGGGCCAGGTTCCGCTCTATTTCCTTATCCAGTCTTTCCCTTAAGTGACGGCTGGTTACAAATTTTCCTTCCTTGCCAAAAAATGGCGAGTTATTGATCGTAAACAACATGCTCATCGAAGGTTCATCCACTGAAATAGGAGGCATGGCTTCCGGATTCTCTGCATCAGCAATGGTATCCCCGATATCAAACTGCTCCAGTCCCATCACAGCTACGATCTCACCTGATTTGATAGGATCTTTGGTTTTCACTTTTCCCAAACCTTCGAACAGGTACAGCTCTTTTACATTTGACCTATGTGTTTGCCCGTCCCGTTGCATGATCATGACCTGATCACCGGCCTTGATACTGCCTCGATGCACCCTGCCAACAGCAATTCTTCCAGTGTAAGAAGAGTAATCCAGTGAGCTGATCTGCAGTTGAAGTGTACCAGGATTTTCTTTTGGAGGCTCAAAATATTCGATGATGGTATCCAGAAGGTATGAAATATCCGAAGTTGGAGTCTTCCAATCCTGTCCCATCCAGCCGTTTTTGGATGAACCATAGACAACAGGATAATCCAGCTGCTCCTCGGTAGCGTCCAAAGAAAACATCAATTCGAATACTTTCTCATTGGCTTCTTCAGGATCACAGTTCGGTTTATCTACCTTGTTCACAACCACGATAGGTTTTAGGCCCATCTCGAGGGCTTTTTGTAAAACGAATCGTGTCTGTGGCATTGGACCCTCGAACGCATCTACCAAAAGGATCACCCCATCAGCCATGTTCAATACCCGCTCTACTTCACCCCCGAAATCAGAGTGACCAGGAGTATCGATGATGTTGATCTTCGTGTCTTTGTATCGTACGGAAACGTTTTTGGAAAGGATGGTGATCCCCCGCTCCCGCTCCAAATCATTGGAGTCAAGGATTAGCTCTCCAACTTCCTCATTTTCCCTGAAAAGTTTTACCTGGTGCAGAATCCTGTCGACAAGGGTAGTCTTGCCATGGTCTACGTGTGCTATAATAGCAATGTTTCTGATGCTCATGTTTGTCCGAAAAAGGACGCAAAAGTAGTGTTTACTTTTGTCAATTGCACTGCAACTCCAATTATCATTTTATCAAAGGATTTCCAATCTTTGATTTATCACCTCGACATATCTACCGTAAATGGCCATCCTGTGAACTGGGCTGCATCACTTTTCGTTACGTCCACTTCTCTTGGCCAGCATTCGAATGTGACCTCTTTAGTAGACTTTTTGAACTTAGTCAGGCCATAGCCGCCTCCTTTTGAAGGGCTTTCCGGATTAACATAAGCATGCATTGTTATCTTATTATTGAAGCCGTCCAGGTATTGACCAGTCCATGGTAACACATCATTGGCGTTTTTTCCGGGTTTCTCATCCTCCGGCCACCACCAACGGCTGTAGTAATTGTTTACGATTGCTGGTACCACAAAAGCCCATGGCCCGTCGTCATACTCGTCAATTCCGTGTTTGATCACGGTAGCCAGGTGCTGATCCCCTGCTATATGTACTGCATTGGCTTTCTGAATAGCCTTCAAAGCTTTGTTTCGGCCAGTCTGTGGCCATCCATTGGAGTCCATATCTGCATGTAGCCGATTTTCTTTGTTGCCATGGATGTGTGCACCTCCGCAAAAGCCGGTCTGAGAAAGTACTGCTTTCATCACCACACCATCATTCTGGCTGGCCCAATTGTCAAGGAATGTCAATTGTCGATCGCCTAACAACACCAGGCCGGGCACATCCACACTTTTAGGATCATAGTTCGGGTCCCTGATATGATCCGGTCTCGGCCCAATCTGCGGGATCTTCCCTTTAGGTCCTGATTTAAATTTCCTGTCCTCAATGATGGCAAAATCAACGCCGCCAATGATCAGATTGGTGTAATAAACGCCAATGCCCTGCTGTATTGGAGTAGGATCGTACGGATCAGGTAAGTGAGATGTCTGACACCTTTCTACAAGTTTTACATATTCGTGATGATAGAAGTAGCCACCATCATTGCCGGCAGATGACTCAGCTATTTTTCCACTTTCACCCCATAGATTGCCTTGTCCTATGTCATGATCATCCGGTATAGTAATGGCAGGCCTATTACGAAACACCTCTTTAAACTGCAACCCAAACTTAAGCCAGGCTGCGGTGTGCTCAGTGTGATCGTAAGATTGATCTCCTGCAAAGAATACCACATCAGGATCCTGGTGATTGATATTTCTGACATAGTGTGCTCGATCTCCCCGATCCCTGTTGCTATTGCACGACAATGCAGCAATTGAAATTACATCTTTATCTTTTGGATCTTTCCGTACCAGGCCTTCAAACATCGCTTTCTCTCCATGTCTGATCCTGTACTGGGTATCCTTAGTGTCATCCCAGTTTTCAACAACGAAAGTTGCAGACCAACCCAGGTCATTAATTTTTGCCTTGGCAATCTCTTTCCATCCATCCTGGTCTACTTCCAAACGAACTTCTCTTTCTTCATTGGGATAAAGTGGATACAGCTGAGCAGTCATTTTCAGCTTTTTATTCGCCACTGTATAAATACCAAATGCCACCACATCTTCCCTTGGTACATCCATATTTATGATGGGATTTTCCCCTCTATTCCACCAATCATTGATTGCCAGGGTATCGAGTCCTGTAAACGGAGCAATCACCAGTGGCTCCATGCTTTTGGGGTCCTTTGATGGGGTGGTGCATGAAGAGATTAAGAACAGGATGATTAAGATTGGTAGGTATCGCATTTGAGATTAGGTTTAAATCTCAAATATGTGGAAAAAAAAATTCAATCTACAAACTGGCTATAGTGATCGTACCGATCAAATATTTGACGAACATATGTGTAAGGCTCTATTCCACGTACATAGCCAAATTTAACTATCGGCTGATTGTAAACTTCAGGATAACTTAGCTCCAGAATCATTTCTTCCACATTGTCATCCCATTTGTTGGGATTGAGGCCTTCCTCTTTTGCCAGCACCTGGGCATCTATCACATGGTAAGTACCGCAATTGTATGCGGCCATAGCAAATTTAATTCGCTGGACCGAATCACTTACCATAGAAAACTTCTCCCACAATTGCTCCAGATATCTGGTTCCACCTTTGATATTCTGTTCCGGATCGGAAATGTCTTGGATCCCCAACTCTTCTGCAGTCGATGGCATAACCTGCATCAGGCCTGCTGCATCGGCCCATGAATTGGCCTCGGGCTTAAACCTTGATTCCTGATAGATCAGTGCTGAGAGCAGCCGCCAATCCCAGTTAATCGCCCTGGCGTATTTTTTGATGATATCATCATACTGGCTGATTTTCTTATTATTCAGACTAAACAAGTCACTTTTGACCCTTTGTCGGAAGCTTCTTTCATTCTCAAAATACTTGTTGTAAATGACATAATAGTCTACCGTATCTTTCATCTCTTTAAGCCACTCGTTCGCTGATGACAATAGTTTAGGACTGGATTGTCGTACCGCCCAGGCAATACGTTGAGAAAAGCTGATGGGCACTTCAATATCCAACACTGGATAAAAAGAGGCATTGATTTTTGCCAAATTGTTATCTGCCACGGTGTACTTTATTTCACCATCCACTACCATTTTTATGATCTCATCCGTAGATAGATGTCCGGGCAGAGGATTGATAACTATCTCCCCGCCGATCTCCCTGGAAAGATTAGTAAGACGCTCTTGATAAGCCGAATTCCTCCTTACAGATACAGTGTCACCAATGAGTTCTATGGCGTCGTGAACGATGGACTTTTGCAAATCACTCCATTTCATTTCACGCCAGTTGTCGGGCTTTTTCTGAATAAGTACCTGGTGAGTGAGATAAAGATAATCAGTAAAGCTTACCTTATTTTTTCGCTGCTCAGTGACAGTAAGACCATGTGCAACAAGATCCACCTGCCCCTCATTTAGCTGATGAAACAAACTGTCGATATCTTGCGCAACTATAATTTCAAGTTCGAGATCAAGGTAATCGGCAAATCGTTTCAGAAGTTCATATTCGAATCCCATGGTCTGACCCCGATATAGAAAGTAACTTGTACTACTATAGATGGTCAAAACTTTGAGCTTTCCATCTTCTTCGATTTCATCCAGGTCTCTCAGAACAATCTCTTCACTTTCTACATCTTTTATCTCCTGCCTGGTTTCAGCGCAACCTGCAATAAGGACGGATAACATTAGAATATATAGTGATCTTGGCAGCAACATAACGCTTGTAGAATCAACCCACCAGTATAAAAATTGTTCCTTTACTCCTTTTTCCGGATACTTTCAAATTGAGATTATCAGTCTCATATTGGGAAAAATCAGTCTCATCTGAATTACCTAACATACTGATTATCAGATCAAAATACAAAATATTTTGCTCTGGCACAAGCTTTGATCCCATCGTCATATCTAAAATCAGCAACTAAATCATAATTCAATGAAACTGAGATTTATTGGACCCATTTTGTCTCTCTTATTATTCCTGGCAGCATGTAATGAAGGAGATATAACTGGAAAAGAAACTGCTCATGTCAATTTCAAGCTCGTTGACCATCCCGTAAGTTATGATGCGGTTTTAATAGATGTAGTTGGTCTTGAGTATCGTCTGGAGGTGGATGATGACGATGATGAAATCGAAGATGAGGAGGAAAATGAAAATGAGGGTGAAGAAGATGATCGAATGCTTGGAGATGATCACGACGACGATGAAGACGATGAAGGAATGTGGATTGTTGTGGATATTGAACCTCAAGTGTATGACATATTGCAACTCCAAAATGGGGCTGAAGCTTTACTGGCCGAAACTCGAATTGAAGCTGGTGAATTGGAAGAGATCAGGGTGATCCTGGGAGATAACAACAAGATAGTAATTGATGGTGACACGCTTGATCTTAAAGTACCCTCCGGTTCTTCATCAGGATTAAAAATAAAGGTCGATGCCGAAATAGAGGCCGGTGAGTTTTATGACGTGGTCATTGATTTTGTGGCCTCAAAGTCAATTGTGAAAAAAGGAAATGGAAAATACATCCTTAAGCCAGTGATTAAAGTAAAGCTGGTCCACGATGAAGACCCATATGGCAGCATCAGCGGGCTCATCTCTCCTTCGGATCTAAATGTAATGGTACATGCTATCAATGCTGATGAAGACACAGCATCCACACAACCTGAAGAAGGTGCCTATTTAATCAATTTATTACTACCTGGAAGTTACACTGTAGTGGTAGAAACTGAAGGCGGTAGTGGATTCAGTGACGTTACAATCCCTGATGTGATTGTGAATGAAGAAGAAATTACCGAGCTGGAAATTGTCAGCTTTGAATAAATTTTAAGTCAAAAACTCATTATTTAAATGGACTTTGAAAACCCATTGCTCTTTGAGTGGTGGGTTTTTTATTTGTCTTGATAGCAATCTAATCATTTTGCATTTTCTCAAACAATCTCGGAACTAGTCAGTAAACTATAGTAGAGCAAAAAGAGAAAAACATGTTAGCTACTACTCATTTAAATATATCACACGATGCAGAAAACCACCTATTCTTTGTAAAGGTGAAAGGCGGAAATGCCGAGCTAGCTTATGAAAAACACGCCGACGATTATCTGGACCTCACACATACTTATGTTCCAGATGCCAGCCGAGGCTTTGGAATTGCTTCTACACTCGCTGAATTTGCCTTAAACTTTGCAGCTCAAAACCAATATAAGGTAAAACCTACCTGTCCATTTATTCAGGACTTCATCCAAAAGAATCCAGATTATCAATCCCTGGCTATTTAATCAGCAGCTGATCGTTCAATGGGTCTGGCTCAGGGAAATCCCTAATCCGTGAATACCTGACGTAACTATCAAAAACTTCAGGGTCAGCACCAGTAACTCTTGGGTCACCAGTTCTTTCCAACTCCTTCATGAGGCTAGACCTTAGTTGTTCTTCTATCTCCTTGAATGCTGCGTTTCCTGACAGATTATTCAGGCAATGCGGATCTTTTTCTACATCAAAAAACTCAAACTCCGGTCTTTTAGCCAAAGAGAGTTCAAAAAATGGCCTGATCTTTTCATCATTATAGTTTTCAATGAGGAAGGTTTTTGTGGGGCAATCATCGATGTCTGTAAAAGCAGCATCATTGATATATTTCCCATTTTCATCGAGTCCATACATAGGCAGGAGTGCTGTCGTATCTTTAGGGTCAAACTTTTGGGGTGCCCCTGCTGGCCATCGATCCGGCTTCACATTCCAGGTAAATAAATACTTTCCATCAGAAATAGTTCGTTGTGGAAACCCCCAGTTTTGATATCTGGAAGAAGAATGTCGTTCTCTGCCGGCATAAGCATATTGTTTACTTTCACTCACATCTCCGCTTTTGTCCGAAGTAAGAATTTCTACAATGCTCTTTCCTGAAATAGGCTGCATCCCTTCACTGCTGGTTTGGGTCAATTCCAGGATGGTAGGAGCAAGATCGGCAAACCCAATGGCATCATCCACCTGACGCTTCCCGGGAAATCCCGGGTACCTAATCGCCATGGGTACATGTACTCCATATTCATACCCATTAGCTTTAGCTCGCGGGAATGCCATGCCATTGTCAGCAGTCACAATTACTATAGTATTGTCTAGCTCCCCGATTGATTCGAGGTATTCCAGCATGCGCTGAAGGTGCAAATCAAACCATTCAATCTCGATGGCATAGTCCAGCAAATCCCCACGAACAAGCTCTGTATCTGGAAGAAATCCAGGAACCTGTACATCTTCAAGCTTTTTATCGAACCTTTTCCAAGAGTCTTTTTCAAAAACACGATGAGGTTCCTTGGCTCCGTACCAAAAAAAGAATGGCTCATCTTTTCTAACGCTATCCATGAAATATTTGAAGTTCTCAAAATAGTTGGCATTGGCTATCCCTTCAGCCCAGGGCCCACCTTCTTCACCTTTCTTATAATTGATATGGCTATGCTCAATGCCTCCGGCGTCCGTATGTCTCCACAGCGGATGATCAGGACTATCAGCATACTCAAAAGGACTAACACCCTTACCCGTTCTGCCTGTCACATACCCGTTTTTATCCAATAGATCTATAAATGGAACGTATTTCTTGAGCCAGGAAGATGCATGCTGTCCCGCCTGCTCATTTTGCCAGTGATGTCTTCCGGTAACGATGGCACTTCTGGAAGGAGCACAGCCTGGTGAGCCTGAATAGCAATTGGTGAAGTATATTCCTTCCTTAGCCACCCTATCAAATGCGGGGGTAGTGATAAAAGTACTCCCACCAAAACTAGTACTGCCAAATGATTGATCATCGCTGATGGCGAAAAGGATATTTGGCCGTCTGACCTCCTCTGTTTCCTGACAGGCACTGGAAATGAGTACAATGGACAAACTAAGCACAGACAATTTTTTGAGAACAGATAGATTCTTCACAGTCAAAAGGGTTTGATATTTTTAGGTTCGGACAATCCTTGAAAATTTTTTAGAGAATAAGCTGATTATCAATGAAGTTAAAAATTGACAGGCTTTTGCTGATCGCAACCTGAAGAATTTTCAACCATTTTTATTGAGTGTCCAATTTATGACAAAAAGAGGTGAAAAATGAAATTTGTTTCTGATCATTCTAGTTATACTTTTGTAACTCATTTTAAAACTCACCAAAATATTAGATCATGTCAAAAATCAAAATCGGAATTAATGGTTTTGGTAGAATCGGAAGACTTGTTTTCCGAGTAGCTGTAAACAAACCAAATATCGAAGTAGTAGGTATCAACGACCTCCTCGATGTAGAATACATCGCATACATGTTGAAGTATGACTCGACGCATGGTAGGTTTGATGGCACTGTGGAGGTAAAGGATGGCAAGCTCGTTGTGAACGGGTCAGCTATCAGAGTAACCTCAGAGAGGAACCCTGCCGACCTGAAATGGGGCGACGTAGGGGCTGACTATGTAGTTGAATCTACTGGTTTATTTCTTACTAAAGAAAAAGCAGAAGGGCATATCCAGGCAGGTGCTAAAAAAGTCATTATGTCTGCACCATCCAAGGATGATACGCCAATGTTTGTAATGGGTGTAAACCACAAAACCTATACATCTGACCTGCAGTTTGTTTCTAATGCTTCATGTACTACAAACTGTCTGGCTCCGATTGCAAAAGTTTTGAATGATAGTTTTGGCATTGAGTCAGGCTTGATGACCACCGTACACGCTGCAACAGCTACACAAAAGACTGTTGACGGTCCTTCCATGAAAGACTGGAGAGGTGGACGTGGAGCCTATCAAAATATTATTCCTTCATCAACAGGTGCTGCAAAAGCAGTTGGAAAAGTTATTCCTGAATTGAATGGCAAACTTACTGGTATGTCTTTCAGGGTACCTACTCCTGATGTATCAGTAGTAGACCTTACAGTTAACCTGAAGAAAGCTACAACTTATGAGGAAGTGAAGAAAGTAATGAAAGCTGCTTCAGAAGGCGAGTTGAAGGGAATACTTGGATATACTGAAGAAGATGTAGTTTCTAATGACTTCCTTGGAGATAGCAGAACATCTATCTTCGATGCTGGTGCAGGTATCCAGTTGAATGATACTTTCCTGAAAGTTGTATCTTGGTATGACAATGAGTGGGGATACTCAACGAAAGTTGTAGAACTTGTTGAATATATGCACTCTGTAGGATAAGAAGTGATCTGTCCCAAAAGGGTAAAAGCCAATGAATTAATTTTCATTGGCTTTTTTTGTGCGTTTATATAAAGAAAACAACCTTTCATATATTTTTTCATTTGTTTTTAAACTTTCAGGCATTTTGTGTCGTCTAAGTGTATAGAAACTCAAAATAAAAGGACAAAAACAAAATGAAAAACGTAACTAAAATCTCAATGGCCCTTGCCCTTACAGTGATGTTATCATTAGCATCATTCGGCAATACATCCACTTTGACTGATGAGCAGCAATTGTTACTATCAGCAAATATGGAGCAATCAGCAGAGAATTTTGAAGCCTTCAACTCAACACTTGATGTGTTTCAGATGGCTATCTTAGAAGACCGTGAACTTAATGCCAGCCAGAAGGCCGAAGCATTGAAAGCATCTCTTTCACTGGAACAAAAAGCGCTTTGGGAGGCAAATCAGGTGCTCGATACCGCAATGAAAGAAGAGTTTAGAAATTCACTTTCTGATGAGCAAAAAGTGGACATCCATAGCACGATCAAAGGCTCGCTGAATCATGAGCAACTTGCTTTGATGGAAGCAGATAGAATCTTACACGATTTAATCAGAGCTGATCTTCAATAAGATCTCTCAAGAACATGTATAGTTCAAAAACTCACCAGTTCAAGTCACTGGTAGAATCAAATAATAAGACTATGTGTTGTGAAAATGGACGTTCACAATGCATAGTCGATTTGATTATCTGACATCTACTCCAGCCTTTCTCAACTCTTCCATAGACTTTTCAAAATCCCCGGGGCTAATATTTACTGCTTTTGTTCCTCGCATCAGCACATGGGTCCGGAACCTAAACTTCTTCACAGCATCAAGTGCCGTAAATTTTAAGCAAAAATCTGCCGCCAATCCCACGCAGGTTACTTCCTCCACTCCTTCCTCTTTAAGGTATTCGCCTAAACCAGTTGACTTCAAATGACCATTGTCATACATCCCGCTATAGCTGTCAATTGAAGGATCGGTTCCTTTGTGGAAGATCATCTGTACCCTATGCATATTGAGACCACGAGAAAATTCCGCTCCCTTTGAATGCTGGACACAATGATTCGGCCACAAGATCTGATCCAGACCATTTAGCTTTATTACTTCACCTATATTTTTTCCCCGGTGATTGGAAGCAAAGCTTCCATGATCTTTTGGGTGCCAGTCCTGGGTGGCAACAACGAGATCGTAGTCATCCATTATCTCATTTACAAAGGGAATAATTTCATCTCCTTCCTTAACCTCTAAAGAACCTCCCTGAAGAAAATCATTTTGGATATCAACCAATATTAATGCATGCATAGTTTGGGTGTTATCTGTTTCTAAGTTTTAAAATCAGTTCGGCCCGTCGCTCAAACAATTTTGGTTCAAGACCAACAGGATATACGTGTGGATTGACTAACCTTCTACTTGATCCATCGAGTAAATTTCTTTGCTGCAAGTGATAATTTCTGCTCTCTGAAAATGTAGGTACTTTATAGACCTGTGAACCATTTTCAAATATCGACTCAAGTAGATCTTCGAACGTGGTGTCCATGGCAAACTTTTTTCGCTTGGTAAAGTCGTCGGGGGCGATGATCCTGTAGTCATCCATTTTATCACGTTCATCAAAAATCATATCACCAGCCATTTTATTGTTAATAAAAAATCTCCGAACATTTAAGATACCTGGCATATTGATTTTGATATTTTGCTCAGAAAGTTTAATCCGGTTTTCCCATTCTCCGTTTTCATTCTTGATGGCAGTCATTTTATATACCTGCCCAAGAGCAGGTTGATCATAAGAAGTGATCAGTTTGGTGCCTACACCCCACATGGTGATTTTAGCTCCCTGATCCTTGAGTGTGGATATCAGGTACTCATCCAGATCATTGCTCCCCACAATTTGTGTACCGTTAAGACCAGCCTCATCCAATATCTTCCGGGCTTCAATGCTCAGATATGCTAAGTCTCCGGAATCAACTCTGATGGCTTTCAGCTTTTTACCACGTGCCTTTAAATCCAAACCAACCTCTACCGCTTTTTTCACACCCTCCAGGGTATCGTAGGTGTCTACCAGGAGCACACAATTACCAGGCATCACATCAGCATATGCCTGGAATGCTTCTAACTCACTCTGAAATGCCATCACCCAACTGTGTGAATGTGTACCCGACACAGGGATCCCAAAAAGTTTTCCTGCCAGCACATTGGAGGTGGAGTGACAACCCCCAATAAAGGAAGAAAGGCTGCCAGTAAGCGCACCATCAATACCCTGAGCACGCCTCAACCCAAATTCCATCACAGGTTCATCTCCAGTGACAGAGGTAATCCTGGAAGCCTTTGTTGCTATCAGTGCGGCCTGGCCAACTATTGTAAGCAAGGGGGTTTCAAGGATCTGACATTGGATCAGTGGGCCCCTTACCCGAATCACAGGCTCATGCGGGAAAATAACAGATCCATCAGGTTGTGCATCTATGGTGCACTCAAACTTCATTTCCCTCAGGTATTTCAGGAAGGAGTCATCAAAATATCTGTTGCCATCAGCATCATTGAGAGTAGAGAGGTATTCAATATCGCTGTCAGTAAATTTAAAATTATTCAGGTAATCAATTACCTGGGAAAGTCCTGCCATCACAGTATATCCACCGGAAAAGGGATTGCTCCTGAAGAAGAGATTAAAAACAGCCTCACGTTCTGCCATCCCCTTCTTGAAATAGCCATATGACATGGTTAGCTGGTAAAAATCAGTAAGCAGTCCAAGGGACTCTTTATATATCCGGTTTAAGTTATTCATCTAGTCATTCATGACAATTACAGAGGCTATCTTTTGAAGACCACATTGGCCACAACACCAAGTAACACCAATCCCATACCAATATAAGTCATGAAATTGAATTGTTCTCCAAAAAATATCCACCCAAAACCCAAAACATAAATTATGCTTGTATAATTGATGATAGCCACCTTAGACAGCTCTTCCGTCT
Organism: Cyclobacteriaceae bacterium; assembly: GCA_965228105.1. Taxonomy (GTDB): domain Bacteria; phylum Bacteroidota; class Bacteroidia; order Cytophagales; family Cyclobacteriaceae; genus UBA7330. Next base: position 4,819,826 of record CBDDGZ010000002.1, read on the forward strand.
GATAGGATTTCGTCATGAAAAACTGGGCAATTTGAGTGAAAATACCAACCAGAATCAAAAAGAGCCAGTCCCAACCCACTGGTTGCACCCACACCTGGGTTGACCATGTCCCGGCAATAGGCAGAGTGACCAATGGAAAATAAAATATAATCACCAGAGGGTGTTCGGAGGTCTTGAGGATCCTAATGAAATTATAGGCCAATCCACTAAACACAGTGGATGAAATACCAATAATCAAATGGGTCAGGGATATTCTGGTATCAAATCCGGTAATCGTGAGTACCCCGGCAAAACTTACTAGAAAGAACAGCCACTGAACAGGCGCTACCCGCTCACTTACAAGAAAAATACCCAGTATTGCAGCAAAAATCGGAGACATGTACAACACTGTGGCGGCCGCTGCCAGCGGAATTTGCTGCAGTAATCCAAAATATAGCACAAGTGCCGCTGCTCCGGAGACACCTCTCAATATCAGGATTTTTTTGTTTTTTCCCCATACACTTACCTTCTGTTTGTGAAGAAAGTATACACAAATGACCAGGGAAATGATCGAGCGGAATAAGATGATCTCAATGGGTGGAATGTGAGACAGGACTTTTACACAAACCTTCATCAAACTGAAGGTGAATGTAGCAATCAGCATAAATCTGACCCCTTGGGATATGCTCATGAGGGTGTATATATTACCCCATCCTTGATTTCGATTGTTCGGTCCGCCGAGGCTGCCAGTGATTCATTGTGGGTCACAATCACAAAAGTCTGTCCCAGGGAATCCCGCAGGTTAAAAAACAATTTGTGTAATTCGTCAGCATTGTGCGAATCCAGGTTGCCACTTGGTTCATCTGCGAAAATGATTGATGGATCGTTGATCAATGCACGTGCAACAGAAACACGTTGTTGTTCTCCTCCCGAAAGCTCAGAGGGTTTGTGGTCCTGTCTGCCATTGATACCCAACATTTGCAGCAATTCTATCGCCCGCTTTTTAATGCTTCCGGGAGATCTTTTACCTATCAATCCTGGAATCATGACATTTTCCAGTGCGCTAAATTCTGGCAACAGATTATGAAATTGAAAAATAAAACCAATTTCATTGTTACGAAAATCCGATAATTTCTGCTGGTTTAGATCGGTGATCATGGTATTGGCGATTTTCAGGGAGCCACTATCCGCCGTATCTAATGTACCAATGATGTGTAGCAAGGTGCTTTTTCCTGCTCCCGAAGCGCCTACAATGGAGACAACCTCTCCCTTATTGATGTGGACATCGATCCCTTTCAATACCTGGAGACTACCGTAAGATTTGTAAATCCCTTCAGCAGTAAGCATGCGCAAATATATAGATAGGCAATAGATGGTCAACCAATTCTACAAAATCCTTGAATAAACAAGTGTGATGCCCTAGATTCGCCTTAAAATCCCCGATTATGAATATCCACGAATATCAGGCTAAGGAAATATTAAAAAGTTACGGCGTAAAGATCCAGGAAGGGATCGTAGCAGACACTCCGGAGAAAGCATATGAAGCAGCTAAAGAACTTAACAGAGAAACCGGTACATCATGGTATGTGATCAAAGCACAGATCCATGCTGGTGGTCGTGGAAAAGGAAAGATCAAAGAGACTGGCTCCAATGGTGTGGTCCTGGCCAAAAGTCTTGATGAGGTAAAACCAAAATCAGAAGCCATCATCGGGGGCACTTTGGTAACACACCAAACTGGTGAAGTTGGAAAAAAAGTAAATAAGGTATTGATCGCTCAGGATGTTTACTATCCGGGAGCTTCTGAACCCAAAGAATATTATCTCTCAATCCTTCTGGACCGCGCTTCAGGCCAGAACGTCATCATGGCTTCCACTGAAGGTGGTATGGACATTGAAACAGTTGCAGAGAAAACTCCTGAAAAAATAGTAAAGGAATGGATCGATCCTAATGTAGGCCTCCAGGGATTTCAGGCTCGAAAAGTAGCTTTTGCACTTGGTCTGGAAGGAAATGCTTTTAAAGAGATGGTGAAATTTATTTTCTCCCTTTATAAGGCTTTCAACTCAATTGATGCCTCCATGTTTGAGATCAACCCTGTACTGAAAACTTCAGATGATAAAATTCTTGCTGTTGACTCCAAAGTAAACCTGGACGAAAACGCATTGTTCCGACACAAAGATCTGGCGGAACTTAGGGATATTACTGAAGAAGATCCTGCAGAGGTAGAAGCCGGACAGTCTGGACTGAGCTATGTGAAGCTTGATGGAAATGTTGGCTGTATGGTGAATGGAGCAGGACTTGCCATGGCTACTATGGATATGATCAAACTTTCAGGAGGAGATCCTGCCAACTTCCTGGATGTAGGAGGTGGAGCCAATGCTCAGACTGTGGAAGCAGGTTTCAGAATCATTCTGAAAGATCCCAACGTGAAAGCCATACTGATCAACATATTCGGGGGTATCGTACGATGCGACAGAGTAGCCAATGGTGTCGTGGAAGCCTACAAGAAAATCGGAAAGATTGATGTGCCTATCATCGTAAGGCTGCAGGGAACCAACGCCGAAGAAGGAGCGAAAATCATTGAGGAATCTGGCTTGAAAGTAACATCAGCCATTCTGCTAAAAGACGCTGCCGAAAAGGTGAAACAGGTTCTGGCCTAATTTTCCCGTAAATACACCTCATTTACCCCAATATGGTGATTTCTATATAAGCATATAACCGCTCACGTGGTTATTTGGGCGGGTATAGAAATATTGCATGATCTGGCATGCTCTTTATATATTTTAGTTTTCTAACTAACAGTAAATCTATGAAGCAGTACCTGGCAATTTTCACCATACTTGTGTTTTTACTAGGATGTGAACAAAACGAACAAGCAACCGATGTAGGTAACCCACTTCTGGTTGAGCTCAATGACCCCATTATTTTTGATAGTTTAACAGCTGAATATGTTCAGGAAGCCTATGATACCTCCAGAGCTCAGCTAAGTGGCCTCATAGATGAGATTGTAAGTGTCCCTGATGCTGAAAAGTCATTTGATAATACCATGGTCAAGCTGGACGACCTCTACAACGATCTTTCCAATAGATATGCGTTGGTTTACCTCATGGGATCAACCCATCCGGACAGTGCGATACGGGAAACAGCTGTAAAAGTAAGGAATGATTTTGCGATTATGTTCAATGAGTTGCAGCTCAACGAAGACCTATATGCTGCCATCAAGACTTACAGCCAATCAGCCGAGGCCAAATCTTTGAATGGATCCAAGGCCAAGTTTCTGGAAGAAACCATCATAGAGTTCGAAAGGAATGGATTTGCCCTGGGATTAGAGGAACGTGGGCAATTGAAGGAGATCCTCAATGATCTTTCTACCATCAGTAATGAATTCTCAACAAACATTGCCAAGTATGAAGATCAACTGATCCTGGATGAATCAGAGATGGCAGGACTGCCCGAAGACTATAAAAAGGCCCACCGTCAGGAGGATGGAACCTATAAAGTGGGTCTTTCTTATCCTGACTACAGGCCATTTATGCAGTATGCTAAATCTGATGAAGCCAGAAAACAGCTTTATATTAAATATAATAACCGGGCTGCAGACAGCAACCTGGAGGTGCTTGATAAGATGCTCATCAAAAGGAAAGAAATGGCTGACCTTCTGGGGTATGGCACATTTGGAGAATACCAGACTGAAACCAGGATGGCCAGCGACCCGACAACTGTTTGGGATTTTGAAACTAAGCTAACCAATAGTGTAAAACCCAAAGGGCAGCAGGATTATGACCAGTTGCTGAATCATAAGAAATCCCTCGGCCTGCCCGGAGAAAAAGTCAACCACTGGGAATTTAGCTATATCGAAAACCTGCTGAAGACCACAGAATATGGTGTAGATGAAGAAGTAGTGAGACAGTATTTCCCAATCGAAAATGTGAAAGACGGGCTATTTCAAATCACTCAAAAGCTATTTGGAGTCACATATGAAAAGATAGTAGATGCTTCAGTATGGCATCCGGATGTGGAGCTTTACCATGTCATTGACAAGGGCGAGGTGATTGGACGCTTTTACCTGGACCTACATCCCCGACCAAACAAGTACAATCATGCTGCTTGCTTCCCCATGCGATTATCCAAACAAATGGATAAGGAATTTCAGATTCCCACTGCATCCCTGGTTTGCAACTTTACTGAACCAACGGAAGATAAACCAGCCCTGATGACTCATAGTGAGGTCAATACTTTTTTCCACGAGTTTGGACATGTGTTGCACAACATGTTTAGTACGACTGAGCTGAGTGCTCAGGCTGGCACCAGTGTTTCCAGGGACTTTGTAGAGGCACCTTCGCAGATCTTTGAAAACTGGGCCTGGAATTATGAGTCCCTTTCTCTTTTCGCCAAACATTACGAAACTGGAGAATTATTGCCAAAGGACCTGTTTGACAAGATGCTTGCTGCTAAAAATCTTAATTCAGGGGTTGCTACGTTACAACAAATCTTCTATGGCTCCTATGACATGACCCTCCATGATAAGTATAACCCCAATGGAGATAAAACCACCACGGATGTGTTAAAGGAGCTGATCAGTAACATACTCTTATACGACTATGTGCCCGGAACTCATTTTCAGGCCGCTTTTGGGCACCTCAACGGGTATGCTGCCAGTTATTATGGCTATCTCTGGTCCGATGTGTATGCCCAGGACATGTTTTCGGTATTTGAGGAAAAAGGTGTCCTCAATCCGGAAGTCGGGATGGACTATCGCAACAAAATACTTTCTAGAGGGTCTGAAGAAGATGAAATGAAAATGCTCATTGATTTTTTGGGTAGGGAACCTAACGACAAAGCCTTTGTGAAATCGTTGGGCCTGGAATAGAAAATATTATTAATGAAGAGGAACATTATGAATTTTACAACTAAACTTCTTGCTATTGCAGTATTTGCCTTAGCCCTGGGATCATGCAGCCCGGGTGATCAGACCTATTCGCCTGAGGAAATCGCTGCGGAATCCAAAAAAGCCAATGATTTTTTTGATAAAGCCTTTGATGCCATGGTGGATCGGTCACCCATGTATCAAAGTTACCTGGGTATCAAGAAAGACTATGGAAAGTGGGACGAAATGTCTGAAGCAAACGCCCAAAGGGAACTGGAGATTAATAAAGAAGAGCTTCAGTTTTTGCTTGATTCCATCAATCCCGACAAGCTAGACAAGCAGACAAAGATTAGCTATAAGCTTTTCAAGGCCAATGCCGAGGAAGCCATTGAGGACTTCAAATATAGGCATCATAACTACCCTGTCAATCAAATGCACGGTACGCATGCTGAGATCCCGGCTTTCCTGATCAACATCCATCAAGTCACAGACAAAAGTGATGCTGAAGCCTATATCTCCAGGCTCAACAACGTGGATAAATTGATGGATGAGCTGATTGTGGAATTGAAACTGAGAGAAGAAAAGGGGATCAAGCCACCAAAGTTTGTTTTCCCCATGGTCATTGGTGATAGTGAGAATATCCTGAAGGGAGCTCCATTTGATAGTGGAGAACCGAGCACCCTCCTGGCAGACTTCACCCGTAAGGTGGGCGCTATTGATTTGGATCCGAGCGAAAAAGAGACCCTTATTCAATCAGCCAAAGATGGCTTACTCAAAGGTGTGAAACCTGGTTATGAAAAGCTGATCGCCTTTTTGAAAGAGCAGGAAAAAAGAGCGACAACTGATGATGGAGCCTGGAAATTTCCTGATGGCCCTGCATTCTTCGACAATGCGCTGAAAAGAACCACTACTACCGAATTAACCGGTGAGGAAATTCACCAGATTGGATTGGATGAAGTCGCTCGCATTCATGGAGAGATGAAAGAAATCATGAAAGAGGTAGAGTTTGAAGGCTCACTACAGGATTTCTTTCAGTATTTGAAAGCAGATGATCAGTTTTACTACCCTGACACTGACGCTGGGAAAGAAATGTACATTGACAGTGCCAAAGCCATCATCAACAACATGAAAGCAAGGCTGGACGAGCTTTTCCTGACCAAACCTAAGGCAGACATCATGGTGAAAAGGGTAGAAAAATTCAGGGAGCAATCTGCCGGTAAAGCTTTCTATCAAAGTCCAGCACCGGATGGATCAAGACCTGGCACCTACTATGCAAACCTGGCCAGCACCCGAAATATGCCAAAGTATGAAATGGAAGCATTGGCCTATCATGAAGGAATTCCCGGACATCACATGGACCGGACCATCTCCCAGGAGCTAACTGGCATCCCTAAATTCAGAAGATTTGGTGGCTACACTGCCTACGTCGAAGGCTGGGGGCTTTATTGTGAGTTTATCCCAAAAGAAATGGGATTATATGCGAACCCTTACTCCGATTATGGCCGGCTGGCAATGGAGCTTTGGAGAGCTTGCCGACTGGTAGTCGATACTGGTATTCACCTGAAAAAATGGACCCGTGAAGAAGGAATTGAATACTATACTAACAACACATCGGGAACAGACCGTGAGATCCGAAGGATGGTTGAGCGCCACATTGTGATGCCATCACAAGCAACAGCCTATAAAATCGGTATGCTGAAAATCCTTGAGCTACGAAGCATGGCAATGGAAAAAATGGGAGATCAGTTTGACATCAGGGAATTCCATGATGTAGTGCTGACCAATGGAGCAGTCCCGCTGCATGTCCTGGAAGACCTTGTAAACGAGTATGTTACCTCAAAGTCCTAATTTCATAAAATACTAAAATTTGAGAGTCAGATGATACATTTCGTCTGACTCTTTTTTATTTCACTAAATCATGGAAACTGAAAACACCAATATCTCATGGACTGACTTCATGAAAGTAGAAATGCGGGTAGGAACCGTGATATCGGCAGAAGTATTTGAAGAAGCCAGGAATCCCGCTTACAAGATTCAGGTGAACTTTGGAGAGTATGGAATTCGGAAAACCTCGGCACAGATCACCACACTTTATCAGCCAGAAGACATCATCGGAAAACAAGTTGTAGCAGTGGTGAATTTTCCACCCAAGCAGATAGCCAACATCATGAGTGAATGCCTGATCCTGGGTGCCGTTGATGGAAAAGAGGTGACATTGATCGCACCTGGAATGAAAGTGAAGAATGGCTTAAGGATTGGGTAGTTATTAAAGATTTTTTGGTTAATTAATTATTTTGCAACTAAATTATAGTTGCAAATGTTTATTCGTTGAGTAGAAAAGAAAAATTAATTAAAAAGCTTCTTCAAAGGCCAAGAGACTTCACCTATGATGAATTGGTCTCACTGTTAGCTTATTTTGAATACGAGGAGACAAAAAAAGGAAAAACGAGTGGATCACGACGTGCATTTGTTCATAAACCAACAAAACATATTATTAGGCTTCATAAACCGCACCCAAAAAATGTATTGAAGGGTTATCAAATAAATGAAATTATCAATGAATTAACCAGAAATGGAATGATATGAAGGATACACTGAAATATAAAGATTTTATAGCGTCTATTCATTTTGATAGCCTTGATGAAATCTTTAATGGAAAGATAGAAGGTATTGATGACTCAATTACGTTTGAAGGAGATAGCGTTACCTCATTAAAAACTGCTTTTGAAGAGGCAGTTGATGACTATCTTGAGATATGTGCTGAGGTAAATAAAACACCTCATAAATCTTACAAGGGAAGTTTCAATGTCAGAATAAAGCCTGATCTCCACAAGAAAGCTGCATTTAGGTCAATTGAATTAGGGATATCACTCAATGAATTTGTAGAAAAGGCTATTGCTAAATCTATTTCTCGTAAATCAAAGTTGACTCAATAACACCCTTAACTCTTTATTCAATCAAGAAAATGAGTTCTGTAAAACAATCTTCGGGAGATATGAAGAATAGCCTCAACCAACCTCCTACTATAATGGACATGTTTTCTCTCATCTTATCCATGTCTCCACTATCATCAGAATCTCTCGATGAATTCAGAAAAATCACCACTCAAAAAGATTATCCCAAAGGCCATTCATTGCTCGATTTCAACCAGGTGGATCGTCATTTTCATTTCATTGTCAAAGGGTCTGGTAGGGTGTACTATCTCCGCAATGGTATAGACATCACCGATTATATCGCCATGGATGGCCAATTCTTTGGCGGATTGGAAAGTCTCTTCACAAAAGAACCATCGCACAAAGCCATGGAGCTCACTGAAGACTCCACCATTCAGTCATTCCCTTTCGATCAATTTGAAAAACTATGTCTTCGCTATCATGACATCGAAACTTTGTGCAGGAAAATGGCCACATTTGCATTTCTGGAATGCCAAAAAAGGATTGAGGCCATTCGATTCTTTTCCGCTGCTGAAAGATATGAGCTACTGGAAAAGAAGTACCCGGGCATCTCCAACAGGATTCCACTTAAACACATCGCAAGCTATCTCGGCACTACTCAGGTTAGTTTGAGCAGAATTCGTGCTGGTGTTCAATGATTATTTAACATATGTAAAAGGCATATACTCAGGGCTTGTTGAAATTTGCTCTCTACAATGAAACTCATGCAAATAAAACATACGCCCTTCCTGATCATCGGTGGTGGCATCGCTGGTCTTACCCTGGCCATCGGCCTTCAACAAAACGGAATTGATGCAGTAGTAGCTGAAGCTGCTCCGGAATTCAAACCTGTAGGTGCAGGTCTTGTATTGGCCGCAAACGCCATGAAGGCGTACCAGGTACTTGGACTGGAGAAAAAAATAGCTGGAGCAGGTAATGCCTTAAACGAAATTGACATCCTGGATCACAAAGGAAAATCCATTACTTCAACTGACCTGGGTTCAATTGGTGATGGAACTCCTAATGTGGCCATACACCGGGCAGCCTTGCATCAGGTTTTACTGAAAGAGCTAAAAGCTGAAAATATATTGAATGACTTTCGCAGCCAAGAGATCAGCCAGGTTGGGGATCAATACCGGGTGATCTTCGAGAATGGTCATTCAATCACCTGTGATCATCTCATCTCAGCAGAAGGCATTCACGCTGTTGCCCGGGACTGGGCATTCCCCGGATCGAAACTCAGGTACTCGGGTTATACCTGCTGGCGGGGCATCTCAGAAAAAGCTGATGGAGTTGCACTTGATAAGGCTACAGAAACCTGGGGATCCTCAGGCAGATTTGGAATTGTACCTGTAGGGGACGGAAAAGTCTATTGGTTTGCAGTCAAAAATGGTCCTGAAAATTCAGAAGTGCTTAGGTCGTTCAGCAAAGAGGATCTGATTGATACATTTTCCAATTATCATCCTCCTATACCAGCTTTGATCCGGGAAACAAGTCCTGACACCATTATTTTCAATGACATCATCGACCTGAAGCCGATTCCCCGATATACGAAAGACAACCTGGTACTTATAGGAGATGCAGCCCATGCTACCACACCTAACATGGGACAAGGAGCCTGCCAGGCCATTGAAGACGCAGTCATACTTGCTGACTGTATCAAGAACGAACCAACAATCACCATGGCTTTTACAGAATTTGAAAGAAAGCGACTTAAGCGAACACATCAAATCGTAAACCGCTCCTGGACACTGGGAAAGGTTGGTCAGCTTGAAAACCGGGTTCTTATTAGCTTACGGAATCTGCTACTGCGATCCATGCCTCCTTCGATAAACAGAAAGAATATCGAAAAGATTTATGATTTTAAGCTGTGACTACTTCCTCAACATAGGAAACAACATTCTGATCTCTTCCTCGGATGGCTGCTTGCCATATTCACATATCTGAAACGCTTCAGCCTTAGTGATGGTAGCTGCTTTCTTTGGTCCATACCACTTTTCCAAAGACTTTCGGGTTTCTGATGATATCGTAGTAGGCCTAAGGTTAGCAAGCCATTTTTTCCTTTCTTGCGGATCTTCGGGAACCTCATCCAAATAACCACCTATCCATGGTAACCACTCATAAAATTGTGACACGTGTGCGTCCAGCCCGTCGATTTTCTTTTCAAAGGTTTCATCTACACCTATTGCGATATCAGGTCTAAAGGGTTCAGGAGACTGAAATATATCATGTGTATATAGAAACACAGGGTTTTTCTTGAGCGGGGGTGTATCTGGTGCCACATTGGGAACTGCCACCATGTAGGCAGCATCCTGAACCAGCACCCCGGTATAGCGATGATCAGGGTGATAGTCGTTAGGTCTTGGGGCAATCACCACATCAGCATCCCACTCTCTGATCTTTCTGATGATCTGAAGTCGGACATTCAGATTGGGTGTCAGCTCACCATCATGATTATCCAATACCTCATATTCTGCAATACCCAATCTCCTGGCAGACTCTTTGGCTTCTTCCATCCTCCTCTTGGCAAGTATCCCGCCTCCCATGCTCTGATGCCCGGCATCACCATTGGTTACGGATACGAATTTCACCGCATGCCCCATAGATGCCAGCATAGCGGCTGTTGCCCCGGCATCAATATCACAATCATCAGGGTGTGCACCAATCACAATAAACCTAGCAGGTTTATCCTGAGCCTGGCTGATCATACTTGAAAGCAATACGATAATTGATAAGAGAAGTAATTTTTCCATGGTTAGATTGAATTAAGTAGTGAAGAACCAAGTTAGAGCAAACCTGTTGAATACCAAACTTTCAAAAAAAATGATTGTGGTTTTGCTGTTTTAACAACGATTCTATTACTTTTGTCTCCACAAATGAACAGGAACATTTTAAATATTGTCATTACTCCTATTATTACGCTTGTGGTCGTCACACGAATACAAGGGGAATGGTGATATTGTAAATAATCCTTAAAAGACATTATTAAGCGCCATTCCTACAAGGATGGCGTTTTTTGTTATGTACTACGACAGTAAAACAGAAGTATTTTTAGACGGTAAGTGGATCAAGGCCAAGGATGCAAAAGCTAGCCTCTTTGACCAGACGATGCATTATGGCACCGGCGTGTTTGAGGGGTTGCGTTCCTACAACAACGGCAATGGGTTCAATATCTTCAAGCCTAAAGAGCATTTTGAAAGGCTAAAACAATCCGCCGAAAAGATCCACCTGAAGATCCCCTATTCCATCGATGAGCTGATCCACATTGCTTATGAACTCATCACCAGAAATAACCTTACCAATGCGTATATTCGCCCGTTGGTTTTTGCTGGCCCCAATATGATGCTTTCCCCGTCTAATCATATCCATATTTTTATGACCGCCTGGAAATGGGCCAAATACCCGGGAATTGAGCCCCTGAATGTGATGGTTTCTTCATATACCAAGCCTTCGCCAAAATCTATACCTATTGACGCCAAGATCATTGGCAATTATGCGGCCTTCACCCTGGCCACGGCAGAAGCAAAACATCTTGGGTATGACGAGGCCATTTTGCTCGACCATAATGGATTCATCTCCGAAGGTCCAGGTAGCAACATTTTTTATGAAAAAGATGGAAAGCTATATACACCGAAGCTCGGCAATATTTTCCCCGGCATCACACGGAAAACCATCATCGAACTGGCAGCAGACCTGCATGTCAAAGTAGTTGAAAAAGACATTAAACCAGAAGAAATATATAAGGCAGATCATGCCTTCTTCTGTGGTACAGCCTCTGAGGTGACTGCCATTGACTCCATCAACGGCGAGCCCTTCAAAAAGGATTGGGAAGAGTCAATAGGATTTGATCTACACCTAATGTACCAGCAAAAAGTAAAATTTGACGAGTATCAAGGACTGACCATTGTTTAACCCATGAGTGAATTAAATAAGTATAGCAAAACCTTTACACAGGATCCATCCCAACCCGGGGCTCAGGCTCAGCTTTATGCCGCAGGCCTAACCGAAGAAGATTTCAGCAAAGCCCAAATCGGTATAGCAAGTACCGGATTTGAAGGCAACCCCTGTAACATGCATCTCAACATCCTGGCACACCAGGTAAAAAAGAGTGTTCGTGAAGCAGACATGGTCGGACTCATCTTCAATACCATCGGGGTAAGTGACGGGATGTCTAATGGAACCACTGGAATGAAATATTCTTTGGTATCAAGAGAGGTGATTGCTGACTCTATAGAAACAGTGGTTCAGGCGCAATTCTATGATGGAGTGATCTCCATCGTAGGATGTGACAAAAATATGCCCGGCGCGATGATCGGCATGTCAAGGCTTGACAGGCCTTCTATCCTTGTTTACGGAGGAACGGTAAGACCCGGTAAACTAAATGGTGAGGATCTGAATATCATTTCAGCATTTGAAGCATATGGCGAAAAGCTACGTGGCAACATCTCTGATGAAGACTACAAAGCTGTGATCAAAAATAGTATTCCCGGGCCTGGAGCATGTGGGGGAATGTATACCGCCAATACCATGTCTACTGCCATAGAAGCCATGGGGATGAGCCTACCATTTAGTTCTTCCAACCCTGCTGAAAGCAAAAACAAGGAAGAAGAAATGCACCATGTAGGAAAAGCTATCAGACACCTTTTGAAAGAAGATATTCGACCGAGTGACATCATTACCAGAAAGTCATTTGAAAATGCTATTACCATGGTGATGGTATTGGGAGGATCTACTAACGCGGTGCTTCACCTGCTGGCCATGGCCAGGGCAGCCAATGTAAAACTGGATCTGGATGATTTCCAGAAGATCAGTGACAAGACCCCATTCCTGGGTGACCTGAAACCCAGTGGAAAGTACCTAATGGAGGACCTTCACAATGTGGGTGGCATCCCGGGTGTGATGAAGATTATGCTGGATCATGGATACTTACATGGCGACTGCCTCACAGTGACAGGTAAATCATTGGCAGAAAACCTGGAAAGCATTCCAGCACTGAAGAAGGAACCCAAAATCATGTACTCTTTTGCCGAACCTATCAAGAAAAGTGGACACCTGCAGATATTATATGGCAACCTTTCTCCGGGAGGAGCTGTTGCTAAGATTACAGGCAAGGAAGGTGATGTTTTTGAAGGTCCTGCCAGGATCTACGAGGATGAATTTGCGGCCATCAAAGGGATTGGTGAGGAAGTACAGAAAGGTGAGGTCATCGTGATCCGGTATAGCGGACCAAAAGGTGCTCCTGGCATGCCGGAAATGCTAAAACCAACAAGTGCTGTAATGGGTGCGGGACTAGGTAAAGATGTCGCTTTGATCACAGATGGCAGGTTCTCCGGAGGGTCTCATGGTTTCGTGGTAGGACATATCACCCCTGAGGCACAGGAAGGTGGCCCAATCGGATTGATCAAGAATGGTGACATCATCCGAATTGACGCGACAACCAATACTTTGGAGGTGAAAATCACTGATGAAGAGATGGAAGCACGCAGGAAAGCCTGGAAAAAACCAGCATATAAAGCAGAAAGAGGAATACTTAAAAAATACATACTTTCAGTAAAGTCAGCCACCGAAGGCTGTGTTACTGATGAATTTTAAATATAAAGCTCATGGATACATCTTCATTAGCAATCGCAGAACAAAAGACTAAAAAGTCTATCAGGGTAACAGGATCAGAGGCTGTTTTACTTTCCTTACTTGAGGAGGGTGCCGATCTGATTTTCGGATACCCCGGAGGTGCCATCATGCCTATTTATGATGCATTGTATGGCTACCAGGACAAGTTGAATCACATTCTTACCCGACATGAGCAAGGAGCAGTACATGCTGCTCAGGGGTATGCAAGAGTCACAGGGAAAACAGGCGTCTGCTTTGCTACTTCTGGTCCAGGAGCCACAAACCTGATCACTGGAATTGCTGATGCTCAAATCGACTCTACCCCAATCGTTTGCATCACTGGTCAGGTATTTTCTCACCTGTTGGGCACGGATGCTTTCCAGGAAACTGACGTGGTAGGAATCTCAATGCCGGTCACGAAATGGAACTTTCAGGTAACCAAACCAGAAGAAATCCCATATGCCATTGCAAAGGCTTTCTATATTGCCAATACAGGTAGACCAGGTCCGGTTTTGATCGACATTACCAAAGATGCACAGGTAAAGGAGTTTGACTATTCATATACCAAATGTGAGAAGATCAGAAGCTACCATCCTTACCCGGCATTGGAAGAAGGGCCGGTAAAAGAGGCAGCGGCATTGATCAACAAAGCCAAGAAACCAATGATGCTGGTTGGACAGGGTGTAATCTTGTCAAAAGCACAAAAAGAGTTGATCAACTTTGCAGAAAAAGCTGGTATTCCTATGGCTTCTACGCTGATGGGATTGTCCGCAGTACCAGTTAGTCACCCACTCTACGTAGGGTACCTAGGGATGCATGGCAATTACGGACCCAATGTCAAAACCAATGAATGTGATGTTTTGATCGCAGTGGGAATGCGTTTTGACGACAGGGTAACAGGTAACCTGACAAAATATGCCAAGCAGGCAAAAGTTATCCATATCGAGATTGACCAGGCAGAGATCAATAAGAATGTAAAAGCCGATGTTGCCATCAATGCGGATGCTAAAGAGGCTTTAATCTCTTTGATCAAGCAGGTAGATGCAAACAAGCATGAAGCGTGGATCCAGGAGTTCAGAGATTGTGATAAGATCGAATTTGATACGGTCATCAATAAGGCTATCACCAGAAAGTCCGGAGGATTACAAATGGTGGAGGTGATCAACAAGATCTCTGAAAAGACCAAAGGAAAAGCCATCGTTGTTACCGATGTAGGGCAACACCAGATGGCGGCAAGCAGATACTATGCCTTTGATGATACAAGATCGAATGTAACATCAGGTGGCCTTGGCACCATGGGCTTTGCCTTACCGGCAGCCATGGGAGCCAAAATGGGGCAGCCTGACCGGGAAGTGATTGCGGTAATCGGAGATGGTGGTTTTCAGATGACCATCCAGGAACTTGGAACAATCTTCCAGAGCCAGATCGGTGTGAAAATTCTCATCCTCAACAATAACTTTTTGGGGATGGTACGTCAATGGCAAGAGCTTTTTCATGAAAAGAGATATTCATTTACTGAATTAACCAATCCTGATTTTCAATTGATTTGCCAGGGATACGGCATACCTTCGCAGAAAATTGAGAAAAGGGAAGATTTGGATGCTGCATTAGACCAATGGCTATCCGCAGAAGGTCCTCAATTACTTGAAGTAGTAGTAGAGAAGGAAGAGAATGTATTCCCAATGGTGCCAGCAGGAGCTAGCGTTTCAGATATCCGTTTAGAGTAATACGATAAAGCAACCGATATGTCTAATAGTCTATATAACGATGATCATTCAGAAGATAAGACCATCAAAGATTTTACTTTATCTGTTTTAACAGAGGATAAAGCTGGTCTGCTGAATCACATCACCATCATATTCAACAGGAGAAAGATCAACCTGAACAGCTTAAACGTCTCTACAACCGAGGTAAAAGGTGTGAGCCGGTTTACTATAGTAGTGACAACTACGCGTGAGACCATAGAAAAAGTCGTGAAGCAGATCAGGAAGCTGATTGATGTCCTGGGTGCTTTTGTCTATGAGGATGATCAGATCTACTACCAGGAGATTGCTTTGTACAAAGTACCTACGGATGTGTTCCTGAATGGAACCTCTATCGAAACACTAGTAAGAAACAGTGGAGCCAGGATTTTGGTGGTAGAAAAGGACCATATTGTAATTGAAAAGACTGGTCATAAATCTGACACGCATGAGCTATATAAAAAACTGGAGCCACATGGCTTACTGGAATTTGTGCGGTCCGGCAGAGTAGCCATTTCAAAATCAAAAAGGAAAACCGAAGCATTCATCAAGATGCTGGAAGATTCAACAGCAAACAAACTAACCATAAAAGATTTCTAATTTTCACAAACTAAAAAACAATGGCAAAAATCAATTTTGGAGGAGTCGAAGAAGAAGTAGTAACAAGACAAGAATTTCCTCTTGAAAAAGCGAGAGAAGTACTCAAGAACGAGACCATCGCTGTGCTTGGCTACGGGGTACAAGGTCCCGGACAAGCGCTTAACCTAAAAGACAATGGCTTTAATGTAATCGTTGGTCAGCGAAAGGATTCAAAAACCTGGGACAAAGCTGTAGCAGACGGTTGGGAACCAGGTAAAACACTTTTTGAATTGGAAGAGGCTTGCGAAAAAGGAACCATCATCCAATTTCTTCTTTCTGATGCTGGACAAATTGCTTTTTGGCCAACATTGAAAAAACACCTTACTCCTGGAAAGACATTGTATTTCTCACATGGATTTGGTGTGACTTACAACGACCAAACAGGAATAATCCCTCCTAAAGATGTTGACGTAATTCTGATTGCCCCTAAGGGATCAGGTACCAGCTTGAGGAGACTGTTCCTTGAAGGAAGAGGTTTGAACTCAAGTTTTGCGATCCACCAGGATGCTACCGGTAAAGCAAAAGAAAAAGTAGTTGCTTTAGGTATTGGTGTTGGATCAGGATACCTGTTTCAAACCAACTTCAAAAAAGAAGTATACAGCGACCTTACTGGAGAGCGAGGAAGCTTAATGGGTGCTATCCAGGGATTGTTTGCTGCTCAGTATGAAACATTGAGAGCTAAAGGCCACTCTCCTTCTGAGGCATTCAACGAGACGGTAGAAGAAGCTACCCAGTCGCTTTACCCGCTTATCGCTGAAAATGGTATGGACTGGATGTATGCCAACTGCTCAACTACAGCACAAAGAGGTGCTTTGGACTGGTGGAAGAAATTCCGTGATGCTGTAAAACCTGTTTTCGAAGATCTGTACAACAGCGTGGAAACTGGTAATGAAGCCAAGATCACCATCGAAGCTAACAAACAGTCTGATTATAGAGTAAAACTAGAGCAGGAGCTGAAGGAGCTGGAAGATTCTGAGCTTTGGAGAGCTGGTGCCGCAGTCCGCAAGCTACGACCAGAAAACTAAGAATGGCCGAAAAAACTACTTCACTGGAGGGGTATTCACCCGAATTTAAAGACATTGAGGTGGCTCACAGAGCCATGCGTGATGTCTCTTCGGTAACACCCCTTCAGTATAGTTTCAACCTGAGTGAGCGATATGACGCCAAGATCTATCTTAAAAGAGAGGACATGCAGATTGTCCGATCCTACAAGATTCGTGGCGCCATCAATAAGATCACTTCACTCTCTGAGGCAGAACTCAAGAAAGGAGTAGTTTGTGCCAGTGCAGGAAACCATGCACAGGGGGTGGCATTCTCCTGCCACAAACTCAAAGTAAAAGGGACCATCTTCATGCCTGTGCCTACACCTAAACAAAAGGTGCAACAGGTAAAAATGTTTGGCAAGGAATATATTGATGTCGTTCTGGCAGGAGATACCTTCGACGATGCCAACAAAGAAGCAAAAGAATTCGAGGAGAAGACCGGGAGCACGTTTGTACATCCGTTTAATGATCCCAAGGTCATCGAAGGTCAGGCAACCATAGGTCTGGAATTGATCCAGGATGCCGACTTCAATATGGATTACCTCTTCATGCCTATTGGTGGAGGAGGTCTGGCTGCGGGAGTATCGGCGGTGGTAAGAGCCTTAAGCCCGCAAACAGTCATCATCGGAGCAGAGCCTGAAGGGGCACCCGCAATGTATGAAGCCATCAAACAAAATGGGGTGGTAACACTCGAGCACATCGACAAGTTCGTAGATGGTGCAGCAGTAAAAAGAGTAGGTGACTTTGCTTATCCGATCTGTAGGGACAATCTGAGGGAAGTGGCCCTGGTCAATGAAGGAAAAATCTGCTCCTCATTAATCAGCATGTATAATGAGAGCGGGATTGTATTGGAACCGGCAGGTGCGTTATCAGTGGCCGTACTGGATCAATACAAAGATGAAATAAAAGGCAAGCATGTTGTCTGCATCCTTTCAGGGGGCAACAATGATATCACCAGGACTGAAGAGATTAGAGAAAGATCTTTATTGCATGAGGGTCTTGTGCACTATTTTATTGTGAGGTTTCCACAACGCGCGGGAGCACTAAAAGAATTTGTAGGTGAGGTATTGGGACCAGACGATGACATCATCCTTTTTGAATACACCAAAAAAACATCCAGAGAAAAAGGTCCGGCTCTTGTGGGGATAGAATTGAAGAATAAGGCCGACCTCGGATCTTTAATTGATAAGATGAAAGAAAAAAACTTCTTTGGAGAATACCTAAATAAGAAACCAGATTTATTCGGCCATCTGATTTAAGCCGAAAATTGGATAATTTCACGCGACCATTTGAAAGTCACTTTCCGGGTGACAATGGAAATAAATAAAAAGATATAATGAAAGTACTAAAGTTCGGAGGAACATCTGTTGGGAATGCGGAATCGATTCGTCAGGTTGCAGAGATCATTACTTCATCCAAAGAGCAGTTGATCGTTGTTACTTCAGCAGTTGGCGGGGTCACTGACCAACTGGTCAAAATGAGCGAGCTGGCATCGAAAGGAAATGATGAGTACAAGATCATCATTGAGCACATCGCTTTGGCTCACCAAAAACTCTATTATGACCTACTTGGTCAGAAACCCGGAGCAGACCTGATCAAAATCACAGATGAACTAGCTGAAATTGGCCATGGAATGTGGCTGCTCAAAGAACTGACTCCCAGAAGCAGTGACTTCGTGCTGGGTTGTGGTGAACGTCTTTCAAACCTGATCCTTTTTGACTACTTAAAACAGCAAAAAGTTAAAGTAAAATACTTCGATAGCCGGGATTATATCGTAACTGACAGCCATTTTGGCAAAGCCAACGTCAACTTTAAGAAGACCACTAAAAATATTAAGGCTGTCACCAAGGATTTCGAGCAGGTAAACCTCTTTCCTGGATTCATCAGTTCTTCCGAGTCGAATGAGCCAACAACACTTGGCCGGGGAGGTTCTGATTTCACAGCCGCAATTATTGCAGGTATTCTCAATGTGGACAATCTGGAAATCTGGACAGACGTGGATGGCCTGATGACTGCTGATCCGCGATTGGTAAAGCATGCGCATTTTATTGAACATGTATCCTATGAGGAAGCGTTGGAGCTTTCACACTTTGGTGCCAAGGTGATTTATCCTCCAAGCATCCAGCCAGCCCTGCAAAAAGGCATTCCAATCACCATTAAAAACACTTTCAACCCAACCCATCCGGGCACATTAATTACAAAAAAATGGGATGAAGGAAAGCAACTGATTAGAGGAATCAGCAGCATCAAAGACATTGCGATGGTAACGCTGAGCGGGTCTAGCATGGTGGGGATACCGAGATTTTCTTTCAGACTGTTCAAGTCACTTTCAGAAGCTAAGATCAACGTGGTTTTCATCACACAGGCAAGCTCCGAGCATAGCATTTCTGTTGGTGTACGTGAAGAGGATGCCAAAAAGTCCGTCGAAGTACTCAACGAAGAGTTCAGCTTTGAAATTGAAAATGGTAACATCAATGTAGTGGAAGCTGAAAAGGACCTGAGCATCATTGCCCTGGTTGGAAACAACATGAAAGACCAGGTAGGTGTGAGTGGCCAGATGTTTAGTATCCTGGGCAAAAATGGTATCAGTGTAAAAGCGATAGCACAAGGATCGTCCGAGCGAAACATATCAGCTGTGATTCCAAAAGTAGACTTGAGAAAGGCTTTGAACGCCCTTCATGAGAGCTTCTTCCTCTCAGACTACAGAAGGATTAACCTGTTTATCATTGGAGCTGGTAACGTTGGAAAAGCTTTTATGGCGCAGGTAGGTAATCAAAACGGATTCCTTAAAGAGCATTATCACCTCGACATCAAGGTGATTGCCATTGCCAATTCACGCAAGATGACTTTTGATCAGCAAGGTTTACCTGCTACAAAATGGCAGGAGCACCTGGACAATGGAGAAAAATTCCAGAAAGAAGCCTTCCTGGAAAAGATGCATGACATGAACATGCGAAATAGCATCTTTGTGGATATCACTGCGGCCAGTGAAATCGCCGGCCTGTATCCGGATATCTTAAAACGAAGTGTTTCCGTTGTCACTCCAAACAAAATTGCTGCTACGGGGCCACAGGAACATTACAAAGAGCTCAAGGGTTCAGCAAAGAAATATGGTGGTCACTTCTTGTTTGAGACCAATGTCTGCGCAGGCTTACCTATCCTTTCTACATTGACAGACCTGATCAAGAGTGGAGATGAGATCCATCGGATTGAAGCAGTGCTGTCAGGAACGTTAAACTTTCTTTTCAATGAGTATGATGGAAAGAAAAAGTTTGTGGAAGTAATCAAGGAAGCCAAGAAACTGGGCTATACAGAACCAGATCCACGACTCGACCTTTTTATGGAGGATGTGAAAAGAAAGATTCTTATCCTTATCAGAGAAAGCGGATATTCGTTTGAGCTCAATGATATCATCATGAAGAGCTTCCTTCCAAAAAGCTGTCTAAAAAGCAGCTCTGTTGAAGACTTCTATGACAAGATCGAGAAGGAAGAGGATCATTTCAGGTCGATCTATGAAAAAGCCAAAGAACAGGGTAAACGACTTCGTGTAGTAGCAAAATACAATAACGGGGTCGGGAATGTATCACTGGATGAGGTAGAATCAACACATCCTTTCTATAACCTTGAGGGTAAAGACAACATTGTATTATTTTATACCAACAGATATAAGGATCAACCACTGGAAATCAAGGGAGCCGGTGCCGGTGCAGATGTGACTGCTTCCGGAATATTTGCCGACGTCCTGCGCATCGCACAATCCTATCAATAACTATGGATCAAATTACTGTGTTTTCACCTGCCTCGGTTGCAAACGTCGGCTGTGGCTATGATACTTTTGGTTTTGCCATTGAAGGAATAGGCGATCAGATCACGATCAGCAAAAGGTCTGATGATCAGCTGGTACTTGAAAAATCCATAGGTGCTGATCTACCTACAAATCCAAAGGAGAATGTAGCTACCATAGCAGTAGAGGCTTTTTTGAATCATATCAACTCAAGGGCTGGTTTTACTTTCACCATTAAAAAATCATTCAAACCCGGAAGTGGTTTGGGAAGTAGTGCTTCCAGTGCAGCCGGTGCTGTGTTTGGTGTCAATTACCTTTTGGGGAATCCACTTGACACCAAAGACCTGCTCCCTTTTGTGATGGAGGGAGAAGCTTTTGCCTCCAAATCGTACCATGCAGACAATGTGGCCCCAGCACTCCTGGGGGGATTCAACGTCATCCGCAGCTACGATCCGTTGGACATCTTTCAGGTTCCAACGCCAGAAGACCTGCATGTTTTGATCATTTTCCCGGACGTGGAAGTGAAAACTTCCGAAGCCAAGGCTTTACTTCCAAAAACACTTGCCATCCCTGAAGCCAGAAATCAATGGGCTAATGTGGCCGGGGTGATCTCCGCTATGTATTCCGCTGACTTTGATCTCTTGAAAAAATCAGTAACTGATTTCATAGCTGAACCGGTAAGAAAAAAACTGATTCCGGGCTACGAAGAGGTGAAGCGGATCATGTGCGAAAACGGGTCCGTAGGCTTTAATATTAGTGGTTCAGGACCAAGCATGTTTTCGTTTTTTAAAGATGTGAATGACCTGGAAGCGGTAAAACAGGAGGTGAAGGATCTCTACAACGCCCTTGGTTTTGACCTGATCCTGCATACATCAAAAATCAATCACCAAGGATCAACCATCATATCATGAAGTTTTACAGCACAAACAAGACCTCCCCCGCCGTCTCATTTCGAGAAGCTGTGATCAAAAGTCTGCCGGAGGATAAAGGGCTGTATTTCCCGGAGGATGTCCCTGAGTTGGATTTTCTCTTTTTGGAAACCATGGATTATTACTCCAAGGCAGATATTGGCTATGAAGTACTCCGCCACTACTGTAGCGAAGACATTCCGGAAACTAAACTAAGAGAGATCCTCGAAGATGCTTTAGACTTTGATATTCCTCTTGTAAAGGTTTCAGATGACATCTACAGCCTGGAGATGACCCATGGCCCAACATATGCCTTCAAAGATGTGGGAGCACGATTCCTGGCAAGATGCCTAGGCTATTTCAACGAAAGTAATGATGACGAGGTGACGATTCTTGTGGCAACATCCGGAGACACTGGTGGCGCTGTGGCAGCAGGATTCTATGATGTGCCCGGAGTGAATGTGGTGATCCTCTACCCTACCGGGAAGGTGAGCGAACTTCAGGAAAAGCAACTGACCACCCTGGGTAAAAACATCAAGGCCCTTGAAGTGAATGGCAACTTTGATGATTGCCAGGCCATGGTGAAAAAAGCATTCCTGGATACTGATGTGACGGGAAAGATGAACCTTTCATCAGCTAATTCTATCAGCATTGCCAGGTGGCTTCCGCAGTCTATCTACTATTTCTGGGCATACAGGGAAGCTCCAAAAAAGAAAAATCTCGTGGTATCAGTCCCTAGTGGTAACTACGGTAACCTCACGGCAGGATTGTTGGCATACAAAATGGGACTTCCCATTTCAAGGTTTATTGCTGCCTCCAATGTCAATGACGTGGTACCACGATACCTGCAGAGTGGCAGCTATGAGCCCAAAAGCACGATTCATACGCTCTCTAATGCCATGGATATCGGAGACCCCAGCAACTACTCCAGGATGCAGGCCCTCTTTGAAGAAGACCATAAGGAAATCTCCGGTCTCATCACCGGATACACGTTGAATGATGATGAGACACTCCAGGTCATCAAAAACTGCTACGCTGAAAACGACTATATCCTCGATCCTCATGGTGCGATCGGGTATGATGCACTGAAAAATGGATTGGGCAAAAAGGAAACCGGCATCTTCATCGAGACAGCTCATTATTCCAAGTTCCTTTCTACGGTGAATAAAGCATTGGATAAAGAATTACCATTGCCTGATTTCGTTTCAGAGCTGATGAAAAAGGAGAAAGAGGCCGTTCGGATCGGAGCTGACTACGAAGAGCTAAAGGCGGTACTACTGAGTTGATGATCTGATTAAGTCATACGATGACTTCATCCTCTCAAACTAACTGATCCTCACATTCCTGGCCCTGCAACATCTTCACCAGGTTTTTTGCAGCTCTTAGCTGTAGTTCATCCTGGGCTTCTTTGGAATACCAGGCATTGTGACCTGTTGCCACAACTTTTGGATGGTTGATCACTTCATCCATATCAGCTAATGGAGGCTCATCACTGAAAACATCGATACCTGCTCCGAATAACCGGTCTTCCCTCAGCGCTTTTTTCAGCGCCTCTTCGTCAACCACTCCTCCACGGGCTGTGTTGAGGAGGATGGGCTTTTTCTCCATAAGACCGAATGCCTTGTCATCGATGATGTGGCGTGACTCATCGGTGAGGTTGCAGTGCAAGGAGATCACATCAGAATTTTTGATCAGTTCTTCCTTTTCTACTTTCCTGGCTCCCACTTCAGCGAATCTGTTAGCTGAGATATACGGATCATAAGCTAGTATTTCTTTGAACAATGGTTGAGCCTTCCTGCAAAAGGTGGACCCGATCCTACCCAATCCGATGATTCCCAGGGTCTTTTCATGCAGCTCAAAGCTGTCTTTTCTTCCCGGCTGGGTGTATTCTCCCCTGAGCTGTTTGATGCTTCCAGCTAGATCTCGCAAAACAGCGAACAAGAGCATCAGTGTATGATCAGAGACTGAATGGCTGGCATAGCCGCTGACATTGGACACTTTCACACCAAATTGCCGGGCAACTTCCAGATTGATATTGTCATATCCAACACCATACCTACAGATGGCCTTGAGGTTTGAGAATTGCCTTAGAAACGCTGTATTGATTTCACTCCAGCGGATCAGGAGGCCTTCAGAATCTTTGGCAAATGCTATTTTGGCCGGTAAGTCATTCCTATGTCCGTCGAAGATTTTCAATTGATAACCAGCATCGTGGAGTATCTTTCGTTCCTCCTCAAAAGAGGCATACCCGGTATCTATTACGGAGACAACTTTATGGGTCATGGTTGGATTTACTTATTGATCCAGACCACCTTATCTTCAATTGGTTTTTTGATAGGGCCCGGAACTTCCTTGCCAATATAACCCATATAAAATATTCCGATGCATCGTTCCCCTTCTGCGAGCTTTTGAAATTCCCCAAAATACCGGATCAGGTCTGGCGACGACCAATAGGCACCGATCCCATATCCCGAACAGGCAATCCAAATATTCTGTACAGACATCGCGACAGATGCCAGCTCTTCCCATTCCGGGATCCTTTCATTGGGGTCTCTTTGCATGCAGATGGCCAATACAGCCCCGGACTTTTGGGGATTCGTCTTGATCTTTTCGTATTTGGCAATAGAAAACTCTGGTGTGGGTGTGATTGCCCTGTATTTCTCAGACATAAACTCTCCAAAACGCTTCCTTGCAGGACCTGTCATTACCTTATACCTCCAGGGTTCGGTGAGTTTATGTGTAGGAGCCTCATTTGCAGATTTCATGAGCTCATCTAGCACGGCTCTGGGTATCTCCTTATCCAAAAACTGAGGTGGATAATAGGATTTTCGCTTTTTGATGATATCGTGTATCATTTCCGGATTCATGGGTGCAAAAATAGGAACAGCTGCCATATGACCTCAGTAATAACACGTATTTATCACCATCAAATTTGTCCCGTAAAATTTTTAGGCACCATATTTGAGACTTTCAACCATCTAAACCAATAATTTATAATCATATGTACAAACTAGCTAAACCTTTTTTATTTGCTTGCCTACTGGGTAGTGTTGTTGTTTTCACTTCATGTAATGACGGTGACGAAGGGGACGTATTTGTTGCCGCTGAGTTGGAGGGCACCTGGTCATTCAATTCATTTGACTTCTCTGCCACAATTAATGGCACTGACTTTTTGCAATGGTGGGCCAATGAAACAGGGAAGGCCGCCTCAGAATTTGAAGGAGAACTGGAAGCATGGGGCAATGAAATCAATGAATTTGAGGGGATGTCTATTACGTTTAATGGTAATGGTACTGTCGTCTCTTCATATCCCGGAGAGCCTGATGAAGAAGGTACCTGGGTATTAAACGAATCTGCACAAACTCTTACGCTCAATTTCGATGGTGAACCTGTTGTATTGGATGTTACTACATTATCTAGCTCAGCATTGGTTGTTTCATTCGATGAGTCTGATGAATTTGACATCAATCAGGATGGAAATGTGGACGTAATGGTATTCCTTGTAACACTAGGTCTTATTAAATAAGGAATTAGATCTATATATATTGTAGTCACCTGCTCAGCAGGTGACTTTTTTTGTTTTCCTACCTCCTGATTCAAAAAAATTGATTCAAAATCCTGGGATAAAGTTCTATATTTGCACTCCGTTTTTGCACTCGTAGTTCAACTGGATAGAATACCAGATTTCGGCTCTGGGGGTTGAGGGTTCGAATCCTTCCGAGTGCACTTAGCTCCAGAGGTTGAGGGGCGGTTCGCCGCTGCGATCGACTCCCTGCCTTCGGCGGGCAGGCTTCTGGGTGTACAACAAAAGCATCTCATAATGAGGTGCTTTTGTTGTTTATAAGCACCATAATTAGAAAATCCATACAGCGGACCTCAGACCACCAATTTTTCTAACGTCATTCAGAACGAAGATCCTGCGAACTTATTCATTCAAACACGTTTGAATGAATAAGTAGAAAAACTACTTTTATCATCGTTTTAATAAGTTCAGGTTACAATTCGTATCTGAGAAACCATACCGACCGATTCAATAAACCCGAATGGAAGGAGATGACATCAAGAGAATTTCGAGGCTGACTGCTATCTTAACGCAGTTGCAGACCAAACGCAGAGTGACGGCATCAAGCCTTGCCGAGAAATTTGGTGTAAGCATCCGCACAATTTATCGGGACGTCAAAGCCCTGGAAAAGGCTGGCGTCCCTATTTTAACGGAAGAGGGAAAGGGATACAACCTCATGGAAGGATATCGCATCCCGCCCATTATGTTTACAGAAGAACAGGCCAACGCTTTGATACTTGCCGAACAGCTTGTCTTGAAAAACAGGGACGCTTCCTTTGTCCGGGACTATAGCGACGCTATTGATAAGATCAAATCAATCCTCAGATATACCTTTCAGGACAAAGCCAATCTATTGGTCGACAGAACTCAATACGACGAGGTTTTAAATCAGGAGAGAAATAGCAGCAATCTGTCCGACCTGCAAAATGCCCTAACCAATTATAAGCTGGTGAAAATACAGTATACCAATAAGGAGGGTGACGCTACAACCAGGGTGATCGAGCCATTTGCCATCGTAAGTGCTGAAAATTGGTACCTGATTGCGTGGTGTCGGCTGCGTAAGGGATTTCGATTCTTTCGACCGGACCGGATAAAGAAAATGGAAGTTCTGTCCGAGCACTTTGAGCCTCACAACCTGACCTTACAGGAATATTTCGATAAATATCAATAATTCCTCCGTACCCCTGACATAGGGCTGTCACACCCCGGTTCTACGTTTGCATCAAATCCTTAAAACACATGCAAATGACAAACGTAATGAACTCAATCCTTGAAGAAACAGGCTTTCCATCTCCTACCCTGATCTCAGTAAATGGCGTGGAACTGGAAGTTTTTGAAGCAGGTCAACAAAACCAGGGAAAACCCATCGTACTTTGCCATGGTTGGCCGGAGCATGCCTTTACCTGGCGGCACCAGGTGCTTGTGCTCGTAGAAGCAGGCTATCATGTCATCATCCCTAACCAGCGAGGTTATGGTAGCTCATCACATCCTGAAGAAGTGACGGATTATGACATTGAACACCTGACGGGTGACCTCACAGCCCTGCTTGATCACTATGGATATGAAGATGCGATCTTTGTCGGTCATGACTGGGGTGCCATGGTCGTTTGGGGGTTGACCCTGTTGCATCCGGGTCGTGTGAAAGGTGTTATTACCCTTGCGCTACCATACCAGGTGCGGGGAGAACGGCCCTGGATAGAAATGATGGAAGAGTTTCTCGGAAGTGATTACTATTTTGTTCACTTCAATCGACAGCCTGGGGTTGCAGATGCTATTCTAAATGAAAACGCATCCCAGTTTCTCCGCAATATTTTCAGGAAGAACGTCCCGCAAAAAGCACCAGAACCAGGTATGGCCATGATCAATCTCGCTAAGGCAAAAGAACCACTGGGTGATCCTATTATGAGCGACGAGGAACTGGATGTTTTCATTTCTTCTTTTGAATCCACAGGTTTCACAGGAAGTATCAATTGGTATCGGAACCTCGATCGCAACTGGCACTTACTGGCGAATGCTGATCCTATCATCCAGCAGCCGGCACTCATGATTTATGGTGACCGTGATGTAATCCCCAAGTTTGAAGGATTATCAGAATTTGTTCCCCATGTCGATGAAGTTAGCCTTGATTGTGGTCATTGGATCCAACAAGAAAAACCCGAGGAAACGAATCGGGCTATTTTGCAGTGGTTAGAGGAGAATGACTAAAGATTTCGCCCCTTTGGGGCTTGAAAAGATTTATGATTTTACGCACAGGGCAAAGGCCCTGTGTTGTCTGATGGCGCTCCTTTGGAGCTATACCTAGTTGAAGCAAATAACTCATGCGTAACAGTGAAGCTCCAAAGGAGCGGAATCACTACCTCAGGGGGAACCCCTGAGGAAAAACCACTTTGTGGTACAGAGCCCTGAAGGGGCGTAATCGATGCTAGACCAAACTAGAAGAAAATAATTTTCACAGCGAAACTTAAACCCTCTTTTTCTAACGTCATTCAGAACGAAACGAAGTGGAGTGAAGAATCTTATGCTCGTAAGGGGATCAATAAATATTTCACCTTGGTAGTATGAGATTCTTCACTTCGCTTGAAAGTTGATTTTTGTAAGAAATTCAGTGTTTCAATTATAAACATGTACGAAAGCTCCGTTCAGAATGACGGTTGAGATTGTTGGTTTTAATATATTATTTGACGACCTCTCAAACATACTCTTGGCTCTCACTTAAGCCGTTATAGCATAAAATAAAAAATCAGTTAGATTTACTAATCAGAAGTTGGTTGAACGTTTTACTCTGTACTATGGACCGAACAGTTTTAATTGAAGCACAGAAACAATGGTTGATTATCACAATAGCGGTAATTTTCTGCGCAAATGGTGTTATTCAATTTCTTGATCATAGCGGGTCACAATTCCGTATGGGAATAGGGATAATGATGCTTTTGTTTAGCATTTATTACGCGGTTTACTCCGTTCTTGGGTTTTCATTAAAATCAAAATACTCTGCAAAAATTAAAATAACAGAAAAGCTATTAGAACTCAGAACAAAATTCTGGTTCGATGGGATAATGTTAACATTGAACTGGAAAGACATCAATAGTATTCACTTCAGTAAATACAAAATTGATTTTAAACTGACGAACGGGCAAAGGTCGGTTCCATTTAGATCAATTTCTGAGGCCAAACTCAAGCAAATCATCAGAGAAGCAGCTGAACAGCGTAACATTGAGGTAATTGATTTCCGCTGGTAATAATTTACATGATTGCGCCTTTGGAGCTTGTTAAGATTTTGATATAACCCAATGAGCCAGGGCTATGTATTCCGATGGCGCTCCTTTGGAGCTTTTCCTTGATTGAAGCTTGTCATACACATTAATTGCAGAATTGAAGCTCCATAGGAGCGAAATCACTACCTCAGGGCAAAGCCCTGTGCCTATTCACGATGTAGTCAGAGCCCTGAAGGGGCGTAATCGATGCTAGATCAAACTAGAAGAAAGTAATTTTCACAGTGAAACCTAAAACAGTCTTTTTTTAACGTCATTCTGAAAGAAGAGGTAGCGGAGTGAAGAACTTATGCTCGTGAGTAGAATCGGAAAACCCCTAATCATCGACAAGATTCCTGCCTCCCGTCAGGCAGGCTTCACTTCGCTTCATTTGCTATTTGAAAGTTGATTTCTGTAAGAAATTCAGTGTTTCAATTATAAACATGTACAAAAGCTCCGATCAGAATGACGGTTGAGATTGTTGTTTTTAATTTAGAATCAACACATTACCTCAAAAAAGCAGAGCCCTGAAAGGGCGCAATCACTCCCCTTCCAACCATCCCTTACTCATCTTTGTCACATGGGTCACAGCCAGGCCGGTTCCTTCCATTCTATTGCCAGCGCAGTAGCCTAGTAATAGCTCATCATCAGAGAAGAAATACATGGCCATGTAGCAGTACCAGCCATTCGGGTCTTCCTCGATGTTTTTAATGTGGGTCCAGGTCTCACCTTCATCACTGGAGATGGCCGCGGTAAGGGGTGTCCGTTTACCGGCCAGCTCCGGATCACTGCCATCATTATTGTTCCACACGAGCAGCCAGCTCCCACCCGGCATTCTTTCAATGGTAGCCGGGGAAAGTGGTGACGGGATATTACTTGTCTCAATTACGCTCCAGGTCTTACCCTGATCGGAGGAATATGATAGCTGCTGAAACCCACCACTCGCCCGGATATACATCATCACCCGCCCATCCTTGAGCTCGATCAAACCAGGCTCCTGCGTGACGATATCGGTATCGTTGGGTACCTGCTCACTTGCGGTCCAGGTCATTCCATCGTCATCAGAATAATAGGCAAAGAGACTGCCGGTATTAGTCCACTCTTCCCCCGGACCTTTATGCCTGGCCACAGCCATGAGCAACCTGCCATTCTCTAGTTGAATCACACGATCATTGTTCAGGACATAATATCCCGGCTTATCACTTATACATATGATAGGTTCGCTCCAGGTTTTGGCTTCATCCTCAGATATTCGCATCATTGGAATACAGTCCTCCGTGGAATTCTTTCTAAGGTAAAAAAGCGCAATGTTCCCATTTTGTAGTCTCAGCAAAGAAACAGACATCACATTCATGCCTCCCTCATTCTTTACAATCACCCGATCCTCCGAAGTCCAAGTCTCACCACCATCTTCAGAAAAACGCGCAACCAGGGAGGCCGGTGCATGATCACTTGAGGATTCTCCTACATATTTGCTGTAGACAAACATGATGGTACCGTCATTCAAGGAAATAAAATCTCCTTCACTGTTCCGGGGATTATTTTCACCTGGTGGGAGATTTAGTGTCAGTTTTGGTGCTTCAATTGTAGCTTGTCTCCCCGGTGTGCAAGAAGAGACAGCAAGTAGGGTGATCAAGAGAATCAGATATCCTCCAATAAATTTCATCATTAGGTAGTTGTTCTGTTTGGCTTTTTGAAATCCAATAATACACAACAGTGAATTCTTAGATTCAATTAGTTCCCATTTAAATCACTGAACGTACAAGAGAATTGAGAGACATTACTGGAAATCATTAAAATTCATTCATACAAACCTGTCCTCTTTGAATAAAGCCCTCACAAAAAGGGCTATCAACTAAGAAATCATTATTTTCAGGTTTAATTTCTCACAGATTTTAAATGAATAAGCATTTATGGAAGCTGATCGGTGCGTTTGGACTCTTCCTGGGCATTATTGTTGTTGGGCTTATTGGCTTTTCAGTCATTGAGGACCTGAATTTCGTAAACGCACTGTACATGACCATCATTACGGTAGGCACGGTGGGTTTCACTGAAGTAAAAGAGTTGAGTGCGACAGGTAGGATCTTTACATCTATATATATCCTGCTCAACCTGGGACTTTTCGCTTATATTGTTTCTGTAGTATCATCATATCTGTTTGAGGGTAGGCTTAAATCAATCTTTAAAAGTTATCGGTCTGGAATGGAAATCAGTAAACTCAAAAATCATGTGATCGTCTGTGGTTACGGGAGAAATGGCAGCAAGGCCTGTGAAGAGCTGGCCAAAAACAATCAGAAATTTGTTTTGATTGAGAAAGATCCAAATTTGAAAGATGTAATCCCGGAATCTTATAAATGGGTAATAGGGAATGCCACACATGACGACAATATGCGAATGATCGGGATTGATAAAGCCTCCACCATCATAATTACCACACCCTCCGATGCCGACAATGTCTTCATCACGCTCACGGCACGTCACCTCAATGAAAAAATCAAGATCATCTCACGGGCCACCACTAAGGAGACTGAGGAAAAACTCTACCGGGCAGGGGCTGACCATGTGATTATGCCAGACACACTCGGTGGGATGTTTATGGCCAAGCTTGTGACTAAGCCAGTAGTGATCGAATTCCTGGACCTGATCAATGGGGTATCTAGTACCAGTTTCAGACTGGAAGAGGTGAGCTACAAACATCTGCGGAAAGACTTCAGAAACAAAACACTAGAAGAGCTGGATATCTCAAAAAATACAGGGGTCACTGTTATTGGGGTCAAAGACAACATGAAAGGGTTGATTCCAGGACCAACCCCTGACACATTTATCAGCGAGGGTGACTTCCTGATTGTATTAGGGTCAGATGCCACCCTCAAAAAATTCAGGAAAACGTACACCACATCTTCAGAGTTTTAGACTGTTTTACCTGGTAGTTCAAAGGCTTCTTAACCTGTTCTTCTAACCCTTCAAACCTATTATTACAACAGTCAGTAAAAAAAATAAAAGTAGCTATGGGGATTTTTTGTAGATATCATACATTTCCGGTACTACCCATTTATTACAAATACCAAAAATGAATTTCTTTATTTGAATTTCATTCGATGGCCCATGTCAGTTCGATAAAAGCCATTACTTTTATGCATTATGAAAAAAATCCTTTCAGTATTCACCTTTTTCATGGCCACTTTTCTACTTCAGGCCCAACAATCTGCAGACACTGTTTATGTAGTCGTCGATAAAGGACCATCCTGGACCTCAGACCCTCACACATGGCTAGGGGTTATTTTTGTGGTAGCTACACTTATCCTTGTAATAAGGACTTTCAGAAATAAAGCGGAAGTCTGATATTTAGAAACCGATCCTGAGATCATCTGACAATTCATTGGGTCTGTCCTGGCGGGTATTAAATCCATGGCTGAGCAGGAGATCTTTGCATTTGCTTATTGCTTCAACAATCCCTGGTCCAATTTCTTTTCGCTTTATCCCTTTTACCACCGTATCAACAATGACCTGCCAATCAGCTCCAGAAACTTTGGCGCTGATGCCTTCATCCCCCAGCACGATTACTTTGTGCTCCAGCTTGCTTACAAAGATCAGGATACCGATCTTATCTTTTGTTTTGTAAATCCCTTCCTCTAAAAATGCTTCAATGGCTCTTTGATAAACCCGTTGCTCCATTGTCCCTCTGGAAGTGATCCATCGAATAGAAAACGGGAAGATGATTGGTGTAAGAAAACCACATAGCATAAAGCCTATCACGATCAGAGCAGTATCTATAGGGGTGAGCTGCATGGGTAAAGCCCATGTATATGACAAAAAAGCAATCACCACAAGGGTAAACAGCCCAACAACTGCAGCTGAATACCACGTTGCCTCTTCATATTTGTCACTTGCTGGCACAAAATACGGTACTAACTCTCCACTAGTCACCATCTCCAGGTCCTGGACAGCTTTTTTGATCTCTTCTTTTTCCTGTTCTGTAAAATGATATTTGCTCACCTTAGTCAATTTATATTTTTACCATCCTCCTGAAGCTCCGCCACCGCCAAAACCGCCACCGCCACCGGAGAAACCACCACCTGAAAAGCCACCGCCGCTACTAAATCCACCGCCTCCATAGAATCCACCTCCATGGTATCCACCTCCCCGGCCTCCTCCGTGGGGAATATTGAATATCAACGAAAGGATAACGGTAGCGAAAATTGCGACTGTGACATTTACAATAAGCCAGAATAACACAAAAATCAGCCCTGCTGTGATCAAGGATCCTGAAACCTTACCCAGCTTGCTTCTCAAAATAGAGTTGATAACACCAAAAATGATCAGTCCAAGAATGATAAATAAATAGCTGAATTTAGGCATGGATTTCCCAGAAACACTTCTTTGCTGTTGCGTGGCCACAGGTAGTTCCTCCCCATTCACGAGACTGATGATCGCATCCACTCCGTCATTGATGCCATCATAGAAATGACCAGCCCTGAATTCAGGAGTGACTATCTGTGAAATAATTCTCTTGGCCAGGGCATCAGGAATGGCTCCTTCCACACCATATCCAACCTCAATCCGCATTTTACGATCCTGCATGGCCACCAGAAATATGACTCCATCGTCAACGCCCTCTCTACCAATTTTCCAAGTATCAGCGACACGGATTCCGTATTGTTCTATGGTTTCATCTCCTGTAGTCGGAATCATCAAGACAGCCACCTGACTCCCCTTAGATTGTTCAAAAGAAGATAGTTTGGATTCCAGATTCCTTTTTTCGGTTTCGGAAAGGGTATTTGTCTGGTCTGTCACCCTTGATTTTAATGGTGGAACAGGCACAATGTTTTGCGCCCAAATACTTCCACAAACAAGGAATAAAACAATAAGAGAATTAATTCGTCTAATCACTAAACAATCCGTTTATTCTGATTGAGATAACTTGTTAAATTTGAGCTAAAATTAAATAAATATATGAGCAAGAAGTGGATCACCATAGGAATAATCATCTTAGCAGTTTTCCTTGTATACAATTTCTTTTCCGGCAAGTACAACAATATGGTTGCCATGGAAGAAAATGTGAATACCCAATGGTCCAATGTGGAAACACAATACCAAAGAAGGTATGACCTAATCCCCAACCTTGTGAATACTGTGAAAGGGTTTGCGGAGCAGGAAAGAGAAGTGCTTACCGGCGTGACCGAAGCTCGTGCCAAAGCGTCCAGCATCCAGATAGATCCTGCAAACCTCAATGAAAACACTTTACAGCAATTTCAGCAGGCTCAAGGCCAATTGAACTCTGCATTATCAAGGCTCTTGGTCACGGTTGAGCGATACCCTGATCTGAAGTCTAACCAGAATTTCCTGGAATTACAGGCACAGCTTGAGGGAACGGAAAACCGAATTGCGGTATCCAGGCAGCGTTTTAACACATCTGCTCAGGAATACAATACCTATATCCGCTCATTCCCGAACAACACCCTGGCAGGAATGTATGGTTTCGATCGCAAACCACTGTTTGAAGCTGACCAGGGAGCGGAGAATGCGCCCAAGGTGGAGTTTTAAAGTATTTTTTTAGCCGCAAGGGACGCGAAGAATACGCAAGGATCTTAGCGTTTCTTGCGGATACCCGGCGCCTTTGCGGTAAAACAAAACCTACCCACCGAACTTCCCTTTCAGCATCGCCAGCTTAGCCTGAAGGTCGCCTTCTATGGGTTTGTCCTCTCGCTTTGACTTTTGTTTTGGCTTTGGCTTTCCAAAAGGATCTGACTTCATCGATAATGAAATACGTTTCCTCGGAACATCCACTTCAGTAACCGTGACCATCACCTTATCCTGAAGTTTTACCACCTTAGAAGGATCTGACACAAAGCTATCAGACAGCTGGCTCACGTGAACCAGACCGTCCTGGTGCACACCTACATCCACAAAAGCACCAAACTTGGTGATATTGGTAACAATACCCGGTAGTTTCATCCCGATGGTCAGGTCGGACATCTCATGCACATTATCGGCAAATGAGAACACCTCATATTGCTGACGCGGATCACGACCGGGTTTGGCCAGCTCTTCCAGAATATCCTTCAATGTGGGCAGACCAAGATCTCCGGAAACATATTTTTTCAGGTCTATTCTCTTTCTGAGATTCTCGTCTTTCACCAGGTCTTCCACTTTGCACCCTAAATCTTTGGCCATCGTTTGTACAGTCTCGTACCGCTCAGGGTGGACCGCACTTTCGTCTAAAAGGTTGCTGGCGCCTTTGATCCTCAGGAATCCCGCAGCCTGCTCAAACGCTTTGTCTCCCAGTCGGGGAATAGATTTCAACTCTTCCCGGCTCTTGAAAGCACCGTGCTCATTTCTGTATTTTACAATGTTATCTGCCAACTGGGGTCCGAGACCGGATACATACGTCAATAGCTGCTTACTGGCCGTATTCAACTCCACTCCAACACCATTCACACAGTTCATCACCACATCGTCGAGTGAATGCTTGAGATCGTTCTGATCCACATCATGCTGGTATTGCCCCACACCAATCGACTTGGGGTCAATCTTCACCAGCTCAGCCAGTGGGTCCATGATCCTGCGACCGATAGATACGGCACCACGAACAGTCAGGTCATAATCACTTAACTCTTCCCTGGCTACTTCAGAAGCAGAGTAAATTGAAGCTCCACTCTCATTCACCATGGCTATCAAAATACTTTTTGGCAGACCAATCCCTTTGATAAACTGCTCGGTCTCCCGACCGGCAGTACCATTCCCTATGGCAATCGCTTCAATCTGATGTTTCTCTGCCAGTGCAGAAACAACCGCAGCAGACATCTGTGTATCCTTTTGTGGCTCATTGGGGTAAATGGTGGTATTCTCCAATAACTTACCCTGACGATCCAGACATACGAGCTTACATCCTGTTCGAAATCCGGGATCAATGGCCATCACTGCTTTTTGCCCCAAAGGTGCAGCCATGAGCAGCTGCTTGAGGTTATCTGCAAATACGCCTATGGCCTCAAGGTCAGCAGCCTTTTTGGACTCTAATCGTATTTCTGTTTCAATACTTGGTTTGATCAGTCTCTTATATGAATCCTTCAATGCAAGCTCAACCTGCTCTGTCGCAGCATTGGCCTCTTTCAAAAACTGTCTTGAAAGCTTGTCAATCGCCATCTCTTCCGGTGGGAAAGTATCCATGGTCAACACCCCTTCTCTTTCACCGCGTCTAATCGCCAAAAGCCTATGTGACGGGATCTTTTTCAACGGCTCTTCCCACTCAAAGTAGTCTTTGTACTTCGCTGCTTCTGCTTCTTTGCCTTTCAATACTCGAGATTTGATCACACCTTCAGTCCTGAATAGCTTTCTGATCTGCTCTCGGGCTGTAGCATCTTCACTGATCCACTCTGCAATGATGTCTCGTGCTCCCTGTAAAGCAGCTTCGATATCGGCCACTTCTTTTTCTTCATTGATATATTTCTCAGCCTCATCAAATGGTGAGAACCTGCCCTGCTCCCAGATTAATTTGGCCAGAGGTTCCAGTCCACGTTCTTTGGCCACGGAAGCCCGGGTTTTTCTTTTTGGCTT
This sequence comes from Cyclobacteriaceae bacterium, assembly GCA_965228105.1. Lineage (GTDB taxonomy): Bacteria > Bacteroidota > Bacteroidia > Cytophagales > Cyclobacteriaceae > UBA7330. The sequence goes on from CBDDGZ010000002.1 coordinate 4,855,695, forward strand.
GTAAGGAAGATAAAGATCCTCCAACGCCGTCATCGTTTCGGCCTCCTCAATTTTTTTCTTTAGTTCAGGAGTGAGCTTTTCCTGCTCATCAATCGACTTCAGGATGGCCTCACGTCTTTTGTCCAACTCCCGAAGCTGGGTGATGCGATCTCTGACTCCTGCAACGGCCACTTCATCCATGGTTCCGGTCATCTCTTTCCGATACCGGGAGATAAAAGGTACGGTTGCTCCTTCATCCAGGAGCTTGATGGTAGCTTCTACAAAATGTGGTTTTAGGGCTAATTCGCCTGCTATTTTATCTGAGTAATTTTTCATGCTTCGTCAATCGGGCGCCAAAAATAAACGACGATAGATATTATTTAATAATTTTATCCGATATCACGAACAAAAAATCTACATGCACAGCAGAAGAACATTCATTCAAAAATCCGGAAAAGGGGCTGCAGCGGCCCTGGCTTTATCTACAACCCCACATTTGGCAACGAAAGCCTTCGGCAATAGTTCAGAGGAAAAGAAAATTACCATCGGGATTATCGGAGCTGAAAACTCTCACACCAGGGGATTTGGTAAACTTTTCAACATTGATAAGAAATTTCCGGGAGTGGAGGTAAAATATGTTTGGGGTGAAACGGAGGAATTTGCCAAAGACGCCATGGAAAAAGGCCAGATCCCAAAAATGGTGAAAGACCCAAAAGAGATGCTTGGCAAGATTGATGCACTGATTGTAGATCACCGTCATGGTAAGTTTCATTTGGATGCGGCGAGACCTTTTGTAGAAGCCGGGATCCCCTCTTTCATTGATAAACCATTTTGCTATCGCCTGGAAGAAGGTGTAGAATTCCTGAAGATGGCCCGAAGAGTGGGCACACCGGTTACCTCTTTTAGCTCTATCGCCCAAAATGCAGAGACTTTTGATATGGCCGAGCAGGTTAAGGAGCTGGACGAAATAACTCATGTAATCCGCTCCGGTAGAGTAGACATCAACTCACAGTACGGAGGTGTGTTTTTCTATGGACCTCATACCATTCAGCCTTTGATGTACATGTTTGGAGAGGATGTAGAAAAAGTCAGGATCATCAAAAATGATAAGAACAGCGGAGCAAGTCTTGTCTTTTCAAATGGAATGCTGGCTTCTTTGGTATTTACCACACAGGCGTATGGCTGGCAAACTTTTGTGGAATCAAAAGATGGAATTGTCGAACTAAAACCCAGGGTGAAAGAAGAATATCCGGGACGAAATTACATGGACATGGTAGAAATGTTCAGAACCGGTAAAGAACCCAGAAGCCATGAAAGTATTCTAAAAGGAATTGCAGTCCTGGAGGCCCTTGAAAAGTCTGTGGAAAGTGGACAATGGGAACAAGTAGCCACTTTTAGTCTTTAAAACCGAATCAAATCCCAAACTATGAAGCATAGTATTTTATCTATTCTCACATTACTTCTGTTTTCACAACTCAACATGATCGATAAACCAACAGCAGTCAGTGGTGTTCTTTACTCTGATGAGGGGTCTGTCTCCATACAAATGGAAAATGGAAAGATCTCGGGCATTGATCGGTTGGAAGACTCGGATTCAGGCGACAAGTTATTTGTTGCTCCCGGCCTGATAGATATCCAGATCAATGGGTATATGGGGGTTGACTTTTCCGGACCGGACCTCACAGTAGAAGGTGTGAAGAAAGCCACCAAAGCCCTGTGGAAGGCTGGTGTCACCTCTTACTTCCCCACCATCATCACCAGTGATATCGATCTCCTTAAAAAGAACTTCGCTATTCTTGCCCAGGCCAGGAAAGACCCTGAAATCGGAAAATCTATTCCGGGCTTTCACCTGGAAGGACCCTATATCTCACCAGTTGCTGGCTTCAGAGGAGCTCATCTCGAAAAGTACATCAAAGCACCTGACTGGAAAGAGTTTTCAGAGATTCAGGCTGCAGCCGAAGGTGGTATTCGACTGATTACTGTCGCTCCGGAGCTGGATGGTGCCATTGAATTCACAAAAAAATGTGTAGCAAGTGGCATGATCGTTTCCCTCGGACATCATAATGGGTCGGCTGAACAAATAACAGCAGCCGTGGATGCTGGTGCCAGGATGGCTACACATCTCGGCAATGGGTGTGCTAACATGATCAACCGACATCATAACCCTATCTGGCCTCAGCTGGCTGATGACCGGATCACACCCAGTATCATCGCTGATGGTTTCCACCTGACCCGGGAAGAGGTGAGGAGTTTTTATAAGGCCAAAGGTCCGAACAAGACTATCCTGGTATCCGACGCACTGGACCTGGCAGGTTTACCTCCCGGCATGTATGAGCGAGGTGAGCGTATGCTGGAGCTCACTCCTAACGTGGTAAAACTTCCGAAAGAAAACGTGCTGGCGGGTGCTGCCTCTCCCATCAACCTGTGTGTGGGTGTGGTGATGGATTATACCCAATGCAGCCTCGGAGATGCCATTCAGATGGCTAGTACCAATCCGGCTGAGATGATGTCATTGAATGATCTGGGAAATATCTCAGTAGGTAGTAGAGCGGATTTGATTGTATTCAGTATTACTAACAATAAAATGATCATCAATAAAACATACATCGCAGGTGAATTGGTGTATTCACAGCCTTAACCAAATTCAACACTCAACCTAACCCCAAATGAAAAAACTTCTTATTGCCCTTAGTGCCGTAGGCCCCGGACTTTTCCTGATCGGCTACAACATCGGAACCGGTAGTGTGACTACCATGGCCAAGACTGGAGCTGAACATGGCATGACACTATTCTGGGCACTCGTACTCTCCTGTATCTTCACTTTTGTCCTGATGGTTGCCTATGGTAAAGTGACCCTTGTGACTGGAAATACGGCCCTTTTCAACTTCAAAAAGGAATTCAAAAACGGCTGGATCCTTTCCCTATATATCATCATTGCCCTGATCATTGGTGAGCTATTGGCACTGATGGGTGTAATGGGAATCGTTGCCGATCTCATCCAGGAAGGAATACGACTTGCTTTCGATGGAGCCATCATCAGCAGGTTCTGGATCATCCTTTTCTTCAGTATTGTACTGCTATTCCTGATTTGGTATGGCAGATACCAGGCTTTTGAAAAGGTGCTTACAGGCATTGTAGTGGTAATGGGCATCTCCTTTATCATCGTATTTTTCATGGTGAAGCCAAGCTTTTCATCCCTTGCATCGGGATTAATACCAGGAATTCCTGACACTCCAGGATCTCTGGGATTGGTTGCTGCCATAGCTGGCACTACCTGTTCGGCAGCAGTTTTTATCATGCGTAGTGTGGTCGTTTCTGAAAAAGGCTGGACAATCAAGGACCTGAAGACCGAGAAAAAAGATGCTTTTGTCTCCGCAGGCATGATGCTGCTACTCAGTGGAGTGATCATGGCAGTAGCTGCTGGCACCCTCCATATCTATGGCATGAAGCTGGATAATACCGTGGAGATGATTTCCCTGTTCGAACCGATCGGGGGTAAAGCTGCTGCCTTTATCCTGATCATCGGGATTGCGGGGGCAGGTCTCAGCACCATCTTCCCCATCGTACTGATAGCACCCTGGCTGGTGTCTGACTACACCGGACAGCCACGGAATATTCACAGCACCCAATCCAGGGTACTGATTTTTCTGGGGATGGCCTTTGCCTTTGGAACAGTGTTTTTAGATGAGCGACCACCGGCATTGATGATCTTTTCGCAAGCTTTCCAGGCTTGTATTTTGCCTGCAGTAGCTATTCCGATCTTCATCCTGATCAATAAAAAGAATCTCATGAACGAGCACCTGGCAAGCACACGATTAAACATTGGAATTGTTGCGGTGATCCTGTTTTCAATTTTAACAACCTGGTTTGCTATTGCAGACTTTTTATAAATCAATTCTTTACTCAATCAATGGAAAAACAATTTACTACAGACCAACTTCAGGTAGCCATTTATGACAACCCCGACGTAATGGGAGATGCAGCTGCTGACTTTGTCGCTGAGACGATCAACAAGGCCATTCAATCCAAAGGAGAAGCCCACATCATTCTGGCTACCGGAGCTTCTCAATTCACTTTTCTCAAAGCCCTGAAGAAAAAAGACATCAACTGGAAAAAAATAACGGTTTTTCATTTAGACGAATACAAAGGCATGGCAGATACGCATCCCGCCAGCTTCAGAAAATACCTCAAAGAAAGAATTCTCGATGAAGTAGCACCCAAGAAAATTTTTTATCTGAATGGAGATGCCGAAAACCTAGACCGGGTGATGCAAGCATACGAAGATGAGCTAAAGAAACACCCTATTGACGTCGCCTGTATCGGTATTGGTGAGAATGGTCACATAGCATTTAACGACCCTCCGGTGGCTGATTTTAATGATAAGAAATGGGTAAAACTTGTTGAACTCGACGAACCTTGCAGAAAGCAGCAGTTCGGTGAGGGCTGGTTCCCGACAATGGATGATGTTCCCAAAGAAGCCTTATCGCTTACGATACCAGCCATTCTCCATTCAAAAGTGATCAGTTGTGTAGTTCCGGATGAGCGAAAAGCAGAAGCCGTCTACAACACTTTACACGCCGAGATCAGCACAGCCTGCCCGGCCACTATTTTGAGAAAGCATCCTAGCACTAAACTCTTTCTTGATAAAGCTTCTGCAACCAAACTGAAATAATCATGCAACAGGGAAAACGCCTTCTTTCTATCGATGCGCTACGTGGATTCGACATGCTATTCATCTCTGGTGGAGGCACTTTTCTTGTGCTTCTGGATGGTAAAACCGGATGGGGTTGGGTAGATGAATTAGCGAAGCAACTCCACCATGTGGACTGGAACGGATTTGTCTTTTACGACTTCATTTTTCCTTTATTCCTATTCATTGCGGGGGTCTCGCTTTCCTTTTCTCTGACCAAAGGAACTGACATTGGCTTGAGCAAAAACGATCTGTACAAGAAGGTTTTCAAGCGTATGCTTCTGCTGATCGTGTTGGGGATCATCTATAAAAACCAGCCCATCAAATTCTTTGAACCCTCCCAAATTCGGTTCGTGAGTGTGCTTGGGCGCATTGGATTCGCCTGTTTCATCACCTCCCTGCTCTTCCTGAATTTTGATATAAGGCAACGACTCTACTGGATCGCCGGGATACTTGTCACCTATTACGGACTGTTGTTTTTGGTCCCCGTGCCTGGATTTGGACCTGGGGACCTCTCTCCCGAAGGAAATCTTGTAGGTTGGTTCGACCGGACTTTCCTGCCTGGGAGATTACACACGGTAAAAGGAATCTATGATGAAAATGGCATATTGACCCAATTCCCGGCATTATGCATCACCGTTTTTGGAAGCATTGCAGGAGACATCCTCAGAAGGGATTGGAATGGAAAAAGAAAGACACTGACACTTTTGGCTGCAGGTACAATTGCTATTGTTATTGGGCTGATCTGGGATCTTCACTTTCCCATCAACAAAAAGCTGTGGTCAAGCTCATTCATTCTGCTCACCAGTGGTATTGCTTTTATGTCTATGGCCCTGTTTTACTGGATCATTGATGTGAAAGGATATCAGCGATGGGCTTTTCCATTTAAGGTCATCGGAATGAACTCATTGACGGTCTATTTTGCCTATGGCTTTATCCCCTTCGGATATACATCAGCACGACTGTTTGGAGGATTATATGCACCATTCGATGAACAATGGCATGAGGTCTTTCAGGCGCTGGGTGCCTTGACCTTAGTTTGGACTTTTCTGTATATTCTTTATAGGAAACAGATCTTTATTAAAATTTAAGTCAAACCGTAATCCTGGCACTTAATTACTACAACGGGTATGTTGTGTCTTTTTTGAAACAGCATTTTCTGATGACGTAGTCAATTGGATATCCTCTTTACAAGTGGCTTAACTTAAGGCTTAGCTAATGATCATTATTTGTCTATCCACTATATGATGGTTTTCTTAGTAGCCTCTTTTTGTTATCTGAAGGTTTTAGTTCATAGGTTCTGTTAAAGGCCTCCTGACCCAATTTAAAATGGCTTGAAAGTTTCCGAATGACCTCTTTAGAAAGGCCCTTTTTGTAATTGAGAATATCTGAAATCAAACCCTTGCTAACTCCCAAAATATTTACCAGATCTTTTGCTTTCAAATGATGATCCACCATTAAAGATTTTAACAATCTGACTGGGTCTACTTCCTGAAAGTTGGAGTTTTCCTGATCGTATCGCTCAATTAACAAAGTAAGCAACTCTATTTCATCTTCTTTTTGAGGGCCACTACTGTCATCAAAAATTAATGCGTCAAGAGTTTTGCAATAGTTGTCGTATTGATCTCGTGATTTGATCACTTTATATTTTAATGTTTCCATATCTATCAATATCTGTCAACTGTATACTGTCCATTTATCTTACAGAGTTCATTGTATTCCTTATTTGGGCTAATCCAACAAACGAATAAGTGAATCCTTGCTATTCCGAAGCCATACTTACCAATCAACCGAAAATTGTTGCCCCCAATATTAAAAACAACACGATTGCTCCCATTTCCAAGAAAATCCACCGAATTGAATGTAGACTTCATATCTAAAGGTTCATTCCAATCTGCATTTTTAATCTTTGTTAGCCAATCTTCAAAAGATGGCTTCCCAGATTCATGATCCTTTACAAAATCATCAATGTCCTTTCCTTTATTAAATGGACTTTCATGTAAAAATACGTTCAAATAAACATAAAGTTCACGTAATGTGAACTTTATTCAACTCAATAAAGAAAAGCAATTAATTTCTTAACTCATAACTGTGCTTATTGCTGATAGCAAGGGGAATTAGAAAAGATTAAAATAATTCCCTCCCCTCCCCGTCAATAAAGGAATGATTAAAAAAATTGCCAAAGCATTCATGTATCTCATCGTTTCCTTACTGGGTATTGTTATCGTTTTCACGATTGCAGTCATCGTATTCGTAAATACTTCTCCGCAGATTGGGCAAAAACCAAAGGGTGAGCATTTGAATGAGATAAAAAAGTCACCTAATTATGGTGACAAAGCATTTGATAACCAGATTGAGACCAAAATGGGGTCCTTTGGAGAGATCATGAGAACTATGCCTGATATGTTTTTTGGAAAGAACCAATCGCCTGTTGACAGCCTCCCGGTAAAATTTGGTGAGAACGGACAAGCGGCTATAGATAGTATCTCTTCGGTGACCTGGTTTGGACACTCCGCTTTTTTGGTAGAAATAGAAGGAAAACGGATCCTGATCGATCCAATGTTGGGAGAGGTAGCTGCCCCTATCTCTTTCGGATCAAAACGATACCCCTACAAAAAACCAATCCCGGTAGAGGAGTTGAAGAACATCGATGCGGTAATCCTTTCTCATGACCACTACGATCACCTGGATTATCCGACAATTATGCAGATCAAAGACGAGGTGGGGCACTTCTACATGGCCCTGGGAGTAGGCTCACATTTTGAATCATGGGGGATCTCCAAAGAAAAAATAACCGAGCTGGATTGGTGGGATAGTGTGGAGTACAAAGGACTTAAATTGGTTGCCTGCCCCGCCCGACATTTCTCCGGAAGAGGCTTGACAGACCGCAATGCTACCCAATGGGCCAGCTGGGTGATCCAGGGCGAACATCAGAGTCTATACTTCAGTGGAGATAGTGGCTACGGTCCACACTTCAAAGAAATCGGTGATAAATACGGGCCTTTTGACTTAGCCATGATGGAATGTGGACAGTACAATGAAGCCTGGGAAGCCATCCACATGATGCCGGAGCAGAGTGTGCAGGCTGGGATCGATGTAAAGGGAAAACTGCTCATGCCTATTCACTGGGGATCTTTCAAACTAGCAGTTCATGAATGGACAGATCCCATCCTGAGATTCAAAGCGGAGAGCGAGCGACTCAATACACCTGTCATTCACCCGGTCATTGGTGAAAGGTTTAGCCTGGGGATAAGCTATCCACAGGAAGCATGGTGGGATAAATAAATGCAGAACTCAACTCAAAGATTTCGACCGGAGCCCTTTAGGGATTAAATGGGCGAGCGGTGGCCACCCACACCCTTCCATTCCCTAAAAGGACCAGCCCACTATTAAATTTGATTTACAGAATTGTAAGAACCAATTTTCGAATGAACCGGGTATCATTATCGATCTAGCCTATTTCGACGCCCAGTCCTTCAGGAACTTCAATCCCTCTGACGCAAAGCCATCCTGGCTATCTGCTAGAGGTCGCCAGATGCAAACGGCTCCGGCTAGCTCCTGGATTTCAGGAGTAAAGCTTTCAATGGATATCGCACCCTGGTAGTTGATGGCTTTTAAACCCTTATAATAATCCTCCCAACGTGTCTGGCCGGTTCCGGGAGTGCCCCGATAGTTTTCGGACACCTGCACATGGATCAATTTGTCTCCGGCCAGCTTGATGGCTTCCTCGATGCTTGGTTCTTCTATGTTCATGTGAAAACCATCAAGCAGGATCTTAGCAGAAGGATGGTTAATATCATCGATGAGCCTAACCACATCATCTGTTCGGTTGATCAGGTCCGTCTCAAACCTGTTGAGTGGCTCCAATGCAATCTCCAACCCTTTGGTCTGTGCACTTTCACACACTTTCCGCAAATTCTCAACAGCCCTGTTCCACTCAATCTTTTTCTGATCCTCAGGAAGTAGCCGCGCCTTACCCACAGCAGAATACATCGGGCCGGCAAGGAAACTCGTCCCAAGGTCATTACAAATTTGAAAGCAGGACTCTATGTAATCCATTCCCTGTTTTACAATGGCCGGGTCATCATTGGTAAGGTCTCTTGTTGGTCCGAACGCACCGCATACCACACAATCGAGGTCATGATCTTTCAGCGCTTTTTTGACTTTGGCAGTATCGATGATATCCGGGTTTTCCACCGGTATCTCCACAAGGTCATAGCCCATGTCCTTGATTTTCTTAAAGAGTTGTGTCGTTTCTGTAGAAAAGGGAGAAGTCCACAACCAGGTGCTTACCCCAAACTTTACATTCAATCCCATAATAAATTCTAGATTTTCAATCAGTTCACTTCAGAACCTGTCACCCGCATGATGCCGTTCATCAGACGCCAGTGTCCTGGAAATGTACACACAAAAGGATAATCCCCAGGCTGGCTCGGGGCCTTGAAGGTCAATCGCACTGTGTTATTCGGATCGACCAGCGGTGTGCTGTACAGTACCTGAGGAATCTCTGGTACGTAATTCTTCTCAGCACCATCCGGGCTTCGTGCCAGCTCATCAGCAGCAGCTCCAACTACCTCCAGCTGACCCGGCTGAATGATCAGTAAATTATGCTGCATGAAGTCCGGGTTGGTAAATACAATCTCTACTGTCTCGCCTGCCTTGACCGTAAAGTCTTTGATGTCATACTTCATCTGATTTTTGATCACAGAAATATTGATCAGTTTGGCATCACCTGAAGATTCTGCCAAAACAGCCTGATCAGAAGATGGTTTGGTATAATAATTCGCCATAAAGGCTTCACGGTCAGTCAGAGTTTCAAAAGCCGAAGAATCCAGTGGCAAGCTGAAGTTTGGATTGGAAGCCAGGTAGCTATCCATGAAGCCTTGTCTATTTCGAACTGCAGAAGTATAGATTGCCCTGGATAACCATGTGTCTGAATTATATCCATTATCCATTGATAATTGATAGAGCAATTTCCCGGTATTAACTGAAGATGGCATTTCCGCAAGCTTCAAAATGGCAGCAAGCCTTACCTGTGGATCTTCGTCTGCAAGTACGTTTGAAGCCATGAGCTCCTCTTTAGACCACAGGCTAACTGGCAGTAACTCCACAGCCGCTTTGCGTACAGCAGCAGAATTATGACCCAGGGCTTTTACCACCACTTCGTATGCCTCCTGATTGGATCCGTCCAAGGCACCGAGTGCATCCATGATCCAAAGTGCATGCATGCCGGCAGGATTTTCCCCGATCTCATCCATTGAATTACTTTTTACAAGTTTGTACAACGACGGTAATACCTCCTCATCCTGCCTTTCTACCAGGAGACGCTGTGCGGTGATCCGCCAGAACATGTTATTACTTTTTAAGGCCTCGATCAATCCGTCCGGATCATCTTTTGAAAGCGATGTGATCTGCTGCTTCTCAGGGTCACTTCCTTTATAGACTACTCTCCAGATCCTACCATGCTGCTTATCCCGCAGTGGGTTTACATAGGCATTTCCTTCTCCATTTTCTGCCTGGTAGCCTCCCCTGTCAGGGCTTGGGGTCGGGTTGTGCTGAACGATGAAGTTGTACCAGTCCGCCACCCAAACCTGCCCATCGGGACCTACTTTGGCTTCTACAGGTGCTACCCATTCATCGGCACTGGCAAAGAGATTCCAGCCGTCTTGCTCTTTAAATCCTGCTCCGGATTTCTCAATATTCGCTATATGAACCAGGTGTCCGGTGGGTTCACACACCAGGGCAGTCTTGTTCCAATAAGAAGCAGGGTATTCTCTGGCTGTGTAAAAACTGTGTCCTGACGCCGCAGTAAAACCTCCCCAAACATCGACCTGCCGTACCTTATCCGTGATAGGGTGCATGGCATAGTGACCGTCAATCTTTTCACTGCTTACAGGCTTGATGCCTTCCACTCCCTGATAGTATCTATCCGGAATCCCTAAATAAACACTATGCGTATTGTTTGCTGTAGAAGCAAAGACTTCATTGTCTTCCGTAAACCCGAGGCCCCATGTGTTGTTGCTGGTACGGGTGAGGTATTCAAATGAAGAAACATCCGGAGCAAAGCGATAGATCCCCTGTCTGAATTTCCTGGGCTCATTGGCGATGACCCCTTCAAAGCTGGAATACCCTACCACTCCCCAGATATTGTTGTCGATACCATACTTCAGATTGGACGGACCGGCATGCGTATCAAACGTTCCCCATCCGGTGATGATGGTTTCCCTCACGTCGGCTTTGTCATCTCCATTGGTGTCTTTCAAAAACAGGAAGTGAGGAGCCTGCGAAATGATCACGCCACCATTGACAAAGACCAGGCTGGTCGGAATGTTTAGATCATCGGCAAAAACGGTGAACTTGTCCGCCTTGCCATCACCGTCAGTATCCTCACAGATCTTGATCCGGTCATCACCCACACCATCTTCATTTCTTACAGTGTTGGGGTAATCGACAGTTTCAATTACCCAAAGTCGGCCTTTCTCATCCCAGTCCATAGCGATAGGATTGATGATATCCGGCTCACTGGCAAAGAGTGAAAGCTCAAATCCCTGCGGCACCTGGATCAGTTTTTTAGATTCTTTCGGCGACAGCGGATCCACATACTGTGGCTTCGGATCTCGCTTTTCATAGTTGGGGATATTGTCCATCGGTGTGTAGACCAACGTCGGAATACCTTGTGAGAATTGCTCCCACTTCTCATAGACCGATGGCCCTACAGACCACAAAATGCCTTGCTTAACAAGCTGCTGAAACCCGGGATTGTTCCATGTACGTTCATCATGGCCATAAGCTGTGTAGAAAACTCGCCCTTCCCCATACTCCTTCACCCAGGTCCATGGCTCACGGTGATCTCCCTCCACACGCTCCATCAAAATGGTGCGGTCATCGGCATGTTTGTGATGTATATACGTTTCATCCCAGGTATAGAATTCAGATACATTCGAAACCACAGGATGATCTTTGATAACAATATCCGTTTTAAAGCTGTCTGCTTTGTGCTTAAGAAACTGGGCTCCTACAAGGTTGATATAGTCTTTGGAATTGTGAAAGCAATAGCTGGCACAATGGATCGGTACAAATCCTTTTCCACTCGCTACAAAGTCCAACAGGGCCCGCTCCTGTGATGGTGAAATGTATTCATGATTGGCATAGATAATCAGCCCGTCATATTGATCCAGCTTATAGGTATTGAGATCCTCTACCTTGTCTGTATAGGTCAGATTAATTCCATCTTTAGCCAGTGCTGCTGCCAGGATAGGCATATACTCAGCAGAAGGATGATGCTCCGAATCATGACCAAGAAACAGCATCTCCACTCTTCGGGGACCGGAATCCTCTTGTTGTTTATGTTCGACACAATATGTAAGTAGTGAAAAGGATAAAATGATGATCCAGATGGGGGTGCACTTCATCTCACGTAATTTAATGATTTATGAAGATAACAGGAATACGTGTACTTTTTACAATTATTTATTTTTTTTAAAAATATCAGTCAGAAATGGAGCTTTTTAGCTGGACATTAAACAATTAGCCTTTACACCGGGTTGAATGGAAAAGTCAGTTGATGTCAACCCAATCACTCTTTCTTATTCTTATGCTTACCTCTTGTATGGGTGCTACACAGGATTTATCCTCCCACCGATGGGAAAACCGGGTGCTGTTGATTTTGGTGGAAGACACGGATCATCCGGTTTACCAGGATCAAATTTCAGAGCTAAACCGGGACATTGCAGGTGTAGAGGATAGAAAATTAATTATCTACACCATCAAGCCGAATGAGTTTACCACAGGTTTGAAGAAATTAACCTGGACATCATCAGATGATCTGTATGTCCAAAACAAACAACTTGATGGTGATTTTGAGATAATCCTTATCGGTTTGGATGGTGGCATCAAACTCCGACAGGCAGAGCTATTGAAGAATGACAAACTTTTTGCTTTTATCGATGCGATGCCCATGCGAAGAAATGAATTGCGGAAAAGGGAATGAATTTAGTGTTGTGCCAGCGAAACCATAATCGAACTCCATTTCGTCATCCCTCACCCGTGGCCTGTGTCTCACTGTGGCTCACCATAGCCGTCAACTTAGCAATTCACCTCAAGAATATTAATGTGATTTTAATTAAAGGGAGCCCCAGAGGGGTGACCTGTTTGTAGATTTAAAGATTTACATTAATCATAGCCCCGTAGGGGCGGCCATAAAGCCAAAATACAGGACGCTCCTACGGAGCTAATCTCAATTCGATGATTATTCTACAGACAGGTCGTCCCGAATGGGACTTCCGATCATCAACAAATTCTTAGGTTGACGGCTATGGTGGCTCACAGACCACCATCTCAATAACCAATCATAACTTCCTTGCAAAACTCATCACTCATCAATACCACCAATACAACCATGATCACAGATTTTTATTTCTATGTTCCCAAACTCCATGGACTAAAATTTGATCCTTATCTCAGTTGTACTTAAATATGCTTTCCTGAAAAGAACAACATGAAGGCACTTATCTTTAATGGCTCCACCGAGCGAGGAGAAAACTCCACATCTGAACGAATAGGCACGCATCTGGAAGGTGAATTGGTGAAGCAGGGTATTAGTACACAAGTTTTCAAATTAGCCGATTCCGGCATTCCCCTTTTCGATCTTGCCATCACCGAGATTCCGGAATCTGTAAAGCAAATGAACCAGGTTTTTACCGAGGCTGATGTACACATCTGGCTGACTCCACTCTATCATGGTAGCATGACGGGTGCCATGAAAAACTGCCTGGACTGGCTGGAATACAGCGCCAACTCGCCAAAACCTTACCTTTCCGGAAAAATGATCGGGCTGGTTTGCTGGGCTGATGGCACACAAGCTATCCAGGGGATCAATGCCATGGATTCCGTAGCGAAAGCACTAAGAGCCTGGACATTACCACTCAGTGTCCCCATCAAACGAGATGAGCTTTTTGATGAATCTGAACACATGACAGGTGTTTACCAACAAAAAATCCAAATCATGCTGCAACTGCTCATAGATGGTCCGGACAAGAATACCTAAAACGGATCGGTATGACTATCTAGCATTCTGGATTACAAAGTATTCCTTAGTATCAACTTGAAATCATTTTTTACAGATCCTTTTTCCTGATTCAAGATCATGTTTGCAGCTGTAGTACCCAATTGCTCGAAATTGGTGGTGACAACCGATATTCCTCCCAGAAGAACTTCTTTTAGTGGTGTATCATTATAAGATAAGATACCAATATCACGAGGAATATTCAGGTCCAATCTTCTCACTGACTTGATGAGATTGGCTAAGTCATTCTCCTCGATGACCAGATAAGCAGTGCCCTTTTCGGCTACATAATCTTCGTTCAATTCATCAATGATTTCATATTCAAACTGGTTAAACCCACAAAACCTTTTGAATCCTTCTACTATTTGCCGGGGATAAGGGTAAGGTACATTATTGGGAAAAACAATTATCATTTTTTTAAACCTCTTCAGCCTGTCTAAACCCTCCACAAGCGCATCGTAAATATCCATTTTGAAATCCTGATACACAGCACCCCTAAAATCTTTTACCCCTTCAACCAGATTATCCAAAAGGATCAGCTTTTCAGGGCTGATTTTCTTAATAATCCCTGATACTCTGGCTTTATCCTCATTGTCAAAATGAGACATTATCAGATAATAATTGTACCTGCCTATCTTCTCATTGATGTACGATTCAAACAGATCTATATTACAGTGATAAACAAAGAGTTCAAGGTTTGCCTTGTCCTTTAGTTTGTTTGCCAAGGTGTGGTAAATAACCTTCTTGTATGAGCTGAGTTTATTGAAGAGCACAAACACCCTCATCATCGATTTTGGGGATGAGACCAACACATAATGACCTTTACCCATGGCAGATTCAATTATCCCCTGATCCCGCAATAGATTATAGGCCTTTTCCACCGTATCGCGTGAAACCAGATACTTCACGCTCAATTCTGTAATAGACGGCAGCTTGAATCTGGTCTTTATATTGCCCGCCTCAATGTTTTCAATAACAGCGTTTACAATTTGCTTATACTTTGGCTCACTCGATTTCTGATCGATTTCAAAATTCAGTCTTTGCTCTTCCATACCTCATTGAATAATACTTCGAAATTACGTCTCCTATTCTCCACCAGGTCCCTATCTAATTTAAATAATTCCCCGATCGTTTTTTTGTAAACCCACCAATTAATGCTAATACTTTAGGCAATTTCAGGCCTTAAATGGCAGTTTCTAAATATTTTGGCTGGAAGTCACCATTGACCAGGCCGGCTGTCAAGAAGGAGGTATAGATAACTAGGGTATTTTGTAAGGTGAGAGTTTAAATAACCACCCATCCTTTTCTATATTCTTAATTAGCCTCAATGAATCGGAGTAGTATCTCCCTAACATTATCCACAGACCCTTCTTTCAATCCATTGTTCACATTGGCTCCCGTGATCCAATACAATATCATACCTGCATCCGAGCAATCCCATTTACCTTTTTGAAAGTCTACCACATCATCTACTTCAGCAATTTTACCAATAAGCCAAATCCATTGTATCCTTGGGTCAGGATGGTCCCTGGCCCAATACCAGTCTTCGATGTCAACTTTTAAATAAGTGTTCTGGTCCGGGATACGAACCTCCTCTACACCAAAATCCAGGATTTGCTTCCAGGTATAGAAATCACCTGCATCATCATTTGCAGGATGGTGAGTAACCACTTTTACATACTGATACTTGTCCGGATCAGCTGCCGAGAGGGCAAACCCAATGATATCGGGCTCACCTGCTTCAATGATCCATAGTGGATCATCAACATTGGAAGCATTGATGGCATCTCTTAAATCCATGATGGTCTCTTCCATTTGGTACTTTGCATCGAAAAAAGTCAACGATTCAAATCCTCCCCATCTCCTGGCTGTTACATCACAGCTTGTCTGCATCAAAGCATGACGTTCTTTTTCGGCTGCCTCTGATATTCTATTTACACGAATCAGATCACAGCTATGAGAATAATGTACCAACCGATCCTCCAGACCAGCCGCCCGTAGCAAAGCAATTGAAACAGCCGTCCCTCCCAGATCATCCGGGTCTGGAGAGTTTCCATCTGCGACAATCGCTAATTTTCCTTTTGGAGGCTTAATGACCTGTGCACTCAATACCAAGGTTGTAAGCAATAAGCAAATGAATAATAAGATCGATTCTCTCATGAAATTGGTTAATCTATTGGATGTAAAAAGGCCGGCACAAAGATTTGCCGGCCCCGTATCAATTATAAAATTCTATCTGTATCCATTATTTGTTGGATCGGATTCCAACAAGTTAGGATTTGTCTGCAATTCCTGTAAAGGGATCGGTAGCAATACATGATAAGACTTAATGTTAGCTGCTGGTGTATATGTTCGATAATCTTCATTTTGGACCACGTCAAAAAGAATACCCCACCGGATCAAATCATACCTCCGCCATGCTTCACCTGCTAATTCCCATTTTCGCTCGTCATAAATTGCTTCTCTAAATTCCTGCTGAGTCAAACCGGAAAGCTCCCACTCTGGTTGCGTAGCATACGCTCTCTCCCGAACCGCATGGATATACTGATAGGCATTTGTAGGTCCATTCAGCTCATTCTCACACTCTGCTGCCATCAGGTATACATCGGCCAATCGGAAAACCATCCTGTTGTCTTCATGATTGAATCGTGGCGAGGTAGCTACATTAAGATTCATGAATTTTGGTATGTAGGTAAAAGCCAGGTCGAAGCCCAGGTAATTATCCATAATATTCAGTGGTCTCCTCAAATCATTCATTGGAAAGCTATTGGCAAATCCCGGAGTCGCAATTTGTAACCCAGTGCCATTGAACTGTTCACCTCTGGCCGCCAGAGCATCCGCCAGAGCATCTCTTTCGCTCGTATTAGCTGGCTCATCTCTCAGGCGAGGATTAAACATACTTGGCCTCCAGTTGCCATTACCAAATACGGCTGCCAACGTACCATCAGGTCTGGCAACACCCTCCTCAAACTGTCCCCTGATGTCCTTTGCAAAATCCAGAGACCAGATGATCTCCGCATTGTACTCATTGGCTGGATCAAAAACCTCAGCATATGTAGGAAGTAATACATGAGATGATTGATTAATAATCTCCAGGCACTTATCCAATCCATTTTGCCATTCCTGCTCATGCATATAGATCTTAGCCATTACCAGAGCTGCACACCATTTGGAGGCTCTGCCCAGTTGACTATCAGGGATTTCGTCTCGCCTGGGCAGGTTGTCCTGTGCAAATTGTAAATCGACCAAAATGTCCTGAAGGATAATGTCCTTATCCGTTCTTCCGAGCACTTTGATTTCATCAATATCTAGATTCTCTCTATAATAAGGAGCATCACCCCATAAGTTGGTGATATGCCAATATACCAGGGAACGGATAAATAGCACATCTGCTATGATATCTGTTTGTGCAGCTGGCGTAATGGCTTCGTTTCCGTCAACACGATCTAAAATGATGTTCGCGTTTAGAATGATCTTATAGAAATCTTTCCAGGTATCGGACACACTCATTTTTTGGACTGACACATCTGCCAAACCTTCATTCAACGTATAGTTGCCGATGGGTTCTACAAAGTTCGCATTACGATTTGGCTCGATTATGTCCGCACCATTGTCATAAAAATGGTCCAACCCTACCTGTCCATAGATTGAGTTATTTTTCAGTATGGCATACAGACCCGTTACCGCTTGTCTTGCATCAGACTCTGATGCAAAGAAGTTTTCTGGCGCAATGATATCTCGTGGATTCTCTTCAAGGAAATCCTCACATCCCAGACATGACATAAGTATCAGCAGAGATAATATTTTATATGATATTTTCATTGTTTTAAAGCTTTATGTTAGAAAGAAACATTCAGACCTATTGTGAGGACGGTAGTGTTTGGATACTCTCCACTGGAATATCCCTGGGCGATGTTCCCTAAGCCGTCTCTTCCGAAGTTGCTGGTTTCAGGATCTATCAACCTGAAGTCAGAAAGTAACCAGAGATTAGTTCCTGAGAAATAAACTGACATACTTTGAACTTTGTCCCAACCAAAACTCTGAACGGGAAGATTATAGGTAAAACGTAATGTTTTCAACCTTAGGTGAGACCCATCCTCAACCATTTCGGAGTTGCTATTAGTGGATTCTGAACTGGCACCAGCTCTTGGAATATTCGAAGTAGGATTCTCAGGTGTCCAACGATCGGCAATGTCTATGAATTTCGGATTCTCTCCCCGAGTGAAGTAGTTGGGCCGCATTCGCAGATTATATACCTCATTACCTACAGTACCCTGGAAAAAGAAAGAAAGATTGAAATTTTTGTAAGTAATTGAATTCTCTAAACCAAAAATCAGATCAGCTTGTGGGCTTCCCAGCACAACATTATCCTCATTCGTAATATTTCCATCGCCGTTCAGATCCTCCCATTTTGATGATCCCAGCTCCGGAACAGAATTTAAACCGGAGTTATCGATTTCCTCCTGCGTTTTCCAGGTTCCAAGATTTCGAACACCAGTAAATACAGGAACAGGTTCGCCAAGAATAATTCGAGTATTTCCAGAACCCAGGATTTCATCAATCACTACATCAATAAATTCCTGTCCTCCCAAATCAATGACCCGGTTTTTATTTGATGATAAAGTCAACGTCGAACCCCAGTCAAAACTACCATTGCTCACATTTGTGGATTTCAGCAATAACTCCCAACCTTCGTTCTCGAGGGATCCAATGTTTTGCAGCTGGCTAGTAAATCCGGTCTGGCGAGGGATGACAACTTCCAATAAAAGATCATTGGTTTCCTTACGATAATAACCAACCTCAGCAAAGATTCGATTGTTGAATAGTGCGGTCTCAATGGCGAGGTCAAGCTGATTGGTTGTTTCCCAGCGTAAGGAAGGATTAGCAGGGCGACCCAGCGTCAATCCGGGATTTTGTATCCCACCATATGTAGTACTTGCTTCTGTCAATACCGCAAGTGTCCTGTAAGATTCAATCCCCTGACTTCCTGACCGACCATAACTGGCCCTCAGTTTTAAGTCATTTACAAATGATGCTCCGTCCATGAAAGACTCCTCTGAAATCTTCCAGGCACCAGCTACAGATGGGTAAAACTCATATTTGTTACCAGCGGCAAATCGTGAAGACCCGTCGGTACGACCTACCAGGGTCAATAGATACTTGTTGTTATACGAGTAGTTTAAACGGCCAAAAAATGAAACTATGGAGAATTCATCAAACTCACTATTGACAACATTTCTGGTGGGATCAGTACCTAAACCAAGAGCATTGTAACCAACAGCATCTGATGTAAATCCGTAAGCCTCCGCAGAAACAAGCTCAGACTGGAAATGCTGGAATGAAGCTCCAACAAGTGCCGTGATTCCATGATTTCCAAAAGTAGTCTGATACTGAGCGGTATTTTCATTGTTCCAGCCCAGACTTGAAATTGCCCGAACTTCTGCTTCTCCTCCCTGGTTAACCAGTAATCGATCCGGACTCTGACTTGAGGTAAAAATGTTGGTTTTCACATTGTCTATCTCAGGGCTAAAAGTTGAACGGATTGTAAGGTTTTTAATCGGGTTATACTCCAGATAAACTGTACTCAGAATGTTATTGGTCTTAGTATTGTTGGTGTTCAGTTGTGAATCTGCCACCGGATTAGAGAAAGGTGCTCCAATTACTTCATTCCAGCCGTTGAAGGTCCCATCATCATTATAAACCGGCTGAGTAGGAAGGATATTCAAGAGACCACCGTACCCTACTGTTCCATTGTCGCGGTTGAGTCTTGAGATATTTACCCGAAAGCCTGCCTTCAACTTGCTACTTAGTTTAATGTCAAGGTTGGATCGGAAAATAAACTTCTCAATACCAGAGTTATCGATTAGTCCATCCTGATTGAAATAATTCAGTGAGTTATAATAGTTAACATCTCCATTTTTTGAAGATCCACTAATAGATACATCTGCATTGTAGATCGGTGACGGGTTTAGCAGTAGATCGAAATAGTCATTATCGGGATAGCTAGACGGGTCATTTGGAAAAGGAATTGCCACTCCTCTGTATGCTGCATCCTCATTGGTGTATGCGATTTGTTGTTCCTGGGAAAGGAATTCAGGCCGCTGGGGAACAAGTTGCGAACTAGTATAAACACCAATATTTACTTGAGGCTTTCCACCGGTACTTCTGCCACTTTTTGTGGTGACCAGTACCACGCCATTTGCTCCCCTGGAACCGTAAATGGCAATCGATGAGGCATCTTTAAGTATCTGAATGGATTCAATATCATTTGAATTAAGATTGTTTAGATTGAAATCCTGTCCTACGATAATCCCATCAATCACCCACAAAGGCTCATTAGTTCCCTCAATGGAGTTGCCACCACGAACACGAATGACAGTACCAGCTCCTGGAGCTCCACTTGTGGAGGTAATCTGCACGCCAGCCGCTCTTCCTTGCATAATTTGATCTACCCTGGAATTAGGGATATTCTGGAGCACTTCATTATCCACTGTTGCAACAGAACCTGTTAAATCCGATTTTTTACTCGTACCGTATCCAATAACTACAACTTCTTCAAGTTGCTTTGTATCTACATCCAAAGAGAAATCAATGACTGTTTGGTTCCCAACTTTAACCTCCTGAGTGAGGTAACCAACAAAAGAAACTGTCAATGTGGATCCTTCCGGAACTGTAAGTCTATAATACCCCTCGACGTCCGTTGTAGTCCCGTTAGTTGTACCTTTTTCTACAATGCTAACGCCTGGCATTGTATTTCCACTTTCATCAGTTACTACACCGGTTATTTCTACGTCGACAATCATTTCTAATGACTGATCTTTTTTTGATTTTATCTGACTTACATGGATTGTGTTATTGATTTGTCTGAATTTGACATTTGCAATCTCAGATAGATGAAGCAAAGCTTCCTCCAATGATGAATTTTCCTGTTGATAGTTGACGGTTATGTCTTTATCGAGGTCCTTCTCGTCAAAAGAGAATTTCATATTGGTCTTTTGCTCAATTTCCAAAAAAGCCTGCTCCAGCGTATGGCGATTGAAGTCAAGAGAAACAAAAACTTCCTTGACTCTTTTGGTCTGTGCATTGCTGTCGCTAGCCATTAAAATCGAAGCACAGAATGCTTGAATCAATATGAGCTTAAACAGGAATTTCATGAGTTTTACTGTTGTTTGTACCAGTTGTTTCATAGGTTTACAATGTTTTAATGAATTTCGATTTGTTAAAATGTGTTCGTTCAAGACTAAGGCACGCCAATGACTATGATCTTGAACTAAAGGCTGGCAATCTGATTGGCAGCCTTTGCTTTGATATTCATTTTTTCATATAAAACGTTTTAGTTGAATTTGATAAATATCTTCTTGTCTCTTTTCTCATAGGAGAACCCCTTCACGTAAGAGATCCCTCTTAATACTGTTTCCAGGCTTTCGTTCTCAAAACTTGCTGAATAATTCCATGATGGGATGTTCCCTGATTCATCAGCTACCTGAAATTCAACTCCATACCATTTCTCCAACTTATCAAATACCTGCTGATAGGACTCTCCTTTAAATGTCAGGATATTTTTAGTCCATGCTAATTCATTCTCTTCATAGTCCTTAATGACCATTGCTTCACCAGGGTGGGCTATTGCCTGCTGCCCGGGATGGAGATATATCAACTCACTTTCCCCTTGATGCTCTTGAGAAACTGAAACTTTACCTGACTTCAGGCTTGTATAAGTAGAGGCTGATTGATCATCAATTCTGATATTGAAGGATGTTCCCAACGCGGTAATCGTAGAGTATTTAGTTACTACTCTGAATGGCCGAAGTGTATCTTTTTTTATATCGAAAAATGCCTCTCCTTCTAATTGGACTACTCGTGATGTATCACTAAAAAATTCATCATATGTCAAAGTAGATCCAGAATTTAATTTAACCAGGCTACCATCACTTAGCTGAACTGTAAGCTTTTGTCCCTTTTCGGTCTTTTTTGCTAACAGATTTTTCTGACCTATTTCAAAAGGGACGATGGAATTTGACTTTTGAAAGTATATAAAGCCAATTAGGATGAAAAGGCATGCAGCTACTGCTACTTTGAAAAACTTAAACCAATTCCAGCTATCGTTTTTTGATCCTGAACCATGGTCCCTGGAAGTTTTCTCTGGTTTAAATGAAAAGTGTTTAATCTCCCTATCCAGACTGTTCTTGATTCTACCTACTCTGTATTCACTTGGAACCTCCTCCTGAAACTTCAAAGCACTTAAGAGCTTTTCTGCCTGCTGAGCATATGTATTCAACTCAGGATTAGCATTTAGGATCCTATGCCAATCATTCTCAGAAGACTTTCCTGTTCTGATCCAATTCAAAAAACTTTCATCCAGCAGAAAGTCTTCGGTTTTATAGAGATGGATTTCTTTCACCTATGCTAATTGGTTGTGTTTTCACTTCCATAAAGGTGAATCCTCTGAGATTACTCCAACAAAATGAAAATATTTTCTACTTATTTTTGAAATACATCAAAAATACTTCACAAAACCCCCGATTATTTTTATTTTCTCATTTTTAAGGAAGAAAGCAAATTACCTTAGGAGATAAGATCAAGTTCGTTTGTAGAATTTTCTAAACTTCATCAAAGCTTTAGAGAGATAATTGTAAGTCGATTTCTTACTTAGGTTAAGTATCTCAGAGATTTCCTCGATAGTCAAACCATTATAGTATTTTAAATAGATTACCTCCTTCTGCATGGGGGTTAAGGTTTCTATAATGATATTTGGATTGCTACTCATATCACTCAAAAAGCCTGTATCTAATGAAGCATCAAAGGATACTGACTCACAATCCTTAAACTCTTCAATTCTTGATAATGATTGGTTTCCCACCTCGTGGAGGATTTTTCTTCTAATCGTTTTATATAAGTATCCCCTTATAGAGTCAGTATCTCCTAACCTCTCTCTCTTTACCCATAATTCAAGAAACATATCCTGTATACAGTCATCAATTAAATCATTGTTTGCAGAGAATTTTCTGCAATAATTGATAAGGGATTTAATATATGTGTAAAAGATGTGATCAAATGCATCTCTGTCTCCGGATCTAAAATCCTGCCATAGATCTGAGTCTCTTTTTTTGCTATAAGTTACCTTTAAGACAGCCACTGAAAGTGAGGTAAATGTTGTTTTAATCTATTTCAGACCTCAATAATTAATGCTTATTTTCCTGATCATTGTCCTGCTACGTCCTGTTGCACACCGCATTCTGTTATTGTTTGAGCTAATAAGAAGAGTCGGTTATTAGGACTCTATCTTATTATTTTTAGGTTTTTGAACCCTACAAAATCATGAAAGCTGCCACCCGCTCAACATATGGAGATGCATCCGCAATCGAGATCATCGAGATGGATGCACCGAAACCAAAGGAACATGAACTCCTCATCAGGGTGCATGCCACAACTGTAAACAGGACCGATTGCGCAATCCTGACCGGGAAGCCTTTCATTATGAAATTATTCCTTGGGTTGGGAAAACCAAAGCATCAGGTGCTTGGAACAGACTTTGCCGGTGAAGTCGTGGAAGTTGGCATAGGCGTGACCAAATTCAAAAAGGGGGACCGGGTCTGGGGGTTTGACGACAGTGGGGTTTTGGGATCACAGGCTGAGTACATGACCATTCACGAAAACAAAACCATACTTACGATCCCGGATGAAGTAAGCTATGAGGTCGCCGCTGCCAGTCCGGAAGCGGGCCACTACGGATACAATTTCATCAACAAAATCCAGATAAGCCCCGGACAAAAGATCCTGGTGAATGGAGGCACCGGTGCCATTGGTGCGGCCGCCATTCAATTCCTTAGGCACCATGGAGTTGAGGTGACAGCCACTTGCAGAAAAGTACATTTTGACCAGGTGAAAAAGCTAGGAGCGACTCACCTGATCGACTATGAAAAGGAAGACTTCACCACAACTGTTGAAAAATATGATCATATCTTCGATACCGTCGGCAAGAGTAGTTTCGGGAAATGTAAGCCCTTACTGAAACCAAAAGGTAAATATATCTCTTCCGAGCTGGGTCCTGGCGGCCAAAATATCCTCCTCATGATGACAACCCCACTGACAGGTGGTAAGCGATGCCAGATCGCCATCCCGGTCAAGCCCCGGGAAAGTCTCAGCAAGATCCTCGAGTTGTGGTTAAGCAATGAATTCAAACCATTGATTGACAGGACCTATCCCATGGATCAGATCAAGGAGGCGTATACGTATGTGGCTTCCGGGAGCAAGGTTGGGAATGTGGTGATTAGATACAGGTAAATAATTTTCCCACACTGGATTTCAACCTTTCCTCAAAATCGGCTGTCATTGGAAAAACTCAAACCCAATGAAAAACTTAAGCTTATCTGCCCTACTCCTCAGTATACTCTTCCTTTTCTCGGCCTGTGAGGAAAATGATTCCCCGAAACTATCCTCCGAAGACTATCTCATCTTTGGAAAGTTTGCCGGCTTCTGCCTGGGAGACAATTGTGTCCGGATCTTCAAACTGGATAAAAACCAGCTGGGTGAAGACACCCTGGATAAATATCCTGACCGCCAAATTTTTTACATCGGAGATTATACCAAGCTGGATCAGGCTAAATATGATAAAGCAGTGGGTCTTCTTGATAAGTTTCCGACAGACCTACTCAATGAAACGGATACGGTCTTTGGCTGTCCTGACTGTGCAGACCAGGGAGGCTACTACCTGGAGCTCAAGCTCAACACCACTCACAAATTCTGGATCATCGATACCAGCAAAGGAAGCGTGCCTGAATACTTGCATGAGTACATGGATGAGCTTAACGGGGTGATTGAGGAACTTTAGACTGGGCCAGACCGAGACAACAAAAGTTTTTTGGGGAGCAATAGGCATGCATAAAAAACCACGCGTGATCGCAACCCTAACCACGTGTGATTGCAGCCTTAACCTCGTGTGATTCGAAGTAAAACCTCGCGTGATTCAAAGTAAAACTACGCGTGATTGGAAGTAAAACCACGAGAGGTTTTGGGTAAAACCACGTGTGGTTAAGAGCAAAACCACGTGTGATTGGGATCAAAACCACGTGTGATTGAGAGCGGAACCACGTGTGGTTTCTGGCACAAGTTAAAAATGGCCGAAATTGGGCCTTAAGAGCAATTTTTTTAATGCCTACCTCCATTCATCGTCTCTCGAAGAGGACGATGTATGCCTTAGTATCGTCCCTTCTATGTTGTAATCCAAGAGAATCACCTAATACTTTTCTCCCAAATGCCTTTTTTGGCCTCTTGTTTCATCATAAAACATCCTTCTATCAACGGACTTAAGAAGCCGCATTTCCTTGTTTAATTCTTATTTAATGATGACAGCAGCCTTTCAGGAAACGAATACTACAATGTAGCATCGCAAGGGACGTATAGCTGTCATTCAATTAGAGGTTGTTTTATGATGATAGTTATTTCGTTAAGCCACAGCATACTGATACTCCGTTTCATTCTTCAATACATACCTTACTCGGCTCAATAGCTTCTTAGCAATTCGAATGATAGCTCGATTGGGCTTCATTCGCTTACATAAGGTATTATAAGTCAGAGCCAGAGCAGGATCATTTCTGCTGGCAATCCAGGCACTTTCTACAAGTACTCCTCTCAGTGGTTTATTACTTCTGGAAGTAATCGAACCTGTCAGATCCCTATCCCCAGAAGAACTAGTGGTCGGGACCAACCCGATATAAGAGCAAAGTTTATCCAGGCTATTAAATCTTCTTATATCTCCTAACTCAGAAAGTAAAGTCATCGATACGATTAGTCCTATTCCCGGGATACTTCTCAGGCAATTAACTTGATGTGCATACTCTTCACTTTTAGCTATTTCTCTTAGCTGTCTATTAATCTTCAGTAAAGTGGATCTCAAATGGGTTACCGTATCCAGTGTTCCGGATATTACAGCGTGACCATACTCGGTGCTCAATCTTATGGTAGTTAACCATTTGGAAAAATTGGCTGACCAGTAACGTGAAGCAGAATCCAATTCAGCTGGGATCTCAATCCCATAAAAATGTAAAAAGGCCTTGATCAGCGTTTTATTCCTGCTAATCTCCTTCACCAGAGTTTTGCGATACCTTACCAGGCCGCGCAGTTCTTCGGTAGTCCTGGTGGGTACATGAATGGATTCTAAATCTCCATTTCGTAATGAACGAGCAATTTTTCTACTATCTCGTTTATCTTCCTTCTGCTTCCTCTCCTTATCAGTAGTGGGAATATCTGCCGGGTTTACGACAATATTGTGAATGCCTTGAGCCTCCAGAGATCGATGAACACTGAAACCGCAAAACCCAGCTTCATAGGCCGAATGGTATTCAGCTCCCGGAAAGTTCTTTTTCAAATAGTTTGCAAGAACTTCTGGGCTAGGATCTTGTGAAAATGTTTTATGCGTGATGTGTTCCAGTAATATGGTAACTCGCCAATTCTTCAAATGCACATCAATCCCTACGAATACCTTTTGACCATCGAAACTCAATTCTTTACTTTTACTTTTCATAAGCTTCTATCTTTTAGTTTGATTATTGTTTACTATTCAAAACTAAATCACATAGAAGCTTATGTTTTTACAATCATAAGGCCTTTCAGGAGACGATACCTGACACAAGGGGGGCTACTACCTAAAGCTCAACACCACCCACAAATTCTGGATCATCGATACCAGCAAGGGCAGCGTGCCTGAATACCTGCATGAGTACATGGATGAGCTGAGCGGGGTAATTGAGGAACTTTAGACTGGGCCAGACCGAGACAACAAAAGTTTTTTGGAGAGCAATAGACATCCATAAAAAAATCACGTGTGATTACAACCCTAACCACGTGTGATCGCAAGCATAACCACGCCTGATTGCAGCCTTAACCTCGTGTGATTCGAAGTAAAACCTCGCGTGATTCAAAGTAAAACTACGCGTGATTGGAAGTAAAACCACGAGAGGTTTTGGGTAAAACCACGTGTGGTTAAGAGCAAAACCACGTGTGATTGGGAGCAAAACCACGTGTGATTGAGAGCGGAACCACGTGTGGTTTCTGGTACAAGTTAAAAATGGCCGAAATTGGGCCTTAAGAGCAATTTTTTTAATGCCGTCAGGTTTCAAAATCGTTTACTGTATGATACTCGGTGAGGAAAGCGGTTTTTTTGTTTTTAGACTGTCTGATACTAGCATTTGGGTCGATCCAGAAACTTTTAAAGGAGCATTAGTCTGGTCCGAGACCAAGACTACAAAAATTTATGAAGAATCAGCGGGCAGGTTTATAGGCTAAGATCCATAAACTTTTGTAGTCTAAGTAAGGTCAACCATCAATTTTCCCTTGGTTTTACTATTTTGGCTAACCCAAAAAATTGATCGGATATGACTAACCTAAAACCAGCACTGCTGTTATTGCTTTTTACCACTGCACTTTTCTCATGCAAAGACCAGGAAACTCCTAAAAACCCCAACATCATCTACATCCTGGCGGATGACCTGGGGTATGGTGACCTGACCATCTTAAACCCGGAAAGCAAAATCTCCACACCCCACCTCGACCAGCTGGCCAGGGACGGGATGATCTTCACCGATGCCCATACCTCAAGCTCTGTTTGTACACCTACGCGGTATGGTATCGTCACCGGTCGGTACAACTGGCGAACTGAGCTTAAGCAAGGGGTACTTTCGGGAAAGTCAAAAGCCCTGATCCCCACTTCCAGGACTACAGTGGCTTCGTTGCTCAAAAAGGCTGGATATCACACCGCATTTATGGGTAAATGGCACCTGGGCTGGGACTGGGTGGCATCAGATTCACTTAACCTGGGCAACTTAAACTATCAGCCCCAGGACTATGATGCCATTGACTTTACGCAACCCATTGCCAACTCTCCAAATGACCTGGGATTTGATTATGCTTACGGCATACCGGCGTCGCTGGACATCCCTCCCTATGTCTACGTGGAAGATGAAAAAGTCACCGCACAACCCGACAAGATCACGGTAGACAAAGGTGAATACTCCTGGTGGCGGGAAGGTCCTACCGGTAGTGATTTCATCCATGAGGATGTCACACCCAATCTCTTCCGAAAATCGATCGACTACATCAAAGAAAGAGCCAGCAAAGAAGAACCTTTCTTTCTTTACCTACCGCTACCTTCACCGCACACGCCCATTTTACCTACCGAGGAATGGTTTGGCAAAAGTAACCTGTTTCCTTACGGAGACTTCGTCATGATGATTGATCATTATGTTGGTCAGCTGATCGCGGCTACAGAGGAGATGGATATTGATGAAAACACTTTGATCATTTTTACTTCTGACAATGGGTGCTCGCCTGCTGCCGGTTTTGAATTGATGACTAAGATGGGGCATTTTCCCAGCTATCATTTCAGAGGGCATAAAGCCGATATTTATGAAGGAGGGCATCGGGTACCTTTCTTAGTGAAATGGCCCGCAAAAGTGAAATCCGGCGAGGTAAATGATCAGTTGATTTGCACCACCGATCTGATGGCAACCCTGGCCGACATCACCGGACAAACTCTGCAGGACCATGAAGGAGAAGACAGCTTTTCCATGCTGCCTCACCTGGTGGGTGAAACCAACCCTAATCCGAGATCTTCAGCCATTCACCATTCTGTAAATGGTGGATTTGCCATCAGAAAAGGTGACTGGAAGCTGATCATGGCTCCGGGCTCTGCCGGCTGGAGCTTTCCAAGACCTGGTAGAGACAAGGCTGCCCTGGATACCCTGCCACCTATCCAGTTGTATAACCTGGTAGCTGACCCGGGAGAAACCGATAATTTGCAGGCTGCAAAACCAGAGATTGTGGAAGAGCTGAAGGCCCTGCTTACTGAGCAGATCAAGAATGGACGAACTACCCCCGGGGCTCCACAACAAAATGATCCTATTGACTTTGAATGGAAGCAGGTTAGCTTTATGGATTGATTATAATAAATCAACAACAAACCCAGCCAACATGATGCACCCAATTTTTAAGTCTACACTCCTATTACTTTTTATACTTATCATTGGCTGCCAGGGGCCAGATACAAATAAATGGAGGAACTACAACTCTATTGATAAGCTGGTCAAAGAATATCCTGAAAGGATCAAGTCCCTTTTCAGTGAATTAAATCTTGACTACACGGGCCTTAAGCAGGTAAAAGCAAACCTGGAAACAGGAGATACGCTCTCTGCCGCAACTGCCCTGGTATCTTACTTCAGAAATGTAGATCGTGACTGGGTGGTGACTACCCTGGATCCTATTGATGAGGAGCAGGCTGAGATCATGTCAAACCTTTTGATGAGTGATTCTATCACCATCCATGGATCAAAAGTCAAGATGCCTTATGTGAATGGCGGATGGAAATGGAATTATACCGGTCCAATCAAGGACGATGAGTTTGGCTACTCCCTGAATGGTCATAGCTATTTGACGTCACTCTATGCCACCTGGAAAAATACGAATGACAACAACCTGATCAAGACATTCGACCAGATTGTGAAAGACTGGGTGATCCATCACCCCTTGCCTGAGGAAGGAGATTCTGTCTATGTGGTCCTGGATCCTAACCAGCGAATCGATTATCGGGACATCGGTGAGGTAGAATGGAGAACCCTGGAAGGCGGTCGAAGGCTAGGTGCTACCTGGCCACAAATGTTTTATGCCTTCCACAAGGAAGCGTCCTTTTCCGATGCCGGGATCCTTCTTATGCTCACAAGCATCGCTGATCAGGCAAATTTTTTGCGACAGTATCACAAATCCGGTCACAACTGGACCACCATGGAAATGAATGGTCTTGCTCTTGTGGGCTTATCCTTCCCGGAATTCAGCAAAGCTGAGGACTGGTCCAGCTATGCCCTTAACGTGATGTCTACGGAGATCAACCGGCAGGTATATCCGGATGGACTTCAAACAGAGCTTTCTACAAAGACCCAATGGGTGGCGCTCAGACGTTTTGAATCTGTCGCCAACAATTTTACAAAGGCTGAAAAGGAGATTTCACAAGCCTACATGGATAGAATTGAAGACATGTATAACTACCTGGCCTACTGTATGCGTCCGGATGGACATCAGCCCATCAACAGTGATTCCGATCGCGAAGACCTTAGGGAAAGGGTGCTGATAGCAGCTAAAAAGTTTAACCGACCGGATTGGGAGTGGGTCGCTACAAATGGTGCCTCAGGCCAAAAACCTGAACAAAATTCTTCGCTCACGTTTCCCTGGGCTGGCATCCACATCACCAGAAACGGATGGGATGCAAATGCACATTGGTCGTTCTTTGATTTTGGAGCCTATGGCACCGGTCATCAGCATCGGGATAAGCTACATCTTTCTGTGGCTGCTTTTGGCAAAGATCTACTGGTTGATGGAGGCCGGTACACCCATGAAAACTACTTTAGCTTTGATCCGAAGATCTGGCGAGGCTACTTCCGAAGCTCCTTTTCTCACAATGTAATCCTGGTGAATGGAAAGGGCCAGGATGAAGGTCCTACCATGGCAGCTGCACCTCTTGAGGAAGGTATTGATTTCATTCACACAGACCTTTATGACTACGCCTATGGCACCTTCCATGATGGATTCGAAGGAGTAGACACCAAAGTCGTTCACTCACGGTCTGTGCTCTATGTGCACGATCAGTTCTGGGTAGTCATGGACAACCTTGAAACCGATCAACCGATCGACATCCAGGCATTGTGGCATTTCACCCCCGGACGAAAAATCAGTTTCAAGGAGGGAGTAGCATATTCTGATAACCCAGGCGAACCGAACCTGAAGGTTGTTCCACTTGGAGATGTCTCCTGGCAAACCAATGTTGTGGAAGGGCAGGAAGAACCGTTCATCCAGGGTTGGTACAGCAGGGATTACACCATCAAAGAACCTAACCCCGCTGTGATCTACGCGTCAAAACTTGAGAAGTCACAATCTTTCCTTTGGGTGCTGATACCATCAGAAGATGTCTCACCAGATATACAGACCCGGCACCAACAAAAATCGGGATTACACACGATCTCAGTTTCCGTTGATGGAAAAACAACCTATATCACTTTGCCTGTGGAGAAAGAACTTGCCAAAGTCAAAGTATCATTTAACTGAAAATACTGATGAAATACCTGGTGCCCTTCATTTTCGCTATATCACTGGTAGGTTGCAACCAACAGCCGGATGTTTACATGTTTTCCTTTTTTCAGGGTAATGGCGAAGATGGTCTACACCTGGCATACAGTCATTATGGCTACACCTGGACGGCCCTTAAGAACAATGAATCTTTCCTGACACCGGAGGTAGGTGAAGATAAATTGATGCGGGATCCGTGTATCATCAAAGGACCGGATGGAAAATTCCACATGGTCTGGACAGTCAGCTGGCATGAAAAAGGGATTGGATATGCCAACTCCGAGGACCTGATCAACTGGTCTGAGCAAAAATATATCCCGGTGATGGAGCACGAACCCGATGCCAACAACTGCTGGGCACCCGAAGTGTTTTATGACGAAAAGCAGGGTCTGTACATGATCTACTGGGCTACAACTATTCCGGGCAGATTCCCGGAAACTGAAGATTCAGGTGATAACGGACTCAATCACAGGATGTATTTTGTTACCACTGCAGACTTTGAGGAATTCAGTGAGACAAAACTTCTCTATGACCAGGGATTCAACGTGATCGATGCAGTAATCACCACCCACCAGGATGAGTACATCATGTTCCTGAAAAATGAGACCAAGGTACCTGAAGCAGAAAAGAACATCCGTATCGCCAGAAGCAAAAACCTGACAGAAGGCTATGGTCCTGCCAGTGATCCGATCACCATCAACTGGGTGGAAGGACCGACAGTGACCAAAATAGATGACCAGTGGGTGGTCTACTTTGATATGTATACAAAGCATCGGATGGGTGCCGTTGCCTCCTCAGACCTCGAAAATTGGGGTGACATCTCTGACCAGATTCACTTTCCGGAAGGAACTCGACACGGTACAGTCTTCAAGACCAGCCAGAAAATACTTGACAACTTATTAAACCAATAAACCTCACGCCAACTCATGAAATATTTTTTATCTACCCTTTCATTGTGTCTTACTCTATCTCTCTTCGGCCAGGTGGATTTTCGTAATCTTCAGATGGATGGATACCGGGGTATCTGGTTTGAATTGAACCAGAAATACCCTTACGGTGACAAGTATTCAGGTGGGCTGGGCACTTACACCGCCAAACACAGACCCCTGGCGATCTACGCAAAGGAAGTTGACAAAACCTTCTTTGTATATGGGGGCACTACCGGTGAGACCTACAAATACCTGCTCTGTATGATCGGGATTTACGATCACAAAACCGGTATGGTTTCCAAGCCAGTGGTCGTCTATGACAAAATGGGCGTGGATGACCCACACGATAACCCCTCCTTGTTGATTGACGATGATGGATTCCTTTGGGTATTTGTGAGTGGTAGGGGCAACAGGCGTCCCGGCATCAAGCTCCGCAGTGCCAAACCTTACGACATCTCACAATTTGACATCGTATCGGAGGAAGAATTTACCTATCCGCAGATCTGGAAAGGGGAAACACATTTCATTCATTTCTTTACCAAGTATACAGGTATAAGAGAATTGTATTTTGAGACGAGCACTGATGGCACAAACTGGACCGAAGACAAAAAACTTGCAGGAATTCCGAATAAAAAAGGTGAACGAGCAGGTCATTACCAGGCAAGTGAAATATACCAGGGAGGAGCTATAGCAGGCACCTTCTTCAATCGACACATCGATGGGCATCCGGATACGAGGACCGATCTGTATTATATGCAAACCCGCGATCTGGGGGAGACCTGGGAAACCATCAAAGGTAAGCGTGTAAAAACTCCGGTGGACAAGGTAAAGTCTCCCATTCGAGTGATCGATTATTACTCACAGGGCAAGAATGTATACATGAAAGACATGAGTTTTGATGAAGCAGGCAATCCCTACTGCCTGTATGTGATCAGCAATGGTCACGAACCGGGCCCTGACAATGCCCCTTACGAATGGAAGCTCACCTACGTCAATGATGGCGAATGGATCACCCGACATATCACCACCTCTGATCACAATTATGATATGGGCAGCTTCTACCTGATGGACGATTCCTGGAAAGTTGTTGCACCAACTGAACCCTCACCTCAAGCCTGGGGCGTGGGTGGCGAAGTTGTGATCTGGGAAAGTAAAGACGAGGGAAAAACCTGGAATAAGTCCATTGAAGTGACTAAAAACAGCGCGTTGAATCATTCCTATATGCGTAAGCCATTGGACTACAAAGCGCCTTTCTGTTTTTTCTGGGCTACCGGACACCCTCATGAGATGAGCATCTCGGAGATCTACTTTGGCGACTTCGAGGGCAATTACTGGAAACTACCCTATTGGATGGAAAATGAGTGGGAAAAGCCAGCCCAGGTGAATGGCAACTGATGATCCTCCATTACTTTAGAAAATCACCACAATGAAAGTAGCTGAAAAATTTTCAATATAGATCTGCTACGGAATTATAATCCCATACTGAATTCCCTTGACTACCTGTTGTTTTTTTTTGAGGAAATCAATTTTCTTCTGATAAGTCTGAATCCCTAGTCGATAAAGAAAATCATGAAATGGCTGAGCACTTTTTTGATTAATAGCATCCCGGATAGCTTTGAAATAAGTATCCTTATCATTTTTAGAGATCTGGAGATGACCATGACCATTTTTTAACAGTTCATAGTTCATCATGAGCCTGGCTGTCCTTCCGTTACCGTCCTGCCAGGGATGGATAAGTACGGTTTCCAGGTGTAGTTTTGAAGCCCTCTCGAAAGGATCTTTGATCTCAAGGATCTTTTTAAATAAATCTTGAAACAATTGTCGGGCCTTTTCCGGATATGGAGTAGACCTTCCTCCCAATCGGTTTGTTATAGTCTTATATTGCCCGGAGGATTCTTCTTTTATCCAGGATCTGGTATTCAGCTTATGGAAAGTCATAGCGAGTGACTCACTCATTTCGAAATCTTCCTCGATGAACCCGTACATTTTCTTGAAAGCTTCATGTGCATCTTTGATTTCGAGATGCTCTCGCAGCGTATGGCCCGGGACTACTTATCTGTAATGATAATCGTCTCTGTTTCTCCTAAAGAGATGGTATTACCCTCTACTGCACAAGTATTGTAGGCATACGATATGGCTGCCTGATCTATATCGTTTTGATCAAATTCAGGACCTCCTACCTTTCGGTATTCAGCTAAAAGCTTATCGTATTCATCCTTTAGCATGGAATACAAATTTACTTGATTTTTGAGTATATGTCTAAGGAGGTCGTCTAGCGGAAATTTTTATCTTGCTATTCACATGTAATTGGTTAAAGACAAACATTGATACACATGACTGTGCATTCCACCAACTATCAGAATACTTTCATTGAAATCGCTGAAGATTGCCCGATTCAAATGGGAGAGATTCCACCACTAAGAGGTGACA
This sequence comes from Cyclobacteriaceae bacterium, assembly GCA_965228105.1. GTDB lineage: Bacteria > Bacteroidota > Bacteroidia > Cytophagales > Cyclobacteriaceae > UBA7330. The sequence goes on from CBDDGZ010000002.1 coordinate 4,889,896, forward strand.
AAAAATCTGTGGCCAACCTTCAGTATGAAATGGTTCATGCCAATCCCTACAAATTCACCTCGGATGATGTTTTGTTTGGTGTCTTTGCTCAAAGAAGCGAGTTCATACAGGATGAGCTTGCCGAAGAACTCGCTAAATTCTTTTCCAAAGGTCAACCCTGTTTTCGATCGTCCCCGCTGACAAAAAGATATGGATGGGGAGTACACAGCAATAAGGAAGGTAAGATTGCCATCTTCGGTGCTGAAACAGCAGAATATCAAAAGTTCCTGGCTGACTCTTCACTCCAAAAAGTAAAAGCCATGAGGAGTTCCAGGAAATAAGCTCCTGCCAGGGGACAGGCCATGGAGAGGGATTATTAACTACACTGGATTTGGAAATCCCTTTTTATCTGTGGTCCGGCTTGCCTTAAGGAACATTTCGAACAGCGAGGGTGGTGAAGCGGTCAAGTTCCTCTGACTCCGACAGAAAGCAGTCTGGCATATAATCGTAGCACATGTTGTGGTGCGTCAAAGAAGCCAATTGATTATTCTTATGATAAAAAGGTTACTCTCTTCACTTTGATGTATCCCATTATAAATCTTTGGATTTCTTTCCTTTAGCGTTCGAATAAACGAGAGCTCTTTGGCAGGTGATATTAACACGAATGTCCCATCAATCAGGTTCAGTCGAATTCTTCTAAGTGAACTGGCAGGAGAAGCAATGGCATCACTGCTTCTGTTTATTGATTTAATGTTATCCGTTTCAATAGTTGAATGTGTAAATGGCCCAATTTTAATTATGAGTTTCGAATCTTGGATAATGTAATAAGTTCCGAACCACACGGTTCCAACAGACAAGAAAATCAATCCTTGCAATGAAACCTGTGGGATATTTTCTCCAATTAGTTGTTGACCGTTAGTTACATAAAATATCAGTACTATTAATCCCCAGAGAGGAATACCTAAGATCACACTATATCTAGTTCTAAAATATTTTTTCATCAATTACGATTCCCATGGATGCACTTTATCGCCTGGATAGAGGAAGTGGCCCTCCCATAGCAATGAAAATCTAAACTAGCTAAAACCATGGTGAGATACAACGGGTAAACTCCAACAGTCGCTCGGCTGCGCCGAGTGACTCTTTTCATTTTGGCCTCATGCCTAGTGTAGGAAGTTGAACAGCTTTAGGTCGGTGTTGTCACCATAGCCGTCAACCTTAGCCACCAATTCTTCATTCATTTTTCATCTTAATTAAATCCCGAAGGGATGAAATTATTATAGAAGCCAGATGAACAATAGATATAAACCCTGAAAGGGTGTAATTATAACCATTCAAATAAGAACTTTTCATCATATGGAATCTCATATTTATTGAGAAGAGCTAAATATTCCTCTTTAAAGGTTTGCTTTTTATGATGTTCTTCTTGATTGAGAATGTATTGATAGACGTTATTGAGCTGCGAATGGGAATATGAAAAAGCTCCATATCCCTCCTGCCAGCTAAACTTACCAGGCAGCCACTTTTTCTCATTGATAAAATTTGTAGTATTGTTTTTAACATCTCTCATCAAGTCCGATAATGCTATAGAGGGCTTCAAGCCAACAAAGATATGGACATGATCAGCGACCCCGTTTACAATGATTGATTTCTGGCTTTTGTTTTCGATGATCCCTGAAATGTATTTAAACACTTCATGTCGCCAGTTTTTATTCAACAAGTTTGCTCTTCCTTTTACCGCAAAAACAGCATGAATGTAAATTTGTGAGAATGATCCAGCCATAATATCACTCCTTCGGAGTTTTAATTCGTTCAATTGATATTTTACTATAATTCTGTCATCCCTTCGGGATTTAGAAATATACACCGTTTTAAGAAAAAAATCTTAGGTTGACGGCTATGGTGTTGTCACCGACCAAGCGATATCTATTCATAGAAGTGTACTATATTTATATATGCAAAATGACGGTATCGTATTCTTTACCGCTACTTGCCTTAAGTGGCAACCTTTGTTATTCCATGATTCACGAAAGCAAATAGTCCTTGATAGTCTTAAATTCCTGGTGACAGAAAATCGCATTTGGCTCTATGCTTTTGTCATTATGCCTAACCATATACATCTATTATGGAGAAAGAAGGAAAAGTGGATAGAAAAGGATGTACAGCTAATGTTCCTTAGATATACAGCACAACAAATTAAATTTCAGATGATAGATTCCAATCAATCATCCGAATTAGCATTGTATAAAAGTACTCAGAGTGATCGGGACTTCCATTTTTGGAAGCGAAAACCATACAAGGCTGAAATGTATAATCGTAAAGTTGCCACACAAAAGGTTGACTATATTCACTATAATCCGGTGAAAGCAGGGCTTTGTGAGATGCCTGAAGACTATTGGTTCTCATCAGCCAGGTTTTATGAGTTGAATCAAGATGACTTTGGTTTCTTAACACACTACATGGAGCATCTTTAAAGCGTTCATGTCGGTGACAACCTGTCTGCCGATAGGCAGGCACCGACATTAAGCTTAGCTCCAGGAAATAAGCTCCTGCCAGGGGATCATTTACTCAAACCTTACTAAATTGGAGTTTTTAACCCTTTTAGCCCAAATATGAAAGCATTAATCCTCCCCCTGTTTTTATTCATTATTCAGTTTCCGCTCCTTGCCCAGGAATCCATGTTGTGTCAGGGTCACTACTGGACTGAGGCAGAAGGCAACATGATGATGAAAGAGTTTGCATCCAATTGGGATGATAAAGCATCGTGGGAGCGACGAGCAGAAGTCATCAGGAAAGGAATTGTGGAAGGGATGCAGCTCGATAAGATGCCCAAAGCTAAAGGTGCACCCAAAGTCATCATCAACAGCACGCGTGAGATGGATGGTTATATCGTGGAAAACATTGCCCTCGAAAGCTTCCCGGGCTTCTATGTAACAGGAAACCTCTACCGGCCAACGATGAAAAGGGATAAATATGCTGCTATCCTGAGTCCGCATGGACATCTGGCCAATAAACGATTCACACACTACGTTCAACACAGGGGAGCTGTTCTCGCCCGAATGGGAGCCATTGTTTTCGCATACGATATGGTCGGGTATGGAGAATGCGACCAGGTTAATCACAAGATGCCTATTGCACTGCTATTACAAACCTACAACAGCCAACGTGTGCTGGATTACCTGCTTTCACGTCCTGACGTTGATTCAGAAAGAATTGGTATGACTGGAGGATCCGGTGGCGGAACTCAGACTTTTGTGTTGACTGCCATCGATGAGCGTGTAAAGGCCTCCGTACCTGTGGTACAGGTATCTGCGCACTTCTTTGGAGGATGTGTTTGTGAGAGTGGAATGCCTATCCACAAAAGCAAATCACATCAAACCAACAATGTGGAGATTGCAGCCCTTTGTGCACCCAGGCCTCAGCTGGTGATTTCCGATGGCGTGGACTGGACAAGAAACACACCCAATATCGAATTTCCCTATCTGCAAAAAGTCTATGCATTGTATGATGCCGAACACAAAGTGGAAAACGTACACCTGGCTGGGGAAAGACACGACTATGGTTACTCCAAACGTACTGCGGCATACAACTTCTTTGCTCACCACCTGAAGCTGAGCTACAGAAACATTCCCTACGATGATCGGTATGTAGAGGATTTTGTCACCATCTTGCTCCAGGATGACCTGAAGGTTTTCAACGCTGACAATCCAAAACCTACTAACAGGCTGGAAGGCGATGAAGCTGTGATGAAGTATTTGGGATTCAACTGACCATAACACAGAAAATGAAATGAGAAGATTACTCATTTTTATTGCTTGTTGTCAAAGCAGCATTCTCTTTGGACAGGTCTCAGCAGAGTCTGAGTTATTCATTTCCTTAAAAGCACAGGATAGCATCTTCTTTGAGCGTGGTTTCAATCAATGCGACCTTGAATACCTTGAAAGTGTTGTTGCTGATGATTTAAGGTTTTACCATGACCAGAGTGGTGTTCAGGATCGAAAGGTGTTTTTTGAAAACACAAAGAAGTATATCTGTGGCAGCAGTGACCAAAAGCCTATCCGGAAAGTAGAAGAAAGTAGCCTGGTAGTTTACCCATTGTATGAGAATGGCAAACTATATGGTGCTATTCAACATGGTGAGCACCATTTTTATATCCGGGAGAAAGGAAAAGAAGATGTCTATACCAGCTCGGCAAAGTTCACTCATGTGTGGTTACTGGAGGATGAAGTCTGGAAACTTAGTGAAGTGTTGAGCTACGATCATCGAAATTGATCATGGCAGGTCTTTGACCTTTCTCTCAAGAATTGTTAAACGTTCTTCCAGATCATAGTAATTTGCTTCTATGAACTCATAGAACTCATAATTTCTTCTGCTTAGGTTTTCGAATCCTTTTTGCAGGAATTGAATACTGGCATCTATTTGATTCTTATGTCGTTCTAATTCCTTTTTAAAATCTTTTCTATCCATACTTTCTATCTAAGTGGTAATCTTTCTAAAGTTAACAGAAATTAAAGATTATTCGTTTGTGGTGTCAAACTTAAACTTACAACCGACTGCAGTTGTAGCACCACCTGGAGTGGTGCCACAACTTGCGTTAAGTTAAAGTAAAATTTAGATGACCAGGGGTACTTTCGTTGGTTGTGCAAGTAGTTTTGTATATACCAGACTAGCAATCCAAATAATGAGCAACTGCATAAGAACCTTTCTTTCAATAATAATCATCACCCTTATTTTATTCCCCTCGATCTCACAAGCCCAAAAAGCCAAAGGCACGGTCTATTTCGATGCGAATCAAAATGGTCAACTCGACAACAATGAAAAAGGGATCGAAGGAGTCAGTGTCTCCAATGGAATGGAAGTCGTTAAAACAGATTCAAAGGGAAAGTATACCATTGACCTACATCCCGAAAGTATTCTTTTCATCTCCAAACCTGCCGGATATGGCATCCCTCTAGACGAGGTGCAGCTTCCTCAATTCTACTACCGCCACTACCCAAAAGGCACTCCAAAAGTTGCAGAATGGAAATGGCCTGTGATTGAACCGACCGGACCACTTCCCAAAACCATCGACTTTCCGCTCATTGAAGAAGTCATCCCAGATACATTTAAAGCCATGGGATTTGCCGACCCACAGACTACTCGTGATGAGGAACTTGATCAGATGAGAAAAGACATCATCGATGAGCTCTTTGGCAATCCCTACGATGCCAAATTCGGGTTGGTAGCAGGAGATCTTGTAAATGACAACCTTGGCCTATATGAACGCCACAACAGGTTGATGTCACTCATCGGTATACCAATTTGGAATGTGCCGGGTAACCACGACGTCAATCCGGAATCACCGGATCACGAGCACGCTACGGAAACCTACAAAAGTGTTTTCGGTCCTGATTATTATTCATTCGACTACGGTCAGGTGCATTTCCTGGCACTCAACAATGTTGGATTTCTGGGAAAAGGAAATGGCTACATCGGACATATCGATGAAGAGCAGATGCTATGGATTGAGAATGACCTGAAGCATGTGCCCACTGATAAACTCATCATGATCATTACGCATATCCCGCTGATCACCTATGCAAACAACCGGACATTCCCAAAAGGCACCAATACAGACAACTTCAAAGAACTTCTACGAATCCTCAGCAGGTTCCAGTATGTCTATGGTATTGCGGGGCACGATACCAGCAATAGCTGGAAAGTAGAGGTAAACCACACACATGGATGGCATGGCTACCCGTTTATCGCCCATACCCTGGCAGAAGTTCGGGGCAGTGGCTGGGGTCGGGGTCCACGGGATGAGCGTGGCGTAAGAGACAACATTATGGCTGATGGCAATCCCAATGGATATTACATCTTCTACTTCGAAGGCACTCAGGTCAAACCCAGGTTTATCCCCGCCGGTGGCGACCCCACCGATCGACTCAGAATCACACTCGATCCCCTGTTATCTCATAAAGACAGTATCAAGCAAACCCATCCGGTTGGTCTTGATCGTGGCTATCAGCAAGAAAACACCCAGGTAGTGGTAAATTTCTTTGATGGAGGAGAACGTGATGTGGTCATGCTATCCCTGGATGGACAAGAATCGGTAGCCATGCAGTACATTGAAAGAACTGATCCAGCTTTCACCCGGATGTATCAAAAGTATCACGGTACTGAAGACCGGCATGTGGAACCGGAAGTTTCTTCTCACATCTGGCAATACCCCTTACCAAAGCTGGCACCAGGTGTACATTCGGTTGTTGTGACTGCCAAAGATGAGTTTGGATTTGAAGATCAGGAGGCTTTCACCTTCGAGATTATGGAGGACTAAATGGTTTAGATACCCGGGGTCTGATTTGTAAGACCATCCAAAAATTGTTATTTTACTAAAGTCAGGTAAGGATCTTTGGTGGAATAATATGCAGCAGAAAGAGCAATACTTACAGGAATTTTTAGATCTAAGACCCAAATTGAAGTCTTACTTGTTTCGGTTAACCACAAATAAGCAAGATGCCGAAGACCTCACGCAGGACACTTATCTGAAGGTCAGTAAAAGTATTTCCTCATTCAAAGGCAATTCCAGCTTTAAGACATGGGTTTTCTCCATTGCCACCAACCTGGCCAGAGATCATTTTAGGGTGAAGCAGCGTTGGGGAGAAGACTGGATGGACGCCGTAAGAGATGTCCATGTCGCGAATCCTGACCTATTTGCCAAAAAGAAAAGCATCCTGGAAGAATCTCCGGAAGGAAAATTTATCCTGAGCGAACACCTCAACTACTGTTTTAATTGCACGACAAAAACACTACTTCTCAATGAACAGATCTGTTTATGGCTCAAGGAGGTATATGGCTTCAAGGTGTTTGAAATCATGGCCATCCTCAACTTGTCAGAGGGGAAAGTGAAACATGCTCTTGCCGACGCAAGAAAACACCTTGCCCGGATTTTCGAGCATAAGTGCGCATTGATCAACAAAGAGGGCACATGCAGTCAATGCACCGGTTTAAATCAAATTTATAATCCCGAACAGGATGCTCACATTGAGGCAAATAAATTGAAACTGGTCAGGGAGCAAAACGATATCAACAACAAAGAACGACTGGATTTGCGGTTGGAACTGGTGAAAGCTTTGGATCCATTAGAGGGTAGAACCACAAGCCTTCATACCTATTTGTTGGAAAATTCCCCAACATGGGTTGAGCATCAAGCACAATTAAATAATTGACTGTCAGGTGATTAAATTAATCTCGTCCGTTTTGGAAGGAACAAGCGTCTAAACTCAAAACATTAATTATGGGAAAACCAGTTTACATCAAAGTAGAGAAAAAGATCGATAAGCCATTGTCACAGGTCTGGGATAAGGTTGCATTAGGCTTTGGGAATGTTGCCGATTATAATCCATCGATCAAAGCATCAAGATTTGAGTCAGACAAGAAATCTGGTGTAGGAACTGTTCGTCATTGTGATTTTGTACCTAATGGCTATATCAAAGAGGAAATCTTTGAATGGAAAGATCAACAATCCTTCAAATTGAGGTTTCTTGAGTCTTCCGTTCCCATGGGATTCCTGGAAAGTAAGTTCACTTTTGAAGAGAATGGAGGAGGTACCAATGTCACGCAAGAGTTCTGGTATAGGATGAAATCTCCGATGGGTTGGCTGAGTGGGCTCATGAAGGGTAAAATGAGAAAAACGCTTGTCGAGGGACTTGACGGATTGGAGAAACACCTAAACAACCAATAGATGGCCTCAAACGAAGAATACCTGGATTATATCAAAGATCAACTCTCTGCATTTGGGGAGTTTGAAACCAAAAAAATGTTTGGCGGACATGGCTTTTTCAAGGATGGCCTCATGTTTGGCATGCTGGGTTCTGGGACCTTCCGCCTAAAGGTGGATGAAAGCAATGAACAAGACTATATCGACAAAGGGATGAAGCCCTATTATTCGGACAAAAAGAAAAAAGGGATGCCATATTGGGAGGTTCCAGCCGATGTGCTGGAGGATCGAAATGAGCTCAAGGAATGGGCAGAAAAATCAGTAAACATCGCTATTAAAACAGCATCTAAAAAATAGATTTTTCAGTTATTGACAACCTAAATATCAACGAGTTTCTTACTTATGAATTGATGATATCTGGATAAATTCGAATCGTAGAAACATCCAACCAGCAAAACCATGAATAGATATTTACTAGTAGCAGCAGCATTGCTTTTAGCTACAATTTCACAAGCTCAGATCAGTGCTATCACAGACACAGGAGATGAAGTGGTCCTGTATGATGACGGAACCTGGACATATAAAGATGGTGCCGCACCCGAAAGAGTCCCAATACCAGTCAATGATGAGAAATTTGAGAAGCATAAAGACGCATCCTTTCTGGTAAAGAGTAGTAAAGTTGGGGTTGGGTTATACATGGACCCAAAAAGCTGGAATTTCAGAAAAGGAACCGAAAATGATGCTTATGAATTCCAGTTTCAAAAGAAAAAAGATGATCTCTATGCCATGATGATCACGGAAAAGCTGGAGATCCCCATCGAAAGCCTTCAAAATATTGCAATTGATAACGCCAGAGCCGCAGCTCCTGATCTTAAGGTGACTAAAGAGGAATACAGAACAGTTAATGGCATCCAGGTGCTCATGATGCAGATGACCGGTACCATTCAGGGAATGCGGTTTACTTATTGTGGATACTACTATTCCAATGAAGGAGGAGCCGTACAATTGCTCACCTATACGGGCGAAAATCTTTTTGATGACTACTACCCTGAAATTGAGAAGTTCCTCAATGGATTTGTGACGCTATAAAGCTCCAGCCTTATAAAATGAAATGATCCGAAGGTAAGTTTTTCCCTCTTGGAGCTAACCCATAAGTCAATATAATTGCTTTTAAGTATCCCTTGCTTAGCGAAATTGCTATTTTCTTTTGTTCTTTACACCTAAACCCAAAACCCCATTTTTTGATGAAATATTTAATCATAGCGCTAGTCCTGATTTCTGGTCTGCAATTTGGTAAGGCCCAAACTTCGGATGATATCAATATCACTGCTGAAAAAGGTAAAACAAAAGTCAAGGTTGATGACTCAGGGAAACTGGAGATTAACGTCTCCCCCAAAGATCTGGACAAATTCAAATCCAGGGGATCTCTAGACTATGGTGATTTTGGTGCAAAGGGTAATGGTAAGACAGATGATATTGATGCGATAGCAGCTACCCATGCTGTTGCGAACAAATACGGAATACCAGTAAAAGCTGACGATGATGCTACATATTACATCGGTGGTAAAGAACGGACCGTTATCATCATGACAGACACGGATTTCGGGTCTGCAGAATTCACCATTGATGACACCAACGTTGAAAACAGACAGGCTCCTATCTTTCAGGTCACTTCTACACTGGAATTTTTTCCATTGGAAGGCATCTCTACACTGAGAAGAGACCAAACAAAAATTGATGCCAACTTGCCCTCCAGCTGTCTGGTCACTGTCACCAATTCAAACGTAAAACGATACATTCGATATGGTCTCAATCAGAATAACGGGTCATCACAGACAGATATCTTCATCGTTGATAAGGATGGAAATGTGGACAAAAACACACCCATAGTCTGGGAGTTTAATCAAATCACAGAAATAATCGCCCTCCCAATGGATGAGGCGACATTGACAATCAAGGGTGGCATTTTCACTACCATTGCCAATCAGGCTGAATCAAAATACACCTACTATAGTCGGGGTTTGGCCATCAAACGTTCCAATGTCCTCGTAGAGGGCTTAGAACATAGGGTAACAGGCGAAGGCGAACATGGTGCACCATATGGCGGTTTTATTATAGCCCGTGACTGCGGAAACGTCACCGTAAGGAATACCATCCTCACCGGACACAAAACATACCGAACAATTGGTTCGGCTGGTTTACCGGTATCCATGGGTACATATGACATTTCAATTAATCGCGCACTCAACATTTCATTTATCAATTGCAGACAGACAAACGACATCAACGACAGGACCTACTGGGGTATCATGGGATCGAATTACAGTAAAAACCTGATGTATGATAGTTGTGTATTTTCCCGCTTCGATGCGCATATGGGTGTGGCCAATGCTACCATTCGTAATTCTACCATGGGTCACATGGGCATCAATGCCATAGGCACCGGCACCTTACTCATAGAGAACTCAACCATTCGTGGGAGAACAATGGTCAATCTGCGAAGTGACTATGGCAGCACCTGGCAAGGTGATTTTATCATCCGCAATTGCACTTTCGTGCCCAATAATGGACAGGAAATTAGTAATGCCAGTCTTATTGGAGGACGTAATTCAGGACAGCACGACTTTGGGTACACCTGTTATATGCCTGAAACAATCACGATCGAAAATCTGCTCATAGATGATGATAATCATACGGAGGATTATGAGGGACCCACCATTTTTGGTGATCTCAATCCTGATATGACAGATGACTCCTACCAACAAAAATTCCCTTATGTCATCACCAGAGAACTTATTTTGAAGCTAAATCACAATTCAGGGAGCAGTGGAAAACCACTCAGACTGAGTGACAACATGTACATGTTTAAAGATGTCGAAATAACGACGTCAGAACAATGACCCATGAAGGATCATTTTTCGACTGAATCGGAGAAATATGCACAGTTCAGACCTCATTACCCCAGTGAGTTCTTTGGCTATCTCAATAAGGTTACACCTCATAATGAAATAGCCTGGGATTGTGGTACAGGAAACGGGCAGGTTGCATTTGAGCTGGCCAGGTCTTTTGATAAAGTTTTTGCCACCGACATCAGCCAGGCCCAAATTGATCAGGCCATGGAAGCCAAAAACATTCATTATGCTGTTCAACCAGCAGAGAAATCCTCGTTCCCCGACTACTTTTTTGACCTGATCATTGTGGCACAGGCCATTCACTGGTTCGACTTTGATAAGTTCTATGCTGAGGTCAGAAGGACCGGAAAAAAAGACGCAATCATATGTGTGGTAGGCTATGGAAGGGTAAGTGTCTCTATGGAAATTGATCAATTTATCGATATCTTTTACCAGAATGTCATCGGGCCTTATTGGGATAAAGAAAGGAAATATATCGATGAGTATTACCAAACTATTCCATTTCCATTTCAGGAGATCTCAACGCCTGATTTCAGCATTGAATTGGAGTGGAACCTTGAGCATTTTATTGGTTATTTAAATACCTGGTCAGCTGTCAAGAAATTCACTTCACAGAATAAGTTTAATCCTGTCACTGAACTTCATTCATCACTTGCTGACCGATGGCCAGAGAATGCATCGAAAAAGGTAAAATTCCCGTTACTCCTCAGGTTAGGACACCTTTAGCATATGACTGTAAATCACAAAAACCTTCTCCCTTACGATGGTCAGGTATTTTATTTTGGTCAGGTATTCTCCGAAAAAGAGGCTAATCAATACTTCCAGCTCCTTTTCGAGCATATTGAATGGCAGCATGATGAAGCCATGATGTTTGGCAAGCGCATTGTGACCAAAAGAAAAGTAGCCTGGTATGCAGATATTCCTTTCGAATACACTTATTCAAAGATCACAAAATCCGCCTTGCCCTGGACCAGTGAGCTTCTGGAGCTCAAGCAGGCTACTGAAGAATTGACTAAAACCACCTACAACTCCTGTCTGATGAATCTCTATCATTCCGGTGACGAAGGTATGGCGTGGCACAGTGATGATGAAAAAGATCTGAAAGAAGATGCCGAAATTGGCTCTTTGAGTTTTGGTGCCAGTAGGAAGTTTGCTTTCAAACACAAGAAGACCAAAGAGCGGATTGACCTGATGCTGGACCATGGCAGTCTGCTACTTATGGGTGGTGAAATCCAAAGAAACTGGTGGCACAGGCTACCTCCTACCAAAACTGTGAAATCCCCCAGGATCAACCTCACTTTCAGAACTATGCTATAAACTTCTTAATCAGATTTCGTTTAGCTTTATGTCCTGACTGACACCATGAACCTAAGAAACACCGCCTATTTTTTCATCGTCTCCATCTCCATTGTCGTAGTATTAACCTTTGGGCAGGACCTCATTGTGCCTTTCGTCTTTGCCGTTTTGCTGTGGTTTATTGTGAGAGAGCTCAAATCACTGCTTGACCGGATCAGTTTTGTCCGGGATAGATTCCCGTCCTGGGCCAAAACACTGATCACCTCATTGTTTATTCTAATCACAATAGGGACCATATCCAGGGTGATCACAGTAAGTATCCAGACGCTGGCAAGGTCATATGATAAGTATGAGAAAAATGTGGACGACCTCATTCAAAAAATCAACACCTTTTTGAATATCGACTTGATGGAGTTTCTCACTACCCACATTGGAAATTTCAATTTTGGTGGTCTCCTGAGTACCCTCTTCACATCCCTGGCAGACATCCTAGGTAACACATTTATCATTTTAATTTATTTTCTGTTTGTCTTTTTAGAAGAGGCCCATTTTGAGACAAAGCTTAAGAAAGTAGTTCCAGGTAAAGGCCAGTATCAAAAGGTCTCAGGCATTCTTGAGAGAATTGAAAGGTCAGTAGCCAAGTATTTAGGCTTGAAAACACTGGTAAGTCTGATCACGGGGGTATTAAGCTATTTTGTGCTCATGATCATTGGGATTGATTCTCCCGCCTTTTGGGCATTCCTGATCTTCCTCCTCAATTTCATTCCCACCATTGGATCTTTAATCGCCACTTTGTTCCCGGCAATATTTTGTCTGCTACAGTTCGGTGAGTTTGGCCCCGGGGTCCTGGTCCTTATTTTGGTGGGAGCCATCCAGGTACTTGTGGGAAATGTGTTAGAACCCAAACTCATGGGCAATTCAATGAACGTAAGTGCACTGGTCACCATCCTGGCATTGTCATTCTGGGGTGCACTCTGGGGTGTCACGGGTATGATTCTGAGTATACCTATCACGGTCATCATGATCATTGTATTTTCACAGTTTCCTGCCACAGCTCCTATCGCCATTATGCTGTCTGAAAAAGGTGAGTTGGAGACTTAAGAACATGCTATGGATCTTTATGACTACGTCAGCCAGTTTCACGATCTAAGCAAGCAGGATTTTAAAGGTTTTGAGGACTCTTTGAGAACACGAGCCTTCAAAAAAGGAGAGTTTATCACAATGCCGGGGCAAGTACAAAAAAACCTGTACATCGTGAGGCAGGGGGTACAAATGTCCTTTTACGAAACAGACACACATAGGCATGTGATTGCTTTTACTTACCCCATCAACTTTTGTGCTATTCCTGAATCATTTACATTCCAGGCCCCTTCCAGTTATTCACTCATGTGCCTTACTGATAGCCAAATGGATTATCTTTCATATGAGGCCTTACAGCAGCTATTTGAAAAATCCCAAAGCATTGAAAGGCTGTTTAGAAAAATGAGTGAAGCGCTTCTTTCGGGAGTTATCAGTCGTCACATCGAGTTGCAATCCACGACTATTGAAGAACGATTTAAAGCCTTTTGTGCAAGAAGTGGCCATCTGCTTCAGCTGGTCCCACATAAATACATAGCATCCTATCTAAATATCGAGGCCACCAACTTCAGCAAGCTCTACAATACAGTAAAGATCTAAGCTTGGTATAGACCAAGATTTGTTAAGTTCAGGACTACGAGCTTTGAGGCATGAAAAAAGAATTCCCCTGGCTAGATAAGGCTGAATACCCTTTTCAGTCCCATTATTATCACATTAATGGTCATGACTTGCATTATGTGGATGAAGGGAAAGGGCCATCATTATTGTATGTACACGGCACCCCATCATGGAGTTTTGATTTTCGTCATGTCATCAAAACCTTAAGTGCCCATTTTCGATGTATTGCTATGGACCACATAGGCTTCGGTCTTTCTGACAAACCTCGTGAATATGACTACTCCACGTACAACCATTCAAAAACACTCGAAAAATTCATCCTGGAAAAGGATCTGAAAGACATCACACTGGTTGTGCACGACTTTGGTGGGCCAATCGGCTTAAATTTTGCGGTCAATCATCCTGAAAGGATCAAGCAACTAGTCGTCATGAATTCATGGTTATGGAGTGCTCAGAATGATCCGGAATTCAAGAAAATGAGGAAAATTCTAAAAAATCCGCTCCTTCCATTTCTATACAGGAAACTCAACTTCTCAGCCCGATTTATTCTACCCAGTGTATTTATTCAAAAGCCTTCTAAGAATATACTCAGACATTACACCAAACCATTTCTTTCCGCTAAAGAAAGAGAGGGTACCCTGGCATTTGCAAAGTCATTGCTTAACGACCAGGGCTGGTTCCAGGAATTGTGGGAAAAGAAAAAGCCTATCGAAAACAAAAAGACCCTTTTCATCTGGGGATTAAAGGATTCCATTATTAAACCCAAATACCTGAAAATTTTTGAGGAAGGGTTTCCCAATTCAAGTTCAGTCGGTCTGGAGACTGGTCATTTCCCTCAGGAGGAAAAACCCGATCAGGTTTCTGATGCTATTCTCAACTGGATGAAAATTGACTAAATTTTATTTTTTGTAGGACGGAATCTGTTTTGTACAAAAATATTATTCAGTTATTCGGTAAAAAGTCTTGATCTGATTGGGACTTTTTTTATTTTAAGGATAAAATCATCAACCCTAATCCCCATGAAAAAGTACATAGCATTACTTACCCTTTGTCTCCCGCTGCTCATCTATGCTCAGAAGAGACCTTTTAAGTATGGAAAGATCTCACAGGACGAGCTTGAAATGACGTCATGTGAATTTTATCCTGAAGCAGAATCTATGATCATCGGCAAGTTTTCCGATATCCACTTTCGGTATCTTGATGATAAGGGATTTCAGTACACGTATGAAGTCACGGTACGGAAAAAGATATTTAAAGTAGCTGGTAAAGATGAAGGCAATGTTTCAATTAGAATTTACGAGCCTGAAGTTGGGAGCAACAAGGAAGAACTAACACAGCTAAAAGGATATACCTACAATCTAGTTGATGGCAAAGAAGTAAAAACAAAGCTCACGAATGACAAAGAGTATAAAACGAGGATCAATGAATATTGGGTAGAAATAAGTTTTGCGCTGCCGGATGTTAGAGAAGGCTCTGTTGTGGAGTATAATTACAGTAAAAGGTCCGATTTCATCAGCAACCTGGATACCTGGTATTTCCAGGAAGACATCCCTGTCGCTTACTCAGACATTTATATGGTACTCCCGGAATATTTTTACTATCAAATTAACCAGGTAGGCAATTACTTCCCTATTGAACGTTTAGAGGAAAACTATCAAGAGAAATTCACTGTCACCAGCAGAGGAATACCAAACAGCTCAGACCCCAGTCCTAAGTATACCAGTACGTTGACCTCCAACAGTAAGAAATTGCAATACATCGGCCATAACATTCCACCGATTATCGAAGAACCATTCATGAATAACAAACCCAATCTGCCTTCCAGGCTGGAATTTCAGTTGATGACTATCCAATATCCTAATAGTACACTGAAGCATATGGCAGGAAGTTACGATAAGCTCAATACATCGCTCCTTGAACGTGAAAACTTTGGCAAGGCTCTCAGGAAAGGAAATTATGCTAAAGAAAAAATAGACGAAATGGCGGGCTCGTCACCGCTATACCAGGCACAGGAACTATTCTATTGGCTCAAAAAGAATGTCTCATGGAATGAGTTGTACTCCATTTCCAGTGAAAATGTGGGCAGGAAAACGTTTAGTGATAAAGTAGGAAGCGTTTCGGATATCAACCTTTCCCTTGTAGCGGCTTACCGGGAAGCAGGACTACCATCCAATCCAGTAATACTGAGCACAAGAGGTCATGGCATAGTCCATCCGGCATACCCCAATTACCAGGATTTTAATTACGTGATCGCTTCGGTTGTTATAGATGACAGACTGTACCTCTGCGACGCAGCATCAGATATGCCTTTCGGTGTGTTGCCTTACAGGTGTCTCAATGGGAATGGCTGGATGGTCCATGAAAATGGCGGGGAATGGGTAAACCTGAAAGAAAACGCTTCTACAACTTCATCGGTCAATTGCGACATGCGTGTAGCGGAAAATAAGATCCGTACAAAAGTAAATGTTGAGCACCGGGACTACTCCGCAATGAATACATTCTCTAAATACAAAAAGGAGGGTCAAGAAGAATACACCAATGACCTTGCTAAAACATTTAGTGAGTGGGAATTATCCAACTTCTCATTCAACACTTCAGAATTCATTGACACCACCACATTTGAGTTTGAGATCTCAAGAGAACTTGATGACCCGGGCATCATATATCTGCAACCCATAAATTACGGTGCTATCCTCGAAAATCCGTTCGTAAGAGAAGAAAGGATCTCCCCAATTGACTTCCCTTACAAGAACAGAACCGTGGTCATAGCTAAGATTGAAGTCCCCGAAAACTATGCAGCAGAATTGCCTCAAACTGCCATCGTAAAATTGCCAGAAGGTGCTGGAAAATTCACCTATTCAGCCAGCCAGCTTGGAAGTACCATTACAATTCTCAGCAATTTTGAAATATCAAAGCAAGATTTCTCACCTGATGAGTATACTTATCTGAGACAATTTTATCAGATGGCAGCAGACAAAAACAATGAAGTAGTAGTCCTCAAAAAAATTCAATGAAAATCCTTGTGATATATGTCATGGCATGGCTGTCCGGCATCGTTTCGTTCGGTCAGCCTTCGATGGACAATCTAAAATTATTTGCTGACGGAGCTCATGAAATTGTCTTAACCGATGAAACAAGATTCACAATTAGGGGAATTGACCAGTCCAGTCTTTCCAGAAAGTATATGTCGTGTATTTTGGACAAATACGCCAGCAATACTAACACGCTTAAATTGGACTATGATGATTTCCAGGAAATAGAGTCTGTAAAAATATCCGTATTGGACAGTGATCTGAATGAGATCAAATCTTATAAGCTCAAAGATCTTGAGGATTATTCAGCCAATGGATCTAGTATGGCAACCGATAACAGAATCAAATACCTCAAAATCAATGAGCGACGTTTCCCTTATTTTATCATAGTTGAGTATTCCCTTAAACATACGGGATCTTTGTTTTACCCTCGATGGATCGCACAGGAAGATGAAAAGTTATCTGTCCTGTCTTCGAGGTTTGTGGTTGAAAGCTTCCTGGATCACCCTTTTCGGTACAAAGCAAATATTCCAGCAAGCGACAGCATCAGTGAACCCAATCATTACCTATATGAGTGGGCGGTCGATTCATTGCCAGCCTATACCTACAAAAGCTATTCGTATGATATTGAGGACTATTCACCCTCAGTAATGGTCGCACCAGGAAAATTCCAGATGAATGGAATCATAGGAGACCTGTCATCATGGAAATCTTTCGGTGAGTGGATCGATGGATTAAACAAGACCCAAAATACGCTTACAGATGTCGATAAACAACAAATTATGGCGCTCGTCAATCCTGATGATACTCCACTGCAAAAGACAAAAAAGATCTATCAGTATCTACAGCAAAACACAAGATACGTGAGCATTCAATTGGGTATCGGCGGATGGAAACCTTTTGAAAGCGGGTTTGTTCACACCAACAAATATGGTGATTGCAAGGCCTTGTCATTCTATACAAAATCTCTTCTGGAAGTCGTAGGCATTAAATCCTATTATACCCTGATCAAGGCCGGCCCAGGCACCAGCGCTATCAAAGCTGACTTTCCCAATGCACATTTCAATCATGCCATACTTACTGTTCCCATGGAGACCGATACGCTTTGGCTGGAGTGTACATCACAGACCAACCCATTTGGGTATCTGGGCACCAATACAAGCGATCGAGATGCATTGCTCATCGATGGGGCAAACAGCAAGATAATCCACACACGTTCGTATAAGACAGAGGAAAATACTCAGCGGACAGTGGTCAACATGACCATAGACAAAAATGGAGTGGGTGCCTGCAAAGTCAGGAGGAATTTTTCAGGGATTGAAGTGGAAAATGATGGCTTCATGTATGTGGTAGACAAAACTGAAAAGGAAAAGTCAGATTGGTTTGTTGACAATCATCAGTGGGGCGATGTCAAACTCCATGACCTGTCCATTTCAAAAATTGAAGGTTCGGAAGTGCCTCATGGCAGCATGGAAGCCAACCTGGAAATAAGCAATTCAGCTTCACTCATGGGTAGACGGATGTTTTTCAATCCATTCCTATTCACCAATATCGATTACATAAATGTGAAGGAGGCTGAAAGAAAGGTCCCCATGGAAATCAGATATCCTTATACTCAGATTGATACAGTACAGGTGACTTTTGACCAGTTTTTCCATCCGGAGCGGCCAATCTCAGATAATACCATAGAATCAGATTTTGGTGAATATTCCGTCAAGGTGATACGGAAAGAGAATAACTATACCTTCATCAGAACCTTTACGCTGCATAAAGGACAATACAATCCTTCCATCTATCCTCAGCTGAAAGAATTTATTGAGTCAGTTCAAAAATCCGACCGGCAAAAGCTAGTAATGATCAATAAGACCTAACTTTAATCAAGATCATCTGAAGAATTTGTTAAAGCTCCTATGAAAACTGTGAAGCTAACTCATGAATTTCCTGTGACGCCCAAAGCACTTTATACTGCATGGCTCAGTAGTAAAACCCATAGCGAAATGACAGGCGGTGAAGCTCATTGCAGCGATGTGGAAGGTGAGAAATTCACTGCCTGGGATGGATACATTGAAGGAAAGAATGTCTCATTGGTTCCTTCAAAAGAAATTGTCCAAAAATGGAGGTCATCTGATTTCAACCCTGATGATCCTGACTCTACTATCAAAATAAATTTTGAAGAAACCTCAGATGGTTGTCTGATGACCCTGACGCATTCAGAAATCCCGGACGGGCAGCCGGATTATTACCAGGGTTGGATAGACAACTACCTGGAGCCAATGAAAGACTACTTCCGAAGAAGTAGCCTTTGAATATAGCCTATAAGTCTTACTTTGTTAGCTTTTTGTATTTGATCCTGTGTGGTTCTGTGTCTCCCAGGCGCTTTTTGCGGTTTTCTTCATAGTCGGAATAGTTACCTTCAAACCAGTAGACCTGCGAATCCCCTTCATATGCCAGGATATGAGTAGCCACCCGATCCAGAAACCAACGGTCGTGACTGATGATCACGGCACTACCCCCAAAGTTCTCAATAGCCTCCTCCAGCGCTCTGAGTGTATTCACATCCAGGTCGTTCGTTGGCTCATCGAGCAGGATCAGGTTGGCTCCCTGCTTCAAGGTGATGGCCAGGTGAACCCTGTTTCGCTCCCCACCGGACAATACACCGACTTTCTTTTCCTGGTCAGGTCCTGTGAAGTTGAATCGGCTTACATAAGCTCTGGCATTCATTTCTTTATCACCCAGCTGTATAATCTCATTTCCTCCGCTGATCGCTTTGAAAACGGTGTCATTAGGATTCAAATCATGATGCTCCTGATCTACATAAGCCATCTCCACCGTTGACCCTACATCAAATGATCCAGCGTCGGGCTTTTCCTTACCGGAAATCATATTAAACAGGGTAGTTTTACCTGCTCCATTAGGACCAATCACACCAACAATCCCTCCTTGTGGTAGGGAGAAATTCATGTTTTCGAATAGCAAGCGATCACCGAATGATTTGCTTACATTACTGGCTTCTATCACTTTGCTGCCCAACCTCGGTCCTGGTGGGATGTAAAGTTCCAGCTGAGCCTCTTTAGCTTTTGCTTCCTGCCCAAGCAATTTCTCATAAGCATTCAACCTGGATTTTCCTTTGGCCTGTCTTCCCTTAGGACTCATCCTGATCCACTCCAGCTCACGCTCCAGGGTCTTCTTTCTTTTAGATTCGGATTTCTCTTCCTGAGCCAGACGTTTCTGCTTCTGATCCAGCCAGCTGCTGTAATTTCCCTTCCATGGGATGCCTTCACCACGGTCAAGCTCAAGTATCCAGCCTGCAACATTATCCAGGAAGTAGCGGTCGTGTGTCACGGCAATTACGGTACCTTCATATTTCTGGAGGAATTGCTCCAGCCATCTTACTGATTCGGCATCTAAATGGTTGGTTGGTTCATCGAGTAGCAATACATCAGGTTGTTGCAATAGCAACCTACAAAGGGCTACTCTTCTCTTTTCCCCTCCTGATAGCTTATCAACCATTGCATCCCCTGGAGGTGTCCTTAAAGCATCCATGGCCCGCTCCAGCTTACTATCAAGCTCCCAGGCATCCAGTCGGTCCAGTTTTTCCTGAACCTGTCCCTGCTTTTCGATGAGTTTATTCATTTTGTCAGGATTGTCAAGGATCTCCTGATCACCAAACCTTAAATTGATCTCATCATATTCTTTCAGAAGATCTGTGACTTCCTGGACTCCCTCACTGACGATCTCCTTTACCGTCTTTCCAGCGTCAAGTTTCGGTTCCTGCTCCAGCATACCCACAGTATAACCGGGAGAAAAAACCACTTCACCCTGGAATTCTTTGTCTATCCCAGCGATAATTCGAAGAAGTGATGATTTTCCTGATCCATTGAGCCCGAGTACCCCGATTTTGGCCCCATAGAAAAAGGATAAATATATATTTTTGAGTACTTGTTTTTTGGGCGGATGAATTTTATTCACACCCGCCATTGAGAAAATTATTTTTTCGTCAGACATTTTTAACTATTTTCAAGCTCACAACGTATGTAATAGAGGTCAAAAGCGAAAGCTTTTAAAAGATTAAAATCGTTTATCCTTTGGATAACACTATTTTTTCAAAATGAGGACGAATTTACTTCTTTATAATTCTGCATTCCAATCCACCACAATACTTTTTTTATCGTGAGTAAAAAAGAGATTCCTTTTGGTTTCATCGAAGGAGATGATATATACTTAAAACCCTGGGGTAGTCACCCTGAAAGAAAGATAGGAGAAATCAAAGAGGGGAATGAGCAAAGCTCCCTTGCCTATTTCGAAGAAAAATTCAAAGACCTTTCGGCCAAGGTTGAATCTTTGGAAAAAGATATCGATGAGGCTGAGAACAAGGGATCATTCCTGATGAAGCTCAAGCATCTAAAAGACGCCTTGCCTGCCCATGATGGATTGGGAGACTATCTACCTATTGAGAATAAACTTGTGCAGCTGGAAGAAGATCTTAAAACCCTGATTGCACAAAACAGGGTTAGAAATAAAGAACTAAAAGAAGCGATGATCGAAGAAGCCAGAGAGATTGAAAAAATCATCAACTGGCAGGAGTCTACAGAAAAGATTCACGATATAAAAACCCGGTGGATCAAAACAGGGAATGCTCCGGATGATGTTAATGAGTCGCTGGACGAAGATTTTTGGGATATCATCAGCCGGTTTTTTGAGCGAAAGAAATCCTTCTATGAGGATAAAAAAAGGCTCATGCAAAAACGTAAAGAAAGTTATTCCTCGCTGGTTGAGGAAGCGAAGAAGATCAAAGAACTACACGGCAAGGAGCGATTCGAAAAAATTAATGAGCTGAAAGAGAAGTGGAATGAAACCGGCAATATTCCGAAGGAGGAGTATGTCGAACTGAAAAGGGAGTTCGATTCATACATGAGAAAGAAAACCTTTAATGCTCCCCCGCAGATAGATCTTATCAAGTTGGTGGAAAACTTAAAGAGTTACTATAATAAAGAGGCACCATATCACCACAGAGATCTTGATTTTCAGCGTAAAAACCTGATTAGGTTCAAAACTCAACATCCAGAGCTGAAAAGGTTGCGAAAAGAGGCATTTTGGTTTTTTCAGCTCATTGCTGAGCGGGATTTTATCGAAAAGCTGGCTAGTAACAGGTTTCCTGAATTCAAACAGCTTGATGAGGATAAAAAACAAAGCATCAAAGTTGGGATATTGAAGGAGCTTCTTAGCAGAGACAAGGAGGATTTTGCAAAATTTGAAGAGAATCAAGCCAATTTTTCAGCTGGGAACCGTGAAATGCAGCAGTTAGTGGACAAAAAAATTAATCAGCAAAAAAACAAGATTCAAGTCAAAGAAGCCCTTTTAAAGCATCTTACGGGGGTATAATTTATCTTTTTCAAGATTTTTGAAACAAAAATGTTGGTTTTTACATTTAAGTGTCTTACTAATAGGGTTTGATTTCTCATTAGAAAATTTATTTTTGCACGACTATTTTAAAAGGCAGTTAGCTTATGTATTGGACTCTTGAACTTGCATCTTACTTAGAAGATGCCCCATGGCCTGCAACAAAGGATGAGTTGATTGATTATTCAATCAGGTCTGGAGCCCCATTGGAGGTAGTTGAAAACTTACAGGAACTTGAAGATGATGGCCAGCCATATGAGAATATCGAGGAGATTTGGCCGGACTACCCAACTAAAGAAGACTTCTTCTTTAACGAGGATGAATATTAGGTGGGTATTTGAGTAAAATATTGAGCTCCCCGCTTTCTCAGGAAGACGGGGAGTTTTTGTTTAATAATGTCTCAGCAAAGAAAAGGTCTTCCTGCGTGGTGACTTTGAGATTATTGTAATCTCCCTCTACCAGATGCACTTCTCCATGGCATGACTCAAAAACCGTGGCATCATCGGTGACCGTTTCTGCAATGGGACCTTTGTAAGCTTCCCTGATCAATTTTGTATTGAAGGTCTGTGGAGTCTGTACAACCCTGAATTGGCTCCTGTCTACGACTTTCGAGGTTTCTCCGTCAATCTTTCGGATTGAATCTTTGAGCGGCATCACGGGAATTCCACTTCCATGCTTTTCAGCAGCCACAAATGTCCGCCGAATAGTTTCGATATTCACACAGGGTCTCACGGCATCGTGGATGGCTACGATTTCCGAATTCTTAATCGAATCCAGGCCGGACGATACCGAATTGTAACGTTCCTTACCTCCGTATGACACACTGATTTTTACATTTGGAAGGTATTTCTGTTGTATCTCTTCCCACATAGAAACAAAGTCCTGGTTGAGCACCAGCACAATCTCAATTTCCTGATCAAACAACAGAAACTTTTCCATGGCGTGGATCATAATTGGCTTTCCGGCAACAGAAATAAATTGCTTTGGAATGGACCGTTTCATGCGCTGGCCTTTACCAGCAGCTACCATTACCACACCATTTAAAGACATCCTTTAGATGATTAGCATCGCGTCGCCATAGCTAAAGAAACGGTATTTTTCTTTGATGGCTGTCTGATAAGCCTCCATCACCAGGTCATAACCCCCAAAAGCAGAAGCCATCATTAAAAGCGTAGACTCCGGCAGATGAAAGTTAGTGATAAGCGCATTGCATAGTTTAAACTCGAACGGTGGGAAAATAAACTTATCTGTCCATCCTTCATTGGCTTTTAATCGGCCTCCCGCAGAAACAGAGGATTCCAATGTTCTCATCACCGTGGTTCCAACAGCACATACTCGTTTTTTCTCATCGAGCGCTTTGTTTACCCTGGCCGCAGTAGGTTCATTCACCATATAGTTTTCAGAGTCCATCTTGTGCTTTGTCAGATCTTCAACATCTACCGGCCTGAATGTACCAAGTCCAACATGAAGCGTAATTGGGCTAATGTCCACCCCGTTGATCTCAAGTCTTTTCATCACCTGTTTGGTGAAATGTAGTCCGGCTGTAGGAGCTGCTACTGCACCAATATTTTTGGCATAGATCGTTTGAAAACGTTCCCTGTCTTCGGGTTCCGCTTTCCTCTTGATATATTTTGGCAATGGTGTCTCTCCAAGCCGATCAATCATTTTATAAAAATCAGTTTCATCCCCATCAAAAAGGAAACGAATGGTTCTACCTCGTGAAGTAGTATTGTCAATCACCTCTGCTACCAACTCACCTTCACCGAAATAGAGTTTGTTGCCCACACGAATCTTTCTGGCAGGATCCACAAGCACATCCCAAAGCTTCATGTCTTTGTTCAACTCCCTCAAAAGGAATACCTCGATCTTGGCACCAGTCTTTTCTTTATTTCCATAAAGTCTAGCTGGAAATACCCTGGTATCATTGATGACCATCACATCACCTTCTCCAAAGTAGTCTACCATGTCCTTGAATATCTTGTGTTCAATTTCACCAGTATCCTTATGAACAACCATTAAACGGGACTCATCCCGATTTTCAGTTGGATGGAGTGCAATGGCACTTGAGGGTAAGTCGAATTTAAATTCAGATAACTTCATGTGTGTTATTTAATTTATCTTGTGTTGGCCACATGATCGAATGCTGTTGGGTATTCAGCCCTGGAAATGTAAAAAGCCCTGAAGACCTCAGCTGAAGACAATCTACCGATTATCCCAGGCCGAAACTCAACATATAGACTTTTCATACTTATCATTCATGCATTTCTCGAAGTAGTGACCTTAAAATTCCTGCTCAATTGATTAACTTCGAAGGTTCAAATCAGAGGAGATTTATTAAGTCCGCAAAAGTAGTAAATTGTTTTCTTTTGGAGAACACTATCACCATGAACTACGTACTAATTTTATCTCATGGCATTAATAATTAGGTTGATTCTGGAAAGTTTTCGTTTTGCATGGAATGCACTTCGAACAAATCTACTCAGAACGGTGCTTTCCCTTCTCGGTGTCACCATCGGAATATTTGCCATTATTTCTGTTTTCACCCTCGTAGACTCGCTCGAAGACAGCATTAAAGACAGTTTAAGTTTTTTGGGCACCAATAACATCAATGTTGACAAATGGCCTTATGGCATTGGTGAAGAACAATACCCCTGGTGGAAATATTTACAAAGACCAAACCCTACTTATGATGAGTATCGCTTCCTGGCCTCAAATGTGACCAACGCCAAAGACATCACCATATTTGCTGTTCGGGGTGGAGTGACAGCAAAATATAAAAGCTCCAGCAGTACGGACATGGAGGTATTTGGTGTGGTTTACGATCACAGCAATGTGTACGAGATCCCAATCGAGGCAGGCAGATATTTCACTATGGATGAAATCAATGGTGGAAGAAATGTTGTTATCATAGGTCACCGAATAAAAAATGACCTTTTCTCTAATGTAGACCCCATAGGGAAGGAACTCAAGATTAAAGGACTAAAGTTCTACGTGATAGGTACCATTAAAGAAGAAGGTGAAAGCTTTATGGGCATAACCAGTCATGATGATCAGATTTATCTTCCATTCAAAACCTTTAGCAAAATGTATCATGTAGGTAGGATGTGGGGAGTTCAGCCCACCATCACAGTAAAAGGACAGGAAAGTGACATTGGCCTTGTTGAATTAGAATCAGAATTGAGAGGACTCATGCGCATCAAAAGAGGTCTGAAACCTAAAGAGGAAGACAGTTTTGCCCTCAACAGACCAGAGGCAATCTCCAATTTTATCGGATCAGCTTTTGATGTCATCGGGCTAGCTGGCTGGTTTATAGGGGGATTTTCAATCCTGGTTGGAGGCTTTGGTATTGCCAACATCATGTTTGTCTCGGTGAGGGAGCGAACTAACATCATTGGGATACAAAAATCACTCGGCGCTAAAAACTACTTCATCCTGTTCCAGTTTCTTTTTGAAGCCATATTCCTGAGCGTGCTTGGAGGAGGAATTGGTATCTTCCTGGTATATCTGCTGTCATTTGTTAGCCTGGGCTCACTTGACCTGGTGCTCACTACAAGTAATATCGTGCTTGGTATCGGAGTATCAGCCACAGTAGGAGTAATTTCCGGGATAGTTCCTGCAGCAATGGCATCAAGACTTGACCCGGTAATCGCTATCAGATCTTAATTATTCAGCCTCGGTAGGCTCAGGTTTCTTAGACTTCGCTGTTTTCTCGTCAGTAGCTTCTTCAGCGAGTCCATGGATCTTGGCTTTTATTTTCATTTCCAGCTCTTCCATCAGCTCAGGGTTGTCTTCAACCAGCTCCTTTACTGCGTCCCTTCCCTGCCCGAGTTTGTTGTCCATGTAGGAGAACCATGATCCGGATTTCTTGATAATATCAAGCTCAACGCCTATGTCAATGATCTCACCGGATTTGCTGATCCCCTTTCCATACATGATATCAAACTCAACCACTTTAAAAGGAGGGGCTACTTTGTTTTTAACCACCTTCACTCGTGTTCTATTACCCATGATGTTGTCTGCACTTTCTTTGATCTGGCCAATCCTTCGGATATCCAGCCGTACAGAGGCATAGAATTTAAGTGCGTTACCTCCCGTAGTTGTTTCTGGATTACCAAACATCACTCCGATCTTTTCTCGAAGCTGGTTGATGAAGATACACGCACATCCTGTCTTATTGATAGCTCCGGTCAGCTTTCTCAAAGCCTGAGACATCAACCGGGCCTGAAGCCCCATCTTGCTATCACCCATCTCGCCTTCCAGCTCACCTCTTGGAACAAGCGCAGCTACAGAGTCAATCACAATGATATCAATAGCCCCTGATCGGATAAGGTGCTCAGCAATCTCCAAAGCCTGCTCACCATTATCTGGCTGTGAGATCAGCAGGTTTTCTGTATCTATACCTAATTTCTCCGCATAGGTCTTATCAAAAGCATGCTCTGCATCAATAATGGCAGCCAATCCACCTTTTTTCTGTGCTTCAGCAATACAGTGCATAGCCAAAGTTGTTTTACCTGAAGATTCAGGACCATAAACCTCAATGACCCTTCCCTTTGGTATACCTCCTACTCCAAGGGCCATATCAAGCCCCAGAGAACCTGTAGATATCGTGGGCACATCCAGCACCTTGTTGTCACTCAGCTTCATTATGGTCCCTTTTCCATAAGTCTTTTCCAGCTTATCGATGGTCAGTTGAAGCGCTTTGAGTTTTTCTGTATTGTCAGCCATGATGGTAGATTTCTTATTGATAAAGCAAAATTATGTAATAGATGCTAATTATTTATGCATTTTAGCTAAAAATATTAGCATTTTGTTGTTTGATCACGGCATGGGAGATCCCAAACCGTTTTTCATTAGAATACGTCCTTGCAGGTATTCAATTACAAATTAGTTGAAACATTTCACAAGATTTATAGATGGTAAGCAATTAATTTGCAAAAATGTCTGAGAATCCATGAAGAAGAAAATTCTCATTTCCATTTTCACTGTCCTGCTCGTCTTGATACTCATCAATGGTAAGTTATTGATCTATGGTTTACAGCAGGGATGGGGGCAGCTCAACATCATTAGGAAAGCTGTACCTATTACAGCTATTCTTCAGGACCCCAATCAACCGGACACCTTAAAGGCTAAACTCGAGTACACGCTAAAAGTTAGGGAATATGCAATGGAAACACTAGGCCTTGACGAATCAGACAACTACTTCAGTTATTATGACCAGGGAGGTAAACCAATATTATGGAATCTTTCAGCGTCTGAACCATTCGAATTAAAGCCCTACTTATGGAAATTCCCCTTCCTGGGCTCCATGCCTTACAAAGGCTTCTTTGAGCTGGAAAGAGCCATAAAGGAAAGAGATAAACTTGCTAAAGAAGGTTATGACACAAGAATCCGCACAGTTAGTGGTTGGTCTACCTTAGGGATACTAAAAGACCCCATACTGAGCAATATGCTGGAGCGAAGTGATGGAGAGTTAGCGGAAGTAATCATTCATGAGCTGGTCCACGCTACCATCTTTATTAAAGATGAAATTGATTTTAATGAAAACCTGGCCTCATTTATAGGAGAGGTAGGTGCCCAGCAATTCCTCATGGACCAATATGGGGATTCTTCTCAATCACTTACTGAATACATCCAGGAGCTGGAGGATAGTGAGCGTTTCAAACGCTATATGCTTCAAGGGACAAAAAAACTGGATAGTCTTTATTTAAAGATCCTGAATGAACCTGATAGCATCAGGCAGCAGTTGAAAGATGCGGTGATTTCTGAGATTGCGTCTAACATAGATACGGTATCATTCTATAATGAAAAGTATAAGGACATCTTCGACAAAAACTTACCCAACAATGCCTACTTCATGGCGTTTCTGAGGTATCATTCTAAATCAGATTCCCTGAAAGGCTTACTTGATGGTTATGGTGGTGATATTTCGCATATGATTAATGATCTGAAGGAGCGTTATGAGTAAATTCGTTAACAAATTGTTACCATTTTAACATAAAATTGATTTCTCTTTAATTTTGAATATTATCGAGTGGAATTGAAGCAAGGATCATAAGATAGCTAAACTGAGCCTGCTGTATTATTATACTGTAAACATTAGATTAACCAAGTTTTACTAAACTTATTACTTCATGTCCAAGCACAACCAAAAAATTCTGGTGGTAGATGATGAGGCCGACATACTCGAGCTGGTAAAATACAACCTCACTAAAGAGGGTTATGAAGTCAAAACGGCTCTTGATGGAATTAAGGCTGTGGAAGTAGCCAGGACATTCGTTCCGGATCTTATTATTCTGGATATTATGATGCCCAAGCAAGATGGAGTAGAGACTTGTCGTCAGGTAAGAGAACTTCCGGAGTTGGTCAATGTCTTTGTGATCTTTCTTACGGCTAGATCTGAGGAATACTCCGAGGTCGCTGCATTCGAGATGGGGGCCGACGATTATATCACCAAACCAATCAAGCCACGAGCACTGGTTAGTCGTATCAATGCTCTTTTTAGAAGAGAATCCAAAAAGAAAAAGGAATCCAACAAGATCAAAATAGGGGACCTGATTGTAGATCGGTCGAGCTACACGGTCATGGCCGGAGAAAAGATCATCACTTTACCCAAAAAAGAATTTGAATTGCTCTTCTTCCTGGCACAAAACCCGGGTAAGGTGTTTAGCCGGGATGAACTCCTGCAAAACATATGGGGTACGGATGTATATGTACTGGCTCGCACTGTAGATGTACACATTAGAAAGGTAAGAGAGAAGATCGGTGAAGGCTATATCTCAACCATCAAAGGCGTAGGCTATAAGTTTGATATCAGTTAGTTTTAAGGTATGTTGATCAATTCCAGGGCACTTGCCTTGTTGCTTGCCATACTCATTTCGGTGATCACCACTGCATTTTTATCTTTGGTTGATGAAGCCTTGAATGTAGCCCTCGTTATTTGTTTTTTACTCTCTTTTTCCTCCTCCTACATACTCATCCGAATTTGTCTTGAGTTTCTTTTCTTTAGACAAATCAAAGAAATTCATGATGCATTGCAGGACATCAGGTCCCAGGATTTGTCATTTATTACCAAAGGCACAGGGATCAGTGCCAGCCTAAACCCACTAAAGAGGATCAACAAAGAAATCTTTAACTATGCTGAAAAGAAGCAAGCGGAGATCAGTGAGCTCAAACGCATGGAAGCATTCCGAAGGGAGTTTATCGCAGATGTTTCTCATGAATTAAAGACTCCGATTTTTGCTGCACAGGGTTTTGTGCACACCCTGCTTGATGGAGCGGTCAAGGATAAATCCGTGCGTAAGAAATTCCTTAGAAAAGCTGCCCGAAGCCTGGATGGTCTCGATATCCTTGTTCAGGACCTGCTGACAATATCTCAACTGGAGACTGGTGAGATCAAGATGCATTTCGAGCATTTTGATATCTGTGAGCTATGTAGAGAAGTTTTTGATCAGCTGGAGGGTAAAGCAGAAAAAAGTAAGATCACCATGGAGATTAACCATCCGGAGGATCAGCCGATGTTTGTATTTGCTGATTACCGTCGAATCTACCAGGTGTTGATCAACCTGGTCTCCAATGGCATCAAATACACCAAATCAGGCGGGCATGTTTCTGTAAAATTTGTCGAGGAAAAGGGGCGGATCAAAACATTGATTATCGACAATGGAAGGGGTATCCCGAAAGAAGACATCAGCAGGATTTTTGAGAGATTCTATCGGGTCGATAAAAGCCGATCGAAAGAAAAAGGTGGGACCGGCCTTGGATTATCTATTGTAAAGCACATCCTGGAAGGACATTCTACAACTATTGAGGTTGAAAGTAAGCTAAAAGAGGGCTCAGTATTTAGCTTTACGCTCAAAAAGGGTAAGGCGGTGGAACATCGCTTCATCGACGACGAGGAAGAGTAATGCACAAATACATCAAAGGGCTCAAATTTGAGGACATCATCCTCAAGGAGAACGACCATTTTATCATCATCAATAAACCACCTTATATATCCACGTTGGAGGATCGCAATGATCCTATAGATATACTCAAGTTGGCAAAAAACTACAACCCGGATGCACAGGTATGCCACCGTCTAGATAAGGAAACCTCCGGTGTACTAGTAATAGCCAAACACAAGGAAGCCTATCGCCAATTTTCAATTTTGTTGGAAAGACGCCAGGTAAAGAAGGTATATCACACAGTAGTGGATGGTACGCATGAGCTGGACAACCTGGAGGCTGATGAACCAATTTATTCATCTACCAGCAAATCCAGGGTAGATTTTAGAGAGGGCAAGCCATCCTTGACTTTGATTTCCACGCTTGAGATTTTCAAATTACATACATTACTCAAGTGCTTCCCTGTGAGTGGTCGCTTACATCAGATCAGGGTGCATGCCGCATTTCACAATGCTCCGGTATGCGGTGACCCTGAATATGGAGGTAAGAATATTTACCTGTCAGAAATTAAGCGTAACTACTCTTTAGGTAAGTGGAAAGAAGAGAAACCATTAATAGATCGTGTAGCTTTGCATGCTCACAACATTGCTTTTCAGGATTTTGAAGGTAAAGAACAGGATTATATCGCTGTAGAGGCGCCATATCCCAAAGATTTCGATGTCCTGATCAAACAATTGAGAAAATACCTATAATAATGTAGATAGGAGTTTTGCTTTTATAAAGGATTACTTCTATTTTTGTGCTCCCTTTTCGGGAGGGTATTAATTTATTGAATTAGAAAAACAAATCAAATTGGATACTTTAAGTTATAAAACAGTATCTCTAAATAGTGCCACAGTTGAAAAAAACTGGATCCTAATTGATGTTGAATCAAAGGTTTTGGGTCGGGTAGCCAGTGAGGTAGCAAAAATTATCCGTGGAAAGCATAAAGCCGGATACACACCACATGTTGATTGTGGAGACAATGTGATTGTGATCAATGCGGATAAAATACGGTTGACAGGGAGAAAGTGGACAGACAAGCAATATGTCCGACACACTACTTACCCAGGTGGTCAAAGATTTGAAACGCCACTTGCAGCTAAAGCCAAGACATCAAGGCTTTTAGTCGAGCGAGCAGTAAGGGGTATGTTGCCAAAAAACAGCCTTGGAAGAAAGTTGTTCAGCAACTTATATGTATATGAAGGAGCGGAACATCCACACGAAGCTCAGAATCCAAAAGAAATTAAACTATAAACCTGAATGGATATAATTAACACCATTGGGAGAAGAAAAACATCCGTAGCACGTGTCTACTTGCAGAGCGGCAAAGGATCTATTGTTGTAAATGACAAAGATCTGAAGGAATACTTCCCTTCTGAAATCTTACAAACTATTGTAAAACAGCCAATCATGACAGTTGATGTTGATGGAACTTACGACATCAAGATTAATGTTGATGGTGGTGGACCTGCCGGTCAGGCTGAAGCTACCAGACTGGCCATTAGCCGTGCGCTTGTTGAGATAGATGAGGAGTTCAAACCCGCATTGAAGAAAGAAGGTTTCATGACCAGAGATTCAAGAATGGTTGAACGTAAGAAATACGGTAGAAGAAAGGCGAGAAGGAGATTCCAATTCAGTAAACGATAAGATTAGATGGCTAAGATTGAATATAAAGACTTATTGGATGCAGGTGTTCACTTTGGACACTTAACCAGAAAATGGAATCCTAAGATGGCTCAGTACATCTTCATGGAGAAAAATGGCATCCATATCATTGACCTCAATAAGACATTGGTTTGCATGGAAGATGCCGCTGGCGCTTTGAAATCCATTGTGAGATCAGGTCGAAAGGTCATGTTTGTTGCTACCAAGAAGCAAGCAAAAGAAGCCATTGAAGGTGCAGCCAAGAAGCTGAATATGCCTTACGTCTCTGAAAGATGGCTGGGTGGTATGCTGACAAACTTTGCTACTATCAGAAAATCTTTGAAGAAGATGGCAAGCATTGATAAGTTGATGAAAGATGAAGCTTATCAAAACCTTGCAAAGCGTGAGCGTCTGATGATCACTCGTGAAAGAGAAAAACTGGAAAGAGTACTTGGTGGTATCTCTGACCTTAACAGGTTGCCAGCAGCTCTCTTTGTAATCGACATCAAGCGTGAGCACATCGCAGTGGCAGAAGCTCAGAAGCTAAATATCCCGGTATTTGCTATTGTGGATACTAACTCTGATCCAACTGAAGTAGATTTCCCTATCCCTGGTAATGACGATGCATGGAAATCTATCAACCTGATCACAGGCTATATTGCCAAAGCTGCTGAAGAAGGGCTGGAAGAGCGCAAAAAAGATAAAGAAGACGCTAAGCTTAAAGAGGACGAAGACGAAAAGCGAGCAGTAGACAAAGAGGAGCAGGAAGCTTAATCGTAAAACAATAATATTATCATAATCAGAAATTGGACACGAATAGTATTCGCTGTTCAATTTTTGTTAGTGGACTACCCAAACATTAAACTTATTCATAAAAATGGCTATAACAGCACAAGACGTAAACAAACTAAGACAGATGACCGGTGCCGGTATGATGGACTGCAAAAAGGCACTAACAGAGGCGGGAGGAGATTTCGACAAAGCGGTAGAATTGTTGAGGAAAAAAGGACAGAAAGTTTCTGCTTCCAGAGCTGACAGGGAGACTTCAGAAGGTGTTGTTTTTGCAAAAACCATCAACGACGGCAAAAAGGGAATCCTGATCGCGTTTACTTGTGAGACTGACTTTGTTGCTAAAAATGAAGACTTCATCAAATTAGGAGAGGAAATCATTGAAGTGGCTTCAAAAGAAAACCCTTCTTCTATTGATGAATTGAAATCGATAAAATCTGGTAGCCTGACCATTAATGAAAAAATCACAGAAACTACTGGGAAAATCGGCGAGAAGCTGGAAATCAGTAGCTATGAGGTCCTTGAAGGTGAAAAGGTTGTACCATACATCCACCTAAACAGTAAGCTTGGTGTGCTTGTTGCGTTGAACAATACCAATGGAACAGATGTAACTGAAGCTGGTAGAGACGTAGCCATGCAAATTGCTGCAATGAACCCTGTAGCTGTAGACAAAGAGGGTGTGGATGCGGCAACCATTGAAAAAGAAATAGAGATTGGAAAAGAGCAGGCCCGAGCCGAAGGTAAGCCAGAGCAAATCATTGACAAGATCGCTCAGGGTAAACTTCAGAAATTCTTCAAAGAAAATACTCTGCTGAACCAGGCTTTCGTAAAAGACAACAGTGTATCCATCCAGCAATACCTGGATGGGATCAACAAAGGATTGACTGTTTCAGAATTCAAAAGAGTTGTGATCGGATAATCCGGACACCACAAGAAAACAGAGACTACAAAGCACATTTGTTTTGTAGTCTTTTTTTTGCCTAAACTTTTTTATGCGTTCCATCGCAGAAAGGTCTATTGCCAGTATGCTTGCACATGCAAAACCATACGGTCTTTGACTTCTCAGCCTTAAATACTTCTGGTGAAAAATCGGAACCCTTGTGAGAACCATCACAAAATGGTTGATTCTTCGATTGACCACATGCACACCAGGCATATAATTTACCTTCTTTCAATTCAAAGGATCTGGGCTCTTTTGCTGCAACTTTTGGAGATGCCATAATATGTCTGTTCAGATTATCTTGAACAAAGACAATTTGTATGGCAGAATTGTTTTAGACACTTGCGGAGTGCTAGGGCTTCAAGCTAATCAGCCTTTCACACCTCCTGCCTACTCAGCTTTACCACTCTTCCCGGCTTATCAAATACCACATAGATAGCTCCTTTTGGTCCTGAAATCACCTGACGAACTCTGCCAAAATTTTTCAGTAGCGTCTGTTGGAATATTACGTTACCATCCTTAACATTCAATAGCTGGACCTCCTCAAATCGCAGGGCACTGACTAGTAATTGATTTTCCCATTTAGGAAATTGAGATCCAGCGTAAAAATTAACTCCTGATACGGCTATTGAAGGTTTCCAGTACCAAATAGGCTGTTCCATGCCTTCTTTGCTTTCAAACTCACTAATCAATTCTCCGTTGTAGTTGATTCCATACGAGATCTCCGGCCATCCGTAGTTGAGTCCGGCATTTATCTGATTTACCTCATCCCCTCCTAAAGGACCATGTTCAGCCACCCATACTTTATTGGTTTCCGGATGAACGGTCAGCCCCTGAGGATTCCGATGGCCATAAGAATAGATAGACCATAGCTTATCAGCATCACCATAGAATGGATTGCTTTTTGGTATGCTGCCATCTTTATTTAACCTATGGATTTTTCCGTTTGGCAGGCTTAGGTCCTGTGCACGCTCTGAAAGTGAGCGATCACCAATTGATAAATAAAGAAACTCTTGGTCATCAAAGGCAATTCGACCACCATAATGGATTCTGGTATTCAAGTAGCTTTCATGCGGAGCTTCATAAATTACTTCATTTTCGGACCACACATTATCGTCAATCTTACCCCTAACCACAGATGTCATGGCCAGAGGAATGGTATCTGAATCACTTATTATTCCATGGCTGAACACCAGGTACACCCAGCCTGTTTGATCATAGTTCGGATCAATTGCCACATCCAGTAATCCTCCCTGCCCTCCTACCACGACCTCAGGTGTACCTTTAACGGGTGAGGGGTTCAAAGCACCATTTTCATAGACCCTTAGTCTTCCGGGGCGTTCAGTGACCAGAAAATGATTTTCTCCCAGAAATGCAATACCCCAGGGATTTTCCAATCCCTCTACCACAACCTCCGTATTCAGTATATAGTCCAAAGTTTCAATTGTAGAGGGGAGAGGTTTATCATCATCCGCAGATTTCGTCTCATTGGCCAACAGGTAGTCTGCCAATCCCATAATTTCCTCATCTTGAAAGACTGCCCCCCAGGAGGGCATGCCAAAGCTAGGATGTCCGAACTTTATCGAGCGAAAGATATCATTTTTCCGGGCTCCAAACTGCCACGATCCATCAATCAGGCTTTGCGCTACACCACCCTTTAGATCTTGCCCATGACAGGAAATACAATATTGAGTGAATAGTTCAGGAATCTGATTTTGTGTTTGCTGACTTTCCTTGCATCCGGAAATCAGTATCAAAACCAGACCCCCAATTACCATGTAGTTAAGCAAATACTTCACTAGGGCCGGATTATTGTTCCATCATTCTTCCTTACCTGCGTCCAGTTATTGAGCTGTTTATCGGGCAAAGGATATTTGGCAGCCTCCTTTTCATTGATATCTACACCAAGTCCTGGAACTTCATTTACATACATGTAACCATTCTCCACATAAGGACATCCGGTGAAGATCTCTTGAATCCTGTCTGAGAAGTGGACTGATTCCTGAATACCGAAATTCCACACTGCAAAATCAATATGAGCATTGGCTGCATGCCCCACTGGCGAAACATCACCTGGTCCATGCCAGGCAGTTTTGACATTGAAGAACTCTCCAAGTCTAGCGACTTTCATGGCAGGAGTAATTCCGCCAATTTGTGAAATATGTATCCGGATAAAATCAAATAACTGATCTTTCATTGGATCTACCCACTCATGTGGATTATTAAACAGCTCCCCC
Source organism: Cyclobacteriaceae bacterium (assembly GCA_965228105.1). Classification (GTDB taxonomy): domain Bacteria; phylum Bacteroidota; class Bacteroidia; order Cytophagales; family Cyclobacteriaceae; genus UBA7330. Next base: position 4,925,444 of record CBDDGZ010000002.1, read on the forward strand.
ATCGCAATGGGTACAGATGTCTGTTGCCTAAGGAGCTTAAAATATCGATTATTCTCTGGTGAAAACGGATCTTCAATAAAAAATGGTCGATATGGCTCAAGTTCTTTGATCATTCTGATGGCATCGGTCGGCTGAATCCGTTCATGAATGTCATGCAACAACTCCACCCGATCTCCACATTTTTCCCTGACAGTTTTAAACATGTCAACCACACTTTTGGTATAGTAGATAGGATCCATATAATTGTCATCAGGCATCCCGAATCCCTTTTCTTTAAAGTCTGCAGGTATCTTTTCCTGACTTGCTCCATAGCCACCAAGGGCCTGGCTTGCTCCGTAGCCACCCATTTGGATCCTCACGTGCCTGAATCCCTTATCGATGAAACCCTGGGCACTCTCAGCCACTTCATCAGGCGAATTTCCACCTGCATGCGCATAACAATCAATTGCAAAACGGCATTTACCACCTAATAGCTGGTAAACTGGCATATTGGCCCGTTTTCCTTTGATATCCCACAGAGCCTGATCCAACCCACTCAGTGCATTGTTTAATACAGGTCCATTGCGCCAGTAAGAACTTTGATAGGTAGCCTGCCACATATCTTCGATGTTGTCCACATCCCGACCGACGCAAAAGTCATGGAGATATTTGTCAATGGCTGCTACCACCGCATGAGCTCGTTGTCTGAAGGTGGCACACCCCAGGCCGTATAAACCCGGTTCGCTAGTCTCGACCTTGACGACAATCAATTCAATGCCATGAGGACATGTAGCGATGGCAGATACTTTGGTGATCTTTAACGGAGGCAGTCCTTTGGTGGCCTTTCGATACGCCTCTTTCTCTTCTGCATTGGCTGAGAACCCTGAGATACCAAGGCTACCACCCGCAATACCGAGTCCTAGATTTCTAAGTGTCGATCTGCGGGATAATTTTTTGTTTAATTCCATCAGTTAGGTTTTGGGTAAAAGAAAATTGATCCACCATAATGAAGATACATGGATGAATCAATGAACAAGGAAATTACAACATTCGATGCGTAATTTCAAATGACGCTCTTACCTAAACCCTCTTTCCAGGAAGTATTATTTAATGTATCTGAAATCCTGCTTGTCTTTTACCTGGATCACCGTTTCATAGATCAGGTCAATGGTGTGTTGTAAGTCAACCTTAGAACAAGTTTCCACGGTAGTATGCATATATTTCAAAGGAATCGATATCAATGCAGATGCTACCCCTTCACTCGAATAAGCAAATGCATCAGTATCAGTACCCGTAGATCTACTTGCTGCACGTCGTTGAAATGGGATTTTTTTCTTCTCTGCAACTTTGATAATCATATCCAGGACGTTGTTGTGGACGGCAGGCCCATAACATACAGCTGGTCCTTTGCCGCAGGAAATATCTCCGCTGGTAACTTTATCATACATCGGGGCATCAGTATCATGCGTCACATCGGTGATGATGGCTAGATTAGGTTTAATCCGATGAGCGATCATCTCGGCACCTCTGAGTCCAATCTCCTCCTGCACCGCATTAACGACATAAAGACCGAATGGAAGATCGACTTTATTCTTTTTGATCTTCTTAAGAACTTCAGCGATCATGTAGCCACCGATCCTGTTATCGAGGGCCCTGCCCACCAGATATTTATCGTTCAATTCCATGAGCTCATCATCAAAAGTGATGACTGTCCCCACATGGATACCCATCTTTTCTACTTCGGCGCGTGAAGATGCTCCGACATCAATGAAGATATTTTTTAGGGATGGTGCTTCTTCTTTGGCCTTGTCACGTACGTGGATGGCAGGCCAGCCAAAGATCCCCTTTACAATCCCCTTTTTGGTATGAATATTTACTCGCTTTGATGGAGCTATCTGATGATCAGAGCCTCCATTTCTGATTACATAGATATACCCTTGCTCTGTGATATGATTGACAAACCAGCTGATCTCATCTGCGTGGGCTTCAATTACCACTTTATAATCTGCCTTTGGGTTCAGTACACCCACAACAGTGCCATAAGTATCTGAGATATAATCATCTATATATGGCTTCACGTAATCTAACCAAATCTTTTGGCCACTCGACTCAAACCCTGTCGGTGACGCATTATTAAGATATTTGAATAAAAAATCTCTGCTTTCTTTCGTCTCCATAAAAAAATCAACTGCTTATAAAGGAATATTTCCGTGTTTCTTTCGGGGCATGTCATCCACTTTGTTTTCCAGCATCTTAAATGCCGCCAGAAGTTTTACCCTGGTATTGTGTGGAATGATCACTTCATCGATAAATCCCCGACTGGCCGCAATATACGGATTAGCAAACTTCTCTGTGTACTCCTCGATCTTGTCCTGAAGTTTTTTTTCAGGATCTTTTGATCTTTGTATTTCTTTCCTAAAAATTATTTCCGCTGCTCCCTGCGGACCCATCACGGCAATTTCTGCTGTCGGCCAAGCAAAATTCATATCGGCACCTATATGTTTGGAATTCATCACATCATAAGCACCTCCGTAGGCTTTTCTGGTGATCACCGAAACACGGGGCACAGTAGCTTCAGAAAACGCATACAGAATTTTTGACCCATTGGAAATGATACCATTCCATTCCTGATCGGTACCAGGCAAAAAGCCAGGAACATCCACAAAAACCAGGAGTGGGATATTAAAGCAATCACAAAATCGAATAAACCGGGCCCCTTTTTTACTCGCATGATTATCCAATACTCCCGCAAGAACCATGGGTTGATTAGCTACAATTCCGATGCTTTTACCCCCCAATCTGGCAAAACCTACAACGATATTTTCAGCATATTGCTCGTGTACCTCAAAGAAGCTATCCTTATCGATTACCTCATTGATCACCTCTTTAATATCGTATGGCTGATTGGGATTATCTGGTAAAATAGTATCCAGAGAAGATCTTATATCATCCTCTTTTGCCTCATATGGGATGAATGGAGGATCATCTTCACAGTTTGAGGGAATATAACTCAATAATTTCCGGATACCATAGATACATTCTGCTTCGTTCCTATTGGAAAAATGAGTAACTCCACTTTTGGTAGCGTGCGTTGTTGCCCCGCCTAGCTCTTCGGATGTCACGGTCTCCTGTGTCACGGTTTTCACCACATTTGGACCAGTCACAAACATGTAACTTGTCTTCTCCACCATGAAAATGAAATCTGTAATTCCCGGTGAGTAAACCGCGCCTCCGGCGCATGGCCCCATGATGGCACTTATTTGAGGGATCACTCCGCTAGACCTGGTATTTCGGTAGAAAATATCGGCATATCCAGCCAGGGACATGACTCCTTCCTGAATCCGAGCCCCCCCGGAATCGTTCAACCCTATGATTGGAGCGCCTGTCTTCAGTGCGATATCCATGATTTTGACAATCTTCTCTGCAAAAGTTTCGGACAGTGAGCCACCAAATACCGTAAAGTCATGGCTAAATATGTAAACTAACCGGCCATCGATTGTCCCATAGCCTGTGATCACTCCATCTCCCAGGTATTGCTGTTGATCGATACCAAAGTCCTGACCCCGATGCAGCACCAGCTTACCTATTTCTTGAAATGACCCGGGATCAAGGAGCAATTCAACCCGCTCACGAGCTGTCAGTTTTCCCTTGTCATGTTGTTTACCAATCTTTTCTTTTCCTCCTGCTGCCTCTGCTTCTTGGTTGAGTTTTACAAGATGCTCTAATTTTTCTGAGTTAGTTGCAATATGATGTTCAGGAGACTTTTTCGATCCCATATAGAGGTATTTAAAACTTCATTTTTGGTTAAGTTAATATAATATCCGGGTAATTTTTAAAGTTCGGATCGATCCTTGCTATATGATTGTTTAATAGTCATGCCTGCCTTACAAGAATATTGGAAAAACTATTCTAAATTGCGGGCCTTAACGCATTGGAAGATGAATGTAGCAGTAATTGATATGGGTACGAACACCTTCCACCTCATTATCGTTGAGTTGGATGGGGATGACTTCCGTGTGCTTTTCAGAGAAAAAGTAGCCGTCAAGATTGGTGAGAACGGCATCAACAAAGGGATGATCATCCCTGAGGCTATTGACCGGGCTCTTACCACGTTAAAACGCTTTAAGAAAACGATTGAGGCATATCAGGTTGAGGATGTTTCAGCTACTGCGACCAGTGCCATCAGAAATGCCAAAAACGGTAATGACCTGGTTGACCTGATAGAAAGGGAAACTGGTTTCAAGACCAGAATCATCACCGGGCTAGAAGAAGCCAACTACATCTATTTTGGAGTAAAAAGGGCCCTAAAAATTGGTCCAGCGCCTCAGTTGATTATGGATATCGGTGGAGGGAGCATCGAATTTATCATCGGAACAGACGAAAAGGCTGATTGGATGCATAGCTTTGAAATCGGTGGTCTTCGGTTGTTGGAGAAATTTCATAAAAATGATCCCATTACCGATCAGGAAATATCGGATATTGAGCAGTTTCTGGAAGATGAACTTGACTTGCTCTTCAACGTTTGCGAAAACTATAACCTGGATACGCTCATCGGCTCATCGGGTACTTTTGATACGCTAAGCGATATATACCGACTTAAAAGCGGCATCGAAAAACCGCCGGGAGATACTGAGTATCCCCTTCCAATAGTAGATTACCGAAAGATCGCCGCTGATCTAATTCAAAAAACCAGGTCTGAGAGAATGCAAATTCCAGGGATGATTGAACTTCGAGTGGAAATGATTGTTGTGGCAACCATTCTCATCAGCTATGTGGTTCAAAAGCTAAAAATTAAACACCTAAGAGTTTCAGCTTATGCCCTGAAAGAGGGTGTATTACTCAATACCATTCAAACGCTCAAAAACCGACAGCTCTACTAAAGGTTAGTCGATATTTTTGTTTTCAAACCAGACCAACTATTTTTCAAACTTTATTAGGGCATTATGACTATTTCCTACGAATCACTATTTGACTTTACCAAATCCATTTTAGTAGCTGCCGGAAGCAGTGAACAAGAGGCCAGAACTGGTGCTGAGGTTTTACTCAGTGCTGACCTGAGAGGAGTAGATTCACATGGTGTGGCTCGCTTGTCGGGATATGTCAGACTGATTGATAAAGACAGGGTAAATACCAGTCCTAATGTGAAGCTAGTCCATGAGACTCCCAGCACGGGTGTCGTAGACGGCGATTTAGGCCTTGGCCTCGTAGTAGGTCCACAGGCCATGAAACTGGCCATTCAGAAGGCACTGGAAGTTGGTTCAGGATGGATCTCCGTAAGAAACTCAAATCATTTCGGTATTGCAGGATACTATGCCATGATGGCTTTGGAGGAGGATTGTATTGGGTTTGCTATGACCAATGCAAGCCCTCTGGTTTCACCTACATTCTCCAAAGAACGATTACTCGGGACTAACCCAATTGCCGTTGCAATACCGGCCGATAAACAACCCCCATTTGTGCTTGATATGGCCACAACCACTGCTGCTAATGGAAAACTTGAGATCCTACAGCGAAAGGGTACAGAAGCCCCAACAGGCTGGATGCAAACAGCCAACGGAGAACCTACCATAGACCCATACGCAGTAAAAAACGGTGGGGCTCTATTGCCGCTTGGTGGAGATCGTGAACATGGTTCGCATAAGGGCTATGGATTATCCTCGGTAGTAGATATTTTTTCAGCAGTACTTTCCGGGGCAAATTATGGGCCCTGGGTACCACCTTTCGTTGCCTATTTAGACCCACTGAAGGATCAGGTAGGTAAAGGAATTGGACATTTCTTCGGGGCCATGAGAATTGATGGATTCAGGCCTGCAGGAGAATTTAAATCGCATATGGACAATTGGATCACACGATTTAGGGAGGCTGAACCGGTAAAAAAAGGTCAACCGGTACTTATTCCTGGCGATCCGGAAAGACATATGGAAAGTGAACGTAAAACAAGAGGTATTCCTTTGCTGGATCCTGTAGTGGAAGACCTGAGACAGCTCGGCACACGATTCAATGTGAAATTAGGAGAATAAAAGTGTCAAAATTTAGGAGAAGAAGGCGTTCAGATTAAGAGAAATAGCTACCTTCGTCCTTCCAATGCCGAAGTGGTGAAATTGGTAGACACGCATGTTTCAGGGACATGTGCTCTTACGAGCATGGGGGTTCGAGTCCCTTCTTCGGCACTTTATCCGGATTAAAACAATCCAGCTACAATTCCCACTCTAAAGACTAACGGACTATCATAAGGAGACTGCGTTCCATCCTTATACAGCAAATTATAGAGCGCCGTAATGTTAAATGCTACATTCTTACCAATGGGTTCTGAGTATCCCAGACCTACGAATAAACTATTGAAATCAAAACGTGGACCAGTATCTGGTGGCACCGCAAGCGCACCATAATTCATGTATTCGTATTGTGAATAGGTAAAGAATTTCTGAGTAATGTTGAACCTCAGAAAAGGCCCACCACCATAGTTATTGGCACGAAAAGAATTAAATCTTACATATTGATAAGAAATCTGCACACCGCTGGAAAAGCGCTCTGTGATTTTATAACCTACCAGAGGGCTCAAACTTACGTTTATGTAGTTTGATCCACCGCTGAATCCACCTCCTCCTCCGAAGTAGATCCTATCAGTGAGTCCACGGCCTCCTCCACCTTTAGAAGGCGCTCTGTATTGAGCCTGGGCACTAAGAAATAAGGAAAATGAAATGAATAGTATTAATGCTGACCTCATTCTTCTACCAGAACAAAAATCTCCTCACCACTCTTTTTCATGAAGTACTTCTCTCTGGCTATTTTTTCCAGCAGATTCTTGTCATTCAACAGGGCTTCACGATCATTTTTTACTTCAATGATCTTTTCCTCATAGAATGTTTTGGCCTCTTTGAGATCGGCTAGTTTGCCACTCAACCTGGACTGGGTAATGATATCGTTGGAATCAAAGAAGAGCATCCAGACCAGGAAAAAGAAAATGGCCAGAAAGTAAAAGTTCCTAAAAAATGGAGGAATTCTATTGAAGACCTTGTTAATCATGAACTTAAAGATACGATCAAAAAACTTATTTTCTAAAAATTTTACTTTCCAGCCGTTTGAAAAGCCTGTTTATCCTTTTGCAGGATACACTGCTACATCATCCAATTCCTCTTCGATCCTGAGCAACTGGTTGTACTTGGCCATCCTGTCAGATCGTGACATAGATCCAGTCTTGATCTGTCCTGCATTGGTTGCAACAGCGATGTCAGCAATGGTATTGTCTTCAGTCTCTCCAGAACGATGTGATACTACTGCGGTCCAGCCAGCCTTATGTGCCATCTCGATTGCTGCAAGTGTTTCAGAAAGGGTTCCAATCTGATTTACCTTGATAAGAATTGAATTGGCAGCTTTCTCCTTGATCGCTTTCTCAAGAAACTTTACGTTTGTAACCAACAAGTCATCTCCTACCAGCTGACATTTACTTCCGATCTTTGCTGTAAGCATTTTCCATCCTTCCCAATCATTCTCATCACATCCATCTTCAATGCTATCGATAGGATACTTACTGATCAGCTCAGCGAGGTAATCTACCTGCTCAGCACTTGATCGGATTTTTGCTCCATCACCTTCGAATTTGGTGTAATCATACTTACCATTTGAAAAGAACTCAGATGATGCACAATCCATAGCGATAGTTACATCATCACCTGGCTTGTATCCTGCATCTTTAATGGCTTTAATCACGCTATCAAGAGCTTCTTCTGTTCCTCCAGAGAAATTAGGAGCAAAACCGCCTTCATCACCCACAGCAGTACTTAATCCCTTATCGTGTAGAATCTTTTTTAATTGGTGAAAAATCTCAGCACCCATTCTCACAGCTTCACTGAATGTAGGAGCTCCTACAGGTCTGATCATGAATTCCTGGAATGCAATAGGCGCATCTGAGTGCGACCCACCGTTGATGATATTCATCATAGGAACAGGCAATACATGGGCATTGACGCCACCAATATACCTAAACAGTGGTAATCCAAGTTCGCTGGCAGCTGCTCTTGCTACAGCAAGTGAAACGCCAAGAATGGCGTTGGCACCCAGCTTGGATTTATTTTCAGTCCCATCAAGATCAATCATCAACTGATCGATGATCTTTTGTTCAAACACTGAGTAACCGATGATTTCTGGTGCAATGTTTTCATTTACATTGTCTACAGCTTTCAAAACACCTTTACCGAGGTACTTTGACTTATCACCATCTCTCAATTCAACCGCCTCATGCTCACCGGTAGAAGCACCTGAAGGTACAGCAGCCCTGCCCAGGGTGCCATTTTCTGTTACTACGTCTACTTCAATAGTAGGATTTCCTCTTGAGTCAAGTATTTGTCTTGCGAATACGCTCTCGATAATGCTCATTATTTGTTTTCTTTAATTAACTGAATAAAGTCGTCGAATAAGTAAGTTGAGTCATGTGGACCGGGTGATGATTCCGGGTGGTACTGCACAGAAAATGCAGGCTTCCCATTTAATCTAAGTCCCTCAACTGTGTTGTCATTTAAGTCTATGTGGGTTAATTCCGCATCTTTGGATTTCTCCAAACTCTCCATACTTACAGCAAATCCGTGATTCTGGGAGGTAATCTCTCCAAGCCCTGTCAGCAGATTCTTTACCGGATGGTTTAAACCACGATGACCATGGTGCATCTTGAAAGTATCGATATTTACAGCTCTGGCCAGGATCTGGTTACCAAGGCAAATCCCAAAGATTGGTTTGTCTGCGCCTAATAATTCTTTTACAGTCTCAGCAGCATAGTCCATCGCTGCTGGATCTCCGGGTCCATTTGATAAAAAGTATCCATCGGGTTTCCAGCTTTCCATATCACTAAAGGAAGTCTTTGCTGGGAAAACCTTACAGTGACAGTTTCTTATTTCAAAGTTTTTAAGAATGGATTTCTTTACTCCGTAGTCAATGACAGCAATTTTGAGGCCCGTATTTCCGCTTCCTAACTCGTAAGGTTCCTTTACGGTAACCTCACTGGAAAGCTCAAGAGCCTTCATGTTTGGTAGCTTCTTCAGCTCAACCATCAACTCATCCTTGTCAAGGATTTCACTGGATATGATGGCATTCATTGCGCCCTCCATCCTGATGTGACGAACCAGCTTTCTGGTGTCAATATCTGTGATACCTACTGTGTTGTTTTTCTCGAGGTAACCATTCAGTCCATCAGTAGCTGTGCTCCTGCTATACTGGTGAGTAAAATCATTGACAACTAAACCCTTAATCTTGGGTTTATCTGATTCCTGCTCATCATCATGGACGCCATAGTTTCCGATATGAGCAGTCGTGTTTACAATAATTTGGCCATAATAGGAGGGATCCGTGTAGACCTCCTGGTAGCCTGTCATTCCCGTATTAAAGCAAATTTCACCTCCTGAAGTACCGGATTTTCCAATAGAAAACCCTTCATAAAGTGAACCATCTGCGAGTAATAGGATTGCTTTTTTCTTGGTGTGTTCCTTCATCTTGGTGTGCAAAAATATAAAATTATTATTCAGCCTCGTACATAAAAAAAGGGAACAGTTTCAACTGATCCCTTTTTGATATTTTGATAACCCAATGATCAATCTTTCTTCTCAGATTTATCATCGGCTTCTTTGTCTGAAGCCTTGTCAGATTTTTCTTCTTTTTTCTCCTTAGCAGGCTCTTCAGCTTTCGCCTCTACCTTCTTCTCATCCTTTGGAGCTTCTTCTTTCTTCTCCTCAGCAGGTTCAGCTACTTCTGCTTTGGCCTCTTCAGCCTTGGCTTTCGGACCTTTTTTCTCCTCCTTCACCTCTTCTGCCGCCGGAGCTGATTCTGCTGCTGCTTCAGCACTTGCCTCAGGAGTTGATTTCGCTTTACCTGATCCACCTCTACGTGACCTTCTTGTCTTAGGCTTAGCACTAGTTTCTCCGAGCAACAACTCATTGAAATCAACAAGCTCCATCATGCACATCTCGGCACTATCACCTAACCTGTTGCCAGTCTTAATGATACGAACGTATCCACCAGGCCTGTTAGCAATCTTTTCTGCGATAGGACCAAACAATTCCTGAACTGATTCCTTGTTCTGCAAATAAGAAAAGGCAATCCTTCTTGAATGCGTTGTATCTGTCTTAGCCTTGGTGATGATGGGTTCTACATACTTCCTCAAGGCCTTGGCTTTTGCCAAAGTAGTGTTGATCCTCTTATTGATGATCAATGAAGAAGCCATATTCGAAAGCATGGCCTCTCTGTGAGAAGCTGTTCGACCTAAGTGATTAAATTTCTTTCCGTGTCTCATTATTCCTCGTCCAATTTATACTTTGAGAGGTCCATTCCAAATGTCAGGCCTTTGTCAGCTACAAGCTGCTCAAGCTCTGCAAGGGATTTCTTTCCAAAGTTTCTGAATTTCATCATATCCGAAATCTCCAGATTTACCAGGTCTCCCAGTGACCTAACGTCAGCTGCTTTCAGGCAGTTGTATGCCCTTACTGATAGATCCAAATCATTCAATGGAGTCTTCAAGAGTTTTCTCATATGAAGTAACTCCTCATCTACTGCCTCTGGCTGACCTTTCTCCTGCGACTCAAGGATCATGCTCTGATCTGAGAACAACATAAAATGCTGAATCAGAATGTGAGCAGCACCTTTCAATGCGTTTTCAGGGTGTATTGAACCATCAGTTTCAATATCGATGATCAATTGTTCAAAGTCAGTCTTTTGCTCAACCCTGGTATTCTCAATGCTATATTTTACATTTTTGATCGGAGTGAAGATTGAATCCATAGCGATGTATCCAAATCCAGCTTCCTCAGGCTTGTTTTCCTCTGCTGTCACATATCCTCTTCCCTTCTCTACATTCAACTCCATCTCAAACTTGGCACTTTCGTCCAGGTTGCAGATAACCAGCTCAGGGTTCAATATTTCGAATGATGTAGTAGCTTTTGCCAGATCAGCGGCAGTCAGTTGAGACTTACCAGATACTGATACGGTAATAGAGTTTTCTACAACATCTGTGATTCTCTTGAATCTAACCATTTTAAGATTCAAAATAATTTCACTCACATCTTCCACTACTCCCTCGATGGTAGAAAATTCATGTAATACACCAGGAATCTTCACACCAGTGATTGCATAACCCTCCAAAGAAGAAAGTAAGATCCTTCTTAGAGCATTTCCAATAGTGACACCGTATCCTTTTTCGAGTGGTTTGAAGGTAAAAAGACCGTGAAAGTCATCGGCTTTTTCCATCACCACTTTGTCCGGCATTTGAAATGCAAGAATTGACATATTTTTATTCTTTAAATGTTTAGAAACCTTTTATTTAGAGTACAATTCAACGATAAGTTGTTCCTTGATATTCTCAGGAATGTCCTCTCTTGTCGGGGGATTTAAAAACTTACCAGATAGCTCAGAATGATTCCACTCAAGCCAAGAAAATTGTCTTGAGTTGGATGCGAGGCTATTAGAAATTGCTTCCAGTGACTTAGATTTTTCACGTACTCCAATAACATCATTATTTTTCAGTGTAAATGAAGGAATATTTACAATCTCTCCATTTACAGTGATGTGCTTGTGAGTAACCAATTGTCTGGCCCCTCTTCTTGTAGGCGCAATGCCTAATCGGTAGACAGTATTGTCTAACCTTGCTTCCAGAAGCTGAAGCAGAATCTCCCCTGTGATTCCACTCTTTCTTGATGCTTTTTCAAATATGTTGGCGAACTGACGCTCTAAGACTCCATAAGTATATTTAGCCTTTTGCTTTTCAGCCAGCTGAATAGCATATTCAGATTGCTTTCTTCTTCGACCTCTTCCGTGTTGACCAGGAGGGTAGTTTTTCTTCTGAAGTGCTTTGCTAGCACCGAAGATTGGCTCTCCAAATTTTCTTGAAATCTTAGTCTTGGGCCCGGTATATCTTGCCATTTATCTATTCTATTAAATAAATTAAACTCTTCTTCTCTTAGGTGGACGACATCCGTTGTGAGGTAGCGGAGTCACGTCTTTGATCATAGCTACTTCAATACCGATGTTTTGGATCGTTCTGATAGCAGATTCCCTACCTGCTCCAGGTCCTTTTACAAAGACATCTACTTTTCTCAAACCAAGATCAAATGCTGCCTGAGCGCAGTTTTGTGCTGCCATTTGAGCTGCATAAGGAGTATTCTTCTTTGATCCTTTAAATCCCATCTTTCCAGCTGACGCCCAAGAAATTACCTGGCCTGAAGCATTGGTCATGGAAATAATGATGTTGTTGAAAGTAGCCTGTATATGCGCCTGTCCAATAGTGTCGACAGCAACTACTCTCTTTTTAGCTTTATCTTTTCTTTTCTGTGCCATTGATCAATTACTTAACAGCTTTTTTCTTGTTTGCAACAGTTTTTCTTCGTCCTTTTCTTGTACGGGCATTGTTCTTGGTCTTCTGTCCTCGAACAGGCAACCCCTTACGATGTCTCAAACCTCTGTAGCATCCGATATCCAAAAGACGCTTAATGCTCAATTGGATTTCTGATTTGAGAATTCCCTCAACTTTAAACTGCTCTCCGATAATGGTCCGGATCTTACCAGCTTCATCATCATCCCAGTCTGAGACTTTTTTGTCCCAATCTACCCCTGCTTCAGTAAGTATTTTCTGAGCAGATCTTCTTCCAATGCCGTAGATATAGGTAAGACCTATCTCACCTCTTTTATTATCCGGAACGTCAACTCCTGCGATTCGTGCCATTTTTATCCTTGTCTTTGTTTAAACTTTGGGTTCTTCTTATTGATTACATAAAGCTTCCCTTTTCTTCGGATCACTTTGCAATCAGCACTGCGTTTCTTTACGGATGCTTTAACTTTCATTTTATCTTCAAATTATTTATATCTGTAAACGATTCGTCCCTTTGTCAAATCATAAGGAGACATTTCCAACTTCACTTTATCCCCTGGTAATATTTTTATATAGTGCATCCTCATTTTTCCTGAGATATGCGCAATGACTTCATGCCCGTTTTCCAACTCCACTCTGAACATTGCATTTGATAATGCTTCTACAATGGTACCATCTTGTTCTATGGATGCCTGTTTTGCCATTATGCAACTGCTGTTTGTGTTCTACCTTTTACTCTGCCTGATTTCATCATTCCTTCGTAATGCCTCATCAGCAGATAACTTTCAATTTGTTGTAGTGTATCCAGGATCACACCTACCATGATCAATAGTGAAGTTCCTCCATAAAACTGTGCAAACCCACTGTTGACACCTGCTATCATAGCGAAAGCAGGAAGGATGGCTATGATTGCCAGGAAGAATGACCCGGGCAATGTAATCCGCGACATTACACTGTCTATAAATTCGGAAGTCTGTTTTCCTGGTTTAATACCCGGAATAAAACCACCATTTCTCTTCATGTCATCTGCAATCTGATTAGGATTGATCGTGATTGCTGTATAGAAAAATGTGAAGAGTATGATCAACACAGCAAACAACAAGTTGTATTGCCATGATTGAATGTCTGAAAATGTAGTACCTATATACTGTGCGATATCACTTTGCTCTCTCCAGAAACCAGCAAGCATCGCCGGAAGGAACATCAATGACTGAGCAAAGATGATCGGCATTACACCTGAAGAGTTTACTTTCAGTGGAATATACTGCCGCTGACCACCATATACTTTATTACCAACAACCTGCTTGGCATATTGTACCGGAATTCTACGTACAGCCTGTACTAGTGCTACCGTAGCCATTACTACAAAGAATAATACCACTAACTCCAGGATAAAGATCAATGCCTGACTCATTCCCCTTGTTACAGCTTCAGCTACGATACTTCCAGGAAACCTTGAGATGATACCTATCATGATGAGCATGGAGATACCGTTTCCAATTCCTTTATCAGTAATCCTTTCGCCCAGCCACATACAGAAAATTGTTCCTGAAGTAAGAATTACCATTGATGATAATTTAAACAGAAACTCATTTTCAAGGACAATTGCCTCTGATGGAATAGATGCAGACAAGTACGCGAGAGACTGAGCCATACAAATAAAGATGGTCAGTACTCTTGTGATCTGATTGATTTTCTTTCTACCACTATCGCCTTCTTTTTGAAGTTTTTGGAAATAAGGAACTGCCACTGTCATCAACTGCAATACAATGGATGCAGAAATATATGGCATGATACCCAATCCAAATACTGAAGCTCTTTCAAAGGCTCCACCAAGGAAAGTATTTAGCAGCCCGAAAATCCCACCGGCACCAGTCTCCAGCTTGGAAGGATCCACTCCGGGGAGTACCACGAAGGATCCAAGTCTGAAAATGATTAAGAATCCTATTGTATTTAGGATTCTTGTTCTCAGCTCCTCAATGGCGAAAATATTCCGTATGGTTTGTAAAAACTTTTTCATATTATGCCTGAACGGTTACTGAACCGCCAGCTTTTTCAATAGCTTCCTGAGCAGAACCAGAAAACTTGTGAGCTGTTACAGCCAGCTTTGCCTTCAATTCTCCTCGACCTAAAACCTTGATTTGATCAGCTTTACCTGCCAAACCATTTTCTCTTAAAATTTCCGGAGTTACTTCCTTCAACTTCTTGTCTTCGCTCAGCTTCTGTAGATCATCAAGGTTGATCGGCTTCATAACAATTTTACTGTTGTTTTTGAAACCAAACTTAGGAATCCTTCTTTGAAGGGGCATCTGTCCACCTTCGAATCCTAATTTCCTTGAGTAACCAGATCGAGACTGTGCTCCCTTATGCCCTCTTCCTGAAGTTCCTGCTTTTCCAGAACCTTGTCCTCTACCAATTCTTTTGCGACTCTTAGTCGAACCTGCTGCGGGTTTTAATGATTCTAATCTCATGATCAAAGTTCTTTTACTTCTACCAGGTGTTGAACGGCATTGATCATGCCTTCTACCTGTGGATTTAATTCTTTCTCTACACTCTTATGGATCTTACCAAGACCCAGGGCTTCAATGGTTCTTTTCTGCCTTTGAGTTCTTTTGATAGTGCTTCTGGTCTGTGTGATTCTAACCTTTGCCATTGTCATTAACCATTAAAAACTTTTTCCAACTCAACACCTCTCTGCTTAGCTACTGAGAACGGATCCCTCATTTTGAATAATGCATCAAAAGTAGCTTTAACCACGTTGTGCGGATTAGAAGATCCTTTAGACTTCGCCAATACATCATGGATACCAGCACTCTCCAATACAGCACGCATCGCACCACCGGCAATTACTCCGGTACCCGCTGCAGCAGGCTTAAGCAATACCAATCCTCCACCATATTTACCAATGGCTTCGTGGGGTACAGTACCTTTGAAAATAGGCACTCGCACTAAATTCTTTTTAGCATCATCCACACCTTTTGTGATAGCATCAGTTACCTCATTGGCTTTTCCCAAACCATATCCAACTACACCATTACTGTCACCAACTACTACGATTGCAGAGAAGCTGAATCTTCTACCACCTTTTACAACTTTCGCAACCCTTTTGATGGCTACTACTCGCTCTTTGAGGTCGATTTCGCTAGCTTTTATTGCCTTGATATTGCTTTGTGTCATTATAATATCTTAAAATTTAATTCCTCCCTCTCGGACTCCTTCTGCAAATGCTTTTACTCTGCCGTGGTATGGGTATCCATTTCTATCAAAAACCAATGTATCCAAACCGGCTTCCTTTACTTTCTCCGCCAATTTTATTCCTACTTCTTTAGAGCTTGCAATGTTTAGTACATCCTTTCCAATCTCTTTAGAGGAAATTGATGTCATGGTAACGCCTTTTACATCGTCAATGACTTGCGCATAAATGGCACGGTTACTTCTGAAAACAGACAACCTTGGTCGCTCGGCAGTACCGCTGATTTTTCTGCGGATTCCTAGCTTAATTCTTTTCCTTCTTTGAAATTTAGATACAGCCATTTTAATTTCTATTTAGCAGCAGTTTTACCAGCTTTTCTTCGTACATACTCACCCTGATATCTCACACCTTTACCTTTGTAAGGTTCAACTGGTCTTAGGGATTTAATCTTAGCAGCAATCTGCCCCACAAGTTGTTTATCGATCCCTTCAATTGTTACCACAGGGTTCTTTCCTTTTTCAGTTTCAGCGGTTGCCTTCACCTCAGGAGGAAGAGCCATATATATACTGTGAGAATATCCAAGGCTAAGCTCCAGGAGGTTACCCTGCACCGTTGCTTTATATCCAACCCCTACCAGCTCCAGCTTATGCTGATAGCCTTTTTCAACTCCTATCACCATATTATTGATCAGTGACCGGTACAGACCATGAGCTGCTTTATGCCGCTTCTGCTCTGTAGGACGTTCTACTATCAATGTCCTGTCCTCAAGCTTTACAGTCAAATCAGGATTGATGACCTGAGTTAACTCTCCCTTGGGGCCTTTTACGTTTACCGTAGACTTATTAATGGTTACATTAACATTCTCAGGTAATTCTATCGGTGCTTTGCCTATTCTTGACATTTCTCTTCAGTTCCTAATATTAATATACATAACACAAGACCTCTCCGCCTATGTGTTGTGATCTAGCTTCTTTATCAGAAATCACTCCTCTTGATGTAGATACAATAGCAATTCCTAATCCATTCAATACCCTTGGAAGGCTATCAGCATCAGCAAACTTCCTTAGACCCGGCTTACTAATTCTTTCCAGCTTAGTAATAGCAGACTGTTTGGTCTGAGGATTGTACTTCAATGCTATTTTGATAATCCCCTGCTTGTCATCATCCACAAACTTGTAGTTTTGGATAAATCCTTTATCGTGAAGAACTTTTGTCATCTCCTTCTTGATATTAGAAGCAGGAACCTCTACAATGCGCTGATTAGCATTTATAGCGTTTCTTATCCTTGTTAAAAAGTCCGCAATCGGATCTGTTACCATTTCTTTTACAATTAAAACCCCCAAAAAGGGGTGCAAAATTAATTAATATTTTTGATATATTTTATTCTATCTATCGAGATTACCAACTCGCTTTTGTTACACCTGGGATTTTCCCCTCAGAAGCCATCTCTCTGAATGTAACCCTGGAGATTCCAAACTTCCTCATGTAACCTTTAGGTCTACCAGTAAGCTTGCATCGGTTGTGCAATCTCACTTTAGAAGAATTTCTTGGTAGTTTGTCCAAAGCCTGATAATCACCAGCTTCTTTCAAAGCCGCTCTCTTCTCAGCATATCGGGCTACCAATTTCTCTCTTTTTCTTTCTCTCGCTTTTATTGATTCTTTAGCCATAAGAAATATTAATTTTTTCCAGTTACGAAAGGTAAACCGAATGATTTCAACAATGTAAAGCTCTCCTCATCTGTCTGTGCAGTCGTCACAAACGTAATATCCATACCAGTGATCTTATTAACCTTGTCGATACTGATCTCAGGGAAAATGATTTGCTCTTTGATACCTAGTGTGTAATTACCTCTTCCGTCAAATCCTCTTTCCTTGATGCCTCTGAAGTCTCTCACCCTTGGCAGGGCTACTGTCATCAATCGATCCAGGAATTCGTACATTCTATCTCCACGTAAAGTCACTTTGGCACCAATTGGCATACCTTCTCTTAACTTAAAGTTGGAAACAGAGTTCTTGGCAATGGTAGGTACAGCTTTTTGTCCAGTGATGGTAGTAAGTTCTTCCACTCCTACATCAACCATTTTCTTATCGGCAACTGCCTCTCCAATCCCTTTGTTTATAGAGATCTTAACAAGCTTAGGCACCTGCATAATTGATTTGTACTGGAACTTTTCCTTTAATGCCGGAACGATTTCCGTCAAATATTTTTCTTTTAATCTCGGTTTAGCCATTAGTGATAAACTCTCCTGATTTTTTTGAATACCTCTGTAATTTTCCGCTCTCGTTTTTCTTTCTGCCAATCCTGGTTGCTTCTCCTGATGAAGGGTCAACTACCATGAGATTGCTGATATGGATAGCAGCTTCTGTCTGCTCACGTCCACCTTCAGGATTTTTTGCTGATGGCTTCACATGCTTTGTCACAATGTTTACACCTTCAACAAATGCTCTGTATCTGTCAGTAAGCACTTCGAGTACCTTACCCGTTTTACCTTTATCATTTCCAGCGATCACTTTTACAGTATCACCTTTTCTGATATGAATTTTTATTTTATCGGTATTCTTCATGATTAAAGTACTTCAGGTGCCAATGAAACAATCTTCATAAACTGCTTTTCTCTAAGCTCTCTTGCTACAGGTCCAAAGATCCTGGTTCCTCGAGGCTCGTTGTTAGGGTTTAACAAAACCGCTGCATTATCCTCGAATCGGATGTATGACCCGTCTTTTCTTCTAACTTCTTTCTTGGTTCGAACGATGACCGCCTTAGAAACAGTACCTTTTTTCAAGCTACTGGAAGTCAATGCAGACTTCACTGATACCACAATGGTGTCGCCCACTGATGCATATCTTCTTTTGGTTCCTCCAAGCACACGGATACAAAGTACTTCTTTTGCACCGCTATTATCTGCTACGTTTAATCTTGACTCCTGCTGTATCATTTTATTTAGCCCGTTCGATTATTTCTACCAATCTCCACCGCTTACTTTTGCTCAAGGGACGAGTCTCCATGATACGTACTGTATCACCGATACCACACTCATTCTTTTCATCATGAGCAGTAAACTTTGTGGTCTTTCTGATGAATTTACCATAGATAGGGTGTTTCACCTTTCTGCTGACGGTGACAGTAATGCTTTTTTGCATTTTGTTGCTCACTACCTGACCAACCCGTTCTTTTCGCAAATTTCTTTCCATCGATTACTTACTTAATTCTTTTGCCCTAATTTCAGTTTGGATCCTTGCAACCAGCTTTCTGGTTTCTCTGATCTTCATTGGATTTTCAATAGGGGTTACACTATGCGCAAATTTCAATTTGCTATAACTTTCTTTTTCTACAGCCAGTTTGCTTTTCAGCTCATCCAGGCTGAGTCCTCTCAATTCTGAATTTTTCATGTTCCCTGATAATCTCTTCTTACAACGAACTTAGTTTTAATAGGAAGCTTCTGTGCCGCTAACCTCAGTGCCTCGCTGGCCAGGTCGGTAGTAACTCCCGTAGCTTCGAATAATACGGTACCAGGCTTCACTACAGCTACCCAATATTCAGGAGCTCCTTTACCCTTACCCATCCTTACCTCAGCTGGCTTCTTCGTTACGGGTTTGTCAGGGAAAATCCTGATCCAAACCTGTCCCTCTCTCTTCATCGCCCTTGTCATCGCGATACGAGCAGCCTCTAATTGACGGCTAGTGATCCAACCTGGTTCCAATGACTTGATGCCGAAGTTTCCAAAAGCCAAAGAATGCCCTCTCTGAGCAATTCCTTTGACTCTCCCCTTATGCATCTTTCTGAATTTCGTTCTTTTCGGCTGTAGCATCTCTATATAATACTTTTAGAAATTATCTTCTTTGTTTTCTACTTGGAGGTCCATCTCCTCTTCTTCTTGGTCCGCCCGGTGCAGATGATGAACCACCTCCTGGTCCTCCGGACATGCCGATGTTAGGAGAAAGGTCTCTCTTACCAAATACCTCACCTTTGAAGATCCAAACTTTAATACCAATCTTTCCGTAGACCGTGTGAGCTTCTGAAATAGCGTAATCGATATCTGCTCTAAGCGTATGCAAAGGAATTCTACCTTCTTTATATTGCTCAGATCGTGCCATCTCCGCACCACCTAGTCGTCCGGATACTTTTATTTTAATTCCCTGTGCTCCTACTCTCATAGATGAGGCAATCGCTTGCTTCATAGCTCTTCTGTAAGAGATCCTTGCTTCAAGCTGTTGAGCCACTGACTCTCCAACCAATTTAGCATCAAGCTCGGGTCTTTTGATCTCAAAAATATTGATCTGAAGGTCCTTACCGGTAATCTTCTTAAGCTCTTCCTTAATTTTATCAACCTCAGAACCACCTTTTCCGATCACAACACCTGGTCTGGCAGTGTGTACTGTCAATGTAATTCTCTTAAGCGTACGCTCAATCACTACTCTGGAGATACCTCCTTTGGGGATCCTTGCGTTGATATATTCACGGATCTTGTGGTCCTCTACGATTTTGTCGCTAAAATCTTTTCCACCAAACCAGGCAGAATCCCATCCTTTAACGACGCCTAATCTAAAACCAACCGGGTTAACCTTCTGTCCCATTTATTTTTCTTCTTTTTCTTTTGCTGAAACAACGTTTTCGCTCTGATCACCCACTACAATAGTGACATGGTTTGATCTCTTTCTGATTCTGTGAGCCCTTCCCTGAGGTGCAGGACGTAATCTTTTCAGGATCCTTGCACTGTCTACATAGATCTCTTTTACAATCAGATCCGCATCCTCGATCTTCACATCTTCATTGGCAGCTTGCCAGTCAGCAATAGCTGTCAACAATAACTTCTCAATGACATTAGAGGCTGCATGTGTATCGAACTTTAATATGTTCAATGCATAATTCACTCGCTGACCTCTGATCATATCAGCCACCAATCTCATCTTTCGCGGAGAGGTAGGGATATTCTTCAAAGATGATTTTACCGGACCTAATTGTCCTGCATTCTCTTCCTTGAATTTTTTAAGCTCGTCCTTTTGCAGACGAATCTTAACTGATTTTTTTAGTTTCTTTTCTGCCTCCATCTGAGATTATCTTTTACCCTTGTCTTTCTTAGCAATGTGACCACGGAAATTTCTGGTGGGAGAAAATTCACCCAGTTTGTGTCCTACCATATTCTCTGTTACGAACACGGGGATGAACTTATTTCCATTATGAACTGCGAAAGTATGTCCTACAAAATCAGGGGAGATCATGGATCTTCTTGACCATGTCTTGATGACTGATTTTTTGCCAGACTCATTCATCACCTCTACCTTTTTCTCGAGTCTGAAATCTATATATGGACCTTTTTTAAGCGATCTTGCCATTATTTCCTCTTGGTTATGATCAGATTATTAGAATATTTATTTGGATTCCTGGTTTTCTTACCTTTAGTATATAATCCATTTCTTGATCGAGGGTGACCTCCGGAAGCACGTCCTTCACCACCACCCATTGGATGATCTACAGGGTTCATAGCAACAGCTCTTACTCGTGGTCTTCTTCCCAACCATCTGTTCCTACCAGCTTTTCCAAGTCTCACGTTCATGTGATCAGCATTGGAAACAGAACCGATAGTAGCATAGCAGGTTGTCAATACAAGCCTCATTTCACCACTTGGTAACTTCAGTGTAGCATATTTGCCTTCACGAGCAACCAACTGAGCATAAGATCCTGCGCTTCTTGCAAGAGATGCACCTTTACCAGGCTTTATTTCAATGTTGTGAATGATAGTACCCAGAGGAATATCAGAAAGTGGTAAAGCATTACCTACTTCGGGAGCTACTCCAGGCCCTGACACAATCTCCATATCAACCTTAAGATTGGAAGGTGCCAGAATATATCTTTTCTCTCCATCTGCATAGAACAACAAAGCGATTCTGGCAGTACGGATCGGATCATATTCAATAGACTTTACAGTGGCGTTGATACCATGTTTGTCTCTTTTAAAATCAATGATCCTTAATTTCTTCTTATGACCACCACCCACATTTCTGATCGTCATCTTACCCTGGGCATTTCTACCACCTTTTCTCTTGTTTGAAGCAACAAGAGACTTTTCAGGAGTGGTTTTTGTCACCTGATCAAATACCGGTGCTGTTCTGTACCTTGTTCCGGGTGTTACTGGTCTTAGTTTCTTAACAGCCATAATTATATTCCGCTATAAAAGTCTATCAATTCTCCATCAGCCACCTTCACAATGGCTTTCTTATATGTAGGCATCTTACCTGAAATCACACCAGACTTGGTATATCTAGATTTAGACTTACCAGCATGGATCATGGTGTTTACAGACTCCACGTTCACGCCATAGGTCTTCTCAACAGCCTCTTTGATTTGTACCTTATTGGCTTTCTTAGCCACGATGAAGCCATACATTCCATGCTCATTCATCGCAGATACTTTCTCAGTTACTAATGGTTTAAGTAATACGCTCATATCAGTTTAGTCTTTTTTGGATTACTTCAACAGAGCTTTCTGCAAGAATGATCTGCTCAGCATTCATTAAATCGTATGTATTCAATTCATCTGCTACAGCTACCTTGGCATTAGGGAAGTTTCTTGACGACAAGTAGATGTTCTTGTTGTAAGCTCCTAATACGATAAGTGCCTTTTTGCCATCAGGGTGTATCTTAGAAAGAATTGAAACAAAATCTTTTGTCTTAGGTGCATCGATGCTGAAGTCTTCCAGAATGGTGATCTTCTTGTCTTTGGCCCTGGTAGATAGCACAGACTTAGCTGCCAATCTCTTAACTTTCTTATTAAGTTTGAAATCGTAGTCTCTTGGTTTAGGACCAAAAATTGTTCCACCACCTCTGAAAACAGGAGACTTGATACTACCAGCTCTAGCTGTACCAGTGCCTTTTTGCTTTTTAATCTTTTTGGTAGACCCTACAATTTCGTTACGCTCCTTTACCTTGTGCGTACCTTGTCGCTGAGCGGCCAGGAACTGCTTTACATCAAGATATACAGCGTGTTCATTTGGCTCAATTCCAAAGACGTTTTTGTCAAGGGATACTTCTCTACCCGTCTCCTCACCTTTAATATTTAATACAGCCAGTTTCATTATTTCTCTAGAATTACAAATGAATTTTTAGCTCCCGGAATAGATCCGCTCACGAGGATCAAATTTTTGTCCGGATAAATTTTTAATACCCTTAGGTTAAGCACCTTCACTTTATCACCTCCGGTTCGTCCAGCCATTTTCAGACCTTTGAATACTCTTGAAGGGAATGAACATGCACCAATAGAACCAGGTGCTCTAAGTCTGTTGTGCTGACCATGAGTAGATTGCCCCACTCCACTAAATCCGTGCCTTTTCACTACACCCTGGAAACCTTTACCTTTAGAGGTACCAATAGCATCAAGGAAATCCTGCTCCTGAAATACTTCATCAACTTTGATGGTATTACCCAGAACTACTTTGTCCTCAAACTCGGCCCTAAAATCTCTAAATTCTACAACCTTACTCTTTGGGCTGGTCTTTGCTTTTGCAAAATGTCCTTTCAATGCTTTTGGTGTGTTTTTCTCTTTCCTTTCACCATAAGCCAGCTGAACTGCTTTATATCCATCAGTCTCTACGTCACGCACCTGCGTAACCACACATGGACCAGCTTCAACTAATGTACATGCGAGGTTTTTACCATCCTCATTGTACACGCTCGTCATCCCTATTTTTTTACCAATTATTCCAGGCATTTTGCTTTTAAATTATATTTATACTGTCTCCAGCAGAAATTTTCTTGAAAAAGGACTGCAAAGATAGCAATTTGCAGATCTGATCAAAAATTTTATATGCTTTTTGACATAAAAAAAGAACCAATCGAAAGTTGTCCAAATTGGTTCTTTAATCCAGTAAGTTTTAATATCTAAACCTTGATCTCTACATCCACCCCACTTGGTAATTCCAACTTCATCAAAGCATCAACTGTCTTAGCACTGTTGGAATAGATGTCAACGAGTCTTTTGTAAGTACACAACTGAAATTGCTCTCTTGCTTTTTTGTTCACGTGTGGTGAACGCAATACTGTGAATTTCTCCTTTACAGTAGGCAATGGAATTGGTCCATTCACAACTGCACCGGTTGTTTTAACCGCCCTTACAATCTTCTCTGAAGACTTGTCAACCAAATTATGGTCGTAGGATTTAAGTTTGATTCTAATTTTTTGATTCATGTCTGTTGCTTAACCTTTTACTTTAGCAATCACTTCGTCAGCAATATTTCTTGGCACTACGTCATAGTGAGAGAATGTAAGCGATGCTGTGGCCCTTCCAGAACTCATTGTTCTCAGGTCAGTTACATATCCAAACAATTCAGAAAGAGGCACACTAGCTTTAATTACACCTGAGTTTCCTCGGGTATCCATACCTTTCATGATTCCTCTTCTTCTGTTAAGATCTCCGGTGATAGACCCTGTATATTCATCAGGAGTCACTACCTCTACACCCATTACAGGTTCCAGTAACACTGGACTTGCTTTGGAAGCCGCTTCTTTGAATCCTATTCTGGCGGCCATCTCAAATGATAGGGCATCAGAGTCGACATCATGGAAAGACCCATGAAACAATCTCACCTTCATGCTATCGATTGGATAACCAGCCAAAGGACCATTCTTCATGGCTTCAGCAAAACCTTTCTGAATCGCAGGGATAAATTCCTTAGGAATTACACCACCAACGATTTGATTCACGAACTGTAGTCCTTCGCCCTCAAAATCTTCGTCCTTAGGTCCAATTTCAAATACGATATCGGCAAATTTACCTCGACCACCAGTTTGTTTCTTGTAAACTTCTTTGTGCTCAATACTAGACTGGATAGTCTCTTTATACGCCACCTGTGGAGCTCCCTGGTTGATCTCAACCTTAAACTCTCTTTTCAATCTGTCAATGATGATATCCAGGTGAAGTTCTCCCATTCCTCTTAGGATGGTTTGTCCTGTCTCATGATCCGTCTCTACCTGCAGTGTAGGGTCTTCTTCCACTAATTTGGAAATAGCAATACCCAATTTATCTACATCAGCCTGTTGTTTAGGCTCAATAGCATATCCGATTACAGGCTCTGGGAAGATCATAGATTCCAATACGATTGGAGACTTCTCTGCACAAAGGGTATCTCCCGTTTTGATGTCTTTGAAACCTACAACTGCTCCGATATCTCCTGCATGAAGAGAATCAATTTGATTCTGCTTATTGGCATGCATCTGGAAGATCCTTGAGATACGCTCCTTGTTACCGGATCTCATGTTGAAAACGTAAGATCCTGAGTCAAGAATTCCTGAATAAGCCCTTATGAAACAAAGTCTTCCAACGAAAGGATCCGTGGCAATCTTGAATGCCAGTGCTGAGAATGGGTCAGTGGCCAATGGCTTCCGTGAAATCTTTTCTTCTGTGTCAGGATTAGTACCTACAATGTTGTCTCTATCCAACGGTGATGGCAATAATTCCATCACGTAGTTTAGCATTGTTTGAACACCTTTGTTCTTGAAAGCAGAACCACATATCATTGGAACAAACGCCAAATCAATGGTGGCTTTTCTAAGAGCTTTAATTATTTCTTCTTCTGTGATAGAATTCGGATCCTCGAAGTACTTCTCCATCAAGGTATCATCATACTCAGCTACCGATTCTAAAAGATGCTCTCGATATTCAGCCACTTCCTCTTTCATGTCTTCAGGAATAGGAATCTCAGAATATGTCATTCCAAAATCATCTTCATTCCAAACCATAGCCATGTTAGAAACCAGGTCAACCACACCTTTGAAGTTGTCCTCTGCTCCAATTGGTAATTGAAGTGGTACGGCTTTAGTACCCAATCTCTCTTTTACCTGCTTACATACAGCCAGGAAGTCTGCTCCTTGTCGGTCCATTTTATTAACGAAACCAACTCGGGCCACTTTATAGTTGTCAGCCAATCTCCAGTTAGTTTCTGACTGAGGCTCTACGCCGTCAACCGCACTAAACAAGAATACGAGTCCATCCAATACCCTCAGTGACCTGTTTACCTCAACAGTAAAGTCCACGTGACCGGGAGTATCAATGATATTGATGTGATATTTATCTCCTTTATAATTCCAGAATACGGTGGTAGCAGCAGATGTGATCGTAATACCTCTTTCCTGCTCCTGCTCCATCCAGTCCATGGTAGCTGCACCATCATGAACCTCACCCAATTTGTGATTTACACCTGTATAGTAAAGAATTCGCTCAGTAGTTGTTGTCTTACCGGCATCAATATGCGCGGCAATTCCAATGTTTCTGGTGAATTTTAAATCTCTTGCCATTATATATTAAAATCTGAAATGAGAAAATGCTTTGTTTGCCTCTGCCATTCGGTGTGTATCGTCTTTCTTCTTAATTGCAGCACCTTCACCTTTTGAAGCAGCAATAATTTCGCCGGCTAACCTTTCTTTCATGGTCTTCTCTCCTCTAAGACGAGCATATTTAATCATCCACTTGATACCAAGAGAAATCTTCCGCTCAGATCTTACTTCTACTGGTACCTGAAATGTAGCACCACCAACTCTTCTACTTTTTACCTCTACTGAAGGAGAAACATTACTTAGTGCATTTTTCCAAAGCTCCAATCCGTTCTCTTTAGTCTTTGCTTCTACAATTTTGATAGCATCATAGAAGATTGTATATGATATACTCTTCTTACCCTGCAGCATGAGGTTGTTTACAAACTTGGTAACAAGTGTATCCTGATAGATTGGATCAGGAAGGATGTATCTTTTCTTAGGTGAATTCTTTCTCATTACTCAGATTATTTTTTATCCTTCGGTCTTTTAGCACCGTATTTAGATCTTCTTTGCAATCGGCCATTAACTCCAGCAGTATCCAATGCACCACGGATGATATGATATCTTACTCCTGGCAAATCTTTTACCCTACCGCCTCTGATCAATACAATAGAGTGCTCCTGAAGGTTGTGACCTTCTCCAGGTATATATGCGTTAACCTCTTTGCTGTTGGTCAAACGCACCCTGGCCACTTTTCTCATGGCTGAGTTAGGTTTCTTAGGAGTGGTAGTATACACCCTTGTACATACTCCCCTTCGCTGTGGACAGCTGTCCAGAGCTGGAGATTTTGATTTTGAAGTCAGTTTTTTCCTGCCTTTTCTAACTAATTGTTGTATAGTTGGCATTACGCTATTGTTATGTCAATTATTTGTGTCCCGATAATTTGGGGACGCAAAGATAGAAATATTGATTATATAACACAATGGGAAACGTAAATCATTTAAAGATTTATGCTTCTCCCATTGTGCCACCGAAATTCATAGGGAATTTAGGGATCTCATCAGCTTGTTTTACCTCGCCAAAAGTAGCTTCATATTTCTTGATATTATCCTGCAGTGCAGCCAACAACCTTTTGGCATGCTCTGGGGTAATAACAATCCTTGATTTCACTTTTGCCTTAGGTACTCCCGGCATCAGACGGATAAAATCGATCACAAACTCACTACTTGAATGAGCAATCATGGCCAGGTTAGCGTAAACCCCTTCGGCTGTCTCTTCAGACAACTCGATGTTGATTTGGTTCCCTTGCTTTTTATCTTTTTTATCGTCTTTCTTTTCCTCCATTAGGCTTCGTATTCCTTAGATCTCTCGAATTCTTCTTTAGAAGAAACCAGGTTTTCGTACTCCTCCGTAGAGGTCACAATCCTGTTTTGGAATTTTCGAATTCCTGTACCGGCTGGGATCAGATGACCAACGATCACATTCTCCTTCAGACCAATCAGGTGATCCGCTTTACCCTTGATGGAAGCTTCACTCAATACTTTGGTCGTTTCCTGGAAGGAAGCTGCTGAAATAAAGCTTTCAGTTCCCAAAGATGCCTGAGTGATACCTTGAAGTATAGGTTGTGAAACTGCTGCTTCGGCATTTCTCACCTCAACTAGTTTCATGTCCTTACGCTTCAAGTTAGAGTTCTCGTCTCTTAATTTTCTACTTGTAATGATCATACCTGGTTTCAGTGTTTCTGAATCACCCGGATCAGAGATCACCTTCTTGTCAAGGATGTTGTCGTTCTCTTCCATGAATGCAAATCGATCCACTACCTGGTTTGTCAGGAAGTTTGTATCACCAGCATCGATGATAATTACTTTTTGCATCATTTGACGAACGATAGTCTCAATGTGTTTATCATTGATCTTCACACCCTGAAGTCGGTAAACTTCCTGGATCTCATTCACAAGGTACTCCTGTACTGCAGTTGGTCCTTTGATGGCCAAAATATCTGCAGGAGTAATGGCTCCGTCAGAAAGTGGATCACCAGCTTTCACGAAGTCATTGTCCTGTACAAGAATGTGCTTGGACAAAGGCACCAGGTATCTCTTCTTCACGCCATCTTTAGATTCAATGAAGATTTCCCTGTTACCTCTCTTAATACCTCCGTATGTTACTACACCATCAATCTCACTTACTACCGCAGGATTTGAAGGATTTCTTGCCTCAAACAACTCGGTTACTCGTGGAAGACCTCCGGTGATGTCTCTTGACTTTCCAGTCTTTCTTGGAATCTTAGCCAGTACCTGACCTGCTTTCACAGTATCGCCTTTAGAAACGGAAAGGTGAGCTCCAACAGGGATGTTATATCCTTTGGAATCATTCTTACCCTCTACAACGATGGCCGGGTTTTTAGACTTATCCTTGGTATCGATGATTACTTTCTCTCTGTGACCAGTTTGCTCATCAGATTCTTCTTTGAAAGTAATACCTTCAATGATCGCTTCGAAGTCGATTTTACCATCAAACTCAGAAAGGATTACCGCATTATAAGGATCCCAGAAACAGATTTCATCACCTTTGCTCACTTTGTCGCCATCCTTCACTTTAAGAATAGCACCGTAAGGCACGTGGTTAGCGATAAGTACCCGCTCTTTCTTGGAATCCATGATCTTGATCTCTCCGGATCGACCCATGGCTACCTTGATCTTGTTACCTTCTTCGTCTGTAGAGTCCACTGTTCTTAGCTCATCAAATTCGATGACACCATCAAACTTGGCTTTGATGTTTGCATCAACAGCGATGTTGGATGCGGTACCCCCAACGTGGAAGGTTCTCAAAGTAAGCTGTGTACCAGGCTCACCAATAGATTGTGCTGCGATTACTCCGACAGACTCTCCAATGTGGGCCATGTTACCAGTAGAAAGGTTTCGACCGTAACACTTCGCACAAACTCCCTGCTTAGACTCACAAGTCAATACTGACCTGATCTCCACTTCCTCGATGCTTGTGTTAAAGTCTATTCTCTCTGCGATCTCTTCTGTGATCTCTCCACCTGATTCTACAATCAGTTCTTCTGAGATCGGATCATAAATATCGTGTACAGAAACCCTTCCAAGAATACGCTCAGAAAGTGCTTCTACTACTTCCTCGTTATCTTTCAATGCAGATACTGACAGACCTCGCAAGGTTCCGCAGTCATCTTCATTGACAACCACATCTTGTGCAACGTCAACCAATCGACGAGTCAGGTAACCAGCATCAGCAGTTTTAAGCGCAGTATCCGCAAGACCTTTTCTCGCACCGTGTGTAGAGATAAAGTACTCGATTACGTCTAGTCCTTCTTTAAAGTTCGACAGAATCGGGTTTTCGATGATCTCACCTACAGAACCCTGAAGGTTCTTTTGCGGCTTAGCCATCAAACCTCTCATACCACCCAGCTGCCTGATCTGCTCTCTTGATCCCCGTGCTCCGGAGTGCATCATCATATAGATAGAGTTAAAGCCCTGGTTGTCTTCTTCCAGCTGCTTCATCAGCGTATTGGTCAGTTGAGTGTTAGTTCTTGTCCAGATATCAATTACCTGGTTGTAACGCTCATTGTCTGTGATCAGACCCATCAGGTAGTTGTTCCAAACTACTTCAACTTCTTCTTTTGCCTGCTTCACTAAAGGATCTTTCTCATCAGGAACTTTGATGTTGTCAAGTCCCATTGAAAGACCGCCTTTGTAAGCCATCTGGAATCCAAGCTCCTTGATATCATCAAGGAAGTGAGCCGTAGCTGACATTCCACAGATCTTAAATACTGTAGAGATGATCTTTTGAAGCTTCTTCTTGGTCAAAAGTTCGTTTACATATCCAACAGCCTCAGGAACATACTGATTAAATAATACCCTTCCGGCTACTGTCTCAATGATTTGTGTTTCAAGCGTTCCATCTTCTTTTCGAACGTTTGTCCTAACCTTGATGTAGGCATGCTTAGAGATCTTTCGCTCATTGATAGCGATGACAACCTCTTTAGCATTGTAGAATATTTTACCTTCCCCAGGCACTTTCTCTTCGTCTGTGCTTCTTCTTCCCTTAGTGATATAGTACAGTCCAAGTACCATATCCTGAGAAGGCACAGCAATAGGTGCACCGTTGGCAGGGTTCAAAATATTGTGTGTAGAAAGCATCAACAATGAAGCTTCCAAAATGGCTTCGTGCCCAAGAGGTACGTGAACCGCCATCTGGTCACCGTCAAAGTCAGCGTTGAATGCAGTACAAACCAGCGGGTGAAGCTGAATCGCTTTACCTTCAATCAATTTTGGTTGGAATGCCTGGATACCTAACCTGTGAAGAGTAGGGGCCCGGTTTAGCATAACCGGATGTCCTTTCAATACATTTTCCAGGATATCCCATACCACAGGATCTTTTCTATCAACAATCTTTTTCGCAGACTTAACTGTCTTAACAATACCTCTTTCAATCAGCTTTCTGATGATGAATGGCTTGAACAATTCAGCAGCCATGTCTTTTGGAAGACCACACTCATGCATTTTCAGCTCTGGACCTACGACGATCACAGATCGACCAGAGTAGTCAACCCTTTTACCCAATAGGTTCTGACGGAATCGTCCTTGCTTACCTTTCAGCATGTCACTCAAAGACTTCAATGCTCTGTTTCCATCGGAACGTACAGCATTTACTTTTCTTGAGTTATCGAAAAGTGAATCAACAGCTTCCTGGAGCATCCTTTTCTCGTTTCGAAGGATTACTTCCGGCGCTTTGATATCAATCAATCTTTTTAGCCTGTTGTTTCGGATGATTACCCTTCTGTAGAGGTCATTCAAGTCAGAAGTGGCAAATCTTCCACCATCCAATGGCACCAATGGACGTAATTCCGGTGGAATTACAGGCACCATCTTAATGATCATCCACTCAGGTTTGTTTTCAATCCTTGTGCGTGCATCCCTGAATGCTTCAACAACTCTAAGCCTTTTCAGGGCTTCAGCTTTTCTTTGCTGAGAAGTATCAGTGGCTGCCTGATGTCTCAACTGATAAGACATTTCGTCAAGCTCCAACCTTGAAAGCAACATCTCAAGCGCTTCCGCACCCATCTTAGCGATGAACTTGGTTGGATCTTCGTCGTCAAGTAATTGATTTTCTCTAGGAAGCTTATCCAGGATATCAAGGTATTCTTCCTCGGTAAGGAAATCAAGTTGGCTGATGCCATCTTCTTCCTTAACTCCCGGATTGATAACTATGTATCTTTCGTAGTAGATAATCTGATCCAGTTTCTTGGTTGGTAGACCAAGAAGGTATCCAATCTTGTTTGGTAATGATCTGAAATACCAGATATGCGCAACAGGCACTACCAGTTCGATGTGACCCATGCGCTCTCTTCGAACTTTCTTCTCAGTTACTTCAACACCACATCGATCACAGATGATCCCTTTGTATCGGATACGCTTATATTTTCCACAGTGACATTCCCAGTCTTTCACAGGACCGAAAATTCGCTCACAGAACAAACCACCCATTTCAGGTTTATAGGTTCTGTAATTGATGGTTTCAGGCTGTGTAACCTCACCGTGAGAGCTCTCTAAAATTGACTCCGGAGAAGCAAGGCTAATAGTGACTTTAGAAAAGTCAAGGTTCAATTTTTTATTTTTTCTGAATGCCATATTAATGATCTATAGGTTACCCCGACCAGAGGTCGGGGCTGTTATTTAAATCTTAGTCAAGAGTAATTTCAAGTGCCAATCCACGAAGTTCGTGAACGAGTACGTTGAAAGATTCAGGAATATTTGGCTTCTGCATATTCTCGCCTTTTACGATGGCTTCGTATGCTTTTGCTCTACCGATCACATCATCAGACTTGATCGTTAAGATTTCCTGAAGGACATTAGCCGCACCGAATGCTTCGAGTGCCCAAACCTCCATCTCACCAAATCGCTGACCACCAAACTGTGCTTTACCACCAAGAGGTTGCTGAGTGATGAGTGAGTAAGGTCCAATGCTCCTTGCGTGCATCTTGTCATCGACAAGGTGACCAAGTTTAAGCATGTAGGCAACACCGACGGTAATAGGCTGATCAAATCGATCTCCTGTCAGTCCATCATATAGGAATGTCCTACCAAATGATGGCAATCCAGCCTCAGTCAGCTCACTTTGAACTTCCTCTTCTGTCGCGCCATCGAAAATTGGTGTAGCATATTTTCTACCCAACTTCAATCCTGCCCATCCAAGTACAGTTTCGTATATCTGACCGATGTTCATCCTTGAAGGTACACCCAGTGGATTCAAGACGATATCCATTGGTGTTCCGTCTTCGGTAAATGGCATGTCTTCCTCACGAACGATCTTGGCAACTACACCTTTGTTTCCGTGACGACCAGCCATCTTATCACCCACTTTTAGTTTACGTTTCTTAGCAACATAAACTTTGGCTAGCTGAACAATTCCTGCAGGGAGCTCATCTCCAACTTCAAGGGTAAACCGCTCACGCTTGAAGATACCAGAGATCTCATTCCTCTTGCTCATGTAATTCTTTACCAATCGGTAAACCTGATTGTTGGCTTCCTCATCAGCAGTCCAGTTTTCTATGATCAAATCTGAAATCAGATTGGCCTCTTCCGGAACATTATAATTACTTTCATCGCGATAGATATTTCTTTCAGGGAAAAGATTAGCCTCAATATTCTTGCGGCTGAATTTTGTTCCTTTAGAGAAAATCTCCTCACCAAACTTGTGTTTGATGCCCTGACAAGTCTTTCCATCCAGAATTTTTGTCAGTTTTTCGATCATACCACTTCTTACATCCGTAAGCTGCTTGCTGTATTTACTCTTCAGCAAATCAACTTCTTTCTTGGTTCTTGATCTCAGATCTTTGTCTTTCTTAGGTCTTGAAAAGAGTTTAGTATCAATTACCACACCTCTCAATGAAGGAGAAGCTTTCAACGAAGCAT
Source organism: Cyclobacteriaceae bacterium (assembly GCA_965228105.1). Taxonomy (GTDB): domain Bacteria; phylum Bacteroidota; class Bacteroidia; order Cytophagales; family Cyclobacteriaceae; genus UBA7330. The sequence goes on from CBDDGZ010000002.1 coordinate 4,958,142, forward strand.
CTTTCACATCACCGGCCTTATCACCAAAGATTGCTCTAAGAAGTTTTTCTTCCGGAGTAGGATCAGACTCTCCTTTAGGAGTAATCTTACCGATCAGGATATCGCCTTCTTTCACTTCAGCTCCCATGCGGATGATTCCGTTTTCATCAAGATTCTTCACAGCCTCTTCACTAACGTTTGGAATCTCAGAAGTCAATTCTTCTTCACCTCGCTTCGTATCTCTTACTTCAAGTTCAAATTCTTCAATGTGAATTGAAGTGAATATGTCTTCTCTAACAACCTTCTCGGAAATAACGATCGCATCCTCAAAGTTGTAACCTTGCCATGGCATGTAAGCTACCAAAAGGTTTCGTCCAAGTGCCAATTCACCTTTTTCGGTGGCAAAACCATCGCAAAGTGGCTGACCTTTTACTACCTTTTGTCCTTTTCTTACAATAGGCTTTAGGTTGATACAGGTATCCTGGTTTGTTCTTCGGAACTTGGTCAATTTGTATTCAACACTAGAACCATCGAAAGAAACCAATTCCTGCTCAGCTGACTGATCGTATTTAACGATAATCTTTTTAGCGTCTACACTTTCAATCACTCCATCTCCTTCTGCCACAACCAGCGCTCTTGAATCAATGGCTACCCTGTCTTCCAACCCAGTACCAACGATTGGTGCCTGAGGCTTCAACAATGGTACTGCCTGACGCTGCATGTTTGATCCCATCAAAGCCCTGTTCGCATCATCATGCTCAAGGAAAGGAATCATAGATGCTGCAACCGATACAATCTGGTTCGGTGCAACGTCCATATATTTTAGTTCTTTAGGATCTACCACAGGGAAGTCTCCTTCGAACCTTGCTTTTACTCGGTCGTTAACAAACTGTCCGTCATCTTTCAGAGGGGCATTTGCCTGTGCAATGTTGAATGTATCTTCTTCTTCAGCTGTCAGGTATTTTACATTACCTGTCATGTCTACTTTTCCTTCGTCAACATCTCTGTAAGGTGTCTCGATGAATCCCATCTGATTCACTTTGGCGTGAACACAGAGTGAGGAGATAAGACCGATGTTTGGACCTTCAGGAGTTTCGATGGTACACAACCTACCATAGTGGGTATAGTGTACGTCTCGAACCTCGAACCCTGCTCGCTCACGGGAAAGACCACCTGGTCCTAACGCAGACATCCTTCTCTTGTGAGTAATCTCAGCGAGTGGATTGGTTTGATCCATAAACTGAGAAAGTTGGTTCGTTCCGAAGAAAGAGTTGATGACCGAAGACAGCGTTCTTGCGTTGATCAGATCAACCGGCTTGAAATCTTCGTTGTCACGAACGTTCATTCTTTCACGGATAGTTCTGGCCATCCTTGAAAGACCTACCCCAAACTGCGTGTAAAGCTGCTCTCCAACTGTTCTTACCCTTCTGTTGCTCAGGTGATCAATATCATCAACTACCGCACGGCTGTTGATCAACCCGATCAGGTATTTAACGATCAGAATGATATCCTCTGTAGTCAATACACGGGTATCATAGCTGATGTTTAGACCTAATTTTTTGTTGATTCTATATCGCCCTACTTCTCCCAGGTCATAACGCTTATCACTAAAGAACAAGCTTTGGATGATGTCCCTCGCCGTCTGCTCATCAGGAGCATCTGTATTTCTAAGTTGTCGATAGATCTGCTCTACAGCTTCTTTCTCAGAGTTTGAATTATCTTTTTGAAGCGTGTTGTAGATAATTGAGTAATCAGCAACGTTTACGTCTTTCCTGTGAAGGATAATAGATTTTGCGCCTGATTCTTTGATAGTTTCAATATCATCTTCAGAGATGATACCATCCCTTTCCAACAACACTTCATTTCGGTCGATTGAAACAACCTCTCCAGTATCCTCATCAACGAAATCCTCTGTCCAGGTTCTCAAAACCCTTGCAGCCAATCGTCGACCAACAACTTTCTTCAATTCCTTTTCAGTGGCTTCTACTTCCTCAGAAAGCCCAAAAAGATCAAGGATCAATTTATCTGATCCGTATCCGATGGCTCTAAGAAGAGTAGTTACGGGGAATTTTTTCTTTCTATCGATGTAAGCATACATGACGTTGTTTACATCGGTGGCAAATTCAATCCAGGATCCTTTGAAAGGGATGATTCTGGCTGAATATAATAGTGTGCCGTTTGTATGTTTGCTTTGAGCGAAGAACACCCCAGGTGATCTGTGAAGCTGAGAAACAATTACTCTTTCTGCACCATTGATCACAAATGATCCCTTGGAAGTCATATAAGGGATGTTGCCCAAGAATACTTCCTGCTCTATCGTTTCGAAATCTTCGTTTTCCTCATCATTACAAAGAAGTCTCAATTTTGCTTTGAGAGGAACAGAATAAGTCAATCCCCTTTCAATACTCTCTTCTACGGAGTATTTGGGAGGATCTACAGTGTAATCAACAAACTCAAGTACGAAATTTTCTCTCGAGTCTGTGATTGGGAAGTTCTCCATAAAAACTTTGTAGAGCCCTTCATCTTCCCTGTTTTCTGACGGGGTGTCCAGCTGGAAGAAATCTTCGAAAGATTTCAGCTGAACGTCCAGAAAATCAGGATAATCGATAACCGATTTAATTGAAGAGAAATTAATTCTCCCGTTTTTTATATTAGCCAAAGCTTTATCTGTTTAATTCTAAAATACGATCAACAACAGGTAAAATGTATACAAACAGCAAAAGACCTGACTCCAATGTTACTTGGGACCAGGCCTACGCCTTAGTGAGAAATGTCTATTTATTTTAATTCGACTTCAGCACCAGCCTCCTCAAGCTGCTTTTTAAGTGCTTCTGCCTCATCTTTGTCTACGCCTTCTTTAACAGGCTTAGGAGCTCCGTCAACTAATTCTTTGGCTTCTTTCAGTCCAAGACCAGTCAATTCTTTAACAAGTTTCACAACTGCTAGTTTTGCAGCTCCACCTGAGTTAAGAATTACGTCGAAAGAAGTTTTCTCTTCTCCACCACCAGCAGCAGCATCTCCACCAGCAGCACCAGCTACCATTACAGGTCCAGATGCAGCAGGCTCAATACCGTACTCGTCTTTTAGGATATTTGCTAACTCGCTAACTTCTTTAACCGAAAGGTTTACCAATTGCTCCGCGAACGCTTTTAAATCTGCCATTTTAAATCAATAGTTAATTTTGTGTAATAATTTATTCTCTCTCTGAAAGTGTTTTAACAATACCAGCAAGCTTGTGTTCCCCACTTTGCAGAAGAGAAAGTACTTCTTTAGCCGGTGATTGTAGTAAATTGATAACCTCGCCGATAAGTTCGTTCTTGGTCTTAAGTTTACTTAAGAATTCAAGTTGATCCTCACCAACGAATATATCTGAATCTATGGAAGCAGCCTTAAATCGAGGTCGATCCTTTGGATCAGCCTTCTTGTAATCTTTGATCAATTTGGCGGGTGCACTTGCATTCTCCTTCACAAACATGATCCCGGAAACTCCCTTCAAAGCCTCATCCATCTTGGGATCGCTCCATTCCAATGATTCCAGTGCCTTTTTGATCAATGTATTCTTTGCCACCCTATATTCTATACCCTGCTTGAAGCACATAGCACGAAACTTATTGATTTCTGCTACGGACAATCCGCTTGTATCAGTGATATAATAGTGGTCTGATTCCTGAAATTTTTCAGACAAACCAGCAATTACCTGTGCTTTTTCTTCTCTTGTCATGACGCTAATCCTGCTATGGTACTTTTGTCAATATTAATTCCTTTACTCATGGTGCTGGACATGGAGATAGATCTGAAATATGCTCCTTTTGCAGAAGCAGGCTTCAGCTTAGCAATGGTTTGTAACATTTCCAATGCATTCTCCCGGATTTTATCAGCATCAAAAGAAGCTTTTCCGATGTTGGTATGAATGATTCCAAACTTATCTACTTTGAAATCTATTTTACCAGCTTTTACCTCTTTTACCGCTTGTCCGATTTCCATTGTCACGGTACCTGACTTAGGGTTTGGCATCAGACCTCTTGGTCCTAAAACCCGACCAAGCTTTCCAACTTTGGCCATTACGGTAGGCATGGTAACAATAACGTCAATGTCAGTCCAACCTCCTTCAATTTTTTCGATAAGATCATCAAGACCTACATAGTCAGCTCCAGCAGCCTTGGCTTCTTCCTCTTTATCAGGAGTACACAATACAAGTACTCTCACGTCTTTTCCTATACCATGAGGCAGAGACACAACACCTCTCACCATCTGGTCTGCTTTCTTAGGATCTACGCCTAATCTCACATCCAGGTCAATAGAAGCGTCGAACTTGGTGAAGGTAATTTCCTTTACAAGTTTTGCAGCATCCTCCAGAGAATATTCTTTCTCTGAATCTACGAGCTCTGCTGCCTTCTTTTGATTTTTTGTCAATTTTCCCATTCTCTGATTATTGAGGTGCCTGTCCGGTCACTTTTAATCCCATACTTCTGGCTGTCCCAGCTACCTGCTTCATTGCAGATTCTATCTTAAATGCATTTAAATCGGGCATTTTAGTCTCTGCAATCGTTTTGATCTGATCCCAGGTTACACTACCTACTTTTGCTCTGTTAGATTCTGCAGACCCTTTTTTGATCTTCGCAGCCTCCATCAACAATACTGCTGCGGGAGGAGTCTTAATGATAAAGTCAAAAGACTTATCAGAGTAAATGGTAACAACTACCGGAAGTACCTGACCTTGCTTATCCTGGGTTCTGGCATTGAACTGCTTACAGAAGTCCATAATGTTCAATCCTTTCGCACCAAGTGCAGGACCTACCGGTGGAGATGGATTCGCTGCACCACCTCTAACCTGAAGTTTTAAATAACCTGTAATCTCCTTAGCCATCTATTTAATCTTGTTTTTCTACCTGTATATAATTTAATTCTACAGGGGTATTTCTTCCAAAAATCTTGACAGTAACGTTTAGCTTTTTCCTGTCTTCGAAAACCTCCTCTACTGTTCCCGTGAAACCGCTGAATGGACCATCCATTACCTTAACTGTTTCTCCTACTATATATGGTGTAACCAGTTTCTCTTCGTATTCCTCCGCTTCATCTACCCGACCGAGAATCCTGTTTACCTCATTTTGCCTTAATGGAACAGGATCTTTAATTGAGCTTGTTCCTCCTTCACCAAGAAACCCAATGACATCAGGTGTGTTGGTGATGACGTGTTGCGTCTCTCCATTAGATAGGTCTGCCTGGATGAGAATGTAGCCAGGGAAAAAGTTTCTTTCTCTTACCCTTTTCTTTCCATTCCGCATTTCGTAAACCTTCTCAGATGGGATCAGCACCTGAGGCACAAGATTTTCGATTTTGTTTCGCGTAATCTCCTGCTCCAGATAATTCTTTACCCTCTTTTCACGACCGCTGATCGCCCTAACCACGTACCACTTAAAATCAGACATCTCTAAAAAGCGTTATAAAACCAATCCATGCCGTTTTGAAAAGAATAATCAAAAACGCCAATCAGCATCGCGAATATCAATGATGCCACAAGGACCAAAATGCTGCTATTCTGCAGATCAGAGTACTTGGGCCAAGTCACTTTTGTCAACAACTCGTCGTATGCCTCCTTAAAAAATGTAATGACTTTATTCATTGTATCTATTCGTTGCACGGGAGGAGGGACTCGAACCCCCAACCAACGGTTTTGGAGACCGCTACTCTACCAATTGAGCTACACCCGTAAAGGTAGCAGCCCAAAAAGGACTGCAAATTTAGATTAATCAGTTTGTATAAACAAATGAGATCGTGAAAATAATTCACGATCTCCCATGTTGCTATAAAACCTTAGTCAAGAATCTCAGTAACCTGGCCAGAACCTACAGTTCTACCACCTTCTCTGATCGCAAATCTCAAACCTTTTTCAAGGGCTACTTTATTGATCAGGTTTACTTCGATGGTTACGTTATCACCAGGCATTACCATTTCAACGTTTTCAGGAAGTTTGATCTCTCCTGTTACGTCTGTAGTTCTAAGGTAGAACTGTGGACGATATTTGTTGAAGAATGGTGTGTGTCGTCCTCCTTCTTCTTTTGAAAGCACGTAAACTTCAGCTTTGAAGTGAGCGTGAGGAGTTACAGAACCAGGCTTACAGATGATCATTCCTCTTCGGATATCATCTTTTTCAATACCTCTTAAAAGAAGACCTACGTTGTCACCAGCTTCTCCTCTGTCCAAAATCTTACGGAACATCTCAACGCCAGTGATTGTAGACTTAAGTCCTTCTGCACCCATACCGATGATATCAACTGCATCACCAGAGTTGATCACTCCTCTTTCGATTCTACCTGTAGCAACAGTACCTCGACCAGTGATTGAGAATACGTCCTCAACAGGCATCAAGAAATCTTTATCTACAGCTCTTTCCGGAATTGGAATGTACTCATCAACAGCCTTCATCAATTCCTCTACTTTTTCTACCCACTTAGCTTCACCGTTCAGTGCACCAAGAGCAGATCCCTGGATTACAGGAATGTCATCACCTGGGAATTCGTAGTCAGAAAGAAGCTCTCTGATTTCCATTTCAACAAGCTCTAAAAGCTCAGGATCATCAACAAGGTCTACTTTGTTCATGAAAACAACCAAAGCAGGTACACCTACCTGACGAGAAAGCAGGATGTGCTCTCTTGTTTGAGGCATAGGACCATCAGTGGCAGCTACAACGATGATAGCACCGTCCATTTGCGCAGCACCAGTTACCATGTTTTTCACATAATCCGCGTGACCAGGACAGTCAACGTGCGCATAGTGACGAGATTCTGTTTGATACTCGATGTGCGAAGAGTTGATAGTGATACCTCTCTCTTTTTCTTCAGGAGCATTGTCAATAGAAGAAAAGTCTTTCATTTCAGCAAGTCCTTTACTAGCAAGAACAGATGAAATTGCAGCGGTTAGTGTTGTTTTACCATGGTCTACGTGACCAATGGTTCCAATATTAACATGTGGTTTTGAACGATCAAAGGTTTCTTTAGCCATGTCTGATAATCCTCAATTTAGATTCTAAATATAATTTTCAATTACTTAATAAATACTTAAACTACTTCAAGGTAGCCTTACAGCTTCCTTAGTTAATGCTATGCATTGTGTCTAGAGCCGATGACGGGATTTGAACCCGTGACCTCTTCCTTACCAAGGAAGTACTCTACCCCTGAGCTACATCGGCAGATTTCCGATTTGTCCAGGAAACCTGAACTGAGTCGGCATATTGAGAATTGGACCTCCATAGTTTTTCGGACAAATCCTCATAACCCTGAACCAATAACTCAAAGTTCTTGACAGGTGTCAACATTTTGATCTTAGAGCGGGCGACCAGGTTCGAACCGGCGACCTACAGCTTGGAAGGCTGTCGCTCTACCAACTGAGCTACGCCCGCTTATAATCCACTATCAAAATGCGCTCATATCTGCGATGCAAATACAAAGTGACACCTGTGCTTTTTTGTGGGGGGAGAAGGATTCGAACCTTCGAAGACATAAGTCAACGGATTTACAGTCCGTCCCAGTTGGCCGCTTTGGTATCCCCCCGGCATAATTAAGTCAAAAACGCTTCCCTTTTTTACGGTCTGCCCGAAAAAGGGAATGCAAAATTATACGTATTTTTATTATATTCAAATTTTTGATTTGATATTCTAGATAGTATTTGAATTATTTGTTTTACACATAATGTGGATACCTTCAAATCAACCCAAAAGGATTTTCATTACCTTACACCCAAATGAAGCTAACCTGTACTATTAATAAGGATAAATCGGTTTCTCTGGAACTTTCCGGCGAAAAAACGCTGGTCAATGGGAAAACATATGAGCACCAATTAATACAAAAGAAATCTCACGAATATCAGCTGCTTACTAATGGAAAAAGTCATGAAGTAAGGATTTTGTCGGTCGAAGGTAGTCAAATTTGGATGCTGGTAGACGATTATGAGCTAAAGGTTGAAGCCAAAAATGAGCTGGATTTAATGATGAAGAAGCTCGGAGTAGCTACTGGATCCGCTATGGATAGCTCAGAGGTACTCGCGCCCATGCCAGGGACCATCCTGGATATTATGGTTGCGCCCGAGCAGGAGGTGAAAAAAGGGGATAGCTTACTGGTCTTGAATGCAATGAAGATGGAAAATGTAATCAAAGCACCTGGCGATGGTATAGTAAAAGACATCAGAGTTTCTCCCGGTGAAAATGTGAATAAGAATCAAGTCCTGATTTCTTTTAGTGTATAGCGCCTACTTTTTAGGGCTAGCTTAAATAAACTTTATATTTTTGTGAGGTTTGAATTTCAACTACCACACAAACTCTCAATGAAGTATAAACGCATTCTCCTCAAACTAAGCGGCGAGGCACTCATGGGTGGCAAAGACCACGGAATAGACAGCGAAAGGTTAGAACAATATGCACAGGAAATCCAAAGAGTACATGAAGCCGGAACTCAGCTGGCCATTGTTATTGGTGGTGGCAATATATTTAGAGGAGTAGATGGTGAGAGATCAGGGATAGATCGGGTGCAGGGAGACTATATGGGCATGCTAGCCACCGTCATTAATGCCATGGCATTACAAAGCGCCCTTGAGAAGCATGGGATGTATACAAGACTCATGTCTGGGTTGAAGATGGAGCAGGTTTGCGAACCATTTATCCGTAGAAGAGCCATCAGGCACCTTGAGAAAGGAAGAATAGTCATTTTTGGTGCAGGCATCGGAAACCCATACTTCACCACAGATTCTACAGCCAGTCTACGGGCAATTGAGATTGAAGCAGATGTAGTTCTAAAGGGCACACGGGTAGACGGAGTGTACACTGCTGACCCGGAAAAAGACCCCAATGCAGAAAAATACAGCACACTGTCATTCCAGGAAGCTTATGAAAAAGGATTAAATATCATGGATATGACAGCATTTACCTTATGCATGGAAAATGATTTGCCAATTATCGTCTTTGATATGAACAAACCAGGAAACCTCAATAAGATCACTGAAGGGGAAACCGTAGGTACACTGATTAATTAATTCAAAAAGCTAAAATCACAATAATGGAGGATATTGATTTTTATCTGGAACATGCTGAAGAAATGATGGACAAGGCTGTGAAACACTTGTCCGGTGAATTAACAAGAATCAGAGCCGGAAAGGCTACACCAAACATGCTGGATGGAGTAGAAGTAGAATATTATGGTGCCATGAGTCCGCTAAACCAGATTGCATCAGTCACAACACCGGATGCAAGAACCCTTGCAGTGAAACCATGGGAAGCTAAAATGATTCCGGAAATTGAGCGAGCCATCATTAATAGCGACCTGGGACTAAACCCTCAAAATGACGGCGAATTGATTCGAATCAATATTCCTGCTCTCACAGAGGAACGTCGACTTACGCTGGTAAAACAGGCCAAAGCGGAAGCGGAAAACAGTAAGGTGAGCGTAAGGAATGTGAGAAAAGATGTCAATGATTCCCTGAAGAACCTTTTGAAAGACGGAATGTCTGAGGATATGGTAAAAAGTGCGGAAGAAGAAGTGCAAAAGTTGACCGACAAGCATGTTGAGCAGATTGATAAACTTCTGGCCCATAAGGAGAAAGATATAATGACTGTTTAATCTGATTTAGATAAACAGCTTTTTTGCCTCTATTCTTTGACGGACTCGCTCCGGCACCAGGTATTTAATGGACTTATTTTCCCTTATTAGGTTTCTGATCAATGTGGCAGAAATGTCCATACGAGGGGCATCAATCATCATCACATTCTGATGATCCTTAAGTTTTGACTCAGGGGCATTTGGTCGAGGATATACAATCAATCCAAAGTTCTCCAGAATTTGTTCATAGTTTTTCCATCTGGGCAAGGCTGCCAGGTTATCCTCACCTATAATCAGGTTAAAATTGTGATTTGGATGTTTTTCTGCTAAAACAGTAAGCGTTTGAACGGTGTAGTTTGGTCGTGGTAAATTGAATTCAATATCACTCACTTTGAAATGATAATCTTCTGTGATGGCAGCTTCAACCAGATCATACCTATCAAATTCGTGAAGTAGATTTTTATTGGCTTTTAATGGATTTTGAGGTGAAACAACAAACCAAACCTCATCCATCTCAGTAGTTTCATGCACAATATTGGCGATGATCAAATGACCTATATGTATTGGGTTAAAGGAACCAAAAAAAAGTCCGACGTTCATTATTTGCTTAAGAATTTAAGAATCTCCTGTTTAATCTCCTCTACAGCAGTTTCGAGATTTTCATTTACAAGGATATAATCAAATTCCTTAGCACGTTGCATTTCCTGCCAGGCTTTTTCAATACGGACTGTCAATTGCTCCTCGCTCTCAGTGTTTCGAGCACTTAACCGATCCTTCAAAGTTTCCACATCTTTTACCTTCACAAAAGTGGACATGGCTCGTTTCTGAAAAATTTTCTTGAGATTGAGTCCTCCAACCACATCAATATCAAAGACCACATGCTGACTATTTTGCCAGATCCTGTCAACCTCTGCCTTGAGCGTACCATAAAATAAATTGGGATATACTTCCTCCCATTCATAGAAGGCATCTTCGACTATTTTAGCCTTGAATTCTTCAGGAGAGAGAAAATAATAGTCTTTTCCATGTTCTTCTACACCTTCTCGTTTAGCACGTGTTGTTGCAGAAATAGAAAAACTTAATTGCGGAAGTTCGGAGAGCAGCCTTTTTACGATGGTCGTTTTTCCTGCTCCTGAAGGGGCAGAAAAAATAAAGGCCTTTCCCCTCTTTGATGGTTCAGGCACTCTTAAAAATCTTGCGTCTAATCTGTGATGCCAGACCGGGTGGGACCGGCTGACTGGTCAATTTTGTTTTTATTAAAATTCTAATTTCCTTCTCGACTTCATAATGCTTCAGACATGACATGCATTTATCAACGTGGGCGGATAGATAAACTTCCTGTTCTTTGGTTGCCTCATTATCTAACATTAAGTGCAAAATTTCGAGGTATTCGCTACAACCGGAATTACCCGCCTTATCTGTAGATTCTTCCATCAGATGACAAAATTATTTCAACGAAGTAAACAAAAATTATTTATATCCCATGCTTCCAGCGTAGGACTTCAGTTTCTCTTTAAGCAAATTTCTGGCTCTATGCAGTCTGGATCGAACTGTTCCAATTGGGATATCCAATATTTTGGCCATCTCTTCGTAGGTAAATCCCTCCAGGTCACATAAAATAATAACAGTACGGAAATCAACCGCCAGGGAATTCAGTGCATTGCTCACCTCATCACCCATCATATCTTTGAGAGTGTCCACCCTCAGATCAACTGTCTTATTGCTATCAACATCATCTGAATTGTAGAAGTTCTCTACTTCCTGATAATCTACTTTTGATGGCTCCTTACTTTTCTTTCTGAAGTCATTTATGAAGCTATTTTTTAAAATTCTGTATAGCCAGGCTTTTGCGTTTGTACCTCTCTGAAACGAATTGATAAACCGGTAGGCCTTCATGTAGGTATCCTGCACTAAATCCTTTGCATCATCCTCGTCAAAGGTTAGTCTGTAGGCAAAATTGTACATAGCATCTATGTTTGGGAGGAATTCTTTATCAAAGATCTCCATCCTGGTTTTTTCCGGATACTGAAACTTTGCCCGTTTTTCTTTATCGTTATTTTCTATTACTTCCTGATTACTCATATACACAGTCGAGAAAAGGGATAACATACCAAACCAATACTTTAATGTATCTACATGATTTATACGGGAATAAACCCAGATTGTTTATAATTAATCTAAATAAGACTCAAGTAATTTTAAATGTACTTTTCTTAAATAATTAATAGGAAAAGGATTTGTTTTGAATATTTAAATGAACAACCAAAAACCAGAGATATATTTTCATGTTGGATTGGGTAAAACAGCCTCTACTTACCTCCAACACAGTGTTTTTCCTTATTTCAAAGAGATAAAATACATTCCAACCAATCAGTATAAAAAGTCCCTTGATGTAATCGATAAGGGCAAACACCCTAAATATCTGGTTAGCCGGGAGTTTGACCGTCAATTTGAGGATGAAGTGAAGTGGTTTTGCTCAGAACATCCGGATGCCCATATCATAGTCGTATTCCGGAGGCAGGATAAATGGATTGCGTCACAGTACAAGCGACATGTAAAAGGTGGTTTTTTTAAAGAATTTATTGATTTCATCGATGTAGAGCACAACAATGGGTTCTGGGATCGTAAAGAAATGATTTTCATGGATAAAATAAGGGTCATTGAGAAATACTCAACTCAAAAGCCACTGATCCTTTTTCATGAAGATTTGTCAGACCCCTATAAGTTCATCGATCTGATTGCCAAATACTGTGGTGCTTCTTATAGTAAAAAGGCTGTTTCAGTCCGGCCCCGACATACTGCCTGGAAAGAAAAACAGCTGCATGCTGTCAAGTTTTTCCGCAAGCATATTTATAGTGGTCAGATCAAAGGAGGCAAAAACCGATGGGAAACATGGATATATTTCAGGCCTTGGTGGCTTCTTTTCCATCTGATCATGTATTTCGCCGCACTGCTACCCAAAAGATGGGTGATCACGAAACCTCTGATCCAGAAAACTGAACTTGACAAGGTACGAGAATGGACCAGTAAAGATTGGGAAAGCCTGAAGGACTACGCCAGAAAAAATAATCCAAAGCTGTGAAAATACTTGAGGTGTGCACAAGTGAATCGCTAGGTGGGTTGGAGCTTTATTTCGTGAAATGTTGTAAAAAACTAAATCTGGATTCATCTCTTAAGGTTCAGGGATACATCAAAAAGGATTCGCTCATTCACGGAAGTTTGAAGGATTCTAAAATAAAATTGCGAGGCCTGGACAAAACCGGACTATCAAGCAGGGTAATACAATTACTTTCCACCATCAGATCGTTTCAGCCTGACATTGTGCACTCCCATGTGAAAACAGACCTGTTTCCAATTGCAATTGCAAAAGTCATTAGTCGGCACAAATTTAAGCATGTGCACACGAGGCAAATGAATATGCCACGGAAAAAGAAAAATCCTTTTCACTCCTTTGTGTATAGGAAAATTGACCTCGTGTTAGCCATCACTGAAAAACTTCAGAAGCAGATCCTAAAAAATACCAGAGTGGCTGCTGAAAAAGTGCAGGTACTCTACTATGGTGTGCCAGAACCAAAAAAAAGTTCTAAAGAGATTAAAGATGATCTCAATTTGAAGATCGGACTCGTAGCACGGCTGGATGCAAAAAAACATCAACATGTATTGTTAGAAGCACTTGATTTACTCAACAAAAAAGGTCTGAAAGCCTCAGCATATTTGATAGGAAGATCAACAGATGATGAGTATAAACAAAAGCTCAATGAAATGGTATCCAGCCTCAGCTTACAAGATCAGGTGCATTTTATGGGCTTCGTGAACAATCCTATTGAATCAATGTCAAATTTTGATGTAATATTGTTAACATCCTCCGATGAAACTTTTGGGCTTGTATTGGTGGAAGCAATGCGAGCAGGTGTAGCAGTTGTCGGGGCCAACGGAGGTGGAGTGCCCGAGATCATTGAGCATGAAAGGACCGGACTACTTTTTAAACCCGGCGATGCTAAAAACCTTGCGAAACAGCTTGAAAAATTAATGAAAGATGAACTATGGAGGTCCTCCCTGGCAAAAGCTGGTAAAACCATGGCAGACCAAAAGTTTAATGAAGACATCCACTTCGAGACATTAAAGTCACTATTTAGGAAACAGTTAGCATGAGTAAGCCTGTTAAAATATCCACCGTGATCATTACCCTGAATGAAGAAGAAAACATTCAGCGATGTCTGGATTCAGTAAAAGGTATTGCAGATGAAGTAGTAGTGGTAGACAGTTATTCTACTGATCGTACTCCGGATATTTGCAAAGAAAATGGGGTCACATTTATCCAGCACAAGTTTGAGGGATACGTAGAACAGATCAACTACGCCCTCACCAGGGCCAGTCATGACCATGTGCTTTCCCTGGATGCTGATGAATCCCTGAGTGAAGATGCCCGCCACAAAGTCTCAGTTGTGAAAAACAATTGGGAGTATGATGGCTATCAGTTCAACCGCATGACCAACTACTGTGGAAAGTGGATCAGGCATTGTGGGTGGTATCCTGACAAAAAAGTAAGGTTATTTGACCGAACAAAGGCTCAGTGGGGAGGTGAAAATCCACACTACAGGGTGATGTTGGGAGATGATCAGATAAAGTACCTAAATGCGGATCTTCTACACTACTCATTCCCAACGATTGCCAGTCATGCCCAAACAGCCAATAATTTCTCTACCATTGCTGCGAAAGAGGCAATAAAAAAAGGCAAAAAAGTAAGCTTCCTAGTTCATGTCATTTTAAACCCGTGGTTTACTTTTATTAAAAAGTATTTCTTTCAACTGGGGCTTTTAGACGGCTACTATGGTTTTATTGTTTGTATTTTGTCGGCCCACTCCAATTTTTTGAAATACATTAAGATCTGGTCAAATCAAAAATATTCCAGGTTTTGAAGGTCATCATCAGCCGAACAGATAAGATTGGTGATGTAGTTCTCACATTGCCTTTAGCCGGGATCTTGAAAAAGAAAATTCCGGGTGTCTTCCTCTATTTTCTTGGTAGCAGCTACACAGAGTCAATTGTAAAAAAATCTCAGCATGTGGATGAGTTCCTGAACTGGAATGAAATCAGTAAATCCGGGGATCTACCGAAAGCGGATTGCATCATCCATGTATTCCCCAATAAGAAAGTAGCTCAATTGGCTGCCAAAAAGAACATTAAACTAAGAATTGGAACCAGCCATAGGGTATTTCATTGGTGGACATGCAACAAGCTGGTAAGCTTCACCAGGAAAAACAGCCCCCTCCACGAGGCCCAGCTTAACACGAAATTGTTTTCTCCTTTGGGTATTGAAGAAGAATATTCACTTGAGCAGCTTGACAAATTTTCCGGGTGGCAAAAATCAAATAAAAAGTCAGCATCAGAGTTGTTGACTAACAAAATCAATGTCATCCTCCATACAAAATCAAAAGGCAGCGCTATGGAATGGCCTCTGAACTCTTACAAGGACGTCATTGATGGGCTACCACGAGATCAATTCCAATTTTTTATCAGCGGAACAGCGGATGAAGGTACAATAATCCGATCAGAATTACCCGCTATCTTTGAGGCTGAAAATGTAACGGACATTACGGGGAAATTCACACTAAGCAGCTTTATTGATTTCATTGAACAATGCGATGGATTGCTCGCATGCAGCACCGGTCCGTTGCACATTGCATCCATTGCAGGCATCCAATGCCTTGGCCTCTATCCGAGTGTGCGACCTATGCATGCAGGCAGATGGGGACCAATAGGTCAGCAAAGTGCGTATCTGGAAGACTCAACCACTGCCCCGGACCAATTACAAATCGATCCGGGAATTGTGATCGAAAGGCTGAAGGCGTGGAAAAAGAATTGAAAATATGGCGAAAGGGAATCTGATCTATCAAAAAATTCTAGCAAAAAAACTGGATATCCATACCTGTTGTGAGGTTGGTGTGTATTTACCTGAGACCTCTAATGTGATCAATTTCATTAAGAATGGTACCAAAACCATTCTCGTTGAACCAGATCCATCTTCCATTGAGGCCATCAAAAAATCGTTTAAAGGACTTGACAATATTACCCTTCATGAGGTAGCTGTTTTCGATAAAAAAGGAACCATCAACTTGAGTAAGGCCGCTGCTTCAACTTTTGTCAGTGAGTTACCTTATAGCCCAGCCACTGTCAATGATCAATATGAGGTGAGAGAGTCAGAGAGCTTCTCCGTGCCCTGTGAGAAATTTTCCAGCCTGGATCCCGGTAACATTGATCTGCTGAGTATTGATACCGAAGGCTGTGAATGGTATGTATTGCAGGATCTTAAGAGTACACCAAAAGTGATCAGCATAGAAACACATGGGAAACTATATGTCAACCCATATATGAATCAGATCCAAAAATGGATGGATGATCATCAGTATAACATCTGGTTCAAAGACAAGAGTGATACCGTATACTATAAGTCCGGATTGATTAGAATCAGCCTTACAGAAAAAGTAGATCTGATAAAAATCAATTTAAAGCTCGGTTTGACACGTCTTGTTAAGTCCATTGCGAGGACCTTCTCAAAAAAGTAACATGATTTACGACTGTTTTACCTTTTTCAATGAGCTGGATCTTTTGGAGATTCGCCTAAACACCCTGGATAAAGTCGTAGATAAATACGTAATTGTGGAAGCAAACAGGACCTTTCAAGGGAATGCAAAACCTATGTTTCTGGAAAAACATTGGGATCGGTTTAAGAAATTTGAGGACAAAATCACTTATATAAAAATTGAAAAAGGCTACCCTAACTTCTTCACTCGATTTCGTCCGGTAAAGTCCTGGGACCTGGAAAATTTTCAAAGAGAATTTTTTTTTGAAGGATTGAGGACAGCAAGTGAAGATGACCGGATTATTATTTCGGATGTGGATGAAATTCCGAATCCAAAAGCGATCCAAAAGCACCTGAAAAATGACCATGCCATCGTTTTTGAACAAAAGTATTACAGATACTTTCTCAATGGTATTTGCCCCGACAAAACCTGGCCGGGACCAGTGATGATGCCGCTGAAAAAGCTTAAAAAAATGAGCATTAAAACTGCTCGACTCCACAGGGATCCCAAATTTTCTAAAAAAATGAATTTACAAAGTGAACTCGTTTCTAATGGAGGATGGCATTTTACCACCGTAGGGGGTGTAGAAAGTATCATCTCGAAAATCGAAGCTTTCTCTCACAAAGAGTTTAATAAGGAGGAAATCAAAAACCCTGAGCGACTAGAAAAGATCATTAGCGAGGGTGGGGACATCTTTGGAAGTGATTGGGATGTGAAATTTGAGAAATTGAATGATACATACCCTGAATATCTATTGCAGAATCTATCCCGATACCAGCACCTAATTAAGGCATTATAATTACTTCCAGATAAAACTTGGAAGTCGAAGAAATCTCAAAACTAGGTTTGCAACCTTAATGAAGTGATCAGGCATCTTTTGGAGGAATGATTTACGAACCCTTGGATGTTCATAGCTTTTGGTGCCGGAGGCTATCTCTTTTGGGGATTCTACTTTGTCCTTTTCAAAAACTACGATACTATCATAAAAATGAACTGATTTAATACTGGTAGTGAATCGGTCTTTTCTAAATGATGACTGTCTGGAATGAAATGCGTTTATCGAATCTATTTTGTTTTTACAGTATTCCAGGAAAGTCCCTCTCCTTTTGTGCCCTCCTCCAAATTTTAACCAGTAAGAGGTATGAACATCCTCACACATATATATACCATTATCCTTAACCTTATCATACAGTTCTTCAAAAGTGACAATTTGCTGTTGCATGGTATGACCACCATCATCAAGAATGATGTCCAGTGGTGGTAAATGTTCTTTGAGACCACGCAGAAACTTCCGGTCTGATTGTGAACCAATAAATATTTCTATCTGATCCTCCTCCAGCCTTTTACATTCCGGATTTATATCTACACCATAGATCTTTGCTTTCGGACCAAAATAATCCTTCCACATCTGCAAACTCCCCCCATGAAAGACACCCACCTCCAGAATATTCACTTCTTTACCAACAAAGGGACTAAAGTAACGCTCATAGACTGGGAAATAATGTTCCCATTTGGTCATCAATCTACTTTCATTTTGATCAAAATACTCCTTGAGTTTACCCATGGTGAAAAGCATTAATTTTGGGATGCTAAAATATCCTAATGTAATCTATGAAAATAGATTTACACTCAATTTCTAAAACCATTGTGAAAAACCAGCTAAATGTCTCAAAAGAAAAGCATCTCAGTTACCATCCCCAACTACAATGGAGCTGACTTACTGAAGAAAAACCTACCCAAGCTTTATCTCGCTTTGCAAAAACATGTGGTCGATTTTGAAGTGATTGTTGCCGACGATGCTTCCAGGGATGATTCTGTAAAATATCTTAAAAAACAATACCCCGAAATTATCCTGGTTGAGCACTCAGAAAATAAGGGTTTCTCCAAGAACATCAATTCTGCTATCAAAAAGGCATCAAAGGATCTGGTTTTCTTCCTAAATACCGATGTAGAACTTACTGAAGACTACTTTGAGCTTTTGTTCAGGTATTTTGAAAAGCCAGACACTTTTGGCGTAATGGGTAAGGTAATTGGTCTTCAGGATGGAGAAACCCAGGATGCGGCCAAATACCCGACGATCACGCCAATTTCTATCCGGGCCAACATAAACTATATACCATTGAGTGAAACAAGTTCATGGTTACCTACATTATTTCTTTCAGGAGGCTGGGCTCTGGTCGACCGTTTAAAACTAGATGAACTTGGTGGCTTTGATGAGATCTATAGCCCTTTCTATGGAGAGGATGTGGATTTAAGTCTGAGGGCGTGGAAAACTAGATATCAATGTTACTTTGAGCCTAAAGCAATATGCAAACACCCGAGTTCAACAACAATTGGCAAAATGAAAAAGTCGTATGTAAAGATCATCGCCAAACGAAACAAAATGATGCTACATGCCATTCACTTGCATAGCGTCTACCGGATAATATATTTGATACTATTGACACTCAAAGTTCCATTCAGACTTCTGATCCTGGATATGAACTATATAAAAGCCTATGTGCAATTCATCAATTTGTTTGGGGCTATCAATGATTCTCGATTGAGTATTCAACATCTCCAAGATGAAAGAAAAAGTGATATTAGTATCCTAACTATCAGGGATATAATGAAACAAAAGCTCAGTGAAACACCACTAAGAAAGTTTTAACTCATTAAAAACTGCAACCTTTTAAAAAAATATATGTATATACATATAAATGGAGGTTAAAATGAAAAAGGTAAAGCAAATATTATACGGAAACCTGGTAGATATGGGCGGTATACCCGTTAGGCAGCCTTTGCCTACACAGCATGTAGCACAAGTTGACCCTTTCTTGTTGCTGCATCATGCTAGATTGGTAGTAAAACCGAATACAAATCACAAACATGCAGGTGTTGGACCACATCCACACAGAGGTTTTTCACCTGTCACTTTTGTATTTGAGGGGAGTGTTCATCACAGAGATTCAAGAGGAAACAGTAGTGTGGTAAGTGAAGGTGGAGTGCAATGGATGAACGCGGGAATGGGGATGATCCATAGTGAGCGACCTTCTGAAACATTGGCAAAAAAAGGGGGGCATCAGGAAATCATTCAGCTGTGGGTCAATACTCCAGCAGCGCATAAGATGGATCAGCCATATTACCTGGCACTTCAAAAGAGCGAAATTCCTCACATTGCCCCAGACAAGGGCGAGGGATTTATCGAATTGGTTTCAGGTGAGATGAATGCGAAGCAAGGCAAAGTAAAAACACAAATCCCACTATTGTCTGCAATGGGAAAATTACATGCAGGAGCGGAACATGTATTTCATGTGCCGGAGGGCTGGAATACCACCTTGTATTTGTTGGATGGTGAACTTTCTGTGTCGGAACATGGGATTATTGATAAACATCAGTTGATCGTTTATGAAAATGAAGGAACTGAAGTTGGTGTCAAAGCCAAAAAAGACACACGGTTCCTGTTGCTTTCAGGTAATCCGATCAATGAGCCATTGGCCACCCATGGTCCATTTGTCATGAACAATCAGACCCAGATAATGGAAGCTATGAGAGACTATCAGATGGGTAAAATGGGGATGCTGGTGGAAGAATTCTGAGAGAAAATAAAAGGTTGGTCGACTAATTAGTTAGAGAGTTTGTGGATGAGTCGTTTTGCAGACTTGTTATGTTCATGTATTTAATAAAGGAGAGATTGAGAAAGGGGCAAGGTTGTTGTCCCTTTCATTCTTCATTTAGTTGCTCAGTTATTTTTTTTCTAATACGAGTCGCATGTTTTTCCCAGTACTGTAGATCGTTCTCCATGTATTCCTTCTTGCTGTATTTTCTGGTTTTTACATTTTCTTTTCCTTCCTGTATTTCCTTTAGGGCCTCTTCATACCTATGGAGCTTCTCAAGAATTTGAATCTTGAGCATGCGAGCCCAGGAATTCGGATCAAGTGTCACTGCTTTTTCTGCCAGGATCAGCGCATCGTAAAGATTTGTATTTTGCATGATCATATACTCTGCTGCAAGCGCGTATTGATTGGGATCATTGCTTTCACCCTCCAGTAACTCCACTTTGACACCATACATGATTTCCTCGTCGATGGTTGTGTTAATTGTAAATGAGATTTGAGTGTTGGCCCAGGATAAGTAAACAACGGCATCATTTGGTACCACATCAATGTCCACTGTCAGACTTTCGTAATACCTGCTGGTCTTCTCAGGTTTTGCTAAAAACCTGATGACATCCCTTTCTGCATTATATCCATAGGTTCCATATAATGTGGTGTCAGCATTGAGAATAACCACCCATTCATCTGCACCTGGTATGGTAAATAATGAATACCTACCCGTATCAACTCGTTCATTTCCTATTTTTACTGGTTGATCAACGCTGATTTGAGTACAGTAGCCTGCACCAGTTCTCCAGAGTTCTCCATAGGGCACGATGTTACCAAAAATTTCACGACCGCGAGCTGCCGGACGTTCATAGCCAATAGTGACATATGTATTGCCCACCCATTGAGTGATAGAACCACGAGGACTGAGCACCGGAAACACAATCTGCGCCGAAGACACTAGTGTTAACAGGGCAAAGCCAAAACTAAGAATCAATTTAGATTTCATAATTCAGGTATTTAGGCGGAAATCCTGCAGAACCATTCCATTATTCTTAATGATCCTTACCAAATATACGATAAAGGCTACACAAAACTTAGAACCATAAGCCAACATAGATAAATACTTCGCAAACAAAAAAAGGTGAGCTTTTACTGCTCACCTTTAATGTATCATTCTTTATTATGAATTAGTATCTGTAGTGCTCAGGTTTGAATGGTCCCTGAACTTCCACTCCAATATAATCAGCCTGATCCTTGGAAAGCTCTTCCAACTCCACACCAATTTTCTGCAGATGAAGTGCTGCTACTTTTTCATCAAGATGCTTAGGTAGCATATAAACACCCGGTTTGTAATTGTCTGTGTTAGTCCAAAGCTCAATCTGAGCTAAAGTCTGGTTAGTAAATGAGTTGGACATAACAAAAGAAGGATGACCAGTGGCACAACCAAGGTTTACCAATCTACCTTCTGCCAGGAGAATAATTTCGTTGCCATCTACATTGTAAAGGTCTACCTGCGGCTTGATCTCTACTTTAGAACTGCCATAGTTTTTGTTTAACCATGCCATATCAATCTCATTGTCGAAATGACCAATGTTACACACTATAGTCTTATCATGCATAAGTTTAAAGTGCTCACCAGTAATGATGTCTTTGTTTCCTGTGGCAGTCACTACGATATCAGCTCTTGGCACTGCATTGGCCATTTTCTTTACTTCAAATCCATCCATTGCAGCTTGTAGCGCACAGATCGGATCAATTTCAGTAACGATCACTCGTACACCTGCACCTCTCAATGAAGCTGCTGACCCTTTTCCTACATCTCCATAACCAGCTACTACTGCAACTTTGCCAGCCAACATCACATCGGTAGCTCTTCTAATCGCATCAACCAACGATTCTTTACAACCATACTTATTGTCAAACTTCGATTTAGTAACCGAGTCATTTACATTGATAGCAGGCATTGGTAGTGTGCCCTTTTTCATTCTTTCGTAAAGTCTGTGCACACCAGTCGTGGTTTCTTCTGACAAGCCTTTGATGTCTGCCACCAACTCAGGATACTTATCAAGCACCATATTTGTGAGATCACCCCCATCATCCAGAATCATGTTAAGTGGTTTCCCACCTTCAAAAGCGAAAAGGGTTTGTTCTATACACCAGTCAAATTCTTCTTCATTCATCCCTTTCCATGCATATACAGGAATGTTAGCGGCAGCAATGGCTGCAGCAGCATGGTCTTGGGTAGAGAAAATATTACATGAAGACCAGGATACTTCAGCTCCCAGTTCAGTTAAAGTTTCAATCAAAACAGCCGTTTGAACTGTCATGTGTAGACATCCTGCAATCCTTGCTCCCTTTAGTATCTTGGAAGGACCGAATTCCTCCCTCAAAGACATAAGTCCAGGCATTTCCGCCTCAGCCAATCGGATTTCATTTCTTCCCCAGGCAGCGAGGTTGATGTCTTTTACTTTGTAATTAACCTTTTCTTCTATCATGATTATTTATTTGATGCAATTTTTAAGGTCTGCAAAGTTAGACAAACCTGACATTAATCATAAATTTATTGCTAGCTGACAAACTCTACTTCTTTGGTTCGAAATTGTCTGCTGACGCCATTGCAATTCAATACCAGGTTTCCGGTCTCGTTGATACCAATAAGTACTGCCTCGAATTCCGTCCCGTTGTTTCTATAGGTGTGTACTTCTCCACGCCACATCATCTTATCATGATACGACCTAAGAATATGGCTTCTTTTCCCCTGCCCAAGCAAGTCATAATAGCTCTCAAAATTCTCCGAAAATACTTCGAGAACAGAAAGCAGATCATGGTCTCGGCCAGTCTCGATCTTCAAAGATGTGGCTGTGGGTAATGCAAAATGTGATTGGTTTACGTTGAAACCGATCCCTACAACCACAAAATCCAGTTGTTTACTGATTGACGTTTCTATGAGAATACCAGAGATCTTTTTCCCATTTACGTACACATCATTAGGCCACTTAAGCTCGCATCCAGTTCCAGGAACAAATTGGTTGATAAGCTGTGTCCCTGCCAGTCCTGCAACAATATTCAACAAGAAAATATCATCGACTTTAAGAAAATCGGGTTGGAGAAAAATGGAGAACAGTAAATTCTTGCCTTTTTCGCTCATCCAGGTATTTCCTCGCTGGCCTTTACCTTTGGACTGAAAATCCGCTGTCAGTATATCACCATGTGTAACCTGCTCTTTTGCGGCAAGTTGTGCCATGAAATCATTGGTAGAGTGACATTCTGGCAGGGAAGTGATAGTTTTCCCAAGAAAACGTGTTTTGGCAAAGTTTTTATGCAATTTAAATTCGTACTTTTGAAGTTAAAAATAGAAAACCCATGGTGAATGCGGAAAAATAAGGTTGGTGAGACAGATTCTGAAACTTTGAGTGACTTTGTAGTTCAGGGAATGCTTGAGAAGAAAGCTTCAGATGTTGTGGTGTTGGACTTACGGGATATAAAACATGCAGTTGCTGATTATTTCATTATTTGTTCGGGGTCTTCGGATACTCAAATAGATGCAATTTCTAACTCCATAGAAGAACAGGTTTTCAAATTATCCAAAGAATGGCCCTGGAAAGTTGAAGGAAAACAAAATAAAGAGTGGGTCTTAATCGACTATGTAAATGTAGTCGCTCATGTCTTTAACAAAGACAAAAGAGCATTTTATGGGTTAGAAGAGTTGTGGGGAGATGCTAAGGTTTCTACCATTTCTGCTTAGAACTAAAATAATCCTCAAACGTTGTTAAGTAGTTATAGTAATTAGAAGATATACAATCGATGGCCGATAGACCAAGACAAAAAAAACCATTGGGGAAACCCAATAAGCCCAACTACCAAATGATGATCATCATTACCCTGATAGCAGTAGTGATCGGATTTACTTATTTCAGCAATTCAAACTCTGCGAAGACAATCAGCGACAAGCGATTTGAAGAGATGGTCCTCGCAAATGATGTGAAGAGAGTAGTCCTTGTAAAGGGTCAGGATTTTGTAGAAATCACGCTTAAAGAAGATGCTTTAAAAGACACAAAATATCAGATTGATATTGACCAGAATTCCTTCACAGGGATAAACAATGGGCCGCATTACAAATTCAATATTGTGAATGAAACCATCTTCAACGATGATTTCAATGAATTGATGCAGCAGCTACCCGAGGATCAACGCATCGGGTATGAAGTAGATGCCCGAAGTGATTTCACATCAATCTTTTTTAATTGGGGATTCCTATTCCTAATCATCTTTGGATTTTGGTTTCTGATGAGAAGAATGGCTGGTGGTGGAGGCCCCGGTGGTCAGATATTTAACATTGGAAAATCCCGTGCAGCTTTATTTGATGCTGAAAATAAGGTAAAGATCACCTTCTCAGATGCAGCTGGGCTGGAAGAAGCTAAAGAGGAGATTAAAGAAATCGTTGAATTCCTCAAAAACCCCGCAAAATTCACCAAGCTGGGTGGTAAAATCCCTAAAGGTGCCCTACTAGTAGGCCCTCCGGGAACGGGTAAGACTTTATTGGCAAAGGCTGTAGCAGGAGAAGCTGGCGTGCCATTCTTCACGCTCTCGGGATCAGATTTTGTAGAGATGTTTGTGGGAGTGGGTGCAGCTCGGGTACGAGACCTTTTCAAACAAGCCAAGGAAAAAGCTCCATGTATTGTCTTTATCGACGAGATTGACGCCATTGGGCGATCCAGAGGAAAGGGCCAGATGCCTGGCTCTAATGATGAAAGAGAGAATACATTGAACTCCCTCCTTGTGGAAATGGATGGTTTCTCTACGGATTCAGGGGTAATAATTCTTGCAGCAACCAACCGACCAGATGTATTGGACTCAGCACTATTGAGACCAGGCAGGTTCGATAGGCAAATAAGCATCGACAAGCCGGACATCATAGGGCGCGAAGCCATTTTCAAGGTTCATCTTAAACCGATTAAGATCAGGGAAGATGTAAACCCAAAACACCTCGCAGCTCAAACTCCTGGTTTTGCTGGGGCGGAGATTGCCAATGTGTGTAATGAAGCTGCCCTGATTGCTGCTCGAAGAAATAAGAAAGAAGTTGAAATGACGGACTTCCAGGATGCCATAGATCGTGTAATTGGTGGACTGGAAAAGAAAAACAAAATCATTTCCCCTGAGGAGAAAAAGATTGTGGCATACCACGAGGCCGGGCATGCTGTGGCTGGATGGTTTTTGGAGCACGCCGATCCATTGGTAAAAGTAAGTATCGTTCCAAGAGGTATCGCAGCATTAGGCTATGCACAATATCTGCCTAAAGAGCAGTTTCTTTACCAAACAGAGCAGCTTTTCGATGAGATGTGCATGGCTCTTGGAGGCAGAGCTGCTGAAGAATTGGTTTTTGGCAAAATCTCAACAGGTGCACTGAGTGACCTGGAAAGAATCACGAAAATGGCCTACAGCATAGTGACTGTTTACGGAATGAATGACAAAATCGGTAATGTATCATTCTACGACAGCAAGCAATCAGATTACAACTTTACTAAACCATATTCTGACGCTACAGCTGAGCTGATAGATAAGGAAGTGAAAAGCCTTATCGATAAAGCCTATGTAAGAACCAAGCAATTACTGAAGGATAAGCTTAAAGAGCTGGAAATTATCGCTCAAAAGCTGCTTGAAAAAGAGATCATTTTCCAGAATGATCTGGAAAAGCTAATCGGTAAACGACCATTTGCTACTCCTACCCATTTTCAGGAGTATACAAACGGGAAGCCTGAGAAAAAGGCTCCGGCAAAAAAGAAATCCGGTGCAGCAGTTTCCAAAAGCAAGGCAACATCAGCAAGCAAAACAAAAACTTCAGCTGCTAAATCTAAGAGCACTCCTGCAAAGAAGACCAATGCAGATAATGGAACGGAAGCTAAACCGTCAGGGAAAGCAAAGTCTTCCACATCGAAGAAGGCGACAGAAGAGACCAAATAATGTTAAATTGAGGAGCTGGTAATTCAGCTCCTTTTTTATGGACAATCAATTCGAAGTTCTTCCCAAAGGAAAGAAAGTATATTTTGCCAGTGATTTCCATCTCGGCACCCTTCCAAAGGACAACAGCCTGGAGCGTGAAAAGAAGATCATCCGTTGGCTTACCTCTGTAGAACAAGATGCTGCGGCTATTTTTCTACTTGGAGATATCTTTGACTTCTGGTTTGAGTATAAGCGTGCTATTCCAAAGGGTTTTATCAGGCTTCAGGGAAAATTTGCAGATCTTGTAGAT
The DNA here is from genome assembly GCA_965228105.1 of Cyclobacteriaceae bacterium. Classification (GTDB taxonomy): domain Bacteria; phylum Bacteroidota; class Bacteroidia; order Cytophagales; family Cyclobacteriaceae; genus UBA7330. The sequence goes on from CBDDGZ010000002.1 coordinate 4,984,126, forward strand.
AAAGGTATTCCAATGGTTTTTTTTACAGGAAATCATGACCTCTGGATGTTTGATTACTTCACCGACGAGCTCGGAATACCTGTTTACCGCAAACCAAAATCCTATAACATCCAGGGGAAAAGATTTCTAATCGGCCATGGTGACGGACTTGGCCCCGGTGACAACTTTTATAAGTTTCTTAAAAAAATTTTTGAAAATAAGGTAGCTCAATGGTGCTTCAGATGGCTTCATCCAGATATCGGTATGAAGCTTGCACATGCTTGGTCCAGAGGTAGCAGAATATCTAATGATGCCAAAGGCAATGAGTTCAAAGGAGAAGATGAATGGATATGGCAATATTGCAAGGCTTTTGAAAAAAAGACCCATCACGATTATTATATCTTTGGGCACAGGCATTTGCCATTGGATCTTGAAGTCGGTGCACAATCGAGGTATCTAAACCTTGGAGAGTGGGTAAATTACAGTCATTACGCAGTATTCGATGGAAAAACCACCACGCTCACTACTTTTGAAGGTTAAGTTTTCAATCGGCATTATCTTACTTTCCGAACTGACAGCATCCGCTCAGCGATGGGAAAAAGTCGATAGTCTAAGCGTACCATTTAATATTGCTTCTTATGCTTTGGATCAGGAAAGCAAGATCTACCTGGGCACTACTGATGGAGACATCTTTAGATATGACCAGGATCGAAGTGAGGATAAAGTATTTTCAGGCATCAACTACTCTTCTGTTACAACCATAGAGCCCTGGAACAGACTAAAACTTTTTCTATTTTATCGGGAAAATCAAACCATCGTTTATTTAGATCGATTTGTTGCAACTGCCACTACATACCAGTTGAGCAATCTGGACATTGGCTTTGCCAGCCTGGCTACAATTGGGGTAGACAATAGTTTCTGGGTGCTTGAAACTGCTAGTGGGGAGCTAAGAAAATACGCAAACAATAAGTCTCTGATTTTCACCACCCCAATCAGTATGATTAACCTGGAGAATGTAAGCCATATGAGAGCCTACCAAAACTTAGTGATTATTCTTGATGTAAATAGTGGCTTCTTCATTTTCGATCAGTTTGGTAACATGGTCACTGAAGTACCTATTGTTGGAAGTAATTATTTCCAGGTCTTCGAAAAAAAGATCATCGCATTTGATGGTGAGCAGATCATTGAATTTGATCCGTTTAAGCCCTCAAACATCACAAGGGTTGATGGGCCGGGAGGTGAATATCTGGGAGTATTGAAAAATGCTGAGGGGTATCATTTCATCCGGGATCAGCATGTGGTAACATTCAGTTTGAAGTAGGTCTTCTACATTAAGCCTTTATAAAAGAGTCTCTCATAAATAAAAAAAGGTTCAGACATGGACGTGTCTGAACCTAAAGGTCAAAAACTCAAAATAAAAGGACTAATAGAATATCAAATATAACATTTTCGGAGATAAATAAAAGAAATAAACAACAAATATCTGAGAAAATCGTTGATAGTAATACTATCAATTATTATAGCTTAATATACTATAGGTGACAGTTTTACAAATACGATTGAATGATAATCTATCACTTAAGGATCCACAATCCACAGAATTGGGTGAGAAGATTATCAGGAACAGCATTCCATTGATTGACCAGCTTGGGTTTGAGGGGTTTACATTCAAGAAACTCTCAGTGAAAATGGAGTCTACTGAAGCTTCAATTTACAGATACTTCGAAAACAAGCATAGATTACTTGTCTACCTTATTAGCTGGTACTGGGCATGGCTTGATTATCGTATTGAGTATGAAACCCATCATCTTACTGATCCAGGGCAAAAGCTGGATCAAGCGCTTAAGTTGATTACTGAAAAAAAAATTCAGGACAATTCTTTCCCAGACGTTGATGAGGAAGCTTTAGCTCGAATAGTTGTTGCAGAATCTGATAAGATCTATCTTACCAAACAAGTTGATGAAGACAACAAAGAGGGGCTTTTCAGAGGCTATAAATCTCTTTGTAAAAATATTGCTCAATTTGTGAAGGAAGTGAATCCGGATTACCCATTCCCTCATGCACTGGTCTCCACAGCGCTTGAAGCAGCAAATCAACAGATATTTTTCGCTAACCATCTCCCCTCTCTTACAGAAATGAGCGAAGTTAATGATCCATATAAGCGGAATTACGAATTCATCAAATCAATCATTTTTAACTCAATCAGCAGAGAAGGATGAATAATAAGCAGATAATCAGGATCATTCAAGAGTGTTCAGACATCCTGAATATTGAGTTGGGGAGCGAATATTTTGGTGGTAATGAGGAATTTACACGTGAATACGAGAATGTAGAACTGGTAGAGTTTATCCGAGATCTGGCTGAGTCCAGCAGCAACTCCGGAATGCTCATGCTGGAAAAACATCTTGTCGAGAGTCGATTCAAAGAAATGATGAAGGTGCAGTCATCACCGGTCATTGTTTTTGATAAGGATGAAGAGTTGTGCCCCGTAATCATCCAGAAAAAACGCACTAAGTATGAAATAATTAAAATCCGGAAGGAGGAAACAGAAAAGTGGTCCTGCGATGACCTGAATTGGGTAAACCCTGCTTGTACAGAGGGTCTGGAGGTGATCTTTCTTACAGCTTTTGACTATCAAAGTCTGGTGAGTGATCCGGATGTAAATGGTAAGTCAAATTACATCTCTCCCATAAAACGGCTCTATAAGTTATTAGTAGCTGAAAAGAAAGATATATTCTATGTATATGTGTACGCTGCACTGATCGGACTTCTGGGATTAACACTTCCTCTAGGAATCCAGGCAGCTGTAGAGCTGATCAGTGGTGGTGTGATATTTAGTTCCGTATATGTTTTGATTGGATTCATCATATTTGGTGTCTTAGCTACCGGAGCCCTACAGGTATTTCAGATCACCATTGTTGAATATTTACAGAGAAGAGTTTTCACCAAAGCAGCGTTCGAATTTGCATTTAGAGTTCCCAGGATCCAAATGGAATCAGTGCTCAATTTGCATATGCCTGAGCTCATGAACAGGTTTTTTGATGTGCTCACCTTGCAAAAGGGGTTACCAAAATTACTCATAGACCTATCTACTGGTGCTATTCAAATTATTTTCGGACTGCTCCTTCTGTCCTTTTATCACCCGTTCTTTGTTTTCTTTGGCATCATTCTACTTACCATCCTTTTTGCCATATTTTATTTCACGGGTCCGAAAGGTCTGCATTCATCCATTACTGAATCAAAATATAAGTATAAAGTGGTCTACTGGCTGGAGGAGATGGCGCGAACACTTTATTCATTTAAGCTATCTGGAAATACCACCCTTCCCATTAAAAAGACTGATTTCAATGTAAACAACTACCTGAAGAACAGAAGTACACATTTCAAAGTCCTGATCAGTCAATACAGCTACATTCTCCTGTTCAAAGCTATTGTGACAGGTGGTTTGCTCATCATAGGTACGATGCTTGTCGTTCAGCGGGAAATCACCCTCGGACAGTTTGTTGCCTCAGAGGTAATCATCATTCTCATACTAAACTCTGTGGAAAAAATCATTATGTATATGGACGTGGTCTATGACATGCTTACGGCTGTTGATAAGATCGCCCATGTTACAGATCTGCCGCTTGAGTCAACAGGTGGAATTGATATTCCTCAATCTCAGATTAAAAAAGATGGTCTGATGGTTGAGTTAAAGAATCTGAGCTACACCTATCCTGGCAAAAAAACGCCCTCTATAAAAAATATTAATCTGAAACTTTCACCAGGAGAACGGGTATGTATTTCCGGGGGTAGTGGTTCAGGTAAAACTACACTTACCAACACTATTGCAGGGATCCATACACATTATGATGGCATTGTTACCTTCAATCGTTACAATCTGCGTGACCTCGATCGTACCTATTTGCGAGATATGATTGGAAAAAATGTATCTCAGGAAGACATATTTGAAGGGACTGTGCTTGAAAATATTCTGGTAGGTAAGCCCTTTGCGAGCATGGAAAATGCTATTAAATCCATTGAAAGAGTGGGGCTTCAGGATGAAATCTATTCCTTACCGGATGGATTCAATACACCCATCCTGAGTGCGGGAAAAGGTTTTAGCAGCTCGTTTGTCAATAAGATGATCCTCGCCAGATGTCTTGCTAAGGAGCCAATGTTGCTGATCCTCAATGATTTCTTTGGGGATTTCATGAAGCATGACAGGTTAAAGCTTATTGAAATGCTCACCGATCCATCCAACAGATGGACATTGGTGGTTGTCTCCAATGATCCATTAGTGATGTCTGCTGTGGATAGGGTGATCTATCTGGAAGAGGGAGAAATCATAGCTGATGATTCTTTTGAGAAGGTGATTAAAAATGAGAAAATCGTAAAAAACATCTATTAGCATGCTTAAGATATCTGATCAGATTGATATTCCTGAAGTAGATGAAGGAGAATACTATTCACTGAGGACGCTAAAGACTCCGGGGATGGGTAGGATGCTGGCTAAAGTATTGTTAGTTATTGTTTTCCTTACCATCATAGGATTGTTTTTACCCTGGCAGCAAAACATCCGGGGTTCAGGTACATTAACCGCACTAAGGCCTGAAAATCGACCTCAAACAATCGAAACTGCGATTGCTGGAAGGATCATTACATGGAAGGTTCGTGAAGGTCAGTTTATCAACAAGGGAGATACTATACTTTCACTTGCAGAGGTAAAAGAGAAATACTTCGACCCACTGCTACTCAAAAGACTCGCCGAACAAATAGAAGCAAAAAAAGGAGGTTTGGATGCGAAAGAATCAAAAAGGACAGCATTAAACAGCCAGATCGCAGCGCTGAGGCAGGGAAGAGAAATGAAACTGAACCAGGCATCGAACAAGTTAAAGCAAGCAGAACTGAAATTAGTTATCGACAGCACAGCCTACGAGACTGAAAAAGTACGCTATGCCAACGCCGAAAATACCTTTAGCCGAAATAAGAGTCGCTATGAGGCTGGCAACATCTCTTTGACTAAATTCCAGGAGCTGGAATCTAAATTTCAGGAAAGTTATGCGAAGGTAGTGGCTGCAGAAAATAAGTGGCTTCAAAGCAAGGCAGAGCTGATCAATGCCCGGGTTAACCTTTCGGCTGTGGATGCCGAGTACCAGGACAAGATCAGCAAATCTCAATCAGACCTGGCCGCAACAATTGCAGATATCTATGACAGCCAGGGATCGCTGGTCAAAATGGAAAACGAGTATTCCAATATGGTTATCCGAAATGACCAGTATCAAATAGTAGCTCCTCAATCAGGGTACCTGGTCAAAGCATTGAAAGCTGGAATCGGGGAAACCATCAAGGAAGGGGAGGCTGTAGCCAGTATTATGCCATCCACATCCGATAAGGCTGCCGAAATGTTTATCAAAGCCATGGACCTTCCATTTATTTCAGTGGGTAGAGAAGTGAGGGTTGAGTTTGATGGATGGCCCGCACTTCAGTTTTCCGGGTGGCCAAATGTATCCGTAGGAACTTTTGGTGGCGTTGTATCTGTAATAGATCGGGTAGAAAGTAAGCCAGGGCTATTCAGGATACTTGTGACCCCCAACCCCAATGATGAACAGTGGCCAGAGCAGCTAAGAATGGGTTCTGGCATCAAAGGCTGGGTAATGCTAAATGATGTACCAATCTGGTATGAGCTGTGGAGGCAACTTAATGGATTTCCACCAAGTATTTACGAGAATGGTGAGGTAAAAGTAGAATCAGATACTAAGAAATGAGATTTTATTTAATCATATCTTGGCTGGTTGTTGGGACAGTTTGCTACGGTCAGGGTGCCGAACCCAAGAGTGATTCACTCTTTCTTTCGCTTGAAGATGTGATAGAAAATGCCAAGCTTTTTCATCCAATTGTGAGACAAGCCAATTTGCAGGATCGGTTTGCTGAGGCCCAGATCACAGGAGCTAAAGGCACTTTAGACCCAAAAATAGAATCGGGATACCAGGCCAAACAATTTAAGGGTACGGAATACTACAACAAATTTTATAATGCGGTAAAAATTCCTGTTTGGTTTCCCATTGATCCAAAATTTGAAGCCTATAGAAACAGAGGAGAATTTTTAAGTGAAGAGAATTACGTAAGTCCCTCAGCCGACTATTGGCAGTTTACTGCAGGAGTAAGCCTTCCAATCGGAAAGGGTCTGTTTATTGACGAAAGGCGGTCTATGATCAAGCAGGCCAAGCTATACACCTATATTGCAGAATCTGAAAAGATTAAACTTGCCAATAAAGTATTGCTTGATATCACCAAGAGTTATTGGGACTGGTATTTTTCTTATCAGCAATTTCAACTCATGGAACAAAGTCTTGACATCGCTCAAGAGCTCTTCAGCCGGGTAAAAACTGATTACGAGTTTGGAGAAGCTGCTGTTGTAGATACCATACAAGCAAAAATTACTTACCAAAACAGACAGGCCGACTACACCAATGCCCAACTTGAATTGACAAACGCAAGATTAAGATTATCTATTCATCTCTGGGATGCCAATGATGTGCCATTAGAAATTGCTGAAAACGTTTATCCATTGAATGAAGATGAATTCTGGATCGTACCGGAAGATTCAGCCGTCAATATCCTTATTGATTGGGCGATCGAATACCATCCCGAAATCCAAAAGCTAAAGGCAAAACAGCAGCAGTTAGAGGTAGAAGAGCAATGGAATAAAGAAAGCCTGAAGCCAGAGCTTAATCTTAGCTATTCATTGATTGATGCCCCATTCAACATCGATGGGTTGGAATCTCCGCAGTTTGGTGACAATTATAAGATCGGTATGGACTTTTCTTTCCCGATACTTCTCAGAAAAGAGAGAAGTTATCTTCAAAAGACCAGAATCTATCAGGAGAGCAATCAGTTTGAGCTTTTGCAAACCAGACAAAAAGTAGTTGCTGACATCCGGTCTGCTTTTGCCGAATTGGAAGCTAACCAGCAGCTAGCAGCTCAATACGAATCATTAGCCAATAATTACAACAGGTTATTTGAAGCCGAACTCTTCAATATTGAAATTGGAGAGAGTGACTTATTCAAGTTGAATATCCAGCAGGACAAATACATCGAGTCGCAGATCAAGTATCTGAAAGTGTTCACAAAATTTGAGAAGCAAAAAGCAATGCTTCCTTATGCTTCCGGATTGCCCTATCTTTCCTATTTAAAACTGTACGAATAAGGACACTTTTTAGAATCTAATCGTACATTTACAGCAGGATCCATTAAGATAAAAGTGCCTGCAGAAGCTTTAAATAAAGAAAGCTGACCTTTGGCATTATTTCTGACCTTTTGCCATGAAAAAAAGTAGCGTGGAGAATCAATTAGGTAAGGTACTCATCATTGATGATGATGAGGATGTGTTGCTCGCAGCCAAGATGGTGCTAAAAAAATATGCATCTGAAGTACTCATTGAAAAAAATCCCAAGAAAATCCCATTCCTGTTAAACAATGACTCTTACGATCTCATTTTGCTGGACATGAACTTCAGCAAAGACATCACAAGTGGTAAGGAAGGATTTTACTGGCTGGAACAAATTTTGGAGAAAGATCCCCAGGCTGTTGTTATCCTGATCACTGCTTTTGGTGATGTGGAGATGGCTGTGAAAGCGCTGAAAGCCGGCGCTACTGATTTTGTTTTGAAGCCATGGCAAAATGAAAAACTAATTGCCACGCTGAGTAGTGCTGCCAGACTTAAGGCCTCTTACAAAGAAGTGAAGCAACTAAAACAAACAAGCAAGCAGCTGCAAGAGGATAGTAACATTTCATTTAAAAACATTATTGGGGAGAGCAAGGAGATCAAAGAAGTATTCAAAATTATAGATAAGGTGGCCTCAACCGATGCTAACGTTTTGATCCTGGGCGAAAACGGAACAGGGAAAGAACTGATCGCCAGAGCCATCCACCAGAAATCCCTGAGAAGAGATAATGTCTTCATAGGTGTGGACATGGGAGCTATTACAGAAAGCCTATTTGAGAGCGAGCTTTTCGGCCACAAAAAAGGTTCTTTTACGGATGCCAAGGAAGATCGTCCGGGTAGGTTTGAAGTCGCCAACAATGGAAGCTTATTCCTGGATGAAATTGGGAACCTAAGCATTCCATTACAGTCAAAGCTGCTCACTGCATTGCAGCGCCGTGAGGTAACCAGAATTGGATCCAACCAATCCATCTCCATAGATATTCGTCTTATCTGTGCCACAAACATGCCCATTTATGATATGGTTGGGGACTCCAGTTTCCGTCAGGACCTACTTTACAGGATTAACACTGTAGAGATCCATTTACCACCTTTGAGAGAACGGCCGGATGACATACCTCTACTGGCAGAGCATTTCACGGATATGTACGCCTCTAAATATCGCAAGCCAGGAAAAAAACTCAAACCACCCACCATTAAGAAACTTCAACGGTATTCCTGGCCAGGCAACATTCGGGAATTACAGCACGCCATTGAACGTGCTATCATCATGAGTGAAAGTGATGTACTAGAGCCGGATGATTTTTTCTTCCTGAGTCAAAAGCCTGACCCCATCAAAAAAGCCAGCGACAACCTAAACCTGGATGAGCTTGAAAAAGATGTGATCCAAAAGGCGGTGGACAAAAACCATGGCAACATCTCTAAGGCTGCTAAAGAATTAGGATTAACCCGGGCATCGTTGTACAGACGATTGGAAAAGCATGGGCTTTAAGAACTTCAAACACCATCTGCTCGCCAGGATTGGTTTACTTATTGTCACGATCTTTGTCTTTTCGGCATTGATCTACTCAGATTCTGGAAATCTCTCCAGGCTTTTGCTCCTGGGTCTGGTGATTTTACAGGGATATAATCTTTACTATTTCCTCGAACGATCCGAAAACGAGATTTCAATCTTTCTGAATCGCATCCAGGATGAATCTTTAGCGGAATCAATGTCCAGCAAGGCATTGGGAGAACCCATTTATCCCGAGTTCGAAGAGGTAATTGAGAATATCCGCGAGCTTAGATCTGATAAGGAGGCACAGCATCAATACCTAAAAACGATTGTTCAGCATGTCACTATTGGCATCATCACATTTGAGCCCTCCGGAGAAGTTCAGATCTTTAACAGCGCTGCAAAATCTTTGCTGGGAGTGAATCAGCTTGGAAATATCAATGACCTGAAGCGGGTGAGTCTTCCTCTGGTAAAAACTATCACCGAGCTCAGAACCGGGGGGCGTGACCTGGTAAGGGTGGTGAAAGAAAATGAGGAGACCCAGATCGCTGTATATGCCATTGAACTTTCCCTGAAGGGGGAGACTTTCAAGCTTATATCTCTGCAAAACATTCAGAGCGAACTCGAGGAAAAGGAGATGGATGCCTGGCAAAACCTGATCAGGGTGCTAACCCATGAAATCATGAACTCTGTAACTCCTATTTCTTCACTGGCCAAGACTTTGGAGGGGGAGATTCAGGACTGGTTCAGAAAGAATGAAGTAAAAATCAAGGATGATGAGCTTTCTGACTTTCATCTGGCATTGCATACCATCCATAAGCGCAGCGACAATTTGATGGCCTTTGTCAGTGAATTCCGAAACATGACCAGGATCACTCTACCCAATTTAAAACGTGTCCAGATCAAGGAGCTGATAGATCGGGTATTGATTCTGCTCAAATATGAGATGGCCTCTACTGACATCAAAATTAAGCTGGATGTAATCCCCGAAGAATTGCGGATCACACTGGATGAAAACCAGGTTGAGCAGGTATTTATCAACCTGATAAAAAATGCCATGCAAGCGCTTCAGGCAGAGGAAAATGAAATTACTAACCCAACAATTAAGATAAAGGCTTTGACGATCCATGATGGAAGTACGGTAGTTACTATCGAAGATAATGGACCCGGAATAGACGAAGAAGCCTTGGAAAAAATCTTCATCCCCTTCTATACGACAAAAAAAGGAGGATCCGGAATTGGCCTCACTTTATCCAAGCAAATCATGCGCTTGCACAATGGCACCATTACTGTAAAGTCAAAAGTGAATCAAGGCACTACCTTTACCCTTAAGTTTATTGATCAATCTGTCTGATCAGAATTAGCTATCTTCATCAAAAAGTCAACATTTGAAATATCTATTTATCATTCAGGGTGAAGGAAGGGGGCATATGACGCAGGCCCTGTCCATGAGTCAGATCCTGAGAGAAGCCGGGCATGAGATATGCGGTGTACTTGTTGGGAAAAGTGAACGGCGGCAAATTCCAAAATTTTTCATTGATAAGATTGGTATTGAAGTTGAACTTTTGGAGAGTCCGAATTTTGCCACTGACAAAAAACAAAAGTCTGTTAAACCCCTCAAAACGATTATCCAGGCAGTACTAGGGAGTAAAAAATACGTGAAGTCATTGAATCGTATTCATGAAATTGTCGAAGACCGGAAGCCTGATATAATCATCAATTTCTATGACTTTCTGGGAGGAATCTATAATTTCCTCAAAAAACCAAAAGCCAAATTCATTTGCCTTGCTCACCAGTTTTTGATCGATCACCCAGAGTTTGACTTTCCTCCCAAGAGGAAGCTGGATAAAGCAAGCCTGAAGATTGGTAACAAAATTGTCAGTCTTGGTGCAGATAGGATTCTAGCCCTGTCTTTCCAGCCCTTCCATGATGTGGAGGGAGAGAAACTTTATGTGGTACCCCCTTTGTTGAGAAGGGAGGTATGTCGGCTGAAAACAAGCAAGGGACAACACCTGCTTGTATATATGCTCAACCCTGGGTATTCTTCTGAGGTAGACCACTTTCATCAAAAATACCCACAGGAGAAACTGCATTGCTTTTGGGACAAAAAAGATGCCCCCGAGACCCTGGTGATAGATGAGTTACTCACTTATCACCAGCTGAATGATGAAAAATTCATTGAAAAAATGGCCTCTTCTAAAGGATATGTGACCACGGCAGGCTTTGAATCCGTATGTGAGGCCATGTATCTTGGCAAGCCTGTATTGATGGTCCCGGTGCAGGGGCACTACGAGCAAGCCTGTAATGCCATAGATGCTAAGAAAGCAGGAGCTGGAATCTACAGTGATTCATTTGAAATTGAAAAGTTGATAGACTATCTTCCTCAACACAAGGATATAAGCAAGGCCTTTAGGTCATGGGCAGACAAAGCGCCAGATATCTTTCTTAAAATGCTTTCGTGATGGCTATCATTAGCAAAAAAAAGATTCCCTATAAAATTAGCGCTCATCTGAGGTCTTATATGACCAAATATGACAGGATCTTCGATTTGCCTATTGAATATTCACACTTGCTGCGATATGACAACTCTATCCCCCTCTATGACAGAAAAGGCAATGACACGCTCTGGGAAACTGTATTTTTCTCACAGAGTGATATGGAGTCTATCCATTTTGCGCTAAAAAAAATATACTCAATTATCAAGGCAGATGGTGATGTAAGCGTCATGGATCACCTTTTTGTAGATCGGGTTGATCTCTGTGTTTATGGGAATACTCAGCCTTTCCGGGTAAGAATCGTCAATCGAATCAACGACAACTTTGATTACTTCTACATCAAAAATGCCGATGCCAGCAGGATCTACGGGCTAGAGTTGGAGCATTTGCTTTCACCTAACAAGATCAGTTTTGCTGTTTACAAAGACACCTTGATCGAAGAGCATATCGTAGGTATTCCTGCAGAGCAATTCATAAAATATCACTTAAAAGATCCCAACCTAAACGAGATCAGATTTTCAAAAGAGTTTGTGAAATTTAATGAGCGCTGCTTTGTTCGACTCCTGGGAGATATGCACTCCAGCAATTTTGTGGTGGACGTGACTCCGGACTTTGAAGAGATTGATTACCGGTTCCGGGCCATTGATTTTGACCAGCAATCCTATGAAGGTCGGAAAGCCATCTATCTCCCTCAATATTTCAAGCAAAATAACCCAATCATCAAGATCGGTCTGAAGCATATGACCATGGAGACCGTGCGACAATACCAACGTGAAGAACGCGCACTAATCGCGACCAGAGTGAAAGCAGAACGCATCCGCATCGATGATTTACTCACCGCCATGAGCAAGGAAACACTATCCAAGAGAAAAAATGTAATCCAACTCCGCAATGAGCTGGCGGAGTATTATAGTGACAATGATTTCCTACATTGTGAAAATATGGGTGAGCTTGTGAGGATGAGTCTGGAGATGTTGGTAAGGCATCCGGACCTTTATCGTGATTATTGAGGGGATAAAAAACATAAAATTTATAATTTCGTGGCTATTAAGTTTCAATCATGCGAATTAGTTCTTTAGCCCGGAAAATCAAGATTAAGCCTTCTGAATTGATCACCTATTGTGAGCAAAACAACATTGAACTGGACAGTGGGGCACACACTAAATTATCAGAGGATCAGGTAGAAAAGATCTATACCGAATTTGCTCCAGAATTTTTAAAGCAGGACGAAACAGCAGAGGCAGTTATTGCGGGACCTCTTGAAGACACTGAAGAGGTTGAACTGAAACCTGATCCAGAAGTGACCGTGGAAGTTTCGGTTGAGGAGAATTCGGTTGCCATTGAAGAAGATATTGTGACCGAAGAGGCTGCTGAAGAAACCCAAAAGGAAGATGAAGCTGAAGATGATAATGAAGCTCAGGAGGAAATTGAGGTGATTCGCGCGCCAAAAATCACCTTACCAGGACTAAAGGTAAAAGGTAAAATCGATTTACCTGAACCTAAAAAGCCTGAGCCTAAAGAAGAAAAGAAACGTGAAGAAGAAAAAACAAAAAACAGAAAAAAATCAGGCAGAAACAGAAAGGGTAAAAACGGTGATGATTTTAACCCTGTAGCGGCTGCCAGAAAGAGAAAGCAAGAACGGGAAGAAAAGGATCGTGCAGCAGCCCTGAAGAAGAAGAAAAAGGCAAAGGCCCAGCATTACTACAAAATGCAGTCCAAGGTGGCAAAGAAGAAAGAACCTCAAAAGGAGATCCTACAAACCAGAGAAACCAGAAAAGAGCAAGTAAAAGATGTAAAACGAAACGTGTTCCAACGTTTCTGGAGGTGGTTCAATACCTGATTACTAGTGTAGATAAACACCAATTTTCTTGCCCATCATCACTTCTACGTGTTCGTCTATGGTGGTGCTTAACTCATAGCCTGTATAGCTCGCCATGATCGGGAAAAGCTTATGACTGCGATTGACAAGAACTGCTGTTTCTAGTTTCTTAATTTCTATTTCAAGCAGTGCCTTCAGGCTGTGGGCAAAAGTTCTGCCAGTATTTTGGACATCATCAATAAGGACAACCGATAGTCCAATCAATTCCTCAAGTGCTACATCAAGCTTTACCTCCTCAGCCAGAGGTTTTTGCTTATTGATATCCAGTCTAATGAGTTTTGTTTTTTGCTTGCCGTTGATTGCTTTGAGCTCATCATTGATTAACTCAGCAAGCTTATAACCTTTGTCGTAGATTCCTACGATGGCTAATGTTTTCTCATTGAAGTTTCTTTCGTAGATCTCGTAGGCAATCCTCTTGATGATCTGGCGAACCTGAGCTTCAGAGAGAATGAGATTATGCTTTTCTGTCATGATATTGGAACCGGAATCACTTTGCTGTCCTTGAAAGTAGAAAGGATCACCATGGATTGCAAACTGTCCACCACTTCAATTTCACTTACCTTTTCCAACATCAGGTACTGGTAGGAGGAAATATCTTTGGCAATTACTTTTAGAATAAAATCACCTGTCCCTGTAATATGATGACACTCTACTACTTCAGGTATTTTATTGATCTCACCCAGGAATATGTCAATATTCTTTTTATTGTGACCCTTGAGTGTAACCTGAACAAAAGTATGGACTCCAAGTCCGATTTTGTCCGTATCAAGTTGAGCATGATAACTTTTGATGATACCGGAGTTTTCAAGCTTTTTGACCCTTTCGAGTGTGGGTGCAGGGGATAAGCCAATGTCTTTTGATAGCTGAGCGTTGGTGATTTTTGCATTTGTCTGCAATATCTCCAGGATCTTTCGATCTATTTCATCAAGCTTGACACTTGCCAGGTTTAGTTTCATACCCAAATTTTATTTGCTACAAAGGTAATAATTATTGTAATTATTTGGATTATAGCTATAATTACTCAAAAAGACAACAATCTGTTTCACAAAAACCCTTATTTCTTGACGAATGTTTCTTTACAATTTGATAATTTTTGAGACAATCACACTTCCATTATATCTGAATTTTACCAGATAAGTGCCTGCATCAAGGTTTGAAACATTTAAAGTGAATTGATTAAGACCTTCAGGCAGATCTTCAAAATTCTGCAGGATTTCAAGATTACCTCCCACGTCGTAAACTTCGATAGTAGCTTCTCCACCCTCAGGCAAGATGTATCTCAAGCTGGTCTCAGTAGTAGCCGGATTAGGATACGGAGGTTCAAAGTTGATCTTCGGCTCTATGGTAATACATGCCTCATTGTTGCTCAGCTTGGCAGGAGCCTCCTCGTATGCCGTACTAATAGAAATACATAGATAGGCAGGAGCATTTGATGATTTGGGTACGGAAGTACCAAGCATTACAATAGATTCTTCTCCGGAGTTAATTCTTTGATATACCTGCTCCGAAACTGTAAATTGGTTTTGAAGCTCTACACTTACACTCATAGCCTCAATTGGTAAGTTGCTTGAGTTTTTCACATCCAGTACAATATCATAGTTGTTTCCATCTTCAACCAACTGCACATCAGTCAGAGCTATATCCACAACAGGTTCAATGGCGTTGACATACAATTCGGCAGTATCGGCACAACCAGTGGAATTATAGGTGATCAGACGTACATGTTGACTTCCTGAATCATTGAATACTATGGACGGGCTTGGGTTTGTTGTGATAAGTGCGTCATTCACATACCATTCGTTAACGCTGGCCATCTGTGAGGTATTGCTAAATTCCAACCTAAATGGAGGCACTCCATAGTCATTGGACGCAGTGAAAGAAGCTACCGGAGTCTCAACAATCTCAAATGCCTGATCTGAAGAAACGATACAACCATTTTCGGTAGTCACCTCAAGCGTAAAGTCATACGTTCCTGGAAGATAGCCTGAAATAGACACGCTTGCCCCCTGCCCTATAGGATTTCCATCAATGAACCAGTTCCTGGAGATGATAGGATCCGTTGCGCTGACAGAGACATCTTCAAGTCGGATAATCTCATTGTTACACTGTCCCGAAATGGTAAAATCAGGTACAGCCAGCTCATGAATTGTAAAAGTCTCCGTAATTATTGACGAACATAATTGGTTATTGGTCACTGTCAACTCTACCTCATAATCGCCAGGCTCATTAAAGGTAACAGATGGTGACTCATCAGTGTAAGGCTGCCCATCAATCATCCAGGATCTGGTAAGCACCTCGTTTGGGTCTGTCAGATCAGTAAACACGGTAGGTTCACCCAGGCACCCCACCTCGATACCAATGCCTGCATCAGGCGCTGCACCCACGGTGACGACCTCTTCATAGAATGATTCGCATCCTTTTGTAGATCCTGCAATTAACCGAACAGCATAATCTTTTGCCTCCTCAAACATAATCGTTGGAAACTGTTCTTCTGATACCAGTTCACCATCCACCAGCCATTGCCAGGAACTGATATCGGCTTGATCCACTACCGACATATCTTCAAATATAGACTCACTACCAGCACATACGAGATCGTATTGGAAGTTAGCCTGCGGAATAGCATTGACTGCTACTTCTTTGACCAGTGTGGTGGTACATTCCAGGTCATTCGTGACAGCCAGAGAGACCGAATAGGTGTTAGGAGTAGCAAATGTATGCGTTGGATTCAGTTCGGTACTGGTGTTACCATCCCCAAAATCCCACAAGATCGTTCCAGCTTCAGAGTTATTCGTAAAGATGGTCGTCTCCCCATCACATACCGGGTCGGCTGTGAAGTCCACCACTGGAGACTCTATCACCTGGACCGTATCCGTAACCGCTATTGACTCACATCCGGGGATCTTTGAGACTACCCTGATAATTTTTTCTCCTGGCTGACCAAAAGTCAGCTCTGGCGCAATGGTCGTGGTATCCGTCAGATCTGTCACTGTCCAAACATATTCTACAATCCCATCCCACGCTGCATCATCAGTAAGGTTACTTAAGACCACCGGCTCACCCACACAGAACGAATCCTTTGGCACAGTAAACACCGGAACAGGCGGCTCAGGGTAGAGGGTAATGCTCTCTTGTGCAAAGTTTCCGCAACCCTCATCACTCTCCACAGTCAACCTCACCTCATACGTACCCGCCTCCGCAAACTGATACGTTGGGTTGGGATCAGTGCTATCCTCTACCCCATCCCCGTCGAAGTCCCAGGAGTAGGAGGTGATGTCGGTGGAGGTACCGGAAGCAAAAGAACTTAAAGAAGCAAAGCATTTGTTCTCCGAAGAAAAACCGACTATTGGAGCTACATTTGTAGTAACATCTAATTCCTGATGGAATAAATTAACAGAGCCAAACTCATCAATCACTTCAAGTCCAATAGTGTACAAACCTGAAGAATTATAAAAAACCCCTTCTGGAATCAGATCAGTGCTTGTTTGAAAACTGATATCACATGGCTCATCAAACTGTATTGAATAGAGCTTGCCGCTTAAATCATCAATTACATAACCCATCCAAACGCCTTCTCCTTTAAATATCTCTAAAGCATATCCTTGAGGATAAAGATTTAATTCCCCATATTGATTTACATTTATCCCATCCAACCCTGTAATTAATGGGTCATTTCCAATACTCACATTATAGAGCTTACCACCAAAAGTTAATACCTGTAGATAATACTCCCCACCGCTCTGAATCAGTCCAATTCTATTAACATTCCCATTGAAGAAATTATTAATTAAAACTTCACTGCCCTCGATTACATTTGTTATTTCATGTCCAAAATCAATACGAGTAATATTACCACTAGTATACGATGATATATAGGCATGCCATTGATCACACTCTTTGAAAAATTCAATATCCCTTGAGCTGGACAAGTTGGGAATAACGCCTGATGTTCTAACATCGTCTATAGTTGGATTATTGTTAATGTTATTGTAAAATTCAACAATTGTCAAAGTATTAGATGGATTGATGATAACAACTTTTAGTTCGTCCACTAGATGAACCAGGTCCATTTTCCCAACAGTTGCGGGTAATGAAAGATCAAATGTAAATGCATCAGGCAGTTCTTCTAGACCAGAATTAAAGGCAATTCTCGTCAGTTTACCATTCCACGAATAAATAATTCCATACCAAATACCCTCCTGCTTAATCATTTCAATTGAAACTGGTTGATCCACCATTCCAAAAATCCCTAGATTTTCTACCTTTGTTGGGCTTGACAATATTCCATCTCCAAAGGTTAATCTAACAAGTTCATCGGTCGAGTAGCTTACAGCAAAACCGTACCAGGTTCCTAAATCCTCAATAAAAGAAATATCCAATATTCTACCAGGGGACTGAATTGTTGTAACATAATTTGTTGAAAATAGTGAAGTGTCCAAAGGGCTATCACAAAAATCCCAATTGAGTCTATATGAATCATCATATGAACTATTAAAACTTAGCTGTTCCCCAATACACAATTCATTATCAATAATTTGAGTTTTGAGGGGCGGACATGTTAAAGGTAAAATCTCAAGTGTTTTTATGAGTGTGTCTAAACATCCTTGAGCAGTATTGATACCCAGCATAACCTCATAACTCCCATAAGAATTAAATATTAAAATGGTATCTCTATCTGTTGAAAACAAAGAACCATCCAGATACCATTCCCAATTTATTATTGAATCTACACCTACCGTTAAATCAATACCCTGAAGGTTGATAGTGTCCCCCTCAAAGAGATCCATTCCAGAAATGTTAAAATCAAGTAAATCCTCTTGATTAATAATAATATCTTTTTTTAGGATGCTTTCACATCCAGATCCAATATCATTTACAGTTAATGTGACTTCATAAGATGAAGCGGAGAGGTATTGATGTGATGGATTTCGAAGATCACTTACAGGACTACCATCACCAAAGTCCCAAATGTATGAAACTCCATCTTCATCAGATGTATTAATGAACTCTACCGATGAACCAAAACAATTATTTGTCCAGTTAAAATCAACCATCGGACCTGCTGAAAGATTGATTACTTCAATAGAGTTACTCATACAACCATCAGGTAATTCAGCAGTTAAACTAATCGTTTTTATCCCCGGAGAATCGTAAGAAAATGTTGGGGATTCTTCATTGCTGTCATCAATTCCGTCTTCATCAAAATCCCAATGCCAGACCACTGAACTAGCTGCGTTATAAATAGAAGTATTTTCAAATAACAAT
Source organism: Cyclobacteriaceae bacterium (assembly GCA_965228105.1). Classification (GTDB taxonomy): domain Bacteria; phylum Bacteroidota; class Bacteroidia; order Cytophagales; family Cyclobacteriaceae; genus UBA7330. Next base: position 5,002,443 of record CBDDGZ010000002.1, read on the forward strand.
GTCGCATTAGAACATAGATTTGTATTAGGTGGCAGAAAAGAGGCGTTTGGTGTATCAAAAAGGATTATGTCTTTTTGTATTACTTCCTGACATCCAGAGCCATTTGTTAGATACAGCGATATAGGATAACTTATCTCAGATTGGAATCCGTATGTTTCATTCAGATTAGTTATTATTGAGGTACCCGTATCATCGATAAAACCATCATCATTGAAGTCCCACTCTAAGGTCAACCCTGAAATATCCCCTTGTACTTCGAATGTACTTTCTGAATCAATGCATTCATTAGATGAAATCCAACTTATATTGGGTATTGCATCATTAATAACAGTTACTTGATAATTTGATTTATCTATTGCCCCCATAGCATCCGAAGCTTGTAGGGTAATATTATAAACACCCTCTTCTGAATATGAAACGTTTGCAGGGTTTTGAGTAAAACTCTCTTCTATACTTACGGGACAAGAGCTATCAAAAGAAATACTATATAATTTACCACTCAGATCTTCAATTACATAACCCCTCCATATACCGCCCATTTTTGAAACGTTCAATGAATATCCCTGAGCATACGATTTAGATTCACCATAATTGCTGACGGAAGAGAAACCTAAGCCTGTAACTAAAGGATCCGAACCTATCGTAACATTAAAAAGTTTTCCATTAAAAGTTAGCACTTGCAAATAATATGAACCTCCACTCTCCATAAGTCCAATCCTATTGATGTTTGACTCGAAGTAATTGGAAATAAGCGTACTCGAAGATCCAATGGTAGTGGTTAGGGATGTACCAAAATCTACTCTGGTAATCGAATTTGTATTATATGATGAAATGAAAGCGTGCCACTGGTCACATTCTTTAAAAAGCTGAATATCTCTTGAGCTTGATAACCCAGTAATTGTCGCTGTAGAAGATATATCAGAGACTAGAGGATTGTAAGTGATATCTCCTCGAAAATCCACTATTGTAAGTGTATTTGATGAATTGACCACCACAGCCTTAAGTTCTGAACCAGAACTAGCAAGCTCCATTTTACTAAGCAGTGCCCCCACATTCGTTGCCACTCCACTAACAACCGGTGGGCTTTCGAGACCATTTTTAAATTCTAAACGGGTCAGCTTTTTGTCCCAGGAATAAACCAGTCCGTACCAAACATTATCTTGTTTCAATAACTCTATTGATACAGGTTGATCAATTGATCCAATCAATCCAAGATTGTTTACCTGAGTTGGAGCCTGTGAAGGACCGTTACCAAATTTCATGCGTACTAAAGCATCGTTTGACCAACTAACAGCAAAACCATACCATACCCCTGAACTATCAGCAAAATCAATATCCAGCAACCGTCCAGGGCTTGAAACAGTTGTTAACAAGGCGGTCGAAAATGTGGCAGTATCAAGCTCAGTATCGCAAAAATCCCACCTAAATTCATAACTATTATCAGAAGTATTGTTAATTGAAATATCTGAATTGATACAAGTTTCCACTTGAATATCTGCAGTAATCAAAGGACATTGGGAATGAGCAAACTCACTACCTAGAATGTAGAATAGTATGATTACATAAACTTTTCTCAATCCAATTAATTCTATTGAAGTATAAAATACTCAAAAACCGAGCCTAATTGTAATATTTCTAAAAAAACCTTAGGTGAGCTCTTCTTTAATCCTTTTATTATTAATCTTTTTATAATTTGTAATTACCTCAAAACTACTATGCCAAGTAGCTAAATCTATTTTCTTCATTTAAAACTCTCAAATATGCATTTTTTGTAATCTCAAGGGATCTGTATTTCGAGGCTATCTTTTCAATGTGTAAGTTTCTACTTCTATTTATCTCAAGCTTTTCCCATTCGGGATCAGTATCGGATATAATCAAACCCCCATTTTCTTTGAGAATAATATCACTGTCATCACCAATATTCATAGTGCTGACAATGGGCAGACCATTTGCCCAGTATTCTCCATTTTTTATAGGGGAACAGAATTTTCGATTTTTTGAAGGCCTTATTGTTGAGAAGGCAAAATCTGAAGCGCTAAGAAACTTAGGAACATCAGAATGAGGAACCAATTTATGATAGACTCTGTCCAAAGGAATCTCTAAATGTATGCATCTGGAATGGACAAATTCACAATTATGTGAACTTAAAATAATTAGGTAGAAATCCTTATAGTAACCAAATGCACTTTTAAAAACCTTAAATGCCTCAAAGTCCCAATAGATGTCTCCAAATTTACCAACGTAAATTCCAACAATTGTCTTTGAGTTGATCCCTAGTTCAACTCTTATTCTGCTTCTATCCTCTAAAGAAAATTCAAACAATTTAGAATCAATGGAACAAGGCATAACCATAACCCTCTCAGGAGCTAATCCTTCATGAATTAACTCTTTGGCATAATGATGTGATACGGGCATCAAATAGTGCGCGTTTTCCTTCTGCTTTTTTTCGAGAAACTTTTGTAGCTGAAAACTCATCCCCTTTTTAGGCCAAATCCCTAATTCCAACATGTAATCCGCATGGGGCTCAAAAGACTCAACCGTAAATGGAATTCTAGTTTTACGATGCAAAAGATAACCTATACTCCCAGCTAATGAGCTCCTGCACATGATTAAATCGATGTGATTTTCCCTAGCTAATCTTCTTAAAAATCTTGGAATTTCTATGAAATCATAAACTTTCGAGAGCAATCTCTTATTAAATTTTGAGTAAAAAGGTTGGTGGATAATTTTCTTGAGTCTCGGAATACTAAATGAGTCGTCTCCTGTCCGTTCTATTGATACATAGATAATTCTATGTACTTTATTCATATCAGCTAAAATTTCCAAGTGAGGATTAATAGTCGCCTGACTTAAACCCTCATTTGCACCCCAGTATCCAAAAAACAGAACATTCATGGCTTGAGTAGATACTTAATTCCATCAATTAATTGACCTGAAGACAAAAAGCTTTTGAACATTATTCTTTTGCTCTTTTTTCTAAATGATTTAATTAGCCCACTATCAATGCCTCTATTTTCAAGAAGTTCCTCAATTACCTTGTATCCATTTGCAAGTTTATTCAAGTCACTCATAGCTGATGTACTATGTACTCTGTAATTCAAGCAAGTCTCTGAGGTATAATCATATAATCCACCCGAAAGAGCAAGGTCGATATAAAACATCAAATCTTCGCCATGAGTTAGTTGCTCTTCCATAGTATAGTTGGTATTCTTACTAACTTTTATCATCCAGGAAGGACCAAAAAAAGAGTTCCCAGTAAGATGTATTAAATCTTTGATAGGATTCCCCCTGAAATTCGGATTCCAAGTGCTAATTCTTATTGTAAAATCCTCATTCCATCTATCAACTGCTCCATCTACAAAACTCACATTGGGATTTTTCTTAAAGATGATCAGCCTATTTTTCAAGCTATTTGGAGGAAAAAAATCATCCCCATCCAGGAAACAAAAAAAATTTCCTTTCATTTTCTTTAAGCCTATATTTCGAGCTGCGCTAACTCCAGCATGCTTTTGTTTAAAAAAGAAAACTCTAGGATCAGAATACCCTAAACAGATTGACTCAGTGGCATCACTACTGCCATCATCAACTATAAGTAGCTCCCAGTTTTCATGAGATTGAGATATCACAGAATTAACAGCCTTGCTAATATATCTTTCGGTATTATAAACCGGCATTATTACCGAAATCAAATCAGCCATCACATAGCAATTTTTGATTCAATACGCTCAATTTGTCTTTCATAGGTGTTTTCCAGGGCAATTTTCTTTCTTAATCCTCGATTTTTAGGACTGCAATAGAAATCTAAATTAGTGATGCATTTTTTGAGCCTGTAAGCAAATTCGATGTTCCGATTACACATCTCGATTATTGGACTCTTAATGGAGGCAAATGAAGAGGTGTATGTAGCCACAATAGCCTTTCCGCTACCTAGATACTCCATTAATTTATGAGGATTTGATTGAAAATGATGATATTTTTCTTGATAGCAAATTATCAAAATATGTGCTGATGAATAATAACTTAGTAGTTCATCCGAGCTTACTTCCCCAATGAAATAGGAGTGATCTCCTTTGTAAATATTTTCAAAACTATCATGATTAGTAGATTTTCTTATAAGCTCAACTTCAAGTGGACCGATAAATACAAAATCCACATTTGAATTTTCTACGAACGCCCTTTCTAAAGTTCCCCAGTCAAGATATGGCATATTTAAGTTTCCAGCATAAATCACCTTGACCCTGTTGAGACCTGGTAACTTCATCGATTTCAATACTGATTGCTCATTGAATCCATGATTTATAAAATGGGCATTTAAGTTATATTTTCTTAGTTCATCTCCAATTAAACTTGATGTGTATAAACACAGATTGGCTGTTTTTGCCGCTTTTGCCAGCTGAAAGTTCTGATTTAAATCAACTATGTGAGAAATACTATAAATAGGTAACGATGAAAAATCAAAAAATACTGAATTGTCAAATGACCATATAATATCAAAATCTTGCTTACAAAATCGTTCAATTTGTTTGAGCTTTTTTAGAAATAGCCACTTTGAAATAAGATTAGGAAACATTCTTAAACCTCTTGGAAATTGTGGATAATCCAGAACTTGCAAGTTGGTTATGTCTGTGTTCTGTAATCCCCATCTTCTTTTTGGCGGATTAGCAAAAGTCACTTGATTGCCTTTTCTAGCCAGATAGCACGCATAGTGATGTTTGGAGACAAATATATGATTCCAGGGTTCAGGTGAAACAATTAAGATTGATTTATTGATCAGACGCATTTATTACACTTTTTAATGCCTCAAAATATTTCTTTCCTACAATCTCAATTGAAAAATCTGGACATTCAACAACCGATATAGGCTCATTTAAGAATCTAATCATTGCCGTATAAAAAGCTTCCACAGTATTTTCGTACACCAGGATCCCATTACTTTCAGTTATGAATTCTTTAATTCCTCCAACATTACTTGCAATTACCGGACAACCAGAGGTGACCGCTTCAGCACATACAACACTGAATGTTTCATAATCTGACGGGTGAAGATAAGCAGCCGCCCTACTCATTTCATCTGCAACCTGGCCATTATTTAATACTCCTAGAAACTCTATTTTTGGATGCCCATTCGCTATTTTCTCCATTTCAGTTAGCATGGGCCCATATCCACCAATTCGCAAACAAACTTTAGGATAGTTGAAGTGAAGTTGTTGCATGGCTTTAATTACAATCATAGGTCGCTTTGGAGACTTCCATTGTCCAACCATAAAAAAATGATCAGTACTTCTCTTGACATTTTCATCTGGATGCTTAAAGACTTTTGTGTCAACTATGTTAGGTATAATATGTAGCTTGAAAGTGGAACTACTGAAAATTTTAATATCATTTGCTAATGCTTGAGATATGGCTATTACCGGAATATTCTGTTGGAATATTCGTCTTATTCGGAGCAACTTCCCCTTTACACCAAAATTATAATGATAGGCACTCCAATGCTCAGTAATCACAACAGGGATGCTAATCCATCTCTTAAATAAATGCCAAAATGTTAGATTTGGATAAGCAATATGAAAATTAATAATATCATACTTTTTGTTAACTCTTTTTATCTTTAAATAGATAAAAACAAGAAGAGAAGAAAGTATTTCTATAATTATCCAAGGAACTCGTGGAAGCCTTATTATCAGTTGATAAAGTGATTCACTTTTTGCATCCCTAATAGCAAACGGTCCCCTTCCCAAATCTAGGTGGAACACATATTGCATATTGACATGAGGGCTTAAAGAATCAATGTGCGCTTTAATCCATTTAGCTTCATTTTGATTTATAGGATTAGGGTACCAGTTAGCAATATGGAGAACTCTCATATACCCAATATCCACTTTCTTATGCAATACTGTAGTAACCTAAGATTTCCAAATGTAGGTTTTACCCTAAATGCTTCCCAGCTATTTCGGATGGCTTCTCTATTTAACCCAAAGTATATTAGACTTTCCGCCTTTTCTTTATAGAGCCGAGAAGGATCATCAATATATGGTTGACGCAACTCCTCAATAAATTTTACAATATTCTTAAGGTCATTCTTGTCAATAGAATCTATTCCATAATTCAGCCTTTCCTTGTATAAAAATTGAGCTACCTGATGACCAAACAATTGATCAACATGATCAAATGCTCTTGACATTGATGTATGTACTGATCTATATCGATACAAAGGCTCTGGTGCATTGATATTACCAAAATTAAAATGATGACTTGCTCGAAGCAACCAATCATAATCTTCACTAATGTTTTTTAAAGAAAGAAACTCTTCACGGAATCCACCAATGGTATCATAGACCTCTCTTCGAAACATAATTGATGGTTTCTGAAATGGATTTCTCTTTACTAATAGCTCCTTGATCTTTTCACTATTGTCTTCAACATTTACCTTTCTTATGACTTGTCCTTCTACATCAATCTCTGAAAAATTAGTACCTAAAATTGAAATTTCAGGCCTTGATTTCAAGTATGTGAGTTGATCACCAAATCTATCGTAGTGAGATATATCATCTGCATCCTGGAATGCAATAAACTCGCCAGATGTCATTGCCAACAGCTTATTTATTGTCTTAAGGTAGCCAAGATTCCGTTCATTGATTTGTACTTTTAATCTTGTGTCATTAAAAGATCTTAAAATAGATAAGGTTTTATCAGTTGAACAGTCATCAATCACTATTAACTCGATATCTGAAATTGTCTGATTTAAAATACTATTAATAGAATCCTCAATGAACTTTTCAGCATTGTAACATGGAATAATTACGGAAATCATTTTAGTCCAACTCTAGATTTTAAGTATTTAATAACAATTGACATTAAATATCTAAATCCTATTTGACCTGAAAGAATATTATTCAACTCTTTACTATTCCTTTCATATGGATAAGGATGTACAATTTGATCACTAGAGAGAAAAAAAGGTGAATCCAAATCATTTTTTGATATTAAAAAAATATTTTGCTTATACCACCAGTCTACAAGATCATTGTTCCAAAAACTACCTCTTAACCCATCATAAAACCTATAGCCATGATCGTTAAATTTTTCAACCCAATAACCTACCCACTGTTCATTTATGTGATTTTGACCACCTTGATATGGAATAGCTGCAGAAAAAAGAATTACATCTGAATGTTTAACAAGAGATGAAACAATATTCTCACTTGCTTTATCACTTAAATGTTCAACCAACTCCAAACATATAGCGATATCGAACTTTCTATTCAAATCAAAAGAATTGTTGAGATCCATTTCGAGAAACTTTTCCTTTGAAAGCACAAATCTTTTTTTTGGAAATTCAGCATCAATTCCTACAATGTCTTCAATCCCTTTCTCTGCAAAAGCGGCTAGCCATGTCCCTATACCACAACCAACATCCAAAACGCTCTGAACCTTTAGGTGATTGACTAAATAAGGGACAATTTGGGAAGCGGCATTCCCATTGTATATATTTTCATCATATTCAAAACTCATTTTTTATCATATAATAGATGTCCCCAAAGTTGAGAATTCTTTCTGTTCGTTGATTTTTTGATAGATAATCATGAACCGCTCTAGAACAACCATCCCAAGTATAATAGTCATCCAACAAGATGAGACCTCCTTTCTTTACTTTAGGAAAGAAATTTTCAAAACACTCCATTGTGGAATCATACCAATCTGCATCAATTCTTAATATTGCAATACCCTCACTCATCTTGTAGTTACTCAGAGTTTCTGAAAACCAGCCCTTTACAATGTCAAAGGAATTTACTCCGGTTTTTTTCATACACTCTTCTGCATACTTAATATCTGCTGTACAATTGTCAAAATACCACGGCCCATTTTTATCCTTCTGCCAATCAATAGCTGATTGACCATCTATTTCTTTTGCCTCAGGCAAGCCCTCAAAACTATCAAACAGATAATAATGTCTTGAATTTCCAAGTAAATCAGCCATAGCTGCACTCATACCTCCCTTCCAAACACCACATTCAACAACAGACCCTCCTATAGAATGTATTCGATCAACCAAGATTAAGTTATTGATGAATTTTTCCTTTTCAATCATTGTATATTCTTTATATTTCTTGTAAATAGAATTCATTCGACTTGAACCAGGCAAAATTCTAACAATCTTTAAACCAACCAGACTTAGTAGATTATTTATAATTTTTTTCATTTAGTCAAGTTTGAAATTGATTGATATATCAAATATGCGATATATTTATAAGGTTTCAGACTAAATGGTTTAAGCCATAGCAGTTTGAATGCAAGTGAAAAAGCGTTATTATAAAGCTGAAAGGAAGCTGAACGGTTGATCCCGTCTATATATATCTCATCTTTTTTACTATTCCACTTTGAGACCATCTTGATATATTCTCTATCAACCAGACTTTTATTACCATCCATCAATGAGTCAGATCCATTTTGCTTCCTCTCGTTTTTGAGGTGATTAAGAAGATCGTATATCGCATATCTTTCTGGAGTATAGCCCCGAATTGACTTTGTCAAGCTGTTTGAGGTCCATCGGTAATAATAAAGCGGCTGATTTATCATCTTTATTGGATATTTTTCTCTCACCCTATCAATGAAATCTGTATCCTCTGCCACAATAAATAGTGGTCTATATAACCCCCCAACTTCTTGCACGATCCTGGAAGGAAACATTATCGTAGGTCCATGAAATTCTTCCTTACTGAGATCAATCTTGGTATTGATTTTTTGACCTAGTTTATCTATTACATTAAAAGATGTGGAGCATAAGCCAATATGCTTATTGTTTTGTAAGAAATCTACTTGCTTTTCAAACCTATCTTCCTGCGACCAATCGTCGGCATCATGAATGGTTATGTACTCTCCTTTACATTCCTTAAAAAGTCTATTTACTGTTCTTATCTTCCCCTGATTCTCATTATTATGTGAAACTTTTATCCGGTTGTCTTTCACAGCGAGGAGGTTCAATAGCTTTTTCGAACCATCTTTTGACCCGTCATCTGCAACTAATAGCTCAAAATCCTTAAATGATTGATCAAGTATACTATCAATAGCCTGTGTAACATATTTTTCAGCATTAAATACAGGAAGTATAACAGATAAGATTGGTTTAACTTTTGAAAGCATAGATCATTCCTATATTTCTGGAATGGTTTATTCGAATCAAACTAAAACCTTCCAATTTTAGACTCTCTATTATTGAATTTGGATCTCCATGCCATTCCATCATTATTAGATTTATTTTTTCCAATAATCCTGCTTCTTTTAGGTTTGGTATTATCCTGAATTCAGCTCCTTCACAATCCATTTTTATAATAACGGATCGATCTTTTCTCTGAGAGATTATTTTACCCAATACATCACTACTCCGTTCTAAATTTAACACCTCCATTTTTTTATCGGCAACATCCGATTTAATTAATTCGGTACCCTTAATACCCACTTGTCCTTTATATTCTTCAGAATACTCCACACTAAGAGTCTCTGATTTCCCACTCAAGCCATAATTAAATGACCTAATCTTTTGCCTTAAACCTGGATTTACTTCCAGATTGCTTAAAGCAAGCTTATAAGTAGGTTTAAATGGCTCAAAACTGAAAATTTTTTCGATGTCTGGTCGCGAAGCAAAATATAAGCTTGCAATACCCACATTCATACCAATATCAACCACGATTGCATTAGAGTTTAAATTAAATTCATAGCATTTTTTTACAAAAATTTCATACGCTATAAATAACTCTTCCGCTGAATTAATTAACAAAGTCACTCCATCAATATATAAATACAGTTTTCCTTCCTGCATTTCAAATATGGCATTATTTCCTATCTTTAAATTCTTTGCATATTCATACCCCTGTAATAAATATTGACCTTCATTCTCATTTAACTTTACTCCAATTTCTACTAAATCTACCCAGGTTCTATGATAGCTGTCAAATGACACCTCAATCGCTAGTTTTCTCCATTTTGTCGATGCTAACCTATAAGCAAGTGATTTACCCAATTTTTTTAGTATCATTAATCTTAGTATTTGAATAAATATTAAGTTCTTAATATAGAGGTAATTATGAAAGTGATCAGAATTAAACCATAACCAAACCCCACTAATCTCAGGAAAGATAACTGCAAGAATTTGAATAGTTGAATACCTTGTAATACGTATGAAAACGCTTTTACTCCTGTTATTATGACGATTGATTGATAAAATGGAAGATTGAAGAATGCTGCTATTGTTAAACCTGAAATAATAAAACCCAGTGAGATCAAACTTAAGTAAAATAGAATACGCTCTTGCTTTAAAACTTGAAATAACGAGGACAACGGCGAAAATAGAATTTCAAGAAAAACATAAAGAGAAGATATACTAATTACTACAGCTGTAGACTCCCAATTATCTCCTAAAAAGAAGGGGATGATTTCTTCTGAAAAAACAATCAATATCAATAGTGGAATAAAAATTAGAACCTGACAATAAATAACTAACTTAGAAGTAAAGTTTCTTAAATTTTGAAGCCCTTTTAAATGCAGTTCATGGGCTTTTTGTAAGAACACGGGAGTTATTGCATTGCTAAATAACTGCACCGGAATATTGAATAATGTTAATGCCATACTAAAATATCCAAGCTCTTCATTTCCATAAATAGCCGCTAGAAAATATATGGGTATCTGAGAACCAAATTGTTGAATTAGTTGACTGGGTAAGACAAATTTTGGGTATTTCCTCCATTCGAATAATACCTGCTTTAGTGAATCTAATTTTAGTGAATAAAAAGCCCCAGCCCCTTCTTTTCTACAAAATCGAAAATAATTGATTGAATTTGCTACAGCTCTTCCTGACATATTTCCAATTATGAGACCATACTTATAGCCACCTCCAAAAAATCCAATAGATAAATTTATTAGACGAATAAGAATTTCACCACCACCTTCAAGTGCAGCAGATATCCTGAAATCCTTATTTCGAATCATCCAATTTGAAAAAATACCAATAAATCCATTAATAATTATACCTGCAGGCAAATACCATAGTAATCCCTTATACTCTTTGGAATAATATGCTATTGCAAATAAAGGTATTATAGAAAAAATTGAAATAAAAACTATAGAAATCATCTGAAAAATAATGAGATGAAGAAATTCTTTTTTGCTCTTAATTAATGTATACGCGTTTGGATAACCCATTAATGTGAGCATAACAATTATCGAGGTTATTGAATTATATAAAGCAAAATTCCCATAAGCCTCGGGAGCGTATAAGCGGGACAATACTGGAACGAAGATGAAGGAGAGGGACATAACCACGATTTTACCCGAGGAGGTAAAACCTACATTTTGAACAAATGATCCCTTAGTAAGTAAAGAATTATAGAGATACCTTATTTCCCTCACTTATCTCATTTGCTTTGGAAGTCTCAAAATCAGAACAAAAAATGGGATCATTGGAATCTTATATCTCATCAAAGTACCAAAATTTGAAGTACTCACACCAACTGCAAAAGAAAAGATTAAGGCAAATATGAGACAAAAAAGGAGGAAGGGATCTGATGAAACTTTCAGTAATCCTCTTCTTATTAAAAGGAAATATATCGTGAATATCAAAATAATAAAACTCTCAAATGCAGCTAATAGCATTAACGGATTCCTCACTTCCCATAAATAAGGACGAAATAGGCTGACATTTACTGCTTGTGGAAATAGACGAATCATACTTTGCCATGTACCATCCAAAGTCCCCAGATCATATCCTCCATCACCTTCTGTTCTGGCTCCCCAACCATATCTTATGTCATAAGCAGTTACAGCAGCTCTTTCAGAAATGCTTTCCAAAGTATAATTTGGGTTTTGCTCACCAATTTGTACAAACGTCAGGTAAGATGCTGAACCAAAAAAAACAACTAGAACAGGAGCTAATAAAACTCGTAACGCAATATTTTTTACATATATGATATTTTTCCAATAAATCCATATTAGCAACAATGGCATGTAACAAACTATGATATAGGTTTTTATAGAAATTACTAAATAAACACTTATGGCAATTGCTACAAAATATATGACATTACCTTTTCTCAGCTCGATCACTTGTACCAGCCCCCATGTCAACCACCCCAACGCACCCAAAGTAACTGTATCCTTCAAAATGCCCGAACCCCAAAAAACAACAGATGGGAAAAACAGTATCCCAATAGCTAACCATTTCACATTCAGAGGGTACTTCCTGGCAACGGCTGAAAACATCGCCCAAAGTCCACTAAAACTGAATGTTGCAAAGAACAAAGCCGTAGCAGAATAGGTGTGGAAGGTGAACAAATCAATGAATGCTGCTAATCGAACAATGAAATAGGAGTTGGGGTCTCTGTAGTACCAGATATGCTGGCTGTATTCAAATGTTTCCGGAAAATGGACCCCACCGGAAGTTGTCAGTAACCTGATCCCATTCCATGGATCATCCAAAAACGCTTCCCAGATCCAACGGCTGCCATGGGTGAAATAATTAAACGTATCCCCCCCATCATAGTAAAACTGATATAATACTCCCAGCATAATGGCACCGAAAAAGCGAACCCATAAAGCGGGCAGAAAATACTTTCTGGTCTCTGGAGTAGTCACCAATGGCCTTACCAGGTATGCCAGAAATGATAGCAGTAGGATATAAATGGGTGTAAAGAAAAGGTCCTGAAGTCCCACAATTAGCTAGTTTTTGCCTGGAGCATTTTCTCAAATTTATGCTACAAAGTAATCTCCTTTTGTGAAATCTGATCTTTTGTTTTGGGTGAGATGTAAAAAATCAGCGCTTTAAGAATGATTTTATAGGGTAAGTGTAACGTCAAGGCAAACGCAATGTGTATGAATTTCGTTATTTTTGTGTATAGATAACAAGATAACTCATTGTATAGTCATGAGGACAAATATTGAAATAGATCAGGAATTATTGATGGAAGCCATGAAAATGAGCGGGCAGAAAACAAAAAAAGCCACCGTGCATGCAGCACTTGAGCAGTTGGTTAGATCGAATCGACGCAAAGAATTTTGCTAAGAAGATGGGAAAAATTGAGTGGGAAGGTAATCTTGATCAGATGAGAACATACGATAAATGGGAGGAAAATAGAAATGAGAACGAACATTGAAATTGAAAATGAATTACTGGAAAAAGCAAAGAAATTTGCTCAGGTAAAGACTAAAAAGGAGACTGTGAAAATTGCTTTAGAAGAATATGTCAAAAAACATAATAAATTGAAACTTGCCGAAAGTTTTGGGAAAATTCGATGGGAGGGCGATCTTAAGAAAATGAGAAGTAATTCCTAAATGAGCTATCTCATTGATACCTCAGTTTGGCTTAACTACCTTAATGGCATCAGCAATAGAGAAACTGAATTTGTCAGATCACTTTTAACCAATGATCGTGTCATATTTTCCTGTCCCATAGTGATCCAGGAAGTCCTCCAAGGTATTCGAGATGACAAAGAATACATAGCTCTAAAAGAATGGCTATTATCTCTGGAGGTTTTAAATTCAGACCACTTACTTTCAGGAGTCAAGAGTGCTGAACTGTATAGATCATTGAGAAAAAAAGGATACACACCAAGGAATTCCAACGACTGCCTCATCGCTTGGTATGCCATACATTACGAGCTTACCCTCGTGCACAATGACCGGGACTTTGACCTGATTGCAGAACACACACCACTCAAAACTTATCAACCGGGTTGAAAATATTCGTCCTCACACCATACCCTTCCAATGAAGCTCCTTCCCAGCGCTTCCGTTTTGAACTGTTTTTTAAACACCATGATACAAGTCTGATCACGACTGAAACGCAATCTTTTATATCCCAACAAGAATGGAAGGCACTTTACGCTGAAAAGAAAGTAGGATCAAAGTTTATCTCCGTTATCTATGGGTTTCTAAGAAGGATAGTTGCCCTTTTTAAGGTCAGACATTACGACTTTATTTTCATCCACCGGGAGCTCACACCCTTCGGCCCACCCATCTTCGAGTGGATAATCGCCAATGTCCTGAAAAAGAAAATCATCTATGACTTTGATGATGCCATCTGGCTGCCTGACCAAAATAAAGAATCGTCAATCTGGAGATGGCTGAAATGGCGGTCGAAAGTTGCATCTATCTGTAAATGGAGCTGGAAAGTATCCGTAGGGAATGCGTATTTGGGTGATTTTGCCCGGAAGTACAATGAAAATATGGTTGTTGTTCCAACGGTGGTGGATACGGAGGTACACTATCGAGAAGTCAGATTGTCTGTAGGTCAGAAAGGAAGACTAATTATTGGATGGACAGGGTCGCACAGTACGCTCCAGTACCTTGATCTCATTTTACCGTCTCTCCAGCAACTTGAAAAGGAAATTGATTTTGAATTTAGGGTGATTGCTAACAAGGATCCTAAACTTCCGCTCAAAAACTATTCTTTCATTCCCTGGATCAAAGAAACTGAGATAGCGGACCTGGCCACCCTTGATATTGGTGTCATGCCACTACCAGATGACGAATGGTCCAAAGGAAAATGTGGTTTTAAGTTAATCCAATACCTCGCACTTGAAATCCCGGCTGTATCCTCCCCCGTGGGGGTAAATACAGATATCATCCAACATGACAAAACCGGCTTCCTCGCCAGCACAACTGAAGAGTGGACTGAATACCTTAGAAAACTTCTTCAAAATCCTTCCCTCAGAACTGAGATGGGTAAAAAAGGAAGAGTCCTGATCCAGAAAAACTATTCGGTTAAGAGCCAAAAAGAGAATTACCTTGGTCTTTTCAAAGCCTAATCCAGCTCTACCCGGGGCATACCTGGAACCAGCAAACTAAAGATGATCCAGGAAACCAGATAGGAAACCGCACAGATAAGAAATAGTATAAAATAGCCTGTTTGGATCTGTGCTAACCCTGAAAAATGCTCAAGGATCAGTCCTGCTGTTGCCGAAAGAAGCACCCCACCTACAGCACCGATAGTTCCACCTATCCCAACAACAGATCCAACGGTTTTTTTAGGAAACATATCTGTTACAGTAGTTAGATTAGTAGCTGACCAGGCCTGGTGTGCGGCAGTGGCTAATCCAATAATCAGAATCGCGTATATATAATCTATTCGCCCAAGAAACTGGGCAAAGACCATCGGCAAGGCACAAACAGCAAAGAGAAGCAATGCTGCACGTCGTGCTTTGTAAAGTGGCCATCCCCGATGCAGAAAAAAACCGGATAGCCAACCCCCTGCAAGACTCCCGGACATCGACAATAAATAAACGGTTGTCAATGGCATGGTCAATTCAAGCTGTGACATGCCATACTCATTGTTTAGAAATGATGGAAGCCAAAACATCAAAAACCACCAGACAGGATCGGTAAAAAACTTCAGGGCTGCGAAAGCCCAGGTTTGTTTGTAGGATAAAAGTTTCCTCCATTTGACTTTCGATACCACCAGACTCTTTTCCGGTATTGTGACCTCATCACTGTGGATATAATTATACTCTTCATCAGAAACTCTTTTATGGGATGAAGGCTTCTCGTAAAAAAGGAACCAAAGAACAATACATACCAAACAAATGATCGTTGGAATGACAAATGACCATCTCCACCCCAATGATATGGCGATAAGAGGAATGATAATCGGAGCAATTATGGCTCCTACATTTGCACCTGAACTCAGTATCCCAGCTGCCAGAGCCCGTTCCTTATTCGGAAACCACTCAGCAATGGACTTGACGGCTGATGGTAAGTTTCCTGCCTGGCTAAATCCTAAAAATCCTCTGGCCAGAGCAAAACCAACAAGACCATTTGCCAGTGCATTCCCGAAGCTGGCCACACTCCAAATGACCAGGGTAATGGCATAGCCAAACCTGGTCCCAATTTTATCTATCAAATAACCGATCCCCAGCATCCCAAGCGCATAAGCAACCTGAAATGAGATAACTATATTGGCATAATCAACCTCACTCCACCCATACAATGGTTCAAGGTAGTCTTCCTTTAGCAATCCAATGATCTGCCTATCCAGGTAGTTAAGCGTCATCGTGAGGAAGAATAGACTCAGTATGATCCACCTTACCCGCTTCCATTTTGATGGTTCAATCCCTCTACCCTTCATACGCCCTTAGAAGAATTTTTGTATTTATTGATGGCTAACCCGCAATCATCTCCAGCACCTGGTTGGTTCTGGCTGCGCTCACACCTGTACTCACACATTTGCCCTTGCCTAAAAGTTCATCCACCACCTGTCTGATTAGAGGTTCCTGAATGTGCTGAGGCATCTTAAAATCAATGGATTCTTTCTCTCCAGAATCTGTATGCCAGGAAACAATAGAATTCTCAAAAGTGCCGTATACAATATGTCCCTTGCTTCCAATAATGGTGGTTTGTTCTTTGCTCACAGTCTCTCCTGCTGTATAGCACCATACTCCAGTACCTACCACTTTGTTAGGGAATGAAAAAGAAGCCACAGTCATATCATCTGCAGCATAACTTCCTGTCTGATTAAGTGAATAACCCTTTGCTTCGGAGACTGGCCCAAGTAAAAAATCCAGGTAATCAAACTGATGCGAAGCCAGGTCATAAAAATAACCTCCTCCGGCTACTTCAGGGTCTACTCTCCAATTGTTTTCAAGGTGTGTGATCACATTGGGCTTTACAGGTTTGATCATCTCAATGTTAACCATTCGCACATCGCCAATCACTCCACTTTCGATCAGTTCCTTTACCTTCAGGAAATTGGGCAGCACCCTGCGGTAATAAGCAATGTAAAGTGGCTGATCATACTTTTTGAAAGTCTCTGCCATGCTTTGGCACTCAGCATAGGTCCTGGCCATAGGCTTCTCAACATATGCTGGTTTGCCTGCTTTGGCCACCTTTTCGGCCAGTTCATTGTGGGAGCTGGGTGGTGTCGCGATATAAACGGCGTTGACATCAGGATCACTGATCAGCTGATCCGCATCTGTATACCATTTCCCGATGTTATGACGATTCGCAAAATCGGCTGCTTTATCTCCATTCCGACGCATCACCGCAGTGATCATTGAATTTTCGATTTTGTACATCGCAGGAGCACTTTTCACCTCACAGACATCGCCTGCTCCGATTACTCCCCATTTCACCGTGTCTCCGGAAATTCTTTTCATACCAACTTAAATAAGTGAGACTATTTTACAGCCCCTTTAATAATCTCTTCAACTACTTCAGGATTCAATAAAGTGGAGGTATCTCCCAGGTTGCCAGAATCTCCGCTGGCCACTTTTCGCAAAATCCTCCGCATGATTTTACCGGATCGGGTCTTAGGTAGACCGGGTACGATCTGAATTTTGTCTGGCTTGGCAATCGGTCCAATGATCTTGGTCACAGTCTCCCGGATCTCATTGATCAGGTTTTGTTCCGTCCTGCCTTCCATATCGCAGATGACATAAGCATAGATTCCCTGCCCTTTTACATCATGTGGATAGCCTACCACGGCTGATTCTACCACTTTCGGGTGTTCATTGATGGCATTCTCTACCTCAGCAGTTCCCATTCGGTGACCGGATACATTGATTACATCATCCACCCGTCCCAGGATTCTTAGATAGCCATCATGATCTCTTTTGGCTCCATCTCCCGTAAAATACATTCCTTTGTAAGTGGAGAAATAAGTCTGTTTGCACCGCTCATGATCCCCATAGGTAGTTCTAAGAATTCCCGGCCATGGCGACTTGATACATAGATTTCCCTGCACATTGTTACCCACAAGCTCCTTTCCATCAGCATCCACAATAACTGGTTCAATACCCGGCAGAGGTAATGAAGCGTGTGCCGGTTTATTTGGTGTGATCCCTGCCAGCGCAGAAATCATGATGCCTCCTGTTTCTGTTTGCCACCAGGTATCCACTAACGGACATTTTCCTTTTCCAACATGATCATGATACCAGTGCCAGGCTTCCTCATTGATAGGCTCACCTACCGATCCAATAACTTTCAGAGAATCTAAACTGTAGGGTTCAAGTGGCTCCAGTCCATGAGCTTGCAACGCCCGGATGGCTGTAGGTGCAGTATAGAACTGATTGACTTTGTATTTATCAACAATCTCCCAAAATCTTCCAGGGTGTGGATGTGTAGGTACCCCTTCAAACATTAATGTGGTAGCCCCCGCTAATAGCGGACCATACACGATATAAGAATGACCGGTGATCCAACCTACATCTGCCGTACACCAATAAACATCCCCCTGCGAATACTGGAACACATTGATGAACGAATAATAAGAATAAATCATATAGCCACCGATGGTGTGTACCACTCCTTTCGGTTTTCCGGTTGACCCTGAAGTGTAAAGGATGAAAAGCATGTCTTCTGCATCCATTACCTCGGCTTTATTTTCTTTAGGCTGGCCATTGATTGCATCGTGCCACCAAATATCTCTTCCGTCCTTCATAGAGACATCTGATTTCGTCCGTTGCAGAACGATTACCTTTTCAATACTTTTTGTTTTTTCAAGTGCCTCATCTACCACACCTTTTACATCAATGGTCTTGGCGCCTCTGAAATTCCCATCACTGGTCAACACCATCTTTGCTTCACAGTCATTAATCCGATCAGCCAAAGAGGATGCAGAGAATCCTGCAAAAACCACCGAATGAACTGCTCCAACCCTTGCACAGGCCAGCATGGCAATGGCAGCTTCCGGCACCATGGGCATATAGATGATCACCCGATCTCCTTTTTTGATGCCCTGAGCTTTCATCGCATTGGAAAACTCACATACCTTTTCATAAAGCTCCCTATATGTCAGTACTATATTCTTTTCCTTAGGGTCATTGGGCTCCCAGATGATGGCTGGTTTGTCACCCATGATAAACAGATGCCTTTCAAGGATATTTTCCGTAATGTTGAGTTTTCCATTCAAAAACCACTTTACATCCGGACCCTCAAAATCCCACTCCAGTACCTTATCCCATTTCTTCTGCCAATGGAATGACTCAGCTACCCTGCTCCAGAATTCTTCCGGTTGCAAGATGCTTTTTTGATACTCATGAATGTATCCACTTAGGGTTTGTATCTTATGACTCATAATAGGTTAACTCTGTTTGGGTTAAAAAGTGAGAGAACTCGCAATTTAATCAATGATCAAGGGCTTTTCCAGCTCCTCGTGGATATCTTATCATTTCTGTGATCTCCTGAACATCTTCCGGTGGAGCTGGATAAAACCTTGAGATACCAAACGACACCACAAAATTGATTATCATGGCAACCGTACCAAATCCTTCTGGTGAAATCCCCAGCCACCATTCACTTGATGGTGGTACTGTGCCGGTAAACCAACCCAGCTTGAAATGTGCCATATATAGAAACATCGTTGTAATGCCAACCACCATGCCTGCTACCGCACCTTCTTTATTCATACGTGCATCGAATATTCCCAGTATAATCGCAGGGAAAAAGGAAGCAGCTGCCAACCCAAAGGCCAGAGCGACAGTAGCTGCCACAAAACCAGGTGGATTAATACCAAAATATCCCGCTACAGTAACAGCTATTACAGCACCAATCCGTGCCCAGATAAGCTCCCCTCGCTCCGAGATATCTGGCTTTATCTGCTTTTTGATCAGGTCATGAGAGATCGCAGTAGAAATAACCAACAGCAGCCCCGCTGCAGTAGACAACGCAGCTGCTAGTCCCCCGGCAGCTACCAGTCCGACCACCCAATTAGGTAGCTTGGCTATCTCAGGATTGGCCAGCACCATGATATCCTGATCAATCACCAACTCATTTTTTTCTTTGTCACCAACATACTGGATCTTTCCATCGGCATTTTTATCTGTAAAAGTGATCAAACCGGTTCTTTCCCAGTTGGAGAACCACTCGGGAACGTCAGAATAGGGTTTGTTTGATACTGTAGTGATCAGATTGGTCCTGGCAAAGGCAGAAATGGCTGGTGCAGTAGTATATAATATCGCAATAAACACCAATGCATAACCTGCTGAAAGTCTGGCATCCTTCACCTGAGGCACAGTAAAGAACCTAACAATGACATGTGGCAAACCTGCTGTACCCACCATAAGTGCCAGGGTAATGGCGAATACATCTATCATCGATTTTGACCCGGAGGTATATTCGGCAAACCCTAATTCAGCGTGCAGATTGTCCAGCTTATCCAATAGGTACGTACCATCGCTAAGCATCCCTCCAAATCCCAATTGGGGAACAGGATTACCCGTCAATTGAATTGATATAAACAATGCAGGTACCATAAATGCAAAGATCAGAATACAGTATTGAGCCACCTGGGTATAGGTAATCCCTTTCATACCTCCCAGCACTGCATAAAACAATACAATTGCCATCCCGATATAAACACCTGTATCTACATTGACTTCCAAAAATCTTGCGAAAACTACACCTACACCGCGCATTTGCCCTGCCACGTAAGTAAACGAGACGATAATCGCACAAATGACCGCAACAGTTCTTGCGATGTTTGAGTAATATCTATCTCCAATGAAATCAGGCACGGTAAACTTCCCAAATTTTCTCAAATACGGAGCTAAAAGAAGTGCCAGCAACACATAGCCGCCCGTCCAGCCCATCAGGTAAACTGCTCCATCATAACCCATGAATGAGATCAAACCAGCCATGGAAATAAATGATGCTGCCGACATCCAGTCAGCCGCGGTAGCCATACCATTGGCAAGGGGTGAAACCCCTGAACCGGCTACATAAAATTCTTTGGTAGAACCGGCACGAGACCAAATTGCAATCCCAATGTATATGGTGAAAGTAATCCCAACAAGTATAAAGGTCCAAATCTGTACATCCATAGCTTATTCCTTTTCGTCTACGTCAAACTCCTTGTCCAGCTTATTCATCAGATACACGTAGACAAAAATTATGATTACAAATATGTAAATCGAACCTTGTTGAGCAAACCAGAAGCCTAGCTTAAATCCGCCAAGTCTGATTTGATTAAGTGGTTCGGCTAAAAGAATTCCAGCTGCATAGGAAAACAGGAACCATATGGAAAGCAGTATCAGCAAATACCTGATATTCCTCCTCCAGTAGGCCTTCATTTTTTCTTTGTCCATCTTGGGATTTGGGTTGTTAGTGTTGATAAAAAGAAGTGCACAATTTATACAAGTTGGCTTTAACCCTCAAAGCCAGAAAATCAAAAAAACGAATTGTATGACAATAACCAAAGAAAAGTACCAGGAAGTAGGATAAACTAAAGAAAAAACTCAGCGACTATCGCTACTGCTGCCCCACCTACGGCGGCAATGATCTTTTTAAAGCCAATCTTATGTTCGGGGCTGGACTCTACAAAAATGGTGGTTGAGATGTGGAGAAAACCACCAGATACCAAAGCAAAGAGGTAAAGCAAATATTCATGGGAAAGTGCCAGCACATATTCACTAAAAATCAGGCCTAGTGGTGAGGATATCGCAAAAATGATTAGAATCAACCATTGACCTATAGTAAACCTTGAACCTGTCTTTACTGTTGTCATCAAAGCAAAAGCTGCAGGCATCTTATGAAGTATGATCCCCAGCAATAAAGTATGCGACTCGTGTCTGGCATGGAAAGGTGAATCGTGCGTCAGGAGGGCTCCTTCCATAAGTGAGTGGATGACAAGGGCTACCAAAAGTGAAATTCCTGAGATAGATGACTGACCTGATTTATGTGCATGAAAATGTCCATGCTCAATCCCTGAAGTATAATGTTCCAGCAACTGTTGGAAAAAGAAACCTATAAGGATAAAGACCCCAATGGTCATGGGCTGATCACTCAATGTGAAGATCTCAGGTAAGATATGAATGATCGTCACTCCAAAGAGAAAGGAACCAGCAAATATCAATGGTAGCCTTATGGCGCTGGGTTTCAATCCAATCAATAAGGTAGCTGATCCACCAAGGATTGTGGTCAACAGTAAAACCAGGATAACAATGATCATTGAACAGTGGGTTGATTGATATCGCCGACAAAGTTGACCATAGAAGCAATATTTTGGGAAACATACGCTCCTATTTCTTCTCCATCAGAATAAATAATGATGGCGTCGATATTATTTTCATTCAATAGTGCTTTGGATGCATCGAGACCAAGAACCATTATTGCAGTGGCATATGCATCAGCAGTGACACACTCTTCCGCAAATACTGACGCACTCAACACATTATTGTGCGCATTAAATCCGGTTCTAGGGTCAATCGTATGAGCTATTGTTCTCCCATTTTCTTCATAATAATTTCTGTAATTTCCGGATGTGGCCATAGAAATATCACTGAGTTCGGTGATTGCCAGCAGTTTTCGTTCCAACCTACTTACCATAGGATCTTCTATACCTATTTTCCAGGGATCACCCTTTCCATTATTTCCCTTCACTCTTACCTCACCACCAATTTCAACCATATAATTTCTCACTTTTTGCTTTTCCAGAAACTCTGCTACCAGATCCACTGCGTAGCCTTTGGCAATGGCACTAAAATCCAGATACATCCCTGTGTCCATCTTGAGGCTTTCCTGGTTGTAAAGCAGTTTTCCAAAGCCGACATATTGAATCAAACTATCTACAACCATAGAGTCCAAAAAGTTCGGCTTGCCATTGGGACCAAAGCCCCATGCATTCACGAGGGGTCCAATGGTAGGGTCAAATGCCCCATAAGTAGCGATCCAGATCTCTTCACTTTTCTTCAGAACCTCCTTAAACATCAGTGAGGGGTTTGAAATCTCATAAGATTGATTTAACCTGGAGATTTCCGAATCTTCAATGTAAGTTGAAAGTGAATTATTCAATGAAATCAGAATGGAGTCTACTTCAACTTTATAGTTTAGATTATCGTCATGGGTATATTTCACATTGTACGCAATAGATCCCATTGTTTTACCCTCCAGGTGCACCGGCTCAATATCTGGCTGACTGGTAAAAAATTGGTAGATAAGGATTAAAAGAGCTATAGCTAATATGATTCGGATCACCTGTTTCCTTGACATAGCTGAGGGTTTTTTACAATATTAAATGATTGTCCCAAGCTAAAGTTATCTTTGTTTGACAAATCTATGAGAGAAGATTATCTACGCGCAGACGACGACAGTTTTTCAGGAGCTGAAAAGGAAATTGAGAAGGCACTCAGACCACTATCTTTTGAAGACTTTACTGGCCAGGATAAAATCATCCAAAACTTAAAAATATTTGTTGAAGCAGCCAAGCAGCGAACAGAACCACTGGATCATGTTTTGCTTCATGGCCCACCCGGTCTGGGGAAAACCACACTCTCCCACATTATTGCAAATGAATTAGGCAGTAACCTTAAAGTGACTTCCGGTCCTGTCCTTGATAAACCAGGCGAGCTGGCGGGTCTGCTGACAAACCTTGAAGATCATGATGTGTTGTTTATCGATGAGATCCACCGGCTGAATCCAATTGTGGAGGAATATCTGTATTCTGCAATGGAAGATTACCGGATTGATATCATGCTGGACTCGGGCCCGAATGCACGATCTGTTCAGATTGCGCTAAACCCCTTCACCCTGATCGGAGCAACTACCAGATCAGGCTTACTGACTGCTCCCCTAAGAGCGCGTTTTGGCATCAATTCAAGACTGGAATATTATGATGCAAAACTTTTGATGAGAATTATATTGCGATCAGCTGACATTCTTCAAACACCTATC
Source organism: Cyclobacteriaceae bacterium (assembly GCA_965228105.1). Taxonomy (GTDB): domain Bacteria; phylum Bacteroidota; class Bacteroidia; order Cytophagales; family Cyclobacteriaceae; genus UBA7330. The sequence goes on from CBDDGZ010000002.1 coordinate 5,026,092, forward strand.
GATGAGGAAGCAGCCTACGAAATCTCGAGAAGAAGCAGAGGTACTCCAAGGATTTGCAACAATCTTTTGAGAAGGACACGAGATTTTGCCCAGATCAAAGGCGATGGAGCAATCACTTTAGATATTGCCAAAATGGCTTTGGATGCCCTGGATGTAGATGAACATGGATTGGATGAAATGGACAATCGAATCCTTTCAACTATAATCAACAAGTTTAAAGGAGGTCCAGTAGGTCTGTCCACCATTGCTACTTCCTGTGGTGAGGAGGCTGAAACCATTGAAGAAGTCTACGAACCTTTCCTAATCCAGGAAGGATACCTGAAACGTACGGCCAGGGGAAGACAAGCCACAGAGCTTGCCTATGAACACCTGGGTATACTTCCCCCTAACAAAATGAAGGGATTGTTTGACTGATAGTTATTGCGTGTACCAGACACGAATTAGCTGATACCACTGAGAATGCGATTCACCGGCAGTATACAATTCAGTATCCCGGCTGCCTTCCTCTTCGTGGATATTCGGAAGAACCACGGTCTCAACATTTACTACGTTAATATGACTATTGCTAGCCAGCCATTCATTCATTTCGTCAACAACTTCCTCAAAGGGCTGAATCTTTCCCGACTTAAATAAACCTCCTTTGGCTTTTTCAGGAACAAAATCTTGAACTTCTATCTTCATGACGGTGATCTTTTAAAAAATTTTAGTTGGACATTCCAAACGATGCTGGAGTTCTAACAACGTTATTAATAAATTGTTAAACCAAATATAGGTAATTGTAATTTTTTTAAGACGTTTTTGTACTTATGAAATGAGTAAGTTCATTTTTCTCAAAAAATATCAATTCCAGCAATGAATAGAATTGTTTGATAAATTCCATATGACTACTAGAATTCAACTTTTCCTCCTATGAAAGATAACCCTAATTTTTTTAATGATGTATACGAAGTGGTCAGGATGATCCCGGAGGGAAAAGTGACTTCCTATGGAGCTATCGCGAATTATCTGGGATTAAAAAGAAGCGCGCGAATGGTGGGTTGGGCCATGAATGGTGCACCTAATGATGTACCTGCACACCGCGTGCTCAACCGAAACGGATTGTTGACTGGAAAAAATGCCTTTTCAACGCCCACCTTGATGCAAGAGCTTTTAGAAAAAGAGGGAATACAAGTGAAAGAGGATCAGGTAGTTCACCTGAAAAAACATTTTTGGGATCCCACATTGGAAATTGGCCTTTAGTCTTCTTTCTTTCTGATAGCAAGGAGTGCTAAAAATGTCAACAATCCATTCAAAATGATGATCTCAAACCCAAATTTGTAGCCTCCAAATAGCACCGGTGAGTAAAGATTTATCAGATATGACAACAATGGGGAGAGGACGCAAACAATGGGTACCCATCGATCCTTTATCTGAAACTTTGTAAACATCCCGAAGCTGAACATACCCAATAATGGTCCATAAGTGTACCCGGCCGCAGTAAAGACCGCTGTGATCACACTTTGGTCATTCACAGCATGAAAGATCAACACGACAAAGAAGATCAACGCTGAAAAGGAAATGTGGACCATCATCCTGATCTTTTTATTCTTTTTATAATTCTCAGGTTTGAAGCCAAGGAAATCAACACAAAAAGAAGTGGTCATAGCGGTAAGTGCAGAATCAGCACTGGAGTATGCAGCTGCGGTGATACCTAGCAAAAACACGATTGAACCAACGGTGGAAAAATGGCTAATCGCCAATCCTGGAAACAAATAATCGGTTCTTTCGGGAATTGGGATACCCCTGATTTCTGAAAATTGAAAAAGAAGTAATCCCAGACTTAGAAAAAGCAGATTTACACCTACGAGAATGATACAAAACCAAAATACGTTCTTCTGCGCATCCCGAAGTGTCTTTATTGTCAAATTCTTTTGCATCATATCCTGATCCAGTCCAGTCATCACGATGGCAATAAACGCACCCGCGAAAAACTGCTTAAAGAAGTTTCTGCCACTTTGCCAATCCCATTGGAAAATGGTGCTTCGCTCATCTGTGGAGATTTGGGATATCAATTCACCGGTATCCCAACCCAGCTCGTTTTTAATAAAGAGGATACTAATCACCACTGATGCGATCATGAAAAGCGTCTGTAAAGTATCTGTCCAAACGACTGTTTTAATTCCCGACCTGAAGGTATAGATCCAGATTAGAATGATGGAAACAAGCACTGAAACCCAGAAAGGGAGATCAAAAGCATCAAAGAACGAGATCTGAAGCACACCCGCCACCAAAAACAGCCGGAAAGATGATCCGATCACTCGGCTCAGCAGGAAAAAGAAGGCGCCCGACTTATACGACCAAAACCCGAATCGTTCTTCTAAAAAGGTATAAATAGAGGTCAGTCTAAGGCGATAGTACAAAGGCATCAGGACAGTGGCTATGACCAGATATCCCGGCAGATATCCTAAAACAACCTGGAAATAGTTGAAATTGCTGTTGCCTACCTCACCCGGAATAGAGATAAAGGTTACCCCGGACAAAGAAGCCCCAATCATTCCAAAAGCCACTAAAAACCAGGGGGACTGTCTTCCCGCCGTAAAAAAGTCCTCATCTGAAGAATTCCTCGAGGTGAGATAAGAAATGAGTATCAGGACCAGGAAATATCCAATGATTACAAGACCTACTGTAATGGGTTGCATAAATCAAATTGTATTAAAATTCGGTAAGTTAAAGACATCTATTAATTTTGTACTATGGGATTTGATCTAGATTTTGAAACAGAGCTAGAAGAACTCGTAGAAGTTGCTGATGAAGTAGACGAAGGCAAGGTCAATGATCTGGTTGTCCATAATGATGACTTCAACACCTTTGATCATGTGATCAACACCCTTATCAAAGTCTGTAAACACGACGCTACCCAGGCTGAGCAATGTACCTACATCATTCATTTCAAGGGAAAATGCGCTGTAAAGAAAGGCACTTTCAAAGAGCTAAAGCCTATGCGGGAGGGAATCTGTGAAGCGGGGATCAAGGCTACCATAGAATGACATGGAATATCCATCCAAGCTGGTAGAAAAAGCCGTTGAGGAGATAGCGAAGCTTCCCGGCATTGGAAAAAAAACAGCATTAAGGCTGGTTCTTCATATTCTAAACAGGCCTGAGGAGGATACCACCTCTTTATCGGAGGCGCTCGTTGATTTGCGTCAAAATATCAAATATTGTAACACCTGCCATATCATTGGCGATACCGACGAGTGTACATGCATGACCATGAACCGAGACACCTCCATCATTTGCGTTGTGGAAGGCACAACTGATGCAATGGCCATCAGGAATACAGGCCAGTACAATGGGTTATATCATGTACTTGGAGGTAGAATATCTCCCATGGATGGAATTGGACCGGACAATATCCGCATAGATTCTCTCATCGATAGGATCAAAAACAATTCAGAAGTAAAGGAGATAATACTTGCACTGAGTGGTACCATGGAAGGCGATACCACGTCATTTTACATTACCAAACTATTGAAAGGTCATGATGTTAAAGTAACCAGCATCGCCAGAGGTATCCCCGTGGGAGGGGAGCTTGAATATGCCGATGAGATTACACTCGGAAGGAGTATTATGACCCGGACTTTGTTTGAATCCTAATCTCGAAAACTACATTACGATTAATACGCTAAAATCTCGATGATAATCCGAATGAGGTTTTATTCTCACCTTTTTAAAATATAACGCATTTATAACAACCAGATAAGTTCCGGTATATTAGCTCCTGATAAAACCAACTCATCCATAAACAACCCAAATCCTTATGAAAGCTGTTATCAATATACTCCTCCTTTCCATAATCATTATTTCCTGCTCGTCTGGACAGAGAAAGACCGTCCAAGGCAAAGATAAAACGGACATAGGGGTTGGAGCCAAGGCTCCTAATGATGCAACCATATTATTTGATGGGACCAAAACCATGCTAGATAAAAAATGGACCTATTGGGACGGTCCAAGACTGAAAGCTGAACTACCTATTAAATGGGAAATACAAGAGGATCCAGTAGGTGAGGGTACTGTTGTCAACTCAAATGACCCTGCTTCTGCCGGTGGGTTGTATGGGGCTTCTGACATTGTCACAAAACAAAAATTTAAAGATTTCAGAGCCCATGTGGAGTTCCTGATCAAAGAACCAGGAGGCAATAGTGGCGTATACCTACAAAACAGGTATGAAATCCAGATACTTGACGGCGATTCCACTAAACACGGCCTGGGTGCCCTCATCAACGAAACTGAATCACCCTATTATGCTTACAATGGAGTGGGAAAATGGAATGCCTATGACATTCAATTTAGGGCGGCCAGATTTCAGAAAGGAAAACTTGTTGAAAAGCCCCTGGTGACCGTCTATTTTAATGGCAAAAAAGTGCACGTAAATCATCCAATCAATCAGGTATGGGGTGGGCCTAATTCCGGGCTTGATGGAGGCAATGATGGCGGAAAAGGAATTACTGATCGTCCCGGAGGATTGAAGCTTCAGGCAGAAGGACACGATGTATTATATCGAAATATCTGGATCCAGGAATTGGAATTAACTGCTGCTGATACAGATTTCTAACGTAAAATGTTGCTTATATTAGTTCGAGTCTAAAAATGCTCTGGTATATTTTTTCTGGGACAGGAATGTTATTTGCCAAAGCTTTGCTTCTCCGCCTATCTACCACCCCGCAGACTACAAAAGTTTAAGCTCACCTAAAATAGTTTGAGAAAAACCTATTCTTTCTATATCATCTAAAATCTTCAGTATTTTGGTCTTGCTAAACTTTTTAGTCTAGCCGGCCGACTCAAAATCACCCCCAATCAAAGTCCTCGGCTTTCCGATCTGGCTCATTAGCCAAATTTTTCTGATGAAACTCAATAAACCCTTCCTCACCACCAAACCAATCCAGTACTTCCCGGGTTTGAACCAATTTACTCTTGTTGCTTAAGATTTCATTGTAGGAACTGTACTGCCAATCTTCAAGGTTTTTTGTGAAACCTGACTTCACTGGATTCGCATGGATATAGTAAATCAACCAGGATAAATAGGCTTCATCATTTACTTCCTTTCGTTTGAATTTATACTGGAGTAGAGCCCCTGTACGATTACAAGCCTGATTGATAGATTTCGAATAGGAGATGAAAAAGTTTTTAAAAGCCTTCTCAACTCCTGTCAGTAGAGTGTCCTCCTTAAACTCAAATTCATTGATCCTAACTAAGAGGTGAAAATGATTAGGCATCAGACAGTAAGTTAATAAACCAACATGCCCGAAAACGTATCGCTTAAACCTCTGAAGAAAGAACTCGTAATTCCGATCTTCAAAAAAGATCTTTTGGCGATTGATACCTCGGTTATAGATGTGATATACTTTCCCGGAAGCTAATCTCAAATTAGATCGTTAATCCGTTAAATATAATGAATCAGTCAGTAGACTGCAAAAGTTTGAGCCCGCAGACTACAAAAGTTTGTGCTTATCCTAGATGATTTTAAAAACCTATCCTTTTTCATGATCTAAGGTCTTCGATGTTTAGGTCTTGCTAAAACTTTTGTAGTCTGCAGGGAGGCTGAATCGGCAAACTTTGCAGTTAAATGAGGTCTAAAAGGCTCAGTTTACTTCCGCCTATGCCTCCCACCGATCATATTGTAGACCAATAGGATAGCAATCCCGAACGCCAGGATCACAAAATACCATCGAGTCTCCCCTTCTACCCAGGTCCTATAGCCATACATCCCACTCAGCACCATCACTGCCACTATTCCTACAAGGCTTAAGTATCGAAGGGTTCGAGGATTCATATCTTAGGCTTTTACCCTGCTAAAACGAAGTGCCTTAAGCATAAAATCTGGTAAAGGCTTCAAAGGATCTCTTTTCTCCACATCCAGAAAAATCCCCAACTTCTCAAGAATTGGAATCTTGTACACCTCAATCAACTCAATTAGCGTGCCGTCAGGGTCTTCTATATATGTACAATGGACTCTGGTTGTTCCTCCCATATCAAGTGTATCTTTCGTGTCACAGGTGAAGCCAAAGCCTTTCTCATCCAATTCCTTTCCAAGCTCGACCATACCTCTCACATCAAAACCAAGGTGAACAAAGCCGATATCTCCCCAAAGCCGTCCTTCATAGATTTTATTGGGTGCATAATCTATTGCCTGAACCAGCTCAATGTATGTCTCAGCTATAACTTTGGCAAAACCTCCACCTACGGGACCAGGCTGCGCCAGCTTCACACGCCTAAATTTCTTTTTACCCCCAGGAAGATTATTCAGGTCGTCAAACTTTCCTGTTTTATCATAGACAACCTTGCTATATCCCAGAATATCAGCATACAAAGTCATCGCTTTGTCAATATCAGATACGCCAATGGTGCATCCATTTGTCCCTGCGGTCGGATGCCTTCTTTTGGTATAAAAATTGTCCCCTTCCTGCAGTTGGAAAATCAACCCATTAGGATCTGCAACGTAAAAAAGCTCTTTCCCTGATGGGTCCATCACAATGTCCGACAAGATCTCAGCACCACCATTCTTGAAAAAATCAAACGATTGCTTGATGTCCTTACATTTCACATGTCCAGTGAAAATCCCAAGATCTCCCAACTCAAATTTTGTTTTGGCATGAGACGCCTTGAATGTTGTTGGGCACACCACCTCCATCGCCGTACCCCCCTGAAGATTGAAGATCATGGTCGCACGCTTGGTGATGGTCTTGTTGTCTGTATAAATATCCATTAATGGGGCTGGTGCCACACCATCAAACATTGGGATGTCCATCCCAAAAAATTTGCGGTACCACTTCCATGCCACTTCAGTATCTGGTACACCTACACCTATATGTTGAATACCATTAATCGTCTTATACATAATATGCTGATCAAGAAATCAATTTGGCTGCTAAAATAAGATTTAGTTCGTTTAAAACGTACATTAACATCAAGTTTTGGGGTTTGTCAAAAATATGACAGCTTCGTTTGTGAGATGGGAGTAGTTTTGCAAACTGCATGCGACAGAAGTCTACAAAACCACTAGTAAGTGTGATTATCCCGGCATTGAATGAGCAAAACGCAGTAGGATATGTGCTGGACGAGATACCCATGAACTTTGTCCATGAAGTGATTGTGGTTGACAATGGCTCAATAGACAATACTGCCGAGGTTTCAAAAAGCAAACATGCTACCGTTCTTCATGAGGGACAAAAAGGCTATGGCAGTGCCTGCCTGAAAGCATTGGACCATATCAAAGCATCTGACTTCCAGCCTGATATTGTGGTATTTCTGGATGCAGACCATTCTGATTACCCGGAAGAGCTGCCGAAACTTTTGCAACCAATTGTTGATGATCAGGCCGACATGGTGATCGGTTCCAGGGCCCTGGGGCAAAAAGAAAGCGGGTCTATGACCGTTCCTCAAATATTTGGAAATTGGCTGGCAACAAGATTGATCAAATTGTTTTATGGGGTTGCATTTACTGACCTGGGACCTTTTCGTGCCATTAAATACTCCAGCCTGATGGCACTTGAAATGAAAGATAAAAACTATGGCTGGACCGTAGAAATGCAGCTCAAGGCAGCGAGAATGAAATTGAAAAACCATGAGGTTCCAGTGAATTATCGGAAAAGAATTGGTGTTTCAAAAGTCTCGGGAACAATTAAGGGCACCATCATGGCTGGATATAAAATTCTATACACCATTTTTAGATATTTGTAGGATGGAGGGGTTAATCATATTCGGATACGTGTTTTCAGTATCGGTGATCTGTCTTTTTGCTATTGTACAATTGTATCTCATCGTCCAATACAAACGAAGCAAACCAAAAGCCAAGAAAACCTCAGCTCTTAGCTACTTTCCGCAGGTCACCATCCAGCTCCCAATCTACAATGAAAAATATGTCGTTGGCAGGCTTATAGATGCTGTTGGTAGCATTGAATATCCAATAGAAAAACTGGAAATACAGGTCCTCGATGATTCCGATGATGAAACCCAATCCATCATTGAAAATGCTGTAAAAACATGGAAACAGAAAGGCTTAAATATCTGTCACATACGAAGGCCAACCAGGGAAGGATTTAAAGCAGGAGCTCTTCAGTATGGGCTTGAGCAATCGTCCGGGGAGTTTATCGCCATTTTTGATGCGGATTTTGTTCCAAAAAAAGACTTCCTCTATCAGACGCTCCCGCAATTTGAAGCGCAAACGGGAATGGTCCAAACCAGATGGGGACACATCAATAAAAACTACAATCTGCTCACAAGAATTCAGGCATTCGCTTTGGACGCTCATTTTACCGTTGAGCAATCGGGCAGACTTCATTCCGGCAGACTTATTAATTTTAATGGCACTGCAGGCGTTTGGAGAAAACAGTGTATTCTGGATGCCGGAGGCTGGAAAGCTACCACACTCACAGAAGATCTTGATCTTAGCTATCGGGCCCAGCTTAAAGGGTGGAAATTCAACTATTTAGAGGATACTGTCAGCCCCGGAGAATTACCTACAATTGTTCCATCCATCAAATCGCAGCAGTATCGATGGAACAAAGGTGCAGCTGAGACAGCGCGTCAAAGCATTCCTCAAATCCTCAGTTCCAAACTCTCTATAGGTACAAAAATTCACGGCGTTGCCCACCTACTGAATAGCTCTGTTTTTTTGTGGCTATTTATCGCCGCTATAACATCAGTGCCGCTGATCCTGATAAAACAATCTACCAACGACCATTGGATTTGGAGCTGGAGTGGTGTGTTTGTTATTGGTTTTGCGATCATCGCATTGTTTTATTGGACCGCGGCCAAAGGAGTAGATTCCAAAGCATCCTGGAAACATTTCATTAAAGATTTCCCGGCATTTATGACGCTTACCAGTGGACTCTCCCTGCACAATTCATTGGCTGTCTCAGAAGGATACCTGGGAATTAAGACACCGTTCATCCGTACACCAAAGTTTAATATCAGTGGTAAAGGGTCTACATTAAAAGGCGATCCATATCTGAAAATATCTGTTTCTCCGCTTGTATTCGTTGAAGGATTGCTTTCCCTGTATTTTATCTCAGGAATATTACTGGGCATCTATTTCAAAGAGTTTGGTTTTTTGCCCTGGCATATCATGCTAGCCATTGGATTTGGATTTGTATTTTACAGATCTCTTATCCCGTTTTCTAAATGATCAATCACCATCAGGCATCCAGGCTTACTTCGTTCCTGATCTATCTGATTTCCATTGCCACCATTGGACTAAGCATCGCAAGGGATCAATCTATGGTTCTATTCATTGCCTATTTCTCAGCATTTTTCTGCTATGTATGGATTGCCAGATTAGAACAAAATATTTCCTTGATCATTGGGCTTGGAGTATTGGTCAGGGTCATTTTATTTTTCGATCTACCCCATCTTTCGGATGATGTCTTCAGATTTTTATGGGATGGGAAACTAATTGTTCAGGGATTTAATCCTTTTCTGCTCAAGCCTGATGAATTAACAGAGCTGGACCCTGAACTATTTGGAGTCCTTAACTCTCAATCAAAATATACTGTATACCCCCCTCTTAATCAGGCTTTATTCTGGCTGACTTCATTTTTTGGTGGTGATGATTATCTTCTTGGAACAAATATTCTCAGAAGCTTTCTTTTCCTGGCTGATCTTGGAAGTGTCTTTTTACTCATAAAACTTTCAAAATCGTTTGGTCAATCTCCATTAATATCCGGCTGGTTCTTTCTTAACCCACTTTTGGTTATTGAAGTAGTAGGCAACATCCACTTCGAAGGGTTTGTCATGTTTTTTACCCTGTTGTTGCTTTATGGGCTATCAAATAATCAATTTGTGAGGTCTGGCGTAGCTCTTGGATTGGCCGCTGCTTCTAAATTGATCCCATTGATATTCCTTCCTTACCTCTTCTTGAAATTTCGATGGAAAAAAGGAATCATCATCTCCCTGGCTGCTGTCGTTGTTTTCGGGTTTTCAATGGTCCCTCTTTTTTCGCCAGGGTCTTTTGCAGGGTTTAGGGAAAGCCTTATGTTGTATTCCAATAAATTCGAGTTTAATGCCAGCATATATTATATCATTCGTGAGATCGGATGGCTGCTCAAAGGTTACAATCCTATTGAAACATGGGGACCATGGCTCTCATTCTCCACCTTTATTTCAATCATGACCATGTCTGTGCTTGCGATCAAAAAGGAGTGGGAAATACCGCCATCTATGCTTTGGATCCTGATGATATATCTGCTGATGGCAACTACCGTTCATCCCTGGTATATTTTAACCTTATTACCTTTAGGCCTTCTTAGCGGATTCTATTTTCCAATTTTGTGGTCCTTCATGGTTTTCATTACCTATTTAGGATATGGGAAAGACGAATATGAAATATCACAAATTTGGATAGTTGTTGAATACACAGCAGTTGTAGGAATGGCTGCGACTGAAATTTTCTTGAAAGAACAAAAGCGAAAAAATGGATAAAAGTCTACTAATCATCTTTGTGAAGAATCTTGTACCAGGACATGTAAAGACCCGGCTTGCAGAGGAAATTGGAATTGATGGAGCTCTGGACGTGTATCAATATCTGGTAGAGCATACAGCAGAAATCACCTCCGAACTTGAGGTGGACAAAGCCGTCTTTTATTCGGAATATGTAGAAATAGAGGACATCTGGGACGATAGCAAATACAAGCTCCTCATACAAAAAGGTAAATCACTGGGTGAAAGAATGAGCAATGCGTTTGAAAAAGCTTTTGAAACAGGCTATAAAAAGGTAGTTATCATTGGTAGCGATTCCATTGAGATCTCAGAAAAGCACCTAAATGAAGCTTTCAAACAACTGGATGAAAACGAATATGTGGTCGGTCCGGCTAAAGACGGCGGTTATTATCTTTTAGGAATGAAAGGACCATCACCAGACTTGTTCGAGGGTAAAAAGTATGGGCATGACAAGGTACTTAAGGAACTTTTGGAGGAGATTGCCAAAACTCAAAAGGAGTTCTACTTGTTAGATGAATTGAGTGACATTGATACATTACAGGATCTGAAAGATTCTGATATAGATTTTCAATTTGTAGACCCCGATGAAGAAGATTCTCATTAGTATTCCGATATTGCTGGCCCTAGGTTCGGCATTATTCTTCGGCTATAAAAACTCCTCCGAGGAGGCGAAAAAGGATTTCATTGATTATGAATGGGCAAAAAACAATCTCTGGGATGATGGACAGGCTGAGGTTGCCATTTACGAAGCCACCAAAGAGATTTATGGGAAGAGCAGACCATTTGAATACGTCTATATACTTGTAAAAGAAGAATTCAATAAGACCTATAGGGTAAAAACTGATGATTATAGTCGGGACGATCTGTATCCGGTTATGAAGATCAATAAGTTCAGTCGTGTGGAAACACTCGCTTACCCCTATCACTTTCTCACGAGCTTATTTATTCACAGAGACAATCCGGAAAGCCTGCATAAGCTTTCCCATACTTCCCAGGAATGGTGTGGCAACACTTCAAAGCAATTCCTGGAAAAAGGGAACAGATATCAATATGATTACATGAGCTACTTCGATGGTGAGGGATCCGGACAAACAAAAATCAACAAAGGACCCTGGTTTGAGGATCAGTTGAGCTATACACTTCGTACATTAAACTTCAGGGATGGATTGCAATTCGATGTTTTGCTCTACCCCACTCAGGTGACTAACAAGGCAACTATACCTGAACCTATAAAAGCCCAGGTGAAAGTGTCCCAATCCAATCCGGAAGATGAATTGGAGGAGCTAGAGACTGAATTTATTGATAGTCCGTGGAAAATAAGTATCATAAAAGATAACCAGGAAGCAATGACTTACTGGATCAATGCCAGCTATCCCAATTACTTACTAAAGATGGAGTCAAGTGATGGCAGAAGCTTGCTATTAAAAGAGCTCACAAGAGATAAATACTGGGATTACGAATAAAATCTCAAGCTAGTTTAGCTACATCTCGTATCAGGATTCTTCGCCTATCAAAATTGATGATATTGGACTCTCTCAATTCATTCAGGACAGTAGTCACTGTTTGCCTTGAGGTGCCTGTCAGGCTCGCAATGTCTTTGTGGGTCAGATGACTTTTGATCATGGTTTCAAAACCCACTTTCTGTCCTCTTTCCTCAGCCATGTCTCTCAAAAACTCCACAATCCTTGTCCTGGCATCTTTAAAGACCAGCGAAGTGATTTTACGCTCCATTTTACGGAGACGCAACCCCATGATCTTGAAGATTTTTAGTGCAAGCGTCTGATTAGCTTTCATCAGATCCTGCAGATCATCAATGCCCATCGAACAGATCCTGGTATTGTTATCTAAAGCTTGGGCAAAATCTGACCTTTTTGATTCACCCGCCAACGCCAGCTCGCCGAAGATCTCTCCTTTACCCAGAATGGCTTTGATATTTTCTTTTCCATCCTCTACGAAAGACCCAATCTTTACCCTTCCATCAGCGATCATGTAAATACTGGATGATGGCTGATCCGGAAAGTAGATGAACTCATCCTTCTTAAATTGATTAGGAGGATGCTTTGCTTCCATATTGGGAGTCTTGCTTGGACAGAGAATGTCAAACAAATCAACTTCCTCGAGAAACCATATTTTGGATTGTTCGGCCATTTTTTGAGATTATTCTTTCGAAGATATAAATTCCTTGTTTTGTCAGGAAATACATCTCAATTTTGCTTTCCGACTTTGTATAAACCATCCAAGTAACAAAAAAGCTCCCTAAGATGGAATTTTTATATGTAAAATCACTTCATATCATCTTTATCGTTACATGGTTTGCAGGCCTATTTTATATTGTCAGACTCTTCATTTATCACACTGAAGCATTTGAAAAACCGGAGCCGGAAAAATCCATTCTCTCCAGCCAGTTCGCACTTATGTCCAGGCGGCTCTGGCTCGGGATCACATGGCCTTCTGCCATTCTGACCCTGATCATGGGCACCACCCTGATCTTCCTGCAGCCGGAGTTTCTGAAGATGCCTTTTATGCATATCAAGCTATCGTTTGTGTTTCTCTTGTACATCTATCATTTTTTGTGTCATAAGATATTTACATTTCTCCAGGCTGGAAAACAGAAATACTCCTCTCAGCAGCTCCGGGTCTGGAATGAAATAGCCACCTTCCTCTTGATAGCCATCGTTTTTCTCATCGTGGTGAAAAATCAAATGAGTTGGTTATGGGGTAGCTTTGGGTTGATTATATTCGCAGTACTTTTAATGTTGGCGATTAGGATCTACAAAAGATTGAGGGCAAGAAAAAGTTGAGACTTTTAATAATCACTATATCTGTTTTATCTATCGTTGGTTGTGGTCAGGTAAATACCTCCTCTGAATTGCCTGTACTTGGCAATAAGAAAATCACAGAGAAAGAGGTAAATGGAGAGGTAGTGAAAGACACCATCTTTCATACCATCAGGGACTTCGCCTTTGTCGACCAGGACAGCAGCCTTGTAACCAACGAAACCTTCAACAACCAGGTGTATGTGGCAGATTTCTTCTTTACCAGTTGTCCAACGATCTGTCCCGTGATGAAGCAACAGATGCTGAGGGTTTACGAAGCCTATGAGCAGGAACCGGAAGTAGCCATTCTTTCACATACCATAGATCCTAAACATGATACTGTCGCAGTGCTCAAAGACTTTGCCGAAAGGCTGGGTGTGAAGTCAGAAAAATGGCATTTTGTGACAGGAAACAAAGACTCTATCTACGATATTGGTGAAACCAGCTATCTGGTGGTAGCCAATGAAGACGAAAATGCTCCGGGTGGTTATATACATAGTGGTGCATTTCTTCTGGTGGATAAACAAAGAAGAATACGGGGTGTTTATGATGGTACCATACCAGAGCAGGTAGACATCTTAATTAATGATATCGGTAGACTAATTAATAAAAATGAAAACAGTAATTAAACTATTTGTTGCGGTAATTGTAATCGGCCTTTACTCCTGTGGCGGGGGTGGAGAAAAGGGTAGCTCATCTTCATCTGAAAAGCCAGCACCAAAAGCTGAAACTTCAAGCTCAGCCGGCAGTGAAGATGATGTGAAACTTCAACAGTACATGGTTGCAGGCAAGGAAATTTATAAAACTTATTGTCTGGCTTGCCATCAGTCTGAAGGGCAAGGACTAGCTAAGCTATATCCTCCATTGGCCAAATCTGATTTCCTTGCGGCTAATCCGGACAAGGCAGCATGCGGTATCCGAAACGGGCAATTTGAGCCAATTACCGTAAATGGAGTAAAATACACCCAGGTAATGCCTCCTATTCCTACACTTTCGGATCTTGAAATTGCTGAAGTAGTGACTTATGTATCTAACTCATGGGGCAACAATGCCGGACTGATTGGTGTAAAGCAGGTAACCGAATGGCTAAATAACTGTGAAAAACAGTAAACTTATTCTGAGAGTGCTTTTTGACCCTTCTCAAGGGCATTAAGCATTCTCTCTTTTACTTCCTGTATTCCTTCTCTTTGTTCCTTATAATATTCTAAGACTTCAGCTTCAGAGCCCTCAAGATCAGGTTCATACTGTCGCATCCACTCCATCATAAATTCATTAGCTGCTTCAATATCATCCGCAATCGTCTTCAATTCGGCTGCTGCTGATGAATCCATAGTTTCAGCTTTCATCATTAGGCTCTTACTGGCTTTGCGCAGATCTCCCATCTTTGGCATTACTTCGTCATGTATGTCCATTACCTCCTCTTTGAGGACTTTTATTTGATCTGGTTTATCCTCACAGGAGATAAGCAAGGTGAGGAATAAAATTGAAAAGGGAATAACTAGTTTCATAGGATCTGCATTTTAGCTTCTTTCAGTATGTACATTAATTGATCTGAATTTTCTTTATTAAGTGTAAGCTTTCCGATTACTTTCACTCGTTTGGCAGTGTATTTCACAGATTCGCTCAAATATACTTCAGCGACTGATTCGGGACCTGCTCCTCCACAAAAGAAACAAGAAGCAATGGGAACGGATGAAATGATCAACTTGGTAGGACCAAACATCCCTTCAAAGGGAATAATGTAGCCATCGAGTTCAATCTCCTTACCTGCAAGTGCCTTGATTTCAGGTCCAAACTTAGGTATGTAGATCTCACCATACTCGTCATGAGACTTTTCAAATTCCAGCTTTGAAAGGGTTTCCCAATTTTGATTGGAGGAGCCCTGACTCATGCCATAAGAAGTCATGCCCAGAAAAACACCTAAAAGAAGTATTCTCATCATAAATCAACTATCTACTGTGGTGAGAAAAGTAGTAAATCAAACTACTATTCCTGTGGCTTAATCAGGGGAAGACCGGCATCCTGCCATCCTCTGATACCACCATCAAGGTTAACAACATTTTCAATGCCAATTTCTTTGAAGTAGCCCGCGGCACTGGCACTTCTGCCACCGGATAAACAATAAACGTAATAAGACCTGTCCTTTTCAAGCTTCGCAGCACGATCTGTAAAATCGGGAGAATTGATATCCATGTGCACAGCTCCCTCAATCATCCCTCCAGCCACTTCTCTGTCAGTGCGTACATCAATGATGATGGCTTCACTATCCTCTGCAATGGCCTGCCTGAACTCTTCAGGGCCCATGTTTTCTTTCTTTTGTTGCGATTGACAGGACCCTGTAAATACTGCAACCATAAAAAAAACCAATATTCTCATACTCCAATTCAACTGTTAACCCTGAGCGAGTGTTTTTGATATATCCGTTTTATATGCCATAACCGCTGGAATCACTGAAGCAAATATACCAATAGCGATGCAGGCAATAAATAACAACTCTTCACCCGGCACGAAAGCAATGAGCCCTGAGGATCTTCCAAGCAACTGTTCAAATACTATTAAAATGATAATATGACCTAACAGGAATCCGGTAATAACACCGAACCCGGTTATCATCAACCCTTCGAATAATATACCTGATAGTACCAATCTTCTGGAAGCTCCCATTGACCTCAATATCGCTATCTCGTACTTTCTGTCTTTCAATGAATTTAGTAAGGAGATAAAAACACTCACTCCGGAAATAGCAATAATTATCATGCCCAAAAAGTTCATGACTTTCAGCACATTCTCAAGGATGCTGAATAGTCGGGAAGCTTCGAAGGCCGGTGAGGCAGCCTGAAGATTACTTGTCTGGTTCACCTGATTGGGTAGCATGACTGCCCCCATAGGAGACCGAAACTTAATTAGCAGGCTAGTTATTTGACTTTCTTCAACCTGGTGCGATGAGAGTTCAACTCCCCAGTCCGGAATTGTAACAAGACTATCAGGTTCGTCCTCCTCATGCTGATGTTCATGATCATGGTCGTGAACCATCCAAACACTTTGCATGTCCACCAGGATTAGCTGGTCAATGGCAACTCCAGTGGGTTTCAGGATACCAACCACCACAAAACCATGATCTCCGTGGTCATCTCCTTCTTCATCCAGTCCATGTTGACTGGCAAACTGGTCACCTATTTTTAGTCCCAGTTCTTCGGCTGCCCGACTTCCAATTACAGCCTCCAGAGGTGCATCAAACCAGCCGCCCTCACCAATTTCCGCCTCGTAAAGTTCTCCGTACTTTTTTATTGTCCCTACAATTCGATAGCCCCCGTAGCTATCCCCAAGGGAGAGAGGTACCGTACTTTCTATGTATCTGTTTTTGGTAAAAGGTATGACATCGGCAATGTCGATGTTTCCGGTAGGAAAATCGATATGGAATATACTTGACAGAATGATTTGCAATGGACTGCCTTTCGCTCCTATCACGAGGTCCACGCCCGCACTGTTTCGGGTCACTTCGTCTTTAAACCGGTCACTTAACAGGAGTATCAATACGACTACACACACCCCAAAGCTCAGCAGCAACCAGCTTAGTAGGCTACTCAGGGGCCTGCTTAATATGTTTTTATAGCTCAAATAGAAAATATTCATCCCTGCTGGCATTTGAGTACAAGTTGATGATCAAATTCATTTTTCACCCGCTGATCATGCGTCGCAATGACCAATGTGGCCCCACAGAGTTTAGCCTCCTGTTTTAACAGGCTGATCACCTTTTCGCAGTTTTCATCATCAAGGCTAGCAGTAGGTTCATCTCCAAAAAGGATGGTAGGTCGGTTCATGATTGATCGGGCAATGGCAACACGTTGTGCTTGCCCCTGGCTGATCTTTTTCACATTGCGATCTTTGATCTCTCCCAGGTCAAGCTGTTCAATGATTTCCTCAATCCATTTATTGTCCTGTGGTAGATCTCCCAGATGTCTCGCCAATTGAAGGTTTTCAATCACAGACAAGGACTTGATCAGATGTGGTTGCTGAAAAACGATCCCAACCTGTTTTTTCCGAAACTTGTCAAGTTCTGAGCCTGTCATCTCGTGAAGCTTACTTCCATTCACTTCGATCTCCCCATTGGTGGGACTGGCTAAGCCGCTCAACAAATGAAGCAAAGTGGTCTTTCCGCTGCCCGAAGGCCCCAGGATTAGGGCCTCAGACTGTTTTTCTACGCTCCAATCAGGAAAGGATAACTGACTTTTAGTATTGAAAGAAAGTTGAAGGGATTTGATCCGAATAGCTGTCAATTAAAAATAATTTTTGAGGTCAAAATCAAACAACATCTAAAATTGGCATAGCCTTTGCAACCTGTGAAGTTAAGAGATAAACTGATGTGTTATGGAACTAATACTGATATTTACCACACTTTTGATTTGCACGAGTTACTTAATCTACAAGGAAAGGTTAAAAAAAGCCTCTGAGTAGAAAACAAAAGATCGAATAAAGTCAATAATTATTTGATAACGCAGATATTTGCGCTCGTGGGCGGAATTCTGGTCATGGCTGACTTGAATAGTGTTTTTTTGAAGTAAACAATAAAAAAACTATATTCACAGTCAAATTTTCATCAGCCAAGATTAGAAACCACCCAAAGCCGTAGTCTGGTTGGATACCGGACAAAACTATTAACACGAATGGTAGTTTTGGCAAAAATTAAAGTAACTATCTAGGAGACTGGGAACGCAAATCGAATGCATGTTTTTGACATCATAGCACTGTTTATATTTCTTGCTGGGCTATTCATTTTTGTAAACACTATCTTTTTAAAGCTACCCTCATCAATAGGATTGATGATCATGGCGATTGTTCTTTCAGCCATCGTACTGGTAGTTGGATTCTTTTTTCCTCAACTTCAGATTGGTGCCGTACATCTGGAGGAATACGACTATGCGGAGGTTCTCTACCAGGTAGTCCTGAGTTTTATGCTCTTTTCAGGGGCACTACAGATAGATTTTAAGAAACTTTCCAGGGAGCGCACTCCTGTCCTCCTCCTTGCAACCACAGGGGTTTTTATTTCCACATTCGTCATAGGTACGCTGGTTTACTATATGCTCAATTACCTGGTAGGCATTGAGCTACACTACCTTTATTGTCTGGTTTTTGGAGCTTTGATCTCCCCTACAGACCCTATTGCCGTCACGCAAACTATGAAGCGATTCAACATGGCAAAGGATCTGGAAATAAAAATCAAAGGAGAATCACTCTTCAATGATGGTGTTGCAGTGGTGCTCGCACTTACTTTGCTTGATATCGCCCATGCTGGTGAGGACCATGCGTTGAGCGTTTTTGAAACAGTTTACATCATCTGTGCAGATATCGGAGGGGGGATTTTCATTGGTCTGGTGCTTGGGTACATTGGCTACAGGCTGCTGAAATACGTAGACAACGACGACGTGGAGGTAGAAATCCTGATAACACTAGCCGTGGTGATGGTGGGCTCATACCTGGCTGATTTTATCCACGTGTCCTCCAAGCAAGCTGCGGTGATTATGGGCCTCGTAATAGGAAATGAGGGAAGGGGAAGTCACGTAACCAGTGCAGCAGGAGATTATGTATTCAAATTTTGGAACCTCATCGAGGAATCATTATCAGCCATGCTGTTTGTACTCATAGGACTTGAGATGTTGGTAATACCACTGAGGATAGACTATTTCGCTGCAGGCTTCTTTGCTGTCAATATCGTGTTGCTTGGAAGATGGCTTAGTGTGTATATACCCATCAAACTGATGTCCACAAGGAGGTCTTTTGCTCCCTTTACCATACCAATATTAACGTGGGGTGCCCTCCGCGGAGGGCTTCCGATTGCACTGTCACTTTCACTGACAGATTTCCATGGTAAGGACATCATCATTACCATGACTTATGTCGTAGTAGTTTGTTCAGTGCTGTATCAGGGACTAACAGTACCAACACTCATGAAGATGAGTTACCCTCAGACCAAAAAGTACGAGCATTAATCTCCTTCATCAAGGACTTTTGTCCATATGGCAATCTTTCCCTGATTGATTACATCCTTTGCGATAAAGCCACCCAGGATTTTTCCTAACCCCTGTCTGTCGTGAATGCCCATGGCAATCATAGGTGCATTTATCTCATTGGCAAACTCAAGTATTTCTTCAGCCTTATCAATGTTTGGCCTGGCAGTAACGGAATAGGATTTTAGCTGCATGGCACTAGCAAAATCCTCCAACCTCTTCTCAACATCCCTCTCAAGAACAAGTGTATCATTAAATACCTTGATCAGGTGTAAGTGGGCACCATAAAAAGACTGAAGGGCCTTTATATCTTTGATCACACTGGATTGATCTGTCTTCATATCGGTAGGAAAGACAATGCTTTTGATCTCCGACAGGTCAACAAATTTTTTCACATTGATCACAGGACATTTGGCCTTTCGGGAGACCTTCTCCGACAATGTACTCAGCAATAAATTCTCAATTCCCTCAGCACCTTCCGAACCCATCACAATGAGGTCCAGTTGTTGTTCTACAATCTCATCGATAGGGTTTCCTGTAGTTTGTTTGTAGTGAGTGGTAATGCCTTTGAGTTCTTTCATCGCCAGCATGTTATCAATTTGTGCTCTTAGTTTCTCAGTCTCGACTGATGTCTCAATTACATGAAAAATCACAATGTCGCCATCGGTTTTTCGGGCCAAACTTGCGCCAGATTTTACTGCATCTTTTGAGACTTCTGAAAAATCTACTGGTACTAAAATTCGTTTCATTGACATAATTAAATAGATATTTGGGCATCCATCAATGATTTCATTTTCTGGATTGTTGGAATGATATTTACTTTTTCAAACGTATTTTAATCAGATGAGATTGACATTCCTAGTACTTAATACTCTTTTTGTTCTTACATGCTGCAATGATGGTGGTGAAAAGCCGAATGAGACCAACTCAAAGTCTCCAAGGATCCCTAGAAACACCAGCATCATCAGCCCCTCCCCCAATATGCTACTTACTATTGGAGAGACTGTTGAATTCAAGATTGGTGCTAAAAAAGAGATTGACTCTATCCTGTTCGATGATGATGAGCAAGAGATCACTTATCAAACAGACAGCTTCACCTGGAAGTCTGGTAAAGCGCTTACTGGTGAAAAACGCTTTAAAGTCACTGTATTTTTTAAAGGAGGAAAATCAGAAACCCATTTTCCCCGGGTGAGATTTCTATCTGATGTAGCGCCAGAAAAGCTCACCTATAAGGTCATAAAGAAATACCCTCATGATCCTGAGGCCTATACCCAGGGGCTTTTTTTCATGAATGATGTATTGTATGAGAGTACTGGAAGGAAAGGCAGATCATCGATTCGCAAAGTGAATCTTGAAACCGGCGAGAAAATAAAGCAGGTGAATATTGATTCCGAATACTTTGGGGAAGGCAGTACCTTTTGGGGTGACAACATCATGATGCTTACCTATAGGAGTAATGTGGGATTTGTGTTTGATAAAGATTTGAATCAGACAGGCAAATTCAATTACGATCATGAAGGTTGGGGTGCTACAACCCTTGGAGATACATTGATAGTCAGTGATGGTACTGAAACCCTGCACCTGTTAGATCCAAGAGATTACTCAGAAATAGGCCGGCTGGAAGTGTATGACAATGAAGGACCTGTGAAATCGCTAAATGAGCTGGAAAATATCAATGGATTGATTTACGCTAATATTTACACTGAAGACAACATTGCTGTGATTGATCCCTCTTCCGGAAAAGTTCTTAAGGTGATTGACTTATCAGGACTCCTTGAAAACAGTGAAAAAGTAGGGCTGGATGAAGTGAATGATGTACTGAATGGTATAGCCTACCACCAGGCATCTGGTAAGATCTATGTGACGGGTAAAGATTGGCCCTCCCTTTTCCAGGTAGAATTCCTGAAAAAGGAAGAGGCCTTATAATCTTATCAGGATTTCAATCCGTCAATGATGGCATTAAGGGTTTTGCTTGGTCGCATAGCACCTGAAGTCTTTGCCTCATCAGGACGATAATATCCTCCAATATCCACGGCTGATCCTTGTGCTTTCAGCAGCTCATCATTGATAGCAGACTCTTTCTCCTTCATGGTCTTTGCTACCTGAGTGAACTTAGCTTTCAGATCCTGATCTTTATCCTGAGCTGCTAAAGCTTCTGCCCAGTAAAGGGCCAGGTAGAAGTGACTTCCACGATTGTCTATTTCATTGACCTTTCGCGAAGGTGACTTGTTCTCCTGAAGGAATTTACCATTTGCAGCGTCCAGCGTATCCGCCAGGATTTGTGCTCTTGGATTGTTATCAGCTTTGCTCAGGTGCTCTAGAGAAGCAGCCAACGCCAAAAATTCACCCAAAGAATCCCATCTCAGGTGACCTTCTTCCTCAAACTGCTGTACGTGCTTGGGGGCTGACCCTCCGGCACCGGTTTCAAAGAGTCCTCCTCCATTCATCAAGGGCACAATCGAAAGCATCTTGGCACTCGTACCAACCTCAAGGATTGGGAATAAATCTGTTAGATAATCTCTGAGTACGTTTCCTGTTACAGAAATCGTATCAAGTCCATTTCTGATTCTTTCAACTGAAAACTTGGTAGCTTCTACAGGTGCTTTGATATGGATCTCCAGTCCACTGGTATCGTGGTCTTTCAGATATGTCTTTACTTTTTTGATGATCTCCGCGTCGTGTCCCCGCTTTTCATCCAACCAGAACACTGCTGGTGTCTGAGAATCTCTGGACCTGTTGACAGCCAGTTTCACCCAGTCCTGGATAGGAGCATCCTTGGTCTGGCACATCCTCCAGATATCACCAGCCTCAACTGCATGCTCGATCAGCACATTTCCCTTGCTGTCTACTACCTGCACTTTCCCGGCAGCAGGGATCTCAAAAGTCTTGTCATGTGAACCATACTCCTCAGCTTTCTGAGCCATCAAACCAACATTGGGAACACTTCCCATAGTTGTAGGATCATAAGCACCATTTGCCTTACAGTCATCGATCACTGCCTGATATACTCCGGCATAAGATCGATCAGGAATGGTAAACATGGTGTCTTTTTGGCCACCATCAGGTCCCCACATCTGTCCGGAAGTACGGATTGCAGCCGGCATAGAAGCATCGATGATCACATCACTTGGTACGTGGAGGTTGGTAATGCCCTTGTCAGAATTTACCATGGCCAATTCCGGCTGGGAAGCATAGCATGCATCAATGTCTGCTAAGATCTCTTTCTTTTTGGCTCCATCCAGTGTATCAACTTTTGCTAATAGGTCCCCCATTCCATTGTTTGGATCTACTCCCAATGACTGGAATGTGCTACTGTGCTTCTCAAAAACAGAAGCAAAGAACACTGACACGGCATGACCAAATAAGATCGGATCTGATACCTTCATCATGGTAGCTTTCAGGTGCAGTGAAAACAGGATG
Organism: Cyclobacteriaceae bacterium; assembly: GCA_965228105.1. Lineage (GTDB taxonomy): Bacteria > Bacteroidota > Bacteroidia > Cytophagales > Cyclobacteriaceae > UBA7330. Next base: position 5,048,806 of record CBDDGZ010000002.1, read on the forward strand.
TTGTCTTTTTTGGCGGATTTTATGGCTCCATCAAGAAAAGTTCTCAATGCTTTGGCGCTCATCACCGCTGCATCAATCACTTCACCGGCCAACAATTTGGTCTGTGCTTTCAAAACAGTTTCTTTTCCCGAAGCATCTACGTGCTGGATCTTTACCTCAGTGGGAGCAGAAACTGTAACTGATTTTTCACTACCATAAAAGTCGCCAGAAGGCATGCTTGCTACATGAGATTTGGAGCTGCTCACCCATTTCCCCATTGAATGAGGATTCTGCTTCGCATACTCCTTCACGGCTTTTGGTGCCCTTCTATCGCTGTTCCCTTCCCGCAAAACCGGGTTTACGGCACTACCTTTTACTTTATCGTATTTTGCTTTGACCACAGCCTCAGCGTCGTTCTTTGGCTCAGTAGGGTAATCCGGAAGATTATATCCCTGAGACTGAAGTTCCTTGATGGCAGCAACCAATTGAGGAATAGAGGCACTGATGTTAGGAAGCTTAATGATATTGGCTTCCGGTGTTTTTGCCAGCTCACCCAGGAATGCCAGATCATCTGTCATCTTCTGCTCTTCGGTAAGTACCTCCGGGAAGGAAGAAATGATCCGACCTGCTAGTGAAATGTCTCGTGTAGTAACAGAAACACCTGCTGAGGCACTAAAACCCTGTACGATGGGTAAAAATGAGTGTGTTGCTAAAGCGGGCGCTTCATCAGTGATTGTGTAAATTATGGTTGATGCTTCTTTTGCCATTTTGTGATTTTATTCAATAATCTATTTTAATAACTCTCTTCCTGACTAGGAAAATCTTTTGCTTTTACGTCCTTGATGTATTGCTGGGTTGCCTCCCCAATGATCTTATTAAGGTCAGCATATTGTCTGAGGAAACGAGGCTTGAAGTCCTGGGTAATCCCAAAAAGATCGTGCATTACCAGCACCTGGCCATCTACCTCCGGTCCTGCCCCAATTCCAATGATCGGTATTTTCACACTATCAGCTACTTCCTTTGCCAGCTTGGCAGGTATCTTCTCCAGCACAATCCCGAAACAACCAATTTCCTCTAATAATTTGGCGTCCTCAACAAGCTTCCTGGCTTCACCCTCTGCTTTTGCCCTTACCGTATATGTCCCAAATTTATAAATTGATTGAGGAGTAAGGCCCAGGTGACCCATTACTGGGATTCCTGCTGACAAGACTCTGACGATACTTTCCTTAATCTCCACTCCACCTTCCATCTTCACAGCGTGGGCACCGGACTCCTTCATGATGCGGATACTGGATTTTAAGGCTTCACTGGAATTGCCCTGATAGCTACCAAATGGTATGTCTACCACTACCAGTGCACGACTTACAGCTTTGACAACTGATGTCGCATGCCAGATCATATGATCCAGCGTAATAGGTAGTGTAGTTTCATTTCCCGCCATCACATTAGAGGCAGAATCTCCTACCAATAGGATGTCAATTCCCGCGCTATCAATGATCCGGGCCATCGAGTAATCGTATGCCGTAAGCATGGCGATTGGCTCTTTTGCCGCCTTCATTTCCAGTAGGCGATGTGTTGTAATTCTCTTAAACTTTCCTGAAGCTGTGCTCATGGGATAAAATGAGGCCGTAAATTAATAAATCTTCTGTAGTTCAGTGGATTATGACCTCCACTTAATGTTGCATCCCATACTTGGTTTTTGGTCTTCGGAGATGGGTTGTCCTGAGATCAGGTGATCCAATGCATCCCTTAGGTCTTTTCCGTCATTGGGTTGTTCATTGCCAGGCGATGCGGCATCCATTCTCCCCCTGTAAACACATTTCAAAGATTTGTCAAATAAGAAAAAATCAGGTGTGCACTCTGCTTTGTAGGCTTTTGCTATTTCCTGAGTTTCATCTAGTAAGTAAGGAAAATCCCATGAAGCTCTTCTGGCTTGCTCTTTCATCCCTTCAGGACCATCATCAGGATATTTTTGAATATCATTTGAGGCGATGGCGACTGTACCAATACCTTTTGCCATGTACTCATGAGCTATCTTTCCGATCTCATCTTCCACATGCTTCACGTATGGGCAGTGATTGCATACAAACATCACTAATAATCCATTTTCACCAGAAAAATCATCTAGCATTAAATCTTTTTCTGAAATGACATCATACAATTTGAAATGAGGAGCAGATGCACGAAGTGGCATCATAGAAGAATAAGTTAATGACATAATAAACCGTTTTCAAATTAGAACACTTAAGAAGATCATTTGATTTACAAAAATCAACATTATATGAAATTTTATTGTTCTGAGTAATCAAAGTTTTACTTACTTTCCCATAACAAAAACACACCAACTCATGTCATTGACCCCAGCAAAAAAGCTACTTAAGCTCCTCTTCATTTGTCTCTTTGTACCCTTTCATCTGCATTTATGCGCCGACCCCATCCACTTTAATCTTGAAAGTTACCAGACACAAGAAGGGTTGGAAGCTAAGGTTATCGACGAACAACTGGAAATTTCATGGCTTGGTGAAAATAACCTCCATCTGTATCTAAAATTCTCCGTGGAAAATGGCAAACCAATAATAAAGGAGCTTTCCTATACCCATGGAGAAGACAAAAAGATACTTATAACCAATGCACAACCTGAATTCAGGGTGGTTTCTGGCACCAGACGTGTTACCCAACAACAGACCAGACCGCTTAATGGTCTGGGAGTTGACCTTACAGAAGAAGTATTGAATCAGATTAAATGGCACGCCTTCTGGGATGCGCCCTTATACACCTCCGACGAACCTCCAAGATCTCATCAAACTTCCATACCCGCAGCGGAACCATTTGCCAATCACCCCGGAATGCCTCGTAAACAGGAGGAGATAACTCGCTCGAAAGCAATATTTGCCACTACAAACTGCGAAGTAAAAACGAATGGCAAAAGATTAGAAATCATATTTGATGGAGTAAGTTCAGGCCATTTTCAAGGGTATATTCAATTTGATATCTTCAAGGGGTCTAACCTTCTGCGTCAGACATTTATGGCAAAGACTGAGAAGGAGTCACTGGCCTTTAAGTATGATGCAGGGCTGGAAGGACTGAATATTGGCCTGGATCAAAAAATTGTTTGGAGAGACCTCATCTCCAAGCCTCAACAATATCTGTTTGGAAGTCCCGCACAGAATACTCCTGTCATACTTAAAAGCAGTAACCGCATGATCGCTACTGAAAGCTCTTCGGGTTCAGTGGCTTTGTTTCCTCCACCACATAGTTTTTACTGGGCTCGCGAATCTGAACAAAATCTGGGCTATGTCTGGTATCAGAAAAATAGTGAATCGCTTTTCTCGATTGGAATCCGTCAGGCTGAACAGGAAGAGGACCCTGAATTCTACCACAATTTTGCACTTTACAATGCCAGACCAGGAGAATGGCAACGCATGCCCTTGTTTATATATGTCTCCGTGGAAGATGGTGAAGCTGCAATAAAACAGGCACTAAGATTTACTAATGGTGATAAATTCAAGCCATTGGAAGGTTACAAAGTCTTCGGCTCCCACTACCATGTAGGTCTGCTTCAAAGACTGGAAGAAAAAGGGGGATACCATCAATCTATCAATGATATCGGGACGATGAAATCCGTAGGAGTAGATATATATGGGGTAATAGACGGTGTTCGCGGAAAAGCAAGGCACGACAGGGGGGAGGCTTTCCTGGAAACACTTGATGGGTATTATGAGGCTGCCAGAAATCAGTCGGATAAAGACTTTCTTGTTATGCCAAACGATGAAAATAGCACGGGAAGTAGACCACCTTTCATAGGTGGGCACTATGACATGCTTATAAGCAAGCCATTGTATTGGAGGCCTGGGAGAAGCGAAAGTCAGCCATTATATGAGTCACATTCTAAGTATGGTCGTGTATACAACCTGGGGACTGCGTCTGATCTAATGGCTATGACTGAACTGGAAAACGTTCTCATCTCGATGCCGCACCCCCGTTCCAAAGGATCCACCGGATTTCCCGATTCCATTAAAAATACTGCTCAATTTTTACATGAAAATTATTTTGCCTTGGGTTATCGTTGGGGAATGGGTATCGATGGCTCTGAGGTGAGACTGGGAGAATCCCGCTTTCTCCCATTGTGGGATGAAGCCAGCAATTGGATGGTCAAAAAGGGTAGAAAACCTAAATATGCCTTAGCCATTTCTGAAGCCAGATCGGATATTGGTGAGCGAGGCAAACCATCTTATGACGATACTTATGGCATGTCACCAGTCAATTACATTAAACTTGATAAAATTCCCCAAGTGGATGATATGAGTCCCGTAATAAACGCTCTGAAGAAGGGCGATTTCTTTGTCACATCAGGTGAAGTATTGATCCCCGAATTCTCACTGACTGGAAGTGGAAACAAAAGAAAAATCGTGGCAATGGTAGAATGGACCTTTCCTTTGGATTTTGTCGAAATAGTGTGGGGTGATGGAGATAAGGTAAATCGTGAAATTATATCCACAACAGATCTGGAACAATTTGGTAAAAAGACTTTTGAAATTTCTTTTAATCCAAAAGGTAAAAAATGGGTGAGGTTTGCTGCATGGGATGTTGCTGCAAATGGTGCACTCGTACAGCCGATTCATCTTGATAAATAAAATCAACATTTCTTGTTTCATTCAACTATGTAATTTGGATCACATATTCTGGTTTAATAGGAATAATTAAGCTAAATTGAAAATGATTGCCACCCCTGATCAAAGGGAGTGGCTTTGTTATTTAGGTCACTGCGTGGTTATTTATTAATAAAAAATTAATTAGACCATTCTAAGATTTTTTATTAATTATTTTATATTTGATTTAGCTATGGAAAATACTTTTAGATGGCACTAACCACTTTTACCGATCCCCTAGGCGTTCAACGTGCTGCTCACTTACTCAGAAGAACATGTTGTGGCGCCACAAAACAGCAGATCGATCAGTTTGCGGGTATGACACCTCAACAAGCTGTTGCTCAGCTGTTTGATACTAGTCTGCCCAATCCGGAAGAGCCGATAGATCCGAATACCGGGTTACCCTGGATAAGTCTTGATTCATCAACAGACACCGAAGATTTTAACTATGAAACCCTGGTCATGCGGTGGCATATTGCACAGATGATGAGTCCAGGGGTTCCTTTGAATCAATCACTTGCTTATGCGTTTCGTGAACGGCTTGTGGTTTTTATGCACACACATTTTACCACCAAAAGAAGTGTGGTAAATAATCACAGGGCTCTGTATCATCAGTTGGCACTTTTTCGATTCTACGCTTTTGATAAGGACGATATTGTGATCGATCCTTTAGCTCCCGAAACCAATATCATTCTCAACTTCAGGGAGCTTACCAAAAAAATATCTGTAGACAATGCGATGCTTGTTTTCCTGGATGGTAGATATAATGTGAAAGGCAATCCTAACGAGAACTATGCCCGGGAACTTCTGGAACTTTATGCCATTGGAAAAGGACTGGAAGGCTCGATCCCTGAGCCTCAGTACGAAGGTGATTATATCTACTTTACTGAAACAGATGTACAGGAAGGCGCCAAAGTTTTTTCAGGTTTTATAAATGACAATTCCTTTAGTAATATAGATCCTGATACTAACCTCCCACGGGGTATTGTGAGAGGAAATACACAAGTAGCTTCGGCTCACGACAATACAGAAAAGACTTTTAGTGAACGGTTGGGAAATGCCACTGTTACACCAGATCCTACCTTGCTGCTTGGCAACGAGCCTACCGAAGAAAGTCTTCTGGACGAGATCAGTCAGTTGATAGACATCATTTACAACCAGCAGGAAACACACATTTACACCTGCAGAAAGCTCTACAGGTTCTTTGTATATCATGAAGTAAATCCTACTATTCAGGCAGGAATCATCCAGGATATGGCGGATATTTTCACTGCCAGCAACTACAAAATCCAGCCGGTACTGGAGGCGCTGTTCACAAGTCGTGAATTCTATGAAGGTGCCGCAGGATATCTGGACGATAGCTTTGGTGGATTGATCAAGTCACCTCTTGATCTGGTAGTTGGGTTCAACAGAAGTTTTGGAAAAACGATACCTGATCCCAATACTGATCTTACAGGATTTTATGACACAGCGGGTAGCATGATCAGTTCAATCGACAACCAGGGGATGGACTATTACGAGCCCTTTGAGGTAGCCGGTTATGCTGCATACCATCAATATCCAATATTTAACCGGAACTGGATCACCACCAATTACCTGACCCGTAGATACGACTTTGTCAGAGGTTTGATCAGTGATGGGATGAATCCCGAGCCAAACCAGGTAGACATTCTCCAGTTCGTCGTCGACAATTTTTCCGCAGTAGCTGGTGACGCGAAATCTTTGGTAGTGGAGTTGACAAAATATTTTTTGCCCGTTTCAGGAGTCATCGCCTTTGATGATCCCAATAGCGAAATCACAAACGAACGACTGAACTATTTTCTTGAGTCATTATACGATGACGGTGACCCCGACCCCGATGCAGCATGGGTAATTAGATGGAATGGAGGAAGTCCCAATCCTGATGCTGGAGGACAATTACTAAATCTGTTTAATGCGATGTTGCAATCGCCGGAGTACCAACTGATGTAGAGCCATGGATAGAAGGAAATTTGTAAAGAAATTAGGTTTTGCTGCCGGACTCCCGATTGCATTTCAAGGGGTGCCTTTGAAGGTACTGGGTGGATATCAATCCATGCAAAGACTTGCTGCAGCCAGCGACAATGATAAGGTGCTCATCATCCTGCAAATGCATGGAGGCAATGATGGGTTGAATACATTTATTCCCCTGGAAGCCTACGATCAGTATTACAGCCGCAGGGCAAACGTGGCTATTCCATACAAGGTAGGCAACAGGACCTTGATCCCACTGGATAGTACCGTGCCTGCATCTGACCAGGTTGGACTTCATCCTGATATGCAGGACTTCAAATACATGTATGATATTGGTAGGGCTGCCGTATTCCAGGGAGTTTCGTATGAGAAAAATAACGGATCACACTTCCGGGGTAGAGATATCTGGTTTATGGGTGGTGGCGCCGATGATTACTTCCCAAGCGGTTGGATAGGTAGGTATCTGTCTAATATCTATTTGCCAGACCCTTTGGCGTTGGAAATGGGAAATGATGTGTCGTTGCTTTTTCACCAGGAAGGAAATATCCCAACATCGCTTTCACTCGGCAGTAGTCCCGGAGGACTAGCGAATCTGATCGATCAGCTTGAAGGATTTACCGATGAGGGAGTCGATCCACGTGGTTTGCCACCGGCTTTCCTCGATGGCTCGCCTTACGGAAAAGAAATGGACTGGATCCTTGGGCTGGAAGATAAGTCAGAGACCTATATCAAACGATTGGTAGAGATCTACGATGCAGCTGCTGCTACCGCCGTGACCTACCCGGAAAACTACCCTTTTTTACCTGCCAGTAACAGAAACCCGCTAACCTCTCAACTTCAGCTGGTCGCCCGATTACTGGCCGGTGGACTTAAGACTAAGGTATTTTTATTGAAGATCGGAGGTTTTGACACCCACGCTCAACAGGTGGTGCAGGGCGAATCGACAATGGGTGGTCATGCCGCATTGCTTTATTATATCTCATCTGCCATGAGAGCCTTCAACGAAGACCTGAATCAAAGGGGCCTTAGCGACAGAGTCCTCACCATGTCTATGTCTGAGTTTGGGCGCAGAGTAGCTTCAAACGGTAGCTACGGAACAGATCACGGTACTGGCGGGCCCATTATGATGTGGGGCGCCGGACTCAGAGGGGGTGTTTATGGTACCAACCCAGACTTGTCTCTTAACAATGTGTCTATGCAGTTTGATTACCGTCAGATCTATGCCAACATTCTTTTTGAATGGATGGGAGTAGATCAGGCGACGTTGACTAATGATATCTTTTTTGGAGACTATGTGACTGGCCCAGACCTGATCAATGGAGGCTCCTACACACCTATGGATCTGATCAGTAATGTGATCACCGGTCAACAAAAATTCAGAAACGATTTTTACAGGATTGAGAAGTTATATCCCAACCCTGCCACTAACTATACGCAAATAGAATTTTTTATCAACGACATCCAGGAGATGCATTTTGAGCTGATCAACATCAAAGGAGCGGTTCTAACTACTTTTAAACGCAAACTGAATCCGGGAAAACATACTGTCTCGATGGTGCTGGATCAATTTTCTAAAGGAATATATTTTGTACGAGTCACATCAGAAAAACTGAATGAAACCAGGAAACTTATTATTCAATAGATCAATACTATATGCCCTGCTGGCATTTTCGACCCTAACGCTTGTTGGACAGGCAAGACGGGCTCCGGGCATCGGAGGTTATACCGAAGAGTTCCTCAAAACACAGTGGTGGCTGGGAGTAAAAGTGGGGATTAACTATACCGACCCAAATCCTATTGTAGCTTATTCATCCATCAGCACGATTGGCTTGCCAGAACAGGATCTTGACAAAGGCTATGAAGTGTTTAGCTTGCCAGGGGCACAAGCTGGTATGGATCTCACTTTTTATCATCGAGGGTTTGCCATTGGGATACAACCTACCTACAAAAGGATCAGGTACAAGTATTTCAATTACCGAACATGGGGATTTGTAGCACCCAATCTGTTCGACATGGAGTACAGCATAGAGCAGCGAATCGACGCTGTAGACGTGCCAATATCACTCAAGTATGAAATCATACAATCCGGGAAGACCCGGCCATTTGTGATGGCTGGAGGATATTATTCCATTATCACCCATGCGGAAAAGAAGGTAGATATCACGTATACAGACCATGCAACAGGCTCTCCTATACCTACCTCAGGAGGAACACAAATACTGGGTGTGACCCAGCAATTTCAGAACTATGCCGGGATTCTGGGTGGTGTTGGAGTGAGTCTTGACTACCTGAATATCCGGACAGTATTTGAGGCGGTTTACCTACGTGGGCTCACCGACATCACCAATAATGGAAATCGGTTTACTCAAACTGAGCTCACGTCCATTGGTGATGTGAACGATGAGCTGAAGATGGACAACATCAATGTGTCATTAAGTTTTGTATTCCCATTAAGATATATCGACAAGCAGTTCCAGGCATATTAAGAACCAGATGAAGAAATTATTTTACCTTATACTATCCCTACCCTTTTTAATCTCATGTAGTGAGGAAGACCCGATCCCTGAAACCGGTTTCTTTAAGGTCTACGATGATGTGAATTATGGCGTTGATTACCATGCCATCGATGTAATTAAAACTACTTCTGGTTTTATCATCCTCACTGCCACTGAAATCGACCGGAGTGACTTTTCAGGAATTCAGCTGATTAAAGTAGATGAAGAGGGCGAGTTTGAAGCAGAGTTGACTTTCGATCCGGCTCCGGTATTACCAACAGGTGAGCTGATGGAAGCCAATGGCCGATACTATTTCTTCGGGATGGATCCACAGACGATCCAGGTACAGCTTATTTCAGTAAATGATAGCCTGACAGATGAGCAGGTCGTGAATGTTCCACTTACTTATCCTTTAGCCGCTGCCGCATCTTCCACTTCTAACCAGTTTCTCGTCCTGAGTTACGACCCATTCAACGCAGAAAGTGTGATTTCATACATCGCCACAGATGGCAGTATTGTCAATACTGCAGCTTATACCATTGGTGCAGGCGAAGATGTAGAAGCCACCATTTTGGATCATTACCTGAATCCCGGAGAACAGCCACTGCCGTTCTTTGTGGGTGAAACTCCCGGAGGATCAGTTTACTTCAACGGGTTTTACAACTACAGTATGTCTATGGTGTTCAGCAACTTCGGAGGAACTCCAACTGGGGTATTACAGGGACAGACAACAGATGGTGGTATCAGAAAAGCAATGCCAATTTCAGGAAACATTTTTGCTGTGGGTGGATTCCAGTTCAATGATAACTTTATAGCGGTGGATGCTTCCATTTCGAGCACGGCTACAGCTTCCAGTGTTGATCTTTATACACTTTATGGAAATGTAACTGAATTCAGGTCATACACACCCATGGACATTGCATCGTATGACATTGGGACAACCACTTATACCATTATTGCAGCTGAAACCGAGACCAGGCAAATAGGGCTATATCTCTTTGATCAGACCACTGGTGAGCTTGTAGGAAAACACAATATCGGCTATTTGAATCCCTATACTTTAGCTTCTATTAGGCCAGAGACTGACGAAGAAAACCATCTGCTGATAACCGGGACTACTTATGTCGCAAACCGATTTCAGAGGATCTACCTCAACCGGATCCCTGAAGAAGAAGTGAGCAGCTGGATCTCCCAATAAGAATTCAAATATCTTTGGCGCTCATTCGTCTCAAATCAATATGAGCAAACAACGTGTGAGCATTGGCCATGTATTTAAGACCATTGTCTGGCCAAGAAGAAAGATCATCGCCATTGGATTGGTACTGATTGTAATCAGTAGACTGGCAAGCTTGATATTACCAGGAGCCAGCAAATACCTCATTGATGATGTCATCGCCAATAGCGACCTGGACATGCTAAAAATCCTGGTGGCTGTGGTAATTGGAGCCATCATTGTGCAATCAGCCACCTCATTTGCGTTGACCCAAATCCTCAGTGTGGAAGCGCAGCACCTCATCGCGAAATTGCGAGTGAAAGTCCAAAAACACATCATCTATCTACCAGTCAGATTCTTCGACAACAGCAAGTCCGGAGAGCTGGTATCCAGGATCATGACAGATGTGGAAGGGGTGCGTAATCTGGTAGGGACAGGCCTGGTTCAGTTATTCGGAGGTCTGCTCACAGCCATCATTTCACTCGTCTTACTCATAAGGATCAGTCCGTGGATGACTTTATATGTATTGGTTCCAGTCTCCATTTTTGGATTCATCTCACTCAAGGCCTTTGGGTATATCCGTCCGATTTTCAGAGAGCGTGGTAAGATCAACGCAGAGGTGACTGGACGACTGACCGAAACCTTGGGTGGAATCCGGGTGATCAAAGGATTTAATGCCGAAAAGCAGGAGGTAAAGACATTTGAGACCGGAGTAGAAAAACTATTCCTGAATGTGAAAAAGAGCCTCACATCAACCAGCCTGGTCACCAGTTCGGCTACTTTTCTGCTTGGGCTGGCCAGTATTGGGATCATGGGCATAGGTGGTTACATGATCATCCAGGATCAGATGACACTCGGAGATTTTCTCGCCTTCACCTTGTACCTGGGATTTATGATCGCTCCCATTGTGCAGATGAGCAACATTGGCAGCCAGCTCACAGAAGCATTTGCCGGGCTCGACCGCACCGAAGAGATCATGAACATGAAGGCTGAGGATGATGGTAGTGAGCGAACATTACAGGTGGATAAGATCAATGGGGAAGTCGTGTTTGATAAGGTTGGCTTTGCCTATGAAGAGGGCAAGCCAGTGATTGAAGATATCAGCTTTGAGGCCAGGCCGGGCTCTGTTACAGCGCTTGTAGGGTCATCGGGATCCGGTAAGACGACCATTGCCGGCTTAGTCGCTTCATTCCTCAATCCGGATAGTGGAACCATCACCATCGATGGGCATGACCTATCCAAAGTCTCATTGGAAAGCTACCGAAGCCAACTGGGTGTGGTACTGCAGGATGACTTCCTGTTTGAAGGTACCATCCGCGAAAACATTCTTTTCCCCAAACCTGATGCCACGGAGGCTGAACTTATGGATGCGGCCAAGGCTGCCTTTGTCACAGAGTTTACAGACAGGTTTGAGGACGGTCTGGATACGCTCATCGGAGAGCGAGGCGTGAAGCTATCCGGTGGACAAAAACAACGTATTGCCATTGCGAGGGCTATCCTGGCCAACCCCAGAATCCTGATCCTGGATGAGGCCACCTCCAACCTGGACACGGAAAGCGAAAGCTTTATCCAGGAGAGTTTAAACCGGTTGATGAAAGGTCGAACATCTTTCGTGATCGCTCACCGGTTGAGCACCATCCGCAAAGCCGACCAGATCCTGGTCGTTGAGCAGGGAAACATCGCCGAGCGAGGCACACATGATGAGCTATTGAAGAAAGAGGGGCGATACCATGACCTGTATACTTATCAGGCGAGGATTTGATGGGGCAATTAACTGATCCATGAAGTCTTCAGTACATTGATAATACTATTCTTTTCGAAGAAGAATAAGTACATCAACCCACTGGACCCCTCTTTGCCAGTTCTTTTTGTAGTTATGTGAACTAAAAGTGTCTCTTCGTCCAGTTTGGAAAAAATTGTACTAGGATTTCTATTTTTAAAGGCTTTATGATCACAAACTAAATTCCTTACATCATTAAAGGAATCATTATTTTCAATCTGTGTCCAGTAGTATTTCGACTTTTCTAAATTACCGTCTTCATACAACTCATCAGGTTTAATATCCAGTTTGAAAGCAATGTACTCTGCAGCAAAAGACGAGTAACTCCAACCATTTCTAAGTTTTGAATCTATCTTGAGTTTTAAACCCTCATCTTCTAAATAATTGATAGCTGGTGTTATTTGATCACAATAATCAAACTCTATTACTTGGGCCTTTTGTTGAAAGGATAAGAATACAATTAAAGGAAAAACTACTGCATTCATATTTAAAAATAAAAACGAATCTACTTAAATAGCATGTGCCAAATTGCTCAGTTCGCATATTCATTTTAGAGTGTGACAAGCTTTTTAAAGTTTTATTGATAAGTCAATTTGACCACCTAGCCCAAACTCAACGATCTTTTTCAACGTGGAAAGTCGGACTTCTTTAATGTTGTTTTCGATTTTTGAAATGTAGGATTTAGTCGTTCCTACCTTCCTAGCAAGTTCCTCCTGTGTCAATCCCTTTTCGAGTCTGGCTTCTTGAATTAATGTGCCAATTTTAAAATTCTCATATCCTTCTTCGAGCTCATCTCGCTTGGTAGTTCCGACCCTTCCAAAGTGCTTTTCTTTGAATTGATCTAGTGTTATTATGTTAGTTTTCCTGCTCATATTCTATCTTGATTTTCATTGCCTTCTCAATCTCGGTTTTCGGCGTTTTTTGTGTTTTCTTTTGAAATCCATTCATTAATACCACAATTTTGCCTTGATCAAAAAAGCAAAATATCCGAAAAATGTTACTACCAACCTGGACTCTTACTTCATAGAGTCCATCAGTTTCTTTGATGTGTTTAAGGTACGTCTCAGGATATTTTGTATCTCTTCAACTAAGTTAAGAGACCAAATGATCTTCTTTTGAACCTTCTCATTTTGCATCACAAAAAAGGATTCAAAATAATCCTAGTAGAAAATGACAGTTCTTACTTTTTTAGTCACGAATCAAAGATACTGTAGGTTTCACTTTAGTGCAACTTTATATGTTAGATCGTTAACGGACATAATTAGCCTTTGCCAAAGAGAATTTTTTAAATTTTGAGTTAGTAGGTATGCCATTCCTATTACAATTATGAGGTCAGGTATAAGTGAAACAATTTGTGATACTTCAAGTTGAGTTAGAACAAAAATGAATGTAAGTACATTGAATGCTTCGATGAGAATTGCAAGAATTCTTGGATACGGGAGTTCAACGTTGTCGTTATTCAATTCCTTCATTCCTTGTTTCACACAATAAGCGAGATAAACAACAGCAACCATACCAGCAAATATTTTGGAGATCCAAAGTACTGAGTCAACTGTTCCATCATAAATTGAAGTCAACTCCGCGACTATAAAATTAAGGGCATAGAGTCCACCGATTATGAATCTGATATATGGAGTCAGTTTCAAGATTGTCTAATTACATTATCGCTGAAATGGAGCTAGCAGGTGTGTTCCCCACTAGTTGTGCTTGGTACTAAAATAGCACAACGTCACCTCCAACCTGGACACGGAAAGTGAAAATTTTATCCAAGAGAGTTTAAACCGGTTGATGAAAGGTCGGACTTCTTTCGTGATCGCTCACCGGTTGAGCACCATCCGCAAAGCCGATCAGATCCTGGTCATCGAGCAGGGAAACATCGCCGAGCGAGGCACTCATGATGAGCTATTGAAGAAAGAGGGGCGATACCATGATCTGTATACTTATCAGGCGAGGATTTGATGGGGATAGCGGCTGATAGTTAAAGCTGCTGCCGGAAGTAAGAAAAGCACTCAAGAGGCGCACCATTTTCTCAGAGTCCCTTCAGTGACTCTGAGGAGTCGGTAGCTGAGGAGTCGGTATCTCTGGCTATGTTTCGACTGAAAGCAAACCAGAAAGATGTATGACTAAAGGCAGGCTTTATTAAAAAATGATATATATCTTTTTTTATTTTAATATATATTTTTTAATTATCAGATATATATCTTTCTACTAAAAGATATATATCATTTTATCAGGTTAAAAGCAGACATTAACTCATATTAAGCCAGATTGCAGGTAGTTTGTGCTTAAGTAGCAAATAATAATAAGCCAGAAATCGAAATCAAAGCTACTTGGGCTCCAGGGACAGCACATATTCATGCCCGGATTTCAGGTACTTGCTCACCAGTGCTGTCTGATCCATGAGTTCTTTGGGGATTTTGACATAACCGTGCATTTTTGTTCCGTAGGACATGAATTGATCTGCTTGGAATTTTTCTTTAAAGGCCTTCTCCTCTTCTTTAGAAAGCCTGATCCCGATCTCGCCATCCTTATTGAGCTGGGAAAACATGTGTCCATTGTCTGAAGTATAAGGTACCGTTTTTCCCTTTAGCTCAACACCTGCCTGCTCCACTATAGCCTTATATTTCTCAAATGAATCCTGCCAGTCCATAGATGAAAGTTAATCAACATCCGACACAATGCACCGTGTGAGATAGGGGTTTTCGTACCTGAATAAATCCGATTAAAAAAAAGAGGATGCCCATAGACACCCTCTTTTTTTAACTTTCTAGAATTTTAGAAGCTATTCATTGCCACCGTCCCACCAAAGGGGAGAAGTGTAGTTATTTTTTGAAGCCTGATTAAAGTTCGGATTCGCAGCGACTTCAGTAGTTGGATAGGGCAATCTTAATGGTATGATTCCCCCGGTAACCGGCGAAGCGTCTGTGGTAAAAGGCACTAATGTAGGGTACCCTGTCCTTCTCCAGTCAGACCAGGCATCCCACCAGTTAAAGAATTTGCTGACCCACAGCTGTTCACCGATCATTTCTAAAGCTGGTTTATGCACATCATAAGGATATGCTGCCAGGTAAGCATCTACCTCCGCATCAGAAACAGTTAGCCCCGGATCATATCCACGAGGAAAATCATGCTTGTTTCCGGCATACATCTGCATGGCAGACCTCACCCCTGCTTCATAATGTGCTGTTGCCGTCCCGCTAATGCCAGAACCGATCCCTGTTTCCAAAGCCTCGGCCAATAGGAATTCGACTTCAGCATGGTTCATAATCATATAAGGGTCATCATCATCTAACATGAGGTAGTTTATCCGCGAAAACGTTTCTTCCAAAATAACAGGTCCACCTTCAAGGGCATCAATAGCTGATTGAGAATGGCCATTGGGTATCCCTTTTTGGTCAAGCGGATCTGTATTGATCGGAGTCCAGCCTGCTGCATCCCATTTGGCAATACCTCCACTCAGGATCATGAGCCTGGGGTCGTCATCAGCCACACTATTTGGGTCTGTACCTTTTAGAAACGTAATCAACTTTGCACTCAGGTAGGATTGATTTCCTCCATCTCCGGGATAAAATGCCCGGGAAATTCCATTCTGATCCTGCCATTCACTGGGACCCACATCCATTGGAACCCAAACGTTGTCGTCATTACTGGTGAATACACCACCGGCTACCGCTTTGCTCACGTAGGTATCTGCAGTACCGGGATCAACATTGGAAATCCGCATAGCAAGCCTGAGCATGAGAGAATAACCCCACTTTTTCCATTTGGAAATATCCCCTTCATAGATCATATCAGCTCTTGCAAATGCTGCGTCAGGACCTGACATCGCAGCAGTAGCTTCGTCAAGTTCATTCAGCAGGTCCTGATAGATCGCAGATTGATTATCGTAGGCAGGAAAGAAAATCCCCTCAATACCTCGATTGGCTTCAAAATAGGGAATTGCTCCATAGAAATCGGTGATTCGCTGAAAGCTAAAGGCTCGTAGAATCCTTGCTGCATTACGGGTATTATTTAAAGTACCCTCAGCATATCCACCAGGCCCCGTCTGTTTGAGTATCTCTGCAATGTTTTTCAATTGATCATTGTAGGTAAACTCGAACGGGGCAGATGCCGTTTCCTCATTGTGTCGGTAAAAGTTTCCAGCAGCGGAAATACTACCTGGTGTGGCCAATTGTTGTATAGCAGTCGATGCCAACCCAATGTTGGTTCTCCAATCTGTGTACCTATTGTCGCCAGTAGAACCATTTGATGCAATACCGAGTTCCGCTGCCGTAAACAGATAATTCAAATCAATTTCATTTACTGCCTGCGGATTGATATTCAGATCATGCAATTCTTGTGTATCACACGCGGCTACAAAGAAAATCACAGCTAGTGTGCATAGAATCTGCTTCAATATATCATTCATCTTATTCATTTTTATATTGTTTAGAATCCTACCCTTAAATTAAAACCGAAACTACGCGTCTGTGGCATACCGAAATAATCCAGTCCCTGGCCATTTCCGTTGGCATAGGCAGATTCCGGATCGATATTGTCTACATTTTTGTATAAGATGGCCAGATTCCTACCAACGAAGGACAACGATATACTTTGAAAGGGTGTGTTGCTTAGCATTGCTCTCGGGAAAGAATACCCAAAAGTTATTTGTCTGAGTTTTGCAAAGGAGGCGTCATATAAAAACATATCAGTAACGCCATTTGCAGAACCCTGAACTGATTGCCAATAAGCCTGCGCCTCAGCTGGGTCAAGCGTCAAGGAGAAATCCTCATAAATCGGTTCACCATCTGTATCTGTACCTGTCTGGGTAACCCCCGAAACAGACAATGGTGCCTCTCCTTCTCGCCCGATAAGCGTTTGCTTATGAAGTCCTGCTCCTGTCATCCGCATATTGGTACCAGAAACAATATCTCCACCTATTTTAAAGTCAATTAACGCACTTAGATTGAAGTTTTTGAAAGAAAGGGTATTGTTGATCCCTCCTGTCCAATCAGGAACGCCATTACCTATGATCTCATACCCATCTGAACCAACTGGTCTGCCATCGTCAAAAAAGACTGGCCTGCCATCCGGAGCTAACTTTTGTACCCGACCGGTGATCACACCAAAGGGATGTCCTACAACATGTTTGATGAATACATTCCTGGATCGTGGCTCTTCAACAATCAGTTCATCATTACCTTCAATCAGGGAAATAACTTTGTTATTGTTTTTGGCAAAGTTCAAAGAAATTTCCCAGGTCAGGGGCCCTGTTACCGGGGTACCATTGATCAACACTTCGATACCCTTATTTTCCAATTCACCCACATTCACCACCGTAGACCCAAATCCTGAACCTCTGGAAATGGTTGCATTGAGAATGTCGTCCGTAGTCTTTTGGTGATAATAAGTGAAATCAAGCCCCAATCTGTTGTTAAGGAACCGCACATCCAATCCAACCTCATACTCCGTAGATGTCAACGGGAGTAAGTTGGGGTTTGGAATAGATCCATTGTTTCCACCTGCGGATGAAAATGATGCCATTGTATAACCGAGGTGTGACTGCTTTAGTGAATAGGTGAGGAGGGTATTGTAAGGCCCCACAGTAACATTACCTACCTGCGCCACTGATCCCCTGATCTTACCGAAGCTCAACCAGTTTGGGAGAGTAGCCATAGCATCGGAAAATACAAAGCTTGTTCCGACGGAAGGATAGAGTATTCTATTATTTTCAGGGTTTAGTGAAGAAAACCAGTCATTTCTGACAGTTCCGGTGACAAACAAAAACCCATTATAGCTTATTTCAGCCGAACCAAACAGAGAGTTGATCCCTGACCCGGAGTATCCATATCCAAAGTTACGGGTTACCGTGTTGTTGATCGCTTCAAAGAATGGGACGTTGAAACCGTTACCACTTGCACTAATTCGCTCATTGCTACGACGCATCCGGTTGCCACCTATAAAGGCATTGACGCTAAATTTTCCAAATGTATCATCAAACCCTGCCATCCATTCCATATTTGTTTCCCGAACCCGGTTTTCAGCTTCCGTAAGAGATCCTCCACGCTGGTAACCGGTACCCTGAGGAACTAAATCAGTTTCCCTTCGGGTGTACCAGTCCATCCCAAAACGACCCTGAACAAATAGAAATTCGGTTATATCAAATCGTAATGTTGCTGATGGAAGTAATCGATCCCTTGTATCATCATTATTGAACTGATAGGCTGTCCAATAGGGATTTTGATGCCAGTTGTTGTTAGCCTGCTGATATTCTTCTCCTACAGATTTCCCCCAGATACTCAAACTGGATTGTGCAGTCCCAGGAGCAATTGCACCCGGCTTGTTGGGGTCACCATAATAATCTTCCACATTAATATTGGCAGGTATGTAATACATAGCCAGAATACCATTGGCTGGAGAGTCAGATAAATACGGACGATTGTCTGCTACTTCATGTGAATACAAAACCCTCGATGTGAATGTAAGCCTCTCCCCAAACTTGGAGTTGGTGCTCAAAGAAAGGTTTTGCCTTTCAAATCCGGATTCAGGGATTATTGATTTATTCCTCAAATCTGAAAAAGAGAAACGAAAGCTTTGCGTTGCACTTCCGCCAGTTAATGCCAATGAATTGGTGAGCGTGTATCCGGTTTCGAAATAACGATCCCAGTTGTCACCTGCATCTGTGTAAGGCCGGGTGACACCGTCAAACTGAATAGATTCACCACTGCCTAGGCGAGGGCCCCAACTACTGGTTCCCCAGTTATACGCTTCCTGCTGTGTCCGTGGTGCAACGGCAATTTGTGGTGCATCAGGATCTGTAGGATTGGAAGAGATGTAATCACCCTGGCCATACGACCGTTGAAAATCTCTTTGATCATTAATCTTCTCAAATACGAAATTAGAGTTGAACTCTACGCCAATGCCTTTCCTGGCCGAGCCTTTCTTTGTGACGATATTGATCACTCCGTTGGAAGCTCTTGCTCCATATAGGGCAGCAGCACTGGCACCTTTCAACACTGTGATAGAAGCAATGTCATCCGGGTTGATACTGGACATACCATCTCCTTCGTCACGTCCACCCCAAATACCAGCCTGACCAAATCCTGAGTTGTCCATTGGGACACCATCAATTACATACAGGGGTTGGTTATTCCCTTGTAATGACTTATTACCCCGGATAATTACCCGCGAAGAACCTGCGGGACCAGAAGCAATGTTACTCACATTCACACCGGCTACTCTTCCAGCCAGTGCATTGGAAATGTTGATTTCACGCGCCTCGGTTAGATTAGACCCATCCACTTCAGTAATGGAATACTGAAGTGCTTTTGTCTCCCGTTCAACACCAAGTGCCGTAACGACGACTTCACTCAATTGCTGAACATCAACTTCCATAGTAACATCAACTACAGAACGGTTCCCTACTTCAACAGTTTGTGAAGTATAACCGATAAATGAAAATACTAAAACCGGGTTGTCACCCGATACATCGATGGTATAATTTCCATCAACGTCTGTCACATTTCCCACTCCCGACGCTCCCTGCAGAATTACAGTTACACCTGGCAAAGCTTCGCCCTCACCAGTAACTTTTCCACTAATCTGCCGCTGCGCCCAAGCCATGGATGCATAACCGGCAATAATTATGAAAACGAGTAGTTGTTTTTTCATGTTGGCTAAATGTTATTTTAAGTTTAACTGGTATTAAAATATGAAATTTGTAAATCTGGCGCAAGCGTTTTATACCGTTAACTTTTAGCTAACAAATAAATTTTTTTTAGTGCCTCATTCATTGTTACAAATTCACAGTTCCAACAACCGTAAAAACCTTGAAAAAGAAGTTATCTGAAGGGTGCATTAAGACTTGACATCAGTTGGATCCTGGAACCATAGCCCCAGGAATAATGAGGTTAACTATGTTTCTTTAACAAGCAATGTGTAGAATAGCCTCTATAATTATCGGAAAATATGATCGATACACTCATGAGGTAAATGCCCAATCGGCAAAAATGCCTATGTCAGTGACCACTGAGAAGTGTAGTCCCAGTGTCTTCTATTTATCTTATTACTCCCCAAACAACATTCTGAAGCACACTGCATCGTCTTCCAGGGTTTTGTCCAAAGGGGCATAAAACTTATCAAGAAACGAGGATACTGAGCCCCAGGAAGTATGAACCATACCCTTAAAATGGTTAGCGGTTTCCTCCTTTGAGTTTTTCTTAAGTGTTTCCATAAGTGCCATCTGTTCCTTTGCCACCGCCCCTTTGCGCCAGGAGGAAGTGACTACATCAAACCCTTTGATTGCAAAATATGCTGCGGTCGGATCAGCTCTTTGGTAGTGCCAGTCACAGATCATGATATCTTTAGGAATCATATCAATAGCTCTGTGCGTATTGTTCATACTTGCCTCCCACATTCCCAACCCGGTGGTTTTGCCATCCAGTAAGCGATCCCCCCAGATCCATAATTTTTTGTTTGTTTGAGCCAGGTGATTCCTGATTTTTGTTAGCTCTCCTGCAAATAATTCAGCTTTATCTCTTCCGTTGCAGCGGGGGCATTCTTCATGTCCGATATAAAAGACCTCATCCATGCCCGCATGAAAAGCATCAGCCTGAAAAGCAGCCACTATCTCATCTACTAATTCAAACACTACTTTATGCACGTCCGGATGAAGCGGACAATAGCTTTTACAGTAAAGGCCGTCTTCGTTTGGCCATTCATATTTTTCCGGCAGCTGCACCCCGGGCGTTTCATCAAATTCCGGGTACACTTTCAGGAGCATTCCCAATTCTGAATGCCAGGATTGATGACCAAGCAAGTTTATCTGAGGGATGAGATCAATATTGTGCTTACGGCAAACTTTCACCAGTTTATTTACATCTTCGGGAGAAAGCGCATTTTCCCCTACCAACTCCGGATGTGACTTATACTGATATTTATAATCAACCCTCAATACCAAAGTATTAATCTTTCGTGGAGGAAATTCCTCATCAATAAACTTCACAAACCGATCTAAATTTTCTTTATTCGGGACGGCGATTGCTAATCCTCGTATCGGCAACGTCTCCTGAGCAAGCATCAGTTGACAGATGCAAATGGTGGTGATGAAGAAAAGTGTCTTTTTCATTCCATTTAAAGTTTAAGCCGTATATTTATTCTTGACAGAAGTGCAGCAAATCCGATCATGGCAAAAGCCCATACGATGGATCCGGAAACTGCCAGCCAGGGCATCTCCACCTGTTTATAGAATAAAATGTTGAGTCCAAATCCCCAGACGATATAATACAGGATATCAGGAGCTAAATAGGTAGTTAGAGAATTTTGTCCAGCTGGCAGGAATGGAATGCTCCATTTTTCCCATTTTTTAATATCCAATAGATAGAACAAAAAAGCAAAGAGCAAAACACTTATCCCATTGCATAGCATAGCCCACGATGGGGTTCCCATTATTTTCGAGATGATAAACCAGTTTCTCAACACAAAAGCTAAAGCAATGGCTGCAAGCCCCAGAGGGATTACGATAGTTAAAAATCGCCGATAATCATTTTTATGTTTCTTCAGGAGTGTACCGATCAGCAGGCCTGCCAGCACGATAGAGGGAACATTTCCACTCAAAATAACTCCAAAAACCGGCTTGATGGGGTTTAGAAAATCTAAATAGGATAATTGAGATAAGATATTCAATGCAATAAAACCAAGCCATACAGCAACTATGGCTACGATCCTATCTCTTAACCACAGGTATGTCAAAGCTGATATTAGATAACCCCAGCCAATGAGTCCCAGGATACCCCACCAACTGGTTCTCATCCAACCTATGTCATCAGGTGTGCCTGACCTGTATAATATAGCCATGAGCAGGAGCCCTAAAATTCCAAGAAGCTTTAGTCCCTTAACTACCCAACCGGATTGCTCTCCTTTTGGGTAGTTGTTCCAAATCAGGAAAACTGAGCTATATACCAGTACCGCCCATAGATACTTGCCAATCCCAGTCAGCTCTGTATTGAAACCCTCAATATTGACCATGAAAACACCAATGATCAGTAAACTTAAAGTTCTCATCAGGATATGTGAAATCATCCGTATTGTGGACTGGCCACTCCTTTCGCGGGCAACAAATGCAAATGGAATTGAAAGGCCCACCATAAATAAAAACCCTGGAAACACCCAATCGGCCAGACCCATACCATCTTCAGAAGCAGCAGTGTGCACCAACCATTTAGGCACTCCGGGGACAAATAAATCATTTACAAATAGCATCAGAAAGAGTGTTAACCCTCTCATGATATCTATGGATAGTATTCGGCTGTTAGGAGCCATTGCAAAATATTATATGGAGTGAGTGAAAACTATAAAAAATGCGCTAAATCCGTAGAAGGTCTGTTTTCGATTTTCCTTAGATATTAGTCTCTACCAAGCTAATAAAATTTGGCAGAACCCACAATCTCTTCCGTAGGCGGTTTTCCAATGTATAACCTTTCAATGGTATTTAGAAAACTCTTTTGAAGGAGATGAAAATACTGCTCAAACCCAACAATATCCTTTAACTTTTCAGATGCTCTACAAGCATCCTTTGAATGCGCACTTATTTTTTAAATACAGTAAAGATTAATTTAGACAAATGAGAAAAACATACAGCTTTGTATTCAGCTTAATTATTAGTGATTTATCTCATTTCAATTAATATTGATAGCTATTATTGATAGCACATTAAAGCGGTGGACTATGATGAGAATGATATGTAATTTTTTTCACGGAATGGCATTGATGTGCCTTGTAGTGGCTGGTTGTGAGCAGTCGCAAGATCCATCCGGGGAGAAACTGTTTACGCTCCTTGCTCCGGAACATACGCAGGTTTTCTTTGAAAATACAATAGAGGACACCAAGGAGCACAACATCCTGATTTATGCCAATTATTATGGAGGGGCAGGTGTAGGTATTGCCGATTTTGACAATGACGGTCTTCAGGATATTTTTCTGACAGGAAACCTTGTGGGTGACCGCTTATATCAGAATAAAGGAGAGATGAGGTTTGCGGATATTACAGAGAGAGCCGGCATCCAGGATAATGGTGGATGGTCTTCAGGAGTAGCCATTGCTGACGTGAATAATGATGGATGGGCAGATATCTACGTTTGCCGGGAGCTGTATGATGATAAGCCGGAACTGCGTAAGAATAAGCTTTATATCAACAATGGTGATGTGACTGAAAATGGAATCACCTTTACAGAATCTGCTGAAACATACGGTCTGGATGACGATCATCGGACCAGGCATGCCACTTTTTTAGATTATGATAAGGACGGTGATCTGGACCTGTTTCTGCTTAATCAACCACCTAATCCTGGTAACTTCTCGGACTTTTATGGTACTAAAACAAGTTCGTTCTACTCACCGCGATTATATAGAAATGAATCCCCGCAAGTCCCTGCAGGATCCACTTTGAATGCCGGGGATACCAAAAACAGAAAGATATTTACCGATGTAACAGAAAAAGCTGGATTGCTAAAGGGAGGATATCCCAATAGTGTGACAGCCAGTGACCTCAACAATGACGGATGGACAGATTTATATGTGGCCAATGATTTCGACGCTCCTGATTTTTTCTACCTCAATAATGGTGACGGCACTTTTACAAATATCATTGACGATGCCATGAAGCACATCTCCTACTTCAGCATGGGGGTAGATGCCTCTGATATCAACAATGATGGATGGTTGGACCTCATGGTGGTAGACATGGTGGCAGAAGACAACTATCGCCTAAAAGCCAACATGAGTGGGATGAATCCCCAGTCCTTTTGGGATGTCTTTGACAATGGAGGACATTATCAATACATGTTTAATACCCTCCAGTTGAATAATGGAGAATTACCTGACATTCCATTGTTTAGTGACATTGCTCAGTTGAGTAATGTTTCCAGCACGGACTGGAGCTGGTCCAACCTGATTGCCGACTTTGATAATGATGGTTATAAAGATATTTACGTTACCAATGGCTTGATGCGGGATATCCGCAATACAGATGCCGACAAGGCTGTTTCCAAATATGTGGAAGATGTGGCATACACCTGGATACAGAACAATCCGAATGCGGGAGAGGTAAGTATCTGGGATATTCTTGACCTTACGGAAACACTCAGTATTGTCCCTTCTGTAAAGCTTTCCAATTATTCATTCAGAAACAATGGAGATCTCACCTTCACAAAAGTGAATGAACAATGGGGGCTGGATCACAAAACGTTTTCCAACGGCTCTGCTTATGCGGATCTGGATAACGACGGAGACCTGGACCTGGTGGTAAACAATGTGAATGAGGTAGCCCATATCTATCAGAATAATGCCAAAGAGATAGTCCCTAATAATTACCTAAGAGTAAAAGTTGGGGATGCTCGGGAACACAAACCAGTATTTGGAACGCGCATTAAAATAGAATACCAGGACAAAACCCAATGGTTTGAAGTAACCAATGTGAGGGGGATGTATTCAACAAGTGAATTTACTGCACATTTTGGCATAGGGCGTGCCAGTAAGATCGACAAGGTAACCGTAATCTGGCCAAATGATCAGGAAACCGTATTATCTGAGGTCAGTGCCAATCAGGTGCTACATGTTGACCGAAAAGATGCGCAACAAGTAAGAAGAGACGACGTGACTGATACGCCTCTTTTTACTAAAACCGACCTGATAGCCTATCAGCATCTGGAAAATGATTTTAATGATTTCGAAAAGCAAGTGCTTTTACCTCACAAAATGTCGCAATTCGGCCCCGCATTGGCAGTGGCAGACATCAATGGGGATGGTCGGCAAGATGTGTTTTTTGGGGCTTCTGCAGGCCATAGCGCTCAAATGTTTATTCAGGATATCAATGGTAATTTTTCTGTAAAAAACAATCCCATCTTTAAACAGGATGACCGATACGAAGACCTTGACGCCGCTTTTTTTGATGCTGACAATGATGGAGACATGGATCTGTACGTGGTGAGTGGTGGAAATGCCTGGGCTCCAAATGCCGATGCCTATCAGGATCGCCTTTACATTAATGATGGAAGAGGCAGTTTTTCTAAGAACAGCTTGCCTGTCATGACAGAAAGTGGTTCCGTGGTCAGGCCTTTTGATTATGACAGTGATGGCGATCTGGACTTGTTCGTGGGCGGCAGACATGTGCCCTGGGATTACCCCGCCCCGGCCACCAGCAGAATTCTGCAGAATGAGGGTGGTACTTTCAAAGATGTGACCGAGTCCATTGCAAAAGCTTTGATAGATGTGGGGATGGTAACAGATGCAGCCTGGACAGACTTTGATCAGGATGGAATCACCGACCTCATCATCGTGGGAGAGTGGATGCCCATCTCTTTCATCAAATATGATGGAGCTAGCTTCACAAATGCTACTTCTGATTTTGGTGTGAGCAATTCTGAGGGCTGGTGGTATAGCATAGAAGTGGAAGATATGGATGATGATGGAGATCAGGACATTGTGGTTGGGAACCTGGGCTTGAATTACAAATACAAAACAACTCCTGAGGAACCTTTTGAAGTGTATTACAGTGATTTTGATGAAAGTGGCACCAAAGACATCGTATTGAGTTATTATAATTTTGGGGAGCAATTTCCGCTGCGAGGACGTTCATGCTCTTCAGAACAGGTACCTATGTTGAGGCAAAAATTTAAGACTTACGATTTGTTTGCTTCATCAAGTTTGACAGAGGTATATGGAGAAAACAGGTTGGAACAATCTCTACATTATCAGGCAAAAACCTTTGCCTCCGTATATCTGGAAAACCAGGGCAATGGGAAATTTACAATGACTGCGTTACCAAATGAAGCTCAACTGTCGAGTGTGAATGACATAATCCTTGATGATCTGGATGGAGATGGTTTTAAAGATATTCTTTTGGCCGGTAATCTATACACATCAGAAATAGAGACCACACGCAATGATGCGGGCATCGGTCTCTTCCTGAAAGGAAACGGAAAAGGAAACTTTTTGCCTATCCCGCCAACAAAAAGTGGTTTATTTCTTCCTTTTGATGTTAAAAAGTTAGCACTTTTTGATTGGCAATCCTCTGAAACTGATAAAAGCAAACTGATCATCAGTGCTAATAATAATCACGCTACAGCAACATTTAAAATAATACCAACCAATATCCAGTAGATGCATTTAGCATTTATTGATGACAATTAGTTAATCAACATCCAATACAATGCACGATGTGAGATATGGGTTTTCGAAGCTGACCATTTCACCGGCTTTTTTACCCGGAATAGGAAATAATCGAGCGGAAAGTGCTTTATTGAAATATTTTAAGGATAAGGCTGCTAAATCCTGATAAATCCCGGAAAGCGTCTCTTCAGAAATATCACCTGCCAGGGGAACCACATCCAGCCCTGTTCCCGATACGGAAGAATACAGTAGCAGCTCATCCACTGAATATTTTCCTTCTATGGCGCGCTGAGCCAAAATTTTGTCCTCAATCACCGGAAGCATCAACCCGGAATAACCACAGGTCTTCAGGTCGAGTTGTTTGATCACACCAGTAATGAGTCCGCAAGCCCTGAGCGTGGAATGACTGCCAAAAGTTTTTCCGGTCAACGTCTCAATAGACTGACCAATGCTGGCATCCAGGCCCGGAGCAGGAGATGAATCCAAACCATTGTATTGCCATTCGCCAGTTTCCAAATTATTTGCTATAGCTTCAACAGGTATAAAAGCCTTCTCCAATACCTTTTTAAGTTCTCTTTCTGCATCAGACCACCCAAAACTCTTGAAAACAGGTGTTATTAGGTTAGGGTACTCAAGACCGATGGCAAACCCGTCTGCCCCCTGATGATATGCTGCCGGAAAAAATGGAATCCCGGCATGACAATTGGCGGATGCCGTAAATCGAAAATTGGCTTCCCCACCAGGACTGTTCAATGCCAGTGCTTTGCAAATTAAGGCAGCAGCTTGTATAGATGCATCATGTATCCCACGTTCAACTGATGCAATGGGAACACTAAAACTAATATTGGATGTGTTATTGATCAGGTGTGTCGACCATGAGGCCAAACCCTCCGGGTTCTTGTTCCCCCTGAATAACTCTCCTATCGAAAACATAATACTATGTTCCGCAAGTATTTTATCTATTTCACCCAGCTGGCTGATTATTAGTAAATCGAGGTCTCCATCTATGATCTCATGCAGGTTTTGAGAAGCGATTCTCAGGGTTTGTACCTCATAACCCTGATCAGTAAACGATTTTTTTGCTCCTTCCAGGAAATCGATAGCCCTTATGATTGCCTGTTTGTCCTGAAGGTCCTTGAGATTTACCCCGGCGGTGATAGTTCTGATTCTAAAATCCAATGCTGAAACGGGTTGTATTTAGCTGTCATTCACAGTAAACAAAGGATTAGAGGCAAGACAAAGTCTTTTTCATCCTGAATTAGTTTGGTCATTTCTCCTCCTCTGTTTCTTTTCCAATGACTAATTTAGTTTCTGAGATCTTAAATGACTAACCAGTTGAAAAACATCATTCTTAGGTTTGGTTTATTGGCCATCTTGTTGCTCGTCCTGCTTGAGTTGGGGAAGTACTCGCTTCTTTACTCTGACTGGGAGCAGGAATTCATTATTGTCTTAAGTGCATTGGGTCTGGTAGCTTTTGGGTTTATCCTGAAAAGTCATTTCTCAACTCGAAAAGAGCTTTTACAAAACAAAGCAGTTCCACACCCCGAAAAACTGGATTTATTGAAAATAAGCCAAAGAGAATATGAGGTTCTCTTAAAAATGGCTGAGGGATATTCTAACCAGGAAATAGCAGATCAATTATTTGTATCAGAAAACACCATCAAGACGCATGTCTCCAACCTGCTTGGAAAACTCCACGCAAAGCGAAGAACTGAAGCCGTGAAACAGGGAAAAGAGTATGGAATTCTTTAGATTTCTTGTGCGAACAATGCAAAATCACCCGAAAGTATGACTGATATTTTGCCAATTCAACCTTGCTTAGCAACCAAAAAAAGATGAAAAAGACAATCATTAAAAACGGACTTATTTCAACAGCCATCCTAATGGTCATCAACTTTATTTTGTTGGCCATCTTTGGAACAGATCCGGAAAATTATAGGATCAGCGAGATTGTTGGCTATGCCACGATCGTCGGTTCCCTGCTACTTGTTATTTTCGGGATCAGAGAATTCGAAGTACTTAATAATGAGACTTCCTTTCTTAAAAAGTTTGGAATTGGGGCAGGAATTGCGTCATTCCCGTCGCTGGCTTTTGGGATCTATAATGTCATCTATTTCAAATGGATTGATCCGGAAGGCATGGAAAATTACAGGCAGTATACATTGGATAATATGAAGGCGAATATGTCTCCTGAGGAGTTTGAAATTGCCAAAGCAGTAACTCTTGAGCAATTGGCTATGTTTGACAATCTATTTTTTCAGTTTGTCATCATGTTTCTGACCGTCTTTGTCATTGGGTTGATCATCAGCCTGCTTTCGGCAACGTACTTCCAGGTGAAGCCCATCCGGAAATAACCTGCCTGCTTATGACCGGTTTCGTACTTGTGCGGTGGAATCCCCGCCGGGTTGGCAGGTCTCGTAGGCCTAAGATGGCCCTCCCTCACCCTACCTAAAGGCATCCCTAGAGGGACCAGCCCAACATCATCCATTTACATATTAAGACAAGACCTTTATGAAACAAACACTGTTATCAACCCCCACATAAGGTCCATAATTAGGAGTCACGGAATAGCCATTTTTTTCATACAGCCTGACGGCGTCTTTTTGTCGCTTACCCGTTTCGAGGATGATCTGCGTAAATGACAATTCAGATGCCCAGGCTTCAAGTTCTGCAAGGACTTTGGAGGCTACTCCTAATCCCCTGGCTTCAGTGGTTGTGTACATTCGCTTTACCTCCACAGATTTTTCATCAAATGGCTTGATAGCTCCGCAGCAGACTGGCAGGTCATCTTTGAATGCGATCACGGCATATTTTATAGCATCAATGCCATTGTATTGATCGTAGAAATCATGATCATCGCCATCGATAATGGTCAATTCTTCATCCAGCATCCTGACCAGCTCGATGAAGTCCTTGTTTTTGGCATCGGTTCTGATCAGACGAATCATTCCGACTTAGTTATTGGCAATATAGGAGTTGTAGTCAATAAAGCTCTTTTCAATGATGGCTTTAGCTGTCTTGGCATCCTGGAATTCCTCTACCTCCACTGTCTTATTTTCCAGCTTTTTATAATCCTCAAAAAAGTTTTTGAGCTCCTTCACGAAATGCTCAGGGAGGTCGGAAATATCATTCATGTGGTTCACACTCATGTCATTCTCCGCTACGGCAATGATCTTATCATCTTTTTCGCCATCGTCAAGCATCTGCATCACACCGATGACTTTAGCCGAAACGATACACATAGGTACAATGGTAATCTGAGACAACACCAGGATATCCAGTGGATCCTTGTCATCACAATAGGTCCTGGGGATAAAACCATAGTTTGCCGGATAATACATGGACGAGAAAATCACCCGATCCAGCTTGAGCAATCCGGACTGCTTGTCCAGCTCATATTTGGCTCTTGTATTTTGAGGGATCTCGATGATCCCGTTTACGATATCCGGGGCTCCTTCCCCCACACGAACTTTATGCCAGGGATTATTGAGGTCTTGTACCATTAGTCTTTATTGGTTTTGCTGCAAAGATAGTTGGATTCAGGAGGGTAGGGCTACATTAAACTAATTATTAGAGGAACAATCTGAGGAGGTCATCAAGGGATTGAATTGGTGCTGATTAGAGGGTAAATGCAAGCACTGCGAAGCGCTTATGTCGGCGACAACACCGACATGAAGCCTAATCAAACGAATACTAATATTATCAGTATTTTTTGGGTTCCTGTCTGACATGTCGAATCCTCAAAACCCTCACTTCTTTATTAGTGAACTTGAAAGCAACCCTATAACTATGGGTTTCAAAAGTCCTGAAGTCACCATTATTGTTTTTCTTGAACTTATCAGCCGGGAAACGTTCAGGATTGATCAAAGCTTTATCCAGGTTTCCTAAAATTGCTCCCTCAACCTTCTCTGCATTGGAAACAGATTCCCTGCTGATCCTTTTTAATGCTTGTTTTAAAAATGATGAAGGCCGCTTGTTCCAGACTAACCTTCTCTCCATGAACGGATTTCTTTTAGCGCCTCTTCATGGGTTAAGAAGTCGCCATTCTCTATTTCCTGATCAGCTTGTTCAAGCTCCTTATTATACTGATCAATAGAAACTCTTTGATGAGCTCGTTTCCACTCGACAAGCTCTTTTATAAGGGCTTTATCCCTCAAAGTTGCCAGCCATTCCAGCAGTTCAAGTTTCTCAGTTTGTAAGCTCATCTGTTTTGATTTACTACAAATTAACGATTTTTATGAATAATCTGTTCATCCCAGTGGACGAAACTGCTATTTCTAACTTAGCCGAATTCAGTTATCCGTATTCTCAATTTGCTGAATATTTCAAATCTCCACCTCATACTCCCCTCCAACTTCAGTCTCCATCTTCACTTCTTTACCCTGGCACCTTACTAGCAAAGTATTGCCTAACAGCGATTTCACCTTACACTCGGCAAGCTTTCCTCCAGCCCAGCGAATTGAAAACTCAAAGCCACCCTTGCCTTTGATCCCGGAGATACTGCCATCAGGCAGTGTACCCGGCAGAGCAGGTAACAGGTCCTGGTAATAATTTCCTTCCTCGTCTCTAAGGTGTGATTGCAACAGCATCTCTGTGATCCCAGAAGTCGCTCCGAAATTGCCATCAATCTGGAACGGAGGATGCGCATCAAACAGGTTGTTGTACAAACCGCCACGATCTCTGACCTTGTCCCCGTCCATGATTTTTGAAGGCACCATGAGGTTGCGAAGCATCAAAAAGGCATGGTCACCATCAAGCAATCGCGCCCAAAAATTGATCTTCCAGGCTCTTGACCAGCCGGTTCCCCCATCACCCCGATGTGATAAAGTGACCCGACAGGCCTCAGCTAGCTCCGGTGTGGTCCGCGGGTGGATCTCATTGCCCGGGTGTAACCCCCACAGATGGGAGACATGCCTGTGTTCGTTTTCCGGATCATCTACATCCACCAACCACTCCTGCAACTGTCCATGCTGACCAATTTGATTCGGAGCAATCTTTGACCTTTTCTTTTCCAACATTTTGGCAAATTCTTCATCTATTCCGAGTAGACCTGCCGCCTCGATGGTGTTGGCAAAAAGATTTCTGATGATCTGGTGATCCATCGTGGGTGCCATTACCAGTCCACCAATCTCCGGACTATTGCTGGGTCCGCTGACCAGCCATTCAGGATGATTTGGATCTGGAACCAGATAATCAGCAAAGAATTCTGATGCTGACTTCAGTATGGGATAGGTAAATTTTTCCAGGAATTCTTTGTCCCCATTATACTCATAGTGCCACCAGAGGTGCTGACTCAACCAGGCTCCACCCGTTACCCAAATGCCGTGATTGGCATTGTTGATGGGGGCAGCGCCTCGCCATAGATCGGTATTGTGGTGCGCTACCCACCCTCTCTGATTGTAATGCTCATTTGCAACTTGCTGACCTGTCACAGATAAATCTTTCACCATTTGATGCAGAGGAGTGGCCAACTCGGAAAGGTTTGTCATCTCGGCCGGCCAGTAATTCATTTCTGTGTTGATATTGATGGTGTACTTACTGTCCCAGGAAGGAGTCAATCGATCATTCCAGATTCCCTGAAGATTTGCAGGTTGAGTACCCGGTCTTGAGGAAGCAATGAGTAAATACCTTCCATACTGATACAGAAGCGCCACCATGCTCGGATCCTCATCTTCTTTGAATGTTGCCAATCTTTGATCTGTGGTTCTGCCTGAAATGGTTGAATCACCAAGATCTATACTCACCCGGTTAAATAACTGATTATGATCTGCTACATGGTCTGACTTAATCTGATCATATGACCTCTTATCGATTGCTGAAAGAAAATCTGTACATCTAGCCGTGGGGTCTGCGGAAATATCCTGATAATTCACAAAATTGGTCGCACCAACAAGTTGTAAGGTCACAGCAGATGCTCCCGAAATCTTTATTTTGTCTTTGTCGGAGTTCAGCTTACCGTCCTCCTTGATCACCCTTAGGCGCGCTTCAAACGTGACTGCACTCTCGGGATAGGCTTCATCCCCTCTGGTTTGTTTGTAGTCATCAGCTTTGCCTGTTAGGATCACCTGGTTTTCCTGAACTTTAATATCATGTTGCTGATGTGGTGACTGAAGTCCTACGGAAAAATCAAGCTTCCCTTTTTCAGAAGATTTAATCCTCACAAAAATTGCCTGATCCGGATGTGACACAAATACTTCTCTTGTGTATTCCACTCCTTGCACATTGTAGCTTACATTGCTGATAGCCTCGTCCAGGTCTAGCCGGCGTTTGTAGTCACCTACTGAATCATGTCCCGGGAAATTGATCAGGATATCTCCAAAAGGTTGGTAGCTCAACTGTCCCAATGGCTTAGACATAAACTTTTCATTGGCGAGCTTGTGTGCTTCATCCTGCTTCCCATCCCATAGCAGTTTTCGCAGCTCATCCAATACCTCATGGGCATCCGGATGTGAATAGTCATGAGGCTGTCCAGTCCACAAAGTGGATTCATTAAATTGGATGATCTCTTCACTTGTGCGACCATGAACCATTGCTCCCAGCCTACCATTGCCAACAGGTAGTGCTTCCACCCACTCGTTCGCGGGTTCATCGTACCACAAGGTCAGAGATGGATCGATTGGTTTTTCCTGCTGTTGACTACACGAGAGTGCTGTAAGGATCAACAAAATGAGGAAAAAGGGTGTAATCGTCTTAAGGTTCATGGTTGTTAAGATTCTAGTTTAACCGGTCTATTTTCTTTGATCGATTGGTTAGCAGCCAATGCAATTTTTGTTGCTTTCAGCCCATCTTCACCTGTCACGGGTTGTGGTTTTCCACTGGCGATGGCCTGGATAAAGGCATTCAGTTCATTAAGATACGAGTCCACATACCGATCCATAAAAAAGTCCATGGGCCGGGACTGATGGATTCCACCTTCATTCAACAATACGTGATTATCTTTTTTGGTATGATCTGCCAGTGCCATTCCTTTGGAGCCAAAAACTTCTAGTCGCTGATCATATCCGTAAGCAGCCTGCCGGCTATTTTCGATCACGGCTGTTACCTCGTTTTCAAACTTGAGAATGACAACAGCGGAATCAATGTCACCAGCCGCTCCAATTTCCGGATCTACAAGGTTTTTACCTACTGCATAGACCTCACTGACTTCTGAATTGGCGATGTACCTGGCCATGTCAAAGTCATGAATGGTCATATCCAGGAACAAGCCCCCTGAACTTTTGATATAATCAATGGGTGGTGGTGCCGGATCCCGACTGGTGATTTTGATCATTCGTAAGTCACCAATTCCACCTTCAGCCACTATGGATTTAATCTTGGCAAAGTCATGATCAAAACGCTGGTTGAAAGCGACCATAAGGGGCACCTGGTATTTTTCGGTTACATCCAGTATCTCCCGGATCTTGGACAATGAAAGATCGAGTGGCTTCTCACAAAAGATGGCTTTGCCAGCTTGTGCTGCTCGCTGGATGTATTCTGCATGGGTATTGCTGGGAGAACAGATCAGAACCGCTTCCACCTCATCATTTTTAAAAACGATATCAGGGTCACTGGAAACAGCTCCCACATGGTAATTTCTCGCAAATGATTGGCCTCTCTCCGAGGGATTCATTACTGCCACCACCTCTGCGTTCTCTATTCTGTTGGAAATACTTTTCAGATGGACCTGTCCGATTCGGCCCATTCCGAGAATACCAATTTTTACTTTTTTCAAGATTTGGGTTTTAAAGGTTAGTGATCAAAGGTTTTCTCTGATCAGGTATCTTTTTTCGCAATATCTTTATATTTAGAAATTAAATGGGGAATGCAATGGAAAAAAGCATTCCTAAATGAGTTAAAAATTGAGTTTTGCTTTTGAAGGACAGTGATCCCCTCCACATCTGGCAGCACGTCCTCAAAATGTTCAATCAAAAGGACATTAATCATAAATATGCAAGAAAGGATAAAAGGGAGTGAAGTTGCTTTGTGGGTATCCGTGCCCTTGTTTTTACTCATTTGTCTGATCACCGTTCAATGTGATCAGAAAGGAAGCGGCTTAAGCCTTCCAAAGAAAGTTGACTTCAACTACGATGTAAAGCCTATCCTGGTTCAAAATTGCTACCTCTGCCATGGTCCGGATCCCAGCAGCCGAAAAGGTGATCTACGACTCGATACCTTTGAAGGAGCAACAGCACTCAGAGAAAATGGAAAAGCCATAGAACCAGGGAGCCCGAGCAGAAGCGAGCTCATCAAGCGAATCACCCATGAGGATCCCAGCATGATGATGCCTCCTCCGGAGTCTAATCTTGTACTCAGTGAATATGACATTGCGGTTCTGACAAAATGGATCGATCAGGGTGCTGAGTGGAAACCGCACTGGTCTTTTATCCAACCTGAGCCCACAGAGCCCAAATCTTTTGACAAAAGTCTTTCAGCAAATGAGGTAGATGATTTTATCCTGGAAAAGCTTGAAAACAAAGGGTTTGAGCTTGCACCCAGGGCAGAGAAAAACACATTGATCCGCAGGGTCTCCTATCTATTGACAGGGCTGCCACCAACACCAGAAAAGGTTCTGGAGTATGAGATGGATGAAAGTCCCGACGCCTACGAAAAGATGGTCGACTATTACCTCAAAAATCCTGGCTTTGGAGAGCGATGGGCCCGTCACTGGATGGACCTGGTAAGGTATGCGGAGACCAAAGGGCACGAGTTTGACTACGAAGTAGCCGGAACCTGGAAGTACAGAGACTACCTGATTAGAGCGTTCAACAAAGACATCCCATATGATCAGTTGGTTAAGGAGCATATAGCTGGAGATTTACTTGATTCGGTCAGGTGGAACAGTGAGGATGGCACCAATGAATCCCAGATTGGCACTGCTTTTTATGCGATGGGTGAGGGTACGCATAGTCCTGTGGATATTCGTAAGGATGAAGCCGACAGGATCGATAACATGATCGATGTGACTACCAAAACCTTTCAGGCCCTGACGGTCTCTTGTGCCAGGTGTCATGATCACAAATTTGATCCGATACCAACAGCGGATTACTATGCCCTATATGGTGTGATGGAAAGCAGCAGGTTCACCCCAAAATCCTCACAGGTCACCTATGAAAAGCTTCAGAACCTGGATAAGCTTGGTGAAATCAAAAGAGATATTAAAGCTTTGGTAGCCGACAAATGGAAGGAAGAGCTTACTACCGATCAGCCTTCAATAAAGTCCTCAGAAACCAACACATCTCCGAACAACATACACTTCATTGGAGATTTTAGGGGCACTGATTTAGATGGCTGGAAAAGCGACGGTTTTGCATTCGGTAAAGCGACTACTCTTGGAGAAGTTCTTTTCGATGAAAAAGGTAAAACCATCCGCGGACTGGATGAAGGCAAAGCCTCAAGCAAGTATTTCTCCACTGGCATCTTTGGTGTTTTGCGTTCACCTAATTTCACGATTACGAACGATTTTATCGGAATCAGGGCCCAGGGAATGAAGGCCTCCATGAGGATCATCATAGACAATTTCCAATTGATCAGAAATCCGATCTATGGCGGACTTGAGAAAAAAGTAAATTCCGAAGAATGGGAAAATGTGGTGTTTGATCTTTCCGCCTGGAAGGGTCACAAAGCCTACATCGAAATCTATCCGGGAGCAAACCACGGCGGAATGGTTGATTACCGCTTACCCGAAAATGCTTATGTCGAGGTAGAATATGTCATCGCTTATGATGATCAATGGCCAGAGCACGTTCCGATTCAGGAAGAAAGCCCATCCAACAACGTAGAGCTGATTGACAGGTGGATAGCCCAGAATATCACATCAGTGGAAGTCAGGAAAATCAATAGTTTGCTCAAGGGAAATAAGCTCACTTCCAACTTCCCTGAAGCAACAGCAAAATTGGAAAGCTATCAGGGGATAATCGATCAGGTTGGTGATTCTACATTTTTCACAGGAATTGATGAAGGATTCGGGGTTGACAGCCACGTATTTGTCCGGGGGAATCACAACACGCTCTCTGATGAAAAAGTACCCCGGGGATTTCTAAG
Source organism: Cyclobacteriaceae bacterium (assembly GCA_965228105.1). GTDB lineage: Bacteria > Bacteroidota > Bacteroidia > Cytophagales > Cyclobacteriaceae > UBA7330. The sequence continues at coordinate 5,085,079 of CBDDGZ010000002.1, forward strand.
TGCAGTGTCCTCTGGTGGTATCGATATCCAAAAAGGTAGTGGACGTTTGGAAGTGGTAGATGCCATACTTGATCCCGAGAACCCTCTTACCTCCCGAGTGATGGTCAACAGAATTTGGCACCACCTGTTTGGTAGAGGAATCGTGGAAACGGTAGACAATTTCGGACTTCAGGGCAAGCTCCCTACCCATCCGGAATTGCTGGATTTTCTGGCCATCAAATTCCGGGAAGATGGATGGTCAATCAAACAAATGATCAAGTACATCGTGATGTCCAACACCTTTCAGCGATCTGTTGTTGGAGATGATGAGGCCAAATCCAAGGACCCGGACAATCTTTACTTATCACATTTCCCACTCAGACGACTGGAGGCAGAAGCCATTCGGGATGGACTCCTTTTTGCTGGAGGCAATTTAGACAGGACCATGTACGGACCGCCTGAGTTGGTCCATCTCACTAAGTTTATGACGGGTCGGGGAAGACCAAGAGAATCGGGCACCGTAGATGGTAATGGAAGAAGGACCATCTACCTGGAAGTGAGAAGAAACTTTCTGCAGCCGATGATGCTCACCTTTGACAGACCCATCCCTTTCACCACGTTCGGTAAACGCAATGCCACCAATGTGCCTGCCCAGTCATTGATCCTGATGAACGATCCATTTGTCAAACACCAGGCGGAGTTGCTGGCCACACGGGTGTTGGAAGAAGCTGATGAAACCATTCAAGACCGAATTTCATTTATATATAAGCATACCTTGTCCAGAACTCCAACAGTGGAAGAGTTGGAAAGTACTCAGGCTATTATAGAGCAGCTGGCACTTACGCATGAGGTAGAAAGCGAAAATACTATCGATGACCTGGTAGTCTGGAAAGACTTCTGTCACTCCATATTTAATCTGAAAGAATTCATATATTTAATCTAATGGGACGAAAACATATCATACACGGTGCAGTATCACGGCGGGAAATGCTGAGCATGTGCGGCAGTGGATTCGGAGCCATGGCATTCACTGGCCTTTTCGGGGGACTGAATGCAGCCTGTAGTAAGATTGACCAGCCAGGATCAGCCATCAGCCAGATGATGCAGGCATCACATCACGTCCCAAAAGCCAAGCATGTCATCTTCCTCTACATGGATGGTGGAGTCTCCCAGGTGGATTCTTTCGATCCTAAACCCAGGCTGGTCAAAGAAAATGGGGAAGACCCCAAAAAGAAATTCAAGGTTGACAAGACCCAGTTTGACAACGTAGGAAAAATCCTGAAAAGCCCATGGGATTTTAAACAATATGGAGAGTGTGGCATGTGGGTCAGCGACCTGTTTCCACATATTGCCACTTGTGTGGATGATCTTGCACTTGTGCGGTCTATGGTCTCTGACTTTCCTGAGCACACCAATGCCAACTACTTTCTGCATACGGGAAGTGGATTACAGGGCAGACCCAGCATGGGTGCCTGGGTAACGTATGGCCTGGGGAGTGAAAATAGTAACCTGCCTGGCTACGTCGTGCTTGATGGAGGATTGGTGCCTCCGGGAGGACTTGACAACTTTAATAGTGGTTTCCTTCCTGCATCTTATCAGGCTTCTGTATTGAAAGCAGGGCCTTCACCACTGGCCAATATCATTCCTGAAGAAAGCAAAGCAGGTGTCCAAAACCAGAAGCTGGATTTCATGAAGAAAATGGATGCCAGCCTGATTGGGAAGCTGGGACATGCAGACGCTGTGGAGTCTGCTATCTCGAACTATGAACTGGCGTATAAAATGCAGTCATCGGTTCCGGAGCTCACTGAATTCGATTCGGAATCCAAAGCTACCAAGCAACTATATGGAATGGAATCAGAAGACCCTCACACAAGGAGTTATGGTGCACAGTGTTTGCTTGCCAGAAGACTGGTAGAGCGAGGTGTCCGCTTTATTGAGCTTACCTGCCCAAGTGTAGAAGCCGATCGATGGGATCAGCATAACAATCTGAGAGACGGTCATGAGCGCAATGCTCATGCGGTGGATCAACCCATAGCAGGATTGCTCAAAGATCTCAAAGCCCGCGGTTTGTTTGAAGATACGCTTGTGGTCTTCACCGGCGAATTCGGCAGAACTCCGTTTGCCCAGGGTACCGATGGCCGCGATCATAACCCGTCTGCCTTTAGCATGTGGATGGCCGGGGCTGGTATCAAAGGTGGTACAATATATGGCAAAACTGATGACTACGGATACAGGGTCGTTGAAAACGAAACGACCATCCACGATCTACATGCTACGATGCTTCACCTGATGGGTGTGGACCATGAACGATTAAGATTCCGCTTTGGAGGTCGTGACTTCAGGTTGACGGATGTTCACGGGCATGTGATCAAGGATATCCTGGTTTAATTGGCTTTTCTTTTGGATGAATTATATCCTGGATTGGATTAACTTTTCTAAATCTGAAACATATTCATCCCAGCCTCTGGCATGCATTTTTAAGCTTTCTTCTGAATTAAACCCCTCGTGAATTAAATGGATAGCTGTGCCATCACCATCGGACTTAATCCGTAAAGTCACCATGGTTTCTTCGTCGGTGCCTTCCCAATGCCAGGAATATTTAATCAACTTATTTTTGACAAGCTCCAGAAATTTTCCAACCATCGTTGTATCCCTGGTTTTTAGCAGGTAAACACCATTTGGCTTAGGATCGCTATTTATACTCACTACTGGTTGGATGATTGAATCCTCTGACAACCAGGCATCATAAACCTGAGATGGACTACAATGCAGGGTATATCGCTTTTCAATTATCATGTACAATCGGATTGATGTACAACTTGGAAGCCATGGTGGAGCTATAAAAATCGACAGCGATGTGCAAAAAGATTGGCAACCACAATGACCCTGTGAGCAAATAAGCGCCCGAAAAAATTAAGCCCAAACCAAAAGCACTTGTCATGTTCTTAATCTTTGAACCGTAATGTGAAAGCGCAAATGACAGGTTGGTCAATAAAAGAGCAATCGACCAGTGCATCAACTGGTCCAGCTGCCAAAATATGAAGCCTCTATAGATAACCTCCTCACACACTCCGGCTACACATGATAAAGCGGTGGTCCACTGATATTGAATAGGTGTAGTTGGTAAAATAAATTTTACTTCATCAAACTGCTTTAACAAGCCATCTATCTTTTCAGGTTTTAAGGTAATCTTTTGAAATCCCCACCAGGTTATAAAAACCAAAAGGTATAAGCTAGTGGTCCATAAAGATTGATTGATAAAACTCAAACCAATGACATCAAGTTGCTCATTGTTTAACCACATAGTACCCAATACGATCGATGTCATTACAATGAGAAACAGGATGGTTTGCTGGTAAAAATCCAGTTTCCTATTCGGATCCCTTATTAATTCCTTACGGATCCTTGGCCCAACAAATATTGACCATATAGGAAGTAAGCCCCCAATCAAAATCAATAAAATCAAGTATAAAAGTTCTTTATTTATCATCATCATGATTAATTATTTTATCCCATAATTTCTGATCCGAGTACATTTCATATTTATTCTTGATCAGGACTTTATCATTGACAGAATTGTCGGTTTTCTCCCTGATCATGAAGAAATGTGCATGCTCAAGATCATGTTCGGTCAGTTCTTTTTCCTTAATGAGTTGACTGACGTAATCGATGATCTTTTTTTCATCTTCCTCATCCGTCACCTCAATCATGATCTGTTTTACCCCTGGAACTTCCTGGTTGATACGCACAGAAATAGACTTGATGTTATCAGGTGACATCTTAAAGTGCTTTTTAAAGGCTCGTGAAAAGGTTTCATAGTCCTTATAGTTCAGGGCATATGCCAGTTCATGCACTTTCTTGGATCCGGCAAGTAGTAATTGATAGGCTTTTTCCATCCTGATCTTTTCAATCAGTTGAAAGGGTGTAGATCCCGTCTCCGTCTTAAATAATCTATGAAACTGCGGGATAGAGAGATTGGCTATCTCCGTCAGAGACTGAAGATCCAAGGGTTGATCGAGATTGTGCTCGATATAATCCAGGGTTTTCTCTATCCTTTCATCCATCATAGATCAAATTTACCCCTGTATAGCAGTTTGGTGTATGATAAATCTTATCATTATATGATTGGAATACCATAAGATTATCGATGGAATCCTGGAGGATCTTTGGGCCTTTGAGGCAAAGTATAAGTTAGCCACGAAGACGCTAAGAACTTTATTTTACAGTCAACTAACTATTTAGTTTTGTGTATATTTGACTAAATCGTATACAACGATGCTAGTTAGTTTCGCCATAATTATTCAGCTACTTATAAGTTTATCATTGTGTCAAGTGCAACCAGGGTCTAAAATTGATCTTACACCTGGTTCATTTACTGTTTCAGGGAAGATTGAAAATCCTTCCGACCGAACGATCACAATAATCTCTCATGAAATCTTTGGACGCGAAAACCACCTTACAAAAGTTAACGAAAAAGGAGAGTTCAACTTAATAGTCCCAATTCTCAGCCCTCATGACAATATGCTAATGTATGACAATCAGATAATCCTGACCGTTCACAAAAGTGTTAGCCAGTATGATAGTAAGTCCAAGAAGGATTCTTCGCATTGCAGATTATTGCTGATAACGTCTCGCTAAGCGGCGGTTTGTCCACACTTAGCTTGAAAGCGCTAAAAGTAACGAAGGTGCACCACCCCTCAAAAGCTTACTCGAAGAAAATGCGTTGTGAAAGATAAAGTCCAGAAGCAAGACAGTTGCTAAGGCTTCTCAGCTTTCAGAAGGTGCACCGAAGTGGGACAGTAGCAGATCAGGCTGTGAATAGCACGCTGACAAATGCCGCTTAGCAACTGTTATGCGCTTTAATTTTTCCAGCGAGTGAAGACGTATTCAACTTCGTATTCGTTGCTGTAAGTTCGCAAGGTATCGTTCGAAGTTGAGATGATGTCCATGACCTGTTTGTCATCTGCAATGAAAACAGTCAGTGTTCGTCCATTAAGCTCATAGTTCATATGTCCGTTACCATCATAGTCAACTATGTAGTAGCTGTCTTTAGTTAACCAGAAGTCAGCATGAGGGCTGTCTGGGTCAATTGTCCAGACTCCAAAAAGTTCAGTAGTATCTATGGCTAAATCTTTGAAAGTTGATTTGTTTTTGTCGGTTAACCTGTTTGGGAGGACAAGTGTTTTATGGTTGATATACTGAAGTTCTCGCAAGAATTCGTTTCGTTTTTCACCAACATATTGACCTAATCCATATGTTAATTCGTTACCAAACTTTAGTGCTTGTGAATCGAAATTAAATTCTCCTTCGGTTTCCGAAATCTGGATCGTTCCAGTTAGTAATCCTCTATTGAAAAGTTGAGCTCTGGTACTGCCAATGAAATGGTTAACATCTGATATTTCAATTTCTCTTGTTAGCAAATTTTTAATAAGTCTGAGGTCGGAAGAGTCTGTTACGAATTGAGCTTCCCTATACTTTCCTTCAATGTTGTATGAGAAAACAATTGAATCAGCGTTGTTAACCAGTTCATAGTAAGTGTTAAGACGGTTATCACAAGATATCAGAGTTAGAATGGCTAGGAGAGGAAATAAGAGGCTTGATTTTCTCATTGCAGATATTGCGCATAACGCCCGGCTATCGGGCGTATGTCCCACAGCTGGTGAATAGCACGAAAATAGTGAAATCTGCCGAGGCTCACAACGGTTCAAAATGGCACTGCGTTCCGCATGTCAAAATCTCCTGCGAGCCGAAACTGGTAGAATGCACTGCCTTTCCCAGCGGCAGATATCACGGTCGAGTTCCACTGAAACCAGCCAGAAAGCACTAAGACATATGCCCGATCAGCGTCTGTTATGGAGTGTTTTTCCGGTTAGTAAGCGTCCATGCAGCACAGTCCACCTTGTGCAAGTTTCAATCTGCGTTGTTCTTCCCAATGTTCAGAGGCAAGATCTTCGTAATAAGGTTCGCCCGGTAAGGTGTTGAGTCGAATGGCGATGCTAAACCCACTTACAAATGGATTTTCTTGTTTATCGATAGTAACGCTTGTTATTTGATGGTCGTCAATGATGACGATTCCTTTAATTGAATCAAAAATAGTCTTAAGGTAGTTGTCGAGGTCTTTTAGTTCTATATAGTTCTTTGGACCTCCTACATTAACGAAAAGTGAAAGTTTTCGATCGTGTGGCCACCATGATTTTTTCCTTTTTAACAGCCGTTCCTGTATCTCTTTCTTGAACTCAATGACATTAGGTTTTTTGACCAGTTTGTAAAGTTGCTCCTGTTCGTCAATCAGTTTGTAGAAGTCTTGAGATGTTGGGACTTTAATTCCAGCGAAAACCAACATCTCGTCATAGTGAGGGTTCATCGCAAATGTTGCCGTCTCTCCTTTCTTAAGTTTTGGTTTTTTTATTCCCATGTTCGAAGTTTCGAATAATCTGGCTATTGTAGTAATACGCCATAACGACCAGCTATCGGGCGTATGTCCACAGCTGGTGAATAGCACTAAAGTAGTGAAATCTGCCGAAGCTCACAACGGTTCCAAATGGCACTGCGTTCCGAAAGTCTAAAAATCCTGCGAGCAAAAGATGGTAGAAAGCACTGTCATTTCCCAGCGGCAGATTCACGGTCGAGTTGCACCGAAACCGGCCAGAAAGCACTAAGACATATGCCCGATCAGCATCTGTTAGGCAGCCGTTACACAAAGTCAAAATTGTTAGGGTTTATTGTCATATTGCTCTCTTGTTGCGCGATATTCCAGATGTCTGATCCTTCCATCTTCTTCAACTGTTCGTCAGTATTATCTAGAGCTATATTCAATTGCCTATCCGAAACTTTGTCATAGTGAGTGTTAAGAAGCTTCACTCTATCAATTATAAAATCTTTGATTGTCCAATTGACCTTCATTGAGGAAGTGTCAATCTTCCCTGACTGGTTTATTAGAGTGTTAACCATTCCTGTGGAATCAAAAGAGGATATTTCTCCCAGCAGCATAACTCTGGCCAATTTAGCATAGACTAAACATGTATTCGTCCCTGATGCAATTGTTCCATCTGCACCACGAGCCCAATAATTTAGGAAACGTTCAACAGGTTGAGTGTTTTGTTTCAGTCTGTCAGTCGTAAAGAATATATGAATCCTTTTGGTGTTTGGTAACTGTTTTTCACCGTTCAAAAATCCCCTCCAATCTGTCAATGTTGATTCAATGAGAGACTTGTGATGAAGAGAAGCTCTAGGTAACGAATAAATAGCAACCCTCCAAAGTACTGAAACTGCAAATTGAAATAGGTAATTGTCATATTCAAAATTCTGCTCTCCTTTGTTCACGTACGGATAAAAGATTTCACGGGCAAACTTGTCTTCTAGCTTTCCGAATTTTTGTTCGCAATCATGACACAATAACTCTGGTTTAAGGCCATCATTTACTCTCTTGTTAGGATTATCAGCTTTTCTGATGTGTTCGCCACCCGTTTGCTTTAACCATCTAAATACAAATTTCGGAATGAGGTGACTTTCCCTGAGGATTTTAGGTTGTTCACATAGAGCACAGACTTGATTCATGAGATTCACTTTGCTATGAGCGAAAATGCTGCCTAACGCACAGCTAGCAGGTGTGCGCCCACCAGTTGTGACAAGCACTAAAGTAGCGAAATCGAATGGCAATTGACGGAATAGGAATCATATGAAGAGGCTTCCATGTCATGAGATTCACGAGGGGTTGTGCGCATGCCTGTGTGTACGAGTAAACTGCCCAACTACCACAACAGTATTTACGAAGCACTGCGTGCTGCAGATAAAAAGCCAGAACTGCAGAAGAAGCAAAAAGTGATGAAATCTCAGAATGGGCAGTGAGCGATCAAGTCCTACAGGCCCAGGCAGTAAAGCACTTTGGCGCATAACTGCTAGCGCTTGTTACCGACTGTTACTTATCCGTTTTTTACATAATGTACTTCAAGTGGTTTGAATCCATTGGAGTTGATGAATAATCCGTAGGCAATCATCCGATGAAAGCCGTTTCCAATAAATATGCAGTTACTTGGATATGTTGAATTGTAGTCAGCGTTAAGATGAGCAATCTTCTTGTCGTTCGTTACGAAAATGAAGTCAGCACGAAGGAGTCCATCGTTCTGATTGAAGAATTTCTTGCCTTGTTCAGTTGCTTTAGTAAAGCAGTTAACAAACCTATTGTTAGGTATAAAGTTTGTGATATAATCTTGAATAATTGTGTTAAATAGCTCTCCACCAGTTTTTACTGGTCGATCTGGTGACCTTCCAGGTTCCAGTTCAACAGCATGATGAGGAAGGACCAAATTTTCAATTCCCTGTTCGTTCAAAAAACCACGAAAGTATTGAAGTCCAATTTGCTTGTTGTGAAATTCAAATAATTCGTCTTCATGCCCATCACCTCTCAAGTGGTCCTTGAAACTCGAGATAAAATCTTCCTTTGTTATTGAGGTTCGATCATTTAAATATTCGATCATCTCTGCGGTTCTCCATAAATAGTCGGTAACAACTGTATAAGCGCTATTGCGCTTATACACTATCAAATCTACCTCCCTAAATCCAAATTATCCAGAGGACTTACCACTTTATGTAAATCATTCTGAGCCACATGAGTATAGATCTCGGTGGTCTTTGGACTGCTATGACCCATTAGCTCCTGTATATATCGCAGGTTAGTGCCGTTTTCAAGCAGATGTGTACCAAAACTATGACGCAAGGTGTGAACTACCACATGTTTTTGGATCCGGGCCTTCGCTACCGCTCTTTCCAAAACCCTTCGGATGCTTGTAGCCGAGTAGGCCCCTCCACTTTGCCCTTCAAAAAGAAACATTTTGGGTCGGTATTTCCGGCAATAATCCCTGAGTATTCTCAACAATAAAGGCGAAAGCATACAAATCCGGTCTTTCTCCCCTTTGGCTCCATTGATCCGAACCTCCATCCGCGCACTGTCTATATCGCCAATTTTCAGGTTGATCAACTCTGAGATCCGCAGACCACAACCATATATACTCATCAGTATTGCTAAATGCTTTTGGTTTTTTACCTGTTGAAACAGCCGTTGGATCTCCTCCTGTGAAAGTACTACAGGCAACTTCTGCTGCCTTTTGGGACGCTCCAATTCATAACTACGCCGATCATGACCCACTACCTGCTCCAGATAAAACTTTATGGCATTGATACTCTGATTTTGATATGACCTGGACACATTCTTCTTCACCACCAGATCATGATGATGCCGCGTGATGTCTTCCAAAGTTACCTGATGCAAAGGTCTGGGATACAGGTATCTGAGAAACTCCCGAAACATGTAGCGGTAGGTGCTGATCGTAGATTCACTGTATCGCCTCACTATCAGCTTGTCCTCCATGGCTGAAAGTGCGTCTCTGTATGACTGTGCTTCTGCATTCATCAGGATCAAAAATGGAGGGTAAAAATGACATATCCGTTTTTATAGACGGATATATCCGATTATAAACGGAACTATCCAAATAATAATTTATATTAATGAGCAGTTAAGTGATCGTCGAACATGCTACATACTAAAAAATGTCTGAATTGCGGCGAAGTACTCACAGGCCGCTCTGATAAAAGATTCTGTGGCGACCAATGCCGTGCCACTCATAACAACCGCCAAAAAGCGCCACACGAGCAAAGAATGCAGGAGATAAATGCACAATTGCGACGCAATCGGACCATACTCAAATCGCTCTGCCCAATTGGAAAAGCCACTGTCCGCAAGGAGGTGCTAGACGAAATGGGTTTTGATTTCGGCCACCATACGTCTTTCTTTGGTAAGCCAGGAAAACTCTACTTTTTTTGTTATGACTTTGGCTATATGCCACTCGTGGAGCAATCGCTCACCGAACAACGCCCCGTCCGAAAGGTGATGATCATTCAAAAACAAAATTTTGCTGATCGTGCCGACCCCTGGCTATTGTAGCACCTCTCACCGCCTATTATCCTCACCCTCCAGCATGGATAGGTAGCTGATGTAGCGTTCGTAGTGGATCTCGCCAGCCTCCAGGGCGTCTTTCACGGCGCAGCCAGGCTCTTCTACATGCAAGCAGTTGTTAAACTTGCACTTACCCAGCAGGGCCCGCATCTCGGGGAAGTAATGGCCCAGCTCCTCAGGCTCGATCTCGGCCAGGCCAAGCTCTTTGATGCCAGGCGTATCTATCAGGGACATGTCCTGTCCAAAAAACATCTCGGCAAAGGTGGTGGTATGCACGCCCTTGTTGGCAAAATTGGAGACCTCAGAGACTTTTTGATCAGTCCCGGGCACCAGGGCATTGATGAGGGAGGATTTACCGGAACCGGAATGCCCGGATAGCAGGGTGGCCTTGCCTTTTAGCAGCTTCTCAATATCACCCAGCTGGTTGTTTCTCACCGATCCAAAGGTGCATTCATATCCAATGTCTGTATAGCGGGTGGCCAGTTCAATCAATACTTCTTTATCTTTTTCTTTTAGAAGGTCGGTCTTATTGAAAAAGATGATTCCGGGAATCCTGAAAGCTTCCAGCGTCACCAGGAAGCGGTCGATAAAACCCAGTGAGGTCCTGGGCATCTTCAGGGTGGCAATCATCAACGCCTGGTCCACATTCGTTGCGATCAGGTGATCGTGGCCCTTCTTGCGGGGAGATTTCCGAATGATGTAGTTCTTCCTGGGCAGGATGTCCTTGATCAGCCACTCATTGGTGCCTCCGGGATTAGCTTCCAGCACCACCTCATCACCTACGGCAATGGGATTTGTGATCTTCTTGTCCTCCAGCTTAAATTTTCCAATCAGCCGGGCATCGATGATCTCCTCCCCCTTTTTCACCCGGTACCACGAGCCTGTCGATTTGATCACCAGGCCTTTCATAAGTATTTTTTTACCTTTTGGGTGATCAGGGCTGTTGCTCCGGTGCCACCCTTCACAAACTCCCCGGCTGCTGTGGCTGCCTTTTTATAATCTGATTTATTTCCATGCAGAGAGTCAAATAGCTGAGAAAGTGCTGCAGCATCGGCAAATGAAAATCCTCCTCCTGACTCAATCAATCCTTTGGCCTCCAGGAACTTCCGGTTGTTCTCATGCTGCCCAAAAAATACCGGGATACCATACACAGCGGCCTCCAGCACATTGTGCAACGTCCCGTTGAAGGCACCCCCTACCAGCGCAAAACGGGCATATCGGTACAGCCTCGAAAGCATCCCGATATTGTCTATTATCAATATTCTATGCCCGGAATGATCTCCCCTGGTCAGCTGTGAGTAACGAATGCTATTGGGCAACCGCTCAAAGGGCTCTAAATGATGCTCTTCGATATTGTGGGGAGCAATGATGAATTTCAGCTTGTCTTTATGCTCCAGGATAAATGATTTGATCACCTCCAGATCAGAGCCCCAGGCACTTCCGATCACCATGATTTCTTCCTTGTTGATGAATGACTCTACGAGCGGAACTGCTCCGGCATTCTCAGCAATCTCAACAACCCGATCAAAACGGGTATCCCCACAAACTGTATACTGAGTGATCCCAATACCACCTAATTGCTTGCCTGTAAGCTCATCCTGCACGTAATAGTGATCTATGCCTTTCAATACCTTCTGATAAAATCGCCCAAATGGCCCAAACAGGAAGTGATTTTCTCTCAGGATACAGGAGATGAAAATAGTGGGTATCTCCTGAGCCTGAAGTGTATTCATAAAGTAATACCAAAACTCATATTTGATGAAGATCGCAAGCTTTGGGTTGACGATCGAAATAAACCTTCGGGCATTTGCCGGACTGTCTATTGGCAGGTAGGAAACATGATCTGCCTGGTCATAGTTTTGGCGCAGCTGATATCCTGAAGGCGAATAAAAGGTCAGTAAAATGTAACAATCAATCTTTTCCTTCCTGATGGATTCGATCAGGGGTCTTCCCTGCTCAAACTCCCCTACTGAAGCCGCATGGATCCAGACGACATTTTTATCTTTCTTTATCGATTGTTCAAGCCGATCAAATACACCTTGCCTGCCTTCCAGGAAGAGCTTTGCTTTCGTATTGAAAAAAGAGTAAATCCAAACAGCTAATTGGTAACCAGCTAAACTTAATCGATATAATAACAGCATAAATTATCTTAACACCATAAACAGGAACTGATCCTATTTATCATCTGAGCCTTCGGAATCTTCTTCAGGTTCTACCTCCTCGATGGCTTGTCCTTCCGGTAGTTTACTCAGCTCCATTGTACCTGCATAGCCACTCAATTCAGATTCAGAAGCCCCCTGGCGGTTGATATTGAGCATAAACCGGTTGTTGATCACCAGCACCAGCTGAGTCTCTCCTGATTCATAGGTGGTGGAGAACCAACCCGGAAAGCCTTCCACTTCCACAGATTTCATGATACCTTCTGTGGTCTCGTATTCATAGGCATTGGCATATGCTCCAAACATGGCCCCTGTAAACAGGTAGTCATAGATCATGATCGACATATCGTCATCACCGTTACTATATTGCTTTTCAGCATAACTATAGCTGGCTTCTCCAAATCTCATACTCGCTCCATCCGGTTTATCAGCAAGTGAATATGAACCCACATCATCGGGCAAGAAATCAATCAAATCCCTGAAATGAACAGTTTCGCCAGTGTTCATCCTGCCGTAATCCACAGGTTTCCGCACATAGCCTCCAAGGGGAGCGTCTTCATTTTCCGGTTTATAGGTTTCGCTGGCCTCTCCGGAGGGAGCCGTAGAGCCAGAATTCTTATCTTTTTTCTTTTTTCCGAATAGCAGGTCATCCACCACCTCATCGGCTTTCCGTTCAAATTTCTTTTTCAGGTTCAATTGCGCACTGGCGGGATAGATGACCATAACCAGTAAAGTCAGGATTAGTATTCTTTTCATCTTTCAGGTGATTTTAAGTGCAATTTAGTAAAGGTGTAGGGCAAAAAGAAAAGCCTCAAAGGGGGTGTTGAAAATATATTCCAAACCAATATTTCTCGATTACATCAGGTATTTCACCTAATACCACGCTAGGTAAATCTTTGAAAATCACAGTATTTTCTCAATTTAGTCCTTTTTAATACAAAAAAAGTCGCTCAGATGTGCGAAAATTGTAAATTAGTAGTTCTTTAAACTTTCTTAAGAATAGAATACATTTGGATAAATCAGCCTAAATAGAATTTTAACCTTAGAATAATGATACCTAATTTCAAAAAATCGATTCAGTCTCTTTTAGTTGGAACGCTTCTACTTTGCGGAGCTTCTGTTAAATCACAGGATTTCGGTGAAATCATCGCAGCAGGAGCTGATGATGCCAATACATATCTTGAAAGCTATCTTGCACCTGCCATGAATTCACTGGGTAATGGCCTTGCTAATGGCTGGTACAATACAGCAAAAGCTCATAAAACTCTGGGTGTGGACCTGACATTTTCTTTCAATATGGCGCAGATCCCGGAAGCAGAAAGAACTTTTCAGTTCATAGAAAGTCAATTCAATAATATGAGACTGGAGCCAGGGCTGGAAACCACCCTACCTACCATCGTCGGTGGAGATGCTCCCAATGAAGATATTGTCATTGAAACTGGGAATGTAGAGTATAATGGTACTCCTTTGCCATTCGATGCAGGCGATATCGAATTTGCGGTGCCGGATGGAATTAACCTGGAAAATGTCCCTGTGGTAACCGGCTTGCCAATACCAACCCTTAACTTAGGTATTGGTGTTTATAAAAATACAGACCTGAAAATAAGGTTACTTCCGGAAATAAATGTGGATGACTTTAGTATTAAAATGTTTGGTATTGGAGTGATGCATGACTTCAAACAATGGATACCAGGGATCAAAAATTTACCTTTTGACCTTTCCGGGTTCTTTGGTACAACCAAAATTACTTCCACACTTCAGCTAGAAGTAGATAATACCCAGACAAGTTCGAATGGATCTGAGGTTAGATTTTATAGTGATCCAAACACCAACAACTTTGGAGAGTTTATCGCCAGTGCTACGACTATTCAAGCCCTGATATCGAAGAAATTAACTGTTTTCACTCCTTATGCGGGTATTGGAGTAAATATTGTGAGGACTGAAATCGGAGTTAAAGGTGATTACATTTACGAAATCACTCCTCCTGCACAGCAAACTCAAACCTACACCATTCAGGACCCTATAGGATTGAATTTCGAGGGCTCTGGAGGGCCAAGATTCACCATTGGTGGCAGGCTGAAACTGGCGGTATTCACCTTCCATTTCGACTACACGGCACAGAAATATAGTACCATCACCGGTGGTGTGGGGATTGCAGTCAGATAGAAATCAGGAAATTTGATCAGGAAAGCGGGCAGAACATGTCCGCTTTTTTTCTGCCATAAACAGGCTAAAAAGAAAAGTCCCGATAGAATCGGGACTCTTCAAGATGTCAAACAGGTGTATGAATAATTTGTGTTATGCATATATATATACGGACAGAAGTAAATAGGTAACCCCATCATTCAAAAAAAATGATAAAAATATTATTTGTATGCCTGGGCAACATCTGCAGAAGCCCATTAGCAGAGGCGATTTTTAAGGATAAAATTACCAAAAAAGGCCTTATAGATGCATTTGAGGTGGATTCTGCAGGTACCGGCCACTGGCACGTAGGGGAAGATCCGGACCCCAGGTCTATTGCAATTGCTCGAAAAAATAATGTGCCAATACAGCATAAAGGCAGACAATTTTCCATTGAAGACCATGTATATGATTACATCTTAGCCATGGATGGCAATAATTTCACAAATATTCTCAGCCAGCTGGAAACCCGTCATGAAGGGCTATATCTGATGCGGCATTTTGACGAGGCTCATAAAGATGCCGACGTTCCCGACCCCTACTATGGTGGGGATGATGGTTTTCAAAAAGTATACGATATCCTGGACCGATCGTGCGAACGGTTTATTGAATTTCTAGCAGATAAACACAAGCTCTGATATGCTCACAGAGGACAGTGGATTTTTTGAATCAGCACTTTTTCAATCTCTTGGCAAAAGGGTTGTTGTGAAGGCCTCAAGGTTTGTTTCGGGAGGCTGTATCAACCACACCCTGAAGCTGGAGACTGACATGGGCCCTTATTTCTTAAAATGGAATGATGACGCGGACGACAACATGTTTGAAAAAGAGTCGAGCGGTCTTCAGCTCCTTGCCAGGCAAAATGTTATCAACCTGCCAACTGTTTTGGGTAGAGGAAAAGCCGATGGCAAAAACTTTCTTTTGTTATCCTATATTCATAAGCATCCACCTGCATCCAACTTTTGGCAGACCTTCGGGCAATCACTTGCTCATCTGCACAGGGTCTCTTCCCCTACATTTGGTCTTTCACACAACAATTACATTGGCAGGCTCCCTCAAAACAATGAAGAAAGGGATAGCTGGATTGACTTTTTTATAGAAAAGCGATTGGAAGTACAGCTGGGGCTTGCCATCTACAATGGACTGGTTGATCAGGATTTTGCTAAAAAGTTTAGACTGATCTATGCTCAGCTACCGGGTCTCCTGCCGGACGAGCCACCTGCATTGTTGCATGGAGATTTATGGAGTGGGAATTTTATGGTAGGCGACCAGGGATTGCCATTTGTATATGATCCTGCCGTTTACTTTGGGCACCGTGAAATAGAGCTTGCTTTCACCAGACTTTTTGGAGGTTTCGACAGGACTTTTTATCAGAGTTATCACGAAGCATTCCCCTTGGAAGCAGGCTTTGAACAAAGGATAGAAATCTATAACTTATATCCTCTTTTGGTCCATGTAAACTTATTCGGATCGTCTTATCTTAGCGGCATTAATCAAACCTTAAGAAGATTTATTTAATCATTTAACGGATAAACATTTTAGAAACATGAAAAAAACGCTTTTCTCAAAACGTCCCATTGCAATGGATTTTTCAATACTCGTACTCAGGCTCGTTTTTGGAATAGCGATGATCACTCACGGATGGCCAAAGTTTCAAAAGGCTATCTCCGGAAATTTCAAGTTTGGTGATCCCATTGGGCTGGGGCCTGAAATCTCATTGATACTTACAGTCTTCGCAGAGTTTATCTGCAGCATCCTGGTAATCATCGGTCTGGGCACCCGACTGGCTACAATACCTTTGATGACCACCATGAGTGTAGTATTTTTTATCGTGCATGCAGATGACGGCTTTGGCGCGAAAGAAAAGTCACTTCTATTCCTTGGTGCGTTCCTGGTGCTGTTCCTTACCGGTCCCGGAAAATATTCGATTGACGATAAGCTATAAAGCTATTTCTTTGATTTAGCCTCAGACTTTGGAGCCGCTTTTTTAGCGGCTTTCTCAGGTTTCTCAGCATCTGCTGCTGGCTTATCTTCTTTTTTCGCCTTTGACTCTTTCTTAGCTTCTTCGAAAATCTCCGGGGTTTCTTTTACCAGGATAGCATACCAGGAAACCAGTTTCTTAATGTCGGATACATAAACTCTGGCTTCGTCATATTCAGGAAGAATAAATTTCAGGAAAGACTTTAGTTCGTCGGGAGCTGATCCACTATCCAGGTCAGTATCACCGTTAAACTCCTTATGGATCTTTTTCAGTACTTCTTCCAGTGGTTTCGAACCATCAGCATCTGTGGTATAAATGGAGATTTCTGAGAGTACTGACACTTTTGAGTGCGCACCCACAATCATTTTCTTCTTTTGATTGTCCAGAGATTCCAAAACAGCCCCTGTGCGTGTTGGGCTAAGGATTTTAAATAGGCCTCCCTTGCCTGATACTGATGCTATATCTTTTAATTCCATAGTTGATATTAAAAACCAGCCCAAAAATATGGATTACATGGTAATCTCCTGGTTGATCTCATCGATATATTTCAACAATTCTTCTTTTCCATGTCCATTCTCTGCCGAGGTCATAAAGAAGGGCGGCAATGCTTCCCAGGTTTTCAAGAGCATTTTTCGAAACCTGGCCATATTAGACATGCTCTTATTGACTCCCAATTTGTCTGCTTTGGTAAATACAAACGCCAATGGGATACCATTCTCACCCAGATTTTGTACAAAATCAAGATCCTTCTTTTGAGGATCCAGTCGGGAATCTATCAGCACGAATACACAGGATAAGTTTGGTCGCTTCTTAAAGTAGTCCTCGGTAAATACCTTCCATTTCGCTATTTCCTTTTTGCTTGCCTGGGCCCATCCGTAGCCCGGGAGATCCACCAGGTACCATGAATCATCAATCAGAAAATGGTTTATCAGCTGAGTCTTACCTGGTTTGCCGGAGACCTTTGCTAGTTGCTTACGGTTGGTAAGCATGTTGATCAATGATGATTTTCCCACATTAGACCTGCCGATGAATGCATATTCGGGCAAATCCGGCTTCGGACACTCCTCCAGGTTACTACTGCTTTTTATAAAGATGGCTGACTTGATCTGACTCATGTAGAAATTAAGAACAATTCAATCATTCGGAAGGTTTATCTCTTAATTTTGCGTGCCGATGACTGTATTACCCTACAAAGATAAGCAGGACACCAAAAAGAAGCAGGTGGCCTCCATGTTTGACAACATCAGTGGTCAATATGACTTCCTGAATCACTTCCTCAGCCTGGGCATAGATATTCTCTGGAGAAAAAAAGCTATTAGGCTGCTGAAACCTGATCAACCCAAGCTCATCCTCGATATTGCTACCGGTACAGGAGACTTCGCCATTGAAGCTCTTGCATTGAAGCCAGACAAAGTGATTGGCGTGGATATCAGCCAGGGAATGCTTGAGGTGGGAAAGAAAAAACTAAAGAAAAAAGGCCTGGACCAAGTGATTGAGCTTCAAATGGGGGATTCCGAAAGACTGCTGTTTGATGACAATAAGTTCGATGCCATCATCGTTGCTTTTGGTGTACGTAATTTTGAGCACCTCGAGCAGGGGCTCAAAGACATGCATCGGGTATTAAAAAAAGGGGGGAAAGTGGTGATATTAGAGTTTTCAAAACCCAGGACGTTTCCATTTAAACAGGTGTATCAGTTTTATTTTAAGTGGATATTGCCTAAAATAGGCCGGTTAATTTCAAAAGACAATTCCGCATATACCTATTTACCGGAGTCTGTCAATGAATTCCCGGATGGAAAAAATTTCCTTGGAATACTAGAAAAAACCGGATTTAAACAAACGGAATGCAAACCATTAACTTTAGGTATTTCATCCATTTACACGGGTATAAAGTAATTCTCTTTAGTTTGTTGGTCTTCACTTTGTTGCCCGCACAGGCTCAAAATGATCCATCTGAGAACCTGATTGATTACGACGATCAATGGATTCACTACGGGTTTGCCATGGCATGGCACTCCTCCAGGTATAAGACCCTCTATTCTGATGAGTTTGCTACTCCGGCACTGGATTCCCTGCATTCTGTCATCTCTGAGCGCCTGCCGGGATTCAAAGTAGCCATGATTGCCAATATGAGGCTGCTGAAATACCTCGATTTTCGTGCCATGGTTACCGTGGGATTCTATGAAAACCGTTTACTATACCGATTCACTGATGGCAACTCTATCGAAGAGCTTAAAGACCAGACCATGGTAGAGGTTCCGCTATTGCTTAAATACAAATCTGTCAGGCGAGGGAATGTAGCTATGTATATGATTGGAGGGTTTACTCCAGCCCTGGAAGCTGCTGGCCGGGGTGACGATCTGGACACCCGGACCAACCTCAAACTAAGGAACTGGAACTATGCCGTGGAAGCAGGGGTGGGATTCGATCTCTATTTTGAGCTGTTCAAATTTTCTCCTGAAATCAGATATTCCTGGGGTGTGAGAGATATGCTTACCGACGAGCCCAGCGACTATACCTTACCCATCAAACACCTCAGTTATCAGAATTTTTCTTTCTACATTACCTTTGAAGGCGGTCCTACCTATCTGAAGAAAACCAAAAAAATCAAAAGATGAAAGAAATTGCATTGATCACAGGAGCAACCAGCGGCATTGGCAAGGCTACTGCATACCTCCTCGCCCCAAAATATAAGTTGATACTTACCGGACGCAGGCAGGAAAGGCTCGATGAATTGAAGAAAGACCTTTCAAAGCAAACGGAGGTCCATACCTTATGTTTTGATGTGAGCAAGAGAAAGGAAAGTATGTCAGCCATTGAAAGCCTACCTGCTGAATGGAAAGCCATCGATGTGCTCATCAATAACGCCGGAAATGCTCACGGACTTGGTCCTATTCATGAGGGCAACCTGGATGACTGGGAGGCCATGATTGATATCAATGTAAAAGGAGTGATGTATATGAGTCGGGCCATTACTCCCGGTATGGTGGCCCGCAAGCGTGGCCATGTTGTAAATATTGGGTCTGTTGCAGGTATTGAAGCATATGCCAATGGCAATCTTTACAATGCCTCCAAGTTCGCGGTAGATGGCCTGTCAAAAGCGATGCGCCTTGACCTGAATCCATATGGCATCAAGGTTACAGATATTAAGCCTGGGTTGGTAGAAACCGAATTCTCCATGGTGCGATTCAAAGGCGATGAGGCCCGGGCTTCCAAAGTGTATGAAGGCATGAATCCACTAAAAGCACAGGACATTGCGGAGATCATTGAGTTTGTGATCAACAGACCTGCCCATGTCAAAATTGCAGATGTCCTGGTGCTTGCCACTGACCAGGCCAGCGCCACTGTTGCCAACAGAAAAAAATAATTTAACTCAACCCGGCTAAACGCCAAAACATACATGCCTAAAGAGGGTAAATCTGTGATCATCCTGGGTGCCGGAAGGTCCGCTACCTCCCTGATCAATTATCTGCTTGATGTCTCCGAACACAAAGCATTCAAAATAAGCATTGGGGACCTGGATACTGAAAATATAAGCTCCAGGTTTCCACGAGCACGTTCATTTCATTTTGATGTGGAGGATAAGAGCGAGGCCAAAAAACTCCTGAAAGATGCTGACCTTATCATCAGTATGTTGCCCGCACACCTCCACATCCGTGTAGCAACCATCTGCGCTGAATCAGGTATCAACCTCATCACCGCCTCATATCTGAATGATGACATAAAAGCACTGGATCACCAGTTTAGGGATAATGATGCCTGTTGTATTATGGAACTGGGACTGGATCCGGGGTTGGATCACATGTCTGCACTCAAGGTACTCAACAAGATCAAATCAGCAGGCCACACCCTCACCGGATTTGAAACTTTCACTGGTGGGCTGCTGGCCGAAAATACAGAGGCTGAGAACCCCTGGAACTATAAGTTTACCTGGAATCCTCGTAACGTGGTGATGGCAGGGAATGGAACAGTGAAATTCCTGCAGGAAGGGCGCTTTAAGTACATCCCATACCACAATTTATTTCGACGTACTGAGGTCATTTATGTGCCGGGACATGGTTATTTCGAGGGCTATGCCAATCGGGATTCACTAAAGTATCTCGAGCTGTACAACCTACAGGGTATCCATACACTATTTCGCGGAACGCTCCGAAGAACCGGATTTTGTAAAGCATGGGATGTTTTTGTACAGCTGGGAGCCACCTGCGACGACTACCAGATGGAGTCCGTAGATGTGATGACCCACCGCCAGTTTATCAACTCATTTTTGCGTTACAACCCACATGACTCAGTGGAGCTGAAGCTAGCCCACTACCTGAATCTTGGACTAGAATCAGAGGAAATGTATAAGCTTAGATGGTTGGGGATCTTTGAAGAAGAATTGGTAGGACTGAAGAAAGGAACTCCAGCCCAGATACTCGAACACATCCTGAAAAAGAAATGGACACTGACCAAGACAGATCGGGACATGATCGTAATGTGGCACAAGTTCAATTATCTGGATAATGACAGACCCAAAGAAATACAGGCCCACATGGTGGTATACGGAGATGACGAGGTAAATACAGCCATGTCAAAAACGGTAGGTCTACCGCTGGCTATTTGTGCTGAAATGATATTGGACCAAAAGCTGATACTCAAAGGTGTACACATCCCCACTCAACCTGAAATCTATAAGCCAATATTAACCCGGTTGGATACAATGGGATTTGAGTTTACGGAACGGGAGACTGTGTCATAGTGAGATTTTTGCCAAAAAGGGCTAATTTTCAGCTATAATTGGTCTTAAATTCTGATGACGGCTTATAAATGGATCGGGATCATAATTGGGTCTCTTTCAATAGCACTTATTGTTTTTATAATCTTTCACATCGAAAGAGCTGACGACCTTATGCATCGTTCATTGGATATTGAGCCTGTTACCATGGAAGTCAATATCGATTCCGGTGCGCTTCGTATTGGGAGGAAGTGGGTCAATTCCATTTGCGCCGAATGCCACGGTTCAGACCTTGGGGGCAACACTGTGATTGAGGATCCGATGATAGGTAGGCTGTACGCCCCCAACCTCACCAGTGGAGTCGGAGGGATTGGGTACCTAAATAACGACAATTGGCTGGCCGCTTTACGGCATGGCATTTCTGCAACGGGGAGACCGCTATTATTGATGCCTTCGATGGAATACACCAATATGAGAAAGGAGGACATTGGCGGTATAATAGCGTACCTAAAAACTCTACCTCCTGTTGACAGGGTCAATAAGGAATCGACTTTTAAACCCATTGCAAAATTCTTATTGTCTGCAGGTGTTTTTGGTAAACTGTTTGGAGCTGACGTGATAGATCATAATGCACCCATACCTGAAAACAGAAAGCATGAAACACTGGAAAATCGGGGTGAATATTTAACAGAAATTATTGGTTGTAAAGGTTGTCATGGTGAATCCTTGAGCGGAAAATATACCGGTGACCCAATTTCGCCTCTTGCCTCAAATCTTACTCCATCTGGAAATTTTAGCAAGTGGACCTTTAATGATTTTTATAGCTTTATACACACAGGAAGGACCCCCGAAGGTAAAACCGTAATCAATAGGTATATGCCATGGCGCGCTTACAGCAGGTTGCCAGACAGTGAATTAGAGGCTATCTACGCATACCTTAAATCATTGGATGCCGAACATGGGAATACCAGGCATATTTCTCTCCACAAGTAAGATCTTTTTGCATAAAAGGTGAAAAAAGCTTAATTTTTGATTAGAAAAACTTCACCTAACCTAAACAAAAATGAAAATCTTAAAGTGGATTGGGATCACTGTTGTGTCCCTTCTTATCATTATTGCTGCGCTTGTTTTTTTCCAAATCCAAAAAGCTGAAAAAATCATCGGTAGGACAGTAAAAATTGAGCCTATCCATTTAGCGATTCCAAACGACTCCTTATCGCTGGCTATAGGAGCAAAATGGGTCAATACCCTGTGCGCCGATTGTCATGCGGATGATCTGGGAGGTAAAATGTTTATTGATGACCCGGGATTAGGAAAGCTATACGCGCCAAATATTACCCAGGGCGAGGGCGGTCTTGCTTATTATTCCGATAAAGATTGGTTAGCAGCTTTACGGCATGGTGTATCACCCACTGGAAGGCCATTATTGATCATGCCATCAAAAAGTTTTGCTCAAATGAGGGTTGAAGACATTGGAGGTATTATTGCTTACCTGAAGTCGGTGGCACCCCCAGTAAACAGACCTAATGAAGAGGCCGGTTTTAAGCCTTTCGGAAAACTACTTATTGCCATGGGAGCATTTGATCATGAATTTGGAGTAAACCTGATAGATCATGAGGCCCCCATACCGGCAAATACCATTGACCTGTCACCCAAAGATCGAGGAAAATATTTGTCTAGCGTGATTGGCTGTGAGAGCTGTCATGGGAAAAATTTAAGTGGGAAAATACCCACGGACCCTAATTCGCCACCAGCACCAAACCTTACTCCGGCCAGCAATATGAGCTCCTGGTCTTACGATGATTTCTTATCTTTTTTACGGACAGGAACAACCAAGGAAGGCAAAGCAGTGGACAATGCGTTTATGCCTTGGAAAGCTTACAACAGGCTACCTGAAGAAGAACTGGAGGCAGTCTATACGTACCTAAAGTCATTGGAGCCTTTAGAAGCTGAAATGTAAGAACAATTGAGAGAGGAATAGCGTTTTAGTTGGATGGGACCACTCAAAAAAATTGGTTTCTACTCTGCATTCACAATACCAACCCTTGTGATCCTGGGTTACTATATGGGCGGGTGGTGGAACTACCTGGTGATCCTCGACGTATTTATCCTCCTGCCATTGCTGGACCACTGGGTGGGTGTAGATAATGGTAATATCCCCAAGGATCGTGCCTCCTCTGTAGCTGCAGATTACTATTACCGCTTCATCACCTATACCTGGACCTACTTTCAATTGGGCTTCATCCTATGGGCCTGCTATGTAGTGGTTTATGGCACGATGAGCCACCTTTATGAATGGATTGGATTTACCCTGGGGATTGCGCTGGTCACAGGAGGTATC
Organism: Cyclobacteriaceae bacterium; assembly: GCA_965228105.1. Classification (GTDB taxonomy): domain Bacteria; phylum Bacteroidota; class Bacteroidia; order Cytophagales; family Cyclobacteriaceae; genus UBA7330. The sequence continues at coordinate 5,108,389 of CBDDGZ010000002.1, forward strand.
GGCATCACGGTTGCCCATGAGTTAGGACATAAAAAATCTGCCCTGGAACGATTTTATAGCAGGTTGATCCTGATGACAGTTGGCTACATGCATTTCTACATTGAACACAACCGTGGACATCATGTCCAGGTGGCTACCCCCGTTGACCCGGCCACGGCATTCAAAAATGAATCCTATTATGCATTCTGGGTAAAATCGGTTTTCAAAGGCTGGCTACATGCGTGGCATCTGGAAAAGGTTCGACTGCAGAAAATGGGCAAACCCTGGTACTCCATACATAATCAAATGATCTGGTATTCAACTATACCTGCATTTTTTGTGCTAATACTAACTTTGATTTTTAGCCTGCTGCAATCCCGCATTGTATGGGAAGTCCCCATTTTTATGACCACTCAAAGTTTGCTGGCGTTCTCACTGCTCGAGCTGGTCAACTATGTAGAGCATTATGGCATTCTTAGAAAGCAGGTTAGTCCCGGGAAGTATGAAAAGGTCACACCAATCCATTCCTGGAATTCAAGCCACCTGATAAGTAATTTCTTCCTGTTTCAACTTCAGCGACATTCGGATCACCATGCCAATGCCATCAAGCGTTACCAGGTGCTGGACCATTATGATAAAAGCCCTCAGCTACCAGCCGGATACCCTACGATGATCCTCATCGCCCTGATTCCTCCTCTATGGTTTAGCATCATGAATCCACGACTGGAAAAGTGGCATGGCTCCCAATCTCCTACTCTAGCCTAACAGCCAATCACCAGATTACTTTATCTTCAGGTCATGGATTTGATTTCAATCATCATGCCGGTAAAAAATGCTGCACCTTTTCTTGTTGAGTGCCTGGAATCCATACTTAGACAGTCCATCAGAGATTGGGAGCTGGTAGCAGTGGATGATCAATCCACAGACATTAGTAAAAAGATCTTATTAGAATATGCTAACCGTGACCAAAGAATCAAATGCATAGACAATGCTGGTGATGGAATTATCTATGCATTGAAGACTGGATGCTCGAATGCAAAAGGGACTTATATAACCAGAATGGATGCTGATGACGTCATGGCAGAATTTCGGCTGGAGAAAATGATGAATGCTCTAATTAATCACCCAAGAAGTATCGCTACCGGGCTGGTGAAATATTTTGGAGAAGAGCCCATTAGTGAAGGCTATCTCAAATATGAAAACTGGATCAATGATATCAACCTGACAGGTAAACATTGGCAGCAGATCTACCGAGAGTGTGTGATTGCTTCACCCAATTGGATGGTCAGGAAATCGGAACTGGATGCTATAGGGGGATTTCATGACCTCACCTACCCGGAAGATTACCACCTGGTATTTAAGTGGTACCAAAATCAGTTTAAGATACAAACTATCCCTGATGTCACACTCTTCTGGCGAGAGCACCCAGCAAGGACATCCAGAAATTCTGAACACTATCAGCAACAATCATTTTTCAATCTCAAGATCCATCAATTCATTGAAAATGACCTGAGGACAGATAACCTGGTTTTGTGGGGAAACAATGAAAAAACCAAGCTGACAGCGGACATCCTTAAAAAATCAGGGATTTCATTCCATCAGTTTGATTTGCAGACCTTCAAAAAAACCGCAGACCTAAACAACCCTCAGGTTCTGGTAGGTATTTATCCTGAATTGAAGGAAAGGAGAGCAGTTGAAGACTATCTTTCAAATCTCAAGCTTATCGAAGGTAAGGACTGGTGGTATATTTAATGCCCCGCTCTTTGTTCTATGCTCTTGTGCTCTTTGCTCTTTGCTCCTTAAGCCTTATTTTTATACAAATAGATCAAATATGACAACAAGAAGAGACTTCCTTGACAAGATGAAGGTTACAGCCCTTGGCCTTCCCCTACTTTATCATTCCAACTCATTACTTGCAAATACGACTCCATACCAGGGTCCTGTTTTACGAGTGGCATTAATGGGACTTGGGTCCTATGCCAATCGGGTAGCAGAGGCCATGCGGGAATGCAAGATGGCCAAGGTGACGGGTCTGATCAGTGGAACTCCGACTAAAATACCCAAGTGGCAGAAAGCGCACAACGTGCCGGATAAGAACTGCTACAACTATGAAAACTTCGACAAGATCAAGGACAACCCGGACATCGATGCGGTCTACATCATCACCCCAAATGCTTTACATCATCCGCAGACGCTAAGGGTTGCCCGGGCCAAAAAGCACGTGATCTGCGAAAAACCTATGGCAACAAATGCTAAGGATGCACAGGAGATGGTGGATGTATGTAAAGCTAACGGAGTGAAGCTCCTGATAGGTTACAGAATGCACTTTGAACCAAAAACTGTTGCTGTGATTAAGATGCGACAAGCCGGAGAATTCGGCCGTATTCGATTCTTCCAGGGGCAGTCAGGATTTAGAATTGGGGATCCTACACAATGGCGACTTAACCGGGAGCTTGCGGGAGGAGGAGCCATGATGGACATAGGTATTTATTCAATCAACGGAGCTCGCTATATGGTGGGTGAAGAACCTGTTTGGGTTACTGCCCAGGAAACCAAGACCGACCCTGAAAAATTTAAGGAAGGTGTAGATGAGACCATCCAATTCCAGATGGGTTTCCCTAGCGGAGCAGTAGCATCTTGCCTCTCTACCTATCAGATGCGGCACCTAGACCGATTTTTTATGACAGGTGATGATGGATTCGTGGAGATGAGGCCCTCTACAGGTTATGGTCCCATTGAAGGTCGTACACACAATGGCCCACTTACACAGCCACACATCACCCACCAAACCATTCAGATGGATGAGATGGCTCAGATTATCCTACAGGATAAAAAGGCGCTGGTGTCTGTCAGCGGTGAAGAAGGGGTAAAAGACATGAAAATTATCGAAGCCATCTATAAGGCGGCGAAAACAGGAATGAGAGTGGAAGTCTAGCCTACCTTACCAATCTTGCGCGTTTGCAACGCGTGTAAACCTGATAGCAGAAGATATAAAGCCTTGCATGAGCTCCTATAAGGCTTCATAGGCCTCGATGGAAGGCCTTACAGAGGCTTGCGTAAAGCCTTATTGAAGGTTGCGTAAGGCTTTGTGCAAGGTAGAGTGTGAGCTTTACGGGAAGAGAGGGGAATTTTATTCATGCATCCCAGTATAAATTCAAGCTGGAGCTTACTCCTTCAACACAAATGCCCGGCTGCTCTTGTCATCCTGCTTAGGGAAATCATCAGGGACCGGAATGGTTACCTTGCCTGAAGCAGCCCATTCTGTACCTCTTAAAAAAGTGGTAATGAAGTCAACCCCTTCAATTGAATAGTCATCATGGCCCAGGGTAGTATGAAAAACCCGGCCCTTGTAGTAGTCTATGACCATCAGCATGGGTTCATGGCGGTCTGTGGGTGCTTTGCCAGACATATCCTTCCCAGTTGCCAGGATGGTCATGTTTTTAGCCGGGCCCCTCAGCTTTGCGTAGCATTCATCTTTTGCTGTATACCAGTTCTTGGGCAATCCTTTTGTAATTGGATGATCTGCCCGGATAGTCATATAAATGTTGTTTTGAGGTCCGTGTGAACCCCCATTACCTGGTGCATTATCTACTTTAAGCTCCCCTTCGTTGGTGTAGTACACATAGGGTCCGTCCTTCTCTGTACGGTCACCCCAGCCACCTAAACCAATCATTTCGTTATAGGCCGGCCACTCCGGAAATGAATTGTCTGCAGCATGAACTGACACCAGACCTCCTCCAGCCTTCATAAACTTTTCAAATGCTTTCTGAGTCCTGGCAGGCCAGGCGGCAGCTTTCCACCCAAAATTTGATATTACAACATCATAATTTTTGAATATAGGAGCAAAGTCAGGGTCTGCAGTGGGGTCCTTCAAATCTTCAGTCTCACCTACTCCGGCCTTAGGAAGATATTCCTCTTCACGTGCCGCCTTCCAGGTGTATTTTGAGCGATAGATATCCACCTCAAACAATCCGGTCTCCTCCAGGTATTGCTTCATCATGATGGTAGATTTGGGCCATACCTCGTGATTGTTTTGACCATCTACAATAAGTGCCTTGATTTGTGCATCTACTGTTAATCCAAGAAAAAATAAAAAAATGAGGGTTAATAACCTTTTCATCACTTTGAATTGCTTTTTGTTTCTATTGAAAGTGAAAAATTAATAATTATTTGCCGGATTTAAGTTTGTAAAGCGTCAACTGACTTGGCTCTGGCCAGGGTTCAGGCCTGGGTTTATCTCTGTTCCTGTTCAGTGTCTCCCATTTCAGCATGTATCTCGTATCATCTTCACCTGGATCGCCAATATCTTTACTTGTCTGAACCATCAAACCGGGAAAATCACCCTTTGCTTCAAGCGTTTTTGAAAAAGCCTCCGACTTTATCACCTTCCCTATAGCATCAAAATCACTATTTAATAGAATCGTCCCGTCGCCATACTTTACATGCCAATAGTCAATCTCATATTTGTTATCATCTCTGCTCCTGAAGCTTTTCAAAATCACTTCGCTGTTGATGCTCCCATTCCCACTAAACTCCCACCGATAATCCCAATTTGTTACTTTTTTGTAGGACCAGTCATCTTCCTCTGCCTGGGCAATATACAGCTGAGTGTTGCCCTCTTCGTCAAACTTGTGATAGGTAAATACAGGTTGATTCTTATCGTCTAACACCAGTTTTGCTGCCAGATTGATAATTCCTCCATTCACGGGGATAGGGTCTACAATCAAAGCTTTTTGATTTAGTGTAGCTGGTAATTCAATTTTCTCCCCAAAAGCACTGTACCAGTTTTTCAGGTCTGGGCTTTTCATATATGACAGATCGTGATTTGTGGAACAGTCCGGAGTATCCCTCCAAACCCAATACATATGGTACCACCCATCTTTTAAAATAACAGGGGTTGATTGATAGGCGTTCATCAGCCCTTCCCCATCGGTGAGGGGAACGTCCAGCATCCGGGACCAGGATTTTGTTTCAGTGGAATAACGGTTATAGATCTCATTGCCATTACCACTCCCACCGTCACGATAGTGAAAAAGCAGCTCGCCCTCTTTGGTGAGCATAAAATGAGGATAGGTACACCGATCTTCATCTTTGCCAACCATTTCCATCACTTGCACCAATGAAGAGATGTCGTGAGGTTTGGTACTTCTAAAATATGTGATCGGATGAACATGCATATTTCCGGAAACATGGATAAACCCTTCCTTATCAATGCCAATGGTCAGAAAATTATGACTGTCCCAGTTCAGTACTGTGCTTGTACCTCCTGCATTTTCTCGTGATGTAGCTGGCATGACATGCAACTCAAAAAAATCCTGATCGAGATTCCGCTGGCCTACCACCATATTCCTATTTGCATTGTAATAGGCTATGTATTGCCTGTCATTGTGGGTATACAGACAAAATCCTACCGGATGACCAGCCCACACGCTATCAATGGGTATGGTCTTTTCCACATATTCAGCTTTATGTGATTCATCTATGACGACATATCGCTGACAGCTCGTCTGAATGATCAATGAAAGAAGAATAAGTAAAGGGAAATTAAAATGAGGAATAAAAGAATTATATTGTTTGGACATTATTGGTTTGAGTTAATCAGTAAACCTACTACATTTTCCTTATCCATCCGTGTCATCAAAAGCTCGGATTAAACCAAAGGAGTAGTATTGAGTTATTATTTAACAACATTGAGTTCATTCCATTGAAAGTTTTACTGACAGGTGCAACTGGGTACATAGGACAAAGGCTTCTCCCAACTTTGATAGGTGCCGGACATACAGTGGTCTGCTGTGTGAGGGATAGGAAAAGGTTTAATCCTTCCGAATCCCTTCTGGATAAGATTCAGATTATCGAAGCAGATTTACTTGACAGACAAAGCTTGTCAGAGATACCGAAGGATATTGATGCTGCCTACTACCTTGTGCATTCAATGTCTGCCTCCAGCGATTATGAAGAACTGGAAAAAAAGTCGGCAAGAAATTTTTGTGACACCATCAACGCGACAAAGGCAAAGCAAGTAATCTACCTCAGTGGTATTGTGAATGAAAAGACCCTTTCAAAACACCTCAATTCACGAAAAAATGTAGAGAGAGAGCTGGCAAAAGGAAAGTTTCACCTAACCACTTTACGAGCCGGGATCATTATTGGGTCAGGAAGCGCCTCCTTTGAGATTATTCGGGACCTGGTAGAGAAACTACCCATAATGGTTGCACCAAAGTGGTTGAAAACAAAATGCCAGCCAATAGGAATTGCTGATGTGATCTCGTTCTTATCCAAAAGCCTGAACCACCCGGAAACTTTTGATAAGAGTTTTGACATTGGAGGCCCGGATATCCTAAACTACCAACAAATGCTTATGGGGTATGCGAGGATCAGAAAGCTAGGCAGAAGGATCATTATCGTACCGGTGATGACACCGCGTTTATCATCCTATTGGTTATACTTTGTCACCTCCACGTCGTACAAGCTAGCCACCGCCCTTGTGGATAGCATGAAAATAGAAGTCATCTGTGAACCGAGCGACATCAATACAATTCTGGGTATTAAACCAATTGGATATCAGGAGGCACTTGCACGGACGCTCTCAAAAATCGAAAATCAGGAAATATTGTCCAGCTGGAAAGATTCACTGATTAGTGGGAGGTTAGATATTAATATTTCGGATTTCCTGGAAGTACCTTCTCATGGATGCCTCAAAGATTGTCGTACATTACCCATCGAAAATAGAGAATCTACACTAGACAGAATCTGGAGAATTGGTGGTGAAACAGGTTGGTATTATGCCACATGGCTCTGGAAAATCAGAGGCTTTCTTGATAAGCTGGTTGGGGGAGTGGGCCTGAGAAGAGGTCGAACACATGACGATCTGCTTCAGGTAGGTGATGCAGTTGACTTTTGGAGGGTACTTTTTGCTGACCGCCAGGATGGTCGTGTGCTGCTTTTTGCAGAAATGCTTCTCCCCGGAGAAGCCTGGCTGGAATTTAAGGTAAGGGAGAACCAGTTGATACAAACAGCTACCTTCCGACCTAAAGGAATTTGGGGCCGTGTGTATTGGTACAGTGTTTTTCCCCTCCATGGAATTGTATTCGGAGGAATGATCAAAAGATTGGCTAATAGATAGATACTAGAGCGCCTGGATCTCTTTCTGGACCTGAATCAGCCTTTCAGGGTAATCAGTAATAATCCCATCCACACCCATGTGCAACATCTTCACCATATCATCTCGCTCATTGACCGGATATGTATAAACTTTGAACCCCCTGGCATGCATCCTGAATACTCTCCTGGTAGAAAGCGTGGTATACTCCGGGTTTAGTGCCAGTAGCCTGTTCCCTTCACTAGTAGCCCGACCCAGGTGCATCTTGGTTTCTATATAGAACGCAAAAAGAGGGGTAGAATCTTCTCCAATCAAAAGCTTTTTGGTTTGGATCCGATCATCATAGTTGTGGGCTTCTTCCAGGTATTCTATCTCATAGGACTGCAGAATACACCATTCAAATCCGTCCTTTTCAGCTCTGATTATATCGATCAGTTTTTCAGCAAAATCATGGTAGTGCGGATGATCAGAATGCTTGATCTCAATCAGCACCTTACATTTTCCGTTGATAGTATCCAGGACTTCTTTCAGCGTTGGAATCCTGGTATCCTTATAGGCGGGGCTATGCCAGAATCCGGCATCCAGCTGCTTCAACTCCTCAAGCGTGTAGTCATGAACAAAACCTTCTCCATCTGTAGTCCGGTCTACCGTTTCATCATGAAAGACAATGATATGCTCATCCTTGGTTTGTTGCACATCAATTTCAATCATGTCCACTCCCATCTCCAGGGCCTTCACTACCGCAGGGATGGTATTTTCCGGAGCAATACCGGAGGCGCCTTTATGAGCTATAATCTCAAACTCTTTATTCTTTAAGTCAGCATCAATCTTCGAGCTCACAATAAGGTTTCGATAGATCCATGGCTCAAAAATGGCCATGCACATAAAAAGGAATAAGAAAGGAAGTGAATATAAAATGAATTTCCTGGTCATTCTATTGAAGCTGTTGGTTCGGTGAATTTAATCAAATCATCCATTATAATAGTGATGAAGCACACTTTACCCTCAACTGGTGATTTTCAAGCCTAATTCTTTCAATTGCTCCTGGTCAATAGATGAAGGTGTGTCTATCATTAGATCTCTGCCACTATTATTCTTAGGGAATGCCATAAAATCTCGGATAGAGTCACTGCCTCCTAAAATTGCACATAGTCTGTCCAGACCAAATGCAATTCCTCCATGTGGCGGCGCCCCATACTCAAATGCATCAAGCAGGAACCCAAATTGCTTCTGTGCTTCCTCTTTAGAAAAGCCCAGCAGGTCAAACATCTTATTTTGGAGCTCTCTGCTATGAATCCTGATCGAACCACCACCGATTTCAGAGCCGTTGATTACCACATCATAAGCGTTGGCCCTGGCTTTGCCTGGCTCGGTCTCTAAAAGGTGAACATCATCTTTATGTGGTGATGTGAATGGGTGATGAATGGCATGATATCTCCTGGTCTCTTCATCCCACTCCACCAAAGGAAAGTCAAAGATCCACACCGGTTTGAATACGTTTTTATCTCTCAGACCTAGCTCATTACCCATGTGAAGACGCAATTCAGAAAGCGCTTTCCTGGTAGTATTAGCTTCCCCGGCAAGGATGAGCATCAAATCGCCTGGTTTGGCTCCAAACTCCCCTGCCCAGGCTTTCAAATCTTCTTCAGAATAGAACTTATCAACTGAAGACTTCAAGGTACCATCTGCATTGTACTTCACATAGACCAATCCTTTGGCTCCTATTTGTGGCCGTTTTACCCAATCTGTCAGCGCATCTACCTGCTTGCGGGTATACTCCGCACACCCCGTAGCGTTGATCCCTACAACCAATTCGGCACTATCAAATACATTGAAGCCTTTGCCCTGGGTCAGGTGATTCAACTCACTAAATTTCATCTCAAACCTCAGATCAGGCCGGTCGTTACCATAAGTTTTCATGGCCTCGTCATAAGACATATGAGGAAATGTGCCCAGGTCTACATTTCTGGTCTTCATGAATAGCCTTCTGATCAACCCCTCAAATATCTCAACCACATCATCTCTTGTGACAAAAGACATTTCACAGTCAATCTGTGAAAACTCAGGTTGTCTATCTGCCCTGAAATCCTCATCTCTGAAACATCTAACTATTTGATAATAACGATCAAAACCAGAAACCATCAAAAGCTGCTTAAAAGTCTGTGGTGACTGAGGCAAGGCATAGAATTCACCATGATGGATCCGAGAAGGTACCACAAAATCCCGTGCACCCTCTGGTGTAGATTTGATCAGATAAGGAGTTTCTACCTCCATGAATTGTTGCTCGTTGAGGTAGCTTCGGGTTTCAGACATGATTTTGTGCCTGAGCTCAAGACCTTTTCTTACCGGGTTTCTTCTCAGATCAAGATAGCGGTACTTCATCCGTAGGTCTTCTCCCCCGTCAGTTTCGTCCTCTATAATGAATGGAGGAACTTTCGACTCATTCAAACAACTATAAGTGTCTACAACCACTTCAATATCTCCGGTTGGCAATTTATCGTTTTTGGCGTAGCGCTCAGAAACCTTTCCGGTCACAGAAAGGACAAACTCCCGACCTGCCTTTCTGGCTTGTTTCAATACATCTTCCCGGGTCTTACCTTCTTCAAACACGAGCTGCGTCAATCCAAATTTGTCCCTGAGGTCGATCCATAACATCCCCCCTTTGTCCCGCACTCTTTGTACCCATCCGGTAAGCGTTACGGTTTCTCCTACATGCGATGTTCTTAGTTCTCCGCAGGTATGTGTTCTAAGCATTTATCTGAAGTTTAATTGAAACAAACAGCCGCAAATTTAACAATAGTTTTAGCTTTGAGATAATTAAAAATTCAAGCAATGAAGCAAGTACTGATCAGGTTGTTGGTCATAGTGATGATATGTAGTTTCTGGCCATTGTCTGCACAGCATAAGCTGAAGAAAGAGCAAATCAATAAAGACATCAGCCTGATGCTGCCAGAAGACTTTATCCTAATGTCGAAATCAGAAAGGATCAATAAGTATGTAAGCTCCAACGAGCCATTGGTCATGTACACCAGCTACGATAGAAACATTGATTTTGGTATCACATTGACAAACCTGGGGTGGGCAGCAAATGATCTGGAGCTGTTGATGCAGTTCTATGTATCCGGAGTAAGAAACCTATATAATGAGGTCGAGTTTCTGCAGCAGGAAGTGAGGGAGATCAATGGCAGGGAATTCATCGTCCTGGAGTTTGTGTCTAAAGTTACTGATGAAGACAATGTGTTTGGTGGACCCTCCGCGACCAGCAAGTATACCTACATTCAATACACCTTATTTAATAACCAGGTTCTACTCTTCAACTTTTCGGCTCCTGCCAGGATCAAAGATCAATGGCAACCTACTGCAACTACTATGATGGATAGCATTAGGATTGATGACTAAGCTGAGCATACATTCTGACGAGCATTTTATGCGCCAGGCCCTTAAGGAAGCAGACAAGGCTTTTGAAAAAGGTGAGATCCCAATAGGTGCTGTTGTAGTTTCGAACAATACCATCATTGCTCGTGGGCACAATCAGGTAGAACAGCTCAACGATTGTACGGCACATGCTGAGATGTTAGCCATTACCTCCGCTCAGAATTATCTTGGGAGTAAATACCTGGATCAATGTACGCTTTATGTAACACTCGAACCTTGTGTGATGTGTGCAGGAGCGTTGTATTGGTCACAGTTAGAAAAGATTGTCTTTGCGGCAAAGGATGATAAAAGAGGTTTTAGCAATCATGGCAACCTACTTCATCCAAAAACCAAGATCCTGACGGGGTTGCTGGAAGAAGAATCGTCCAATTTGATTAAATCCTTTTTCAAACAGCTGAGAGGGAACAATTCCTGAGGGATAATGTTTTATATTCGAAGACTGAAAAACTTGAACAATAAATCATAATAAATTATGGCATTTGAATTACCCGATCTACCCTATGCGCACAATGCGTTAGAACCACATATTGATGCAAAGACTATGGAGATACACCATGGCAAGCACCATGCTGCATATGTTTCAAAGCTAAACGCAGCAATTGAAGGCACCCCAATGGCCGGAAAATCACTTGATGATCTCATGAAAAATCACTCAGACGTTGGCGCAGTCAGAAATAATGGTGGTGGTCACTGGAATCATACACTATTCTGGACTATCATGGGCCCCAATGGTGGAGGAAAACCATCTGGAGATTTAGCTGCTGCTATCGACAGTGCTTTCGGTTCGTTCGATAAGTTTAAAGAAGAATTTAGCAATGCTGCTGCTACCCGATTTGGATCCGGGTGGGCATGGCTATGCGTAGAAGGGGGCAAGCTTTCAGTTTGCTCTACTCCAAACCAGGACAACCCTTTAATGCCAGGGTCTGGATGCAAAGGAACACCAATCCTCGGGTTAGACGTATGGGAGCATGCTTATTACCTAAACTACCAAAACAGACGTCCTGATTACATCAGTGCATTCTTCAACGTAGTGAATTGGGGAGAAGTGGCTAAGAAGTTCGCTGCAGCTAAATAAGCCTAATCAAAATACATTATTTTGAAAAGCCTCCGCTTGGAGGCTTTTCTTTTTTGATCCAAACAGCAAAGGCAAATTGAAATATCGAGCAGAGCTTGACCGGGCAGTTTCCACAAAGAAGCAAAACAGACAAATGCTTGAAAGGTTTCACCGGGAAAAACCTAAAGACCTTGATCATAGGTTTCATCAGGCACATGATGAAACGTTTGAAGAAATAGACTGCCTGGAATGTGCCAATTGTTGTAAGACCACCAGCCCTATATTCCTGATGTCGGACATTGAAAGGTTAGCGCGTGGGATGAAAATATCAACCGGTGACTTTATTGATACTTACCTAACACTGGACTCAGACAACGACTATGTATTGAAGACCTCCCCATGTCCATTTCTAATGGATGACAATAAGTGTGAAGTATATGAAAACCGACCAAAAGCCTGCAGGGAATACCCCCATACCAACCGGAAAAAGATGCACCAAATCACTCAGTTGACATGGAAAAACAGCATGATTTGCCCGGCAGTTACGCGAATTCTGGAAAAATTACGTGTATTACCGTAGAAATGCCTTTTCATGAATTTCAAAATGGTTAACCAATTGATTATCAGTAATTTAATATCATTATAAAAGTTAAATTACGAGATTTACCATCCTGTATTTCATTGATCCGTCTACGGGAAAAAACCTATGGTAATCAATTTCCATACACCTTACTATTACATTGAAATTGAATGTGAGACACACGATCCGGCTAACAAACGGACGTTAATATCTAGCCATTATGGAAATTGTAAAGATTGAAGAAAGGGTAAAAAAATCAGAAAGAACCGGCAACAAGGTTACAACTGCAAACTTTATTGCTGATACTTCAGGAATTATTGTTGAAGCCAATGATAATTTCTTTTCATTGATTCAAAGGGGTCCTGAAGAAGTTCTTAACAGGATTTACTTTCAGAACCTTTTACCAATGGGAGGTAAAATCTATTACAATTCTCAATATGCACCACTACTTCAGCTTCATGGTAAGATTAACGATGTAAGGTTTGAGCTGGTAAGAAAAGACCACAGCAAAGTGAGTGTTTTGGTCAATGCTCAAATAAACCATGAAGGAAAAATAGCCACCAGGATTGTGGAGTTGGAGCCACGAAGAAGACACCTGGGTGATCATGGTGCAGAAAGCATCAGAGTTCAGGAAATGTCCGGAGAAATAGCCAGACTGAAAGCACAGCTAAAAGAGAAAGAGGAAAAAATAAAAGAGCAGGAAGAAGAACTTGAGAGATTGGATACTATAAAAAATAAGTTTTTTAATGTAGTATCACATGATATGAAAAGCCCATTGTGTGGTTTGAGTGGATTTGTGAATATGATGGTGGAGAATGCTGAAGACTTTTCAAAGGATCGAATGGTTGAGGTGTCTAAACAATTTAAAGAGACTATCGACGGCACTGTTCAGCTTGCAGACAACCTGATCAACTGGGCTCAATCTCAAATGAACGATTTTGATATTCATCCTGAAATCATCCAGCCTGAAGAGCTTGTCAACGAAATTCTTGACTTATGTAACTCAACAGCAAGAAAAAAGAACATCAAGCTTGCCTATGACATTAAAGACCAGATGGTAGTCTATGGAGACAGAAATCAGTTGACTTTTATCCTCCGAAACCTGGTAAATAACGCCATAAAATTCACCCATACAGGGGGATTAGTAGGTATCGAAATTACAGAAAATGAATATGGAGACTCGGTACTGAAGGTATCAGATAATGGCATTGGTCTTACAGAAGCACAAAGAGATGCACTTCTAACTCAAAGCAGAAATGACAGCACTTTGGGTACTTCAGGCGAGAAAGGAACCGGAATGGGATTAATGCTCACTCAGGAGTTTGTGCAAATGCACGGAGGCAAACTGGAGGTATATAGCAAAAAAGGTGAGGGTAGCACATTTAAAATCACATTGAATCCTCTTGAGCTAAACAAAAAATTGTTGGCCATCTAACAAGATCTTTTTTTCTCAACCAGCATAAATCAGAACACAGCGACGGAATCATATTTCATGGCACTCATCACAATGAGTGCCATTTGTTATATTCAGTCACAATTGTAATTAAATCACGGTATTTGTAATCCTTATCTTCAATTGCCTTGGCGATGTGAGGGGCGTCGTGGAAGTAAGGAACAAGTTTCTTTCTGAAAAAAAGCATGGATACCTGCACGTATTGAAGCTCATCTTCTCTTATCAGGTAAAAATTCCCATCAAATTGAGGGCCTGATTGATCTACAAACTCATCCTCATACAATTTAAGATAGCCGTCTATATAGACCTTTAAAAAGTGTTTCTGCCCAACCTTTATCCTGGAGATCCCTAATAAATCATTGCCCTGGTTGAACGGTACACTATGAAAGTTTGCACCTCCCCTATGGTAGGCAAGCAGCTGATCCGGACGAAACTTCAGTCTTTTTTTATTGTGTTTTATGATGATACGATCCAGTAGCTTGGCTGAGAACCCCTCTTTTCTGTCTTTAATCAGGCCATGTAAGGTATCCCCGTGATTCAAAACCACATATCCCTCCTTAAAATCTCTCTGAGCGAGTGCTGTGATACTAAAAATCAGTAGTAATCCAATAATCAGCTGTCTTTTCATAACTTTAATTTAGCAAAAACAATGCCTTACGCTAATTTCATCAAGCCTTAACACATTTTCAGGATCTCAAAAAGTTTATATTAAATGATTCATTTGGCAGATGAAGTGATTACCCAACTCAAGGAAATGGCTAACCCCGACCTCATCCCTGGTATCAGTCGTTTTGGTATCCCCACTGAAAATGTCATAGGGATCAGAAGCCCTGACTTAAGAAAGCTGGCTAAAAAGCTTGGCGCTGATCAGGAGCTGGCAGAATCCCTCTGGAGATCTGAGATCCATGAAGCAAAAATATTGGCAACCTATTTAGCAGAACCCAAAAAGCTGACAGTCCAAAAAGCTGAAAAATGGCTTGGTGAGATTTATTCATGGGATGTCTGCGATAGCTTTTGTCGGGCGCTTGCCGATACGGTTTATGCTTATGATCAGGCAAAATTGTGGTCTTCGAGACAAGAAGAATTCGTCAAGAGAGCGGGTTTTGTTACCATGGTCAATTTAGCCATCCACGACAAGCAAGCACCGGATCATAAAATAGAAGCATTTTTTCCGCTGATGATCAATGAAGCCTGGGATGAAAGAAATTTTGTAAGGAAGAGTGTAAACTGGGCTTTGCGCCAAATCGGCAAAAGAAACTTAGTGTTAAACGGCAAAGCCATTGAAATTGCACACCAAATAAAAAATCAGGGCACCGCTTCTGCAAAATGGATTGCGAATGATGCCCTGAGGGAACTAACAAGTATGGCGGTAATCGGCAGACTTAATAAAAAGTCCAAAAGGCGTTAGTTCCTGCTTACAAATTCTTTCCTATCTACCTTCAATTCCGGAATACCCAGCATCTCAGCTACTTCATTGTAGTTTGAGAAGTCTACCCTTCCTGACTCCCAAAACTGTGCCGGAATTATCACAACCCTTACTACCTGGTTGAGAAGATCACCTTCCTGCAGATTTGCCAACGGAAACGTAGCGTCCATAAACAATTTCACATCAAACATGGTGAAATCGTAATTGTACTGAAACATCCCTTCGTCAAGAAAGATCGTCTGAGGCAGCATCCTCCAAACGTCCACATCCTCCGGGGTAACCTCCCAAAGAAGATATACAAGTGCTTTATCCTCATTAAATACCTCAAAATCTTGTGGCAATTCCAGAATCACTTCATAATCAGGTGCAGTGAAGTCAATATCTGTATATTCAAATAAATATCCGCTTTCGCCAGGTACTCCCTGTGGGCCTGGGTCACCTTGTGGACCTTCTATTCCGGGAGGGCCCTGGGGTCCTATAAGTCCGTCGTTATTGTTACATCCGGCCAATGCCAAAAGCAAGGGGGCTACTATTAATAATCTTGTGAGTTTCATCATGACCTTATTCTTTGATGTTGTTTAGTTTAAAATCAAACATTGTTCCACTTTTTATAAAATTGTAAAATAAATCTAAAAATCTATTAGCATGGCCACGCTTAAGACCCAACCAAATGATAATAATGTAAGCGATTTTCTCAATACAGTAGCTGAAGATAAGAAAAGGGCCGAAAGCTTCAAACTTCTTGAAATCATGTACGAAATCACTAATGAACCTGCTAAAATGTGGGGGCAAAGTATTGTTGGTTTTGGGACATATCACTATAAATATGAGTCGGGTCGGGAGGGTGATTTTTTTAAAGTAGGGTTTTCTCCCAGGAAACAAAGCCTCACGGTTTATATCATGCCAGGCTTTGAGCGCTTTGATAAACTGATGGCTGATCTGGGTAAATATAAAACCGGAAAAACCTGTCTATATATTAAGTCCCTGGATGATGTAGACATAAAAACATTAAAGACGCTAATCAGCCAGTCTGTTTCTTACATGAATAAAAAATATGATTGACCAAATCAATTGATAGAATGCTAACCAAAGGCCATTGGGTTTTTTAATTTCGCCACAAACTATTTTCTATGTCATCTATTAAACTCGTCTCCTGGAATGTAAATGGTATCCGGGCCATGCTGAAGAAAGATTTTATCAAAGATGTAAAAGCCATGTCGCCGGATATGTTGTGCTTGCAGGAAACCAAGGCCCAGCCGGAGGAAGCCAAATCCGCATTGAGCATCCTTTCGGATTATGAAGCATTTGTCAATAGCTCCAAAGAACGGAAAGGCTATTCGGGTACTGCCATCCTCACTAAATCAAAACCCATAGAAGTTACCGAGGACATGGGCATTGAAGAACACGACATGGAGGGCAGAGTCATCACAGCCGAATATGACAACTTTATTCTGGTGACAGTGTACACACCCAACTCAGGCGAAGGAATGAAACGACTTGATTATCGGCAAACCTGGGACGAAGCTTTTCTGCAGCACATCCAGAGCCTGGAAGAAAAAAAGCCGGTAGTGATCTGTGGGGATCTCAATGTAGCACATCAGGATATAGACATTGCCAGACCAAAAGCAAATTATAACAAGGCATCAGGATACACCCAGACTGAAATTGACGGGATCAACAATATCCTGAATGCTGGATTTATTGATACTTTTCGTGTTTTTTACCCCGAGGAAGTTAAGTACAGCTGGTGGAACTATAAGTTCAATGCCCGGTCGAGAAATGTGGGCTGGAGAATAGATTATTTCCTGGTAAGCGAGCAGCTAAAGTCAAATTTGAAGAGTGCGGAAATTCACAACGAATACATGGGTTCTGATCATTGCCCTGTCTCCATAGAACTGGAGTTTTAAAATCATTTAAAACCCCTAATTTTACCAGGACTTACCTAACCGTTCACCATGGATCTGAAAAGAATTCCCTTGCATGAAGTACATGAAGGCCTCGGGGCCAAAATGGTTCCATTTGCCGGCTATGAAATGCCCGTGAGGTATTCATCTGACAAAGAAGAACACCTTGCTGTGAGAAATGGCGTGGGCGTGTTTGACGTCTCACATATGGGTGAATTTCTGGTTTCAGGTCCCCAGGCATTAGAAACACTGCAATGGATATCTTCCAATGACCTGTCGAAACTCACAATTGGTCAGGCCCAGTATGGGTATCTACCCAACGACAAGGGTGGTGTGGTTGACGACTTTATCACTTACAAGCTCGGTGATGAAGAGTATATGCTTGTGGTAAATGCTTCAAACATAGAGAAAGACTGGGACTGGGTCTCAAAACAAAATAAAGGTGCTTCGCTAAAGAACATATCGGATGATATTGTACTCCTGGCAGTTCAGGGACCCAAAGCAAAGGACACTTTACAAAAGCTCACAAAGGCTGATTTATCCGAAGTAAAATATTATCACTTCATTGAGGACCAGCTGGCTGGAAAGAAAATGATCATTTCTGCCACAGGATATACCGGTGCAGGTGGTTTTGAATTATACATTCAAAAGGACGACGCTCCTGAGGTATGGAAAGCAATTTTCGAAGCCGGTGCAGAATTTAATATACTGCCTATCGGGCTGGGCGCAAGAGACACCCTTCGTTTGGAGATGGGTTTTTGTTTGTATGGAAACGACATCGATGAAGACACCTCGCCAATAGCGGCAGGATTAGGATGGGTTACTAAATTCACTAAAGACTTTGTCAATGCTGATCAGCTGAAAAAGGACAAAGAGGGTGGCACAGAGTTTAAGCTGGTAGGCCTTGAAATCGTTGAGAAGGGTATTCCCCGTCATGGATATCGCATTGTTGATGATGAGGGCAATATCATCGGCCTGATCACCTCAGGCTCTATATCACCAGTGACTAACAAGGGTATTGCCCTTGGATATATAAAGTCAGGGCTTCACAAACCCGGTACGGAAGTCAATATTGAGATCCGTAACAAAAACATTAAAACCAAAGTTGTAAAAACACCATTCATTTAACTTTCTATTTCTATGAAGACTGTTGAAGTATGTTTGACCCCTGACCTGATACAGCACTTCAGCCTGAAAGGAAAGATGGTCATTGTTGCGGACATTTTCCGGGCCACTTCCTGCATCGTCACCGGGCTGGCCTATGGTGTCAATGCCATCTATCCTGTTGCTACTGTAGAAGAATGTAAGGCGTATAAGAAGGAGGGAATGATCATCGCCGGAGAACGCGGAGGTGAAAAAGTGGCTGGCTTTGACGTGGGCAATTCACCCTATGAATACATGAATGATGAGTTTCAGGGAAAGAACATTGCTGTGACTACAACCAATGGTACACAGGCTATTCTGAAGTCTACCGGTGCCGATCAAATTCTTATCGGTGCTTTTCTCAACTTAAGAGCAATGGCTGACTATATCCTGGATATGAATAAAAATATCATCATTCACTGTGCAGGATGGAAAGGCATGGTAAATATTGAAGATACGTTGTTTGCAGGAGCACTCATCAACGAAATCAAGGCAACTCACCAGCCATCAGGCGATTCGGCCTTCATGGCTGGTGATCTGTATCATTTCCATCACATGGATTTGCTTCATGCAGCTCACAATTCATCCCATGCGAAGCGACTTGCAGCGTTTGGAATTGAAAAGGACCTGGATTTTTGTATGGAAATGAGCCTTTACTCGATCATTCCCTCATACGAGGATAAAAAGATCACTTTATTATAAGGTCAGTTTATATGCTTAAACCAGTTTGAAAATGTCCTTGATACCACCAAGAACTTTATCAAAGTCAATTTCCAAATCAATTATCTTACCGGAATGAATATCAAATACCCAGCCATGAACTGAAATTTTTCTTTCTTTTTGAGCTTCCTGAAACTCAGGAGTCTTCACTATGTTGATACACTGCTCCTGTACATTAAGCTCTACCAATCTCCTGTATCTTTTATCTTCATCAGCAATTCCTTCCAGCTCTGCCTGATGGGTTCTGTATACGTTCCTGATATTCTCTAGCCAAGGATTCAGTATGCCCATATCTGCAGGAGTCATTGCAGCCTTCACTCCCCCACAGTAGTAATGTCCACACACCACTACATGACTAACCTTTAGATGAGCTACTGCATAATTAATTACTGTTTTTGCGCTCAAGTCATTACTAGGCACAAGATTGGCAATATTTCGATGTACAAAAACATCACCAGGCTGTGCACCCATGAGAGATTCTGCCGTTACTCGGCTATCGGAGCAACCGATATATAAAATCTCAGGACTTTGTCCTTTTGACAGGTTTTTGAAATAATCCTGATCTACATTTAATTTCTCTTGAATCCACTTTTTGTTGTTTTCGAAAATCTGATCAATCTTCATTAGAATCAATTTTTAAAGGTTACATTAATATACTTTTTGTTGGCGTCAATGGTTCAGGAAGCTCTTTTTCATCAAGCATCTCCCTTAAATCAATCTCTATTGTGCGGCTTAGTGCCGCCATTGGGATATCGTTGGCTCCGCCCTGAAAGGGATTTTCCGTAGCCTCCCCAATTTTTTCCATTGTATGAAACACCCATGATACCAAAGTGCTGAAAGGGATAGTCAGCCAAACAAGATAGTCCCCCAGCTTTTGGAATTCTGGAAGCATACCAAACGGAATGAGTAATAAAAACAACCAAACGAAGTAAAGGTTTAGCGTTGCAAACTGCCTGGGGTAAGGAAAATTCTTAATGCGTTCTGATTTACCTTGATGGTCATACAATTCCTTCAGAACATTCTCCATCTCCATATGCCTGAAATCTTCAATCAGCCCTTTATCAATAAGATTTTTCAAATCTGCAGACTGGTTGGCGATAAGCTGGGTAGCAGGGTTCTTGGTTTTCAAAATCTTTTCAAGTTCTTCCTCTTCCAGAAAATTTCGAAGTACATCCTCAATCTTGACTTCTTCTTCGGGTACACTATATATTTTTTTATATTCCCTGTTCTCATTAGATGTCATGGTTTCCCAGGCACGAGGCTGTCTTAGCTGATACCTCAGTGCGTTGACCCATGCTATATGTCGATAAATTAATCTTCTATGAATTTTGCTAAGCTTCTTCTCGCTCAGCGACTTTTTTGCATGTCTGTTTGTCACAAAATCACGTGACATGATTCCCCAGGTTCTACTGGTATTGATGATGGCTCCCCAGATCTTTCTCGCCTCCCAGAGCCGATCATACGTTGCATTGTTTTTGAAACCAATCAGAAAGGCTACAGCAGTACCAATGAGAGCAATTGGCACCCATGGCAGTCCGATTTGCTTTACTCCAAAGACAGCATACAGGACGGTGGGTATGGTGGAAATGATCAGAAACCGAAATATCGCTCTCCTGGTCCAGATAATGGCTTCCAACAACCCAAATGACTTTCCAGCGTGCATAGGTGGGCAAGATAGTGTCCAAATCGCTATTACGGAAATCCAGGAGAATGTCTCTGAATATCCAACACGATAATGAGTAGTAATTGCAATGCCTGCTAATAATCACATAAGGATCAAGCAGAAGACAAAGATGGATAATCACTTTCAACTTTGTCGTCCTCTCACAACACCGTGTATACTTCTCTTGCTTTAAATATTAAACAGCCATTCGAATCTGCCTGCGGTTAGGTTTGTTTGCTCTTTTGGATGGGGAAAACACTGAATTATATAAATACTAGGCTGTAACGGAATAACATGTTTCCTCGCGGAAGAATTTCTTGTATTAATAATTTTACGAGATAAGGGTTTTGTATTACGAAAATCTTATCTTTCCTCCCAATAATTATATTTCAACCAAAAACTTAATCACAAAAATGAAAAAATTACTGATTATCGCCTTTGTAATGTGTTTTGCATTTGCAGGGCAGGCACAAGAGAAACCATTTAGAATTGGTATCAAGTTTGGTGTCCCAAATGTTGTTGGATTAAACACAGAGTATGTAACTCCAATTTTAGGAGGTAAACTGGCCCCAACTGCAGACTTTTCTTACTTTTCGCTTTCCGTTGGAGAAGCTAAAGTAAGTTTTTCTTATTTCGAGGTAGGAAGTAACTACTATTTTATGAATCAGGGGAAAGGGCTCTATGGCCATTTAAGCTATGGCAATATTGGTTTCAAAGGCACCTATGATGACCCACAATATGGGGAAGGTGAGGGAAAAGCAAATGTAAGCCTTGTCAACCTGAAACTTGGAGCGAAACTTGGAAACACTGTTTATTTCAGACCAGAGCTGGGATACGCTATAGGTAGTGGTGGAAAAGTAAGAGTAGAATATGATGGTCAAACCGAAGAAGAAGACATCCCGGGATTCTTGTCAGGAGGTCTTGTTGTGAACCTTGGATTTGGTTTTGCATTCTGAAAAATCTGAGTCTTTAAACATAGGAAGCCATTGGTGACACCAATGGCTTCTTTTTTTGTATCCAATACTGCTTGATCTTTACCCTCTCAGCTTGTCCAACATTACCAACGCGCAAGCAGGGATTTTAGACCCGGGACCAAACACATCACTCACGCCATGGTCATACAGAAACTGATAATCTTTTGGTGGAATGACACCACCTACAAATACCAAAATATCTTCCCTTCCCAGTTCTTTCAGTTCCCTTACAAGTTTTGGTATCAGCGTTTTGTGACCTCCTGCCAGTGAGGAGGCGCCTACAAAATCCACATCATTTTCAGTGGCTTGTCTGGCCACTTCTTCCGGGGTCTGAAACAATGGACCCATATCCACGTCAAAACCCATGTCAGCATATGAACTGGCAACAACCTTTGCTCCTCTGTCATGGCCATCCTGACCCATTTTTGCTATCATAATCCTGGGTCGCCTTCCCATGTCGTTTTCAAACTGATCAGTAAGTTTTTTCACAGCTTCGAAATCCTTGTCCTGGGCTGACTCACCTGCATATACTCCCGATATTGTTCTTACTTCTGCCTTATGTCGTCCAAAATGTTTTTCCATGGCATCTGAAATCTCGCCTAAAGTAGCTCTTTTCCGTGCAGCCTCCACAGACAGTTCCAGTAGGTTGCCATCTCCCGTTTCCGCACATTTTGAAATCGCCAATAATGATTGTTTTACCGACTCACCATCCCGCTCCCTTTTTAGCCTCTCCAGTCTCTGGATCTGTGATTTACGGACGGAAACATTGTCTACCTCTAACAGGTCAAAATCAAGCTCCTCCTCTACCTGATATCTATTTACTCCCACCAGTATATCTTTTCCGGAATCAATACGGGCCTGTTTTCTGGCCGCTGCTTCCTCAATACGCATCTTGGGGACACCCTTTTCAATAGCCCTTGCCATGCCCCCCAACCCTTCTATCTCCTCCATGTGCTCCATGGCCCGCTTCACAAGCTGGTCTGTAAGGTATTCTACATAGTGTGATCCACCCCAGGGGTCAACTACCCTGGTGATATTGGTCTCAGATTGTAGATATAACTGGGTATTCCTTGCAATACGTGCAGAAAAATCAGTAGGCAAAGCAATGGCTTCATCTAGCGCGTTCGTATGTAAGGATTGCGTGTGCCCACATACTGCAGCCATGCCTTCAATGCATGTCCTGGCTACATTGTTATAAGGATCCTGCTCACTCAGGCTCCAACCGGAAGTTTGTGAATGCGTCCGGAGTGCCATAGATTTTGGATTAGTGGGTTCAAATTGCCTGATGATGTTCGACCAAAGTAGCCTGCCAGCTCTGAGCTTGGCAATTTCCATAAAATAATTCATCCCAATCCCCCAAAAAAAGGAAATCCTCGGTGCAAAATCGTCTATTTTAAGCCCTGCATCTATTCCTGCTCTTACATATTCAAGCCCATCTGCTAGGGTGTAAGCCAACTCCAGATCTGCTGGTGCCCCGGCCTCTTGCATATGATAGCCTGATACTGAGATTGAATTGAAGCGAGGCATGTGTTGGCTCGTGAACTTAAAGATATCACCTATGATCCTCATAGAAGGCTTCGGAGGATAGATATAGGTATTGCGTACCATAAACTCCTTCAGGATGTCATTTTGGATGGTACCACTCAGCTGTTCTTTCCTGACACCCTGTTCTTCAGCTGCCACTATATAAAATGCCAGGATTGGAATGACAGCCCCGTTCATGGTCATGGAAACAGACATTTTATCCAATGGTATCTGGTCAAACAGGACCTGCATATCCAGGATGGAGTCTATGGCCACTCCTGCCTTGCCCACATCCCCCTCCACGCGGGGGTGGTCTGAGTCATAACCTCTGTGAGTAGCCAGATCAAAAGCTACCGAGAGTCCTTTCTGTCCGGCAGCAAGATTTTTCCGATAAAATGTGTTGGAGTCCTCGGCTGATGAAAAGCCGGCGTATTGACGTATTGTCCACGGCTTCATGACGTACATAGTGCTATACGGACCTCTTAAGAATGGTGGCTGTCCGGCACCGAAATTCAAGTGGTTTGCATCCTTTAAATCTCCAACAGAAATCTCTTTCTTTATAGGAATCTTTTCTGCCGACAGCCAATCCTGATCAGCTTTTTGCGTGCTTGTTGGTCGAACCGGATTGGCCCTTATATTTGAAAAATCAGGTCTCATAAATTAATCATTGATTTCTCGTGGCTATATAAGTCTCCCAAACTCTGGGGTATAAGCAATTCTCTTCCATCCGGGGCCTTATTATTTAGCTTCTTTGATGCTGGAATGACTTCACTTTCTATCCTGTATTTATTGGTTCCAATCATTGTAAACTTTCCCTCGTTCAAGTCCTTTTCCTTTCTCTCTTTTACTTCGCTGATCTGTTTCTGAATTGAACCTGATTTTAATTCTGAGATCAAGCCACCCTTTTTTTCTGTTTCTTTAAACAGGTCAAGCGATTTTATGACAAGCTGATTGGCAAGCCACTCGACATAGTATGATCCATTGACCGGACTGTCAATTTTATCAAAGAAGGATTCCTCCCTCAGAATATTTGAAACATTAGCCGCAATCCTTTGACTGAATGCAGATGGCTCATCATTCAGTATGTCATGCCTTCTGATCAAGAGTCGCTCACAACCACCAAGAATCGCTGCCATAGCCTCCGAAGTATTTCTAATCATATTGACATGCTGATCATACCTTGACTTTGACCAGATACTGCTAGATGCCATGATGGGAATGTCTGATCGCTCCACTCCATAATGTTTTAAAATGTTTGCGTATAAATTCCTTATAGAGTGAATTTTGGCTATTTCAAAGAAAAAATCATTTGTGATAGTCAATTCCAGTGTGATGTTTTCCGCAACTTTCTGCGCACTTAACCCAGCTTCGGTAAAGTGGTCTAGATACTCTACCATCTTATTCATAGTGAATGCCAACTCTTGCGTGAAGTTGGAGCCTGCATTGACGAAATCACCTGAATGAATATGGATGGCTTTGAAATTTGGAGCCTTCTCCGTTGCTTTCACCAGATCAATTATTTGACCAAAGTGTAACGAAGCATCTGATGTGATCCATTGCCCCAACACATCATTGTCACAGAACCCTGATACTGTATTAGGAGGGATTTTCTGTTTCCCTAAGTAATCAAAATAGTCATGTGTAGCCTGAACAGCCTCATTACCAGAAAATGAGATTTCAACCTTCTGCGGGTCAATGCCGTTTAGTAGTTTCGGTATAATGACCCGTTCGTTTACTCTGAGTAGAATGCCCCCTATATCATAGGATAAAGCTAAATGAGCCTCCTTATTGGCCTGATCAAAATCATCTACTACTATCTCCTGATAGGCTTTCCAGGGGTTTTTCCTGGTTGAAACAACTGAGCTATCGCCAATATCCTCTTTTGCAAAGTATGGCTCAACTGTAAAATCCTCATACGTCTTCCATAACAGTTGCTCTTCAAAATCAGCTCCTTTTAGGTCAGCAATGGCTATCGATTTCCAAGCCTCTTTAGTAAGGGGTTCGAATTCCGAGAAAATCTGTTTTGAGTCACTCATAATTCTTCATTAATAGAACATCCAACTAATCGACATGTTCGCACAATTCAGTAAGTACACCATGGGTCGACCTGGGATGTAAAAAGGCAATATCCAATCCCTCAGCTCCTTTCCGGGGTTGACGATCTATTAATTCTATCCCTTTACGGCTGGCATCGTGCAACTGATCTTGCAAATTGTTTACTGCAAACGCGATATGATGAATCCCCTCTCCTCTCTTGTCAATAAACTTTCCGATAGGTCCTTCAGGATCTGTTGTCTCCAGCAATTCCAGCTTTGTTTCGCCTATCCGAAAAAAGGCTGTCTTTACTTTTTGATCTTTTACTTCCTCGATCTTATAACATTTCAGACCCAATACATTTTCGTAATATGCAATAGCTGAGTCTAAATCCTTAACCGCAATCCCAATGTGTTCGATGAAGTTTAATTCCATTTGACTAATAATTTACCATAAATTAGTAAGGTTGTAGATGACTACATAAAGCTATTGGATTTTTCTGCAATCACACGCTGACACTGCGAATTGACAACCTTATATGCCACAAGAAAGAAAATTTGCAAAACAAAGACCGAACAAGGAGGAATATATTGAAGGTATCCTGGCAGGCAACCGTGTCGTTCTCAGTCAGGCCATCACATTGATAGAAAGCAGACTACAGCAAGACAATGTGCTGGCGGAATCACTTATAGAACAGTTGCTCCCAAGGACAGGCAACTCACTTAGAATAGGTATCACCGGAGCACCAGGCTCAGGAAAAAGTACATTTATCGAATCCTTTGGTAAGCTGCTCACATCGCAGGGTAAAAAGGTAGCTGTTCTTACCATCGATCCAACAAGTCAGGTATCCGGGGGAAGTATTCTTGGTGACAAAACCCGCATGGAAGAGCTGGCAAATGACCCGAATGCATTTATCAGACCTTCTCCTTCAGGCAGCACTTTAGGTGGCGTTCATACTAAAACAAGGGAGGCTATGTTGCTCTGTGAGGCCTGTGGCTTTGATGTGGTGATCATTGAAACAGTAGGTGTTGGCCAAAGCGAGATAGCCATCCGAAGTATAGTAGATTTCTTTCTGCTTATTACCCTTTCAGGTGCAGGAGATGAACTACAAGGAATCAAAAGAGGCATTATGGAAATGGCCGATGCCATTGTAGTAAACAAGGCTGATGGCGACAACATCAAAAAAGCCAACAGAACCAAACAGGATTATATCAATGCCCTGCACATGTTTCCTCCAACCCTATCTGGTTGGATACCCCGTGTGCTTACCAGCAGTGCACTTTACAAGGAGGGACTTGAGGATATCTGGCAGATGATAGAAGATTATGAATCTCTTACAATAAAGTCGGGGTACCTTCTAAAAAACAGGCAAAACCAAAATCTGCAATGGATGAAAGACATTATTAACTATCGTATAATTACAGATTTCTATAGCTCCAATATTATTAAAGATGAGTTTAAGCGTCTTGAAAATAAAGTACTCCAGCAACAAATCCCACCTATGACAGCGGCCAGGCAATTATTTTTAAAAGCGAAAGATGAAAATGGTGGTTAAAATTTAATCCCCCGATCAAATTCCATATCGCTCAGCTCTATCTCCAGTGCCTTGGTGGACAATTGGATCTCTCGCATGCTTATTCCCAGTGAAAGCAAAAGAGAAAACAAGGATACTCCAAAAATGATCCCACCCCATTCATGGTTTTCCTGGTAGATGAATATCATGCTAAGTACACACAAAAAGAAACTCAACAATCCAAAAATCTGCATTCTTCGGATCAGAAAGAGTCTGATACGAAGGTTTTTAATTTGTCCTTCCAAAACACTTTTGGGGTTCTCAAGATATGATTTGTGTAGCTGGCGAATGATATTTGCGATGGCGAGAAATCTATTGGTATACGCCAGCAATAACAATGAGATGGCTGGAAAAAGTAAGGCTGGTGTGGTTAGATCCATTAAAATAATTTTTTATTATCCTTGTGACGTGATGCATCTCTTTTAGATTTCTTTTCCATATTCTTTTTAAATGCTTCTGTGAGATCAACGCCTGTTTGATTGGCCAAGCATATCAACACCCATAGAATATCAGCCATCTCATTGGCCATGTCAAGCTCAGCTTCAGAACCTTTGAATGACTGCTCGCCAAACCTCCTCGCCATAATTCTGGCCAACTCCCCAACCTCTTCGGTCAGGATTGTCATATTGGTCAACTCATTGAAGTAGCGAACGCCTTTTGTATTGATCCACTGGTCTACTTCTGCTTGTGCCTCTTCTATGGTCATTGTGTATTGGCTGATAGATTTTCATTAAGATGCCGGATTTCGAAACCCTCCATTTCCAGCTTGTCCAGGAAAAATTGCAACCGTCTTTCTTCTTCTTCCCTTAAGCTATCCACATCAGGACTAAACTCCGAGAATTTTTCATGAGGAAATTGTTTGCCATATTCATAGTGATCTTCCCAAAACAAAGCCTCATCTACATAGCCCTCATTGTTATAGTAGTATTTGTATTCCGCTGCCGTCTGGTTTTTCTTGTCAATCAGCAAATGACCTGAAAAAATGGGATGGTGATTCTCAAAATAGAAGTAATCATCCCGATCAAAATCCGGAGTATGCAGGATTCCTACTACCTTTTGTAACATCTCATCCATAAAGTAACCACGTATTTTATAGATAGAATCTCCAACATGAAAATCATCTTCTATAATACTTACCCGCCTGTTTAGATCAATCTGATGAACTTTTATGTTGATGACATCAACTTCATGACGTTTTTCCTTGCTTATTTCAGATGAACAATAAATAAGGATCGGAGCAAGTAACAATAGCAGGTAAGGTTTCATGGTGTAAGCGTTTATGTTACAATTTAATTAATTCTTCATTTTCCTCCCTTGGATATTTCCAGCGTTTATGTGACCAAAGATATTGCGATGGGTCCGACAAGATCAATGCTTCGCTTTCCAATACATATTTTCGCAGTATTCGTAAGTCACCCTTTTCAAAAGGAGGCTCTCCTATTTTCACAAGTTTAATCGAATATTTACCTCTTTTTACCCTCTTGAAATGAGAAAAATAACATGGAAGCTGGGTCAGATAAGGTAAGCTTGAGAGACCATTAATAAAAGGAGTTTCCACTCCCAGAAAGTTTACCCAGTGCTTGGACTGGTTATGTGGTGGACTTTGATCTGCCAAAATTCCAACATTTATCTTTTGATTTTTGTTTCGCAAGATAAATCTTGCAGCACTACTTTTCGGGATCGCCACGCCTTTAAACCTCGACCTGATAATTTTCATGTATTCATGTGCAAATTCACTACTCTGAACCTGAACAATAGGACTACATGGATATTCACTTCCGGCAGAAAGACCTAAACCCAGCCACTCCCAGTTGGCATTGTGGATTGAATACATCAATACCTCCTGATCAGGACAATTATTTTGATCAAAAATTTCCGGATTTTCAACAAAACACCTTGCTCTTATCTCGTCCATTGAGATAGTGAGTGATTTGAAAATCTCCACGATCAGATCACAGAAATTTTTATAAAATCCATCCGCTATCTTGTTAAGTTCTTTTTCGCTCTTTTCTGGGAAAACAAGCTTAAGGTTATTTAGTACAACTTTCCTGCGATAAAACCTTTTGACAGGGAAATAAAGTATATCAGATATCAGATACCAAACAGAAAGCGGTAACCTGGATAAAAGCTTAAGGAAACCAATAAGGATTTTATTTATCAAGACAATGACTGATTCAAGGGTAACTAAAATTAAAATTTATCGTGATACAAGATTAAAACATAAAACTATGCAACGCTTAAAAATAATGTTATTGGCAGGACTTTTTACAATGGCCCTACTGTTAGTAATGAGTCCGATACAAGCCCAACAAGACAAAAGCAACCGTCCCAGTCCTCCTAAACAAGTGAAGAGTACAGTTGGTGGTGTGGATGTCACCATTGATTACAGCTCACCGGGTGTAAAAAACCGGACAATTTTCGGCGGTCTGGAATCATACGGCAAGGTTTGGAGAGCAGGTGCCAACGAAGCCACCTGGATTGAAGTTTCCGATGATGTTCAGGTCAATGGTGAGACATTGCCCAAGGGAAAGTATGCATTCTTTATCATACCAAAAGAAAATCAGGATTGGACAATTATTTTCAATTCAAAGTGGGACCAATGGGGAGCTTATAATTACGACGAAAGCCTGGATGTGCTGAGAGTAGATGTGAAGCCATCACAGATCAAGCATACCGAAAGGCTGGAATACACTATCGGGAAAAACGGCAAAGTAGCCATGAATTGGAGTACCACATCCGTTCCTTTTAAGATATCAGCAAAGTAAATGAAGCGGCTCCGGGCCGCTTTTTTATAGAATATTCATGGATTGTTCCTTGATCTTCTCAAGCTCATCCTTCATTTGAACCACTGCTCGTTGAATGATTGCGTTATTGGCTTTTGATCCAATGGTATTGATTTCTCTACCTATCTCCTGGCTAATGAAGCCGAGCTTCTTGCCCTGACTTTCACTGTCTTCCAGTACCTCCATAAAATAATCCAGGTGCCTTCCGAGCCTCACCTTTTCTTCGGTGATGTCAAGCTTTTCAAAATAGTAGATCAATTCCTGCTCGAATCTATTTTGATCCACCTGAACTTTATCCCTGATCTCATCAAGACTCTGACTCAATCGCTCCTGAACCTGATTTTTTCTGTTTGGATCCTCCTCCTCTACCAGCTTCAGACCTGCCCTTATCTGATCAATGTAGGACGCTAGTTTTTCAGACAATGCATTACCCTCAGAACCTCGAGACTCCATACATCTGTCAATGGCTTCTTTAATCACAGGTTGCATATCCTCCCAGGACAACACTTCGGATAGATTGTTGGTTGAGATCACATCAGGAGAATGTAGTGCAAGACGGAAGAGATCCTTTTGCTCCGCTCCGTTCGCTTCAGCCATCTCTTTGTATTTGGCATAGTAGCTCGAAAACAGAAGATCATCAATGTGTACCGTAGGGGAAGATGGATCCTTCGATTCCAATTCAATGATTACATTGGCTTTTCCCCTTTTTAGGTGGGTATTGAGATAGTTTTTCACTTCCAGCTCCTTATCCGCCAACTCTCGGGGAAGTCTAAGATTGAGATCGAAAAATTTACTGTTTACAGTTTTGATTTCAACTTTGATATGGTAATCGGAAAGGTCACCCTCGGAGGAACCAAATCCTGTCATAGAATAAAGCATGGGTAAATTTAGAAATCTAATCCGAGAGTGAAATAAAATCTTGTTTTTCCTA
The DNA here is from genome assembly GCA_965228105.1 of Cyclobacteriaceae bacterium. Lineage (GTDB taxonomy): Bacteria > Bacteroidota > Bacteroidia > Cytophagales > Cyclobacteriaceae > UBA7330. The sequence continues at coordinate 5,138,664 of CBDDGZ010000002.1, forward strand.
GCTGAAAATCACGTATCGGTCTGGCTACGTCTACCTTTAGGTAATAGCCCAAAAGTACCGTTCTAAGACCAGCACCATAACTTGCCAACCATGGATTTTGGAAATTGGAGATCTCGCCAATAAACCCATTACTGACATATTTTTTTGTCTGAGCTCCCGATCCCCGGGTAAGTGGCGGCTTGCCATTCCAGGCTGAACCAAAGTCATAAAAGCCAATAAGTTGGAAATTTCGCAAGAAATTAGATGAAATAGGACTTCCCGAGAGGTATCTAAAGACCGGGAACCTCAACTCAGCATTAAAAATGAATGCACTGTTTCCAAATAGTTCGTTGTAGTCAAAACCACGCAGGTTGGTCACGTACTCTGTAAAAAGGATATTTGAATTGTCTGTGTTGTTGCTGAATTTCAACGGATCTTCCTCTCCCTGATTCTCGGTTTTGTTAAAGATCCAGTTTTGCATTCCACCTACCAGATAATCTTGTTTGTTACTCCCCCAATAAGTGCCATAGAATACTCTTCCAGCCAAAGTCAATTCCCTGTGGATCTTTTGGTAATGCCTTAGGTCCACCTCAATGTTGCTAAAACTTTTGTTGCTCCCCGTGAGGTCGTAATAGGTTTTAAACTCAACCAGACCTCTTGATCCCTGGTAAATATTAAACCCTCTTTCTATGGTATTATCCATCACAAAAGCACCTCTCACACCAGAGAATGAAACTACATTGTCCTCGGCAAGGTCAGTGGTGCTCATAGCGGAAACTGCCTGATTTTGAAGGTTTCTAAACTCTGTGGTAGCAAAAAATGGAGCTGCTTCTACCCTGAATGTATTGGTGATAGGTACTGATGCGCCAAACTCAACTTTATTCAGAATATATTTTTGACGTAGGTCAATGAGCTCTTCTACATTGTCATCATTTTGTCTCCGTAAAATTACTTTTCGATCAAGCTTTACGTGAAAATCCATCCAGTACTTCAGGAAATTATACTCAACGAAAATATCCCCACTCTTGAAATCTGAAGTGTTGGCGAGGAACCCACCAGTCAATCGATGATTTTCGAGGATATCACTGATCTCAGATTCTACCAGGATGCTAAAACCCCTCAATGGATCAATGGCAAATGAGGTTATCAGGTTGCTGAAATTAAATCTGGGTTCATAGGCAATAGGACCATAAACCCGAGACTTTTTCTCCAGTTTTCGATAGTTAGAAAAGAATGATTCAGGCTTGTAAGTAGACCTGTCATCATCAGTAAATACATAGTCATCCGTGTCTATAAGCTCTTGATCCGGACCAATCTCTTCTATGATATCCGGCTGTTTCTCCTCATCTTCAAATACGTAATTGTCAGTGTTCACCTGCCCCTCCTTGAAATCGTCGGGCAGCTCAATTTGAGGTATATTCACTTCGATTGGATCTACTTCTACTACCACTTTCTCCGGTTGGTTTTGAGGTAGCCGACTCACTACAAACTGTGCCTGCTCCAGCCTTTTTCTCGCGTTCTGTGGAGTAAAATTCTGTTTATTCAAATTATACCGGTCCTCTAAAAAGATTCGCTGCCGACCCCGATCAAGCATGATATAGCTGAATGTGTTCTGACTGAAGGAAATGTCATAGTCCAGAATAGAATTCTCATAGGCAGAAATCTGCATGAAAGTTGAATCCTGGATTTTATATTCGAAAAGGTTTGTAATCCCCTTTTGATCACTCAGATAGTAAACCGAATATTGGTTTTTGGCAATAGGCTGAATGTCTTTGCTATAGGTATTGGTTATCCTATGAAAGAATGTAGTGGTAGTATCGAGGTCATAGATAAACAGATTGAAATTACTGCTCACATCCTTGAGATCTGGCCCATTTACTTTTACGGAATCATTTTCCCTATTAGAGCTGAAGACAACAGCGGCTGTTCCCGGAATAAATACCGGATTCAGATCATCATAAATATCATTTGTTATCCTCCGGAGTGCATTCCTACGCATACTTACAAGGAAGACATCATTTTTACCATCCACATCCCCACTAATTACAGCGAGCTTTCCATTATCATTAAATGAAAAACTTTCTACCTGCCTGAAACGCGTCAATGGCTTCTGAAACTTCTGACCGTCATTGATATTGTATGTATTTAGATACAGATATCCACGTTTATAAAGAAGTACACCCAGTGTCTCATTATCAGCCCAATCAATTAATGGAATATTTTCGTCCACCTGCTGGCCATTCACACTGTATCCTCCGGAAGTAATTTTTTTCTTGTTTCCACTTTGTACATCGGCCACGTATACTCTGTACTTTCCGTCCTTGTGATAAGTGTAAGCCAGTTTATTCCCATCCGGATTCAAAGACACGTGACTTAAGTTGATGTCCTTATTTCGGTACTCAGCAATGATATCTTCCTTTTCGGTTGGTATATAATGATTATTTATTTCTTGCTTTTGCTGCAGATAATAGTTCTGCCACTGTGAAAGAAAGTTCTTGAAAGGTAATCCAAGGGTACTTGCTATACTGTTTTCTTCATTTCTAATGATCCTTGTCAGATTCAGGATGTTGGAGATGTTGCTCTTACCATACCTTATTGCAATGAAATTCCATATGGACTGACCAATGATGTCTGCATCTTCATTCTGAACTTTCACCAATCCTGAGATCTTTCTACGAGACAAATAATCCCTGATATAGTCATCCATCTCCGATGACCATCCATAGGCCAAATACTTTGCTGCTCCGTTAATAAACCACTCCGGCAGCGAGAGTAAGTAAGAATTTTGGAAAATCTCTGCCAGACTTCCCCCAAACATCATGTCATTGATGAGTATGGAAGAAAGCTGCTCTATAAGCTCCTGCTTGAACTCTTCGGCCTTGCCGGGGTAGGCAATTTCAACCTGCAACTTCACAAAATCCGTCTTACCTCCAATGGTGAACACATCCCCCCCAATGCCAATATTGCTTTGTTGAAGATCGTGGATGGAGTTGTAGATAAATATTTTGGTCTTAGTATATGGAGCATAACCAAGAATATCAGTGAGTTTTACGAATTCATCTTCCAGGAAATCTAGGGCTTCGCGAGCGTACTCCTGTCCTCCCGGGTAATAGTAAACCTCAAAATTGCTTGTGGTGTAAAAAAACCAATCAAACCGCTTATACTGGATCCTGTTGTGACCAAAGGGAGTATGATAAAACTGCGAAACGGCCTCAGCCCCCAGCAATAATATCATAGCCAGTATTAAACCTCCTCTTTTCATTTTAATTTCTCAATACTCGATCAATATCAACTTCCGGGGTAAGTTGTTGATTTCCCAATAGGAAATTTACAAATTCGGTAGCAAAATATGGTACTAACGAAACACCTTTTGTTCCAAATCCATTAAAAATTCCCAGCTCAGGAAACTTTTCATGTAATCCAATAAAAGGACGCCTATCGTATGTAGCTGGTCTTACCCCAGCCCAGCTTCCAATTAAACGATATTTTAAATCAACAACTTTGTGCAACCTCTCTCTAATATTACTAATTCCTTTCTCCGTTGGCTCATTATCCAGCACGCTATGATCATACGTTGAACCTGCTATAAATGAGGACTTTCTGGGCACAAGGAATACACTTCTATTAACTATCAAATCTGTCTGAAAGTTTGCCTCTAATTCAATGATCTCACCTTTTACCGGACGAAAAGGAAGATGCTGCCAATATCTGTTCTTTGTCACTCCGGCTCCCTCACAAAATATGACCTTTTCTGCCTTAATATTTTTATATAATACCATACCCTCCTCGGTGGTTATTTCGTTGCCTTCAAAAACACCTTTTACTAATTTATTCCTGTCAATAAGAATTTTTCTAAATTTTTCGATGAGTAGCGGCACATCAACATAACCAGATTTATCAATTAAAAGTCCTCCATATGGATCCAATAGACCCGCAATACCCATGGACGAGTTGTGAACGGACCGAATAATCTCAGAATAATTTCCATCAGCCAGTTTTCCATGCCAGTCATTTTGCTCATCAATAGAATTAAACGGACGATAGATATTCTTATGATAAATGATTTTTTCTCCAATAAAATTTTCCAGCTCTGAATAATGATTTGCCAACCCGGAAAATAATTCATCTGCCAACCAGGTCTTCACCATTTTACGTCCAGTAATGGGATTAAATATCCCTGCGGCCTTAAATGAGGACGATTCGTTAGTCAAAGGATCAACAACAAGGTATTCAATACTTCTTTTTTCAAACTCCCAGGCTAGTAGGGTCCCAGCTATTCCCTGGCCGACAATCAGATACTTTACTTGCTTCAAGCTATATTAATTTTATGCAAATTTGTAGAATTCAAACCCTTACTCATCTTCATGGAAGTACAAAGTTTCGTCTTCAGTCCATTATATGAAAACACTTACGTTTTATGGGATCATACCATGAAAGCCATTATCGTGGACCCCGGATGCTACGAAAAATATGAATTCGATGAAATTATCAATTTTATCGATGACAAGGGACTGCAAATCAAGGCCATTGTCAATACACATTGCCACATAGACCATGTGTTAGGAAATGAAAAGCTTAAAAAGCATTTCAAAGTTCCACTGCTTATCCCAGAGAATGAAGTAGACAACCTGAGAGCTGTTGAAGCCTATGCCCCCAATTGGGGGATCACACATTATGAACCGGCCTCTCCGGATCATGTGATTGAAAATGAAGGAACGATCTCGATTGGTGAAACTGACCTAAAGGTAATCTATTCCCCCGGTCACTCGCCTGGCCATCAGGTCTTTTACTGCAAAGAAGAAAATAAACTCATAGGTGGAGATGTGCTTTTCAGGGATAGCATCGGACGAACAGACCTTCCCGGTGGAGATCATGATACTTTGATCCAGAATATTAAAACCAAGATTTTTACATTGCCAGACGAAACAGTGGTTTATCCAGGACACGGTCCCACAACTACCATCGGCTATGAAAAAGCGCATAATCCATTTGTGAAGGCATGAGGCATCTTCCAAATTTCATTACCTGCCTAAATCTTTTAACAGGAGCCATTGGTTGCTTCCTACTGGCGCGTGGAGAAATCAGCAGCCCACTCTATCTTATCCTTCTGGCAGCTTTTTTTGACTTAATGGATGGACTGGTAGCACGACAGCTTGGTGTAAGCTCAGCTATTGGAAAAGAGCTTGATTCACTTGCAGACATGGTGAGCTTTGGGTTGTTTCCATCCTACTACATGACTCTGCTCATAGCTGATTACGGTCAGGGATATACATATCTGGCTGGTTTATTGATTGCAATTTTTTCAGCCTTAAGGCTGGCAAAATTCAACACCGATACTCAACAAACCGACAAGTTTATTGGTTTACCGACTCCTGCCAATGCCATCATGATCTCCACCTTGATATTTTTGCCTGCTTCTTTCATTAATTTCTATACATTGATTGGTATCACCCTTGCCTCGTGTTTGTTGTTGGTCGCTCCGATTGAACTGCTGGCTTTCAAGTTTAAGAACTTTCAGTGGAAGGAGAATTCTCTTCGTTATTTGTTACTTATCCTGATCGTAGTGCTGCTTGTCTTTTTTCAGTGGAATGCTCTCCCACTGATCATTCCATGCTATATCCTCTTTAGCTTCATAGGAAATTTTCTGAAGAAAAGTGGTGTTTAAGTAATCTATGGTAATTTTCTGGTTCCTATAACGTTTTTTTAAGGTGTTTAAGAAACTGCCTGCCATCGGGATTTTTTTGATTGCTCATACGCTTTTTGGTCAGAGTATCCTGTCTGATGGTGCCTTTTATAAGATTGGAGTTACTCAAAGCGGAATCTACAAAATCGACGCAGGCTTTGTCTCTTCCCTGGGCCTCGACCCCAATTCAATTGATCCCAAAAAAATCAAAGTATACGGGCACAACGGAGGTATGTTGCCTCAGTCAAATGCTGAGCCTGTATTCACAGACCCACCGGAAAATGCCCTCGTTGATTTCACTGATGATAGTTTTGGATTTGGCTTAGGCGAGTATCTCCTCATTTATGCTCAGGGACCAGATAAAAGTGAGTTTGACTCGGAGGGTGTAATCAATTATGAAAAAAACATCTACTCAGATACCGCATACTATTTTCTCACTATAGGAAATTCAAATGGAAAACGGACCGAGCAGGCAGAGGTAGTTTCTCAGCAAGGAACTTTGATCGATTACTTCAATGAGTTTGTTGTCCGCGAATCGGAAGATGTAAACCTCATTGGTTCAGGAAGGCGGTGGCTTGGAGATGAGTTTTCTGGTCAACAACTCTCCAGAAATTTTAATTATGAAATACCAGGACTTAAAGATAGCATTAATCTCCAGGCATTAATTGTGACTCAATCTGAAGGAAAAAGTTCATTTGAAATATCAATGAATGATCAAAATTCGGGATTAATCGCTTTTGATTCTATCCCCACCGGTGATGGAACAACTTATACCATAAGGGCTAAAGAAAAGACCGTTGAAATGGTGGTTTCTGACAATGACATGGAATCTATAGCACTAAGTATGAAATACAACCGGGCCAATGTTTCTCTTTCACGAGCATATCTGGATTACTTCATTCTTTCTTATGAGCGTGATCTGGCGTTAGTGGGCAACAGTACAAGTTTCTGCACTGCGGAGGCAAGGAATGGCATCTATACCTATCAAATTGGCCTAAATGGGACCACTGATGCTACCATTTTAGATATTTCAGATCCAACAGATGCTGAAATAGTTGAGTTCTCCATCGAAAGCGATCGGGCTTCCTTCAATGTGGAAACTGATGAAGTTCGAAAATATGTGATTTTTAGTGGCTCGGGTTTCCCTGCTCCAACGTATTTTGGTCCAATAGGCAATCAGAATATTAAAGGCAACACTCAATATGATGGCCTGATCATAACATCTTCCGCATTTGAAACGCAGGCCAAAAAATTGCAACAATTCCACCAAACAAACGACAACTTATCCATTGGGGTAATCAATGTAAATCATATTTATAATGAGTTCTCCTCTGGGAGACAAGACCTGACGGCCATTCGTAATTATATCAAATATGTTTATGAAAACGGCGGTAGACTAAAACATGTGCTGCTTTTTGGCGATTGCTCCTATGATTATAAATATTCAGGCAGTGATCCTCACCACATTCCTGTTTATGAGTCAAGGGATTCTTTCAGTCCCATTTATAGCTATTCGTCTGATGATTACCTGGGATTTCTAGAAGATCATGAAGGTTTATGGATAGAAAATACATTAAACGACCATGATATGGAGATTGGTGTAGGCAGGTTACCAGCGAAAAATGAAGCTGAAGCAGACATAATAGTTGCCAAAATCCTTAGATATGCTACCAGTGAACGAACTCTTGGAAAATGGAGGAATGAAATTGCATATTTTGCGGATGATGGTGATTTGAATGTGCACATGAACCACGCAGTAACCTTAAGTAACATTGTAAGTGAGCAAGGACCTCAGTTTCGTTCAAAGAAGATCTTTCTGGACAATTTCGACCAGGTAATATCTCCAAGAGAACGTTCTCCCGCAGCTACCAAAGCGTTGGAAGATGCCATTGCTGATGGACTGTTGGTACTAAACTTTATAGGACATGGCAATGAAACGCAATGGATGCAGGAAGAAACGCTCAACAATGGAGTGATAAGTCAACTGACCAATCGCCACAAACTGCCTCTGATCGTTACAGCGACCTGTGAGTTTGGAAAGTATGATCAGCCTGTCATCACCTCAGGGGCAGAACATCTACTACTTAATCCAAATGGAGGGGCCATAGCCCTTATCACAACTACAAGACCTGTATTTGCACATACCAACTTACTGGTAAACAGGGCCTTTCATGAAGCATTGCTATCAAAAACAGGCAACCAATCCCCCAGATTGGGTGACATCATTCGGGAGACCAAAAATAATAGCTTGAGTGGGCCAGTCAATAGAAATTTTGCCTTGCTTGGAGATCCATTCCTCCGGCTTAATTATCCTAAATACGATATCTCCTTTGGTGAACTGGAGACGGTCTCAGATACATTAAGCGCATTTGAAGAGTATGTCTTGTATGGGGCAGTTACAAGTAATGGAGATACTATCCACACCTTCAATGGTAAAGCCACCGTGAGCATCATCGACATACCGCAGCAACGTATCACCAAAGGACAGGAAAACCCAAAATTTTCCTACCAGGAATTATCAAACACACTTTTCAGAGGTGAGGTATCAGTTACCAATGGGTTGTTTGATGCTTCTTTTGTTCTGCCAAAAAACATTTCATATAAACTTGAAAGAGGAAAGGTACTGGCTTATGCCTGGAATGAAGATACCCTGGAAGATGCTACAGGAGCCAATACAAATGTGGTGATCGGGGGCACTGTTCCAAACCCCGGAATCGATAATACTCCCCCTGAAATGAACCTCTATATAAATGATGACTCATTTGTTAGTGGTCAGACAGTGGGTCAAAACAGTCTATTTATTGCCAGAATAACCGATAAGAGTGGGGTCAACATCTCATCAAATGGATTTAATCAGGATATCTCCTTAAGACTCAATGATGGTGACCCCATCAACCTCAACGATTATTATCAGGCCAATTTGGATACCTATCAATCCGGAACGGTATTATATCCACTTCAGAACCTTGACCCGGGGGTATATTCTGCCACATTAAAAATCTGGGATGCGTACAATAATTCTAGCGAAAAGACAGTTGAGTTTTATGTGTCAGATCAGCCGGTGATCAGACTATATAACGTTATAAATTATCCTAACCCTATTTCAATGGGTGGTTTGGAAACCACATTTACTTTTGAACATGACCGTCAGGGGGAGGAATTAATTGTAAACCTTGATATCTATGATATGAAGGGATCGATCAAGTTTTCATCGGAAATCATCATAGATGATAGTCAAAGTAAAGTTGATAACCTGAAATGGAGACCTGCAAATGATTTAGGAAGCAGTTTGCAACCAGGTATTTATCTTTATAGATTGAACGTAAAAAGCACCCTTGATGGAGCTTCAAATCAAGCAATCAAAAGGCTCGTAATCATTAATTAATTATCTTTACATCCCATTAAGAACCACCGAATGAACGGTATATCGAAATATTTAATCTGCCTCTGCTCACTTATCTCAGGCAATACTTTCGCACAGTCTTTTATCAACGGAGCTTCGGGAGCTAGTAATCCTATCACTACTGCTGTGCCTTTTGTAGCTTTTGCACCTGATAGTAGAGGTTCATCTTTGGGAGATGCTGGGGTGGCCACCAGCCCTGATGTATACAGTACTCACTGGAATAATGCGAAACTGGCATTCATGGAGAAAGACCTGGGATTTTCGTTTTCCTATTCTCCCTGGCTTGGTAGAATCGTAGATGACATGAGTCTCAATTATCTAACTTTTTACAAGAAAATAGATCGTATTCAAACATTTGGTGCTTCAATGAGGTATTTTGACCTGGGTGAAATTTACAAGACTGATGTACAGGGCCTACCTATAGGAAATGAAAACCCAAAAGAAGTTGCGATTGATGCAACATACTCCAGGAAGTTGACCGATAGAATGAGTATAGCTTTGTCTACCAGATTCATCTGGTCTAACCTGACGGGGGACCTGACCGGAGCCTCAGGAGCTAAAAATGGTACCAGTGTAGCTATCGACCTGGGCTATTACTACACACAACCTATGAAGTTTGGTGGATTGGATTCCGAACTTTCATTTGGAGCCCACATATCCAACTTTGGGCAGAAAGTCACCTACAGCACTGAATCCCAAGAAGATTTCATTCCTACTAACCTTAGATTAGGAACAGCTTTCACCACCAATATTGACCCTTTCAATACCATCACATTAGTCTTTGATGCCAATAAACTATTGGTGCCCACACCACCAATATATGCGACTGACGAAAATGGTGATTTGATAGTGGATGCCAATGATGAATATGTGATTGAATCTGGGAAAGATCCTAACAGGCCTTTATTAAGCGGTGTCTTTGGTTCATTTTCCGATGCCCCTGGAGGGTTTAGTGAGGAAATGAAAGAAATCATGCTGTCTTTTGGGGCTGAATATTGGTATCGTGACGTTTTCGCTGTTAGGATGGGTTATTTCCTGGAAAGTGAGGATAAAGGGAATAGAAAATATTTTACCGCAGGAATTGGTTTTCGATACCAGGTATTTGGTGTTGACTTTTCCTACCTGATCCCAAAACAAAACAATCATCCACTTGGTGACACCCTAAGGCTTTCATTCCTGTTCAATTTGGATAAAAACGACCCCACAGAAGAAATCGGTAATGTTGAATAGATCGGTTTCTCCTACTATCCATAAAATAAGATCACTCAAGCTCCCGGAATTTCAAAAATCCGTAATAGCGGGTGGTATCCCATTAGGTATTATTAGACATCAGGACCATCCTGTGATCACACTGAATGTGGTGATTCCTTCAGGAACACTGCAGGAGCCACTTCCTGGAATCACCTATTTTACTTCTAAAATGCTCTCTGAGGGTACTGATAATCTAAATGCTTATCAAATCGCCTCAAAGATAGACTTTTATGGAGGTCACCTGGACATCAGCCCAACCCCGGATCATGTCTCCATAAAACTTTATGCTCTCAAAAAGTTTTTTCCTACACTGCTTTCATTACTCTCTGACATTCTGCAAAATGCTTCCTTTCCGGAAAAGGATTTTGATACCATGAGGCAAATCAGGATTCAGCAAATAAGACAGCAAATGGCTCGAAACAGTGTAGTAGCTGGCCTCCAGTTCAGAAAATGTTTATTTGGTGAGTCTCATCCTTACGGACGGATAATTGATGAAAACCAGGTGAATGCTATTACGCATGGAGAAGTGCTGGGTTATTACCAGAAAAACTTTTTAAAAACGCCATCTATTTATCTGGCGGGGGATGTGGATGATATTGAGGTTGGTTTGATCGAAACGGAGTTTTCACAGATCAACTTTGCCGGGAAGGATGGGCTGACGATGCCTAAGCCATTAATCACTGATAGTTTACACATTGAGAAAGCCGAAAGTGTGCAGACAAGTATTCGCCTTGGCAACGTAACGATTGACCGGAAGCACCCGGAACATTTCAAACTTAAAATTGCCAATGAATTACTAGGTGGGTTCTTCGGATCCAGATTGATGATGAACATTCGTGAGAAGAAAGGCCTGACCTATGGGATCCATTCTAGCCAGATTCATTTCAATGAATTGTCTTTCTGGCAGATCGGGACGGATGTGTTGAAAGAGAAAAAAGATGAAGCCATTGAAGAGATCCTAAATGAGATTAAAAATCTTCAAAGTGTCCCTCCTGGCACAGATGAGCTGTTTACTTTGAAAAACTACATGAAGGGAAAAATAGGTTCCTCTTTTGATACCATTCTCGACACCATAGATCTTGCTAAAACGCTTGATCTCAATGGAATGACCTTTGACTATTGGAGTGATCTATTCAAAGCCTTAGATAAGGTATCAGCTGAAGATATCAATGAAGCGGCGACCAAATACTTTGATACTACTTCTATCAAGGTTGTAACGGTAGGGTAAACTAGTTGCCTAATAGCAAAAGGTAATCACCCTGAACTTCCACCTGTTTGTAGTTAAAAGGCACATAGGAGTGACCATTATATTTTATTACACCATAGTTATTACCCTGTCGGGCAATCACAAACTGGTGTTCTGTATCTATAATTTCATCGTAATTGGCACTCAAAAGAATTTTACCCTTCTCATCTGCTAAACCCTGCTTGTTTTGTGGGTTGGTCACCACATAATTGCCAAATGGAGTCCTGGATATCAACTCAAAATGGGGATGGATGATCATTTCACCCTTTGTATTGATAATCCCATATTTGCCGTCAATAGAAACATTGGCCAGACCATCTTTAAATGCAGAACAGGTGTCATAATGTGGCTGTACAATCAGGTGCTCCCACTTGTTGATGTAACCCCACTTTCCTCTCAACTTCACTGCAGCCATGTCTTCGCTATACGGCAATGCTCCATCATAACGATTGGCTACCCTTAACTTGCCATTTTCATCTACAAAGCCATGTTTATCATCTTTCAGGATATGAAAATAACCCTCGGAATAACTGAATACTTCCTGTACCCCATCGGCTGCTGTCAAGACCTTTCGTCCGTAGGGATTTAACATTTCTAGAATACTATCTTTCTTACAGACATAAAAGTCACCTACCTTATTGATTGACTTATACTCCGGATCAATTATGTTCCCATTCGGCGTGATCAGGCCATAGTTGCTCTCTTCGCGCAAATAAATGATGTCGTGACTGACAAAAACGTCATGGCCTGTTTTTGTCACCAGTTGAGCATTTTCATCGAAGATATAGGTAGCGTGACCTTTTCTGGCAAGGTAGAATTTGGTGTCGACCTCAATCGTATCAAACTCTGGCAACGCCAGCCAGGATTCTGGCAGGTTGGCGATACCCCACTTCCCCACATACCTTGCCATATACTGATTTGAAATTCCGGGTGCTACCTGGTCAAACTTATAAGAGACAAGTGGATCACCCATAAAATCAACAAATCCCCAAAAGCCATTCTTCTTTACAGGGATGTTTCGTTTGATAGCCAATGCTACCTCTTCAAACTTATGGCCATTCAACTTTCTGCTGAAGGCATTGTAGATATCCCAGTATTTTCCTCTTTGGCAATAGAAGTAGTTGGAATCCGCCAGGATGAAGTCAAAACCCTCATCTACGGCCTCACCACTGGTCTTATACAAACCCCATTTACCCGATTGTCTGTTTTGTGCAACGATGAAACCTCGTTGGACATACTTTAAATGATATTTTTGATTTGAAAAAAGTCGCTCGTGTGCTCCCAACATGTGCTCGGCATTGTTGACATGAGCAATCCATAGGTTTTCATTGAGAATCGTGATAGAGTCACACGATTCATAAAAAACACTGTCCCTTACCAGTGATCGTACCTCCCACCTGTCGAAGTCATTTTTAACCCCCTCGCTAGAGAGTTCCTTGAAGCGTGGATAATTGATGAGTTGAAGCTCTGATGAAAGCAGCCCGCTTCTTCCCTCTTCCACAATTTCGAACCCATCCTGGACAAGGTTGACCCGATCCAGCCATCTATTGTAAACCGGCCGTCCATTAAGGTCAAAAATTTTAACCAGATCATCATTTCCGTAGCAAACAACCAGGTTCTCAAGGAGATCAATGGCTTGATACTCGCGAGGAATAATTTCACCATCTTCGATGCTGCGAACACCATGCAATACTTTTCCATCTCTGTAGTCACCTACCAGGAATCTATTCTCTGCCAACTTACTGATGGAAAAATAATTGAAAGCCACAAGGACTTCTCCCTTGCTGTCAATCAATCCATAATAAAGATGGTTGGTAAGTCTGGCTTTCCTTGAAGCAACAAAAATGTCCGTTCCGATCGGTAAGAGGGAATTGTAAATGGCTTGTGTGATCTTTTTATTTTTGGTATTGATCAAACCCCACTTGCCTTCGTCGCGGTAGCCAATCACTTCATTTTCCAGGAATAATGTCCCATCCGACCAACCGATTTCTTCATGAACTGCCGGTATTAAAACCTCCCCCATGGGATTTGCCAGACCTTTGAAGCTCCCACTTGAAATAATATTGATCTCCGACCCGGAAACGACCGGAGAATGGGTGATCATAATGAGAAGACAAATGTTCAGGAAATGCATTTGCTTCAAATATATAAGAAAAGTAGTGTGATTATTTAGTTTCCTGGTGATCCTTTTCCAAATTGAATAGATCATTCAGAACACCAACCAATGTTTCTGCTTCACCACGCTTACAGGCGGCTTTGAGTTGAAGAACCGGTAATTTAATTACCTTTTGGATCATATTCTTGGTGGCTTTATCGAGCAACTTCGAGTGCTTGTCGTCCACTTTTCCAACATATCTGGCCAGCTCCTGTAGTCTGATCTCTTCCAGGGCATTCTTTAGCTTCTGAATTGTTGGGGAAACCTCCATTTCCTGAGACCATTCTTTAAACTCAGAGAGAGACTCATTGATGATAGATCTGACCCGACCAACAGCACCTTGTCTTTTGCTTAATGCTTCCTTGGTTCGCTCATCCAGCTGATCAATGTTATATAATAATACGCCATTCACTCCATCTACCTCGGGAGATACGCTTCTTGGTACTGAGAGATCGATGATCATCTTGTGATTGGACGCATTATCAAAAAACTTTGAGGTAATGATCGGTTCTGTAGAATTTACTGCACAAATGATCACATCTGAAGACGCTACCACGGCTGCCAGTTCTGTGTAGGGTCTGGACAGGAATCCAAGCTCTTCTGCGATTTCAATTGCTTTTTCTTCAGTCCTGTTGACCAGTGTAATTTCACCCTCGAAATCCTTTAGATTCCCAGCAACATCCTCTCCTATTTCACCAAGCCCAATCAAAGCAATTTTTGGTTGTGTGAAATTTTTAGTGAAATGACGTGTGAGATCTACAGCTACAGATGCAATGGAGGCGGTCCCATCTCTAAATTCTGTTTCCTGAACCACACGCTTATTTGAAAAGAAGATCGTATGCATCAACCGATGAATGAACGGACCTGCCATGCCTTCATCAGCAGACCACTGATAAGCCTTTTTGACCTGATTAGATATCTGAATGTCTCCCAGTACACGTGAATCCAGCCCAAGAGCCACTTCAAACAGATGGTTGATAGCGTGCTCATCCTGGTAAGCAACAAAATAGTGTTTGATGGATTTGGTTTCCAGGCCTTTAAATGCTCCCAGCAAAGCAAGGATCTGATCATTGAGATCTTCCCTGGAAGCATAGTAAACTTCGGTCCTGTTACATGTAGATAAAACCAACAACTCGTCGATACCAAGCACTTCGCTCAGCCTCCTCATCAGGGATTTTGTGGAATCCTCATTCAAGGACACAGCTTCCCTAATCTCCAGCGGAGTATTCTTGAAAGAGATACCGATCGACTTAAAATGTTCCATCAATTTTTAAAACAGGGTGCTAAATTAAAAAGACTGAATGTAATTACAATATGACTTTCATCATATTAAAAAATTGCTATCTTCAATTCTAAATAACTGTTGATGATTCGTTTTATTCAAAAATGGATAACCAATACTTTTGGATTCTCCCGGTCTGAAACCAACGGATCACTTATTTTAATAGGTTTTGTACTACTCATAGCTATCCTTCCCAGGTGGTTCATAAACAGTCAAAAGTCCGTTGAAGTTTCCGCCCATTCCGATAAAATTAAATTACAGGAATGGTATAGTGGAATAAGTTTTTCAGAATCAGAAGTCTCAAATGAAATTCCAGAAAATAGCCCAAAACAATCTCCCATTCTCAGGTTGAAATCTTTTGATCCCAATGTGATCACACTCCGGGAGCTTTTGTCTATGGGAATTCCAGACAATGTTTCCAATAATCTGATCAGCTATCGCAACGCAGGTGGATCATTCAATGTCAAAATGGATCTTCAAAAAATCTACGGTATGAGTGAAAGTCTTTATGACAAACTAGAGGGCTTTTTAATATTGCCGGACATACCACCCAAACCAAAATTCACAGAAAAAAACATCATACCCGAAATATCTTCCACTGAATCCGAAAACATTTCGCCACCAATAGCTATTAACACAGCCTCAGCAAGCGAATTGGAGGTTATCAGGGGCATTGGACCCATTCTCAGTGAGCGAATTATTAAGTACAGAGATTTGCTAGGAGGATTCCATTCTGCTGACCAACTGCATGAAGTTTATGGCCTGAACGAAGAAGTTATCAATGAAATCTTGAAAAAAATCACTGTTGACAGCATCCAAACTACCATCAATATCAATACAGAGGATCTTCAGGGCCTATCCGGCCACCCCTACATTGACTATAAGGTGGCCAGGGCAATCATCAACTATAAGACAGTTCATGGTGCTTTCCGGGAAAAATCAGATTTAAAAAAGATAAAGATCGTATCGGACTCCCTATATAATAAATTATCTCCCTATATTTCAGTTAGACCCTAGCAATGAGTCTATATGGAAATACAGTTGGTTGATTATTTAGAAAGAATAAAATTTCTCCCGGGTAACAACAGATCACTGTTACTGCTCGACCTCCCTGGTAATTACTTTCTGGATATCAAACAACTCGACCAGGATCACCTTGGATTTGGTATCATCAAATCCATCATTGGTCGTGAGGAGACCATCAAAATAGGTAGTGATAGTACAGAACCTGGAATACTTGACCAACTGAACAAGATCTCAAGGAATGAAAAGCTAATTTTCGAAGAGCGTGGAGCCAAGGACCTCTATGTAGGCTGGCCCTTTGTTCGTGGCAAGTTGAATGATGGGACACTCGTAAGGTGTCCTTTTATATTTTTCCCCTTCTCTCTGTCACAAAAAGAGAATGAGTGGTATCTGCAGAGACGAAAAGATGTAAACATTACCCTCAACAAAACCTTTTTGCTTCGATATGCTCACCACAACCAGGTCAGGCTTAGTGAAGATCTCATAGAAAAAGTGTTGAATGATTTCGATGCTGACAGCACAATGTTTAGAAGCGAGCTTTATGCAATGCTCCGTGATAGTGAACTGGACATAGAATTCAATCAGAGAAATTTCATCGATGAACTTGAGCCATTCAAAAGCTTTGAACAGGGTGAGTTAGAAAAGAATGAAGAACAAGGAAAATTGAGGCTTTATCCTTACGCTACATTAGGGATCTTTCCGCAGGCAGGCGCTTACCTGATTGCTGATTACGAGAAGATGCTTAAGTCCCGGGATTCACAAAAGCAGAAAAAACAGACTCAGCCGAAAAAAGACCTGCCAACAGATGGAGTGAAACAAGCGGATATGTACACTCCGTTTATGCTGAATGGGGAACAGGAGCTGGCCTTAAAAAATGTCAAGGTGGGTAATTCAATAGTGGTGAAAGGACCCACTGGCACTGGTAAATCACAACTAATCAGTAATGTGATCAGTGACTTCATGGCTCATGGCAAAAGTGTGTTACTGGTTAGCCAAAAAGCTCCTGCAATGGACGACGTATTTAAACAGCTGCAACAGCTTCAATTACACAGCTTCATTGGACTTGTACATGACTTTAAGAATGAACGTAAGAATATATACGAGCAGATCATCAGGCAAATTGATAGCTTGAATGAGCATAAGCAGAAAAACATCTCATTGGACACAAATGAACTGGACCGGTCATTTCAGTCTGAAGGACAAACCATAGAAGAGATCACTAGTCAGCTAAATGATTTTAAAGCGGCACTTTTTGATCTTTCTGAATGTGGTAAAACAATCAGAGAGCTATACCTCATGTCTGGCAAAGGGGATGAAATCCTGGCTTTAAACCTGGTCTACAGAAATTTCACTTTTGATAAGGTAGAAGAATTTTTGCCAGCCCTTAGCAATTACATGCAGCACCACCGGCGCTTTGAAGCTGGAGAACACTTCTGGACAAAAGGCCCATCACTTTCAAAATCTAAAAAAGTTGATTCTGAAAGATTTAGCAAAATACTTGATGAGATCTATGAACTTGATCAGTATGTAAAAAAGGAATCAAAGAAGTTTACCAGCAATGAAATTGACTTTGAGACTGCACTCTTCTTTCTTGCCAACAGAGAACCCCTGGAACAGCTGGCTGATAACCTTAAAAATGAAACTACATACAATTTTTATATCCATATGGTGGATAACCCACCGGATCAGGATATTGGTTGGCTGTCACAGCGGGAGCGAAACCTTTTACAATGTTTCAAAGGGGCGGGGCCAGAGATCTCCTTGGAAGCAACTGAATTGGGGCGCTTCCAGGAAGCGTTGGAGCACGCCATAAAAGCGAGAAAGGGGGTCTTTAGCTGGATTCGCTGGAAGCTTTTCTCGGAAGACAAAATTTTTATCACCAGGATCCTGGTGGCCAATGAGCTGAAAAGCAATCGCTCCGGATTTGAAACCCTGCTGGAGAGAATTGACAACAGGCTAAACTTAGAGCATCAGATCTCCGAGTTGCGAGAGGTGGTGTGGCTAAAAGAATTCCCCGATAGTTATCGAAAAATTGATATTCAAAACTGGTTTTTTTATCAGAAACTGGCATTGAAATCCTTTCAGCTGCGACATACCGTGCGCACACTGCCCAACTACCTCATGGCAAAAAATGAGACGCTGAACAACTACACGCATACGATCCATCTCTTGCTGGATCTAATCAATCAAATCCCGGAACATCTGGAAAGATGGAAAGGGTATGTGAGTGAAGCCCAGGTTCGATATTTATTGCTTGGTAAAGCTGACAGGTCCAAGGTTGAAAAACAGCTACAGGAAGACCTTCAGGATATACTTGCCTATCATGCTTTGAGAGACACCTTTAATGAGGAAGAGCTAAAGATTATCGATGAGCTGTGCGACCTGGAGCAAGAAGGTAAAGGTGAGGTAGAGCAACTATTCATAAGCTCAATAAGTAATGCCTGGATAGACCATATCGAACAAAAATATCCTATCCTGAAAATTGCCACTACACAGCAAATAGAAAACCATTTGGAGGAGCTTCAGGCTGCCCTGGACGAAAAGTTTCGTATTACGCCGGATCTGGTTCTTTCAAAAGTGAGGGAGAAAGCCATTTCAGCCACTGAAAAAGAAGGTGTAGAAGCCTCTTACCAGGATCTATTGGAGTTGTTGAATGATCCAAAAAAGAAATGGCCTATCAGAAGGGTGATCAATCAATTTGAAGAGGAAATATTTTCATTGCTTCCCTGCTGGATCACTACCCCAGAATCTGCATCTGCCATTTTCCCGATGAAAGAAGTTTTCGACCTGATCATCTTCGATGAAGCAAATCTATGTCTTGCTGAGCGAGGGATCCCTGCCTTGTCAAGAGGGACAAACTGGATGATATTCGGTGATGATCAACAACTCCCCCAAATCAACATTTATGATGACGGCGATGTTGCTGGCTCCACTCCTAATGAAACCATCTACACATATCTTGTAGACCAGCTGAAAACAATCAGTCTCAAGAGGCACTATAATGCCAAAAACCCCACTCTGATCACTTTTGCAAATCATCACTTTTATCACAACATTTTGCAGTTTGTTCCTGATAAGACATCCATGTCTGAAGCTGGTGTATATCTTGTCCCAATCCATGGGCATTGGACGCCCGATGGGAACCATGTGGAAGCAGAGGAGGTCGTTAAATTAATTGCAGGTATTTTGAAGAAAAACCCGGAAGAGGATCTGGGTGTTGTGGTTGGAGATGGTCTTCAGCGCTCAATGATCTGGAACCTGATTTCTGATAAAAAAATATCAATTCCGGAATCCTTCTTTATAAAGACCATTGAAAATGCGCAGGGAGAAACCCGTGATCACATCATTTTTTCGAGCGGTTTTGATCATTGGGATCAGTTTCAGCAGCTGAGCCCGGGAATGGTCAACATTATCTGTACAAGGGCCAAAAAATCGATGCATGTAGTGACCTCACTAAATTTGGATTCACAGGGAATAAACGAAGGAACCAATTTACTGATCTCTTTCTTTCACTTTGCAAAAAATCCAGCTGAAAATATTGGGGATTCTACTCACGCTGGTAACCTGGGCCAATACCTGAAAGCGCAATCCATGAAGAAGGATATGCTATCAACAGACCTCCCATTTACAGATTGCGCCATCACAAAGAAAGGCCAGTTTCATGGGCTCGTAATCACTGATGACCGGCTAGGTGACCAAACAATTGTTGATGCTTTTTATAACCAATACAATGAGCTTAGGGAAAAGAAATGGCCTTTCATCCAGTTTTTCAGCCGAGAATTCTGGGAACAAAAACTTATCGCCCTTGATAAACTGGAGCGGTTTATCGATCGCGAAACCTAGTCTTCAGATTTCTCTACCCGCGCACCAACAGACAATATCAGTGGAAGTGTATCAACCCGCATAAAATGTGTAAATGAGATTGTATATTGTCCGGGTTGAGGGAACTGATAATTTTCAATTACTGGCTTTTGATGATCAAAAAGATCACCTAACCCACCACCGAAAGGTTCTCCGGTCTTAGAATCAAAAAGAATCAATTCCAGCATGTCTTTTTGCAAAGTATTTCCGGTTGAATCCTTAATGTCATATTCATAGTAAAGGTTATAGAAAGGATAGTCAAACCCATTTCTTACATTGATAGAGATGTCATAAGACTTGGCAGTATCTTCAATCTTGAATGTAAATTCAGGCACATCATTTTTTGGCCAATAAGGCCCCTCAAAATCTTTGTTCTCTTCATATACCCTGGCTGAGTCACAGGAAAATAATATGGCTACAAAAGCCATTATTGATAAGTGCTTCATGAGTTTTGATTTGACTTTTGGTCGTCGCCAAAAGATCCTTTCGACCTGTTTTTATTTCTTCTCTTCTTCTTTTTCTTCTTCTTGTGTTTGGAGGAGTATTTTTTGTCCATTCTGGCAAGATCCTCATTCAACACAGAATCTTTGAGCTCATCCAGGCTATCTTCCAATAATGTTGCCGGCTTCTTCCCTAATTTGTTCATCTTAAGGATTTCATTTACCCGGTGAACTTCTAATGGGTGCCAGCTATTTTCATTTTCATAGCCAAACCACATGATTTTTCTGAAGATATCCGTCTTCTGCAGTTTTGCTACGCCTTTTTCCGTCATTAACGGTTCTTCTACCTCAGGAATATCTTTTAACGCATCCATATAGGTATCGAGCTCATAGTTGAGGCAACATTTGAGCCTTCCACACTGGCCGGAGAGCTTCGACGGGTTAAGTGAGAGGTTCTGATATCTGGCTGCTTGAGTGCTCACACTCTTAAAATCACTTAACCAGGTAGAACAGCAAAGCTCTCTGCCACATGAACCTATTCCTCCCAACCTGCCTGCTTCTTCACGAAGGCTGATCTGCCGCATCTCAACTCTGATCTTAAATTCTCCGGCAAGTATTTTGATCAGCTCCCTGAAGTCTACACGGTCTTCAGCTGAATAGTAAAAGGTGGCTTTTGAATTATCCGCCTGAAACTCCACATCTGTAAGTTTCATCTCAAGCTTCATTTCCTGGATGATCTGACGGGTACGATACATGGTAGGCATTTCTCTGTTTCTCACATCACGATATCTGTCGATATCCTGCTGATTTGCCAACCGATAAATATTTCGGATCTCAGATGTCTGAGGGTCGATGTTTTTCTTCCTCATTTGGAGGCTTACCAACTCACCCATCAAGGAAACATGGCCCATGTGATGTCCATTAGGTACATCCACAATAACTGCATCGCCTGGGTTAAGCTCTAGCCCTTCATGGCTCTTAAAAATGTCTTTACGACCATTTTTGAATCTCACCTCAACATACTCCGTCTGCTTTTGTGTAGGCATCTCCATATTGGATAGCCAGTCAAAGACATTGAGCTTATTGCAACCACCGGAAGAACAACCGCCATTTTTTTGGCAGCCCGCTACTTCACCATTTATCGTACTACACGTTGCGCAACCCATATTTTAGATTTCTTGACAATCAAATATAAGCAAAGCAAAATGCTTTTATTGCCCCAATGCCTTTAAATCAAATCCAATATCGCTTCTGAAATTTTTACCTTCCCATCTTACCTTTCTAACACCTTCATACGAGTTTGAAAGGGCTTCTTTCAAATCCTTTCCTAGCCCTGTAATAGCCATGACCCTTCCACCATTGGTCACCAACTCACCATCTTTGAAAGCAGTCCCTGCATGGAAAATTATTGCATCTATTTGCGAAGCATCTAAGTGAATGGTATGCCCCTTTTCGTATTTCTCAGGATATCCACCGGCCACCATCATCACTGTCGTGGCGGTATTTGGATCTATCTCAAGGTTTACCTTGTCTAATGTGGAATTGGCTGTTCCCTCAAGCAAGTCTATCAGGTCTGACTTTATCCTGGGGATTACCACCTCGGTTTCAGGATCCCCCATGCGGACATTGTATTCTATCACATACGGCTCGTCGCCGACCTTAATCAATCCAAAGAAGATAAATCCATGATAATCCATCCCTTCTTTAGCTATCCCATCTACAGTTGTTTTGATGACTCGCTCCTCGACTTTCTGCATGAAAGTATCATCCGCAAAAATCACAGGCGAAATAGCACCCATACCTCCCGTATTGAGTCCTGTATCGTTTTCGCCAATTCGTTTATAGTCCTTAGCCTCAGGTAATATCTTGTAGTCTTTACCATCTGTTACCACAAAAACAGACAGTTCTATCCCGTCTAAAAATTCTTCTACCAGTACATTAGCACTGGCAGCACCAAACTTTTCCCCGAGAATCAGGTCCTTCAGGTTTTCCCTGGCTTCGTTGGGGTCTTCCGTGATCAGAACACCTTTACCCGCCGCTAAACCATCTGCTTTGAGCACAAACGGAGGCTTTTGATCGGAAATGAATTGCAAACCTTCGTCCAGGTTTTGCTTATTAAACACTTTGGCTTTCCCGGTTGGAATGCCATATTTTTCCATGAAATCTTTTGCAAATTGCTTGCTGCCTTCCAGCAATGCCCCACGTGCAGAGGGACCAACAATCAATAAGTTCGAAAAAGTAGGGTCAGCTTTAAGCTTATCTACAACCCCTTTTACAAGAGGTTCCTCCGGCCCAAAAACAAGCAGATCTATCTTGTGCTCATTCACAGCTTGTTTGATCTGTGAAGCATCGTTGATATCAAGGGAAATATTGGTCCCAAGCTCTTTGGTCCCCCCATTGCCGGGAGCTATGAATAAGTTGGTCAAACGGGGACTTTGCTTGATTTTCCAGGCTAATGCGTGTTCCCTTCCTCCTGAGCCTAATACTAAAACGTTCATTAATTATCAATTAAAAAGACCGCCCAAAATTAGACGGTCTCTATAAAATTTAAAGTTAAACCGGGATTAATGTGCGTATTCAGACATGAATTTTATACGCATCAATCTAATCTCTTCTTCGCTATACTCTTCACCAAGTTCATCCATCGCTACTTCCACGCTATCGGTATCAGCATTTAAAAAGTAGTCATAAATCTCATCCTGACGATCTTCATCAAGGATATGGTCGATGTAGTAATCGATATTGAGCTTGGTTCCGCCATCGCAGATGTTTTCAATCTCATCCAGTAGCTTCTCGTAAGTCATGTCTTTCGTCTCGGCTATTTCTTCCAGATCGATTTTCCGGTCTATCTGCTGAATGATAAATATCTTATTTTTTGACTTGGTACCTGATGATTTGATCAACACATCCGATGCTGTGATTATGTCATTCTCCTCAACGTAATTCTCTATGAGCTCCAGGAAGGGCTTTCCAAATTTTCTTGCCTTACTCTCTCCCACTCCAACGATCTTGATCAAATCTTCGAAGCTGGTTGGATAAAGCGTAGCCATCTCCTCCATAGAAGGGTCCTGAAAGATCACATAAGGAGGAAGGTCCATCTGCTTGGCCACAGACTTCCTCAATACCTTCAGCATGTCAAACAGGGTCTTGTCGTAAGCCGTTGTATTGACTGTTTCTCTTTCAATTTCTTCCTCCTCACCTTCCTGCTCATACTGGTGATCCTTGGAAAGCTCAATGGCAAAAGGGTCTATGAGAAAATCAATCCCTTTCTGAGTGAGCTTAAATACTCCGGGATTTTCTATGTCTTTTTGAATAAACTCGTTGAGCAGGGTTTGCCTGATCACTGACTTCCAGAAGGCTTCATCATGTGCCTTCCCATTACCAAACGCTTTCAGCTTATTGTGACTATAGCTCTTCACATGTTGAGTAGCTTTTCCTATGAGCACGTCAGAAATATGGTTCAGGTCAAAGCGTTCACCGGTTTGCTGTACCGCTTCGATCACCATCTTTACCTCAGCTTCTGCTTCGAATCGTTCTTTAGGATGCAAACAGTTATCGCAGCCTTCACAATCTTCTTTGTGATATTCCTCCCCAAAATAATGCATCAATTGCTTACGACGACAAACTGCAGACTCTGCATATGCAGCCATTTCGTCCAGCAAAAATCTGGCATTTTCTCTTTCGGTTACCGTCTTATCTTTATTGAATTTCTCAAGCTTGAGGATGTCGTTGTAGCTGTAAAACATCACACATTTGCCAACAAGGCCATCCCTTCCTGCTCTACCTGTTTCCTGGTAGTAGCCTTCAATGGACTTAGGTACATCATAGTGGATCACAAAACGAACATCCGGTTTGTCTATCCCCATCCCAAAAGCAATGGTAGCTACAATCACATCAACATCCTCGTTGAGAAATGCATCCTGATTTTTCATTCGGATATTGCCATCAATACCTGCATGGTAAGGAGCAGCTTTGACGTCATTCACCTTTAAAAACTCGGCAATCTCTTCTACCTTTTTCCGGCTGAGGCAATAGACAATTCCCGATTCGCCTTTGTGCTCTTTGATGATTCTGATAAGTTGCTTCTTGGCCTGCTTTTTAGGCTTTACTTCGTAGACAAGATTTGTCCTGTTGAATGAAGACTGATAAGTATTTGCACCTTCTATGGCTAGGTTTTTCACGATATCCAATTGCACCTTCGGGGTTGCTGTAGCCGTCAATGCCACGATGGGAATCTCACCAAGCTCAGCGAGAATTGATTTTATCCTGCGGTATTCAGGTCTGAAATCATGGCCCCACTCAGAAATACAATGCGCTTCATCAACAGCTGTGAAAGAGATATCTGCTTCCTTAAGGAACTGTACATTTTCTTCTTTGGTGAGCGACTCAGGCGCTACATAGAGCAACTTCACCTCACCAGCCAGGGTTTCCTTTTTCACCCTGTTTATTTCACCCTTTGTCAAGGTCGAGTTTAGAAATTTGGCGTTGATGCCCACAGCATTCATCTGATCTACCTGATTTTTCATCAGGGCAATCAAAGGGGAAATGACTATAGCAGTACCAGACTTCAATATCGCTGGCAGCTGGTAACATAAGGATTTTCCAGCACCTGTAGGCATAATGACAAAGGTGTCTTTGCCATCCATTACGCTCTGAATGATTGATTCCTGATTACCCCTAAATGTATCGTAACCAAAAACTGTTTTTAGCGTCTCTCTTAGCTTATCTTCAATACCGGTCTCCATCTCAAAAATTTAATACTATAATCTAGGGAAAAATTATCTATTCAGGTACCTAAAAATTAAAATAATTTCAACAATTACGATCAAGTGTTTATCCTTGCATACCTATAAACGTCAAAGTCTACATTTGATCGTAAAAAAATCCAATTTACTGATAGGACAATTTCCTGATGAATAAAAACTTACACATTGTGATCATGGCTGGTGGTTCTGGCACCAGGTTTTGGCCATATAGTCGGAATAAAAAACCCAAGCAGTTTCTAGATGTATTGGGAACAGGAAGATCACTGCTACAAATGACCTATGATCGGTTCAAAGGTACGGCATCTGACACAAATATTTGGATCGTCTCCAACGAAATATATGCTGATCTTTTAAAAGAACAGTTTCCTGACATGGATCCTTCGCAGATCCTGCTGGAGCCAGCCAAACGAAACACAGCTCCATGCATCGCCTATGCCGCCTACAAGATCCGTCAAAAAGATCCTGACGGTGTGATGGTGGTGCTGCCATCAGATCATGTCATCTTCAATGAAAAAGAATTTATCTCTACAGTAGAAAAAGCAGTGAATGCTGCCGATCATGAAAAGCTGATCACCATAGGTATCCATCCCATAAGACCGGAGACAGGGTACGGCTATATTCAGTACCTTGATGGTACTGATCAGGCGCTGAAGAAAGTGAAAACATTCACTGAGAAGCCCAGTTTGGAGTTGGCATCCAAGTTTCTGGAGAGTGGTGACTTCGTATGGAATGCTGGTATTTTCGTTTGGTCAATAAAAGCAATAATCGGGGCAATGGAAGAATTGCAACCTGAGCTGGCTGAGTGTTTCAGGGCAGACTGGTACTATACTGAGAATGAGAAGAAATACATCGAAACTTCCTATGCTCATTGTCAAAACATTTCCATCGATTATGCTATCATGGAGAAGTCTCAGCATGTCTTCACCATCCTGGGAAATTTTGGATGGTCTGACCTGGGAAGCTGGAATGCTTTGCATGAGATTATGGACAAAGACGAAGAAAAGAATGTCTCTCTTGGTGAAGTGTCACTATATGACAGTTCTGACAATTTTGTCATCTCCAGGTCTGGCAACAAAAACAAGCTGGTGGTCCTTCAAGGACTGGAGGGTTATCTGGTAGCCGATTTCGAAGATGTTCTGCTCGTCTGCAAAAAAGAAGATTCAAACATTTTCCGGGAATTTGTAAGCGATATCAAGCTCCATAAGGGAGAAGACTTCATTTAGTTCCTTTGTCGGGTAGCCTCGTACAGGATCATTGCAGCAGCGCTCCCAACATTAAGACTTGAGATTTCTCCACCCATAGGTATTGCAGATATTGCATCTGAAATCCTGAGGATCTCTTTGGTGATCCCTTCTTCTTCAGATCCCATTACAATAACTGATGGGACGCTGAAATCTACTTCTGACGGAGATATTGTCCCGTGCTCGGAGCAGGCTACAACCTGTATGCCAGAATCTTTTAGGTATTTCATTGCTTCCAGCAGCTTCAGATCCCTGCAGACTGGAATATAGTTCAACGCTCCCGCTGAAGTCTTTACCGCATCAGCATTGATCTGGGCATTGCTCTTGACTGGAATAATGATGGCATCCACACCCATGCATTCAGCAGTCCGGGCTATGGCTCCAAAATTCCTGATATCTGTAACGCCATCCAGTGCCAGAAACAGTGGTGTTTTGCCTTGTTCAAATACACTTGTCACTACATGATGCAGGTTGTGGTACTGTACGGGAGAAACAAAAGCTACTACCCCCTGGTGATTACCCTTTGTCAGCCTGTTTAATTTCTCTCCGGGAACCCAGGACACTGGTATCACATGTTCATTGGTGAGCAACAACAACTGCTTGACCAGATCAGATGTGTTGTTCTTCTGTATAAAAAGTTTCTCAAGGTGTTTTCCGGACTGAATCGTCTCTATTACTGCCCTCGCCCCATAAATCAGTTGATCGTTTTTTTTCATTGCCCTTTGCGAATATCACCCACTTTGTTGTACCAGCTTTTTTCGTAATCTGAATTTCTTTTGAGTGAATATAGTGATGGAGTAAAAAGTATGGGTATCCTTATGAACTCGAAACGTTCGCCGGAATCGTATCGCCACTCTTCAGCTCTATCTCTTTTTACTACAATGTCAGGTTTCCCATAGATTGTGTAAAGTATACCCCTGTCTGTCTTCCAGCCCTGCTTATAATCGGTAAATAATAAATTGGCCTCCTCTACGCGCTGAAAGAAAAACCGAATAGCACTTTTTGCCCTGAATTTGGTACCATAATTGGTCAGCCAGAAGTTTTCAAAAGCTTTGCGAGGCTCACTTGCCTGATTGAGTGATTGATTTTCTACTGAGGTGGAGATGTACCGCATGGGCTTGATCAACTCATCATACATACGTAAGTCAGGGTAGTAGTAGGGGCATTTCAGTATGGTGACACCCGTATTATCCAAAGTGTCCTGTTGAAACAAATAGAAGTGGAAGTCCATCAAATTAGACTTCACATCATCAACAAAATAAGAAGAGTCTATGGAAAGCGTAGGTGCCAAAGCAGACATCTCACCCATAGGTGGATCGGCAGGACCAAACTCCTCCTTGTATTGAAAAACGTGTACCGGACCACCTAATCCTCGAAATGAAATCTGGTCTCCAGTGTAATGTTTTGAGAGTAAGGGTGCTCCAGCCTCATCCACAGGATAGAAGGAAGGATAACCGCCCGGAGCATTAAGTGGAGCATCATACAGGCGATAGATTCCTTCACTCAAGTTATTGAGAGAAAAAACGAGCAGGTCGTACCCTGTTTTAGGCACTTCTATGGCATAAAAGATCCTATCGTCATCCTGGTATAATGTGTCGAGTGTTTCCAGTGACACAGAATCGTGACTCTCTGATTTATAGCCATTTTGAAGAAGGATATCAAACAGCCACAAGCCCGATGTATCATTGGCCACGTGATAAATCACTGTCAATTGATCTTCTCCTGAATCAACGATTCTGTAATCTACATGCGTATCGATCCTGACGTCGTACTGGAATGAAAGGTCCAGTCTTGTCAGATCCAAACCAAACATGGCAGTGCTGCAGGTAAACAGGAAAAGAACTAATCCACTTTTGAGCGTTTGAATCATAGGAGTCAAAAAGTTAACCAATAATTTGGTTTCTTTGCCAAAAAAACCGGATGGCAATTTATACCACAGAAATTACATCTGATCAGATTGCTTCAGATAATCCTATTCATCAACGCCTGCTTAAGGCATATATTGAAGCAATTCCATTCATAAAAGGAGATATGCTGGAGTTAGGTTGCGGGGAAGGGCGTGGAATTGATCTGATTGTACCGCGGTCATCCAGTTTCCTGGGACTGGATAAGATCGAAGCTGTCATTGAGTCCCTGAGATCCAAATACCCGGACTATCTTTTTGAGTCCAGTGTTTTCCCTCCCGTAAAACTGCCAGACCAAAGCTTTGATACCATTGTCTCCTTCCAGGTCATCGAACACATCAAAAATGATCACCTGTTTCTAAAAGAGATCTATCGCTTGCTCAAAAAGGGAGGTAAGGCAGTCATTTCTACACCAAACAGGCTGATGTCTCTTTCCAGAAACCCATGGCATGAGCGTGAATACACGGCAGACGAGCTGGAAAAGATCTGCAACAAATATTTCGACAAGGTATCGATGATGGGAATCGCGGGTAATGACAAAGTGATGACCTATCATGAAAGGAACAGAAAATCCGTTGACAAAATCATGCGTTTTGATGTACTGGACTTGCAACATAAGCTTCCCGCTTCGTTGTTGAGAATACCGTACGATATTTTGAATCGTATCAATAGGAATTCCCTTAAAAGCCAGTCAGATGAGTTGGTGTCGTCGATCTCACAGGAGGATTACTTACTGAAGGAGAAAGATGACCAGAACCTTGACCTTTTTTGCATTTTGGAGCGCAATTAATTAGGATTTTGGCAAACACAAAGCCCTTTTGTTTTGTTCATATGTTGAATTAAAAACAAAAACAAAAAATGTCACAACTCATAAAAGAACTCAATCAATTACTGAGTGATTATCATATTTATTATCAGAATACAAGAGGTTTCCACTGGAATATTAAGGGCAACAACTTCTTTCAGCTTCATGAAAAATTCGAAGAGCTGTATACTGAGTCCTTAACAGTGATTGACGAGGTTGGTGAACGAATTTTGACCATTGGTGGCCGTCCGTTACACACATTTGATGATTATAAAAATACCTCAAAGCTCAAAGTACATAAGGACGTTTCGGAAGACCGAAAAATCGTATCTGCACTGATAGAGCAGCTTGAAGGACTTGTAAAGCAGGAAAACATCGTGAAAGAGCTGGCGGTCAAAGAAGGTGACAGCGAGACAGAGGACATGATGATTGCCTTGATCAATAGTCAACAAAAAAATGTATGGATGCTAACAGCCTGGATGGGTCAGGAAGTAGAACAATAAGAAGCATACCATCTTTGAAATATAAATAGTGACCAGATTTTGATGGTTACATCACCAGGGTCAGAGGAATGTAATTTTTCTCTGACCCTTTTGATTTCATCCCATTGAAAGATTCCCTGGTCTTCCACTCTGTCCCGATCAAACACCCAGTCGTCCAGGTCTCCCCTCATTTCTTTTCTGAACCACTGCAGCAAGGGCACTTCAAATCCGTGCTTTGGCCTGGAAATCAATTCTTCAGGAATCATATCGGCGAAAGCTTCTTTGAGGATAATCTTTCTTTTCATCCCATCTACCTTGAATTTTTCCGGAAGATTGAATGCTAGTTGCACCACTTCATGATCCAGAAACGGAACCCGTACTTCCAGGCTGTTGGCCATAGACATCAGGTCTACTTTCTGAAGCATATCATTGGGGAGCACCAGCTGGGTATCAGCGTGAAGCATTTCATTGAGTGATCCTGACCCCGTTAGTTTCGTGATGGTAGATTTGAATTTCCTCAGATCCTTCCCATTTCTTTGATACTTGCTTTTCAGCAGTCTGGCGATTTCATCATCCCCCGTGAAAGATGCCAGGAACCAATATTTTTCATCATCTTTCATTTTTAGCAGGTCTGCCATCCGATGAAGCTGACGAACCTTGTCAGAAAAGCCGGAGTTTCGCGACTTGGGTAGTTTGGTCCACAACCAATCCAGGTTTGTGATGAGCTGATTTCTCAAACCCGATTCCTTGCTCATGGCCCAGGCGCTGTGCTTGTTGTATCCGGAAAAAATCTCGTCAGCACCATCTCCGGAAAGGGCTACGGTAACTTCTTTTCGGGTGAGTGATGCTAGCAGATGGACAGGGAGAGCCGAGGAATCTGCAAAGGGCTCATCTATACTCTCGACCATTTTGTACAAATGTCCGTGTAGATCGCTGTTGCTCAGTTTAAACTCATGGTGATTGGTCTGGTATCGATCGGCCACCATCCTGGCATACTTTGTTTCATCAAAATATCCGTGCCCTTTAAACCCAATGCTGAAGGTATCCAGCTTTTGGATTTCTTGCGCAGCCAATGCTGTGACCACAGACGAATCAATGCCTCCGCTGAGAAAGGTACCCAGCGGCACATCAGACACCAACCTGCGATGAACAGATTGAGTAAGTCTTTGTCTCACAAGCTTTTTGGCGTCCTCAAAAGATTTTATCTCCGGCTGGTCTGTGTAGGGTATTTCGTAGTATCTCCTGACACTCACCCCTTCCTTTTTGGAAACAGTGAGAAAACATCCCGGATTCAGCTTTTTGACTCCTTTGATGATGGAAAGTGGAGCGGGAATATAGGTTAGCTGAAAATACAGGTGAAGCGCCGTGGTATTGAGCTCCCTAGGCACTCCAAAAGAGAGGATGGATTTCATCTCAGAGGCAAAAAGCACCTTGTCATCATCGTGATAATAAAGGAGTGGTTTGATCCCGAGACGGTCCCGGGCGATGAACAGATGCTCTTCCTCCTGATCATAAACTGCAAAGGCAAAGAACCCGTTAAGTCGCTTGAGACACGCCGGACCCCAATAGATATAGGCCTGGAGCAGAATCTCCGTATCACTTTCAGTCCTGAAAGAAATGCCTTTCGAAACCAGCTCTTTCCTGATTTCCTTATAGTTATAGATTTCCCCATTGAAGATGATCCGGTACCTGCCAGACTCATCGATCATCGGCTGATTGGCTTCGGCAGAGGTATCAATGACGGAGAGCCTGCGATGCCCAAGACCCACCACATCATCAAACCAACTGCCCTGGTTGTCCGGACCTCGCTTCTCCAGGCAGCGGGTGGCTGCTTCCAGGTGGATCAGGTTGATCCGTCCCACCATATTAAATGCATACAATCCTATGATCCCGCACATAAGGCATTAAATTTGTGAAAGAAGACAGAAAAAAGTTATGCATGTCATTTTCTAAATTCCTTCTATTCCTGATTCTCTTATTTTCGATGGTTTCTTTTTCCGAGGCACAAAGTAAACGGAAAAGAAAAATAATCATAGCCGCTGTGACAGAAGCCCGTACCTATCGGGGCACACCTTACGTCTACGGGGGCATGTCCAGGAGTGGAATTGACTGCTCGGGGCTCATGTATAATTGTTTCAAAGAGGTTGGAATCGACCTGCCCCGTACGGCCAAGGAGCAATCGAAGTATGGCCGCAAAAAAGGCTGGGGGAGCATCCGTCCCGGTGACATTGTGTATTTCAAGTTTAAAGAAAAGGGAAAGAAAAAGTGGTGGCACAGTGGCATGATCACGGACACCACAGATCCCAATGAAATTAAATTTATTCATGCCTCCACAAGTCGGGGCGTTGTAGAGTCCACCCTCAATAGTGACTACTATGCAGACAATGTGAAAAAATTCCGGCGGGTGATCAGGTAGCAGACTGGTCGATAAAGTTTTCTAAAACTTTTGTAGTCTCATGTGGGAGAATCTTTTAAATTCGCAGTCCGATTTATCGGAAATGCCAGGGGCATTAGTCCGCACCAGGCGGACAGGCTCTCCCGATCCCCGATAGCTATCGAGGGCGGGATGCTAGAGCGCTGATAAAACGGAAAGCAATGGGGCATTAGCTCTCCCGATAGCTATTGGGAGGCTAGAGCGCTAACACTAGGAATACAATGGGGCATTAGCTCAGCTGGCTAGAGCGCTACGCTGGCAGCGTAGAGGTCATCGGTTCGACTCCGATATGCTCCACTCTCAACCGCCGTAGCTTTAGTGAAGGCGGTTTCAAAAAGCTACGAGATTGTGATTTCGTAGCTTTTTTTGTTTCTAGAAGGAACTCCCCCCAGGCTGGTGTCCTCACCAGCAGGGAAATAAAACCTTGGCGAACCAAACATCAATACCGTCATCCTGAACGGAACTACCGAAATCGTGCTTTGGTAATAAAGTCTAATCCTTTAGACAATTGAGAGCTGGAAAGTATCTATTTTGTAGTGAAGGATCTTATTCAATTTAGATGGAATGCTCATCTGTGCATCCGAATCCTAAGATCCTTCGCTTACTCAGGATGACGTTTGAATGTTTGTTTTGGGTTTGCTGTACAAAGTCTTGTCATTTAAACAAGAATTCAATCAGTTGTTCGTTAGGTTGAAAGCTCAGATCTATTTATAACCAATAAACCAAACTGTCTATGTTAAATCATCAGGTAGTTTCTTTAAAGTTAAGTGGATTTCATTTATGATAAGCAAACCTTCCTTGACCTTGAAATTCTCAAAGACTTTCAAGCCACATCCGTTTATCAAGTTTTTGATAAGACCCTAACTGAAGGTGGTAGTATGTATTTAAAGGAGTTAATGAGAACTCCTATTGCTGATCATGGAGAACTAGCATCTCGCACCAGACTCATCCAATATCTAATCACAAAGGACCTCGACTTATCTATCAACTCCAGGCAATTAAAATTCATTGAAAGATATACTGAACTCAGTATTACTGTCTTGAAGAATAATCCACTAGATCTTTATTATTATCAATTCAATGAATGGTTAAGACCTTCAAATGATTACTATCTTTTAAAATCCGGTTGCTTCAATCTGATCCTGGTTTTACATGAACTAAATGAGAAGATAGCATTTGATAATATCCCTACAGAACTGGATCAGAAAACAAAAACCCTCCAGGAAATCATTAGAGAGCTTAAAGGTATACTTGATGCAAATCCAAAAATGTCGTGGAGAAAAACAATTAGGTATGATCGAATCTTCCGCAAAAGATTTGTTAAGAAATTACGCCCTCTATTGCAAGAAATTTATTTTATCGATGCCCTGATTGCAATTGCAAAAGCAGCAAAGGAGAATTCTTTTACAGTACCTCAATATGATGCCTCATTAAAACCACTTTTGGTTGCTGCAGGGCTGAAACATCCATTAATAGAAAATGCTGTTCCATATGATATGGAATTTCAATCAGGAGAGAATATGTGCTTTTTAACAGGCGCGAATATGGCTGGAAAATCCACATTCCTGAAATCAATCGGCATAGCTATATATCTGGCTCATCTGGGATTTCCTGTACCATCAAAGAAGTTTAAAACAACAATTTATACTGGTCTTATCACTACGATCCACCTGGCAGACAATACCAGCTTCGGATACAGTCATTTTTATGCTGAGGTTAATAGAGTGAAGGATGCTGCCCTTGCTTTATCTGAGGGGAATAGAATGTTTGTGATTTTTGATGAATTGTTCAGAGGGACAAATGTGAAAGATGCATTGGATGCCTCAACAGAAATAATTAAAGGATTTGCAGAAATCGATGAATGTACCTTTTTCATGTCTACTCACATAGTTGAAATTGCAGAAGCAATAAAGGATCGATCTAATATTTGCTTTAAATATTTTGATTCTGAGATGGAGGATGGAAATCTAAAATATTCATACGAGCTTAAAGATGGTGTTTCAAATGAGCGATTGGGAATGTATATAGTAAGAAGAGAGGGAATCTTTGATCTTCTTAGATCGATTAAAAAGGAACAGGGTTAGTATTCACTGTTTAGCCCAACATTGGACTTTCGCTATAAGTGCCAAAGTGTACAACATAAGTTCAAAGCTGAATCGTATCATTTACATCTTTGATATCGTTTGAAATGTTATTTCTTAATAAAGTACTGAATCCCAATAGTTGGGATCAGCGTATTTCCAATAAATGTACTCTCTGGATAAGTAATATTTCTCAACCTTGCGTATTGTAACAAAAATTCCACTGCCAGTTTGTTTTTTGAGTTGCGCTTAAATTGGTAGTGAAAACCCGGGCCTATGTTGATGGAATTCATCATGCCGTCATATTCAGGTGTATCTTCATACTTTAGATTTCCAAATCCCCCACCTCCTTCAACAAAGAGAGAAATCCTTTTATTTATCACGTAATACCTTAAATAAATACTGGCTCCAATGGAATTCATATCCTCCACCTTCCCAACAAATGGCACAATTCCGACGGATAACTTGTTACTCGGAAAATATCCAATATTGGTTCTCAGTGAAAATCCGTTTTCGGCTGCATTATCCGGATAGATTATGGGTAACCCTCCAACTCCCAATTGAATGGTTCCTTTTTCGCTTTGAGCTTCAGAGAAAAAATACCCCAAAAGCATAATGGAAATTAGTCCGATATTTTTCATGGTTCATGTATTTACATGTGGTGGTATTTCAGACATCATCTACAAGGTACAGCTGGAAAGGGCCAGTTGTGTCTAATACTAAAATAGCGAAAATGCTTAATCCTTACAATACCTGCTATCGACTGTAAATGGGAACTTTACCTTCATAATTTGGACACCTGCCAGTTCAAGGCAAGAATTAATCTTCATTTTCTAATCCCGAAGGGATGACAGAATTATAGTAAAATATCATTGGAACGAATTAAAACTCCGAAGGAGTGACATTATGGCTGGATCATTTTCATATTCCCATTCATAGCTCAATAACGTCTATCAATACATTCTCAATCAAGAAGAACATCTAAAAAACAAACCTTTAAAGAGGAATATTTAGCTTTTCTCAATAAAGGAGATTCCATATGAAGAAAAATTCTTGTTTGAATGGTTATAATGACACCCCTTCGGGGTTTTAGATCTTCTGCTTGACCAAGCATCTATAATAATTTCATCCCTTCGGGATTCAATTAAGATGAAAAAATGAATGAAGAATTGGAGGCTTAAGTTGACAGTATGTTTACCCACAAACCAGCCCTAAACCAGCCCTAACCTATGACCATCAGTCATCCTGACTTTCCGCACCCATCTCCTCCTCCAAAAACTTTTGCAGGCGATCAACCTTATCCAGCGGGAAGCTTTTCATCAGGTCGATATTGAATGGCTTATCATGTTGACTTCTAAGCTTTTGGAGTGGGTGGCCAGCTGCAAGTGGGTACTTGCCGTCCTCCCAGCACAGCAGGTCATTCGGGGTGCAGTTCAACGCGATACAAAGCTTAGTGATATGCTCTATATGTAAGTTCTTCCTCCTCTCGCTTGACCAGCTATAGGCCACATAATGGGTAAACCCAATCTTACGGAGAAAACCAAAAGCAGACTTCACCCCCCTTACCTTGAAGAGATAATCCAGGTTGAGTTTTAGCATGACTTTCCAGGTTATAATGTATGTTATTTACATACAATGTAATCAATTTTACTATACGTTTTATGTAATACACATATAAAATTCGGAATTCTCCAGAAAAGTTGTTTATGGCGTCAGATAAATTGTTCATTTCTCAACATAACTTGTTTATTGCTCAGGATAAGTTGTTTATTTCTCAATATTCTTCCTGTACAATCTCACAGACTATGTATGCCCTACAACAAATCATGTGTACTACACAAGAGTCTATGTGTACACTTCGATATTTTAGGTGTACTATACGGCATTCTATGTGTACAATGCAACATTCCATGTGTACTGCTCAATAGTTTACGTGCATTGTTCAACAAACATTGTTGATTTCACAACAGGATATTGATGCAGCTTGATGCTAGGTGGTTCGGGTGTTTTTGATAAGGAGGGTATTGACTTCTTTATGACCTTATTTATCCTGCAGGTCAGTTAAAGTGCATGTAAACCAAGGCTGATTAAAAACTTTTAGCCATTAAAATACAGGCGTATGACGGTCGATCCCCTGGGCCTCGGCATACTTGATTGAATTGACTACATCATCACAGAGGATAAACTGGATCCCATGCTCATATAACTTCTCATATTCTTCTCGTACATCTGACTTTACAAAGTTGATTCTCACACCACTTTCACGAAGCGAACTGGAAAAACGCCTGAGTTTCTTAGAAATCTTCCCGGGTATCTGAATAAAATCAAAGTCTCCTTCTATTGTTTCTTCTACATACTGAGCCACCGTTTCCCTTCTGTCCATGTTGCATATCATTATTTCAGGGACTACTGACTTAGCTGCTTTGGCAGCTTCCATGCCACATGCAAGAAATGATTGGTGGAGTCGGTCCTGTGCTGCAATAACTCGCGCAACACGTATGGCCAATTCAGGGCTTCCCTTTAAATGGACATTAAGCCAGATATTTACTGGCATCACTTCCAAAGCTTCAGATAAGGTAGGAACGCTTTCCCCTGCAAATTTTGCGGATTGATGACTTCCGGCATCAAGCTCTTTTATTTGATCCAATGTTAGGTCTGCAACCTTGCCTTTTCCATTAGTGGTCCGATCCACAGTATAGTCGTGAATGACTACCAGCTGACTATCTTTTGTCAGGTGTACATCAAACTCTATCATATGTGCACCCGATTCGATCGCGGCTTTAAATGCGGATAGGGTATTTTCCGGATGGGTCATCATAGCACCTCTATGGGCACAAACCCCTCTGTCAGGCAGACGCATACTCCCTGGTGATTGTGCCCTGGTATGCAAGGAAATAAGAATAAATAATAGCAAGGATACTACTTGGTGGCGCATAATCTCTGATGATTTTCTTGAATAATTAAGTTGACTTCTAATTGACTTTCTGTTGACCACTTCACCTGCTTTCAGATTGTAATGATTCCTTGCTCCACATGTTACTTTCACATCCTTCGCAATATTGGCTCAATAGTACTGACATCTCATGAAGAATGTGGTATCTCTATTTCGTTTTCTCTCTTGTCTAGCTCTGAGCGTTCTCGGTCCGGATGATCGCTGAGTTTTTCTTATGCAAACAGAGGATTTTATACAAATCCCGAAGGGATGACAGTATTATAGGAAGAATTTAATTTTTTGAATAAACTCCGAAGGCCTGCCTGGCCGGTAGGCAGGAGTGACATAATAACACCACCTTCGGGGTTTCTATTATTTATTGATCTATCTGTTACAATACTGTCATCCCTTCTGGATTCAGTGATGGGCACATTAAGTTTTTTTGTTTGTGTTGTCTCCGCCAAAAGCATTTACTCAGGGAACAATCACACCAAAACAAGTTATTGCAGGCCGCTACTTCAAAAACCCATACCTTTCACTATACCCAAGCATCTGCGCTGCAAAATCATCAGGGTACTCAACCTTGACATCTGTGATGTTGCCGTCGGCATCGGTGACGGGAACGAGCTCCGGATTAATGAATCCACTGTAAGGGGAAGACTTCAGGGTAGCATAGCGTGTCAGCACTTCCTGGTGTAGCTCAGGGTCAACTTTCACGCCGTAGTTTTCTATTAGTGCTTTGCCTGCCTCAAAATCCCCCTGTGATTTGATCCGCTGAACCTCCCGGAGCAGCTCTCCGAATAGCTCCCGGAGCTTATCGTAATCATTGATCACAAAGTAGGTTTTGGAGTCCCTCACTTTCTTCTCAATCACATTGTCCTTCATACCTTTCTCATAGGCCCACCGGGCAATCATCTGCCTGTTGCGCATATGGGACTCCTCGATCTGCTTCCCTGGTTCCAGGCGTCTGAGCTGCAGCATCATCCCATTGCGGATGTAGCCATCATACTCCTCCTTGCCTACTTCCAGGTTGGGAATCAGGCCCAGGTCCACCAGCTTGGGATCCATCATGTAATACAGTGCGACAAGGTCTGCACGACCCTCTTCCAGAGCAGATCTGTAGTTCTTCAGGGTTTCTGTAGGCGTTCCTACACCAGGCTCTATCCTACCGCTGGCATGACCAATTACCTCGTGAAGTGCTGTGTGCATTTTGTCACCTATCTCACCGTATTTTTCTGATCTTTCTATTTCGGTCTCGTCCCAGGCAAATTCCTCAAGAGCACCTGAGCTGCTGGCTTCACGGTACGCATCCGTAATGTTTCCAAGGCTCACTGACTTGGATCCATGCTTTGCCCGGATCCAGTTTGCATTCGGTAGATTGACCCCGATAGGTGTGGAGGGTGAAGCATCCCCTGCCTCTCCGGCTACCGTCACTACTTTGTAAGTGACCCCAACTACATTTTCCTTTTTGTGGGCATCCATGATGGGTGAGTTGTCCTCAAACCATTGCACATTGTCGCTGAGGGTTTTCATCCTTTCGGAAGCTTCGAAATCCTTGATCTGAACGATGTTTTCGTACGAGCCTCTGTAACCGAGCGGATCATTGTATACCTCCACAAAACCATTGATGTAGTCGATGTCGCCCTCAGTAGCTTTCAGCCAGGCAATGTTGTAGTCGTCCCAAATTTTCAGGTCTCCTGTTTTGTAATACTCAATCAATAATTTGAGTGCTTCTCTTTGTGGCTCATTTTCAGCGACCTCCACGGCTTTGTTTAGCCAGAAAATGATCTGATCAATTGCCTGGCCATACATGCCACCAGACCTCCAGACCTCCTCTTTCAACACTCCGGTTTTGTCTCTTACCAATTTAGAATTTAAGCCATAGCTGATCGGTGTTTCATCATTCTTATCAATCATTTGATTGTAAAATGCCTCCACTTCTTCTTCGGTCACATTCGGGTCGTAGAAGTTGGTAGCTGAGCCTAACAGCAAACCTTTTTCCGGATCAAGGTTTACCTTCTTGGCATCGATTGATGGATCAAAGATCACCTCAATGGCTTCTGGAATAAGAGCTGTTCCCGTTTCTGACAAGAGCTTCGAAAAATACTCCCGGCTGAAGCCCGGCTCAAACTTGTCCATGCCATAGTGATGATGTATTCCACTCGCAAACCAGACCCGCTTGGTATAGACCATGAATTGCTTCCACGATTCCGCCTCCTTATCTCCCTCGTATTTCTTCACAATATTTTCAAGTGCCGACCGAATGGCCAGGTTGTGGCGGTAGTTTTGATCCCAGATGATATCTCGACCTGAGATCCCCGCCTGAACAAGGTAATAGACCAGCTTTTTCTGATCGAGTGAAAGACGCTCAAAGCCCGGAACCTGGTAGCGCAGGATCCTGATGTCCGCAAACGATTCAGTTTCGTATTGGAAGCTTTCTTCCTGTTTCGTCTCCTTATGAGGAGCCTGACAAGAGATAAATAAGCCTAAAAGGAGAAGCACACTATAATTCCTCATATCTGATTTTTGATTTAGATCCATCGAAAGTAATCAAGACACAATCTAATTTGAAATAGTTTCACTTACCATTGTTGAAAAAATCAAAGGTGGTCTAACAGCCCAATATCAAGAAAGGCAAGACCAACGTACAAAGCGTAAAACGATCCATCGAATCCTGGTTGTTATTTCCAATTGATCACCGGTAGTAGACTATTGAGGTCAAATTTGTTCACCATAAAAGTACTCTACCCAGGAAAATTACAATGCTAATGTGCTCACCACACAGGATAAGCTCCTCATTTTGGTAACTTTAGATTATCCTGTTGAAAGGGGCGGGTATCAAAAATCAGTAGAATGCTTTTAATTTTTCCATTAACAACTTCAAAGGTCTGTGCCATAGGGGTGGTAATGTTTGGCTTTGAAAATTGGTAGATCAAACAGGCAGAAGAATCATCTGAATATCTCTTGATAATTTTATATTCAAAATCTTTGGGTGGATCATCTCGCAAAGATTTAATGTAGGCATTAGCTGAATCAAAATTGAAAAACGGCCCCCTGAATTGTAAATCATCAGTTAGCACGCTTCTCAATTCCTCTAAATTTCCCGTTTTGAAAACGCATTGCATGTATTTTTCAGCTAATTCCAGTGGGGTCATTTTCAATTATTTCGTCTTCCTTGCTTGGTTATATTCATAATTGCCTTCAGATGAGTCCATGTTGTTATTTCCAAATGATCATAGGTATTGATCTACCTAGGTCCAATTTGTTCTACATGAAAGTTATCTAACGGTCCAGGAAAGTTACTGGTACAATGTCTAAAAAAGCACGTGAATACAATCAATCAGCTTCTTATAGATATGCATGACCTCACTGATCCTTCAAATAAACCGAAAAACTTTTGATCATCATCTTTCCCAACTCACCTGTGAGCGATAGTCGGACTCTATCAGTTTCGATAACATCAAAGGTCTGAATCCTTTTCCTCCCTATGCTTTGGCCCTCAGCGATGGTTACCCATGTCCCATCAGAAAAAGCTTCGACCTTGTATTCGTGTATGAACTGACCGTACTCGATAGCCTCTTCTATCACCAGAAGATTGATGGGCTGTTTTTTGGAGAGGTTGATAAAATACTCGTTCGATGCTTTTCCAGGATTTGTCATACCGACAGGTTTGCGAAAGGTGTTTTCAAGCGCCTTACCGAATTCCGATAACCGGTTTACCTCAGCCTCAGGGATCAGACCAGTGGTATCCGGGGTCATGTTGACCAGCAAATTGGCTCCCCGACCGATCGACTCCAGGTACACATTCATCATAAATGGGATACTCCTCAAAGTAGTGTCCGACCCTGGAGTCCAAAACCAATTGCGCCTGGTATGAAGGTTGGCCTCTGCCGGAATCCAGCCTGCTTCCCTGGGATTCACCCAATGTTTCAATCCATCACCCGGTGCTATCACATTCCAGAGCGGATAGGGAGCCCAACCCTGTTCGGAGCCTGACCAGCGAACCCCGGGTTTTGTCCCTCCAAACACCACAGCATTTGGTTGTAAATGCTTTACCATAGCATGGATGGCGTCACCGTAGGCCGTCCCTAAAGGTTGCAAAGTCTCCGGGTCCATAACGTCCCATCCAAAAGGATCGTAGGCCCCATCAAACCAGACAATTGAAACATCCCCGTAGTTGGTAAGCAATTCTCTAAGCTGCTCGAGAAAAACCGGAAAATATTGATGAATGTTACCCACAACTTTTCTTTCGCCCATGGGATCCGGGGTACTCCAGCATCCAAAATGTTTGTCACCCCCGGAAATGTATAAGCCAATCTTCATGTCATACTTGCGGCAGGCGTTTACAAACTCTGCCACCACATCACCTTCCCCGTTTTTCAATGGGGAGCGTTTGACAGAATAATCGGTAGTTTCAGTCGGCCACAGGCAGTAGCCATTGTGATGCTTCGCCGTGAGCACTACATGTTGAGCCCCAAAAGACTTTGCTGCTTTCACCCACTGCTCTGCATCCAGCCGGGAGGGATTGAAAAGATCAGGGGCCGGCACACTCATCATGTCAGAGCCATTGTAAGAGGCGGGACCAAAATGAACAAACGCCCCCAGTTGTCGCTCTTGATAAGCCAGCTGTTGTGGGCTCGGTTTGTGACTATAGGCTCCATTATCAACTGCCTGACTTTTGGATTCTTGCTCTGCGGCGATCAAAACAGGTGTCCAATCTCCTCCATGTTTAGGAGGTGTGGTAGATGCCGCTTGAGTATCTGTAAAAAAATGCTCAAACAACTGTCGGGGTGTTCCTTCAAATATTGCCAGTTGGAGGTCTCCTACCGTAGACTGGTCACTTCCAGTGAAGTAAAGTATAGTCTGCCCGTTGTAATAGCACAGCTCAACATCCGAAGCGTTGCTCTCAGCAATGGACGGATCAATCAGCGGGATGTTTTTATGGGTAGGATCAAAGGTGACAAATGGTCGGTCATCCGGAGCATCTTCCCAGTGTATCAGATCTCTTGACCGGGTGATGCGCGTCTCATACGCTTTACCCAGAGACTCCAGGTAGAGGGTGTAATACCATCCTCCTTCATAATACAGCGCCGGACCACCAACATACTTTTTCTTGCCGTAAACTGCACCAGGGATCGCTTTCCATTTTTTCAGGTTGGTCGATTCCATATACCGAAAAGTAAAGGGCTTCCAGCGGGAATCGTTGGTTTCGTAGAGGAGAATGAACTTATCTTTTCCTCTGCAGACAGCTGTATTGAAGAAGAACTCATCACCGGAGGCTTTGAGGATAATCTGAGGTTTGGTCCACTTTTTCAGATCCCTGGAGCTTGTCATGGTAATCTCCGTCATCTGCCTCCACGGTTTTCCCTCTCCATAGTTCCCGGCAAATACATAAACGACACCCTCCCAAACCAGTACAGTTCCAAAACCATGATTTTTCAAAGGCACTGAGATGACTTCATCGCTTTCCATATCCCTGATGCGCACCTCATCCTCATGAAAATAATCTCCCGGCCTGGCACCAGGCACATCCCAGAAACGTTGGTTGTTTTCCAGCAGGTATAATCTGTCCTCAAAAACGAAAGGCGAGGTTTCAACCAGCGGTGATCCTAATCTGCCTTGCTTTTTGATGGGATTGGTCCAGGTTACCTGTGCGAACAAGATGCTAAAGAAGCAAATAAAGGAAAGGGTAATGCTAAGTTTTTTTATCATGAATTAGATATTCAGGGGTATGTGAAGGGATCAGATATATAGGAATACGATGTTTTTTGCAGGGCAGGCTACCTTTGCCTATGTTCAACAGGTTTTTCTGATTGTT
This sequence comes from Cyclobacteriaceae bacterium, assembly GCA_965228105.1. Taxonomy (GTDB): domain Bacteria; phylum Bacteroidota; class Bacteroidia; order Cytophagales; family Cyclobacteriaceae; genus UBA7330. The sequence continues at coordinate 5,181,450 of CBDDGZ010000002.1, forward strand.
TTGAATTTGAGACCTATCTGCACTCCCCCCTCTGACAACCTAAAACTTCATTTTTGTGGTGGATATCCAGGGAACTATGGGATCGTTCTCAGGTCTGTCAGGCATACCCATTTCTTCAGGGCCTACACCAACAAACCCGGTCTCCGTCCCTTCGATGACTAGCTGGCCGCGTGGATCCAGCGTCACAAAAGCATACAATGGATCCTTATAAGGAATGGTGTATTTGATATACGGAAATTTCTCATTGATCTCATCGGTGTATCGGTCTACAAGGTAATCTCCACCTACCCAATAATATGAGGCGCTATTAATCTGGATGTAATAGATATCATTGATCCTGGTATAAAAGTCAGTATGATGATGACCACTGAAACAGGCTAGTACTTTGTTGTATCCTGCCACTTCATTCGCTTCTTCCAGTATTTTTCGCACGTCTTCCTGATTGGCAACACCTTCGTGATTTTCCAATGACTGGTGAGAAAATACGAGGGTATTGAGGTCAGTCTTTTCCAGATCTATCCGAAGCCATTCCTGCTGCTGAGTGTCAATATATCTGTGATACCCGGTAAAAGGTTTGGGATTAGGATCATTCCCGTCCAGCACCACAAAGTGATAGCCAGCAGCATCAAATGAATAGTACCGCTTGCGCATTTGCCAATATTCCATGGTCTGCTGCCTGGTAAACCCACCATCCATATCGTGATTGCCCAGCACATGATATTTCTTCCCCTGAAATTTTTCCCATACCTCCATAAATGGAAGATTGTAGTCGTAGGGACGGCAAAAATCCCCCATCTGCATAATGAAATCCATTTTCTCCTGGCCTGCTCTGTTTACAAATGCATCTAACCGCTCAACGCCATCGTGCATCACATCCTGGTGGACATCTGCGATCAACCCGAATCGTAGCTTCTGCGCTATTTTCGTCGAATGACTGCTCAATGACAGAGGCAATGTCAGGGCTGCCCCTGCTATTCCAGCGTTTTGGATGAATGTTCTTCTTTTCATGATTGTTTCAGTTGAAAATAACTCGAATGATTCCTGGTCAAATTGTTATATCAGGTCACAAGCTTAAAATGGTTTTACCGCTAAAGGACTTCAATTCCTCATCAGCTCTACCTCGTCTCCTAGCCTAATTGTTCCCCCCTGAACTACCCTGGCTGTGATCCCACCATGGCCGCGCATCGCATTGTAGCCACCAGGTCCGAGATTTTCTTCCATCCGGGAGCAGGGATGGCAGTATCCGGTTCCTTCCAGGACTACCTTACCAATCCTGAATTTTTGATTTCGTAATGCAAAAAGATTAATCCCGGTGATCACCAGGTTTCTTCTGGTGAGACCCGTGTCAATTGACGGTTTGTCCAGCATAGAGGCCACTGCCTCAAGATGCTCACGCTGGATCAGGGTCACCTGGCGCTTTGTACTGTAGGTAGAAGAAAAGTGATCCCCAATCAGTCCGGCCTCCTCAGTTATCTCAACCTGTTCAACACTCACCAGCGACTTTTTCTTTTCAGGTCGTAAGCCGATCCAGGCCAGTGTGCCCACCTGGGGGAGTGTATTAATTAGTGCCTGTATAGGTTTGTCAATTTCTTCGTTCATCATATTTTATTGAACCAGTCATAAATTTACCTTTTATTTCGGTGATGAAGACCCTCCTTTCTGATTCTGGAAATCATATGGATAATTCGAGACCTGTTATCTTTATCGCATGGTAGACAACATCTTCAGGACCAAATTCACATCCTCACCTTCTATAGCACATAAAAGCTTTTCCTGGCTACTAGTGGTTGCGCTCATGATGGCGGCCTGTCAAGAGCCTGACGAATTCATTGAGGCGGAAATCGATCCAAACCTGGTGATGAAGCTGACTTTTGACTCTACAGCATTTTCTGCAGAGGAACAAATACTTATAAACCATGACCTGGTAGAGCTAGCAGAAAATGAGGGCACGAATTCTTCCAAAGGCATACTGGTCAACTATGTCGGGGATGAACGAGGTAGCAAAAGAATAGTGAAGCATATCAGGTTGCCGAGAGCGTTGACAGAAGCTACGCTGAATTTTGAAGTGAAATTTGATGAGGGTTTCCGGTTTGTCAAGGGAGGCAAGCTACATGGTTTAGGTCCTCTGGAGAAGGTGACCGGTGGAGACCCTATTCACCCAAATGGTTGGAGCGCACGCATCATGTTTAAAGAATCTGGCAAAGTCGCACCTTATATTTATCATCAGGACATGAAAGGTCAGTATGGAGAAGGGAATACTACCAACAATCCGGTTTTTACCCCAGGAACGTGGCACAAAATTGCCATATACATGAAAATAAACAGTCCTGCCAATGCTAATAATGGCCTGTTTCAGCTATGGATCGACAATGAGCTCGTCAGTGAAATGAGTGGCTTAAAATATAGAGGCAACGAAGGCAGCGGTACACTTATCAATTATATTTTGTTTTCTACTTTTCATGGAGGGAGCAATCCGGATTGGGCACCAAAAGATGAGGCAGGAAACTACACAATAGAGAAGGCCTGGCTTGATAACATCTATCTATACGAAGGGAAGATGATAGTGAAGTAATTTACTTCTCCATCTACTTGAAGGTTTTTACCGAGGAAAAGCGGTGTCTACGCTGAATCACGGTTACAATCTTGCGTAATCTCCGACTTTAAACAAGGGATGTCTGCCATAAATTCCTTAGCTTGAATACTGTTTCTAACCGGCAATCGCATGCAAACGTATACCATCCTTGATTCTATCCCTTTCCTTTCCAAAAGCTTTACGTTTAAGATCATGTTTGTATCCTTTATTGGGATTCATGTTCCTTTATTGGGAGTCATTTTTCTATTGTTGTTTCTGGAAAGTCAGCTATTCTCCGAACCTTTGAATCTCTTTCTGATCGTCCTTGGATTCACTTTACTGGCCACCGCTGTCACTCTGTTCATCATTAGAAACCTGCTGAATCCACTGAAAAAAGTGAAAGATGGCTTTAATCAATACATCATGCAGGGGAATGTGCCTGTCATGCCACAGAAATATCAGGATGAAGTGGGTCAATTGATGATCGACACTCAATTCACCATCGTTCAGATAGAAACACTGCAAAAAATGAAAGAGGAATTCATTTCCATCCTCTCCCACGACATTCGTAATGCCTTCAATGAGATCCACACATCAGCCCAGCTAAAGGATAAGGGACTTAAGCTGGAAGGCATAGACCTATCGGAAAACATTCGAAAGATTGCCAAAAATCAATTGCAAATGCTTGATGAAACCATTAATGTGATCAAATCCAGACAGCACAACTATAACAAAGCCATTAAGTCAGAATCCATTGATTCAGCATCGATCATGGAGGATGTACTCACTCAATTCAATTCGAAATTGAAAAAGAAAGCTATTACGGTTAGTACCGACCTGCATAAAGGTGAATTTAAGGGACCACAAATGCTCATCAAGAATGTACTAACTAATCTCTTGTCCAATGCCATTAAATTTACCGGGTCGGGTGGCAAAATAGCTGTTGGGATGCGCATTTCTCGCAGGAACCTGATCATAGAGGTCAAAGACACCGGCATCGGTTTTGATCAGGCCTCAGTAGAAAAAATATTTGAGTTCGACTCATCTGTTGGTCGTGAGGGTACTGAAAAGGAGGTTTCACATGGCATCGGTATGTATTTGACCCAAAGACTATTGGGCTATCAAAAAGGCACAATTGAGGCCTTCAGTGAAGGACTGGGGAAGGGTGCGACTTTTACTGCTACTTTACCGCTCAAAAGGTAAATGACTGTTTCTCTATATCCTCAGCTTATCTAAGTGAGTGCCTACACACATTAAGTCGCTTCGGCCCCGGCCATGAAACAATCATTCTAATCTTGATCTCTCCATACAAACAATTGGATTTTTCAAGCGATCTCCTGAAGCCAAAACTCCCCTATTTCCTTTAACTTACGGTAAGCACCCAAAACCAACCTATTATGAAAGCTCAATACTCCATCTGTCTCCTGGTTTTATTTATTTTCTCCCATTGTGAAGATAGACCAGGCTCCTCCTCAACTAACCCGTTGATGCTGGTGGAGCAGGTTGAACCTCAACCCCTTCTAGCCCAGGCCATCCGTTTAAATGACGCTCTTAGCCACATCGGGAGTCCGCTTCCCCTGGATGTGACCAATGAACTGGTTAGCCTTCAGGAAATGGTTCCCGATGCTACCACAGTACAATCCATTCAGGGTTTACTGGATCCCTTTTGCGTGGCGATGATCCACATCAATCCTGAATCCAGGGTAAAAGTTACTGCCGGTCCTGCCCGTGCTCAGCTCAAGCAGGAAGGCTGGTCCGTATTTCTGGTAAAAGTCCACAATGAGGCAGCCGTGACAGCCAGGCTGGAAGTACAGAGTCCACAGGCATTACCCACATTGCACAAATCCACAGGCAGTCACCGGACCAGGGAAGAACATACAATCACAGAGACCCAGGTCGCTGATCGGTTTCTGGAAATGGCTATCTACCGGGATCGTCCGCTGAAAAGCAACCTGTCAGGCCTCAACCTTGAATATGCTGTCATGATGATTTATACCAGAGAGACTGGTAAAAGAGAGGTTAACATTGGCTTCAATGTGGGTCAGGGCACTCAGGACATTGGCTTCCGAAACACCATCGATATCCTCTTCGATATTCAGCCAGCTGTAAAAGTTGTTTTCGACATCAAAGATGAGAACGGAGAAGATGCCATGGCATCACTCCTGATCTCCGATGGTATAGGCAGGTTTTATGAAAGTGATAAGGAGGACCCCTCTCCCGAAGACTACCGGCTTAAGTTAGCTCAGCATCTGAAATGGGGAGGTTCGGCAGAGAAAAGCATCAGCGAATGGGCGGTGAACATGTACACGCAACCCAAGCTGGAGGGCAGTAAGGAAATCGTTCAGCCCAAACTAAGCGGGATCTACCCATTGCCGGCCCGTCGGGTCGCTACAAAGGATGAATATCCGGATTTCTTTTTTCAGCCTCAGATCTATCGCACTACCGGTGAGCATGTGTATCTGCCTCCAGGCAATTACAATATAGTAGTCGGTCGGGGCCCCGAATATTTTCCTACATTGCATCCTCTGACGGTCCCGGAAGGTGAAGAAACCATTGAATTTTCGGTGAATCTCAAACGATGGATACACATGAAAGAAATGGGATGGTATAGTGGAGATCACCACATCCATGCCTCCGGGTGCTCTCACTATGAAAGCCCTGTGGAAGGGGTACTTCCTGAGCACATGTGGCGCCAGGTGGTGGGTGAAGACCTGAACATGGGGAGCAACCTCACCTGGGGTCCTTCCTGGTACCATCAAAAGCAATACTTTACCGGGGAGTCACATCCTCTATCTGATGAGGAAAACCTTCTTCGTTATGACGTGGAGGTATCGGGTTTCCCATCCTCACATTCGGGCCATGTAGTACTACTCAACCTCAAGGAAGACGACTACCCCAATACCACCCTCATTGAGGAGTGGCCAAGCTGGACCCTGCCCGTGCTGCAATGGGCCAAAGGTCAGGGTGGTATTGTCGGCTATGCCCATTCTGGGTGGGGACTGGAACCTATGAATCCTACCGATGAGCTACCTAACTATGAGATCCCGAAAATGACCGGAATTGGTGCCAACGAGTACATCGTCACGATCACGCATGATGCGGTGGATTTCTATTCCGCGGGGGACACACCCAGCAATTGGGAGCTGAACATGTGGTATCATTCATTGAACGCCGGGTATCGGGTCAGGCTGAGTGGAGAGACAGATTTCCCCTGTATCTCTGACGAAAGAGTTGGGGCCACACGAACCTATGCAAAGATTGACGGTAAGCTCAATTTTGAAAACTATATGGAAGCCCTGATGAAAGGAAAGACTTATGTCTCAGACGGATTTTCACATCTCATTGATTTTAAAATCAATAGTCAGGAGCTGGGAGAAAATGAGAGTGAATTGTCTGTAAAGGCAGGTAGCACACTAAAAATATCCGGTAAGGCAGTTGGGTACTTAAGTGAAACCCAGGGCCCCGTTGAAGCCTCTGTGGCGGACCGCCCATTGACTACCTACCCGTATTGGCACGTGGAGCGTAGTCGCGTTGGTCAGAGTAGAAATGTAGCGGTGGAGCTCATTGTCAATGGGCAGGTTGTGGACCAACGGGAGGTGGCAGCAGATGGCAATTGGTCCGATCTGAATTTTGACTATAAGATTGATGAATCTTCCTGGGTGGCATTACGGATCTTTCCCAGCTCCCATATCAACCCGATATTTGTGAAAGTGGATGACAAGCCTATTGCAGTGAAAAAGAGCCTGGAGTGGTGTCTGGCATCCGTAGACCAATGCTGGAAGGAAAAGAGCAAGCAGATCCGTGATGAGGAGTTGGAGGATGCTAAAAAGGCTTATGAGATGGCCAGACAAGTTTATCAAAAAAAATTAGCCAGGGTTAAGTAAAGCCAATCCAATTACGATATTTAGATATGATTAACATAAAAAGCCAGGAAATCAAACTTGATGAGTCTGTATATCAGTTGAGCGAGCAACAAAAATTAGAAATTTCAACAGCAAGAGAGGAAATTACAAGGGGTGAAGGAATACCATCAGAACAAATTGACAAAGAGCTTGATGAATGGCTAAATGATTAATTGATCATTAACCAAGTTCTTCCATTACCCCTTTTTTGTATTTTCTGCTTATAGGGATTTTCGCATCAGCAATGGCAAGTTGCTCGCTATTGAATGCTGATATCCATTTCCTATTGACGATGAAAGATCTATGGACCCGGATAAAATCGGTTGGCAATTTTTCTTCCAGGTTACTGATTCTTTCCTTTGTTATGGTCTTACCATTCTCATGGACAATGCTCACATAGTCGGACAAACTCTCAATAAACTTTATTTGGTCGAGAAGAATAGGGATTTGTTGTCTATCTGAAATTACTGTAAGCACTTTCTGCTTATTTTTTTCAATCTTTCCCGTCAATGCAGCTTTCTCTGCAGCAGCTTTTCTTAGTGACTCAATCATTCTGAAAAAAGCAAAGCCAAAAACAATCAGATAAATATTTGCAGCCACAGAAATGGTATCCAAAGTCATTGGATTCATTTTTCCATACTGAAAGTCATAAAGAAAAATAAAAGAAAATACGATGACCATCATTTCCAAATAAAGTGTAAAGACGAACATGTAAAACATGTATAGTGCAAAAGTCCAGTATTTCTTAGTGAGCAAGTAATTCGGAACCAGATAGTAATTAAAGACGTAGGCAGTCCCAACTGCAACAGGCATTAACATTGTAACAAAGTAGAAGGCTTCGGTAAAATTTCCATTTACCCTGCCGTAATACACAACCAGAATAAGGGCTATTATGGTCCAAAGAGAAATGTGTTTTACTATTCTTTTTTTCATAGTCGAGATTATAAAAATGGGATATTTTACCCTATTTGAAGTAAATAATCGATGAAATACAGTTTTAGGCAAGTATTTTACATTGCTATTAACACTGGTGCCGCAGACCTTTGATCAAATAATTTTTAACCATAAATACAAATCAAAATGTTTGAAATATTTTACATGGGAGGACTGCGTGATATGAGTATCCTTACCATCATCTTTGTAGCCATGATCGTTGCGGCTGTAATTAATGGATTACCCGTATTAAAAGGCCAGGTCGAATCTGATGCTGGTAGAGTAAAAATCTCCTATATCAAATCCGTCGGGTTATTTGCACTTGTAATGGGAATCTTCTCACAACTCATAGGGCTTACTAATGCTTTCATAGCTCTTGAGACAGCAGGAGATGTTTCACCTTCATTGGTATATGGAGGCCTAAAAATCTCCATGATCACTACATTGTATGGTTTTTCGATCTACATCATTTCCTATGTGATCTGGTTTGGATTGAGCTGGAAGCTCAAATAGTTGAGCATCTTGAGTCAGTGATAATCTGATTTAGTCAAATGGAATTGATTGCATCCTGATCAGATTTTTTATTAGTTTGAGGCTCCTTCAACAAGTCTCCGGATTAAACAAATCACTGGTATGCCCGACAACACTATTCAAATCTCCTCCAATGAAATGGAAGAGACGCTTTTAACGCTGTTCCTTAAATACAACTTCTCAAAAGAGAAAGCCCAACTGCTGGCGTCAACCTATACAGAAAGCACCCTTCATGGAGTCTTTTCCCATGGTATCAACCGGGTACCTTTATTCATAGAGTATATCGAAAACGGATCCGTGAAGGTGGACATGGAAGCTGAAAAGGCAGATGCTTTCGGAAGTATTGAAAGGTGGGATGGACACCAGGGACCTGGCATAATCAATGCAACTAAATGTACCGATCGGGCCATTGAATTGGCTAAGGAACATGGAATGGGATTGGTTGCTCTGCGCAACAATAATCACTGGATGCGGGGTGGATCTTACGCCAAACAAGCAGCTGATGCAGGTTGCATCTCCATTTTATTCACCAACACGCAACCCAACATGCCTCCGTGGGGCGGAAAAGACAGTCGGACCGGGAACAACCCTTTTGTGGTTTCAATTCCCAGAAAAGCGGGCCATGTGATTTTGGACATGGCGATTTCACAGTTTGCCTTCGGCAAGATCAACGACTACAAACTGAGAGATAAAAAACTGCCTTTCCCCGGAGGGTGGGATGAAAACGACGAGCTTTCAAATGACCCGGAAAGGATCACACTCAAAGAGCGGGGATTGCCCATTGGTTACTGGAAAGGTTCAGCTTTATCAATCATTCTGGATATGCTGGCCACTTTATTATCAGCAGGTGATTCTACTTACCGGATCAGTCAAAGATCCTTTGAGACCTCCGTCTCACAAGTCTTTTTATGCATATATCCAGGTATTTTTGAAGACCAGGATCTTCAGGATCGTCTCATAAATGAAATCATAGACTATACGCACAACGTGGAACCCATGCACCCTGAAGACCGGACCTATTATCCAGGTGAGAGAAGTGCTCAGACAAGAGCAAAATTTGAAAAAGAAGGGATTCCGGTCAGTTCAAAAGTTTGGGATAAAGTGATGGAAATGGTATCCTAAATAGGCCTACATTTAAGGAAGGTTGTGTGTTTCAAACCACTTGATGCCTAAATCAAGGTCCTTGAAAATCACAATAGAAACACCCTGATTATCCCAGATTTGCTGGAGGAGCTTGAAGGTAGGATAGCCTCTTTCACTTGAAATATATACCACCGGAACTTTACTCAACTGCTCATCAATGGGATGGATGTGATTAGTAAAATAGGTCTGAATTTCAGAAACGCTGACATCTCCCTTTGCATTCCGAAAATCGCAAATCAATCGGTACCCCTTTTCCAGGGCTATCTTACGATATTTTAAGCCAAGGACAAGAATTTCCTCAAAATCAAAGCCCCCACTAAGATGTATAATGATAATTGACTTGTCTTCAATTAGTTCCTCTCTATATTCCACTTATATTAGCTGATTGATACAAAATACAGATAGGTAAAGAAATATATCTTGTTTTAATTTTTTAGCTATTTAAGCATCTAGTTATCAACAAATCCCGTCGAAACTGATTCTTCAGTGAAATATGGATATTGAAAATCCCAAAACCCTGAGCAACTATCTTTTTAAGCATAACCTGATAAACGAAGAAGAGCGTCTGTCTTGTAAAGTGCTCACTGGCGGAGTTTCGGCAAAAACTATCTACGTAGAAAAGTCAAGGCCCGTAGTAATAAAGCAAGCGCTGCAGCGACTAAAAACCAAATCAGACTGGTTCAGTGATCCTGCCAGGATACTCATAGAAAACCTTGGGCTGAATTGGTTATATAAAAACCTGCCTCAGGGAAGTATACCTCAGCCCATATTTTGTGATGAAGAAAACCATCTGCTCATCATGGAGGCCATATCCCCTCCAGCTGAAAACCTGAAGGAATTATTGCTCGCTGGAGTGATTGAAAAGGAATACATCAAATCTTTTGGAGAGTTGTTGGGTACCATTCATTTGAAGAGTCTGGATGATCCGGATGCTGCCAAAATGTTCAATAACAGGGAGTACTTCATCAACCTGAGAATTGAACCATACTATCAGCACACTAGCCAAAAACTCACTCAGTATCAAACATTTTATGCGGATCTCATCAAGTCAACGCTCGATAGTCAGCTAACTATTGTACACGGCGACTTCAGCCCAAAAAATGTGTTGATAAAGGACGGAAGGTTAATCTTACTTGATCATGAAGTGATGCATTTCGGTGATCCGGCTTTCGATGTGGGATTCTCGCTCACTCATTTCCTGAGTAAGGCTAATCACCTGAATGATGAAACATTTGTTGACGCTGCATTGCTATCATGGAATAGCTATAGGAACATTTTCAATTTCGGAGCGGATAATTTTGAACAACGATGTGTGAAACACTTACTTGGATGTATGCTGGCAAGGGTTCATGGTAAATCCCCACTTGAGTATCTTGCAGCCGATGAACAAAAGTGGCAATACGAAACTGTTTCCAGTTTGATCAATGAGATGCCGCATACACTAACTCAATTATTTGAATCCTACAAAAACTTACTCCATGAGCGTAACAATTGACCACTTCAAGGGCTATGAAATACTGGACAGCAGGGGAAGACCAACTGTGATGGCCAAATGTTTCCTAAGTGATGGCACAATAGGGAAAGCTTCCGTTCCGTCTGGCGCTTCTACCGGCAAGGCTGAGTCTGTGGAGCTACGAGATGGCGATGCCACAAGATATGGAGGGCTGGGATGTCGAAAAGCAGTCAGTCACATCAACCAGGAAATTAATCAGGTAGTTGCTGGCCAGTCGTATGATCAAAGAGCTCTTGATGAAGTGCTTATCAGTCTGGATGGTACACCAAATAAGGGGAAACTAGGTGCCAACGCCATTCTTGCCTGCTCACTGGCATTCGCCAAAGCATGTGCTATTCAGCAGGATGTTCCACTATTCAAATATTTTGGTGGATTACAGGATGCTAACAGTTTTCGGTTACCTCGCCTTACAGTCAATCTTTTTAGTGGTGGCAAGCACGCAGGGGGTCAGATACCAATTCAGGATTTGCTCATCGTGCCTATGAGTGCCATGACTGTAGAGCGGGCATTGTCTGATCTCTACAAGGTTTATTACACAGCTGCTGATATCATCAGGAAAAAATATGGGATGCGTACCCTTACAGCTGACGAGGGAGGTCTGGCACCCAGCTTCAACCACATCGATGAAATGCTGGATACCGCATTGGAATCCATAGAGAAAGCGGGATTTAAGCCTGGAAAAGATATATCTCTGGCCATGGATATCGCCTCAAGTCATTTTTACGAAGGTGGAAAATATCACATCAACGAGGAAAAGCTTTCCGGGCAGGAGCAGATAATGCTTCTCTCTGATTGGGTCGCCAAATATCCCATTGTAAGCCTGGAAGATGGGCTTGCCGAAGATGACTGGTCCCACTGGCCGGACCTAAATAAAAAGATTGGAGGGAAATCTCTCGTACTGGGTGACGATCTTTTATGCACTCAAACAAGCCGGATCCAAAAAGCGATAGATACACACTCCGCCAATGCTCTGCTCCTCAAGGTAAACCAGTGTGGTAGCATCACCGATGCGCTGGAGGCTTTTAAACTCGCAAAATCAGTCGGGTGGCAGGTGACCGTAAGTGCCCGAAGCGGAGAAACGGAGGATGATTGGTTGGCAGACCTTGCTGTTGGATGGAGCGGGGATCAGATCAAAGTTGGATCCATCACCCAGTCTGAGCGATTGGCTAAGTACAACAGGCTTTTAGAGATCGAAAAAGATCACCCCGAAATCAAAATGGATCCCTGGAAATACTAGACCAGGTTGTGATCGCTGATAGCCTGCCCGATACGATCCAGCCCCTTCTGAAGGTTTTCTACCGAATTGGCATAGGAAATTCTCAGATACCCTTTTCCATATTGCCCGAATGAAGACCCTGTAAGCAACGCTACCCCGTATTCATTGAGGAGAAGATCTGCAAAGGCTTGCGGATCCACGTTTAGCTGTTTCACATTTGGAAAAGCATAAAAAGCACCTTCGGGCACAATACAGGAAATTCCATCGATTGCATTCAAGCCATTTACAACAAAATCCCGACGTTCTTTAAAAGAGGCGACCATTTTGTGCATGGCTGATTGGTCTCCTGTGAGCGCTTCTATTCCACCATATTGTGTGAATGTCGGAGCACAGGAATTACTATTCACCTGAAGAAGTTCAATCTTTTTGGCCAGCTCAGCAGGCATTACTCCATAGCCCAACCTCCAGCCTGTCATCGCAAAAGTTTTCGAAAACCCATCCAGGATGACTGTCCGATCCATCATATCACCGATTGAGGCGATACTGCTAAAAGTTTTATCATAGATCAACCGCCTGTAGATCTCATCCGACAAAACCATGATATTTCTCTCAGTAGCCACGCTGGCAACCACTTCAAGATCTTCAGGGGAAATAATGCCTCCTGTTGGATTCTGCGGAGAGTTGAGGATGATCAATCGGGTTTTGTCTGATACAAGGGAAGTAAATTCGTCTGCATCAAAACTGAAACCCTTTTCCTCTATCAGAGGATAAGGCACGGGTTTGGCCTTTACAAACCGGATGAGCGATTCATAAATCGGAAAGCCCGGATTAGGATACATGACTTCATCACCCTCATTAACCAGGGCTAGAACCGTGAAAAACATGATTGGCTTGGCTCCCGGGGTGATCACCACCTGATCGGGATCTACCGAAATTTTTCGGGTCGTTGATGTTTCCTGAGCAACCGTCTCTTTTAACTCATGTACTCCGGTAGTAGGGCAATAGCCGGTTTTACCCTCCTTTAATGCTTGGATTGCCGCATCTTTGATATTTTGAGGGGTATCAAAATCAGGTTGACCAATCTCGAGGTGAATGATCTCCTTTCCCTGGGCCTCGAGCTTTTTGGCTTTGGCCAATACACTGAATGCTGTCTCTGTTGAAAGAAGATCGATCCTGTTTGCAAAGTGCATAGGATTGGAAATATAGCAATTTTTTTGATTGTCGGATCAAAGCACTTACCCTTAAGCATGCTGATATCAGCAAAAATATTGCAAAACTGAACTGAGTTGAAAACGACTTTTCCTTTCAAAAAAAGAATACAGAAAAGATCAATACCCCGGGTTTTGAAACATATTTGGATGTTCATCTATGATTGCCTGAGGAATAGGTAAAATCGTCTTAAATGATTCAACCATCAGGACTTCTTCTACTTTTCCAAAGCGTTTGAGTGTCCCAAAAAATTGACCTTCCATGTCAAGCTCTATTTCCCATTGATCCAATATATCATCTGCTGAGATTACTGTATGCTCTGCTTGAGCTCGCCTGGGCCTGACCATATTTAGACTATTCTTAGCAGTATTATTGTCCCCTAAATTAAAATTTGCCTCCGCATGCGCAAGGTATGCCTCTGTGAGTTTAAATAAAGGCACGTAGCTCCCCAGGTCAAAGTATAAATCAAAATCTGCATTACCAGAGACTATAAAGCTATATAATGACTCGGTGCTATTTTCATTGTAAATATTTGATATATCCGCTTCTAGTGAATAGGTCCCTCCGTCAATGATTTGACTGCTTAAACTGGATACGTTTTGCCAGTCCTCATTCATTAGATAAGCCCTGATCAAGAATCCCCGGGCAAGGTCTACCGTAAATCCAAGTTCATTGTTAGCTGTTGAAGGTAAAACACCCTCAGCTTCATCAAGGTCAGAGATCACCCATGAAACCACTGCTGTTTTTTCACCTCGTGTCAGGTCGTCACCAGGTATCTGAGTGGTTTCGATTGGCACTCCTCCAAAATAATCTACCAATTCAAGATAAATAATGGCCCTAATTACTTTCGCCTGGGCGATATATGATTGCTTTGCCGCCTCATCTGTGATCACGTTGTTGCTACTTATAATGATGTTGTTGGCAAGGTAGATCAATTCATAGGCCAGATCCCAAAACTGATAAATCTTGGCGTCCACAGATACAAAACTTTGACTTGCAATATTCGCCCACGTTTGATCAAGTGTCACCTGGTTAGTCAGAACCCCATCAAACGTAAATGCGAATCGCAGGAAACTCTGAAGGTCGTATTCAGCTATTTCTAATGACTCAACAATAGCTGCTTCAGATGTAAGGGTTGGATAAGGATCTATCACAGTGATGAAGGATGTTTTGGTTTCGGTATCCGAGCTTAGATCATTGGAGGCCTCCAGTGTAACCTCATAAACACCTGCCTCCATATAGGCAACTGTGGGATTTTGTTCTGTAGAGGTAGACGGATCACCACCTTCAAAAGTCCAGCTCCATGATGTGGCTCCCGAAGTCAGGTCGGTGAATGTTATAACTTCTCCCTCATTAATTTCTGTTTTATCAGCCTCAAAGTCAGCTTCGAGTTCAGCTAAAACGGTTATATATCCTGATTTGGATTCTGTGTCATCACCTGTGACATTAGATGCAGTTAGGGACACTTCATATTGGCCAGGAGTATTATATACTACCGTAGGGTTTTGTTCATCCGAAGCACCAGGAGTTCCACCGGAAAAAGTCCATGACCAGGTATCAGGTGAACCTTTGGAAAGGTCTGTGAACTCTACACTGGTCCCAACTAAAATAGTTGTTGCTAATGCTTCGAAATCCGCTTCCGGAGCCGGTGGTGCGTCTTCAGGCTCCTCAATACAGGAGATAGGTATGAGAGTAAATAGTCCTAAAGTGGTAAGGATTAATATTTCCTTAAAAGTTTTTAACATGGTAGCAATTATTGATTAATAAGTCTCTGGAGGTAAAATTACAAATAGCTCTCTAATACCTGGCGATATTCATAATTAATTTTACAGAATCCATATCTTTTCGGAATGTACTTACTCAATTTGCGACAATCCCCTCACCAACTTATTACCTCTTCATCAAATGTCAAAGACCCATCTCTTTTGAGAATCTACAGTATATAGTGGCTCAGATCTTTGTCTTTCACCAATCCCTGAAGCTTTTCCTGAACAAGCTTCTTATCGATCACCACATGTGCATTTGGGCCAATGGTATCCGGAATATCAAAAAGGATCTCATTAAGCAATCGACTCATTACCGTGTGTAATCTCCTTGCCCCAATATTTTCTACCTCCTCGTTGATATGGAAAGCTATTTCTGCCAGCTCCTCAAGTGCCTCCTCACGGAACTCAATTTTTACATCTTCCGCCCCAATCAAAGCCTCATACTGCTTAGTCAATGCATTTTTAGGCTCTTTGAGTATTCTTAAAAAGTCAGATTTTGACAGGTTGTCCAATTCCACACGAATCGGGAACCTACCCTGCAACTCGGGAATCAGATCAGATGGCTTGCTTACATGAAATGCTCCTGCTGCAATGAACAATATGTGATCCGTTTGAACCACACCGTATTTTGTCATCACTGAGCTTCCTTCTACGATGGGCAGCAAATCGCGCTGCACTCCTTCTCTACTTACATCCGGGCCTTTTCCTCCACCGGATGAACTTCCGCTGGCGATCTTATCTATCTCATCAATGAAAATGATACCTGTATTCATAGCTTTCGTCAACGCCTCCTCTTTCACCTCATCCATATCGATGAGTTTAGCCGCCTCTTCTTCCATCAGGATTTTTCGGGCTTCCGCTATTGTGACTCTTCTTTTCTTGTTTTTCTTAGGAAGCATGTTTCCAAGCATCTCCTGCAGGTTGATCATGGAAGTTTCATCCATATTTCCACCAATCATTCCCATCCCCGGGTTAGCTGCCTGACGAACATTGATTTCTATTTTGCGGTCATCCAGCTCACCACTTCGTATTTTTTCTCGAAATTTCTCCCTGGTCTTTTCATTCAACTCCTTGTCATTTCGGGGTTCCTGGTCCGTATCCACTGTCGTAACCGCAGAGGTTGCACCCTTCAGCGGGGGTATGAGGGCATCCAGGATTATACCTTCCACGATTTCATTTGCCCGTTCTTTTACTTCCTCTTTCTTTCTCACCTTCACAATGTTCACTGCCTGCTCCACCAGGTCACGTACCATACTCTCCACATCTCTTCCTACATACCCTACTTCAGTAAACTTTGAAGCTTCTACCTTGGTAAAAGGTGCATCGTCAATCTTGGCCAGGCGTCGGGCAATCTCCGTTTTACCTACTCCGGTTGCTCCAATCATCAGAATATTGTTGGGTACGATCTCACCCTGGATCTCCTCTTTTACATTCATTCTTCTCCAGCGATTTCTCAAGGCAATGGCTACATTTCTCTTGGCATCACTTTGCCCGATGATATATTTGTCCAGTTCAGCAACAATGGCTTTAGGTGTTAAATTTTTGTTCATAGTCATTTATAATACTTTATTAAAGGAGCGTATGTTTGTTTGAATCGTAATAAAATTGGCTCCTCCATTTGCATGATATACCGACCTGGCATATCTAAAGGTAAACTTCTTGATCCCAATCATCAAACCATAAGAAAAGCCGGCACCTGCTCCTGTCTCCTCCAAAGCAAGTTCCTGACGGCGTAAATGATTGTACCCCAATAGAAATTGAACATTTTCTGAAAAGATCAATTCAGCTCCAAGATTTATTCTTCGAAAGAACCCATCAAAAGCCCTGACAGTCCTTGAGCTTTCATTTGCATCCTGCCTGAATACCAGGTCCTCCTCTACAAGGTTATACGCAGTTATGGAAAAACGGATGGGCATGTACATCGGTTTTACAGAAGTACCGATCTGCACATCAAAGGGTAGCTCTGTGGCTGCCGACCCAAAATAATCATCCAATCGAAAACCTATGTTTTTGAAGACAAGTCCAATTTTAAAGTCGCCATTCGGATAGTGATACATCCCTCCCACATCAGCCAACAAAGCGGTGGATGAGTAAGTTTCAATAGAACTATGGGCTAACTTCAGGTTTACTCCCACAGAAAATGAACTCATACGATGACTCTTGCCAACGGTAATCACATAATCTGAAGCACGAAAAGTATCTCCCGAAGCACCACTGGGATCAGTGGCTACAAAGTCTCCGTAATCCAGATAGCTGAGACCAACCGCCAGGCCATTGATCCTTCTCACAGGCAGATAATATTGTCCGGAAAACTGGTAGATCCCGGCAAAATACGGGCTTAAGCTCAATGCAAGATCTGTGTAATCCAGTGAGTCCAAACTTGCCGGATTGTGAATAAACTGGGTGATGTCTCCTGACAAAGACACCACCTGACCTCCTAATGCGGCATTTCTTGCTCCCGATGGCAATTGCAAACTTTGATAGCCTGAAAACTGCGCCATCAAGGGGAATGTAAAAAATGCTAATATATGAAAGAGATATTTCAAGCAGTCTTTTCAGGAATGATGAAATCCATAGGTTCATTGGCCTTGGTTGATAACAACGCTAAATCTATCACTTCCTGCACATTTTCGACAAAATGGATGTTCAGATCTTTAATGTAGCTTTTATTAATGGTCTCCAGATCCTTCTCATTCTTTCTGCAAAGGATGATCTCCTTTATACCAGCTCTTCTTGCCGCCAGTATCTTTTCTTTGATACCCCCTACCGGAAGGACTTTTCCCCTCAGGGTAATCTCCCCTGTCATGGCCAGCTTACTTTTGATCAACCTTTGAGTATATACCGACGCCAATGAAGTAAGCATGGCTATACCAGCAGACGGACCATCCTTAGGAATAGCACCTGCAGGCACATGCACATGTAGGTCATAATGCTCAAACACCCTGTAGTCAATACCTAATCCCTCTGCATTGGATCTCAGGTAAGAAAGTGCCGTCATGGCGGATTCTTTCATCACATCACCCAGCTGACCGGAAAGCGTCAGTTTCCCTTTGCCCCTGCTGAGATTTGATTCAATAAATAAGATCTCTCCCCCGACGGGTGTCCACGCCAGCCCGGTGGCTACACCCGGCATCTTATTGTCCTCATAAACTTCCTTGTCAAATACTTCCGGACCAAGTACTTTTCTTACCAGCTTATCAGTGATTTTAGCATCATATTCTTCCTCCATCGCAATGGATTTAGCTGCATTTCTAACGACTGAAGCAATTTTTCGCTCCAGATTACGGACTCCCGACTCCCTGGTGTAATCATTGATCAGCTTATTGATCCCACTTTTCTGGAAGGAAACATCTTTTTTCTTCAATCCATGCTCTTTTAGCTGCTTGGGTATCAAATGCCGCTTGGCGATCTCTACTTTCTCTTCCTGAGTATAACCTGTAATGTCTATGATTTCCATCCGGTCTCTCAAAGGAGCCTGAATGCTATCCAATGAATTTGCAGTTGCAATAAAAAGCACCTTGGACAGATCGTAGTCTACCTCCAGGTAATTGTCTTTAAATGTGCTGTTCTGCTCCGGATCCAGTACCTCAAGCAAGGCTGACGATGGATCACCCCTGAAATCCGAACTTACCTTGTCAATTTCATCCAGGATAAACACCGGGTTAGAAGACTGCGAACGGTTTATATTCTGAATGATCTTGCCTGGCATAGCACCAATGTAGGTTTTCCTGTGGCCACGGATCTCAGCTTCATCATGCAATCCACCCAATGACATCCGTGCATATTTTCTGCCCAGTGCTCTCGCAATGGATTTACCCAGTGAGGTTTTACCCACTCCCGGAGGGCCATAAAGACACAATATTGGTCCCTTAAGGTCATTTTTCAGTTTTCTAACCGCGAGATATTCCAGGATCCTGTCTTTCACCTTTTCCAGACCATGATGATCTTTATCAAGGACCTTTTTGGCATTCTTGAGGTCAAAATTGTCTTCTGTAACTTCTCCCCAAGGTAAATTGACCAATAACTCGACATAATTCATGGCCACAGGATACTCCGCCGCAGCAGGGTTCATTCGACCGATCTTGTCAACTTCTTTGAGGAAATGTTTCTTCACATCTTCGGACCATTTCTTCTCCTCACCCCTCTTCCTTAAGGCTTCGAGCTCCTGATCAGGACGATCCTGACCCAGCTCTTCCTGCAGCACCTTCATCTGCTGACGTAGATAATAATCTCTTTGCTGCTGATCAATGTCGGAGTGCACCTTATTGGCTATTTCATGCTTCAGCTCCAGCACCTGGATATCCTTCAGCATATATTTCAATAGCTTTTCAGCACGCTTCTTTGGATTATCAATCTCCAACAGCTTTTGCTTATCAGCTACATCCGCACTTACATTTGATGAAAGAAAGTGAGTCAGAAAAGTATGATTCTCTATGTTCTCCAAAGCTACCTGAGCCTCTCTGGGAATCTCAGGATTCAGTTTGAGTACTTTGTTTGCAGCCTCCTTAAGTGATTGAATGATCACACCAATATCTTTCTTCGGAACATCCTCATCATCATGCAATAACTTGTAGCTCGCCTCCAGGTATGGAGTCTCTTTGATGGGCTTCTCCAGGGCAAACCTTCGCTTACCCTGAATAATTACAGTAGTATTACCGTCAGGCAAAACGAGCATCTTTAGTATTCTCGCTACTGTACCTACCTGATAAATATCTTTAAAGCCCGGCTCTTCAGTTTCGGTGTTTTTTTGTGCAACAACACCAATGATCCTGTCGCCATTGTAAGCCTTCTTAATGAGCTTTATGGACTTTTCCCTACCTACTGTAATGGGTAGAACAACTCCTGGAAATAAGACAGTATTTCGAACCGGGAGGATACCCAACTTATCCGGAAATGCTTCATCATCATTGTGATGGTCATCTTCAATAACCAGTTGAATCAAATCTCCCGAATCTTCATCAGACTTGGTAAAACGAAAAGATTTTATGTTTTTTTGGTCAGCCATATAGCTTTTTATGTCAATTTGGCAGATTGTGCCTTTTAAAGTACGAATTAAATATTGAAACGTTATAAGCCCAATAGGTGTGCCAAAATAGAATACCATGCTATTTTTCGCACTATCTTTACGGCAACCTGTCGAAACGGCATGAATATGAACTGTGTTTTACGGCTGTGCTTTATTCTTTGTCTTCTATTGACCTCGTCAATGACCAAAGCACAACTGGCTGCTTTCCAATTCGAAGCAGACTCTCTGATGCCCAAGGTGATCCTCAATAACTTTCAGTTTAAAAACATCAACCGGGTAAAAGACTACTACAATGCCGATAAGCTTAAAAAGATCTATGAGTTGGAAAAAGCCGGTGAATGGAAGGAACTGTATCCGTTGCTTAAAAACTACGTAAAGCAATTTGGTATCCAGAACTTCTACAAAGATACCAGGATGATTTGGAGACTTGCCAAGCTCTCCGAGCTTTATGGTGATCCTGATGAAGCCAAATCCTTGTACCGTTTGGTTTTAAGACATCACCATCACGATATTGACATTAAAGAAATTGAGCTCTATTACGATACACTCAATGCCCAGGAGGCAGCTCAGTACGTACCTCTCGATTATTATTACGAGCTGGTAGAGTACCGTAAACTTATTGATACCTTACGACCTCCCAGAGGGATACTCCTTAATATGGGGCAGAATATCAACAGTGCTAAAGCTGATTACGGTCCTACGCTAAATATCAACAACAACATTCTATTATTTACCTCAAAGAGAAACAGTGATGACCTCTCTCTGCGAAGGAAAGAAAATGAGGACCTGTTTTACTCCAGAAAAGACGACTACGGCACCTGGGATAAAGCCAAGCCATTGGAAGGTTTGAATTCGATGTACAATGAAGGTTCGGCGGTATTAACCAGAGATGGAAAAACGCTTTATTTCGGTCGATGCGATTGTGTCGATTGCTATGGAGACTGTGACCTTTTTGTGGCAACGTTAAGGCCTGACAGTACCTGGGGCAATGTGAAAAACCTTGGAACAAATGTCAACAGCCTGAGTTGGGATTCTCACCCATCTCTTTCTCACACAGAAGACACCTTATTTTTTGCTTCGGACAGGCTTGGCGGTTTTGGGCTATCGGATATTTATTTCACCTACAAACAAAAAGATGGAAGCTGGGCCAGAGCACAAAACGCAGGTCCAGTAATCAATACCCGAAGCAATGACGTGAGTCCCTTTTATCACCCCATCTTTGATGTGCTTTATTTCAGCTCTAATGGCCAACTCTACAACTTTGGTGAGTTTGACATTTACAAAAGTCGAAATGTGAATGGAAGCTGGAGTGAGCCGTTCAATATTGGGCCATTGGTGAATGCAGCTGGTAGTGAATTTTATTTTACCATTGATTCCAAATCAGAACTTCTTTTTTATGCCCGATCTATTACACGGGATCTGACCAAGCAGGATCTCTATTCTTTTCCTTTGCCCATGGAGGCCCAGCCTTTGGCAAATACGCTTTTGTATGGCTCATTGACAGACTCATTGACAGGAGCACCATTTAAAGGGATTGTTTCGATAATTGATCTGGATGAAGGCATCGAAGTAGCTCCGAAGTTTCTGAAACCTGATGGTAGTTTTGAATTTAGCCTGATTGATAAAAGAAAATACCTCCTGGTCATTCAAGGGGATGACTTTTTCCGAATTGAAGATGTCTTTTTCCTCGATGGGCCTACAGAGCTCAGAAAAGTGACCGAACCTTTAGCAAGCAGGGTAAAATTTGCCTCCATCGAATTCGATAATGGAAAAGCAGAGCTGAAAACTGAAATGTATGCTGACTTGAATAAGGTTGTCAATTTCATGTACGACAATCCGGAATTTAAGCTTAGGATTTCTGGTCACACAGATTCCTATGGATCTGATGAGTTTAACATGCAATTATCAAAAGACAGGGCAAAAAACATACGTGATTATATCGTTGTATTTGCTGGTGTCTGGCCTGATCGTGTAGAATATGAAGGCTACGGAAGCACAAGACCTATCATGCCCGGCGATTCTGAGGAAGCCAAAGCAGTAAACAGACGCGTTGAGTTCGAGATCTACCGACCTGGTGTTGCCACCAACCAGGAAATCTCACCAGACAACAATGAGTGATTCCTAGAATGGAAACAGCTTATACACATCGTTGAAGATGGCATAGCTCATAAGTCCCAACAATAATACCATGCCTACTTTCTGAGCATTTTCGAGGAATTTGTCTGATGGTTTCCTTCCCGAAACAATCTCCCAGGTGAGGAAAGCAACATGACCTCCATCCAGTGCCGGGATAGGTAAGAAGTTCATAAAGGCCAACACCATAGAAAGCAATCCGGTGATCCTCCAGAAGTGGTTCCAATCCCATGTACCACCAAAAAACTGGGCAATTCCAATGGGGCCTGAGAGTGACTTGGAGGCTGAAACTTCCCCAGAGAATATCTTTCCAAAACCTCTGATATTCTGCCAAACGATACCGAAAGCTTCATTTGTTCCTTTGACGACACTTACACCAAGTCCAAACTGCCGGGTAGAATAATCGATGATTTTATGAGCCTGAAACCCAAGCAAACCATCTTCGTCCACTTTAAATGTAAGCGTCTCAGGTACGGTCATTTGATTTTCAGTACCTTCCACCTTCCTGATAACGGAAGCAGTAAATTCCTTACCTTTCAAGTCTTCCATTTTATCCTTAAACTCATCATAGTAGAAGATGGAATCCCCGTTTACTGTGAGAAATTTATCTCCGGGTTGCAACCCCCCTTCTGCGGCATTGCTTTCATCCAGGATTTGTCCTACTTCGAACGGTGCCCGGTAATCCATGAAACGTTCTCCTCGCTTATCTGAAAGTTTATCCAGAAAATCACCTGGAATATCTACTTTCAGGTATTCGCCATCTCTGAGCACAGTATAGTAAACATCATTGCCTAAAATGACATCAGGACTGAAGAGGTCACTAAAAGTTTCGTAGTCCTGACCACTGATATCCACAATCCTGTCTCCAGTCTGTAATCCGATCTGTCTGGCCAGGTTATTGGCTTCAATCCCATGTTTGTTAAGTTCTTCTTTGGTGATGTAAGACTCACCATTGATATAGAGCAAAGCAATGAAGATCACAATCCCTGTAATCACGTTGACTATGATCCCACCCATCATCACAATCAGTCTTTGCCAGGCTGGTTTTGCCCGAAACTCCCAGGGCTCAGGCTCCTCACTCATAGTTTTGGTATCTAACGACTCATCGATCATTCCGGAGATCTTTACGAAACCTCCGAGAGGGATCGCTCCGATGGAATATTCCGTTTCTCCGAATTTCTTTCCCCAGATTTTGGGAGGGAACCCGATGGAGTATTTTTCTACTCTCATGCCAAAGGCTTTTGCCGCCAAGAGGTGCCCTAACTCATGTAATCCTACTAATATCGACAATCCCAGCAATAGCTGAGCTGCCATAATCAAACCTTCCATTTATCTAATTATCTCCTTTGCTTTAACCCTTGTCAATTGGTCAGTTTCTATAAAATCTTCTAAAATTGGCTCACGAATATAATCGACCTTGACCAAGCATTCCTCAATTACATCGGATATTTGTAAAAAACCAATTCTGTCTGCTAAAAATTCACTTACCGCAATTTCATTAGCCGCATTCAGGATACAGGGGTGATTTCCTCCTCGCTCAATTGCATGGTAAGCCAACTGCAAGTTACGGAAAGTTTCCGTATCGGGTTGCTCAAAAGTGAGCTGTGGGAATGCAGTAAAGTCAAATCTGGGGAAATTATTTGGCAATCTTTTGGGGAACCCAAAGGCATATTGAATGGGTAGTTTCATGTCTGGAAGACCCATCTGAGCTTTGATGCTGCCATCCTGAAACTGGACCATGGAATGGATGATCGATTGTGGATGCACTACCACCCCAATCTGATCCAGGGTAGTCCCAAACAGCCATTTTGCCTCAATTACTTCGAGGCCTTTGTTCATGAGAGTGGCCGAATCAATTGTGATCTTGGCTCCCATCTCCCAGTTGGGATGTTTCAACGCCTGCTGTTTGGTCACAACACTCAATTCCTGCCTGGTCATTCCGCGAAATGGTCCACCTGAAGCGGTCAAAATAATTTTTTCGATTGGGTTGATATGCTCACCAACGATGCATTGAAAAATAGCCGAATGCTCCGAATCAACCGGCAGAATATTGACTTTGTTTTGAGCTGCAAGGGAGGTGATCAGTTGCCCGGCTACGACCAATGTCTCTTTATTGGCCAGTGCAATGTCTTTTCCAGCTTCAATCGCTTTGATGGTTGGTTTCAATCCGGAATAACCTACCAATGCAGTTAAAACGAGGTCCACATCTTCCATCTGCACGATTGATTCCAGGGCATTAATGCCTGAAAAAACTTTAATGTCATATCTGTCTAATGCATCATGGACCTTATCATAATGGTCATCATTGGTGATAACTACTACGTTTGGTCTATATCTGACTGCTTGCTCCACCAGAAGTTCCCAATTGTTTTGAGCCGTGAGCGCTTCCACCTCAAACAGCTCCTGATGTAAATCAATCACCTCAAGGGCCTGGGTACCTATCGATCCTGTGGAGCCAAGGATCGCCACTCGCTTCTTGTTCAATTCACCTGACATCAGGTTGTTGCTTAGTTTTTTCTTGATCTATTTTTTCGCAAAAGTAGCCAATTGCTCAGCGATCTTCCTATCATTAGAAAGTCTTGGCACTTTATTTTGGCCGCCTAACTTTCCAATTGACTTCATATGGCTGATAAAGGCATTTTTTTCAAGAGAGGTAACTATCAGTTTACGTAAAATGTTTCCACTGATTAAATCGTCGTAATAGGTATTCAGATCTCTGAGGTGATTGTCCAGGGTCTCGATAAACTTTTGCATATCCCCTGGTTCATTGCCAAATTCAATAAACCATTCATGATGTGGCAGCCCATCATTTGGTGTCACATTAGGTGCCACAGTAAACTCTACCAGCTCTACTTCAGGGAATTCTTCACAGGTACGTTTCATAGCTTTTTCTACTTCCTCACCTATTACATGCTCTCCAAAGGCTGATATAAAATGCTTGATCCTGCCTGTGACCAGTAATCGATGAGGATTTTTGCTAACGAATTTCACCGTGTCACCAATGGAATAACCCCATAACCCTGCATTACTATTGATAATTAAAGCATAATTGACACCCACTTGTACCTCGTCAATGGAAAGACGAGTAGGATTGTCATTAAAAAACTCCTCTGTAGGGATAAATTCAAAGAATATCCCTGTATTAGCCAGCAACAGCAAGCCTTCATCTATCTGGCTATCCTGATAAGCAATGAATCCTTCAGAGGCCGGATACGTCTCGATAGAGTCAATTTTCTTACCGATAGTCTCAAATAGCTTGGCCCTGTAAGGTTCAAAATTGACACCCCCGTATACAAACATCTCAAAATTTGGAAAAAGGTCTTTGATGGGTTTTCCGGTTTTTGCCACCAGGCGAT
The DNA here is from genome assembly GCA_965228105.1 of Cyclobacteriaceae bacterium. Classification (GTDB taxonomy): domain Bacteria; phylum Bacteroidota; class Bacteroidia; order Cytophagales; family Cyclobacteriaceae; genus UBA7330. The sequence goes on from CBDDGZ010000002.1 coordinate 5,206,750, forward strand.
CAAAGTACATCTGTACCCATGGCGGAATACCGGAAATCAGTGTCATGTTTTGATCGTAGGTCTCCTCTACAATCTGATCTACCTTATGCTCCCAATCCTCAATACAGTTGGTGTCGTAGCTGGGCATCTGGTTGGTCCGGAGATAACCTGGCACATGATGATTGACCATCCCTGACAACCGACCGGTTTTTATGCCAGCCTTTTCTCCAAGCACCGGGCTACCGGAAAGGAAGATCAGCTTTCCATCCAAAAATCGGGCATTTCCAGTTTGATGTACATAGGAAAGCAATGCATTCCTTGCACTGTTGATATGATTGGGAATGGATTGCCTGGAGATGGGAATATACTTTGTGCCACTGGTTGTCCCTGATGTCTTGGCAAAGTACTCCGGCTTACCTGGCCATAGCACATCTGATTTCCCCTCAAGAATTTGATTGATATATGGAGAAAGCTGCTCATAGTCTCTGATAGGAACCTGCTTTTTGAAATCATCGTAATTATTGATTTCTGAAAATCCATGGTCCCTGCCAAATACGGTATTTATTGATTTGGAGACAATTTCCTTACGGATATTTTCCTGGTAAAGACCTGGATTAGATGACCATTTTTTGGTTTCTTTAGCTATATAAGCTGCAAAAGGTTTTGCTAGAATCGACCTGATACCCATTGGCGTGAAATTAAGAAAATCTGCCGGGTAAATTAATTTAGTGTTCTGAAACTTTCGGCGTGGAATCGTAGTAAAAGGAAAATGTAAGGAATGATTGAAGCTATGAAGAAGTATATACTGGTGGCCATTATTGGTTTTTGTACCGGTTTGGCGGGCGTGTATGTTGGTTGGAATTTATTGACAAGGCAGCTGGGTCAACCTATGGATATTGCCTTTTCATCAGCGGTATCAAATAATGATCCAACTGAATTTCAGCATGCTCCAATCAATCACCCAATTCCGGAGCAGACACTCTCAGACGTTGGAGCGGATTTCTCCTATGCCTCCGAGCAGACCACTCCCAGTGTAGTCTTCATTCAGACGTTGAGCGAATATGAATACAGGACAGGTAGCTGGTTGGACTGGTTTTTTGAACCCCGCACTTCCCAGCAAATAGGAAGCGGATCAGGGGTCATCCTGTCTGAGGACGGATACATAGTGACCAACAATCACGTGATTGATGATGCGGATGTCATCAAGGTAACTCACAATAAGAAATCGTATGATGCACAACTTATTGGGCTGGACCCTTCTACTGATCTGGCAGTACTGAAGATAGAAGGCAAAAAGCTGCCTGCTGTGACCATTGGCAAAAGTGACCTGGTGAAGGTTGGCGAATGGGTACTTGCGGTTGGAAATCCTTTCAATCTTACTTCAACCGTTACAGCAGGGATCGTAAGTGCCAAAGGGAGAAATATCAATATCCTGAGAGATAAATTCCCGATTGAATCCTTCATTCAAACTGATGCCGCCATCAACCCGGGAAACAGTGGTGGTGCACTTGTCAACCAGAAAGGTGAACTCATTGGCATTAATACAGCCATCCTATCCAAAACAGGTTCATACACCGGCTATGGTTTCGCAGTCCCTTCCAACATTGTAAAGAAAGTTTATAACGACATTGTTAAATACGGAGAGGTACAAAAAGCCTTTATGGGGGCTGAGTATGTAGATATTGACAGCGATATGGCGGATAAAATGCAGCTTACCAACCTTAATGGAGTGATAGTTGCGAATGTTCAGAGGCAAGGTGCGGCAGCGAGTGCAGGTCTTGAGAAAGGAGATGTCTTACGTATGGTCAATGGCACACAAATCATAAGCAAAGCCTACCTGGAAGAATTCATAGGAAACTTGTATCCCGGCGATGAATTAAACATTGTATTGCAGCGGGAAGGCAAAGAAATGACCAAAAAGCTTACCCTGACCAACCGTGAGGGCACAACCGGAATCATAGTCAGAGACCTCGTCAGCTCAGAATATCTTGCTGCTACTTTCGAAAATGTCTCGAAAGTAGAAAGAGACCTCATCGGTATCAGTCATGGAGTAAAGGTGGTGGATTATAACTCCAGCGGATTTTTTGCCGAGCTGGGGATACCCGAAGGATTTATCATCACCAATATCAACAACACCGTGATTGAGAACCCCAAAGAGCTCATAGATATACTGGAGAAAATCCGTGGCCGTGTGATCATCTCAGGTATAGATAAACGAGGAAGGAAGGTGTATTATCCTTACTACTTCTAACTCGGGTTGACAGCGTGTGTCTTAAACTTCAACTTTTTCTTTAGCTCCTCAATGGAGTAACGGAATTTGGCGTTGGTGTCAATCATGTCATTGACAGACTGTACTGCATGAATGACTGTACTATGGTCTCTGCCACCAAAATGATAGCCTATCGACTTCAACGAGTGATTGGTGTAATCTTTCGAAAAATACATGGCTACTTGCCGTGCAATCACAATCTCTTTCTTTCGGGTCTTGGCCTTGAGATCATCCTGGGCGACACTGAAAAAGTCAGACACAGTCTTCTGGATGTAGTCGATTCCTACCTCTGAGTCGATGTCATGAACAATGTTTTTCAGGATTTGCTTCGATAGTTCCAGGTCAATTTCCCTTTTGGTCAATGAAGCATGAGCAATCAGTGAAATCACCACACCTTCCAGCTCCCGCACATTCGTATCTACACTATAAGCGATGTACTCAAGGACCTGATCCGGAATGGAAATTCCATCATTCTGCATTTTCTTCTGAATAATAGCCATCCTGGTTTCAAAATCAGGTTGCTGTAAATCAGCCGTCAGCCCCCACTTGAAGCGGGAGACTAATCGTTCTTGCAGGCCTTTCAGATCTTTCGGTGCACAATCAGAAGTAAGTATGATCTGCTTTCCACTTTGATGCAGGTGATTGAAAATGTGAAAGAAAATCTCCTGTGTCTTTTCTTTATCCCTCAAAAACTGGATGTCGTCGATGATTAGCACATCCACTTCCTTATAATAGTTTATAAAGTCCTGGATGTTGTTGTTTTTGAGTGCCTCAATGAATTGATTGGTGAATTTTTCAGAAGCAACATAGACGATGGATTTTCCCCTGTTGTCACTTTTTATTTGGTTTCCAATCGCCTGAACGAGGTGTGTCTTACCAAGTCCAACTCCGCCATAAAACATCAGGGGGTTGAAAGATGTGACACCAGGCTTTTGAGCTACAGCGTAGCCGGCAGATCGAGCCAATCTGTTGCAGTCTCCTTCAATAAAGTTATCAAAAAGATAATTTGGGTTAAGGTTGCTATTGTTTTGTAGCTCCTCTAAAAAATCAGGATTCTTGTACTTGTCAAAGCCATTCACACGGTTTTTATTTTGGCTATTGCTTGATCCTGAGACGCTTACGGTTAGTGGCTTGGATTGTTCATCACCACGGTCCATTACAACAGAATATTCCAATCTTCCATTATCTCCGATTTCAGACCGTATAGCTTGCTTGAGTAAGTGAACATAGTTTTCTTCAAGCCATTCGTAAAAAAACTGACTAGGCACCTGAATAGTAAGCACATTACCTTCCAGATTAAGGGGTACTATGGGCTCAAACCAGGTCTTAAAACTTTGGGGAGGAATGCGATCCTGAATAAAATGAAGGCACTTTTCCCACGTCTCTACATACATTGGCGAACTAAGATTAAAAGTTGGCAGTCTATACTAAATTGGTACCCTTTCGGGAAAGAGGGATATCAAAATTGTGATAAATAATTTTAAGAAAAAAATGAATTCTTACTTGACTTTTTGCAATCCCCGTTTACTTCAAGAATTCGCATGATAAAATCTATTTTTCTTTGAAAAATACAACGCGTTAAAAATCCTTAATTTATGAATTATGTGTAGGTTGAATTTGAATATCCGAGGGCCAAAAATAAAAAAACCGTTCCGATAGTACGGAACGGCTTTCGCTAAATATTAAAGTTATTCAAACACCTATTTGGCATCTTCCTCAAAACCGTAGACAATTTTAAAGTTGTCATAAAGATCCTGGAAGTCCTGAATCTCAGGAGCCATTTTTACAGCTTCTTCATATTTAGTCAGTGCATCAAGCAAAAGACCGTTTTCTTCATAGAAAGAAGCGTAAATTAATTTGTTTAGGGGGCTGTCTTCTGATACCTCACTTTTTAGGTTTGCCAGATTAGCGGTAACTTCAGCATCGGTAGCGCGTTTGATACCTACATCATCAGATTTCAGATCAGGTTGACTTTTACTCGCAACTGTCAAGATGTACAGACCAACATCATTTTTCATCTGCTCAGCAGTGAAATCAAGCTCAACAAACTCATTTTCAGTTTCGGTAGTATAAATCACTTCATCAAAGATATTTTTAACAGAAACGATATAGGCATCATCTGCACTCATCTCATCAGGACGCTTCCACCTGATAATTGCCTGATCGCCAATGACTTTATTTTCACTAGCAATATTTACCTGAGTTGGTGCCATTACCATGATGGCTGCATTAGTAGCTCTAGAAACCGCCCCGGTTGCTGCAAGTCTTGATCGATAGTTGGTGTTTTCTTCTTCGTTCATCTTACTGGCAACGAACCTGGCATACCTGCTGGCTACACTAGTGGAGCCTACAGTGATATTTTTCTCTAAGTCAGATACTTTTTTAGCTCCTGCTGTTCTTACCTCTGTAGTTTTTCCTGATTTGTGCATCAATCCAATATATGCACCATCAGAAACAATAAGCTCATCTCCGGAATTCAATGTTGCTCCCGTCTTTAAGGCCTCAGTGCTTGTGGCACCAGCTCTTTTTACTTGATTACTACCTTTATTAGCCAAAACTCTGAAGGTATAACTCTGACCGAAGGCCAAAGAAGCCGTCAGGATCATAGCGAACATAAAGGCGATTGAAACAAAATTTTTCATAATTATTTAGCTATTAAAATTGAGTGTGTGTGATTTTTAAAGTTTATCTATTTTAAATAGTGATCGTCTACCCTCTTTGGTGAAAATGTTTTTGACTACACCGTAATAGACCTCAAGCGAATCACCGGATATGGCCACCGCAAACAATGCGATACCTAATTCGATTTTAAAACTGTTTTGGTCAAGTAAAATAATCATAATGTAAGTCAAAAATCCTATTTCTACTAACTGGAACAACTTCGTTATTCCGTCATACCATCGAGGTATACGGCGATATATAAGCGAAAACAGTGCCACATTTAAAAAACACAGAATAATTGCTAAAATAATTTCAGAAAAATCATCCATCGCATCGATATAATCCTCATTTAAGATCATAGAAACGATGTTTGCGTGGATTACACCTCCAAACATATCCGGATATGCTCTACCAATATATTTTTCATTAAGGGGTGAAAAATACTTATCTTCTATAGCCCTTCGATCGCCGAGGTACTCTCCGAGGTAACAAAAAATGACGATTTTTCCCTCGATCAGATCCGCAGTAAAATTCTCTTCAAATACATCCTGCACATCCAGTGCAAAAAACTTGGTCCCGAATTTTGTCGCTCCATAATCCAGGACATTGCCACGATAATTGATGGTCTCGACCTCATTACCCCTGGCCAAGAAATTCTCTGCAGCTTCAGGGTCATAGTAGCTGGCAAGCTTCACAGCAAAGGCATGTCTGTTTTCACCATTCACCATTTGCTGTGGCAAAAACTCCCTGGTCATCTTCAAATCTTCCTGAACCTCAGCATCGGTGATGAAGTTAGCAAAGCCAGGCTCACCATATTGAGCAAACTGCGGCCATGAATATGCCACAGAATCAAGTTCATCAATTTCAGGATTATAAATTAGCTTACTCGCCATTACCAGATTTGGTGCTGCTGCAAACCCTTCCTCCAATACACTATCTCCAATAGAATCTTTTGGGAAATAGAAAAACGAGTCCATACCGATCACCTTGGGATTATACTGCGATATAATTTGAAGCATAATACCTATATCTGGTCTTGGAAGTGTACTCATATTGACCAATATGATCCGATCGTCAGCTACAGGCTCATCCCTTAGCTGTGAAAACACGATGTCAGTCACTTCCATATCAGAAAATGCTTCCCCGATAGGATCGAAAACATCAAAGATCTTAAATGCAGTAAACGAATTTAATACTCCCATCATCCCGAATATGAAAAGAGTCGCGAGTATTACGTCAAGCCAGAATTTTTTAAACATTGCTTTCTTTTTAGGGGTTGTGTTGGTTTTTCACTGATGCAATTAAGGAGCTATTGATTAATAGATCAACCGCGATATCAATATAATTATATTTTTAATTGCAATTTTATAATTATAAAGATAAATCATTGAAAATAATTGGCCTGAGCGGAAAATATCATAGCCATAAATAAAAAAAGGAGTGCCTTAGCACCCCCCTTCCATAGCAAATGACTGAGAAGATTTAATTGAAGGCAAATCCATTGGGACCACGGCCCTCTACAATGAATTTCTCCACAAAATCTCCATTTGGTTTATAAATAAAAACTTCGCCATTTTCTGTAAAGCCTTTTGAATCCGATAAATAAATATTGCCAGAATCATCCACCCCAATGCCGTAAAAACCTGTAGCATCACCCTCGGATATGAATGGTGTGCCTGAAACTTCTTGTGAACCAACTTCATATTTATAAGCTGAGGTGCCACTGAAATAATATAAATTTTCACCTGTTGGATCCATGGCTGTTTTGGTTGAGACATTTTTTCCGAGTTCAACCACCATCGAAACTTCCAATGAAGCTGGATCAATCTCAACGAGTTTACCATCGTTGAGAGGACTGAAGTTAGCATCATAACCGCCCCCACAAATAAGCCAGATATCACCAGCTGCATCTATCTTCATCTCTCCTGGTGAGTTTCCCACCTCAATGGTTTTCGTCACCGTTTCGGTAGCCAGATCAATAACTGTCAAGGTTGTGCTGAAATTATTTGAGACAAATAATTGATCCTCTGCAATGATGACTCCTTCTGCTCCAAAATCAGTTTCTACGGATTTCAGAATTTCTCCTGTGGTAAGATCGATAATTGAAACTCTTCCCACGTCAGAAAAGCTGACCCACTCAGAAACATAGCCTTTGTCTCCATTACCAACCATATATCTTGGGAGTTTCAGATTAGCCACCGTATAGTCGATGGTCATATCAGAGAGATTGAGGGCTTCCACTTTATTGCTGTTATTCACCACCAAAAAAGCATGGGCCTGATCCACAAAGATTGATTGCATCACATCCCCAATTTCCTTTCCATCATTTGCCAACCCAAACACATCATTGTAGACTTTCTGAGTCTCCAAATCGTAATATGAAAGGGTGGCATCACCACTCCCAAAATTTCCTTCATTAGTGATCATGATCCCATTTTCAAAATCACCAGGTAGCAATGATTCAGTTTCCTTTTCGTTACAACTCATCCAAAAGATGGGAGTGGCGAGCAATAGTAATTTGAGTTTATTGATTGTTGTGTTCATCGTTTAATCAGAATATATAATTGATAATTTCTTCCTGGCATAGCCAGATTAATTAGGTTTTCATAATCACTGTTCAGCAAATTTTTTGCCTTCATTCCCAGATCCCATGTCCAATTTTCCATGGTGAAGGCTTTCTCCAAACTGGCATTGAGAAGAAAAAATCCGCCCACGGACTGAGATAAAGTATTGTCTAGTGTAGTATATCGTCTGTCTGTATAGTTTGTATTCAGATCTAAAGACCAGCTCGACAGATTGGATTTCACATTCCAGGAGGCTTGATGGTTTGGAACATAAGGTAGCTGATTTCCTGAATTACTCCCTGTGCGATTGATAGACCGGGTGTAGGAATAAGCACCTGAAATACGCTGAGAAAATAAACCGATCTTATATTGGATCCAACCCATATACTCCACTCCGCCGGAATGTACCTCCTGGATATTCTCTGGCGACCAAATCCCATCCACGCCGGGTCGCCAAAGGATATAATCATCAGCCCAAATTTTAAAAGTGTTCAAAGTAGAACCCCATCCAAACTTGTCTTCACCAGATTCCCACTTAAGTCCTGCCTCAGCATTTAGACTTCGTTCAGGTTCCAGGTCGGGATTTCCTCCCGGATTCCAATACAGGTCGTTGAGGGTAGGAATGCGAAACCCGGTAGAAATCGACTGGGTGAGACTTAGTTTATTGTTTGTATCACGATAAAGATTTACCTGTTGATTTATTGAAGGATTGAATGGAAACTTGTCTTTGAAAATAGATTGCCTGGCATTTATTGAGACTTTCCAGAAATGATTGATCGGTGCTGTGATTGAAGCAAATAACCCTGTACGCACATCAGTTAGATTATCACGAAAACTATCAGACTGTGCCCGATAAATATTCCCATTGACACCAACCCTACCTAATATGCTATTCCTCAGTTCAAAAACATATGTTGAGACCATGGAATATTGATGGGCAATTGTTTCCTGCTCCTTATTATATAGCGTCCTGTTTCTAATAAATCCAAGAGAGGTATTAAAGCTTCCGACAGCATTTCCATACTTGTGACTCAAAGCCAATCTCACATTTCCCGTTGCCAGTTCATTTTCAGCTGTGCTTCCCTTGACTGGCTGTATTTCCCGATCATTGAGGGAATACATCCCATCAAAAGAAAACCGATGACCTTTTTCGTCCCATTGCAACGATTGCCTTAGTCCCAGATCAGTAGCTGCTGCATTTTCCTGCTGAAGTTCTTCTCCATTATATATATAGGTGAAGTTGTTCTTCAGTCCAGTTCTGTAAATCCTTGTCTGGCCGGAGAGTGCTCCAATTTTATAATTTGCTTTCAATCCCAGAAATGAATATCCATAGCTTCCCACATCACCTCGCAGTACCATACCCGGATTCTGATGCTGCAGGTCATTGTCCGAATCCAGCAAAACAGTACCGCCAATAGAGCCGCTCCCAAAAAGTGCTCCGCCGCTTCCCGGTTGTAACTCAATAGATGACAATAACCAGGCAGGCCATTGACTAAAATCCATTTGGCCCAATGTCGGATAGTTCACAGGAATCCCATGCCACAGCACACTGGTTTGCTGGGCCGATGTGCCTCGCATGCTTATGGTTGAGAGCTGTTGATTGCCGTAGTTTTTAAAATACAGGCCACCATTCCTCGACAAAGCATCTGTAAGATTCAGGTCTTGCTCATCGAGTTCCACTTTTTGGAGTGACCCACCTACTACAAATGGATAAATCGGATCAGCGGCCACAGACACTTCAGACAAGAAGACTGTATCTTCCTGTGCACTGACAAGCAGCGCATAAAAGCTAAATACTAATGTGGCAAAGTATCTCAACAGACCAATGAATTAAACATACCTTCAATTCAAAGCCATCGGTAAAACTTAAGTGTGGTTAACCCATAGGTTGATCACGCCCTCAGCTTTCACCCGAAGCTCGGAATAAACATTGAATGAGGCAGGTCTCCTGGCTTGTCCTAAACTCGATTTCCTTCCCACCCCGTCTAAGGGACAGTGGATTTGCAGATCGAGCCATAGAAATGGACTTACAGTTGCGGGGACAGCTCCGGATTTTCTTATCAATCACCGGATTCCCTTTTAATCCCTGGTGTAATGTCATTACAACGGGAACCACAATCACAAGCAAAGGTAATGAAATATTCAATTGGAGAAATGTGCCTCATTAAGACAACTAAAAATGTGAATTGGATGAATCATTACTTTTTTTTCACAATTTTGGCTCATGAGGATACTGACACCACTCATTTTGTTACTGGCTTTTAGCTGCCAGTCTGATCTCAAAAAAGAAACTTCTAATCAAACCAAACCAGTTTCCATCGAGTATGCCAGTAAATTCCGAATTGGTGATAAAATGGTTGAGGTGCTGGAGCCGTGGCCCGGAGCTACCAAAGAAATCACATATGAAATTGGTGATACTCCTAAGAAGATTATCTGCACATCCACTACTCATCTTCCATTTCTCGAACTCCTTGGTGTAGCCAACACCCTGGTAGGCTTTCCGGGCACTCAATATATTACTTCTGAGAACATCCGTGGAATGGTAGAGGATGGAACCGTAATGGATGTGGGCGGGGAAGGGAGTTTAAACCTGGAAATGATTATCGGACTGGATCCAGATCTTGTTTTTGCATTTGACATGGGCAATGAATCAACCGTTTTGGATAAGCTTGAAGAATCCGGGATTCAAGTAGTTTATAATTCCGATTTTTTAGAGACTTCCACTCTAGGTCGAGCAGAATGGATCAAATTTTTTGGAGCTTTTTTCAATAAGCAACAAGAGGCTGATTCGGTCTTTGATGCGATCAAATCAAACTATGATTCTCTGTTGAACCTTACACAAAATGTCAATGACCGCCCTGAGATACTAAGTGGTGTGCTCTATGGGGACACCTGGTTTTTACCAGGAGGAAAAAACTGGTCTGCACAATTTTTTAATGATGCTGGAGGTCAATACTTTTTGAATGACAATGAAAAGACCGGATGGTTGGAATTGGGATTTGAGTATGTTTTTGAAGAAGCACAACATGCGGAATACTGGATCGGAGTCGCAACATTTCAAACCAAAAAAGAACTGGCAGATCAGGACAGCAGGTATGCTCAATTCAATGCCTTTGAAGGTGACAACCTTTATAACTATAGTAAAAAAATTGGCCCACAGGGTGGCTATGATATTTTCGAGTCAGGATATGCCCGACCGGATCGAGTACTCGCAGATATAATCAAAATCCTTCATCCGCAGCTGTTACCGGATTACGAAACATATTATTTTGAGCCCCTCCCATGATCAATCAGTATTTTGAAGAGTCAAGATCAAAATGGATAAGGATCCTATTAGGAATCAGCATTGTATTTATTCTGTGCTTTCTTCTCAATATCAGTTTGGGTTCCGTACTCATACCTATCAAGGACATCTTTTTGTTCCTGACAGGTAGTGATACAACCAAAGAGAGCTGGGACCTGATTCTCACAAACTTTAGAGTCCCAAAGGCTCTAACTGCCATATTCGTAGGTAGCGCGCTGGGCGTTAGTGGTCTTCAAATGCAGACCCTCTTCAGAAACCCGTTAGCGGGCCCCTATATATTAGGTATAAGCTCAGGGGCTGGATTAGGTGTAGCACTTGTAATATTCCTGGGTTTTTATTTTGGGGGGGTTCTTAGCGTGACTGGAATTGGCAGAAGTTGGCTCCTTGTGGTTTCAGCTGGTCTGGGATCATTTCTGGTTTTGTTGGTAATAGCTGTAGTTGCTGCACGCATCAAAGACAGCGTGTCACTCCTGATCATCGGGCTTATGTTTGGAACCGCTTCAGGAGCATTGGTTAGCATCCTTCAATTTTTTAGTCAGGCGGAAAATATACAGGCTTATGTTCTCTGGTCATTTGGAAATCTTGGTAGCCTGTCATGGAAGGAATTAGGGGTATTTATTCCTATTTTGGGCATTGGCCTCATCGCTTCGGTTTTACTTTCAAAACACCTTAACGCCTTGTTGCTGGGAGAAAATTATGCCAGAAGCCTGGGGTTGAATATCAAAAAGACCCGACTGCTGATCATCATCAACACCAGTATATTGGCTGGAACTGTTACCGCATTCTGTGGTCCGATAGCATTTTTTGGTGTAGCCATGCCTCACCTTACCAGAATGTTGTTCAACACCAGTAATCATCTGCTTTTGACACCTGTATTGATTTTATTTGGTGCTACTTTGATGCTGCTATTTGATTCCGTTTCTCAGCTCCCAGGAGTTGGAGCAACTTTACCGATCAATGCGGTAACCTCATTAATAGGGGCTCCATTTGTCATTTATTTGCTCATCAGAAAGAAAAATCTGGGTTATTCATTTAAGGCATGAGTCTGCTGAGTACCAAATCGTTGAGCATTGGCTATCACAAAGGATCTGAAAGTAAGGTACTACAGAAGAATATTAACCTTATGCTTCAGGAAGGAGAGATTGTTTCGCTGATGGGGCAAAATGGTGTTGGCAAAACTACTTTTATCAAGACCCTGGCAGGTTTACTGGAACCCATAAGTGGCTCAGTGCTCTATGGTGAGCAAAATATAAAAGAAGTCTCCTCCTCTGAGTTAGCCAGAAAAATGAGCCTGGTACTCACTGAGAAGCCCTTTAACTTTAACATCACCCCAATTGAGCTGATCTCCATTTCCCGACATCCCTACTCTAACTGGATAGGGGTTTTAAGTCCCCAGGATAAGCAAGTAATTGAGTGGGCTCTTGAAGTGACGCACCTGAACTACATAGCAGACAGAAAACTCTATGAGCTCAGCGATGGGCAGCTTCAGAAAGTTATGATTGCCAGGGCTTTAGCGCAGGAAACTGATATCATCATCTTGGATGAGCCGGCCGCGCACCTCGACCTCAACAATAAAATCGAGGTGATGCTTCTATTAAAAAAGATCGCCAAGCAAGGTAAAAGCATACTAATTTCCACGCATGACCTTCAGGTGAGTACGCAGCTTTCGGATCGACTCTTGCTGTTCAACTTCAATGAAGAAGCGAAAGAGGGTATTCCTGAGGACCTGATCCTGAAAGGTATCTTGCAAAAAAGTCTCTATCTCGACCAATACGGATACGATATGATCAGTGGCACCATCAACATTGACCAGTCCGGTATGCCAATACATGTTACCGGAGACTCATCAGTAAAATTTTGGGTGACGATGGCATTAAAAAGAAAAGGCTACGTGGTAAAAGAGGAAAAACCTGATCTTGTGGTGAATTGCCAGGACAAAAATCACTTTCAAATCATCGGTGGAAAGGAAACAGTGAACGTTTCGGGTATCGAAGATTTAATCTACAAACTTGGCATCCGCCAAAAGCAAAGCTCCGCAGGGAGCGGAGCTTCTAATGATGGGATCTCAACCTAACTTAACCTAATTCAAAAAAATTACCAGTAACCCATCACTTTCTTCAATATTTATTCAACTTCCAGTTGTATTCATAATACAACATTTTTTTTCCAATAAGGTTTTGGGTATGATAATGGTCTATATAGGCAAGTACAGATTCACTGTCATCTAAAAAATCGCTTTCATACCACTCAAATATCTTTGATACCTGTACTATACCCTTATTAACCCGAATGAAGGTTGGAAAGTTCAACACAAAAGTTGTGCGGTCTCTAAGTTGTTCTTCAAGCCTTTCTGGCATGAATGCATAATCAGCCAGGGGTGGACATCCCATTGCGGCACAGACCAAAACAAAATGCAAACGTTCGTCAGGAAAGGCCTGGTAAAGCCACTTTTTTTCCAGTTCATCAAGTGATAACTCTGTGCCCGACACATTGGCTTTTAAATCACTAAAGAATCCTTCAATATTCAATGGGCCCTCAGCCGGATAGTTATTCATGATGTGATGAATGACCAAAACATTATAAGCATTGACATAAAAGGCTTTCTTTTCACTATCAGATCCATTTTCCAAATCAAATGTCTCTATGCTTTGGACTAACTTATTGAGAAGTGCCCTGTCCTTTTCAAGCTGATCATACTTCACAAGGCCATTTTCCACATATTGCTTGAAAAATTTGTCAGCCTCCTGAAAAAAGGACTGTCCAAACAATTGGCTTGTGCAGAACAGTAGCAGGATCATTAAAATATTTTTCATAATTACCTTAACGATGCCAGGTGATTCCGGTTAGCTATTAAATGTCAATTGATTGACAAACCTGGTTTTCCGTGCAAACGTTCTGATATAATGCCACTGACTTAAGGGTAATTAAGGTAATTTAGAGATACATGAAAGACATTGTTATCATCGGGAATGGGATCGCCGGCATCACTGCAGCCAGGCATATAAGGAAACAGTCCCAGGACAGAATAATTGTCATTTCCGGTGAAACAGATCATTTTTTCTCCAGAACAGCCCTCATGTACATTTACATGGGCCACATGGAATATGAACATACCAAACCTTACGAAGATTGGTTTTGGGAGAAAAACAACATTGAGCTGGTGAAGGGATGGGTCAAAACCATTGATTTTGATAAGAAAACGCTTCAACTGGATACTGGAAAAATTACTTATGATCGGCTGATCATTGCCACTGGCTCAAAGAGTAACAAATTTGGATGGCCAGGTCAGGATCTGCAGGGTGTGCAGGGCTTATACAGCTACCAGGACCTGGAATCTATGGAGGCGTCTACAAAAGATATTAATCATGCGGTTGTTGTGGGGGGCGGATTGATTGGGATCGAAATGGTGGAAATGTTACATTCCAGGCATATTCCTGTCACATTTTTGGTCCGGGAAGAAAGTTTCTGGGACATTGTCTTACCTCCGGAAGAGTCAGCAATGATCAATCGACATATCAGGGAATACGGCATCGATTTGAGACTAGGTACAGAGCTTGATCAAATAATTGATGATGGAGTTGGTAAGGTAAAAGGAGTAAAAACGAAGTCAGGTGAGGTAATAGATTGCCAGTTTGTTGGATTGACCGTTGGTGTCTCTCCAAACATAGATTTCCTTAAAGATTCGCAACTTGAAATAGAGAAAGGTATTCTCGTGAATGAATACCTGGAGACAAACATACCTGATGTATTCGCGATTGGTGATTGTACACAAATTCAAAACCCTCATCCTCACAGAAAACCCATCGAAGCTGTCTGGTATGCCGGAAGAATGATGGGTGAAACAGTTGCCAGGACCATTCTTGGTAACAGAACTGCATACAGGCCGGGAGTCTGGTTCAACTCTGCCAAGTTCTTCGATATAGAATATCAGGTATACGGCCTGGTAAACCCTCAAGCTACGACGGATGAAGAAAGTATCTACTGGGAAGATGTCTCGGGTAAAAAGGGGGTTAGAATTATTTTTGACAGATCCACCAGGAAAGTTCTTGGCATGAACTCGCTAGGTGTACGCTTCAGACATGAAATGTGGGACCGATGGATCAGTTCCGAAGAAAAAATCGAGCAAGTCCTCAGTAACCTGAGGAAGTCATTGTTTGATCCTGAATTCTTCAAAGAAATAGACATTGATATTCAGGAAAAATTCAATCAGGAATATGATCAAACTATCCCGGTAAGAAGGAAATCTTTTTTAGAAAAATTATTAAGCTAACAGGATGCGGATAATCAGGCTTACAGGACTCATCATCTTTTTATTTTCTCTGGGTATTTTCCTTGGAATGTTTTTTATGTCTCAATATACCCTTTCAGAGGAGACAGCCAGAAAGTACGTAAAACAAGAACATTACGAAGTGCTTGAGCCTGAACTATCAGAAATTTACGGTGAAACTTTCCGGCTAAGCATTCCATTTGTCAATCACATAAATAATGCGATTGAGCGCTACAACTCAGAACAGGAGGCACAGCAAAAATGGGATCAACGGATCTTTGACGATTATGCCTCAGTGCTGATTAGAGCCTCAGCCAGAGGCCCGGTCATTAGCAATCCCGGACTATTCTTTTTTTTGACTTTCGTGATGGGTACAATAGGTAGCCTGATGTTTATTCTTCCAGCTGCCCGACTACATGGTCCTCCCGGAATCAAAAACAATGGAGTATTTCACAATGCCCTCAACAACAGAGGATGGATTGGGATCCTGGTAGGTGGGCTACTTATCGGTTTCTATATCCTGCTATATTTCTTTCCAGCATATATTACCAACTGGATAGTGATGATGGATCCGGTGAAGCAGCTTTTCGTACCCTCTGCTCAGGCCAGTCAATGGTTTCTTTATGGGTTCATTTATTGCTTCGCAGTGCTAATCATGGGTGTGCGTAAAATCATCAAATACAGACACAACAGATACAAGATTCTTCAAACTATTTCGGTTACTTTCTTCCAGCTGGCCCTGGCTTTCATTATTCCCGAAATACTTATTGCCTTAAACCAACCTTATTTTGACTTCAAGAATATTTGGCCACTTGACTACGACTTGTTCCACGAGTCCCAACTTAATACCCTCCTGTCTTCAGGAACCATTGGCATTTTTATGCTGATCTGGGGCATACTCCTAATTGTAATTGGTGTCCCAGTCATGACTTATTTCTACGGCAAGCGATGGTATTGCTCCTGGGTTTGCGGTTGTGGAGCACTCGCAGAAACAGCCGGTGATCCTTTTCGACAGCTATCGGATAAATCCCTGAAAGCTTGGAAGATTGAGCGATGGATGGTTCATGGTGTGCTGGTGTTTGCAGTGATCATGACTGGTGGAGTATTATATACCTACTTCACTGGTTCATACTCATTGCTTGGACTGGATACTTATAGCATGCTTCAAAAACCTTACGGGTTTTTGATTGGTTCCATCTTTTCTGGTGTAGTTGGAACCGGTTTTTACCCGCTGATGGGTAACCGTGTGTGGTGCCGTTTTGGGTGTCCGTTGGCAGCATACCTTGGTCTTGTCCAGCGGTTTAAATCCAGGTTTAGGATAACTACAAATGGAGGCCAATGCATCTCCTGTGGCAACTGCTCTACCTACTGTGAAATGGGCATCGATGTCCGGTGGTATGCCCAGCGAGGTCAAAACATTATCAGGTCCTCTTGCGTAGGATGTGGAGTATGTGCCGCTGTTTGTCCGCGTGGAGTACTTAAGCTTGAAAATGCTGAGGAAGAAGGACGATTCGGTAAAGCAGTTTTGGCAGGTAATGATAGTTTTAAAACGCAGCCCTGACCGTTTATCTTTGATTCATATAACTTGCGGCGCAGAAAGCAAAAGTTACTTGTATGCTCCTTCAGATTTTTCTTTTCTTGTTTTTTATCCACCAGAGTCCGGTAGAGAAACTAATTGAATCCGGTTATAACAAATACCTGGACGAGGACTATATGGGAGCCATCCAGGAATTTGACAAAGCAGCCGATCTGGCTCCAACTAATGAAGAAATTTATTATCTAAGGGGTGTCTGCAAATCCAACATCAATGAAAAAGCCGCTGCAATGATGGATTATAACAAAGCGCTGAACTTAAACCCTAATTACACCGAGGTATACTATGAAAAAGCGTATATCTATCTTCAGGATCAAAATGCTGAAGAGGCTATCAAAGCCCTTGACAAAGTATTGGAACTCAATCCTAATATGGCTGCGGCTTATGTGAGTCGGGGAACTGCCAAATGTATGTTGGAAGATATCGAAGGCGCTAATAAAGATTGGAGCAAAGCCAAAGAACTGGGGATCGACTATTCTGAATTAATGATCTGTGAGTAAACCACCAAAACCAAATCCCTGGAAGAAAACCAGCGGCAAAACAATTTACAACAATCCATGGATCACCCTCGATGAAGACCAGGTGATCAATCCCGGAGGTGGCAATAGCGTCTATGGGAAGGTCCACTTTAAAAATTTTGCTGTAGGCATCGTCCCTTTGGATGAAAATGACAATACCTGGCTGGTCGGTCAATGGAGATACTCTCTCAACGAGTACTCTTGGGAAATCCCTATGGGTGGCGGACCGATTGATGTTGATCTCCTCGAATCCGCTCAAAGAGAATTGAAGGAAGAAACAGGGCTGACTGCAAAAAGCTGGGAACTGTTTCTCAAGATGCATACCTCCAATTCAGTAACCGATGAGGTTGGTTATGCATTTGTAGCCAAAGGTCTTCAACAGGGAGAAACTAAATTTGAAGAAACAGAAGATCTTGAAATAATAAAACTGCCATTTTCCGAAGCAGTTGAGATGGTGATGAATGGCGAAATCACTGATAGCCTCAGCATGATTGCTATCCTGAAGCTTGCAAAGCTCAATAATCACCAGTAGCTCACGCAAATTTTCTGTTAATTTACTACACTAAAGGCCAAGGATTATACACTCACATCACTATTCAATAGAGGTATATAGAACTTAAATATCATTTGATTTGGCATTAGTTTTACTGGTCACCCCAGGTAAATGGGTGATTCGGAATTCAAATGAACAGCTGTCTCTCAACCCAACTAAAACCTTCTGTCCTTTTACTGACTTTTTTTTTCGCCTATTTTCCTTCCCTGGCACAAAAGGCATTTGAGGAACGCGATGACCAGCAATGGGTCCAGTATGTTAACACCCTTAATATTCCTCAAAAATGGGTTATTCACTCAAGTACCTCCTTTAGATGGAGAGATACCTACCATCGTGGGACGCAATTTCATATCCGTTCAGGACTTGGATACAAGCTAAATGACCAGGTGAGGTTTCTTAGTGGAATTGGCTTCTTCAGGCCTATCAACAATTCCAGTGAAATCCATCATGAACTTCGACCCTTCCAGGAGATAAGAATAGATCATGATCTGGGTAAAACTCGTATGGTTAACAGATTTCAGGTAGAGGAACGATTTCTCAATCGGGTAGAATCCGGACTTACAGACCCGGTATACATGCGATTTCGATATGCGTTGAACTTCACCTTTCCTGTTAAATACTTTTCAGGATCAGTAAATGGTAGTGAGCTTCAATTCACTTTGAGAAATGAACTCTTCATTAATGGACAAAACCAATCTGAGGAAAAAACCTTTGATCTGGACAGAATCACACTCGGCCCTGTTTTAGCCATGGAACAGTTTAGTTTTTTAGTGCTTTGGCACAATCAAATCTCATCTTTGCCAAACCAAAATGGTTGTAGATATACCAGCATTCTTGCTTTCCAGGTCTCTCAGCGAATAAACCTTTAAAGATCAAAAGAACAGTTTGAGAGACGCCAGGACGATGGTCACCAAAATAAATATTCTGTAAGGCTTCTCCGGGATAAGCTTCACAATTTTAATCCCAACAAATGCTCCGACTATGATTAATGGCAGCATAAGCAGGTTAAACTTAAAAGTGTCCCAACTGATCGTATTCCAGATCGTGATATGAAAGGGCACTTTAAATACGTTGACTAGAAAAAAGAACCACGCGGAAGTCCCAATGAAATTATTTTTGGGTAGTCCCATGCTTAGAAAATAGATAGACATTACAGGTCCTGCTGCATTCCCGATCATCGTAGTAAACCCTCCAAGGAAGCCTGCTATGGAAGCAAAAAACAGATTATGGACGATCACTTTCGATCTGGTCACCTCCTGCCAAATGGTAATCCCAACACCAAACAAGATCACAACAGCCAGGAGTACAGTAAATTGATCACCGTCAATAATATCTCCTACCCAAATGCCCACAACCACTCCCAGGATAGTACTTGGAGCTAACTTAATCAGATAGCCTATCTCAGCATGGCGGTTGTAATAGCTCACTCCAAAAATGTCAGCCATCACCAACATCGGCAGCACGATACCTGTGGATTCCTTGGCACCGAACACACTGGCCATGATGGGCACTACTAACATACCTGCTCCCGCAAGACCCGTCTTGGACATTCCGATGCAAAAAGCACAAAAGAGAACCCATGCCAGATTCTCTGAGGTAAGATGAAGGGTATTAAAAAATTCCAAGAATTCGTGTTATGCAAGCGAATTTATAAAGGCAATGCCAATTACCAAGCCTTCATTCCGATTTAGCAGCCTCATTTATCATTCAGTGCTCATTATTTACACCTGTTTGCTTTTATCGCTCTGTTTAAAAATTGCTTATGACAGAACAGGCTTAAATCCCTTAACGGAGTCTATAAAGGATAAAAAAGACTATTATTCAGTGACTAATTGCTTTCACCCGGTCATCTCCATTGAACCATTGAGACTAAAACCTTCACTTTTTTATAACAAAAGCATAATAAATTACGTTTTAGTAATGATTTTCTAAAAAATAGAAAGTTTTTTGCCTTAAGGAAACCAAATAATCCGTCTTTAAGTTGTATTTCTTGGAGGTTTACTTTCAATATTTATTGACTGGTATTATATTAAACCTTAAATTCGCGGTTCACAATTGATTTCCCTCAAAGAAACCATTTGTGATAATTCGCAAAGCAGAAGAAAAATAGATAAACAAAACTAATATATGCGACAGCTCAAGATTACGCAATCAATTACCAACCGAAGGGAGAGTCATACACTCGAAAAGTACTTTACTGAAGTAAGTAACGTACCCATGATTACCCCTGATGAGGAGGTAGAATTAGCAAAGCGTATCAGAGAAGGGGACGAGCTAGCGTTAGAAAAATTGGTGAAAGCCAACTTACGATTTGTTGTTTCAGTAGCAAAGCAATATCAAAACAGAAGTCTGCCTTTGAATGACTTGATCAACGAAGGAAACCTGGGCTTGATCAAAGCAGCTAAAAAGTTTGACGAGACTAAAGGATTTAAGTTCATCTCCTACGCCGTGTGGTGGATCAGACAGTCTATCATGCAGGCATTGGCCGAGCAATCACGGATTGTACGTCTTCCAATGAACAAGTCCGGTGCCATCAACCAAATCAGAAGAGCCTATGCTGAGCTTGAGCAGCAATTTGAGCGTGAGCCTACTGAAGAAGAATTGGCAGATATCCTGGACATGAAACCGAGTGAAGTGCGGAATACACTTGGTGCTGAAGTAAAGCAAATGTCAATGGATGCACCGTTTGGAGAAGATGAGTCAGGATCATTGCTAGATGTTCTGGAGAACGAAACTACAGGTCCAACTGATGGCGCTTTGGTTTTCAACGATTCATTGAAGGTAGAAACCATGAGAGCGCTTTCTACTCTTACAGCAAGAGAGAAAGAGGTGATCATGATGAGCTTTGGTATTGGGTATGACAACCCTTACACCCTTGAAGAGATTGGTGATGCCATGGGTTTGACCCGTGAGCGAGTAAGGCAGATCCGTGAAAAAGCATTACAAAAATTGAGAGAGCCTGGCAAAAACAGAAGGTTGAAAGAATTCTGTGCCAGCTAATAATATTTTTTATTTTTTTTTACCCCGTCTCACCGAGTCGGGGTTTTTTATGCTCAAAAAATTCAGGACTTACTCCTTATAAAGAATTTCATTTGCTTCTGCCTGGTAATTATTTAATTTTGGCGTCGCATTTTTTTAAACAATAAGATGGATTTACGATCAGACAGAATCAAAAACATGAAAGAATCAGCTACTCTGGCCATGGCAGCCAAAGCACGGGAGCTGAAACAACAAGGAATTAACGTAATTAGCCTTAGTCTGGGTGAACCTGACTTTAAGACACCTGACTACATCAACGAAGGGGCTAAGCAAGCCATCGATACAGGTAAATACTTTTCATACCCACCTGTTAACGGCTACCTTGACCTTCGTGAAGCCATCTCAAAGAAATTTAAAGATGAAAATGGTCTCAACTATGGTCCGGACCAGATCGTGTTATCTAATGGAGCTAAGCAATCTATCGCAAATATCTTTCTGGCCATTTTAAATCCTGGTGATGAAGTGGTGGTATATGCGCCATATTGGGTGACTTACCCCGCCCTGGTGGAGCTGGCAGAAGGAAAAGCAGTTGTGATCAAAGGAGGAATAGAGGATGACTTCAAAGCAACAGCTCAACAGCTTAAAGATGCCATTACTCCAAAAACCAAGGCAGTAATTTTCTCTTCACCCTGTAATCCTACCGGATCTGTGTTCCTGAAGGATGAGCTTGACGCTATGGCTGATGTCCTGAGAGATCACCCTGAGATATTGATCATTGCAGACGAGATCTATGAAAAAATCAATTTCACTGGTGACCATGCAAGCATTGGCACGCTGGAAGGCATGCAGGATCGAACTGTTACTGTAAATGGATTCAGCAAGGGTTATGCAATGACCGGCTGGAGGGTTGGCTATATCGGCGCGCCGCTGTGGTTAGCCAAGGCTGCAAATAAAATCCAGGGTCAGCTGACGTCAGCCAACTGCTCAATTGCTCAACGCGCTGCATACACAGCACTTACAGAAGCATCGGATTCAACAGATAAAATGGCAGAAGCATACCACAAACGTCGCACGTTGGTATATGACTTGCTTAAAGAGATCCCCGGCTTAGAAGTGAATATGCCAGGTGGAGCTTTCTACTTTTTCCCTAACGTGAGCAAATTTTTCGGAAAAACTGCCAATGGCTCTGTGATCAACAATGCAGAAGACCTGTGCATGTATTTATTGGATGAAGCCAAGGTTTCATTAGTTACCGGAGATGCTTTCGGTGATCCTGAATGCATCAGACTTTCTTATGCAGCTTCGGAAGAAGAGCTGAAAACAGCCATTTCAAGCATGAAAGCAGCTTTAGCAAAAATCAGCTAAATGGCCTTTCAATCGATCCAGGAAGTTCTCGACGGATTTAGGAACCTTCGGGTGATGGTCATTGGTGATGTGATGATCGATGCCTATATCTATGGTTCCGTCAAACGAATCTCACCTGAAGCCCCTGTACCGGTTGTAAGTGTAACTAGAAGAGATAAAAGATTGGGTGGTGCTGCCAATGTGGCCCTGAATGTACAGGCACTTGGAGCAAAACCCATTCTCTGCTCAGTGATCGGAAAAGACAACGACGGTCATGACTTCAAAGAGCTGCTCAATATGCAGAACCTGAGTAGTGATGGCATCCTGGAAAGCGACAAGCGGATCACAACGGTAAAAAACCGTGTGATGTCGTCTTCGCAGCATCTGCTTCGTATTGATTCCGAAATCGAAACTAATCTCTCCAGTCAGGACGAGGAATTATTCATTGCGAAGCTAAAGACACTTTTAGCTGATTGCGACCTGGTCATATTCGAGGACTACGACAAGGGTGTGCTGAATGCGAAGATCATTCAGGAAGTCATTGAAGAAGCCAAAAAGCTAAACATTCCTACAGCCGTCGACCCTAAGAAGAAGAATTTCAACTTCTATAAATCCTGCTCGCTCTTTAAACCAAACCTAAAGGAATTGCGTGAAGGGTTAGGAATTGACATTGACCCTAAATCCACTGGAGAAGTTGAGAATGCTGTAGGAAAACTTAAAGACCTTTTGGATTTTGAACGGGCTTTGATCACGCTTTCGGAATTTGGTGTGTATTATCATTCCGATAAAGAAAAGGGACGCCACCCGGCGCATCTCCGTTCGATATCAGACGTATCAGGCGCTGGGGACACGGTAATCAGTATTGCCGCCATGGCATTAGCCTTAGGCTGCTCCTTACCATTTGTCTCAGAGCTGGCTAACCTTGGAGGTGGAATTGTTTGCGAATACCAGGGAGTTGTTCCCATTGATCCGGAAAGGTTGAAAAAGGAATCAATAAACAACCCAATTTTGGAAAATTGGTTGTGATCTAGTTCGTTATCAGCTGAGATTTTTTAATTGTTTCCACAAAAAATCTGACATTCTCAGGAGGTGTATCAGGATATACACCGTGACCTAGGTTAGCAATATGCGGGTGACCGTTAAATCTGCTAAGCATATTCAGCGCTTCCTCTTCTATCTTGTCAGGAGTAGCATAAAGCACGCATGGGTCCAGATTTCCTTGCAATGTTTTGTTAGGAAATATCTTTTTAGCTTCTTCAATACTCATGTTCCAATCCAACCCTATGGTATTGCACGACAAATCAGTCATGTCTTCCAAAGCAAAAAATGCCCCTTTAGCAAAAACCGTGATCGGCACTTCATCGATGGCGTCACAGATCTGACGGATATACCTCAGCGAAAACTCCTGGTAGTGCTCTCTTGGTAGCATACCTGCCCAGGAATCAAAAATCTGAATCATGTCAGCACCCGCTGCGATCTGACCTTTCAGGTAGTTGATTGTACTATCTGTAATTTTTTGAAGCAGTTGATGAGAAACCATTGGATCGGTATAGAGCATCCTTCGCGACTTCGAAAACGTCTTGCTGCCGTGACCTTCAATCATGTAGGAAAATATTGTCCATGGTGCTCCAGCAAATCCAATCAGTGGTACAGCACCCTGCAATTGCTTTTTTGTCAGCTCAATAGCGTCAAGTGTATAATGCAAATCATTGGCTTCAGCCACTTTCAGCCGATCAATATCTGCAGCTGACTGAATGGTATCCGGGAAAATTGGACCTTTCTTCTCCACCATTTCATATTGGAGTCCCATGGCTTCCGGAATCACCAGGATATCGGAAAATATAATTGCCGCATCGACTCCCAGGATGTCCACCGGCTGAATAGTTACTTCAGCTGCTAACTCAGGTGTCTCAACCAGTTCTTTGAAACCACTAAGCCTGTTTCTTACTTCACGATACTCTTTCAGGATTCTTCCTGCCTGGCGCATCAGCCATACAGGGGTCCGCTCCACCTTTTCGCCTCTCGCTGCGCGTAGCACCAGATCATTTTTGATTTGCATCCTGCAAAAATAACGATCTGCACTGTGGCAGACCTAATGATTTTAATTTTAGCTACTATAGAATATTGAGATCTTTAAACAGATCAGCCGCATATCTGACCAGGGCAGAAAGTACAAAAGCCCAGAAAGTACCAAATATCCACATCCATTTAAAGATATCCTTTCGCTGGACACCCAATGCATTGGCAAAAAAGGCACCCCCGACAGGAGTAAGCAAAAGTGGAGTAAGAAATGCGATTCCCTGTATGCCATACTTCTTCCAAATTCTTACGAACCGACGTCTGCTGGGAGAAAAAACAGGTTCTTTCTTTCGCTTACCAAATAGCCTGACGATGAGCAACCTGATCTGTGGTCCGAAATAACTGATGATGTAAACAGTGGTCATCATCCCCAGTGTAGTTAATACACCAGTCAGGATGATACTAAAGCCATAAGCAGCGCCCATGGTAGGCCCAAAAATGAACTTGAAGCCCGAAAGGGCATAGACTAGAAGGTATTTGATGAGTTCAGACATAATTCAGGAATAATTATACGTAATTCCTGTGGTTAGGTGATGATGCTAAAGTTAACTTTGCACGCTTTTAATAAAATAAATGGAATGATAATAAATGATAAGTATTTATCATTCCGGAATCCCGAGAAATAATCAATGAAACTCCTGCAAGAACTGATAAATATTCATGCGCCTTCTGGTAGTGAATACAACATGAAAGAGTTTCTTCTGAACTACATCAACAAAGAGTCAAAGAATTGGAAGGTAAAGCCGAAAGTTATTGCAGACGATTTTCATGACTCTTTAATGTTGATCTTTGGCAAACCCAAAACTGCCATTTTTGCGCATATGGATTCCATTGGCTTTACAGCTCGATACGAAAATCAACTGGTGGCTATTGGCAGTCCACATGTAGAAAATGGAATTGAATTGAGTGGAGCAGATTCCATGGGTCCCATTGAATGCAAACTCAAGGTAGAAGATGATAACAGACTTTTTCATGATTTCCCAAGGGCTATAGATCGAGGCACTACCCTTGTGTTCAGACCTTCTTTAAAGCTATCCAAAAGCTACATCGAAGGGACTTATCTTGATAACAGGTTAGGCATGTATAATGCACTGAAAGTAGCAGAAACCCTTGAAGATGGTGCTGTTGTATTCAGTTGTTTCGAAGAACATGGCGGTGGAAGTATTCCCATGCTTATACAGTTTCTTTACACTGAATACCATATCAAGCAGGCATTGATATCTGACATCACGTGGGTCACAGATGGAGTCCCTCACGGTGAGGGGGTAGTTATTTCACTGAGAGATAGAAATATTCCAAGAAAAGTATTCATTGATAAGATCCTGCAGCTGGCGGATGAATCAGGCATTCCCTATCAGATGGAGGTAGAAGGTGGTGGGTCAAGTGATGGCCGCGAAGTGCATCATTCGCCTTATCCTGTAGATTGGTGTTTTATTGGCGCTCCAGAGTCAAACGTGCATTCGCCCAATGAAAAAGTACACCTGGATGATATCCAGGCTATGATTGAAATTTATAAATACTTAGTCTCAAGACTTTAACCTTAACGATTGGTACAAAACTGACTTTTGTATATTTAAAACCAAATTGAAGTAAAATGCTGAATCTTGTATTATTTGGTCCTCCCGGTGCCGGAAAGGGCACTCAAAGTGAAAACCTTATAAAAAAATACCAGTTGACCCATATTTCTACCGGTGACCTCTTCAGAAAACACTTAGGAGAAGGCACAGAACTAGGTAAGCTGGCTCAAAAATATATGGACCAGGGCAACCTGGTACCCGATGATGTGGTCATCGGAATGGTGGAAGTTAAAATCAAAGATCACCTCAACGGAAAAGGTTTCATCTTTGATGGTTTCCCACGAACTATTGCTCAGGCAGAGTCACTTGACAAGATGCTAGCGGAGCATGGAATGTCCATTTCTCTCATGGTATCCCTCGAGGTGCCTGAAGACGAGCTCCGTACAAGGATCAAAGAGCGAGCTAAAACTTCTGGGCGGGTTGATGATCAGGATGATGCCAAAATCACCAACAGGATCCAGGTATATCAAAAGGAAACTACTCCAGTGGCTGCCTATTATAAGGATCAGTCAAAGTTCCATGGAATACATGGAGTAGGTACCATAACCGAGATCTTTGATGAGATCTGCTCGGTTGTAGATTCACATTGATAATGGAGTCAAACTTCATAGATTATGTAAAGTTCCATGCCAGATCCGGAAATGGAGGTGCTGGTTCTTCACATTTCAGGAGAGAAAAATACGTACCCAAAGGTGGACCTGATGGTGGTGACGGTGGCAGAGGAGGTCACGTGATCCTCAAAGGCAATTCTCAACTTTGGACCCTACTTCACCTGAAATATCGAAAACACGTCAGCGCTGAAAACGGTGGGAACGGTGAAGGACAAATGCGCACAGGAGCGGGTGGTGCTGATGTCATTTTGGAAGTACCCATTGGTACCATCGCCAGAGATGAGGAGACAGGTGAGCCATTGATGGAGATTATGGAAGATGGCCAGACAGGAGTTCTCCTGGAAGGTGGTATGGGCGGCCGAGGCAATGTCCACTTTAAATCTTCCACTCAACAGGCCCCAAGACATGCACAGCCAGGCATACCTGGTCAGGAGAAATGGATCATCCTGGAGTTGAAAGTTTTGGCAGATGTAGGTCTTGTAGGCTTTCCTAATGCGGGCAAATCCACACTTCTATCTGTGATCTCAGCAGCCAAACCTGAAATCGGTGACTACCCATTTACTACACTTACACCTAACCTGGGTGTTGTTGGTTATAGAGATGATAAATCCTTTGTGGTGGCAGACATTCCGGGAATCATTGAAGGCGCAGCTGAGGGCAAAGGATTGGGACTTAGATTTCTCAGGCACATTGAAAGAAATTCTGTGTTGCTTTTCATGATCCCCTGCGACACGGATAACATCAAAAAAGAATACGAAATCCTGATCAGGGAACTGGAAAAACATAACCCTGAGTTGTTGGATAAGCAACGACTCCTGGCCATCACCAAGTCAGATCTACTGGACGATGAATTGGAAAAAGAGATGAAAAAAGAGGTGCCTGATATTCCCCATGTGTTTATCTCCAGCGTGTCGCAAAAAGGCCTTGTAGCACTAAAAGATCTGGTCTGGAGGGCATTAAACTAGAAATTTAGGCAGGTTCTGAGGATACTATTTGGTTAAAAAGCCAAATTAAAGATCATGATCTGTCATCTTGTCAGTTTCATGCTGTTTGGCAAAGAAATTGACGAATTGAAACCATTATAAAGTAGGACTAGAGATGCAAAAGGATAAAGTGGAAGAAAACATCGAAAGCAAAAAGGAAGAACAGATAGAAGAGCAGTTAAACCAGGAGTCAAAAGAACAGGCTGATGAGCATGAAGCGAAATCAGATGTCGAGGACACTGATGATGAGGTGGAAAAAGATGAGACTACACAGCTCAAAGAAGAGCTCAGTGAGTCTAAGGATAAATATCTTCGGCTATATTCCGAGTTCGAGAACTTTCGCCGAAGAACTGCCAAAGAAAGAATTGACCTCATCGGCTCTGCCACCAAAGATCTGATTTTAGATCTTTTACCTGTGCTAGATGATTTTGAGCGGGCGTTTAAATCCCTTGATGAAAAATCTGAAAAAGATTCTAATGCTGCCAAAGAAGGATTGGAGATCATCTATCAGAAATTCAAAAAAGTCCTCGACCAAAAAGGCCTTAAGAAGATTGAGATAAAAGCAGGTGACAAATTTGACCCAGAAATCCAGGAAGCCATTACACAAACTCCTGCTGGTAAGAAGCTTGAAGGTAAAGTGGTGGATGTAATAGAAAACGGATATTCGCTGAACGAAAAGGTCGTGCGGTTCGCAAAAGTGGTAACAGGAGCTAAATCATAATGGCAAAAAGAGATTATTACGATGTATTGGGGGTAAGCAAGTCAGCTGCCAAGGATGAGATCAAGAAGGCCTACAGAAAAATGGCCATCAAATACCATCCTGACAAAAACCCTGACGATAAAGAATCTGAAGAAAAGTTTAAAGAAGCTGCCGAAGCCTACGAAGTGCTTAGCAATGATGAAAAACGGCAGCGATATGATCAGTTTGGTCACCAGGGAGTAGGTGGAGCTGGTGGATTCAGTGGCGGAGGCATGAACATGGAAGATATCTTTAGCCAGTTTGGCGATATCTTCGGTGGCGGAGGCGGAAGCCCGTTCGATAGCTTCTTCGGCGGTGGCAGAAGCGGCGGTAGAAGAACAAGAAAAGGAACCAACCTCAGAATTAAGCTCAAACTCACACTTAAAGAGATTGCTGAGGGTGTTGAGAAAAAAATCAAGGTCAACCGACTTGTTGTTGATCCAAATACATCATTCAAAAATTGCGGAACTTGTAATGGAACAGGCCAGGTAAGGAAAGTGATGAATACCATGCTTGGTCAGATGGTTTCAACCACTACCTGTCCTACTTGCGGTGGTACTGGACAGACAGTAGACAAAAGAGGTGCTGGCACAGATAGCATGGGAATGAGTCGCAGGGAAGAAATCATTTCCATCAAGATACCTCAGGGTGTTGCAGAAGGCATGCAGCTTTCCATGTCAGGAAAAGGTAATGAAGTGCCTGGTGGTGTGCCCGGCGATCTATTGATCGTGATAGAAGAAGCTACTGACGACCAACTGAAAAGAGATGGCAACAATGTGATCTATGAACTGTTTGTTAGTTTTATCGACGCCGCACTTGGTACTACAGTAGAAGTTCCTACCATAGGTGGGAAAGCTAAAATCAAAATTGAAGCAGGAACCCAAAGTGGTAAAATACTGAGACTCAGAGGCAAAGGAATCAAAGATGTGGATGGATACGGTGTTGGAGATCAGCTCATACATGTAAATGTGTGGACACCAAAAACGCTTTCGAAAGAAGAAACAGACGTTTTAGAAAGTCTTCGGGGCTCAGAAAATTTTGAGCCTAAACCTTCAAAAAATGAGAAAGGTTTCTTCGAAAACATGCGTGAATTCTTTGGAGCTTAATATTTAGGCAACCTCACGGTTGATATTTCGTATTTACAACCATGTTGAGGATGATTTTATCAGCCACTTTAGTGCTGATTTTTTCAGTTGCGTTCGGGCAGTTACAGAAATTTTATTCACTAAATGATGAAGTGGCGTTTGATACGGTTGCATTTTCGTTGCATGCCACTTCAGGAAATTGCTTTGTCAAGTCTACTCCGGACCTTGCTGAAAGCCCTTTGGTGATCTATGGAAATCCCGATCTGGACAAGATCAATCCCTCCTTCAAATTTCAAATTCAAAGAAACACTTGTCAGGCCCAGCTAGATCTTCAGGAATTCAGATCATCCAGTTTTGGTGACGGCCTTGTATTCGCCATGCTTCGGTCCAGTGAGGAAGAAAACAACTATTGGAAAGTACATTTCGATGACAAAAAAATCTACAAACTAGATTTAAATTATGGTGTTGGAAATGCTGATATCGATTTAAGTAATTCCTCAATCAAGTCTTTTAAACTTAAATCAGGTACAGCCGATATCAATGTGGATTACTCTAAAGATATGCCTAACAAAATTGAAATGGACACCTTTAGAGTTCAGGTAGATATGGGAACATTCACCAGCAGCCATTTGGAATTGGCTAGAGCTAAAAACATCATTGCTAATATTGGTTTTGGTAGGGCCTTACTGGACCTGGAAAATTCCAACAATCAACGTTGCAATATCAAAGCTTCCGTAGGAGCTGGAAACCTGGACATCATTATTCCCGATAAAAATGTTCCGATTATCATTTATTTAAAGGAATCCCCTTTATGCGGAGTGAAACTGGCTCCTGGTTTTGAGCAGGTAGAAAAGAATGTCTACGTAAACATGGCGTACTCTTCCAAAGCTCAGGATCTCCTCACTTTCAACGTGGACGTTGCTCTCGGAAGCGTAAGCTTTAACTACAAAGACTAATTTTTGTGTATCAACACACCCCTCACAATCAGAAGCTGTGCTGAAATGTACGTAGTCATGATAAATACGCCTCCCTGGTACAAGGGCGTATGAAATCTCTCCAGCGCAATAAGCGAATCTGAAATGACGAACAGATAAGCCCCGATCACCACCAGGTAATAGCTCGATATACTGGTAACTCTTCCCCTGATACTAGCCATAAAAGCCATGATTAGGATCCCAGCGGAGTAAATGATGACCCCGACAGCCATATCACCGGCACCTGGTATTACCGCTCGTAGAATAAAAAACCCGAACACCCCGAGCGGGATCAGGTACAAGATGTTAAATTTTGGTTTTGACCTTACGGACTTATAAAAAGTGATGGAATAGAACACATGAGCAATTAAAAATGCTCCGAGTCCACCCAAAAAATATAGATCACCAGTACCCATTAGCAATAGATCGCCGATCCAGCTAAACAAAAGTGCACCTGCCAAAAGCATTCTGGGTAGCGTGATGTTTCCATCGGCATACCTGTACAAATAATATATGAGCAATGGCATCAGTAAAGGCTTGGTGTAGAGATGAAGATCCTGTAGATCAAAAAACCTTGCGGAGACGTTCAAACCACCCACTACCAGATAAACACCAAGAATGATCCTATGCATATTGTTTCTTCCTTTGGAACATCAGGAAACCAAACGCTATCAAAGAAAATATGCCAGCCATAATAAAAATGAGAGGAAACCGGCCGTAATCTCCCTGGAAAGCGGTACCTGAGATCAACGCCCCCAACCCTATACCCACTTCAAGGAAAATAAATAATGTAGCAATACCTTTTCCCCTTCCTTCACCCGGACTTAGGTCGATGGTCCAGGCAAAAATTGTAGGAGAATTCAGACCATATCCAATACCGAAAATAAATGCACCCACAAAAAACTGTGCTGGTGTCACAGATGTACCTATCACCGTCATACTTATGAAGAGAATTACAGTACTGAACCACAGGATACGCTCACGACCAAACTGGTCTGATAATCGACCACCAATGATCCTCACTATTAATGAGGAACCAGTAAAAACTGAAAAGAACAACCCCTTATTTTCAATTCCGAGGAACGTACTGAAATCAGGAGATAATGTCAGAACGGTTCCGAATGAAAAACAAGTCAGGATCATTACAATGGAGGGCACAAAGACGGCCGGTTCAAAAATGTCGGACCTTTTGATCTTCAACAATGAAAATCGAAAACGCTCCTTATTTTCAAGTGTTTCCTTCATTCCTGCCAAAATCCCCACTGAAAGCATGGCGAAAATACAGCTGATATAAAACAATACGTTCATCCCAAACTCCAGGTAGATGGTAGAGCCAATTGCTGGCCCTGCGGCCATTCCTATGGTACCAAAAAAGCTGCTAATACCTAATGCTTCTCCCCTTTTATTGGCAGCAACTATATCCGCAATGTAAGCAGATGTAGCAGTAGGCTTAAATCCGGCTGAAAACCCATGAAAGAGTCTTACAAAGAAAAACCCAACGATGGTCGTAAGTATTGGATATAACAAGGCAGCTATCCCACTAACGACAGCACCAAAAACCATGACCGGGATTCTCCCCCATCGGTCTGTGAGCTTACCGCTAAAAGGCCTTGAAATACCTGCAGTTAAGGTGAAGAGCGATATAATCAGTCCTATGTATTCTTCCCCTCCCATTCGCGATAGGTAGCCAGGCAACTCTGGTAACACCATCGTGAATGATGAAAAAAATAGAAACGAGCTAAAGCACAAAAGCCAGAACCCTTTAGAATACCGTTTAAAAATGGTCATTCAGCTTCTTAATAATTGACTGCTTACTGCTTTTATCCAACGAAGCCTTAGCGTAGTTGGACTGCCTACTGCCTACTGCCTACTGCTTACTGCTTACTACTTCACTGCCTACGCCTCCTCCTGATGCAACAAAAAGGTTTTGATGAAATCACCAATGTCTCCATCCAGTACATTTTGAACATCAGTTCTTTCGTAACCAGTTCTGGCATCTTTCACCAGCTTGTAGGGGTGTAGCACATAGTTTCTGATCTGAGAACCAAAATCAATTTTTTGCTTCCCGGACTCAATCTTGTCCCTTGCTGCATTTCGCTTTTCCACTTCTATCTGGTAAAGCTGAGACTTTAGCATCTTCATGGCCCGTTCCCGGTTGGCAAGCTGAGAACGCTCCACCTGACAGACCACCACGATCCCTGTTGGCTTATGTGTAAGCTGCACCTTGGTCTCCACCTTGTTTACATTTTGACCTCCGGCACCACCAGACCTTGAAGTATGCAATTCCACATCTGCGGGATTGATATCAATCTCTATGCTGTCATCTACCACCGGGTAAACATATACTGATGCAAAGGAGGTATGCCGTCGTCCTCCACTGTCAAACGGGGAGATTCGTACTAACCTGTGAACCCCATTCTCAGATTTGAGATAACCATATGCCAATGGGCCGTCAAACTCAAGTGTGACAGACTTTACTCCTGCTACATCCCCAGCCTGGTAATCTACCTCACGAACTTTGTAGCCATTCGCTTCGCCCCACATGATATACATCCGCATCAGAATGGAAGCCCAGTCATTACTCTCAGTGCCCCCTGCTCCAGGGGTGATCTGCAACATGGCAGAGAGCTGATCCTCCTCGCCTGAAAGCATCTTTTTGAATTCCAGCTCCTCTACTTCCGTGAGCGCTTTCTCATAAGCCTCATCCACTTCCTCGTCGGTACCCTCACCTTCCAGTAGGAATTCGTAAAGTGCTTCAAGGTCTTCTACATGGGAACTGACCTCTTCATATTGGTCTGTCCAGCCCTTGATACTTCTGATGGTTTTCATGGTTTCTTCAGCCTTCTCTGAATCATTCCAGAAGTCTGGCTGCACAGTCACCATTTCCAGATCGTCTAGTTCTTTTTTCCTGGTATCGTAGTCAAAGATACCTCCTCAAGGCCAATACACGCGCCTTCAAGTCTTTCAACTGATCAGTTGTCATGATTTGATATTTTTAAATTAAATTAGTTGTCTAAACTAAATCGCGAAGATAGCCTAACTGCCCAAATACTTATTTTTACCAACCATTTTTTTGCGATAAAAGTCAATGATTATGAGAAAGGAAATTTTGTTATGCCTGGCACTTCTACTGGCTCTTATTGCATATGCGCAACCCCCCAATACAATAAGCTTTCAGGGAAACCTGACGACTCCCGGATTAGGCACACCAATAGCTGATGGTTCCTATGGTATGGATTTCACTCTTTATGATGTTGAGGTAGCCGGTACTCCCCTATGGTCAGAAACACAACCATCTGTTTCAGTACTGAGTGGTCTGATAAATGTTCAGTTAGGTTCGGTAACACCATTAGAGATTGATGCATTTTATCGAACTCTTTTCCTGGAAATCACCATTGATGGCGAGACATTGTCACCTCGAATTGCCTTCCAGACAGTTCCTTTTGCCCAAACAGCAAAATCTGTGGTTGGTAATGATAGCATTGTTTTCAGAATGCTGGATCAAAAAGCTGGCATAGTAGACCAAACCAATACAGCCCTGGGTTATTTTTCCTTTACCCAGGAACAAGGTGCAGGTTTCTTCAATCAGGCATTTGGAAACTCGGCCCTGCAACAGAATAACGGCGGCTCCCAAAACGTGGCTGTTGGCTCTTTTGCACTGGAAAATAATACCACAGGAGGAACTAACATTGCCATAGGCTACGAGGCCTTACTCGCCAATACGATCAGCTCCAATAATGTGGCAGTTGGCCCTTTTACTTTGCAAA
Source organism: Cyclobacteriaceae bacterium (assembly GCA_965228105.1). Classification (GTDB taxonomy): domain Bacteria; phylum Bacteroidota; class Bacteroidia; order Cytophagales; family Cyclobacteriaceae; genus UBA7330. The sequence goes on from CBDDGZ010000002.1 coordinate 5,240,597, forward strand.
GCAATACTGATGGTAATGAGAATGTGGCAATCGGACCCAATGCCCTATCCGGTAATACAACCGGATTTCAAAATATAGGAGTTGGATTAGGGACCATAACAAGTAATACGATCGGAAGTGGTAATGTGGGTGTAGGAGTTGACGCACTGAATCAAAACCAGGAAGGCAATGAAAATACAGCCATTGGCTCTTTTGCCCTTGAAAAAAGTACGGGGACTGGCAATACTGCTATAGGAGGAAATGCCCTGAGGCCGCATGTAAGCGGAGATTTCAATGTGGCCATCGGATACAATACTGGGAGCAATGCAGTGGGTGTTGAACATGTCAACGGTACTTACAACACACTTATAGGAACTGATGCCAGTGTGGGTGTGGATGGATTGACAAATGCATCAGCGATCGGACATGGAGCAGTTGTTTCACAAAGCAACAGCATGGTACTTGGGAATAATAGTGTGAATGTAGGGATCGGAACAACAACTCCGCCAAAAAGATTGAGTGTCGTTGGAGACATTCAGGCAAGTGATTCTGTAAAAGCGGACGTGTTTGCTTATAATACTCCTAAGACTGGTTTTGCATCAGTCCACTCATCAGGATTTTCCCCTTCAATGAGTGGGAATACTTACTATGTTCAATCTACATCCGGTGGCTTCCATCGAAATGTAAACGGGGGTGTCATCGGCACTACTGTCACGCTAAATGCGCCGATTCAATTCCCACATGGAGCAGTTATTAAAGAATTAAGAATTAGAGTATTCGATAGTAATGCTACCTATGATTGCTATGCCCAACTTATTGCTTCCGGAACTACTTCACAAACGGAGAATTTGATTACAACCACTAATACATCAGTTGATGGAGGAGGTCAGGTTCTGGTAGGAAATACAATTAATCCTTCGTTTGCAGAAGTCGATAACTTTGATTTTAGCTATTCTGTAAGACTTTATTTTCCAGCCGGAAATTTGACAGTTTACTTCTACTCGGCTTCAGTTGAGTACGAACTAAGCCAGGAATAGTATAAACGTGTTTAATTAATGATAAACCCCAAAAATCAATATGAGTAATTCCTATCAATATTTCTAAATAATATCATAAGTTTATACTAGACATATTTATGTTTAATGTAAATATTTCAATATAAATTTTCACAATTCAAATGCAGTTACACTTTTTTTCATTATCTTGTGTCTCCTAGTTTTGGGAGAAGTGTTGCCTTGATTCAATCGCCTATGTTAAGATCTTTACACACCCTCATCATCACTGTCCTGTTCCTCTCTTCTGCTACTGCGCAGAACATTGTAATCCGGGATGGAGATTTTAAACAGCAGGACAACGGAGATATCTATCTGAGAATGGTTGTTGAGCAAAAGAACTCTCCCAGGGAGCGATACAATGTCAAGCTTTTCAGCTCTTTCAATGGTGGAAATTTCCAGCAAATGTCTATATCCAGGAATGACGTTGCACCCGGAGAACCTTTGATCTTTACGCTTTCACCCTCTGATCTCGGAGGTACTGGTACCCAACTTCAGCTTAAAATTGAAATTGAAGCTACCACCTTTCCCTTGGTAGTGCGTGGAGAAAGCAAATTCAAGCAGGGTAAAAACATTGTGGCAAGCTGGACAGGCTATAATTCATCAGGACCCTACAGAGTTGAACTCATCGATGACATGGATCGAGCTATCACCCTGGCAGAAGAAAATGGGACTTCAATAAATACGGTCTTAGACAAAGACATTGAAAAGGGCAGTTACACCTTACGGGTAACTCCCAGGGATCGGGAAGCTTATGGGGAAATGGCAGTTAAAATAGCAGGAGGGGTGAATCCTCTCTTCATTATTGCTCCAGCAGCTTTAGGTGCAGGCGCTGCTGCCTACCTCGTACTTGGAGGGGATCCATCACCACCACCGCAAGAAGGATTACCGGATCCTCCCGGCACTGATGGTATTCCAACTAATTAGAGTTTTATGATTTAGAAATTTACTGAGAAATGAAATCTACTGGCCTTTTTTTACTTCTGTTTTCCCTGACGCTGACGGTCTTGGCTCAGGTACCTAGTGCAATCAATTTTCAAGGGAACCTCACTGATCCCATAACGGGCAATGTGATTGCAGACAACACCTATGACATGGTTTTTGCACTGTTTGATGCTGACATTGACGGCACTGAGCTGTGGTCCGAAAGCCAGATTGGTGTTTTAGTGATGGGGGGTATTTTTAATGTGGTACTTGGCAGCGTCAATCAAATGGACCCTGTGATTTTCAGTCAGCCTGTATGGCTTCAGATCACAGTAAATGGTGAAACATTAAGCCCGAGGATTGAGCTGGCAGCCTCTGCTTACAGCATCAACTCTGCAAATACGCAGTCATATGAATCTGAGTACACTAGTATCCCATCCGTCGGACCTGCGTACATCGCTGGTGACACAAGTACTCAAAACTACACCTTCACACCCCCTTTTATTGATCTCGCTATTGATGACAATGACACAGGGTTTGATGTAGTAACCGACGGGACACTGTCATTTTATACCGATGCTGTGGAGAGGATGTCCCTAAATCATGTAGGTACCCTCAATCTAGGATCTCCAATTGCTATTGGTTCGGGAATCAAATTTGAAATCAACTTTGATGATATTGGGACTGACTGGGGTGGTATGTATATTTCAAACTCTGCTGCTACTGCAAGACCTTATTATGGATACTATAATGGCAATGGGCAAGCTTACACATATTTGGATGGCCCAGATGCAAACAAATGGAAATTAGTGAACGGTGGACTACATTTAACTGTTCAGACTAATGGAAATGTAGGTATAGGAACAACAACTCCAAGTGAAAAGCTAAGCGTAAATGGAAAAGTAATTGCTAATGACACGGTAAAAGCTGTGGGTTTTAAATACAATAACCCTCGAACCCTTTATTACTCTATAGCACCGCAGGAATTTGAAATTGCATCTCCGAGCACCATTCTCTCAAAATATGTTCCAACAAATGGTATATATGTTTCTGTTCAGGGAGGTAGTGGATCAAACGTTTCACTTCATGCTCCAATAAATTTGCCTCATGGAGCCGTAATTACTGGAATTACAGCAGATGTCTATGACGGAGACGCAACCTATGATTTGTCTGTGGACTTAATGAGACACCCAATTGGGTCCCTTTCATCACCATTCGTAATAGCGTCAACGACAGCCACAACAGGATCAACTGGATTTATGCAAACTTCTGTGAGTGGTTTATCAATAACAATTAATAATGCATCAAATGCCTATTCATTAAGGTTTAATACAAGAGATAATCTACCAACTACAATGGTTATATATGCCACCAGAATTACATACACGGTCACGGAGCCTTATTAATTAAATTGTGCCATAAGTTATGTGCGTTAAAAAAAGAATAACAAGTCTACTAACAACATTGCTGATAATTTCTACACTAAGTTGTTTTAGTCAAAACTTCGAACTAAAATCCAGCAACTTCAGCAATGGCTATGGAACCTCTGGTAGCACCTCCTTTCAACTTAATGGTGCCGTGGGTGAGATTTCATCAGGACCATCCACCTCCACAAGCTTTGTTCTTAACACAGGCTCTATAAGCAATAGAGTAATCTCAGAAATAGACCCCGGACTCATAGCTCATTATCGGCTGGATGGAAATCTACTAGACGCCTCTGGCAATGACTATCACGCAACCAGTGAGGGTACGCTGGAGTTACATCCTGATGTTGGAGGAGTGGCTGATAAGGCCTATTATTTTAATGGTTTTGAGTCATATGTATATCACAACTTTGCCACAGCACAGCAGTTTACCGGATTTACCATTTCCGCCTGGGTTTATTTGTCTAATCCGGTTGCCCCGGGACTCTATGAAAACATCGTTTCCCTGGAATCTTCCACCACGGGTCATATCATCCAGCTTGCCCATTTAGACAACAACTTCGTCCTTTATTACAACCTTGACATAGGAGAAGATTCCTTCACTTTTGGAACAACCGCCGAAGGAGATGGATGGCACCATGTAGTGGTCACCTGGGACGGGACACAGCTAAACAGTTATGTAGACAACGTTGAGTTGGGACCGGTAGATGTAGGTCTTAGTTTTTCGGCAGACTTTGAGACCATTTCAATTGGTGCAGATTACACATTTGCAGTGAGCGGCCCTTATGGAGAATACCTGGATGGCGTACTGGATGAAATTCAGATCTACAACTATGGATTAACACCTGAAGAAGTAAGTAACCTATTTAGTTCTTATCCTCCTGCTCCCCTGGCTCCGCAAAACCTTGTAGCCAAAATAGTAGGCCCTGGTTCAGTCCAGCTCACCTGGGAGGACGGACCCAATGAGAGCTATTACTATATATATTGGGATGATCAGGTGGTCAATGAGTTTGGATCTGTTGACTTACCACAAAATGAAACGACATATACCATTACCGGGCTTACACCTGATACTGAGTATTATATTTTTATTGAGGCTGGAAATGATTTTGGTGGATATAACAGCATAGTAACGTATCAAACTCCTGTAGACAAAGGTCCTACTCAGGCCGCACCTGACTATTTCACTCTAGACGAATCGGTTACAATTCAATATTACCCACAGCTTTCTTATCCGCTAGATGACTTAACAAGTGCCGGTAAAGTATACATGTATGCAGGTCTTATAGCTCCAGAAGATGTAGAATCGGGAGCTTGGACAAATACTGTTGGTACCTGGGGAGTAGATGATGGCCTTGGAGCAATGACATATAATCTCGGAGTATGGGAGATCACCATCACACCAAGAAGTTATTTTGGTGTAACTGACAATTTCATCGCCGCACAGATGGCAATTGTATTTACGAATGAAGACGGTACCTTAATTGGTAAGGCGGCTGACCTGGAGGATATTAAATTAGAAGTTTTTGATCCTACCAATATTTCACCCCTGGGAGCCTTCCTTGATACGGATGTAAATACAGACGTATACCTGGATGATGTGAGTGCATTTACACCGGATAGCATTCAGCTCGAGGAACTTCCCGAATTTACTATCGAAGCTTTAGTTAATTACAATGGATCAGATCCATCACCAACTACTTTTGCAGATTTTATTACAAGGGGATTCAGTGATGGTGCTAATTACTTTCCTTATCATGGTATTGTAGCTTACAATACTGGTGGTCTGCCTACCTATCCTACAGGAATGGTAAGTACAGATGTAAGTTCCACAACAGTACACTACATCAATAGTACTGCGGGAATTGATATTGATGGAAAACTCACCGATTACCAAACAAATACCTGGGCTCACATGGCACTGATCTATACCACACCATCCTCAGGAAACCTCGAGCTATATGTAAATGGAATCTTTCAGGAATCCATTAGCATCAATGAACCTTTGCTGCTGGGTAACATGCTTAAAATCGGGGATAAAGATGGGGGAATTGATGAGTTGCGTTTTTGGGATTACCCACGCACACAGTTCCAGATTCGCGAGAATGCAAAAAAAGAGATTGACCCTGCTTCTGAAGGGCTGATAGGATACTGGAAAATGAATGGCACAACAACAGTGAGCGGAACAGATTACATCGTTGATGAAACTTCAAGTCTAAATGATTTGATAGTTGGTAATGCCACAATCACTCAACTTCCAGACCTTGATGTAATTACCCTTGCTACCAACCCAAAAAGCATCGCCCAAACAGAAACCCTCTCTGTCTCTTATACGATTGAAAATATTGGCCAGGCTGATGCGGGATCGTTTGATCTGGATTTCTATATTTCATCAGATGCCGTATTTGACGGGACGGATACGAAATTGGGCAGCACTGTAAATTTTGTCTCCGGGCTCACAACCGGAGAATCTGCCTTCAACATCTTTCAGGCTGCCATCCCGGAAGAAGGTACAATACCCAATGGAAGTTATTATATCATCGCTGTCATTGATGATGTAAATGCTGTTGAGGAAGAAAATGAAACCAACAATACCGCAACAGCAGCCATTGATATCAGTACTGCAAACACCAACAATGTCACCACTTCCATCACACTGGATAACTATTCATTTGCAGAAAATGCGGCGGTTGGCACTAAAGTAGGTGGAATATTTTACGATGATCCTGATGAAGATCTGTTCGACATCACACTGGTAGCTGGCACAGGAGATACTGACAACGCCCTTTTCCAGATTCTTGGTGGTGAGTTGCTAACCAATGATGTACGTGATTTTGAAGTAGATCCTACCTCTTACTCTGTAAGGATCCAGGTCGATGACAACCGGGGTGGTATTTACGCAGAAGCAATAACCCTAACCCTCCTTGATGTCAACGATGATCCCTCAAATATCAACCTGAGTGGAACAAGCCTCACAGAAGGCACCTATTCCGCAGGAGGTTCAGAATTCGTCATTGGAACCTTAACAACAGATGATCAGGATGCAGGTGATACCCATTCCTACGCCATTACATCCGGAGGTACGGTAAACACAGGGTCAACCGTTGGGGTGATTTCCATCAACGGCAGCAATCAACTGATCGCTTCGGGAACCTACAGCATGGATGATGTTACAGAATTGAACATCACCATTTCATCCACTGACCAGGAAGGAGGATCTCTTGACCAGGCCTTCACCATCACCATCGATCCGGCTGGGCTGGCACCAACAAACCTGTTACTAACCAATAACACAATCAATGAAAACCATGGTACTGGTGCTGTCATCGGTCAATTCTTTGCAGTAGATAGTGATAGCGACAATCATACTTATGCATTAACTGCAGGCGGTACAAACAACTCAGATTTCGCAGTCTCATCAGCTGGAGTGCTCACTCAAACCAACGAAAATCTGGCAGAAGGAACGTATTCTATCCGGGTTTCTGCTACTGATGATACAGATCTGAGCATTACAAGAACTTTTTCCATCAATGTAATCAATGATGCTGTGAGTGGCGTGATCAGCATAGGTGGAAGCCAAAGCAATTATCGTCTCATCGGGGTTCCGTTTACGAATGCAACCATCGGAAGTACCTTCCCTGACCTGACAAATGACAACAATTTCACGGACTGGAGAATGTTTAGGTTCACAAATGGCTCAACCAGTGAACTTAAAACTATAAACACTTCGCTTTCTAACGGCGACGGTTACTGGTTCATTTCTACTGTTCAGCAAAATGTAGAATTGCCAGCAGGAAATGTGAATACAAACCCTACAGTTCCTAAATCTTTAAGTCAGGGTTGGAACCTGATAGGAAATCCATTTCTGACTACCTTGAACTGGGGCACAGTACTGGATTACAATGAAAATACAGCAGGTTCAATATCAGCTGGGGACATTGGCACGCAAATATTTACCTGGAATGGCAGTTGGAACCAAACAACTACCTTGGGCATCATGCAAGGTGGGTTTGTTAACGTTACCAATGCATCCAGTGGCTTCGTTTATCCATCTGCTACTGCATCCCTCGGGTCTGCACGAACCGTAACTACACGGTCTATAGATAGTTACTTTGATAATACTGAGGCATGGCAGCTTTATCTAAATATTGAGAGTCAGGAAATCAGCTCAAACATCTCCGGTGTAGGGTTGAATAAGATTTCCACTGATGGAAGGGATGCGCTGGATATTGCTCCTCCTCCTACTCCAGCCATTTTTGATCCCTTACAGCTGACAGAAAAGTCCACAGGGCTCACTAAAAACATCAAAGAAGTAAATCCTTCAGTATTTTGGGATTTTGCTTTGACAGGAACCCAGGAAACAACAACTATCTCATGGGATCAGGGTATTGCCAGTCAACTGGGTGAAACTCTCATCATAGCATTACTCCCTCAGGGTGACCTGTATGACATGAGCTCCATGGGCTCCTTAACTTTCAAACCCGAGAAAAACCAGTCGGTAATGGTTGTTTATGGAAACGAACTACCCAAAGAATTACTTTACAACGCTATCACTGCATATCCGAACCCGGCAGATCAGGAAGTGAATTTCAGATTCTATGTAGACAGTGAAGTTGATGTCCCGGCTGCCATTGAATTTTACGACATCAGCGGGCAGCAAATTGGTACTATTGATCAAATGGTAACGGGAAGTCAGTGGAATGAGATCAACTACAAAGTGGCCACTCAGGACCTGCTCAAATCAGGGATTTACCTTTTCAGGGTAAAATACGCAGATTTTGAAAGTGCGGTGAAGAGACTGATTGTTAAGTAGGATTCAGAAGACAGAAATCAGAAATCAGGATTTTCTGACTCTAACCTTCTGATTTCTGACTCCTGATTTCTGATTTCTCAAAAACTGGCAAAGTATTTGCATTACATCAATTCGTACTGTAAAAACTAAAATATTTGTCTAACAATTGTTATCTTTATCTAGCCATATTGTTTCCCTAAGAAACTGTGGCTTAACGGATTAGCAATAAAAACCAACAAGATTATGAAACGGTTTAATTTACTCGCTGCTTCTATTATTCTCCTTGTTGTCACTGTCCAAGCACAGACAAGCTCCGTTACCACATCGGTAATACCTGTTCATTTTGAGTCGAAAGACAATCCTACACTGGTTACTATTACAAGCCCTGAATCACTCGTTGAAAAAAGTCGTGGTTTTGCGCGTGTAGAAGGTACTTCTATCCGTATCGAGGGAATGGTAATGGATCAGGATGGAGTTAAAATGATGACCATCAACAATAGTCTGATCCAGGTAGCCATGAATGGCAGCTTCGGTCATACCATCGCCATCAAACCCGGAGAAAACATTATCAACATCGCTGTCACTGACGGAAAAAACAACGTACACAATGAAGTGCGTACCGTAAAGAGTGAGGCTGCCATCGCTAAAACTACTTTCGATGCTGCACTTGGCTCTGAAGTAGGTACCTACTACGCATTGATCATCGGTGTTAATGATTATTTAGATCCTGAAATTGTAGACCTTGACAATCCCATCTCAGATGCAAACGCTTTGAAAAAGGTACTGCAGGAACAGTATATTTTCGAAAATGACAATATCAATTACATTGAGAATGCTACCAGGGCTCAAATCAATGATGCCATGGATGCACTGGCCAGAAAGGTAAAACCCAATGACAACGTCCTGATCTTTTATGCAGGTCATGGTTACTGGGATGAGCAAGCTGAGATTGGTTACTGGATCCCTGCCGATGGTAAAAAAAGAAGTACTGCTGACTGGTACAGGAACAGTACATTGACAGATCAATTGTCAGCCATTAAATCCAAGCACACATTACTGATCGCTGATGCTTGTTTCTCAGGTGGTATTTTCAAAGCAAGAGCTGCCTTTATGGATGCATCGCTGGCAATCAACAAGAAGTATGAGCTAGCCAGTAGAAAAGCCATGACCAGCGGTACTTTAACAGAAGTGCCCGACAGAAGTGCCTTCCTGAAGTATCTGGTGAGAAGATTGGAGGCTAACACCCAAAAATACCTTTCAGTAAGTACACTGTTCTACAGCTTTGAAGAAGCAGTAATCAACAACAGTGACGTAAGACCACAATATGGAACAATCCAGAAAGTGGGTGATGAAGGTGGTGAATTCATCTTCATCAGAAAGGATTAATTAGCATCTGACTTTAAAAACTTTTATTTTAACCTGATGAATCGGTCAATCAAAATTTCCGTCATCAGGTTTTCTTTTTTTTGCTATCTGATTGTTTCGTCTTCGCTCATTCTTGCTCAGGACAAGCCAAGATGGACTGATCACAGCACCAGAGATCAGGTTTTTCCTCCCAGCCAGTATTATATAGGATTCAACTCCTCAGATTTCCGAAAAGGGGATGACATCCCATCGGTGACGCACTATGTGGAAAGTCTTGCGAGAAATGAATTGTCAGAAGTTCTGTATCAATCCATCAACAGTGCTGCTCAGATCAGGGGCGACTATCCTAAATCCAGCTTTACCAGGACAACCATGGAAGGCTGCGGACTGGAGACGCAATCGTATATCGACGAAAAGGAAGGTGTAGCATTCGGTGTGGCTTCCGTACCTATCAGATCCATGAAAACATACTTCTATAAGAAGTTGAGTGATGAAATGGACGAGATCGAAAGCAAAATAGCAGTAGCTGACCGGATGACAAACAAAGGAGCTGCATACGCCAGATTTATGGAGCTGCTCAATGAGCTGGATCACATCAACTCTGACAGGCTCCTGATGAGAAACCTGGGCGTGACAAATGATGTAGCACTCATGACTGATAAATGGGAGGGTTATAAGAATTACGTGGAAGACAGGGCTGAAGAGCTTCGCAATGTGAAGGAGATCAGCCTGGAGGAGGCTGCATTTTTTATGATTGAAAAGCTGGTTTCTGAACAGGATCTTGAGAACCTTATCATTCGTCTACAACCTGTCACCTTTAAGAGTACCGAGATTGCTACCGAGTTTTCATTGCGTTTTAATCAACTGCTTTCATATGATCTCTTGAAAAAAGGAGTGAAAGTAAGAACCGGAAATGCTTCCGACGCTACAAAAGTGCTTGCAGGTACTTATTGGCCAAGAGTAGACAAAGTGCAGGTCTCCATGGACCTCGTAGAGGATTTTGGAGATGGCATGGACCTGACCATCGCTAGTGGAGCAGTTTATGTACCTATCGCCGCTCTGGATGCAGAAAACCTGCACTACGAAGTGGAGACAAGCAACCGGGCCATGCAAAAAAACACGCTCCTGATGAATCGTATCACCAATGGAGGGATGGATGCAGAAGTTTCAACACAAAAAGGAACGGAAGCACTGGTGTTTAAAGAGGGTGAAAAACTGGAATTATTTATTGAGGTAAACAGACCTTCCTATGTCAGGTTGATGAACGTCTGGAGTGACGATCAACAATTACTGCTATTAGACAACTACTACATAGATGAAGAAAACATCAATAAAAAGATTCCCCTCCCTCTTGAATGGGTAACTGCTTGCCCATGCGGAACCGAGTACATCCAATTGTTTGCCCGAAGTGAGCCCTTTGAGTATCTGGAAATAGAAACAGAAGATGGATTTGACTTTATCACCGAATCTCTTGAAGAAACAGTGAATAAAAGCAGAGGTTATAACATGGTGAAAAAACCAGGATCTTATATTGCTGAATCTACCATTGTGGTTACTACCCTGGAATCGAAAGAAGAGTAAAAAGAAGAGTAAAAAGTAAAAAGGGCTTAAGCCCTTTTTACCTGTTTTATCACATACCCGCACCCCACACTCAACTATACTAATGACACACTCATGGTAAAAAAGGTTGTGATCAAAAATCGAGTTTATAGCTTAGGTTCGGAAACATCCCCAATTGAGTGGCTGAAAAGATTGCATCCTCTTTAGGGATGTAGAATTTACTATATACGTTTTCCATCCCAAGCACATTCTGCACATTAACGGATATTGTATAGGCTGTTTTGGCTTTGTTCTTCTTATAGGAAACTCCCAGATCCAAACGTTTATAATCATCAAGCTTTGCCTCAAAATTTCGGTTAAGGTCTCTTACTGTGTACCCTTCATTTCTGGATGCTTCAATATCAATAGGGGCTTCACGTTTCCCTCCGGCATAGATCACCCGGGCATTTACATTCAAAGTTCTCTGAGGGCTACCCAGTTGAAATTCTTTTCCACCAACAAAATTGAAAATATAATTACCATTGAATCGTGTATCTCTTTCAATGCCATCCACACCCATATACCTCGATTCATATAATGAAGCTGTCACCATGAAATAATGATTATCGGCAAAGAATTTATCTAAAGTAAACTCCACTCCATAGTTCTTTCCGGTCCCTCTATTGGCAAGTGGAAAAGAAGTATAACCATCATAAGTATTGAGGGCTGAAAAGCTTCTTTCTCCGGCATGCGAAGTTGTGTCATTGCCCCAAACAGGTACATCAAAGAGATATTGATAGTAAATCTCAGTTTTGAAACGCAGGTTTTTCGCAAGCATTTTCTCATACCCTAACACCCCATGAGTGGCCCTGGTAAAACCAAGCTCTTTGTTATAGGCCGTGTCACCAGAACCATCAAACACGTCCCTGGCCATATATAGGGCCAAAGACTCCATTCTGCTGTGCATGCCAAAACCACCAGTAAATGTTGAGCTTCTGCCAAACTTATACCGATAGCCTAACCTGGGCTCCAGGTAAGTGTTTCCATTGAGTAAAAAATGAGAAATATGCAGTCCAGTGTTGATGGTGAGATTTTGGCTAGCACGATGTTGCCATTGGCCAAACGTCTGGATAAAATAGGTATGGTCCTTATCATCCAGGATGGAAACATACATGCTATCCTCCCTAATCCACTCCGAACTATTCAGATTGTAGTTGATTCTACTGATAATCCCTCCTACCCTGAGCATATTCTGTGCGTTAAACTTATGATTGACGTATGAAGATATCCTTGTTGTCGTTTCAGCAACATCTTCTGTTTCCAGGGTCCTCACATTTAAGGTATCAAATTGATAATCCAGGTTGTAACCCGTCAAAGAAACAATGGATTCAATATAGGTATTGGGGGATAAATAGGACACATGTGTAATCCCCATAGCACCCATGTTGTGAACGTTGCGATCCGAATACGGCTCATCAAAAACAGGATCAGGGATATAGGTATACGTATTATTTCCTGCGAGTCCCCAAATAGAAAACGAACCAGCTTTCTTAGTAGCCAGGTGTATCTTAAAGGACAGATCCTGGAATGTTACATCTTCCTGATCGCCCAGGATGTTTAGCCCCACTTTATCAAAAAGTGCCAGCGTTGAATACCTGTAATTAACCAGGTAACTTGAATTTGAATTTTTCGATAAGGGACCTTCTGATGCCAGTGCGAGCCCTAATAGTCCAGCCTGGAATGAATGCTCATGTTTATCAAAATTTCCTTTCCTCATATTCAAATCAAATATTCCGGAAGTCGCATTCCCGTATTGGGCAGGAAAGGCACCTGTAAAGAAATCTGAGTTGCTTAACACATTGGAGCTGAGCATGCTGATACCTCCTGCCGAGGAGCCAATACTTCCAAAATGATTCGGATTAGGAATTTCCACTCCTTCCAACCTCCAAAGCATTCCTTTAGGTGAATTTCCACGAATCACAATCTCATTTAATAGATCATCTCCTCCTGTAGTGACGCCTGCCTGCGACAATGCTGCCCTTGCAGGATCGTCAAAAGTGGCTGCATATCTGCCAAGTTCCTCCACACTCAGCGAAATGGCACTGACGGTAGCCATATCATTCATTGTATGCCCCTTTTCCTGATTGTCGGCTATTACCTCAATGGCATCCATCTCCACCAAAGCTTCCACGAGCTCTACTTCTAGCACTACTTCCTTTCCAGAGCTCACCATGACATTCGCGAGCGTCTTTCCTTCGTATCCTACGGATGAAACTACCAGCGAATGCCTGCCTACCGGTACTTGCTGAATCCTGAAATGGCCATGCATATCAGTGACTCCACCAATGACTGGAGAAGCATTGAGTATGACCACAGAAGCCCCAATAACAGGGGCTCTGGATTGCTGGTCAATTATTTGTCCTTTGATAGTTTGAGTAAAATCTTGCGTGTGGGCTGCCAATGACATAAGCAGACCAGCAATTAAATAGATCAGTCTTTTCATTTTTGTTAGGTCCTTTTATTTTGAGTTTCTGAATTAAAGGACAAGAAAATCTATGGTAGGTTTCTTTGGACATCATTTTATTGAAAGCATGACACACCAAAAACCAAGTTATTGGCCTGTGTGGTTGAAAATCCATTTGAACTAAATTTGAAAACCTTGTTACCTTTACCTATGCTCCTTCCCTATTTCCAGGACAAAGAATTTGAAGCAGGCTGTGACGAAGCCGGCAGAGGCTGCCTGGCTGGGCCGGTGGTAGCTGCCGCAGTCGTATTACCCCGGGACTTTCAACATGAAACACTCAATGATTCAAAGCAGTTGACCGCAACGGAACGACTTGAATTGAGGAAAGAGGTAATAAAATCTGCAATAACCTATGGCGTTGGAGTAGCCTCTCCCGGTGAAATCGATGAGATCAATATTTTGAATGCATCTTACCTGGCTATGCACCGTGCCATAGACCAGCTCAAACAGAAGCCCGCATTCCTACTTATTGATGGCAACAGGTACAAAGCCCACAACGACATACCCTATGAGTGTATCATTCAGGGTGATGGGAAATACTATAGCATTGCTGCTGCCTCGATCCTGGCAAAAACCTACAGGGATGAACTAATGAAACAGAAAGCCATAGAATTTCCAGGGTATAGTTGGGAGACCAATTTCGGGTACCCCACAGGCGCGCATCGGGATGCCATCAGAGAAAAAGGCATCACCCCGCTACACCGAAAGACTTTTCAGTTGCTCCCCGCACAACTGGAATTATTCTGACCTTGATGTAAATTAGTATAGTGTATACACCTGCATTCAACAAAGTCACAGATCTCCGGGAGATCTTTCGATTTATTCAGAAATATTCCTTTGGATTGATCATCAATACAAAAGAAAGTACACCCCTGGCTACACACCTCCCCTTCCATTCCAAAATAGAGAGAGAAAAAATCGTGATTTACGGTCATTTCGCCAGAGCTAACAAACAATGGCAAAGTCTAACAACCGGAAAGAGTCTGATTATATTTTCTGAACCTCATGCTTATATATCACCAGTTCACTACGACCACATGCAAAATGTACCCACATGGAATTACTGTGCAGTACATTGCTATGGCACGGCAAAGATTATTGAAGATGAAAGTCAATGCCTTGAAATGCTAAGAGACCTGATAGAAGCCAATGACGATGTTTATTTACGAAACTGGGACACTGACATAAACCAGGAATACAAGACAAAAATGTTGAAGGGCACTGTTATGTTTTGTATTGATGTGGATGAGATCTATGGCAAGTATAAACTTAGCCAAAACAGAAGTCTTAATGAGCAGCATAAAGTCGCTGAACACCTAATACAACAACGTGATACCAATGCCCAAGAAATCGGTTCGATGATGCATAAAAACCTGCAAGAAAAACGTTCATGAGTCTACTCCATCGATTGTCAAGCCAGCAAAATAGAAAAGACCAAAAACCAAACATTGAGTTAGGGAAGGAGATCGCTAGTTCGCAGAATATTCAAGCCATCAGTGAGATCAGTGTTTTGTTAAATGATGAAAACACTCCTGTTGAGATCTTAGCTGACCTGATCAAAACTTTAGAAGCCATTGGTGAATCAACCCCTGAATTAATCGCTAAGCTCTATCCTGAGATAAAAAAGTTTTTAGACCACAAAGAAAATCACCTAGTTTGGAGGGCAATGTGTGTGTTGGCTCTTATTGGTCCATTCAACAGAACCCTTGTATTTCATGACCTTCCGAAAATAATGGATATAATGGACCGTGGCAGTGTGATCACCCGGGACCATGGAATTACTTTATTGATTGACCTCTACACAGTTGCAGAATACAGAAAGGATATAATTCCCTTACTAGAAGAACAGGTACTTAGAGCCCCGGACAACCAACTGGGCCAATATGCTGAGAAATGGATGAAAGTAATTGCAACTCCTGATGCCCAAAAATTGTTAAGTATTCTAAATGAAAGATACCCCGACTTCGCCAATGAATCCCACAAGAAGCGGATCAATAAAATAATCAGTAAACTTATAAAGCTGACATAACCAGTGAAGAAGAAAGAATGTCCATCCTGCGCCATGGAAGTAGATGCCAGCGCTAAGGAATGTCCCATCTGTAACTATGAATTCACAGACCACCCGGTGAGCTACAAATGGATTGCGTTGGTCCTGGCCCTCTTGTTATTGCTCTATTTTGTGCTGTAAAAAAAATAGAGTTCCTGATTTCAGGAACCCTATTTAAACTAGTGTATATGAAGAGGATTATTAATGTTTTTCAAAAGTAATGCGCCAACAGCTAACTGGAAAGCATCCTTATGATTCATTAACGGTATTCGATTAGAAATTTCTTAAAAACTTATGTTGTTGGTCAATACGTTACTTAAACGGTTTGCATCTGACATACTCCGATTGTTTCTGAAGGTTACATTACATCGGCATCAATCAAAATATATTAATGTGTCTATCTTTGCCACCCGAAAATCCTGATGCATGAAGATTTCTGCTTCTATCTATTCAAGTAAAGAAAGAACCCTCCCCAACCTGGTCAACGCCCTTGACAAATGTCACATCGATTTTTTTCATATCGATTGTAATGACAACATGGAAGTATTCAGAGATATTGAGGAGATCAAAAAGATCAGCAATACACCGGTAGATCTGCACATTATCTCGGACCGACCCGAAGATTACCTTCCACTGATTGAGAAGTATGGCGTGGAGTACGTCACTTTTCAATACGAAAATATGCCTACCAGGCTGGAATTGCCTAAGCTTCCAAACACTCATTGGGGCTTGGCTATAACTTCTGATACACCCATCCAGGTTTTTGAAGAGTATAAAGACTCCTGTGAATTCATACTGATGATGACCACCACACCGGGTCAGAGTGGCGGTAAGTTCAGGAAGGAGAACTTTAAGAAGATTCGAAAATTCAGAAATCAATATCCTGATAAAAGAATCTATGTAGATGGCGGTGTGAATGATGAAACAGGATTTATACTTAGGATTTTAGGTGTGCACTCAGTTGTCTCCGGTTCTTACCTGGTCAATCATGAATCTATTGGAGAGGCCCTCCTTCACTTACGATCTTCAATCATACATTCTGATTTCAGGATCAAAGATTTTATGATCGATGCTGAAGATGCTCCGGTGCTCAATATACGATCAACCAAAGTTAAAGACATCATCAAACACATCGATGACTTCAATCTTGGTTTTACTTTGCTCAATGATGATGATGGTAAGCTCGCAGGGATTTCAAGTAACGCTGATGTCAGAAAAGGATTATTGAAGCATTTGGACAACTTCAATGATATGAATCTAGAAGACATTGTAAACACAAATCCGGTATCAATTTCAGAAGATGCTACCATCTCGGAGCTACTTCAGATGATCCAGTCCAAGCGTTTTCTGATCTCCTATTTACCTGTAGTCAATAAACAAAATACATTGACAGGAGCCCTTTCATTTATTCATTTAATTCGAAGCGAATCATGATCATACACCTCAAAAAAAATACTACCAGTGATCAGGCATCCAGCCTGGGCCAGGCTTTGGAAGCCATCCATTTCAAAACCGGAGACCGGGATATCCTGGTCACTTCAGCAAAGGTGAAGGAATTACCTAAGGAAGCGGCATCCTTTACTGATGAGTTTTTCCCAATGGAAACGGACATCCAGCTTGCAAGTAGTACATATAAGGATGGTAAAAGGTCCATTCAGCTTGGAAAGAATTCCATCGGAGGAGACTCAAACAATACCATGTTGATTGCGGGACCATGCTCTATTGAATCCTGGGAGCAGATCACTGAGGTGGCCGAGGTATTGAAGAAAAATAATATCACTACCCTGCGAGCTGGTTGTTTCAAGCCACGAACTTCCCCTTACACCTTCCAGGGGCTAGGTGAAGAAGGCATTAAAATGCTGGTGGAAGTCAGAAAGAAGTATGGCTTTAATATCATCACAGAAGTAAAGGACAGTTCTCATGTTGACCTGGTCATTGAACACGCAGATATCGTGCAGATAGGTGCAAAAGCAATGTATGATCAGAGCATTTTACGAAGGTGTGGTGAATCCAGAAAGCCTATTTTATTGAAAAGAGGTTTTGGAACTACACTGCAGGAGTTTGTTCAGGCTGCAGAGTTCATCCTTTCGGGTGGGAATGAAAATGTAATTCTTTGCGAAAGGGGAATCAGAACTTTCGAGACCAAAACACGCTTTACACTGGACCTTTGCGGTGTATCCTTTCTCAAGGAATACACCAACCTGCCTATAGTAGTGGACCCCAGTCACGCGATGGGCTACAGATATGGTGTGGCTGACCTGACCAGGGCTTCAGTTGCTATGGGTGTCGAAGGCTTGCTTATTGAGTGCCATCCTACTCCGGAAAAAGCTAAATCTGATGCAGCGCAGCAACTGAATCTTGGTGAATTTCAGGATATGTTTGATACGTTACAACCCATTGCTGCAGCCATAGGAAGGAAAATGATCTGATGGAAAAAATATTTCCTAAAATTAAAATGTTGATACTGGATGTGGACGGTACAATGACCGACGGCGGTGTGTACATCCAGGAAGATGGTAAACAGTTTAAAAAATTCAGTGCCCAGGATGGACTGGGTATCAAATTGGCAATAAAATCAGGTGTGGACGTAGGGATTATCAGTCACAGTACGGTCACAGAAATGGTAACCGCAAGGGCTAATATGTTAGGACTAAAACATTTCTACATTGGTCAGCGACCTAAGCTGGAAGTACTGGAAGAATGGCAAAAAGAGCTGGGCATTGACTACAACTCTGTAGCATACATTGGAGATGATGTAAATGATCTTGACATCATGGAAAGGGTGGGATTCACTGCCTGTCCTGCCAATGCCATTGACAAAGTAAAATCGATCGTGAATGTGATCCTGACTAAAAAAGGTGGTGAGGGTGCAGTCAGAGAATTTATAGATCGCTATCTGCTAGACTAAGCTCTTCAAGGCTCCTGATGTACTGAGTGAAATACATGATCGGCATCGACCAGAGTTTTGCCTCATTGCCACAGGAGAAAAACCCGAAGTGACCTAGTTTTTTTATTCTTAAATCTTTTGGTCTGATATGTTGAAATGTAGTCACTGCATTTCCATAGTAATGCATGATCTCACGGGTAGCAGATACAGGGGCCAGAATCTTATCATCCTGAACGTTCACAAAGTGAATAGGTATTCTCAATCTGTTAAACTGTTCTCTGACAATTGGATCTCCTTGTAACACCCCCTGAGGGTGTAGTCCCCATTTTCTCCATTCTTTGGCAACCTGCGAAGGTAGGTGCTCGCTACCTCCAAGCACCCAACCTGGCATATAACCAAATAATTTATTGGTGACTGGAAGAGCAACATACCAAAAGAAATTGACCGCAATCTTTGGCCACCCACTCCAGAATTTCTTAGAAGCTGTCTGTGTGCAAACAAAATAAGCAGCCGTTACAGATTTTGCATGATCAGCCTTCGGAAAAACCTGCCCGGCCACGCTATGACCAATCAGAAATACTTTTGCATACCGGCTCCTACCCCACCGTAGGGCTTCGTTCATGTCATGACTTCCCCACTCAGACATATTGGATCGATCCCATCGTACATGCCCGTTTAGTGAGGCACCAATTCCACGATAGTCAAACGTAAGTACATCAAAATCAAAGTTTTGCGAAGCAAAATGTGCAAATTTTTGATAATAGTATTGAGGGACCCCAGCTGCTGGAGCCACGACGATGAGGTTCAGTTTGGGGGAACTATTGGAATATAAATTGGCGGCTATTTGAATTCCATCAAGAGTATTTAGTTGAATTTTTTTTGCCTCCTGCATGCCATTGATTTGCCGTATTAAATTGCTTATGATGCAAATGTAAATAATAGTTTAAATTCACTTAATTTGGATAAGCAGCCATTTAGAATATTTTTGTATCCGAAAACAATAACACGAAATGAGCGTCCTCGTAAATAAAGCATCAAAAATCATTGTTCAAGGGTTTACCGGTTCGGAAGGCACCTTCCATGCCTCTCAAATGATTGAGTACGGAACCAACGTTGTTGGAGGTGTCACACCGGGAAAAGGCGGGCAGACCCACCTTGATAAACCTGTATTCAATACTGTGAAAGATGCAGTAGCTAAAACGGGTGCTGATACCTCTATCATTTTCGTGCCACCGGCTTTTGCTGCTGATGCCATGATGGAAGCTGCTGATGCTGGCATCAAAGTGATCATCGCCATTACAGAGGGTATCCCGGTAAAAGATATGATCCAGGCTAAGCCATATGTGAAAAAGCGAGGAGCTGTGTTGGTAGGGCCAAACTGCCCGGGAGTAATCACACCCGGAGAGGCCAAAGTAGGCATCATGCCAGGTTTCGTGTTCAAGAAGGGTAATATCGGAGTTGTCTCTAAATCAGGAACGCTCACCTATGAGGCTGCTGACCAGGTGGTAAAAGCTGGTCTGGGTATCACAACAGCAATCGGTATTGGTGGTGACCCGATCATTGGTACTTCTACCAAAGAAGCCGTACAGCTGCTAATGGAAGATCCGGATACTGAAGGAATTGTGATGATTGGTGAAATTGGTGGTAACTACGAAGCAGAGGCTGCCCGATGGATCAAAGAAAATGGCAATAAGAAACCCGTAGTAGGATTCATCGCCGGACAAACAGCACCTCCGGGAAGAAGAATGGGTCATGCCGGAGCCATTATCGGTGGAAAAGATGATACCGCTGAAGCTAAAATCAAAATCATGAAAGCGTGCGGTATTCATGTGGCCTATTCACCTGCAGACATTGGTGAAACAATGAAAAAAGCCATTTCCTGATCAATTTGATCAAAAGATCAACAAAATAATTTCATTTACGTATTTGGAATAACGAATGCAGGCTAGTACGTTTGCATTATCAAATCGAGCAATCGATTTATAGAGAAGTGCTGAGAGACAGGCTCTGTGAAGCACTAGCAACCTCCCCCCAACAATTGGGAAAGGTGCTAATTCCTGATAGATAAATTGATTAACTATGAAAAACACACACAATTTCATTAATGATGCCTTTGCCTGTGGCAAATTGACATCAAATTCCCCTTCCTCAATCTGCTTTATGACCCCTGAGGCTTGTTGTTAGTTGTACTTTCAACATCAGGTCATAATTCATTTGGAACAGATATACCGTTTAACATTTAAAATATTCTACCCATTATGAGTAATAATTTGCACTTCGAGACACTTCAGGTACATGCCGGACAGGAAATTGATGAAACCACAAGATCCCGGGCTCTACCTATCTACCAAACAACAAGTTATACTTTCAAAGATTCTTTGCATGGTGCCAATCTTTTTGCCCTAAAAGAATTTGGAAACATCTATACCAGGATCATGAACCCTACAACAGATGTTTTCGAGAAGCGAATTGCTGCCCTGGAAGGCGGTGTTGCAGCACTTGCAACAGGTTCAGGTCAGGCTGCGCAGTTTCTTGCACTCAACAATATTCTTCAGGCAGGGGAAAATTTCGTTTCTACATCATTCCTCTATGGCGGTACTTACAATCAGTTCAAAGTTGCTTTCAAAAGAATAGGCATTAATGTAAAGTTTGCTAAGAGTGATAAGCCGGAAGAGTTTGAAAAACTAATCGATAGCAAGACTAAAGCCATTTATCTGGAGACAATTGGAAACCCAGGATTCAACATTCCTGATTTCGATGGCATTGCGGCTGTTGCTAAAAAACATGATATTCCTCTCATAGTTGATAATACCTTTGGAGCAGGTGGGTACCTGTTTAGACCTCTTGAACATGGAGCTGCAGTAGTTGTAGAATCTGCTACTAAATGGATCGGAGGTCATGGGACTTCTATTGGAGGTGTGATCGTAGATGGAGGAAACTACAACTGGGGCAATGGCAAATTCCCCCAATTCACTGAGCCGTCAGAGGGTTACCATGGCCTGGTATTTTGGGATGTCTTTGGCGAAGGTAATCCACTGGGTCTCCCGAATATCGCCTTCGCTATCCGAGCAAGAGTTGAAGGTTTGAGAGATTTTGGTCCGGCCTTGAGTCCGTTTAATTCATTCCAGCTTATTCAGGGTCTGGAAAGCTTATCGCTGAGAATGGACAGGATTGTATCCAATGCACTGGAACTTGCCAAATGGCTGGAAAAGCATCCACAGGTGGAGAAAGTAAACTATCCTGGACTACCAAGCAGCCCTTATCACACCCTTGCGAAAAAGTACCTGAAACGTGGCTTTGGAGGTGTATTCAATATCGAATTGAAAGGTGACAAAGAGCAAGCAACAAAATTGGTTGACAGCTTGCAATTAATCAGTCACCTGGCTAATGTAGGTGATTCGAAGACACTGATTATTCAGCCTTCAGCCACTACACATCAGCAGCTGACAGATGACGAACAGCGTGCAGCTGGTGTGTTACCAAATTCATTGAGAATTTCGGCAGGAATTGAACATATAGAGGATTTAAAATCCGATTTAACACAAGCATTTGAGAAAGTCTATGGAAATCGTTAAGACTGAACAAAATACTACAACACTCCATACCAACGCTCCTCTTGTCCTGGACAATGGGGAGATATTGGATGATTTAAGTATCAGGTACACCACCTATGGAAAACTGAATTCCACCAAAACCAATGTTGTCTGGGTTTTCCATGCACTCACTGCCAATAGCGATCCTATCGAATGGTGGCCTGGAGTGGTTGGTGAAGGTGAAGTCATCAACCCTGAGGAGCATTTTATTGTTTGTGCAAATATGCTTGGCTCATGCTATGGAACCACAGGACCAAAAAACGCCAAGTTTCCGCTGGTGACCATAGCAGACATGGTGGCTGTTCATAAAATCCTTAGAAAACACCTGGGGATCAATAAAATTCACCTTGGTATCGGAGGCTCCATGGGCGGTCAGCAACTATTGGAATGGGCTGTTCAGGAACCGGAGCTATTCGAAAAAATTGTACCGTTGGCAACCAATGCATTCCATTCCCCATGGGGCATAGCTTTTAATGAAGCTCAAAGGATGGCCCTGGAAAACATTGACCCATCAAAAGGACTTGAGACTGCAAGAGCTATCGCTATGTTGTCTTACAGAAGCTATGACACCTATGGTAAATCCCAGCTGGACGTGGACCAGAGGTGGGATCACTTTTCAGCCTCTTCTTATCAAAGATATCAGGGGGAGAAATTGAGAAAGCGCTTTACACTGGAAAGCTATTACACGCTATCAAAAGCCATGGACTCTCATCACTTAGGCAGACATTTCGGTTCAGCAGAAGCTGCGTTGAAAAGAATTAAATCTGAAGCCCTGGTAATCGGAATAAATTCGGATATTCTTTTCCCGGTTCATGAACAAAAGTTTATTGCAGAACACATTGAAAAAAGTGAGTTGAAGATAATTGACTCAGACTATGGTCATGATGGCTTCCTGATTGAAGCAGAGCGTCTAACCTCATTATTAAAAGTGTTTATCTGATAAATAAATAATGCCTCTGGCAGAGGCATTATTTATATCAGCTCCAGATGGGCTTTGATGGAGCGGATAGCTTCATCAGCCACTATGTGATAGAAAGGCACAGGATTGGCGTCTTTTTGAACAGCTTGTAAAGCCTGATAATAAGCTAACCTACTTTCACTACTTCCTTTGATATTGGCCCGTGTATAACCATGCTTCAACAAGATGAGATTCATAACCAACCTTGCAGTACGGCCATTTCCATCCACAAAAGGGTGAATACTTACGAGACGCTCATGCATCTCAGCAGCTAAAATCACTGGATGCATTCTGGAAATTTGGATCATGTAGAATTCAAAGTAGTCCTGCATCAACTGATCGATAAGATATGGCTGAGGCAACACTGTATCACTACCCGTAATCCGTACAGGAATACTGCGATATACTCCGGCGTTGACCGAGTCCACCTCCTTGAGCACAAGTCTGTGAAGGTCTAATACTACACGTTTGCTTATGTCTTCTTTATTAGCAACAAGCTCCCTGATGAAAACAATAGCTTCCTGGTGATTGATAGCCTCCAGATGTTCGCGCATAGATTTTCCTCCTATCGTGAGTCCTTCATTCACCACAAGGGCAGTCTCCTGCAATGAAAGGGTATTACCCTCGATTCTATTACTCTCATAAGTGTAATCCACATCAAAGTACTCCTGCATTCGCTTGAGCTGAGAAACTCCTAAAGGAGGTCTTGCATCCCATTTTGATTTTAATGCATCAAGAAGCTCCAGCTTTTCATTTAGCTCCACAGGCAACTCCTGCTTACTGGAACGCTTTTTTACCAGGTATTCTACTCTGGACTCTGCGAGCTGCAAAGCTTCAAAGCTGATCTCATCGTAACCAACCACCTTAAGTACTTTGCTTGCCATCCACTCTATCCTGGTAGACTTGAAATCCATTTTTAGGGCACTCATGAGCTCAATTAACTGAACTTCCGTGGGCAGACGATCCCCGTTTTCAAACCGACTAAGCAAGGTTTGATCAATGTTGGTGATCCTGGCCAGCTCTCTCAATTTTAGGCCCTTGGAAATCCTATGCTCTCTAATGATATCCCTAAACATGCCAATAAAAATATTGACAAATATAGTCAAATTTAAAAAGAAAAGCCAACAATTGCTTGTTGGCTCACTATGTTCTTTCTCTTAGATATGGATCACCTCATCATAGGCAGCAGCAGTAGCTTCCATGATGGCTTCAGACATTGTTGGATGAGGGTGAACAGTCTTGATGATTTCATGACCAGTAGTTTCCAGTTTTCTGGCAGCGACAGCTTCGGCAATCATCTCTGTTACATTATAACCAATCATATGGCAACCTAGCCATTCACCGTATTTTGCATCAAAAATGACTTTTACAAAACCTTCTGTGGCTCCGGCAGCTTTGGCTTTACCTGAAGCAGAAAATGGAAATTTACCAACTTTGATTTCATACCCAGCCTCTTTGGCTGCCTTCTCTGTGTATCCCACTGAAGCAATCTCAGGTGAGCAATAAGTACATCCAGGAAGATTGTTGTAATCCAATGGATTGGGGCTGTGACCTGCGATCTTTTCTACGCAGATGATTCCTTCTGCTGAAGCAACGTGAGCCAGAGCTGGACCTTTCACGATATCACCGATAGCATAGACCCCATCAACATTGGTTTTATAGAAATCATCAACAACCACTTTTCCTTTTTCGGTTTTCACACCTGTTTCTTCAAGACCAATACCTTCAATATTCGTAGAAACTCCAATGGCAGACAATACAACATCACATTCGATGATCTCCTCACCTTTTGGTGTTTTCACAGTTACTTTACATCCTTTACCCTTGGTATCAACCTTAGTGACTTCGCTGCTGGTCATTACTTTGATACCATTTTTCTTGAACGATCGCTCGAGGGCTTTGCTTACTTCTTCGTCTTCCACAGGAACAACATTTGGCAAGAACTCAACTACAGTGACTTCGGTACCAATTGAGTTATAGAAATACGCAAATTCTACTCCAATCGCTCCTGATCCCACTACAACCATTTTCTTCGGTTGTTTATCCAGCACCATTGCTTTTCGATAGCCAATGATTTTATCATTATCAATCTTTAAGGCAGGGAGTTCTCTGGATCTGGCCCCTGTAGCCAGGATAATATTTTTTGCTGAATACTCGGTTTTCTTGCCCTTATCATCAGTGACCTCAAGCTTCTTACCTTTTTTTAGTTTTGCAGTTCCGGCAATCACTTCGATTTTGTTCTTCTTAAACAAAAACTGGATGCCCTTGCTATTGCTATCTGCAACATCACGACTCCTTTTCACCATCCCGGCAAAATCAGCAGAAGCAGACTTTACATCAACACCGTAATCTTTTGCGTGGCTCACATATTCAAATACCTGGGCACTTTTAAGCAATGCTTTGGTAGGGATACAACCCCAGTTGAGACAGATGCCACCCAATTCAGCCTTTTCTACCACACCTACTTTCATACCTAATTGAGATGCCCTAATAGCTGCTACATATCCTCCGGGCCCACTACCAACAACCAACAAATCATATTGTGATGCCATATTATTATGCTTTTTATTTGAATACTAAAGGCTGCAAATTTAAGTCGTAAGAATTTAATTAAAGGTGATTGGAGAAAAAGTCATCATTTAGCGTGGCAATTTATATTTTAGCAAAAGATAACAACATGAAATAAGCATGAATCAGGGTGTAAAACCCGAAAATGAATATGATCATGCCATTCCGTGTGATAGCTAAAAACAAACATATATACATGAGTGAGCATGTCTGGGAATAACCAAAATAAGGATGCAATGCCTGAGGGCATACAATAAGAACCTTAAAGCGAACGTCCTCTTGCGGAAATTTTTACCATGTAAACTTCATGAAACCATAAAAAATCAACTATTATTCACATGAAATTACTTGAAGGAAAGACTGCTTTGATCACTGGTGCATCAAAAGGAATTGGCAAAGCCATTGCCATAAAATTTGCTGCGAATGGAGCCAATGTTGCATTTACTTATTTATCAAGTGTGGAAAAAGGACAGGCACTGGAAAATGAGCTAAGCGCACTTGGTGTGAATGTAAAAGGTTATCGCTCGGATGCATCGGACTTCAAAGCTGCCGAAGAGTTGATCAACAATGTAGTGCAGGATTTGGGGGGCCTTGACATTTTGGTAAATAATGCCGGTATTACAAAGGACAACCTACTGATGAGGATGACCGAGGAAATGTGGGACGATATCATGAAGGTAAACCTCAAATCTTGCTTCAATACAGTAAAGGCTTCCTCAAGGACTTTCATGAAGCAAAGAAGTGGATCCATCATCAACATGTCATCTGTTGTGGGGGTAAAAGGAAATGCCGGTCAAGCCAATTATGCAGCTTCTAAGGCTGGAATTATAGGTTTTACCAAGTCTATAGCCCTGGAGCTGGGATCAAGAAATATCAGGTGTAATGCCATTGCGCCCGGTTTTATAGAAACCGAGATGACCGAAGTCCTGGATGAGAAAACCATCCAGACATGGAGAGATGCCATACCTTTGAAAAGAGGAGGCGCACCTGAAGATGTGGCGGATGCTTGTGTTTTTCTTGGATCTGACATGTCATCCTACATCACCGGGCAGATACTGCAGGTAGACGGAGGAATGCTTACTTGATTCCAACACAGCTCAGCTTCCTGCGTTTATTCTTTAATGGAGTTACCTGATTACCTTGCTCCTGGTTTTGAAAATATGCTGAATGGACGATAATTTTTTTTCACTCGATATTTCTTCCGGTTGGGTATTGCTGATCATCCTGCTTGCAGCAGGACTTTCAATATTCCTGTATAGCAAGAAGAATATTCCGTGGCATAGGAATGTCAACATTCTGCTTGGGTTTCTAAGATTCTCTGCACTTTTTCTCATTGGTATCTTGCTGATAAACCCTATCCTGAAGCTCTCTGTAAATGAAGAAGATGAGCCTGTATTCGTTGTGGTAATGGATAATTCAGAGTCCATTCCCATGCGGATGGATGAACAGAAGCTTACCCAGCTTGTGTCAACAGTAGAGGGTATTCCACGCAACCTGGATGATTATCAGGTAACGACTTACAATTTAACCGGAAGGACAGATTCTCTGAATTTTAAAGGAAATACCAGTAACCTTTCATCCATATTCAACTCCTTCGAAAGCATCTATGATGGAAAAAACGTGGGTGGGATTCTTTTTTTGTCAGACGGCATCTTCAATGAAGGGCTGTCACCAGCTTATCTCAACTACAGGTATCCGATCTATACAGTAGGACTAGGGGACACCATCCCCCCTCGAGATATTTCAATCCGGGATGTGAGGCACAACAGGGTAGCCTACCAGGGTAATAAGTTTCCTGTGTCAATGAAGATCGAACAGCGTGGCTTTTCAAACGAAGTGGTCAATATTTCTGTAAATAAGTCAGGGAAAACAATGTCAAGCAGGAATGTCCGACTCACAGACCAAATCACTGATGTGAATTTTGAACTGGAAGCACAGGAAGCAGGTCTCATGCATCTGGCGGTTCGATTGCCTCAGAAAGACGGTGAATCAACTTACGAAAACAATAGAAAAGACATTTTCATTGAGGTGATCGAAGGCAAGGAAAAGGTCCTTGTGATCTCTCCTGCTCCCCATCCGGATATCAAAGCCATCAGGCAAACACTCCATGAAACCGGGAATTATGAGACTATCCTTTACATTCCTGGCATCACCAGGCTACCAACAGAGAAGAACTATGATGTAATTATTGAGTACACACCGTTTAAACAAATAATAAGGCACAGCTTCAAGTCCACAGGCAAATGGATGATTCTGGACTCCCGGTCTAAGGTTGATCAGATTTACAAATCACTGCCATACTTGAGAATCAGAACCAGAAGTACTCAAAAAGACCTGGTAAGGCCCACAATAAATCCAACATTCAGGAAATTTGAACTGGACAGCGATCAGACAGATCGATTTAACCAATACCCTCCAACAGAAGTATATTTTGGAGATTATATTCTCAGTGGAGCAACAGACGTACTCCTTTATCAAAAGGTGGGATCTGTAAATACATCAAAACCAATGATGTTCTTTTATGATGACGGATCGGAAAAGTCAGCAGTTACTATCGGTACAGGGATCTGGCAATGGAAACTTCAGGAAGCAGCCTCACACGGGGATGATAAACTCTTTAATGAATTGGTACTGAAAACAGTCCAGTTTCTAAGTATCAGGACCAACAAAAAGAGGTTCACAGCCACCCCAAGACAGAATGTTTACAGAGAAGGAGATCGGATCTTAGTCGACACTCAGGTATATAACGAGATATTCGAACGCAGTTACGGAAACAAAATCACATTAAGCATTACCAATGAGGAAGGAGAAACCAGGAGCTATGAATTGGTAGACAGTCCAATGAACAGTACGTTCAATATTGGAACCTTGAAGCAAGGGATCTATAAATATCGGGCTTCGGTGGTCAAAGAAAATGAGCAGCTGGTCGAACGGGGAGAATTTCTGGTAGAAGCCCTGCAAGTAGAGGCTTTAGATCTTACAGCAAATCATAATCTACTACGGGAAATGTCTCATAAATCCAATGGTGCATTCTTCCACTTCAGTGAAATTGAGGCACTCACCCAGGCACTGCAGAACACAGATTTCCAAAGCATCATCCGTACCCGGGAAAGCTACTTCCCGTTGATCAGTAGCGTGTGGATCATCGTAGCCATATGCTTCTTCCTTTTTTCTGAGTGGTTTCTCAGGAAGTATCTGGGCATGTATTGAACGAAATAATAAAGCCTCCGATTTTCAAACCGGAAGCTTTATTGAATATAAACCACTTTATATTATAAACTTAATATTCAAAAAAATTTAGTTTAGGTAATCTTTCAAAGCACTGACGTACGCTTCAAAGGCTGAGACACCTTTTTTGGTAATCTTGCATGTGGTTAAAGGTTTTTTATCTCTGAAAGACTTTTCGATCTCAATGTATCCGGCGTTGGATAGCTTGTCCAGCTGGACACTCAGGTTACCTGCTGTTGCCTCAGTCTTTTCCTTGATATAAGTAAACTCCGCTGACTTTACGCTCAGCAACAGGCTCATAATTGCCAGTCGCAACTGAGAATGTAACAACGGATCTAATGGTTTGAAATCACTCACTTTCTTTAGATTTTAACATATAGCCAGGAATTAAATAACCCAATAGTATTCCAATGGCACCAACCAGGTACTGATCTACCATACTTACATTGAAACATACAATTCCGGAAACCAACAATGCAAAGGCCCCCATCACCAATGGTCTGAACCGCAGCATTTGACCGCTAATGTAAGTCCCTCCCATGGCAAATAGCAAAATAAAAGCGTTATGATAATAGTTTATCTGACTCATGAACATGATGGAAGCTACAATGCCAATTCCTGCAATCATCCATACATGTCCGTAAAGCCTGTCCAGATGAGTTACTACCATAGTGCTCTTACTATCCCTCACTGATTGAACTATGGTGTATATGATGGCAGGAATGGTAATGCTCCAAATCAACCAGGGTTTATCATACCAATCAAATTTCTGAATCAGGTAATGCCCAAGATTAGCTACGAGGACCACCCAACCCCATAATAGGAAATAGATACTGGAACCTTTAGAATAGTTCGCTTTCGCCTGACTGATCATCCTCCCGATGAGTGCCAGACTTTCTTCTTTTGTTAATTCTTGCTCTTTCATACTATAAATATAAACAAGTTTATATTATAAACTATATTATAATGAAAAAAGTTACAATCCTAATTCGAATGTTAGTTTCCGGACAATAAAAAAGGGACCAAACTGTGGCCCCTTCCTGATTTATTCTTCTTTATCCTCTTGCCGGACTTTCTTTTTCTTGAGCTTTATCGTGAGCTCATCGGACTTTTTATCCCAGTCGGCAACAATGGTGTCTCCCTCCTGTATCTCTCCTTTTAGAATCTCCTCGGCTACAGCATCCTCCAGATATTTCTGGATTGCCCTGTTCAGTGGACGAGCACCAAACTGTGGATCATATCCTTTATCAGATAAGAAGTCTTTTGCTGCTTTGGTGAGCTCCACCTGGTATCCAAGCTCTATAACGCGCTCGAATAGTTTATCCAGTGAGATATCGATGATCTTGTGAATGTGCTCTTTATCAAGTGAGTTGAATACAATCACATCATCTAACCTGTTGAGGAATTCCGGACTGAAAGCCTTTTTCAAAGCATTCTGAATCGTAGACTTCATCAGGTCGTCGCTGCTCTCTCTTCTGGATTGGGTGGCGAAACCGATACCTGCTCCAAAATCTTTCAGATCTCTTACACCAATATTGGAGGTCATGATGATGATAGTATTTCTGAAATCAACCCGTCTACCCAATCCATCTGTCAGAATTCCATCGTCAAGTACCTGAAGTAAGATATTAAATACATCAGGGTGGGCTTTCTCAATTTCATCGAGCAATACCACCGAGTAAGGCTTGCGTCTTACTTTTTCAGTAAGCTGACCGCCCTCTTCGTATCCAACATATCCCGGAGGCGCTCCCACCAGTCTGGATACAGAGAATTTCTCCATGTATTCACTCATGTCTATCCTGATCAAAGAATCCTCTTTGTCGAACAGATAGGTAGACAACACCTTGGCCATTTCCGTCTTACCTACTCCGGTAGGACCCAGGAAAATGAACGAACCGATTGGTTTCTTTGGATCTTTCAATCCAACCCTGGTTCGCTGAATAGCTTTTGCCAGTTTTTTGATAGCCTCATCCTGACCGATCACACGCTTGTTGAGCTCATCTCGCATACTGAGTAGCTTTGCACTTTCATTTTGTGCGATCCTCTTAGTAGGGATACCAGTCATCATGCCAATAACTTCCGCGACATTCTCCTCATTCACCTCGTAGCGTTTTGTACGGGTCTCATCTTCCCATTTGGCTTTCTCATCATCCAACTGAGCCAACAATTTCTTTTCCTTATCTCTTAGCTGAGCTGCTTCCTCGTACTTCTGACTTTTAACAACCCTGTTCTTCTCCTTCTTGATGTCCTCAATCTGAGCTTCCAGCTTGATGATATTCTCAGGCACATTGATATTGTTGATGTGTACACGGGCTCCAGCCTCATCGAGTACATCAATCGCTTTATCCGGTAAGTACCGGTCAGAGATATATCTGTCAGACAGGCTCACACATGAAAGAATTGCATCCTCCGTATAATTTACATGGTGATGACTTTCGTATTTGTCTTTGATGTTCTGCAGGATCTGTACAGTCTCCTCAGGCGTGGTGGCATCTACCATCACCATCTGGAACCTTCTGGCCAACGCGCCGTCTTTTTCAATGTACTGACGGTACTCATCCAGTGTGGTAGCGCCAATGCATTGGATCTCACCACGTGCTAAAGCAGGTTTAAACATATTTGAAGCATCAAGTGAACCCGAGGCTCCACCGGCTCCCACAATGGTATGCAGCTCATCGATGAACAGGATCACATCCGGAGATTTCTCAATCTCATTCATCACGGCTTTCATCCGTTCTTCAAACTGTCCTCGATATTTTGTTCCTGCCACCAAAGAGGCCAGGTCCAGGGTTACCACTCTTTTACCAAATAGGACCCGTGATACTTTTTTCTGAACGATCCTCAATGCCAGACCTTCTGCGATGGCTGTCTTACCAACACCAGGCTCACCAATCAGGATTGGATTGTTCTTTTTCCTTCGGCTAAGGATCTGAGCTACCCGCTCAATCTCTTTTTCCCGACCTACAATAGGATCCAACTTGTCGTCATCGGCAAGCTTGGTAAGATCCCGACCGAAGTTGTCCAGTACCGGGGTCCTGGATTTCTCTCCGCCTTTGGCAGACTCTCTCGAAGAACCACTACCTCCACTACTGGAGCTTCCTCCAAAGATTCGTCCTGAATCCTCATCGGAATCGTCGGTATCTGATTGCGCCAACGGATTCTCTGTTTGATATTCTAATAATTCTTTCACCACATCATATGATACATCAAACTTATCCAGAATCTGGGTAGCCAGATTATCCTCATCCCTCAGGATGGAAAGCAACAAATGTTCAGTGCCTATAAGTTGACTCTTGAAAATCTTTGCTTCAAGATAAGTGATCTTTAATACTTTTTCTGATTGTCTTGTAAGTGGAATGTTCGCCAGGTTTTTTACGTTGCTGGTGGCTGTTCCTTTGGTAGCTTGTTCAATAGCCGTTCTAAGCTCCTCCAAAGAAACTCCTAGTTTCTTGAGTAAGCTCACAGCCACGCCCTCTCCTTCTCTGATCATACCCAGTAACAGATGTTCTGTACCAATATAATCATGCCCCAACCGCAGCGCTTCTTCCCTACTTAACGAGATGACTTCTTTTACTCTGTTTGAAAATTTTGCTTCCATAAAATGGATTTATCTATACGGGTATCTAGTAAAATTAAACCTTAAAAAATTTAATCCCATCCATGGGACTGTTAAAAAACACGAGGTGATTTATAATCGTTCATGTTTTATCATTGAGTTTCTTAGTATCGTTTCAGCCCCTGGCCCCTCGCACATTAAAAGATCAACAATACTCAGGTTTGCGACAAAATTGCTGCCAAAGTTCTGTATATAAGGAAAAGGTAAATATAAATCTCGCTGATCAAAAGAAATTTTCGGAAGTATTCTGTTTCTGAGGTCTAAAGCGTCTTTTTCTGTCGACGAATGGAAATTGTCGGTGAGCCGGTGTGGCATGTCAATTTGTAAAAGCCTCAGACATAATGTCATCATTCGGATATTCAGGTCCAACAGAAATTCGAATCTGCGATTCCAGATAGTCTGAAACTCCACAGCGAAAAAATCGAAAAACGGAGCTTTGCCATATGCGGAATAAAATGCTCCCCAATGATCTCTCAACCAACTTTGTGAGTAATCTATCTTTACATCTTTCATTCTAGTCCTATTGTCGAAGCTCACTGGCACAATCAATGGATGTCTTCCTGATGGTGAATGGATATAACACCGGTTTCGATAGGTTTGTTTTACGAAATGATCCTGAACCTCGAGGACCACCTCCTCCGCATTGATGAGTGCCACGAAGTATTCCAGACTACCCAGATAATGGGGTTCTATGACGATTTTTTGACTCAAGTAAGCTCAACCACTTTACCGAGACCCTCCCTAACAACCACAGGTTCACCACCAGTACAGTCAATAATAGTACTTGGGATCACATTCCCAGGGCCTCCATCGATGACGAGGTCCACAAGCTTACCATATTCATGGAAAATCAGTTCAGGATCCGTCGGGTAATCCTTGATCTCATCCTCATCGTGCAAGGATGTGGTCACAATGGGATTTTCGAGTTCCTGCACAATCATACGTGGTATCAGATTATCCGGAACCCGGATGCCAACGGTCTTTTTATTGGTCTTTAGAATCTTGGGCGTCTTGGAAGAAGATTCCAGAATAAAAGTAAAAGGTCCGGGAAGTCCTTTTTTCATCATCTTAAAAATGGGCGTGTCTACATGTCTTGCATACTCAGACAGGTTGGATAAGTCGTGACAGATAAATGACAGGTTCACACTTTTGCCTTTGATTCCCTTGATCCGTTTGATTCTTTCAATTGCCTTGGTATTAAAAATATCACATCCCAATCCATACACAGTATCTGTGGGATAGATGATCACGCCTCCTGCGCGAAGCACCTCTACCACATGATGGATCTTTTTCTTTTGGGGATTTTCCGGATGAATTTTTACAAGCTCTGACATATTAGAACGCGTTTTAGTTTCAACAAATCCTTTAAAAGTTCCTGTCAAAAACAGAGGTTTAAATGTATTGAATCACAGGCACTAATCATGATATGCATTTAACTTTTTCCTGTTTATGACTCAGGTAACATTACATCAGGTGATTGAATTTTGATAGCCTACTTTGATGTTTCGCCAATGAACCTGAGCGGTAAGTGAAGTTGGTAAAATCACCAATTTGGCTTTACGGTGTATGTACGAAACCTATAAGCCAGAGATTCATAATTTAAATAATTAGTTGAATTAAACCTGGATTATGCATTAGACTTTCTATTACATGACTAAATTACTTCAAAATCAAGCACTTAGCATGATATTCTCTCGTCACCATAGCGATTGCTATGCTTCCGATCGTAAGTGCTTGATTTTCTTGTACTTTAGCCCTTCATTACAAAACTCTAATGCATAATCCAGGTTAAAGGAATTTTATTAAATCTTGTCGACCGAGATTATTATAGTATTATCGAATAAAGTAATTCCCCATTTTCTAAAGGCTACTAGGGGATTAAGTGGGTTTCTTCTACCCTATTATTAACCGCTTTTCCTATACTATTTTTCGTATTCTCAAGTAAACATAGTAGTGGACTCCATGTTCAATTTTATGATATGATTATTTTTGCGCGTTAATTCAAAGATGATGGGTAGTAGAAAAATTTTAGTTTTAGTTATTATCGTGTTTGCCGTGATGCTCTCATCATTTGGCTTTTATGCATACCAGATCTTCTTTGTGCCCAATATCCTTGTAGACCAGCAGGGTCGCTATTTTCCCATATATGATGGCACGACCTTCAAGGAGTTGCAAGATCGATTAGACGACGAGCGCATCGTGGGCAACCTGATGGCATTCAGCTTTGTGGCCAGAATCAAAGGCTACGACACCGAGATCAAACCCGGCATGTACTATCTGGAGGAGGGGATGAACAATATAGCCGTGGTGAATATGCTACGCGCCGGCAGACAGATCCCTGTAAAGCTTACCTTCAACTCAGCCAGAAGACTCGAAGACCTGGCAGGAAAGCTGACCACAGCAGTACAGATTGATTCCGCAGATTTGGCACCCTTGCTCGCCTCGCCTGAAGTCAGTGCTAAATATGGATTCGATACCCTCAACTTCATCAGCATGTTTATCCCAAATACCTATGAGGTGTACTGGACTATCACTCCTGAAGGTATCCTGGACCGGATGAAAACCGAATACGATCGATTCTGGAATGAAAAGAGGAAAAAGCTAGCGGATTCAATTGGACTCACCCCCCAGGAGGTCTCTACATTGGCTTCTATCGTAGAGAGTGAAACCAACATGAATGATGAAAAAGCAAGACTGGCCGGAGTTTACGTCAACAGGATCAAAAGGGGGATCCCACTGCAAGCCGACCCTACCCTGGTCTTTGCGCTCGGTATAGATGTGCGACGAGTGATCAACAAAGACAAGCAGATAGATTCACCATATAACACTTACAAGTACCGTGGCCTCCCTCCTGGCCCTATCAAAATGCCCTCTATCCCGGGCATAGATGCTGTGCTCAATCACGAAGACCATCAATACCTGTATTTTTGTGCGAAGGATGACTTTTCGGGATACCATGTGTTTTCCGAAACATTGTCCGAACATAACATTCATGCGGCCCGTTTTCAGCGGGCACTTAACCAAAGAGGCATCTACAGATAATGTTTCAGCACGAGATAAAACTAAGGGTAAGGTACGCAGAGACAGACCAGATGGGGTATGTCTATTATGGCAACTATGCAACTTATTTTGAGGTAGGTCGGGTAGAATCTTTCCGGGCCATCGGGTTTTCGTACAAAGAACTGGAAGCTGCGGGTATTGGGATGCCAGTATTGGAATACAAGACCAAATACCTGGCTCCTGCCAAATATGACGATGAGCTGACCATCACCGTGAAGATCTCAGAAATGCCGGGAGTGCGGATCAGATTCGAGTATGAAATTCGCAATGAAGAAGACAAAACATTAAACATTGCTGAAACAACTCTGGTGTTTATTAACATGGAGAATGGTAGGCCAACGAGGCTCCCTGAAAAGTTTGAAGCACTCATGCATAACTATTTTAAGGAATCTTAACCATTTCCTTGCTTATCTTTGCAAATCAGCAAGAGCCAAAGTTTGAGGAAAAGACAAATACTTCATCGGCATCTACGATACAGTGACTGGTATATCAAGCTAATAAGTATCCTGAAGGGCGTTCGCCTGAAAAAAGGTCAGGTTTCTCTCTATCGTATCGGCATTATCTTCATAGACAAGATCGCTGACAATCAACTGATGGAAAGGGCTTATGGAGTAGCCTTTAATTTCACTCTGGCAGTTTTCCCCAGCGTGATCTTTCTTTTTGCCCTTATCCCTTTCATTCACACCTGGATTCCCTCCATCAGCCAACAGGAGATCCTTCACTTCATGAGTGACGTGATGCCACCTAGTCTTTATGAAGCTTCTGAAAAGACCATCCGGAATACCGTGGAAATCCGTAGAGAGGGATTGATCTCTTTCGGTGTGCTCTTCGCCTTGTTCCTCGCCACCAATGGGGTAAACTCCCTGATGAAAGCCTTCAATACCTCTTACAAAACCAATGAAAAGCGGTCATTTATCAAAATGCGTTTCATTGCCTTAGTTCTGACTGTCATCCTGGCATTTACATTTATCCTGGCCATCATCCTGCTCCTTGTTGGTAATTTTATGATCAACTGGATGTTTAGCCACGGTCTACTGGCAGAAAATTTTGATTACTATCTGATCATTCTACTTCGCTTCCTGATCATATTCATTTGTTTTTATCTCGTGATAAGCTGCTTTTACTACTGGGGACCGGCTATTCACGACAAGTGGAGATTTTTCTCAATCGGTTCCTTCGGAGCTACCCTGGCATGTGTTTTTGTTTCGTTTGGCTTCTCCATCTACCTTAGCAATTTTGCTACCTATAATAAGTTTTATGGCTCTATCGGTACCCTGATTGCCTTCATGATCTGGCAATACCTGATGTCTGCTATTCTGCTGCTGGGGTTTGAATTCAATGCCAGCATGGACCGGGCCGCCAATGGTGAAGTGTACGAGCTGGAGCGTGACGAATAGACACCTACGGTCCCCACATGAATCATCAGGATAGCCTTTTTATTGATTTTCTCTTAAATTGAGAAATCATCATACGGCATGGTCAGACAAAGTCTTAAGAAAAATAGCATTGGGCTCAACCCGGATTTTCGATACCGGGGTGAGGTGCAAACACGGATTGAAACATTTAGTGATGCCGTCTTTGCCCTGGCCATTACGCTGCTGATTTTTTCTTCCAGGGTACCAAATAGCTTTGATGAGCTCAAGGGATTTCTTTATGAGATCATACCCTTCGGTATATGTATGACCCTGATCACCTATATCTGGTATGAGCATTATCTTTTCTTTATCCGGTATGGATTCAAAAGCTCCAGGATTGTGATCCTAAATACATTGCTCTTATTTTCTGTATTGCTCTACGTCTATCCTCTTAAATTCCTTTTCAAGGTGCTGGTATCTCTCTACGCTTCACTGCTGGGAAGACTTTTCGGACTAAACGGTGCTTCACCTCCGGCTTTTGAACGCATGATTTCTGCTGAAGACATTCCTGAGCTGATGATCATTTATGGTATTGGAGCCGCGTTTATTTTCCTGATTTTTGTGCTGATGTACAGATATGCCCTGTCGAAAAAGGAGGACCTGAAACTAAGTGAGCTCGAGATATACGACACCAAAAGCAGCTTGCAATCTGCTATCATCATGAGCTCGGTGCCAGTGCTATCGGTGCTGATCGTCCTGACCTTTGGGAAATTTGTCCTTGGCGTGATGATCTCAGGATTTGTTTACATGCTGTATCCATTTATCTTCTGGATCTGGAGTGCAAAGAGAAAGAAGATGCGTGGGGCTGTTCCAAAAAAATAGTTTTGAAAGAAGGACAGAAAACATTAAAATTTCCGCAGGAGAGGTCGGAGGTCTTGCAGAAGGGGTGATCAGTCTTGCAGGGTGGCTCCGTCGTGCTGCAGGAAGCACGGGAAGTCTTGCAGGACAGTTGGGAGTTCTCGCAGGCGATGTGAAATTCGTGCAGGAAAGGGTGGTAGTGGTGCAGGAACTTCAGATACCATTTTGTAAAGTAGTGAAGCGATCTCGGCATTTTTTTAGTGCGTTGACACATCTTCTACTTTATTAAAATTTCTCCAACTGATCCACACACTTTAGTGTCTTTTTTGCATGAACCGTCGCCACCTCATTTTTGCACTGATTCCGTTTATCCTAAACTCCTGCTATTGTGGGTTTTTCAATAACAATCCTTATGTAACCAGGTTTTGCCTCCCGGTAGAAAACACCCAATTTGAAATTGAGAATTTATACACCTTCAATGAACGGGTGACTCCTAACATACGAGTCGATACAATACCCGATACTATAATGATACACTACTTCATTGCTAACTACGGAGCAAGTGTTCAACTAACCTTACATTATATCAATGGAACTTTGTCACTTGATTCCACACAGTCCTCTGTAAATGTGAGAAAATCGGATGGCTTGTATGATGAGTACTCTTTTGTGAAGAAGGAACTAGAGATTGCAGTGCAATCATTTACACCCAACACATGCTGCAATAATTCCGAATTCAGCTGCTATGAGGAAGTCTATCTCAAAATGCCTGGCTCACTCATATTCTCTCTCGATGGAACCATCCAATCAAATGCTATTAGAAGAAATTTTTATATGACGGTTGATATGCAGATGCTAGAAGAAATTGGTGAAGAGTGTTGAATCATGAGAGTGTTTGTACCATTTCTTTTCTTTCCTCTATATGGGTTTATATCATACAAGCTATAGTTTCTATCACTCCTAGTTATTTAACGATGGCTTTTCTTGACTGAAATCAAAGAATGTGAATGGTTCTTGGATTCGGGAAGGGATTACCTACTGTGATCCCTGTGGGAAATCCGATACAAGCAATTACCTTCTCGTGCCTCAAAGGAATTTTTTGTTTTCTTCGCTCATTTGAACAAGTTCAATTCGCTCTAAAAACAAAAACCCAGTGCTACGCACTGGGTAATTGCTTGCAGAGGCGGAGGGATAGCATGCATCACATGTTATCATGAAATATTCACTTTAAATACGGCTATAAGAGGTATTTTTGACACCTTGAATTAAACACCCAATATTTGACACCTAGTATTGACACCCATAATCAATGTGTGTAGTTTTGTGTTATGTTATTAAAATTCAGTTCCTCACTTCAATTAAAGTCAGGGAAACAGTACAAGAAATCTCTAAGGGTTCAATTTCATATTTATATAAATGGGAGATATACTAATAGACTCATCTACGATGTCAAGGATACAACAGGCGAAATCATAAAGCTTCAGTCAGGTCAATTAGTCAATGGAAATGTGATTAATCATGAATTTAGTATTCGTTATAATCAGTTAATCAAATTCATAAATTCACAAATTGGAAGTCTTCTAAATGAGAATTCAATTTTAATAACTACAAACTGGAAAAAGGCATCTACAAATATTAAGAATGATCTAACTGATCTTGTAAAGAAGAAGTTTGAAAAACATTTGAATGAAATTCTCTACACACAAAAGGTTGTATTAGAAACTGAGAGTTTTGGTAAGGTATCTATTGATGCTGAAGTTATTGAAAAGTTTAATCAAATGGATATCCCAACTGAACCAGAAGTCTTTGGTGATAACGATATCGAATTAAATGACATAGATAGGGATGATCTTGAACATATCCTTATGTATGAACAAGAACATCACGACAATCTCAAAAGAGAAAAGGAAATTCAACAAATGTCTATAAAAGAGAGGTTCGACAATGGATATTATGATCGGGAAAATATAGCTGAGTGTATAGCTTCAATTAAATATAACAAGAAATTATCTGACGTATACAATCGATTAATAATTAGAGTTTATGAATATCATTATTTTGGGAAAGCTTCATTGAAGTTAGCAGAACTTAACACCACATGGGTATTTTCTTTTTTCAAATTTTTAATTAATAATGGTTATCATAGACTAAATACCTCAAAGTTTAATCCTTTCAATTTTGACCCTCAAATATTTACTGACAAAAAGGTACTTCAGTATAAGCCTCAAAACTTATTTAAAATGTTGGAACAGTTCCAAACAGTAGTTAAGAAACTATTTGGACGGGAGGTTTTACAAAGAATTGATTTTGAACACATCCAATCAGAAATGGAGGACATTCTAGAAGTCACCAAATCAAAAGAAGGACAAAGGAAGAATCATTATTTAAACAAAGCAGAATTTGACAGGCTATTTGAGTTTGAGTTTAAAGAAGATTCTTTAAACTCTTATCAAAATACATTTGACTCATTTGAATACGGCTTGAATTTCAAGCTAGATATTAACCTCTTGAAAACCACTAGGGACATGTTTTGCATGCAAATAATGGTAGGTGGTTTAAGAGGTTTTGATGAGTACAGGGAGATGCAAATCTTGAAAGAACAAGGCGAAGTAGCATTCTACTCATCAAAGGTTAAGAGGGACATCTTTAATCCCTTAAATGAGTATTCTGAAATCATCCTTAATGACTATGAATTCAAATTACCTATTTTCAATATACAAAATAAGTATAGGATTAATACTCAGAAGCTTATATACAGAACACTACTTAAAACCATTGGACACATTTTATCATTTGATAGAGTGATCCCTATCAAAAGTGGTAAAAGAGTAAAAATAAAGGAATTATTTAACGGCTATTGGGCACGAAAAACCTTCCCTCACATCATGTATACGGATTTTGGATTTTTACCCATGGAAATTGAAATCTTTACAGGTCACTCCTCAAGAAAAACTGAACTGACCCAAAGTTACCTTGATACACAATCTTCTGAGGTGAAAAAAAGACTGTTCGAAAGAGTTGTAGTTCCTAATACTTCTAAAAGGAAAAAAGCATTAAAGAACAAATAGTCTTATCATGTAATGCCGTTCTTTATAAAATTTCTTACTCCTTCTGCCTTTTCATATACGTCTTTGTTTCTATTCCAGTACTGAAATGCTTCTTGCCTACTTCCAACAGGATAAGAAAAGCCATCGGTTGGAAAGTCGAATTCATCATATGGGAATGAATGCCTTGATTTAATTAGTTCTTTAGCAACATGAGGAAAAGCCTCCCTAGCATGCACTAATTGTTCACTTGCTTTGTCAAACTCTTGGAGTAAATAATAAGAAATCATCTTCCCGTATAAGAAATCTACAGAGTAATCATCGTATTTATTAGTGAGTTCAATAGCCTCCCGATACTTTTCAAGATTAATGAGACAATCTAGAATTAGATATCTAATTCCTTGATTATCCCCTGAGTTTAATTTGAGGATTCGGTTAAACTCAACAATAGCATCTTCGAATTGATGCTCTTTCATCAATTCAAGACCATAGGCTTGGAGTGATCGTAATATCGGTCTGTTTGGTTGATCAGACCAATGTAATTCATCATGATTAAAATCAAATTCTTTTGGAAATGCTCCTTTGGCAAGTAGATACGCTTTAATAACAAGAGCATTTCCTTCAATTGCCTTATTATTTTTGTTGAAGAGTAATCCCAAATGAAGTATGGCATCTAAGTGTCCATTTCCACACTTAAATATTACTTTTTTGAAAAGCCTCTCAGCTTTTGGTGGATTGTTTTCCATTAGCTCAACCGCATCCCAATACATGTCATCTAATTCTTCAGATTTAGCTGGATAAAATGTCCTCCATTCCCCGAAAGATTTTTGAATAGTTGGCTGAATTTCAGGATTCATAATATTTGTAATAGGGTTTGGTGTCTAAAACTATTATATGATTCGCTTATAAATATTACGTAGCAGCTTTTTTTCTTCATCATCTTCAGTCGTTAAACCCTTCAGAACAATATAGCCAAGCTCTTTTACTTGGTTAAGATTTTTGTTTCTTGTTCGAATCGTTTTATGGAAAGTGAACCACTTTTCACCCTTTTTTTTTAAAGCAATCTGGAAAGCATAGAAATTCTCTCTCCCATAAATCCTTATCTGATGATGAGAATATGTTGTAAAAATATAGTTCTTTAGTTTTTTAGTTATGCCCTGTTCCCATATAGATTCATCAATAAATTTGCTGATATTTCTGAAAACCCTCAAAACTTCTTTGCTCAAAAATTGATCTTCTTTTGTGAGGTGTTCAACGCAAGTACTACCAACCGTTTTATATCCAAATTGGGGATGATAGGTGTTATGTTCATATCTAATCTCAGTTCCACATCCTTTTCTCTCACAAATTCCATAAAGTCCTCCTAAATCCTCAATTGATATTAAAGTCCAACCATGCTTTGGTTCAATGATACCATGTTGCTCAGCATGGCAACCTTTACAGAATGTTATGCAGTCGCTCAGTGCATATTGCCATGGTTCTAGTTCTGGACGATATATCTTATGGTGAGTTTGGAGAACCACTTTTGATTGACTTCTTCCGCATTTCAAGCACTTATAATTATCTCTTTTCTTAACTTGTTCAGAGAATTGAAGCCACAGTTCATTCTGATATGATCTCCTTTTTTGTTTCTTCATTAGGAGAGTGAATGGATTATATTAAAGTCATATGTAAGATAGTTAATTTAACCAACCCTCATAACGGTATATAACTCATTACATTAATACTTAGTTTTATTAGTTTTCTTTTTTGATTGCTTGGTAATAATACCAGTACGTAGTTGATTCGATAACTTCATTCTTATAAAACTCACTTATCAGTGAATGCATAAAGTCCAATAAAATAAGGATGCAAGTCTTTATTTCAGTAATCATTTCTTGCAAATTCTCTTCAATATAGCCTCTGAATGTAA
The DNA here is from genome assembly GCA_965228105.1 of Cyclobacteriaceae bacterium. Taxonomy (GTDB): domain Bacteria; phylum Bacteroidota; class Bacteroidia; order Cytophagales; family Cyclobacteriaceae; genus UBA7330. The sequence continues at coordinate 5,283,322 of CBDDGZ010000002.1, forward strand.
GGGGTTCAGTAAGGTGTCCTAAATGCTCATACTTAGAATAAAGATCATAGTGTTCATACGCCTGAATTACTTGTTGTTGGAATAATGAATCTGAAGTTCCTGATTTGATCTCTCTAATCATGCCAGATATAGATTTCATTTTCTTAAATCCTACTTTTGGGTTACCATCTTTATCAAAATATGAAGGAAAAATGGTTATCAAATTCTTTCTCATTAATTCCGATTCAGTATCTGAATCATGATAAAGGATTTTATAGAGCTTTAACCTTTCAAGAATATTTGATATGTGATCAAATTTTAGTTTTTGAAGTTCCTCACTAAATCTACTGTCTTTAAAATCTGACTTAAAAATTATGTAATCAACGGTTATCATGTCAGCGAGTAGAACTCTTAGGTTAATATAAATTGATCCTGAAAAATGACGTTTCGATCTGATATTATGAAAAAGTAAGTTGACCACCTCCAATCCACCAATTAACTTGAAAAGTATCGTATAAATGAACTTTCTGGCTTCATTCTCTCCTGTAATAAAATCCATTACTGGAATAATTAATTCCCTGTTTCCATGCTCAATTATACCCGTAAGATTCTTAGTGAATGTACTCAAAATAAAATGATGGATTTAGTTATCTTAATTATCCTTTACCTTCAAATCTTTCTTGAGCTTACTAATGAGAATTCTATATATCAGTCCTTTGATATCTGATCCAAAATTTTTAAACTTCTCAAGTTTTATTTCCTTTTTATTAGTAATTTGATTCTGAAAATACTCATCTAACTTTTCTGCAATTTCATCTAATGTTTCATTAAACATTTCCTGTATTCTTACACGACTTCTATTTTCCGAATCAATGGCAAACTTTTTCTTTAACTTCTCGATTACACCAGCAGTTAAAGCTGCTACTTCATTAGATAAGTCTCTAATCGATTCCTTTAGCTTTTCCTCCTTATCAGAAATTTCATTTGGATAGTTCTTTGCTAAAAACTTTTCTAATCCAGAAATATTCTCAGTACACTTTTCATAAGTCATTGCGTCCCAGTTATGCATGAACTGGTTTCGAATTGCCATAAAATTTTGGAATTTGGCTTTAGTTTCGGTCTTGAGAGCTCCAATATCCATTAGGAGGTCAATCTTGTTATTGAAGGATAAAGAGGATGACTTATTACCCAATGTCCTTGAAGTATCAATATCTTTTATTCCAAGTAATGCCCCAAGAAATACAGAGGCAGTTTTTTCCATAAAAAGAGAAATTGCCAAAATAAATTTTCTTTTTTCAAGTCCAAGTTGTTTGAATTCATTGTTCATCTTCTTTTGCTATTTAAGAACTATGGTCAGGATTTGGGATTAGCTTAAAGGTTGAGGAAATTGAATTAGACAGTTAAGTTAAATAATTTTAGTCATTGGAATAATTTCAAGATTAACATGAGTTTTAAAGATGTCATTTCATCCATAGGTGGAATATTGATATTTGGAATTGTAATTGGAAGTATTGCTGATGACTATTCTATTGGGATTGTTTCTTCCGTATTTTTCTATTTACTAGTTGCAATTATTGGATATCTAGCTAACATCTTCAATGAATATAAATTAAGGAATAAGAAGTGTGTTCATGGTATTAAAAGAGCATTTCAGAAACCAGAATTATGTAAGAAATGCTCTTTTAGATTAGAACAAGAAAATTGGATAAATAAGCAAAATGATTTGCTACGACTTGAAAGAAACCGAATTACAAAACTATCTCTTAACAACATTGAGGTATTAAGGAAAATCTCACCTAGAAAATTTGAAAGTTATATAAAGACGCTATTTGAGGATAACGGGTATATCGTCCGTCAGACAAGGTATACTGGTGATGGTGGGAAGGACATCATTATGAAAAAGGATAACGTAAAAGTAATTGTTGAGTGTAAGAGGTATTCTCAAAGTAATAAGGTCTCAAGACCAGAAATACAAAAGTTTCATTCTGCCATTCTTGATGAAAGAGCTAAGTTTGGGTATTTTGTGACAACTTCAGATTTCACTCAAGGTTGTAAAGATTACCAGTTTGTAAGAAATGAGAAAATCAGACTAATTGGTGAATTTGAGTTAAGCAAATTAATAATATCTACCTATCCCCCTTCTACTGATGGTCTGACTTACGCAAAAACTATTTGTATTCAGTGTGGCGAAATTCAGAATCAGAAATTTAATTCTAAGACTTTTTGTAAGAATAATCATCCTTTGCGAGTAATTAAATTTGATGAGTATTATAAGCTATAAATGGGTATTTTTTATAAGTATTTAATTTAGTCACTATTAATTAGAATGATATAATGCACATATCAATAACTAAAAGAGATGGAAGAGAATCTGCTAAAACAGGAGGAAATTTTGCTATAATCGCCATTGAAGTTTCCCATTCTTATCGGATTTTATTCCTTGCTGTATTGGAATAAATTGTGCCCCCTCACCTTTTTCCATATGACTAATAAACCAAACCTGCATGGCATTAAAAAAGCTTAGCTTATGCTCAACAACCTCTGGTTTTAAAACAATGTTTTTTTCTTGATATGAAAGTGCGAGACTTGGATAAATAATCCCATCAATTTCTTCGTCAACTGGCAAATCAGGTATTCTATTTAAAACTCGATCAACAAAGTAGTTACTTAACTTGTATTGCCAATCATTTTTAATATCCCATTTTGCAAAATGATCTGCAAAAAACATAAGCTTTTCAAAATCAAAATCGTTTCCGATTTTACTCTTCAATGCTTCATTGCTTTTCTGTATATGTTCCAATTGAATCCTTTCAGATTTAAAACTTACGGTCTTGTAAAATTCCTTAAAATACTTCTCTGAATGAGGGAGTTCGACCAATTTTAAAGGTGTTTCAAATTTCCAGACACCCACAGTTAACATGGTGGAATTTGTATTTTCAAATACATTCCCCTTGCATACTGCCTCAGTACATGCAGTAGGAAAATTTAGAGAACCATAGAACATTGATTCATTTGGCTTGTTTGCTCTACCAAAGTATTTTATCTGATCCAATTTATCATCAGGTATATGTGATATCTCTGATAACTCTTCATGAGGTCTATTTTGTATGTTTGTAATATGTCTAGCACGAAAGATCATATTCAATCCACCATGTTCCCTTTGTCGAAAAAAGAATTTTTCATTGGTAAAATCCATTATAGGAAAGGGGAGGGATTGGAAGTATTCATTGCAAGCTATTTTGAGATCATTGTAGTCTAATCTTTTTAGGTGTTTTGGTATTCTATCCATAAAATCCCTAGTTTGATTTTGACTAAACTTTCTCATTATTTTGCTTTTATAAGTTGTAAGCAACTTAAATAAATTTATTTATATTATAACTCAAGCAAATACCCACAATCTTCTTACATCCTAAATAATCTCTAATTCCTTCGCTACCCGTTTGACCTTGGTAACTGTCTTTGGCGAACAGTTTAACCTACCAATAATGTCATTATTTCCCTTGCCCTTTTTAATTAAGGATAATATCCGCTTAGACTGAGGTTTATTAATAAATTTCTTTTTTGGTTCAATAGAATTAGATGGTCGACCAAGTCGTCCCCCATCAAGCACATATTGCCTTCTTCCCTGCTCTGTGATCTCTAGTATGCGATCACGTTCCATTTCGTATATGCTACCCATTACACCCACCATCAGAGTCCAGACAGGGTTCGGTTTACCATCTATGTGTGAATGAAGGTTCAAGTTTCTGATGGATACTTGTACATTATAATCATCCACCAGCAATGACATAATATTAATCGTGTCTTTCAACGTACGCCCCACACGTGAGAGGTCTTCAAAAACCACCTTATCGACTTTACCTGCTTTAACTAAATCAAGTAACTGTGCACCTTTCTCTCTTTTGGCAAATAGAATCTTACCGCTAACACCAAAATCATTTAATGTTAAATCATATTCATCTTGATCCAGCTTAAATCGATTTCCATCCTGATTTCTGGTGCTGGTTCTGTTGTATTTTATGATCATAAGCAGTTCCTTTTTAATCCAACATTAAATTGGTCTTATAAACCAACGTAGGAACTAAAAAAATGATACCCTTTTAATTAAGATATAATGGGAATTGATACAGAAACAAAAAGCATTACATATAAAGAATGACACTATCCATTAACTTCGGTAATCACCATTCTTACATTTGTTGGTATTTGGAATTAACTTCCAGAGTGGTCAAGTCATCAGTTATTTTCATTACATTTAGTAACCGATGGAAGGTAAATTTGTGGCATAATATCACATAATCGCTTCATGTAACACACCTCTTAAATATTCAAGCATGATGAGATATACATTAATACTCGTATTCATTCTACTTGGGAATCTTGTATTCGGACAAAATATTAGCACTGTCAAAGCTTCAACTTTTGAACAATGGATCGTTGAAGTATCGAATTGGGGTAGATGGGGAAATGAAGATCAACTAGGGACATTGAATTTAATCACTGCCGAGAAAAAGATACAAGCAGCCTCCTTAGTAAAAGAAGGAAAGTCAATATCACTGGCAAATAACTTGTCAAAGGAAGAAGGCATCAATAACGGAAATCCACTTATCCATACAGTACGTGCCTCTGGAAAATGGGCAGTAGACACATACACGATTGATTATCATGGTTATGCCCATTCCCATATTGATGCACTATGCCATATTGCACTTGATGGTGAACTTTACAACGGATATTCTGCGGACAGTCGTAAATCAACTGAAGCTGAGAAGTTGGGGATACAAAATATGTCAGATGGAATTTTTAGCCGTGGCATTCTTGTTGATATCCCATGGCTAAAAGACATTCCATACCTAGATGAAGGAATACCTATTTTTAGCAAAGACTTAGAAGCTTGGGAACTTAAAACTGGTATTAAAATAAGTAGTGGAGATATACTTTTAATCAGAACTGGACGCATGGAGAATGAAAAGCAAAATGGAACATGGAAATATAGCCAGAAAGCAAGTGGGCTTCATGCTTCTACAGTAAGTTGGCTAAAGGATAGGGATATAGCCGTTTTGGGTTCTGACGGTGCAAGTGATTTATTGCCATCTGGTGTTGAAGGGCAATCACATCCAGTCCACATGTTGGTACTATTTTCGATGGGGACTCCAATATTAGATAATTTAAACTTGGAGGAACTAACAAAACAAGCTCGTTTGTCAAATAGATGGGAATTCCTTTTCGTAGGTGCTCCATTAAGGATTGAGGGAGGTACAGGGTCACCTCTAAATCCAATTGCTATTTTTTGAACTTGGAGACCCCAATTCATTCCCTGCTCCCATACAAGGAGTTGTTTCAACTTACTCAAGTTGTGGGAATTCTTCGCAAATAGATAGCCCAACGACCCTTGACCTTAGTTTTGCCTTATCATTAAAATGACGAGATATCTCGTAGACAACATCCAGTTTATTTGACTTATGATAAAATATCTTGATGCTTTTGCATTTATCGTGCTCAAAAATGTGGTTTAAAAGAGTTCGATCAGTAAGCCCACAAGAATGCCCCATGATGAAAATCTGATATTCATTATGGTCTATAAATTTCAATAGTCTGAAGTAATTATCAGTTTGCAAGTATTTTGGAGATTTGAAATTCGCAAGTAGATCATTGTCATTAAGGCGTTCTATCAATTCAAATTTTTCATCTAACTCATCTCCATAACCAAAAATTATTGGATTGTTGTTATCCCCTATCTGCCCATGAATATTTATTACTTCGTGATTTCCTAAGTCACCTTCATAAAGATTTATTGTATTGGTATAATTGAAATTTAGGATACATGTCCTACCAATAGTAGTTTCTTCATTGAAGAAGCTAAAATCTTGCTGTTGAAAAGGATGATTAATAATTTTTGGAATTGAGATAATCTTTTTATGTTCAGATTTCAATTGAGCCAAATACTTCTCAAAATGTCCCCTTATTTCAACGAGATCATGATTTAGAAACTCAACTTCCGCTTTAGAGATATTATGAGTTTCATCGATGCAATTCTTCAGCATTTCATAATACATTGATTCAAAATCAATCCATCTTTCTGCCTTTAAACTGTTTTTTACAAGTGAATTATTGCAATTAAATCCAGAACCGTCAATTTCTTTAATCTTTAGTCCAATATCTTCCAAGGAATCATTCTCATAATCAATGTAGTCAATCAATGATCTTGTATACAGTATTTTTGGAACTCTAAATAGTGATTTTTTACCCCATATTGACTCAATAAGTTCGTATTTCAGGAAATCTTCATATTTTGTTTTAAGACCATGCGCAAGGTCAAATCCATTTCCTAAAATGACTAATCGATTCATTCAATGAAGTGTTAAAGACTTTACTACTTTTCAAAAATCACTACTGAAATCTTAATAGAATCCCTATCAATTTGAGGTACTTTTGGGGCAGCTTCAGCTCCCATTATCCAATCTCCTGTAATTCCAATTTTAAAGCTTTCTTTAGTTGTATTCATTACCTCCATTAGCAAATAGTTATCTGGTACTAATAAAACCAAGGGGGTAGATTCAAAAGTCGGCAACTTTTGACCAGTTGTGGTTATTAAATCAGAGAAAGGGTATTCCCTCCATGAGTAGCTTTCAGGAAGAGGTAAGTCACTTACTACATAATAGTTCTGTCTTAGAATATTTTTTTGATTGATTGCATTGATCTTTTGTTCAATAGTTGAGGCAATTTTTTGAATTGAATTGGATTGGTATTTTAATATTTTAATTGTTGAGTCTCTTTCAGATATTGCAAGTTCAGCAGTTGCAATTAAGGAATCAACCGATTCAATTCGTAATTCAGTTCTAGTGAGTCTTTCACCAAGTTCATTATCAATTCTTTCTTTTAGTGAGTTTTCAATCCTATCCACAGCATCCTCATAGGAGTTATAGCCAAGGAGGGCAGCAATACCAGAAAAGCTTATGAACATCGCAACAAGAAATTGAATCTTATACTTTAGTTCGTAGTATGTTGCCTCCGATTCTTTTTGCTTATTGTTTTTGAATGTCACAATTGCCCAAATGGTAAATACAGATAGTATTATCCCAATTAGAGCAATGATAATTGTCCATGTTTTCATGATTACTCAGGCTGTAATCATTCAATATACTTTAAATCCTTGATTTATGAATAACGTCTGCTAATTCAGATACAAAACAAATTCTTCATCAAGAATAAAGGAATTACTATTCTCGATTACAAACTCAACCCACTCTTTGCGAATACCTCTAAAAAAATCAGTGATTAGCTCTTTTCCATGAATATTTTGAATGACCATTTTCGACTTAAAGGTTACATTAACGTAAGTAGACTTATTGCCTAAATGAGAAACTTCTGCCATATCTAATGATGGTCTTATAGGAAACCAGAGGGACAGATTGTTTTTATTCATATTGCAAAACTTAATTTTTATCAAATTCATCGAACGTCCGAAAATATAAAGTGTTGCAATTTTAAATTAGGGAATAAAAAAGAGAACACCATTACGATAACTCCCTTTTACGATATCGAACCAGCTATATTAATATTTAATATAACGTTATTTATAAAATTTAAATTATAATTTTTTATAAATTTTTATAAAAAGCGGTATTGGGATGGAAATCCTAGAAATTTTAACAATGTAGCGACCCTAGTATGGGGGATGGGTATATGGAGGGGTAGTGTAACAAAAATCAAGATACCGTTGTGTATATAAACCATTAAGGATACGGTTATATAATGTCCCAACTTTAAACCTATACTTTGGCATACAATCTTGATTTAATCTTTTGATGTATTGCTTCTATTAAAACTCTTAGTGTTTCTGATCGTGTTGTCAGACCTAATTCTTTATGGATGACATCGAGTTTATTCATTTCCTCATCCGTCAGTCGAGTAGTAATTCGATTTCCTAAATACTGTTGGTTCATATTTATAACCTTTATTATAAATACTTGGAACAGAAGAATAAAATCAATTTATATACGATATTGATCCCTACATTTAATCCGTCAAAATTTTGACACCAAAAAGCAATTTTTATTGCATGTACTGCACTAATCTGATCAATATTGTGGTCTAATTCCTCTTAATTAACCTTTTAACTCATTTGAATTCTTGGTTATTTCAATCTTTTTAGGAACAAAAGGTACTTTTATTGACCCGTTTAAGATAGTTAATATGAATATATTAATATATAATGTAACCTTTTGGATATTTTTACGTAGATTAGGTTAAACACGTCCTGAAGTGCTTATTGAGGCTTTTTAGCACATCATACCTCAATACTTCACTCCCAAAAAACACACACATAGACTTTTTGTTCCCGTGATGGGTGATCGTTGAAGCTCATATGAGCTTTAGCAGTAAATAGTCTTTTTCATAAATTCTGAAGATGCTAAATGGAATTGTATGCCTTAAACTTTATATGGCATACAATATATAATTATTAAAATGACAGTGAAAGTATAATATGAAACGTAATAATATATCATTCAGGGGTTACGAATACCTACCCGAAAATATCGCTAAAAGTATCTTTGAATTGGTAGAAAAAACTAGTGGAAATAAGAATGTAAGACATGACAACTTTATAACAATAGTGGGGACAATCTATTTCAAATGCAATTTTGGAAGTACTACTCTCCATTCATATCCATTGGCTAAAAACTATTGGAAGAAGGTAGTAGGTGGTAGATACAAGCAATATCTTGAGGAATTGATTGATGCTGGTATAATTGACGAAGATGTAAAGAGGGGAAGAAAAAGATATTCAACCAATCTTGATATGGAATTAAGTTCTAATAACATCATTAGGGTTGACTTTAAATCAAAAAAGACAAAAGATGTTGGGTATTCAAATTATCACATAGACCGAATTGAAAATAGATTAGGTAAGAGGATAATACGTCATCTGAACAAGGTGTCAATTGATCTAGAAGAGTTTAAATTCTTATAAAAAAATCTAATTTCGGATAAAGATATTGAAAGACTAAGATTCAAACTGGATGATTTTCCTGATGTCATGGAGTTTGATGCGGAAGTTCACTACCCAAATGATGTAAGGCATCATTTCCACAAAGTCAATTACTTAAAAAAAATTTCAACGGAATTAAATGCTGGAATTTTTTATGATAAGGATCGTATTAAAATCATTCCTGAATCATTATTTAGACAAAAGAAAAAGTTCACCTTTTTAAGTCATACTGAGCTGAATTTATTGAAGACTAGAGATGGAAAATTTGAACTAAGCAGAGATGAAAATAAGACAAGGCGTATATTTCACACAGGCGTATTTCTTCCATCAAAGGCATTGAAATTTATTAAAATTGAAAATGAACCTGTTGTAGGTATCGATGCTAAAACCAGTCAATTTTTATTGTTAGCAAATCTCTTTAGAGCATTCATTGAAGCTAAAAGTTTGTCAGTCAATTTCAGTGGAAAACGTCAGACATTTTTATCTGAACTACGGGATATTTTTAGAGAGAATGTTATTGATTATAAAGATGTTGATCAATTTTGTAAGGATGTTTTCGAATCTGATTTCTATGAAGTCATAAGGAGATACCTTGGTCTATCCGAAAGAAATCAAGCCAAGATATTTTGCTTTACAATCATTTTTTCCAAACCCGATAACAATAATCCCTTTAAAGAGAAGCTTCGAGAAAGATACCCATCGGTGATAAATACATTAGATGCATATAAGCTCAAACAAATTGCAAGACTAAAGAAAAAGGGTCAAGAAAATATCAATGAAGGTGATGGTTTTCAGCGACTATCAATTAATCTACAAGCACTCGAATCCGAGATTTTCATTGAGAAAATATTTGATAAACTACACAAGGAAAAAATCTGGTGTTTTACTCGACACGATAGTGTGATTGTTGGAGAATCAAACGAACAAAGAACTCTGGAAATTGTCAATGAAATCTATTCTTGCCTTGGCTTTGTTTCAAAATTTGAAATTGAACATTACAACTTAGATGATCAAATATTTGAAGAAGAAGATTATGAAGATGACATCTTTGATGATCTTCTATTTATACATAACATCAATAAACCAAATGATATCAATGAACTTGAAATAGACGAATTACTTCAATTACTTAATGAATTGAAGAGAATTAATTCAAATAACTACAACTATATAGAATCCAGAGTAATAGAACTCATTTATAATGAGCTTCCGTTGGATCAAGAAAGTATTCTTCATCTATTTATTACCTCACAACAATTGAAATCTAAACTATTATTAATTACTTAAATCTCATCATTAATTTATCTAAATTCATTTTCAAAATATTTCAATATTCTAATCGTCCTTGTTAGTGGCAACAATAATTTCAAATTGATTATTTATTGTTTAAAATAAAAATGTAAGTACTTAATAATCAATACTATATAAGAATATTAAGTTGTCATCAAAAAGTGTCTAAAATGCAATAAAATCCGCAAAATAAGCTTTTTAACAGTTGCATGTAAATAAGAAATGTAATGAAATGGGCAATGATTACTAATTTGGCTTTTTAACACCCACTCTTGACACCCATAAATGCGAAAAACCGCCCTATTGGACGGTTTTTGCATTTTCAAGCAGAGGCGGAGGGATTCGAACCCCCGGTACCTCGCGGTACAACGGTTTTCAAGACCGCCGCATTCGACCACTCTGCCACGCCTCTAGGTCTATGCTTTTATCACGACGGAACATTTATACAATCAAAATAAACTCGGAGGCGGTTCCGCCGCATTCGTCGCGTCCGGCCAGGTCTCTGTATCATGGTTTCGTCGAATTGGAACGCAAAAGTAAGAGAATTGTGCTAATTCTCAACACGTAGCATTACTTTTTAAAAAATACCTTCAAACTCCTTAATTATTTACTTTCAGCATAGGTAATCAATCAACAGTAAAAACAGCTGTTCCGGAGAAAGGGATTCCATCCACTGTAATTCCCTCAGAATAAATGATGAAATTGCCTAACTCGTCTGAAGTATAGAATTGATCGGTTGTATCTCCGTTATCTATGGGCATATGTGGATTCCAGTAGACTGTACTTCTTAGGTCCGTACGGCCACTCTGCTTTTGGGCTGGGTTGCTATAGTCGGGCATATAAAATTGTCTGGGCGGTGTGTAACCGGCTAATCGAAAGACTGACTGTCCAACAAGCTCCTTATCTTTTATGGCACGAAAGTCTCCTGCCTGGCGTGAATAAAGCACTATCGCACCAGTTGCACCCCTGGAACCATACACATTGGCACTTGGCCCTTTCAATACATCGATGAAAAGGATATTCATCACATTCAGATTGTTTACGAAATTCACATCTCTTTCTAATCCATCCAAAAGATATAAGGGGTCGGTTGGACTGTTGAACGATTCAATTCCCCGAATTTTCACCCTGGCATTGGGTGCAAAACCTGTCACAACGAGTCCGGGAACTCCATACAGGTATTGAAAAATATCCCGATAATAATTAGGAAAGGAATCCAACATGATCCTATGGTCCGGATCTGAATAGATCATTCCTTGTCGTCCTTTGAACGGGTCATTGTGGGTTTCTTTGTCTTCTTTGACCAACTTATCCGAAATGACTAAATTTTGTTTACTTGCCGGAGTCTCTTTGAGTGCCCGTTTTCCCCTTTCAATCATTAGCTTGTCTTTTGTGGTGATCCTGAAGGGGGAAAGATAGTATTCTCCCATAGGAGGTATTTTCCGATCATGAATTTGAATGAATGTATTGTCCAGCTTCCTTTCTTTTTTTCTGCTCTCCTGAAACGTCTTCACAATCGCTGTGAGTGTATCAGTAAAGTTTAGTTTATCAAACCAAAAAAGTCCGTTCCCCATCGAAGTGGTTTCCAGCTGAAACAAAAGGTTATCAGCAAAACTTAACCGAAGATTACTCGCCATTGTATTCTTCCTGTCGGTGAAATTCCTAACTGTGCCCTCTATGCGGATACCTTGCTCAAAAAAATATTCAAGTTGAGGAAATTCTTCGTCAATCAGATTTTGCCAGTCAAAACGTCTCCAGCCATGGGTCATCATAAGTAGGTCCAAGTGCTTAAGCCTGTCTGGGTTCTCCGGACTCACATAATACGAGGGCTGATGCACATGACCTTTCAGGTCGGAAGTAAGAAAGAGAAATGATGAAAGAGTTTCACCCGGTGATACATGGAGTGACTGTGGGATCACCGTAGTGGATATCGTGGCTAACTTCAATGTGTCCAGAGGATTTCCAGCAAGCCTATAATCAATGGTTACTTCTGACCGTTTGGAATAAGTCTGAGCATCTGTGGCAATCCGTAGCTCGAGCTTATTTTTGGGATTTTCATTGTAAATCAATCGCTCGGCGACAGCTTTGTGGCCTGGATCAAAAAATGTTAGCTGAATAATCCCATCTGGCAAATCTGTCTCTTTGAGTGAAAATCGGATGTTTCCTGCACCAGGCTGAGGCCCAATAACATAAAGTATCTCCCCCCTGCATTGAACGATAAGAAAGGAATTTTCAATGGATTTATTGATTGGGTTCACCAGGATATGCCAACGGTCTCCTGCTCTGCGTGCATGTAGGAGATAGCCAGCGTTTAAAGCTACCGGTAAAGGTTGAGAAAACGACCTTTCGCCCAACTGATAAGTGCAGGTGTATTTTTTTCCAGCTTCTGGTTGTAGCTGAAATAAGCCCATACCATCATGTTCACAATTGAGAGAAGCTACTTTCTGCCCGGAATTGTCAAATATTTCACCTTTGACATCCAGTGGATTACCATACTGATCGGTTGCTTTAAAAGCAATGACATTATTAGTCCCAGCTACCAACTCACCTCCTTCGGGGAAAAAATCCAGTTTAACCTGTGGTACCTTTTGAGGTGAGTATTCATTGACCTGCTGGATCTCCATCCTTGGTAGCAGCTTGATTGACTTATTAAAAAAGAAGTCCTCGTCAAAATTCATCTGATACTGTGTGTAAGCTCTCAGTACGTATTGTCCGGCGTCCAGGCTATCGGATAATGCAAAGTCACCAAAAGTTCTGCCAAGGCTATCGATTTTCAATTTCACGGTCTCAACAATGCTATCTGTTGGAGAAATAAGCTCCACATACAAAACTCCACTCACATAAGTTGGAGAATGTTTGATCCCATTCACCACATATGCACTGAAGTATAGCGTATCGCCCAGGGTAAACATTTCCTGATTGGTTTGTACATATACTTTCTCTGGGACCAATTGTGAATGATATATTTCAAATCTTTCGGTGATTTCGTCCACTTCTATTTGTGCAAAGCCAGTGAATGAACTGAGCAATCCCAGAATAAAGAATAATACGGATGGCTTGAAAGGATTCATATTTCAATTAATACCGAAGTCGAATGGGTTGGATACCCTTTCAAAATATAAGTTAGCATTTTTTTTGACGTCTTTTTTGATTTTCGCACTACATGGTCTGATTAAGGGGTGGCCAGGCCCTTATTCGGAAACATCATTTTTAATTAATTAAGGGAAAAATCTACCCAATGACTTGCCCTTTTTTCTCTATTTTGCAGCCCCATGGACCTGTCCATAGTTATCCCCGTATACAACGAAGCCCAAAAGATCCCCAAAGACATTGACGATGCACTGAAATACTTCGGTGAACAGTCACTGGATGGTGAAATCATTATTTCCGATGATGGAAGTAAAGACAATACCCGGTCTGTGGTACAGACGCTTCAACGTAAGCACAAAAACCTGATTCTTCAGGAAAATCCCCATCGGGGCAAAGGGTCAGCCATCAGATCCGGAATGGTCAGGGCTAAAGGAGAAATTATCATGTTTATTGACAGTGGGAGCTGTATCCCCTACCTGTATGTTCATGAAGGAATCAAACTGATCAGCAAAGGAGAAGCAGACATTGCTCATGCCTCCCGGTTTCTTCCGGAAAGCAAGATCGATAAACCTAAATCGCTTTTCAGACAGATCCTCTCAAGAGCATTCAGGATTGTGATCCCACTCTATATGGGCATCTATGGAAGGTACAGCGATACCCAATGCGGGCTTAAAATTTACGCTAAAGAAGCTGCCCACACCATTTATGGGGCTTGCTTCACAGATGGGTTCATGATTGATATTGAGTCCATCATAAGGGCTGAAAAAAATAATTTCAGGATTAAAGAATTCCCTATTCACTGGTTTGCAGATCCCGACAGCCGATTGACGGCTTCAAAAACTTTCATCAATATGATGCGGGAGCTGAGTAAGATCAAAGAGATTTGATTACCAGACCAGAGTATCCTCATGGTTTAAAATCAGTAATTTCCTTCTGCCTTTTATCCTGATCTTCTCACTGATCAGCCACCTGGCCAGAAAGCTTGCGCCAACCAGGGAACCACCAACAACAAACACCTCGGGATCAACTCTACTTCTATGAATCAATCCTTCATTGAAAACCTCAAGCAGTGGATAGCCTGCACCTGCAATGAACAGGATCTTATCAATCTTATATCTCAATGGATACCATCCCATGGTTTTTTCATCAGCATATAAACAGGTGATGCTCCGCGGATTGATCTTGTAATTTTGAAATACGATCAAAGTATCCCCCTCGAATCCCAGAATCTGACTGGTCAGCCGTGAGTCGTCTTCTTTGGTGCTGAAAGAGATGATCTCACCAATCGTGTAGATGGCTTCCTTATGGCGGCTTTTGTGAAACAGCAACTGCTGACCGCAGCAATGGTGAGCAGTCCAGACAAAGATTATGATAATAATGAAAACCGGGGAACGCATGGTTTTAGCAACTAAATCTAAAAGCTAACCAAATTCCTCCTCATCAAGTAGTTATTAACAATGTTTAACTGCAACTCGCTAGAAACAAATGCGGTGTCTCAGAATCCGTAGTACTTCACCTGTTGCTTCTTATCCATTCGGACGATCACTTTATAGCCTTCTTTCCTTTTTACCAGGTTTTTGATGTCTGAGTTGGCCATCATCATCAGTGCGGTGGAAAGCCCATCTGTCACTGCAGCATTTGGTCCAATGATCCAGGTGGCTCTGGTCTCTTTGGTTGACTTGCCTGTGGCAGGATCGATAATGTGGCCGCCTTTCATGATGCCCGAGCTGCTCATAGATTCGTCTTTTAGGTATAGGGTTTGTAATTTTTCATCACCTACCAGTGTCAAAGAAACCGGCCAACCCTTACCATCAGGATCCATACTCCCGGAGGTAAGTACTGAACTTGTACCCCCATGAACAAGGAAGTTGTGAATATCCCAGTCTTTGAGCGTCAATGCCAGCTGGTCCAGTGCATAGCCTTTGCCCATGCCTCCAAGATCCATCTGTACGTCCTCCTCTTTGCGGATCAGCCCATTCTTTTCAGGGTCTGTCACCCAGCCAAGCCCTCTTTTTTTCTTGAGCGGTTTAGCACCATGCTTAAAGTGACCTACAGTAGGATCATAGAGACCTTTTGTGAGCTTGTAGAGTTCTTCGCAGATCCTTGCACAGTTCCAGGCATGTTCCCCAATCCTGATGGTATTACCAGGCTCCGTCTGGTTGAATATCGTGATGTCGCTATTGGAGATGTAATAGCTCAGGTCTTGTTCCAGATCTTTTAGCAATTCAAAAGCTTCCTGCGCAGCCTGACTGGCATAACCCTTGTCTTCATGCCTGATAAAAATCTGGTACATTGTGGCCATAGCCCGTGATTCAAACACATGAGGTTTCTGCTGCTCACCTGACTTCTCTACATCAATCATGCTCAATATTTATATTTTGTCTTTTCTCCCAAAGGTCCTGCCTCAGATACCCATTGAAATAAACATTAGGCCGCAGTGTCTGGGTGGAATCAAAAAGATTCAAATACAGGAAACGCTCGCCCGGAGGTGGTTTCTCATACAATTTCTCGACCAGCGCTCCTTCCTGTGAGGGTGCGATGATAATTATCTCCCCGCCCTGACTCTCAAAATCTACCCTATCCCGGTATGCCACCTGCTGGTACTTTTTTAAATACCATGGAAAAGGCCAGTAATCATGCCCCGGGAAGACAATTTCGATATAGGTAGATTCATCCACAGTTGCAGAGTCAATGGTTTGGATCACCTGATGAAAGCTTCCATTCGTATGACCATAGACCCATGGGTTTGATGGATCGGCAGGATCGCCATACTCATTAAAGCTCTGGTCCAGTAAATGAATGCTGATGAAGCCAAATACCAGTGCAGCAGCCACCTTTGCCCACCTTGTACCCATCATCCAGAGCAGGTTGATCAATCCGTAACCGGCCACAAAGAAGAGCCCCATGTAAAAACTCAACAGGTTCCAGGGGGTCTTATAAGGAAGGATTGAGTACACAATTAAAAGGAATACGCTGAATGCCTCGATCATCCTCATGTTTCGCACCAGAGCAGTTTCCTCGGTCTCGAGGTAGAGGAACAGGCTGCCAATGGCTGCCAGCACGATGATAGAAATTTCCGACCAAAAGTATTCGGAGCCCTTGTTGAAGCTGAGCAGCTCCAGGTAATAATACCACGGATGGCGATGAAGGTCCTTGGTGCCAGCCCGATCCAGGTATGTGCTGTAGGTAGCCACCATATCTTTCAATCCTTCAAAATGAGTGAAGAAGGAAGAGAAAAACGTGACCATTACCAGGAGCATAAGCCCCAATGCGATCAGTGAATGTTTGGATACAAGGAACTTGTAGAAAGCTTGTCTGTTACCAACCACCATCACAGCCACAAAGAAACCAGCCACTGAGATGATCCAGGTCTCTTTGGTTGCGATCATCATCCCTACCGATAGTCCCAGCAGAGCACTCCAAATCCATTTTCGATGAGCCTCCCATTGGAAATACGCGTGTATCCCGAGGAAAGTAAAAAATACAAGAATGAACTCGTGGATATAATACCTACTGTAAAAGACCATGGCAGGACTGATGGTCACCAGAAAGGATACCAGCAAGGCAAACCGCAGATCAAATCGAAACAAAATGACAATAGGTAGCAAGACCAGGAGCATGCCAAAGAACACAGCCACGGACCTGACTGTCCCGATGCTGAGGTCTTTGAAGGTATCCTCTCCTGCAATCCATGCGGGTATCAGGGTAAGATAATTCATGGTTGGGCCATGATATTCAAAGGGGTCGTATTTATAATCCCCATGATCAAGCAGTTGCCCAAACTTAACCGCCCCTACAGCCTCATCGGTATGCATGGGCCTTTCTGTGAGCTTATAACTCCTCAACCAGAGGGCCAGTACCGTGATGCTGATTAAAAGAATGTATCCGTATTTCTTCAATTCACTACAAAAAAAATGTGATCTCACCACCCGGTATTCCGGAGATGAGATCACAAATATATTTAGTCTTTAAGGTTAAGCCTTATCAGGGCTTTCCGTGTACTTCAATTTCAACGTAGTGGTTCAGGTCATTGTAAGTGTTTCCATTGCTGTAAGCACGTACATAGCGTCCTTTTGCACCTTTCGCATCGATCAATTTACCTTCATTAGTCTCTACGTAGTTCATGTCTTTTCCTACGCCAAAACCTGAAGTGTTGTCATGATCGTTGTTGAAGATTGTTTTTACTCCTGATGCAAAGTTAGGATCATCAGATACCTGTACTACCACATCCAGGTATACCCTGGCTTGCTGATGGTAGTGCCAAAGGATCACCGCATAGATAGTGTGCGAAGCACCCAGGTCTACCTGTGCCCATTGTTTATCAGGACCCAATTCAACGAAAGAACCGTATCCGGCATCTTTATCTCCGTCTGTGATTTGATCAATCTCTCCAATGATTGGCAGATCATCCGATGCTGTTACGGTTTTACCTTCAGAAACATTTTTAGTTCCCGCTGGTGCCAGGAATGGAGGACGAGCTCCACCTTTTGGCTTCTCCAAATTAGGAACGTCAAAATTCTGCGGTGTACCCACAAACATCGGTTGTGGCAATTCCAAATCAAGTGGTTTCATTTGCTGAGCCTGAAGTGCAGTAAGACTTACAAAAGCAACAGCTACGATTAAAACTAACTTCTTCATTCTTATCAATTTATTATTAAGTATTTAACTCTTCTTTAAAAAGGCATACAAAAATCTGTCCAAACCGAAGAATTTACCTGTAGGAATGAAAACAAGAGCTACTAAAGCCATCATTTCAATCAGGTTTTTATTTACGATCAGGTAGTGACCTTCAGTAGGAGTGGTATAATACAGTCCTGGCAATGGTGGATTGATCAGGTAGAAAAGCAGCAACAATACCGCACCACCTAATGCCAACCATCTGGTAAATACACCAAGGATTAACCCAAAACCTAAAATCACCATGCCGTACATATTCAGACTATCTACAAATGATAGCATAGAAGGACTGTCGGCGATCCATGAATATACGCCATTCATGATCCACTTCGATCCGTTTAGTACAGGCTTGGCTGTCCATGATTCCTGGGCCAGCTTATAAAATCCCTCGTAAAGAAAGTGCCATCCGATCAGTATTCTTAGGAGTGTTAGTGCTATGATACCTCCACTTCCAATGGTTTGTTCGTTTTTATCAAATGACATATTCTTCAGGGTTAAATTTCACAGTGATTCCTTTTTCTACGGCTTCATTTACTTTCAATACCGTAACAGCAGTTTCATAGCCATCCTCTGCAGGACAATTCAGCTCTGCCTCTCCTCTGATCGCATCAAAGAAGTTTTGCAGGTGCGGCTGATGATAAGGGTCATTAAGCTCAACTGGAATTGTATGAGATTCCGGGCTTGCTGTTTCCCTTACATCCACAACAGCTCCTTCTCCGGCTGCAGGGGTTTCTTTTTTCTCAGGCTTAGATAGGTAACCTTTGTTTACCCACTCATCCCATGGTGGAGCAGATACCTCACGATACACCCCACTTTTATTGGCTGACTCAGAAATAGAAAGTGTTCCCTGATCTCCCATAAATTTCTCAAAATAGCCCTGGCTGCTATTGGTTGTGATGGTTTGATAAGAAGCTCTTACCGTACCTTTTTCTGTCTGATACTCAAACAGTGCAATGATGCTATCATACCATTCGTGCGTTTCCTTTTCGTAGTAATCCACACCACCGCTGGCCATTACTGAAACAGGCTTGCTATCCAGGAACCAGTTATAGATGTCGATCTGGTGTGATCCAAGGTCTACAATCGGGCCACCACCCAATCCTTTGTACCATCTCCAGTTACGGAACTCATGCATGGTTTCGAAACCATACTTCTCAAGTTTCTCCTGAGAGAGCTCATACCTTTTTGGCCATCCAAGATCAGGTTGCACACCCCTGTTCCACTGACCATTGATGGTCGTGATCCTTCCAAGGATATCTGCTTCTTCCAATAATTTTTTCTTACAGTGGATGTATCGCGGGTTACTTCTTCGCTGGTGACCAATCTGAAGGAGTTTACCTGTTCGCTTCTGCGCGTCCACCATGCTGCGTGCACCTTCGATGGTGTTAGACATTTCTTTCTCACAGTATACGTGTACCCCTGCTTCAAGAAATGCAATGGTATGCTCAGCATGCCAAAAATCCGGCGTTGCAATAATCACGGCATCGAGATCTTTTTCTTTTTCAAGCATTTCCCGATAATCTTCGTATCCTGTCACTTCATGACCATACTTGGTCAATAGGTTTACTGCTCGCTTCAGGTTGAGATCTGTCCAGATGTCACAAACGGCTTTAAACTTCAGACCTGGTATTCTCAGACATGAGTTGAGAAGTACCTGACCTTGTGCACCCATACCTAGCATGGCCACATTTAGTTCTTTACCATTAAATTCTTTCGGGGTTTCAATTACTGGTCCGTTCGCTGCAGTATCCGGGCCATCTTTCTTGGCCCAAGACCAACCAAACATACCTAGAAAGGGAACCGTAGCAAGACCCTGTACAATGTCCCTCCTACTCAGATTTAAAGAACCTTTTTTTTCTTCTTTAGATTCCTGTTTTTCGTTTTCCATGAATTGTTCTATTTTCAGTCGTATTTCACCAAGAGAGTCAGCTTAAATCACTGAGCCACTTGTCTATTTCCTTCTTAAAATTTTCGTTAGAAGATTTTTCCTGAGCTAATCTCAAATACTGCAAAATTTCAGTAGAGAAATCATCCCGATCAATATTTCTGATGTTTTGCAAAATTGCCGCTTCCGCCTCTGAGCCAACTGCTTTGGATGAAACCAGTTTTATTGCAGCCTCGAAGGTAATTAATGAACCCGTTTTTCCCAGCCCCGAAAGCACTATTTTACGCTCATCATCGGTTTTACATGCATTTAAAGTCGTAATAAGCAGTTTTGCACGCTCATCAGCGGCCAGCGAATCGGAAATATTCGTTAACCGTTCCACCCCCTGAAGGGCCAATAACTTCAATTGATTATCCTGAGCCTTCGCAAAGTAATCGGCCAGCGATGATAAGGGACGATCATCAGGCCACTCAGAGAGTGCTCGAACGGCTGCAGCTCGTACTTCCAGATCTCCATTTTCGAGTAACGGAAAAACGACCTGGTAGGCATCCTCATTCGCTACATTTGCCAGAATATCAATCAAAATTATTTTAGTCCTAATGCTCTTTGTCTCATCAAGGGCTTTAGCAGCTGCATCATCCCGCTGATCTGGCTCTGGGATATAAGCAGTCAGCACTGTGATGCTTCGCACCAGCTGTGTTTCCTCAGCCCCGATCAATTGATCTGCATTCGCCAGCATCTTGGGAATAACGCCAGAGTCTCCAATCATGGCCAAAGATTTCATGGCGGCCAATCGGGTTCGTTGATGTTTATCCCTCATCAACTCAACAAGCATTTCTTTAGATGCAGCTACGTTTCTATTACCTAGGGCTAAAATCAATTCCTCCTTTTCCTTTCCGGAAGATGAAACGACCTCCTCTGCGACTTTAGTGTCAAGCTCTTTCCCCGGGATGCTGTAAAGACATTTCCTGGCCAGGAGCTTTGCTTCTCCTTTTAGGTTTGCGGCCAGATTAGCCAAAACACTGATCTCATCGATACCGCCAAGTCGTAGCATCATCTTGAGACCGGTAACCTGTTCGCTTTGATCCTGACTCAGGACAAGCTCAAGTGCTTTTGCTTTCATCCTTTGATCGCCGGCATCTGCCAGTGCAATCAAAAACATGGACTTGTTGACGTCAGGTAAAACCTTTAGACTTTCCGAAATAAATGTTTCCGAGGGCAATTGGCTCAAATCACGGATCAGTGGAATGATCCCGCTTATTTGCCTTTCATCTCCACGATTGAAGATCTCCATCATTTTATCCGTGGGGTCCTGGCCTGCCAAAACAAGTCCTTTTAGGGCTCCATAAATAATGGTGGGTGGGGCTTCAGAATGAAAAGCCTTTTCATAATAACCTGATACATACAGATCCTCTTTCCTGAGTGCATTCGCCACCTGGATCAAATTGTTTGCAGCCTGCCACCTTTGCTCACCTTGTTGTTCATCCAAATATTGTAAGATGGCATTCACAGATTCCTGAGAGGGAATATTTCCAAGGGCTGCCAGCACATGGGGGGCAAATTCGGGTTTTCCGGAAAGAAACCCAGAAAGAGGCTGAACAATTTCCGGGTTAGCACGATCTCCCAGTGTATTGACAATGGCAATGGATTGCCGCAGATCAATTTTTGTGAGCATCTCCAATAGTTGATGATCAATCTTACTCTCAGAAATGTAGGTCAAAGCATAAAGCGCTGCATCAAAGTTTTCTTCATCAGAAAGTAAATTGACCAGTATATCAACCGATTGGGCCGATGCCAAAGGCCCAAGATCGTAGAGTATGACATTTTTGGCTGCAGGGGAGGCATCACTTTTTAGAAAAGCAATAAAAGAATCTTCTATTACCTTTTTCGATCCCGTAGATTGATAGCCCTCTTCTAGAATACTCAATAAGCCATTGCTCCAAAGTCTGTCACCGAGCTCCTGATAATCTTTCATCATCACAAGCACTGAGTCTACAGTCTCTTTTGAAATCGTCTGTTCTGAAGGTTTGCAGGATTTCAGGGTCCCGGTGATCGCAATCAGCCAAATCAACGCGGGCAAGATTCTCACTCGCATAATCGTCAATTTAAGCTCCAGGGTGCTCTCATGGGTCTGGACAATAATCTATTGGCTGTAGGTTCCTCAGGGAACTTTTCTGCTGAAGGATCCCAGGTCAGTTTCTTTCCAGTCCGGAAGGCAATATCGGCCTGGTGGCATACCGTGTCTGACCTTACCGCCACTTCAATCGGACAAATGGTTTCCTCCCTGGACTTTACACAATCCAGGAAATTTCTTCTGTGGTCGTTGGACTCGTAAAGCTTATCTTCGTTAGGTCCTATCACTTTGGTCAAAAGAGATTTTGGATGGGCATCGATGAAGCCTCTTTTCACAGCGATCCAGCCTTCTGAGCCCACAAAGAGCATCCCCATATTATCATGGATATATAAAGGCTCTTTCTTCCTGGCAGTGAAGTGGTCCATATGCATGAGGGTGGTTCCATTCGGATATTTGTGATGCACTTCCCAGGTATGATATGTGTCAAACAAACCATTTTCCGGTTTATTGAAGAAAATCCCTTCTACCTCAAAAGGTCCAGTCAAATCCGCATTCATAGACCATTGTGCTATGTCCACATGATGTATGCCCCAGGCGCCCGACAGGCATCCGAGAGAATAGTCATTGATCAATGTGAACTGACGGGTACATCTCAGATCTGTGTAAGGTTTTACAGGAGCCGGTCCCAACCACATGTTGTAGTCCAGACCTTCGGGGATAGGCATCTCAGGCTGAGTACCTACAGGTTCGTAGCTGGCTGATCCAATGATGATCCTGTCTACCTCCCCCAGGTATCCGTTTCTAACCAGCTCGCATGTATGTCTAAAATTCTTATCTGACCGCTGCTGTGTTCCATGCTGAAAAACAACTCCTGATCGGTTCACTGCTTTCCGCATGGCCAGACATTCCTCAAAAAAGAGACTCAATGGCTTCTCATAGTACATATCCTTACCTTGACGGCAGGCTTCCAGCCCAATGAGCGCGTGCCAATGTTCCGGAGTGGCAATTACTACGGCATCAATATCTTTTCTTGAAAGCAGCTCTCTGAAATCATTGTAGGTGTCGCAGTCATTGTTGCCATATTGCTCATCAATGTAGCCTTTGGCTCGATCGCGGTGTTCTTTTCGTACGTCGCATACAGCCCGGTACTGCACATTCGGATAACCAAGAAATGATCTGACATGGCCGGTCCCCATTCCCCCCACTCCAATAGAAGCTAAGTTAATCTTGTCGCTAGGTGATATGCCCTTGGTACCAGAAATTGTATGGGCAGGCACAATCATCGGTGCACCAATAATTCCACTGGCAGCAAATAGTGATTTCCTAAGAAATGAACGTCTCTTTTCTTTCTTATTCATCATTTGGGTTGTGGGCTAGGGTAAAAAAAGGCCTGCCACAATTAAAATGGCAAGCCTTGTATAGTTAGGTTGATGAAGTTATGCTAAGCTCCAACCATCACGATAATCTCTCTTCACAAATCTGTTAGAGGCTTCATGATTGGTTACGGTCATGTTTTTAGCATCCCACATAAGCTTCTTACGGCCTGAGAACCTTCCGTTTTCATCTTTGGTCTGGAATGATCTTATTGCAAGCGACCCCAACAGGATAGCCTCAGTAAACGGACCGGAAAAGTCGAAAGATGAGCTTGTCTTTCCATTCTCATATCCTGCTATACAGGCATTAACCCACTGAACGTAGTGACCTTCAGGAACTCTTGGCAGTCTCTTCTTCACCTCAATGGTATTCATCAGGGTTGTTGGAATAAGTCGTGGATTTGCTCCGTAGCAATCCATCAACAATTGTCCTCTAGTACCAATCAAAAGAATACCACCATCTCTGTTCCCAAACGGCTCAGAGTCTCTTAACTCAGCAGGCCTCTTCGGCATGATGCCGCCATCATACCAACTCAATTTAATATCAGAGCCTCCTCCAACTCTAGGAAACCTAAAATGTACTGTGGTAGAAGTTGGGAAGCAATCAGGTAAGTATACTTCACCGTTACCATCACGAAGCTGTGCCACAGAGCATTCAACTTCCGTAGGATAATCGATAGGGAGTAATCTGAATGCAGGATCCAACATGTGACACGCCATATCACCTAATGCTCCTGTTCCAAATTCATACCATCCTCTCCATCCAAACGGTACGTATACCGGCTGATAAGGAGTATATTTTGCAGGCCCTAACCATTTGTCATAGTCAAGCCCTTTAGGTACTTTGTGCTTTTCGGTTGGCAATGGCAGACCTTGTGGCCATACTGGTCTATTGGTCCATGAGTGAACCTCAGTGACCTCCCCGATCAATCCAGCATCATAGATTTCCTGTGACTCCCGTACACCATCGCCGGAACCACCCTGGTTACCCATTTGAGTAACTACTTTATTTCTTTTTGCCGCTTCAGTAAGTGCTCTTGCTTCTTCGATACTCCATGTCAAAGGCTTTTGTACATAAACATGCTTGCCGCGATTCATTGCATTCAATGCTGCAACAGCGTGTGTATGATCAGGAGTAGAAACAGATACTGCATCGATGTCTTTTTCATGCTTGTCTAGCATCACCCTAAAATCCGTATAGAATTTTGCATCCGGGAATTTCTCTACTGAATCTTTGGCCCTTTGCTCATCTACGTCGCAGAGATAGACAACCTTGGCTGCCGGACTTTCTGCAAAGCTAGCCAGGTCACTTCTACCTTTTCCTCCTACACCAATACCAGCGATATATAGTGTATCACTAGGAGCAACATGACCAGGACCACCCATTACAAATCTTGGGACAATTGTAAAAGCTGAACCTGCGATACCGACCTTTTTGATAAAGTCACGTCGCGATTCCTGCTGGGTTTTCTTCTTTGAAGTCATTATAAAATTAATGTTGTGGTTAAACTTAAAAACGGTTACAAGTTACATAGAAAATGGAAATAAACTCCCTTAGATGAACTTTAAGATGCCTATCCAGAGGCACATTCCTGAAATTCTGTGTTAAGAGAATATTTCAATATGTTCTATCCTTAATTTAATACTAACTAATCTTTTATAAGGACTATTTCTGACTTTGCCAAAACAATCTACTACCTGCTTTTAGATATTTGGCAATTCCCAGGGACTCCGATAATCCGGTGTAATCAGCTTGTTGGCCATCTTGTTTTTCCCAAAATTCTTCCTGCTTTCATCCCAGGAAAGGGTACTTTTCGTACGAAGAGCAATGTTTGCCATATGAGCGTAGATAGCGACAAGCCTTCCATTCTCTACTGTGCAGTTGGGGTCTTTTCTTGACTTTACACAATCCAGAAAATTACGCATGTGCTCGGAGTGATGGTTTCTCCTTCCCTCTACTTTAGGAATGGGTTCAATCTTCGGGCGTCCATCGTTCCCATATTCAGGTAGCACCTCATAACCCTGGCGATCAATAACTAAAGTAGCATCATTCCCAATGTAAGCCAGACCATAAAGTCTGTCGTATGGACCCTTTTGAATACCTGCCGTATGCTCCCAGGTTATTGTGTAATCTTTCATCTGGTAGACCACACTCATGGTGTCAAAAGTCTCATGAAAATTCTCCGGATGAGAAAAATTACCACCACTTGCTGAAACACTAATTGGCGGCTCTTTGATGTCCTTTACCCATAAGGCCATATCCAGCAGATGCACTCCCCAGTCTGTCATCAGACCACCTCCATAATCCCAGCAATGTCTCCAGTTGCCATGAAATCTTGACTTGTTGAAAGGTCGGTAAGGTGCAGGTCCCAGCCACTGCTCATAGTCCACTCCATCTGGTGCTTCGGAGTCAGGAACGATTGGTGCACCCACCCCATACATGAAATTGGCCCAGACCAGCACCTTCCTCAGCTGGCCGATACCTCCGCTACTCATGATCTCCATGGCTTCCTGCCAGTGTGGACCGCTTCGCTGCTGCTGCCCCACCTGGGCCACCCGATTATATTGCCTGGCAGCCTTCACCATCAGATTGCATTCCCCAATGCTGTTAGCAAGTGGTTTCTCCACATATACGTCTTTACCGGCCTGGCAAGCTTCAATAAACGGCAGACAATGCCAATGGTCCGGGGTACCAATTATCACTACATCAAGGTCCTTATTCTCTAGCAACTTTCTGTAATCCTTGTAGTTGGCTGGCTTTTTGGCATCACCTTGTGCCTCCATCACATCATGGGTTCTTTTCAACAGGATTTCGTCATCTACATCACAAAGGGCAATGCATGCTGCATCAGATTCTTTCATAGCATTGGAAAGATCGCCAAATCCCATACCTCTGGCGCCTATCAGCCCCACTCGGATCATCTCATTGGCCCCAATGATTTTGTGGCGGGCAGTCGAAATTAGCGGAGCTGAAATCATACCTGTCAGGCCTAGCCCGGCTGCAGCCTTTGTAGAATCACTAATAAATTTTCTTCTTGATTGTGATGGTTTCTTAATGTTGTTCATTTGCAATAGTTGGGTGCAGTTGAACAATAAATATAGAAAACCCTGCAATTATCAGTGTCTTGCTATGACCTGAACCGATCAGAACCAAGAATGAATTCACAGGCTGAGTACAAGTCTTTCGCCACATAATCCGCTCCACCATCGGTCAGGCCATCCACCTGCACAGTTTTCATTCCCAATTTTTGAGCAGGAGTGATATCCCTGGCTTTATCCCCCACCATCCACGAATTATGCGGATCAATATCGAACCTGGCTATCGCTCGCTCAAACATCAGGGATCCGGGCTTGCGGCTGAGAGATTTGGACACGCTTTCATGAAAGGGTGCATAATAGATATAATCAATGCGATGATCAAGCCGCTCCTGCATGAGCTGATGGCAGGCTCTCATATCATTTCTTGTATAAATCCCTTTGGCAATTCCTGATTGATTTGTAGCCACTATGATTAGGTAGCCTGCTGCCTTTATTGCTTCGATCGCTTCTGGCACACCAGGGATGAGTTGAAAGGATTCAGGTTTGTAAACATAGTTTGGAGAATCCTCATTAATAACGCCGTCCCGGTCCAGAAAAACACATTTTTTACTCATAAGTGGCAAATATTGGCAATCAATTCCTTTAAAAGATCGTTTTCTAATTAATGAATATGATTTTTTTGGTGTTTTTACTCATATTAGTGACATGTTAGATTTTCAGAAAAAGAAGCAGTTGAGTATCATGGTAAAAATTGCCATGGTCGACGAAGATTTCGCGGATGAAGAAAAGGCCGTAATCAAAAAGATCAGTAAAAGATATGGTGCCACAGATAAAGAAATCGAAGACATCTTCAATAGTCCTCCCACCACAGAAAGTCTCACTCCAATGACAGTGAATGACAAGATGGATTTCATGATGGACTGTATCCTTGTGGTGCTGGCCGATCAGGTGGTGACCAGTTCAGAAGACTACTTCGCCAAACACATCGCTACCAGCCTTGGCTTCAAGACAGAGGTAGTGCCTTTTTTGATTGAACATAAAGATGCCAGTCGGGAAGAGATGAAAGAAAGTCTGCTTCCTTTCCTGGTCAGGTAATTTACTTCCTGACCAGCTTTACAATACCAACATTCTCCACACCAATATAGATGGTACCGTCAGTGGCTTCTTCAATGGCTCTCACTCTGCCAATGCCTTTGAGGAGTTTTTCCTCTTTCACCACTTTGCCATTTTCCATCACACAGCGGTTCACATATTGAAAGCTCAGTGAACCAACAAGGATATCACCTTTCAGGTCCCCATACTTTCCCGATGTAACCCACTCCATTCCACATGGAGCAATTGATGGCACCCAGTAATTCACTGGCTGCTCCATGCCTTCTTTTGAGGTAAGGTCTGTGAAAGAGGTTCCATCATAATTGATACCATAGGAGATCACTGGCCAGCCATAATTTTTACCAGGAACGACGATATTTAGTTCATCACCCCCTCTGGGGCCGTGCTCTGTCTCCCAAATTGTACCATCAGGACTGATCACCAGTCCTTGAGGGTTTCTGTGACCGTAAGAATATATGGATGGCATGGCAATGGGTGAATTTCTAAATGGATTGTCATCAGGAATGCTGCCGTCATCATAAGTCCTGTGAATCTTGCCAAGATGATTTCTTAGGGTTTGAGGGTTTTCATCCCTATTTTGCCGCTCACCAACAGAAAAGTACATATACCCTTTTCCATCAAAAACGATTCTTGACCCATAATGTCCTCTTTTAGGCTGATAGGGCTGTGCTTCGAATACCTCCTGCATGTTAACGAGCTTATTGCCTTCGATCTTGGCCCTTACGATGGCTGTGGTACCCAGCTCTTTGCCATCTTTATCCTTTTTGCCACCTTTCGAATACGACATGTAAATCCAGCCATTTTTAGCATAATCCGGATGCACAGTGATGTCCAGGAGACCACCCTGTCCCTCGAAGAGTACTTTAGGTGTACCGGTTATTTCAGTGGCTTCTTCTCCTACGACCCTATAAAGCTTTCCTGATTTATCTGTTACCAGCATGTCCCCATTTGGCAGGAAATCAATACCCCATGGAAGGGTAATTTTTTTGGTGATAACCTCATGGGTAAAAGATTCATTGACTGGGAAGTCATTCTGAGCGCAAGCAACAAATGAGAAAACAAGCGCAATGGCTACAATAAGATTCTTCATGATATGGGATAAAAATTTTAGGGTTCCAATTTACTTCAAACCAACGATTGAAGAGAATAGTTTGAAAAGTTAGTTAGATGTTTCCAATTCCAGCTTGTCATAAATCTCTTTAAGCCATTTTTTTAATTGATCTTTCGAGTTGCTTCCAATAAGAAAAACTTCTTCCTTGGTATCTAACGTCATTATTGCGGAATATGCTTTATTGGATACCTGTTTTTTCTTATTCATATCTTTGGTATTGGTGATGATGATCTCATCTATTTTCTGAAAACGTTTCCACTTACCAAACTTAAACCCCGCCAGCCAGTATCCATTCAGGTAGGCTTTTGAGATTTTGTTAATCTCCAGCAAATGATATGCATTCCATACAGGCAATACAGGAGACGCCAAAGCAATCGAAATAAAAATGGCTATCTCTTCGTTGAGAAGGAAATTGGCATAGAGCATTCCGGCAAATAGTAAGCCTGAAATGAAAAGTCTAAGCCACAATGGCAAAATTCTTCCCTGGTTGATCCTAACGATTCCTTTTTTTGGCATGCCAAATTAAAGTGAATTTTTTGTACAAAAATGAAAACTCTCGGTGACATTTAATGTTATCACAGTATGGCCAAAGAAATTGCTTTATTCCCCTTAAATCTTGTTGTCTTCCCTCAGGAATCTTTGAATCTGCACATCTTTGAACCTCGCTATAAGCAACTTATCAATGATTGCCTGAAAGATCACAAAACTTTCGGCATTCCCTCCCATGTTGTAAACAAGCTGGAGTTTGGTACTGAAGTGAAAATCATTGAACTCACCAAACAATATGAAGATGGAAGGATGGACATCAAAACACAGGGCTTAAAAGAATTTAAGATCCTTGATTTTCACAATCCCTGGACAGATAAACTCTATGCCGGAGGGAAAATAGAATTCTTAAGCATTAAGGAAGATCAGGACCCGGCATTGACAGTGGAGGTAATGGATAAAGTGCGTGAATTATTTACCTGGCTCCAACTTGATAAGGACTTTGAACTTATTGATAAAAATATCTATGGTTTTATCCACAAGATTGGACTGAAGCCCGAAGAAGAATACCAGTTGCTGCAGCTCACATCGCAAAAAAAGCGACAAGAATACATTCTTGAACACCTGAATAAAATAATTCCGATGCTGGAAAGGGCGGAAAAGGCTCGCGAGATCATCAAAATGAATGGTCACTTCAAGCACTTAGACCCGCTCAAATTCTAAGTATTGTTTTAATTTGCACCCCATGAACAAAGTTTCGGGGTTTGGAATTGTGCTATTGTTTATCATTGGAGGTATCGCCTTCCTGATGGTAACTCTATTTGTTGGTAAGCTGCTTCGTCCCAGCAGACCAAATGAAGAAAAAAATACTACCTATGAATCTGGAGAAGATCCTGTAAATGCAGCCTGGAGCATCTTCAATATTCGGTTCTATATCATTGCGTTGGTCTTTCTACTTTTTGAAGCTGAACTCATCTTTTTGTTTCCCTGGGCCATTGTATTTGCTGACGAAAAATTAATCGATCAAACAAATGGACTTTGGGGAATTTTTTCACTGGTTGAAATCTTTATATTCATAGGCATACTGGTATTGGGACTGATTTATGTATGGGCCAATGGCATGCTCGACTGGGTGAAACCAAATCCGGAGATCTCGAAATATAAGTCTCCAGTGCCAAAAAGCGAATACGAAGCATTCAACGAAAAATACACCTGATTGCATGGGATTACATGATCATAAATTTGGAGAAGGAGGGATAGTCATCACCAAGCTGGACGATGTCCTGAATTGGGCAAGGCTTTCCAGTATCTGGCCTATGGGATTCGGGCTTGCCTGTTGCGCCATGGAGTTTTTCTCCACAGCCGCATCCGGCTATGACCTCGACAGGTTTGGAGTACTTCCCAGGGCATCCCCAAGACAATCGGATGTGATGATCATTTCTGGCACTGTCACTTTTAAAATGGGCGACAGGGTACGTAGGCTTTACGAACAAATGTCCGAGCCAAGGTATGTAATCTCTATGGGTTCTTGTGCCAACTGTGGCGGACCTTACTGGGAGCATGGATACCATGTGGTAAAAGGAGTGGACAAAATCATTCCGGTAGACATCTATGTGCCGGGCTGCCCCCCAAGACCGGAAGCTTTACTGGGTGGGATCATGAAACTTCAAGAAAAGATCCGAAGAGAATCTTCTATGAAACCAGAAGCCCTTGAAAAAATTCTGGCGAAAAGAAAAAAGCTAGCCTAAATGGAGTTTGAAGAAATCAAGAGTTTACTGGCCAATAAATTCGGTGATGCTATCACAGGCGAAGATCTCAACGCTTCACCCAAAGCGCTGCTCATTGAAAAAAAGGACATTGTAGAGGTTTGTGATTTTCTCTTCAGGAGCAAAGAAACCTATTTCGATCAGTTGTCATGTCTCACGGGTATAGACAATGGCCCCGAGTCAAATACTATGGAGATAGTCTACAACCTTTACAGTATTCCACGTGGCCATCATTTGATGCTCAAAGTAACTTTAGATAGGAAAAAGCCAGTCATTGAATCTGTTCAGCATATCTGGAGGACAGCCGACTGGCATGAAAGAGAGACCTATGACCTTTTGGGCATTCAATTCAAAAACCATCCCGATCTCCGAAGGATATTGCTGCCCAAAGACTGGGAAGGATATCCGCTAAGAAAAGATTATGAGGAGCAGGCGAAATATCACGGTATGAATGTGAAATATGACCGAGATCAATACCCTGACGACATACCCCAATTCAAGAAATAGGATGCAGATTCAGTATAAATATCATCCCGACAACCTGGCGATCTCAGAGCCAGTGATCAAAGACCCCAAGTCGCTGAAGACTGGTGAAATGATCATCAACATCGGTCCTCAGCACCCTTCCACCCACGGGGTTTTAAGGCTGGAGGTTGTTACAGACGGGGAGATTGTTCGCGAAGTCACCCCACACCTCGGCTATCTCCATCGTTGTTTTGAAAAGCATGCTGAGTCCGTTCCCTTCAACCAGGTCATTCCGTATGTAGACAGGATGGACTATGCTGCAGCGATGAATAATGAACATTGCTATGCCATGGGTATTGAGAAGATGCTGGGAATAGAAGACAAAATCCCCAAGCGTGTTGAATACATACGCGTGCTGGTGGCAGAGCTCAACCGAATCGCCTCGCACTTCATTGCATTGGGTACCTACGGGATGGATATTGGCGCCGTAACTCCCTTTTTATGGACCATGCGCGATAGAGAGCACATCGTGAGGCTCTTCGAATGGATCTCCGGGGCCCGGCTACTTTACAATTACATTTGGGTTGGCGGACTATTCTATGATATGCCTGTTGGCTTTGAAAAAAGATGCAAAGAATTCATTGACTATGTAAGGCCCAAAATTCTGGATCTGGAAAACTTGCTCATTGAAAACAAGATTTTTATTGACAGGACGGCGAAAGTAGGTACGTTGCCATTGGACCTGGCCATCAACTATGGAGTGACCGGACCTATCCTTCGGGCTTCTGGTCTCGCATACGACCTTAGGAGGGTAGATGACTACAGTGTTTATCCCGAACTGGACTTTGAGATTCCTATCGGAAAAGGCGAGATGGGAGAAGTCGGTGATTGCTGGGATCGTGCCTGGGTGCGTGTAAAAGAATGCTATGAATCCCTCAGGATCATCGAGCAATGCCTGGACCAATTAAACGGACCACACAAAAGAACACGGGATTTTAACCCACAGGCTTTGGTACCCAAAAAGATCAGACCTGCCGCCCAGGACCTTTATGTCAGGGCTGAGCACCCAAAAGGTGAACTGGGATACTTTTTCAGAACCGATGGCAGAGCGGATACGGCAATCCGATGTAAAGCCCGTTCTTGCTCTTTTTCAAACCTTTCTGTGCTACAGGAGATCAGCAAAGGCTACATGTTGGCAGATATGATTGCCATTGTAGGATCACTGGATTTTGTGATGGGTGAAGTAGATCGCTAACTTTAGTACATGATTCCGGTTCTATCCGCAGCACAAACAAGGCAGGCTGACGCCTACACCATTCAAAATGAACCGATCCCTTCCATAGATCTGATGGAGCGTGCTTCTCATGCTTTTACCAGTAAATTTACAGAGCTAGCCGGAAGAGGTCACAGACTTTATGTTTTTTGTGGTACCGGAAATAATGGTGGGGATGGTCTGGCAGTCAGTAGGTTGCTTATCAAGCAAGGATATGATGTCCGGGTATTTGTCGTTGGAGATCCGGAAAAAGGTTCCCCTGATTTCAAAACCAATCTGGAAAGGTTAGAAGTTCTTACCTCATCCAGCATCATCAATTCGGAAAGCCATTTTCCGCAGCTGAACAACCAGGACATTGTTATCGATGGACTCTTTGGATCAGGGTTGAGTCGCCCACTTGAAGGCATTTATGCCCGCCTGGTCAATCACATCAATGAATCCAAAGCCAATATTTATAGTATTGACATTGCCAGCGGGCTCTTCGCTGACGAACCTCCTGCAGGCAAATCAATCATACAGCCACTCCATACCATTTCTTTCCAATGCCCGAAAGCAGCTTTTTTTCATCCGGCATCAAAGGATTTTACCGGCCATTGGCATGTAGTAGATATTGGCCTTGATCAAAATTTTATTCAATCACTGGAAGTTTCCCAATTCTATTCTGAGGTCAAAGATTTCGCTCCCTTAGTACCTCAACGATCCAAATTCGATCACAAGGGAAATGCCGGGAAGGTAAAAATTGTAGCAGGTAGCAAAGGCAAAATAGGGGCTGCTGTATTGTGTGCCAGGGCTTCTTTACGAGCCGGCTCGGGGCTGGTATTTGTTCATGCTCCTGGTTGCGGCAGAGATGTGCTGCAGGGTGCTGTACCAGAAGCCATGGTCATAGAAGACAAAAAACCGGATGTGATCTCAGAAATTTCCGTAGAAGATTATAATGCGATTGCCATAGGCCCTGGACTAGACACTCAAAAAGTCACGCGAAAGGCCTTCAGGGATTTTTTAGATAAAACTTCCAGTCCCATCATTATTGATGCAGATGGTCTAAACATTCTATCACTTGAAAAGGACCTTCTGAAACGGGTGCCGGCTCATAGTATACTTACTCCTCACCCCGGAGAATTTAAACGGCTTGTAGGAGATTGGGCTAATGACTTTGAGAAGGTTTCGTTACTTAGAAAGTTTGCAACAGATTATCAATTCAATGTACTCCTCAAAGGGGCCTATTCGATTGTCTGTTCTTCTGCCGGGGATTGCTATTACAACTGCTCAGGCAATCCGGGTATGGCAACAGGTGGCAGTGGCGACGTCCTAACCGGGGTGATTGTATCCCTGCTTGGACAAATTAAAAGGCCTTTCGAAGCATTGAAGCTAGGCGTCTATTTGCACGGGCTTGCAGGTGACCTTGCAGCAGACAACGTTGGTGTTAATGGTATGATCGCCTCCGACATTATAGACTTTCTCCCATCCGCTGTCAAAAAAATACAATTCTGAATTTTGCCTAAAAAAGGCCCTAAAAACGAATGAAAAATACTTTTTAACAATTTTTAAGAGCGAAAAAGCACCAATAACGTATTTTTCACAATAAAATTTTATTGAAATAATTAAACATTGGCGATTTTTTTGCGTACTTTGTAAGTACAACCATGCACAATAAACTTATCATAGCAACGTTTGGATTATTTTTCGCAGTTAGCGGACTAGCGCAGACGGATAATGGTGAGTCGGTTAATCCTGAAATAAACTTCACAAATCAATCTCTTGCTGCTGAAAACAGAATCGAGGTTTATCCAAACCCTGCTGTTGAATTCATCATTATAGAGCTGTCAAATTCCTCATTGGAAAATGTCGAGTTTGAGATGCACAGCATCATTGGAAACAAGATTGAAATTTCTCTCGAAAACCTGTCACAGGATAAGTATAGGATTCCTGTCAAAGATCTTGCTTCAGGATATTACTTCCTAGTGGTTAAAGATGAATTGTCCAGGTTCAAGAAAGCATATAAATTTCTGAAGTCAAATTAAGCCTTTCGATTTAAGGCTTTCAATTCACTAATCATAATTTAACTCATTTATTTCCGTTAAATCGGAAACAGTGTTATGTGAAACCTTTTCTCACAATCCTTCTTTTACTCCTACTAGATTCATGCACTAGAGAAACTGACACGTTTGGGACAGCTCCTAAAACTATTACTCTTAAAACTGATTGGCTCCTTTATAATATAGATAAATCAGATACACTGTCTAAGTATTTATTTGACCTGGATTATTCAGACTGTCACCAAATTGAAGGAGCATTAATCTCGATGAAATACTGGGATCAGGTATACCGAGACAGCCTCCATCTAGACAAGAAAAATAAACGACATTACATAAAACTGATAATGAAGATTGATAGTATAAATCTAGTTGCTCTGAAATACCTTATCAATAAGATCAATTTATCTTGTGAGTTTTCTACTGATATGTATGAAGCCTATTTTTATGTTGCTCAACACAACAGCGATACCGCTCTTAAATATTCAGTTTTACCCAAAATTCAAGAGGGAATAGAAAAGAAAAAATTAGACCCTATGTTTCTTGAGCTTTTCTTCCGAAGATTTCCACAATACAAACACCAATAACTCAGCTAGTATTAAAATGCTGACTGTGCCCGACCGTAATAAGTATTTAGCATTTGCTCATAGGTAGATGCACGTTCATCGTATCCGTGTGCCTTATAAGCCTGAGTCAGCTCATTCAATGTGAAGAGTTTCTTTCTCAGCATGTCCCGGTCATTGATTCCCTTAGTGAATAAGTAATCAAGATACTCTTCCGCATTTTTGGCTGCAATGTCTGCAATCTCATTGGCTTTTGCTTCTTCCCCTACCCCCAGGAGGATCGCCACCTGCTGCACATTGAACTCATCATAGGGGATAGACTCATTAGGCATCACCTCCAAAGACTTCAGCATAACTGCTTTGGCTTTTTCCGTGTCTCCATTTTCCAATAGTTTGGTGCCTAGTGTATTGAATGCAGACCTATGATTCAGACAGAAGTTTCTGTAGTCTTCCGAATAATAGACATCAGAATTGTCCAGGTTTCTCCAGAAGTAATTATTCATCATATTGTCATACATCAGCTCCGTATCCACCAGGAAATCATCGCCACTCCCTGAGGCGACCGGCAAGAGCCTGTAAGCAATCCCTTCCTGAACAACATATCTTCTGATATCAAAATTTAAACTGAATAGAGAAGTTGTATTGAAGTAAATGGGTCTTTCCCAGTTGGAGTTAACAATGAGGTCAATCACAGCCAGATCGCTTTTATACAGCGCACTCTCTTTGATTCCCCAGGTCATCCGATCTACAATCTTGTCCTCATGTTCCTTTGGAATGATACCCAGAGATTTTACTCTATCCACATCCACAGGTAAAGTCATCGCTTTGGCAGGAATAGTTGTTAAAGTAGATCCAAGCCTGGAAGGTACCTGAAGTCTGGAATCACCAGACTTCACAAGGTTCAGGTATTGTCTTGCATTGATAGCTCCCTGGATACCTTTATTCTCCATCACCACCAGGTAATCATTAGGACCACCCTGACGGTAATTCTCTGCTGTCAGTCCAAATGGTAGTGGCTCTGACTCATAGGCTGGTCTCATCATCTGATTGATGTACCAATCCGTGTTGAAGTAACTCAATACAATGACCCGGACGTCGGTTCTAAAACCTTCGACTTCCTGGGCATACCAAAGAGGGAATGTATCATTGTCACCCCCTGTGAAAATGATTGCATTGGGCGCACAGGAGTTTAGATAATTTTTTGCTGCATCTACAGAGAAGTACCGGTCTGACCTGTCATGGTCATCCCAGTTTTCCATCGCCATCAGAGTAGGAATGGATAGTGCCAATACTCCGGCCAGTGCAGCAGCTATTTTAGCGTTCTTGAGGAATGTTGACAACAGGTCGTAAAGAGCCAACACCCCGAAGCCAATCCAAATGGCAAAAACATAATACGACCCTGCATAGATGTAGTCACGCTCTCTTGGCTCAATCGGAGGTGAGTTCAGATAAAGCACCAGGGCCGCCCCTGTTAAGAAGAAGAGCAGCAAGGTCACCCAGAAATATTTCTGATCTTTTCTGAATTGGATAAACATCCCAAACAGTCCCAATAGCAGAGGCAACGCAAAGTAGATGTTTCGTCCATCATTCTCTTTGATAACATCCGGAATATCATTGTCCGGTATCAGCCCAACGGATCGGGCTCCCTGAATATCAGACGCGCGACCGGAGAAATTCCAAAGAAAATACCGCATATACATGTGTCCTAACTGATAGGTGAACATGAAATTGAGGTTATCTATAAAGGTTGGCTTTTCGCCTTCCGCAAGACCGGTAATCTCCCGGTAACGCTGTACATGTCTTCCATCGGTACTGTACATCCTTGGCAGGATTGTGGTATGCTGAGGATCATAAACGTACTCCACCTTATAGTCCTTTACCTCATACTTGTCTTCGCCACGCATATAAACTTTAGCACCTCTCTCCTGGCTGATCACCGGGGCAGTGAAGTAATGTCCATGCATCAAAGGTCGGCTTCCATATTGCTCCCTTTTAAGATATGAAACGAATGACAGAATATCTTCGGGATTGTTTTCGTCAATCGGAGGATTGTAATTACTTCTGATCAATACCAATGTATATGAAGAGTAACCAATCATAATAAATGTAAAACAAAGGAGTGCGGTGTTTAGCACCACCTTACCATGCTTCACAGAGTAAAAAATGCCATAGATCAATCCACCTAAAAATGCCAGACCGAAAAAGATAGTCCCTGATCCAAACGGAAGACCCAGACCATTTACAAAGAATATCTCTAATGAACCCGCCACGGAAGGTAGCCCTGGTATCACACCAACCATCACGATCATTATGATGGCAAAGGCACCAGCCAGTGTCAAAATAATTCCTCGCTTGTTAAAATCCTGATATTTCTTGAAATAGAATATCAGCGCCATTGCCGGGATTGTCACCAAATTGAGCAGGTGGACTCCGATAGACAACCCTACCATGTAGGCAATCAGGATCAACCACTTATTACCTTTTGAATCATCTTCAATGTTTTCCCATTTCAGGATGGCCCAGAAAACAAATGCTGTGAAAAAAGCCGACATACCGTAGACCTCAGCTTCCACTGCTGAAAACCAGAAAGTATCAGAAAAAGTACAGGCCATCGCGCCGACAAAACCGGCCGCCATGATCAGAATCGTTTGTTGATCTGTCTCTTCACCGGATTTGATACCAAGCACTCTCTTTACCAGATGAGTGATAGACCAAAACAGAAACAGGATGGCAAAAGCACTACTTAGCACACTCAGAATATTCACCCAATAGGCTACCTGGGTGACATCCCCTAGTGCCAGCATGGAAAACATCCGTCCTATCAATAAGAAAAACGGAGCTCCCGGAGGATGAGGCACCTCAAGCTTATAGCTACAGGCAATAAATTCCCCGCAATCCCAGAAACTGGCTGTTGGTTCCACTGTTAGCAGATAAACCACCAACGCTATTAAAAAGCTAAACCATCCAATGATTATGTTGATCCTTTGATATCCCATAGAATGCTATGTCTTTTTCAGAGATTTGAGAGGCGAAAATAGTCATTTGTAATAATAAAGCCGGACGCATGTCAAAGTAAATCAGGAGCATCCGGTGTTAAATCCTGTGAAATTAGCTGCGATAGGCTAAAACATAATAGATAAGCCACATAAAGTACAAAAGTACATAAGAGCTTGTGACTACATAAATGCTGATTTTCAGTCTTTTCCCACTGATCCAGAACACACCAACAATTAACAAAGCCCAATAGGCCAATTCAAAAAGATTCAGCGATTTGAAAGGGTAATGCCATTTTGCTGGCAACTGCACATAATCAACCAGATTCATGATGCTGAGCGGATAAAAAGCCTGATAATCCTGGTAGTCCAAATCCTGAGGTATCATGGTAAACCATCCGATTTTACCGATTTCCGCCACAATAAACACCAATTCACATATCATCACCAGCTTCCAAAGCTGAGAAAAAGTTAGTCTGTATCCAAACATGAAACAGCCCACCCAGATCGCAAATGTGGTGAATACAAACTTCCAGGCCAGAAAAATGGGGACAGATAAATAGGTCAATCCAAAGAACAGATCAAAAATCCACATCTCTCCACGTTCCTGAAGAATCTCGAAGGCAGCAATATTATCCAGGATCAACATGCGTTTTAATAAAAACAATACGATGTAGATCACACAAAGAGAAATGAAAAGTAAAACTCCATCAATACTGAACCAATTTTCTAAAAAACCTTCTCTTTGCCTTCTTAACCAATTCATTGCTGTAAATTCACGGCGTGTTGATGGATTTTGGAACTATAGCCTGCCGTAATCGTTATTGCGAAGATAGGATATGAATAAGATCATATTACTTTTTTTTCTACTCTGCACTGCTTTCATGAGTGTCTCGCAACCCGAGGACAAAGTAGATACCACCCACAGCCTGCTGGAAAACAGGTATATTCAGATTGAGGCAACACAGGCTATCAATGATCTTTACAATTTTGAGTTTGACAGGTCATATCGCCATTTTCTCTATTTGAAGAAGCAATATGGCTGGCATCCCCTTCCCTATTTTATGATAGGGCTCAACTACTGGTGGAGGATATTGCCCAATGTAGACAATAAAGAGTGGGACGATCCATTCATCGCTTACATGGATTCATCCATTGTACTTGCTGAGCGTCTGCGAGAAAAATATAATAAGGTGGAAGGGGCTTTTTTCCTGGCAGCAGCCTACGCTTTCAAGGGGCGGCTTTATTCTGACAGAAATGACTACGCAAAAGCAGCTTTCGCAGGCAAAAATTCACTGAAGTATCTCGAAGAGTGTCGAGGCCACGAAGAATTGAGCCCTGAGCTCCTTTTTGGGGATGCCCTGTTCAATTACTATGCAGAATGGATACCTGAAAATTACCCGCTTCTAAAACCTCTGATGATTATGTTTCCTGATGGGGACAAAGAATTGGGCATCCAGCAGCTTAAGACAGTGGCCAGAAATGCCTTTTATACCAGAACGGAAGCACAATACTATCTCATGCGCATTGCTTATTTTGAAGATGGGGATTATACCACTTCCATCCAGTTGGCTGAATACCTACATGAAACCTTTCCTAAGAATTCCTATTTCCACAGGTTTTATGCCAGACTGTTATATCAAACCGGTAAATATGACAAGGCCCTTGAAGAATCTTACAGTATCCTCAATCGCATTGACAGCACTTTTGCCGGCTATGAAACCAATGCCGGACGATATGCTTCATTCTTTGCCGGCCATATCAACGAAATCAGGAGGGACTATGAACAGGCCAAAAAATATTTCAACTTGTCCTTAGAATACTCCGAATATGGTGGCCATACAGACATGGGATACTATTATTATTCTATTCTACACCTCGGAAGAATTGCTGTGGCAGAGGGCGATGAGGATGCTGCCAAAGATTACTTTAAACAGGTAAGAAAACTCACCAAACGAAAGCACCCTGCCAATGAAGAGGCACGGGAAAAGCTCAAGGAGCTTTAGTCTTTCTTTTTCATCATCTTTTCGATCTCACTAAGCTCGTCTCGCAATCGTGCCGCTTCCATGAAATCCAAGTCTTTGGCTGCTTTCTCCATCTGTTCACGGGTCTGTTCAGCCATTTTCTTCAGCTGATCCTGATCCATGTACGCTACTACCGGATCTGCAGCAACAGAATTGCTTTCACTCTCCACATAGTATTTTTTGTTGCGCTTTGAATCAGTCACCCCGGCTTTTTTCAGCACTGAAGCTTTATTGTTGATGATGGTCTTTGGTTCAATACCATGCTCTTCATTATAAGCCTGTTGGATGCTCCTCCTTCGGTTGGTTTCATCTATGGCTTTTTGCATCGAGTCTGTCACCTTGTCGGCATACATCACCACTTCACCATTCACATTTCTAGCCGCCCGACCAATAGTTTGGACCAGAGAACGCTCATTCCTCAGGTATCCTTCCTTATCAGCATCAAGGATGGCCACCAGGCTTACCTCCGGAAGATCAAGTCCTTCCCGCAACAGGTTCACACCTACAAGCACATCAAACACTCCTGAGC
The DNA here is from genome assembly GCA_965228105.1 of Cyclobacteriaceae bacterium. Lineage (GTDB taxonomy): Bacteria > Bacteroidota > Bacteroidia > Cytophagales > Cyclobacteriaceae > UBA7330. The sequence continues at coordinate 5,324,077 of CBDDGZ010000002.1, forward strand.
GCAGGTCCTGTAGGATTTGCACCCTGTCCAGCGTATCCACTTCAGAGTGGATGTATCTCGTTTTCACCCCTGCATTCAACAAATACTTTGAAAGCTCTTCAGCCATGCGTTTTGTCAGAGTAGTAACCAAAACTCGTTCCTCGCGCTCTATCCTTACCTGGATCTCCTCCATCAGGTCATCGATTTGGTTCAGGCTGGGTCTCACATGAATGATAGGGTCAAGCAGTCCGGTTGGCCTGATCAGCTGCTCAACTACCACACCTTCGGACTTTCTGAGTTCATACTCAGAAGGGGTAGCACTGACGAAAACCACCTGGTTCAGCATAGCTTCAAATTCGTTGAAAGTTAGTGGTCGGTTATCCAATGCCGATGGAAGTCTGAAGCCATAATCTACCAGGTTTACTTTTCGGCTTCTGTCGCCCCCCCACATCCCCCTCACCTGGGGCACGGTCACGTGGCTTTCATCGATGATCATCAGGTAATCATCCGGAAAATAATCCAGCAGGCAGAATGGTCTGGTTCCCGGATCTCTTCTATCAAAATACCTTGAATAATTTTCTACACCTGAACAATAGCCAATTTCCCGAATCATCTCTACGTCAAATTCCGTCCGCTCTTTCAGCCTTTTGGCCTCCATATATCTCTTCTCCTGCTCAAAGAACTGTACCTGAGCCACCAAATCATCCTGGATCTCTGTAATGGCTATATTGAGCATATCTTTTCCAGTTACAAACAGGTTTGCTGGAAAGATGGTCACCAGTCGCTCTTCGGAGATCTTTTCACCAGTATGGGGATCTATACGTTGGATAGATTCAATTTCATCGCCCCAGAAAATAAAGCGATAGGCAAAGTCAGCATACGCAATGAAGACATCTACGGTATCACCCTTTACCCTGAAATTTCCACGTTTGAATTCCGCTTCTGTCCTGTTATAGAGAATCTCTACCAGCTTAAAGAGGAATTGATTTCTGGGGATTATCTCCCCTTCCTGTACCTTAAGGACGTTTTTGCCAAATTCCTCCGGGTTACCAATACCATAGATGCAGGAAACCGAAGCTACCACCAGCACATCACGACGACCTGACAACAGTGAGGATGTAGCACTCAGCCGAAGCTTCTCTATTTCCTCATTGATAGAAAGGTCTTTTTCTATGTATATGTTGGAAGTAGGGATATAGGCTTCTGGCTGATAATAATCGTAGTAGGAAATAAAATATTCCACTGCATTCTCAGGGAAGAAATACTTGAATTCACCATAAAGCTGTGCGGCCAGGGTTTTATTGTGACAAAGCACCAGGGTTGGACGATTTATTTCTTTGACCACATTTGCCATGGTAAAAGTTTTTCCAGACCCTGTAACCCCCAAAAGGGTTTGTGCTGGCTCACCTGATTCAATACCTGTAACCAGCTGCTGAATAGCGGTCGGCTGATCACCCGTTGGATCGTACTCAGAAATCAGTTTAAAGTCCATAAAAAACGCTAGCTATTCCAGATCTCCCAGGACTTATCAGCCTGGAGATGCAACATTTCTAATCCATTCTTTACACGGGCACCTTTATCCAATCCCATCTGCATAAACTTTGTTGTCTCGGGATTATAAACCAGATCAAACAAAAAATGAGTAGATCCCAGGGCTTCATATGGAATTCCGGGACAATTGTCCACTTTGGGATGCATCCCGAGCGGTGTGGTGTTTACGATCAATTGATGTTCTTTTACTATTTCAGCAGTCAATTGATCATAGCTAATCACTCCGTCTCCGGCATTCCTGGAAACAAAAACCACCTGAATATTCAAATCTGCCAATACAGCCCTTACTGCCTTTGAAGACCCTCCGGTACCCAGTATCAAAGCATTTCTAACGGAATTTTTTGGTATGAAGTTCTCCAGCGATGTTCGAAACCCGAAATAATCAGAATTAAATCCGGTAAGCTTGTTTCCGATGCGTTTTATCACATTAACTGCTCCCACTTTTTCAGCACTTTGGTCAAGAGCATCCAAATATTGTTTCACAGCTTGTTTGTAGGGTACAGTTACATTTATACCCACAAGATTGGGGTCTTTCAGCAGCCCCTTAAACAAATCGATAGTCTCCAGCTCGTACAAGTCATACTTGTGGTCCGATAATCCAAGCGCTTTAAACTTATCTGTGAAATATTTCTTCGAAAAGGAATGTCCGAGAGGGTATCCAATTAAACCAAAATGTCTCATGATGTTGCCTGCTTTCCTGCCCGTTCCAAAAGCACTACAATAGCTATTCCCAATACGAAAAACAGGATAGCAGCACCCAGGTAGCTGTTCATGCCTGTGACAATGGAGTAGTGAGTGGGCAATACGTTGTCTAAATCAATTTTCCACGGCCAGATTTTATTCAATGACCCAAGCATAAAACCTGCCAACACCGACATGGTCACTGTTTTGTAGTGCTGTAGGAGCCAATGGATCAGCTTTGAAAAGGAAATAATACCTACCAGGCAGCCCAGACCAAACACGGCAATTACAATGAGGTTGAGATCTTTAACTGCGCTTAATATGTAATCGTACTTGCCCAGCAGTAATAGGATAAAGCTGCCTGAAATCCCAGGTAAAATCATGGCACAGATAGCTATTGCACCCGAGACAAAGACAAACCACAATGATTCCGTAGTTTCTCCCGGCACAAAAGATGTGATGGCATAAGCAATAAATGCTCCCAGAGCAAAACCTATATAATCAGTGCCCTTCATTTTTGAAGGTGATACATAGAAAATAGAAACCAGGATGAGCCCAAAGAAAAATGACCAGACATGAATGGGAAATTCATCCAGCAGATAGGTTATTAGCCTGGCCAGCGAAAATATTGAGATCAGTATTCCCAGAAATACATTGACTAAAAACGCTCCATTGATTCGCTCCCAAACTGCCTTAAGCTGAAACTTCACCAGTAGCCTGACCAGAGCCCCATCAACTGATCGGATGGAATTGATCAATTCTTCATAGATGCCGGTAATCAAAGCAATTGTACCACCGGAAACACCTGGTATCACGTCTGCACCACCCATGGCCATCCCCTTGAGCAGTAATATGATTCGGTTTAGCATGGGAGTATGGGTAAGTTCTCCGAGATTATTTTTTGTCTTTGAGGAAGTGGTCAAATGTATCACCACGCAATCCCAAACGTATGGTTTCAAGAGGAATTACCTCATGGGGAGCTATATTCCCCAGGTTTACATTAGCACCAATAAGTTTGATAAACCAGACTTGCTGCTCTTTCTGCGGGGCTTCCCAGATGATTCGCTCCTCGGGTATCTTTGTCAGGATCTCTTCTACAAGGCCCTGCCTGACCTCTCCAGAATCCCTAAATAAGCCGACATTTCCTGATTCCCTCGCCTCACCGATCACCTTCCAGGCTCCGGCATCAAGTTCTGTTTGCATCTGCTCAATCCATTTATATGGAGGGATGATTTTCGCAGCATCTTTGGATCCTACTTCACTGAGAACAGTTACCTGCTTGGACAAAGTAGAGATGTAGTCACACTTTTTTTCGTGATCGAGGGTGATGGATCCATCGGATACTTCGGCATACTCCAATCCAAATTCATCCAATACTTTCTGATATTCTTCAAACTGGCCCCTGATGATAAAAGCTTCAAACAGGGTACCACCAAGATAACAGGGGATATTTACACTTTTATACAGTGCAATCTTTTCTTTTAACTTGGGAGTAACAAAAGAGGTGGACCATCCAAATTTTACAATATCGATATAATCGACACAAGTCTCAATGAGATCTTCTACCTCTCTGATGCTAAGCCCTTTATCCATAACCATGGTATAACCATGGGTGCGGGGTTTAGACGTCCGATATGGTAGATCATTTAATCTATAATTCATAGTAAATTAACCAAAGGTTGAATTGGTGCTCAAAAATCAAAAATTCTGATCAAAAAAAAGGAAGATCAGGAATTGTTTTTCTTGTATTGATTAATGATTTTGAACAGAGCCTTTTGTGTATGCAGCTTAGGAAAGAAGTCATAGAGTACCGTGTGACCCTCATAATTGAGCATCAGAGCTGTTTCTAACCTGTTTATTGCCTCTTTGTATCTGCCATTCTCAATGAGGTAGACTACACTTCTATAATACAAGTCAGCATTTTCAGGATTTTCACCAATACCATCTTCCAGCACCTCCAAGGCATGGTCAACGTCTCCCTGCTCGAAATACAGATATGACCAGTTGAGCCAGATCTTTGCATCTTCAGGCTCCATCTCGCTGGCCTCAGTAAAGGCATCTATAGCAGAAACAATATTTCCTGTCTTATATTCTGCTTCAGCGACGGCTTTCCAATAAGCTCCATTTTCTATGTCCAGTTTCAATGCCTTGTTCAGGAAATGAATGGCTTCAAACCATTTTTCCTGAGCTGAAAGGGTCATTCCTACACCGTACCATGCTTCATGATAGAACTGATCAAGCTTTGTTGCTTTCTGATAGTATTTGATCGCCAGGTCAAACTGCTTCATCTTATCATAGACACTACCCAGATAACAGTATATTTCAGCCGAAGGGCCCTCAATTTCCTGCGTTCTTTTATATGCTACAAGGGCTTTTTGATATTCCCCCATATTCATGAAGGTGTTCCCCATGTTGAAGTATGCGCTGGAGAAGTCTTCCTCAATAGCTACTGCAAACTCATACGCATCAATTGATTTTTCGTAATTGCCCAATTTGTTGTAGACTATACCCAGGTTGTACCAGGCATATTCGGAATAAGGGTCCTGATCAATGAACTGCTCATAATAAGAAAGGCTACTTTCCAGCTCTCCAATGATATCCAGACAATAGGCAAGTTCATATAAAGCATTTTCATTGAGGATATTTTCTTCAATGGCCAATTTATAATGGCTAATAGCCTCCTCATAATTGTTCATCCCCTGGTATGCCAACCCAATGCTATAATGGATTTCATCCTTGTCTTCTACAAAATCGACAGCTAGCTTATAAGCAGCAATGGCTTCACTGTATTCTGAGATCATGGAATGGATGGAGCCCTTCAGGATTAGCAATTCCGGATCATTGGGCTGAATCAATAGCACATTCTCTATCAGGCGAATGGCATCTTCGTATCGTTCCAGCTTGGTGTACACATCAGCACACTCTATTGTAAGGTCTATAGAATAAGAAAAATGCTCCAACGCCACCTCACAGGCCTTCAGGGCCATCGCATATTTTTCATGCGCCTGGTAGTAGTTTATTACCTCCAGGTAGGTTTCTTCATCAAAGTAGTAATTTTCTTTATTCTTAAGGAAAGCTTCAAACTTTCTGATCAACTCCCTCTGCTCCTTGTGTTTATACTCTTCTTTCATACAGGCGTTAAAAAAGTACTGAATCGGATTAAAACAATTTAATCCAATTTTTTATTCGAAAACGCATCAACGCTTGAAAACTTATCCACAAAATTACCGATTGTTCTTTGTGGAATTGCAATGGTAACCAGAATATAATGTATAATCAGTCTTCATAGTATCCATGAGCGTATCCTGCCCCATAGCCATAACCATAGCCACGTCCATTTGATTTCATGGAGTTGAAAACAATAGTGAGATTTGAAAAACGATTTACCTTTTTCAGATTTTCGAGGGATTTGATAAAAGACCTGTTTGAATAATCAGCCCTCATGATGTACATCTGCAAGTCTGACTTTTTCATGGATTGGACTGCATCAGTCACCAGACCTATGGGAGGCGTATCTAAAATGATCAGGTCGTACTTCTTTTTCAGCTCCCCAAGCAACTTCTCATATTTTCCATTCAGAATTAATTCCGATGGGTTGGGTGGAATTGGCCCTGCAACGATGTAGTTTAGATTTTTGATGCTCGATTCTCTGATACAGTCTTCCAGCTTGCTCTTTCCGATGAGCAATGTACTCATTCCATGATCTCCATTCTCGGAGTCAAAAGCCAGGTGCACCTTCGGCTTACGCATATCCATGTCCACCACACAGACTTTATTTTTAGAAAGCGCTACAATAGCTGCAATATTCACCGCAACAAAGGTCTTACCCTCTCCGCTGATTGTGGATGTAATGGTAACTACCTTCTGGGAGTTGGTTCCCTGCAAAAACTCCATATTTGTGCGGATAGTTCTGAGAGATTCACTGATTGAAGACTTGGAATCCGCATTAATGATCAGCTTGGAGTCATCCATCTTTTTCTTTGAATAATACGGAACTGAACCAATGATAGGTACATCTGTCAGGCGCTCCAGCTCTTTTAAAGAGGTAAGCTTATTGTGAGCCAGGTAGGAGATCAGGAGAAAGCCAATGGACAACACAATCCCTAGTGTTGCCCCCACTCCCATGATCAGCAGAGGTTGAGGTTTGATAGGACTACTCTCCAATGATGCGGGTGACAATATCACTGATTTGGGCACTGTGCCTGCTTTGGTGATCTCCAACTCCATCTTGGATTGTCGCAGAGAAAGCAAGAAGTCTTCCTGAAGTGAATACAGGCGCTGATTTTTGTTATACTCAGTGCCCATGGTTGGCAGCTCAACGAAATTCCCCTCCAGCTTATTTTTTCTAATCTGTAGTTCTGTCAGCTGGGAATTCAGAGTCTCCTTGTATTCTGTAACCAGATCCAGTAAACTCTGTCGCTGAATCCTGAGGCGATTATCCAGCCGACCTATCACAAAAGTATTTTCATTATATGATTCGAGCTTCTCCTGCTTCTCTCCCTGAACTTCAAGATAGCCATTCAGTGCATCCGCGATCATGGATGGCATCTGAGTAAGTAGTAATGGACTTACAATCACTGGCTCATCGCTCAGGAGTTGGTTTTCCAACACCTCAATGTCAACGAGTCTAGCCCTGATATTGAATCTTTGTGAATCAAGTACATTGAGAAGGTTAATTGTTTTGGAAAGATCACTTTCCAGGTTGGTTGTCCTGTTTTCAATAATAAATGACTCGAAGTAATCTTCAAAAGCTTCCAGTTTCTCTTCTGTGGAACTGATCTGGTTGTCCAGAAAATTAATCTTCTGCTCTAATACCGTGTTTTTTGTTTCCTTGGTATATCCCAGGTAGAGTGTATCAATGGCCACCACAAAATCCCGCGCTTTATACTTATTAAAATCCTGCAGCGAAATAAGGATGGTCTTTGCATTCAGATTTTCCGGACGCACCGTCACATTCTGTTGAAGGTAATTGATCAGGGCTTCCCGGCTATTGATCGTGAAGTAATATCTTCCCAGTACGTCATCACTCTTGAAGTAATCGGTCTTTTCGATCAAAAAATTGAAATGGTCATTGTTGATCGCTTCACCAAACCGATAATCCGCTTTTACAACCTCACCATTGTAATCATAGGATAGCTCAAAAACCTGGTCGCTTTTTAACGTGACATCGATCGCTTTATCAAAAAAAGCAGAATTCTTGATCTTGAAGGCAACAGCAAACGGACTATTTCGATAGCGTTCATCTACCAGAAATTCTCCATAGTAATAGTAGGAAACATCCATGCCAATGACGTCTACTACCTTCGAGAAAAATAAATTTGACTTCAGTAACTCTATCTCCCCTGATATCTCATTTAGTTCCAGAGCTTCAATATTTGTCCCCAGTCCGAGCGAAGAGGCTTCACTCTCAAACTGTAACCTGAGGATGGATTTTGACTCATAAACAGGCTTTGTGTATCGTACGATAAGGTAAGACACACCCAGACATACACCAAAAAAGACTAGCAGAAGCCACCATTTCTTTTTCAGGAGATAGAGAAATTTCTCCGGATCAAAAGAATTTAAGATATCCTGGGACTCTCTTCGATATGGTTCCTGAGGAGTGGTCAATTGGATAGATTTTGGATCACAACTATTAAGGTAAGTACAGAAGTGGTAAGTCCCAAAATCGGTGTTACATCACGAAGTGATTCTAGCCAGGGCCTCCTCCAGGGTTCCACATAGATAATATCTTCAGACTCTACAGCTACCACTGAGCTTTTCATTCCATGTAAAGTGGCCAGATCAATCTGAAAAACCTGAGGCTTTGACAAATCTCCACGAATTAGCTTGATGTTATGAGCTTTGGCCCCGAGATTCAAACCTCCGTAAAGAGCCAGGACTTCAACAATAGATGTGTTTTCATTCTCAATTGGAATCACCTGACCACCGTTCGCTCCAAGTACAATCACCCGACGATTGATGACAGATAATTTGACAAACGGGTCCACATAGTGCGTTTTGTAGTCCTGTTCCAGGATCTTTTCTGCCTCATCTATGGTGAGCCCGGTAAGATTTTTCTTACCTACCATAGGAAGTTTTACAGATCCATCTGCCTGAATCAAGTACTCGTATCGAGTCCGTTGCTGAAGCATCTGGTTATTTTGCTGATCCATCAGCTCAAAATTCGGATCAATCAACCGTTCACCTTCGTTGGTAAAAACTTCCACTCTCAACCGGTCATCAGCCTGTAATTCATAATTTGAAGTAGCCCGTGAAACCGCTTCACTTAGGTCCGCCGAGGTAAATTGATCATCAAGCCTGAACAAGATATCTTGTTTGTAAGCTTTACAGCCAAATAAGATGAAGATGATCAGGAGATAGAGATTTCTAAGAATAATGTGTTTCACCATGTTGATTTCAACCAACGAATTTCAACGAAAATACAGATTACTGCAAAAACAATGCTTAAGTCAATATTTTAATTAGCTATTTTTTCCCGGATAGCTCCTTTATTTTTTTCTCGTACAGGTCAATCACAATCTTTTCATCATAATTGTCCTCTATGTGTTTCCTGGAGTTTCTGTGCATTTGTAGCTTTTCTTCCTGATTAAGGCTCAGGTATAGCTTCATCTTATTTACCAGGTCTTTACTATCTTTTACTTTGCAAAGAAACCCATTTACGCCGTCTTTTACTACCTGTCTGCACCCTGGCACATCGCTGGCAATCAGTGCCTTACCCATAGCCCCTGCTTCTAACAGTGTTTTTGGTGTCCCTTCTCTATATGAGGGGAGAACCACAACATCAGCTTCAGCAATAAAAGGTCTGATATCCTCTTGATGACTAATCCATTCAATATAGTCGCTCACTTTCCACTCGTCCAGTAGCGATTGATCAACACTCCTTGCATGATTTGATTCATATGCCCCAATGATCTGAAATCGTACATTCTTGTGGTTCTTACGCATCTGTTTTGCAGCTTCTGAAAACTCTACCACACCCTTTTCGATGATCAGCCGGCCTATCATGAGAAAGGTAGTAACCTTGCTCGCTTTGAATGGTGAAAGCTGAAAATGTGAGAGGTTTACTCCCGAGCCAGGTAATATGCTAGTCTTGCTAAGGCTTATGGGCACCACTTCGATGAAATCTTTTCGGTCTTCCTCGTTCTGGAAGAAAATCCAACTACTGAATCTAAAGGCTAGTTTGTAGAGCGAAACAGCTATCCGCTTAAGACTGCCTTTCCATAAAAACACCGTTCCCAATCCGCTTACATTACAGATACAGGGTATTTTTAGCATCCACGAAACCATGGAAGTATAGATGTTGGGTTTGATGGTATAGGTCAGAATGATGTCTGGTTTGGATGTTTTAAGGATACCATGCAATCTCCAGATCAGGCTCAGGTCCTTTAAGGGATCTGTGCTCGTCCCAGGAAAGTCCAATGCAAAATAGCTGCACCCCAAATCCACCAGTTTTTGTGAATAGTCGTCTTTTGGTGCAATGGCAACTACCTGATGTCCATTGGCCATAAAATGATCTATCAATCCTCTTCTGAAGTTGTAGATGTTCCAACTGGTATTTATGATAATGGCTATTTTCAAATGTTAAGCGCCCTCTGATGAATGATTTGCACTAATTTTGAACTTTCAATACTTAAATCATGTATTGCAAAGCAACGGGTTTCTAGATATTTATCTATGATTGAGACAAAAAAAGAAGTTGAGACGTGTGTAATTGTGGCGGTAACTCCTAAAAACCAGTCAGAAGAAAAGACACAGGAGTTAATGGATGAACTGGAATTTCTTGCAGCCACTTTGCATATTAAGACAAAAAAAGCATTCGCTCAAAAATTGGAGCACCCCGATCCCCGATCCTTTATCGGAAAGGGAAAACTGGAAGAGATTAAGACCTTTGTGAAGGCAGAAGGTATAAAAAATGTAATTTTTGACGATGACCTGTCCCCTTCCCAGCTGAGAAACCTTGAAAAAGAACTTAAGGTGCGGATCTATGATAGAAGCTTATTGATCCTGGAGATTTTCCTAAATCGGGCTCAAACTGCACAGGCGAAGACACAGGTAGAACTGGCCCGATATCAATATCTTTTACCCAGACTAACCCGGATGTGGACTCACCTGGAACGTCAGCGGGGTGGTACTTCTACCCGGGGTGGTGCCGGTGAGAAAGAAATTGAAACGGATAGAAGGATCATCCGGGATCAGATCAATGTACTGAGAAAAAAGCTGGATAAGATTGAAACGCAGGCTGCAACGAGGAGAAAGTCCCGTTCAGGTATTGCACGGGTTGCACTGGTTGGGTATACAAACGCCGGTAAGTCCTCATTGATGCGACTGCTCAGCAAAGAAAAGGTCTATGCCAAAGATGAGCTCTTTGCCACAGTAGACTCCACAGTACGAAAGGTTGTGATTAATCAGCTGCCTTTCCTGCTTTCGGATACAGTAGGTTTCATTCGTAAACTTCCACATAATCTAATCGAGTCATTTAAATCTACACTGGAAGAGGTAAAAGAAGCAGACATCCTGCTCCATGTGATCGACTATTCCAATCCGGCCTATGAAGATCACATTGAGGTAGTAGAGCAAACCCTCGAGGAGATAGGGGCAGCGAATATCCGAACAATCAAAGTTTTCAACAAAGTAGATAAGGTGGACACCAATGGGGAGCAAAAATCCATCAACGGGCATAGCTATCCTTCTGTATTCGTCTCAGCAAAAACAAAATTTCATATGGAGGAGCTTCGCAACCTGATTGCCAAAGAAGTGGAAAAGGTGCATATGAAGATCTATCCCAATTACCTGAGGCAGGAGGTTTATTGAGGCAAATGAAGTCCTCAAGTTGTGGGCTATTCCCATTGGATGATTTCCTTTACTTGATAGAGGAGTCCATTTTTAGCTAACTTAAAGTGGATTTTGTTGATTTATCAAGTAAAGCGCCCACAAATGAAATCACTTGCTACCCTCACCCTTTTAGCGATCCTAACCGGTTGTCAAACTAAAGAAGACAGTCAGCTAGAATCGGGATCTGATGATAAAAAGTTCAGGCCCGCTTATCATTTCACTCCCCCATCCCAATGGATGAATGACCCGAACGGGATGGTCTACTATGAGGGAGAATACCATCTGTTTTATCAGCATTATCCGGACAGCAATGTCTGGGGGCCGATGCATTGGGGCCATGCGGTATCAACTGATCTGATAAATTGGGAACATCTTCCCATTGCTTTATTTCCCGATGAGCTTGGTTACATCTTTAGTGGGAGCGCTGTGATCGATCATCATAATACCAGTGGGCTTGGTAGTGTAGAAAATCCTCCAATGATCGCCATATATACCTACCATGATCCCATAGGGGCTAAAAACAAAGAAATCGACTTCCAAACACAGGGGATTGCCTTTAGCCTGGATAGAGGCAGGACATGGACTAAATACCAGGGGAATCCAGTTCTCCATAATCCAGGAATCCGTGATTTTAGAGATCCTAAAGTTTCGTGGATGGAGGCGTATGAAAAATGGGTGATGATCCTGGCAGTGAAAGATCATGTGAATATTTATTCCTCATCCGATTTAAAGACCTGGACCAAAGAAAGTGAGTTTGGCCAGGAGATTGGCGCCCATGTGGGAGTCTGGGAATGTCCTGACCTTTTCAAGCTCACTGATCAAAACGGTGTGGAAAAATGGGTGATGCTGTTGAGTATCAATCCCGGTGGTCCTTTGGGGGGTTCTGCCACACAATATTTTATTGGAAGTTTTGATGGCACCACCTTTACAGCGGATGATGAAGTAATCCGGTGGATCGATCATGGTACCGACAATTATGCAGGTGTCACCTGGTCTAATATTCCTGAGGATGACGGACGCAGGATATTCCTGGGTTGGATGAGCAACTGGCAGTATGCCAATATTGTACCTACCTACGAGTGGAGAAGCGCCATGACAGTGCCCAGAGAACTACTTTTGAGAGATACAGAAAGAGGTCATGAAGTGCATTCAAAACCAGTCGCAGAGTTAGAACAAATGGAAAAAGAAACACGCCAGGTACAAGGCTCAGCCGAAATTAAAGAGCAGGTATATCTTTTGACCATGGATACGGAACCGGGAAAGAATTTTGAATGCATCCTTGCTAATGAAATGAATGAACAGGTGACCATAACCCATGAAAAGGGTCTCTTTTCATTTGACAGGTCAAAATCAGGCATCACTGATTTTGAAAAAGGATTTGGAGTAAAACATGAAGTGGATTTCAGTGACCTTTCAATTGAAAACCTGAAAATCTATGTGGATAGAGCATCCATGGAGGTTTTCATCAATGATGGCGAGCGAGTGATGACAGAAATCGTCTTTCCAAATAAACCCTTGATCAACATTTCTACCAAAGGAGCCATAAAAAATGCTCAAGTCGTTCTTTTGCAATAAGTTTGGTGCCAGATGAAAGCACTGGTATTTGGAGAAATCCTTTGGGATATCATAGAGGGGGAGCATCATCTCGGTGGCGCCCCTTTAAATTTTGCAGCTCATGTAAAGCAATGTGGTCAAACGTCATGCATCGTTTCCTGCCTCGGAAAAGATCAGCTGGGAGATGAAGCTTACCTTTTGGTAAAGGGACTGAAGGTGGATGTATCCATGATCCAGCGAGCAGATATCCGGACAGGCTTTGTACCTGTCACCCTTAATGATGGGCAACCTGATTATGTTATCACCAGGGATGTGGCTTACGACTATATTGAGGCAGGTCAGTTGGATCATGCTGAGATTAGCAACTTCGATTTTTTTTATTTTGGATCCTTAATCCAACGAAACAAAGTATCTCACGAGGCATTATATAGCATTTTAGAACGTCATCAGTTTGAGGAGATCTTTTATGATGTAAATCTTAGGAAAGACAGCTATGACCAGGACATCATTGAGCAATCACTCGGTCACACCACCATCCTCAAAGTAAATGATGAAGAAGTTGGTGTCTTGAGCAGAATGCTATTTGATGAAAAGCAGGGATTCGAAGTATTTTGCCAATCCATCAGCCAGCAGTATGACAAGGTCAAGACCATAATTATTACAGCAGGTGGTGAAGGATGCTATGTTTACAATAGTGGTAAACTCACGAGAATTCCTACAGATAAAATTACTGTAGTAGATACTGTGGGAGCAGGTGATTCCTTCAGCGCAGCCTTTGCATGTGTCCACTACAAGACGGGTGACCCCATCAAAGCAGCTACTATTGCCAACAAGGTTGGTGGATTTGTTGCCTCCTCCAGAGGGCCAATACCAAGTTATACCACAGAGCTCAAAAAACTACTGGATCAGGGATGATCAGAATTCGATGATTTCAATTTCAGGATTGAATGCTACCCAGGCAAACCAATAGCCGATATAGCTTTTTGGTTGAATAAGTGTTTCTCCCAGGTTTGGACCAGAAACTGCCTGTCCAAAAATGTCCCAGGTGTTTCCTAATTGATCTGTCATGAGGTTTGGTAGCTCCTCACCTGCCATTGCAGTAAAATCAAGGTCGGTACCATCTGCGAGTGAAGCCCTAAAAGCTGTCAGAAAGTTAAAATCTGTGCTCCCGGCTATGACTACCTTCGAGGCACTCAGATTATCTTTTTTCAGACTAACTCCGCCAGCAAAATCCTCAAATCTGTAAATATGTATGTTGCCAACATCCTGTACACCGAGTACTCGCTCTTTTCTATGTAACCTGTCATCTTCGCGGGCTACAGGAAAGATCAGGTAAGGGTCGTTTCGATAATCGACATTCCCAGTTGCAATGTATGGGTAACTTCCATAAGGTCTGTCATGTCCGGTATTGTTAGAAACTAAGAGCGTATTTGGGTACATTTTCTTCCAGGTGCCCCAGGAGGTCTCAATGGCTGGTAGAATATTCACCGATTGGCCGATCAAACTACCCTCTACTGATCGGTTCAGCATCTGAGACCAGTTGCTATCGGTTTTTCGGTCATATGGAATCAGATTTGAATTATAAAGCAATCCTGATACACCAAAGGTCGTAATTTCACCCCCTATATTTCTGGACCAGTTAATTGCTGTACCCGTCAATGGACAATAAGTAATTGCATAAGGATGAATTCCTATCTGGTCATTAATAATTTCATGCCAATCAAGGACCTGGTGTGAATAGGCCCTGGCCTCGCCGTCGAAAACCACACCAACAACCAGTTCGTCGTCAGTCAAACCCACCACCTCATTCACTGATATCATTTCCGGGTTTTCAAGTGCCGGAATACCATCTTTACCCGGTCCTCCATCATAAATCTCATCAGCCGGGATGGACCAGCCACCCGATCCAACTGATCCGGCTGGAGCGCGTGGAGTACTGCTCTCTTCTTCACATGATGTAAATAGAGCTAGTATCAACAAAGGCAAAGCATTTAAAACTTTCATTCTTATCAGCTCTATGAGCCATTCTAATTTTAGTAATCAACAATTTCTATCTCCGGATTGAAGGCAGCCCAGGCAAACCAGTATCCAATATAGGCTTCGACAACACTAAGTGAAGCTCCCTCGTCCGGTCCGGCAATAGCCCTGCCGAAGATATCCCATGTATTTCCAAAATTATCTGTCATTACACCTGGAAGCTCCGTCTGATCCAAAGCTGAGAATGTGAGTGATGCCCCGTCTAACTCACTGACATAAGCCACCAGGAAATTTTTTAATTCGTTGCCAACAATTACAATGTGTTTGCCATTGATTGTATTTGTTCTCACCACGGTATTTCCATCAAAATCATTGAATCGAAACGCCTTCGCCTCATTATCTATGCGGACACCCAGCACCCGCTCCTTCCGATGCAACCGATCATCATCGTTGGTAATTGGAAATATCAGAAAAGAGGCTTCCCGGTAATCTTCCTTGGTTTGGTTACTCACATACGGATAGTGACCATATGGGCGGTCTATACCTGTGCTTAATGAAACAACCATCGATTCAGGATACATTGCTTTCCAGGTACCCCAGGTGGTTTCTACCATTGGAAGGAGCTCAGCCGATCTCCCAATAAATCTTCCGTTCACTGATTCTGACCGCATCTGAGACCAGTTGCTATCGGTAGCCCTGTCATAAAGAATCAGGTTTGAGTTGAAGAGCAGTCCCGAAACTCCAAAGGTGTTGACGGAACCATTGATCTTTCTCTTCCAGTTCATTCCGGTCCCAGTCAAGGGACAATAATTGACCGTGTAGACCTCATCCCCAGCCTGGTCATTGATGATTTCATGCCAGTCCAGAATTATATGAGGGTAGGCTCTTGGTTCACCGTTTACATAGGTGCCAACCACAAGGTCATCATCAGATAGCCAGGTAACCTCATCTGTCGGGATCATTGCAGGATTTAGCAGCGCAGGGATCCCATCTTTTCCAGGACCACCGTCAAAAACATTATTGTAAGGGATGAGCCAATCGCCAGGTTGCAGGTTTCCCGAACTTGCTGGCCCCGGGTTGTCAGTTCCACAGGTAAAAAACAGTAACAGAAAGGTCATCCAGAGAAATTTAGAAAACTTCATTTTTACCGAAATTTAAAGTCGTCAAAATACCTATGTTGTGTCTAAAAGTTGGCGATAGTTGCACCCCTCCAACGTTGGTTAGGAATGGGGTTTCTACATAGTAATTGATTGCAAGGTCTTTCCACCAGTTTAAGATAATCCCAGGCCGAAACAGAACCCATTCTCCTCCTGTATTGGGCAGCTCAAAATCATTCTGCATGTCTGTCTGGACATGTCTGTATCTGAATGAAACTGAGGGATTCGCTATGACAGAACCTATGGTGAACTGGTCTGCCAAACCAGCCATGATGCTTAGCTCATTTCCAAACTGATAGGAAAAAGCATTCAAGTAGTTTTCGTTTACCCCGGTCATCCGGTAAATCCCCATTAAAGAGAGGCTCATAGATGGCCTGGGCGACAAGCTATGACCAACTGAAGACCACAAAATCAGATCATTCGCCCCACTGCCTGGCTGGAGATCTGCGTTCAGGGTGATGTTATTGTTTGTTTTATCACTTTGGCCGGAAGCAACTTTAAGTCCCACACCCGATCGTAGTGTCCACTGCAGGTTATTGACAAGTGCGTACTTAACCAGCAAAGCAAAATCTCCTAATCCACTGGTTTGAGTTCTTTGCTCACTCCCAAACTGATTGATCGTCCGTTTTTGAATAATGTAAGGCAAGAGCAATTCCAATCCCAGCCTATCAGTAAGCTGGTAGCCGGCCTGGATTAGAAATGTTTGAGTTGTTCTTTCGCGAGACTGATCATTAAGTGTTTCACTTCCGGATTTTAGGGTTCTGAGCAGATTGAGGTCATATGAAGCTGAAATTTGCAGGGCTTTGATGTCTGCGATTGGAAGCCCAATATTTCCGCTCATGGGAACGCCCCCAGAGCAGCAGGTTTGGCTGTATGCATTAAACCATAGAAACCCCAAAATCACCAATATCAGCACCCTCATAATATAATATACCATGAAAAAGGGCTGTTCCGTTCTTAAAACCTCCTAAAAATGGGGAGAGATGCAAGGGAGACGACAAATTGGGGGTGGAGAGAGTAGCTAGAAGGTATTCAAAAAAAGTAGTCCCGACAGGAATCGAACCGCAGCGGCGGACCGTCTGTATCAAAAGTTTAGGAAACTTCTATTCTATCCATTGAACTACGCCTTTGCATTACCAAATTAGTAAACACAGATCTCCATCATTTTTCATTTATAATCTAAGTAATAATAGAATGTCCTTCCTAAAGTGATCACTGCTAAATTATTTTTATGAAAGTTAAAATCTCCTATTGGAATTTCTATGTCATTAGTAACATGAATATTGCCTTTATAAACACCATTCAATCTATCCCCATAGTATCGATCGCCAGCATCATTCTCATAAAATCTCGCCCATCCATAACTAGTACGTTCAGATTCATATAGTAATTCAAATTCACGCACAGAGCCATTAGAATAACTTGATAAATTCACTTTGTGCAACCTGTTATTAAGATTATTTGAAGAGACGTAAGCATAGTTATCGAGTACTTCTAAATGTACTGGCGAACTCCAAGTTGTACCTAAGTTTATCGTTGGATATACTTTTAAATCCCCGTTTGTATAAGACAGAATTTTATTTTGACCAAATACAGCATATAAAACATCTCCATCTTTATAGAATGCTTTAATTCTTCCAATAAGGTTTTCTTCGTAAGTACTAAATAATTTATTCCATGAATTACCTTGGTCATAACTTACAACTACATTACTAGTGAAGTAACTATAATAGTTTTCTTCATTATCAATGTAAAAGACATCCGAATATGCAGGAAGTATATCCCAGCTCAAACCTTTATTATTTGATGTATATATTGTGTGATAATCATTATAGATTCTATTGTCAGCATATAATAGTCCCTGATTAGAAATATTTAATGTTCTTACATCCAAACCCTCCGGTAGTAGACTAGTATTCCAATTCTCAGAAATTGGATCAGTAGTGTGAAATATTGTATCATGACTTACTAAATATAAATCATCCTTATTTGTCAAAATCCTTAGATTAGTATAGTTCGTATCTACATACTTGCAAGACCGGTATATTCCTGAAGTTGGCTTAGTAACATATGCTTCAATTGAAAATAGAAGTGAGTCTGAACAAGTATTATTCTGATCACAGATTTTAGAATATACCTCTAATGTTTGAAGTTTTTCAATGCAATCGACATACCATGTAATAACATATTGGTTTGCTGTGAACCAATCGTAATGATGATCAAGATAATTACTTTCTGAAGCTACAACATCAAATTCTACATCTCTATAATCAAAGATAGTATCTCCATCTTGGTTCAAAATCTCAATTGAGATTTTTAATGGGTTAATTGATCCATAGCTTATATCATATACACTATCACTTAAAAGCGTGTACCATACATTCCCAATTTTTTTACTGTTTATTTCATTAAGTACAAATGGTTCCTCGTCCTTATTACATGATGAAAGATTTAACAATAAAAATATTACAGAAATGCCGCCTAATATTCGTGATCTTATCTCCCCAGAACTCATCTTGTAAATATAATTCAGTTAATTGAAATTGATTATTGTAGCATACCCGACTGATTTAAATGAAAGTAGCACCAAAAATTGTGCACAATGGCTACTTCAAATTACTATCTCTATGATCCAAAATAAAAAAAAAGATTTTAATCCTTCTTCGATTTCGTTACAATTCATCACTTCATGTTTATTTCAACAAGACAGAAGATCAATCCTAAGTTCTGGAACAAGTGTAAGTGTTTCTTTATCAGAGTTGGCATTTGCCCCATATATGTCAAACAATGGATATCAAATAAACTAATCTATTTTTTAGATGCCAATGCACACGAATCAGCGTGATACAACGACGATCTCAATCAAAACGATAGATACTACTAAAAAGAGATAAAAGAGCGTGTTTTCTGTGTCTTTATGGTACTGGAATTTATTTAACTTAACTGGATTTTGAAGTAAATTCTTTAAATGAAAGTTTATAAATATAGATCTTGTAGCAGGGAGACGTTTTTAAGAGATCTGATTGCACTTAGAAGAAATTATTTTTGGGGTGCTGATATTGATACTTTAAATGATCCATGTGAAGGATTCGTCACAGCAAACGTCTTTAATTCTGGCTTAAATATCATTGAAAAGATATTTAAAACATCTAAAACAAGTAATGTAACAGATGCATTAAATCAAGTTCTTAAGAGAACTAAAAAAGTCGGAATCTTTTCACTTTCAAAATCATACAATGAAGAGCTACTTTGGGCACATTACGCAAATTCACATAATGGATTTTGTGTAGAATATGAGCGAGGTAAGTTATTGAATTCAAATAGGGTTAAAATTCCAGATTCATTTTCTGTAGAATACTCAAAGAAGGTACCTGATATTAATTTATTAGATCTAGGTAATCAAAGTGACTTAATAAAAAAAGCAATTGGAACAAAATCAATAAAATGGGAACAAGAACAAGAATACAGAATAATAACAGATAATCCTGGAATATATAACTATCCATATGATGCTGTTACTGGAATTTATTTTGGAGTGAAAATGGAAAATAAATACAAGCAGCTTATTATGAAATATTTGCAAGGTCGAGGAATCAATTACTGGGATATGTATATAGAACCAAATTCGTATTTATTTAAAAGGAAGCCTATTGAAGATTCTTTCAAATCTGAAAACACTTATTTGACAGAGATAACAGACAGAATATCTAAGAATAAGATTAGGTTTTCTATAATTAATAAAAGCTACAAGACATTTTTCAAAATCGGTGAGATTGAAATTGAAGTAAAGGATGAATATTCAATTTCTCAAGTTAAGCAAATATGTAGCTTAATACGAAATGATTTATTTGCTGAATCAGCAAAGATTTATTTCAGATTCTATCTTGAAGGGAAAACGGATGTTTTTGTTCCATGGGTTAACATTATATATGAGGATGGAAGTTATGATATTGAAGTTGATGGAAAAAGGCAATAGGAATCCAAACAATAAAGAGTACCCACTCAAACAAAAAAAGACACTAACTATCAACTAATCAGTGTCTTTACTTCAGTATTTGGTAGTCCCGACAGGAATCGAACCTGTATCAAAAGTTTAGGAAACTTCTATTCTATCCATTGAACTACGGGACCAGTTTTCAAGGACCGCAAAACTAAGCAAAAGACATTTTAGAGACAATTTTTTTGTTTTGGTTGAAAGAATTCGGTTTTAAGATTCAGGAACGTTTAAAATTCTTCTAATTACGTTGGTCTGTGAGCCACTGTGAGCCACAGACCACGGTGAAGAAGTGGTCCTTGACCAATTGGTCTTTGTACTACAGATGAAACAACTTAACAAAAAGTTAAACCCATCAATTTTATATATAAAACTACAAATTGAGACCTTTAATTAAATGAAATTTCAACAGATGCTTAACCAAATCAAACCTTCAAATAACATCAATCAGGTCAAATCTTCCTTTTGGATATCCTTAATCATGACCATCCTCAGCTTGCATACTTTGCTTAATTCAATCTCACCTTTGAATACCTGGAAGGTAGTGTTATCCAGCATAGGCTTATTGGTGTTTACTGGTTTTGGGTTGGTCTATTTAATAAAGATCAGAGAGCATCGGTAGTTTTTTGGTGGTCTGTGAGCCACAGACCACGGTTAAGGGTGAAACAGTACCCAGTGCATGAGCCTGCCAAAACTGACCAGTCCTATATCGCTTCATTTTAGAAAAACCATCCTAAAAACCCCTGGTCTGTGGCTCACAGACCAGCGCATAATTCAACCAAAACATTCACTGTAGTGGGTCAAAAACCCAAATTCATCTTCTCCTGTTTCATAAAACTTAGCTGAAGACCACCTGTAATCTTCCGGTTTTTCAACGAATCCCCATTTTTCTACAATAGGATTATCGTGAATGTAATCTAGTTTCTGCTCTAATTTCTCTTTTGAATCCATCAATACTGCCAACGGATCTCGTATCCAAACCCTGAATTCTCTTTCTTTTTCATTTACGCGAAAATGGGACAACCGATCTGGTACTTCTAACTTTAGATCCTTTATTATTTGATGGGCTGTGGCTTTATTGAAGCTGGCATGTGGCATCTCTTTACCATTCATTTTAGTCATTTGCCAAAGCAAGTGCATATGATTTGGCATGATTACAAAACCAAATACACTGATTTGACCCTTGATGACCTGACTTTTTAATTGATTAATTATTATCCATTTATAGATATCATCTTCCAATAAATGATTCCAATCCTTAATTGTATTGGTCCAGAAATAAACCTCATGCAATTGCATTTTGGATTTCCTATCCCCATCTAACCAATCAGTCATTTGTTAAATATATAAAGAACTTAGAAAATACGGTGATCTGTGAGCCACAGACCACGGTGAAGGTAAGTTGGTGTCCGACCAATTATCAATTCCCTAAGAGTAGCTATACGGTAGCTATACACCTCCTTTACACCCCCTATTATTTAAAAGACTAGATGGTAAACCCCTGGTCTGTAGTTTACACACCATCTCCACAAAAATAATTTCACCCACTACTCATAACTCCTCACACAACTTATCGTTAATGTGAGAAAATTCAAGATATGGACAAATTAGGTTGGTTTAGTGCGATCATCATTTTTAGTGGTTTAACATTGGGTGGTTATTTCATAAGCAATACCCTCGTCAAGGGAAAAGCTTATGACAGGGCAGTAACGGTAAAGGGTTTATCCGAAAGGGAGGTGGAAGCAGACATCGCCGTATGGCCCATCAACATTACTGTGGCAGGAAACGACCTTCAAAACATTCAGCAGGAGATTGAATCTCAAAAGAGGGATGTGGCCAAATTCTTCAACGATCAGGGCTTCAATGACGATGAATTTACAGTTGGACCAACAAACATCAGTGATGCCAAGGCAGATCTTTATAATCCGGGACCGTACAGGGAGTTCCGGTATATCGCCAAGTCAGATTTTACCATACGTACAACAAATATTGATAAACTCCAAAAGGCTTTGTCAGCATCCCTGACCCTGGTATCGAAAGGTATTCTGATTAGCTCCAAAAATGACTGGAGGCCCATCGAGTATAGCTTTACGGGGCTCAACGAGATCAAGCCCGCCATGATCGAGGAAGCAACCAACAATGCCCGTGAGGTGGCAGAAAAATTTGCCAAAGATTCGAACAGCCAGGTAGGCAAGATCATGCGAGCTAACCAGGGGCTTTTTACCATCTCCGACCGGGACCAGAATACCCCGGAGATCAAAACTGTCCGGGTGGTTTCAACGATTGAATATCAGCTGAGGGATTAATTGTCTGTCACACTCTAGCACTAGCAGTGGGTTTCGTCTGGTGGGGACACCAGACGGGGGTTCGAGGTGGGACACCTGCCAGGGGTTCTAAAGCTAGATGTCTGCGTTGTCAAAAAAGGACCATTTGCACCCTATTCGATAATTCCGTAACTTAAACGTTACTTACGAATCGTCGACCAGCCTTATGAACCAGCGAATCACTATCATCATCGTGATTCTGCTCATTGTGCTATGTGCAGTTTCAATCTTCAATGCATTTTTTCAAAATAGCCGAATCAATGAGGCCATCGACCGGCTGGAGCTAGCCGAACAACAAATCGTCACAGCGATTGCAGAAAATGACAACTCTACACAGTTGGTCAATCATTTAAAATTTGAGATTTCCCGCATCAAAGACAGTCTGGACATCCTTATTGCTGAGCGGGATTCCATCATCCTTTCTTTCAAGAGATGGGGCTCAGACGAAAATTATCGCAAATACAACAAGGAGCTCAAAGAACAAACAGGTAGACTCGAAGCCCTCCGAAAAAAGTATAATGATCTCATCACCGCAAAAAATCCCACCAGCCCATGAAAGCATTATTAATCTCCGTTTTATATACGATATCCACAGGAATTTTTGGTCAAACCTTCCAAACACTGGATAGCACCTATCTGATGGTTACTCAGGATTTTAGGATAAGCATCCCGGGTGATACACTTTATTTCACTACTGGGGGCGTTTCGCTGATTAATTCCGAGCAATTGGAGGTCATGCAGGAAATCATGCAACTTGTGAATGATGAAGCGTTGGATCAGGCGATTGGTTTATCAATATCAGAAAATGAGAAGAAGATTGAGGAGTGCAAGACGCTATATGAAACCCTGCTCACCAACAGTAATAAAAGCCATGAAATCACCACTCAATCATTGCTGTCTACCCAGGAATCCCTGCAGGAAATTAGGTAGTGTCCCAAAAAGTGTGTCTGGGAAAAAAGGTTATCCACGGAAATAACTTCAGTTTTCAAGTTATTAAAAGTTTTGATCGAATTTAAAATTGGTAATTGGAAAACTATATGATTTCTCGCCCATTTCCATGGCTACATAGCCGATTAAAGTAATAGCCGATTGAGGTGTTGGCATAGCATTCCTCATATTCAAGGTCCTTCTAAATGCTTTATTGAGCCTTTCAATCCAGTTAGTAGTATAAATCATCCGCCTGATCCGATAGTCAAAGTGTAAATAGGTAAATATCAATTCCAGATCTTTTCTACCAGCTACAGTCTTAAGTTTAGGATAGGTTTTTGTCCATCGAATCAATAATTCCTTAAGCCGGGTTACTGCCTGGTCAGCAGTATAAGTGGCATTGTCCGGATCAAAGACTTCAGCAAGTTGTTTGGCAAACACCTTTCTATCATTGACCCTTATGTGCTTATTAATATTTCGCTGAAAATGTAATACACACTTTTGCTGCATACTCTTACTGAAAACCTTACCGATCACACTGTCCAGGCCTGTTAAGTCATCAAAGACAAAAAGGCCAACATGCTGAACACCTCTCTCTCTGATAGAATTAAGCACTTCTTCCCACCCTGCAGCTGACTCCTGGGGTATATTGATAATACTCAAAACCTCTCTGGTTAGATCCTCCTTAAGTCCTAAGAGAATATAAAAAGCTTCTGTGGCTACTTGATCCCTTCTCACCTTAATATGGATTGCATCAATGTAAACGATTGGATAGTAGCTGTCCAGGTGACGTGACAACCATGCTTCTACCAGTGACGCAAAATCAGTGGTGATGCGTGAAATGCTGCTTTTACTATATGAACTCCCATAAATATTCTCAACAACTTGCTCAATCTGACGAGTAGTTAGCCCTTTGCCATATAATTCAAAGCATAGATTCTTAACAGCTTCTTCCTGTTGATCTAATAAACCCAATAAAACTGGCTTAAAGACTCCTAATCGATCACGAGGAATCGATAAAGACAGACGAGAGCCTATCCCAGACCTAAAGGCTGTACGGTAACCATTCCCTTTATTAGTTGGATCTTCTTTCTGTTCCAGAAAATGCTTGCGCTCACTGTACATCAGGCCATTTACCATCATCGTAAACAGATCGTTAAGCCCATTTTCTTTTTCAAGTTCCAGATTGATGATACTTTGAACTTGTTTTTTACTTAAATTAATCTCGGTTTCCTGTTGAATTTTCTCCATAATTTTTGTCGTTATTAATTATGAAGTTATTCTGTGGGAAACCTTTTTCAAATTTGACCTAAGACACATAATCTGGGACGGTATGGGAAATTACTCAATCGATGGAGCAGACGAAAAATGCATTACTACTAGCTAATGAAAATGTGGCCACATCAAAGGAACTTTTGAATAAGTATAAGTCTGCGAAAATCTGGCAAAATATATTAGTTGGCCTGGCTGGAGTTGGATTAGGGGTGATTATATCCCAATAAATCAATCCTCAGCGGACTGATCATCTTCAGCTGTCTCTTCCGTATCGTCTGCTCTTTTCTTTTTGATTTTATGCGCAGGCTTGTATGCTGATTCTGCCAGTTCTTCCAGGTGCAATCGATCCACTGCCTGAACTGATCGGAAATTAAGCCGTTCGAAAAGCGTATACTTTTCTACAATCTTCAAAAACTTAGGGTCCTGATCATAGATCACAAGGTAATAAAACTGGATCAACACCTCCTGC
This sequence comes from Cyclobacteriaceae bacterium, assembly GCA_965228105.1. Taxonomy (GTDB): domain Bacteria; phylum Bacteroidota; class Bacteroidia; order Cytophagales; family Cyclobacteriaceae; genus UBA7330. Next base: position 5,348,800 of record CBDDGZ010000002.1, read on the forward strand.
TCAGTAAGGTGTGGCTTAATGATGTTCACATAGAAATTAGGATCCTTACTTTTGTTGTGAACAAAGAACAGAAGGGATTTATAGCTTTCCATGTAGTGTGAAAGAGAATTCCTATACGCGTCATACACCTGGCGGAAGCTTGTCTCGAAAGCTTCCTCGTCCAGTACTGAGGAGCTTCCGTCTTTTTTTCGTTTTCTTTTCGTGGCATTGACTGCTTTCTGGAAATCTGAATACATTTTATCAAAGCCATTACCAGTTGCATGGTTTTCAATACGCTTGGCCGCATCCAGGTGAAACTCGAGTAGCTGAAAGAAAGTATTCTCAAACTGTTGTATCTCAATTGTCTTGGACTGGCTATCCATGATATACCGGGTCTCAACCAATTCCTCCCGCTGGAGCTCCAGCTCCCGACGCTGATAGATCAATGCCAGATAGAATAAGATAACTCCCGCTAATGACCAGATAGGTCCTACTGCGCCACCAAAAAATTCCCCTATCAGGCTTAGCTTTTCCAGATCTAAAACATCGGTGGTTTCCAGCCCTTTGATCTGAGTAAAAACAAAATAGATAATGGCGAAACCAACAAGTATGGACATGAACGTGGCGAAGCCGAGAAAGACGACAAAATACTTGCGAAGTGGAGAAATATCTTTACTCATTAGCGAGTTGGTGGATTAAAGACAATAATATACAAATATGGGTATTTATTTCTCCTCAACTAATTCATTCCGTCGGTTTTTTCTATCCATGAGCATGCCATAAAGGGCGATCCCTCCCCAGATACTATTGGTAAAAGCTGAAGGGATTGAGCCATAATAAACGGTATTGATAATCAGGAAAAGACTACCCAGGATATTGAGGACGTGGTAGATGATCGAGGTGGATCTCATCCGCTTTGTGATGAGCAAAAAATAGGGAATAATATAAGCAGCTGCACCAAGCCAGCCAATGATATCTATGCTAAGTTCGGTGTAATTCATAGATCAATATATACAATAATACCCTGACATGGTTCAATGCCAGGGTATTGAGTTTTTTGTTGGGATTCTCATCATCTCACCAGCCAGGTATTTGACCAATTGTTGGGAGCCCTGACTAAAATTTTGTACATGTCAGATTTGGGGTTAAAGTCTATTTTCACCTCCCCCTTTGAGACTGAAACCTCTGTCAGTTTTCGATAAGTATCGTTATTTCCAGTTGAAAAATTATTCGTCTCACTGATCAGGATTTCAGCTTTCCCCTTTTTCAGCAAAGGATTCCATGTAATCACAAGTTTGCCTCCTTCATATTTTGCCGCTAGCTGGTTGAGGGAAGACTTACCAACAAACGATACCCCATCAATTTCTTCTTTAATGCCATCGGGAGGATTGATATTTAAATGGGCCAATAGTGAAGGCATGATATCTACGATTCCGGGCTCTTGACCAAAACTCTCGTTGAGATCATCACTATTGGTACAGATCCATGTTGACCGTTCCCTATCCGATTGACCTCCATGTCCTTTCCCATCACTTGGCTTCCTCCCATGGTCGGTGGTTATCACAATCATCCAGTCTTCACCAAGCGCTTCACGCTTTTTGATGGCTTTCCATACCCGGCCAACCTGAACATCCGCTTTCATCACTGCATCATCCATCTCAGGGCTATCGCCAAACTTGTGTCCCATATCATCTGTGAATTCCAGGTAAACCCAGGAAAGATCTGGGCCCTCCTCCTCAATGTATCGAGCTGCCTCAGTTGATACCAGCTCGTCAATATCAAAGATGAACTTCCTGTCGGCTGTGTGTGGAAAGCGGTTGGTATCAAGCTCAAAGCCATCAAATGTATAGTCCAGCTTGATTGATCCTGCTTCATCCTTCCCCTCTCCGATCAACTTGGTTCGGTTATCTTCCCAGGTAGAAAAAATAGCTGTTTTCATTGCCGGTTTTACCGTTTCTGCAATCCTAAAGATATTCCAGTAGTTGTAGTTTGGAGTTTTCACAGCATTATCTCTCACGTTGTGCTTATGCGCCCACACTCCAGTGATCATATTCATGTATCCAGGGGCTGAAACCGTAGGGGTCTCAGAGAACCCACCCTTAAGTCCACCGACATAGGCTTTCGCAAATCCACCTCGGCTGGCAATCTCATCCATATTCGGTGTATTGACCCGCTGGATCACATCTGTTGGGATCCCATCTAATAATATCATCACAGCTTTCTTCTGGCTTTGAGCCTGAAAGGCCACAAGTAGTAACAGGAAAATCAGACCTTGTATTCGTAAAAACATCATAATTTAAGATAAGTCATAGTGAAAAATTTCTCTTGAAAGCTGCCCATCAACATACAGGTTGAAGATGGCCTAGCCGACTTTTAACTCCCCATCAATTTATTTGTTGAAATGGTAGAACCAATGGGGAAATTCCCATTGGTTCTGTTGATTAATATACTGAAATCGACTTATTCCCAGCCAAACAATTGCTCTAGTTTAGGATTAAGGGTCACTTGCGGTTGGGGCACTGGACGATAGTAATACTTAGGGGCCACGAACGTGCCTCTGTCAGCAATCGTCTGAACGGTACCACTATCACCGTTCTTTAAGTAGACACCAACATCCTCGCCAAAAGTTCCTGCTTTATAATAGATGAGCTGGACACCCAAACCATTGGTTTCTTTCACATCGGGGATGGATTCTGAGGCGGATAATAAGTGAATATCATCTTCTCCATCACCTGTAAGATCAAACTTTCCGAGACTTGGGAAATAAAGCCCCTCAGGCTCAATCTCGAGAAGCTCGCCAGCATTCCAGCGCATGAGATCATCAAACCTAAAGCCCTCAAGCGCCAACTCAATTCTTCTTTCCCTTCTTATCTCCAATAAAACTGCACTGGTTACTCCAGGATACCTGGCCTGTTGCACAGGGTCAGCAATTACTGACATATTCAATGGGGGCATTCCTGCCCTGTTGCGTATTTGGTTCACTGTCAAATCAAGGTCATTTTGGGTCAGCTCACCCAACTCAGCCCTTGCTTCAGCATAGATCAATAGCATTTCTGCTAATCGTATAACAGGAATATCGATGCTATTTCGAGCCGAAAGATCTAAAGTATTCATGAACCCTTTGATCTGATGATATCCCGAGAAGTTTTTGCCAAGCTGTTGGATGTACGAACCCCCACCTTGTGAATAAGTACTGGTGAAGATCAGGTTATAACCCGGATATGCATAGGTTTGATTCAGACGTGGATCTCTGTTTTGGAATTCCTGAACAATCTCAAAAGTTTCATACCCACCCTGACTGGAATAATAGCTTCCATCTGCCATCAGATAGGACTGCAGTAGATCTTTAGTTGGACAAACCTCATAATTACCAAACATATATTCCCACCATCCACTGTTTAATGTTTCATGCTCAAAAAATCTTGCCAGGATAACTTCAGGGTTAGTTGAAAGGTCTGTACTATTAAATAGACTGCCATAATCTTCGGTGGGATTTCCATTGTCAAATAGTTCAAACCCGCCATTATCCATGATATCCTTGGCCATATCCCTGGCGATATTTAGATAATCATTGGCTGTGGATTCCAATCCCAGTTCAGTATGATACTTTCGGAAGGTTCCTTCGTGCAATGCAGCCCTGGCCATAAAAGCTTTTGCTGTCCACTGATCTACAGCTCCAGAAGGAGTGTTTTGAAAGACATTTTCAGATGCAAACTGATAGTCTTCAAAAAGCTTCTCAACAACCATTTCTCTCGAGTCACGGGCTTTATAGAGTTCATCAACATCCGATGTGCCAATTACCTTGTCATACCAGGGCACATCCGAATATCGTTTTACCTTGCTCATATAGAAATTTGCCCTGAACATTCTGGCGACCCCTTCATTATGGTTCAGTACCTCGTCACTGATCGCGGCTTTGTTAAAATTTTCAAGGAAAAAGTTTATTGACCTGAGCTGATTCCAATCCCAACCGCTCAGGATGGTAGTGGATGAGGGACTTGTAGTCATCATGGTCTTGATTTCCATATTTCCGGTAGTAGCTGCATTATCCGTTGCCCTGTCTTCAATGAAAAGACCAACACCTGGAAAATTGTAAAGCCCATTGATATAGATATTCAGGTCCTCCTCTGTATTGAAGAAGTTCTCCTTTCCGATTGATGTTTCCGGAACTCTGTCCAGAAACTCATCATTGCAGGCGGTGAATACTACCGCCACTATAAGCATATATTTATGAATGAATTTCATTGTTTTTTACTTTAACGTTTTAGAATGTGAGGTTAATCCCGAAGGCATATCTTCTTTGGAACGGATAGGCATATCCCGAACCTACTTGTCTGCCTGAGCTTACCGAAGGATTGAGCTGGGCCACATCATCATTGATGGCTTCAGGGTCAAAGTAATCCTTCAATGCAGACCACTCCATCAGGTTTTCGCCACTCACAAATACCCTAACAGTTAAGCCGGCTCTGCTTGTCAGCTCCTCTGGCAACGTATATCCCACTGTCAGGTTTTTCAATCTCAGATAGGCAGCATTTAAGAGGTAACCTGTTTGAGGAATAGCCAATCCCTGAGCCTGATCGATTCTCTCTCCAAGGTTTCGATCTGCCAGCCATGCTTGCAGAATCGGGAATTCAGCATCTAAGTTTTGATCTGCAAGACCGGCATCCAGGTATGCCTGTGAGTGCCTGGCGCGGTCTGTTGCACTTTGATCATTAGCCCTGTAATAATCCAAAAGATGCGTAGCACCACCTGCATATGGCTGCTGATAGAATCCCCAATAGAGGTAATCCAGCGGATAGTAATCTCTCTTGCCAATACCCTGGAAGAAAATGCTGAAGTCAATACCGTTCCAATCTGCTCCCAGATTAAGACCATATCTCATTCTTGGAGCGGCATTACCTATGATTGAAAGATCTTTTGGATCACTCACAGTAGTTCCTTTTTCAATCAGACCATTGTTATCCTGGTCGACGTACTTGGGCCATCCCGGCACGATAGACAATGCACCCCAGGGGATTATCGCAGATTCATCAAGGGCATCAATCTCTTCCTGGGTTTGAAAAAGACCATCGCTGGTCAAACCCCAGATTTCGCCAAATTCCATTCCTTCATAAAACTGCGTCAGACTTTGGCTTGGATTATCAAAACGTGAGATATAAGATCTGCTATCTGATAATACCGCTTTGATATTGAAATTCATGGGTTTGCCACCTACCTGGATGTTTTCCCGATAATTGATCGATAGCTCCCATCCTTTTGTTTCGAGATCTGCAGCATTCTCAGCTGGTTCACCCGTTCCAAATACTGCAGGTAGCTCTCTACCCTGCGTAAGCATTCCCCTGGTGTCTCTGTCATAAATATCAAAAGTGGTAAGGATCTTGTCATCAAATAATCCAAAGTCAATACCGAAATTAAGTGTGGTGACTTCCTCCCATGTATAGTTTGAAGATACCGACGGGGGAGCTGATACTCTTAAAGGAAGTTCGCCACCTATCAGGTAACTGGCGTTGTTTGCATTCATGGTAGCGATGTAACCAAAATCAGAGGATACAGCCTGATTTCCCAATGAACCATACGATGCTCTTAGTTTCAGGAGACTGATAGGTCCAAGAATTCCAGACATGAATGACTCTCTGTCGAGAATCCATGACGCTGAATAGGATGGGAAAAATCCAAAACGTTTGTCTTGAGGAAATTTGGAACTACCGTCGTACCGACCATTAAACTCGATGATGTATTTATCCTGAAAGATGTAGTTTAATCGATAAAATGCACCCCTGATTGCCCATGAGGTGATACTTTCACCAACATTATCTTCCCCTGTGGCTAATGCAATCGTTGGTAATGATGCAGAGATCACCATGCTTCTATCTGCATTGAAGCGATTCCAACTATAATATTCCTGGTTGTACCCTCCAATCGCAGTAATAGCGTGCGGTCCAAACTCCTTATTATAGGTCCCATAAACGTTTAGCACATAGTAATCCTCATTGATTGATCTTCGGTATGCATAATTGCTTCCCTCCTCCCTGATGTCTTCAGGACCGTAACCTATCAAGTATTTTGTGGTGTAGTAGTTGTAATCGCTCGTGCCCCTTCGATACGTAAAGTCCGTATTTACCTTAAATACCTTATCAAAAAAGGAAAGCTCGTTGGTGAATTGTGTTTGAAAACTAGAATATCTGTCTTCCGTTGCACCTCCATTCGTCAGCCGACTGCCCAATCTTCCGACAGGTGAATTTGCCCAGCTGCCATCAGGATTTTTATCATAGGATGTTGGAAAGAAATTGTAGATATCCCATACGTTAAAATAAGAAGGAACTTCCCTCTTAGTATTAGTCAAATAGGTGTTATTACCAAAAGTAAGCCAGTCAAAAGGTTTGTATGACACCTTGTTTCTCACGGTGTAACGATCAAACAGGTCATCAGCCAATTTCAAGGCCCCGTTTTGGCGGTTATACGAACCAGATAAAAGAAAGCTGGTCTTATCCGTTCCACCACTCAGTGATAATTGATGATTCGTGGAAGTTGTAAAATCATCCAAAAAGTATTCAGTCCAATCTCTATTACCCATGTACTCCCAAAGCTCTGGCGCACTTGGATTTTGTCTTACCCCAGGTGTGCCTTCCGGGTTGTCGGACCTTTCTTTCGCATATAAATAATATTCATCAGAATAATTCACGTTGTCCCAGGGTGTATTGTCTGTGGACGTCTCCAGCATACGACTGAAAATGTAGGGATCAGTAATCTTTTCTGGTAGCACAGTGGGTTTATCCCAGGAAAAGTTATTGGAATATGTGATTCTCATTCCTTCAGTTCCGGTCTTAGTGGTGATCAGGATCACACCAAATGCGGCACGTGCTCCATATATGGCAGAAGCAGAAGCATCTTTGATAACAGAGATGTTTTCGATGTCGACCGGGGCAAGTCTGTTGAGCTCCATCGCATCAGAGGGGACACCATCAATTAGGATCAGAGGTCCTCCACCAGAAAGGTTAGTAATTCCCCGGATATTGATATTCGCTGCTCTTCCTGGCTCTCCGGACATGTAGTCAATGTTGAGGTTGGGGACCAACCCCTGTAGCCCCTGAGCTACACTTGAAATTGGCCTTTTCTCAATGATCTCAGGATCAATCTGATCAACGGCGCCACTGAGGTTCACCTTTTTCTGAGTTCCAAATCCAAGCACAACAACTTCCTGGAGTTGCTGTACATCTTCTTTCATCATTAGATCAATATTGGTATTGCTACCAACCTTAATCTCCTCGGTTTTCAATCCAACAAAAGAAAAAACAAGTGTTGGATTGACTGTAGTCAGCTGAATTGTATATGTACCGTTCAGATCTGTCAGGGTTCCATTTGTGGTCCCTTTTTCCAGTACCGTGATACCAATAAGCTCACTGCCGTTTTCATCTTTAATCACCCCTGAAACCTTCGGGTTTTGGGCGAAAACCGCCATTGAAATAATCAATCCAATGGCAGTCAGGTAAGTTTTGGTGTAGATTTTTTTCATATGAGTTACAGTTAGTGTTTGCTCTGGTTACAAAAGAATCCAATCAATATTAACTCGTAATTAACCTGGTATTACCTTTGTAATAAATTGAATGATCGTTCAATTTATTGTATAATTATCTTACATACAATTAATTTGCAACTCAATACACCTGGAAATGGGAAGAAAAAGTCTTAAGGTCGATCGTAGAAGAGAAATTGTTAAAGCCTTTTATGAAGTAGCAAAGAAGGAAGGACTAGGTAATACCTCTCTGTCAAAAATTGGGAAAAAACTCAAGATGCCCCCAAGTCTACTGGTACATTATTTCACTACCAAAGAAGAATTACTTCTTGAGCTGATAGACTTTATTATCAATAATTATAAATCTATTTATATCCCAAAAGAAAATTCAAAGAGCAGTTCAATAAACAAGTTATTGCTTGTTATGGACAATATCTTTTCCAGAAAGTGGAATAACCTGATAGATGATGGGGTCTTTTACAGTTGTTTTGCCCTGATATTTCAGGACAAGCGGATTAAATCAAAATTTCATGAGTTGCACCTCTTATTGAGATCATGGCTTACTGAATTGATACAACAATGTAAAGACGATGGATACCTGGAGATAGATGATCCCTCCCGAACTTCAGAACTCATATTCGTAATTTCGGATGGTGCCTACTATTATTTAAGCATGGTGGATGAGGATTATGAATCTAAGCTTGAGTTGTATAAAGAAGAGGCATACAATCTGTTAGGGATCGACATGCCTCAACCTATCAATTCATAATCAGGGGTTAAGGGTATACTGAAGTGCAAAAGCTCCAAAGATCAATATCCAATAGGTTAGCATCAGTTTATCCTTCCTGAATAACCAGAAGGGTATGGCGAAAATAAGAGCTACAGGAATGCTGTAAAGTACATTTTGCATCTCAGGACCAAGTACTCCCATTTTCATCAATGACCAGGCAGCAAAGTGAATAATATTAAGTCCGGCAAATAGTAAGAACCAGCTCTTATTAGTTGAATTATCCAACTGCCGATAAATCAGATAGCCAGTAAGGGCGTAAAACGTAAATGCCATTACCATCCTGGGCTCAAACGGGATATAAAAATTCAATATAGGAAGAAACAGACAAGTTGCAGAAACAGCGATCAAAAAGGAGTTTAATGTAGGCTGACCACCCTCAAAGGTTCTCCAGAGATATAGGAGTAATTGAATACCCGCGCCATAGATAAGGAGAATTAAGGTTACATCACCAACAAAAAAATCAGCACCTTTCGCAGTAGCTATTACCTTGAACAAAACACCCACACTTAAGAGAACCACAAGAGCCCTTTGAATACTTGTGGCATATTTCGAATGAAGAAAAGTAAGTAAACTTTCGTCTCCAGCGTGCCTTTGAATACTGAGTGTAATTCCAAGCACGCTTAACAAAAGCAAACCTACTGCTACGAATGCAGCCAATTCCGCCCCTGGCAGATGAAGAATCCTAAAGCAATACGCAGTCAGGAGAAATAAGACCCCGAGCACCATTGTGACCAGCCAAATCCCACCCCGTTTGCCTCTGTTGACGATCAGGCCACTTAATGATCCTGAAAGCAAAGAAATGGCCAACGCACAAAATGACATTAGAAGCAAGATCCCAGCACCCGGAAGATGCATAAACTTAAAAAACGAGCCCAAAATCATCAGGGCTAAAAACAGGTTAGAGAATATCCTGGATATTCTGAATCGACTATCGATGGTTTCCATAGTTTGTTGTTGTATTGTTTTAAAATGATTTGATGGGATCTCGTACTTTACCTGGCTCCAGGCGGTCTCAAATGTCTCTCCCCGCATCATCCGGCTCTCCACATCGCTGACCAGATGATCCAGAAGCTCTGCCCTCAGAGGTTTAAAGGACAATCCCTGGCGATCGAGAAACACTTCGATCTTCCCAACGTCGAGTTTGGCACTCATAATCCGGATAGATTCATTTTGGGTTGGGGAACAGGCGCCAGAATGTTTTTTAGAATTTCCGTAAACTTTTGCAGTTCGCTCACCTTTTCTCTGGCCAATTCGTGACCTTTTTTTGTTAGTGAATAATATTTACGCACTCGGTTATCTACAATCTCACTGCTGGTCACCAGCAACCCTTCACTTTCAAGTTTGTAAAGCACAGGATAGAGCGCACCATAAGTCAGTTTGATCTCCTCACCTGATAATTCAGCCACCCGCTGACTGATTTCGTATCCATATAGCTGCTTGTTTTCAGCTAAAAGCTTGAGGATGATTGTCTTCAATGTACCTCGTATAAATTCTTTAGATGACATCTTATATATATAATTTTCTTAAATATATAATCACTATTAACAAATACCAAATAATCCTGTATGAAATTTTTAATTTCAGAGAAAAAGATACTGACCTGGACACTTATTTGTATGATCAGTGTTCTATCACTTCAAGATTATTCTATAGATCTTCTGGCTGGTACAAGAAGATAGGGTACTGTAGAATTTAATTTATTTGCTCAGCTGTTTCCAATGCTGATCTGCCTGCTGCCTTAAATTGACCTCATCTTTATTCCATTTGGTCAGGGTATTGTTAAAATAAAAATTGTAAAACAAGTACAATTTACCATCCATGACCTTAAACGTCTCAGGGTCAATTTTTACTTTCTCACCATTAGCCATAGCAAAGGCACACCAACCACCGTAAGCAGGTAGATACTTTGATGGATTTTTATCAAACAAGTCCTTATTCTTACTATTGCTGAAGTAGTATTTAACACCCAGATGAGTTGATGTAATTGTTTTTTCACCTTCCAAAGCTTTGTTGTCAGTGAAATAACCAACCGGATCATATCCGCCAATAGCCAGCCCGTCCTCATGGTTGACATTCGAACTTGCTTGGGCGGCAACCGCAGTTCCTGATAAAGTGATCAACAAGCATATCATGTACTTCATGGCATTGTGTATTTTACTTATCTACGAATAATAGTTAGGGTAAAGCGGAATTTGCGCAAGGTTTTTACAGATTTGCAATCCATATGACATTGTTTTGATATGCGGTCAGGCATTTTCATCCTTTTGTTCTTCCTTTTGTCGTCAGCCTATTCACAAGACTGTCTGTCGCTACTGGATAGTGTCTATTATTACAAGTCTACAAAACCCCCCAGGTCAAAAGAGTTTGCATTAAAACTCACTGAGCGACTGGATTCTGCCAAATGCCATGAGGAAATAGGTTATCCTGAGACTTACAACCAACTGGCTCTAATCTATTGGCAACTCAATGAACAACAGCAGGCTTTCGATGCAGTGGAAAAGGCGATTACCCATAATCTGAAAAGCTACGATTCTTTGAGCCCGATAATGGTACCCTATTACCAAAATATCATTGCTTTTTATAAGGAGAGTGCTAACTACGTCATGGCAAAAAAGTACCTAGACATTTCCTGGAAGGCCACGAACGCAAACATTGCTAGCAATAGCGAAACTTTTTGTGAACGATTGGTCGAGAAAGCAATTCTTCTCAGAGAGCTAGGAATGTTTTCAGAAAGCAAAGCCGATTTGCAACAAGCTCTGACCACCCTTGATACTGAACAGATTAACAATGATTCACTAAAAGGTGTGATTCTGATTGAGTCCGGGACACTCCATACCTTATTGGGAAACTATTCGGATGCCGAACAGGAGCTTGACAGGGCACTAAGCATATTGAGGGCCAATTTTCCGCAACTACAAAGCAAGGCGATCGACCGATTGGCCAAATTAAAACTGGATCAGGGTGATTTTTCAGCCTCTGAAAGTGAGCTGTTGAGCAATATCAATTTTAAAACTGCCAACTTTCCTGAGGATAGTCTGCTACTTGTCGAGTCCATTAATAATCTTGGCCTATTATATTTTCGCTTTGATCTGGAAAATGCGCGAAAGTATTTTAAACAACTTGAGCAGATTGGGAGAAAATATCCTGTAATCACCCCATATACGACGAACAATCTTGCAGTCATTGACATGAAATATGGCAGACTGCAAGAAGCCGAACAAGGATTTATTAAGAGTCGGGAGCTCTTTTACGAGATGTTTGGGCCGATTCATCCTGACTATGCCAACTGCTTAAACAATCTGGCAGGGGTTTATGCTGAGGAAGGAAAACTAGAGGATGCCATGGCCCTTTACATGAAAGTGCTGGATCTGGACAGGCTTTTATATGGAGTAAATCACCAAAAATATGCTACTACACTATCCAACCTTGCCTCTATCTATAAGCAGCTAGGCTATTCCGAGATGGCCTTGTCATTTTATATACAATCTGCCAATATCAGAAAAGAAAGCTTGGGGCCTGACCATCACCTTTATGCAAAAAACCTCAATGATATTGGCCTCATGCATTTGACTGGTCAGGACACACTTGCTGCTTTAGAATCCTTTGACCAGGGACTTAAGATCCTCATTGATCATTTGCATGATGTATTTCCAGTACTTACAGAGAGACAAAGGGTGCTTTTTTATGAAGAAATCCGATTTGACCTCAGGCGCTTCCTGGCCCTTGCCTTTAATAGCTCATATTTCGAAACTGAGTGGGCAGAGAAAGCGCTGAATTACTACATCAATACGAAATCTATCATTTATTACGCTGCAGACAAGTTGAGGCGGGCAGTCCAAAACAGTGTAGATCCAGCCATCCGAAGTCAATACAATGCCTGGAGAGACACCAAGTTTGAGCTGGCTAAGGCCTATTTGCTAAGTGCTGAGGAAAAGAGACTCCAACATTTGTCCATTCAGCAACTGGAAGAAAAGAGCCAAACCCTGGAAAAGGAGCTTTCTCTTAGTTTTAGGAGCTTTTCGAATCAAAATGAAACTCAATTTATTACCTGGAATGATATTTCTCTGGCCCTAGAAGACTCAACAGTCCTCATTGAGGTCATCGAATACAATGACTTTTTGCTCGATTCTGATTCAATTCGCACGCGTCAAGGCTTTGTGGATGAGTCGCTTTACGTGGCCTTTTTTATTTATCCATCTGGTAAGCTGGAACGCGTAGCATGGCCAAAAGATGCACACCTGGTCAGGCAGTATAGCTTTTATAAAAATGCACTTAAGTACAATGTCATTGACTCATTATCGTACTCAAAATTCTGGGAGCCTATTGACAGAGAAATTGGTGTTGCTAAAAAATTATACCTGGCAGCTGATGGGATTTGGCACAAGATCAATCCAGCCATTCTATATATACCTGATGAGAAAATCTTTGTGGCAGAAAAGCATCACATAGTTCACCTCACAAGTGGTAAGGATCTCCTCATCGAGAAACAGACCCTGAAAACACAAACCGCAAGTCTTTTTGGTAACCCGGATTTCACTTCAATCCGATCCAATGTGGACCTCATGCAGCTCCCAGGTGCAGAGCTGGAGGCTGTGGAAGTACGGCAAGTGCTACAAAAAAATGGGTGGGAAATTAATACACACCTGAATGAAGAAGCCACCGAGGAAAATTTGAAGCTCATAAACAACAATGACCTCATCCATGTGGCCACTCATGGATACTTCCTGGAGCATGAAAATGAGGATCCTTTACTTAACTCTGGTCTATATCTTTCAACAAAAGAAGGGTATGAAGATGGGATTTTGTCCGCCTATGAAGCCATGAACCTAAACCTGGATGCGACAAACCTGGTCGTGCTTTCAGCGTGTGAAACCGGACTTGGTGAGGTACAAAATGGAGAAGGTGTCTTTGGATTAGAACGCGCGTTCCTGGTCGCTGGAGCTGAAAACCTGATTATCTCTCTGGTAAAAGTAGATGATCAGGCGACCAGGGAATTTATGAGTCATTTTTATGGCAACCTTACAGACGGCCTGTCTGTGGAAGACGCTTTCTTTTCAGCTCGTAGCACATTTAAAAGGGATTATCCCAACCCGTATTACTGGGGGGCATTTATCCTCACCTCGAAGCATTAGTCAGAGGTAGATGACCAGCACATCTCCTTTTCTTACCTCCCCATCAAGCTCATTTATTTCATAAATCAATTCTTCTGGGATTCTGTATTTATCCGCGATAGTTCTCAATGTCTCACCGGCCTGAACAATATGATTGAATATTTGGTCACTATAGTATTCCTGAGGTATCAAATATCTTAGACCTGGGGACTGATGTTGCGGATCTAACACCCTCAATACATGACCCTCTTTCAACACTGATGATTTCAGTCCATTCCACTCCTTTAATTTTTCTGCTGGTAAGCCAAGCTGATTGGAGGCAACCGTAAGTGGCATTTCGTGCCGAACCAGATACACCTTAGCTTTCATATAGGTAACTGGATGCTTTGTGTACACAACGAGTTCCGCCCGGCGATTAAACAGTTGCCCATACCATGTATCCATGTTTGTGACAAGGTTTTCCTCTCCGTTTGCGAAAACCCTGGCCTGTCGGTACGGCAATCCCAGTTCCAACATATATCGCATCACAGAAAAGCCCCGCTTTTCGCTTAGCTCAAAATTATAATCATGACTTCCAGTTGCATCAGCATGGGTGTGGATGTCTACCAACACTATGTTGTCGATACCAAATTGATTTATTAGATCCTTTATTGATTCAATTGACTCATCCCGAAGATCAGTCGAATTGAAGTCAAAATAGATGGTTTCGTAATTATACTTATGATAGTTATATGTGGTATCCTTTACAATCGCCTGAACTTTGTTCTTGTTGATTTCCACTGAAAAATAGTCCAGACTATCTGGCAATAGCCTGAATTCAAACTTACTTTGAGCATTTACTAGTGTTGCTATGCTATTTTCTTCATCTAGCTTCAGGACTACCTCTTGCTCAGGTTCTCCTACCCCAAAAATATTCTTGTGCTTTTGATCATCCTGTTCCTCAAGCTTCTCTTTTATTGGGACAAAAATGTGGTAGGATTCATAATCTTCAATCCTGAAGGTTTCCAAATCAAGGGAGGTCATACTGTATTTGGTCAGATCGACTAGTGATTCAACATTGATGAAGCTTTTTAGTAACTGGATTTCATCCTTGTAGTCAAACTGGTAGATATTAAAGTCACCACCCTCCCTGTCTGAGGAAATCATGCCAGATGTGCCCAATGCAAAATACGTGTCATCTAATGGGCTGTTGTACGGTCTCCCCAAATTATAGATACCAGGAGCATAAAAGGAATTTCCTTTTGCTAAAAAAATATCATATCCGCCATAGCCCGCATGTCCATTGGAGGCAAACAATAAAGCCTCATACCTTGAACTATAATAGGGAGTGATCTCATCTGCACTGGTATTGATTGTTTCACCAAGATTGATTGCTGGTGACCAATCGCTATTGCTTACTTTTATACTCATCCAAATATCCACCCCACCTTTACCTCCGGGTCTGTTGGAGCTAAAAAATAGCGTATCACCAGACAGACTGATCGCAGGATGTCTATTGCTGCTTCCCGGGTAATTGATCCTTTCGTTAAGTGGTTTAGGGGCGGACCATTCTCCCTCAATGAATTGACTTTCAAACAACCTGCACCCAGTATCTTTCTGGCAGGAAGAAAAGTAGAATTGCTTTCCGTCACCTGAAAAAGTTCCTGTGCCTTCAGCCCACTGACTGTTCAATTCATCATACAGATCACAGCTCTCCTGCTCATTAGGGTCAAAGCAAATCATGTTCGGAAGTAAGCCTCCATATTGGCCATCATAAAACTGTTTGCCTTTGGTTTTTCGGCTTGTTGAAATGACAATCTCCCGAGTAATCGGATTTTGTACCGCTCCAAAGTCATGACTTTCAGAATTCAGTAGCTCGAACTCCCTGAAATTTCTGTTGTTCCTAATCATCAATTGTTTGAGTCCAATCTGGCACCCGGCCTTTTGAAACTCAGCAACTTTGTAAAGTCTATTCTCTGGTGCAATCTCAAATAACAATGCTCCAAATACAGAATCAGCCTTGTGATAGTCCCCCAGGATTTTTATTGTAAGACCATAGTTATAAGCTACACTGTCAGCAAAACCTCCCTTCATTAAGAGACTTTCAAACTCCTTTTTTGCTTCTTTATATCTAAGCGCATTAAAGAGACAAGAGGCATATCTGAAATGGATTGATCTGTCCTGTGGCAAAAGCTCATGCAGATGTGCATAGAATTCCATCGCTTCCAGGTATTTGCTGGATTGATAGTAGCTGTCAGCAACATTTCTCAGCTGGGTAATTGATTGTGACAATCCCGAAAACCCAATCCAACATAACACAATGAATGAAATTATACGCATTTTCTAAAACAACGGATTCAGTACATTAATTGGTCCGGATGTGAAATCAAAGGTATAAGAAAGTGATACCTCATAAGAAGGTTCAAAACTATTTTGGTAGATAACTTCATTTTTGTTGATTGCATTTGAATTCAGGTCGAAGCTAACTCCGAGATTTATGTGTTTATACTTGAAACCGGTGAGAAGTATAAATGCATCCCCCACTCGGTACCAGGCACCTACCTGTAACAAAGTGCTAAGATTAGTATCCAGGTGAGTCGAGAAGTAATTTCCCACATTAAGTTGATAATTGCTTTGGTTAGTGATGATAAGCGCTGATGGATGAATGAAGAAGCGGGTAGATAGCCTGAGTTTACTTGTTCCAACCAATTTTAAGATCATAGGTCGCCTTAGGTTTTTACCTGATTCCGTGACCAAAAATCCATACCTTGGTTGATTGAGATAATCTATTGACACACCCAGCTGCATTGTATTCTGCTGTAGTATAGGATTGTAGTGGTCAACTACTGAGAAAATAGCCCCCACATTGAATATTGGAGTAAAGTTGGGAGACAAATCAACGGATTCAGCTGGTAAAATATTGTCATATCCAATATAGGGATTATACTGTGATCCGAACTGTAGATCGCTGTAGTTTAGCTTACTCTGGACCACACCTCCCTGCAAGCCGAATGACAGTTTTCTGGTGCTTAACCGATCAAAAGCCAAAGTATAGGAGCCTGTTAAAATAACTTTTGTAGTTTGATAAAGACCACTTACTCCAACTCTTTCATTGGACGCCGTGAAACCTACACCTCCACTTTGTGTTTTTAGTGAGGTTATTTTTTGTAAAGGATAGGTAAAGCTCAACTGGTATAGTTCATGATAAGACCCTTCCTCTGATTGATCGCTTTTTTTATAGTTGGTGGTGAGGTTTGCTGAGGATATTAGACCTGCATAACCTGGATTTAAAAAAAGTGAGCTGGCAAAGTATTGCGAAAACTGACCTTCCTGCGCTTTGGAAACAGTGGCTAAAATGAGGTAAAGGATAAATACTATTTTCCTCATCTCAGCAATAACAGAGTACCATTTTTTGAAAAACTCCCAACTTCCGATTCGAGACTGATTTTGAAATAGTATATCCCCTCTGGCTCATCAAACCCCTTATGGGTACCATCCCAACCTAGCTCAGATAGCTTAGGATCATCGGCACTTATTCGATACACTTCCTGATTGAACCGGTTCCACACCCGGATCTCCAATGAATACACATCATAACCTTCAAGGAAGGGTCGGAATAGACGGTTCTCATCAAAATCCCCGTCTGGAGCAAAAGCATTAGGTACGTAGAAATAGGGCCCATCGGCAGCCGGTTTTTTACCCAGAGCAAGGAATGTGGTGTCACCGGTGATGCGAATAGCACTTTCAGTGACTATGGTTCCGAAACTTACTCCATCCGTATCGGTTAATTCGGCATATCCTGTCGGACTATAAAGGAGGGTATCATTCTTTAATCGTGCCAAAACAGTGACGTATTTATCAGCCCTGATATCATTTTGATGGGGATAGTTTTCCAGGTCTAACCCTTCAAACACAATCCCAACGACTGATGTAAAGGGGGTACTGTTGTCATGGGAAATGATCCATTCCACTTCATCTGCCAGACCTATCAATGAATCGCCTGGGATCAATCGATCAGCATCTGGTTGACGAACTATGACATTGATTGATGTTCCAGCCGGGGCGCTTTTTAAAAAGAGTTCCTCGTAATAAGTTCCATCGATGCCCATTGGAAATCTTAACGGTTCTGAAGAAACAGATTGCATTGTCAATGACCCTGCAACATGAGCTCCTGAGGAGCCACCAGTCACAGATTGACCGTTAGAAACATATAACTGATGCTCAGCATCGCTGTTGAAGATTCCTGACTGTAGATCCAGTGCTTCGGCCATCAATTGATTGGACTGCAAGTGGACTTCACCAGATTTTCTCAACGTTAAAAGACCTGCTGTAAGGTTCTGGCCTATTACGTTTTGATCATCGTCACCCATTAAGGTTATGTTTCCACCTTCCGTGTTTTGAACAAAATCTATGTCGGAATACAGTTCAAGCAAACCTTCATTTTCCAGGGTCCCATTGGCCTCAAGGTTTCCTCCTATATAAAAGGACAGCTCTTCTCCTACATACAGCCCGGTTGATTCACCAAGATAGAAAACCTGTGCACGGACAGCTGAGAGCCATGTAGCCACACATAGTGTCAATATGAGTTTGGAATTCACCGACATTATTCACTGATTGAACCTATCTGCAATAAATGGTCCAGTTTGCTTTCTATGTCAGAGATTCTGGATTCCTGGCTTTTATTGATACGCTCCTGGGAATCTAACCTTGACTCAAGATCCTGAACAATTGCATGCTGTTCTTTGAGTGCTTCAAGAAGGATAGGTACAAGACCTCCAAAATTCACAGAATAATAGCCTTTTTCATTTTCCATAACAAGTGCTGGAAAAAGCTCTTTCAGTTCCTGGGCAATCACACCATGCTGAAGCATATCGTTGGGTTGATTTTTATAATAATATGTATACCCATTTAATTGAACAGTTCGATCGAGTACGCCCTCGATTCTTGTTATATCGGTTTTCAACCTTTCATCACTCACCCCGAATCCTGTAATCCTCCCTTTGCGGTCATAATCAATTGACCCTGTAAGGACAACTCCCCAGGTTCCTCCACCAGGTGGATGCAGATCAGGCATTTCCAACTGATCTGTCGTTATTTGTAGTCCTGACGTACCTGATAAATTTACTGCAATGGGAGAGCCTCCCGCACCTGATAATCCATTCCCTGCCACTGAAGCATTCAAATCACTCCCAGTTATGGTATTGTCAGTAATTTCGGTTGTGGTCACAGCATCCAATTGCGCCAATGCTCCTAGTGGATCCCATGAGAGGTTGGTGCCATCTGTGGTCAGATAGTTCCCATTCTGTCCTGTCTGATCAGGAAATGCATACTGACTTAAATCAACCGTATAAGGAGCTACTCCGTCATCCTCGAGGGAAAGGTTTAGGGTATTACCGGTCAGGTTAAACTGGTCCACTGTCTGATCATCTGTATTGAGCGCACTCAAATCAACTGTATTCCCACCCACACCGGATATGGTCAGGTTTGGATTGGTAAAGCTGAGGGTTTGCATATATGGTGCCAAATTGGCGGTTGCGGCACTCAGAGAAAGACTCAGTGTATGGTCTGCTGCCAGTGATAAATCCTGTATCTCATTGGTGGCATCAGCATCGGCATCATCCAGCGAAGAAACATCTACAGTCAGGTTGGGGTAAGTTCCTCCTATAGTGACATTACCACTGCCTCCATCGGCCAGGGTTACTGTCTGATCCGGCAAAGCATTATCTATCTGAAAATCATTACCTGAAGGGGTCACTGTAATACCAACACCAGCAGTTACGTTCTGGATTTCATTCGTTGCGTCTGCATCGGCATCATCAAGAGAGGGAACATCAACAGTAAACGCAGGGTAAGTTCCTCCTATAGTGACATTACCACTGCCTCCATCGGCCAGGGTTACTGTCTGATCAGGCGAGGCATTATCAATCTGAAAATCATTACCTGAAGGGGTCACTGTAATACCAACACCGCCAGTTACGTTCTGGATTTCATTCGTTGCGTCTGCATCGGCATCATCAAGAGATGGAACATCAACGGTAAATGCAGGGTATGTACCTCCTATGGTAACATTGCCACTGCCTCCATCGGCCAGGGTTACTGTTTGATCAGGAGAGGCATTATCAATCTGAAAGTCATTACCTGAAGGGGTCACTGTAATACCAACACCAGCAGTTACATTCTGGATTTCATTCGTTGCGTCTGCATCGGCATCATCAAGAGATGGAACGTCAACGGTAAACGCAGGGTAAGTTCCTCCTATAGTAACATTACCACTGCCTCCATCAGTCAGGGTTACTGTCTGATCAGGAGAGGAGTTATCAATCTGAAAATCATTACCTGAAGGGGTCACTGTAATACCAACACCAGCAGTTACGTTCTGGATTTCATTCGTTGCGTCTGCATCGGCATCATCAAGAGAGGGAACATCAACGGTAAATGCTGGATATGTTCCTCCTATAGTAACATTACCACTGCCTCCATCAGTCAGGGTTACTGTCTGATCAGGAGAGGCATTATCAATCTGAAAATCATTTCCTGAAGGGGTCACTGTAATACCAACACCAGCAGTTACATTCTGGATTTCATTCGTTGCGTCAGCATCGGCATCATCAAGAGAGGGAACATCAACGGTAAATGCTGGATATGTTCCTCCTATAGTAACATTACCACTGCCTCCATCAGTCAGGGTTACTGTCTGATCAGGAGAGGCATTATCAATCTGAAAATCATTTCCTGAAGGGGTCACTGTAATACCAACACCAGCAGTTACATTCTGGATTTCATTCGTTGCGTCAGCATCGGCATCATCAAGAGATGGAACATCAACGGTAAATGCTGGGTATGTTCCTCCTATAGTAACATTACCACTGCCTCCATCAGCCAGGGTTACTGTCTGATCAGGAGAGGCATTATCAATCTGAAAATCATTTCCTGAAGGGGTCACTGTAATACCAACACCGCCAGTTACGTTCTGGATTTCATTCGTTGCGTCTGCATCGGCATCATCAAGAGAGGGGACATCAACGGTAAATGCTGGGTATGTTCCTCCTATAGTAACATTACCACTGCCTCCATCGGCAAGAGTTACTGTCTGATCAGGCGAGGCATTATCAATCTGAAAGTCATTTCCTGAAGGGGTCACTGTAATACCAACACCGCCAGTTACGTTCTGGATTTCATTCGTTGCGTCAGCATCAGCATCATCAAGAGAGGGAACATCAACAGTAAACGCAGGGTATGTTCCTCCAATAGTAACATTACCACTGCCTCCATCGGCAAGAGTTACTGTCTGATCAGGCGAGGCATTATCAATCTGAAAGTCATTTCCTGAGGGGGTCACTGTAATACCAACACCGCCAGTTACATTCTGGATTTCATTCGTTGCGTCTGCATCGGCATCATCAGCACTAGTGATAAACCCTGAATCATTCGTCAACTCGCTGGTTAGGGATGGTATAGATGGCTGATTGATCAAACTATTATAATCTCCGTCAAAATCATCGCCAGCTACCTGATCCCACAAACTAAAGTCGATTGTTGTCGACGATGGATCATTGGTCAGCGAAAGAATGCTACCTGAATATTGAAGCTCCTGAGCAGTTGGTGGAGTCACCGGAACCCAATTGGTACCATCCCATTCAAGAAATTGCCCAATTGTAGGTGTCCCTTCTCCTATATTAACCGAGGAATTGTTCACTGATAGCGTCAGTGTATTCCCGGCTTTTGTTATCGTCTGAATTTCATTGGTCACGTCAGCGTCAGCATCATCCGCACTGGTTATAAACCCGGAATCATTGGTCAATTCACTGGTTAGCGAAGGAATGGCAGGTTGATTTGTCAAACTGTTATAATCGCCATCAAAATCATCGCCAGCTACCTGATCCCACAAACTGAAATCAACCGTTGTAGACGTAGGGTCATTGGATATTGAGAGCATGTTTCCTGCAAACTGAAGCTGCTGAGCCGTCGGTGGTGTCACCGGAACCCAGTTGGTACCATCCCACTCCAGAAACTGTCCAATTGTCGGGGTACCTTCACCTATGTTAACAGAGGAATTATTACCTGATAGGCTAATCGTATTCCCAGATTTTGAAATGGTTTGTATTTCATTGGACGGATCAGCATCCGCATCATCAGTCAAGGAATACCAGTCACCCCCATGTGCATAGTAAAATTCACCTTCATCGTTGTCATATACAAGCAGTCCATTGTTATCAGGATCTGAAAGATCCATATTTAATCTTTGTGTGGTGCCAATCTGGGGGATGAGTAAACCCTGATTGCCATTGGTGGAAACTAAATGAAGAACCGCATTGGGATTGGGATTATTGGTGTTAATCCCAGCTGAATGCTGCTGACCTGAGACTTTTACGGCTACTAATAAAGCACACAGTACGAATGCCTTCTTGATAGTTGATGGAAGGTGCATATGTAAACATTTTTAAAATATCCTTTCCGTAAATAGCTGGCATCGAATTTTGCAAAAATATCTTGATATGCTTCAAGGAACGCTATGGATACCAATTATTTCAAATCATTTGTGGGTTAATTTTCAATTAAATGGTCGAAATAGGTAGTAATAAACGTGAAATACCACAATATCCACTCTTTTGTAGATAACTGGATAAGTTATCAAATTTTCCTTACTGGGAATAAGTTTTTACAAATTCCTTGAGATCTTCTATCTCTAACTGCTTTGCAACAATTCTACGTTGCTGGTCTAATAGGTAGAGTTTTGGGGTACTCCTCAAATCATAATACATCCTAAAGTTACTTTCGTATCCGGGATCAGCAAGGTTGATAAACTCCATACCCGTCTCCTGAATATATTCTTTCCACCTGTCTACATTGGTAACGGTACAAACTGCAACAACTTCCACGCCTAATGACCTAAACTCATCATAGGCATCCACAAGTACAGGGGTCTTCTTTTTGCAGTGGCCACAGTCAGGATCATAAAAATAGAGTAGAATAAAGGGCTCCTGAATCTGTTCAAAATAAAAAGGCTGGTTCGTTGTATCCACCAATTGCATCTGTGGGGCTTTATTCCCGATCAGGCTGTGTTTTTTGAAGGCTACTTCTTCTCGAAGCTTCTTAAGTCCTTCATCGTCTACCCAGTGAGCTCTGCCTGATAAGAAGTAATTTTCCATCAGGTGTACTACGACCTTATCCATTCCCATGATTTTTGTGCCTTGATACTTGTTGTAAAGTGAGACCAGCCAATATCTAAACAACTCATCATTGTTGCCCACCTCAGTAAAAAGCTTATCAATTTCAGCATTGACCGTATCAGGATGTTGCGGGATAATTTGATCAAAATACTTCATCACTTTCGGGTGTAGCAAAGGCGTCCTTATCAAAGCTTCATTTTGAAATTCCACCGCATCAAAATAATGTGCCCGATAATACCTGTATTGTTTTACTTTTTGTTCTTGAGGATCTGTTATCTCTTTAAAATCTGGCACAGAGGGTTCTCCCATCAGACTTAAAAAAGCGCTCAGAAAAGACTCCGGATTCTCATCAATAATTTTATTTCGAAACATTGTGATCTCTTCAGCTATTTCAGCTATTTCACTTTGCAGTTTCAAGGAGTCACTGTCAGCTGATTTTTGTTGATTTTGAAGCGTAATTTGTTGCTTACGCAGATTGGTCATGGTAATCTGAAAAGCCTTGAAAAGTTCATTCTCCTCAGACCCCTTCACTTTGACTTCCTCATACCCCTGCCCCAGGACTGTTTCAATTGAAAAATGTTGCTCTTCTACAATAAACTCAAAATAATAAGCAGGTGCATATATAAAATACAGTCCCGACTTTAAAGGCTCAGATCCCTGTAAAATGAAGGATTCATCAGCAACCTCTACCGTATCCAGGGCATACTTTTGGGCCCCCATGTGATATCCTACTGTGATTAAACTGTCTGATAATCCAGATACTTTAAACTGGATTTTGTGCCCCTGACCGTAAGCAAATGAAGAAACAAAAAATAGAATGAGACAGATTATTCGAAGCATATAAAAATCCCTGAGCTAGCTTTTGGCAATCATGATAAAGGCTCCCCAGTAAATGGGGTCTTTAAATTCTGCCTTCACTGCTTTTTGTGCCAGGTTGAAGGCTTCTCTTTTTTCTTTCTTTTGTTCGATCCAGTGCTTATAAAACTCGGTCATAAGTTTCTCCGTCACCTCATCTGACACCTGAAATAAACTCATGATCATGGCATCCGCTCCTGCTACGAGAAACGAACGTTGCAGTCCAAAGACACCTTCACCCTGCTTAATCTCACCCCGACCTGTCTCACAGGCGCTCAGGACGATAAGTTCTGTATTGTCAAAGTTTAGATTCATCGCCTCGTAGGCAGTCAAAATCCCATCTTCCAGGTTATAGTTTTTATCAGATGCCTCCAACAATACGTCGCCTCCTCCTTTGGCAAGAAGTCCCGACCTCTCTAACGGATTATCCTCCTCGAACAACGAAAAGCGGTCTGTTACTTTCTTCTCTTCCTCGTCAAAGAATCCATGCGTAGCAATATGCAACAGTTTATAGTTATCTGCCTTTTTAATCCTTTCTTCAGATGCTTCGGTGCCAATATATGTACTGGCTTTCCACCCCTGGTTCTTTAACAAATCAGAAATAATAGTCACCTCGCGCTCAGTTCCAGGCAGTTGAGGGATTACTTTTTTGTTAGGACCGGTGGCTTCACTTACTGCCACCTTTTCATCGGCATAGTATTCTGGGTTACCAAAAAGCATGGCATTTAGCTCTGTCTGAGAGGCTTTTTCTGCTTTCCTGGCTTCCTTACTTCTGTTGATTGGCAGTGCCTTTGTACTATTGACGATCCTGACGTTTTGCTTATCAATGACAAAGTTTCCATCATCCATCATCAATGCTTCAATGTTGATCTGATTGTAAATACCATCTGGTGAAACATAAACTACCTCCTTATTCCCGAGGGCATCAGAAATTGGTCTCCAGTAATTCAGATATGACAGCTTATCCTCAAGCTTAAACTTGACACTGTTTCGTTGCAGAGTGAAAAACTTATTTTCCAGATCATTTCCGTTTTCAAGCAACACCAAATCCGGGTTTTTCTTGGTATCAGAGGTTACTATGAGCGCAGCATACCTGACCTTTGTCTCGTTGAACTCTTTGTCAAATTGACGATACCGGACAATTTCAACAGCAGCTTCATTGTCATTCAATACTTTTCTCACATCATTCCAGGAATAAACCTCGTTCTCAAAGGTTTGAGCAAAATCCGTTGACTTTTCACTTAATTCTTTTTCCAGCCTGGAGATGTCATCCTTGATGTCATCGATATTGATTCCATCTTCAACCAATTCCTCGTCAGATCTGGAAAGAGTACTGGTTAAGAACTCTTTCTGTTCAAGCCATTCTTCAAACAAGGCAATCAATGTGGTGTCACCGCTATTCAAAATAGCATTCCTTGTTTTTATAGAAGAATTCAATAATAGACTCTTAGTTGCAAGAGCAAAGTCATACATATTTTCCAGGTACTTAGGCTTATCAAACTGAAAGTCTACTGCTACAGTATTATAGAATTCAAAGTCCTTCTTGATCTTCGCCCAAAAGTTGGCTTTTTCCTCCTCACTCAATGTGGGGAAGTAGATCCTCGTATACTCAAGGTAAGCTGTAGTGGTCTCACTTAATATGGACTCAACTTTGTCAAGCTCTCCATTGATGTAATAAACCTGGGCCAGCTTACTCAACGCATTTAAGTAATCAGGGTGCTGCTTGCTAAAGATCTTCCTGAAGTATCTGGATGACTTTTCATATTCCTCCTCAGCAAGCTCAAATTTTCCCTGATCCGTATAAATATCTCCCTTAAGACGGGCTACCTCGCCTGAACTTTTATTTTTGTTTCCCAGTGCATTGGTCCATATCTCATCAGCCTGAGTCAATAATGGGAGTGCCCGATCATACTCTCCTCGCTCTGCATACAAGAAACCAAGGTTCTTGATGGCTTCCGCATAGGATGGATGGTTTTGATCAAAAGTGGTCTGAACAATCTCACGAGCCTGCTGAAAATATTGCTCTACTCGATTAAGGTTTGATCCCAAATGATAATGAAGCAAACCATAATCCCGATAAACCTCACTAAACAGGATATGCCCCTGCTGAAGCTTTTGTGTGCGAATCTTAAAAATGTCATCCAGATATTGGAGACCAGCCTGGTAGTTTCCGATTGATTTATAAAAATCTACGAGGGCCACCAGGTTGCTCGCGTAGATCAGACTGTTATCGCCATATACAGTCTTACAAATGTCCAGCGAAGTACGGATGCTTTTCTCAGCTTCGGGGTATTCACCTCTAATGATATATAATTCACCCAGGGCATTGTATGCTTTGATGAGTTTGCGACTCTTACTTCCATAGATTTTTTTCCTTGCTTCTATCACCTCTTTTAGCAATACCTCAGTTTCTGAATAATTTCCAATTCTGGTATATAAGAATGCAAGGTCTTCAATAGATTGTAGCCTGATTTCCCGATCTCCGCCCTCCAGTTTACTGGAAATTGACTCCCCTTTACTCAGGAGTCTTTCGGCTTTATTGTAGATCCCCATGGTACCGTAAATCAATGCAGCCGAATTCAGCGCATTCACATACTCGTAGGATCGCTTTTCACCATCTCTCCTGATCAATTTCAATGCCTCATCAGTATTTAATTCAGCTGTCTTATAGTCCCCGGCATAGGTTTGCATTCTGGCCAAAGAAACCATCTTGTCTCCCAGCTTGGTTTGGTCAGTATATTCATTTGCCTTCATACCATCAACTACCTCCTGAAGCAGGTCCACTCCATAGAGATAATCTCCTTCAAGCACAAGGAATTCGGTCATGTCTGAGACGGCTCTTGCAAACCTCCACTGTGTTGCTTTAAGCTGTTCGAATACCATCTCTTCCGGTTCCTCTTCGAAGATCTCATATGCTTTGTTGGGAGTTTCTGTATGATTCAGATAATAACCTGCCAGGGAAACCTGAAAGAGATCGGAGAACAATGAACCATCCACATACCTTGCATTGATCCTCCTACCCAATTTGTTGTAATAATCCTCAGCGGATCGCTGATAAATAAATTTCCTGGAGTCAATAGAAGTATTGATGACAAACTCTGCCAAATCAGTTCTCAAAGAATGATCCAAAGGAACTACAGTATTGGGGGTCTCATTGTCAATTTTCCCAATTTCCAGTAGACCTCCTCTAAGGTCGTTTTCATGAATCTTGATGAAAGCTTCATAATAGCTTCTCTTGAAGTTTTCAAACTTCTTATTCATTCTTACCTTGTTAGCATATTTACTCAATTGAAGCACGGCTGATTTGGCATTGTCATGCTTACCAACCCTTGCTTCAATCTTGATGTCGTTTTCTATCCCTATCTCCTTGTACTTACCAATTAGCTTGCCATAAGTGTAGTTAGAGTTTAGCCTTCTCGCTTTGTTTAGGTCACCTGTCTCAAAAGTGATCTCAATCTCAGCAAGCCTGTACTTGAAGTAGGCAGGACTGGTATTACTCATTTTGTTGAAAAAGCTTTTGTATTGATCATGCAACTCAAAAGCCTTTGTATATTCTCCCCTCCAAGTTGCCAGGTTGATCTCAGCAACATATAGGCGGGCTAATAATTCGTTTCGGTAATCCTGATCAAGGTTATCTACTTTCTCACCAAGATATCCCTGATTCATCAAGGGCTGCCAGGTCTTAACCAGATCCTGAATCCTTGGCTCAGACTCCAGGTAAAATCCATTATAGATATCCGTGATCACTTCCCTGATCTCAATTTCTTTTTTGAGCACCTCACTGTTTTCATAAGCTACCTTATAATCCTTAAGCTTAGTCAGCAGACTATCAGCGGTTCGATAGCTGCCAAAGCCATTGTACAAATCCACTAGCCTTAGCATACCAATGGAATAGGCAAACCCATTATTGGATTTTGTCTGATCCAGTTGTCTAATTGCCTTGTTCACCAAAGCGTTCATCGCCGGGTAATCATGTTGAGCTTCCAAAGCCTTGGCTTCCATGATGTTTGCCAGGGCATACATCGACGAATCATTGGCATAGACCTTGGGTATGGTCTTCTTCCTGAATTTCTTTAGCTTTTTGGCTACCTTGTGATATTTCCCTTTGGTGTACATCTTCTCGGGTTTCTCGAAAAGTACCTCCCACGACTGGCTTCGTGATTGCACTCCCATAAACAGGAGAAAGGATAGCAGAAATAGTAACTTAGTGAGTCTCATTTGTTTAGCGGTCAATCTTTTGAGGGTGTAGTTCTTCCAAGCTTCAATTTAATGGAAATAAGAGACATCAAATTCATTAGTTTCAATGTTTCCTATAAATAATCCAACTTGCTTTTACTTAGAAAAGCATTACCAAAGATAGCTAAACTGTCACTGTTTTAGTAATTGCTCAACCTTGAAAGGGATATCTGTAATCTATTGGGGGTGCAAAGGTTTCTTTAATAGTGCGCGCACTTACCCAGCGAAGCAAATTCATCATGGATCCGGCCTTATCATTGGTGCCGGATGCACGCGCACCTCCAAAAGGCTGCTGACCTACCACAGCACCGGTTGGCTTGTCGTTGATGTAGAAGTTTCCGGCAGCATTGGCCAGCCTTTTTGTTGCAAAATCAATGGCGTATCGATCCTTTGCGAAGATTGCCCCTGTCAGGGCGTATGGTGATGTCTCATCTACCAATTTTAAAGTGTCTGCAAAGTCTTCCTCCGGGTAAACATAAATGGTAAGTACAGGCCCGAATATCTCCTCCTGCATGGTGGTATACATCGGGTCCTTTGTTACGACCACCGTGGGTTCGATAAAGTACCCCTTTGAATCGTCACACTTGCCTCCCGCAATAATCTCTGCCGATTTATCCGTCTTTGCCTGGTTGATATAACCACTGATTTTATCGAAGGCTTTTTGCTCAATCACGGCATTGAAGAAGTTGCCAAAATCCTCTGGAGGACCCATTTTCATATCCTTAAGGTCATCGATGATATATTTTTTCACTTCATCCCATAGATTGGATGGTATGTAAGCACGCGAGGCAGCACTACATTTCTGCCCCTGAAATTCAAAGGCACCCCTTACCAGGGCTGTAGCAAGCTCTTTGGCATTTGCAGACGCATGAGCAACCACAAAATCTTTTCCTCCTGTCTCACCTACAATTCTTGGGTAGGATTTGTACTTACCAATGTTCTCTCCAATGGTCTTCCACAGGTGTCTGAATACCCCGGTACTACCTGTAAAGTGCAGACCGGCGAAATCCGGGTGGTTAAAGATCACATCTCCAGCTTCAGGACCATCTACATAGACCAGATTGATAACCCCATCAGGCAGACCAGCTTCCTTAAAAATTTCCATAATCAGGGCTGCAGAATATACCTGTGTGTAGTTTGGCTTCCAGATCACAGTATTTCCCATCATCGCTGGAGAAGCAGGCAGGTTTCCTGCGATGGAGGTAAAGTTGAATGGTGTTATAGCGAAAACAAATCCTTCTAAAGGTCTGTATTCAACCCTGTTCCAAATACCAGGAGCCGAGATCGGCTGATCCGCATAGATCTGCTCCATAAATTTGGCATTAAACCGAAGAAAATCTATCAATTCACAAACCGCATCTATTTCGGATTGAAATGGATTTTTAGATTGAGCCAACATTGTTGCGGCATTCATTTTATACCGGTATGGCCCGGCGATCAGATCCGCTGCCTTCAGGAAAATGCTAGCCCGCTGCTCCCAGGGCAAGGCTGCCCAGGCAGGCTTGGCTTCCGCTGCCGCACGTATCGCCTGCTCAACATGTGTGCGGTCTCCCTCATGAAAATGCCCCAAAAGGTGCTTATGGTCATGAGGTGGGGAGATCTTAATTTTTTTGCCGGTCTTCACCAATTCACTTCCTATGTACATCGGAATGTCTAACGAAGTACCTCTTGCATCCTCTAACGCAGACTTCAGCAAGTCTCGCTCAGGGGTGCCGGGTGCATAAGTGTAGACTGGTTCATTAACTGGATCCGGTATGAAATATCTCCCTTTTGGCATGTGTCTCTGTGTTTATTGAATTTCAAAAATATACATTTCATTGAGGCACTTACAGCAAACGCTTAAGTTCTTCGAAATGTGTAATCCTTGCTCCGGCATCTGAATCGATTTTACCTGAAGGATCAAATAATACGGAGAACAATCCCGCTTTATTGGCGCCGTCAATATCGGTAGACGGATTGTCTCCTATCATAATTGACAATTCAGCCACCGCTTTTGTTTCAGATAATGCATATTCAAATATTTCCGGAGCTGGCTTCCTGAATCCAATCGTCTCCGAAGTATACATATCATGCACATATTTGCCCAAACCGGATGCTTTTAGCTTGATCCATTGGACATCATCAAATCCGTTTGTAATGATATAAATCTTGTATTTGTCTGTGAGATAATCCAAAATATGATCGGCTCCCTCAATGATTTTTGACTGTCGAGGGCAATGGTGCAGAAAATAATCACTCAAATCATCTGCCAGGGCCACGTTTCCCTGGCATTGTTTCATAATCATTGCAAAACGATCATTTCTGATCTCATCACGACTGATTACTGCCATATTAAATCGATGCCAGAGTGCAGCATTGACCCTAAAAAATACACTCAAAAAACCTTCCGGTGATGTATTTAAATGTTCAGCCAACCTGAAATGGTCATACATCTCCAAAAGCACCTTACGCGCATTAAAGTCATAGTCCCACAAGGTGTGGTCCAAATCAAAGAAAATATGTGTGAATTTCAATCCCTATACCCTTTTTCTTCCAACCTGTTGATCGCCAGTTCACGATTTGAATTCATGATCTGGTATGTTTCCTGATCTTTCTGCAAGGTGACATCCTTGTGGAGAAACTCAAAAATCTGGCTTATTATGTCGTAAACCTCATCTTTGATACTGTAGAACACCCACTGATCCTTCTTTTTTGCATTGACCAGAGAGGCATTTCTTAGATAGCTGATATGCCGCGATGTTTTGGTTTGTGTAAAATCAAGTATTCGCTCAAGATCCGATATGGATAGCTCCTCATTCTTATAGAGCAAATGAATGATACGTACCCTTGCTTCATCTGCAAAAGATTTGAAGATCTGGGATCCATAGGTAAGGCTGAAATTTTTGATTCTCATTTAACATTCCAGATGCACAATCACCAAGTTAGTCAAAGCAATGGTTATTGGGAGAGAAATGTTAATTTTTGTTGTTATGCTGGTTTATGGCCTGATTTAGATGTAGGTTTGATTTTCTAAAACCTTTGAGCCTTTTGCGTAGTATACATACTAGGAGCCATGTTGAAAAAGACTCTCATATATAGCGCCCTTTTAATTTTTTCACTGAGTCTTGCTGCTCAGGATCAGGAAAAACAAGTTATCCAATTCACTGGTGTCATCTTCGGACCTGACTCTGTTTCTATTATACCCGGAGTTCACGTTTATGTGCCCAAAGTAGGTCGGGGTACTACCACCAATCCTTATGGATTTTTTTCCATGCCGGTGCTGGAGGGCGACAGCATTGTTTTTAGTGCAGTGGGTTTCCAGCGGGAATCTTTTGTGGTGCCCAAATATGAAAAAGATAATAGTCTTAAGGTGATCATCACAATGAAGGAAGACATTGCCTTCCTTGAAGAGGTTGAGGTTTTCCCTTACCCTTCAGAAGCGATGTTTAAAGAGGCTGTCCTTGCCGTGCAATTGCCCAATCAGGATGAAATTAATAACATCGAAGCCTGGCTGGCGAAACAATACATGCGTGAAGCTTATAAAAACCTGCCTGCCAGCCCCGGAGCGAACCATCGTTACTTCATGGATCAACAGGCGCAATCAATCCAAAACAGATACATGAGGCCTCAAAACAACCTCCTGAATCCTTTTGCCTGGGCTCAGTTTATCAATTCACTGAAAGGGAACTAAGCCCCTTGTAATTCTTTGGCTTTTTCAATTACCTCATTCCAAACCCGGAAGGTGTTTTTGTAGCAGATCTTTTCAATATCATCTGCAGTGTATCCCATTTTGAGCAGCTCATAGATCACATTTGGGAACATGGAAACATCCTTGAGCCCCATTGGTAGGCTATTGCCAACACCATCGAAGTCTGACCCAAAACCTACATAGTCGATACCGGCCAGCTTCACTACATGATCAATGTGTGTTGCAGCCATTTTCACATCCTCAAAGTATCCAATTTCTTCAGCATAGGCATTGTAGTAAGCTACATAAGCAGAGTCATCATCGCTCAGGTTATTTTCCACTTTATAATTGATCAGGTGCTCTTCAAGGATAGCATCTTTACTTCTCGATTCTTCGGAAAGGAAAGTGGAGCCAAAATTGATATGTATCACACCTCCGTTGGCAGCCAGATCTTTGATCATCTGATCGGTCATGTTGCGATGAAAGCCTGGTGTATAATACCTACACGACGAATGAGAGGCAATCACCGGCGCTTTTGAGATCGCCAGCGCATCATAAAAGGCACTGTCCGTAACGTGCGAGATATCAACCATGATTCCCAAACGATTCATTTCAGCCACCACTTCTTCACCAAATGGTGATATCCCATTCCACATGTAAGTAGTGTCATAGGAAGAATCAGCGATTTGGTTGTCTTTGGAGTGTGTAAGTGTGATGTATCGGATTCCCCGATCAAAAAAGTATTTTACATTAGCCAGGTCATCTTCAATAGGGGCGCCATTCTCCATACCCAAAGGCAATGAGATCAGACCTTTTTCGAAATTTGCCTGAACATCCTCGGGCGTGAGGGCCTGAGCAAACTTATCAGGATAGGTTTCTGAGACCTGATTTGTCATGTCAATAAGAGAATCTGCAAACGCTTTAGCTCCACCATTGAAGTAGTAAGAAGATGGAATATAGATGGACATAAAAGGAGCATCCAGGCCACCTTTTTTGGCTTTCGGATAATCGAAATTACCTTTTGTTTCCACCGAAACATCCTCTACGGTTTTTTTCAGCATGAAGCCGGCAACTTCCATTCTGTAAGGGAGGTCCACATGGCCATCTACGATGATGAATTTATGTGCCAGCTCATCAGCATAAACTTTGAGCTCCTCATCCGTCATCGATGAGATATCAGGTTGGGTCTCTTTTTGTGGTGCGCTACATGCAGCAATTAAGATGATAGCGAGGATGAGAATATTTTTGATCATGGTTTTCCTTGTTGATTAAGCGAAATTAAATGAAGTAGCCAGTAAACAAAAAAACCCCGCTGATGGGCGGGGTTTTCGTGAATATAACGGATATTTTTATTGAACTTCAAGCTGTGCAAGTATTTCAATACTTACTCCATCAAGCTCACCATCAAATTTTCCATCCTTAGGGTCATCCCCATCTATGATTTCATTTATCAGAATTAGTCCCCTAACTCCACCAACTGTTTCGAAAGCAACAACATCACCAGCTACCAACTGTGTAATTATTCCTTCTTCATCTGTTCCAGCTTCAAACTCGACATCAATTCCAGCCCATGTAGTAACTTCATTAAACTCAGATGAGCCGATGGTAGTTGCTTTAATTACAGTTTCATTTTTTGTGTTCCAGCCCTCAACCTGACCAGCAAAAACAGTATTTAAAAAACCAGCAGGTGATGCTATGGAAGCTTTATTATTTGATCCATAATAATATCCAAAATCAATTGTCGGTGAAATTGATGCCTGTGTTCCAGTTACTTCTGAAGGTGAATACTTTACTCCAGAAGCAACACTATAGAATGATTGTGCTTCCTTATTTCCAAGAGGAGCTGCCAATAGAACTGCAGAATAAGACCTCGCTTCTGGAGAAGTAACTTCTACCGTTAATATGAGCTTGTTACTCAACTGCCCAGCTTCATCAACTGCCTGAAACTCCATGGCAAAAGTAGACCCAACGTCTTCATTTTCAATCTCAAAATTAAATTGGTCACTTCGGTAATCCAGTGGTGAACTTCCAGGAGTTTTTGAAATCACCGTATCTGCAAACTCTACACCGTCTTTAAAAAAAGTTCCATTTAGAGTGTTGAATCCACCAGGAGCGTCTACATCGATGATGAACGACAAGACATCCCCAGGTTCCAATTCAGCATTTCCAGAAGCGTCAAGTACCGAGCTTTCGAATGAAACAATCGGAACGTCAAATGTCTCTTCATCTTCATTACATGACATCATGAAACCAAGTGAAGCAACTACGGCAAATAGGGAAAGGTTCTTAATAAATTTTTTCATGATTTTACAATAGAATTCGATTAGTGTTTTATTTAAGTTTTTAACGTGTATTGCACACAAAGTTGCATAATATTTAAATTATTCTAATAAAAACTTGGAATAATTGAATAGTGTCGCATGGCGATTTTGCAGCATCGGCTAAAAAACCAATAACATACCATGAGCAAGACCCTCTTTACCGGATAATGGTTGTAACTTCATTATTTAAAGGGTTCAGGTCTTGAATATGATGTAAAAATTTAATATTTTAGATGGTCTCCGATAAAATATCAAAATGCATCGAATTCCACGTGGTTATGGTGGAGTTTTTAAAAATTTATAACATTTTTGTATTAGCTGTAACCCTACTTAATCTAAATAACTGCTATGACTGATCCAATTTCACCGAGTTTGCTTAATGCCTGGAATACCTATGGGCAATGGATTTCATATGTCATTGCTGGTGTTGGCGTTCTGATATTGCTTGGGCATTATGTAAAACTATTAACAACCAGTGATTACAAAGCAAGATATGATTATATCAATATGCATGAGATCAACCTGTTATGGTATGGTTTTTTACTGGTCCTGGTTGGAGCAACGCTTTATGTAAATACCCTGAGTGATGGTAGAACATGGCTTTGGTTTTTTGTTGTGTTATTTATGAGTGTGATGCTTGCCTTGATCATTTCGGTGATTGTGCAAAATATTCTGAAATTCTACTACCCCTTCTACATCGAAAAAAGACTCAAGAAACTTCGGTATACACCAAGAATGTCTCCCGATGGCAAGAAAATGAAGTTGTTGAGTGAGGAAGAAGAAGATGTTTACCTCGACAAAGGGATGCAGGCAGAGGAAGATGCATTCTCCGTTGACTATGACGTTTGGATTGATGAAGAGTCCGGATACACAAAAATCGAAAAGTATAATGGTCGACTTCATGCACTACAATGCTCTGAATGTAACTATCAAACATTGAAAGTAGATCGTGAGGAAGTGATTCAACCTGCCACGGCAATGGAAGAGGGAGAATTGATGAAATACTATGTGTGCGGTTACTGCGGCCACAAAGAGCGCAAATCGTTCAAAATTTCCAGGCTGAAACAAGAAGAGGCAGCTGTTTAATCTCCAAAGACAAAAAATTATGGCCCTGGTTTTCACAAACCGGGGCTTTTTATTTTACATAGATCCTGTCCTGCCACCATCCACAGGTATATTTACTCCATTGATATAGGCAGCAGCTGGGGAGGCAAGAAATGCGGCCAGGTTGCCAATCTCCGAAGCTTCACCAAATCGTCCGGCCGGTATGGTTGATTTCATTTCATCCTCAATGGCTTGAGAAGAAACACCTCTATTTTCAGAAATGGAATGAATCAGCCCCCTCAACCTATCAGTGTCAATAAAACCAGGCAAGATATTATTCACAGTAATACCATATTGACCCAGCTCCAGCGACAGCGTCTTAGACCATGATGCCATTGCTCCTCTGATTGTATTACTTACACCCAGGCCTTTTATTGGAATCTTTACAGAAGTAGAGATTACATTGATAAACCTGCCATATTGCTTTCGCTTCATCGATGGAAGTACTTGTTGCATAATCTGATGACTTGCAAATAAGTGCATCTCAATGGCTTTTTGAAACTGACCTATCTTTGCCTCATTGATATCTCCCGGAGCAGGTCCTCCCGTATTATTTATCACAATGTCGTATGTGTTTTTTGAAAGATGACTGACAAGAGAATTTACTCCCTCCTTTTCGCTGAGGTCAACGGGAAAAATATGATGATCTTTACCTGCCAACTCCTTTTGAACTGCCTCAAGCTTTGATTTATTTCGAGCAACCAGGGTCAGAGATACTTCTTCTTTAGCAAGTGAAATGGCAATTGCTTTTCCGATCCCCTGACTACTTCCACACACCAGGGCTCTTCTTGATTTCAGATCTAAATTCATAAAATATTTATAACTTTTACACTTTGAAAATTAACGATTAATTAACGAACAAATATGGGTATTAAAAGGCCATTTAATCTGATGAAATGGGTAGAAGAGAACAGGGATCTTTTAAAACCACCTGTGGGAAATAAAAACCTGTACGCTGATGCAGGAGACTATATTGTGATGATTGTTGGCGGCCCGAATGCGCGTAAAGATTATCATTACAACGAGACCGAAGAGCTGTTTTATCAATTAGAAGGTACCATCCATGTAAAAATCCAGGAAGAAGGAAAAGCTGTGGACATCCCCATTTCAGCTGGAGAAATGTTCTTATTACCAGCCAGGGTGCCACATAGTCCTATCAGGTCAGAGGGGTCTGTTGGGCTAGTGGTAGAACGCAAGAGGACCACGAACCATACTGATGGTCTTCAGTGGTACTGTGAAAAATGTAATCATCAGCTGCACGAAACCTATTTTCCACTCACTAATATTGAGAAAGATTTCCTGCCTCGATTCAGAGAGTTTTACGGCTCAGAAAAACTAAGAACATGCAGTAATTGCGGGACTGTCATGGAAGCAGATCCCAGGTTTGTGAAAGAATGACCTTTAGGACAGATTTTGATTTTGCATCCAGACTCGATCGGGAAGATCCGCTTTCACACTTTCGTTCGAAATTCCACCTGCCTAAGAAAAATGGTAAAGATGTAATTTACCTATGTGGCAACTCCCTGGGATTACAGCCAAAGTCTACAAGGACTTTCGTTGAGCAGGAGTTGAGCGATTGGGAGAAGCTTGGGGTAGAGGGCCATTTCAGCGGCAAGCGGCCATGGGTCAGCTATCATGAATTGTCAAAAAAAGGTCTGGCAAAACTCCTGGGTGCCACGACGCAGGAGGTCGTGACCATGGGCAGTTTAACAGAAAACCTCCATTTGCTCTTAAATGCCTTTTACAAACCTGATTCCAGGAAAAATAAAATCCTGGTAGAAAAGATGGCTTTCCCATCAGACCATTATGCTGTCAGCTCTCAATTACAGCATCATGGTTATACTCACAGCCATCTACTTGAAGTGGAACCAGACAAGGGCTTTTGCTTTTCTACCGGGCATATCATCCAAACCATAGAGCAGCATCATCATGACCTGGCTTTGATCCTGCTGCCAGGTGTTCATTATTTCACTGGACAACTATTAGATATAAAACACATTACAGCAGCTGCGCACAATGCAGGTGTCCTTGTTGGGTTTGATCTTGCTCATGCCATAGGAAATGTGCCCCTACATCTTCACAAGGATCAAGTCGATTTTGCTACCTGGTGCAGCTACAAATACTTGAATTCAGGCCCGGGTGGAATCTCTGGGATTTATGTAAATGAACAACACCTGGGGAAGGACCAACAGCTAAAGGGCTGGTGGGGACATGATCCGGATACCAGGTTTAAAATGGACAATCGGTGGATCGCCTCTGAAGGTGTGGATGCCTGGCAAGTGAGCAATCCCAACATACTGTCAGCAGCTGCCAACCTGGCCTCTCTCGAAATTTTTGAAGCAGCAGGAATCGATCATCTTCGATCCAAAAGTTTGAAACTATCAGGTTACCTGGAGTTCCTACTCAATGAATCTGAGGTAGGTGATCAAATACAAATTATTACGCCAGAAAATCCTGATGAAAGAGGAGCTCAAATTTCCCTGCAGATCGAAAAAGCCGATCCTAACATGATCCGCCAACTTAGCGATAAAGGAGTGATTCTGGATTATCGTGAGCCAAAAGTGATCCGTGTAGCACCCGTACCTCTCTACAATACATTCTCGGATGTTTGGAACTTCGCAAATATTCTAACCAATATGTTAAAGCATTTATGAGAGAAAGAATTGGCGTGATCGGTGGTGGACTGGTGGGAGCTTTGATGAGTATCTTACTGGTAAAAAGAGGCTTAAGGGTAGAGGTCTTCGAAAAAAGACCAGACCCCAGAAAAAGACTATCCTCAGAAGGACGATCAATCAACCTGGCATTGAGTCATCGAGGTATCAGAACACTCAAGCTGGCGGGTGTATATCAGCAGGTTGAGCCATTACTCATACCCATGTATGGCAGGATGATCCATTCTGACAAAGAGACCAATTTTCAATCTTATGGCCGCAAAGATCAATTTATCAATTCTGTTTCAAGACATCAGCTCAATGCTATCCTGATAGATCAGGCAGAAAAATCAGGTGCATCCTTTCATTTTGATCAGGTAATCCAAAAGGCAGACCCAGCTACAGGGAATATTGTACTGCCGTCCGGGATTATCCATCAGTTTGATTTTATTATCGGCGCTGATGGAGCCTTCTCGGAATTGAGGAAATCCATTGGTCAGCTTGACACTAACTATAAAACTGAGGAGAACGTGCTCTCCCATGGATATAAAGAATTGAACATCCCGCCTAAAAAAGGTGAATTTTCCCTGGACCCTAATGCACTACATATTTGGCCCAGAAAAGATTATATGCTCATCGCCCTGCCAAACAATGACAAGTCTTTTACATGCACTCTCTTTCTGGGGAATGAAGGCCAAACATCATTTGCGCGGTTAATGGAACCTAAGTCAATCCAGGCCTTCCTTGAAGCTTCATTTCCGGATGCAGTAGCATTGATCCCAGATGCGATCGATCAGTTTCAAAAAAATCCCACCTCTTCCCTACAAAACATCAAAACCTACCCCTGGGCTTACAAAAAGAGCCTTTTGATAGGCGATGCTGCTCATGCCATCGTACCTTTCTATGGTCAGGGAATGAATGCTGGTTTCGAAGACTGTAGAATACTGATAGAACTTCTTGAATCCAATCAATTCAACTGGGGAAAAACAGTCGATCAATTTCAAGCTCAAAGGAAAGCTGATGCAGATGCAATTGCGGAATTGGCTTTACAAAACTTTATAGAAATGCGAAACGACGTGGTTGAAGAAGAATTTCTCAAAAGAAAACAATTGGAGAAAAGGTTATACCAGGCATTCCCTGAGGAGTGGCTACCACTTTACTCTATGGTGACCTTTTCAGATATTCCTTATCATGAGGCTTTAAAAATCGGTCAGTTGCAGCAGCGGGCAATTCAATCCCTCGGAGAAAACTACGAGCCGGAATTAGTCATTCTCGATGAGGTTTTAAACCGTTTTAAAAAGCTAACCCAAGCTGCTGACTAAGTGATTTAATTCGCTCATGTTCTACTTCTGAAATGCCATTCGCAGCATTGGCAAAGAGATACATCGACTCCAACACAAATTCTTTGTCTCCCTCCGGTCCTGACAGATGTTCTTTGAGTGCGTTAAGAAACTTTTGTTCCCACATATCCAGGTTTTGCAGCAAATATCGAAGCTCTTCCTGATATGTAAATTCCAGTCGATCCTTCTCTATTTCTTCTTCTGAATATATGGCGAGATTTTTGGCAACCCCCATCAGTTGTTCATCTTCTTCTTTATCCAATACTCCATCACTCATGCATATCAGAATGCTTGGATAAAGATTTAAAATTTTCAAGAACTGAGGATAAGTAAGGCTTGTGAGTCGGGCATTCTGATATGACTCATACAATAGCAGCGACTGGGGTTTAGTAGTTGCTCCCATGGGTTTTTCAGTTAGTTCTCAAGGATATATACCCTCAGCCCAGGATTAGTAACCAATAATTTGTTATATTTTAATATTTTTTTATACTATTCTAATTTGAATAGCGAAGACTTAAACGGCTATGTTATTCAAAGCCATCATTTTAATGGCTGCCTGATAGATAGAGTCAGCATCATATTGACACTCTTTGTGCAGTTCTTCCTGGGTGCCATGCTCCACCACGCGATCAGGAATACCCAATCTGGTCACCTGCGCTGAATACTGGTGATCAATCATAAATTCAAGAATTGCTGAACCAAACCCACCGCTGAGACACCCATCTTCCACTGTAATTACCCTATTGAATTTGGTAAAAATATCATGCAACATTTCCTCATCAAGTGGCTTGACAAAACGCATGTCATAATGTGCGACATTGGCCCCCTCTTGCTCCAACCTGGCAGTTGCATCTACAGCATAGTTACCAATATGTCCGATGGTTAAAATCGCCAGATCACTTCCCTCCTTTATCACCCGGCCTTTGCCAACTTCAAGTATATCCATTGGCACCTTCCAATCGACAGTTACACCGTTTCCACGAGGATATCTGATCGTAAACGGTCCTTCCTTATACCTGGAGGCTGTATACATAAGATTTCGTAACTCTATCTCATCCATTGGGGCCGACACCACCATGTGCGGAAGACATCTCATATAAGCGATGTCGTAGGCTCCGTGATGTGTGGGGCCATCGGCTCCAACTAACCCAGCCCTATCCAGGCAAAATAC
Organism: Cyclobacteriaceae bacterium; assembly: GCA_965228105.1. Taxonomy (GTDB): domain Bacteria; phylum Bacteroidota; class Bacteroidia; order Cytophagales; family Cyclobacteriaceae; genus UBA7330. Next base: position 5,388,687 of record CBDDGZ010000002.1, read on the forward strand.
CACAGGAAGCCTTTGAATGCAGACATCATGCACTACCTGATCATAGGCTCGCTGCATGAAAGTGCTGTAAATATTACAAAATGGCGTAAGTCCCTGTGTAGCAATCCCGGCCGAGAATGTTACGGCATGCTGCTCAGCAATACCCACATCAAATGCTCTGTCGGGCATTTCAGCCATCATCAGATTTAGTGATGATCCAGATGGCATGGCTGGAGTTACCCCCATGATAGTATTGTCTTCTTTGGCAAGCTCTACTATGGTGTGACCAAAAACATCCTGGTATTTCGGAGGCTTTGGCTGATCCTCGATTTTCTTATGGATCTCGCCGGTGATCTTATCAAATTTCCCGGGGGCATGCCACTTAGTCTGATTCTGCTCCGCCTGCTGAAAGCCTTTACCTTTTACAGTGACACAATGAAGTAGTTTGGGTCCTTTGATCCCTTTCAAATCATTTAGAACATGTACAAGATGATTGACGTCATGTCCATCAACAGGTCCAAAATACCTTAGCTTCAACGACTCAAACAGATTGCTTTGTTTTAGAAGAAATGACTTGAGACTGGTCTCAATATTGCCGGCAATCTCCTGCGCATTGGGACCAAACTTACTCACCTTACCCAGGATTTTCCAAACATCGTCTCTGAACCTGTTATATGTATGAGAGGTAGTAATGTCTGTTAAATAATCTTTCAACGCCCCAACGTTTGGGTCAATAGACATGCAGTTATCATTCAGGATGATAATCATATCCTTATTGGAGTCCCCGGCATGGTTCATGGCTTCAAACGCCATCCCGCCTGTCATGGCTCCATCGCCGATCACCGCAATGTGCTGCTTATCACTTTTCAGGTGTTCTGAAGCAAATGCCATCCCCAGTGCTGCTGATATTGAGGTTGATGAATGGCCTACGCCAAAAGCGTCATATTCACTTTCCGATCGCTTGGGAAAGCCCGAAAGGCCTTTGTATAATCTGTTTGATTTAAAGCCTTCCTTTCTCCCTGTAAGAATTTTATGTCCATATGCCTGGTGCCCTACATCCCAGACAATCTGATCATGCGGAGTATTAAAAACATAATGAAGGGCTACTGTTAGCTCGACCACACCAAGGCTGGCACCAAAGTGACCACCAAAGACAGAAACATGATCAATGATATATTCTCTCAGATCTTCACAAACCTTGACCAGGTCGCTTTGATCTATTTTCTTCAGATCTTCCGGGGAATTGATTTGAGAGAGCAGCTTGCCAGGTTTGATATCCATATGATTTAAACTTTGGATGCTCTAACAACTTGTAGAAAGACCAAAGGTTTCAATTTCGAATCAAATAATTCAACAAATTAAAATGTAAATGTAAATCATTTCAAAATTCCCCGTTGTTTTTTCCTAGCTTTGATCTCTGTGTCAGAATCTACCACACCGGAAAAATTTGAGATCAAATTACCTCTTTTTGAAGGCCCATTTGATCTGTTGCTCTTTTTTATTGAGCGTGATGAATTAGATATCTATGACATCCCAATCTCCAAGATAACGGAAGATTTCCTCAACTACTTACATCACCTGGAAGTGATGAATGTGGAAGTTGCCAGTGAGTTTATTCTGGTGGCAGCTACGCTGATGCGTATAAAGGCTAAAATGTTATTACCAAGACCGGTAGTCGATGAAGAAGGTAATGAGCTCGACCCCCGTGAAGAGCTTGTGAAGCACCTGCTGGAGTATAAAAAATATAAGTCTGTAATTGATGAGCTGGCGGATATGGAGCTCAACAGACTCAACATGGAAAAACGGGGCAACCTGTTCCGCGAAATCAAGAAGCTTTCTTCAAGCATTGATGTAGAGGCTGAGTTGCAGGATCTGGACCTTTACAAAATGATGAAGGTATACCAAAAGGTGATCAAACGATTTGAAGATGAACAAAACAAGCCTGTTCATCAGGTAATCCAGTTTCCTTACACCATCAGCAACCAGAAATCCTATGTGATGAGTCGACTAAGAAGTCAATCATCAGGAAAACTTGCATTCACAGAGCTAATTAATGAAAAGCCGGAAAAAATTCTGGTGATCTTCAATTTTCTGGCCATTCTGGAGCTGCTTCAATTGCATAAGATAACCCTTCACCTTGGTGAAGGGTTCAACAATTTCTGGATAGAAGCACTTGAAGAAGCTCCTGTCAGTAATTAATCAATATGGAAGATCTCGAGGTTAGAGAAGAAGAATGAGGACTCAATTTTTGCGTTCTCGTCCGAATCCGAACCGTGAATGGCATTGGCCTCAATTGATTTAGCAAACAATTTTCGAATAGTTCCCTCAGCAGCATCAGCAGGATTAGTCGCTCCGATTAGTTTCCTGAAGTCTTCTACCGCATTACCTTTTTCCAGCACAATGGCAATGATAGGTCCTGAAGACATGTATTTTACCAGGTCATTGAAAAACGGTCGTTCTTTGTGTATTGCATAGAACTGCGACGCCTTTCGTTCGGAAAGCCTGGTGAGTTTCATCGCTTTTAGTTGAAAGCCTGCTTCTTCGATCATTTTAATAATAGAACCGCTGTTTCCATCCGAAAATGCATCCGGCTTGATCATTGTAAAAGTGATTGTTCCTGCCATTTTTTAATTGTTATCTGTTCAAAACGGCTGCAAAAATAACACAAGCTGCCAGAGATACTCAATTTTGTATTTATTTGTTTTATCCCCAGCTTTGCCCTTCATTTGCGCGCCATTTGAAAAGAATGGCGGAAAAATCAACAATGAAGGACGTTCCTGCAATCAAGACATTACTGTCTTCTCCGAAAAATATTGTGATCACCACACACGCCAATCCCGATGGCGATGCTTTGGGGTCTTCATTAGGTCTTTATCTTTATCTGAAGAAACATGGCCATCAAGTGAAAGTGATCACCCCTACAGGCTACCCTGATTTTCTCACCTGGATGAAAGGCAATCAGGATGTCATAGTAAACAGGGATTCAACTTTTTCGGATATCTCAAAAAGAATGGCAAATGCAGATGTCATATTTTGCCTGGACTTTTCTGGCTTAAAGCGAATCAATAACCTGGGTCCGCTGGTAGCTAAATCATCAGCCAAAAAGATACTGATCGATCATCACCTCGACCCTGAGGATTTTGCCGATTATTCCCTATGGAATACTAAATCTTCTGCCACTGCCGAGTTGGTATTCGATTTTATAGAAGGCATGGGCGGGCAGAAAGACATTGACACAGACATTGCAGAATGCCTTTACGCCGGGATCATGACTGATACAGGATCTTTCAAGCATCCCTCTACCAGTGCCAAGACCCACCGTGTGGTGGCAGAATTGATGGATGCCGGGGCAAACATTAATAAGGTTAACAGAACCATCTACGACACAAACTCCCTCAACAGGTTGCGTTTCATTGGGTACGCCCTCATGGAAAAGTTGGTTGTACTGGACAAGGTCAGGGCAGCATATTTCGTTATTACTGCAGAAGAGCATGAGCGATTTCATTTGAAATCAGGTGATACCGAAGGGCTGGTAAATTATGCATTGTCCATAAAAGACATTGAGCTGGCAGCCATCATTATGGAGCGTGAGGATGAAATCAAACTTTCTTTTCGGTCTGTAGGTGATAGGGCTGTAAATACTTTTGCAGCTGAATATTTTGAAGGAGGTGGGCACAAGAATGCTGCAGGAGGACGTTCACAAGATTCATTAGAAAATACGATAGCCAAGTTCCGAAGACTTATTGAAAGTGAATAGCTTTTTTAGAAGTCATATATTTTAATACTAATTTTGATAAGAATATTCAGATAGACTATGAGAAGTATTGGCATTTGGGCATTAGGTCTGTTATTTGTTTTCTCCTTAGCCGGGTGTGGTGAAATCAACCTTATTGATCCGCCAACGGCAGATGAACAACTCGTGGAAGACCTTGAAATCATTGAGGAATACAGAGTTGCAGAGGGAATCACTTTTGTGGAAGACTCTATGGCGTATCCGATTCATTATGTGATTCTGGATGAAGGCAGTGGCAAAGCGGTGAATTTTGAAGATATCGTCTCCTGTAACTTCAACCTCATGGAAACATCAGGAGAAATCTTTCATACTTCCATGAAAGCCGTGGCAGAAGAGAACGATATTTACAATGAAGACCTCCCTTATAAACCTTCTATCTTTACACATACACAAACCGGCTGGGGCGTGGCTCCCATCCTGCAATCCTCCAATACAACCAGCCCCACTTATGAAGCAGGTTGGAGAATTGGCTTGACTGCCGCATTGAAAAAAATGAATGTTGGAGGTCATGCACTAATTGTATCTCCATCCAATTATGCTTACCAAAATTTTTCACCTTTTGGTATCCCAAGTTATTCAGTTGTTGTCTATGAAGTCTTTGTAATAAATGCCAAATAAACCAGGCATTTGTTTTGTCTCGCACAATAAAAATAAACTTGTTGAAATCAAGCAACTTGCTCCGGAAGGGTTTGATTTCTTTGGGCTGGATGATTTGGGGCTTACCGAGGAAATCCCTGAAACAGGAAATACCATTGAGGAAAACTCTGCATTGAAAGCACAGTTTGTCTATGATCGGTATAAGATTGCCTGTTTTGCTGATGATACCGGGCTTGAGATAGACGCTTTGGGTGGTGAGCCTGGTGTATACTCAGCCAGATATGCAGGGCCTGGCAATAACTCCGTAAAGAACATGGAGCTTGTCCTGAAGAATATGGAGGGCAAAGAAAACAGGAAAGCACGGTTTAAAACGGTAATTACATTTATAGACAAACGAGGGCAATACCATTCTTTTGAAGGCATCGTGCAGGGACAGATTCTAAGTGCTCCCAAAGGCACCAAAGGGTTTGGATATGACCCAATCTTTCAGCCAGTCGGATACAGAAAAACCTTCGCTGAGATGACCCTGGAGGAAAAAAACAGGATCTCGCACCGTTCAAAATCCTTCAAAAAGTTTTTTTCCTATTTAAATTCCGTGGATGAATAATCCATTGATCATTGGTATTGCCGGAGGTAGCGGGTCCGGAAAGACCCTGTTTATCAATGAACTTAAAAATTCATTCCATCAGGGAGAAGTCACTGTGCTGTCTTTTGACAATTACTATCGACCTATTCAGGAACAGCCTCGCGACAAAAATGGCATAGAAAATTTTGATCTTCCTGAATCGCTCGATGAAGTGAGATTCCTTAATGACCTGGTAAAACTTAAAAGTGGTCAGCCGGTGAGCCTAAATAGATATATGTTCAACAACCTGAGTGCCACGCCAGAAATTATACACCTGAAACCGGCTAATATTCTGGTTGTAGAAGGAATTTTTACTTTTTACTTTGAGAACATCAACAATCTTCTCGATCTGAGAATCTTTATTGAAGCCCCTGACTATCTAATGCTCTCCCGAAGAATAGTCAGAGATGGAAAAGAGCGTGGTTATGATGCTGAAGATGTAATGTATCGGTTCCAGAATCATGTCGTGCCGGCATACAATCAGTACATTGAGCCTTCGAAGTCGAAATCTGATCTCATCATACCCAACCACACAGATTTTAAATCCGCTCTTGATGTGATCTACAAATACATCAGGCATCACCTTGGTGAAAATTAAGTTTTCGAATTTTATTTTCCTGCTAATTCTGTACTTTTGTGGCCCGTGAAAAAGTTTAACAAGGCATCTGTACTGTTTATTGTCATCGGTCTGGTGGTCTCTATTATTGCTATGGAGACAGTTCCTGTCAATGATTTCCGGTTGTCTGATGAGGCTGCAAAATCCCAATCTTCTGATCAGGATGATCAAAAAGATAAAGGTGAAGCAACTCTTGCTGCCCAATCAGCCATTGCACTTCCTCTTTCGCTGGAATTTCAAATAGATCCTGAGCTTTTCCTATTGAATATTATCCCTGAAAATGAGACGGAAGGCACTCCTAATACCTTGTTTTCAGATGTCCTGAACTCACAACAGAAAGTTCTTAAGATACTTTTCAGGCGGATAATATCTCCTAACGCACCCTAGTATATCGTGGGGCCAGCCCCATTCTTCGCTATCAACCAAAATATTAAATAACTAATTTTCTTACAATGAAAAACAAAGGTTTTGTAGTGTTATTGACAGTTGTCATCTCACTGCTATGTATATACTATCTGTCATTCACTTTTGTAGCCCAAAACATTCAAAAGAATGCAACTGAAGCAGCTACTGACAATCAGGGAATTGTTGATTTCTCTAAAAAACAAAGCTATCTGGACTCAGTCTGGAATGAGCCTGTTTATAACCTGCTGGGCTTAGCCTACACCTATCAGGACGTGAAAGAAACCGAACTAAACCTCGGTCTTGATCTTCAGGGAGGAATGCACATCACACTGGAAGTATCTCCTGCAGACATCCTGAAAGGCTTAAGTGGAAACAATACAGACGAGGACTTTGAGGCAGCTCTTGAAGAAGCTAAGCGCAACATCCAGGGTACTCAGCTCAACTATGTTGATGAGTTTTACAGGGTTTTTAAAGAAAACGCTCCTGACAAGTCGCTTGCCTATATCTTTTCAAATGCGTCTAACCGTGGTCGAATCAGTTTAAACTCGACAGACGAGGAAATCCTTGAGATCATCAGGTTGGAGGTAGAAAGTGCCATTGATCGATCATTCAATATCCTTAGAACCCGTATCGACCGATTTGGTACTTCACAACCTAACATTCAAAGGCTGCAGGGAACAGGAAGGATCCAAATTGAGCTTCCGGGAGTAGACAATCCCGAACGGGTAAGAAAACTTCTCCAGGGGGTAGCAAAGCTTGAATTCTGGGAAGTTTACGAACTCAACGAAGTAGGTGGTGTGCTTCAAAGCATTGACCAGTATGTGGTAAACCAAAACAGGCTTAATAACAACACCACAGAATCAACTCAGGGTCAGGATGCACCATTAGATGACCTTTCCAGCCTGTTGGTAGATGATGAAAATGTATCGGACAGCACAGTGGCTTCCAATGATAGCCTTGAAGCCAACCAGGTAGCAGACTCACTATTCAACAACCAACAGTCTGCTTTACTTACTTTGTGGCAACAGCAATATGGCGGGCTTTATTATCTGCTAAAAGACACTTCGCAAATCAACCGGATCCTGAAGATGGAAGGTGTGCAGGAGATGATTCCTAATACAGTGAAGTTCCTATGGGAAGTAAAGCCACTCAAAACGGAAGGGATCAATGATGAGGAAGTAATCGAACTTCATGCCATCAAGACCTCAAGAACCGGCCAGGCTCCATTGACCGGAGAGGTGATCACCGATGCACGTCAGGACCTTGATGAGCGAAGCAGACCAGCGATTTCAATGCAGATGAATGCTACTGGTGCCAAAGAATGGAGAAAGCTGACTGCGGCTAACGTAGGTCGAAGAATTGCAATCGTGCTTGACAACTATGTTTATTCTGCGCCGAATGTTCAGGGTGAAATTCCAAATGGAAACTCTTCCATCACCGGTAACTTCTCTTTGGACGAAGCAAAAGATCTTGCAAACATTCTGAAGGCGGGTGCCTTACCTGCCCCTACTACTATCGTAGAAGATGTGGTAATTGGGCCAACACTGGGTAAAGTAGCAAGAGATCAGGGTATGACCTCGATTATTGCTGGTTTGGCCATTGTGATCCTGTTTATGATTGCCTACTATGCAAAAGGTGGACTGGTTGCCAATGTAGCCCTGTTCTTCAACGTATTTTTCATTCTTGGTATTCTGGCCCAGTTGAGTGCTTCACTCACCTTACCGGGTATCGCGGGTATTGTTTTGACCATTGGTATGTCAATCGATGCAAACGTCCTCATATTTGAAAGGATCAAAGAGGAATTAAGAAATGGAGCTGGTATCAAACAAGCCATATCCAGTGGATACAACAAAGCTTACAGCTCAATCATTGATGCAAACGTCACTACATTCATCACCGGGTTGATTCTGTACACGCTAGGACAGGGACCTGTAAAAGGTTTTGCCATCACCTTGATGATCGGTATTGCCTGTTCATTCTTCAGTGCTGTATTTATCACAAGAGTGATTGTAGAGTTTATGTCAAGGAAAAAAGGAGACAAAACAAATATTTCTTTCTCAAATCCTTTCTCTTCAAACCTACTTTCTAACCTGAATATCAACTTCCTGGCAAACCGTAAGAAAGCTTATGCATTCAGTATAGCTTTTATCCTTATCGGTATGGTGGCTTTGTTTACAAAAGGCTTGACCCTTGGCGTTGATTTCAAAGGAGGAAGGTCATATGTTGTATCATTCAATGAGGCTATCCCTCCTACCGAACTCAAAATCGGATTGACTGAATATTTCGATAATCAAGGTACAGAAGTTAAGACTTTTGGCGCCGACAACATTGTGAAAGTAACTACGAGTTATCTGATTGATGACGTATCTGATGAAGCAGATATCCAGGTTAAGGATGCATTGATCAAAGGGTTGACAGAGGCGGCTAATCTAACGCACAACAGCTCAGATGGAGAACCAGGACCGGGAGAATTTATTATCTCTTCTTCCTCTAAAGTTGGAGCAACCATTGCTGATGACATTAAAAATTCATCTTATGAATCTGCGCTATTCGCCCTGATTTGTATCTTCCTATACATTTTGATCAGGTTTAGAAAGTGGCAATTCGGATTGGGAGCGATTGTCGCGTTATTCCACGATACTCTGTTTGTAATCTCAGCCTTCGCCATTGTAGGATGGTTTGGAGTAGTCTATGAGGTAGATCAGGTATTTGTCGCTGCGATCCTTACAATCATAGGATATTCTATCAACGATACTGTGGTAGTCTTTGACAGGATTCGTGAAAACATGGGAATAAAATCCGGCTCTGAAATGGTGAAGGTATTCAATGAATCATTGAACGGTACCATCAGCAGGACCATGATCACTTCATTGACAACCCTCATCGTTGTGATCATCTTATTCCTTTTTGGAGGTGCTGTCTTGAAAGGCTTCTCATTTGCTTTGTTGGTGGGTATCACCGTTGGTACATACTCATCCATCTTTATTGCTACACCTACGGTGCTTGATTTTTACAAAAAACAAGGAGCTAAAACAGCGAAGGCAATAAATGCCTGATCAATAGTTTAACAAATGTCTAAAGTCCACAGGTCGCTCAAATCTGTGGACTTTTTTTATTCTCTGGAGGTTATGAATTTTTCTCTATTAAGCCGATAAGTTGCTGCTTGTTGGCTACCCCGGCTTGTCTCCATACCGGCTTACCTTTTTTGAATAGTATTATTGTAGGGATGCTTTGAACCTGATACTGTCTGGCAATGCCCTGGTTTTTGTCTACATCTATCTTAATGATTCTTGCTTTGCCGTCAATTGCTGCTGAAACGTCTTTCAAAATAGGTGCCTGCATTTTGCAAGGGCCACACCAGTCGGCATAAAAATCTACCAGTACCGGTTTATCACTATTGATCAATTGCTTAAAATTCCCCTTCATATCATCTAATATTTAGCAGCCAGGTCACAAAATCTATTCCAGAGAGGCCAAAGCCCTCAAAAGCAGCTTTAAATGCTTTGAGATATGCCACTTTGGCACTTTCGTCATTTTAGATTTACTATTTTCCTGCCAGTTTCAGGAGTATTTGTTAAAGAATCCTCATTTAAATCAAGATTTCCGTCTTTTTCCATGCAAAATATCTGAATACGCTTTTTCATGGCTTTTCATCCAATATTCTATAATTTTAGCCCTGTCAACGGTTACTGGAATGAACGAAAAATCAGCAAAGTCATTGGTATACCTTTTGGTCCTGGCCATTCTCTTCGGATTACTTTATCTGATGAGATTTGTAGTGCCACATTATGAGCCTGAGGACCCCATTGATTATTCCAATCTTTCTATTCAATATGAAGAAAGCCCCCAGGAAACCAGTAGCACAGCGGGCAGTTCTGAAACAGTGGAAGTTGCACCGACTAAAGAACCTGAGACATCAACCAGTGAGATGGAAAAAGCCGAATCTTTTTTCAATGATCTCAATAAATCTTATCAGACCAGAGTACTGAACGGGCTACCTCCAGGAAAACCACGCTCGGATGTGATTATTCGCTATTACAAACATCCTCCGGATGGCAATAGTGTATATAAGCTGAAAGATCTGGGATTCTACATTCATGAACGCCCTGTAGATAAGGAGATGACGGATTATGAGTCCAACTCGATTTTTTATGGAGACAGTGTGAAACAGGAAGACCTGCTAATCGTAGCTTATACGCTAATAAAACAGGGAATGCCTATAAAAAGCATCAAACCTTCATTGTATCATGATGGCTGGAAATATAATGCCATAGAGATCGGAGCTGACTCGACTGTGATCGATAAGGAAGCCCTTTCGATAGATCAGCTAAAAAAGCTGACTTTCTAAGCTAGATACTTCTAAGTGTTGCGATGGTGTCTTCGGAGATCTTCCTTACCCAGGATTTAAATTCCTCGATCTCCTCCTCAGATTTACCATCCAGATTGGTACTGAAGTCGCTAACTTTCTGAAGCTCATCTTCCATTTCAATTGTTATGAAAGAAGGCTTGATTTTATGGACAATAGCTCGGTACCCGGTGAAGTTCCTTTGGTCAACGGCATTGATAATTGTTTCTGAAAACTCTTCGAAGTTAAAAATAAAAGCTTCAGAGAGTTCCTTCATGAAATCCTCATCACCTTCAGTCACTTTCTCAAGAGCAGAGATAATGTTACCCATAGTATAATTTGCTTGCTGGTTGTTTCACAAAAGTATTAAAACTAAATAAACAACTAAATCACTCATGCATAGTTTGTTTATTCTAATCAGAGGGAACTTTTTTACTACAAACCACTTTAGAGTCATTAAATCTACTGGTACCTCATGGATAAAATCCTATACATTTTTGACCCCCTTTGCGGGTGGTGCTTTGGCTTTAGTCAGACGATGCTGGATTTCTCAAAACAGCATCGCGATAAATATGAATTTATTCCTGTTGCTGGTGGAATGGTCACCGGCCCCAGGGTAGCTCCGTATGCTCACATGGCTGAATACATTAAAGGCGCATTACCCAGACTGGAAGTCACCACAGGCACAACATTCGGTGATTCTTACATTCAGAATTTCCTTGAGGATGGTTCTGCACTGACCAATTCCGAGCCCCCTAGTAGGGCATTGGTGACATTTAGGAGTTTCATGCCTGAAAAAGCCATGGAATTTACTCATGCTTTACAGACCGCACACTTCAAAGATGGCATGGATTATAATGATGAATCCATATATGGAAAACTTGCTGCCTCTTTTGGTCTGGATCCCATTACTTTTATTGAACATTTTCATTCCGCCGAGACCAAACAAAATGTGGAGCAAGAATTTAGCTGGGTAAAATCAGCGGGGGTACAGGGCTTTCCAACTGTGGTTTATCAATCCGGAGAAAAATACTATTTGATCAGTCATGGATATGCAACCATGAAAACGCTAGAGGATTCACTCCAAATGGTCACAAATAGAGTTACCTAAAACAGTTCTTTGTAAATATGAGAATTTGGAGACAAATTATAAATTGGTCCAATCTCATGAAAAGAGTCACTGAGATATTTTTGCTCTGTCTATTGAAACTATACCATGGGGGATTTTACAGCATTTATTCGTTAATAATTCTTATCAAGTCATATCTTCAACTAACTGAGGATATGTGCTCTTTTTCCTGTAATAATGGGTACTCCTTCAATTCCATCACTTTTGACAAGCCATATTCGAAATATTTTGTGTTAAAAACATTCAGGCAATAGCACCAAATTTCTACCTTTAAGGTTAAATGGGTAGAAATGGAAAAACATAAAATCACCATTGAATTTTGTACATTGTGTCACTGGCTGCATCGGGCTACCTGGATGCAGCAGGAGTTATTTACTACCTTCCAGGAAGATCTGGACTCAATCACTTTGAAGCAGGGTACTGGTGGCATTTATGACATTTACCTGGATGGTCAGTTGCTCTTTTCACGAAAGGAAGAAGGGAGATTTCCTGAGATAAAAGAACTTAAGCAGCTGGTAAGGGATAAAATTGATCCGAGCAAAGACCTTGGACACACGGATGGGCACGAGGCAGCTAGTCATCATTAGATGCTTACTCAAGGCAGGTTACATCACATTAAATTTTGGCCTCCGTTTCTCCTGCTGTCTACTACCATTGGATACAGCCTGTATAATGAAACTGTATTTCTAAAGATACTCCAGTCCCTCAATACTTGGGTTTTGACCCATTTCAGTTGGCTTTTCAGCTGGAGTGCGCTCTTGATACTCCTGGTGATAGGGATCATCTACTTTTCCCCTGTTTCTAAAATCAAAATAGGTGGTAAGAACGCCAAACCAATCCTGACACGGTGGAGATGGTTCTCCATTACCATCTGCACAACCATCGCTACGGGAATCCTTTTCTGGGGCACAGCTGAACCTATCATTCACCTCAACCAGCCACCTGACAACCTGCCTATACAGGCAGGCAGCTTTCAAGCTCGTGACTTTGCCATGTCTGCTATGTTTATGCATTGGACACTGACTCCATACGGCATGTATACAATCACTGGCCTGGTTTTCGCCGTATGCTATTACAACCTCAAACAACCCTTTCAGGTTGGCTCTTTGGTCTACCCTTTATTTGGCAGGTTTGCCCATGGCAAAATTGGAACAATTGCTGATATCATTTGCCTTTATTGCCTGATTGCAGGTATGTCAGCTTCTCTTGGAGCGGGTATCCTCACGATAGCAGGAGGTCTTAATACCCTTTTTTTATTCGAGAACAACAGGCTTATACTTGCTGTAGTGGGAATGCTTATTGTGATCACTTTCATGATATCTGCTGCCAGCGGTCTTATGAAAGGAATCCGGGTATTGTCGGACTTTAATGTTAGGATCTTCTTCCTGATAGCCACGATCTTTCTCTTTTTTGGCCCGGTCGCAGATTTACTGCTTATAGCTGCAAATGGTGCTTATGAATTTGCCATTGAATTTCTTCCCAGAAGTGTGAATTGGGACAACAACCCCGGTGAATCGTGGTTTCAAAGCTGGACCGTTTTCAACTGGGCCAATTGGCTGGCATGGACCCCAATCACAGCATTGTTTTTGGGAAGGTTATCTGTAGGATATACCATCAAACAATACATTCAGGTCAACTTATTGCTACCAGCACTCTTTGGGGCACTCTGGATGACAATCTTTAGTGGATCTGCTTTGCACTGGGATATGCAAACTTCAGGTGAACTCTACGAACTCATGCAGGCCAAAGGTCCTGAATCGGTGATTTATGCACTGATCGGAAGATTACCAACCGAACTAATTATTGGCAGTTTGTTTCTAATTACTACTTTTATCTCCTATGTAACAGCTGCAGACTCAAATACATCAGCAATGAGTAACATTTGCACCAAGGGTGTCACTCCTGAACATCCCGAATCGCCTGTTTCCATTAAAATCATTTGGGGTACCATCATTGGCCTGATAGCATGGGTCATGATCGCCAACGCAGGCATCGATGGAATTAAAATCATTTCTGTACTCGGTGGATTTCCTGCCCTCCTCATTGTGGTGCTGGTTGTGATCGGTGCAATCAAGTTACTGATATTGTATCCGGATTTAGATAAATTGGGTGGATGAAAAGTACTTCCTCCGTCATCTTCCTATTGGTTTCAATTTCGCTCTTTGCTCAGTCCAAAAAAGCAGAAAAACTAATGTGGCTTGAAGGTCGATGGGATCGGACCGATGTGCTGGGTGATGCTCAGGCGTTTGAAACATGGGAAACAGCACAAAATAATGACTTGGTAGGATTGGGAGTCATGTTGGATGGTCGAGATACGGTATTTGTAGAAAGACTGACAATCACCCGAAGAAAGGGAAATTTATATTATATCGCGGAAGTAGCACAGAATGCCGAGCCCACATATTTTAAAATCACCAGTATAGGCAACAATTCTTTTGTTTGTGAAAATGAAGCGCATGACTTTCCAAAAAAGATAGCATACAGTCTTGATAGCAACATTCTTACTGTGGTTATTAGTGGGAATTCCCGGTCCCGAAAGTTCATTTTTAAAAAAGAAGATTGATCTGACCTTTGTGTGAATTTTCATTTCCTGTACTTTCGTAGCTTTATTTTTTCGCATGAGACAAAAATTGCTAAGAGAAGGCGCTGATGAGCTCTCATATGAGATCCGTGGAATTGTCAGAAAAGCAGAACAATTAGAGAAACTCGGATATTCCATTTTATGGGAAAACATTGGTGATCCTATCCAGAAAAACAGAAAACTTCCTGGGTGGATCAAGGAAATTATTTCAGGTCTGATCCATGAAGACCTTACTTACAGCTATAGTCATTCGAAAGGTGTCTTATCCACGAGACAATACCTGGCTGAAAAATGCAGTGCGCTAGGTGGTGTACAAATCACTGCAGACGATATAACATTTTTCAACGGATTGGGAGATGCCATAGGTAAGATCTATCAATACCTTATTCCATCCTCCAGGGTAATCGGACCTTCTCCCGCTTACTCCACCCATTCTTCCGCTGAGGCTGCTCATGCCAACAGTCATCCCATCACTTATAAGCTGGATCCGGAAAATTTCTGGTACCCGGACACGGATGACATCTATAAAAAGGTAAAAGAGAACCCAAATATTGTGGGGATCATCATCATCAACCCGGACAATCCAACCGGTATGGTCTACCCCAGGGAGATCCTGGAAAAAATGGTGGCCATAGCTAAAGAATTTAACTTATTCATCATTTGTGATGAGATCTATATGAATCTCATCTATAACAATGCTGATACCTGTACTCTTGCAGAGATCATCGGGGATGTGCCTGGCATCAGTCTGAAGGGTATCTCAAAGGAATTCCCCTGGCCTGGGGCACGATGCGGATGGGCTGAATATTACAACCGGGAGAAAGACCCGGAATTTGCCAAGATGTGTCAGACTATCGACAATGCCAAGATGATAGAAGTAAGCTCTACAAAACTTCCACAGGTTGCTATCCCAAGGATCATGAAAGATCCCAGATACGAGAGTTTTATCAAAGAAACCAATCAGCATGTTGGGCAAAGAAGTAAATACCTGTCCAAGGTCTTTAGCGATGTACCTTACATTACCTTTAATGATACCAATGGCGCATTTTACAATACCATGATCTTTAAACCGGGTGTGCTCAAACCACATCAAAAATTGAAGATCGACAACCCAAAAGTAGAGGCCCTAATTGATCAATGGTTTGCCAGCAATGGTAAGATAGAGCTGGACAAAAGGTTTGTATATTACCTTCTTGCAGCCAAGCAGGTCTGCCTGGTACCTATCTCCTCATTCTGTTCAGACCTGATGGGATTCCGAATGACTTTGCTTGAAGAAGACGAGGCCATTCGCGATGAAACTTATAAGCGGATCAAGGAAGGCATCATCGAATACTGTGAATCATAGTTGTACCTGAGCAGGTTCTAGTACCCGCTCTTTGATGATCTGCTCAACGGTTTTCTTATGGATTTTACTTTCCAGCCAGGCAATGATATCGAAGTAGATAAATGCTCGCTTCTCGAATTGGCTTGTAGTGAGCGGCAACAGATTGTCTCTAAGTTTCGTAAACCGGTGGATAAGTTCGGCCTCAGTGATTTCCCTGTTCAGGTTTTTAATGAAATCCAGGATATAATACTGAAACTCATGCATGTCTTCTTTCTTATGCAGGAAGCGATAAGTAGACCTTAAGTAATATTCGATCACATCTCTGTTTCCCAACTCATAGTGTGTTATAAGATTAAGTATTCTGGTAAAGGAATGTATATCTTCCCGGATATCCTGATCCTCATAATTGATGATCCTGTTGAGCCACACCAACGCATCACTATAATCCCCGTTTCCGAAAAAAAGACAGGCAATCTTGTAAAACATAATCAACTGAGAGTGCACATCCAGCAAGGATATATATTGATCCATCTGATGTGAAATACGCCTGAATAAGGCCACACCCTTGGCAAAATCACCAATGAGAAAGTATTCGTTGAACTGATGCGCGTAGTTGTATTTAAACAATCTGATCTGAAGATTCTCATTCATCCTGATCATGCGGTGATTGGCAAGAGATCTCAACAACCTGTGGGTAGTAGAGAACTCTTCATATTTTAATAGCCTGGCCTGAGCATTGAGCAACTGGTTGAGGCCACGGATATACATTTCAAAATAATAAGTGGAATTGGGAATCGTCTCAAATAGATTTACCCACTTTCTGGAGTGATCATACATGGGCTCAAAATCCTGGATAAAGCTGTAGTAGCCCTGATGGATTTCATACCAAAGTAGTTTTTCTCTAAATGAAAGAGTATTCTCGCTCCATTTTGGAAGTCGCTGATCAAAAATCCGTGTAACCTCATCAAAATCCTCTTTGCTCCTGACTGACCCACGTTTCAGATAAATTGTATTTAATTCCACCGAGATATTCATTAGCAGATTGACACGAGAGATTTGCTCATTCACCTTGTTCGTTTCTTCGATGATCTGCCTCATCCGGTTCAAACTATGCTTGCCCAGCGAATAAGGAAGCAGGTTCTTTTCCCACTTGAGTACCTCGAGCTGCAGCTCCAGGTTATCTCCTTTTTTGATTGACCGCTTCAGTTTTTGCACAAGCTGCATACTTTGATGATACAGGCTCCGGTCATAAAGCAGCTGAATGTGATCTATTTGTTCGCGGACAGCAATGTCATCATTGGTCGATGTGGAGTACTCCTTCAGACTCTGTAAAAGCTTCTGATAAAGATGCGCCTTGAGATTACTAAATTGAGCAGGTTTAATCCATGGATTATTCTGAATTAACCGCTTCTCGTCAAATACCTTACTTTGACCAATTTCATCGAATAGTTTAAGGTATTTTGGGCCTTCCTGGCTCTGACTGTTTTTTAGTTTGAAATACCGCTTCTCACTCTTACTAAGTGACTTTATGAGTACAAACAGGTGGTCAGAATGATCCTTAGCCATCGTAATAAATATCTTTGTAAATCACTAATATAAGCAATTTAAAAGCATATTAAGTTCAATTGTAACATATAGCAGTCGTATTTATTTTTTATTTAGGTTTTGGGATCATAGGGCCAAATCCTACTTTTAATTTTTATAAATCAGAAATAACAGAACAAGATCCTTGGATCTGATGAAAAAAATACGTCGAAATTATAAGAATTTCCCAACCAAATAAGATTCGAAATGGACAACAACAGAGTATACGTTTTTGACACTACCCTTCGTGATGGAGAACAGGTACCAGGATGTCAATTATCTACACCCGAAAAAATTGAAATAGCCAAGGAGCTTGAAACGCTGGGTGTTGACATTATCGAAGCTGGGTTCCCTATTTCCAGTCCGATGGACTTCAACTCCGTTATTGAAATTTCCAAAGCTGTAAGCGAACCGGTGATCTGTGCACTGACGCGAGCGGTAGAAAAAGACATTGATTTTGCCGCTGATGCATTGAAGTTTGCCAAGCGCAAAAGGATCCATACAGGGATCGGGAGTTCTGACTATCACATTAAGCTGAAATTTAAGAGCGACAGGGAAAAAATTCTTGAAAGGGCTGTAGCGGCTACCAAGTATGCCAAGAAATACGTGGAGGATGTAGAGTTCTATTGCGAGGATGCAGGACGGACTGAAAATGAATTTTTGGCCAAAATGGTGGAGGCTGTCATCAAAGCAGGTGCCACGGTAGTCAACATCCCTGATACCACTGGCTATTGTTTGCCAGAAGAATATGGTGCCAAAATCAAATACCTGAAAGAAAACGTGAAAGGAGTGGATAATGCCATCCTTTCGTGCCACTGTCACAATGATTTGGGTCTGGCCACTGCCAACACTGCTGCTGGTGTAATTAATGGAGCTCGGCAAGTGGAAGTCACCATGAATGGAATCGGTGAAAGGGCTGGAAATACATCCCTTGAGGAAATCACCATGATCCTTAAAACGCACAAGGACCTGAAACTTCACACCAACATCAACAGCCAGCACATCTATGCATTGAGCTTATTAGTGAGTAAAATGATGAATATGCCGGTGCAGCCTAATAAAGCAATTGTAGGAAGAAACGCTTTTGCTCACTCCTCTGGGATCCACCAGGATGGAATGATCAAAAACAGGGAAAATTATGAAATTCTTGACCCGGTAGACATAGGAATTCCTCAGTCATCGATCATCCTTACAGCGCGTAGTGGCAAAGCAGCATTGAAATACCATCTGGAAAGACTTGGCTATAAGTTGGAGAATGATCGGGTAGAAGAGGTATACCAGGGATTTCTGAAACTTGCTGATGAGAAAAAAGATTTCACAGACAATGACCTTATTGTACTGGTAGAAGGAAAATTACCTGAAGAAGGCATTGAACTAGAGGATATTGAAATTATTAGCAGTCAGTCAAAAGGCACTTCCGCTACCATCAAATTGAAGGTAAATGGAGAACACCAGACAGGAAAAGCAACCGGAAGTGGTTCACTGGAGGCGGCATTGAATGCTGTGGACCAGTTGATCCATGAAAAAATGAATCTGGATGAGTTCCTGGTTCAGTCCATCGGTGATAGAACTGACGAAGGTAAGGTGCACATGCGAATCGAATTTGAAGGCCAGCTTTATATGGGCTTTGGAGTACACAAAGACGTGATCATAGCTTCGGTGAAAGCTTACATCGATGCCATCAACAAAGTGGCTTCATTGAAAAGACGATTGGCAATAAGTGCTTAATACCACTTAGCCAATCTCACTTCAATCTTGTTGTCACCAGTATTGACCAGTTTTTTAAATTGATCTACATCGCTAAGACCACCCTGGCCACGGTAGTGGTATGGGTATATTACTTTGGGTTTGAATTCCAGGACAGCAGATGCGGCCTGATTGATATCCATGGTATATGGTAAATTCATGCATACAAAAGCAACATCAATACCTTTAAGTGATCGCATTTCCTTAATGTCCTCAGTATCCCCGGAGATGTAAATCTTTTTACCCCCTATGGTAAGGACATACCCATTTCCTCGGCCCTTTGGGTGCCTTGAGTCATTGGTTTCCGGAAGATTATACATCGGGATGGCTTCAACCTTTATCCCCTCCCAATCGAGAGAAGATCCATTGCCAAGTACCTTTGCACTTGATTTGTGAGTCTCCTCCAACTTGTCATAAACTGCCTGAGGGACCACAAATGTGCTTTTTTGGGTATTGAGGGCAGCCAGGGTCTCTTTGTTTAAATGGTCCCCATGAATGTCAGTAATCAAGATCAGGTCAGGGTCGGAATAACTACTGAACCCTGAAGCTCCTCCATATGGATCCACATAAATGGTTTTTCCATCAAATTCCAGCACCATGGTCCCGTGGGTAACAGGGTTTATTTTGACCGGGCCGGATTTAGTATCTAACTGATCCTGAGCAATACAAAAGAGTGGAGCTAAAAAGAGGAACGAACAAAGCAATTTCATAACAAGTAGATTGGTTTATCCCAATAACGGAAAGACCAATCTAAATGTTAGAATACTTCTCAAATCAATCTCGCTCTACGCTGCTCATACCTGCTTCGCTGATGGAAACTTTAGCTTCACCGCGATACCTGACCTTGCTCATGCCTGCTGCTTCAATTTCCAGATCTTCCCTCACATTGACTTGAGCCAAAGATGCACCTACCACCTGCAAAGAAGCTTTTTGTACATCAAAATCAAATGCTTTAAGCTTAGAAGCACCAATCACCTCAACATCCAGTTCATCACCAGAGCCACGCAACTCCATTTCGGAAGCCCCTGCCATTGTAATGTTGAGCTTATTCACTCTGGATTCCAGTATAAGCTCCGAGGCACCCACAAGGTTTACTTCCATCTCATTTTCATTAAATCCACGTACGTCGCCTTTACATTTACCGATAAGCTCCAGGTAATCAAGTCCTGGCATAACAATGCTTAGCTTTACCTCTCTGTCTTCATCATTCCACCACTCCCAGGCATCTTCACGGTATTTGACTTCAAGCTCATCCCCTACCTGGTTGAGATATACATCATCCAGCACATCTTCATCTCCATGTACAGTTACTTTGTATTCAGAACCGCGTCGGATATCAACCTTCATGAGTGAGGCCACCTTTACCTCGTCAAAATCCTCAAATGGATAAGACATCCTGTCACCGTAGACTTCTTCATCATCCGACATAGTGCTTTCATCCACCGGGCAGGTGATACACCTAATGCCTCTGCCATCAAAAATCCAATCATTGTCTTCCATCTGATGAGACCGATATCCACCAGTATACAGGGTATTGACAAGAATCCTGTCCAGGTCTCTTTCCATCCTGAACACCTGACCTAATGGAACGTAGAAAACTGCTTCAACATATTGAAACCGATACTTTGCTCCTTCAGAAAATACGGGTTTCGGATCAAACAAGAATTCATTCCCATTCTTTACTACTTCATATTGAATGCTTTTGGCATTTTCTATGGCCTCAGTCCTGTTGCTTCCCCTGCTTTCAATGTCAGTCACTAACTTATAAACACTGTCTGCATGACCACGAATCTTGAGCTCCACCAGACTTGGCCCAAAAGATGGGTCAGCGCTCAGTTTAAGCGTCGGGATTTCATTAGCTACTACCTCATATATCTTCTCCTCCTTATAGCTGCTTCCAGACCTAAATTCAGCAATATATCCAGGCAGATTGAATGATATGAGCACAATCGAAACTATCCATAAGGCAAACAATGACCACCCAACGTAAGCATTAACCACTTTTCGTTTTAATATGATCGCAAGCCCTGCCAAAAAGAAACCCAGTGCAGTAATCAGCACAAAGCCCCAAATACTGAAAATGATGATGGGATCAATTGATTCTCTAAAAAGGTCGATGGGAACTTCCCCAAGGTTGTACAACCTGGCCATCCCGCCAATACCATAGATCGTGAGCAAAGCACCTGTGACAACCACCATCACAATGAACCCATCGAGGCACAATATTGCTCCAAAAATGATCCGAACAGCATCAATGAGAAACCGCAACAATGGTCCCAGAATCTTGGCCAGGGCCTTGATAATCAAGGCGATTAGTCTGAAAGGGAATAGCAAAATCTTCACCAGTGGACCTTCTTCTCCTTCCTTTACCCGTAGATTCTTCTTTACTGCATCTTCAATGTTTTTGAGTGTGACAGGCTCCCCCTCCATCTGCATTTTCTCTGTGATCGTCTTGGCTTCAGGTGTAATAATCCAGAGAATAATATAGACAAGGATAGTTGCACCGAAACTTAAAAAGATAGATAGCACAAATATGAGTCTGACAACAGATACATCAATCCCGAAATAGGAAGCAATACCGCTTGAAACACCTCCTAAAACCCTATCATCCGGATTTCTAAAGAGTTTTTTGATCTTTTCATCTTCTTCAAGCTCGTTGTTGTAAGGCAATACAATCCATAGGATCACATAGGCTAAAAATATAGCCCCTGAAATCCCCTCGAAAAGAATGTTGACAAAGAGGGCAATAAATAACAACCTGATCCAAAGGGGATCAATCCCAAAATAGTGAGCGATCCCTGCTGAAACGCCGCCTATGATCCTGCGTTTAGTATCCCTGTAAAGCCGTTTTGGTGTCTTTTTCTTTTCCTTTTTAGAAGAAGTCTCTTCAGTGGGTTCTTCTTTTACAGGTTCTGGCTCAGATTCCAGCGTCGCATCAAAATCCTGGGTTGTACCCATGGTGGTGATAAGGTCATTTACGTCATCAATGTTGATGGTCTGACGGTTATCGGTGAGCTTGCTCAGAAAGATCTCGGCAATTCTACTTTCGATATCGGAGATGATCTCCTTACTATCGTCAAAACTGGAAAAGTATTTATTGACAGAATCCAGATAGCTTTTGAGCTTTTCGAAGCCATCCTCCTCGATGTGGAAAATGATCCCTCCAATATTTATACTGACTGTCTTTTTCATTTCTTTAATCGCGGTTATTGGTTAGTCCTAATGTTGAATGCTTTTGAGCACTAAACATCCGATTTGAATACATCAAAATCGTATTATTATTGAGTGAGTTTTTAAATTCCTGTCCTTTCATTTCTTTGTTGTTTTGGCGGACTTTTTACTCACAGAGATGATC
Source organism: Cyclobacteriaceae bacterium (assembly GCA_965228105.1). Classification (GTDB taxonomy): domain Bacteria; phylum Bacteroidota; class Bacteroidia; order Cytophagales; family Cyclobacteriaceae; genus UBA7330. The sequence continues at coordinate 5,410,766 of CBDDGZ010000002.1, forward strand.
TTCTTTGTTGATGTCTGAAGTTCCTCCCAGGTATTGTTTAGTCCTTTTTTAAATTCCTCACCAGACTCGGTGAGTGTGTAATACTTCCTTGGGGGACCACTTGTGGATTCTACCCATTTATAATCCACCAGTCCTGCCTTCCTCAATCGTGTCAGCAAAGGGTAAAGTGTACCCTCCACTACCATGATCTTTGCAGAAGTAAGTTCCTCAAGCATGTCGGAAGCATATACTTCCCCCCTTGAGATGATGTTCAGAATGCAGAACTCTAAGATTCCCTTCCGCATCTGAACTTGTGCATTCTGTAAATTCATGTCCATTTTACTACCTTTTGACCTTTAGGTTCCTTACTGTATACGGAAAGGTACTATGTATGGCCAAGTACTATGTAAGAATTTTTACTGAATGGTAATAATTCTTTATTTATTTATATTTAATATTATTTTCTTCATATATAAAGTAAAAAAAGTACGATCCAGCCACGACGCATAACGCACAACCTTTTTGTGTTAGAGCAGGTCTAACTATCTTGCAATGGGATCATTTTACATGAAATCAATCAGCTTTTTTCTTTCCCTGGTGATAGCCATTCATTTTCTTCATGCTCAGGACCAAACACCTAAGTACAGCAATGAATATTTGAACATTGGGGTGGATGCCAGAGCATTTGGGCTGGGATTGAGCATGACTAGCCATGTAGATGATGTGTCGGCATTATATTGGAATCCGGCTGGCATACTGGACTTGAAAGCTGATCATCAACTGGAGATGATGCATGCGGCCTATTTCGCAGGGATTGCCAATTATGACTTTTTGGGGTACGCCAGAAAACTGGATGAAAACAGTGGCCTTGGGATCAGTGCCCTACGGTTTGCAGTAGATGACATTGCTGATACCAGATTTCTCTTTGATGCCACAGGAGCAATAAATTATAGCAATATTCAGTTTTTCTCAGCCTCTGATTATGCATTTTTCATTTCCTATGCAAGGAAAATACCTGTACTAGGAGGATTGAAAACCGGGGGCAATGTGAAAGTCTTGCACCGAAGAGTTGGCAGTTTTGCCACATCCTGGGGTTTTGGTGTTGACCTTTCCGCTCAAAAGTCTTTTGGAAAGTGGATGATTGGACTTATGGCCAAAGACGTGTTCGGTACATTCAATGCATGGAAGCACAACAGTGACGAGGTAAGTCAGGTTTATGGTCAGACCGGAAATGCTGTACCCGAGAATACCCTGGAAATTACACTTCCCAGACTTATCGCAGGCATTTCAAGAAAAATCAGTATCAGTGAGGCTTTTGGTGTTTTAGCTACAGCCGATTTGGTCTGGACTTTTGATGGGAAGAGAAATACAGTGGTTAGAACCGATTTCGGTTCCCTTGATCCCATGGCTGGAGTAGAAATTGGGTTTAAAAACATGGCATTTCTTAGAGCTGGCATCAATCAGTTTCAGCAGATTGAGGATTTTGATGCATCTACTTCCTGGACCTTTCAGCCAAGTGCCGGAATTGGCATCCGATTTAGCGAAGTGGCCATTGATTATGCGCTAACAGACATTGGAGACCAGTCAGCTGGTTTGTATTCTAATGTCTTTTCTATCAAAGTAGACTTTAATTCAAGCAAGGATGAAGAGTAAGCTGGTCACCGGACTCCTTCTAATCTTCACTTTGACTGCCTGGTCACAGCCCTACGGCAACGAGTGGATCAAATTCAACCAAAGATATTTCAAGATCAAACTGGCAGAGGATGGGGTGTATCGTATCAATGCTGCCAGCCTACAACAGGCTGGGGTCCCCATCACAACCATCGCAGCTGCCAGGATCAAGATGTTCAGAAGGGGTCAGGAAATTTCACTCAATAAAATAGCGTCAGGAGGATTTCTTGACTATCTCGAATTCTATGGAGAAAAGAATGATGGACGGCTAGACTCTATACTTTATGAAGATCCATCCTACCAGATCCATCCATATCATAGTCTCTTCACAGATACTGCTTCTTACTTTTTGACCTGGAACCAAACGGAGACAGGAGAATCCATGAGTACTTCCAACCTGGGAGACAATTCCGGACTTACAGCGGAGCCCTACCACCTTAACGAGTCACTAAAGCTGCAAACCAATGCCTATTCTCCCGGAACTAAATTTGGTTTTGGTTCGGAATTAAGCTCTGGTGAATATGTAGAAGGTGAAGGGTGGACAGGCAGCTTTTTCACTAAAAACCAAAGCCAGACATTTACTTTTAATCTGGGGGATTTTGACAACACGGGGCCCGTCCCTTCTTTAGAAATAGGTTTGATCGGAGGGAATTCTTTGACACACAAATCCCAGATCAGGGTAGGCCCCTCAGAAGCCAGCCTCAGAAATCTAGACACGGCTACTTTTAATGGATGGACACAAACCATTTTTAATGGCAATATTGCCTGGTCTGATGTGAATGGAGATGGGACCCTGGTTGTTCGCGTCACAGCCCTTGGGGAATCCGGTCAGGCAGACCGAATTTCCGTGCCCTATATCAAGATCATTGCTCCCCAGGATTTTGATATGGCTGCTAGTGAAAATAAGACTTTTTACCAACGCACGAGTGTGGAATCACGATCCTATCTGGTCGTACCAACCACCAATGCTGCAAACACCAGGGTATTTGAGGTAACTGACCCATATTCACCCCGGGTCATTACGAAAAGTCTCAGTACAACCGACAGGTTTGAGTTCATTGTGAATGACCCCAGTATCCCAAGAAAATTTTATGCTTTCACAAGTACTAAAAGTGTGGCATCCATACAGGAAGTTGCAATGGATCAAATAGATCCGACAAACAGCAATTATCTGATGATCAGTCATAAGCACTTTCAGACGCCTGCCAGTGATGGACTCAACCAGCTCACAGCTTACAAAAATTACAGAGAGAGTGCTGCCGGAGGTGGCTACCAGGTGACCCTGACTACCATTGACGAAATTTTTGATCAATATGGATATGGTGACCCTTCTCCGCTGGCTATCCAAAATTTTGTTGCAAATGCCCTGGCGATAGGTTCCCCTGAATATATGTTTATCATTGGGAAAGGCCTTTCCACTAACTATGGATTTTATCGAAATCCAGGTACCAATATCAATTACATCCCGGCTTATGGATTTCCGGGCTCGGATTTGCTCTATACCATCAAAGCCGGAGGTAGTGTTGACCCTCCGTTTGGAGTGGGTAGGCTGAATGCGTTCACCTCTGAAGACATTAAATCCTATCTTGATAAAGTGAAGGAGATGGAAGCTCTGCCATATAATGCGCTTTGGCGCAAGAATCAAATCCTTTTGAGTGGGGGGCAAAACAGTTTCGAACAGCAGACCTTTTCAAATTATGTAGAAAATTTTGAGCGGCTGGCTGAGGGATATTTTTTAGGGGGCAGTGCCAAAATAAGGAGAAAAATTACCACTGCACCTACTGAAATTATTGACATAAAAACAGAAATCAACAATGGAGTCGGAATGGTCACATTCTTTGGCCATAGTTCTTCCCAAAACTCAGACATTGAAATAGGAAATGTCAACGACCACAACAATGCCGGGAGATACCCAATAATTTTGGCAAACGGTTGTAATGCGGGGGAAATATTTAGCCCGTCAGGGACTTTCGGGCAGCCCTGGGTAAATACGGCATCCAAAGGTGCTTTAGCTTTTATTGGTCATGCAGACTTTTCCTTTTCCATTAACCTAAAGCGATTTTCAGACCTGTTCTACCAGGAGGCATTTACGCAGGAAGATGAGTTTGGACGAAGTCTGGGGGATGTACTCACATCAGTGGCAGCGAGGTATCACGACCTTTTTGGAACCAGTGCCGTATCGCTGGCACAGGTCAATCTCATGTCGGTGTTAGGCGACCCCGCTGTAAAAGTGTTTGGAGCTACTGAACCAGACTATGAATCAGACCCTACCCAAATTTCTGCCGAACCCATCTCAGGAAATCAAATCCTGGCCAGTCAGGGTGCCTTTCTCATCAACCTGCCGGTTAAGAATTATGGTAAGTCCTCCCTGGACTCCATTGATATTGAAGTACGAAGAACCTTGCCGGAAGGTGAGGTACTATCCAGTATTATAAAGGTAGCACCGGTAAAGTACTCCGACACCCTCCAAATCACCATTGAAAATGATCCAGCCAAAAAAGTGGATGGGAACAATATTTTCTCATTCATCATTGATCCTGACAACCTGATCGATGAGCTCAATGAAAGCAACAATCAGACAAACTTTGAGCTTTTTATCACAAGCGGAGCCACCATCAACCTGTATCCGGTCAATTTTGGAGTCCAATCAACAAAATCCGTAAACTTCATATTTCAGCCATCCTCGATTCAGGAGTCTGCCAGGGACTATTCACTCGAATATGATACCACAGCTGATTTCTCCAGTGGCTATAAAGCATCAATTGTCCTAAATGGCAAAACATTGCTTCAGCACAATATAGATTTTAGTGCACTGAATGATTCTACCACCATCTACTGGAGAACGCGTTACGCCAATCCAGAAGAGGGAGAAGATACTACCTGGGTAAACTCTTCTTTTTCAATCATTGATGCGCTCAATTCCGGCTGGGGTCAGGTTGGAGCGGGTCAATTTACCGGAAATACCCTTTCGGGCGTAAACTATGATCATTTGACAGGTGCGTGGACCTTTGAAGAATCTGAGAATGACTATGAGATCGTTACGCATGGCATTGATCATCCCAATCAATATGAAGATTTACAGGTGATTGTTGGAAATGTGAACTACATGATCACTGAGAATGTCAACGCAGTATGTCGGGTCAATACGATCAATGCGGTATTCATCGATCGGGCAACAGGCCAACCATATCGACCAATCAGCTTCCAGACAGGTGATGTTTCCAATCCTCTAATCTGCGGAAGAATACCTCAGGTGATTCATAACCTGACAGAGGGCAATGTGTTAGGCTCCAACAGGTATTTGGATTCTCTTATCAACCTCATGAAACCGGATGATTATGTTTTGCTTTTTTCGTTTGATTCGGTGGCCTATTCCAATTGGGATGCCCAATTGATCAACTCGCTGAATTCAGTAGGCATTCAAAGCAATACAATCTCATCATTGATAGACGGTCAGGCAGTGATCTTCCTAGGAAAAAAGGGATCAGCACCCGGAGAAGCCATTGAAATGGTCGATGATGGTTCACTGTTGGCTCCCAAAGAACAGTTAATGAACCTGGCTGGTCTGGTGACCTATACCTCCACCACCGGATCCATTGCTTCCCGGAGAATTGGCCCTGCAAAGTCCTGGACAAACCTTCACTATGAAGTGGAGGATAATCCTAATGACAATTTCTCCATAGATGTGGTGGGAATCGATTCCGAAGGAACTGAGACACCCCTCTTCACCAATGCCCGTTTGGCATCAGTAGATGTAAGTACTATTGATCCGTTGCAATATCCGTTTTTAAAACTAAATGTAAGCTTTGGCGACAATGTGGACCTTGACCCTCCGCAGGTCAAAGCATTGATTGTAGAATACACCTTACCCCCTGAGGGATATCTCCTAGCAGCAAGCAATGAAAGTCAGGAACTCCAGGAAGGTCAGGAATATGAAACCAGCTATGATTTCATCAACATTTCCTCAGAAGATTTTCAGGATAGCCTTGAGGTCTCTTCTACCCTTCTCAATATAAATAGCTCGCAAACTTATAATCAGGTATTTAATATTGCTCCAACAGGCGCCGGAGACACTACATCATTCAACTTGTTATATAGTACACTTGGTAAAACAGGACAAAACAATCTCAGCCTAATTGTGACACCTATGGAAAATGAGATTTTGAGTGTAAATAATTTTTTCAGTCTGAACCCTGCCGCCAATATTAGTGAAGACAATACGAATCCTGTACTGAATGTCACCTTCGACGGTACTTACATTCTGGATGGTGACATCGTGTCGCCAAACCCGAATATTAGAGTAACCCTCCAGGATGACAACAGCTACCTCTTGAATGATGATACAGTAGGTATTGAAATTTACCTCAAGCAACCTTGCGAAGGCTGTCAATATGAAAGAGTCAACTTTACCGATCCAGGGGTCAGCTATACCCCAGAAACCGAAGATCAGGAATTTGAACTGAGCTATCAGCCGGGGCCTCTTGAGGACGGAATTTATAGCTTCAGAGTTTCAGCAGAAGATGAGTCGGGAAATAATTCAGGGGACAATGATTACGAAATTTCATTTGAAGTTATCAATGAGAGCTCGATAACTCATTTCTATCCCTATCCCAACCCCTTTTCTACCAACACGAGGTTTGTATTTACGCTAACTGGTGGTACGATTCCGGATCAGATCAAAATACAGATCATGACCATTAGTGGAAGGGTGGTAAAAGAGATCAACCAGGATGAAATAGGACCCGTTCGTATAGGAAACAACATTACTCAATATGCCTGGGATGGACGGGATGAATACGGTGATCTTTTGGCCAATGGCGTTTACCTTTACCGGGTCTTCATCCGTCAGCAGGGTGAAGAGATTAATCATCGTTTCACCACCGCTGACAAAGCCTTTAAAAATGGATATGGTAAGATCTATATACTTCGTTGATGCCCAATAATAGCTTCTATCTAATCCCATATATTGTTGTATTTCTTGTTACCCTGCTTGTTTGGTCAATGATTGACCATGGAGATGCAGTGTTGCTGCTCAATGAGAACAGAAACCCGGTTTTTGATTTCTTTTTTAAGTACTGGACCCATTTAGGGGACGGTATATTTGTAGGGGTTCTGTTTGTTGGGCTGGTAATCTGGAAATGGCGGCTGGCAATCATATTTCTTGCACTTGGTTTCGCTCAGCTACTTTTTTCCCAGGGATTAAAACGTCTGGTATTTCAGGATATACCCAGACCGACCCGTTATTTTGATGGCCTCACCGACCTAAACCTGATTGAAGGCGTAAAGCATCATGGAAGCTTTTCTTTTCCATCTGGTCATACCATTACAGCTTTTGCAGTTGCGACCTTCTTTGCGATTGTTTTTAGAAAAAACAAGGGTTTGTCACTCACTTTTCTTTTAGGAGCAATACTGGTAGCTATTTCCAGGATCTATTTATTGCAGCACTTCCTTCGTGATGTATTGGCCGGATCATTAATCGGGGTGGTAATCGCCATAGGAACATACTTACTATTTGAAAAGTATGTCTTCAAAAAGCCACTGTTAGAACATTGAAGCGAGCTTCATCGCAACTGACTTATCTCCTTCTACTTTCATCTTTCCGGTCATAAAAGCCATCATGGGATTCAGGTCACCTGTCAATAGTTTTTCGAAATTGTCAAGTTCCATGACAAGCGAACAAGGTGCCTCAGCCTCCTCTGAAATCACTTTGGCAGGCGACACCGTATCATCAAGGTGGATCGTTCCAGCTCCTTTGAAATTGAAGTTCACTTTTTCGCCGAATTTCCCACCATGGGTCTCGGCCATCTTAGTCACTTTTGCTGTGGCTTCTTCCAGGGTCATTTCAGATCTTGTAAACCCAGCCGTGTTTATCTTCAACTTCTCCGAACCTGATCTTATTCAAAGTGTCCAGGAAATGATTGGAGTATTTTCTTCCGGCCACGTCTGGTAGCTCGTAGTCGATACCATCATTGTGGAGTGTCTTGATTTGTGCTACTGTGGCAGCTGTACCAGCTCCGAAAGCTTCCTGTAGCCTTCCCTGCTCGATGGCCTGGACGATTTCTTTGATGGAGATTCGTCGCTCCTCAACTTTCATTCCCTCGTCTCTCGCCAAAGTAAGGATGCTATCTCGTGTAATGCCATTGAGAATAGTATCACCAGCAGGTGCTGTAACCAACACATCGTCAATTACAAAAAGCAGGTTCATGGTACCTGACTCCTCCACGTATGCATGCTCTTTAGCGTCTGTCCATATGAGCTGATCATACCCCTCTTTCTGAGCTTTTACAGCCGGATATAATGCTGCTGCGTAGTTACCACCCGTCTTTGCAAAACCAGTTCCACCAGCGGCGGCTCTTGTATAATGTTTTTCTACTTTCACTTTTACAGGCTGGCTGTAATAAGCACCAACAGGACCTGTGATAATGAAAAAGCTATAGGTCTGAGATGGCTTGATCCCGATGTATGGATCCATTGCCATTTGAAAAGGTCGGATATATAATGATGTCCCTGGAGCACTTGGAATCCAGTCCTTGTCCAGCTTCAGCAATTCCGTCATGCTTTGCATAAACAAAGCCTCAGGTACCGGAGGCATGCACATTCTCTCCGCACTTTTGATCAATCGCTTGGCATTGGCATCCGGTCTGAAAACCAATATCTCACCATTGCGGTCTCGATAGGCTTTGAGTCCTTCAAAAATGGTTGAAGCATAATGTAGCGTAGTATTGGCAGGGCTGATCTGCAGGTTTCCGTAAGGGACGATCCTTAGATCCTTCCACTCTCCGTTTGCATAATCAGCAATAAACATATGATCTGAATAGACTTTTCCAAATACCGGATTCTCCAGATCTACTTGTTGTAATTTGGATTTTGAATTCTTTTCAATCCTGATGTCCATTGTTTCAACCATCGCCTTCTCAATTTTATTCTATCATTGCTGCCATGTCACTTCTGCAACACCGAGCTGTTGGGAGAGCTTTCTGGCAAGGACAAAGAAGTAGTCTGAAAGCCTGTTGATGTAAGCCAACAGATTTTCATTGATTTCATTTTCTTGTGCCAATTTCACAATTCCCCGTTCGGTTCTTCTACAGACAGTTCGACAAACGTGGCACAAAGATACAACCTGATGACCTCCTGGAAGAATAAAATTCTTTAATTCAGGTAGTTTCTCAGAGAATTTATCAATAGAATTTTCAAGCCACAGAATATCATTGGAATCTATATAAGGTAAAATAAACCCTTTCGGAGGCTTTTCCGTGGCCAGTATTGTGCCAATAGAGAATAGTTTCTTTTGAACTTCAAAAAGCTGATCACCGATCTCTTTTCCTATCCCGTCCTGATCCCTTAGTAAACCAATGAAGGAATTTAACTCATCCACATTACCGTATGCATCAATACGCACATGATCTTTATCCACCTTTGTCCCTCCAAAAAGGGAGGTCCCTCCTTTATCCCCTGTGCGGGTATACACCTTTATACTCATGCAACTGGCTCTACCTTCCTAATATTTTTATTTACTTCATCAGATTCTATCAACCCATCTCGCAGTCGAATGATCCTGTGGGCATATTCGGCAATATCCTCCTCATGAGTTACCATGATGATGGTATTCCCCTTGTCATGGAGTTCTGCAAAAAGATCCATGATACTGTATGAAGTCTTGGTGTCCAGGTTACCGGTAGGCTCATCAGCCAAAATAATACTTGGGTCATTTACCAGTGCCCTGGCAATGGCTACCCGCTGCCGCTGACCTCCCGAAAGTTCATTCGGTTTGTGATAAGCCCGCTCTGCAAGACCCACTCCATCCAGTGTGGCCAGCGCTTTTTCCTCCCGATCTTCCTTTCCATACCCAGCATACACCAGTGGCAATGAAACGTTCTCCAGTGCAGAAGCACGTGGCAAAAGGTTAAAGGTCTGGAAGACGAATCCGATTTCTTTGTTTCGGATTTCAGCTAATTCATTTTCTGTGAGATCACTTACATCATGCCCGTTGAGCACATATTGACCAGCTGTGGGGGTGTCCAGACAGCCAATGATGTTCATCAAGGTAGACTTTCCTGATCCTGACGGACCCATGAAAGCTACATATTCGCCTCTTTTGATTTCAATGCTGATAGATTTGAGGGCACGGATCGTCTCCGCACCCATCACATATTCTTTTTTGATCTCTTTGGTTGATATTACTGAACTCATTGTTGAATTAATCTGTGATCTATTATAGACGTAATAAACGCCATGAAGTTAACTAATAACTTCGTTAATATTTTATAAATATAAATTTCAATAATAACGGAACATTTTGTAAATATTCTGAAGGAGTACAAAAAAGGTGCTATTGTCTGGGTACTTAACACAAGAATTGATCTTTACTAATTAATAAGATAGCTTTGAAGATGGGCTGGTATGAACCCCGATGCTGATGCTAAAAAAACTTCTTTATTTGGTCATAATTGCTGTTTTAATTACAGCTATATACCTCGTCTATTCCTGGCAAAAGGAAGAAATTAGCTATAACCAGCACATCCGCCCTATCATCAATTCTAAATGCATCACCTGTCATGGAGGTATCAAAAAAGCTGGTGGGTTAAGCTTTTTGTTTCGTGAAGAGGCACTCGGTGAGACAACCTCCGGAAAACTTGCCATCATCCCCGGGGATGCCAAAAACAGCGAGGTGATGCGAAGGATCCGCCACCACGATCCCGAAATTAGGATGCCATTGGAAACAGACCCATTGAATGAAAAGGAAATCGAGCTCATCGAAGCCTGGATCGATCAGGGAGCCAAATGGGAAGACCACTGGGCATTTGTACCGCCACAAAAAGACATTTCACCTCCACAAATCTCAGTAGAGGTCAACAATGATATTGATCGTTTTCTGCTCACCAGGCTTCAGAAAGAAGACCTCGATTTTGCTCCCAAAGCCACAAAAGAGATCCTGATGCGTAGGCTTTACCTGGACCTGATAGGTCTTCCACCAATTCCCCGGGAAGCAAAAGAATTCCTTGAAGATAATAGTGAAGCAGCTTATGAAAAATTGGTTGACAAGTTGCTCTCATCCCCTCACTTTGGTGAAAAGTGGGCAAGTATGTGGCTCGATCTGGCCCGGTACGCCGATACCAAAGGTTACGAGAAAGACCTCAACCGGAGCATCTGGAAATATCGGGACTGGGTCATCCAGGCATTTAATGACGACATGCCTTTTGACGAATTTACCGTGCAGCAACTGGCTGGGGATCTGTTGCCCAACCCTTCACAGGACCAACTGATTGCTACGGCTTTTCACAGAAACAGCATGGCTAATGATGAAGGCGGAACAGACAATGAGGAATTTCGGGTAGCCTCTGTACTTGAGCGTGTCGGTACAACAAGTGAAGTCTGGCAGGGTACAACCATGGCCTGCGTGCAATGCCACAGTCATCCGTATGACCCTTTTCGTCATGAAGAGTTTTATGAGCTCATGGCCATCTTCAACAACCAAGTGGATCGCGACATCTATAATGAACAACCCAAAGTGTTCACCTATGAACCAGAGGAAAAAGAAAAGCTGACCGAAATCCTGAACTGGGTAGAGGGTGAGCTCAAACCAGAAGACCAGTCCCTTGTCTCTGATGCCCCATTTCTACATGAGAAAAAAGAAGAACTACTCTACAGCCTAGGATATCGAAAGATCCAGGCAGAGGAATTTCATAACTCCAGTAAGCTGATCGAACTGATGGCTCCGGATCAGGATGTGATCTGGCAGGTTCAGGACAGCTCATGGATCATGTTTGAAGATGTGGATCTTACCGATATCGTTGCCATAGATTTTAACTGTGCTACGGCAATTTCCGGAGGTTTTATTGATGTCAGACTGGATGCTGTCGATGGGCCACTCATTGGTAGCACTGAAGTAACGACTACGGGGCAGTGGGGCGGATGGTCCATGCAAAAACCGGAACCCGCCAAATGGAAACGCTTCCGAGCGGAACTAAAACCAACCGAAGGAAAGCATGACATTTATTATGTCTTCAGGGTAAATAAGGATCTCACCCAGCATCTTTTTCATCTCGACTGGATCTATTACCATGAGCAAAATCCCAGGATAGCTTCCTATAGCAACACGTTTAAGCAGAAGCTAGATGAGCTGGACCATGCATCATTCATTACCACACCTATCATGCAGGACCTGCCCCCAGCCAAGAGCAGGGTCACTCATGTATTTGAGCGAGGCAACTGGCTCACTCCCGGTAAGGTGGTAGAGCCAGATATTCCAGGCACTTTTGGAGAGTGGTCTGAGGAATACTCCAGAAACAGGTTGGGCCTGGCGCAATGGATGGTCAGTGAAGAAAACCCACTTACTGCCAGGGTTACTGTCAACCGCTTTTGGGAGCAGATCTTTGGCTATGGTATCGTGGAGACCATGGAAGAATTTGGGTCGCAGGGATTACCTCCTTCTCATCCCGAGTTGTTGGACTGGATGGCAGTGCAGTTTAGAGATGAAATGGATTGGAGTGTGAAAAGCCTGATAAAACTTATGGTGATGTCATCGGCTTACCAGCAAAGCTCAGAGGCTACTGAACAAAAAATAGAAAAAGATCCCTATAACCGACTAATCTCCCGAGGACCAAGGGTCCGGTTGAATATCGAACAGATACGTGACCAGGTATTGGCTGTGAGTAATCTCATCAACCTGGAAATGTATGGTCCGAGTGTGATGCCACCCAGACCAGACGCAGCCAGAGGCATTTGGGGTAAATGGGATACTGATACTGGTGATGACCAATATCGCCGCTCTCTTTACATCTTTGGGAAGCGGACCGACCCATATCCGATGTTGACTTTATTTGATGCTACTCCCAGAAATGTGTGTACCTCCAGGAGGATCAGAACCAACACACCATTACAGGCGCTTACGTCCCTGAATGAGGAATCCTTCTATGAAGCAGCTAAAATCCTGGGCCAGTTTATGGCAGAGATCAATGAGGATGATGTCGCAGCAAGTATCAAAGCTGGATATCACCGGGTGATGTTCAGAGACATTGATCAGTATAGACTTAACGCTTTGGCACAGCTTTACCAGCAAGCCAACCAGAACTTTCTCTCAGATGATCTGGTCCGCCCTGTAAGTGTAAATAATAATGAAATTGAGGTAAAATCTTTCACCGTGGTGGCCAATGCAATGTTGAACCTGGATGAGTTCCTGACAAAAAACTAAGATGGCGATGAATATTTTTGATGAGGCACAATACAAAAAAGCGGAATACAACACCCGCCGCCATTTCCTAAAGAAATGCATGTCAGGTCTGGGTGCCACTGTGTTGGCTGGCCTTTCAGGATATGATCTGCTGGGGGGAGCTTCTACATCTCCTGTCGAAAATACAGTTACCAAACTATTACCTCATTTTGCTCCGAAAGCCAAAAACGTGATCTTTCTTCACATGGCTGGTGCCCCTTCACAGCTGGAGCTGTTTGACTACAAACCAATACTCAATCAGCTGGATGGAAAAGACTGTCCCCCTTCTCTAATGGAAGGTAAGAAATTTGCTTTCCTGAAAGGGATACCCAAAATGTTGGGTTCTCAGGCGGTCTTCAATCGTCATGGTGAGTCAGGAGCCTACGTCTCTGATTACCTGCCCAACTTCACTAAGATCGTGGATGAAGTGACTTTTCTGAAGGCTGTTCATACGGAAGAATTTAACCATGCTCCTGCCCAGCTTTTTATGCATACGGGTTCACCCAGGCTTGGCAGACCAAGTATGGGATCATGGGTGACTTATGGACTGGGTTCGGAAAATCAGGATCTGCCAGGGTTTGTGGTACTGGTATCGGGTGGCGAACCAAGTGCGGGTAAAAGTGTATATGGAAGTGGATTTCTACCCACCATCCATCAGGGTGTGCAGTGCAGATCAAAAGGAGACCCTGTGCTCTTTCTTTCAAACCCTGACGACATCAACTCTTCGCTTCGCAAGCAATCTATTGATGCCATCAATAAGATCAATCAACAGGAATATCGTGAATCAAAAGACCCGGAAATCCTGACCAGGATTTCTCAATACGAGCTGGCTTACCGCATGCAAACTGCCGTACCTGAAGTAATGAACATCGATGACGAACCCGCCTGGGTACACGAGATGTATCAGACCCGACCCGGCGAAAACTCGTTTGCCAACAATTGTCTGCTCGCCCGACGGCTTGTAGAAAAAGGCGTACGATTTATTCAACTTTTTGATCGTAGATGGGACAGCCACGGAGCAGGACCGGGCAATGGTGTTGATGGCGCCTTGAAGAACGCCTGTACGCTGATCGACCAACCGATGACTGCTTTGATTCAGGATCTGAAACAACGAGGACTTTTGGAAGAAACCCTTGTTGTTTGGGGCGGAGAGTTTGGACGGACACCTATGATGGAAGCCCGATCCGGAGCTGACTTCAAAGGAAGGGATCACAACGGGGATGCCTTCACAATGTGGATGGCCGGAGGTGGGATCAAAAAAGGATACACGCACGGAGAGACAGATGAGATTGGATTTGCTGGTGTAAGTGGACGAGTACATGTGCACGACCTGCAGGCCACCATTCTGCATCAGTTAGGATTTGACCACGAGAAATTAACTTATCACTTTCAGGGCAGAGATTTCCGATTGACCGATGTGCATGGTAAGGTGGTAAAACAAATTCTGGCTTAGTCCCTCTTCAGAAAAATAAAGTCTCCACCTTCGTCACCGGTGAAGGCAATCACTCCATATTGAGGCACCAGGCCACGCGGGCTGTTGTGGATCACGGCTATTTTGAAATTTCTAAACAGCTGATCTGCCGATAGCAGCCTTGATTCATTTTGCTCCAGGTTTTTCATCAAATATTTAATAAACACGCTTTCGTCAGGCACGGTCGTCATGGTTCCACTCGTCATGGCTTTTCTGCTGGGCAACTTATAGAGTTCGAGCATTGCTTTGCTGCTTTGCTCCACACTTCTTTCTTTGAGTATCCCACCACTGAAGCAGGCGTCGGAGATCAATAGGGTATGTTTTGATTCTATTCCACCCAGGTAGTCTCTGAGTGTACTGTTTGATAGCCATTGCGCTTTGGAATCCAGAGACGCATCGGCCGGTAACCAGTATCCCTGGTTAAGTTTTTCATTCCAAATCCCATGGCCCGCATAAAAGATCAACACATTGTCTTTTTCAGTGGCTTTGTTGCTCAAAACATCCAGGGCATCGATGATTTCGGCTCTCCTCGGATCTTCCAGATAGATTACATTGGGCTCATCAAAAGTATAGCTGCTTTGTAGAACAGTTGCCAACCCATTAGCATCCCTGATGGGGTTGTCAAGCGTTTGGATATCAGGATCAGTGTAGTTGTTGATGCCGATAATTAATGCGTAGTAATTGCGATTGCTGAGTTCTGAAATAAGTATTTCTCCCATTTCATCAGGAGGGGCTGATTTTTCAGCCTTCACTTTAGCAACAGGCGTGGTGTTTTCAGCGACCTGAACAACTGGAAGACTTCCCTGCACACCATCTGCTCTCACAACATTGATTGGTCCGAATACGCCGGGAGGACAGGTACTGAGTCGTAGATCTCCACTCCATTTACCACTGAGCTTTTCATTATCATTGGCTCGTGAATATTGGAGTAACAATTTTGCTTTGCAGTTAATACCGGTTTTGTAGACATATTCTGTTTCCAGTATTTCAATCTTATCTCCTGTGATCACCCCACTAAAGGCTTTTTTAGTTGAGTCCTTCCCATTCAACGACTTTCCATAAATAAAACCATCCACCAGGTTTTCATTCTGGGTGATCTCCATAACAATGGCGGAGGTTTCATTGAGGTATTCGGAAGAACCTTTCCAGGTACCTGAAATATTGATAATGTTTTGGCTGACAGCACTCAGTGTGCAGATTAAAAGAGTGGCAGCAATACTAGATCTCATAATGTCCGGGTCGTTTGGGTAAAGGTATTGAATACAACCCCTTTTCTAACCAATATAGTGCCAATCTAATGGGCTTCAAGAGACTCTGCCTGATCAGAAATCGTAAAGAGAAACTGTTTATTATCAATTCATGTATTAAAAAACACTATTCCCCGCTGATAAGACTTTTATACCACTCATGCAACTTTCTGACACTTCTACACATCTATTCAGTTAGATAAAGCGTTACCAATTTGTCAATCAACCTCGGCACCCAATGCTAAACCTGAAAAAAATCAATAAATCCTATCAGACGGGCCAACAATCCTTGCATGTTTTGAAAGGTATCGACATGACCATCGAAGAAGGTGAGCTGGTGTCGATCATGGGGTCTTCCGGGTCTGGAAAATCAACTCTTCTGAACATTCTGGGTATCCTGGACAATTATGACACAGGAGAATACAACCTGGCCGGAACATCTATCAAAAACCTCACAGAAACCAAGGCAGCATACTACAGAAATAAATTTCTTGGATTTGTTTTCCAGTCATTCAACCTGCTCAACTTCAAGAATGCCATGGAAAATGTGGCTTTACCACTATACTATCAGAAAGTAAGTCGTAAAAAGCGAAATAACATTGCCCTGGAGTATCTGGACAAATTAGGCTTGAAGGATTGGGCACATCACATGCCAAGTGAAATGTCCGGTGGACAAAAGCAGAGAATAGCTATTGCCCGTGCTTTGATCAGTGATCCGAAAGTAATCCTTGCTGATGAACCCACAGGGGCTTTGGACACCAGCACTTCTCACGAGGTGATGCGTATCCTCAAGGATGTAAATGACATGGGCAAAACCATTGTGGTGGTAACGCACGAGCATGATGTAGCTGAGATGACTGACCGGGTGATCAGGTTGCAGGATGGGAGAATCATTAAAGAACAGGAATCGGTACTAGTCTAAGTCATGTTTGATCTCGATAAGTGGCAGGAAATCTTTTATACGATCGATAAGAATCGCTTACGGTCGTTTATCACAGCCTTCAATGTGGCATGGGGAATTTTTATTCTCATCATTCTGATGGGATTTGGTGTGGGATTCCAAAATGGCATAAAAAACGAGTTCTCAGATGATGCCACCAACACTATGTATTTCTGGAGTGGTCGCACCAGCGTGGCTCACAAAGGCATGCAACCAGGCCGACAAATCAAGTTTAACAACCAGGACTTTGAAGCCATCAAAGAGCAAGTAAATGGGATTGAATTTCTCACAGGCATTTACTGGGTCCAGGGTGAATTTGTTGTACGTTATGAGGACAATTATTCATCTTTTCAAATAAGGTCCGTAGATGTGGACTATCCCTATATTGAACAAAGCGTACTCCTCAAAGGTCGGTTTGTGAATGCGAAAGACCTGAAAGAAAAAAGGAAGGTGGCCGTAGTAGGAGAAAAAGTAGTTGAAGTTCTTTTCAGGAAAGAGGAACCGATTGGAAAATTCATTACTGTGAACGGAATTAAATACAAGGTGGTGGGTGTATTTAATGAAAAAGGGGTTGAAGCCAATGAATACATGTCTAAAGTAATATTCATCCCCAGAAGCACAGCCCAGGTAGCCTACGGGGGTGGCAACAGAATTCACAATATTTGGCTGACCACCGAAGAAC
Source organism: Cyclobacteriaceae bacterium (assembly GCA_965228105.1). GTDB lineage: Bacteria > Bacteroidota > Bacteroidia > Cytophagales > Cyclobacteriaceae > UBA7330. Next base: position 5,427,965 of record CBDDGZ010000002.1, read on the forward strand.
GAACCATTGAAGGAAGTAAACGGGTTCAGGATGAGGTACATTCTCTCCTTGCAGAGAGGCATCGCTTTTCTAAAGATGATAAGCGGGCTGTTTCAGCATTCAGTCGCCTGGAGGAATTTCAGAAATGGATGGGGGTATTTGACGGTATCAGGATCTTCCTGGCCTTTGTAGGAATACTTACGCTTGTTGCCGGGATAGTGGGTGTAAGCAATATCATGCTTATCGTAGTAAAAGAAAGAACTCGTGAGATTGGTGTACGAAAAGCCATCGGAGCTTCCCCTGTATCGATCATTGGATTGTTTCTGATGGAGGCACTGCTGATTACCATTGTGAGCGGATATGCGGGAATGATCATCGCCATGGCATTTATAGAATCAGGTTGGCTTACTTCGATGATGCTGTCGTTTGGTTTTCCGGAAAACTTCTTTGTGGACCCTCATGTAAATTTTTCAAATGCCCTGGCTGCTACCCTTGTTTTAGCTATAAGTGGAACTTTAGCTGGTTTTTTCCCGGCAAGAAAAGCTGCAAAAATTCCACCCATTGAAGCCCTTAGAGACGAATAAACCCAAAAGAGATGTTTGACTACGACAAATGGCAGGAAATATTCGGAACCATCAAGCGAAACAAGCTTCGAACCGGTTTGACCATTCTGGGGATCTTCTGGGGGATCTTCATGATCATCATCCTGCTGGGCGGAAGCAATAGCTTCAAAAATGGGGTGACGAAGAACTTTGGAAACTTTTTATCTAACAGCGGATTCATATGGGGTCAGAAAACGACCATTTCTTACAATGGATTTCAGCCTGGTAAGTACGTAAATTTCGACAACTCAGACACTGAATTTTTACGGAGCCGGGTCAAAGAATTGAAAGCACTGGCCCCTCGAAACAATCTCTGGGGGGTACAAATCAATCATGGCCAGAAATCCGGCCAATACCAGGTCATGGGAGATTATCCTGAGTACAGTCAAATCGAAAAACAAGAGATGACCCAGGGTAGATTCATCAATCAAAAAGACATTGACGAGTCACGAAAAGTGGCTGTGATTGGTGAAAACGTCCGCAACGTCTTATTTGACAAAGATGAAGATCCTATCGGCAAGTTTATCACAGTGCAAAAAGTAAACTTCATCGTCGTTGGTGTGATGAAACCCTACAGAACCAATCCCAATAGCCAGGAACGAAACCGCATACACGTACCTTTTACCACATTCCAAAAAGCATTTCATTATGGAAACCGGGTGGGTTGGTATGGCTACGCCGTAGAGGACAATGTGGATGTTGCCGAGGTAGAGGCCAAGATCCTGAAGCTGATGAAAGAAAAGAACAACATTCATCCGCTTGATGCCGATGCAATTGGCCATGAAAACCTGCAGGAAGAATTTGGTGAAATCTATGGCATGTTTAACGGCCTGGAATATTTCACCTGGTTTGTTGGATTGAGCACACTCTTTGCCGGTATCATCGGTGTGAGCAACATCATGCTCATCATTGTGAAGGAGCGAACAAAAGAAATTGGCATTCGAAAGTCACTAGGGGCCACTCCACTTTCGATTATCTCACTGATCGTGCAGGAGTCAATGTTCCTGACATTTCTTGGGGGCTATCTGGCATTGATAATTGGCCTCCTTTTGCTGGAAGGTATTGCGATGGTAATGCCAAAAGGAGGGCAATTACCGTTTGACCCACCATCAATAAATCCTGCGATCGCCTTGGGGGCCCTGGGCATCCTCCTTGTCGGTGGGATGATTGCCAGCATTTTGCCAGCAAGAAAAGCAGCATCTATCAATCCAATAGAGGCCATTAGAACAGAAGGTTAAAAAAGATTAAAACTCAAAAACACACATGAAAAAGGTAATTCGTATTTCACTCATTGTCATCCTGATTGGGAGCATGGGATTTCTGGGATTTTTCGTCTATAAAAAATCAGAGAAACCTAAAGACGTATTTGCAACTGACTCCACGTTTGTCACAAACATCGAAAAGAAAACAGTGGCCACCGGAGCAATCAATCCTCGTAGAGAGATTGAGATCAAGTCGCAGGTTTCAGGAGTGGTGGAGAAGCTCTTTGTTGAGCCAGGTGATCAAATCAAAAGTGGTCAGCTAATCGCCAAGATCAAGATCATCCCTGATGTGGTAGCCCTCAACAATGCGGAAGCAAGGCTCAAGGAGGCTGTCATTAATCACAAAAACTCCGAACAGGAAATGAAACGCCAAAAGAGGCTGTTTGATGAAAGGGTCATCTCCGAGCTGGACTACAATCAGTACCTGCTGACTTACAATCTGAACAAGCAACAGGTAGAAGCCGCAGAAAATAACCTGGAGCTGATCAAAGAAGGTGCCTCTAAAAAATCCGGGGCTGTTTCCAACCTGGTAAAATCAACCGTGGCCGGCATGGTGCTGGATGTACCAGTAGAAGAAGGGAATTTTGTCATCGAAACCAATACTTTTAATGATGGTACTACCATCGCTTCTGTGGCGGATATGTCGGAGCTGATCTTTGAAGGAAAAGTAGATGAGGCTGAAGTGGGAAAACTAAAAGAAGGGATGCAATTGAAGCTTACCATTGGAGCTCTTGATACCGTTAAGTTTTTTGCTGACCTGGAATACATCTCTCCGAAAGGCATTGAAGAAGAAGGTGCCATACAGTTCGAAATCCGTGCTGCAGTAAAGCAACGGGAAGATTATTTCCTTCGTGCAGGCTACAGTGCCAATGCGGATATTGTGCTTGACAAGAAAGAAAAGGTATTGGCTGTGAAAGAAAGCAATGTGTTATTTGAGGAAAATAAGACCTTTGTGGAAGTAGCGCTGGGTGAACAGCAATTTGAAAAGAAAGAGATCACTACAGGAATCTCCGATGGAATCAATATTGAAGTGCTCAGTGGGCTAAACGAAGACCAAAAGATCAAGAAGTTGTAACCAGTGGAGTTTAAAAACTTTGAACTGTTCATCACATTATCATGGATCCTGATACTTACTCCCGGACCCGACCTTCTGTACGTTCTTACCAGGGGTATCTCCGGGGGTAAAAAGGCCGGGGTCATCTCCGCTTTCGGAGTCACTGCCGGGATCCTCGTCCACACTTTATTCGCAGCGTTAGGGCTTTCCCTGATTCTAAAGACTTCTGCCACGGCCTTTATGGTCATTAAATTTTCCGGAGCGATTTACCTGATCTACCTGGGTGTAAAAGCCCTGCTGAGCAAAGAAAAGTTTGATCTGGATACTCAAAAAAGGATTCTCAACCGGAAGGTCTTTGTACAGGGCATGCTGTCCAATATTTTAAATCCGAAAGTGGCTTTGTTCTTCCTGGCATTTCTGCCCCAGTTTATCAATGCAGATGCCATGCAGAGCCATGAGGCCCAGCTTTCGTTGCTTGGTCTGTTTTTTTGCTTTTTCGGACTCATCTTCCTGAGCGTGTTGGGCTACTTTGCCGGCACCATCGGAAACTATCTGCTTAGTCATAAAAATGCCGGGGGAATTGTCCAAAAGATTGCCGGGTCTATCATGGTTCTGCTCGGGATCAGGCTGGTTTTTTCTGAACGATAACTCCAGGTCAAGGGTGATTCTGTAAATGGGAATAAAATTGGGACAAGCCTCAGTAGGTGTTATCACCATAGCCGTCAACCTAAGATTTTTTTCTTATTTGCCTCCGTTGAAAAACCAACAATGGCGATAGGATGCCAAATCAAAGTCCACAGGCACTGACGATCTTCTTGATCTGCTGGGCCATCAGCTGATTCCATTCCGGATCTTCAGCGATAATACCTCTAATAATCAATATACCTCCGGATAGCAGCGCGATCACTGTGATGGCATTCGGTACTCTTTTAAAGAGATTTGGGACCCGGTTTTTTACGATAGCCAGTGCCATCAATCCAGGGAGCGTTCCCAACCCAAAAAGCGTCATGTATAAGGCTGCATTACCAATTTCATTTGTGAGAATCGCCCCGGCTGCTGCCAGGTAAATCAGTCCACATGGCAGGAAACCATTGACCGTACCGGCAGCCACCCATTTTGCTTTTGTTCCGTAGTAGCTGGTAAAACTTTTTTTGATCCACTGGTAAAAGATGGAGCGATAGTAGAGCGCTTCCATATAATTTCTGGCTTTCGGAAAACCATAGATCAATAGAATAAATGCCCCAACCAGTATGGCTCCGAATTTTTGTATGTGGATGATCTCAAAAGATGTTCCGATTAATCCAAACAGCACACCCAACAAAGCATAGACTGAGATTCTCGCGAGGTGATACCCTGCAAATGAAATGTATGCCCTTACACCTGACTGTTCAGTAAAGGTGATCATCAGTGGTCCACACATGCCCACACAATGAAAACTACCAATCAATCCAATGATGAAGGCTGTGATCATTGCAGGTACAATTCCTTTTCCTGAAAATAAGATAATCCGCCTACCCGCCAGCTCACTTTTACTTTGTATCGTCCCTTGACCAATTCTTCCCGATCGATAATTTGCCGGTTTTGCTCATTCAGGGCCACCTGAAAGGTCTTGTCAAACAACTTTTTGGACGGGTGATAAAAATAGATTGTCCCCTCAGCCTCACTAAATGTTTCGGGGAATTTAAAAAGAACGTCTTTCTCATTCGTTTCAATCACGATTTCATCTCCGGACTGTAACAAATTGGCCTTTTCCTGGATCCTGGTCTGGTATTGCAACTCTTCCTGGTAATAGTTTTCTGTGACCAGGTCAAAATCTTCCCTGAAAGCCTGAACAACCATGTAGAGGATGAATATGCCAAACAGTACGAATGACAATGCGATTTTAGTACCCCAATTCCACTTCATAATTTCATCATTTAGCAGGACCTAGAAATTTGGTTTTTACTGTTTCTATCAACTCATCACCCCCGTAGACACCTACTTCAACCTGGGTGCTCATTTGTTTCAATTCTTCAGGATCGATGATCACAAAAAATGCTCCCTGACCAATCCCCTGCTCTTCAAGTCTAATCCCTGAACCAACCATCTCTATTCTGCCAGCAGGATTGAGCAGCTTGAATGAAACTTCAAGGGTGGCATTTGTCTTATTCACCATCTTGATCTGATACAGATTCGTGATGCTCCCATCGTCTCGTGTCTGATACATCATGCCAGGAGTCCTCAGAATGGTGGTTTCAAAATCTGATCTGAGCACCAGGAGTGTCACAAGGAAGCCAATCAACAACACCAATACAGTGGTGTAAGCTTTCATCTTTCCGGTAAACCTGAATGGAAGCTTATCTGCAATATTTTGCTCAGACGCATATCGGATAAGTCCGCGTGGAAGATCGACTTTATCCATGATGGAGTTGCAGGCATCAATACAAGCGTTACAGTTCACACATTCCAGCTGGGTGCCATTTCGGATGTCAATACCGGTAGGGCAAACATAAACACATTGTTTACAGTCTATACAATCACCCTTACCCGCTTCTTCCCTGTCTTCATTCTTTCTGAAATTACCTCTTGTCTCGCCCCGTACATGATCATAAGCTACCACAATACTTTGCCTGTCCAGCAACACGCCCTGCAGCCTGCCGTATGGGCAGATGGTTGTACAAACCTGCTCCCTCATGAATCCAAAAACACCATAGAAAGCACCCGTCAGCAATACCATGGATAGAAATCCAATCGGCTCTACTCCTGGTCCTGCTTGAATGAGGTCCCATGTTTTTTCCACACCAAGTATATAAGCCATAAAAGTGTGCATGATCAGGGCACTGATCAGTAGAAAAATTGCTTGTTTTGAAGATTTTTTGAGAATTTTCTCGGTATTCCAGGGCTTTTTGTTCAGGACCTTCTGAGCCATATAGTCACCCTCTATCCAGTATTCCACACGCCGGAAAACCCATTCCATAAAAATGGTCTGCGGGCAGATCCAACCACAAAATATTCGTCCGAAAACCACTGTAAAAAGGACAATGATCACCAGAAGTGCAATCATACTGACAACAGCCAAAAAGAAATCCTGCGGCCAAAAAACCTGACCGAAAATGATGAATTTCCTTTCAAAAATATTGAAAAGCAGAAATGGCTGCCCATCTATTTTGATAAACGGACTGCCAACTAAGAAAAGAAGCAAGAGGAAAGCAGTAAACCCTCGGTAGTTGGTTAGCTTTCCTTTCGGTTTTTTAGGATAGACCCATATCCTTTTCCCTTCCTCATCCACTGTGGATATCCTGTCCCGAAAGCCTTCCTCAGCTTCTTTGTCTTTATAAAGCTCATCAACACTGACTTCCATCAGATCGCCTCACTTTCTTCAGATGATTCTCCTCCAGTTCGCTCAAATATTTCCCCCTGAGGTTCCTTTGGATTGGCAGGATTTGTTCCTTCGAGGGTATAAATGAAGCTTGATACCTGTTGCATTTGCTTTGGAGTAAGCTGTGACTGCCAGGCTATCATACCCTTTTCCGGTACTCCATATTTGATGGTTGCAAAGATCGAGCTCATATCGCCACCATGGATCCAGTATTTATCGGTAAGATTCGGGCCCACAACACCCTGGCCTTCCGCTCCATGGCAAACCAGACAGTTGGCATCATAAATCTCCTTACCTACAGCAAGATCAGTAGGATCCTCCGAAAAAGTCACCGAGCTAGCGTCTATTCTATCTGTCTGAGAAGCCAGATATGTCTCAACTTCTTCTTTGGCCTGTGCCATTTGTTTCTCATACTCTGCCTGTTGTAGGTCCCCCGTTCCAAAAACGTGGTAATGCAGAAGGTATCCAACCCCAAACAAAATGGTGAAATAAAAGCCATACAGCCACCACGGGGGAAGTCTATTGTCCAATTCCTTGATCCCGTCATATTCATGTGAAGTCATCACGGTGGACTCCTGCTCTAAAGGTACTGCCCTATTGATGTTGGACCAAAAACGCTGCCACCCGGATTCCTTCACAACCTTCTCTTCAGGATGCTCCAAAGCAGCTATTGATTTCAAGGCATAAAGTGCTATAAACAACGCCAAAAGCGCCACCAAACAAACGAGACCCGCTACGGCTATGACAATCTCGAGTTGAAATTGAACATAAAGACCTGTTGCAGTATCTGTGCTCTGAGCATTTACCCCGATACTAAATAAGACGGCTAAAATGCTAAGTAGGTATTTTGAAACATTCATGATTCTTCATTTTTAGAGTCCAGCGGCAATCTTGAAATTTCCTCCATCTGAGCTTTATCCGTCTTTATGATCCAGATAAAAAGGCCAATAAAGAATACCACAAAAATGATTAGTGAGATCAATGGGTAAACTTCAATACCCGAGATAGTCTCCATATGGTGTTTAATAAATTTCAGCATGTCATTTAGTGTTTTCGGCTACGCCTTCAATGTTTCCAATGTCAGTTCCTATTCGTTGCAGATATGCTATCAGGGCGATAATCTCTTTGTCCGGCACCACCTCAATATTTTCAAGAGCCAGATTGTCCACGATTTCCTGTGCCTGAAACTCGGCTGTCGCTATAGCTACATCTTCAAATCCTTCCTCATACGGTACTCCGAGTGTTCGCATCGCAGAGATTTTAGCTGGTGTCATGTCTTTGTCCCAATCCTGCTCATAAAGCCACGGATATGGGGGCATAATGGATCCCGGAGACATACTTGTAGGATCTGCCATGTGATAATAGTGCCAGCTATGTGAGTATTTCCCACCTACCCTCAGCAGGTCCGGACCTGTTCTTTTCGACCCCCATTGGAACGGGTGGTCATAGACAAACTCACCGGCTTTTGCATACTCACCGTATCGCTCTGTTTCAGACCTGAAGGGCCTGATCATCTGTGAGTGGCAGGTATAACATCCTTCCCGCACATAAATATCTCTACCGTGTAGCTCTAATGGTGTGTATGGTTTCACCGTAGTGATGGTAGGCACATTTGACTTGATCAGGAATGTAGGTACAATCTCGATCACCCCACCAATTCCAACTGCGATCAAACTCCAAACCAATAGGTTTATGGGACGCCATTCAAATATTCTTCTATGCCAATGTTCAGTAGCTGCCGGCTTGTAGTCTTTTGAAAGTGCGGCTGCCTCGGCTTTGGTTTCAGGAATAAAGCTTCCCGCACCGGCGGTTTTGATCAGATTGTATACCATGATGAGTACTCCGGTCAGATATAGCAACCCTCCGAAAGCTCTCAACATATACATCGGCATGATTTGGGTCACCGTTTCCAGGAAGTTGCTGTATACCAGAATACCTTCAGGAGTGAATTGCTTCCACATCAAGCTTTGTGTGAAACCGGCCCAATACATGGGAACTGCATAGAAAATAATTCCTAAAGTACCCACCCAGAAATGAACATTGGCCAGTTTTGTAGAGAAGAGGCTTGTTCCGTAAAGTCTGGGGATCAGGTAATATAGCATCGCAAAAGTCATAAACCCGTTCCAGCCCAGTCCACCAACATGAACGTGCGCTACGATCCAGTCTGTGAAGTGTGCAATACCATTTACATTCTTGAGGCTCAGCATTGGTCCCTCGAAAGTGGCCATACCATAAGCTGTGATGGCCACCACCATAAATTTTAAGATAGGATCTTCTCTCACCCGGTCCCACGCACCCCGCAGGGTAAACAGCCCATTCAGCATACCTCCCCAAGAAGGAGCAATCAGCATCACTGAGAATACCACTCCCAGCGACTGTGCCCAGTCAGGAAGTGCATTGTATAATAGATGGTGAGGACCAGCCCAGATATAAATAAAGATCAGCGCCCAGAAGTGAATGATCGATAATCGATAGCTGTAGATCGGTCGGTTTGCAGCCTTGGGAATGAAGTAGTACATCAATCCCAGGTAAGGTGTCGTGAGAAAGAATGCTACTGCATTGTGGCCATACCACCATTGCACCAGGGCATCTTGTACCCCTGCATACCAGGAGTAGCTTTTCATAAATGAGATTGGTAATTCAAAAGAATTCACAATGTGCAGCATGGCTACTGTCACAAACGTGGCGATGAAGAACCAGATAGCCACATATAAATGTCGTTCTCTTCTTTTAAGAATGGTACCAAACATATTGATACCAAAAACCACCCAAATCAAAGCTATTGCAATATCGATTGGCCATTCAAGTTCAGCATATTCTTTACCTGTGGTGAATCCAAGTGGTAGGGTTATAGCTGCCGCAAGGATAATCACCTGCCATCCCCAGAAATGAATTTTGCTTAGCAGGTCGCTAAACATTCCGGCTTTGCACAGACGTTGTAATGAATAGTAGACCCCGGCAAAAATTCCATTCCCAACAAAAGCAAAGATCACCGCATTGGTATGAAGAGGTCTGATACGACCAAATGTGGTATACTGTAGTCCAAAATTTGCCTCTGGCCAGAAAAACTGGCAGGCGGCTAAAAGCCCCACAGACATACCGATCACACCAAAGATCGTAGTTGCAATTAAAAACATACGGACAATCGAATTGTCGTAATAGAAAGTTTCCAGGAGCCCTGATTGATTATTTCCGCTGACCTGGTTTTCTTTTGGATTCGCCATGAATTGGAAGGTTTGGTTCGTCTTCAAATAATATTCTTATCGATGGAGTGTAGTCATCTTCATATTGTCCGCTTTTTGACGCCCAAATAAAGGCAATCAAAAAAGCAGTCGCCATCAACAAACTGCACCCGATCAAAATGAATATTACACTCATAATATGAGAGCAAGATTAAACTCAATACATCTTGATCGATATGAGCCTATTCAATGACAAAACTGATTTTTATCATATGTAGAAAGTCAGAAGAGGAATGCCGGACAAAACGGTAGTTTAAGGAAATAAAGGTAGATTCAAATAAATCCTCCTTTTTTGCGTTCAACTACAAGTTATTAACGTTTATATGCCTAAATTTACAATCTAGATACTATTCAGTATCATTTTTCACAATTTCAACATAAGCGTTTTCCACAACATTGCCTAACGGTTAGTGATTGGTTTTTATTAAAAAATATTTAATGAAGAAGCTGTTAATTTTCAGTTTGCTTGTCTCAAGTCTTACTACATATTCACAAAACATAAATCTATCCGGAACTATCCAAAGTGCAGAGGATGGGGAAACGATCCCGGGTGCGACGATCGCAGTGATAAATCCATCGGACTCCTCTCTCGCAGGAGGTAGTGTTACTGACTTTAATGGGTTCTTTCAGGTGACCGGACTACAGAAAGGAACATTCTACGTTCAGATAAGCTTTATCGGTTTTCAGCCATTGATTGACACAATCAGACTTGAAAAAGATTATGACATGGGTAACCTGGAGATCAAAGAACAAACGCAGGTACTGGGAGCCGTTGAAGTGGTCGCAAAGCCAACAGCTACTATGCAAAAGGGAGATACCGTGCAGTTTAGTGCAGGAGCCTACAAAACAGCCAAAGATGCTTCGTCACAGGAGTTGATTGAAAAGCTGCCGGGAATATCTGTGGAAGATGGTAAGCTTCAGGCCAATGGCGAAGATGTACAGGTAATACTTGTAGATGGCAAACCCTTCTTTGGGGGTGACGTGAGTGCAGCCTTGCAAAATCTTCCTGCGGAAGTAGTGGCCAGCATTCAGATCTATGATAAAAAGAGTGATAAGGCTGCGCTCAGTGGGTTTGATGATGGTGAAAGGCAAAAAACCATCAATATCATCACCAAACCAGACCGTAAAAAAGGTCAGTTTGGAAAGTCTACCATTGGATTAGGCACCAATGAAACATACAATGGTGCGGCCAGTGTCAACTTCTTCAATAATGACAGGAGGATCACAGTAACGGGTTTTAGCAACAACATCAATACGGTCAAATACTCGTCAGATCCAAATAATTTTGGAGACTCCAGAAACACAAACGGGCTGATTAACACACACAGTTTCGGGGTGAACTTTAATGATGATTGGGGTGATCGGGTAGAGTTTAGCGGGAGATATAACTATTCAAACCAAAATACTACCGACCAGCAAAGCCTGACCAGAGAATATGTATTTGACTCTGATAGCGTAAGGGTATATGGTGAAGATCGATCCACTGAGAGAAATGTCGATGCCCATTCAGTTACGCTAAAAGTGAAGTATGAAGATGATAAAAATACCATTATTTCCAGACCTAACTTCATGTATGATTATGACAAAAACACCAATGACTTTACGGGAAGGAATAGTGTAGGTAATGAAAGACTCAACGCTACAAACAATGTGGCCAATGGTTTTCTGAAAAACTATGATTTTTTTAACAACCTGTATTACAGCCACAAGTTTGATAAGAAAGGACGATCATTTACTACAGGTCTAAGGACTGGTATTCATCGAAACAAGGACTTTGCTAATCAGTATGCTGAAAATCAGTTTTTCCAAAATGGTGATAGTCTGAGCATCCTCAACCAGGAAACAGAAAGAGACCGATCAGGAATATCCATGGGCACACAATTTTCCTACACAGAGCCCCTTGGAGAAAAGAGTATGATGGAGATCGAGTATGAGATTAGCAACAAGATCGACGACTCAGACAAACTCACTTATAATGTGGACGAGTTTCAGGAATTGAGAGAAACAGACACTACACTTAGCAATACGTTTGACAGCAGATACCTCAGACAGGAAGCTGAGCTGGGTTATCAGTACCGTACAGAAAAGATGAGGTTGCAGGTGGAGACAGAATACCAGGTGGCCAGCTTAAACAATGAACAGCAGTTTCCAAGGCCATTTGATCAAAAGAAACGATTTACCAGTGTCCTTCCTTCAGCAAGGTTTAATTACTACTTTAATGAAAACCAGCGGGTTGAGATGGACTACCGAACATGGACGAATAACCCATCTATTTCTCAGCTCCAGGATGTTATTGACAACTCTAATATCACTCAACTAAGCTCCGGGAACCCCGACCTGGCTCAAACCTATTATCATTCGGGAAGACTAAGATACTGGTCAAACAATATGGACACAGAGAAGTCCTTTTTTGCCACTGTTTATACGCAGATGGCCAGAAACCTGATTACCACTGCTACCATCACAGCTGAAGATGAGCCCATAGAAATAGCAGATGGGGTAACACTGTCGGAAGGCTCGATCTATCGCTTCCCGGTGAATATCAATGGATATTTTTATGGTTATTACTACATGAGCTACGGACAGCCGATTGCTCCCATTAAATCTAACATGCGACTTTATGGTGGTGTGAGGTATATGAGAAGACCTGGCCAGGTGAATAGTGAAACCAACTTTTCAGACAACAGCAGGTATTGGTTCGGCATGTCATTAAGTAGCAATATCAGTGAGAAAATTGACTTCGATATCTCAGCACGAACTTACTATCACACGGTTGCAAATTCTGTCCAGCCAAATCTCAACAATGAATACTACACACACTCTACCAGATTTAAATATCGGTGGGTATTCTTAGATGGTTTTGTGTATCGAGCCAACATCAACTATCAGCTGAACACCGGACTATCCGCAGGGTATGATAACACGGCCTTGTTGATGAATATGAGTGCCGGTAAAAAATTTCTGAAAAACGACCTGGCAGAAATCAGTATCAACGTTTACGATCTGTTGCAACAGAATAACAACGCAAACCGAAGTATCAACGAGTTATTCATACAGGATCAGCAAAGTACCGTGTTACAGCGGTATTTTATGTTGACCTTCACATACAACATCCGTCACTTTAGCCCGGGAACTACCATTGAAGATTTCAAGGAGATTTAACTCCTATCTATTCTAAAGAGTTGAGCTCCTCTAATATTCACTGCCAGCGTAATAAACGCTACGACAGTTACTGAACTGATAGGCATAATAATGGCAGAAACGATCGGAGAGAGATTTCCTGTAACTGCAAAAGATAACCCGACGATGTTATAGAGGAAAGAGATTACAAATGCTGCTATTACCACATTTCTGATTGCTTTCGAAAATGTCAATATATCAGGAAGAAATCTGAGGCTTTTTGCAGAGAGAATCCCATCACATGATGGCGAAAACTGGTGAATGTCTTCGCTCACTGCAAACCCTACTGAAGCTGATTTCAGTGCTCCTGCATCATTGAGTCCATCGCCAACCATCAACGCATCAGCTTTCAAGCCTTTCACAAATTCCAGCTTCTGATTGGGTTTCTGATCAAATTGGAGATTGTCAAAAAATGGGTCCAGGTTAATTCGCTCTTTGTCATTATCACCTGACAGCAGGTAGAGCTTGAATTGATCTTTGAGGCCTTTGAGTACACCGAAAATACCATTTCTGTATGTGGAGGTAACACCATAGTAACCAATTATCTCATCGTCGATTTCAACGTATACCCTGGACTCTCTCTCATCATTTCCATATGATTTTACTCCCAGCCACTGCCCCGAGCCAAGCCTGACTTTTTGATTAGACACGGTTGCCAAAACTCCGCTACCAAGGGTCTCTTCAAAATGCTCAATTGATTGATCCCGATTGGGAGAAATCCCGATGCTACTATGAATCAGTTTACATAATGGGTGTGCTGAATTTCCCGTAACCAACTTGATCAGCTTTAGCTGTTCAGCTTCGAGTTGATTTCCAGCAAACCTTACACCTCCTGAAACGTTTTGAGTGAGCGTGCCAGTCTTATCAAAAACCACCGATTTTATTTTCGACAGCTTCTCCAACACTGTTGAGTTTTTCAGATATAGTCCTTTCAATCCCAAAATCCGAATACCATGACCATAGCTGAATGGGATGGCTAGTGCCAGGGCACAAGGACAGGCCACTATTAACACGGCGGTGACAGCATCCCAGATCTTATCAGAATCAAAAAATGCCCAATAAATACCGGAAATTGAAGCAATTAAAATGATAATGAGTGTGAAATATTTACTTACACGATCCACCATATTTTGGTATTGCAGTTCATTTTTCTCTTCAAAAGAGCCTTTGTTCCATAGCTGGGTAAGTTCACTGTTATTTACAGATTTCGTTAGCTGGATCTTTATTGGCTGACCAACCTGCCTGCCACCGGAAAAAAGTCTGTCGCCGGATTCCTTCATGACAAGATCGGACTCGCCACTAATAAAGCTATAATCCACTGAAGCATTCCCTTCTACCAAAGTAGAATCCGCCGGGATCAACTCCTGGTTGTGTATGATCAGGACATCTCCTGGTTTTAGATCGGCCAACATTGTTGATATTTCTTTTCCATCTTCTAAAACAGTCGCAGCAATCGGAAAATATGATTTGTAATCTCTATCAAAGGACAATGCCTGATAGCTTTTACCCTGGTACCACTTGCCTATAAGAAGAAAAAAAACCAAACCTGTCAGTGAATCGATGTACCCTGGACCAACATGCCATACAATTTCATAAAGACTTCGCAGTGCCAGGGTGGCAATCCCAATAGAAATAGGCACGTCAATGTTTAGAAACCTGCTATTGATGCTTTTATAGGCACTGATGAAATAATCTCTGGAAGAGAAAAGTAACACTGGAACCATCAAAGCCAGGTTTAACCAGCTAAAAAGTGACTTGAACGATTCATCAAGTTGAAATCCTGTATCAAGATATTCCGGTAAGCTGATCAGCATACTGTTCCCAAAACAGAATCCTGCTACAGCTATTTTTAGGGCAAAGCTATTACCTGCTTTTTTGACTTTTTCCTGGGTGTCCACCAAATTGATAGTGGGCTCATATCCAATCCCTGACAAGAGGAAGGCGACCTCCTTCAATGAGATAGTATGTTTAAAAGTGACAGTGGCTTCTTTTTTAAGGAAATTCACTCTTGACTGAATGATGTGCTTATTGAGCCGGGGCAAATTTTCAAGCAAATAAATGCAGGAGCTACAGTGGATAGCAGGTAAGAAGAATTTGATTGTTGATATATTTTCATCCTGATATCGAATAAGTTTTTCCAGTATAGCCGGATTATCCAGGTAAGTAAACTTCTTCTCAAGTGTACTTCGATCGGCTATTTTATTGGTTTTTAAGCCCTCATTCTGGTAGTATCTTGTAAGGTTTGAAGATTCCAGAAGCTCATACACAGCTTTACATCCATGACAACAAAAAGATTTTTCATCGTGGCTAATTGCTTCTGTTGTACAGGCATCCCCACAATGATCACATTGAATAATAATCTCAGTAGTGGTACTCATGCTAAGGTGAAATAGCAGGTCTTTCCTGGTTGTTAGGGATCACCATGAGGGGTGTACTGGTCTGTTCAATCATCTTGGTAATATGGCTACCTGGTCGGTTATCCATTCCATTACCATTGACACCCATGATCACAAGGTCGTAATCATTATTTTGAATGAAGAAAAGTATCTCCTCATCTACCCATCCTTTAAGTATCACCGAATCTATCTCCAGTTTTTTGCTTTTGGATAGTTCCTTGCTGAATGAGACCATCCTTTGCTTGATTCGGTCCATATCTGTCTTAAGCCCCTCATTTGAGTATTTTGCCTGTGTATCAAATTTTGCGTTAGCTGCATAAATATGGAGTAGTGTGATAGATCCATCTCTATCATGACATATCGAAATAGCCATATTGATAGCATTCCAGGCTGCTGGACTAAAATCTGTTGGTATGAGAATTCTTTTAAACTGGATCATTTCCACCTATCAATGAGTAGAACAAAACTAAGAGGACCTCAAGCCCCGAATTCTGATTTCTATCAAAATAAAAAATGAAATAAATCATTACCTTAATGGCCTGGGTTCTAAAGCCTTTTTCACCAATATCGATTTATTACAAAATGGAAATCAACAGAAATTATTTGTTATCTAAAGAAGGGTTTGAACTGTTGAATAAAATTTTTGTCAATGCCGGTGAGGGAATCCTGATAGCCAATTCAAAAGGCGAGATCAAACTTGCCAATGATCGTGCAAGCAAGCTTTTTGGTTATGAAGTATCAGAGCTGGAAAATAGATCTGTAGAGGATCTTATACCAAGTCACCTGAGGAAAACACATATTGGTCATCGATCAAGTTACATCAAAAACCCTACTACCCGGCCTATGGGAAGCGGACGAGATTTGATAGGTCTAAAAAAATCCGGTGACGAGTTTCCGCTTGAGATAAGTTTATCTCATTTGAAGCATGAAGGCGAACACCTGGTTATAGCTTTTGTGACAGACATCAGCCAACGAAAAAAACAAGAAATTGCTTTGGCAGAAAGCAGATCAAAACTAGAGGACTACACCCAAAAATTGGAAAATAAAGTAAAAGAACGTACCAGAGAGCTTGAGCACCTTAACCTGGGACTAGAAAGTCAGATCAGGGAAAGAAAACTGGCAGAGCAAGCATTGAAAGTAAGCCTGGAAGAAATCAAAAAAGCAGAAAAAGAGATTCTGAAGGCTTTGGAGAAGGAAAAAGAGCTCAATGAGATGAAGACCCGCTTTATCTCCATGGCAAGCCATGAATTCAAGACTCCACTTACTACTGTCCTGTCTTCCGCAAATCTATTGTCCAGGTATACGGAGACAGAGCAGCAGGAAAAACGTCAGCGTCACATAGATAAGATCAAGTCCTCCGTACAAAACCTGAACAACATTCTGAATGATTTTCTTTCACTGGAAAGACTTGAAAGCGGTCACATCCAGGTACGTGTCAAAGAAGTCATGCTAAGTGAGCTCCTTCTTCAGATCAACGACACCTTTGAGCATACACTCAAAAAGGGACAAAAAATTGATTTTGATTTCAAAAAGGACCTCATGATTCTATCAGACCCTCACCTAATTCAAAACATAGTGATAAATTTGGTGTCAAATGCGATCAAATATTCTCCGGATCAGCAACCGGTTAGGGTAGTTACGGAAAGTGAAGGTGATGACGCTATTATCAGGGTAATTGACAGAGGAATAGGCATACCAGAGGAAGACCAGAAAAATCTTTTTGAGCGGTTTTTCAGGGCCGGGAACGCCAGTAATATCGGAGGAACGGGATTGGGATTAAATATTGTAAAAAGGTATCTGGATCTACTTGGTGGTAAAATCTCTTTTACCAGTAAAGAAGGAGAGGGAACAGAGTTTATCATTAGATTTCCCACAGGAATAAAATAGCTATGCAAACCAAAAAGAAAATACTTGTCATTGAAGATCAGGAAGATGTAAGAGAAAACATTGCAGAGCTCCTTGACCTTTCTAACTATGAGCCGATCACCGCTAGCAATGGAAAAGAAGGGGTCAAGAAAGCGTTAGAAGTAAAACCTAATCTGATACTTTGCGACATTATGATGCCAGAGATGGATGGATACGAAGTCATTTATCTGATAGGCAAAAATCCTGAAATTGCCTCTATTCCCTTTATTTTTCTTACGGCCAAGTCTGAAATGAGTGATTTCCGAAAAGGAATGAACCATGGAGCCGATGATTATATCACAAAGCCTTATGAGGAAATGGAATTGTTAAGCGCCATTGAAAGAAGACTTGAAAAATACGATAAGCTTTCTGCCAAAAGTGAGTTTCATGATTTTCTTCAAAATGCCAGACGATATGATGAGCTTAAGGACCTGGAAAAAAATAGCAAGACAAGGGCTTTTAAGAAAAAAGACATCATTTACCGACAGGGCGACTTCGCATCATATGCTTATAAGATAGTCAAAGGGAAAATCAAGACCTACCAGATCAATAAGGATGGCAAAGAGTTTATCATTGACATCCTGAAAGATGGTGATTTCCTGGGTGAAAATGCACTGATCCAGGATACTGACCGCACAGAGTTTGCTCAGGCACTTGATGAAACCGAGTTAAGCCTTATTCCTCGTAAAGATTTTCAGGATCTCATTTTTCAAAATAGAGAAGTTTCAGCACAGTTTATCAAAATGCTTTCCCAAAACCTACTCGCTAAAGAGCACAACCTAATGGAAATGGCTTATGATACGGTGAGGAAACGAACTGCTGACTCGCTCATGAAACTGTATAATACCTATAAAGACCAGGCAGAAAATGTAGTGACTTTTGAAGTGACCCGGGCTGACCTGGCTAGCATGGTAGGTACTGCTACGGAATCTGTGATCAGGATTCTCTCCGAATTCAAAAAAGATGGCCTCATTAAAATTGAGGGTGGGAGTATCCAAATACTGAAACCTGATGAACTTGGTGCCATTAGATACTAACTTTTTAATTACCAGCTTACCTGAATGATCTGGATATTCATTTTGAGTCTGATCCCGGGATCTTTTCTTCCTCAAACAAAAACAGGTCTGCATGAGGTTGAAGTATTATCAAGTAAGCTGATTATCCATGGAAAAACCAATGTCAACAATTTCGACTGTGAGCATGCCATCACAATAGACAATACAACCTTGCAGGTCACTTGTGAGGTCACAAATTTTAATTTGGATTTTGATGGACTGGTACTAAAATTTGGAATCATCCAATTCGATTGCGGCCATGAAATCATGAATCAAGATTTTCAGTCTATCCTAAAAACTGAAAAACATCCATTTCTTTTCTTAAAGATTAATGAGATCTATATCAATGAAGAGACCAGCCTGATGGAAAAGCTGGATGTAAAATCATTTGTAACAATATCACTTGCGGGAGTAGAGCGTACCAAAATGATCGAAAAGGCAACTGTAATCAATCATGATGACCATCTTGTTTCTTTTACAGGAAGTGCAGAACTTCAAATGACCGATTTCAAGATAGAACCACCTACAAAATTTCTGGGGTTGATAAGCGTGGAAGACGAGCTGGAAGTTTCGTTTGAAATAAAAATGAGGACAGTGCCTATAAAATAGAACCACCCCGACTTAATCGAGGTGGTATAACACTAACAGGCAAGGACTGTTCTAAAATCCAATAACTGCCTCAATAACTAACCCATTAAATTCAGCACCTTGAAGTTCAGAACCTGAAAACCCATCGCCTTTATATGTCTGGCTAACATATTCTACTTTAGTAAGAATGTTTTTTGTCAGGAACCAGCCTCCACCAAGATTCAACCTGTTGATCTCTCTGGTGGCAGCTGTCTCAGTAAGCTCTCCACTAATTGCGTTATATCTTCCACCAAGATAGAGTTGTTCTTTGCCACCAAACCTGTAGATGGCTTCTGCACCTAATTGAGTGAATGATCCTCCAACTTCATCGCCGCTTTCTGTTTCAGCCCCATTATTAGTCATTTCATATACTCCAAAGAACTCTAAACCCTGAAATTTGATAAATGGATTGATCTGAATGGCTGTGTGATATGGCCATCTTGGATTGTATCTTCCGGAAAAGTCGCTCCCTTCAGCAACTCCATAGTACCTGGAACCTGCTCTGTCACCACCGTAGATATAATCTCTGGTTCCGTCTGCAGAAGAATTATATAATGAGCCTGTAAGACGTAACCTCAGATCATCATTGATTTGCTTGTCATATCCCAATTTACCGTAGAACACAAATCCTCTGTCTGGATTTTCGACTACCTTTTGATTAAGTCTACCGTTAGTCAACCCAACAACACCTAGCAACCCATTGCTTTGGATAGTCAATTCAGCATAAGGTTCTGTGGTAAATACATCCATGATATAGTTTCCAACAAATGGATTGTAGATCGCTCTGGCATTGTCACTTCTTCTGAACTGAGTATCCCCATAATTGATTTCATCCATACCAATTTTAATGGTTGCAACATTCATGAACCCAGACAAAAAGCCTTCTTTGATGAAGTCCAGCTTATCCAATTGTAAGTAACCACCTTTTACATAAGCTTCAGTATGGTGCCTGGAAGATAGATAGGTCCTCATATGTAACCTCACTCCATCATATAGTTGTACGTCTATATTTAAGTTGGCAGTAGGAAGATTAAAATTGCTTCCAAGCTCAGCTAGCGAATCACCGGTATTGGTTTGGGAAAGTCCCTGGAATTGCATGGCAAAATCACCACCTAGTCGAACTTTTACCCCATCAAATGGTATATCATTGTCTTTTGGTGTTTCAAAGACATTTAACCCATTCTGATCATTAGACCTGAAGTATTGGAGTTCAGGCTGTTGTGCATACACTGCGCTCACAACAGCCAGGAGAAATAGTGCAGTAAAAGATTTAATTATAGTTTTCATAGTCCTCGAAAAAATTTCTGTTATTGATTGATTATTATTTCATAATTGATAGTGACCTCGTCACCGGTAGTCAGCGTACCAAACATGGCAGTGGGGGGTTCCACCCCAAAATCTGACATCTTTAATTTTGTACTCCCTGTAATTTGGATTCCACCATGAGAGAGTTCCCTGGAGCTTGCATTAAATTGAAAGGGTCTGGCTGTTCCGGCGATGGTCAGTGTTCCTGATCCATTCACCAAACCATTCTCTATTATTAAGGTTGCTGCATTAAATACAATATTTGGATGCTTATCTGCTTTTAATGCATCCTGAGTCTTGCTATCCATTATGGCCTTTCCACTTTTTATAGACTCTACCTTAAAAGAAGCTACCAGGTCACTGATCTGATCTGACCCTATATTCCCATTAATTGAGAAACTCTCTACGGTTGATTCCCAATCGTGCAATGACGAGGTACCTTGTATCCCCACTTTGCTCTTCTCTGAGTTTACCTCAATAGTATTATTGCCAAGGAGTAACCCCGAAAGCAACAATGCTGTGACTAGAATTTTCATGTTTCGCAGTAGTTAGTGTTTGAATTACATGTACAAAACTAGATTGCGGTATTCCCCTCAGGTATGAGGTAAATAGCCTCCTCAATTGATGTTTGTCAGCAAGATGAATGATGTATGTAGTCTCCAAAAATGACAAAAGTCTGACCACCATGATCAGACTTTTGATTTAAAAGAGATTCTATGATTCAGCTCAAAATCGCTTAAACCGATCAAAAGCTTCTTTCTCCAGCTGTTCCCGATGATCAGGATGTGCGATATCGATTAGAGCTTTTGCCCGCTCCCTTAGATTTTTACCATACAGATTGGCGACCCCATATTCTGTTACGATATAATGAACGTGAGCTCTGGTGGTCACAACTCCAGCTCCAGGCTTTAGAAAAGATGATATCTTCGACTCATTTCTCTTAGTAATGGAAGTAAGTGCGATGATTGGCTTGCCTCCAGGAGACAATGAAGCCCCCCGGATAAAATCCATCTGCCCGCCAACACCTGAGTACATTCTGGTACCAATCGAGTCAGCACACACCTGACCAGTTATATCTACTTCTATAGCACTGTTTATACTGACCATATTTGGTAGCTTTCTGATGACTGCTGTATCATTTACATACTGAATGTCGAGCATTCTAACAATTGGGTTGTCGTTTACAAAATCATATAGTCTTCTAGTGCCCAGCAGAAAACCAGAGACAATTACGTCTTTATGTCTGGTTTTAAATTTGTTCGTGATCACTCCCTTCTCAACAAGATCAACAACCCCATCGGAAAACATTTCTGTATGAACTCCCAGGTCTTTGTGATTTCCTAAACTGTTCAAGACCGCATCAGGGATAGCCCCTATACCCATTTGTAATGTGCTCCGATCATCAATCATTTCTGCTACATATCCGCCAATCTTTCTTTCTTCTTCAGTCATAGGGTGTGGCTTTAGCTCAGGGAGTGCCTCATCTACTACCGTACATGTGGTGAACCTGTCAATATGGATCAGTCCGTCTCCGTGTGTCCTCGGCATTTGAGGATTGATTTGCGCAATAATAATCCTGGCTTTATCAATGGCGGCCTTGGTGGCATCAACAGAAACACCCATGGAACAGTAGCCATGATTGTCGGGAGGTGACACCTGAATCAATGCCACATCAATTTCAATCACTCCACTTCGTATCATCAATGGGATCTCACTTAAGAAGCAAGGAATAAAATCTGCAAATCCCTCATTTGTTGAATTTCTACAATTAGTCCCCAGAAAAAATGAATTAACATGGAAAGATCTTGTAAACTCCGGCCTTGCATAAGGTGCATCCCCTTCTGTATGCAAATGATAAATCTTTACATCTTTAAGTGACTCATGTCGGTCTGTAAGTGCCTTTACCAAAGTCATTGGTGTGGCTGCAGCAGTATGTACAAATATGTGATCACCCGATTTGATGACCTTTACTGCTTCTTCTGGACTTTTTGCCTCGTGCATAGTAATCTTACTTATGAGGTGGCAAAGCTAGAGAATAGATAAATGCAGTATCTGGTAGAAATCAGTCAACCAGATGAATATTATCATCTCTATTGACAATCTGAAAACTTTTGCAATCACAAAAAATAATGGTCATTAAAAATCAATAAACCAAATCCCTTTTTCGTTGGTTTTATGTTAAATTAACAATACTAGAACCCTTAGGTGATGAAATCATTTATTGAAAAATTTGGAATGAAATGGAATGTAATCACCCATTTGTATCAAATAACTGATCTAATTGATCAGAAGACGATTTATAGGCATAATTATTTCTTGATTCGTCCAATACAAAATATCCATTTCCCATATCAAAATTTGTCAGAAAAAGGGCTGTTGTGTAAGAGTAGTCTTTAGAATGAAAAGAAATTATCACCCTTGGTTTTCGTAAATAATATGGCATAGAATGAGTTCGATTTCTAAATCATATCCATACGATGCTATCGTTGTTGGTGCCGGGCTGGCTGGTCTGGTTGCTGCATACGAAATTACCAAAGCAGGAAGAAAAGTTTTGCTTCTGGATCAGGAGGCTGAACAGAATATTGGAGGTCAGGCATTTTGGTCTTTGGGTGGATTATTCCTTGTCAATTCTCCTGAGCAAAGACGCATGGGAATTAAGGATAGTTATGAGCTGGCTTTGCAGGACTGGATGGGCACCGCAGGGTTTGACAGGAAAGAAGATCATTGGCCCAAGCAATGGGCTGAAGCTTTTGTGAAATGGGCCACAGATGAAATGCGTAGTTATGTTCGCCAGGTGGGGATCCGTTTCTTTCCTGTGGTTGGCTGGGCTGAACGCGGAGGCTACGACGCACAAGGACCAGGAAATTCGGTCCCTCGATTTCATGTGGTTTGGGGAACAGGGCCTGGCACTGTGATGCCATATGCAGAAAAGGCGTATGAAGCTAAGAAGAAAGGGCTTTTGGAAATGAAATTTCGCCACCGGGTGACAGACCTGATACTCGATGGTAATAAAGTGTTGGGGGTGAAAGGTGAAATACTGGAGCCCACAGAAAAACTAAGAGGACAGGAGACATCCAGGAAAGTGATTGATGCGTTTTCTCTGGAAGCCCCCAATGTATTGATCTCATCCGGCGGCATCGGGGGGAATTTTGAGCTCGTCCGAAAAAATTGGCCCACTAGACTCGGGAAACCACCAAAGAAAATGGTTTTTGGAGTCCCTGCTCATGTGGATGGTCATATGCTTCAGTCTGCGGAGAAGGCTGGTGTAAACATCATCAACCCAGACAGAATGTGGCACTATACCGAAGGTCTCGAAAACTGGGACCCTATCTGGCCAAATCATGGAATCAGAATATTGCCGGGCCCTTCTTCCATTTGGCTGGATGCAGAGGGGAACCGGTTTCCTGCCCCCTATTTGCCTGGCTTTGATACCCTGGGTACGATGGAGCATATCCTCAAGTCAGGATACGAATACTCATGGTTCATCCTCAATCAAAAGATCATCAAGAAGGAGTTTGCGCTCTCAGGTTCAGAACAAAATCCTGACCTTACCGGTAAAAAACTGAAATTGCTGCTCCAAAGACCCTTTGGAGATAAAGCTACCGGACCGGTTGAGGCTTTTAAGAAGCACGGCATTGATTTTATCGTTGAGAAAGAGCTGGAACCACTTGTCAGGCGAATGAATGAGCTAGTGAAAAGGGATCTGCTGGATTATAAAGATATCAAGTCGATTATTGAGGCCAGGGATCGGGAGATAGACAATAAGTTTTCTAAGGATGCTCAAATTATGGCCATACGTAATGCCCGAAAGTACCTGGGCGACAGACTCATCCGCTCAGCTAAAGTGCATAAGATTCTGGATCCTAAAGCCGGGCCTTTGATAGCTGTGAGGCTCAATCTCCTCACCAGAAAAACATTGGGGGGTATAGAGACAAATCTGGATAGTCAAGCCTTCAATCAAAAAGGAGAAATAATTAAAGGTCTGTATGCCGCTGGTGAAGTAGCAGGTTTTGGTGGTGGAGGTTATCATGGATATCGTTCTCTCGAAGGCACGTTTCTAGGTGGTTGCATCTTCTCAGGAATGAAAGCCGGAAAATCAATTGCCAGCAAAGAATGATGTTAATTTAAAAATCTGGCAACCTTCTTGCTCTATTTTAATCAGAACCATAGAACGCATTTAGGCGTATCTTCTGAAAAAAAACTGTATGAACCGATTGCTGCTTACCTTACTTTTTGTTGGTGTCACTTTTTGCTATGCTCAGGAATGTGAAGTTTACCATAAAATCAACTCCCTAACTAACGAGATTAGTGTAATAGCTGAAAATAAGAGCATCATGCCGTATACGATAAAGCTTGAGGCCAATTATAAAGGAATGAAATCCAACCAAAAATTTCCGCTCACCAGAATTGTAGAGGCTAACATAATAGATACACTGGCAAAATTTTTACCGGAAAAAAATACTTCGATCAGCTTCGGGTTTAACTCAACAAAAGTGGAAGGAAATATCCTGGCTAAACACAATGACCAGGTGATCTACGAGCTTCCTTATAAAAAGGGAACTTCTTATAAAATAGACCAGGGCTACAATGGTAAAAGTACGCACCAAAACAAAAATGCCCTGGACTTTCATATGGAAGAAGGGACTGAAATCTGTGCCATTCGTGAAGGCCTCGTTGTGAAAGCAATCGATGAGCATAAAAAAGGTTGCCCTGACGAATCCTGTGCCAAATTCAACAACTTTATTTTGGTACTTCACGATGATGGATCTTATGCGGACTACTCCCACCTGCAAAAGGGTGGTGCTTTGGTAAAGGTTGGGGATCGGGTGAAGCCTGGCCAGGTTATCGGTTTAAGTGGCCAGACCGGCATTGCCTCAGGACCTCATCTTCACCTCGAAGTATACACCATGACCTGGGATGGTCAAAACTCTATTGCAGTAAAATATATGGTAGAAGGAAAAGCTACCATGCCTGTCGAAGGGATGAGTTACTTTAAAAGATAACCGAATTCTAGCGATTTCAGATTCACTAGAATTCGCAGTTGTCCGGAGTACGAGGGAAAGGAATGACATCCCTGATATTCCCCATCCCCGAAACAAACTGCACCATCCTTTCGAACCCCAATCCATATCCACTATGAGGAACGCTGCCAAATTTTCGGGTATCGAGATACCACCAAAGCTCTTCAGCCGGAATGCCCATTTGCTCCATTCGTGAAGTCAATTTATCCAGTCTGTCTTCCCGCTGGGATCCACCAATAATCTCCCCAATACCCGGGAACAGGATATCCATCGCTGCCACTGTTTTATCATCATCATTCTGATACATGTAGAAAGCCTTGATGTCCTTCGGGTAGTTGTAGAGAATAACAGGCTTCTTAAAATATTTTTCTACCAAAAAACGCTCATGCTCAGACTGCAGATCAGCTCCCCATGCGTCGATAAGGTATTTAAACTTTTTCTTCTGGTTTGGTTTTGATCGCTTCAATATTTCTATTGCGTCCGTATAGGATACGCGCTCAAAATCGTTGTCAAGAATAAACTGAAGGCGTTCTATCAGGCCCATTTCACTGCGCTCCTGTTGTGGTTTCACTTTTTCCTCATCAGCCAGACGTTTATCCAGGAATGCCAAATCACTTTGGCAGTTATCCATCGCAGACTTTATGAGGAATTTTAGCATTTCCTCAGCCAGATCCATGTTGTCTGTAAGGTCATAAAACGCCATCTCAGGTTCAATCATCCAAAACTCCGCCAGGTGCCTGGTGGTGTTTGAATTCTCTGCCCTAAAGGTTGGTCCGAAAGTGTAAATCTCACCCAGTGCTAAAGCGCCCAGCTCACCTTCCAGCTGTCCTGATACGGTAAGATTGGTCAACTTGCCGAAAAAGTCTTTCTCATAGTCAATCTTTCCGTCATCACCTTTCGGCAATTTCTCCAGATCAAAGTTCGTCACCTTAAAAGTCTCCCCTGCTCCTTCGGCATCTGATGCTGTAATGATCGGTGTATTGATATATACGAAACCCTTTTCATGGAAAAACTGGTGTACTGCAAATGCCAGCTGATGACGAACCCGCATGATCGCACTAAAAGTATTGGTCCTGGGTCTCAGATGGGCAATCTCTCTTAAAAATTCAAGGCTATGCCTTTTCGGTTGTAATGGGTATTGCTCAGGGTTTGCCTCTCCGAATACTTCAATTATTTCAGCTTGTAGCTCTACAGCCTGACCAGCTCCCTGTGACTCCACCAGCTCACCGGTGACAGCCACACTGGCACCAGTATTTATTTTTCGAAGCAAAGCCTCATCGAACTTTCCGGTATCACCTACGGCTTGTAAGTTTTCTATTGTGGAACCATCATTAAGTGCGATAAAAACCACATTTTTACTTTCTCTTTTGGTCCTGACCCATCCCATAGCGGTAACTCTCTCGCCCACCGACGACATACTCAGAATTTCTTTAATTTTTTTACGTTTTTCTCTCACGATATTTATGGTCTTTAATCCGAAAAGTGGACGCAAAAAAACGATATTTTGGTCTTTTAATCAAAGATTAGGGTTAATTATGATAATTTTGAAAGTGCAGGAAATCTAGCTATGCAGAAACTAGGATTAACACAGTCATTACAGCAGAAATTATCTCCTCAGCAGATACAATTCATTAAGTTGCTGCAGGTGCCAACGGCTGAGCTTGAGACAAGGATTGAGGAAGAACTAGAGGTAAACCCAGCTTTGGAAGAGGGAAGTAGTTCCGATGATGACATGGACCCACAGGATGATTATGATTCGGAATACGAGTCGGATTCTACTGAAAATATCGAAGAGTATCTGCATGATGATTATAGTGGATATAAAATGCAGGGCGATGGTGGCGGAGGTGACGACGACAATAAAGAGCTCCCCATTTCGGTGGGTTCTACGCTCCATGAAACCCTAATCACCCAGTTGGGATATCTGAAGCTCGATGAGCGTGAAGATCTGATCGGCAAGCAACTTATTGGAAGTATAGACTCAGACGGCTATATCCGCCGCGAGTTGGAAGCCATTGTAAATGACCTGGCATTCTCCATGAATGTGGAAACGGATGTGGAGGAACTGGAAAGTATCCTTTACAAAATCCAAAACTTCGATCCTCCTGGCATCGGAGCAAGAAATCTACAGGAATGTCTGGCTTTGCAGCTAGAAAGAAAAGAGGATGGATCAGAGTTGGTTCAGATAGCTACAAGAATTGTCGAGGACTGTTTCGACGAGTTCTCAAAGAAGCATTACGATAAGATTGCACGAAAACTTAATATCCTGGATGAAAACCTTCTGAAGGAAGCTATTTCCACCATCACAAAATTAAATCCCAAGCCAGGAGGTTCTGGTGACGACCTGGTAAAGACTCAATACCTGATTCCGGATTATCTATTGGTAAATAATAGTGGAAAACTAGAGCTGACCCTCAACTCACGGAATGCTCCCCAGCTAAAAGTGAGTCGTTCTTATTCCGATATGCTGGATGCTTATGACAAAAGTGATAAGAAAGATAAGAAACTAAAGGAGACCGTAACTTTTATCAAGCAGAAGCTGGATTCCGCCAAGTGGTTTATAGATGCCATCAAGCAACGGCAGCAAACCTTATTGAACACCATGCAGGCTATCATTGACTTTCAGTATGATTATTTCCTGGAGGGCGATGAAAGTAAGCTGAAGCCAATGATCCTTAAGAACATTGCAGATAAAATAGGAATGGATATCTCCACCGTTTCCAGGGTAGCAAACAGTAAATCAATTCAGACTGAATTTGGTGTGTTACCACTTAAATATTTCTTTTCCGAAGGTATATCTACTGATTCAGGAGAGGATGTAAGCAGCAGAGAGGTGAAAAACAAACTGAGTGAGTTCATTGGATCAGAAAATAAATCCAAGCCCCTATCTGATGACAAACTAGAAAAACTCCTAAGGGCTGAGGGCTATAATATTGCCCGTAGAACAGTTGCCAAATACCGGGAGCAGCTCAACATACCCGTCGCAAGACTAAGAAAGCAACTCTAGTGATCGAAAAATTTCTAAAACCAATCGGTATTATTTTCCACCCGCTATTGATGGCAACCTATAGTTGCATCCTGTTCTACTTTCTTTTTCCGCAGGTATTTAGTCCAATTGCCTTTGATGCCATTCCAAACTTTATAGGAATTGTCTTTCTCACCACTTTCCTTATCCCAGTGATCAGCATTCTGTTCTTAAAATACACCAACAGGATTACCAGTCTTGAAATGACGCATCGTGAAGAGCGTGTGCTACCTTTCATCTCAATAACGGCATTTTATGCCATTACTACATACTTGTTTATCACCAAGATCCATGTATCTGACCAGTTGGCAGTGATAATGCTTGAGGTTACTGTCCTAGTTGGATTGATATTACTCATCAGCATCCGCTACAAAATCAGTGTGCATGCAGCGGGTATTTGGGGGACATTTGGGATTTTTTCAGCTTTCGCAATGCGATATCTCACCACAAGTAGTATTGCCTACCTGATCACGATAGTGTTGCTTGCCGGCATAGTAAGTTTCTCAAGACTCTATCTGAAGAAGCACACAGACGATGAAGTCTGGGCTGGCTCCATACTTGGATTTATTCTGTGTTTTAGCGGAACGTATATATTTGCTTAAAATCCACTGAAGTTAATACCGAATGTAGAGGTAGTCGGATTAACACCACTACCATCCGGTGAACTACTAAATACATTGCTCAGATAATATTTGTAGTAAACATGGAAAGTCCTCCATCCTATTCTGGCCTGGAAACCATATCTATAGTCACTTACTCCCAGCCTGTGATTAAGTTTTTCTTTGGCTAATCCACCACCTACAGGATATTTGATTTTAGAAACAGTATTGATTCTAACTCCACCTATTACACCAGCTCCAACAAATACACCTTCTCCGGAATTAGTAGACCAGGGGTAATATCTCAACTCAAGTGGAATTTCCAAGTAGGTCACCTGAAGTTTATTTTTTGAAAGATTTACTCCGTTGAGTGTGTCCAAAGAAATGTTTCCGTTATCGTCAGACAACCAGGTATAGTCGTCATTGAACGAATATTTCTCAAAGCCGAAGCCGACCGCGGGATGAAAGGTGAACTTGTCGTTGAGTTTGAACATTCGATTGTAGTAAATACTGAATGAGTTAGACCTCCACATGTCTAATCTAAGTTTCTCAGCATCCTCGGACCACATATTGATACCAAAATCCAACATGATATCTCCTTTTAAGTCGGGCTGAGATGGTCGATCGCTTTGCTGAGCGAAAGAAGAGAAAGTTAGAAAAATCAATAAAACAACAACACTAGATCTGATCATGTATATTCAATTTTGCGGGCAAAGATAGAATCTATTTCAAAACTAGTGCTTAGAACGTCAGGGTATAAAGTAAATTATTACTTTTGCACTCGATTTTAGGATCTTTTAACATAAGGTTGAAAGAAATGGACCCGTAGCCTGCCTTAGTCGGCAGGCGGGCATAACTGAATACCTGCCTGCCGGCAGGCAGGGTGCACCAGATTATGGCACATTATGTTTACGTAATAAGGAGTATTAACTTTGGGCGTTTTTATGTTGGAATGTCCGAAGATCCTGAAAAAAGATTAAAGCAGCATAACTCAGGAAAAACACAATCCACAAAGCCTTATAAACCTTGGGTTTTGGTTATTACTGAGTCATTTGAAAGTAGATTTGAGGCCAGAAACAGAGAAAAATATCTCAAATCTGGGATTGGTCGAGAATATATTAAAGAATATTGGACCCGTAGCATAACTGAATAGTGCACCAGATTACGGCTCTGGAGGTTGCAGGTTTGAATCCTGCCGGGTTCACTAAGAAAGAAAGGCTCATTGCTAAAAGCAATGGGCTTTTTTGTTTTGTGCCGAATTGAATTTATTCTAATGAGGTTACAGAAACAAAAAAGTCAAATCTTTGATTTGAGCCTTTCTTTCGGAATTAGGAACTACAAGGATCGCTGAAAGCAATCCCTATCTATTAACAAGACCTGTCAGATTTTATAAACCTAACAGGTCTTGTATTGCTTATTGAAATGAAATATCCAACGAAGATATCACTGAAGGATTATATGGTGTCAAATCCTGGATCCTTGATACCAATGGATCATATACCGCACTTGGAGCCGACCCTCCTTTGATAAACCCCTCATTGTTGAAGAACCCCGGAGCTTCAGTATTGTGCAAATACAAGTCAATGAGTTCTTGCTCAAGGTTTGGCCATACCGTTTGGATTTGATGTGTGAATACTTCTTTTATTGCGTAGTCAACAAGTATTGTTTCACGATCCGACGCATCCAGGTCATTTGGTGGTAACCCTACTTCTGCCACACCAATCTTAGCACTCTCCGATCCGGAAGCTACAAATGCCCAGTTGAAACCGGTATCCTCTGTGAAAAACTTGGCATTAGGATGATCTGAATTTCCATAAACATCTACTAAATCACCTGATTTTCCAACAAACATCTTCAATGTCTGGATAGAGTAAGGGTCTACCAGAGGGTTTTCAAGCGGCAAGTGATCTACTGATACAATCATATGTGCATCATAGCCAAACTCACTGTCTTCAGTATATTCAATTTTTAAAATGGCTTCACCCGCCTCAGCTTCCTCTACTCGATTGATATTATAGGGTTTTAAAATAGCTACTCCGCTAATTGGGCTCTTGTTCCAAAAAATTTGCATGGCCTTACCACCATCAGCATTATTCTCAGACTCCGCATCGGTAATTGTAAGCATATATTGATAAGCTTTTCCCTCGTGGCTCACGTCCTCAACCACTTCAAGGTTTTTGGTTCGGCCATCCTCATCACTTTCGTAAGAGATGAATAATGGCCTATCGATACCTAAAATGGTAATGCTGCCAATAATTGCTTCGACAAGATCCCCGGAATCATCACCAACAGCTATGAAAAAGCTAAGCAATTTATAGATATCATTTCCATCCAAATCATCATCGGTAGTTCTACCCGAAGTTCTTCCGTTTACTGATGCATCCGAATTCGAGATTGATGTTGGAATATCAATAGCAAATCTTTCTGGCAATATGCTTTCTCCTTCCTGTGGGCTATTGATAGAGTCATCACAGGATACAAATACTAATATCAATGCTATGGTGGCTAGCAGGGAGATAAATTTTAAGGCTTTCATATTCGTTTTCATTTTTTTAAAGTTTGATTGTGTATTTAATCACACAATCACCCCAGCCTACCCTAGATAAATTTCATCTTTTTTTTAAAAAAATAGTTAACACACTCTATATCTACTACTTATTTTGTTACAATGGTCGTTTCGGTTCGCACCATTGAAATGGAAAAATAACCAACCGCCCCTTCAGTCAGATTTGTTAAAACATTCCCGGCATTCACATCAAAAACACCACCACGCCAATCAACCTCAGAAAGAAAGGACCTGATAAAGTCCTGATGATTTTGCGTAAGGGAGTACTTTCTTCTAAAAACTTGAGCACCTTCAGGAAAAAACAAACCGTCCTTTTCAGGAGCAAAAACACTGGTTATATCCAAACTTTTAAGGGTGTAGTAGAATGCCCGACGTTGCTCTTGCCGTCTCTGCCCTTGAGAATCCGTTTCTTCCCACGAAACAATCACTTCAGTCATGGAGGGTTCGGAAGACTCCTCGTAATTAAATTGAAATATACCGTCTTCTCTTTCCTGAATGACAATCTGCTCCAAAGGTGACCCAAATGCAGAAGTAGCCTGGGCATAATACTCTCTTCCTTCATACAGAATATACAGGGTGTATACTTTTCCGAACAATCCCTGCAAAGAATCAGTCAGATAGGTGCCCGGCCTTTCCGGGTCGTGCGCTAATATGATTGTGGTATCACCATCGTTAAGAGCCACCAAAGCATCGGTAATCCTGGGTATATCTCCATTCAAATCAGTAAAGGTTTTGCTAATATGCACTTCCTGCGGTTTCTTTTCACTGGTAATCATAGCTTCTACCACTAGCAGATCATCTCCAGACAAAGGTTGGTAGTCAAACGCTTCTTCACACCCGAAGATCAAAATCGTCAATATGAGCATCCATTTGTTCATAGCTTAAATGAATATGTAATTGATGGTACCAGAGAATATAAAAAACGATAGGTTGGGACAACGGTGCCTGAATTTGTTGCAGGTACCACATAGCTATCCTCAGTTTTCTCAATCTTATTGAAGCTTTCCAAAATGGTGTTTTTCTGTGAGTAGAAATTGAAAACCGATATACCAAGAAAGTGATTGAACCGCTGTTCTCTTTTATTCAACCTGCTATTCATACCCATGTCAAAACGGTGATACGTTGGTAGTCTGCTGTTGTTCCGGCTAGCATATACCGGAACTGTTCGACCAGCATATTGGTAATAAGCGGAGGGTCTGCTATTAGGAGCACCAGAACTCAGGAGAAATGTACCAGCAAAATTTAGTCTCTTTGAATGCAAATAATTGAGACTTAGTAAAAACTGATGTGGCCGATCCCAAAGTGTGGGATAAGTTCGCCCTCCGTTAATTCCTGGTATGCTCCGAAAACTTCTGGAAAAGATATAAGAGAGCCAACCGGTAAGCTTTCCGGTATTTTTTGTGAGTGTCCCCTCAATCCCATACATCCAGCTATCTCCAGCTCTCAATTCTGCTTCCAGATGTGGGTTTAATAACAACTGGGCCTGATCTGTGTAATCCAGTTGATTATTCAAAACCTTCCCATACGCATCCACTTCAAGCTTCCATTTTTGATTGTTATGGATCCATCCAAACGATATTTGATTCCCCAGCTGTGGCTTAATATTCACACTAGCTGGCAGCCATACTTCCAGGTTGTTGAAAGGACTGATAGAATTGCTGATCAAATTAATATACTGGGCTGTTCTGGAATAATTGAATTTGAGAAAATGTCCCCGTAAAAAATTCCAGGTAAGAGTCAGCCTGGGTTCAAGGTTTGAATATTCATTATATGAGTTTCGTGTATTGTGAATCGTGGAATCCACAACCCGGTAGTCTTCATTGATCTCATATTCTATTGTGCGCCCAAAATTGGTCCATGAACTCAACCGAAGTCCGTAATTAAGTGACCATTTATTTCCCAACTGCTTATCGTGACTGAAATATAAAGAAGATTCTGAGGCATTCCTTTTTGGCACAAAGTCATATTGATTACCCGCAAAATCCTCAATGTTCCCTGGATTGAAATGATGACCACTGATTCGTAATCCGAATTTAATTGTGCTACCCGGATCCTTATAAAAAATAAAGTCCGTCTTTAAACTCGCATTGTTAATGTTGTTTTTCCAAATGATATCCCGGCGGGCAATGAGGTTATATTCATATTTACTTGTGTAAAAGGTAGTATTGAGAAATAACCTGTTTCCAAAGAGGTGGTTCCAACGAATTGTACCCGCTTTGTTTCCCCATCTCAGACCTCCGTCAGCGAGGAATTCATCTTTACTTAAAAATGTAGAGACAAATAGTCTGTTCTTTTGGTTGAGCTGAAGGTTTACTTTGCCTGTGAAATCAGAAAAATAAAGCTGATCAAACTCAGCTCCCAAACCCCTGATAAGTCCTCCAATATGCGACCTCCTACATGATAAGAAATAAGAACTCTTCTCCTTCCTGATAGGCCCTTCTGCAGATAACCGGGAAGAAACAAGTCCAATACTTCCATTGAGGTTGAACTCATTTAGGTTTCCATCCTTGGTATGAATGTCCATGACCGAGGAAACTCTACCACCATATTCTGAAGGTGCATTGCCTTTATATAGCTTTACATCTTTGATCGCTTCTGGTATAAAAACACTGAATAAGCCCAGAAAATGTGCGGGATTATATATCGGGGCATCATCAACCAGCATCTGGTTTTGATCTCTGTCACCTCCCCTTACATTAAAGAAAGTCGATCCATCTCTAAAAAGCTGAACTCCAGGGATTACATCCAAGGATTTGATCAGATCAGCCTCACCCAGCGCAGCAGGCTTACTCAACACCCTACCCGCATCAATATCTAAGGCATTTGAGATTGCCTGTTCAATTTGAATAAGGGAATCCGATGGAGCTACAACTACTGCTTCAAGGAATGAATATTGAGGTGTAATCCGTATGTCGATTGACCTCGACTTATTCAGAACCACGGATATCTCCTCACTTTCATATCCAACATATGAAAACTTTAGTTGGTACCTGCCAGCGGGTAACGTGAGAGAATAAAAGCCGTAGGCATTCGTAACATTTCCAATATAAGTATCCTTTATCTGAATTGTAGCGCCAATCAGGTTCTCTCCGTTGACTTTATCCCTGACATAACCACTGATAGTATAATACGTTATACTACTCTTTTCTGCTGATTTCCCTAATACGACCTTCTGCTCAACCCATTGATAATCGATGCTGAGGCCCAGCAGCACCTCATCCAGGATTTCTGATAAGGGCTTTTGTTCAGCGTTAATGCTAATCTTTTGATCTTTTGGCAGGAAACTACTACTGTAGGCAAAAGAGACACCTGATTTTGCTTCGATGATTTGAAGAAGTTCTTCTACCGTCCTTTCCTTCTCCTGAATCGTAATCCTAACATCCGGAATGGAAGTTTGTGCCTGCGTAGCTGTTCTAAGACAGATCAGTAAAAAAAAGATGTAAAGCCCACGGGTTCCCATAGATGAAAATGATCAACAGCCTGGACCTGATAGCACTTTTTTACCACTTTCTTCTTTTAATGTCAGGCTAAGGGTAGCTTCTAAAACCCGTAAGATGGAATCCAGTGATTGACCTTGAAAAGATACGGTCACAGGGCAATTTAGTATGCTTTCATCAATCTGAATAGTGCTATTAAATGCATTATTAAGATCATTGACAACTTGCTGCAGCGGGGTGTCAATAAAACTAAATTTCATCGTTTTCCAGGAAAGAAAATTTGGATTGCCATTCATTTGTTTACTTAGCCTTTTGGAGGTCAGAACAGCAATTGCTCTTTCACCTGGGTTGAGTTTGACTTCCTCATCTTGATATTTTACTGAAACTAATCCATCCACGACGACCACATCTGCAGTATTAGATTCATCGGCTTTCACATTGAAGGATGTGCCTAAAACCCTGACATCAATGGACTGGGTGTGAACAACAAATGGTCTTTCTTTATCAGGAGTTACCTCAAAAAATGCTTCCCCCTCCAGGGTGATTTCTCGCAATTCATCAGCAAAACCATCAGCATATTTCAGCTCCCCGCCTGCCTTGAGCGTTACAACAGATCCATCGCTCAATTGCTGAGTGATCGTTTTATCGGAAGCTACTAAAGTCAGCTGATCACTTTTTGTAAGTTGAATAATAACCAGCGCCACAGATATGATCAGAGCAATTGAAGCAGCCACCTTAAGCAAGGATGGGAATATGGATTTGCGATCCGATCGATGCATTTCTTTTTGCAACCTCAACCACTCTTCATCCACCTCTGCCCCGGTAATTCCCTTAGCTTTCTCTGTTGAAATCCATATCTTTTCCAGCTCTTCGTACAGAGTTTGGTTTTCAACTTTCTCATTTATCAGATCTTTAAGCTGATTTAATTCATCGGCTGAAGCTTCCCCTGACAATTTCTTCACTGCCAATTCGATCAATTCATTATGTTCTGCTCCACTTTTCATCTATTATCAATTAACACACATGAATGTCTCATTGCCCTAGATAAATTTGAAATAAAATAATAAAAACAACCAGATAATCTATGAGCTGCTCTCTCAAAAGCTTCAAAGCTTTAGACATCTGAGCCTCTATTGCCTTTACTGAAACACCCTGGATTTCAGCAATTTCACTATACTTCTTTTCTTCAAACCGATTTAGAATAAAAATCTTTCTGCACTTTTCAGGCAGATTGTCGATGGCCCTCTTAATGCGCATCTCCAATTCCGACTCTTCCAGATAATCATTTGAATCAGCATACTTCGATAGAGCCTCTGATTCGAATTCAAGATCCTTGTGCAGGATTTTCTTTTGATCTCTGATATGATTTAAGCATCGATTGTATACGGATTTAAAGAGATAGCCTTTTAGAGATTCAGAAAGATCTAATGTCTCCCGCTTTTGCCACAAATTAAGAAAGACATTGTGCACGATGTCTTTACAATCTGATTCATCAACTACATATTTCCTGGCAAAGGCACACAAATAAGGAAAGTACTCCCTGAAGAGCTTTTCAAATTCTGCCTCATTAAATGTCTGCTGATTCCTCACCCTCAGATAGTTAACTTTTGGGGAAAGTTAATGAAAGTATAAGGTACATGTTCGCCAAACCCGTCAGGTTTCAAAAACCTGATGGGTTTGGACGATAAATAACATTTATTATACCGTTTTATGGATTATTATTATCAAATTTTATAGATTCAACTTTAATCCACTTATGAGCAATTATTCAGATTTATTTCAGCCTTCAAGTTTTTTCCATGTTTATAATCATGGGAATGGAGATGACAATATCTTCCGCAGTGATGAAAACTATTTGTATTTCCTTTCAAAATATGAGCTTCACATCATCCCTTTTTCGGACATCTATGCCTACTGTCTGATGCCCAATCACTTTCATTTCCTGTTGCGCATCCAGGATGAAGATTTGCTAATTCATTACTTCAAGCTAGATAATGGTCCGGAATCACTGGAAAAATTACCAGAATTGATTTCAAAAAAGTTCAGTAATTGTTTCAATGCATATTCAAAAGCATTTAATAAGCGATATGAAAGAATTGGCAGATTATTCCGAAGTAGTTTAAAACGAAAACAGGTAGATAATGAAAACTATCTCCGCGAACTAGTCAGGTACATCCACTACAATCCTATCCATCATGGATTTGTAAAAAATCTAACTGATTGGCCATACTCCAGCTATCATTCTTTTATCAACAGAGAAGCAGGTCGCATTGAACGAAAAACGGTATTCGATTGGTTTGGGGGCGAAGCGGGGTTTCATGAATTTCATCAGCAACCACCTGAAAAGAAGATAGATATAGAGAATTAAATTATTTAAGCTTAAATAAAAAATGTGCACCAACTTAAAGATAACGCATATATATCAGGGTTTTTATTTTGATAATAAAATCAAATCTCATTTCTATTCAGGCAATAGCTTTCACCGATATCTGGAAAACATGACACCAGATGATTTGCTAGGCTTGGCATCTGATATATTAGGGGATGAAGACTTTATGCCTGAATTAAAGCTTAAGATCGAAGAATTACTAGGGGAGGGAAACTATATATATGACTTTTGGGAGTTTGGACCCGACTGCTTTTCATTATACTGGTGGATCAGGAAAGAAATCTATCGCGAAAAGTTACAATTAATCAGACAATGGGCGATGTATGAAGAGATCTATGAATGTATTGAAATCAATGAGGTGGATTAACTATTTACTTTTAACCTCTAAACCTGTCAGGTTTTAAAAACCTGACAGGTTTGAAAGGTTAAAAGTCTAAATATCAAATCCCATTCATCCGCTGCACCACAGACTTATCCAACCCGGGAATTATCCTCAACGCATTTTCGTAATAAACTTTCTTCAGCACCTCATCGGATAATCCTATACCGTACATGCGCCAGAAGGCATGGTATTTCTTATAGTACGGGAAGTATTCGTCCTCAGTCTCCAGGACTCTGAAATAGGTGTAATATTCCTGGGGGTTGTAGGCGTCTTTGGCAAACAAAATGCGATCCTGATACTTTTCAAAAAATGCTTTGGCAAACCGGGGTTGTCTGCCCAGCTCAGCAATGATAGCTCCAATACCTACATTGACATTCGGCAGACGGTCTAATAGTTTCCCTAAAGTAGCGAGATCATTTGCGAGCCATCCCATATGAGCATTGATAAATACTGTCTGAGGATGTTTTGCAAACATCCTGTGTTGTGCCGCGATGATGTCTTCCCAGGGAGCTGGGTCGGTATCTGAGCGCTTTCTTCCTGATCTCAACTTAAGCTCTAGCCACCGTTCATTGCTGGCATCATGTGGGTCCCAAAAAGATTTAGGATCCGCTGAATGAATCAAAACAGGGATACCAAGCTGGCCACATTTAGCCCATACCGGATCTATTCTCGGATCATCAACCGTAACAATATTTCCTTTATTATCTGTAATCCGAAGTCCCAGACTCTTGTAAATTTTTAGTCCTACAGCTCCATTCTTTACGTCTTCTTCCAATTCGCGAACAGCTTTTTCTGTCCATCCTTCGGTCCCAATTCCATCAAAATCAACATTCGTGAAAGTAGCGATCCTGCCAGGTGCTTCGCCTGCAATTCTTCGAATGGTTCCTGCCATGTATTCCTGTGAGGTAGAACCACCACGACCACGACCGCTTAAATTTACCATGATGGCCATATTGAGCTGATCCATTTCCCTTTCTAACTGGTGAATCTTCTCTTTGGTGAGATTCCATTGATGGCTGTGTACATCAATAAAAGGGAATTTTGCTTTGG
The DNA here is from genome assembly GCA_965228105.1 of Cyclobacteriaceae bacterium. Classification (GTDB taxonomy): domain Bacteria; phylum Bacteroidota; class Bacteroidia; order Cytophagales; family Cyclobacteriaceae; genus UBA7330. The sequence goes on from CBDDGZ010000002.1 coordinate 5,466,399, forward strand.
TAACCGGATGTTCCGGGACCACCAATGTAGATACCGGATCATATTCTTCAAAATCCATTGACTGGGCGATTAAACCCACGGCATAAAATGATATGAGTAGTGTAAGGATCTGCTTCATCGTTTCAATTTAGTCAACATCCAAGAAGCATTCAAAACAGATCAGGAATCTTGTGAACATTTTTAATTGATGTCCGGATAATAGAACGCTACCCCTGACCAGCATTGTAAAAAAGACGAAAATACTCACCAGCTACTTAATGGAAACTGGCTTCATCATTGTTTTCATAGCAGAGCAAAAAAAGCCGATGTTGAGAAGACATCGGCTTAAACCAGTATAATATGAAGAGGATGCATTCTACTAATACACCTCTGCAGCAACAAATAAAGATGATGTTCGGAACAGAGAATTGTAAAAAAGAAAGTTTGAGTTGTAAAAAAGCCCACATCTAAACTGGTCAATGATCGTAACAGCAGATAAACCCCACACCTGGTGATTTTAGGATTAACAATAGTATCCATTGGCATCTTCAATGGACTGATGCTTTCTTTTGTATTTCTGAGCAAACGAATACCCACGCTATATCTTGGTTTTTTTATCCTTGGGCATTGCCTGGTCCTGGCAAGTTCAATTAATGATTTTCTCCCTTCACCAGAACAGCTTTCATTTTTATCTACTGTGGGTGATGTTTTTAGTTTGACTATTGCACCTTTCCTTTATTTTTACTGTAAAAGCTATCTCCGAAAATCCTTTTCAGTACCCATCCATTTTCTACCCGCTGTGATATTTATCATAGCAAGTCCTCTTTTACCGGAATCACAGGAGCTTGATATTTTGCTTCCTTCAGCAAGAATTTTTCAAGGCGTTTTTTATCTGATAGTATTATTTGGTGACATTAAACAGGACAAATGGCTGAGTGTAATGGCATTTCTTTTTTCAATGGAACTAATCTCTGTTGTTATTCATCTTGCCCTACCAATTGACAGCTACTTTGCTCAACATTTATTGCCATTCACCATCATTGTCGTGATAAGCTTTATCACATTTTCAAGCATGTCAGGATCAAAATTTATTTCGGATCATACCCTTCAAAAAAAGAAACCCAAAAGTCAATCGAACCATCAAAAAACCTTCGAAGCAATCAGAGTGGGAATCGAAAACTCAGAACTTTATTTAAATCCTAACATCAAACTGGCTGATTTGGCTGTTCAACTTAACTTATCAGAAAAACAAATCTCACAGGCTATCAACGATTGCACAGGTGAAAATGTAAACCTCTTTATAAATAGGTACAGAATAAAAACCGCTGAAAGGCTTTTAATTGAACAGTCACGAAATATCACAATTGATGCCATTGCTGAGTTATCGGGATTCAGCAACAAAGTCTCCTTTTATAAAGCCTTCAGGAAGGTACATACCATCTCACCAAAAGAATACATAGAGCGTAAAACAATCGAGCATTGACCAACCCTTATTTGGTAAAAAAAATTATTTTGTAAACAATGTGGACATACAGCATTTTGTGAGCAAATGTTTACATAATTCCTTGTAAAACAATAAGTTAAAATGATTTCTGAGTGGTCTTGATGTAAATGCAAGGCCATGAAAATTGAAAAAATTGCGGTTGGGGATTCAGAAGAAATTATTCATTCTGTTTGGCTTATCAATATTGAAAGGGAAAAGATTGCTGAGGGCTACTACTTCTTTCCTGATAATCATTCTGAAATAATTGTTTCTTTTAAGGGTCTGTTTCACAGGACCATCATTGGATCTGCCAAAAGACACACCATTGTTCCGGGTGAAGGTTTATATACCCGAACAAGAAGCAGAGGGATGGTGCTCACAGGTGAAGAGGATGTCCGTCTTCTGATTATCAAGCTACATCCGCAATATCAATGCATTCTTTCCAGCGATCAGACTTACAAGTTCAAGGAGGACATTCAAAAATTTTCATTGCCTGCTCAATATCAGCATAGCTGGAGAAGAGCTATCGTAAATAACAATCCAGGTGAGCTCATAAGCATCTTCGAGGGTTATCTCAAGGAGCAAAAAGCACATGGCAACAGAAGAGTTGATTCACTGATTGAAGAGACCATAGCCCTAATCAAAAAAAACAAGGGAGAAATAAAGGTAAAGGAGCTCTACGGCATGTTTGGTATCAGCAAATCAACTTTGGAGCAGAAGTTTAATCGTGAGGTTGGCTTATCTCCCAAGGAGTTTTGCAAAATCGAAAAACTCAACAATTTTCTTAAGAATTACGAGGAGTTTAAAAATGAAATGTCACTCACGCAATTGACGTTCAAATCTGGTTACTATGACCAGTCACACCTAATCAAAGACTTCAAGTACTATGTGGATGAAAGTCCAAAGAAATTTCTAACCCAGGCCAATAGAATTTCCCTGATCTCATAATAATCCGGTCATGACTCCAACTCTATTCTGGAGATACATTTTGTTATTTATCCTGCTTTTTCCATTGTATATCTTTGGACAGGTAGCACCCAAAACGAGACTTTTTGAAGAAGGACTGGTTTCGGGCTCTTTCATGGATGGGAGAAGCATTCATGTAATTGAATCACCGTCCTCGGTGTATTTTAATAGTAACTGGAACAAAGGCCATGTTGAATTCCAAAATGGGAGACAACAGGATAATGTCTACATTCGGTATGACATAGCAAGCTCTACAGTAGATATTAGAAATGAAAACGAGATCATTGCTCATCCTGCCAGATTCATTAAAAGCTTCTCGTGGTATGATTTTGTTATAGCTGATTCTGTCAAATTTGTGTCACTGGAAGACAGCTCATTCCCCTCATCTGAAAATCTTTATCAAGTTATCTCAACCGGCAAACCAAATATGCTTCTCGCCAGAACACGAATATCAATTCAGCAGGCAAACTACTTGCCCGCACTGGATCTTGGAAGCCCTGAAAAGAAAGTAATTCGACACAAAGAATTCTTCATTTATGATGGACATAAGGTATTTCCCATTCACAAGAAACTTGAAAAGAACCTATCAGCATTTCAACCTTTCGAAAAAGAGGTTTACTTGTTTGCCAGAGCATATAGATTTAAATGCAAAAGAGAGGAAGATCTGAAAAGTATGATTATGTATTTCAATAGACTCATGCTTCGGAATGCTGAGGAAATTCAGGAAATCTTAAATGCCTCAAATCCAAAAGCAATTAGAACTCTTCAATAGTTATCCAAGCCCTGAAAATAAAAAACTACCTGGGGGCGCCAGGTAGTTTTTCACATCTAAGGTTAGACGAAAACGTTTAGTGTTCGTCTTCATTAAAACCGGTTCTACGATATCCAGAAACAAACAGTGTATCACTTGCAAATCCAGTGGCTCCTTCGAGATCTTCAAACCAAACCTCAAAGTATATGCTATCGGTAACTACACCCGCCGCCGTAGTTATGGCATCTTCAAAAATCCTTCCATTTCTTACCAGCACTTTGATATCGTAGCCATCCACAAAGCTGATAAGTGTGTCCTGACTACCAAAGGTTTTGGAAGGTACATCCATTCTTGCTTTTACTCTATAAGACCAAAAGTTATCCTCATCTGTCACGATCAGTTCAGAGGCTGATTGTGAAGCAGTGGTGGACGTAAGAATTCTGGTGTACCCCACTTGAAATGGATCTGGTCCGTAGAAGTTATGATCATAATGAACAAACCACTCACCACTCAGCTCATTATTTGCTGCAGCACCCGGATCAATGTCTTCCGTTGCACACGAAGACACGATAAATGCCAGCACTGCAAATCCTATCAATATATTAGTTTTCATATTATGTCTCATTATTCGTATTGAAAATTATAAGCAAATCCCTGTGGGTTTACAGTGATAGAGAATGTTTTCGCGATAGGATCATAGGAAGCGTCCACACTGGTTACCCCAAAAATGAAATTTTGAGTTATTACCACCATATTATCACCATCCATCATAAAGTACAATGGAAATGTTCCTGCAAATGCCATATCGGTGCAATGAAAGATATTAGTTGTACCTGGCACCAGAGTAATTACACCCTTTCGCTCAGGACGCCCAATATCAGCAATGTTTCCAGTCACATCAGTGGCCACGATTGCAGGGTCATAGACAACAACCTGCTGGGACTTTGATCCGGCGTATCCATCAGAATTCTCAGCCGAATAAATCACCTGATAGATTCCAGGGGTGGAGTTATTCACTGGGTTATCGATATCCGGAGTAAGCTCATTCTCTCCCTCTTTAACCGTAGCTGAGGGTGTGAATGTGGAGCCAGTGGTAATTACTACGTTCTCACCATCTGTCAACTCAAAGGTTGGGAAATATGTGACTGTAGAAATACCGACAGAGTCGCCATCATTCTCGCAAGAGAATGTACTAACTGCCAGTATTATCACTGTCACCAACCCAAAATATTTATTCAATATATTCTTCATTGTCTTCATGGTTGATTTAGTTAACATCCCACCATAGTTTATCAGTTGCGAGTGTTTGCTCGCTCGGGAAATTAGCATTGGCTACTGACTCAGATTCTGGCAACAGATATCTCTTGATATAATCAGTTCCCAAGACCGTATTCTTAGGCAGATATAGTGCCGCTCCTCCATTTCCCGTGGGGGGATTTTCCTCATACGCCGTAGTATTCATCATTACAGGATGATCCATTCTGTGAACTTCCAAAAAGCCTTCAAAAGGGTTAACATTGGCCAATGCCACCCATTTCTGTACGCCGATGTCACGTAATTGATCCGCAGTTGTACCAGAGAACTCGTAAGGCATACCAGCTGCCAGAAATGAGGCGTCAGCCGTAGCAGCAGATGCCCCAACACGAGAAAATGCACTGCGAACTGCATTGTTATACAATGTCTGTGGATCATCAGTAATCAGCCCTCTTACCGCTAATTCAGCTCTAAAGAAATCAACCTCTGAAGTTGTGAGCAGGTAAACGGGTCTTTCAGCATCCAAAATTGGTACTCGATTTGAGTTAGGAGGATTCGTTGCCGTAGTGGCTTTATGATCTCCATGATCAAGCAACAGGTTTCCGGATGTGTTGGCTTTGTATGTCAATGCTTCACGAGGATCCCCATTGTTGGTCAAAAACTCTGAAAGTGTCCTGTTGGCCACAAGGTTGATTGTTGTGTTCAGGTTTTGATCCTGAGCGAACAATGGGTTTTCCTTATTGACCTGGCTCTCGAAAATATCGAGCATAGCATCTGTAGCTAGATAATTTCCTTCTGCTTCCACATCAGCGATCACACCAGTAGCCCATGTAGCATCGTAATCCAGATTTCTCATGGCCAGCTTCAGTTTGAGTGAATTGGCAAATGCCAGCCAGCTCTCAATGTCACCATTGAAAATATAATCCTTATCACGCTCAGCCGCCACAAGCACTGCCAGGCCGGCGCTTCCATTTGGATTAAACTCATTGTACATTTCTATGGCTTCATCTATTGCGTCTACCAGAAACGGATATACATCTTCTCCATTTTCGAATGCAGGATTGAAGTTTGCAGTGGTCTCACCCTTGAAAGCGTCCGAATATGGTGCCTGGCCAAAAGCATCGAATATGACCTGAAAAGTGTAGCTTTCCAATACAGTAGCAATCAGGTACAATCTGGGATTGTAGGTCTCTGTGGCCAAACTGTATTCTTTCAGCTTTTGGATATCACTCAATGCAGAAGAGTACAACTCTACCCACAAATTATCTCCATCGTCAGCGCGCATATCCATATCTATGATGGTGCGGTACTGATTGGCTGTATTATTTTGATTGTAATACTGTGCCCACAGTGATCCATGAAGAGCAAACGTACCTCCAATGGCACTGGCCAGAGAGATCTCAATAGATGGCAAGAGAAACACTCCGGGGTTTTCCAAAATAGCATCCGGATCATCATTCACATCCAGATAGTCGTCACATGCAGAGAACATAATCGCCATGGCAACCATCAAAGCTGTGGCGGTCCTTGCAATTCCCTTCTTATATATATTTTTCATTTTCATATCCAGGTATTGTTAGAACGATACATTAATCTTAAATCCATAATTCCTCACGGAAGGATAGCCCCTGATCTCCCCAAATTCACTGGTTGATCCATTCCCTGCCGTAGTGATCTCGGGGTCTATTACATTGTTGGCTGCAGGTGTCCATAGCCAGAGGTTGTTTCCCACCAATGCCAGTGATGCCGACTCTATGAACATATTGCTGAAAATGGCTTTCGGCAGGTTATATGATACGCTTACCTCACGCAGTTTCACAAACGTTTTGGGTAGCACCAATGCCTGATCATTCCAGTCTCCGGTGTAGTAATTGTTCAAATCTGTTGTCGTGATCGGAATGGTATTCTCGATGTAATTGCCTTCGTCATCTTCATAGACAGAATTAGGAACAACAAAAGGTAACCTGTCATTGTAAGTAGTAAGTGGATCCTTACCGGTCCACATGGTTGATTGCTTGCTATAGGACAGAAACTTCCCTCCTTCTCTATAGTCCAGCTGAAAATAAAGAGACAGGTCCTTGTAGGTGAAGGTATTCATGAAGCCCATGGTATAGTCATACAATGTGCTTCCTAAGTCAACACCAACTGCCGTAGCCAAAGGTCTTCCGGTCTGAGAATCAACGATCACTCTTCCGTCATTTGTGGTTTGTGTGCCAAAAGCCTTTATGTGAGAAACGGTCTTCCCTTTGATGGCAACAACACTAGGGGAAACAAATCCGGTGATGGTCACCTCATCAAGACCTTCTGTCAGATCAACCACCTTGTTAGTGTTTTTATCAAACTTATATCCTATGTCCCAGGTGAATCCTCCGAGGTTTTCAATAGGTGTCATATATGCTGAAATCTCAATTCCCCTATTGGTCATTTTACCAACGTTGTCCCAGATGAAATTAAATCCTGAGGAAGCAGCCAATGTTCTTTGAAGCAACAAACCCTCAGTTGTTTTATCATAATAGGTAACATCTATGCCCAGACGGTTCTGGAATAGTTTGATATCAATACCAGTTTCAAAATCTGTTGAGATTTCAGGTTTCAGGTTCGGGTTTCCAAGCACATTGCTATACTCATATCCGGTAGCGCCACCTAATGGGAAGGTAAGGTCACTAAAAGGAATTCCTGCGGTAACCTGACCCTGCACGTATACCGGATTTACTACATAAGGGTCTGCATCGTTTCCACTTTGTCCATAACCAACCCTTATCTTCATGTAGTCCATCCAGCCACTTGAACTCAAAGCCGGAATAGCGTCTGAGAGAATGAAGCTGGCGTTCACCGAAGGATAGAAATAAGAATTATTTCCAGTTGGCAGGGTTGATGACCAGGTATTTCTCACTGATCCTGTCAGATAAATAATGTCGTCGAAGCTCACTTCCAGAATAGAGTAAATAGCTTGTCTCCTAAAAATCCTGTGAGGATACCCTGCCGAAACGGTCGGTATGGCCGATGTATTAGCCAGATTTGGAAATGACTGCTCCAATACCAGAGTCTTCACCTCTTCCTCACTCTGAGTCTGGGAGTTGTGCTGCATATTGATACCCGCCATCAGGTTCACATAAAATTTATTGAACTTTTGACCTGCGGACAGAAAGGCATCCAGGTTATAGAGTCTGATATTTCGTTGAAACTCTCTGTAGTAACCATCAATGTCACTCTGCGTCCCTTTATTGATGCTGTTATCATCCAGGGTATATTTTCCATCGTAGTTGTGCCCAAATGTATTTTGAACATCCCCTCCAAACCGCACAGTACCTTTCAGATCAATTGGCTTGTAGATATCAGCATTGAGAGTGACACTGGCAATCATCCTGTCAACAGTAGCTTCGTTAGAAGTATTATCGATGGTAAAATATGGGTTCCATAGATAAGGCGAGAAATAATTGTTGGGATTGAAGAAGGAATTAGGATCCCTGTAGTTGTCCATATCTACCAGACTGATATCAGTTGGATGTTGCAGGATATCATCAAACAGGTTTGCACTACCACCCTGGGCCTGTCCGGTCGGAAGTGCCCTCACTTCTTTATTGATGTAATTGAAGCTGGTGTTCACATCCAGGAATCCCATCTTTCTGGAAGCCCCAAATTTGAAACTGTTCTTCTGAAATCCATCCTTATCTCTTGGGACAATTCCATCACTAATCACATTGTTGTACGAGACATAAAATGTACCATCCTCATTTCCACTAGAGATGGATACTGAATTATCATACATGGTACCCAATTCATAAAAATCTGTCACCTGATCTTCCAGGAATGAAAAATCTTTGTATAGCTGACTGTTATTTACCGGATTGCCCCAGAGCCTTGAGTCATTGGTAAATCTTGGTCCCCAGCTTCCGTTTTCCTCACTGGCATAATGTCCATCCCAGCCCTGACCAAAAGTTCTCTGGAATCTTGGTGCCGTTAAAAGAGAAGAGAAAACAGTGGATGAGCTCAATGTAACCCTTGGCTTGCCATTCAAATCTTTGCTACCGTTTTTGGTTGTGATCATAACCACTCCGTTAGCACCTGCTGAACCATAGAGCGCAGTGGCTGCAGAACCTCTCAGTACTGACATAGATTCGATATCTCCTGCATTTAAGTCGTTGATACCATTCCCAAAGTCCACTGTCCTGTTTACGTCTGCCCCGTTTGTGTTGTAATTCTGATTGGCATTAGTCACCGGTACACCATCGATCACATAAAGAGGCTGAGTGCTTCGACCTATATTGGCATATCCTCTTAAAACCACGTTGGTCGAACTACCCGGTGCGCCGGTACCTCCGGTCACCTGTACGCCAGCTACTTTTCCTGACAATGCAGATGTGAAATTGCTTGTAGGTCCGCGGGTAAGATCTTTGCCATCTACATTAGTGATGGAATAGCCAACTGACCGTTTGTCACGTGAAATACCAAGTGCTGTAACTACAACCTCTGCCAGCTGCTTCACGTCTGCATTTAGCGTGATGTCAATGGTCGAGCGTTGCCCTATCACAATCTCTTGGGTTTCTAATCCGATAAATGAATAAATCAGTGCATCGGAACCATCGGGAACACTAATCCTGTAGTTACCATCCAGATCTGTGGTAGTACCTTCAGTAGTTCCCTTTACAATTACGTTTGCCCCTGGCACAGGTTCCCCCGTGTCATCGACAACTTTTCCAGAAACCTGCTTCTCCTGAGAATAGGCCATTAGGCTGGTTCCCAGTAAAAGCATTACCAGTAATTTTCTCCTCATATACGTAAAAATTTTTGTTAAAAAATTTATTAACTGATAGTAATGTTAGAAGAGAAGAAATCCTGAAAATTGTAAAAAAGAATAGGACAAATGCGTAGGGTAAACACCTCAGGTCGATTTCAGAATAATATTTGGTAAAAAGGTTATACATAAAAATTTGACCATATTTATAACCCCCTTTTGCAAAACTTCAGCCTATAAATTTTTTTATATTTCTTAAGGATCCAGGTAAAGAAATATGAAATTTTCAATCAATGAGGGCGTTTATTTGGGGATTGAATGATGAATCAACGGACTGGCTTATTATTTCGGTACATGTAATGTTGTTTCCGTACGATTATCATGCACCATGATGTTCACTATCGAACACATTTGCTCTCTTAAATGTAGTTGCGATTATTTTATGCTCTGATTATCAGCTAGTTACAAATTGTGGCATATATGTTGTAAAATTCTGGTGGAGGACTTTTTGACAACCAACAACAGAACAATGAAAAGATCAAAAACCATATTACTTCTTAGCGGCGTGGTCATAGCCATAGTTCTATCTGTAAATCAGTCACTTCAGGCTAGTGATACACAGGAATTTATTCAATCAAAATCAGCGGCCAATTATCAACCAAATGAAAAGGTGAGTCATTTAACGATAACTTCTTTCTCGTTTGAACTGTTACTTAAGAATCTACCTTATCTAAATTCAAAATAACAAGAACAAATGACCAAAAGACTTTTTAGATCTTCAGATGCAATGCTTGGTGGTGTATGTGCAGGCATAGCTGAATACTTCGACCTGGATCCTACACTTATCCGTATCGCTTACATCGTATTGACCATAGTCACAGCAGTATTGCCTTCATTAATCGGATATATCATTTTGTGGATTGTGATCCCTCCAAAATCTTAGATGATCTTGGATAATGTATTGATCCACCGTGTGGGTACTTCACCCTTCAGGGCAGTTTCATAGTCCGAGTAACTACAGGGAATCATTCTACTTCGCATAAAAATGGTCTTTTCATCCGGATGGGGCACTTCCATCCACCACTTTTCTGACAGTTTGCTTTTGAAAAACTTGATCGAAGAAGGCTCACTCCCAAGTGCTACCTCATAGATCAGGTAGTCATTAGACTGAAAGTTCTTGTCCCCTTTTCTACTATAATAACCTTCGATGAAGTACCAAAGCATGGTAGCAACTACAAAGGCAGTTTTCTTATCATCAGAATCTTTCAAAGCGTTATATTGATAGAAACCGGCTGAACTGAGTTTATCATTCAACCCGGCATACCAGCAAAGCTGACAGGCTTCTTCGCCGGTTAATCCAAAGACTTTAGAATCAACACCTCCGGGACAATATTGAGACTGGATAGCAGAAATATCAAATGACAGCATATCCGCATCCCTGATCACTGGCTCCATTTCCTTGATATTTTCTTTTACCACCCCAAGTCTTACAGATTCAAAGCATAGTTTTTCCATCAGGGCGATCTCTCCAGGATCAATCAGATACGATTGATGAGCGAGGTGATAATAATTGAAGAGGTAATTAGGGTCATGCTTAAAAACCTTGTGGATGTGTGTATTACTTGCAATGCCGGTCCTGGGATCATCCAGATCCATCTGGCTATCGATATTTAAAAATGTAATGAGTTTGTTTTGATCCTCATACGCATAGAACTGACCCAGATCCACATTATGTGCTCCACCAACGAGAATTGGTAGAATATTTTGACCCATGAGGTAACTACACACCTCTTTCAACCTCAGGTAGGTGTCTTCGAGTTCGGGACCGTTCCTGAAATTGCCCAGATCAAGAATTTTTACCGTTTCAGAACCTTTCTTGAGCTTGTAGAAGCATCGCCTGATTTCATCCACACCTTTTGCAACCCCATCCTGCTGGTCAGGGTCAGCACCACGGGCTTCCTTGATACCGATGATGGCAATGTCATGGTTCCCTACCTCTGGCATTTGATCCTGATTGATATAGATTGAATGCGCTATGGACGAACCAGCAAGCTTTTTTAGATTAAAAGAATCGTCAATTGGATCAAAGAAGAGTTTCAGGTCCATCCGGAAGGATTGATATTACAATTTAGAAAAGGCTATCCTTTTCAAATGTAAATCAATTTAGTATTATCCTCCGAAATCGTCGAATCGAATATTCTCATCCGGAATACCGTAATCCTGTCCCATCTGCTCTACTGCGGCATTCATCAATGGAGGTCCACAGAAATAAAGCTCAATCTCTTCCGGCGCCTCATGTTTGCTAAGGTACTGATCGATCACAGCCTGGTGAACGAAGCCTAAGAAACCATCTCCTGCTTTGTCGCTCATGTCCTTCTTCACTTTCCAGTTATCTTCTGGAAGAGGTTCGGACAATACTACAAAAAACTGGAAATTAGGGAAGCTTTTCTCCAACTGGTAAAAATGATCCAGGTAGAACAACTCTCTCTTAGATCTTCCGCCATACCAGTAAGTCACTTTTCTGCCAGTTTTCAAAGTTTTGAACAAGTGATACAGGTGAGATCTCATTGGCGCCATCCCAGCTCCACCACCTACATATAACATTTCTGCCTCGGAAGGATTGATGAAGAATTCTCCGTAAGGTCCTGAGATAGTCACTTTTTCACCAGGTTTTTTGGCGAAAATATAAGATGACGCAATTCCTGGATTTACATCCATCCATTCATTCTTTGCACGATCCCACGGCGGTGTAGCCACCCTTACATTCAGCATGATCTCTCTACCTTCAGCAGGGTAGGAAGCCATGGAATAGGCACGCTCCACAGTTTCAGTGTTTTTCATTTTCAGGTTCCAAAGACCAAACTTATCCCATTCCATTTGGAACTTTTTGGGATCGTCATGCTCATCAGGATGGGCCGTGATGTCAATGTCTTTGTAATCAATCTCACATTCCGGAATCTCTATCTGGATATATCCTCCAGCTTCATAATCCATGTCCTCCGGAATCTCCACAACAAATTCTTTAATAAATGAGGCCACGTTGTAATTCCTTACCACAGTCGCTTCCCATTTTTTGATACCAAAGATCTCTTCTGGTATCTGTATTCTCATGTCTTGCTTCACCTTTACCTGGCAGCCTAAACGCACGCCCTCTTTCTGCTGAGTCCGACTCAGGTGTCCGGTTTCGGTAGGCAGAATCTCTCCGCCACCTTCTAAAATGGTACACTTACATTCTGCGCAGGTTCCACCTCCTCCACATGCTGAGGGTAAAAATATTTTTTCTCCTGACAGCGTCGATAGTAGTGATGACCCTGCAGATGTTACCAAAGGATTCTTTTCATCCCCATTGATAATGATCTTGACCGGGCCAGACTGGACCAGCTTTGATTGAGCGAACAAAAGGACGAGTACGAGTAGCAGGATAACTACTGTAAAAGCGATAATGGAGGTAGTAATAACTGGAACCATGAGAGAACCTCTTTTTAGCGTTTAATTTTTAAAGCGAAGCAAATATAAGTTATAATGTTTTCCAATTGAAGCCTTGGAAACATGTATTTGAATAACAGAATAACAATAATTATGTTGGGAAAAATCCAACGACCTACTCAAGCATTTTAAGTAAGGTTGTCAATTTGGCTTTCAGGTGTCTTCTGTCCACGATGAAATCAAGAAATCCGTGCTCCAGCACAAACTCTGCACTCTGAAATCCCTTGGGCAGATCCTTACCTATGGTCTCCCTAATCACTCTTGGGCCGGCAAAACCAATCAAAGCACCTGGCTCGGCAATGTTAAAATCTCCTAACATGGAGAAAGATGCGGTTACCCCTCCCGTTGTTGGGTCTGTCAGTAAAGAAATGTAAGGAATCTTTTTCTCTTCAAGGATCGTGAGCTTAGCGGATACTTTTGCCATCTGCATCAGAGAATATCCAGCTTCCATCATTCTGGCTCCTCCCGACTTTGAGATCATGAGAAAAGGAGTATTTGTTTTGGCAGCATGATCGATGGCTCTTGCAATCTTTTCTCCAACCACAGAACCCATAGACCCACCAATAAAAGCAAAGTCCATACAGGAAATCACAATGTTCCTCCCGTTCATCTTGCCATACGCTGAGCGTACTGCATCCTTCAGTCCTGTCTTCTTTTGTGATTCCGTGATCCGCTGAGGATATGCCTTGGTATCTACAAACTTCAATGGATCTGAAGATGACATCTTCTCATCCAACTCAGTGAATTTGTTGTTGTCAAAAAGGATCTCAAAATACTCCTTGGAACCAATTCTTACGTGATATCCATCGTCCGGGCTCACATATGCATTATTCTTAAGCTCCCGCATGTGGATGATATTCCCACTTGGAGTCTTATACCACAATCCATCAGGGGCTTCTTTCTTCTTTTCAGTAGGTGTTTGAATTCCCTTGTCTTGTCTTTTGAACCACGCCATTCAGTTTACCTTTTTTGGGAAGGCAAAGCTAATGGTTTCTTCACAACTAATTAACCTGATTGGGAGTAAAGCAATCTATTTTGACTCGCATTAATTACTTTTGATAGCATACCACTTAAACCTATGACCACATTAACCAGAAGATCTATGCTGCAAAAGTCGGGCGTACTTGCTGCAGCTCCCATGATTTCATTGTCCGGATGTCAGGAACAAAAACCCAAACATCAGTTTACCTTTTGCCTTAATACAAGTACCATCAGAGGTCAAAACCTCAAACTCACTGATGAAATCAAAACTGCTGCTGAAGCTGGATATGACGGTGTAGAGATCTGGATGAATAAGCTCACCGCTCACATCAATGAGGGAGGCACAACAAATGACATTAAAAATCTTGCAGCTGACCTGGGGATCAAAATTGAGAACTGTATCAGTTTTCCTCAATGGATTGTGGATGATGAGCAGAAACGATCAGAGGCTTATGACCAGGCCAAAAAAGAGATGGACCTGCTTGCTGCCATAGGCTGTACACGCGTGGCAGCGCCTCCTGCAGGTGCAACAAACCCACCTTCACTAGATTTGTTGGAAGCTGCAAAGCGCTATCGGAAGTTGCTGGAGGTTGGTAGGGAGACAGGAGTGTTACCTCAGCTGGAACTTTGGGGATTTTCGCATAATCTGCACCTTTTTGGTGAAGTGATGTTTGTAGCATCTGAAGCGGCACATCCTGATGCCTGTATCTTACCGGATATCTACCATATCTACAAAGGAGGCTCAGATTTTGAAGGTCTGAGAATGCTGGACCCGTCAGCCATCCATATGTTTCACATGAATGATTACCCGGCATCTCCATCACGTGAAGAGATCAAAGACAGCCATCGGGTATTTCCAGGGGATGGTGTAGCCCCATTAAATAAAGCCCTCGGATTCTTGTTGGATAAGAAGAAACCGATTGTGCTTTCTCTTGAACTCTTCAATGAGAGCTATTATAAAATGAAAGCACTGGATGCTGCCAAAGAGGGATTAGACAAAATGAAAAGAGTAGTGGAAAAGGCTATAGGATAGCCTTATTCCTTAACTTCTTCATAGTCCACGTAGTCCCCACCCTTGTATTCCTTATTTGATTTTGCCTGTTGATTTTCAGGCTGTGTATCAATATTCAGATTACTGTTTCGGGCCTTCCGCCTTGTTGTATATTGCTGCTGCTGTCCCTGTCGAGCTCGCTTTTGCTGCTCATAGGCAGCACCAAACATGATCCTAAAGGCAAACCCTACCAACTTAAATACAAGGTAGATTACCAATACGGATATGATAATTACTTTTAACATAGTATGTATGTTAACTTATCTACTGAGATATAGGTTTCGCTCAGAGTAAATTTCTAAGAAGTAATCATCCATCAAATCATCAATGAAATAGATGGATTCACCAGTAGATTTCATTTCAGGCCCAAGCTCCTTATTTACATTCGGGAACTTATGGAATGAGAACACCGGCTCCTTAATGGCATAGCCATGCTTCTTAGGATTAAACTTAAAGTCTTTTACTTTTTTCTTACCTAGCATCACCTTGGTAGCGTAGTTCACATAGGGCTCTTCGTATGCCTTACAAATAAATGGAACCGTACGAGATGCCCTTGGATTGGCCTCGATGATATAAAC
The DNA here is from genome assembly GCA_965228105.1 of Cyclobacteriaceae bacterium. Classification (GTDB taxonomy): domain Bacteria; phylum Bacteroidota; class Bacteroidia; order Cytophagales; family Cyclobacteriaceae; genus UBA7330. The sequence goes on from CBDDGZ010000002.1 coordinate 5,481,663, forward strand.
TTTATCATCTTTGATAGCAAACTGGATATTAATCAACCCAACCGTCTTCAAGGCCAGTGCAATCTTTTCCGTATATTCTTCTATCTGTCTAATGACGAAGTCCCCTAAATTAAATGGTGGAAGCACCGCATAAGAATCACCGGAATGGATTCCTGCTGGCTCAATATGCTGCATAATCCCGATGATATAAACATCTTTTCCGTCGCAGATAGCGTCTGCTTCGGCTTCGATGGCACCTTCCAGGAAGTGATCAAGGAGGATTTTTCCATCTTGTTTGTCTTTGATCAGGTTCACCACATGCTGTTCAAGCTCCTTCTCGTTGATCACAATTTTCATGCTCTGACCTCCCAATACATAGCTAGGACGCACAAGTAGTGGAAATCCAATCTCTTTGGAAAGCTCGACGGCAGATTCAGCATCTTCTATTGTGCCATACTGAGGGTATGGAATTTTGTTTTCTTTCAGAAGATCAGAGAATCTTCCCCTATCCTCAGCAAGATCAAGTGCTTCATAGCTGGTACCAATCACTTTGATTCCGTATCTATCCAACTTCTCAGCAAGCTTCAGAGCAGTCTGACCTCCCAGCTGCACGATCACTCCGAGGGGCTTTTCATGAAGAATAATGTCATAGATATGCTCCCAGAATACAGGCTCAAAGTAGAGCTTGTCTGCAATATCGAAATCAGTAGAGACAGTCTCTGGGTTACAATTGATCATGATTGTTTCATAGCCGCACTCTTTGGCTGCCAGGACACCATGTACACATGAGTAGTCAAATTCTATTCCTTGTCCTATCCTGTTTGGACCTGAACCAAGGACAACAATCTTCTCCTTGTCCGTAGCGATAGATTCATTTTCCTCATCAAATGCAGAGTAGTAATAAGGTGTTTGTGCTTCAAACTCAGCTGCACAGGTATCCACAAGTTTGTAGACTCTTTTGATCCCCAAGTCATTTCTTTTGGCAAAAACCTCACTCTCCAGACATTTCAATAAATGAGCAATCTGACGATCTGCGTATCCCTTTTCTTTGGCCTCTTTCAGAACTTCCTTCGGTAGGGTATCCAGCGTAAATTGTTCAATCTTTTTCTCAAGATTGATCAGATCTTCAATCTGATGTAAAAACCAGTTATCAATCTTGGTAAGATTCTGAATGGTCTTGAATGGTATGCCGAGCTTGAAGGCATCATATATATGGAATAACCTGTTCCAGCTTGGATGTTCCAGACTATAGAGAATCGCTTCCTGATCTTTCAACTCCCGACCATCTGCACCCAATCCATTTCTCTTGATCTCCAACGATTGACAGGCCTTTTGCAAAGCCTCCTGGAAATTTCTTCCAATACCCATAGCCTCTCCAACTGACTTCATCTGAAGTCCTAACTTTCTATCGGATCCCTGAAATTTATCAAAATTCCATCGCGGTACTTTTACAATCACATAGTCCAGAGCCGGCTCAAAGTAAGCTGAGGTTGTTTTGGTAATTTGGTTCTTCAGTTCATCCAGGTTGTAGCCTATTGCAAGTTTTGCAGCAATCTTTGCAATTGGATATCCCGTAGCTTTAGATGCCAAAGCTGACGACCTCGATACCCGAGGGTTGATTTCAATACCAATGATATCATCTGTCTCAGGGTTAACAGCAAACTGTACATTACAACCTCCTGCAAACTGCCCGATGGCATTCATCATTCGTTTGGCCAGATCACGCATATTCTGATAAACCGTATCTGGTAGTGTCATTGCAGGAGCTACGGTAATACTATCTCCTGTGTGAACACCCATAGGGTCAAAGTTCTCAATGGAACAAATTATGATGATATTCCCTGCATTATCCCTAATTAGCTCAAGTTCATATTCTTTCCATCCCAGGATAGACTGTTCTATCAAGACTTCGTGAATTGGTGATGCCTGTAGGCCAGCGTTGAGTGCTTTGTCGAATTCATCGGCATTGTCTACGAAACCACCACCATATCCACCGAGTGTATATGAAGGTCTGATTACTAATGGGAAGCCGATCTCCTGGGCAATCTCTTTTCCAGTCAAAAATGATGTGGCGGTCTCTCCCTGGCAGACTCCTACTCCGATCTCCTGCATCTTCAGCCTGAATTTCTCCCTGTTTTCTGTCGTCTCAATGGCCCCAATATCTACACCGATCATCTTCACACCAAACTTATCCCAGATCCCAGCTTTGTCACAATCTATCGCCAGGTTGAGAGCTGTTTGTCCTCCCATTGTGGGAAGAACAGCGTCAATTTTATGCTTTTTTAAAATTTCTTTGATGGATTGCTTGGTCAGCGGCTTCAGGTATATGTTGTCAGCTGTAACAGGATCCGTCATAATAGTGGCCGGATTGCTATTTATCAGCGTGACTTCAATACCCTCTTCCCTCAACGACCTCGCGGCCTGAGAACCTGAATAATCGAACTCACAAGCCTGGCCAATGATGATTGGCCCACTTCCTATTATTAATACTGATTTGATATCGGGATTCTTTGGCATCTAAAGTGGTTTTTTTTGGTAGGTACAAATTGGGGCAAAAATAAGTCAGCCATCCGATTTAATTCAAGCAATATCCGAAAATATCAAAATGATTACTCATTAAATTCCCATACGTTATACGTATAATTAAAGAACCGTTCCTTATGACTTGCTTAAATCCAAATCCATCCCCAATTTTAACCACCGACCGGTTGAATAAGCTGGTTCTTAATCACTTAATCTACCCCTACTCTTCTTGCTAAGAGTAGGGTTTTTTCTTTTATTGCCCCCCTATTTATCTTTGGTTAATGAACAGGATTGACAGACTGAATGCTATCCTTATTCAGCTCCAGGGTAAGCCAAGAGTAACTATCGAACAACTGGTAGAACGCTTCTCCGTGAGTCACAGGACAATTTTCAGAGATGTAAAATCATTGATGGAGTCTGGAATTCCCATTGGTGGTGATGCCGGCGTGGGATATTTTATCGTTGAAGGCTTTCATCTTCCTCCGGTAGTTTTTAATAAGCAGGAGGCTGCAGCATTACTAATGGGCTCTAAATTTATAAAACATCAGGCTGACAAAGAAGTGGTACAAAGCTTCGATGAGGCTATGCACAAAGTGCGTGCGGTGTTGAAATATTCAGACAAAGATTTTCTGAGCTCCCTGGAAGAAAACATTTCTGTAGCTCCTTTTCTCTCTAATAAAAATGAGTTCCCTGATTCTCATATCTCCACTATACAAAATGCGCTGGCTGACCAAAAAGTATTGAGTATCCAATATTACTCCAACTATAGTGATCAGGCTACAACCCGTGAGGTAGAGCCATTGGGCATTATTTACTACACTGGTAGATGGCACCTGATAGCGTACTGCAGACTTCGGAAAAATATGCGTGATTTCAGGTGTGACAGAATATCCAGGTGTAGCATACTCCCAGAACAATACAATCGATCTGGACACCCGAAATTTCAGGAATTTATAGAGCAGATGACTATAGGTACAGAAACAAGGGAAGTGCGAATCCAGGTATCAAAAACCGTGGCTCGCTTAATAGGGAATCAAAAATACTTTTACGGATATACGAGTGAGAATGAGATGGGAGACAGCGTGGAGATGAAATTCTATACGCAATCATACAATTTTTTCGCCCGGTGGCTATTGATGTTTGGCAAAGATGCTACAATCATATCTCCTGAGGAATTGCAGCTAGAAGCAGAAAAACTTGTGCTAGAGCTTCAACAACACTATCAAATCACATCATCCACTGTCACATTATGATTTTTTTATTTTTTCTAAAAAGTCAGTGACATAGGGCTGTCAGTCAGACCGATTTCTTTGAATAAAAATTCAAAGATTATGGAAACAATGACTGAAAAGCTCGACCTCAATAAGGTTGACAAATCGTATTACACCGCCAGAAAATTACCTGAGATCATTGATCTAGACTCCTATTTCTATGTCACCGTGCAGGGAAAAAGCAGCCCGGATCACCCTGTGTTTCTCAATTCTATTGAGACTCTATATGCTACTGTATATGGCATCAAATTTCTTGCAAAGGCTGAGGACAATGACTTTGTAGTGCCGAAGATGGAAGGACAATGGTGGGTAGACCAGGAAGTAAAACACATGGATGATTTTTTGAAGGTACCCAAAGAACAATGGAACTGGAAGATTATGGTCCGAATGCCCGATTTCATTGAAGGGGATCATTTTCACAGGACCATAGAGTCCCTGAAAATCAAAAAACCTGATCTGGTAAACCTGGATCAAATTCGGTTTGAACTGATCAATGAAGGTACCTGTGCCCAGGTTTTACATACCGGGGCCTATGATGCTGAAGGGCCTACCCTGGAAAAACTTCATAAATTTATAGATGAGGAAGGGATGAGAATCAATGGGCATCATCATGAGATCTACCTGAAAGATCCCAGAAGGACTGAGCAGGAAAAACTAAAAACAATTATTAGGTATCCAATTTCAACAAAATAATTACATGAAATCAACAGGCTTAAGAACAACAATTTACCAGGTACCCGATCTGCAAAAGGCAATCGACTGGTATTCCCGGGTCTTTGAAACTGCTCCTTATTTCAATGAGCCATTTTATGTGGGATTCAATATTGCAGGCTATGAACTTGGTCTCATACCGGGCAATACCAAAGAAAAGTCAGAGAACATCTATTCATATTGGGGAGTGGATGACATTGAATCTGCACATGCTGAGCTGGTTTCAAAAGGAGCAACACCCTTCGAAGACATCATGGATGTAGGGGGAAATATAAAAGTGGCTTCTTTGAAAGATCCCTGGAATAATATCCTTGGGATCATCTATAATCCTACTTTCAAGGTTTAATCAGAGGAAGGTTGTCTAAAAAAGGGACAAATTAATTTGTCCCTTTTTTTTATTCAGGTAGATTCGTTGGTTTACAGCAACTAAAACATTCAGAAATGAAAGCAGGATTAGGAATTTTAATGATCGCACTAGGCATTTTTCTCATCTATTGGGCTGAATCACACTCCCCCAAAGATCTGGGCAAGGTAATTGGCAACACCTTCTCCGGAGGGTACACACTCTCCGAACCCTGGTATTATGTTTGTTTAGGTGCCGGAATACTCGTAGGAGTCGTAGGAGTACTCAGAACCTATAAATCTATGAAATAGGTTTATTGACCTTATCACATATGAATCGGCCTGTTTTCTGTTGCAGCGAGACAGGCCTCTTTCACAGCTTCCATATAGGTGGGATGTGCATGCGACATGCGTGAAACATCCTCCGCAGAGGCCCTGAATTCCATGGCTGTAACACCAGCTGCAATCATATCTGCTGCACGGGCACCAATGATGTGCATTCCGAGAATTTCATCGGTATTCTTATCCGCAATTACTTTTACCAACCCATCTACATCCATACTAGCTCTGGCACGTCCTAATGCCTTATATGGAAATGAACCGATCTTGATTTCACGGCCTGCTTCTTTCAGTTGTTGCTCAGTATAACCTACTGAAGCTACCTCAGGCCATGTATAAACTACCCCAGGGATCAGGTTATAATGAATATGTGGTTTTTGGCCCGCAATAGTTTCCGCAACAAAAGTTCCTTCTTCTTCAGCCTTGTGGGCGAGCATCGCGCCTTTGACTACATCCCCAATAGCATAAATATTATCCACTTTGGTCTTCAGATGTTCGTCTACTTCTATTCTTCCTTGTTTATCTGTCGTGATACCAACTTTATCAAGTCCGAGGCCTTCCGTGTACGGTCTTCTTCCAATAGACACCAGACAGTAGTCTCCTTTAAAGTCAACTGTCTTTCCATCTTTCCCTTCGGCTTTTACTGTCACAGTTTTCCCTTTTTTCTCAACTGAGGTCACTTTGTGACTCAGGTAAAACTCAAAGCCCAGCTTTTTCAGGGATTTCTGCAATTCCTTACCCATTGTCACGTCCATCGTGGGGATAATGCTATCAAGAAACTCAATCACTGTCACCTTGGCACCAAGACGCGCATAGACTGATCCCAACTCCAGCCCAATGACGCCGCCACCAATAACAATGAGGTTTTTTGGGACTTCTTTCTGGTTCAGTGACTCTGTGCTTGTGATCACCCGGTCCTTGTCCAATTTGATGAATGGTAGGGAAGAAGGTTTACTTCCTGTAGCGATGATCACCTTTTCAGTGGTGATGGTCTTTTTGCTCTTTCCATTTACTTCTATGGTATTCTTATCCTTGAATGATCCTACCCCTGTGAGCACATCAATCTTATTTTTTTTCATCAGATAAGCAATGCCGTCTACATTTTGCTTCACCACGTCATCCTTTCTAGCGATCATTTGCTTCAGGTTGACTTTTGGAGCCGGGATATCTATGCCATGCTCTTTGAAGGTATGGGAAGCATTGTGAAAGTGCTCAGAAGAATCTAACAGTGCCTTCGAAGGAATACATCCTACATTGAGGCATGTCCCCCCAAGTGTATCATATTTTTCGATTATAGCTGTCTTCATTCCGAGCTGGGCGCAACGAATTCCTGCAACATACCCACCCGGACCTGATCCGATCACTGTAACATCGTAATCCATAGTATTTTGGTAGTTAGTATTATGTAGAGATTAACTGGTATCTAGACTAGTGATTTTTGCAGTGAATAGATCATTTTTCCAATCTTCTCTAAATTATTTAATTGATTTTCAATTCCAATATCTTCAATAAGTCTCAGCTTATCTGCAAGCAGTAACTGTGTCTCCAACTCAAAGGTGGACCCTAAAGCAATGGATAAAAAGTGTGCGAACTCCTTTTTGGAATTTCTTCCAGCTCCTTCAGCAAAATTTGAAGGAATTGAAACAGCACATCTTTTAATCTGACTCGTCAATCCAAATCTTTCATCAGCTGGCAGGATTTCCGTCACTTCGTAAATTTCTTTAGCAAATTCCATCACAAGTTTCCAAACATCCAACTTCTTGTAGTCATGCATAAACTTGCTACCAATTACCTAATACCACTACCAAATATCAGTTTAAACTCCTAGCAACAACCTTGTAGGATCTTCCAACAACTCTTTCACTCTCACTAAAAAGCTCACTGACTCCCTGCCATCAATGATCCTGTGATCATAAGACAATGCCACGTACATGATTGGTTGGATTTTCACCTCACCATTTACTGCAACAGGTCTTTCCACAATATTGTGCATGCCTAGTATAGCCGCTTGTGGTGCATTGATGATAGGCGTAGAGAGCATAGACCCGAAGATACCACCATTGGTAATGGTGAAAGTACCTCCCTGCATTTCCTCAATACTCAGCTTACCATCTCTGGCTTTAACAGCCAGCCTGATCACTTCTTTCTCAAATTGGTCGAAGCTTAACGATTCCGCATTTCTGATTACTGGCACCACCAACCCTTTGGGAGTGGAAACCGCAATAGAAATATCAGCATAGTCATTATAAACAATCTCTTCTCCGTCGATCATGGCATTCACTGCCGGCCATTCTTTCAGCGCCATGCTACAAGCTTTGCCAAAGAAAGACATAAACCCTAGACCTACCTCGTACTTTTCTTTGAACGTTTCTTTGTATTTCTTTCTGAGCTCCATGATCGGCCCCATGTTCACCTCATTGAAGGTGGTGAGCATAGCTGTTTCATTCTTCACAGAAACAAGTCGCTTTGAGATGGTCTTCCTCAGAGAGGTCATTTTCTCACGACGTTGCTCCCTGCTGCCAGAAGTGGCCAATTTTGGTGCACCTTCAGCAGCTGGCTTTGGTGCGGCACCTGGCTTTTCAGCTTTTTGTGCATTTAGGGCGTCCTCCTTGGTGATCCTTCCATCTCGGCCTGTCCCTTTGATGTCTTCACTCTTCAGCCCTTTCTCTTCCATGATCTTGGCTGCTGCTGGCGAAGCATGGCCAGCTGCGTAGGAGCCTTCATTTTGCTCTCCTGGCTTAGCTTCAGCAGGAGCATCACCTCCGGATGAGGCAGGTGCGGATGATACACCTTCCATCTCTTCTATTTTACAGATCAGGGCACCAATATCCACAGTCTCACCTTCCTGAACTACAATTTTAAGAATTCCTGTTGCCTCAGCAGTAAGTTCAAACGTTGCTTTGTCTGACTCTATCTCTGCTATCACCTCATCCAGCTCCACAAAATCACCATCCTTTTTTGACCAGGAAGCAATCGTCACCTCGTTAATGGATTCACCAACCGCAGGAACTTTCATTTCTACCACGTTACCAGTAGATTTTGGTTCTGAAGATGACTTCTCTTCTTTGGCAGGCTTTTCTTCTTTGGCAGCAGGTTTGGATTCAGGTTGTCCGTTGGACCTGGCGGAGTCATCGATCTCGCATAAGAGCGCTCCAATATCCAACGTCTCACCTTCCTGTGCCTTAATATGTAAGATACCAGACGACTCAGCAGTTACCTCAAAGGTGGCTTTGTCAGATTCTAACTCACATAGAACCTCGTCCATTTCTACATAATCACCGTCTTTTTTACTCCAGCTCGCAATAGTTACTTCTGAGATGGATTCTCCCACAGACGGGACTTTTACTTCTAAACTCATAAGTTCAGTTATTAAGATTTAAATGCATTTTTAACAATTTCAGCCTGATCCTGCTTATGCACTTTGGCATAACCGGTGGCAGGGGATGATCCAGCCTTTCTGGAAATCAATTTTAGATCCAGACCAGATACTCTGAGAATGAATCCCCATGCTCCCATGTTTTCCGGTTCTTCCTGTACCCATACCAGATTAGGCTTATTATATTTCTTTATTACTTCCTCCAGTTTTTTCTTAGGGAAAGGATGTAACTGCTCAATTCTGACAATGGCTACATCTTTTATTTTTTTCTTCTCCTGCTCTTCCTGAAGGTCGTAGTAGATCTTACCAGTACAAAGTAGTACGGTCTTCACATTTTTCTTGGTCACATAATCATCATCATAGACCTCCTGGAATTTATTCTTAGTGAAATCAGACTCCGGAGAAACCACCTTAGGGTGTCTGAGCAATGACTTGGGAGAGAAGACCACACATGGTTTCCTGAATTCCCAACTAATTTGCCTTCTCAACAAGTGAAAAAAGTTTGCCGGGGTGGTCACGTTGGCAATGATCATATTTTCCTGCGCCGCCATCTGAAGGAATCGCTCCGGACGTGCACTTGAATGCTCCGGCCCCTGTCCTTCATATCCGTGTGGCAACAACATCACCAGCCCATTCATCCGTTGCCATTTGGTCTCTGCAGAGGTAATAAACTGATCAATCACCACCTGTGCACCATTGGAAAAGTCTCCAAACTGAGCTTCCCATAATACCAGTGCATTAGGTGTGGCCATGGCATATCCATATTCGAAACCAAGTACACCATACTCAGACAATAAAGAGTTATAGATCCTAAAAGGTTCCTGACCCTCTTTTACATGGTTGAGATTGCAGTAAGCTTCGTTGGTGTTGCTATCATGCAGATACGCGTGCCTGTGGGAAAAAGTACCCCGTCGAACATCCTGCCCAGACATACGCACAATTTTTCCTTCCGCAAGCAAAGAACCATAAGCCAGTAGCTCGGCATCTCCCCAATTCAATACTTTATTCTCGTGGAAATTGCCCTTTCTGTCTTTTAGCAACTTCTCAATCTGCTTCAATGGCTTAAAGCCCTTAGGTATCGTGGTAAGCGCTGAAGCCACCATATCGTAGATCTCCTGGTTAATCGAAGTATCCGGTGACTCATCAAAGTCTTCAGCTTTTGACCTCCTCAGGAAGTGCCACTCCTCCTCTATTTTCTGAGGTTTATAAGGTAGCGGATTCTGCTTCACCTCATTGAGTCTGTCTTGTAGCTGCTGCTTAAACTCTTTGTCAAGCTTATCTGCTTTATCCTCACTAATATCTCCTCTGCTGATCAGTGACTTCACATAGATGTCCCTGGGGTTAGGATGCTTTGAGATCAGGTTATACAGTTTTGGCTGGGTAAACTTAGGCTCATCACTCTCGTTGTGCCCGTGACGACGATAGCAGAGCAGGTCAATGAAAATATCTTTGTTAAATTTTTGTCTATACTCCACCGCAATCTTAGCCGCGAAATTCACCGCCTCCGGATCGTCACCATTGATATGCATCACCGGTGCATCCACGATCTTGGCGAGGTCCGTACAGTAAATACTTGAACGGGCATCATCGTAATCCGTGGTGAAACCTACCTGGTTGTTAATTACAAAGTGGATGGTGCCACCCGAGCTGTAACCGGGAAGTAATGACATCTGAATACACTCATATAGAATACCCTGTCCGGCAATAGCCGCATCCCCGTGAATCAAAACAGGAATGGCTTTCTTGAAATCGCCTCGGTATTCATCATCGATCTGTGCACGAGTGTATCCAAGTACGACAGGATCTACTGCTTCGAGGTGCGAAGGGTTTGGTGCCAGCTTCACATATACTTTTTTGCCGCCTGTGGTCTCGATAAAACTGGAATATCCCAGGTGATACTTCACATCACCATCTCCCATGGTAAGGTCAGGATCAGTATTTCCTTCAAATTCGGCAAAAATCTCATCATAGGTTTTACCCATTATATTGGCCAGTACGTTTAGTCGACCACGGTGTGCCATTCCTATTACTACCTCCTCTGATCCCAGGTCGGCTGCGTAATTGATGATTTTGTCCAGTGCGACAATGGTATTTTCTCCACCTTCCAGTGAAAATCGTTTCTGCCCAATGAACTTGGTATGCAGGAAGTTTTCAAATACTACCGCTTCATTGAGTTTGGAGAGGATTTTATTTCTGGCCTCTTTATCAGGAGTGATGTCTACACCTTCGGTCTCCACCTTGGCTTTGAACCACTCAAAAATATCTGCATTCCGGATGTGATTGTATTCATACCCTATGTGACCACGATAGATCTTTTCAAGCCTTTCACTGATCTCTCTCAGGGAGGCTGTGCCAATGCCTATCTCCTGGCCTATCTCAAATTTTTCATCAAGATCAGCGTCACTCAGGTCAAAATCACTGAGTGACAACCTTGTGACATGCTTTCTTCTTTCCCTTACCGGATTGGTATCCGAAATAAGATGGGCTCTTGAACGATGAGCATAGATATAGTTTCTCACCCTAATCTCTTTAGGTGAAATTACTTTAGCCCCTGTTGCAGGCGCTTCTACCGACGCACCATTTCCGCCAAACTTCTCCTGAGAAAATTCAAATCCCTCAAAAAACTTTTGCCAGGATGGGTCTACAGATTCCGGATCTGCTTTATACTGCTTGTACAGGTCATCTATGTAGCTGACATGGGCATTGGAAATATAGGAATATTTATCCATGAGGTTGTTTATTGGCTCGAAACGAGAACAAATATAGGGGTTAGTATTAAATATTAATAACCGCTTATCCGCATATACAAATTATTGTATATAGAAACCTATTATTAAAGATTTATTTTATAATACCACTCAAGTCATTATCTTTGCGCTCCTTTTAAATAAATTTTGAATGGACGGGTTCCATAAACAAAAGAAGTAATATGCCAGTAAAAATCAGACTGACGCGTCGAGGACGCAAAAAATTCGCTTTATATGATGTAGTGATTGCCGATTCAAGATCTCCCCGAGACGGACGATTCATTGAGAAAATCGGAACCTACGATCCAAACACCAATCCCGCTTCTATTGTATTGAACGACGAAAAAGCTTTCGACTGGGTGATGAAAGGTGCACAACCTACAGACACAGTAAGAGCCATGTTGTCATACAGAGGTATTATGTACAAGAAGCATTTACAGATCGGTGTGAACAAGGGTGCAATCACACAGGAAGAGGCAGACAAAAAATTTGAAACCTGGATGGCAGGAAAAGAAGCCAAGATCCAGGCTAAAGTTGATTTGCTTGCCAAAGACAAAGCAAGCAAAGCCAAAGCCAGACTTCAAGCTGAGAAGAAAGTATCGGATGCAAGAGCTGAAGCCATCGCTGCCCGTAAGAAAGAAGCTGACGCTGCACTAGCTGCAGAGGTAGCTGATGCCGGAGCTAGTGAAGAGGAAAAAGCACTCGTAGAAGAAGGAAACGAAGCTGTAGAAGAAGCACCTGCTGCTGAGGCTCCTAAAGCAGAAGAGGCCCCAAAAGAGGAAGCCAAAGCAGAAGAAGCTCCTAAAGCAGAAGAGAAACCTGCTGAAGCTGAAAAACCTAAGGCTGAAGAAAAAGCAGAAGAGGCTCCTAAAGCTGAGAAGAAAGAGGAGGCTCCTAAGGCTAAAGCTGAAGAAGCAAAAGAAGAAGCTCCCACAGAAAAAGACGGAGACGACAAAAAAGCAAAATAATGCTTTGTGAATGAGTTATGACAATTACTTTGAACTGGGTAATGTAGTCAAGACTCATGGGCTGAAAGGCGAGCTTATTCTCCTGCTGGACGTAGACCAGCCGGAATACTACAAGAAATTGGAATCAATTTTCCTGGAAATAAACGGAAAGTTGGTTCCTTTTTTTATTCTGGAGATCAGCATTCGTGGAGACCAGGCCCGATTGACTATTGAAGACATCGACTCCCAGGATACAGCTAAAGAACTGGTCGGAAAAAGCGCTTTTCTCCCCCTCACGATTTTACCAAAGCTAAAAAAAGGCCAGTATTACTACCACGACATGGTAGGATGCAAGGTTTACGAGCAGGGAAAACTGATCGGTACCGTGCTGGAAATCATCGAAGCACCCAACAACATGCTCATGAGTGTGGACCACAAGGGGAAGGAAATCCTGATTCCAATGGATGAAGAGATAATGCTTTCCGTTGATATCGAGAACTCCACCATCCAAACTTCCCTACCCGACGGACTTTTAGATGTATATTTAAATCCATGAGGCTGGATATCCTTACATGTCTTCCCGAGCTTTTTGATGGTCCAATGAACCAAAGCATTGTGCGCCGGTCGATGGCCAAGGGGTTAGTAGAAATTGAGATCCATAACATCAGGGACTATTCTACCCATAAGCAAAAAAGTGTGGATGACTACGCTTTTGGTGGTGGAGCAGGCATGGTACTTACCATAGAGCCTATTGATAATTGCATCTCAGTCCTCAAGAAAAAAAGAAATTACGATGAGGTGATCTACCTCACGCCTGATGGCGAAACCCTCAACCAGGGAATTGCGAATGGGTTATCATTAAAGAAAAACATGATCCTGTTGTGTGGCCACTACAAAGGTGTAGACCAGCGAGTACGCGACCACCTGGTCACCCGTGAGATCAGTATTGGAGATTACGTGCTCTCTGGCGGAGAGCTGGCCGCTATGGTGCTGGCCGATGCCCTGATCCGATTGGTTCCAGGGGTATTGAACGACGAAAGTTCCGCCCTCACCGATTCCTTCCAGGATAACCTTCTGGCTCCACCTGTTTATAGCCGACCTGCCGAGTACAAAGGCTGGAAAGTTCCAGACATACTCCTCTCCGGCCACGAAGCCAGAATAGAAGCGTGGCGTCATGAGCAATCTGTGGAGCTGACCAAAAAGAAAAGGCCTGATTTGCTGGATGAGTGATGAATAATGAGTTTGGATTAGGTTCAGTAATTACCTTTACCAGCATTGTGAACATCATTTTCATTTGTTGTACCTCTTTAGTCATGCTGGCCACGCTCCTGCCTTTATGGCAGAATCCGCATTGGATTTTCAGAGCAATGGACTTTCCCAGACTGCAGATCTCACTATTTGCTGCCCTCCTTTTGTTGCTTATGCTTCTGCTGATGGATTTAAATGCCCCGCTTTCACTGACCCTCATAGGATTAACATCGCTATGTCTTGTGTGGCAGTGCTGGTGGATCATTCCTTACACTCCGCTTTGGCCCAGTGAAGTAAAGACCTCCAAAAGTGAGGATCTACAGCTGGAGCTGAGTCTCATTACCTCTAATGTTTTGACCCCTAACAAGAATTCCGAGGGACTGATCAGGTTGGTTCAAAAGTACAAACCGGACATCCTGGTTACACTGGAATCGGATCAATGGTGGGAGGATCAGCTTGTAGCACTTGAGAAATTTATGCCTCACTGCATCAAATGTCCGCAAGACAATCTCTATGGTATGCATGTCTTTTCCAGGTTGCCACTACATAATGGAGAAATCTCATACCTTGTAGAAGAAGATGTGCCATCCATTCATGTGTCAGTGGAATTGCGAAATGGTCAGCTGATTCGCATGCATTTTGTTCATCCAGCCCCTCCCAGTCCAACTGAAAATGATGAATCCGCCGAACGAGATGCAGAGTTGATCATCGTGGCGAAAAGTGTAGCTGAGACCCATCAACCTGTTGTCATTACTGGTGACCTAAATGATGTTGCCTGGTCCTCCACCACCCGACTTTTCAGAAAAATCAGTGGTCTTCTGGATCCACGTGTGGGAAGAGGAATGTTTAATACCTTCCACGCGGACTATCCTCTGCTCCGTTGGCCTCTCGATCATATTTTTCATAGCCATCACTTTACTTTAAAGAAACTGGAACGTCTGCCTTCAATAGGCTCAGACCATTTTCCATTATTTACTGCCCTGATATTTAATCCGACGAGAGGTAATGGTCAGGAAGGGCTCAATGCAGAAAAAGAAGACCACAGCAGAGCTACCAAGATTGCTGGCGAAATGGGGGTCAGCAAAAATGATGTGCCGAATGTGGATTGACTTTAGTTGAATAAATTAAAGGTCTTAAAATGCTGTTCAAACAAAAATATCTTACTCTGATCGCCAATGGAACGGTCAACATTGCCTTTAGAAAGTGGAAAAAACCAACCGTGAAAACGAATGGCACCCTAATCACACCCATTGGTCAACTCAAGATCCTTGAGGTTCAACAGATTGATTATTCGCTGATCACTGAAAATGAAGCAAATGCGGCTGGGTATCAATCGCGGCAGGAGCTGGACAAGGAACTCTCTGCAAAAACTGAAGGTGATTTCTACAAAATCACTTTTGAGCTACTGGGTAATGATCCAAGAATAGCCTTACGGGAAACAAACGAGATTTCTGAAGAAGAATTTGCTAAGATCAAGAACAAGCTTAAAAGAATGGATTCATCAGGACCCATTAAAGACTGGACGTTGAAAGTACTCAACTCAATCAAAGATCATCCTGAAAAAAGAGCTGGTGATCTTGCTGAGGGTCTGGGGTATGATAAAATGTGGCTTAAACCCAGTATCCGAAAACTCAAAGGCATGGGTCTGACTATCAGTTTGCCTGTCGGCTATAAACTATCTCCAAGAGGTAAAGAAGTTTTGAATCGTCTAGAGAGCTGTTGACCCCTCAATTTTATTCCCTGCTATCCACACGGATGAAATGCTTCGGGTATTTTTAATATCTACCAAAGGATCTTTATCCAATATAATATAGTCGGCCCAATTCCCCGATTGAAGGGATCCCAGTCCCTCCAGCTTCAAAGCTTTTGCTGAACCACCTGTGGATGAGACAATCACCTCCATGGGTGTCATACCTGCCTCCACCATCATTTCCATCTCCAAATGTTCAAAATAACCAGGGAAACGACCAGCTACTCCACTATCAGTGCCCATCACAATAGTCACACCCGCATCAGCTAGCTTTTTCAGATTTACTAAAGCGGTATCAAGTACCACACGGTATGCTTTAGCTGCGGTGCTTGATGCTATTCTTTTCATCCGCTCAGGATCCCTCAGTTGAGCAATGGTCGCGGAGTCTACCTCTTTTGTAAAAAATGAATCATTGAAATAGCCAGGCTCACTGCCAAAGACAAAGGTAGACACCTCTCGCATCAACGTGGGGCAATAATAAACGCCAGTCTCAATCATCAGATCAATAAACTCCTGATCAACATATCGGTCCCGTACACTATGGGCTATATAATCCGTTCCCACGTTGAGCAAAGCCCTGGCATCTTCCAGATAAAAAATATGTGAAGCCACGCGATAGCCCAAATCATGTGAATACTCAATCACTGTTTTATAGATCTCTTCCGGCATCTTAGTCGAACTACCCAGGTTATCATCCACTCTAATCTTAATAAAATCTACTCCCATCGCCACGTTCCGATCAATGGCTGCTTTTACCTCCGCATGAGTTTCCCCCGTAACAACCTCACCAGCCACATACAATCTAGACCTCTTCAAAGTTGGTACTTCTTGTTTGCTTCGAATTTCCGAGGAAGCCTCCTCATCGTTACCTAGTGAAACAATAGTTGTCACTCCATAGCGCGCATTTACCTGGAGATCCCTGATGACATTCTCCCGGCTATATCCACTTTCTAGCCCATTGGCAATCCCTACATGACCATGTGCATTGATGATCCCGGGCATAATTACTTTTCCCTTTACATCAATTATTTGAGCCCCTTCAGGGATATCAATCTCTTCCATACTCCCGACCGCCCTTATTTTCCCTTTAGCAATTATCAAAACTCCACCCTTTACGGGATCAGCCCCTGTCCCATCAATGATTTTTGCACCTACAAATGCTATGACTTCAGCATCACTTGTTCCTTGAGTGGGTCGGTTGCAACTTATGATCAACAAAAAAAATATCATCATAAGTCCCTTAAAAGAAAGTTGGATACAGGTCTTCATAACTAATGCAAGTAGGTCTTGAGTAAAGTTAACCAATAAGCCTGCTTTGACGACCATTTTTACCGACTCCCCGAATTTTGTATATTTATTGCGACCTAACAAACCCAAAAATGGATCGAAGAAAATTTGTTCGCAGCATGGCCCTGGCTGCCCCGGCCCTGGCCTTTTCTCCCTACTATAACTTATTTGCACATCCCCTGGCTGGAAAAGTCAAGATCACCGATGTTCAATGTGTTCTCGCCAAGATTGGTTTTAGGGTGAGTCCCCTGGTGAAGATCACCACAGATGCCGGCCTCGTTGGAATCGGGGAGTGCCATCACGATGAAAATGGCTACGGGGCAAAGGACATTATTCATAATGTCTGCAAGCCCATCCTAGTCGGACAGGATCCACTGGATCTTGAATACCTGGTTTTTAAGATGAGCACACGCACCTCCTATTATGGTGGAAACCATGGTGTGGCCACTCATGCAATTACTGGAGTAGAGTTTGCCATGTGGGACCTGATTGGCAAGATTACAGAACAACCTGTTTATAAAATTTTAGGTGGTGGAAGTCATGTGAGCGAAGTCCGGGCTTATGCCTCCTCTGGGCCACGTGATATGTTAAGTCCGGATTCCTGTGCTGAATTTGCTGAGATGATGCATGGTCAGGGTTGGACGGCCTGCAAAACAAATATTTTAAGAGACCAGCAGTGGAACCGATTGGATAATAGGCGGCTTTCAAATACCGAGGCGGATAGAAATGCTCAGGGGTTCAGCAATATGAGGAATGCCTTAGGTTCTGAATTTGATATTGCTGTGCATTGTCACTGGGAATTTGATTTCGACAGTGCCCTGAGACTGGCTCGGGCCGTGGCTCCTATCCGACCAATCTGGATGGAAGATCCTTTGCCAATCGCTTACAATGAACAATGGGTGAAGCTGACCGAGCAGGCCCCCGTTCCAATACTCACCGGAGAAAACTTATATACCCGGGATGATTTTCGTCCCTTCATTGTCAACCAGGGGCTGAACCTCATTGAAATTGATGTTTCAATGGCTGGTGGACTTTTAGAAGCTAAAAAGATTGCCGACCTCGCTGAGCTTTATTATATACCCGTCTGCACACACAATGTGGCTGGACCAATTGCCACCATCGCATCGGCAAATTTTGCCGCTTCTGTCCGTGAGTTTGTTGCACATGAAGCGTTTATTTCAAATCCAATCAATAGAAATGGTAATGGCATCAATGGTGATCCTGAAGTACTTGGCTATGATAAACCGATGATCAAGAACGGACATATCCAATTAAGTGACCGTCCGGGATTTGGGATAGAACTAAACGAGCAACTGATCAAGGAAAAATATCTTGTAGAGGGAGAAACCTGGTGGAAATAGCTGAAAAGTTCTTGTAATAAACCGTGGATGCCCTTTTATACAAACTTTGTATTCACTAGTGATTGGTGACAGATATCAATTCTTATTATTATTGTTAACTCAATAACTTAACCTAACCCAAAATGGATTCTGTCTCAGCACTTATACTCGCAGGTTCGCTCTTCATCATTATGCTGGGGATGGGGCTCAGTCTCATTCCTGCTGACTTCCAGAGGATTTTTACCAGACCTAAAGCCATCTTTACCGGCCTATTCAATCAATTGATCTTACTTCCCCTGATTGGCTTTGCTCTTGCCTTCATCATCCCAGTTGATCCGGTTGTGGCAGTAGGAATCATCATCCTGGCAGCTTGTCCCGGTGGGTCCACATCAAATCTGATATCACATCTGGCGAAAGGAGACACCGCACTATCAGTCAGCCTCACAGCAGCCAGCAGCCTCGTCACTGTACTCACCATACCTTTTATTGTCAACCTGGGTTTGGTCACTTTTATTGGTGAAGACACCGTAGTTAAGCTGGACATCTTACCCACAATCATTCAGATTTTTGCCATCGCAGTGTTTCCCGTCATCATAGGAATGCTGATCCGGCACTTTAAAATGGATTTCGCCCTGCGAATGGCCAGGCCAGTGAGAATTGCGTCTGCCATTGTACTTGCTCTGGTGATTATTGGTATCGTGATCAAAGAAAGAGATAATATGCTTAGATATTTCCACGAAGCAGGGATTATTGCCCTGGCTTTAAACGTGGCCACCATGGCGACAGGGTATTTTAGCGCAAGGCTGATGAAACTCGATTTTAAGCAAGCCATTTCCATCTCCATAGAATCCGGCATCCAAAATGGCACCATGGCTATCACCATTGCTACTGTTTTGCTTGCAAACAGCCAATATGCCTTTGCGCCTGCAGTCTATAGCTTGATCATGTTTGGTACTGCCGGTGTGTTCATTGCCTGGGTATTGAAGAAAGGAAAAGAAAGATCAAATATTAGTACTACTTAAATTATTTATCATTAGTGGTTTCTATCAATCATTTCCTTATATTTGCACTCCTTTTTGAAAACACTCACAGAAGAGTATAGATATGAAAAATGAATTGCTTCAATTAGTCGAAGAAGATTTAAAGGCTACAAAAGAAAAGTTTCCTACTTTTTCAGCAGGTGATACAATCAACGTACACTATAAGATTAAAGAGGGAAACAAAGAAAGAATTCAGCAGTTCCAGGGTACGGTTATCCAGATCAGAAACCAAAATTCTAATGGTGAGACTTTCACTGTAAGAAAAATCTCCAGTGGCGTAGGTGTTGAGCGGGTATTCCCAATTCTTTCACCACAAATCGACAAGATTGAAGTTCTGAGAAAAGGAAAGGTAAGAAGAGCAAGACTATTTTACCTGAGAGGCAGAAAAGGTAAAGCTGCTAGGATCAAAGAGCATCTTTAAGATCTTAATCACGAAATTAATAAGCCATCAGCCTCCCGTTGATGGCTTTTTGTTTGAAAACCGAAATGGTAAAAAGCCGTTTAACAGTCAGGTTACTGCACGATGATCGGTTTACTTGAAAGCATTAGATTTATTGGATTATGAGGATCAGCTTCCAGAAATATCAGGGCACAGGGAATGATTTTATCCTGATCGACAACAGGGACTTAAAGTTTCCTGCAGACAATACAGCACTCATCACACGAATGTGTGACAGGAAGTTTGGTATTGGAGCGGATGGGTTGATTCTCATCGAGCATGATGACGAGCTTGACTTCAGGATGGTTTTCTTCAATCCTGATGGCAGCAAAAGTCTGTGTGGAAATGGGAGCCGCTGTGCAGTAGCATTCGCCCATCACCTGAAACTTGCCGGAAACAAAACCAGGTTTACTACAACAGACGGGCCACACGATGCCCATTTCGAAGTTCCCGACCTCATCCATTTTAGCCTTCATGATGTAAATGAAGTCAGCACTTACAATAATGACCTGTTTATTGATACCGGTTCTCCGCATTATATCAGGTTTGTAAAAGATTTGGATGGACTGGACGTCATCCAGGAGGGAAGAGCTATTCGATATGACAAAAGATTTGCGCCTGGGGGAACCAATGTAAATTTCGTGGAACTTAGGAAAGAAGGTATCGGGGTCCGAACCTATGAAAGAGGAGTGGAAAATGAAACCCTCTCTTGTGGTACCGGTGTCACTGCCTGTGCGTTGGCGGCTACCACCCAGGGATACGAGAGTCCAGTCAATATTTCCACTTCAGGCGGGGACTTGCAAGTTTCTTTTGAGCAGACATCTCCACATGAATTCAGAAATATTTACCTTGCAGGACCAGTCAAAAAAGTCTTTGAAGGCGTTTACGAAACAGTTGATTGAAAGAATCTGGTATAACTTTAGGCTTGTAAATAAAAAGCATGTTTGAATTTGTTAGTAAAGGGATTGCCAAGCTATTTGGTACGAAGTCTGATCGGGATCTAAAAGAGCTAACTCCTTATGTCGGGAAGATAAATTCTGAATTTGAAAAGCTATCAGGAATCACCGATGAGGAACTGCGCGGCAAGACCGCAGAGCTTAAAGGGATCATTTCTGATAAACTAAAACATATAGATGATGAGCTTACAGAGCTTCATCAGAAAATCGAGGATCAGCCCGACCTTGACATCCATGAAAAAGAGGAGCTTTTTGGCCAAATTGATAAGCTTGAGGAAAAGCGGGACGAAGAGCTTGAAACCGTATTATTGGAAATCCTACCTCAGGCATTCGCTGTCGTGAAGGAAACCGCCAGGCGGCTAGCGGAAAACAGACAACTCACCGTCATTGCCAATACCCACGATCGAGAACTGGCACAGAAAAAGCCAAACATTGAAATCAAGGGTGACGATGCTATCTGGCACAACAAATGGATGGCTGCTGGAAACCAGATCGAGTGGAATATGATCCACTATGATGTGCAGCTTATTGGTGGTGTGGTGCTCCATCAGGGAAAAATTGCTGAGATGGCTACCGGGGAAGGAAAAACGCTTGTGGCCACACTCCCGGCCTACTTGAATGCCCTGGCTGGAAGGGGTATACACATCGTAACCGTAAACGATTACCTGGCCAAGCGAGACTCTGAATGGAATGCTCCACTTTTCGAATTCCACGGTCTCACTGTAGACTGTATCGATAAGCATCAACCCAACTCACCGGACAGAAGAAAAGCTTACCGGTCCGATATCATATACGGAACTAACAATGAATTTGGGTTTGACTACCTGAGAGACAACATGGCAAGAAGTGTGGATGAGCTGGTTCAGCGAAAACATCACTTCGCAATGGTTGATGAGGTGGACTCCGTACTTGTAGATGATGCCCGTACACCATTGATCATCTCTGGTCCTATCCCAAAAGGAGATGAGCATGAGTTTTACGATCTCAAACCCAGGATAGCCAAGCTGGTGGAAGCTCAACGTAAGCTTACAGCAGACTACCTCAATAAGGCCAAATCACTGATCAAAGCAGGCAATGAAACTGAAGCTGGATTACCCTTATTTAGAGCATTTCGAGGTTTACCAAAAAATAAGCCATTAATCAAGTTCCTCTCAGAATCAGGAATCAGACAGATCCTCCAAAAAACTGAGAACTTCTACTTACAGGACAATCAGAAAATGATGCCTGAGGCAGATGAGCCACTTTACTTTACCATTGACGAAAAACATAACAGCATTGACCTTACAGAAAAAGGTATAGACCTGATTACTGGGGAAGGTGAAGACCAGAACTTCTTTATCCTTCCGGATATCGGGGCAGAGATCGCCAAGCTTGAAGGTGCTGATCTGAAGGACAGCGAAAAGATCCAGAAGAAAGAAGAGGTCATCCAGGATTATAGCCTTAAAGGTCAACGGATCCATAGTGTGAACCAGCTTCTCAGAGCTTATTGCCTTTACGAAAAGGATACAGAGTACATCGTAGTTGATGGAAAAGTGAAGATTGTAGATGAGCAGACTGGTCGGGTAATGGAAGGTCGTCGCTATTCTGACGGGCTACACCAGGCCATTGAAGCCAAGGAAAATGTGAAGGTAGAGGATGCTACGCAGACTTACGCCACGATCACCCTGCAGAACTATTTCAGGATGTATCACAAGCTTTGTGGTATGACCGGTACAGCAGAAACTGAGGCCGGTGAGTTTTGGGACATCTACAAGTTGGATGTGGTAGTGATCCCGACAAACCGACAAATTGTAAGAAAAGACCATGAAGACAAGGTCTACAAAACTGTTCGTGAAAAGTTCAATGCAGTTGTCGACGAGATCGTAGAAATGCGAGACCTTGGCAGACCCGTACTTGTGGGTACCACATCGGTAGAAATCTCCGAGGTACTTAGCAGGATGCTCCAGATAAAGAATATCAATCACCAGGTTCTCAATGCCAAGCAACATGCCAAAGAGGCTGATGTTGTGGCCGAAGCCGGTAAGCCAGGCACTGTGACCATCGCCACCAATATGGCAGGTCGGGGTACGGATATCAAATTAACGCCGGAATCGAAGTCTGCTGGAGGATTGGCTATCATCGGTACTGAGCGTCACGAATCAAGACGTGTAGACAGACAGCTCCGTGGTCGATCAGGACGTCAGGGAGACCCTGGTTCTTCTCAGTTTTTTGTCTCACTCGAGGATAACCTCATGCGAATGTTCATGTCGCAACGAGTGGCCAAGATCATGGACCGTCTCGGATTGAAAGAGGGTGAAGTGATTCAGCATAGTATGATCACCAAGTCCATTGAGCGTGCACAGAAAAAAGTAGAGGAAAACAACTTTGCCACAAGGAAAAGATTGCTGGAGTACGATGATGTGATGAATTCGCAACGTGAGGTCATCTACAAGCGAAGAAGAAATGCATTGTATGGTGAGCGACTTGAGCTCGACATCCTAAATATGCTCTATGATTCATGTGAGGATATCACGCTAAATGCCAAGGCTTCGTTAGATATAGACAGCCTGAAACTTAATGTGATCAGTGTACTTGGGATGGATTTCCAAATCACAGCAGAAGAACTGGAAAAATACGATTCGGCTGAGCTCACAGATCGACTTTACAATGAAGCCCTGGATCATTATAAGAGGAAAAACGATTTTGTGATCCAAAAGTCGTTGCCAATCCTGAAGCAGATCCAGAAAAACAGGGGAGCCACAGTAGAAAATATCCTGGTACCTTTCACTGATGGAAAGAAACAATATGGGGTAGCTGCTCCACTCGAAAAATCTGTGACCACAGAGGGTCGAGAAATGATCAGATCGATGGAAAAAATGGTTGCTCTGAACATTATCGATCAGACATGGAAAGAGCACCTAAGAGACATGGACGACCTGAAACAGTCCGTACAAAATGCTGTTTATGAGCAGAAAGATCCATTGATCATTTACAAATTCGAAGGATTCGAGCTGTTTAAGGCATTCATTGGCAAGGTGAATGAAGAGAGCATTTCCTTCTTGATGAAAGCTCAAATACCTGTAAAAGAGGCCGATGAGGTGCAGGAGGCCAGACAGCAAAAGTCTGCCAGAAATTATAAGGAATCGAAAGAGGAATCAGGCTCTCTGCTTAACAGAGCACATCCTACCAACCGACAACCTGCAGAAAAGGTACAGCCTGCAAAGACAATTAAAATTGCCAGCAGGAATCAACGGGTGAACGTACAATACGCCGATGGTTCGGTTAAAAAAGATGTGAAGTTCAAAACTGTTGAAGAAGACATTAAGAACAACAAATGCGTCATCATAGAATAGGCTATATCATTCTTTTGGCAGGAATACTTGCCGGCTGTAAGACTTCTGTGGTTTCTACCAGCTCCACAGACAATTACCAGGAGGATCTGAGTGTGCTCAGGCCAGACCTCACTACAGTTGCCAGGGCACCTGAAAATACGCAAACAACATCAACTACTTCTTCAACTCAATACACCTCTGTGGACATGTCCATTGCTGAAGAATTGGATAGCATCAACAGGATCATTATTCAGCGCAACAGTGAGAAAAAATATGTTGATGGCTACACCATTCAGATCTATACTGGCAATGACAACGAAGCAGCCAGGGAAGCCAAGGAGCATTCGCTCCTCATGTTTCCCGAGCTTGAGCCTGTGATCTCTTACAATCAGCCCACATTTAAGGTAAAAGTTGGGTCCTATCACAATCGGCTGGAAGCTCACAGGGTATTCGAATCTCTCAAAAAAGAATTCCCTTATGCCCTGCTCATCCCCGAAAGAATTGCTATAAAATATGAGTGAATTAATCACCAGAATCAAATCTCTTTCTGATAAATACTACGACAAGGTTCTTGAGATCCGGAGGCACCTTCATGCCCACCCTGAGCTGTCATTTGAAGAGTATAAAACAGCTGAATTCATTGAAAGTACATTAAAGTCTTTGGGCTTTGATGTCATTGAGAGAAAAGCTAATACGGGGATTACATTTCTGCTTAAGGGAAACGGTCGATCAGAAAAGGTGATAGCCCTGAGAGCAGATATTGATGCGTTACCCATCCTGGAGGCAAACCAGGTACCCTACAAATCCACCAACAATGGGGTGATGCACGCTTGTGGCCATGATGTCCATACCTCTTCGTTGCTAGGTGCTATCATGATCTTGAAAGAGCTGCAGTCAGAATTCAAAGGCGATATCAAAGTGATCTTTCAGCCTGGAGAGGAAAAACTTCCCGGTGGGGCTTCATTGTTGATCAAAGAAGGTATTCTGGAGAACCCAAAACCAGCCAGGATCTTGGGCCAGCATGTGATGCCGTTGATAGATTCCGGTAAAGTAGGATTCAAAAAAGGCATGTATATGGCGTCAGCCGATGAGATCTACGTTACAGTGAAGGGCAAAGGCGGTCACGCAGCCATGCCTGAAAATCTTGTTGACCCCGTTCTCATCACCAGTCATATCATCGTGGCTCTGCAACAGATTGTGAGCAGAAAGGCGAGCCCAAAAATACCTTCTGTATTATCTTTTGGAAAAGTAGAGGCACTCGGAGCAACCAATGTGATACCCAATGAAGTGAAAATAGAAGGTACATTCAGGACTTACGATGAGGAATGGAGAGCAGAGGCCCACAAATTGATGACTGAAATGGCTGAAGGCATTGCTAAAGCCATGGGCGGGTCGTGTGAGTTTAATGTCATGAAAGGGTATCCGCACCTTAAAAATGAGCCAGATTATACCCAGTTCAACATCGATGCAGCCAAAGCATACCTCGGCGAGGAAAATGTAATTGAAATTGACCTTTGGTTAGCAGGTGAAGATTTCGCTTTTTATTCCCACCATGTAGATGCATGCTTTTACCGGTTAGGGACAAGGAATGAAGCAAAAGGAATTACTTCAGGGGTACACACCCCTACCTTCGACATTGATGAGCCCTCATTGAAAATTGGTATGGGATTGATGGCGTGGCTGGCCGTCGCCGAATTAAACAGAGACTAAACCTATTCAATTCAAAGCAGTTAGAAATAAAGGATTCAATATCCCTCAAAATGTGATATTTTCCATATATTAAGGTCACCCAAACGCAGCATATGTCCCTGATAAACAAATTACTTGACAAGCTATCAGAATATATTCGTCTAAAAGGCGAAAAGCTCAAGCTGGATATCATTGCACAGGTATCAAGACTTCTGGCTCATCTGCTGGCTTTTCTTTTTTTGGTCATCATAGCATTTTTTCTCTTCATCTTTCTTTCCCTGGCAGCCGGAGCTTACCTGAATGTTATTTTGGAAAGTGAATACTATGGATATTTGATTGTAGCAGGTGTTTATTTGGTATTACTCA
The DNA here is from genome assembly GCA_965228105.1 of Cyclobacteriaceae bacterium. Classification (GTDB taxonomy): domain Bacteria; phylum Bacteroidota; class Bacteroidia; order Cytophagales; family Cyclobacteriaceae; genus UBA7330. The sequence goes on from CBDDGZ010000002.1 coordinate 5,507,324, forward strand.
TTATCATTTTCCTCATGCTACGAACCAATAGGATTCAAAACTGGCTGGAATCAGTTTTTATTAATATCAGCGAAAACATTGACACCGATGAGCAATGATCATTCAAAACTTTGGAAGTCCAGAAAGAGCTCTCTGGGAAAAAAAGAATCTGAGCTTCAAGGAGAACTAGAGACTGTATCAAATGCATTTGAAGGTCAGGCGAAAAAAGTACTGATTGGGGTAGCCATAGTTGGGGTAGCCGCACTTGCCATTGGGTTGGCGATCAATTCTTCCAAAAAGAGCAAGAACTCATCAAAATCTAAAAAGAAGGAAAAGCAAAAACCCGAAAAAGTTGTCGCCAAGCCTTCATTGAGTGTTAAAAACTTGCTGATGGAAAAAGTTATTGCCACAGTATTAAGCATTCTCCTGGCCCAGGTAACCACGATGCTTAAGCCCTCGAAAACAGATGGTGTAAAAAACCAGGCTAAAGATTCATGAGAGATTCTCTTCTTCTCATCTTACCTGCCGGGATTCCAAACATCATTTTGAACCTTCTGCAGAAATAAGCTGTATCCTTATAACCCACGTCTTTCCCTATCTCACGAATACTTTTCTTTGAAGTCCGCAGGAGATTTACTGCCATCTCCATGCGCTGATATTCGATGTAGTCCTGTGGATTGATCCCTGTGAGCATCTTGAAATACTGCCCAACGTAGTCCTCTGAAACATTGGCTACATTAGCCAGAATTTTGTTTGAAAGATCCTCTCCAAGGTTTTCTTTGATAAATGTGAAGATATCTATCAAACGCGGGTCTTTGAAATAGGTACTGTTGGTTGCAAATTGCTCCACAAAAAGACCTTGTTTCAGGATGTATCGGATCAATTCTACTACCAGCCGTTCTGTCAATAGCTTTACCACTCTGCCTTTACCAGGAGCATTGGACACAATCTCACTGTTAATGTCAGAAATGAGATTTACAAACTTGGAATGATTGCTTGTGATTTTAAACGGAGGGATATCCAGAGAAGCAAAGAAATTGACCGAGTCAAATGCCTTGGCTTCAAATGACACATAGCTGTAGCTTTCATTGTCACCCTGCTCGGTCTCATACACTCGGAAGTAACTCTCACGATTGCTCAAAAAGTCATCTTTTGATAGACTTTCAGAGTTTCCGGACCCATAGGTAATGGATAATAGTCTCCCTCCGGGAACAAATAGAATCTCCCCTTCATTGACCTGTTCCTTTTCTCTCCCAAATCTAATGGAGCCTCTGGTGACCAGGATCAAAGTGTTTTCAATGTCGTAATTATTCTCAACAGTGACAGGTTTTAAAATATTAATATTCTTAGCTTTTATAAACCTTACACCAAGAGATTCAATAATCTTGTTATAATCTTCCACTATGGCATTTTTTTAGTCCAGAGAGGTTCTTAGCGGATAATTTCTTGGAATAATTGTATAAAACTAATATAGATTGGTGAAAAAACCCAACAAAATGAATTGGAGTTTTACCTGTCCTCATTGAATTATTTTAATAATTCACGAGCAATTACCATTTTCTGTATCTCGGATGTACCCTCATAAATCTGGGTAATCTTGGCATCTCGCAACATCCTTTCCACATGATACTCTTTTACATACCCATACCCCCCATGGATCTGAATGGCCTCATTAGCATTATGCATTGCTGCTTCAGAGGCAAATAACTTGGCCATGGCACTGGCTTTAGCATATTCTTTTTTTTCATCTTTAAGCCTGGCAGCACTCAGGCAAAGCATCCTGGCAGCCTCTGCCTTTACAGCCATTTCCGAGAGTTTGAACTGAATAGCCTGATGCTTGGCAATTTCGACACCAAAGGTTTTACGCTCTTTGGCATATTTGATAGAAGCCTCCAAAGCACCACTGGCAATCCCAAGAGCTTGCGAAGCAATTCCGATTCTGCCTCCATTCAATACATTCATTGCAAACTTGAACCCGAAACCATCTTCCCCAATGCGATTCTCTTTTGGCACTTTCACATTGGAAAACATAATAGAATGGGTGTCTGACCCCCTAATGCCCAGCTTATCTTCTTTCTTACCAATGGTAACCCCATCGAAAGTTCTTTCAACAATAAGTGCATTGATACCTTTATAGCCTTTATCCTTATCTGTCTGAGCCATCACGATATAATATCCTGCTGTATTACCATTCGTGATCCAGTTTTTGGTCCCGTTGATCAAATAATGATCCCCTTTATCCTCTGCTGTAGTGCGTTGTGAGGTAGCATCCGATCCAGCTTCGGGTTCTGATAGACAAAATGCGCCAATCACCTCTCCTGTAGCCAACTTCTTCAGGTATTTTTCTTTTTGGTGATCCGTTCCGAACTTTTGGATGCCGTAGCATACAAGTGAATTATTCACAGACATGCATACAGCTGCTGAAGCATCGATCTTGGAGATCTCCTCCATAGCAAGCACATAGGATACCGTATCCATGCCTCCACCATTGTATTTCGGGTCTACCATCATACCCATAAACCCTAACTCCCCCATCTTCTTCACCTGCTCTTTGGGAAACTTCTGATCTCTGTCTCGATCAATCACACCAGGGAGCAGCTCTCGCTCCGCAAAGTCCCTGGCAGCCTCTTTTACTGCCAGGTGCTCTTCAGTATAGTTAAAGTCCATGTGTTTATATCCTCGTAGACAAATCTAATCAAATGATCTTTACATAAAAGGCACAAAAAAAGGCTCCAAAAAAGGAGCCCTTCCAAAACAATTATTTTACTGATTAGTCTCTGCTACCACCCAGGTATACCATTACCCAGTACAGTAATGTTGCCAAAGAAGATAATGCTGCAATCACATAGGTCATAGCAGCGGTGTTCAAAGCATCTTTAGCCATATCATACTCACTCTTATTTACAATATTCCTGTTCTCCACCCAGGCCAATGCCCGCTTACTGGCATCAAATTCCACTGGTAACGTTACAAACGCAAACAAGGTAAAGATCCCATAACAGCCAATGATCACAAGAATGGCAAAATTCATTGGTAAGATTTGCGGAAGTAGGAAGGATCCAAAAAACATCATCATGAAAACGATGTTGATAATCCGCCCACTGATATTTTGAACCGGCACCATAGCAGACCTGAACTCCAAAAAGCTGTAGGCCGTAGCATGTTGTACCGCGTGGCCACATTCATGGGCAGCAATGGCTGCTGCAGCTGCAGAGCGTCCATTGTAAACATCAGGACTCAGATTTACAGTTTTATTACCAGGATTGTAGTGGTCAGTAAGTTGACCTTCTACAGACATAACTTTTACGTCATGAATGCCATTGTCAGCCAGCATCAACTCAGCTACTTCCCGTCCGGTTAGACCAGCAGAGAGAGGTATTTTAGAATACTTCTTAAACTTATTTTTCAGCCTTGTGCTTACGATCAAACTCAGGATCATAAAGCCGATAATGATTACAAACAGTCCCATTTTATTTATTTAGTTCTCTTTATTTTTTCAACTATTGATGTCGTGGAGTATCCATCTACAAATTCTATGGTCTCCACAGATCCACCATTCTCCAATACGATATCTGCCCCTACGATGTTGCTGATTTCATAATCTTTACCTTTCACCAGAATATCCGGCTTTACCAGCGATATCAGATCGAAAGGTGTGTCTTCATCAAACAACAATGTAGCGTCTACAAATTCCAGTGCTGCCATCACTCGAAGCCTGGCTTTTTCGTCACTAACAGGACGATTTGGGCCCTTTAATCTTTTAACCGATGCATCGGTATTTAAAGCAACAATTAATTTATCCCCTAAGTTGCGCGCTTTTTCCAAATAATCTACGTGACCCAGGTGAATTAAATCAAAGACCCCATTGGTGAAGACTACTTTAAGGCCATCATGCTTCCATTTCTTCCTTAATTCAACCAGTTGATTCCTGGTGACTATTTTAAGTGATGTTGGGTTCATGCGATTTTTTCATAAACAAAGATACCAGCACGGCTACACCACCAAAAGCTGCAATGGCTACAATTTGTGAAGTGTGAAGTAACGTGGCAAAAAACACACCCGTCGTCTTGTCTATACTGTAGAGCATGAGCATTCCACTTATCATGGTATGGTATGTGCCAAATCCTCCCTGAACTGGGATGGCTAAAGCAACACCACTTGTTACCAGGAGCATAATCCCTGTCTGCCAGCTCAGATGAGCAGTCTCTGGTACAGCAAAAACAATGATATAAGACATGAAGTAGTATACCACCCATAGCAATAGGGTGGATAGGATGAAACCAGGAATGTTGTCAAGCTTTCTGAGTGAAAAGATGCCTTCTAATAGCTGCCTGGCAATCACTTTAAATCTACCTCCTGACCTGATGGCAACGATAATCAGTATCGCTACTACGATAAAAACGGCAACAAGCACCAACGCTGCTTTCCAGGCCAGCCCTTCTATGTTTCCGATGCCCGAAAACGTGTTTGAAAAAAATGCAATAAGCGTATCATATTCAACCAGTAGAGTAAACAGGATAAGCAGAAGTAGCGTGATCACATCAATGATCCTTTCCGTGATTACTGAGCCAAAAGAATTGGCCATGGGAACGTTTTCATTTCTTTTGAGAATACCACACCGGGTCACTTCTCCCAGCCTTGGGAAAGCAAGGTTGGCCAGGTACCCGATCAAAACCGCTACGTTGGTTCGGTGCATTTTCAAATGGGGATAGCCAAGTGGCTTAAGAAGCAAGTTCCATCGATATGCTCGTAGCAAATAAGAAAAATAGGATAAGGCTATAGAACCAACAACCCACCAGTAATTTACCAGTTTTGCTTTAGCCCAGAATTCTGCAAAATCCACATTATTGAAGGCAAAGTATAGCAACACGAAAGCAATGCCGATGGGGATAATGTACTTAAGTACACTGGCTGTCTTTTTAAGCATGAATCAGGAAGCTATTTTATTGTCCCCATCAGGGAAGATGATGGTGGGTTGATGCGTAGCAGATTCTTTTTGATCTATTGAGCAATATGAAATGATGATGATGATATCGCCAACCTGTGCTTTTCTTGCAGCAGGTCCATTCAGACAAACCTCTCCGGAACCCCTTTCGCCCTTGATCACATAAGTATCCAGTCTTTCACCATTGTTGATATTTACGATCTGGACTTTTTCGTTTGCCACAATGTTCGCCGCATCCATCAAGTCTTCATCCAGGGTAATCGATCCTACATAGTGTAGCTCCGACTGTGTGATCCTCACACGATGAATCTTAGATTTTAGTACTTCTATTAACATCCTTACATCAATCAGGTTGCAAATATAGGTTATCGATCAATCTTATATTCTCTACATAGCCAGCAACACTCAAAAGGAGTGACCCATTTTTGGATATGTCCTCATTCAAAAGCGTTTCAGCACTTACAATTTCAAAATATTCGATCTCTAAACCTTCAACCTTACCATAAAACTGGTCTGTCAGCTGAATGGTTTCACTTATACCTTTATTATCTAAAATTAGTTCCCTTGCCATCTCCAGCCCCTTATAAATATTTGCTGCTATCTCCAACCCCTGTTTAGACAGGTTTTGATTTCTGGACGAAATCGCCAACCCACTGGTATGCCTTTGTGTGGGAATGCCTATGATTTCAGTAGGTATCGAAAAATTAGCGACTAATTCCTTCACGATTAAGAATTGCTGAAAATCTTTGAGTCCGAAATATGCCCGCTCTGGCAACATAATATTCAGGAGTTTTGAAACAATGATGCCTACTCCATTGAAATGTCCGGGTCGAAACTTTCCTTCCAGCACCTCTTCCAACTTCCCGAAGTTCAGCTTTATCGTGGGGTTCTTCGGATAGATCGCTTTTTCATCCGGCGCAAAGACGATCGAAACACCCCATTCTTCCAATTTTTTTTTGTCCTCCGCAAGAGTCTTTGGATACCTGGCTAGATCCTCTGGATTATTGAATTGTGTAGGATTGACAAATACACTCGTGATGGTGACATCATTGTCCTGTAATGACTGATCTACCAGTGCCTTATGTCCAAGATGTAATGCGCCCATGGTTGGAACCAAACCAATGGATAGCCCTTTCCTTTTAAGCGACTTTACTTCGGCCAACATTTGGTCAGGGGATTGGATTAACTGCATTTAAATGGAGTATTAAAATACGTTAAGTTTCTAAAAAGATTGAAAATAAGGCAAAATTATGGTAATTTTGGGGTCATTTTCGACAATCCTCAACAAAATAGCATGTCCATGTCAAATTTAAGAATCCTATATGTAGCTAGTGAGATTAATCCATTTCTCAAAACTTCTGAAGTTGCTGAATTTGTCAGAAAACTTCCGCAGGCAATGCAGGAGAGAGGGATGGAAATCAGGATTTTGGTTCCAAGGTTTGGCCTGATCAATGAAAGGAAAAACAGGCTCCACGAGGTTGTGAGACTTTCAGGGATAAATATTTCAGTGGGTGATGAGGAAAAACCACTTATCATCAAGGTGGCTTCCATACCCAATGCAAAGCTTCAGGTGTATTTTATCGATAACGAAGATTATTTCCACAGGAAATCAGTATTCTTCGATAAGGAAGACAATTTCTATGAAGACAATGACGAACGCGCAATATTTTTCTGTAAAGGCGTTCTAGAAACTGTGAAGAAACTAGGTTGGTCTCCCGATATCATCCATTGCAACGACTGGATGACAAGTCTGATCCCTCTATATGTTAGAACAACATATAAGAACGATCCGATTTTCAAGGAATCAAAAACAGTTTTTACAATCTACAACAACAAATTCACACATAAATTTGGTGACGATCTACTGGATAAAGTAAAAATGATCGACATCGATGACAACATGTTGCATCCCCTTAAGACTGCCGACTACGATGGCTTTATCAAAATGGGTGTTCAATATGCTGATGCCGTCATCAATGGCAATGAAGAATCATCAGACAGCTTTAAAAAGTTAATTACCGATATTGACAAACAGATTAATACAATAGATAGGGATGAGAATTTTGAAGAGAGCCACTACAATCTGTATAATGAACTTGTTGGATAAAAAAACATTCCCTCTGGGATCGGGATTAGCACTTTTGCTGATCCCGTTTTTTTTTGCTTGTGAAGACCCCAATGAACTGGGAGTGCAGGTAGACTCAAACAACCAAGATATTGCGGTAAGGGATACTACTATTTCTATTCCTTTATCTACCATTCTGATTGATAGTCTCAGGACCAATCAGTTTACCTCCATGCTGGTGGGAAATTTAGAAGACTCTGTTACAGGAAGTGTACATTGTACCGCGTATACACAATACAGTCCAAATTCCGGACCGTTTCCAGAAGACACATTAAATTTTGTCTCTGCTTTTATCAGCTTAAAGATCAATGAAGTCCGAACTGCGGACAATATCCTGAGCGGGCACATCGATGTACATGAATCCAATGATACGCTTTATAATCAGGTGATCTATCTGGCTAAACGGAAGTTAGATTACAATCCAACACCAATAGCTCAAGTAGATTACAACATTAATATTGACCAGGATTCTGTGCTAAACATTCCAATGAATGATCTGGGACAAGAACTTTTCGATAAGCTATTAAGGGCAGACCAGGATTCTGCTTATAGGGACAGCCTGGTGCAAAACCAGCTATATTATCAACCACTGGTTTTTAATACTACCAGTACGAATAGTGGGCTAATGTCGCTGAGTTTGTCAAATGACACCTCTTCATTTTATATTGAGATGAAAAGCCCGACAAGTGATAGCACTTACTATTACAAATTTAACTTCAATGGAAGAGGTCACTTCACCAATATAGAACGTGACAGGACAGGATCTAAACTGGCATCACTTGAAGAAGAATACAATGATGAATTTAGTGGCAGCTATGCTTATGGAAGCATGGTAGATGGCACTTTTGCAAAACTCGATTTGGCTCCTCTGAAAGCTTTCATAGCTGCCAATACAGGACTGATCGTTAACAATGCCAGTCTGCAAATCAATAACACGGATTATGGTAGCGAATTTGTCGTCCCCTTTTCAAGTGTCAGGTTTTATTTTATCAGAAATGGACGTATCAATGGTCCAATTGGTAGCAATAGGTTAGCAGCATTTTCGAGTACTATTCTGGCAGATGCCAGCTACAGTTCGTCAAGTGTAGATTTCTTCAATGCCATACATAATGATGATCCACCAAACTACTCAGGTGAGATCACTCAATTCACTCAAATATTTGCTGATGATGCCCTGGGTATCGATCTTAATGAAATAGTAATATTAAATCCAACGACCACCTCACTGCAAAAAACTATCTTTACGGAAGCAGAGATGACTATCTACTATACCGTAATAAAATAGAACATGTGTGGAATTGTCGCTTATATTGGAAAAAAACCAGCTTTTCCAATACTTATCAATGGCCTGAAAAGGCTCGAATACCGTGGTTATGACAGCTCAGGCGTTGCCTTATATGAGGACAACAGCATCAAAGTTTTAAAGAAAGAGGGCAAAGTTGCTGCCCTCGAAGCATTTGCTACTTCTCAGGCTGGAGACAGCACAATGGGTATCGCTCACACCCGATGGGCTACTCATGGAGCTCCAAATGATGTAAACGCACATCCACACTTATCAGCAGATGGCAGCCTGGCTATTATCCATAATGGCATCATTGAAAACTATCATTCGATAAAGGCAGAGCTTCATGACAAAGGATACTCCTTCGAGAGTGACACTGATACTGAAGTGCTGGTAACATTTATTCAGGATATTAGAGATACACACAATCTTTCGTTTGAAGATGCCGTGATCACTTCTTTATCAAAGGTCATCGGTGCTTATGCCATCGTTGTGATCAACCAGGAAAATCCTGATCAGCTCATCGCTGCTCGTAAAGGAAGCCCAATGGTGATTGGTCTTGGAGAAGGTGAATATTTCATTGCATCCGATGCAACACCAATCGTTGAATTCACCAAAGATGTGATCTACCTCAACGATGAAGAAATTGCTATTATTCAGCGGGATGGCTATCGGGTGACAAATACCAGCAACGTACCTTTGATCCCAAGTATTCAGAAGCTTGACATCCAGCTGGAAGCCCTTGAAAAAGGCGGCTACGAGCATTTTATGCTTAAAGAGATCTTTGGCCAGCCCGAATCCATCGCAGACTGCATGCGGGGCAGACTCAATGCCAGAGAAAGGAAACTGACATTGGGGGGTATCAGAGAATACGCCAAGAAGCTGGTGAATGCTGAGAAAATTACTATCCTGGGTTGTGGTACTTCCTGGCATGCAGGACTGGTAGCAGAATACATTCTTGAAGATATCTGCAGAATTCCGGTAGAGGTAGAATATGCCTCTGAGTTTCGCTACAGAAATCCAGTCATCAATGAGGGTGATATCATCATAGCCATCTCACAATCTGGAGAAACCGCTGATACGCTGGCAGCCATTGAGCTGGCCAAGTCAAAAGGCGCAATCGTATTCGGTGTTGTGAATGCTGTAGGATCATCCATTGCTCGTGCCACACATGAAGGTGCATACCTGCATGCGGGACCTGAAATTGGTGTGGCTTCTACCAAAGCCTTTACAGCCCAGCTTACTGTGCTAACAATGATCGCGCTAAAAGTGGGTTATCTGAAAGGAACCATCACAGATAGCCAATATGGTGACCTCCTGTATGAGCTGGAAAAGATTCCTGAAAAAGTAGAGCAAGCACTGGGTGCTGACAAGAGAATTCAGGATATCTCTGCGAAATTTAAAGACGCGCCAAACTTTCTTTACCTTGGTAGAGGTTACAATTTTCCGGTAGCCCTGGAAGGTGCGTTGAAGCTCAAAGAGATCTCTTACATCCATGCGGAGGGCTATCCTGCTGCTGAGATGAAACATGGTCCAATAGCCCTGATAGATGAGAACATGCCTGTGGTATTTATTGCTACACGCGACAGCTCCTATGAGAAGATCATCAGTAATATCCAGGAAGTGAAATCCAGAAAAGGTAAGGTGATCGCGATTGTGAGCCAGCACGATGACGAAATCGAAAAGATGGCTGACTACACCATCGAAGTGCCATCAAGCCATGAGGCCCTCATGCCTTTGATTTCAGTCATTCCTCTACAATTGCTTTCGTATCACATTGCCATCATGCGAGGTTGCAACGTGGATCAGCCGCGAAATCTGGCCAAGTCGGTGACGGTGGAGTAAGAAGCATTTTACTCATATCTTCAGTAGATAAAAAACTGATCAAAAAGTCACTACGATCTTTCCTGAGGCCTTATTACTATCCATTAACTGGTGAGCCTCCACAAGCTGATTAAAAGGGAATACTTTTCCTAACGGCAGCTTAATTACCTGACTTTCTACAAGATCTACGAATTGCTGAAAGTCCTGAGCTGAGCTTCTGATTTGCCCACTGTCATAAGTTGTAAACCTAACCGTCGCTGGAATCATTTCCATTGGTGAGAAATTACTAATCGACCAGGTTTCTGAAAGCATACCTGTCATGCAGACAACTCCCCTTCTTTTGACACATTTAAGAGAGTCTTCAAGTGTTTTTGTGCCAACTAATTCCAGCAGCTTATCTACACCCCTTGTTATCTTTTTACTCAGATTCCCATCGTCAATTTGAACTTCATCAGCCCCATTTTTCAGGAGTAATGGCTTACTGTTATCATTTCTAGTAGTCGCCACTACCTTGAGACCATGATATTTGGCAATCTGGATTGCCAGTAAACCAATGGATGAAGTTCCTCCTCGAATAAGTATTGTTTCCCCACCTTTTATCTCCAGAGATTCGAAAAGCGAACCATGGACAGTCTGGTACATCTCCGGAATGGCTCCCAATATTTCCCAGGAGAGGTTACTCTCAATTGGATAGATAATGTACCTGGGAAGCAACGTATACTCAGCATAACTTCCGTCATATTCCCTTCCCATTTCTCCCATAAAAGCCATTACTTTCTGGCCTTTACTTAATTCACCAGAAGGATCATCTTCTACTTCTCCAACGCATTCTATTCCAAGTACTCTGGGGAATACAACATTAGGAGAATACCCCTTCCTCGTCATAAGCTCTGACCTGTTCAATCCAAATGCTCTGACCTTGATCAGCACCCAATTATCTCTGACTTTGGGTATTGGACGTTCTTCCATATTGAGGTTTTCAGGGCCTCCTGATTCGTAAACTACAGCTGCTCTCATTGGATCAAAGTACTTGTCATCATATTTAAATTAAACATGATTTCTTGAATAAATTTTGGATTCGTACGTTTTGAATAGAGTTTTGTTAACTCAGTAATGCTACAAGACGAGTTTACTTTTTACAGGAAAAACTAAAGTATGAGAATATTTTATTGGTATCAGTTTGTGATCCTAACGTTGAGTTTCACAGGTCTTGGAATGCTGACAACAGGATGTAATGACCAAAGGATGCCTGATGACGATCCCATAGAAGATCCTCTTCCTCCTGTAGAAACCAATGCGCCTAATACCAGTTACCAACCTGCTTTTGAAGGTCAGACCCGTATCTCCGGAGTAGAAACTGAAACAGAATACGAGATTTCAGAATTTGCAACAGGCTTAAACAACCCCTGGGGCATGGCCAATCTACTGGACGGCAGGATCATCGTCACAGAAAAAGGAGGTACACTTCGCATCATAAGTCAATCAGGAACTGTAAGCAACGCCATCACTGGGCTTCCGGCAGTAAACAGTTCCGGACAGGGTGGTCTACTCGATGTGGCTGTTGATCCGGATTTCACCTCAAACAGCATGCTTTACTGGACATTTTCTCAAAATGGAACAAATGGAACTGCTACAGCTGTTGCCAAGGGCAAGCTTTCAGAAGATGAAATAGAAATCTTAAATCCGGAAGTGATCCATACAGCATTGCCAGAATTTAACGGCACCGGCCATTACGGATCTCGTATTGTATGGGATGCAGATGGCCATTTGTATGTGAGTACTGGCGATCGATCCAGTGCCTCCATTCGGGGCGAAGCTCAATCTTTGGACGCGGCCTTAGGCAAGGTACTTCATATCACTACAAACGGAGATCCAGTCCCTGGTAATCCATTTGTAGGTCAGTCTGGTGCGCTTCCTGAGATTTATTCGTATGGACATAGAAATGTTCAGGGACTGGCTATTCACCCATCAACCGGGGATCTGTGGGAAGTGGAGCTTGGCCCGAGGGGTGGAGATGAGGTGAATTTAATTGTTGCTGGTAAAAATTATGGCTGGCCCATCATTACCTATGGAATCGAATATAGTGGCAGTGCGATTGGGCAAGGAATCACACAGCAGGAAGGTATGGAGCAACCAGTATATTACTGGGATCCGGTCGTCTCTCCCAGTGGAATAACTTTTTATTCCGGATCCTTGATCACCGAATGGAGAGACAATTTATTCTTGGCAGCGCTAAGCGGACAACATGTGGTCCGCCTGGTCATCAAAGACAACAAGGTTGTTGGTGAAGAACGACTGCTTGAAGGTGTTTCTCGCTTCCGGGATGTATTAGAAGGAACAGATGGAGCACTTTATGCCCTGACAGATGGATCCAATGGTAGAATTTACCGATTGGCACCTTAGTAAAAGTTTCCGCGCCCCTGAAATTCTACTGCAACCCGCCTTTGCCCCTATATAGGGATAATTCATCTACCAGCTCAAGCTTCAGTACAGTTACATATTTGTCCTGAACATCCTCTGGCACCGTGATGTATACTAAACCTGGTACCGGACTCCATGATATCTTTCCAACGACATTGTGCTCGAGCGAATAACCCTCACCCACCACGGTAATTTTGCTGATCTCGTTTTTCAAACCTTTTAACATCACTTTGCCAGAAGTCTTGCCTGACAGGAAGAGGTAAAGCGAAGTAGAATCTTTGGACAGCGTAGTCGGTCCGTAAAAGTGACCCTGTGGAAGTCCTGGTAAAGATCCGAAAATCGCTTCTCCATGCTTCTTATTCCATGCCCCCAATTCCTTCAAAATATGAACCTGTTCTTCAGGAATAGTGCCGTCTTCTTTAGGACCTATGTCCAGCAACAAATTACCTCCATAGCTCACAGCATCCACAAAAATCGTGATGATTTCATATGGGGATTTCCAGTTTGTATCAGTGTGCCTGTAGCCCCAGTTATCATTAGAGGTCATGCACAGTTCCCACCAGGGATAGGCGGGCCTGGAAACAGGAAAGTTTTGCTCAGGTGTTTCATAATCTCCATACCCTTGCAACCTTCCATTGATGATGGCATCTGATTTACCTGTGAGGATGATGTCACGGATTTCAGTAGACTTCCACTCCTCTGCGCTGTGCTCCCAGTCACCATCAAACCACCACAGATCCGGCTTAAATTTGGTAGATATTTCTTCGATCTGTCCCAGATTGAATTTTTGGAACTTCTCCCATCTCTTAGGTTGGTCGGATACTTTGTACCGGGAGCTATCCTTGAGAAAACCCGGATAATTTTTGTGTGACCAGTCAATCAGTGAAAAATAGGCTCCGGCTTTAATATCGCGCGCCCGAAGTGCATCATAAAATGGGGTGAGTAGATCACGTCCTGCAGGAGTGTCTTTGACTACATTGACGGGTCCTGACTTCCACAAGGCCACCCCGTCGTGATGCTTGGTCGTGATGACTGAATAACGAGCCCCTGACTCCTGAATCAAATCTGCCCAGGCCTCAGGATCATAGTTTTTGGCCGTAAAGCCATTCACCTGATTCATGTAGTCCTCATGAGAGATCTGCCCATTATGAAATGACCAGGACTCACTTACTCCATTCACTGCATAAATGCCCCAATGGATGAAAATCCCCAACTTGGCATCTGCAAACCACTGCATCTTTTGCTCAATAGACTCCGGAGTTATTTTTTGCTGACCACTTGCAAAAAGAGGTAATAGTAAGAGAAAGATTATCCGTTTCATATTTTCAGATTTATTGACTCACGACCATCGCGATGGCAGGAGCATTTTGTAATTTCTTTCTTAAAGAAGATGGGATCTGTACTTGCACCTTATCCCCCTTCACAGTCCATTTCAACCTTCCTGATCCATCAGCCAGGGTGATTTTCGCCCCCTTTTCTGGGATGTTTACAGACCATTCGATCACAGCAGGGATTGCCTCTCCCTCACTCACTCTATGGATCGCATAAAAAGCACTACCATCTTTCTTTTGAGTAAACCAGGTGTTGTTTTCATGGTAATGCTCCATGATTCGTGTACCATATATAACTTCTCCGTTTGCTTCCAGCCACTTCCCGATTTCTTTCAATGGCTTGATTTGCGCTTCATACAAAAGCCCATCGGCATTAGGGCCAACACCTAACAACAGACTTCCGTTTTTAGCGGTGATTTCAATCAGTGTATGTATGACCCATCTGGCAGATTTAAACCTGTCATTTGGTACATAGCTCCAGGCATTTCCCAGCGTGATACAGCTCTCCCACGGATAATCTAACTGGGTGTCAGGAATCCTTTGCTCAGGAGTGCGGTAGTTTTCGTACGGCCCATGCACTGTCCTGTCCACCATCAACAATCCTGGCTGATACCCTCGCGCCATAGCGGCTACTTTGTCCATCTCTATGTCCTGGCTCCATTCCGGGATTGGTGCACCCCAGGCCAGCACTTCTTCGTTCACCGTTTCCAATGGACGAACCCAGCCACCATCCAGCCAAAGGATATCCAAAGGTCCATATTCACTCACTAGCTCTTCAATCTGGTTATGTGTAAACTGCTTGTATTGATTCCATCTCCATGGATGCTTTCTGATATCGTAGTTATTATTTCGATTAGCTGTTGCATATTTTGGCCACCAGTAGTATTCCGTATGCCAGTCGGGCTTGGAAAAATACGCTCCGATCATAAAGTCTTTCTTCCGGAAAGCATCAAAGACGTGTTTGGCAACATTGGCTTTAGGATGGTCAGCAAAAGGCCCATCAGTGATTTTAAAATCCGTTTGTTTTGTATCAAACATGTTGAAGCCATCATGATGCTTGGTGGTGAAAACCAGGTAACCCATCCCTGCCTCATCTGCAACACTTGCCCACTGGTCAGGATCGAATCCTTGGGGATTAAAATCGGCTTTTAACCCCCAATACCACTCCTTAAAGTCATTATAAGAAATGGTACTATCCCGTTCAATCCAGTCTTCAGAACATAATGCCCAGGATTCAATAATTCCGGGTACCGCATACAACCCCCAATGGATGATCATCCCGAATTTAAGGTCTCGCCAGTTTTCTAATTTTTCTTTAACCGCAGGGTCTTCAGGCCACTGATAGGATTGTTCTCCCTCCACATGTTGTGCTCCAACATGCAAGGAACTTAACACTGAAACCGCCGCTACGAATCTCTTTACCATCATTTGAAATAAATTATAATTCAGATTGAATTTCCTGGTCACCCTTTTCCAAAGTCCAGTCATTACCAAAAAAACCTGCTACTTTCACACCCTGAATGCCATTCTTAAGCATTGATGATGTGAAAATCATGTAATCCGGAAACCCGCTGCCACCAGCAAAATATTGATTGGGTTCCGTACTTTTCATCCCGGAAAGACCGGAACCGCTGATCACAGAAACAGATGCAATCTCACTGTCGGGTCGTGGCCATACAAAATATGCACCCAGGTCCTCACCCGTGAAACTTTTTGATCCTAATGAGATCTCTCCATTTTTCACCTGGATCGGACAATCATTAAGGAGTTTGCCCCATGCTGCATTGTTGCTGGCGTTTCCGTAAAGAACCACGCCACGATCTGTATATTTTTTAGGGTCAAAATCTTTATCAGCGATTACATCAATGGATCCGTTTCCTCGATAATACCATACCTCAGCATCAAAACGAGCCTTGCTATAAGCCCATTGATTTTCTTCAGCATTTCCCTTAGTAGCGTACACATATACCATTTGGTGATTAAAACCATCTTTAAACGTGCCTCCTCGATGTGGACCTTTTTGTGTTTTGCTCAACGGCGATCCAACCTGCCAATGATCCTTTTTAAACAGATAAACCACATCTTCATTCACGTCTATGTCCAGGCTATCACCGTCTAATTTGATTTGGATTTTTTCGGATCCACGGAGGTCATTGATTTGAATTTTTAAAACATATACATTTTGAGTAGTTCCACTGATTATGTTTTGTGCTATGTCTCGCTCCAGATGAACCCGGCTGAATTCCAAAGGCTCTTGCTGCTGCAACACTGATACCCATCTGTGACTTGCCGATACACCCGGATTTGCTGTCATAAAATCAATTACATTAACAGAGCTGTCAGCCTTGTTTGAGTGCCACTTGAAATAGTCGAATAAAGGATCCCAGTCCACGCTCTCATTGCCAAACCAATGGCTACCACCCGGATATTCATAATAGCTGAAATCAGGATGAAACTCACTCAGCACACTGCGCATCTGACGAGCATATGTGACAGGCACAACCCTGTCGGCATCTCCGTGAAATATGTATACGCCATGGGATTTATAGTTTTCAGCAAGAGCTATGACGTTGCTGGGATTACTTGTGCGTAACAACAACTGTTCTACCCGGTTTTCACTCTCAGTAGGGATTGTACCATCTGCCGACCCGTACTCAGCAAGTATCGGATATCCGGCACATGGTGCAATGGCTGCCCATTTGTCCGGATAGGTAGCGCCCAAGATCCAGGTGCCATGACCACCCATGGAGTGACCTGTTAAATAGATTTTATCTGGATCTGGGGAATATTTTTTTTGGGCTATTTCCAGGACTTCCAAAGCATCCTTCATACCCCAATCTTCCCAATTAAATCTCCGCGGTCTTCGGTTGGTAGGGGTTACCAGGGTTCCCCAGTCCTTAGGTTTGTATGCCCGGGCCTGGCCGATCGCCTCGACCCCTGCTCCATGAACAGATAAAAAAAGGGACTGTCCGGGACCCGCATTTTCCTTCTGAGGAGCTACGCCATAGTATTGAACACTTCCATCAATAGAGCTGATGAATGTATGACTCTGATGTGACGATGAGGCCACTCCAGCAATGCTAACGGTGGTCTCATCCAGCACATTTCGTCTTTGCTGCAATGATATTTTCGCGTTGTAATCCTGTACTTCCTTCACGTTTACCGGATCAAACTGAAACCCTACCTTTCTGATTGTCATTGGAGGGACCACAGGTAGTTGAGTTACAGTATTCTTCCCTTCCAGTGATGCACTAATTGAAAGATCGGATAGAGGCTTATCTGTTCCATTACTGACAACCATAGTACCCCATAATAAGCCTGAAGACTCCCCTATGACAACATGTGGAAGGGTAAGGTCTTCCTCGATCATGTAAACAGGCTTTTCAGGGAAGATGATTTTTGCCTCAATTCCTTGCCAGCGAGAAAATCTGGAGCCACGAACAAGAATATCATTGCTTCCTTTTTTTAACTGTACAGGAATGTACATCCATCCGTCCCCGTAGATATCACCTCCATGTGGCTCGCCATTGAAATAAAACATGCTATTACGTGAGATATTCAGTACAGCTAACTGCGCTCGGTCTGCGACATATTCAAGATACAAATAACCCTCTCCAAGGGCGCTTTCCCTGAACCTTCCAGTTGAATCTACTTCAATCTTTTCCCATTGGATCTCTTCTCCTTCTTCATTTTTAAACAGAGTCTTCCCATTCGCAGGTTTTTGAAAAGTACCATGGATTAGTTGGTAGGCAATTTCATCTTGAACAAGCGCCTGCCTCCCATATTCATGAACAGACTCAGCAACTAATCCGGAAGTGAATTTTATTTCTGTTTGCGCACACAGTGAGTGGTAAACCACAAAAACGATAAGAACTAAAAGATTTTTTTTCATTACGTGATGGAAGTTTGTTTTCTAAATGCTGAAAAGAAAAGAGGACAGGATTTTTATTTTTCGAGTCCTTAGCATATGACAAAAGTCAGAAATAAATATTGACAAAAACGAATTCAAAGTAAGAAATATTCATTTTTATGGATATTGTTAATTGCTTGATAAAAAACTTGCTGATCCATAACAATATTTTCATTGGATGGGGACTATTGCGCATAAAAAAAGGCTGCCTTAATTTGACAACCTTTTTCTAACCTTTAAAAACTGGATTCTAATGTTTACTCAAAATGTATCTCTATGGCATGTCGGGAAATGTTGCCATCAGCATCTTCAGCCCGCGCGATGAGGTAGAGATGTTCGCCCTCTTCCAATTCATCCAGGTCACTTTGAGCAACCATTATTTCTTCTCCTTCCAAAAGGTTTTGGATCAAAACGGATGTCTCACCTTCAACCTCAAATTCTTTTTCATATATGTGGTCTTCTTCTAAAATTCTTCCACCATGATTATGGTCGTGCTCTGCTTCGCCTTCCAGATGTCCTACCATGATCAAAACATGATCGAGTGTTCCCACTTCATCTTCGATTTCTCCATAAAACTGTAAAGCTTGATCTACAACACCTTCATATTCCATGACCTCCATTCCATTTGCATCTTCAAAATGCACATGAGGCATCTCCTCATTGATAATCCATATCTCTGCCTCTTTAGAGGATCCGTCTGCGAAAGTGGTGGAGTTGCCAGCAGCATCAATAGCTTCAACAGTTAAGTGGTATGGACCTGCCGTTGCATCTTCTGACACAGAAATATCTTCATGAACGTCATCAGACCTACCTGTTAATGTATAGCTTTGGTTGAACTCGAAAGGAGTTACCTCAATCCTTCCATGACTGTGACCGTCAAAATTGTCGTGAATACTTATACTAAAAGTGGCTAATTCTACATCATCTTCAAACAGCGCATCAAAATGAATTGTGCCACCTGCTTCAATTTGTTCACCAGTAACTGGCTCCTCCATGTCTATTGTAGGTGCTGTAATATCTATTGGTTCATCATCCTCACAGGCTACCATAATTAACATTATTAGTAGTCCCAGGCTTAAAATGGATTTTTTCATACTCTTTTGTTATTTCATGCAATATAATTGCAATTATAATTTAATCGCTACCTAATTGCAAAAGGGATGTGCAAAGAAATGATAAAGTTTCTTCCCTGTTCGGGGAGATTGAGTAGTCTGTACCTACTTAAATGATTAAAATACCGGGTATCAGTCAGGTTTTGAAATGCAAAAAGCAGGTCAGCTTTAAATCTGTTTACAGACCATTGAGTCCCTATATTCAAGCCTAATAGATGGTACCCCGGAGTAGTCCGTTCATTTCTATCCACCCGGGTTTGATCCATTACGTTTTTATAATTGATGCCTATATTGATGCCATCCATCCAGTCTATAGATGGGGTAATTTCATACTCCAACTCCGTA
The DNA here is from genome assembly GCA_965228105.1 of Cyclobacteriaceae bacterium. Lineage (GTDB taxonomy): Bacteria > Bacteroidota > Bacteroidia > Cytophagales > Cyclobacteriaceae > UBA7330. The sequence goes on from CBDDGZ010000002.1 coordinate 5,526,598, forward strand.
TATATTGAGGCCGGGGGAGTAAATGGCAAAGGGAGCTTAGTATCCAGATTATAATTATACACATATTCATATGCTACGCGAAGGTGCAACTCTTCTACGGGGTGATACTCTGCTGCAAATTCTCCTCCTGCAAAAAAAGCATCATTTTGTCTATACTGAAAGACCTGACCACCTTCCGGGAAAGCATCCTGATCGAGGCTGTTAGAAAACTTCGATGTAGGAGCCAGATAAATAAAATCCCTGAACCGGGAAATGAAAGGATTCAAAATAAGACTGATATTACTTTTCTGATAGCTCAGGCTCATGTCGGCTTGCAAACCCCTTTCAGAGGTTAGTGTGCTATCGCCTACTTCGTGACGAAATGTACCATGATGAATTCCATTCATTGAAAGTTCTGCAGCAGTAGGTACTTTGAAGCTGGTCCCCAAATTAAGTTTGGCATTAAATGCACGACTAGGATAGTAGCTCAAGCCAAGGGCTCCTGACCAGTTAAAAAAGTTTGAGCCTATATCTGCATTTCGCTGATAGTATCGGTCGATAGTAGACTCATCACTGTAAATAGGTTCTGAGTAAGAATCTATCAACCGGTTAGCATAGTCAAACCTCAAGCCTGCATTGGTAGTAACTTTATTGTTGAAGCTCAACTCTTCAAATATGAAAGCCCCTAATGAAGAGCTAGTAAATTCAGGAAGCAGGAACTCAAAGCCATCTCTCAAATTTTGTTGTTGTTGACCCTGTACTCCAAAAATACGGGAATGCCGTTCGGATAGTCTAATGAAATATCGGGCATTGAGGCTATAGGTTTGTAGCCGCAACGCATGGGCCTGAGTTCCCTCTGGCCTGGGACCTTTGCCATGAGCATGTGGATTTGATTGCTCCTGTCTGTAGTTATTTTGATATCCCAGATCCAGTTCCAGCCAGTTTTTCCCAATTAAAATATTGCTGTTAGAAATAATCTTAAAATGATTGATGATCTGGTTTGGCAGATCAATATTTCTACTGTCCCCATCAGGCGTGAGCTGATAGGCTCTTGGAACCCCTATGGCACCTACAAAAAAGCCAGCATTCTGATGAAAGTTACTCACAGTCAACGTAGAATAGCCCCAGTTTTTTTTCAATCCCACCATGGCAGAAAAGTTTCTTTCATTGCCTGCAGTATTTTTCAACTGATTATCATAAAGTGTAAGCTCATAATTATTGTAATTAAAACTTGTTGCAGGGACACGGTAGTCTCCAAAATCCTGAGTGCTGAACCTGACTCTGTAGACTTTATCATCAAAATTTCCTTCCAGTGAGGTAGAAGTGCTTATTGACTGGTTATTTGTTTTATATATACTTTGGACAGAACCTCTGTGTATTCCAGGGTCAGGAAGTGATGGCGGAAAGACATTTAACACGCCTCCCAACCCGTCTGACCCATACATCAGTGAACTTGGCCCCTTCACCACTTCTACCCTCCCAGGGTCAAACATATCTATCTCCAGGCCATGATCAGTGCCCCATTGCTGACCTTCCTGTTTCACTCCTTTATCATTCACAATTACCCGGTTAAAGCTCATGCCTCTGATGACCGGCTTTGAAATACCCACACCAGTATTGATGGCATTTACACCAGGTAGATCTTCCAAAGAATTGACCAGCGTTCCCTTCCTGTTTTTTCTAAGATACTCAAGATCTATAATTTCCATGGCCAGGGTATGTTCCTTCGGACCAGTCTTGTAGTGGTTGGATTCAACCACAATTTCACTCAACTCTAATGAAGTCGGCTCCATAACAATATTGATGGCCTCTCCACCATTGGCCATGGCAACAATCGTTTTTGCTTCAAATCCAACGTAGCTGATATGCAGGTGATAGCTGGCTTTTCTTAGGTCTTCAAACCGGAAATTTCCTTCCAGATCCGTAATCAACCCTTTATCCAGCTCATGAATGATTACTGTAGCCCCTACCAATGGTTCACCTGATGTATCAGTAATTTTACCTGCCAATACTCCCTGTGCAGTTGAAGCAGTAGCTACGACCAACATTAAGCAAAACACTATTACGCGCATTTAATCAGTTGGAGTTACAGGTGCCACAGACTCCGTTGACGATCACATCAAGGTCTGTCATCTTGTAATTTTTTGGAAGGGAAATAGCTGGAATATCAATGGGCACATCAATGCATTGCGTGATTCCGCAACTATTGCACTTAAAGTGCATGTGATTATGGTGATGCTCTTTTACGTCACAATCATTGCACAACCCATATACAGCAGACCCGCTATCGCCAGGTATTTTGTGAAGCAATCCATTCTCCTCAAAGGAGTGAAGTGTTCGGTAAAGTGTCACACGATCATATTCGTGGAACTTATCCTCCAGGTCTCTAAATGAAAGTGCCCTCTTTTTCTGCTGAAAAAATTCCAGCACATCCATTCTACAATCAGTGATACGCAATTTGTGCGTTTTAAGGTTTTGTTTTAGCTCACTGTATTTCATAAGTGCAAATATAGAATTTGTGCAAAGGTGTTGCATTATATATCTATAAAAATACTATATCATCCATGAAAGTTCGATTTCTGCGTTTTGATCTAAAATCGCCTCAGGATTTCTTATCTTCACGCCTATGAAAAGAATCATTCTTTCAGAAAAAGCGCCTTCACCAATTGGCCCTTATAGCCAGGCAGTTGCCGTAAATGGGATGGTATACATTTCCGGTCAAATCCCCATCGATCAGACTTCTGGTAAACTCGTTTCCGGGTCTATTGAAGAAGAAACGCATCAGGTAATGAAAAACATTGGATTTATTCTTTCATCTGCGGGTTTGTCTTATTCAAACATCGTGAAAACCAGTATCTTCGTAAAGGACCTGGGCAACTTTGGCAAGATCAATGAGATCTACGGAACTTACTTTAATGAGCAACCGCCTGCCAGAGAAACAGTGGAAGTGAGCAGGCTGCCCAAAGATGTAAACATTGAAATTAGCTGCATTGCAACTGAATGAAATTCAAACCTTTTGAAGAAGAGACCATTGTTTCCGCCCGATCACAGGCCGAGATCGTCACTCAGCTTTCAAAATTTACACATCTGGTAACGGATGCCAATGTTCCGCAAAGGCATATCTTCAATGGAAACATAGAAAAAGATACATTCCGTATCTCCCTCAAAGTCAACTTTCCACAAAATGCCCTCCCTCTGGCCATTGGAAAAATAATACCTACTTCCAAAGGCTCCATAGTATTCTTAAAATACCAGCTTTTCCCCGCCACCAAAGTGATGCTTAGCGTGGTAGGTGTAATTATAGCTACTATTTGCATCAGCTTCTTGTTAATCTATTTGGACAGTCATGAATCGAAATACCTGCGAGCAATAGTCATCACCTTAGCTACAGGTGCTTTCTATTACATGACGCTTATTGTTAATTTTTTTAAAAGAAAAAACCAGACCAAATCCACACTAGAGCGGATTCTAAATGAATAATTATCTGCTTATCGGTGCTCAATTTTATAGTTTTGCACCCCAATAAAAATTTTCTATGGAGAACGTAAGAGTAAGATTCGCTCCCAGCCCTACAGGAGGGCTCCATATTGGTGGTGTTAGAACCGCACTTTTTAACTATCTCTTTGCCAAAAAAAATAACGGTACATTCATTCTACGAATTGAAGATACTGACCAATCCAGGTACGTAGAGGGCGCTGAAGAATACATCACAGAATCACTGGCCTGGTGTGGTATCCAGCCTGATGAAGGGCCTAATGCCGGAGGCCCCTATGCTCCATACAGGCAATCTGAAAGAAAAGACATTTATAGAAAGTATGTGGATCAGCTGATCGAAGATGGCCACGCTTACTACGCCTTTGACACCGTGGAAGAGCTTGAAGCGATGCGGAACAGGCTCAAGGAAGGTCGAATAGCCAACCCACAATATGATGCAGTCTCCCGGACCACCATGAAAAACTCGTTGACCCTTCCGGCGGATGATGTAAAATCCCGTATTGAGTCGGGAGAACCTTACGTGGTGAGATTCAAAGTACAGCCCAAAGAAGAAGTTCGAATCAATGACATTGTACGTGGTTGGGTGCTTGTGCATGGATCAAACATCGATGATAAGATCCTGATGAAATCAGATGGAATGCCTACCTATCATCTGGCGAACGTAGTGGATGACCACCTGATGAAAATCTCACATGTGATACGTGGTGAGGAATGGCTTCCATCCGCACCTCTTCATGTATTACTTTACAAATATCTTGGCTGGGAATCATCAATGCCCCGGTTTGCACATCTTCCACTAATACTGAAGCCAGATGGAAATGGAAAACTCAGCAAACGGGCAGCTGATAAAGCCGGATTTCCTATTTTCCCGCTGAGCTGGAAGGACCCGCAATCTGGAGAAGAATCCGTAGGCTTCAGAGAAGAAGGCTATTTGCCAGAGGCAATGATCAACTTCTTATCACTTTTAGGATGGAATCCGGGTTCAGAGCAGGAAATATTCTCTCTCAAAGATTTAATCGGTCAGTTTTCTTTGGAGAAGATCAATAAAGCAGGAACCAAATTTGACATTGAAAAAGCGAACTGGTTCAACCAACAGTACATCAAAGCCAAATCTCCTGATGAGTTGAGCTCATTTATCCAGGTGGAGCTGAAAACGAAATATGAAATTCCCTGTGATAATCCAACAGCTTTAAGCATCGTAGAGCTGCTGAAGGAGCGTGTCACTTTTATCCCCGAGTTTGCCAGCAATTGCTTATTCCTATTTCAACATCCTACAGCTTATGACCAAAAGGTAGTGGATAAAAAATGGGATGAGGAAGCTGCAAAAGCACTGAAGGTGTACGCTGAGGCCATTAAATCCAAAGACACTTTGTCTTCTGATGAGGCTAAGGAGTTGTTTTTCGGTTCGCTTGAGGACAATGGCTTCAAGCCAGGAAAATTTATGCAGACCCTGAGACTGACCATTACTGGGGAGGGTTCAGGCCCTGACCTGATGTCAATCATTTCCATCATGGGGGGAAAATCTGTTTCAGAACGAATCCTTTTTTCTATTGATCAGTTAAATAAGTAGGAGAAAAGATTTTGAATCATGACCAGAAAAAAAGAAAACGATAAACCAAAAGTGCACAAGGATCTGGATGGATTTGAGATGGAAATTAACTCCTTTGGAGAGCTAACGTCCAATATCGACATTGAAAAGATCAATAAATTTCTCAATAAAGAGGTGGAGGATAAAAAGCTTAAGGATAGGGATGACCTTGATGATCTCAAGAAATAGTTACCACAACCTGGGAAAGATTGAGGGTACTTTATTTTTATAGTTTAGGTAGTCCTTGCCAAACTTCTCAATTAATTTCCTTTCCTCAAAATAGATCCCGATCGGCAAATACAGTAGAATGATCACTACAGATATCAAGACTACGGCGGTAGGTTGATAGCTCAAATAGCCGAGTAAGATCGCAATAGTGCCTGTGTATATCGGGTGGCGAACCCTAGCATGAATACACCCGGTAACCAGATTATTTTCAGTTGTCATTTTTTTCAAGCCAATAAATTCCATACCTGAAAGGTATCGGAATGAAAGAAGTACGACTACTATTCCAACCAGGATCAGTAGATAACCCGCATAAATAAAAATTCCCGGATCAAGTAACCGTTTCTGAGGTATTTCGTCGATTATCCACCCGATCAAAATCAAGCCTGATATACTGATAAGAGTGTAAACAAGTCGATACCAGGCTCCTTTTAATCCTATTTGATGCTTCACCCACTCTTTACATCCGTTCGACGCCAGGAAGCTGTGAAGTGCTAAATAGATGATCCAGGAAATTACCAGGATGAACATTGTAGTTTCTCTACTGCTCAAACAGTGTGTAAGTAGAATTCCACTCCATTGATTCTCCCGGTTCTAAATTTATCCAGATGAAGTTTTCGGGACACAAAGTGGTTTTACAGGTCCAGAATGCCATTCTGTAAATTGGCTGATCAACTGCAAATTTGATACCTGCTCCGGTCTTGTGATTGACCACTGTAACCTGATGATCATCAGACTGACTTCCAAAGCCAGTCAACTCCAGAAAGGTGCTCTTACCCTGCTCAACCATCTGCTCAAACCTGATCGTCTTATCTTCAATCCGTACAAGCCCCCTGGTATCACTTTCTGTTTTTAAACTGAAGGGAAATTCAACACTGAAATCCGTACCACTCTGTGTCTGGTCTATGACGAAGAAGTTATGATTGAACTGGTCGGTTTCAATTGTTTTTTCTCCAAGGTTTTTGAGTAAGTGCTTGATCACAAATCCTTCCTCCTGAAGCTCAATCTTTTTCACGTATTTATAGGCATAACCAAAGTCACTTTTCACTTCATGCATAAAAGAAATCCAGTCCTTGCCATGATCCACGGTCCACTTACCATGGTCAAGGATTTTGTAGGTATCTGTCCAGCCGTATTTTTCCTCATCCCTTTTTTCCAGGATGCCAACGCCGATTCTGATAAAGCCATCTCCCGCTTCAGCCTCTTCATAACCTAAACCGGGTTCAATGAATCCTTCCACCGGTCCCGGGAGATCTTCATGTATCAGCGGATCATGGGTGTCTTTCCAATAGTCAAAATACTCATGCCCTTTATACTTAAGGCTTCCAATCACTCCTGACCAGTCGAATCGCGTGGCCCGATAAAGTCCCTTTTCAGGATCGGGAAGATAAACCTTCATTTCAATCGCTTCATTGGACAGATTAACATGAGGATATTGACCCAGGTTTAATCCGTTTTCTTCTTTATCGGTGGTTTCTTTTTTTGTTCCACAAAAGCTCAATAAAAGGCTTAGTCCCGAAATTGCCACAGCATGTAAAAAGGTTCTCATATCGTTTGTTTTGAATCGCTATGGGTAAATCTAATATATGTCCGGCCTAATCCATTAGCTTTGTCTGCTGAAAATAAAGGACAACTCAAAGTGAAAATCGGTATCATCAGAGAAGGCAAAGTACCTGTAGATAAAAGGGTACCCTTCACACCTGCACAAGCTGCTGAAATCAAGCAAAAATTTCCCGCTATCGAAGTCATCGCTCAGTCCAGTGCCATCAGGTGTTTCACCGATGATGAGTATAGAGCCGAGGGCATCGAAGTTAGGGAAAATATGGATGACTGTGATGTGCTGATGGGCGTGAAAGAAGTCCCAATCAAAGACCTGATCGCCAATAAGACCTATTTCTTTTTCTCACATACCATTAAGAAACAGGCCTACAACCGTAGCCTGCTCCAAAGTATCCTGGCCAAAAATATCCGATTGATTGACTATGAAACCCTGACGGATACCAGTGGAAACCGTGTGGTGGCCTTTGGGCGATGGGCTGGTATAGTAGGTGCCTACAATGGCTTGTGGACTTATGGAAAGCGTTACAACCTCTTTGAATGTAGACGTGCTCACGCATGCTTTGACCTGGAAGACCTGAAAACGGAGTTCCCGAAAATTAAACTTCCTAACATCAAGATTGTGATCACAGGAGGCGGGCGAGTAGCCAAAGGAGCCATGGAGGTGTTGGATGGTGTAAAAATCAGAAAAGTAAGTCCGCAAGAATTCCTGCAAAAAGATTATAACGAACCTGTATACACGCAGCTTGAGCCCTGGGACTATCATGTCCATAAGGATGGCAAGCCCTTTGAATTGAAAGATTTTTTCCAGCACCCGGATGACTATAGAGGCACCTTTTTGCCTTACACCAGGCAGGCAGACCTGCTGATCGCCAGTGCCTATTGGGATCCCCGCTCACCTGTTTTGTTTACAAGAGAGGACATGTTGAAAGATGAATTCAGACTTAAAGTGATCGCCGATATCACTTGCGACATTGAAGGGTCTATTCCGTCTACCAAACGTGCTTCTACCATCGATGATCCGATTTACGATTACAACCCTGTCACAGGCCAAGAAGAAAAAGCATTGAGTAGCGATGCCAACCTGACCATGATGGCGGTGGACAATCTGCCCTGCGAACTCCCCAGGGATGCTTCCAACAGTTTTGGAAGAGATTTGATTGATAACGTGATACCATCTTTAATGAATGACCGCGAAGAAATAGTCAAAAGGGCTACCATCACCAATGGTGGAGGACTGACAGAAAAATATGCTTATCTAACTGATTTTGTAAATGGCTGATAATAGAACCATACTCGTCACCGGATCGAAAGGACAGCTGGGGAATGAACTTCAGGAACTGGCAGGTTCAGTGAAGGAAGCTGATTTTCATTTTGTAGACATCGAGGAGCTGGACATCACCGATGGTCAGCAGGTCAGGGATTTTTTCGATGAGATCAAACCAACACATTGTATCAATTGTGCAGCCTATACCGCAGTGGACAAAGCCGAGTCTGACCGGAAACTGTGCGATCTGATCAATGTAAAAGGAGCAGAAAACCTGGCAGTAGCCTGTAAAGTGCATGATGCGATTTTATATCACATTTCCACTGATTTTGTATTCAATGGCAATGCTTCCCGGCCACTCTCAGAAGATCAGGATACTGATCCGGTCTGCTACTATGGCGAGAGCAAGCTCAATGGAGAAAAAAAAGTAGCTAAGGCCACCAAAAAGCACTACATCATCAGAACTTCGTGGCTCTACAGCAGCTTTGGCAACAACTTTGTAAAAACCATGCTCAGGCTTGGGGAAACAAAACCGGAGCTGGGGGTCATTTTTGACCAGGTGGGTACACCCACCTATGCCAAAGACCTGGCAGCTTCTATTCTGAAAATGATCGATGGACAAGAGGATCATTTCGGCATCTATCATTACAGCAATGAAGGCGTTGCCTCCTGGTACGATTTCACCAAAGCCATTTTTGAGTATAAGGACATCACCATCCCGGTAAAGCCCATTCCCACTACTGCTTATCCAACACCCGCTAAAAGGCCACATTTCAGCGTGATGGACAAGCAAAAGATCAAAGCCAATTTTGATTTGGCTATTCCGTATTGGCGGGATAGCCTGAAGGAGTGTTTGGCTAGACTATAAAAGTCTTAGAGATTTTTACAGCCTACGAGTCACTCCTCCACCTCTACACCCAGCTTCTTCAGGTTGGCGATTGAATTTGTCTTAACAAATGGAGGCGGATTAGTCGCTAAGGACTTCTGAAACATCTTGATGGCCTCTTTATTGTTGTCCATGGCCATGTAGCACTCACCCATGCTGTCATACACATTGGCAGACTTTGGGTTCTTCTTGATGTTAAGCTTGAAGTATTTTTCGGCCTTGTCATATTTTTCCACACCCATCATCTGGTAGCCCAGCATATTCAATTGATTTTCATTTGAGACGGCTGCAGCCTCATCAGCAATTTTGATGGCTTCTGCATCTTTTCCGGTTTTAAATAATATGGCAGACTTCAGTCCCATGGTCTGGCCATTCTTATTGGCGGCAATAGCTCTGTCAGCCCAAACAAGCGCTTCATCCAGGTTTATATTGTTGTTTAAACAGTAATTTGCTGCTGAAAATGGTCCCTGCCATCCAAACCCTGCAGCGTTTCGCAACTCATTCCTGAAACTTTGTAGTATTGTTTCCTGGTCTACACCAATCCGTATAGGTATGGCTTTCTTTTCCCACAGAAGAGAAAGTGTCCCACTGGTATTTCCAAGCTCAGTAAAGGAATAAGTCAGCAGATTAGTGAACGGGCTTTCCCTGCTTTGTACGTCAACTCTAAGTGCATCCTCATCCTCCTCGTACCAGTAGCTACCCCAGGAAGTAGAATTGTTGCTAAAAATAACTGTGACTTTTCCGTTTTCATAAGGGATCATGTGCAGGCCGTAAGTCCCTTTTGTTATCGGTTTGCCTTCAACCAAAGCATCAGTTGAAAAAGAGATGGTAGTATTTTCATTGGCACCTGCTCTCCAGGGAATGGGTTTTTGATTACCAAATCCACTCTGGGAAAGCTCCCAGGGCACCAGGTTACCCCATACCTCACCCGTCCGGTCGTTGTTACCATTGATGACTGATGGCCGCGAATAGTTAACAGTAATATCTGTCAAACCAATTCTTTGTGTCACCTCGGCTGCAGGGCTAATACGAGGCATCGTCACTGTCTGGCCAATTGCCCAGGTGGATATGAGGGCCAGCGCCAAAGAAAATATGAATGTTTTGCTTAATGTAGACATGATGATACAATTTGGTTGTTCTTTGATATTAACAACCAAATAGGTCAATGTCAATCACATCTGTGACCAGCGGTAAATAATAGACATAAATAAAAAACCCCGCTTTTGGGCGGGGTTCAAATCATTTCTATCTCGAATTATCCGTTCATGGATATCAGGAATTCTTCGTTATTAATGGTTCCTTTCATCTTGCTCAGCAGGAATTCCATGGCCTCGTTGCTGTTCATGTCAGACATAAACTTCCTGAGGATCCACACTCTGCTTAGCTGATCTTTGTCCATCAACAGGTCTTCTCTTCGTGTACCCGAAGCTGGAACATCGATAGCAGGATACACTCGCTTGTTAGACAGTTTCCTGTCAAGCTGCAGCTCCATGTTACCCGTACCTTTGAATTCTTCAAAGATTACCTCATCCATCTTAGAACCTGTTTCGATCAGAGCCGTAGCAATGATGGTCAATGAACCTCCATTCTCAACATTTCTTGCAGCTCCAAAGAATCGCTTAGGCTTGTGAAGTGCATTCGCATCCACACCACCTGAAAGGATCTTTCCTGATGATGGCACCACGGTGTTGTGTGCTCTGGCCAATCTGGTAATAGAATCAAGCAGGATCACTACGTCATGACCACATTCTACCATTCTTTTAGCCTTTTCCAATACGATATTGGCCACTTTCACGTGCTTCTCAGCCTGCTCATCAAAAGTAGAAGCGATTACTTCTGCTTTTACCGAACGTGCCATATCCGTCACCTCTTCAGGTCGCTCATCGATCAAAAGGATCATCAGGTATACTTCCGGATGATTTTCTGCGATGGCGTTGGCAATGTTTTTCAATAATACTGTCTTACCTGTCTTAGGCTGGGCCACGATCATACCCCTTTGGCCTTTTCCAATTGGTGCGAAAAGGTCTACAATACGGGTGCTGTAGTTATCAGCCTTGGTAGTCAGGTTTAGCTTTTGCTCAGGGAAAAGTGGCGTCAGATACTCAAAAGCGATCCTGTCACGGATCTCTTCGGTAGTTTTTCCATTGACTGACTCAACTCTTAGAAGCGCGAAATATTTTTCTCCGTCTTTAGGAGGTCTGATCTGACCCTTTACGGTATCACCTGTCTTCAAGCCAAATAGCTTGATCTGAGATGGAGAAACATAAATATCGTCAGGACTTGCCAGGTAATGGTAGTCACTTGATCTCAGAAAGCCGTAGCCATCCTGCATGATCTCAAGGACACCTTCATTTTCGATGGCACCGTCAAACTCTTTTATCTCCTCGTTATATTGGGCCTTTCTAGCGCGGTATTCAGCTTTTTCGTCTTTTTTACTGTCTCCGTCGCTACTACCTTTTTCGTTTCGGTTATCCCGGTTATCCCGGTTGTCTCTGCTTCCTTTGTGCTTCTTATCGCCAGGATTTTCACTTTTTTGAGTATTCTCCTGCTTTTTAGCATCTTTTTTGTCAGAAGCATCTCCTGTAGACTCGATCTCGATATCGAGTGATTTCAAAAGATCTTCTGGGCTATCAGTGTCTTTCTTCTTGGACTCGGGCTTCCCTTTTTTCTTTGTGGGCTTTTGTGCTTTTGGCTGTTCTTCCTTAGAATCTGTTTTAGTTATTTTCTTAATCTCTTCGTCTGGCATGGTAGCCTGCTTGTCAAGGATTTCGTAAATAAGGTCGTTCTTCGCAGTTTTCTTAGCATTTTTAATCCCCAGACCATCGGCTATCTCTCGTAGCTCTGAGAGTAACCTCACACTTAAATCATCTAAAGTGTACATAAAAATAATACTTGGTAATTATGGTAATCGAAATGTTACGTAACTAATTGGAAATTTTCGTCTTTGTAGGCGAAATTGGAAAACTAGTGAAAGTCTCTCACTTGAATTGCGTTACAATAATATGTTAACGGTGAATATTAAGCAAAAGATTCGTAAAAAAATATCTATTTGATACTTAGGGATTTCGATTTTAATATTTAGCGAGAACAGCCTTTCTTTGCCCTTTTAAAAGCCAGATAGATGTTACAAATTTCCGCTATAAGGGATCAATTTGACGATTATGTCAAAGGTTTGGAGAAAAGAGGCATAAAAAATGCAGCTGAAACTTTGAAAAGCGTCCTTAAAATCGATGAAGAAAGACGTGCAACCCAACAAAAACTGGATGACCTGTTGGCCCAGTCCAATCAGGTAGCCAAACAAATCGGTCAGCTCATTCAGTCAGGAAAAAAGGAAGAAGCAGAACAGGCAAAAAAAGAAACCGCCGAGCTGAAACAACAGTCAAAAGAACTCGGACCTAAGCTCCAGGAAATCGAAGCAAGTCTCACGGAAGCTTTGTACAACATCCCAAATATCCCACACGCGTCTGTGGTTGCAGGTAAGTCTTCGGAAGATAATGAGATCGTGAAGCAAGTGGATGACAATATTCCCAACTTGCCTGATAATGCCAAGCCACACTGGGACCTGATAGAAGAATATGACATCATAGATTTCGAGCTGGGTAATAAAGTGACTGGTGCGGGGTTTCCTTTCTATAAGGGCCAAGGAGCACGGCTAAACAGGGCGCTAATTAACTATTTTTTGGATGAGGCATTAAAAGCGGGTTTCACAGAGGTGCAGCCACCGATACTGATCAATGAAAGTTCTGGCTACGGTACAGGCCAGCTGCCTGATAAAGAAGGTCAGATGTACCAGATCGTAGAAAGCAATCTGTATATGATCCCGACCGCTGAAGTTCCCATTACCAATATTTACAGGGATGTAATACTAAATGCAGATCAATTACCTCTCAAAAATGTTGGTCATACGCCTTGTTTTAGAAGGGAAGCTGGCTCATGGGGATCTCATGTACGTGGTCTCAACAGATTGCATCAGTTTGATAAGGTAGAAATTGTTGAGATCAATCATCCGGATACCTCCTATGATACGCTGGACAAAATGGTGGATCATGTAGAGCAGCTCGTGAAGAATCTTGGCCTTCCTTACAGGATATTGAGGCTTTGTGGTGGTGACATGGGCTTCACTTCAGCGTTGACCTATGACTTTGAGGTTTACTCTGCCGCCCAGAAAAAGTGGCTGGAGGTGAGCTCTGTATCAAATTTCGAGACATACCAGGCCAACAGGCTAAAGCTCCGCTTCAAAGGGGACGACGGCAAGAAAATACTGGCCCATACACTTAATGGAAGTGCTTTGGCTCTGCCTCGTATCGTAGCAGCCTTGCTTGAAAATAATCAGGGTGCTGATGGAATAGCCATGCCTGAGGTGTTGCATCCGTATCTAGGCTTCAAGAGCATAACGAAAAACTGAGGTCGTCGTAGTTTTTTAACTTTACCGGATGGTAAGTATCAGGAAAGGAAAAAAGGAAGACCTCCCACGTGTGCTTGAGCTAATCAAAGAACTCGCACTGTACGAAAAAGCTCCCGAGCAGGTGACCAATACCCTGCAAATGATGGAAGAAGATGGCTTTGGAAAAAAACCCATTTATGGGTTTATCGTGGCTGAAAAAGACGGGGTAATAGAGGGCATGTCCCTTTATTATTACAGGTATTCCACCTGGAAAGGCAAGCGTCTTTGGCTGGAGGACCTGATTGTAACAGAGTCACAGCGCGGCCTGGGAACTGGCAAAAGGCTTTTTGATCGAACCATTGAAATAGCCAAAGAAGAAAAATGCAATGGTATGGTATGGCAGGTGCTGGATTGGAACGAACCCGCCATTAACTTTTACAAAAAGTACAATGCCGATTTCGATCCTGAATGGATCAACTGCAGCATCGATTTTTAGACCTCCTCGAGCAGGGTTCTGAAGGCAGCCATCTTGTTGCCATATTTTTCTGCATGGGATTGTCGCAATCCAGGTGCGTGCTTTTCCATATAAATATCAATTTGTTTACCATCCGTAGCAAAGTACTGAATGGCGTAGGTATTGCCATCCACATCAGGCCTTTCAGTGACAAGCCTCAGAAATTTGTGCTCTTCGAAACACCCCGTATTCATCACTTCGGGGATGTGCACATTTTTCATCCATTCAACCCATTCCGCCTCTACCTGAGGATCAATCGTCACAGTCACATTGTATAGAATCATTCCACTTGATAATTAGTAAATCTCGATATAGTATGATTCAAAGATATCGAAGTATTAATTTTGAAGTCAATCAACCTAAAGATGAAAATATATAAAACAGCCCAGGGGGCATTAATTGAGCACAAAGAACAATTTTATCTCGAAAAAAATATCCCTTGGGATGAATTGATCAACCGAAGCCAACTCCACAAATTTCTTTTGACCCTGATCAGTGAAAAAGAATCTACCCAGGTGGACCTGGCAAAAACTGAGATTCTGCCTCCGCTCCAAAGTCAGGAAATCTGGGCTTCCGGAGTGACGTATTACCGAAGCCGCTCAGCCAGGATGGAAGAGTCACAGGATGGTGGTGATGTATATGACAGAGTATATTCAGCCGAAAGACCTGAGTTGTTCTTCAAAGCCAACATTGCCAGAACAGTTGGCCATTTGGCTGAAGTTTATATCCGGAAAGACTCAAAATGGGATGTACCGGAACCTGAGCTCACACTTTTTGTTAATACAAAAGGAGAGATACAGGGCTATACGGTCGGCAATGATATGAGCTCCCGAAGCATTGAAGGAGAAAATCCTCTTTACCTGCCCCAGGCCAAGGTATATGAAAAATGTGCCGGGCTGGGACCTTGTATTTTCGTTCCTGAAAATGGCATCGACCCACAGGCAAAAATTAAATTACAGATCCTGAGAGATAATAAGTTGGCTTTTGAAGAAGAAATTGGCATCGACCAGATGAAAAGAAAACACACTGAACTTGTTTCTTTTCTTTTTAGAGAATGCGATTTCCCTTATGGGTGTTTTCTTATGACAGGAACAGGCATTGTACCTCCCAATGAGTTTACACTTCAGGAGAAAGACCAGGTCAACATTTCCATTGAGGGGATTGGCACACTCACAAACTTTATCGCAAAAAAACCCTAAATATCAATATGAATTTATCCGGACAAACTTTTATAGGCAATAAAACATCGGCAAAAGGCTCCAAAAAATTCTACGGTGTAGATCCAGGGTCCAACAAGAACCTGGATGTCACCTTCACCGAATCTACTGCCGAAGAAATCGAAGAAGCCATTGCGCTTGCTGAGAAAGCGTTTTACGCCTACCGAAAGACAACTAATGAACAACGAGCAAAATTCCTTGAGGCTATCGGAGATGAAATCATGGCCCTTGGAGATGCGCTCCTTGAGCGTGGTTCAAAAGAAACTGCTTTACCCATCGCCCGACTGACCGGAGAGCGTGGCCGAACGGTAAACCAAATGAAATTATTTGCCAGCCTGATCAGAGACGGATGGTATCTGGAAGGCAGAATCGATACAGCTCAGCCTGATCGTCAGCCGCTTCCGAAACCCGATGTTAGGCAAATGAAAGTGCCTTTAGGACCGGTAGGGGTATTTGGGGCCAGCAATTTCCCTCTGGCATTTTCAGTGGCTGGTGGAGATACTGCATCAGCTTTAGCTGCCGGATGTCCGGTAGTATTCAAGGGACATCCGGCTCATCCTGGCACATCGGAATATGTAGCTGCCGCCATCATCAAGGCTGCTCAGAAGACGGGTATGCCGGAAGGTGTGTTCTCCATGATCATTGGTACTTCTATTGACGTGGGAAGTGCTTTAGTTAAACATCCATACATTAAGGCTGTTGGATTCACCGGATCATTCAGAGGAGGTAAAGCTTTGTTTGACCTGGCCAACCAACGCCCTGAACCTATCCCGGTATATGCTGAGATGGGAAGCAGTAATCCGGTATTTATTCTCCCGGATGCACAAAATACGAGAGGTGCTGAGATAGGTGCACAACTGGCCGGATCTGTCACATTGGGTGTCGGTCAATTCTGTACCAACCCGGGTTTAACTATTTTGCCTAAGACTGAAAAATCCGGAGAATTGGTGAGTGCATTGACAGAATCTTTGAATCAATTTGAAGGCACCATGCTCACCGAAGGAATTAAAGGCGCTTTCAACAAAGGAGTAGGAAAATTCTCTGGCAATGGCATCAAAAAACTGACTGTTGATAAAAGTGGATATGGTGTCGCAGGCCAGGCATACCAGGTAGCTTACAGCACTTTTAAAAGTAATCCTGGATTAGCAGAGGAAGTTTTTGGTCCATCGACTCTATTGGTTGATGCTGATGAAAAATCAGAAATTCTGGAACTCGCCAGAAACCTGGAAGGTCACCTTACAGCGACCATCATTGGGACTGAGAAAGATCTGGCTGAGTATGGTGAGTTGGTAGAGATTCTGGAAAACAAAGTAGGTAGGATCATTTTCAATGGCTATCCTACTGGTGTTGAAGTATGTCATTCTATGCACCATGGAGGACCTTACCCCGCAACAACAGATTCACGATCTACTTCAGTAGGTACAGGAGCTATCAAGAGGTTCTTAAGGCCAATCTGTTTCCAGGATATGCCTCAGAACATGCTTCCTGATGCGCTGAAGGATAGCAATCCCCTGGGTATCTGGAGACTGGTGGATGGTGAGTTGAAAAAGTAATTACCGATTAAATCACTTAAAACAAAAGGGGTTAGAACCGTAGTTCTAACCCCTTTTTTTATTCGATCAAGTAAGTGGGCTTTTGCACTCACATATGTTCGAACGTTTGAAAAGTTAGGTTGATAAATTATTATCAGGTGATCAGGTTTCCATCTTCATCCCACTCGGCTTTCACATCTCTTTTAGACTGATCAACAAATTTTGGGAGCCATTCTTTAGGATATTCCATGCCATGGTCTTTCAATACATCGTCAGGTACTCCGTCCCAAATGTTGGGTGTGTTTCCTTTATACCCCAGGTCCTGAATACCAATTTGGGTAGTGTAATAGCCCGTAAGCGTTAGGTTCCTCATTAGTGAGAAAAACGTTTCACCCTGACGATCCGCTGTAGCAGTTTTACCAGGGTAAGCTATCCTGTCAACAATTGAAATCTGTTGATCCTGACTACATTCGACAAATACTTTTCCGAAAGCTCTATTGGACGCTCCATCCAACCACATAACCCCTCCCCTGATTGGGGTTTGGTACCGTGGCATGTCCTTCACAATAAATTCAATGAAATCCGCCACAGCAGCTTCACTTGCGCCGCCTTTACCTTCAAAATCAGGTAAAATGATATCACACAAAACAGCAATGGTGTTGAGTTCATGCTCATTGAAAAAATCTATAGCCATGAGCTTTTGATCCAGAACCTTTTCAGCTTCCGTTCTGCCGTAAGTGCCAACCTTTGTAGTTAGCTGCTGAACTTTCTCTGCTTCTTCTGGAGCACATGCCTGAAATCCTATTCCACCTGCAATTGAGGTGATAAGCATCGATTTTAGTGATTCCCTTCTGTCCATTAGATATTTTGTTTTTTTAGTTCATCAATGATGTAATCTGAAGTTCTCCAGGCTAGTGCCATAATAGTCCATGTGGGGTTCTTGTCTGCTTGAGACACAAAAGGCCCGCCATCAACGACAAATACATTTTTTGCATCATGCAATTGCTCATATTCGTTTACAACAGAGGTTTTAGGATTAGCCCCCATTCGGGTAGTTCCCACCTCATGGATAATATTTCCAGGTGTGTGAAGACCATAATCCTCTTCTGCTCCAGGCTTGTCTCCAAGTACTACCCCTCCCATGGCATCAAAGATTCCTTCAAAAGTATTGTGCATGTGTTTGGCCTGATTGCGTTCATGATCTGACCATCGGTAATTAAATCTCAGTACAGGGATCCCGTATTCATCCACCACATTAGGATCTATTTCACAGTAGTTTGATTCCACTGCAATACACTCCCCACGACCATATAACCCCACAACACTACCATAGAATTTCTTCACGTCTTCACGAAGCTTGTTACCATATCCTCCTACGGTGCCTCCAACATATTTATTCAGTTCTGTAACCCCAAAGCCAAAGCCATAGGCAGGCATCCCAAGGCCACCACCCAATTCGATGTGATAACCACGTGCAAAGTCCAGTTTGTTATTGTCCAGCCACCATGGTGTATAAACATGCATACCGGAAACTCCATCCTCGTTGTATGTCTTACGGTTCATTAGATTCGGGATGAATGCTTGTCGGGCAGCACCTGTAGAATCATGAAGATACTTCCCTACAATCCCGCTATTATTACCCAATCCATTTGGATGGATAGGGCTCTTTGAGTTGAGTAAAATTCTGGCACTGCTACATGCGGAAGCAGCCAGCACCACTACTTTACCGTTTATCTGGTGTTCTTGCTTGTCTTCCTTACTAATGTAGATGACTCCCTTTGCCTTGCCCTCATCATCAGTGACAACCTCTCGAACAACAGAGTTGACATATAAATCAACCTGCCCGCCTGACTTCAGAGCCGGAAAAATCAAACACGTTCCAGCAGAAAAATCGGCATATACACTACAGGCCCGTCCGCATTGTCCACAGTAAAAGCAAACTCCCCGCTCATCATTGATCCGTTTCGTAACCATAGATTTACGTGCCGGGATGGTAGGAATACCTAGCTTATCCGCTCCTTTTTTATAGTACAATTCATGTAGCCTGGGTTTTGGAGGCGGAAGGAAAAAGCCATCCGGCTCATTATAGATACCTTCTTTAGTTCCAAATATCCCTATGAGTTTATCTACTTTATCGTAATAGGGCTTTACATCATCATAACTTATGGGCCAGTTGTCACCTAAACCGTCAATATCTTTTCTTTTAAAATCATTCGGTCCAAATCGAAGGGAAATTCGTCCCCAGTGATTGGTTCTACCACCAAGCATATGTGACCTGAACCATTCAAACTTTGTTCCCGGTGTGTGGGTGTAGGGTTCACCATCGATTTCCCATCCCCCATATGCTGCATCAAAGTCACCAAATGCCCTGTTTGTATTGGCACCTCTCCTTGGAGATTCCCAGGGCCATTTCAACTGGGTCATCTGCTCGGGATCAGCTGGATCAAAATATGGGCCAGCTTCAACAACGGCTATTTTAAGCCCAGCCTCCGACAATATTTTGGTTGCCATACCTCCTCCGGCCCCTGATCCAACAATTACAACATCATACTCTTTGGGTGACTCTATTATTTGCATCATCTTTGAATTAAGCAGTCAAAATAAATACATTAAGTTTATAAATGCCCAAAATTTCAGAGTTTTGCTTGCCATCCACGTTGAAGAAATAAATACCATTCAATCAATTGAAGGAAAGATTTTAAGTAAGAAAAATTTTTTGTGGAATTTTACTTAAACATTTAAATGACACTGCTGGTTAAGTAGTGCGTAATCAAATTTTGTGATCGATGCCGCCCATGTCGACATTTTCCATTCGAGACCTTGAGCACCTTTCAGGAATAAAGGCGCATACCATACGCATATGGGAGCAGCGGTATGAATTGATTAAGCCAAAGCGCACCACCACAAACATCAGGTATTACGATGAGTCGGATCTAAAGCACATCCTGAATGTGGCTTTATTGAAGGAACACGGTTTCAAGATCTCAAGAATCTCTCAAATGACAGATCAGGAAATGCAACGGGAAGTAATGCACCTGACTGAGCGTGATCTGAAATATCCTGAACAAATCCATGCCTTGACCATTGCGATGGTGGATATGGATGAGAAAAGGTTTGAAAAAATTGTGTCAACCTGTATCCTGAAACTGGGATTTGAAAAATGTATGCTCAACGTAATCTACCCGTTCCTGTCCAAGATAGGGGTGCTATGGCAGACTGGCGCTATCAATCCGGCACAAGAGCATTTTATTTCCAATCTGGTTCGTCAAAAGTTGATTGTGGCTATTGATGGGCAATACCATAAACAAGACGCCGACAGCAAAAAGTTTGTGCTTTTCCTACCTGATGGAGAAATGCACGAGATCGGCTTACTATTTGCAGATTATGTCATTAAGTCTCGAAAAGGCATGACCTTTTACTTAGGACAATCTTTGCCAATGAAAGATCTTCGTCAGATCATCAATATTCACAAACCGGATTATTTGTTTACCATTATTACAACCACTCCCGGACCTGCTACAATACAGGAATATGTGGATGAGCTGGCTAGGGAATTCCATGATATTGAACTCCTACTCACAGGATACCAGGTAGTGGGTCAGGATATTCAAACTCCTGAAAACGTAACAATCCTCGCCAAAATCGATGACCTCATCGGCCTGATGGATGAATTAGATTCCTAATTCTCTATTTTGATTAACTAATCATTATTATTAATTAAACAAGAAGAAAAAGCCTTATAATAGGCTATAATCTACATTTTATTACTTTTTTCAAATAATTGTAACCTTATAAATCTTATTACGTGAACTATTTTGTTTACTCTTTTATTGTAAACATTAAACAAATTAAATTTTTTTGTTTATCTTTAAACTAACAAAAGGAAGAAAGAATGACGGCAATTGAATTTAGTACCAACGTAAATGAAATCTCAGGATCCCTTAAACCATTTGCTTTGAAGCTTACCAGGGATTCAGAAGATGCGAATGATTTAATCCAGGAAACTTTCCTGAAAGCTTACACAAACAGAGAGAAGTTTGCCAAAGGCACCAACTTGAAAGCATGGATGTATACCATCATGAAAAATACCTTCATCACCAATTATCAGAGAATGGTGAGAAGAAATACTTTTATTGACACGACAGATAACCTTCATTATATCAATAGTTCAGATTCATTAATTGAAAACGGAGCCTACTCCAATTTTTCAATGAAGGATATCAATAATGCGGTAGACAATCTTCAGCAGACATATAGAGATCCGTTTGTAATGCATTTTAGAGGCTTTAAGTACCAGGAAATTGCTGAAAGACTGAGCATTCCGATCGGAACAGTAAAGAATAGAATTCATATAGCCCGAAAGGAGCTGAAAAAGAAGTTAAAAGTTTACGGTAAAGATTAATTTTATCAAATGAGTAGAAAGGTTGGAATAATTGGTTCCGGGTTTTCCAGCCTTTCGGCTGCATGTCATCTCGCAAAAGCAGGGTATCAGGTCACGGTACTGGAAAAAAATAGCGGTCCCGGCGGAAGAGCCCGTCAACTGAAACAAGCAGGTTTTACCTTTGACATGGGCCCTTCGTGGTATTGGATGCCTAATGTATTTGAGCATTTCTTCGCTCATTTCGGTAAGTCTTCCAAAGATTATTATAAACTTCATCGACTGGACCCATCTTACAGGGTAAAATTCAAAGACGAACACATCGATCTTCCTGCTGACCTCCAGCAGCTCTACGATCTGTTTGATAAGATTGAGCCTGGAAGTGCTGTAAAATTGAAGACTTTTCTACATCAGGCTGAATATAAATATGAAGTAGGCATCAATAAGCTTGTTTACAAGCCATCCAGATCTCTGACAGAATTTATAGATCCGGCCTTGCTTGCTGGATTATTCAAGATGGATGTGTTTACCTCTATGAGCGCTCACATTCGAAAATTCTTTAAGGATGAAAAGCTTATTCAGCTCATGGAATTTCCAGTGCTCTTCCTTGGCTCCACAGCAGAATCTACTCCTGCCCTTTATAGTCTGATGAACTATGCCGACATTAAGTTGGGAACATGGTACCCTGAGAAAGGCATGTTCGAGGTAGTGCGAGCAATGGAATCACTGGCTAAAGAATTAGGCGTGAGCTTCCATTACGATCAGCCAGTTGAGGAAGTGGTTTTCAATGGAAAGTCTATCGAAAAACTGGTTACACCAGCTAATGATTATGTCGTTGATGTAGTTGTAGCTGGAGCAGATTACCACCACATCGATCAGCAGCTATTGCCCGATACTTTCCGATCCTACTCCAAAAAGTACTGGGATAGCCGGACTATGGCACCTTCCTCTCTGCTATTTTATATCGGACTCGATTGTAAGCTGCCAGATATGTTGCACCATGTACTATTTTTTGACGAGGATTTTAAACAGCACGCAAAAGAAATCTATATTGATCCGAAATGGCCTAAAAAGCCCCTTCTCTATGCTTCAGTAACTTCAAAAACAGATCCAACCGTAGCTCCTTCTGATGGTGAAAACCTTGTAGTTTTAATTCCGGTTGCTCCCGATCTGGAAGATACGGAAGAGATTAGAGAACGATATTTCGAATTGATTGCCAACAAACTCTTTGTCTTCACCGGTGTGGACATTCGATCACACCTGGTCTTCAAACGTAGTTTTGCTCATAAGGATTTTATTTCTGATTATCATTCCTTCAAAGGAAATGCATACGGGTTGGCTAACACCCTCTTGCAAACGGCAATCCTAAGGCCTTCCTTAAAAAATAAGAAAGTAAAGAATCTTTATCACACCGGTCAACTTACTGTACCTGGACCCGGAGTACCTCCTGCAATCATTTCAGGAGAAGTAGTAAGTAGGGAAATTGAGAAAGATTTTTCGTAAATTTAATAGTATGCAGGACCTTTTTACCAGAACAAACCTGGAGTGTAGCAGACTGATCACTCAAAACTACAGCACCTCATTTACCCTGGGGATCAAGACGCTACACAAGCATCTGCGATTGCCTATTTATGCCATTTATGGATTTGTGCGTTATGCTGATGAAATTGTAGATACTTTTCATGATCATAATAAAGAAGAGCTTCTTGAGCGGTTCAAAAAAGATACATACCTGGCCCTTGAAGAAAAAATCAGCTTAAACCCGGTACTTCATTCATTCCAGCTGATTGCCAATCAGTACAACATAGATCGGGAACTTATTGATGCATTTCTGAAGAGCATGGAAATGGATCTGACAAAAGAAACATATACTCCAAGCCAGTATCAGGAATACATATATGGTTCCGCGGAAGTCGTGGGCTTGATGTGCCTTTATGTATTTTGTGATGGAGACAAAGGACATTATGAAGAGTTGAAGGAACCAGCTAAACGACTAGGAGCAGCTTTTCAAAAAGTGAATTTCCTCCGTGATATTAAAAGTGATTTTGATGAGCGGGGTCGGGTTTATTTTCCAAAGGTGGATTTCAATGCTTTCACCGAAGAAGATAAAATAAACATAGAAGAGGATATTAGAATGGATTTTGAGGTGGCTCTGGAAGGTATTAGAAGACTTCCCGCCTCCTCAAGAGGGGGAGTATACCTTGCATATGTATACTACTCAAAACTTTTCGAAAAGATCTGTCACACACCACCCCGAAGAATTCTTCAGGAACGTATACGTGTGCCAGATACAATAAAATTGATGCTGCTTACCAAAACGCTAGTGCTCAGCAGATTGAATGCCATATAATATCTTTAGTGAAAGACCGATTGAAGCAATAAATACTTAATAGAAATAATTTATTTAGACCTAAACTTTTAGACGAACATTCAGTTGTGGTAGAAACGAAAAACCGTGTTAAACCTAAAAACACATATCGACCAAAATTCAGGATTCTGCTTCGGTGTAGTATATGCTATTGAGATCGCTGAAGAAATCCTCAACACTGATGGACATCTATTCTGTCTTGGAGACATCGTGCATAATGATGAGGAAGTAAAAAGACTTGAAGCCAAGGGACTGAAAATTATTAGTCACGAGCAATTGCGATCCATCAAAAACGAAAAAGTACTGATTCGCGCACATGGTGAGCCTCCAAGTACTTATGAGCTGGCAATCAATAATAACTTAACATTGGTTGATGCATCCTGCCCTGTGGTTCTTAAGCTCCAAAATAGAATCAAAAACTCATATGATAAAGATGAGCAAATCTTTATCTACGGCAAACACGGACATGCTGAGGTTGTTGGCCTGCTGGGTCAGACAAATGATAATGCTGTAGTTTTTCAGGATTTTGAAGAGCTTGACCTCAACAATTTGCCCCAGAAAATTACTCTTTACAGCCAGACAACCAAAAGCACAGACAACTTCTACGCCATTAAAGATAAACTCATAGAAAATGGTTTTGAAGTAACAGCCAATGACACCATATGTCGCCAGGTGTCTAACCGAGATAAAGAACTACGTAATTTTGCGCATGAATACGACAAAATAGTGTTTGTTTCCGGCACGAAATCATCCAATGGAAAAGTTTTATACAACATTTGCAAGGAAAATAATGTGAATTCATATTTTGTGTCCAACAAACGTGAACTGAACATTGATTGGTTCTCTGCCAATGACTCCGTGGGCATATGCGGGGCTACTTCTACTCCCATGTGGCTTATGGAAGAAGTAAAAGCTGAATTGGATACCTATTAAAATGACCTTTTTGATCAACACCTTATTATTTATCGGAGCATTCATTTTGATGGAAGGGGTGGCCTGGTTTACGCACAAGTATATTATGCATGGATTTATGTGGCGGTGGCATCGGTCGCATCATAGGGTACATCCACATCCCCTTGAACGGAACGATCTGTTTGCACTAGTCTTTAGCCTTCCTTCCATTACTCTTATCGTACTTGGGTACAATTATGTGGACTGGTTAAAATTTATTGGCTTTGGCATTATGGCCTATGGGATCTTCTATTTTATTTTTCATGATGTGATTGTACACAGAAGGATTAAAATCCCTTTCAAAGCAAATAGTAAGTACCTAAAGAGAATCATCAAAGCGCATTATGTCCACCACGAGACGCATTCTAAGGAGGGTGCGAAGGCATTCGGTTTCCTTTATGCACCTAAGAAATATGAAAGAGAAAAGATGAAAGTCTGATCTTTAATTATTCAGCGTTTTCCTTAAACTATATTGTAAGCCAAGTTTCTTGTTTTCCAGCCTCAGTTCATCACCATAAAACCAGGCATTCCAGGAAACCTGGTCGTTTTCAAATATTATCTTTTGATGTCGGGGATTAATTATAGCGCGTCCTTCTTCCTGAGTCTGGTCTTTGTATATTATTCTATAATTTTCATACTCATCTATAATAAACCAGGTGTTTGAAAGATGGTTCACTTCCCCTTTGGAGCGGGTTTTATATAGCTGCCACCGACCAATGACCGCTTTTCTGAAATCTGAAAAATCCGGAATTTCATCCACCTTTTCAAAACTGAGAAAAACATTTCCATAACCAGTTTCCAATCCATGCCATTTTAGTGTTTCCTTCACCCTGATCAACTCCCAATTGGTGTTAAACCAGGTATTGTCATAGCTTTGCAATTCTAACCTGTTTCCTCTCAATTTATATATACCAACGATATCTCCTGAGGTTTTGGAAACGGCAAAACTATTGTTTGGCCTGATCTCGACATAAGTAGCGTTGCTCTCTTTGATAAAACCATCTTTTTCCACCCGGACCAATCGCCATAGTCCAGTGATATCAGATTTTTCATATGCACATCCTATTAATGATGAAAGTATAAAAAGGATCAAAAAGCGCATTATCAAATTGGGAAAGTATCTTAAAGATACACATTATCCCAATTAATGGTTTATTACATTACCGCTGACTGTTATCTCCCTTTGCCTCTTCTGATATCCATTCCCCAAAACAGGTAGGTTACCTTGATAGTCGTCATAAAAATCATATCTCGTTGGAAATGATTTCCCCTTACAGACCCATCATAACCACTTCCAAGATCTCCATTTACCAGATAGGTTTGACCATTTGCCGTTTTGTTGACAATATTTCCAGTCACTCTGGTTTGGTTATTCCACACGGTGATGGGCTCGGCTGACCGATCAGACATTATTCTTGCCAGAGGATCATCAAATCGCTCAAGGCTGGCATAAGATTCACTCACATCATCGATATAGTCTGTAAAAAGAAACCTGTAACCAAACTCAATGCCGGCATCAAACGGACCCTGAAGTGACAGTCTTGCTCCAATTGAAACCGGTATGGAAAGCTGAAAATAACCATAAGGTTTGATCGAACTTCCTTCAAAGAATTGACCCTCCGTACCCAAGGCCCTCAAACCGACCCATTTGCCGGCTTCAGGCAAAACATTGACGGTATCCAGGGCCTGATAATCGTATTTTGGAACTTTTCCTTTTGGGTTATGATGAAAAACAGCAACTCCGAAAAAGAGGTAGGCGTTGAAATCAAGTCTTGAAGGGGTAATTCCCCCTAGTGTAGACAATACCGAACATTCCAATCCCAAATGAAACTCCTTGATATCATTCCTGAAACTTAAATTTCTGGCATATCTAGGTGAGGAATCTTCGTCCAGGGGGTCAGAAGAAAAATCATCACCTTTTATTCTCCCCCAATTAAGTCCTGAACGTAGTGCCAGGGATGGCTGAAACTGGTAGCCTAAAGAAGCACCAAACCCTGGCCGGGTAAAAGATATATCAGTACTCCCAGTTTTTGTTAAGGGCGCCAGGTCACCAAAATAATTTAAGGCATTTACATTTCCGGAAAAGAAGTAAAAAGGAGCAAAACGCTGAATGGCACTTCCTTCGTATCTTTTATAGACCCTGATGGCACTCCGACGTCTTCTTGATTTCTGAGCAAATACATCAGTAGCATCACAAATAAAAAATAGAAATAGGCAATAGAAAATAGCTGGCTTCATCGACAATTCAAAAGATTAACAAGGATAGCTAATTTCCTTCTCCAATCCGATGACATTGGTCAAAAACCAATATGACTTAAGCCCTATAAAAGCTCATTAGCCAAATTGGCAAGATCAGAGCGCTCACCTTTCTCAAGGGTCACATGTGCGTACATGGGATGGTTCTGTATCCTGTCTATCAGGTAAGATAATCCATTACTTTGAGAGTCGAGGTATGGCGTGTCTATCTGATATATATCCCCGGTAAAAACAATCTTGGTATTTTCACCAGCTCTGGTGATGATTGTTTTGATCTCATGAGGGGTCAGATTTTGAGCCTCATCCACAATGAAAAAAATGTTGGAGAGACTTCTTCCCCGGATGTAAGCAAGCGGCGTAATGACAAGTTTTTCCTGGTTTACCATCTCTGTAATGTTCTTATACTCCTTATCAGCTTCCTTAAACTGGTTTTGTATAAACTTCAGGTTGTCCCAGAGTGGTTCCATGTAGGGATTAAGCTTTGACTTAATATCGCCTGGAAGATATCCGATATCTTTATTGCTCAAGGGTACAATAGGTCTTGCGAGATAAATCTGCTTGTACTTTCTTCGTTGCTCGAGCGCCGAAGCCAATGCCAATAATGTTTTTCCTGTCCCGGCAACCCCTGTGATGCTCACCAAACGAACTTCAGGGTTGAGCATGGCATTGATGGCAAAGGTCTGCTCGGCATTTTTTGGCTTTATTCCATATACAGTAGTCTTTTCTACCTTTCTAACCTCCTCTGTAACTGGGTTGTATGATGCCAGCACTGAATTCTTTTCACTCTTTAGGATATAAAACATGTTGGAGATCGGCTTCACCTTTTTGAGTACCTTGGCAGTTGCGATCGACCCTTTCTTAAAGAGAGTATCAATATCTGCAGAAGCCACATCATCCAGCTCCTCCTTACCGGTATGGAGTGTGTTGACGTTTTTGATCTTACCCGTCTCGTAATCTTCAGCAAGGATATCCAAAGACTTTGCCTTTAGCCGCAGATTGATGTCTTTGCTTACCAGTATTACTTTCTTGTCCTTTTCAACCTCTTTTAGTGCAAGGGCCGCATTGAGGATGCGGTGATCATTTTTATTGTCACCGAATATCTTACGGGCATCTACCGTGCTATCAGACTCCATCAACACCTTAAACTTCCCTTTGGTCTTGCCGTTCAGAGGGATCCAGTTTTGAAGCATGTGCCCTTTGGCCAATGAATCGATTAGCCGTGTAAATTCCCTGGCTTCAAAGTTCTTGGTATCATTGCCCTTTTTAAATGAATCGAGTTCCTCTAAGACAGTAATGGGAATTCCTACATCGTGTTCCTGAAAGTTGAGAATGGAGTCATGTGAGTAGAGGATGACCGATGTATCTAAAACGAATATTTTCTTCTCCTTCTTAGTCCTTACCATTTGTTGGTCCCTGGTGGTTTACAATAAATATGCGGCTGATGTAATATTATGAATTGTCGCGTAAATATGGCAGGTGAAGGATGATAATTTTTTAAAATTTTTTCACAGGAAATTTTAGCAAGCTCGCTAAAGGGTCCTATATATAGACTTCTTTGTGTCTTGCTACTCCACAGGGACAAACAGATCTTCCTTCTCCTGCGGAATGATCTTAAGAAGATTTGCCAATACCAGCCGAATAAACAATTCAGAGGCTTCTTTCTGCTCCAGACCTGTAACCTGTCGATACTTATTTATCGTGATGTCGTCATGATCTTTGAGATAATTGAACAGGGCCTGCTCATGATTCCCATAAGCGATATGAGCTCCATTGGAATGTTGCGTTAACTTAAGGATCTTACGGATCTCCGGACTGGCCTGTACACTCCTGTCTTCTACCCGCACAAAGGCTTTGCCATACCTGTGCCTCTTGTTCAAAAATGCATAATACGGCTTCTCTTCCCCTTCAAAAATCTGGTAGTGTATGATGGATCGCTTTTCAGAGATGGGGATGATCTCCGATGTGTAATTGATTGATGGTTTACAAAGTTCATCTATAGCCTTACTCAATAGGTAGTGATCGTCATCTGCATACTTCAAACCTGAAATCCTGCCATCGTCATCGACGCCTATGATGAGATGACCTCCCTGCGCATTGGCAAAAGCCACCACTTCCCTTATTACTTTTTCGGGGTGGCTGACCTTGTGTTTGAATTCAACCTGATCACCTTCGCCACGATATATCAACCTTTTGATCTCTTGTAAGTCCACGGCATCTAATGCTTTTCCAATCAATAATTGTCATCCTCATCGTCTCCTTCCTCATCTCCCATACCCGGCATAGAAAACATGCTGCTGAGCAAATCCTTAAACTGCATGCCCCTTTCAAGGCCATGCTTGCTGAGCATACTATATTCAGACAATCCATGAAGTGCAAACTCCATCAGGAAAAGCCTGAAAGCTTTGTCCACTTTCTTATGGTACTTGCTAACAAGGGCCTCTAAACCAGGAACGCTTACCAGCGCTTTTTCATATTCCTTGAAGCTGGAATCGTATAAGATATCTACCATATTACCCTCTCCAAACCAATCTGTGATCTGGCTGTAGGGGTTTTGAGCCTCTTTGTTCTTTCGGATCTTTTCAGGGTCGGGAAAATAATTGATGAATTGCTTCCTTATGGCTTTACCCACAAGGTTTTGTGCAACAATGCCAGCCCCTTCCTGCTCTCCTTCATACACCAACTCTACCTTACCGGTGATTGATGGAATTACACCGATCAGATCTGCGATTCGGGTGAATGTATCTTTCTCGCCAGACAACAATAACCTCCGCTCTGTAGCACTCATCAGGTTCTCATATGCAGAAATGGTCAGCCGGGCAGAAACGCCGCTCTTGGCATCTACATATTCACTTTCACGAGCCTCAAAAGCTATTTGCTCTATCAGGTCTTTCATCATATCAAATACCTGGATGCCGTTATTTTCATTAATCCTTGCCTCTTGAGCAGTGATCTTCTTACCAACATCAATAGATTTTGGATAATGCGTGATAATCTGGCTATCGATGCGGTCTTTAAGAGGGGTAACTATGCTTCCTCGGTTGGTATAATCTTCAGGGTTAGCCGTAAAGACAAACTGGATATCCAGGGGCAGCCTTAGTGAAAATCCACGTATTTGGATGTCTCCCTCCTGCAAAATATTGAATAGTGCTACCTGTATTCTGGGCTGTAGGTCAGGAAGCTCATTGATCACAAAAATACCCCTGTGCGACCTTGGGATTAATCCGTAATGGATTACACGCTCATCAGAATAAGGTAATTTCAATGTGGCTGCTTTTATCGGGTCCACATCGCCAATAAGATCGGCTATGGAAACATCCGGAGTGGCAAGTTTTTCTGTATATCTGTCATCCCGGTGGATCCATACGATGGCAGTTTCATCGCCATGTTCTTTTATTTGAGTCTTGCCAAAAGATGAAAGAGGATCAAGTGGATCATCTCTGAGCTCTGAATCTTTGATCGCAGGAATATACTCATCCAGCAGATGAATCATCAGCCGTGCCATTCTGGTCTTGGCCTGTCCCCTTAACCCAAGGAAATTGATATTATGCTTGGCCAAAATGGCCCGCTCAACATCAGGTACCACAGTGTCTTCATAGCCCCAGATTCCATCAAAAACCTGCTCTTTATTTTTCAACTTTCTGATCAGGTTTTTTCTCAATTCTTCCTTCACAGAAATAGGCTGATACCCGGTGCTCTTGAGCGCACCAAGCGTATTGATCTTGAGCTTTTGTTGACTCGAAAGTTTAAAATAGTCCATCAATTCAGAGATTTTTCCTCCTGTTTTTTTTGTAGTCTTCAAATATTAAATGACCCAACCCCTTCAAGCTGCTATAATAAGCATTCCCATTATTTACTTTTGTGAACTCTCTCACAAACTGCTTGAGGTAAGGATCTGAAGCAATCATAAATGTAGTGATAGGTACATCTATTCGCCTGCACTGAGCTGCCAGATTGAGGGTCTTGTTCAGAATTTTCGGGTCCAGACCAAAACTGTTTTTATAATATTTAATACCTTCTTTCAAGCATGTGGGTTTGCCATCGGTGATCATAAAGATCTGTTTGTTTTTATTTTTTCTTCTTCTAAGAAGGTCCATCGCCAACTCCAACCCTGCCACCGTATTGGTATGGTATGGCCCGACACTCAAGTAGGGCAGATCTTTGATGGCTATCTGCCAGGCGTCATTTCCAAAGACGATGATGTCCAGGGTATCTTTTGGATACTTCTTTGTAATCAGTTCCGCCAGTGCCATAGCGACTTTTTTTGCCGGAGTAATCCGGTCCTCTCCATATAGGATCATGGAGTGACTGATATCTATCATTAGTACGGTGGAGGTTTGAGTTTTGTATTCCTTTTCCCTCACTTCCAGGTCATTCTCAGTGAGCATAAAGTCCTGATATCCCTGATTAATCTGCGCATTCTTTACACTTTCGGTGTAATCGATCTGATCCGGTGAGTCCCCAAACTCGAAGTTTCTCAGATCAGTACCGTATTCCTCCCCCTGTCCAGGAAAGGGTGTCTCATGACTTCCTTTACCAGTCTTCTTTAGCTTTCCGAAGATTTCTTCCAGAGATCTCTGTCTTATTTGTTGCTCACTCTTGGCGGTAATTTTTATCTCTCCCTTTTCGTTTTCATCAGT
The DNA here is from genome assembly GCA_965228105.1 of Cyclobacteriaceae bacterium. Lineage (GTDB taxonomy): Bacteria > Bacteroidota > Bacteroidia > Cytophagales > Cyclobacteriaceae > UBA7330. Next base: position 5,557,832 of record CBDDGZ010000002.1, read on the forward strand.
GATATATCCTTTCGACTTCAGGTCATCGATAAAATCTCCAATGCCATATCCCTCTCCTGAGATATTGTACTGACGATCCAGATTTGTCAGCCAGCTCAAGGCCTCACTTACGTCTCCTGAAGTAATTACCAGTAACTGTAAGAAAATATTGAGTAGGTTATCAAAGCTGCTTTTCTCCGGATCCTTGTCAGGGATGAATTCCGTAAACCGATTACCAATCATTCGCTTTTTTTCTTATTAACTAAAGATAGAGAAGAAAGATTTCATAAACTTCTTTATCTCCAAATTCAGACTATAATACAGGTCTGACTTGAATTTAATTCAATAAAGCCTTAAATTTTAATGAATATTTGAATAAGCAATGCACGGAAGAAAACCCATATTTGCCACGCTTGTTTCAGACTTCATCGGCTTCACAAGGGATTTGTTTTACAGGCTGTTACTGGAGCCTGAGTCCCACGCTAAACGACGAGCCAAGCGAATGAAAAAGTCCCGGGAAGAAAAACTAAAAGGCTGAGCTTATCGCTTTTTTGGCATCGTGCCAAAAATGACATCCCAAAATGGTGAAGAAACACCAAAAGCATTCTCAGGATCCTTGTAGTGATGAATTCCATGATGGATCCAAAGTACCTTGAAAAAATTCTTTGGTGGCTGAAAAGCATGCACCATGTAGTGCACCCATAGATAAGAAGCATACCCTACCACGAAACCAGGTAAAAACGCAAATGCGAGGTTTCCCATCATCAATTTGAAAAGGAAGAAAAACCCGGTGCTCAAAAGAATGCTTAAAAGAGGAGGCATGGCCAGTCTGTCTTTATCTTTTGGGTAGTCGTGATGCACCCCATGGACAGTATAAGCGAATTTTTCCTGCTTCTCAGTTTTAGGAGTTAAGTGAAAAACAAACCTGTGCATGATATATTCTATCAAAGTAAAGGACAATAATCCACTTACAAACAATATTGGGGTATTGATAGCATTGATATAGCCCATGTCCAGGCCATACACAATCAATGAGGTAGCTATGGCTCCAAACAAAATCAAAGGAATTGAAATATGTGTCCTGGTTAGTCTTTCTAACACAGGATTGTTAAATAACTGCCTTGTTCCTTTGGTATGAGGTTTATTCTTTAGCTCCATGGTGCTGAATTTTGCTGCAAATTTACTAGATATTTAATGAATACACCAGTTCTTTAAATGCATTCTTAAGTCAACGATACTTTGGCCTTTTTATTTGCAACCAGGATCTTCTCGTAGTAGTTCTCATAGAGAGGCAAAATCTTATGAACATCAAATTCACGTGCCCTGTTTAACGCACCATCTTTAAACTTCTGAAGGTTTTTATTATCTAATATATGAATGGCCCTTTGAGTCATGGTCTCAACATCTCCAACATCACAAATGAACCCCGAAATACCATCTTTGTTAAGCTCCGGCAAACCACCGGCATTTGTAGATATCACAGGTACTTCACAGGCCATTGCTTCCAGGGCAGCCAGACCAAAACTTTCTTTCTCTGAAGTCATCAGGAACAGGTCACACACCGAAAGCACTTCCTCTACGGCCTCAAGCTTTCCTAAAAATCGAACTGAATCCATGGCGCATTTTTCTCTGACGAGTTCTTCCACATGAAATCGCTCAGGCCCATCACCTACTAGCAGCAATTTAGCTGGAACAACTTTCCTTACATTATTGAACACTTCAATGACATCGTCTACCCGTTTTACTTTTCTGAAGTTTGATGTATGTACCAGTAATTTCTCATCATCGGGGCAAATCGCCTTTCTGAAATGGTCCTTCTTCTGCTTTTTGAATCGATCCAGATCTATGAAGTTTGGAATTACCTCTATTTCATTAGTAATGTCAAAATGCTCAAAGGTATCTTCCTTTAGGTCTTGCGATACCGCCGTCACTCCATCTGATTGATTAATGGAAAAAGTAACAACTGGCTCATAAGTAGCATCTTTCCCAACCAGGGTGATATCTGTTCCGTGTAGTGTGGTAATAAATGGTATCGAAATTCCTTTTGCTTTGAGAATCTGGCGGGCCATATAAGCAGCACTTGCATGGGGTATCGCGTAATGCACATGCAGGAGATCAAGCTTCTCATGCTCTACTACATCCACCATTTTACTCGCTAATGCCAACTCATAGGGTGGATAATCAAAAAGAGGATATGATTTTACTGATACTTCGTGATAGAAGAGCTTTTCATTGAAAAAATCCAGTCTTGTTGGCTGAGAATAGGTGATAAAGTGTATCTCGTGGTTGTTTTTGGCCAATCCCTTTCCAAGCTCTGTTGCCACTACTCCACTACCTCCATAGGTGGGATAACATACGATACCAATTTTCATATTTATTTTTTAGATAGATCAGATTTAGGATTAACCCCGGAATCTTTAAAATAGTTTATATCACCGCTTTTTTGCCTGTATCGCCTCATATACGATATCCTGAATTTTAGTACGGATATCAAGCTCATTTAGTTTGCGATTATTCGCATTTGGATGAATCCTGTTGGAAAGAAAAACAAAAACCAAATCATATTGAGGATCTACCCAAACCATGGTACCGGTAAATCCTGTGTGACCAAAACTCTCATCTGAGGCATTGATTGATACATTTCCCACGACTTCAGACTTTTTATCCCATCCTAAACCTCTTCGATTGCCTGTAAAATATCTTTGATTAAAAACATCTAATGTCTCCTGGCTGATAAATCTTTCGCCTCCATAATTGCCGCCTTGCAAGATCATCTGAAAGAGCACCAGCATATCTCTGGCATTAGAAAATAAACCTGCATGTCCGGCCACCCCATCTAGAATAGCCGCATTGCGATCATGCACATCACCCCAGATCTGCTCACTGCGATAGTAACTATCATATTCTGTTGGGGCAATCTCAAATAAATTGATATCGGATTGCTTGGGGTTGAAGCTTGTTCGATAAAGACCTAATGGTCTGTAAAAATGACGTTGCAAATAGCTATCCATTGTTTCACCAGCTATCTCTTCCAGCACTTCCTGAAGGATCATGAAACCGATATCACTGTAGGAATAATAAGGTACACTGTCATACCTAAGCAAGGAACTCGTCAAAATCCATTGACTTAAAGAATCTCTCAACATACTCGATGGCTCCAGTCCATAGCTTCTCTGGTCCAGCAATTCATCTTTCGGGGAAGCATAGTAGAAAGGATCAAGAAAATCTCCCGATAGCACCCGCTTCCAAAAAGGCACATAGGGTAGCAAACCAGCCTGATGAGACATCAATGATTTGATAGTAATGTCTTTCTTGTTTGACTCAAGATATCTGGGTAAATAATGGCTTATTGATTCGTTGATATCCAGCTGTTTGGTGTCATATAATTTCATAGCCATCATGAGTGTACTGGCTACTTTGGTGACAGAAGCCAAATCAAAAATGGTAGATGGATAAACAGGAATCAGTTGATCATAGGTGAGGTGACCAAATGTCTCATTGAATATAACCGATCCCCCCACAGCCATGGCTAACTGGCATCCTGGGAACGCATTTTGAACAATCCCATCTTTGATGATATTCCTTATTGAATCCAGGTGCCTTTGCTCTAAGCCTACACTCTGATAAGGCGCATAACCTAATTTACCATATGACCGGACAGACCTGTTGTCAAAATGATCTGGTAAGTGAAAATTCCTGGTAATAGTACCTGATATTGGAATGGCACCAAAAAGCTGTTGCGGCAAGATATAGCTGTAAGCACTATCTTCCTTTGGAATAATTAATCCGGCGTTAAAAAAATTAGGATCAAAATTTTCTAGCATACCAATATAAATTATTGGGCGTTCGCCAAAATATCCAGGAAGCATGGGGTTATAGTCAGAAATGACAGGAGCTCCACTTTGAAAAATTTCTTCAAGATCTGTGATCACATAAGCATATTTTCGGAGCATGTTAGCCATCTCTCCATATGGATTTTCTGAAATGAGACAGATGGTGTCAGTAGCCAGCGGTAAACAAGGGTTGGTTTCAATTAAAGCAACTGAAGACTTCAGCAAGTCCATCTTCAATTTATTCGGCATTTCAGGCTCATCGGATTGATAGTTGATAAAAGATCCAAAAAGTGCATTCCTGACCAAATGATCCTTCTTGCTAAGCAACATTTTATCATCCAGCTTCTGGATCATTGTTGCTGCTTTGGAATAGCTCTCTGTGCTAACCAGCCAAAAATCATTGTCCTGAAATATGGATTTTACGTCCTTTTTCTTTTTTGGAACTCCTGCGTGAATCACACCCGGATCAATAAAGTAGCTGGGGTCAAAATCCTTCAACTTACCGATCACGGCCTGTTCTTTTTGATTCTTTGACACTGGAAGGATGAGATATTGATAGTTCAGAGACAAGCCCAGGGACCTTAAAAACTTAAAGTAGCTATTCAGTAAATTATCTTCTGTAATAGCAGCCAAATAAGTCAAATCCGGGAGATCCTGATTAGCTGAGGGATTCAAAGAGGTATCCAGTCGCTTCGCAAGGGTTACATTTTTCAGAGGTTTGAGGATCTCATTCTCCATCTCCCTGGTGGTCAAAAAATGTTGATGCGAAGGAAACTTATTGATGTCGCTTAGGGATGAAACCTCTACCCATAGCAGGGACCTTACCTTATCCTGATGACTTAGATTCACCATCACAGAGTCAATATCCTCTAAGGTCCTAGCTGATGACTCAGCGGAGATATTGAGCAATGAGCTGATTAAAAAGATGATCAGTATCCGCATTGCATTATTTGGCGTAAATTTGAATTTATAATCAATATTCACTGTTAGAAATCTAGTAAATAAATATTTGTTTATAAAATTCATTAGAAAAATACCATTTATTTTCTTTCTATCATAACACCATTTAGAGACAAAAAGTAGCATTCTATGCGTTTTCCTTCACTTTTTCGATTGCCTCAAAGCCAGAGATTCTATATCAAGCCCAGATATTATGATCCGGTAAAAGAAGAGATCAAAGAACGTACCGAAAGAATAAAAAGAGAAATGGAAGGTGGCGAAAAAACTGATTATGTACCAGGCAGAATCACTTTCGAGCGTAAAACCCGCTCTGTCCCCAACGCCTCATTTCTACAACTGGTCATAGCAGCTGTACTTGGCTCATTGCTGGTTGGTTGGTTCTACTATGGAAACAATGTCTTTTATGCCCTCTGGTTAGCTGTACCTGTCTACCTTTACTTCCGCTTTATTCGTAAATTCTTCAAGCGGAGATAATTCTTATGGAGGACATCATTCATCTTTTACCTGATAGCATTGCAAATCAGATTGCTGCCGGGGAGGTTGTGCAACGGCCTGCCTCAGTGGTGAAAGAGATGATGGAAAACAGTGTGGATGCCGGAGCTACTTCTATCAAACTCAAAATTTCAGATGCTGGAAAATCCCTGATCCAGGTGGTAGATGATGGCAAGGGGATGAGCCTTTCTGATGCCCGAATGAGCTTCGAGCGACATGCTACTTCAAAAATCCGCAGTGCAGAGGACCTCTTTAAAATCAAGACCATGGGTTTCCGCGGCGAAGCATTGGCCTCTATAGCCGCAATTGCACATGTGGAAATGAAAACCCGCAGGCCTGAAGATGAAATTGGGTCACTATTGGTTATAGAAGGGTCAGAATTCAAAAAGCAAGAACCTTTAGCCATGAACCCGGGCACATCTATTGCTGTCAAAAACCTTTTTTATAACATTCCTGCCAGGAGAAATTTCCTCAAATCCAATCCTGTTGAGATGAAACACATCACGGATGAGTTTCAACGCATGGCACTGTCCAATCCGCATGTCAACATGCAGCTTGACAACAATGACCTGGAAATGTTTCAGCTGGACCGAGGCAAGCTCAGTAAACGTATTGTTCAGCTATTTGGGAAAAATTACCAGCAACAGCTAATCCCTTGCGAAGAGGAGACTCCTCACGTAAAGGTGAAAGGATATATCGGCAAACCCGAATTTGCTAAAAAAACCCGTGGTGAACAGTTTTTTTTCATCAACAACCGATTTATTCGCAACAATTACCTGAATCACTCGCTTGTACAAGCTTATGCAGGGCTACTTAAAGAAGATTATCATCCTTTCTACGTCTTATTTATTGAAATGGACCCCGTGCATGTAGATGTAAATGTCCACCCCACTAAGACTGAGGTGAAATTTGATGATGACAGGATGCTATATGGCATCATCGGCTCGGCTGTGCGTCAGGCATTGGGTTCATTTAATGTGTCTCCATCTCTGGATTTTAGTACTGATGTAAATTTTGAGCACTTTAGTTCCTCAAGAGGCGAAAGAGTAGAAACAAGTCAGGACAAAAACTATTCTCAGTTTAGAAATATTGACAGAGACCGTGCAAAAAACTGGGAATCGCTCTACACACATGCACGGCAGGAAGATGACATTCTTGATGAAGTGCTAAAAAATGAAGCAGTGGAGCAGCGGCAAACATTCCAAAGCTCTATGCATGAGATCGGAAGAGAAGAACCTCAAAAAGGAGGGACTTTCAGACTTCATGGAAAATACCTGCTTCGACAGGTAAAAAATGGGTTTACCATGATCGACCAACGGGCAGCACTCGAACGCATCTTGTTTGAGCGATACCAAAAAAGTATTAAAGGAGGGTCAGGCACATCACAATCCAGTTTGTTCCCACAGCAAGTTTCACTCAATCCAACCGACCATGCACTGGTCAAGGAAATCCAGCCTGAGATCAGGAAACTTGGTTTTGACATTGAAACCTCCGGAAAGCAAATGATTGTGATCCAGGGGGTGCCGTCTGAGCTGGCGGGATGTAATGAAAAAGAAATGTTTGAGGAGCTTTTAGAGCAATTCAAGTTGAATAAAAATCAATTGGGTATAAGCCAGCAGGAAAATATTTGCAGGGCATTGGCTAAAAATGCTGCCTCTCTCAAATGTAGGAATCTTCCGGACCAGGAAGCCGATCACCTGATCGATCAATTGTTTGCCTGTGAGCAACCAAATTATACCCCAGGAGGTCGTCCTACGTATGTTTTAGTTAGTTTAGACAAAATAAAAAGCTGGTTTAACGAATGATGAGAATCACTCCGGTGGTCAAATATATCCTGATCATCAATGTAGTCATATTAATAGTACAATCCTTTCTCTCCTTACCATTCTCTGACTGGTTTGGACTTCGAGTAATTTTTGCTGAGGATTTCAAACCATTTCAGTTTGTGACCTATATGTGGGTTCACGGTGGAATGTGGCACTTGTTTGGAAACATGTTTGCAGTTTTCATCTTTGGGCCACTGCTCGAGCAGTTCTGGGGATCAAAGAAATTTCTTACATTTTACCTTATCTGTGGTATTGGGGCCGGTGTGTTGTTCGGGATTGCCGACTTCTTTGAAAAATATGATCTGAAACAGGATACTGAAGCCTATATGCAGGACCCAAACCCGGAATCCTTTCAAATCTTCATCCTTGATCACCGGGTCTCCCAAAGAGCTGTTGAAGAATTGGCTGATTTTGCAGATCGATTTTTTGAGAATCCAAACAATACAAACCTCGTTGCACAAAGCAAATCTTATGTGCAGCAGATCTATGATCTATATAGCAATATTCCCATGGTAGGTGCTTCCGGAGCCGTCTTTGGAATTCTCATGGCATTTGGAATGTTATTCCCAAACACACAGCTCATGCTGCTGTTTCCACCCATACCTGTAAAAGCAAAATATGTTGTTCTTTTTTATGGTCTGTATGAAGTTTATGCCGAATTTAGTAGAACCCCCGGCGACAACATTGCGCATCTGGCGCACCTTGGGGGCATGCTGATCGCTTTTATTATGATTAAATACTGGCAAAAGAAAAGCAATAGGTTTTATTAAGATGAATAACGGTTTTTTTGACGAGTTTAAGAATGCGTGGGATAAGCCCAACAATGCTTTAGTGCAGATTATCATCATAAATGTGGTGATCTTCGTGGTGTTGCTGGTGCTTAAGGTATTGCTGGTAGTCTCCGAACAAGGTGCCTTATACGAAGCGATAAGATCAAAGTTGATGCTGCCTGCAAGCATACCCTATTTGCTCAAGCAACCCTGGACAGTGGTCACCTACTTTTTCACCCATGAAGGTTTTTTGCATATTATCTTCAATATGCTCTTCCTCTTTTGGTTTGGCCGAATCATACAGGAATTTCTGGGTCAGAATAAAGTTATTGCGCTCTATGTGCTTGGTGGACTGGCCGGAGGATTATTTTACATTCTCATTTATAACATCATCCCCTTTTATCAGGGAAGAGTAGAAGGATCTTTGATGCTTGGGGCTAGCGCTGGGGTTTATGCCATAGTAGTCGGAGCCGCCACATTTATGCCCAATTACACTTTTTTTCTCCTCTTTTTAGGACCTGTTAAGATCAAATACATCGCAATTTTTTATGTCCTCCTCTCTTTCTCGCAGTCTATTGGTTCCAATGCCGGTGGTGAACTGGCTCACCTTGCTGGAGCGGGAGTTGGATTTCTTTACATCACTCAGCTCAACCAAGGTAATGACCTGGGTAATTGGGTGATCCAGTTTATCAAATGGATCAAAAGCTTTTTTGTAAGTAAGCCAAAAATCAAGGTGACCCACAGAAAGAAATCCCAGCAAAAGGCGCATTCCAGTAGAACAATGAATGTGGAGGCAGACCAGGATGAAATTGATGCTATCCTTGATAAAATTTCTCAATCAGGATACGAAAGCCTCTCAAAAGATGAGAAACAAAAACTTTTTAATGCCAGCAAAAAGTAATTCCTATTCAACCACATGAAATTCGTTGATGCCGGCCTAACAATCCTTCTTGTTGTTGGATTAAACACCTCTGGCTTTGCACAGGCTCGTGACCCAATCCCAGACTCTCTCATGGTAGAACCTACAAAATGGGTATTTACTATAGGATTGTTACAGGGAGGATCAGCAATTGGGGTGGATGCTGAATTGAGATTGTTTGATGGCGTAGGTGTTCAATTGGGGACTGGACTCGTTGGTTTTGGCACAGGATTTAATTTTCATTTTGATTCAGACATCAACAGCTCGTATGTATCATTGATGTACACCCACCAGGGATTAGGAGGCTGGTTCGTACAAAGTTTGATTGGTCCTGCCTACGTTCATCGTTGGAACAATGGATTATCCGGCCAGTTTGGTGTAGGTTTTCTTTCAGGTTACAGCCGCAAGTGGGGCGATGTCTTTGATGACAAAGTTCCACCTACCGTTCAGTCTATGTTTGCTTTCGGATATCGTTTTACGAAGTGACCAGGTTTTTATTGGCCAGCTGACCACAAGCCGCATCAATGTCTTTACCGCGGCTCCTTCTCACATTGACAATAAGCCCTTTGTTTTTCAAGAAGTTGGCAAATTGCTCGATCTTATCAGCTTTGGCATTCAAAAAATTCGCTTCAGCTATCGGGTTGTACTCAATGATGTTGATTTTGGACGGAATCCTTTTAGCAAAGCTCCAAAGCTCCTCGGCGTCCTGGATCTTGTCATTAAAGCCATTAAAGACTATATATTCGAAAGTAATGTTGTTTTTCGTTTTCTGATAAAAGTAGAGAAGTGCTTCCGTCAATGCCTCCAGTGTATTTGTCTCATTGATTGGCATGATTTCGTTCCGCTTCAAATCATTGGCGGCATGAAGCGATAATGCCAGGTTGAATTTCACTTCATCATCAGCAAGCTTGGTGATCATCTTAGCGATTCCTGCTGTCGAGAGGGTAATTCTTTTAGGAGACATGTTGAGGCCATCTTCAGAAGTAATTCTATTAATGCCTTCCATTACATTCTTATAATTCAGCAAGGGTTCGCCCATTCCCATGAAAACAATGTTAGTCAGGGGATGATCAAAGTTGTTCTTCGCCAGTTTGTCGATGGCAACGACCTGGTCATAGATCTCTCCCGGATCCAGGTTTCGCATTCGCTCCATATAACCGGTAGCGCAAAACTTGCATGACAATGAACAGCCAACCTGAGAGCTTACACAGGCTGTCATCCGATCATCGGCCGGGATCAATACACCCTCAATCACATTGCCATCATGTAATTGAAAGACAGATTTGATGGTGCCGTCATTACTATACTGTGCCGTTTTTGTTTCTATCGGGTTGATCGAGAAGTCTTCTGCAAGCCTGTCCCTAAGCGCTTTTGAAAGGTTGGACATTTCACTAAAAGAGGTGGCAGACTTTTTCCACAACCACTCAGAGACCTGTTTCGCCCTGAATTTCTTCTCATCAATCTGAGCCATATAGGCTTCAATTTGAGTCAGATCTAATTTCCGTATGTCTTTCAATGCTTCGATCCGGCAAAGTTAGAACAATAAATAGTCTCGATGAAAATAACACATTCTACCTCAGTGATTTATTATCTTAGCAGTGCCATGGCAAAGCAGTTATTACCTATTTTAATTACCCTAATTTGCTACTCTGCAAATTCACAGGCCATCAGAAGACCTGTAACTGCTATTTTGGGCTGGTCCCACGCAGGACAACAAAGGGACTACCTGATGGGCTTGGACATGGGCATCATGGATGAGACAGAGAAATTCCACTATTTTATTACGATAGATGCCAGACCTTATAAACGAAAGGTCCAGGAATTTGCAGGTAATAATATCTTTTATCAGTACCAGGAAGAACGCTACGTTTTGACCCTAGGAACACGCTATCTACACGAACTCCAAAACAGTGGTAAAGGTGTTTTTGTTGGTTTGTCTGGTGGATACAATTTTGGAAACTACAGAGGCATATCGATTAAGCCCGAACAAGGTTGGATTATACGCCCCAATGCCGGATTCTTTTGGGATTTAGCCCCTCAATTCTTTACGCTGGAGCTTGGCTATGAATATTTTGATTCCAGATCAGATGCAGTAAAAGACCACTGGATCTTTCTTAATTTCCTGTTTAAACTCAATGATAATGGCTAACAGGAAATTCTTCTTTTGGCTTTCACTGATAATATTGATCACATGTATGCACTGTGATGGTTGCTTCTCTTCCTGTGACTCAGGACCTTTTTTCTCAGATCTTGAGATCAAACTCACTGTGAATGATGAAAATAAGGACATACCTATTGAAGTCTTCCGAGGGCTTTATGATGATGGTGTTCTCATCATCCAGGATACGATCTCATCGGGTGATCTGATTAATGGCAGAGTCATATATAATCTTGAGGCGGGTATAAAATACGCAGCCGGTGCAACTTATAAGGATGGAGCTAAAACCATCATTGCCATAGATGGAGGAGAAATGTCACTGGCGTCAGATGATTGTAATTGCGACTATCCAACCAAGCTAACTTTGAACTTACGGCTTGCGAAGTAAAAAAAGCGTATTAATTTGCAGCCCGTGGAACAACTGACAACACTGCTGGAGAAATCCGTGGCTAGCATTGGCAAGCTGGCTTCCTGGCTATCATTCTTCATTGTCATCATTATTGTAGTAGACGTTTTCATGCGCTATACCTTCAGCATGACCTCTGCAGCATCTTTTGAAATTGAATGGCACCTGTTTGGCGCTCTCTTTATGCTGGCTTCCGGGTGGGCATTTCAGGAGGATAAACATGTAAGAGTGGATGTGTTCTACCAGAAGTTTTCTACCAAGACAAAGGCCTGGATAAACCTTCTGGGTACAGTCATACTTCTACTCCCATTTTGTTATGTTGGTTTCATCGAGGGATTACAGTTTACCATTACCTCATATGAAATAGGAGAAACAAGCCCGGATCCCGGGGGCTTGCCTTCAAGATTCATTATCAAATCCATGATTCCAATTGGTATGTTTCTTTTAGGTCTACAGGGAATAGCCATCATTTTAAGATCCATTAAAGACATTTTAGTGAATGATTGAATATCTGCCTATCATTCTTTTCGCCGCTATTTTCCTACTCATCTTGATAGGTTACCCTGTGGCATTTACGCTTGGGGGACTCTCCGTTGTTGTTGGTATACTGGTATTTGATGTAGATTTCTTTTATCTACTTTCTTTAAGGGTATACGGGACAATGCAAAATTTTGTATTGCTCGCAGTCCCACTATTCGTATTCATGGGTATCATGCTGGAAAAATCCGGTATTGCAGAGCGGCTACTGGAAACCATGGCCTTACTTTTTGGACGATTCAAGGGTGGGCTGGCCATCTCAGTAGTAATAGTTGGAGCTATGCTGGCTGCTTCCACAGGAATTGTGGGTGCTACTGTCGTCACCATGGGATTGATTAGCTTACCAACAATGCTCAAAAGAGGTTATGGTCCTCGTTTGAGCACTGGAACCATCGCATCATCAGGCACGTTGGGCCAGATCATTCCACCCTCAGTGGTACTTGTGTTGTTAGGCAGCGTGCTGCAGGTATCGGTCGGTGATCTGTTCCTGGCAGCTGTAATACCCGGTGTTGGACTGGTGGCTTGCTACCTTCTTTATATCATCATTTATTCCATGATCTTTCCGGATAGGGCTCCGAGCATGCCTGAGAAAGAAGTTGAAGCATTTAAGAAGGAAGGATTATCTGCTCAGGTAATCAAATCATTCCTATTTCCTTTTCTACTAATACTCGCGGTATTGGGAAGTATTTTTGCTGGGATTGCTTCACCAACTGAAGCTGCAGGTGTCGGAGCTTTTGGTGCATTCCTATTGACCCTATTTCATGGGAAACTGAATTTTAAGATCCTGAAGGAGGTGATGCGAGAGACTACATTTCTCACCTGCATGGTCTTCATGATTTTAATTGGTGCCACGGCATTTTCACTTGTCTTCAGGGGATTGGAAGGCGACAAATTATTCCTGGGCGTCATAGAAAACAGCAACCTGGGACCTTACGGGTTTTTGGCCCTGGTGATGATCCTGGTTTTCATTGCGGGATTTTTTATTGACTTTATCGAAATTGTATTCATCATCGTTCCGGTGGTTGCTCCCATTTTTGTGGCCATGGGTATTGATCTGATATGGATTGGGATCCTCCTCGCGATCAACCTTCAGACTTCATTTCTCACACCACCATTTGGTTTTGCTCTCTTCTTCTTGAAAGGGGTAGCCCCACCGGAAGTAAAGACCATTCACCTGTACCAGGGTGTGATTCCTTTCGTCATCATTCAGCTGATATTCTTACTGCTTCTGATCCTTTATCCTGAAATTGTCAGCTACTTACCGAATTTAGCAGCTGTCAAATGAATTTTTTCTAATTTTAAGTTTCCAAACTAAGATTTTTAAACACATGAAAGAGATATCCGCCAAAGACCTTAAAGCCCTAATGGATTCCAAGGAAGACTTCCAACTCATCGATGTTAGGGAGCAAAAGGAATTTGATTTTAGTAATATCGGTGGTGAACTCATCCCACTTAATACCGTCCCTGATAATCTTGACAAAATCTCTAAAGATAAGAAGGTGGTTGTTCATTGCCGCAGCGGTGCAAGAAGTGCCAATGCCATCCAGTACCTGGAACAGCATGGATTTACTGACCTGTTCAATCTAAAAGGTGGGATCCTCGCCTGGTCAGACGATGTGGACCCCAAGGTCAAGAAATATTAATTCATCTGTTCGTAAAAGATCTTTTCGCTGATCTCCATATAAGAGCTGATCACTTTTCTGAAGTCGTTATAAGCCTTGTAAACTTTTTGGCTTATCGGGTCATTGGCAGCAAGATCTTCCAAAGTTTCTTTGGATGCTATTCGCAGCCCATCCATCACTTCTTTTGGGAACTGCCTGATCGAAACACTTTCTACCTCCCGGATCTTATTAAGGTATACCCCATTTTGGTAATCAAATTCCGAAAGCATCCATTCATTACTCCTGCTACAAGCTGAGAGGAGAATCGCCTGCAGGTCTGAGGGTAACTCATTGAACTTCTCTTTGTTGATAAGTAGCTCCAACACCGGTCCGGTTTCATGCCATCCAGGAAAATAGTAGTTTTTAGCAACCTGATGCAATCCCAGCAAATAATCATGATAAGGGCCAATCCATTCGGTAGCATCCAGAACACCTCGCTCAAGATTGGTATATATCTCGCCTCCGGATACTAACATAGGTGTGCCCCCCACCCTGGCCAGTACCTTGCCACCCAATCCTGGTATCCGCATCTTCAGTCCATTCATGTCAGCAACAGAATTGATTTCTTTATTATACCAACCACCCATCTGGAAGCCGGTATTACCCGCCATTCTTCCCATCAGGTTAAAAGGGGCATATACTTCGTCCCACAATTCCTGACCGCCACCACTGGTGATCCATGAATTCATCTGCTGGGCATTCATCCCGAAGGGAACTGCAGTAAAAAATGGCGCTGCAGCCAGCTTGCCTGCCCAGTAATATGCGGCACCATGATTCATCTCAACAGCCCCATTGCTCACCGCATCAAATCCTTCCAATGGTGGAATCAACTCACCGGCGCCGTACACAATGATTTCCATTCTTCCACCAGACATTTCCTTTACCCATTGCGCCAGCTTCTTACACCCTTCTCCTGTGATTGGAAAGTTTGGAGGCCACGTAGTGGTCATTTTCCATCGGTAGGTATTGTTGAAGTTGATGTATGGACCATTGCTTGCCTTCTTGCTTTCCGAAGTACAGGAAGTAAGGCCGGCAGTAGCCAAAGCTGATACAGTCCCCGCCTTTACCAAAAATTTTCGTCTGGCTAATTGTTTGTTATTCATTGGGTTAATTGGTGTTTTGATGCAGCTTGTATTGGCAACATCACTTAAAGCCGATAAAGCTAGGATGGTAAATTGGACTAAACAAGTACTCGACTCATTCTATCGGAAAGGCATTAAATTAGAATGTCATTTTGACAGAAAATGGTAGTTCAATTACTCAATTTTATGCCATTTAGTCCTGAAATTATCCAAATATTAAACTGGCTTCGGATTTGATCATTGAGCAGGAGAAAGAATAGCAATGAACTTTAATAACTATACCATAAAATCACAGGAAGCTCTACAAAAAGCGACCGAACTGGCCAGCGGAAATGGTCAGCAGGTAATTGAAACCGGGCATCTGATGCAGGCCATTATGCAATCAGATGAGAACCTGATTTCCTTCCTGCTTAAAAAGACCGGGACAAACAGGGCCAACATAAACTCCAAGCTGGATGAACTGATCAAGACATATCCCAAGGTGTCCGGTGGCCAACCTTATCTGTCTAATCAGGCTGCTGCAGCTTTGCAACGGGCAGAAAAACAACTGAAGGCTTTTGGCGATGAATATGTGGCTGTGGAACATATCATTCTGGGATTGCTAAGCGGAGAGGATAAGACAGCACAGATTTTGAAAGGTGCAGGCTTTGTTGAGAAAGAGCTGATCAAAGCCATAAAAGAACTGAGAGGAGGAGAAAAAGTGACTGATCAAAATGCAGAATCCAAGTACAGGTCATTGGAACGCTACTCTAAGAACCTGAACGAGTTAGCCAAAAAAGGAAAGATAGACCCGGTCATCGGACGAGATGATGAAATCAGGCGTGTATTGCAGATCCTTGCCAGGCGTACGAAAAATAACCCTATTTTATTAGGTGAACCAGGTGTGGGTAAAACAGCCATCGTGGAAGGGCTGGCACAAAGAATTGTGGATGGTGATGTACCTGAGAACCTAAAGTCCAAGTTGATCATTTCGCTCGATATGGGCCTTTTGGTGGCGGGTGCCAAGTACAAGGGTGAGTTTGAAGAGCGGTTGAAGGCGGTGATCAAAGAGGTGACGGACAGTGACGGAGAGATCATCCTCTTTATTGATGAGATCCATACCCTGGTAGGAGCAGGTGGTGGAGGAGAAGGCGCTATGGACGCAGCTAACTTATTGAAGCCTGCATTATCAAGAGGTGAGCTTCATGCCATCGGAGCTACAACACTTAAGGAATATCAAAAATATATTGAGAAAGACAAGGCCCTTGAGCGAAGATTCCAGGCTGTGATCATCGATGAGCCGGACATGCAGGATGCTATCAGTATCTTACGAGGTATCAAGGATAAGTATGAGGTACATCACGGTGTCCGTGTAAAAGACGATGCGGTCATTGCAGCTGTCGAGCTTTCAACCAGGTATATCTCGGACAGGTTCCTGCCGGATAAAGCCATTGACCTGATGGATGAGGCGGCTTCCAAACTCAGGATTGAGATTGATTCTTTACCGGAAGAGCTGGACGAGCTCAACAGACGGATCATGCAGCTTGAAATTGAGCGGGAGGCTATCCGAAGAGAAAAAGACAAGACCAAAGAGGTAGAACTAAGCAAGGAGATAGCAGACCTCACTGGTAAGCGGAATGATCTTAAAGCCAAGTGGGAGAACGAAAAGGGCGTGATCCAGGGACTTCGTGAGGAAAAGGAAAACATCGAGCAGTTCAAGGTCGAAGCCGAGCAGGCCGAGCGGTCGGGTGAATTTGGTAAAGTAGCGGAGATCCGATACGGGAAAATTGTGGAAGCTGAGAAGAAATTGGCCGACTACAAAAAGCAGCTGGCAGAGATGCAGGGAGAAAAATCCCTACTAAAAGAAGAGGTAGATGCAGAAGATATTGCAGAGGTTGTAGCCAAATGGACGGGTGTGCCTGTATCAAAAATGCTGCAATCAGACAGGGAGAAGCTCCTGAACCTGGAAACTGAACTGGGTAAAAGGGTAGCCGGACAGAAGGAAGCAATTGCAGCCGTTTCTGATGCGGTACGTAGAAGTAGAGCTGGTCTACATGATCCTAAGCGACCAATTGGCTCGTTTATCTTCCTGGGAACCACAGGTGTTGGGAAGACCGAATTGGCCAAGGCACTGGCAGAATATCTCTTTAATGATGAAAATGCCATGGTACGTATCGACATGTCTGAATACCAGGAGCGACATGCCGTGAGCCGGCTGATCGGAGCACCTCCCGGATATGTCGGTTACGACGAGGGTGGACAGCTGACCGAAGCTGTGAGGAGAAAGCCATATAGTGTAATACTTCTTGATGAGATCGAAAAGGCGCACCCTGATGTATTCAACATCCTGCTACAGGTACTGGATGATGGTAGGCTGACCGATAACAAAGGCCGTGTAGCCAATTTCAAAAACACAATCATCATCATGACCACCAACATTGGCTCTACCTTGATACAGGAGAACTTTGAGAAGATGGAAGAGTGGAACCAGGACGAGATCATCGAGGACTCTAAGCGTCAGGTCTTTGAGATGCTGAGAAAAACCGTGAGACCGGAGTTTCTCAACAGGATTGATGAAACGATCATGTTCAGACCATTGAGCAGAGAAGATCTGAAAAAGATTGTGGGTATTCAGTTTAAGCTGATACAGCACAGGCTCAGCGAAAATGGCATCAAGATCGAAGCGGACGATAAGGTGCTGAATCACCTGGGTAAGATCGGTTTCGATCCACAGTTTGGGGCCAGACCATTGAAGAGAGTACTGCAAAGAGAAATTCTAAACGAACTCTCCAAACAGATACTGAGTGGCGCGATTCAAAAAGACGCCGTCATCGGTGTCACCCTGGGTAAGGACAACCAAATTGAGTTCATCAATCTGGATGAAGTAGAGGTGAATCAATAAATTTTTGGGGCAAAGTAGAAAACTCCTTCTACTTTTGCTCCATGAATTTTCTCAAATACCTCGACCTGTACTTTCCCTACAGCACACAAATTCTGCTGACGCTCTGCCTGGTCTTCTTCTTCCTGTTGAGCCGTAAGGTGACATCTTCGATCATTAGGAAATATGGAAGAAAGAGAGACATTTCGCTCCCCCGAGTGGCCTATACCATCAAATATTTCAACTTCATCATTTTTGTTTTTTGCCTGTTGATCCTGGGATTGATCTGGGACATCACTTTTGAAGGATTTTCCGTTTACTTTCTTTCTTTTTTCACTGTTGCAGGTGTAGCGCTTTTTGCAGCCTGGTCCATTCTCAGCAATGTGACTGCAGCGGTTATCCTGTTCTTCTACTTCCCCTATCGAATAGGATCCAAAATTCGGATCATGGATGGTGAC
Source organism: Cyclobacteriaceae bacterium (assembly GCA_965228105.1). Taxonomy (GTDB): domain Bacteria; phylum Bacteroidota; class Bacteroidia; order Cytophagales; family Cyclobacteriaceae; genus UBA7330. The sequence continues at coordinate 5,575,770 of CBDDGZ010000002.1, forward strand.
AACTCTGTTGAAGGTGAGGTACTGGATCTTAACCTGTTCACCATGGTGATCAAAGTTGAAGATGGCGACGTCGTCAACTACCCAAATAACCTGGCCCTACAGAAAGGGATAAAGATCAAGCAAAGCTCCCTAAGGAAGAGTAAGAAGACATTGGTGGGCTAAGGAGTATAAGCCTCAAAGTTTGATGACATTAGTGTTAGCCCAAGTTTAAGCTATATTCGTTGTTCAGAAGTTCAACCTTGAAATTGACTTTTGCCTTTAAAGCCTCGAACACTTTCAAAATGGTCTCAATTGTTACATTTTTAGCATTGTTCTCTAGCTTTGAAATTTGTGATTTTCTCACTCCAATTAACTTTCCAAGCTGCTCCTGAGTTAGTTGGCGTTCTTTGCGTGCTGTTTTGATCATGTCTCCGATAAGTTCAAGTTTGAGTTCGAATTCATACTGATCTCTACGAGGTGAACCAATCTTGCCTATCAGCAAATCCTGGGCTTCATCTAAACTATATGATTTCATCTTCCTTTCTTTTTAAGTTCAAAATATTCAACCCTGATCTGTTCAGCTTTTTCGATCTCCTTCGGACTAACCTTGTCCATTTTCTTGACAAAACCATGTGTTCCACAAACCAGTGTCATTTCGTTACTTTCCTTATCCCAAAATGCAAGAATCCGATATTGAAGTCCTGCATATTTGGTTCGAAACTCCCAAATGTTCTGATTTAGCTTTTTAAAAAGTTTTGGATCGTTTAATATCTGAGCCTTCCGAATATTGTAAAATATCTTGTCTTGAACTTTTTCATTTTGACTTTTGATAAATTCGAATGCCTCTTCTAATAAATTGATTTCGAACTTTTTCTCCACTCAATCTACATTAATATAATACATGACAAAGCTAGAGAAAGTTTCAATAAAAGGAAACTTCATCTATAATAGTAGTGATGCCTATTATTTACTGATTAAATATACCGTTTCCTGGTAATGTATTTTTTATGACCTGATTACCTGACCCACAAAAAAGAAAAAGGTCCTGCTTTCACAGAACCTTTCACTTATTGATTATAGACAGAATAAATTAACTTCCACACATCTCGCAGCCCTCCGGATCATCCAGTGAACATTGCATCGCTGACTGGTTTTGGAGCTTTTCAGCTTCCAGCTCAGCAGCTGTTTTGTTTCTGGTATCCTGAATCGTGCTTGCTGAACCTACCGTCTGTGCCACCTGTGCACTTTCCGGCTGTTTTTTGCTCTCCTTGGTCACGGTGAACTTGATTGCATCGGTAGCTGCTTTGGTTCTCAGGTAATACATACCTGTTTTCAGTCCCTTCTTCCATGCATAGAAATGCATCGAGGTCATCTTACCAAAATTGGCATCCGTAAGGTGGATGTTCAGACTCTGGCTCTGACAGATGAAGGCTCCCCGATCAGCCGACATATCGATGATGGCTTTCTGAGAAGTCTCCCAAACAGTCTTGTACAGATCTTTGATGTTTTGCGGGATCTCGTCAATCTCCTGGATCGATCCATTATGAAGCTTGATCTTGTTCATCATGTCCTCATTCCACAGACCCAATTTGATCAGATCCTGCATCATGTATTTGTTGGCCACGATGAATTCACCAGACAATACTCTTCTTACATACAGGTTTGAAGTGAATGGCTCGAAACACTCATTGTTACCCAGGATCTGAGATGTAGAGGCTGTTGGCATAGGTGCCAGCAAAAGGGAGTTTCTCACTCCATTCTTTCTTACCTTTTGTTTCAGTTCAAACCAATCCCATCTTCCTGAATCAGGTGTTACACCCCACATATCAAACTGGAAGATCCCTTTAGAAACCGGTGAACCTTTGAAGGTCTCGTAAGCTCCTTCTTCAGTTGCCAATTCCATAGAAGTTTCCATGGCGGCATAATAAATGGTCTCGAAGATCTCTTTGTTCAACTTTTGAGCTTCCTCTGACTCAAACGGCATTCTCATCAATGCAAATGCATCTGCCAGACCCTGCACTCCAATACCAATTGGTCTGTGCTTCAGGTTGGAGTACTTAGCTTCAGGAACCGGGTAGTAATTGACATCAATTACCCTGTTGAGGTTTCTGGTCACCACTTTTGTGATCTCATAAAGCTTCTGATGATCGTAAGTACCATCTTCTCTCACGAACTTAGGCAGAGAGATAGATGCCAGGTTACATACGGCTACTTCATCTTTGGAAGTGTACTCCATGATCTCTGTACACAGGTTACTGGACCTGATGGTACCCAGGTTCTTCTGGTTAGACTTCCTGTTTGCATGATCTTTATACAGGATATAAGGTGTTCCGGTTTCAATCTGAGATTCCAGGATCTCAAACCAAAGGTCTTGTGCCTTTACAGTTTGTCTGGCTTTTCCTTCACTCTCATATTTTTCATAGAGCTTCTCAAATTCATCACCATAGGAGTCATATAGACCTGATGCTTCATCCGGGCTAAACAATGACCAGTTGCCATTCTCCTCAACCCGTTTCATAAACAGGTCAGGGATCCACATTGCATAGAACAGATCTCTTGCTCTCAGCTCCTCTTTACCATGGTTTTTCTTCAGCTGAAGGAATTCGAAGATGTCTGCATGCCATGGCTCCAGGTAAATGGCAAAGCTTCCTTTACGTTTCCCACCACCCTGGTCTACATAACGTGCTGTCATGTCGAAGTTTCGGAGCATCGGGATAATTCCGTTTGATGTTCCGTTTGTTCCTTTAATATAAGCTCCTGTTGCTCTTACGTTGTGAATGCTCAGTCCAATACCACCCGCAGACTGAGAGATTTTCGCACATTGCTTAAGCGTGTCATAGATTCCATCGATGCTGTCGTCCTGCATAGAGAGCAGGAAGCATGATGACAGCTGTGGCTTAGGCGTTCCTGCGTTGAATAATGTAGGTGTCGCATGCGTGAACCATTTTTCAGACATCAGGTTGTAGGTCTCGATAGCCGCATTGATATCATCTTTGTGGATACCTACAGAAACCCTCATGAGCATATGTTGTGGACGCTCAACAATCTTCCCGTCCAGTTTCATCAGGTAAGATCGCTCCAGGGTCTTGAATCCGAAATAGTCGTAGTTATAATCCCGATTGTAATCTACTGCCTCGTCTAGTTTCTTGGCATTGGCCCGGATGATGCCATATACATCCTTGGAGATCAATGCTGCATTTTCACCTGTTTTTGGATTGATATAGGTATAAAGTCTTTTCATGGTATTTGAAAAAGACTCTTCAGTCACCTTGTGTAGGTTAGATATAGATATCCTGGCAGCCAGCTTGGCAAAGTCAGGATGTCTTGTCGTCATGGTAGCAGCTATCTCAGCAGCCAGGTTGTCGAGCTCGATGGTAGTCACACCATCATAAAGCCCATCGATTACCTTCTTGGCAATTTCTACGGGTTCTACAAAGTCCGGATTCAGTCCATAGCACAGCTTCTCTATTCTGGCTGTGATTTTATCGAATTTGACAGATTCTCTTCGTCCGTCTCTTTTTATAACTAGCATAAGGCAATTGGGTGATTAATGATGAAAAACAGGTTCATATTAAAAGTCTTCGTCTAAACTAAATTTAGGTTTCTCTTTTTCTTTATCAGCATTTAATACTCCGGCTTTCTGGTATTCACCCACTCGTTTCTCAAAGAAATTTGTTTTCCCTTGCAGAGAAATCATTTCCATGAAATCAAATGGGTTGGATGAATTGTAAAGCTTATCACAACCCAATTCAACCAGTAGTCGGTCAGCAACAAATTCGATGTATTGACACATCAGATCAGAATTCATTCCGATCAGTTTTACCGGCAATGCGTCAGTCACAAATTCTTTTTCTATCTCTACCGCATCCTCAATGATCTTGGTCACCTTTTCTTTAGGCAACTTATTCACCAGGTGATTGTTATAGAGTAAACAGGCAAAATCGCAATGAAGACCTTCGTCTCTTGAGATTAGCTCGTTGGAAAAACTCAATCCGGGCATCAGTCCGCGTTTCTTCAGCCAGAAGATTGAGCAAAAGCTACCGGAGAAGAAAATTCCTTCCACAGCAGCGAAGGCGATCAATCGCTCGGCGAAGTTACCCTCATCAATCCATCTTAAAGCCCAATCCGCTTTTTTCTTTACACAATCCATCGTCTCGATGGCGTGGAAAAGATGATCTTTCTCTTTTGCATCCTTGACATAGGTATCTATGAGCAAGGAATATGTCTCAGAATGAATATTTTCTATTGCTATTTGAAATCCGTAGAAGAATTTAGCTTCAGTATATTGAACTTCCGAAACAAAATTTTCTGCCAGGTTTTCATTCACAATCCCATCGCTGGCAGCAAAAAAAGCTAGTACATGTTTGATGAAATGACGCTCACCATCGTTTAAGTTGGCCCAATCTTTAAGATCCTGACTCAGGTCGATCTCTTCGGCTGTCCAAAAACTGGCTTCTGCTTTCTTATAAAATTGCCAAATGTCATTTTGTTGGATGGGGAATAATACGAATCGGTCTTTGTTTTCCTTGAGTATGGGTTCTTCTTGAGTCATTTGTTAATAATTTTTATTTATTCACAGGATTTCCACCATCGTTTTTAGTTACTAATAAAGTTATCAACAGTCAAAACAGGTTATCCACAAAAGAAAACAAAACACGCCCACCATCTCAAAATCGTGATTTGCGAGCTGTTTGCTAAGTTTTGGGAGTTAATCCCGTTCGAAAAGTGGTTTATTTTTTCGCGACCGTGTTTACAAATGTGTAAAAAAGGACACGAAAAATCAAGCAATATTTCCCCTGTTTTTTATGTCATGATTATGCCTGGAAAAAGAACATAACTTGCTGTTAAAAAGTGCCTTATAATCTGATTTTATAATCATAACTTGTAGCCGTATTGCTTAAAATGGGGCACGAAAAAAGTGAAAAAAATGTGAAAAAAAAATTAACACACCATTAAGATGTAGTAATGTTTGAAAATATCAGTGTTTCTGATATCTTTGCAGTCCTTTTTCAAAACACAAAAGAAAAATGTACGCAATCGTTGATATAGCCGGGAAACAATACAAAGTGGAAAAAGACCAGTTTGTGTACGCTCCATTATTAGAAGGTAAAGAAGGATCAAAAGTAGACTTTGATCAGGTACTTCTTGTAGATAATGATGGCAAAGTAAATGTTGGAACTCCCACAGTAAAAGGAGCAAAAGTTTCCGGAAAAATATTAGAGCATGTCAAAGACGACAAAGTAATTGTCTTCAAGAAGAAAAGAAGAAAAGGTTACAAAGTAAAGAACGGTCACAGGCAGCAGTTCTCTAAAGTATTAATTCAAGACATTAAAAACTAAGTACCCATGGCACATAAGAAAGGTGTAGGTAGTTCAAAGAACGGAAGAGAGTCGGAAAGTAAACGACTTGGTGTGAAAATATTTGGCGGTCAGTCAGCAATTGCTGGCAATATCATCGTTCGTCAGCGAGGCACTAAGCATCACCCTGGAAGCAACGTAGGTATTGGCAAAGACCACACCTTATTTGCGTTGTCAGATGGTACTGTTCGATTCCAGAAAGGTAGACAAAACAGATCTTACGTTCACATAGATCCGGTTGCTGAGGCATAAGGAATTTTAGAACAAAAAAGAAATTAAAAAGGCCCCACATCGTGGAGCCTTTTTTTATGCTTCTGCTTTATTCTTCTTTGGTCTGCCAGGTAATACCGTACCAGGCTTAAACCCATTTTTGTAGCGTTTCTTGCGTGTCTTCCACACCTTGTAGTTGTTTTTGTTTCCTACTTCAAACTGCCACTTCATATGATCTGACGCTGAAACCCATTTCAGGTTATCTGCTTTGTTGTTTCTTGGGTTATTGTCCTCATGAATGATCATGGTCAAAGTGGATGGATCCGGATTATCCACAAAGGCAATAGCTGTTTCCTTGTGTGGATACACAGTTCTCCGCTTCTTTTCATCATCAATAAGGTCCAAGAAATAACATTTGCAGGTTTTGTTCCAACGCTGCTTCATCAACTTACCCTTGATCTTCATGTAAACCTGGCTTCCTTTATGCCAGCTTTTTCGGGTTTTACTTCTAATTCTCCCCTTGTTGGAAATCTCATAATTGGAGAAGCCTTTGATGCCCTCCCATTTTTCTTCGCTTTGGTCTGCCATTTTTCGCTTGTTTAATAATCTTGTAAACAAGCTGGTTCTTAATCTATCGCTTAATCTGTCGATAAAGATAAATCATTTACTTTTCATCGATAGTTAGACACGACCTATTTTCTATAAACTGCATGGAAAACCAGATATATTTACCTAACGGGCTGATGAATAGCAAAATTATTACCACATACCATTACCTTAAATCCAATTTTTTCAATCGATTCGCATAAAATGTTTTCAATTCTTTACAATTTATAATCTTATTCATCCGTGGAAGTACTATCGGTCAATATCAGCGATCCAGTCATCATCAACTGGAATGGAAAGGAGGTCACAACCGGTATTTATAAAAAACCTGTCGATCAAGCTATCCACCTGGGACTTGAAAATGTTAGAAATGATACTGTCTTTGACCGGACCGTACATGGTGGCACCGATAAAGCCTGCTATTTGTATTCAGCTGATTATTATGACTATTGGAAAAATCTATACCCTGATCTGGAATGGGATTATGGGATGTTTGGTGAAAATATTACCATAGCGGGTATGGATGAATCAAATCTGAGAATAGGATCCAAATATCAACTTGGTGAAGCTATAGTAGCCATCTCTCAACCAAGACAACCTTGCTATAAACTGGGAATCAAATTTGGAAGCCAGAGCATACTAAGGGATTTTATACTGTTTGGTCACCCGGGCACATATGTAAGAATCCTCAAAACCGGTGAAGTGAAAAAAGGCGATAGGTTGGAGTTGATAGAACAATCAAACAAAAATAGCATACAAGAGACCTTTACGTTAATGTACCAAAAACGCTGACACTACTGGCCCCTGGCCTACTCACCCCATGTGCTACCTGTTCGCTAGATCATTCTGGTAGCAAAACATTTATTGATGATGGATGAATAGATGTGCCCATACTGCTCAATGCACCACTCCTTAAGTTTAATAACTTCTGTAGGAATTAGTGATTTGATAGCTTTCCTGAGCTCTTTTTCAAATAACCAACGGTCGAAGCTGACTTTAGCCAGGATGGTTTTGAAATACTCTAACATAAATGTAAAATTTTGTTAAAGAGTTAACTTTATGAGGCAAAAATGACGTTCTCAAGTGAGAAACTATTTAACCATAAGTTAAACAATTTTTACCTTTGCATCAAGGTCAATTTTCACTTTTACAGTCATTGCAATTACGTGCCATGAATTTTACGAAGTCAGGAATTTTAGGTTGCCTCTACCTCATTCTTTTTGCCAACATTTCAATGGCACAAGAGATAAAGCTTGAGTATGGAGAAGATCAAATTGCTCTAAATCAGCTTTTTACTATCACATTGACGGTGGAGAATGAAAGGTTACAAAATTACAGCCCGTTTCCTGAAATAGACGGTTTGGTAAAAAGAGGTACATCCTCCTCCACATCTACAAGCTTTATCAATGGGCAGATGACCTCAAAGCAATCTATCACGCAGAATTATCAGGCTACAAGAGAGGGCACTATTGTGATACCGTCATTCGAAATGGTAGTGAATGGAAAAACTGTCACATCGCCGGGAAAGACCATCAAGGTGAACCCACCAACTCAGCGTCAACAACAAAACAGCACCAGTCCATTCTCAAATGACCCTTTCGAAGAGTTCTTTGGGAGGAGACGACAACAATCTGAATTTATGGATGTGGAATCGAATGCTTTTTTAGCACTCACCACTGATAAATCAGAGGTTTATGTGGGGGAGGGGTTTACCACTACCCTGGCATTTTATGTGAGTGAAGAAAATAGAGCCGAGCTGAGATTTTATGATTTGGGGAAACAAATTACAGATATAGTCAAGGAGATCAAACCAAATACCTGCTGGGAAGAGAACTTCAACATAGATAATATCAGTGGTGAGCCGATCACAATCAACAATAAAGCTTACACTCAATATAAAATATACCAGGCGGCTTTCTATCCGCTTAACAAGGAAAATATCAAATTTCCTTCCATAGGACTTAAGCTGATAAAGTATAAAGTGGCTAAGAATCCCTCTTTCTTTGGCAGAAACCGTCAGGAGGACTTTGAGACTTTTTACTCCAAGCCCAAAGAGATAAAAGTCAAAGAACTGCCCCCTCACCCACTGAAAAATCAAGTGGCCATTGGTAATTATCAGCTGGCCGAGAAGATAAGTACCCGAGATCTGAAGACCGGTGAAAGCTTCAACTACTCATTCAATATACTCGGAGAGGGAAACATCAGTGCCATCGAAAAACCCATTCTTCCCGAGACGAGTGATTTCGATTTTTACGATCCCAACACCCAACAGAATATCACCCGATCTGCAGGGAAGGTAAAAGGAACCAAAACCTTTAGCTACTATGGAATACCCAATGAGCCAGGTGAGTACGAGCTTGGGGATTTTTTTTATTGGGTCTTCTTCAATCCGGAAAAAGAATCATATGATACTTTGCGATCAAGACAGCAACTAGCGGTGACAGGTGAGAGCAGAAAAAATGAATATATCCAGTCTACTGACCTGGGTGCCTTCTACAATGCGATTGAATTTGAAGATAATCAGCTTACTTCACTGGAAAAGGGATCATTCCTTCAGATATTTGCAAACATCTTTGCGCTGGTTATACTAGTTTTGACCGGCATTATCATGTTTCGCAAGTAAACTTCATGGCAAACAAATTCGGCACTATTTTTAGCATCACTTCATTTGGTGAATCACACGGTCCTGGCATTGGTGCCATCCTGGATGGTTGTCCAGCTGGCATCACCATTGATGAAGCATTTATTCAGGCTGAGCTTCAGCGTAGAAAACCCGGGCAATCTAAAATCACTACTCAACGTAAGGAAGAAGATGAGGTAGAAATTCTTTCAGGAACTTTTGAAGGGAAGACAACGGGAACTCCTATTGGATTGCTGATCCGAAACAAGGACCAGAAAAGTAAAGACTACAGTCACATCGCCGATAAATTTAGACCTTCCCATGCTGATTATACCTACGAAACCAAGTATGGAAACCGGGACTACCGGGGTGGAGGTCGGAGTTCTGCGCGTGAAACAGCTGTCAGGGTAGCTGCTGGTGCCATTGCCAAGCTGATGCTTAAAGAAAAAGGCATTTCATTCCACGCTTATGTCTCCCAGGTGGGGGACCTAACGATGGATAAACCATATACCGAGCTTGATCTCTCCCAAACAGAAACAAACGATGTGAGGTGTCCAGATCCCGAAATGGCACAAAAAATGTTTGACTACATCGACCAGATAAGGAAAGATCAGGACACGGTAGGGGGTGTGGTGACTGGTGTGATCAAAGGTGTTCCCGTCGGTCTGGGAGAACCCGTTTTTGACAAGCTGCATGCAGCGCTCGGCAATGCCATGCTGGGAATCAATGCGGTAAAAGGATTTGAATATGGAAGTGGATTCGAGGGCGTGAAAATGAGAGGCTCCCAGCACAATGATGAGTTTTATAAAGACGGGGATCGTGTAAAAACAAAATCCAATCATAGCGGAGGTATACAGGGTGGTGTTTCCAATGGTGAGGATATCTATTTCAATGTTGCATTCAAGCCTGTAGCAACCATCATGCAGGATCAGGATAGTGTGGATAAAGCTGGTAACGCCACAAAGGTGTCCGGAAAAGGCCGGCATGACCCTTGTGTGGTTCCACGTGCTGTGCCAATTGTAGAAGCCATGGCCGCATTAGTTATTGCGGATTTCTATTTGTTGGCCAGAACGAATAAATTAGCCGGGTGAGAAAACTTCCCCTGCACGTAAAAATCATCATCGGACTGGTTCTGGGAATCATCTGGGCATTCATCTCAAGTAGCCTGGGATGGAATCAATTTACCATCAACTGGATCGACCCATTCGGGACTATTTTCATTCGACTACTCAAATTCATTGCTGTTCCTTTGGTTCTGTTTTCCATTATTAGTGGTATCTCAGGACTCTCCGATGTCAGCAAACTGGGGCGGATGGGTTTCAAAACTATATCTATTTACCTTCTGACGACTGTTTTCGCCGTGACCGTCGGGCTCGGACTGGTAAACCTTATTAAGCCGGGTGCTACAATTGATGATGAACAGCGTGTTAAAAACCGAATCAGTTACGAATTATGGGTGGAAGAAACTGATGGAGTAAAGCCTAAAGACAACAGGGATTTCCTGAATGACCCTCAATACGCCAGTCAGGTAGCGGAAATCACCAACGATCCTAACAGGGAACAAACTGACAGCAAGGTGGAACGCACCATGCAAAGTGCACAACAAGCCAAAGACGCAAGTCCGCTTCAACCAGTGGTAGACATGGTACCTGAAAATATTTTCGGAGCGCTCTCTACCAACACGGATATGTTGCAGGTGATCTTTTTTGCAATCTTCTTCGGTATCGTATTGGCTATCCTGCCCAATACAACCGTAGGTCCAGTTATAGATCTTGTCAATGGTATCAATGCTGTCTTTTTGAAAATGGTTGAAAAAGTAATGGCAGTGGCCCCATTCTTTGTTTTTGCTTTGCTGGCAGGTGTTATTGCGAAGATGGCCGATTCACCACGAGAAGTGTTTGAGATATTCAAAGGGCTTGGCTCCTACTCTATGGTCGTGTTTGTTGGACTGGCCATTATGATCTTCCTTTTCTACCCGGTGATTGCGTCGATATTCATCAAAAAGATCAGCTACAAAAGTTTTTTCAATCATATCAGCCCGGCTCAGTTCTTGGCATTTTCTACGAGTTCAAGCGCAGCTACACTGCCGGTGACTATGGAATGTGTGGAAGAGCTTGGGGTGCCAAAAAACATTACAAGTTTTGTCTTACCTATCGGGGCCACCATCAATATGGACGGAACTTCACTTTACCAGGCTGTGGCTGTTGTATTCCTGGCCCAAATGCACATGGTGGATCTTACCCTGGGTCAGCAGCTCACCATTGTCCTTACCGCAACACTAGCATCTATTGGTACCGCTGCAGTGCCAAGTGCAGGCTTGGTCATGCTGATCATCGTGCTACAATCTGTTGGATTGAATCCCGTCTGGATCGCAATAATTTTTCCTGTCGATCGGATCCTTGACATGTGCAGGACTGTGGTAAACGTAACTGGTGACGCAACTGTGGCTTCCCTGATTGCCAGCTCAGAAGGTGAGCTGAGGGAAGATTAAAAGAGGGGTTGTAAGGGTTTGAGACAAAAGATTATTGTGTTCCCTCCTGCAGGTCAAAATTAATTTTCTGTTTTCCTCGATAAACCTGCTTTCAAAAAATCAGGATTTACAGCACTTTTGCTTAAATGCCTTTTGAGCTTAAACTTTCTGTTTGCCTTTTTCTGATTAGCATCTCAATCCTTCTATTGAGAGGCAATAGAAACTGGATTTTTGGTTATCGCTCCCCCAGGGCTATTCTGACTCATAAACGATATGCATATGCCAATACTATTTATGGCACAGGCATGTTATTAATCAGTAGTATTTACCTGGCCATGTTAACCTGGTTTCCAAGATTATATCAGCAAGTCAGCGAAACGGAGCACCTGATAATCACTATCAGCTATTTTGTTCTATTATTTCTAATCATTGAGGTCAAGCTACAGCAAGTATTTAAGGAGTAAGCTCGAGGCTATCATGTTGCCTTATGTGTATCTTACTTTCAAAATGCTTGTCATGAAACCTGAAACAAGAGTGAAGCTGCAAAACGCCAGTACTGCTACTATTGCAACCAGTCTATTTAAGAGAGGATTGCGAAATCAGTTTATTCAGAATGTCCTTCCACTGAAAAAGATGACGACTTCAATGGTGGGAGAAGCCTTTACGCTACGATATATACCAGCTCGTGAAGATCTAAATCCGATTGAGGTTTTCAGGGATCCTGATCATCCCCAAAGAAAGGCCGTTGAAAGTTGTCCGAAAGGTGCGGTAATGATCATAGATAGTCGCAAAGATGCCCGCGCAGCTTCAGCAGGTTCAATCCTCGCATCCCGATTGATGGTAAGAGGTGTTGCCGGACTGGTAACAGATGGTGGTTTCCGGGATTCGGAACAGATTGCCGAAATAAAAATGCCAGCTTTTCATCAAAGGCCTTCAGCGCCAACTAACCTGACTTTGCATCAGGCCGTAGAAATCAATGGACCTATCGGGTGTGGTGATGTGGCTGTATTTCCCGGAGATATCGTCGTGGGTGACAACGATGGGGTCATTGTGATCCCAGCAGATATCGCTGATGAAATCGCCAAGGAATGCGTAGATATGACATTATTTGAAGATTTTGTGACTGAAAAAGTTTTGGAAGGTCAATCGATCATTGGCCTGTATCCTCCAACTCATGAAAAGACACTTATTGCTTTCGAGCAATGGAAAGAAAATAAATAAGAGCAAAACATTGGCAGTGGCAAGGTTTGAGCCCACTATCATTCTAAAAGATCTATTTGTGAATTACTCACCGTTTTTCCCTTTTAAATACGGTGAGAAACTTACTTGTTCTTCCCCAAAAAATCCAGGCGTCTCCATTAACGGGCTCCATCTTTACTAATTCCCATCCTTCTTCTCCCCAACGTTTAAAATTTTCGTCCAATTCAGCTTGAAATGTTGGCTTATTTAAATGGAAAGCACTTATTGTTAATAGTTTGTATTCGTATTTCTTCATTTTTACTTTAGATAACTAACCCATTTTCTTCTGCCTCCGGCTAAAATTGTTGGAATTTGTGGAATGTAGAGACCAACATCTGGCAGTGGCCTTATTTTCCTGAGGCTCTTACTGCAAAGTAGTAAAACTTGCAAAGTCCGACAACTGCTTCAATTAGATCCGAAAAATATCTACTTAGTGCTTTAAGGGGTAAAATGCTGGCCTAATCGATAAATCGAGACCAATACGGGCTGCCATTGTTCATCAATCGGAAAGGTACATCTGCATTATCAGGAAAGATATCCAGATCTCCATCACCATCCAGATCTTGTACACGAATCCATGGAAACCATTCATAATCACCACTACCCGGATCATCTACAACATCTACAGTAAGATCCGTAAAACTTCTGTCTTTGTTGTTTTTGAGCACCTGGATCCAGCTGCCCTGATAAAAGTTAGCATTTCCACCTCCCGTTCGGTTTACAACCAAATCCCTGTGGCCATCGCCATTCAGGTCTTCCGCATCAAGATCTACTACGGTTCCGTAGCCATCAACCGGTGGAATGATCGTGCGATTGTCCATGGAGTAGCTTCCCGTTGAGCTACCCCAGTAGATGGATGTATCATCTCCCTCGTACTCATGGGCCGCCAGCAATAGATCTACAAACCCATCCTCATCTACATCAATGAGCTCTGCAGTAAATATTTTTTCCATGCTTCTGTCATATCGATCGTCTACCTTCTCGAAGTTGCCATTACCATCATTGATGTAAAAAAAAGGATCAAAACCGGCAACAAAAACATCAATATCCCCATCGTTATCTATATCAGCTCCGGCACCTCCATGGTGGAAACCAGTCTGATCAGTAAGTTTTGTCCACATAAAAGAGCCCGGTCCAGTTTGCATAATAAGTTTAATCTGGTTGCCAGGGAATGGATCAGCGTCATATCCATGATCAAACACCATCAGGTCATCCAGGTCATCCCCATTAAAATCACATTTGATCGTTTTCCTGGCATGCGTGGCAGGGGGCATGTTGTCATTAAATTCAGCAGTGGAAATATCAAAGTTGTTCTGGCCATTATTTAGCAGTAAAGCACAGTCCACCTCTCCCTCGAGGAGATACTCCCCTGTGGCCATGAATACATCGATGTATCCATCATGGTTGGCATCCAGATAAGCAATTGCTTGTCTAAGATTTCCTGCGTTCCCCCAGATATTTAGAGACCCATAGCTGATACGGGTTACTGGATCAATTTTCGAATTGGTATAGGAGCTGCCGACATTAGCATCTACAGCAGCAGTAATGCCCAGGTCTGCTAAAGTTGGGACTTCAACTTCATCCTTGGTGCAGGCAAAAAATACAATAATAAATAATAACGGAAAGACTTTTTTGTTAGTAAACATAGTCATCAATAATAGGTTAGATCTCAATCAAATCAGCTCGATTGCAACGTACAATCTACTAAAATATGACTAAAGGCAGCGACCAAAACCCCCGGAAATCACAGCCATTCAGGCTCAGGATATAACGGTTGTAAAACTGATCTACTAATGTCTGATCTAACCATTGATCCTCCTTCTGTACCTTCTCTATTCATCAAAAACCTTTTACTTTCTTGAACTATTCCTGCATCTTTGCCCTTATTACTCATACCAAAAAGAAGTAATTATGGCGGTAGCACAGCAAGCATCCAATATCAACATATATACGGAGTCGAATCCCAATCCAAATTCCCTCAAGTTTGTGGTCAATTTCATGTTGTTGCCGGAAGGGGTGAGTAGGGACTATCCAAGCCAGGAAAGTGCCAGCCAGGCTCCACTAGCACAGGAGTTGTTCAATTTTCCGTACGTGAAACGGGTATTCTACATGAGCAACTTTGTGACCGTCACCAAGAGTGAGCAGGTAGAATGGGTTGAGGTGAAAAATGAGATCCAGTCATTTATCAAATCATTTCTGGAAGCAGGAAAGCAAATTCTCACCGAAGAAAACGTGAAAGAGGATCACGAGCTCAACGCGACAGATACCGACATCGAGCAAAAGATCAAGAGCATCCTGGATGAGTATATCCGACCTGCTGTAGAAATGGACGGTGGTGCCATCACATTCGATTCATTCACAGATGGCAAGGTAAAAGTACTACTACAGGGAGCATGTAGCGGATGTCCTTCCAGCACAGTTACACTTAAGGCAGGTATCGAAAACCTCCTCAAACGCATGGTACCCGAGGTAGAAACGGTAGAGGCTGAAGAGCTTTAAGGGCTGCTAAAATTTCAAATGCTTTACGGTCAGTGACTGGTTGATAAGCTGTTTCAGCGAGTCTATTCCTATCTTGATATGCTTTTCAACAAATTTCTCCGTGACCTTTTGATCACTCTCATCGGTTTTTACACCTTCAGGGATCATAGGCACATCGGAAACAAGCAATAAGGCACCTGCAGGCATCTCATTTTTAAAGGCAGCGGAGAAGATGGTTGCCGTTTCCATATCAATGGCCATCACCCTGAGTTTCCTCAGATACTTCTTAAATTTTTCATCGTGCTCCCAAACTCTCCGGTTGGTGGTGTAGACCGTTCCCGTCCAGTAATCCTGCCCATAATCCCGAATGGTGGTGGAAACAGCTTTTTGCAACGCAAAAGCAGGCAATGCGGGTACCTCAGGAGGCATATAATCATTACTGGTACCTTCACCACGAATGGCAGCAATGGGTAACACAAGATCACCTACCTTATTTTTAGATTTAATACCCCCACATTTCCCCAAAAACAGTATAGCCTTGGGAGAAATTGCAGTGAGCAGATCGATGACGGTGGCCGCATTGGCTGATCCCATCCCAAAGTTTATAATGGTGATCCCGTCAGCATTGGCACATTGCATAGGGTTTGACAGTCCCCTCACGGGCACCTGATGCCATTCTGCAAAAAGATTGACGTAATTGGTAAAGTTGGTTAGTAAGATGTATTTACCGAAGTCTTCCAGCTTTTGTCCTGTATACCTGGGTAGCCAATTGTCGACAATCTCTTTTTTGGTCTTCATATTCACAAATTTGGTGATTAATAGCCGAAATATTTATCTTAAAGCCATGGATGAAATCACGTTGGTCAACTTACTGAACAAAATTTGTGAAAAAAACAGCTATCTGAATTGGAAACTGAACTGCAAATACAACAACGAACAAGATCATTCTATCATGCAGATCAGTCTGTTCAACAGTCGGGACAATCACAAAGCTGGTTCTGTAACCTTTAGTATGGATACTGGTTCCATCATTGAAGGAAAATATGAGAGTCTCATGCCATTCCAGCCAAAAGTGCAGCTGGTAGACGCACTACTGGATATCCTGAATTATGAAAACTCCAAGATCCTGACCTCGGTGAACTGATAACCGTGATCAAACCCAATTAATAGGATCATTTAGCAGCAACCATTTAAGATAGACTACGTTTTCAGGATCACAATCCATGAAAATCCTGATCATAGAAGATGAGGCAAAAGTTGCCAACCATCTTAAGACCGGTCTTGAGGAGCAAGGGTATGAAGTAGACATCTCTTACGATGGCGAATTCGCGTTAAGAATGTTTAAACAGCATACCTACGACATGCTCCTGGTAGATGTAATACTTCCGGGCAAGAACGGATTTGAGATATGTAGAGAAGTACGCTCAACTGATCAACACATTAAAATTATTATGCTCACGGCATTGGGCACCATCGATGATAAAATGGATGGGTTTGATTCCGGAGCTGATGATTATCTGGTCAAACCCTTTGAGTTTCGTGAGTTGTTGGCAAGGATCAGGAGTGTGGCCAAACGGAAAATGAATCCATCTACTGACCACAATCTTAGCGTGGCAGACCTCGTCCTTGACATGGAAAAGAAAACTGCTGTCAGGGATGGGAAAAAAATTGAGTTGACTTTCAAGGAATATTCATTATTAGAATTCTTACTCCGAAACAAAGGCAAAGTACTCTCAAGGTCCGAGATCACCGAGCATGTCTGGGATCTTGATTTTGATCCGGGCACCAATGTGGTGGATGTCTATATTAACATCCTCAGAAAAAAAATAGACAAGGATTATTCTCCCAGACTCATTCACACCAAGATCGGGATGGGCTACTATCTTGATATTGAACCATGAATATCAAGGATAAATTAACTATCCGGTTTGTCCTGGTATTTGCAGCGGTCTGGTTAATCGCATCTATCGCCATCTACTATTCATCATCTGAATTCAGGAAAGAGGAATTTTATGAGCGCCTGGTTGCCCGGGCAAATGCAGCAGCAAAGCTTTTGCTCGAAGTAGAAGAAGTAGATGCCTTGTTATTGCAAAAAATCGAGTCTGCCAATCCGGTGAAACTACCTGGGGAAAAGATCACCATCTACAATTATGACAACAAGGAGCTCTTTAGTTCTGATACACAGGATTCCCTCCTCATCGATAGCATGTTGCTAGATAAAGTTCGTTTAGAAAAATCACTGAACTGGAGACAGGGAGATGTAGAGGTAATTGGCTTGCTATATGAAGATCAATTTGACAGGTTTGTGGTAATAGCAGGTGCCATGGACCTCTACGGTCTCAGAAAACTACAAAATTTAAGGAACATCCTGATCATTGTATTTCTCGTGTCACTGATTATAATCGGTTTGGCAGCACGACTATACGCTGGTAAGGCACTTCAGCCCATTTCAGAAGTGATCAGTGAAGTGAATGAAATTGAAATTACAAATCTTGGTAAGAGGGTTTCTGAGGGTAATGGGAAAGATGAAATTGCCAAATTGGGGACAACCTTCAATCTGATGCTATCAAGGCTGCAGAAAGCATTTGAAATTCAAAAAAGCTTCATTACCAATGCCTCTCATGAACTACGTACCCCACTTACAAGCATGCTTTCACTGGTAGACGTGACCCTACTCAAAAAAAGGGATGAAAAATTCTATGAGGAAACACTCATCTCTCTGAAAGAAGATATTCATGGGCTTTCTGAGCTCACCTCAAAGCTTTTACTACTGGCAAGAGTTGATTCCTTTCGGGAAGAGATCAAACCAATCAGAACAGATACTATCCTTTGGCAGGCCATTTCTGATGTCTCCAGGTCCTATAAAAATCCGATCAAAGTATCCATTTCAGATGAAATTGCAGATGAGGAATCTTTTACGATCATTGGCCATGAGCAACTCCTCAAAAGTGTTTTTTCCAATCTACTCGAGAATGCCTGCAAGTTTAGTGACGGGAAGGAAGTGACTGTAAATGTTTTGGCCACTGACCAGAATTTACAGTTTGAAATAAAAGACCAGGGGATTGGCATTTCACCTGAAGATCTAAAAAAATTGGGACAGCCTTTTTTCAGAGGACAAAATACCAACTCGTTTCCAGGCAGTGGTATAGGAATTAATCTAGTAAAAAAGATCATTGACATACATCAGGGCTCAATGAATATCACCTCGGCCAAGGAATCCGGATCCATTATTCTACTGAATTTTCCCCTGGCAAAAATTTAATTGGATTTTAATCTCAGCTTGAGGTGGTCTTAATCCACCTCACGTTTATCTCTCTTATAAAAATTAAAAATATGAATACTAGTTCGAGAGAGAGCCGGGTAGCCATAGGTGTTACACTCTTGTTTTTTTTATCAATGGGTTTTGCCATTTATTATTTCACAGATGGTAGAAACCTGAAGAAGGATCTTACCAGTGAGAAGGTAAAAAGCGAAAAGATGTTTTCGGAAAAGCTGGCCCTGTCTAAGGAGATTGACAAAATGAAAAATGAGATTGATTCCTATAAAGGAAAAAACTCAAGCCTGGATAAAAGCCTGGCTGAACTTAAAAGTAAGCTCCAAAAGAAAGAAGCTGAACTCAACAGAATGGCCGCAAATAGTAGTCCAAACTACAAGAAGCAGTTTCAAGAACTACAAGCCATCAAAGCAGACCTCGATAAGAGTCTTGCAATATTAAATGAAGAGCTGAACGCTTTACAAGCTGAGAACAGCGATTTGAAAGCTTCGTTGGCTCACATGGAAGCCAATAATGAGCAACTTGCTGTAAACTATAAAAACCTTACCAGTATGATTGTGAACAACCTGGAGGCTGAAGCTCAGAAAAAGAACAATAAGTTGACGGTAAATGCTAAGAAAACCAAAGAGATAATTCTGGCTTTCGAAGTACCCGCCAGCATGAGTGAGCAATTAAAATTCAACATTGTTTTTCCTGATGGAAAACAAGTTGCAAGCAACAACTCAAAGAATATTACTTATGCTGTAAATCACAAAGACTTCGTGTTTAGCGATGCTGAAGTTGTAGCCAGCACACAAAATCTGTTCGCAAAAACTGACGACAGCAAACAAATTGCCTTGTCGTATAAAGCTGACAGCAAGTTAAAACCTGGTACTTACCAAATCGATATTTATTCTGAGAATGAGTATCTGGGAAGCTGCAGGATGAAACTTAAATAACCTTTGTTGTCCTATTCATTTGATTTGAGAGGTTGCCTAATAAGCAACCTTTCATTTTTTAAGAGCACTGTATAAGATCTCAACAGGGTGCTGAGCTTTCTTGCTGGTCCCATCCAGAATCTGGTGACGACAGCTGGTGCCTGGCGCAGCAATTATTACATCTTCAGGCTGTTTCCTGATCGTTGGAAACAACACCAGCTCACCTATCTGCATTGACACAACAAAGTGCTCTTTCTCAAACCCAAACGACCCTGCCATGCCACAACAGCCTGAAGGAATGATCTGTACCTCTTTGCCGGTAAGCCTGGAAAGAATCTTCTTGGTTGGTACCAAAGAAGACAAGGCCTTCTGATGGCAATGGCCATGAAACTTAATCAGGCCTTCTGCTTGCTTAAATTGACCTGGTTTGATGTGACCACCTTCCATTTCTGCAACCAGAAACTCCTCAACCATGAAAGTATTGGCAGCAATTTTATTTGCGGCTTCTTTCTCTTCACCTCTTACCAGGTCTGGGTATTCGTCCCTGAATGTGAGAATAGCTGAAGGCTCCACCCCTATCAAGGGGGTTTCAGCGCTTATGAGATCTTTGAAAACCGAAATATTCTTTTGGCAGAATCTTTTGGCATCTTTCAAGAGACCTTTTGAGATTTGGCTCCTTCCTGATTCGGCATGATCGACATATTTTACTTCATAGCCCAGTTTGTCCAGCAGCTTTACAGTAGTAATACCGATTTCTGCTTCGTTGTAATTCAAGAGCTCATCAGCAAACAGATAGACAGTCTTGATTGGTTTGGTAACGGTTGGTTTAAACCCTTTGAGCCACTTTTGCCAGGTGATCTTAGAGATCTCAGGCATACTTCTTTTTGGTGCAAATCCCATGATGCCTTTGGCTATGCCTGAAAAGACTGAGTTGTTGAAAATCAGGTTGTATCCCCAAGGCATTGCAGAGGCCAGCTTCATGCCGCCTGAAAAGTTTCCAATAAGTCGATTTCTGAAGGGAACTCCTTTGGCTTCGTAATATTGATGCTGCCACTCGGCTTTCATCTTGCCGATATCTACATTGGACGGACATTCGGACTTACACCCCTTACAGCTGAGGCAGAGGTCCATCACCTCTTTGATCTCATCGTGAACCAGCAGATTACTATCATCGGACCTGGTGATCATCTCTCGTAGCATATTGGCACGAGCCCTGGTGGTATCCCGTTCATCTCTTGTCGCCATGTAGCTGGGACACATCGTGCCACCTGAAACTGGCGTCTTGCGGCAGTCGGCAGAACCGTTACATTGCTCAGCTGCCCTTTGAAAGCCCATGGTGTCCGAGAAATCCAGCAAAGTGTCGATTTCTTTGCTCTTCTGGTCTTTGTCAAACCGCAGGAAGGTATCCATTGGCTGTGTATCCACGATTTTTCCTGGATTAAATATATTGGTTGGGTCCCAGGTCTTCTTAATCTGCTTCAGCAGTTGATAGTTGTGCTCACCAACCATCTGTGGAATGAACTCCCCCCTCAATCGACCGTCACCATGCTCACCTGAAAGTGATCCTTTGTATTTTTTTACCAACTTAGCGATCTCCTCAGCGATGGATCTGAAAAGCCCGATTCCTTCCGTAGTCTTAAGATTGATGATTGGCCTTAGGTGCAGCTCACCGGATCCGGCATGTGCATAGTGAACACTATAAAGATCGTATTCCTTAAGAATTCTATTAAACTCTGCTATGAAAGCAGGCAGGTCATTGACATGAACGGCTGTATCCTCGATAACCGGAACTGGTTTGGCATCCCCGGGCACATTTGATAGGAGTCCCAGACCGGCTTTACGTAATGTCCAGACTTTCTTGATATCATCTCCAGACACCGTAGGATAAGAATAACCCAGTTTTTCTTTTTTAAGCTGGGCAATCAAAGCCTGGGCTACTTTCTCTGCTTCTTCCTGAGAATCTCTGGTGATCTCCGCTACCAATATCGCTTTTGGGTCTCCCTCAATAAAAAATCTGTTCTCAGCCTGTCCCCTGTTACGTTTTGTCGCTTCAAAAATGTAATGGTCCATCAGCTCTACAGCCGATGGTTGATGTTGCAAGGCTACCAGGTTAGCTTTGAGCGACTCATCAATGGAATGGCAATGGATGCAAACCAACACCTTGTGGGGTGGTGGGATTGGCGTGAGCTTGATCTTGGCAGTTGTCACAAAAGCAAGCGTGCCTTCAGACCCGGCAATCAAGCTGCTAAAATTAAAGTTTTCGCCCTTTTTATTGAAAGGCTTCATTCTGGCTAGCATGTCTATTGCATAGCCAGTATTCCGCCGGTTGATAGAAGATTTGGGAAATTGCTCCTCAATCTCCTTAATATTTTTTGCATCAGACAGGATCTCATCTATCTGAGCATAAAGCGATCCTTCCAAGGATCTGGACTGAACTTTCTCGTTATAAGACTTTTCATCCAACGACCGGAATTTTACCTGACTACCATCAGATAAAATCGCATCAACCTCAATCAAATGTTCGCGTGTACTTCCGTAGACAACAGAATTCGAGCCGCAGCTGTTATTTCCAATCATCCCCCCAATCATAGCCCGGTTGGCTGTTGAAGTTTCAGGAGCAAAGAAATAACCGTATGTACTAAGTTGATGGTTCAGGTCATCTCTGACAATACCCGGTTGCACGATCGCCCAGCCTTCCTTTTCATTGACTTCCAGCACTCTCGTGAACTTTTTGGAGACATCAACGACGATACCTCCACCAACAACCTGACCGGCGAGGGAAGTACCAGCTGTCCTTGGAATTAAAGAAGTATTATTTACCCTGGCAAACTCAACCAGCTTGATGATATCTGATTCATTTTCCGGGACGGCGACAGCAATAGGGATCTCCCTGTAAGCCGAAGCATCCGTGGCATAGACTTTTCGGGTAGTCTCATCAATGAAAAGCTCCCCTTCCAGGTTATTTTTTAATCCATCAAAATTCATGACGCAAAACTAGTCTCTTGCAGAGGTTTTTACTACTTGGAAAAGCTGGCTTGAATAAAAACCGGCAGGTGATCTGAATAATTCCTCAAATCCCTGTTATCAGTAAGCACAGCATATTTGGAAACTTTCACCTGATCTGACACTACAATGTAGTCGATCCTACGGTCGAGCTCTTTTTGAACATCAAAGCTACTCCAGGTACCTTCGGGGCCGAAAACCAGGTCGCTCACGGCTCGTGTATCATTCAGTGCTCCGAAAAGTTTTTTGATCGGTGGGGTATCTGGTGTCAGATTTAAGTCTCCCATCACAATGACTGGATAACCGTCATTATTAAGTTCTTTTAGTTTATCCAGGATTACATCTACTGCCTGGAGTCGGGCCTCGTCTCCCCGATGATCAAAGTGGGTATTGAAGACCCAAAATTTTTGTTCAGAGTTATTTACCTGAAATAAAACTGCAGTACAAATCCTTGGAAGTGCCGCATCCCACCCTTTTGATGGCTTATCTGGAGTTGGGGATAACCAAAAAGTCTCTTTCTTCAGCACCGAGAATTTTTCTTTTTTATAATAAACAGCACTAAACTCTCCTTTTGACTTCCCGTCGTCACGCCCTACACCATACCAGGCATAGGCATCAAGTTGTGCATCCAGGTACTCTACCTGCTCTGGCAGACCTTCCTGAATGCCGAAGACATCCGGTTCATAAAAGGAAATCTGGTTCGCCAATTCTGCTTTTCTGTTTTCCCAGTAATTCACACCATCGCCTGGATTGGCATAGCGAATGTTATAGGTCATGAAAGTAAATGACTGGGCTTGTAAGATCATTCCGGAAAGGATGATAAGGGTGCTTAACGATATTTTTTTCATTTCACTTTTTTCAGGACGAGCGCCACTCGGCTAGGCAAGTATACACTCAAAAAATTTTCCCCAAACAAAGTTACTGAAGGATATGTCATTTCATCGTCGATTCTTCCAAAGCCGCCAAAATCAGGATGATCCGAATTCAAGATAATTTGATAATGCCCACATTGTGGGATCTTGAAACGATAATCCGGGATGGAATTGTGAGGATGGAAATTGAAAAGAAAAATCAGGTTGTTTCTTTCAAAAATGATTGTCTTGTTGCCCTCATCCATGTTGAGTTGCTGGGCAGGAAGCGAAGACACCAGCTCATGGTCTTTCGCCATTTTCACCATTTGCTTTCCAAACTCATACAAGAATTTATATTTCAATTCACCGCTCTCCTGCAAGTTCCATTGTCTCCGGGCATAGTGATAACTCCAGTTATTGCCTTCACGTGGAAAATCAACCCATTCAGGGTGACCAAATTCATTGCCAATAAAATTGAGCCATCCTTCACCCCCAAGTGAAAGCGTGAAAAGCCTGATCATTTTATGTAGTGCGATACCCCGGTCGATAATTAAGCTGTCTTTACTCACATGCATGTGAGAATACATCTCTTTATCCATAAGCCAAAACGCAAGAGACTTATCCCCTACTAACGCCTGATCATGAGATTCCGCATAGGCGATGGTTCGCTCTCCATATCTCCGGTTGGTCAGCGTCTCCCACATCTCATGGATATTCCACTGCTCGTCAGACTTATGTTTCAGGAGTTTTATCCAGTAGTCGGGTATACCCATAGCAAGCCTAAAGTCGAACCCGAGTCCCCCTTCCTTGACAGGTCTACACAAACCAGGCATTCCACTCATGTCCTCAGCAATTACAATTGATCCGGGCTTCAACTCCTTGATCAGCGTATTAGCCAACTGAAGATACGTCAGCACATCCCAGTCTACCTCATAAAAATACCTGTCGTAATGGTCAAAGCTCACCATATTGCCATGATGGAAATATAGCATAGAGGTAACGCCATCGTATCGATAGCCATCCACATGAAATTCTTCAATCCAGTATTTCACGTTGGAAAGTAAAAACCTTAAGACCTCTTCTTTTCCATAGTTGAAAAGTTTGGAGTCCCATTGATCATGGACACCCTTTCCTCCCGGATGAAAATACTGGTCATCCGTACCATCAAATTCATTGAGGCCTTCTGAGATGTTTTTAACCGCATGGGAATGTACAATGTCAATAATCACCGCTATACCCATTTGGTGAGCTTTATCAACAAGCGCTCTAAACTCATCAGGCGTTCCAAACCGGCTGGATACAGCAAAGAAGTTACTGACATGGTAGCCAAACGACCCATAATACGGGTGTTCCTGGATAGCCATCACCTGGATCACATTGTACCCCTGCTCCTTTACTTTAGGTAATATTTTTTCTGTAAAATCCACATATGAACCTACTCCAGCTTCTTCCTGAGCCATACCAATATGGCACTCGTAGATGTAAGGATTTTCATTGATTCCTTTGAGATCAAATTTCTTGTCAGACCATTTATAGGCTTTTGGTGGGTTCAATGCCCTTCCTGTAAAGTCATACGTTTTAGTGTCCTGTGTAGCAAACTTTATGTATGCAGGAATTCTGTCCCGCTCCACACCATTTGTATCTGTCACATGTACTTTTAATGCGTCCAGATGATTGATCTTGGTTTTTTTAGCATCTATGAATACTTCCCAGATGCCATCTTTTCCCTTTTTCAGAGGGTGCTTACTTTTATCCCATTGGTTAAAATCACCCACAAGCGATAGTGCTTTTGCACCAGGAGCCCACTCACGGTACCACCAGCCTCCTTTCTTAGCATCATAATTTAAGCCCATCTCCCGGTAAGCAGAAGCAAAAGCAGATAGTGAACCAAATCGCTTTTCAATGTCTTTCTTCTGCTGCTTAAATCTTTCGATACGGTTTTTGATCTCTTCTGTATAAGGTGACAACCAGGGATCATTCTTAACCAGAATTGGTGTATCCGTTTTGGACATTGGAGAGGATAATTTTAGGTGAAATTAATAGCTACCGGCTAAAATTTAGATGCAAATTTAACATATTTTCAACAAACGTCCCATTCTGTTAAAAATTTATTTCCTTAATGAAAGAATAGATAGGAATTATTCAACTATTTTTGCATTTATTAGATTAAAATCAATGAATATCTGTTGGAGCTCTGATCATTGCTAAAAGGTAGGATAAATTGATCAATATTTTTTAATTTCATCGATCCCAAATAATTGACACCCCCAATCAATGGAAAGCATTGACAATATTACCCTGAACTTTAGCGATCAGAATATTTTCCTGCTGAATCTGAGTCTTGCCTTCATCATGTTTGGTGTGGCTCTCAACCTAACGCCCAGGGACTTTAAGCTGGTGATGCTACAACCTCGTAGTGTTCTGGCTGGCGCATTAAGTCAGTTTTTGATTTTGCCTTTTCTCACATTTGTGATAGTGTATGTTGTGCAGCCATATCCCAGCATGGCATTGGGTATGATGATGGTTGCTGCCTGCCCCGGTGGGAACATCTCAAATTTTATGTCAATGGTATCACGTGGCAACATTGCTTTATCGGTAAGTCTGACCGCTGTCTCATCGATAGCAGCCATTTTTCTCACACCCATCAATTTTGCACTTTGGGCAGGTCTTTATCCCCCTACAGCAGAGTTGTTGAAACAAATTAATCTTGACTTTTGGGGTGCATTTCAAACAATCGTCACAATTCTTGGACTCCCCATTCTATTGGGAATGCTCTTCCGTCATAAGTTTCCAGGTATTTCACTTCGTATTCATTCCTTTATGCATTACAGCTCTCTGATCATATTTGCCGTGATTGTCATCATGGCATTTTCTGCCAATCTGGATCTCTTCCTCTCTAAAATCTATTTGGTATTATTTATTGTGTTTGCCCACAATGGAATAGCGCTGATCTCAGGTTATCAAATGGGCATGTTGTTCAGACTTCCAGAACAAGACCGAAGAACCCTTGCCATAGAGACTGGGATTCAGAATTCCGGATTGGGATTGATCCTTATATTTGCATTTTTTGATGGTCTGGGGGGCATGGCCCTCGTCGCTGCCTGGTGGGGCATTTGGCACATTCTCTCTGGTTTATCCATCAGTTTTTACTGGAAGAATAAGTTTATCGTAAATCCCAAGTCAGCCTAGATGCTATACTTTTTTGTAAAATGGTGGGCAAAGATCCTCATACCATTTTTCTTCAACGGACTCAAAGTCATAAATAAAAAAAACATCCCCAAAGAAGGGGCTGTGATATTCGCACCTAATCATCAGGGCGCCTTTATGGATGCGGTGATTGTGGGGTCGCTCACCGACAAACCAGTAAGCTTCCTGACCCGGTCAGACATCTTCAAAAAATCAACCATTCCTTTCCTCAGTGCCCTCAATATGAGGCCAATCTACCGGATCAGGGACGGGTACGATACCATATCAAAAAATGAAGAAGTGTTCAAGGGTTGCTTTGAGATGCTGGCAGAAAATGAAAAGCGACTTCTCATTTTCCCTGAAGGCAACCACGACATTAATTTCTATTTGAGACCTCTTCAAAAAGGTACATCGCGTATTGCTTTCGGAGCCAGAGAATTCATCGACAAAAATCTAAAATTATACATCGTCCCTGTTGGCGTCAATTATTTTTCTCATCGACACCCGGCCAAAGTGATCCTGAACTTTGGTAAAGCCCTTGATGTAGATGACTTTATGCCAGCTTATGAAGAAAACAACCTGAATGGTTATCAGGAACTGAAGAATGCCGTGGAAAAGGGGATGAAGGAAGTACTGATCCTCCCGGAAAAAACAGATGATTATGAGCAAAGGAAGAGTTTTGTTTTTCAACAGTCTCATGAAAACCTGACTTTCGAAGAGCTAAAAGAAATTGCACGCGGAGAAATCGGTGAGATTCGCAAACCGCCAAGAAATGCATTCACCAGATTCCTGGTTTACTTCTTTAGCCTACTCAACTTTCCCATTTATCTGGCGCTGAAAAAGGTGCTAAGCATCATGAAAGACAAAGCCTTCTATGTCTCCATGAAGTTTTATATAGGCTGTGTCCTGATCTTCTTTTGGTGGATCATCCTTTATACAGTAGGTGCATTAACCCTCGGGTGGAAATTTGGTCTATTGCTTATTTGTGCCAGTCTGTTGTTCCTCTTCGCAAGGAAAAGCCTCATAGGATATTCTAATTGAGACTGCTCAAAAAACGGCTTCGATCGTA
Source organism: Cyclobacteriaceae bacterium (assembly GCA_965228105.1). Classification (GTDB taxonomy): domain Bacteria; phylum Bacteroidota; class Bacteroidia; order Cytophagales; family Cyclobacteriaceae; genus UBA7330. The sequence goes on from CBDDGZ010000002.1 coordinate 5,603,029, forward strand.
CAATAGTTTACCATCTTCTGCCCATTCTTTAGAAATGTTAGGGCTGGTTTTAAAGTCGAATGGATCTTCGGGGTAAATGACTTCCCGTTTTATTCTCTGATTTTCATAGTATTCACGCCATACTCCCACTTTATGGCCAAACTTGTATTGTCCGGTCACGGCGATAACTCCACTCTCATGAAAGGCGTAGTAGTTCCCACTTTTCTCACCAAAATGAACAGGGATAACTTCTTTCAGTTTAGTTTTATCGAAGTCATAGTAGGACATCAGTGATTCTTTGGGCCAGCCTTTCCAGAAATTCTTTTTGTCCATGAGGATGTCATGTCGGTTGTACTCGACCCACCGTCCGTGTTTTGTTCCTTTATAATAGAAACCTTCCTCAATCACCTGTTCTTCAATCTTTTTCACATAATGACCATGGAGTACACCAGCATATTCCCTGTTTACCCTGTTGCTGTTGACAATGCGCTTTTTCTTAAAGTCATACCAGTAAAAATTCTGGACATAAGGGTCGGGTCCCGCATAGTCCTTGTCTTTCAGATAGTGAAATAATTCAACAATCTGCCGATTTCCATATCCTGTTTTGGTAAAGCCACGCTTTGTTTTGATACCAAAAAAAACCTTTTTGTTCTGTTTCTTTTTCTTCTTTTTTGGAACCTCCAAAGCCTCTTCCTCCTCCTCTTCCAGGTTGATGGTGAGCGGAGAATCATATTTAGTTTCAAAGAGACTTTGGACAGATTCATCTTCCTGGGCCGGCAAAACATAGCATGACGCCAGCCCAAAAAAGAAGATTAAGTACTTCCTCATACCGATCACAACGAAAAAGTAACGAGAAAATTTCAATATCCAGGCTATCCGGATACCATATCCACGCTTCGAGAGATAAACGCTGTAAGGTCTTTACCTTTCAGCATGCCCTGAGACAATAAGGCCAGGTCATAAGCCTGCTTGGCCAGTGAAATCTTGTCTTCTTCTTTTTCGGCACTCAGGATTTTCTTTGTGAAGCTATGGTTGGCATTGATAGAAACTGCCAGATTCAAAGGCATCTCGCCAAACATCATCGGTCCACCACCACCAACAGCCTGCATGTCTTTCATTCTCCGCATAAACTCTGGCAAAGTGATTGTCACTGGCATGTCATCAGTAGCCATGGGCTCTACCACCACGGAGTTTTGCTTGTTATTGACGGCTTTTTCATAGACCTCCTTGATCTGCTCTTTCTCTTTGTCAGAAAGGACCGACTCTTTCTTCTCATCCTTGTCAATCAATCGGTCAATGACATCAGAGTCCACGCGCTTGAAAACGATGTTACTGTCCTTTTGCTCTATCTGACCAATAAAATGCGGATCGATCGGGCCATCCAGCAGAATTACATCATAATTCCTTTTTTGAGCCTTATCGATGTAGCTGTGCTGCTTATCCTCATCACTGGCATACAAAAACACCTGGTTCTTGTCCTTGTTGGTCTGGTTTGGCTCTACCTTTTTCTTGTACTCATCGATCGTGAAATACTTACCCTCCACATTCTTAAGCAGGGTAAAATCTTTTGCCTTCTCTTCGAATTTAGGCTCTGAAACCATTCCGTACTTTACAAACAGACCAATGTCACTCCACTTCTGCTCGTAAGATTCACGATCATTTTTAAAGAGCTCAGAAAGCTTATCTGCTACCTTTTTGGTGATGTAGCCATTGATTTTTTTCACATTGCCATCTGCCTGCAAGTAGCTTCTTGAAACATTCAATGGGATATCAGGAGAGTCGATCACCCCGTGAAGCAGCTGCAAAAACTCCGGCACAATATCTTTTACTTCGTCAGTGATGAATACCTGACGGCTGTACAGCTGAATCTTGTTTTTCTGGATCTCAAAATCCTTTTTCAGCTTAGGGAAATACAGAATACCAGTCAAATTGAATGGATAATCTACATTTAGGTGGATCCAGAACAATGGATCTTCCGAGAAAGGATACAATTCTTTGTAAAACGCGAGATAATCCTCATCCTTTAGCTCCGACGGTTGCTTGGTCCAGATTGGAGCTGTGTTGTTGATGATGTTGTCTTCTTTTACCGTTTTGTACTTGGGGTTTCCATCCTTGTCCTTACCATCCTCAACCTGGTTGTCTTTCTGACCAAACTTGATAGGAACCGGAAGGAATTTTGAGTATTTATCCAGGATACCCTGAATCCTATGCTCTTCTAGAAACTCCTCAGAGTCATCAGCCATGTAAAGCGTGATGTCGGTACCTCTCTCTTTTTTCTTGGAATCTGAGATTTCAAACTCTGTGTTTCCGTCGCAAACCCATTTAGCTGGCTGCGCTCCCTCCTGGTAAGAAAGGGTATTGATTTCCACCTTTTTTGCCACCATAAAGGCGGAATAAAATCCCAGACCAAAGTGTCCTATGATCTGCTGATCCTCCCCTTTGTCCTTATATTTTTCGATAAATTCGGTGGCACCTGAGAAGGCAATCTGGTTGATATATTTCTTGATCTCATCTGCGGTCATCCCAATACCACGATCTGAGATGGTGATCGTCTTTTTCTTTTTATCAAAACTGATTTCGACAGTGGTGTCACCTAATTCACCTGAATACTCACCTAAAGATGCTAGTCTTTTGATCTTTTGTGTGGCATCGACAGCATTAGATACCAACTCACGAAGGAAAATTTCGTGGTCAGAATACAAAAACTTCTTGATGATCGGAAAGATATTTTCCGTATGTATTGAGATAGAACCTTTTTCTTGCATCACTTTTTCTGCGTTTTGTAAAAAATATGATTGCGATGGATCAAATTTTATTCCATCAGGGAAAAAACTGACAAGTTGTCATTTAATGGCTATAAAGTGACTGGCACTACCTGATTCGGTCTGCACTTCTGACCAGCTTTTCGTCTCTTCTGATGAATCTATTGGCCAAAAGGTTGAAAAAGAGACCAGCGGCGATTACATAAAATCCTACCAAAAAATTGCCCTGAATGTTGGGCTCTAAAAGCGCATTGGCTTTGGTGGTGTAGTAATACGTCAATCCAAGTGAGCCTCCCATCAAGAGCGAGTTTAGTGCCCCCAGCTGGATCTGTCTTAGCCTGTTTTTGAATTGGGAAATGGAAAATAAGGCTACAATAGCCGCCAGCCCTGCCAGCAAACCGATGTAATAGGTGGGCTGCTGAGTAACCAATTCTCCCTGTTCAAGGTATGTCATTTCTAAGGCTGTCAATGAAATAAATTCATTACCATCTGCGCTTGTCTTATCCCATAGGGGTAAAAAGATGACTGAGATCATTACAATAGCCGTCAACAGAAGAAATATACTTTGAACTCGTTGGATCATGAGGTAAAAATTTCGACAAAATTGATCATCTCTTGGCAATTGGCCAACTGAATCCCTGTTAATTTGCGCCCATGAGGTATTTCCTGGACCTGGCATACAAAGGCACCAATTATCATGGATGGCAAATTCAAAAGAATGCTGCTTCTGTTCAGGAAACCATCAACCAGGCCCTTTCAACCATTCTTCAGGAAAAAGCAGAGTGCACAGGCAGCGGCCGAACAGACACAGGTGTTCATGCTACTCAACAAATCGCACATTTCGATACAAATGTCTCGCTTGATGTAGTTGATTTCCAATATAAGCTCAATGTGTTACTTCCTTTCGATATTGCGGTAAATAACATTCTGCCGGTAAGGGAGGAAGCCCATGCACGTTTTGATGCCACGCTTCGGTCTTACACCTACTTCATTCACTCAAAGAAAGACCCATTCAAAGTGGGATCTTCTTACTTTTACAGTCAACACTTGAATATTGACCTCATCTATGAGGCAATCGAGGTCCTTAAAAATACGAGGGACTTTCAGGCTTTTAGCAAGGTGAAAACAGATGTAAAAACTTTTGAATGTGAAATTTTTGACATGTCCTGGGAAACTTCTGAAGATGGACATCGTTTTGTTGTAAGTGCTGATAGGTTTTTGAGAGGCATGGTCAGGGCACTGGTGGGTACTTTGTTGGATATCGGATTATCCAAAACCCGTCCTGAAGATCTTAAAATCATATTAAAAAGTGGGAACCGGTCAATGGCAGGAAGAGCAGTGCCTCCAGAAGGTCTTTTCCTGGCAAAAGTTGACTACCCGGAAAGTATATATTTAGAATAACCACAACCCGTTGGAAAAAGAAAACTCGATCAGTGGAAACATACTGGACCTGAAGATTATCGGCAGGCTCTTTGTTTTTGCTAAACCATATATCAAACAGTTTTATGTCCTGGTTTTCCTCACCATTGCAATGGCGTTGATTACTCCGGCCAGACCAATCCTGATCCAGTACGCCATTGACAATGAGGTGGCTGTTGGTGATTATCAGGGATTGGTAATCATGATCATATGGCTGGTGATTCTGTTAGTGATTCAGGCAGTGGTGCAATATGCTCATACATTTCTATCCGGGTGGCTGGGCCAAATGATCATCAAGGATATCAGAATTAAGCTGTTCAATCATATCCAAAGACTAAAACTGAAATTTTTTGATAAAACGCCGATTGGTCGATTGGTCACCAGAAACATTTCTGATATAGAAACCCTATCTGATGTATTTAGCCAGGGTATTGCTGCGATGATTGGAGACATCCTCCAATTGATAGTGATCCTCGGGGTGATGTTTTATACTGACTGGAAACTTACGCTGGTGAGTTTATCGATGTTTCCATTGTTGATCTTTGCTACCTACGTCTTTAAGGAAAAGGTCAAAGTCTCCTTCAACAATGTAAGGACTGCGGTGGCCAATCTTAACTCCTTCGTGCAGGAACACATCACAGGAATGAACATCGTTCAGATCTTCAATGCCGAAAACAGGGAATTTGACAAGTTCAAACAAATCAATGCAGAACACAGGAAGGCAAATGTAAAGTCGGTGCTCTACTACGCAACTTACTTCCCCGTGGCTGAAGTGATCCAGGCTTGTGGTATTGGTCTGGTAGTATGGTGGGGAGCCAGAGGAGTCATTGGAGAAGAGTTGACCCTGGGAGTATTGATTGCCTTTATCATGTACATCCAGATGTTTTTCCGGCCGATCCGGATGATAGCAGACCGCTTCAACACCCTTCAAATGGGTATCGTGAGCTCAAACAGGATCTTAAACTTATTGGACAGCACCGAGCATATTCCTAATGAGGGTACTTTAAAAAAGGATACGATCCGTGGTGATGTTTCTTTCAACAATGTTTGGTTTGCTTACAATGACGAGGACTGGGTACTTAAAGACATCAATTTTGACGTTAAGCAAGGAGAGGCCCTTGCACTTGTCGGAGCTACAGGGGCCGGTAAATCTTCAGTAATCAACCTTCTTAATAGGTTTTATGACATCGAAAAGGGTGACATTGTGATTGATGGCACTAACATCAAGGAATATGAAATTACAAACCTGAGGAAACATATCTCTGTGGTGCTTCAGGACGTTTTCCTTTTCTCCGACTCAATATATAACAACATCACCTTAAGAAATCCTGACATAGACCGGCAAAAAGTGATAGAAGCAGCAGAGCTTGTAGGTGCAAGAAATTTTATCGAGCGGCTACCTGGTGGCTTTGATTACAATGTGATGGAAAGAGGCTCTACACTTTCAGTAGGCCAACGCCAGCTGATTTCGTTCGTAAGGGCCCTGGTATATGATCCAAAAATCATTGTGTTGGACGAAGCCACATCTTCAGTAGACACAGAAACTGAGGAGCTTATCCAAAATGCCATTGAGAAGCTTATGGCAGGCAGGACATCTATAGTGATTGCCCATCGACTTTCCACCATTCAAAATGCCAATAAGATCCTCGTATTGGACAAAGGGCAAATTGTGGAATCCGGAAATCATGATGAGCTTCTGAAGAAAGACGGATTTTATACCCAACTATATCAAATGCAATATAAAGAGGTAATCACCGCATGAAATTAAACAAACCCCTGCCCCTGTATCTGGTGATCATCTTTTTGTCACTGGCAGTTATTGGATACACACTATTTCATTTTTATAAGCAAATGGGGGGCTTTGATGAACTTCAGGTGGTGGAGCTTGAGCCTATCAAAAGGACAATTGTAGGATCCTCCTATCAGGGTAAAGCCCAAACACCCAAATATGAAGAACTCGTGGCCAAATGTGTTGACCAGATCAAAAACAATCAGCTCAAAGGGGTGCTCACCATCGTCTCGCATAAACATGACACCCTGGAAAACAATGAGATGAACATTTTTGTGGGTGTTACGCTCCAATCAACCATGGCAGAAATTCCTTACGACTTCGAGGTAAAAGAATTCACAAGCAATAAGCGATACGCAGTATACTTATCGATGCATCCTGTAGTGAGACCTTCTGTTGAAAGAGTAGAAAAGCTCCTGGAGGATTATGCGAAGTCAAATTCAGAGGAATTACTCCCCTTGTTTATTGAGTCGTACGACATGGACAACAGCATGACCGTTGAAGCCTGGACCAAATAGTTTTATAAGACTTCAGCAGCATCTGCACTCAGCTGCTTTTCGTACAATTCCTTGTAAACACCACCAGATTCCAGCAGGGACTCGTTGGTGCCATGCTCCACAATATAGCCATCGTCGAGCACCAGGACTTTATCTGCCAGTTTAGCGGACGATACTCTGTGCGAAATGATAATGCTTGTCCGTCCCTTCATAATTCTGGCCATGGCATTCAGAATGCTGTTTTCTGTTTTTGTATCTACTGCCGAAAGGGCATCATCAAGGATGAGTATCTTTGGTTCGCGAGCTATTGCTCTTGCAATGGAAACTCTTTGCTTTTGTCCTCCTGACAGTGTAATCCCCCTCTCGCCAACTCTCGTATTAAAGCCTTCTTTAAAATCTTTGATGTTGCTCAATAAATCAGCATCGCTGGCGAAACTTTCTATTTGCTCATCAGAAAGTCCTTCCTTACCGAAGGCAATGTTTTGGCCAATTGTATCAGAGAAAAGAAAAACATCCTGAGGTACATACCCTATCTGCCCTCTGAGATGAGCGATATTATAATCTTTGATGTCTTGACCATCGATAGAAATTCTACCTCCTGAGACATCATACAACCTAGTGATCAGGTTGGCAATGGTACTCTTACCGGATCCGGTCGTCCCAATAATTGCTATTGATTCTCCGGGTTCCACATTAAAACTTACATTTTTCAATGCTTCAATTCCTGAGTCCGGATAGGTAAAGCTGACATCTTCGAATGCAATACTGCCTTTGATTGGTGTTTCCAGGTTTTTGTCCGAAACAATGTCATTTTTGGTGTTTAGAAATTCATTGATACGTCGTTGCGATGCTGCCGCACGCTGAATAATACTGGTAATCCATCCCAGTGATGCCACGGGCCAGGTGAGCATATTCACATAAATGATAAACTCAGCGATGTTACCGGTACTCAGAGTGCCTTTAAACACCTCAATGGATCCAATATATACAGTAAGTATCACACTCAAACCAATCAAACCCATGATTAATGGGAAGAAAAGTGCCTGAACGAACGCAAGTTTGAGTGACTTGTCTTTGTATTCTTCACTAGCCGTACCGAATTCATCGCCCATGTCAAATTCACGCCCAAACGACTTGATCACACGAATTCCTGAAAATGCCTCTTGAACGAAAGTAGATAACCCTGATAAACTTTTCTGAATCTCCTCGGACTGTTTATTGATGATGTTATTGACAAAATAAATACTCAGTGACAGGATGGGTAATGGGATCAGGGAATACAACGTCAGTTTCGGATTGATGGAGAACATATAGGGGATCACCATCATAAAGAGGGTTGCCAGGGAAATACCATACATGATTGCCGGACCAATGTACATCCTCACACGACTCACATCCTCAGAGATCCGGGCCATCAGGTCACCTGTATTATTTTTTCTGTAAAAGCTTAATGGTAGCGTCTGATAATGCTCGTAAATCTCATTCTTCAGGTCGTACTCAATGAGGCGAGACATTACGATAATGGTTTGCCGCATGAAAAACATAAAGACACCCTTCATCAACGCAGAGATCAGGATGATAAGACCCAGGATCAGAATGCTTGCAGCGAATATTTCGTAGGCATTCGACTGAATATCAAAGCCTGAGAAGACCTTAAAGATGTCGTAGCTACGTTGAAGTAAATCAAAAGCGTACCTGACAATCACAGCAGGAATGATCCCAAAAAAGTTGGAAATAATGATAAATAGAGTACCCGATAGCAGGTACCACTTGTATTGATACAGGTATTTATTGAGGTGGGAAAGGTCTTTCACAAAGTTTAAAAACGAACGAAACGCAAAATGGTTATTCCTATAAAAATGGACTAATTTTGGCCCAAAATACCGTACGGTACAGATCAGTGGCAGCAAACATAACATAAGGGAATGATAGAGGCACAACCAAATACGGATCAAAATCAACTTTTTGAGGTCATGTCGACCATGGATCATGAACAATTGGTCTTTTGTCGCGACGAAGTCACTGGACTCAAAGCGATTATTGGTATCCACAACACGGTGCTTGGCCCTGCCATGGGTGGCACGAGGATGTGGCACTATGATTCTGAAGCTGCTGCAGTTAGAGATGTCTTGAGATTATCTCGAGGAATGACCATAAAAAATGCCATTGCCGGTTTAAATATTGGTGGTGGCAAAACTGTGATCATCGGGGATGCACGTCAGATGAAAAACGAAGCCTTACTTCGTCGGTTCGGAAAGTTTGTAAACAGCCTGAACGGAAAATACTGGACGGCACCTGATGTAAATATGGGTGAGCGTGACATGGAATTCATCAAGATGGAAACACCCTATGTAGCTGGGATACCTGAAAACATGGGTGGATCTGGTGATCCTAGCCCGATGACAGCGTACGGTGTATACTATGGCATGAAAGCGAGTGCAAAGGAAGCATTTGGTAGTGACAGCCTGGAAGGAAAAAAGATTGTGGTGCAGGGTGCAGGGCAGGTAGGAAAATACCTGGTCAATCATTTGATGAAGGAAGGTGCCAAAGTATTTGTTTCAGACATCTTTGAAGATAAAATCAAGAGTATCACTGACAAACATAAAGTAGGTGTCATTGACCCTGACAAAGTATTTGAAGCGGATATGGATATTTTCTCTCCATGTGCATTGGGTGCTTCACTCAATAGCAAATCTATTCCACAGCTCAAATGTGCTGTGGTAGCAGGAGCAGCCAACAATCAGCTGGAGGAAGAAAATATTCATGCAGAAATGCTTGCTGAAAGGGACATCCTCTACGCACCTGACTTCCTAATTAACTCAGGAGGGATCACCAACGTGTATTATGAATTACTCGGCAATTACAATAAGGACCGGGTGAAGGCGCAGACTTCCAGGATTTATGAAGTGACGCTGGACGTATTTAAGCATGCCAGCCAGCATAAGATCACTACACATAAAGCTGCACTGCAGATTGCCTTAAACAGAATTGAAAGTGTTGGAAAAACCAAATTGGGTTATTAATTATTCTTTGCCAATAAAATACGAATGCTAAATCGCAGGATACTTAGAATCAAGGCTATGCAGGCCTTATATAGCTATTACCTAGCTGAAAAATCACTTAAGGCTGTTGTACAGGAAGAGTTGGACAAACAATTCACCCTAGATCCAGCCAAAGACGATTTTTCTCAGTCGAGTGAATTTGAAGCTCGAAAAAAAGCAGCTCAAAACCTTTATTACAAAAAACTTAACAAGGAAGACGCAGATACCACATCCCTTGATTCGGAAATTATCGAAGCAGTAGATAAAGCACACGCCAATTACAATGCTTCACTAAAGGCAGAATCTGTGGCAATCAGCAAACGCATGTTTTCTGATATCAACGATATCCATCACATGTATTTCAAGTTGCTGATGCTCCCGATCGAGTTCGCACATATTGAAAAGCTTGAAAAAGAGAAGAAAGAAAAAGCACACATAAACAAACAATCTACCTGGCGATTTAATTTTATCGACAACCCGTTAATAAAAGGCTTAATCAATTTTCAGGACTTTCAGAAAGAAATACTGAACAGGAAAATAGACTGGTCTTCTGAAGAAGAGAATCTTAAGGGCTGGTTTAAAGACATCCTGCAAAAAAATGAACGGCTTATCGAATACCAAAGCCTTGAGGCTCCTACACTAGAGGAGCACATGGATGCTGTGGTATACCTGATCAAAAAGGTGGTGTTTAAGGATGAAGTCATTTCTGATTATCTGGGATCAGTAGATCTTCGATGGAATGAAAATAAACCGGTATTGGGGAGTCTGGTGGTGAAAACGCTGCAGAGCTTTAATGAAAATGATCAGGAAACTCCATTTGAAATCAAGACCATCAGTAAAAACGAGAAAGACGATCTGGATTTCTTCAAAAAGCTCTATGAAGAGCCAGTGAAGAGCAATGATAAGCTCGAGCAGATCATTTCGGATAAGACCAGAAACTGGGATATTTCTCGGGTAGCTCTATTGGATAAGATCATTTTGAAAATGGCTTTGGTGGAAATGACCAATTTTCCAAGCATTCCAGTAAAAGTAACAATCAATGAATTTATTGAGATTTCGAAACTTTATAGCACGCCAAAGAGTAAACAATTTGTAAACGGCATTTTGGATGTTTTAGCAAACGAATTAACTTCGGATGGCGTTATTAAAAAAAGTGGAAGAGGTTTAATCGATAATAAGTAAAAACATGGGAAAATCAGGATCAGGCGGATCATTCTTTTCATTCTTTCTTGGGCTTTTAGCCGGAGGAGCTATAGGTATACTTTTTGCTCCGGACAAAGGTGTAAATACCCGGGATAAGCTGACCTACAGGCTAGACAAGTACAAAAACAGGCTGGAGGATCTCATTGAAGACCTAGTAGAGAGTGGGGAGACTGTAGAAAATGAGGCAAAGTCAGAGGGTGAAAAGATTATTAAAGACGCAAAATCTAAAGCCGAAAAACTGTTGGATGACGTGAATGGTTTGATCAATCAGATACAAAAGAACTAGTCTAAACCTCATTTTAACATATCATTAAGATTGTGAAGGCAAGACGATACTTCATTGTTTAGTAATTTTGCCTCATTAAAGAAATTAAATTTGCCAGAGTTATGAAATTGAATATTCTCAATTATTTGATCATTGTGTTGTTTGGAATCACAGCATTTAGCTGTTCTAACAAAGAGCTTGAGTCCAGAATTGCAAAGCTGGAAGGTAAAGTAGCCGAACTAGAGGCTAAAAACGGGCCAACAATCAATGCCCCTGCAAGTACTACTAATAACCAACCTGAAGTAAAGCCTGATGGACCAATTCCGGCATTCAAGTTTAGTGAAGAGCTCCACGATTTTGGCACAGTCAATGAGCCAGAAAAAGTATCTCATGTATTTACTTTCGAAAATGTTGGAGAAGCACCATTAATTATTACATCTGCTACTGCCACATGCGGATGTACGGTACCTGACTGGCCAAAAGAACCAATTCCAGTAGGTGGGACCGGTGAGATCAGAGTGGAGTACAACAGTGCCAACAAATCAGGAATTCAAAACAAAACAGTTACCATCACAGCTAATACTTACCCTAAGAAAACTCAGTTGAGAATTAGGGCTAATGTGGTGAAAACTGGTAATCCTTCTTAACTATAAAATTTGATGATTAATTCTCTATTGCTGCAAGCCGCCAGTGGCGGAAATCAGTACACATCCCTGATCATGATCGGTGGGATGATTGCAATCTTTTATTTATTCTTTATTCGTCCACAACAAAAAAAGCAAAAGGACCAGAAGAAGTTTATTGAAGCCATCAAAAAAGGTGACCAGGTGGTTACCATGGGTGGTATTCATGGCAAAGTAGTTTCTGTGGATGGTGATACTATCACCCTGGATGTAGACCGTGGAAATAAGCTTGTTATTGAAAAATCTTCTGTCTCTCTTGAAGCCAGCAAAAGAGTTTCAGGTCAGAAATAATTTCATTTAGACTTATGTCGAAATGTCGTACTTTTTAGAAAATTGGAAGGTAGTCATCATCTCACTCATTGGGGCGACTACCTTCTGGTTTTTTAATGCGCTAAACAAGAGTTACGACGCTACCATCAACTACCCGGTAGAATTCACTTTTAGCCGTGACAGCAACGTGGTAATGCAACCACTACCTGCCTCGATTAGGATTAATGTGTCCAGCGGTGGATGGAACTTACTCAGAAAGACTTTTTGGTTTAATGTGCCTCCGGTAGAAATCCCATTGGACCAGCCGGCTCAGACAAAATACATAGATCGCGGGAAGCTTTTTCCTCTGATAGTGAATCACATGAGTGAGCTAAAAGTCAACCACATCGTCAGTGATTCATTGTTTTTGGCTATTGAAACGAAAAAGACGAAGAATGTACTGCTGAAGCTGGACTCTACAAAAATTCCTTTAAGCTCCTCCCACAGGATTACCTCTCCCATTTCAATTTCGCCGGATTCTATCAAACTTATTGGACCCTCTAGTTTCATTGATTCGCTTCAAAGCGAATATTCCTTGGTGTTGAACATGGAAAATATTGATGACCCGGTAAACCAGAATATCCTTGTAAACCTCCCAAACAATCTCATTGTGAGTGAGCCTCTGGAAATCAACGTGTCTTTCAATGTGGAGCAATTTCTTAATGAGCAGGTCACCGTGCCTGTAGAACTGGCAGGGTTTCCTAAAGATTCCAGCAAATACCTGGAAACAGGTGAAGTGACCGTAAACTACCTGGTGGCTGATTCTAAAAACAGGTCTTTTGACCCCAGTGAATTTGTTGTATTGGTCGACTTAGCAACCATAGATAAAAAAGACTCATCCATCATGCCCATTTTGCTGTTTCATCCACCCGAGGTAGTAGATGTGACCGTGCTTCCGGATCAACTTAAAGTGGTCTATGAATAAGCCAAAAGTTGGAATTACAGGAGGAATAGGTGCAGGGAAAAGTATAATTAGCCGAATCTTCAAGCAACTGGGGATTTCTGTTTATGATGCTGATTCGCGAGCAAAATGGCTCATGAATCATGACAAAAACCTAAAAAAAGAAATAATCCATTTGTTTGGGCCAGATGCATACACCGAGGAAGGACTCAACAGAACTTTCATCGCCAGGCAGACATTCAATAATCACTCAAATCTAGAAAAGCTCAATGCGTTGGTTCATCCTGCAGTGGGAAATGATTATAGCACCTGGGAACAGGAGCAAAAGAGCCCTTATACCCTCAAAGAAGCTGCATTACTTTTTGAAGCTGGCTCATTCAAAGACCTTGACCAGATCATTGTAGTCAGTGCCCCGGAAGAATTAAGGATTGAAAGAGTTTTAACCAGAGACACACACCGCACCAGGAAGGATATTGATGCCATTATCAGTAAGCAGTGGCCCCAGGCGAAAAAAGAAGAAAAAGCTGATTTTGTGATTAATAATGATGGCCAAAGTCTTGTGATCCCTCAGGTCCTTTCGATCCATGAAAAAATCTTTACCTCAATTGGCGAGTAAATTCATCGGTAATCGCACCTGGTCCGCATAAAAGTTTATTCGTTTGGATTTTTCATCCAACAACTCAATCTTCTCGATTCTGTCCTGTGAATGGTGGTAGAAGAGTTCTACATAAAACTCCCCAATCAGGTATAGATTGACCTTGTAGGCATAGTACCTGATAGATGTGATAAGCTCCCCATTAAAATATACCCACTTCGTTTTTTCACCTAGCGATAGCTTTGTAAAATCCCTGCTCGTCATACCACCAATTTAATTGAAAGAATCAGAGATTCACAGGAATCAGATAATATTTAGGTGTATTTACGGATGTGACCTAATTTTGATCTGAATGTATGAGATCTATTTGATTATCCTGGTCGTAGCATTTCTATATGCATCTGTAGGCCATGGTGGTGCCAGTGGCTACCTGGCTATCATGAGTTTATACAATTTTGCGCCGGAGACACTCAAGCCCACAGCCCTGATGCTCAACTTGTTCGTTGCCGGTATTTCTTTCATCCAGTACTACAGAAGAGGATATTTCAATAGAAAATTATTTACTGTCTTTGCCATTACATCTATCCCGGCAGCATTTCTGGGAGGCATGATTACAATAGACCCTACCCTGTACAAAAAAATCCTGGGCTTCCTGCTCATTTTTGCTGTTTTGAGGATCCTCGGAGCTTTCGGATCCACCAGTGATAAAAAAAAGGAACCTAAACTGATTTTAGGTCTTGTCGTAGGCGCTTTGATCGGTTTTTTCAGTGGGTTGATAGGTATTGGAGGGGGAATCATCCTGAGTCCGATCATTCTTCTATTAGGCTGGGGAAATGTAAAAGAAACTGCTGCGGTCTCTGCGTTGTTTATATGGGTAAACTCCATGGCTGGCATGGCCGGGCTACTGAGTACGGGGGTCACCTTTTCAGATCAATTAATCCCTTTTGTGGCCATTGCACTGGTTGGGGGATTAGTAGGTGGATTTGTAGGTAGCCACAAATGGAGCCTAAAATCTTTAAAATTGGCTTTGTCCATTGTATTGATCATGGCATGTTTTAAATTAATACTTACATGAGTACACTTACTATCAAATATTTCGGTGCCATAGCAGAGATTACGGAAACCATGCAGGAAGAGCTGGATATCCTGGATGATATGTCTGTACAATCAGTGATTGATGCATGCCTCCAGAAATATCCCAGGCTACAGACCATGTCTTTCAAAGTGGCTCACAACCAAAAGATAACGGACTCTGGTGAGGTAGCTCCTCGCGACGAAATTGCATTATTACCACCCTTCTCCGGAGGATAAAATGGATGACAATAGCACACATATATCAGCCAGGTATCAGAGACAGATCGACCTGCACAATGTTGGTGCCAATGGCCAAAAGAAACTTGCAGAGGCAAGGGTGCTGATCGTAGGTGTCGGAGGTTTGGGCTGTCCTGCCGCACAATATCTGGCAGCAGCAGGTGTGGGTACGATTGGGCTAATCGATCATGACAAGGTAGAGCTCAGCAACCTGCAAAGGCAGATCCTTTTTGAAGAAAGTGATCTGGGAGAGAATAAAGCCCTCTGTGCTCAGAAGAAACTCCAAAAGCTAAATTCCGCGGTAACCTACAAGGTATATCCGGAAAAATTTTCGACAGTCAATGCCCTCAATATCCTTAAGGATTTTGACCTGGTTCTAGACGGAACGGATAATTTTGAAACAAAGTACCTGATCAATGATGCTTCGCTTTTGTCCGGTAAACCCATGGTCTTTGGCTCTGTATACAAATTTGAAGGACAACTATCGGTATTCAATTTTCAGCGGGGTCCCTCCTACCGATGTATTTTTCCTGAACATCATCAGCTGGACCCTAATAGCTGCGTTGACACCGGTGTTTTGGGTGTTCTGCCTGGTATTGTGGGCACGCTACAGGCTGCAGAGGTCATCAAGATCATTCTGGGGATCGGAGAAGTGTTTTCGGGGAAGATGAAAGTTTTTAATACCCTGAGTAACCAGGAACATACAGTCAGCTTTGAAAGAAATGAAGAGGAGATCAATCGTGTACTGCAAAATGGTCTGCATTCTTCGGTTGAAAAGAGTGAAATTGCTTGCGCTGATGAGGCTCTTTATATTGACGTGAGGGAAAATCACGAGCTTCCCAAAATTGATCACATCCCTTCCATTCGAATCCCTTTGAGCCAGCTGGAAAAAAGATTTGAAGAAATCCCCAGGGAGCGAAATGTGATTTTATTTTGTAAAACCGGCAAGCGAAGCAGACAGGCCCTCAACTTTCTGGAACAAAAGCATGGATTTAAGAATTTACATCACTTAATTGGCGGGATAAAAGAACTACAGGTATAAATGGAGAAAAAAAGAGAACCAAAAAAGATATTCGTTCAGGGTGCAATCCCTGTGGAAAAGATTGCCAATTCAATTGCTAACCATCAGCATAAAACCAACATTGGTGCGCATGATATTTTCCTGGGCCAGGTAAGGGCGGACGAAATTGATGGCAAAACTGTAAGCCATATCGAATACACCGCGTATGAAGAGATGGCTGAAAAAGTGGTCCATGAAATACGGGAGAAAGCTTTTGGGAAGTTTGATCTTACATGTGCACACATTTACCACAGCATGGGAAAAGTAAAAACCGGCGAACTATGCTTTTTTGTTTTTACCTCCTCAGCTCACCGTCAAATGGCTTTTGAGGCTACTCGGTTCATCGTGGAAGAGATCAAAGCCAATGCCCCTATCTATGGCAAAGAAATATTTGAAGATGCTTCCAGCCAATGGAAACAAAATACACCGGTAAGCTAATTTTTGATGGTAGATATTACACACAAGAGCAACACGCTACGGATTGCAACGGCTCAGGCAACAGTAAAAGTCAGCAAGCAGGAAACAATTGACCTGATTAAGGAGCACAAAATCCCTAAAGGCAATGTCTTTGAAACAGCCCGGACGGCAGGCTTATTTGGCGTGAAAAAGACCGCTGAGCTCATCCCAGATTGTCACCCACTCCCGATCGAGTACACAGGAATTGATTTTGAAATTGACGATCTGCAAATCACCATCAAGATGACCGTAAAAACCATCTATAAAACCGGAGTGGAAGTGGAAGCAATGCATGGGGCCAGCATCGTGGCACTGACAATGTATGACATGCTCAAACCAGTAGACAAAGGGGTGACCATTGGGGAAATTAAATTACTGGAGAAAAAAGGTGGTAAGTCGTCCTACAAAAAAGACTATCCCCATTTATCAGCAAGGGTTGTGGTTTGCTCTGATACCGTATCCAAAAAAGAAAAAGAAGACCGGGCTGGCAAGATCATCGTAGAAAAGCTTGAAGGTTTTGGTATTAGTAAGATTGATTATGTCATCATCCCTGACGAACCAGAAGACATTAAAGCGCAGATTGACCAAACAGACCTGATCATTTTCACAGGGGGCACCGGAGCAGGTCCAAGGGACGTTACCCCAGATGTGGTAAAGCCGCTACTCGACCTGGAGCTGAGTGGAGTTACAGAAACTATGCGAAGATATGGGCAGGAGCGAATGCCGTGGGCCATGCTTTCGCGATCTTTAGCAGGAGTGATCAAAAGTTCAGTTGTTTTGTGTGTTCCAGGCTCATCAGGAGGGGCGAGAGAGGCTATGGATTCGGTTTTCCCTCATTTGTTTCACATCTTTGATGTTATCAAAGGAAGAAGGCACGATTGAAAAAGAAGCAGATCATAGACAATTTTGGTAGAGAACACACCTACCTCAGGATTTCATTGACAGAAAGATGTAATCTGCGATGCTTCTATTGTATGCCCGAAAATGGCATCGAACTCATGCCGAAGTCCCACATCATGACTTTTGAGGAGATCATGAAATTGGCAGAAACTTTTGTGTCATTAGGTGTGGATACGATTAGATTGACGGGTGGTGAGCCTTTAGTTCGCAAGGATGTAGAAAAGCTTTTCCGAGATCTCGCCAAATTATCAGTAAAGCTCAAGATTACCACGAATGGTATTTTGCTCGACCGCTTTTATGATCTTTTTGAAGAGATTAGTCTGAAAGACATCAACATCAGCCTTGATACCCTGGATAAAACCAAATCGGTCTTTATTACCAAGAGAGATTATTACGATAGGATCATTGCCAATATCAATGAAGGATTGAAAAGAGGCTTCAACATCAAGCTGAATGTGGTCCTTATCAAAGGTGTAAATGACGCTGAGATCAACGATTTCATCGAAATGACGAGAGACCAAAACCTTTCGGTCAAGTTCATTGAATTCATGCCTTTCCATGAAAACAAATGGGATGCGTCCAAATGTGTGAGCCAAAAGGAAATTATTGATATTGTGGGTGCAAAATATCCACTGAAGAAACTTAAGGACCCGGAGCACAGCACCTCTCACAATTTCCAGGTGGACGGATTCAATGGAAAATTTGGGATCATCAGTACAGTCACCAATCCATTCTGCTCAGGATGTAATCGCCTAAGACTTACCGCAAATGGTCAAATGAAAAATTGCTTGTTTGCCCGCTCTGAAACGGATCTTCTGACTCCATTAAGAGACGGAAAAGATGTATCTGATCTCATTTTAACCTCCATAAAAACCAAAAAATTCTCCAGGGACGGGATGGACACTTTCACCAGTGATCAGTATGAACAAAACAGGGCTATGATTTCTATTGGCGGATGATCTCAATCCAGGAAGCCATCGAATTAATTGCCTCACAACCTGTGAAGCCACAAAAACAGGTCCTCCCATTGATGGAAAGTCTAAATTACTACCTGGCCGATACAATTTCTGCACCTCTTGACCTGCCTTCTTTTGATAATTCCGCGATGGATGGATATGCTATTTTGGGAGAAGGACCTTCATTCAAAATCGTAGGCGAGATCCAGGCAGGAGATATAGAACCGTATCAATTGAAATCCGGAGAGACTTTTCGGATATTTACTGGTGCCAGGGTGCCAAAAGGTTGCCAGGCGGTTATCATGCAGGAAAAAACACAACTAAAAGAAGGGAATCTAATCATTGAAGACACAGCTGATCCCGGAAAAAACATTCGTTACAAAGGCGAGCAAGTAAAAAAGGGCTCCACTGTTTTCTCTGCAGGTCAAAAAATCAATTCTTCTGTCATTGGTATGCTCAGCTCTTTCGGTATGACAGAGGTAAACGTTTGTTCCAAGCCACTCATTACACTACTCACTACGGGCGATGAGTTAGTCCAACCCGGTCAACCTCTGAAAGAAGGGCAGATTTATGAATCCAACAGCAATACTTTAAGGGCCACCTTGCGGCAGTTGGGTTTTTCATCAACGTATGGGCACATCAAAGATGATTTTGAGCGTACCAGGAAGACAATTGCGCAGCATCTGGATAGCTCGGATGTCTTGCTCATTTCGGGAGGGATCTCGGTAGGAGATTATGACTTTGTGAAAAAAGCCCTTGAAGAAAATGGTGTGGAAGAGATCTTCTATCGTGTCTTTCAAAAGCCAGGGAAACCACTCTACTTTGGCAAGAAAGGTTCTAAATATGTTTTTGGGCTTCCTGGCAACCCTGCCTCCTCGCTGGTTTGTCTCTATGTATATGTATACCCACTCCTTAAAAAATTATCAGGAGGTCCGTTCGAAGGGTTGACAAAGCTGGAATTGTCTCTGGCCTCCCCATTCGAAATGAGGACAGATAGGCCTGCTTTTATGAAGGCCAAAGTCGAAAACAATGAAGTCGAAATCCTTGAAGGGCAAGGTTCGAGTATGCTATATACTATGGCCACCGGCAATGCACTTGTATTGATGGACGAACAAAAAACCTATGAGAAAGGTGAAAAAGTAAGCTGTTGGCTTACTCACTGATCACAATAGATCTTACTGTATTCTTCGGGACGATAAGCCTGGGACCTCAGTGTCTGACCGAGCCGGTCAAAATAAGTCACTACGAAAAAGGCTGCCGCCTTGAGGTGTTGTTCTGCAAAGAAGGTGGGTTCTTTATAAATACCCACATTAACAATGTCGTTATAAGCTGGTTCGAGAATTTGTCCCTTTTCGCTACTCAATATTCCAAAAGACTGCTCTTTCATGACTTTGATAAACTTCTCCCTGCCTCGTTCAGCTACCAGGGTGGGGTTCATAAAACCTGTATCAATGACCTCATTATCAAACGTCATAAGACTCCAAACGGATGAATCTCTTGCCAAAAAAGAGGTATCGTTCCACATCATAAATTCATCGTATTCAAAAGGAATGACGGTTTTATTCCGACCATTGATCAGGCCATATTTGTCATCCTTTGCTATAGAGAAATAGTTTCCAAAAGAAGTAATTCTGGAATCATATTCAGGAGCAATCAACCCTCCTGTCCATGGATTGTAGCTTCCGATCTTTCCTTTTTCCAATAAGAGGATCAGGTCATCTTTCTTATTGATGGATTCATATTTTGCAGAGACGACAGTTTTTCCGTTTGCATTAATAATACCGAATTTGCCTCTGGACTTATAGGTGAATAATGAATCTGTCAGGAAATCCACCTGATCATAATCACCATCAAATAGAATGAGACCTTCAGAAGAAAGTACTTTTCGGTATTTATCATTGAATAACATGATATACTCGGGCTTACCAGGGTCCGTACTCTCCCTTGAAGTGAGCAGAATTAACTTTTGATCCTCCTGCAACCATTCAATCTTCCCACTATTGAATATCAGCTGAAGTGTGTCTCCTTTCTTGATGAAAGCCGCATGATCATTGATCAATCGGATAGAATCTAGGCCTTGCTTTGGCAATACCTTATAGTGCTGTGAGATCAATAACCAGTCATTTTCCCTTCGAATGGCCATCCATCCATTGTTGACATCCAGGTTTTCAAATGTCTGATTGATCAGTTCATCACTGTTTCTATTGTATATCTGGTATCCTTCCGGTCCTTTCACATACCATGAAGCTCCATAGGTAAATATTCGATGATCCTTTTCCAGGATGATCAGATTGAGATTTTCATCATATAATGCCTCTTTGTCTCCATTGAAGGTAAGCAATAGCGTATCCCCCAACACCTCAAAATCCTCAAAGTTGATATCAAAACCAATACTTAGATCCTGGATCTCCTCGGCAATCTTTTTAGTATTTGTAGCACGATACTGCCCATTTTCGCCTACAAGAATAAATTGTCCAATACGTTCAATGGACTCATATTTTTCCTCAAGTATTTCCTCCCCGAGAACAGATATAAGCCCCCAGTCATCTTCTTTTCTTACCTTGATGAACTGACTTCCAACTATCTCCGCATCCTGATATACCCGCTCATTTATTCTAAACCCCGACTTGTGGTAGAGGTGCTTTCCTTTACCATAATTGACCAGCACAATACCATGACCGAGATCTTCAAAACCCTGTATTTGTCTGATCAACTCATCTCCGGACCGGCTGATCACTCTGGATGCATTGCCTTTACCAACCTGGAGCCATTCAGAGGTTATTCCTCCGCAGTAGTAGTGCTCATTGATAGATTCAAACTGGCTTTCAAGAATTGTCTCACCCTTGGAGTTCATAAATCCATATTTGCCCTCCATAAAAAAAGGGATTAACAGATGATGCTCAGCGGATTTTATTTCATTTACCGAATCCTGCCTGTTTATCAACCCTAAAAATTCATTGTAGCGTGGGTATCCATTGATCTTATCGATGTAATACATCACATCGGTCACCAGCTTTCTATAGTGTGTTTGTGGGTAGTTTTTCAAAAAAGAAAGATAGGACTCCCATCGATGATCTACGGTAGTTCTGGTCAGGATCACCCACTCTATTTCATCTCTATGTGGAGTCTGTGGGAAATCCCTTAAAAACTTTGTGTAGCTGCTCAGCTTTTTATCCAGAGTACGTTCCAGAAAGATCAGCCGCTGATAATATTTGTCTGCATCTTCAAAGTAGTAGGAGTTTGGATATGTCTCAAGATAGGTTTTATAGGATTGCCAGGTATTTTCATCCTTGGTCTCATCATAAGCCAGGCTATCTCTGATAAAAACAGCTCTTTCCTGCTGAGGAGCTTTAGGATAATAATCCAAAAAGTAGTCCAGGGCATATACTGTGGACGTCGCTTTTGCTTTTGAAAAAGCATCTGCAGTCACGACAAGCTTTTGGTTCTGCAAGCTATCCATCGTGATCCCTGACTTATGAAGGTCTTCAATGATATCGGGTCCCGCAGATTCGAATTCAGAGATTGCTGCATTGATATACCACCTTGCAGAATCCGTATCCAATTTGAATGGATCCACCATAAAAAGTACGGAATAAAGATATTTAGCTGCAGGATTGATAGAATCTTTTTCCAGGGATTTGACTATCAGCTCCCTTGTTTTAGCAAAATCGCCTTTTTCGTGCGTTCGCATCAGCCTCGAAGGGCTTTGGGCATAAAGATTTCCAATGCACATGCATAGAAAAATGAACAGATTAATGTAGTGCCTCATTTTTAGCCGGATTGAGCCAACAAAATAAATAAATACTTTTCAAAACCCCCTTAATACAATTAATTCTCAATTTTTTCAAAAAAGCCAAGAAAAATTAACAGAATATTCATTTTGGTCAGGTTGTTCACAACTTGTTTGCTATTTTTACGTTAACATTCGCAAAGGCGAGTAAATTTAGGCGGTGATTTAGATCTGGTGCAATGCCAGGTCACGAGATTAAACCCAACCAGTTAGTAGGGTTAATCTTAATAGGGAGTGATGAGAATCACTCCCTTATTTTTTGGGTGAAAATGAGATTTGATTTTTTTCCTCCTTTTCACCAGTAAATAATAATTTTACCATCCGAATAAATTCGAGGTGTAGCGCAGCCCGGTTAGCGCACCACGTTAGGGACGTGGGGGCCGCTGGTTCGAATCCAGTCACCTCGACAACCAAAAGCCGATTTTATCGGCTTTTTTGGTTTATTATCCTTGGATGAGAACCAGCAAAGGTTGGGGTTCGAAATCGTAGCAAAGCGGAGATTCGCGAAAGGCGGTGCGCATGCACGTGCGTATGAGCAATCCAGTCACCTCGACAAGAAAGTAAAGGCTCCGAGTCATCGGGGCTTTTTTTGGTTCTGAGCGATCCAAATCATATTTGAGAGTGCGGACAGAACCAAAAATAGATCAGCGTAGCTGAGCATTTTGCTTTCGGAATTTTCCAGACAATTGGATCACTTAGAGTAATCCAGTCACCTCGACAAGAAAGCAAAGACTCAGAGACATCGGGGCTTTTTTGGTCTAAGCGTTTTGTATTTATTCAAATCAGTGAAGGGGATCCAAAAATCCAGCAGTGATTTTAATATGGATATCCCAAACCCATCTCGCTTACTGAAAGTAGACCATGATTTTTGAGCTAAAACCTAATAGGCAATGCCAGCAATCATTCAAAATGATAAAGCAGGATAAGCGTTGCGGTAAATACCGGCTTTTTCTCCCCAATGACTTCCATCCTGGCACCTACTTCCGCTTTGGTAATCCCTCTCAGGTCAGTCACTGCTTCAAGATGGGCTTTTAGCACCACCTCGTCATCCACCTTCACAGGCTGGCTGAACCTGAGTCGTTCAATACCATAGTTAATCATCATCTTAAGGTTATTCACTTTCAGGATCTGGGCCCACAGATACGGAACCAGCGAAAGGCTTAAGTAACCATGTGCAATAGTAGTCCCGAAGGGTCCTTCCTTAGCTCGTTCAGGGTCGGTATGGATCCATTGATGATCCAGAGTAGCATCGGCAAATTGATTGATCTGATCCTGGGTGATCTTTAAAATTTGGGACTCGCCCAAGTCCTTGCCTACATATTGTTTAAATTCCGCCAGATTATTGATGATAAGTTGGCTCATTGTCGTGAACTAGATTTGATTGGAGTCGGCAATTTAACCCAAATCGCTGTATAATTGATGATTCCTAAACATTGTCTGCCGATGTTTAGTATGATAAAGTAGAATTAGTATTAAAACAAACCAATGAAGAAAGTCAAACTAGGAAAGTCAGATGTAGAAATTACTCCAATGGTATTTGGTGCCTGGGCCATCGGTGGATGGATGTGGGGAGGATCAGACGATAAAGAAGCCGTGACTGCGATAAAAACCTCTATCGATCACGGGATCACCTCCATCGATACTGCACCCATCTATGGTTTTGGACATAGCGAAAAAATCGTTGGTGAAGCCGTAAAATCCTATTCTAGGGACAAAGTTCAGCTACTTACAAAGTTTGGAATGCGATGGGATACCAAGGAGGGGGACTTTTATTTTGAAAGCAAAAAAAATGACGGTACACCAGTAAACATTCATAAATATGCTGGTAAACAAAGTATTATCAATGAATGTGAAGAAAGTCTGAAACGACTGGGTACCGACTACATCGACCTTTATCAGATCCATTGGCCAGATAAAACAACGCCCATAGAGGAAAGTTTCGAAGCCGTGGCACAACTCAAGAAAGAGGGGAAAATAAGGAGTGCCGGAGTAAGCAACTACTCAGTAGACCAAATGAAAGTGGCACACTCTGTGACTCCACTGGCATCCAATCAGGTGCCTTATAGCATGGTATTGAGAGATATAGAGAAGAAAGTGGTGCCATTTTGCGTAGATAATGGGATTGGTATTCTTGCATATAGTCCCCTACAGCGAGGTTTACTTACCGGGAAAATTACCTCGGACTATAAGTTTAACGAGGGGGATCACAGGAAATCCACCAAGTACTTTCAGGAGCCAAACCTTTCCCGAACAAATGCCTTCCTGGACGAAATCAAGCCCATTGCAGAAAAGCATGATGCAACTTTAGCCCAGCTAGTCATTAACTGGACGCTTCAACAACCTGGTATTACTTCTGTTCTTGTGGGTGCAAGAAACAAAGAACAAGTGGCTCAGAATGCCCAGGCTTTGAGTTTTGATTTAGACGCAGAGATTGTAGAAGAAATTACTGAAAAACTCAACGGGCTTCAGATTGATTAACTTTGCGGTATGAATTTGTAATGGTTCTGGCAACCTATTCGATTTACCAGGTGTCTTTATAGGAACTAATACTCATTGGGCTTGCGGTTAATCTTCTCCATATTGTTACTCGGCTTTCTTTCAGGTTGCCTGGAAAGCGGTCTTGATTTCACTCCTGTGGACAACAATACAGCCCTGGATTACGATGTGTCAACCACTTTCTCAGGTCCAAATGATGCCTATACAATCATTGGTATATCTCCTCATGATGGCAGACTAAGCATGTTTCTTAGCTATGCCGGGGGTTGCAAGGTGCATACGTTCAGGGTTGTATGGGACGGCGAAATCAAAGAAGTGCGAGGATACAAGGAAGTATTTCTCAAGGTTTTCCATCAGGATAATGATGATCAATGTGAAGCTTTACTCAAACCAGTCATTACCATTGACCTGAAATCTGTGCTTGGAAGCTTCACTCCTGACGACAGTACTCGTATAATTGTCCAAAACGCATCAAATGGGCGTACAATTACCATTGACCCTCTATTGGCTCAAATTTCTCAAAATAGTACATGTGCTCTGCGCACAACGTTTGAGAATAGCCTCTGCGGATATGGTATCTGGCAAAACAACTGGTTTAAACTTGCTGATTCTCTTGGTACAGATGACAATATCTGGCTTCAACCAGTAGCGTACAATCCAGAGATTAGCTCGATCATTCCAGAGAAAGGCGCATACGATCTTGGGGTAACACTACTATTTGGGTATCAAACACCTGTTGACCCAGGCTGCTTGACAATTCCATCAGGTCAGGTCATACCAGTAGAGGTAAATTGTATATCTCGCAATGATTAAACTTACATTTTAATATTGCAGTCCTAGGTGCCTGCAGTAGCCCGGCAAAAACCAGTGATTCCACAGCTGATTCTGTTGGTATGGAAATCGATTCTATGGCCATGGAAATTGATAGCATGGCTATGGAAATAGATACTGCTGTAACAGATAGCTTATAAAAACAGCCTCCCTCTATTTGGGAGCCTACTTTTGTCTCAGAAAAGCCCACAACATGTTAATATTGGTAAATTGTCGTGAATATTGCTTCAATTACCCAAACATTTCAGTCGAAATACGTAATTATGAGCTGGAACAAAACCTGCTATATGCGTACCAATATACTGAAGCTCGCTGTTTTACTTTTTTTACCATTTGTGAGCTGCAAAAATGAAGAATCTGCAGATTCAATCGTCAGGAAGTCAATTGACTTTTACTTTCCCTCAGGCCTTGAAAACAAAAAAATCAGTTTTGACTTTAGGAATAAATCTTACGCTGTGGAGAGATCGCAGAATAAGTACATTTACACACGTAGTTTCGATGACTCTCTTGGATATATCCATGACAAGCTAATTAATAGCGCTGATTTTTCGCGTCATATCAACGAACAAAGCGTTACGGTGACTGATGAGTGGGCAGATAAATACACTTCATCTGTCAATAGTGTACTTTACTTTTTCCAAATCCCATATGTGCTTTCTGACCCTGCAGCCTTCAAAAAACTGCTTCCCGACGCTGAAATTAATGGTGAAACCTATTGGTCTGTTAAGATCACCTTTTCGGAAGAGCACGGGGGAGAAGACCACGATGATGAGTACATCTATTGGATCAGTCAGGAGGACTTTTCAGTAGATTACCTTGCCTACAACTACACCGTTGATGGTGGTGGGGTTAGGTTTCGTGAAGCAATCAATCAGCGAAGAATCAATAACCTGCTTTTCCAGGACTATATCAATTACGAAGTGGCAATTGGAACTCCTCTTGAAAGCATTCCAGATTTGTATGAGGGTGGAAAACTCAAAGAGCTCTCAAAGATCATTAACGAGAATATCTCGGTTAGCCAGCAGTAGTTGACTTTGGTTCAGGTTTGTGGCCTTTCTGAAAAGCCCATACCATCACCGCTATTCCAATCATAGCCATTGGGATGCTGAGCCACTGGCCCATATTGAGAACCATACCATCTTCAAACTCCTCCTGGTTCATCTTGAAGAACTCATCAACAAATCTCAGGGACCACAACAAAGTCATAAACAGACCGAACATAAATCCTTCGGGTAGCTTGAGTCTTTTCTCTTTCCACAACCATAACAACAATAAGAAAATTAACACACAGTAAGTGGCTTCGTAAAGCTGAGCTGCATGTCTTACGATACCCAGACCATAAACTTCCAAATAGTTGATGCCTCCTTCTTCGTAAAATTTGTATGCCAGAGGCTGATCACTTCTAAAATCTATGTGTTGGGTTACCTCTTCATATCCAAGTAATACCTGTCGTAACCTGCTCTCCACAAATTGCTTGTCCTGCTCTGTGATTTGGATGTTCCTCGCAAAAGCCACCTTTACTGTCACAGGTTCCAGGCCCCCTTGATCGCTCTCCAGGTCGCCACCTTTCTCAAAATCCACACTTGTTACTCTTTCTCCACCATAATTGAGTGCGTCATTGACTACCTCTTCTGTAAATCTTGCATAAACAACTCCGGTTGATGAATTTGTTTGCAGGCCCTCCATCTCTGAATTCATGAAGTTACCTGTCCTGATCAGTGCCCCCGTAAGTGCAACCACTATGGCCATGCGGTCCAACACCCAAAATAGCCGATATTCCTTGTACTTTCTTACAAACAGGTAAAGAGCTACCAGGATACCTATGGCGCCTCCATGACTTGCCAGTCCTCCTTCCCACACATAAAGTATTTTAATCGGGTCGGACAGGTAATATTCCGGCGCATAGAAAAGACAATGACCAAGCCTGGCTCCAACTACCGTAGCTATCACCATATATACGGTGAGTGTTTCCACAGCCTTTTCTGGTTTGCCATCCTTCCTGAATATCCACATCAGTACCTGCTGACTAATGATAAATCCCAGTGCAAAAAGTAACCCATACCACCTCACCGGACGATCAATGACAGGAATTGTGAAAAAATCAGGGTCAGGACTCCAGATGAGAAAACTTAGTATTTGCTCCATTGATTAATTGCTTTTATAGAAGTATGGGGTAAATAACATGAGTACTGTAAACAGTTCTAATCGGCCAAGTAACATCATGAATGCCAGAATCCATTTTCCTTCATCCGGAACAGCAGAAAAGTTGTCAACCGGACCTACATTTCCAATACCTGGTCCAATATTTCCCAGACACGCTGCTACTGAGCCCATGGCTGTGTCAAAATCCAGCCCCAAAATAGACATTACAATTGACCCGGCAGCAAAAATGAATATATAAATCATGATGAAAGCCAGAATATTAAACGTTATGTCTCTTGATAAGGCTTTACCGTTAAATCTTACGGGAATGACAGCATTTGGATGCAGCTGACGCTTGAGCTCCAGGATGCTATTTTTGATGAGAATGATATGCCTCACTACTTTCACCCCCCCTGAAGTAGATCCTGCCGAAGCTCCGATAAACATGAGGATAAAAAACAAGACGGTGACGAAAGATGTCCACCCGGTATAATCTTCAGTAATAAATCCGGTTGTGGTCACTATGGAGACAACCTGGAACAAAGCCGCCCTTAGAGATGTCTCAGCATCTTCAATACCTAATCCAAATAAAACTGCTGCAACAGAAATTGCCGCTACCAAACAGGTACCCAGGTAAAATTTAAACTCCTCATTGTTAAAGACTTTTCCAAACTGACCATGCAAGGCAAAATAGGTCATGGTAAAGTTGGTTCCCCCAAGAAACATGAAGAAGGTAATCACATAATGGATAAATGGAGAGTCATAGAAGGCTATGCTAGCATTTTTTGTTGAAAATCCTCCGGTGGAAACTGTTGTAAGTGCATGATTAGCAGCGTCGTAGAGATCCATTCCTCCCAGGAACAGCAAGACGAATTCTGCGAGTGTAATCCCCAGATAGATAAACCAAAGTCGTTTTGCTGTCTCTTTGATACGTGGTTGAAGTTTATCCGGTGAAATTCCCGGAGCCTCAGCCACAAAAAGCTGCATTCCACCAATCCCCAAAATCGGGAGAATGGCCACCGTCAACACGATAATACCCATCCCTCCAATCCATTGTGTGAGGCTCCTCCAGAATAATATCCCTTTGTGAACTGATTCAATATCTGTCAGAATGCTGGCTCCAGTTGTAGAAAAGCCTGAAATTGTCTCAAAGAATGCATTTGTAAGACCTGGAATTGATCCGCTGAAGATATAAGGCAGGCTACCAAAGAATGACATAGTGAGCCACCCCAAGGTGACGACCATGTATCCGTCACGCTTACTTAATTCCTTGTTGGTGGTCTTTCTGGTAGTCAGAAACATGGATACCCCAAAAGACCCGGTCACTATGGCAGCCATGAGCAAGGCGATGAGATCCCCCTCCTCGTAAATGATGCTGATTGGGATACAAATGAGCATAAATGCTGCATTTAGTATCAGCAGAATACCCAGGATGTTGACAATGACCCTAAAATTAAAAAGCATTATTTGAAGAAGGTCTCAACGGTTCTGATACAATCATTTTTAGATAACACTACCACGCGATCTTTTTCCTTAAAAACAAAATCACCTCTTACTGCATGGCCGTTATTATTACGTATTACACCTCCGATGATGGCTTGTTTCGGAAATTTCAACTCCTTCAGTGCATGATCAATCATTTTTGATCCCTTTTTCACCTCGAACTCCAATATTTCAGCATCCACACCATGGATACTTGTCAGGTTCAGAACATGCCCTTTTCGTATATACCTGAAGATAAAGTTTGCTGCAATTAGTTTCTTATTAATCAGTGTATCCACCCCAATACTTTGAGAAAGGTGTATATAATCTATGTTTTCAACTGCTGAAACGGTCTTCCTTACTCCGTTATTTTTGGCTACAAGGGAAGAAATAATATTTGTCTCAGAATTTCCGGTCAGGGCAACAAATGCATCCATCCTGTCAATACCCTCCTGCTTAAGCAAGTCAATGCTTCGTCCATCCCCGTTGATGATCATGGTATCTGGCAACTCATCCGCCAGCGCCAGGCATTTGTCTTTGTCCTTCTCAATCAGCTTGATGTTATACTTTCTGCTGACTTGTTTAGCCAGGTTAATTCCTACCTTGCTCCCTCCAAGAATCATGACATTCTTGATTTCAAAACTTTCCTTACCTGCCAGAGCCATTACACGGTTCACCCCACTTGGTTCGGCAATAAAATAGGCATGATCGCCCATCATAAATTTGTTGTCACCGTATGGAATAATGGTTTCATTGTCCCGAAGGATAGCAATTGTAGTGAAATTATGGTCCGGGTTGAGGTATGCTGTTTCCGTGAGTGTCTTATCGCGGAGCTCAGACTCTTCATCTACGGTGATACCTATTAGGGAGAGGCTACCCTTTTCAAACTCAAAGGTATCCGTCAACGCGGATTGTTTCAAAAGTCGTTTTATTTCTCGCGCTCCAAGGGATTCCGGAGATATTATTTCATCGATCCCGACAGACTTGAGATCCAACTTATCACGCTGCTGGAGGAATTCAATGTTTGAAATTCGGGCGATGGTCTTCTTTGCCCCGAGACTTTTTCCGATGATTGCTGTTGCAATGTTTGTTTCTTCTATTGAGGTAACAGCAATCAACAAATCAGCTTTAGCAACGTTGGCTTCTTCGAGGACTTTTATCGAGGTGGAGCTTCCCTTTATCACATTAACATCAAGATTGTTGGTAGCATTTTCCAACACTCCCGGATCCTGATCTATGACAATAATGTCCTGCTCTTCATAGGCTAACAACTTGGCGAGATGGAAGCCTAAATCTCCTACACCGGCTATGATTATTCTCATTAAACCTGTACTTAGGGGCGCAAATATAAAATAAACCTTACTCCAACCATCAAGCTATTCGTTATTATTAATTGAGATCATCAGTCCTCAATGGAATCAAAATATTTCCTGGCTACTTTCATCACTTTTGGCGCCAGTAGAATCGATGAAATCATCGTGGGAAAGGCCATTAAGCCGTACCCAATATCTACAAAGGCAATAACTCCCTTTAAGGTACTAACTGATCCAAAAATCACCAATCCTACATACCAATAATCGAAAATGTGAGCCTTTTCAGCACCTACCAAAAAGGAGAAGCACTTCTTTCCGTAGTAGGCCAGTCCAAAAATGGTAGTAAATCCAAAGATCAAAACACAAAGAGCCAACACATAGGGTCCAATCACCGGAATGCTCTTAAAGGCCTCTGTCGTGAGCGAAATGCCGCTAAGTTCTGTATGAGACCATACCCCGGTTACGAGAATGGCCAAGCCTGTCAGTGTGCAGATCACCATCGTATCTATCGCAGGACCAAGCATTGCTACAAGTCCCTCACGGACAGGTTGTGTGGTTTTTGCAGCTCCATGCATCATTGGAGCGGTACCTATTCCAGCCTCATTAGAGAAAGCGGCTCTTCTAACACCTGTAATGATAAGGGCACCCAGGGCACCACCCATCACCGCATTACCTGTAAAGGCATCCGTCAAAATCAGTTGAAATGAAGGAAGAACACTTTCCGCATGTTTCACCAGGATATATGAAATACCAAGGATATAAAGCACAACCATTGAAGGCACAAGCCTGGAGGCTACCAAGCCAATTCTTTTGATACCACCAAAGATGACTGCCCCTGTAAAAATCATTAAACAAAAGCCCAATCCCAGCTCAAGGTAAAATTTGGAGTCAGATGCTACTACAGCCTCTGCAATCAGGATATCACCAATGGACTCTACAATTTGGTTAGCCTGGAAAAGCGGAGTGGCTCCCAACAGTCCAAACATTGAAAAGGCAATAGCCAGAGGTTTCCATCCCGGACCCAATCCTTCCATGATAAAATACATCGGACCACCCTGGATCTCACCACTTGAATCTTTGCCACGATAAAGTACTGCGAGGGTGCAGGTAAAAAATTTTGTTGCGATCCCAAAGAATGCGCTGACCCACATCCAAAACAGAGCCCCGGGTCCTCCTACGGAAATGGCAATGGCAACACCTGAAATATTCCCCATCCCTATTGTAGCTGCCAGAGCACCCGACAATGCCTGAAAATGGCTTATCTGACCAGGGTCTGATTCATCATCGTATTTTCCCCTGATCACATTGATGGCATGTCCGATGTATCTAAAGGGGAGAAAACGACTGTAAATCATGAAGAAAACCCCACCACCAACCAGCAAGATCAGCAGTGGATAATTCCATATCCACCCGGCTGCAGCCTCCAGAAAATGCTCAACTTCCTTCACCTGAGATTTTTTTGCTGAGCAGTGGTGATAAATAGCTCCACACAGTTTGAGCAACTACTTTGTGCCCTTCTATGTTGGGGTGGATTCCATCTGACTGGTTGAGATCCTCCTCTCCTCCAACTCCTTCCAGAATAAAAGGAATGAAAACCACATCATGAGATTGGGCCAACTCTTGGTAGAGGCTTTTAAATTCTGTCGTATAGTCCTGACCAAGATTTGGTGGGACCTCCATGCCAGCCAGGATAATCTTGGCCTCCGGATTCACCGCCTCTACTTTTCCTATGATCGCAGATAAATTCTTCTTAGTCTCTGACAGTTTGAGTCCTCTGAGGCCATCATTTCCACCGAGTTCCAGGACGAAAATGTCAGGAACAGTCCTCAATACCCAGTCAATTCTGTTGAGGCCACCGGCTGATGTCTCTCCAGACAATCCCGCGTTCACAACTTTATAAGGATATTCCAAAGAATCCAGGATCGCCTGAACCCTTGCAGGGAAAGCTTCATCGGTTGAGACTCCATAGCCCGCAGTAATACTATTGCCGAAGAACATGATGATTTTTTCAGGTATTTCCTGACTCTTTTCCTCACCTGATTCTGTAGCATCATCTTTTGAGTCTTCTTTCCTGGCTGTCTGGCTGCACGAATACAAGACACATAGGGAAAGCATAATCAATGATATTGATTTCATAAGCCCGAATTTAATAAACAAGAACTTAAGCGGAGCCTCAGAAAGCATTCGATTGATATATGTCATCCTGCCACGTGAGCTAATTCATTGGGAGAGTTTAAGAAAATCGGGAAATTTCCGTAGACCTTAAAAACGATGGTAACTAAAGTAGACATACCACCCGGAAAATACCTGATCAGAGACAGGTTTGGCAATCAGCAATACTTTATTACTCAAAAAACATATCAATATGTCCTTGATATGATCATAATGTATCATATACGTACTTATGAATTTCCTGACTGGGACAACGTGCCTGTGGAGATGCTCATGAAAGAAGACAAAAAAGTAGATTGTCAGGTGCCTATCAACAGACTGGTGTTTTACTAGCAGCTGAAAAGTAATCGCTAACTAAACCTGGCTGTTATTTTAAACACCAGGGAATTCACAAGTGAATTTTATCAGGGTCTCAATTCCAATTTTTGTTGCGAAAACCAATATGGCTAGTGTGGTAGCCAACACTATCCATTCGATAAAATTTAACTTTTGAGTCATCATGGCCGTATAATTTTAATTTCACAACATGAATTTCCGGCTATTTTTAAGGATTTACTATGTTTCACATCAATCCTTGAGCTGAACTATATCATGTTAATGATGCTAGACAAAATTTAACAAATTCTGACCAGAAAACAAAATTTTACGCCCACCTGTACCAAAGATTCCGATACAATATTTATATGGATTGTTTCGTCTTCCAGTGGGTCTGGTCACCTAAATCCAAACATCAATGATTGCAAATCGTTTTAATGTCTTAAACTTGTCCTGATGGCCTCAATATTAAAAGTAGAAGCTCTAAGCAAAACTTATCCAAGTGGGAATAAATTCATCAAGGTTTTAGACAATATCAATTTTGATGTCTCTTCCGGAGAAAGCATCGCTATTGTAGGACCTTCGGGAAGTGGAAAGACCACTTTACTTGGTCTTTGCGCTGGCCTGGATAGAGCTACCGAGGGAAAAATCACGCTAAACAATACATTGCTTAATCAGCTAAGCGAGGATGACCTGGCCAAGGTACGCAACCAACATATTGGTTTTATCTTCCAAAACTTTCAGCTCATCCCCACACTCACTGCATTGGAAAATGTGATGGTGCCCCTGGAGCTAAGAG
Organism: Cyclobacteriaceae bacterium; assembly: GCA_965228105.1. Classification (GTDB taxonomy): domain Bacteria; phylum Bacteroidota; class Bacteroidia; order Cytophagales; family Cyclobacteriaceae; genus UBA7330. The sequence goes on from CBDDGZ010000002.1 coordinate 5,636,495, forward strand.
GTGAAAAGAATGTTCAAAAGTTATCAGCTGATTTGCTGGAGCGTGTCGGCCTGGGTGATCGTCTGGATCATTACCCTTCCCAACTATCAGGAGGTGAACAACAACGGGTAGCCATTGCCCGAGCTTTCTCAAACAGCCCAAAAATCCTATTTGCTGACGAGCCTACCGGAAACCTTGATGATGAAACTGGGACCCATATTGAGGAACTGCTTTTTGACATAAACAAGGAACAGCAAACCACACTGATTATCGTCACTCACGACTCAGATCTAGCTAAAAAAACAGATAAAATCATTTCACTAAAGGGAGGAAAAATCATCTAAAAAAGGATGGCAGACCACAAAATACCCAATACATCTTACTCAAAATCCTGGCCCTGGAAAATGGCGTGGCGGGATGCCCGAAACAGCAAAAGCAAGCTGTTATTGTTCATTCTGGCCATTGCTTTGGGTATTGCAGCTCTGGTGGGTATTACTTCATTTAGAGAAAACCTTCTGGTTGAGATCAACAATCAGGCTAAAACATTATTGGGTGCAGATGTTTCTGTGAGAGGGAGTCAGATACTACCTGATTCTCTGCTGGCGGCACATTCAGAATATGCTATGGACATGTCCAGGGAAAGCTATTTCGCTTCCATGGTTTACTTCCCGAGAACAGATGGTACCAGGCTCACGCAAGTGCGGGCATTGAGTGGAAAATATCCTTACTACGGTGCGATTGAAACTGTGCCCGAGGAAGCTTCCAGAACATTCCTTGAAGGTAAGAGCGCACTCGTTGATGAAAAATTGATGATCCAGTACAATGTGGAGTTAGGAGACTCAGTTAAGGTTGGAAACCTCCTTTTTCATATAGCAGGTAAATTGAGAAAGATACCAGGGCAAACAAACGTATCCTCCACAGCTGCGCCGGTGGTCTATATCCCATATAAGTACCTGGAGCAAACAGGTCTGATCAAAAAAGGAAGCCGCATAAACTATTTGCATTATTATGTCTTTAAGGAGCAGGCAGACACCACCCAGGCCTGGAAAGAATTGAAAGAGGCCACAGAGGAAAAAGGGTATGATGTAGATACGGTTGAAGATGAAAAACGACAAACCAGCAGATCATTCAAAGACCTGACTGATTTCCTGGAGCTGGTCGCTTTTGTTGCTCTGTTACTTGGTTGTATTGGAGTTGCAAGCAGCATTTATGTTTATACTAAAGAAAAAACAAGTATTGTAGCCACACTCCGATGCTTAGGCATTACCTCCTCCCAGGCCATAACGATTTTTTTGATACAGGTTAGCTTTTTTGGACTTATAGGATCGGTTTTTGGAAGTTTTCTCGGGGTAAGTGTGCAGGTTTTCTTGCCTGAATTGCTAAAAGATTTCATCCCTATAAGCTTCACATCTTCAATATCATGGCCTTCGGTTTTTACCGGGATCGCCATTGGAGTAGTGGTTTCCGTATTGTTTGCACTCCTGTCACTTGTTTCATTGCGGTTGGTGAGTCCGCTTCAGGCCATCAGGACCGAGGTTGATGAGATTAAAAGATTTGATAAAGTCCAGGCATTGATTGCCCTGGTGCTTTTCGGTTTTATCAATGTGCTTGTTTTCCTTCAGATCAGGTCCTGGCTTGATTCGATCATTTTCACTGCAGGACTATTGGGGGCGCTGGTAATTCTGGGTTTGATGGGGGCAGGGCTACGATGGATAATCAGGAAGTCCCTATCACAAAATATTTCCTTTGCCTGGAGACAAGGGCTTTCCAATCTTTACAGGCCCCATAATCAAACAACTATTTTGATTATCACGCTGGGTCTGGGCACCAGTTTTATAGCCACTGTCCTTTTTATGCAGAATATGTTGCTGGAGCGTGTGACCATATCCGGGGCTGGAGATAGACCTAACACCGTATTGTTTGACATACAAACACCTCAAAAAGAAGAGGTGAAAACCATGACCCTGGATTATGACCTGCCAATCCTTCAGGAAGTTCCCATTGTTACGATGCGCCTTGAGGAAATCAACGGGATGGATCAAATGGAATCCGATCAGGATACCACCATTCACCGTAGATCGTGGGTTTATAACAGAGAGTATCGGGTAACATATCGGGATTCATTGATTGACTCAGAATCCATCGCCGAGGGTGAATGGATTGGTCAGGCTATGGGAGATAGCATCCCGATCTCAATTGCAAAAGGTTTTGCTGACAACCTCGATGTGAAGCTGGGAGATAAACTATTGTGGAATGTTCAGGGGGCGCTGGTAGAAACCTATATCAGTAGCTTCAGGGATATTGATTGGCGAAGAGTCCAGACAAATTTTTTGGTTTTATTTCCTACTGGCGTCATAGAAAAGGCTCCCCAATTTCATGTCTTGATCACAAAAATTGATAACACAGAGCTTTCTGCCAGATATCAACAGGCAGTCGTGCGAAACTATCCCAACATCTCAATCATCGACCTGGAGCTGGTGCTAAAAACACTAGATGAGATACTAGGAAAAATTGCCTTTGTCATCCGATTTATGGCGCTGTTTAGTATTGGCACGGGTATCATTATGCTCATCAGCAGCATTGTATTGAGCAGATTTCAGCGGATGAAAGAAAATGTGCTGCTAAGGACATTAGGTGCCTCAAGGATTCAACTTTGGAAAGTCGTCATTGCAGAATATTTCTTTTTGGGGATCCTTGGTTCTCTGACCGGGGTACTTCTTGCCTTGGTTTTCTCTGTTGTCCTCGGACAGTTTGTTTTTGAGCTGACCTTCATTCCTGATTTTCTTCAGATCCTGTGGATCATTATTGCCGTAACGGGTGTGACAGTGTTTATTGGTCTTTTCAATAACCAATCAGTCATATCGAGGTCTCCCCTGGAAGTCCTTCGAAGAGCTGGATAAATGGGTCATTTGGTTGCTTGATCCCATGCCAAATTTTACTCATCGAAAAATAATTGGCACATTTTATGATTTCTGTTACTTTAGAACCAAAATAGAAGGACATGAAATCAATCATAACCTATTCACTACTAACAGCTTTCCTTGTATTGGTTGGATGCTACAGCGGTAAGAAAGCACTTGAAAAAGGAAATTATGATACTGCAGCCTATCAGGCTATCAATAGATTAAAGAGCAACCCTGACCACAAAAAATCAAGGCAGACCCTCAAGTCAGCATATTTTCTCGGAGTAGACCTCCATAAAGACAATATCCAAAGAGCTAAAGCCAGTACAGATCCATTCAAGTATGAAAAAATGGTGTATGACTACACTGCCATCAACAACTTATATGATGCTATAGCTCGATGCCCGGGCTGTAGAAAGGTAGTTCCAAACCCTGAGCGATACGATCAGGAACTTTCTGGTGCGCGGTTGAAGGCTGCAGAATATAGATATGAGCTTGGGGACCAGGCCATGCAACAAAAAGATAACCGTGAAAAGGCAAAAGAGGCACATGGACATTTCTCAATTGCCAGTGATTTCGTCACTCGTTACAAAGACGTAGAAGACAGAATGAATGAAGCGCTCTTCTACGCTACAATGAAAGTTGTGGTAGAACCTATACCAAGTCCTGTTAGGGTATTTGACTTAAAGCATGAGTTTTTTGTAAATAAGATCAATGAATACCTTCACAACAATATGGTCAATCAGTATGTGAAATTTTATACTCCTTCCGAAGCCAAGATTGATCAGCTTCCCTTTGTAGATCATTACATCCAGATGGAATTCGATCGATTTAACCTGGGGGGTGTATCGAGTAGAACTTATGAAAAAGAAACAAGTAAGGATAGTGTAGAAGTGGGTAAAACCAAAACAGGTGAGGTGGTGTACGGCACTGTAAAAGCTGTGCTCAAAGTGAATGAAAGATCACTAACTGGAAGTGGTTTGCTTGATTTCAAAGTGCTAGATGGCAGAACAAGAAAAGTACTAACTCAGGAGAAATTCCCAAGTGAATATGTGTGGACAGCACGATGGGCCACATTTAATGGGGATGAGAGAGCTTTGTCAGAAGAGGAACAAGATATGGTGAAAAGAATTGAAGTATCTATTCCCGGGCCACAGCTCATGTTTGAAGAGTTTACGGCACCACTTTATGACCAGGTCATTGCCAAGATCCGGGATTATTACAGGTATTTCTAGGCCCGCTGTATAGTCAGTCTCCTGTACATCGGATAAGACTGCCTAGAAAGGAGTTGTATATAAACACTTTGATCTGAAGCCAGAAAGTAGATGGGATCGCCTGGACGTAGTGACTGAGGCTAGCAAGAAAGGATGGTCACGATATTTCCAGATGTCATGAATGCATATAAAATCGTATATGCATTCAATAAAAAAGTTAAATAAAAATATATGATTCATAGACCTCATATTTGCAAAAAATAAAATTGCAAACCAATGAGTATTAAAATCATAATTCAAAGTACCATCACCCTTTCTGTTTTTGCTTTAAGCCTGTATCTATTTAGCCATGAGGCTTTATTGTTGACGGAATTAGGGAAGGCCACATTACTCTTATCTGTGGTTACGCTTTTCCCTCTAGCTGAATCATTCGCTAAAACTCAGCTTATGGAAAAGCAGAACAAATCTATTCCACTGCATCAGGTTGCAGAAGATCATCGGAAGAAAAAAGTTGCCTGACATGATTGATTAACTGCCTTTGACCTTCGTCCAGTTATCTCTAAGTGTAATGGTTCTGTTGAATACCAGATTATGGGGCGTACTATCCTCATCAACTCTGAAATATCCAACACGTTCAAACTGTACAAGGTCTCCTACCTGGGCTGTCTTTAATGCTTCCTCCAGGATCGCCTCCCTGTTGATGGTCAAAGAATCCGGGTTAAGGTGGTTTTTAAAGTCATCATCGATTTCATTCAGGTTTTCGGTTTGAAACAATCGGTCATAAAGCCGAATCTCAGCTCCAATACCATATTTAGCCGATACCCATCCCAATGTACCTTTCACTTTCTTACCGCTGGTGTCCTGTCCACTTCTTGTCTCCGGATCATACTCCGCATAAAGGGTAGTCACTTCACCCTGATCGTTCTTATCGTATCCGGTGCATTTGATGATATAGGCATATTTCAACCTAACTTCCCTATCCGGACCCAGTCGATACCACTTTTTCGGGCTTGGTGGATCTTCCAGGAAATCACCCCGATCAATATAGATCTCACGCCCAAATTTCATTTCTCGGGTACCGGCCGACTCATCTTCCGGGTTATTTACACCTGTGAGAATTTCTTCCTTATCTTCTGGCCAGTTTGTGATCACTACTTTCAGTGGGCTGAGAATCCCAAAGAATCGGTTAGTCTTTTTGTTGAGATCCTCGCGAACCGAATGCTCCAACAATGCTACATCTGTGATTCCGTCTCTCCTGGCCACACCGACCTTGTGAATGAAATTCTTGATGGATTCGGGTGTAAAGCCTCTTCGCCTTATGCCTGAAATTGTCGGCATCCTCGGGTCGTCCCAGCCTGCTACTCGTTTTTCCTGAACAAGTTCAAGCAATTTCCTTTTGCTTACTACTGTGTAGCTGAGATTGAGTCGCGCAAATTCTGTTTGTTTGGAAGGGAAAATCTCCAATTCCTGGATCAGCCAATCGTAAAGTGGGCGGTGTACCTCAAACTCGAGCGTACATAATGAGTGGGTGATATTCTCAATGCTATCCGACTGCCCATGTGCAAAATCGTATGTTGGGTAGATACACCAGTCATCACCCGTTTTGTGGTGGGTAGTATGTTTGATGCGATAGAGGATAGGATCTCGCATATGCATGTTGGGCGATGACATGTCGATCTTTGCTCTTAAGACCTTTTCACCATTCTTGTATTTCCCAGCTTTCATTTCATCCAGGAGCTGAAGGTTTTCCTCCACACTTCTTCCTCTGAATGGGCTTTCTTTACCCGGTTCAGTGGGTGTGCCCTTGATAGCGTTAAATTCTTCCTGACTCAGGTCGTCTACATAAGCCTTGCCCTTATTGATAAGTCGGATGGCATAGTCATAGAGCGTATCAAAATAATCCGAAGCGTAAAATTCCCTGTCCTCCCAGTCATAACCCATCCATTGGATATCTCGCTTGATGGAATCCACATATTCCACGTCCTCCTTCTCCGGATTGGTATCGTCAAATCTCAGGTTGCATTTGCCGTTGTATTTTTCAGCTAATCCAAAGTTGAGAACGATGGATTTTGCATGACCAATGTGGAGGTAACCATTAGGTTCGGGAGGGAATCTTGTGTGAACGCTTTTACGCCTTCCACTTTTCAGATCTCCTTCGATTAGCTGTTCGATAAAATTTAAAGATGGCTTACGCTCCCCTTCCATTGAACTTGTTTTTTTAACTGGCAAAAGTATCAGAATAACTCAATAATTGTAACACTCCAAATGGTTCATTTGATTTTGCTTACCTGATTTACAATTTGATAATTCTTGTTCTTCTGATATTGTCCTTATCTTAGCGCCCTCATTAAAAAAAGATGAAAATGAAAAAATTGTTTGGCTATTCTTTTCTGGTATTAATTTTTGCTGGATTTGGATGCAATGAAGAAGTGAGTGGTCCTGTAGAGATGGGCAGTTTCAATGACAGCCTAAGTTATAGCTACGGTGTTCAAATTGCTGAATCCCTAAAAAACCTTGACGATGATAGCATCGATATAGGAATCGTTAGTAAAGCATTGGCTGAAGCATTTAATGGTGATGCGCAGCTTACGCTCCAACAATGTCAGGAATTAATGATGACAATGAATACAAGACAAAGTGAAGCATCTATGAAAGAAGGACAATCATACCTTGATGGTAACAAAAGCAAAGACGGTGTAGAAGTGACCGAAAGCGGCTTGCAGTATCGCGTGATCACTGCAGGTAGTGGTGCCACTCCAGGCCCGACTGATGAAGTGACTGTGCATTACACTGGAAAACTGACTGATGGAACCGTGTTTGACAGCTCAGTAGAAAGAGGTGAGCCAGCTACATTCCCGGTAAATGGAGTGATAAAAGGTTGGACAGAAGCGCTACAGCTGATGAAAGAAGGATCCAAATGGGAACTGGTGATCCCTTCAGAGCTTGCTTACGGACCAAGAGGTGCAGGTGGATCAATTCCTCCAAATGCAGTGCTTGTGTTTGAAGTGGAGCTTATTTCAGTTAATTAAGAATTCTAAAAGATTCTGTACTGGAGGATTTGCTCAATGAATCCTCCGGCAGAATCGGGATATACGATTATCCCAAAAATTATTCCGTAAACGGCCCCAAACAGATGGGCGTCGTGATTGATTCCGCTCCCCTCATTTTTACTCTGCCAATAGGAATAGATCACATAGATCAATCCAAAAATGAATCCTGGCATCTTAATAAAGTAGATATAGATATTGTTCAATGGGGCATATAGTATGCTGGTGAATACTATTGCCGATACTGCTCCACTGGCTCCAAGACTGTTATAGTTAGGATTGTTCCTATGTCTGAAAATGGTGATAAAATCAGAAGCAATGATTGCTGTGACATAGAAAATGATGAATACAATTATTGAATTCCCACCAAGGATTTGATAAAAATAGCTTTCAACCACACGGCCAAAAAAGAAGAAGGCAAACATATTGAATCCAAGGTGCATCCAATTGGCATGGATGAACCCAGAGGTAATAGTCCTGTAGTACTGGTTCTTATTTGCAACGAGATAAGGATTCATCAGCAGTTTTCGCATCAACTGATCATTGTTGAATGCTAAAATAGATACCAGAATTGTAATACCGATGATGATGAGGGTAATGGGGATCATGAGTCTCTTTTCATTAGTTGAAGGGTGAATTTTTTTAATAAGCTGGTATCAACTTCCAGTTGGTCCATGAGGGCAATGGATTGATCAAAATAACCATTCATTTTGGTCTCGGTCAATTGTTTGATACCAAGCTGATCATAGACATTTGTGACTGCGGCTACTTTTTCATTCGTATCAAATGAGCTAGCCGATAACCACTTATCCAGAATTACTTTTTGCTCGACATGAGCCAATTCTATGGCCTTGATCAGCAGGAAGGTCTTTTTGTTGGATACAATATCCCCACCTACCATCTTTCCGAATTTCTTTTGATCGCCATACACATCCAACAGATCATCCATAAGTTGAAATCCGATGCCCATCAGCTCACCAATCCGGTATAAAATCTCTTGCTTTTCCTTTGCTACACCTGCCAGTAGGCTTCCAAACTTTAGACTAAAACCCAGAAGAACGGCGGTCTTCAGACGAATCATTTCAATATATTCTTCCTCCTTTACCTGTCCGGTCTTTTCGAAGTTCATATCAATCTGTTGACCCTCGCATACCTCGATAGCTGTTTGGTTGAAATCTTTGATGGCCTGCCCTAAATATTCTGGTTTTACACTGAGCAGTAAGTCATAGACCTTCACAAGCATGGTGTCTCCGCTTAAAATGGCGACTGTGCTGTCCCATTTCTCATGAACTGTTGGCTTGCCTCTTCTCAAAGGCGCCTCGTCCATGATGTCGTCGTGCATCAGGGTGAAATTATGAAATACCTCCACTGATACTGCAGACCGTAAAATAGAGCTGGAATTTCCTTTAAAAAGTCCATATCCCAGCAATACCAGAAGTGGTCTAAGGCGTTTGCCTCCAAGCGATAAAATATAGCTGATTGGTTCGTAAAGCTCTTTTGGATGGTCCCCAAAATGCAGCTGAGAAATCTCATCCTCAATTTGTTGCTGAAGATCTTTTATTGTCATTCCTGTACTAGGTCAAGGTCTATGGTCCTTCGGTCGATGTCAGTCCTGGCTACCATCACCTTTAGTTTATCACCCAGGGTAATTATTCTTTTATTATGGCGTCCAATCACCCGATAGTTTTTCTCATCAAAATCGTAAAAGTCTCCCTCGATATCCGCTAAGCGAATCATCCCTTCACACTTGGTATCTATAATCTCCACAAAAATCCCCCACTCTGTAACACCTGACACTAGCCCTTCGAATACTTGTCCAAGCATGGTCTGCATGAATTCAACCTGCTTGTATTTGATAGATGCTCGTTCGGCATCCGCTGCATTCTTTTCTCTTTCTGAGGAATGGACACAACGCTTCTCATAAGGCTCCCTATCAGGCATGGCACCGCCCTCCAAGTAATTCCACAACAGTCTATGGACCATCACATCGGGATATCTTCGAATTGGGGAGGTGAAGTGTGAATAATGATCAAAAGCCAGTCCGAAGTGACCTTTTGGTTCTGTGGTGTATTTGGCTTTCGCCATGGATCGAATGGCCAACTGTTCCAAAACATTTTGCTCAGGCTTGCCTTCTATTTCACTCATCAGTTTATTTAAGCTCTTGGAAATATCTCCTGAAGTTTCGAGCTTATGACCAAAGCGAGCAGAAAATTTGCTGAAGTTATCCAGTTTCTCAGGATCGGGCAGATCATGGGTTCTGTAAACAAAAGTATTCGGCTGTTGCTGGCCCTTTTTCTGTTTCAGTTGATAAATATGTGTTGCTACCTCGCGGTTTGCTAACAACATAAACTCCTCAATCATTTTGTGAGCATCTTTCCGAACCTTTGGAACCACTTCCAGTGGTCTTCCCTTTTCATCAAGTTTAAACCTCACTTCTGTGGTCTCAAAGTTTACTGCTCCATGTTTAAAACGTTTTTCACGAAAACGCTTGGCAATGTCATTCAGCAAGACCAACTCCTTGGCATAATCTCCTTTTCCGGACTCAATATTTTCCTGAGCCTCTTCATAGGTAAACCTCCTATCCGAATTGATAATTGTTCTGCCAAACCAACGATCGGAGATTTTTAAGTTTTCATCGATATGGAAAACAGCAGAGAAAGTAAGTTTTTCCTCGTTTGGTCGGAGTGAACATAACTGATTGGATAACACTTCCGGAAGCATCGGAATTGTTCGATCAACCAGATATACTGATGTGGCGCGTTCAAGTGCCTCTTTATCCAGGATAGAATTTTCTGTCACATAATGAGAAACATCAGCTATGTGGATACCGATTTCGTATATACCCTTTTTTACTTCCTGGATGGATAATGCATCGTCAAAGTCTTTAGCATCTTCAGGATCTACAGTAAATGTGGTAATCTCTCGAAAATCCCTTCTGCCCTTGATCTCCTTCGCAGAGATTTTGACCGGAATAGTAGAGGCTGCTTCTTCTACCTTCACAGGAAACTGAAACGGAAGACCAAACTCAGCCATGATAGAATGGATCTCAGCTTCGTTTTCGCCAGCTTTCCCTAGCACTTGAATGACTTCTCCAAGTGGGCTTCTGTTGCGGGCATCATGCCATTTGGCAATCTTCACTATGACTTTGTCATTGTGCTTGGCCTTGCCAATCTTCTCCGGATAGACAAAGACGTCAAAGTGTAGATTTTTATTGTCCGGAACAACAAATGAGAATTTGTCTGAAACCTCAATACGACCTACAAATTCATCTTTGGTGCGCTGTACTATCTCCAAGACACGACCCTCAGCCCTGAAGCCATTTTTGGCTTGTGAGGTGATCATGATCCTTACAATGTCCCCATCTATGGCGAATTTGAGGTCGTCTGTCCGTACCCAAATATCCTCTTCGACACCTTCACAGATAATATATGCAAACCTTGGATTGACATGATCCACTCTGCCCTCGATATATTCCGCTTCCATGGCGCTGCTAAAGCGACCGTCAGGTCCTCGATTGATCTTTCCCCTGCTTTCCATCCCAAAAAGGATTTCCTTGAGCAGGTTCTTTGATCGCATATCTCGCAGCTTGAGCTGTTTGATAATCTGCTGAATGCTATAGCCTGAGCCAAGATTGGAGAAAAACAGCTCCTTCACCTGGTCCTTTATGTACTGTGCCTTGGGCTGGCGCCCACCTGATTTTTTAGATTTAGAAAATTTCTTTTTTTTCTTTTTACTCATAAGAGTTTTAGCTGACGACGGTAATGTTTTCCTTAGCGATGACCGGAAGGGAGTTTAAACGCAAATATAACTGCGCAGTTGCTATAACATCGCCAAGACAATATTGTTCGATTCTTTTCAGTCCGTCTTTTTCTTTGTAATAAATTTCATTGACCATGGATCCATCCATGTCGGTCTTGTTAGAAGGAATATCGAAAATTGTTGTGAGTAGGTCAAGAGAGGTATAACTTTTACGATCTCCGAATTTCCACATCTCCAAGGTATCAATATGGTTCACCTCCCATGGTTTTTTACCCCCGGTGTTTAGGACATCCGGTAGCTTGATGTCGTTGATGAGCATCCTACGACAGAGGTACGGAAAGTCAAATTCCTTTCCATTGTGAGCACACAATTTTAGCTCCTGCTGGTCAAATTTCAATAGCACTTCCTCCTTGAAACGGGTGAGGAGTGTTTTTTCATCATGGTCAGCTATACATTTTACGCGAAAAGTGAGCTTTCCTGCCTCCTCATGATAAAAACCAAATGCAATGGCAATCACCTTACCAAACTCTGCATAGATGCCTGCTCTTTCTATAAAAAGCTCATCAGTAGTCAATTCATCCTCATTGCGGATAAACCCGGCTTTGCGCTCCCAATGTTTCTTTAAGCCTTCAGGAATTTTACTGTAATCGGACTTAAGGGCAACCGTTTCGATATCAAGAATAAGTATGTTCCTTAAGTGCTGATCCATAATTATTGATGTAATACACCTTTTCGACCCAGTTCGGCAATGTGGATCAGGTTGTCTTCCACAATGCTGTCCGGAACAAAGATGTATTTTTTATCATAGAGTTGATTACCTATAAAAAACGAAACCCAATATTCATTGTTGAGATGGAATACCCCCGGATCGATGGGTTCTATCAAGGCATACTCACCAGATTGAAGCTTAGGTATCATGTGCCTGAGTACAGAGGTTTTTTGCTCCTTGCCATTTTTCCGGCCATATCCTTTTGATGTCACCATCACATTTTCGAGCATGTTAATATTTCTGTTGAGCATGTAAACCTGCCATAAGTCATCATCCCCCTTAACTACCGTGAGATAAACATCTTCAACCTTTGGAAAATCAATATCCTTCTTCATCCGTAACTTCCATTTCAAATAATTCCACCAAATGGGTTTTAAGTCGCCCAACAACTTCAGAAAAATCCGGATCTCTCCCCAACTCACGATCCAAAGACGTTACGGCCTTATCCTGGATCCCGCAAGGAACAATGTTGTTAAAATAGTCAAGATTTACCTGAATATTAAACGCTAGACCGTGCATTGTGACCCACCGGCTCGACTTTACTCCAAATGCTGCAATCTTTCTTGCCTTTACCGGGCTTTCAATATCCAGCCAAACTCCAGTCAATCCTGCAATCCTACCTGCTTCAATGCCATAATCCTTCAAGGTAAGGATAACAGATTCTTCCAGGTACCTCAGGTATTTATGAATATCCGTAAAAAAGTTGTCCAGATCCAAAATGGGGTAAACCACAATCTGTCCAGGTCCATGATAGGTGATATCTCCACCCCGATTGATCTTGTAGTAATGCGCTTCCCTAAGCTTTAACTGGGCCTCATTAATCAGAAGATTCTGCTCACTGCCGGACTTACCTAAAGTATAAACATGAGGATGCTGACAAAAAATCAGGTAGTTGTTAGTCGGTTGTTGCTCCTCCAGGGGTCTTTTCCGGTTTTGGATCTTTACATCCACTACAGACTGGAAAATTTGCTCCTGGTAATCCCAGGCTTCTTTATAATCTATCTCTCCCAGGTGAATAATCCTGGTTTGCTTGTTTTGGACGACCAATGGTTTAATCAATATATGACTCCAACATCGTAAGTCCTTCCGAAGTTTCCAGGCTGTATTTCTTTATTGAGGCAGGTACCAAAATGACTTCTCCCTTTGCTAGATCCGTTACCCCAGCGTCAAACTTAATTTGCCCTTTACCCTCTAGCACAACATAGATCTTAAAACAATCCAGTGCTTGATGATCAATGCTCAACGTTTTGTCTACCTGAAGCTTGTTGGTAGTGAAATAAGGACAGGATACCAATTTTGACCTTCCGTCTTTTGGGTCTGAATACGCGGTCCTGTAATTATCATGAAACTCATAATCTATTGCATCCAAAGCTTCCTCCACATGCAGCTCCCTTTGATTGCCCTGATCATCTACCCGATCAAAATCATAGATCCTGTAGGTCACGTCACTGGTTTGCTGAATCTCTGCGAGTAGGAGACCCTTACCGATGGTGTGCACGCGTCCAGCGGGGATAAAATAAACATCCCCCGCATTGACTTTTTCCTGGTTGAGAATATCCATCAGCTGGCCCTTGTTGAAAAAGTCCATGTAGGTTTCCTTATCCATTTTCCTATTGAAACCTGTTACCAAAGACGAGCCCTCATCAGCCTGCATGATATACCACATCTCTGTTTTCCCAAAAGAATCATGTCTCTTTCTTGCCAGCGTATCATCTGGATGTACCTGTACAGACAGGTCATCATTCGCATCTATGAATTTTACCAGGAGGGGAAATTCAGTCCCAAATCGCTGAATGATCTTTTTACCTAAGAGTTCTTCACCCTGGCTATCGATGAGCTGAGTCAGCGTTTTGCCCTTGAGGGCTCCATTACTCACTTCAGATACATTTCCTTTCACCCCGGAGAGTTCCCAGGTCTCACCACAGTTTTTAGCAGGGGAAAAATCTTTGCCTAAAATGGTTTTAATCTTTTGTCCTCCCCAGATTTTCTCTTTAAATATGGGGTTAAACTTCAGGGGATATAAGTCACTCATGATATAAGAACTGATGAACAATCAATTGAAAGGCAAATATGGTGAAGATTTAGCTGTTTCTTACCTTGAAAAACGAGACTATGAGATCATTGAGCGAAACTATCGACATGGACGAGGAGAAATTGACTTGATCGGGATTTACAAAAACCAGTTACTGGTCTTTTTTGAGATAAAACTTCGGAAAAACAGCCAATTCGGTCACCCGGAAACTTTTGTCACCACCAACCAGGAAAGACTTATAATGGAAGCTGCAGAACAATATTTATTGGATATCAATTGGGCTAAAGACATCAGGTTTGACATCATAGCCATTGAAAACGAAAAGATCGACCATTTCGAGGATGCCTTTCACTGAACATGGCCGAAGATGGATTTCCTGATCCCTGGCCAATCTTGTTTCAGAATACTGTAGATCACACTGTCTCTCCTACCACCTTCCTTGTTGAATCGGTGATTTTTGAACATCCCATCATAATTTGCTCCAATCTTCTCTATTGCTCGTCTCGATCTTACGTTCAGGGCATCAGTCCTCAATTCCACTCGTTCAAAGTTCCACACATCAAACGCATGGTGAAGCATCGCATATTTCATGTGATAATTGATGCCAGTTCCGTGAAATTCTTTACCAATCCAGGTAGTGCCGACTTCGATGCACAAGTCCTCCTCCGCAATGTTCATATAGCTGGAAGAACCGGCTATTCTGCCAGATTTCAGGTCCTCTATCACGAGTGGGATCATTGTACCCGTCTGCAGTTTCTGAAGTAGCTTATCAACCCAGGCTTCCATTCGTGCCCGATCACTTAAATCAGTCGTAAACCACCTCCAGACATCCTTATCCTGTGCTGCCTCAAGCAATGCAGGAATATCTGATCTCTGTAATAATCGAAGCTTTACTTCAGAAGTTGTAAGAACAGGAGGCTCAAGCATGAATAGCTATTGGTAGGTGAAAACACCGTAAGGCGAGTCTATCTGAACCTCGTTATGATCAGCATCAAGGACATGCCCCACAACCTGTGCATCTATGTTGAAGCTTTTAGCAATCTCCATTATTTCATTTGCATGAGCTTCGGGGAGATATATTTCAAAACGATGACCCATATTGAATACCTCATACATTTCCTTCCAGTCTGTACCGCTCTCTTTCTGGATCATTTCGAATAGTGGAGGGACAGGAAACAGGTTATCTTTTATCACTTTGAGATTCTCAATGAAATGCAAAATCTTGGTTTGGGCACCACCACTACAGTGCACCATTCCGTGAATTGTTCCTGGCATTTCCTTAAGAATCTTTTTAATGACAGGTGCATAAGTTCGTGTGGGTGATAGGACCAGCTTTCCTGCATCCAGTGGCACACCCTCTACCATATCAGTAAGTTTTTTTGTTCCGGAATAAACCAGGTCAAGACTTGTTCCCGGATCAAATGTCTCTGCGTATTTCTGCTGATAAACTTTATCAAATACATCATGTCGGGCCGAGGTGAGTCCATTGCTGCCCATGCCCCCATTGTACTCAGTCTCGTAGCTGGCCTGACCATAAGACGCTAGACCAACGATTACATCTCCCGGACGGATATTGTCATTGCTGATCACATCTGATCTGTTCATCCTGGCGATGACCGTACTGTCTACAATTACAGTCCTGACAAGGTCTCCAACATCGGCTGTTTCTCCTCCAGTAGAAATAATGTCCAACCCATGATCCCTGAGCATTTGTAAAACCTCCTCAGTTCCTTTAATTATTTCAGAAATGACTTCTCCCGGAATCAGATGCTTGTTTCTGCCAATAGTTGAAGACAACAGCATATTTTCAGTACAACCAACGCACAGGAGATCATCAGTATTCATGATCACGGCATCCTGAGCGATTCCCTTCCAGACTGATACATCACCGGTTTCTTTCCAGTACATATAAGCCAGAGAAGATTTAGTGCCTGCACCATCTGCATGCATAATGGTGCAATAATCTTTGTCACCTGTGAGATGATCGGGAACGATCTTACAAAATGCTCCTGGAAATAATCCTTTATCCAGATTTTTGATGGCCTGATGAACCTCTTTCTTGGAAGAGCTGACTCCACGCTGTGCATACCTTGACATACCGCAAAGAAAAACAATTAATGCTTAGTGAGTTGAGTATTTATTGCTCTTCGAAGAATCGATCATATTCGTCATATTCCTCGGTAGGTGGAAGCTCTTCTTCTCTTTCACCTGGATCGTAGCGAAGTACTTTGAACTCTGTTCGTCTGTTCCTTTGGTGCTCTTCCTCCGTGGTAGCGTTTTCAACTACCAACACGCTTTCACCATATCCCTTGGCAGTAATCCTACCGGCATCAATCCCATTATTGATCATGTATTGAACGGCAGCTCGTGCCCGGCGGAAAGAAAGGTCCATATTATAAGCATCATCAGCACGAACGTCTGTATGAGATCCCAGCTCCACATATATTTCGGGGTTGTCATTCATGATCGTGACAAGACTATCCAACACCAATGCAGCGTCTTCTCGAATACTTGCCTTATCCAGATCATAGTATATATTCTCCAGCACAATCGGCTTTTCGATTACAATTCTCTCCATCACTACCTCGGTATTGAAGGTGACATTGGTAATGAAATCTTTCAGCTCATTCTTATCTACGGACTTGTCAATTGTAGAAAATTTCTTTCTGGAGGTGAAATAATCAGTCTTTTCCCCAATCAGGTTATACTCTTCTTCCGGATATACCCTAAACTGAAACGCCCCATCTTCATTGGTAAATGCTTCATCCAGAATCTCATTAGTTTCTGTACTAATTAATGAGACTTTGGTATTGGGTAGAATAATCTTTTCTCCACCATCATCGTGCGTAACCGTGACACCAGTCAGGTAGTAATTAACAATTTTTAGGTCCGGATCTTCATTGACATAGGTGTAAACGTCGTCATCTCCTTCACCTCCTGGACGATTACTGGCAAAAAACCCTCTGGTCAGGTCAAACTCATAAAGGGCAAAATCGTCGCTCGATGAATTCATAGGTTCACCCAGATTTTCCACAGTAATATTTCCGTACTCCCTGGTGGCCACATATAGATCCAGGTTTCCAAAACCCGGATGGCCATTAGAAGAAAAGTATAGCTTTCCGCTTTGTGAAACGAAAGGGAAAACTTCCTCGCCCGGGGTATTGATAATTGGTCCCAGATTTCTCACATCCACCCATCTTCCCCTTCGGTCAAGCTGAGCTGAGTAGATATCTGCTCCACCATATCCACCAGGTCTATTACTTGAAAAGTACAGTGTAGTACCCTCAGGGCTCAATGCAGGGGTAGAGTCCCACGATTCGGCATCGTTGATACTCAAGGGCCGGGGTTCTGTCCATTGACCATTTCGGTATCTTGTGAAAAAGAGATTCACTTCAGAATATCCGGATGCCTTCCCTGAATTGCCTTTTGCAAAAATGATGGATGACCCATCTGGTGATATCGCCATGGAACCTTCATTCACATCATCGTAATTGATGATATTGTCCAATGGCATGATGCTGGATTGATCCACATTGGCACCGCGCGCATTGGCCCGATAGATATCTGTGAAGGGGCTACCAGTGACTACATATATATTTCTTGAATCCCTGTTTGAGGTGAAATAAAGCACCCCATCCTTGTAAGCTGGTGAGTATTCGGCAAAACGTGTATTTAAACCATCGAGATTTTTAATTCTGTAATAGTTGGGCCTTGACTTTACTTTACTGAGGCTTTCCAGGTTTGTGAGCTCATAGCTGGCAACTTTCTTTAATGAATCACTTACTGAGGTTTCAAGTACAGTATTAAGTGATTTTCGAGCTTCGTCATACTGTTCAATCGATTTTAAGGCTCGAGCAAAATTCACATGTGCTTCCGGATTGTCATAGCCAGCTTTAATCGCTGTATTGTAATAAGTAACTGACTCCGACAATCGGTTAGACTTTCTATACGCTTCTGCGATTTTATAATTGATCTCGGCATTATCAGGAGTGGCCGCTCTTTTGTAAAGCTCAATCGCTTTGTTGAATTCCTTCTTTTCATAGCTCTTCTCTGCCCTGTTGAGCACGCAACTGCTGAGTAAAGAAACTGTGACTAAGAGCAAAAGGAAAAACCTGATCGGAGACATGTTTGATAAACGAAATTTCCTTAAAAATAATGTGATCTTATGACTACTCAACCGATCAGCACAAAGTCTAGACAAAATATTTACTCATCCAGCTATCTTCTGCGGGTTGAGTCCACGAATTCCTAAAGTCTTTTAGATTGTTGATGAAACCATTAAAAACCAGTGTTTCCCTGTCGATCTCGCCACTTTCAATGCTGGTCTTTATTGAATTTAATGGTTGGATTTCGACCTTCCCATCTTTGTAAAGAGCAACTTTAGACCGGTTCAGCAACTCCACATTAAGTTTCTGTTCTATGTTCCTGATAAACCCTACTGAATCATCTATGCTACAGCCTGTGGCAGGATGATAGGTTTCATCCACAGCCAGTACAATAAACTGATTATGCTCAATTTTATAGGCCGCCTTCAGGCTTTGTCCATGGGCAGCCCAGGAATTGACAAAATTTCGAGCTTCCTGCTCTACGAGGGGTAACTCATCTGCTGTAAAGGGTCTGTCGGCCTGATAGATCCACATCCGGGATGAATCGGGCATCTCATCAAATGAATGTAACATAGCTACAAAGTTACTTCATTAAACCTTCCGATTTAGCGATGAGTTCCGCAAGATCCAAAACTTTGACATCAGCATCTTTTCCTTTGAATTTGACTCCATCAGACATCATGGTCATACAAAAAGGACAGGCCACTGCAACTGTTGATGCTCCCGACTCCAGGGCCTCCTCAGTCCTTTCAATATTGATTTCTTTATTTCCTGACTCTGCGTCTTTAAACATCTGACCGCCGCCAGCACCACAACATAGTCCTTTGGTGCGGCATCTTTTCATCTCTACCAGTTCGGCATCCAGTGCTTCAAGCACTTTCCTGGGTGCTTCGTAGACTCCATTGGCTCTTCCAAGGAAGCAGGAATCATGATAGGTGATCTTCTTCCCTTTAAAGTCACCACCCTCTTTCACTTTGATCTTACCTTCATCAATCAGCTGTTGTAAAAACTGAGAGTGATGAATCACTTCATAATTTCCACCCAGGTCCGGATACTCATTCTTAAGCGTATTGAAGCAGTGAGGACAGGCTGTTACAATCTTTTTGATTTCATAGCCATTTAGTGTCTGGATATTGGCCATGGCCTGCATTTGAAAAAGAAATTCATTACCTGCTCTCCTTGCAGGGTCTCCTGTGCAAGTCTCTTCGGGGCCCAGGACTGCATAGTCTATTTTCAGGTGATGAAGGATTCGTACAAAAGCCTCAGTGACTTTTTTATATCGGTCATCGAAAGAACCTGCACAACCAACCCAAAACAATACTTCCGGTGTCTTGCCTTGCGACGATAATTCTGATACTGTGGGTACTTTGATATTTTCAGCCATCTACTGTTGTTCTTTTAGTTGATCTGCCCATTTAAATCGGTCACTGGATGGAAATTTCCAGGGGGCAAAATTCGTTTCCACATTAGAAAACATAGCGTTCCAGGATTGTGGAGAGCCAGATTCCTCCATGGCCACGTACCTCCTCAATTCCAGGATAATCTCCAATGGACTAATATTTACCGGACATGCTTCCACACATGCATTGCAACTTGTGCAAGCATTGATTTCTTCTTTAGTGATGTAATCATTCAATAAAGATTTACCATCGTCCAGCCCCTTGCCCCCGGATTGTATACTACTTCCTACCTCCTCCATCCTGTCACGGGTATCCATCATGATCTTTCTGGGAGAAAGTTTCTTACCTGTTTGATTTGCAGGACATTGGGTAGTGCACCGTCCACATTCTGTGCAGGCATAGGCGTCCATCAGATTTTTCCAGGTCAAGTCATTGATATCTTTGGCTCCAAACTTCATGCCCTCAGGAGGTGGCGCAGCCTGGTCAGTGTTTGGCATTCCCAGCATGATTTTTACCTCATTGGTTATTGCCTCCATGTTATTCATTTTCCCTGGTGCATTGAGTCGGCTGTAATATGTATTGGGGAATGCCATAAAAATATGCAGATGCTTAGAGTAAGTGACATAGACTGCAAAAGCAAAAATTCCAACAATATGAAACCACCATGCACCCCTTTCCAGAATGATCAGCGATTGATCCGACATAGATGCAAAGGCAGGGGCAATCATACTGCTGATCAGAAATTCACCAGTTTTGGTATACCCGGAAGCTTCCCTGGACTGAAGCACGAGATCAGAAGCATTCATAGAAAGAATCGCAACCATCAGTACAATCTCAATAATCAGGATCAGGTTTCCATCCAGTGCCGGCCACCCTTTCATTTCCACTTTCCTGAATCTTTTGACCTCGGTAACATTTCTGCGGACCAGAAAGATGACACATGCAACCAATACACCCAGGGCAAGTATTTCAAAAAATGATAATAAGCCAGTATACAATCCTGGATTGATCACCGAAGCAAAAATCCTATGCTTCCCGGTCAGTCCATCAATGATTATTTCCAACACTTCAATATTGATGATGATAAATCCGATGTATATGAGAAAATGAAAAAATGCAGGAATGGGTTGCTTAAACATCTTCTTCTGGCCAAAAGCAACGAGCAACATTTTTTTCAATCGAGTAGAACTTTCACCATTTATGCTGACTGAGCGACCAAATTGGATATTGGCTCTGATGCGTCTTATACGTCTAATAAGTAGATAGCCAAAGCCAAAAAGGACAATCAAAAAAACCAATTGGGGAATCATAAGCGCATATCTTTTCGGGTATCCTGTTTAATTTCTAAATAATATTTGTCTGATTAAGAGATTTATCTACTTTTGCCCCCACGTTTTGTCGGAGGGTGCTGTAGCTCAGGTGGTAGAGCATCGGACTGAAAATCCGTGAGTCGGTGGTTCGAGTCCACCCAGCACCACAAAGAACCCTGTCATTCCGGCAGGGTTTTTTTATTTCTTTCATTCCAATGGGTTCCATATCTGGCGCACTTTTCAGACTTCTCTAAAGATAGTAAATCCGATGGATTTGTTATGCATGCATACCATTTTCTTATAAAAAAAGGTACCTACGAGGTAAAATTCTTCAATCTTATGATTTCCTTTTCCGTCAAATGACGGAATTTGCCCCTGGGTAGGTTCTTTTTTGTGAGCGGACCAAACATCACACGATCAAGCTTCGCCACGTTGTATCCTTTATGCTCAAAGATCCTTCTGATAATTCTGTTTCTACCACTATGGATCTCCACTCCGAGTGAGCTCTGATCGTCATTAAGAATAGCCATCTCATCGGGAGTAATAAACCCATCCTCCAGCTCAAGTCCCTTGAGAATGTCATCGAAGTCCAGTTTGGTAATGGGTTTATCCAACGTGACCTGATATATTTTTTTTACTCTGTGACTTGGATGAGTAAGTTTTTTAGCCAGCTCGCCATCGTTGGTAAAAAGCAACAAGCCTGTGGTATCTCTGTCGAGTCTACCCACCGGATAGATCCGTTCTTCACAGGCATTTTTTACCAAAGAAATTACCGCCTTTCTCCCTTTCTCATCTTTCAACGTAGTAATAAAGTTTTTAGGCTTATTCAGGAGCACATATTGTAGCTTTTCTGTCTTTAACTCTTTACCCTGGTAGATGACTTTGTCCGTCTTCTGGACTTTGTAACCCATTTCAGTCACTACTTTCCCATTCACTTTGATTTTGCCCTCCTGAATGAGTACGTCAGCTTCTCTTCGGCTACAAACACCAGCGTTGGAGATGTATTTGTTCAACCTGGTCTCTGTAGGTACTGGCGGTTGATCCTGTTTTTTAGATTTCCGTGGACCTGATGGTTTTCTTTTTTGCATTACTCACCCTGGTTTCCGATGGTATTCTCCTCCTGTACGAAATCCTTAGGAGTTGGTAAGTCCTTGAGACTGTTGATACCAAAGTAATCCATGAATGTTGGACTTGTACCGTAAAGCAGGGGTCGGCCTACGGCTTCAGATTTTCCTTTGATCTCCACTAATTCCTTTTCCAACAATTTCTGTACGGCGTAGTCACAGTTTACACCTCTAATCTGCTCTACTTCACTCTTGGTAACAGGTTGTTTGTATGCTATGATAGCCAATGTTTCCAATGAAGAATTAGACAAACGTTTCTTAGACTGTTGCTTCAATAGAATACTAATGCTCGCCTGATATGCTGGTTTAGTCAAAAACTGAAAACCTCCACCACTTTGTACCACATCAAAGGAGAAGTCGTCACTTTTATATTTTTCTTGCAGCGTTCCAATACCCTCGGTGATGTCTTTCAGGGGTACTTCAGCCTCAAACATCTCTTTAAGACATGACTGCAATTCTTTTTCATTGATTGGTTTTGGTGCACAAAATATTAGTGCCTCAATATGATTGGCCAGGTAATCCATTGATTACTTGGTGGATCCTTTGAGCTTGGACTCTATGGAATGCATGGTATGAGGTACAGCTCTCAACCTTTCTTTGCTGATAAGTTTTCCGGTATCTATACAGATGCCATAGGTACCATTTTTGATCCTTACCAGGGCATTCTCCAGATTGTTGATAAATTTTTGCTGTCTACCAGCAAGCTGGCTCAGTTGCTCTTTTTCAGCAGTATCGGCCCCATCCTCCAAAGTCTTGGCAGCTCCATAGGTGGAATCTGTTCCTTCATCAGATTTGTGTGTGAGAGAATCTCTCAGTGATGTGAGTTCATTCTTAGCTTTTTCGAGTTTTTCGTTAATCAATTCCTCGAATTCCTTTAATTCTTCGTCTGAGTATCTGGTCTTCTCCGCCATAGCTATACCTTTTTTGGAAATAACCGCTAAAGTAACATAAGCAAATCAAAATCGGTAATGGTCAACTTTATTATCAAGTCATGACTGCTTTTGATTTACTGATCTTTACATCAAAAACTACGATTGAAACATTATTAGAGTTTTGACTGTCAGGAATTTTTCTCAGTTGTGCAATGTTGAAATAAGGGTGTTAACGGGCATTATACAGGTATTTGTCAATAGAAAATATGCCTATAGCTAAATGCATGATAGACGGATCTACTACTCCTTGCTGCATAAAAAATATTGGGATGGGTAAATACTCTTGACTTATCTTCGAGCTTTTAAAATAACATTGAGCAGGCTACTGCTACGACATAAATTCAAAAAACAAGACCCATGCAAAACACGCGAGTTGTTATTACAGGCCTTGGTGCCCTTACTCCCTTAGGAAATAATGTGGATGATTTCTGGAAAAATGCTGTAGCTGGAAAACGATGTGCAGCTACCATTTCCAAATTTGATGCTTCTCAATTCAGGACACAATTTGCCTGTGAGATCACAGATTTCAATCCCGAAGGCCGTCTGGACAGGAATGAAGTAAAACGAAGTGACCTCTTTACACAATATGCTTTGTATGTAGCCTGTGAAGCCATGGAAGACTCAGGGCTGGATGTGTCCAAAATGGATCCATTCGACATTGGAGTGATCTGGGGAACAGGCCAGGGGGGTATGATCACCTTCGAGGAAGAATGGGGAGGATACATATCGAATGGGAAGACACCCCGGTTCAACCCTTTCTTCGTACCTAAGCTGATCTCTAATATGGCTTCCGGATGGATCTCAATGAAGTTTGGGCTTATGGGCATCAACTACACTACTGTTTCTGCTTGTGCCACGTCCAACACAGCCATTATGGACGCCTTCAATTACATCAAGATGGGTAAGGCAAAAGTATTCGTTACCGGAGGTTCTGAAAGCCCCATTAGTGAATCCCCAATTGGTGGTTTCAGTGCCATGAAAGCCATGTCGCAAAGAAATGACGACCCAGGGCGTGCTTCACGACCATTTGATGTGGATCGGGATGGCTTCGTAATGGGAGAAGGTGCTGGGGCCATGATCCTGGAGGAATACGAGCATGCCAAAAAACGTGGAGCCAAAATTTATGCTGAAGTAGTAGGTGCTGCCATGACAGCGGATGCCTATCACATGACCTCAACACATCCTGAAGGGCTTGGTGCTTCCAAGGCCATGAACATAGCCCTAAAAGAGGGGAACGTTCACCCTGACGAAGTAGACTATATCAATCCTCATGCTACCTCCACTCCTGTAGGAGATATCAGTGAGACCAAAGCCATCCATACTGTGTTTGGTAAAAACCTGAGCAACCTGGCTATCAGTGCGACCAAATCTATGACTGGTCACTTGCTTGGAGCTGCAGGAGCGATCGAAGGGATCCTGAG
Organism: Cyclobacteriaceae bacterium; assembly: GCA_965228105.1. Lineage (GTDB taxonomy): Bacteria > Bacteroidota > Bacteroidia > Cytophagales > Cyclobacteriaceae > UBA7330. The sequence goes on from CBDDGZ010000002.1 coordinate 5,660,491, forward strand.
TGTGAAAGCCATTACAGACGGGGTAATCCCACCTACAATAAACACAGAAAACATCGACCCGGAGATCCCGAAAGGCTTACACTTTGTTACGGGTGAGGCCATCCAAAAAAACGTAAGGGTGGCCATGAGCAACACTTTCGGGTTTGGTGGCCATAACGCCATTGCATTGTTTAAGAAGGTATAGAATTTAGAGTGATTTAAACCTATCAGGTTTAAGAAACCTGATAAGTTTTGGTTATAAAAGTTTAAATTCGATAAATGAAACGGAGGGAGGCGATATCAAGTTTATCAGTGATTGCGGGAGGAAGCATCATCCTTCCTCAGATGCTTTCAGGATGTGAAACAGCCGAACATCCTTATGCTTTGTTCGACCGGGGAGACACTGAACTTCTCAATGACATCGGTGAAACGATCATTCCAGAAACGCCAGGCTCTCCAGGCGCAAAAGCAGCTAATGTCGGGGATTTTATTCAGCGCTATGTCACCAATTGCTTTAGTCCTGTCGATCAAAAGATCTTTTTGGATGGGCTGGCAAACCTGAAAGCTGAAATAGTTAAGAATTTTAGGAAGGGGTTTACCTCGCTGAGTTCGTCAGAAAAATCTGATGTGGTAAGGGGACTTGAAAACCAACGAACTGAACACCAACGAAATGCAATTCCCGGTACTCCACCCCACTTTTATCATCTTTTGAAATCAACAATCCTCTTCGGGTACTTCACCTCCGAACAAGGTGCCACCACGGCACTGAGGTATTTGCCTGTGCCTGGTGGTCAAAAAGGGATCATTCCCTATGATGGTGAAAAAGCCTGGGCTTTATAAGACACATTATGGAAAATGCTTTTGATGTCATCGTAATCGGATCGGGAATCAGCGGAGGCTGGGCGGCGAAAGAGTTTTGCGAAAAAGGCATGAAAACCCTTGTGCTGGAGCGAGGTCGCAACGTGAAACACCTGGAAGATTATCCTACGGCACTCAAAAACCCGTGGGACTTCGAAAATAGGAATCGTATGCCCCACCAGGTTCGAGAGGCCAATCCCATCGTCTCAAGGTGTTATGCCTTTGGTGAAGCTACTGAGCATTTCTTTTTAAAGGACACCGAGCATCCCTATATCCAGGAAAAGCCGTTTGACTGGATCCGGGGTTACCAGGTCGGTGGTAAATCCCTCCTTTGGGCACGGCAGGTACAGCGATGGAGTAGGTACGATTTTGAAATGCCAGCACGGGATGGTTTTGGAGCTGAGTGGCCCATCGCCTATGATGACCTGGCCGATTGGTACAGCCATGTTGAAAGATTTGTCGGGATCAGTGGCAACAAAGATGGTCTGGAGACCTTGCCGGACGGGGAATTTCTGCCTCCCTGGGAGATGAATGCGGTGGAAAAGCACATTCAATCTGCCATCAAAGAAAACTATAGTGACCGATACCCAATCATTGGACGGTGTGCTCACCTGACAGAACCCAAAGAGGTGCATCTGCAGCAGGGTCGCGGTCAATGCCAGGCACGTAGCCTGTGTGAGCGGGGATGCCCTTTCGGTGGCTACTTCAGCTCTAATTCTTCCACGCTCCCCTGGGCCGAAAAGACGGGTAACCTGACCTTGCAGCCCGACTCGGTCGTGCACTCGATCATTTATGATAACACAACGGGGAAGGCAAAAGGCGTGAAAGTAATCAACAGGCTGACCAAAGAAACGACTGAATATTATGCCCGGGTCATCTTTTTGAATGCCTCCACGCTGAATAGCAATCTGATCCTGCTCAACTCCAAATCCGAACGTTTTCCGAATGGTCTTGGAAATGACAGCGGTCTACTGGGGAAATATATGGCCTTCCACAACTATCGTGGGGAGATCTCGGCAACCTATCGGGGCTATGAAGACACTTATTATTTTGGCAGGAGGCCCACTGCGGTGATGCTCCCCAATTTCCGGAATGTGTATCGAAATGACATGCCGTTTAAAGGTGGCTACCAGATCCATTTCACCGCATCTCGGAAAAGCTGGCATCGGGGTATCGCCAGTGACCAGTTCGGGGCAGACTTCAAAGAAAGCATTTCGAAGCCGGGTGACTGGTCCATCTATATGATGGCACAGGCGGAAACGGTCCCCAAAGAAAAAAGTCATGTACGACTTAGTGATACCGAGGTGGATGAATGGGGCATCCCTCAGCTGATCACCTCAGTGGATTACGATGAAAACGACGAGCTCTTGCTTCAGGACTTCTTTAAACAAGGAGCTGAAATGCTCGAAAAAGCCGGCTGCGAAAACATCAATACCCGTGACACCGCCCAGGCACCTGGCCTCGACATCCATGAAATGGGTGGCGTGAGGATGGGCCCCGACCCGAAAACGTCTTTGCTAAATAAATGGAACCAGCTCCATGCATGCAACAATGTCTTCGTGACAGACGGCGCCTGCATGGCTTCGACGGGGTCCCACAACCCTTCGCTTACATTCATGGCGTTGACTGCTCGGGCAGCCAACTATGCGGTGGAGCAGATGGGGAAAGGTGAGTTGTAAGGTTTTATAACTTTTTACCTAAACCTATCAGGTTTTAGAAACCTGATAGGTTTAAAGGAGAGGAAAGATTAAAATTTTATTGCCCCACCACAACTGTCTCTTTAATTATCTCCCGATTTCCCTGTGGATCAAATACTTCGAAGACAATGAGGTAATAGCCCATGGTAGCCACGCTGCCATTATCAGTGGAACCATCCCAGCGCAGAAAACCTGTTGTAGACAGTGTGACACCATTGGCCAGGTTTCGGATAAGTTGGCCATTTCGATTATAGATATTGACGTTGGCGAGGCTCCCCGTGGTAGAAAGCTGATAATTGATGGTCGTGAAATCCTGTGCGATTGCCGAGCCATGATTAGCAGGCACAAAGACTTTAGGTTCTATGGTCAGGGCTCCTGACACAAATGGCTCTATAAATTGAGAATTCTGATAACCAGGTGTAGCAAAACCCGCAGTAGATGAGGCGGATTGCCAGTTGTTAAGATCTTGTGTTGGCTGATCATAAGAAATGCGTTCTAGTGAAACCCCATCTACACCCTCAAGAAAAGTCAAATGCATGTCCTCGTGATATTCAAAAGCGTCTATGGATTGACTTGCTTCATTCTTCAATTCAACTTGTGTAGTTGTATTGGGCAATACCGGAAACCTGCTTATTTGTAGAATGCTTTCTGATTTTGCTTTTGGATAATCCTGAATGAGTCGATTCTTATCTGGTGTGATAGCCAGAAACTCTCCCGGGTGAATCATGTGATCAGCATTCGAAATCGGATATGCATTCTCTTCTCTGATTATATTCCAGCCCTTAAGATTGATGTTCTTGTCAGATCGATTATAAATTTCTACAAAGTCAACCCCGTCATCTTTGGGATTGAATAATACTTCATTGATGACCACATCCAGACTATCTGCCGTCTCCGGAAGGAAAAATGTCAGCGAATTTTTAGTTATTGGATTTCCCAGACAATCGGACAGCTCAAAAACGGAGACCGAATATTCAATATTTGGCTCAAGGGACTCTACTAGGCTAAGTGCGAGATAATTCCGGTCCAATTCATCTAGCAATACATTAGAAACAGCTATCGGCCCAGGTTCAATTTGAACTTGTGTATTTGAAATTTCACGGGGTGATAATTGCTCATCAAAATTGAGTTGGATCTCGCGGTCTGAAATAATTTCCAAACCAATTAGTTCTGGTCCGAAGTTATCCGGGATGGATGTTGCGATCGAATTAAGATTTCCGGGTGTACCGCCATTGGGATTAATTGAACTACCCCAATTGATTGCTCCAGCACACGGATTGGTGACATCTTTAATCTCTAGCGATACACCTCCAACAGCTTCTTCACTGTACCAGGTATCCTCATAGGTGAAATGGTAAATCAAATTCTCTTCATGATATATGGATATGGGCTCACCCTGATTGCTCAATGAGCTCCATCCGGATAACCCAATGACTTCATCTACTTCACTGAATAAACCGACAGCAGAGGAAGGGACCAGTAATAAATATTGATTTGCAGATAAAACACCCTCAGGTAGCTCGACGGATCCTCCCTCTTCTTCAATTCGGACATTTTCGAGACTCAACAGGTCATTTGTGCTATTATAAATTTCGAGGTATTCTGCATTTGGTAATCCTATGACCGGATCCGGATCCGCCATAATCTCAGAAATAATAATTTCATTGAATATTGGTGTTCTTCCCTTCCCAAATGAAATCTCAAAGGGCTCGATTGGATTCCCGGAGCAATCCTCCGGCCCATCAACACTCAGCCAATAAAGTGTGCCCAGGTCTGGCTCAGCATTTAGACTAATCTCCACGTGATCCAATCCAATTTCAAATATTTCAGCTATTGTTAGTCCCTCAATTTGATAGTTCGTTTCAACAAGAGACATGCTATCCATGGCCTCAGAAAATGCGAGTGTGATTTCCGATCCATCCAAACTATGATACAAGAGGGTTGGTGGTTCCGAATCGGGCGTTAAACTAAATACTGAATTCACTTCCCCGGGAGTTCCGCCGTCAGGATGTTCACTTGCTATCCAGTTGGCTGAACCAGGACAAGCACCAAACGGATTGATTATTTCAAGGCTGTACCCTCCATCGTCTTTTTCTGTATCTCCATACCAATCTCCAGTATATACTACCTGATCAATCAAAGCACCGTAAATATTGACAATACTGATGCTATCAGTAGCATTATCCAAAGATGGAAATCCCGGTACCTGGATGGCATTACCTATTAATGACTCACCTGAAAGCACCACATAATTCTCAGGCATCAATTCGTATGATGGTAGCGCAACCTGCTTTGTTGCATCGGATAACATCAAGGACCTGAGATTTATCGTGTTCTCACCAGCATTATATATTTCAACGTATTCTGCCTCCGGCAAACCGGCAGTTGGAGTTGGATCTACCATCAACTCTGTGATAATAATCTCTCCCTTTTGAGGTATATAGGGTAATTGATATTGGAAAGAAATCGTATCGCCAGTAAACGGATTTCCAATCAAATCGACGAGTCCATCTATAATGATCTCATATCGAGACTGATCAATCAGTTCATTAAATTCAAGAATGACAATGCTGTCTTCCGATTGAACAGCACCCAGCAACTTTGGCGATCCTATTATCTGATAATGATTCAGAGAGCTGGCCAGGCTGGAAAGTTTTTCATCGAAGATCAATCTGACCTTATTGTCATAATCACTTTCTATCGAAACTAATTCCGGGCCTTTACGGTCCAAATAAATCGGTATGGTCTGATCTGGGATTCTCCTTCCGTAAAGGTCTGCAAGATTCTTCACAACTAGAGTATGTTCTTCATTAACCGAAATAGAGTCAGAAAAAATCAATCTGACAACACTTTTATCTGATCCATCAATCTGAATAAACAGGGGGTTTATCCCATCGAGGGAAAAGTGATCAGATGAAACTTCAGAAAATATTGTATTAAAACTTAGCTGTAATGTCTTGCTGTCTATCGATTCCCAATCATTGAAATATGAGTCGTAAATCACCTCATGTCTGGTAAGCAGAAGAGGATGACCCTCCGCAGCTTTGAAATTAAGTAGGTCAAAGGTCAAAGTATCATCCTGAGAGACTTTTTGACCGATGAATATTTCGACAGAAGTTGAAGAAAGATGGTTGATAGAATCTGGAATAACATCATTGACTTTGTAGTTACTTTTCACAGTAATGCTTCCTGACATTTCTTTGCTAAAAAGTAACTGGAGTGATGAGTCCGAGAGGAAATTCAGCTTGCTAATAACTGGATTCAAACTGTTGAAATCAAAGACAGATGAATCCATAAGATTACCATGTTGGTCTCTCAAACCAGCAATTGATATTGCTTCTTCGCTTCCCCCCAGAAGATCTAAAAATGTCAGAAGGACCTTAATTGAATCAGGGCCTTGAATCTGAATCAATTCCGGATTCGTACCCTCAACAAAATAATTCTCAGCGTTGAAAACAGTTGCTGTATCCAGCTTTTCTGAGAAAGTCAAAGCCAGCATATTTTCTGCAATGGTGGAAATATCATGAAGAACAGGTGGTAAAGGATCGTAGTAAAACTTTGTGTTGATGTTACCGCTTTGATTTCCTGCCAGGTCACTCACTCCACTAACTTTCAGATTAAGTTCTTTTTCTTTTGGAAAAGCGAAGTCAAAAAACAGATGAATTGTCTTCTGATCAATTGCTGAAATATCCATCGGATTACCATAACCGGTTATTTCGTATTGAATGACAGAAAAAGCTGATGATCGTTGAATTTCTTCCTCCCACTTAATTACGAGTTGAGAATCAGCTGGAACAATTATCTCCCCAATTCGAGGTGCCCGGGTATCATAAATTATTTTATAAGCTGGGGTAACAAGTCGTTCGTTAGTCTCACTGGAAACCAGGTTGCTGATGTAAAGTGTATAATCAGTATTAGGTGTTAGATTCTGGTCAAAACCTAATCGAAGCAATTTGGCAATGTCCGAATCAGATTCAACAATATTAGGGCTGCCGATTTCTTTGCTTACCAGAAAACTATTACTTCCTACTGGTTTTTTGGGTATCTCGTTGAGCAAAAGATAAACCAGGTTTGGAGCAACTACATATGCAGTGTCTATCTGGTCATTGAATGTAAATGTCAGATAAACTGAATCTGTTTTATTATCCAATGTATCCGTGAGGTTAGCAACAGCCAATTCATACGTTTCGTCAATCACAAACGCCGAATCCCATAACAACTGAACCCGGAATAACGCTGAGTCCTGCAGCGTTGCAAGAGCAGGTGGACCGCGACCATCCAAAAAATAGTTTTCTTCAGATTCTGCGATCGATTCCTTCAAAGGTTCATGAAATATCAAAGCTATTTCATGATCTGATATGACCACAAGATCATCAGACAGCGGAGGGGTTTCATCAAAATAAAAGGAGATGGTATCCCCAACCGTGATATTCCCCTGACAATCTTCAATATTCGAAACAATCAAGTCGAAATGCTCTTCAGACTTGAGGGATTGATTCAATATCAGTCTGAAATTGCGGTAGGAATATTGTTCGATCTCAACAACTTCAAACGCTGAGCCAGTTAGATTCTCTAAAAGAAATGATCCTGCTAATAATGGCTCATTAAATGCAATGGCAATGGTATCACCCGTAATAACATCGATATCTACAACCTGGGGCCCGGTCATGTCAGTATCATAATTTACGATCGAATTCGAAATACCAGGTGTCCCTCCTGCCGCATCTACTGAAGCCCTCCAGTTGGTGTCATCACTACAGGATAAGTTTGGATTTATTTGTTCCAAAGAATATCCTCCATCATCTTTCTCAGCATCATGATACCAGGCTGTAGTATAGAATAAACTATCCACCGCATTTCCAAATTGGTCCTGAAGTAACACAAAATCTCCCGAATTGGTGAGGAGATCAAAAGAGGATTGATATACAACATCGGTATCAAACAAACCAGAGTTAGCGTCATCCGTGATCACCAAATAGGCTCGCGGCTCCAATTGAAATTCAGGAATCAATTCTCCATTAAGAAGAAAATTTTCCAGGTCAATGGCAAAATCCCCGGAATTATACAATTCTATATATTCAGCATCAGGCAGGCCAACAGAAGGAGAAAAGTCGGCCATAATCTCATTAATTTGAATCGATCGCCACTCTGTAGGCTTCTCAAATTTGAATGAGACCGTGTCCTGGTCTATAAAAGAATTCATCTCCTGATTTTCAATCCCATCAATTACGATTTGATATGCTGCATTGTGCAGGTCTGGAAATGTCAACTGTACAATTGAATCATTCTCTATTGTAATAGAGGCATCGGTCGGAGTGCCAAGCCCGCTAATATGATAATGCTCTATTACTTCAGCGCTTTGACTAACCGCCTGATTGAAGTATATCCTGATTGTTTCAAAATCAGTTTGCCAGATATCAAAGGCCACCAAATTATAATACTCAAAGCCTATTAGTGTTCCCGGTGCAATTTTCAGTCCGCCTGAGTCGGTCACTTCATCAACTCCCAGTTCATAATAATTTTCTTGCAGGGATTCATCAAATACAAGAATTACGGATTTATTATCAGGTGTTAATGTGGCAACAGCTGGCGATCCAACAGCTAGATTTAATTCATAATTAGATGTATTTGTGGCAGTAACTGGATCCAGGGTCTTATTGAAATAGACCTGCAGTGAATCATTGGACAATGCTGTCACACTATCGACACGTAGGGGGACAACAAAAGAGAAACTTGATAAACCGGATATATGACTATTCAGGGATTTATTGAGGATTTCTGTAAAACTAATTTCATATTCTAGGCCAGTTGTGAGGACATCATTCAGTATCAAATGTACCTGAGTATTATCCTCTGGGTCAATGGTTGCAAACAATGGACTTTCCATTCCCTGATCGATGAAATAATTACTGGTATATTCCGCACTTCCCGGGTCTAGAACCTGGTTGAAGTCCAGCAAGATTTCATTCTCTGATAAGGTCAAAGCTGTATCCAATTCTAGCTTGTAATAGCTAAATGAAACTTGTTCCGCTTCATTCAATGTCACATCGGAGGAAATCTGAAACTGATATCCTCCTGTTTGTAAAGGCATAAGCGGATCCAGGTTAACTTCTAGAATAGAACTATCATTATCAAAAAAGTCTATGTAATCAATAGGATGATCCGAAACTGAAAACTCTGCCAGATTTGAAAGGTCTGATTCCAAAAAGTATTGATTCAGGTAAACAAGTATTGTCGTATCATTTTGAACAAGGATCGAATCCGTTCTAACCTGATCTACTCCGATATCATCAAAATAAAATTTGTCTGTCCTTGTAGAAGTATATCTACATTTCAACCCAAAATAGTTGGTTAATGTGATCTCAGGGTCATCATCAATTGCAGAACCTGCAAACTCAAAATCCCAGCCACCAGATAAATCATAATATAAAGACCATCTGCCAGATTGATCACGAATCACTTTTACCCTTATTTCTGGTGAGGAGACATCTACCACATCATCAGTTCCATTGATTACATAAGTGCTAGACTCCCCTTTTTGCTTAAATAGACTGATTTCATCTTCAGTTTCACCAATCAATACATAGTATCCATTCAGGCTAGTTTCAAGATTTTCCTGATCAGACATTAAGTAGATCTTCGTCAGATTTGATGAAGATGGATTAAAATCCATTTTGACATAAAACTCCCAAACCACCTTATCGAAAAGCATACTACCCGTTACCAGTTGAGAAACCCCCGCCGATGGTGCACTCAATTGCAATATTCCACCATTTACTACAAAATGGTCCTGATCGTCAATCCATGTAGGATCATTCGATAGATCTCCATCCGAAAAATCATCTCGTATTTGCGCCTGAATAGAAATGGCCACAGACAAGCCAATCAATAGCTGGAGGAACCGAATAATCATTGATTATTGTTCTGAAAACCTAAAGTTCGTAGCTTTGTGCCCCGAATTTCTGTATTAATATAGTGAATTTTAAATTTTACACACAATGAAGTTAGCTGTTGTAGGAGCTACCGGTCTGGTTGGCCAGGAAATCCTAAAAGTGATTGAGGAGCGAAACGTTCCATTTGATGAATTGTACATGGTGGCCTCAGAGCGGTCTGTAGGCAAGGAAATCACTTTCAAGGGTAAATCCTACAAGGTAATTTCTATCCCTGATGCGGTAAGCAAAAAGCCGGACATCGCCCTGTTTTCTGCAGGTGGTGGCACATCGCTTGAGTGGGCCCCCAAGTTTGCTGAGGCCGGCACAATTGTAGTTGACAATTCCTCAGCCTGGAGGATGGATCCTACTAAAAAACTGGTTGTGCCTGAGATCAATGGTGAGGTACTACGTATCGACGACAGGATCATTGCAAACCCTAACTGCTCTACCATCCAGATGGTACTGGCATTGGCACCTTTGCACAAAAGATATGGCATCACACGAGTAGTCGTTTCCACCTACCAGTCTGTGACGGGTACCGGAAAAGATGCGGTAGACCAGATGATGGATGAGCGTGTTGGCAAAAAGCCTAACATGATCTATCCATATAAAATTGATATGAACGTGCTTCCTCACATCGACGTGTTCCAGGACAATGGATACACCAAAGAGGAAATGAAAATGGTGAAAGAGACCGTGAAGATCCTGGGAGATGAAAGCGTGAAGGTAACAGCTACCTGCGTGCGAATCCCTACCATGGGTGGTCACAGTGAATCTGTAAACATTGAGTTTAAGGAAGATTATGACCTGAAGGATGTCGTTGAGATCCTGAATAATACTGAAGGTGTGGTTGTGGAAGATGATGTGAAAAACAACATCTACCCAATGCCTATCAATGCACATGGCAAAGATGAGGTGTTTGTTGGACGGATCAGAAGGGATGAAACCCAGCCCAATTCACTGAATATGTGGATCGTGGCCGACAACCTCAGAAAAGGTGCAGCGACCAACGCTGTTCAGATTGCTGAGTACGTGATGGAGCACAGCCTGGTATACTGATCCGTTTTGGACGAGCTGGCTTTTTTAAGTCTACCCGAGGTTCGGTCTTTTATCCAGGCCAACGAACATAGGGATGTACAAAAGCTGGTGCTCAATCCACCGAGACAGTTCAAAGACCACATCACGTTGCTTGCTGATCAGATCATCAGCAGGCGAAAACTCAAAAACAAACTACCGGAATGGGTGGAGTCAGAGGCGATTCTGCCTCCACCCCTTTCTGCCGAGCAGGCTTCTTCTTCAGAAACAGCTCATTACAAATCACAGATAGTTCATGGGGAGCACCTTGTAGACCTAACTGGAGGTACAGGTGTAGATACGCTTGCCCTTTCTTCCGGATTCAATCAGGTGGAATATGTCGAGCCCAATGAATGGTTGTGCAAGCTCTTCGGCCACAATCAAAAAGTGTTTAGCGATAAGCTGATCACAATTCATCAGGCTACAGCAAAAAAATTCCTGGAATCTTTTGAAGGAAAATCATCCTTTTTCATTGACCCGAGCAGACGCGTCGATAGCAAAAAGGTCTTCCGGTTAGAGGACTGCATTCCCAACCTCTCAGAGATACTTCCTTTGCTTAGGGAAAAAGGCACGGAAGTGCTTATCAAGCTTTCTCCAATGATTGATCTGAGTGAGGGGATTGGGCAGCTGCCATATGTGAAAGCTGTCCATGTGGTAAGTGTCAAAAATGAATGTAAGGAAGTGCTCTTTCACCTGGATTTTGCGGAAAACAAAAGTTCTCCTACAGTCAATTGTGTTAATATCCAGAAAGACCGACAGGATCTATTCCAATTCACAATGGGAAGCGAAAAAGAGACCAAAGCAACACTCGGAGATCCAAAGAAATACCTCTATGATGCCAATGCCTCGATTTTAAAAGCTGGTGCATTTAATTCAGCTGCTGAACAATTCCGCCTGGACAAGATCGCTCCAAATACACACTTATATACTTCGGATCGGTTGGTTGAAAATTTTCCCGGGAGATGTTTTCTTGTGATTGAAAGTGAATTAAAACCCAAAGCCATCAAGGAGCGAATACCTGAAAAAAAAGCAAATATTATCACTAAAAACTATCCAATGAGTAGCGAAGCATTGGGTAAAAAATTGAAAATAAAAGATGGTGGTGATGACTATGTGCTAGGATTTAGAACCAAAGATGGTAAGCCTAAACTGATCCTGTGCGAGCGGATTTCATGAAGCTAAAACTGACCGAACCGAACCGAAATATTAGTGCTCAAGCCAGTGAGGTCGTCATCGTCCAGGTTGACCATATCCAGCCCTTTAACCATCCTATAAGATACTCCTGCTCCCAATCTAAAATTCTCAGTTATATTAAATTCAATTTGGGCTCCGGGTTCACCGATGAAAAAGGCTGATCGTTCGATCGAAAAATCCGTATCGAAATTGTTGTTGAAGAAATTGTTGTCCACAACTTCAAACACTCCTGCACCTACAAGGAACGGGAAATGCAAATGAACAGGTTCTCTGGTCCAAAGCGTAAAGCCAAAAACCATACCACCATAACCTCCATAGATATTCAGCTTTTTCTCCACAGGCGTTGTAGCTGTCGGTATGAGTCCATCAATTTCATTTTCAGTGATCAAACCATAGCCGGCCAGACCTAAAAAATAGGTTCTATTGACGATCACCCCACCGCTTCCACCAATGATTAAGTTCCGGTTTCCTGCAATGTCCCCTATTTTCAGATCAGCTCCACCAAACCCGTAAGTCTCACTACGCTTACTGATCAGTGACTTGATCTCATCGGGGTTGTGTGAATCTACATATTGCTGCGCTTGAACAGTACTCAATGAGATCAGCATGGAAAAAATCATTAATGTTCTCATTAGAATACATATTTTAAGGTGACAGCAGCATCCCAAAAGTGGGCCTCCGCATGGCGCATGCCGATATAATTAAAGTATGGCTTGATATCGAACCCCACCGTCATCGGGATGCTCAACCACCGATATTCCACACCCAGAATAGCAACAACACCCATGATAAAATAGGTTTGATCCTCATATTCAAACTCAGGGGGGTCAATTGATGTCAAAACTTTCCTGAATTGATGAAATCTCTCAAATCCAAGATGACCTCCCAATCCATAGTAAGCGTAGAAAAACTCGCTGAAAGCCACCTCCATTGGCAAATGGTTTACATACATGGTAATAAGCTGTATCCCATCATTTCTCCCACTGAGTGAAAGTTCGACCGATTTTTCCTCGACCAGGAACCTTTTATAGGTAAGTCCTGAGGTTTTGCCCAATCGCAATCCTGCAGATTGTGAATATTGCTGCGCATTGCACGCAGTGGCCAGGACCAGGTATAAAAATCCTGCTATAAAATATTTAATCATCAATTCAGGCGGCTTTTGCTTTCAGTTAGTTCTTTTTAGTATAGAGAGGGAGCTCAATGATTGAAATGATCAACTCGCCTCCATCTGCTAATACATTGAGTTCTCCTTTAGTTTCTTGCGTGGGCCCAACAAACCCTGATAATGTTACATCACTTGAGGAAGAAGCATTTTGCTTTTTCAACACAAGCATGCTATTAGGCACCACCATACGATCCCCATTCGCAGTGATGTTGGCTGAGATATAAGATGCCTGATCCATGATCAGGTTAATATCTGTGGATTTACCAATGATATCAATCGATTTGAACCCTTTTTGAACCCTGGTGATAAACACATCCCCGTAGTTAAAGTCAAGCTGCGCACTTGACAACACCATATCGATACTTAAATCTGTAAATACACCTTCTGCAATGATATCATCTGCCTGCTGAATACTGATCTTATCATTTCTGCTGTGAAATTGAGCATATTCCACTATGCCCAGCGTGATGTCTGAGGAGCTGCTTTCAAAATTTACAAGCCTGGCTTTGTCTACCTTGACCTCTGCACCCTTTAATGTAAAAGTTCCTTTATGTAGCTTGTCGATCCGGCTTCTTCCAAAGCTATGATTTAAGTTAAACTCCTTTTCAAGTCCATTGGCCTTTAAATCTCCATGAGAAAGATCTACAGATACAAAACCAGTGAGTGCTGATAAAAACACATTACCATATTTATTCTCAATATGTAAATCCATTTTTTTCGGCATCCAGACTTCATAGTTTACAGCTACTTTGGTACTCCCAAAAAGATTCTTTGAGTAGTCTTCTACATCTGACAACAAGCTTCCGAAAAAACCAGTAGACTGTTCAAAAGTGGTTTCCACCAGTACGACATCACCTACTTTCCTAAAATCCACAGAAACCTTATTCAGTGATTTTTTTATCACATCGGGAGTCTTGCCATCGGCAGTCGCCTTTATCTTGATATAAACTGAATCTTGTTCCCAGCTATGGACAATGATATGACCATACTTATTGGTAAGCTCAATTTCACCTACGGCGGAAACCTTGTAGCTTTTCTCAAAACTCTTTTCTCCATTGTATTGTGCAAAAGCCAGATCACTAGCAAAAATGGCTATGCAAAAAATCATGATACTGGTTATCTTTTTCATCTCTTCCCTTTTTAGATATTTGCCTCAATCATCTCATTACCTTCATCATCCTGCAGCTTCTCAAGCATGCGTTCCAGGATTTTTAGTTTAAGTCTGTACTGATCCATTACTGCAAGTATTACCTCTTCATTGTCCATATTGTCCTTGAGGTCTTTCTTTAATGACTCAATGACCATATCCATTTCATTCAGATCCTCAAGGATCAAAGGATCATCTACTTTTGATGTGACCATAAGCTGAATCTCACTGATCTCCTGCTGATAAAATCTTTCTGTTTCAACCCACTCCTGCACCATTGGACTAATTGGCGTCTGATAAGTATTATAAACCATGAAGGATACCCAACCAGCCACAAACATCACACAGGCTGCCGCTGCATAGCTAACATGCAGTTTCCATCGACTTTTCTTCCTGGGTTCGAATACCTCCTCGAAATCCTTCCATCCCTGATTCTCGTCAAAAGAAAAAACTTCGAAGTCTTCCCTTGACTGGTCAACCATATGTTTCAACTTATCCGACATAACTGCTGCTATTAGATTCCAACCTGCTTCTTATTTTACTTTTTGCTTTGCTGTACTGAGCTTTTGAAGCAGATTCCGTGATTCCCAAAATTTGTCCAATTTCCTTATGATCATATCCTTCAAACAGGTAAAGATTGAGTACGGTCCTGCTGCCTTCGGGCAGTTCTGTAATGGCTTCCATGATCTTTCCCGCCGTATACTTTTGATATTCGAAATCATCTTCTGCTTCTTCTACCTGGTCAAAATTTTCATCCAGTTCGCTGGTAATCAATCGCTTCTTCTTGATTGCATTGATGCAATGGTTTACCACAATACGTTTTATCCAGGCACTAAATGTACTGACCTCCCGTAGATCTGGTAACTTCCTGAAAGCATCAATAAACGATTCCTGCAGTAGGTCCTTCGCTTCATCCTCATCCCTGATCATTCGCCGGCAGATGTTGTACATGGCCCCTGAATACAGCTTATATAGCTGCTCATAGGCCAACCTGCTTCCTGCCTGGCATTCTCTGATCAGTTGGTGATGAATATTTAATTGATCTCCTTTCAAAACAATTAACTGTCTAAAGGACAACCATTTTTGCAAAAGGTTTCCCAGCTGAGGTAATTATTCTATAAAGATCCGAATAATAAATTATTTAGATAAATGACCGTATTGGCTGGAAAAGACCAGGCCATCAAGAAACTTCCTGGATTCAAGTAACTCGAAGCCGGAGTCTTCAAGCTTGCTGTGTATAGGAGGGATCTTCCTGGCTGAAATGTTGCTAAGAATTCTGAATGAAATATACATCAGCATCAACAAGATCGATCTTTGAAATGAAAAATCTGCTACCAGGAGCTGACCCTTAGGTGACAACATGGCTTTGATCTTACGGATTACGCGACTTAGTGACTCGTGATCAAAAAGATCCAGGAAAAACGGGCACACAATAAAATCAAAAATTACCGCGGGTTGATAGTTGAGGAAGTCTTCATTAATATATTCTATGTTTCCCAACATTTTATTCTTAGCCCGACTCATCATCTTCAGCGACTTTTCGACATAAGTTATGTGCACTTTAGGCGGAATATCCTGTAAAATGTTCCCGGTACCCCCTCCAACGATCAATACCTTTGATCCGGGTGGGATTTGTGGAATAAAATGAGCAGCTGCCTGATCGAGCTTGCTACCAAATACCATTCGCTTGACCGGGTCGTAGCACCAGGCAATCCCGTCAAAGTTGTTCATTCATTAAAAGAACAAAAAAATTGCCGGTACAAAAAAGATGGCATCACCAACGATGCGGAAACGTTCGTTTTGGCTAAAGTAAAGATGATTTTTTATTACTACTATGAGCATACTGCTCATCATTAAGTAGGCTATTTGGATAAATTGATATTTAGCCGGAAGGAAAAACAAAAGATAAATCGATAAACTAACGGAGAAGATAACCAGGGGCCAAATCAATTTCACAGAACCTGTTCCAAGTTTCAATGCTAGAGATCCAAAACCATTTTTAATATCTCGATCTCTATCATAAATTGAAAATACCAAAAGATTGACCAGTGCTAAAACAGCGAGCTGGATGAACAAAATAAAATCAATTGGATGAATAGAATCAAGCAAAGCCATTGGGGTGAGAAAAATGCCCAATGAATAACCCAATGCTACAATCAGTTCTTTAAACCAAAGCCTGGGTATGAAGAACACCAGCATCAAATAAACTATACAGAAAGCTGCCAGAATTGCACCGAATCGAATAATTTCTACCGGCAGGAAATAGACATCTATTAACCCAATGACAGCGACAATACCAGCAAAGAAAATGATTTGCCGATGATACTTATGATGAAATTCCCTTCTGGGATCTGGACTATCTAAATTCCGTGAATCTATCAGATGGTCTACAGAATAAATTAGCCATATGGCAATAGCCAAAGCCAAATAGACAGTAGTGGGTATCGTTAACCCATACAATACCCCGAGAAACTTCAGAAAAATAACTGCACCTAAAACGATATCCAGAGATAACCATCTGAAATACCGATAGAGAATCATTATCCCTGGCTTAGCGCTTCGGCACCTCCTACAATCTCAAGAATCTCTTTGGTAATGGCAGCCTGTCTGGTCCTGTTATAGGTCAGTCGAAGTTCTTTCAGCAGTTCAGATGCATTATCTGTTGCCTGATCCATGGCAGTCATCCTGGCTCCTTGTTCTGAAGCATTTGATTCCAATAAGGTCCTGTAAAATTGAATCTTCAGGGTCTTAGGTATGATTTCAGAAAAGATAAACTCTTTTGATGGCTGGAAGATATAGTCAATGGAAGAAGTAGCACCTTCTTCATCATCAGTATTCATCTGGATAGGAAGAAACTGCTCAGACTTTATTTCCTGTACAGCTACATTCTTAAACTCATTGTATATGATCTCAACCTGATCAAATTCACCCTTCACAAATGACTCCATCACATACTCCGCTGCTTCTCTTACTTCATCGAATGTCAGGTTACCCATCAACATTCCAAACTGCTTATCAACGTTGTATCCACGCTTGGTAAAATAATCCATTGACTTTTTACCGATTGGAAGAATGGTCAAAGACCCACCTTTTTCATGTGATCCATATTTCTCCTGTATAAGCGTCCGAGCAAATTTGAATGCATTGTTGTTGAAACCACCGCACAAACCTCTGTCGGAACTTACAACGACCAGCAACACATTATTAACTTCTCTTTGTGTGCTGTAAGGATTGTTGAGGCTTTCAGTTTCAACGCCCCCTGACACATTCTGTATAAGTTTGGTAAGCTTCTGGGAGTAAGGTCGCATCTGAGTAATCCTGTCCTGAGCTCTTCTCAGCTTAGCAGCAGCCACCATTTTCATTGCTTTGGTGATCTGCTGTGTGGACGTTACAGACTGTATCCTACCCTTTACTTCCTTAAGATTCGCCATGCTTTATTACTGCTATTTTTTGGTATACTGAGCAGCAAGATCTTTTGCTACCTCACCCAGCTTTTCAGTTACTTCATCCGTCAATTGACCTGCTTTCAGCGTTTCCAGAGCTTTTTTGTTTTTAGCTCTCATGATTGACAAGAATTCTTTTTCAAAGTCTTTTACCTTGTTTTCAGGTACTTTGTCAATGAATCCTTTCGTAGAAACGTATAGAATAGCTACCTGCTCTTCAACCGGAGATGGTGAGTACTGAGGTTGTTTCAGGATTTCCTGGTTTCTTCTACCTCTGTCGATAGTTCTTTGTGTCGCCGGGTCCAAATCAGAGCCGAACTTGGCAAATGCTTCCAATTCACGGAACTGAGCCTGATCAAGCTTCAACGTACCGGCAATCTTCTTCATGGATTTGATCTGTGCAGAACCACCCACTCGTGATACCGAGATACCTACGTTGATCGCAGGTCGAATACCAGAGTTGAAAAGGTTGGTCTCCAGGAAGATCTGACCATCAGTGATCGAGATCACGTTCGTAGGAATATAAGCAGAAACGTCACCCGCCTGCGTCTCAATGATTGGGAGAGCAGTCAATGAACCACCACCTTTTACTTTACCCTTAAGAGAGTCCGGAAGGTCATTCATTTTAGCTGCTATCTCATCGTTATTGATGATTTTGGCAGCACGCTCCAACAATCTTGAGTGAAGGTAGAATACGTCACCAGGATATGCTTCACGTCCCGGAGGTCTTCTCAATAGAAGAGAAACTTCACGATAAGAAACCGCCTGCTTAGAAAGGTCATCATAGATTACCAAAGCAGGTCGTCCAGTATCTCTGAAGTACTCACCGATGGCAGCACCGGTAAATGGAGCAAAGAACTGCAATGGAGCAGGATCTGAAGCTGCAGCACTTACAACTGTAGTGTAAGCCATGGCACCTGCTTTTTCCAAAGAAGCAACAATCCCAGCTACTGTAGAGGCTTTCTGTCCTACCGCAACATATATACAGTAGACAGGCTCACCTCTGTCATAAAATTCTTTTTGGTTGATGATCGTATCAATAACTACGGCAGTCTTACCCGTCTGACGGTCACCAATCACAAGCTCTCGCTGACCTCGTCCGATAGGAATCATCGAGTCAATCGCCTTGATACCAGTTTGAAGTGGCTCATTTACCGGCTGACGGTAGATCACACCGGGAGCTTTTCTTTCCAATGGCATTTCAAAAAGCTCACCTTCGATATTTCCCTTACCATCAATAGGTAGACCCAGGGTATCCACTACCCTTCCACACATACCATCTCCAACCTTGATGGAACCGATCAATCCGGTCCTTTTTACGGTGTCACCTTCTTTCACATCGCTGGAATCTCCAAGCAATACCGCTCCTACATTGTCTTCTTCCAGGTTTAGTGCCAAAGCTCTCAGGCCATTGTCAAATTCCAATAGCTCTCCTGCCTGGGCATTTCCTAATCCGTAGATCCTGGCCACACCATCCCCTACTTGCAGTACTGTTCCGATTTCCTCAAGTTGTGCTTCTGTCTTCTGGTTAGAGAGTTGCTCTCTAAGTATCGCTGAAACCTCGTCGGGTCTAACTTCTGCCATAGTTTTGTATTTGTGCCTTTAAGGCGATTTATATCGTTTCGTTTCTAAATTTTAATTCCAGTTCCTTCAGATGACCACTGATGGATTCATCAAGTTGCTGATCCCCCATTTTTAACAGGTAGCCACCTATTAAGTCAGGATCAACTTTTTCGTTGATCAAAGATTCTTTGTTGGAAATCTTTTTGACAAACTCACTAAAGTCTTTTCTTAGCTTTTCGGAAATAGGAGCTGCAGTGGTAAGTGTTACTTCCTGAATACCTTTTTTGATATTGTATTTCTCAAGAAAAACCTGTGCAATCTGAGGAAGATAACCCTCCCTGTTTTTTCTTGTAATTACATTGAAGGCATCAAGTGTAAGCTTATTCACCTTCTTTTCGAAAATACTTTTGAGAATCGCGGCTTTTTTCAGGTGTGGAATGATAGGGCTTTTTAGCATCAAAGCCAGATCCCTGTTTGCTTTACATAGATCTAGAAAAAGCTTCATGTCATTCTTTACCTCTTCCAGCACACCTTGCTGATCTGCAAGCTCAAGGATAGGGGTAGCGTATCTTGCCGCAAGCCTTGTATTTGACATGTTTAGTTAACTTTAGCTTCTTTCAGGAATTTTTCGATCAGATCTTTTTGAGACTTATCATTACCCAGTTTCTCCCTGAGCAATTTCTCAGCAATCTCAAGTGATAAGGATGCCACCAGGTTTTTTACCTCCTGAAGTGCTACTTTCTTTTCTCCTTCAATGGCTGTCTTGGCATCAGCAATCATTCTATCAGCAATGACCGAAGTCTCCGCTCTTGCATCTTCTTTGATCTGAGTGGCAGTAGCCATGGCTTCTTTCAGCATCTTGTCTCTTTCGACTCTGGCTTCCTGAAGCAGGTACTCATTGTCCTCTTTGATCTGTGCCATTTCTTCTTTGGCAAGCTCAGCAGCTTTTAGTGAGTCTGCAATGGCAGTCTCTCGTGTTTTCAAAGCACTGGCAACAGGTTTCCAAACGAAAACAGCCAAGACGGCAAACACGATCAGGAAGACAACAGTTTGCCAAAATATAAGTCCAATATCAGGGGTTACTAAATCCACAGTATTTCAGTTTTGTTTTTGAATAATTAAAACCTGACCATGACACCTAATGTGAACAAGGTCAGGCCTTTGGTAAATTAAATACCTGCGTTAGTAGCAAGGAATCCAATAACCGCAGCAAATAATGCAACTCCTTCTATCAAGGCTGCTGTTACAATCATTGCTGTCTGGATCTTGTTACCAGCTTCGGGTTGTCTAGCGATACTTTCAGTAGCACCTTTACCAATTAGTCCAATACCAATTCCGGCACCTAGTACAGCTAAACCTGCTCCAATTGCTCCCATAATTCTAAATTTAAATTGTATAGTTATTCAAAAAAATTCTACTTAATGATGCTCTGCCTCCTGTACTGCCTCTCCAAAATACATGGATGACAATAAGGTGAAGACATAAGCCTGCAAAATTGCTACAAAAAGTTCCAGCATATTCATCACAGTTGCAAAAACAGCAGATAAAATACCTACTGCAAAGCTCTCAGCAATGAAGGTGAGACTTAGAATAGACAAAATGATTACGTGGCCTGCGGTGATGTTCGCAAAAAGTCGAATCATCAGTGAAAAAGGCTTCGTAAAAATTCCAATGATCTCAATTGGCCATAAAATCAGGTAAAGAAAAAACTTTCCTCCCCATCCCATTGAGCTACCTAATGGATCAAAGATGTGGCTCCAGTAAGCTCTGTTACCAGTAGACACTGTGATGATCCAGCTAAAAACCGCCAATACCATGGTGACTGCGATGTTCCCGGTCAGGTTGGCCGCACCCGGAAGCAATCCAAGCAGGTTACCAAACCAGATAAAGAAAAACAGCGTCAGCATGTAAGGCAGATATCTTTCATATTTGGGTCCGATATTTGGTTTGACCACATCATCCCGAATAAAAATGATGATTGGTTCGAAGAATGACTGAAGACCTTTCGGGGCCTTGAGAGGATCCTTCTTATAGCTGCTGGCCACAGCCATGAACAACAAGATCAGTACGATCGAATTGATAAATAGAAAGAGTACGTTTTTGGTGATGGAAAAATCCAGGACATGACCACCTCCTTCTAAAGTAATGTGATCATGATCCATGACATAGCCATTGTAGGGTACCGGCTCATGTTGATCATTGAAGAAGTTGCTTGATAAGAAAATATCCAGACCCTTCTCCCCTGAGTATACTATAATAGGAAGTGGAACCTCCACGCCATGGGTGATCTCCCAGGAATGTGAATCTCTGATGTGATGATCAATTAGTGCTCCCGGATTGAAAGAGCCATGATCTCCCTCACTTGCAGGGTCAGCTGCAGCTGATAATGATCCGGATGAAACGATAAATACAAAAACAGCCAAGAGGCTGATTTTCAGTGCTTTAAATCTTGTGTAGAATTTCTTTTGATCCATCAATTGAGGTTCTATCCCTTAATTCCGCCGCAAGTTAGCCAATACCACTATTAATTCAAATATTAAGTAAACCAAATAGAGGATGGAAAATTGGACCATGAAGGAAAATAAATCAGGTGTCTTAAGTACGTAAAAAATAGTGAGCACCATCAAACTGCTGATCATCCGAAAGCCTACAGCACCTATTATATAGATTGGAAACTGACCGGCTTCTTTCTGAGCTTGTTGCATCAGCCATGCCACTGGGATGGACTGGGCAAAAAAGATAATCACTAAAATGTCAAAATATCCGTGAAGCTGGCTCCCGAGCATGCGCTCGTTTGTAAGATAGAATGCCAACAACAATATAATGGATATAACGACTGAGGGAACAAGGTACTTTTTCAATCCTTATTGATTAATCGCTTAAACAAATACCAGATGGTCCCTGCCATTCCAAGGAATACTGATAGTATCAAAATCCAATGAGATCTAGGACTGTAAAGCTGGCTAAGTTTATATCCGCCCCATATACAGAGCAGATTAAACGAAGCAACTTCGATGGCAAGCCCAGAAAACTTAGCGTATGCGTTGTCTCTTTCAGGATTGGGCTTGGAGGAGTGGCTGTCTTTCTGATTCCTGGCCAATGTTTATCTCCTTGCTTTTAACACCCATTTTACATTTTCCGTTGAAGGTAGCTCCGGACTCGACAATTAATTTGTTCGAAATGATATCTCCTTCTACTACGGATGAAGCTTTGAGCACCAGTACTTCGGTGATCTCAACCGAACCAGTGATATGGCCAGCGATCTCGGCATTCTGTGCCAGTACGCTTCCCTCTACGTAAGATGAATGACCAAGTGCAACCTTGGATTTGGTTTTAATGTTACCAATCACCTTTCCCTCCACACGTATATTTCCGAAGGTCTCTATATTTCCTTCTAATGTCGTTCCTTTTCCGATGATGTTGCTGGAGTTGCTCAGTTCCTCCATTACTTTGGGGTCTTGTTTTTTTAACATAACTCTTTACTCAAGTGTCTAACGATTATCTTTTTGTTGGCTAAATTCAACTACTGTAGTTCAAGCAGTAATTAATTTACCTTCCAGATAAAGTCCCCTTCTTCTGGCAGGTTGGCCGATCAAATTACTATTCATCTTCAAAATGCCACATATTCCTGTGGGTTTACCGGATTGCCATTGTGCCACAGCTCAAAATGTAAATGTGGCCCGGAAGTCAGCTCACCAGTATTTCCAATGATAGCAATAATTTCCCCTCCGGTGACAAAGCTACCAACGTTTTTTAATAATTCCGAATTGTGTTTATAAACTGAGATGAGATTTCCACGATGCTGAACACCTAGCACGTACCCACTATCCAACGTCCAGGACGAGAAAACAACCACTCCATCCGCAACACATTTTACCGGTTCATTTTCTTTGGCTACGATGTCCGTCCCAAAGTGATTGGTTTTGGGATTGAATCCGTCTGAAACAATGCCCTCCAAAGGACTGAAGAGGTAAAGCTCCCTGAATTCACCACTTTCGCTGGTCTGGAATGTCAGCACACCTAACTCTTCACTTTCAAATTCAGCACGAAACTGGGAATCGATGGGTTTTATCTCCTCATCAAAATCCACCTCGGATGTGCCTATGGCAACGTTTCCGCTGATATCTTCCAACGAAGAAAAAGCCTCAGTATCCCCTGATACAATCTTTTTGATATTGGTCACATATTGATCCTTGATCAACATCTCCTGCTCCAGCGAATCAATCTTCATTGTGAGGGCCAAAAGTTGCCGGTTTGTTTGTGACTGTACAAACCTTGGATCAAGCCACTGCTCCAGTGTAAATGTGACCAAATAGATGGCCAATGACAGCGTGATTAAAAAGGAAACACCCATCAATAAGATTACCTTGGCATAGGTAAAGCTGATGGTCTTTTTTTCTGCAAAGTTCTCTTCATTGCGAATAATGAGCAGATACCTGTTCGTAAGCCAGTTGGATAATGTTTTTCTTGCTGCCACTACACCTATTCTTTAGCGCCAAAGATAACCGAATTACTATGTATATGTGAATACCCCATTTTTTTCAGGAATCCTTTTTGAATCTATCCTGATTATCTTTGCAAGATTAAGGATTTCAGGTCGTTCTAGCATATACAATGTTTAACAGTCTTCATTGAAACGATACGCATCATATATATTTAGTGGTCTGCTGATTTTCTTCTTTGCATGTGCAAACCTGGACAACCCACTCAGCACTGGTTATAATGACCTGACCGCGCATTTCAACTCATACTTCATTGCCAAAGAGCGCATGAAAGAGATTGAAACTGCCATCCATGACAGATACGAATGGAATTACAATAAAGTATTACCCATATACCCCCAGTTTGATACCACCGATGCTCAGGCTCTCGAAACAGAGATCCAGGATTGCATCGAAAAGGCTTCTATCTCTATTCAGCGTCACCCTGGATCCAAATGGGAGGATGATGCCTACGTGCTGGTAGGAAAAGCGCGATATTATTCTGTTGAATTCCCTGATGCTATCGAAACATTTAAATATGTAAACAAAAACAGCAAGGATAAAAATGAGCGTCACAAAGCATTGATTGAGTTGCTCAAAACTTTTGTGGAATATGGTGAATTCAACAATGCCGTGGCTGTGTCCGACTACCTGAGCAAGGAGGATGTGAACAATAAAAACCTACAGGATCTTTATTTGTGCCGCGCATACCTTTATCAGAAGAGAAATGATAAAAACCTGATGGTTCAAAACCTGGTAAAAGCTGAAGAGCTGATGACCTCATTTTCTGAGACTGCCAGAGTAGAATTTATCATCGGCCAGGTTTACCAGGAGCTTGGGTTTGATGCAGAAGCTCACCACTATTATGAGCGATCGCTTAAAAACAATCCGGATTATGAACTTTCCTTCTACACCAAGCTGAATATGGCTCAGGTCACAGAGCTCACAAGTTCCGGGGATGTGCGGAAAGTGAGAAAGTATTTCAAAAAATTGCTCAAAGATACCAAAAACTCAGAGTACAAAGACAAAATCTACTATGAGATGGCTGGGTTTGAGCTGAAGCAGGGAAATCTGAACGAAGCTATCGATCTTTATAAGTTGTCCATTCAAAATAGTGTGCAAAATCAGCGACAAAAAGGGTATGCCTATCTTAAGCTTGGACAGATCTACTACGACAGCCTGCGACAATTTGAACTGGCGCAGGCATATTACGATAGCACGGTCACCGTAATGCCACAGGATGAGGAGGGCTTTGATAAAATAAAGCAACGTCAGGAAATACTTGATGACTTTGTGACACAGGTCAAAACCATCCGCGAAAATGATAGTCTATTGGTTCTTTCTAACCTGCCAAAAGACTCTGTATTGGCATTAGCTACTTTAGTGGTGGAAGAAAAAGCCCGTAAGCAGGAGGAAGAGCGAAAAAATGCAGAAAAGCGGCAAACACGGGTCCGAACAGCTTTTGATCAGGAAAATGTGGGGTTGATTCAGCCAGGTGTGAGTCAGGGGGCCAAATGGTATTTTTATAATCCTACTACACTTGGAAGAGGGGCATCAGAATTTAAACGGATCTGGGGTTCTCGCCCGCTGGAAGATAACTGGCGTAGAAGTACAAAGACCACGGGGCCTATAGTTGACAATTCTTCTGGTACACCAGGTAACCTCCAGAGAGTCCAGCAAGAAGGGGAAGAAAGCAATAGTAGTGATGGCGAAGTAGCAGGTATGATGTCAAAAGTTCCTTTCGAAGATGAACAGAAAGAAGTACTGAGGATGCAAATCGAAGAGGCACTGTATAACCTTGGCTTCATTTACAATTTTAAATTGGAGGAAAAACAAAACGCAATTCTCACCTACGAGCAATTCAATCTTAGATTTCCCGAGTCAGAGCATCATGCGGAGATCCTGTATCAGTTATTCCTACTTTACAAGACGATAGATCCTGACAGGTCTGCCGAGCGGGCAGATCAGCTCAAGTCAGATTATCCTGAGACCATTTATGCAAAATTGGTTGACAACCCTAATTACAGAGAGGAAAGTCATGCCATTACAGAAGAGCTAAAATTAATTTATAATGATGCCTACAGGCTATACGCTAATGGATTGGTCAAGGAAGCTCAACAAAAGCTAGACAGTACCTTGATATTACACCCCGAAAATGACTTTAGTGATAACCTGAAGTTGCTTCAGATTATGTGTACCGGGATCCTAGATGGACAATATCGTTATCAATATGAATTGAATAATTTTATGAAGAATTATTCTGAGAGCGAGCTCAAACCCTATGCCCAACAGCTCGTAAAGCATTCCGAGGACTACCAGATCAACATCTTTAATAGCAGTGCCGCTAAGTTTAACGGAAACCTCAATCAGAAGCATTATTCCGTTTTGGTTTATGCCAATAAAGCTGGTCTTTCTGAATCGATTCCTGCTGAGGTGGATAAATTTATTCAAAGCAATAGCTTTGCTCTCAAGACAGGTAACCTGGTTTTGGATGAAAAAAATGCGATGGTAATGATCAATGAGTTTCCGGGTAAGGGAAGTGCTATTAAGTTTGTACAAAAGATGGCTTCCGAATTACCTCTTTCAGACACTTATAAAGGTGAAACTTTCTACTATTTAGCCATCAGCGAAGATAATTTTGATGTATTTTACCAAACAAAAGATCTTGACGCCTACCTGAACTTTTTTGAAAAAAATTATTAAGGGTTAAATGAACAAAAGACTAGTAAGGACTATTGTAATTCTTCTGTGGGGATTTTTCATTTTCGGTTTCGTTTCCGTCCCTCTGTTATTTTATGCGGTAAAGACTGATTACAATGGTTTGTTCGGTGGGTTGCCAAGTTTACAGGCCCTCGAAAGGCCGGATCCAGAACTTTCGTCAGAAATCATCAGTGCTGATGGCGTCTCACTGGGTAAATATTACCGGACCAACAGGACGCCAGTCACCTTTGAAGAGCTGTCTCCTGAAATGGTGAATACTCTGCTCGTGACAGAAGACATCAGATTCAAGGAACATCCAGGCATTGACCTGCGTGGATTCGTCAGGGCTATCATTGGACGATTGACCAACCTGTTTGAAGGTGGTGGAAGTACCATTACCATGCAGCTGGCAGAAAACCTTTTCCGAACTGAAACAGAAAACAAGGGGTCGCTATACAAATACCCTTCGTTGGGTCAGGTCATCACCAAGCTGAAGGAGTATATCATTTCCATGCAGTTGGAGCAATCCTATACAAAGGAGGAAATACTGGCAATGTACCTCAATACCGTTCCATTCGGTAGTAACGCTTTCGGTATCAAGGTAGCTGCAGAAACTTTCTTCAATAAGCTCCCATCGCAGCTGACTTACAAGGAATCTGCCTTGCTAGTGGGTGCTTTAAATGCTCAAACACGCTACAGCCCCATTCTTAATCCGGACAACGCAATGGCTAAGCGTACCGAGGTGTTGTACAATGTACATAAGTATGGCTTGATTGACAGGGTAGCATTTGATTCCTTAAAATCTTCAGACTTTGGCCTGAATTACAAGGTAGAAAGTCATAATGAGGGTATTGCGACTTATTTCAGGACTGTTCTTGGAAACTACCTCATGTCCTGGACAAAAGAGCGCGGCCTGGATCTTTGGGGCGATGGCCTCAAAATCTATACTACCATTGATAGCAGAATGCAGGAGTACGCTGAAAAGGCAGTGAGAGAACACATGGACACCTTGCAGCAGGTATTTGATGAACATCTTGGAAATCGAGCCCCCTGGATTGATGAGGAGGGACGGGAGATACCCGATTTTCTGGATAATGCTGTGAAGAAAACTGAATATTACAATTTTCTTGTGGAGAAATATGGAAAATCCAATGACTCAGTGAGGATTAAACTTCGTGAAAAGCGTCCGATGCGTGTATTCTCCTGGGACGGTGAAATAGATACACTTTTCAATGTGTATGACTCAATAAGGTATTTTAAAGGATTCCTGCAGACCGGATTTATGGCCATGGACCCTAAAAGTGGCCACATCAAAGCATGGGTAGGAGGTATAGATCACAAATATTTCAAATATGATCATGTGATGTACAGTAAACGGCAGCCGGGTTCTACTTTTAAGCCATTTGTTTATACTGTCGCTATTGATAACGGATACTCCCCTTGTTTCCCTGTATTGGATATCCCTGTGTCCCTATCTAACAATGGGGAACCTTGGACACCGCAAAATTCCAGCGGAAAATATTCCGGGGAGACTATGACTATCCGTCAGGCAATGGCAAAATCTGTTAATAGTATTACTGCTTTTATGATGCGGCAACTTCAACCCAGCACGGTAAAACAGTATGCCAGGAGAATGGGAATTGAGAGTGACCTTGCAGCGGTTCCAGCCATGGGATTGGGTGCTGCAGGAGATGTTTCGGTATACGAAATGGTTGGCGCATATTCCACTTTTGTGAACAAAGGCACACATACCACACCTACCTTTCTGGACAGAATTGAAGATCAGAATGGCAATGTAATCCATCAGTTCGTTCCTGACAAAAGAGAAGCAATCAATGAAGAAACTGCTTATGTCATGCTTCATATGCTGAAAGGTGTGACAGAATTTGGTACAGCATTTTATCTCAGTGATGAGGTGAAAAGCGGAAATGAAATAGGAGCAAAAACAGGTACCACACAAAATGCCTCTGATGGTTGGTTTATGGGCGTGACCAAAGACCTCGCAGCGGGTGCATGGGTTGGTGGTGAAGAACGAAGCATTCGGTTTGAATACTGGGCCCTGGGTCAGGGTGCAAGGACTGCCATGCCTATCTGGGATAAGTTTATGCAGCAAGTGTATGCCGACCCCACCCTTGGATATACTAAAGGGCCTTTCCCAAAACCTATTAAACCTATTTCTGTGGAGTTGGATTGTAGTAAGTATGATGCAGCCACTCAACCAGAAGATACCATAACCTATGATGTAGTTGAGGAAGAAGCCCTCTTCTGATGCAGGCTCAAAAGTTTGCCACCGATGAATATCTGCACCTGCCTCATCAGCCGGGTGTGTATAAATTCTTTGACTCGAAAAACATCATCATCTATGTAGGCAAGGCCAAAGACCTCGCCAAACGTGTATCAAGCTATTTTAACCGGGCTGGTCTCACCAACAGAAAAACATTCAAGCTTGTGGGTGAGATCAAATCTATTGAGGTAGTGATCGTCAATTCAGAATTTGATGCGCTACTTCTGGAAAATAGCCTGATCAAAGAGCATCAGCCCAAATACAACATCCTGCTCAAAGATGACAAAAGCTTTCCAAGTATTTGTGTGACGAACGAGAGATTTCCAAGGGTGTATTCTACACGAAGGATCATCCGATCAAAAGGTGAGTATTTTGGACCTTACACAAGTGTAAAAGCAATGGATGGTGTACTCGACCTCCTTCGAAAACTATATAAGATCAGGACTTGTAATTATGTACTCTCAGAAGAGAATATCAGGAAAAAGAAGTTTAAGGTCTGCCTGGAGTACCACATAGGAAACTGTCTGGGTCCGTGTGAAGGACTACAAAAAGAAGAAGAATACCTGGAAGATATTCAAAGTGCCAAAGAGGTGCTCAAGGGAAATATCTCAGTCGTAAAAAACAACTTCCTCAAAAGAATGAATGAAGCAGCCAGCGAACTCAAATTTGAGGCTGCACAGGATTACAAAAACAGGCTCGACTTACTGGAAAAATTCCAGTCCAAGTCACTGATAGTGAATCAAAAGATCACTGATGTAGATGTGGTGGGAATCCTAAGCTTTGAGGATAAGCTTTTCATCAATTACATGAAGATCCAGCACGGCACTATACGTGTTTCTGAAACGGTAGAAGCTGCCAGAAAAATCGATGAACCGCTGGAGGAACTGCTTCAGTTAATTGTCTTCAACCTTAGAAGTAAATACGACAGTGAAAGTCCAGAAATACTAGCGAATCAGGAAATATCGGAATGGGAAGGAGTGACTATAACTATACCACAGATCGGAGATAAAAGAAAGCTTGTAGACCTGTCTGTGAAAAATGCACTATTCTATAAGAACGATAAGGTCAAACGCATTGAATCCTCGAAACCCTATGCAACCAAAGTACTGGAGCAACTCCAATCCGACCTCAGACTTACAGCCTTACCCAAACATATTGAGTGTTTTGATAATAGCAATATTCAAGGCACCAATCCTGTAGCATCAATGGTTTGTTTCAAGAATGGCAAACCTAGCAAAAAAGATTACCGAAAATTTAATATCAAGACCGTTGAGGGGCCAAACGATTTTGCTTCAATGAAGGAGGTAGTGGGTCGGAGATATTATCGCCTGAAAAAAGAAGCATCTGCATTACCTGACCTTGTCATAGTGGATGGGGGCAAGGGACAGTTGAGCTCTGCTGTAGAAGCACTTAAAGAATTGGAAATATACGGCCAGGTCCCCATTGTGGGAATCGCCAAACGACTAGAAGAAATCTACTATCCGGAAGATCAGCTTCCCATGTATATTAGCAAAAAATCAAATTCTCTTAAGCTTCTTCAGCAGCTTAGAGATGAAGCACATCGGTTTGCAATTACCTTTCACAGGCAAAAAAGAAGTAAAGCTTCAGTCAAATCCGAGCTGGATGAAATTGCTGGCATTGGACCAAAAACCAAGAGTCTGTTGTTGACAGAGTATAAGAGTGTGAAAAGAATCAGTGAATTAGGTGTAACTGAGCTTTCAGAACTCATCGGACTGAATAAAGCGAAGATTATCAGAGAACATTTCGAGAAAAAAGACATCTAGTAATTTCAGCGTTTTGCTGATCACTCAATAAATATTGAGAGCATTAAAAAAGGGGATCATTTACATGACCCCCTCTCTTTCTATAAGATAAAATTACTAACCTAGTATTCCCATAATTCGCTCTCGTATTCCATCAAATTGTTCTCAAGCTCCTGAGAAAGCAATACAGCGTCGAATATCTCTGTTGTCAGCTGTCTTACATCAAGATTTTGAGCATTTGATACTTTTACGATAGGAGCTCTGAACAACCTCAGCTCAAATGCATCAGCAATATTTCTATGCTGCGCCTGATTTTCATTGTTGAACCAGATGGCTTTCTCAGCATATGGTCCCCTAAACAGGTCTACCACATCCTGATATTTGAAGTGAGCTACTTTCTTTTCAAATCCTGCCGGGTTCCAGGTAAGATCACCTGCCGGCAAGGCAAGAGAAATCGCTCTGATATACCACAACATTCTGGATCTGTTTCTGTCAAAAATCACATCTTCTCTCAGATATGCTACTGAAAACAAATCCGGTGGAATTGGATCATACTCTTTGGTGGTTTCCTGCTCGGGTGCTGGCTCAGTGCTGGTCTGGGTATCTCCGAAACCACCACCAAATCCTCCACCACCAAAGGAGTCAAAACCACCGCCTCCACCACCAAAAGCATCTTGTTGACGTTCGATGGAAACGGCTGCCTCAAATTCATCATCTGCAAGCAGATTGATGCATGAGTCACTTCTATATGGCTTGATGAGTCCTTCACGAACCGCATCAATCAATAGCCTCGATAGTTCTGCATTCTTTGAATACAGAGGTCTATTCTGTCTTTCTTTTAAGTCCATTCTCCTCCATACCTGTCTTTCGAACATGATATGTGCATCGATCACTTCCGATTTAATGATCGGTTGACCCTTATCCTGGGCTATTAAAGCCCCCGATGCCAGGAGAACAAAGACGATTGCATAACTTATTCTGTTCATTACCTGTTTGTTTTACTTCTACTAATTCAGTGGGATATTATAAAATTTAGTCCTCACTGGAAATGGCTCTACCTGATTTCTGAAATTTTGACGTTGAACCAATTTAATTTCTACATTCAGAAGATCTCCTTTTCTTGCATTGGCTAATAAAGTTGCCAGGTTTGCTGTACCTCCTGATACATTTATCGAACCTCTTGCCAAACCACCACTCACCAGGGTAAGTGTTGCCTCTGCAACCCTGAATTTTGCATCATCAGGAAGTGTTTGTTGGAAGTTTTCGTCAGCAACTGCTCCAATTTGCATTCTTGGTGTCTTTGCAGACATACCCGCTTTCATGTTCACAGGACCTTGTGGAGATGCAAAAACAATCTCCGGAGCCGGAACTGGTCGCACACCAAATTCTTTGCTTCCAATATAAGTCCCTCCATTGGATACACTCAATGTAACTTTATCAGTGGCGGTAGGAACCAATGTAACCTGAGTACCACCACCAGAGATGGCTGCAGCTCCCTGAGCAGAGAACGAAGGCACAAAAGTTGGTCCTAAGCCCTGAACAGTTACGTTCAGGCTGTTACCACATCTGTAGTACAGGGCATTTACAGCAGTAGACTGTACCTGGATCACCGGCTGAATAACGAAGTATTCAATCTCATTGGTGAAGGTAGTATCCCTACCACCTGGCATAGTTACTGATATCTCAGCCTTATAAGTTTGTCTTGATAGCCCGTTCTTGTCGTAGTTGTTTGCTCTGGCAGTAAACTCTACCAATCCGATCCCTCTTTCATTTACTGGAATCTTGTTGCCATTGTAGGCCATGGTAGGTGTTACCCCTGAAGATGACGCTGCGATGAACATTTCGGCACTATATTTAGCGCCTGCAGTTACATATTTAGACTCTGGTCTTACCATCGCGTTGATCTGGTCAAATTTCAAGTCACCGGCTCCTACTTTTCCCGCAAGGTATCCAATAGCTCTGGTCTCATATCCCAATACTCTTGACTGAAACTCACTTAATGTAGCAAGTCCTGCAGGAGTAGGAGAAGCATCAAATGCCAGTGTAGAAAATTTCTTTCCTTTCTGATTTGGGTCAAGGCTGTAGACCGGATCTTCATCAGCATCCAGTGCGATTGGCTGATAATGTTCTACTTCTGCAGGATCAGCTCCAAAAGATTTTACCATCTCAGCCACATATTCTGAATACTCATTCAGAAGCTGCTTAAGTCTGGCTCCATGTCCCTCGCCGCCTTCTTCTTCTGGCATCATGTAATGTCCTACCTTGTCATAATCTGTTTTTCCTACCAGGTTTTTGGCATCCCCAACGTAGTCAGGCTCATGCTCTTCAAGGTATCCGCCTGTCAAAGTGATCAATGTATCCTTCAACAATGTGATATCTTCAACCACAGCATCAGCTTTAGCTCTCAGCTCAGCAGCTGCTTCCATGATTCTGACATCAGCGTCCCTGTTTCCAAGGTCAGCTACTGTGCTTTTAATGCTAGATAAAGTCTGAATGTTACGCTCAGTTGTCTCGTTGTTGGCTCTTACCAAAGAGTCATTCAAGAAGACGAACTTATCAATTACGGTCGAGCTGACGTTTAGTGCCAACAAAGCTGTTAGCACGAGATACATCATCCCGATCATCTTCTGTCTTGGTGTTTCTTTTCCTCCAGCCATGTTCTTTCGGTGTTTAGCTTATTTGTGGAAAAATTAACCTTGCTTCATTGCACTCAACATACTGCCATACACCTTGTTAAGGGAAGCAATATTTGTAGTCAACTGATTTAATTCTGTCTGGAAAGCAGCAGTTTCTTTTCCTGCTTCCGCCATACTGTTTAATGCATCTGTAACATTTGAGTAAAACTTGTTCATAGACTGAACATGACTCTGAGCATCTTTCAATTCCATCTCATAAACGGCATTGAGTGCACCAAGACTCTTGGTTACAGTTTGTACTTCTGACTGATAATTTTTTGTGTCCTTAGCGGCATTGGCAATCTCACCCACATATTGTGTGATGTTGGCATAAGACTTATTTACCTCAGCCAGAGATTTAGAAGCTTGTTTAACATTTCCTGTATACTCGTTTGTAGCAAGTGCGGCATCACCTAGGTTGGCCATCTTTTTGGCTGAGTCAGCCAGGTTTCTCATGCCATCCCCAAGACTTTTGACCAATTCAGGACCAATGTTTCCTTCTGCCATCACTTTGTCTAATGAAGCTGAGACTCCCGTTGCTCTCGCAGGAGCAGCTTTCGGTGGACCATCATATTCATCAGAAAGCTCCGGATATACTTTTGCCCAATCAGGATCTTTATGCATTGGTTCGAAAGAACTTAAGAAGAAAATAACTGCTTCTGTGGTGAGTCCGACCCCAAGCATAACTGCCGCACCGGGTAAGTGAAGGATCTTAAACATTGCACCAACAATAACAATTGCAGCACCAATACCATATATTTTCGGCATTATGGTTTTGAAGAGTAACTCTTGGAATCCGCCTTTTTTGCTCATTATTTTTATTATTTAGGTTAGTAACTTATAGCTATTTTAAAATTCATATCCTGAAGAACGTCCAATATAAGTCATTGAGCACCTAAATCCAATAGAAGACCTTGTTGAATCTCTATGCTCAAAAGCACGTGTACCGGTTTCCAGATAATAGGCTATATCTTTCCACGATCCACCACGCACAATCTTATAATTTACCCTTTCGTCATAATATGTTGGGTTCAAATCCCATACCACTGGCATTGAAGCTGGGTTGTAGGCATCTTCACACCATTCAGAGGCATTTCCTGCCATATCAAAAAGTCCATACTCATTGGCAAAATAGGTTCCAACCGGCGACGTATAGGCAAAACCATCATCAAAATAGTTTCCTCTTCCCGGCTTGAAGTTTGCCAACAGACATCCTTTGGTATTTCTAATGTAAGGGTTCCCCCATGGATATTTAGCCATATCTCGTCCACCTCTTGAAGCATACTCCCATTCGGCTTCGTTTGGCAATCGGAATGCAGGCATCTCAAACAATCCAACACTCGTTCTCCACTCATTCAAATGTTGAGTCCTCCACTGACAGAAAAACCTTGCGGCATTCCAGTCAACTCCTACAACCGGATAATCGTCAAAAGCAGGGTGAGACCAGTAGTACACCATCATAGGGTCTCCCATGTGGTGTGTAAAGTCTTTTACCCAAACCGTGGTATCCGGAAGCAAATCAGCTACAGCATAACCTTGAGGCAGGTCTACTTCTGATCCCTCGGTGATAGCAACAGTAAACTGTCGATATTCATTGTTGGTGATCTCAGTTTCATCCATGAAGAATGCACTGATGGTGACCTGTTTGTTAAAGTTGATCTGTGTAGCTGCTACATCTTGGTCAGCTTGCCCCATGTGAAATGTCCCGGCCGGAACAGCCGTCATCCCATAGGGTCTTGTCATTTCCCAGCCTTCGCGGCCTTGTACTCCTATTAGCTCGCCACGATCAGAACCTCCACCTCCGCCGAACAGACCGCAGCTTTGGGTCAGTACGCCGAGAGAAAGTAATGCCAACGTGGAAAGCGAAAAAACACGCATTTTATTCATAACACCTAATTTGAACTTAGCAAGTATGTAAATTAAACAAACTTTCTTCTAAAATATTGCATCAAAATGGGCCTAAATATAAAACCTTCTGATTTTTCAACACAAACTTTACATTGAAATTATCCAAAAATTCCGTCTTTAAGTTAAAAAAATCGGTGAAATACCGTAGATCAAAAACTGAATCTTGGGGTTTTTACAGTTTTCTTGCCACCGAAAATTAAATCCGGTATGTCATACCTAATGAAGATTTCATGGGATGTTGGCTGTTTGGCATCCTGCTCATCCACTACATAATCAAATGAGTAGCCCAACTTTAAGACATTGTCTTCCAGCAAGCTATACCCCAACAGTAAAATGGCTGATTCAGACCTCCTAAAAGATATACCTCCCCACATTTTTTCTCTGAAGATGGCGAGCGCACTGAAGTCATAAGTAAACCCTACAAGGTCTGACCGGATCAGCACACTTGGCCTGATCACGAGGTCCTGATTGATGCTTAAGGCTGTTCCTATTAGCCCTGTATAGTTCCGCTTGAAGTTGTTACCAAATGAAACAGTGTCAATGTCGATACCAAAACTAAATGAAGGCTCAAGGATATTCATGGCACTAAGCCCAAAATAAATATTGCCTTTGGTTTGAAAGAATACACCAGCATTCAGGTCTGCTTTCAGCTGGGTCTGTCGGGTTCCAATGTTGAGTGGGTCCTCAGGATCGTTAAACCGTAACTCATCAAATTTTTCAGTTTGTGAAAAGAATCCTGGCATTACCCCTATGGAAAGAGTTCCAAAACTCAGATTCCATTTGGTAGAGACCGTAAACTGACCCTGTATATTGTTGACAGGCCCCAGGTTGTCATTGGACAGATTGAAACCTAAACCCGAGAGGGCACTATTGACAGGAATGTTCAGCGTAAGTAGTTGCGTACTCGGTGCTCCCCCCTCGCCGTCAAAGGAGCTGGTATAACCCAACCATTGGTTGCGGTACTGGAAAGCTACAAATGCACTTTCTTCAGTGCCAACCCAGGCAGGATTAAAATATGAGGGATTGAGCATATAGTGGCTGAAAAAAAATCCGTTCTGTGCTTTCGAAAAGAAACACACAGTCATGAGTATAAGTACAATCAGCCACTTCTTCAACATCGGTATAAAGGTAAACGCTAATTTATAAAAACGCTTATATCTACAGGTTGTTTGCCTGTTTGATATAAAGTTCTAACGCACCAGTCATGGAAGGCGCATTTGGTAGCGGTGCCTGAATATCCAGGATCAGGTTGGCATCTCTCACGGCTTTTGCAGTGGTAGGACCAAATGCAGCTATCCTTGTTTTTTCCTGTTTGAATCCAGGAAAGTTTTCGAATAGTGACTGGATACCTGATGGACTGAAAAAGGCAATGATGTCATACTTGATGTCTGCCAGATCTGAAAGGTCGGAGGCTACGGTCTTGTAAATAACTGCCTCATTGAACTTATAGCCATTGGTCTCCAGGAATACAGGGATATCGTCCTTTCTGATATTTGAACACGGATATAAGAACTTCTCATCCTTGTGTTTTTTCATCACATCAAAAAGATCGGATGCAGTTCGTTCACCTGTGAAAATTTTCCGCTTTCTGATCACAATATATTTCTGCAGGTAATTTGCTGTCTGCTCTGATACACAGAAATATTTCATATCGCTTGGTATCTCAACTTTGCTCTCAGTAGCTAACCTGAAAAAATGGTCCACAGCATTTCTGCTGGTAAAGATGATGGCAGTGTGATCAAGAATATTGATCTTTTGCCTTCTAAACTCTTTGATATCTACCGGATCTACCTGGATAAACTTCCTGAAATCGATTTTGATGTTATACTTTTCAGCAAGTTTGTAATAGGGAGAGTTTTTCTGATCTGTGGGCTCCGGTTGTGATACTAAGATGGATGATACTTTATTGAGCCTTTCCTTGTCTGTAACTAGTAATTCTTCACTCATGCCGTTTCATTATGACTTCAACCTTTTATTCCTTATTTTACTAACCAAAAGATGATTAGGAAAACAGGCAAAAATTCAGTCGTGCAAAGGTAGGAAATTATCAGGAGTTTTTTATGAGAATAATATTTAACAAACTTAAAATACAGCCATAATTGGAAAGCTCCCAAAACCACTATTAAAAGAAGATAGGCAAGATTTACCAGTACAAAGTTCGTTTTTCCTATGAGGTATAAATCTGCAAAAAACATGATCAGACTCACAAAAGACATCCAAATGAATACCTGGATGAAGTCCTGAAACTGGATATTTGGCAAAAACCTCGTTTGTAATAAAAAAGCCATTATCCAGGAGAAAATATATTTTGCAAACACCATTAAAAAAACCAAACCGGAAACAAAAAGCCATTGTAAAAAGTACTGATCTCCCCAGGTATTAAGGTATGGCCAAACACTCAACTCATGTTGAAAATAAATAATTTGAACAGCGGTGATCAAAGAAAACATCAAGGTGATAATGAGGTTGTCTACATGCCAGAATCCAGTATAAAATTCCTCAATATCAGAGGCCGACCTACTGGCCAAGGGATTACTCAAAACCCAGGCAAACTTCCCCGGAAAAGTATACTTTAAAATGGCAGCAAGTACCAGGATGATCAGCAGTGCCTGCAAGTAAAATTCAGAGATAAGGCCTTGCAGGTTGTCCCGGATTTCCGGAGTATTTTCCTTCAACCCTGTATGTACTAGTAAGCTTGCACTCAGGTGAGTAAAGCGATCATAGGAAACAGATAGAATGATTGAGTCATTGCCTGCCAGCTCCCTGAAATGCTGAATGCTGAATCTATCACATCCTGAAGCCAGTTCCCTGAAATAGAGTTTGTTGTTTATCCAAACGTCAATGGGTGAATCATGACAAACTTTGATGGTATCATTTATGGCATAGTCGTTTAGGT
Organism: Cyclobacteriaceae bacterium; assembly: GCA_965228105.1. Taxonomy (GTDB): domain Bacteria; phylum Bacteroidota; class Bacteroidia; order Cytophagales; family Cyclobacteriaceae; genus UBA7330. The sequence goes on from CBDDGZ010000002.1 coordinate 5,698,250, forward strand.
TCAAATTCACCAACGACTGATCTGCCAAAGATGTCACCGGTTTGATCCGATTGTCTTTGATGACAAACCAATTGTCAATCGATCTCTCATCCACCTGGGCGTTTGATGCAAACGTCAACCCAAGAAGTAAAAAGCATAAAAACCTCCTCATCATGTGGTCATTCAAAATCTGGATGTATATCCAAGGTGTATTTTGGTGTTGTTGATGTCAAAAGGGATTTCCTGGGAGCTCCCCAATGCAAACGCAAAACTAAACAAGCCATTATTAGTATTTAAGGAAAGTCCAGTGCCAAATCCCAAAGGCTGGTCCCACTGACCAAAAGCGCTGAAGATCATCTGATCATAGAAGATGAACAGATAGGAACTTTGTTCGAAATATTGTCTCAGCTCCACCCTGGAGAGAAAATAGTTTTGTGCAAAAAAGAAATTTTCATTGAAGCCTCGCAGTGTCTTTAATCCGCCTATCCTGTAAAGTTCATTTCGCAAGATCTGAGTATTTTCCAGAATCCCCATGTCATATTCCCAATAGAAAGCTGTTTGTCCAAAAAGTATTTGTTGCCAATTGAGGGTTGTATTTAATCTATAAACCGTGCTCAAGGCTGTAAGTGTGTCGTAATAGCTAGCAGGAAGCGCAGCATTTCTTTCAATGGCTTTTTTTCCGATGGTTGCCTCCACATCAAATGACAAATAGTTACTAAAGATATTGGTCTGAACCTGACGCGAAAGGCTGGTGGAATAATAATCTATAGAATAGTCTGCAAATGTTTGTGAGGTAACTCTTTCGACATTTGGAGAAATGAGGCTACCTGAACTTCTTGAATAAGCACCATCGAACCTCAGACTTTTCCCAAATAGAAATGTACCAATCTCAAATTTTATGTCTCTGGTGATGAAAGTCGTATCCTGTTTGATCAAATTAAAATCTCCTCCAACCAACACATCGCTTCCAAAGAGAAAAGGATGGCTGTAACCCACGGCCAGCTGTTGTGATTGAGCCGCAAACTGTTGCCAGTTGAGCTTTAGCTGCTTGCCTGAATAAAACAGATTGCCCAGATTCAGGTCCAGATATCCTGTAATCAACATCCCCCCCGAAGTTGTCTGATTGGGCAACAACCCGATGACACCTTCAAATGAACTGGCCTCATCCTCTTTTAAGTTTAGATAAGTGGTAGCACGTCCTCCACTAAATGCGATGTCGGGTGGTGACGATAGTTCCAGAAAATTAAACTGTTGTAGCTTGGTGTCAATGTTTTGATAAGCCATTTCGTCATAAGGCTTACCAAGTTCCAGATCGATTGACTGCTGAATGAACTGTTTCTTCGTCTTGATTGGGGATAACAAAACGACGGTATCATTTACTATAAAGGGTCCCGGATCGACTTTCAAACTAGCATGAATTCTATTTTTATTGTCCAGCCGTATTTCCTCCCAATTAAGCTGAGCAAAAGGATAACCGCTTGTAATGAAATCATTAAGAATCTGTCTGGAATATTTGCCCCTCTTATATTCCACATGTTCTGAACTGTTTCCAGCTACATGAGCACTATCGATGTGGATGAGCTTTTTCTCTCCTCTATACAAAAATATCCTGATGGCTGAATTTTGAATGGAAATTGAATCAATGCTTGCGAACAAATACCCCTGCATTATAAGGTCATTCACTTTTCGCTTGGCCAACTGATCCGGTGTTTGATCTGTAGAGATTACCTGCACACGCTCCTTTCCATCAATAATGATTGAGGTCTGGGCAACTGCGGCCCATTGGATTCCCAAGAAACAAATGATCAGAAGAAGCTTATGCATGACTTGCTATGATACCTTTGCAATTTAAGACTGAATCATTGAGCGGCATTTATCTTCACATACCATTCTGTAAGCAAGCCTGTCATTATTGCGATTTTCATTTCAGCACAAACCTCAGAAATGTAGACCAGCTGGTGGATGCCATATGTAAGGAAATTCACCATCGGAAAGATTATCTCGGAGAACAAAGAGTAGAAACGATCTACTTCGGAGGTGGGACCCCTTCGATCCTGAACGAGGCACAGTTGTCAAAAATCTTTTCAATGATCCACCAAGATTTTCAGGTAATGGAAGGTGCTGAAATCACCCTGGAGGTAAATCCCGAGGATGTCAATACTGATACCATTAGCATATGGAAGTCTCTTGGCGTGAACCGGGTGAGTCTGGGTATTCAAACATTTGATGAGCAAAAGCTGAGGTATATCAATAGATGTCATTCGTCTGATCAGGCTCTTCGAGCAATGGATTTGGTCTCATCAGGTTTTGACAACTACAATGCTGACCTGATCTACGCCATCCCTCCCGTCAGTGAGCCCGGCTGGCTGCAGGATATCCAAAAACTGCTGTCTTTTAATCCTCCACATATCTCTGTATATGGGCTAACAATAGAGCAGGAAACTGTTTTTGGAAAGTGGGCAAGCCAGGGGAAGTTAAATGAAGTATCCGAAACTGATAATGCCCACGAATATAAACTGGCCATAGATCAGCTGGAGTCAGCCGGTTATATTCACTATGAAATCTCTAATTTTTGTAAACCAGGAGAGTTTTCCAGGCATAACACCTCTTACTGGAAAGGTGCAAAATACCTTGGCGTTGGTCCTGGGGCCCACTCTTATGATGGAAACTCCCGCAGCTGGAATGTCAGGAATAACCCAAAATACATCAGATTACTTGAGGAAGAAAATTTTATACCTACCATGGAAAACCTGACACTGGCCAACCAGCAAAACGAATATGTGATGACGAGGCTTAGGAATATCTGGGGGATTGACCTTCCGGAATTTCAAAAATTGTTCAACAATGATTTCCTTGAAATCAATACACCGTTCACAGATCAGCTATTTACAAAAAAGCTGGCTATTGTAAAAGAAGATCACTTCCACCTGACAAAAGAGGGCTGGTTTCTAGCAGATGAGATCTCTGAACGGCTAATGGTAGAGGCTTAATTCCGGTTAAACTTTTTTGATAAAAAATCTGCCCAACCTGTTTACTTTCAGGTGGTTATTTACCAAATTACCTGTTGTAAATCTTTAGGTAAACCATTTGGAACCCAATATCAAAAAGGCCATCATGCTCTTAAAATCCCTGATCTTTCATTATCACGGATTGGATGATGAGGAAAGAACTATGCTTGAAAAATCGGCCAAAAAGCTCGACGCTTACGACGAGATGCTTTGGGCCAATAAGTTTATTGCCGAAGATTATATGTCTGCGTTTGAGCGATCAAGAGAGTTCTTCAAGAAAACCATCCCTGACATGACAGTTCATGATCGCCTGAAGCAGCTCCAATCCGTATGGGAAGACTGTCATCGAAAGGGATACGTGACAGAATCCGAAACCACTGCCATGCTGCTCCTGGCAAAAGACTGGGAGATCGAGTCCGAGTTTTTTGAGATTGTAAAGAGTTAGAGACTCATCATTTCTTTAAACCTCGCTGCCTGAAACTAGCGCGGAAGTTATTCCGTGCGGCTTACTACTCTATAAGATCAATATCAATCAATCCTTTAATACCCACATAATCTCTGGCACTTGAATACAGATAATCTTCAGCTCGCTCAACGATTCCAGCCTTAACTGGATTCTCATGCGTGTAGTTAAGTTTCTGATCCATAATTTTATTGTTATACAATTCAATCGGATGATATGAGTCTTGCCAGAAACAATACTTTTGGTGTTTACTGCTATTGATTGCTTCATTTTTAAAGATCTCCAGCATCCATTTTTTCCGACTTTCCGAAGGATTGTTTTCAATAACTCTACAAAGGTGAACTGAAGTATATTTCTTGAAATCTCTGATAATATCTTCGATCTTATTATCCCCATTTCGTCCGACTATCATGTGAAGATGATTGCTCATTATGCACCATGCAGATAGCACTAAACCTTTATTTTCCTGACAATGTCTTAAACTTTCCAGAAGCATATCACGATATACCTGTCTCGTAAATACATCAACCCAGTGGACGACTGAAAACGTTACAAAATGCAATAAGTCCTGATCTCCGATTTTATATTTTTCACTCATCCAATAAATATAGCAAATAGCTGTATTTACCAGGAATGTGAGACAACACTAATTTACACGATCGCCCGGAAGTAACTTCCGCGCTAGGGTTAGACGGTTTAATTCATCAACCATTTGATAAATAAGTGAGAGCAACTACAATCAACTACAATCAATTTCAATATAACAAATACCTGATAGTATTAAACACTTGGATAACTACCAAATAAACGTTCCTTTTTTTGATGTCTCTTTTGACAGGGGACGATGACTTGTTTTTAGGGCGGTGGAGCGACCTTAATTATTTGGGGGAGTATTTTTTGCCACAAAAGAAATTGCATGAGACTAAGTCCTTTAACTTTTCCCGTTACATCCAAATTCGATTAAAATGCCATATTTTTATAAGGATGAAGTAATGAGAGACATCCCATACAATGCAAGAACAAAGTAACTTTTTATATAGAACTAACTATTTCAAAAGAGAATGGACTTGGGTCAGACGTGGATTTGCAATTTTCTTACTTGGAATTGCGGCTCTCTATTTTCCATTAGATGACGAACTGAGGTATCTGAATTTCATTTTTACGGGACTAATTTGCTTCTACTTTATTTCCAAACCCAAGGATGATTTAGCAGTTACTAATAAAGCCCTTTTACATATAAAGAGATCATTAATCAAAAGATTTACACGAATTGATAAATATGAAATCTCTGAAATTAAGTCTATTAGATGTGGTGGAATTCACAGTGATGGATGGGAACTTGTAGATTTCTTTAATGGAGCTGGCAATATGGGAGGTTACTCTAACACTGTTGAAATTACATTCTCAAATGGAAAATCCAAAAGTCTTGGGCTGGCAATTGATAGAAAGAAACTGGATCATATTGTTAAGATTATTTACGAACAAAAAAAAGACTAGTAGGATATTTTATAGTCATATTTAATCCCTGATTGGAAAGTCTACTCGAATTCTATGGAGCGAATAACTGCTTTAATTTTCCCCTTATTAATTCACTGGCAAGTTTGCTCACAGACGGTTGATGAAATTGTGCATCATTTTGTAAGTATCAATGAAGTCCATTATGAGCGTTTTTACATATGTGAGGGCATTTTTTGCCTACTTTAAAGACTCATCATTTCTTTAAACCTCGCTGCCTGACGTCGGCTGACTTCTATTTTTTCACCGCCTTTGAGCTGAACGAGGAGGCCCCCATTGAACCAGGTGTCTATCTTGTCTACCCAGCCCAGGTTGATGATGTGCTTTCGACTGGCACGGAAGAAAGTTTTGCTATCCAGCCGTTCATCTAATGCATTGAGGGATTTGTGAATCATCGGTTTGTTTTCTCTGAAATAGACTTTGATGTAATTGCCGTCAGATTCGAACAACCGTACTTCAGAAAGTTTTACAAACCAGCATTTTTCACCGTCCTTTACAAAGACCTGGTCATTTTCTCCCAAACCAGAGCCTTTTGCGGGTCTTTCTTCTTCGAAGCGCAACTTATTAATGGCCTCACCAAGTCTTTCCTTTTGAATGGGCTTTAACAGGTAATCCAAAGCATTAAACTCAAAGGCTTTGATGGCGAACTCGTCGTACGCAGTGGTAAAAATCACTTTAGGAGACTTCTCCAGATCTTCGAGCAAGTCAAATCCACTCTTACCAGGCATATGAATATCCAGAAAGATCAGGTCAGGGTCAAACTTGGTGATCTTCTCCAATGCATCTTCTGCATCCGTAGCCTCACCTACTACCTGGATGTCTTTGTATCCTTCCAGCAAGCTCATGAGTTCTTTACGAGCCAGGCGTTCGTCATCAACGATTAATGCTTTCATGTGTATAATATTTGTTCTCTGTAGGTCACTTGGAATTCGCACAGTTGATATCAAACCTCCAAAAATGATTTTTTTGAGGGTCTATTCATCCTGGGTTGGTGTTTCTTAATCATGCTCATTTCAGGTATTATTTTTTTTCCCGTAGTATATGCGTTATATCTTATGTACAATCTACAAAGTCTTTGGAATAACTATTTCAGTAAGCACTGTATTTTTATCTTCATTTCTGATATTAAAACTGGATTGGTTGCCATAGATCAACTCCAACCGCTTTCTCGTATTGATCAGCCCATAGCCCTCGCGTACTTTATTCTTTCCATTCTCAAACTGACCGGCATTTCTGATCTGAATCACCAGCGATTCTTTGTCAGTAAATGACTTGATGGCAACTTCACCTCCTTGTCTCAACGTAGAAATACCATGTTTGATCGCATTTTCAACCAATGTTTGTATCATGAGGGGTGGAATCAGGTAGTCTTCTGCAGCCGGATCCAGTTCAAACTTTGTCTTCAATCGCTCCTCGTATCTGACTGATTCTAAGCCCAAATAATCTTTTACCGTTTCCAGTTCTTCCTTAAATGGGATGAGTCGTTTCCTGTCAACCATCAGGGAATTTCTCAGGATGTTCGAAAGCTGGGTGATCGCATTTTTTGACTTTTTCGGATCCTCATCCACCAGTGCCCGAATACTATTCAGAGCGTTGAAGATAAAATGGGGATTGAGTTGAGAACGTAAATTATTGAGCTCGATTTCTTTTGCCGCTGCCTCGTACTGCAAAGTTCTGTTAGACCTTTCGAAGTAATGGAAGGTAAAATAAATCATCGCCCAGATCAGATAGAGGATCACCGACAGAATAGTTGAGGCAAAAATCGCGAGACCCTGAAAATCCCTTTCCGACAGCTCTCCAATGAAATAGGTATAAATGATCACCAAAACATAGTTCAGGAAAGAGAGTCCTATTGTGAGTATAAAAATGCGCGGAATGACTTTAGTTAGACTCAGTGTAAGCCATCCCCGATTGATGATAATATACCGCATCAGATGCGTAAGCAGAATATGAAAAACAATCGGAATGAGCTGATTAAGGAAAAGGGTTGGTGAAGCCTGCTGAGTATCTAGAAAATAAAGGAATGCAGAAAGAATACCATAGAAGGACCAACCGAGTATCTGACACAACCAATAGATTCTCTGCTTATTCATGTGTATACAGTTGACTTTTTCGGACACTTACCTGCGTGCCGGAAATGTACTCCAGCATCCAGGCATGGAATTCTCCTGATTGATAAGCTTGCTTTATGAACATTTCATATCGATTAGAACAAATATGAATCCTTTTTACCAATAAAATAAGTCAAATTGGGGGGTGGGTCAGAATAATGATATGACTGCCATTATCCTTACACGAGCGGCGTCTTTTCCAGTTCCTCCTTCAGGTATTTCCAGGTGTAGCCCTTTTTATTTTTTATGATCTCTTCAGGTGTTCCTGTGGCGATAATGTCACCTCCTTTTTCGCCCGCATCCGGTCCCAGTTCAATGATATGATCTGCAACTTTGATCACATCCATATTGTGTTCAATGATAAGGACGGTATTGCCTTTACTCACCAATTTTTGAAGTACCTCCAATAGATGTTGAATATCCTGAAAATGAAGGCCTGTGGTCGGCTCATCCAGGATATAAAAAGTCTTGCCTGTGTCTCTTTTTGACAATTCCGTCGCCAGCTTAACCCTTTGGGCCTCTCCACCTGATAAAGTCGTAGCATGCTGACCGAGAGAGATATATCCAAGTCCAACTTCATTTAGCGTTTCGATTTTTCTAAGAATCTTGGGTTGATTTTCGAAAAACTCCACGGCTTGCTCCACGGTCATATCCAATACATCAGAGATGGATTTTCCTTTAAACCGTACTTCTAACGTTTCACGGTTATAACGCTTGCCTTTACAGGTTTCACAGTGAACATGCACATCAGGCAAGAAGTCCATTTCGATCACACGCATGCCTCCTCCCTGGCATGTTTCACAGCGTCCGCCTTTCACATTAAACGAGAACCGACCAGGTTTGTAGCCACGTATCTTGGATTCGGGGAGCTCTGAAAACAGCAGCCTGATGTCTGTGAATACACCGGTATAGGTCGCTGGATTTGATCGTGGAGTCCTCCCGATAGGTGACTGGTCAACTTCAATTACCTTGTCTATCAAATCAAGACCCTCAATAGACTTATAAGGCAGTGGCTCATTCCTTGACTTATAAAAATGAGTTCTCAACACCGGGTAAAGGGTCTCGTGGATCAATGAAGATTTTCCACTCCCGGAAACTCCGGCGATACAGATCATATTTCCCAGAGGAATGGTCAGATCCACATCCTTTAGATTGTGGCCTGTCGATCCCTTTAATGCAAGCTGTGACCCGTTGCCCTTTCTTCTTTTCTTTGGTGGTTCAATGTTTTTCAGTCCATTCAAAAAGTCTGCCGTAACTGACTTGTTATGAACAAACTTTTCCGGGCTCTCAGCTGCAACTATATGTCCACCATGGATACCCGCACCGGGCCCAATATCCACAATGAAGTCTGATGCCAGCATCATCTCTTTGTCATGCTCCACTACTATGACAGTATTGCCCAGATCCCTTAGGTCTCTGAGTGCCTGAATCAATTTATCGTTATCACGCATGTGAAGACCGATACTAGGCTCATCCAAAATGTACAAAACGTTTACAAGCTGGGTACCAATCTGGGTGGCCAGACGAATCCTTTGTGCCTCTCCTCCCGAAAGCGTACGAAGAGGCCTATTTAAGCTCAGATAGTTGAGTCCTACATCCGTAAGGAATCCAATCCGCTTCCTGATTTCTTTGAGAATTTCCTGTGCGATGATATTTTGTCGGTCACTCAACCGCTCTTCAATTCCTTCAAACCAATGGCCCAGATGGTCGATGTCCATTTCAGCCAGCTGACCGATATGGTGATCATCTATTTTATAATGTAGAGATTCCTTTTTCAACCTGTATCCCTCACAAGCCGGACATTTTCGTATGTCTGTAAATTCCTCCACCCATTTTCGGATCTTTTCCGATCCGGTATCCTTTTGCTTCTCCAGGAAGGAAATAATTCCCTCAAATTTGGTGTGCCAGTCTGTGCCCGGATATTTTACCGAGCTCACAGCCACAGGCACGCTGTCACCATACAGCAGTATGTTCAAGCTGTCCTCAGGAATTTGTTCTATCGGTGTTGTGAGATTAAGGTTATGTCGCTTCAGGATCGCTTCTATTTTCTTAAAGATCCAAATATCCCGATATTCTCCTAATGGGGCTATTCCACCTCTGCTTATGCTAAGAGCAGGATCCGGGATTACACTTTCTTTGGAAATTTCTTCTATCACTCCCAGGCCATTGCAGCTGGGACATGCTCCGTATGGTGAATTGAATGAAAAAGTATTTGGAGCCGGGTCGTCATAAGCCAGGCCGGATTCAGGGTCCATCAGGTTTTTAGAAAAGTTGAAAACTTTTCCATTTTCATTCATGGCCATCATGATGCCTTCCCCATGTTTGAGTGCTGTTTTGATGGATTGGCTGATTCGGTTTCTATCTTTTTTGTTCACTATGACCCGATCAATAACAATCTCTATATCATGAGTTTTGTACCGATCCAGCTGCATCTTAGGTATCAGGTCAGTTATTTCTCCATTTACTCGCACTTTTGAAAAACCCAGCTTTCGCACCTGAACAAAAAGCTCCCGATAGTGACCTTTTCTTCCCTTCACAACAGGGGCCAGGATGGTCAACTTCTGTGCATCAAACTCATCAAAAATAAAGGTCTCTATCTGCTCCTCTGTCTGCTTTACCATCTTCTTCCCGGTAAGATAGGAGTAGGCCTCCCCTGCCCGGGCAAAGAGCAATCGTAGAAAATCGTAGACCTCAGTAACTGTTCCAACCGTAGACCTGGGGTTTTTACTTGTCGTTTTTTGCTCAATGGAGATTACCGGACTTAGGCCATTTATTTTGTCAACATCCGGACGCTCCATATTGCCAATGAACGACCTGGCGTAGGCAGAAAAGCTTTCCATGTATCGACGCTGTCCTTCTGCATAGATCGTGTCGAATGCTAAAGACGATTTACCACTGCCACTAATGCCTGTTATTACAATAAGTTTGTTTCTGGGCAGGGTAAGGTTCACGTCTTTCAGGTTGTGTTCCCTGGCACCAAATATTTCAATAACTTCTTCCCGCTCTTTATCCCTGGTTGATAATTGGATTGTTTCCTCTGCTATACTCACCCGTTATTCTTAGAAGTTTGGACTCAATAAATATTTACTGTAGAATTCATCTATCACTGAAACGGCCTCTTCGGCAGAGTCTACCAGCCTGAAAAGGTCCAGATCTTCCGGACTTATTGTTTTCTCGGTCACCAACACATCTTTGAACCATTGGATCAGTCCTCCCCAATATTGCTTACCTACAAGCACAATGGGGAACCTTCCAATCTTATTGGTCTGGATCAATGTAAGGGCCTCAAAGAGCTCATCCAGTGTACCAAAACCCCCTGGCATTACAATGAACCCCTGAGAGTATTTGACAAACATTACTTTCCTCACGAAGAAGTAGTCGAAAGAGATTAACTTGTCGCGGTCGATAAAAACATTGCTCTCCTGTTCGAAAGGCAGATCAATATTTAATCCCACAGACTTACCTCCCTGGTCATGGGCCCCTTTGTTGGCTGCTTCCATGATACCCGGGCCACCACCGGTGATCACACCATAACCGCTCTTTACCAGCCTGGCAGCAATCTCTTCGGTCATCTGGTAGTAGGGTTCACCTTTCTTAGTCCTGGCAGAACCGAAGATGGAAACGCAGGGACCTATTTTAGCAAGCTTTTCAAAACCGTCTACAAATTCAGACATCACTTTGAAGATCACCCAACTATCTGAGATTTTAATCTCATTCCAGTCTTTATCCTTAAAAGCTTCTGCGATCCTCTTATCGTTCTGATGGTCGTCCTGCAATTCCTTATCCATTCAATGATAGTTATGAAATAGTGAATTTAATCGATACAAAAATAATTCCCTTAAACCAACAAATCTTTCAATGCATGGTCTAACTCCGGGTAGTTAAACTTAAAACCGGTAGATTCCAAATGTTTAGATGACACATTATTTCCCCCAATCACAATAGTGGCCATTTCCCCCATGACCAGGCGCAGGACAAATGCGGGTATATTGGGCAAAATGAGAGGTTTTCCAATAGTTTGAGCAATAGCCTTAGTGAATAGCGCATTAGTCGCTGGGTTTGGAGCTACAAGATTGAATGTCCCTGATAAATTTCCTTGCACTGCTCCACAAAAGGCATTTACCACATCGTCAATATGTATCCAGCTCATCCATTGCTTGCCTGAACCAATGGGAGCCCCGACGAAATACTTTACAGGCGTGGTAATTTGGGGTAATGCACCTCCTCTACCATCCAGGACAACACCTGTTCGGAATTTAGTGACCGGACAAATTGACTGAAACTGATCAGCAGCTGCTTCCCACCTGGTGACTGTCTCTGCCAGGAAATCATTACCTGGGTCACTAGATTCTGTCAATGTCGTATCACCTGTATCTCCTCCATAATACCCAATAGCTGACATAGATATAAATGCCTTCAACGGAATTTTTAACCTTTTCACGGTCTCAAAAAGTAGATTGGCTGATGCTACCCGGCTCTTAATGATCATCTTCTTATTCTTCTCTGTCCACCGCTGATTGATGCTGGCTCCTGCCAAATGAATGATGATTTCCACTCCTTCAAAGGCTTTTTCATCAATAGATCCTCCAGCAATATCCCAGGTAAAAGTAGAATATTCATCAGCAGGACTCGTTGATCTGCTGAGATGAACGACCTGGTGACCGGCCTTAGTCAATTGCTTACTGATCCCGGAACCGATCATTCCCGTTCCCCCTGTGATTAATACCTTTGTCATGTGTATTTGATCTAAATTTATATACTTAAACTAATGGTCAGTAAAATCCTCTTTTATTTTCTCTTAATAATTTCATTTACACAGGTGGTGTCTCAGGTATATTCCCCCGAAATCGAGCCCACCAACCTGACTATAGAGTCTAATGTTTATCCCGGGTTTAAAACCTTTTTGGATTTTGACAGCAAAGACGTGAGAAAAGGCTGGTGGAAGTTTTCCCGTGAATTTGGCAAGCCTATAAACATGCGGCGGTATTATGAAACCACCCTGGTCAACGAAGAAATGATGAATGTAAAAGTGATCTCCAGGAGTGTGAAGTTTAAAGAGGGTAGCCTTTTCTATCTCACGTTGAAGAATGAGGATATGCCTAAAGATCTGGAACAGAGATATCTAAAGCAGGTAAAAATCTTACTGTTTGAGTTTAAACAAGAATATTACAGGACTTTCCTGGAAGACGAGCTCAAGTCCCTGGAAAAGCAGGCCGTAAAAGTGAGTAAAGAAATAGAAAAAGTGGCCGGTGATGCCGCAGCCGAAAACAAAAGTTTCGAATCATTAAGCAAGGTGAATGCAGCGATAGATGAGGTCAAAGACCGCGTCAGGAAACTACAATAAAAAAGGGGCCCATAAGCCCCTTTTAATTCGTTTTTGATCTGAATTTATTCCCAACTAGTCCAGCTGAAAATTCCAAAGTCTACAGAAGTTGCAGCGTCATCGAATGTGAATGTAGCATCAGTCATTTCATCAGCCTGAATTCCATCAGCAGGATCATCAAAATCTGATTGTGTCTTAACATCCTGAACATCTACAGTTCCGACTCCTTTTCCAGTTACAGATGTAGCATTGTCAGCCATGCCTTTTTTGTCAGAGAAATCGATAAAATCAGAAGCATCAGACACATCGGACACATAAAGACCTGTGATAGTGGCTCCACTGCCTCTTCTGATTTTGATCAGATCAGCAAAATTTACAAGCGGCTCTTCATTGATGATTGTCAAACCTATAATTGTAGGGTTAGATTGGTTGATATGTGAAGGTGAATTACCATCCAGGTTACCATCTGCTTCAACACCTCTTGTATCTTCTGAGATTGAGGTATATCCTTCGGTTCGCAAGCCATAGAAGTTAGTTCCTTTTCCTGTCCATCCCTGAGTCCAGTCGAACATGTCATCTCTGGCATTTACCATCAGTGCGTTTTCTACTTCCACAGTACCACCAAAGAACTCAATAGCATCATCATCACCGTAGAATACAGCGATGTTTTCAACGACAGTGGTAGATCCAACACCGTAGAATGTAAATCCATTGAACTCTTTCTCACCGTTAATTCGGGCACCAGTATACCACAATTCAACGTATTTGATGATCCCTGAATCATCTTCATCGTCAGTACCACCACCGTAGGTTAACGGAAGTACTTCAGTGGTAGATGACGCAGAAGCATCTTCCCCGGAAATCGTTGCTTTACCACAAACAATCAAACCACCCCAGTCACCAGCTCTTGGATTATCTGCATTGGAGGTGATGGTGATAGGAGCAGCGGCTGTTCCTTCCGCATCGATTTTCGCTCCTTGCTCAATGGCGATATAAACATTCGTGCCACCTGCAGCAGCTTTGATGGTAGTACCTGGATCGATAGTCAACGTAAATCCTTCCTTTACAGATAATGGACCTGTTAGGATCCAGGTAGTATTGGCATCCAGAACAATGTCAGCCTTTACCTCACCTTGTAAAGACTCAGGATCCAAATCATCATCCTCCTGAGAAGTAATAATACCATCCTTAACGGGGTCCGGATCTCCGCCTTCACTTTCATTACATCCAGTGAAAACAGTTGCCGAAGCAACGAATAAAAGTAAAAATAGGCTTTGTAGGTTTTTCATTTCAATTTAAATTATCATTCGAGTTTAAAATTTAAAACTGTAGGAAAGGGATACGTTCATCCCCAGTTGATAGTCCTCGATGGTGAAATCCTGGCCTTCAACTGTATCCATTGAAATCTTATAAGTGGGGTTTAGTAGGTTTTTAAGATTCAGTCCGATTGTAGACTTGCTATCTAAATGAAATTTTGAAATGATATCGAATGTCGGTATTCCCTTCTCAACAAAATTCTGACGTCCCAGTGTACCGAAAGCAAATACTCTTGAGCTGAAGTAGTTAACCACAGCAGTACTCAGGAACTTTGGCTCACCATCTTTATCGATAGAATATGTCAGGTCTGCATTAAGGAGAATTGGAGATGCTCCTTCCAGCTGACTGCTGCTATTGGTGAATTCTACATCCAGGGCATCCGTATCTACGTCAACAAGTGTTGAATTCGTATGTAGGTAAGAGAAGTTCACTCCTGCATTTAATGCATGGTAGCTGTTTCCTGTCTCTCTTTGATACAGAGACTTTCTCAACTCTACTTCTACTCCTGCAGCTGTAGCTTCTCCAGTATTTACATAAGAGAGTTCGTTTGCTGCGGAAACAACCAAAGCCCTATTGATCGCATTGTCCACGTATTTATAGAATCCGGTGAAGGAAATGACTTCACCACGGCTAAAGTACTTTTCATACTTCAGGTCGAGGTTATAGTTCTGAGCTGGCAACAGATCAGGATTTCCAAAGCTGAAGAAGTTTACGTCTTCATAAAGGAATGGTGCCAGTTCTTTGAACTGCGGGAATGTATAGGTTTTACTACCAGCAAGTCTGACAATATCATTTTCAGTGATGCTTGCTTTCAGTGTAAAACTTGGCAGAAGATAGGTAGGATTGGTTACGGACAGGTTCTGACCAAAAGTATTAGGAAGTTGCCCGGTATCCCAGGTAACTTCCTGATTGATCATTTCATACCGCAAGCCCATATTCAGCGTCAATCGCTGATTAAATTCGTATGTCAAGGACGCATATGGAGCATGGATGATCTTATCTCCATTATATGTTTCCGGTCTCAGGACATTGAAGGCTCCGCCTCTACCCCAGTTGGTAACCAGGGCGAAAGTACCGTCATTAATTGACTGTTGGTTAAACAGGCTACCATCCAGATTGTTGATATCTACTGCACTTTGAGTAGTGAAATCATGACCAAACTGCCTCCACGAGAATTCACGGTTTGTATTCCTGTAGTTGTATCCAAGCTGGATTCTGCTGTTGTTTTCTCCTCCAAGGAATCTGTAGTCAAACTTCAGGTATCCGGCAATATCATTTTCTTTGAGCTCAGAGAAAAACCTGTGATTGACTCCAGCGCTACCGGCAGTATTTCTATATTCTCCCGTGTCTTTCATCCTTACAAAAGTGTTGGTCCTTCTGTCTGGCTCTGAACCATGTACTATATTGTAGGAAACTCCTGCTTCAGAAATGATTTTATCAGTCAATTCAAAATGTCCGATAAGCTGGTTCACGTAAAGACTGTTATCATTAACCTGCTGACGTCTCAGATAAGCAGTACGATCATCCAGCTCGGAAATGTTCTGAATATTTTCCCCTCGGTAGTCCCCAACGCTGGCTGTATTGTCATGGATAAACAAGCTGTTTAATGCCAGATAATTTGGACCCGCCAGGTCTAACCTGAAGTTACCCATCAGAATCTGATTTCTATTGGCTACATATTTTTCATAATTCCAGTCTTTACCTGACTGACCAAGACCATTCACCGCTCCGCGTGCTTTTCCTTCTCTGTATGAATAATCGTTGGTAGAAGCCCCCACTACAAAAACACTCAGATCATTAGATCCGATGTTAAACTTTTTACCCGCTGCCAGATTGAATCCAAGGTTGATTGGTGAATTGTTGGCAGATGCGTCCAGGCTATTTTCAAAGCCATAGGTGTTTAGATCTGAAATGGGATTCTCTCTGTTGGTAATCCCCAGGATATTTGATTCTGCTGGTTGAATAAATTCTGAGGCAGAAATTGCTTGAGAGTTTACACCGGTAGACACCCCAACCTCCAGAAGCTGGTCGTCATCAAGTCTTTTTGAGAAAATGTTGACGTTTGCACCGGCTTCATCACCATACAAATGATGGTTGAATGATTTGTTTACATCTATGCTATTGATGATGTCTGATGAAAAGAAATCAAGTGTAATGTTTTTGTATTCAGGATCTTCTGATGGAAGTGGAAGGTTATTTAAAGAAGTGGAGTTGTATCGATCTCCAAGACCTCTCACAAAAACGTTTTTTACTCCCTGCTGCTTGCTTACACCACTAATCTTGGTCACAGCAGCTTCAGCATTGCTAACTCCTTTTCTTGACAGTTCTTGAGCTCCGATAGATTCTTTTATCTCAACAGATTTCTTTTGTAAAACCAAAAGTGCAATTTCTGATTCAGTTTCTACCTTGGAAGTAACCACAACTGCCTCCAGGTTTACACTCCCGGTAGACATTGGTACATTCACTTCCAGTGCTTTGCCTGGCTCAACAACTAGATCTGTTAAGGTGATCGTTTCGTAACCAACCGAGCTGATTTGCAGGTTGTACGAACCGGCAGCAAGATTTGAGATGGCAAAAAGTCCATCAAAATCACTTGTGGTACCTGTGGTGGTACCTTCTATGACGATCGTTGCGAAAGGTAAAGCTTCGTTGCCTGCCTCACTGTCTACAACTTTTCCGACAATAGAACCTGTTTCTTGTGCAGAAACGCTAAAAAACAATAGCGACAATACAATAAATAGTATTCTCTTCATCTCATCCATTTTTTTTAATTATTGCAATAACCCCGCACTATCCTGTCTGAATGAGATTTTAGTTTAGACTCATTTCCAACAGAATCAATATAAGTACAAAAGTGAGGTGGGTATGTTAAGTAGGAGGGGCACTACTATTACCATATCATTAAACTAATATGATATTTATTAAGCCCGCATTACGCAGGTTATGGAATTGTGAAATGAGAATTAACCGAATATTATTTGTGTTACCTAAATATTAACTCGGCCTAAGAATTGTAATAAAAAATGCCTTCCAGAGGTATTAAACTGCGATTTTGAAGTAACAGCTTTGGAGGAAGAATTGCTCCTCAAATGAACTACTTACTAATCTGCACCTTTCCTAAAATGGCTTTTATGATGTCATGCGTAGTCACTCCATCAGCCTCAGCTTCATAGTTGAGCAAGATTCGGTGATTCATCACATCGTATGCCACTTCTTTTACATCCTCAGGAAGTACATAATCTCTTTCATCAAAGAACGCCACCGCTTTGGCGGCAAGGTTGAGGTTGATAGAAGCCCGTGGTGAAGCACCAAACTGGATATATTGTGCTTCATTGTTCAAACCGTATTCACCCGGATTTCGGGTAGCAAATACCAGTTCGATGATGTATTTCTCCAAAGATTCGGAAATTACCACCTGGTTGATCTCTTCACGGATCGAGAAAATGTCTTTCTTAGTAAGGATTGTCTTGAGCTTGGCGTCAAAAGCCATATTTGACATACGCTTCATCACCTCCAGTTCGTTTTCTTTAGACAGATAGCCTACATGCACCTTAAGCATAAAACGGTCTACCTGGGCTTCAGGCAAAGGATAGGTTCCTTCCTGATCTACCGGGTTTTGGGTAGCCATCACCAGGAAAGGACGATCCAGGGCGAAAGTATTTTCACCAATAGTCACAGTTTTCTCCTGCATGGCTTCCAGCAATGCCGACTGCACCTTGGCCGGAGAACGGTTTACCTCATCTGCTAATATCAGGTTGGAAAAGATTGGTCCCTTTTTTACCTCAAAATCAGCTTTCTGCTGATTGTAGATCATGGTACCAATTAGGTCAGCAGGCAAAAGATCAGGTGTGAACTGAATCCTTTTGAAATCCAGCTTCAGCACGTTCGCCAGCGTGTTGACAGTGAGGGTCTTGGCCAGACCGGGCACACCTTCCAACAAAATGTGACCCTGGGTGAAAAGGCCGATCATTAATCGGTTGACCATATAGTCCTGACCGACTACTACCTTACCTACTTCACCTATTACTTCCTTGATCTTTTTCTGGTGCTCTTTCTTGATGTCCTGATCCATCTCGTTTTTTATGATTCATATTTTGGGGAGCAAAAATACCCTTGTTTTGTAAAACTTAAAAAGGATGGATTTTTAGGCTTATTTTTTAACCTCATTTAACAAAATCATACCCTGGACATAACGTACAACATCTCAATAGCTATCTGTCTGCAGCGTTCATCATATTTTGCTGCTTCCTGAGTTGTGCCATCGAAAGCTTTCGGGTCTTCATAGTGCAGTGGGATTCTTTTTTCGGACCCGCGTACGATCGGACATTCATCATCCGCCTCTGAACACGTCATGATGGCGGCAAAACCAGCTGAGGGGTTCATTGGATCATCATATTTTTTTGAAAACAGGATCATCTTCGGTGAATTCTCACTGAATGAAACTTCATATCGGGGATTCTTGTCACCATCACCTTTTTTTACCTTAAAACCGGATCGTTCCATAGCTGCGATGGCATTTGGATTGAAAGCTGTGGCTTCGGTTCCTCCGGAAAAGGTAAACACGTTGTCAATTTTATAGTATGCTGCTGCTATCTGTGCCCAAAGCTGCCCCATATGGCTTCTTCGGGAGTTGTGGGTGCAAATGAAATTGAGTTTGATTTCTTCACCTGCTTCGCTTCTTTCCCGTATGTAGTTTGAGAAATCATTTAACAGCTCCTTTCTTACGTCAGGTATATGCTCAATCTCCTTAAGCACACTCGCAAGATATTCTTCCAATTTTGGATGGAATTCTGTTTTCATAGATAATGTGGTAATAAAAAAGTCAAAGTTAGGTTGGTTTTCTTTGTCGGTGATTAACAACAATTCACTGCTGAATATTCAGGTTTATTTTCAGCATCTTTCAGATAGTGATACACTTCCCACTCATATCCATCCGGGTCATTTACCCAGAATTTATTCTGAACAGCATAGCAACAGTTTGTAGCCTCCTCTTCAAGCGCTATCTCCAGATAACCTGATATTTCTTTCTTTTTTGTTTCCAGTTCTTCCTGTGAATTAACACGGATCCCCAGATGTCCGAATTGGCTGCCCACCTTCTTAGGCGATTCAATGAATGAGATCACCAAACCGGGATTGTCCAATTCAAATTTTGCGTAATCTTTTTTCTGCTTGATTGGTTGTACTCCAAACAGATGTTGATAAAAATCTACGGTCTTTTGAATGTCTGAGACATTCATACCGATGTGAAACTTGTTTTGATTTTCCATGATAATAATTTTAATTGTTATATCGCATTATTACGATGAATATGGGCAAAATTTTTTAGAACAATGGATGAGATGATTCTTAAAAGTTTTTCATATTCATATTGCAATATTACGATGAATAATTTTATTTGTTGTACTGTGTGAAAAATATTTTTAGAGGTTATGATTTTACTCATAAAAATATTAAATTGATTAAAGGATATTCATCATAGCGAATAACAATAAAGAGATGGTTTTCAGGGACTAATTTCAATGAGAAGTTTACCCTTTTCACCACTCGCAAAGATGCAACGAGAGCCCTGAGAAGAGACGAAAACAATCGCTCTTCCAGGACCAAGCGGCCCAAAGAGGGTCGCTTATTTTTTGTTCTGGCTTCCTGATTGCCGAAAGTAGCTCCACATCAATATGCCTTATGCTACGAAAAAAACCCCGAAGCTATGCTTCGGGGCTACCAACCAGCAACCACAAGGTGTGAACACCTTGTGAGTGTCAGGAACATTTCCTGACAACTACAACAATTACGAAGTGATTGGTAGCATTGGATTTTTCCTCATCAAAAAATTCTAATAATTTTTTTACTCAAGGACGTGGTCTTATTTCGATCTGATCTCTCTTCTCATAAAAAGGTAGTATGTAAGAGCAAAGCACAAAACTGCTGCTGCAATCAGACCTGTGAGTTGTGGCCACACCCAAAACCGGTATCAAAGCAAGTCTACGGACAACCTTCAAATCGGGGCAATTTTGTGCGCCGGGTATTTTTTCCCCACCAATAAAATTAGAAAACTGGTTTTATTGACTTTAAACGGCACTTTTTTCTTGGCATATTTCCTGCATAGAAAGGTTGACATAAACAGGAACATAATGAAAAAACAGGTAACCTTCGAAGATTATGAACAGCTAATGGGTCAAAGATATTACGCGCTACTCTTTGCCAAAATCCCTGAGATTGTAGAACAATTTTATTGCGATTTGATGGTAGCGGAGCTTATTGATGAGACTCAAACTCCTGCAAATCTGGTAAAGATGAACAGCCACCTTGTAGTAAAGGAAAAACAATCTGGAAAACTCGCTGGAATGAAACTGGTTTTCCCAAAGGAAGTGAAAGATCACAGCAGTATTTCTGTTTTCTCACCCATCGGTTCTGCATTGTTAGGAAAAACTGCTGGTGACCATGCATCAATAGATTTTAATGGCGAGGTAAAGGACCTGGAAATACTGAAAGTTTTCCCAAATACCGGAAGTAAAACAAAAATTATGTTCCCACGAATTACAGTTTTTGAAAATTAGGGATAAGTTTGATAGTCTGGGTAAAGACTACTGATTTTTCTATAAAAATTTGAAGTGATGAGATGGAATGAACCGTTTGACAAAAAGTACAAGGCGAGTTTGGCGCTGTTGGTACTGTTGCTGATGATGGTAATGGTCATTTTTGCACATAAAAATAATCTTTCAAAGCTACAGCATTCACTGACCTCAATCTATTCCGACAGGCTAGTAGCTGAGAATTATTTGTACAAACTCTCTCATGAGATTTACAAAAAGAAATTGCATCTTGACGAGTCAGGTGCTATTTTCTCTGAACGAAACGATTCTATAGAAATGATAATTCATCAGTATGATCAAACATTACTGACCAAGGATGAAAGCAGTCAGCTAGCATCATTAAAATCTCATTTGAAGGTATCCGATAGCATTGAAGATCAGATTGAAAATAGTTCATCTGCCCGGGAAATTGATTCTCTTCAAATTAGATTGGGCAGTCAATATGATATCATACTCGCTGATTTGAACGGTCTGACCAATATTCAACTTAGCGAGGGGCAGAAGCTTTTAGCAGAATCTAACAGGATCGTTGCTTCTGACAATATTACCAGCCGGCTTGAGATGGGTCTATTGATCATCTTTGGCTTGTTGATCATGCTTATACTATCGGTTTTGAAATCACGAAGAATAAGAACAGCACCAAGCTTGAACTGACATCCCCTTGTCATCCAGGAAAGATCAAAAGGCTTCACAAATACTGACCATCTTATATGGCACGGAGACGGGTCATGCAGAGCGTATCGCACAGGTAATGGCCTCTGAAGCCAACGCCATTGGAATAGACTCTGCAGTAAAAAACATGGCTGAATTCGAGGTTTCTGATTTTCAATCCGTAAAGTGCCTGGCCGTAATTGTCAGCACGCATGGCATCGGAGAACCTCCAATTTCGTCTGAGCGGCTATTCTACAATTTGGATAATGGGAGTATGCATATACTCAAGCATATCCGCTATTCCGTGCTTGCGTTAGGGGATACAGATTACGCACTCTTTTGTCAGGCCGGAAAAGATTTTGATTTAATGCTCGAAAGATGTGGAGCTCAAAAAATCCTTTCTCGGGTTGATTGTGATGTAGACTATGAAGACCGGGCATTGGATTGGATATCGGATTTTCTGGATGCCTGCTTGATAGACTAAATTAATCCTGATCAGTTCTTTATTTCGTCTTAATCTTATTGCGAAGTGTTTTTCTATCAATGCCCAGGCTTTCAGCTGCTTTGGTCAGGTTGTTTTGATTGGCGGCCAGCACTTCCTGAATGTACTCATTGACCACGTCATCCAGCTTCCTGTCAAGTCTTCGTGAGCGAGAAGCGGAATAGCGAAATGAGACCGGTAAATCAGGAGCATCGATGGTGGTGTCATCAGCCATCACCACCAGACGATGAACCAGGTTTTGTAGCTCACGCACATTTCCTGGCCAGCTGTATTCCTTCAAGGTATGTAACGCTTTTGGTGAAAATCGCATAGCAGGTTTATCAAGTTCTTTTGTATACCTGTTTAGAAAGAAATCCAATAGCAGAACAATGTCGTTGCCCCTATCTCTTAAGGGGGGAAGATCCACAGTAATAATGTTTAACCTATAATAAAGATCCTCTCTGAAAAGTCCTTTGTCAACAAGTTTCATCAGGTCTACATTGGTAGCAGCAACGATCCTTACATCAACTTTTTTCGGGCTCTTTGAACCCACCATGTAAAACTCCTTTTCCTGTAACACACGAAGGAGCTTAGCCTGCATAGCCATACTGGTGTTGCTGATCTCGTCCAGAAATAACGTGCCTTTGTTGGCCGTTTCAAAAAATCCTACCCTGGATTCTGTAGCTCCTGTAAAAGCTCCTCTTACATATCCAAAAAGCTCACTCTCCAGGAGGGTGTCAGGAATGCCGCCACAATTCACCGGGACAAACGGACCTGCTGACCCTTCACGACCATAATGAAGCGCCCTTGCAACAAGCTCTTTCCCAGTTCCGCTTTCTCCATTCACAAGTACTGTTGCCTTGGCAGTTCTAGCTTTATTAATGGTATTAAACACTTTCATCATCTCGTCAGATTCACCGATGATGCCGTGTTCCCTCACAGAAAAGAGGGCTTCTTCATTTTGCTTTTTGTGCATTGTTTTGCTCAATGCTTTTTCCACAGCTTTGAATAGCTCCTCATCGGTAAACGATTTTACCAGGTATTCTTCCGCTCCAATTTTGATTGACTCAACCGCCGATTGAATGGAAGGGAATCCGGTAATGACCAATACTGCCATCCCTTTATAGTTTTCTGAAACATGCCGCACAAGCGAAAGCCCGTTTTCACCAGGCATTTTCAGATCGGTGATCAGCAGATCTATATGGATAGCTTCCAATAATTTGATGGCTGATTGTACATCATATGCGGTATATACCTGATAACCTACTGAGGCAAGGTTTCTTTTAATTAATTCAACAGTTTCCGGAGAATCATCTACTACGAGTACTTCCTGTTTTCCTTGACTTGATTTTATCATGATTCTTCCATTTTAATAGGTAATAAGACCTCAAACCGTGAACCCTTTCCGGATGTGCTACGCACTGTAATTCTACCGCTGTGTGATTCCACTATTCCCTGAACAACTGACAATCCAAGACCGGTTCCTTCCCCCAGCGGTTTGGTGGTGAAAAAAGGTTCGAATATTTTCTTTTTGATAGTCGGGGTCATACCTACCCCATTGTCTTTCACGATGAGACTTACATCATTGTCTCGCTGACGGGTGCTCACTGTTACTTTACCTCCGTTTGGCAAAGCATAAAATGCATTGGTAATGAGGTTTACAAGCACCTGACTCATCTGAACCGGGTCAGCCTGTATTTTGGGCAGTTTTGGATCCAAACGTTGCTCCACTTTCACCTGCTGATCCTGAAAGCGGATATCGATGAAATAAATGGTGTTAGCAACAATCTCATTAATATCCACCAGGTCAAGTTGTTGAGGCATCTGCCTTGAAAAGATCATCAGTTTTTTGATGATCTCTCTGGTATACAGGGAGGCTTTTATGATACGTTCCAGGTCATCGTCTTGCTGAAAGCTCAAACCTCCACTTTTCTTGATCAGCTGTGAAAATCCCAAAATTCGTCCCAGGGGCTCGTTTAGTTCATGAGCTATGCCAGCAGTCAGTTCCCCTACAAAAGCCAATCGCTCAGAATGCTGCAACTGCATTTGTAACTTTTTCCTGTCTTCTTCCATGTAAGCCCGATTGATATAAAGGGAGAGCTCCGTCGCCACCATTTTGATCAGCTTTTTTTCTTCATTTAAAAAGGGTGAGCTCTTAAATGGGTTGTCCTGATCCTGGCGGTAGCCCACCTTGACCGTTCCATAATTTTCACTGCCTATGGCCAGTGGGGATGAAATGGAGTAATCGCATTGCTCGAATCCAGGTGTGGAATTGGTTTTTTTTCCAAGCACAATAGATGCTTCAGCTAGTGAAGGGAACTGCATTGCAATGGGAAGTATTTCCAACGTTTTGTCTACAATCGCCTTTAGGTCATTTTCTTTTTCCCATGCAATCCTTGACAATTCATAGAGACACTTCAGTTCTTTGACCCTTTCCTGAAGTTTAAAATCAATAGAATTTTCCTGAGCTTTCATCCGGCTACAAAATTAAGCATTCTCTGGATCTCTTGATGGGTATATTTAGTGGGTAATAATTACCCGGTGCGTAATTTATACCCGTTCTCAGATTTTGTAATTGTGGTTTAAAAGCTCCCAGCGATGATTTTTTTCTGGCATGCTTACTGTAATAGGTTAGCAGAAAATAAACCCCCATGAAAAAAAGAAAATTGACCACTTCAGATTATGCACAGCTGGTAAGCCGGAGGGAAGGAGCAATTTTACATGCCGAGTTTCCCCATCTACTGGAAAAGTTCTATCAGGAACTATTAAGTGGAGAGCTTCTCGATGCCGGGCAAGTACCAGACAACATCATCTGCTTGAATTCAAAAGTGAAGCTAAGAGAAAAAAACCTTGGAAGGTTCCTTACCGTGACATTGGCGCTCCCCGAAGAAGCAAACCCCAATGAGTTTAGAGTATCAGTATTTTCTTCTATCGGTATGTCACTAATTGGAAGGTCGGTAAGCGATCAGGTTTCCTGGAAAATACACAACCTCACAGCATACTTCGAGGTGATCGAAGTTACACATCAAGCAGAAATAATTGAACACCTTAAACCCCAATTCGTATGATACGCTTTTTAATTCTCATGATTGCGTTGTCTTTCGGAGCATACTCCCAATACAATGCAGGTTTAAAAATTGAGACAAGTGAAAGAATAGACAAAATCAGTAAAAACATCGGGAATGCAATGTCTCAAAAAATTTCACTTCACAAAGACAATTGTCTCAACGCCAGTGGATGCGCAGATGCATTTTTACACCAAACAGAGGCTTTGTCGAAGGCTAGCATGGATTCATTGTTGAGTAAAACCATCTATGCTGAGCTTTCTAAATACTGATCGAGTATGAAATGGAAAGATATTTTGGATAGGAACCTTCGAAGTGCATTGATTTGGGCGTCAGTGGCTTTGATACTGCTGATAACCAGTCTTGTTGAAAATAAACGGTTTACAGATCTGGAAGACACTATTTCTTCAGTGTATGAGAATCGACTTGTAGCAAAAGGTTATCTGTATAAAATCAATTCTTTGGTGAAAATCAAAGAATCCGCATGGCAAGACGGGCAGAAAAATGCGCTTTCCATGAGCCTGGATGAGTCCATCAACAACTATTATATCCAATACGCAAATACTGAGCTCACAACAGAAGAGTCCAAACACGTAGCGTTACTAAAAGATCATTTATATCAATTGTTTCGGCTGAAGCCCGATGAACAGGAGGGACACCATTTGATTTTTAGTGCAATTTATACTGAACTGGAAACCCTCGCAGATATTCAGATCAAAGAGGGTAAAAAACTGGTCGACCGTTCCACTTCCACTGTTGTGGAAAGCCGCATTGTCACTGGGATTGAGGCTTTCCTACTGGCTGGACTCATTATCTATAGTTTTCAGTTTTTCGCTGGCCGAAGGTTCAGAAATATCCCTAAGAAATGAACAACTACCTGAATGACTAATTACCTGTAAAATATAAACCCACTGATAGCTCAAGCTATCAAGAACAAACTTCATTAGCCAATAAGTTGGAAAAGCCCCTGATAAATTAAAATTTGATGGGGCTTTTTTTATTTGTCTGAATTTTTATGTCATGGGGAAGGAAGGGCCATTATGCACTGGAGTTGGTACTTTTAAGTAAGCTTTTTAGTGAAAGGTATGTCTGGAAACATTCAAAATATGAAAAGGCTCAGTGTCATTATCCCTACTTTCAATGAGGCACTAATTATTGGACAACTAATTGCCCAATTGAAAAAAAATGTTTCAGATCCTCTCACTGAAATCATCGTTGTGGATGGAGGTAGCACAGACCGTACAAGGGGAATAGCTAAAATCAATGGAGCAAAAGTGATTGCTTCTCCTGTAAAAGGTCGAGCTTATCAGATGAATCTCGGAGCTGAAATGGCAAGTGGAGAAATTCTTTTCTTTCTTCATGCGGATAGCTTACCTCCACCCCAGTTTGATGAAAAAATCAGACTGGTTATTAACTCAAAAAAATTATGGGGAAGTTTTCGCATCCGGTTTGACTACCAACATTGGCTACTCAATATAGTTGCCTGGCTTACCCGATTTAATTGCACCTTGTTTAGGTTTGGTGATCAGGGGTTGTTTGTCACAAACAAATTGTTTGTAGATGCTGGAAAATTTAGCATGGATCGGGTCATTTTTGAAGACACAGAAATGGCCAGAAGATTAAGGATTCAAAGCAAAGGGATCAAAATTTCTAAAGCTACAATTACAACCTCTGCCAGAAAGTTTAGGGTGAATGGAGCTTTTAAATTAACCGCGATTTTTCTCTCTATTTATGGGTGCTCTATCTTTTTGGATTCTCTAATAAAAAACTGCTTGCTATCTATCAGGCAAGGATTATTCAAGATAAGATTTAAGTAGATTGCCAGTTTTATTTTATGTGATAATCCATAATAAAAAAAGCTTCGGACAATCCGAAGCTAAATAGGTACCCGGGGCGGGACTTGAACCCGCACGGCCTTTAGGGGCCACAGGATTTTAAGTCCTGCGTGTCTACCAATTCCACCACCCGGGCGTAGGTGATATGTTCACAAAAAAAGATGCCGCAGTGAATGCGGCAAATTTTGAGCGGGAGACGGGATTCGAACCCGCGACCCCGACCTTGGCAAGGTCGTGCTCTACCAGCTGAGCTACTCTCGCTTTTATGCCCATCCATCTGACGAGCTATCTAAAAGGACTGCAAATTTAATTGAAGCTACATTAAAGACAAGGTGCAGGATAAATATTTTAAGAGATCCCTCTTAAAAAATGAACTTCTTGAAAATATTTAGATCCTTATCGTCCTCACCGCTTCACATAAGTCTCATCAAAATTCATCACCAGGTTGGTCACCATTGTCAATGCAGCAGTCTCTGTTGGATCCAGCGCTTCATCTAATGGAGCATCTCCTACCTCCAGCAAGCCTGCTATAGTAGACGGATCATTTTGATATTTATTGAGGGCCATCTCAAATTGTTTATTCATCAATTCCAATTCCCTGGCTGTGGGTGCCCGGCTACACAAAAGCCGAAAAGCATAAGCAGCCTGATCTTCAAAATTATTTCCACCCTCCTTTTGTATACGTTCAGCCAGCACACGTGATGCCTCCACAAATTGAGGATCATTCATTAGGACAAGTGCCTGAAGAGGGGTATTGGTACTTTCCCTCTTCACGATACACCTGGATCGATCGGGTGCATCAAAAGCAATCATGGCCGGATGGGGAGAGGTACGTCGGATAAATGTGTACATACTTCTGCGGTATAGACTATCCCCCGTGTCAGGAATGTAGTTGTTGAGATAACCGGAAAACTCATTTTTATCCTTCCAAAGACCCTTTGGCTGGTATGGTTTCACGCTCTCACCTCCCACAGTTCTGCTTAGCAGTCCACTAGCGGCTAGAGCATTGTCACGGATGATCTCAGCAGGCCATCGATAAGTGCTTCCCCGGGCGAGGTATTTGTTTTTCGGATCTATCGACAAATGCTCTTGGGTCGCCACCGACGATTGCTTGTAGGTATATGAGGTTACCATCAATTTTAGCAGGTGGCGAACATCCCATCCACTTTTCTGAAACTCAACAGCCAGCCAATCCAGTAACTCAGGATGGGTGGGCAAGGAACCCTGGGTGCCAAAATCATGTGGGGTATCCACGATACCGCGTCCAAAAATCATCTGCCAGTACCGATTCACTGCAACCCTGGCCGTCAAGGGGTGATCCTCACTGAATAACCATTTAGCCAGACCCAGCCTATTCCTGGGCCATTCCTCCTGAAAAGGGGTTAAAGCCGCTGGAGTTCCCGGACGAACCTCTTCGCCCGGGCTAGTATATAAGCCACGTTCCAGTACATGGGTGGTACGAGGTGGTGACATTTCATCCAACACCATCACTTCATGGATGGGATCGATCAGATCAAATTTCTGGGTGCGAAGACGTGCCCTTCTTTCCCAAAGGCTTTTATACTCTCGGTCATTTCGGGAGAGGTAATGCTGTTTTTTAGACTGATCAGCCAATTGAAGTGGATGCTGAGTACCCTTGTTTTCTTTTCTGAAGATGGCGGCAACCTCAAGAGCTGTCAAATACGTGTTGTAGATTTTTACCTCATCATAGCTTCCGATAAAAGCTCCATTATCCGTATCAGTAAACAGATAGTTGTGGGCAATCCCCAATCTAAGTTTTTTGTCCGGATCCGGTTCATACCCCCTGGTTCGAACCGGACGAATATTTTTATACAGGTTGTCCCAATGGATTGTCGTTTGTAAAGGCTCGCCATTGAAATAGATTTGAATCCCACTGGCAGTGGCAGAGCCATCATAAGTGAAAAACAAGCTGGTCCATTCATCCAATGCCACCTCTTTTTCGGTAGTTACATGCAGGTAATTGTGAGAAAGGGAATGGACGATTTTGACAGCAGGCTTATTCTCACTATCCAGATAAAACACCCATCCCCGCCAACCGGTATTCTTATCGCCGATATTTCCCATGATGGTTTGGAAGCTACCCTTATCCTCAATCTTCACCCAGGCACCTCCTGAGAAAGCCTCATCAAGGTCAAAATTTCTCACGTCTGCTACGTATAGCTGCTCATTGTCCTTATCAATCCGAACCCCCTTACCAATTGCCCCCTCCACCACTTCGGCATCACCAGATACTGTACCCTTTGAGTTGTAATCCAGGATTTGTTGTACACGTCCGTTTTTATCTCTCTTCTCAGAAATGGACTCCAAGGGAAAATAAACATCAGGCTCTGGTGCTGTTATTGCCAATGGATCAACTGCATTGACATACGCCCTGATGTCATCAATTAATGATTGTCTGAGCTCAATTTTGCTTGTTAAAATATCAATTTCAGCATTCAGGCTATCGATTTTTTGCTCAGTTACTGGATCCGGAAGCATGAGTAGCGGACCGAAGTTTTTGTCTGTCCCGATCATACCCAGCTCAGGCACATTGTTAAAGAACGCACTCATCTGATAGTACTCTTTTTGCGAGATCGGATCGAATTTGTGATCGTGACAGCTGGAGCATTCCATGGTGAGACCCATAAAGGCCGTTGCCGTGGTATTGGTACGGTCTTCCACATATTTCAACCTGAATTCTTCACTCACAATCCCTGACTCTGCATTGATGGGATGATTCCTATGGAACCCTGTGGCCAGGATCTGCTCTCGCTTGGCATCAGGTAAAAGATCACCCGCAATCTGCCAGGTGACAAAATTCTCATACGACAAATTCCGCTTAAAGGCACTGATCACCCAATCCCTCCAGGGCCAGTTCTCCCGCAGCCCATCGGAGTGCAACCCATGTGAATCCGCATATCGGGCAACATCCAGCCATTCCATCGCCATGCGTTCGGCATAGGCATCGGTTGTCATTAACCGATCAACCAGGTTTTCATAAGCATCCTCAGATTCGTCATTGAGATAGGTATCAATTTCAGGTATGGTGGGTGGCAATCCTGTCAGGTCCATGGTCACCCTTCTGATCAGTCTTTCCTTATCTGTCGGAGGAGATGGCTTTAATCCTAATCCATCCAATTTGGACTGGATGAAATGATCAATCTCGTTTTCCTGCTCCCCATCCGATATCCCGGGCTCTGGCACTTTTGATCTCTCCGGAGGAATGAATGCCCAGTGTTTCTTCCACTTAGCTCCTTGTTCAATCCATCGGGCAATCAGGGCTTTTTCAGTGGGGGATAGTTCGAGATGTGAATCGGGGGGTGGCATCTGAAATTCCGGGTCATCCGAAACAATGCGCTGCCAGGCCACACTCTTTTTGAGATTCCCTTTTACAATAGCTTTGCCCCCATTGGTTGGCAAGGAAGCAAACACATCCTCCTCCAGGTCCAGCCTTAAATCTGCCTTTCTGGAATTTTCATCCGGACCATGACAGGCAAAGCAACGATCGCTCAAGAGCGGACGAATATGTATATTAAAATCAATCTCTTCGGGCAAGTCCTCATAAGCTAGCTCCACATCCTCCGGAAGCTCTGAGCGGCAATTGGAAAACAATAAGGCCAAAACCAGAAATAAACAGATAGTTAACCTGTCATTGAACGCTTTAGGGATATTTCGGATAATTTGAGAGGTACTCACTTTCAAACAAATCTTATCAGGCCAGGATATCTTTTACCACTTTACCATGCACATCCGTCAGTCTGTAACGACGACCTTGAAATTTGTAGGTAAAGCGCTCATGATCAATTCCCAAAAGGTGCATCATCGTAGCCTGAAAGTCATGGACATGTACGGGGTTCTCCAAAATGTTGTAGCTAAAATCGTCCGTCTTTCCGTAACTCATCCCTTTTTTCACTCCAGCCCCAGCCATCCAGAGGCTAAAACATTTGGGGTGATGGTCTCGGCCATAATTCGTTTTTGTCAGCGTACCCTGCGAATAATTGGTTCTGCCAAATTCTCCTCCCCATATGACCAAAGTATCATCCAAAAGTCCACGCTGCTTCAAGTCCAGGATCAAAGCTGCAGACGCCTGATCGGTTTGCTTGCAGAGTTTGGGTAATTGCCCGGGAAGGTTGCCATGATGGTCCCAACCCCGATGGTAGAGCTGCACAAATTTTACACCTTTTTCTACCAGCCGCCTGGCCAGCAAACAATTGGCAGCATACGTGCCAGGATCACGGGAATCTTCACCATACAGGTCATAGATGTAATCAGGTTCTCCGGAGATATCGCTGATTTCCGGCACAGAACTTTGCATCCGGTAGGCCATCTCATACTGGGCGATCCTGGCTTCTATTTCAGGGTCCTGAAACTGGTCGAATTGAGCTTCATGCATCTGCTCGAGTATAGCAAGCTGAGCTTTTCGATCTTCCCCTGAAATCCCTGACGGGTTATTGAGATAAAGTACCGGGTCTTTGCCTGAAAGAAATCGTACCCCCTGATATTTAGACGGTAAAAAACCATTTCCCCACAACCTGGAGTAGAGTGGCTGTCCTGTTCCGTTTTTTGTGATCAAAACAATAAACCCTGGTAAATTCTCATTTTCACTCCCTAAGCCATAATTGACCCAAGAGCCTATCGAAGGGCGACCGGCAAGCTCTGAGCCAGTTTGCATAAACGTGACTGCCGGGTCATGATTGATTGCTTCAGTATACATAGAATGAATGAAACACAATTCATCTACAATCTGAGATTGGTATGGCAATAATTCGCTCATCCAGGCACCTGATTGCCCATATTGTTTGAAATCAAAAAGTGAACCTGCCAACGGAAAAGAAGATTGCCCGGCCGTCATCCCGGTAAGCCGCTGACCCTGACGAACAGAATCCGGCAATTCTTCACCATACATCTTATTGAGCAGGGGCTTCGGATCAAAAAGGTCCATCTGTGAAGGAGCCCCACTCTGAAACAGATAGATAACTCTTTTAGCTTTAGGTGCAAAGTGCGGAAGTCCCGGAAGCCCAATTGGGTTTGCCTGGCCTGAGCCTGCTACCAGGCTTGTAGGATTCATCAAAGAAGCAAGACCAAGTGCACCAAAGCCCATGGCGGACTTCGCTAAAAACTCTCTACGGCTCTGAATATTCAGATAGTTGTTGCATTCATTCATTTAAGGGGTCTTCAGCATTTATGTTGTTTCCAGAATAAATAAAATTAATCTATTCCTATATTATTTGCGAATACCATTGTTCAGGCATGCTCACTCCGTCAAAGCATTTACCACGGTCTTCTTGGGAATTTTCACACTCCACATGCCCCTAAGCTCTCCCAATGAATAACCTAATGCTTGATCCTTCGGATATTTGGATTGGATAACAGCCAATACATCATCATTTACCTGGTCTCCCGGAGCTCCGTGACAATTGAGGCAGAGTCCATTGGCAATTGCGATCGGCTGAGTAAAAATCAGGGTCTTCTCGTCAAATTCCAGTATCTGGTTGACCGCATTGGTTGGGGAAAAGTCATAAGCATAAGCTTCCAGGATCATCCGCTCCACTGAGTCCGGTTCATCCAGTGGGTTCCTTGGCTTTTGACTTACCCTTTTGATTTCCACATCCAGGCTATCTTCCATGGTCTTCACTATTTCATAAGCATTCGCATTACAATATTCCACTGCACCCACTAACCCTTCATTTTCAATAGCACCAAGCAAAGCCGTCTGTAAGGTGCTTTGTGAAGCTTTCACAATCTCGAGGCCTAGCTCATTGCCTTTGGCCATGAGGTCAGCATCAGAAACCCTAACCAGCTCCCGGCCCCTCATTTCATCGCGGATGCCGGAAGTGTCCTGTTTTTTCTCCGGTGAGCAATTCGACAACAATAGAATAATGAGTAGGCTAAAAAACAGGGTATCAAATTGCTTATCCATAAAATATCTTTGGTCTTCGTTAGTTTTGCCAGATTAAAGTTACGGCAGATGATTGAGAAACTTGAGGAGATCAAAAAAAGGTTTGAAGAGGTCGGTCAATTGATTGTGCAGCCAGATGCGATGGCTGACATGAGCAAATACACCAAACTCAATAAGGAGTATCGGGATTTGGAAAAAATCGTGGTGAAATACGATGAATACTCCCTCGCCAAAGACAATTTGATCAACGCCAAAGATGTTTTGGTAAAGGAGAAAGATCCCGAGTTCCGCGAGATGGCCAAAGAAGAAATCGATGAGCTCACGCCAAAGGTTGAAGACCTGGAGGAGGAGCTAAAATTAATGCTCATCCCAAAAGACCCCAATGACAGCCGTAATGTGATCCTAGAGATCCGGGCCGGTACAGGTGGGGACGAAGCCTCACTTTTTGTAGGTGATCTTTTCAGGATGTATAAGTTGTATGCTGAAAGCCAAAAATGGGAATTTTCAGTCCTTAACTTTAGTGAAGGTTCTACCGGAGGCTATAAAGAAATTGTGAGTTCCGTGAATGGCGAGGACGTATACGCCAAATTAAAATTCGAATCTGGCGTTCACAGAGTGCAGCGTGTACCAGCAACTGAGTCACAGGGGAGAGTACATACTTCTGCAGCTACTGTTGCGGTATTGCCTGAAGCAGAAGAAGTAGATGTAGAAATAAATATGGCAGATGTGCGTAGAGATACCTTCAGGGCTTCTGGAGCTGGTGGGCAGCACATCAATAAAACCGAGTCAGCTGTTCGATTGACCCATCACCCTTCCGGATTGGTAGTAGAATGCCAGGATGGTCGTTCGCAACATGCAAACTTCGACAAAGCCCTAAAAGTTTTGAGGTCAAGGCTGTATGACCTGGAACTAAAGAAGCACAATGATGCCATCAGTGCTCAGCGAAAGTCCATGGTTGGCTCAGGAGACAGATCTGACAAAATAAGAACGTACAATTATCCTCAGGGTCGTGTCACAGATCACAGGATCAATTTTTCAGTCCATAACCTGCCCACAGTCATCAATGGAGAGCTTGATGAATTCATCGAACAGCTAAGAATCGCAGAAAATACCGAGAAATTAAAAGAACGCGCAACGGAATAAACATGCTTTATTTTCCGTTTTTCTTCCAATGAAGTTTTTCAGATACTTCTTTTACTGTTCGATGTTACTTAGCCTGGCGTGCCAGCCAGAAGATGAGATCATAACGGATTCTCCTTCAGCAAAACTGCTTTTTAGTACTGATACCGTACTTTTCGATACCTTATTAACAGAAAGACTTAGCCTCACCAAAAGATTTAGGATTTATAATCCGTCAGAGAATGCTGTTCGCATCGACAGGATCTGGCTTGGTCACCACAACCAGTCATCCTATCGGATTTTTGCGAACGGAAAAGAAGGTCCGGAAATAGCCAATGAAGTATTGAATGGTGGAGACAGCCTGCTTGTGCTGGTAGATAGTGAGATCGATCCCAGTGACCAGGACCTCCCCTACCTGGTGAAGGACTCGGTGATCATAGATTGGAACACCAACAGCGCTCATGTAAAACTTGTAGCATGGGGTCAGGATGCCTATTATATCAATGCAGCTGCTCTTTGTGATACAACCTTTAGCGGGTCTAGGCCCTTTGTAATTTATGATTCGTTGCTTGTTGCACCTGACTGCACTTTGAAAATAGAGAAAGGTGTGAAGATGCTTTTTAATAACAATGCGGCGCTTCATGTAGCCGGCACCTTACTTGTGGAAGGGGAGAAAGACAGCCTGGTCACATTCCGAAACACCCGATTTGATGATAATTACCTTGAAGCACCCGGTCAGTGGGGTGATCCTCAGATTGGTTCTGGTATCATTTTTTACCCTCAAAGTCAGGGGAATAAGCTGTCCTATTGTATCATTGAAAATGCTGCATCAGGCATCTATATGGGGGTCCCTGATGAGAATGACGAATTTGACCTGGAAATCAAAAACTGTATCATTAGGCACATGACCCAATTTGGGGTTATTGCCTTTACTTCTGATCTCAGGGCTGAAAACTCCCTCTTCTACAATTGTGGCTCATCACTTATAGCAAATCTGGCAGGGGGAAATTATGAGTACATTCACTGCACCCTGACAAATTATCCAAACTTTTTTCTTTCAGAGGAGCCTGCGGTAATTTTTTCAGACAATATCGAAACCGGAAGCGACCCTATTGTGGCCCCTTTAAATGTATCTCTTATAAATAATATCATTTGGGGACAAGGAAACAACGAGCTGGTCGTAAATGGCGCTGGTGGAGAGGAGATATCTCTTATATTAAGTACCAATATCATTCGCACTCCTGAATCAATCCCAGATAATTACACCTCTACCGAAAGTAACTTTCCGGAATTTACCAGACCATTCTTCTTTGGATACAGACTGGATTCCACCTCCATCGGTGTTGACAGGGGTACCGACGCTGGAATCACAGCAGATCTGGAAGGAAAAACCCGTGATTCATTTCCTGACATCGGAGCTTATGAATATATTGAAGAATGAGCGTCATCCAGCGTAAAGTTTCCCTTAGCCCTCATGCTCGCGGCTTTCATTTGATTACACGTGAGATCGTGGAAGCCATTCCGGAGATCAAGGATATCGAAGCGGGTCTATGCAACGTCTTTATTCAGCATACTTCTGCGTCACTCACAATCAACGAAAACGCTGATCCTACGGTCAGAAAAGACTTCGAATCTCATTTCAATAAAATGGTACCGGAGAATGCTCCATACTATTTGCACACTTATGAAGGACCTGATGATATGCCCGCCCACATTAAAGCTTCCTTGCTTGGCCCATCAATTACTATTCCCATTTCTAACGGTATGTTGAATCTTGGAATCTGGCAGGGAATTTATTTATGTGAACATCGGGAATATGGGGGCTCAAGACAAATTATTGTCACTATATTTGGGTGATTAACTTAGGTTTTTTACCTATCAACCACCAATTTCTACAGTCTGTAGAATAAACCACCACAAAGAGCTTTTTGGTCTAACATTTGCATTTATATGATTATTATAAGAATCATTGTGAATTTTGTAACTTTTAGAACTCTTTTAACTGCTTTAATTGCGTCTTTTACATTTGTAGTCGCTGCGCAAACAGGACCTGGAGGTATTTCTACAAACCTTTCTATTTGGTATAAGGGTAATAGTGGTACCACTACCTCAGGAAACAGCCTGACTGATTGGACAGACCAGTCTGGCAATGGGTTTAATATCACACAGGGAGTTTCAACCAATCAGCCTCAACTACAGCAAAACGATATAAACTTCAACCCCGGGATAGTATTTGACGGGGGTAGCGACTACCTACCTATTTCAACAAAAAATTACAACGGGACAGGGGCACTTTCCGCACTTACCACATTGGTCGTTTTCAAGACAACCTATTCAGGTAGTGGTTATAACAACAACTGGTCATTTCTTGATTTTGATCGAAGTGACTTTTTTAATGTTTATATCCATGGTGCTAATGGTAACATTTCATTTTCTTACCGATCCAGTGGTACCACCTATGATAATGATGCGCCTACTACCGGCTTAAATGACGGATACCCGCACATTGGGGTAGCCGGATACAACAATGCAGTAACCAATGAAACCACAATTCGTGTGGATGGATTACAAGACCTCGCTTCTAACAGGGTGGCGAATGGTGCCACTATTGGGGTCTCTGGGACACGATATGGCTTTGTTGGTGATGGTTCTGAGGCCAATTCTTACAATGGCACAAGAAATAACATCTATTATGATGGATCAATAGCGGAGGTGATCCACTTTGAACGAAGCCTGAATGCGACCGAACTAAACAGGGTTGAGTCGTATCTGGCTGTAAAATATGGGCTGACACTGGGAAATACCGGCAACGTGGTATCATATACATCATCGAATGGCACTGTAATCTGGACCGGCTCAGCCACTTATCAAAATGGAATTGCTGGCATTGGTAGGGATGATAATAGCATCCTGGATCAAAGCCGATCCTTAAGTAGTACGGACAACAACAGTCTGATTTTGATAGGGGCAGAAGCAGCTTTTGGTAGTGACCTTTCTTTTCTAATGTGGGGGCATGATGATGCAGGAACCAATCTGACAACTACCAATTTGCCAGCAGGATTTGAGCAACGACTTGAAAAAACCTGGACGGTTCAAAGCACCGGAACTCCGGGATCAGTCACCCTGGATTTTGTCATCACCAGCTCAGACTTTAATTCTTACAGTGCAGGGGATTACACTCTTTTGATTGATGCTGATGGGGATTTTACTTCCGGTCACACCGAGCATGCTGCAGCAACCATAGTTGGTGACACTGTAAGGTTTACCGGAGTGACCTTTAGCTCCGGGGAATATTTTACCATAGCAGGCCCTAACCTAAAATCTCCGGGTGGTTTTTCAACAGGACTTCAACTTTGGTTCAGGGCGGATGCTGGTATTATATCCAGTGGTGGTTTTGTCTCAGACTGGAAAGACAATGGCCCACAACAAAACCACGCCATACAGGCTTCGTCAAGTGAACAGCCAGCTATTTTATCGAGTGATATAAATTATAATCCAGGTATCTCTTTTGATGATATCGATGACTATCTACCCATCTCACAAGTAAATTATACCGGTGCGGGCTCCCTGAGCCAGGTATTATCGATTGTAGTCTATAAAACTTCCGTGTCTGGTGGGAATAATGACAACTGGGCATTCCTGGATTTTGACAGAAGCGAGTACTTCAATTTTAGTATCAAAGGGAATGGAGGCTTGCGGTTCTCGTACAGCAATGGTGGTAATACATATGACCTGGACGGCTCTACTAACGGCATGAATGATGGATTAGCTAAACTCGGAGTAGCTATTTACGACAATTCCTTAACCAATGAAACAGAGATCCGTGCTGATGGTATGCGAGATTACTACAGTGATAATTTAACCAATGGAGCCACATTAGGCTCTGCCAATACACGATTTGGCATTATTGGGGACGGTTCAGAAGCTTCAAGTTTCAATTCCAGTATAAACAATAATTATTATGGTGGTGAAATCGCCGAAATCATTTATTTCGATAACCAATCCTATTCAGCGAGCCAGCTCCAGATTCTGGAATCTTATCTGGGCATCAAATATGGTATCACGCTATCTAAAGATACGGACGGTAACAGTGTAACGCTGGAAGCTACAAATGGTGATGGAGTCCATGAAGGAGATTACGTGAGTAGCGCCGGTACAATCATTTGGGACGCCTCTGCAAATGATGGTCACGACAATGGAATCATTGGATTAGGCCGAGATGATAACACTGCCCTTTTGCAAAAACAATCACATTGGCAGGATGATAGTTTGAGGGTTTATATGCAGACTTTAGCTGCCAGCAATGTGTCAAATAGTGCAACAAAAGCCAGTTTCGGCTCAGACGATAGTTTCCTGGTCATTGGCCACGATGGTACTCCCTTGTATGATTCCGGCGTAAAATATGGTGAATGGCCAGGTGGGGTATACAGCAGAGTGGACCGGGAGTTAAAAGTTCAAAATACGAATTTCACTGCCAGCTTCAGTATGGATATCACACTAAATGCCTATGCTGATCTCGGTGCTTCCGATCCTGATGACCTGGTCCTCCTGGTGGATACTGATGACAATTTTGCAGATGCTTCCATCTTTGGAATTGCTGAAGGGCTTACTTTTTCTATATCCTCTAATACCCTTACCATAGGCGGCATCACCAATGCAGTGGTCCCTGCCAATTCAAGTAGATATCTGGCTGTAGGCACAACCAGTAGCAGCACTTCTTTGCCAATCGAATTGATTTCTTTTGATGGAGAAATGATCGGGAGCCATGTCAAACTAAAATGGAGAGTAGCTACGGAGATTAACAACGATTTCTTTACAGTGGAAAAATCTGCAGATGGTGTAAAATGGGCTATCGTAGACATTGTGGAAGGAGCAGGTAACTCAACTACTGAAACCAGTTATTTCCTTGCAGATAAAAATCCACTCAGAGGAGTCTCCTATTATAGGTTGAAACAAACAGATTTTGATGGTAGGTACGAATATTTCAATCCCATTGCTATCAATAATGTGGCAGAAACAAAAGCTAATATTTATCCAAATCCTGCAGACCGATATGTAAACATTTCATCCCCGGATGAAACAGCAGTTATCATTAAACTTTATAGTGTTTCAGGCACTTTGATATATTCTGATGTGCTCGAAAATTTCGCCAAAAACATAGATACCTCAGAGTTGAAGAACGGTGTCTACATTCTAATGCTCAACGACCACAAGCATCTTCTCAAGGTAGAGCACTAATTTTTTTTATTTCCTCGATGTAACCTTCTCCGGTTCGCTAAGTAACTTAATTGAATTTACCACCTGGGTTGAGCTCATTTAAGCACATTAGGTGCCGAAATGCTCCATTCAGGCAAGATTAATTCTCACGTGAAATTCGATTGATATTGGAAACAAGCGATGAGCAGCTCATGTCAGCTGTGAAAAAGGGAGACCTTGAAAAATTGGGGATTCTGTATGACCGGTACAACAAGCGGATCTACAACTATTTTATCCGGTGTACCAGTGATGTCAGCGATAGCGGGGATCTGACCCAGAATACTTTCATCCGTGTGATGAAATATCGTGGTTCATACCAGAAGGACAAGCGTTTTGAGACCTGGATCTTTCAAATCGCCCGAAACCTGGTAAAAGATCACTTTAAGAAATTGAAAGTGGTGCATTCCCGGATGGAGACAAACGATCATATACCAGATGTAGCACATGAAGCAGATGATGGACAGGAGAGAGAAAACAGGCTTTATCAGGCCATAGACAGGTTGCCGGATGACAAGCGAGAGCTGATCGTCATGAGCAAATTCCAGGGCCTGAAGTATGAGCAGATAGCAGAGATGAGAGCGACTTCCGTCTCCGCCATCAAGGTGCAGGTCCATCGGATCATCAAGAATTTGAGAGAGATATATTTTGAACAATTAGAGGCTTAAGTGCTAAAAAAATTACAGCAATGAAACATATCAGTGAGGAAAAGATGATTGAGTATCTGGAAACAGGTAAGATCTCTAAGGCTGACGAAACACACCTTTCTTCATGCAGGGATTGCCAAAACCTTGAAACAGAGCTGAAAGAAATGCTAAAGCTGATGGAAGAAGCTCCTGAGCGTGAAACGCCTGAGCATGTGAGATGGTCCATTGATGCTGCCATCAAGGAAGAAAAGGCTACATCACTCAATGGCTCTCCATTTGGTTGGCTTCAGGTAGCGGCATCCATCGCTATACTTCTAATTGGCTATTGGCTTGGAAACTCCAATACAGGAAATGACCAACAGATTGCAGCGCTGCAAAACCAGGTGGAGGAGCTCCGCGAAGTAACACTTACAAGCGCACTGAAGACTCATTCTGCCAGTGAAC
The DNA here is from genome assembly GCA_965228105.1 of Cyclobacteriaceae bacterium. Classification (GTDB taxonomy): domain Bacteria; phylum Bacteroidota; class Bacteroidia; order Cytophagales; family Cyclobacteriaceae; genus UBA7330. The sequence goes on from CBDDGZ010000002.1 coordinate 5,737,950, forward strand.
GGATCCTGGCCGTGAATCAGATAGAAGAAGTTTCCCTGAAATCGAGTGACCGACTCCTCAAAACATTGATCGAAACTGTGAATACTGATGAGAGCTCTAATGTGAGGTATGAGGCTATCCAGGCACTGGAAAAGTTTTCTGAAAATAAACTAGTAAGAGATGAGCTGGTCAAATCTCTTGAATTTCAGGATGACCCCCTGATCCAGATTGCACTCATACGGCTGCTGGTAGATGCCAAAGAAAAATCTGCGATTGAGTCATTGAAGAAAATGATCGATAGTGAGCAGGTTATACCGGAGGTAAAGCAACAGGCAGAAACAGCCATCAAAATATTAATATAACAAAAGGACTAAACAACAAGAATAATGAGACTAAGTATTATCGCAATGCTCCTGATTATCACGATCGGGGGACTTTATGCACAGGATATCAAGGAAATCAAAAAACACGTAATCAAGCCAAAAGGCACACTTTCGGAGACACGTCTTGTGCTGACAGGCTTCCGAGCTGATATCGTGATAGAGGGAATCAATGGAAGTGACATTGAAATATCCACCAACGATATCGAAGAAAAACCAGAACGTGCAGACGGGCTAAGATCTTTATCAGACATGGCTATGGAGAATACATCAATCGGACTCAATGTAGAGCAAAAGGGAAGTGAGATTATCGTGATGCCAGCCTCCAGAAGGTCTCAGGATGCCGAGTACATCTTCAAAGTACCAAAATCTGTCAAAGTAAAAATGGCAGACAATTCGTTCCTGTCAAGCAACATTGAAGTAAAAGGAATGAGCAATGAAGTGGAACTGAATTGCCATAGTGGAGACATTCTAATCGACAACGTTACAGGACCTATAGTTGCAAAAACTATCTCAGGTGACATCGAGATCAGGTTTTCCTCCCTCAACCAAAAGCTACCAAGTTCCATCAACACCATAAGCGGAGATATAGATATTACGCTTGCCTCCTCAGAAAAGGGATCTTTCTCCATTAGCTCTATTTCAGGTGAGGTGTTTACAGATCTGGACCTAAAGGTGGAAAAAACGGGAAAGAGTTTAACTGACTTTGATGTTGACGTTGACGTGGATATTGACTGGGAGACAGACAACGCGAACAAACAGATAGAAATAGCCATGCAAGAAACTCAAAAAGCTATGAAGGCTCAGGAAAAAGCCATGAAAGAAATGGAAAAAGAAGTACAGAAACACGTAATTAAAGATCAGCGTGTTGTTGTTCCTCCTGTTCCTCCTCAAGTACCCTTTCATTACAATTGGGCTACACCAAGTGGGATTGGTTCAAAATTTCAGGCAGAGCTTAATGGAGGCGGGGTCAATTTTGATATCAGTAGTATTAGTGGAGATGTATACCTGAGAAAAAGTAAATAAAAATGAAAGGACTATGGATCATCTTATGTGGATTGGGTTGCCTCACCGGGGTAGCCCAGACCACATACTCAGACCAAGTGGACATAACTACTCAGAAAAAAGTGATCATCAATTTTCCTTTTACCGACGAAATTGTGATCAAAACCTGGGATAGGAAAGAAGCTTCAATTGAGGCAAAAGTGACTATCAACGAAGGCAAAGATGATGTCATGTTTGCCATCCAAAAAAGTATCAATAGCTCGGAAATTGATTTTTCAATGGATGAGAAGCAGTGGAAAGCCAATGAAAAGAAGCGTGACTCCTGGAGTTCTGAGATCTTTATTACCATCTATATCCCTGCATCTATGGAAGTAAATGCAAAAACGATCAGCGGAGATATCATTACAAATTACTTTGACCAAAACCTTGAGCTGAAAACTATCTCCGGAAACATAGATTTAACCATCGAAACCAATAGAGGCCTGGACTTCCGGGCCAAAACAATTTCCGGTGACGTTTATTCTGACCTGGAAATTTCATACCCACAGGGAAAAGATGGATTGAGAAAGTTTGTGGGCATGGACATAGATGGACGAATTCGTCAGGGAGGCAAAAAATCAAGCTTCGAGACCATCAGCGGTAATGTTTATCTGCGCAAGGGCTGAGGATAAAGTATTGATTTTCAGTAGATTTCAAATATTAATTTTTCTTAAGTACTTGATATGCATTCCTTTTTTTGGTAACTTATACAAGACCAAAAAGAGATGACTATGAATGTAATTACAAAAATTGAGCACTGGGGGGATTCCCACAGACTCAGCTGGTTTGTGATTTTTCGTATTGCCCTGGGTGTTTTTATCACTTACAAAGGCATTCATTTTGTCAATAACCTCGACCAGCTTCGTGAAATGTCTATGAACCTCGCTTACATGTCGGCAATGGCAGCTCATTATGTCATGTTTGCCCACCTACTCGGAGGTCCTTTGATATTTCTGGGTTACTACACCCGCACGGCATGTCTCATTCAGGTGCCCGTGTTGATTGGTGCGGTTATTTTCATCAATTTCCCAAGTGGCTTTATGTCAGTTGGCAACTATTTTGAGTTGGAGATCTCCATTATTGTGTTACTGATGCTTATATTCTTCTCCATCTTCGGAGCAGGTAAGTATTCGCTCGACGAAAAGAGAAGACACGATGAGGAAATGATGAAAGGAAGACCTAAAAATATGAATGACCTGAAATAAAGTCCTTCATATTCGTATGACAAAAATGGATGCTTCTACCATGCATCCATTTTTTTATTGCTGCTGGTAGAGACCTCCCCTAAATTACGGTGTTTTGAATTTTTCAAACAGGAGCAAACCTTACCCCTCCTCCCTCTTCTTCCAGTACCTCACCAATCCGGCCACACTCATCCAGCTGGGGTTGGCGGCCTCATATTGCTTTACACCCAGATCATTCACTCCCAGATCCCGTAGCTGGCGCTCAGTGTATTTTGAAAAGGCGGGAGTCATTTCTTCCAGTGTACCTCCATTTTCCCATTCTTTTTTGATCCACTGCCCCCAATCCGTCAGCATATCTCTCAGCTGATCAAAGTGCTCTTCGATGTTATGGATCACACCATAATGGGTCAGATAGATCTCTTTTACTCCACTCTCAAGAATCAGATCAATAGATGCCTGCCAATCCTCCAGATTGATATCCGGTGGTGGACAGGGAGGAACCACTGGTCCTTCTCCGATTTTGACTCCTGCTACATCTCCCGAAAATAAAACATCACCCAACTTCCAGGCGATGTGATGCCGGGCATGGCCGGGCGTATAAAGAGCCTCGAGCTTAACACCTCCAATTTCTACAACCGATTTATCCTCGGGAGTAACGATCTTTTCTCCCGGGATATCATTCATTTCTCCCCACAGGTAATCCATCTTGTCCTGATAGATCCTCCTGGCTGATTCCATCAGCTTAAATGGATGCTCCAAATGCCCGGCCCCAAAAGGGTGCACATAAATGTTGGCTCCATTCCTGGCTAATGCCCAGGCTGCTCCTGCATGATCAAGGTGAATGTGTGTGAGCAGCACGTGTTGGATGTCTTTTATATCGTATCCAACATGCTTTACTTGCTCCTGTAGATGCTTATAGGTAGAATGTGGACCAGTTTCAATCAATATTGGTCCTTCATTGCTTTCTATCAAAAATGAAGCAATGGCTTGATCAAATCCTAAAAACTTTAGATCTAAAACGTGAATCATTTTGGTTTCCTTTGTATGCTAAGTAATCAATAATTGGGGTCTGCTGAAAATCGTCAAATAACATATAAATCTATATGTAAGCTTTAATAATCGTGATAATACTTCGATTTGTTTTTAAGCAGGTGCAAGGTTTTTAGATCAGGATGCATTATTTTATGCATCTGGAAAATATTGTGAACGATATTGCAAACCCTATTTATGGAGAAAATAACCTATTTCCAGGACCATATGCCTGAGAACATTTGCTTTGGATGTGGGGCTCACAACCAGGAGGGTCTGCAAATCAAAAGCTTTTGGGACGGAGAAGAATCTGTTTGCCATTGGTCATCGGAGAAAAAATACCAGGGATGGCCAAACCTGTTGAATGGAGGGATTCTTGCAACTCTGGTGGATTGCCACTGCATGGGAACTGCAATGGCAGATGCTTACAAAAGAGAAGATCGTTCTTTAGATTCTGAACCGATCTATCGCTATGCCACTGGTACGCTTACAGTCAAATACCTTAAGCCAACACCAAACAACAGACCGCTTGAATTAAGAACCCGGGTAACCGAGGTAAAAGGCCGAAAGACAACCATGACCTGCAAGGTAATAGCCGATGGAGAAGTGACAGCAGAGGCAGATGTAATAGCCATCCGGGTGTTTGATAGCAGCCAGCAAAGTGAAAATAATCCTTTCCAATAGTGAGTAAACACCCGGTTGAAGTAAATTTACTTAATGCATCCCGAGCTCATCTCTATTGGTGATTTCACTATCCATACCTATGGCTTCATGATCATGTTGGGAGCCGTCCTTGGATATATATACATGTCCAGGACAGTGAAGAAAGAAATGGGTATTACCCGCGACAAGATCCAAAACCTGGCCATCATCGTCATCCTGGCAGCTTTTGTAGGCGGTAAAATTTTTTTCTATCTGGAAAAACCGGACTATTATTTCAATCCACCATCCAACATGTTTAAAAACTTTAGAACCGGATTTGTCTTTTATGGTTCGCTTCTGTTTGCCATTCCAGCTACTGTCTGGTATTTCAGAAAAGAGAAATGGCCGCTGTGGCCCATGATGGATCGGCTGGCTATTACTGCATGTATCATCCATTTCTGTGGTCGGCTAGGATGCTTTTTTGCGGGATGTTGCTATGGAGTACCAACAGATAGTTTTTTAGGGATCACATTTACTGATCTCCATGCTCAGGCAGAGCCTTTGCACACTGCTTTGCATCCGACCCAACTCTATGAAGCTACTTTGATCGGAAGTATTTTGGTGATTCTCTATATGCTAAAACGTCACGACAGACTAGGTGGAAAACTCTTCTTTGTGTACGTCATCCTTTATGCTTCAGGCAGAAGTATCATTGAGATCTTTAGGGGTGATGTTAGAAGGGGTTATATTATAGAAGGGGTGCTTTCACACTCTCAGTTAATCTCCTTGTTGCTTATTGCTTTTGCGATTGGATACTATTTCATCAAAATGCGGAAATCAAGCTCCTGATTTCAAAAAGAAAACTTAGTTCGGTGCTGACTTAGCAGGGCTTTTTGTACGTATGGTCAAGGCTTTTGGAAGTACTTTGATATGGAAAGGTGGTTGCCCCAGCAATTCCCCGTCGATATGTGCTTGTAAAAGAGGTTGTTCATCAACCTTTAATTCAGTCGTCTTGTAGGTCTGCACTTGTTTGAGTTTGGTGTGTGATCCTGATTTTAACCGAGGAATATTCCAGAACCTCAAGAATGGATTGATCCTTTCTATCACACAAACATCAAGCAGTCCATCATCGATTTTTGCCGAAGGGTTGAGCTTAAATCCATCACCAAAAGTGGTTCCGTTAGCAATTGTTAGTAGGAGCAGCTTTTTGGATTCATTCACATCATTGAAATGATAGCCCGTTTCTTTGGATTGATAGGATGCCAGAATCCTCAGAACATAATAGTAGTATTTAAAGGGGCCACGTAGGTTCCTGGCAGATTGGGCAATATCGGCTACAATCTGGCCATCGAAACCGATCCCAACACCGTTAATGAACTTCCGTTCGTTGCACAGACCAAGATCAATCTGTATTTTTTTTCCAGCGATGGCCGTCTGAATTTGCTGCTCAACAGTCTGACCGATTTTTATGTTTTTACAAAAGTCATTGGCTGAACCACACGGAACGACTCCAACCGGACGATCAAAATTTAGTCCGTTGATGGCTTCATTGAGTGTGCCATCACCTCCCAACACAACCAGATCTGAATGAGCTTCTTCAAAGTTTTCTCTTACTGTTTTTAAAGCATTCCTGTTTTTAGCCGTTAGGAAGACGTCATAGTCGTAATCTTTCGAGCTGGCAAAATCAACCAGCTCTCGTAAAACTTCCTCGATCTTTTTATGTCCGGCTCCGGGATTGGCAACAACAAAAATTCTTTTCTTCACAAGACAGGAATTAGTTTTTAAAAGGTAGGTTGAATAAGTCTACATTCCCTCCTGTGAAAATAATCCCAATGCGCTTATTATTAAACAATTTCTTATTTTTTAAAACTGCAGCTAATGGTACTACTGAAGACGGTTCAACGATAATTTTCATCCGCTCCCAGACCATTCGCATGGCAGTAATTATCTCCTTTTCCGAGACAGTGATCACTTGCTTCACATGTGATTTGATAATCTCGAAGTTTTTGTCTCCTACGGTAGTTTTCAGTCCATCAGCAATCGTTGGCTTACCATTTACGGGTAGGATTTTCCCTTCTTCTAAAGACTTGAATGTATCGTCTACATTTTCAGGTTCCCCAAGGATCACTTCCATCATAGGGTCCAGGTATTTGGCTGCCAGTGTGGTGCCAGCAGAGAGTCCGCCACCACCAACAGGGGTCATTATTACATCCAGGTCATCTACCTCTTCGATAAACTCTTTGGCCGCAGTGGCTTGTCCGGCAATAATCCGGTAGTCGTTAAAAGGATGGACAAAAACTGCCCCGGTCTCTTCTATTACCTTATCGCAGGTTTCCTGCCTGGATTTTTCATTTGGCTCACAAAAGATAATCTCCGCTCCATATTCTTTTACAGCATCGATCTTTACCCGGGTTGAATCTTTGGGCATTACCACATAGGCTTTGGAGCCGCCAAGCTTGGAAGCCAAAGCAACTGCCTGGGCATGGTTACCAGATGAGTGTGTGGCAAAACCATTGATTCGCTCCTCAGGACGAAAGCCAAAGATCATATTGGATGCTCCACGCATCTTGAAAGATCCTACCTTTTGAAAGTTCTCACACTTGAAAAAGACCTTGGCTCCTACCATCTCATCAATCGAGTTGGAAGTGAGTACAGGGGTTCTTAAAATGTATTGTTGAATGCGTTGGTGGGCTCTCTTAATGTCAGAAAGAGAAGGTATTGTTTCCATATTATCGTTAATGTGCTTCCAGCCAGTTGGAGCCGTGGCCGATCCCGATCTCCATAGGAACCTCCAGCTCAATGGCTGTCTTCATGAATTTTGTTACGTTTTGATTTAATATATGAAGTTCTTCTTTTACCACGTCAAACACCAATTCATCATGTACCTGCATGATCATTTTGGATTTTAGTTTTTCCTTTTTCATCCAATTGTGAATATTGATCATGGCGAGCTTGATCATATCCGCCGCACTTCCCTGTATTGGCGCATTGATCGCGTTCCGCTCTGCAAACCCCCTCATGGTGAAGTTTCGTGAATTGATATTTTGTAAGTATCTCCGACGTCCCAAAATGGTCTCGACATATTCCTGTTTCTTGGCCTTCTCAATGATGGAATCCATGTATTCTTTCACAGCCGGGAACTCCTTGAAATAGGCCTCTATGATTTCAGCAGCCTCCGATCGTGGAATATTTAGGTTTTGTGAAAGACCAAAAGCGGAAATGCCGTAGATGATCCCGAAGTTCACTTCCTTGGCTTTTCTTCTCATATTTGAATCTACATCATCCAGAGGTACCTTAAACACTTTGCTGGCTGTATTGGCATGAATGTCCACACCATTTTTGAACGCAGAGATCATACTCTCATCCTTGGAGAAATCTGCTATAATCCGTAATTCAATTTGTGAATAGTCTGCAGATAATAACAAGTGATCCGGGGTGCTAGGGATAAAGGCCTTCCGGATCTCACGACCCTTCTCTGTGCGAATCGGAATATTTTGAAGGTTGGGATTGTTTGAGCTGAGTCTTCCAGTGGCTGCAATGGTCTGCCTGTAGTCGGTGTGAATCTTGTTATCCACTTTGCTCACCATCTTAGGCAACGCATCCACATAGGTAGACTTTAGTTTTTGGTATTCTCTGAAATCCAGGATTCTGGCAGCAATCTCATGCTCATTGGCCATCTTGGAAAGAATATCTTCACCAGTCGCATATTGTCCTGACTTGGTCTTCTTGGGTTTATCTGCCAGCTTTAGCTTATCAAACAGGATTTCTCCAAGCTGCTTCGGAGATCCTATATTGAATGATTCTCCTGCAATCTCATAGATCTTATCCTGCATTTCAAGAGATGCCTTATCCAACTCCTTCGACATATCACTGAGGACCCCTTCGTCTATTCGTACGCCTTCATATTCCATGTCCGCTAACACAAAGGACAAAGGCTCCTCAACTTCATGAAGTAATTTTTCCAACTTAAGCTCCTTGATTTCCGGCTCAAGTTTCCCTCTAAGCTGCAGTGTAATATCTGCATCCTCACAAGCATATTCTTTTACCTCCTGGACGTCAAGTTCAGTAATTTTCTTTTCATTCCTTCCTTTACCTGCCAATGAAGCATATGAAATTGGCTTATAGTTGAGATAGTTCTCCGCTAATACATCCATCCCATGACCTGTTTCCGGATCGATGAGATAGTGTGCAAGCATAGTATCGAAAATCTTACCTTTTACCGAGATCTCATAGTTCTTCAGGATCTGAATATCATATTTCAGATTCTGGCCGACTTTTTCAATCTTTTCATCCTCAAAGAGGTCTCTAAACAATTCAATCTGATTTTGGATATCGGCTTTTGCCTTCGGGAAGGGAACATAGTACCCCTCGTTTTTCTTTATACTGAACGCAATACCCACTAGATCTGCCTCAACAGCTTCAAGACTGGTAGTCTCGGTATCGAAACAGAACATGGGTTCCTTTTTCAGCTTTTCGATCAGGTCTTTTATTTCTTTTTCGGACTGCGCCAAATGATACTGATGTTTGACATCCTCCAGGGTATCCTTCTGAATCAGGTCGTTTGTTTTTACTTCCTCACTACCAAAAAGTCCTAGCTGACCGGATTGCTCAGCAGCAGCATCATCGCCAAAGACTCGCTTGGCGATGGTACGGAATTCCAACTCTTCAAAAAGCTTGGTCAAATTCTCCCGGTCAGGATCCTTACTTCTCAAAAGCTCCTCATCAAATTCGATAGGAGAATCAATGTTGATAGTCGCCAACTTTTTTGAAAATATGCCCTGCTCACCAAACTCCTCTATCTTGGATTTGAGTGAACCTTTAAGCTGATCAACATTCGCGACGATGTTTTCCACTGATCCGTATTCCTTGAGAAGCTTACTTGCAGTCTTATCACCCACTCCCGGTACGCCAGGGATGTTATCCACTGAATCTCCTTTCAGGCCCAGGACGTCTATGACCTGTTCTACCTTATCGATATCAAATTTCTTGAGTACCTCGGGTATCCCCAGTATGTCAACCGAATTTCCCATATAGGCCGGTTTATAGAGAAAAATGTTTTCTTCTACCAGCTGCGCAAAATCCTTGTCGGGGGTCATCATGTAGACTTTGTATCCCTTCTTTGAGGCTTTCTTAGCTATGGTACCGATCAGGTCATCTGCCTCATAGCCATCTACTTCCAGGATTGGGATCTTAAATCCTTCCAGGAGCTTTTTGCAGTAAGGTATCGCTACCTGAATTTCTTCAGGTTGGGATTGACGGGTAGCTTTATATTCTTTGAACTCCTCGTGTCTGAAAGTAGGTGCTTCTGTGTCAAAGGCAACCCCGATATGGCTGGGCTTTTCCTTGGTGACAATTTCCAGGAAGGAGTTGGTAAACCCCATGATAGATCCGGTGTTGATCCCTTTGGAGTTTTTGATTGGATTGGGGTTTCTGCTAAGTGCAAAATGTGCTCGATAAATGAGTGCCATGGCATCGAGCAGGAACAGCTTTTTCTCTTCACTCATAAATTGTAAAGGTATATCATCAGGTAATTGTCAGGCCAGAAATCTCTTAAAGATTAAATGAAAATTTTTTTAGCCTCCCACCATGACAAAAGCACCCCAGTAATATGGATCTTCCCACTTGTCTTTTAGCTTTTTCTGAGCAGTGATAAATGCATCATGCTTGGATGAGCCACCAAGCCATGCTTCGTAAAAATTTGTCATTAGTTCTTGTGTGGCAGCATCATCCACAGTCCACATGGACATAATAATGGCATTGGCTCCAGCTACCTGGAAAGCACGCTGCATCCCATACACGCCTTCCCCATTTTTTACTTCGCCAAGTCCGGTTTCGCATGCTGACAAAACCACAAGATCTGTATTATCCAGATTAAGATTCATAGCCTCATAGGCCGTTAAAATACCATCTTCGGACAGTTTCAGTGAATCTGAGATCTGACCGGCAATAATAAAGCTATTGGCTCCTGCCAGGATCAAACCTGACCGTAAAAGTGGATTTTCTACATAAGCATCAGTGTCCTCTAAATCCTCGGTATTGTTTTCAAGAAAAAACCCATGGGTAGCTATGTGTAGCACTTCAGGCGACCTGACTTTCTTGATGTTTTCTTCCAGGGCTTCATTGTCTGTGTATGTTATTGTTTTCTTATCTATTCCCTGGTAAAGACTGTCGATCTTTCTGACTTCCACTTGTGTTCCTGGAAGTAAGGCAAGCAGATTATTAGTGCTGACATACCTCAGTAAATTTCCTCGTAAACCTCGAGGAAATGAACCACCTCTTGTCAGTTCCTGCACATCAACAGCTGATCCACGAACCCTTCTTTCTTCATCGCCACCATCAGAATCAATCTGTTCATCCATAATACCCATGTTGTAATTAGGATATCCAAATAAATAACTTGGACCCGGCTCTCCATCCCTGGTATTGATTGCCAGCAAATCCTTGGTATTGGTTAACAGTCTGATCTCCAGTTCGTCGATAATAAACTTTTTCGTCTCCGGGTTTTTCAGCGTATATAAGCTGATCTGATTGAATGCTCCGTCAGGAGAAAAATAGATTTTTTTGATCCCCTCCAGTTTATTGGCAATAGGTCGCCAGTACATCCTGTAAGTTTCATTTTCTTCTACCTTGTAATGAATGGCATTTCGGTAATTCGATAAGAACCTGGTCTCTAGCAATCGACCATTTCGCATGATCACCATCTCAGGATGATCTTTTGTCTCACTGTTCACAACGAGTGCAGCATAGTAAACCTCGTCGGTGAATACACCGGCAGAGTCTGGTGTGAAATCCCTGAACCGAATGATTTCAATTGCAGCTTCTCCGGGCTTTAACTGCTTCTGGACATCCCGCCAGGAAAGCTTTTTCTGAACGAAGGTGTCTGAAAAGGCTCCCGAGGCACTGCTTAACTGCTTTTCCAGAGCATTGGTGAGCTCTACCAGAGAATCGATTTTTTGGGTACGTACAGATGCCGAAAGATCCGTAGCACTTAAGAGCTTGGCCATCTGCTCTTTCATTTCTACCCAGCTCTCATATTGGTTGATAAGTGTTGAGTCGCCACTGTTGATAATGGCATCCCTTACTTTGTTGGTGGCATAGAATATCAATCCTTTTATTGCAAGCTGATAATCATACATCTTTCCTATCAGTGATTTATCCTCAATGCTGGATTTGACAATAAAAGAATTGTACTGCTCAAAAGTTGGCTTCAGGTTGTTGTAATAGAACTTGGTCTTTTCCTCCTCGCTCAGGATTGGAAAGACCTGATTGATTTGGTTAAAGTAATTTTCGAAAGTTTCGTCATAATACTCGATTGCTTCCTTTAGGTTTTCTTTTGCCCAGTTAAGAATTGCCAGCTTCTGTGTGCTCTTCGCGTAGACTGGATGATTTCTCCCAAGCGTTTTTTTTCTGATTCGAAGAGCGCTAATATGAAGGTTTTCGGCCATCTCAAAATTCCCATCCATTAGGTAGGCATCACCCAGATTGAAGGAAGCAAATGAAGTTTGAAAATGGTCATTGCCCACCGATTGCTCAAAAGCAAGGATTGATTGTTTCCCAAAATCGATTGCTTTCTCAAGATTATTTGCTGCTGTATGCAAAAGGGTCATATTGTTTAGTACTCTAGCATAATCCATGCTTTCCTCTCCAACAATCTCTTTGAATATTTCCAGAGCCCTCAGGTTGTATTCTTCTGACAATGCATAATCTCCTGAATAGAGATAATTAACTGCGAGATTATAGGCGTCCAAAGCAAATACAAAAGAACGCTCACCATAAATTTCCTTGTCTAGCTCCAGGTTTTCCCTTAACATAGATTCAGCTCTTTCATAATTGGCTAATGAAGTATAGATCCTCCCCAGGTTTGATTTAATTGCCAATTCATAATCGATATTGTCACCGGGAAGTCTCTCAATAATCGAGAGTGCTTCTAAGTACACATTTTCCGCCTCTGGTATTTTGCTCATACTAGTATATAGGCCTCCCATACTGTTGAGAATACCTGCATATTCAATACTCACAGCAAGATCGTTATCAACCATGATTTGTCTGGCTCTTTGTAATTCCCGATCCGCTTTTTTGAATGATCCAAGGATCTGCAACAAGTCACCATGTGCCTTGGCAACCATGGCCTCTTCAAAACTGTTGTTCTTAACAATTTGCATCAGATCCTTTGTCAGCGAGATCCCTTTCGCTGGGTTTTCTGTGTAGATATAATGGTCGACAAGAGCATAGGCTGTCAAATAATATTCTTCGCTACGTCTACCAAATGAAGCTTCATCAATTGATAAGAGCTCCTTGTATAAATCTTCGGTTTTGTTGTAGTAGCCCAACTCATCATTGAGATACCCCAGGTTGAAGATCACCGCTTTCAAATCATTCCCGGCTACGTCGCCTATGACTTGCCTGAGATCATATTCCTTTTGATAATATTCCAGGCTTTTCTCCAAATCACCATCCCAATAGAGATAAGCTTCACCTAAAAAAGAATATACAAGCGCACTTAATGTGTCCTGGTTGTCTTCAAATAACTTAAGATAATCACCCTCTTTGTTTAGGATCGACTCATAGTCGCCCTCACTGTAGTAATCTTCCATTTGCCGATACACCTTCTCTTCCTTTTTACTTTCAAAGGTGTATTGACTGAAGCATTGAATGGTAATGAGGCTAAAGACACAGAATTGGATGGCTCTTTTCATGTGCTTGGAGGAAATAATATAAAGGCGATTTTTTTTGGCTACATTAAATTTAATGAATTTTTACCCGAGTCAGTAAACAGGCTCTTCTCTGAGCTTAATTATGGATTTGTATAAATGATGAGCTGCCACCGAAAAGCCCATTTCCATTTTAGTTGATACTTTTCAATTCCAGCAGCATGAAGGATATCAATTAATTCTCTGCGCTTAAATCCTCTGAGAACAGACAGTTTGGCATCATGCCTGACCAACCTGGATCGTGAAAAAATACCAGTGAGGAATTTAATGGCATAATAAGCAAAGAAATGTCTGTGCAGGTCGTTGACAATGATCCCTATCCTTGCTTGCTTCCCGAATGATCTAAAAAGGTCTACTAACTCCTCATTAGTAAAATGATGTAAAAAGAGACAGCAATGTATTACATCGAACTTTTGATTTGAAAATCCTTTTGCCCGAATGTCGGTGGCCATAAATTCGACATCCGGGTATGTTTCCTTTGCAAAATCAATGATGGCGGGATTAGCGTCTACTCCGGTGCAGGCTATTTTGGGATACTTCTTTTTCAGCAGATGAAGAAAATTGCCACTTCCACATCCGAGGTCTGCAATAGAATTTATTTCATATCTCTTATTAAGAGCTCTTATTGCTGACATGGAAATTTGATCTCCCCCGAGCCATTTATTGATAATGTCCAACTCTCTCAAGGTGACGACAAGGTCCTGACCCTTATAACTGAGGTCATCCATCAGCTCCAGCCGGTTTGCTCTTTGTTCAAGCATTATTATTGAGCCTGAATTTTGAAAAGTGCACTCTCCATTGTTAATCCTGGTCCAAAAGCGAAGGAGAGCACGTTTTTGTCATGATTTGATGGTTGAACCTTCTGCAGTAAATCTTTCAGGACAAATAGAACAGTGCTTGATGACATGTTGCCATAATTGCGCAAAATATTCATGGAAAACTGATTTTTATCCTCAGGAAATCCCAACTCTTGCTGTATGACCTCAAGTATCCTTCGTCCCCCGGGGTGGATAGCAAAAAAATCAATCTCATCAATTCTTAATTGAATCTTTTCCAGCAGTTTATCTGTAATTGATTTTATTTCTTTCCTGATAATATCCGGGATATTCATCGAGAGGGTCATGAGAAAGCCAGATTCACTGATATCCCACTCCATTTCCTCTTTTCCTCCAAGTGCAAGATCACAATGGAAGTTTGAAAGTTTATAACCATTACCCTTTGGACTACCTTCTAATAAAACCGCTGCAGCTCCATCACTAAAAAGTGAATTCGCCAGGAGGTTGTCTGTATCAGCCAGGTCCTGTAAATGCAAAGTACATAGCTCAACAGACACAATAAGCACTTTTGCCTCAGGCTCATTCCCCAGAATATGGTTAGCAACTTTCAGTGCGTTGAAACTTCCGTAACAACCCATGAAATTGATGGAAGTACGCTCTACATACGAATTCAATCCTAATTGTTCAATGAGTGCAATATCATTTCCAGGGGCCCTCATTCCTGTGCAGCTGACGACAATGAGGTGAGTGATATCGGAATAACCAATATCCGATTGGTCCAAACATTTTTTTGCTGCCTCTCTACAAAGTTTAATTGATTCCTTATTGTAGATCTCCAGTCTTGCGGATACGCTAGGAAATGGTTTAGTGGAGGAAGCATCAGGAAAAAAATCATACTCAAACTGATACTCCGCCATCACACTGTGTCGATATTGAATACCACTGGCCCGATAGAGTATCTGAAGTTCTCTGCTCTTCCTTTTAGACAAGGTTAGATGTCCGAGCATAAAATCCATGTATTCCTGCTGTGTAGCTCTGTAAGTTGGGACTGCTGTTTCAATTGATGTAATGTATGCAGGCATTCTGGTAATTTATGCAAAGAAATTCTGTGAACAATTTCCACTAATACTTTTAGCGAAAAGGTCGTCCATGAGTCATATTTAGTATCGGGTCCACAAGAAATGGTAATACATTACCAATATTGACCGATAACTCAGAAACCAGATCATCCCCGAAAAGTTTTTGTATTTGTCTACCTCGTGAAATCCTGTTGGCAAACTCAGACTGCCACAAAGTTTTGTATCGTGCTAAGATCTTTTCATGATCGGGTCTCACTTTCCAGTGCTTTATGATTGATTCAGAGAGATACTTGGCAGATCTTACTGCCATGGCCATGCCATTACCACTGAATGGTGCAATGGTACCTGCAGCATCTCCTGAAAAGATCAGACCATCCTTAGTCAATCCTTTGGCAGAAAAGGATACTTCATTCACTATCAGGGGTTTTTCAAATAGAAATTCGGCTGACTCAAAAACATGCTTCAAATATGGGTTCTTTGATAGAATGCCTGTCTCGCTATGTCCCACACCTCCCATTTTTCGTACTTTATCTCGATGGATTAGGTAGCAAAGGTTAAACTTGTTATCCTCTATTCTATTGATCCCGCAATAGCCTCCCTCAAAGTTGTGTAGGGAAATTACCTCCTCACGGAAGCTTCCTGCTATATGATATTTCACTCCCACGTAGGGTGACCTGCTTTTCAAGAAATCCCTGGAGATGGACTTATCAATAGTGGAGCGCTTTCCTTGAGCACCAATCACCAGATCCGCGCAAAAGTTCGTTGATCCATCAGTCACCAAAAATCTATTGCCTGCATATTGGATATCCCTCACGGTGGTGTTTTCAACTATTTCCACCCCGGACTTCCTTGCTTCTTTCGCCAGGAATTGATCAAAGCGAAATCGACTGATCCCGAAACCTCCCAGATCTAAAGTTTTTTGTAGTTGCTTGCCTGATATCGTTGTAATCTCAAGCGCGCTAATCTTTGACGGCCCAATTTCATAAGGGAATAAACCATGAAATTCAAGAAAAGGGATCACTTCATTAGAAATATATTCACCGCACACCTTGTGAAAAGGGTAGGTGTTTTTCTCCAATAAAATCACCTTGAAACCTCCTCTCGAAAGCAGGATTGCATTTACCAACCCAGAGACACCTCCCCCAATAATTATTATTTGTGCGCTTTTCATTAAAGATCACTTAGATCATTCTTTCAAGTCTGAATTTCACAATTACCTTTTCACCGTTTCTAAAAATGACCAATCTGATTTTCTTTCCATCTCTTTTTCTAAATAATGCATGTACATCTGAGAGGGACGTGTTTCTAAAATAGGTCCCATTGATAGAAAGAATGATGTCACCCTGCATGACTCCCGCCCGGTAAGCAGGTGTCTCTTCTCTTACCTTGGAAACCAGCAGCGTATCTGAATGATCCCCTTCTGAAGTAAGCGTAATACCACTCATATCAAACTCAAATGGATCCCTGTATTGACTACCTTTCCGCAGATACATAGAGCTATTCTGGTAGTCCAGTACCACCTTAAAACGTCTGAGTAAATCGCCTCCCATCGTACCATGCCTGGAACCCCTTTTGATGGCTTTCATGTAAACACCTTCTAGAGGTATTGAGGTAAGTATTTTAGGAAATGCATATTCCGAAAGCTGAAACTGGTCCATCCTGCCAAGGTTACCTGGAATTTCTCCCCCGAGGCCCCTTCCCAGCCTTACATCAATAACTTCATCGGGCATCACAATATCATCGGTATTGGATACATCCAGCAAAATCGCATGACTGGCACCAGTATCAACAAGCAGTCTTACCGAATCTGTCTCATCACGTTGAGAAATCAGCGTTTCAACATATGGTTTGGTGTAATCAATATCTAGTGGAACCCTTGTAAAAGTTTTTCGAGGTCTGTAGTAGTCAGGATCATGTAATCTCAGTATTTGATGGTCATAATCTATTTCAACAACAAACCTGCTGAAGACATCATATCCAATGATTCCATAGATCTCGTCCCCAAGGTTCTTTTTCAGTTGCAGATAATCCTGCTCCAGTACCAACATATTTAGTCCCCTGGCCCTTATATTACCCGGCAAGGACATATAGATGTTTGTTGCCACATAGGCCTTTAAAGAATCCTCAACCCCCGGTCCGGATATATCAATCGTTCTATTGTAATCGAGGCCCAGGAAATCACCAAACAGTTTTTCAGTGAGTATGATCGATTCCGCACCACTATCCAGAATAAATTTTAGTGTGAGATAACCATTTATTGTTACCGGAATAGCAACGAGGTTGCTGTAAAGTTCGATAGGAATGTCTACGCTTTTTTCACCATAGGGTAGATGAAAGCCTATCCTGTTTTGACTATAGGATAGTAGCGATCCGAAAATGATGATTAAATAAAGTAAAAACCTGGCTATACCGTTCAACTGGTTAATTCCTAAGTAACAACTGGAAATCCTCTTTCCCTGTTACACAATCTAGAATATTTCTTTTGATCCACCAGCATATTTCACATAAAATGACAGTGTTTTCATGTGATAAATGCTTTGAAATTAACTGTTTTTAATGACGCTTTTTGTCAAAAACCTTTTGGGAAAAAATGATTATATTTGATATGACCACTAAATCACCGCTATTATGAAACATTTACTAACCCTTATACTGGCCGTAGTGGCTTCGGTCGGTTTTTCTCAGAATATATTAATTGCTGATAATCGACCCACTGCACCTACAGGGGCTCACGTATTTGCAAATGTAACAGACGCTATTGCAGCTGCTAGCCCAGGAGACATTATTCATATCATCCCCAGCCAAACGACATATCCAAACTTTACCATCAATAAAGATAGCCTCACTTTTTTTGGCGTTGGATTTAATCCTCAAAAAGACCAACCAAATAAAGTTTGGGTAAGTATTGTAACTATAGCTTCAAACATTTTTGGGATTAGAATATCCGGAGTAAATGTCTGGGATGAGCTACGGATCAGTGATCAGACAGGAGCAGACTCAAATGGAAATATATTTATTGAGAATGGAGATATTGATCGCATAATAATACAAGACAATTGTTGTAATCCAGGTGGGGCCGTTAGCAACCTGGTGATTCGAAATTGTATTATAGGCTTACGAGAAACAAACAATTCTTCCCCTGTGATTTCTCTTATTGGATCGTATTTTAATGCAACTTCAACTGTAATTACCAATAACATTATCATGGGCACAAGTGGAACAACAAATGGGGGTTCTATTAATGCCAATGATGCTATCATAAAGAATAATCTATTTCTTGGAAATGGATCAGCGTCAGATGAAGCTTTTGCTACAATTAATACTTCCACTGTTTCAAATAATGTGTTTCATGGCAGAGGTCCAAATGGCACAGTAACAAATACCACTTTTAACAATAATATTTCTTTTGGTGCTACAGATAATGAGTTTCCAGTAGGAGTGAATGGTAACTCTGGGGATACATTAGGTTTCACAAATAAAAATCCAATGTTTGTCAATGTTCCCCTTGTAGACGATTGGAGCTTCGAATTTGATCCGACTCCAACCGGAGTTCCTTTGGTGGATGCAGGAAACGATGGTAATGACATCGGTCCAAGTGGTGGAACCATTCCTTTTAGTATCACGGGTACTCCCCTTCCTATAATCAAAGTACTCAGAGCCCCTGAGGTAATAAAACAAGGGACGAACCTCAATGCGACAATAGAAGCAGTCGGTAACTGACACCAGTTATGCTTAGCATAATTAAATCAAGGATCAGGATTTTCTCCTTCCTCCTGTGCTTAGTTGGGGCTGTATCGATCACTCATGCCCAAGACACGCTTGAGGTTGTTGAGATTGAATATTTTTTTGATGAAGACCCGGGTGTTGGTAATTCTCCAAATACCATTACATTCAGTCCAGATACCACAGTTTCATTGAGCCATATAATTTCTGAAGCAACAAACCTTTCTCTTGGGTTTCATACGTTAGGAATGAGGGCAAGAAATCTCAACAGAAGAGAATGGTATACAATTGGTGGAAGCGTATATTATCCAGATTCACTTGCTGATATTAGTCTACTCAGCGTCGACAATAGTCAATGGGGTATAACAGAGACTCGGGTAATTTATGTGGATCAATCATTTGCTGTTGACAATCAAATAATTGATACACTAGAATATTATTTTGACGAAGATCCTGGATACGGACAAGGAATAATAATCGATCCTCCTGAAATTACAATAGGCAACACTGTTTCACTTAATGACTTTTCACTAGTCACAGATACCTTGTCCACCGGATTTCATGTATTATTCATGAGGGCTAAAGCTGAAGG
The DNA here is from genome assembly GCA_965228105.1 of Cyclobacteriaceae bacterium. Taxonomy (GTDB): domain Bacteria; phylum Bacteroidota; class Bacteroidia; order Cytophagales; family Cyclobacteriaceae; genus UBA7330. Next base: position 5,757,089 of record CBDDGZ010000002.1, read on the forward strand.
CGGGGCATGGGGAATTCCAGAAGCAAGAGTTGTTTTTATAGATCAATCCTCATCAGCGGAAATCCAGCTAATTGATAGCCTTGAATACTTTTTTGATACTGATCCAGGTTATGGCAATGGAATCGTTATTGACAATTTCACTCCGGGAACAAATATTTCACTTCCTGATGAGGTTCTTTCATCTGATACATTGTCCTATGGGTTTCATGTATTGTATATGCGGGCAAAAGCTGTCGGGGGTGCATGGGGAATACCGGAATCAAGAGTCGTCTTTTTCGACCAAAATGATGCTGGGGCAATAGTGCTGGTGGATACGCTCGAATATTTCTATGATGTAGATCCGGGCTATGGCAACGGGGCAACAATAGCTGTCACTGCAAATAATATTATAAGCCTTGACAGTATGTTGAGTGCAGATACCCTTTCTCTGGGATTCCACATTCTGGGTATGCGTGCCAAAGCCGCTGATGGACCATGGGGAACTACTGAAACACGCACCATATTCGTGGATCCGGTTGGAGTGGTAACACTTGTAAACGTTACCGACCTGGAGTATTTCTTTGATATAGACCCTGGATATGGAAGCGGTACATCAATCCCGATTACACCCAATTCTCCTAATCCAATTCGTGAAATTGGTCTGGCTGCAGGTGCCTTGCCTGAAGGAATTCACACCGTTCACGTTAGGGCTCGAGATGAAAACGGTAGGTGGGGACCGCATGAATCAGCACAATTTTCTGCCTATGGCCCCGGACGAGAACTGGATTCAGCAGCTCTTGCTTATGTGTTCAATCAACTCAACGGACCTGCCTGGACAAACGCCACAAACTGGCTCTCTGGTAACCTGGATACCTGGTATGGTGTAGATGTAGTGGGCACCCGGGTTGACTCGGTGAAACTCCCCAATAATGGCCTGGCTGGGGAATTGCCTCTTGAAATGGGGTACGTACTCAATCTGAAGAAACTGGATCTTTCTGATAACTTTTTGGTGGATACTGTGGATGCGGAATTGGCCCAACTTTCTTTGTTGGAAGAACTAGATCTACATAACAATCGTATCGATGAGTTGGCAGACTTATCCAGTATCACGTCTCTGAACACCATCCATCTGGATACCAATTTCTTTGACTTCGGTGACCTTGAGCCATATGTAGGAGTCCCTACATTTACCTATGAGAACCAGCGCATAGTCAATGACGTTCCAATAGACTCCATTGCAAAAATCAACGCCCCTTTAGTCATTGATAAGACCATTGATGGCTCTGAAAACAACTTCCAGTGGTATCTCAATGGAGAGGTAATCAATGGCGCCGACCTTGAAGATTACTCTTTGCTAAGTGGATATCTTCCAAGTGATTCAGGGGTCTATGTATTGAGAGTGACCAATAATATTGTCACAGGACTGGAACTTGTCACAGAGCCATTCCACTTGCTGATTTCTGATTTTGAGGAGGATTCCCTGGCACTGGTTTCTCTGTACAACAATTCCGGAGGTCCTGCCTGGGCCACAAATACCAATTGGCTAACGGGTGATCTCAACACCTGGAATGGGGTCACAATCCAAAACCAACGAGTCACTGACCTCAACCTACCTGGGAATAACCTTAATGGTACCGTTCCAAAAGATTTTGGCTATGCAGATTCCTTGATCAATGTTGACCTGAGTAATAACTTACTTCGGGATTCTTTGCCGGATTCATGGGAGCAATTTTTTGTCTTAGAAACTGCCAACCTCGCTCAGAACGATTTTGTCAGCATTCCCAATCTCAAGCTGTTGAACGTTCCAACACATAACCTAACCTCTCTTAATATCGAAGGAAATAAACTTCAGTTTGGGGATATTGAGACCAACCTGGGAATTGGCACCTTCACCTATGTGCCCCAGGACAGCATTGGTTTCTATCGGGATACCTTATTTGATGCAGGGACACCCAGTACATTAGCATACACAGTATCCGGGTCCAACAATACTTATCAATGGTATCGGGCTGATGATTTGCCACCACATGATGAAGCAGCACTATCCGGAGAAAACGCTGACTCGTACACGATTGACAACCCAGTATTTGAAGATGAGGACTGGTATAGACTGGAAATCAATAGCAATGTGATCACTGATCTGACATTGACTACAGCTTATGTAAACCTTGGTATCAGTAGCTTAAAGCGAGACTCCACAGCTCTTCTCAGGCTTTATGACAGCACGAATGGAGATGGTTGGACCAATTCACCCAACTGGACCTCAGGAGCCAATATTGCTGATTGGGTCGGGGTCACACTCAATGGTGCCCAGGATCGCGTGATAGGTGTATCACTTCCCGCCAGCAACCTTGATGGTCCTGTCCCGGCAAAATTCAGAGACATTACCAAGATTGAGACAATAAACCTGTCAAACAATGAGATCACAGACCTACCCAACATGTCCTTTATGGGCCAATTAAACACACTGGATGTTTCGCAGAACAGGTTGGGTTTTGCAGAAATTGAATACAACCTCGGTATTACCGGTTTTGACTACAGTAACCAGAAAAATATCAGGATAATTGATCCTGTGAGAAGACTACAATTCGGAACTGACGACACATTAAAAGTAAAAGTGTCAGGCACCCAAAATGAATATCAATGGCATTTTGAGCAGTTTCAGAAAGCGGTAGCAGCCGGACCCATTGATGGAGCAACAGAGACTAACTACTTCCTCGATAGCATCAATTACTTTAGTATGGGTACCTATTATTTGGCTGTGAGTAGCCCATTGGTTCCGGACCTTGAGCTAAATAGTGATGATTTCACCATGATCGCTGTTACGGATGTATTTGGTAATATCACCGATCCTAATTTGAATGTCTATCCAAAAGGAGATGTGATTGTGCTGGGTATTGTCCTGGATGGTCCTTATGAACAGTTGGACACTGCCATCGTAGACGGCAACGGAGATTACTTGTCTGAAGATATTGATCTGGGTGATTATTTGCTGCTGATGCGTCCCAATTTCGACGAGGATCCTGACCTAATTCAGACCTACACCGGAAATTCAATCTTTTGGGTGGAAGCAGATACTATTGAATTGCAACAACCGCTAACTGAAGGCATCGATATCAATATTCAAAAAGTAATAGAGGACCCACTTACAGGAGATGCTGAAATAGCTGGAATTGTAGACATTGACTTTCCGGAAGATTCCCGTGTGGATATTATAGATGCTCGTAAGCGTGTCAAGAGAGCTGGTTGTTCCATCAGACGATTCCGTGGAGCTGCCAGGGGAGAACAAGACGTTTGGGAGCTGTATGCTTATGTGGAATCAGATGATGAGGGACAGTTTTCGTTTCCAGATCTACCAGAAGGCACATACCTATTTAATGTAGAGTATCCGGGAATCCCAATGAATCCGGCCTCTGACATTCAGCTTGATGTCAAACCTGGTGATAAACTCAATATTGAAGCTATCATCACTCCACAACAAATTACTGTAAATGACCTTACACTTGGACTTCCGCGTGTAGTCGGCAATTTGGAATTGTATCCAAACCCTACTGTCTCCGGACAAACACAACTGAATTATCAGATTGACCGCAAGATCAAAGATTTTGAATTGAAGATTTGGACACTCTCAGGAATTGAAGTCTACCAGGAGATGATCCCTCACAATCTGGGAAAACAATCCATCACCATGGATGTAAGCAGGTTTGATGATGGTGTTTACCTGCTCCACCTGGAGGATTCAGGGCAAAATGTGATGATCCAGTTGAAGATGATTGTGAAAAACTAGGCCAGCAATTCCTGAATATCGGTCTTACTGAGCTGTTTCACCAGACTTTCCTCAATGGTTATCAGGTCTTTGGCAAGTTTTAGTTTGGCATTCTGGAGCTTTAGGATCTTCTCCTCTACTGTATCACGAGCAATAAACTTGTAGGTAAAGACTTTGTTTTTCTGCCCGATCCTGTGCGCCCTGTCCACAGCCTGTGCCTCAGCAGCTGGATTCCACCAGGGATCGAGAATAAAGACATAATCAGCACCAGTCAGGTTCAGCCCGAGTCCACCAGCTTTCAACGAGATAAGAAAGACATTCACATCATCCCGCTCCTGGAACTTCATCACCTGGCCTTTTCTATCTTTCACAGAACCATCCAGGTATGCGTGCTCTATTTTCTGATCCACCAGGTATTTCTGTACGATCTTCAAATGCTTCACAAACTGACTGAATATCAAAATTTTATGATTGTTGCTCAGGGTATTGGAAATCATGTAATGGATATCCTCAAGCTTACCGGAATCCCCCAAATAATTTTCATCTACCATACCAGGATGATTGGCAATCTGCCTTAATCTGGTCAAACCCTGAAGTAGTAGCATCTGGGATTTTTGGATGCCCTCGCGCTCGATCATGTCCAGAATATTGTTGCGATATTGATTTTTCTCCCGCTCATAAAATTCTCTTTGAGATTCAGAAAGATCACAATACTTGACATTCTCGATCTTCTCCGGAAGTTCGGTAGCCACCTGGGTTTTCACCCTCCTCAAGATGAATGGTTTGATGATCGCATTCAACCTTTTGGTTTTGTTTTCATCGTTTTTCTTCTCAATTGGAATAAGGTATTCTTTTTTGAAATGCTTATTACTTCCCAGCAGGCCAGGGTTTACAAACGACATCTGCGACCACAAATCCATTGCACTGTTTTCGATAGGGGTACCAGTAAGAATCAACTTTCTGCGAGACTTCAGCTGACAAACAGACTTGTATATAATCGAATCCGGATTTTTGATCGCCTGAGATTCATCCAGAATGATATAATTGAAGTAAAACTCACTCAGGATGTCCGTATCAATCCTGGTGATACCGTAGCTGGTAAGAATCAAATCATAATCCGAAAATTGCTTGGAATCCTTGATTCGCTGGGTTCCGGTATAGGTTAGAATCTTCAGTTCCGGGGCAAACTTGCTTGCTTCCATTTCCCAGTTATAAATCAGCGAAGTAGGCATTATAAGTAAGTTCGCTGAACCAGGATTCTGATGTTTTTCACTGGTGAGCAAGGCCAAAGTCTGAACTGTTTTACCCAGACCCATGTCATCTGCAAGGCAGCCACCGAAGCTGTACTTATTCAGAAACTGCAACCAGTCAAATCCAGCCTTTTGGTATGGCCTCAGATCTCCTTTGAAATTTGGAGGCAGCTCAGCCGGGTCTATTTCTTCAAAATCGCCAAGTCTTTCGAGCTTTCTGGACATAGACACATTGGCATAGTTCTGTTCTTTTAGCTCTTTGACCAATGATACGTGGATCTTGTCAAGTTTTACATCATCATCGGTATTTGCAAACGCAAACAGGTCCGTATACTCCGAAATCCAATGATCCGGAATTACCGCATATTCTCCGTTAGGAAGCTGAAACTCGCGTTTCTGTTTGAGTATATATTTCCTAATCGTGGTAAAAGGGATTTCGAATTCCCCAAACCGGATCACTGCCTTAATGTCGAACCAATCGATGTTCTCCGTGATTTGCAGGTCAATATTTGTTTCACCAACAAAATATTTCTTTTGCCCACCATTGAGCTGCTCAATCTCAAAACCAATTTTCCGCAGTAATTTTTGGTTGGCATTCAACCAGCTCATGGCACCTGTTTTATCCAGGGTAGATCTTGAGTTTTTGAGCAAAAGACCTGAATCAGTCAGGTTGCGAATGAATTGCTTTTCCTGGTTAGGGTTGCGTTGTATCCTGTGGAAGACATAGTCATTGTTGAGTTTCTCCAGAGAGACACTCACGTCTTTTATCTTATCAGCTTTGTACGAATACGTACCGTATTTAAAGCTTAGTTCAAACAAGATTCGAGATCGCTCCTCCTTTGTCTGACCATTATTTTCTTCGAATAGTGAGCCATAGCTATTGGCTTCTGCCAATTCTGAAAATGTCAAAACAGGCTTTGGTTCAAGCTGGGCTGTTCTGATCTCAAAACCTTTGGCATATACATCGAAAGACGCAATCAGTGGGGCTACAAATTTCTTGTAATAAGTCTCCTCAACATTGCCAGGGATCAGGATGAATTTCTTATTGAAAAATGGCTTGAGCTTTCTTCCGTCAACCTCTTTCTCGAAGGAAAACAGCTTATTGTTCACGACGATCCATGCTGGTTGCTTACACAGCAGATAGCTCTCATTTTGATAGAAATCAACCTTCTCCCCATCAAGTTTTATCGTCGGGAAATAATGAGTATTGTCCTCATTCCTTCGGAAGTGAAAAAGTACGGTAGCCCTGGTTTCAGAAATCTCAATTGGCTTCCAGGTAGGTTCCCCATCCTTACCCATCTCAAACAACAATTTTCCATGGATCAAAGACAAAATCTTGGATCGCCTTCTTTCCAAATAACCTTCCACCTCATCCTGAATCAGTTTATCTCCGGCATTCTTATCATATACTTTTAGAAAAAAATCCTCAGGTTTACCCTTTTTCTTTTGAAAATGCTTCAATACCTCCTTTTGCTGCATGCTATCCATAAGCTTAATGAGCTCGTAGTCATTCTCATCCAGCCCGGCGTCAAACTCGGCAGCATTTTTTGAAGAAATATTTTGATTTGAATAGGTAAGCCTGCCCTTCTCATCGAGTTGCACTACAAAAGACTCAAATAAATATCCGAGATATTCGTGTTGAAATAGCGAATAGATCAATTTGAATGGCTGGTCCGGAGATACTTTCATATTGAATATTATCGGTCCTAAAAGGACTGATTACTGGATCTTAACTTTTAGAGAAACTTCGAAAATAATTAAAATTGATTAGAAATCAGGTAAAATCGGAATTACCTAATCTTTATTTTTATTGAAGGTGGTGAAGGTCTATTTTCTGTGTGGCCTTGATGGCGGGCTGAATTGAAGTGACCAGGGTTATCATTACAATACATAAAACGGTATAAACAACATCCATAAATTCCATTTTTACTGGATACGCATCATGAATGGCTGTCTGGATACCCATGCTTACAAAACCAAATGTTTGCTGTGCATAGCTGATGCCCAGACCAAGGATCAAGCCAATAAACGCTCCAGTAAACGCAACAATACAACCTTCAAGAAGAAATATATTTCTAATAAACTTTAAAGAGGCGCCCTGTGCTACCAGGATCGCTACATCCTTCTTCTTTTCTATGGCCAGCATGGTCAATGAGAAGAAAATATTGATGGAGGCAATAGCAATAATGATGGACAAGATCAGGAACACAAACAACTTCTCAATTTTAAGGATCTTGTAAAGGTTGCCATGGATCTCTTCATTGGATAGCACTTTAAAATCAGGTCCCATCAGTTGAGATAGTGCAACCTTCATGTCAGGTACAGAAGCATTTTCATCAATCTGGATTTCATATGCTGTTCGCTTCCCCTGGTAACTAAAAAGTTCTACTGCAAAATCCAGTGGTACGTAGATGTAGTTTTCGTCATAATATTTTTCCACAGCAAAAATGCCTCCGGGTAAGATGGTCTGGGTATTTACCATTTTCTCAGGGTTCATCATATTCGGAGCTACATTTTTTGGGTAGAAAAGCTGTAACGGATAAAAATCATTAGAAGCATCTATTGAAAGGTCTCTTTTTATTCCAAATCCAATGATGGCCAGGTTTACGTCCCCTTCCTTCAATTGAAATCTGCCGTATGCGATTGACTCTTTTAGTCTTCCTTCATGAATGAAATTGTCGCTTACACCTTTTACTTTAGCCACACGCTGAGCATCTTTATATTTGATGAGCGCATTGTTTTCCACCACTTCCGTAACTGATACTACTCCTTCAATTGCAGTTATTTCTTTGAATGTTTCTTCCGAATAGTCAAAAGACTTTCCAGTTACTGGTGTCACAACAATGTTGGCATCTATTGTCCCATAAAGGGATCTGAGCAAATCTCCAAAACCATTAAATACCGAGAGCACGATGATCAGGGACATCGTACCTATTGCCACCACCGTCATTGAAATCAATGAGATTACGTTGATGAAATTTTTCTTCCGTTTAGAAAGAAAATAGCGTCTGGCAATAAATAATGGAAGGTTCAAGATTTATCAGAGTTTTTATCTGCAGGAGGGATTTTTAGGTTGTCTATCAATCGATCAATTTTGCTGGCCTCCTCCTCTGTATTATCATGAAAAAATGCCAGTTCAGGTATGATTCGAACCCTTTTCCCAATTTTATTTCCCAATAGTCGCCGGATCTCTCCTTTCTTATTCTCGATATTGTAAAAAACATCTTCGACATCTTTTACAGGAAAAACACTTAAAAAGACTTTTGCAAAGCTGAGATCCGGTGATACCTCTACACCGGTAATAGTAACCAGTGAATTGTTAAAAAAGTGGCGTGGATCTTTTTGAAAGATCTCACTTAGATCTTTTAGTATCTGTCGGGAAAACTTGTGTTGGCGTTTTGAATCCATGTGTACAAATATCCATTATTAATTTATTAATTTCGAACGCAACACTCACAGCATAAAAATTCAGGTTTGCTACAGCTATTCAGACTCAATGATCCTTATCGGCTCGTATTGATCTTTGTCATCCTTGTTGTGATCCGAACTATATGGTTAATTTACGGTTTGCCTCTCCCTTTGTTTGGTTTTAAGTGGCAACTGCTAGGTAGTTGGTTGGCCCAGGATCACATGATCTATGCAGATAGCTATGATTACACTGGTCCGCTAAGTGCCCTGGTATACAAGTGGGTTACGATGATATTTGGCCCCACTCGTTGGCCCCACATTTTCCTTTCCACTCTTTTGATCATTTTACAGGCTGGTATTTTAAATGCAATATTCCTGAGAAATAAGGCATATCATGAAAACACCTACGTATTAGCATTTATTTACATGATTCTTACATGTGGGGTGATGGATTTTTACACCCTATCTCCACAGCTGATGTCAATCACGTTCATTATCATCTCTATGAACAATATTTTCAGGAGGATTGATAATCAGGCCACTGATGAAATGTTTCTCACGTCCGGAATTTATTTAGGCATTGCTACCTTTTTCTATCTTCCTGCGGCCATATTTCTGATCAGTTATCTTATTTCTTTTCTCTTATTCTCAACAGCCATTGCACGTCGACTTATTCTGATGAGTTTGGGAGCCATCATCGTTTATGGTGCGGTCTGGGGATACTTTTTTTGGCACAATGCAGAGCAGTCTTTCTACGATGCTTTTTTCATCGCAGGATTTTTAAGAGAAAAAATATTCTATCTCAGCTACACCGAATTGTCGCTACAAGCCATTGCCATTTTATTATTCACAGTGATTTCGTTGAGCATTTTCTTCACTGCCCGATTCACCAATTTTCAGCAAAAGATTCAAAGGGTTATGCTCATTTTCATGATCTCATCGATCGGATGCATACTTGTTTCGCCTGAGCTCAGCGGTGCCGAACTAATTTTCCTACTCCCAAGCGCTGCATTTCTGATTACACACTACTTGCTCCTTTTACGCAGGTGGTGGACAAGGACATTTATACCCCTCGTGGTTATCTTTTCTATTCTCCTTTTCCCTTTTTTCTGGCTTTCTCATTTTTCAAAAGAAGAGTTATTCCTGGATGATTCCTCAACCTATACTGACAAAAGGATCATGATGATTGGTGAAGATCTGTCTGTATATGAAGGCAATACCATTGCATCGCCTTTCCTGGATCCATATGTGAGTAAGTTGAGGATGGAAGGGCTAAACTACTACGAGGATGCATCGGAGATTTACGACACAATCCTTGCTGCCAATGCAGATATCATTATCGATGAATGGGGTTATTTCCCTAAAATGGTTGAGATCTTTCCAGACCTTGGAAAACGCTATAAACAAAAAGGAGAAATCTACGAGAAGATCAGCAATTGATCATCTTCTCTACACGTGTCTGATGACGCCCTCCTTCAAAATCTGTCTGTAAGAATTCAAGGATCATTGTCTGTGCAAACTCCAGACCGGTAAATCGCGCCCCCATACAGATAACATTGGCATTGTTGTGTGATCTGGCCAACTTGGCAAGCTCTGCATTCCAGCAGAGAGCTGCCCGGATTCCTTTATGCTTGTTGGCTGTGATGGCCACACCATTGCCGCTACCACATATCAATATTCCGAGTTCAAATTCTTTTCCCTCAATTGCATTACACAATGGGTGTACGTGATCGGGATAATCTACCGAACCTTCTTTGAAAGGGCCGAAATCCTTTACCTCATATCCTTTTGCTTCCAGCCACGGTATGATCTTGTTTTTGTAGTCATATCCACCATGGTCGCCTCCTATGGCTATCTTTTTACTCATTATTTTTTCTTTTTTCCTCAGCTGCCCTCAATGCAAGTTCAGCTTTTTCTTCCCTTCTCAATACTCTTTTCGAAATCAAAATGCTCACCTGGTATAACCCAAACAAAGGTAGTGAAATTAGAATTTGACTGAATGGATCAGGAGGAGTGATCATTGCTCCCAGGATCAATATTATAATGATCGCGTGCTTTCGATACGTCCTCATCAATTGTGGAGTTACCAGCCCTGCCTTGGTCAAAAAGTAGACCACAATTGGTAACTGAAATAGTATACCACCAGCCAGATTGATCATGATGACCGTAGTGAGATAAGAGACAATATCAAACTCATTCTGAATGGACGGATCGATCTGATAGTTTGCCAGGAAGTAAACAGATACTGGTGTTACGATAAAATATGCAAAAAGCACTCCAACAAGGAAAAGAAAGCTCACATAAAATGTAGCCCCTGAAGCAGCTTTTCTTTCCCGGGGATAAAGTCCCGGTCTGATAAATCTCCAGATCTCCCAGAATGCATAAGGAAAGGCACAAATCAGTCCTATCACAAAAGATGAGGTGATGTGCATAGCAAACTGGCCGGTCATCTGCCTGGACTGAATGATAAAAGGTAACTCATCAATACAGAATGCTTCAGACTGCAATACCTGAGAGAACTTGCATAGCATCTGATAGGTGACAAAGTCTATCCGCGATGGTCCAAGCAGGATCGTATGAAAAATAATTTCCGGGATCAAAAATGCGCCAACAGCAAAAACCATTATCGCAATAAGCGATCGGATCAGGTGCCACCTCAGCTCCTCCAGATGATCGAGAAAAGACATTTCTCTTTCATCTGCATTTTTTTCATCCTCAATCTGATCCAGCGCCATAGATGTTTATTGATAAAGTGGATATTTACTCATCCACGAATTGATCTCACTTTTAATAGAAGAAACTTTTGATTCATTATCACGATTCACAATGACTTCATCAATGTAATTCACAATTTTCTTCATGTCATCCTCCTTTAATCCCCTGGTAGTGACTGCAGCTGCTCCTATTCGCATACCTGATGTAATAAACGGAGATTGCTCATCAAAAGGCACCATGTTTTTGTTCACTGTGATGTCTGCATTGATAAGGGCATTTTCTGCATCCTTTCCAGTAAGCCCTTTAGACCTCAAATCGATCAACATCAGGTGATTATCCGTGCCATTAGAAATGACATGATAGCCTTTGGCTACAAATTCAGCAGCCATCACCTCAGCATTTTTCTTTACTTGAAGGACATACTTCATGTAATCGTCCGATAAGGCTTCACCAAAAGCTACTGCTTTAGCTGCAATGATGTGCTCTAAGGGTCCTCCTTGTGTCCCAGGAAATACTCCTGAATCAAGAAGAGAGGAAAGTTTTCTTACAGTTCCTTTGGCCGTTTTGATTCCAAAAGGATTCTCAATATCATCCCTCACCATGATCAAGCCTCCACGAGGTCCACGCAAAGTCTTATGCGTAGTGGTAGTCACCACATGACAATGATCCAATGGGTCGTTGAGTAGCCCCCGGGCTATTAATCCTGAAGGGTGCGATATATCAGCCATCAAAATTGCGCCTACTTTATCTGCAATCGCTCTGAATTTCTCGTAATCCCAATCCCTGCTGTATGCAGAAGCTCCACAAATGATAAGCTTTGGTTTTTCCTTTGTAGCAGTAGCCTCGATCTTATCGTAATCTATTACACCGGTCTCTTTATCTACACCATAAAAGAAAGGCTGATAAAGTTTTCCTGAGAAGTTTACAGGTGAACCATGTGTAAGGTGTCCTCCATGCGAGAGGTCAAATCCTAATATTTTATCGCCAGGATTCAGGAATGCAAGCATTACGGCTGCATTAGCCTGCGCCCCGGAGTGTGGTTGTACATTGGCCCAGGTAGCTCCGTAAAGCTCTTTTGCACGCTCAATTGCCAACGACTCAATCTGGTCAACAATCTCACATCCACCATAATATCGCTTTCCGGGAAGACCTTCTGCGTATTTGTTGGTGAGTACTGTACCTGCAGCTTCTAATACCTGTGGTGAAACAAAATTCTCGGAAGCAATCAATTCAATCCCCTCAAGCTGCCTGTTTTTCTCTTTTTCGATGAGTTTAAAAACTAATTCGTCTTTCATTCGGGTGGTTTAGGTTACCGGATATCAGTAACTTTCAATAAATGGCTTAATTTAATGGGGGCAAAATTAGTCCAACCCCCTCACATTAACAATGTGATCATAATGTTAGGGCTGTTATCTTCGCAACCAACCTGAAAATTAAAAGATCAAAAAAGAAATGCTTGAAAAACTGCGACAGGGTATTGATGAAATAGACAACCAGATTGTTGACCTGATCAATAAGCGGATGGAGTTTGTAAAAAAGATTGGAGAGCTCAAAAGAAGCGGCAATGAAGCCATCTATAGACCTGAAAGAGAAAAAGCCATTATCGACAGACTGGTAGCCAACAACAATGGATTGCTCAACCGTACCGCTATTGAGGCCATCTTCATGGAGATATTCGCGGTTAGTAGAAATTATGAGCTTCCGGAAAGGGTTGCTTTTCTGGGTCCGGAAGGCAGTTTTACTCACCAGGCAGCTGAATCACGCTACGGGGCCATGAGTGATTATATAGCACTGGATTCTATCTCTGCGGTTTTTGAAGCCGTGAAAACCTCACGCGCAAGATTTGGAATTGTCCCGATAGAAAATAACCAGGAAGGCACCGTTCAGGAAACAATTGACTTTTTGGCGGTACATAAAGTGACGATTGCAGCGGAAATTGTTCTTCCGATACATTTCGCCTTTGCCACTAAGGAAGAAAACCTGGAAAATATCAAAGTTGTCTATTCAAGGGACATTGCTTTCAGGCAATGCAAAAACTTCCTGAATGACTACTTCCAGCATAAAATTGAGCTAAAGGCTGTCAGCTCAACCAGCAGGGCTTGTCTTTTAGCCAGAGAAGAAGAGCATACTGCTGCCATCTGTGCACCCATTGCAGCCAGGCAATATGATCTTCCTATCCTGTACAACAACATCCAGGATTCGGCCGATAACCAAACCCGCTTTCTGATTATCAGCGAGAATTTCCACAACCAGAAAAGTGGAAGTGACAAAACATCAATCATCGCCAAGCTACCTGATGAGCCGGGGGCCCTGGTACGTTTCCTTCAGCAATTTCAAAATGCAGGGATCAACTTATGCAAAGTGGAAAGCAGACCTGCTAAAGAAGGAAGTACATTTAAATATGTCTTTTTTGTGGAATTCGAGGGGCACTATGATGACGAGATCGTTCAAAACACCGTCCGCCCTTATGGAAAGGACATCATCTGGTTAGGTAGCTACGTGCAGGTTTGTTAAACATCACCATTCTTGGCAAAGACTAAAACCACCTTTTTCTGTCAGAACTGCGGCGCCAATTCTCCCAAGTGGGTAGGTAAATGTCCTTCCTGTGGGGAATGGAATACCTATATCGAAGAAATTGTACCGACAAAAGGAAAAACCGCGCAAGTGGAGCCATGGGAGAAAGAACGAAACCAGCCAAAGCCCATTCATGAGATTGAATTCGATGCGCAGCGAAGACTCAAAACAGGGTTTGAGGAGTTTGACAGGACCCTGGGTGGTGGTATTGTGCCAGGCTCGCTTGTTCTGATTGGTGGGGAACCAGGGATTGGTAAATCCACATTGATGTTGCAGATGGCCATCGGGCTACCGCAGGTAAAAATTCTGTATGCTTCTGGAGAAGAATCTCCTGAACAGATCAGGATGCGAGCCGACCGGATTGGCATTAACTCTAAGCAATGCTATCTGCTTTCTGAGACCTCTGTTGAAAACCTGCTCAACGAAGTGAATAAGCTACAGCCACAATTACTTGTTGTGGATTCCATTCAGACCCTTTATACCGACCAGCTGGATGCAGCCATAGGCTCAGTCTCTCAAGTGAGAGAATGCGCGGGCAAGTTGATGAAATACGCCAAGCAAACGGGTGTGCCTGTGTTTCTGATCGGACATGTAAATAAAGATGGGGCTATTGCCGGACCCAAGGTACTGGAACATATGGTGGATACTGTATTGCAATTTGAAGGGGACCAACATCTCGCCTATCGCATTTTAAGAACATCCAAGAACAGGTACGGTTCTACCTCTGAACTTGGCATCTACCAGATGCTGGAAAAAGGCCTGGCTGAGGTAAAAAACCCCTCGGAAGTCCTGATTTCTCCTCGAGAGGAAGGATTAAGTGGTATCACCATCGGGGCCACTATTGAAGGAAATCGTCCTTTATTAATTGAAGGCCAGTCACTGGTCAGTCCAGCCACTTATGGCACGCCACAACGCAGTACAACGGGATTTGACACCAAGCGACTGAATATGCTTCTTGCTGTATTGGAAAAACGCATTGGCATTAGGTTGAGTGCACAGGACATATTCCTGAATATCGCTGGAGGAATTAGGGTTAATGATCCAGCGCTGGATCTTGCTGTTTGTGCCGGATTGTTTTCTTCCTTCGAAGATGCTCCCATAGATCAGTCCATTTGTTTTGCCGGTGAAGTTGGTCTTGGAGGCGAAATCCGGGCAGTCAACAGGGTAGACGCCAGAATCAATGAAGCGGCAAAGCTGGGATTCAAAGAGATATATATTTCATCTTACGGAGTGAAGTCATTGGACAGATCAAAATTTAAGATTAAGATCCATACTTACTCGAGACTCTCTGAAGCTTTCGAAAATTTGTTTAGATAGTGTCTATCTCTCAGGAGCGTCGGTATCTAGTTCCCTTTTCTTTTGACGGTCAATGATTGTATAGATCCCCTCCTGGCCTTTGACTTCTACTTCTTTGCCCAGGAAAATAGATTTTGCGGCAGATTTTTCTCCTACACCTTCAGATTTACCTATGATGAAATTGATCCCAACCCGGAAATCAAGTGATTTAAAATCTGTGACAGACCAGTAAGCAACCTGATCCACTGCCAGGTAAAGTTGCGCGGGGCCTCCCTTAATTGCGACTGCTGCACCCAGGTTAGGGATTTGTTGTGGATATTTTGTTGCATTGATTGAGGCGGTAAGGAAATTACCAACCTGATGATTGATCCCGATTCCGTAAAGCATTTTAAACTGACCCTGGATATACCTGGTGGCTACAGTAGCAGTCACATCATTAGAAGAAGTCAGGTGATATTTACCGCTCAGGTATGCCCTTGGTGCCATCAAAGTATTGTAAGGGTCTTCATTAAGCTCGTAGGTGTTGAATTTCCCAACGAGGGTGTCTTTCAGGACCTCCACAATATCATCAATCCCCTTGAGATCAATACCCGTGTATCGTAGAGTGGTATCTCCAAGGGTCCTGTTGAAAATATCTTCTTTCCAAGAAATAAAACCTATGTCATTGACAGAGCCCGCTATGGTTAGATATTGTCCCATGTCAAATTCAAAACCAAAATCCAATCCAAATCCGCTGTTGCCATTTGATATAAGATGGCTGGCTAAATCCCCCAATTTGCCTGCATAGATCCGTTGGCCAGAGCTGCGAATAGCTGCATGCTGCATCTCCAGATTCAGTTGATAATTTTCTCCTTCAGTGACAATATCTGCTGTGAAATTTCCTGGTGAGCTGAGATTATAAAAACCCTGGAAATATTTCAACCTAAATCCTAAGCCAAGACTGGCATCCTCAATAAAGTATCTGTAGCCAACGCCCATCTCTCTGAAATGTGTCATGTTGAGTTGAGTCTTTCCGATTTTTAAGGTCTCATCAATTAGACCGGCGTTTCCGTCTACTATAAATTCCACCAGCTCTTTGGGATATAAAATGTCTCCATTTATTCTTTCGTTGGCAAACAAATAAATAGTGGCTCCCGAAGCGGAAGTATATCCAAGATGCAAAAGGTTGATGTTTGTCTCGATAGAAGCCATATTTCTCTTTTGCAAAGACCCCAGGATCTTGTGCGTATCGACTATCAACGAGTTGTCAACTTTACTGAAAATGTTGTTATAGCTCAACTTGTTGTTGTAGCTCGCATGCACTCCTGACATGCCTGGTAGCCCAAAGAATACTTTGCCATTTGGGATATAGGAAGCATTGATCAGCGTATTTTGAAATGTTGTATTTCCCAAATGGTGAAAAGACAAACTATTTTGACCTCTGGAGAGGAAAAACGAAGCGATAGTCAATATGATAAATAGAGTCTTTTTCACTAGAATTCATAATTAACTCCTGCTACTACCGAAGCTTTTATTTCAATAAAATCACTGGTCCTGATCTTGACGAAAAAGTCTCGTCCGGATTGGTTGTTAGTAGTAGTATTTAGTGTAAGATGAAGTGCCACTTTTGAGCCGTTCTTTAGTGCTTCGACACCTTCAGCGGTCAATACGATATCTGCCGTATTGCTCCTAATTCTTTCCACCAAACCATCATTGGTTAGGATTGGTGAGCGGAGTACAAGCTGATCTGGGGCTGTATATAGTGTATCATTTGCATTTCCAATGATATTTACCTCCATCGTCCCGGAAAAAGGTAAGCCATTGTTAGTGACAACCCTTAAAACAGCACTGTCTACCTCGTTAAAATCCAATCCTCCTCCAAGGTTAAATTCAATATCTCTGGTTAGATTTTCCAGCTGAAAAGCCAGGTCCATTCTGACCAAAATATCTGTTAGGATTGTATTGTTCTGAGATAAAAAATTTAAGGCATCTGGATCATTCGGATTCACCACAGCTTGTAGATTAAATCCCAGTTGATCGGGTGTTGCGGCCAGTAGCTCACTCAGTGTTGAGTTAGACTTATCCACAACAAGAGTGGTGATTTGAGATTGACCTGGAGCAGAAGCTGCAGCCACTAGCTGAGAGCTTTCGGTGATATCTCCACCCAGATAAGTGGTATCACTCATTCCCGAGTCATCATTCACTCCATACAATCCTTCAAACAATATGCCGAAGGGCACCCCGATTGAGTTATCAAATTCGAAGGTGATCGTTGGTGTTGCCAGGATAAAACCTTCTGTTCCAAAATCTTCAAAGAAAGGAATATCCAGGATAGTATTGCCTACGGTCACCGTATCCTGACCGAACCTGCCATAAATTTCATCGAAACCCTGATTTTGAAATGACAGTTGCAATGAGAATGTTTCACCAGGAAGAATCTGCTGACCCGTAGTGAGAGGTATCTCCAGGTACACATCAACCGGAAACACATTGATCGCTCCCTGATAAGTAAATATTGTCTTATGATTGGCTAGTGGTCTTGTCTGATTGCTGTTGGTTGAACCTGAAAATAAGATCGGTTGGCTGGTAAGTGTACTTGATGTACTCGAAACAGTAATGTCAAAATTGACATTTGAGGTCCCAATCAATGTAGCATCCAAGGTCAGGTCTCCTGCGGAGTAAAAAACAGAGTCAATTCTTTCGTTTTGATTGGCGGCATACTCCAAATACAGGGTGGTATCTACTACAATGGTGGTGTTAGAAGTGACCGGAGGTGTGACCGGTAAATTGAAGCTTGCATTATCATCAATATCACCGATATCAACTATATCAGTAGAGGTAGTATAGGACACCTGATCAATATATTCAAGAAATAAGACGCTGTCTGGACCCACCTGAAGTTCTGTGGTGTCACCAATTTCCACCAATAGCTCGCTCATGGTGTATATGGTCTCCCCAATTGGAGCTGCATAATCACCGTCAAGTTTGATGCCCTGGATATTGTCAAATTCCAGATCCTGTATGTTACACCCCAGCAATAGCAACACTACACTGGAGGCTAAAAGGGATCGCATACTTTTCATTCACCTGTTATTCTGCTAAAATATGCATTTTAGCTGATTTTACGCCAGTTTCTAAGGTTATAACCCTCTATTCCTTGTATTCCTCCTGTATGGAGTAGGATTATTTTGTGATTAAATTTAAAAAAATCTTGTTTAATTAGGTCTATAACGCCATAAAACAATTTCCCAGTATATATTGGGTCGAGTAATATTTGGTGTTTTTCTTTAAACTCAAGAATAAAATCTATCAGATCTTCTGTCGTTTTAGCGTATCCCCCAAAATGATACTTATCAAAAATCTGATAATTCTGATGCACTAATTGATGTGCTTCAAGCAGGCTTGTGACCATGGAATGAACAAATTCTCCCTTGAGTGATGAGATTCCCAGCACGTTTGCTTCACCCTGAAGTCCAGCCAAGACCCCAGCTATGGTTCCTCCTGTGCCAATGGGTGCGCAGATATAATCAAAGTCCACATCAATCTCCTGTACAAGTTCTTCACATCCTTTGATGGCAAATTCATTGGTCCCTCCTTCAGGTATGATAAAGCTGTCAGGATACCAATCATAAATTTCGTCAGGACTTTCTCTGAGTATTCCATATTTCTCTCTTGTCACGAACTCTAGCTGCATACCCAGCTCTGATGCCTGTAGCAACGTTGGGTTGCTTGCAGCATTCAACTCCTCCCCCCTGATGATCCCAATACTTTTCAGATCATTTTCTTTTGCTGCTGCCGCTGTAGCAAGGATGTGATTTGAAAATGCTCCACCGAGGGTCACAATCCGGGCTCCACGCAATCTTGCCTCATTTATATTGTATTTCAGCTTCCTCCACTTATTGCCCATGATCAGGGGATGGATTAAATCCTCACGCTTAACATAGACCTGGAGCCCTTTTTGCTCAAATAATGGATCAAAAATTTGCTGAATCGGGGAAGGGAGCTGAGGCATAAAACCAAGTTAGATAAATTTGCCAAATGTCAGAGGAGACAAACAACCAGGAAGAGGAAGAACTCTACGAACATCACAACATCATTGTGGACCCAAAACAGTCATTGTTACGAATAGATCGCTTTTTATTCGATCGGCTTCCTAATGCCACCCGTAACAAAATCCAAACGGGTATTAAGGAAGGATTTGTTAAAGTCAATGATCGGGAAGTAAAACCGAATTATAAGGTTCATCCGGGGGACCAAATCTCAGTCTTTCTTACCACCCCTCCAAGAGAAGATGTAGTGGTACCGGAAAACATCCCATTAGACATTGTATTTGAGGATAAGGATCTGCTTGTTGTCAATAAATCTGCAGGTATGGTCGTGCATCCGGCCTATCAAAACTGGACTGGAACGCTGGTCAATGCGCTGGCCTATCATTTCGAAAATCTACCTGAAATGAAAGGCAATGTCGGACGGCCAGGTTTGGTTCACCGCATTGATAAAGACACCTCCGGATTATTGGTAATAGCCAAAACCGAGCAAGCCATGAATGGGCTGGCCAAACAATTCTTCGATCACTCCATTAACAGAACCTACCATGCACTTGTCTGGGGAGTGCCAGATGAGCCAAAAGGAACCATTAACGTAAATGTTGGGAGGTCTCTGAAGGATCGACGAGTTACCTCGGCCTTTCCAAATGGTGATTTCGGACGTACAGCCATTACACACTTCGAAGTGATCAAGGATCTCAGGTACGTCAGTCTTGTTAAATGCAACCTTGAAACTGGAAGAACGCACCAGATCAGGGCTCACATGAAATTTATCGGTCATCCGCTCTTCAATGATGTGACCTACGGGGGAGATAAGATTCTCAAAGGCACGGTATTCAGCAAATACAAACAGTTTGTGCAAAACTGCTTTAAACTGATGCCCCGGCAGACCCTACATGCCAAGTCTCTTGGATTTATTCATCCTACTACAAAAAAATACATTGAGTTTGATTCTGATTTACCAGAGGATTTTACCGCTTTGATAGACAAGTGGGAGAATTATGTGAATCATACGGATTCTATGGAGGAGTAATTACTTCGTAACCGAAATCATCTCCAGAATATCATCCAGATATTCTCTGTTGTTGGATAGCCTTGGGACTTTGTTTTGTCCTCCAAGCTTACCTCTCTTTTTCATCCAGTTGTAAAAAGTGCCTCTTTCCACAGCATGCACGATGGGTGGGTCTAATGCAATGTCTTTGTAACGCTTTGCATCATAGTCTGAATTGATCTCACGAAGCTTTTCATCCAGGATCTGCTTAAACCGCTCCAGATCTTCCGGATCTTTGGCAAACTCCACAATCCATTCATGACCACCCTTTTGGGAACTGCCCAGGTATATCGGTCCTGCAGTGAAGTTTTCAATCTCTGCATCCGTTTTTTTACATGCCTCCGCTATTGCCACCTCAGCATTTTCCACAACCACTTCTTCACCGAATGCATTGATGAAATGTCTGGTCCTCCCGGAAATTCTTATCCTATACGGATCTATAGAGGTAAACCTGACTGTATCTCCTATTTTATATCTCCACAAGCCTGCATTTGTGGTAATGATTATTGCATAGCTCTTGTTGAGTTCCACCTGATCCAGGGTAAGTACACGAGGGTTTTCATTGTCCAGATCTTCAAAGGGGATAAATTCATAGAATATCCCGTAGTCCAGCATCAAAAGCATGTCTTTGGAATCCGACTGATCCTGTATCCCAAAAAATCCCTCTGAGGCATTGTAGGTCTCCACATAACGCATTCCCGAAGATGGGATCAACGAATTGAATAATTTCTCATAAGGAGTAAATGCAACTGCTCCATGAAAAAACACCTCCAAATTGGGCCAAACTTCAGTGATATCATTGACCCCCTTTAACTCAATGATTCGCTCCAACAGAACGACCATCCAGGTAGGCACGCCACTCATACTGGTTACATTTTCTTCCGCAGTGTGACGAGCCATTTTTTCAATCTTCTCTTCCCACTCATCCATCAGGGCAATCTCAAGAGATGGCGTCCGCACCATTTGAGCCCAGAATGGCAAATTCTTTAACAAGACCGCGGATACATCTCCATAATAAGACCGGGCATTCTCGTCAAACTGGTTCACTTGTTGGCTGCCTCCAATGACAAGGTTTTTACCTGTGAACATCTTGCTGTCAGGAAAATTGTTCACATAGATTGAAAGCAGGTCTTTCCCGCCTTTGTAATGACATTCCTCCAGTGCTTCATTGGAAACCGGAATAAACTTACTTCTCGAGTTTGTAGTTCCTGAAGACTTGGCAAACCAACGGATCTCGCTGGGCCATAGTACATTTTGCTCTCCTTTCATCAGACGGTCAATGAAAGGGTAAATACCTTCATAGTTTACTATGGGCACTTTATTTTTAAAGTCATTGTAATTGTCAATGCTCTCAAAACCATATTTCTTTCCATAGTCAGTTCTGCTGGCCTTCCTGGTGAGGTTCATCAAGAGCTCCATCTGTACCTCCTCTGGATATTTCATAAAGAGTTCGATTTGATGGATCCTCTTTTTCATAACCCACGTCAATATGGAATTGATAATCTCCATCTATACCTTTCTTCTCAACTGAAAATGTTGTCCTAAATATACTCTTCTTACCTGTTCGTCTTCTGCAAGCTCTTCTGCTGTACCAGCCTTGAGGAGTTTTCCTTCAAACATTAGGTAGGCTCTGTCTGTAATGGAAAGTGTTTCATTCACATTATGGTCCGTAATCAGGATGCCAATATTTCTATTCTTTAGTTGTGCCACGATGGACTGTATTTCCTCTACGGCAATTGGGTCTACCCCGGCGAACGGCTCATCAAGCAAAACAAATTTGGGATCAACTGCCAACGCCCTGGCTATCTCTGTTCTCCTTCGCTCACCACCCGAAAGGACAAGCCCCATGTTTTTTCTTACATGAGTAAGACTAAATTCCTCTAGCAGCGATTCAGCTTTCTCCTTTTGCTCCTTTTTAGACATCCCTGTCATTTCCAAAACAGCCAGTATATTGTCTTCCACAGATAGCTTACGGAATACACTGGGCTCCTGGGCAAGATATCCTATTCCCATTTTTGCCCTTTTATACATTGGCTGATCAGTGATATCTGCTTCATCCAGAAATATTTTTCCGTCATTAGGCTTGATTAATCCCACCACCATATAAAATGTGGTGGTTTTACCTGCTCCATTAGGTCCAAGCAATCCAACAATCTCTCCCTGATTTACAGAAACAGAGACATTGTCGACAACAGTTCGCTTCTTATATCGCTTTATTAGTGATTCTGATCGTAGCTCCATAAAGGCTTTGCAAGATATTAATCTTCTTTAATATCCTTAATGATTAATTGAATGGTTTTATTGCCCATATATTCGTTTAAATCAATATGATAGGCGACCTGTATTGTTTTTGCCTTTTCGATCAGGTCCAGTTTCTCTGCCATACCAAATCCAACGGATTCAAATGTTTTTGGATACCCTTCCTGTGAAAGTATGAGCTTGAGATGAGCATCTTTTATCACTTTTGGGACTCCTTTGACTTTAACCCTCCTGGACATAAATACAGGCTGCAGGTTTTGTGGTCCGAAAGGAGCCATCTGACTGATGATTTTCAGCGTTTTGAAGTTGATAAAATCAAAATCCACCTCCAGATCAATTCCAATCTTCGGTACCAATGAATCCTCGGATATACTCTTACTAACCACCTCCTCAAACCTTTGTTTGAAGTCATCAAGCTTTTCGGGAAGAAGGGAGAGACCGGCAGCATGGGTATGGCCTCCAAATTGCTCAAGCAGGTCTCCACATGATTTGATTGCTTCATAGAGATCAAAACCGTCAACGGACCTGGCTGAACCGGAAATTTTGCCATTGGATTCGGTAAGAATAATTGTTGGCCGGTAATATTTCTCAATACACCGGGAGGCCACTATTCCTACTACCCCTTTATGCCAGTCATTTTTATACAATACCGTACTTCGTGCGGTCATTAAATGTGCATCAGCTTCTATCATTTCAATGGCTTCCGCAGTGGTTGTCTGATCAAAGTCACGACGTTCTGTATTTTTTAGATTGAGGTGCCCTGCAAAATTGGTGAGCTCAGTTTCATCCTCTGAGATCAGCAACCTTACAGATTCTTTGGCATGAGAAAGCCTCCCGGCTGCATTGATTCTAGGACCTATATAGAAGACAATATCAGAAATGCCAATGGGAGACTTCAGACCACTGATTTCAATAAGAGATTGAAGCCCGGCAGATGGGGCATGATTAAGCTTTTTTATGCCATAGTAGGTAAGAACTCTGTTCTCCCCAACGATTGGAACGATATCAGAAGCTATGCTCACCGCCACAAAATCCAGGAAATCATAAAGCTTTTCTAATGGGACGGTATTCTGTATGCAAAACCCCTGCATGAGCTTAAATCCCACACCACACCCACTCAGTTCTTTGAAGGGGTAATTATCATCCGGCCTTTTAGGATCTAAAACAGCTACTGCCTCAGGTAACTCGTCACCCGGCAGGTGATGGTCACATACGATCACTTCCAGACCAAGACTATTGGCAAGTCCAATGTTATTTACAGCACGAATTCCACAATCCAGAGCAATCATTAGCGTAAATCCTTCCTCTACAGCCCATCTCACACCTTTTTCTGAAATGCCATAGCCTTCCGCATACCTATCAGGTATATAGTAAGCAATCTGATCAGTAAACTGGTTGAGAAAGCCATAGGCCATGGCCACGGATGTGGTTCCATCTACATCATAATCCCCATAGATAAGGATTTTCTCCCCTGAGTGGACTGCATCACAAAGTCTGTTTACCGCTACTTCCATATCTTTCATCAAGAAGGGGTCGTGTAGTTGATTGAGTGTAGGGCGAAAGAAATATTTGGCCTCATCAAAAGTCTTTATACCTCTTTGCAAAAGGATTGTAGCCAGGTTTCGGTTGATATTTAACTCCTTAGAAAGGTGATCAACCTCCTGCACATTGGGTAACTTATACTCAATCCACCGCTTTTCCATAGGATGAAATTAGCGATATCTTCTTAATTAGGAAAAGAGATTTTCCTCAAATGAGGTAGTTGAAATCTTTTTCGGCAATGAAATAATTCTGGAACCAGTACTCATAATCCTCATATTGGACACAATCATCATCAGTTGATCCAGTGACCTGAACCAAGGCGTTTGGCTTGATCCATCCCGAAAACAGATGTGACTGATCATGTGGAAGATCGGAGATTCTGATGATCTTATTTCCCTGATAGTAGATGGGAGATACCTTATGACTAATTCCTTGAAACATTTGTTATGCAAGCATACTATTTTTTGCCCTCAAATGTTTCATTTGCTGAATTAAGAAATTGTTAGTTTGCAATGAACTAATTGATAATAAGCATCCACTAATTAATTTGTGCCCCTGCATGAAGATCTCTTTCAACGAAATATGGAATTTCATTGACCTACTCAACACGGAGGAAAAAGGCTGGCTTTTTTCACTTCATGCCGGTAAAGTTTCTATCTCTGACCTGACGGTTAATCAACTTTTAGCACTCAAAAAGGATGAGTCCTACGATACTGAGATCTTACCAACAATATTCACTTTTAGGGAGATTCTATGGCAACCCGATGTATTTACAGAATCAAGTGCCAGCCTCCCTGCACTCAGAATACTAAATGCCCATTGTTCAGAAATAGCGGAGCAGCTTCGGCAAAACGAAACCAATCTGGAACAACTATATGCCCGGCTGATCGAAGGCATTGGGAAATGCAGTCAGAAAGCTCTCATCGAACTTGAGGAGGGACCAAGCATTACCAGTAAAGTTCTGGGGGATTTCCGAATGGGTGCCTTCCCAATCATTAAATTTTTTATTTTCCATCCGAAAAATCGCAATGATTATTACAAAGACGCTGTTAACAGGCTGAACTACGCAGTGAAAATAATGCTCACTCAGTTTCATGGGAGGTACACCGAACTTGAAGATCCATATTGGCAGGTGAGCTTTCAAAAAAGAGAAAAAGAGGTCTCCGGGCAACAAAAACCTGCCAAAAACGATTAATAAACTTGATTTTCGATTTGAGTTATTCCGGGAATAAGGAATAATTTGCGCACCTATAAACCCAACTATCTTATTTATCATATGCCAGAACAACAAAAAGAGCGACATGAGACAGCAGAGAGAACCCGCTTTTTTCTGAGAAACCTGGTGAGAGGGCTAATCTGGCTTACAGTAATTGTCGGAGGCTATTTCTTTCTAAAACATAAGTACGATTTTTCATTGAGCGATGTCCTCGGTCCGGTCTATGATCAACCGGTTACGATCTTCACGATATTTCTTTTGTCCGAGGTAATCTTTGGGATCATCCCACCCGAACTATTTATGATTTGGTCTCTTCGCAACGAAATTGTGAGCCTTTATATCGAGAATATCGTTGCATTGTCGCTGATTTCGTACGTTGCCGGGGTGCTTGGTTATATCATTGGAAGCAAATTCAACAGAACCAGGCTCTATGCTACATTGCAAAAGAATTATTTAGGCAGATTTGAGAAACATCTGAACAGATTCGGTGGTTTTCTTGTCATTGTTGCGGCGCTGACACCACTTCCGTTTTCGGGGATATGTATGCTGATGGGTACTGTAAAATATCCTGTAAAGAGATTTATGTTTTTTGCCCTGTTACGGTTTGTTAGGTTTGGTGTCTATGCTTATATCGTTTGGGAAGCTAATATATTATAATGAGCAAACAGGGAATACTACTTGTTAACCTTGGCACGCCTGATTCTACCAGTGTCTCGGATGTGAGAAAATATCTGAGAGAGTTCTTATCCGATAAACGAGTGATAGATATACCGGCCATACCACGGTGGATGCTTGTAAATCTTATTATTGCTCCATTCAGGGCCCCAAAATCCGCTGCAGAATATCGAAAACTCTTCACAGAGAGAGGTTCTCCATTAAAATATTACACGGAAGATATCACTAGACTACTTCAGGAATCCCTGGGAGATGACTATGTAGTTGAGTTTGCCATGAGATACCAAAATCCTTCGATAGAAGCTGGATTGGAAGCTCTTAGAAATAAAAAGGTTCAGAAAATTCATGTGCTACCATTATTTCCTCAATATGCTTCAGCGACTACCGGCTCAGTAATTGACAAGGTGATGGAGATCACCAAAGAATGGCAGGTAATCCCTGAAATTGTGTTCACCTCGCAATTTCTGGAAGAAGAATTCTTCATCGATACTTTTGTGAAAAAAGGAAAGGGATGGATTGATCAGCATGACTACGACCATTTCGTCTTCAGCTATCATGGCCTTCCTGAAAGACAAATCAAAAAAGCATCAGTCAATAACTATTGCAAACTTGGTAGCTGTTGTCAATCGTTCAACGACAATAATCGGTTTTGCTATCGCGCTCAGTGTTTTCACACTACCCGAATGATTGCTGAAAAGTTGAAGATCCCGGCAGAAAAATACACTGTTTGTTTCCAATCGCGACTAGGAAATGACCCTTGGGTGAAGCCCTATACTGAAGAAGTACTAAAGCAGCTGGCAAGTGAAGGTAAGAAAAAAGTACTGGCTTTTTCTCCGGCTTTCGTTTCGGATTGTCTGGAAACAACCATTGAAGTTGGTGAAACCTATCACGAACAATTTATTGAGCTGGGCGGTGTACGGTGGGATCTGGTGGAAAGCCTCAATGATGACCCGATGTGGGTAGAATGTCTGGCGCAGCTGGTTCGAAAATAAACTACTGAACAAGGATTTTCTTACCAATTACTTCGGTAGCTGTTTGGATCTGTAGCATATACAAACCAGGAAGAAGATCAGGCAACCTGTATTGCCCCAGCTCATCCACTTCCAGTTGAAACTCCTGACCATTCATTGCAAAAAGTTCGGCTTCAAGAATTTCTTTGTGGTATTGAATAGACAAATCACCAAATGGAGCTACTGGATTTGGGAATACCGTGGGGACACCCTGAATTTCAACAAAAGTCTCTTTTCGCAAAGTATCTCTTACCCCCTCCGATACCCCAACAAGTATCACATCGAAAAGTCCGGGATAATTATAATTCACCTGACCCGTAGAAGCCCAGGTGGCCGTTTCAGGGAGTCCACCCTGAAAATACCATTCATAGCTCTCATAGCCGCTGCTCCGATTGGTATAGGAAATCACTGACCTCGCAGTGGTTACCTGAATGGAAGCTGTAAAATCCAGAGTCAATTCATTTGGATCCTCACAGTTCAAGCTATGCTGTACTCCCACTTGCACCTCTGCCAATCGATTGTATATATTTTCTCCCGGACATAGTGTGGAGCAACCATCTCTATGACCAATGATGGCCTCAAAATTACCAAGTGCGTGCTGGTTGTTGGTAAATGGGGTAAGTCCTTCATGGTCTAGCTTCCAGGTGATGACGTCTAACAAGGAGTAATAATTGGCTGAATTGAGCTGTGCAGATTCATAATTACCCAACATGCATATGCCCATCGTTGTGCTATTCGAACCACAAAAGTGAGCCCCCAAAACATCATCCTGTTCCAAAGACCCCGGATCCCTGCCATTGTAAATGGATCCATCCTGTGCTATTAAGTAATTGTATCCAATGTCCGACCAACCGTTTACCTGGGTATGATACAGATAAATGTCTCTGACAACCTGCGTATAATTTGAATTGGTATTGGATCCTGCAGAATGATGAACCACCACATGCTTAACGTTAGTCGCGCTACGGGTATAGCTTGGCTCCGGTAAACCCGCCCTCCATTCTGACTGGGGAATGGCATTAAAAGAATGGCTGCACTCATGGGACGATTCAATTCGTGAAGAAGCATTTGCATTTGGTGACACGCCACTATTGATCATGTACATTTCCACTTCTTCAATACCTTCCAGCTTAATTTCGCTTGTGAATTGTCTATCATAGGATAAAAAGTAAGTGTATTCGGGAGCATCCGGGTCCAGTGGCAACCCATGCAGAACCTCATCCATCAAAATTGACACTGAATCTCCAAGATATTTTGCTGACTTTATGGCTACAGCAGTGGACGGAAAAGGTTTTTGAACCACTATACGGCCATTGGTCAGCGCTCCATCTATTCTCCATACCCTTTCATTGTCCTGGCCGAACACGACGTGAGTCAGCAGAATTACTTGTAATAAAATGAATTTTATAAAGCGTTTAAGCACTTACCGGAACAATTTCAGCGATCTTATTCACAACGTAATCGACCTCCTCGATAGTATTAAATCTGCTGAATGAAAATCGTACGGCTCCACGGGATGGATCGGAATCGATTGCTTTAAGCACGTGTGACCCAAGCGAGGATCCACTGGAGCAGGCACTACCTCCACTGGCACAAATTCCATTGATGTCTAGATTGAATAACATCATTTCATTGTGATCGCCAGCCGGGAATGAAGCATTAAGGACTGTATAAAGACTCGAATCCAACTCAGCTGACCTCCCATTAAATCTGAGCCCGGATATCCTGGCATTCAGCTGTTCAATCATATAGCTTTTTAACTTGCTAATCTGAAGTTTGTCATCAGCCATGTTTTCATATGCCAGCTCGAGCGCCTTGGCAAGGCCAATGATACCCGTAACATTCTCGGTACCTCCCCGCATATTTCTCTCCTGGGCACCCCCCTGGATCAAAGGGTTGATCTTAACCTGATGGTTGATATACAAAAAACCAACTCCCTTGGGTCCGTGGAATTTATGAGCTGCCCCAGCAATAAAATCTACTGGTAATTCCTTCAAAACATGAGGAAAGTGGCCCACGGTCTGGACGGTGTCCGAATGGAATAATGCTTTATGCTCCCTGCATAACTCACCAACAGCCTGAATATCCAACAGGTTGCCAATCTCGTTGTTGCCATGCATCAGGGATACCAGACAATTCTGATGCCTTTGTAAAAGCTCCTCAAGCTGGTTCATATCCAGGTTACCCATATCATCCACATCCAGAAAATGACTTTTGATTTTGCCTTCCTTCTCCAGATGTTCCACAGTATGTAATACTGCATGATGCTCGAGTGGTGAAGTAATGATATTTTCAATCTGGTATGTCTCCACCGTACTTGTTAACGCAGTATTATCTGCCTCTGTGCCTCCGGAAGTAAAGAATATCTCTGATGGGGAGGTATTTAGTAGGTCTGCCACCTTTTTCCTGGATTGTTCGATGGCAGACTTTGTCTTTCTCCCCATCGAATGGATCGATGAGGGATTTCCATAATGCTGCCGCCAGAAAGGAAGCATTTCCTCAATCACCCTGGGATCGATGGGTGTGGTGGCCGCATTATCGAAGTATACGTTCATTTTACAGGGGTGGAAATGATTTCCCGAATATCGGCAATTAATTTGTTTGCCAGATGCTCTGCTGTTGCCTGACTTTCAGATTCGGCATAAATTCTAATAATTGGTTCTGTATTAGACTTCCTTAGATGTACCCACTCCTTCCCAAATTCTATTTTCAACCCATCTATGGTGTTAGAAGGATTCTCCGCATACCTGCTTTCCAGCTCCTTGAGAATGCTGTCAAGGTCCATCTCCTCATCGAGCTCAATCTTATTTTTAGAAATGTGGTACTGGGGATAGGTTGCCTTCAACCTGGAGCAGCTCTTACCATACTCGGCCAGGTGTGACAAAAACAAGGCTATGCCTACCAATGCATCTCGTCCATAGTGCAATTCAGGTAAGATTACTCCACCATTGCCTTCCCCACCTATCACAGCTTTTACCTTTTTCATTTGTGTCACCACATTCACCTCTCCAACGGCTGCAGCGGTATACTCCCCTCCCTGCTTTTCCGTGACATCTCGCAATGCACGTGTTGATGAAAGATTACTGACTGTATTCCCTTTTTTCTTACCCAGGACATAATCAGCTACAGCAACCAGGGTATATTCTTCCCCAAACGCCTGTCCATCCTCACATATCATTACCAATCGATCGACGTCAGGGTCCACCACAATGCCCAGGTCATATTTGCCGGCAGCCAGCTCATTGCTAATTTGAGACAGGTTTTCGGGGATTGGCTCCGGATTGTGAGGGAATATTCCATTGGGTTCACAGAAAAGTGGGTGATATTTTACTCCCAGTTTATCAAGCAGCTTAGGTACTGCGATTCCTCCAGTGCTGTTTACAGCATCTATCACCACATTAAATTCCCTTTCCTTTATGGCATCGACGTTTACCAGGTCCAGTTCAAGAATCTTTTTGATGTGAAAGTCTATGTAGGAATCGTCCCGCTTTACTTTTCCAAATTTCTTGGGCTCACTAAACGTGATATCTGCAGATTCTGCCCATTTAAGTACCTTTTCACCATCTTTTGCTGAGATAAACTCTCCTTTTTCATTGAGGAGTTTCATGGCATTCCATCCAGAGGGATTGTGACTTGCCGTGAGGATGATCCCAGCCTGTGCTTTCTCAGCAACCACTGCCATTTCAACGGTTGGGGTTGTAGAAAGTCCCAGGTCCACCACCTGGATTCCCTGTGCCAGTAAAGTATTTTCTACTATAGGGCTAATCAGGTTACCTGAAGGTCGTGCATCCCTTCCGATTACTACTGTAGGGTTTTCATGGCGTTCTTTGATCCACATCCCAAATCCAGCAGAGAATTTTACAACATCGATGGGTGAAAGCGTTTCTCCGGCCTTACCTCCTATAGTGCCCCGGAGTCCTGAAATAGATTTGATTAAAGTCAATGAATAGCGATTTAGTAAAAATGAAAAATAAAGTAATCACTAAAGAGTAAGACCAATAAGTAATGCTGGCAAAGGGGATTAGCTAAATTTTGCCATTACTTTATTCACCTCACTGTCCGGATTTCCGCATGCGCTTTCCGGACCTACTGTTTTACCACAATAACCACACGTCGTGCCCTCTTTATTGAGGAATGGACTCTGAGAAGCACATGTTCCCTTAAATTCCCCATTCTTTTTCAGAATGAGTCTTACTGACATAAGGACGAAAAACAGCCCAACAAAACCGATTGCTAATAATACCGTAGCCATAAGGTTACTTTTGGTTCAAAATTAAAGAATATTTGTCTTTCAGTTGAATAAACAATCGATAAGTCACAATCATTCCAATTAAATGTCATTAGCAAAACCGGATCCGAACAGAAAAGCAAAACTCGAAGCCTTTGATCGCTTGCTAACGATCATGGATGAGCTCCGGGAAAATTGTCCCTGGGATAAAAAGCAGACCATGGAAAGCCTGCGTCACCTCACCATCGAAGAGACTTATGAGCTGGGTGAAGCCATCCTGGAGCAGGATATGGAGGAGATAAAAAAAGAACTGGGTGACCTGATGCTGCACATGGCCTTTTATTGCAGAATTGGTTCGGAAACCAATGATTTTGACATGGCTGACGTACTCAACCAGGTCTGTGATAAGCTGATTCGTCGACACCCTCATGTATATGGAGACGTAGATGCCAGTGATGAAAAAGCCGTCAAAGAAAACTGGGAAAAGATCAAATTAAAAGAAAAATCAGGTGCTACAGTACTTGCCGGAGTCCCCAAATCACTACCTGCAATGGTAAAAGCTATGAGGATCCAGGAAAAGGCCAAGGGAGTTGGTTTTGACTGGGAGGTAAAGGAGCAAGTATGGGATAAGGTTCATGAAGAGCTAAATGAATTTAAGACAGCGGGCGATAAGGAAGCCTCTACCGAGGAATTTGGTGACCTGCTCTTTTCCCTGATCAATTATTCCAGGTTTATCGATATCAACGCAGAAGAGGCATTGGAACGGACAAACTCCAAATTCATCAAGCGATTCACCCTCATGGAAAATATGGTCAAGGAAGCCGGTAAGGAGCTCACAAAAATGTCTCTTCAAGAAATGGATGAATATTGGAACAAAGCGAAAAGGCAGGATTAAAAACTCCTTGACTGTTCCAAAATAAGTCCCTATCTTTTTAGAGTTAATCAACCTAAATAAGATGAAAGAACTTAAAATCAATCACGGAGCTGTCTGGGTGATTGTTGTGCTTGGACAAGCCATCCCCATGGTATGGTATGGAATCTTTGCTGAGCAGTGGATGAGCCTTAATGACCTTACAGAAGAAGACGCCATGTCTGGGGGATCCACCCCTTATATCGTTAGTATCATTACTGCGATTGCCTTTGGATATATGCTAGCCTGGGTATTCATGCGAATGAATGTGCGATCATGGATGGATGGCTTGAAAACTGGTTTTATCATGGGTTTCCCAATTGCCATACTGGGCACCATGACCATGTACTTATTTTCCATGCAACCTTACGCATTAACCTGGATTGATGGTGGACAAAATCTGATCATCTGGAGTATTTCAGGGGCTTTGCTTGGTGGATGGACCAAGGAAAAGTGAGAATTAGCTTGAGTTCTATCCATAGGCAAAACATTGATCTTCCCTGAATTGTTGAGTTAAAAAGCTTTAATGGACCTAAAGATTAGCTCACTTGTCAGGGGAGTTTCAAAAGAACGAATCAAGCAGGGGTTTACCAGGGATTTATTTCTTTCTCTAAACCCCCCATTCCCGAGAGTCAACCTGTTTCAGTTTGATGGATGTAAAACAGGAGATCAGGTGGGACTTGAGTTAAATTTCATTTTCTTTAAGCAAAAATGGATCAGCAAAATAATCGAGGATAATGAGGATGATCGGGTCTGGTATTTTATCGATCAGGGAACAACACTTCCATTTTTCCTAAAATCGTGGAAGCACAGGCATATTGTCGAAGAAAGCAAATCAGATAGTTTCATCATTGATCAGATTTCCTATTCTTCAGGATTTTGGATCATAGATATTATTCTTTATCCAGTTTTACTACTACAGTTTTTGTATCGAAAACCAATCTATCGAAAGTGGTTTGAACGTGAACGGAAGAATTGATCGGTAAACCAATTAAACCGTATTAATAGAAAAAGGCAACCCCCTGGGAGTTGCCTTAATCTTTTGTTTCAATCTTAATCGCTAAAATTTTTATGCATCCTTCCATTTGATGGTGCATCCAATGGCTCGTTTTTCTTTAACCGCTGGTTTATTTCCTGAGAGTAATGCATTTACTGCCGACTCGACATATTTTTCGCTGGCGTCGGCTGCCTCTCTTGGGCTATCATCAATGGCGCCAATGTATTCCACTTTGTATTTTTTCGCCTCCTCTTTGTTGAGCACAAATACGTGTGGAGTTTTCGTAGCTCCGTAGGCCGCAGTGATGTCCTGTACATCATCCCTCAAATAGGGAAATGGATAATTTCTTTCAGATGACCTAGTCTTCATTTCTTCCATAGAATCTCCTGCTGACTGCGAAGGATCGTTTGGATTGATCGCAATGACAGGGAATCCTTTCGAGCTGAATTTTTTGTGCAGCTCAATAATCCGCTGCTCATAGGCTTTGGCATATGGACAGGTATTGCATGTAAAAACAACAATAAAGCCTTTCGCTGAAGGATAGTTAGCCAGAGAAACCATCTTACCATCCACATTTTTCAGATTGAAATCCGTAGCATAATCTCCAACCTGATAGCCTTGAATCTCGTCACTGCTTGCATTGGTGAATAAAATGGCAACAACAACCAATAATCCGGTAATAATTAAAAATGTGCTCTTCATGATTATTTATTATACGAACTATACTTCTTAACGAAATTTTCGAGTTCAGGTTTGTCAAATGCTTTCTCATGGAAGTACTTCCTTCCTCTGGCATCTACAAACAAGGTTGCAGGGATAGCTCCGGACCAGTCTTCATTGATAGCTGAGATGTATTTATCCGCATCCTTTTCATTCAATAATAAGACCTTTGATTTTATCCCGTTCTTTTCAACCATTCGCTGCGCTTTGGCGATGTCCTGTGGATGATCAAGTGTGACAAAGTACACAGTGGCCTTAGTTTTATCGATGGCCTCAAAATGAGGCATCTCCATTATACACGGTCTACACCAGGAAGCCCAAAAGTTGATCACCTTTAATTTGTTGTCCGGCTTTTCTATCAATTGATTTAATGATTCCAGACTAACCAGATTGATATCCTGAGCACGGGATGAAACCGCAGTCATGAGGATAATAGAAAGTACAATTATTTTCACGACAGTATATTACGATGCTAATTGAGAATAGTTTTTAATTCCAATAATAATTGTACAATTCTTATATAACTAGCTCACTCCAACCCAAAGATTAGATTCTTCCTTAACAATTTCATAATTTACAAAATAAACATCCTGAAAAGTTAATTTTTCAAAAAACAGAACGATAAAATCAAACTTTCTCACTTTCATCAATCTGCTGGAACAATTGAATTCTACTATCAAATTGCATTTTGCAAATTTTATCCACATATGTGCTTATTTATCCACAATAAAATCAAGTTCTATTATAAGTGCCTGTATATTAATTACTTATGCATAATTCATTAAATTATCAGTTTGTGGATAATGTGAATTTTTCCTATATATGGTCTAAAATGTAAATCGCTGAATACCAACAAGATGTAATTTCTTACTCCTTCGTCTGCCTGATCAATTTTTTACGGTATGCATTGAATATCCTTGATTTAGACACAAATCCAAGGTACTTACCTTCCTCAATCACAGGCAAATTCCAGGCTTGTGTTAACTCAAATTTATTCATTACAGATTGCATTTTTTCTTGCGGAGTCACATGATCAGGCGGTACTTGCATGATAGCTTTAATGATCACATCTTCATACTTATCATTGTCAAACATGATCTCCCTGATGTCGTCAAGGGTTACAATTCCTTCAAGCTCTCCTTTATCATTGACGACTGGAAAGATGTTTCGCTTACTCTTTTTGACAAGTTCTACCATTTCTCCTAATGTAGCTTCAGGCTTTACTAGGAGCAGATCGGTTTCCATCACTTTTTTCAGATCGATGAGACTCAGCACAATGCGATCTCTGTCATACTGAATAAGGTCTCCTTTCTCAATGAGCTTTTTGGTATAGATAGAATACTTCTCAAAGTACGAGATGGTAGAATACGAGATAGCTGAGACAAGCATAAGTGGAACAAACAATACGTAACCACTCGTGATCTCGGCAATCAGGAAAATACCCGTCAATGGGGCATGTAAAACCCCACTCAAGACACCACACATTCCAACAAGCGTGAAATTACTGGCACTGATGGACAAGCCCGGTATCAACGTATTGATGACCTGGGTAAAAAAGAATCCTGCAACGCCTCCCATAAATAAGGATGGTGCAAAAATTCCCCCACTTCCGCCTGCACCAATGGTGAGAGCAGTGGCCACTGGCTTTACCATAAGGATGGCGAAGAGAAAAACCATCAGCATGATCTGGTTTGATTCCAAAGGCTGAAATATGGTTCTGTCAAAAAGGTCTAATTGTCTGCCAGCCAATAAATCTTTAATGGAGTCATAACCCTCACCGTATATAGGAGGAAAGGTAAAAATGATGATCGCCAGGCCCAAACCCCCAATAAGTGCTCTGGAGAAGCTTTCTTTAATGGTTTTGATTCCTTGCTCTACTTTATACATCACTCGGGTGAAGTAGAGTGAAATGATACCACAAAACATACCCAACAAAAGATAGTATGGAGCATCAGAGGCTTTGAATGGGTCTGTTAGCTTAAAACTGAATAAGATATCTTCGCCTAAGAGGGAAATACTAACCAGCTGACCACAAACAGATGCGATGAGAATGGGTATGAATTTACTGATTTTCACCTCTGTCATGATCACTTCAATAGCGAAAATGACGCCCGCAATTGGCGAATTAAAGATTGCAGAAATTGCTCCTGCTGCTCCACATCCTATAAGGAGGGTTCTTTTCTTGTAATCCAGATGGACCATTCTGCCGAAATTGGATCCTATCGCTGAGCCAGTCACGACAATTGGTGCCTCCAGCCCCACAGATCCACCGAAGCCCACCGTAATAGCACTGGTAACCATCCGGGAATACATCTGGGTTTTTCTCAGGATACTGGAATTTTTTGAGATGGCGTAGAGGATCTGAGTGATCCCATGGCCCAGGTGTTCCCTTAAGATATATCTTGCTACAACTACTGTAATGAGAATACCTACAAGTGGATAGCCAAGATACAGGTAGTTAAACCCTGTAATGTCAATGTTTCTTTCTAGAAAAGCCTGTATAGAATGAACTGTACTCTTCAGGGCGACCGCTGCGAGACCCGCAATCAGCCCTATCACACCAGCCATGATGAGCGTGAAGTTATTGTCGCTAATTGTTCTGATACGCCATACCAGCAAGCGCGTCAACAATCTTGGGTTGCTCATCTAAACATATTAGGTCCGGTGAAAAATAGTTTATACTACCAAAGCACCCTTTTTCTTTAGTGCTTCTTCAATATAATCAAAGGTAGAAAGGATCTCGGCTTTTCCATCTACAAGTGCCACATCATGCTCAAAATGTGCCGAAGGCTTTTTATCCGCCGTCACAATCGTCCACCCGTCCGACAGCTGAATGACCCTTCGTGTACCCATATTGATCATAGGCTCTATCGCAAGCACAAGGCCCTCTTTCAAAAGCTGACCTCTTCCCCTCTTTCCATAATTTGGTACCTCCGGTGACTCGTGCATTTTCTTACCCAGTCCATGACCGACCAACTCACGAACCACGCCATATCCAAAACCTTCGGTGTACGATTGAATGGCAAAGCTTATGTCTCCCATACGATTGCCCGCACGCATTTGCTCAATACCTAGGTATAAACTCTTCTTGGTCACTTCCAGCAGTTGCTTTACATCCGGAGCGATCTCTCCAACAGCGAAAGTATAAGCATGGTCGCCATAGAATCCATTCATCAGAGCTCCGCAATCAATACCGACTATATCGCCTTCTTTCAATGGCCTATTTGTAGGGATTCCGTGCACCACCTGCTCATTGACCGATGTAATAATGGTGTTTGGGTAATCGTAAAGACCCAGAAAACCCGGCTCTGCCCCCTGATCCCTAATATATTCTTCTGCAATCTTATCCAGCTGTAATGGTGTGACACCAGGCTCCACATGCTCACCAAGAATGGCCAACGTTCTTGACACCACTAATGCGCTCTGACGCATCAATTCAATCTCTTCTCTTGACTTATAATGAATCATATTAAACATTGTCACCGCAAAATTAACACAAAAAAACCCTGACGGATTTGCCAGGGTCAATTTGATCGTTTATTTCTTGCGTCAAGAGTTATCGGTAATGCCTTCCAGCACTTCTTTGATTGGCACTCTTTGGCCGTCTCTGAAAGACACAATCCAGGCATCTTTTACACCCATTTCTCTTAAATACTTTTTGAAAGTATCTGCTTTCCAGTAATCTCTGAACACACCAAGGGTGAATCTTTTAAATCCTTCTCCTTCTTCCTGGGTAAAGTTTTTTGAGTTATCAGTATATTGGCTTAGGTCTTTGCTTGCATAAGCTCCAATCTGAACTTTAAACACAACACCCACATTTTCGTCGATACCATCATCATCTTGGGGCTGAGGCCTTGGAGCTGCTGCAGCTGCCTGAGCTCTGGCTTGTGCTTGAGCCAGTTGGTTGCGAAGGTCTGAGATCTGACCAGAGTACTGAGCTATCTGATCATCTTTCTCAGAAATTTTCTGATCCACACCGTTCAGCTCGTTTCTCAATGTAGAAACCTGACTCTTCAGTGAGCGGTTTTCTTCAATAAGTCCTTTATACTCCTCCGGTTCAAGCTTTTTTACCCGCTTTTTCCATTCTTTCCGCTCCTTTTTATCCATTTCCTGAGCTGATACATCGAAAGATGCCATTGCGACAGCCAGGCCTATAAACAATATAAAAAGTCTTTTCATAATATTTTCGGTTGATATTTAACGCTTTGCTTTATCGTTATCAGGTACTAAAATAACTTATTTTAATACAAATCTAACTTTTCTTCATTGATCCTATCATATCTTCAGGCTTAACCCACTCGTCAAACTGCTCCGAAGTGAGCAAACCAAGCTCAATGGCTGCCTTTCTCAAGGTAGTTCCTTCCTTATGTGCTTTCTTGGCAATCTTAGCTGCATTTTCATACCCAATGTGTGTATTCAGGGCTGTTACCAGCATTAAAGAACTTTCAAGTTTCTCCTTGATCACCGCATGGTTTGGTTCAATGCCAACTGCACAGTGATCATTGAATGACTCACATGCATCGCCCAAAAGTCTGGCGCTGGTGAGCAGGTTGTATACCATCATTGGTTTAAATACATTCAACTCGAAGTGCCCGTAGATACCTCCGCTGGCAATTGCCACATCATTTCCAAGTACCTGTGCACAAACCATTGTCAGTGCTTCGCACTGTGTTGGGTTCACTTTTCCCGGCATAATCGATGAGCCCGGCTCATTTTCAGGTATTAAGATTTCACCAATTCCACTTCTGGGACCTGAAGCCAACATTCTGATGTCATTGCCGATTTTAAACAGGCTGACAGCCAGCTGCTTCAATGCGCCATGAGTCTCTACGATTGCGTCATGCGCTGCTAGCGCCTCAAACTTGTTGTCTGCGGTCTTGAAGGGGAGGCCAGAGTTTTTAGCAATTTTTTCAGCTACAATATTGTCATAGCCTGCTGGTGTGTTGAGTCCGGTACCTACAGCTGTCCCACCCAATGCTAACTCAGACAGGTGATCAAAAGTATTTTCGATGGCCTTGATGGCATGATCCATCTGAGACACGTACCCGGAAAACTCCTGACCAAGGCTCAGTGGTGTGGCATCCATGAAATGGGTTCTTCCTATTTTCACCACATCCATAAAGGCTTTGGATTTCTTATGCAAAGTATCTCTCAGCTTCTTCACTTTGGGCAGGGTCTGCTCAATCAGGATCTGGTAAGAAGCAATGTGCATCGCAGTAGGAAATGTATCGTTGGATGACTGGCTCTTGTTTACGTCATCGTTGGGGTGAATCGTCTTCTCTTTGTCAGCTAGCTTTCCTCCCCCGATTACGTGCGCCCTGTTTGCAATGACTTCATTGCAATTCATGTTTGATTGGGTACCTGAACCAGTTTGCCAAACAACCAGTGGAAACTGATCATCTAACTTGCCTTCAAGGATCTCGTCACAAACCTGACCAATCAGCCTGGCTTTTTGCTCCGGAAGGACCCCGAGCTGCTGATTTGCTTCTGCTGCTGACTTTTTAAGGATTGCAAAAGCCCGGATGATTTCCAGTGGCATCTGCATATTAGCTCCTCCAATTTTAAAATTCTCTCTTGACCGTTGAGTTTGAGCGCCCCAGTATTTTTCTGCAGGGACTTTTACCTCTCCCATGGTATCATGCTCCAGCCTGTATTCCATCTATCTGTTTTTTTTGTGTCCTAAAATTATTCAAAGCTGTCTAATTTACTGACAGAATCAAGGTATAGACATAAATTATTGACAATTTTTCAGGGTATCGGATAAAAATCGATTGTTAGTGAAACCAATTTCAACGAAATGGTATTAGGTTTGTAGTTTAGAACGATTCTAAATAATGGAACCAATAAGTGTGCTTATTTCTGACTTTCAATACCTCACCCGTGAAGGATTGATACGTATGATCGAAGCTGACCCGGGGCTTTCGTTACTTGGAACAGTGGATGATTCCAGGCAGCTCATCAAAGAAACGGCGGAGCGGCATCCGAATGTCCTGATCATGGACTATCAAAGCAAAGATCCTTCTCATCTGCAGCTCATGAGGGAAGTAATTGATACAGAAACCTCCAGGTTACTGATCATTACCAATGAAAGTAAGAAGGAGCACATTCAGTCATTGCTGGACCTGGGCATCAAAGGGATTGTCACCAAAAGCTGCAGCAAAGATGAAATTCTAAATGCCATTAAGTCTGTATCCAAAGATTCACGATTTTACTGTAACAGGGTGCTGGATACATTGATGGATCAGGAAGAGGAAAAAGAAATTAATTGTGATCCGACTGTATTGTCCCAACGTGAGTTTGAGGTATTGAAACTAATTACCAAAGGGTATAAAACCAGTGAGAT
This sequence comes from Cyclobacteriaceae bacterium, assembly GCA_965228105.1. GTDB lineage: Bacteria > Bacteroidota > Bacteroidia > Cytophagales > Cyclobacteriaceae > UBA7330. The sequence goes on from CBDDGZ010000002.1 coordinate 5,797,053, forward strand.
TGCCGATGAACTGTACGTCAGTGTTCATACTATCAACTCGCATAGAAAAAACATACTTAAGAAACTGAATCTGAAAAGCCCAACAGAGTTGATTGTATATGCAATGGAAACAGGACTTGTAAAGGTCTGACATCTTTTATCACTAGGAATAGCTATTGGAAATCCATCCTCCGATGAGGTAGATTTGTAGCTTTTTAGATTCAGCTCGAAATAATTAATTACAAACACATTTGACACTCGATAGGCTAAAGTTAAATCAACAGGTTACGATACTAAGTATCACCGAAAATGGGCTGACTTCCAAGCTGACAGATATGGGGCTTTATCCCGGCAAATCTGTTTCGGTGATTTTTAAAGCTCCCTTTGGTGATCCCATTGCTGTTGATATAGATGGCTACACTCTATCCCTCAGAAAAGAGGAAGCGTCATTGGTTGAAGTCCAAATAGGATGAAAATTTCATTAGTTGGGAATCCCAACTCAGGCAAAACTTCTATTTTCAATCGGCTCACAGGCCTCAATCAGAAAATTGGAAACTTTCCCGGAGTCACCGTAGATAAAAAATCAGGTCTGCTCAAAAAAGGCAGCACATCTCATCAGATTCTTGATCTACCGGGAACTTACAGTCTATACCCCAAGACTCAGGATGAACAGATCGTTTATGATATCTTAAGTGATCCACAACATTCCGACTATCCGGATAGGATCATTGTAGTGGCAGACGCTTCTAATCTTGAGCGGAACCTCCTCCTCTTCACACAGGTAATGGATTTGGGTATCCCCGTAATTCTGGCACTCAACATGTCGGATATTGCAGCCAAAAAGGGCCATGTAATAGATTATGAAAAGTTGAGTGAGCTGCTCGGTGGAGTGAAAATCATGCCCTTGAATGCCAGAAATGGCGAAGGGATGGAGCAACTTGTAAATGAGACCGTTTCAGAAAAATTCGAAAATGCGAAGACGCCTTTTATAGAGGGAGAATTCGAAAAGGGATCATTCCTTGTTAATGACTCACTCCGTAAGAAGCAGCTGGTAGAGGAGAGATACAGAAAGATCAACAGGATCTTAAAATTTGTGATTAGACAGGAGCCCACTAAACGCTCGATGTTGAAGCGACAGCGAATGGCCGACAAGATCATCACCCATCCACTCCTCGGGTTTGTTTTGTTTATTGGGGTTCTCATGGTCATTTTTCAGGCGATCTATGCCTGGGCCGAATGGCCAATGGATCTAATTGACACCTTGTTTTTAAGTTTAAGTCAGTGGGTAATAAATGTAATGCCTGATGGTGTGCTCACCAATCTGATTGCTGAGGGAATCATTCCCGGTCTGGGAGGTGTAGTAATTTTCATCCCACAGATCACTTTGCTATTTGCTTTCATCTTTATTTTGGAGGAGAGCGGCTATATGGCCCGGGTGGTTTTTATCATGGATAAAATCATGCGGCCTTTCGGTTTGAATGGACGTAGTGTGGTGCCATTAATTTCCGGTGTAGCTTGTGCTATCCCGGCTATCATGGCCACCAGAACCATCGAAAACTGGAAAGAGCGATTGATCACCATCATGGTTACGCCGCTGATGAGCTGCTCTGCCCGGCTGCCTGTATATACGCTGCTTATTGCTTTGGTCATCCCAAACCAGACCATCGGGGTATTCAAATTACAAGGTTTGGCGCTACTGGTAATGTACCTGATAGGATTGCTGGGTGCGCTACTTGCTGCTTTTGTGTTTAAGTGGATCATCCAAGCCAAGCAAAAAAGTTTCCTGGTAATGGAGCTACCCTACTACCGGATGCCGAGATGGAACAACCTGATCGTTACGTTATTGGAAAAAGTCAGGCTATTTGTTTTTGATGCAGGTAAGGTGATTTTTTCAATTTCAATCATCCTATGGGTGCTGGCTTCTTATGGCCCGGGTGACCGGATTGAGCAGGCCGTTAAAAAGATACCCGAACCTGTTAGCCAGGATGAAATAAGAGCTTACGAAAAGAAAGTAGCTTCAGTAAGTCTGTCCAATTCATATATTGGAATTATTGGGCATGCCATGGAACCTGCTATTCGCCCTTTGGGTTATAACTGGCAGATAGGCATTGCACTGGTTACCTCTTTTGCAGCCCGGGAAGTTTTTGTAGGATCAATGGCCACCATTTATAGTATTGGTGAAACTTTTGATTCGGACGAAACATTGATTCAACGGATGAAAAAAGAACAAAATCCAGAAACCGGCGTACCTGTCTATAATTTGGCATCAGGACTTTCACTGATGGTATTTTATGCATTTGCCATGCAATGTATGAGCACACTGGCCGTGGTGCTGAGGGAAACGAAAAAGTGGAAATGGCCGTTGTTACAGCTGATCTATATGACAGCTATGGCTTATGTGGCCGCATTGATCACTTATCAACTATTGAAATGATTCAGACATTTGTTGTTATTGGTTTATTTGGGCTGGCTGGATTTTTCCTTGGCCGTAAACTTTACCGGTCCATCAAAGGAAAAGAATCCCCAGGTTGTGAAAAATGTGCTGTAAATCAAATTTCAAAGGGGTCGACTAGCTAGTTCTAGTGATATACATTTAGCTAGTGATAGCGATTGAATTGCTTGATTTTTCGAGCCAACTTTGTGGTTAAATTAAAAGAGTAGTGCATTTGAAAGATTACATAGGCCAGGAAGATGAAACCCGATTCCATGTGTTGGACGGAAAACATCTGCTGGGCCATTCTGAGGAATGCGTCTTTAAAAAATGCTGTAAGAAGTATAAGAAGAAGGGAAGGCACTGTAAGAAATGTCCGAAGTTATAACTAAGTCAACTACATCATCTCCTGAAGTTTTATTTCAAACTTCCAATGCCAGCATCTCGCAATGCGATGCTCAGGGAAAATACATTCTTTCGTATGCTCACGATCAAATCGTCTTTAGAGCCTGTGAGCTGATCTCTTTCCGTCAGAAAATTCAAAAAATTGATCTTACCCAGCTACTGGATAGTGATACCCCAGACATTGAAATCATCAGTATGCCTCATTGCGATCGGCTTTTTGTATTCAACATCCATGAAATACTCGAGTTGAAAGATCTGTTTGCCGGCACATTTGTCATGCTGGAGCTCAATAGCATGATCCATAAAGAAATCATCCGAAAAGGGGCTTTCCTTAAGTCTAATTAGACTAATTATAAATTAGTTTTTCCATTATCTATTAAGCAACCTTTGTTATTCCTTTGTAGTTAAATTGTACAACAAGGAGACTGTATTGGTCTCATGGTAGTGGTACACCCGGCTTTAAGCTGGTACTATTTCAATTGAAATAAAATAATTATGAAAGATATTATTAGAAGTCAGTCCGTGTTAAAAGAGGAGATTGTTGAAAGTATCAACAAGCAAATCAAAATGGAAGCGACATCTTCCTCAGCCTACCTTGCCATGGCTGGATGGTGTGATATACGAGGATACGACAACTGTGCGAAATTTTTCTTCAAGCAATCTGATGAAGAACGCGGTCATCAACTAAAATTTTTCCACTATCTGGCAGATATGGAAGCAGTAGCTGTCTCTCCTTCAGTTGATGAAGTAGAGCATGAATTCTCGTCGCTGAGAGCTGTTTTTGAAAAAGCATTGGAATACGAAATTTCTGTTTCAGAGTCCATACATGATATGGTGCGTCTGACCAGGAAGCAAGGAGACATTGCAACAGAAGAATTCCTTAGGTGGTTCGTAAAAGAGCAAATTGAAGAAGAGTTCGTTGCCAGAAAGTGTGTTGAACTCTTTGACGTTTTCGGTGAAGAAAAACTTTCTATGGGATTCATAGAAGAGCGTATTCTTGAAATCGAGTACGAGGATTAAGAAAAAACTAAACCAAGTTTAAAGAGGACCTTTGGGGTCCTCTTTTTTTTGTCCTCCTGCGAATACCATTCAAAAAATCACTAGTTCTAGTGATCACTAGCTAGTAGTAGTGATCACTATTTGGCTAGTAGTAGCGATTGATTGTAGGTTAGGCTTCACGCAATTTTGCTGTTTAGAATTATTCCAAATAATCTGACTTTAGAATGAAAAAAACAGCACTAGCCTTTTCTGCGCTTATATTAATCTTTGCTAACGCATGTAATGAAAAAGAGGATCCTTCTCCAGGCATCTCTGTCCCCTCATCCTACACTTTCACTAGAGGTGATGAATCTACTGTAAGTTTTTCAGGTCAGACCGACCGGTTAAATATGCTTTCTGAAATAAAATCCTACCTGGTGACCGGTGATGCAGGTAGTGCCTTGGATGCTACAAAGCTCAACAACATGTTTTCCAATGAGAATGATGCATTTACTGAAGCAGAGCTCAATGCATCCTCAAAACAACTTGAAGACAAGACATTTCTAGCTGATGTAACATTTTACAAAGATCTTTTTGAGGCGGCTGAGGCTACAAGCGAAGCTGTGGTGGCCAATGGAACTATGGCATCTGCAGGTGTAGCCGGAAGAATACAGCGTGGAAATGGAAACTATGTCCTGGTAAATGAAAAAGGATGGGAATTCACCCAGTTGATCGAAAAAGGACTGATGGGTTCTGTGTTTTTACATCAGATATATAACACCTATCTAACTGATGATCGAATCGGACCATCTGTTGACAATGAGAATCTTGTCGATGGAGCCAACTATACGGCCAAAGAACACCATTTTGATGAAGCTTTTGGATATTGGGGTGTCCCTGTTGATTTCCCTTCAGAGCTTCCTTCAGAAAATAAAAGATTCTGGGCAAGCTACAGCTACAGTAGAGAATCACTGGTAGGTTCTGTAACTGCTCTAAAAAATGCTTTTCTTAATGGAAGAACTGCCATCGTCAATAATGATGAAGAAACCCTGGAGGCTCAGGTAGCTATTATCTATGAGGAGTTTGAAATTGTTGCAGCGGCCACAGCTATCCATTACATCAACTCTGCTTTAAGTGATGACAATCAGGGTGACTTTCTCCATCATGTATCCGAGGCTTATGCATTTGTGAGGGCCTTAAAATTCAGTGAGAAAAGAGCCATTTCTGATGTGCATATGAACACTATCCTTAATTCAAACTTTGGAACAAATGGTGATTTCTGGACCATCGGTGAAGGTGATCTTGCGGAGGCAAGATCTACGCTTGCAAGTGTTTACACCAGGCTTGCCGACATCCAAAACGAGCTTTAAAGCATGAAGAAGCTGACCTTTGTTCTATTAGCTACAGTAACCGGTTCCCTTTTTTCTTGTGATGAAAATGGAAACCTGGACAAAACCAATGATTTTGATCAGCTACCCCTGCTTGAGAACCTGGGCATTAATTTGATATTACCAGCATATGAGCATCTGGCAGAAGCGAATAAAGCTTTGTCAGATGCTTTTGTGCTTCTGAAAGCAGATCCAAATGAAACTACTCTGGGTGACTTCCGCGATCAACTTAAAATTGCGCGGTTAGCCTGGCAGGCCTGCACACCTTATCAATTTGGTCCTGCTGAGACTCGCAGCCTCACCAACGAATTGAATATATACCCCATCGATCAGGTTCAAATCAATCAAAATATCAGTTCCGGAGATTATGATCTTTCCACGTTGAGCAATCTGGATGCGAAAGGATATCAGGCCATAGCTTACCTCGTATATGGGGACCCTGAAGCTCAGGAAGATATTCTTAGCTCACTCACTGCGGACCGGCTTCAATACATCGAGGATGTGTTGACAAGAATTAATACCACCAGCCAGAATGTATACGCTGACTGGAAAGATGATGGTGGAAACTACCTTGGGGAATTCATTGCTGAAGATGCCCTGGGTGTGGATGTTGGTAGTTCGGTAGGGAAGTTGATTAACGCCATGAACCAGGACTTTGAACGGAATACCCGCGACGGAAAAATTGGGATTCCGGTTGGGATCCGCACATTGGGAGAACCTATCCCAAGATCGTCAGAAGCTTATTATTCAGGATATTCTGTTGAATTACTGGAGGCAAACATTGCAGCCTATAAAAACCTGTATTTTGGTGGAGATGGTATAGGGCTGGATGATTACCTGAAAGCAGTAGGAGGTACTACAACAGGCAACGAAGACCTGAATCAAACGATCTCTCAACAGTTTGATAAAATTGAAGTAGCCACAGAAAAGATTTCTGATCCCCTACCAGCAGCCATCCAAAACCAAAAGACTGATGTCGAAATGATCTTTGCAGAAATGCAGATACTGGTTGCTTTACTTAAGACCGATATGTCCTCCACCATTGGAGTCATAATTACTTATCAGGATAACGATGGTGATTGATGAATACCCTGTGGAATAACATAGTAAAGCACACTATCTACCGGAAGGTTCCTATCTATCCGCTAATTACGTTTCGCATTTTATTTGGGGGATTGTTATTGATCTCTACTGTTCGGTTTTGGGCCAAAGGATGGATCTTTTCACAGTATATCGAACCAAAAATCTTTTTCCCTTTTATTGAAGGTATGCAGCCGCTTCCGGGAGCTGGGATGTATGCTGTTTTTAGCCTAATGATTGTGGCCGCTTTATTTATCACCCTGGGATTCTTTTATCGGCTATCCACGACTTGTTTTTTTATCCTGTTTACTTATGTTGAGTTGCTTGATAAGACCAACTATCTGAATCATTACTATTTTGTATCTCTTTGCACCTTTCTGCTAATCTGGTTGCCCGCCAACAGATATTTTTCTTTGGATGTGTGGAGGAGAGTTGTGGAGCCCGTCAAGGAAATACAGGTAGCGTTCATTAACATCATTAAACTTCAACTTGGAATAGTGTATTTCTTTGCCGGCATTGCAAAACTTAAATATGACTGGCTCATCAATGCCCAACCATTAAAATTATGGCTGTCGGCCAATGTACACCAACCTGTGATCGGGTGGATATTTAGATATAAGATTACCGCCTACGTCTTTAGCTGGCTTGGGATGCTCTTTGACACTACAGTTCCTTTTCTGCTATCATTCAGAAAAACTTTGCCTTTTGCCTATGCGGCTGTGATTGGCTTTCACCTGTTGACCGCATTGCTTTTCCCCATTGGGGTTTTTCCATGGATGATGATTGTTGCGACAACAATTTTTTTTCCTGATCATTTTCATCAAAAGTTTATCAAGAAATTATCTTCCTTCTTCACAAGGACTTCTGATTTGAAGATGACTACCTATCCCAGGCTCCCAAAAGCAGTGACCATTGTTTTCGCACTCTTTTTTGTCTTACAGATTACCATTCCCTTAAGGCATCTTGCATACCCAGGAAACTTATTCTGGAATGAGCTTGGCTATCGCTTTTCCTGGAGAGTAATGCTGATGGAAAAGGCTGGTCACATCGCATTCTTTGTAGAGGATGGAGATAAAAAACATTTAGTTGCCAATTATGACTTTCTTACTCCACAGCAGGAAAAGATGATGGCTACACAGCCGGACATGATCATGCAGTATGCCCGGTTTTTAGAAAATCATTTCAAAGCTCAGGGTTTCGAAAACCCAAAAATTACTACTCAATCAAGAGTTACCCTGAATGGTCGGGCTAGTAAGCCATTTATTGATCCCGGCATAGACCTGACGAAAGTCAAGAAAAACCAACTATCCACAATCATATTACCTTATGAATAAGGTCCTGATTACCATAGCGACAGTTCTCTTAGTCATCTGTGCCGAAGCTCAGATCAGTGGAGAGGTTAGAGACCGGGATGGGAAATCGATCGAAGGGGTCCAAATTTCGATCGAAGGAACTTCGTTGCTTACCAGTACTGACAAAAAGGGTGAGTTTCATCTACAAGACTTGGCAGATGGTAGCTACAGGGTTGTTGCATACTACCCTGAATTGAAGTATGCCTATCAGGACATTGTGATGAATGGGACACCAGTAAAAGTTGAATTCCTCCTAGAACCAATAGCACAGGAACTTGAAACTATTACTGTAACAGATACTCGGAATGATGAAATGGGAGCCAACTGGTTGCAATCTGTTAGTGGTGCTGCCATATACGAGGCAAAAAAGACCGAACTGATTCTTTTGGATGAGGTAATTGGTAATAAAGCAGCAGGCGTAAGTCGACAGATCTATTCTCGTGTACCTGGTCTAAATATCTGGGAAAATGATGGGGCAGGTATTCAATTGGGTATTGGAGGAAGAGGTTTAAGCCCAAACAGAACATCAAACTTCAATGTTCGGCAGAATGGCTATGATATTTCAGCTGATGCATTAGGTTATCCTGAAAGCTATTACACTCCTCCTTCCCTGGCTTTGAAAAAAATTGAAATTGTAAGAGGAGCTGCAGGCCTTCAGTACGGAACTCAATTTGGTGGATTACTGAATTTTGAATTTAAAGATGGGCCGAAAGACAAGAAGATGGAAGTAAATTCCGTCAACACCGTAGGCTCTTTCAACTTATTTAATACCTTCAATAGTGTCGGGGGTACCATAGGAAAAGTGAATTACTACGGCTTCTATCAATACAAAGCCAGTAAAGGCTGGAGACCAAATTCGGGCATCAATCAACATAATGCCTACAGTGCATTTACCTATAATTTCAATGCATTTACAAGCCTCAAGTTTGAGCATACTTACATGAGTTATCTTGCTCAGCAGCCTGGTGGGCTAACCGATGCAGAGTTTTACAACAACCCACGTCACTCAAAAAGAGAAAGAAACTGGTTTCAGGTAGGCTGGAACCTGTCGGCTGCAGAGCTGGACTACCGGGTTTCAGATAATGTAAAATTCAACAACAGGATTTTTCATCTGACAGCCAACAGGTATGCCGTGGGTAACCTGGGGCCTATCACCCGTGTGGACGATACCGATGAAAATCGAAACCTGCTCAAAGATGACTATGACAACTGGGGAAATGAATTTAGAGCCATTGTTCATTATCCCTTGCTGGGGCAGAAGTCAGTACTTCTTGTAGGAAACAGACTGTATTTTGGAAGTACGCTTAGTGCTCAGGGCGAAGCCAATAATTCATTCGATGCGAATTTCAATTTTATCTATCCCGAGGAGCCCGATGACTCCCAGTTTCACTTTCCGGGAAAAAATATTGCCCTTTTTGCTGAAAACATCTTTAACCTGACAGAGAAGTGGAGCATTACCCCGGGAGTACGGTATGAAAATATCCGGACAAGTGCTGATGGATACTATTACAATGAACAATCTGACATAGCTGGCAATATCATCTTTTCAGAAAAAGTGGATGAAGAGCGATCTAAGTTTAGATCCTTTTTGCTTATGGGTATTGGGGTCAGCTATAAGCCCAATGACATGCTGGAGGCCTATTCCAATTTCTCGCAAAATTTCAGAGCCATCAATTTCAACGATATTCGTGTAGACAATCCATCATTAACTGTAGATGAAAACATTGATGATGAAAAAGGCTACAATTTTGATCTCGGAATGAGAGGTTCCAAAAATGAGATATTCCGATATGATGTCTCATTGTTTTATCTGGCTTACAAGGACCGGATCGGAAATATCCTTAAAACAGCCGCCGACCCTCGGTTTAACTTCTATGTACCAAAAATTTTTAGGTATAGAACCAATGTTGGAGATGCTAATATCTATGGGGTAGAGACCTATATAGAAGGCAATCTTTTCAGGTTAGCCGATTTGAATGTCAAAAAATCAAGCCTCACCGGATTTATCAATTTTGCAGCCATTAAATCAGCTTATCTCGAAAACCAGGAAAATGGGATAGAAGGAAACGAAGTGGAGTTTGTACCTGCCATTAATTTAAAATCGGGACTCACTTACAAGTATCGGTCCTTTGGCCTTTCTTACCTGGTTAGCTATGTGGCTCAACAGTATTCTGATGCGACCAATGCTGATGACTCCCCTACCTCTGTAGAGGGGATCATTCCTGCCTATTCTGTGATGGATCTTTCTTTGACATATGAATTGAAACATTGGCGAATTGAGGCAGGAATTAATAATCTGTTGAATAACTATTACTTTACCAGAAGGGCTGCCGGTTATCCTGGCCCCGGGATCATTCCATCAGACGGAAGAAGTGGATATCTGACTATTGGCGTGAAGCTCTAAGCACCGAGCTTTGAGACAAAATCCCAAACTACCACCCCAACACTCACCGAAATATTAAGTGAGTGTTTCGTGCCTTGCTGCGGGATTTCCAATACAACATCTGATTTTTTTATCACTTCCTCTTTCACACCAAAGACTTCATTCCCGAATACAAGTGCATACTTAGATTTTGTTTGGGGGAGGAAATCCTTTAATGAGACGCTTTTATCCGCCTGCTCCACACTGATGATCTCATATCCTTCTGATTTTAGCTGATCTATTAATGCAAGAATTTCTTTCCGGTGCTCCCACTCTACGGATTCGGTAGCGCCTAAAGCAGTTTTTTGGATATCCCGATGAGGCGGCTTTCCTGTGATCCCACAAAGCCAGACCTTCTCGACCATGAAAGCATCTGATGTTCTGAATACACTTCCCACGTTATTCAGGCTCCTGACATCATCCAGGATGATACAAACATTGGATTTTTTAGCTTCTTTGAATTCCTCAATTGAAATCCTACCTAGTTCCTCATTTTTTAGCTTTCGCATAAGGAGTGCTTTACTTAATATTGTAATTACTTGATGATGAAAGTCAATCCGTCGTTTACCGAAATCCTTACAGTAAATTATTTCGGCAATATCGTGATCAGGTCAAAACTATCTCAAATTTCTGAATGACAAAATCAGCCAAAGGCAAAGAAACCCCATTGATGAAGCAGTACAATGCCATTAAGGCCAGGTACCCGGGTGCTTTGTTACTTTTTAGAGTTGGGGATTTTTATGAGACTTTTGGTGATGATGCTGTCAAGGCCAGCAAAGTCCTTGAGATCGTACTGACCAAGCGATCCAATGGAGCCGCCTCTGAGATGGAACTGGCCGGATTTCCGCATCATTCATTAGATGCTTACCTTCCACGATTAGTCCGAGCAGGCTACAGGGTCGCGATTTGTGACCAGCTTGAAGATCCAAAAACTGTAAAAGGCATTGTCAAACGTGGAGTAACTGAACTGGTGACGCCAGGGCTTTCTTTGAATGACAATGTCCTTGAGCAAAACAAAAACAATTTCCTTGCCGCCATACATTTTGGAGAGCAAGGATGTGGGCTGGCGTTTCTGGATCTTTCTACAGGGGAATTTATGGTCACGCAGGGCAATGAACTCTATGTAGATAAACTGATCCAGGGATTCAATCCTTCCGAAATCATTTATTGTAAGTCGCATCGAGATCAGTTTCTGGACAAATACGAGGCCCACTTCCACGGATTCGGTCTTGAAGACTGGATTTTCCAACTTCCTTTCACTTACGAGCGACTTATCCATCATTTCAATACTTCCAACCTAAAAGGTTTTGGAATCGAAGAACTGAAAGATGGGATCGTTGCCGCTGGGGCAATCCTTTATTATCTGGAAGAAACTGAGCACAGGGAAACAAGTCATATTGGCCACCTTTCCAGGATTGACGAGCAGCAATTTGTGTGGATGGATAAGTTCACCATCCGAAATCTTGAGCTGATAAACCCAACGCAACCCGATGGCAAGTCTTTGATTGAAGTTTTGGACCACACCAAGACTCCCATGGGAGCCCGATTATTGAGGAAGTGGTTAGTACTTCCACTGAAAGACCAAAAAACCATCGAACGCCGACTTGACACTGTTGAAGGTTTTATTGGGAATGAGGATTTACTGGATATCCTGCTAAATCATTTGTCAAAAATTGGTGATCTCGAACGGCTGGTATCAAAGGTGGCTACCCGGAGGATCAACCCCAGGGAGATGAATCAGCTCAAAAGTGGCCTGAAGCATATCCTGCCAATGAGGGAAGAACTCAAAAATGCTAAGGAGGACATATACGACACGTATGTGGAGCAATTGAATGATTGCAAGAGCCTCCTCGAAAAAATTGAATCCAATCTTAAAGACGAAGTCCCGTTAAACAGCTCCCAGGGTAATCTGATCAAAGAAGGGATTGATGAAAAGCTGGACGAGCTCAGATCCATTGCGTACTCCGGAAAAGATTATCTAAAGGGGATTCAGGAGCGAGAAACAAAAAGAACCGGAATCTCCTCATTGAAGATTGCCTACAACAAGGTATTTGGTTATTACCTGGAAGTAACCAATGCGCACAAAGACAAGGTGCCGCAAGATTGGATCCGAAAGCAAACCCTGGTGAATGCCGAAAGGTACATTACCGAAGAGTTAAAAGTTTACGAGGAAAAGATCCTCAAAGCTGAAGATCAGATTTTCGAAATAGAATCACAGCTCTACCAGGAGTTGATCTCCTATGCCCAGGAATACATTGAGACGATCCAGCAGAATGCACGGATTGTTGCTACCATTGACTGCCTCACCTCTTTCGCTTCTTTGGCCGGTCGTCACAAATATGTGAAGCCGACTATTTCGAAGGATTACCTTATCGACATAAAAGAAGGAAGGCATCCAGTGATCGAGCAAAACCTGGCCGCTGAGGAAAGTTACATCCCGAATGACATCTATCTGGACAATGAATCACAACAGGTGATTGTCATCACCGGCCCCAACATGGCCGGTAAATCAGCTTTGCTTCGGCAAACTGCATTGATCACGTTGATGGCTCAAATTGGTTCGTTTGTTCCTGCCGGTTATGCGAAAATAGGACTTGTCGATAAGATCTTTACCCGCGTGGGTGCATCAGACAACCTCTCCAGGGGAGAATCAACATTTATGGTGGAGATGACTGAGACGGCCAGCATTCTCAACAACCTAAGTGATCGTTCACTTATCCTCATGGATGAGATCGGGAGGGGAACCAGCACTTACGATGGCATTTCCATCGCCTGGTCTATTGTAGAATTTATTCATAATCATCCTCAGTTTAAGGCCAAAACCCTATTTGCTACTCATTATCATGAATTGAATGAGCTGACCAACACCTTACCACGGGTAAAGAACTTTAATGTGTCCGTGAAGGAGCTAGAAGACAAAGTGATTTTCCTAAGAAAGTTGGTACCGGGAGGAAGTGAGCACAGTTTTGGTATTCACGTAGCTCAAATGGCCGGGATGCCTAACCAAATCGTGATCCGATCTAATGAAATCCTGAAGAGTCTGGAGAAAGAAAAACTGAGCGAAAAAGACAAGGAAAAATTGGTTGAGCTTCCAAGTAGTCGCATGCAGCTAAATCTTTTTGAATCCGATCCAAAGTTTGAAAAACTGATGAAGATGCTTTCTGATGTGGATGTGAATACCATTTCCCCGGTTGAAGCTCTCTTGAAAATCAATGAAATGAAAGAACTCCTGAAAGGCAAGAGTTAGCTTGAAATGAAAAGTGTCAGTTTTTTACAATAGAATAGTGAGGACTCCGGTTAATAGTTAAATTGCTTGGAATGACTATTTCCTCAAAGATTAGCATCAATCTCGTACTGCTCCTTTTTATGGTTGTGGAGACGGTTTCAGCTCAAAATGTCAGCTTGATGGATTTTTGTGGCTGGCGGCCTGTTGTCGTTTCGGATCAAGTCCCGGTTGATCTCACTTCTTCACGCTCTGCTGTGATAGTTTCCTCGGAAGAGATGGAGCAGAATGACATGACTCGGCCAAAGTGGGAACCCCTGGCAGCAAAATTCCATGCTGATCTGAGGAAGATGTACATAGACCCTGTTTGCTATGTATATCGCGATGATTTAATGGCAGGTCCCGAAGTACGAAGAGCTTTTATTGCCGAGTTTCAACAACGTGGGATTAAAAACCTGATCTTTATTGAAAAAAAATATGTGGGTCTGAATGAGACCCATGACATAAAAATTGCCCGTTTCAATGGGCAAAATGATCTCATAGCCGAAAATGAAAAGGTCTGGGCCCAGGTAGCGTCTCCCTACGATCTCATTACCCTGCGATTGGGCCGTCAGATAATCCGACAGAACCTGGAACGCACAAACTTCCTGATCCCTGAAGATCCAAATATTTTAAAAGATCTACCGGTTTTCACAGGAGTGCATCTGGCGTCCTATCCCGGACTGATTCGCAGAGCCAACCTGGCGGTAATCATTCCGGAGAAATACAAGATTTATGCCGGCATATCGGCGGAGGAGCAGGAAGTGTTACGACAGGAAAATATCAGGATTGACAGAAAAGTAGCAGCTATTGAATCTCTCATGGGTCAATATCCATACAAATACCAAATGGTAAACTATGGGGATGATGAAACGCTGTATAAACAAGGGTTCCAATTTGCACTGTTCCCGTTTCAATCCTCAGGAGTGACAATTAAAAATATTCTCAACTACAAAGTCTCAGGAACTGAAACAGATTACATTTCAATGGTTCCAAAGGACAGCGCAGGCATCACCTTGAAAACAATCCCAGTTGAGCAAATAGTCTATAAATACTATATCAAGCAAACTATAGCCCATGATGTGTATGTCGGTAAAGAGTGGGACAGTGATTTCACCTGGGAAAGCGCATTGAGAAATTTCATTTTAAACCTAAGTCGTGCGTTGAAATAAGTATCAAAATGGCTCGTTTGAATCATTTTAAAACCAGGCCAAAGCTTCACTCTCTACCCATTGATGAATATCTAGAAAGAATTCAGCTGCATCAGGAACTGCCTTCACTACCATTTTTAAAGAAACTTCATAAAGCGCATCTTCTTCACATTCCATTCGAAAATCTGGATATCATCTTTCGTAAAAAAAGAGAACTGGATATTGGCAAATTTTTTGAAAAGATAGTCAGACAAAAGAGAGGTGGAATCTCGACTGAGCTCAACATTCTTTTTTACCACTTACTTAATGGTCTTGGATTTGAATGTCTCCTGACATCGGGCAGTATATTTAATAAAGATAGCTGGGGAGCTGTTTTTGATCACCCATTGACAATAGTTCGCCTTAATGGCGCGGACTATCTGGCTGATGTAGGTAGTCAATCACTATTTATAGAACCAAAACAGCTTATGAAAGAAGCCATCCAGCTGGATTACAATCAATATTTCAGATTTGCAATGGATCCTGACAATAGATTCATTCTTCAGAAATCCACTGATTCGATTGATTTTCAAAACATCTACAGATTTAAGCTGGAGCCTGTGGAGGTAATCCAGTTTATGGAAATGTATCGATTCTATCAGGAATCACCGGAATCACCTTTTTTCCACGAAAAGGTAGTCTTTAAACATACGATAGAGGGAAAAGTATTGCTTTCGGATAAATATCTTCAGATGGAAGAAAAAGGTCATAAGACAAAAATCCCAATACTTCATGAAGACGATTTCGCTTCTAAATTAGCTGAGTATTTTGGAATGGATTATGATAAATTATTTCGTGAGCGGTCCAACCAATGAATGAAAGGCTGTCTCATAAAATTGGCTGAGTATCTCACGCTGACTTTCGTTTTTATTATGGGTCAATTCGCTGATGGACAGGATCCTCCCGGTCCAATCCTCCTCGATCCACTCCCCGTAACTGTTTAAGGGCTCCATTTTGCTGGTATGCACATGTGGCCAGGTGTTGGCATAGAAATAAGGAGCTTCATTGCTATCATCCCCAGGCATCATTCCCAGGGTAATGAGTGTATCTGTTTCCGGATCTCCTGAATCTCTTAAAATAATACTAATGGCCAGGTCGAAATGATGTGGCCATATTTGAATTTCCTGCTTCCATTCTAGTTTTTTCTTCAGGTCTCGGAGGACCAGAAAGGAGTTGTGATAATATTTACCCAACTCTTCCATGGCCTCATTGTCGTCCAGGTCAAATGGTGCCCCGTTGAGTTGAGGATATTCCTTAAGCTGATAGGGTAATTTGATAGCAAGCTCGGCCGCAGAAAGGCCGAGTTTCCCTATCTGCTCTTCCAACCAAAGCATTATTTTGCGATGATTGGAACCTTTTACTTCAAAACTTGAAATTGTATTGACCCGTTCATCCACCAGGTAGATGTTAAAATCTTCCAGACTTATCGACGACCTGAACCTGATATTGCCTTCTACCCAATGGCCTGCCATTCTTGAAAGCCCGGGAATCCAAAAGAGCGTAGCATTTCTATCAGACTTGCTGTCACCAAGAAATCGTCTACCTACGGCTGAAACATTTTGAATGGCTACATGAAATTGACCCCTTGCATTGGAAACACGCGAACTATCTATTTTATGGAAGGGTCTCCAATCAAGAGATAACATGGCTTAGTGGCGGTCACGATGATGTGCAACAATTTTAATCCTGATATTTCTTTACCGCCCGTTTCAGAGAGTCCCGGTCAGAAGTGATCATAGGATCACTGAATACTTTGGCAGAGAGTGCAGAAATCACACCCTTCTTATATCCAAGCTTCGTGGCTAATTCTTCACAATATTTGATTTCACTCAGATAAATTTGATTGTCGATCTTCATGAGCTGTACGATGTTGTAGAGGTACTCAAACTTTTCATCATCTGTCATGGTCGACAATACCGGGAGTGGCTCTGGCTGATCTACCAGCTCCATGATTTCTTTTTCGGTGATCCCATTTGCTTTGCCAATCATATAGATAAGATCCCGCTCTTCACCAGCAAAATCTCCATCGATTTTGGCGAGAGCTATGAGTGTACTAAGCTGTGATTTAATGCTCATAATATTATTTTTCAAACGATTTAGCTTGCTTCTTGAGCAATTCTCTGTCGGAAGTAATGGTAGGATCGGAGTAAATCCTGGCTGATAACTTCTTCACAACAGCCTTTTGGAAACCAAGCATGTCTGCAAGCCCTTCGCAGTAATTGATCTCGCTAAGGAAAACTTCATTATCAATCTTCATAAGCTGAATCAGGTTGTACAGATATTCAAATCTTTCATCGAATGACAATGCACTGAAAGTGACGGGCTCTGCACTTTTCTTTGCCATCTCTGATTTTATCAAATCATCAATATCTTTTTCCTTTACCTTATTGGCTTTCCCAATGCTGTATATCCATACCTGCTCTTCGCGATCAAATTTATGATCTGCCAGTGCCAGCTGGACCAAAGACTGTAAATGTGCCTTAATGTTGTCTACCATAATTCGCCAGTTTAATTCAATAAATATAGGTATAAAATCAGAACCTAATGCATATAGCTCCCTGCATTGATATCAAAGGTCGCCCCTGTAGAATGATCCGCCATTCCGCTAGCAATGAATGTTACCAAAGGAGCCAGGTCTTTCGGTTCTGTCATTCGCTCCAAAGATAAGTCACCATTGGTATGTTGTTCACCATATTGGTCAATAAAAGCTTTGGCCATATCGGTCTTTACAAAACCCGGAGCGATACTGAAAGCTTTGATCCCGTTCTTGCCATATGCCGTGGCGATGGTTTTTGTCAGTGATACAACTCCAGCTTTGGATGCTGCATAAGACATATACTCTGCCTGCTCTCCTTTAAATGCAGCCCTGGAGGTAATATTGATGATTCTTCCCGCTACTTTCTTTTTCAAAAAATACTCCACAGCCTTTTTGCAAAGGATTGCTGTTGAATTGAGGTTTACCTGGATCACCTCTTCCCAAACCTTATACCATTCTTCTTCTGAAAGTCCCACTTTTGCCGGCTTGGCGATTCCTGCATTGTTGATAAGGATATCCATCCCTCCCATTTCCAATACTACTCGCTCAAATAACTTTCCGGCTTCGCCTTTTTTAGACAAATCCGCCTGATATGATTTGGATTCATTGCCCAAAACATGAGCAAGGTTTTCTGCTTCGCGTGCATTTTTGTTGTAATGGATGGCAATTGTGGCACCGGCTTCTGCCAGTTTTGTAGCTATGGCTTTGCCGATTCCCCGACTTGCGCCCGTTACTAAAATGGTAAGCCCTGATAAATTGATATACATCTCAGATTATACGTCAATGTGATCCTAAAGATGAGAAAGAAATAGATCAGATCACTGCCTAAACCCTAAATATTAGAAATAAGATGTAAATAAGTATGCGAAATATAAAAAATTACTAATATTTTCGTCAATTCTTTAAAAAACACATTAGCTTGGTGCATTTTGGATAATGGTTAAGATATAGAGAAAATGCTTATCTTAGTCGCACCTCCAGCTCATTATTGAATGAGTCAAACACCGTTTAAATTTTTTCTATGGGAATCCTCATACCCTTAATTTTAATTACAATTTGTTGCGTCGTTATATGGAGAGCGGGTGACGGATTCATGACAGCTTCTGAATATATTGGCAGAAATCTATCAGATGGCGTTCGTGGTGCTACCATCAACGCTGTGGCGAGTTCAATGCCTGAAGTTTTCACTTCCTTGTTTTTCCTTTTTATCATGAAAGATGCTGAAGGCTTTTCGGGAGGTATCGGTACCACCGCTGGTTCAGCAATTTTCAACAGTATGGTCATTCCTGCAGTATCCGTGCTCGCGGTGATTGGAATCGGGCTTACTAAAAGCGTGAAGGTTTCTCAAAAAGTCATGCTTAGAGACGGGTTGTCTCTACTCATCGCTGAAATGATCTTTATTATCCTCATCAGTGGATCTGAACTGGATTGGTATCACGGGTTTCTGTTGATGATTGTGTATGTGGCCTATATCATCTATATGTTCTGGTCTATGGATAAAAAAGATCGGGAAGAGTTACTCCATGAGAGTCACGTTTCAGAAGAAGATTTTGCCGATATTGGAGGGAAACAAAAGCCTTTTTTACTTGGATTGTTTACCCTGGATCTTGAAAGGATCTTTATTGGAAGGAATAAAATCAACAATGTTAATGCCTGGTTTTTACTTGTTTCCGCTACGATATCAATTGCTTTAGTTTGCTATTTACTTGTCCTGGCTTGCGAATGGATTGGTGAGGAAAGCTATACTGTACCATTCTTGGGTACTTTTCATGGGTTAGGCATCCCGGTAATGTTTGTTGCTTTGATATTGGCTTCAGCAGCGTCCAGTTTTCCTGACACAATCATCTCTATTAAGGACGCTCAAAGAGGACAGTACGATGATGCCATCTCTAATGCGCTGGGAAGCAATATTTTCGATATTTGTTTTGCGCTTGGTTTTCCATTGATGATTTTCACATTGATCTACGGACCTATTCACATGCCCCCTGAAATGGTGGACATGAGTAGCGAACTACGATTTCTTCTTTGGTTATTAACTGTCCTTGTTCTTCTGATTTTTATAGTGGGAAATAAAATTGGTAAAAGCAAAGCATTTTTACTATTAGGCCTCTACTTCCTTTTTGTGCTTTATGTTATCGGACGAGGTTCGGGAAATGAGTACGCTCAGGGACTGGCCGACTGGTTAGTGTCGGTGGTGCGGTGGTTTAGCATCAACTAATCCAACAAATGGTTGCCAAAGAATCAATTTAAACTTTAAATTCGCAATAAAAATCTCAGATTATGGAATTAACAAATCCTGCAGTTACCAGTGGCGTGCATATCTTCGTAAACATTGCCGTATTTCTTATTGCTTTTGTTTCAGCACTCATGTTTGTAAACTCAAGAAAAGAAAGCAGGAAATAATCATTGCCTGAACATTATCCCATTGGAAGGCAGGTTCCCCTCCCACAAGGAAAACGCTGGGTAATCGGGGATATCCATGGGTGTCATAAAACTTTTTTATCGCTAATCCATAAAATTCAGCTCAGCGCTGAAGATCAGCTTTTTCTTCTGGGAGACTTTATCAACAAAGGTCCTTCAAACTTGAAAGTCCTGGAAGAGATCCTACACTTTAAAGGGGCAATATTTCCACTCCTGGGAAATCATGACAAAATGTTTCTAGATTATTTCTTGGAGCCCACTGAAGGTAAGCTGGAAACCCTAAAGAATCTAAACGCATCTGACTTGCTTTATGCAGATGCGCTTGCGCAAGAAAACATCGCGAAGTTCTACCAAAGCCTTCCTTATTACTATGTTTCTGGGGACGTAATTCTTGTCCATGCCGGATTCAATTTCAATGTAGATGATATCTACAGTGATACTGAGGCCATGATCATGATCAGGGAATTCAGGTATGATTCTGCAAAAGTTTCAGGGAGGACAATTGTGCACGGTCATTACCCTACACCATTGGACCAGATCAAGCTCGCTGTTGCTGAAAAGCAGAAAGTGATCCCTCTGGATAACGGATGTGTATACCAGGGAAACCTTACGGGAATCCGTAACCTGTTAGCGCTAGAGCTTAATGAAATGAAGTTGGTTGCCCAGCCAAATGTGGATCACACATGATCACGCTTGTGCGTGCTCACCTTATCATTAGGTAAAATGATTGGACAAATGATTGCCAATACAAATAAGAAAAGGATGAAAAGGAGCATGTACATAATCAGACACTTTATTTGAGATTCCAAATATAGGATTTCTATCTTTTACAACAACCACTTTTTTGCTGAGAATTAAACAACTCCCTGAGCAATCATTGCGTCAGCAACTTTTACAAAACCAGCAATGTTTGCACCCTTCACATAATCCGTATAATTCTTATCTACTTTTCCGTATTCCATACAATTTGAATGGATGCTTTTCATGATCATCTTCAGCCTGTAGTCTACTTCTTCACGGGTCCAATAAAGTCGTTGCGCATTTTGTGACATTTCCAGTCCTGAAGTAGCTACACCTCCTGCATTTGATGCTTTTCCAGGCGAAAACATAAGTTTTTCCTTCTTAATGATATGGTATGCTTCCAAGGTTGTTGGCATATTGGCGCCTTCGAATACTCCTTTGCATCCATTTTTGATCAGCGTCTTGGTATCTTCTACATCCAGTTCATTCTGGGTGGCACATGGAAAGGCCAAATCCACTTTGAAATTCCATGGAGTAGTATCGCCATGGAATTTTGCTGATTTAAACTTATCAGCGTACTCACTTATCCTACCCCTTTGTTCGTTTTTCAATGTCTTAATATACTCAAGTTTTTCAGTGTCTATTCCGTCTTTGTCATAGATACATCCCGCCGAGTCAGAAACGGTCACAGGTTTTGCCCCCAGCTCAAGGAGTTTCTCGATGGTGTATTGCGCAACATTACCACTACCTGATACTGCACAGACTTTTCCTTCCAGCGAATCGTCTTTTGACGATAAGACTTCCTGGCTAAAGTAAACCAGGCCATATCCTGTAGCTTCTGTCCTGATCAAACTCCCTCCCCACTGGAGTCCCTTTCCAGTCAGCACTCCGGAAAATTCATTTCGGATTTTTTTGTACTGCCCAAACATATATCCGATTTCTCTTGCACCAACGCCAATGTCTCCCGCTGGGATATCGGTAAACCCACCAATGTGTTTAGACATCTCCGTCATGAAGCTCTGACAAAATCGCATTACCTCAAGATCAGTTTTGCCTTTTGGATCAAAGTCACTACCTCCTTTACCGCCACCAAGAGGTAAGGTGGTGAGGCTGTTTTTAAATACTTGCTCGAAAGCCAGAAATTTCAGGATAGAAAGGTTGACAGATGG
Source organism: Cyclobacteriaceae bacterium (assembly GCA_965228105.1). GTDB lineage: Bacteria > Bacteroidota > Bacteroidia > Cytophagales > Cyclobacteriaceae > UBA7330. Next base: position 5,818,407 of record CBDDGZ010000002.1, read on the forward strand.
GTGAAAACGAAGACCACCCTTATACGGGCCAATAGCAGAATTCATCTGAACACGAAATCCTCTGTTCACCTGGATGTTCCCATCTTTGTCTTGCCAGGGAACCCTGAAAATGATCACACGTTCCGGCTCACAGATCCTTTCAAGAATATTTGATTCTTTATATTTTTTGTTTTGCTCTACATAAGGAACTATGGTATCGGCAACTTCTGAAACCGCCTGGATAAATTCTTTTTCATGCGCATTCTTTTGAGAGATTTTCGCTACAAATTCCTCTATTTCTTTAGTGTATTCCGCCATATGGATAATGTGTTCGTTTGGTGTCCAATTTAAGTAAATTTTTAACAATTGGATGTTTAAAAACGGACTCTAAAGCCACAGAATTAAAGATTTCAAAATAAATGGCTAAACACACGATAACACTATTACGTTATATTGTTGGCGAAAACCACCAAAAAAATGGAAGCAACTAGACAATTGGACTCTGAAATCCTTGTGCGGGTGAAAAACCTCAGCGGGATTCAGAAAAATGATGTACTAGATTACATTGAAAGGATTCCTCGAAAAGGCCACAGCACAAAGCTTTATAGAAGAAAAGCTATGAAGCAAATCAAGAAGGCCCTGGAGAATCAATAGATGTGATTAGTCTTCGGAGAGGACTATAACCATGTCTTCTTCTGCAAGCGTAAAGACCTCGGATTTCTTAGGGTTGACGTATACACCGTAACCCCTATTAGCATCTTTGGCTTCACGGATTATTCTGTATCCTATCGCAACCTCATTCTTTCTGGCTGCCGACTCCAATATTGTATAGAAGTGAATAGGCACGCCTGTCTTCACATACTCTTTAGCTGACTTGATGTAAATCTCCGATCCTTCCGCATCAAAAAGATCTTCAAAAACTCGCATCAGGTATTTGTTTTCTGAAACCTGGCTCATCAATAGACTGATAAGCTTATCACTTACAATGAAATCATCCGCGCTGGTGATGTCTGCCAGTTGACGATTTCTGATGTCAAGCATCTCACTCACAATTTTGTAGCGCTCATTCCTGTTTTCTGTAAAATTCCTTAAGTGCAGCAATGTGATTAGCGTCTGGGCATCGGCTTCCTGAATAGGGAAATAATTCTGATAGCAAAGTAAAATGATATACTGGTATTGAGTAAGGTGCATATTAGCCAGTGTGTCCCGGTCTGTAGTATCCTGAACCTCAAACTCCAACTCAATTTTCTTCACAGAGTTTTGTAATCTGCGCACTGTCTTTTCAGCATCATCAAATTTTGAGACAACCCTCACAGTGGAGCCTTCCGGCACATAATAGTCCAATTCTTTGATAATATATTTTGCCCGATCGTTCCAGCCAATTAATAAAATCTGCTCCACCTCCGGAATAGCGGGTTCGGAATACACGATAGAGCTTTCTTCCAGGAGAATGTCTTTCGGCGCATTTGGTATGAGGGTGTCATCATCCTCTGTGATACCGATCACACGATCTCCCTGTTTGAAAATTGTGTCCATCGGTGGGTTGATCTCAACAGACCCATCTGCATATTGAATACCCATGATGGCAGAATCTTCGTAGGAGAAAAGGATTTCCCGGAAGGTTTTACTTACCAGTAAAGGTTCCTCCATAAAGTAGATCTCATCACCACCGAAATCCATGAGCTCAATGTAAACCACACTTAGTCCGGATTGTCGGCTCGTCTGAACCATGATACGGCTGATGATTTCATCCGAAAGGATCAACTCTACTTCATCCTTACCCACCATTTTGGCCACCTCGAAGTTTTTCTTGTTTTCCATCTCGGCGGTGATGTGATATGGAGCCTTTCTTCGTTCGGGATTGGTGACAATGGCTACTATGGTTTTGATAATCTGAGAATCTGAGTTCTCATTGTCCTTATCCAGAATGATGATCGATTTGGTATCAAAAGGATTGGCAATATACAGATCATGAACATCGATTGGGTTTCCGGTACGACAGATCACAGCTGTATTTCCGGTATTTCCAACTTTGTCACGGATCTCATCTTCCATGAGCACCTTGTCCATATCCGCAAGGATCACAATAACTCCACGCTTTTGGTTTTCATTGGCAATACAGAGCTCTGAAATAATAGTGAAGATTTTGGAAGACCATCCGAGTATCAAAACATGGTCCTGCTCAATTACGAATGACCGCCCTTTCCTCAGGTCTTCCATTTTCGTGAGAATACCATTGGACACCAAACCTATCAATGTAGAAACAATAACTAGCCCTATAAATGTGGTAAACATCATGAATAGCCGATATGGCCAATTTTCTTCATGATTTCCCAAAACACCTGGATCTAAAATATGCGTGAGGTTTACCCACAATGATTCATAGAAAGTAAAGTCCTTCTCTGTTTCAGCATCCGGGTGCAAGCCAATAATTAACAAAAGCATGCCAAATAGGGTGATGGTAAGCACAGAGATAATCCCCAATCCCGAAATCATAGAGATGGTTCCCTTTGACACGAAATTGTCAAACCGGTAATTCAGTCTGTTTCTAAAGGGAAACTTACTCATAGAGATTTTTTGAAATAGATTCTTATTCTAAGATGGTGCAAAACTAATCGATTTAAAAGTTTTTATGGGCACATAATTAAACGTGGTTTCTACCTCATTTCTACAAACCTAAGAAAATCAAAAATGGTGATTCTAAAAAGGTCCTTTTCTTCGTTGTTATCAAATAAAGGCTGCTTTTGCCTGTCCTGCACAAAAAATATAGTATCGTTATTTAATATAGCATTGTAGACTTTCACTGCTACGGCAGTTTGAGTCTTGATATCAGATTCATTCCATATGAGTTTTTGGGATCCTTCAGAATTTTCAAAAAGCAACACGAGGTTTTCCTCCGAACTCAATTTTGTGGACCTATAGAGCATAACAGCCACAAAGTCATTTCTCCAGTTGTAAGCTAATGTGGGTCTGATGTTTCCCTCTTCAAATTTCTTATAATCAGATAATGTATATAATTCAATCGCAGCTGTTCTGTTCTCTTCAATGTCGTAATAAGATCGCCGAACATTCCTGAAAAATATTTCTGAAGCATCTGTGGTTTGAAATTGGAGTTTTTCAAAATCAACCTGCTTGTTTTGGTCCGGATGACAACCGAAAATGCCCGCGAATGAAAGTGCCAGAATTATTGATCGCATTATTTCTTTTTTAGACAAAGAATGGTCTGTGCATGTTTATACTCATAGTGTATCGTTTTTGTTGGAGACAACCATTCAAATAATTCTGAAATATTCATTTTACTCAGCAACGCTTCAGTGAGCAAAAATCTAACTGAGCCATCTGCAAACTGATACTTCTCACTTGAGATTTTTTTGACATGGTCAGCAAAGCCAATCATTGAATCCATTGAAAGATAGAGTAGCCCTCCTGATCTAAGCAATGAAGTAATTTGACGCCAGGCACTCAAGAAGGATTTTTCATTTTCACAGAAATGCAAGACCCGTGAACAAATGATTGAATCCATATGTGCAAGATCGGAGACATCATCCAAAATACTACGGTGCATGATCCGATCAGGATCTTTACCAAAATTTTTTGCCATGTATTTGACAAGGTCTACCGATGAGCGATCTGTGTCAATGGCATAGACATCAAAATCTTCCTGTAAGAAATAAATGAGGTTCCTTCCTTCACCACACCCAATATCCAGAATTTTTTGATTTCGAGTGAAATGCCCTTTGAGTATCAAGTCTAGCAATTCAAGGTCAATATCACCGAAAATATTATTGTAATTCTTCTTTTCCGCACCCATTATTTAAAACATATAAATAACGAAAAAGGAATATTTAATTTGGAGATAACAATAGAGTTGTTTATAATTATTTTGATTATGTTTTCTTTGTATTTCGAACGACGAAAAAACCAAATGCATGAGAGGGGCTGGTTCGCTTAATCCTTTTGGTATGCCAATACTAATTTTTCCGGCTCCTCTCTTTTTTCGATCAGTTTAGGTTTTCATAGATACCTGCAACACCCTGACCCCCGCCCACACATGCGGTGACCATTCCATATTTACTTTTTCGTCTTTTCATCTCGTTAAACAAGGTAATCGACAACTTCGCACCAGTACATCCCAGCGGGTGTCCGAGTGCAATGGCTCCTCCATTGACATTTAAAGTTTCAGGATTTAAATCCAGCTCGCGAACTACAGCCAGCGACTGAGCGGCAAAGGCTTCATTAAGCTCTACCAGATCCAGGTCTCCTTGATTTATTCCCGCTTGCTTCAATGCTTTAGGCACTGCTTCCACCGGACCGATTCCCATAATTCTTGGGTTCACACCAGCAGTCGCATAAGAAACCATTCTTGCAATAGGCTTAAGATTATATTCTTTTACCATGCGCTCAGACATGACCATAACAAAAGCTGCCCCGTCAGAAGTAGGCGAGCTATTGCCTGCAGTGACCAGGCCTCCCTGCTTAAATGCGGGTCTCAATTTTGCAAGGCCTTCCATGGTAGTATCGGCTCGCACGCATTCATCAGTATCTACAGTGAACTTATTACTTTTCTTTTGTCCGTTTTCTACGAAAACATCTTCCACTTCAATAGGTAGTATCTCATCTTTGAATTTGCCATCAGCAATTGCTTTTGCTGCCTTCTGGTGCGAAAGCATTGCAAACTCATCGGCATCTTCTTTAGAAATTTTAAAATCCTTTGAAATTTCTTCCGCAGTAAGACCCATGTTCAGGTAGTACTCAGGATTTTTTTCGGCAATTCGCCAGTTGAGAGCAGCCTTGTACCCCGTCATCGGTACTAAAGACATAGATTCGGTACCTCCAGCGATAATACATTCGGCAGTTCCAGAGTGAATTCTCGCAGCGGCCAGATGAATGGCTTCCAATCCGGAACCACAATATCTGTTAATGATCATTCCCGGAACTTCAATAGGAAGAGAAAGCAATGAAATCATCCGACCCATCTGCATCCCCTGTTCAGCTTCTGGAATGGCATTGCCCACAATCAGGTCATCAACCCGTTTAGCATCAAATCCGTCAATTGATTTAACCAGATGTTTGATTACATCAGCAGCAAGATCGTCCGGTCGGTAAAACCGAAAACCTCCCTTTTTTGCTCTACCAACTGCAGAGCGAAAACCTGCAACTACATATGCATCCATGTTTTTTTATTTTTTTAGTTTCTTAAAGGCTTACCCTTGAATAAAATACTTTGAATTCTTTCTAATGTCTTTTGCTCTCCACACAAACTTAGGAAGGCCTCCCGCTCCAGGTCCAACAGATATTGCTCAGAAACATTGGTCGGTGAAGTGAGGTCTCCCCCATTCATCACATAAGACAGCTTCCTGGCGATCTTTGCATCATGCTCTGAAATATAGCTTCCATAGATCATAGCAGTGACTCCCGCTTCAAACATCGCCATGCCTGTTCTTCCCTGCACTTTGATATCATCCCTCATCGTAGGCTGAGTATATCCAGCATCGTACATTTCAATCACCCGTTCTTTCGCATCTGCTAGCAGCCGCGATCTGTTCAAGGTAATTCTGTCAGATGGCCTAAGGATAAAAAGCTCACGTGCCTCTTCTGCAGATGTAGCAACTTTCGCAGTAGCGATATTCATAAAATACTCCTGAAGTCTGTTTAGTTCCGGATCGCCAGGCATGTAAGAATCGGAAGCACGAAGAGTCAACTCCTTAGTACCTCCTCCACCAGGAATGAGGCCTACACCAAACTCAACCAGTCCGATATACGTTTCTGCATGAGCCTGAATTGCATCACAATGTAGCGACAGCTCACATCCACCACCTAGTGCCAGGCCAGATGGTGCGGACACTACCGGGATGGATGAAAATCTTGCCCGGGTCATGGTTTTCTGGAATTCACGGATCATCATGTCGATCTCGTCAAATTCCTGATCCACAGCATACATGAAAATCATGCTCAGGTTAGCACCCGCGCTGAAATTTTGGCCTTCATTACCAATTACCAGGCCTTTGAAATCTTTTTCCGCTATTTCGATAGCAGTTTGAATGCCTTCTACTACTTCGGCACCGATGGAATTCATTTTTGTGTGAAATTCCAGGTTGACAACACCATCTCCAACATCGTATAATGTAGCACCTGAATTGCTCCATACCACATTTGATTCTTTGAAGGCGTCGAGTAGTATTAAGCCTTCTGTCCCCGGGATGAGTTTATAAGATTTTGATGGGATGTCGTAAAAGTACTTTTTGCTTTCCTTGAAATGGTAAAAGGATTGTTTTCCATCAGCTAGCATTTCTTCCACCCATTTGGCAGGTGTAAGATCCATTTTTTTCATTTGATCCAAACACTCCTTCACTCCCATCACATCCCAGGTGGCAAATGGGCCGAGTTCCCAGCCAAACCCAGCGGTTAAAGCCTGGTCAATCTGGTAAAGATCATCCGCTATTTCAGGTATTCGCATAGAGCTGTACCTGAATACATCATAAAATGTTTTTCGATAGAAATCTCCTTCTTTTCCATTGGCAGAAATGGCCAACTTTAATTTTTCTTTCAGGTTTTCTACATTCTTGGTCTTGTC